>NZ_CP109449.1:4800000-6397500 GCF_035918215.1 Streptomyces sp. NBC_01474
GCGGTCCGTGGCGAGCGTGGTGACGGCGACCTCGACGATGCGGCGCGGCCCCACGTACTTCGGTGTGATGACGGTCCCGTCGGGCAGCGTCCCGCCGAGCAGGTACGTGGCGACGGCCCACGGCGAGAGGCGCCAGCGCTCCGGGCGCGGCCGGTCGTCCTGCGCGGCCAGCGCCGCGAGTTCGGCGGCGAAGGCGTCTTCGGCATGCGGCCGCAGCGCTTGCGCGGCTCCCTGATCCCCCGCGGACGCGGCGCTCTTCTCGGTCGGTTCGACGGACACGGTCATGGCGATCCCCCTCGATTTCGGCCGGGCTCAGCCGGCACGTCCGGCACGTCCCGAGCACTCGGCCGGGATGTGACTCCACCGTGCACCACGCCACTGACAATCACCGATCGCGCGCCGCTGACCTGCGCCGACGCCCGCGCCACCGGCGATTGTCAGTGGCGGGACCTACCTTCGAGAACATGACTCAGCAGGGGGTGCGCTGGACGGCGGACCAGGTGCTGGCACTGGCGCCTGACGCCCCGTCACGCAAGGCGGGAAGCAAACTCGGCGTCGCCGGACCGTGGTCGGAGGCGGGAAGTTCGGGCGAGGGGATGGTGTGGGGGCTCTGCAAGGGCAGTGGAAGCAAGCCGTATCAGACGGTCGTGGATGTCGCGGACGCGGCGGGCCCGGCCTACAAGTGCAGTTGTCCGAGCCGTAAGTTCCCGTGCAAGCACGCGCTCGGGCTGCTCCTGCTGTGGGCGGGGGCAGACGGCTCCGTGCCCGACGCGCAGACGCTTCCGGACTGGGCGGAGCAGTGGGCCGAAGGGCGCAGGAAGCGGGCGCAGACCAAGCGGGAGACAGATGCGGCCGGGGGCGCCGCCGCTGATCCCGAAGCCGCGCGCCGCAGGGCCGAGCGCCGTGCCGAGCGGGTCACGGCGGGCGCGAGCGAGCTGGAGCAGCGGCTCGCGGACCTGCTGCGCGGCGGCCTCGCCTCGGCCGAGCAGGCCGGTTACGGGATGTGGGAGGAGACCGCGGCCCGCATGGTGGACGCGCAGGCGCCCGGACTGGCCGCGCGGGTACGGGAGTTGGGGGCGATACCCGCGTCCGGTCCCGGCTGGCCGGTGCGACTCCTGGAGGAATGCGCGCTGCTGCACCTCCTCGACCGCGGCTGGCTGCGCCGCGACCTGCTCCCCGCCGAACTCGCGGCGACGGTCCGCTCCCGCATCGGACTGCCGTCATCGGCGGACGGCCGGCCCACCCGGGACCGATGGCTGGTCCTGGCGCAGTACGACATGGCCGACAGCCGGCTCACCACACGCCGGATATGGCTGCACGGGACGGAGTCCGGCCACACGGCGCTCCTCCTTTCCTACGGGGCGGCGGGCCGCGCCCCGGCGCTCTCGCTGCCGGTCGGCCTGGCGTTGGACGCCGAGCTCTCCGCGTACGCGGGAGACGGTCAGCTCCGAGCCGACCTGGGCGAGCAGTTCACGGCACCCGCCCCAAGTCCCGTACGGCCCAAGGGGGCAGGTGTGGCGGAGGCGGCGGCGCGGTACGGGGACGCGCTGGGCCGCGACCCCTGGCTGGAGTCCTGGCCGGTGACGCTGAGCCGGGTCATACCGACGCCGGACGAGGCGAGCGGCGGCTGGCAACTGGCGGACTCGGACGACGACTTGGAGCGACCAGATCCGGCGGGAGCGGATTCGGAACGACTGGCGGTCCCGATCACTCCGAAGGCGGCGGCGGGCCCCGGGCTGTGGCGGCTTGCCGCGCTGTCCGGCGGAGCCCCGGTCACCGTCTTCGGCGAGTGCGGGCACCGAGGCTTCACCCCTCTCACGGCCTGGCCCGAAGGCCCGGGGGAAGCGGTGGCGCTGTGCTGACGAGCCGGGCGACAGAGACGACGGAGACAACCAGGCGGACCCATTCCATGGAGAGGAGCGACATGAAGGCACCTTCGACCGCCGACGCCACGGCCACGAGCACCACCGCCAGCACCACCACCGCCATCGGTGACCCATGGGAGGAGCTGGTCACCGTGGCCCTGCTGGGAACAGACCGGCGGACGCCACCAGGGCACTCGACCGGCGCCGACGCACCCACCGCACTTCTCGACGCCGCCGCCCTACAGACCGTACGACGGCGGGCCGGGCTGCGGCCCGCGCCCGCCGCCGCGCCCCCGGCACGGGCGGCGGACGACCCGCGGCCCCCGCTCCCGGCCCCCGCACGACGCAGACTCGCGATGCTGCTCACCGACCGCCCCGGCACCGGAGGCGGCCGCCGCGGAACAGCCCCCGACCTGATGGAGCTGCTGCCCCAGTGGCTGGCCGGGGCCAACGAACAGGGGTACGCGGCGCCTCCGGATCTCCTCCCCGCACTCCTCGACGCGGCCCGCGGGCGCACGGATCTGCGGCCACAGGCCCTCACGTTCGCCGGCCCGCGCGCGCTGTGGCTGGCCCGCCTGAACCCGGACTGGAAGTTCGCGCTGCGCTCCACCCCCGGCGGCGGCACAGCTCTCCCGGTGCCCGGGGATGCGGCCGACGTGCAACGCCTGTGGGAGGAGGGCCTGTTCGCCGAACGGGTCACGCTCCTGACAACGGTACGTGCGCACAGCCCGGCAGCGGCACGCGAACTGCTCGCCACCACCTGGTCCGCCGAGCGGGCCGAGGACCGGCTGATGTTCCTCGACTCGCTGCGGTCGGGGCTCGCCGACGCCGACGAGCCGTTCCTGGAACAGGCGTTGTCCGACCGGAGCCGCAACGTCAGAGCCACCGCCGCGGAGCTGCTCTCGGCACTCCCCGGCTCGGCGCTCGCGGCCCGGATGGCGTCGCGCGCCGCCTCCTGCGTCGCCGTCGACCGCACCCAGGGCGCGGCGACGATCACCGTCGAAGCGCCGCACGAGTGCGACGCGGGCATGGAGCGCGACGGCGTCGTCGCCAAGCCGCCGACAGGCCGGGGTGAACGGTCATGGTGGCTGGGCCAGTTGGTCGAGGCGACGCCGCTCGGCGGCTGGACCGCGCGGTTCGGAGGCCGCACTGCGGAAGAGATCGTCGCACTGCCGGTGGCCGACGACTGGCAGGGCGAACTCCACGCCGCCTGGTGCCGGGCCGCGGTACGCCAGCGGGACGCCGTATGGTCGCGCGCGCTCCTGGGCGCGCCCGCGTCACCGGATGCCGGAGGCCCCGGCGCCGTGTCACTGTCCGAACGGGCGAAGCTCCTCGGCGCGCTGTCCGACGGCGAGCGCGCCGAGTGGGTGGCGGGGTTCATCGCGACGCACGGCCTGTCCGAGGCGTTCCAGTTGCTCGGGGTCTGCGCCCAGCCGTGGGCCGAGCCGCTCGGGCGGGCAGTGGTCGACGCGCTGAACATCGCGCGGGACGCGGGCAGTTACCCCTGGAGCTTCAGCGGCGTCATGGGCCTGGCCGAACGCTGCCTTGATCCCGCGGAGGCGTCCCGCCTCGACGGCCTCACCGCCACCCCGGACGAACCGGAGGACGCGGCCCCCGGAGCCGGCGGCTACTGGTCGGAAGCGTTCCAGCGCCTGGTCAGCACATTGCGCCTGCGGCGGGCGATGCGGGACGAGTTGAGAGGGATGTAGGCACTGGAGGTACCCGGCGAGGCAGGACAGGGGAACTGACCGGTTCGGGCGGAGCGCGACCCACGCACCGAACCGGCACTCCTGCGCCCTCGTCCGGGAGGGACCGCAGGGATCAAGCCCCGGCAGGCTGGCGGACGTTCGCGTTGACCCAGTCCACGATCGACGCCGTCGTCGCGCCCGGGGTGAAGATCTCCGCGACGCCCTTCTCCTTGAGCGGAGCGATGTCCGCCTCGGGGATGATCCCGCCGCCGAACACCTTGATGTCCGCGGCGTCGCGCTCCACGAGGAGCTCGATGACGCGCGCGAAGAGCGTGTTGTGCGCCCCGGAGAGAATCGAGAGACCGATCGCGTCGGCGTCCTCCTGGATCGCCGTGTCGACGATCTGCTCCGGCGTCTGGTGCAGGCCGGTGTAGATGACCTCCATACCGGCGTCGCGCAGCGCCCGCGCGATCACCTTGGCCCCACGATCGTGACCGTCGAGCCCCGGCTTGGCGACCACCACGCGGATCGGACCGGCTGCCACACCCATCACTGCCTCCATGAAGCGACTTCTACCCGATACCTGACCTGATGCGTACCCGGGAAGTGAACGAACGTTATCGACAGCATCCCGCAACCGGCCGTTTCGCGGTGCGGAGCGAGGGGGAAATCACACGATGGGACACGTTCGCTGCGCGCCACAACCGCCGCAGGCGGCTCAGAAGCCGCATACGGGGGCCATTGGCGCAAGGGGAGTCGCAAAGAGACAGCCGCACCACACCGCCGTGCCGACCGCGCGGCGGGCGGCACGGCGCGCATCAGCGGGGCGGTACGTACGGGGTTTAGTGACGCACCGCGACCGTCACTCACGGGCACCGACTGGTCACCGCCCGCGTACGACGCGCATCGTCGGCCACCTCGGCGCATGCTTCCCATGAGGGCACACGGGAGACAGAGCCGTTTTCCCGGGTGCCGACGGGAGGTCGGCCATGAAGGTCACGAGCATCCTGCCTTTTCGCCCGCTCTGTCAGCTGATCCCCGCCAGGCTGGTGTTCCCCGCCAGACTGGCCGGAGTCTCCGTCTCTCTGCTGAAGGCGACCGCTCTCGAGGTCGCGATCCTCGCCGGGCACCTCCTCCTGTACCCGTCCGGCATCATCCAGGAGCGCAGGACCGCCCCCGCGCTCCCCGCGCTTGGCTACGCCCCCACCCCAGAGGACATGGGCGAGGGGGGCGACGAGGCCTCGTACCTGACGGAGAGCGCCACCCTGGCCGGTCCTGGCGCCCAGAACGCTCACAGCACCGACGACACCCACAACACGTGCAGCGCCCGCCTGCCGGCCGCCGAGAGCAAACCGCCGGTTCTTCTCCTGCACGGCTTCATCGACAACCGCTCCGTCTTCGTCCTGCTGCGCCGCTCGCTCGCCCAGCACGGCCGGCACCACGTGGAGTCACTCAACTACTCGCCGCTGACCTACGACATCCGCACCGCCGCCGCGCTGCTCGCCCGCCATGTCGAGGAGTTCTGCGAACGCACGGGCCACGACCGCGTGGACATCGTGGGGCACAGCCTCGGCGGGCTCATCGCCCGTTACTACGTGCAATGCCTGGGTGGCGATCTGCGCGTACGCACCCTCGTGTCGCTCGGCACCCCGCACGGCGGAACGACGGTCGCGCCGCTGATGGACGCGCACCCGATCGTCCGGCAGATGCGACCCGGCTCGACCGTCATCGAGGAGCTGTCGCGGCCCGCCCCCGGCTGCCGCACCCACTTCGTGAGCTTCTGGAGCGATCTCGACCAGATCATGGTTCCGCTGGAGACGGCCTGCATCGACCACCCCGACCTGATCGCGCAGAACGTCCGCGTCACGGGCGTCGGACACCTCGCGCTCCCCGTCCACCCGGCGGTCGCCGCCGGTATCCGACAGGCACTGGACGCCGCAGAGGCGGAAGGAACGCACACCACCGACGCGGTGAATGGCCTGACGGTCGCCTGACTCCGGCCTGAACCTGCCCCCGGAACGCTCCCCGAACTGGCCAAACGTCGAACGATTCTCGAACGCAGAGCCAAAGCTCTGCCCACAGTCCGCCGAAAGACGGCCGAATGCCCGTTTCCTGCGAGAGGGAAACCTGCTGAAGATTGTCGCGCCCGCGTACCGCCGGGTACAGTCACCGCACTGCTCTGGCAGCCCCTGTTGTCGAGGCGAAAGAGAAGTTGGTGAACGACCGTCACCCGTCGGGGACTCAGACCACCCCGGCCCCGGCTCAGGACGCCGAATCCGCGCCCTACGCTGCATATGACCAGCAGAGCGCCCAGTACGGCGGCCACACCGGTTACGACGGCTACGCCACCGGCGGTTTCGCCGCCGACCCCCTCTTCGGCGACCTGCCCGGCGCGCAGAACACCGGCGCGTACGACAGCGGTCAGTGGTCGACCGGCGCGCACCAGACGCTGACGACGCAGGAACCCCAGCACCACGACCCGTACGCGGCGCAGCAGCAGGCCGCCGCGTACGGCACCGGCAGCTACGACACCACCGCTGTCTGGGGGACCGCCGCTCACGAGCAACTCGGCGGTATTCCGGCCCAGTCCGGACCGGACCATTCCGGCCAGTGGGACAACAGCGCGTGGGCCGACCAGACCGGGCAGTGGGACGCGAACGCCTTCGGGGCGCAGGCGCAGGGATTCACCACACAGGACGCGTTCGCCACGCAGACCTTCCAGGCACCGGCGGCCTTCGAGGCCCAGGCGTTCGACGCGCAGGCCTATGAGACACAGGCCTATGAGACACAGGCCTTTGAGACGCAGGCATTCGAGGCCCAGGCCTTCGCGACGCAGACCTTCGAAGCGCCGGTCTTCGACACCGGCGCGTACGACGCCACCGCGTGGAACTCCGCGGGCGCCGAAGGTGACGACAACGCCCCCGACGCCCGGCACGACTACGGCCAACCCGAAGCTTCCGAGCCGGAGTTGAGCCACGACGGCAGTCATCACGACAGCTACAGCGACGACGTCGAGGAAATCGTCGCCCGCGACGAGCGGCCCGCCCCGGTCACGCCCGCCCAGCGCGCACGCTCCCGCCGCCGTTCCCCCGCCAAGCGCTCCGCACTGCTCACGGTCGCGGTGCCCTCGGTGTGCGTGATGGGCGTCGCGGGAGTCGCCGCGGCCTCCGTCGGCGGGCTCGGCGGCGACGACAGCAAGGACACGACGGCGGCCTCCGCGCCCGACGCGACCGCCGTTAAGCCCTCCGTCGCCAACAACAAGCTCGACACGCAGCTCGCGGACCTCTCCGCGGACGCGGGCGACTTCGCCGACCGGGCGAGCCGCACCCAGGAACGTATCGACCTCAGGGCCAAGCAGCAGGCCGAGCGGAAGCAGGCGGCGGAGGAAGCGGCGCGCAAGGAGCGCCTGCGGCCCAAGTTCGTCCTCCCGGTCAAGCAGCGCGGGCTGAGCGCGTACTTCGGGCAGGCCGGCATCAACTGGATGTCCGTGCACACCGGCATCGACTTCCCCGTCTCGTACGGCACCCCGGTGATGGCCGCGACCGACGGCACCGTCCGTACGCAGTGGAACAGCGCGTACGGGAACATGACGATCCTGACCGCGAAGGACGGCACGGAGACCTGGTACTGCCACCTCTCCAGCCACACCGTGATGAGCGGACCGGTCAAGGCCGGTGACCTCATCGCGCACTCCGGGAACTCCGGCAACTCCACCGGTCCGCACCTGCACTTCGAGGTGCGTCCGGGCGGCGGCTCGGCCGTCGACCCGCTCCCGTGGCTCCGCAGCCACGGGCTCGACCCGACGTAGGGCCGAGCCTCCCGGCAGCGGCCCTCCCTACAACTTCTCCACCGGCGCGTACCGCAGCAGCAGGCGCTTCGGCTTGGGCTCGCCGAAGTCGACCGTCGCCTCCGTGTTCGCCCCCGTGCCCTTGACGCCGACGACCGTGCCGAGGCCGAACTGGTCGTGCGTGACCCGGTCTCCCACCGAGAGCGCGACGACGGGCTTCTCCGTCGCCCGGCGCGTGGCGAACGCCGGTGTCGTGCGGGAGCGCGACGACGAGAGGGACGCGGCGATGCCGCTCGTCGGGCCGGTCGACTTGGCGGGCGCCATGGCCCCGGTCCGCTTCCACTCCAGATGCGCGTCCGGGATCTCCTCCAGGAAGCGCGACGGCGGGTTGTACGAGGGCTGGCCCCAGGCACTGCGCAGCGTGGAGCGCGTCAGATACAGGCGCTCACGCGCGCGCGTGATGCCGACGTAGGCGAGCCGGCGCTCCTCCTCCAGCTCCTTGACCTGGCCGAGGGAGCGCATGTGCGGGAAGACCCCGTCCTCCATGCCGGTCAGGAAGACGACCGGAAACTCGAGGCCCTTGGCGGTGTGCAGCGTCATCAGCGTGATGACGCCGGAGCCGTCGTCCTCCTCCTCCGGGATCTGGTCGGAGTCGGCGACGAGCGCGACCCGCTCCAGGAACTCGGAGAGCGTACCGACGCTCGCCTCGCCCTCACCCTCGGCCGCGCCGTCCGCCGTCGCGCTCTCCTGCTCGAACTCCAGGGCCACGGCCGCGAGTTCCTGAAGGTTCTCGATGCGGGTCTCGTCCTGCGGGTCCGTCGACGACTGCAACTCGGCGAGATAGCCGGTCCGTTCGAGCACGGCCTCCAGAACCGTGGCCGGGCCCGCGCCCGACTCGACGATCGTGCGGAGGTCCTCCATCAGCGTGTTGAACCGCTTCACCGCGTTCGTCGAGCGGGCCGCCATTCCGTACGCCTCGTCGACGCGGCGCAGCGCCTGCGGGAAGGAGATCTTCTCGCGCTGGGAGAGCGCGTCGATCATCGCTTCTGCACGGTCGCCGATGCCGCGCTTGGGCACATTGAGGATGCGGCGCAGGGGGACGGAGTCCTCGGGGTTGGCGAGCACCCGCAGATAGGCCAGGACGTCCCTGACCTCCTTGCGCTCGTAGAAGCGGACTCCGCCGACGACCTTGTAGGGCAGGCCGACGCGGATGAAGATCTCTTCGAAGACACGGGACTGCGCGTTCGTCCGGTAGAAGACGGCGACGTCGCCGGCCTTCGCGTCGCGCGCGTCGGTGAGCCGGTCGATCTCGTCGGCGACGAACTGCGCCTCGTCGTGCTCGGTGTCCGCGACGTAGCCGGTGATCTGCGCGCCCGCGCCCGCGTTCGTCCACAGATTCTTGGGGCGGCGGGATTCGTTGCGCTCGATGACCGCGTTGGCCGCGGAGAGGATGGTCTGCGTCGAGCGGTAGTTCTGCTCGAGCAGGATCGTCGTCGCGTCGGTGTAGTCCTCCTCGAACTGGAGGATGTTGCGGATGGTGGCTCCGCGGAACGCGTAGATCGACTGGTCGGCGTCACCCACGACGCACAGCTCGGCCGGCGGGAGATCGCCCTCACGCGGCGGCTCGTCCTCCGCGCGGCCGCTGTCGACCGATCCCACCAGCTCCCTGACCAGCGCGTACTGCGCGTGGTTCGTGTCCTGGTACTCGTCGACCAGGACGTGGCGGAAGCGGCGGTGGTAGTGCTCGGCGACGTCCGGGAAGGCGCGCAGGAGGTTTACCGTCGTCATGATCAGGTCGTCGAAGTCCAGCGCGTTCGCCTCGCGGAGGCGGGACTGGTACATCGCGTAGGCCTGGGCGAGGGTCTTCTCGAAGCCGTCGGCGGCCTGAGCCGCGAAGTCCTCCTCGTCGATGAGCTCGTTCTTCAGGTTCGAGATCTTGGCGCTGAAGGACTTCGGCGGGAACTTCTTCGGGTCCAGGTCGAGGTCGCGGCAGACCAGGGCCATGAGGCGCTTGGAGTCGGCGGCGTCGTAGATCGAGAACGACGACGTGAAGCCGAGCTTCTTCGACTCGCGGCGCAGGATACGGACGCAGGCGCTGTGGAACGTCGACACCCACATCGCGTTCGCCCGCGGGCCGACGAGGGACTCGACGCGCTCCTTCATCTCGCCCGCGGCCTTGTTCGTGAACGTGATCGCGAGGATCTGGCCGGGGTGCACGCCGCGCTCGCCGAGGAGATACGCGATGCGGTGCGTGAGCACACGGGTCTTGCCGGAACCTGCGCCCGCCACGATGAGCAGCGGGGAGCCGCCGTGGACCACGGCCGCCCTCTGGTTCTCGTTCAGCCCGTCGAGGAGCGCCGCCGGGTCCAGCGCGGGGCGCGGGGCGCCGTCCCGGTAGTACGCGTCCCTGGCCGGGGGCACGTCGAACTTCCCGTCGAACAGGTCGTCCGGAACGTGCTCCGGAGCCGTGTCGTCCTCGGGCGGCGGCGGGGCATGCTCCTCACTGGCCTTCGAAGCCGTGAGGTCCGCCAGGAAGCTGTCGTCAAAGAGGCTGCTCATCGCTCTACGAGTCTAGGCCGCCCCACTGACACCCACGGCCGCCCCGGAAACTTCCCTCCGACTTCGCAGCTCCGGCCACCTCTCGTAGTGCGGAAATCACCCTCCGTGAGAGTTACCGGAGGTCACGAACGAGATTGCCGAAGGTCACGAAAATGTATCGGGCATATCGAACATCAACCTTCACAGCAGCCACACGAGTTGGCTAGCGTGCTCCGCGGGCCGCCCGTCCCCCCGCCGGCAACCGCGCCGCGAACGGGTCGCCCCCGCTGAGTTCAGTACGCCGAGAGGCATGGAACCGGGGACCCACGACCTTTGGGGTGAATCGGCCGACGACCCGTCAGGGCGCGACCGTAGGGCAGCCTTCCGAATCTCCGCCCGAACCCGACAGCTAACCCGGTAGGCGGTCATGGGAAGGAGACGCGCCCCTTGGCGTCGCACCGCAAGCCGCGCAGCAGGACGGCCGGTCCCCGCACGGCCCCCGTCGTCGGAATCACCACGGCGGCCCTCACCTCCATAGCCCTGCTCTCGCAGAGCGCGACCGCCGCCCCCTCCGCGCCGCCGAAGCCGAGCCTGGAAGAGGTCCAGAAGAAGGTCGACACCCTCTACCACCAGGCGGGCGTCGCCACGGAGAAGTACAACGCGGCCAAGGAGCGCACCACCAAGCAGCAGAAGCACGTCGGCGACCTGCTCGACGACGTCGCGCAGCGCACCGAGAAGCTCAACAAGGCCCGCCAGGAGCTCGGCACCTTCGCCGCCGCCCAGTACCGCACCGGCGCCGTCTCCGACACCGCGACGCTGCTCCTCGCCGACGACGCGCAGGACTACTTCGACCAGGACCAGCTGATGAGCCGGCTCACGAGCCGCCAGAAGAAGGCCGTCGACGACTACCAGACCGAGCAGGCCGCCACCACGAAGAAGCGCACCGAGGCGGCCAAGAGCCTGGAGACGCTGACCACTTCGCAGGCCACGCTCAGGAGCACGAAGAGGGACGTCCAGCAGAAGCTCGGCGACGCCCGCGAACTCCTGTCGAAGCTGACCGCCGAGGAGAAGGCGCGCCTCGCGGCGATCGAGAAGAAGAAGCAGGAGGCCGCGAGGAAGAAGGCGGAGGAGCTGGCGCGTCAGCAGGCCGAGGCGGAGGCCAAGCGCAAGGCGGCCGAGGAGGCGCGCCAGAAGGAGAACCCGGGCACGGGCAGCGGTTCCGGCACGGGTACGGGTACGGGTACGGGTACGGGCTCCGGCAGCACCGGCAGTGGCTACACCGCCAAGGCCGCGAAGGTCATCGCCTTCGCCGAGTCCCAGATGGGCAAGCCGTACGTGTGGGGCGCCACGGGCCCGGACTCGTACGACTGCTCGGGCCTCACGCAGGCCGCGTGGAAGGCGGCCGGCATCTCGCTGCCGCGCACGACCTGGGACCAGGTCAAGGTCGGAACGACCGTCACCACGGCCAACGCCCAGCCCGGCGACCTGGTCTTCTTCTACGACGACATCAGCCACGTCGGCATCTACATCGGCGACGGCAAGATGATCCACGCCCCGAAGCCGGGCGCGAACGTGCGCGTCGAGTCGATCTACTACATGCCGATCCACAGCGTGGTGCGCCCGGCCTGACCGCCTTCGTGGGGTTACGTTCGGGCGGTGCGCGGCCCGAACGCAACCCCAGGTCCCGGACCCACGTGGTCCCAGCTCCCGCCGGCCGCCGGTGCCGCCGTCATGGCCACCGGCATCATCTCGGTCGGCCTGAACCTGACCGGTCACTCGGTGCTGTCCGGCATCACACTGGTGCTCGCCGCCGCCCTCTGGCTGGTCCTCGCGACGGACTTCGCGAGCCGGCTGCTGCGGGAGCGCGACCGCTGGCACTCCGAGGCCGACACCCCGCCCGCGCTCACCGCGGTCGCGGCGACGGCCGTCCTCGGCACCCGGATCTCCATGTTCGGCTGGCAGACCCTGGCCGAGGCGCTCCTCGCCCTGGCCGCTCTCGTCTGGCCGATGCTCCTGATCAACGTCGTACGGCACTGGAAGCCGCGGATGCCGGGGGCCGTGTTCCTCGGCTGTGTCGCGACGCAGGGCCTCGTCGTCCTGGCGGCGACGCTCGTGCCCGCGGTCGGCGCGCACTGGCTCGGGTTCACCGGGATGGTGCTCTTCTGGGGCGGGATCGTCCTGTACTGCTTGGCGCTGCTCCACTTCGACCTGCGCGAGGTGGCCTCCGGCGCCGGGGACCAGTGGGTCGCGGGCGGCGCGCTCGCCATCTCCGCACTCGCCGCGTCGAAGCTCGTCGCGACGGGCCTGTGGAACAAGGACGACACGGACGTCCTGCGCACCATGAGCTTCCTGCTGCTCGCGCTCGATGTGGCCTGGTACGTCGTGCTGGCGGTGGCGGAGGTGCGGTGGCCCAGGCCGCGTTACGACGTGCGGCGCTGGTCGACGGTCTTCCCGTTGGGAATGACAGCGGCGGCGGCACTGTCCGTGAGCGCCGCCGCCGATGTGCCCTGGCTCAAGGGGCCGGGGCAGGTACTGGTGTGGATCGCGGTGGCCGCGTGGCTCGCCACCCTGTTCGGGACGTTCAGGTCCCGCACACCCGCCTGACTCAGGTCCACAGGACCGTGCCGGCTCAGGTCCAGAGGACCGCGATGAAGATGTTCGCGGTGGTCAGGAGGCCGACGAGGCCGAACAGGCCCTTGTCCACCTTCTCGTCGTCCCGCTTCACGTACACGAGGCCGAGGATCACGATCAGCAGCGCGAGCTTCACGCCGATCTTGATGTTGTTGACGGTGTTGCCGTCCGCCTGATTCAGGCCCACGAGGACGACACCCGTGACCAGCATGGTCAGCGCACCGTGCAGCATCGCCGGGACGAACCGGGCCGTTCCCTTGCCCATCGCCTTCATCTGGGTGAGGAACCCACCGAGGAGCGAGGCGATGCCGATGATGTGCAGGCCGACGAAGAGGTGGATGAGTACGTCCATGACCGGCGAGCCTAGCCGGGGCCTCACTGCCCCCATGAACCGGCCCGCACCGATCCCTCGCCGGTCACATACGGTCACTCACGGAACACACGGGCCAGTTGCGGACAATCCGTCACCAACCCGTGACGGTCAGGTTTAGCGTCCTTCCTCAGGTGACCGGCTCCCCACCGCCGCCCCGCTCAGGGGCGGTAGTCGGGCACCTACCGCCGAGAAAGGTCCGGCGGCGGCCCGCTTCCCCTGTGCGGGCCGCCGCCGGACGCGTAAGCAGTACGTACCGGAAGGACGTGCCCCTCGTGTCGGCAGCGCACCGTAAGCCCCGACAGCGCTCGCTCACCGGCCCCACGGCCCGCACCGCGGCGACCCTCGCTCTCGCCTCCGCGGCGACCGCCACCGCCCTGGACGGCGCGGCACACGCGGACCCCCGGCTCACCCCCAGCCAGGTGAAGGCGAAGGTCGACCGGCTCTACCAGGAGGCCGAGAAGGCCACCGAGAAGTACAACGGCGCCAAGGAGAAGGCGGACAAGGCCGAGAAGAGGCTCGGCTCCCTGCGTGACGAGGCGGCCCGCAGGACGGACCGGCTCAACACCCAGCGTGAAGCGCTCGGTTCAGCCGCCGCCGCGCAGTACCGCACCGGCGCCCTCGACCCGGCGGTCCAACTCGTCCTGTCCTCTGACCCCGCCCGGTACCTCGACAACGCGGCGCTCGCCGACCGGCTCGGCACCCGGCAGGCCTCTGCGGTGGGGCGCGTGCAGCGCGAGCTCCGGCAGATCGAACAGCTGCGCTCCGAGGCCGACGGCCGGCTCGCCGAGCTGCGCAAACGGCAGGGCGAGCTGAAGAAGCAGAAGAAGGCGGTCACCGGGAAGCTGGCCGAGGCGAAGCGTCTGCTCGACCAGCTTCCGGCGGCCGAGCGCGCCGGCGTCGGAGCGGGCGCCGGCGACACCGGCGCGGCCGACCGCGCCTCCCGCTCGGACTCCTCCCGTGACATGCCGTCCGGCGCCCTGCCGAAGGCCCCGGACTCCCGCACGGCGGCGGCCATCGCCTACGCCTACAACGCCCTCGGCAGCCCCTACGTGTGGGGCGCCACGGGCCCGAACGCCTTCGACTGCTCCGGCCTCACCCAGGCCGCGTACCGCTCCGCGGGCATCTCCCTGCCACGCACGACGTACTCCCAGATCAACGCGGGCCCACGCATCCCGCGCTCCCAACTGCAGCCGGGTGACCTGGTGTTCTTCTACTCGGGCATCAGCCACGTGGGCCTCTACATCGGCAACGGCAAAATGATCCACGCCCCGAACCCGAGCGCGCCGGTCCGCATCGCCCCGATCGACCAGATGCCCTTCGCGGGGGCTACGCGGGTGGCGTGAGCCGGTGCGGTGCGGAGGCTGAGCCCGGCGCCGGCACGGGCCGGTGCGCACCCCTGACGGCGCGCCCCCGGCCCCCGGACCGTCACACCAAGCGCCGCGCCGTAGCCCACCGCGTCAGCTCGTGGCGGTTCGACAGCTGGAGTTTTCTGAGGACCGCCGAGACATGGGACTCGACCGTCTTGACGGAGATGAACAGCTGCTTGGCGATCTCCTTGTACGCGTAGCCGCGGGCGATCAGGCGCAGGACCTCGCGCTCGCGCTGCGTCAGACGGTCGAGGTCCTCGTCGACCGGCGGAGCGTCCGTCGAGGCGAACGCGTCGAGGACGAAACCCGCGAGGCGCGGCGAGAAGACCGCGTCGCCGTCCTGGACGCGGAAGATCGAGTCGACCAGGTCCGTGCCCGTGATCGTCTTGGTGACGTATCCGCGCGCGCCGCCGCGGATGACGCCGATGACGTCCTCCGCCGCGTCCGAGACGGAAAGGGCCAGGAAGCGGACCGGGTCGTCGGCGGCCGTCATCAACGGGGCGCAGCGGCGCAGGACTTCGACGCCGCCGCCACCGGGAAGGTGCACGTCGAGGAGGACGACCTCCGGGCGTGTGGCCGTGATGACCGTGACCGCCTGGTCCACGTCCGCGGCCTCGCCGACCACCTCGACACCCGTCGTCTCCGTGCGGCCGATCTCCGCCTGGACGCCGGTGCGGAACATCCGGTGGTCGTCGACGAGGACCACGCGTGCGTGACGGCCGACCGGCTCCGTCTCCGGTGCGCTCGCCGCGGTCGCGTCAGGCTTGACCTGCTCGTCACTCATGGGGTCTTCTCCGCCCTCTTCATGGTCAGTTCGACCTCCGTGCCACCGTCCGGCACCGCGCGCAGCCGCGCCGTGCCGCCGTTGCGCTCCATCCGGCCGATGATCGATTCTCGTACGCCCATCCGGTCCGCGGGAATCGAGTCAGGGTCGAAGCCGGGGCCCCGGTCGCGTACGGACACGAACACCGTCTCCTCCTCGACCTCGGCATAGACCTGGACCGCACCGCCCTCGCCACCGTACTTGGCGGCATTCACCATCGCTTCCCGCGCGGCCTGCATCTGTGCCGAGAGACCGTCGTCGAGCGGGCAGTCGCCGACCACCACGACCTCGAGGGGCACTCCGTGCTTGTCCTCGACCTCGGCCGCGCTGCGCTTGACCGCCTCCGCGACCGTGCCGGGCTCCTCCGCCTCGTCCTTCCCGTTCCCCTCCGGTCTGTAGAGCCAGGCCCGCAGGTCGCGCTCCTGGGCACGGGCCAGGCGCCGCACCTCGCTCGCACTCTCCGCGTTCCGCTGGATCAGCGTGAGCGTGTGCAGCACCGAGTCGTGGACATGGGCCGCGACCTCGGCCCGCTCCTGCGCGCGGATCCGCATGAGGCGCTCCTCGGACAGATCCTGCGTCATGCGCACGAGATAAGGGCCCGCGAGGAGTGCGATTCCGACGAGGACGGCGAGGGCGGCCTGAAGGATGGAGCCGAGGTGCTCGGCCGACCCCTGGAGCACGAAGATCCCGGTGACACCGGCCCCGACGAGTACGACACCGGCCGCGGCCCGCGCCAGATTCAGCGTGCGCTTGCGGCGCCCGACCTCCATCCAGCGGGCCCGGCGCGCATTGTCGGCCTGGCGCCAGACGAGGGCCACGCCCGCACCGACGAGGAGCGCCGGCCACAGATACGCTTTCGCGTTCCCCGCCAGATTCACGTTGCCGACGAACACCATCGACACGACGACCATGAGGAGCAGGGCGACGATCTGCCCCTTGTCCGGCTTGCGGGCGACGAGTCGGCGCCGCCCGTCCTGCGCCGTCTCCGTGGTGAAGGCCGGGGGCCGCTCGCTGCCCACGCCGCCGACGCCGAGCGGGACGAAGAACCAGAACGCCGCGTACAGGAGCGCGCCGAGGCCGTCCGCCATGAACAGGCCCACGAAGACCAGCCGCACCCAGATCACGGGCAGGCCGAGATGCCCGGCGAGCCCCCGCGCCACTCCACCGAGCCAGCGTCCGTCGCTGGAGCGGTAGAGCTTGCGCGGCGGCCGCGGGACGTCAACGGGTGGTGCTGCGGCTTCCGGCATGCCATTGATGGTCACACGTGGGGCGGACCCCGGGCATCAGGGTTGAGCCCGGAGACTCCCCTGATCTCCGGCCCGGCCCCGAGCGCCGTCAGGGGCGATTTCAGGGTTCGTCCAGGGTCGTCCCGACTGCCGCGGCGGACCTGCGCCCGTCACCATGGACGCATGACAGATCACCAGCACGCCTCGACGGGAGCGCAGGCCGGGCAGCCGCAGGACGCGGTGTCCGGGCGCGGCTCCGGCGGTGCGTCCGCGCCGCCCGCACCGGGACAGGAGCCCGGCGTCCCCGCGCCGCCGGGCAAGTTCCGGCGCGACCGCCGGCACGGGACGCTGGGCGGGGTGTGCGCGGGCCTCGGCCGGCACTGCGACATGGATCCGGTGATCTTCCGGATCGGCCTCGCCGTGCTCGCCGCGACCGGCGGGCTCGGCCTGATCTTCTACGGCTTCGCCTGGCTCTTCGTCCCGTACGACGACGAAGAGGAGAACGAGGCGCGCAAGCTCCTCTCCGGTCGTGTGGACGGCCCGGCGCTGACGGCCGTGCTCTTCGCGCTCGTCGGCTGCGGACTCTTCCTCTCCATGCTGAACAACGGCGGGGTGCTCACCTTCGCCGCCGTCCTCGCCCTGCTCCTCGCGGGCGCGGGGTACTGGTCCCAGCAGCGCGGAGCGGCCGACCCCGACCCCCTGGCCGCGCAGACGGTGGCCGACGCGCCGCCCGAGGCCCAGGCACCGCCGGTCACCGGGGCGCCTTCCTGGTGGCGGGACCCGATAGTGAAGGACGGCACGCACGTCGGCGGGACCGGGTACTTCTGGGGGCCCGACAGCGGCGTCGACATCCGTTACGAGCCCACGGCGCCCGCGCACCGTACGGTCTGGGGCCCTGACGTCCCCTCCCGCGGTCCGGAAAGCCGAGCGCCCAAGCAGCGCGGGCCGCGCTGGATCGGTGGCTGGACGTTCCTCCTCGCGCTGGCCGGGGGCTGGGCGGGCACCGCCGCGACGTGGCACGGCCACCCGCTCGGCACGGCTCTCCAGGCCGGTCTCGCGTGCGCGCTCGTCGTCTTCGGCCTGGGCATCGCGCTCAGCGCCTTCGTCGGGCGGACCGGAGCCGGCTCGATCGTCCTCGCGGTCATCACGGCCGGGCTCCTCGCCGCGTCGGCGGTGCTCCCCTCCAACATCACCACCCACTGGGTGCGCACCAACTGGACCCCGGCCTCCGTCGCCCAGGTCGCGCCGAGATACGAGCTCGGGACGGGCGTCGGCACGCTGGATCTGAGCGGGATCGACGTCGGCAAGGGCAAGACGCTGACGACACGGGCGGAGGTCGGGGCGGGGCAGCTCAAGGTCGTCGTGCCGAAGGACGCGACGGTCGTACTGCGGGCCGAGGTGGGCCTCGGTGACATCCGGCTGCCGGACGAAAAGACACAGGACGTGGACATCCGTCCGGGACAGGAGCAAAGGGTGACCCTGACACCTCCGGTGGGCAGCAAGGACGGCGGCACGGTCGAGCTGCGGCTCGAAGTCGGTGTCGGACAGGCGGAGGTGGCCCGTGCCACGTCATGAGTTCCAGCCGGGAAAGCTGATCGCGGGCCTGTTCCTGACCGCTGCCGGAGCCGTCTACCTGGGCGACGCGCTGGGAAGCTGGGAGTTGCCGTGGTTCACGGTGATCCCGGTAGTCACCGCCGGCCTGTTCCTGGCCGGAGCGGCAGGCACGGCAACCTACGCGATCCGCCGCCGCCAAAGACCGCACGTAACGGATTCCGGCGCCCGGTAAGGGCGCGAGAGGCGCCCCGTAAGGGCGCGGGGGGTGCGCCCAGCCGCACCCGCCCCGCGGCCGAACCACAACACGCGCCCCCGGGAAAAGGACGCGTCGCCGCACACAAGGGTCCCGTCAGCTCAACCCACCCCGGGCCCGGCGCCGAGCCGCAAGCATCGCATCCACCGAGAACACCGACGCCCCCGCAAGCACCAGCGGCAGCCACGCCATCAGGTAGGCGAGATCGTTGCCCAGGTAGTAGGGCTCGGTCGCCCAGCTCACCGTCAGCCACAGGCTCAGCGAGATCAGCATCCCGCCGACCGCGGCGAGCCGGGCGAGCAGACCGATCAACGTGCCGATGCCGACGGCCAGTTCACCGAAGGCGATCGCGTAGCCGAAACCGGCCGGGTTCTTGAGCGCCAGGTCGACCATGGCGGGGATGGCGGAGATGTCCCGCACGCCGCGCATCTGCTCACCGATCGACCCCGATCCGGTGGCGTGGAGGAACGCGCTGTTGGTCAGTTTGTCGAGCCCCGCGTAGATGAAGGTGACGCCGAGGAAGATCCGCAAGGGAAGGAGTGCGAACCGTTGAGCGTTGTCCCGCCAGCTGCCTCTGCCATTCACGTAACTGGTATGGGTGTCCGTCCGCATGCCATGAGCCATCGCCCGTCCGCCGCCTCTCGCGCCCGCATCGGTGCCCGCAAAATTGCCCGTCCCCAGACCATACGTACGAGTGGACGCGACTGCTCAGTAACGTTTGGTCATTACCGCAGGCCGGACGCGGGCACTCAGTCCGCGACGTCGATCGCGCACCGGTTCGTCTCCACGCCCGCCGCGGTGACGACCTGGACGTCGACCCGGCCCGGCTCGACGTCCACGGGGACCGGGACCGTCAGGGCCGAGTCGGTGGGGTTGGTGAAGCCGCCCTGCACCGGGACGAGAGGTACGTGGACGTGCACGGGTCCGATGCGGACGACCATGCGGGCGAGCCGGTCCGCGGTGGCCGCGCCGGGCGGCACGAAGCCGGCTCCGCGGATCTCGATGTCGTCGCCGGTGCGGATCGGCGCGTCCAGGTCCCCGGCCTCACGGGACCGCACGACCGAAAGGATCACGGGCCGGCCGCCCTCCGCGTACTTGGCCGCGAGATACGTGGCCGCCGAGACCAGGACCAGCAGGGCGAGCCCCCAGGGCAGATCCGGCAGTTGTCCGGGGCGGCGGGCGAGGCGCACCGCGACGAACACCAGGGCGACGGCCGAGATCAGCACGTACTGGATGTCGGCGAAGGTGCCGCGTCCCGAGTCGTCGGTGAGCAGGTCGGCGGCGCGCGGCCGGTCCGCGCGCACCTTCTGCAGGCGCTGGCCGAGCACGCGCAGCCCCACGACCCGGCGCACCAGGACGGCGATCCCGCAGACGACGGCGAGGACGGTGACCACCCCGGCTCCCCGAGCGAGTTCGAGACCCGCGATCAGCGCGTCCCGTTCGCGGTGGCCGGAGGCGCCGGCCAGCTCGCCCGCCAGGACAAGGACCACGTAGACCACGACGAGGACCCAGCAGGCGGCGACGGCGCGGGAGGTGGACAGGCGGTTGTCCTCGCCGACGACCGGGGCGAGTACCCCGCCGGCCGCCCGGTGGACGTAGGCCGCGCCGGTCAGGAGGCCGCCCACGACGACCGCCGCCAGCAGTCCGGCCGTGCGCGCCGTCGTCCAGCCCGCGCCGATCGCCGTGAGCGCCTGCACGATCAGGAGCAGCGCGCACCCGCCCCACACCACGCCGACGGTGCGCGGCCACAGCCCCGCGAGCCAGGCGTCACCCTCGGCGCGCCCGCGATCGGCCATGTCCCGCGCGGACTGCGTCAGTTCGTCCGAGACCCACTGGCGGGATGCGCCGGCCGAGTGCGCGACGGCGGCGGGCAGCCCTTGCCCGGCCGCCATTTCGTCCCGCTTCGCGAGGAACGCGGCCACGGCCCTGCGGTGCCCTTCGCGCGCTCCGTGCGGGCAGTCGCCGCAGGTGCAGCCCCCGCTGTGCGTTCCCTCTCGCGCCTCCTGGACCGCCACCCGGTACGCCCGCCTTCCCATCCGGAGCCCGCCCGACCCGAACGGCCGCACGTCAACTTCCGTGTAATGACTGGGAATTGTGCCGTACGCAAGGCCGTCCAGGGCCGCCAGGTCCGGTCAGAGAGGGTGAACGGTGAACGCCGGTGTTGACCCCCGAGGCCACAGCCCCGTACTCAGGACAGCAGATCCGGCTCCGCACTGCTGATGTCCTGCCACAGGGGCTGATGGTTGATCCACGCGACCAGGTCGCCGCCCAGTTGCTCCCGGGTAGACACGGCCTTGCGGTGGTCGATCAGAATCGGGCGGCCCGCGGCCCGCGCGGCGAGCTGCACCTGGCAGGAGCGCTCCATCGACAGGAACCACCACGCGGCCGAGTCGACGGAGCCGCCCACGGTGAGCAGCCCGTGGTTGCGCAGGATGAGCGCCTTGTTCGAGCTGAGCGCGGACGCGATCCGCCGCCCCTCGTCCGGGTCCACGGCCACGCCGGTGTATTCGTCGAGCAGCGCGTGATCCTCGTAGAAGGCACACGCCTCCTGGGTGATCGGGTCGATCAGCTCGCCCAGCGTGGACAGGGCCCGCCCGTGCAGCGAGTGGCAGTGCGCGACGGCGACGACGTCGGGCCGCGCCCGGTGGACCTGGGCGTGGACGGTGAACGCGGCCTGGTTCACATGGCGGCGGCCTTCGACGACCTGCCCGTCCCCGTTGGCGAGGACCAGGTCGGACACGGTGACGTGCTTGAAGGGCATCCCGAACGGGTTCACCCAGTAGCAGTCGTCGTACTCCGGGTCCCGCGCCGTGATGTGCCCCGACACCCCGTCCTCGTAGCCGAGACGCCCGAAGATGCGCAGCGCGCCCGCGAGCCGCTCCTTGCGGTGCCGACGCTCGCCGGCCGGGGAGTCATGGATGGGGGGCATCGCGAACTGGAGGTGTTCGGTGGGCACCGGCGGGGGCGTCTGCGTGGACATGGAGCGGAAGTTACCTCCGAGGAGCGCAGGAGGACAGAGGCGGGCGGTGAAGAGAGTGCGCCGAACTGCCGCTCATACCGGACAGCAGGTGTCGGGTATGAGCGCCAGACTCGACGTATGACGTCGAACTGGGCCACATTCACCGCGGCCGAACCGGACCTCGCCAAGACGGTCGAGGAGCGCTTCGGCCAGTTCCAGCACCACATCCTGGCGACCCTCCGCAGGGACGGTTCGCCGCGCACGAGCGGACTGGAGGTTCGGTTCCTGCACGGGGAGTTCTGGCTCGGCATGATGCCGGGCTCGCTCAAGGCCCGCGATCTGCTCCGGGACCCTCGCTTCGCCATCCAGGCCAACCCGGGCGACGGCACCGGCATGGGCGGCGGGGACGTACGGATCTCGGGCCGCGCGCTGCTCGTCGAGGACCCCGAGGTCATCACCTCGTACACGGACTCGGTCCAGGTGCCCGATCCGGACGACTTCCACCTCTTCCGCACCGAGCTGACCGAGGTCACCCGCACCTTCATCGAGGACGAAAAGTACCTGGTCGTACAGGTGTGGAAGCCGGGCGAGCCGGTACGCACCGCCAAGCGCACCTGAGCCCCGCAGCACGCAAGGGCACACGCTCAGCACACACAAACGGCACACGCGAAGGCGCCGCCCCCTGCTTGCAGCAGTGGGCGGCGCCTTCACACACGGTGTCGGGGAGCGACTACTCCCACTCGATGGTGCCCGGCGGCTTGCTCGTCACGTCGAGCACGACGCGGTTGACGTCCGCGACCTCGTTCGTGATGCGGGTCGAGATCTTCGCCAGGACGTCGTACGGCATGCGCGTCCAGTCCGCCGTCATGGCGTCCTCGGAGGAGACGGGGCGCAGGACGATCGGGTGGCCGTAGGTGCGGCCGTCGCCCTGGACACCGACGCTGCGGACGTCCGCGAGCAGGACGACCGGGCACTGCCAGATGTCACGGTCGAGACCGGCCGCCGTCAGCTCCTCGCGGGCGATGGCGTCGGCCTCGCGCAGCAGGTCGAGCCGGTCCTTGGTGACCTCGCCGACGATGCGGATACCGAGGCCGGGGCCCGGGAACGGCTGGCGCTGGACGATGTCGTCCGGCAGGCCGAGCTCGGCGCCGACCATGCGCACCTCGTCCTTGAAGAGCTGGCGCAGCGGCTCGACGAGCGCGAACTCCAGGTCCTCGGGGAGGCCGCCCACGTTGTGGTGGGACTTGATGTTCGCCGTGCCGGTGCCGCCGCCGGACTCGACGACGTCCGGGTAGAGCGTGCCCTGGACGAGGAACGCGACGTCCTCGCCGTCGGCCGCGCCCTCGGCGACGATCTCCGCCTGCGCCTGCTCGAAGACGCGGATGAACTCGCGGCCGATGATCTTCCGCTTGGTCTCCGGGTCGGAGACGCCGGCCAGCGCGTCGAGGAAGCGCTGGCTCGCGTCGACGACCTTCAGGTTCGCGCCGGTCGAGGCGACGAACTCCTTCTCGACCTGCTCGGTCTCGCCCTTGCGCATCAGGCCGTGGTCGACGTACACGCAGGTCAGCTGGGAGCCGATGGCCTTCTGCACGAGGGCCGCGGCCACCGCGGAGTCGACGCCGCCGGACAGGCCGCAGATCGCGCGCTTCGTGCCGACCTGCTCGCGGATCGCGGCGACCTGCTCCTCGATCACGTTGCCCGTGGTCCAGGTCGGCTCGATGCCGGCGCCCCGGTAGAGGAAGTGCTCGAGGACCTGCTGGCCGTGCGTGGAGTGCATGACCTCGGGGTGGTACTGCACGCCGTACAGCTTCTTCGCGTCGTTCTCGAAGGCCGCGACCGGCACGACGTCCGTGGACGCGGTGACGGTGAAGCCCTCGGGCGCGGCCGAGCAGGCGTCGCCGTGCGACATCCACACGGGCTGCTCGGCCGGGGTGCCCTCGAAGAGGGTGGAGCCGGGGCGGGAGACGGTCAGCGGCGTGCGGCCGTACTCGCGGGCGCCGTTGTCGTCGACGGTGCCGCCGAGGGTCGTGGCCATCAGCTGGAAGCCGTAGCACATGCCGAAGACGGGGACGCCGGCCTCGAAGATGGCGCGGTCCAGGCGCGGGGCGCCCTCCGCGTACACGGACGAGGGGCCGCCGGAGAGGATGATCGCCTTCGGGTTCTTGGCGAGCATCTCCTCGACCGGCATGGTGCTCGGCACGATCTCGCTGTAGACGCGGGCCTCGCGGACGCGGCGGGCGATGAGCTGGGCGTACTGCGCACCAAAGTCGACGACCAGAACGGTGTCAGGGGCGGCAGCGGGGGACGCTGATGGCACGGCGGCGGCCTTCCGGCGGTGGAACACGAGCAGGGGTCTGTTTTGTCGATTCTAACGGGCCCGCGGGGAGACTCTTCGTCTCATCCCACGGACGCGGTGGCCGGGGCCCTCGTGCCGGGGCATACTGGTCTTGTGACCAAGCACCGCATCGACTTCATCTTTACCTATGGCAACCGGCCCGCCGGCTGCCATGGTCGAGCTGCTTGATCACCTGACAAGCGACTTACCGGGCGCCCCGGGCCGACAAGGCCCGGGGCGCTCTGTCGTATCCGGTCCTTGCCGCTCCGGGACACCCGTCCCCATACGACGAGGAGCCCCAGGATGACTGCCACCACCACCACGAGCACCACCGCCACGAGCGCCGAGAAGACCGGCGCCCGCACCTCCGAGGCCGCCGATGTGATCACCGGCGCCCGCGATCGCATCGACGCGCTCGACGACCGGATCATCGGCCTGATCCAGGAACGGATGGCCGTCTCGGCCGTCATCCAGGAGGCGCGGATCACCTCGGGCGGGCGCCGCGTGAACCTGGCCCGCGAACTGGAGGTCCTCGGCCACTACCGGGACGCCCTCGGCAAGCCCGGCACCGGCCTCGCGATGACACTCCTGGAGCTGTGCCGCGGCCGGGTCTGAGGCCTACGCGACGCACCCACGTTCGGATCCGCTCTCACCCGTACGGCGCGTGACCGGTGCGCGGCACCCTTCGTTGGTCCCGATGTCCGTGCCAGCCAGGGGCGGGCCCGCTCAATCCACGCGTGGCTCCGCTGGAGCGATGAGACGTAGGGATCCATGCCGTACGTCGTGGGACCTCGCTCCAGCGTTTGTGACCGGACGGCAGGGGACAGCAGCCCGGTCACCCAAGAGAACGGCCGGTCCCGGGGACGCCCGGGGCCGGTCGGCCTCCCAGCAGAACCCTTCGCCCCTGTGGTCGAAACGGTCGGTCGAAACGGTTGCGCGCACGACAGACCCGCGAGCACGATGCGCAGGAAACCCCCACACCCCACAAAGCCCCACGTCCCGGGCTGCACAAGTGAATTGCCGCAGGTCCGCCCCATCCGCGCGCCACCGCGCGCCGGGGTGGCGACCCTGGCAGACCCGCACCAGCGGCGCAACCCCCCGGCGCCGCTCCCCCGGCACCGACGCCGCCCTGACGTCGGTGCTGAAGGCGAAGGGCCCCGCGGACGCGTCCGCGGGGCCCTTCTCTACGCCCACAAGCCGATCCGGACCGTGCGGATCAGACGGTCTTCCCCAGCTTCGCCAGCTGCGCTGCGACGATCACCTGCGGCACGTCGGTCTTGCTCGAGTCCAGCATGTTCATGGTGTAGAAGGCCACGACCGTCGAGCCGCTGCGCACCACGGTGAAGGTCATCGGGACCTTGTCGCCGTCGATGACGCCCTTCACGTCGTACGAGACCGCCTCGTCACCCGCGTCGGGCGCGGGCCGCTCCTTGACGCCGCTGTACTTGTAGTCGACGTGCTCGTACGCGGTGCAGTTCTTCGAGGCCGTGCGCAGGCCCTTCATGACCTCGGCGGCGTCGGCGCTGTCGTGCGCGAGCAGCGCGAGCGAGGTCACCTTGGGGTCGAGCTCGTCCGTCGCCATGAGCGTGCGCACGACCCGGTCCTTCGCCGTCGGCTGGGTCGAGAACATGAACATGTCGGCGAGCGGCTGGCACGCGGCCGGCTTCGCGGGGACGCTCTCGGCCGGCGGCAGGTCGCTCTTGCCCACCTTCTCGACCTTGTAGCCCTTGACGTCGCCCGTGGCGACGACGGCCTTCTCCAGCTCGGCCGCGGTGAGCGTCTTCGCGCCCTCCTCGGCGGGCTTCGCCGGCGCCGAGGTCTTCTCCGAAGCGGCCGGCTTCTTGGCGTCGTCGGTCTCGGAGGACCCTCCGCACGCCGTCGTCACGCCCAGCGCCGCGACCACGGCGGCGGCCGCCACGGCACGCCTCACACCTGAGTTCACATTCCCACCTTCGTCCTCTGTGGCACGGCGCCACGCGTCGGCCCGTACCGAGGCGCCATCCAAGCCCGCGACCGGCCCTCTTTGCCAGCGCTTTGCGTAACGATCGAAGATCGCCACAAAGGTTGTACGGAGCCCCGGGTGAGCCAACTCACATAAGAATCGTGTGAGGTCGAGGGCAACCATTTCCCGGGGTTGCCGGTCACATGTGCGGAACCAACGGCCACACCCGCGACCCCACAACGCGGAGGCCTCTCAGCTCGTACTGCGCCATAGCAGTACGCCGGACTTTCCGAGGTCTTCATGAAGCTTCGCCGTGTCCTGGCCGCCGCGGCCGCGACGGCTGCCATAGCCCCGATCGCGCTGCTGTCGGCGCCGGCCGCGTTCGCCGACGGGGAGGCGCCCGACGTCCCCGCAGCGGTTTCGGACGAGACGACCCCCCCGGCTGCCACCACCACGCCGGCCTCCGAGCCCACGACTCCGTCGGAGACCACCAGCTCCACCCCCGCAGAGAACACCAGCACCACTCCCTCCACGGGCAGCACCACCACGCCGGCCGCCTCCGCGTCCAGCACGCCGTCCAACTCCACGTCGCCGTCGCCGTCCGCGTCCGCGACGCCGTCGGACGAGCCGACCGACCCGACCGGCATCTGCGAGGTGGACAACGAGGACTACCAGTCCAAGCTGTCCGTCTCCCTCAGCGGCCTGCCCGGCAAGATCGCGGCCGGCAGCGGCTGGCACGGCTTCACCCTCAACGTGAAGAACCCGACGAAGTCCGACCTCGACGAGGCCATCTTCTACGCGGGCGTCGGCCCGAACGACGAGAACGCCGAGAACGCGTACAAGGCGAGCCAGGTCCGCCTCCAGGCGAAGGTCGACGGCACCTGGGTCGACATCGACGACGGCGACGGCTACTCGTTCGGCTTCCTCGACCTGTCGGGCATCAAGGCCGGCAAGTCCGTCAACTACCAGCTCCGCCTGAACGTGAAGGCCGGCGCCCCCATCGGTGAGGGTCTGACCATCGGCGGCGGCTTCTACAACGACGACGAGCTGGACTGCCTCAGCGACACGTCCGCCAGCTACATCATCCAGATCGTGAAGCCCGGCACGGACACCGACGGGACCAAGCCGCAGGAAGGCGGCAAGGTTCCGATGCCGTCCGAGAAGCCGAACGACAACAACACCCAGGAGGTGACCGGCAGCCTCGCTGAGACCGGTTCGTCCTCCATGGTCCCGACCATCGGCCTGATCGGCGGCGTCGCCGTCGTCGCCGGTGCCGGTGCCGTGTTCGCCGTGCGTCGCCGCAAGGCCGGCGCCGCCGCGTAACACCCCGTAGGGAAACGAGAAGGACCTGCGCTCGGAGGGGGGCGCAGGTCCTTTCGTGTGTCCGGGGCTACTTCCCGGTCGGCTTCGGCGGAACCGCCGGCATCCCCAGGAACGGCAGCTTCAGCGCGCCGAACGCGTCCTCCGGGACCGCCGGGTTCTTCGGCGCGACCGCGGACAGCCGCGCGTACGCCACGCCCTGCGCCGGACGCGGGTCCTCCTCGCCCTTGTTGGGCCAGTACGACATCGCGCGCTCGGCCTGCGCCGTGATGGTCAGGGACGGGTTCACGCCCAGGTTCGCCGTGACCGCGGCGCCGTCGACGACCGAGATGCCCGGGTGCCCGTAGACGCGGTGGTACGGGTCGATGACGCCCGTCTCCGGGGAGTCGCCGATCGGGCAGCCGCCCAGGAAGTGCGCGGTCAGCGGGGTGCCCATCAGCTCGCCGATGTTCGAGCCCGCGAAGCCGTTGATCTCGGCGGCGATCGTGGACGCGGCGTCCACGGCGGCCTTGATCTGCTTGGGGTTGGGCGCGCCATGGCCCTGCTCGGCCGTGAGCAGGCCCTTGCCGACGCCGTCCGGCTTCAGATACGTCGTCAGCGAGTTGTCGAGGGACTGCATGACCAGGCCGATGATGGTCCGCTCGGACCAGCGGTGGTTGGAGAGCGAACGCGCCAGCAGCGTCGGGTGCTTGGCCACGTTGGCGAGCCACCCGGCCACGCGGGACGAGCCCTGCGCGTACGGGACCTGAAGGATCGTCATGCCGCCCATCGCGTTCGAGCCCTTGCCGTAGCGGACCGGCTCGATGTGCGTGTTCTCGTCCGGGTGGATCGAGGACGTGATCGCGACGCCCTGGGTGAAGTCGACCTTGGGCTTGCCGTGGCGCTTCTTGTAGCGGCGGTTGTTGGTCTGGGCGCCGACGAGCGCCTCGGAGTTCGTGCGCGTCAGCTCACCCAACCTGGCCGACAGATAAGGGAGTTGGCCGCCAGACTTCATCCGGTGCAGCAGGGTCTGCGTGCCGTACGTGCCGGCCGCGACGATGACGCGCCGGGCCTTGAACGTACGGCCCGCGCCCTTCTTCCTGTCGTCCGTCGGGAGCGTCGCGACCGCGTAGCCCCCCTGCGAGTCGTCGGTGACGGAGACGGCCGTCGTCATCGGGTGCACGACCGCGCCCGCCTTCTCGGCGAGGTACAGGTAGTTCTCGTTGAGCGTGTTCTTCGCGCCGTGGCGGCAGCCCGTCATGCACTCGCCGCACTCGGTGCACGCCTTGCGGGCCGGGCCCGCGCCCCCGAAGTACGGGTCGTCGACCTGCGTGCCGGGCGCGACCTTCGCCGAGCCGGCCCCGTCCCCGCCGCCGGCGTCCTTGCCGTCGCCGAAGAAGACACCCACCGGCGCCATGTGGAACGTGTCGCCGATGCCCATGTCCTGGGCCGCCGCCTTGAGGTGGACGTCGGCGGGCGTCATGGTCGGGTTGAGCCGCACGCCCAGCATGCGCTGCGCCTGGTCGTAGTACGGCTTCAGCTCGGCCTGCCAGTCGGTGATGTCCTTCCACTGCGGGTCCTCGAAGAAGGGCTTCGGGGGCACGTAGAGGGTGTTGGCGTAGTTCAGCGAGCCGCCGCCGACGCCCGCCCCGGCGAGGACCATCACGTTGCCGAGGAGGTGGATGCGCTGGATGCCGTACATGCCGAACTTGGGCGCCCACAGATAGTTCTTGAGGTCCCAGGAGTTCTTCGGCAGCGTGCCGGGCGAGAAGCGGCGGCCCGCTTCGAGCACGCCAACGCGGTAGCCCTTCTCGGTCAGGCGCAGGGCGGACACGGAGCCGCCGAAGCCGGAGCCGACGACGAGGACGTCGTAGTCGTACGCGGCGTCGTCGGCGCTCCCGGCTTCACTCCGGGCAGAGTTCTCCTGTGACACTGGCTCTCCTCGTTGAGAACGGGTGGTGCTCTAACGAAGACGGAAGGTCTTCATCGCCTTCAGGCTGCGGCTCATGAACGCGGCGTACTTCTCGTCGGTCATCCCGAACGACGGCGCCATCGGCATGATCCGCTGGTGCGCGACGGTCTGCGCCTCGGTGTACTTGAGGATGCCCTCGGAGCCGTGGCGGCGGCCGAGGCCCGAGTCCTTCATGCCGCCCATCGGCGACTGGACGCTGCCGTACGCGGGCGCGTAGCCCTCGTTGATGTTCACCGTGCCGGTGCGCAGCCGGGAGGCGACGGCGTGGCCGCGCTTCGCGTCCTTCGTCCAGACCGAGGAATTCAGGCCGTACGGCGTCCCGTTGGCGAGGCCGATGACCTCGTCCTCGTCCGTGAAGCGGTAGATGGAGACGACCGGGCCGAAGGTCTCCTCGTTGCAGACGGCCATCGGCGCCTCGACGCCGTCGAGGATGGTCGGCTCGAAGAAGTACGGGCCGATGTCGGGGCGCGCGACGCCACCGGCCACGAGCTTCGCGCCCTTGGCGACGGCCTCGTCGACGTGCCGCGTCACCGTCTCCAACTGCCGCTCACCGACCAGGGATCCCATGTCGGCGCCGTACGCGAGGGACTTGCCCAGGCGCATCGCCTTGGTGCGCGTGGCGAACCGCTCCACGAACGCGTCGGCGATCGACTCGTGGACGTAGAGCCGCTCGATGGAGATGCAGAGCTGGCCCGCGGAGGAGAAGCAGGCGCGGACCGCGCCGGCCGCCGCCTTGTCGATGTCGGCGTCCTCGAGGACCAGCATCGCGTTCTTGCCGCCGAGTTCGAGCGAGACGCCGACGAGGCGCGCGGCGGCGCCCTGGGCGACCTCGCGGCCCGTACGGGTGGAGCCGGTGAACGAGACGTAGTCGGCGTGCTTGACCAACTCGGGCCCCACGACCGGGCCTTCACCGAGGACGACCTGGAAGACCTCGGCGGGCAGCCCCGCCTCGACGAGCAGGTCACGCGCCCACAGCGCCGTCAGGCAGGTCTCCGTGTCGGGCTTCATGACGACGGCGTTGCCGGACACGAACGCGGGGAGCGCGTCACCGACCGACAGCTCGAACGGGTAGTTCCAGGGCGCGATCTGGCCCACGACACCGCGCGGCTGGCGCAGCTCGGTGACCTTGGTGAGGGTCGGGACGGCGCCCGTGTGCCGCTTCGGCTTCAGATAGGCGGGGGCCTTGCGGCCGTAGTGGCGGGCCGCGACGGCGACGGCCTGGACCTCTTCGTGCGCGTGCAGGCGCGCCTTGCCGGTCTCCAGCTGGATCAGGTCGAGGACCTCGGCCTGGCGGGCGAGCACCAGGTCGTGGAAGCGGAGCAGCACGGCGGCGCGCTGCCGCGCGGGCACCTTCGCCCAGACCACCTGCGCGGCGCGGGCCCGCTCGAAGGCCTTCGCGACGTCCTCGGGCGTGGACTCGGGCAGGTCCGCCAGCTTCTCGCCGGTGAACGGCGTGTGGTTGGCGGTGCGGCCCGAGCCGGCCACACCCTTGGTGAGCTGGGCGACCAGCTCGGGCGTCACCACGTCGGCCGCGGTACGCGCGCCCTGCGGGGCGGGGGCGACCGGGTTCGTGCCGGTCTTGTCCGTACGGTCCTTGGAGATGGCCTGCGAGTCCGTCATGGCGCGAGCGTAAGCGCCCGTCAACGTTTTGGGTACCCACGGGTAACGAGGTTTCACCAAGCACTCACACGCCGCCAGCGATCGCTGGCAACAAAGCCCCTGATCAGCGGGTTGTCAGCGTGCGACGGTCACAGTTTCTGGATATCCAGGTTGGCAATTGCCGTCTTCGCCACCTCACGCCCGCGGTCGAGGAAGTCGCCCTTGCCCGGGTAGTCGATCCAGAGCTGGTACATGTTGCCCGACCTGGCCTTGTAGTAGAAGACCTTCGCCTCGCGCGGCTTGGGGGCGTCGGAGTCCGAGTCATCCGTGTAGGTGATGGTGTTCTCGGCGGACTCGCGGTCGTTGTACGTGGTCTTGGCAGTCCTGCTGTGGGGAGCGGGCTTGTCCGCCATCTTCGAGTTGTCGCCCTTGTTGATCTCGTCGGAGTCCTTGTAGGCCTGCGCGGACGCGGAGCTCGCGATCGCGTTCAGGCTGTCCTCGGACTGCTTCGTGAGAGAGAGCGTGATCGAGACCGCGTAGCTCGGATCCCGGAAGGAGACCCAGTGATCGGTCTTGGTGATGCTGTTGTCCGCCTGGAACCGCACATACTCCGGCGGCGCCGCGAACGTCGCCGCGAGCGTCTTCTCCTGATGGTCCTGCCACCCGTCCGGCAGCGGCCCCGCGAACGGATCCGCGATCACCAGGTACGCCACCACCGCCGCCGCGACAACCGCCGCGCCGACGCCGAGCAGCGCCTTGCGGCTGAGGCTGACGCCCTTGCCGCCGGGGCCCGCGAGCTGGACGACCTGGGTGGGCGGCTGCTCCGGCGGGTTGGCCGCGCGCTCCAGGAGGTCCCGCACACGCGCCGCGTTCGGGCGCCGGGCCGGGTCCTTGGCGAGCAGGCCGTTGATGGCCTCGGCGAGCGGGCCCCAGGCCGCGGCGGGCGCCGCCGGGGTCGCGTTGATCACGGACTGGAGCGTCGCCGGCGTGTTGTTGCGGCGGAACGGCGACACACCCTCCGTCGCCGCGTACAGGACGACGCCGAGGGACCACAGGTCGGAGGCGGGGCCCGGGCGCTGCCCGAGGACGCGCTCCGGGGCGATGAACTCGGGCGAACCGACGAAGCCGCCGGTGTCCGTCAGATTGGTCTCGCCCTCGATCTGGGCGATGCCGAAGTCGGTGAGGACCACACGGTCGTGGCGGCCCAGCATCACGTTGTCGGGCTTCACGTCGCGGTGCAGGACGCCCGCGGCGTGCGCGGCCTCAAGGGCACCGAGCACTTCGAGGCCGATCCTGGCAGCGTCGCGGGCACCGAGCGTGCCCTCCTGGAGCGCGTCTCCGAGCGTGCGCCCCTGCACGAACTCCATGACGATCCACGGCTGTCCGTCCTCGACGGCTACATCGTGGACGTTGACCACGGCCGGATGGTCGAGCCGGGCCGCCGCACGCGCCTCGCGCCGCATCCGCTCGAAGACGGTGGTCCGCTCACGCTCCGGCAGATGGTCGGGGACGCGCGGCTCCTTGACCGCCACCTCACGGTCCACCGTCTCGTCCTTGGCCCGCCACACGGTGCCCATACCGCCGTGCCCGAGCTTGCTCAGGAGCCGGTAGCGCCCGCCGATGAGGCGCCCCGCGCCCGGCTCGGACTCCGCACTCTGCCGCGGCGGCACGACCTGGGTGGGCGGCGGCTGATGCAAGGGCTGCGGCTGGGGATACGCGGTGGGGGGCTGCTGCGGCGCCGGGGGCTCCTGGGCGTACGGGTTCCCCTGCCGAGGCGTGTGCGGCTGCTGCGGCGGCCGGAGTCCGAAGCTCGTCGGATCGTTCGGGCCGTAGGCGGGTCCCCCGTCGTTACTCATGCCCCCATGCCTACCGTGCGGGACGCCTTCGGATCCACTCCGGTCACGCAGTTGTGACCGCCCCGATGCCTCAGCCGCCCCCGGACGGCACGAAGGTGGCGACCGCCGTGTCGAAGTACCGCTTGGCCTCCGTGATCCGCCCGACCGGCGCCGACACCCACACGTCGTACATCCGTCCGCCCTGCTCCCAGCACAGGTCGTACGTGTGCCTCGCGCCCTCCGCCGTGCTGAAGCCGTTCCACGTGAACCGCCAGAGCGCGGCGGGCCGGCCGCCGTGGGTGGTGTCGGTGACGGAACCGTCGCGGTAGCCCGGGTTGTTGGCGGGCCCCTTCGCGTCGGAGCGGCGCTGCACCGCGCCGGGTCCGCCCGGGTCGGGGGCGGCCACCTTGATGCCGATCCTGAACGTGTCGCCCGGCGACACGTAGAAGATCCGGGGTCCGTCGGGCTTGCGGCTGAAGTCGTCCGGCACGGCCAGGGAGAACCCCTCCGGGTCGACGGCCGTGCGGTAGCCGGCGGGGGACGCGGGACGCGTGCCGGTCTGCTGCTCCGTGACCGTGACCGTCGGGCGGGGCTCCGGGGCCGAGTCCGAGGGGGACGCCGTGCCGCCCGTGGGGCCCGGCGCGGACGCCGTGGGGCGGTGGGTGCCGCCGCCGTCGCCGCCGTTCACGAGGAGCGCGGCCGCGGAGACGCCGGCCCCGGCCATCGCCGCGACGAGCGCGGCGGCCGCGAGAACGGCGCGGGGTGAACGCTTCTGCGTGGGCGCCGGAGCGGGCGACGTGGGGGTGTTCCGGGCAGTGGGCGTGTAACCGGCCACGGCCCGCGGCGTCGTACCCGTGGCGACGTACGCGCGAAGGAGCCGGTCGGCCTCGTCCAGGCCGAGCCTGAGCGCCGGATCGCGCTCAAGCAGTCCCCGTACGACGGGCAGGAGCGGCTCGGCCTCGGCGGGCGGATTGATCTCGCCGACCACCACGGCGTGCATGATCCCGCCCAGCGAGTCGCGCCGGAACGGTGATTCGCCCGTCAGGGCGGCGCACAGCATCGCGCCGAGCGACCACAGGTCCGACTCGGGCCCGGTCCGCTCCCCCGCCATGCGCTCAGGCGCCGTGTACTCGGGCGAGCCGACGAAGGAACCCGTCTCCGTGAGCGTCGTCGCGCCGCTGACCTGCGCGATCCCGAAGTCCGTGAGCACGACGCGCTCACTGCCCGCCTCGACGAGCACGTTCGCCGGCTTCAGATCCCGGTGCAGCACCCCCGCCGCGTGCGCGACCCGCAGCGCGCCGAGCAGCGCGATCCCGATCCGGGCCGCCTCCCGCGCGTCGACGGGCCCGGTCCGCGAGAGCCGGTCGGCGAGCGAGCCGCCCTCGATCAACTCCATGACGATGTACGGGCGTTCGCCGTGCTCCACGACGTCGTGGACGACGATGACGTTCGGGTGGCTGAGCTGGGCGACCGCGCGGGCCTCGCGCAGGGTGCGGTCCTTCTGGCGGCGGGCCTCGTCGACGGAGAGCGTCTCGTCGAGCACGAGTTCCTTGACCGCGACGCGCCGTCCGAGCAGCTGGTCGGAGGCGCGCCACACGACGCCCATTCCGCCCCGGCCGATGCGCGCCTCCAGTCGGTAACGCCCGGCGATCACACGGACGTTGTCCTCCCCCTCGGTCCCCATGCGTTCCATCATGCCGCACGGAACGGGCCCCGGAGGGGCGTGCTCCGGGCCGTCAAGCGATCAACGAAACCGCAGGCGGCCGCCCGCACACCACGGATGCCTACGGTTCCCAGCTCCGCAGGATCGCGTCGAACTGCTGCCGCGCCTCGTCCCAGTCGGCCGACGGCACGGACAGATAGATGGCGTACTCGGTGCCGTCGTTCTCGACGTACGTCTGCTCGATGGCGTGCCGCGGGCCCGACGTCGTGTCCTTGTTGCCCGCGGTCCAGGTGAATTCCCACAGGGATCCCGAGCGGTCGCGGAAGGTGTTGGGCTGCAGGTTGACCTGCTGGTAGTCGGGCAGCCCGGGCGGCTTCGTGACCTGCCGCTCCAGGTCCAGCTGGTGGTGGTACGAGTCGGGCCACTCGGGGGACTTGTCGACCGCGATCCGCACGAAGTGGGCGCCGCCGTCCGGCGTGTAGTCGATCTGAGAGCCGTCCGCCTGCCGCTTCCAGCCCTTCGGCAGCATGAGGCTGAACCCCTCGACGTCGTTCTGACGGACCCAGTTGTCGGGGATGCTCCCGGCCTTGTGCTGATCGCTGCCGGAACCCGACGAGGCACCCCCGGCCTTGTCCTCGCCGGAGTTCGTGTTCGACGAGGTCCGGTGACTCAGGTAGTGGTTCGCGGCGAACATCCCGCCGCCGCCGACGAGCGCGGCCGCCAGCGCCACGGCGACGACACGTGGCCACTTGCGGCGACCGGCCGCGGGGACCGCCGGCATGGCGGCGTGATGCACGCCTATCGCGGTCGACTTCTCCGGGGGCGTCGGCGGCGCCGCGACATGCACCTGCGTGGGCACGTAGGCCTGCGCCGCGCTGGACCGCCGCCCCTCGGCGGCCTCCGCGAGCATCGCCTCGGCCTCGTCGGCGGACGGACGCGCCGCCGGGTCCTTGCGCAGCAGTGCCTGAATGACGGGTGCGAGGGCGTCCGCGTGCAGGAGTTCGCCCGGCTCGTCCTCGACGACGGCCTGCATCGTGCTGATCGGCGACGTGCGCCGGAACGGGGACTTCCCCTCGACGGCCGTGAACAGCGTGGCGCCCAGCGCCCACAGGTCGGACGCGGGTCCGGGCGCCGCGCCGCTGACCCGCTCGGGCGCCAGATAGTCGACCGAGCCGACTATCTCGCCGGTCCGCGTGATCGTCGAGTCGCCCTCGACCTGGGCGATCCCGAAGTCCGTGAGCAGCACCCGTCCGTCGCGGGCGAGCAGGACGTTGCCCGGCTTCACGTCGCGGTGCAGCACCCCGGCCGCGTGCGCGGCGCGCAGCGCCCGCAGCGTCCACAGGCCGATGCGGGCGGCCTCGCGCGGCAGGATACGGCCCGACTCCTTCACCGCGTCCGCGAGCGAGGGACCGTCGACGAGTTCCATCACGATCCACGGCCGGTCGTCGTGCTCCAGCACGTCGTGGACGGTGACGACCGCCGGGTGGTTGATCCGCGCGGCGGCCCGCGCCTCCGTCTGTGTCCGCGCGAGCAGTACGGCGCGGTCGGCCTCCTGCACGTACTGGGCCGCAGTCAGTTCCTTTACGGCCACGGCACGGTGCAGTACTTCGTCGTGCGCGCGCCACACCCGGCCCATGCCGCCGCGCCCGATCGAATCACCGAGTCGATAGCGGCCCGCGAGGAGCAGGCCCTGCATCTGATTCACGTTCCCCCGCAGGCGCATTGGTCGTGCCAAGGCCGCTCATGGCCTTGACAGAGCCACATTAGGGAGCGGCCCAGGCACAGGGAACCGGCGGGGGTGCACGGAGACCGCACTGTGACGCTTGTCGCCCATCGGGACGGTAGCCGACAGGCCATCAACTTGGTGCATTCAGTACGCCAGTACGACGTCTGGCGTTGTATCAGTTCGTGCTCCGATACGTCAGCCCGTGCTCTGATACGTCGCCGAGGCCTGCTCGTACAGGCGCGTCACCTCGTCGCGCTCGGCCTCGGGGCCCCGCAGCTGGACCACGTGGTAGCGGCCGCCCACGATCATCGCGAGGTTGCGTACGTACGTCTCGCGGCCCGCCGAGTTCTGCCAGGTGAACTGGCCCTCGGCCATGGCCCGCCCGCCCACGTCGATCCGGCGCATCCCGCTGGACGTCGCCCACGTCGAGTCGCGGAACGGCTGCAACTCGCGTTCCTTCTCCCGCTGATACGCCATCGGATCGCTGCCGTACGCGGACGTGCTGTCGCGGCCCGGGACGACGACGAGCTCGAAGTCGCCGTGCGTGTAGAGGACCTGCCCCTGTCCGTTCCTGCCCTGCCGGTTCCAGCCCTTGGCGACGGCGACGCGGAACCCTTCGGGGTCCTTGCGCAGGGTGAAGCCCTGCGCGACCTCGGGTTCGGACGAGTCGGTCTGCGGATCGGTGGCGGACGGGGTCGACGAGCTCTTGCCGCCGTTCTTCCCCTGGCCCTCGGCGGATTCACCCGTCGAAGGCGCCGGCGTGGACCTGCCGCCCTCGGGCGCGGGCCCGCCCCCGCCGATGGCGCCCGCATGGTCAGTCGCACCGTCGCCCGGCGTGCCGCCGCTCGGCTCGGCCTTCGGCATGAAGACCACGGCGTACGCGACCGCGGCGGCCAGGCCGAGCAGTACGAGAACGAGCAGGGTGCGGCCGAGCGAACGGGGCTTCCTGGGCTGCCGGTCCGACTGGATGCGACGCTGCGGCGAGCCCCGCTCCGGCCGTGTGCGAGACTCCGCCCGCATGCGGCTCTCCGCCAGCTGCGGTTGCGCCTTGGCCCGCTTGTGCCGCGCGTGCCCGGCCCCGGCCCCGGCCTGGCCGGCGGAGCGCCGGCGGCGTCTGCGCACGAGCTCGCCCCGGCGCCGTACGACCGGCAGCCGCGTGGCGTCGAAGGGGGGCGCGGCCACGACGTTCGTGCCCGCCTCCGGCTCCGGCGCGGACCGCACCAGCGACCTGAGCCACCCCCGCAACTCCTCGAAGTCGAGCCGCTCCGTGGGGTCCTGACGCAGCAGCGACTCGACTACGGGCCGCAGGGGCCCGCACTCCTCGGCGAACGCGGGCGGCTCGGCGCACACCATCTGCACCAGCTCGCCGGTGTTCTCCTCCGGGTACGGGGCATGCCCCTGGACCGCGCGGAACAGGAGGGCGCCGAGGGCCCACAGGTCGGTGGCCGGGCCGATCGGGGCGGCCAGCTGCCAGTTCTCGTGGACGGGCCCCGCCTGCTCGGGCGCCCAGCGCTCGGTGACGGGCCCGACGACGGTCATCCTCGCCTGCCGCGCGCGGTCGGCGGCGAGAGCGGTGGTGGGCCCGCGACCGGCCGCCGGGGCCGCCTGCTGCTGCGCGGGGATGAGCTGGTCCCCACGCGTGGACCCGGGCGCTCCGGGCGCGGGGCCGGGAGTCTCGGGGGTGGGAGCGCCCGGCTCGGGCTGCTCCCTGCGGGGCCGCGGGGTCGCCCCGTGCCAGGGACGCCCGGCGGAGCCGCGTACGCCGTAGGGGTCGTCGATCCGGCCGGGCTCCGCGCCGCCGCTGCGCGCACCGCCGCCCTTCGCACCGGTGCCGGACTCGCCCCCGTGCTCCGCGCCCGGCCCGCGCTGCGGCGGCCCCGGCGTCCCGTCCGTGTCCACACCCCCGCGCGCGGCGGCCCGCGCACCCGCCCGGTACGCGGCTATCGCCCCCGCGCGCGCGGCCCGCGGGTCGCTCCCGGCCTCAAGAGCGGCGGGCCGGGACGGCGCGGGAGCAAGAGCAGCGGGAGGCGTGTAGGGGGACGCGGGCGCTGAAGGCTGGGGGGCCGGGGGTGCCGCGGCAGCGGGAGGCGCCGGCGTCGGGTCATAGCCGCACAGCGCCTCCTCCGCCGCACCGGCGGCGAGTCCGGTCAGCACGATCCGGCCGTCGTCGCACACGAGGACCGTACGGGCGGTGATGTTCCGGTGGACCCAGCCGTGGGCGTGCAGCGCGCGCAGCGCGGTGAGGACGTCGGACGCGACCTCGGCCGCCCGGTACGGGGACAGCGGCTCCTCGGCGAGCAGCGCGGCGAGCGGGCGCGCGGAGACGACCTCGCTGACGATCCACAGCGAACCGCCCTCGGCGAACACGTCGAAGACCTGGTCGAGCCTTGGGTGGTCGGGTATCTGGGCGGCGGCCTGCGCGGCCTCGACGGCGCGGCGCACCGCGGGATCCGTCGGCCTCCGCGTGGTCCGCGCCGCGTCCCCCCGCTCGCGCCGGCCACACGACTCACGCGGTACGAACCCGTCCGGGAGCCCTTCGGCGTCGAGCACCTCGGCCTCGACGACTTCGGGTAACGGCACCTGCCTGACCAGGACCTCCTGGCCGCTGTAGGTGTCGAACGCCCGCGTCTGGGCGAACTCGTACGCGTCGGCCGGCGACAGCGGCAGGCGGTAGCGGTCGGCGAGCACTCGGCCGGCATAGTCCTCCACGACGCGTCCCCCTGTCCGCCCGGTGGTCAATTCCGTTCGTTTTGCGCCCTGTTGTGCGCAGTGATGCGTCCCGATACGGCTGCGCACGGTCCGCAAGCACTCACGATACGTGCCGGACTGCTTTCAGGCTCAGGACTTCGGCTTGAACGTCTTGGTGAACGTCTGCCAGGCGGCCTTGCGCTGCGCACCGTCCCAGTCGGCGGCCTTGGCCGTGTACATCAGGCCGTACCCGAGACCGCCGTTGACCACGAAACCGCGGTCTATCGAGCGGTACTTGGTGCCCCCGTCGACGTACGTGAACTCCCAGTCCGCCGTGTTCCAGCCGCGGAAGTCGACGGCCGCGATGCGTATCCGGTCGTACTGGGAGCGGCGCATGTACTGCTCCTGGTTGCGCCAGTCCTGGACCGGGTTCGACTTGGGCGTCGTCGTCCAGCCGACGAGCAGCTTCTGCCCGTCGGGACCCGTGAAGCGGGCCCCCGCCGCGCTCGTCGAGCTGTACTTCCAGCCCTTCGGGAGGCCGATGGAGAAGCCCTGGTCGTGCTTGTACGTCGAGGCCGCGCCGCTGCCGCCCGGGACCCCGCTGCCGCCGCTGGTGCTGCTGCCGGGCGACGCACCCTGGCCGGCATCGCTGTCCTTGCCGCCGCCCTTGCCGGTGTCCGAGCCGGAGCCCTGGCCCTTGTCGGAGCCCTTGCCGCCGCCCTGAGCCGCGTCGTCGCCGCTGCCGGACCCGCTGCCCTTGTCCTTGCTACCGCTACCGCTGCCTCCGCCACCGCCTCCGCTCGCTCCCGCGGAGACGGACTTGTCGCCGCCCTTGGCGGAACCGCCGTCGTCGCCACCGCTGAACGCGATGCCGATGACGGTGCCGATCACGGCGAGCGCGACGAGCACCGCGACGATCACGAGGGTGCGCCGCGGGACCACGTCCGTGAGCGAGGCCCTGGTCGCCGGCGTACGCGGCGGCCCGGCGGGCTGCGCCGGAACACCCGAACCGCCCTGCCCGACCGCGGGATGGGCGGAGACCTCCGCCGTACCGCCGGACGCGGCCCCGCCACTCCTGCCGGCCGCACCGGCCGCACCGGTCGCCGTCGCAGCGGTGGCCGCGGCAGCGGCTTTCCGCACCGACCGCAGCGCACCGCGCAGCTTCTCGGCGGCTTCCTCACCCCTCTTGCCCGCGCCGGTGCCGTCACCGGCGTCCTCGGGGCTCACGGAGGCAGCCGAAGACCCGGAGCTCGCAGCAGCCCCCGCCGGACTTCCCTTGCCGAAGCGCACCTTGGGCGTCTTGGGCGCCTTGGGCGTCTGCTCGGGAAGGGGCGGCAGCGGCACGACCTTGGTCGCGTCGACCGGCTCGGGTTCCTCGTCCTTGGGCTCGGGAGCGTGCAGGACGTCGTTGAGGAGGGCTCGCGCCCCGGCGTCGTCGAGCCGCTGCTCCGGGTCCTTGGCGAGCAGCCCGTAGATGACCTTCTCCAGTGGCCCCGCGTTCTTGGGCGGGTCGACCGGCTCGGTCATGACGGCCGTCAGGGTCGCGATGGCGGACCCCTTGTCGTACGGAGGAACGCCCTCCACCGACGCGTACAGCAGTCCGCCGAGCGACCACAGGTCGGCGGCGGGGCCGGGCTTGTGCCCGCGCGCCCGCTCCGGCGAGATGTACGAGGGTGCGCCGACGAGCATGCCCGTGGACGTGATCGAGGGGTCGCCCTCGACCTGGGCGATGCCGAAGTCCGTGAGGACGACGCGCCCGTCCTCGGCGATCAGCACGTTCGACGGCTTCACGTCGCGGTGCAGGATGCCCTCGCGGTGCGCAGCGCGCAGCACGTCGAGAATCGCGAGCCCCACCTCGGCGGCACGCCGCGGCTCCAGCAGGCCGTCCTCCCGGATCTGCTCCGCGAGGGACTTGCCCTCGACGAGTTCCATCACGATCCACGGCCGGTCGTCCTCGTCGACCACGTCGTAGACCGTCACCGCGCTGTTGTTCCGGATCCGCGCGATCGCCTTCGCCTCACGCAACGTTCGCGTGATCAGGCGCCGCTTCTCCTCGTCGTCGATGCTCGACGGGAACCGCAGTTCCTTGACGGCGACCGTCCGGCCGAGCGTCTCGTCCTTCGCCCGCCACACGGTGCCCATGCCGCCGCGGCCGAGGACTTCTCCCAGCCGGTAGCGCCCGGCGAGGAGACGTGCACTCTTGTCCTGACGAGCTGTGCCCGCCTGCTCCGCCTCCGACATGCGTCCCCTCTGCAACCCGCCCTGACAGAGCCTTCATTGTCCCTTACCCGGGGACCACTCCACGCCCAGGGTCGGCCGTCGCTCATGATGGACCGCACACAGGGAGGGACCGTCATGCCCGTACTTCGGACACTGCTGGCGATACCCCTGGCAGCGGCCCTCTTCTGTATGTTTCCGGGCAGTTCCACGTCACTCGCGGCCCCGGCCACGGACGCCACTCTTCCGTTGCTGGTCACAGAGGGCAAGGCCCCCGCCGCGGCGCTGCTCGCCCGCGAGGGCGGGACGACGCGCTTCGTACGCACCGGCCCCACGATCCGCCGCACCGACCACTTCCGGGCCGGGAGCATCACGAAGTCGTTCATCGCGGCGGTCGTGCTGCAACTCGCCGCCGAACACCGCCTGCGCCTCTCGGACACGGTGGACGACCACCTCCCCGGCCTACTGCGTGACCACTCCGTCTCCCTCCGCTCGCTTCTCACCCACACCAGTGGCCTGCCCGACTTCACGGCGCGCACGCACGGCACGATCCCGGTATCCCCCAAAACGGCCGTACAACTGGCCGAGGCCGACCCGCCGAGCCCTCGCGACCACTGGTCGTACTCGAACACCAACTACGTCGTACTGGGCATGGTCATAGGCCAGGTCACGGGCCACTCGTACGCGACCGAGGCCCTCCACCGCATCATCGAACCGCTCCACCTCACCGGCACGTCGTTCCCCGGCACCCGCACCACACTGCCCACGCCACACGGCCGCGCGTACGACGCGACAGGCGACGACGTAACCACTCTGAACCCCCGCGTGGCCGGCGCCGCAGGCGAACTGATCTCCACCCTCACCGACCTGAACCGCTTCTACACGGCCCTCCTGAAGGGCCGCCTCCTCCCCCCGAGCCAACTCCGCACGATGCTCAACACCCGCACCGCACAAGGCCGCTACGGCATGGGCCTCTACCCCACGAAGCTCCCCTGCGGAACGACGATATGGGGCCACAACGGCCGAATCGAAGGCAGCTACGTCCGCACGGCGGCAACGAGAACGGCGTCAAGAGTCATCACGTTCCGCACCAACACGGACACCGCGAAGAACACCCCCGAACTGGAACGCCACCTACTGACAGCAGAGTTCTGTCAGCCATTCAGCCGATCCGACACCTGAGGACCGGCGCACCCTTCACCCTGCCGGAGCCTGAGGACGAGCGCGCCCTCCCAGCCCGTCCGGCGTTTGAGGACGAGCCCGCAGGGCGAAAGGGGGGCCTGGGGGCACAGCCCCCAGCGCAACCCCGGCGCACCCCGTCACAGCGGCACAATATCCGGCGCCCCCAGTCGCGCCGCATCGGCCGAGAGGTCATCCGGTTGACGCTGGGACTCCCGCTCGGCCTGCACCCGCTTCTCGTAGTGCTCCACCTCCCGCTCGATCTGGTCCTTGTCCCAGCCGAGCACCGGGGCCATCAGCTCCGCCGCCTCACGCGCACACCGCGTCCCCCGGTCGAACGTCTCGATCGAGATCCGCGTGCGCCGCGTCAGCACATCGTCGAGATGCCGCGCCCCTTCGTGCGAGGCGGCGTACACGATTTCGGCCCGCAGATAGTCGTCGGCGCCGGTGAGGGGCGCGCCGAGCCCGGGGTCGGCGGCCACCAGGTCGAGCACCTCCTCCGCCAACGACCCGTACCGGTTGAGCAGATGCTCCACCCGCACCACATGGAGCCCGGTCCGCGCGGCGATCCTCGCCCGCGCGTTCCACAGCGCGTGGTAGCCCTCGGCCCCGATCAGCGGAATGTCCTCGGTGACGCAGTCGGCGACCCGCTGGTCGAGCCCGTGCACCGCCTCGTCGACGGCGTCCTTGGCCATGACCCGGTACGTCGTGTACTTGCCGCCCGCCACGACGACGAGCCCCGGCACCGGGTGCGCCACCGTGTGCTCGCGCGAGAGCTTGCTCGTGGCGTCGGACTCACCGGCGAGCAGGGGCCGCAGGCCCGCGTAGACCCCCTGGACGTCGTCGCGCGTGAGGGGCACCGCGAGCACCGAGTTCACGTGCTCGAGCAGATAGTCGATGTCGGCGCTGGAGGCCGCGGGGTGCGCCTTGTCGAGGTCCCATTCCGTGTCCGTGGTGCCCACGATCCAGTGGCGCCCCCACGGGATCACGAACAAGACGCTCTTCTCGGTGCGCAGGATGAGCCCGGTCGTCGAGTTGATCCGGTCCTTGGGCACGACGAGGTGGATGCCCTTGGACGCGCGTACGTGGAACTGGCCCCGCTCGCCCACCATTGCCTGGGTGTCGTCCGTCCACACGCCCGTCGCGTTCACGATCTGGCGGGCGCGGATCTCGTACTCCCCGCCGCCCTCGACATCCTCGACGCGGGCACCGACGACGCGCTCGCCCTCCCGCAGAAACCCGGTCACACGCGCCCTGTTGGCGACCTTCGCCCCGTACATCGCGGCCGTGCGCACCAGCGTCGCCACATACCGCGCGTCGTCCATCTGCGCGTCGTAGTACTGCAAGGCGCCGACGAGCGCGTCCTTCTTGAGCGCGGGCGCGACCCGCAGTGCTTGACGCCGGCTCAGATGGCGGTGCATGGGCAGCCCGCGCCCATGCCCGCGCGCCATCGACATCGCGTCGTACAGGGCGACGCCCGAGCCCGCGTACAGCCGCTCCCAGCCCTTGTGCTGGAGGGGATACAGGAACGGCACCGGCTTCACGAGGTGCGGGGCGAGCCGCTCCAGGAGCAGCCCGCGCTCCTTCAGCGCCTCGCGCACGAGTGCGAAGTCGAGCATCTCGAGATACCGGAGCCCGCCGTGGATCAGCTTGCTCGACCGGCTCGATGTGCCGGAGGCCCAGTCCCGCGCCTCGACCAGGCCGGTGGACAGACCCCGGGTCGCGGCGTCGAGCGCGGTGCCCGCGCCGACCACCCCCGCGCCCACGACCAGGATGTCCAGCTCCCGCTCGGCCATTCCCGCGAGCGCCTCGGCACGCTCCGCCGGTCCCAGTGTCGCTGTCCTCACTGCTACCTCCCGCTGTCGGTCAGTCGGCGTCGGTCCAGTCGGTCCCACCGGTGTCACCTGTCTGATGCGCCCCGGCTCTCATCACCCATGCACCGATTCTGACCGCCGTGCCCGACTTCAGCCACCACTCACCCGCAGCCTGTGGACAACACTCCCGGATTCCCGGCCGGGCAATACCGCATAACGGTCATATTTACTCCTAGTGTGACATTGCGCTCGTCCATCCTGTCCACAGGGCTTGCGCTCTCCTCCCGCTCCGGCTATTGGGAAGGACGGCCCACCGCCATGCCCGCAGATCTCGCCGTCATCGGACTCGGTCACCTCGGCCTGCCCCTCGCCCAGGCCGCCGTCGCCACCGGCATCGCAACCATCGGCTACGACCCCGTACGCGCCACCGACCTCGCGGCCGGCCGGCTCCCCGGCGACGGCGCCGAGGGAACCCTGACCGCCGCCGACATCCGCCGGATGCTCTCGGGGGGCTTCCGGCCGACCGGCGACCCCGTCGAACTCGGCCGCGTCCGCACCGCCGTCATCTGCGCCCCCGCCCCCCTCGGCGCGGACCGCTCCCTCGACCTCACGCAGCTCACCGACGCCACGCGCGCCCTCGCCGCCCGTCTGCGCCCCCACACCACGGTGATCATCGAGACCCCGGTCGCCCCCGGCACCACCGAAGGCGTCCTGCGCCCCCTCCTGGAGGACGGTTCGGGGCTGCGGGCCGGCCGCGACTTCCACCTCGCCTACTCACCGGGCCGCCTCGACCCCGGCAGCCGCACGCACGCGTACGCCACGACCCCCAAGGTGATCGGCGGCCTCACCCCCGCCTGCACCGAGTCCGCCGCCGCCTTCTACGGCCGCCTGTCCGACAAGGTGGTTCGCGCGCGTGGACCCCGCGAGGCCGAGACCGTCCAGCTCCTGGAGACCAACTACCGCCACGTCAACATCGCCCTGGTCAACGAGATGGCCGTCCTCTGCCACGACCTGGGCGTCGACCTGTGGGACGTCATCCGCTGCGCCGAGACCAAGCCGTTCGGCTTCCAGGCGTTCCGTCCCGGCCCCGGCGTAGGCGGCCACGGCGTCCCCCAGGACCTCTCACGCCCGCCCCTCCCGGTCCGCCCCCTGCGCATGGTGGAACTGGCCCAGCAGGTCAACCACCACATGCCCCAGTACGTGATCCAGCGCGCCGCCACCCTCCTCAACGAACACGGCAAGTCCGCCCGCGGCGCCCGCGTCCTGCTCCTCGGCATCACGTACAAACCCGACGTCGCCGATCTGGAGGGCACCCCCGCCCAGGAGATCGCCACGAGGCTGATGCAGCTGGGCGCGGCGGTCAGCTACCACGACCCGCACATCCCGTCGTGGAACGTCCTCGGCCACCCCGTCCCCCGTGCGGACTCCCTCTACGAGGCCGCCGCGGACGCCGACCTGACGATCCTGCTCCAGCAGCACCGCACGTACGACCTCCAGGGCCTGTCCGTGAAGGCCCAGCTCCTCCTGGACACCAGGGGCGCCACCCCGACGGGCGCGGCCCACCGCCTGTGAAGCCCTCTCCGTAGATCCGTAGACCTGTAAAGGCCCTCCACGTGGAGCTGTAATGGCCCTCTACGTAGAAGGGGCCCGCACCGAAACGGTGCGGGCCCCTTCTGCGTAGTACTGCGTCAGCGGCGGTGCTGCGAGTCCGCCACCGTGACCTCGACCCGCTGGAACTCCTTGAGTTCGCTGTAGCCGGTCGTCGCCATGGCGCGCTTGAGGGCGCCGAAGAAGTTCATCGAACCGTCCGGGGTGTGCGAAGGCCCGGTGAGGACCTCCTCCGTCGTACCGACGGTCCCGAGGTCGACCTTCTTGCCGCGCGGCACGTCCTCGTGGACGGCCTCCATGCCCCAGTGGTGGCCGCGGCCGGGCGCGTCCGTGGCGCGCGCCAGCGGGGAGCCCATCATCACGGCGTCGGCGCCGCAGGCGATGGCCTTCGGCAGGTCGCCGGACCAGCCCACGCCACCGTCGGCGATCACGTGCACGTAGCGGCCGCCGGACTCGTCCATGTAGTCGCGGCGGGCGGCGGCCACATCGGCCACGGCGGTCGCCATCGGCACCTGGATGCCCAGGACGTTGCGCGTGGTGTGCGCGGCGCCGCCGCCGAAGCCGACGAGCACGCCGGCCGCGCCGGTGCGCATCAGGTGCAGTGCGGCGGTGTACGTGGCGCAGCCGCCCACGATGACCGGCACGTCCAGCTCGTAGATGAACTGCTTCAGGTTCAGCGGCTCGGCGGCACCGGAGACGTGCTCGGCGGACACGGTGGTCCCCCGGATCACGAAGATGTCGACGCCCGCGTCCACGACGGCCTTGGAGAACTGGGCGGTGCGCTGCGGCGACAGCGCGGCAGCAGTAACGACACCGGAGTCGCGCACCTCCTTGATGCGCTGCCCGATCAGCTCCTCCTTGATGGGAGCCTCGTAGATCTCCTGGAGACGGCGTGTGGCGCTCTCCGTGTCCAGCTCGCCGATCTCGTCGAGCAGCGGCTGCGGGTCCTCGTAGCGGGTCCACAGGCCCTCGAGGTTCAGCACGCCGAGGCCGCCGAGCTCCCCGATCCGGATGGCGGTGGCCGGCGAGACGACCGAGTCCATGGGAGCCGCCAGGAACGGCAGCTCAAAACGGTAGGCGTCGATCTGCCAGGCGATCGAGACCTCCTTCGGGTCGCGCGTACGACGGCTCGGTACGACGGCGATGTCGTCGAAGGCGTACGCCCGGCGGCCGCGCTTGCCGCGCCCGATCTCGATCTCAGTCACGTGTGTGGCCTTTCCCTCTGCGTTTCAGCGCCTTCCAGTATCCCCGACATACGCGCCAGGGGCGGCCCCGGGAACCCCGGGGCCGCCCCTGGCCCTGTCTTCGACTGTCTGCGGCTACTTGCTGCGGCTGTAGTTCGGTGCTTCGACCGTCATCTGGATGTCGTGCGGGTGGCTCTCCTTGAGGCCCGCGGACGTGATCCTCACGAAGCGGCCCTTGGTCTCCATCTCGTCGATGGAGGCGGCGCCCACATAGCCCATCGTCTGGCGCAGACCGCCGACGAGCTGGTGCAGCACGTTGGCCAGCGGGCCGCGGTAGGGCACCTGGCCCTCGATGCCCTCGGGCACGAGCTTGTCGTCGGAGGCGACCTCGGCCTGGAAGTAGCGGTCCTTGGAGTACGACCGGCCCTGCCCGCGGGACTGCATCGCCCCGAGGGAGCCCATGCCGCGGTACGACTTGAACTGCTTGCCGTTGATGAACAGCAGCTCGCCCGGAGACTCCTCACAACCCGCGAGGAGGCTTCCCAGCATGACCGTGTCGGCACCTGCGGCGAGCGCCTTGCCGATGTCGCCGGAGTACTGCAGACCGCCGTCACCGATGACCGGGACGCCGGCGGCGCGGGCGGCGAGAGCCGCCTCGTAGATGGCGGTGACCTGCGGGACACCGATACCGGCGACCACGCGCGTGGTGCAGATGGAGCCGGGGCCCACACCGACCTTCACGCCGTCGACACCGGCGTCGATCAGGGCCTGCGCGCCGTCACGCGTCGCGACGTTGCCGCCGATGACGTCGACGCCGACGCTGGACTTGATCTTCGCCATCCAGTTCAGCGCGTTGCTGTTGTGTCCGTGCGACGTGTCGACGATGAGGAAGTCCGCGCCCGCCTCGGCCAGCGCCTGAGCGCGCTCCAGGGCCTCGGGGCTGGCGCCCACCGCGGCACCGACGAGGAGGCGGCCCTCGGCGTCCTTCGCGGCGTGCGGGTACTGCTCGGCCTTCACGAAGTCCTTGACCGTGATGAGGCCCTTGAGGACGCCCGCTTCGTCGACCAGCGGAAGCTTCTCGATCTTGTGGCGGCGCAGCAGCTCCATGGCGTCGACGCCGGAGATGCCGACCTTGCCGGTCACGAGCGGCATCGGCGTCATGACCTCGCGCACCTGCCGGCTGCGGTCGGACTCGAACGCCATGTCGCGGTTGGTGACGATGCCGAGCAGCTTGCCGGCCGGGTCGGTCACCGGGACGCCGCTGATGCGGAACTTCGCACAGAGCGCGTCGGCCTCGGCCAGCGTCGCGTCCGGGTGCACGGTGATCGGGTCGGTCACCATGCCGGACTCGGAACGCTTCACGAGGTCGACCTGGTTGACCTGGTCCTCGATCGACAGGTTGCGGTGCAGCACGCCGACGCCACCCTGCCGCGCCATGGCGATGGCCATGCGGGACTCGGTGACCTTGTCCATCGCCGCCGACAGCAGCGGAATGTTCACGCGCACGTTGCGGGAGATGCGGGACGAGGTGTCGACCGCGTTCGGGAGAACCTCGGACGCGCCCGGCAGCAGCAGCACGTCGTCGTAGGTCAGCCCGAGTGTCGCGAATTTCTCGGGCACTCCGTCGACGTTTGCAGTCATGACACCTTCCCCAAATGGCCTTGATCGGTGCGGATGTCCATGCTAACGGGATCCGGAGGTGTCTCATTCCACGATCAAGATCACCGAGCAGATTTGTACGTTCACACGTGCGCAGACCGCGGCCCGCCCTTGGTGTGACTCACGCGCGCGTGGCGCGTGTCACTCAACGACTCGGCGTTCGGCTCGCTGCTCGCCTCGGTACTCGGCTTGCTCAGCTCACTGCTCGGCGAGCGCCCGCAGCCGGCTGAGCGCGCGGTGCTGGGCGACGCGGACGGCACCCGGCGACATGCCGAGCATCTGTCCGGTCTCCTCGGCGGTGAGGCCGACGGCGATCCGGAGCAGCAGCAGCTCGCGCTGGTTGTCCGGAAGGTTGGCGAGGAGCTTCTTCGCCCACTCCGCATCGCTGCTGAGCAGGGCCCGCTCCTCCGGTCCGAGGGAGTCGTCGGGCCGCTCCGGCATCTCGTCGGAGGGCACGGCGGTGGAACCGGGATGCCGCATGGCGGCGCGCTGCAGATCCGCGACCTTGTGCGCGGCGATGGCGAAGACGAACGCCTCGAAGGGGCGCCCGGTGTCCTTGTAGCGCGGCAGCGCGAGGAGCACCGCGACACAGACTTCCTGCGCGAGATCCTCCACGAAGTGCCGTGCGTCACCCGGCAGTCGCGTCAGACGGCTGCGGCAGTAGCGGATCGCGAGGGGGTGGACGTGCGCGAGAAGGTCGTGCGTGGCCTGCTCGTCGCCCTCGACGGCGCTGTGGACCAGTGCACCGATGGCTCCTCGGCCGGCTGCCTCGTCGTCGCGCATCGGTCCATGGTGCCTTGGCGGCGTCCGGTCCGTGGCACCGCGTCCGTAGTTGTGCACTGAAGCGTTATGAGCAGGTGCGCCGGAACTCATCTCGCGCGCCCTCCCCTTCCGCTCGGCCGACTCGTCCCTGAGGAACTCCACAACTCAAGGATGCGGCATGTCCGGCGAAACGAGGACCGGCGGCCGTCGGCAGCCCCGTCCGCCCTGGGGCGGACGGGGATCGCTGTGCCCCCGCGGCGGCGCACCGTGCGCCTTAGCGGACCAGGCCCCAGCGGAAGCCGAGCGCCACGGCGTGCGCGCGGTCCGAGGCGCCGAGCTTCTTGAACAGGCGTCGTGCGTGCGTCTTGACCGTGTCCTCGGAGAGGAAGAGCTCGCGCCCGATCTCCGCGTTGGACCGGCCGTGGCTCATGCCCTCGAGCACCTGGATCTCACGCGCCGTGAGCGTCGGCGCCGCACCCATCTCGGCCGACCGCAGTCTGCGCGGCGCGAGCCGCCAGGTCGGGTCGGCGAGCGCCTGCGTGACCGTGGCACGCAGTTCGGCACGCGAGGCGTCCTTGTGCAGATAGCCGCGGGCACCGGCGGCGACGGCGAGCGCGACCCCGTCCAGGTCCTCGGCCACGGTGAGCATGATGATGCGCGCACCGGGATCGGCGGACAGCAGCCGCCTGACCGTCTCGACGCCGCCCAGACCGGGCATGCGTACGTCCATCAGAATCAGGTCCGAACGGTCGGCGCCCCAGCGGCGCAGGACTTCCTCGCCGTTGGCCGCGGTCGTCACGCGCTCTACGCCGGGGACGGTCGCGACCGCGCGGCGGAGCGCTTCTCGGGCAAGCGGGGAGTCGTCGCAGACGAGGACGGATGTCATGACCGTCCTCCGCAGCTGATGCGCGTCACCTTGGGCCTCCAGGCTGGTACGAATCGTCACCTGTGCGGTCGACGCTCTCGGACAGATGCCCGAGCGCTTGTTCTTTCAACCGCCTCCGCACTCTCAACGACGGTCACCCGAAAGAGTTACGGGTTCGACGGTCTGCTTCGGCACTCTACGTGAGGGACCGGACACAGAGCAGACGGCGCAAGCGACCCACAAGGTTTCGCCACAAGGCATGCCCCATTTAGCTCTTTTTCTTCACTTTCGGTGGTGTCTGAGGCTAGATTCGCAATGGGTCATATTTTCATCTCCTTAGACAGTAGATGTACGGTTCTTGGGCACCTTCCCGCGTCAGAACGGCTACAAGGGGACACAGCAATGGCAGATTTCTCCCGCCTTCCCGGACCGAACGCAGATCTGTGGGACTGGCAGCTCCTCGCGGCCTGCCGCGGGGTGGACAGTTCGCTCTTCTTCCATCCGGAGGGGGAGCGGGGAGCGGCGCGCAGCGCCCGCGAGAACTCGGCCAAAGAGGTCTGCATGAGGTGTCCGGTGCGCGCGGAGTGCGCTGCTCATGCGCTCCAGGTACGCGAGCCGTACGGCGTGTGGGGCGGGCTGACCGAGGACGAGCGCGAGGAGCTCATGGGCCGCGCCCGCAACCGGCTCGTCGCCGCCGCACCGGCACCGGCGGGCGGCGCCCCACCCGGCGTGAACAACTGAAGGAACGTTTTTCCAAGGTGGGCACGCAGTGACGTGCCCGTGGGCCCGTGTGGGCCCGATCAGCGGGCCGCGGCCCGCGCCAGGTGGTCCAGCGTGGCCGCCACGGCCGGCACCTGGGCCAGGTCGGGCAGTGTGAGAGCGACGATCTCGCGCTGCACAGCCGGCTCCACCGTCACTGTGCGTGCGCCCTTGGGGCGTACGGATTCGATGGCGAGTTCTGGCAGGACCGCCACACCGAGGCCTGCACCGACCAGGCCGATCACCGCCGGATAGTCGTCGGTCGCGAAGTCGATGCGCGGAGTGAATCCCGCGCCCTCGCAGACCTCCACCAACTGCCGGCGACAGCGCGGGCAACCCGCGATCCAGGGCTCGTCGGCCAGCTCGCCGATGGAGACCGCGTCCGACTTGCCCAGCCGGTGCCCCTCAGGGACGAGGCCGACGAGCCGGTCGGCCAGCAGCGGACGTACGACGAGGTCGTCCCAGTCCTCCGCGGCCTGCGCCCCTTCGTACCGGAAGGCCAGGGCCACATCGCAGTCGCCCTCACGCAGCATCTCGACCGAGCGCGGGGGCTCCGCCTCCACCAGGGAGACGCGGGTGCCGGGGTGCGCGGCGCGCAGGGCGGCCAGCGCCGTGGGGACGAGCGTGGAGCTGCCGCTGGGGAACGAGACGAGCCGGACACGGCCTGCGCGCAGACCCGCGATGGCGGCGACTTCTTCCTCCGCCGCGGTCAGTCCGGCCAGGATTCCCGCCGCGTGTCGCACCAGAGCTTCACCCGCCTGGGTGAGTCGCATCTCGCGGCCCGTACGGATGAGAAGCGGGGTACCCGCAGAGGATTCGAGGGCCTTCATCTGCTGGCTGACCGCGGGCTGGGTGCAGCCGAGTTCGCGGGCGGCCGCCGAGAAGGAGCCGGTGGCGGCCACGGCGCGCAGGACACGGAGATGACGGGCCTCGATCACTCCTCAAGCATAAGGGAGCCTTGGATGCAACGGGAAATATTGCGTCGACGCTTTGGCGCCGTGTCGCTTAACGTGCCGTCATGAAGCTTCTGTCTCTGAATGTGGGTCGCCCCGAGGCCAGTGAGCACACCGACCAGGCCGAGGGCGTGACCGGTATCGACAAGCGGCCGGTGCCGGGCCCTGTCCGGGTGGCGGCGCCCGGGCCCAAGGGTGTCGGCGCCAGCGGTCTCGAAGGGGACGCCGTGTGCGACATGCGCCATCACGGCGGCGACGACCAGGCGGTCTACGCCTTCGCCCGCGAGGACCTCGACGAGTGGCAGGGCACGCTCGGCCACGTTCTGCGCAACGGCTCGTTCGGCGAGAACCTCACCACCGAGGGTGTCGACGTGACGGGCGCGAAGATCGGCGAGCGCTGGCGCGTCGGCCCCGACCTGGTCCTCGAGGTCGCCTCGGGCCGGATCCCCTGCCGCACGTTCCAGGGCCACCTCGGCGAGAAGGGGTGGGTCAAGCGCTTCACTGCGCGGGCCGCCCCCGGCGCGTATCTGCGGGTGATCGAGCCGGGCGCGATCCGGGCGGGCGACACGATCGAGATCGTGCACCGGCCCGACCACGAGGTGACCGTCGCCTTCCAGTTCCGGGCCGTCACGACCGACCGGGACCTGCTCCCGCGGCTGCTCGTCGCGGCGGACGCGCTCGACCCCGAGGCGGTCGAGGCGGCTCGTACGTACGTGGCGAAGCACGGAGGCGGGGACGTGGCGTAGGGGCAAAGCGGGCCCGGGCCGCGCGGCGGTGGCGGGCCTGGGCGCGCGGCGCCGGCGGCCTCGGTCCGCGCGGCGGTTCCGGAACTGGCTGCCCGCGCGCCGGTTGCGCAAGTGGTCGCGAGCGCCACGACGGTGACGGCCGAACCGGCCACGCGGAGAACGCGCTTGAAGCGGGACATGCGTCGAGCTTCCCGCCCGACCCACCCCCACCAGATCGGGGACGACCTCCGCAACTACCCGAACTACACATAGATATAGGCAAGTTGGAGATACCGGAAAGCGAAGGGGCTGTGCATGGGCGCTCCTTCCCGACACTCCGTACATGTCCGCTGCCGTCCGCTCTCCCACGAGGACAGCGGTGTGATGGGGCAGTTCGTGGTCGTGGACAAGGGACAACGCGCGGGGACTCCCGAGCGTGGTCATGCCCACTGCGGTCACTAGCCTTGCCCCATGACTACCGCTCTGATTACGGGATCCACCTCGGGGATCGGTGCCGCGTTCGCGCGCCGGCTCGCCGCGGACGGCCACGACCTCGTCCTGGTGGCGCGTGACACCAAGCGGCTGCGGGAGCAGGCCACCGAGCTCCACGACCGGCACGGCATCGAGGCCGAGGTGCTCACGGCGGACCTCGCCACCGACGAGGGCATCGGCGCGGTCGAGGCACGGCTGACCGACCGCAAGCGTCCGGTGGACCTGCTGATCAACAACGCGGGCTTCGGCAACAAGGGCCAGTACCTGGAGGTCCCGCTCGCCGACGAGTTGACCATGCTGAAGGTGCACTGCGAGGCGGTCCTGCGGCTCACGTCCGCCGCGGTGGCGCCGATGCGTGAGCGCGGCAGGGGCGGCGTGGTGAACGTGGCGTCGGTGGCGGCGTTCGTGCCGCGCGGGACGTACGGCGCGTCGAAGGCGTGGGTCGTGCAGTTCACGCAGGGCGCGGCGCGGGACCTGGCCGGCAGCGGTGTGCGGCTGATGGCGCTCTGCCCGGGCTTCGTCCGTACGGAGTTCCACGAGCGGGCCGACATGGGCACCGACAACATCCCCAAGTGGATGTGGCTCGACGCCGACAAGCTGGTGGCGGCGGCGCTCGCCGATCTGGCGCGCGGCAAGTCGCTGTCGATCCCGGATCCGCGGTACAAGACGCTGATGGGCGTCGTGAAGCTGGCGCCTCGCGGGCTGCTCGGCGGCGTCACCGCGAAGACGGGGCGCAAGTACGGGCCGCAGTAAGGCACGGCGAGTCCGGGTCGGGGGCCAAGGCCGGGCCGTGGCGGGACCTCGGCCCCGCCGGGGCCCGGTCCCGGTCCCGCCGGGTCGTTACACGGCGGTGGGAGGATGGAGCTGTCCGGACCTTACGCAGGGGGGCCGGAGGGTGGCGTCATGACGTTCGTGCAACTGATCGACTGCAAGACCAGCCGATTCGACGAGATGAACCAGCTCATGGACACATGGGCGGAGCGGACCAAAGGGAAGCGGACCGCGACGCACAGTGTCGTCGCCAAGGACCGGTCCGACGCCTCGCACTTCATCGAGATCGTGGAGTTCCCGTCGTACGAGGAGGCGATGCGGAACTCGAACCTCCCGGAGACCGACACGATCTTCCGGGAGATGGTCGCCCTCTGCGACGAGATGCCCACCTTCACCGACCTCGAGGTGGTGCGGGACGAGCAGTTGTACGCGGGCAACGCGCGCCGGTTCTTCGAGACGGTCGCCACCGAGGGTGAACTGCCGCCGCTCAACGACCTGCTCGCGGAGGACTACCACGACCACGACCCCGGCAACGTGACGGACACCATCGGGCTCGACGCGATGCGGCGCCAGATCGAGATGTACCGCGGCGGGTTCGACATCGACTTCACCATCGACGACCAGATCACCGAAGGCGACCGCGTGTGCACGCGGTGGACCTTCAAGGGCGACCACAACGGCGACTTCATGGGGATTCCGGCGTCGGGCATCCAGGTCACGATGACCGGCGCGACCATCTTCCGGTTCCAGGAGGACGGGAAGATCGTCGAGGGCTGGTGGCACGAGGACCGGCTGGGGCTGATGGCCCAGCTCGGCGCGCTCGATCAGCTCGAGTCCTGACCGCTCGGGCCCGGACCCGGTGCCGCACACGCCGAAACCCGGCCCCGCGAAGAACGCGGAACCGGGCCTCGTACGAACAGACGCCAGTCGGACCGGCTCAGTGCACCAGTGGCTCAGTGCACTAGTGGGAGTGACCGTGCCCGTGGCCGCCGGCCTCGGGCTCCTCCTCCGCCGGCTTCTCGACGACCAGGGTCTCGGTCGTGAGCAGCAGCGAAGCGATGGACGCGGCGTTCTCCAGGGCGGAGCGGGTGACCTTGACCGGGTCGATGACGCCGGCCTTGACCAGGTCGCCGTACTCGCCGGTCGCGGCGTTGAAGCCCTGGCCCTTGTCGAGCTCGGCGACCTTCGAGGTGATGACGTAGCCCTCGAGGCCGGAGTTCTCGGCGATCCAGCGCAGCGGCTCGACGGCGGCGCGGCGCACGACCGCGACACCGGTGGCCTCGTCGCCGGTCTTGTCGAGGTTGCCCTCGAGGATCTTGACGGCGTGCACCAGAGCGGAGCCACCACCGGAGACGATGCCCTCCTCGACCGCGGCGCGGGTCGCGGAGATGGCGTCCTCCAGACGGTGCTTCTTCTCCTTGAGCTCCACCTCGGTGGCGGCGCCGACCTTGATCACGCACACGCCGCCGGCGAGCTTCGCGAGGCGCTCCTGGAGCTTCTCGCGGTCCCAGTCGGAGTCCGTGTTCTCGATCTCGGCCTTGATCTGGTTGACGCGGCCCTCGACGTCGCCCTTGACGCCGCCACCGTCGACGATCGTGGTGTCGTCCTTGGTGATGGTCACGCGGCGAGCGGTGCCGAGCACGTCCAGACCGGCCTGGTCGAGCTTGAGGCCGACCTCCTCGGCGATGACGGTGGCACCGGTGAGGGTGGCCATGTCGCCGAGCATCGCCTTGCGGCGGTCACCGAAGCCGGGCGCCTTGACGGCGACGGCGTTGAACGTGCCGCGGATCTTGTTCACGACCAGGGTCGACAGGGCCTCGCCCTCGACGTCCTCGGCGATGATCAGCAGCGGCTTGGAGCCACCGGCCTGGATGACCTTCTCGAGCAGCGGCAGCATGTCCTGGATGGAGGAGATCTTGCCCTGGTTGATCAGGATGTACGGGTCCTCGAGCACGGCCTCCATGCGCTCCTGGTCCGTCACGAAGTACGGAGACAGGTAGCCCTTGTCGAACGCCATGCCCTCGGTGAAGTCCAGCTCCAGACCGAAGGTGTTGGACTCCTCGACGGTGATGACACCGTCCTTGCCGACCTTGTCCATCGCCTCGGCGATAAGCTCGCCGACCTGCGAGTCCTGGGCGGACAGACCGGCGACGGCGGCGATGTCGGCCTTGTCCTCGATCGGGCGGGCGGTCGCGAGGAGCTCCTCGGACACGGCCTTGACCGCGGCGTCGATGCCCTTCTTCAGGGCGGCCGGGGAAGCGCCGGCGGCAACGTTGCGCAGGCCTTCCTTGACCAGGGCCTGGGCGAGCACGGTGGCGGTGGTGGTGCCGTCACCCGCGATGTCGTTGGTCTTGGTCGCCACCTCCTTCACCAGCTGGGCGCCAAGGTTCTCGTACGGGTCGTCGAGCTCGACCTCGCGGGCGATCGTGACACCGTCGTTGGTGATGGTGGGAGCGCCGAACTTCTTGTCGATGACGACGTTGCGGCCCTTGGGACCGATCGTCACCTTGACCGTGTCGGCAAGCTTGTTGACGCCGCGCTCGAGGGCGCGACGGGCGTCCTCGTCGAACTTCAGGATCTTCGCCATGGAGCTGTTAGTCCTCTCGAACGAACTGCGCCCCCGACGCCCGGCATGCTGAGAAAAGTCGCAGCTGAGTAGCGGGGTGCCAGGGGCGCAGAACTAAAACAGTGGGTGAGTTACTTCTCGACGATCGCGAGCACGTCGCGAGCCGAGAGGACGAGGTACTCCTCGCCGTTGTACTTCACCTCGGTGCCGCCGTACTTGCTGTACAGCACGATGTCGCCGGCCTGCACGTCGAGCGGCAGGCGCTCGCCGTTCTCGAAGCGACCCGGGCCCACGGCGAGGACGACGCCCTCCTGGGGCTTCTCCTTCGCGGTGTCCGGGATGACCAGGCCAGAGGCGGTGGTCTGCTCGGCGTCGAGCGGCTGGACCACAATGCGGTCCTCGAGCGGCTTGATGGCAACCTTGGAGCTGGTGGTCGTCACGATCCGACCTCCCCCTTCGGAGATCACGGGGTTAACTGTCTGAGGTGGCGACCAGGTGGATCCGTCGTCGCGGGTGCCGGACCTGCCCGTCGCTATTGGCACTCTCCAGTGGGGAGTGCCAGGGCCGAGACTATGGCTGCGATTAGCACTCGGTCAAGCGGAGTGCCAATTCACTGAGGGCGAGTCTTCCCCGCGGCCCCTCCCGCCCGTCCGTCACAGGTAGTCCTCGAGCCTCCCCACCGTGAACCCCTGGGCCTGGATACGGCGCAGCAGCCGCGTCGTCGTCCCGGTGACCGTCGTCCCGCGCGGGTCGTCGCCGTCACGGAACTGGGCCCGGACGATGTCGCCGGGACGCAGCCGGCCCCCGTCCGCGTCACGCAGGTCGCCGCTCCCCACCGAGGCGCGCCACAGGACCACGACGTCGACCCCGCAGGTGGCGGCGGCACGCAGGGTGTTCTGGTCGTACTCGCCGAAGGGCGGGCGGAGGAGTCGGGGGCGGGTGCCGAAGCGGTTCTTCAGCCGGTCCTGCTGGCCGCAGATCTCGGAGTGCTGCTCGGCGTACGGGAGCGAGGGCAGGAAGTGGTGGTTCAGGGTCTGGTTCTGCACGCCCGCGCCGAAGTTCCGCAGCCTGCCGAAGTGGTCGTGGCCGGGGCCCGCGACACCGTCCGTGAGGAAGACGCTGACGGGCAGCCGCAGGTCGCGGACCATGTCGGCGAAGTGAGGGTCGCGGTCCACGCCGTCGTCGAAGGTCAGGAAGACGACGTGGTCCTTGGTGCGGACGTGGTCCACGACGGGCGGGAGCGCGTGCGGCCCCGGTCCCGCCCCGGCCGCGTGGCGCGCCGGGGGTCTCGGCGCCGGGGCGAGCGGCGCGGAGAGTCCCCAGCGGCGGTAGGCGTCCGGGGCGCGGCCGCCACGCGGAGTTGTGCCGTGCCGCGCGGGGGCGTGAAGAGGCGCGACGCGCCCCGGTCCCCCGCCCGCTCCCGCCTTCCAGGCCCCGAGCACACCCCACGACCCGCCCGCCGGACCGACGGCCGGTGTGGCCGCCGGTGCCGCGTCGTGCGAGTGGCGGACCTTCTCGGCCGCCTTCCTGCTGAGCCGCTCGATCGGGTCCACGGACTGGGCACACCCGGTGAGCAACGCGGGTACGAGGACACCGGCGGCCAGGGCGGCGGCGAGCAGCCGCCTGGGCCCGGTGCGCGCGGAGGCCCGTCGCGCCCGCACGGACATCACAGGTAGTCCTCCAGCCGGGCCACCGCGTACCCCTTGTCGGTCACGTACTTCATGAGCAGGCGGACCATGTCGGGCATGGTGCCCTTCCACTCCCCGCGGCCCCGGAAGTGGGTCAGGATGATGTCGCCGGGGTGCAGGTCCCGGTCCTCCTCGCGCCACTCGACGTGGTCGACGTACACCTCTTCGTTCCAGATCGGCGCGTACTTGATGCCGCAGGACTTGGCGGCGCGCAGCGTGTCCCGGTTGTAGTTGCCGTACGGCGGGCGGAAGAGGACGGGCCGCTCGCCGTACTGCTTCTGCATGATGTTCTGCATGCCGCAGATCTCGCGCTTCTGCCCCGCGTAGGACAGACCGGGCAGATACGGGTGCGTCAGCGTGTGGTTGTTCAGCGTGACGCCGCGGGACTGCATCTTCCCGAAGTAGCCGTAGTCGTCCTTCACCAGGTAGTTGCTGAGGAAGGCGGTGTACGGGATCTTCAGGTCGCTCATCATCTTCAGGAACGCCGGGTCCTTCTCGGAGCCGTCGTCGATGGTGAGGAACACGACCTTGTCCTTGGTCGGCACCGTAGTGAAGACGGGCGGCAGGTTCTCCTGGCCGTCGACCTCGAAGCCCTTACGGGCCCTGATCACGGGCTTCTCCGCGGGCGCGGGCGGCGCGAGGAGCGGCGGCTTCGACAGGCGCCACTTCTTGGCCATCGCGACCCGGGCGGCCTGGGCGGCACGCATCTTGCCCGCGTGGGAGTCGGGGGCGGGCGGCGCCAGGAGGGGCTGCTGGCCGGGCGCCGGCTCGACGGCCTTCCTGGCGTCGGCCGCGGCACACCCGGAAGCGACCGCGCAGGCGGCGAGAACGGCGAGACCGGCCCGTGTACGGGCGTGACGGGTCCCCCGGCCCGGCATCCCCTTAACGGCTCTTTTGTGGTTTTGTCGTACAAGTCGCATGGCGCCGGATCCTCGCAGCTCACAGTGCTGATCAGGGCCCGACACCGCGGCCGGGCGCGCACCGTCCACCGACTGGCCCACAATGGGCCTGATGAACGACCTCGCCTCCTTCAGCTCGCTGCTCTCCCCGGAGGGCCAGGCGCTCCTCGACGACGTACGGGACATCACCCCCGGCCAGGAGCTCGCCGTCGCCACCCGGCTGCGCCGCGACCACCCGGCGGACCTCGTCTCGGCGGCCATCGCGCAGGCCCGGCTGCGGCAGCGTGCCGCGGCGAAGTTCGGCGAGGCGGACGCGCGCCGCATGTACTTCACGGCGAACGGCGTCGAGCAGGCGACCCGCACGAGCGTCGCCACCCATCGCGCGCAGGAGTTCAAGGCCCTCGGGGTGCGCTCCGTCGCCGATCTGTGCTGCGGCATCGGCGGCGACGCGATCGCGCTGGCCCGCGCCGGAATCTCCGTACTCGCCGTCGACCGCGACCCCCTGACCTGCGAGGTCGCCCGCGCGAACGCTCAGGCCCTGGGTCTCGACGGGCTGATCGAGGTCCGCGAGGCCGATGTCACCGAGGTCGACACGGAGCCGTACGACGCGGTGTTCGTCGACCCCGCGCGCCGGGGCGGCGGCAAGGGGGGCAGCCGGATCTTCGACCCGGAGGCGTACTCCCCGCCCCTGTCCTGGGCGGTCGGCGCGGCGCTCGGGGCCCGGCACGCGGCCCTGAAGATCGCGCCCGGCATCCCCCACGAGGCGATCCCCGACGCGGCCGACGCCGAGTGGATCTCGGACGGCGGGGACGTGAAGGAGGCCGTGCTCTGGTTCGGCACCGAGCCGGGCCGCATGCGGGCGACGCTGCTCCCCGGGCCGCGCGCACTCACCGGCCGCGGCCTCCCCGACCCCGAAGTACGGTCCGTGGGGCGGTACTTGTACGAGCCCGACGGCGCCGTCATCCGCGCCCACCTGGTCGCCGACGTGGCCGAGGAGGTGGCGGGCGGGCTGATCGACGAGACGATCGCCTACGTCACGTCCGACACGCTGCGGGCGACGCCGTACGCCACCGCGTACGAGATCACGGACCGGCTCCCCTTCAACGTGAAGAAGCTGAAGGCGCTGCTGCGGGAGCGCGAGGTCGGGATCCTGACGGTGAAGAAGCGGGGATCGGCGGTGGAGCCGGAGGAGCTGCGCCGCAAGGCGCTGCCGAAACGGCACGGCCCGAACGCGGTGACGGTCTTCCTGACCCGCGTCGCGGGCGCCCCGACGATGCTGCTGGGGTCGCCCGCGCAGCCGGCTACTGGTGGCGCCGGGTCCTGAGCGGCTCCAGGTTCGGCTCGGCACCGATCGGGCCGGTCCGCTCCACCGAGGTGGCGTCACCGCCGTTCGTGCGGGCCAGGAAGGTGCTCTGCCGCGTGCTCTGCGGCTCCACCCCGTTGCAGTACGGGGTGAGCTGTACGTCGAGGGCCAGCTGGAGAACGTCGCGTGCGTCAGCGCGTATTTCGCGGACGTCCCCATCGGGATGATCATGGTGTCGTCGGGGTCGAGGCTGTTGAGGTACGACTTCACCGACGAGGTCAGCGTGTTGCCGTCGTTGAGCACGACGCCGCCCGCGCTGCTCGTCCCGTCCGCGCCGGCCGCGACCGACGCCGCCAGAGCCGAGCGTCGGAGTGCCGCCCGCTCACGCCACCGCGTCGGGGTCTCCCCCGCCGACGCGGCCGTGTCACGGCAGCCGCGTCACTGTAGTGGCTGGTGAGACCCATGGGAATCGGGATTTCCCCGCCCCTCACGGCACTTGTCCGCGCGCGCCAGCAGCAGCTCCCGCTCCCGTTCATTGCGCGTCAGCGACGCCGCCCGCTCGAACTCGGCCCGCGCCTCCTCGCACCGCCCGAGCCGATCGAGCAGGTCTCCGCGCACGCTCGGCAGCAAGTGGTAGTCGCGCAGCGCCGGTTCACCGGCCAGGGCGTCGACCAGGGCGAGGCCGGCCGCGGGGCCCTCGGCCATGGACACCGCCACCGCCCGGTTCAGCTCGACGACGGGGGAGGGCGCCCGGGCGGCGAGCAGCCCGTACAGGGTTGCGATCCCCTCCCAGTTGGTCTCCGCGTACGTGTGGGCGTGCGCATGGCTGGCGGCGATGGCGGCCTGGAGGGCGTACGGGCCGGGGCCGCCGGTGGACACCGCGTCCGCCCGGCCGAGCGCCGCGAACCCGCGCCGGATCAGGAGCTGGTTCCAGCGCGTACGGTCCTGGTCCTTGAGGAGAACCGGCTCGCCCGACAGGCCCGTGCGGGCGGCCGAGCGCGAGGCCTGGAGCTCCAGCAGAGCGGCCAGGCCGTGCACCTCGGGCTCCTTCGGCATCAGGGCCGCCAGCAGCCGGGCGAGCCGCAGGGCGTCCTCGCACAGGCCGGGGCGCAGATAGTCGTCGCCCGCCGTTGCCGCGTACCCCTCGTTGAAGATGAGGTATATGACCTCGAGGACGGAGCCGAGGCGGGCCGCTCGCTCGGGGCCGTAGGGCACTTCGAAGGCGACGTTCTTCGTGGCGAGGGTGCGTTTCGCGCGCACGATGCGCTGGGCGACCGTCGCCTCGGGGGCCAGGACCGCGCGGGCGATCTCGGCGGTGGTCAGGCCGCCGAGCAGCCGCAGCGTGAGCGCTACCCGGGCCTCGGCGGACAGGACCGGGTGGCAGGCCGTGAAGACGAGGCGGAGCAGGTCGTCGTCGATGTCGTCCGGGTCCGCGGGCTCGTCCAGGTGGGGCGGCGCGGCCTCCAGGTCACGGCCGACCTCCGCCAGCTTGCGCGCGTACCGCTCCTTGCGGCGCACGAGGTCGATCGCCCGGTGCTTGGCGGTGGCCATGAGCCACGCGCCAGGGTTGTCGGGGATCCCCTCGTCCGGCCACTGCTCCAGGGCGGCGACGAGCGCGTCCTGCGCCAGTTCCTCCGCTATGCCCACGTCCCGGACGATGCGCGTGACACCGGCGATGATGCGGGGCGCCTCCAGACGGAAGACCGTTTCGATGGCGTGGGCCGCTTCGGCAGTACGTTCTGCTGTCACGGCCCACCATCAGACACCCGCGCCCACGGGGCGGCCAAGGGCCTGCCCTGCGTGGCTCAGCCCTCGGCGATCTCCCGGATCTCGGAGGTGACCGTCCAGTGCTCCTCGTGGACCTTCAGGAACCGCTTGGTCCACTCCAGGATCTCGGCCCGGTCCTTGGCCTGGATGATCGCGTAGCCGCCGATGACCTCCTTGGACTCGGTGAACGGCCCGTCGGTGACGGTGATCTCGCCGTTCTCGTAGTGCACGCGGGTGCCCTCGGACGACGGGTGCAGGCCCCCGGTGTCCAGCAGCACGCCGGCCTTGGTCATCTCCTCGATCAGCTCGCCCATGCGCTGCATCAGGGCCTCGCTGGGGCCCTCGGCGGGGGCCTTGCTCTCATCGATACGGACCAGCGTCATGTAGCGCGGCATGGTGACTCCTCGTTCGGTGCGGTCGGGGCTTCTCCCCGCTCTCGTCTACGCGTCGAACGGGCTTCCCGCGGATCGACACGCGCGCAGAAGTTTCTGAGGGAAGTTTTCCAGCCCTTCCCCACGCCCGCCCGTCCCCCGCGCCCCCGTCCGACGCGTCACCGCAGCGAGGCCCACAGCTTCCCGGCCTCCGGCTCGTCGGCGACGACACGGTTGGGGTCGGACGGAGCCGGGAGCACCGGCATCATGACCGTCTTCACCTCATCCGCCGACAGCCCCTTCAAGCTGCCCGCCAGGCCCTGGAGTTCACCGAGGGAGTCGAGGCCGGTGTCCGTCGTGAGGCTTCCCGTGAGGGCGTCGGCGACCTTGTAGAGGCGGGCCGGGTCCGTCAGGAGATCGCTGCCCGAAACCTCCGCCACCAGAGCCTTCACCAGCTGCTGCTGGAGTTTGATGCGCCCGAGGTCGCTGCCGTCGCCGACGCCGTGGCGGGTGCGGGCGAAAGCGAGGGCCTGCTTGCCGTCGAGGTGGTGGTAGCCCGCGTCGAGCTGGAGGTGGCTCAGGTCGTCGTCGATGTCCTCGGTCGTCGTGAGGTTCACGCCGCCCAGCGCGTCGACGACCGAGGCGAAGCCGGAGAAGTCGATCTCCAGATAGTGGTCCATGCGCACGCCGGTGAGCTTCTCGACCGTCTTCACCGCACAGACGGGACCGCCAACGGAGTACGCGCTGTTGAACATGGCGCCGTACGCGGCCTGCGTGCTGCCGCCGGACGAGGTCGGGCACGCGGGCCGCTCGACGAGGGTGTCGCGGGGGATGCTGACGACGGTCGCCGCCGAACGGTCGGCGTTCAGGTGCACCACCATCGCGGTGTCGGAGCGGGCGCCCTCGCTGTGGCCGCCGCCGAGCGCGGAGTTCTCGCTGCCGCTGCGCGAGTCGGAGCCGAGGACGAGGATGTTCAGCGCCCCGGCGGGCGGCGCGGTCGCCGAGGGCTCCGGCGTGGCCGGGGCCGGCTTCGGGGGCCGGTCGTCGCCGAGCGTGCTGTCGATGTCGACGCCCCGGATGTTGTGGTCCAGATGCCAGTAGGCCCACGCGGCCCCGCCCCCGGTGAGGACGAGCACGCAACCGGCCACGACACCGGCCGTCTTCACCAAACGCCCACGACGGCGCTGTATTCGCTTCACAGGGCGAACATAAGTCGGAATTATTACAACGGTAAACCAGTCAGGCGCCGTTATTCGGGAATCTCAGACGGTTCTCACGCCGCCGGACGATGCCGCCTCAGGCGGGATCCACCGCCTCGAACCGCCACCGATGCACCGTCCGGGTCACCAACTCACCCTCCGGTTCGGGCAGTTCGGGCAGTTCGGCGTCGTACACCGCGTTCCACCAGGTGATGACGAGGACCCGGTCCTGCGGGGCACGGAAGAACTCGCGCCGCAGCGGCTCGGCGGCGAGGACCTGCCCCCGCGCCCAGGCGAGCAGCTCGTCGCCCCGTCCCTCAACCGCCCGGGCCTCCCACATCAACGCGACGGTCATGAGTACAGGTTGTCCTTCGCGGCCTCGTGCGCGTGGTCGTGGTCGTGCGTGTGTCCCGGCACGTGCGTCTCCGTCACCGGCAGCGACGAGTCGGCCGACAGATCCCAGGCGGACGCGGACCGGTTGCGCGCCACCATCTCGGCGCCGAGGGCCGCGACCATCGCGCCGTTGTCCGTGCACAGCTTGGGCCGCGGCACGCGCAGCCGGATACCGGCCGCCTCGCACCGCTCCTGGGCGAGGGCCCGCAGCCGCGAGTTGGCGGCCACACCGCCACCGATCATGAGGTGGTCGACACCCTCGTCCTTGCAGGCGCGCACGGCCTTGCGGGTCAGCACGTCGACGACGGCCTCCTGGAAGGACGCCGACACATCGCGCACCGGAACGTCCTCACCGGCGGCCCGCTTCGCCTCGATCCAGCGCGCCACGGACGTCTTCAGCCCGGAGAAGGAGAAGTCGTACGCGGGGTCGCGCGGCCCGGTGAGCCCGCGCGGGAAGGTGATCGCCTTGGGGTCGCCCTCCTTCGCGTACCGGTCGATGACGGGACCGCCGGGGAAGCCGAGGTTCAGCACCCGGGCGATCTTGTCGAAGGCCTCGCCCGCCGCGTCGTCGATGGTCGCGCCGAGGGGGCGCACGTCGGACGTGATGTCGGAGGAGAGCAGCAGCGACGAGTGCCCGCCCGAGACGAGCAGCGCCATCGTGGGCTCGGGCAGCGGCCCGTGCTCCAGCTGGTCGACGCAGATGTGCGAGGCGAGGTGGTTCACGCCGTAGAGCGGCTTGCCGAGCGCGTACGCATACGCCTTGGCCGCCGAGACACCCACGAGGAGCGCGCCCGCGAGCCCCGGGCCCGCGGTGACGGAGATCCCGTCCAGGTCGGAGGCGGCGACCCCGGCGTCCTTCAGGGCGCGCTCGATGGTCGGCACCATGGCTTCCAGGTGCGCGCGCGAGGCGACCTCGGGGACGACACCGCCGAAGCGGGCGTGCTCGTCGACGCTGGAGGCGACCGCGTCGGCGAGCAGCGTGTGGCCGCGGACGATGCCGACACCGGTCTCGTCGCAGGAGGTCTCGATACCGAGGACGAGCGGTTCGTCAGCCATTTTCGGTTCCTTGTACGGGTGTCACTGAGGTCGAGGGGTCGGTCAGACGCATCACGAGCGCGTCCACGTTGCCCGGCTGGTAGTAGCCGCGGCGGAAGCCGATGGGCTCGAAGCCGAAGCGCTGGTAGAGCTTCTGCGCCCGGGTGTTGTCGACCCGCACCTCGAGCATCACTTCGGTGCACTCGAAGTCGGTCGCGTGGCGCAGCAGGACGGTGAGGAGCCGGGCGCCGAGCCCGGTGCCCCACTGGTCCCGGGCGACCGCGATGGTCTGCACGTCGGCCCCCACGGCGGCGGCGTCGTCGGAGTCCGCGCCGGACGCGGCGAGGCCCGCGTACCCGACGAGCCGGTCGCCGTCGTGGGCGACGACATAGCGGCGGGTCGACCCGGCGCCGCGCGCGTGCGCGAGCTCGGACCAGAACATGCCGCGGGACCACGCGTCGTCCGGGAAGAGATCCTTCTCGAGCGCGTGCACGGATTCGATGTCCCACCAGCGCATCTCGCGCAGAACAGCGCTCACTTCGGAGTGACCACCTTGTAGTTCTTGGGCACCTGCGCGTCGGGCCGGCGCAGATACAGGGGGCGCGGCGCCTGGAGTTCCTCGCCGGCGCCGAGCTTCTCGGCGGCGAGGGCGGCCAGGGCGGCCGCCGACACGTTCTCGGGGGCGCGCGCGTCAGGGAACGTGTCCGGGTACAGCACGGCACCGGCGCCGACCGCGGGAAGGCCCGCGACCTGCTCGGCGATGTCGGCGGGGCGGTCGACGGCGGGCTCGGTGACACGGGTGCGCGCGTCCTCGTAACGCGCCCAGTAGACCTCCTTGCGCCGCGCGTCCGTGGCGACGACGAAGGGGCCGTCGACCTCGGCGGCGTAGGCGAGCCCGTCCAGCGTGCACAGACCGTGCACGGGCACACCGAGGGCGAGCCCGAAGGTGTCGGCGGTCATCAGACCGACGCGGAGGCCGGTGTAGGGGCCGGGGCCCACGCCGACGACGATGCCGGTGACGGCGTCGAGTCTGACGCCGGCCTCGGCGAGCACCCGGTCGACGGCGGGCAGCAGCAGCTCCCCGTGCCGGCGGGCGTCCACCTGGCTCGATGCGGCGACGACGGACGAGCCGTCGTGCAGGGCGACGGTGACGGCGGGGGTGGCGGTATCCAGCGCGAGCAAGAGCACGCAAACAGCCTACGGCTCCGGCGCCCCGCCCACGGCCGCCCCGGTGAGCCGCACGCCTGCTGCTACCGTCACCCCAAAGACGTACGGGCACGAGAGGTGGGCACACAGGTGGCACGGAGCAGCTCGGGATTCGTGGCCGGGCTCACCGCGGCGGCGCTCGCCGTGGTCGGCTTCCTCACCTACCAGGCGTCGGCCAGCGCGCCGGACAGCCTGGCCCCGCCGAAGGCCGGGAAAACCCCCTCCACGGCCGCCTCCCACTCCCCCAAGGACAAGAAGGAGACCGCGGTACCCGCGCAGTCCGGCGCCGGTGAGCGGGTCGTCTACTCCGTGGGCGGCGACCGGGTGTGGCTGATCTCGGAGGGCGGCAAGGCGCAGCGCACCTTCACGGTGACGCCGAGCACGGTGGACCCGCCGGTCGGCAAGTACCTGGTGACGTCGCGCTCGGCCTCGATCACCGGAAGCGACGGCGTACCGATCGAGCACGTGGTGCGGTTCGCGAACGTCGGCGGCATCACGATCGGCTTCAGCGCGGCGGTCGACGGCTCGGTACCGGCGCCGGACCCGGCCAAGAAGACGGGCGGCATCCGCGAGAAGCGGGCGGACGGCGACGCGATGTGGGACTTCGCGACGATCGGCAAGAAGATCGTCGTGGTCCAGTAGAACCCGTCACCTGAGGCACGGCACAAAAACCCTCACGCGGCGTCGCGACGCCCCTCACCGGCACAGGCGCCCGCGCCTTCGGCCTCCCCCTCCTCGTCGGCAGGCGGAGTGGACACGGCCGAGGCGGCGGCACAGGACGCGAGCAGATCTCTCATGGACAGCCCCGAGGCGGCGATCCCGGACATGTCCCCGTGCCCCGGCGCCACGCGGGGCTGCTGCGGCACGTCACGTTCTGAAGCCGACATGGATGCCTCCTGGGCTCCGGGGCAGCAAAGTTAGGTAGACCTAACCAGGACTGGTCTCCATGTGACCACGCCGAGCGCACGCCGCGCAACATTTTGCCGACGCCATGTCGGAACGTTCGGGTGAAGGTACGAGAGTCAGGCGGCCAGAGCCTCCAGGCCGGCGCCGGCCCAGCGCGCACCGAGGCCACGCAACGTCACGGAGCGCACCTCGTCGTCCGTGTCCCCCGTGGCGCGGTGAATCACCACATGGAGCCGGTCGTCCGCGAGGTCCTCGACCTTGCCGTCGCCCCACTCGACGACGACCACGGAGTCGGACAGCGATACGTCGAGGTCGAGGTCCTCCATCTCGTCGAGCCCGCCGCCGAGCCGGTACGCGTCCACGTGCACCAGGGCGGGCCCGTCACCGAGGGGCGGGTGAACGCGGGCGATGACGAAGGTCGGAGAGGTCACGGCGCCCCGCACACCGAGGCCCTCGCCGAGCCCGCGGGTCAGGGTGGTCTTGCCCGCGCCCAGCTCGCCGGTGAGCATGACGAGGTCGCCCGGGCGCAGCAGCTTGGCGAGGCGGCGGCCCAAATCCCCCATATGGGTGGGCGAGTTGACGGTGATCGAGGCGGTGGCGGCGTCAGCTGCCGGGCTGTGCGGTGTCTCCATAACTTCCCACGGTAGCCCCTGCGGGAACGGCTCCCGTGCGTGAGAGGAGGTCGGCCAGCCGGTCGGTGACGGCCTCGGGGTGCTCCAGCATCACCAGGTGCCCGGCGTCGGGCACGAGCACCAGCTCGGCGTCGGGGAGCAGCCCTGCGATGGCCTCGCTGTGCTCACTGGGGGTGATGAGATCCTGGTCGCCGGCCAGTACGAGGACGGGCAGCTGCGCGAACCGCTCGATGGCCTCGCTCTTCTCGTGCTCCTGGAAGGCGGGGTAGAACTCGGCGACGACGTCGATCGGCGTGCTCTCGATCAGGCGCTCGGCGAAGCGGGCGACGGCTGGATCGACGTCACGTGAGGCGAACGAGTAGCGCTTGATGACGCCGGCGAACAGGTCGGCGGTCGCACGGCGCCCCTTCTCCACGAGGTCGGCGCGCTGGCCCAGGACCTTCAGAACGCCGGGGAGTACGCGCCGGACGACGTTGACGCCGAGCACGGGCAGCCCGTAGCTGACCTCGCCGAGCTTGCCGGAGGAGGTCCCGACGAGGGCGACGCCGGCGACGCGCTCGGCCACGACCTCGGGAAACTGGTCGGCGAACGCCATCACGGTCATGCCGCCCATGGAGTGCCCGACGAGGACGAGCGGCCCTTCGGGGGCGGCGGCGTCGATGACGGCCTTCAGATCGCGCCCGAGCTGGTCGATGGTGACGTCGGGCCCGCCGTCGGCCTGCTCGACCCCGCGCCCGGACCGCCCATGGCTGCGCTGATCCCAGTAGACGGAGCGCACCACGCCCCGCAGGGCGGCACGCTGGAAATGCCAGGAGTCCTGGTTGAGGCAGTACCCGTGGCTGAAGACCACGGTGACCGGCGCGGGGGCCTTACGGCCGAAAAGACGACGCCTGCGAGGACCCTCACCGCCCTCGGCCCCGACTTCCTCGACCTCGTAGTAGAGCTCGGTGCCGTCCTCGGCACAGGCCCTCCCGGGAGTGCCGCGCAGGGACCCGTAGGGGCCGGAGGCATCCAGCGCGAGCCGCGCCTTTCTGCGCATGCCGCGGCCGACGGTGAGCCGCTCCACGGCGACACCGGCGGCGGCACCGGCCGCCACGACACCTATCGCGGCGCCGGCCAGCCCGGCCCGCCGCCAGCTCGCGACGGCCGCCGTGACCTCGGCGCTGCTCTCACTCACGTGCCGCTCCTCCGTCGTCCACATAGACGCGCGGAACACGCGCCCCGATCCGGGTGACGATCTCGTACGCGATGGTGCCGGCGGCCTGCGCCCAGTCCTCGGCGGTCGGCTCGCCCCGGTCGCCGGGCCCGAACAGCACGGCCTCGTCCCCGGCCGCCAGCTCGTCGCCGCCGAGATCGACGACGAACTGGTCCATGGCGACGCGCCCGGCGACGGTACGCAGCTTGCCCCCGATGAGTACGGGCCCGGTCCCCGAGGCATGCCGGGGGATCCCGTCCCCGTACCCGAGAGGCACGAGCCCCAGGGTGGTCTCGCCCGGGGTGACGTAGTGATGCCCGTAACTGACGCCGAGCCCGCCCGGGGCGTGCTTCACCAGGGCGAGCGAGGCGGACAGGGTCATGACGGGCCGCAGCCCGAAGTCCTCGGGCGTGCCGATCTCGGGGCTGGGCGAGATCCCGTACATGGCGATGCCGGGCCGCACCAGATCGAAATGGGTCTCAGGCAGAGTCAGGGTCCCCGGCGAATTGGCGATATGCCGGACCTCAGGCCGGACCCCGGCCCCCTCCGCGAAGGAGACCATCTCGCGAAAACGCTCCAACTGAGCGGCAATCGACGGATGCCCCGGCTCATCGGCACAGGCGAAGTGGGACCAGAGCCCCGTAACGACAACAAGCCCCTCGCGCTCCGCGGCTACGGCAGAACGCACAAGCTCGGGCCAGTCACCGGGCAGACACCCATTACGTCCGAGCCCCGTATCGGCCTTCAACTGAATACGGGCGGCACGCCCCACCACCCGAGCGGCGGCAACGACCTCGTCCAAAGCCCACATGCCGCTCACGGACATGTCGAGATCGGCCTCGATGCCCTCGCGCCAGGGCCCGCCGGGCGTCCAGAGCCAGCACATGACGCGCCCCTCGATCCCCGCGGCACGCACCGCGAGAGCCTCCTCGGGCGTGGCCGTACCGATCCAGGTGGCACCGGCCTCCCGCGCGGCGCGCGCACAGGGGATCATGCCGTGGCCGTAGGCATCAGCCTTGACCACAGCCATGAAGGCGGCCCCTGGCGCACGATCGCGCAGGGATCGCACATTGGCCCGCAGAGCGGCCAGATCGATCTCAGCCCGGGCACGGCCCACGGCAGGTGCTCTCTCAGTCATCGTGCGCCCAGTGTCTCAGAGCCCCCCGACACCCCCACGTGATCACCGCCCGGCAAACCACCCACACCAACCCAAATCACCAGGTCAACAACAGCACAACCAACAAGTCGGCACGACGAACCCCCCACCACCCGCCAGCCACCAGCCACCAGCCACCAGCCACCAGCCACCAGCCACCAGCCACCAGCCACCAGCCACCAGCCACACAACCAACCAGACGGGACAACGAACCCCCCACCGCCTGCCACCCGCCAGCCGCACAACCAACCAGACGGAAGGACGAACCCCCCACCGCCCGCCAGTCGCAAGACAACAGGAGGGGACGCACCGGGATGTGCGCGCGGAGCCACCTCCACCCCGTTACGGGCGCTTGGCCGGAGGGGGCCGACCCATAGAACAGCGAGCACGTACATCCCGGGGCGGCCCCGCCCCGAAGACGGCGAAGCGCCCCCACGGAGCGACGCAGGAGCCCACCGCCCTACAACCCGTGCCGAACATCCCCCCAGGCCCCAGCAATCCCACCAGCCACATCCTGAGCAACGACAGGCGCCCCACCAGACACACGCCGAGCAGCAAGCCCATGCAGGTAGGCCCCCACGGACCCGGCGTCGAGCGCTCCGAGCCCCGCAGCGAGCAGCGACCCGCAAAGCCCGGACAACACGTCACCACTCCCCGCGGTGGCCAGCCAGGCGGTACCCGTGGAATTGACCCGAGCCAAACGCTCGGCACCCTCCCCCCGTCCCCCGGCAACCAAGGTGGTGGACCCCTTCAAGAGCACTGTGGCGGAGAACCGGTCAGCCAACTCCCGGACAGCCGCGAGCCGCTCCGCCTCCACCTCCTCCCGGGCAACCCCCAACAATGCGGCGGCCTCCCCCGCATGAGGCGTGAGCAACGTAGGCGCGGCCCGCCCCCGAACGGCCTCAGGATCGGCGAGCCGCAGCCCATCGGCGTCGATCAGAACGGGCACCTCCGCACCCAGGACATCCGCGAGCCCGGAGGCGTCGTCACCAAGTCCGGGCCCGGCCACCCACGCCTGCACCCGCCCCGCCTTCCCCGGCGCGCCTTCGGACACCAACGTCTCGGGGAACCGTGAGACGACGGCGCCGGCCGCAGGTCCGACGTACCGAACGGCCCCGGCGCCACCCCGCAGTGCCCCGGCGACGGCAAGCACGGCGGCACCGGGATACCGGGCGGACCCGGCGACGATGCCCACGACACCACGCCGGTACTTGTCGCTCTCACCGGTGGGTTCAGGCAGCAGCCGGGCTACGTCACCGTGCTGAAGGGCCTCCAAATCCCCCTCGCCGCGCCCCAGTTCGAGCCCGATGTCGACGAGCCGAACGGCACCGGCGTACTCCCGCCCGGGATCCACGAGAAGCCCAGGCTTGTACACACCGAAGGTGACGGTCACATCGGCGCGGACGGCCTCCCCGGCGACCTGCCCGGTATCGGCATCGACGCCACTGGGCAGATCCACCGAGACGACGACGGCACGGGACTCCAAGGCGGCACGGACAACGGGCAGGGCAGCCGCGCGAAGCCCACCCCGCCCCCCGATACCCACGATCCCGTCGACGACGAGATCGGCGCCGGCAAGAGCGCGCTCACCGGATTCGGCGACGCGCCCCCCGGCGGAGAGGAACGCGGCGAGCCCGACACGGTGCACCCGCTCGGAGTCCAGGAGCACGGCGGCGACCCCGGCGCCACGGCGGGCGAGCCGGGCGCCGGCGTAGAGGGCGTCACCCCCGTTGTCCCCGGACCCGACGAGGAGCACGACCCGGGCCCCGTACACCTTGCCGAGGAGTTCGGCGCAGACGACGGCGAGCCCGGCGGCGGCCCGCTGCATCAGGGCGCCTTCGGGAAGCCGCGCCATGAGGGCGCGCTCGGCGGTCCGTACGGTGTCGACGCTGTAGGCGGTACGCATAGGACCGAGTCTCCCGCACAGTGGAACACCTCGCCCCCGGCCGAAGCCAGATCCAGAGCCAGGGCCGGCGAGAGGCCGAAGCCCCCCAGCCCCTGCCGCTGCCCCTGCCCCAGCCCCTGCCTCTGAGCCCCTACCCCTCAGCGATCACAACCGCCGACGCAACCCCGGCATCATGACTGAGCGACACATGCCACGACCGCACACCCATCTCCGCGGCACGCGCGGCAACGGTGCCGGTCACCCGGAGCCGCGGCTGCCCACTGTCCTCGACACAGACCTCCGCATCGGTCCACCGCAACCCGGCCGGCGCCCCCAGCGCCTTGGCCAGCGCCTCCTTGGCGGCGAAGCGGGCAGCCAGCGAGGCGACACCGCGCCGCTCCCCGCTGGGAAGCAGCAACTCCCGATCGCAGAAGAGCCGTTCGGCCATTCCGGGCGTACGCGCGAGGGACGCCTCGAACCGCTCGATCTCGGCGACGTCGATCCCGACCCCAATAATCAAATCCAGCCCCTCACTCCACCGTCACGGACTTAGCGAGATTGCGAGGCTGGTCGACCTCGTTCCCCCGGGCCGTGGCCAGCTCGCAAGCAAACACCTGCAACGGCACCGCCGCAACCAGCGGCTGAAGGAGCGTAGGGGTGGCAGGGATCCGTACGAGATGGTCGGCGTAGGGGACGACCGCCTCGTCACCCTCCTCGGCGATCACGATGGTGCGCGCCCCGCGGGCCCGGATCTCCTGGATATTGGACACGATCTTGTCGTGGAGGACGGACCGTCCTTTGGGCGACGGCACGACGACCACGACAGGCACGTCGTCCTCGATCAACGCGATGGGCCCGTGCTTGAGTTCACCGGCGGCGAAGCCCTCCGCGTGCATATAGGCGAGCTCCTTGAGCTTCAGGGCTCCTTCAAGGGCGACGGGATAGCCCACGTGCCGCCCCAGGAAGAGCACGGTCCGCTTGTCGGAGAGCGACCGGGCCAGCGTCCGCACGGGCTCCATGGTCTCCAGAACGCGCTCGACCTCCCCGGAGATGTCGGCCAGGTCCCGGATCACCGCGCGGATCTCGTCCCCCCACTTCGTGCCGCGCACCTGCCCCAGGTAAAGGGCCACGAGATAGCAGGCGACGAGCTGCGTGAGGAACGCCTTGGTGGAGGCGACGGCGACCTCCGGCCCGGCATGCGTGTAGAGAACTGCGTCGGACTCGCGGGGAATGGTCGACCCGTTCGTGTTGCAGATGGCGAGGACGGTCGCACCCTGGTCTCGGGCGTGCCGCAGCGCCATCAGCGTGTCCATGGTCTCGCCCGACTGCGAGATGGCGATGACGAGCGAGCGCCCGCCGAGAATGGGATCCCGGTACCGGAACTCACTCGCGAGCTCCACCTCGCAAGGGATCCGGGTCCAGTGCTCGATGGCGTACTTGGCGATGAGACCGGCGTGGAACGCGGTCCCGCACGCCACGATCACGACCTTGTCGACTTCCTTCAACACGGCTGCGGGGATCCGGAGTTCGTCGAGGGTCAGCGCCCCGTCGACGCCGATGCGCCCGAGCAGCGTGTCTGCGACCGCCTTCGGCTGCTCGGCGATCTCCTTGAGCATGAAGTAGTCGTAGCCGCCCTTCTCGGCGGCGGAGGCGTCCCAGTCGACGTGGTACGACCGCACCTCGGCCGGCCGGCCGTCGAAGTCGGTGACGGTCACCCCGTCCCCCACGCCGTCCCGCCGCAGCTCGACGACCTGGTCCTGGCCCAGTTCGATCGCGGAGCGCGTATGGGCGATGAAGGCGGCGACGTCGGAGGCGAGGAACGCCTCGTCCTCCCCCACGCCGACGACAAGAGGCGAGTTGCGCCGGGCGCCCACGACGACGTCGGGCTCGTCGGCGTGCACGGCGACCAGCGTGAACGCCCCTTCGAGGCGCCGGCAGACGAGGCGCATGGCCTCGGCGAGTCCGGCGCACACAGAGAACTCCTCGGCGAGCAGATGCGCGACGACCTCGGTGTCGGTCTCGGACTCCAGGACATGTCCGCGCTCGGCGAGTTCGGCGCGCAGCTCGGCGAAGTTCTCGATGATGCCGTTGTGGACGACGGCGACGCGGCCGGCGTTGTCGAGGTGCGGATGCGCGTTCACATCGGTCGGGCCGCCGTGGGTGGCCCAGCGGGTGTGGCCGATGCCCGTGGCCCCGGCCGGCAGCGGCCGCTCCACGAGCTCCTTCTCCAGGTTGGCGAGCTTGCCCGCCTTCCTGGCCGAGGCAAGGCCGCCATCGGCGAGCACCGCGACCCCGGCCGAGTCGTACCCCCGGTATTCGAGCCGCTTCAGTCCGGCGAGCACGACGTCGAGCGCCGACTGAGATCCGACGTATCCCACGATTCCGCACATAGCGGCAGCCTAAGGCCGCGCGGTCAGCAGCCCCAGACGATCCGGTCCCGCGCGTCCTCGAGGAGACGCAGATACTCGACTTCCTCGCAGCGCGGCTTGCTGCCCATCTCGTAGAGGTCGAGACAGTCGTCGAGATCGTCGCGCAGGTCCTCGTCGGGCAGGTCGAGGGCGAGCTCGCTGCGCACATGCCCGGCGAAGTCGTCCTCGACGGGTCCGGGTCTGCGCCGGACGAGGTCACGCAAACGGGGCACGGCCATGACGATTCCCTCCCAGCCGGACGGCGCGGCTCGGCGCCAGGTGCCGGGAACGTATCCCCGTTCCCCCGCCCGGTCCAGACCTGCGACCGCAGAACTCCCGGAATCGAGCACGTATCAGACACGCATCAGGCACGCACCGTGCACCAAAACCCCACTCCGACGCACCCCGCCGACCGCAAGGTGACGCACCCCACCCCCCACCCCGTCCACACAGCCGTAACAATGGACTGTGATCTCTTCGGTCTCCGTGCCCCCGACGGCACCCCGGAGCGCCCACCGGCACAAGCCGGAGGCGACTCCCTACGTCGACCTCACCCGCACCGAGTGGAGCGCGCTGCGCAACAAGACGCCGCTCCCCCTCACCGCCGATGAGCTGGAGAAACTGCGCGGCCTCGGCGATGTCATCGACCTGGACGAGGTCAGGGACATCTACCTCCCGCTCTCGCGCCTTCTCAACCTGTACGTCGGCGCCACCGACACCCTGCGCGGCGCCCTCAACACCTTCCTCGGCGAGACCGTCGAGAAGGCGTCCCAGTCGGGCACGCCCTTCGTCATAGGGGTCGCCGGTTCGGTGGCGGTGGGCAAGTCGACCGTCGCCCGCCTCCTCCAGGCGCTGCTGTCCCGCTGGCCCGAGCACCCGCGCGTGGAGCTGGTCACCACGGACGGCTTCCTGCTGCCGACGAAGGAGCTGGAGCGGCGCGGCCTGATGTCCCGCAAGGGCTTCCCCGAGTCGTACGACCGCCGCGCCCTGACCCGCTTCGTCGCCGACATCAAGGCGGGCAAGGACGAGGTGTCGGCGCCCGTCTACTCCCACCTGATCTACGACATCGTGCCCGGCCAGAAGCTCACGGTCCGCCGCCCCGACATCCTCATCGTCGAGGGCCTGAACGTGCTCCAGCCGGCCATGCCCGGCAAGGACGGCCGCACCCGCGTTGGCCTCGCCGACTACTTCGACTTCAGCGTGTACGTGGACGCGCGCGCCGAGGACATCGAGCGCTGGTACCTCAACCGGTTCAAGAAGCTCCGCCAGACGGCCTTCCAGAACCCGTCCTCGTACTTCCGCAAGTACACGCAGGTCTCCGAGGAGGAGGCACTCGACTACGCGCGGAAGACCTGGCGGACCATCAACAAGCCGAACCTGCTGGAGAATGTGGCGCCCACGCGCGGCCGCGCGACGCTCGTCGTGCGCAAGGGCCCCGACCACAAGGTGCAGCGGCTGAGCCTGCGGAAGCTGTAGAAGACCGGAAAGCTACGTTCGCGCATACTGCACCTGCGCTGATCGCCCCGGTCGACAAGACCGACGGGTGGCTCGCCTGATCGTGGCGTTCCTCGCGGACATCGCCGGGACGCTGTCCCTCACTTCGGCGAAGTCGGGCGCCCTGATCGGTGTCGCCATCTCGGTGACGACGGTCCCGGCGGCGGCGAACGCGGCGGTGGCGTTCGCGTACAGCGACTACGCCCAGACGTGGGGCTCGACCGGCCGGCTCCTCGCGAACCTCGGCGGCATCGTCCTGGCCGGCACGCTCACGCTGCTCGCCCAGAAGTGGTTCTGGGCGACACGGCGCAAGCGTGCCGCTCCTGCGGCCGGACCGGCCTGACGCAGCGAACTGCCTCAGCCGAGCGTGGACTTGACGACATCGGCGAGGCGACCTGCGATCGAGCGGGCCTGCTCGATGTCGGCGGCCTCGACCATGACGCGGACCAGCGGCTCCGTGCCCGACGAACGCAGCAGCACCCGGCCCGTCGCGCCCAGCTCCCGCTCGGCGTCGGTGACGGCGGCGGCCAGCTCGGCGGACGTCGTGACGCGGGACTTGTCGACGTCGCGCACATTGACCAGGACCTGCGGCAGGCGCTCCATGACGGAGGCGAGGTCCTGGAGGGTGCGGCCGGTCTGGGCGACGCGGGCCGCGAGCAGCAGACCCGTGAGCGTGCCGTCGCCGGTCGTCGCGTGGTCGAGGATGATCACGTGCCCGGACTGCTCGCCGCCGAGCGCGTACCCGTGCTCCTTCATCGACTCCAGGACGTACCGGTCGCCGACGCCGGTCGCCACGAACTCGATGCCCTCGCGCTCCATGGCCAGCTTGAAGCCGAGGTTCGACATGACGGTCGCGACAACGGTGTCCTGGCGCAGGGCGCCGTGCTCCCGCATCGACAGGGCGAGTACGGCGAGGATCTGGTCCCCGTCGATCTCGGCGCCCGTGTGGTCGACGGCCAGGCAGCGGTCGGCGTCACCGTCGTGCGCGATGCCGAGGTCGGCGCCGTGCTCGACGACGGCGGCCTTCAGCAGGTCGAGGTGGGTGGATCCGCAGCCGTCGTTGATGTTCAGGCCGTCCGGGTCGGCGCCGATCGTGACGATCTCGGCACCGGCCCGCGCGAACGCCTCGGGCGAGACCCGCGCCGCCGCACCGTGCGCCTCGTCCAGGACGATCCGCATGCCATCGAGGCGGTTGGGCAGCACACCGATGAGGTGGGCAACATACTGGTCGGCACCCGCGTCGTACGAGTTCACGCGGCCGACGCCGGCACCGGTCGGGCGGTCCCACGGCGCACCGGTGCGGTGCTGCTCGTAGACCTGCTCGATACGGTCCTCCAGCTCGTCGGCGAGCTTGTGGCCGCCGCGCGCGAAGAACTTGATGCCGTTGTCCGGCATCGCGTTGTGGCTGGCGGACAGCATCACGCCGAGGTCGGCGCCCAGCGCGCCGGTGAGATGCGCCACCGCGGGGGTGGGCAGCACGCCGACCCGCAGGACGTCGACGCCCGCGCTGGCCAGACCCGCGACGACCGCGGCCTCCAGGAACTCGCCCGAAGCCCGCGGGTCACGACCGACCACGGCCACCGGACGGTGCCCCTCAAACGTCCCCGCCTCGCCGAGTACATGAGCCGCCGCCACGGAGAGTCCGAGCGCGAGCTCGGCCGTCAGATCCGCGTTGGCGACACCTCGTACGCCGTCCGTGCCGAACAGTCGTCCCACTGGTGTCCTCCGAACTTTCGCAATTCTCGAAGAAGCGTCGGAAATCATCCGAGCATGCAAACTTATGAGCACCTTGTGTCGTTATTATGAGCACCTTGTGCCGATATACGCCCAGGGCCGCAATATACGAACGCCCCGGCGGCACACAGCGTGCCGCCGGGGCGAACGAAACGAACAAGCAGCAGCGATTTAGCGCTTGCTGTACTGCGGGGCCTTACGGGCCTTCTTGAGACCGGCCTTCTTGCGCTCGACCGCACGGTCGTCACGCTTGAGGTAACCGGCCTTCTTGAGGGCGCCGCGGTTGTTGTCGACGTCGGCCTCGTTCAGCGCACGGGCGACACCGAGACGGAGCGCACCGGCCTGACCGGAGACGCCGCCACCCGAGATGCGGGCGATGACGTCGTAGCGGTTGTCGAGCTCGAGCACCTTGAAGGGCTCGTTGACTTCCTGCTGGTGGACCTTGTTCGGGAAGTAGTCCTCGAGCGTACGCCCGTTGACCTTCCACTTGCCGGTGCCGGGCACGATGCGAACGCGCGCGATGGCGTTCTTGCGACGGCCCAGGCCGGCGGCCGGCTGCGGGTCGCCGAAGCGCGCGGCGTTCGACTCCGAGGTGTACTCGCCCTCGACGGGGACCTCGGACTCGGTGGTGTACTGCTCGACGTCGACAATCTCGGTCTCTTCGACCGGCTGCTCAACGGTGGTCTCGGCCACGATTCTCCTCAGATTCTTTTTCGTCTTTGGGGGTGGCCGGAACTACTGCGCGACCTGGGTGATCTCGAACGGCACCGGCTGCTGGGCAGCGTGGGGGTGCTGGTCGCCCGAGTAGACCTTCAGCTTCGAGAGCACCTGACGGCCCAGGGTGTTCTTGGGGATCATGCCCTTGATGGCCTTCTCGACGGCCTTCTCGGGGTTCTTGTCCAGCAGCTCGTCGTAACGAACCGAACGCAGACCGCCCGGGTAACCGGAGTGGCGGTACGCCATCTTCTGGGTCTTCTTGTTGCCGGAGAGGTGCACCTTGTCCGCGTTGATGATGATGACGAAGTCACCAGCGTCGACGTGGGGGGCGTAGATCGGCTTGTGCTTGCCCCGCAGGATGTTCGCGGCAGTGGTCGCCAGACGACCCAGGACGACATCCTGGGCGTCGATGACGTACCACTGGCGAGTGATGTCGCCGGGCTTAGGGCTGTACGTACGCACTTAGCAGCCTTCTTCTTCTTCAGTGGATGGGTGCTGAAAGTGGCATCACTGAAGCGATCGTGCAGCTGGGGACGACAGTGCCGGGTTCAGCGCCCGTATGCCGCCCACTGGTAACTGCTCCAGGGAACCTGCGTATGGCTCCTCACGCGAGAGCGAGCAAGCCAATACACACAACGACTTGGCATGATACCCGCGCTTCCCCGTACGGGTCAAAACGCGGACCTGGACACCGGCACCGCCGGATCCGCCGCACTGGGCGGCCCTGCCGTCCACCAGAGTAACCGCACGTCGCCGCAGGCAGCGCCGCACGAGCGTGACCCCAGGCACACAAGAAGCGCACACACGGCACACACAAGATCGGCCACACCCTGCGCACACCCTTCCCCACCGCGCCCCGGCACCCCCTGCGCGGCGGTCTAAGATGCGCCCCATGAGCTTTGGGCAGGGGGGACCCCAGTGGGGTTCCGGGGGCAGTGGTGGTTCACAGGGACCGGACTGGGCGGCGCTCGCCGAAGCGTCCGAGGCGCGCGCGCGGCGCCGGCGCTGGCTGATGATCGGCGGTGGCGCGCTCGCCACGGTCGCCGTCGGCTCGGCCGTCGCGTTCGCGATCGTCTCCGCCAACGGCAACAGCACGGCCTCGAACAAGCCCGCCGACCAGCTGCCGACGACCGCGGATATCCCGAGCGACACGACCCCGGCGGACCCGACGTTCGCGGAGACCACGCCGCCGCCCCCGCTCGACCCCAAGGACTTCATCTCCAGCGCCAAGAAGGACAAGGCCCCGCTCAGCGCGGACACCCTCTTCCCCGGCACCAGGCTCACCGTCGGCGACCGCGTCTACAAGAAGGGCGCCACGTCCAGCACGAAGAGCTGCTCCTCGGCCACCCAGGGCGCGCTCGGCGGCGTCCTGACGGGCAACGACTGCACGCGCCTGATCCGCGCCACCTACGCCAAGGACGGCGTGGCGGTCACCGTCGGCGTCGCCGTCTTCGACACGGAGGCCCAGGCCACCAAGGCCAAGAACCAGTACACCAAGGGCACCGTGACCTCCCTGTCCGGCTCGGGCGTCCCCGCGTTCTGCCGTACGACGATCTGCCGCTCGACCACCAACTCGTACGGCCGCTACGCGTACTTCACGACCGCCGGGTTCACCAGCGGCGGCCGGGACGTCACGACCAAGGACCGGGCCGTCTTCACCACCGGTGACGACCTCGCCGAGTTCACGTTCCGTCAGATCACCCGGCGCGGCGAGGCGCAGGCCTCCGCCGCGGCCGAGGCGCCCCAGTAGGGGCTCAGCAGCACCCCGGCTCCGAGAAGGGCGCTCCCGGCAGCGTCCGCCTGTTCCTGGCCTCCTTGCTGCGCGCCGCGAGCAACTCGTCGGCGGGGTAACCGACTTCCTCCAGCGTCAGGCCGTGCGGCCGCACCACGTGCACCGCCGAGTCCCGTACGCCGGCGGCAAGGACCTTCGCGGGCCAGTCCGGCGGCCGGTGCCCGTCGCCGACGAACAGCATCGCGCCGACCAGCGAGCGCACCATGTTGTGGCAGAACGCGTCGGCCCGGACGGTCGCTTCGAGGATCCCGTCGGGCGACCGCTCCCACCGCAGCTCCTGGAGCGTACGGATCGTCGTCGCGCCCTCGCGGCGCTTGCAGTACGCGGCGAAGTCGTGCTCCCCGACCAGCCTCTCCGCAGCCGCGTTCATCGCGTCGAGGTCCAACTCCCAGTCGTGCCACAGCACATGACTGCGCAACAGCGGATCGACACCACCCGGGTTGTCGGTCACCCGGTACACGTACCGTCGCCACACGGCGGCGAACCGCGCGTTGAACCCGCTCGGCGCCTGAGCCACCTTCCACACCCGCACATCGTGCGGCAGCCGCCCCGCGAGCCGGCGCAGGAGCTTGTCCTGGTGCTCGGCCCAGACGTCCTCCGGCAGATCGACATGCGCGACCTGCCCGCGCGCGTGCACCCCCGCGTCGGTCCGCCCGGCCACGGTCAGCTCGTACGTCTGCACGGACCGGGTCACGGTCCTCAGCGCGTCCTCGATCTCACCCTGCACGGTCCGCCGGCCACTGGCCTGCTTCGCCCACCCGGAGAAGTCCTTGCCGTCGTACGACAGATCAAGCCGCACCCGCACGAACCCGGGCTCTACCTCGTCACTCACACACAGATCCTCTCAGGCGAAGGCAATACGAAAGCGGGCCCGCCCCGAAGGGCGGACCCGCTCACATCAAGGCAGAGCCTCAGGCGTCCTTGGACTCCTCAGCGGCCTCGACCGCTGCGGCGTCCTCGACGACCTCGGCGGCCGGAGCGGCAGCCTCGGTGTCCTTGGCGGCACGCTTGGTGGCGGCCTCGGCCTCACCGGTGGCCTGCTGCGCAACCGTCAGCGCCTCGACCAGCTCGATGACAGCCATGGGCGCGTTGTCGCCACGGCGGTTACCGATCTTGGTGATACGGGTGTAACCACCCGGGCGGTTCTCGTAACGCGGGGCGATCTCCGTGAAGAGCGTGTGGATGACGCTCTTGTCGGTGATGACCTGGAGCACCTGACGGCGGTTGTGAAGGTCGCCCTTCTTCGCCTTGGTGACCAGACGCTCCGCGTACGGACGCAGACGACGGGCCTTGGCCTCGGTCGTCGTGATCTTGCCGTGCTCGAAGAGCGACTTCGCGAGGTTCGCGAGAAGCAGCTTCTCGTGCGCAGCACTGCCGCCCAGACGGGCACCCTTGGCGGGACGCGGCATGGTGTTTCTCCTAGATGTCTGCCCCGGCCGTATCAGGTACCAGGGTCAGTGTCCGAGCGGGCGGATGCCCGTCGGAGACCCGCGCCCCGTAAGGGGCGCGGGGAACTGCGCGACCAGCCGAAGCGGACCCGCAGCCGAAATCCGGCGTCCTCGCGGAGCGCCTAGTACTGCTCGGTCTCGACGAAGCCCGCGTCCGCGTCGTCGTCGGCGCCGAAGGCGTCGGCGGCGGCGGTCGGGTCGAAGCCGGGAGGCGAGTCCTTCAGCGCGAGGCCCATACCGGCCAGCTTCGCCTTGACCTCGTCGATCGACTTCGCACCGAAGTTGCGGATGTCGAGCAGGTCCGCCTCGGAACGGGCCACGAGCTCACCCACGGAGTGGATGCCCTCGCGCTTGAGGCAGTTGTACGAACGGACGGTGAGCTCGAGCTCCTCGATCGGCAGCGCCAGGTCGGCGGCCAGGGCGGCGTCCGTGGGGGACGGGCCCATGTCGATGCCCTCGGCGTCGATGTTCAGCTCGCGGGCGAGACCGAACAGCTCCACCAGGGTCTTACCGGCCGACGCCATGGCGTCACGCGGACGCATGGCCTGCTTCGTCTCGACGTCGACGATCAGCTTGTCGAAGTCGGTGCGCTGCTCGACACGCGTGGCCTCGACCTTGTACGTGACCTTCAGGACCGGCGAGTAGATCGAGTCGACCGGGATGCGCCCGATCTCCTGACCGACCTGCTTGTTCTGGACGGCGGAGACGTAGCCGCGACCGCGCTCGACGGTCAGCTCCATCTCCAGCTTGCCCTTGCCGTTGAGCGTGGCGAGGACGAGGTCGGGGTTGTGCACCTCGACACCGGCCGGGGGCGCGATGTCGGCGGCGGTGACCAGACCCGGGCCCTGCTTGCGCAGGTACATCACGACCGGCTCGTCGTGCTCCGAGGAGACGACCAGCTGCTTGATGTTCAGGATGAGGTCGGTGACGTCTTCCTTGACGCCCGGCACGGTGGTGAACTCGTGCAGGACACCGTCGATACGGATGGACGTGACCGCCGCACCCGGGATCGAGGAGAGAAGGGTCCGGCGCAGGGAGTTGCCGAGGGTGTAACCGAAGCCCGGCTCCAGCGGCTCGATCACGAACCGGGAGCGGAACTCGTCGACGACCTCTTCGGTCAACGACGGACGCTGAGCGATCAGCATGAAGTGATTCCTTCAGTCAGGGGCACCCACTATTTGATGCCCTGATGCCACCGGGTGGTAGCCCGGTGTCGATGCAGTACAAGGGTACGGGCGATACGGCCCATAAGAGCCGTACCGCCCGAAAACCTCAGACCAAGCAGTCGTACGTCAGATCAGACGCGGCGACGCTTGGGCGGACGGCAGCCGTTGTGCGGGGTCGGCGTGACGTCCTGGATCGAACCGACCTCGAGGCCCGTGGCCTGGAGGGAGCGGATCGCGGTCTCGCGGCCGGAGCCCGGACCCTTGACGAAGACGTCAACCTTGCGCATGCCGTGCTCCTGGGCGCGACGCGCGGCCGACTCGGCGGCCATCTGCGCGGCGAACGGAGTGGACTTGCGCGAGCCCTTGAAGCCGACGTGGCCGGCGGAGGCCCACGAGATCACGTTGCCGGTCGGGTCCGTGATGGACACGATCGTGTTGTTGAACGTGCTCTTGATGTGAGCGTGCCCGTGGGCAACGTTCTTCTTTTCCTTGCGGCGCACCTTCTTGGCAGCGCCCTGACGACCCTTGGGGGGCATCTATTACTCCTACGGGAGGTGGTCGGTCCTGCAGCGACAGCTGTCGATAGACCGCTGAGCGAGGACTACTTCTTGCCCGGCTTCTTCTTACCGGCGATGGCGCGACGCGGGCCCTTACGGGTACGAGCGTTCGTGCTGGTGCGCTGACCGCGGACGGGCAGGCCACGACGGTGGCGAAGACCCTGGTAGCAGCCGATCTCGACCTTGCGGCGGATGTCGGCCTGGATCTCGCGACGGAGGTCACCCTCGGTCTGGATGTTCGCGTCCACGTACTCGCGGATCTTGATCAGGTCCTCTTCGGACAGATCACGAACGCGGATGTTGCGGTCCACACCGGTGGCGTCCAGCGTCTGCTGGGACAGCGTGCGGCCAATGCCGAACACGTAGGTGAGGGCAACCTCTACGCGCTTGTCGCGCGGGAGGTCAACGCCTTCAAGGCGTGCCATTCAAGGCTCCTGTTGATACTCGGAGGTCTTCAGCAGAACCGTTCCCAGGTGCCGTACGAGGTACATCCTGGGTCCCCGGCCTCCGACCGGGGGTGTCGCCCTCCATTACCAATGGATCTGAAGAGGGACGGGTCCTGCATGTGTGCTTACTTGCGTCGCGCGAAACTCTGCGAACTGCAGTCGTGCGTCAGCCCTGGCGCTGCTTGTGGCGCGGGTTGTCGCAGATAACCATGACCCGGCCGTGACGGCGGATCACCCTGCACTTGTCGCAGATCTTCTTGACGCTCGGCTTGACCTTCATTGGGTGAGGTTCTCCGGGTCAGTGCCACCACCCCGCGCGAGGCAGGGTGCGGGCAAGATCTACTTGTACCGGTAGACGATCCGGCCACGCGTCAGGTCGTAAGGAGACAGCTCCACCACGACCCGGTCGTCAGGGAGGATGCGGATGTAGTGCATACGCATCTTGCCGCTGATGTGAGCCAGGACCTGGTGGCCGTTCTGGAGCTCCACCTTGAACATGGCGTTCGGAAGAGACTCGACGACAGTGCCTTCGATCTCGATGGCACCTTGCTTCTTGGCCACGCTTTGCCCTTCGAATCGACTACCTTGATCGACTCAGCACTTACATGCAGGCATGCGAGTGCACCAGAGCCGACGAGTCAGTCTACGTCAGGGCACCCGGAAAGACGAATCGGGGAAGTTTGCCCCACACTGAAGATCATTATGCAAGGGGATCCGGAGCAGCGGTGACGCCGAGCTCGGCCAGCTTCGCCTTGCCGCCATCGGGCGCCGTGAGGACCAGCGGGCCCTGTTCGGTCAGCGCGATGGAGTGCTCCCAGTGCGAGGACCAGGTGCCGTCCGTCGTGATGACCGTCCAGTCGTCCTCGAGAACCTCGGTGCGCGGGGTGCCGAGGGAGACCATCGGCTCGATCGCGAGGCAGAAGCCGGGGACGAGCTTCGGGCCCTTTCCGCGGCGGCGCTCGACATAGTTCAGCAGGTGCGGGTCCATGTGCATCTCGGTGCCGATGCCGTGGCCGCCGTAGTCCTCGACGATGCCGTACTTGCCGCCGCCCGGCTTGGGCTGGCGGCGGATGTAGGACTCGATGGCGCGGGAGATGTCGACGAGCCGGTTGCCGTTCTTCATCGCGGCGATGCCGGCCCACATCGACTCCTCGGTCACCCGGGAGAGCTCCACCAGCTCCGGAGCGTGACCGGTACCCACGAACGCGGTGTAAGCGGCGTCGCCGTGCCAGCCGTCGATGATCGCGCCGCAGTCGATGGAGATGATGTCGCCGTCCTTGAGGACGGTCTTGTCGTCCGGGATGCCGTGGACGACGACCTCGTTGACCGAGGTGCAGATGGTCGCGGGGAATCCCCCGTAGCCGAGGAAGTTCGACTTGGCCCCGTGCTCGTCGAGTACCTTGCGCGCGACCTCGTCCAGGTCCCGGGTGGTGGCACCGGGCACCGCGGCCTCACGCGTCGCCGCGTGGATCGCGGCGACGACCAGCCCCGCCTCACGCATCTTGGCGATCTGCTCGGGGGTCTTGATCTGCACCATGGGGGCCTGCGCTCTCCGTCTTCCGTACTACGGGTTTACCTGCACAACACTACGGCCGCGGCGCCCTGTACGGGCACCGCGGCCGGAGCAGCGTAACAACCGACTTACTTGTCGCGCTTGAGGGCGTCCATGGCCCGCGTGGTCACCTCGTCGACCTTGCCGAGCGCCGAGATCGTCCGCACCAGGCCCTGGGCCCGGTAGTAGTCGATGATCGGCTCGGTCTGCGTGTGGTAGACCTCGAGCCGCTTGCGGACGGTGTCCTCGCTGTCGTCCTCGCGCTGGTAGAGCTCGCCGCCGCAGACGTCACAGACGCCTTCCTGCTTCGGCTGCTTGTACGACACGTGGAAGACGTGCGCGGAGTCCTTGCGGCAGATGCGGCGGCCGGCGATGCGCTTGACCACCTCGTCCTCGGGGACCTCGAGGTCCAAGACCGCGTCGAGCTTCACTTCGTCCGCCTTGAGGGCGACGTCGAGCGCCTCGGCCTGCGAGACGTTGCGAGGGAAGCCGTCGAGCAGGAAGCCGTTCACGGCGTCCGGCTGCTCCATGCGGTCCTTGGCCATCCCGATGGTGACCTCGTCGGGAACCAGGTTGCCGGCGTCCATGAACGCCTTTGCCTGCTTGCCCAGCTCCGTGCCCTGGCTGATGTTGGCACGGAAGAGGTCGCCCGTGGAGATGTGCGGAATCGACAGGTTCTTGGCAAGGAACGCGGCCTGCGTTCCCTTGCCCGCACCGGGCGGCCCGACGAGGACGATACGCATCAGCGGAGGAACCCTTCGTAATTGCGCTGCTGAAGCTGGCTCTCGATCTGCTTCACCGTCTCCAGACCCACACCCACGATGATCAGGATGCTTGTCCCACCGAACGGGAAGTTCTGGCTTGCCCCGAAGCCAACCAACGCCATCGTTGGTACGAGAGCGATCAGACCCAGATACAGCGAACCCGGCCAGGTGATCCGGTTGAGTACGTAGCTCAGGTACTCAGCGGTCGGCCGGCCAGCCCGGATGCCCGGGATGAAGCCACCATACTTCTTCATGTTGTCCGCGACTTCCTCGGGGTTGAACGAGATCGCCACGTAGAAGAACGCGAAGAAAACGATCAGCAGGAAGTACGAAACGATGTAATAGGGGTGATTTCCCTTGGTCAGATGGTCGTTGATCCAGGTCTTCCACCCGGAATTGCCTCCCGCGAACTGCGCGACGAGGGCCGGGATGTAGAGCAGCGACGAAGCGAAGATGACAGGGATCACACCCGCCTGATTGACCTTCAGCGGGATGTACGTGGACGTACCGCCGTAAGACCGGCGACCGATCATGCGCTTCGCATACTGGACAGGGATTCGGCGCTGCGCCTGCTCGACGAAGACGACCAGGCCGACCATGACGAGGCCCACCAGGATCACGGCGCCGAACTCGATCCAGCCGCCGGCGAGGTTGCCGGTCGTCTTGATGGTCCACAGGGCGCTCGGGAAGGTGGCGGCGATCGAGATGAACATCAGGATCGACATGCCGTTGCCGATGCCGCGGTCGGTGATGAGCTCACCGAGCCACATGACGATGGCGGTGCCGGCGGTCATCGTGATGACCATCGTGATCGTCACGAAGATCGACTGGTCCGGGACGATCTGGTTCGCGACGGGGCAGCCCTGGAAGAGGGCGCCGCTGCGAGCGGTCGCGACGAGGCCGGTGCCCTGGAGGATGGCGAGCGCCACGGTCAGGTATCGCGTGTACTGCGTGATCTTCGAAGTACCCGCCTGACCCTCCTTCTTCAGGGCCTCGAGCCGCGGGATCACAACGGTGAGCAGCTGCAGGATGATGCTCGCGGTGATGTACGGCATGATGCCGAGCGCGAAGATCGTGATCTGCAGGAGCGCGCCACCACTGAACATGTTGACGAGACCGAACAGCCCCTGCGTGCCTTTGTTCGCGTCCACACATGTCTGGACGTTCGAGTAGCTGACTCCCGGGATCGGTACGTGTGTACCGATGCGGTAGATCACGATGATGCCGAGCGTGAAGAGCAGCTTCTTGCGCAGGTCGGGCGTCTTGAACGCCCGGGCGAACGCGGTGAGCACGGTGCCTCCTGCGACCCCCGCGCACGTGCGTCAGAGGTGACGGTCTTGAGGTTCGATGAATGAAGGAATGCGTAAACAGTCAAGCACCGGGTGAAGATCCGTCAGACACGTCGCCTTCAGGACACACCGCCCGGCCCGAGGCATCAGCCCCAGACGGATACAGCACAGTGCAGGCCACCATACCGGCGACCATGCCCCCTTGGAACGACCAACCGGGGATGCCCCAAATGTGGGGCATCCCCGGTCGGGAATCGCTCATGTCATCGAGACGCCTGAAAAGGTCAGACGAGCTCGGTGACGGTACCGCCGGCGGCGGTGATCTTCTCCTTGGCGGAGTTGGAGACGGCGTCAACCGTCACCTGCAGCGCCACGGTGAGCTCACCCTGGCCGAGCACCTTGACGAGGCTGTTCTTGCGAACGGCACCCTTGGCGACGAGACCCTCAACGGTGACCTCGCCACCTTCCGGGTACAGCGCGCTCAGCTTGTCGAGGTTCACGACCTGGAACTCGGTCTTGAACGGGTTCTTGAAGCCCTTGAGCTTCGGGAGACGCATGTGGAGGGGCATCTGGCCACCCTCGAAGCGCTCCGGAACCTGGTAACGGGCCTTCGTGCCCTTGGTACCACGACCGGCCGTCTTACCCTTGGATGCCTCACCGCGACCCACACGGGTCTTCGCGGTCTTGGCGCCCGGGGCGGGACGGAGGTTGTGGATCTTGAGCGGGTTGTTCTCCGCCATGATCAGTCGACCTCCTCGACCGTCACGAGGTGCCGCACGGTGTTAGCCATGCCGCGGAACTCGGGACGATCCTCCTTGACGACCACGTCGTTCAGGCGCTTGAGCCCGAGCGAACGCAGGGTGTCGCGGTGGTTCTGCTTGCTGCCGATGTACGACTTCGTCTGCGTGATCTTGAGGCGAGCCATTACGCACCCGCTCCCGCACGTGCACGAAGCAGAGCCGCGGGGGCGACGTCCTCGAGGGGCAGACCACGGCGAGCCGCGATCTCCTCGGGACGCTGCAGGCCCTTGAGGGCCGCCACGGTCGCGTGCACGATGTTGATCGCGTTCGACGAGCCGAGAGACTTCGACAGGATGTCGTGAACGCCGGCGCACTCGAGCACGGCGCGCACCGGGCCACCGGCGATAACGCCGGTACCGGGAGCAGCCGGCTTGAGCAGGACAACGCCCGCAGCCTTCTCGCCCGTGATCGGGTGCGGGATGGTGCCCTGGATACGGGGGACCTTGAAGAAGTGCTTCTTGGCCTCCTCAACACCCTTGGCGATGGCGGCCGGCACCTCCTTGGCCTTGCCGTAACCGACGCCTACCGTGCCATCGCCATCGCCCACTACGACGAGCGCAGTGAAGCTGAAGCGACGGCCACCCTTGACAACCTTGGCGACGCGGTTGATCGCGACAACGCGCTCAACGTATGCGGTCTTCTCGGCGGCAGGGCCACCGTCGCGACCCTTCCGGTCCCGCCGCTCGCCGCCACCGGCACCGCTTCCGCGGCGCTGGGGTCCAGCCATTGGAATTACCTCTCTTCGTTTTCCGCTAGCTACGGAACCGGATCAGAACTTCAGACCGGCTTCGCGGGCGGCGTCCGCCAGAGCGGCGATGCGCCCGGCGTACTGGTTACCACCACGGTCGAACACGACAGCCTCGACGCCCGCGGCCTTGGCACGCTCGGCGACCAGGGCGCCGACCTTGACGGCCTGCGCGGACTTGTCGGCCTCGGCACCACGGATCGAGGTGTCCAGGGTCGACGCAGACGCGAGGGTGTGACCCTTAACGTCGTCGATGACCTGGGCCACGATGTGGCGGTTCGAACGCGTCACGACCAGGCGCGGACGCTCGGCCGTACCCGAAACATGCTTACGGATACGAATGTGACGGCGCTTGATGGCAGCACGCTTGTAAGCGTCGCCCTTAGCAATCTTGACACCGTATGCCATGGCTTACTTACCCGCCTTTCCGACCTTGCGGCGGATGACTTCGCCTTCGTACTTGACGCCCTTGGCCTTGTACGGGTCGGGCTTGCGCAGCTTGCGGATGTTGGCCGCAACCTCGCCGACCTTCTGCTTGTCGATGCCCTCGACCGAGAACTTGGTCGGCGACTCGACCTTGAAGGAGATGCCCTCGGGCGCCTCGATCACGATCGAGTGGCTGTAGCCGAGCGAGAACTCCAGGTTGGAGCCCTTCGCCAGGACGCGGTAACCGACACCGCTGATCTCGAGCTTCTTCACGTAACCCTGGGTCACGCCGGTGATCATGTTGGCCACCAGCGTGCGGGACAGGCCGTGCAGAGCCTTGTTCTGACGCTCATCATTGGGACGGGCGACGTTCAGCACGCCGTCCTCGTCCTTCGTGATGACGATCGGAGCGACGATCGTGTGGCTGAGGGAACCCTTGGGGCCCTTAACCGAGACCGTACGACCGTCGATGGTGACGTCCACGCCGGCGGGAACCGTGATGGGGAGCTTGCCAATACGCGACATTAGCTATTCCTCCGTTCCCGACTACCAGACGTAGGCGAGGACTTCCCCACCTACGCCCTTCTTGCCTGCCTGCTGGCCGGTCAGGAGACCGTGCGACGTGGAGATGATCGCCACGCCGAGGCCGCCGAGGACCTTGGGCAGGTTGGTGGACTTCGCGTAAACCCGGAGACCGGGCTTGGAGATCCGCTTGATGCCCGCAATGGAGCGCTCACGGTTCGGGCCGAACTTGAGCTCGAGGACGAGGTTCTTGCCAACCTCGGCGTCCTCGGTCTTCCAGCCCGTGATGAAGCCCTCCTGCTGGAGGATCTCCGCGATGTGAGACTTGATCTTGCTGTGCGGCATCGCCACGGTGTCGTGGTACGCCGAGTTCGCGTTACGCAGACGAGTCAGCATGTCCGCGATCGGATCAGTCATGGTCATGAATTGGCCTTCGGCCTCTCTCGCCGGGGTTTCCTGTATGCGCCATCCCTCTCCCCACACAGAGGCGGGACGGGTGCGGTGCGGGGACCTACGGCGTAGTAAGTCGGTATGGGCGGCGGGCGCCCAACCCCACAAGCCTACGGCATGTGAAGGGGGGCTCCCGCCGACCAAATACTTACCGAGAGCGTCCGGTAATTCCCAAGTCCCTAAGGACAGAAGGGGATTACCAGGAGCTCTTGGTCACGCCCGGCAGCTCGCCACGGTGAGCCATCTCACGAAGGCACACGCGGCAGAGGCCGAACTTGCGGTACACGGAGTGCGGGCGGCCGCAGCGCTGGCAGCGGGTGTAGCCACGCACACCGAACTTCGGCTTACGAGCAGCCTTGGCAATAAGAGCCTTCTTCGCCATCTCGGTTACGCCTCCTTGAAGGGGAAGCCGAGGTGACGAAGGAGCGCGCGGCCCTCAGCGTCGTTGGTCGCCGTGGTGACCACGGTGATGTCCATACCCCGGACGCGGTCGATCTTGTCCTGGTCGATCTCGTGGAACATGACCTGCTCCGTGAGACCGAAGGTGTAGTTGCCACGGCCGTCGAACTGCTTGGGAGACAGACCACGGAAGTCGCGGATGCGCGGAAGCGCGAGCGACAGGGTGCGGTCCAGGAACTCCCACATGCGGTCGCCACGGAGCGTGACGTGGGCACCGATCGGCTGACCCTCACGCAGCTTGAACTGCGCGATGGACTTGCGGGCCTTGGTGATGGCCGGCTTCTGACCGGTGATCGTGGTCAGGTCACGGACGGCACCGTCCATGAGCTTGGAGTCACGGGCGGCGTCGCCGACACCCATGTTGACCACAATCTTGACGAGGCCCGGGGTCTGCATGACGTTCTCGTAGGAGAACTCTTCCTGCAGCTTGCCCGCGATCTCCTCGCGGTACTTCGTCTTGAGACGCGGAGTCGTGGTGGTAGCCATCAGATGTCCTCACCCGTCCGCTTGGCAACGCGAACCTTGTTGCCCTCGTCGTCGAAGCGGTAACCGACACGCGTGACGACCTTGTTGCCGTCCTTCTCCACCACGAGCTGAACGTTGCTCACGTGGACAGGGGCCTCGGTCGTGACGATGCCACCGGCCTGCGAACCGCTGGCGGTGGGGCCGGCCTTGGTGTGCTTCTTGACCCGGTTGACACCCTCGACCAGGACGCGGTCCTCGCGGGGGAAGGCCGCGATGACCTTGCCCTGCTTGCCCTTGTCCTTACCGGTGATGACCTGTACCAGGTCGCCCTTCTTGATCTTCATGCTTACAGCACCTCCGGCGCGAGCGAGATGATCTTCATGAACTTCTTCTCGCGCAGCTCACGGCCCACCGGGCCGAAGATACGGGTGCCACGAGGGTCGCCGTCGTTCTTCAGAATGACGGCGGCGTTCTCGTCGAAGCGGATGTACGAGCCGTCCGGACGGCGGCGCTCCTTGACGGTGCGAACGATGACCGCCTTGACGACGTCACCCTTCTTCACGTTGCCGCCGGGGATCGCGTCCTTGACGGTGGCGACGATGACGTCACCGATGCCCGCGTAGCGGCGACCCGAGCCACCGAGAACACGGATGGTGAGAATTTCCTTCGCACCCGTGTTGTCGGCGACGCGCAGTCGCGACTCCTGCTGGATCACGTCTATCTCCTGATTGTCTGCCGGTTCCCCCGGGGCAGTTCAGTGAACTGCCCCGGGAGCCTGGCGGAACGAACTCTGAGGGATACCCCTCAGAGCTGTACTTGTTGGAATTCCCTTGCGGGAATTACCTACTTGGCCTTCTCGAGGATCTCGACGATGCGCCAGCGCTTGGTCGCCGACAGCGGACGCGTCTCCATGATGAGGACGCGGTCGCCGACGCCGGCAGCGTTCTGCTCGTCGTGCGCCTTGAGCTTGTTCGTACGGCGGATGACCTTGCCGTACAGCGCGTGCTTGACGCGGTCCTCGACAGCGACGACGACGGTCTTGTCCATCTTGTCGCTGACGACCAGACCCTCACGGGTCTTGCGGAAGCCGCGGGCAGCAGTTTCTTCAGTCACGTTGCTCTCGCTCATCAGGCGCTCTCCACCGTCTCGATGCCCAGCTCGCGCTCACGCATGAGGGTGTAGATCCGCGCGATGTCCTTGCGGACGGCCTTCAGCCGACCGTGGTTCTCGAGCTGACCGGTCGCCGCCTGGAAACGGAGGTTGAACAGCTCTTCCTTGGCCTCGCGGAGCTTGTTGAGGAGCTCCTCGTTGCCCAGTTCGCGCAGCTCGGACGCCTTGGTACCGGCCGACATCACGACTCACCTGCCTCGCGCCGAACAATCCGGCACTTCATCGGAAGCTTGTGAGCAGCGCGGGTAAGCGCCTCACGCGCAATCTTCTCGTTCGGGTAGGACAGCTCGAACATCACCCGACCCGGGTGAACGTTCGCGACCCACCACTCGGGGGAACCCTTACCGGAACCCATGCGGGTCTCGGCGGGCTTCTTCGTAAGCGGGCGGTCCGGGTAGATGTTGATCCAGACCTTGCCGCCACGCTTGATGTGGCGGGTCATCGCGATACGAGCCGCCTCGATCTGGCGGTTGGTCACGTACGCCGGCGTGAGGGCCTGAATGCCGTACTCGCCGAACGCAACCGTCGTACCACCCTTGGCCTGACCGCGGCGCTTGGGGTGGTGCTGCTTGCGGTGCTTGACCCTACGGGGGATCAGCATTTCGGTCAGGCCTCCGTTCCGGTGCTCTCAGCCGGAGCGGCAGCGGCGGGCGCGTCAGCCTTGGGGGCCTCTGCGGCCGGAGCCGACTGCTGCTGCGGCTTGCGGCCGCGGCCGCCACGCTCGCCACCACGGCCACCGCCGCGGGCCGGACGGTCGTTGCCGCCACCACGGGCCGGGCGGTTACCCGCACGGGCCGCAGCGTTCTCGGCGCGGACCTCGGCGATGTTCTTGACGTCGCCCTTGTAGATCCAGACCTTCACGCCGATACGGCCGAAGGTCGTCTTGGCCTCGAAGAAGCCGTAGTCCACGTTCGCGCGCAGCGTGTGCAGCGGCACACGACCCTCGCGGTAGAACTCGGACCGGGACATCTCGGCGCCGCCGAGACGGCCACCACACTGGATCTTGATGCCCTTGGCGCCGGCCTTCATCGACGTCTGCATGCTCTTACGCATGGCGCGACGGAAGGAGACGCGGGAGGACAGCTGCTCGGCAACGGCCTGAGCAACCAGCTGAGCGTCGGTCTCGGGGTTCTTGACCTCGAGGATGTTCAGCTGGACCTGCTTGCCCGTGAGCTTCTCGAGGTCACCGCGGATGCGGTCGGCCTCGGCGCCACGGCGGCCGATGACGATGCCCGGACGAGCGGTGTGGATGTCCACACGCACGCGGTCACGGGTGCGCTCGATCTCAACCTTCGAGATGCCGGCGCGCTCCATGCCGGAGGTCATCATGCGACGGATGGCTACGTCTTCCTTGACGTAGTCCTTGTACAGCTTGTCGGCGTACCAACGGGACTTGAAGTCCGTGGTGATACCGAGCCGGAACCCGTGCGGGTTTACCTTCTGGCCCATTACCGGGTTCCTTCCTTGCTGCTGACGACCACGGTGATGTGGCTGGTCCGCTTACGGATCCGGTAGGCACGACCCTGAGCACGCGGACGGAACCGCTTCAGGGTCGGGCCCTCATCCACGTACGCCTCGCTGATGACCAGCGAATTGGCGTCGGTGTGGTCGTAGTTGTGTGCAGCGTTGGCGATGGCGCTGTCCAGCACCTTGCCAACCGGCACGCTCGCGGCCTGCGGGGCGAAACGCAGGACCGCCTGAGCCTCCGTGGCATCCATGCCACGGATGAGGTCCACCACTCGGCGGGCCTTCATGGGCGTGACGCGGATGTACCGCGCCTGGGCCCTGGCTTCCATGGTTGTCCCTTCAGTGTTCGTCATAGTCGATTCCACCCCGCCTTAGCGGCGCTTCGACTTCCGGTCGTCCTTGACGTGACCCCGGAAGGTGCGCGTCGGCGAGAACTCGCCGAGCTTGTGGCCGACCATCGACTCGGTGACGAACACCGGGATGTGGATCTTGCCATTGTGCACCGCGATGGTGTGACCCAGCATGCTGGGGATGATCATCGAGCGACGGGACCAGGTCTTGATGACGTTCTTGGTGCCGGCTTCGTTCTGTACGTCCACCTTCTTTACGAGGTGGTCGTCGACGAAGGGCCCCTTCTTGAGACTGCGCGGCATCTAAACCCGCTCCTAGCGCTTCTTGTTCGTCTTGCGGCGGCGGACGATGTACTTGTTCGAAGCCTTCTTCGGCGAACGAGTACGACCCTCCTTCTGACCCCACGGGGAGACCGGGTGGCGACCACCGGAGGTCTTGCCCTCACCACCACCGTGCGGGTGGTCAACCGGGTTCATCGCCACACCGCGGACGGTCGGACGAACGCCGAGCCAGCGCTTGCGGCCGGCCTTGCCCCAGTTGATGTTCGACTGCTCGGCGTTGCCGACCTCGCCGATGGTGGCGCGGCAGCGAACGTCGACCAGGCGAATCTCGCCGGACGGCATACGCAGGTGGGCCATCTGGCCCTCCTTCGCCAGCAGCTGCACGGAGGCACCTGCGGAGCGGGCGAACTTGGCACCGCCACCGGGACGGAGCTCGATCGCGTGGATCGTGGTACCGACCGGGATGTTGCGGAGCGCCAGGTTGTTGCCCGGCTTGATGTCGGCCCCAGGACCGTTCTCGATGCGGTCGCCCTGCGACAGACCACGCGGAGCGACGATGTAACGCTTCTCGCCGTCGGCGTAGTGCAGCAGCGCGATGCGCGCGGTGCGGTTGGGGTCGTACTCGATGTGCGCGACCTTCGCCGGCACGCCGTCCTTGTCGTGACGACGGAAGTCGATCACTCGGTAGGCGCGCTTGTGTCCGCCACCCTGGTGGCGAACGGTCACACGACCGGCGTTGTTACGGCCGCCCTTGCTGTGCAGCGGGCGGACCAGCGACTTCTCCGGCGTGGACCGCGTGACCTCGACGAAGTCGGCGACGGAGGAGCCACGGCGGCCCGGCGTCGTCGGCTTGTACTTGCGGATTCCCATTTCTCAGTCCTCGTCCGATATTCGGACCAAGGCGCTCCGTTAGGAGGCCTGGCCGAAGATGTCGATACGGTCGCCCTCAGCGAGGGTCACGATCGCGCGCTTGCTGTCGGCACGCTTGCCGAAGCCCGTCTTGGTCCGCTTGCGCTTGCCCTGACGGTTGATCGTGTTGACTCCGGTGACCTTGACCGAGAAGACCGCCTGGACGGCCTGCTTGATCTGGGTCTTGTTGGCACGCGGGTCAACGATGAAGGTGTACTTGCCCTCATCGAGGAGCGCGTAGCTCTTCTCGGAGACGACCGGCTTGAGGAGGACGTCACGGGGATCCGTGAAGCTCTTGCTCAGCGGCGTCTCAACGGTGTTCTTGCCCTCGGCCTCGTGGCGCTTCGCCTTGGCGATGCGCGCGGCCTTGGCGGCCTTGGCCGCCTTGGGGGCGATGCTCGGGTGACGCGTAGCCATCAGGCTTCGCTCCCTTCGGTGTCAGTGGCCTGCGGGCCGGACACGAAGGACTCGAAGGCGGCCTGGGTGAAGACCACGTCGTCCGAGACGAGAACGTCGTACGTGTTCAGCTGGCCCGGCTCCAGGATGTGGACCTGGGGCAGGTTGCGAGCGGAGAGCAGCGCGGCCTCGTCGGCACGGTCGATCACCAGGAGCAGGTTCTTGCGCTCCGAGATCTTGGCGAGCAGCGACTTGGCGGCCTTGGTGGAGACTCCGCCGTCGACCACGCCGGTGACGACGTGGATGCGAGCGTTGCGGGCCCGGTCGGTGAGGGCGTGGCGCAGGGCCGCGGCCTTCATCTTCTTCGGGGTCCGCTGCGAGTAGTCACGCGGCTGCGGGCCGTGGACGACGCCACCGCCGGCGAACTGCGGCGCACGGGTCGAACCCTGGCGCGCGCGGCCGGTGCCCTTCTGGCGGTAAGGCTTGCGCCCACCACCGCGGACCTCGCCACGACGCTTGGTCTTGTGCGTGCCCTGACGGGCAGCGGCCAGCTGTGCGACGACGACCTGGTGGAGAAGCGGGATGCTGATCTTCTCTACGTCGAAGATCTCCGCGGGGAGCTCGACCGTCCCGGCCTTGTCGCCTGCCGGCGAAAGGATGTCAATGGTGCTCATCGGTTCCTCAAACCCCCTTGGCCGCGGTACGGACCAGGACGAGGCCACCGTTCGGACCCGGGACTGCGCCCTTGATGAGGAGCAGACCCTTCTCCGCGTCAACGGCGTGAACGGTCAGGTTCTGGGTGGTGACCCGCTCGTTGCCCATGCGACCCGCCATGCGCATGCCCTTGAAGACACGGCCGGGGGTGGCACAGCCACCGATGGAACCGGGCATGCGGTGCACACGGTGTGCACCGTGGGACGCCTTGCCACCCTTGAAGTTGTGGCGCTTCATGACACCGGCGAAGCCCTTGCCCTTGCTCTTCGCGGTGACGTCAACCTTGACGCCGGCCTCGAAGACCTCGGCAGTGATCTCCTGGCCCAGCGTGTACTCGCTGGCGCCGGGGGTACGGAGCTCCACCAGGTGGCGGCGCGGGGTTACATCGGCCTTGGCGAAGTGGCCCTTGAGGGGCTTGTTCACCTTGCGCGGGTCGATCTCGCCGAAGGCGATCTGGACCGACTCGTAGCCGTCAGTGTCGTTCGTACGGACCTGGGTCACGACGTTCGGACCGGCCTTGACCACGGTGACCGGGACGACACGGTTGTTGTCGTCCCAGACCTGGGTCATGCCGAGCTTCTCGCCCAGGATGCCCTTGATCTGCTTAGCCATCTCTTCCGCGCCTCTCAGAGCTTGATCTCGATGTCAACGCCGGCCGGAAGGTCCAGGCGCATCAACGAGTCAACGGTCTTGGGCGTCGGGTCGAGGATGTCGATCAGGCGCTTGTGCGTGCGCATCTCGAAGTGCTCGCGAGAGTCCTTGTACTTGTGCGGCGACTTGATGACGCAGTACACGTTCTTCTCAGTGGGCAGCGGCACCGGGCCTGCGACCGACGCACCAGTGCGGGTCACCGTCTCGACGATCTTCTTCGCCGAGCTGTCGATGACCTCGTGGTCGTAGGCCTTGAGCCGGATGCGGATCTTCTGTCCCGCCATGGCTACTAGTAGTCCTGTCTCTCGAAACGCTCTGGAACCTGGCGGGTCCTATTCCGTCCTCCTCCGACCCACGCGGTCGGGCGTGTCGCAGTCTCACTGACGGAAATATCCATACGGATTTCCCTGCGAGGGACTGCGGCCCAAGAACCGCGAAGCCGGGGGAAGAAACCCACCGGGCGCCTGGCTGAACAACCTCGCTGCACTTCCCGAAAGATTCCCGTACGTCCGCCCTAGCGCTGCCTTACGGCAGATGGGGCGACGAGTACTGTGGGACTCGCTTCCGGTCCTCCCGGCGGGAGGCGCGCAGCATCGGCACTCAACCGAGCAACCCCGACAGTCTGCCACAGGCCGACCATGCCTGGCCAATCGAGCCGTAGAGAGTACCCCCGGAGTGACGAAGGTCAAACCGGGGGTGGGTGTTGCGGGGCGGCGTGTTCGTGCCGGCCGGTCGCCGGCATCTCCCGGCAGTCAATCGGAGGGCATCCGCGTCGATGACAGACCTCGCACGCCCGGACGACGACCGTGGCTGTCTGCGGGTGGTGCTCGCCCTGCCGTTCGGCGTGCTCACACTCGTCGCCGCGTACTTCTGCTGGACGGCCATCTCCATTCGCCCGTACGGGAGTTGGGACGACGACGCGTACGCGGGCATCGCCCTGTCGTGCGCCGTCACCATTGCGGCCGCCGGATCGGTGGCAGCGCTCTGGCTGCTGCCGTCCGCGCGGCGGGTCATCGGGTGGGTGTGGGTCGCGCCCGCTCTGACACTCGGGATCGCGGCGGCGGTGCGGTGGGGCATCAGCGGCTGAGCCGCGAAACTCCCGGCCCGCGAAGAACGCCGGTTCGGGTGAACGGAACATGTCTTTGCATGGAACCTGACCCCACTGACGAGCCTCTTCTCGGCTGAAGCACCGAGAAGCAGCGCACATTCCGACCGCTGCGTACGGCGGACGGAGGACGACACGTGCGACGTGGACGTAGGCAGGACAAGCGTGATCAGAACGCGGAGGACGGAATCGGCGGGCGAATAGCCGACGGGGGGGAGCGCTTCCCTGCGGCACCCGGCGTTCACGGGCGCCGGGCCGTACTCATCGGGGGCACCGCCGTCGCCGCCGCCACCGCGGCCGCCCTCGTGGTCCACACGGCCACGACCGCGCCCCCGGCCCGCGCCACCGCCCCCTCCCCCGCCTCCGGCCGCCCCGCGGCGCAGGGCGATCACGCCCTGCTGCTCCAGGTCCTCGCCCACCCCGACGACGACCTGTACTTCATGAACCCGGACACCAGCCAGGCCGTCGCCACCGGTATCCCGCTTGTCTGCGTGTACGTCACCGCGGGCGAGGCCGACGGCGTCAACAAGATCCCCGGCCGCCCGCACCCCCCGGCCGACAAGTCCGCGTACGCCTCCGCCCGTCACCAGGGGCTCCGCCAGTCCTATGCGACCCAGCTCGGCCTGCCGGTCTTCACCGGCTGGCGCACCGAGGTCACCACGCTCGCGGGCGGGCACCAGGCCGAGGTGAACACCCTGGAACACCGGGGCCGCCGCGTCGAGCTGGTCTTCCTCGACCTCGCGATGCACACCCCGGCGGGCCACATGGGCGCCCCGGCACTGTGGCGGGAGCGCGGACTGCCGCTGCGCACGGTCGTCGTCAACGGGTCACCGGTGCGTCAGGCACAGATGTACGACTACGACGGACTCGTCGACGTACTCGTGGCCCTCTTCGAGCGCTACCGGCCCACCCTCGTGCACACGCTCGACCCGGACCCCGACATCCAGCACAGCGATCTGCGGACCCGCATACGTGACAGCGAGCAGCCCGGTTTCTCCGACCACGCCGACCACACGGCCGTGGCCGCGTTCACCTGGGCGGCGCTGATCCGCTGGTCGCAGACCGCGGCGGGCGGGCCTCCCCCGTTCGCGGCCACCGCCTTCCGCGGCTACTACAACCACCACTGGCCCGAGAACCTCCCCGAGGCCGTGCTGCACGCCAAGGCCGCCCACCTGATGCCGTACGGCGCGGCCCCTGACTGGCAGTGCGGAAACCCCTCCGGCTGCGGCGACTACAACGTCGGCGGGAACCGCCCCCTCACCAACCACAAGGGCTGGGTCCGTTCGACGCACTACCGCTATCCGGGCCCACGGATCGCCCTGGCCCAGGAACCGGACGGCAAGCTGACCGGCTACGGCGTGCTCGGCATGCGTGCCGTCCGCTGGCGCGAGACCCCACAAGGGGACTTCGGCCGGCCCACGGACCTGGGCGGCGGCCCGCTCGCGCCGGCCCTCGGCTCCGCGACCCTCCGCGACGGACGGCAGCTACTGCTCGGCCTGCGGCTCGCGGCCCTCGAAGGGCGCGGCGGCTCCGACCTGCGCGAGATCGTGGTCCTCGAACAGCGCGCCCCCGGCGGGGAGTTCGGCTCCTGGTCCGGTCTCGGCAACCCGGAGACCGATCCCGTGCGCGGCCGTCGCATCGGCGTCCCCATCGCCGTAACCGCCCGCGACGGACAGGTCCATCTCTTCGTACGGGACGCGGACCAGGGCATCAGTACACGGGTACGCGGCCTCGACGGCCGCTGGTCGCCGTGGCGCGGTCTCGGCGGCGGGCCCGTGCAGGACGGTCTGACCGCGGTCGTCGGTGAGGACGGCGGCGTCCATGTGTACGCGCCGGGACGCGACACGGTGCACCACTGGACGCCGGAGGGACCCGCGCCGCTCGCCGGGCTGCCGGTACCCTCCGACGCCGTGGCCGCCGCGGGCGGCCGGCTCTACTACCGGACCCCCGCCTCGTCGGCGCTGACGGCGACGGCCGGACCTCCGGTCGACTTCCCCGGCTACGGCCCCGTGACCGCCGACGGGCCATACCTCCTGGGCCGGGACACCGGCGGCACGCTCCAGCTGCTGCACCGCGGCCGGATCCAGCGGGCCGCGCGCGACCTGGTCACCCTCGACGGACCCGCCCTGCGCGCCACCCCGCGCGGTCCCATGGCCGCGGGCCTCTCCCCCGCCGCCCGGCCATGGCTGTGGCGCCCGGACAGCTCCACCGGCACCGGGACCGCCCGCAAGATCTGAGCCCCCACCAAGAAGCGCGCATGCGAAAGGGCCCGTACGACCGAAGTCGTACGGGCCCTTTCTGGTGCTCGCTGGAGCTACCAGGTCAAACCGTCAAGGAAATTACTTGACGATCTTGGTGACCTGGCCGGCGCCCACGGTCCGGCCACCCTCACGGATGGCGAACTTCAGGCCCTCTTCCATGGCGACGGGCTGGATGAGCGCAACGTTCATCTCAGTGTTGTCGCCCGGCATGACCATCTCGGTGCCCTCGGGGAGGGTCACAACGCCGGTCACGTCCGTCGTGCGGAAGTAGAACTGCGGGCGGTAGTTGTTGAAGAAGGGGGTGTGACGGCCACCCTCGTCCTTCGACAGGATGTAGGCCTGGGCCTCGAACTCGGTGTGCGGCGTGACCGAACCGGGCTTGATGATGACCTGGCCGCGCTCGACGTCCTCGCGCTTGATGCCACGGAGGAGCAGACCGACGTTCTCACCGGCCTGGCCCTCGTCGAGCAGCTTGCGGAACATCTCGATGCCGGTGACCGTGGTGGTGGTCTTCTCGGTCTTGATACCGACGATGTCGACGGTCTCGTTGACCTTGAGGACACCACGCTCGATGCGGCCGGTGACGACGGTGCCACGACCGGTGATCGTGAAGACGTCCTCGATCGGCATCAGGAACGGCTTGTCGACGTCACGCTCGGGCTGCGGGATCGACTCGTCGACGGCGGCCATGAGGTTCAGGATCGACTGACCCCACTCCTTGTCGCCCTCGAGCGCCTTGAGCGCCGAGACCTTGACGACCGGCAGGTCGTCGCCCGGGAACTCGTACTCGGAGAGGAGCTCACGGACCTCGAGCTCGACGAGCTCCAGGATCTCCTCGTCGTCCACCATGTCGGCCTTGTTCAGGGCGACGACGATGTACGGAACGCCGACCTGGCGGGCCAGGAGCACGTGCTCCTTGGTCTGCGGCATCGGGCCGTCGGTGGCGGCGACCACGAGGATGGCACCGTCCATCTGCGCGGCACCCGTGATCATGTTCTTGATGTAGTCCGCGTGACCGGGGCAGTCGACGTGCGCGTAGTGACGCGTCTCCGTCTGGTACTCGACGTGCGCGATCGAGATCGTGATACCGCGCTGGCGCTCCTCAGGAGCCTTGTCGATCTGGTCGAAGGCCGAGGCCTCGTTCAGGTCCGGGTACGCGTCGTGCAGCACCTTGGTAATGGCGGCCGTGAGGGTCGTCTTACCGTGGTCAATGTGACCGATGGTGCCGATGTTGACGTGCGGCTTAGTCCGCTCGAACTTCGCCTTCGCCACTGGGTCCTCCTGTGGAGTGGTTCTGTACGCCTTGCTTCATCGGCGCCAGGTGATCTTTGCTGGGAAACCCGCCGCCGGGGTCCGGGATTCACGAACCCCAGCGGTCGGTGTCAAGCCTAAAGCGTGAACTCGGGTGAGTTACTCGCCCTTGGCCTTCGCGATGATCTCCTCGGCGACGTTCCGCGGAACCTCGGCGTAGGAGTCGAACTGCATCGAGTAGCTTGCGCGACCCGACGTCTTGCTGCGGAGGTCGCCGACGTAGCCGAACATCTCCGAGAGGGGCACGAGGCCCTTCACGACACGGGCGCCGCTGCGCTCCTCCATGGCCTGAATCTGACCACGGCGGGAGTTGATGTCGCCGATGACGTCGCCCATGTAGTCCTCGGGCGTGGTGACCTCAACGGCCATCATCGGCTCGAGCAGCACGGGCTTGGCCTTGCGCGCGGCCTCCTTGAAGGCCTGCGAACCGGCGATCTTGAAGGCGAGCTCGGAGGAGTCGACCTCGTGGTAGCCACCGTCGAGAAGGATGACGCGGACGCCAGTCATCTCGTAGCCGGCCAGGATGCCGAACTGCATGGCCTCCTGCGCACCCGCGTCCACCGACGGGATGTACTCCCGGGGGATGCGGCCACCGGTGACCTTGTTCACGAACTCGTACGACGACTCGCCGCTCTCGATCGGCTCGATCGCGATCTGCACCTTGGCGAACTGACCGGTACCACCGGTCTGCTTCTTGTGGGTGTAGTCGTGACGCTCGACGGCCTGACGGATCGTCTCGCGGTAAGCGACCTGCGGCTTGCCGACGTTCGCCTCGACGCGGAACTCGCGCTTCATGCGGTCGACGAGCACCTCGAGGTGAAGTTCGCCCATACCACCGATGATGGTCTGGCCGGTCTCCTCGTCCGAGTGGACCTGGAAGGAGGGGTCCTCCTCCGAGAGGCGCTGGATGGCGACACCCAGCTTCTCCTGGTCGCCCTTGGACTTCGGCTCGATGGCGACCTGGATGACCGGCGCCGGGAAGTCCATGGACTCCAGGATCACCGGCTGCTTGTCGTCACAGAGCGTCTCACCCGTGGTGGTCTGCTTCAGACCCATGACGGCGACGATGTCACCGGCGCCCACCGACTCGATCTCCTCACGCTTGTTCGCGTGCATACGGTAGATCTTGCCGATGCGCTCCTTCTTGCCCTTGACGGAGTTCAGCACGGCGGTGCCGGACTCCAGGCGGCCCGAGTAAACCCGGACGAAGGTGAGCTTGCCGAGGTGCGGGTCGCTCATGATCTTGAACGCCAGCGCCGAGAGGGGCTCCTCGTCGGACGGCTTGCGCTTGACGACCGTCTCCGGGTCCTTGACGTCGTGGCCTTCGATGGCCTCGACGTCCAGGGGAGAAGGCAGGTAGCGCACGACGGCGTCGAGCAGGGGCTGAACGCCCTTGTTCTTGAACGCGGTGCCGCAGAACACGGGGGTGACGGTGGTGTCGCCGCCCTTGCCGGAGGCGATGGTGATGCGACGGATCGCCGCGTACAGCTGGTCCACCGAGGGCTCGGTGCCCTCGAGGTACAGCTCCATCATCTCTTCGTCGTTCTCCGCGACGACCTCGAGCAGCTTGCCGCGCCACTCGTCGGCTGCCTCGGTGTGCGTGGCCGGGATGTCGACGATGTCGTACGCCTCGCCCTTGGCCGCCTCGGCGGACCAGACGAACGCCTTCATCGTGACGAGGTCGACGACACCCTGGAAGTCCATCTCGGCGCCGATGGGCAGCTGCATGACGATCGGGGTCGCACCGAGGCGGTTGACGATCATGTCGACGCAGCGGTGGAACTCGGCGCCCGTACGGTCGAGCTTGTTGACGAAGCAGATACGCGGCACGCCGTAGCGGTCCGCCTGACGCCAGACAGTCTCGGACTGGGGCTCAACGCCGGCAACGCCGTCGAACACCGTCACGGCACCGTCGAGGACGCGGAGCGAACGCTCCACCTCGACGGTGAAGTCCACGTGGCCCGGGGTGTCGATGATGTTGATGGTGTGGTCGACATCGTTCAGCGGCCAGTGACAGGTGGTGGCAGCAGAGGTGATCGTGATGCCACGCTCCTGCTCCTGCTCCATCCAGTCCATGGTCGCGGCGCCGTCGTGGACCTCACCGATCTTGTACGAAACACCGGTGTAGAACAGGATCCGCTCGGTGGTCGTCGTCTTGCCCGCGTCGATGTGGGCCATGATGCCGATGTTGCGCACATGGGCCAGGTCAAGTGAAGTGGTAGCCATCTCGGCTCAGTCTTCTCTCGGTCTCGATGTGGGTAGCGACTACCAGCGGTAGTGCGCGAAGGCCTTGTTGGACTCGGCCATCTTGTGGGTGTCCTCGCGCTTCTTCACAGCGGCGCCAAGGCCGTTGGAGGCGTCGAGGAGCTCGTTGAGGAGACGCTCGGTCATCGTCTTCTCGCGACGGGCGCGGGAGTAGCCGACCAGCCAGCGCAGGGCCAGCGTGCTGGCGCGACCGGGCTTGACCTCGATCGGCACCTGGTACGTGGCGCCACCGACGCGGCGGGACTTGACCTCAAGGGTCGGCTTGATGTTCTCGAGCGCGCGCTTGAGCGTGATGACCGGGTCGTTGCCGGTCTTCTCGCGCAGGCCCTCCATGGCGCCGTACACGATGCGCTCGGCAGTGGAGCGCTTGCCGTTCAGCAGCACCTTGTTGATGAGGGAGGTCACCAGAGGAGAACCGTAGACCGGGTCGATGATGACCGGGCGCTTCGGGGCGGGGCCCTTACGAGGCATTCTTACTTCTCCTTCTTGGCGCCGTAGCGGCTGCGGGCCTGCTTGCGGTTCTTGACACCCTGGGTGTCAAGCGAACCGCGGATGATCTTGTAACGAACACCAGGCAGGTCCTTCACACGGCCGCCACGCACGAGCACGATGGAGTGCTCCTGCAGGTTGTGTCCCTCACCCGGAATGTAGGCCGTGACCTCGATGCCGCTGGTCAGGCGCACACGCGCGACCTTACGGAGGGCCGAGTTCGGCTTCTTCGGGGTGGTCGTGAACACGCGCGTGCAGACGCCGCGACGCTGGGGCGAACCCTCGAGTGCGGGCGTCTTGTTCTTCTCGACCTTGTCCTGCCGGCCCTTCCGGACCAGCTGCTGGATCGTAGGCACTACTTCTCCGGTTTCTGTGTGCCGAATAGTAAAACTAACCTGGAACATCTCCCGACCCACGCGGTCGGGTGTGTCGAATACTGTGAACTCCCGCCGCCAAGCAGGAAGGGCGCAGATTACGGTGGCCCTTCTCGGACTCCCGCAGCGGCTGACGACACGCACGAGAGCCCAGGCACACCCCAGGCACAAGGTCTGAGCGTACCTACCTCATCGGGTTCGGTCAAAACAAATGCAGTCCACCGCGACACGCCGGACTTCTCGCACCCCCGAACCATCCGTTCGTGGCCCGATCCTGGCCATTCCATGTTCACGCATCACTCGGCTTGGGGAGCTTGATCGCTCGCTGTAACGCTCAGGGGGCACATGGCAGGGGCGCACCGATCAGGGTGACGGAGGTCTCGACGACCGCACCCCCTTCCTGGCCCGCCTGGAATCCGATCACCTATGTGGCGAGCGGTGAGCGCGACGCCCCGACACGGCTGACCCGTGAACTCCATCAGCTCGCGCGGCCGGGTCAGCCGCGGCTTCTCGATCGAGGACAGCCCACGCGCCGAGCACGCGGCCCAGGAGGCACTGGCAGGAGGCACTGGAGGCCGGCAGCTGCACTGCGGGCATCGGCCTGGCCGCCCCCGCGTCCTGCGGCTGCGCCTGGACGACGAGGCGATCGCGCACCGGCACGAGCAGCGGAGCCTGCGCTACGAGACCGAGCTGCCCGACGCCGCGCACGAGTTCCGGCTCCGCCAGGCCCGGCAGCAGCACGAGCTGGAGGTCCTGCGCCAGCAGCAGGACCAGATACCGGCCTCCGCGAAGATCAACTTCTGCCGGTACCGGTTCCAGCACGGCGGCGTCGAAGCGTGGGCCCTTCACCTCCGCCCAGCGCCTCGAAGACACGCGGCTGGTCGTCAGCGACATCCAGGAGGGCCAACTCTCGCCCACAGAAGAAGAGTTGGAACTGATCGCCGGGGACTAGGAGCGTGTCTCAGTAACCGGCAACTGGCGGACAGCCGTACAGACGGTCTGCTGCGGATCCTGCGGAAAATCGATCGAGCGTAAGGCGGGAGGGCCGTAGCGTACTCGGCATGTCGAATGTGAACTTTCAAGCCGCCCCTGAGCCGCTACTGCAGCGGCTCAGGACTGCGCTGCCAGCTGCCATGCGGGCCCGGGACAAGGTGGCACTGGCCGTGCTCCGCTCCACCCTGGCGGCGATCGAGAACGCTGAGGCCGTCGAGCTGTCCGCAATGCCCGGCGGCAGCCCGGCGATCGAGCAGACCCCGGTGGGTGCCGGCGCGGCTGAGGCACCCCGGCGGGAGCTGACCGAGGCCGATGTCGAGCGGATCGTCCGAGCCGAACTGGCCGAACGAGAGGCCGCGGCCCAGGCCTACGACCAGGCGGGTCAGCCCGCCCAGGCCGAGCAACTGCGCACCGGGATCAGCATTCTCTCTGCGTACCTGCTCGACCCCGCGACCGCTGAGCATGCCTAGGAGCGTGGGCGAGTAATCAGCGACCCGCTTGCGTTTCGTGATCATTCGTGCGGAATGATGACGGTATGCAAGGTGGGGATGGGATGTTCGAGGTCGAGCCGGTCGAGAAGAAGGGGCCGCATGGTCGTCCGTCGGCGGTGGACAAGCGGTTCCGGGCGTTCGACCCGCATCAGGCCCTGCTGCTGCCGCCGTCGCTGGACGACTGGCTGCCCGAGGGGCACCTGGCCCGGTTCGTCGCCGACCTGGTCGATGACGTGCTGGATCTGGGGCCGGTCCTGGCCGACTACACCGAGAAGCGCGGCTACCCGCCCTACGATCCGCGCCTGATGGTGCGCCTCCTGATCTACGGCTACACCACCGGCATCCGCTCCTCGCGGGCGATCGAGCGCAAGGGCGCCGACGACGTCGCGTTCCGGTTCCTGGCCGCCGGCCAGGAACCGGACTTCCGTTCCATCTCCCGCTTCCGCCGCCGCCACCTGGACGCACTCGCCGACCTGTTCACCCAGTCCCTGCACCTGGCGCAGAAGCTGGGCATGGTCAAGATGGGCCGCGTCGCGCTGGACGGCACGAAGCTTCAGGCCAGCGCCTCCAAGCACAAGGCGATGAGCTATGGCCGACTGGTCGACAAGGAGGAACGCGTCGAGGCCGAGATCGCCGAACTGGAAGCGACGGCCGCCGCGTTGCTGGCTGACGCCGAAGCGAGCGACACGGCCGAGGACCAGATCTTCGGTGTCGCCGGCAAGGACACCGACCTGCCCGCCGAGCTGGACCGCCGCGAGAAGCGCCTGGCCAGGATGCAGGCCGCCCGCGCCCAGATCGAGGCCGAAGCCGCCGAGAAGGCACGCACGCACGCCGAGGAGAAGGAACGCCGCCGCCAAGAACGCGCCCACGCCCACGACGAGCAGGCCGTCACCGAGGCCGGGCAGAAGGCCGCGGCGAAGGCCCGCCCCAAGCCGAAGGCGCAGGCAAACTTCACCGACCCCGACTCCCGGATCATGAAGAACGGCGGCGGCGCCTACATCCAGGCCTACAACGCCCAGGCCGTCGTCGACGAGGCCCACCAGGTCATCACCGCCGCCGACGTGACCACGAACGCATCCGACGCCCTGAACTACACCACGATGCTCGACCAGTGCGCCGCGAACACCGGCATCCACCCGGGGCAGGCACTGGTCGACGCCGGATACTGCTCCGATACGAACCTCGAAGCCGCAAAAGACCGCCAACTCACCTGCGGCACCGACACGTTCATGGCAACGGGCCGCCTCGCCCACGATGAGCAGGTCCCGCCCGCACCACGCGGACGCATCCCCAAGGACGCCACCTTGAAGGAGCGCATGGCCCGCAAGCTGCGGACCAAACCCGGCCGCAAGGCATACAGCCGCCGCAAGGCCATCGTCGAACCCGTCTTCGGGCAGATCATGACCTGCCAGAACGGCCGCCAACTCCTCCTGCGCGGCGAAGACGGCGCCCGAGGAGAGTGGCGACTCCTGGCCGCCTGCCACAACCTCCGCAAGATCTTCCGACTCACCGGAACCACCGGACTCGCCGCCCTGGCCGGCTGACCAGCCGGGCCTCCCGCCCCCCGTCACGGCACTGCCAGATCAAACACCCGACGAGCAGGCCCCCGGCCGCCGCCTCACAGGCGCTGGCCGGGCGACCGACCGATTCCATCGACCACGGCCAGGCCGGTCGCTTGCCAGTTACTGACTCACGCTCCTAGCCGGAGGACTTCCAGAAGGTGGAGTCCGCCCGCGCGCTGTTGCCGGCGGTCAACGGCTTGATCGAGCAGCGGCCTCCTGCTCCCGCGGGGCAGGGAGTGGCGCCCGGGCACCCGCACGCGCCCCGCCCACGTCCGGTACGCCGTACGTCCCCCAGCAGGCGCCCGAGGCCCTCTACGGGCCGCCCTACGCGGCCGCCGGGCCGACCCCCGCGGTACCCCCGGCCCGCAGCCCCCGGCCCCCGGCTCGGGCGCGGCCACCACACGGCGGCCATGCCCGGGCAGGCCTGCCCGGCTACTGGCACTCGCTGCCGGGCAGGATCGCCTGGGCCGCGACCCGGGGGCTGTCCAGGGTCACGCTCGCCGTCGCGCGGCGCTTCTCGTTCGCCGGGACCGGCCGCATGTACCTCTCCTCATGGGCGCTTCGTGGTGTTCGGCTTCATCGCCGCCTGGTACATCACCACCATCCCCCTCGTCGTCCGCGCATCCCCCTCGTCGTCCGCGCCCCTCGGCTTCGCGCCCGAGATGGCCCAGGTCCCGCACCACTTCCAGGCCCGACAACCACATCCGGCTGCGTGCCCAGGAGAGTCCTGCCTCCGGCCCATCCGCTGACCGCCCGCGGCCGAGTACTCCTGGAAACGCCGAAGGGCGCCCACCCCGTAAAAACGGAGTGGGCGCCCTTCGTCAGACGTACGCCTTACTGGTTGTACGGACCGTAGTCGTAGTCCTCCAGCGGAACGGCCTGGCCGGAGCCCGTGCCGAACGGCGAGTAGTCGATGTCGTCGTAGCCGACGGCCGAGTACATCGCGGCCTTGGCCTCTTCGGTCGGCTCGACCCGGATGTTGCGGTAGCGGGACAGACCCGTACCGGCCGGGATGAGCTTACCGATGATGACGTTCTCCTTGAGGCCGATGAGGCTGTCGGACTTGGCGTTGATCGCCGCATCCGTCAGGACTCGGGTCGTCTCCTGGAAGGAGGCGGCCGACAGCCAGGATTCCGTCGCCAGCGAGGCCTTGGTGATACCCATCAGCTGCGGACGGCCGGAGGCGGGGTGACCGCCCTCGGTGACCACACGACGGTTCTCGGTCTCGAACTTCGAGCGCTCGACGAGCTCGCCCGGCAGCAGCTCCGCGTCGCCGGACTCGATGATCGTCACGCGGCGCAGCATCTGCCGGATGATGATCTCGATGTGCTTGTCGTGGATCGACACACCCTGCGAGTTGTAGACCTTCTGGACTTCGCCGACCAGGTGGACCTGGACCGCACGCTGACCGAGGATCCGCAGCACGTCGTGCGGGTTCGTGGCACCGACGGTGAGCTTCTGGCCCACCTCGACCGCGTCGCCCTCGCCGACCAGGAGACGGGCACGCTTCGAGATCGGGAACGCCGTCTCGTCGCTGCCGTCGTCCGGGGTGACGACGAGCTTCTTGGTCTTCTCGGTCTCCTCGATCCGGACGCGGCCCTTGGCCTCCGAGATCGGGGCGACACCCTTCGGCGTACGAGCCTCGAAGAGCTCGACGACACGGGGCAGACCCTGGGTGATGTCGTCACCGGCCACACCACCGGTGTGGAAGGTACGCATCGTCAGCTGGGTACCGGGCTCACCGATGGACTGGGCGGCGATGATGCCGACCGCCTCACCGATGTCGACCAGCTTGCCGGTGGCCAGCGAGCGTCCGTAGCAGAAGGCACAGGTGCCGACCGCGGACTCACAGGTCAGGACCGAGCGGGTCTTGACCTGCTCGACGCCGTTGGCGACCAGCGCGTCGATCAGGACGTCACCGAGGTCGACGTTGGCCGGCGCGATGACCTTGCCGTCGATGACGACGTCCTCGGCCAGCATGCGGGCGTACACCGAGGTCTCGACGTCGTCCGTCTTGCGCAGCGTGCCGTCGGCTCCGCGCTCGGCGATCTTCAGCTTGAGGCCACGCTCGGTACCGCAGTCCTCTTCGCGGATGATGACGTCCTGCGAGACGTCCACCAGACGACGGGTCAGGTAACCCGAGTCGGCGGTACGCAGGGCGGTGTCCGCCAGACCCTTACGGGCACCGTGCGTGGAGATGAAGTACTCCAGAACGGTGAGGCCCTCACGGAAGGACGCCTTGATGGGACGAGGAATCGTCTCGTTCTTGGCGTTGGACACCAGACCACGCATACCCGCGATCTGACGCATCTGCATCATGTTTCCTCGGGCACCCGAGTCAACCATCATGAAGATGGGGTTCGTCTTCGGGAAGTTCGCGTTCATCGCCTCGGCAACCTCGTTGGTCGCCTTGGTCCAGATCGCGATGAGCTCCTGAGTGCGCTCGTCCTTGGTGATCAGACCGCGCTCGTACTGCTTCTGGACCTTCTCGTCCTGCGCCTCGTAACCCGCGACGATTTCCTTCTTCGCCTCGGGAACGACGACGTCGGAGATGGCCACGGTGACACCGGAACGGGTCGCCCAGTAGAAGCCGGCCGCCTTCAGGTTGTCGAGCGTCGCCGCCACGATGACCTTGGGGTAGCGCTCGGCGAGGTCGTTGACGATCTCGGAGAGCTGCTTCTTGCCGACCGAGTAGTCGACGAACGGGTAGTCCTCGGGCAGCAGCTCGTTGAAGAGCGCGCGGCCCAGCGTCGTACGCAGACGGAAGCTGTCGCCCGACTGGTACTCGGCCTCACCCTCCTCGGCAACCGGCGGGGTCCAGCCGCGCGGCGGGATGGTGCCCACCGGGAAGCGGATGTCGACGGCCGACTGCAGCGCGAGCTCGCCGGCGTCGAACGCCATGGTCGCCTCGGCCGTGGAGCCGAACGCACGGCCCTCGCCCTTGACGTCACGGAGCTCACCGTCGGTGGTCAGGAAGAACAGACCGAGGACCATGTCCTGGGTCGGCATCGTGACCGGACGGCCGTCGGCCGGCTTGAGGATGTTGTTCGAGGACAGCATCAGGATGCGGGCCTCGGCCTGCGCCTCCGCGGAGAGCGGCAGGTGCACGGCCATCTGGTCACCGTCGAAGTCCGCGTTGAACGCAGTGCAGACGAGCGGGTGGATCTGGATGGCCTTGCCCTCGACCAGCTGCGGCTCGAAGGCCTGGATGCCGAGGCGGTGCAGCGTCGGCGCACGGTTCAGGAGAACCGGGTGCTCGGCGATGACCTCTTCCAGGACGTCGTACACGACCGTGCGGCCGCGCTCGACCATGCGCTTGGCGCTCTTGATGTTCTGCGCGTGGTTCAGGTCGACCAGGCGCTTCATCACGAACGGCTTGAAGAGCTCCAGCGCCATGGCCTTGGGCAGACCACACTGGTGCAGCTTCAGCTGCGGGCCGACGACGATGACGGAACGCGCCGAGTAGTCGACTCGCTTGCCGAGCAGGTTCTGACGGAAACGACCCTGCTTGCCCTTGAGCATGTCGGACAGCGACTTCAGCGGACGGTTGCCGGGGCCCGTGACCGGGCGACCACGACGGCCGTTGTCGAAGAGCGCGTCGACGGCCTCCTGAAGCATGCGCTTCTCGTTGTTCACGATGATCTCGGGGGCACCGAGGTCAAGGAGTCGCTTCAGGCGGTTGTTGCGGTTGATCACGCGGCGGTACAGGTCGTTCAGGTCGGAGGTCGCGAAGCGGCCACCGTCCAGCTGCACCATCGGACGCAGGTCCGGCGGGATGACCGGCACGCAGTCGAGCACCATGCCCTTGGGGCTGTTGCTGGTCTGCAGGAACGCGGAGACGACCTTGAGGCGCTTGAGCGCACGGGTCTTCTTCTGGCCCTTGCCGGTACGGATGATCTCGCGGAGGCGCTCGGCCTCCTCCTCGAGGTCGAAGGACTCCAGGCGCTTCTGCAGGGCAGCGGCACCCATGGAGCCGTCGAAGTACGTGCCGAAGCGGTCACGCAGCTCGCGGTAGAGCAGCTCGTCACCTTCGAGGTCCTGGACCTTGAGGTTCTTGAAGCGGTTCCACACCTCGTCGAGGCGGTCGATCTCGCGCTGCGCACGGTCGCGCAGCTGCTTCATCTCGCGCTCAGCACCTTCGCGCACCTTGCGGCGCACGTCGGCCTTGGCACCCTCGGCCTCGAGCTCGGACAGGTCGGTCTCGAGCTTCTTGGCGCGGGCCTCCAGGTCGGAGTCGCGACGGTTCTCGATCTGCTGACGCTCCACCTGGACGTGCGCCTCGAGGGAGGGCAGGTCGCGGGTGCGGCGCTCCTCGTCCACGAACGTGATCATGTACGCCGCGAAGTAGATGACCTTCTCGAGGTCCTTCGGGGCGAGATCAAGCAGGTAGCCGAGGCGCGACGGAACGCCCTTGAAGTACCAGATGTGCGTGACAGGGGCGGCCAGCTCAATGTGGCCCATCCGCTCACGACGCACCTTGGCGCGAGTGACCTCGACGCCGCAGCGCTCGCAGATGATGCCCTTGAAGCGGACACGCTTGTACTTACCGCAGTAGCACTCCCAGTCCCGGGTCGGACCGAAGATCTTCTCGCAGAAGAGTCCGTCCTTTTCGGGCTTGAGGGTGCGGTAGTTGATGGTCTCGGGCTTCTTGACCTCGCCGTGAGACCAGGTCCGGATGTCGTCCGCGGTGGCAAGGCCGATCCGCAGCTCGTCGAAGAAGTTGACGTCGAGCACTGTGCGTCAATCCCTCTTTCGGGGTTGTGCCCCTCGCGTTAGCGAAGTAAGGCGCTTCATCATGGTCTGAACGGTCCCGGGGATGGCCGGGGGCTCCTTGTGGGAGCCCCCGACCAGGCCCGTCAGACCTCTTCGACGCTGCTCGGCTCGCGCCGGGACAGGTCGATACCGAGCTCCTCCGCCGCACGGAAGACGTCCTCGTCGGTGTCGCGCATCTCGATGGACATGCCGTCCGAGGACAGCACCTCCACGTTGAGGCAGAGCGACTGCATTTCCTTGATGAGCACCTTGAAGGACTCGGGAATGCCCGGCTCGGGAATGTTCTCGCCCTTGACGATGGCCTCGTAGACCTTCACGCGGCCGGTCACGTCGTCGGACTTGATCGTCAGGAGCTCCTGGAGGGCGTAAGCGGCACCGTAAGCCTCAAGCGCCCACACCTCCATCTCACCGAATCGCTGGCCACCGAACTGAGCCTTACCACCCAGCGGCTGCTGGGTGATCATGGAGTACGGACCGGTCGAACGGGCGTGGAGCTTGTCGTCGACCAGGTGGTGCAGCTTGAGGATGTACATGTACCCGATCGAGATCGGGTCCGGGAACGGCTCGCCGGAGCGGCCGTCGAACAGGTTGGCCTTGCCGGACGGCTGGACCAGACGGTCACCGTCGCGGTTCGGGATCGTGGCCTCGAAGAGACCGGAGATCTCGTCCTCACGGGCACCGTCGAAGACCGGGGTCGCGACGTTGGTACCGGGGGCGACCTGGTCGGCACCGATGGCCTGCAGGCGCTGGGCCCACTCGTCACCGAGGCCGGAGACGTCCCAGCCGCGGCTGGCGAGCCAGCCGAGGTGGATCTCCAGGACCTGTCCCGGGTTCATTCGGGACGGCACACCCAGCGGGTTGAGGATGATGTCGACCGGAGTTCCGTCCTCGAGGAACGGCATGTCCTCGATCGGAAGGATCTTCGAGATAACACCCTTGTTGCCGTGACGGCCGGCGAGCTTGTCACCGTCCGTGATCTTGCGCTTCTGCGCCACGTAGACACGAACCAGCTGGTTCACGCCCGGCGGCAGCTCGTCGCCCTCTTCACGGTCGAAGACGCGGACGCCGATGACCTTGCCGATCTCACCGTGCGGCACCTTCAGCGAGGTGTCGCGCACCTCGCGCGCCTTCTCACCGAAGATCGCGCGGAGCAGGCGCTCCTCGGGCGTCAGCTCGGTCTCACCCTTGGGCGTGACCTTGCCGACGAGGATGTCGCCGGCGACGACCTCGGCACCGATACGGATGATGCCGCGCTCGTCGAGGTCGGCGAGGACCTCTTCGGAGACGTTCGGGATGTCCCGGGTGATCTCCTCCGGGCCGAGCTTGGTGTCACGGGCGTCGACCTCGTGCTCCTCGATGTGGATCGAGGAGAGGACGTCGTCCTGCACGAGGCGCTGCGACAGGATGATCGCGTCCTCGTAGTTGTGACCCTCCCACGGCATGAACGCCACGAGCAGGTTCTTGCCGAGCGCCATCTCGCCGTTCTCGGTCGCGGGACCGTCGGCCAGGACCTGGCCCTCGATCACGCGGGCGCCCTCGTCCACGACAACCTTCTGGTTGACGGAGGTGCCCTGGTTGGAGCGCGAGAACTTCGCGAGGCGGTACGTGGTGTACGTGCCGTCGTCGTTGGCGGTGGTGATGTAGTCCGCGGAAACCTCCTGGACCACACCGTCCTTCTCCGCCTTGAGCACGTCGCCCGCGTCAGTGGCGCAGCGGTACTCCATGCCCGTGCCGACGAGCGGCGCCTCGGACTTGATGAGCGGAACGGCCTGACGCATCATGTTCGCGCCCATGAGGGCACGGTTGGCGTCGTCGTGCTCGAGGAACGGGATCATCGCGGTCGCGACCGACACCATCTGGCGCGGCGAGACGTCCATGTAGTCGACGTCGTCGCCCGGGATGTAGTCGATCTCGCCGCCACGGCGGCGGACCAGGACGCGGTTCTCGGTGAACCGCATGTCCTCGCCGAGGCCGGCGTTGGCCTGGGCGATCACGAAGCGGTCTTCCTCGTCCGCGGTCAGGTAGTCGACGTCGTCGGTGACGACGCCCTCGACGACCTTGCGGTACGGCGTCTCGACGAAGCCGAACGCGTTGACGCGACCGTAGGAAGCCAGCGAACCGATCAGACCGATGTTCGGGCCTTCAGGCGTCTCGATCGGGCACATGCGGCCGTAGTGAGACGGGTGCACGTCACGGACCTCGAAGCCGGCCCGCTCACGGGAGAGACCACCCGGGCCAAGAGCCGACAGGCGGCGCTTGTGGGTGAGACCCGACAGCGGGTTGTTCTGGTCCATGAACTGCGACAGCTGGCTGGTGCCGAAGAACTCCTTGATGGAGGCGACGACCGGCCGGATGTTGATCAGGGTCTGCGGCGTGATCGCCTCGACGTCCTGAGTCGTCATGCGCTCGCGGACGACGCGCTCCATACGAGCCAGACCCGTGCGGACCTGGTTCTGGATGAGTTCGCCGACGTTACGCAGACGACGGTTGCCGAAGTGGTCGATGTCGTCGGTCTCGACGACAATCGATACACCGCTGTCGCCAACGGTCTCGGTCTCACCGGCGTGCAGCTTCACCAGGTACTTGATCGACGAGATGATGTCCTCGACGGTCAGGACGCCGGCGTCCAGCGGGGCTTCGCCGCCCAGCTTCTTGTTGACCTTGTAGCGGCCGACCTTCGCGAGGTCGTAGCGCTTCGGGTTGAAGTAGAGGTTCTCGAGCAGCGTCTGCGCGGCCTCACGGGTCGGCGGCTCGCCCGGACGCAGCTTGCGGTAGATGTCGAGGAGCGCGTCGTCCTGGCCCTGGGTGTGGTCCTTCTCCAGGGTGGCGCGCATGGACTCGTACTCGCCGAACTCCTCGAGGATCTGCTCGGTCGTCCAACCGAGAGCCTTCAGGAGAACGGTGACGGACTGCTTGCGCTTGCGGTCGATGCGGACACCGACCATGTCGCGCTTGTCGATCTCCATCTCGAGCCAGGCACCCCGGGACGGGATGACCTTGGCCGAGAAGATGTCCTTGTCGGACGTCTTGTCGATCGAGGAGTCGAAGTAGACGCCCGGCGAGCGGACGAGCTGCGACACGACGACACGCTCGGTGCCGTTGATGACGAAGGTGCCCTTGTTGGTCATGAGCGGGAAGTCGCCCATGAAGACCGTCTGGGACTTGATCTCGCCGGTCTCGTTGTTGGTGAACTCGGCGGTGACGAAGAGCGGGGCGCCGAACGTGAAGTCGCGCTCCTTGCACTCGTCGATCGAGTTCTTCGGCGGCTCGAAGCGGTGGTCGCGGAACGTCAGCGACATCGACCCGGAGAAGTCCTCGATCGGAGAGATCTCCTCGAAGATCTCCTCCAGACCGGACTTCCTGGGGACGTCCTGTCCGCTTTCAAGAGCCGCCTCGACACGAGCCTTCCACGCGTCGTTGCCGAGCAGCCAGTCGAAGCTTTCGGTCTGCAGCGCAAGAAGGTTCGGAACCTCGAGGGGCTCCTTGATCTTTGCAAAGGAAATGCGCAGCGGGGCGGTGCTGGCGCCGTTGTTCGTATTCGCGGTCGAGGCAGTGCGCGAGGCGGCCAAGAGGGGGTCCTTCCGAGGGCTCGGACTCACTACGCGCGTACCGGTCCCAAGCTGGCACGGAGGCGGAAGCTTCCCGAATCGACCCGTGAGGGCCAGGTCAGGAGGACTTCAGTCCACGGTGCTGGAGCGAGGGCATGCCCCTGGTGACGGGCAGGGAGCAGCTAACAGGCAGCGCAAAGGGTCAGTGTAGCCACTTGGCTCACTGATGTCCAGTGCGGGTTTTTTGAGACCCTCGTTGTCCTCAACGACCCTCGTCAGACCCTCGTTGTTCTCAACAGCTGCAACACGTCACCACGTCACTCGTGGCACGCACATCCTTACTGCCCTCTTCGTCGCCGATCCATGCCTCGGATCCGGATCGTTGTGACGACGCGTCCTGAGAATTGCGCGCTGCGTGCGGTTCGTCAAGGCCCCCTCCTGTACGAACAGGGCTGCCCCGACCTCCGCACTCACCAGCAGGCCCCCGCTCCAGGCGCCGGCTCCAGGCACAACGAAGATCACCATACTCGTCGGGACCGTCAGTGCAAGGCAGCCGAAGCTGGAGCGCCAGCGGCCGTCAGGAAAGCCTGAAGGGCGACCACCCAGTTGGGTGATCGCCCTTCAGTACGTTCGCGTTACAGCCCTACGCGAGAGCCGCTCAGCAAGGAGTCAGCAGACTCCCGAGGTCACTTGACCTCGACGGAGGCGCCGGCGCCCTTGAGGGACTCGGCAGCCTTCTCCGCGGCGTCCTTCGCGACCTTCTCGAGGACGGGCTTCGGGGCGCCGTCGACGAGGTCCTTGGCCTCCTTGAGGCCGAGGGAGGTGAGCTCGCGCACGACCTTGATGACCTGGATCTTCTTCTCGCCGGCGCCGGTGAGGATGACGTCGAACTCGTCCTGCTCCTCGACGGCCTCAGCGGCGGCACCCGGGCCGGCCGGGCCGGCAACGGCGACGGCCGCGGCGGCGGTGACGTCGAACTTCTCCTCGAAGGCCTTCACGAACTCGGAGAGCTCGATGAGGGTCATCTCTTCGAACTGCGCGAGCAGGTCGTCCTGGGACAGCTTCGCCATGATGGCGTCCTTCCACTAATTCGGCAGGTGCCGGATGTAAATGTCGGCGGGCGTACGTTCGGCCCGCTGCGACCGTCTCCCTAGTGGGCGACGGTCAATGCGCGAGCCGAGTTACTCGGCACCGCCCTGCTCGTCGCGCTTGACGCGAAGTGCCTCCGCAGTGCGGACGAACTTCGACGGGAGCGCCTGGAAGACCTGAGCAGCCTGAGTCTGCTTGCCCTTCATGGCACCCGCCAGCTTGGCGAGCAGAACCTCGCGGGACTCGAGGTCCGCGAGCTTCTTGATCTCATCGGCGGACAGCGCCTTACCGTCAAGGACACCGCCCTTGATGATGAGGTTGGGGTTGTCCTTGGCGAAGTCACGAAGACCCTTCGCCGACTCCACCGGGTCACCGGTGACGAAGGCAACCGCTGTCGGACCCGTGAACAGGTCGTCCAGCGTGTTGATCCCGGCCTCGTTGGCCGCGATCTTGGTCAGCGTGTTCTTCACCACGGCGTACTCGGAGTTCTCACCGAGGGAACGGCGCAGCTGCTTGAGCTGGGCCACGGTGAGACCCCGGTACTCGGTCAGCACGGCGGCGTTCGAGCTGCGGAACTTGTCCGTGAGCTCGGCTACCGCGGCAGCCTTGTCGGGCGTCGGCATAGAGCGTCGGCCTCCTTCCGGGTGATGAGGACCGCTCAGAAGGGGCTGTACAAAACAAAACGCCCCGGCGCAGGCGCACGGGGCTTAGCTCGACCGGAACGAGTCCCGGGAACTTTCCACAGTCACCTGCGCAGGTCGTCCGCTTTCAGCAGATCCTTCGGTCACCGGTTCCTCTTGCGAGGGCACGGCAACGACCAGCGGTCTTTGGCTTCTCAAGGAGATTACGTGACGGGGTCCGCCTCAGGCAAATCCGCTCTTGCCGGGCCCCGCCGGGGCGCTCAACCGCTGGTCGCGCCCTTCATCATCTGCGCCGGATCCACCACGTCCTTGGCGGCCGGAGCCCGTACGGTGACCGGCTTGTCGTAGTCGAAGAAGGTCATCGTCAGGTCGAAGCGGCCCTTGTCCGCCGCGCCGCGGGTACGGAAGCGCCTGGTGCGGTCGTCCTGGTCGATCCACAGGTCCACCGCGAGCTTGTCGACGCCCAGGCCCTCGTACATCGAGAGGTTCTTGTCACGGCGCTTCCTGGTGGCCGCGTCCTCGTCCTGGTAGCTCTCGCGCATCTGGTCGAGCGTGACGGTGCCCTTGTAGTACGCGGTCTTCTCGCCCCCACGGTCTCCTCGCCGACGCGCTCGTGGTCCTTGGAGCCGTTGAGGAACGTGACCTGCTCGGCCGGGTTCTGGTCCGCCTGGCCGGCCGGCGGGTTCGTCGCCGCGGCCTCCTGCGACGCGGGCCCGGAGATGTCGAACTTGAGCCAGCTCCTGCCGTCCGTCTCCTTGGCCGCGCCCTTGCCGCCACCCATGTACAGGGCGCCGCCGGTGACGCGCATCTCGAGGGCGCCGTCGGAGCCCTGGTCGAGCGAGGTCATCCTCATCCGCATCGCCATCGGCTTCACGCTGATCGCGGCCTCGCCGTCGATCCGGCCCGAGCCGGGGACCTCGCCGGTCATCCGGCAGCCGAACGACGTCAGCGGCTCCCCGTTCTCCGTGGCGTCGCGGACGGCGGCGGCCAGCACGGCCCCCGCCGCTCTGTTCACTGTCACGACCCCACCCCTAGGAACAGACGATCGATACACGTAGGTGGGCGCACGATGCCGAGGGCTCAGGCGGCGGGCTTTCGATTGACGACGTCCTTGAAGTCGACCGTGTCCCGTGCCGGCGGGCGCTCGGCCGAGGCCCGGGCGCCGTAGTCGCCGTAATGCACCGTCCCGGAGAAGGCGCCGGAGGCCGTATCGGCCCGCTGTACGCGCTTGACCAGGAGGTGGCCGCGGTCGATCCACACGTCGACGCGCTGCCCGTGGGCCGAGCCCGTGTAATGCGTCGCGCGGACGCCGCGCACGGTCTCCGGGCCCACCTCGCGCGCGTTCCCCGAGGACAGCAGCAGCCTGAGGGAAGCCGCCGGCGAGAGGTCGGCCCCGGAGACGTACGGGTATCTGATCCAGTGCTTGCCGTCCGACAGCGCGGCGAACTTGTCGGTCATCCGCGTGTAGTACGCATCCGGCAGGAAGCGTGACTGGGACGGGGAGCCGCCCATGAGCCGGGTCGTCGAGGCCATCGAGCCGCCGGTCGTGGTCACCCTCAGAGTGCCGCGCAGCCCACCCGACCAGCGCAGGACGCCCACGCTCCGCGAGGACAGGCTGGTGCCCGTACTGCTCGTCGCCTCGATCCTCGCGGACCCGGCGGCGGCGACCTCGGAGCGTGCGGCCTTCAGCGCCCCGGTGACACCCTCGTCGCGCTTGGGCGCCTCGTGCGTGCCGCAGGACGCCAGGCCGGCCATCGCCAGGCAGACCGTCGCGTGCCGCACCCATGTCCTGCCGTTCATACGCTCCCCCGCCGAGCCCCAGGTCGACCCCGCACGCTAGCGGAGCGCACCCGCGCCCGGAGCGGTTAGCGGAAAAACGGGAACGGGCCCCGCACCTCGAAAGGTGCGGGGCCCGAGCCGACTTGGCTGAGCTGTCAGGCTCAGACCGCAGCCGGGTCCTCCTCGACGAGGAGGTTGCGGGTGCGGTTCGGGTCGAGCGGAACGCCGGGGCCCATCGTGGTGGCGATGGCGGCCTTCTTGATGTAGCGACCCTTGGCGGCGGACGGCTTCAGACGAAGGATCTCGTCCAGGGCCGCGCCGTAGTTCTCCACCAGCTGGGTGTCGTCGAAGGACACCTTGCCGATGATGAAGTGGAGGTTCGAGTGCTTGTCGACGCGGAACTCGATCTTGCCGCCCTTGATCTCGTTCACGGCCTTGACCACGTCCGGGGTCACCGTGCCCGTCTTCGGGTTAGGCATGAGGCCACGGGGGCCGAGCACGCGGCCGAGGCGGCCGACCTTGCCCATGAGGTCCGGGGTGGCGACAACGGCGTCGAACTCGTTGAGGCGGTTGCCCTTGGAGATCTCGTCGATGAGCTCGTCGGAGCCGACGATGTCGGCGCCAGCGGCTTCCGCGGCCGCAGCACGGTCACCGGTCGCGAAGACCAGGACCCGGGCGGTCTTGCCGGTGCCGTGCGGGAGGTTCACGGTGCCACGGACCATCTGGTCGGCCTTGCGCGGGTCGACACCCAGACGCATGGCGACCTCGACGGTGCCGTCGAACTTCGTCGCGGAGGTCTCCTTGGCGATACGGACGGCCTCGAGCGGGGCGTAGAGCTTGTCCCGGTCGATCTTCGCGTCCGCAGCGCGGAGAGTCTTGCTGCGCTTCACTTCTACTCCTGGAGTTCAGGTATGGAGTTCGTGGTGCGGACCAGCGCTGGCCCTACCACTGAAAGGTCAAACGGGGTGAGGATCAGCCCTCGACCGTGACGCCCATGGAACGCGCGGTACCGGCGATGATCTTCGCGGCGGCGTCCAGGTCGTTGGCGTTCAGGTCGGCCATCTTGGTGGTGGCGATCTCGCGGACCTGCGCGTCGGTGATCTTCGCGACCTTGGTCTTGTGAGGCTCGCCGGAGCCCTTCTCGATGCCCGCGGCCTTGAGGATCATCTTGGCGGCCGGGGGCGTCTTGGTGATGAAGGTGAAGGAGCGGTCTTCGTAGACCGTGATCTCCACCGGGATGACCCAGCCACGCTGCGACTCGGTCGCGGCGTTGTAGGCCTTGCAGAACTCCATGATGTTGACGCCGTGCTGGCCCAGCGCGGGACCAACCGGCGGGGCCGGGTTGGCGGCACCGGCCTGGATCTGGAGCTTGATAAGCCCCGTGACCTTCTTCTTCTTGGGAGGCATTGCTCTCTCCGGGTCCTAGTGAGAGTTTTCAGCCGACCACCCGGTCATCCGGATGGAGGCATACCGCACAACGATAACGGGTATCCATGTGCAGCTAAAAACCGAGCAGGTCAGACCGGCTTTGAGAGCCCGTCTGACCTGTTCGGAAGTACTTGTTCCAGAAGGTGCCGGAAGGGGCTAGTTCTTCTGGATCTGGTCGAAGCTGAGCTCGACCGGAGTCTCGCGGCCGAAGATCTCGACGAGGCCCTTGACCTTCTTCGAGTCGGCGTTGATCTCGTTGATCGTTGCCTGCAGCGTCGCGAACGGGCCGTCGGTGACGGTGACCGAGTCGCCGACCTCGAAGTCCAGGACCTGGACCTCGACCTTGCGGGAGGGAGCCGGCCTGCCCTCGGCCTCGGCGGCCTCACGGGCTGCCTTCTCCTCGGCCTCCGGGGCGAGCATCTTGACGATCTCGTCGAGGGTCAGCGGGTACGGGTCGTAGGCGTTGCCCACGAAGCCGGTGACGCCGGGGGTGTTGCGGACGACGCCCCAGGACTCGTTCGTCAGGTCCATGCGCACCAGCACGTAGCCGGGGAGCTTGTTCTGACGGACGGTCTTGCGCTCGCCGTTCTTGATCTGCGCGACCTCTTCCTGCGGCACCTCGGCCTGGAAGATGAAGTCCTCGACGTTCAGCGAGACGGCGCGCTGCTCGAGGTTGGTCTTCACGCGGTTCTCGTAACCGGCGTACGTGTGGATGACGTACCACTCGCCGGGCAGCGTGCGCAGTTCCTCGCGCAGGGCGACGATCGGGTCGACCGGCTCGGACTCCTCGGCGACTTCCTCGACGGACTCCTCGTCGACCTCGGCCTCGGGGGCGTCCTCGTCGGACAGCTCGGCGGCGTCGTCCTCGGCGTCGTCCTCGAGGGACTCCTCGGCGGCTTCGACCTCGTCCTCGGCGTGCTCGTCAGCCTCAGTGGCTGCCTCGTCGGCAGCCTCGGCCTGGACCGTGTCCTCGGCGTTCTCGGCGTCCGCCGCCTCGACAATGTCGAGCTCGTCCTCAACGGACTCGACGGGCTCGATCGCCTCGTTCAGGTTCGGGTCAGACACTGTGGCTGCTTCTTCCTGGATACATAGGGGTGGAACACGCGAAAGGGGCGCCGGGTACGGCGCCCTTCGCTATCGGCTCAGCCGAAGATGTACTTGACGGCGTGGTTGAAGCCATAGTCAATCACGGTCACCAGACCGATCATGATGACGACGAACACAATCACCACACTGGTGTACGTGGTGAGCTGGTTGCGAGTCGGCCAGACAACCTTGCGGAGCTCCGCGACGATCTGGCGGTAGAAGAGCGCGAGACGGCCGAAGGGGCCCTTCTTTCCGCGCTTGCCACCCTTACGGGGCTTCTTCTGGGACTCCGGCGCCTCATCCTGGGCATCAGGCATGTCGATGGAGCCCACGGCGTCCGTCACGCGTCCTCACCTGAATTCCGGGTCGTGGCCGTGCCGCGCCCGGTTGAGCCGCACGGCGGTGCATTTGCAGTACGTACATGCGCACACGTCCTGGCGAAGGAGTGTGTAGCAGGGCCGGAGGGACTTGAACCCCCAACCGCTGGTTTTGGAGACCAGTGCTCTACCAATTGAGCTACGACCCTTTGTCTGCCCCAACGTACCGCATCCTTCCGATTGCACGTCGTACGCCGGAAGAGAGCGGCCGGTGAAGGCCAACGAGCAGTGAGTGTACGTGTTCCGCGGCCCTCCGTCGAACAGAAAGAAGCGGGCCAGTCGTTGATCGTCCGTGAAACCCGTGTGCCGGCCGGGTTTCCGGTCTGGAACGATGGGGTTATGAGCGCTGCTGCTACTCCTTCCTCTTCGCCCACCGAGCGCCGGGTCTCCGCCCGCATCGGCGCGATCTCCGAGTCCGCGACCCTCGCCGTCGACGCCAAGGCCAAGGCCCTAAAGGCCGCTGGGCGTCCGGTCATCGGTTTCGGCGCGGGCGAGCCCGACTTCCCGACCCCGGACTACATCGTCGAAGCGGCCATCGAGGCCTGCAAGAACCCGAAGTACCACCGGTACACGCCCGCCGGTGGTCTGCCCGAGCTGAAGGCCGCGATCGCCGCGAAGACGCTGCGCGACTCCGGCTACGAGGTCGACCCCTCGCAGGTGCTGGTCACCAACGGCGGCAAGCAGGCCATCTACGAGGCCTTCGCCGCGATCCTCGACCCGGGCGACGAGGTCATCGTCCCGGCGCCGTACTGGACGACGTACCCCGAATCGATCCGTCTCGCCGGTGGTGTCCCGGTCGAGGTCGTGGCCGACGAGACGACCGGGTACCGCGTCTCCGTGGAGCAGCTGGAGGCGGCGCGCACCGAGCGCACCAAGGTCGTCCTGTTCGTGTCGCCGTCGAACCCGACGGGCGCGGTCTACAGCGAGGCCGACGCCGAGGCGATCGGCCGCTGGGCCGTCGAGCACGGCCTGTGGGTTCTCACGGACGAGATCTACGAGCACCTGGTCTACGGGGACGCCAAGTTCACGTCCCTCCCGGCGCTCCTGCCCGAGCTGCGCGACAAGTGCATCGTCGTGAACGGCGTCGCCAAGACGTACGCGATGACCGGCTGGCGCGTCGGGTGGATCATCGGCCCGAAGGACGTCGTGAAGGCCGCGACCAACCTGCAGTCGCACGCCACGTCGAACGTGTCGAACGTCGCGCAGATCGCCGCGCTCGCCGCCGTGTCCGGCGACCTGACGGCCGTCGCGAAGATGCGCGAGGCCTTCGACCGCCGCCGCAAGACCATCGTGCGCATGCTGAACGAGATCGACGGCGTGTTCTGCCCCGAGCCCGAGGGCGCCTTCTACGCGTACCCGTCGGTGAAGGAGCTGCTCGGCAAGGAGATCCGCGGCAAGCGTCCGCAGGACTCCGTCGAGCTGGCCGCGCTGATCCTGGAGGAGTCCGAGGTCGCGGTCGTCCCGGGTGAGGCCTTCGGCACGCCGGGCTACCTGCGTCTGTCGTACGCCCTGGGCGACGAGGACCTGGCCGAGGGTGTCTCGCGGATTCAGAAGCTGCTCGCCGAGGCGCGTGACTGACGCGTCTTCCGCGTGATGCGGGCCGTCTCCGGGGTTCCCGGGGGCGGCCCGTTTTTTCGTCCGGATCCTCGGTTCGGATTTTCGTTCGGACAAGGCCACGAAGAGGGAAAGCCGCTTCCCGGGCGGCGGGTGTGTGCGGCAAGATCCTCGAATGGAGCGTGTACCACGTGATGTAAGGCAGCTGCCCAAGGCCCATCTTCATCTGCACTTCACCGGGTCGATGCGGCCTACGACCCTGCTCGAACTCGCCGACAAGTACGGCGTCAGGCTGCCCGACGCCCTGACCGGGGCCGAGCCGCCGAAACTGCGGGCCACCGACGAGCGCGGCTGGTTCCGTTTCCAGCGGCTGTACGACGCCGCGCGGTCCTGCCTGCGCGAGCCCGAGGACATTCAGCGGCTGGTGCGCGAGGCCGCGGAGGAGGATCTCGCGGACGGGTCGGGGTGGCTGGAGATCCAGGTCGACCCGACGTCGTACGCGCCGCGGCTCGGGGGCCTGATCCCGGCCCTGGAAGTCATCCTGGACGCCGTCGAGACCGCCTCCCGCGACACGGGTCTCGGCATGCGGGTCCTGGTGGCCGCCAACCGTATGAAGCATCCGCTGGACGCGCGCACGCTGGCCCGCCTCGCCGTGCGGTACGCGGACCGCGGCATCGTCGGCTTCGGGCTCTCCAACGACGAACGGCGGGGCATGGCGCGGGACTTCGACCGCGCGTTCGCCATCGCCAGGGAGGGCGGCCTCCTTGCCGCGCCGCACGGCGGCGAGCTGACCGGGCCCGCCTCCGTACGCGACTGCCTGGACGACCTGGAGGCGACGCGGATCGGGCACGGAGTGCGGGCCGCCGAGGACCCCCGGCTGCTGAAGCGGCTCGCGGACCGGGGGGTGACCTGCGAGGTCTGTCCCGCCTCCAATGTCGCGCTCGGCGTCTACGAGAAGCCCGAAGACGTACCCCTGCGCACTTTGTTCGAGGCCGGGGTGCCGATGGCGCTCGGCGCCGACGACCCGCTCCTGTTCGGCTCGCGTCTGGCCGCCCAGTACGAGATCGCGCGCCGTCACCACGACTTCGACGACGCCGAACTGGCCGAGCTGGCACGGCAGTCGGTGCGCGGCTCGGCGGCGCCGCAGGACATCAAGGCGAAGCTGCTGTCAGGGGTCGACGACTGGCTGGCCACCACCCCCTGATCAGGGCCGGTGCGTCTGTCACTCCGGCAGGGCCGACGTCCCGACCGCCAGCGGAACGTACTCGGGGTCGAACATCAGGTTCCGCCGGTCCTCCTTGAGGAGGGTGCCGTTCACCGCGAAGGACGGGGTGCCGGGCGCCTTGCCGGCCTCGTAGGCCTTCTCCGAGGCGGTGACGAAGGAGCGGTACTTCATGCCCTTCACCGCCGCGTCGAACCCGGCGCCGCGCAGGCCCTTCACTCGCGAGGCCGTGCGAAGCAGGAAAGCGTCGGTGTAGCCGTCGACGGCCTCGTCGGGCTGCTCCTGGAAGAGGAGGTCGTGGTACTCGACGAACTTCCCCTGTTCCAGGGCGGCCCGCAGCGCGTTGGCCGCCTTCTTCGAGCCCTTGCCGCCCAGCCGGTCGTCGAGGAACGACGCCAGGGTGTACTCGGTCCTGACCTCGCCGTGGAGGGTCATCTTCCGCAGCGCGCCGGCGCCGCCGTCCTCCTCGAAGTCACGGCAGACGGGGCAGCGCAGGTCCTCGTAGAGCCGTACGACGGTGTCCGCCTTCGATGACCCGACGACGACCGTCGTGCCGTCGGCCGCGAGGTGTTCGGGCAGTTGCTCGGAACTCGCGTACCGATCGGGCTTCTTGTCGACGGCCGCGTCCCCGCCGGACGTTCCCCGGCCGCACCCCACGGCGAGCACGCCCGTCAGCGCCGCCACCAGCACCGATATGGCGCCCCGGCGCCCTCTTCCACGCAGCATGATCTTGCCCTCCCCAGAAGGAACGGGAACTCTATGCGATCCCTGTGAGCAGGGTGCGGGCGAGGCCCGCGGCGAACTCGTCCAGCGGCTGCGGGGGCTTGCGGTCGGGGGCCATGTCGTACGCGAACGCGCGCTGGGCGCAGGCTCCGAGGAGGAGGGACGCGGCGGCGTAGGTGTCGGCGTCGCGGCTGACGCGGCCCGCGTCCTGCTCGGATCTGAGGTAGGCGTTCAGGCCCTGGATCGGGCGGTGGGGGCCCGTGCCCATCTCCCGCAGCGCCTCCTCGTGACGGCGCTTGAGCTGGGGTTCCGCGTACAGGGAGGCGGCCATCGGGAAGGTCTGCTCGTAGAAGAGGGCGGCCTCGCGGGCGATCTCCGTGAGGTTCTCCTCGACGCTCTTCGCGCCCGGCTCCTTGGACAGCTCGCTCAGGAGCGGTCCGAGCTTGGGCAGCCGCTCGCTGAGAACGGTCACGAACAGCTCTTCCTTGTTCGCGAAGTACTTGTAGAGCGCCGCTTCCGAACAGTCCGCCGCCTTGGCGATCTCCTTGGTGGTGGCACGGGCGAGACCGATGCTCAGCATGAGTTCATGGGCGGCGTCGACGATGCGGACCCGGGCCGGCTTCTGATGCATGCGGGCTCCAACCGAGCTTGACGAGCAGGTGAGTATCCACTCACTCTAGGGGGTGAGTGAACACTTACCCACCCTAGGAGGGTGTGCCATGAGGATCACTGTTTTCGGAGCGACCGGCGGTATCGGCCAGGAGATCGTCCGGCAGGCACTGGCATCGGGCCATCAGGTCACCGCGGTGGTCCGTGACCCCGCGCGGTTCACGGTGACGGGCGCGGGCCTGGAGGTGTTCCGGGCGGATGTGCGGGACCCCGCGGCGCTGCGCCCCGCGGTCGCCGGGCGCGACGCGGTCCTGTCCGGGCTCGGCGCCCGCAGGCGCGCCGACGCGGGCATCGCGGCCGAGCTGACCCGGTCGGTTCTGGGTGCGGCGGAGGCCGAGGGCGTACGGCGTCTGCTCGTCGTGAGCGCGGCGCCGGTCGGCCCCGAGCCCGAGCGCTCACCGCTCGTCGACCGCGCCATGATCGGCGTCATCAACTCGCTGCTCAAGCCCGTCTACGACGATCTGCGGGCCATGGAGGGCGAGCTCGCGGCCAGCGCCACCGACTGGACCTCCGTACGCCCGCCGAAGCTCACGAACAAGCCGCTCACGGGCACGTACCGGACCGTGGTCGGCGGGAATCCGCGCAGCGGCCGGAGCATCTCGCGGGCCGACGTGGCCCACGCGATGCTGGCGATGATCGACGACCCCGCGACGGTGAAGCAGGGCGTGGGGGTCGCCTACTAACGGGTCCCCGGACGGGTCAGAGAGCGGGTCAGAGGGACACGCCCACCGTGACCGGCTCGTTGACCAGCGTCACGCCGAAGGCGTCGTGGACGCCGGCCACGACCTCGCGGGCGAGCGCGAGGAGGTCGTCGGTGGTCGCCTCGCCGCGGTTGGTGAGCGCGAGCGTGTGCTTGGTGGAGATACGGGCGGGGCCGCTGCCGTAGCCCTTGGTGAAGCCCGCCTTGTCGATGAGCCAGGCCGCCGAGGTCTTCACGCGGGCCTCGCCGGCCGGGAAGGCGGGCGGGGCGGTGTCGGGGCCGAGACGGTTCGCCACGCGCGCGTGGAAGGCGGCGAACTCCTCCTCGGTGAGGATCGGGTTGGTGAAGAACGACCCTGCCGACCAGGTGTCGTGGTCCTCGGGGTCGAGCACCATGCCCTTGCCCGCGCGCAGCTTCAGGACCGTCTCGCGGGCGAGAGCCGCGGGGACCCGGTCGCCCGCCTCGACGCCGAGGGTGCGGGCCGTCTCGGGGTACTTGATGGGGGCACTCATGCCGGCCGCGTCCTCGAGGCCGAACCGCACGCGCAGCACCACGAAGCGGTCGGGATCGGCCTTGAAACGGCTGTGCCGGTACGAGAACGCGCACTCCTCGTTCGGAATCGTGACCGTCTCGCCGGCCTCCCGGTCGTACACGATCACTTCGGTGATCGTCGACGAGACCTCCTGGCCGTACGCGCCCACGTTCTGGATCGGCGTGGCGCCGGCGGAGCCGGGGATTCCGGCGAGGCACTCGATGCCCGCGAGGCCGGCCTCGACAGTGCGGGCGACCGCGTCGGTCCACACCTCGCCGGCCGCGAGCTCAAGGCTCGTGCCGTCGAGCGAGAAGTCCTTCGTGGCGATCCGCAGGGCCGTGCCCGCGAAGCCCTTGTCGCCGATGACCAGGTTGCTGCCACCGCCGACGATCAGCAGCGGCGTGCCCGCCGTGTCGGCCTCACGGACGGCGGCGATCACCTCGTCGTCGGTCGTCGCCGTCAGCAGCCGTGCTGCGGGGCCGCCGAGGCGGAAGGTGGTCAGGGGGGCGAGGGGGGTGTCGTGGAGTTCCTGCACGCGCTCAAGAGTACGAGAACGGCCCCACCGGTCGTGGCGGGGCCGTTCTCGTACGTACTTGGGGTCCTGCTTGTCCGTGGTCCTGCGCGGCGCGCGGATCGGTCCTGGGCGGCGCGCGGATCACGACAGGCGCCGCAGCGCCTCCGCCCAGTCGAGCGGCAGCTTGTCCGTGGTGGTCTGCCAGCGCACGAACTTCGCGTCCTTCATCTGTGAGCGCAGACCACCGGCCGTGGGGCCGTGGGGCGCCGAGCCCGCGAAGCGCTTCAGCGCGTCGGGCGACTCCCAGGCGGACAGGGTCCAGAAGGTCCGTCGCAGGGGCGCCGCCTTCACGGAGGCCCCGTACGCGCCGGGCGCCTTGCTCACCTGACGCCAGACAGAGGGGGTCTTCGCGAAGAAACGGAGGGCTCCCCACAGGGTGCGGGTCTCGAAGCGGGAGGCCATGACGTGGGCCTCGGCGCCGGTCGGCGGGGTGTTCGGGACGGTCCAGGGCAGCGTGGGCATGACGGGCTCCTTCGGGGAGTGCCGGTTCGATGCGGGGCGTTCTCAGTGCGAGGCGGGGCGTTCTCAGTGCGAGACGGTCTCCAGGACCGGGGCGGACTCGGGCTCGGGCTCGCTCTGTAGTCCCTCGGCCGCGCGCCGGCGGGAGGGGATGAACAGGGCGGCGGCTCCCGCGACGGCCACCGTGGCCGCGCCGACCCACAGCGCGGGCTGGATGCCGTCCACGAAGTTCTGCGCGGGCTCGTAGCCGCCCTGAGCCGCGAAGATCGACGACATCACGGCGATACCGAGCGCTCCGCCCACCTCGCGCAGCGCGTTGTTCGTGCCGGACGCGATGCCCTGTTCCTGCGGACGGACGCTGGACATGACCAGGTTGGAGGCGGGGGCGAAGTAGAGCGACATCCCGATGCCGTTGATGATCAGGGCGGGCAGCTGGGCGGTGTACGAGGCGTCGACGGCGATCACGGAGGCGTAGTAGGCGAGGCCCGCGGCCTGGAGGAAGAGGCCCGTGGCGACGACCAGGCGGCCGCCGATCCGGTCGGAGAGGTACCCCGCGATCGGCGAGACGAGCATCGGCATGCCGGTCCAGGGCAGCATCCGCAGGCCCGCCTCGGTGGGCGAGTAGCCGAGGACGCCCTGCATGTACTGGCTGAGCAGGAAGATCGAGCCGAACATCCCGAGGAACATCAGCAGGCTGGCCGCGTTGATCCCGGCGAAGGCGCGGGAGCGGAAGAGGCGCATCGGCAGCATCGCGTTCCTGGCGCGGGTGCCGTGCAGAGCGAAGGCGACGAGCAGGGCGCCGCCGGCGAACAGGCCCAGCAGGACGAGCCCGCTGGTCCAGCCGTCGCGGGGCGCGCGGACCAGGGCGTACACGATGCCGAAGAGGCCGCTGCTGGCGAGCAGGGTGCCCACCAGGTCGAGCCGGGCGCCGGTGCCGTACGACTCGTTCAGGCGCAGCCGGGCGAGCGGGAGCAGGGCGAGGCCGAGCGGGACGTTCAGCCAGAAGATCCAGTGCCAGGAGACGTGCTCGGTGAGGCTGCCGCCGATCAGCGGCCCGCTCGCGACCGCGAGCCCGTTGACGGCGCCCCAGATCCCGTACGCCGTCCCGCGCTTCGCCGCCGGGACGGCCGCGGTCAGCAGGGTGAGCGTCAGCGGCATCATGATCGCGGCGCCGACGCCCTGGACCGCGCGGGCGGCGATCAGCGAGTCGATGCCGGGCGCCATGGCCGCGGCGGCGGACGCGCCGGTGAAGACGGTGAGGCCGACGAGGAAGAGCCGGCGGCGGCCGAACCGGTCCCCCAGGGCCGCGCCGAACATCAGCAGCACGGCGAAGGTGAGCGTGTAGGCGCTGACCGTCCACTCCAGGTCGTCGAGCCCTCCGCCGAGGTCCTCGCGGATGGAGGGCAGAGCGGTGGTGACGACGAGGTTGTCGAGGGCCGCCATGAATCCGGCGACGCTGGTGATGACGAGGGCCCAGACGGCTCCCCCTCGGCGTGCTGTCTGCTGTGACATCGTTCCCCCAGAATGTTGGTTAGTTATTGATGACTAACTTTCGCGGGCAGGGAGAGGCCAGGGACCTCCCCGGACACCCACCCCTGGTTCCCTGTGCTCAGTTGCCGGCTACCGCTAGTGCTCCAGGCGCCCCTTGGCGCGGGCCGAGGGGTACAGCCCTTCCCAGATCCGGTGCTCCGGGGGGAACCCCATGGAGACCAGGACATTGATCAGCATTCCGTAGGCCATGAAGGTCGTCGTGGTGTCCACGTCCGCCCCCAGAGGCAGGTGCGCCGCCTCCCAGAGCTTCATCCACTCGGCGCGGACCGCCTCGCCGAACTCGTGGTCACCGGCCGCCTCGGCGGCGGCGACCGCGACGTACACCTGCATCTGCATCATGAGCCGCTCGGGATCCTTGGCGATGACATCGGTGTACGCGTTCGCCATGGCGTCCAGGGCTTCCTCACCCTCCAGCCCTTCGGCGGCCTCGGCGAAGAGCCGCGTCGCGTCCTGTACGCAACGGGTCGCCGCCGCGAGGAAGATGGCCTTCTTCCCCGGGAAGAGCCGGAACAGATACGGCTGCGAGACACCCACCCGCTTGGCGATCGCCTCGGTAGAAGTGCCGTAGTAGCCACCCCGCGCGAACTCGCTCATCGCCGCGCGGATGACGCTCTCGCGTCGCTCGTCTGCGCTCATCCTGACCATGCGGCTAAGTTAGTGGTCACTCACTACCTATGTCAAGCGTCACATCCCGGCCGCCGCGAAGCCGTAGGAGTCCCTACGAGTAGCTGCGTACGAGCAAGTCCTGCCTACGAGTAAGGGGCACCCCGCAATGGAGGGTGCCCCTTACTCAGGTTCTTACAGGGCAGCCGTTACGCCAGCTGCACAACCGCCCGCGACATGCCGAGCACCTTCTGGCCCGCGCTCGTCGCGACGAGGTCGACGCGGACGCGGCCGTCGTCGAGCTTGGCGGCGACCTTGCCGCTGACCTCGATCGTCGCGCCCTTGTCGTCGTTCGGGACGATGACGGGCTTGGTGAAGCGCACGCCGTACTCCACGACAGCGGCCGGGTCACCGACCCAGTCGGTCACGACGCGGATCGCCTCGGCCATGGTGAACATGCCGTGGGCGATGACGTCCGGGAGCCCGACCTCGACCGCGAACTTCTCGTTCCAGTGGATCGGGTTGAAGTCCCCGGAGGCGCCTGCGTACTGCACGAGCGTGGCGCGAGTCACGGGGAACGCCTGGGCCGGCAGCTCCGTGCCGATCTCCACGTCCGCGTACTGAATCGTCGTCGTCATGGTCACGCCCCCTCGGCCGCGCGCGACACGAGCTTGGTGTAGGCGGTCACGACGTGCTCGCCGGCCTCGTCGTGGACCTCGCCGCGGATGTCCAGGATGTCGTTGCCCGCAAGGGATTTGATCGCCTCGATCGTCGAGGTCACGGTGAGCCGGTCACCGGCGCGCACCGGGCGTGTGTACGCGAACTTCTGGTCGCCGTGCACGACGCGGCTGTAGTCGAGGCCCAGCTGCGGGTCCTCGATCACCTGGCCCGCGGCCTTGAACGTGATGGCGAACACAAAGGTCGGCGGAGCGATCACATCGGAGTGGCCGAGCGCCTTGGCCGCCTCCGGATCGACGTAGGCGGGATTGGCGTCCCGCACCGCCTCCGCGAATTCACGGATCTTCTCCCGGCCGACCTCATAGGGGTCGGTGGGCGGGTAGGACCGTCCCACGAAGGACTGGTCGAGCGCCATGGACTCGGCACCTCCTGGATTTGCGCTGTTGCCGGATGTTGCCGGATCTTACGGCCGGCCGCACACACGCGATAACGACATGAGGCCGCCCCCTCGGTAAGGGGACGGCCTCATGTACGAGCCTGAGTTAGCGCGTTTCGCGGTGCGCCGTGTGCTGGTTGCAGCGCGGGCAGTGCTTCTTCATCTCAAGACGGTCCGGGTCGTTACGCCGGTTCTTCTTGGTGATGTAGTTCCGCTCCTTGCACTCCACGCAGGCCAGCGTGATCTTCGGGCGGACGTCGGTGGCAGCCACGTGAGTGCTCCTTGGACGGACGGTTGACGGATGAACGCATGAATAGTAGCCGACCGGAGGACCGACCCCACAATCGGCTACTGTGTGTAGCGGTGACCGGACTTGAACCGGTGACACAGCGATTATGAGCCGCTTGCTCTACCGACTGAGCTACACCGCTTTGATGCGATGCCCCTCACCCGAAGGTGAGGGAACTTCACACCAGAGCCCCAATACGGAATCGAACCGTAGACCTTCTCCTTACCATGGAGACGCTCTACCGACTGAGCTATTGGGGCGAGCGATGAAGACATTACACGCTCGCCTGCCGATCGCCCAAATCCGTTTCGCGGCCGCCGCCCAGGGGCAGGACCACGGCCCTTCCGGAGCCGCAACAGCCGCTCACGGCCGCCTCATCGGCACCGCGCACCACAGCAGTACGACTATTGCGCTCCTCCGCGAAGCGGGCCTGCCGCAGCTCTAGGCTCGACCCGCGCTGCGTGATCTTGTACGCCCTTCCGGCCCGCCCCGGTCCGGGGGCGGCCCCCGCCCACGCGGCCGCCGCCCCCGAACCCCAGGAGCGCGATGCCCGACAACCAGCCGCAGCACCCCCACTCCCCCGGCAACGACTCCACCGCCGAGAGCGCCGCCCTCCTCCTGTGCGGCGCCAGGCTCACCGACGGCCGGACCGTGGACGTGCGGCTGGACAACGGGCGCATCGAGGCCGTCGGCACGGCCGGCAGCCTCATCGCCCGCTCCAAGCGCGTGGACCTCGCCGGCTACGTCCTGCTCCCCGCCCCCGCCGAACCCCACACCCATGGCGACACGGCGCTGTCCGCGGAGACGGAGGGGCCGGTGTCGTACGACGGGCCCGACGTGCAGCGGCGGGCCGCCGAGGCCGCGCTGCTCCAGCTCGGGCACGGGGCCACCGCGCAGCGCGCGCATGTGCGGATCGGGGATGTGCAGGGCCTCGGCCCGATGGAGGCGGTGCTCCAGGCGCGGCGGTCGCTGCGCGGCCTGACCGATCTGCGGACCGTGGCGATGCCCCGGCTCCTGACGGGCCTCGCGGGGGCCGACGGCCTGGCGATGCTGCGGGACGCGGTGAAGATGGGCGCGTCCGTGGTGGGCGGTTGCCCGGATCTCGACCCCGACCCGACCGGCTACGTGGAGGCGGTCCTGGAGGTCGCGGCGGAGCACGGCTGCGCGGTGGATCTGCATACGGACGGCGGCGATCCGGCCCGGCTCGGGCGGATCGCGACGATGACCGGAGGGCTGCGTCCCGGCGTCACGATCGGGCCGTGCGGCGGCCTCGGGCGGCTGCCGCGTGAGGTCGCCGCGCGCACCGCCGACCAGCTCGCCGCCGCGGGCGTCACGGTGGTCTGCCTGCCGCAGGGCGGCTGCGCGGGCGTCGACCGGCGCGGCACCGCTCCCGTACGGCTCCTGCGGGCGGCCGGGGTGCGGGTCGCCGCGGGCAGCGGGGCACTGCGCGACGTGGCGAACCCGGTGGGCCGCGGCGATCCCCTGGAGGCTGCGTACCTACTGGCCTCGCGCTACGGGCTGCGCCCCGAGGAGGCGTACGACTGCGTCAGCGGGGCGGCGCGGGCCGCGCTCGGACTGCCCGAGGTGCGGGTGGAGGCGGGCTTCCCCGCGGAGCTCATCGCCGTACGCGGCGATGGCCTCGCGGCTGCCCTCTCGCTGGCGTACAGCCGGGTCGTGGTGCATTGGGGGCGGGTGGTGGCGCGCACCAGTGCGGTGCGGGAGTACTGCGACTCGGCGGCGCTCGATCTGCCGCGGCAGGGGCGGGCGGGGAAGCCGCTGGAGGGCGGGGGCGGCGGGCGGAGCTGAGGAGACCCGCCCGCACACGGGACCCCTTCGGTTTCCTGCCGACCCCTCTGCCGCTTCAGCTCCTGTCGGCCCATCCGCCGCCCCCACGCGCGGCATTGACGAACTGTCGAGCCGTCAGAAGCCGCCCATGGCGGCACCCGACATGAACGGGTTGCCGCCGGCGAGCTCGCCGAGCGGGACCTCGGTCGCGCCGGACGGTGCGCTGATGTCGCCCGCCTTGCCGAACTTGAGCACCAGCGGGACCTTCGCGCCCTTCTTGCCGTCGGCGAGGGCCGCGAGGTCGAAGGAGACCTTCGACAGCGCGCCGTTGGTGATCGAGAAGTCGACGGCGACCTTCTTGGCCGGGGCGTCCTTGAGGTCCTTGGCGGTGGGGAATCCGGCGCCGGGCGGCAGTTCGTCCTTCAGGGGGCCGAGCTTGTCGAAGAGGTCCGTCAGGAGCTCACGGAAGGACGCCTTGGCGACGATGCGCTCCGTGCTGCCCTCGGTGCCGGCGCTGCGGAGGGTGACGTCGTCGGCGATGGCGCCGCGCAGGGCCTTGAGGACCTTCCGCTGGGTCTTCTCGTCGAGCCCGCCGGAGTCCTTGGGATCGTTGGAGCCCTTGCCCGAGGTGTTCTTCCTGACGTCCGAGAGGTCCACCTTGACCCACTCGCCTTCGAGGGCCTTCGCGAGCCCTTCCTCGCCCTTCGGCAGGTCCTTCGGCGAGGGGACCGGGAAGCCCATGAGCTCCGACGTCTTCTGCATGTCGAGGCGGAAGTAGACGAAGTCTCCGGCGAGCCGGTACTCGGCCAGGGTGCCGCCCGGGACCGACACCTTCATGCCCATCCCGACGAAGTCCTTCTCGCCCGACTCGGACAGCGGCTTCTTCGACCGTACGGAGAAGGTGACGTGGGCACCGGCGAAGGTCTTGGCGATCGTCGGCGGCATGGCCTCGTCACCCTGTCCGCCGGCCAGCTCCATGAGCGCGTCCGGCTTCGCGTCGAGGCCCAACTCGAAGGAGAGCGACTTCTGTTCGCCGAGCCTGTCGGCGGCCTTGTCGAGCCTCTGACCTGCCGTCAGATTTTCGACGGTGCCGCAGGCGGAGGTGGTCGCGAGCAGCAGTGCGGCGCAGCCGGCCGCGGTAAGGGTGGTGGTACGTATGGCGCTGATGTCTGACTCCCGCAGAGGTCCGATGAGAGACCCGGCGGCCGTCGGCGGCACGGGTCGCTGAGGAGACCCGCGAGGCACGTACAAGGTTGCGCGGCGAACGGGGGCGGCCCGGCGTACGGTCGGAAGCATGCGCATTGTCATCGCTGGGGGTCATGGTCAGATCGCGCTGCGGCTCGAGCGTCTGCTCGCCGCACGCGGAGACGAGGTCGCGGGCATCATCCGCCGTGCCGAGCAGGCGGACGACCTGCGGGAGGCCGGGGCCGAGCCCCTTGTGTGCGACCTGGAATCGGCGTCCGTGGAGGAGGTCGCCGGGCTTCTGGAGGGCGCGGACGCGGCGGTGTTCGCGGCCGGCGCGGGGCCCGGCAGCACGGCTGGGCGCAAGGACACGGTGGACCGCGCCGCGGCCGTGCTGTTCGCGGACGCGGCGGAACGGGCCGGGGTGCGGCGGTATGTCGTGGTGTCGTCGATGGGCGCGGACCCGGCCCATCAGGGGGACGAGATCTTCGACGCGTATCTGCGGGCGAAGGGCGAGGCGGACGCGTCCGTACGGGCCCGGACCGGACTCGACTGGACGATCGTGCGTCCCGGGATGCTCACGAACGACGCGGGCACCGGACTCGTACGCCTGGAGGCGTCCACCGGGCGGGGTCCGGTGCCGCGGGACGACGTGGCGGCGGTGCTCGCGGAGCTGGTGGAGACGCCCGCCACCGCGGGGCTGACGCTGGAGCTGATCTCCGGGTCGGCGCCGGTGACGGTGGCGGTCAAGTCGATCGCGGGGAACTGAGCGGGTTCAGAAGAGCGGGAGCTGGCCGGGCACGTCCGGGACCACGTAGCCGTCGAGGGACGGCTGCGCGGCTCCCAGCTGCGCGGGTCTGCGGGAGCCGGGGCAGGACACGAGCTCGCCCGCGCTGCGGGCCCCGGGCGGGTCGTGGCGGGCGAAACGGCCGGCCACGACGGCGATGTCGCGGCGGCACTCGGGGCAGTTTCTGCGGCGAGACGCCGACGGTACGGGCATGCGGTCAGTCTGCGCCACGGGCCTCGGCCACGCTCCGTCCGCACACATCCCGCGCCCCCTGAGCCGCCGGACACCCCCAGTAGGGTGGGCGCGACAGCACCTCATGAACCGGAGCAAGGAGCAGACGTGAGCGAGTCGGCGTCTAACGGCCTGCAGCAGGAGATCGCCAGGGAGCTCCAGGTCGCCGAGACCTTCGAGGCCGAGCGCGAGATCGAACGCCGGGTGGCCTTCCTCACCGAACGGCTGACCTCCACGGGGCTGACCTCCACGGGGCTGCGCTCCCTCGTGCTCGGCATCAGCGGCGGCGTCGACTCCACCACCGCCGGCCGGCTGTGCCAGCTCGCCGTCGAGCGGGCCCGGGCCGCCGGACACGAGGCGCGCTTCTACGCGATGCGGCTGCCCTACGGGGTCCAGGCCGACGAACACGACGCCCAGCTCGCGCTCTCCTTCATCCGGGCCGACCACGTGCTGACCGTGGACATCAAGCCCGCCAGCGACGCCGCGCTCGAGGCCTCACTGGCCGCGGACGTGAGCTTCCGCGACGAGGGTCACCAGGACTTCGTGCACGGCAACATCAAGGCCCGGCAGCGCATGGTCGCCCAGTACGCGGTGGCCGGCGCACACAACGGCCTGGTCGTCGGCACGGACCACGCCGCCGAGGCCGTCTCCGGCTTCTTTACCAAGTTCGGCGACGGCGCCGCCGACCTCGTCCCGCTGACCGGCCTGACCAAGCGCCGGGTGCGCGCCGTCGCGGACGCGCTGGGTGCGCCCGCCGAGCTGGTGTGGAAGGTCCCGACGGCCGACCTGGAGACCCTCGACCCGGGCAAGGCCGACGAGGACGCGCTCGGGGTCACCTACGACGACATCGACGACTTCCTGGAGGGCAAGCCGGTGGACGGGCGGGCCTTCGAGACGATCGTCCACCGCTACCGCCTCACCGACCACAAGCGCCAACTCCCCATCGCGCCCTAGAGGGCGCTGCGGGGGGCCGGTACGAGACCGCCCGTCCGACGCGGTCTCGTACCCCCGCGCACGGACCCCGGAATACAAAGAACCCCCTCCGAACTGCGTTTCCGCAGTTCGGAGGGGGTTCTCCACCATGTGGCGGCGCCAGGATTCGAACCTGGGAAGGCTGAGCCGGCAGATTTACAGTCCCCACAGGCGAGTGGGTCTGACCTGGCCCTTTTCTGAGGGACTAGCGCGTTGCCCCACGCTGGCCCCACTAGGGCGTGTCCGGCGCATCGCGGTTCGGCACGCCTGGCACGACTTCGTGGCCGAATCCCCGAGTGCGCCCCGTTCGGGGGCGGCTGCTGGGTTGCGGTACTTCACTGCTGAACGCCTGCCGCTGGACTCGGCTCCGCGTGCGTGCAGGCCTACTTGCCTCGGATGGACAAAGCGTTGAAGCGGGCCCCGTGCGTCGGTCGCCGTTGCGGCGAGGGACGTGCCGGGGCCCGTTTCTGGTGATCGTTGATCAGGTGTTGCAGCCGGTTCCGGTGGTGGGGTTGGTGCAGCTGTTGTGGCCGGTTCCGCCGTTGTTGGTGTTGGTCCCGGGTCCGCCGTTGAGAGCGTCGTTGCCGGGTCCGCCATCGTTGGCGTCGTTGCCCGCGCCGCTGGACAGGGCATCGTTGCCGTCACCGCCGGTGAGGGTGTCGTTGCCGTTGCCGCCGGTGAGGGAGTCGTTGCCGTTGCCGCCCTCGACGCGGTCGTTGCCGTCGCCGCCGGTGAGGGAGTCGTTGCCGTCACCGCCGCAGATCAGGTCGTTGCCGCCGCGGCCGTCGACCACGTCGTTCCCGGCGAGAGCGAAGATCACGTCGTCGCCGGGGGTGCCCGTCAGGACGTCGTTGCGGTTGGTGCCGGTGATGGTGGCCGTGGCGGTCGCGCAGGTCGCCGGGGTCGTCCCTTCGTAGGTGATGGTGACCTGGGCGGGCCCAGTGGCGGGTCCGGAGGTACCGGCGACAGGCACGAGGTTCGACCCGCCACCGCCACCACCAGGACCTCCCTGGCCCTCGTTGCCGATGTAGCCGCAGCCGCCGCCTCCGCCGCCTCCGAACCAGCCGCCGCCTCCGCCGCCTCCCCCGATGGCGCCCCCGCCGGTGCCGCCGGTGCCGGCCGCACCGTCGGTGCCGGCGGCGTCTGAGCCCAGGCATGTGGCTCCGCCGGTGCCGCCGGTGGTCTGGGTACCTCCGCCACCGCCGACGCCGCCCTCCGGCCTGTCGCCGCCGGGCTGGCCGGTGTCGCCGGCGTCCCCGCCGGTGGACTCGGGGACGTGGGCACTGATGGAACCCAAGCCGCCGCCGCCTCCGCCGCCGGCGACGATGAGGCGGGGGTCGGTGCCGGGGCTGCCGGTCAGGGTGCAGCCGGAGGCGGCCGAGCTGCAGGTGCGGACGTCGCTGGAACCGCCGCCGGCGCCGCCCGGGAGGTCCCCGGATTCCGGGGCGCCGCCGGTGTCGACGTTCACGAACAGGGTGCTGCCCGGGGTGGCGGTCAGGGTGCCGGTGACGGTGGCCCCGTTCCCGCCTGCGGCCCCGTCTTTGTTTGCGTCAGGATAAAGATTCCCGTTCTGGCCTGCGGCGCCGGTGGCGGTGACGGTCAGTTGGGTGACGCCGGAAGGGACGGTGAAGGGCTGGTCGGCGCCGGCGTTGAAGGTGACGGTCGTCGGCGCCGCCGCGGCGGGCGTGGCCGTGGGCACCACCAGGGCCGCCGGCAGCGCCACCGTGGCGAGCAGGACGGCAGCACGCCTGGCCGGGCGCCGCCACTCACCCGCGGCTCCCGCGCCACGTCGAGGGAACATGGCATGTTGCAGGGTCGGTCTCACGAAGGGGACTCCTCGACACAGAGCGCGGCACTCAGCACATGCCACGGACGTCGGTTGGTGTTCAGGCCCCTGCCGGGACCGCCCGACGATCAAGCCACACGCACCCTGTGCGGCCATACAGACACACCGTCATAGCGCCCGCAATCCACCGACCAGCCGCTGCCCGACTAGGAACAGGGACCCCTCCGCCGCTGGTCACATGATCCGCCGGACAGGCCCTATCTATGGCCCTGATCTCGCGACCGTGGAAGCCCCCACGACTCTCCGGAGCGGAGTCAGGGAGCCCGTCGACATGGGGCACGGACGCTCAGACTGTCATGCGGGGGCGCGTTTCGACGTGCACAGAAAATCGAAGTCGGGTCGCCCGGAGGGATCTCACCTCCGGGCTCCCACAGAACCGTGCGTGAACCTCTCGGTTCACACGGCTCTTGTCATCCTGATCACCAGGCTCTCGGGTTCAACGCCCAGTGGGCGAAGAGCCTCGGGTGCTGGCGGGTGATGCGCTGCCAGCACGCGTGAGCCTTCTTGAACGAACTGAACCGTCTGTACTTCTTCCTGATCCAGCGCAGCAGGTAGGCATTGATGCGCAGGAGGAGGGGAATCAGCTTGGAGCCGTAGAAGGCTCCGTAGTACTGGATCCAGCCCCGCACGACGGGGTTGACCTGTCGCGCGAGCTCGTGGAACGTCGCTTTGACCTGCTTGTGGAGCCGCCAGGAGCGAACTTCACTGCTGATCTTGTTCAGGGCGTCCTTGCTGATCGCAGGCAGGAAGCTGGTGTACCTCGTCTTCCTGCGTTGCGACCACGCTTCGCGGGCCTGAAAGGTGTACCCGAGGAACGTGAACGACGTGTGCTCATACGAGCCGCGCCGTTTCCAGTCCTTGCAGTACACGATTCGGGTCTTGTCGGGATGCAATCGCAGCCCGACCTCTTCCATCCTGTTCTCCAGCGCCGCCAGGACCTCGCGGGCCTGGCGGAGGGTGACGCAGTGCACGACTGCGTCATCCGCATAGCGTTCGAACTCGAGCCCCGGGTACTCCCGAGTGAGCCAGGTGTCGAACGCGTAGTGCATGAACAGGTTCGCGAGCACGGGCGAGACCGCCGAACCCTGAGGGGCAATGCCACTTAGATAAGTGGTTAGCGTTCCGCCGTCCACATATGCACAGAGGCACGCCCGGGCTGCCTGTGGATAGTCAACTATGCGATACCGGCGCTTCGTTGTTCCCGGTGGACCGGTTATCTTCCTCACCTATGGGTGGGGTGCGGGATGGTTCGGCGGCGGTTTCGGGTGTCCGGTTGACCGATCGGGTGGGTGTCGGGGTTCTGACGCGTCTGGTCGATCGTGATCTGGTCGATGAGGTTCTCGCGGAGACGAGGCGGACGGAGAAGAGGTCCCGTCTGCTTCCGGCGCGTGTTGTTGTCTATTACGTGTTGGCCCTGTGCCTCTTCTTCGGGGAGTCGTACGAGGAAGTCATGCGTCTTCTCGTCAACGGTCTTCGTTTTCTGGGGACCTGGCGGAAAGACTGGACGGTTCCTACCACGGGTGCCATTTCGCAGGCGCGCCGGCGTCTGGGGCCGGAGCCGTTGCGAGTGCTGTTCGAGCGGGTGGCAGTGCCTTGTGCTCAGCGGGGGACACAGGGGGCGTGGCTGGGGCGGTGGCGGCTGATGGCCATCGACGGGTTCGTGCTGGACATTCCTGATACCCCGGCGAACGATGCGGAGTTCGGCCGGTCCGGGGGAAAGGCGAATCCGGCGCCTTTCCCCCAGGTGAAGATCGTGGGGCTGGGTGAATGCGGGACCCATGCAGTGGTGGCTGCGCGGCTGGGTCCCTGGCGAGTGGATGAGGGAGTTCTCGCTGGACAGCTTGTCTCCGAATTCGAACCGGGCATGCTGGTCACCGCCGACCGGGGATTCTACGCGTACCGTCTGTGGGAAGCCGCTGCCGCTACCGGTGCGGACCTCTTGTGGCGCATGCCCGACGGTCCTCATCTGCCGGTCGTCCGGCCGCTGGAGGACGGATCGTACGAGTCTTTTCTCCTCGACCCCAAGGTCCGCAACCGGCGTGCGAATCAGCGCCACCGTGGATCGGCCGCCATCGAGAAGCCGTCCGGGATCCCGGTCAGAGTCGTCGAGTACGAAGTCACGAACCGTGGAGGCAAAGGCGAGATCTTCTGCCTGATCACCACCATCATGGACCCGGATGAGGCCAGCTCCGCCGAACTTGCCGCCGCCTACGCCGAACGCTGGGAGTTCGAATCCAGCCTGGACGAGATCAAGACGCATCAACGAGGCCGCGGCGGCGTACTGCGCTCGAAATCACCGGACATGGTCGAGCAGGAGATCTGGGCACTGCTTCTCACTCACTACGCGGTCAGGCACCTGATGTGCGAGGCAGCCGACCACGCCGACATCGACCCGGACCGACTGTCCTTCATGCGCTCACTGCGCGTCATCCGCCGTCAGGTCACCGACCAGGCGGGATTTTCCCCCCTGCCGCCTCACGAACGCCCTTGACAAGGCATATGCAGAAATAATCGAAAGACTCAACCCTTGCCGACGGAACCGCAGTAGTCCACGAGCCGTCAAGCGTATCCACGTCCATGCCTACAGGAAGAAACTCCGCACCGAAACCACGACCCGTCACCCGGACCCACCCCACATCAAAATCCTTGCCGTTTCTTAAATAAGCGGCATTGCCCTGAGGGGTCCCCCGATCCCGCACCTGCAAGGAGCCGTCGGGCAGTTGGAGCGGTGCACGCAGCCACCGTTCTACATACAACTTCACCCAAACGGCGTCGGTATGAGCCTGCACAGCCTTGACAACCAGGTCCCAACGCACGCTGTCGAAGAACTTCTGGATATCCAGATCGATAACCCAGGCATGCTTCCAACAACGCTGCCGGCACGTCTCGATCGCGTGCAGGGCTGACCTTCGCGGCCGGTACCCGTACGAGTCCTCATGGAAAATCGGATCCACTCGGATTCCCAGATGCCTCGCCACTACAGTCTGCGCGACCCTGTCGGCCACGGTAGGAATGCCGAGCATTCTCGTCCCGCCGCCATGCTGCTTCGGAATCTCAACCGCACGCACCGGAGGAGGGAAGTAAGTCCCCGACGACATCCGATTCCAGAGCTTGTACAGGTTTCCCCGCAAGTCTTTCTCGAACTCGTCGATGGACTGCCCGTCCACTCCCGGCGCACCCTTATTCTTTTTGACGTCCCGATACGCCTCCATGACTTCCCATTTGGAAATATCAAACGGCTTGTTCGGTGACTTCAGCTTGTTCATCGGCTCCTCCCGGAAAATATCCGGTTGACCAGACATACACAGCTACGAATGACCCGGCCCCTTCGCTCCACCCCCATTACAGGGGCTTCGTCACTACTACGAGCCGGTCCGCCAGCGCCTTCCCGCATCGGTACTCCACCCCTCACGGGACCTCCGCTTGAGGCTCTCCCTCTCGCCCCCGACCGGGGGCAGTATCGAGACGCGCCTTCCCACGTTCCTCACAAGAGCAGCAGATTAGGCTCACGCCGCCTTCATGCCGGACACCACCTGGCCAGTAAACGGGTTTCCACCAGGCTCATCCCGGAGGACACGTGTTCCCCCCGGTTTTGATGCCACTTTAGTAGATAACGACACTTCGTCGGCGGTTCACTTGCGTTCGTCTTCCTAATCCCTACCTGACGCCTTGAGGCGCCTTTTCCACATCGCTCACCACGGTTGCGTTACCACTCCCGCAGCATGTGGCGGTTTGAAGCCTCCCCCCGTAGGGCGGCTCCGAAGGGCCAGATCCTTCATCTCCCGTGAAGCATTGCTTCCAGAATTCCGCCTACATTTCGAATTCCTTTCCACATTCGTGGCACACCACATGCTCTACTGGGTTCATGGTGCACACCGAGCATTCTCGCGACATCGTGCAGGCCCAGCGCGACTGGATCCGCACCTACAGCGCCCTCGCCGAGGCCCCGACCGGCAGCAATACACGCCTGCGGCGGCGCCTGATCGATCTCTCCCGCCGCCTCGTCCAGGACGTTCCTCGGGAGCAGCTCGCAGACCTGCGCCGGCAGGCCGAGGAGAAACCGTGACTCGCGTCCGACGGTCGTGGGACATCACGGAGCGCCAGCAGTCGGTACTCGCCGCGATACGCGCCCACATCGCCGATCACGGCGAGGCCCCCACAGTGCGGGAGATCGCTGCAGCCGTCGGCCTGGCTAGCCCTTCGTCGGCGCTGTACCAGCTGCGCCGCCTTGAGGAGGCAGGGGTCGTTCGGCGCGCTCGGGGCGCCGGCTCGCGGGACTACCGGCTCAGCTGACGTCCGACGACGCCCGCCCCATTTACACGTTCCCCGAGCGGTTGTTGGTGGTCGTTGTTCGTTGGCCTTGGCCGCCCTCGGACGGCCCATTCAGCACCCGATCTCTATCGCGTATCGTGCACAATCCTCGGGCCCCGGTGTGACCCTGCTGCCAGGCTTGGACGCGTGCACGATCTCATCAAGCGTGGTTGATCACTGGACCAGGCCCCCCGCGTCGATCGATGCGGGCTGGTGGGAGGGCAGTAGCTTGCTACTGGTTGAAGAGCAACTTGTACTGCTCGATTGCTCGGGCGTGCTCATCTGCGTGATAGTAGCTCTTGGCTTTTGAGGCCCGGCTGATTGCCGTGTCGAGCTTGGAAATGGCGTCGGTCTTAGTGGACTCGGACGAGTAGGCGCTGAAGCGCGAACCCAAACCCGTGGGGTCGTTCATCGCTGCGAGTTGGATTTCGCGGAGATTCTTCAGGTACTGGTAGAGATCGATGGGAAGAACCCAAGCTGTCTCGCCGTCCGTGTACTTTGCCGCTCGCATTTCGAGGTAGCAGGACGATACGGGAACAGAGCGTTTATATTTCCATGTCTTCGCGAGTCGAGCTAGTTTCTTTGCCGCACCAGAGTGCTTCTTATTAACGACATTGACGTAGGCGTTGTGGTCCTTGGGGTGCGACTTCATCCAGTCGCCAGTCTTGGGGTCAGGGATCCAGTAGCCACCACCAACTGCCTCGAACGCCGGGACGACCTCGACGGTCTCATCCCCCTTGGCGAACTCACAGACAACCGCGGGCCGACTGACGCGCACCGTAGTATTGGGGTACCTGTCCTTGAGAGCATCGCGAACCTTGTTGAGCGCTGTGGTCGGCGTCGGACGGGCACCCTTTAGGCTGACGATGTAGTCGACGTCGCTATAAAACCACACACCAGTTCCGTGCTTGAGGGAGCCAGTCTCAAACATCTCCTTCACGCCCAGCCACAAGTCCAGTCGCGCCTGTATGCCCGATCGATGAGTTCGTGCAGCGTCGAAATAAGTACTGGAGGGCGTGTATTTCGACATCAAGCCATTGAGGTAAGCGAGCGTGGTCTCTGCCATTCATAGTCCCCTTTGATTTGCCGCCGTGGCATCTCAGCCTCCCAACGGCGGCTGACCCGCCTTCAGCCTGCATGCCCCTGACGTTCAGCCTGTGCGACCTTGTCGGCAACACTGGATCGCATTGCTGCCTCGTTCTTCTTGTGAAACGCATTGTCGAGCCAGTCGGGGATGTATGGGTTGCTCTGACGCAGGAGCAGGATCTTGTCCTGAACAGAGCGCAATTCCCCCTCCGCAGCAATGCGTGAATCACTCATGCCTTTTGCCCATATGTCATTGACCTTGCGCTCAATAGATTCTTTGGTTTTCGCCGCTTCGAAGTTGGCCTTTATCTGCTCGCCCACTTCCTTGAACGGGGCAAGAGATGGGATGACAAGAGAGACGAAGATGTCCCCAGCCGACAGGTCGACCAGTTGACCGACGATAAAGACAGTCCCCGCCATGACTACAGCCGCCCCCACGAGCATCCAAGCCCAAATGAGGTGCATCGTGGCTCCCCAGCCGAAACTTGATGCCTGACAGATCAACACATCAAAGGGCCGGTGAGTCATTCCGGTGTCGGCGTACCAGTCCTTATCGCGGATGCCCTTGTAGCGTGCTGCAGCCCTGGAGATGACGTGCTGAGGTGGATGGTCAGCGTGAAGGTTGTTCCACGGCAACTGAAAAATATCGGTGTCGAACTTCTCTTGCGTGGCGGACGCCCGCGTTCGGTACCACTTTTCGATGCTCCCGATGACGAAGGAGAGGATCAGGAGAAGGACGCCGCCACCGCCGCCGATCATGGTGCGCAAGCCAGGCTTGGTGAGCGCCACGACAGCGCCGGCGATCGCGAGTCCGAAAACGGCAGCAACACGGAAAGCGAACACGATCTTGGCGTCGGTGTAGAGGCGAGCGAACGCGGCAACCATGCGTCGCCTGTCTGTGGTGTTTTGGGCGTCCCAGATCCTAGGTGAGGTCGGCTCCGCCATCACCGTGGGTCTCCGCTTGTGAGGACGGCGGCCTCAGGGCCCAGTCCCAGTGCGAGTTGATGGCGCCGCAGCCGTACCCTGCGAGCCTCGGTACCGAGCGTCCACGCGAGCGCAAGCCAACCTGGAGTGAACTGGCGCCAGCCGGCCAACAAGGGGTCAGGATCGGTCATGACCTGAGTGTGCCGATCGCCGACCCGCCGGAGGACTGTTTCCTCTATTTTGGACCGTCTACGCCGGAACAGCGATCTAAATACTAGCCACAAAACGCGCAAAGCACCCAGATGTCGAGAGCTCCAACTGTCGGCAGCATGCGAGGGCGGCGCTGCACACCAGGGGGACATATGGACCTTTTTGCGGATGCGAAGCTCAAAGAGCACATGTCAACCATCATGCGCGTGATTAAGCCTGCAGATCCCCGTGACCCAGGCTTCGCTATGACGATCGGCCGCCCCCACTACCGACTCGGGGTAGACCCGCACCGAATTCAAATTCCAGGGATTGTTCGCATAATTTTCGAACTGATCGACCTACAAGACCTGGGGCATGCGGAAAAGCTCGCGTGGGAGTATGCGTTCGAAGTCGATGGCATCGCCTGCTCGCTAGCTCATCAAAAATTCGGCCTTCGCCTATATGTTGATTCCGCTGCCATGCCCTCCGGGGATGACGCATCGGCACTGCTCGAACGCATAACGAAATCCCTGGAAAGCGCACAGCGCAGCCTAGAGAAGCGTCAACTTAGGCAGTTCGCCGATGAGCAAATTCGCCAGGGCCGCTTGACGATTCGCAATCAGTACCGTCGACTGCGCAGCATCTATGAGTACTTTCAAGAGGGTGCGACCCTTGCCTTCGCGGGGCAAGGGAGGCTAAACCCTCAGTTGCCCGGCGGGGGGCGGCAATTTAACCCTCACGCCACCGAGGGGTTCTACAACACTGTAGCCATGGTGACCGCGTACTTCAGCCTACTTGAACACACGCTAGTACTATTGCTCCCCTTCAGAGATTTCAATCCCTCCGAATCTGCCCTGAAAGACTTCATCGGCGACCGGTGGGGGGACAAGTTCAGGAACGTTTTCACAGTAGACGCAGACCCGTCAGCGAAGAAACACTTTGACGCCCTTTATAGGATTGCCGAGGAGTATCGCAATACTTACGGGCATGGCGGTTTCGATAGGCATGGTTCGAGTTTCCTGTTTCACATGCAAGATATCGGCGCACTCCCTGCCGTACTCAGCGATATCCGCGGAACCCCATACTTCAGCTTCGTTCCGATTGACGCTGACGATTTCAGTCGGGTGAAGCTCTCATTCGACTCAATAGACGAATGGCTCACCAAAGAAGCAGCGCCGCTGGCGATGAAATGGATCGAGAGCGGACTGGACGTTTACTATGACGAAAATTTTCGAACCCAAGCAACGTTGGCGGCGGAGTCGCCGGATCACTTCGAAAGCTTTATAGAGTATTTCTCCTACCTAACGGACCAGGCCGCGAACATGGATTGGTGACCGATGTCGTCGCAACAAGCGTCATCGTCGGCATGAGCGATTCAGGCCTCTCCGAGTGCTTCCAAATGGGTGCCGAAATCTGCCACGAGACTCGACAGTACCGCCTTGCCCTTCTCCTCGGATGCATATGACGGGAACCCAATTACCCCCGTCTCTGTGTATGCCTTCATTCCGTGCGTCAGCAGGAACGGGCGTTCCCCGCCGTCGTGGTCCGCGGTTTCGTAGCCCTCACGGACGAGAGCCGGTTCCGCGTGGAGCAGGATGGACGTCTCAATCTCCCCCGCGTGCATATCGCCATGAGCGTCGGACACGAGGCCGGCGCGCTCACGGGACCGGTTCCACTCGCGGCCCTGCGGGAAGAGCGTCATCCGCGGCTCGGTGAGGTTGGCTTCCTGGACGATGTTCGACAGCACGTAGTTTCCACCGTGGGCGTTGACGAGTACGAGCTTGCGGATCCCGGAGGCTTCGAGGGACGCGGCGATGTCGTTGACCATGGCGTGGAGCGTCCGGGCGCTGATGCTCACCGTGCCGGGCCAGGTCCCGTGTTCATGACTGCACGCGATCGTCACTGGCGGAAGCTGAAGCACCGGGTAGGCAGCGGCAATCTCGCGGGCGATGATGCACGCGATCGCCGTGTCCGTGATGAGCGGCAGGTAGGCGCCGTGCTGCTCGAACGAACCGATCGGAAGAATGGCGACTCGCGGTTCCTGTTCCTGGACGTCAGTGGTGGTGATCGCGGGAAGCAGGTTCACGGCTCTCCTTCAATGTGGTCACGTCCCCTTCATACTGCCCACGGCCCGGTTGAGTTCTGCAATCTCCACAAGCTTGCGGAACGGTTCCAGGTGCGTTTGCAGCCGGGTCAACTCTGCCAAGATCCTCGCCGACCCGGTCGTCTGGGCGATGCTCACCGCCTGCGTGGCCGCGCTGACGGCGCCCTCCAGGTCCTCGTTCTGCGCATACGCCGTGGCCAGCCGAGCGAGGCACAGGCCCCGGTCGCGCTGCTGCTGGGCAGGCCATTGCGTGAGGCTTTCCTCCAGCGTCCGCACGGCATCCTCAGGCCGGTTGAGCGCAATGGCGCAGTTGGCCGCCTCCATGTCGATGTACGCGACGGAGACGTACGGAGCTAGACCGTCATCGTCCCCAGGGGCCTTCCCTGCGAGGGTGCGTGCCTCATCTAGCGCTCGGGCCGTCTGGCTCGCGTTGCCCAGCACGGCGTGAGCATTCGCTCGCGCTCGTAAGGCGACGGCTTCCACCTGGCTCGGGATCTTGCCCGCATAGTTCAGCGCGGCATTGACCAGACCTTGGGCGTAGCCGGCGTGCCCGGCCTCCGTCGCGATGTTGGCGCGCCGCTGGAAGACGTAGGCGCTCAGGGTCGGGTCATCGAGTTCGTACGCGTAGTCCAGGGCCCGGTTCGTCCACAGCATCGCTTCCTGTGAGTCCCCCGAGTCCTGATAGAGCCACCCCAGGAACTCCGCATACCGCAGACCAACACGGAGGACTTCACTCCTTGCCGGGCCGGCAGCATCCGCGCACAACTGCTCGATGAGCGGCACTTGGCTCTGGACCGCGGGCACAAGGAACCTCGGGCCGACGAGTGGCTCAGCCTGGGCGTGCTGCACAAACACGGACTTGAGGTAGTCGAGGACTTCCGGAGATGCCGTGGGCGCCGGACCCCGCGGACTGGGCAGCTTCGGCAGTGCATCGAGCTGTGAGGGCGCGGTCTCCAACGCGAAGCCGAGCTCCAGGCGAGTCGCCTCGTAGGCCTCACAAAAGATCGCCTGGTACTCGGGGCCCGGCGGCCGGCGCCCGTTCTCGAACATGGAGAGCTGCGTCTTCAGACTGGACCGCGACGGAAGTTCGAAGCCGAGTCTCGCGGCAGCGTCCGCCATCGCGTCCATCAACTCAGCCTGCGACCACCCGCGAGCAACGCGCGCGCCTTGCAACTTGGTCTTCATCGCTTCCCCAACGTCAGGCGATGCTCCGGACTCACATGATTGCCCAATAACACCGCTGACGTGGGGAGTTAACAGGTAACACAGCGGGGGTGTTAACCGCTGTCCACTGTCAACCGGCGCGGAATCGGGCCTACTGGTTCTCGTCAGCGCGACCGGGGCGCCTCGTTTCAAGCCTCTCGACTCGGCCGCGAAGTTCCGAGAGCTGGGAGGTGACATGTTCGAGCTGACGCAAGACTTCGGAGAGATCCGCGCCGTTGCCAGCCTTACCTGCTTCGGCGACCTGCTTCGGATCCCGGGCGTAGTTACCTCGCCCCGTGGTCGTCAGGAGTCCCTCATCCCGAAGGACCCCGAGCGCCTTTTGCACGGTGGTCGGCGAGATGTTGAAGCGGCTCGCCAACTCCCGTACGGAGCCCACCTTGATGCCGGGCTTGATGACTCCATCCCTGATCTCACGTCGCAGGGTCTCGGCTGCTTGCTCGTAGGGCTGTCTGGGGTCGTCCTCAGCGATCGTCACGCATTCGAGCGTACCCACTAGCACGACCTAGCACGTTCCTTGCACGGACCTCTTGCGCGATGTCACGTGCTAGTACATGCTGTTACGTGCCAGCAAGGGAGCCCGCAAGGGTCGATCGGCTGCATGCACCACTGCTTGACCTGCACGAACGCACAGGGCGGGGACGCTGCAATCCCGCTAAAGGCCAGAAATCAGGGCTTAGGCCCGACTGGCGAGGTGGCCCGGTGACCGCGAGCAACGGCCGGAGGGTGGGACTAGGTCCCCTTGCAGTGCGTATTCCCTGTTCAGCGAGCGAAGGAGTGGCCGTGAGTCGACGAAAGCGATGGGCGCAGCCGTGATCGACCGGTACGGCGGCGCCGCTTCATCTCTCGGTCTGTGAGCGCGAGCGAGCGCCGCGGCCAACCGGTCAGCTTCGACCGCTTCGCGGCGGCTAGCGCCGCGCCGGTTGCCTCCTTCGCCCGTCCGGGAGCCCTGCGGGGCGGTCTCGTACGGGCGGGGTCGAGGGGAGCCGGATCTACCGACTTCAACGGCGTGCGGCCCCGGTGCTCGAACACCGGGGCCGCTTTCGAGCCGTACCGCCTGCTAGGGAGAACACGACTCATGAAGAACATCGCTGCACTTCAGGCCGTCGTTACGGCCGACAAGTTCGACCGCGAGCCGACGGCCGCGGAGCTGGACGCGATCGAGGCCGAGATGCCCGTCATCCTGGCTCGTGTCGAGCTGCTGGACGCGCAGATTGTCACGCTGGACCACGCTCCGACCGAGCTGGACCAGCGGCGCATCCGCCGGGCCCGCCGCCGGGTCCTGGCCGCGCGCCGTGAACTGTCCAACCGGGCCGCTGCCGCGGTGACGGGCGGTGCGGCATGACTGCCCAGACCCGCACACCTCTGACGAAGACGCAGATCATTGTGCTGAGTGCGGCGTTCGTGCCGATGGTCGCCACCGGCCTGTTCGGTGGGGCCGGTACGTACTCCAACATCAGCGGGGCTTACGGCAAGGGCACCGCGCTCGGGGCCGTGTCCGCGGGCGAGGGTGCCACGGCCGTCCTCGCGCTCGTGCTGCTCGGGCTGACCATGCTGGGCCAGTCCTCACCGCACATCATTCGACTCGGGCTCTGGGCCCTGCCGGCCGCCGCATCCGCGATGGCCGCGATGGCCGCCGACGACCCGGGCACGACCGTCATCTACGCCATCACCCCGATGGGCATGTGCGTCTCGGCCGAGGGCATGGCGTTCCTGGCCCGCCGCATCGCCGTCCACACCGACGGACGCGACGCGGAAGGCGAGCGCCGGGCGGTCGAGGTCGTCCAGCGGCTCGCCTACCACCGGGCCCGCGCCGCCAACCACCCCAGCGAACGAATCCGCAAGTGGTCGGATCGGGCGTCGTGGCGACTGGCCCGCAAGGTCGGATCGGGCGATGCGGAACTGGGATCGAGGCTGCTCGATGTGCAGCGCCAGCGCGTCACGATCGGCGCGGACGCCGCCCTCGGGTCGATGTTCCGCCTCGCCCCGGACGCTCTCCCGCCTGTCGGCGCGAATACGGAGGAATCTACCGAGACCGTGAGGATTCGGTCTACGCCTGACCTGCCCGAATCGACCCCGGCGCCGATCACCGCGAACCCGATCGTGCTGCCGCCTCCGGTCGCGGTCGGCTTCCTGAAGTCGACCCTTGCGACCAAGCCCGTCCCGGCGATCGAGTCGGCCCCGGTCCGGTCGATCGAGAAGCGCACCGTGCCTGCGGAATCGACCCGGCCCCGTGGGGCCACCGGTCGCGTGCCGGACGCTGCCCGATCGAGTCGGCCCAAGCGGACCGCGGCCGAGCTGCTCGATGAGGCCCGTACCGTGACGGCCGATTGGCCGGACGCGAAGCTGACCGCCGAGGGCATCCGCCTCGCGGTGCACACCTCCCCGAAGAACGCCCGGTGGCTGCGGGACACGCTGCGAGCCGAGCGCGCCGGTGAGGCAGCGGCCTGATGTCCGCGGCGTTCGGCAAGTGCTACGACCCGAACGGCGCCCGCTACGGCGTCCCTACCTACCCGTGGCGCCTTGCCCCGGAGGGTCTGGCCACGCGCCGACAGCTCCGGGCGCAAGGGCTGCGGCCGGGTGGACAGCCGATAGCGGCCCAACTCATGCGCCGCTCCCGCCGCCGCAAAGCAGGCGTGAGCGTGGCGTTCCTGTACCGCCTCGACCTCGCCAAGCCCGTGCGGCCGATGACCTCCCGCAAGTGGGGCGCGCTCGCCCTGGCGATGCTCGCCCGCCGCACCTGCCCGGCCTGCCACTTGGACGCCGGATACGTCATCCCTACCTCACTCGGCATGTGCGTGACCTGCGCCTACCCCAACGAACAGTGCGTCGCCTGAACTCCGCAAGGGCCCGGCCGCCCACCTCCTACAGCGACGGCCGGGCCCTTTCGCCCCACTCGACCAGAGGGAGCAGACCCACCGTGTCTGAGAACACCGTCACTGGCCAGCCCGAAGAGCCCGAGCGTCCTGACGCTGAGGTCTTCGACATCACTACCGGACTGCCCGCCGCTCCAGCCCCCGCCCCCGATGCGGCGCCGGCCGAAACCCCGGCGCCTGTCGCGCCGGTGGAGGCGGACGACGACGAGGACGAGTCGCCCCGTCCGCGGCCGGTCGACTCGCCCGATCTGCCCGCCCCGGGTATCACCACCTACAAGCGCAGGCCGATCCTGCCGAGTTGGCTGACCTCGAAGCCGGGGTTCGTCTCGACCACGCAGCGCGCGGCCAGCAACGCGTTCTATGCGACCGTCTTCCACGGCATCCGCACCCCCTGGTACGCGCTGCAGCTCGGGCTGCACGCCCCGCGCGGCGCGGCCCGGATGGTCCGCAACACCAACCGGTGGGTGTGGGACGCGGAGGCGGCTCCGCTGCGCGCTTACGAGGTCTACAAGGAGAACACCGCTGAGTACCTGAAGCTGTCGCGTCAGCGCGACCACCGGGTACGCCTGCGGGTCCTCGTCACCACCGTCGGCCTGATCTTCGGATCCGTGTTCGCGCTGACCATGTACGTCATGGCCCCGGGCTGGCTCACGGTCCTGGCGTCGACTGCGGTGCTGGTCGCCGGGTTCTGGGGGGCGCCCCAGGATCAGCCCGTCATCGGCCCGGCCGTGCTCAAGACCGAGATCCAAAAGCTCACCGGATCGATCGTGCTGCGCGCGCTGGACAACATCGGCAACGCGAAGCTGTCGGCCGCCATCAAGAAGGGCGCCGACATGAACGGGATGCGCTTCACCTCCGAGATCACCCGCGACGGTCCCGGATACCGCGCTGACCTGGACCTTCCCTGGGGTGTCACCCCGGAGGACATCATGGAGGCCCGCAAGCCGCTGGCGTCCGGCCTGCGCCGCAAGGTCGGCTGTGTGTGGCCCTCAGCCGACCCGACCGAGCACGAGGGACGCCTGATCCTGTGGGTGGGCGACAAGCCCATGAACGAGACCACCAAGCCCGCGTGGCCGCTGCTCAAGTCGGGCAGCGTGGACCTGTTCAAGCCGGTCGTGTTCGGCAACGACCAGCGCATGGGCGACGTGTCCGTGACCCTCATGTTCGCCAGCGTGGTCGTCGGCTCGATCCCGCGCATGGGCAAGACGTTCCTGATGCGACTGTTCCTGCTGATCGCCGCACTCGATCCGCGTGCGGAGCTGTACGCGTTCGACTTCAAGGGCACCGGAGACTTCGGCGCCCTGGAGCCGGTCTGCCACCGCTACCGCGCAGGTGACGAGGACGAGGACATCCTCTACGTCCTCGAATCGCTGCGGGAGCTGCGCACCGAGCTGCGCAGGCGGGCGAAGGTCATCAAGTCCCTGCCGCGCTCGCGCTGCCCGGAATCGAAGGTGACTGCGGAGCTGGCAGGCGACAAGTCCCTTGGTCTGCACCCGATCGTCGCCGGGTTCGATGAGTGCCAAGTCCCCTTCGAGCACGAGAAGTACGGCGCGGAGCTCGAAGAGATCGCCACCGACCTGTGCAAGCGCGGTCCCGCGCTCGGCATGGTGACCCTCTTCGGCACCCAGCGCCCCGACGCGAAGTCGCTGCCCACCGGCATCTCAGCCAACGCCGTGCTGCGGTTCTGCCTGAAGGTCATGGGCCAGCCCGCCAACGACATGGTGCTGGGTACCTCGATGTACAAGGCCGGGTACCGGGCCACGATGTTCTCCCGCACCGACCGCGGTATCTGCTGGATGGCCGGTGAGGGCGATGACCCGCGCATCGTGGCTTCCGCGTTCGTCGACGCGCTCGGGGCTGAGCAGGTCGTGGGCCGGGCCCGCGCGATGCGCGAGGAGTACGGCAACGTCACCGGGCACGCCATCGGACTGGAGCCCGAGAGCGGTGAGGCCACCTTCGATCTGCTGGCCGACATCCTCAAGGTCGTGCCGGCCGATGAGGACAAGGTCTGGAACGAGAAGGTCGCCGCCCGGCTCGCCGCCCTGCGCCCGGAGGTCTACGGCGGCTGGAAGGGCGAGACGGTCACCTCGAACCTCAAGCCGCACGGCGTCGCCGCACAGGACGTATGGGGCACGAGCGACAAGGGCAAGGGCACCACGCGGCGCGGCATCGCCCGCGCCGACATCACCAAAGCCGTCACCGTGCGTGACGGAAAGTAGTCCGGAGGGCGCCGCGCACGAGTGCTAGACCTAGCAGCCATCGCTGCTAGGTCTAGCACCCCCGCTAGCAGCCCAAACCGGCCCCCATCTGCGAACTCGCACCTAGCACCCCACCTGCGCAAACGCCGGAAACCCCGCCTGGAAGGCACCCCATGACCCTCATCCTCCTTGCTAGCGCCTGCCTACTCGCCGTCACGCTCGGTTACGCCAGTCTCTGTGCAGGTAGTCCGTTCGGCGACTGCCGCAAGTGCCGCGGCATGGGGCGCGCGCTCAAGACCGACCGCAAGGGACGGCCCAAGCCCGGCAAGACATGCCGCCGCTGCAAGGGCCACGGCAAGCGCATACGCGTCGGACGCCACCTCTACAACGTGTGGCTGCGCCTGTACCGCGACGGCACCGACACCCCCACCAAGCAGCCCGCCTTCAAGCCTGCCGCGAAGGGATAACCCGATGGCCATCACCGTCTCGCTCGTCGCTCTGTTCGGCCTCGTCCTGTTCTTCCTGCTCCGTTCCCACAGCCTCGGCTACGGCAGCGCGTTCATCGCCACCGGGTTCGGGTTCTTCCTCGCCTCCACCGGCGCCGCCCGTCCCATCAACCAACTCACCACCGCCGTCATCCACGCCATCGGCAACCTCTAGGAGACCGGTCATGAACGAGCAGATCATCGCCCGGCACTGGCTGCCCCTCATCGCCCCCAAAGCCGCGCCCGCCCTCGCCACCTCCACCGTCCTCATCCTGGCGAGGATCTGGAACGCCAACGGCGCCGAACACTCCACCGGCAACGCCGTGCTGATGGCCGCGCTCTCGCTCGCGGCCGGAGCGGCCGGCGTCTTCGCCTCCACCGGCTACGCCGGAGACAAGGTCATCGCCGGAACCGCGTTCGCGACCTCCGGCGCCCTCGCCTTCACCGGCATCGCCGGATACGCCGACGGCCTCTCCCTGCCCCTGCTGCTGTGGGTCCTGGCGACCGTGGCCGCGTACGGGCTGGCGGCCCGCTACTGGCGCACCGACCGCCGCACCGCCGTGGCCCACGAGCGGCACACCACGGTGCGGCGCGAGGAGCACGCCCACATCGAGCGCGTCACCGCCATCGAGGCCGGAGCCCAGATCGAAACGGCCCGCGCTGGGGCTGCTTACGCCGAACAGCTCGCCACCGCCCTGCTCACCCGGGCCGCGCTGCCCGGCTTCAACCCGCAGGCCCTCGCAGACGCGGGCCTGCCCCAACTCCCCGCCACCGACCAGGAGGCAGCGTGAACCGCCGCACCTACGCCGCGCTCGCCATGACCGCGGGCGCTGTGGCCCTGCTTGCCGGGTGCTCCCTGCCCGACGGCCCGGCTGGCGTCGTCGTCGCCAAGGCCGAACGCACGCCCCCGGCCAGCGCGACGCGCCCGTACTTCCTGACCGTGCGCACCGCCGACGGCGACCGCAAGGACTTCCAGGTCTACATCGACGACTACGACCGGTGCTCCATCGGCGAGCGCTACCCCCAGTGCAAGGAGACCCGCGCATGACGATCGCCAATCCGGCAGACCTCGCGGCCCAAGCCGCCGAGGCCATCCGCAACCTCAACCACGCGACCCAGAGCGCCAAGGGTGAGCTGGTCTACCCCGGCGACGCGTACAAGACCGTCGCGTCACTCGCGCTCCTCACCCAGCGTCTGCCCCAGAGCTTCGACCAGCTCTCCGGCTTCCTGGAGACGCTCGCCAAGACTGGTGCGGTCACCGCGGACTACGGCGCCCCGGACGACCACCTCGCTGAGGCGCGTTCCGCCCTCGCCTCCGCCGCGATCATCGCGCAGACCCTCACCGAGTTCCTGGACCGCGCTCACACCGAGCTGTCCTCGCTCGGCTACGACACCAGCACCGAAGCCTGACCGGAGGAATCCATGGCCAAGAACACCATCGCCCGCCGCGCCACGCTGTACCCCCTGATCGACGACCGCCTCTGCAGCGCGAGGCATCTGACCGCCCACCAGGCCACCGCCGGTATCCGCAGTGCCCGTAGGCAGCCCAGCAAGGTCGTGGATGCCGTCCACGTGTACGCCACCACCGACCGCGAGGGGACGCCGCTGCACATCGGCTACGTCCACTACACGCCCGGCTACTGGACCGGTGTCGCCGACGTCATCGACGTCTACGAGATCCCCACCGACGCCCTCACCGACCTCTAGCTACGCCAAGGGCGGCCCCCACCGTCTCGCCAAAGAAGCGGGGCCGCCCTTGCCAGCCAGCACCCACGAAGGAACTGGAGACCTCCAGCATGACCCAACCCACCGACATCAGGCGAGAGCACTCCCGTCCTCGCCCGCTCGACGAGCACCGGCTCACAGCCCTCCGTCTCGCGGCCCACGGCGTGCCCGCGCTGCCGTTACGAGCGGGGAAGGTGCCGTTCGGGAACTGCCCGGCCTGCGCCAAGAACGCCTGTGGCGGCCGGCTGAACATGAAGACGTCCGGCCCGTGCCGCTGCCTGCGCCCCTGCCACGCATGGGCCGCCGCCACCACGAACCCTGACGTCCTCACCTCACGCGCATGGACGTTCGCGTGGGTGCAAGCCTCGGCCGTCGCTTACCACCCCGGCGGGGCCGGGCTCACGGTCGTCGACCTGGACGACGCCGACGCGGTCGCGTGGGCCCGCGAGAGCCTGCCGCCAACCCGGACCGTGCCCACCACCCGTGGGGAGCACTGGATCTACCTGGGGCCGATGCGGTCCGCCAACGCCGTACGTCCCGGCATCGACATCAAGTCGCTCATGCAGTACGCCCGTTGGCTCGGACCCGGCACCGGCTCCATGGCGCCCCTGCCGGACGCCGTCCGCGCCCTGGTCGAGAAGGAAGAGACCACCCCCGCCCGCGGGGAGGTGGTCTCTTCATCTGCCAGCCGCGCCACGTGGGACGCAAGGGTGGCCACAGGCTGTCGCCACACCGCGACCTATGTCCGCACCGGCCTGAAACGCGGCCTAGCCCTGGTGACGGCTCGTACCGAATCCGGGGCGGCCTCACAGGCGTTCGGAGTGGCCCAGTTCCTCGCCAAGCAGCACGCCCAGTGCCCCGGCCCCTGCGGCCTGGACGTGCTCGGGCAAGAGGTCATCGCCGCGGCCGTCTCGGTTGGGGTCCCCGAGCCGTACGCAGCCCGCGCCGTCGGCAACGGCCTAGGCGCCGAAGCGGGGAGGGCGGCATGAGTAGCCGTCCTCGCTCCCCGCATGCCGCCGAACGACGGCACCTGCGCCTCGTGGTGGGCGACGAGAAGGGCGTCGCCGAAGGCGTCCCCATTGCTGTTCGCCCTGACCCGCAGACGAACGACGGATACCGCCCCCGGGCCGTTCTGCACGTCGTGGCGCCCCCGGACTGGAGCGTGACCCCATCGGCCCACTCGTGGTGCTCCTGCGGCCGTGAACGGACCGCCATCGGCCGCGCTGCCGTACTGAGCCTCGTGGCCGCCCACAACGAACACCGCGACACCTGCCCGCAGCTCGCCCGCGCCAAGGAAGGAGGCAAGGCCGTATGAGCATCCCCCATGACATGAGCCCCGACCTGTGGGAGGGGTTCGACATCGACCCCGAGCAGATCACCGGCCCGGCCTGGGAAGAACCCGTTCCCCTTCGTACCCGCCCGCCTCTCCCGGACTTCCCTGTGGATGTCCTCCCCGCCTGGTTGGGCAGCATGGTGCGCGGTGTCGCCGAGGAGACCCAGACCCCCGCCGACCTTGCGGGATGCCTGGCCCTGGCGGTCCTCGCCACCGCCGCCGGCGGGCGAGTCAAAGTATGCGTACGCGGTCACTGGCGTGAGCCCGTGAACATCTACACCGCCATCGCCCTGCCTCCCGGAAACCGCAAGTCGGCCGTGTTCGACCTGATGGTTCAACCGCTGCTCGATGCGGAGAAGGCCCTGATCGAACTCTCCGGACCCGTGAGGGCGGAAGCCGAGACCCTGGCGAGGCTGGCCAAGTCCGCAGCCGAGAAGGCAGCAGGCAAAGCGGCAAACGCGGAGCCCGAACACCGCGACACCCTGACCGCCGACGCCGTCCAACTCGCCCAAGATGCAGACAAGATGAGGGTCCCCGCCGAACCGCAACTCGTCGCAGACGACGTGACGCCGGAAAACGTCGGGACGCTCCTGGACGAGCAGGGCGGGCGCATCTCCTGCCTGAGCGCTGAGGGGGAGCTGTTCGACATCATCGCCGGGCGCTACACCGGCAAGCCCAACATGGGCATGTTCCTCAAAGGCCACGCCGGGGACATGCTCCGGGTCAACCGGCAGGGCCGCAGCGCACAGCACGTCGACTCACCGGCAGTCACGATCGGTTTGGCGGTGCAGCCGGAAGTTCTGGACGCGCTCAGCCGTATCGACGGGGCTGACGGGCGCGGGCTCCTTGCCCGTTTCCTCTACTCCAAGCCCCTGTCCCTGGTGGGCTCCCGCAGCCTGACCCCCGCCCTACTGGACGAGCAGGTGGCCGCTACCTACGCCAAGCACCTGGCGGGTCTGACGCTCGCCCTGGCGGACTGGTCCGACCCCGCCCTCATCCAGCTCGCCCCGGAAGCCGACGCGGTCCTCCTGGCCTTTCAGAAGGTCACCGAATCGCGCCTCGGTCCGGACGGGAGTTTCGCGCCGATCGTGAAATGGGCGTCCAAGCGGGACGGCGCCGTGGCCCGCATCGCCGGACTCCTGCACCTCGCCGCTCACCCCGAGGACGGGTGGCACAAGCCCATCGAAGCATCCACCATGGCCGCCGCTACCGAATTGGGCGTCTACTTCACCGCGCACGCCCTGGACGTGTTCAGCGTCATGAGCGCAGACCCCGCCCACGAATCCGCGGTGACCGTCCTCGCGCAACTCGTCTCCAGCAACCCCGCACAGTTCACCAAGCGCGAGCTGTTCCGGGCCCTGCGGCGGGCCGACTTCCCCGCCATCGGCGACCTCGACCCGGCCCTGGCCCTGCTCGAAGAACACGGCTGGATCCGCCAACAGCCGCCGCCCCCGCGCACCGGACGCGGTGGCCGGCCGCCCTCGCCCCGCTACGAGACCCACCCCCGCATCGGCCGGGGCGCCTGACACAACCCCAAATCCGCTGACAGAACTGACAGAACTCCCCGACAACGCCCCTGACCTGCATAAACGGCCATGATCGCGGTTGTGACAGAACTGAATTTAATGCTGACAGAACTCCCGGCCCCGCGCCGGGGGCGCTGTGACAGAACCCCCTCCCAAGAGGTTCTGTCAGGTTTTAATTCAGTTCTGTCAAAGATCCCGACCAGCCCATACATGCAGGTCAGAGGCCATACGCCGAGGTTCTGTCAGTTCTGTCAGCGATTCCCCGGTTCTCGCACTGGATCCGCGAAGGAGTCACACCGTGGCCAGCCCCAAGAAGCTCAAGCTCGCTGAAGTCCTCGAAGAGATCGACATGAGCCGCGCCGCCTTCTACCGCATGCGCGCCCGCGGCCAAGCCCCCCGCCTCCAGAGGCTGCCCAACGGGCACCTCCGTGTCAGCCGAGACGACCTCGATGCCTGGTGGGCTGCCTGCGAGCAGCGCGCTGCCTGACATCGCCCTTTGAGCCCGCCCCGGATCTCCGGGGCGGGCCCTTTTGATTTTGGAGAAGCATGGGCACGACGTACGACGTCCGCATCTGGGCTGTCCGGCAGCGCAAAGACCGTAAGCAAGCCTCAGCAGAGCTGCGTTGGAAGACAGGCGACACTCCGCACTCTCGGACGTTCCAGACCAAGACACTGGCCGAAGGCCGCCGCGCCGAACTTCTTCGCGCGGTGCACGCTGGCGAGCCGTTCGATGAGGAAACGGGCGTACCGGTCAAGAAGCTTCGGGACCGCAACGACGTGAGCTGGTATCAGCACGCCCTCGACTACATCGCGATGAAGTGGCCCCACTCCCCCGGCTCGACCCGCCGCACGCTCGCAGAAGCGATGGCCACCGTCACCCCTGTGCTCGTGAAAGACACCAAGGGCATGGCCGATGCCAAGACAGTGCGCGCAGCCTTGTACAGCTGGGCGTTCAACATGCACCGCCGCGACGAGGAACCCCCCGCCGACGTGGCCAAGGTGCTCGACTGGTTCGAGCGGAAGTCACTCCCCACATCGGCACTGTCCGACCGGATGCGCGTACGGACAGCACTCGATGCGCTCACCAAGAAGCTGGACGGTACGACGGCCGCTGCGAGCACCATCCGCCGGAAGCGGGCCATCTTCCACAACGCCCTTGGCTACGCGGTCGACGCCGATCGCCTCCCCGCCAATCCGCTACCCCAGATCCAGTGGAAGGCACCCGAGCAGGTCGCGGACGAGGTGGATCCCGCCTGCGTGCCGGGACCGCGCCAAACGGCGACACTGCTCAGTGCCGTGCGTGCACAGGGCCCCCGAGGGCGCCGCATGGTCGCCTTCTTCGGATGCATGTACTTCGCGGCGGCACGGCCAGCGGAGGTGATCGGGCTCCGCTTGGCAGACTGCGACCTCCCACGCCGCGGATGGGGCACGCTGCGACTGCGCGAGACGCGCCCCCGCTCTGGATCCGCCTGGACCGACACGGGCGAGTCTCACGACAGGCGGGGACTGAAGCACCGGCCCCGCAAGGCAGTCCGAGTGGTCCCCATCCCCCCGGACCTGGTCGCGCTGCTCCGGTGGCACGTCACGGCGTACGGGGTGTCACCCGACGGCCGCCTGTTCCGCACCCTGCGAGGCGGCATCATCCAAGACACCGGCTACGGCGAGGTGTGGGCCGAGGCTCGCCGGCGGGCGCTCTCTCCAACGCAGTACGCGTCTACCCTCGCCAAGCGCCCATACGACCTTCGTCATGCCGCCGTGTCGACATGGTTGAGCTCCGGAGTCGAGCCACAGGCGGTCGCGCAGAGAGCGGGACACAGCGTGGCCGTCCTGTTCCGCGTCTACGCGAAGTGCCTGGACGGTGCGGCGGCCACCGCCAACGCTCGGATCGAGGCCGCGTTGAAGGGCTAGTGGCTCGTGGGGCGCCCCACGGCTGCCCCACACACGCTGGTCAGCATGCGAATCAGGGTGAGACACAGTGGGGCAATGCGCCTAAAGCGGATCTACCGCCCGAGGAAACGACGAGAGGGCCCGTTCCCAGCGTATTCGCTGGTCACGGACCCTCTCGGTCGTGTGGCGGCGCCAGGATTCGAACCTGGGAAGGCTGAGCCGGCAGATTTACAGTCTGCTCCCTTTGGCCGCTCGGGCACACCGCCATGGGTTTGCTGCTTTGGATCTCCGCTTTGGGGCGGTGCTCCGTGGCAACGACGTAAACGATACCTGATGGACGGGGGTGCTTCGCCACCCGATTGATCGGCACCTGGGGGCGGGGTGGTGGCTAGGCTTTGCGGATGCGGCCCGGGGACCGAGGGCCGTGGATGACGCATTCAGACGCAAGCCGTTTCACCACCCGATACAAGGAGCCACAGGACATGGCCGACTCCAGTTTCGACATCGTCTCGAAGGTCGAGCGGCAGGAGGTCGACAACGCCCTCAACCAGGCCGCCAAGGAGATCTCGCAGCGCTACGACTTCAAGAACGTCGGCGCCTCGATCTCGTGGTCCGGCGAGAAGATCCTGATGGAGGCGAACTCCGAGGACCGCGTCAACGCGATCCTCGACGTCTTCCAGACCAAGCTGGTCAAGCGCGGGATCTCGCTGAAGGCGCTGGACGCGGGAGAGCCCCAGCTCTCCGGCAAGGAGTACAAGATCTTCGCCTCCATCGAGGAGGGCATCTCGCAGGACAACGCCAAGAAGGTCGCCAAGATCATCCGCGACGAGGGCCCCAAGGGCGTCAAGGCGCAGGTCCAGGGCGAGGAGCTGCGGGTCAGCTCGAAGAGCCGTGACGACCTCCAGGCCGTGCAGGCGCTGCTGAAGGGCCAGGACTTCGACTTCGCGCTGCAGTTCGTGAACTACCGGTAGGGACAGCGGGTGACCGCAACTGTCGCTGAAGCAGGGGCAATTGCCCTGACGTGATGGTCTGCCGCCGCTCCCGGTGCGAGGCTGGTGGGACTAGATTCCCGCTGCCCACAGGGCACTGGAGGTTGTTGTGGCGGCAGAACCCACGGTCGGCGCAGGTTCCACCCTCGAACTGGCGTTGCACGGGCCGGATCCGGGGCCCGAACTGGCCACCCTCCACGAGGCGCTGACGGCCGCGGGGGCCGCCAGCGTCGACCAGGTACGACTCACCGCGCCCTCCTCCGACCAGCGGGTTGCCGAGCTGGTCCAGGTCTGCACGCTGCTCGTCGGCGGTGCGGTGGACGTGGTGTCGATCGTCGAGGCCGTACGCGGCTGGCTCGCCGGGCGCCGGGAGGCGGCGGCGCGGCAGCCCGCCCCGGCCGGCGCGGACGACGTGGTCCCGTCCGTCGTCATCACCATCGGTGACCAGCGCCTCGAGATCACGTATCCGTCGGACCGCGCGCAGAGCGATGCCATCGCGCGCTTTCTGGACCTGCACCGGCGGGACGGGCGATGACCACCCTCGACGTACGCACCTCGGCGCACGGGCCGGGGCGCACCCAGTACGCGTACGGGCTGAAGTCCGGTGGCGGGTCCGTGGTGGGGCCGCTGGAGCAGGAACACGCCGTCGATGTCAGCCAGGACCTGGTCAAGGACCTGTGCAAGGACATCGACGAGGCGCTCAAGGACGCCCGTGACGACGATCCGACGCTGGGCAGAGTGCTCAGGCAGAAGGGAAGACTCCTCTTCAACTCGCTCTTTCCACGCGCCGGTTCGGGCGAGATGGTGCGCCAGCTGAAGGAGTCGACGGGATCGCTCCTGGTCAGCACGAACGAGTCCCTGGTGCCGTGGGAACTGCTGCACGACGGGGAGAGCTTCCTCGGCCTCGTGCACGAGCTCGGCCGGCGGTCCGTCGTCAGCAGACCGGTGGTGGGCGGGCGCGAGTGCACACAGGTGCGGCGGGCGCTGATCGTCGGGGACACCCTGGGGGATCTGCCGTCGGCCCGTGAGGAGACCGAGCGGATCAGCGCCTGGCTGGAGGGGCACGGCGTCGCGTGCACCGTCCTCATCGGGCGGGACGCGACCCTGGTCCGGGTGATCCAGGAACTGGCCGAGGACGAGGATCCGTACGACCTCTTCCACTACTCGGGGCACGTGTCCGGGGTCTCCGGGGCCGCCGGGCTCATGGTGCACAACCGGAAGCTGATCGACATGGACGCCCTCCAGCCGCTGGCCGGGCTCGGGGCGCCCCCCGTCGTCTTCATCAACGGCTGCGCGTCCGCCGACCCCGCGCTCGAACCGGCCTCGCGTGCGCTCGCCGAGGCCTCGCTCACCATGAGCGCCTGCATGTCCTTCATGGTCATGGGGGCCAAGACCGTCGTCGGTACCCGGACGCCGGTCGGGGACGCGAGCGCGCTGCGCTTCGCCGAGGCCTTCTACGGCCAGCTCCAGGAGCAGATCACGGCCGGGGCCGCGATGCGGCAGGCGCGGGCCGATCTGGAGCAGCGGGCGGACTGGGCCTGGGCGTCGTTCGTGCTCTACGGGGATCCCGAGGTGCGGATCTCCACCGCGGCCGAGCACGCCCCACCGCCGCCCACCGCGCCGGAGCGGCCCGAGTTCACTCCCGAGGCCGCCGAACTCCTGCGCAAGACACGGGAGTTCGCCGCCGTACGCGGTCTGGTCACCTCCATCGATCTGCTGATGGCCCTGCTCGAGGACGAGGCGGTACGGGAACGGGCCGCCGCGCGGATCGGGGCCCAGCGCATGGATCTGCTGGCCAAGGTGCTGCGCGAGATGCAGGGGCAGACACCGCGCGGGAGCGATACCCAGGCCGGGTCGAGCAGCGCGTCGCTCACCGCGGTGAACGGGCACCGGCCGCGGATCGGGCTGTCCGGCACCGTGACCCGGGTCCTCGACGGGGCCGAGGCACGGGCCCAGGAGGCCGGGCGGGACATCGGCGTCGACGACATCTCCCTGGCGTTCCTCGCGACGGGCGGCGGGAGCTGCGCCGAGCTGTTGCAGCTCATCGGGGTCGCACCCGAGCGGCTGCTGCTGCCGCACTCGGACGCGCCCGCGCTGGGCGACGACGAGCGCGTGGACATCGGGTCGCTCGACCCGCGTGCGGCCGCCGCCGTGCAGTGCGCGCGGCTGCTCGCCTCGGTGCAACGCAAGAAGATCAGCACGTACATGATGCTGCGCGCGTTCGGGGTCGTCGGGAGCGAGGCACTGCGCGGGGCGCTCGCCGCGCAGGGCGAGGACGGCGCGGCCGCGTTCCGGAAGCTGGCCGGGCTGGGGAATCCCAAACCGAGGGAGTTCTCCTCGCGGACGTTGTCCAAGGTGCAGGAGGCCTGCCGGGACGCGCAGGAGCCCGTCGACGAGCAGACGCTGCTGATAGCGATGCTCACCGACGAGGACTCCACGGCGCGGACGATGCTGCGGCGCCTGGGGGTGGCGCCGGAGCTGGTCATTCAGTCGTTGCAGGCTCCTTCTCCGGAGGCTTCGGCGGCTCCGACGGCTTCGGATGCTGCGGATTCTGCGGGGGCGTCGAAGACTCCGCGGGCTCCGGACTCTCCGTAACCCGCGAGTCCAGGTGGGCCAGGCCCTTCAGCGCCGTCGCGTCGCTCGGGCGGCGGATGAGGACCTGGTTCCAGTGGTCGCGCGCCTCCTCCGGGTCGTCCAGGAGGAGGCAGGCCAGCGCGAGGGCACTGCGGGCCTCGGCGTCACCGGGGCACCAGTGGACGACGGCGGCGAAGTGGTCGCGTGCGGTGGCCGTACGGCCGGATCTGGCCGCCTCAAGACCCGCGTTGAAGAGCTTCGCCGGGTGGGCCCTCAGGCGCGCCCACGCGCGCAGCGGGGTGGCGCAGGACCGGCAGGTCTCCGCCGTCGCGCTGTTGACGGCCCGGCAGCGCGGCAGGGGGCAGGCCAGCCGGCCCGGGTCCGACGTCACCAGTTCCCCCCTGCGGACCGGTTCCCGGGGTTGTCGACCGGGATGCCGACGGCCTCGGCCCGTTCGGTGAGCAGGATCTGGCCGAGCTGACGCAGCCGTGCGACCAGCTTGCCCGCGTCCTGGCCCACCTGCTCCGGGTTCGTGGCGAGGAGGGGCACGAGCTGCTCCAGGCGGTTCCTGACGTCGGTCAGGTCGCGTTCCTCCGAGGTCCTGCCGGTGGCCACGGCGACCCGGCTCAGTTCCTCCGCCCGCTGGAACCCGAAGCGCAGCAGGCCCTCGGCGCGCTCCTGCGGGGAGAGTTCCCCGCCCGGGGAGGAGCGCAGCAGCCCCCTCAGGTAGGTGAAGTGGCCCTGCAGCTGGGCGATCGCCTCGCCGTACCTGCGCTGGTCACCGGCGGCGTGGGCGCGTTCTCCCTCGGCGCGCTGGGCCTCGATCGCGCGGATCACCTCGGGGGCGTCGAACGGCTTGTCGCCCGCCGGTCCCGCCTCGGAGAGATGGGCGTGCAGCCGCAGGCAGTCGTCGACCAGGGCGTCGAACTCCCGCTTGGGCGGCTGGAGTTCCTGGTCGACCTCGCCCAGGACGGCCACGATCTCCTCCAGCTCGCGGAACTCGTGCACCGCCGCCGCCACGTCGCCCCGGTCGCGGGCCTCCTCGAAGGCGCGGCGGGCCTTGGTCCACTTGGCGCGGACCACGGTCTGCGGGCCCGTCGCGAGATAGCCCACGTTCTCCTCGAAGCGGTGGTAGAGCTCCTCGACCACGGACGCGTCGGGCATCGGCGGGTCGACCGGCACTTCGAGCAGGGCGTCGAAGGTGGTGTCCTCGCCGATCGAGCCGCGGACGGTGATGGACGCGTCCTCCTGCATGGCCACGTTCATCCGGATCGCCGTCCCCCGCGGCGTCGACGAGGGGACCACGACCTTGATCACCTGGATCGGTACGGCCTGCTGGAACAGCCGCAGCTCGACCTGCTCCCGGCCGGGGTGCCCGAAGTCGAAGTCGGCCTCGAAGGGCAGCTGCTGCATGGCCGGGATCAGTTCGCGGCGGCCGGTGCGCCCGTCGCCCAGGTCCACCTCCAGGAGGACCGACTTGGCCGTGATGGCCGCTCCTCCCCCGCCACCGCCGGGCCGCGCGCTGTGGGCGAGCGCCCGGCCGGCCGTGGCGACCACGTCGCCCTCGGCGTCGTACACCTCGAACGTGAGCAGGCTCTCCGCGTCCGGCTGCACCGGGACCTGGGTGAAGGCGAAGGCGCCCTCCTCGGTGAGGTCCGCCTCGTCCTCGAAGCCGGTGGTGGTGAGGTGGACACGGCCGCCGGAGAGGTCGAGGCCGTCGGCGAGTGCCTGGACGGTGCCGCCGACGTGGGTGGCCTCGGAGCCCGTGGCGGCGAAGCCGTGGAACGAGACGCGTACGGTACGGGCCTCGTCGTAGACGGCGAGACCGCCGACGGCCGCCGCGCGCACCGCGGCGCCCAGCGCGACGGCCGTGTCGGCGTGCTCGACGACCGGCGCCTCGCAGGCCGCGCGGACCTGGCGGTCGGAGCCGGACGCGGGGTTCGCGCAGAGTTCCTGCGTCACCATCTCCCTGACCAGCGGCATATGGGTCGAGCCGCCCGCCAGGATGATGTGGTCGACGTCGGCGAGTGTGATGCCGGCCCGCTCCCCGGCGCGCCGCAGGGCCTCGTCGCAGTAGGCGAAGGTCCGCTCGATCAACGGGCGGGCGATGTCGTCCAGTTCGGGCCGCTCCAGGAGCGCGTCGATGACGACCGGCCGCTTCTCCTGGTCGGTGAGGCGCCCGGTGTCGCGGAGCATGTAGTCGGGCTGGTCCGTGAGCGCCTTCTTCGCGCCCTCCGCGAGGATCTTCAGCTGGCTGAAGCGGAGCCGGTCCTCGGGGTCGTTCTCGGGGTCGAGGTCGAGGGCGTAGCCGTCCGCCTGGAGCATCTTCTGGAGGTACCGGGCGAAGGCCTCGTCGATGTCGTCGCCGCCCAGGCGGTTGTTGCCGCTGATGCCGAGCACCTCGAAGGTGCCTTCCGTGCAGCGCAGGACGCTGACGTCGAAGGTGCCGCCGCCGAGGTCGTACACGAGGAAGGTGCCGTTACGAGTGGTGGTGCGCCAGCAGTAGTGGCTGGCGGCGGCGGTCGGCTCGTGGAGCAGGCCGAGGACTTCGAGCCCGGCCTGCTCGGCGGCCTTGCGGGTCGCGTCGATCTGCGGCTGGTCGAAGTAGGCCGGCACGGTCACCACGGCCCGGTCGACGATCCAGCGGACGTCCGGGCTGTCGAACGCCGCCACGTCCGTCTCGATCCGGCGCTTCATCTCGGCCAGGATCGCGGCCGAGACCTGCGCCGGGGTGTACTCCTCGCCGGCCAGGTCGACGGTCGTACGGCTGCCCATCAGGCGTTTCACCGAGGTGACCGGCTCCGGGGTGCTGCCCTTGCGGGCGAACGCCTTGCGGCCCACGACCAGTTCACCGCCGGCCGGGCTGCGCCAGACGCAGCTGGGCGTCGTGTACGACTTCGAGACCGGATCGCGGTGGATCACGATGTCGCTGTCGGAGGGGTTCATCACGGCTACGGCGCTGTTGGTCGTGCCGAGGTCGATGCCTACGGCCTTGCTGACGATCTGCTGGCTCATGTGGGGTGACCGCTCCTTCTTGGCCTGCTCGTTCAGGTGTCCGTGGGTGCAGGTGTCTGTCCCGGCGGTGGCATCTCGGTGCCGGGATCGGGCTTCACCTGGAGATCCGGCTCGGGGGGTGCCTCAGGCTCGGGTTCGGGCTTGAGGGCGGGTGCGGGTGCGGGTGCGGGGGCGGGTGCGGGGGCGGGTGCGGGGGCGAGGGCGGGGGCGGGGGCGGGGGCGGGGGCGCCCATGACGACCTGGGCGAAGCGCACCACGGCGCCGTCATGGAACACCGCGTACTCGTTCGTCTCGGCCACGACCTCGGCGTCGAACTCCGGGCTCTGCAGCCAGTGCACCGGATCCGCCCAGTCCAGGACCTCGTCGGCGGTCAGGCCCTTCGGGTCACGCACCTCCACGCCGGCGCCGCGCAGCACGTCGAGCATCCGGTCCTTCACGTTCTTCAGCTCACGGTGCCGGAGCTTCTCGTCCACGGCCTCGCGCGACTCTCCCGCCCTGTTGACCTGCTGCTCCAACGTGCCGATGAGCATGGCGAGTTCGAAGAGCGTGGCGTGCACGCGCGTCGCGGCCGAGGCGGAGGCGCCACGGGCAGCGGCCAGCTCCTCGTGACGGCGCTGCAGTACGCCGGCCAGCTCGGCCTCCGGTGCGGTGGTCGCGCCGTGAACCTCGGGGACGGGGCGCTCGGCGAAGTTCTCCCAGCCCGGCCGCGCGGCGTCGGGCTCATCCGAAGAGGACATCGCGCACCTCCAGTTCCGGCTCCTCGTCCTGGGCACGGGCCGCCGCAGGGACCGTGCGCAGGGCGTCGTCCGCCCCCGCGACGGGCGCCGCCGCGAGGGCACGGACGGTGCGGCGCAGCGCCTCCGGCAGGTCGAAGTCCTCGGGCCGCAGGTTCTGGCCCCCGAGGTCCGCCGGGTAGGTGCGGTGGGTGCGGGCGAACGCGTCCCACCGGCGGTCGCGGTAGTCGGTGCCCGGCGGCTCGGTCACCTCGTACCGCAGCCGGGCCCGCGGGTTGCGGATCAGTTCCCGCATCGCCCAGTCGTAGAGGTCGCGGTCCTGGGCGGTGGACGCGGTCTGGATGCCTTCCTCGGCGCGTTCCACGATGTGCGCCTCGGTGGCGTCGACGGGGAGTCCGAGTACATGGAAGGGGTTGGGCCGACGGTTCGCCGACGGCAGTGTCGTCATGGGCGCAGCCTTCGCAGGAGGTCTTCGATACGGGTGATGTTGTCCCGGGTGGCGGCTTCCGGGGCGATCCGCTCCGCCCGCCGCAACAGGCTTACGGCCGCCCGGAGTTCACCCTCCACGGCGTTCGGGCCGATGCGGACGGAGCGTTCGAGGTTGCTGAGCGCGGCGTTGCTCATGGCCACGGCGCGGTTGTTCATCCCGGTGGCCACCGCGCGCAGCGCCTTGGCGGCCTCTTCGCGCATCTTGGGGTCGTCGCCGGCGGCCGCGATGCGCTCCGCGTCGCGCACCGAGCGCTCCGCCTCGTCGAGCCGCTCGGCGTCCAGCAGGACGTAGCCGTGGTTGATCAGGGTGCTGGTGCGGAGCCGGTCGAGGGTCTTCTTGGTCGCGTCGGTCCTCGGGACGCGGTCGAGTTCGGCGAGGGCCTTCGGGTAGCGGCGTGCCTTGATGTGTTCGAGGGCGGCGCTGAACAGGGCGTCCTGGCGGTACTGCTCCAGGAGTTGCGAGGCGTTGGTGTTGGCCGGGTTCCACTCCTTGGCCAGTTCGAAGTACGCGATGGCCTTGCCGGTGTCCCGGTCGAGGAGGCCACGGTCCACGTAATGGGCGGCGAGCAGCTGGTTATCGCGCAGGTGCGGGCGTCCCTTCACGGCGCCCTGGGCAAGCAGTTCCGCGTACCGCACGGCCTTGGTCACGACGGTGCGCATGTGGTCCCGGTCGCCCATCTGGTAGAGGCAGTTCTGCCACTCGTTGTGCCAGGCGACGACGGTGCACAGGACGTTGCTGGGTGCGAAGCCGTGGTCGACGGCGTTCGCCAGGCTGCTGATGCCCTCTTCGTAGTCCTTGTCGATGCCGTCCGGCAGGGCGCGGACCCGCTCGGGGTCGTCGATGCGCTTCTCGGCCGCGCGCACCAGGTCGGTTGACCAGTCGTCGAGCAGGGCGCCCGCGCGGTCCGAGACGGCGGCGAAGAGGTCCTCGTCGACACCCGGCAGCACCCCGGCCAGGGGCCCCTCGGCCAGCAGGGTTCGGGTGACATCGGTGCCCTGGCGCAGGGCGGTCAGGCAGTTCAGATGGAGGCGGGCCTGATCCTCGCGGTGCTCGGCGAGGGCCCGCGCGCCGTGGCCGCGGTGCAGGGTCAGAAGCTCCTCGGTCAGGGAGGTGCGCAGATACTCGCCGTCGGGGCCCGTCGCCGCGTCGGCGCCGGGGACTCCCGCGTCGTCGGACCTTGAGCGGTCGGCGAACGCCTCCCAGAATCCTGGATGGCACAGCAGCAGGACCCACAGGACGGTCGCAGTGACCAGGTCCTGGTCGGCGGCTCCCGTGCGGGTCAGCTTCGCCAGGGCCTCTTCGCGGTAGACCACGGCCATCGAGTGCAGTACGGGGATGTCGTTACGGGCGGCCCTGTGCGCGAAGAACCGCGTCAGCTCCCGCTCTATGGCGCCTGCCCGGTCCGCCGCGAGCGCCTGCCACACCGGGTGCTCGGCCATCGCGGCCTCCACGGCCGGGAGCCGGCCCGGGCGTTCCCAGGTCTGGGCCGCGTCCGGGAAGAGGTGGCTGAGGAGGGCGTCGGAGCGGTCGTTGCGCTCCAGGTCGGCGCGGTGCCGGTGAGCCGGGTGCTCCCCGGGGAGATGACCGGCGGCCCGGCCCAGGAGTTCCAGGGCCCGTGCGGGGTCTCCGTCCGCCTTGGCGGCCACCGCCCGGTGGCACAGGTACTTCCCGTACTCGGCGGCGGCCGTGTCGGCGTCGGCATCGGCGTTCAGGACGTGCCGCCAGAGCCTGTCGGCGACTTCGTGGTCCCCGACGGCGGCGGCGCACCGGGCGAGGGTGACGGCATCGAAAGGTACGAGACCGTCCGCTTCCGGTGAGTCTTCGGTGAGGCGGTCCGCCAGACGGCGTACGACCTCCGCCAGGGCCTGGGCGCGGCCGTCCCGCCGCCTGGCGCGGGCCACCCTGGCGCAGAGCGCGGGCAGGGTCGCGGCCACGTCGACCAGGCCGGTCAGGTCGTGATCGCGCAGGGCCAGGGTGAGCGCCTCGGCCGCCTTCGCGCGCTGGGCCGGGAGGTGACCGGCCGCCTGGACGACGAGGAGCGGGGCGGGGAGGGCGGGGTTGCCGCCGACGGACGGCAGCTCGGCGGGCGGCTTGCCTTCGAGGGCCCGGGCGAGGAAGGCGACGACCTGCGCGGCGGCGCGACGGGCCTCTTCGGCGCCGCCTGCGCCGTCGGCGCCCTCCGCGCCCTCATCCTGCACGTCCCCCTCCGGGCCTTCCGCGCCCCCGTCCTGTACATCGCCCTCCCGGCCCTCCGTGCCCCCGTCCGGTATGTCGCCCACAGCCCGCAGCAGCCGTACCGCATCCGCCCTGTCACCGGCCTTGAGCGCGGCCGCCGCGAGGGGCAGGGCCAGCAGCGGGTCGTCCCTGACCTCGGCCGCGGCATCCGCATCGGCATCCGCGTCCTTGGCCCTTTCGTCGTGCGGCCCGGCCAGCGAGGCGGCACGACGGGCTTCGCGCGCCACCGCCGGCAGCGGCCATGCCTCCGCGAGAACACCGAGCGCCTCGGCCAACTCGCCCCGTACAGCGGGTTCTTCGCCCAGCAGGCAGGCCCGCCCCAGAGCCCTGGCGAGCACCTCCACGGCACGGGCGTCGCCCACATCGGCGGCGGTCGGCCCATCGGCCTCCCCCGCCCACCCCACCAGCGCCTCCACCAGTACGGGCTCCGCCCCGCGCGGCTCCACCAGCAGCTGTCCCAGCCCGAGCAGCCAGGCCGTACGGGGGTGATGGCGGACGATGCGCCACGGCGCGGCGCCCGTACCGTCGGCGGGCCGTGCCGCGCGTTCGGCGAGGAGGCGGGCCGCGCGGGCGAGGCGTCCGGCGTCGGCGGGGACGGGCGGGAGGGCGCCGGGCCCGGTGACCTGCGCGTCGATGAGCCGCGCCGCCGCCCACCCGGCGCGCTGCACGGCCCGGTCGGCCTCCCCGCCGGCCCACAGCGCCGCGGCCTCGCGCAGCGCCAGTACGCCGCTCTCGTAGCGGGCCCGGGGCGTCGGCAGGCGATCGAGGCGCCGCCCGGCGTCGGCCGTGCGGCCGAGGGCCAGTTCGGCGCGGGCGCGAACAAGTTCGGCCTTGGGGCCGCGTATGCCGTCGAGCAGGTCAGCCGCCCGGTCGGGGTGTCCGGCGTTCAGTTCGGTCACGGCGAGGACGAGGGTGGCGCGGTCCAGGCCCTGGCCGCGGGCCTGTTCGAGCAGGGAGTGGGCCCGGTCGCGGTCTTCCGGGAGGGCCGACAGGGCGCGCCACAACAGCTGTTCGGGCAGGGGCAGGCGGCCGAAGAGCGAGAGGGCAGTGAGGTGGCCGACCGCGTTCCGGCGGCCGCCGGCGACCTCGACGCCGAGGAGGGTGCGCAGGGCCTCCAGGAGTTCCGGGACGGTGGCGCCCTCGGCGCCGAGCGGGTCCCAGGCCAGGTCGACGCCGGGTTCCTGTCCCTCGGCGAGCCTCAGCCGGGCCGTGACGACCGCGGTGAAGGCGTGTGCCGCGCCCTTCATGACCGTACGTTCTCCGTCGGTGGCGCGGTGGCCGGGATCGGCGTCCGCCAGGAGGCAGCCGAGCGGCCAGGCGCGCGCGTCGCCGTCGGCGAGCAGCGCGCGGCAGCGGCGTCCCGCCGCCTCGTGTTCGCCGCACAGCAGCTGGGCCCAGGCCGCGTGATAGCCGAGGTCGGACCGGTCCGGGAACGCGTCGGCGACCACGACGAGGTTCTTCGCGGCCAGGTCGGCGTTGCCTTCGAGGAGCTGGGCTCGGCCCTGGGCGTAGCGGCCCCAGGGACGGCTGTCGCCGCCGTCGCCGATCGTGGCGAGCCGTACGGCCGTCAGCGGGGCCGGGGTGGCGGGCCCCGGGGGTCCGTCGCGGCCGGGCTCCAGTTCGAGCCACTCCAGCATCCGGCACAGGTCGGTCAGTTCGGCGCCGCGCGGTGTGAGGGCGGCTTCCCGTCCGCGTACGGCGGTGAGGGCCTCGGCGTACGCGCCGCTGTGCAGGCGGGCGGCGATGAGACCGCGCAGGGCCTCGCCGTCGGTGGGGTCGGCGCTGCAGGCGCGGGTGAAGTGGTCGGCCGCGTCCGCCGTTTCGCGGTGCAGCAGCAGGGCGCCGAGGCCGAGCGTGCGGTCGAGGCCGGCGAGGCGCAGGCCCGCCGCGGACAGTTGCGTGGCGAACGCGAAGGCCCGCTCCACGCGGCCCGTCTCGTCGGCGAATCCGGCTCCGAGGAGGCGCCCCACCGCCTGGTGCACTTCTGGCGGCACGGTCGCGTACCGCCTGAAGATGTCCACGTAGATGGCCAGTTGGTCGTCCTGGTCGGCACCGATCCTGGCCAGGGCGGTGGCGGCGATGGAGCGGGACTCCTCGTGGACGAACGCGCTGCGGTAGAGCCGCGTGTACAGGGACACCGCGAAGTCCCGGTCACCTGCGTCGGACCGGGCCACGGCGGCGTCGGCGAGCGGTACCCAGCTCTGGTGGAGTCCGATGCGCCCCTCGGCCGCCATGCGCTCGCCGACCTGGGCGAGCCGGTCCAGGTCGGCGGTCTCGACGAGGGGCAGGAAGCGGGGGCCGAGGAAGGACCGCTGGAAGGAGGGCCACAGGTCAGCGGTGCGGTCCTGGTATTCCTCGATGCCCGCGAGGACCGCGCGCAGGCTCACGAGGCCGGCGCGCGGATCGGCGTCGGCGAGCGCGCTCGCCCAGGCGTTCTCCAGCCGGCCGCGCCGGGACAGACCTTTCCTCAGGGACCGCTGGGGCTCCACCCGTCACCCCCGGTCCCGCTCGGCGCGGGCCAGGCGCCCGAACCGCTCCGCCTGGAAACGGTTGCCGGCCTTGCGGAACGCCTCCTCCGCGCGGCGGGCGAGCCTGGCGCGGTCCGCGCCGGACGGCATCAGGGCGCGCCCGCGGACGAGTTCACAGGCGTCGGCCCAGGAGTGGGCGGCCGCCAGGTGATCGCCCGCGGACTCGTGGACCTGCCCCAGTTCGGTCAGCAGGCCCAGGCGTAACGGGTCGGGGACGTGGTTGCGTTCGAGGCCCCTGCGGAGCACGGTCGCGGCGGCCTGGCCCTGCCCGGACGTCCTCAGCCACCGCCCTTCCGCCAGCTCGGCCTCGCCCGGCTGCCGCACGACGGGCCTCTCCAGGACCACGTCCAGGGCGGCGATCACCTCCTCCGCGCTGCGGAACCGCTGCGCGGGCCGCAGTTCGAGCAGGCGCATCACGAGGGCGTCCAGGGCGGGCGGGACGAGGTTGTTGTGGACCGAGGGGCGTACGGGCGGCGCATTGCGCTTCTGCTCCTGGAGCCAGTCGCCGTGCGCCGACTCGGGCAGCTCGGGCGGCGGCGTCAGATGCGCGTACGCGTGGCGGCCGGTCAGGCCCTCGTACATCAGGAGCCCCAGCGAGTACAGGTCGGACTCGGGGACGCTGGAGCCGGCCGCGGTCTCCGGCGCCATGTACTGGAGGGTGCCGACCGTGCCCGGGACGTGGCCGAGCTCCAGCATCCGGGCGGCCAGGCCGAAGTCGATGAGCCGGACCCAGTTGTCGCTGCCCAGGAGGACGTTGTCGGGCTTGAGGTCGCGGTGCAGCAGCGGCGGGTCCAGGCGGTGCAGTCCGCGCAGGGCCACGCAGATCTGCCGCGCCCACTTGACCAGCAGCGGCGCCGGGACGCGCCCCATCTCGGCGAACTGGCCGGCGAGGGTGGCCCCGGGGACGTATTCCATGGCGAGGAAGGCGCGGCCGCCGAGGCCCTTGGCGAGGCCGCCGTCGTACACGTGCACGAGATGGCGGCGGGCCTCGGCGTCCGCCATGGTGTCCATCGCCTCGGCGAGCAGCAGGACGTCCTGGAACAGCTCCGCGGCGTTCTCCTCGGTCAGGCCCGAGCGCCGGGAGAGCTTGAGGGCCACACTGCGCACCGGATGGCCGAGGATGTACTGGTCGGCGCGGAAGACCGCCCCGAAACCGCCGCCTCCGATCCAGCCGCTCAGTGCGTAGCGGCCGTCGACCACCCGGCCTTCGAGCCCGCGCAGGTCGGACTCATCCGGTGCGGCCTGGTTCATCGTGTGCGCCCCCCTCTCCGCTCCCGCCGGACTTGGTCAACCCGCCTTCCACAGAGGACAGTTCAACCCCGCCCGCCGGTTCCGGCGACAGGAAGCGCACCCGCGTACGGGAACCACTTCCGGTCCCGTCCCGGCCGGAGAACAGGGCGTCACGCACGCCCGGCGGCGGTGGAGGCGCGAAGTCGACGACGATCCGGTCGCAGGCCTGGAACTCCTCCGCCCGCTCCTCGGCCGCCGCGAGAACGGGGTTCTCGACCAGGTCGGAGAGCACCTTGGCCATGATGCGGCCGCCCTCGCGCCCGCCCGCCTCGGAGTTGAGGCGGTGGCCGAGCGCGCCCGCGTACTGCACCAGACCCTCGGGGACGGTCAGCTCCTTCTCCCGCTTCTCGCGCCAGAAGGCCGCCTGCCGGTCGAGCACCTTGCGGCCGATGGCGGTCATCGCGTCGCCGCCGAGCGGGCGGAAGACGATGACGCGGCGGACGCGGGCCAGGAACTCGGGGGTGAAGACGGGCGTGCCGTCCCGGCTGCGCTCGGACGCGAGCTTGGCGCGTACGGCGGCGGATATCTCCTCGTCCGAACTGCCTTCGCCGAGGCGCGAGATGATCTCGTGCCCGGCGTTCGTGGTGAGGATGAAGATGGCGCGGTCGCCGTGTGCCTTGACGCCCCGCTGGTCGGTGATCCAGCCCTCGTCGAAGAGGTTGAGGAAGGGCCGCAGCACCTCGGGGTGCGCCTTCTCCGCCTCGTCGAGGAGGAATACGCAGTACGGGTCGCTGTTGAGCTCGTTGATGAGCCGCCCGCCGCGCTCGTGCCCCACGTAGCCCGGCGGTGAGCCGAGGATGCCGGACACGCTGTGCGGCTCCGTGAAGTTCTCCATCGGATACGTCTGCAGCCGCTTGGACGCCGAGTAGAGACCGGCGACCCGCTTGGCCAGCTCGGTCTTGCCGACGCCGGTCAGACCCGCGAAGAGCAGCACCGACGCCGGCCCCGAACTGACCGCGGCCAGGCCCGCCTTGATGCGCCGCAGCTCGTCCGCGACCACCCGGACCGCCTGGTCCTGCCCGACGACCTCCGCGCCGAGCGCCGTCGCGTAGTCGACCCGCTCGCCGCCCGTGCCGGCGATCTGCTCGCGCGGCATCCCGGACAGCTCGGACACCACGTCGGCCACTTCGTCGAGCGTCACGGCGCTGCGCTCGTCGCCGTGCTGCCTGCGTGCGTAGTCGAGGTCCTCGCAGGCGCGGCGCAGGACCTTGACGGCGGACAGCGGCAGCCGCTGGTGCCGGACGAAGTCACCCGCGAGGACCACGGCCCTCGCCACCGCGTGGCGCTCGATCCGGATGCCGGTGAACTCCGTCTCCAGCGCGTCCGCCGCGAGGCGCACCATGGCCCGCGCCGCCTCCCGCTCCGGCTCGGCCATGTCGATACGGCAGGTCAGCTCCTGGAGGACGTGGTCGGCGGCGACCAGATCCTCGTAGTCGTGCTCGGCGAGCACCCCGATGAGATGGATGCTGCGCTCCTTGAGTGCGCGGCGCAGCTCCAGCAGGTGGTCGGCGCCGTGCCGGCCGCGCAGCAGAGGGCCGAGCCCGTCGACGCAGACGACCAGGTCGGTGCGGCCCGCGACCTGGCCGATCAGGGCCGTCAGCTGCTCGCCACTGCTTTCCGCGGCGACGTCCCTGCAGTCGACGCGCAGGAACCGCTTGCGGCGCAGGAACGGGATCTCGCCCGTGGCGGCCCGCCGGGCGAGCTCGCGCAGCAGGGTGGTGGTGCCGATGCCGGGCAGGCCGGTGATCAGTACGTGGTTGTTCTCCGTACGGTGCAGGGCCCGGCACAGTGGCTCGAAGTAGCCGTCCAGGTGGGCGGCCGGGCCGATGGCCCCGGTCCTCGCGAGCCAGGTGAGGTCTTCGGAGGGCGGCAGGAACGCGGGCAGCCGGAAAGGCACCTCGCGGGGCGCCGTCGAGCGGGTCTCGCCGAGTACGTCGCGCACGCTCTCGCGCAGCCGCTTGATGTCGAGGCGCAGCGGCTCGGCGGCCAGGACGGAGGCGAGTCGCTGCGGCGGGCTGTCCAGGAGGGCCGCGAGCAGGTGCGGGGTGTCGATCTGCTCCGCGTCCCAGCGGGCGGCCGTCGTGCGCGCCGCGTGCAGCAGGTCCCGCAGGGACTCGCCGATCCCGTCGCGGTCGAGGCGCGGGGCGGTCCGGCTTCCCCGCTCGGTGATCCGGAACGCCTGCGTGATGATCTCCACGGCCTTCACCAGGCCGACCTGGAGCGGCAGTTGGAGCCGGAAGAGGCGCTCGGCGGGCCCTTCGGTCTCCGACAGGAGAGCTATCAGGCAGTGCGGCGGGAGCAGCCGGTCGTAGCCGAGCTCGGCGGCCCGCTGAGCGGCCAGTTCCAGGACGGCCCACGCGTCGTTCGTGAACTCCTCGGAGCGCAGCCGGCCCGACGCGTCGTCGTACAGCTCGGGCGGCTCGTCGGCGTGGACCCCGACCTGCCTGCGCAGCGCCTCGGCGGCCAGGGGCAGATCGAGGAGCGGGGACAGGAAGTCCCGCTCGTCCGCGGAGGGGGCGTCGAGCAGACAAGCCAGCAGCAGCTCCAGGCGGACCTCGGCGCCCACCGCGTCCCGCGTGCACCGGGACTCGAACTCCTCGAAGGCCGCGGCCAGCTCGGGGCTCACATGGTCGCGCGCGCCGTCGAACGCGTAGCCGTTCCCCGGCGGGGCGTAGACGGCGACTGTCTCCAGGAGGTGATGCGGGGCCGCACCCTCCGCGAGCGCGCCCTCGAACGCGGGGAGCACCGCGGGGTCACGGGCGTCGAGCGCCGCGTACAGGATGTCGCCGGGGCGTAAGCGCTCGTTGGCGCGCTCCGCGGCGGACAGCAGGACGGTGGCGGTGCGCTCGTCCCCGAGGGCGTCCGGATCGAGGAAGCCGTCCGTGAAGAGGCGCACGGAACGGCGCACGGAACGGCCCTCGGAACGGTCTTCGGAGCCGCCTTCGGGACCGTTGTCGGAGCCGCGTTCGGGGCCGTTGTCGGGACTGTCCGGACTCTTTGCGGAATCGTGCTGCATCATCGCGCGCAGGCCACGGCTTCACGACGTTTCGGGCCTGCCTGCCCACCTCCCCCGTGCACCGGCCATGCTTCCACACGGAGTACGCGGGGTCCCTTTGCTACGCAAAAGAGGGGACAACTCTTTGGCCGTACGGCCGAGTTGATCCCCTCCAGCTACGACGTCAGGCCGGCGCCTACCGCGATACGAACGGCTGGTCCGTGCGGACGATCTCGCGGCCGAGTGGCATCAGGGAGACCGGGATCAGCTTGAAGTTGGCGATGCCCAGGGGGATGCCGATGATCGTGATGCACTGCGCGATACCCGTCACGATGTGGGCGAGAGCGAGCCACCAGCCGGCCAGGACCAGCCACAACACGTTCCCGACGCAGGACGGGGCGCCCGCGTCCTGGCGCTCGATCGTCGTATAGCCGAACGGCCACAGTGCGTACACGCCGATCCTGAACGCCGCGATGCCGAACGGGATTCCGATGATCGTGATGCACAGGATCAGGCCCGCGAGCAGGTAGCCGAGGAACAGCCAGAAGCCGCTCAGCACTAGCCAAATGATGTTGAGGATTGTCTTCACGGGTGACGACCTGCCATCTGCTCTAGCCGGGCGATGCGCTCCGCCATCGGCGGATGCGTGGAGAACATCTTGGACATGCCCTGCCCGGGACGGAAAGGGTTCGCAATCATCATGTGACTTGCGGTCTCGATCCGCGGCTCCGGGGGGAGCGGCAACTGCTTGGTCCCCGCGTCGAGTTTGCGCAGGGCGCTCGCCAGGGCCAGCGGGTCGCCGGTGAGCTGGGCGCCCGACGCGTCCGCCTCGTACTCCCGGGACCGGCTGATGGCGAGCTGGATGACCGTGGCCGCGATGGGGCCCAGGATCATGATCATCAGCATGCCGAGCAGGCCGGGGCCGTCGTCGTCGCTCGAACGGCCGACGGGGATCAGCCAGGCGAAATTGACCAGGAACATGATCACCGAGGCGAGCGCGCCGGCGACCGACGAGATCAGGATGTCGCGGTTGTAGACATGGCTCAGCTCGTGCCCGATGACGCCGCGCAGCTCGCGCTCGTCGAGGATCCGGAGGATGCCCTCGGTGCAGCACACCGCGGCGTTGCGCGGATTGCGGCCCGTCGCGAAGGCGTTGGGCGCTTCCGTCGGCGAGATGTACAGGCGGGGCATCGGCTGGCGGGCCTGCGTCGACAGCTCGCGGACCATGCGGTAGAGCGCGGGGGCCTCGAACTCGCTCACGGGCCGCGCGCGCATCGCGCGCAGGGCCAGCTTGTCGCTGTTCCAGTACGCGTACGCGTTCGTCGCGAGGGCGATGCCGAGGCCCACGATCAGCCCCGTACGACCGAAGAAGCTGCCGATGACGATGATGAGGGCCGACAGCCCCCCGAGGAGTACGGCGGTCTTCAGCCCGTTGTGCCGGCGGTGCACGGTACGCCCTCCATGTGGTGCGGCAGGGGAACCCTCTGCTTACTGGTGCTGGGTGCTTCCACGGTCCAGTGGACCCTCCCGTACTGGTCAACGCCAGACGAGGAGGACGAGTTCCCTTGTGCGCGCGGAGGGCGCGTGGGCCGTACGGGTGGGACGGTGCCCCGCCGGCGGGGGTCAGCGCTGTTCGGGGAGCCCGGCGAGCGCGAGGGCCGCGGGGTCGGCCTTCAGCTCGCTGGTGCAGTGGGAGCAGCGGGTGGCGATCGCGGGGATCTGGCTGAAACAGCGCGGGCAGTCGCGCAGGGCGGCCTTGATGTCGACCGGCTTGCCGCGGTCGAGGCGCGCCTGGAACTTCATCATCGGGACGACGACGAGGAAGTAGAGCACCGCCGCCGTGATCACGAAGGCGATCGCCGCGGCGACGAACTTGCCGTACGGGAAGCGCGAGCCGTCGACCGTGAAGTACGCGTCGCTGAAGTCGCCGGTCGAGGCCGTGGCGAGCCCGATGAGCGGGGCGATGAACGCCGTGCTGAAGCCGGTCACGACGGCCGTGAAGGCGGCACCGACGGCGAGGCCGATCGCCATGGTCACGATGTTTCCGCGAAGGATGAAGTCCTTGAACCCGCTCAGCACGGCAGTGTCTCCCTGGTGTACGACATTGAGGTCACTACGAGGGTGCCTAGAAGAGGCCCGTCGACGCAAAACGGAGAACCACCTGAGGTGCACCCGACAGGACGACCCCGATGACGGCGGTGAGCCCGATCGCCGCGGTGAGCGGTGCCGGAATCCGCTGTACCGCCTGCTCGCCCTCGGCGGAGCGGAACAGGGTCGCCGTCCACTGAAGGTAGTAGTAGAGAGCGATCACGACGTTGACGGCCATGACCACGGCGAGCCAGCCGAGGCCCGCGTCGACGGCCGCCGAGAAGACGGTGACCTTCGCGAAGAGCCCGATGATGCCGGGCGGCAGGCCCGCGAGGCAGAGCAGGAAGAAGCCGAGGACCAGGGCGGCCAGCGGCCGGGACCGGTACAGGCCGCGGTAGTCGCTGATGCGGTTCAGGGGCTTCGTACGGGCCACGAGGGCGGCCACGGCGAAGGCGCCGAGGTTCACGGCGGCGTACATGAGGGCGTACGCGACGGTGGAGCCGATGGCCTTGTCGGCGTCCTTCGAGTAGGCGGCCGCGGCGATCGGGACAAGGAGGTAGCCGGCCTGGCCCACCGAGGACCAGGCGAGCAGGCGTACCGCGCTGTACGCGCGCGTGGCCTGCTGGCGCAGCGCCGCCACGTTGCCCACCGTCATGGTGAGCGCGGCGAGCGCCGCCAGGGCCGGGCCCCACACGTCGGCGTAGGACGGGAAGGCGACGACGGTGACGAGGATGATCCCGGAGAAGCCGACCGCCTTGCCGATCACCGACAAGTAGGCGGCGACCGGCAGCGGGGCTCCTACGTAGGTGTCGGGCACCCAGAAGTGGAAGGGGGCGGCGGCGGTCTTGAAGGCGAAACCGACCAGGGTGAGGGCGACGCCCGCCTGGGCCAGGGTGTGGAACTGCCCGTCGACGTGCGTCAGGGCGGTGGCGATCCTCGTGAGGTGCAGGGTGCCCGTCGTCGCGTAGACGAAGCTCACGCCGAGGAGGGTGACCGCGGTCGCCGTGACCGAGGACAGGAAGAACTTCAGGGCCGCTTCCGAGGAGCGCCGGTCGTCCCGCTTGATTCCGACGAGGGCGAACGCCGGCAGGGACGCCACTTCCAGGGCGACGACAAGGGTGGCCAGGTCGCGCGACGCGGGCAGCAGCGCGGCGCCCGCGGCTGAGGACAGGAGCAGGAACCAGAACTCTCCCTCGGGGAGCTCCCTGGGCGTGTTCTTCGCGTCCTTGATGCCGGTGATGGACAGCAGCGCGGTCAGCAGGGCGCCGGCCAGGACGAGGAACTGGATGACGAGCGTGAAGTGGTCGGCCGTGTAGCTGCACGCGGGCTGCTCGCCCTTGAGCGTCTTGAGGCAGAAGGTCGAGCGGTCGCCGTCCAGAAGGGGCAGCAGCGCGAGCGCGGCGGCCGCCAGACCTGCGACAGAGACCCAACCGAGCAGCGCCTTCCTGCGCTCGCCGAGGAACAGGTCCGCGACGAGCACCACGAGGGCGACGACCGCCGCGATGGTGGGCGGCGCGATCGCGAGCCAGTCGACGGACTGGACGAGGGACGCCACGGACGGCGCGGCGACGGCGGTCACTGGATGCCTCCTGCGAGGAGCTTCTGCACGGCCGGGTCGGTGAGGCCGATCAGGGCCGCGGGCCAGAGCCCGCCGACGACGGTGAGGGCGACGAGCGGGGTCCAGGCGGCGAACTCGTAGCCCTGGACGTCGGCGAGTTTCGGCGCCCCGGCCTCGTGCGGGCCCATGCAGACCCGGCGGACGACGGCGAGCATGTACGCGGCGGTGAGCAGCGTGCCGAACGCGGCGATCGCCATGAACGTGAGGAACGCGGGGCGGCTCAGGTCGGCGGCCGGCTTGAACGCGCCGAACAGGGCGAGCATCTCGCCCCAGAACCCGGCGAGGCCCGGCAGCCCGAGGGAGGCGACGGCGGCGAAGGCGAGGAGCCCGCCGAGGCGGGGCGCCTTGCCGTAGAGCGCCATGCCGCCCTGCTGGGCAAGCGTGTCGAGGTCCGTGCTGCTCGTGCGGTCCTTGAGGGCGCCGACGAGGAAGAACAGCAGGCCGGTGATGAGGCCGTGGGCGATGTTCGCGAAGAGCGCGCCGTTGACGCCGGTCGGCGACATCGTCGAGATGCCGAGCAGGACGAAGCCCATGTGCCCGACGGACGAGTACGCGATGAGGCGCTTGAGGTCGCCCTTGGCACCGGGCCGCGCGAGGGCGAGGCAAGCCAGGGACCCGTAGATGATCCCGACGACGGCGAACGCGGCGAGGTACGGCGCGAACGTGTGCATCCCGTCGGGCGTGACCGGCAGCAGGATCCGGACGAACCCGTACGTGCCCATCTTGAGCAGCACGCCGGCGAGGAGGACCGAGCCGACGGTGGGCGCGGCGGTGTGGGCGTCGGGCAGCCAGCTGTGCAGCGGCCACATCGGCGTCTTGACCGCGAGTCCGATCCCGATCGCGAGAACGGCGGTGACCTGCACGGACGTGCTCAAGCCGCGGCCGTTGTCAGAGGCGAGTGCCACCATGTCGAATGTGCCGGACTTGAGTCCGATGAGGAGGATGCCGAGCAGCATCACGACGGAGCCGAGGAGCGTGAAGAGGATGAACTTCCAGGCGGCCTTGGCCCGTTGCTCTCCGCCCCAGCGGGCGATGAGGAAGTACATCGGGATGAGGACCATCTCGAAGGCGAGGAAGAAGAGCAGCAGATCGAGCACGGCGAAGGTCGCGAGGGTGCCGGACTCGAGCAGGAGGATCAGCGCGACGAATGCCTTGGGAGACGGGCCCGCCGGCATTTTGAAGTAGGAGTACAGCGCGCAGAGGAAGGTCAGCAGCGCGGTCAGGACCAGGAGGGGGAGCGAGATGCCGTCGACGCCGAGGTGGATGCGCACGTCGAGTGCGGGGATCCAGCTGATATCGGTCGTGGCCTGCATCTTTGACGGGTGGTCATGGTCGAAGCCGAGCGCGAGGACGATCGCGGCGATGAGGATCACGCCGGTCACGGTCACGCCGTGGCGGAGCACGGCCTGGTCCGGGGACTTCCCCTTCAGCCCGGGCGGGGCAGGGAGAAGAGCGGCTGCGGCTCCGACGAGCGGGCCGACGACGATCAGTGCGAGAAGGAACTGCATCACGGATTCGCTGATATCGATCACGGCTGCTCACGCTCCGGCGGTGGCGACGAGGACGACGGCGATCGCCAGGACGACGGTCCCTGCGAGCAGGGCGCTGAGATAGGTCTGCACGTTGCCGGTCTGGGCACGGCGGACGGCCCGGCCCAGCCAGTTGGGTACGGCGGCGGCGCCGCGCACATAGGTCTCGACGACCTCGCGGTCGAGGAAGCGGACCAGTGAGGCCGCGGCCATGACCGGCCGGACGAACAGGGCCGCGTAGACGGCGTCCAGGTGGAAGCCGGTGGCCGCGTGGCGGTGCAGCGGGCCGAGCAGGAGACGGCCCGGGTCCGCCGGATCGGGGGCGTAGGCGATGTCCCCGTACGCGGCCGCATGGGTCGCGATGGCCTCGGCCTCGACGACGCCGCCGTCCGCGTCGGGGTGGGCGGCCACGGCGCCGAGCGGGGCACCCGCGGCGAGGGCCGTGGTGTGGCGCCAGGCCGCGTAGGTGACGAGCCCGCCGACGAGGGCGACGCCGGTGCCGAGGACGGAGGTGGTGAGGGTCGGGGCCAGCGAACGGCCGTCGAACCAGTCGGGCACGACGCCGACGGTGAGACCGAAGGCGAGCGAGGGGATCGCCAGGACCCACAGGACGGCGTTCATCGCGACCGGCTGCTTGCCGTGGTCGGGGGCCTCGGCGCCGTGGCCCCGGAAGACCAGGAGCCAAAGGCGCGTGGCGTACGCGGCGGTGAGCAGAGCCGTGAGAAGGCCGGACACGAGGACGATCCAGCCCGCCGAGGACGGGATCGCCTCGGCGTGGCCGGTGGCCGCGTGCTCGGCGGAGCCGAGGACGGCCTCCTTGGAGAAGAAGCCGCTGAACGGCGGGATCGCGGCGAGCGCGAGGAGCGCCACGGTCATCGTCCAGTAGGCGTCGGGGACGCGGTCGCGCAGGCCCTTCATACGGGACATGGCGGCGAGCGAGTTGGTGCCGGCGGCGTGGATGACCACGCCCGCCCCGAGGAACAGCAGCGCCTTGAAGGCGCCGTGCGACAGGAGGTGGAAGACGGCGGCGCCGCGGTCGCCGACGGCGAGGGCGCCGGTCATGTAACCGAGCTGGCCGATCGTCGAGTACGCGAGGACGCGCTTGATGTCGTCCTGCGCGAGGGCGGCCAGCGCCGAGCCGGTCATGGTGACGGCGGCCATGACGGCGAGGACGACCAGGGCGGCGCCGGAGCCGGCGAAGACGGGGAGGAGCCGGGCGACGAAGTAGACACCGGCGGCGACCATCGTCGCGGCATGGATCAGCGCGGAGACCGGCGTGGGGCCGGCCATCGCGTCGGGCAGCCAGGTGTGCAGCGGGAACTGCGCGGACTTGCCCGCCACTCCCGCGAGGAGCAGCAGCGCGATCAGCGTGGGGTGGTCGAGGCCGCCGCTCGCGACGGCGCCGAGGACCGTCGTGATGCGGAAGGACCCGGCGTCCACGGCGAGCGCGAACAGGCCGATCAGGAAGGGGACGTCGCCGAGCTTCGTGACCAGGAACGCCTTGAGGGACGCGGCGCGCGCCTGCGGTGTCTCCCAGTAGTGGCCGACGAGGAAGTACGAGCAGATGCCCATGACTTCCCAGCCGACGAGCAGCACCATCAGGTCGCCCGAGTAGACGACGAGAAGCATCGCGGAGGTGAAGAGGGAGACGAGCGCGGCGTAGGACGGGTAGCGCGGGTCGTCGCGCAGGTAGGCCGTCGAGTAGATCTGCACACACGACGCGACGACGCAGACCAGGACGGCGACGAGCGCGGCGAAGCCGTCGATGTACAGGGCGAGCTCGATGGGGACCGAGCCCGTCGGGGTGAGTTCGGTGGCCGCGTCGATGCTCGCGCCGCCGCCTTGGCGCACGGCGACGAGGACGGTGAGGGCCAGCGCCGCGAGGGTCGGCAGCACGGCGAGGGGCCGTACGAAGCCGGGCGCGGTGCGGCCCAGGAGCAGTCCCGCCGCCGCGGCGAGGAACGGGAGGAGGGGGACGAGCACGGCGAGGGTCGTGGTGGTCACGCGGTGGCCTCGGCCTTCTCGTCCGTGACGGCCTCGGCGCCGGCGTCCGGTGCGGAGCCGTCGGGGAGGGAGCCGTCGGGTCCGCCGTCGTCCGGGGACTCGGCGGTGTCACGGAGCTTGTCGATGTCGGAGGTGCCGCGACCGCGGTACACGGCGAGCACGATCGCGAGTCCGATGCCGATCTCGGCCGCGGCGATGGCGATGGTGAACAGGGTCAGCGCCTGGCCGGAGTGGAGGGTGTCGCGGGCCGCCTTGCTGAGCCAGACGTCGAAGGCGACGAGGTTGAGGTTGACGGCGTTGAGCATCAGCTCGACGGACATCAGGACCAGGATCGCGTTGCGGCGGGCCAGCACTCCGTACAGGCCGGTGCAGAAGAGCAGGGAGGAGAGGACGGCGGGGTAGGCGAGGTGCATCAGCGGTTCCCCTCCCGGGCCTTGGTGTTCGTGTCCTGTGCCTTCGTGTTCGTGTCCTGTGCCCTGGCGGTCCTGCGGGACAGGACGATCGCGCCGACCAGGGCCGCGAGCAGCAGGACCGAGAGGGCCTCGAAGGGCAGCACCCAGTGCTGGAAGAGGATCGATCCGGTCACCGCGGTGGTGCCCTGGGGTACGCCGTCGAGGTCGACCCAGGTGGTACGGAAGGCGTCCACGACGACCCAGACGAGGGCGGCGGCCGCGGCGACGGCGACCGTCAGCGCGGCCCACCGGTTGCCCGAGTCGGCGTCCGGGGAGCGGCCGATGGGCGCCCTCGTGAGCATCAGTCCGAACAGGAGGAGGACGACGACGGAGCCGACGTAGATGAGGACCTGCACCCAGGCGATGAACTCGGCGGTGAGCAGCAGGTACTCGACGGCGAGGCCGCCGAGGGAGACGACCAGCCACAGGGCCGCGTGCACCAGCTGCTTGGTGGTGACGGTGACGATCGCGGCACCGAAGGTGACCAGGCCGACGAGGAGGAACGCGATCTCGACGCCGGTCGGCGAGAGGAATCCGTGGGTCTGCGTGGCCGCGGTGGCGGCCGCTGCGACGGAGGTCACGCGGGTCCCTCCTCTCCGGGGGTGGATTCGCCGGCTGTGGATTCGCCGGGGGTGGGTTCTTCCGCGGCGGCGGCCTGCGCGGCGGCCAGCTTGTCGGCGGCCTTGCGGGCGGCGGCGAGTTCCTTGGGTTCCTCGGCCGCCGGGTCGAGCGCGGGCGGGGCCGGGACGGTCCACATCCACTCGCGGAGCCGGTCGCGTTCGTGGGTGAGTTCGTGGATGTCCGTCTCCGCGTACTCGAACTCCGGGGACCAGAACAGCGCGTCGAAAGGACACACCTCGATGCAGATACCGCAGTACATGCACAGGGCGAAGTCGATGGCGAAGCGGTCGAGGACGTTGCGGCTGCGCTCGCGGCCGCCCTCGACGGCGGCCGGCACCGTCTCCTTGTGGGAGTCGATGTAGATGCACCAGTCGGGGCACTCGCGGGCGCACAGCATGCAGACCGTGCAGTTCTCCTCGAACAGACCGATGACGCCACGGGTCCGCGGCGGCAGTTCGGGCTGGACGTCCGGGTACTGCTGGGTGACGGTCTTACGCGTCATCGTGCGGAGGGTGACGGCGAGGCCCTTGGCGAGACCTGCGCCTGGGATCGGAGCCACTAGTTGATCGCCACCTTCACGATTCCGGTGAGCGCGATCTGCGCGAGTGCGAGGGGGACGAGGAGGGTCCAGGAAAGCTTCTGGAGCTGGTCCTCGCGGAGACGGGGGTAGGTGACACGCAGCCAGATCACGACGAACGCGAGGACGGCGGTCTTCAGCAGCGTCCAGACCCAGCCGAGGCCGTCGGCGCCCCACGGCCCGTGCCAGCCGCCCAGGAACAGGACAGTGGTGAGTCCGCACAGGACGACGATCCCTGCGTACTCGGCGAGCAGGAACAGGGCGAAGCGCAGGCCCGTGTACTCGGTGTAGGCGCCGAAGATGATCTCGGAGTCGGCGACCGGCATGTCGAAGGGCGGGCGCTGGAGTTCGGCGAGGCCCGCCACGAAGAAGACGAGAGCGCCGACGATCTGCCACGGCACCCACCACCACTCGAACGCGTCGACGATGCCGGGCAGCGAGACGGTGCCGGCGGCCATCGCGACCGAGGCGGCGGCGAGCAGCATCGGCAGTTCGTAGGCGAGGAGCTGCGCGGCGGTGCGCAGGCCGCCCAGGAGGGAGAACTTGTTGGCCGACGCCCAGCCCGCCATGAGCGAGCCGAGCACTCCGACGCCCATGACGGCGAGTACGAAGAAGATGCCGGCGTCGACGACCTGGCCGACCGCGCCCTCGCTCGGGCCGATGGGGATGGCGAGCAGGACGAGGAGGTACGGCAGGAGCGCGACTGCGGGCGCCAGCTGGAAGATGCGGCGGTCCGCGTCGGCGGGGACGACGTCTTCCTTCTGCGCGAACTTCACGCCGTCGGCGACGAGCTGGGCCCACCCGTGGAAGCCGCCCGCGTACATCGGGCCGAGTCGGCCCTGCATGTGCGCCATCACCTTGTGCTCGGTCTGGCCGACGACGAGGGGCAGGACGAGGAAGGCGACGAAGACGACGATGAGCCGCAGAGCGACGTCGAGAACGTCGTTCACTCCGTTCCTCCTGAGGGGGTTTCGGGGGCTTCGGGGGTGGCCGGGGCGTCCGGGGCCTCGGGGGTGGCCGGGGCGTCCGGGGCCTCGGAGGTAGCCGGAGCATCCGGAGCTTCCGAGGTAGCCGGAGCATCCGGTGCGTCGTCCGGGGCGTCCGGTGTTTCAGGCGTGGGCTCCTCGGGCGTGGCCGGTTTCGGCTCGTCGAAGGCCGGGCGGGCGTGGTGCCAGGGCGCGTCACCGGTGCCGCCGGACTTGCCCGCGGCGTCGGGTTTCGGCGCCGCGGGAGTCTTGGGCGCCGCAGGGCTCTCCGGTGCCGCAGGGACCTCCGGTGCCGCAGGGGCCTCAGGAGTTGGCGACGTCTGCGAAGCCGACCCCTGCGACGCGCTCCGCGAGCGCCTCGGGGGTGCGGCAGCCGCCGCATCCGTGCCAGCCGGGGCGGCCTGGCTGGCCGACCCCTCCCCCGCCGTGCGCGTCCGCCGCACCGGACGGTCGCCCGCCGCGCGCGCCGCGCCACGGGCCGGGCGGGCCGGGGCGGGCGGAAGCTGGCCCTTCAGCGGGCCCCACTCGTTCGGGTCCGGAACACCCGGCGGCAGCATCTGACGCCGCTTCGGCGCGCCGTGCCCCGCAGACTCCCCCGGCTCCTTGGCTCCCGGCCACGCCTTCACGACCCGCGCCGCGAGCACGAAGTCCTTCCGCAGGGGATGGCCCTCGAAGCCGTCGGGGAGGAGGAGCGGCACCAGGTGCGGGTGGCCCTCGAAGCGGACGCCGAACATCTCGTGCGTCTCGCGCTCGTGCCAGCCCGCGCCCGCGTACACGTCGACCGCGGTGGCCAGGACGGGGGCGTCGTGCGGCACGGTCGTGCGCAGGAGCAGTCGGCGTACGGGAGACAGGGCGACGACGTGCGCGCAGACGCGGAACCCGGTGCCGGGCTCGTCGACCGCGCTCAGCCAGTCGAAGTAGGTGCAGCCCAGCGTGGTGCGGGCCGTTTCGAGGGCGGCGATCCACGTGGCCGCGGGAACATCGACGGTGAGGACCTCGTACGACTCCTCAGCCGTGGCGTCGGGGCCGAAGATCTCCTCGACGGGTCGGGGCAGCCAGCCGGTCACCGCTCGCCCTCCCCGGAGTCGTCGCGCGTCGGGACCGGCGGCTTCACGAGGCCGCTGCTGAGGGCGGCCGCCGACGGCCGTCCCGCCGCCGCGTCGGCGCCGTAGCGCTCGCCGAGCGACTCGCGCGCGATCTTCTCCTGAAGCTTGAGGATGCCCTGGAGCAGCGCCTCCGGCCGGGGCGGGCACCCGGGCACGTACACATCGACCGGGATGATCTGGTCGACGCCCTTGGTGACCGAGTACGAGTCCCAGTACGGGCCGCCGCAGTTGGAGCAGGCGCCGAACGAGATGACGTACTTGGGCTCGGGCATCTGCTCGTACAGGCGCTTCACGGCCGGGGCCATCTTGTCCGTGACCGTGCCGGAGACGACCATCAGGTCGGCCTGGCGCGGGCCCGGCGCGAAGGGGATGACGCCGAGGCGGATGAAGTCGTGCCGCGCCATGGACGCCGCGATGAACTCGATGGCGCAGCAGGCCAGGCCGAAGTTGAAGACCCAGAGCGAGTAGCGGCGGCCCCAGTTGAGGACCACCTTCATCGGCTCGGGGGCCAGGCGGGACAGCACACCCAGCTTCTTCGGGCTGACGGGCTCCGGCAGGAGCACGGGCTCCGAGGGGGTCACGTCCATGTGAGGACGCCCTTCTTGTATGCGTACAGCAGGCCCACGGCGAGGAAGCCGAGGAAGATGAACATCTCCACGAGCGTCGCCGCGCCGAACTGCGGATCGGCGAAGACGGTCGCCCACGGGAAGAGGAAGATCGAGTCGACGGCGAAGACGACGTAGAGGAACGCGTAGACGTAGTAGCGGACCTGGGTGTGGGCCCAGCCTTCGCCGACGGGGTCGACTCCGCACTCGTACGTCAGGAGTTTCTCGGGGGTCGGGACCACCGGCCTCAGCAGCCGCCCCGCGCCGAAGGCGACGGCCACGAACAGGACGCCCACGACGGCAATTGCGCCGACTACAGAGTACGTCTGGAAGTAGCCCGCGGCGACGATGGTCGATTCCGGCACGTCCGCCCCTCGCTCCGTGGTGTTCGACGATCTGTACGCACGGGAGTCTAGGGCCTGTTAAAGAGACGGTAAGCAGGCGTCCAGGGTTGAGGTGGGGTTATCCCCCGTCGGGTCCGGCAGCCCGCCTCATGGCGCCCCGGCGCCCGGCCGGGCACGCTGTCGCATATGACCGCTCGCATCGTCACCACAGAGCCGGACGTGGACCGTCCGCCGGCCCCGCGCTTCGCCTTCGACCGGCACACCTGGAAGGAGATCGCGTATCTCCTCAGCAATCTGCCGATCGCCGTGCTCGGCTTCATCTATGTCGTGACGATGCTGGCCACCGGCGTCGGCCTGGCCGTGACGGTGATCGGTCTGCCCGTTCTCGCGGCCGGTCTGCTCGGCGCGCGTCAGCTCGGCAAGGCGGAGCGGGGGCGGGCCCGCGCGCTGCTCGGACTGCGCATCGAGGAGCCGAGCCCGCTGCCGCGCAGCCGCGACGAGGGCTTCTTCGGCCGGCTGTGGTCCGGCCTGAAGGACCCGGTGGGCTGGCGGGCGGTGCTCTACGAGTTCATACGGCTGCCGTGGGGTGTGCTCACGTTCGCCATCACGCTGACCGGTCTCTTCGTGCTGTGGCCGGTGCTCCCGTTCATCGTGCGGGGCCTGACCAACGCGGACCGGGCGATGGCGCGGGCGCTCCTGTCGCCGTCGGACGAACTGGAGCGGCGGATCGCCGAGCTGGAGTCGGACCGGGGCGTCGTCGTCGACACGGCCGCCGCCGACCTGCGCCGCATCGAGCGCGACCTGCACGACGGCGCACAGGCCCGCCTGGTCAACCTCGCGATGGGCCTCGGTCTTGCGAAGGAGAAGCTCCTCGAGGACCCGGACGCCGCTGCCGCCATGGTCGACGAGGCACACGGCGAGGTGAAGCTGGCGCTTCAGGAGCTGCGCGATCTGGCCCGCGGCATCCACCCGGCGGTCCTCACCGACCGCGGCCTGGACGCGGCACTCTCCTCCGTGGCCTCGCGCTGCACGGTTCCGGTGAAGGTCACGGCGGACCTGCCTCAGCGGCCCGCCGCGGCGATCGAGGGCATCGCGTACTTCACGGTGTCCGAGCTGCTGCAGAACGTCAGCAAACACAGCGGTGCGCGGTCGGCGTCGGTCGACGTGTGGCGCTCCGCGGACCGGCTGCTGATCCAGGTGCAGGACGACGGGCGCGGCGGCGCGAGCCTCGACAAGGGCACGGGCATGTCGGGCCTCGCGGACCGGCTCGGCGCGGTGGACGGCCTGTTCGTCGTGGACTCGCCGGAGGGCGGTCCGACGACGGTGACCGCGGAGCTGCCCTGGCGCGACCGCACACCCGCGTAAGCGGCACGGCTGCGGCCGGCGGGGTAGGGAAAACCCCCGGTCCAAGACGCCGACCGGCTCCATGGTCGCGAGGCGTCGCCGCGAGGAGTCTGGAAGTACCAGGCGGACGAGCAGAACGGACGGACCTCACCGATGATCACGCCCACGCAGTACGGACAGGGACACGGCTACCGCGACGACGCGGTGGCCGGGGAACGGCGCCGCCGTCTCCCGGCCGGGCTGCGCGCGCCGTTCGAGGCCCGTACGTTCCGCGAGCTCGGCTATCTGCTCCTGAGCCTCCCGCTCAGCATCATCACGTTCGTGTACGCGGTGACGATGGTGTCGCTCGGCGCCGGCCTGCTGATCACGTTCCTTGGCATCCCGGTGCTGGCCGCCGCCCTCGCCGGGGCGCGCGGATTCGCCGCGATGGAGCGGGCCAGGGCGCGCGCACTGCTCGGCATCGACGTCGGCACGCCGGTCCCGCTGCGGCCCCGCACGCACGGCCCGATGGCGTGGATGGGCGCCTTCCTCAAGAGCGGCGAGTCGTGGCGCAACCTGCTGTACACGGTCGTGCACTTCCCGTGGGCGGTCTTCGCGTTCAACGTCGCGCTGGTCTTCTGGACGGTGGGCTGGTCCCTGCTCACGTATCCGCTGTGGCAGTGGGTCTTCCCCATGTACACCGGCCAGGGCGGGATCCAGCTCTACGGCGACGGCGCGCACAACATCTACCTGGACAACCCCTTCGAGATCACCGTCACCGCGGCGGTCGGCCTGCTGATCACGCTCGCGACGCCGTGGATCATCAGGGCGCTGGCCTCCGTGGACCGGGCACTGGTGGGCGGGCTGCTCGGCCCGTCGCGGCTTGCCACGCGCGTCGTGCAGCTGGAGTCGGACCGCGGCGTCGTCGTCGACACGGCCGCTGCCGACCTGCGCCGTATCGAGCGCGACCTGCACGACGGCGCACAGGCCCGCCTGGTCAGCCTCGCGATGGATCTGGGGCTCGCCAAGGAGAAGCTGACGGAGGACCCGCAGGAGGCGGCGCGCATGGTGGACGAGGCGCACGGCGAGGTGAAGACGGCGCTCCAGGAGCTGCGGGATCTGGCCCGCGGCATCCACCCCGCCATCCTGACCGACCGCGGCCTGGACGCGGCCCTGTCCTCCGTGGCCTCCCGCTGCACGGTTCCGGTGCAGGTCGAGGTCGACCTGCCCGCGCGGCCGGCCCCGGCCATCGAGGGCATCGCCTACTTCACGGTCAGCGAGCTCCTGCAGAACGTCAGCAAGCACAGCCGGGCGACACGCGCCACGGTCGACGTGTGGCGGGTCGAGGACCGGCTGATGCTCCAGGTGACGGACAACGGGGTGGGCGGCGCCCACGCCGCCGCCGGCTCCGGCCTCGCCGGGCTCGCCGAGCGGCTCGACGCCGTCGACGGGATCCTCCTGGTGGACTCACCGGCGGTGGGCCCGACCCGGATCACGGCGGAACTGCCGTGGCGGCGCGCCTGACGACCAGCTCCCGCGTGTGCGGTGCACCTCTTCCCGGGGTGCACCGCACACGCGTGTCCTTCCTCTTCACGGCCAATCCCGGCGCCACGGCCCGGGACCGTCCGGATGCTGGGATGCTGGTGGCTGTTGAACGGGTGGGACGGGCTGTGGGGGGCCGAGAAACGTGGAGGACAGAGTGCGAGTGGTCATCGCCGAGGATTCAGTGCTGCTCAGGGAGGGCCTGACCCGGTTGCTGACCGACCGCGGGCACGACGTGGTGGCAGGCGTGGGCGACGGGGACGCGCTGGTCAAGACCATCACCGACCTGGCCGCGCAGGACGCGCTGCCGGACGTCGTGGTCGCCGACGTGCGGATGCCGCCGACCCACACGGACGAGGGCGTGCGCGCCGCGGTCCTGCTGCGCAAGCAGCACCCGGGGCTCGGGGTGCTGGTCCTTTCGCAGTACGTGGAGGAGCAGTACGCGACCGAACTGCTCGCCGGTTCCAGCCACGGTGTGGGCTATCTGCTCAAGGACCGGGTGGCCGAGGTGCGCGAGTTCGTGGACGCGGTCGTGCGAGTGGCGCAGGGCGGTACGGCGCTCGACCCCGAGGTGGTGGCCCAGCTCCTTGGGCGCAGCCGCAAGCAGGACGTGCTGGCGGGGCTGACCCCGCGTGAGCGCGAGGTGCTCGGCCTGATGGCCGAGGGTCGGACGAACTCGGCGATCGCGCGTCAACTGGTCGTGAGCGACGGCGCGGTGGAGAAGCACGTCAGCAATATCTTCCTGAAGCTGGGGCTGTCCCCGAGTGACGGGGATCACCGGCGTGTTCTGGCGGTGCTCACCTACCTGAACTCGTGAAGACCTGACACTCTGTCAGATATGGCGGGAATCGGTTGGCGGACTCCAGGGCGCTCCGGGCCGACTTCAGGGCCGGCTCCAGTGTCGATTCCAGGGCCGGCTCCGGGGTCGGCCCTGAGCCGGTCCTAGAACCAAAGGATGAGTGGGCGCGTCTTCGAACAGGGGGCCATGGGGGTGGGTAAATCATGCCAAACAAGGTCATCAGGGTGTCTCATTGTCGCGTCCACCATGCGAACTAACCAGGGAAGGCGACCCTTACAGACGTAGGGTGGGCCATGGAGAGGCCGGTCGGCCGGCCGCTCCCGCAGAGCCGCCTCGAGGGAGGTCCAGTTCAGTGACCAGCCAGGTCAGTAGCCCGGCCGAGCAGGCCGATGGCGCAGTGGTCGGAGAGCAGCGCAAACACGCGAACGACAAGGACGTGCAGCGTCTGGACCGGGTGATCATTCGGTTCGCGGGTGACTCGGGCGATGGTATGCAGCTGACGGGTGACCGGTTCACTTCGGAGACGGCGTCGTTCGGGAATGATCTGTCCACGCTGCCGAACTTTCCCGCCGAGATTCGGGCGCCCGCGGGCACGTTGCCGGGTGTGTCGTCGTTCCAGTTGCATTTCGCGGACCATGACATTCTGACGCCGGGTGACGCGCCGAATGTTTTGGTGGCGATGAATCCGGCGGCGCTGAAGGCGAACATCGCGGATGTGCCGCGTGGTGCGGAGATCATCGTCAACACGGACGAGTTCACCAAGCGGGCGATGCAGAAGGTCGGTTACGGCACGTCTCCGCTGGAGGACGGTTCGCTGGACGGCTATCAGGTGCATCGGGTGCCGTTGACGACGCTGACGGTTCAGGCGCTGGAGGAGTTCGAGCTGTCGCGTAAGGACGCGGGCCGTTCGAAGAACATGTTCGCGCTGGGTCTGCTGTCGTGGATGTATCACCGGCCGACCGAGGGCACGGAGAGGTTCCTGCGTTCGAAGTTCGCGAAGCAGCCGCAGATCGCGGAGGCGAACATCGCGGCTTTTCATGCGGGCTGGAACTTCGGTGAGACGACGGAGGACTTCGCGGTCTCCTACGAGGTCGCCCCGGCCGCGTCCGCGTTCCCGACGGGCACCTACCGCAACATTTCGGGGAATCTGGCGCTGTCCTACGGGTTGATCGCGGCGTCCCGGCAGGCGGACCTGCCGTTGTATCTGGGCTCGTATCCGATCACGCCGGCCTCGGACATCCTGCATGAGCTGTCGAAGCACAAGAACTTCGGTGTGCGCACGTTCCAGGCGGAGGACGAGATCGCTGGGATCGGGGCGGCGCTGGGTGCGGCGTTCGGCGGTTCCCTGGCCGTCACGACGACTTCCGGTCCCGGTGTGGCGCTGAAGTCGGAGACGATCGGGCTCGCGGTCTCCCTCGAACTGCCGCTCCTGGTCGTGGACATCCAGCGCGGCGGCCCCTCGACGGGTCTGCCGACGAAGACCGAGCAGGCGGATCTGCTGCAGGCGATGTACGGGCGTAACGGTGAGGCGCCGGTTCCGGTGGTGGCGCCGAAGACGCCGGCGGACTGTTTCGACGCGGCGATCGAGGCGGCCCGGATCGCGATCACCTACCGGACCCCGGTGTTCCTCCTCTCGGACGGCTATCTGGCCAACGGGTCGGAGCCGTGGCGCATCCCGGAGATCGACCAACTCCCCGATCTGCGGACCCAGTTCGCGTCGGGGCCGAATCACACCGACGCGGACGGTGCGGAGGTGTTCTGGCCGTACAAGCGCGATGCGAAAACCCTGGCCCGCCCGTGGGCGATCCCGGGCACGCCGGGTCTTGAACACCGTATCGGCGGGATCGAGAAACAGGACGGCACAGGCAACATCTCCTACGATCCAGCCAACCACGAGTTCATGGTCCGCACCCGGCAGGCCAAGATCGACGGGATCGAGGTGGCGGACATCGAGGTCGACGACGCCCGCGGCGACGCCGACACCCTGGTGCTGGGCTGGGGTTCGACCTATGGACCGATCACCGCGGCGGTGCGCCGGCTGCGCACGGCGGGCGAGAACATCGCGCAGGCCCATCTGCGCCACCTCAACCCGTTCCCGAAGAACCTCGGCGAGGTCCTCGCCCGCTACGAACGCGTCGTCGTCCCGGAGATGAACCTCGGCCAGCTCGCCACCCTCATCCGGGCCAGATATCTGGTGGACGCCCACTCCTACAACCAGGTCAACGGCATGCCGTTCAAGGCCGAGCAGCTCGCCACGGCTCTCAAGGAGGCCATCCATGGCTGACACCGGCACGAAAGGCACGGGCACGATCGAGGCGCTCTCGCTGGTACCCAAGGCCGAGGCCGAGCAGTCCATGAAGGACTTCAAGTCCGACCAGGAAGTGCGCTGGTGCCCCGGCTGCGGTGACTACGCGATCCTCGCCGCCGTGCAGGGCTTCATGCCCGAACTCGGCCTGGCGAAGGAGAACATCGTCTTCGTCTCGGGCATCGGCTGCTCCTCCCGCTTCCCGTACTACATGAACACCTACGGGATGCACTCCATCCACGGCCGCGCCCCGGCCATCGCGACCGGCCTGGCCTCCAGCCGCCGCGACCTGTCCGTGTGGGTGATCACCGGAGACGGCGACGCCCTGTCCATCGGCGGCAACCACCTCATCCACGCCCTGCGCCGCAACGTGAACCTGAAGATCCTCCTGTTCAACAACCGGATCTACGGGCTCACCAAGGGCCAGTACAGCCCCACCTCCGAGGTCGGCAAGATCACCAAGTCCACGCCGATGGGCTCCCTCGACGCACCCTTCAACCCGGTCTCCCTCGCACTGGGCGCGGAAGCCTCCTTCGTGGCCCGCACCGTCGACTCCGACCGCAGACACCTCACCGACGTGCTGCGGCAGGCGGCCGCCCACCCCGGCACCGCCCTCGTCGAGATCTACCAGAACTGCAACATCTTCAACGACGGCGCCTTCGAAGTCCTCAAAGACAAGCAACAGGCCGAGGAGGCGGTCATCCGCCTCGAACACGGGCAGCCGATCCGCTTCGGCACCGACCTCGCCAAGGGCGTCGTACGGGACCCGCAGACCGGTGACCTGGAGGTCGTCGACGTGAACGAGGACAACCAGTCACAGATCCTCGTCCACGACGCACACACGGCCTCACCCACCACCGCGTTCGCCCTGTCCCGCCTGGCCGACCCGCACACCCTGCACCACACCCCCATCGGCGTCTTCCGCTCCACCGAGCGGCCCGTCTACGACGTGCAGATGTCCGACCAGCTCGACGAAGCAATCGAACAGAACGGAAAGGGCGACCTGGCCGCCCTGCTCGCCGGCGGCGACACCTGGACCGTCGTCGGCTAGTCGCCCCCGCACCCGAACAGACCCGCGTCCCCCTACGGGGCGCGGGTCTCGTCGTATGCGCTGCGGGCCTGCGCCACCGCTTCCATGCGGCGTTCCGTCCAGGTCGCCAGCGTGCGGACCTGTTCCGCCGCCTCGCGGCCGAGGCCGGTGAGCGAGTAGTCCACGCGCGGCGGGATGACCGGCTTCGCGTCGCGGTACACCATGCCGTCGCGCTCCAGGGTCTGGAGCGTCTGCGTGAGCATCTTCTCGCTGACGCGGCCGATCTCCCGGCGCAGCTCACTGAACCGGTACGAGCGCTCCTCAAGGGCGATCAGGACGAGGACGCCCCAGCGACTGGTGACGTGTTCGAGCACGAGGCGGTACGGGCACATGTCCTCGCCGCCGGAACTCCCCTTACTTACTGCCATGCCAGTACCTTACTTCAAAGTGGGTACTTTCCAATAGTTAGCGCTACCCGTAGGCTCGGTACCAGATAAGCCCCTAAGGTCAGATAACCCCCTAAGAGGAGATTCCAGACATGAGCATCGTCGTCACCGGAGCCACCGGACACCTCGGCCGTCTCGTCATCGACGGCCTCCTCGCCGCCGGCGTCCCGGCGGAGCGCATCGCCGCCGTCGTCCGCGACAAGGAGAAGGCCGCCGGCCTCGCCGCCCGCGGCGTCGAGCTGCGGATCGCCGACTACAGCGCGCCCGAGACGCTGACCGGGGCCTTCGCCACCGGGGACAGGGGCCTGCTGATCTCCGGCAGCGAGGTCGGGCAGCGCGTGGCGCAGCACCAGGCCGTGATCGACGCCGCGAAGGGCGCGGGCGTCGCGCTGCTGGCGTACACGGGCGTCCTCGGCGGGCCCGGTGCCGACTTCGACCTGGCGGCCGAGCACAAGGTGACCGAGCAGGCGATCCTCGACTCCGGTCTGCCGTACACGTTCCTGCGCAACGGCTGGTACCACGAGAACTACACCGAGAACCTCGCCCCGGTCCTGGAGCACGGCGCCGTCACCGCCTCCGCGGGCGCGGGCCGCGTCGCCTCCGCCTCCCGCGCCGACTACGCCGCCGCCGCGGTGGCCGTCCTCACCGGCGAGGGCCACGAGAACCAGGCGTACGAGCTGAGCGGCGACGTCGCCTGGTCCTTCGCGGAGTACGCCGCCGAGCTGTCGAAGCAGACCGGCCGGACGATCACGTACAACTCCGTCACGCCCGAGCAGAACCGGGAGATCCTGCTCGGCGCCGGACTGCCCGCGCCCGTCGCCGACATCTTCGTCGGCGTCGACACCGCCATCGAGCAGGGCCTGCTCGCCGCCACCGGCGGCGACCTGTCCCGGCTGACCGGCCGCCCCACCACCCCGCTCGCGGACGCGATCAAGGCCGCGCTCGCCTAGGAACGGGCGGTCTCCCACCTGCACAGATGTCCTGTCATGACCGTATAGAGATACGGACATGACAGCCGGTGCCCCGCGGCGCTACCTTCATGGGTGGCCGCCACGGGGCGTCCGCGCGTGTGGAGGAGGGGCCGTGGAGGCTGGGCAGTCGAGAAGCGAACAGCGCACAGGACTGTTGAACGGCATCGCGGCCTACGGAATGTGGGGCCTGGTGCCCCTGTTCTGGCCCCTGCTCAAGCCCGCCGGCGCCGGTGAGATCCTCGCCCACCGGATGGTGTGGTCGCTGGCCGTGGTCGGCATCGCCCTGCTCTTCGTGCGCCGCTGGGCCTGGGCCGGTGAGCTGCTGCGCAACCCGCGCAGGCTGGCACTCGTCACCGTCGCCGCGGCCGTCATCACGGTCAACTGGGGCGTCTACATTTGGGCCGTGAACGCGGGCCATGTCGTCGAGGCCTCGCTCGGCTACTTCATCAATCCGCTGGTCACCATCGCCATGGGCGTCCTGCTCCTGGGCGAGCGACTGCGGCCCGCGCAGTGGGCGGCGGTCGGCGTCGGCCTCGCCGCGGTCCTCGTCCTCGCCTTCGGATACGGGCAGCCGCCCTGGATCTCCCTCTGCCTCGCCTTCTCCTTCGCCACGTACGGCCTGGTGAAGAAGAAGGTCAACCTCGGCGGCCTGGAGTCGCTCGCCGCCGAGACCGCGATCCAGTTCGTGCCCGCGCTCGCCTATCTGCTGTGGATCGGCGCGCAGGGCGAGTCCACCTTCGGCGACGGCGCGGGCCACGCCACGCTGCTCGCGGCGACGGGCCTGGTCACCGCGATCCCCCTGGTCTGCTTCGGCGCCGCCGCGATCCGCGTACCGCTGTCGACGCTGGGGCTGCTCCAGTACCTGGCGCCGGTCTTCCAGTTCCTGCTCGGCATCCTGTACTTCCACGAGGCGATGCCCGCCGAACGCTGGGCGGGCTTCGCTCTCGTGTGGGTGGCGCTCACGCTCCTGACGTGGGACGCGCTGCGGACGGCCCGGCGGGGGCGGATCGCGCTTGCCGAGCAGGAGGCACGGGTGACGGCCCCGGAGACGGTGCCGGAGTCGACGACGAATCCCCAGGCACAGACCCAGTCGCAGACCCAGTCGCAGACCCAGTCGCAGACCCAGTCGCAGTCGGAGCCGCAGACGGATCCGCGGCGCGAGCCGGCCGCCTGATCCCGCACGCCCCCGACACGAGCGCGGAAGAGGAGACGGCCGCAGCGGCGGACTACGCGAGCCGCCGTGACCCCCGGACCCCGGCGAACCCTCTGGACGGGATTACTTGCGCATGCATAAACTGCATGTGCAGGTAATCGGCGCGACCAACCGACCCCGGAGTGCCCTATGTCCCGCACGTTCCTCTTTCTGCTCGGCAGCAGCCGCGGCCAAGGAAACACCGAGATCCTGGCCCGCAAGGCCGCCGAGCAGCTCTCCCCCGAGGTCGGGCAGCGCTGGATCGACCTCACCGCGCACCCCCTCCCCGACTTCGAGGACCTGCGCCACGACAGCGACCACGCCCGGCCCACCGGCGACAACACGGCGCTGCTCCTGGACGCGACCCTCGAAGCCACCGACATCGTCATCGCGTCGCCGCTGTACTGGTACTCCCTCTCGGCCCCCACCAAGCGCTACCTCGACCACTGGTCGGGCTGGCTGCGCACCCCCGGCATCGACTTCAAGGCGACCCTCGAAGGGCGCACCCTGTGGGGCGTGACGGCGCTCGCCCACGAGGAGCAGGTCGTCGCGGACCCGCTGGTCGGCACGCTGCGCAACTCGGCCGCGTACATGGGCATGCGCTTCGGCGGCGTCCTGCTCGGCAACGGCAGCAAGCCCGGCGACGTGCTCAAGGACGAGGAGGCGCTACTGCGCGCCAAGACGTTCTTCGCGCCCGAACGGCAACCGGAGATCGCCCGCTTCCCGTACGAGGTGCGGTAGCACGGCAGTTGGTTACGCCGTGATGTCCTTCGCCGTGAAGCGCGCCCACGCCGCTGAGCCGAACACGGCCGCGTACAGGCCCTGGAGGCCCAGGTTCTTGAGCAGGTCGTCCCAGTAGACCGGCTCGCGCATCAGGTCGGCGAAGGACAGCCAGTGGTGCGAGAACAGGTACGGCTGGATCGCGTGCAGCTGGGGGATCTGATCGAGGATCTGGACGGTGATGAGCAGGCCCACCGTCGTCGCCATCGCCGCGATCCCGCTGTTGGTGAGGGTCGAGACGAACAGTCCGAGCGCGGCGATCCCGACGAGTGACGCGGCCACGACGAGGGCGATCAGCAGGGCCCGTACGAGTCCCTCGCCGAAGCCGATCCGGGTGCCGGAGATCGTGACGAGGTCGCCGAGCGGGAAGAGCAGGACACCCGTGGCGAGCGCCGTCACCGCCACGACCAACGTCGCGACCAGGCAGAACGTCATCGTCGTCGCGTACTTGGTGAGCAGCAGACGGGTGCGGCCCGCGGGGGCGACGAGCAGATAGCGCAGCGTCCCCGCGTTCGCCTCCCCGGCGATCGCGTCGCCCGCGATCACCCCGACGGCCATCGGCAGGAAGAACGGGAGCGTCGCGGCGAGCGACGTGAAGACCAGGAACAGGCCGTTGTTGGTGATCTGCGCGATGAACGCGGGTCCTCCCCCGCCGCCGCCCGCGGCCGGTGAACTGCCGCTCGTCTCGATCTTCACGGCGATCCCGACGAGGATGGGCACCCCGGCCAGGACGGCGAGCAGGGCGATCGTGCGCCAGCGGCGGAACGTGGTGACCAGCTCGCTGCGGAACAGGCCCAGCGTCCAGATCCTCTTCCGCACGGGCGACGCGTCCGTCACGGCGGTGTCGGTGGTGCCGGCGGCCGTGGCCTCAGCCTGCGACATCGAATCCCTCTCCCGTCAGGGCCACGAACGCGTCCTCCAGCGAAGCCCGTTCGAGTCCGAAGCCGCGGACACGGACACCCGCGGTGACCAGCGCGGCGTTCAGCTCGGCGAGGTCGGTGCCCGGACCGGGCGGCTCGCCGGTCACCTGGTCGTCCGTCACGGTCAGGTCCGCGATGCCGCGCTCCTTCAGGACGCGCGCCGCGTCGCCCGGGTCGGGGGTCGTGACCACGAGCCGGCCTCGGACGCCCGCCGCCAGCTCGGCGACCGGACCCTGCGTGATGAGCCGGCCCCGCGCCATCACGGCCGCGTGCGTGCAGACCTGCTCGATCTCATCGAGGAGGTGCGAGGAGAGGAAGACCGTCGTGCCGTCCGACGCCAGCTCCCGCACCAGGGAACGGATTTCGCGCATGCCCTGCGGATCGAGGCCGTTCGTCGGCTCGTCGAGCACGAGGAGTCTGCGGGGCTGGAGCAGCGCGGCCGCGAGCCCGAGGCGCTGCTTCATGCCGAGCGAGTACGCCTTCGCCTTCTTGCCCGCGGCGGCCGTCAGGCCCACCCGGTCGAGCGCGGTGGCGACGCGGGCGCGGCGGGTGCGGGGGTCGGCGGCCGGATCCGCGGAGTCGTACCGGACGAGGTTGTCCCGGCCGGACAGGAACCCGTACAGGGCGGGGCCCTCGATGAGCGCGCCGACGTGCGGGAGGACCGTCCGCGTGGCGCGGGGCATGGGGAGGCCGAGGACGCTGGCCGTGCCGGACGTCGGCTCGATCAGGCCCATCAGCATGCGGATGGTGGTGGTCTTGCCCGAGCCGTTCGGCCCGAGGAAGCCGAAGACGCTGCCGGCGGGGACGGTGAGGTCGAGGCCGTCGACCGCCAACTGGTCGCCGCCGTAGCGCTTGGTGAGAGCCCGCGTCTCGATCACGGACTGCTCGGCAGTGCTCGCCGCCATCTCGCTCCCGTCGTGCCCGTCGGTCCTGGTGGAGTGCGGGAGTGGAGGCACCGGGACCGGCGCCTCCACTCCTGCCTGCCAACTCTCGTGCCGCGTACGGCTACTGCGCCGCGTTCGCCGCCTTCACGAGCGCGTCCTTGGTGACCGCGCCCGCGTAGACCTTGCCGTCGTCCGTGACGAGAGCGTTGACCAGGCGCGTCGAGAAGACCGTGCCCGAGCCGAACTTGCCTGTCACATGGTCGCCGAGCGCGTCCATGAACTTCTGTGCCTCCGGCGGGACATCGCCCGAGGCCGAGCCGCCCGTCGGCAGGCCCTGCCCGCCGGGCAGCTTCAGCTCGGCGATGGACGTCCAGCCCTCACCGATGACCTTCAGGTCCTTCATGCCGCCGCCCTGAGCGTCCCCCAGCTCCTTCGGCATGTCCTTGGGCATGTCCTTGGGCATGTCCTTGGGCGCGTGGGACTTGTCCCGCGCCTTGAGGTCGTCGCCCTCGGTGACCTTGGCGCCCTTCGGCGGGGTGAAGTCGAACGTCGAAGCGGCCGGCTTGGAGAAGTCCACCTTGGTGAAGCCCGCGTCCACGACCGCCTTGCCGCCGCCCGCGGGCGTCAGCGTGAACTTCAGCGGCACACCGGTCTTCGCGTCCACCGAGATCGTGATCCCGCCGACCGTCGAGCCGGCCTGCTTCGGCTTGACGAGCAGCTTGTACGCGTCACGCCCCGCGACCTGCGAGGTGCCTTCCACGGAGATCGACGTCGTCTTGCCGGACGCCTTCAGGACCTCGTCCGCGAGCTCCTTCGGCGTGGCCGGGACACCCTTCGGCGTCTCGCCCTTGCGGTGCTTCGCGGCCCGGTCACCTGCGGCAGCGGCGTCCTTGGTGTGGTACGCCTCGTTCGACGCGCTGTCGTAGGCCCAGACCTCGTCGCCGTTGTGGATCACGCTGTACTCGGCGGCGCTGTCCAGGACGGACAGCTTGTGCCGGTCTGCCCCGTCCGCCGCGATACGCAGCGTGTGCGTGCCGGTGGCCAGCTCCGTCAACTTGGACTGCGGGTCGGCGGAGGAGCCCGCCTTGCCGTCCGAGGAGCCGCCGGCGCCCGGGGTGAAGCCGCCCGCCATACCGCCCAGGGACGGGAGTCCGAGATCCGTGGAGATCTTCACCGTGCCGGACATCTGCTGCACGTCCGACTTGGCGATCTTCTCGATGAGCTGCTGTGCGCTGATCTTCGGCAGATCGGGATTGCCGGAGTCGGCCAGCGCGGGGACGAGCCCGATCGTCGCCGCGGCCACCCCCACCACCGCGACCGGGACCACATAGCGGGTCGCCTTGCGACGACCGGCGCTTTCGGATTCGTACGGTGCCATGTTGTTGCCCTACCTCCGTGTTGGGCGGCGGCCTACCGTCCTTGCTCGTCTGTCCACCCCAAGCCGCCATTCTCACCCGAACTGGTCGGGAGTGGTGCTATCAATCTGACCAAATCGGCCGGCCGGAAGCGTCAGACCCAAGGATCAACTCCGCGTACTCCCGCGGTATGACACGGGAGGGCGTCGCCTCCCCCATCCCGTAGGGGACACGCCAACGACGATGTTCAGCCGCAGGATCTCGCCGGTGCCGGAGAGCAGCCCGTGCCGCTTGCCGACAAGGTGACCTGCTTCGACAACTGCGCCAAGCTCTGGCCGGCCGCCACGACCACCGACGCCAGGAACGTCACGGTCAAGGGCGTCGACAAGAAGCTGGTCCCGACGGTGAAACGGCCGGACGGCACCACCCGGATCACCCTCGCGGGCCGGCCGCTCCACCGCTACGCCAAGGACGACGAGCCGAAGGAGGCGTACGGGCGGGGCGTGGACGGCACATGGTTCGCGGCGACACCCACCGGCGCCAGGGCGCAGGGCAGCGCGGGGTCGAGCAGCAACGGCTACTGACCCCGCCGACCCGCGCGTGGCGGCCCGGTGGGGGTGAGCCGGGAGGGCGTCAGCCCGCCCGGTGCACCACCGCGTCGCACAGCTCCAGAAGGGACGCCTTCGCGTCGCACTCGGGCAGCGGCGCGAGGGTCGCCCGCGCCTCCTCCGCGTACCGCACGGTGTCCCTGCGGGCCTGCTCCAGGGACGGATGGACGCGCAGCCGTTCGAGCGCCTCGGCGTGGCGCGCGTCATCCGTCAGGTCGGAGTCGAGGAGCTCGCACAGGGCGCGGTCCTCGGGCAGGCCGAGCTGCTCGGCGCGCTCGCGCAGGCGAAGCACCGGCAGCGTGGGAATGCCCTCGCGCAGGTCGGTGCCGGGGGTTTTGCCGGACTCGTGCGAGTCGGAGGCGATGTCCAGGACGTCGTCGGCGAGCTGGAAGGCTACGCCGAGCCGCTCGCCGTACTGCGCGAGGACGTCCACGATGCGCTCGTCGGCGCCCGCCATCATCGCGCCGAACCGCACGGCCACGGCGATCAGTGAGCCGGTCTTGCCACCGAGGACGTCGAGGTAGTGGTCGACCGGGTCGCGGCCGTCGCGCGGTCCGGCAGTCTCCAGGATCTGCCCGGTGACGAGGCGCTCGAAGGCCTCCGCCTGGATGCGGACGGCCTCGGGCCCGAGGTCGGCCAGCATGTGGGAGGCGCGCGAGAAGAGGAAGTCGCCGGTCAGGACCGCGACGGAGTTGCCCCAGCGGGTGTTAGCGCTGTCGACGCCGCGGCGCACGTCGGCCTCGTCCATCACGTCGTCGTGGTAGAGCGTCGCGAGATGCGTCAGCTCGACGACGACGGCGGCGGGCACGACACCCGGCGCGTACGGGTCGCCGAACTGCGCGGCGAGCATCGCGAGGAGGGGCCTGAAGCGCTTGCCGCCCGCGCGCACGAGATGCTGCGCGGCCTCCGTGATGAAGGGGACCTCGCTCTTCGTTGCCTCGAGCAGACCCTCCTCGACAGCCGCCAACCCGGCCTGGACATCGGCTTCGAGAGCCTGGTCCCGCACGCTAAGACCGAAAGTCCCGACGACGGTCACGAGAGGTTCTCCTGTCTGCTGACGATCACATGGCGAACTCGGTCGATCATTTGGTCGATGACACGGTTTGTCGATGTGTCGCTGCCATCACTCAAGTCAGCGTATCCGGTCGCGTTTCGATCACAGTGGGGGCCTGCCCGCACAGACCAGGCCGAGCGACCCACGAACACCCCCGGTATGTTCTTGATCAGCTCATACGACCGAGTAGACCGGGAGTCTCCCCTTTGTCCCGCACCACGGCCGAGGCCGAGCCGAACAAACCGGCGAGCGACCAGCCTCCGCCGGGCGACGACCAGGCGTTCTTCGGCCAGCCGCGCGGCCTGCTCACGCTGTCGGGCCTCGAGGTCTGGGAGCGTTTCTCGTTCCTCGGCATGCAGGCCATCCTCGTCCTCTACTTCGCGGACACGGTGGCACACGGTGGCCTGGGCATGTCCGCGGGAACGGCGGCGTCCGTATCGGCAGCGTACGGAACCCTCGTCTATCTCGTCTCGGTGGGGGGCGGCTGGCTCGCCGACCGGATCCTCGGCTCGTACCGCGCGGTCCTGTACGGCGGCATCCTGATCGCCTGCGGCCACTACGCCATGGCGGTGCCGACGGCGGCCATGACCTGGGTCGGCCTCGGCCTGATCAGCGCGGGAACCGGCCTGGTCAAACCCAATGTCGCCACCATGGTCGGCAAGCTCTACCGCACCGACGACGAGCGCCGCGACGCCGGCTTCGCGCTGTACTACATGGGCATCAACATCGGCGCCTTCGCGGGCCCGTTGATCACCGGCTGGCTCGGCGACCACCAGGGCTGGCACTGGGGCTTCTCGGCCGCCGCGATCGGCATGACGTTCGGTCTCATCCAGTACGTCGCCGGGCGGCGTCACCTGGCCGGACGCAAGCACGCGGCCGAGTACGCCCTGCCGCCCGAGGGGATGCGGCGCGCCATCCGGCTGATGATCGCGGGCGCGATCGCCGTCGCCGTACTCGCCGTGGTCCTCGTGTGGGCCGGCCGGCTGACGATGGACCGCTTCGTGGACGTCCTCACGGTCATATCGGTGATCGCGCCGGTCGTGTACTTCGCGGTGATGTTCCGCAGCCCCCGTGTGACCGCCGAGGAGCGCGGCAGGCTCAAGCCGTACGTCGTGCTCTTCCTGGCCTCCGTGGTCTTCAACTTCATCCTGTTCCAGGCGTACTCGACGATGATCCTGCTGGCCTCGACGAACGCCAGGACCGAGATCCTCGGCTTCCACTTCCCAGCCGGCTGGTACGCGTCCGCGCTCGGCGCCTTCGAGGTCGCGCTCGCCCCCGTGGTGGCCGGTCTGTGGGCCCGGATGGGGCCGCGCCAGCCGCACGCCTCCAACAAGATCGCGTTCGGTGTGATCCTGGGCGGTCTGTCGTTCCTGCTCATGGTCATCCCCACCTCGGGCCACAGCGGGGACACGTACAAGATGGCCGCCTGGTGGATCGTCGGCTCGTATCTGCTGCTCGGCCTCGGCGACATCCTCCTGGAGACCTCCGGCATGTCGGCGACGACGAAGCTCGCCCCGAAGGCCTTCTCCAGCCAGACCATGTCGCTCTGGTTCCTGTCGCTCGCCCTCGCCAACGGCATCCAGGCACAGACCGTGAAGCTCTACGGCGAGGTCTCCAATCCCGTGTACTTCGGCGTCAACGGCGCCATCGCCGTCGCCATCGGCCTGGTCGTGGTCGCCCTCGCGCCGTGGCTGCGCAGGACCATGCACCCCGTTCACTGAGGTAACTCCCATGTCAGAAACCCCGGCCATCACCATCCGCACCTCCTTCCCCTACGAGACGACCCGCGAGGACGTTCGCGTACCCCTGCCTGACGGCACCACGCTGTTCGCCCGCATCTGGCGTCCGGTGACCGACGAGCCGGTGCCCGCCATCCTCGAATACCTTCCGTACCGCCTGAGCGACTGGACGGCGCCGCGCGACTGGCAGCGCCACCCCTGGTACGCGGGCCACGGCTACGCCTCCGTACGCGTCGACGTGCGCGGGCACGGCAACTCGGAGGGCCTGCCCGGCGACGAGTACGACGCGACGGAGCTCGCGGACGGGGTCGCCGTCGTCAACTGGCTGGCCGCACAGCCCTGGTGCAGCGGCAAGGTCGGCATGTTCGGCATCTCCTGGGGCGGATTCAACTCCCTCCAGATCGCGGCCCTCGCGCCCGAGCCGCTCAAGGCGGTCGTCACGGTCTGCTCGACGGACGACCGCTATGACAACGACGTGCACTACATGGGAGGTTCCGTCCTCGCGGTGGACATGCACGCGTGGGCGGCGACCATGCTCGCCTTCGTGTCGCGGCCGCCCGACCCGCAGTTCGTCGGCGACGGCTGGCGCGCGATGTGGCTGAAGCGCCTCGAAGCGGTCGACCCGTTCATCCACACCTGGCTAGGCCACCAGACGCGCGACGCGTACTGGCAGCACGGCAGCGTCTGCGAGGACTACACCGCCGTGCGGGCGGCCGTCCTCGCGGTGGGCGGCTGGCACGACCCGTACCGCGACACCGTCCTGCGCCTGGTAGAGAACCTGCCCGACCAGCAGGTGCGCGGGATCATCGGCCCCTGGTCGCACCAGTACCCCGACCGCGGCCTGCCGCCGGGCCCCGCGATCGGCTTCCTCCAGGAGACCCTCCGCTGGTGGGACCACCACCTCAAGGGCGTGGACAACGGCGTCATGGCGGAGCCCAAACTCCGCTCCTGGATCAGCGAATCGCACCCGCCCGCCACCGTCTACCCAACGCTGCCGGGCCACTGGGTCGGCGACCCGTCCTGGCCGTCCCCGAACGTCGCGCCCCTCGCGTACGCCCTTCAGGGCCCGCCCGTGATCGTGAGGTCGCCCCAGCAGACCGGCCTGGACGCGGGCCGCTTCTTCCCCTTCGGGAACGACGCCGACCTGCCGCCGGACCAGCGGGACGAGGACGCCAAGTCGGCGTGCTTCGACTTCGAGGTGCCCTCGGACATCCAGGTCCTCGGCCGGCCGCGGGTGACGCTGCGGATCACCAGCGAGGTACCGCGCGGGCAGGTCGCCGTCCGGGTGTGCGACGTGGCGCCCGACGGCTCGTCCACACTCGTCACACGCGGCGTCCTGAGCCTCTCCTCGCGCGAGGGCCGCGACAAGGCCGTCGCCTGGCCCCCCGGCACCACGGACGAGGTCGACTTCGAGCTGAACGGCATCGGCCACACCTTCCCGGCCGGGCACCGCATCCGCCTCGCGGTGTCGTCCGCGTACTGGCCGTGGATCTGGCCGCAGCCCGGGTCGGAAGCCGGCTTCACCCTCGAACCGGCGGGCAGCACCCTCGAACTGCCCGTCAGGATGGTCGACGCGGAGAACGGCGCCGACATCGGCTTCGAGCGGCCCGAACAGTCCGAGCCGATGGGTGTCGTCTACCCGGCCACCCTGGACGAACAGCGCCCCGAGCGGCTCTGCGTCCGCGACGTCGCCAAGGGCGAATGGCGCCTCGAGGTCGACCCGCGCTACGGCGGCACCCGCGTCTACCCCGACGGCCTCGAATTCACCGAGGACGCCGTGGAGACGTACGTCATCCAGGAGTCGGACCCGCTGCGCGCGCGCACCCGCTCCGACTGGTCGATCCGCCTGCACCGGCCCGAGCTGGCGTGGGACGTGACGATCAAGACCCGCTCCGAAATCGCCTGCGACGCGACGGACTTCATCACCAGCAACGAGGTGGTGTGCCGGGACGGCGGCGAGGTGGTCTTCCACCGGACCTGGGAGCAGCGGATTCCGCGTACGGCGGGGTGAGCGTGCGGGGCGGGGCCGGCGGGGCGCGTGGCTAGCGTCGCGCGAAGTGGCGTTCGAGGATCACGGCGACGCCGTCCTCCTCGTTCGACAGGGTCACCTCGTCGGCCGCCGCCCTGAGTTCGGCGTGCGCGTTGGCCATCGCGACGCCGTGGCCGGCCCACGCGAACATCGGCAGGTCGTTCGGCATGTCGCCGAAGGCCATCGTGCGCTCCGGTGTCAGGCCGAGCCGCTCGGCGGCCAGCGCGAGCCCCGTCGCCTTGGTGACGCCGCACGGCTGGAGCTCCACGGTGCCGGGGCCCGACATGGTGACCGTCGCCAGGTCGCCGACGACCGCCCGCGCCGCCGTCGCCAACTCGTCGTCGGCCAGCCGCGGATGGCGGAGCAGCACCTTGCTGATGGGCTCGGCCCACAGCTCCTCGCGGCGCTCGACGCGCACGGCGGGAAGCGTGGGGTGCGGCATCACATAGCCGGGCTCGATGAGCGTCAGGCCGTCCCTGCCGTCCTGATCGACCGCCGCGTCGACCTGGCCGACCTCGGCCTCGATCTTGCCGAGGGCCTGTTCGGCGAGGTCACGGTCGAGGGTCAGGGACCACACGATGCGGTCCGTCGCCGCGTCGTACAACTGGGCGCCCTGGGCGCAGACCGCGAGCCCGGTGCCGCCGAGCTCGTCGAGGAGCGGCCGCACGCGCGGCGCGGGCCGTCCCGTCACCACGAGGTGGCGGGCCCCCGCGGCGGCCGCGGCCGCGAGGGCACCACGCGTTCGGTCGGAGACCGTGTCGTCGCCGCGCAGCAGCGTCCCGTCCAGGTCTGTGGCGATGAGTTCGAACGGGGCGGAGCGAAACGGAGCGGGCATGATCGAGAGAATACGGACCGCTCCCCCGGGTCACTCCGCCCGGTCACCCCCTCCGTTGCCCCATCCCCTACCCCGCTCGTTCACCCTTGCGCGGGCGCCTCACGCGTGGGCCGCCGCGAGGTGCTTCGCCAGACGTGGCGAGGCGAACTCGGTGCCGCACACGAACCGCATGACCGGCCCGAACGACGACCCGCCCAGCATGCCCGTGAAGTAGAGCCCCGGCACCGAGGACACATAGCCGGCGCCCAGCATGGGGGTGCCCCGGCTGGCGGCTATGCGGGTCCGCAGGCCGTCGCCGAGGAAGTCCATCGCGGCGAGGTCGACGCGGTAGCCCGTCGCGGCGATGACATGGTCCGCGGTCAGCTCCTCGCGGCGTCCGCCGGGGGCCCGCACGGCGAGGCTCACGCCCCCGTCCGCCGCGGCGGACCCCACGATGCCCTCCACCTCGCGCACCCGCACCTTGTCCTCGAACCGCTCACGCAGCCACCACGCCCCGAGCGGACCGAGCACCCGCCGGACGAGGAAGTGCCGTGCCTGCGGCGGGAGATGGCGGTACGGGTGGGGGTAGTACGTCAGCGCGTACAGCGACCAGGCCCGGCCGAACGGCGTCTCGGGGCGCAGCTTCGGCTGGCCCCACGGCGGCGCGCCGAACCGCACGGAACCCTTGCCGCGCGCCACGATCCGTACGCTCGCCCCGGCCTCCGCGGCGAGCGCGGCGGTCTCCAGGGCGGACTGTCCGGCGCCGACCACGATGAGTTCCCTGCCGGAGAACCGGGACAGGTCGTGGTGCTGCGAGCTGTGGGACACGGGACCTGTGGGGGCGGGCCCGTCGGGCGCCGCCGCGGCGAGTTCGTGCGGCAGGTGGTCGAGGCCCGAGAGACCGGTGGCCACGACGACCGCGCGGGCCGTGAACTGCTCCCCGGAGTCCAGCTTGACCTCGAAGTTCTCGTGTCCCCGCCGGTCGACCGACACGACCCTGACCCGCTCGAGGTCGGGCACGAGCTTCTGCTGGAACCAGTCCCCGTAGGCGACGAACGTCTCGACGGGGACGATGTCCTCGTCCGTCACCAGGCGCGGGATACCGGCCGCGTCGCAGTAGTCGACGAGGTCGTGGCCCCGCTGCGGGGCGTCGATGTTCGAGGCGGACGGCACGGACTTCAGGAGCATTCCCGCAGGCATGTGCGAGCGCCAGCTCACCATGGGGTCGCCGAAGACCCGTACCGGAATGCCGCGCGCCCGCAGATGGGCGGCGGTCGACAGGCCGTACGGGCCCGCTCCGATGACAGCTACCGGATGAATCACGAAGTCCCCTCCCCAGGGAAGAACATTTGCTTCCAACTTCGCGTGGCACTTGGTGCTTGTGTGCCCGTAACTCGTCTTACTGGTGCGCTATTCGGTCTTGGCCTTGGCCTTCGTCGTGCCGCTGCCGCGGCGGCTGGTCCGCCACAGCTGATGGAGGTGGCGGGCTCCCGGGCCCACGAACCGGGCGAGCATCGTGAACAGGGGCCGCAGGTCGTCGGTGGCGAGCCACGCGAGCTCCGTGCCCGTGGCGCGGGCCGGGGCGTGCGGGGTCGTGTATCCGCTACGGCGGTAGGCGATGAGAGCGGGCAGGTCGATGTTCTCCACCACGTACCGGTGGCCCGCTCGCTGTTCCCCCTCCGGGACGGCGCGGCCGGTCAGGTCGAGATGCATGGCACGGACGACGTCGATCCCGGACTCGCTCTCGAAGAGCCGGAACTGGGCGCCCATGCGTGGATTGAAGTCGAGGAGCTTGTACTGGCCGTCGCGCCGGTCGAAGCGCAGGTCGAGGTCGATGACGCCGGTGAAGCCGATCTGTTTGATGAAACGCGCGGCGAGGTCCGCGAGTTCCGGGTTGTCGACGACGTACGCGTGCGCCGTCATGCCCGCGTGCGGCGGCCAGGAGCGCACCTTGACACCGGTGAAGAGGGCCAGCGGCGTGGAGTCCGCGTCGAAGTACGCGTGCACGATCCAGTCCTCGGCCTGCTCCCTCGGCAGATACTCCTGGAGGATCACGCCGGGCCGCCCGCCCCAGTCGCGGGCGAGTTCGAGCAGGCCCTCGGGGGTCGCGATCTTCGTCGTCCCGTTCACCGCGGGCCGTTTGCGGCGGGTGAACGCCTCACGGTTCTTGGCGACCACCGGAAATCGGGCCGACGCGGCGAACTCCTCGATGTCGGCGTACGACTCGGGGAACGCCGCCGCCGGCGACGCGACGCCGTGCTCCACACACAGTTCGTGCAGCCCCTGCTTGCTGGCGAGCCGGCGCGGCAGGTCCCGCTCGACGCGCGGGAACAGAAACTTCCCGCCGCCGGCCAGCTCCTCCTGGTGTTCCGCGATGAGGACGGCCGCCTCTTCGTCGGTCGGGATCAGGACCGTAGGCCTGCCGATCCGGCGCGCGATGCGCAGCATGCCCTCGACGAGCCGCTCCGGTTCCTCGGCCCCGGTGGTCCGCCAGGGAAAGGCCCGGCGCAGATAGCGCGAGGACGCCGCGGGGGTGTAACGGTCCTCCGTGATCGCATACATGGGCACGCCGAGGCGCCCCAGGCTGCGGATCGCTCCCACTCCTCCGTGGTGCAGTGGATAGTCGCCGAACTTCACGATCAGGCCCGGCACGTCCCGGTCGACTTCGAACGGCACGCTGCTGGCGCTCCTGGCCACGGGTCCCCCCACGTGTCCTGTCCCCCTTCGGACCCGGACCCACCCCGCCCGCGTCCCCCGATAGGACGCTAAGCCGGAATTGACCACTCCAGCAAGGCTTATCCGGACATTGCGAACTCTTTAGGCACTGCCCCAACGCGGCGCTCCCACGTAACGTGTGGCCCACCCATATGGAAAGCGAGGCAGGTACGCATGTCCGAGCAGACCCCGCTCACCCCCCTCGACCTCCCCGAAGGCGACCCCTTCGGACCGCACAACCTCCCGTACGGGGTGTTCTCCCTGCCGGGGGACGCCGTGGAAGCGCGCCGGGTCGGCGTGCGCCTCGGCTCGTACGTACTGGACGCGGGCGCCGCGGCGGCAGCGCTCGGCTCGCCCTACGTCTCCCTGCTCGCCCGTCCCACCCTGAATCCGCTCATGGCGGCGGGCCGCACCGCCTGGTCGGACGTGCGCCGCGCGCTCACCGCCTGGGTCACGGTCCCGGCCCACCGCGAGACCGTACGGCCCCTGCTGCACCCGCTCGCCGATGTCACCCTGCACCTCCCCTTCGAGGTCGCGGACTACGTCGACTTCTACGCCTCGGAGAACCACGCCCGGAACCTGGGCCGGATGTTCCGCCCGGACGAGGAGCCGCTGAAGCCCAACTGGAAGCATCTGCCGGTGGGTTACCACGGTCGCGCCGGGACGGTCGTGGTCTCGGGCACGGACGTGGTCCGCCCCTCGGGCCAGCGGAAGCCCCCGGCCGACCCGGCTCCCGTCTTCGGCCCCTCGGTGCGGCTCGACATCGAGACGGAGCTCGGCTTCGTCGTCGGGACGCCGTCCGCGCAGGGCACGCCGGTGCCGCTGCCCGCGTACCGCGACCACGTGTTCGGGCTCTGCCTCCTCAACGACTGGTCGGCGCGTGACATCCAGTCCTGGGAGACCGTGCCGCTCGGCCCGCACCTGGGCAAGTCGTTCGCCACGTCGATCTCGGCCTGGATCACTCCGCTGGACGCGCTGGACGAGGCGCGCGTGACGCCCCCGGAGCGCACGTACCCGCTGCTGCCGTATCTGGACGACTCGGCGCCCTCCGCCGACGGCATCGCGGACGAGCCCGGGGGCTACGACCTGCACATCACCGTCACCCTCAACGGCCATGTCATCTCCGAGACCTCCTCCGCCTCCCTCTACTGGACGGCGGCGCAGATGCTGGCCCATATGACGGTGGCCGGCGCCTCCCTGCGCACGGGCGACCTGTACGGCTCCGGCACGATCAGCGGCGCCTCGGAGAACGCACGCGGCTCCCTCATCGAGATCACCTGGAACGGCCGCGACCCCATCGAACTCCCCGACGGCAAGCGGACGTTCCTCGAGAACGGCGACGTGGTCACGATGACGGCGTGGGCCCCCGGCCCGAACAACACCCGCGTGGGCCTCGGCGAGGTGACGGGGCGGATCGTGGCCGGCGCCGCGGTGTAAGACGTCTGGGGGCGGCGCCGTCAGTGGCCTGAGGGCGGCGCCACCACCGTCACCACCTTCACCAATCGATGTCCTCGGGCTCCGGCTCGTCCTCGGGCCAGCCGGGGTCCGGCTCCGGCGCCTCCCCGGCGGCCGAGCCGGTCGGGGCCGGGCCGCCGCCGGAACCGGCGCCGTCCAGGCCCGCCAGGACCTCGAGGACACCCTCGCCCCACGTCGCCAGCTTCTTCTCGCCTACGCCGCCGATCGTGCCCAACTGGCCGATGGACGTGGGGTACTGGAGGGCGATCTCCTTGAGCGTCGCGTCGTGGAAGATGACGTACGCCGGGACCCCGTTCTCCTTCGCCTGCGCTCCGCGCCACGCGCGCAGCGCCTCGAAGACGGGCAGCAACTGCTCCGGCAGGTCCGCCGCGGGCGACTTCGCCTTGCGGTCGCGCGAGGCCGAGCGGGACGTGGCGGGCCGCGGCGCCTCCTTGCGCAGCCACACCTCCCGCTGCCGCCCGAGGACGCTCCCGCTGTCCTCGGTGAGCACCAGCGTCCCGTACTCACCCTCGACGGCGATGAGCCCCTGCGCCAGCAACTGCCGCACCACACCGCGCCATTCGGCCTCGCTCAGGTCCTCGCCGATGCCGAAGACGGAGAGCTGGTCGTGGTCGAACTGGATGACCTTGGCCGTGCGCTTGCCCATCAGGATGTCGATGACCTGGCCCGCGCCGAACTTCTGCCTGCGCTCGCGGTCGAGGCGCACCACCGTGGAGAGGATCTTCTGCGCGGCGACGGTGCCGTCCCAGGTCTCCGGCGGCGAGAGGCACGTGTCGCAGTTGCCGCAGCTGGCCGTCTGCGGCTCCTGCCCGAAGTACATGAGCAGCTGGGACCTGCGGCACTGCGCCGTCTCGCACAGCGCCAGCATCGCGTCGAGGTGGGACCCCGCCCGACGCCGGAACGCCTCGTCCCCCTCCCCCATATTGATCAGCTTCCGCTGCTGGACGACGTCCTGCAGCCCGTACGCCATCCAGGCCGTGGACGCGAGCCCGTCACGCCCGGCGCGGCCCGTCTCCTGGTAGTAGCCCTCGACGGACTTCGGCAGATCGAGATGCGCGACGAAACGGACGTCGGGCTTGTCGATGCCCATGCCGAACGCGATGGTCGCGCAGACGACCAGGCCCTCCTCACGCAGGAAGCGGGACTGGTGCGCCGCGCGGGTGCCCGCGTCGAGACCCGCGTGGTACGGGACCGCCTCGATGCCGTTCCGGCTGAGGAACTCGGCCGTCGCCTCCACCGACTTGCGCGACAGGCAGTACACGATGCCCGCGTCGCCCTCGTGCTCCTGCTTGAGGAAGGTGAGGAGCTGCTTCTTCGGGTCGGCCTTCGGCACGATCCGGTACTGGATGTTGGGCCGGTCGAAGCTCGCCACGAAGTGCTTCGCGTCCGGCATGCCCAGGCGCTGGGTGATCTCCTGGTGCGTGGCGTGCGTCGCGGTCGCCGTGAGCGCGATGCGCGGCACGTCCGGCCAGCGCCGGCCGAGGACGGACAGGGCCAGGTAGTCCGGACGGAAGTCGTGCCCCCACTGCGCCACACAGTGCGCCTCGTCGATCGCGAAGACGGAGATCCTGCCGCGGGAGAGCAGGTCGAGCGTGGAGTCGAGGCGCAGTCGCTCCGGCGCCAGATAGATGACGTCCAGCTCGCCCGCGAGGAACTCGGCCTCGACGGTGCGGCGCTCGTCGAAGTCCTGCGTCGAGTTCATGAACCCGGCGCGGACGCCGAGCGCGCGCAGCGCGTCCACCTGGTCCTGCATGAGGGCGATGAGGGGCGAGATCACGACGCCCGTGCCGGGCCTGACCAGGGCCGGGATCTGGTAGCACAGGGACTTTCCGCCGCCGGTCGGCATCAGGACGACGGCGTCCCCGCCGTCCACGACATGGTCGATGATCGTTTCCTGCTCGCCGCGGAAAGCGTCATATCCGAAGACGCGGTGCAGCGTCTCCAGCGCGCCGCCGCGCATCGCCGTCGCCACGCCGGGCTCCGTCACCTCGCTCATGCCACCGATCCCATTCATCGCCCTGTCCCCCGTACGTCCATACTCCGTGGTTCGACCACTGCTGCCACGATAGGGCTCCGCACCGACAGCCCGAAAAGTTATCCACAGGCTGGGGGTGAAGTCACCTCCCGGCCGGGGGCCCGTGGAGGCGTCCCCCACGGTGCCCCACGGCGGCCAGGAACGCCTCCGCCCGGCACCCCCTCGCGGGGACACCGGGCGGTGAAGACCGTGCGTGGCGCGGTTACCGCACGAACACGCTCGCCTGGTTCGCCAGGTCCAGGAAGTACTGCGGCGCGAGGCCCAGCACCACCGTGACCGCCACACCCACCGCGATCGTGGTCATGGTGAGCGGCGAGGGCACGGCGACCGTCGGGCCGTCCGCCTTCGGCTCGCTGAAGAACATGAGCACGATCACACGGATGTAGAAGAACGCCGCGATGGCCGACGAGATCACACCGACCACGACGAGCGCGCCTGCGCCGCCCTCCGCCGCCGCCTTGAACACGGCGAACTTTCCGGCGAAGCCCGAGGTCAGCGGGATGCCGGCGAAGGCGAGCAGGAACACCGCGAAGACGGCCGCGACCAGCGGCGAGCGGCGCCCGAGCCCCGCCCACTTCGACAGGTGCGTGGCCTCGCCGCCCGCGTCCCTGACCAGCGTCACCACGGCGAACGCACCGACGGTCACGAACGAGTACGCGCCCAGGTAGAAGAGTACGGCCGAGATGCCGTCGGGCGTCGTGGCGATGACACCGGCGAGGATGAATCCGGCGTGCGCGATCGACGAGTACGCGAGGAGCCGCTTGATGTCGGTCTGGGTGATGGCGACGATCGCGCCGCCCAGCATCGTGATGATCGCGATGGCCCACATGACCGGCCGCCAGTCCCAGCGCAGGCCGGGCAGGACGACGTACAGGAGCCGCAGGAGGGCGCCGAAGGCGGCGACCTTCGTGGCGGCCGCCATGAAGCCCGTGACCGGCGTGGGCGCGCCCTGGTAGACGTCCGGGGTCCACATGTGGAACGGCACGGCGCCGACCTTGAACAGCAGGCCCATGACGACCATGGCGACGCCGATGAGCAGTAGCGCGTCGTTCCCCATGGTGTCGGCGAGCGCCGGGTCGATGTTCTGGATCGATCCGTCCACGACATCGGCGATCGTCGCGTACGTCACCGAGCCCGCGTACCCGTACAGGAGGGCGATGCCGAACAGGGTGAACGCCGAGGCGAAGGCACCGAGGAGGAAGTACTTGACCGCCGCCTCCTGCGACATGAGCCGCTTGCGGCGGGCCACGGCGCACAGGAGGTACAGCGGCAGGGAGAAGACCTCCAGGGCGATGAACAGCGTCAGCAGGTCGTTCGCCGAGGGGAAGACCAGCATGCCGCCGATCGCGAAGAGCGCGAGCGGGAACACCTCGGTGGTGGTGAACCCGGCCTTCACGGCGGCCTTCTCGCTGTCGCTGCCGGGGACGGACGAGGCCTGCGCGGCGAACGAGTCGACGCGGTTGCCGTGCGCCTCCGGGTCCAGGCGGCGCTCGGCGAAGGTGAAGATCGCGACGAGGCCCGTCAGCAGGATCACGCCCTGGAGGAACAGGGCCGGGCCGTCGACGGCGATCGCGCCCATGGCCGCGATGTGCGCCTTGGTGGTGCCGTACCCGCCGGCCGCGAGCCCGACCACCGCGGCGAACGCGGCGGCCAGGGCGACGACGGCGAGGAACACCTGGACGTAGTAGCGGGACTTGCGGGGCACGAACGCCTCGACAAGGACCCCGAGGACCGCCGCACCGATGACGATCAGGGTGGGCGACAATTGGCCGTACTCGATCTTCGGCGCGTCGATCTTCGAGATCTGTTCCTTGAGCGGCGACGTGGCCGCCGTTGTCCACAGGCTGTGGACGGCTGCTGCGCTCACTTGGCCGCCTCCACCGCTGGCTTCGGGTCCTTCTTGTGTACGTCGGACAGGGTCTGCTTGACCGCCGGGTTCACCAGGTCGGTGACCGGCTTCGGGTAGACGCCCAGGAAGATCAGTGCGGCGATCAGCGGGACGACCACCGCGAGTTCACGCACCCGCAGGTCCGGCAGGGCCGAGACCTCCGGCTTCACCGGGCCCGTCATCGTCCGCTGGTAGAGGACGAGCGTGTAGAGCGCGGCGAGCACGATGCCGAAGGTCGCGATGATCCCGATCACCGGGTAGCGCGAGAACGTGCCGACCAGGACCAGGAACTCACTCACGAAGGGCGCGAGGCCCGGCAGCGAGAGGGTCGCGAGGCCGCCGATCAGGAACGTGCCGGCGAGCACCGGCGCGACCTTCTGCACGCCTCCGTAGTCCGCGATCAGTCGCGAGCCGCGGCGCGAGATCAGGAAGCCCGCCACAAGCATCAGGGCGGCCGTCGAGATCCCGTGGTTGACCATGTAGAGGGTCGCACCCGACTGGCCCTGGCTCGTCATCGCGAAGATGCCGAGGACGATGAACCCGAAGTGCGAGATCGACGCGTACGCCACCAGGCGCTTGATGTCCCGCTGGCCGACCGCGAGCAGCGCACCGTAGATGATGCTGATGAGGGCCAGGACAAGGATGACCGGCGTCGCCCACTTCGACGCCTCCGGGAAGAGCTGGAGGCAGAAGCGGAGCATCGCGAACGTGCCGACCTTGTCGACCACCGCCGTGATGAGGACGGCGACCGGGGTGGTGGCCTCCCCCATCGCGTTCGGCAGCCAGGTGTGCAGCGGCCACAGCGGCGCCTTCACCGCGAAGGCGAAGAAGAAGCCGAGGAAGAGCCAGCGCTCGGTGCTGGTCGCCATGTGCAGCGAACCGTTCGCCCGCGCGGCGGCGATCTCCTGGAGCGAGAAGTTCCCCGCCACTACGTAGAGACCGATCACGGCCGCCAGCATGATGAGGCCGCCGACGAGGTTGTAGAGGAGGAACTTCACGGCGGCGTACGAGCGTTGGGCCGCCGCGTTCTCGTCGCTGCCCGAGTGGGCACGGTCTCCGAAGCCGCCGATGAGGAAGTACATCGGGATGAGCATGGCTTCGAAGAAGATGTAGAAGAGGAAGACGTCGGTGGCCTCGAAGGAGATGATCACCATCGCCTCGACGCCGAGGATCAGGGCGAAGAAGCCCTGCGTCGGCCGCCACCTCGAACTCCCGGTCTCCTGCGGGTCGGCGTCGTGCCAGCCCGCGAGGATCACGAACGGGATCAGGAGGGCGGTGAGCGCGATGAGCGCCACCGCGATGCCGTCCACGCCCAGCTCGTACCGCACCCCGAAGTCCTTGATCCAGGAGTGGGATTCGGTGAGCTGGTAGCGGTCGCCGCCGGGCTCGAAGCGCACGAGCACGACCGCGGCCAGCGCGAGCGTGGCGACCGAGACGAGCAGCGCGAGCCACTTCGCCGCCGTGCGCCGCGCGGCCGGGACGGCAGCCGTGGCGACGGCTCCCACGGCGGGGAGCACCGCCGTCGCTGTCAGCAGAGGAAAGGACATTGCTATCAGACCGCCCTCATCAGCAGGGTCGCGGCGACGATGAGTGCCGCACCGCCGAACATCGAGACGGCGTACGAGCGGGCGTAGCCGTTCTGGAGCTTGCGCAGCCGGCCGGAGAGCCCGCCGACCGAGGCCGCCGTCCCGTTGACCACGCCGTCGACCAGGGTGTGGTCGACGTAGACCAGGGAGCGGGTGAGGTGCTCGCCGCCGCGGACCAGGACCACGTGGTTGAAGTCGTCCTGGAGCAGGTCACGGCGGGCGGCCCGGGTGAGCAACGAGCCGCGCGGGGCGGCGACGGGGACCGGGCGGCGGCCATACTGGAGGTAGGCCAGGACCACACCGATCACCAGGACCACCATGGTGGCCGAGGTGACGGTCGTGGCGCTGATCGGCGCGTTCCCGTGGCTGTGCTCGGTGACGGGCTCCAGCCAGTTCAGGAAGCGGTCGCCGATGCTGAAGAAGCCACCCGCGAAGACGGATCCGAACGCGAGCACGATCATCGGGATCGTCATGGACTTCGGCGACTCGTGCGGGTGCGGCTCGTGGCCCTCGGCGTCCGGCTGCCAGCGCTTCTCGCCGAAGAACGTCATGATCATCACGCGTGTCATGTAGTACGCGGTGATGGCCGCGCCGAGCAGGGCCACCGAGCCGAGGATCCAGCCCTCCGTGCCGCCCTTCGCGAACGCCGCCTCGATGATCTTGTCCTTGGAGAAGAAGCCGGACAGACCGGGGAAGCCGATGATCGCGAGATAGCCGAGGCCGAACGTGACGAACGTGACCGGCATGTACTTCCTGAGGGCGCCGTACTTCCTCATGTCCACCTCGTCGTTCATGCCGTGCATGACCGAACCGGCGCCGAGGAAGAGGCCCGCCTTGAAGAAGCCGTGCGTCACCAGGTGCATGATCGCGAAGACGTAGCCGATGGGGCCGAGGCCCGCGGCCAGCACCATGTAACCGATCTGCGACATCGTCGAGCCGGCCAGCGCCTTCTTGATGTCGTCCTTCGCGCAACCGACGATCGCACCGAACAGGAGCGTGACCGAACCGACGATGACGACGACGAGCTGAGCATCCGGCGACGCGTTGAACACCGCGCCGGAACGGACGATCAGATAGACACCCGCGGTCACCATGGTCGCGGCGTGGATGAGGGCCGAGACCGGGGTCGGGCCCTCCATCGCGTCACCGAGCCAGGACTGCAGCGGCACCTGGGCGGACTTGCCGCACGCGGCGAGCAGCAGCATCAGGGCGATGCCCGTCAGCGTCGCGCCGCCGCCCCGGTGTTCCTCCGCCGCCTTCAGGACCGGCGCGAAGGCGAACGTCCCGAACGTCGTGAACATCAGCATGATGGCGATCGACAGGCCCATGTCGCCGACGCGGTTGACCAGGAAGGCCTTCTTCGCCGCGGTGGCCGCGCTGGGCTTGTGCTGCCAGAAGCCGATCAGGAGGTACGAGGCGAGGCCCACGCCCTCCCAGCCGACGTACAGGAGCAGATAGTTGTCGGCGAGGACCAGGAGGAGCATCGCCGCGAGGAACAGGTTCAGGTAGCCGAAGAAGCGGCGGCGCCGCTCGTCGTGCTCCATGTACCCGATCGAGTAGATGTGGATCAGCGTTCCCACACCGGAGATCAGGAGCACGAACGTCATCGACAGCTGGTCCAGCTGGAAGGAGACGTCCGCCTGGAAGCCCTCGACCGGGATCCAGCTGAACAGGTGCTGGGTGAAGGTGCGGTCGTCGGCGCTCTTGCCGAGCATGTCGGTGAAGAGGAGGACGCCGATGACGAAGGAGGCGGCCGAGAGCAGCGTGCCGAGCAGATGGCCCACACGGTCCAACCGCCGTCCGCCGCACAGCAGTACGGCCGCTCCGAGCAGTGGCGCCGCTACCAGCAGCGCAATCAGGTTTTCCACTGTGCAGCGACCCCTTACAGCTTCATCAGGCTGGCGTCGTCGACCGAGGCCGAGTGGCGGGAACGGAACAGCGACACGATGATCGCAAGCCCGACCACGACCTCCGCGGCGGCGACGACCATCGTGAAGAAGGCGATGATCTGGCCGTCGAGATTGCCGTGCATCCGGGAGAACGCGACGAACGCGAGGTTGCACGCGTTGAGCATCAGCTCGACGCACATGAACAGGACGATCGCGTTCCGCCTGATGAGCACGCCGGTGGCGCCGATCGTGAACAACAGGGCGGCGAGATACAGGTAGTTGACCGGATTCACTTCGATGCCTCCTCGGTCCGCTCAAGGCGCTCGGCCGAGCGCTGCTCCAGGGCCTTCAGGTCACCGAGTGCCTCGTCCGACACGTCGCGGATCTGGCCGCGCTCGCGCAGCGTCTGCATGACCGTGAGCTCCGACGGGGTGCCGTCGGGGAGCAGGCCCGCGATGTCGACCGCGTTGTGCCGGGCGTAGACACCCGGGGCGGGCAGCGGCGGCAGGTGCTTGCCCTCGCGCACACGCTGCTCGGCCAGCTCCCGCTGCGTCCTCGCCCGCTCGACGCGCTCGCGGTGCGTGAGGACCATGGCTCCGAGGGTGGCCGTGATCAGCAGGGCGCCGGTGATCTCGAAGGCGAAGACGTACTTCGTGAAGATGAGGGCGGCGAGCCCTTCCACGTTCCCCCCGGCGTTCGCCTTGCCCAGTCCGATGAACTGGTGGAGCGAGGCGTTCCCGATGCCCACGAGGAGCAGGATCCCGAAGCCGAGTCCGCACAGCAGGGCCAGCCAGCGCTGCCCCTTGATGGTCTCCTTCAGGGAGTCCGCCGCGGTGACGCCGACGAGCATGACCACGAAGAGGAACAGCATCATGATCGCGCCGGTGTAGACGATGATCTGGACGACGCCCAGGAAGTACGCGCCGTTGGCCAGGTAGAAGATCGCCAGGATGATCATGGTCCCGGCGAGGCACAGCGCGCTGTGCACCGCCTTCTTCATCAGGATCGTGCCCAGGGCGCCGATGACGGCGACCGTGCCGAGGACCCAGAACTGGAAGGCCTCACCGGTGGAGGTGCCCGCAGAAAGAGTGGCTGCGGCGGCGAGCTGGCTCATGCCTCCGCCCCCTCGGGTTCGGGCTTCTCGCCCTTGGAGACGGCGACCTGACGCACCGTGCCGGGCGCGGCCTCCGTCACCAGACCCCGGTAGTAGTCCTGCTCGTCCGTGCCGGGGAAGATCGAGTGGGGCGATTCGACCATGCCCTCCTCGAGCCCGGCGAGCAGCTGCTCCTTGGTGTAGATCAGGTTCTCGCGGCTGCTGTCGGCGAGCTCGAACTCGTTCGTCATCGTCAGCGCGCGCGTGGGGCACGCCTCGATGCACAGGCCGCACAGGATGCAGCGGGCGTAGTTGATCTGGTAGACGCGGCCATACCGCTCGCCCGGCGAGTAGCGCTCCTCGTCGGTGTTGTCCGCGCCCTCCACGTAGATGGCGTCCGCGGGACAGGCCCAGGCGCACAACTCGCAGCCGATGCACTTCTCCAGGCCGTCCGGATGACGGTTGAGCTGGTGCCGGCCGTGGAAGCGCGGGGCTGTGGTCTTGGGCTGCTCCGGGTACTGCTCCGTCAGCCGCTTCTTGAACATGGCCTTGAAGGTCACGCCGAAGCCGGCCACGGGATTCTGGAAGCCGGGCTTGGTCTGCCCGCCCTCCGTCGACTCCTCAGCCATGGGACGCCTCCTTTCCGTCACTGGGACCCTCACCGGTTCCGTCACCGGCAGTATCCGGTCCGCCACTGACAATCAACTCCCGCTCCCCGCGCGGGCGTCGGCGCGGGACGGCCGGCGGGGTCTGGCCGGGCAGCGGCGGAACCGGGAAGCCGCCTGCCATCGGGTCGAAGGCCGCGGTCTGTTCGGCCGCCTCCCGCGCCTCGCGTTCCTTGCCGCCGCGGTCCCTGAAGATGTCGACGAGGAACGAGAGCAGAAGCAGGGCGAGGACGCCGCCGCCCACGTACAGGGCGATGGAGGCGAAGTCGTAGTTCTCGTTCCGCAGGGTCCGCACAGTGGCGACGAGCATCAGCCAGGCCACGGAGACCGGGATGAGGACCTTCCAGCCGAGCTTCATCAGCTGGTCGTAGCGCACGCGCGGGAGCGTGCCGCGCAGCCAGATGAAGAAGAACAGCAGCAGCTGGACCTTGATGACGAACCAGAGCATCGGCCACCAGCCGTGGTTCGCGCCCTCCCAGAAGGTGGACACCGGCCACGGGGCCCGCCAGCCGCCCAGGAAGAGCGTCACCGACACGGCCGAGACCGTCACCATGTTCACGTACTCGGCGAGCATGAACAGCGCGAACTTGATCGACGAGTACTCGGTGTTGAAGCCGCCGACGAGGTCGCCCTCGGATTCCGGCATGTCGAACGGCGCGCGGTTCGTCTCGCCGATCATCGTCACGATGTAGATGAGGAAGGAGACCGGCAGGAGCAGGATGTACCAGCGGTCGTGCTGCTGGGCGACGATCTCCGAGGTGGACATCGACCCGGAGTAGAGGAACACCGAGGCGAAGGCCGCGCCCATCGCGATCTCGTACGAGATCATCTGGGCGCAGGACCGCAGACCACCCAGCAAGGGGTAGGTCGATCCGGAACTCCAACCCGCGAGCACGATCCCGTAGATGCCGACCGAGGCGACCGCGAGGATGTAGAGCATCGCGATCGGCAGGTCGGTGAGCTGCATCGTCGTGCGCTGGCCGAAGATCGAGACCTCGTTGCCAGAGGGCCCGAAGGGGATCACGGCGATCGCCATGAAGGCCGGGATCGCGGCGACGACCGGCGCCAGGATGTAGACCACCTTGTCGGCGCGCTTGACGACGACGTCTTCCTTCAGCATCAGCTTGATGCCGTCGGCGAGCGACTGGAGCATGCCCCAGGGGCCGTGCCGGTTGGGGCCGATGCGCAGCTGCATCCAGGCGACGACCTTGCGCTCCCACACGATGGAGAAGAGCACGGTCACCATCAGGAAGGCGAAGCAGAAGACCGCCTTGACCACGACCAGCCACCAGGGATCGCGGCCGAACAACGAGAGGTCTTCGAGAGCGAGCGGGATCATGACTGCACCTCCTTGGCCTCGTCGATGCCCGCGGGACCGATCCGGACGAGCGTGCCGGGCACGGCCCCCGTGTCGGAGGCCACGCCCCCGCCGGTGGAGTTCAGCGGAAGCCACACGACGCGGTCCGGCATCTCCGTGACCTGGAGCGGGAGTTGGGTCGTCCCCGCGGGTCCCGTGACGGCGAGTACGTCGCCGTCCTTGACGCCCGCCTCGGCGGCCGTGGCGGCCGACACACGCGCGCGTGCCGCGTGCCGTGTGCCGGCGAGCGCGTCGTCGCCCTCCTGGAGGCGGCCCTGGTCGAGCAGCAGCCGGTGCCCCGCGAGGACGGCCTCACCGGACGCGGGCCGCGGCAGCTGCGTGGCCGACTCCAGCGAGTCCGTCGCGCGGGGCCCGCTCCAGCCGCCGAGGCGGTCGAGCTCCCCCCGCGCGGCCCGCAGGTCCGGCAGGCCCAGGTGTACGTCCATGGCGTCCGCGAGCATCTGGAGGACCCGCGCGTCTGCGGGCGCCACGGAGCGCGTCATCTGGTCGGGCTTGAGCGCGGCCTCGAAGAGGCGTGCCCGGCCTTCCCAGTTGAGGAACGTGCCCGCCTTCTCGGCAACCGCGGCGACCGGAAGCACGACGTCCGCGTGGTCGGTGACCTCGCTGGGACGCTGCTCCAGGGAGACGACGAACGCCACCTCGTGCAGTGCTTCACGCGCGCGTGCCGGGTCCGGCAGGTCCGCGACCTCGACACCGGCGACAACCAGGGCCCGCAGCTCGCCGCCGGCGGCGGCCTCCACGATCTGGCCCGTGTCGCGCCCGTAGCGGTGCGGGAGTTCGGACACCCCCCAGGCGGCCGCGACCTCTTCCCGCGCGCGCGGGTCGGTGGCCGGGCGTCCGCCCGGAAGCAGGGACGGCAGCGCGCCCGCCTCGATCGCGCCGCGCTCCCCGGCCCGGCGCGGAATCCACACCAGCTGGGCTCCGGTCGCCGTGGCGGCCCGTACGACGGCCGTCAGGGCGCCCGGCACGGCCGCGAGCCGCTCGCCGACGACGATGACGGCACCCTCGGCGCGCAGCGCCTCGGACGCCTCGGCGCCGCCGTCCTCCAGGCCGAAGCCGGAGGCGAGCGCGTCGAGCCACTCGGTCTCGGTGCCCGGAGCGGCCGGCAGCAGCGTGCCGCCCGCCTTCTCCAGGCCCCGGGTCGCGAACGGGGCGAGCCCGAACGTCCGCTGGCCGTGCCCGCGCCACGCCTTGCGCAGCTTCAGGAAGACGCCGGGCGCCTCCTCCTCGGCCTCGATCCCGACGAGGAGTACGGCGGGCGCCTTCTCCAGAGACGTGTAGGTGACCCCGACACCGTCGAGGTCACGCCCGCGTCCCGCGACCCGCGCCGCGAGGAAGTCGGCCTCCTCGCTGCTGTGCACGCGCGCGCGGAAGTCGATGTCGTTCGTGTCGAGCGCCACGCGCGCGAACTTGCTGTACGCGTACGCGTCCTCGACGGTGAGCCGGCCACCGGCGAGGACCCCGGCGCGCCCGCGCGCCGAGGTGAGTCCGCGGGCGGCGATGTCCAGGGCCTCGGGCCAGGAAGCGGGCTCCAGAACGCCCTCCGCGTTACGCACGAGCGGCGTCGTCAGCCGGTCGGGCTTCTGCGCGTACCGGAACCCGAAGCGGCCCTTGTCGCAGACCCACTCCTCGTTGACCTCGGGGTCCGGCGACGCGAGGCGCCGCATGACCTTGCCGCGCCGGTGGTCCGTGCGGGTCGCACAGCCGCCCGCGCAGTGCTCGCACACGCTGTGCGAGGACACGAGGTCGAAGGGCCGGGAGCGGAACCGGTACGCCGCCGAGGTCAGCGCGCCGACCGGGCAGATCTGGATGGTGTTCCCGGAGAAGTACGACTCGAAGGGGTCGCCCTCGCCGGTGCCGACCTGCTGGAGCGCGCCGCGCTCGAGCAGCTCGATCATCGGGTCACCGGCGATCTGGTTGCTGAACCGCGTGCAGCGGGCGCAGAGCACACAGCGCTCACGGTCGAGCAGGACCTGGGTCGAGATCGGGACCGGCTTCTCGAACGTCCGCTTCTTCCCGTCGAAGCGGGAGTCGGACTGGCCGTGCGACATGGCCTGGTTCTGCAGCGGGCACTCGCCGCCCTTGTCGCAGACCGGGCAGTCCAGCGGGTGGTTGATGAGGAGCAGCTCCATCACACCGCGCTGCGCCTTCTCGGCGACGGGCGAGCTGAGCTGGCTCTTGACCACCATGCCGTCGGTGCAGGTGATGGTGCAGGACGCCATCGGCTTGCGCTGGCCCTCGACCTCGACGATGCACTGACGGCAGGCGCCGGCCGGGTCGAGCAAGGGGTGGTCGCAGAAGCGGGGGATCTCGATGCCGAGCTGTTCGGCGGCACGGATGACCAGGGTGCCCTTGGGCACGCTGATCCCGATGCCGTCGATCGTCAGCGAGACGAGATCTTCCGGCGGCACCGCCGCCTCACCGCCCCCGGAGGGAGCGCCTGTGGTTACCGTCATGCGTTCACCTCCGTGCGCTGGTCCGCCCAAGCGGTCGACTTGGCGGGGTCGAAGGGGCAGCCCTTGCCCGTGATGTGCTGCTCGTACTCCTCACGGAAGTACTTGAGCGAGGAGAAGATCGGGGACGCGGCGCCGTCGCCGAGCGCGCAGAACGACTTGCCGTTGATGTTGTCGGCGATGTCGTTCAGCTTGTCGAGGTCGGTCATCGAGCCCTTGCCGGCCTCGATGTCCCGCAGCAACTGCACGAGCCAGTACGTCCCTTCACGGCACGGTGTGCACTTGCCGCAGGACTCGTGGGCGTAGAACTCGGTCCAGCGGGTGACCGCCCGCACGACGCAGGTCGTCTCGTCGAAGCACTGGAGCGCCTTCGTGCCGAGCATGGATCCCGCGGCGCCGACGCCCTCGTAGTCGAGGGGCACGTCGAGGTGCTCGTCGGTGAACATCGGGGTCGAACTGCCGCCGGGCGTCCAGAACTTGAGGCGATGGCCCGGACGCATGCCGCCGCTCATGTCGAGGAGCTGGCGCAGCGTGATGCCGAGCGGCGCCTCGTACTGGCCAGGGTTGGTGACGTGCCCGCTGAGCGAGTACAGCGTGAAGCCCGGGGACTTCTCGCTGCCCATCGACTTGAACCAGTCCTTGCCGCGATTCAGGATCGCGGGAACCGACGCGATGGACTCGACGTTGTTGACAACAGTGGGGCACGCGTAGAGCCCCGCGACCGCGGGGAAGGGGGGACGGAGCCGCGGCTGGCCACGGCGGCCTTCCAGCGAGTCGAGCAGTGCGGTCTCCTCGCCACAGATGTACGCGCCCGCGCCCGCGTGCACCGTGAGTTCGAGGTTCAGCCCACTGCCCAGCACGTTCTCGCCGAGGTAGCCCGCCGCGTAGGCCTCCCGTACGGCCTCGTGGAGCCGTCGCAGTACGGGGACGACCTCGCCCCGCAGGTAGATGAAGGCATGCGAAGAGCGGATCGCGTAGCACGCGATCACGATCCCCTCGATGAGGGAATGCGGGTTCGCGAAGAGGAGCGGGATGTCCTTGCAGGTCCCCGGCTCCGACTCGTCGGCGTTGACAACTAGATAGTGCGGTTTGCCGTCGCCCTGCGGAATGAACTGCCACTTCATTCCGGTGGGGAAGCCCGCGCCGCCCCGGCCGCGCAGGCCGGAGTCCTTCACATAGGCGATCAGGTCGTCCGGCGACATGGCGAGGGCCTTGCGCAGACCCTCGTAGCCGTCGTGCCGCCGGTAGACGTCCAGGGACCAGGACTTGTCCTCGTCCCAGAACGCCGAAAGTACCGGCGCGAGCAGCTTCTCGGGGCTGGTGTCGTTGTCGATCTCGGCTGCCAAGGTCATCACTCCCCCTCCTCGGCGACAGGGCCCGCCGGGTGGGCCGGATCGGAGGACGACGTGTCCTGGGGCGCGTCGTGCGAGCTCAGGTGCTCGGCGGGCGACGCGTCGTGCGGTGGCGCGTCGCCGGCGTCCCGCTGGGGACCTCCGTCGCGCGGATGGACCACGCGCGCGGGGGCGGCCTCGCCCCTGGCGAGGCGCAGGCCGATCAGCGAGGCAGGTCCCGCGCTGCCGCTCGCCTCGACGGCGCCGGGCCGCTCGTCCGGGAATCCGGCGAGGATCCGCGCGGTCTCCTTGTACGTGCACAGGGGGGCGCCGCGGGTGGGTTCGACCTGCGCTCCCGCGCGCAGGTCGTCGACCAGCCGCTTCGCGCTGCCCACCGTCTGGTTGTCGAAGAACTCCCAGTTGACCATCACGACGGGCGCGAAGTCGCAGGCCGCGTTGCACTCGATGTGCTCGAGGGTGACCTTGCCGTCCTCGGTGGTCCCGCCGTTGCCGACGCCCAGGTGCTCCTGGAGGGCCTCGAAGATGGCGTCGCCGCCCATCACGGCGCACAGCGTGTTCGTGCAGACCCCGACCTGGTAGTCACCGCTCGGCTTGCGCCGGTACATCGTGTAGAAGGTCGCGACGGCGGTGACCTCGGCGGTGGTCAGACCCAGCATGTCGGCGCAGAACTGCATGCCCGTGCGCGTGACATGACCCTCCTCCGACTGCACGAGGTGCAGCAGCGGGAGGAGCGCGGAGCGCGATCCCGGGTAGCGGGCGATGATCTCGCGCGCGTCCGTCTCGAGCCGGGCTCGAACGTCGTCCGGGTAGTCGGGCGCGGGCAGTTGGGGCATGCCCAGGCTGACGCCCTGGCCCTGCTCGGAAGGAGTGGTGGTCACCGGTCGACGCCTCCCATCACGGGGTCGATGGACGCGACGGCGACGATGACGTCGGCGACCTGGCCGCCCTCGCACATCGCCGCCATGGCCTGAAGGTTGGTGAACGAAGGGTCGCGGTAGTGGACCCGGTAGGGACGGGTGCCGCCGTCGGACACGACGTGCACCCCCAGCTCCCCCTTGGGGGATTCGACGGCGGAGTACGCCTGCCCGGCGGGGACCCGGAAGCCCTCGGTCACCAGCTTGAAGTGGTGGATCAGGGACTCCATGGAGGTGCCCATGATCTGCTTGATGTGGTCGAGCGAGTTGCCGAGGCCGTCCGGGCCGAGCGCGAGCTGCGCAGGCCAGGCGATCTTCTTGTCGCCGACCATGACCGGGCCCGGGGCGAGCCGGTCCAGGCACTGCTCGACGATGCGCAGCGACTGGCGCATCTCCTCCAGGCGGATCAGGAAACGTCCGTAGGAGTCGCAGGTGTCGGCGGTCGGGACCTCGAAGTCGTAGTTCTCGTAGCCGCAGTACGGCTGCGACTTGCGCAGGTCGTGCGGGAGGCCCGCCGAGCGCAGGATCGGTCCGGTGGCGCCGAGGGCCATGCAGCCGGTGAGGTCGAGATAGCCGACGTCCTGCATACGGGCCTTGAAGATGGGGTTCCCGGTGGCGAGCTTGTCGTACTCGGGAAGGTTCTTCGACATCTTCTTCACGAACTCGCGGATCTGGTCCACCGCGCCGGGCGGCAGGTCCTGGGCGAGTCCGCCGGGCCGGATGTACGCGTGGTTCATGCGCAGGCCGGTGATGAGTTCGTAGATATCGAGAATGAGTTCACGATCGCGGAAGCCGTAGATCATGATCGTCGTGGCGCCGAGCTCCATGCCGCCGGTGGCGATGGCGACCAGGTGCGACGACATCCGGTTCAGCTCCATCAGGAGCACGCGGATGACGGAGGCCCGGTCGGGGATCTCGTCCGTGATTCCCAGGAGCTTCTCGACCGCGAGGCAGTACGCCGCCTCGTTGTAGAACGGCGTCAGATAGTCCATGCGCGTCACGAACGTGGTGCCCTGCGTCCACGTGCGGTACTCGAGGTTCTTCTCGATGCCGGTGTGCAGATAGCCGATGCCGCAGCGGGCCTCGGTGACCGTCTCGCCGTCGATCTCCAGGATCAGCCGGAGCACGCCGTGCGTGGACGGGTGCTGCGGGCCCATGTTGACGATGATGCGCTCGTCGTCGGCCTTGGCCGCGGACTGGACGACCTCGTCCCAGTCGCCGCCGGTGACCGTATATACGGTCCCCTCGGTCGTCTCGCGCGGCGATGCAGAAGGAGTAGACATCAGGAGTACGACCTCCGCTGGTCCGGAGCCGGGATCTGGGCGCCCTTGTACTCGACGGGGATGCCGCCGAGGGGGTAGTCCTTGCGCTGCGGGAAGCCCTGCCAGTCGTCCGGCATCATGATCCGCGTCAGCGCCGGGTGGCCGTCGAAGACCAGACCGAAGAAGTCGTACGTCTCGCGCTCGTGCCAGTCGTTCGTCGGATAGACGGCGACCAGCGAGGGGACGTGCGGATCCGCGTCGGGGGCGCTGACCTCGAGGCGGATCAGGCGATTGTGGGTGATCGAGCGCAGGTGGTAGACGGCGTGCAGCTCACGGCCCTTGTCGTCCGGGTAGTGCACCCCGCTCACGCCCGTGCAGAGCTCGAAGCGCAGGGCCGGGTCGTCGCGCAGGGTCTGGGCGACGCGCACCAGGTACTCACGTTCGATGTGGAAGGTGAGCTCGTCGCGGTCGACGACGGTCTTGTCGATCGCGTTCTCGGGGACGAGGCCCTGTTCCTCCAGGGCCCCCTCCAGCTCGTCGGCCACCTCGTCGAACCAGCCGCCGTACGGCCGCGAGGCGGCGCCGGGCAGCCGTACGGAGCGGACGAGGCCGCCGTATCCCGAGGTGTCGCCGCCGTTGTTGGCGCCGAACATGCCGCGCTGGACGCGGATCTCCTCGCCCTGGTCGCCGCGCTGCCCCGGAAGGTTGGCCGCGCTGAGGTCCTTCTCGGGGTTGACCCCGTTGCTGTCCGCGTCGCTCACCGCAGCAGCCCTTTCATCTCGATCGTCGGGAGCGCCTTGAGCGCCGCTTCCTCCGCCTCGCGGGCCGCCTCCTCGGCGTTCACGCCGAGCTTGGAGGACTGGATCTTCTGATGGAGCTTGAGAATCGCGTCCATCAGCATCTCCGGCCGCGGCGGACAGCCGGGCAGGTAGATGTCCACAGGGACTACGTGGTCGACGCCCTGCACGATCGCGTAGTTGTTGAACATCCCGCCCGACGAGGCGCACACGCCCATGGAGATGACCCATTTGGGGTTCGGCATCTGGTCGTAGACCTGCCGCAGGACGGGCGCCATCTTCTGGCTCACGCGCCCGGCCACGATCATCAGGTCCGCCTGCCGCGGCGAGCCGCGGAAGACCTCCATGCCGAAGCGCGCCAGGTCATAGCGGCCGGCGCCCGTCGTCATCATCTCGATGGCGCAGCACGCCAGGCCGAACGTGGCCGGGAAGACGGATGACTTGCGCACCCAGCCCGCGGCCTGCTCGACAGTGGTCAGCAGAAAGCCGCTCGGCAGCTTTTCTTCGAGTCCCATGGCTTAAGGCCCCTCAGTCCCATTCCAGGCCGCCGCGCCGCCATACGTACGCGTACGCGACGAAGACGGTGAGCACGAAGAGCAGCATCTCCACGAGCCCGAAAACACCCAGGGCGTCGAAGGTGACAGCCCAGGGGTAGAGGAAGACGATCTCGATGTCGAAGACGATGAAGAGCATCGCCGTCAGGTAGTACTTGATGGGGAAGCGCCCGCCGCCGGCCGGCGTGGGGGTCGGCTCGATACCGCACTCGTAGGCCTCGAGCTTGGCCCGGTTGTACCGCTTTGGACCGATAAGCGTGGCCATGACCACGGAGAAGATCGCAAAGCCTGCCCCGAGGGCTCCCAGTACGAGGATGGGCGCATACGCGTTCACCGCTCCTCGCTCCTCTCAGTCGGCGCTGACTGCTGGCGGATACGTCGGGCCCGCCCCCGCTCCCCGCGAAGCCACCCCCCGATTGCACGAAGATCGCTCACATGTGAAGCAGGTCACAAGCCCAACTGCCCCGCATCCTATGCCTGCCGGTCTGTGATCTGCGACACGGGGTGCGCCAACAGCTTTGTGATCTCCACCACCTGACGAAGGATCATGAAGTCGGATGAGCGGTGATCTTCACACGCGAAGCGCCTGAGTGATCACCAGAGGTGACATCTTGGCTCGTTACCCCAGGTAGAAGCGTTGGCTCACTATCAAGAGCTGGCGCGCGCAGGCAAATTGGCGCTGGACAGAACTGGCTGATAGTGGCCGCCATTCACACATCAGGGGGAGAGGTGTGGACGTAAGTGGACGCGGGCACGCGTCCACGAGGAGCGCCCGACGGCAGAGGCGGCCCTTTTGTGACCTGCGTCACACCGCCCGTTACCTGTTAGAAACCGGGCTTGGCCATCGGTGTCAACGAGTGGTAGGTCGAGGGCAATTCGGGCGTATTGCAGAAAGCCCATGATCACAGGCTTGATCAGCCCTGTCCGTATTGCCCGTTACGGCGTCAATAAAGGCCGCCGCGCCCGGGATTCAAACGTTCACACGACAACTGTGGCGCACCACACGTTTCTTGAAGGAACCATGGAGGCCCTGATAGCGGTTGTACTCATGTCCCACACCGCTCACATACCCAGCCACCGGAAGCCCCGTCGCAGCGCGTCGAAAATCGCCCTGCGCGCCGGAGTTGCCGGTGGCGTCCTCAGCACCCTGGCAGTGGCCGGTGCGTCCGGCCCGGCGTTCGCCGCCGAGCCGGTGACCGAGACCATCGAGATGCCCACCATCACGGCGGACCTCTCCACTCAGGTCGCCCAGTCCGCGGACGCCACCCAGCAGGCCGCGAACTCGTACGCGCTGCAGGCCGAGCAGGATCTGGCCGTCGCAAAGGCCGCAAAGCAGGCCAAGGCGGACCAGGCCCTCGCGGAGAAGAAGGCGGAGGCCAAGAAGAAGGCCGAGGCCGAGGCGAAGCGCAAGGCCGAGGAAGCGCGCGCGTCGCGCTCCGCCGAGCGCACCACCCTCTCCACCGCCTCCTCCGCGGCCTCCCACGTCGCGGCCCCCGCCAGCGGCAGCGTCGCGTCTGTCATCGCCTTCCTGAAGGCGCAGCTCGGCGACGCGTACGTCATGGGCGGCACCGGCCCCAACTCCTGGGACTGCTCCGGCCTGACCCAGGCCGCGTTCGCGCAGGCCGGCGTCAGCCTGCCGCGCGTCTCGCAGGACCAGTCGACGGCCGGCACCCCGGTCTCCCTCGACAACCTGCAGGTCGGCGACCTCCTCTACTGGGGTGCCGCGGGCTCGGCGTACCACGTGGGTGTGTACATCGGTAACGGCCAGTACCTGGACGCCGCCAACCCCTCCAAGGGCGTTGTCATCCAGGACCTGTCCGGCTACCCGGCGAGCGGTGCGGTCCGCGTTCTCTGAGGTTCTCGCAGCGCATACACGCAGACACACAGGTACGGCAAAGGCCGTCGCTCCCCCGCCCGGGGCGCGGCGGCCTTTGCCGTACGCGCAAGAAGGCCCGTGGGAAGGGCCGCGAACGGGCCTCAGCCCAGATCGAAGGTGTTCGGCAGGCCGAGCCGGAAGCGGGCCTCATCGACGCGCTTGAGGGGTTCGAGCTCGGGCGGCCGGTACAGCTCCCAGACCCGGCAGCGCTCGGCACCCGAATTGTCCTGGTCCAGGAGGGCATTGACAGCCCGTCTGGCGGACTCGTTGGCGCCTTCCATCGTGGCGAGGTCCACGTCGGTACGGACGTAGTCCCCGGCGAGGAAGAGGTTCGGCACCGCGGTGCGGGCCGTGGGGCGCAGGTGCCAGGTGCCGGTCGGGTGGATGAACAGCGGTTCGCGGTTGCCGGGAGCGGGCCCGCCGAGCCCCGTCACCGCCGGGTCCATGAACCAGGACAGCCGGTCCGCGTCCTCGATGAGCGCGCGCCCGCTGTCGTTGACGCCGTCCTTGAGCTGCGCCCAGCACTCCTCCACGATTTCCTCGCGGGTGCACTCCCGGGCCCGCTTTCCATAGAGAATGCCAAGAACATCCCATTCCGAGATGATCGTCGAGACGCAGTCGGCGACCCTCCCGTCGCCGTAGTCGGCGGCGAAGTCCCGCCCGTCCCAGAACTGCGCCTGTCCGATCGCCGTCACCGCCCACGGCGAGTCGAGGCAGTTGACGTGTCCGTGCACCAAGGGAACGGGCCGGCGCACATAGAACATGATCCCGGTCATCCAGTCCGTGCGGAGCCGGTCGCAGCGCGCGAGCTGCGGGTCGGCCGCACGTAAGGCGGCGCCCCAGGTGGGCCGAGCGTGTTCGACGGGCATGGCCTGGACGTAGTAGTCGGCGGTGACGACGCGCTCGCGTCCGCCGTCGGGGTCGGTGATCCGCACGCCGGTGACGCTCCCGTCGGCGTAGAGCACCTCCCGTACGTCACTGGAGAACACGAACCCGACGCCGAGGGAGGCGAGATGGGTGCGCCAGGGGTCGATCCACGCCTCGCTCGTGGGAGCGTTCAGCACGCGGTCGATGTCGGCGTCGGGCCCGTCGAGGCCGCGGCCGAGCAGTCCCCAGAGGATCAGCGCCTCGATGATGACGCGGCCGACCGTGCGGGTGGAGGCCTCCTGGGCGCGGGTGGCGACGAGGTTGCGGGTCTGACCGATGCCGAGGAGCGTGCGGTACTCCTCGCTGAAGTCGCCGGCGCGGATGAAGTCCCACCACGGCACGGCCTCCCACTCGCCCTCGCGGCGGGCGTCGCAGCTGGTGAGATGGACGAGGAGGCGGTTCACGAAGTAGGCGACCTCATGCGCGGGGAGACGGGTCCCCGTGTCCAGGGCTGCCGTGATCTCGTCGCGCAGCCAGGTCGTCGTCAGATCGCCCGCACGCGGTGGGGTCGTGGCACGCCGCAGGGGGAAGTGCAGGTCCGGGCGGCCCTCGTGGCGGGCGAAGAGTTCCTCGGTGGCGTTACGGAGATTGCCGCGCACACCGCCCGGACTGCCAGGGAACGGGATGCGGCGCATCGTGTCGGGCAGGTTCCGGTAGAAGCCGGGGAAGAAGCGGAAGCCGTGCTCGCCGGGGAGCGGTCTGCGGCCCCCCGAGGCCGAGCCCGGTACGTCCATGGAGCGGGCCTTGCCGCCGAGGACGTCGTAGTACTCGTGGACCGTCACCGCGTAGCCGCGTTCGGCGAGTTCATGGGCCGCCGAGAGGCCGGAGACGCCGCCGCCGAGGACGGCGACGCTGGCGCCGGTGCCGGGGGCAGCCGTGGCACCGGTCGCCGGCAGCGCGGCGGCCCCGACCACGGCGCCGGTGCCGGCCAGGATCCGTCTACGGGTCGGTCCGCCCGGTCCGGTGGAAGTGGTCATCCCCTGCCCCCTGACGCATGTGACATGAATGCGTCAGGCTAGGGAGCCGGGGCGCGCCCGGTAACCCGGTGCGCGGCAGCGCCCACAGCACCCTCACATCGTCCGCACATCAGCCCTTCGGGGACAATTCACCCATAGGGCACCAACTGCCGCCCGGGATCTCCGTGTTGATGATCTCCGGTACGGAGGCGATCAGACCGGACATCGTCTCCAGGCCGGCCTTGAAGTGGTCGGAGCCCACGTGCGCGGCCCCCGCGTCCCCGTCCCGGAACCCCTCCAGGAGGACGTACTGGTTCGGGTCCTCGACGCTGCGGGACCAGTCGAAGAAGAGGTTGCCCTCCTCGGCGCGCGTGGCGCGGGTGAAATCGGCGGTGTGCTCCAGCCAGGAGTCGGCGTACTCGGGCCGGGCGGTGAACTTCACGGCGATGAAAATCATGCATCCAGGGTGGCCCCCGCGGAGCGCGGGGGCCAAATCGGGCGAACGCCCGATCGTGGGAGTGCGTACGGGGCGTCGCCCGAACGTCACGCCTTCGGCGCCACCTTGCTCAGGCCGTTGATGATGCGGTCCATCGCGTCGCCGCCCGTCGGGTCGGTCAGGTTGGCGAGCATCTTCAGCGTGAACTTCATGAGCACCGGGTGCGACAGACCGCGCTGCGTCGCGATCTTCATGACCTTCGGGTTGCCGATGAGCTTCACGAAGGCGCGGCCGAGCGTGTAGTAGCCGCCGTAGGTGTCCTTGAGGACCTTCGGGTAGCGGTGGAGGGCGAGTTCGCGCTGGGCGTCGGTCGCGCGGGCGTGCGCCTGCACGATGACGTCGGCCGCGATCTGGCCGGACTCCATGGCGTACGCGATGCCCTCGCCGTTGAACGGGTTCACCATGCCGCCCGCGTCGCCGACCAGGAGCAGACCCTTGGTGTAGTGCGGCTGGCGGTTGAAGGCCATGGGCAGGGCGGCGCCGCGGATCGGCATCGTCATGTTGTCCGGGGTGTAGCCCCAGTCCTCCGGCATCGAGGCGCACCAGGCCTTCAGGACCTCGCGCCAGTCGAGCTCCTTGAACGCGGCGGAGGAGTCGAGGATGCCGAGGCCGACGTTCGACGTGCCGTCGCCCATGCCGAAGATCCAGCCGTAGCCGGGCAGCAGCCGGTCCTGGGCGCCGCGGCGGTCCCACAGCTCCAGCCAGGACTCCAGGTAGTCGTCGTCGTGGCGCGGCGAGGTGAAGTACGTGCGGACGGCGACGCCCATCGGACGGTCGTCGCGCCGGTGCAGGCCCATCGCGAGGGACAGCCGGGTCGAGTTGCCGTCCGCGGCGACGACGAGGGGCGCGTGGAAGGTGACTTCGCGCTTCTCCTCACCGATCTTGGCGTTGACGCCGGTGATACGGCCCGTGCGGTCGTCGATGATCGGGGCGCCGACGTTGCAGCGCTCGTACAGGCGCGCGCCCGCCTTCTGCGCCTGCCGGGCGAGCTGCTCGTCGAAGTCGTCACGCTTGCGGACGAGTCCGTAGTCCGGGTAGGAGGCGAGATCCGGCCAGTCCAGCTGGAGCCGGACACCGCCGCCGATGATGCGCAGGCCCTTGTTGCGCAGCCAGCCCGCCTCTTCGGAGATGTCGATGCCCATCGACACGAGCTGCTTGGTGGCCCGCGGGGTGAGGCCGTCGCCGCACACCTTTTCCCTGGGGAACGCGGTCTTCTCCAGAAGGAGGACGTCGAGTCCGGCCTTGGCCAGGTAGTACGCGGTCGTCGAACCGGCTGGCCCGGCCCCGACGACGATCACATCTGCGCTGTGCTCGGAGAGGGGCTCGGTCACGGCGGGTTCTCCCGAAGACTCGAAATCTGCGTGCCGCACGGCACCGGATGTGGGCAGTCTATGCAGCGGTACTGATCACCCAGCCGAAGGGCCGCCCTGTGAACCGAGCTCTGCCTGATGTACAGCTGCGTGTCCCCACTGACGAGGACGCCTTCGCCTGGCACCGCGTCTTCGACGACCCGGAGGTCATGGAGTTCCACGGCGGGGCCTCTGCCGAGCTGTCCGTGTACGAGGAGCTGACCGCCCGGCAGCGCCGGCACGACGCGGAGCGCGGCTTCTGCCTGTGGACGATGACCGGCACCGACGGCGACGTCATCGGCTTCACGGGCGCGCAGCCCTGGCCGCACGCCTGGGGTCCGGCGGGCGAGATCGAGATCGGCTGGCGGCTCGGGCGGGCGCACTGGGGCCGCGGCTACGCGACGGCGGCCGCCCTGGCAACCGTGGAGCGCGTACGGGCCGCGGGTGTACGGAGCGTGGTGGCGATGGTCGACTCGCGCAACGAGCGGTCGGTGGCGGTGACGCGACGCCTCGGCATGGAACCCGCCGAGACGTTCACCGTCCCGGGTGACCCGCGTACGGGCCTCTGCTTCAGGCTCGCACTGTAGTTCCCTTCGGCTCGCCTCGTCAGCCCTGCCGCTTCCGGTCGGGGGTCCGGCGGAGCTACCCTTCGGGTACCGCTGGGGGTGAAGTCTGTGCGCATTACACCCAAGACGCCCGAAGTGCGCGTACCGAAGTTCGTCGGCCTGATGGCCGTCGACGCGCGCGAGGCCGCGGCGGCGCGCGGCGTGCAACTGGCCGCGCCCGACCGCCCCGACTTCCGTCTCACCGTGGTCGACTACGTCGTTCGCCAGTACCCGCTGCCCGACACCGAGGTGCCCCGCGGCGCCGTCGTCACCGTCTGGTTCGACCTGGCGGACGGCGAGGGCCACGGCGGCTCCGGGGTGAACGAGCCCCGTATGCCGGGGCCGCGCGGCGGCGGGCTGCAGCGCGAACTGGACGAGCCGGGCGAGACGTACACGGTGGTCGGCACATAGTGGTCGGCACACAGCGGTGGCACGCAGCGGCCGGCGCATACGACCGGCCGTGACCGTCGTGGCGCCCGGCCGGCGTCAGTTCGTCAGGCGCCAGGACTCCAGGCCGGTCCGGTACGTCCTCTTCAGGTCGGCCCACACGTCCTGCTGCCCCACGAGGTAGATCGTGTACTCGGTGCCGTCCTCGGCGATGTACGACTGGTCGATGCCGTGCATCGTCCGGCCGCCCTCGTCGCGGTAGGTGTACTCCCAGATCGCGCCGGGCCGCCCCTGGAAGGTGTTCCGGCGCAGGTCGATCCGCTGGTAGTCCTGCTTCTTCCTGTCCTCCTCGGCGTGCTTCTCCATGTTGAGGATGTTGTCGTACGAGGTGTAGCCCGCGTCCGGGATGACGCCGATGAGGTAGTGCTCGGCGCCGGTGCTGCCCGCGTAGGTGATCTGGCTGCCGTTCTCCACGCCCTGGCGCGACCACACGTCGGGGATCACGAAGGAGAAGCCCATGGGGTCGACGGCCTTGCGGTAGCCGGACGGAACGGTCGCGTCCGGGGTCGTGCCCGGCGTGGCGTCCGTGGCCCGGTCCGGCGTCGCGCTCGGGGTGGGGCTCGGCGCCGGGGTCGGCGCCTGCGATGTGGCGGGCTGCTCGGTGCTGACGGCGGGTTTGTCGTCGCGGCCCGCCCTGTCGTCCTTGCCGCCGTTGTCCTCGAGCAGCAGCACCCCGGCCGCCACGCCGCCCCCGATGACGAACGCGCCGGCGATGGTGGCGACCCAGATCCCGGCGCGGCGCGGGGACTTGGCCGGCGCGGCGGCCTGCTGCACGCCGAGCTGGAAGGTGTGCGGGTCGTACAGAGCAGCGACGGCGGGGCCGGGGGTGGGCCCGGGGGGAGGCGTGGGGGTGGGCCCGGGGGGAGGCGTGGGGGTGGGCCCGGGAGCGGCGGTGGCCGTCGGCAGGGCGGCTGCCACGGCGGGGTTCGGCGGGTCGTTGGGGGCAGGCGGTTCCTTGGGCGCTTCCGGCGCGGCAGGCGCCTGAACGGGAGCCGCCGACGCGGGATACGCCTGCACAGGGGCACCCGGCACAGGGGCACCCGGCGCCGGCCCGAACGCCCCCGGCGGCACCTGCGGTTCCGGGACGATCCCGGTCCGCGCCCCCGCCATCTGCATCAGATACGGCGCGAGGAACGCCGCCGCGAACACCCACAGCAGCCCGAACAGAAGCGCCTCCGCCATGCCGAGGCCCACACCGGCGCTGCCCGTGCCGCTGCCGCCGAGGTCGGACGCTGCCCCGGTGGCCTTCACGCCGAGGCCGCCGAGCGCGCCGAGCAGCAGGAACAGACAGAGGAAGATCCCGGCGGAAAGAAGCTGCTCGCGCCGGTCGGACGACCGTCGGGCCGCCATCACGCCCACGGTCAGCGCGCAGACGGTGCCGAGCGCCAGCGCCCCCACGACCGCCCAGGAGTTGGTGACGTCGCCGAGCTCGGAGAGGCCGAACGACTGGTGCTGGTACCCGCCCCCGTACGTCGAACTGCCGCCCGCCTCGAAGGAGATGGGCGCGCCCCAGCCGAGGCCGAGCGCCATGGCGCCGAGGTTCGGCAGCACGAGCAGGGCGACGACCAGCGGCGACAGGTCGGCCTGGCCGAGGTCGGACACGTCGGAGACATCGCCCAGGTCGTCGATCTGGGCGATGCTGATGAACGCGGCGATCGAGCAGATCACGAGGACGACGGCGAGCGCGCGCAGCGCCGTCCCGGTGGCCCGCACCAGCGCCAGCGCCGCCGGCCGGGCGGCGAGCCACTGGGCCAGATCGTCCCTGTGCAGCATTCCCGCGGCGACGGCGAGCGAGATGAGGAGCGCGCCGAGCGCGGCGAGCACGGGCGACGACGAGATCCGCACGCCCTGGATCGAGGGCTGCGCGAACAGGCCGAGGACGAGAACGCCGACGGTCACCAACAGGGCGACACGCAGGGCGGCTTCGAGCCCAGGAGTGCCGGGGACGGCCGGGCTCGTCGCGCGGGCCCGGAGGCGTGAGCGCAGGACGCATACGCCGATCCAGAGCGCCAGGATCCACAGGGCGGTGACGGTGAGAGGAACGAGGGAGAGCGCGGCGCCGCCGCTGAACTCCGCGCCCATGTCACCGCCGCCGGAGCCGAACGGCGAGCCCCCGCCGCCGAAGGGCGAGGAGCCGCCGGAGGCCGACACCTCGAAGCCGCCGCCGAGCGACTGGAGCAGCAGCGCGAGCGAGATCCGCATCCGGTCGCCGAACCCGACGACGACGTCGCTGCCCTGCCCGTACGAAGGGACGGCGAGGGCGACGGCGGCGATCACCAGGAGTCCGACGGGCCACAGCGCGGCCTGCGCCGAGCCGGCCCAGTCGCCGCGGAAGGCGCGCCCGAGGAAGGCGCCGACGGGCGAGGGCCCGCCGGGGGCGAACGCGGGCGGCGGCGGAGCGACGGGCGGCGCGAGCGGCGGAACGGGCGGCTGACCAGGGGACGCCGCGGGAGGAGCCGCGGGCCCCTGAACCGTGGGCTCGCGCTCCGGCGTTCGTTCCCGCCCGCACTTCATGCAGAAGCGGGCCTCGTCGGGAGCCTGGGCTCCGCAGTGCGGGCAGAACGACGCCATGGGAAGTGCTCCGTCATCCGGGAAAGTCGTACCGTCACCAGAGGTGACCGGCTGTCACCACGTACTCAACGGACACATCTTTCCCGGTGACCGGTTCCCCGCGGCGGGGATTCGGCACAACGGACGGGCACGGAGCGGGAATTGAGGGCCCGCCACTTGGAAACCCGCTTTGGAAGACCGCTACTTGACGCCCCGGTGCAGCGCCACGACGCCGCCCGTCAGGTTGCGCCAGGCCACGTCCGACCAGCCGGCCTTCTGGAGGCGGGCCGCGAGCGCCGGCTGGTCGGGCCAGCTGCGGATCGACTCGGCGAGGTAGACGTACGCGTCCGGGTTCGAGGACACGGCGCGGGCCACCGGCGGCAGGGCCCGCATCAGGTACTCGGTGTAGACGGTGCGGAACGGCGCCCACGTCGGCTGCGAGAACTCGCAGATCACGACGCGTCCGCCGGGCTTCGTCACCCGGTACAGCTCGCGCAGCGCCGTGTCCGTGTCCTGCACGTTCCTGAGGCCGAAGGAGATGGTCACGGCGTCGAAGGTGTCGTCCTTGAACGGCAGCTTCGTCGCGTCGCCCGCGGTGAGCGGCATCCACGGGTGCCGCTTCTTGCCGACCTGGAGCATCCCGATCGAGAAGTCGCAGGGCACGACATAGGCGCCGGCCTGCGCGAAGGGCTGCGAGGACGTCGCCGTACCGGCCGCGAGGTCGAGGACCTTCTGCGCGGGCCGCGCGTCGACGGCCTTCGCCACCTCCTTGCGCCACAGCCGGGCCTGGCCGAGCGAGAGCACGTCGTTGGTGAGGTCGTACCGGTCCGCCACGTCGTCGAACATCGAAGCGACTTCGTGCGGCTGCTTGTCCAGGGATGCGCGGGTCACGCGTCCATTGTGGCAGTACGCCCCCGGGCCGGCGTCAGCGGCGCCGGTACACCAGGCGCCCTTCGATGACCGTGGCCACACAGGTGGCCGGGCCGAGCCGGGCGAGTGAGGCACGGTCCGGCACGTCGAACACGGCGAACCGGGCCGGTCCGCCCGCGGTCAGCGGCGGCAGCAGGACGAGCGGCACCGGCGCGAAGGACACCGGCCCGGGCTGGTTCGGCGGGCGCTGCCCGAGAGCAAGCCCGGCCCTGCGCACCGCGTCCACCACGGCGCGGGAGCGCAGTTCCCCGGCCACGGCGACCGTGCCGTGCGCGAACAGCTGCTGGATGCCGCGACGCGCGCTGGCCCCGACCCGGGACGGATCGGCGCGGAAGATCTCCCGCGCGCGCTCCCCGACGACCGGCCGCGTGCCGAACTCGTCGGCCTCGCGCGGGTCCGGGTGGTACGTGCCCTCGAGGATCTCGGGCCCGTACGGGTTGAGCAGGCCGGGTGTGAGGATGCCGGGCCACCGCCGCACCCGCGCCTGCGGGCGGACGGCGGCGAGGTCCTCGTACGGGCCGAGGGCGGCGACGGACGCCCCGTCGACCAGGACCGCGGCCTCGGGCGAGGCCTCGGCCACGTGGATCGTCAGCAAATGAGCCTCAGTTGGTGGAGACGAGCTTCAGCTCGGGGTGGGCCGTGCCGCCCTCGATCGCGGTGGACGAGATGTGCGACTGGACGCGGTCGTCGACCGGGTCGTTCGCCGGGTCGTCGTGCACGACGAGGTGCTCGTACGTCGTGGCGCGCTGCGCGGGGACGCGGCCCGCCTTGCGGATGAGGTCGATGATCTCCAGGCGGTTCGAGCGGTGCTTGGCACCGGCCGAGGAGACGACGTTCTCCTCCAGCATGATCGAACCGAGGTCGTCGGCGCCGTAGTGCAGCGACAGCTGGCCGACCTCCTTGCCGGTGGTCAGCCAGGAGCCCTGGATGTGGGCCACGTTGTCGAGGAAGATCCGCGCGATGGCGATCATCCGCAGGTACTCGAAGAGCGTCGCCTGCGTGCGGCCCTTCAGGTGGTTGTTCTCCGGCTGGTACGTGTACGGGATGAACGCGCGGAAGCCGCCCGTGCGGTCCTGTACGTCGCGGATCATGCGGAGGTGCTCGATGCGCTCGGCGTTGGTCTCGCCGGTGCCCATCAGCATCGTGGACGTCGACTCGACGCCGAGGCGGTGGGCCGCCTCCATGATCTCCAGCCAGCGCTCGCCGGACTCCTTCAGCGGGGCGATCGCCTTGCGGGGGCGGGCCGGGAGGAGCTCGGCGCCGGCGCCCGCGAAGGAGTCGAGGCCGGCCGCGTGGATGCGCTCGATGGCCTCCTCGACGGAGACCTTGGAGATGCGGGCCATGTGCTCGACCTCGGACGCGCCGAGGGAGTGGATGACCAGCTGGGGGAACGCCTGCTTGATGGCGGAGAAGTGCTTCTCGTAGTACTCGACGCCGTAGTCCGGGTGGTGGCCGCCCTGGAACATGATCTGCGTGCCGCCGAGTTCGACGGTCTCGGCGCAGCGGCGCAGGATGTCGTCGAGGTCGCGCGTCCAGCCCTTGGCGGTGTCCTTGGGCGCGGCGTAGAAGGCGCAGAACTTGCACGCCGTCACGCAGACGTTCGTGTAGTTGATGTTCCGCTCGATGATGTACGTCGCGATGTGCTCGGTGCCGGCGTACCGGCGGCGCCTGATGGCGTCGGCGGCCGCGCCGAGCGCGTGCAGGGGAGCGTCGCGGTAGAGGTCGAGCGCCTCTTCGGGGGTGATGCGTCCACCCGCGGCGGCACGGTCGAGGACGGTCTGAAGGTCGGCCTTCTCGGTCACCGGGGTCCCTTTCGGGGGGTCAATGGACGGACCGATCCAGCGTACGCCAGCTCTTCAGGCTGCCCGAGGCCAGGCGCCCCGACCCGCTCCGACCCACCCCGCCCGCCCGGTCAGCGGACCGGCCGACACCGCGGTTCCCCACCGGACCTCACCCGGGATCAGGCGGCGTACGCCCCCATCAGCACGCCGGCGAAGGCGCCCGCGATCAGGAACGGGCCGAACGGGATCGCGGTCCGCCGCCCCGCCCGCCGCAACGCCACGAGCACACCCCCGTACAGCGCCGCGAACAGGAACCCGGCAAACGTTCCGATGAGCAGCAGGCCCCAGCCGTACCAGCCGAGCACCGCACCCAGTCCGACGGCCAGTTTCACGTCCCCGAATCCCATCCCGGCGGGGTTGATGAGGAAGAGCGCGAGGTAGCCGCCGCCGAGCGCGGCCGCGCCGAGCAGGGATGTGCGCCAGGCGCCGCCGGGCTCGGGCAGCAGCGCGGCGAGCCCGAGCAGGGCGAGGGCGGCCGCGGCGAGCGGCAGGGTCAGCACGTCGGGCAGCCGCTTCACCCTGGCATCGACCACCGCGAGCAGCACTCCCACGGGCGCGAGCAGCAGCCAGGCCGCGAGTTCGGGGCGAGCGCCGGTCGCGGCGGCGAGGGCGGCACAGACAAGAGCGGTGGCGAGGGAGACGAGGGCGGTGCGGGGCCCGTACGGGGTGCCGTCCGCGCACCGGGCACGCCCGAGCCAGCCGCCCGCGAGGCCGCCGATGGGATGTCCGGCGGGGCACACGGCCCGCCAGTCCTCGTCGGGCTCGACGGAGAACCGGTAGGCGGCACGAGGCACAAGCCCTCCGGCGACCACACCCCAGAAGACAGCCCCGATGACCAACAGCAGGTCCACATCCACGCCTCGCACCCTACGTACTCCCCCGGGAGCCCGTCAGGCGTCAGCCCCCATCGACCTCATGAGGGCGTCCAGCGGGTCACTCATCGGCGGATACGTGTCGGCGCACGGCGGGCACGCGTACACGTTGAACCCAGGTCCGGTCGCCGCATGGCCGATCTACACGAGGACCGGTTCATCGGTCACACACTGACGACGAGCACACATCCTCACCGCCACCGGAACGCGCACGCCGTGGATGCGCCGCGCACCCAAGTCGACCCCGAACGTCGCCAGATACAGCACCCGCCGCCGCTCCCGGCTCAGCCGCCCACCCGCGCCAGGCGCGCCTTCGGGTTGCCCGCCTCCGGATACTCCGACGAGTACACCAGCACCTTCCCCTCCAGCCGTAGATGCACGGTGTGGGCGGACGATGCGCACGTTCCGGGGTTCGACTCGGCGGCCTCTCCCCCAGCCACCAGCTCCTTGCCCGTGGCCGACTTCAAGGTGAGTACGTCGACACAGTTGATGCCCAGCGGATCGGTCGACGTCACCGTGCCGACCTTCTGCCCCGGCCTCGCCTGCCGCACCTCGACGTCGAAGGTGCCGAACGGAACCCCGGCCTGCACCACCTTGCCGTGCCACTTGCCGAGATAGCCGGACGGGACCTGCCCGCCGGACGGCGTGGCCGCGGGCGGCCTCCCACCCGTGTCCGAGCCGCCTTGCGAGTCCGAATTCCCCGGCAGCAGGTCGAAGAGGAAGGCCGAGCCCAAGGTGACCGCGGCCAGGGCGCCCGCGACTCCCAGAGCGACCGTACAACTGAGACTGCGCCCACGCCCGTTGACGCCCGGCAGGGACGTCGCGGCCACGCTGACGGAGAGTTTCCCGGCACCCGGCACCTCGGTGCGCGGTGCCGGCACGGCGGAGTCGGCGGGCACGTAGGGCTGCGAGGCCGGCGGCCCGTACGCGGGATCGGGCGGCCCGAACACCCCGGCCGGCGATCCCGCCGCGTCCGACGGCCAGTCGACCGAGGGCTTGCTGAAGCCGACCGGACCCGAACGCTCCGCGGCACCCGCCGGCGCCGCGCCCTCCAGGTCCAGGAGTGCCACCGCGCTGCGCCCCACCTGCTCCACCAGCGCGCCCGGCAGCCACCCCGCCGCCACGAGCCGGGCCGCGCCCTGCGGGGCGAGAGCGCTCGCCACCTCGTCAGGGGTGGGCCGCGCGGCCGGGTCCTTCGCCAGGCACGCGGCGGCGACGTCGCGCAGCTCCCCGCGCGCCAGGCCGAGTTCGGGTTCCTCGTGCACCACCTTGTAGAGGAGCGCGGCGGACGAGTCGCCGGAGAACGGGGACGTGCCGGTCACCGCGTAGACCAGGACCGCGCCGAGCGAGAAGACGTCGGCGGCGCCTGTGGCGCCCTTGCCGAGGATCTGCTCGGGCGCCATGTATCCGGGCGACCCGATCGAGACGCCGGTGGAGGTGAGGGAGGCGGTGCCGTCGGTGGCGCGGGCGATGCCGAAGTCGATCAGGCGCGGGCCGTCCACGGTGAGCAGCACGTTCGACGGCTTCACGTCGCGGTGGACGAGCCCGAGACCGTGCACCGCCGACAGCGCCTCGGCGAGGCCCGCGCCCAGGACCCGTACGGAGTGGTCGGGCAGGGCGCGTTCCTTCACGGCCTGCGCGAGGGAGGGGCCTGCCACGTACCCGGTCGCCACCCACGGGACGGCCGCCTCCGGGTCGGCGTCGAGGACCGGCGCCGTCCAGGCACCCCCGACGCGCCGCGCGGCGTCGACCTCGCGCCGGAAGCGCGCCCGGAACTCCTCGTCGAGCGCGAAGTGCGGATGGACGACCTTCACGGCGACTGTGCGGCCTCCGGCGCTGCGCCCCAGGTAGACGCGGCCCATTCCGCCCGAACCGAGTCTTCCGAGCAGCCGGTAGGGCCCGATCGTGGTCGGTTCGCCGGCTTCCAGCGGCTGCATGACCTGGCCTCCCCCTGTGCCCACGCTCCGGTCGGGCCAGGGTAGTACTCCCCTGTCAGGGCTTCCCGTAGTCGCCGCCTCGCGGAACGCATCGCTCCGATATCCGCGTGCCCGGCGTATTCAAAACGTTCACCGGTGAAATTCCTGACGTTCACAGTCGATCGCGGCCGAACGGCCCGTTGTTTCCCGGATAGCCGGAATTGCCCCGCACGCGAGAGGGGCTGCACACAGAAGGCGTACGGGAATTCCCGCGGGGGAATTCGCGTACGCCTTCCGGGGCCGGCGGAGCTACCGCGTCACGGCTGCAGCAGATCGACCCGGACATCGGCCGCGAAGCCGGTCGTCGGACCCACTCGGCGGGCGAACTCCGTGACGCCCTCCAGCTGCCGCGCGCCGAAGCGGAAGTCGAGCGTCGTGAAATAGCGCTCGAGGACCTGCTCGTCGAAGACCTCCCAGCGGGAGGCCTGCTCGGCGACCTTGGTGACCTCTTCCAGGGACACGTCCCGGGAGGCGAGGAACGCCTCGTGCACCTTGCGCGTGATGAGCGGCTCGCGCTCCGCGTAGTCCTTGCGGGCGGCCCACACGGCGAAGACGAACGGCAGTCCCGTCCACTCCTTCCACAGGGCGCCCAGGTCGTGCACCTGCAGTCCCAGGCGCGGCGCGTCGTGCAGGTTGGCGCGCAGGGCCGCGTCCCCGATGAGCACGGCCGCGTCCGCGTCCTGCATCATCAGGCCCAGGTCGGGCGGGCACGTGTAGTAGTCGGGCCGTACGCCGAACCGGTCGGCCAGCAGCAGCTGCGCGAGGCGCACGGATGTGCGCGAGGTGGAGCCGAGCGCCACCCGCCGCCCGTCGAGCTGGTCGAGAGGTACCTGCGAGACGATCACGCACGACATCACCGGGCCGTCGCAGCCGACCGCGAGGTCGGGGAAGGCGACGAGCTGGTCGGCGGCCTTCAGGAACTCGACGAGGGTGATGGGCGCGATGTCGAGGTCACCCTGGACGAGGCTCTCGCTGAGCTTCTCCGGGGTGTCCTTCGTGAGCTCGAGGTCGAGGAGCGTTCCCGTCCTGGCAAGTCCCCAGTACAGGGGCATGCAGTTGAGGAACTGGATGTGGCCGACTCGTGGCCGGTTGCGCTGCGGGATCTCGGGAGAATTGTCCACATCGCGAGGCTAGACCCCATGCGGTACGGTGCAGGCTTCAGGGTCCCCGAGTCGGCCCCGTCAACCCTTTGGCGCCCCGTGTCAAACCTCCGGGTGACGTGATCTTTCCCTCTATTGCATTCCGGTGCCTGCGTGCTAGGCTCACCGCCAAGTTGCAGTTTGGTTTCCCTTGCAGTACAGAGCCTGCGGAGCATGTGACCGCGGGCTCTCGTCGTATTCAGACTTTTGCAGTTGTTCGCAAGTGCATTTGCAGGTTCTGGAGCAGGGCGACCCTTTGGCCCAAGGAGGGCTTATGGCTACCGGAACCGTGAAGTGGTTCAACGCTGAAAAGGGCTTTGGCTTCATCGCCCAGGAAGGCGGCGGCCCGGACGTCTTCGTCCACTACTCCGCGATCAACGCAAACGGCTTCCGCTCCCTCGAGGAGAACCAGGCCGTGAGCTTCGACGTCACGCAGGGCCCGAAGGGCCCGCAGGCGGAGAACGTCACCCCCATGTAAGTGGGGCGTCCCCAGGTTTGCCCTTGGGACGTCGTGACTCCGGAACGGATGCAGTACCCAAGGAGCCCCGCTCCGCCAAGTGCCCCGGCACGCGGCGGAGACGGGGCTCCTGCCTTTCGGCTCACGCGTACTGCATGACCAGAACGCAGGTCGTACCCGGCTCCAGGGCGCGGCAGGTGTGCGGGACGTCGCCGGGGTACGACATGTAGTCGCCCGGACCGAGTTCGACCGGGTCGTCCTGTGGTCCCGCGAGAACCCGGCCGGTGCCCACCACGATGTGCTCGACAGCGCCCGGCATGTGGGGCTCCGATTCACGGGGCGCGCCGGGCTCGACCTGGAGGAAGTAGAGGTCACGGCGGGAGCCCGGCGGGTTCGGCGAGAGCAGCGTCGCCGCGTAGTCGGCCCGCTCCGAGGGAACGGCGACGCCCTGGCCCGCCCTGATGACCTGGACGACGGGGCGCGGCGGGTCGAGCAGCAGACTCGGCGGGACGTCGAGCGCGACACTCAGCGCCCAGAGGGTCTCCAGGCTCGGGTTCCCGCTCGCCGACTCCAGTTGCGAAAGCGTGGACTTGGCGATCCCCGCGCGCTTGGCCAGCTCGGACAGGGAGATCCCGGCCCGGCCGCGCTCCCGGCGCAGGGCCGCGGCGATGCGGTCGAGGGGGAGGCGGGGGGTGTCGCCGGCCATGCTGCTCCTACTCACCGTTCGTTCGCTGAGGCGGACCGAAACGTTCGCCTTGACGAACGGCTGGTCTCGTGTCCATTCTACGAGTATGCGTTCGCCACACCGAACAGATAGCCTCCTTGAGCGAACGGTGGCCTCCGGCACGCCCTCGGACCCCGCCGCCGTTCCCGCCCGCACCGACCGGAGCCTCCTGCGCGACATCGCGCTCGTCTGCCTCGCCGACGCCGTCGTGGGTGTCTCCTTCGGCGCGATCGCGGTCACCGGCGGGCTGCCCGTCTGGGTTCCCGTGCTGATGTCGCTGATCGTCTTCGCCGGATCGGCGCAGTTCAGCACCGTCGCCGTGCTCACGGCGGGTGGCGGCCCCGTGGCCGCCGCGGCGACCGGACTGCTGCTCAACACCCGCACGGCGGCGTTCAGTCTCGCCGTCGCGGACGCGCTCGGCCGGTCCTGGCCCGTGCGTCTCGTCGGCGCCCACCTCGTCACCGACGAGACGGCGGCGTTCGTCCTCGCGCAGCGCGATCCCCGGCGGCGCAGGGCGGCGTTCTGGATATCGGGCCTCGGGCTCTTCGCCGCCTGGAACCTCAGCGTGCTCGCCGGGGCACTCGCGGGCTCCGCGCTCGGGGACACCGCCAGGTTCGGCCTGGACGCGGCGTTCCCGGCGGTGCTCCTTGCGCTCGTACTGCCCGCGCTGCGCGGCTCGGCCGGGGTGCGGCGGGCCGCGGCGGCCGGCGCGGTGATCGCGGTCGCGGCGACGCCGGTGCTGCCCGCGGGGGTGCCGGTCCTGCTGGCGCTGACCGGATTGCTCGTGGCCCGCACGCCCCGGCGGGGAACCCCTTCCCGTACGCCCCGCCCGGGATCCCCTTCCCGTACGACCTCCCCGGGAGGCCCCTCGTGAACGCCACGCTCGTCGCCGTCCTCGTCCTGGCCGCCGGGACGTACGTCTTCCGGCTCGCCGGGCCCCTGCTGCACGGGCGGGTCGAACTGCCCGCGCGGGTGCAGGAGTTGCTGACCGTGGGGGCGACCGTGCTGCTGGTGGGTCTGCTCGCGACGGGGGCGCTGACCGAGGGGCACGGCTTCGCCGGGTGGGCGCGGCCCGCCGGAGTGCTGGCCGGCGGGGTGCTCGCGTGGCGTAAGGCGCCCTTCGCCGTCGTCGTCGTGGGCGCCGCCGCGACGACGGGCCTCCTGCGGCTCGCGGGCGTGCCGTAGAGGCCACGCAGGTGCGGCAATCCGTACCGGATCGGGCGGGTAACGCCTCCAACTCGCTCCCGGCCGGGCCCATTCGGCAACCTGCGAACGGAAAGCGGTTCCGATCGGTCGCGCGGACCGGCGTCGGGGAAACCGCCGCTACTGTGATCGGCCCGCGTCACCGACCGGACCCCGCGCAGAGGACAGGTGGACCGATTTCTGCGCACGCACCGATGCCGGGAACCGCCCGCCCGGCACATGCTGGCCGCATCCGACCGGAACGCAGCAAGAGGCAGCACGACGGAGGCACCAGAACATGCCGGAGCTCCTGCACACCCGGGCCGTGGGACTCGTCGGCCGGGGCGGCGCCGCGGCCGCGCTCGAAGGGCTGCTGCGCGCGGAGCGCCTGGTGACGGTCGCCGGGCCGGGCGGCGTCGGCAAGAGCGCGCTCGCCGCCGAAGTCGTACGGCGCATGCGCCGCGAGCCCTGGTCCGCGAAGGGCACCGCCGACCTGGCCACGCTCGACATCCCCGGGCTCGTGCCGCACGCGCTCGCCCGCGCCCTGCGCATCGACGGCGATCCCGCGGTGCCGCAGCTCCCCGCGCTGGCCGCCGCGATCGGGCGGCGCCCGGTGCTCCTCGTCGTCGACACCTGCGAGCGCCAGGCCGCGGAGTGCGCCGCCACGCTGCTGCACCTCGTACAGGCGTGCCCGGAGCTGCGCGTCCTCGCCACCAGCAGGGTCCCGCTGGACACCCCGGTCACGTTCCCGCTGCCCCCGCTCACCCCCGGCGGCGCGGCCCGCCTGCTCAGGACGGCCGCGCGGGCACTCGGCGCGCCGGAGGGCCCGGACCACGAGCCGGTCCGCCGCGTCTGCAAGGCACTCGGCGGTCTGCCGCTCGCCCTGCGCATCGCGGCGGGCCAGCTGAAACACCACGACGCCGACGACCTGCTGTCGCTCATCGGCCGCCCGGAGCACCTGCTCGACCTGCCCGCCCCGATGCCCGGACTGCCGCACCGGCTGCGCACGCTGCGCGCCTCGCTGCGCTGGAGCCAGCGGCTCTGCCCGCCCGGCGAACGGCTGCTGTGGGCGCGGGCCTCCGTCTTCACGGGGCCTTTCACCCTGTCCGACACGGTGACGGTGTGCGCGGACGACCGGCTGCCGGCCGACGAGCTCGCCCGCGCCTTCGAGGGGCTCGCGGACCACTTCCTGTTCACACCCGAGCCGTCGAGCCCCGGCGCCTTCCGCATGACGGCGGCCACGCGCGCGTACGGCAGGCACCTGCTGGAACGCCTCGGCGAGGATGCCGAGTTCCGGCGGCGGTGCCTGGCGCACTGCCTGCGCAACGCGGCCTCCTCCCCGCCCTAGCCCTTCTTCTTCCTGGGCAGGGCCCAGGCCGCCAGCGCCGCCGTCACGCACAGGAGGCCGCCCGCGACGATCAGGCTCGTCCGCATGCCCCCGAGCGAGAAGCCGTCACCGGCGCCGCCCGCGATCAGCGAGCCGAAGAGGGCGACGGCGAGGGCGCCGCCGGTCTGGCGGAACGCGTTCAGGAGGCCGGAGGCCGTGCCCGCGCGGGCCGCCGGGACGCTGTCCATGAGCAGGGCGGTGAGCGCGGGGACCGCGAACGCGCCGCCCATGCCCGTCGGGACGAGCAGGAGCAGGATCAGCCAGACCGGGGTGTGCGCGGCCAGCGGCAGCAGGCAGAACATGCCGAGGGCGAGGACGGCCTGCCCGGTCACGATGACGGGACGGCGGCCGAAGCGCTCGGCCATCGGCGGGGAGATGAGATTGGTCGACGTGATGATCGCGGCCAGCGGTACGAACATGAGACCCGCCTCGGTGCCGGACATGCCGCGCAGCTGCTGGTAGTAGAGGCCGAGCAGGAAGATCGCGCCGTAGAAGGCGACGTTGACGGCGAAGCCGATGGCGAGGGACACGCTCACGTCGCGCCGCCGCAGCAGGGGCAGCGGGACCATGGGCGCGCGGTGGCGCTTCTCGGCGGCGAGGAAGGCGAGCGCCCCGGCGACCGCCACGGCGAGTGCCGCGAGGACGGACGGGGCGGTCCAGCCCGCGTGGCCGCCCTCGATGACCGCGAAGGCGAGCCCGGCGAGCGCGAGGACGGCGGTGACCTGGCCGGCCAGGTCGAGCGGGGCGGGACGGCGCGGGGAGCGCGGGACGCGGGCGAGGAGGGCCAGGATCAGGGCGCCCACCGGCAGGTTCAGGAAGAAGACGGCGCGCCAGCCGGCGGCCTCGGTGAGTATGCCGCCGAGGACGGGGCCGACGGCCATGGCGACCGAACCGCCCACCGTCCACAGGGCGATGGCCCGTGCGCGGTGGCGCGCGTCGTCGTAGGCCTGGCGGATCAGCGCGAGCGAGGCCGGCATCACGATGGCCGCGGCGCCGCCCTGGACGACACGGGCGGCGACGAGCGTGCCGATGCCGGGCGCGAGCGCGCAGGCGAGCGAGGCGAGGGTGAACAGTGCGACACCCCAGGCGTAGGCGCGCCGCGCACCGGCCCGGTCGGCGAGCGCCCCGGCGGAGAGCATGAGCGCGGCGAACATCAGGGTGTACGCGTCGACGATCCACTGGAGCCCGGTGATGCCGCCGTGCAGGGACGTACGGATGGCGGGGAGGGCGATGTTCACCGCGGACACGTCGATGGAGATGACGGTGAAGCCGAGGAGTGCGGCGACGAGGGCGAAGCCGGACTCCTGTGCGGGTGCCGGCGAACCAGCCGCCGGTCTGCGGACGCGGGTCGGGTTCCGCTGGTCGGAGCGGGTGGCGACGGACGGCATTCGGGGCTCCTCGGGTGGAGAAACGGGTGGGCGACGTGGTCCGTCGGTCCTTCCCGGCAAGGCTTCATGCGGGCGGCTTCGGCAACCGCGGCCGCGGCCCGGTGTCATGCACCCCCTGGGTCCGCGGTGGCCTCGCCGCCCGCAACGGGTTCAACTCTGCGGGGTGTTGGCGCGAGGTGGCAGGGCGCCGTTCACCGGGGCGCGCTGTTCCTGGTCCTGACACGGCCCCCCACAGACCTCGCCGAGCGGGGACAATGGAGGTATGGCTGGTGGAGCGACGAACGACGGCACTGAACTGGGCAGATATCTCAAGGCGCGGCGCGCGCTCGTGAGCCCGGCGGACGCGGGGCTGCCCGCGGGCGCGGGTATCCGGCGAACGCCGGGCCTGCGCCGCGAGGAGCTGGCGACGCTCGCCGGCGTCAGCGTCGACTACTACACGCGCCTGGAGCGTGGCCGCGAGACGAATCCCTCCACGGCCGTGATCGACGCCATCAGCCGCGCCCTGCGGCTGTGCGGCGACGCGCACGAGCGCCTCCACGACCTGGCAGAGCTGGCCTCGGGGCGCCTCACCGAGCCGCACCCCACGACCGACCGCACGGTGCGCGATTCGGTCCTGCGGGTCCTGGAGGCGCTGAGTCCGCTGCCCGCGTACGTGGTGAGCCCGCACAACTACGTGCTGGCGGCGAACCCGGCGGGCCGCCGCCTCCTGCCCGGCCTGTGGGACTGGCCGGACGAGGAGCGCAACATCACGCGGTATCTGTTCCTGCACCCCGTGGGCCGCGTCCTCTACGTCCCCTGGGAGGAGACGGTCGCCCAGTCGGTGGCGCACCTGCGCGCGGTGGGCGGCAAGGACCCGAACTCGCCGGAGCTGGCCGCCCTCGTCGGCGAACTCGTCCTGAAGTCCCCGGAGTTCGCGAAGCTCTGGGACCGTTACGAGGTCCTTGAGCGCGGCGGCGGCACCAAGACGTTCGCGCACCCCAAGGTCGGCCGGATGACCCTCACCTTCGAGGTCATGCAGCTGGCCCGCACGGGCGGGCAGCGCCTCGTCACGTATCAGGCCGAGCCCGGCAGCCCGGACGAGGCGGCGATGCTCCGCCTGGACCCGGCGGCCCGTCCGGACCGCCGGGAGCCCTGAACTCCCTTATTCCTCAGGCGCGTTCGAGTATCGCGGTGACGCCCTGCCCGCCGGCGGCGCAGATCGAGATCAGCCCGCGGGAGGGGGCGTCACGTTCGCTCAGGAGCTTCGCCAGGGTGGCCACGATGCGGGCGCCGGTCGCGGCGAAGGGGTGGCCGGTCGCGAGGGAGGATCCGGCGACGTTGAGGCGGGCCCGGTCGACGGGCGCGAGGCCCTGCTTCTCCCAGGCGGCCAGCGTCGCGAGGACCTGTGAGGCGAACGCCTCGTGCACCTCGAAGAGGTCGAAGTCCTCGACGCCGAGCCCGGCCCGCTCCAGCATCCGGGGCACGGCGTGGGCGGGCGCCATGAGCAGCCCGTCGCCCTCACCCCCGGTCACGTCTCCGCCGACGAAGTCCACCGCCCCGGTCTCGTACGCCGTGAGGTAGGCCAGCGGTTCGAGGCCCTGCTCAGCGGCCCACTCCTCGCTCGCGAGCAGCACCACGGCCGCGCCGTCGGTCAGCGGGGTCGAATTCCCGGCTGTCATCGTCGGGTTCGGGCCGTCCGTGCCGAACACCGGCTTGAGCGTGGCGAGTTTGCCGACGGTCGACCCGGGGCGCAGATTCTGGTCGCGGTCGAGCCCCCGGTACGGGACGACGAGGTCGTCCAGGAAGCCGCGCTCGTAGGCGGCCGCGAGCCGCTGGTGGCTTGCGGCCGCCAGCTCGTCCTGCGCCTCGCGGGCGATGCCCCAGGCACGCGCGGTGACGGCGGCGTGCTCGCCCATGGCCAGCCCGGTGCGCGGCTCGGCGTTGCGGGGGATGTCCGGTACGAGGTGCTGGGGGCGCACCCGGCTCAGGGCCTTGAGGCGCGCGGGCAGGGAACGGGCGCGCCGCGCGTCGAGGAGGATGCGGCGCAGGAAGTCGTTGACACCGAGCGGCGCGTCGCTCGCGGTGTCGGCGCCGCCGGCGACCGCGCTGTCGAGCTGCCCGAGCGCGATCTTGTTGGCGGCGGCGATCACGGCCTGGAGTCCGGTGCCGCAGGCCTGCTGGATGTCGTACGCCGGGGTGCGCGGGTCGAGTGCGGAGCCGAGGAGCGTCTCGCGCGCGAGGTTGAAGTCGCGGCTGTGCTTGAGGACGGCTCCGGCGACGAACTCGCCGACGGCGCCCGGAGCCTGGAGGCCGTAGCGCGTGGCGAGGCCGTCGAGGGCCGCGGTCAGCATGTCCTGGTTCGAGGCGGTCGCGTAGGGGCCGTCGGAGCGGGCGAAGGGGATGCGGCTGCCGCCGACGACCGCGACGCGGCGCGGCAGATCTGCGCGCACCGGGCGTGCTGGGCGTTCCATCTCGACCAACTCCTGACTGTTCAGTAACCTTACTCAGAAGTAAATTACTGACCGAGCAGGGAGTTGGACAATGGCCGACCGCTATCTGAACTTCACCGGCACGGCCCCGGGCCGCTTCCTGACCCGCCGCCTGGGCCTTCCCCAGCCCGCACAGCTGCACCGCTGGACACCCGAACGACCGGTGCTGGACGGCCCGTTGCTCCATCTCACGGCCGGTGAATCCGTGCACACGGCGGAGCTCGCGGGGCTGCTGGCGCGCACCGGCCCCGACGTGCGGGCGGCGGCCGAGCGCCCCGCCGCGATCGTCCTCGACGCCACGGCAGTCACGGACATTCCCACGCTCGCCGAGGTGCACGCGGCCCTGCACCCGGTCGCGCGCGCGGTCGCGTCCAGTGGCCGGATCGTGGTGCTCGGCGCCCCGCTCTCCCGCGACGACCACCACCAGGCCGCCGCCCAGCAGGCACTCGAAGGGTTCGTGCGCTCCCTCGGCAAGGAGACCGGCCGCGGCCGCACCGTCACCCTCGTACGTGTCGAAGGGCCCGTGGCAGCCGCCGAGTCGACACTGCGATTCCTCCTGTCGCCCAAGTCCGCGTACGTCAGCGGCCAGGTGATCGAGGTCGCGGCCGGCGACACCACCGCGCCCGCCGACTGGGCGCGCCCCCTGGCCGGCCGCACGGCCCTGGTCACGGGCGCCGCCCGCGGCATCGGCGAGGCGGTGGCGGAGGTCCTCGCGCGGGACGGGGCCCGTCTGATCCTCCTGGACGTGCCATCCGCACAGGGTGATCTCGAGGCCCTTGCGGCCCGCCTCGACGCGACGGCGCTGCCCCTCGACATCACGTCCCCCGGCGCGGCCGAGCGGATCACGGACGCCGCACCCGCCCTGGACACCCTGGTCCACAACGCGGGCATCACCCGGGACCGCACCCTCGCCAAGATGCCCGCCGACCGCTGGGCCACGGTCCTCGACGTGAACCTCGCGAGCGTCCTGACCACCACGGACGCCCTGCTCAGGTCCGGCACGCTCAGCCGCGGCGGCCGCGTCGTCGCCACCGCGTCCATCGCCGGTCTCGCGGGGAACGCGGGCCAGACGAACTACGCGGCCAGCAAGGCGGGCATCGCCGGACTGACCCGCTCCCTCGCCCCCAAGGCGCTCGCCGAACACGGTGTCACGGTCAACGCGGTGGCGCCCGGCTTCATCGAGACGAAGATGACGGCCGCGGTCCCCCTGTTCATCCGCGAGGCGGGCCGCCGCATGAACTCCCTCGGACAGGGCGGGCTCCCGGTGGACGTGGCGGAGACGACGGCCTGGCTGGCCCACCCCGCCTCCGGCGCCGTCAACGGCCAGGTCGTCCGTGTCTGCGGCCAGAGCCTGCTGGGGGCCTGACGACCATGACGACCGTCACGCTCACCGCCGCCCCGTCCCTGCCTCCCCTCCTGGCCCGCGGCGCCCTGCTCTCACCCCTCAAGCGCCCGGGCCCCGGCGCCGAGGCCCCCGCGACCCGCCTGGTCCTGCCGGCCGCACGCGCCGACCGCACCCGCCTGGCCGCGTACCGCGAGGTGTGCGGCTTCGCCCCGGACCAGGCCGCACTCCCGGTCACGTATCCGCACGTCCTCGGCTTCCCCCTGGCGATGCGGATCATGGCCGAGCGACGCTTCCCGCTCCCCCTGCTCGGCCTCGTCCACACCTCCATCACCGTCACCCAGGGGCACGACCTGCCGGTCGACGAGGCGTACGAACTCTCCGTTTACGTAAAGGAGTTGGCGCCTCACCGGCGCGGCACCGAGGCCACGGTCGTCACCGAGCTGCGGGCGGGCGACACACGTGCGTGGACCTCGACCAGCACCTACCTGGCGCGCCACCGCACCGACACACCCGCCGCGGCGGCGGCAGAGGAGCGTCCCGAGCCGCTGCCCGCCGTGGCCGAATGGAAGCTGCCCGGCGACCTGGGCCGCCGCTACGGCGCCGCATCCGGCGACCGCAACCCCATCCATCTGCACCCGCTCACGGCCCGCCTCTTCGGCTTCCCGCGCGCCATCGCGCACGGCATGTGGACGGTCGCCCGCTGTCTCGCCGAACACGGCGCGGAGGGCGAGGTGCAGGTGCGCGCCGCGTTCAAGGCCCCCGTACTGCTGCCGGCGACCGTGACATACGCGTCCCGGGGGCCCGCCTTCGAGCTCCGCTCGGCGCGCACCCATGTCACGGGTGAGGTGCTACGCGCCGGGGGCGGGTGACCAGCGCCGGCCCTCCATCAGGTTCCCGAGGCCCGACCAGGCGAAGTTCATCAGCGTGGCCGCGGCCTCCTTGGCCGTGACCGACGGGTCCGTGCCGGCCCAGCCGGCCAGCGACTCCGCGGCCCCGACCAGCGCCTGCCCGAGCCCGGCGACCTCGCGGTCGGGCAGCGCGGGATCGCCGTGCGCCTCCCTGGCCGCCGCGGCGATCAGCCCGGTCACGAACGCGACGATCTCCTCCCGCATGGCCGTGACCTCGACGGCGAAGGGCTCACCGCCCGTCCGCGCGTGGCTGTGCAGAACGGCCCAGCCGTCGGGGTTGTGCGCCGTGTGCGTGAAGAACGCCCGGAGCCCGTCCCACAGCTGCCGGTCGGCTCCTCCGGCGCCGGACACACCCGCGCGTACGGCCGCGACCAGGGCCGCGGACTCGCGCCGGATACACGCCGAAAAGAGCTCTTCCTTGGAGTTCAGATAGAGGTACACCAGCGGTTTCGACACCCCGGCGAGCTCCGCGATGTCATCCATCGACGCGGCCCGGTACCCACGCTCCCCGAACACCCGCACCGCCGCGTCGAGCATCTGGCGCTCCCGCACGGCCCGCGGCATCCGCTTGGTCCTCACTTCGCCCACCCCGGCCGCCCGCCTCTCTCCACACCGCGTCCGCACGCAAGCCTAGCCACCACAACGCACACACCCCGCACCACGACCGGAGGAAACCGGCGGGTGCGGGGTGCGGACGGGTACGAGCCTGGGGACTCAGGCGGCGGCACCCACCGCCTGAGGCTCGTCCTCGTGCTGGCTCTCTGCCACGAGCTCCTCGACGGGAGACGCAGTGGCGCGGTCGTACTTCACCCGGTCCAGGATGTTCTCGCGTGCGGCCACGATGACCGGCACGAGCGCCTGTCCGGCCACGTTCGTGGCGGTGCGCATCATGTCCAGGATCGGGTCGATGGCGAGGAGCAGACCCACGCCCTCCATCGGGAGGCCGAGCGTCGACAGGGTCAGCGTCAGCATGACCGTGGCACCGGTCAGTCCGGCGGTCGCGGCGGAGCCGATCACCGAGACGAACGCGATGAGCAGGTACTCCTTGATGCCGAGCTGCACGTCGAAGATCTGCGCGACGAAGATCGCGGAGATCGCCGGGTAGATCGCGGCGCAGCCGTCCATCTTGGTCGTCGCGCCGAACGGCACGGCGAAGGAGGCGTAGTTGCGCGGGACGCCGAGGCGCTCGGCGGACTGCTGGGTGACGGGCATCGTGCCGACGGAGGAGCGGGACACGAAGGCCAGCTGGATCGCGGGCCAGGCGCCCTTGAAGAACTGGAGCGGGTTCAGCTTGGCGACGGTCGCGAGGAGCAGCGGGTAGACGCCGAAGAGGACCAGGGCGCAGCCGACGTAGATGTCGATCGTGAACGTCGCGTAGTTGCCGAGGAGGTCCCAGCCGTACTGGACGATGGCGCGGCCGATGAGGCCGGCGGAGCCGATCGGGGCGAGCAGGATGACCCACCACAGGGCCTTCTGCAGCAGTTCGAGCACCGACTCGGACAGGGAGAGGATCGGCTGGGCCTTCGGGCCGATCTTCAGGATGGCGACACCGGCGACGACCGCCATGAAGACGATCTGCAGGACGTTGAGCTGGGTGAACGGCGTGACGACATCGGTCGGGACGATGCCGGTCAGGAAGTCCAGCCAGGAGCCGGCGTGGTCGGGCTTGGAGCCGTCGGCCGGGGTGAGGTTCGAGCCGTTGCCCGGGTTGGTGATCAGGCCGATCGCGAGGCCGATGACGACCGCGATCAGCGAGGTGATCATGAACCAGAGGAGGGTACGGCTGGCGAGCCGCGCGGCGTTGTTGACCTTCCGCAGGTTGGTGATGGACACCAGGATCGCGAAGAAGACCAGCGGGGCCACGGCCAGCTTCAGGAGCTGGATGAAGATGCCGCCGACCTTGTCGAGGGTCGTGGCGAGCCAGGACACGTCGTAGGTGCGGGCGACGTAGCCGAGCACGAGGCCGACGACGAGGCCGAGCAGGACCTGGGCCCAGAAGGGGATGGGTATCCGGAAGCGGGGCTTCTGCTTCTCGGACGCGGACGCGGTGTTCGCGGACACGGACACACTCCAGTGATGACGCGCGGGTGGGGTCGGACGTAAGGAAGCGGCCACCGCGGGAGGAAGAACCAGGGGCGCCGCTGCATCGGGGGGTCGCTTCAGAGGCGACAGGCCGCGGACATGCAACGGCAGAGATCGACATGCAGGCGCGCCACGAGCGGAACGCTCATGGGCATGCGGACTGCGGATGTCTTCATGACAATCACGTTAACACTCATGCTTTGAGAACATCAAAGGGGTTCTTTGGGACAGAAATGACCTCATCTATAGCCCTTGGGCCTGGAAAACGCAGGTGGCCCCGGCATCGAGCGATGCCGGGGCCACCTGTGCTGTGACGAAGCTTACGAGTCCCTTACACGGGACTTCGGGGACGAGTCGCGTTACGAGGCGCTCTGCGCGCGGGCCACGTCGTCCGCGAGGTCCTCCTGCGTGCGATTGCGCTCGTAGTTGGCCTTCGTGCGGTCGACGCGCTCGACGATCTTGACCGAGGCGCGGTCACGCTCCTTGCGCAGCACGACGTAGCTGATGGGTGCGGAGATGACGAGACCGAGCAGGGCGATCCACAGGAAGTACGAGCTTCCGGCACCGCGGGGCACGATGCCCGTCGAGGCGAGGCCCCAGACGACAAGGAAGCAGCCCGCGAAGATCCCGAAGCGCATCAGCGTGTAGCGGAGCATGTCAATCCACTCTTCCGTTCCGAATCGGTCCTACGCACGTCCAGTGAAGCATGCGGCCCTCGAAGGGCATTGAGCGGTACCGCAAGTAATGGCTAGAGTGGCCCAATGACCCTTACGTTTCAGTTGGACCCGCAGATCGGACCGGCGCTGCGGGATGACGTCCTCGCGCTCTGGGCCGACGTGTCCAACGCGGGCGGAGCGGTCGGCTTCGTCCCGCCCGTCACCACCGAGGACATACGCCCCGAGCTGGTCAGACACCTCGCCGCGATGGCGGAGGGCCGCACCCGGCTCCTGGTCGGACGCGACGAGGAGGGCACCGTCGCGGCGACGGCCTTCTTCACGTACAACCAGCACCGCCTGCAGAAGCACTACATCTGGCTGTACACGGTGATGGTCCACCCGCGGTACCAGGGCAAGGGGTACGGGCGGGAGCTGATGGACGCAGCGGCCGACGCCGCCCGCGCCTTCGACGGCATCGAGGCGATCCGTCTCACCTGCCGCGGCGGCACCGGCGCCGACCGCTTCTACGCGGCGTGCGGCTACAAGGAGGTCGGCCGCGTCCCGGGCGCGATCCGGGTGGCCCCCGGCGACGACCGCGACGACATCACGATGCTGCTGCCGGTGGCCTGACCCACATACGGCGATACGGGAAGAGGGGCCCGGCCACCGGCCGGAACCCCTCTTCGTCGTTACGCCTGCCGTCAAAGACGCCGTCAGCGACGTCGTCAGACGCGCATCGCCTGCGGCGTCTCACGGCGCGCCGGGTCCGGGCCGTCGTACTCGCGGATGATCTCGTACCGGGTGTTCCGCTCGACGGGCCGGAAGCCGGCGTCGCGGATCAGGTCGAGCAGGTCCTCGCGGGTCAGCTTGTTCGGCGTCCCGTAGTTGTCCGCGTCGTGCGTGATCTTGTACTCGACGACCGAGCCGTCCATGTCGTCGGCGCCGTGCTGGAGCGCGAGCTGGGTGGTCTGCACGCCGTGCATGACCCAGAAGCACTTCACGTGCGGCACGTTGTCGAACAGAAGCCGGGAGACCGCGAAGGTCTTGAGCGCCTCGGCGCCGGTCGCCATGGTCGTACGCGCCTGGAGGCGGTTACGGACCTTGCCGTCCTTCATGTCGACGAAGTCGTGCTGGTAGCGCAGCGGGATGAAGACCTGGAAACCGCCGGTCTCGTCCTGGAGTTCACGCAGGCGCAGCACGTGGTCGACGCGGTGACGGGGCTCCTCGATGTGCCCGTACAGCATCGTCGACGGGGTCTTGAGACCCTTCTCGTGCGCGAGGCGGTGGATCCGCGACCAGTCCTCCCAGTGGGTGGCGTGGTCGACGATGTGCTGCCGGACCTCCCAGTCGAAGATCTCGGCGCCGCCGCCGGTCAGCGACTCCAGGCCGGCGTCGATCAGCTCGTCGAGGATCTCGGAGGCGGAGAGCCCGGAGATCGTCTCGAAGTGGTGGATCTCCGTCGCCGTGAACGCCTTCAGCGCGACGTCCGGCAGCGCCTCCTTGAGGGCCTTCAGGGAGCGCGGGTAGTAGCGCCAGGGCAGCGTCGGGTGCAGGCCGTTGACGATGTGCAGCTCGGTGAGGTTCTCGTTCTCCATCGCCTTGGCGAGGCGGACGGCCTCCTCGATGCGCATCGTGTACGCGTCCTTCTCGCCCGGCTTGCGCTGGAACGAGCAGTACGCGCACGAGGCGGTGCACACGTTCGTCATGTTGAGGTGGCGGTTGACGTTGAAGTGGACGACGTCGCCGTTCTTGCGCGTGCGCACCTCGTGGGCGAGCCCGCCCAGCCAGGCCAGGTCGTCCGACTCGTACAGCGCGACGCCGTCCTCACGGGACAGCCGCTCGCCGTCCCGCACCTTCTGCTCCAGCTCGCGCTTGAGCCCTACGTCCATTGCCATTGCTCCTCACCAAAGACTGCGGCCAACCGTACTCCCCCACCCTTCGGGCGGGAGGGCCCCCATCAGGCACTTCGTGCCCGCCTCTACTCCTCCTCGGGCAGCTCCCCCACCCGGTTCTCCCACTTGGTGGACAGCACGATCGTGGTGCGCGTGCGCGAGACGCCCTTCGTGCCGCTGAGCCGGCGGATGGTGCGCTCCAGGCCGTCCACGTCGCCGACCCGCACCTTGAGCATGTAGGAGTCGTCGCCCGCGATGAACCAGCAGTCCTCGATCTCGTACAGGTCCTTGAGCCGGCGCGCCACGTCCTCGTGGTCGGCGGCGTCGGAGAGCGAGATGCCGATCAGGGCGGTGACCCCGAGACCGAGCGAGGGCGAGTCGACGGTCGCGCGGTAGCCCGTGATGACACCGGCCGCCTCCAGGCGGTTGATGCGGTCGGTGACGCTGGGCCCGGACAGGCCTACGAGGCGTCCCAGCTCGGCATACGAGGCGCGGCCGTTCTCGCGCAGGGCCTGAATGAGCTGCCTGTCCACGGCGTCCATGGGTCCATGCCTTTCATTATTCTGCGTTGACGCGAGTTTACGTGTAGAATCTAAGGCGTGCAGGGCATTGCCCCTGTGAATCTTTTAGCCGAAACCCGGTTTCACCTTCGGCTTCCCTACCAAGCGATCTTCGACTACCGATCAAAGACGATCATTCAGGAGTGTTGTCACCGTGTACACGATCGAGATGGCCTACGCCCGTATGCGCGAGCTGCAGGACCAGGCCAACCGCTCGCGTGCCCACCAGTCCGCCGTCGAGGCGCGTACCGCTGAGAAGCGGGCCGCGCGCGCCAAGAAGCGCTAACGGTCCGGAGAGCCGCCCCCGAGCTCTCCCTCCCACCGGCGGTAGAGCCGATGCGGCACCCCTGCCGCGTCGAGCGCCCGCCCGGCGACGAAGTCCACCAGATCCTGGATGTGCGTCGCCCCCGCGTAGAACGCCGGAGAGGCGGGCAGCACCACCGCGCCCGCCTCGTCCAGCGCCACCAGATGCTTCAGCGTCTGTCCGTTCAGCGGTGTCTCGCGCACCGCGACGACCAGCCTGCGCCCCTCCTTGAGCGTCACGCTCGCCGCGCGCTGGAGCAGATCCTTCGACAGGCCGAGCGCCACGCCCGCCACGCACGCCGTGGACGCGGGCACGATGATCATGCCCTTCGCCGGATACGACCCGGACGACGGTCCCGCCGCCAGATCCCCGGCGGACCAGTACCTGACCTGGTCGAGAGCCGCGCCCACCGCGAACGTGTCCGGCTTCCCGTCCGCCCCGCGCGCCAGCCACTCCCCCAGGTCCTGACGCCAGTGCGCGTCCCGGAAGGCGATCCCCGTCTCGTCGAGCAGCGTCAGCCGCGAGGCGCGCGAGACGAAGAGGTCCACGCTCTCCCCCGCGTCGAGCAGCGCGCGCAGAACCGCGGCGGCATACGGGGTCCCCGACGCGCCGGACACCCCCACGATCCAAGGCCGGCGCCCAATTTCTCCTGCGGTCATGCCATCGAGCCTATCCGGCACCCGGTCGCGGTCAGACTGTCAGGCCGCGCACGAGGAGGTCGAGCAGCGCGCACGCGAACAGGGCGATCCCGATGAAGCTGTTGACCTGGAAGAAGGCCCGGTTGAGCCGGGACAGGTCGCGCGGCCGCACGATCGTGTGCTCGTAGAGGAAGGCGCCCGCGACGATGACGAGGCCGAGCCAGAAGAACGCGCTCGCGTCCGTGGCGAGGGCGTACCAGACGAACAGCGCCGTGGTGAGCGTGTGGCAGCCGCGCGCTCCCCAGATCGCCGCCGGGACTCCGAAGCGGGCCGGTACCGACATCACGCCGACCTCGCGGTCGGTCTCCACGTCCTGGCAGGCGTAGATGAGGTCGAAGCCGCCGATCCAGATGCCGACCGCGAGCCCGAGGATCACCGCGTCCCACGACCACTCGCCGGTGATCGCGAGCCAGGCGCCGACCGGGCCCATCGCCTGGGCGAGACCCAGGATGGCCTGCGGGAAGTTCGTGAACCGCTTGCCGTACGGATAGACGACCATCGGGATCACCGCGATGGGCGCGAGCGCCAGGCACAGCGGGTTGAGCAGGGCGGCAGCGCCGAGGAAGACGACGAGCGCCATGAGCGCGCCGGTCCAGGCGGACTTCACGGACATCGCGCCCGTGACGAGTTCGCGGTGGGCGGTCCTCGGGTTACGGGCGTCGATCTCGCGGTCGATGATCCGGTTCACGGCCATCGCGAACGTGCGCAGGCCGACCATCGCGATCGTCACGAGCAGCAGCCGCCACCAGTGGATGTTCCTGTCCATCTGGAACATCGCCGTGAGCGCGGCGATGTACGCGAAGGGCAGCGCGAACACCGAGTGCTCGATCATGACGAGGCGCAGAAACGCCTTGGTCCGGCCCGGCTGCGGGATCGCGGCGGAGGCGCTGGTCACAGGCCGTACTCCTTCCAACGGCGGTCGACCGTCGCCGCCGTCTGCGGGTCGGACAGCACCATCTCGGGCCAGCCGCCGTCCCGCGTGTAGCCCTCCTCGGGCCACTTCTTCGTCGCGTCGATGCCCGCCTTGCCGCCCCAGAACTGTTGGTACGACGCGTGGTCGAGGTGGTCGACGGGACCCTCGGCGACGGTCAGGTCACGGGCGTAGTCCGTGTTGCCGAGCGCCCGCCACGCGACCTCGTGCAGGTCATGCACGTCGCAGTCCGAGTCGACGACCACGATCAGCTTGGTCAGCGACATCATGTGCGCGCCCCACACGGCGTGCATCACCTTCTGCGCGTGTTTCGGGTACTTCTTGTCGATCGAGACGATCGCGCAGTTGTGGAATCCGCCCGACTCGGGCAGGTGGTAGTCCACGATGTCCGGCACGATGATCTTGAGGAGCGGAAGGAAGAAGCGCTCCGTGGCCCGGCCGAGGGGGCCGTCCTCCGTCGGCGGGCGCCCCACCACGATCGACTGGAGCAGCGGTCGCTTGCGCATCGTCACGCAGTCGATCGTCAGCGCGGGGAAGGGTTCCTGCGGCGTGTAGAAGCCGGTGTGGTCGCCGAACGGGCCCTCGGGGAGCATCTCCCCGGGCTCCAGCCACCCCTCCAGGACGACCTCGGCGTTCGCCGGCACCTGGAGCGGCACCGTCTTGCAGTCGACCATCTCGATCCGCTTGCCCTGGATGAACCCGGCGAAGAGGTACTCGTCGATGTCCCCGGGCAGCGGCGCCGTCGACGCGTACGTCACGGCGGGCGGGCAGCCGAAGGCGATCGCGACCGGCAGCTTCTCGCCCTTCCTGGCGGCCACCTGGTAGTGGTTGCGGCTGTCCTTGTGGATCTGCCAGTGCATGCCGATGGTGCGCCGGTCGTGGCGCTGGAGCCGGTAGAGCCCGAGGTTGCGGATGCCGCTCTCGGGGTCCTTGGTGTGCGTCAGGCCGAGGTTGAAGAAGGAACCGCCGTCCTCGGGCCAGGTGAACAGGGCCGGGAGCTGGTCCAGGTCCACGTCGTCGCCGCGCAGGACGACCTCCTGCACCGGCGCGTCCTTCACCTTCTTCGGCGGCACGTGGACCATCGAGCCGAGCTTGCCGAACGCCTCGCGCACGCCCACGAAGCCGTGCGGCAGCTCGGGGCGCAGCAGGCCGCCGATCTTGTCGCTGATCTCCTCGTAGGACTTCAGGCCGAGCGCCTTCAGCAGGCGCCGGTCGGTCCCGTACACATTCATCGCGAGGGGCATCGAGGAGCCGCGCACGTTCTCGAAGAGGAGAGCGGGGCCGCCGGACTTCTGCACCCGGTCGACGATCTCACCGACCTCGAGATAGGGGTCGACCTCGGCCTTGATGCGCTTGAGGTCGCCCTCGCGCTCCAGCGCCCGCAGGAGGGAGCGAAGATCGTCGTAAGCCATGCGTCCCAGTATCGCTGAGGGGGCACGCACTTCCTGCGCCCGCCCCTGCCCTTCGGCCGGAGGTCCGGGGGTCGTCTCCCGCGATGGCGCAGCGCGCACCGGCTACCCTGACCCGGTCACCGGGGGCCCGCGTCGTCCCCATGCCGCTCCTTGGGGGATCGCGACACCATGCTCCGCTACTTGCCGTTCCTGCTGGTACTGGCGTTGTGGATCTACGCCTTCATCGACTGCCTGAACACTCCGGAGGAGGAGGTCAGGGGCCTGCCGAAGGTCGTGTGGGTCATCATCATCCTGCTCTTCGGCGAGGTGCTCGTCGGCCCGATCGCCTGGCTCGTCGCGGGCAGGCGCCGGCACGCGCCCGCGGGTGGCTCGACCCCGTCCGAGTGGCACCGCAGCCACCGCACACAGTGGGTCGCGCCCGACGACAACCCCGAGTTCCTGCACTCCCTGCGCGAGGAGAACAAGAAGGACGAGTCGCTCCTCAAGGACTGGGAGGCCGATCTACGCCGCCGCGAGGAGGAGCTCAAGAAGCGCGAGCGCGAGCAGGGCGGCGAGCAGGCGTGAACGCCTTCGACCCCGAACTGGCGCGGACCTGGCTGGCCACGGCCGTCGAGGAGGCGCGGGCGGGGCTCGCCGAGGGCGGCATCCCGATCGGCGCGGCCCTCTACTCGGCGGACGGAAAGGTCCTCGGGCGCGGGCACAACCGGCGCGTGCAGGACGGGGATCCGTCCGTGCACGGCGAGACGGACGCCTTCCGCAACGCGGGACGGCAGCGCTCGTACAAGGGCACGACGATGGTGACGACGCTCTCGCCGTGCTGGTACTGCTCCGGTCTGGTGCGGCAGTTCGGAATCTCGAGGGTCGTCGTCGGTGAGGCGCGGACGTTCCACGGCGGCCACGACTGGCTGGCCGAGCACGGCGTGGAGATCGTGGTGCTCGACGACCCCGAGTGCGTCGCCATGATGGAGGAGTTCATCGCGGCCCGGCCCGAGCTGTGGAACGAGGACATCGGCGCGTAGCGCTCGCGTCCGGCCGGGTCAGGCGCCGTTGCCTCGGTGCTGGGCCGCGTCCACAGTGGGGGCATGACCGAACCCTCCGCGCCGCGGCCCCGCATCCCCACGATCGATCTGCGGCCCTGGCTCTCCGGCGGCCCGGACGCGCGCGCCGAGATCGCCCGCACCGTCGACGAGGCGCTGCGGACCGCCGGATTCCTGCTGGTCACCGGGCACGGCGTGGACCCAGGCCTGCGCGCCCGGATCCGGGAGGCGGCGCGCGACTTCTTCCGGCTGCCGCCCGCGGTGAAGGAGCCGTACGCCGTGAAGGTGGGCGGGCGGGGCTGGCTGGGCCCCGGCGCCGAGGCGAACGGCTACGCGGAGGGCACCGAGACCCCGCCCGACCTGAAGGAGTCCCTGTCGTACGCCTCCGAACTGCCCACCGGCGACGCGGAGATCGACGCGGAGTGGTTCCTGCCCAACACCTGGCCCGCCGAGACGCCCGGGCTCCGCGCGCTCGTCGAGACGTATCTGGGGCGGATGCGGGAACTGTCCGACCTGCTGCTCGAACTTCTCGCGGTCGCGCTCGGCGAGGAGCGGGACTTCTTCACCCGGCACACCACGCACCCCACTTGGGGCTTCAACATCAACTGGTACCCGGGCACGGACGTCGTGGGCGAGCCCGAGGAGTGCCAGTTCCGCATCGGCCCGCACACCGACTTCGGGACGGTCACGGTCCTGGACCGGCAGGCGGGCAAGGGCGGGCTCCAGGTCTGCACCGACGAGGGCGGCTGGGAGGACGCGCCGTTCGACCCGGACGCGTTCACCATCAACATCGGTGACCTGATGGCGCGCTGGACCGGCGACCGCTGGCGCTCCGGCCGGCACCGCGTCCTGCCGCCCCCGGCGGACCTGCCCGCGGAGGAGCTGATGTCGCTCGTCTACTTCTACGAGTGCGACCCGCGCACGAGCGTCGAGTCCGTCCCCGCGCCGAAGGGCCGGGTCGCGTACGAGCCCGTCGACTCGCACACGTACCTGCGGGCGAAGCTGGACGCCATCACGGTGGAGCCTTGACCGCTGTGCCGCCCTGACCGGCGTGGAGCCTTGACCGCTGTGGGGCCCTGACCGGCGTGGAGCCTTGACCGGCGTAGAGCCTTGACCGTGGCGCCTTGACCGCCGTGGGGGCCTGATCACTGTGGGGTCTTGAGGTAGCTGTCCCGGAGCTGCCGCCGGCGGTCCGGGGTCCAGGCCGCCCAGGCCCGCTCGTCCGTCGGGCGCCCGTCGAGCGCGGCGGCCAGGTGCTCGAAGTGGTCGTGCCAGGCGGCCAGGTGGTCCAGGCGCGCCGCGTCGTCGCCGTCGATCTCGCCGGTGAACCGCAGGGTCGTCGCGTCGGGGGCCGTCGGCTCCAGGTGGAAGCGCATGCGGCCGTGCGGGCCTTCGAGCGTGTACTCGGCGACGCGTTCGCCGTCCCACGCGGTGACGCGGCCCGCGTGGGTCCGCCCGTTGTTGAGCCACCGCAGCGTGACCGCCCCGCCGAGCCGTGGTTCGAGCACATCGGCGGCGGCCAGCCACCCCGGCAGTCCCGCGGGAGTGGCCACCGCCTCCCAGACCTGCTCCACGGGGTGGGGAAGCGCGATCGTGAAGTGCAGGGTGTGGGTGTGCCCCTCGGTCCGGCTCGTGCCGGGCGCCACGGGTGTGGCGGATGCCGCGGGCTCGGTGGAGTGGCTGGATTCGGTCATACCTCCAGGCTGGCGCGCCCGCGCGCTTCGCGCACCCTTACACACCGGGATCCGTGCCCCTCTTCGCCCGGGCCCCTCCCAGTCCGTACGTACACCGACGGCCGACCTCTTGCGACTCGCTTCACAAGAGGTCGGCCGTCGGTGGCGGTCGCGGTGTCAGACGCCGGCGTAGGAGTGCTTGCCGGTGACGAAGATGTTCACGCCGTAGTAGTTGAACAGCCAGCAGCCGAACGCGATCAGGGCCAGGTAGGCGGCCTTGCGGCCCTTCCATCCGGCGGTCGCGCGGGCGTGCAGGTAGCAGGCGTAGGCGACCCAGGTGATGAACGACCAGGTCTCCTTGGGGTCCCAGCCCCAGTAGCGGCCCCAGGCGTCGCCGGCCCAGATCGCGCCCGCGATGATCGTGAACGTCCACAGCGGGAAGACGGCCGCGTTCACGCGGTACGAGAACTTGTCGAGCGAGGCCGCGGCGGGCAGGCGCTCCAGGACGGAGGTCGCGAACTTCCCGGGCTTGCCGCCGTTCGCCAGCTTGTTCTCGTAGGCGTCGCGGAAGAGGTAGAGCAGCGTGCTGACCGCGCCGACGTAGAACACCGCGCCGCAGAAGATCGCGGTGGAGACGTGGATGTACAGCCAGTACGAGTGAAGGGCGGGAACCAACTGGTCACTGGCGGTGTACAAGACAGTGACAGCGAGGCCGAGATCGAGGAGGACCGTGGTGACCAGTGGGAGGCCGAGCCAGCCGATGTTCTTCTTCGCCAGCATGAGGCCGAGGTACACAGCGACAGCGACGGTGGAGAAGGTGATGTTGAACTCGTACATGTTGCCCCACGGCGCGCGCTGCACGGAGAGCGCGCGGGTGAGAACACCGCTCGCCTCGACGAGGAACGCGAGCACGGTGAGGGACACCGCGATACGGCCGTAGAGATCGCCCTGCTCGTCGCCGCCGGAGGCGCCGGGACCGTCCGGTACGTCACGCGTGCCGGAGACGGCGCGGGTCACGACGCTGGGCCGCTCCAGGACGGCGGTACCGCCGTTCTTCTCCTTGACCTGCACCTTCACGGAGCCGGCCGTGGCCTGCGCGGTGGCCTTCTGCGTCAGCGCGGCGGCGGTGCGGCCGACCTTGCTGCGGCTGCCGAAGACCCACTCGGCCATGTGCGCGAAGAAGGCCAGGAGGTACACGGCCATCGACGAGTAGATCAGCACATTGCTGATGTGCGCGAGATTCTCGTTGGTTGCGGCGGCGAGATTCACTTCTCAGCCCCTTCGGCAGGAACAGCAGGTTGGGGATCGGCGGCGCTGGGCGCCCGTTCGTGGAGGTGTGCGGCCAGGTCGCCGAGTTCTTCGGCCACCTTCGAGGACTCACTGCGGCCGAGACCGCCCATCTCGACGACGGTGACTCCGTCGGCTCCGGAGGTCGCCCGGACCCAGACGCGGCGGCGCTGGATGAACAGGGAACCGGCGAGGCCCGCGATGGCGGCGAGCGCTCCGGCGAGGGCCCAGCCGTCGCCGGGCTGGTGGGTGATCTGGAAGCTCGCCCACTGCTTGATGTCCTTGTCGAACGTGATCGACCCGGCACCGTTCGGAAGCTTCATGGTCTCGCCGGGCCGCAGCCGCGTCTTGAGCAGCTCCCCCTTCGAGTCCGTGAACTTCTTCATCTTGGAGGTGTCCAGTTGGTACACGTTCTGCGGGATACCGGAGTCGACACCCAGGCTTCCGTGGTACGCGGACAGCGCGAGGACGGGGTAGTCGAGCGCGGGGAACTGGGAGAACATGTTGCCCTTCCCGGACCCCGCGAAGGTCGGCACGAAGAAGGCGTTGAAGCCGAGCTGCTCCCGCTTGCCGTTCTTGTCGCGGTAGCCGTCCATGATCTTGATGGCACCGGTGGACGTGACGTTCGAGTCGATGGGCAGCAGCGGCACGGCCTGCCGGGAGACGATCTTGCCGCGGCCGTCCCGGACGGTGACGGTGGGCGCGTAGCCGTGGCCGTTGAGGTAGACCTTGGTGCCGTCGATCTCGAGGGGGTCATTGACCTGGATCGCGGTCTTCTGCTCCTTGCCGGTCGCGCCGACGCTGTAGGTCACGTTGGCGCGGTAGACGCGCGGGCTCCCCTTGTTCGGCCCGTTGCGCTCGTACGTCCCGTCGAACTTGTCGAGCTGGAAGCTGAACGGCGTCAGGTCGGTGTCGGAGTTGAAGAGGTTGCCCGACTTGAAGTCGTCGTACATCGGCAGGGCGTTGGAGAAGCCTCCGTCGCCCTCGACCATCAGCTTGCCGCCCTCGGACTTGAAGAGCTGGCCCCAGGCGAAGGCGATCAGCATCACGATCAGCGCGATGTGGAAGATCAGGTTGCCGGCCTCGCGCAGATAGCCCTTCTCGGAAGCGACGGCGTCACCGGCGATGTGGGCGCGGAAGCGGCGCTTGCGGAGGATCTCGAGGGCCGCGGCGCGGACCTGCTCCGGCTCGGCGTCGGTGCGCCAGGTCGCCGACGCGGGCAGGTGCGTGAAGCGCTTGGGGGCGTCCGGGGCGCGACCGCGCAGCTGCCCGACGAACTGCCAGGTGCGCGGGACGATGCAGCCGATGAGGGAGATGAACAGCAGGATGTAGATCGCGGAGAACCACACCGAGCTGTAGACGTGGAACAGGCCCAGCTTGTCGTAGACCGGCGACACCGTCGTGTGCGCGTCCTTGAACGTCTGCACCTTCATCTCGTCGACCCCGGACTGCGGGATCAGCGAGCCGGGGATCGCCCCGAGCGAGAGCATGAAGAGCAGGATCAGCGCGACGCGCATCGAGGTGAGCTGCCGCCAGAACCAGCGGATCCAGCCGATGACGCCCAGCCGGGGCAGGGTCGGGCCGCGGTCCTCCTGCGGAGCGGTGGACAGGTGCGAGCCGGCCGCGCCGAGCTCGTCGCCGCTCACCTCGCCGGTCTTGCCGGATTCAGTCGTGCTCATGAATCAGATTCCCACCGTGAAGCCGTTGGACCAGGTCTGCATCTGCTGGACGAGGGTGTCCCAGGCTCCTGTGAGCAGCAGCACTCCGGTAAAGATCATCATGATGCCGCCGATCCGCATCACCCAGGCGTAGTGCTTCTTGACCCAGCCGAAGGCGCCGAGCGCCTTGCGGAAGGCGACCGCGGCGAGCACGAAGGGGACACCGAGCCCGGCGCAGTACGCAACGGTCAGTATGGCCCCGCGCCCCGCGCTCGCCTCGTTGAACGACAGGGCGGTCACGGAGGCGAGCGTCGGCCCGATGCAGGGGGTCCAGCCGATACCGAACAGGGCGCCGAGCACCGGAGCGCCGATCAGCCCGGTCACCGGCCGCTTGTGGAAGCGGAATTCGCGCTGGGTGAGCCAGGGCATCATGCCCATGAAGAAGATCCCCATGAGGACCATCAGGACACCGAGGATCTTGGTGAGGGTGTCCTGGTACTCCTGGAGCGTCTCGCCGAAGTAGCCGAAGAGGGCCCCGCCGGAGACGAAGACGGCGGTGAAGCCGAGGACGAAGAGTCCGGCGCCCAGGGCCATCCGGCCCCGCCGCGCGTCGGCCAGGTCGGTGCCGCTGACTCCCGTCACGTACGACAGATAGCCGGGCACGAGAGGCAGGACGCAGGGCGAGAAGAACGAAAGGAGACCGCCGAGCAGGGCGATCGGCAGAGCGAGCAGGAGCGTACCGCTCTCGACGGTGCTGCTCACTCCGCCTTCAGCGGCGAGAGCGGTGAGCGTGGCGTGCACCGTCGCTCACTTCTCCGCGATCACGGGGTCGACCATCTTGCGCAGCTTGTCCTCGCTGAGCGCGCGCAGCGAGCGGGCGGCGATCTTGCCGTCGCGGTCGATGACGAGCGTGGACGGGATGGACTGCGGGTTGAGGGTGCCCTTTTCGAACCGCAGCATCAGCTTGCCCGAGGGGTCGTAGAAGCTCGGGTACGGGATGTTGTGGTCCTTCTCGAACTGGAGCGCCGGTTCGGTCTGCGGATCACGGGTGTTGATCCCGATGAACTGGACGTCCTTGCCCTTGGTCTCGTTCGCGACCTTGGCGAAGTAGTTGGCCTCGGCGCGGCACGGCGGGCACCAGGAGCCCCACACGTTCAACACGATGACCTTGCCCTTGTAGTCGGCGAGGTCGAGGGCCTTGCCCTTCAGATCCTTGCCGTCCAGCTTCGGCGCGTCGCGCCGTTCACCCTTGTCGACGGTGGAGATGCCGCCGGAGTTCGTCACGAAGTTGGTGTTGTTGCCACCGCCGGACGTTCCGCCGGAGCTGCACGCGGAGAGCGTCAGCGCAGCGACCGCGGCTCCTGCGGCGAGGAGGGCGGTACGGCGCTTGGATGCAGCGAGGGGGGAAACGCGGCAGTCGGCACTCATGTGAAAAGTTTCGCATGTCTGTTTAGGGGATCTTCCGCACCCCCCTTGCGTACGGAAAACCCCATTTCAGGGGGGCATTCAGGGTGCGGCGCGATGCTCACGCCGCGGCTTTGAGGTAGCTGTTCCAGCCGCCGTCGGGGCGCACTCCGACGTCGAGCGAGCGCAGCTTGTCAAGGACCTCGGGGTCCTGGACGTCCAGCCAGTCGACGAACTGCCGGAAGGAGACGAGGCGTACGTCCTTCTTGCCGGCTATGTACTTGAGCGCCTCTTCGACGGAGTCCATATATATCCCGCCGTTCCACTCCTCGAAGTGGTTGCCTATGAAGAACGGCGCCCGGTTCGTCTCGTATGCCCGGTTGAAGCCGGCTATGTAGGCCTCGGCCGACTGCTTGCGCCAGCGCGGGTAGTTGTAGGCGGGCGCCCTGGTGGTGTTCACCGACTGGTTGGCCAGCATGTTGTAGTCCATCGAGAGGACCTCGAAGCTGCGCCCGGGGAACGGCACGGCCTGGAGCGGCAGATCCCACACCCCGCCCCGCTTGGAGGGCCAGCGCTGCCGGCCGCCCGGCGACGAGGCGTCGTAGCGCCAGCCGAGCTCGCGGGCCGTGGGCAGCAGGTTGTCCTGGCCGAGCAGGCAGGGCGTGCGGCCGCCGACGAGTTCCTTCTCATAGTCGAAGGGCAGCGAGGGCAGGTCGTGCCAGCCCGTGTTCGTGCGCCATTCCTTGACGAACGACTTGGCCTGGTCGATCTCGCTGCGCCACTGCGCCGGGGTCCAGTTGGCGACGGTGCCGGTGCCTGCGCAGAAGTGGCCGTTGAAGTGAGTGCCGATCTCATGGCCTTCCAGCCAGGCCTGGCGCACGTACTTCAGCGTCTCCCTGATGTGGGCGTCGGTGAGGTAGCCGATGTCGGAGGCGCCGACCCCGTTGTTCGGCGGGCGGTACAGCCGCTTCTTCGACTCCGGCAGCAGATAGAGGCCGGAGAGGAAGAACGTCATGTGCGCGCCGTGATTCTCGGCCAGTTCGAGGAAGCGCGGGAAGAGGCCGTTGCCGACCTCGCCCGCGCCGTCCCAGGAAAAGATCACGAACTGCGGCGGCTGCTGGCCGGGTTCGAGGGGGACGGGCCTGCCCGGCTGGTTCGGCTGCTTGCCGGTGTACGACGTCGAGCCGTCGCCGATCGGCCGGGCCGCGGGCTTGTCGGGCCTACCGGCCCCGCCCCCGGACCTGTCGCCCGGCGGCACGGACGACCCGCCGACCTGCCCGTTACTGGTACCGCACCCGGCGAGCGCGGCGGCCGCCGCCGCCCCCGCTCCGAGCCCGATCAGTCCCCTTCGTGTGATGTCCGGCATTGCCTGGTCCCCATTCGTCGCGCCCCGTTCCCGTACGAGACGGGCACCCCCTTAGAGGGCGCGACGAACACTGCGGTTCCGGCAGAGAGAACAAAATTGGGCAATGCCGACGGCCATACGCCGAATGCACCGAGCGCCGAGGGCGCTACGCGCCGAACGCCTTGTCCTTCCCCTTCACGGGCTTGGCGCCCGCGAGGAGATGGGCGGGCACGAGATCGCGCGCGGGCTCCGTGTAGCCGACGGACACGATCTTGTCGCCGCGATAGGTGAACGTCGTGAGCGAGGCGAGCGTGCACTGCCGCTTGCGCGGGTCGTGCCACAGCCGACGCTTCTCCACGAAGCTGCGCACGATCCAGATCGGCAGCTGATGGCTGACGCACACCGCCTCGTGACCCCGCGCCGCGTCCTTCGCCGCGTCGAGGGCGCCCATCATCCGCACGACCTGCTCGACGTACGGCTCGCCCCACGACGGCTTGAACGGGTTGACGAGGTGCTTCCAGTTCTCCGGCTTGCGCAGCGCGCCGTCGCCGACGCCGAACGTCTTGCCCTGGAAGACGTTGCCCGCCTCGACGAGCCGGTCGTCGGTCGCCAGGTCGAGCCCGTGCGCCTTCGCGATCGGCGTCGCCGTCTCCTGCGCCCGGTCCAGCGGCGAGGCCACGACATGGGTCACGTCACGCGAGGACAGGTGCTCGGCGACCCGGTCGGCCATCTGCCGGCCGAGCTCGGAGAGGTGGTAGTCGGGCAGCCGCCCGTACAGGATCCCCTCCGGGTTGTGCACCTCTCCGTGCCGCATCACGTGGACGACGGTGATGTCCTGGTCGGACTTGCCGGCAGTGGTCATGCTTGCGTGGCCTCCGCAGCCGCGCGCGCGGCACCGGGGAGCGCGGCGGCGATGCGCTCGACCGCCCGCTCGTCATGGGCAGTGGAGACGAACCAGGACTCGAAGGCCGACGGCGGCAGATAGACGCCCTGCGCCAGCATCGAGTGGAAGAACGCGGTGAAGCGGAAGGACTCCTGCGCCTTCGCGTCCTCGTAGTTGCGCACCTCGTTCTCCGTGAAGAACACGGAGAACATGTTCGAGGCGCTCTGAACGCGGTGCGCGACGCCCTCCTTGGTGAGCGCGGCGCCCACCAGGGTGCGCAGCTCCTCGGAGACCGCGTCGATCTTCGCGTACGCGGCGTCGTCGAGCAGCCGCAGCTGCGCGACACCGGCCGCCGTCGCGATCGGGTTCCCGGACAGCGTGCCCGCCTGGTAGACGGGTCCCGCCGGGGCGAGGTGCCCCATGACGTCCGCGCGGCCACCGAACGCGGCGGCCGGGAAGCCACCGCCCATGACCTTGCCGAACGTCATCAGGTCGGGCGCCACCCCGTCGACGCCGTACCAGCCGGCCTTCGACGTGCGGAAGCCGGTCATGACCTCGTCGGAGATGTACAGCGCGCCGTTCTCGCGGCACAGGTCCGCGAGGCCCTGGTTGAAGCCGTCGAGCGGCGGCACGACGCCCATGTTGCCCGGCGACGCCTCGGTGATGACACACGCGACCTGGCCCTCGTTCGCGGCGAACGCGGCCCGCACGGCGTCGAGGTCGTTGTACGGGACGACGATGGTGTCGCCCGCCTGGGCACCGGTCACACCCGGGGTGTCCGGCAGCCCGAAGGTCGCCACACCCGAACCCGCGGCGGCGAGCAGCGCGTCCACGTGTCCGTGGTAGCAGCCGGCGAACTTGATCACCTTGGCGCGCCCGGTGAACCCGCGGGCGAGCCGGATCGCGGACATGGTCGCCTCGGTCCCGCTGGACACCAGCCGCACCTGCTCGACCGGCGCGATCCGCGCGACGATCTCCTCGGCCAGGGCGACCTCGCCCTCACCCGGCGTACCGAAGGACGTGCCGCGCGCGACGGCGTCCTGGACGGCCGCGATGACCTCGGGACGGGAATGGCCGAGGATCATCGGCCCCCAGGAGCAGACGAGGTCGACGTACTCGCGACCGTCGGCATCCGTGAGGTACGGACCGGTACCGGACACCATGAACCGGGGCGTACCGCCCACGGCACGGAACGCGCGTACGGGCGAGTTCACGCCGCCCGGCGTCACGAGGGCCGCGCGGTCGAAGAGACCCTGCGAGACCGGTGCTTCATAGGGGTACGGTGCGGTCGCGCCCGACGGCGGCGCCGCGGACCCGGGGATGTTGTTCGCCTCTGCCATGCCTCTCAGCGTACGGGCACGCTCTCCGGAGCCCGGCTCATCCCCTGCTTCTCTGGCCACGGCGGGAACCGACTACCTAAACTCCCAGGGGATGGGCCGCTCGCGGACAGTTCACGCTGTACGCCGGCGCGGGGTTCGCTCCCCGGCCCGCGCAGGTGTTTCACCGCACGTTTCGGCGAGTGACCGTGGGGGAGGTCACTGACACGATGATCGGGTTGCGCGGTGGTGGCCGCGCGGCCTAGAAAAGGGGCGAGGCGCCCTGGAAAAGCAGTCGGGTGGAGATATGCATCGCGGTGGCGGACTGGGCGAGGGGACCGACGATCTGGGCCCCCGGCGTGCCCGGCGGGGAAAGCACCGGCGCGACGCGGAGGCGGCAGCGGCGGAAGAAGCGGACGCCGGGCAGGCACTGGGCGGGACCGGGAGCAGGAATGGTGGCCGGGTGGGGGTGACGTACAAATACTTCGGCGCGCCCGACGGTGCCACGGCGGCCCGTGTCCCCATCTCGATGCGCCCCGAGGAGCTCGGCGGTGACGAGCTCGGCATGGGCGGCATGTTCACCAAGATCAAGCCGGAGACGATGGCCGCGATGGTCCTCACCGGCATAGAGGGCATACCTCTGCACAAGGTCCCCCCGCTGGAACTGGTCGTCCTGCACCCCGACTACGCGGTCGTGAAGCTGCCCATGACGGTCGTCGACCCGCTGCGCGGCGTCGGCGAGGAGGCCGTGGGCGCCGCGGCGTTCATCTGGTCGACGGTCCCGGACCGCGGCGGCCCGCGCGACGCGTTCAACGTGTACCAACTGCTGCACGAATGGCAGGACTTCAGCCACCGGCTCCATGAGGCGGGACATCAGCCGTATTGCCTGGTGTGGCCCTGAGCCGGGGCTTCACCGGTTTCGGGCGGGGTTTTCGGGCCCCGCCTTCGTCATGTGCGGACGAGGGCGCCGGGCGGCCGCGCACGGCACTGCGCTACTGACGCGTCATGCCTCTAGATGCCGACCCGCGACCCGCCTTGCAGGCTGGAATCCCGGAGCGAGGAGACGGGCGTGGAAAAACACGCAGCCGCGGATCTGGACGACCTCACGGCATTCCTGGCCCGGTCGACCGGCCCTCTCCTGCGCTCCTCCGGCGAGGGCGCCCACCTCGTCGAGCAAGCCGTGGCCGACGGCGCCCGCGCCTTCGGCGGCTCGGTCCCCTGCCGCTGGCACCGGAGGCACTCACGGTCACCGCGGCGGACGGCCGTACTCGCACCGTCACCGTGCACGGCTTCCCGGGAGGTCTTCCGCCTCGACCAGGTCGCCGCGCTGAAACCGCTGCTCGCCGGGCTGCGGGCGGCCGGATCGGTATCGCGGAGGCGATCCGCAGGCCGGCCGCGATCGAGGCGGCACCGACGCCCTACCCGTGGTGGCTGAAGTTCCTCGGCATGTGCTGCTCTCGCTGGGCTTCGCCCCGTTGAACAGCCGGGCCGCACGCGCCGCGTCCGCCGGCCCTCAGTCCCGCTCCTCCGGCACCCCCCGCACCGTGAACCCGATCGCCGCTCCCCCGCCGTCTCGCCCCTTCGCGAACGGCACGCCCCCGTGGGCCGCCGCCACCTCCTGGACGATCGACAGGCCGAGGCCGGATCCGGGCAGGCTGCGGGCGGCCGGCGCGCGGTAGAAGCGGTCGAAGACCCGGTCCAGGTCCGAGGCCGCGATGCCGGGACCCCGGTCGAGCACCTCGACGCGCACGCCGTCCGGGAGACCTCCCGTGACCACGATCTCGATCGACTCCGTCCCGTCGCTGTCGAACTTGGCGGCGTTCTCCACCAGGTTGGACACCGCGCGCTGGAGCGAGGACGGGCGGCCCCGGATCACCGTGTCGCCCCTCGAACGCACAACGACCGTGCGGCCCGTGCGGCGGCGCGCGAGGACCGCCGTGTCCTCGGCCGTCTCGGCGAGCGCCACCTCGACGACCGGCTCGTCGTCCTCCTTGCCCGCGGCCAGCTCCACCAACTCGTTGACCAGGTCGGTCAGTTCACGCGACTCCTGCGCGAGGTCGGCGATCAGCTCCTCGCGGGTCACGGGCGGCAGGTCCTCGATACGACGCAGCAGCGAGATGTTCGTACGCAGCGAGGTGAGCGGCGTACGCAGTTCGTGGCCGGCGTCCTGCACCAGGCGGCGCTGATCCTCCATGGAGCGCGCGAGCCGCCCCAGCATCCGGTCGAAGGAGCGCCCCAGGCTGCCCACCTCGTCGCCGCCGGTGACCGGCACCCGCACATCGAGGTGCCCCGTGCCCGCCACGTCTTCCGCCGCCTCGGCCAGCCTGACCAGACGCCCCGTGATCCGGCGCGCCAGCCACCAGCCGACGAGACCCGCCGCGATGATCACAAAACCGGCCAGCAGGCCCGTGCGCTGCTGGAGCTCACGCAACAGGTCCTCCGTGTCGCTGAACTCCTGCGCGACCTGGACCGCGCCGCGCCCCCCGCCCAGCGACACGGCCGTCATCCGGTACGCGTCCCCGCGGATCTCCACATCACGCCGTGACCCGCCCGTCTCCGCCCCGTCGGCCTCCTCCGTCACACCGGCGTGCGCCTCGTCGGCGGTGCGCCGGTCGGCCGCGTTCACCGGCAGCTGCGGGCTGCCGCGGTCGATGATCCGGCCGCCCGGCCCGAGGACCTGGACATCCGTACGCGCCGGCCTGATCAGGTCGTCGCGCGGCCCGTCATGGTCCGGGTCTCCCGACGCGAAGTCGTACGGGGTGAGCTCGGTGTCCTTCACCTGCTGCCGCAGGTCGGTGACGACCTCGTCGAACACGGCCTGCTGGTCGACGCGGACGAGGCGCGCCGCGGCGTCGTAGGAGAGGAAGCCGACCAGGACGGTGACGGCCGCCGCGACGGCCGCGAACGACACGGCGAACGTGGTCCGCAGGGACCGGGCGCGCGGCCGCCCGTGCAGGAATGCGCGCAGGCGGCGACGCGGCATCCTCAGTCCTCCCGCAGCACGTAGCCGACGCCGCGCACGGTGTGGATCAGGGAGGCGGCGCCTGGTTCGTCGACCTTGCGGCGCAGATAGCCGACGTAGACGGCGAGGTTCTTCGACCCGGGGCCGAAGTCGTAGCCCCAGATGCGGTCGTAGATCGTGGCGTGGTCGAGGACGATGCCCGCGTTGCGCACGAGCAGCTCCAGGAGGTCGAACTCGGTGCGGGTGAGCTCCAGCTCGCGCTCACCGCGCCAGGCCCGCCTCGCCTGCGGATCCATCCGGAGGTCGGCCGCGGCGACCTGGCCGTCCGGCCCGGCCGGTGAGGCGTCCTGCCCGTCGCCCGAGGCCGCGCCATTGGTGCGGCGCAGCAGGGCACGGAGCCGCGCGAAGACCTCCTCCACGTCGAACGGCTTCACGACGTAGTCGTCCGCGCCCGCGTCCAGGCCCGCGATCCGGTCGGGCGTCTCGACGAGCGCCGTCAGCATCAGGATCGGCGTGCGGTCGCCCTCGGCGCGCAGCACCCGGCACACCTGAAGGCCGTCGATGCCCGGCATCATCACGTCCAGGACGAGTATGTCGGGCGCGCTGCGATGGGCCTGGGCGATCGCCTCCACCCCGTCGGCCACGGCCGTGACCTCGTAACCCTCCAGAGTCAGGGCCCGCTCCAGGGCATGGCGGATGGCACGGTCGTCCTCGGCGAGCAGCACGGTCGGGGACGCGGCGCGGGGCGTGGCGGACGCAGCGGTTGGGGACACGCGTTCCAGTGTGCCCCCCGTCGCCGGGGAGGTACCCCCTGACCAGGGGCCCGCCGGACGCCTTCTTACCCGCCTCTCACTCGGGAGCGAACGGCGGCTTACCTCGCTGGACCAGGCTGCCGACGTATGTAGCGGGCACAGGGCCCGCCGGGAGGGCTGTCCATGAAGATCGTGTTCCTGCTGCACAACGCGTACGCGATCGGCGGGACCGTACGGACCACGCTCAACCTCGCCGCGGCGCTCACCGGGTGCGGCGGCCACGAGGTCGAGATCGTCTCGATGTCCCGGCACCGCGAGGTGCCGCGCTTCACGGTCGACCCCGCCGTCTCACTGGTCCCGCTCGTCGACACGCGCATCGGCGGCGTCGACACGCAGTACGCGGCGTACGGGGAACCCGCGCAGGACTTTCCCGCCGCCGAGAAGCGCCACAAGCAGTACACCCGTCTGCACGATCTGCGTGTGCGTGATTACCTGGAGCGCTGCGACGCTGACGTCGTGATCGGTACGCGCCCCGGCATCAACGTCTATCTGGCGATGCACGGCCCGCGCACCGCGCTGCGCATCGGGCAGGAGCACCTGCGCCACGACGCCCACAGCAAGAAGCTCCGGGCGGTACTCGCCCGCCACTACCGCTCCCTCGACGCCGTCGTCACCATGACCGCTGCGGACGCCGAGGTGTACCGGGCGCGCATGACCCTGCCGGGTGTACGGGTTCTGTCGGTCCCGAACATCGTGCCGGAGGCGCCCTGTCCCCCGTCCGAGGGAACTTCCAAGATCATCGCGAGCGCCGGGCGACTCGCGCCGGGCAAGCGCTTCGACCTGCTCCTGGAGGCGTTCGCGGCCGTCGCCGCGCAGGAACCCGAGTGGCAGCTGCGGATCTACGGCGGCGGCCCCGAGGAGGCGAAGCTGCGCGATCTCATCGCCGGGCTCGGGCTGAGCGGGCGCGCCCACCTCATGGGGGCGCACTCACCCATCGAGCCGGAGTTCGCCAAGGCCTCGATCGTGGTGTCCGCCTCCGACGCGGAGTCCTTCGGGATGACGCTCGTCGAGGCCATGCGGTGCGGGGTTCCGGCGGTCAGCACCAACGCGCCGCTCGGCCCCGCCGAGATCATCACGGACGGCGTCGACGGCCGGCTCGTACCGGTCGGGGACGCGCGCGCCCTCGCCGAGGCCGTGGTCGACCTCATCCAGGACGCGCCGCACCGGCACGCCATGGCCCGCGCCGCGTTCGCGTCGGCCCGCCGCTACGACCCCGATCCGATCGTCGCCCGCTACGACCTCCTGTTCGCCGAACTCCGTGAGACACGGCGCCAGCGCTCATGGCAGCGGCTGCGCCACCGGGCGGCCAACTGGGCACGGCGCAAGACCCGTTCGCCCCGCGGCCCGGCCCGGACCGCGCCCGCGCGCGGCACCCGCTCGGACCCACGCCCCACGTGACGCACGAGCGGGAAGGCACATGACGACCAACGACGCACACCTCGGCACCCCCACCCCAGAACCGGCCCGCCCGCAAGGCCCCAAGGCCCCCGGAGCCAAGCGGGACCGGGCCAGCGAGGGCCGGGGAAGGCGGGTCGATCAAAACCGGCGGCGACCCGCCCCCCGGCCCGACCCCCACCCGAAGCCCGGACCGTCCGCATCCGGGCCCGTGCCGTCCCTGTCCGAGCCCGAGCCATCCGTGTCCCGGCCCGACGCCCAGCCGGGTACGGCAGCCACCACTGCCCGACCGGAGACCGGAACCGCGGCACGGAGGTGGGCCGAGCGCCCTCCGACGCCAGGCCACTCGACGCCTCGGCGGCATCTCGCCCAGCAGCCCGACCCGACAGCCGCCGCTCGCCCGGACACGGACCCGACAGCCTCCACCACCCGACCGGAGACGGGCCGAGCGAGGACGGGCCGAGCAGAGACGGGCCGGCCGGAGACGGGTCACCCGCAGGCCGGGGCCACCCGCCCGGAGGCCGGCACCGGAGCCATCACCACCCCCCGCCGCCACACCGGGCCCACCCCCAGCCGCCCAGCCACGACCGCCGCCCCCGGTGCCACATCCGGCGCCCCCGGAAAGCGCCCCCGCGCCACCCCGTGGCTCGCCCTCGTAGCCCTCGCCTACGCCCTCGTTCAGTGCTTGCTCGTCGTGCCGCCGCTCGCGCACGCGCTCGGGTGGGACGAGACCGTGTACGTGTCGCAGTACGACCCGCGGGTCCCCGCCGCCTTCTTCAGCGCTCCGCGCTCCCGCGGCATCAGCTTCCTGACCGCGCCGTTCATCGCGGCCACCCCGTCCGTCCTCGTCCTGCGCATCGGGCTCACGCTGCTCTCGTCGGCCGCCCTGTACGCCGCGTTCCGCGTATGGCGTCCCGTCGTCGGCGCCCGCACCACGGCCCTCGCCGCGCTGCTGTTCGCGGGACTGTGGATCACCCAGATCTCCGGGCCTCAGGCCATGCCCAACCTCTGGGTCGCGTTCGGCGCGGTCGCGGCCACCGGCTGGTTCCTGCGCGCGGTGACCGGGCGTGAACCCCGGGCTGCCAACTGGTGGCTCGCGGGCTGTGTCGCCGTGACCGCCCTGTTCCGCGCCCCGGACGCCGTCTGGCTCGCCCTGCCCCTGATCGCCACGTCCCTGTTCCGCAACCGCCGTACCCTGCCCTACCTGGTCGGCGGACTCGCGGCCGGCCTCGCCCAGTGGGTCGCGGAGGCGTACATCCGCTTCGGCTCGGTGCAGGACCGGCTGCACGTGTCGAGCGCCACCGAGGGCGACATGGGCCTGCACCTCAACTTCGACAACGCCTGGTCCAGCCTCAACGGCCCCCTGCTGTGCCGCCCGTGCACGGCGACCCTGGACTCCCCCGGCCTCACCCTCTGGTGGCTGGCCCTGCCCCTGCTCGCCGCGGCCGCGCTCGCCTACGTCCTGCGCGAGCGCCGGCTCCTGCCGACCGCGCTCCCCATGGCCGTCGCCGCCGCGCTCTCCGTGCCATATCTGCTCATGATCGACTACTCGGCTCCGCGCTTCCTGCTCCCTGCCTACGCGCTCCTCGCACTGCCGGTCGCCGGCCTGGTCACACGCCTGAACCCGCGCCGCGGCCTCGTCCTCGCAGGACTGCTCATCGCGGCGCAGCTCGTCTCGCAGGCCACTGTCCTGACCCGGGTCACCGCGTCCACGGCCCTCACGAACGAGCGCTACCGCGCCGCCGCCGACGGCCTGCGCACCCTGGGCCTGCGCCCGCCCTGCCTGGTCTCGGGCCCGCGCGCCCTCCCCATCGCCTACGACGCGGGCTGCGCCTCCGCCCAGGTGGACGGCAACAACCTCTCGACGACCGTCGCGGGCCTCCTCGACCGCGCCGCGAAGGTGCCGACCGCCCTCCTCACGGCAAAGGGACAGCGCCCACCGCACTATGCGCGCGACTGGACGCCGTATCCCCTGCACCACACCCCCGGCTGGACGGCCTGGCTCGCGCCGGCCGCCCCGCAGGGCCCGTGACCCGACGGACGACGCCTACTCCGCCCGCAGCGCGGCGAGCTGCCGCTCGAAGGGGATGACGTCGTCGCCCCACTCCACCGGCGCCGGGCGGGCCGCCGCGAGCCCGGTCATGAGCCGGGCGAGCTCGCCGCCGGCCCGTTCGACGCGCTGCTCAAGTCCCTCCGCTCCCCAGTCCTGCGACGCCGCGTACACGGCGGTCGGCACGACCACGGCCCGCAGGTGGGCGAACAGCGGACGCATCGCGTGCTCCAGGACGAGCGAGTGCCGCGGCGTGCCGCCGGTCGCCCCGACGAGCACCGGCTTCCCGGTGAGCGCGTCCTTGTCGAGCACGTCGAAGAACGACTTGAACAGACCGCTGTACGAGGCCGAGAACACCGGCGACACGGCGATCAGGCCGTCCGCCCCGGTCACCGCGTCGAGCGCCTCCCTGAGGGCGGGCCCGGGGAACCCGGTGACCAGGTTGTGCGCGATCTCGACGGCCAGGTCACGCAGTTCGACGACGCTCACGTCCACACCGGCGCCCGCGATCTGCGAGGTCACCGCCTGCGTGAGCCGGTCGGCGAGGATCCTGCTCGACGACGGGGCGCTCAGCCCCGCCGACACGACGACGAGCTTCATACGGCCGGCACCTCCTTGTCCTGCTGGGTCGCCAGCTCTGCCTCGGCGACGCGCGACGCGTGCGTCGGCGCGTCCGGCACGTTCGCCGGACGGCTGTTCGCGAACTCCTTGCGCAGCACCGGCACGACCTCCTCGCCGAGGATGTCGAGCTGCTCCAGGACGGTCTTCAGCGGCAGACCGGCGTGGTCCATCAGGAACAGCTGGCGCTGGTAGTCACCGACGTGCTCCCGGAAGCCGAGGGTGCGCTCGATCACCTGCTGCGGGGATCCCACGGTCAGCGGGGTCTGCGAGGTGAAGTCCTCCAGGGAGGGGCCGTGTCCGTAGACGGGCGCGTTGTCGAAGTACGGGCGGAACTCCCGCACCGCGTCCTGCGAGTTCTTACGCATGAACACCTGGCCGCCGAGGCCGACGATGGCCTGCTCGGGGGCGCCGTGCCCGTAGTGGGCGAAGCGCCGGCGGTAGAGGTTCACCATCTGCTTGGTGTGCTCCATCGGCCAGAAGATGTTGTTGTGGAAGAACCCGTCGCCGTAGAACGCGGCCTGCTCGGCGATCTCGGGGGAGCGGATCGAGCCGTGCCACACGAAGGGCGCGACCCCGTCGAGCGGGCGCGGCGTCGAGGTGAAGGACTGCAGCGGCGTACGGAACTTGCCCTCCCACGTCACGACGTCCTCGTCCCACAGGCGGCGCAGCAGGGCGTAGTTCTCGACGGCGAGGTTGATGCCCTCGCGGATGTCCTTGCCGAACCAGGGGTAGACGGGGCCGGTGTTGCCGCGGCCCATCATCAGGTCGACGCGGCCGTCCGCGACGTGCTGGAGCATCGCGAAGTCCTCGGCGATCTTCACCGGGTCGTTCGTGGTGATCAGCGTCGTGGAGGTGGAGAGGATCAGGTTCTCGGTGCGGGCGGCGATGTAGCCGAGCATCGTGGTCGGTGACGACGGCACGAAGGGCGGGTTGTGGTGCTCGCCGGTGGCGAAGACGTCGAGCCCGACCTCCTCCGCCTTCAGGGCGATGGCGAGCATGGCCTTGATGCGCTCGTGCTCGCTCGGCGTACGGCCCGTCGTCGGATCGGCCGTGACGTCACCGACGCTGAAGATCCCGAACTGCATGGCTTTCACCCTCCGAGGTTGTTGATGATTCAACTATACCCTCGAACGGTGACGGCCCCGCCTCTATTCCTCGGCGGTCCTCAGCTCACCGGCGCCGCCCACCGCGGATCCCGCCCCGTCGCCGCGAGCAGCCGCTCGAACGCCGACGCCCCCGCGGGCTCCGGCACGGCCTCCCCGAACACCCCCATCGACCGTGCCGTCGGCGCCAGCTCCGCGACGGTCCCGGCCAGCCGCTCCACGACGGCGAGCGCCTCCCCCTCGGGCACGTACTCCTGCCCCGTCGCCCGCGCCAGGTCCCAGATGTGCACGGTCAGATCGAGCAGCACCATGGAGCCGACCGTGGCCGCCGGCATGTTCATCGCGCCGGTCGTCCCCTCCTCGGCGCCCGGCGCCGACCAGGCCGCCACCAGCTTCCGGGCCTCCTCGCCGAACCGCTCGCGCCAGTCGGGCCCCTCGGCCACCCGGTCCGCGGACTCCGTAAAGTCGGAGTCCTGCTTCGCGGCCAGCCGCTGGAACTGCTCCATCACCTGGAAGAGGTGGTTGACCAGGGCCTTCACATCGAATTCCGCGCACGGCGTCGCCGCTTCGAGACGGCCGTCGGGCAGGGCGCGGACGACCGGGACGGCCCGCTCCACGGCCACGTCCAGAAGATCGCCGATGCCGCGCGCGTGCCCGAGACTCCCGTTGTTCCCATGGATGTCATTCATGGCGCCAAGCTACGGGCCCGAACCCGACCCGTCTTGAAGAAAGGCGACATACGATCCGGCCATGGCCGCACCCAGCCGTGACACCCGCGGCATCGTCGACCCGAGCGAGCTCCTGACCCGCGTACGGTTCCGCCGCCACGAGCCCGCCGAGCCGCTGCGCCACTACGTCGAGAACTACTGGTTCATCGACTGGGACCTCTCCGAGCCCTACGCCTCGCACATCGTCCCGCACCCCTCGGTCAACCTGACCTTCGAGCGATATGCCGACGGGCGGTCCGCCGGCGCCCAAGGCCACGGCGGACCGCCCGTCGGCGTGGTCACCGGCGTCGCGCTCGGCCTGTTCACCAAGAAACTGACCGGCCGCGGCCGGGTGTGCGGGGTGAAGTTCCGCAGCGGAGGCTTCCGGCCCTACGCCCCTGACGTACCGGTCATCCACTGGACCGGCCAGGAGCTGCCCATGGGCGACGTGTTCACCGGCGCCCCGCCCGACATCGCGCGAGCGGTCACCGGACCCGACGACGAGCACGCGCGCGTGGCCGCGCTCGACGCCTTCCTTCTCGCCCGCGCCGCCGCCGACGACCCGCAGGCCGACCTCGCCATGGACCTCGTCGACCGCATCCGCACCGACGCCACCGTGCACCGCGTCGGCGAGTTCGCGGCGGCACAGGGCCTCTCCGTACGGGCCCTGCAACGCCTCTTCTCCGCCTACGTCGGCGTCGGACCTAAGTGGATCATCCTGCGCCACCGCATCCACCAGGCCCTGGAACGCGCCGACTCGGACGCCGCCGTGGACTGGTCCGCCCTCGCCGCCGACCTCGGATACGCCGACCAGGCCCACCTCGTCAGAGATTTCACCGCGACCGTGGGCGTGCCGCCGACGGCCTACGCACCGAGGAACCGATGAGCCGATGACGCACAGCACCGAACGCAGGACGGCCGGGGAGAAGATGGCGCACATAGGCCTCGTGCCCTGGGCGGACGCCGACTTCGATCTCCTGCTCAAGAACAACGCGCCCGAGATGACGGCCCACCTCGGCGGCCCCGAGACCCTCGACCAGCTCATGGACCGCCACCGCCGCTACCTCGCCCTGTCCATGCTCGACGGGCACGGCCGGATGTTCCGCATCACCGCGGGACCCGACGCCCCCGCGGCCGGCTCCATCGGCTACTGGGCGACACCGTGGCAGGGCGAACGGATCTGGGAGACCGGCTGGGGCGTCCTTCCCGGCTACCAGGGCCGGGGCATCGCCGCCGCGGCCGCCCGCCTCGTCGCCGCACACGCGGCCGCCGACCGGGCACGCCTGCGCCACCTGCACGCGTTCCCGGCCGTCGACCACCGCGCGTCGAACGGCGTCTGCCGCAGCGCCGGCTTCACCCTGCGCGGCCCCTGCGACTTCGAGTACCCGAAGGGCCGCGCGATCCGCTGCCACGACTGGCACCTCGACCTGCGGACCCTCAGCCGAGCTTCTTCGTGAAGTGGAACGCCGTGATGTCCATGCGCTCCCGCAGATAGAAGCGGTGCGCGTCCGTCCGACGCGTTCCCGAGTCCAACTGGAGCGTGCGGCAGCCCAGTTCACGCGCCCGCTCCTCCAGATGCGCGAGCAGCGCCCGGCCCACGCCGCCCGACCTGGCCCGCTCGGCGGTCACCAGGTCGTCGACGTAGAGCTTGCGCAGCGCGCTCGTGTTGGCGACCACCCGCCACCCCGCGACGCCCGCGCACGACCCGTCGTCGGTGTACGCGGCCGTGAACCGCAGCCCCTGCGGGTACCCCTCCGCGTACACCTCGGAGAACAGCTCGCCGGTCAGATGCGGGCGCAGCTCCTGGAGCACGGGCAGGACCTCGGCGCCGAGGCGTGGATCGCCGGGCTCCATGTCAGTGATCTTCATGCTCGAACGATAGGAGTCCCGGCCGGGGCCGCACACCCCCGTCTCAGAAGGAGCGGCCCGGCTCACAGGAGTCAGAAGTAGTAGACGTCCCCGGTGTCCAGGGCCAGCACCTTGTGCGTGTTGTTCTGCGGATTGTGGTCCGCGGCGCCTCCGCTCCACATCGTGTCGATCCGCACCGTCACCTCCGAAGGCGCCCCGGCCAGCCGCGCCGACACCCGGATCCGCCTGCCCCTGCTGTCCGCCGGCAGCGCGCCGGTCCGGCACAGGACCGTCTGTTTGTCCGCCCGCACACACATCGGCGGCAGCCCCCGCATGTCCGTGACCGGCGCCGACCAGCGCAGCCGCAGCGTGGCGTCCGCCACCGACGACGGACCGTGGTTCTGCGGGATCAGCCGGGTCTCCACCCGGCCCCGGGACATGGCGACCTGCCCGTGATACGCCAGATCGACCTCCCGAACGGGCCGCGGGCGGGGCCCGTCGGCAGCGGCGGGACCGGCCGCCAGCACCGCGGCGGCACTCAGCCCGACAGCGCCGAATCCACGCCCAACCGCACGTCCCACACCACACCTCACCAGCATGTTCTCTCCGCCCTCTCGTCCTCCGCCACAGATCACCGACCACGAACCACCGGTCACCGCCAGGCGGGTCTCCTGATGTATCCCACGCATCCCGCCCCGCAGGCGCCGTCCAACAGGTGACGGTGCGACGGCCGCGCAGGACCGGCATGGCAACCTGTCCCGCATGCTGGTCGCCCGCTCCGCCCTCCTCTTCGTCCTCGCCGCCCTCTTCGAGATCGGCGGCGCCTGGCTCGTCTGGCAGGGCGTGCGCGAACACAAGGGATGGGCGTGGATCGGCGCGGGCGTCATCGCCCTCGGCATCTACGGCTTCGTGGCCACGCTCCAGCCCGACGGCGAGTTCGGCCGCATCCTCGCCGCCTACGGAGGCGTCTTCGTCGCGGGCTCGATCGCCTGGGGCGTGGTCGCGGACGGCTACCGGCCCGACCGCTGGGACGTCACCGGAGCCCTCATCTGCCTGGCCGGCATGGCCGTGATCATGTACGCGCCCCGCGGCGCCCGGTGACACCACCGCGCGCAGCCTGCCTATCCTGGCGGGAGTCGATCGCACGTCCGAGGAGCAAGCCATGACCGCCGCCGCGCCCGCAGCCGCCTCCCGCATCGCCGTCATCACCGGCGCGAGCAGCGGAATCGGCGCAGCCACCGCACGACAGCTGGCGGCGGCCGGTTACCGGGTCGTGCTCACCGCGCGCCGCAAGGACCGGATCGAGTCGCTGGCCGCCGAGATCAACGAAGCGGGCCACCAGGCGGCGGCCTACGCGCTCGACATCACGGACCGCGCCGCGGTCGACGAGTTCGCCACGGCCTTCAAGACCATCGGCGTCCTCGTGAACAACGCGGGCGGCGCGCTCGGCGCGGACCCCGTGGCGACGGGCGACCCCGCCGAGTGGCGCCAGATGTACGAGACGAACGTCATCGGCACGCTGAACGTCACGCAGGCCCTGCTCCCCGCCCTCACCGCCAGCGGCGACGGCACGGTCGTCGTCCTCTCCTCCACGGCCGGACACGGCACGTACGAGGGCGGCGCCGGCTACGTGGCGGCCAAGCACGCCGAGCACGTCCTCGCCGAGACCCTGCGCCTGGAGATCGTCGGCACCCCGGTCCGCGTCATCGAGGTCGCGCCCGGCATGGTCAAGACCGAGGAGTTCGCCCTGACCCGCTTCGGCGGCGACACCGAGAAGGCCGAGAAGGTCTACGCGGGCGTCGCCGAACCGCTCTCGGCCGACGACGTGGCCGACACCATCACCTGGGCGGTCACCCGCCCCAGCCGCGTGAACATCGACCTGCTCGTCGTCCGCCCCCGCGCCCAGGCCTCCAACACCAAGGTCCACAGGGAGCTGTAATGCCCCCGGAACCCCCCGACCCGCTGGAGATCCTGGAGCGAGAAGCGGACGAGCGCCGCCGCGAAGAGGAAAAACGCGGCGAGCGCCACATGTGGTGGTACCTGGCCTACTTCCTCTTCGGTATCCACCTGGTGGCCCTGGTCATGATCTACGCCGTCACCCACACGAAGTAGCGAAGCGGCCGAGCAGCGAGGCAGGTGCTTGCCGGGGGCGGTTCAGCCCTTCACGCAGATGACCTGCTTCAGCTTCGCGACGACCTCGACCAGGTCGCGCTGCTGGTCGATGACCTTCTCGATCGGCTTGTAGGCCCCCGGGATCTCGTCGACGACGCCGGAGTCCTTACGGCACTCCACGCCCCGCGTCTGCTCCTCCAGGTCCTTCGTCGAGAACTGCTTCTTCGCGGCGTTCCGGCTCATCCTGCGGCCGGCGCCGTGCGACGCCGAGTTGAACGACGCCACGTTCCCGAGGCCCTTCACGATGTACGAGCCCGTGCCCATCGAGCCCGGGATGATCCCGTACTCACCGGAACCCGCACGGATCGCGCCCTTCCGGGTTACGAGCAGGTCCATGCCGTCGTAGCGCTCCTCCGACACGTAGTTGTGGTGGCAGGAGATCACCGGTTCGAACGTCGGCTTCGCCTTCTTGAACTCGCGGCGAATCACGTCCAGGGAGAGCGCCATCATGACCGCGCGGTTGTACTTCGCGTATTCCTGCGCCCAGAACAGGTCGTTGCGGTACGCCGCCATCTGCGGGGTCTGCGCGATGAACACCGCGAGGTCCCGGTCGACCAGGCCCTGATTGTGCGACAGCTTCTGCGCGACGCCGATGTGGTGGTCGGCCAGCTCCTTGCCGATGTTCCGCGACCCCGAATGGAGCATGACCCAGACCGAATTGTCGGTATCGAGGCAAAACTCCCAGAAATGGTTCCCACTGCCGAGCGTCCCCATCTGCTTCGCGGCCCGTTCCTCACGGAACTTCACCGCGTCCGCGACGCCCTCGAACCGCCCCCAGAAGTCGTCCCAGGCCCCCGTGCCGAAGCCGTGCAGCCGCCCCGGATCCACCGGGGCGTCATGCATACCGCGGCCCACCGGAATCGCCTGCTCGATCTTCGAGCGCAGCCGGGACAGGTCCCCGGGCAGGTCGTTCGCCGTCAGGGACGTCCTCACCGCCGACATGCCGCAGCCGATGTCCACGCCCACCGCCGCCGGGCAGACCGCGCCGTGCATCGCGATGACCGAGCCGACCGTCGCGCCCTTGCCGAAGTGCACATCGGGCATCACGGCCAGACCCTTGATCCACGGCAAGGTCGAGACGTTGCGCAGCTGCTGCATCGCCACGTCCTCGACCGACGCCGGATCCGTCCACATCCGGATCGGCACCTTCGCCCCCGGAACCTCTACATACGACATGGTGTCCTCGTTTCCCCCGTACGCTCCCGTACCTTCGCGTACTTGATCAAAAGTCAGTAATCGCAAATACCGGCGCCAAGGTCGACGAATGGGATATCGGACCGGCGTTCACAGCAGTGCGTGCGATACACATTGTGTCCATCGGCCGTCCTGCGACGGCAACCGAATAAGCACGTCCGACGACGTGTCACCTTGTTGAGAGGGGCCATCACCGTGCAGCGGAAGGCGTACGTACCCGGCGTCGCCGCGCTCCTCGCAGCGCTGCTCACCGGCTGCACCGGAGGTTCCGGGGCCACCGGTGACGCGACCGACTCCAAGCCCGGCGACGTCGGCACCAGCGCCGTGGCCGCCCGGCCCGGCAAGTACCGCACCCTGCCCGAGCCGTGCCGACAGCCCGACAAGGGCACCCTCGACAAGATGCTGCCCGGCATCAAGGAGCTCCCCGAGGGCGAGCAGCGCGACAGGGCGTACGAGGGCGCAGCCACGGTTACATACGACACGGACCGGCGAGTGGGCTGCCGCTGGAAGGACGACGGGGCGGACGCGACGCATCGCCTGCTGGTCGACTTCGAGCGGGTCGTGTCCTACGACAGCACGGTGAGCGACGACACGGAGGCCGGCCAGATCTTCGCGTCGAAGCGGACCGAAGCGCATCTGCCGGAGCCGGTCCCGACGGACACGACGTCACCGACCCCTTCCCACTCCCCCTCGGCCGGCACCGACGAGAACGCCGGGGACGACACGGAGAAGGAAGGGAAGAAGTCGGGCAAGACGGACGAAGGGGCGTCGGACGAAGTATCGGACGACACCTCGTCGAGCCCGTCGGACGACTCCGCTCCGGACGCCGAACTGCAGCCCCGCGCTCTCGAAGGGCTGGCCGACGAGGCGTTCCTCGACGACCAGCTGACGGCGCGCGCGTCGGCGGGCGGCCACCGCACGGTGACTGTGGTGTTCCGCACGTCCAACGTCATCGTGACCGTCGAGTACGAGCAGCAGCCGGGCCCCGCCGCGAAGGTGCCGGACAGCAAGGAAATGCAGGACAGGGTGCAGGAACTGGCCCGGAAGCTGGCCGGGACGCTGGGCGGGTAACCGGTGGTAGCACGGGTGCGCGGGTCCGCGGAAGCTGAACCGCGCTGCCCGGCTTGGGCGTACGGTGGCCCATCGGACCCGGGCCGCACCTCTCGGGTACGTACCAGGCAAACCCGGAGAATAAGGAACCATGCACCGACCGACCAAGCGACTCACCCGCATATTCGTCTGCGCAGCCGCCGTGCCGGTGATCCTCGTGGCATCCGGCTGCTCCTCCGGCTCGGACTCCGGCGACGGGGCCGGCAAGGGCTCTTCGAAGGCGTCGGCCCCCGCGAGTGACGCGGCCGCCAAGGTGAAGGCAGCCGCGTACGACTCCCTGCCGCAGCCGTGCGCCGCGATCTCGAAGAAGACGCTCGACGATCTCGTCCCGGAGGCGAAGTCGGGCAAGGCGGGCTCCTCCGACGACGAGTCGGTGCGGGGCACCTGCTCCTGGTCGAGCCTCGACAACAAGGGCGTGAAGGGGTCGCAGTTCCGCTGGCTGAACGCGTCGCTGATGCGTTTCGACTCGGACGCGGCGCGCGGCAGCGGCAACAAGCTGGCGCACGAGTACTTCACCAAGCAGGTGACCGACGCGCAGTCCGTGGACGGCGCGAAGTCCCCGAAGTCGGAGCCGGTCAGCGGCACGGGCGACGAGGCGACCGCGGTGACGTACGAGCTGAAGAAGAAGGAAGGCACCTTCAAGCAGCAGACGGTCGTCACACGCGTCGAGAACGTCGTCGTCACGATCGACTACAACGGCGCGGGCCTCGCGGGCGAGAAGACGCCGGGCGCCGACGAGCTGGTGAAGGACGCCGAGAAGGCGGCGAAGGACGCCGCCGCGGCGGTCGTCGCGGCGAACGGGGCGGGTGGCTCGGACACCGCCGGTTCCGCATCGGCGAAGCCGTCGGACAAGGCCTCCTCGAAGCCGTCGGAGAAGGCGTCCGACAAGTCTTCCGCGAAGCCGTCCGAGAAGTCGTCCTCGAAGACCTCGGCCACGCCGTCGGACAAGGCGTCCTCGAAGTCGTGACCACGTAGGCAACCGGCCGCCAAGTGGCCCTCCGTGGCTCTCGGTCGGCATCGAGCAGGCCTCAACTCACCTGCCGGTCACGCCTTTTGCGGAGCCCGGTCCCTTATGGGGCCGGGCTCCCGCCGTACCGGGCCACGGACCCCCGCGCCGATGTGCGAGGCTGTTGCGCGCAACAAGGCGTACAGGGAGGGGAGCACGTGTGGCCGCGCCACAGCTGACACGGACGCACCGCATACTCATCGGCGTGGTCGTCGCCGGTGCGGTGGTCATCGCCGGCATCGGTTTCGCGGGTTCGTACGCGGCTGTTCGCTCACTCGCGCTCCAGAAGGGGTTCGGGAACTTCAGCTACGTGTTCCCGATCGGCATCGACGCGGGTATCTGCGTACTGCTCGCCCTGGACCTGCTGCTGACCTGGATCCGCATACCGTTCCCGCTGCTGCGCCAGACGGCGTGGCTGCTGACCGCGGCGACGATCGCGTTCAACGGCGCGGCCGCCTGGCCGGACCCCCTCGGCGTCGGCATGCACGCCGTCATCCCGATCCTGTTCGTCGTCTCGGTCGAGGCGGCGCGGCACGCGGTGGGCCGGATCGCGGACATCACGGCCGACAAGCACATGGAGGGCGTGCGCCTCACGCGCTGGCTGCTCTCCCCGCTGCCCACGTTCCTGCTGTGGCGCCGCATGAAGCTGTGGGAGCTGCGCTCCTACGAGCAGGTCATCAAGCTGGAGCAGGATCGTCTCGTCTACCAGGCCCGTCTGCACTCCCGTTTCGGCCGCGCCTGGCGCCGCAAGGCCCCCGTCGAGTCCCTGATGCCGCTGCGCCTCGCGCGCTACGGCGTCCCCCTCGCACAGACCGCGCCCTCGGGCCTGGCCGCCGCAGGCATCGAGCCCGCGCTGCTGCCCCCGGCCCCGGCACCGGCCGCTCCCGTACCCGTTCCCGAGCTGGAGCGTCCCGCTGCGGCGGCCACCGGACCGCAGCCGGTCCCCGCCGAGCCCGGCACTCCGGCCGAGGCTGCCGCTGCCGCCGGTGAGGAGTCGAGCCCGTGGTTCGCGACCCCGCCGCAGGCGATGTCGTACGACGGCGGCTACGACCCGTCGTACGTGCCTGAGCAGGAGTACGAGCCCTGGTACCAGGAGCAGCAGGAGGACCAGGTTCCGGGCCAGGTCCAGGAGCAGTTGCCGACCGAGGCCTTCATCCCCGCGCAGATGCAGGCGCAGATGCAGGCACAGGCGCAGATGCAGGAGCCGGAGTTCCCCGTTCCGTCCGGGCCCAACCGCACCCGCCAGCTCGGTGAGGGCATCGAGAACGGCGAGGAGCCGCCGACGGAGGAAGACCTGTACCAGGTGTTCCGCAAGTCGATAGACGGCGAGGGCGGGCCCACCCCGGGCACGTTCCACGCGAACGTCGAGGCGACGTTCGGAACCAGCCTTGAACCCCGTGAACTGCAGCGCTACATGGAGCTGTTCATGCAGCGGCTGAACAGCGAGTTCATCGAGGACCACATCGCCTGACCCGCCACAGACGCGCGAGGGCCGCACCGGAACATCCGGTGCGGCCCTTTTCGCGTCTGTGGCGGGTCAGGCTCCGAGCAGCTTGCGCACTCGGTCCGCGCCCACGGCGAGCAGCAGCGTGGGCAGCCGCGGCCCGGTGTCACGGCCGACGAGCAGGTCGTACAGGAGCGCGAAGAACGACCGCTGGGCCGTCTTGATCTCCGGCGGCAGCTCCTTCGGCGTCGCGTCCGGCGAGAAGCCCGCCCGGACCTTCGGCACGCCGTAGACGAGGTGCGTCAGGCCGTCGAGGGACCAGTGCGAGTCCAGACCGTCGAGGAGGAGCCGCAGCGACTCGCGGGCCTCGTCGTCGAGCGCGGCCAGCGCCTGCGTGTCCGGCTCGTCGCGCACCAGGGTGCGCGACTCGGCGGGCACGTACTTGCTGATCCACGCCTCGGCCCGGTCGAGCCTCGGCCGTACCTCGTCGAGCGCGGTGACCGGGTTCTCCGGGTCGAGCTCGCTGAGGATGCGCAGGGTCTGGTCCTCGGCGCCGGCGGTGATGTCGGCGACGGAGGCCAGGGTGCGGTACGGCAACGGCCGCGGGGTGCGCGGCAGTTCACCGGCCGCGGTGCCCACCGCGCGCGTGTACGCGGCGGCGTCCGCCGGCAGGACCGAGCCGTCGGCGACCTTGGACGCGAGCTTGTCCCACTCGTCGTAGAGCCGCTGGATCTCCTGGTCGAAGGCGATCTTGAAGGACTGGTTGGGCCGGCGGCGGGCGTACAGCCAGCGAAGGAGCTGCGGCTCCATGATCTGGAGCGCGTCGGCCGGGGTCGGGACCCCGCCCTTGCTGGAGGACATCTTCGCCATGCCGCTGATGCCGACGAACGCGTACATCGGGCCGATCGGCTGCTTGCCGCCGAAGATCCCGACGATCTGCCCGCCGACCTGGAACGACGAGCCCGGGGACGAGTGGTCGACACCGGACGGCTCGAAGATCACGCCCTCGAACGCCCAGCGCATCGGCCAGTCGACCTTCCAGACCAGCTTGCCGCGGTTGAACTCCGTCAGCCGGACCGTCTCGCCGTGGCCGTCGAGCGTGCAGGTGTAGGACAGCTCCGTCGTCTCGTCGTCGTACGACGTGACGGTGGTGAGGTCCTTGCCGCACTCGCCGCAGAACGGCTTGTACGGGTAGTAGCCGCCCGCGCCGCCGCTGCCGTCGTCCTCGTTCGCCGCGCCGGAGCCCTCCGCGGCCTCCAGCTCGGCCTCGTCGACCGGCTTCTGCTGCTTCTGCTGCTTCTGCTGGGGGGTCTTCTTCGTGCGGTACTGGTCGAGGATCGCGTCGATGTCGCCGCGGTGCTTCATCGCGTGCAGGATCTGCTCGCGGTAGACGCCCGACGTGTACTGCTCGGTCTGGCTGATGCCGTCGAACTCGACGCCCAGCTCGCCGAGCGCCCCGGTCATCGCGGCCTTGAAGTGCTCCGCCCAGTTCGGGAACGCCGACCCGGCGGGCGCCGGGACCGAGGTGAGCGGCTTGCCGATGTGCTCGGCCCAGGACTCGTCGACGCCGGGGACACCGGCCGGGACCTTGCGGTACCGGTCGTAGTCGTCCCAGGAGATCAGGTGCCGGACCTCGTAGCCGCGGCGGCGGACCTCGTCGGCGACCAGGTGCGGGGTCATGACCTCGCGCAGGTTCCCCAGGTGGATGGGGCCGGACGGGGAGAGTCCGGACGCGACGACAACGGGTTTGCCCGGGGCACGACGCTCCGACTCGGCAATGACCTCGTCCGCGTAACGGGAGACCCAGTCGGTGGTCTCTGTGCTCTGAGCCACGATCGGCACGTCCTTCTTCCTCATACGTGGAGTGCGTCAGGGACGCCTGACCGTTCCATTCTCCCAGCTGCGCCCCCATCCGCGAAAACCGCTTTTCACCGCGTGGGATACTGAGCTTCTCTGTATATGGAGAAACCCAGGCACCCGAGCAGAACGGCACCTCACCCATGGCCTCGGTCACGTCCCTCACCGCTTCCGTCCACCAGCGTCTCGCGGACGCCCTCTCGGCCGCCCTGCCGGAGGCCGGCGCCGCGGACCCGCTGCTGCGACGAAGTGACCGGGCCGACTTCCAGGCCAACGGGATCCTCGCCCTCGCCAAGAAGGCGAAGGCGAACCCGCGCGAGCTCGCGGCGACCGTCCTGGACGCCCTCCCGGCGAACGACGTGATCAAGGACGTCGAGGTCTCGGGCCCCGGCTTCCTGAACATCACGATCGCCGACAAGGCCATCATCGAGACCCTGGCCGCCCGCGCCGCCGACGACCGCCTCGGCGTGCCGTTCCAGCAGGACGCGGGCACGACGGTCATCGACTACGCCCAGCCGAACGTGGCGAAGGAGATGCACGTCGGCCACCTGCGGTCCGCCGTGATCGGCGCCGCGATGGTCGAGATCCTGGAGTTCACCGGCGAGAAGGTCGTCCGGCGTCACCACATCGGCGACTGGGGCACCCAGTTCGGCATGCTCATCCAGTACCTCCTGGAGCACCCGCACGAGCTGGACCACGAGGGCGGCAAGGAGGACGGCGAGGCGGCGATGTCGTCGCTGAACCGGCTCTACAAGGCCTCGCGCGCGCTCTTCGACTCCGACGAGGAGTTCAAGGCCCGCTCGCGGGACCGCGTGGTGGCCCTCCAGGCCGGGGACGCGGAGACCATCGCCCTGTGGCAGCGGTTCGTCGACGAGTCGAAGATCTACTTCTACTCGGTCTTCAACAAGCTCGACATGCAGATCGACGACCCGGACGTGGTCGGCGAGTCCGGCTACAACGACATGCTCGAGGAGACCTGCCGGATCCTGGAGGAGTCGGGCGTCGCCGTCCGCTCCGAGGGCGCGCTGTGCGTCTTCTTCGACGACGTGCTGGGCCCCGACGGCAACAAGGTCCCCCTGATCGTCAAGAAGACGAACGGCGGCTACGGCTACGCCGCGACCGACCTCTCCGCGATCCGGGACCGCGTCCAGAACCTCAAGGCGTCGACGCTCCTCTATGTCGTGGACGCCCGGCAGTCGCTCCACTTCAAGATGGTCTTCGAGACGGCCCGTCGCGCCGGCTGGCTGAACGAGGACGTGAAGGCGCACCAGCTGGCCTTCGGCACGGTCCTGGGCAAGGACGGCAAGCCGTTCAAGACCCGTGAGGGCGAGACGGTGAGGCTGGTCGACCTCCTCGACGAGGCGATCGACCGCGCCACGTCCGTCGTGCGCGAGAAGGCCGAGAAGGTGGGCCTGACCGAGGAGGAGATCGTCGAGAACGGCATGTACGTCGGCATCGGCGCGGTGAAGTACGCCGACCTGTCGACCTCCGCCGTGCGGGACTACAAGTTCGACCTGGACCAGATGGTGTCGCTGAACGGCGACACGAGCGTGTACCTCCAGTACGCGTACGCCCGTATCCGCTCGATCTTCGGCAAGGCGGGCGACCGCAGGCCTCTCGCGCACCCGGAGCTGGAGCTGGCCCCGGCGGAGCGGGCGCTCGGCCTGCACCTGGACCGGTTCGGCGAGACGCTGGCCGAGGTCGCGTCGTCGTACGAGCCGCACAAGCTGGCCGCGTACCTGTACCAGCTGGCGTCGCTGTACACGACGTTCTACGACCAGTGCCCGGTCGTGAAGCCGGCGCCCGCGCCGGAGGTCGCCGAGAACCGGCTGTTCCTGTGCGACCTGACGGCCCGCACGCTGCACCAGGGCATGGCGCTCCTGGGCATCAGGACGCCCGAGCGCCTCTGACCCGGCCTCGGTCTTCCGATACCCGGCAGCCCGATACGCCGACTGTGCCCCGCCGGGAGTCGGCAGATTCAACAAATCGTCGCAACACGAGGAGTGTTGGGGTCGTTCATCAGGAGGCCGGTGAAGCGCGCGGCTGGGTGGTCCCAGCCGAGCGCCTTCCGGGGCCTGCGGTTCAGCTCGGCGGCTGCGGCCTCCAGGTCCTCCTTGGCGTACTTGGAAAGATCCGTCCCCTTCGGGAAGTACTGCCGTAGCAGGCCGTTCGTGTTCTCGTTCGTGCCTCGCTGCCAGGGGCTGTGAGGCTCGCAGAAGTAGACCGGGATTCCGGAAGCCTCCGAGAACGCGTAGTGATGCGCCATCTCGGACCCTTGGTCCCAGGTGAGGGATCGCTTGAGATGGGCCGGGAGGCCGCTGACGGCATCGAGCAGCGCTTTCCGGAAGAACCCAGGGGAGGACCCGTTCGGAAGGTGCACCAGCAGCGTGTAGCGGGTGCTGCGTTCGACCAGAGTGCCGATTGCCGAGCCGTTCTTCGTGCCGACGATCAGGTCACCTTCCCAGTGCCCCGGGACGTTGCGGTCGTTGGCTTCGGCGGGCCGCTGGCTGATCAGGACCATCGGGTGAGTGAACCGCGTGGTCCTCTGGTCCGGCCGGCGGCGCCGCTTGCGCAGGCTTCGACCCGTCCGTAGGCGCCGCGAGACCTCCCGCATCAGGCCGGTCTTGGCCTGGGCATACAGGGCTCGGTAGATCGATTCGTGCGTCACATGCATCTCCGGGCGGTCCGGGAAATCCCGACGCAGGATGTGCGCGATCTGCTCGGGGCTCCATTTCTCGTCCAACCGGGTCTGGATGAAGTCCCGCAGCTCGGGGCAACGGTCGATCTTCCGGGGCTTGGGCCGCGGCAGTCGTGCCTGCGCCCGTCTGTGGGCGGCGAACGGGCGGTAGTGGACCGGATGTTTTGGTCTGCTGTCAGGGTTGCCGTTGCGTCGGATCTCCCGGCTGATCGTTGACGGGCTGCGGTTCAGCTCGCCAGCGATTGCCCGTATCGACTTCCTCTCTCGCCGCAGATCAGCGATGCGCACCCGCTCCTCCTCGGACAGGAAGCGGGCAGAGATCGAGCGTGAGCCGTTCCGCTCCTCAGCTCGCGGATGGGGTTCGAACTCACGAGGGTCGCCCACGATTGGCTGGATCGCGGCCCGCACTGTCTTCCGCCCCGCCTTCGTGGTCTTCACGCGCGCACCACGACCGCTGGCCCACTCCTGGCCAGTTCGACGGTTGATGCTGACGATGCGGCTGGCCTCTCTGATACTCACACCTTCGTGTATCAGTTCGAAGAACCGCTGCTTGACCTCGGGGGGCACCCTCTTGCCGTTCGGGCGCCCCCCGACTGTGCTCGTGTCTTTCATTGCCCACCCGGACGTCGGGTGTTGCGACGTTCATTAGAACCCGAGAGTCCCCGGCGGGGCACAGTCGTCCGGCCCGGCGGCTATGCGGCGCGCTCGCCCCAGCTGCCCGCCCCGATCGGGTAGTCGTAGCCGGGGCGGCCGACATCGGCGCTGGTACGGAACGCCCGCCCCTGGTCGTCGACCTTCAGGACGCCATGGCGGGTGCCGCTCGACCACTTCAGCTCCAGGACCCAACTGACGTCGTGGGCCTTGGTGTTCGCCTTGATGTAGAAGACCTCGGGGTCGCTCTCGCTGACCTTGTACGGGAAGTCCCGCTGCCCGTTCCTGGGCACGGAGACCGGGCGGGGCGCGTCGAGGTCCACGCCGAACGACTTCGTCCCGACCCCGCCGCCGCAGCCCACGCCCATCGAGTAGTCGTTCCACGCGAGCGGCGCACCGGACTTCATGACGCGGACGTCCAGGTCCTGAAGGACGACGGTGTCGCTGCCGGTCCCCTGGACGGTGAGCTTGATGAACTGCTCCCCCGACGCGACCGCGCCGATCGCACCGACCCAGTTCGGGGCGTCCTGTTCGAGAGGCGGCGGGGGCACCTCGGCCGGCGGCCTGTCGATCAGGAAGTGCTGGCTGCAGGGGTCCTCGTAGACGTACGGGGTGGTGGCCACGGTCAGCGGGGTGCCGGTGCCTTCCCCTGCCGCCGGGGCGGACGGGGTGCCCGGCGCGGCCCCGGCCGGGGCGTCGCTGCGGGACGGTCCCGCGGAGGGCTTGTGCTTGTGGCCCGGTGACGGGGACGCCGTACCGGACGGGTCCGCGGAACGGGCTCCCTGTGTGACGGACGAGGTGGCCCCGGCGCGATCCTTCCGGCCGCCGCCGTCACCGCTTCCGCCCCCGGCGAGGTGCACGGCGAACGCGCCGGCTCCCCCGGCCACGACGACGGCCACGGCGGCGGCGAGCAGGACAGTGCGCCGCGCGCGGCGCTTCCCGGGGGCGGGCACGGGCTCCGCGTCGGGAACGGGCGCCGGCGCCACCGCCGGGGGCTCCTCCGCTGCCGCCACCGGCTTCGTCCTGCGCGCCGCGTCCGCGAGGACCCACAGTCGGTGCAGCTCGACGAGCTCCTCGGAACCGGCCTTGCACAGCCGCGCCAGCCGCTCGACCGGCGCGTAGTCGACCGGCACCGCGTCCCCGTTGCAGTACCGGTGCAGCGTCGACGTGCTCATGTGCAGCCGCTTCGCGAGTACGCCGTAACTCAGACCCGAGCGCTCCTTCAGCCCTCGCAGCAGCGTCGCGAACTCGGCCGTCCCGTCAGCCTCAGCCACCGTTCCCCCACCCCCTCATCCCATTCCGGCGTTCCAGGGCATGGTCGTTTCCCCAGGTCAGAGCCGGTACGAACGTTCCAGCGTCCCAAGTGGTCCTGCGGTGCTGGCGATGGGGACAGATCACCGCACAAGCTCTGGTCATCCAAGCACGCCGCTTCCGAAGGGGATCACCAGTGTCCATCGCCGCACCCACCCGCTCCCGTGTCCGCCTCCTCACGGCCGCCGCCACGGTCGCCCTGGCCGCGCTCTCCCTGACCGCCTGCAACAACGGGGACGGGGTCCGCGACGAGGGCGCGTCGCAGCAGCCGTCGAAGTCGGCGCCGGCCGGCGGCGACAGCGGCAAGGACACGAGCGCCGGATCCACGACGGGCGACAACACCGGCACCGGAACGGACACCGGCACAGGCAGCGGCGCCACCACCAAGCCGAAGCCCCAGCCCGCCTCCACCGGCAAGAACAACCCCACCGCCGCCACCTCCCGCGTCACGTGCAACGGCTCCACGGTCAAGGTCACCGCCCAGTCCGTCTCGCGCCCCGTCAACCACATGCTCCTGACGGTGACCAACACCGGCTCGAAGCGATGCGACCTGTACGGCTACCCGGCCCTCCGCTTCGGCGAGGCCCAGTCGGTCCCGCCGGTGATCGACGACTCGCAGCCGCAGGCGGTGGTCTCCCTGACCCCCGGCCAGTCCGCCTACGCGGGCGTCGCGCTCTCCGGCGGCGACGACGGCGGCGGCGCCAACGGGCGTACGGAGAAGACGCTCGAGGTGTTCTTCCAGGGCCGCGACACGAACGACGGCGGCCCCGGCGCCAAGGCCGCGCTGCCCGCGAAGGGCGTCTACGTCGACGACTCGCTCAAGGTCACGTACTGGCAGCAGTCGATGAGCGACGCGCTGACCTGGTGACCCGGTGACCTGCTGAACGTGAAAAAGCTGCCCCGCCGGTCATGTACCGGCGGGGCAGCGGGAGTTCAGGGGTCGGGCGCGGTCACAGGCCGCGTGCGACCTCCGTCGCCCAGTACGTGAGGATCATGTTCGCACCGGCCCGCTTGATGCCGAGGAGCGTCTCCAGGATGGCCCTGTCGCGCTCGATCCAGCCACGCTGCGCGGCGGCCTCGATCATCGCGTACTCGCCGCTGATCTGGTACGCGGCGACCGGCACGTCCACCGACTCGGCGACCTTGGCGAGGATGTCGAGGTAAGGACCGGCCGGCTTGACCATCACCATGTCGGCGCCCTCTTCGAGGTCGAGCGCCAGCTCCCGCAGGGACTCCCGGACATTGGCCGGGTCCTGCTGGTACGTCTTGCGGTCGCCGGTCAGCGAGGAGCCGACGGCCTCACGGAACGGCCCGTAGAACGCCGACGAGTACTTCGCGGTGTAGGCGAGGATCGAGACGTCCTCCTTGCCGATGGTGTCGAGCGCGTCGCGGATCACCCCGACCTGCCCGTCCATCATGCCGCTGGGGCCCACGACATGGGCGCCCGCGTCGGCCTGGACCTGCGCCATCTCGGCGTACCGCTCCAGCGTCGCGTCGTTGTCGACGCGCCCCTCGGCGTCCAGGACACCGCAGTGCCCGTGGTCCGTGAACTCGTCGAGGCACAGGTCGGACATGACGATGAGGTCGTCGCCGACCTCGGCGCGCACATCGCGCAGCGCCACCTGGAGGATGCCGTCGGGGTCCGTACCGGCCGTCCCGAGGGCGTCCTTCTTCGCGTCGTCCGGCACGCCGAAGAGCATGATCCCGGAGACCCCGGCCTCCAGCGCCTCGACGGCCGCCTTCTTCAGGGTGTCCCGGGTGTGCTGCACGACACCGGGCATGGACCCGATCTCGACCGGCTCACCGATGCCCTCCCGCACGAACGCGGGAAGGATCAGGTCGGCCGGGTGCAGCCGCGTCTCGGCGACCATGCGCCGCATGGCGGGGGTGGTGCGCAGCCGCCGCGGCCGCGCACCCGGGAAGGATCCGTACTCAGTCACACCAACACTCCGTGTCTCACTGTCCCGTTGCCCCCGCTGTCCCCCGCTGTTCCCTGCGTCAGCAGCCGCCTTACGGCGCCGCCCGACGCCTCCGCGCACCGGGCCGCCGCTCGCTCGGCCGGGACACAGGATCCCCCGCCTCGAGCGCGGCGGTACGCCGCCTGGCACCGAAGTCGGCCAGCGCCTGCGCCAGCCGGTGCACGGACGGCTCCGGAGACATGACGTCCACGCGCAGCCCGTGCTCCTCGGCGGTCTTGGCCGTCGCGGGGCCGATGCACGCGATCACGGTCACGTTGTGCGGCTTGCCGGCGATACCGACCAGGTTCCGCACGGTCGACGACGACGTGAACAGCACGGCGTCGAACCCGCCGCCCTTGATCGCCTCGCGTGTCTCCGCCGGCGGCGGCGACGCCCGCACCGTCCGGTAGGCGGTCACGTCGTCGACCTCCCACCCGAGTTCGATGAGCCCGGCGACGAGCGTCTCGGTGGCGATGTCGGCGCGCGGCAGGAAGACGCGGTCGATCGGGTCGAAGACCGGGTCGTACGGCGGCCAGTCCTCGAGGAGACCGGCGGCCGACTGCTCACCGCTCGGCACGAGGTCGGGCTTCACACCGAACGCGATGAGCGCGCTCGCGGTCTGCTCGCCCACCGCGGCGACCTTGATCCCGGCGAAGGCACGGGCGTCGAGCCCGTACTCCTCGAACTTCTCGCGCACGGCCTTGACCGCGTTCACCGAGGTGAAGGCGATCCACTCGTAGCGTCCGGTGACGAGGCCCTTGACCGCGCGCTCCATCTGCTGGGGCGTGCGCGGCGGTTCGACGGCGATCGTCGGCACCTCGTGCGGCACGGCGCCGTACGACGTGAGCTGGTCGGAGAGCGACGCCGCCTGCTCCTTGGTCCGCGGTACGAGCACCTTCCAGCCGAACAGCGGCTTGGACTCGAACCACGAGAGCTGGTCGCGCTGGGCGGCCGCGGAGCGCTCGCCGACCACGGCTATGACGGGGCGACCCCCCTCCGGGGAGGGCAGCACCTTCGCCTGCTTGAAGGTCTGGGCGATCGTGCCGAGCGTCGCGGACCAGGTCCGCTGGCGCGTCGTCGTACCGGCGACCGTGACGGTCAGCGGGGTGTCCGGCTTGCGGCCCGCCGCGACCAGCTCACCGGCGGCCGCGGCCACCGCGTCGAGCGTCGTCGAGACGACCACCGTGCCGTCGGACGCGCCGACCTCGGTCCAGCAGCGCTCGGAGGCGGTACGGGCGTCGACGAACCGCACGTCCGTGCCCTGCGCGTCCCGCAGCGGAACACCGGCGTACGCGGGCACACCGACAGCCGCCGCGATGCCGGGCACGACCTCGAAGGAGACCCCGCCGGCCGCGCAGGCCAGCATCTCCCCGGCCGCGTCGGTGTCGAGTCCGGGGTCGCCGCTGACGGCACGTACGACCCGCTTGCCGCCCCGCGCGGCCTCCATGACAAGATTGGCGCAGTCCCTCAACGCGGGGACCACGACGGCAGTTGACGCATCGTCAGTAGCCGTCTGTCCCGGTGTGCCCGGGCTCTCCGCGCCGAGGACGGTCACGCCCGCCTTCGCGTGTGTGCGGACGACGTCGAGCACTTCGGGCTCGGCGATCAGCACATCCGCTCGGGCGAGCGCCTCCACGGCGCGCAGTGTCAGTAGTCCTGGATCTCCGGGACCGGCACCCAGGAAGGTGACGTGCCCGGTTGCCCAGGTGGCCGAAGGATCAGAGGTGGTGGGGCTCAAAGTGCTCGCTCCCCCATCAGACCGGCCGCGCCCTTGGCGAGCATCTCGGTAGCGAGTTCGCGACCGAGCGCCAGCGCCTGGTCTTCCGTCTCGGGCACGGGACCGGTGGTGGACAGCTGCACCAGCTCGGAGCCGTCGGTCGTACCGACGACGCCACGCAGGCGCATTTCGTTGGCAATCTGCCCGTCGGCCAGCAGGTCGGCCAGTGCGCCCACAGGTGCACTGCAGCCGGCCTCCAGGGCGGCGAGCAGGGATCGCTCGGCGGTCACGGCGACTCGGGTGAACGAGTCGTCGAGCTCTCCGAGCGCGGCGGCGAGGTCCGCGTTGGACGCGGAGCACTCGACCGCCAGAGCCCCCTGGCCGGGGGCGGGCAGAACAGTGTCGACCGCGAGGAAGTCCGTCACTTCCCCGATGCGGCCGATCCGGTTCAGTCCGGCGGCGGCGAGCACGACGGCGTCGAGCTCCCCGTTGTGCACGTAACCGATGCGGGTGTCGATGTTCCCGCGTATCGGCACGGTCTCTATGTGCATGCCGTGGCTGCGCGCGTACGCGTTCAGCTGCGACATGCGGCGCGGCGAACCGGTACCGACGCGCGCTCCCTTCGGGAGCTGCGCGAAGGTCAGTCCGTCGCGGGCGACGAGTACGTCGCGCGGGTCCTCGCGCAGCGGCACGGCCGCCAGCGTGAGGTCCGGGTGGGGCGTGGTCGGCAGATCCTTGAGGGAGTGCACGGCGAAGTCGACGTCGCCGCGCAGCAGCGCCTCGCGCAGCGCCACGACGAACACGCCGGTACCGCCGATCTGCGCCAGCTGCTCGCGGGACGTGTCACCGTACGTGGTGATCTCGACCAGCTCGACGGGCCGTCCCGTCACCTGCCGTACGGCCTCAGCCACGCGCCCCGACTGGGCCATGGCGAGCTTGCTGCGCCTCGTCCCGAGCCTGAGTGCCCTGTCCGTCATGATGCCCGGCCTCGATTCTTGGCTACCGGCTCGTTCAGCTCGTTCAGATCGGCCCGCGAGACGGCGGCCACCGCCTCCGGGTCGAGGTCGAAAAGGGTCCGCAGCGCATCCGCGTACCCGGCACCGCCGGGCTCGGCGGCCAGCTGCTTGACCCGTACGGTCGGCGCGTGCAGGAGCTTGTCCACGACGCGCCGCACGGTCTGGGTGATCTCCGCGCGCTGCTTCTCGTCGAGTTCCGGCAGGCGCCCGTCGAGGCGCGCGATCTCGCCGGTGACCACGTCGGCGGCCATCGTGCGCAGAGCGACGACGGTCGGCGTGATGGTCGCGGCGCGCTGGGCGGCGCCGAACGCGGCGACCTCGTCGGAGACGATTCCCCGCACCTGGTCCACGTCGGCGGCCATCGGCGCGTCGGCCGAGGCCTCCGCGAGCGACTCGATGTCGACGAAGCGCACGCCGCCGATGCGGTGCGCGGCGCCGTCGATGTCGCGCGGCATCGCGAGGTCGAGGAGCGAGAGCCCGCCCGTACGCCCCTCGGTGGCGCGCAGGATCTGGGCCTCGGTCAGGACGAGGCCGGTCGCTCCGGTGCAGGAGACGACGACATCGGCACGTGTCAGTTCGTCGCCGACGGCGTCCATGGGAACCGCTCGCGCGGCCACCCCGGTACCGCCGGGCTCGCTCAGGATCTGTGCGAGACGCTCGGCGCGCTCCAGCGTGCGGTTGGCGACGACGACCTCGGCGACCCCGGCGCGCGCGAGCGTCGCCGCGGCCAGCGACGACATCGAGCCCGCGCCGATCACCAGGGCGCGCTTGTCCTTGACCCATACGTCGACGGGGCGCCCGGCGGCCAGCTGCTCCAGGCCGAACGTGACCAGGGACTGACCGGCACGGTCGATCCCGGTCTCCGAGTGGGCCCGCTTGCCGACCCGCAGGGCCTGCTGGAACAGATCGTTGAGGAGGCGGCCCGCGGTGTGCAGCTCCTGGGAGCGCGCGAGGCCGTCCTTGATCTGGCCGAGGATCTGACCCTCGCCCACGACCATCGAGTCGAGCCCGCACGCCACCGAGAAGAGGTGGTGGACGGCCCGGTCCTCGTAGTGCACATAAAGATAAGGAGTGAGCTCCTCGAGACCGACGCCGCTGTGCTGGGCGAGCAGCGTCGACAGCTCGGCGACGCCCGCGTGGAACTTGTCCACGTCGGCGTACAGCTCGATGCGGTTGCACGTCGAGAGCACCGAGGCCTCGGCGGCGGGCTCCGCGGCGAGCGTGTCCTGGAGCAGCTTCGCCTGGGCGTCCGCGGAGAGCGCGGCGCGCTCCAGGACGCTCACGGGGGCGCTGCGGTGGCTCAGGCCTACGACGAGGAGACTCATGCCTGCATCACGGCGGGGACGTCCCCGTCTGGTCCCTTGCGGGCCGGCTTCGCCGCGGCGGCCGGGGTCTCGGTACCGGCATCCTCCGCCGTGTCGTCCTGGCCCTCGCCGGCCTTGCGCTGCTCGTGGAAGGCGAGGATCTGGAGCTCGATGGAGAGGTCGACCTTGCGCACGTCGACGCCGTCCGGCACGGACAGGACGGTCGGCGCGAAGTTGAGGATCGAGGTGACACCGGCGGCGACGAGCCGGTCGCAGACCTGCTGGGCCGCGCCCGCGGGCGTCGCGATGACGCCGATGGACACGCCGTTGTCGTCGATGATCTTCTCGAGGTCGTCGGCGTGCTGCACGGCCATGCCCGCGACGGACTTGCCGGTCATCGCCGGGTCGGCGTCGATCAGGGCGGCGACGCGGAAGCCACGGGAGGCGAACCCGCCGTAATTGGCCAGAGCGGCGCCGAGGTTACCGATACCGACCATCACGATCGGCCAGTCCTGGGTGAGGCCGAGTTCGCGGGAGATCTGGTAGACGAGGTACTCGACGTCGTAGCCCACACCGCGGGTGCCGTACGAGCCGAGGTACGAGAAGTCCTTGCGCAGCTTCGCGGAGTTGACCCCCGCGGCGGCCGCGAGCTCCTCGGACGAGACCGTGGGAACCGAGCGCTCCGACAGACCGGTGAGGGCCCGGAGGTACAGCGGAAGGCGGGCGACGGTGGCCTCGGGAATTCCTCGGCTGCGGGTCGCCGGTCGGTGAGTTCGGCCAGTTGCCACGGTGCTCCTGCGGGTAGAGCGGGGCTGCGGGCGGTCGTACGTGCCAGGACCGCCCCGTCGAATGCAGGCTATGTCTTTGTGAACGCGTGCACAAAGATGGTGTCCGATTTGCCCGGGCAACGTGACCGGGGTCACGCGCCCCTGGCGCGCGCATATGGAACCGGCGCGCAAGCCGCTTCGTTGCCTGCTTGAAGGGGGCAAAACCGTACACTCTCCTCTACGATCCGCGCCCCCGAGACCAAACCGCCCCCGATCCTAAGCGACTTTCCGGACCACTTGGACTGCTCGGTCAGTGACGGTCGCTACTCCCCCGCGGACCAGCGGCGGATCAGCCCGTCAGCGCGCGCCGAAGTCGATCTTCGTTCACCTTCCAGAAGTCATGCTGTGCTCCGTCCACGAGCACCACGGGAATCTGCTCCCAGTACAAGCGGTACAGCTCCTCGTCCTGGGTGATGTCCTTCTTCTCCCAGGACGCACCGAGCTCGCCGCACACTTTCTCGATCACCTCCTGTGCGTCGTCGCACAGGTGGCAGCCGGGCTTCCCGACCAGGGTGACCAGACGCTCCTCGGGGCTCTTCTTCTCGCTCCGGCGAAAAATGGGGCTCATACCGGCCATTCTCGCTCCGTCGACGCCTCCCGGCGCACCTCTCCCTCCAGTTGTTTAACGGCTCGGTCGCGGAGAGTTCACAACGCCGAATCCTCACGACTCCGGAACCACCGAACAACCTGGCTATGCTCACGACATGGCCGCTCTCGGATGGCTCACACCCCGTAGGCGCTCCGCCACCGCGCGGAGCGTATTGGCTGGCGAGGCCTCGGCCGAGGCCGCCCGCAAGTCGTCGCAGGAGCTGGAACAGCTCGGCGAGGCGACACAGCCCGACGAAGGCACCCCGGAAACGGAGTTCCCTGTCGTCGGCGACGACAGGGCCGCCGCCTTCTTCGACCTCGACAACACCGTCATGCAGGGCGCCGCGATCTTCCACTTCGGGCGCGGCCTCTACAAGCGGAAGTTCTTCCAGCGCCGCGAGCTGGTCAAGTTCGGCTGGCAGCAGGCCTGGTTCAGAATCGCCGGGGTCGAGGACCCCGAGCACATGCAGGACGCCCGCGACAGCGCGCTGTCCATCGTCAAGGGCCACCGAGTCGCCGAGCTGATGTCCATCGGCGAGGAGATCTACGACGAGTACATGGCCGAGCGCATCTGGCCCGGCACCCGCGCCCTCGCCCAGGCACACCTGGACGCGGGCCAGAAGGTGTGGCTCGTCACCGCGGCCCCCGTGGAGACCGCGACGATCATCGCCCGCCGCCTCGGCCTGACCGGCGCCCTCGGCACGGTCGCCGAGTCCGTCGGCGGCGTCTACACGGGCAAGCTCGTCGGCGAACCCCTGCACGGCCCCGCGAAGGCCGAGGCCGTCCGCGCCCTCGCCTCCGCCGAGGGCCTCGACCTCAACCGCTGCGCCGCGTACAGCGACTCGCACAACGACATCCCGATGCTGTCGCTCGTAGGACATCCGTACGCGATCAATCCGGACACCAAACTGCGCAAGCACGCACGCGAACGTGACTGGCGACTGCGCGACTACCGCACGGGCCGCAAGGCCGCGAAGGTCGGCATCCCGGCCGCGGCGGGAGTCGGCGCACTGGCCGGCGGCACGGCCGCGGCGGTCGCCCTGCACCGGCGTCGCCGCTGACCCGCGGCGCTCCCGGGCGGGAGCGCCAATCGCGTCCCCTTACCCCCGCACGGCTCCCGCCAGTCCCGTTGGTGCAACTCGGCCACAACACGCCTCGTGCTCAGACGGAACATGACCTAATCCGATCAATAAGCGGTCACTCTCCGGTACTTGAACCGACTCCTTTCAGTTACGGAAGCGACGTAATCGGTGATTTGAGCAACTGGGTGTAGCGCTCCCTGCACGAAGCGTTATTCTCCTCAGACGCAAACCGGTACCCACACGTCAACACGACGAGTGAACGGTCCCGCACTGCACGTGATGGAAGCTCTGCCTCTGGGAGTCCCGTGTACCCACACGTCGGGGTTGACGCCTCGGGCCTGGCTACGCTGCGCGCAACGGTCTCCGACCGCTTGCGCGGCTTCGTCCCCACCGCGTACGCCGTCCCCGCCCTCGCCGTCGCGGCACCCGCCGCGAACGGCCCTACCGGTCCTTGCTATGCCCTGGCTGACGGGAGCACCACGGTCGGAAGACGAGCCCGATCCGGTTCCGCCGGTACGTCCACCGCTCGCCGCCCCGCCGCGGACAGCGACAGCGCCCGCATGATGGATCTCGTCGAGCGCGCCCAGGCGGGCGAGGCCGACGCGTTCGGCCGCCTCTACGACCAGTACAGCGACACCGTCTACCGCTACATCTACTACCGCGTCGGCGGGAAGGCGACCGCCGAGGATCTCACCAGCGAGACCTTCCTGCGGGCCCTGCGCCGCATCGGCACGTTCACCTGGCAGGGGCGCGACTTCGGCGCCTGGCTGGTCACGATCGCGCGGAACCTGGTCGCCGACCACTTCAAGTCGAGCCGATTCCGCCTCGAAGTGACCACCGGCGAAATGCTCGACGCGAACGAGGTCGAGCGCAGCCCAGAGGACTCCGTCCTGGAGTCCCTGTCGAACGCCGCCCTGCTCGACGCGGTGCACCGGCTCAACCCCCAGCAGCAGGAGTGCGTGACCCTGCGCTTCCTGCAGGGCCTCTCGGTCGCCGAGACCGCCAAGGTCATGGGCAAGAACGAGGGCGCGATCAAGACGCTCCAGTACCGCGCTGTGCGCACCCTGGCGCGCCTGCTCCCGGACGACGCCCGTTAGCGACCGGTGGGGCCCACCCCACCCGACGCGTCGCTCTGTAACTATCAACTCACCTTCTGTGAGGGGCAGATGGGATCGCGGTCCGATCATCCGCCGTCCGTAACCCAAGTGCCGCGTCGCTCGTTATGCGGGATGCAGGCTCCCTGTGGTCACTCCCCGACTGCTTCCACTCACTCGATCGTGTGGAAGCGCTCAGGGTGTGCAACCCTCAGGACCCCCTGGGGAGTCGACCGTCATGACGAGAGGAGGTGCCGCCAGTGATCGCGAACGTATCGGCACACCGGCGGGCGAACGCCTTCGCCCAGGCCCTGGAGGAGCAGTCCGACCGGGAAGCTGCGGCCGTACAGCAAGAAGAGCCCTCCGCCGAACGAGGCGAGCAGGGCAAGCTGTTGGCTCTGGCGACCGGACTGGACGAGCTGCCCAAGCCTGAGCTTGACCCCGAGGTCAAGGTGGTTCAACGAGCCCAGCTCGTGGCCGCCATGGAGGCCATGCTGCTCGAAGGCACGGCTGCGGGGGGTGCGGGGCCAGGCCCTTCCGTGCCCGAGCAGCGCGCGCGCAAGGGCGCTCACCGGGCGAGCCCGCTGCGGAAGTTGCGACCCCGCTCACGCCTGTCCAAGGGCATCGCGGCCGGCGGCCTCACCGTCGGTGTCGCCGCGGGAGCCTTCGGCGGCGTAGCCGCTGCCAGCTCCGACGCCCTCCCCGGTGACCACCTCTACGGACTGAAACGCGGGATGGAGGACCTGAAACTCGGCATGGCCGACGGCGACTCCGACCGCGGCCGGATCTATCTCGACCAGGCCTCCACCCGCCTGAGCGAAGCGCGCAGGCTCATGGAGCGCGGCCGCAGCGGACAGCTCGACCACGAATCCCTCGGCGAAGTCAGGCGCACGCTCTCCGGCGTCCAGTACGACGCCTCCGAGGGCCACCGCCTCCTCCTCGACGCCTACCGCAGGGACGGCTCGCTCGGCCCCATCCAGGCCCTGTCGTCGTTCACCCGGTCCCACCGCGAGAACTGGGACGCGCTGCGCCACCGCCTGCCCGTACAACTCGGCGACGTGGGCGCACAGGTCAGCTCGGTCTTCGACGCCATAGACCAAGAGGTCGACCCGCTGCGGTCCCTGCTCCCGCAGGTCCCCGAAAAGAACGGCCGCACCGGCGGACAGCCCGGCATCCACGACAGGACGCCCGGTTCCTCCGGCGACGAACGCTCCACCCCGACGGCCGGCGGAAGCTCGCACGGCCACCAGGACAGCTCGGGCAAACCCCGCCCGTCCTCCTCCGGAACCCACGACGACGGCCTCCTCGACGACACCACCGGCGGCCTCCTAGACCCGCCCAAGGACGACACCAGCCCCACCCCGTCCGAAGGCAAACACACCACCCCGAAGCCCGACGTCACACTCCCGCCCCTCCTCCCAGGCCTGCTGCCCGGCCTGGGAATCGACAGCGAGGACGCGGACTAGTCACTCCGTCACGTGTTACGTGAAGGGGGCGGCCACCGAAATCCGGTGACCGCCCCCTTCACGTATGTCCCATGTCCCTGCGTCCCTGCGGGCAGTTCCCCCGGACCGCAGCCGGCGTCAGAAGAACACAGACCTCCGCTGCACCAGCAGCTTGTACAGCGTGTGCTGGATCTGCTCCCTCACCTGGTCCGTCAGGTTGAACATCAACATCGGATCCTCGGCCGCCTCCGGCGGGAAGCCGTCCGTCGGGATCGGCTCGCCAAACTGGATCGTCCACTTCGTCGGCAACGGCACCGCACCCAATGGACCGAGCCACGGGAACGTCGGCGTGATCGGGAAGTACGGGAAGCCAAGGAGCCGCGCCAGGGTCTTCGCATTGCCGATCATCGGGTAGATCTCCTCCGCCCCGACGATCGAGCACGGCACGATCGGTGTGCCGGCCTTCAGGGCCGTCGAGACGAAGCCGCCACGCCCGAACCGCTGGAGCTTGTACCGCTCGCTGAACGGCTTGCCGATGCCCTTGAACCCCTCCGGCATCACGCCGACCAACTCGCCCCGCTCCAGGAGCCGCTGCGCATCCTCCGCACAGGCCAGCGTGTGGCCGGCCTTGCGCGCCAGCTCGTTGACCACCGGCAGCATGAACACGAGGTCCGCGGCCAGGAGCCGCAGATGCCGGTTCTGCGGATGGTTGTCGTGCACGGCGACCTGCATCATCACGCCGTCCAGCGGCAGCGTCCCCGAGTGATTGGCGACGATCAGCGCACCGCCGTCCGCCGGGATGTTCTCGATGCCCTTCACCTCGACCCGGAAGTACTTCTCGTACAGGGGCCGCACCAGGGACATCAGGACCTGGTCGGTGAGTTCCTTGTCGTAGCCGAACTCGTCGACGTCGTAATCGCCCGTCAGGCGCCGCCGCAGGAACGCGAGGCCGCCCGCGATGCGGCGGTCCAGGCCGCCACCGGCCTGCGGCCGCTCCCGCGGATCCGGCTCCCGCACGGCGGTGGGCAGTGACGGCTCGCGGTCCTGCTGCTCGGGCAGCGGCGCGACCTCGCGTACGGTCGCGGGCTCGCCCTTGCGCCGGCCGCTCGCGCCACGGCGGCGCGGAACCACCTTGCCGGCGCCGGTCCGCGACCGGTCGTCGTCGAACGGAATGACCTTGGCATCCGCCATCGTTGATGCGCTCCTCAGCTGGCGCTCTGGGGGTGGCCGCCGCCCAGGAAGGGCAGCGAGGCGATCCGGTCGACGGCCCCCGCGAGGGCCTCCGGCGGCAGAAGTCCGGGGCCGCGGCCACGGGCGAACTCCGCGAAGGTCTCCGCCGTCGTGTACTCGGGCCGATAGCCCAGCGTCTCTCGCATCTGGGCCGTCGACACGACCCGCCCGTGCGTGAGCAGCCTGATCTGCTCGGGCGAGAAGTCCGTCGCGCCCAGCGTACGCAGGGCCGACCCCACCCAGGTCACGGCCGGCAGGAACACCGGCACCGTCGGCCGCCCGAGCCGGCGCGAGCACTGCGACAGGAGCAGCACGCCGTCACCGGCGACGTTGAACGTGCCGCTGTTGAGCGTCCCCCGCGCCGGCTCGTGCGACGCGATCCGCAGCACCTCGATGACATCGTCCTCGTGGACGAACTGCAGCCGCGGGTCATAGCCAAGGACGGTCGGCAGGACCGGCAGCGAGAAGTACTCGGCGAGCGGCGAATCCGCGGCGGGACCGAGGATGTTCGCGAACCGCAGCACGCACACCGCGACATCGGGCCTGCGCCGGGCGAACCCGCGCACGTACCCCTCGACCTCCACGGTGTCCTTGGCGAAGCCGCCGCTGGGCAGCGACTTGGGCGGCGTCGTCTCGGTGAACACGGCCGGGTCGCGCGGCGCGGACCCGTACACGTTCGTACTGGACTTCACCACGAGCCGCTTGACCGCCGGCGACTTCTGGCACGCGCCGAGCAGCTGCATCGTGCCGATGACGTTGGTCTCCTTGACGGAGCCCCGGCCGCCGCTGGCCAGCGGGGTGCCCGTGACGTCCAGGTGGACGACCGTGTCGACGGAGTGCTCGGCGAGCACCCGGGCGATCGCCGGCTGCCGTATGTCCGCCTGGAGGAAGTCGGCGCCCCCCAGGTGATGCGCGGGCGCCACCGCGTCCACAGCGATCACCCGGTCCACCTCGGGATCACGCTGGATGCGTCGTACGAAACGGCCCCCGAGCTGCCGGGCCACCCCGGTCACGAGCACGACCTTGCCCAAGATCAGCGCCTACCTTCCGTCGCAGCCCTGCCGCGCCCCAGTTCCGCACCGCCTGGCTCTCGCCGCCACGTTAGCGGGTCGATGTTGCGCTGTGATGACCGCGCGATGCAGGAAGTGACGACAGCCACAGACGTACGTACAGACCGAGGTCGCCAGGACGTGGCCCTACGCTCCCACACAACCCCGCGAAATCGGCCTCATAAGGCCCGTGGAACGACTGTGGCCCCTCCACCGGACGGTGGAGGGGCCACAGAGCGCGCTTGTTGCAGCGGTCGCCTACTTCTTGTTGCGACGCTGCACGCGGGTGCGCTTCAGCAGCTTGCGGTGCTTCTTCTTGGCCATCCGCTTACGCCGCTTCTTGATAACAGAGCCCACGACTACCCTCGCTCACTTCTCTTCACTCGGTGCGGGGCGTCTGGGCCCACACGACCTACGTCGGCCTAGCCTACCCGGCCCAGCGCTGAGCCTGTAATCGAGGGATCCCGGAGGATGCCGTCAGGCTGTCCCCACCCCCACATAGGACTCGCGGAGGTACTCGTGAACCGCTTGTTCCGGGACTCGGAAAGACCTTCCGACCCGGATCGCGGGCAGATGACCACTGTGCACCAGCCGGTACACGGTCATCTTCGAGACTCGCATCACCGAGGCGACTTCCGCCACGGTCAGGAACTGCACCTCGTTCAGAGGCCTACTCTCACCAGCAGCCATGACACACCTGAACCTTCCGCACTCGACGGCCACCGGCTTCCCCTTCCGGTGACTCAACGTCGTTGCGTGCTCACTCCCCAGACTAGGGGCGTGTGGTGCGAGTGGGGAAGAGGAGCAGCGGATGGCCGCCTACTGTGACAGACACGCTCGATTGAGTACATAGCGAGTAAGCGGTCGGTAGTAATCAGACCGCACAGCGTCATCAAGCGGAACGACTACGGACACCCGCCCCTCGGCCTCCCCCACGAACAGCGCGGGATCATCCGTATCCGCGAGCCCGATGGCATCGAACCCCAACTGACCTGCGCCGCAGACCCATCCATGGTCACCCACGACCAGCTCCGGCAGCAGCCCGCCGGCCTGCGCTGCGGCCGCGAGCACCGTGCGAACCGGGAGGGGTGAGTGGGTGTGTGCGCCGGTCTCACTCCCCGGCTCGCGCGCGCCGGGTTCCCGCACCAGCGCGACTCCACGGACGTAGTCGAGGTCGTACGTGCGTAGACCGAACCGGGTCGTTATGTCGACACTCTCACCCTGCGCGGGGGTGAGGACGGGACATCCCGCCGCCGACAGGGCGTCCGCCAACGCGGCGTAGAAACCGAGGAGTCGATGCGGGTGACCCGTCCCGAACAGCACCGGGACACGACCCCGCGCGGCCTCACCGAGCCGCTTCGCGAACGCGTCGAGCGCGGCCAGCGTCCGCTCCGGATCGATCACGTCGAACCCCGAGGTGTCCCCCGGATCGCCCGACACCCCGCACTTGTCGGCCATCAGCGCGAGCAGATCCCGCTGTCCCCAGCTCCACTCCGGGTCGAGGCCCAGAAGTATCCGGGGATCCCTGGCCGCGAAGAGCCGATAGCTGCGCAGACTCACCTCACGGGAGGTCGCAACGGGCCCGGCCAGATGGGCGGCCAGCAGATGCGCACGCAGCGCTCCGGTGCTCAACACCCGTGTGATGCTGGCGCATTGGGGCACCTGCCACCCCTAAAACCCCGAAAACACCCCACACTTGGCGTAACACCCCGTACTCTCACGGGCCGCCCACCCCCACACCGCTACGGCAACAGCCCGCGCAGCGGGAACACCGCACGCCGGGTCGCCAGAACCGCCTGGTCGAGCCGGTCCGCCGGGTCGTACCCGGAATCCCACTCGTTGTACGAGACCGGCCACCGCCCGTCCGTCATCCGCGTGGGAGCCAACTGCCGTGTCCTGGCGAACACTTCCTGCCGCCAGCTCTCCGGAATCACTGCCTCGGGCGCGACCTCGTGCCCGGCGGCGATCCCCACCAGATGCGACCAGGACCGCGGCACCACGTCCACCACGGCGTACCCGCCACCGCCCAGCGCGACCCACCGCCCGTCCGCATGCTCGTGCGCCAGCTCATGACAGGCGGCCTGCACGGCGCGCTGCGCGTCGAGCGACACCGCCAGATGCGCCAGCGGATCCTCGAAGTGCGTATCGGCCCCGTGCTGCGTCACCAGGACCTGCGGCCTGAACTCCGCCAGCAACTCGGGCACGACGGCGTGAAAAGCCCGCAGCCATCCCGCGTCCCCGGTCCCCGCCGGCAACGCCACATTGACCGCCGACCCCTCCGCAGGACCGTCGGCCCCCGTCTCCTCGGGCCACCCGGTCTGCGGAAACAGCGTCCGCGGATGCTCGTGCAGCGAAATGGTGAGCACCCGCGGGTCCTCCCAGAACGCCGCCTGCACCCCGTCCCCGTGGTGCACGTCCACATCCACGTACGCGACCCGCTCGGCACCCAGCTCGAGGAGACGAGCGATGGCCAGCGCCGCGTCGTTGTAGATACAGAACCCGGAAGCACCCCCGGGCATCGCATGGTGCAGCCCGCCCGCGAAGTTCACCGCGTGCAGCGCCTCCCCCCGCCACACGGCCTCCGCCGCGCCCACGGACTGCCCGGCGATCAGCGCCGACACATCGTGCATACCGGCGAAGGCCGGATCGTCGACCGTCCCCAGCCCATAGGTCCCATCCGCCGAAGCCGGATCGGCGGACGCGGCCTTGACCGCCTCCACATAGTCCTCGCGGTGCACAAGCCGCAGCGTCGACTCACCCGCCCGCTTGGCGGTGACGACGTCCACCTCACGATCGAGCCCAAGAGCCCCGACGAGACTTCTCGTCAGGGCCAGCCGGACCGGATCCATCGGGTGATCCGGGCCGAAGTCATAGCCCGTTACTGCCTCGTCCCACATCAGCTGTGCGCGGCCGCTCATGCCCGTCACCGTATCGGTCCGCTGCAGGGGCGAAGGACCGGGCATACACGAGTGTCACGAGCACCAACACCATAGGAACGAGCATCGCCCCCCGGTAGTTCCACGCATCGCCCAGAGCACCCACAAGGGGCGAACCGATCAGAAATCCCACATAGTTGAAGACATTCAGCCGGGCAATCGCCGAATCCGAAGCGTTCGGGAAGAGCCTGCCCGCAGCGGCGAACGTCTGCGGCACGATCACGCACAACCCGAGCCCCAGCAGCGTGAACCCGAGCATCCCCACCCAGGGCCCCGGCGCCACCGCCACGACAGCGAACCCGAGCGCCGCCACCACGGCCCCGAACCGCACCACCACGACCGCCCCGAACCGCCGCACCCCGAGATCCCCGAGCGCCCGCCCCACCAGCGTCATCACCATGTAGACGTTGTACGGAACCGTCGACAGCTGCTCCGAACTGCCCAGCACGTCCTGGAGGTACTTCGCACTCCAGTTGGAGACCGTCGAATCCCCGATGTACGCGAACGTCATCACCAGACACAGCGGCAACAGCAGCTTGAACACCACCGGGCCACCCGAGGCGCCCTGAGCACCCTCACCGGCGCCGCTCTCCCCGTCGACGTACCAGCGACTCCCCACGAACGCCGCCGGCAACAGCAGCACGACCACCGGCAGATACGACACGAACAGCGAGAGCTCCCAGTGCGCCCCCACCCACGCGAGCGACGCCCCCACGATCCCGCCCAGGCTGTACGCCGCATGAAACCCGAGCATGATGCTGCGCCCGTACGCCCTCTGCAGGCTCACCCCGAGCATGTTCATGGACGCGTCCAGCGCACCCACCGCGAGCCCGAACGCCCCCAGCGCCAGGGCCGCTTGCCACAGCGAGCCCCCCGCCCCGACCCCGAGCAGAGCCAGCAGCACAACCGGCTGCGACCACCGCAGAACCCGGCTGGGCCGCACCCGCTTGACCAACTTCTCGGTACACACGCTCCCGACGCCGGCCAGGATCGGCACCGCAGCGAGAAAGACGGGCAACAGCCCATCTGATATGCCGTACTGATCCTGGATAGCCGGTATTCGAGTCACCAGGAGCGCGAACGCGGCACCCTGCACCAAGAAACTGAACGCCAGCGATCCTCTGCCACGCCGCAGCACTTCTGTCATGGCCGCACAGCGTATGCCCCAGAGCTACCCGTGGGTAGATGGATCTCGAGGCATCTCGAACGAAAGTTCCCGGCCGCCGTCATCGAGCGACCGGGAAGAGGGTGTGCGCTACGGACGTACCGGAGCCGTGTCAGGCGACGCGCTCCACCTGACCACGGCCACTCGCCAGCTCCTCCTCGAGCATCCGCTCCATCGGCCCCACGGCCAGACGCCCGCCGAACCGGACGGCCAGGACCACGGCACCCGCCATGATCACATTGCCGAGCCAGACCATCGTGTCGACCGGCAGCGTGTACGCCCCCACGATCCGCACCACGCACTCCGTGACCAGCGCCAGACCCCACACCGCCGTGAACATGCGCTCGGCCCGCACAAAGCGGCCCGGCCCCGCCGACAGACGCTCCCAGGCCGCGGTCCGCCCAGCATCCCCCTTGGTCACGAACGGCTTCAGCGCGGACGTGAGAAGCGGCTTGCCGGCCACGACCGACACCAGCATCGAGATGCCGACGACACTGCTGATCCCACTGTCCTTGGCCAGCATCAGCCGAGGATCGCCCGTCACCGTGCTCAGCAGCAGCCCCACCGTGTTGACGACGAGGATGACTCCGGCCAGCACATTGAGCCGCCGATCCCGCAGCACCCCCCACACGGTCCGCAGCGCCGGCAGCACGCTGCTCCACCCCAGGGCGGCCAGCGTGCTCATGCCGAACCCCTTGCTCAGCACGTAGTACGAGGCCATCGGCACGACCACGTCCACGACCAGCGGCTTGAGACTTCCCAGGAGGGCCGCACGGTCGCTCTGCGGGGCGGCAGCCGCGTCAGCGGACTTGACCGGTGTCTGTACAACGAGCTGACTCATGATCGGGTTCCCTCCGTCGTCACTGTGTACGTCCCGTTCTCGATGTACTCAGCTTCATGGAGGACCCCCTCGGCCCAACAGAAACGATCGTCCGGAGCTCGCGATGACAAATGTCAGGGCATCTCGTACGGAGATGTCATGAGAGCAGGTCAGGCAACTCCCTCATGTCGCCGAAGAGTTCGGTGGCCGCACTCAACCGGCTCGCCGGCGTCATGGCCGTGAACCCGTACACGTCCATCCCGGCGGCCACGGCGGCCTGGACGCCGAGCAGACTGTCCTCCACGACCGCGCACCCCTCCGGCGCCACACCCATGCGCCGGGCCGCGTACAGGAAGAGATCCGGCGCCGGCTTCCCCCGCCCGACATCCTGCGAACTGAAGATCCGACCGTCGTCGAACCACTTGTCGTGCCCGGTCTTGCGATGCCCGACGCGGATCCGCTCGTGACTCCCCGAGGAGGCCACGCAGTACGACACTCCATCGGCGGCCAGCTTCTCCACGACCTCCACGGCCCCGGGCACGGGCTCCAGCTCCCGCTCGAAAGCGGCGAATACCCGCCCGTGAAAAACATCGTCGAAGTCCTCGGGCAGCCGCTGCCCGGTGCGCTCCTCTACAAGATCGTGCACGCGGTGCATGGCAGAACCCATGTATTCCCTAAGGGATTCCTCGTACGAGGTGGGGTGCCCGAGTTCGGTGAGATAGCCGGCGAGAAGCTTGTTGGAGATCGGCTCACTGTCGACGAGAACGCCGTCGTTGTCGAAGATGACCAGGTCGTATCGCATAACTCGACCCTAAACGCAGAAAACCCCCGTAACAGGATTCTCATCCGTTACGGGGGTTTTCTTCAAAAATAGTTCGGCGGCGTCCTACTCTCCCACAGGGTCCCCCCTGCAGTACCATCGGCGCTGTGAGGCTTAGCTTCCGGGTTCGGAATGTAACCGGGCGTTTCCCTCACGCTATGACCACCGAAACACTATGAAACTGTCAACCGCACCACGCTCTGTGACAAACGTGGGGTTGTTCGTGGTTTCAGAACCAACACAGTGGACGCGAGCAACTGAGGACAAGCCCTCGGCCTATTAGTACCAGTCACCTCCACCCGTTACCGGGCTTCCAGATCTGGCCTATCAACCCAGTCGTCTACTGGGAGCCTTAACCCCTCAAGGGGGTGGGAATACTCATCTCGAAGCAGGCTTCCCGCTTAGATGCTTTCAGCGGTTATCCTTTCCGAACGTAGCCAACCAGCCATGCCCTTGGCAGGACAACTGGCACACCAGAGGTTCGTCCGTCCCGGTCCTCTCGTACTAGGGACAGCCCTTCTCAATATTCCTACGCGCGCAGCGGATAGGGACCGAACTGTCTCACGACGTTCTAAACCCAGCTCGCGTACCGCTTTAATGGGCGAACAGCCCAACCCTTGGGACCGACTCCAGCCCCAGGATGCGACGAGCCGACATCGAGGTGCCAAACCATCCCGTCGATATGGACTCTTGGGGAAGATCAGCCTGTTATCCCCGGGGTACCTTTTATCCGTTGAGCGACGGCGCTTCCACAAGCCACCGCCGGATCACTAGTCCCGACTTTCGTCCCTGCTCGACCCGTCGGTCTCACAGTCAAGCTCCCTTGTGCACTTACACTCAACACCTGATTACCAACCAGGCTGAGGGAACCTTTGGGCGCCTCCGTTACTCTTTAGGAGGCAACCGCCCCAGTTAAACTACCCATCAGACACTGTCCCTGATCCGGATCACGGACCCAGGTTAGACATCCAGCACGACCAGAGTGGTATTTCAACGACGACTCCCCCTGAACTGGCGTCCAGAGTTCAAAGTCTCCCACCTATCCTACACAAGCCGAACCGAACACCAATATCAAACTGTAGTAAAGGTCCCGGGGTCTTTCCGTCCTGCTGCGCGAAACGAGCATCTTTACTCGTAGTGCAATTTCACCGGGCCTATGGTTGAGACAGTCGAGAAGTCGTTACGCCATTCGTGCAGGTCGGAACTTACCCGACAAGGAATTTCGCTACCTTAGGATGGTTATAGTTACCACCGCCGTTTACTGGCGCTTAAGTTCTCAGCTTCGCACACCCGAAAGTGCACTAACCGGTCCCCTTAACGTTCCAGCACCGGGCAGGCGTCAGTCCGTATACATCGCCTTACGGCTTCGCACGGACCTGTGTTTTTAGTAAACAGTCGCTTCTCGCTGGTCTCTGCGGCCACCCCCAGCTCGAGGAGCAAGTCCTCTCACCAGTGATGGCCCCCCTTCTCCCGAAGTTACGGGGGCATTTTGCCGAGTTCCTTAACCATAGTTCACCCGAACGCCTCGGTATTCTCTACCTGACCACCTGAGTCGGTTTAGGGTACGGGCCGCCATGAAACTCGCTAGAGGCTTTTCTCGACAGCATAGGATCATCCACTTCACCACAATCGGCTCGGCATCAGGTCTCAGCCTTAATGTGCGACGGATTTACCTATCGCACGGCCTACACCCTTACCCCGGGACAACCACCGCCCGGGCTGGACTACCTTCCTGCGTCACCCCATCACTCACCTACTACAAGTCTGGTCCGTCGGCTCCACCACTTTCCTTTCCCCGAAGGGTCCGGAACGGCTTCACGGACTTAGCATCGCCTGATTCAATGTTTGACGCTTCACAGCGGGTACCGGAATATCAACCGGTTATCCATCGACTACGCCTGTCGGCCTCGCCTTAGGTCCCGACTTACCCTGGGCAGATCAGCTTGACCCAGGAACCCTTAGTCAATCGGCGCACACGTTTCTCACGTGTGTATCGCTACTCATGCCTGCATTCTCACTCGTGAACCGTCCACAACTCGCTTCCGCGGCTGCTTCACCCGGCACACGACGCTCCCCTACCCATCACGATCCCCGTTGGGGGTATATATCGCAATGACACGACTTCGGCGGTACGCTTGAGCCCCGCTACATTGTCGGCGCGGAATCACTAGACCAGTGAGCTATTACGCACTCTTTCAAGGGTGGCTGCTTCTAAGCCAACCTCCTGGTTGTCTGTGCGACTCCACATCCTTTCCCACTTAGCGTACGCTTAGGGGCCTTAGTCGATGCTCTGGGCTGTTTCCCTCTCGACCATGGAGCTTATCCCCCACAGTCTCACTGCCGTGCTCTCACTTACCGGCATTCGGAGTTTGGCTAAGGTCAGTAACCCGGTAGGGCCCATCGCCTATCCAGTGCTCTACCTCCGGCAAGAAACACACGACGCTGCACCTAAATGCATTTCGGGGAGAACCAGCTATCACGGAGTTTGATTGGCCTTTCACCCCTAACCACAGGTCATCCCCCAGGTTTTCAACCCTGGTGGGTTCGGTCCTCCACGAAGTCTTACCTCCGCTTCAACCTGCCCATGGCTAGATCACTCCGCTTCGGGTCTTGAGCGCGCTACTGAATCGCCCTATTCGGACTCGCTTTCGCTACGGCTTCCCCACACGGGTTAACCTCGCAACGCACCGCAAACTCGCAGGCTCATTCTTCAAAAGGCACGCAGTCACGACTGTATGTGCAAGCACATACAGCGACGCTCCCACGGCTTGTAGGCACACGGTTTCAGGTACTATTTCACTCCGCTCCCGCGGTACTTTTCACCATTCCCTCACGGTACTATCCGCTATCGGTCACCAGGGAATATTTAGGCTTAGCGGGTGGTCCCGCCAGATTCACACGGGATTTCTCGGGCCCCGTGCTACTTGGGTGTCTCTCAAACGAGCCGCTGATGTTTCGACTACGGGGGTCTTACCCTCTACGCCGGACCTTTCGCATGTCCTTCGCCTACATCAACGGTTTCTGACTCGTCTCACAGCCGGCAGACTGTGAAAGAGAGATCCCACAACCCCACATGCGCAACCCCTGCCGGGTATCACACGCATATGGTTTGGCCTCATCCAGTTTCGCTCGCCACTACTCCCGGAATCACGGTTGTTTTCTCTTCCTGCGGGTACTGAGATGTTTCACTTCCCCGCGTTCCCTCCACATACCCTATGTGTTCAGGTATGGGTGACAGCCCATGACGACTGCCGGGTTTCCCCATTCGGAAACCCCCGGATCAAAGCCTGGTTGACGGCTCCCCGGGGACTATCGTGGCCTCCCACGTCCTTCATCGGTTCCTGGTGCCAAGGCATCCACCGTGCGCCCTTAAAAACTTGGCCACAGATGCTCGCGTCCACTGTGCAGTTCTCAAACAACGACCAACCACCCATCACCCCGAACCAACAGATTCGAGTGCACTGGGGTCGGCACTGAAGGCGACCGATTCGGCCGTACCTTCAGACACCCAACAGCGTGCCCGACCCGGTCCCGCCCGGAGATCATGCTTTCCACGCTCCGAAGAGCAGTACTCACAGCCTCCGACCCGTGAACCCGGTCGAATAGTCAACGTTCCACCCTTGAGCAACCACCGTCGGACATTTGCCGACGAAATGGCTCTTGGACCACCAGGTGAAACCCGGCAGCCAAAGTGCTCCTTAGAAAGGAGGTGATCCAGCCGCACCTTCCGGTACGGCTACCTTGTTACGACTTCGTCCCAATCGCCAGTCCCACCTTCGACAGCTCCCTCCCCACAAGGGGGTTGGGCCACCGGCTTCGGGTGTTACCGACTTTCGTGACGTGACGGGCGGTGTGTACAAGGCCCGGGAACGTATTCACCGCAGCAATGCTGATCTGCGATTACTAGCAACTCCGACTTCATGGGGTCGAGTTGCAGACCCCAATCCGAACTGAGACAGGCTTTTTGAGATTCGCTCCGCCTCGCGGCATCGCAGCTCATTGTACCTGCCATTGTAGCACGTGTGCAGCCCAAGACATAAGGGGCATGATGACTTGACGTCGTCCCCACCTTCCTCCGAGTTGACCCCGGCAGTCTCCTGTGAGTCCCCATCACCCCGAAGGGCATGCTGGCAACACAGAACAAGGGTTGCGCTCGTTGCGGGACTTAACCCAACATCTCACGACACGAGCTGACGACAGCCATGCACCACCTGTATACCGACCACAAGGGGGCACCATCTCTGATGCTTTCCGGTATATGTCAAGCCTTGGTAAGGTTCTTCGCGTTGCGTCGAATTAAGCCACATGCTCCGCTGCTTGTGCGGGCCCCCGTCAATTCCTTTGAGTTTTAGCCTTGCGGCCGTACTCCCCAGGCGGGGAACTTAATGCGTTAGCTGCGGCACCGACGACGTGGAATGTCGCCAACACCTAGTTCCCACCGTTTACGGCGTGGACTACCAGGGTATCTAATCCTGTTCGCTCCCCACGCTTTCGCTCCTCAGCGTCAGTAATGGCCCAGAGATCCGCCTTCGCCACCGGTGTTCCTCCTGATATCTGCGCATTTCACCGCTACACCAGGAATTCCGATCTCCCCTACCACACTCTAGCCTGCCCGTATCGACTGCAGACCCGGGGTTAAGCCCCGGGCTTTCACAACCGACGTGACAAGCCGCCTACGAGCTCTTTACGCCCAATAATTCCGGACAACGCTTGCGCCCTACGTATTACCGCGGCTGCTGGCACGTAGTTAGCCGGCGCTTCTTCTGCAGGTACCGTCACTTTCGCTTCTTCCCTGCTGAAAGAGGTTTACAACCCGAAGGCCGTCATCCCTCACGCGGCGTCGCTGCATCAGGCTTTCGCCCATTGTGCAATATTCCCCACTGCTGCCTCCCGTAGGAGTCTGGGCCGTGTCTCAGTCCCAGTGTGGCCGGTCGCCCTCTCAGGCCGGCTACCCGTCGTCGCCTTGGTGAGCTTCTACCTCACCAACAAGCTGATAGGCCGCGGGCTCATCCTGCACCGCCGGAGCTTTCAACCCCCTCCCATGCGAGAGGGGGTGTCATCCGGTATTAGACCCCGTTTCCAGGGCTTGTCCCAGAGTGCAGGGCAGATTGCCCACGTGTTACTCACCCGTTCGCCACTAATCCACCCCGAAGGGCTTCATCGTTCGACTTGCATGTGTTAAGCACGCCGCCAGCGTTCGTCCTGAGCCAGGATCAAACTCTCCGTGAATGTTTTCCCGTAATCGGGACTACACCACGAGAGCGGAACCGTCGGGAGGAATAATCCCCACGATTCACTGCATCCTCGCTAGTGCGCCTCACCCCGGTGTGGGAGTGAGGACTTTTTCAAAGGAACCTCCAACCCACCAAAGGTGGGCCGGGGTTGTCAATCTGGCGTTGACTTTTGGCACGCTGTTGAGTTCTCAAGGAACGGACGCTTCCTTTGTACTCACCCGAGAGACTCTCTCAGGCTTTCCTCCGGGCAGTTTCCCTTCGGTCTTGCGTTTCCGACTCTATCAGACTCTTTCGTGTCCGATTTCCTCGGTGCCTTTCAGGTTTCCGCTCCGGCCTTTCGGCTTTCCGCGTTTCCCTTTCCGGCGGTTCCGACTCTATCAGATCCTTTCGGGCCTGACTCCCAGTCAGTGGGGCTTGTCTTCGCGGCTGTTGGGCCGTTCCGACGAGTGAGACTTTAGCGGAGTCCTGGCTCCCGAGCTAATCGGGGGCGTCCTTTCGAACGCGGATTCCTCATTTCGCAAAGACGCATGAAAACGAACCGTGGCGCATCTCAAAGAGAGGCGACATCGATCGTTGAATGGTTCCTGCGGAATGGCCACCCGGGGACCGGTCAGGGACCGGAGCTCACGTCGGGCAACTCGGAGAACACTACGTACCGGGCCCAGGGGTGTCAACTTCACGCCTGTGAGGTCTACTCTTGGGCTCGTGACTACGCATGCGCACACCCAGCAGTGGTGGGCCGCCTGACGGCGGCCGGCAGAAGCATGCACCCAACGGCCGCCGCCTCGGCGGCCGTTCTTGTATCTCCCTCCTGGAGACCACGGAGCCCGGCAGCCGGGTCGCGGCGGTCCTGACCAGGAGGTGGAGTAATGACGCGAATCTTCAGCGGGGTCAAGCCGACCGGGCATCTGACGCTGGGGAACTATCTGGGCGCCGTACGCCAGTGGGCTGAAGTCGATCAGCACAGGGCTGACGCGCTGTTCAGCGTCGTCGATCTGCACGCGTTGACCGTGGACCACGATCCTGGGCGGGTGCGGCGACTCAGTAAGCAGGCGGCGACGCTGTTGCTTGCCTCAGGGCTCGATCCCGAGGCGTGCACCGTGTTCGTACAGAGTCATGTGGACGAGCACGCCCGGCTGTCGTACCTGCTCGAGTGCGTCGCCACGGACGGCGAGATGCGGCGGATGATCCAGTACAAGGAGAAATCCACGCGCGAGCGGGAGCGGGGCGGGAGTGTGCGGCTGTCGCTCCTGACGTACCCCGTGCTGATGGCGGCGGACATCCTCGCTTACGGAGCGGACGAGGTTCCTGTGGGTGATGACCAGACGCAGCACGTCGAGCTCTCCCGGGATCTGGCGGTGCGGTTCAACCAGCGGTACGGGCACACCTTCGTCGTGCCGCGGGCGACGCCGCCCGCTGTCGCGGCGCGAGTCATGGACCTCCAGGACCCGGCTTCCAAGATGGGGAAGTCGCATGACAGCGGGGCCGGGATCGTCTACCTCCTCGACGAGCCGGACGTCGTGCGGAAGAAGATCCTGCGGGCGGTCACGGACAGCGGCACGGAGGTCGAGTACGACCATGAGGCCAAGCCCGGGGTGTCGAATCTGCTGGAGATTCTGGCCGCTTGTGAGGGTGGGAACCCAGAAGGCCTGAGCGGTGTATATGAGTCGTATGGCGCGCTGAAGAGGGCGACTGCGGAGGCCGTGGTGGAGCTTCTTGCGCCGCTGCAGAAGAGGCACAAGGAGCTGGTTGCGGATCCCGCGTATGTAGAGGAGGTGCTGCGGCGGGGAGCTGAGCGGGCGAGGGAGATGGCGAAGCCGACCGTGGACGCCGCCTATCGGGCGATCGGGCTGCTTCCCCCTACCTGAGCGTCCCTATACGAGCGTGCCTATAGGCGGCATGTTCCTGGACGGGCGTTCCTAGGAGAGGCGTTCCTAGAAGGGGGTGAAGGGTCGCTGGGCGAAGGAAGCCCGGTAGGAGCTTGGGCTGGTGGCGAGGTGCGATGCGAAGTGCTGGCGCATCGTGACCTCGCTGCCGAAGCCGGCGCGGCGTGCGACCTCGGGCATGGGGAGGTCGGTGCGTTCGAGCAGCTTCTGCGCTGCCGCCATGCGCTGGTCCAGGAGCCAGCGCAGAGGGGTGGTGCCAGTGGCTGCGGTGAAGTGACGGGCGAAGGAGCGCGGGGACATGCCGGCGCGGGCGGCGAGGCCTGCGACGGTGAGCGGTTCGTGGAGGTGCTGGAGGGCGTATGCGCGTACGGAGGTGAGGGCATCGGCGTCGCGGTCGGCTCGTGGCGTGGGGTGCTCGATGAACTGGGCCTGTGTTCCGGTGCGGAAGGGGGCCGTGACCATCGATCGGGCGATGGTGGCGGCGGTCTCCGCGCCGTGGATCCTGCGGACGAGGTGCAGGCAGAGATCGATGCCGGCGGCCGTGCCGGCAGCGGTCCAGATGTTGTCGTCCTCGATGAAGAGGGCGTCGGGTTCGACGGTGACGAGGGGGTGATGGGCGCGGAGCAGGTCGACGAGGTTCCAGTGGGTGACCGCGCGGCGGCCGTCCAGTAGGCCGGCTTGGGCGAGTGTGAAGGCCCCTCCGCAGAGCGCCGCGATGGTGACGCCGCGGGCGTGGGCGCGGCGCAGGGACTCGAGGACCGGTTCGGGCGCGGGGGTGAGGTGGTCGTCTAGGCCGGGGACGACGAGCAGGTCGGTGGCTGGCGCGAGGCGGGTCAGCCAGGTGAGGGTGCGATCCGGGGTGAGGGTGAGTCCGCCTCGCATGGGGACAGGTGTCGGGTCTTCGGCGATGCGCCGCAGGTCGAAGGCGGGGACGCCGCGGTCGGTGCGGTCGGTGCCCCAGACCTCGGTGATGACGGAGACGTCGAAAGCCCGGATGCCGGGGAAGGCGAGGAGGGCGATGCGCTGAGTGGGGCGCGGCAGTGCGTGCGTGTCTGGGTACGGCACGGTGGCAGTAAACCATCGATCGCTGTCTTTTTCGCCTCTGGGGTAGGCGCGCTCCCGGCGGGAGCATCGTGGGCATGGAGATCGCAGAGAACGCAGCGCTGATCGTGGTGGACGTACAGAAGGGGTTCGAGGAGGAGGGGTTCTGGGGACCGCGGAACAGCCCTGGGGCTGACGAGAACATCGCGTCGCTGATTGACGCGTGGCAATCGACGGGGCGACCGGTCGTCTTCGTGCGGCATGACTCGCCTAAGCCTCAGTCGCCGTTGCGGCCGGGGTATGCCGGGAACGGCTTCAAGGAGTACGTGGAGGAGCGGCGTGGAAAGGGGGACGGGGCGGAGCTTCTGGTGACGAAGTCCGTGAACTCGGCGTTCTACGGGGCGCCGGACCTGGACGCGTGGCTCAGGGCAGCTGGCATCGAGCAGTTCGTGGTGGCCGGGATCCAGACCAACATGTGCGCGGAGACGACGGCGCGCATGGGCGGGAATCTGGGGTACGAGGTGCTGTTCGCGTTGGACGCGACGCACACCTTCGACCTGGAGGGCCCGTTCGGCTGGCGCCGCACAGCGGAGGAGCTGGCCCAGGCCTCAGCGGTGTCACTGCACGGGGGCGGCTTCGCTCGGGTGGTCACGACGGCGGAGGTTGTGGCTGCGGCGGAGGCGGGGGCGCTTCGCGGGTGACGGTCGGTGCTGGTTCGGTGTCGTCGGCACGCGTGCGGGAGGCACCGGGACTGCCGGGTGGCGAGGGCAGCCCCGTTCACGTCGGGTGTGAGCCGTCGCGGCGCCGGTGCGGCAACACCGTGCCGCGTGGTTCGTGGGGCGCCGGGATGACCGGATCCGCCGGCCGTGGGGTGAGCTGCCGCGTCCATGTCGGTGCGGGTCGTCGCCGCGCTGGGGGTGGGTCGTCCTCGCGGTGCCTGGCTCGCGCGGGCGAGTGGATTGCGGCACGAGGGGGCGACGGGGCGCCACCGTGGTGGGCCGGCCGGGTCGGCAGCCAGGTGAGGCGAGCCGCTGCGGCCCGCTGCATCCCGGCCCTCGCCCGGGCCGGGTCGACCCGGGGGAGGTGAAGCTCGCCGACCCGTCGGGCCGGCCCCCGGTTCCGGACAGGCCGCGTAGGGGCAGGACGAGCCGAGCTTCGGCAAGGGCCGGGATCTCCGGCCCGGAGATGGCCAGGATCAGCCGGTCCGGAGGCTACCCAAGCCGGGGTAGCCACGGCCTGGGTAGCCAGGCCGGTCATCGCCCCAGGCCTGGATCAGCCAGGCCTTGGATAGCAGGCCGGGGGTCGTTCCAGGTGGGTAATTCAGACACGTGGGTGTTTGAGGCCCGTAGGCGCATACGTCCGTGGGGGCATAGGCCCATGGGGGCGTACGTCGGTGGGTCAGCTGTTGCCGGAGGCCAGTTCGCGGCTGCGGTCCCGGGCGGCTTCCAGGGCGGCGATGAGGGCGGCGCGGACTCCGTGGATTTCGAGTTCGCGGATGGCGTTGATGGTGGTGCCGGCGGGGGAGGTGACATTTTCGCGGAGCTTGACGGGGTGTTCGCCGCTGTCGCGGAGCATCGTCGCGGCGCCGATGGCGGACTGGACGATCAGCTCGTGGGCCTTGTCGCGGGGCAGGCCGAGCAGGATTCCCGCGTCGGTCATGGCCTCGACCAGGTAGAAGAAGTACGCCGGGCCCGAGCCGGACAGGGCGGTGCAGGCGTCCTGCTGGGACTCGGGGACGCGGAGCGTCTTGCCGACGGCGCCGAAGATCTCCTCGGCGTGGGCGAGGTGGGCGGTCGTGGCGTGGGAGCCGGCGGAGATGACGGACATGGCCTCGTCGACGAGGGCGGGCGTGTTCGTCATGACGCGCACGACGGGGGTGCCTTCGGGGAGGCGCTCCTCGAGGAAGGTGGTGGGGATGCCCGCCGCGCCGCTGATGACCAGGCGGTCGGCGGGGAGGTGCGGGGCGAGTTCGGTGAGGAGGGCGCCCATGTCCTGGGGCTTGACCGTGACGATCAGAGTGTCGGCCCGCTTGGCGGCTTCCGCGTTGGTGACGGGGGTGACGCCGTGGCGGGTGCGGAGCTCTTCGGCGCGTTCCGGGCGGCGGGCCGTGACCAGGAGGTTGGCAGGGGCCCAGCCCGCTCGGATCATTCCGCTGAGAAGGGCCTCGCCGATCTTTCCGGTGCCGAGGACTGCGACGTGCTGCTGGGGCATGGAGGCCACCCTTCGGGGCGCGGGGTTCGGTGCGGTTGCGTCCGTCGGGGTCATCCTCGCATCGGCGGCGGTCAGGCCGTACGGCGGCGGAGCGTTGCGGCGCCGAGGGTCAGGACGAGGACGGCGCAGCCGGCGACGACGGCCGCGTCGCGGATGAAGTCGGCCGTGAGGTCGGTATGGCGGAGAACTTCGTTCATGCCGTCGACGGCGTACGACATGGGGAGGACGTTGGAGATCCCTTCGAGGACGGGCTGCATCTTGTCGCGCGAGATGAACAGGCCGCACAGGAGCAGCTGGGGAAAGATCACCGCCGGCATGAACTGGACGGCTTGGAACTCGGAGGCCGCGAAGGCGGAGACGAAGAGGCCGAGGGCGGTGCCGAGCAGGGCGTCGAGGAGGGCGACCAGGAGCAGGAGCCAGGCGGAGCCGGTGACGTCGAGGCCGAGGCCCCACAGGGCGAGGACCGTTGCCAGTACGGACTGGACGACCGCGAGGGCGCCGAAGGCCAGGGCGTAACCGGCGATGAGGTCGCCCTTGCCGAGGGGCATCGCGAGGAGGCGTTCGAGGGTGCCCGAGGTGCGTTCGCGCAGGGTGGCGATGGACGTGACCAGGAACATCGTGATGAGCGGAAAGATGCCGAGGAGGGAGGCGCCGATGGAGTCGAAGGTGCCGGGGCTGCCGTCGAAGACGTAGCGGAGCAGGAAGAGCATCACGCACGGGACGAGCAGCATCAGGGCGATGGAGCGCGGATCGTGGCGGAGCTGGCGCAGGACTCGGGCTGCGGTGGCGAGGGTGCGGGCTGCGTTCATCGGGGGCTCCGCTGGAGGGTGTTGGCCTGGTCGACGAGGTGGAGGAAGGCGTCTTCGACGGTCGCCGCGCCGGTACCGGCCCGCAGGGCGTCGGGGCTGTCGTCGGCGAGGATCTCGCCTTCGCGCATCAGGAGGAGGCGGTGGCAGCGCTCGGCCTCGTCCATGACGTGGGAGGAGACGAGGAGCGTGGCGCCGCGCTCGGCGGCGATGGAGTGGAAGAGGTTCCACAGGTCGCGGCGCAGGACGGGGTCGAGGCCGACGGTGGGTTCGTCGAGGACGAGGAGTTCGGGGGTGCCGAGAAGGGCCACGGCGAGGGAGACCCGGCTGAGCTGGCCGCCCGAGAGGTTGCCGGCCAGGGCGTCGGCGTGGGAGGTGAGGTCGACCTCCGTGATGACGCGGGCGACGTCGTCACGGCGGTGGGAGGCGGCGGCGCGGCCCGGCTGGAGTACTGCCGAGAAATAGTCCAGATTCTGGCGGACCGTCAGGTCTGCGTATACGGAGGGGGCTTGGGTGACGTATCCGATGCGGGAGCGGAGTTCGGCGGAGCCTGCCGGGTGGTCGAGGACGGTGAGCGTGCCGGTGACCTTGGCCTGGGTTCCGACGATCGCGCGCATGAGCGTGGACTTGCCGCAGCCCGAGGGGCCGAGGAGACCGGTGATCTGACCTCGGGGGACGGTGAAGTCCAGGGCATGCAGGACGGGGCGGGGGCCTCGGACGACGGTGAGGTCCGTGGCGCGGACGGCGGCCGCCGATGGTTCCGGCGAGGAGGAGGGCGAAACAGAGGGAGAGGGGGAGAGGGAGGGAGAGGGCTCCGGGGAGGATGGCTCTTCGGAGATATTCATCATGTGATGAATATTCCTCCGGTGGGGCTGGGGCGTCAAGCGCCAGGGGCGCTTTGACGGCGCCGGCGCTCGTGGGAGCGATCGGAAGCGGGACGTCCGAGGGCGGGCGACTCCGCGCTTCCGAGGACATCGGGCAGTAACCGTGGTTCGGCCTGTCCTCAACACCCTTGCGTGACAATGGATTTCAGCGCCGGGGTCTCCGCCACTGCCGGCGCCCACGCATCTCCCCGGAGGTGCGCCCCAGATGCGTCATGCAGCTATTTCCCTCCCCCGCCTCTCGCCCACCGTTGACTGACGTGCTGCCCGCCGCGGTGGGGCTGATTCCGGTGGTGGCGCTCGCGGGGCTCCTGGTGCACGCGGGCCGCAAGCTGGTGCCGGTGCGGGAGTTGGTGCCGCTGTGGCGTGAGCATCGGGGCGAGGCGGTGGTCCTCGCGGTGACGGCCCTCGCGATCGTCGCGACGAATCTCTTCGAGGGGGTGCTGGTGGGGCTGGCGCCGGCCGTCGCGAAGACGGCATGGGACATCAGCCACGTACAGGTGCGGACCGAGGACCGGGGACCGAGGACCGGGGGCTGCGGGGCTGGTCGTATAGGTGGTCGGCAATGCCACCTTCCTGCGGCTGCCGAAGCTGCTCGACGCGCTGGAGGCGCTGCCTGCCGACCGGGACGTGCGGCTGGAGCTGGGTGGGCTGAGGCATCTTGATCACGCCTGCGCCACGGCGCTGGAGGAGTAGGTGGCGGGGCACGCGCGGACGACGGTGTCGCGAACTTGGGGGCGGCCGCCGGTGACGTAGCGACTGCGGGACGGCCGCCTTTCGTGAGGTGGCCGGGGTGGCCGCCCGTGTCGTAGTCGTGGTGGCTGTGGGTCAGATGCGGGTGGCCACCAGGAGTTCGACCACGTAGGTCTCCTCCACCGTGCCGTCCGGGAAGAGCTCGCCGACCCGGGCCCGCTCCTCGGTGAGGAAGGCCTGCGCGTCGCCCTCTTCGAGGACGAGGAACGCCGAGTGGCTGCCGATGTTGGCGAGGTGCGTGTCCAGCGGGACAAGCCGGCTCCAGCGCACATGTCGAAGGGTGACCTCGCCGCGTCCCGGCAGGTTCGCAAGGCCCGACAGTTCGGTGGCGCGGACCTCGTCGGGGCGCTGACTGGCGCCCGTTCCCACGCCTACGTGGCGCGCGATGCGTTCGTGCTGCGCGGCGATCCACGGAACGTCGAGGGCAACGGTGTTCCACCACAGCGCGAGCGCACCGCCCGGGCGCAGGACCCGCATCGCCTCGGGGGCCGAGCGGGCCGGCTCGGTCCAGTGCCACGACTGGGCGTAGGTGAGGAGGTCCAGGGAGGCGTCGGCGAGGGGGAGGGCGTTGCCGTCGCCCCGCACGATCGGTACGCCGGGCAGCGCCCTGCGGAATTCGACCGCCATGCCCTCGCCCGGCTCGACGGCGACCACGCGGGCGCCGCGCGCGTGCAGGAGGGCGGTCGAGATGCCGGTTCCCGCGCCTACGTCGGCCACGCGGGCGCCGGCGAGGGGCCGTCCGGCGGCGTCCTCGACGGCGTCCAGGAGGGCGGGCGGGTAGGACGGGCGGTTCGCGGCGTACTGGGCGGCCGCGGCGTTGAACGAGTGGGCGCGCGAGACGGTGGGCATGCCGCCATCCTGTCCTGTGCGGGGGACTCTCGTCAGTACGTGGTGTGTGGCTCGGGCGGTGGCGGGTGCGCGCGTGCCTGTATGCCCATGTGTCCGTGGGCTCGCGTGCCTGTATGCCCATGGGCCCGTGGCCTCGCGTGCCCGTGAGCCCGTGAGCCCGTGAGCTAGTAGACCCGTGGACCCGTGGGCGTCAGCCCTTGCGCTTCTTCTTCGACGGGTTGCCGGTGCGGCGCGTGCTGCGGCGTTCGTACTGTTCGCGGGCGGTCGCGTACTCCTGCCTGCGGAGCTTCTCGCCCGGGGCCTCGGAGAAGCAGCGCAGGCAGTAGGCGAGCAGTACGCCGACGAAACCGATCGACATGAAGCCGCGCAGGGACGCCTGCGCCTCAGGATCCGGACGCTTGGAGAAGCCGTCCCACGTGCGGCGAAAGGCGAGGGCACTGCAGATCGCGAACATCAGGACCACGAGTACGTTCACGAAGGAACCGACATCGGCGATGGCCAGTCCCTCGTACGCGAAGCGCAGCACGAAGCAGCCGGCCGCCGCGCCGACGAGCGCGCCCGCGGCGACCGCGACGCGCCGCCAGATGTAGCCGCCGTCGTGCTCGACCCAGGTCCTGCCGAAGAAACGGATCTCCTCGGGCTGGGGGCCCGCGGGGATGCCGCCGGCGGCTTCCGGGGTCTCGGGGGCGGGGCGGGGGGTGCCGGATTCGTCGCTCACAGGTCGATTATGGCGCGCGCCTCCGGCGGCTCCGGGTTCGGAGGTGGGGCTGGGGTGAGGCCTGGGTGGGGCTGAGCGTGAAGGCCTGGGTAGGCCTGGGGTGCCGCCAGGCAGGGTCCGGGGTTGCGGGCATTGTCGGACCTCTCCCCTACATTGCCCGCATGACGGAATACGTACTGGTCGCAGGCGCGTGGCTCGGGGCGTGGGCGTGGGACGACGTGGTGCCGGAACTGCGCGCGGCCGGGCATGGCGCGCACGCCGTGACGCTCTCCGGGGTCGCCGACAAGCAGGGCGTTCCGGCCGGGCAGAAGACTCATGTCCAGGACGTCGTCGACGAGGTGGAGCGCCTCGGACTGCGCGACGTCGTCCTGGTCGGGCACAGCTACTCGGGGATTCCGGTCGGCCAGGCCGCCGAGCGGATCGGTGACCGGCTGAAGCGCGTGGTGTTCGTCGACTCGAATGTTCCGGCGGACGGGGAGTCGTTCGTGTCCCGTTGGTGGCAGGGGCCGGCGGCGCTGGAGGCTGTCATCGCGGCGAACGACGGCTACTGGCCGCCGCTGACTGCGCCCGAGTGCGAGGGGCAGGGGCTCGACGACGCGCAGGTCGCGCGGATCGTGGGCGGGGCCACTCCGCACCCAGGGGCGTCCCTGTCGGAGCCGGCCGTGCTGTCCCGCCCGCCGGGCGAGCTTCCGGCGACGTACATCAAGTGCCTGCTCGACGGGCCCGAGCCGACGGACGACGTGGCCGAGCTTCTGCGCGGCGAGAGCTGGCGGCTGCGGGAGATGGACACGGGGCACTGGCCGATGTTCTCCCGGCCGGGGGAGCTGGCGCGGATTCTTCTTGAGGAGGCGGGCGGTTGAGGGACGGGGTAAGGGCGGCCCTGGACCGGCGGTGAAAGACGGGGCCGGTCGCGCACGTCGGAGTACGCGACCGGCTCCCGCCATCCGCTACGCGCAGCGGGGCGCCACGTAGCCGTCGCTGCCGGTCTTCACGTAGGCGTCGGAGACGTACTGGCCGTTGGCGATGTTGTCCCAGAGGTCCGTCGTGCCGTACGTGCCGCTGACGGTCTCGCCCGGCTTCTGGCAGTTGATCGGTACGCGGGCGTCCAGCGGCAGGACCTTGACCAGCTGATACTCGGTGCCCGGTCCGCTGCGTACCTTCAGCCGCACGTCCGGAGCCACCGGGTAGCGGATCGCCACGGCCGAGGCCTCCGAAGCCGAGCCCAGGACGAGACTCAGCGCGGCCATGGCGCCGGCCACGGCCACACCCCTCCTGCGCCCTCTCGCACCCAACAACCTCGTCCGTACGGCCCAGTTGACCATGGGCATGGCTCCCGGCCCTTGTCCGCTTCGCTCTCCCCTAGGCACAGCGCGGCGCCACATAGCCGTCGCTGCCGGTCTTCACGTACGCATCGGAGACGTACTCGCCGACGCCGATGTTGTCCCAGATCTTGGTCGTGCCGTAAGGGCCGCTGACGGTCTCCCCCGGGCGCTGGCAGAAGATCGGCACTGTGGCGCCCTCCGGCAGCACGCGGACCGGTCGGTAGTGCGTGCCGGGACCACTGCGGACATTCAGCGTCGTGCCGGGCGCGACCGCGTAATAGCGCTGTGCCGCGGCCTCTCCTGCACCCTCTATTTCCTCAACCGTCATGCGGGCCTCCCCCGTTGAACTCCTGAGCCTTCTTGGCGCCGAACCCCCTGGAGCTCCGCCGGGGCCTCGTTCAGAGATCGTTGAGCCCCCGTTGAAACCAGTGTGTTCAGCTGATGCACGCGGAGGCTAGCAAGCCTCGTCCGTCTCGTACGAATCATCGACTAGGCTCCGTGCGTCGCTCGTGCGAACGGCTGCACGCGGGGGCGCTCACGGATGACAGCCACGGGGGTGGACCATGCCGCCAGGCCGCAGCGCCGGGCCCGGTGCGGAAGCGGAACTTCCTGAGTACGCCGGCCATTACCGCCTTGAAGGGCGCCTGGGTTCCGGCGGCATGGGAGTCGTACATCTGGCGCGGTCCGCCTCGGGAATGCAACTCGCGGTGAAGGTCGTGCATGCCGAGTTCGCCAGGGACCCCGAGTTCAGGGGACGCTTCCGGCAGGAGATCGCGGCCGCACGACGGGTGAGCGGCGCATTCACGGCGCCCGTCGTAGATGCCGATCCCGATGCCGAACGGCCGTGGATGGCCACGCTGTTCATTCCCGGCCTCACCCTCGCCGAGCATGTGAAGCAGCACGGCCCGCTGCGGCCTGCCCAGCTGCGTCAGGTGATGGCCGGGCTCGCCGAGGCCCTGCGGGACATCCACCGCGCCGGGGTCGTGCACCGCGATCTGAAGCCGAGCAACGTACTGCTGGCCGAGGACAGCCCGAAGGTGATCGACTTCGGAATCTCCCGGCCGAAAGACAGCGAACTGCGGACCGAGACCGGCAAATTGATCGGTACGCCGCCGTTCATGGCACCGGAGCAGTTCCGCCGGCCGCGCGAGGTGGGACCGGCGGCCGATGTCTTCGCGCTCGGTTCGGTCCTGGTGCACGCGGCGACCGGACGGGGCCCCTTCGACTCCGACAGCCCTTACCTGGTCGCGTACCAAGTGGTCCATGACGAGCCCGACCTGACGGACGTCCCGGACGATCTGGGCCCCCTGATCATGCGCTGTCTCGCCAAGGACCCCGAGCACCGGCCGACCCCCGACGAGCTGATGAAGGAGCTGCGCCAGGTCTCCGCCCGGTACGACACCCAGGCGTTCATACCTCAACAGCGGAGGGCCGGAGCCGGAGTCTGGGACCGTGAGCCGTCCCGCGACACTGCCGAGGAGACGCACAGCCGCTCGTCCGGTGCACCGACCGAAGAAGCGGGCGCGAGCCGCTCCCCCGACGCCCACACACCGGAGTCTCCCGGCAGCCGGGCAACCGGCGTCATCCGTCGGCGGCGTGCCCTGATCGTCGGCGGTGCCCTGGCCGTCGCCCTCTCGATCGCAGCGGCGACCGTCGTCCTCACCTCGCTGAGTGACGGGGGGACCTCAAGCGCACGTTCGTCCTCCACGGCCAGTAGTGCCGTGCACGGCTTCAAGCCCTGGGCCCGCGAGCTGGGCGGCGGGTCGGGTGACTCAGCCGCCGTGATGCCGACTTGCTCGTACGGTGGCGGAGCCCTGCGCTGTGCGGTGGCCGGCGTGCTCGCCGCCTCCGTCGATCCGCGCGACGGGGGCGTGCTGTGGAGCCGCAGGTCCACCGGCGCCGACAGTGATTCGGGCGCCTCGCCCACGACGGCGCCCGTGTTCTCCGGCGGCCTCGTCCACGCGATCAGCGCCGACGGCATGCGTCTGCGCGCGCTCGATCCCCGTACGGGCAAGCTCCGCTGGGGCATGGACATCGCCGCGTACAACGGCCGCGTGCTGCACGCCGGCGGGACAGCGCTGCTCACCGCGGCTGACGGGACGGTCACCGGGGTCGACGGCGCCACGGGCCACAAGCTCTGGAGCCACCGCCTGCCGGGTCAGACGCAGCCCACCCTCGCGTACTTCGGCAAGGGCCTCGCCTACGCGACGACCATGTCCCCGGACGGGGCGAGTACCCAGGTCAGCGCCGTGGACCCGGAGTCCGGAGCCGTCCGGTGGCAACGGCGGATCAGCGGGAATCTGACCCCGGTCGGCGGCTCCAAGGGCGCGGTCTGCTTCACCGAGCGCAACATGTCCAGCGAGACCGTCGCCCTGGTCCGCTACGTCCCGGCGAGCGGCAGCGTGCACCGGTCACGGCTGACGACTGCCCTTCCTCAGGCGACGGCAACCCTGCACGGCGACTCCGTGTATCTCCTCGCCGTGGGCGGGGCACTCGTGGCCGTGGACACGACGACCGGCACACAGCGGTGGCGGGTGGAAACCTCCATCAGCAGGGGCTCGGCACCCGCGGCCGACGACCGTCACGTCTACCTCACCGCCCCCGACGGCCGCCTGCTCGCCACCGATATCCGCACCGGCAAGCCCCTCGGCCAGACGCGACCCCGGCTCGGTAGTGAACCCGGGCGGGTGGTCGGGGAGTTGCCCGCGCCTGTCGTGGGCGAAGGAGGACGCGTCTACGGGAGCGCGCCCGACGGAAGTGTGTTCGGGGTGGACGGGCGGAAGCCTGAGCGCTGGTGACGTGGGGCCGTACGGGCCCTGGAGATCTCGGCCGGGCCGGGCCGAGGGCGACCCGCAGTCGGGCCGGGCCCTGATGGCCGCGGCAACAGTCAGGCCTGGCCCCGTCCTCATACAGACATGAGCCCGCCCGGCAGCGAATTCGCCACCGGGCGGGCTCACGCCTCAGACAGAACCAGAGCCGGAGTCGACGTCAGAACCAGAGCTAGACCCAGACCCAGCCCCAGAGTCGAAGTCGGAACCAGACCCATAGCCACAGCCACAGCCACAGCCAGGGTCAAGCCACCGTTTCGCCCAGAGGCAGTCGGCCGGTTCTCAGCCCAGCTTCGAGACGTCCCGCACCGCGCCCTTGTCCGCGCTCGTCGCCATCGCGGCGTACGCGCGCAGGGCGGCCGAGACCTTGCGGTCGCGGGCGACCGGGGCGTAGACGCCGTTCAGGGCGGTGCGGCGGGTGGCCAGCTCGTCGTCGGAGACGAGGAGCTCGATCGAACGGTTCGGGATGTCGATGCGGATGCGGTCGCCGTCCTGGACGAGGGCGATCGTGCCGCCGGACGCCGCCTCGGGCGAGGCGTGGCCGATGGACAGGCCCGACGTGCCGCCGGAGAAGCGGCCGTCCGTGACCAGGGCGCAGGTCTTGCCGAGGCCGCGGCCCTTGAGGAATGACGTCGGGTAGAGCATCTCCTGCATGCCGGGGCCGCCCTTGGGGCCCTCGTAGCGGATGACCACGACGTCGCCGTGCGTGATCTCCTTCTTGAGGATCTTGTCGACGGCGTCCTCCTGCGACTCGCAGACGACCGCCGGACCCTCGAACGTCCAGATCGACTCGTCGACGCCCGCCGTCTTCACGACGCAGCCGTCGACCGCCAGGTTGCCCCTGAGGACCGCGAGCCCGCCGTCCTTCGAGTACGCGTGTTCGGCGGACCGGATGCAGCCGTTCTCGGCGTCCATGTCGAGGGCCTCCCAGCGCTCCGACTGGGAGAACGCCTCCGCCGAGCGGACGCAGCCGGGGGCCGCGTGCCACATCTCGACGGCCTCCGCGGACGGGGAGCCCGCGCGCACGTCCCACGTCTTCATCCAGTCGGAGAGCGACGGGCTGTGGACGGAGTGGACGTCCTCGTTCAGGAGACCGGCGCGGTGCAGCTCGCCCAGCAGGGCGGGGATGCCGCCGGCGCGGTGCACGTCCTCCATGTAGTACGTGCGGTCCTTCGCCACGTTCGGCGCGACCTTGGCGAGGCACGGCACACGGCGCGAGACCTCGTTGATCTCGTCCAGACCGAAGGCGACGCCCGCCTCCTGCGCGGCGGCCAGCAGGTGCAGGATCGTGTTGGTGGAGCCGCCCATGGCGATGTCGAGGGCCATGGCGTTCTGGAAGGCGGCGAAGGTGGCGACGTTACGCGGCAGGACCGACTCGTCGTCCTCCTCGTAGTACCGGCGCGTGATGTCCATGACGGTGCGGGCCGCGTTCTCGTACAGCGCCTTGCGGGCCGTGTGCGTCGCGAGGACCGTGCCGTTGCCGGGGAGGGAGAGGCCGATGGCCTCCGTCAGGCAGTTCATCGAGTTGGCCGTGAACATGCCGGAACAGGAGCCGCAGGTCGGACAGGCGTTCTCCTCGATACGGAGGATGTCCTCGTCCGAGATCTTGTCGTTCACGGCGTCGGAGATCGCGTCGACCAGGTCGAGCGTGCGGACGGTGCCGTCGACCAGGGTGGCGCGGCCGGACTCCATCGGGCCGCCGGAGACGAAGACCGTCGGGATGTTCAGGCGCAGGGCCGCCATCAGCATGCCGGGCGTGATCTTGTCGCAGTTCGAGATGCAGATCAGGGCGTCGGCGCAGTGCGCCTCGACCATGTACTCGACGCTGTCCGCGATCAGGTCGCGCGAGGGGAGCGAGTAGAGCATGCCGCCGTGGCCCATCGCGATGCCGTCGTCGACGGCGATCGTGTTGAACTCACGCGCGATGCCGCCCGCCGCCGTGATCGCGTCGGAGACGATGCGGCCGACCGGCTGGAGGTGGGTGTGGCCGGGCACGAACTCGGTGAACGAGTTGGCCACGGCGATGATCGGCTTCCGGCCGATGTCCGCACCGGGTACCCCGGAGGCGCGCATAAGGGCGCGTGCGCCCGCCATGTTGCGTCCGTGGGTGACTGTGCGGGACCTCAGCTCGGGCATCGTCGCTCGCTCCTTCAAGGGCCCTTTCAGGGGCCCGTGCGGCAGATAGGGCTGCTATCGAGCGTACGCCGCCGATCCAAGATCCGGACAGGGTGTCCGGAATACGGGACGCGCGTCTCGCTGTACGTGCCCTCGCCCGTGGTGTCCCGTCCGGACGCCCCGGCCCTCGCGTCCCGTCCGGGCGCCCGGTGGCCGGGTCTCGCGACGGTTCGGGTGGGTATGCCAGGCGTGCGTCACTCCCCCGTCAGATGCCCCTGCACCACCGGTGCCACCCGTTCGACGATCCGCTCCACGTCCGCCGACGCCAGCGGTTCCACCTTGATCACGTAGCGCAGCATCGCGATCCCCACGAGCTGTGCCGCCGCCAGCTCCGCCCTGAGCTCGGCCTCCTCGGGCGGCAGGTCCAGCCGCCGGGCGATCTTCCGCATCAGCTGTACGGCGATCAGGCGCCGGAAAACGGCCGCCGCGGTCTCGTTGTTCACGGCCGAGCGGACGATCGCGAGGAGCGGGGCACGGGTCGCCGGGTTCTCCCACACGGAGAAGATGAAGCGGGTGAGGCGCTCGCCGACGCCGTCCAGCGGCCCGTCCTCGATCGCGGCCGGTGCGTCCAGGGCAGGGGCGAAGGCGACCTCGATGGACGCCTCGAAGACCTGCTCCTTCGTACCGAAGTAGTGGTGCACCAGCGCCGCGTCCACGCCCGCCGCCTTGGCGATGCCGCGTACCGACGTCTTCTCGTAGCCGCGCTCGGAGAACTCCGCGCGGGCCGCCTCCAGGATGCGGTCGCGGGTCGCGGGCCCGGCCGCCTCCGTCTGCGAACGGGAGGGCCGCCCCCTGCGGCGTACGGGAGGGACGTCGGGGTCGGTCATGAGCGGGGGACCCGGACCGACGACGCGAGGTGCAGGCGGGTGAAGGCGAGGGCCTCGGCGAGGTCGGCCTCACGTTCGGCGCTGGACATGGCCCGGCGGGTGTTGACCTCGATCACTACGTGCCCGTCGAAGCCGGTCAGGGCGAGGCGCTCCAGGAGCTCGGCGCAGGGCTGCGTGCCGCGGCCGGGGACCAGGTGCTCGTCCTTCGCCGATCCCCTGCCGTCCGCGAGGTGGACGTGGCCGAGGCGGTCGCCCATGCGGTCGATCATCGCCAGCGCGTCGGTGCGGGCCGTCGCGGTGTGGCTGAGGTCGATCGTGAAGTGCCGGTAGTCGTCCTTGGTGACGTCCCAGTCGGGGGCGTACGCGAGCATCTCGCGGTCGCGGTAGCGCCAGGGGTACATGTTCTCGACAGCGAAGCGGACGTCCGTCTCGTCGGCCATGCGCCAGATGCCGTCGACGAAGTCGCGCGCGTACTGGCGCTGCCAACGGAAGGGCGGGTGGACGACGACCGTGGACGCGCCCAGCTTCTCGGCCGCCGACTTCGCGCGCTGGAGCTTGGTCCACGGGTCCGTGGACCAGACGCGCTGGGTGATCAGCAGACAGGGCGCGTGCACGGCGAGGATCGGGACCTGGTGGTAGTCGGAGAGCCGGCGCAGGGCCTCGATGTCCTGGCTGACGGGGTCGGTCCAGACCATGACCTCGACGCCGTCGTAGCCCAGGCGTGCCGCGATCTCGAAGGCCGTCGCCGTCGACTCCGGATAGACCGAGGCCGTCGACAGGGCGACCTTCGCATCCGGGATGCGCACTACTGGTTCTGCCACGGAGACAGAGTACGGGCCCCGGCTGAGCCCCGGGGAGGTGGTCGGCCCGCGGGTGCCGTGGGGTGCGCCTCAGGACGGCGGCGCGCCGCAGGGCGGGCCCCGGGTCGGTGGACCGGGCGGCGACGGGAGCCGCCGCGGCCCGGCTGTCCGTGGCCGCGGCCCGGCTGTCCGTGGCCGCGGCCCGGCCTCCGGCTGCGGTACGTCCCGTCAGACCGTCGGCATGTGGTCGAGCCGCCTGAGGATCACGCCCTCCCGGAGCGCCCAAGGGCAGACCTCCAGGGTCTCGACCCCGAACAGGTCCATGGCCCCCTCGGCCACCAGCGCGCCCGCGAGCAGCTGGCCCGCGCGGCCCTCTGAGACCCCGGGGAGCTCGGCGAGCTCCGCCTCCGTCATCGCGGCCAGACGCGGCACCCAGTCCTCCAGGGACTTGCGCTTCAGCTCCCGCTGGACGTACAGGCCCTCGGTGGAACGGGCCGCTCCGGCCAGACGCGCGAGCTGCTTGAACGTCTTGGACGTGGCCACGACGTGATCGGGCTTGCCGAAGCGCGTGAACTCGCCGACCGAGCGCGCGATCTGCGCGCGTACATGCCTACGCAGCGCCTTGATGTCCGCGGGGTCCGGCGGGTCGCTCGGCAGCCAGCCCGCCGTCAGGCGCCCCGCCCCGAGCGGCAGCGACACCGCGGCGTCGGGTTCCTCGTCGATGCCGTACGCGATCTCGAGGGAGCCGCCGCCGATGTCCAGGACGAGCAGTTTCCCGGCCGACCAGCCGAACCAGCGACGGGCCGCGAGGAAGGTGAGCCGGGCCTCCTCCTCGCCGGTGAGGACGCGGAGCTCGACGCCGGTGTCCTCCTTGACCCGGGCGAGGACCTCGTCGGCGTTGCTGGCCTCGCGTACGGCCGAGGTGGCGAAGGGCACGAGGTCCTCGACACCCTTGTCCTCGGCCGCCTCCAAGGCGTCCCGCACGGTGGCGGTCAGCCGGGCCACGCCGTCGGGGCCGATGGCGCCGCGGTCGTCGAGGAGTTGCGCGAGCCGCAGCTCCGCCTTGTGCGAGTGCGCGGGCAGCGGGCGCGCGCCCGGGTGCGCGTCCACCACAAGCAAGTGCACCGTGTTCGAACCCACGTCGAGGACACCGAGTCTCATATACGGAACGCTACTGCGCGTAGGACAGGCGTCAGTCCCCGAGGGCACCGCAGCGCGCTTACCCTGGAACCGTGCCAAAGACGAAAAAGGCGAACGCCGACAAGAGCGACAAGCGCGGTAAGAGCGACAAGGAAGCCAAGTCGGCCACTAAGCCGTCGAAGGCGCCGAAGTCCAAGGAATCAGGGACAAAGCAGTCCGGGACGAAGGGTTCATCGCCGAAGGTGTCATCGAGGAAAGGTTCCGCCCCTGACGAGAAGGGTCTGGACTTCGCCCGCGCCTGGGTCGAGTTCCCCGACCCCGCGGACGACGAGCAGATCTTCCGCTGCGACCTGACGTGGCTGACCTCGCGTTGGAGCTGCATCTTCGGGAGCGGCTGCCAGGGCATCCAGGCGGGCCGCGCGGACGACGGCTGCTGCACGCTCGGCGCCCACTTCTCCGACGAGGACGACGAGAAGCGCGTCGCCGGGTTCGTGGCGCGGCTCACGCCCGACATCTGGCAGAACCACGAGGTCGGTTCGCAGACGGGCTGGGTCTCCAAGGACGAGGACGGCGAGCGCCAGACCCGCCCGTACAACGGCTCGTGCATCTTCCAGAACCGGCCCGGCTTCAAGGGCGGCGCGGGCTGCTCGCTGCACATCCTGGCGCTCAAGGAGGGCCGCGAGCCCCTGGAGACCAAGCCGGACGTGTGCTGGCAGCTGCCGGTCCGCCGGACCTACGAGTGGATCGACCGGCCCGACGACACCCGTGTGCTCCAGGTGTCCATCGGTGAGTACGACCGCCGCGGCTGGGGCCCGGGCGGCCACGATCTGCACTGGTGGTGCACCTCGGCGACGTCGGCCCACGGGGCGGGCGACCCGGTGTACGTCTCCTACCGGCCCGAGCTGACCGAGCTCATGGGCAAGGAGGGCTACGACCGTCTCGTCGAGCTGTGCGAGGAGCGTCTGGCCTCCCAGCTGCCGCTGCTCGCGCCGCATCCGGCGGATCCCACCACCGCTTCCTGAGAACTGCCCCCGCAGGCTCCCGCCGGGCCCGCGCTAGCCGCCGCTCGGGCTCGCGCCGCCGCCGTCGCTCGGCGGCGGTGACGAGTCCGTGGGGGCCGACGGACTCGGTGACGGGCCGGACGGCGTGGGGCTCTGGTCGGACGGTGTGGGGTCCGGGTCGGACGGGCCCGGGCCGGACGGCGTGGGGTCGGACGGGCCGGGGCCCGGGTTTCCCGTGTTCGACGGGTCGGGGCCCGGGTCCGAGGTGCCGGGGTGCGAGGGGCCCGAACTCCCGTGTCCCTCTATTGAGATGACTGCCCCTGAGGGGTCGATGCCGATGCGCGCCGACCAGTGACCGGCGGGCTCCCGGTCGTGATCGACGTACACCCGGATCGTGAACGACTCTCCGGGCCGCAGGGTTCCCGACCTGCTCGTCAGGTAGAGCCAGCCGGCTCCGGTGTGTGCGGACCAGTGGACCGGTGAACTCCCGGACGCCGTCAGCGTGATGAGGGTCGCGGAGCCGCTCGGCTGCGCTTCCACGGTGAGCCGGCCCGGGCCGGACTGCGAGGGCCCGCCGGGGCTGATGACCTCCACGGAGACGTCCGGGGAGCGGCTGCCCGCGGTGAAACGCGGGTCGGGGGTCGTGCGCGCGTTGCCCGCGTTCTCGTAAGCACCGTCCGCGCCGTTGCCGTCGAGCCCGCCCGGGTCGCCGGCCTCGCTCGCGCTGATCGAGCGCCCGTCCTGACCCTCGCCCGTCTGAGGTGCACCCCGGTACGCCGCCCACAGCGCCAGCACCGGGGCGGCCACGACGGTGGCGACGACCGTCGTCGTGACGGCACGCGTGCGTAGCCGGTCCCGGCGGGCCGCCCTGTCCTTGGGGTCCATCGGGAAGCCGCGCCGGTCGAAGCGGGGGGCCGCGCCTCGCTGGGGGCGGTCGGCGTGGGCCATCGCCCGGTGCAGGGCCTCGCGCGGGGCCGTGGCGAGGGGCAGGGCGGCCGGGGTGACGGCCGTGCCGGGCCAGGCGCCGGGGGCGGCGCGCTCGGCGGTGCGGCGGCAGCGGGGGCAGTCGTCGACGTGCCGGACCAGTTCGCGGCGCAGGGCGGAGCTCAGCAGCAGCTGGTTGTCTCCGGTGAGGCGGGCGACGCTCGGGCAGGTGCCCGTCTCCACCACGGCGAGGGCGGCGCGAGTGCGTTCCACCTCGCAGGCGGCGGAGGCGAGCAGTTCCCGGGTGAGACCCGGGTCCGTGCCGAGTGCGGCGGCGACCTCTCGGGGCGACAGCTGATGCCGTACGGCCAGCTCCAGCGCCTCGCGCTGCTCGGGCGTCGTACCGGCGGCCTCCGGCCAGGCCAGGAGCGCGAGCTCTCGGCGGCGCCGCGCCTGGATCTCTTCGGAAGGGGCCTCTTTGGCGTGCGGGGCTTCGGGGTGGGGCCGGCCCGAGACGTGCGCCCCCTGTCTGCGGCGCTTCGCCTCCGCCAGGGCCCGCAGGCACGACCACCGCGCGAGCGCGTACAGCCACGCCTTACGGTCGCTCTCGGTTTCGGGGCCGCGTGAGCCGCGGCGTTCGGCGAGCGCCAAGGCGTCGCCCAGCGCCGCGATGGCGTCGTCGTGATCGCACAGGACGGACAGGCAGTACGTGAACAGGCCGTCCAGATAGGGCTCGTAGCGCGATGTCGGGCGCTGGGTCACGGTCCGCGGCGCAGGTCGCCCGCGCCCGTCGCGGTGCGCCCGGTGTGCGCCGGTGGTCTGCGTGGGGATTTCCGGCCTGCTGGTCATCACCCGTGCGACCGTAGGCGGGTGGCGCCGCCCCCTTCCTCCCCCTTGAGGACATTTAATCCATACGGGTGAAACGATCCCTCAAAAGGGGACGGGAATACCAAATTCCGTACGGGGGAACATGCGCTCGGCGCATGTATGTGCGCCGGGGCGCACGGGAGCACGCCCGGCGCGGGGCCCTCCGGGCGGTGGCGGGAGAGGTGGCGGGGGCGGGCGGGGTGGTGGTCGGCGCTGCGTTGTCAGTGGCCTCGGTTACGGTTCCGTGCATGGCTGCCCGTACGAAATCCGGCAAGGACCGACCGTCCTACCGCTGCACCGAGTGTGGCTGGCAGACGGCGAAATGGCTGGGTCGCTGCGGCGAGTGCCAGGCGTGGGGGACGGTCGAGGAGTACGGCGCGCCCGCCGTGCGGACGACCGCGCCCGGCCGGGTCACGACGTCCGCCGTCCCGATCGGCCAGGTCGACGCCCGGCAGGCCACCGCCCGCTCCACCGGCGTGCCCGAGCTCGACCGGGTCCTCGGCGGGGGCCTCGTCCCCGGCGCCGTCGTCCTGGTCGCGGGCGAGCCCGGCGTCGGCAAGTCCACCCTCCTGCTCGACGTCGCCGCCAAGGCCGCCAGCGACGAGCACCGCACCCTGTACGTCACGGGCGAGGAGTCGGCCAGCCAGGTCCGGATGCGCGCCGACCGCATCAAGGCGATCGACGACCATCTGTATCTCGCCGCCGAGACCGACCTGTCCGCGGTCCTCGGCCACTTGGACGCCGTCAAGCCCAGCCTCCTGATCATGGACTCCGTGCAGACCGTCGCCTCCCCCGAGATCGACGGCGCCCCCGGCGGCATGGCCCAGGTCCGCGAGGTCGCCGGCGCCCTGATCCGCGCCTCCAAGGAGCGTGGCATGGCCACCCTCCTCGTGGGTCACGTCACCAAGGACGGCGCCATCGCCGGACCCCGCCTCCTCGAGCACCTCGTGGACGTCGTCCTCTCCTTCGAAGGCGACCGGCACGCGCGCCTGCGCCTCGTACGCGGCGTGAAGAACCGGTACGGGACGACCGACGAGGTCGGCTGCTTCGAGTTGCACGACGAAGGCATCACCGGACTCGCCGACCCCAGCGGGCTGTTCCTCACCCGCCGCGACGAACCCGTCCCGGGCACCTGCCTGACCGTCACCCTGGAGGGGCGGCGGCCTCTCGTCGCCGAGGTTCAGGCCCTCACCGTCGACTCCCAGATCCCGTCCCCTCGGCGCACCACATCCGGCCTGGAGACGTCTCGCGTCTCGATGATGCTCGCCGTCCTCGAGCAGCGCGGGCGGATCAGTGCCCTGGGAAAGCGGGACATCTACTCCGCGACCGTCGGCGGCGTGAAGCTCTCCGAGCCCGCCGCGGACCTCGCCATCGCCCTCGCCCTCGCCAGCGCCGCCAGCGACACCCCGCTCCCCAAGAACCTCGTCGCGATCGGTGAAGTCGGCCTCGCGGGCGAGGTCAGACGGGTGACCGGCGTGCAGCGCCGGCTCGCCGAGGCGCACCGGCTCGGCTTCACCCACGCCCTCGTGCCGAGCGATCCGGGCAAGGTGCCCGCCGGTATGAAGGTCACCGAAGTCGCCGACATGGGGGACGCTCTGCGCGTGCTGCCCAGGAGCCGTCGCCGAGAGGCCCCACGGGAGACGGAGGAGCGCCGGTAGACTTTGCCCTGGTCTCGCCCGTGCGTACGAACCCTGGGCATTCAAGATCTGTGCGTTTCGCAAGATCTGGGACTTCTGCGATATCTGCGACATCTGCGACCGGAGGAGTGCAGTGGCAGCCAACGACCGGGCAGCAGCTCCCGGCAAGTCCGGCGGGAGCTCCGGTGCCGATGGGCTGATGCGCGCCTCACTGAGCGCGGTCGCGCCCGGTACGGCGCTGCGTGACGGCCTCGAGCGAATCCTCCGCGGCAACACCGGCGGACTCATCGTTCTCGGCTGGGACAAGACCGTCGAGTCGATGTGTACCGGCGGTTTCATCCTGGACGTCGAGTTCACCGCGACGCGTCTGCGCGAGCTGTGCAAGCTCGACGGCGGCATCGTCATCGACAAGGACATCACCAAGATCCTTCGGGCGGGCGTCCAGTTGGTGCCCGACCCCACGATCCCCACGGAGGAGACGGGCACGCGGCACCGCACCGCGGACCGGGTGAGCAAGCAGGTCAGCTTCCCCGTGGTCTCGGTGTCTCAGTCGATGCGGCTCATCGCCCTTTACGTGGACGGGCAGCGGCGCGTCCTCGAGGACTCGGCCGCGATTCTCTCGCGGGCGAATCAGGCGCTTGCCACTCTTGAGCGGTACAAGCTCCGCTTGGACGAGGTGGCCGGGACGCTCTCCGCGCTCGAGATCGAGGATCTCGTGACCGTGCGGGATGTGACCGCGGTCGCGCAGCGGCTGGAGATGGTGCGGCGCATCGCCACCGAGATCGCCGAGTACGTGGTGGAGCTCGGGACGGATGGCCGACTGCTCGCCCTTCAGCTCGACGAGTTGATCGCCGGGGTGGAGCCCGAGCGGGAGCTCGTCGTTCGGGACTATGTGCCCGAACCTACGGCCAAGCGGTCCCGGACCGTCGACGAGGCGCTGTTCGAGCTCGACGCGCTGACACATGCCGAGCTTCTCGAACTGCCCACTGTGGCACGCGCGTTGGGGTACACCGGGTCTCCGGAGACCCTGGACTCGGCCGTTTCGCCTCGCGGGTTCCGGCTGTTGGCGAAGGTGCCTCGGCTGCCCGGGGCCATCATCGACCGGCTTGTCGAGCACTTCGGGGGGCTGCAGAAGCTGCTCGCCGCCAGCGTCGATGATCTGCAGGCCGTGGACGGCGTCGGGGAGGCCCGTGCCCGGAGCGTGCGGGAAGGGCTCTCGCGGTTGGCCGAGTCGTCGATCCTGGAGCGGTACGTCTAGAGGCTTCTCCCAGGGGCGCCTTGGGGCGCCTCTCGGGGCTGCTTGCGGGGGCTGGGGCGGGGGCCGAGTGCGGCCCGGTGGGCTCGCCCCGCCGTCTTCGGGTGCGGGACCGCGCCGGGATGTACGTGCTCGCTGTTCTACGGGGCCTCGTCACCCAGCTGATTACCTGTACGTGGTGCTGGTGGCTCCGCGCGCACATCCCGCCACGGCCCCTCCCGTTTCGTACGCGGCTGATCGCCGGTGGGGCGCTCGCCGGCCCGCCCCTCTCGTACGCGGCTGATCGCCGGTGGGCGCCTCGGGCGGTTTCCGCTGATCGTTCCGTCAGAGGGGTGGTGGTGTCAGTCCTTGGCCAGTACGAAGGATGCCTGGGCCTTGGGGAGTTGGGGTGCCTTTGCCTCTACCAGATAGGTGCCTGGCGTTGCCGGGCCCGTCTTCGGGGTTGCGCACTCGGGGGCGCTGGCCTTGCGGTCCCACTCGACCGTGTGCGTGATGTGGGCGCCTGCCGGTACGCGTAGCAGGAGGCTGCCGGCACCCTTGGGACAGTCGGCGGAGGACCAGATCTCGGTGTCGCTGGATGCTTGAGTGACCGTCAGGACCGCGCTCTTCGGGCCCAGATCGACCTTGCAGTCCTTCGCCGTCGTGTTCTTGGCGGCCAGCTCGAACTTCGGCTTCTCGCCCGGCGCGTACGAGTTGTGGACGCTGCGCAGCGTCAGCGTCACGCCGCCTGTCGTGCAGTCGGGGAGACTTGAGCCCGCGGGGAGCCGGTCGCCCGCGCCTGTCCCGCCCTTCGCACCGTCATCGGGTCCCGCCCCTGAGCCGGCCGTGCCGGAGCCCGAACCGTCGCCGTTGGCGCCGTCGGAGGAACCGTCGTCACCGCCGCCGCCCGACTCGTCGCGGCCGCCCGGGTGTTGGCTGATCGCCGGTCCGGACCCGGAGGGGCCGGGCGTGATGGAGGAGGGCGCGGTGTCCTTGCCGTTCGAGCCACCGGCGCCGGTCTTGCTGCCTCCGCCACCGGAGTTGACGGCCCATACGATCAGCAGCGCGAGCAGCGCCACCATGGACAGCAGAACGGCCCTCCGTCGCCAGTAAATGGTGGAGGGAAGCGGCCCGATCGGATTGCGCAGAGATCCCACGGCGCAAACTGTACGAGAGATCCGTCCGTTCTCCCGCCCCCACCCGCCGCCACGGCCCCTGAGTTTTGCGGATCATAGTCCCGGGCGGCGGTTCCGGCGCGGGGACAACCCCTGTCTTTCGTCAGGTACGGGACGAGACCATCGCAGGATGTGATGGTGCTGGGGCATTACGTACCGCCCGTGTCATGGGAATCTTCGACTCCGACCTCTATCGCGACATCACCGGCTTCGCCCACGACACCCCGTCGTGGTTCCAGCACCTCATGGAGGTGTTCACCGAGCTGGGGCTGTTGGTCTTCGCCGTGCTCTTCGTCGCCGTCTGGTGGCGGGCCCGGCGCGGTGATCCACGGGCCCTGGCCGTCGCGGTGCTCGCCCCGCTGGCCACCGGCCTCGCCTACGTGTGCAGCGAGCTGGTCAAGTCCGGTGTCGACGAAGAGCGTCCCTGCCGGGCCGTTTCCGACGCCCTGACCTCTCTTGTCGCGTGTCCGCCTCATGGCGACTGGTCGTTCCCCAGCAACCACGCCACCATCGCGGCCGCCTCCGCCGTCGGCCTCACCCTCGCCTGGCCCGCCATCGGCCGGCTCACCGTCCCTCTCGCCCTCCTCATGGCCTTCTCCCGCGTCTTCGTCGGCGTCCACTACCCGCACGACGTGGCGGTGGGGCTGGCGGTCGGGGCTCTTGTCTCGTTCGTCACGGTGCGGCTCTGTGTGGGGAGTGGGGCTCGGGTCGTCGTGGCCATGCGGGGGTCCGGTAGTGAGGTTGTCCGCTGGTTCGCCGGGTCGGGGGTGGTGAGCGGGTATGCGGCCGTCGGCGGTCACCGGCGGTGATCAGACCAGGCCCGCCTCGCACGCCACGCTGGCCGCCTGCACTCCGTTCCTGACCTCCAGACGGTCGAGGACCGCGCTCACGTAGGCCTTCACCGTGCCCTCCACCAGGTGCAGGCGGCGCGCGATCTCCGGGTTCGAGGGGCCCGCGCCCACCAGGCCCAGCACCTCCTCCCGTTCACGTGGGGTGAGCGCGGCCACGCGCGCCCTGGCCGCTGCCTCTCGGCCCAGGCACTGTGCCCCGAAGCCGTCGATCACGTGGCGCGCCACCTTCGGTGACAGGAACGCGGCGCCCATCGCCACCGCCGTGCCCGGCACGGCTCGTACTGTCTCCTCCGCCGCCTCCAGCCCGTCCAGGCGTGGCATACGGATGTCCAGGAGCGCCACGTCGGGGCGGTGGGCCTGCGCCAAGCTCACCGCCTCACGGCCGTCCGCCGCCTCCGCCACCACCTCGACGTCGCCGATCACCGCCTGCCGCCTGCCGCCTGCCGCCTGCCGCCTGCCGCCTGCCGCCTGCCGCCTGCCGCCTGCCGCCTGCCGCCTGCCGCCTGCCGCCTGCCGCCTGCCGCCTGCCGCGAGGATCGCGCTCACCCGCCCGGATCATCGCTTCGTCGTCCGTCAGCAGGACTCGGATCATCTCGCCCCCTCCCGTTTTTGTTCCTGCACCTGGTCTGTCGTGCCTGGTCCGGGGGACACGCTCTTCTCCAGTCGGTGGCGGGGCTCCGGGGGCATGTTTCGCCGCATTCGTCAGAGCCAGAGCTTCCTGGATCACTCGGTATGTGGCGCGGGTGGTGTGAGTGGTGGTGGTGCCGGTTGCGTTCGAGAGCAGCGCGGCACCCGTCGCCATGCCGCGCCGGCCCAGCAGGAAGGCGAAGACCGCCGGCGCGCTGCCGTACGAGAGTGTGAAGAGGGAGGGGGACGTCGCGATGCCCGGTGCGGCCGCGAACAGGAACGCCGTCGCGGGCCAGGTGCGGTGCAGGGCTGTCGTGGCGGCCAGCACCGCGAAGCCGGTGAGCTGCTCCCACAGCGGGCTTCGCTCCAGGCCTAGGCGCTCTGCGGCGGCGACGGGGACGGCCAGGCCGCCCAGTGCAAGGGGCCCGCTACTGCGGGCTGAGGTCTCACGTCTTCCGAAGGTACAAGCGCCGACCGGGACGCCGCCCCTGCCGATCGTCAGGGTGGGCGTCAAGCGAAGCGAGGCCGAGCCAACCCGTTTGCGTCACAGCGTGGCCGCGCCGTCCCCGCTCCCCATGGCAGGATCGTCCTGCCATGACTGCGCCCACGAACACCAGCACCGAGTCCCTGCACGCTCCCGTCATCGACTGGTTCGCGGAGAATGCCCGCGACCTGCCGTGGCGCCGCCCCGACGCGGGTCCCTGGGGCGTGATGGTCAGCGAGTTCATGCTCCAGCAGACGCCGGTGAGCCGCGTCCTTCCCGTGTACGAGCAGTGGCTCGCACGGTGGCCGCGCCCCGCCGATCTGGCCAAGGAGGCGCCCGGCGAGGCCGTGCGCGCCTGGGGCAGACTCGGCTATCCCCGCCGCGCGCTGCGGTTGCACGGCGCCGCCGTCGCCATAACGGAACGGCACAGCGGCGACGTACCCTCCGCTCACTCCCAACTGCTCGCGCTGCCCGGCATCGGTGAGTACACGGCCGCCGCCGTGGCCTCCTTCGCGTACGGGCAGCGGCACGCCGTCCTCGACACGAACGTACGGCGCGTGTTCGCGCGGGCCGTGAGCGGTGTGCAGTACCCGCCGAACGCCACGACTGCGGCCGAACGCAAGCTCGCCCGAGCCCTGTTGCCCGAGCAGGAGTCGACGGCCTCGCGCTGGGCCGCCGCCTCCATGGAGCTCGGCGCCCTCATCTGCACGGCGAAGAACGAGAGTTGCCACCGTTGCCCCATCGCCGCCCAGTGCGCGTGGCGGCTCGCCGGCAAGCCCGACCACGTGGGTCCGCCGCGCCGCGGGCAGACGTACGCAGGCACGGACCGGCAGGTGCGCGGGAAGCTGCTGGCCGTGCTGCGGGAAGCCGTCTCGCCGGTTCCCCAGGCGGCGTTGGACCGCGTGTGGGACGAGCCGGTGCAGCGGGCGCGCGCCCTCGACGGGCTCGTGGCGGACGGGCTCGTGGAGCCGCTGCCGGACGGCTTCTACCGGCTGCCGCTGAGCTGACGGGCGTACGGGTTTACCCACGACTTACGTCTGTTACACAACCGACGGCCAGCCGTGCGCCCGCCGCAGGCTGAAGCGGACAACCCCGTGACAACGCCTCCGTAGCTTCTTCCGTGTACCGATCACCCACAGGTGACGGACAGGGAAAGCGCGAACGGTTCGCGAACGGGAGGCGGTTGGCATGGCGCACGGCGAGGTGCTCGAGTTCGAGGAGTACGTCCGCACTCGGCAGGACGCCCTGCTGCGCAGCGCCCGGCGCCTCGTGCCGGACCCTGTCGACGCCCAGGACCTGCTCCAGACGGCGTTGGTGCGGACGTTCGGCCGCTGGGACGGCATAGCCGACAAGCGCCTCGCCGACGCCTATCTGCGCCGGGTCATGATCAATACGCGTACGGAGTGGTGGCGCGCCCGCAAGCTCGAAGAGGTGCCCACCGAACAGCTGCCCGACGCGAGCATCGACGACTCGACCGAGCAGCACGCCGATCGCGCGCTCCTCATGGACATCATGAAGGTGCTGGCTCCCAAGCAGCGCAGCGTGGTGGTGCTGCGACACTGGGAGCAGATGTCCACAGAGGAGACGGCCGCCGCCCTCGGCATGTCGGCCGGAACCGTGAAGAGCACGCTGCACCGGGCGCTGGCCCGGCTCCGCGAGGAGCTGGAGAGCCGGGACCGCCACGAGTCCGGCCACCGCGTGCTCGAACGGGAGGAGACGGAGCGTTGCGCGGCCTAGGCATACGTGCCGGTCGGGTCCTGAAGGCGGGGAGTACGGCGGTGGCCGCGCTCGCCGCCATCGGCCTTTTCCTCGGCGCCCTCACGGCCTGCTCGGCCGGCGGCACCGGCGCCCGCGACGAAGGGCCCGCCCGCTCCGACCCGGGGCCCTCGGCCGCCCCGAAGGCCGTGTCGTCCTCCCCGTCCTCCCCTGCGCCCAAGACGGTGAACGCGGTCCGGCTCGTCAAGAACGACCCGGCGGTGAGCACGGAGGTCAAGCGCGACCTCAAGCCCTGCGTGGGGCACGAGTACCCGGTCGACGTGTCCTACGGGAACCTGACGGGGAACACGTCGAGCGACGTCGTGGTCAACGTCATGACCTGCGGAGACGCCGTCAGCATCGGCAGCTACGTGTACCGCGACACCGGCGGGAAGTACGAGAACGTCTTCAAGGCCGAGGAGCCTCCGGTGTACGCGGAGATAGACCGGGGCGACCTCGTCGTCACCAAGCAGGTGTACGAGAAGGGCGACTCGGTGGCGTATCCCTCGGGTGAGGACGTCCTGACGTACCGCTGGACCACCGGCCGGTTCGTCGAGCAGGCCAGAACGCACAACGACTACAGCAACGCGGTGAACGGGGACACGCCCGAGCCGTCCGACAACTGAGCGGCGGGCCGGACAGCCCCGACCATGCAGATGACGGACCAGACCACTTTTCGGACGACGTATCAGGAGCAGCGGATTCGGATGGCAGAGCACACTCACGTCCTCTTCGTCGAGGACGACGACGTCATCCGCGAGGCCACCCAGCTCGCCCTCGAGCGGGACGGCTTCGTGGTCACAGCCATGCCGGACGGCCTCGCGGGCCTGGAGGCGTTCCGCGCGAACCGGCCCGACATCGCGCTGCTCGATGTGATGGTGCCGGGCCTGGACGGCGTGAGTCTGTGCCGCCGCATCCGTGACGAGTCCACCGTCCCCGTGATCATGCTGTCGGCGCGGGCCGACTCGATCGACGTGGTGCTCGGCCTGGAGGCCGGCGCGGACGACTACGTGACCAAGCCGTTCGACGGGGCCGTCCTCGTGGCGCGGATCCGGGCCGTCCTGCGGCGCTTCGGGCACGCGAGCGGGTCGGCGTCCGGCGCGGCGCCGGCCGTCCCTGACGGCTCCGGCACGACCGCCAGTGTCCTGCACTTCGGCGATCTGGAGATCGACACCGAGGGCATGGAGGTCCGCAAGGAGGGGGCCACGGTCGCGCTGACGCCGACCGAGATGCGGCTGCTCCTGGAGTTCTCGTCCGCGCCCGGCACCGTCCTCTCCCGCGACAAGCTCCTCGAACGCGTGTGGGACTACGGCTGGGGCGGGGACACCCGCGTCGTCGACGTCCATGTGCAGCGGCTGCGCACGAAGATCGGCCAGGACCGGATCGAAACGGTCCGCGGCTTCGGCTACAAGCTCAAGGCCTGACGGGCCGTGCCGGGTCGAGGTGTCGTGTCGGGGCCGGGTGGCTTGTCGGGACCGGGTGGCTTGTCGGGACCGGGTGGCTTGTCCGGGCCGGGTGTCCGGAAAATCGGTTACCCGGTCGGTGCATGTGCCGGCCGGGTCATTCGCTGTCTCACGAGGAACGGGATCGGGATATGAGGGGGGCCGCCGCGACCGTGCGCGCCCGGCTCGGGCAGCCGCTGCGGCTGCCGCTGAGACGGCTGCGCCCGGTGCTGCACACCGGGGTCCGCTGGAAGATCAGCGTCGCCATCGCCCTGGTCGGGGCGCTCGTCGCCGTCGCCCTGAGCCTGGTCGTGCACAACGCGGCGCGCGTCTCGATGCTGGACAACGCGCGCGACGTGCAGGACGAACGCATCCAGTTCGTGGCGCGCCAGTACGAGGCCACCGGACGCGGCCTCCCCGTCGGCTTCAAGGTCGACGACCCGGGCATACCCCCTGACCTGCGCAAGAAGGCGATGGCCGGGCGGCGCGCCACTTTCGTCTCCGAACAGGTCGGCGGCGTACCCGACATATGGGCCGCGGTCCCGCTCGGCGACGGGCGCCTGCTGTCCGTGCACACCCGCTTCACCGACCGCAGCGCCACCGTCATGAAGGACCTCGACCAGGCCCTGATCATCGGCTCGATCTCGGTGGTCTTCGGCGGGTGCGCCCTCGGCGTGCTCATCGGCGGCCAGGTGTCACGGCGCCTGCGCAAGGCGGCGTCCGCGGCCAGGGAGGTCGCGCAGGGGCGGACCGACGTACGGGTCGGGGACGCCATCGGCGGCGTCGTACGCGACGAGACCGACGATCTCGCGCAGGCCGTCGACGCGATGGCCGACGCCCTGAAGCAGCGCCTCGAGGCCGAGCGCCGGGTCACCGCGGACATCGCGCACGAGCTGCGTACGCCGGTGACCGGACTGCTCACCGCGGCCGAGCTGCTGCCGCCCGGACGCCCGAGCGAGCTGGTCAAGGACCGGGCCCAGGCGATGCGCACCCTCGTCGAGGACGTGCTCGAAGTGGCGCGTCTGGACAGCGCGGCCGAGCGCGCCGAGCTCCAGGACCTGCTGCTGGGCGAGTTCGTGACGCGGCGGGTCGGCGCGCGCCACGCGGACGTACGGGTGAGCGTGGTGCACGAGTCGGAGGTCACCACCGACCCGCGCCGCCTCGAACGCATCCTCTTCAACCTCCTCGCCAACGCCGCGAAGCACGGCAAGCCGCCGGTCGAGGTCAGCGTCGAGGGCCGGGTGGTGCGTGTGCGCGATCACGGGCCCGGGTTCCCGGAGGAGCTGCTCGACGAGGGGCCGAGCCGCTTCCGTACGGGCGCGGCGGACCGCGCGGGCCACGGGCACGGTCTCGGTCTCACGATCGCCGCGGGTCAGGCGCGCGTGCTCGGCGCCCGCCTCACCTTCCGCAACGTGCGCCCGCCGGGCGCTCCTTCGATGACTCCGTCCGAGGGGGCGGTCGCGGTGCTGTGGCTGCCGGAGCACGCGCCGACGAACACGGGAAGCTTCCCGATGCTGCGCCTGCCGGACTGAGGGCGGCTCCGAACGAGAGGTCTCAGCTGGTGGCCCACTCCTTGTCGAGGTCTAGCCCCTCGTTCCGCTGCGTGAACGAGAACCAGTTCCCGGAGTCGTCGCGGAAGATCGCCTCGGTCCCGTACGGGCGCTCCTGCGGCTCCTGGAGGAACTGCACCCCGCGCCCCTTGAGCCGCTCGTAGTCCCCGTGGATGTCGTCCGTGACCAGGACGCCGGCCCCGAGAATGCCCTTGGAGACCAGCTTCTTCACCGCCTCGGCCGACTCGGGGTCCATCGCGGGCACCCCGGGCACCATCAGCGTCAGCTCGACGTCGGGCTGGTCCTTGGCGCCCACGGTCAGCCAGCGCATACCGCCCTCGCCCATGGTCATGTCCGTACGCACCTCGAGTCCCAGCTTCTCGGTGTAGAACTCCTTGGCCCGGTCCTGGTCGAGAACCCAGACGGTGGAAATGGCGAGTCCCTTGATCATGATGCGCTCCGCAGTGGTCGGGCCACGCGCCGGCGGATCCGGCCGTGCCCTGTCACCGTAGGCAGTCGCCCCCCGCCTCCGCTTCTCCAGAATTGCGCTCCTCGCCGGCCCCCTGACCCGTACTCCCGGACGGCCCCCTGCCGGGGAAGCCGCCGGCCCACAACATCGCGTAACACCCGGGGATGAGCGCCGCCCCGCGCCCCACGTGCTTCGCCCGGTACTCGCTCGGTGTCAGGCCCGTCTGTCTCTTGAACCGGGACGAGAACGTGCCCAGGCTGCTGAATCCCACGAGGCCGCAGATCTCCGTGACCGACAGGTCCGCCGATCTCAGCATCTCCTCGGCCCGCTCGATCCGACGGCGCGTCAGATACTGCCCCGGCGTCTCCCCGTACGCCTCCTTGAAGCACCGCACGAAGTGGTAGCGCGAATAACCGGCATGGGCCGCCACCGCGTCCAGGTCGAGCCCGGCCTCGGCCCAATCGCGGTCCATCGCGTCCTTGGCGAGCCGCAGCTGCCGCAATTTCTCCACGTCACCGATGCTGGCACGCCCCACTGACAACGGCCTCGGCACGGCGAAGGCCCCCGGTGCACATCAGCGCACCGGGGGCCTTCACACAAGCCGAGGAGGATCGGGACGACCCGCTCAGACGGTCTCGGAGACCGTCCTGCCGTCCGCCGCGGCGTCCCCGGCCGCGACCCCCTCGACCGGCTTCGCGTCGGCCGTGGCCGTACCGTTCGCAGCCGCGTCGGCCGTAGCCGTACCGGCCTTGGCCATGTCGACCGGCTGCGCGTCCGCCGGACCCGCCGCCTCGGGAGAGCTCGGCGCCTCCTTGGCGGGGCCCGCGCCCCGCAGCGGCACCTCCTTCACGAAGACCGCCGCGATCAGCGCCAGGATCGCGATGACCGAACCGAGCAGGAACGCCGAGTGCGTACCGGCCGACACCGCGTGCAGGTAGGCGTCGCGCACCACGTCCGGCAGCTTGGCCAGGCCCTCGGCCGTCAGCTGCGTGGAATGCTCCGCGACCTTGCCGCCCATCGCCCCGGCCCGCTCGGCCATCACGTCCTGGACGCGATTGTTGAAGAGCGCGCCCATGATCGCGACGCCGAAGGAGGAGCCGAGCGTACGGAACAGGGTCGTGGAGGACGAGGCGACGCCCATGTCCTTCATCTCGACGCTGTTCTGCGCGACCAGCATCGTGATCTGCATCAGGCAGCCCATGCCCGCACCGAGCACGGCCATGTACAGGCCGGAGGTGAGGCGCGTCGTCTCCGTGTCCATCTGCGCGAGCAGGAAGAGTCCGGCCACCATCAGGACGCTGCCGACCAGCGGGAACACCTTGTACTTGCCGGTGCTGGTGGTGACGCGGCCCGCGACCAGCGAGACGACCATCATCGAGAGCAGCATCGGCAGGAGCAGCAGACCGGAGTTGGTCGCGTTCGCTCCCTGCACCGTCTGCTGGTAGAGCGGCAGGAAGAGCACGGCGCCGAACATCACGAAGCCGGTGATGAAGCCGATGAGGGACATCACCGTGAAGTTGCGGCTGCGGAAGATGTGCAGCGGCAGGATCGGCTCGGCCGCCTTCGTCTGGACGAAGAGGAAGCCGACGAGCGCGGCGACACCGATCGCGGCGAGCTCCATGATCACGGCGGAGCCCCAGGCGTACTGCGATCCGCCCCAGGTCGTCACGAGCACGATCGACGTGATGCCGACGGTGAGCAGCGCGGCGCCCAGGTAGTCGATCTTCCCCTTGGAGCGCTTCTTCGGCAGGTGCAGGACCGCGGTGACCATGGCGAGGGCGACGATGCCGAGCGGCAGGTTTATGTAGAAGGACCAGCGCCAGCCCCAGTTGTCGGTGATGGCGCCGCCGACGAGCGGTCCGCCGATCATGGCGAGCGCCATGACGCCGGCCATCATGCCCTGGTACTTGCCGCGCTCCCGCGGCGGAATCAGGTCACCGATGATGGCCATGACGCCGACCATCAGGCCACCGGCGCCGAGGCCCTGGATCGCGCGGAACGCGATGAGCTGGTTCATGTCCTGGGCCATGCCGCTGAGCCCGGAGCCGATCAGGAAGATCACGATCGAGGTCAGGAAGGCGCCCTTCCTGCCGTACATGTCGCCGACCTTGCCCCAGATGGGGGTCGAGGCGGCGGTCGCGAGCGTGTACGCGGTCACGACCCACGAGAGGTGTTCGAGGCCGCCCAGGTCGCCGACGATCGTGGGCATCGCGGTGCCGACGATCATGTTGTCGAGCATCGCGAGCAGCATCGCGATCATCAACGCCATCAGGACTACGCGCACGCTGCGCGGCTGCCGCTCCTTGGTGGCCGCCGTGCCGCCCCCGCCGGTGTCCACCGCCACTGTTCCGGTCTCCGCCATGATCCCCACTCCCCAGTTGCTCACTCGCCACTACTTACTTGCCGCCCGGCAAGTTGACTACACTGAGGGAAGATAGAGCGCTAACTAGCCGGGCGTCAAGTAAGTTTTCGCCCAAGGCCCGCCACCAGCACGAAGGAGCAGCCACAGATGGGCAGCAGCAAGCAGCGCCGCGGGAACACGCGGCAGCGCATCCAGGACGTGGCGCTGGAACTGTTCGCCGAGCAGGGCTACGAGAAGACCTCGCTGCGCGAGATCGCCGAGCACCTCGACGTCACCAAGGCGGCGCTCTACTACCACTTCAAGACCAAGGAAGACATCGTCGTCAGCCTCTTCGAGGACCTGACGCGGCCCATCGACGAGCTGATCGAGTGGGGCCGGGAGCAGCCCGACACCCTGGAGACCAAGCGGGAGCTCATGGAGCGCTACAGCCTGGCACTGCACGGAGCGGGGCCGCTGTTCCGCTTCATGCAGGAGAACCAGGCGACCATGCGCGAGCTGAGCATCGGCGAGCTCTTCAAGGACCGCATGAAGGCGCTCCTCGACCAGCTCCTGCCGGAGGACGCCACCATGACCGAGCGGGTCCGCTGCTTCAGCGCGATCTTCTCGATGCACGCGGGCCTGTTCGTCCTCAAGGACATCGAAGGCGACCCCGAGGAAAAGCGCAAGGCCATCCTCGAGGTCGCCACCGATCTCGTCACCCAGGCGCAGCGGGACGCCTGAGTTCTGTCATGCAGTTGTGCTCCCTGGGCGGGTGAGCTCATCCACGCGGATGAGCTCGCTCACGCAGCAGGTCAGACGGCGACGCCCATCGACTTCAGGAAGTTGACCGGGTTGACCGCGGAACCGTAGTTCGGGGTCGTGCGGATCTCGAAGTGCAGGTGCGGGCCGCTGGAGTTACCCGTGTTGCCGGAGAGCGCGATGTGCTGACCGGTGGAGACCGTCTGGCCGATGCGCACGTCGATGCGGGACAGGTGCGCGTACTGCGAGTACGTGCCGTTGCCGTGCTTGATCACGATGGCGTTGCCGTACGCCGGGCCGTCGCCGCCGCCGTAGGGGCCGGCCTTGACGACGGTGCCGCCGTGGGCGGCCATGACGTTGGTGCCGATCGGCACGGCGAAGTCCTGGCCGGAGTGCTTGTGCGACCACATGTTGCCGCCGAGGCCGAAGCCCGCGGACAGCTCGTAGCTCTTGACCGGGTCTATCCAGCTGACGGCCTTCTTCGCCGCGGCCTGCTTGACCTGCGCGGCGTGAACCTTGGCCTGCTCGGCGGCCTTGGCCTGGGCCTTGGCCTGCGCCTGGACCGAAGCGGCAGCCACGCTGGGCAGCGCGACGCTTCCCTGAGTGCTTTCGGCGGCGACCGCGGCCCCGGCCCCCAGCAGCGCCGTGGCTCCCATGGCGACGGTGACGACGGCCGCCCGAGTACGGAGCAGGGACGAGCCGGAAGAAGGAGTCATGGTGCGCTTCGACATTCGGGAATTACCTCCGCGTTGATGACAGGAACAGACCGGCACTCGTTGGTGACGTGCCGGGCTGGCTGTTCATTGGTAACCCGGGAACCCATCTCGACTCAAAGGCCCCATCTACTACCCAAAGCCGTACCAAAAGACCAGGACTTCTACCTCTTGACGGCCCTCGAAGACCCCCTGCGACCTGTCGGTTTTATGCCCCGATTCCAGATTTAGGGCCACTTCGAACCCCTGCGTTCCGGCGCCCCACCGGCCACATGCCCCACCGATCCAAGAAACGGACATTTCGGTAGAACCCATCGATGCCGCAGCAACCCCCCATCCCTGCAGCGCATCCACTATTGCGTCTAGTACCGGACAAAACACCTGTGCGCCATGTCACCGGGAGGCAAGATCCAGAGACCCGCGAATGTGACGCGGGCTACGCCGAAGCGCCTGGTTTCACGGCCTTTCGGGGGGCGCGCAGATGGATCCCGCAGTCCTCGGCACACGCCTGGCGTCGAGCGTGCTCCCGCCTCTGGTGAAGCAGCTCCTCACCCGTGACGGCCCCGGCGCGGGCCAGGTGGACAAGCCCGTACGCCTCTCGGGCCTCGTCACCTTCCACGGCGAGAAGCGGACCCTCGGGCTCACCTGCCTGTCCCGGGTGACCAGCCTTTCCTCGCTCAGCGTCATCCAGCCGGTCCCCGGCGACTCGCTCGCCGCGCTCCTGCCGGTCGGGGCCCCGCTCGACCAGCTCATCCTCGGCCGAGGCGCCACGGAGGCCACCGGACTCAACGGCCTGGGCGCGCTCCCCGAGCTGACCTGGCCGAACCTGTCCAGCGACACGGCCGCGCTCGGCCCACGCGACTGGGAACAGCTCGCCCGGCATCCCGCGCTCACCCGTCTCTCCCTCGGCGGCCGGCTCCTGCCCCCGCACGGCCTGTCCAGCGAGCTGCCAGGCATCCGCGTCCTCACCCTCCGCCTGGAGGCGGGAACCGAGGAGCACGTCTGCTGCTTCGCCCCCGCCGTCCCGTACGCGGACGAGGTGCGCCTCCACTTCGCCGAGGACGCCGCACCGGCTGCCGACGCCATCTACGCCGGCCTCTTCCCGCAAGCCGAGGTCACCGTCCACCGCCGGGGTCGCTGAATCACGGGAGCACGGCAAAGGGGCTGCCCCAGGACCGAAGTCCTGGGGCAGCCCCTTTGACTCAGCGCATCCCCGAAGGGTTACGCCTCCTTGCTCAGATTCGGACCGGCTCCGCCGGCCGCCTGCTCGATCGGCGGGACGTCCGGCAGCGGGGACTTCTCCTCGCCGCGGAAGGTGAACGTCTTGGCGTCACCCTCGCCCTCCGTGTCGACGACCACGATGTGGCCCGGACGCAGCTCGCCGAAGAGGATCTTCTCGGAGAGCGAGTCCTCGATCTCGCGCTGGATCGTGCGTCGCAGCGGACGCGCGCCGAGCACGGGGTCGTAACCCTTCTTGGCCAGCAGGTCCTTCGCGGACTGGCTGAGCTCGATGCCCATGTCCCGGTCCTTGAGGCGCTCGTCGACCTTGCCGATCATCAGGTCGACGATCTGGAGGATGTCGTCCTGGGTCAGCTGCGGGAAGACGACGACGTCGTCCACGCGGTTGAGGAACTCGGGACGGAAGTGCTGCTTGAGCTCGTCCGAGACCTTGTTCTTCATCCGCTCGTAGTTGGACTTCGTGTCACCCGTGGCCGCGAAGCCCAGGTTGAAGCCCTTCGAGATGTCCCGCGTGCCGAGGTTGGTCGTCATGATGATGACCGTGTTCTTGAAGTCCACGACCCGGCCCTGGGAGTCGGTCAGGCGACCGTCCTCCAGGATCTGCAGCAACGAGTTGAAGATGTCCGGGTGGGCCTTCTCGACCTCGTCGAAGAGAACCACCGAGAACGGCTTGCGCCGCACCTTCTCCGTCAGCTGGCCGCCCTCTTCGTAGCCCACGTAACCGGGGGGCGAACCGAAGAGACGCGAGACCGTGTGCTTCTCGCTGAACTCCGACATGTCGAGGGAGATCAGCGCGTCCTCGTCACCGAAGAGGAACTCGGCGAGCGCCTTGGACAGCTCGGTCTTACCGACACCGGACGGGCCCGCGAAGATGAACGAGCCACCGGGGCGCTTCGGGTCCTTCAGACCGGCACGCGTACGGCGGATCGCCTTCGAGAGCGCCTTGACGGCGTCCTTCTGACCGATGACGCGCTTGTGGAGCTCGTCCTCCATGCGCAGCAGACGCGAGGACTCCTCCTCGGTCAGCTTGAAGACGGGAATGCCGGTCGCGGTCGCGAGGACCTCGGCGATCAGCTCGCCGTCGACCTCGGCGACGACGTCCATGTCGCCGGCCTTCCACTCCTTCTCGCGCTTGGCCTTCGCCGCCAGCAGCTGCTTCTCCTTGTCGCGGAGCGAAGCTGCCTTCTCGAAGTCCTGGGAGTCGATGGCCGACTCCTTGTCGCGGCGCACGCCCGCGATCTTCTCGTCGAACTCGCGGAGGTCCGGCGGCGCGGTCATCCGGCGGATGCGCATCCGGGAACCGGCCTCGTCGATCAGGTCGATCGCCTTGTCCGGCAGGAAGCGGTCCGAGATGTACCGGTCGGCGAGCGTCGCCGCCTGCACGAGGGCCTCGTCCGTGATCGAGACGCGATGGTGGGCCTCGTAGCGGTCGCGCAGACCCTTGAGGATCTCGATCGTGTGCGGCAGCGACGGCTCCGCCACCTGGATCGGCTGGAAGCGGCGCTCGAGAGCGGCGTCCTTCTCCAGGTGCTTGCGGTACTCGTCGAGCGTGGTCGCACCGATGGTCTGGAGCTCACCGCGGGCCAGCATCGGCTTCAGGATCGAAGCGGCGTCGATGGCTCCCTCGGCGGCACCCGCACCGACCAGCGTGTGCAGCTCGTCGATGAACAGGATGATGTCGCCGCGGGTGCGGATCTCCTTGAGGACCTTCTTCAGGCGCTCCTCGAAGTCACCGCGGTAGCGGGAACCGGCGACCAGCGCGCCCAGGTCGAGGGTGTAGAGGTGCTTGTCCTTGAGGGTCTCGGGCACCTCGCCCTTGACGATGGCCTGCGCGAGGCCCTCGACGACGGCGGTCTTGCCGACGCCGGGCTCGCCGATGAGGACCGGGTTGTTCTTCGTACGGCGGGACAGCACCTGCATGACCCGCTCGATCTCCTTCTCGCGCCCGATGACCGGGTCGAGCTTGGATTCGCGGGCGGCCTGCGTGAGGTTCCGGCCGAACTGGTCGAGGACCAGGGACGTGGAGGGCGTGCCCTCGGCAGGACCGCCGGCGGCGGCGGTCTCCTTGCCCTGGTAGCCGGAGAGCAGCTGGATGACCTGCTGCCGCACCCGGTTGAGATCGGCGCCCAGCTTGACCAGGACCTGGGCGGCGACGCCCTCGCCCTCACGGATCAGGCCGAGCAGGATGTGCTCCGTGCCGATGTAGTTGTGACCCAGCTGAAGCGCCTCGCGGAGCGACAGCTCCAGGACCTTCTTGGCACGGGGGGTGAAGGGGATGTGCCCGGACGGGGCCTGCTGGCCCTGACCGATGATCTCCTCCACCTGCTGGCGGACCGCCTCGAGCGAAATCCCGAGGCTCTCCAGGGCCTTAGCGGCGACACCCTCACCCTCGTGGATCAGGCCCAGGAGGATGTGCTCGGTGCCGATGTAGTTGTGGTTGAGCATCCGGGCTTCTTCCTGAGCCAGGACGACAACCCGCCGCGCGCGGTCGGTGAACCTCTCGAACATCGTTAATCGCTCCTCAGAGCGGTCAGGCAGTAAGGGGACGCTCCCCTCCCTGTCCTTCCGCAGCTTAGTCCCGCAAGCGGGGACCGCTCATTCCAACTGCCGACACCCGGACCCCATCTCGGAGGTTCTCCTGACGCGAACGCCGACAACTGCTCCAACACCGATGGTGCGAGACGATGTTCCCGCAGGCCAGGCAGTTACCCCCACCATCAGTACGCCGATGGCGAACGCAAGAGGGCCAGAACCCACGTGTCGCCCCTCCTCACTAGGGATGTCTTACCCGCCAGGAGTGACAGTCCATGCGGCGCGCCCCGGTTCCCTCCGCTACGGGCGAACACCCTTGCGCCGCCCAACGCCTCCGCACGCCCCCATTCGAGAAACTCTACGCACTCACCTGACAACGTTGCGTAACTCATGAGGGTTCCCGGCGGTTGCTCCGGACATGGTCTCCATCGTGCCCACCGTGCCCCTGCCCCGTCGACCGCTCGACGCGGGCGACCCGGTGCGGGAGTGGTACGAGAACGCGCTCGGCTGGGCCACCGCGCCGGGCCCCAAGGGCCTTCAGCTGCTGACGGGGCTGCGCTTCGACGTACTGGAGCTGCCCGCGGAGGCGGGACGTGCCGTGCTGCGGCGGCTGGACCCCGGATGCCCGGTGGCCCTGCAAGGGGAGACGATGCGCCTGCTGGTGGCCGCAGGCAGCGCGGAGGAGCTGCCGGGGCTGCTCGACTGGCTGGAGTGGGGGGCGCTGCCCCTCGACCTCACCGTGGTCGGTGCTGGCGGGCGGATCGACGCGCCCGCGCCCGCGGGAGTGCCGGACCCGCAGGAGGCCGCTGTCTGGGTGCGGCCCCCCGAGCCCGGATGCGACGTCGAGCCGACACTTCCGGCCCTGACGGCGCTGTCGGCCGTAGGGGGCGGTGGGGGCGCCCCCGGTCTCGTACGGCTGGTGGAAACGGCGGCGACCCACTGCCACCGGATCCGGTTGCGACGTGCCTGCGCTCAGCCGTTGGCCTTCTCGTAGGCCTCACGGATGGATGCGGGGACACGGCCGCGGTCGTTGACCTCGTAACCGTTCTCCTTGGCCCATGCACGGATCTGCGCCGTGTCCTGGCTGCCGCCGGCCACCGCGGCGCGCGCCTTGCCGCGTCCGCCGGCGGAACGGCCTCCGGTACGACGACCACCCTTGAGGTACGGCTCAAGAAGTCCGCGGAGCTTGTCCGCGTTGGCGGTGGTGAGGTCGATCTCGTAAGTCTTGCCGTCCAACGCGAACGTCACGGTCTCGTCCGCCTCGCCACCGTCGAGGTCGTCGACAAGAAGGACCTGAACCTTCTGTGCCACCGGATTTCCTTTCATCGATATCTGTAGGGCCGGACCCCACGACCTCAGTCGTTGATTCGCCGTCCCCTTGTTATATGCAGTACGCAGTACGTCGGAAAGCAAACCGCTTTTGCTGGAAAAACACAAACCCCTGGGAGAGATCCAGGAGAGACCAAGGACCCGAGAAGCCCGGAAAGATGCGCGTTTCGGACATAGGGCACCTGGGCAGGGAGCTGCTCAGGAATACCGGGGGGGGCGATCACAGATGCAGAAGCATCCGGCTGTTGCCCAAGGTGTTCGGTTTCACTCGTTCGAGACCGAGGAACTCCGCGACGCCCTCGTCATAGGAACGCAAGAGCTCGCTGTAGACATCGGTGTCGATGGTATCGACGGGTGCCTCTCCGATCTCCACGAAGCCGTGGTTCGCGAAGAACTCCACTTCGAAGGTGAGACAGAAAACCCGGCGAACACCGATCCAGCGCGCGGTCTGCAGCAACTTCTGGAGCAGTTGGTGACCGACACCCGCGCCCCTGACCACCGGATTCACGGCGAGGGTGCGGACTTCCGCGAGGTCTTCCCACATCACATGCAGGGCACCGCAGCCGACGACCTCCGCGTTGTCGTCGCGTTCCGCGACCCAGAACTCCTGGATGTCCTCGTAAAGCGTCACGGTGGCTTTGTCGAGCAGGATCCCCTCGCGGCTGTACGCGTCGAGGAGTCGGCGCACGGACGGCACATCGGCCGTCCTCGCCCTGCGCACGGTGACTGCTTTTGCGGTGACTTCGGGGAGCTGTGCTGGCATGAGCGGACGCTATCGCCCGGCGTCCGAGGCCGGTTCCCCGGGTCCTTCGGGTTCCTCGGGCCCTTCCGATGCTTCAGGCGCTTCAGACTGCTCGGAGTCCTGTGGCTCTTCACGCCCCTCGCCGGCGTCAGAGCCTTCCGGCTCTCGAGTCGTGAGGGTCTTCGCCTGAGGCCCCTGCACCATGCGTACGGCATCGCTCAGCGCTTCGCGTTGTTCCGGCGACATCATGCCGAAGAAGGCGACGAGAGCCGCCGCAGGGTTGTCACTCTGGGACCATGCGTCGTTCATCAGCGCGGCGGAGTAGGCGGCGCGAGTGGAGACGGCCTCATATCTATAGGCCCGGCCTTCCGCTTCGCGGCGCACCCAGCCCTTCTGGTGGAGATTGTCCAAAACGGTCATGACCGTGGTGTAGGCGATGGACCGTTCCTGCTGGAGGTCTTCCAGGACTTCGCGAACCGTCACGGGGCGGTTCCACTTCCACACCCGTGTCATCACTGCGTCTTCGAGTTCTCCCAATGGGCGCGGCACGAACAGCACACTAGTGGCAGAAGTCGGCAATAGGGCGCCGGACGTGGCGAACGGCGCCTAATAACGACAAAAAGGGCGCCCGTGGGGCGCCCTTCTCAGATGTCGCTCAGCTGCGGGCCGGCCTGGCGGGCCGCCTCGGCGCGGGCGATCGCCGCGTCGACGGCCGCGTCCTCCTTGGCCTTCTTGTCGCCGCCCTGAGACTTCACGATCGTCACGATGAGACCGATGAAGAAGACGGCCATCACTACGGGGGGCACGAGCGCGGAGACGTAGTCCATGCCCCCAGAGTAGCTATCCGACGGCGAGCTCCTGCGGCGGGGCCGCGGGGGGCGCGGGGCGGCGCTTGGGCGGGAAGACCTCGGCCGGGGTGGGCATGGGGCGCGGCGGGGCCGGGGGGTTCGCCGGGGGCCGGGGGGCGGATGCCGGCTTCCCCGTGGCGGCGAGGCCTCCGGGCAGGGCGAGCAGCCGGGTACGGGAGGCCGGGACGCGGGGCTGCGCGACGCGCTTTTCCGCGCGCGCCGGTGCCCAGCCCTCGAGTCTGGCCCGCACGTCGCGCTCGGCGAGCGTGCGGCAGCGTTCGAGGAGGATGGCGGCGGAGGGGTTGGCACGCAGGGCGCGCAGGGCGGCGAGGTCGTCGGCGCCGGGCTGGTAGCCCGCCGCGAGCGCCTCGTCGAGCAGTTCCAGGTAGCCGGTGGCGGTGCCGGGTAGGGCGGCCCGATAGCGGGCGAGGTCGGCCAGCAGGAAGGCGCGGATGCGGACGCCTTCGTCGGCAGCCTCGTCGACCGATTCGGCGAGCCGGAGGCAGTCCTGGATGTCCTCGGCGGAGACGGGACTGGGGTGAAGGGCAATGGCGAGGGCGCGTCGGAGCACACGCAGCTCTTCAGCGCCGAACGCCATGCCGCCGCGGTTTCCGTAGGGCGTGGGCATGGGCCGACGATACGCAGCACGACGGACAAAATCCGCTTAACCGCCAATTTGCGGCGTGGCTCACCGCCGGACCGGCCACCCAGGCCACTCGGCGTGGAGTCACTCAGCCCCGAGTCACTCGCCCCGGGTCACCCGCGCCCGGGGCACTCCGCCCAGGTCACTCCGCCCGGCGGCGCGACATGGCGAACACGATCGCGCCCACGCCGAGCGCCGCCGCGGCCGCCGCGGCCAGCCACGGCAGGAACCCCGCGCCGGTCGCCGCCATGGACCCGGACGTGCCCGACGTCCCCGAGCCGCCCGACGTCACGGAGGCCGTGGCGGAAGCGGAGGGCGAGGGGGTCGCGGTGCCGTCCGAGGCCGACGGGGACGGCGACGGGGAGGAGGACGCGTCGCCGACGGTGATCGCCGCCTCGTCGTTCGACTGGTCCGGGTCGTTCAGGACGATCCCGTCGCCGGGGCGCACGGTGACCGTGCCGCGGGCGGCGCCGGCGGCGAGGTCCTTCTCGTAGCCGACCTGGAAGCGGTACATCTGGCCGTCGCCGCTCTCCTCGGAGACGGTGTCCGGGCAGAGGTAGCGACGGTGGCCCGGCTCGAAGGGCGAGGTCTTGCCGCCGGTGTACGTGTAGCAGTCGCCGCTCGCCTGGTCGTCGGGCTCCTCGTCGACGCGCACGCTCTTGGCGACGACGCCCTCGGGGAGCCTCACCTCGGCGAAGGCCACGGGCTTGCCGTCGGGGTGGGCGACCACGGCGGGGCCCGCGTTGCGCAGGCCGAAGGCGAGCGGGTGGGTGGAGCCCTTCTTGCCGGGTACGAGGACGGCGCCGACCGCGAGGAAGTCCGCGGCGTTGTCGGCGTCGTACGTCACCCGGTGGCTGTCGGCGAAGTCCTTGCCCGTGGCGGGAGTCAGGGTGAGCGCTGCGCCCTTGCCGGGAGTGCCGCCGGTGTCCGTACCGGAGGAGGCCGGCAGGGCCTCGGCGGTGATGTCGGTCCAGGTGTGGAAGGCATCCTTGCCGAGGGACCCTTCGAGCGGGTCGGAGAATCCAACCGTGTCACCCGGGGCGATCGCCGTCTTGAAGACGCAGGTCACGTCGGCGTCGTCCCTGCCGAAGTCGCCCGGCAGGTAGAGGCAGTTGCTGTGCTTCCCGGCGAACGTGACCCCGGGGCTGCCGGTGAGGCGGACGGTGATCTGTTCGGTGGGCAGGTCGCCGGTGTTGCGCAGGACCACGGGGTAGTCGACGGACTGGCCGGGCGTCAGGCCGGACCTGGCGGGCAGTGCGGCGACCTGGATCTTCGGGGAGCCGATGACGACCTTGGAGGTCTCGGTGTCGGGGGTCGCCTTGTCGGCCGTGACCTCGTAGCGCAGCGTTCCGGTGTCGCCGGGCTTCGTGCCGGCGACCGCGCTGATCGTGAAGGGCTCGAACGGGCCGTGCAGATTGCCGTTGTCCAGGCACGTGACGACGGCGCCGTCCGTCGTGCACTGGTCGTTCTTGGCCTTGATCGTGGCGATGCCCTTGAGTCCGCTCGCGTCGATCACGAACTTGGCGTTCTCCGGCAGCGGGAGGCCTTCCACGCCGTCGTCGGCGAAGCTGTAGCCCGCGTCGGGCGCGATGGCCGTGCCCGCCGCCGGGACGGCTATCTGCGCGGGCGCGGTGATGACCGCGTAGGACTGTGTGGGGAGCGTGGGGCCGTCAGCAGCCCGGGCCGTGGCGCTCGTGAGACCGACCCCGGTCAGCGCGATCGCCGCCGTCGCAGCCGCCAACTGTCTGCCCTTACGCCACATTTCGCCCCACGTCCCTCGCATGCCGACTCGTGCCCCGTCTCTGCGGAGACGAGCGAAGCGTACGAACGGTTGCGCCCTTCGCGCACGCCTTGTCGAAAGTCCGTGCGCGAAGGGGCAGTTGAGGCGCCACCCAGAAAAGGCATGCTGCCGAAAAGGCCGACCGCCGGAAATGCCGGCCGCCGAAAGGGCGTGCTGCCGAGCGGTGTCAGGAGCGGGAGACGTTCCGCTCGTAGACCAGGCGCAGGCCGATCAGCGTCAGCCACGGCTCATGCTCGTCGATCACTGCGGCCTCGCCGAGCACCATGGGCGCCAGGCCTCCCGTGGCGATGACGGTCACGTCGTCCGGGTCGTCGGCGAGTTCGCGCGCCATACGGGTCACGACGCCGTCGACCTGGCCCGCGAAGCCGTACAGGATGCCGGACTGCATGGCCTCGACGGTGTTCTTGCCGATGACGCTGCGCGGGCGGGCGATCTCGATCTTGCGGAGCTGGGCGCCCCTGACGCCCAGGGCCTCCACGGAGATCTCGATGCCGGGGGCGATGACGCCGCCGGCGTACTCCCCGCGCGCGGAGACCGCGTCGAAGGTGGTCGCCGTGCCGAAGTCGACGACGATGGCGGGCCCCCCGTAGAGCTCGACCGCCGCCACCGCGTTGATGATGCGGTCGGCGCCGACCTCCTTGGGGTTGTCCATGAGGATCGGGACACCGGTCTTGATGCCGGGCTCCACGAGGACGGCGGGCACGTCTCCGTAGTAGCGCCGGGTGACCTCGCGCAGCTCGTGCAGGACCGAGGGGACGGTGGAGCAGATCGCGATGCCGTCGATGCCGTCGCCGAGTTCGTCGCCGAGCAGCGGGTGCATGCCCATCAGGCCCTGGAGGAGCACGGCGAGTTCGTCGGCGGTGCGGCGGGCGTCGGTGGAGATGCGCCAGTGCTCGACGATCTCCTCCCCGTCGAACAGGCCGAGGACGGTGTGCGTGTTGCCTACGTCGATGGTGAGCAGCATGGCGACTACTCCGCCGCGCGCAGGTCGAGGCCGATGTCGAGGATCGGCGACGAGTGGGTCAGCGCGCCCACCGCGAGGAAGTCGACGCCCGTCGCGGCGTACTCGCGCGCGTTCGCCAGGGTCAGCCGGCCCGAGGACTCCAGGAGGGCGCGGCCGCCCACGATCGCGACGGCCTCCTGGGTCCGGGCGGGCGTGAAGTTGTCCAGGAGGATCAGGTCGGCGCCCGCCTCGACGACCTCGCGCAGCTGGTCCAGGGTGTCGACCTCGACCTCGACGGCGAGGCCGGGGAAGGACTCCCGTACGGCCTTGAAGGCCTGCGCGACGCCGCCGGCGGCGACCACGTGGTTGTCCTTGACCAGAGCCGCGTCGGAGAGCGACATGCGGTGGTTGACGCCGCCGCCCATGCGGACGGCGAACTTCTCCAGGGAGCGCAGGCCGGGCGTCGTCTTGCGGGTGTCGCGGACCTTCGCCGTGGTCCCCTCCAGCGCGTCCGCCCACGCGCGCGTGGCGGTCGCGATGCCGGACAGGCGGCACAGGATGTTGAGGGCGCTGCGCTCGGCGGTCAGCAGGTCGCGGGTGCGGGTGGTGACGCTGAGGAGCTTCTGCCCGGCGGTGATCCGGTCGCCGTCCTCCGCGTGCCGCTCGACCTCGAACTCGTCCGTGCAGACCACGGAGAGCACGGCCTCGGCGACGCGCAGGCCCGCCACGACGCCGTCCTCGCGGGCGGTGAAGTCGGCGGTGGCGACGGCGTCCTCGGGGATGGTGGCGACCGTGGTGACGTCCACGCCGCCATCCAGATCCTCGGCGATGGCCATGTGCGCGATGTCCTCGACCTCCACGGGGTCGAGCCCCGCGTCGGCCAGGAGCTGGGAGAGGGCGGGGTCGAGGCCGCACTCCATCATGTCGGCGTCGGCTCCGCCGCAGCCGCAGCCGTCGCCGCAGCCGCCGCTCTCGGCGAGGGGGAGGTCGGGGGTACTCACGTCTCTCACTGCTCCTGCTGGTTTGTACGGCACTCGGGGCGGGTCGGGGGGAATTCTGCGGTGGGCGTGGTGTGCACGGCCAGCGTCCGGTCGGGATTCAGCCGTACGACGATGTGGCGCCGCCATGCCGCGTCGTCGCGGTCGGCGTGGTCCTCGCGCCAGTGGCAGCCGCGGGTCTCCTCACGGCGGCGGGCCGCGGCGACGAGGACGCGGGCGACGCACAGGAGGTTGGTGGCCTCCCAGGTGTCGACGCCGGGCTCCGAGGTCTTGCCGTTCTCCGCGAGGGCGCCCGCCGCTTCGGCGTGGATGCGGCCGAGTCCCGCGGCGGCCTCGGCCAGGGAGTCCGCGGAGCGCAGCACGCCGGCGCCCCGCGTCATGACGCGCTGGACGGCGAACCGCGCCTCGGGCGGCATCAGGGCGTGGGTCGGGGTCTCCGGGTGCGGGACGGGCGCGGGCACGCGCGCGTGGAGACCGTTCTCCCGGTGGTTCGCGGCGATGTCGTCCGCGATGCGCTCGGCGTAGACCAGGCCCTCCAGGAGGGAGTTGGAGGCGAGGCGGTTCGCGCCGTGGACGCCGGTGCAGGCGACCTCTCCGCACGCGTACAGGCCGGGGACCGTCGTGCGGCCCTGGAGGTCCGTGCGGACGCCTCCGGAGGCGTAGTGCGCGGCGGGCGCCACGGGGATGGGCTCGGTGACCGGGTCGATGCCGTGGGCGCGGCAGGCGGCGAGGATCGTGGGGAACCGGGTCTCCCACATCTCGGCGCCGAAGTGCCGGGCGTCCAGGTACATGTGCTCGGCGCCCAGCTCCTGCATACGGCGCATGATGCCCTTGGCGACGATGTCGCGCGGCGCGAGCTCGGCCAGTTCGTGCTGGCCGACCATGAAGCGGACCCCGTCGGCGTCGACGAGGTGGGCGCCCTCGCCGCGTACGGCCTCGGAGACCAGCGGCTGCTGGCCCTCCGCGTCCGCGCCGAGGAAGAGCACCGTCGGGTGGAACTGCACGAACTCCAGGTCGGAGACCTCCGCGCCCGCGCGCAGGGCGAGCGCGACACCGTCGCCGGTGGAGACGTGCGGATTGGTGGTGGCGGAGAAGACCTGGCCCATGCCGCCGGTCGCGAGGACCACCGCGGGCGCCAGCACGGCGCCGACGCCGTCGTGCTGGCCCTCCCCCATGACGTGCAGGGAGACGCCCGCCGTGCGCCCGTCGGCGTCCGTGAGGAGATCGAGGACCAGGGCGTTCTCGACGGTCCTGATCCCACGCGCGCGTACCGCTTCGACGAGGGCGCGGGAGATCTCGGCGCCGGTGGCGTCGCCGCCCGCGTGCGCGATGCGGCGGCGGTGGTGGCCGCCCTCCCGGGTGAGCGCGAGGGCGCCGTCGGCCGACTCGTCGAAGTGGGCGCCGGTCGCGATGAGCCGCCGTACGGCGTCGGGGCCCTCCGTGACGAGGGTGCGGACCGCTTCCTCGTCGCACAGGCCCGCGCCCGCGACGAGCGTGTCGTCGAGATGCTGCTCGGGGGTGTCGCCCTCGCCGAGCGCCGCGGCGACGCCGCCCTGTGCCCAGCGCGTGGAGCCGTCGTCGAGGCGGGCCTTGGTGACGACGACGGTCCGCAGTCCGGCCGCCTGGCAGCGCAGGGCCGCGGTGAGTCCGGCGACACCGGAGCCGACGATCACGACGTCGGCGGTGACGGACCAGCCGGGCGCGGGCGCGTGCAGGCGTATGCCGGTCGCTGTACCGGTGGCTGTGGTCCCTGTGGCACTCATACGGGAGCTCCGAAGGTCAGGGGGATGTTGTCGATCAGCCGCGTCGCACCGACCCTGGCGGCGACGGCGAGCACGGCTTCTCCGGTGTGGCCGCGCTTCACGTCGGTGAAGTCGGCCGGATCCACGAGAGCGAGGTAGTCCAGCGTGAGCGGCGGCCGGACGCGGGCGGCCTCGTCGAGGACCTGGCGGGCCGCGGCGCGGACGGCTTCGGGGCCGCCGGGCGACGCCTTCGCGACGGCGTGCGCGTCGGCCGCGGCACGGGCCTCGCCGATCGCGTTCAGGGCATCGGCACGCGCGTGCGTGGAGGGCGCCTCCTGGGCACGCGCGCGCAGGGCCTCCTGGGCGGCGTGCCGGTCACGGCCGGCGAAGAGCGCCTGGGACAGGGCGAGCGCGGTGCGCCGCTCTTCGGCGGAGAGGTAGCGGTTGCGGCTGGAGAGGGCCAGGCCGTCGTCCTCGCGCACGGTGGGTACGCCGACGATCTCCACGGGGAAGTTCAGGTCGCGCACCATGCGGCGGACCAGGGCGATCTGCTGGGCGTCCTTCTGCCCGAACAGCGCGATGTCGGCCGCGGTCAGGTGCAGCAGCTTGGCGACGACGGTGAGCATGCCGTCGAAGTGGCCGGGCCGCGAGGCGCCTTCGAGGCGCTCGCCCATGGGGCCCGCGACGACGCGGACCTGGGGCTCGCCGCCGGGGTAGACCTCGTCCGCGGAGGGCGCGAACACGACGTCGGCGCCCGCCTGCTCGGCGATCTTGACATCGGAGTCGAGGGTGCGCGGATAGCGGTCGAGGTCCTCGCCCGCGCCGAACTGGAGCGGGTTCACGAAGACGGTCGTCACCACTTCGCCGTCGGCACCGGCGATCGAGCGGGCCGTGCGGATCAGTTCGGCGTGGCCGTCGTGCAGGGCGCCCATCGTCATGACGACGGCGCGCCGGCCCGCACGCGTGCGCGCGCGCAGTTCATCGGCGGTGTGCAGCACTGTGGTCATCGCTTGTCTCCCTCGGCGCCGTCGGCCAGGACCCCCAGCAGGTCCTCGGCGAGTTCGGGCTTGAGCAGGCCGTGCGCGAGGGCACGGTCGGCGGTGGCGCGGGCCATCGCCAGATACCCGGCGACGGTCTCGGGCGCGTGCTTGCGCAGCTCGGTGACATGGGCGGCGACCGTGCCCGCGTCCCCGCGCGCGACGGGCCCGGTCAGCGCCGCGTCGCCGGACCTGAGGGCGTTGTCGAGGGCCGCGCCGAGCAGCGGGCCGAGCATCCGGTCGGGGGCCTCGACGCCCGCGGTCCGGAGCAGTTGCATGGACTCGGCGACCAGCGTGACCAGGTGGTTCGCGCCGAGGGCGAGCGCCGCGTGGTACAGCGGGCGCGACTCCTCGCGGATCCACTCGGGCTCGCCGCCCATCTCGATGACGAGCGCCTCCGCGGCGAGCCGCAGCTCCTCGGGCGCGGTCACGCCGAAGGCGCAGCCGGCCAGCCGCTGTACGTCTACGGGGGTGCCGGTGAACGTCATGGCGGGGTGCAGCGCGAGCGGCAGCGCGCCGGCCCGCAGTGCGGGGTCGAGCACCTTCGTGCCGTAGCGCCCCGAGGTGTGCACGATCAGCTGTCCCGGGCGTACGGAACCGGTCTCGGCGAGCCCTTCCACGAGGCCGGGCAGCGCGTCGTCGGGCACCGTGAGGAGCACGAGTTCGGCGCGCGCGAGGACCTCGGCGGGCGTCACGACGGGGACGTCGGGCAGCAGGCGGCCGGCCCGGCGCACGGATGCCTCGGAGACCGCGGAGACGGCGACCGGGCGGTGCCCCGCGAGGGCCAGGGAGGCCGCGAGGGCGGGGCCGACACGGCCCGCGCCGACCACTCCGACGGTGAGCCGGGCCGGGCGGTCCCTTGGGTCGGTGGGTTCGGGTCGAGGAGGTGCGTTCACAGGACGACGGCCTTCCGTTCCAGTCCGCTCGGGGTACCGGACGATTTCTCGTCATGTTAACGCGATCTGCTCCACGAGCCCCGGCCCGTCCACAGGCTGTGGGCAACCGCACGCGCGTACGACATCATCGGCGGATGACGGAAAGCGAAGAGCGGGAGAACCCCGCGGCGGACGACGCGACGAAGGCGCGGGAGCGCCGCGCCGCGGCCGTGCGGGGCGCCGAGCGGATCCTGGGCGCGCACGGCCTCGACGCCACCATCGGTGAGCGCCTGACGGCCCTCACGGAGGCCGCATGGTCGGTCGCCGACCCGGGCCGGACCGGGGATCTGTACGGCGACGGCATCGTCGCCGACCTGGAGGAGCGCGTCGCGGGGCTCCTCGGCACGGAGGCGGCGGCCTACTTCCCCACCGGCACGATGGCGCAGCAGGTCGCGCTGCGCTGCTGGGCGGGCCGTACGGGGAACCCGACGGTCGCCCTGCACCCGATGGCACACCCGGAGCGCCACGAGCGCGGCGCCTTCAGCGCGCTGAGCGGCCTGCGCACCGTCCACCCGACGACCGAGCCGCGGCTGCCCGACGCCGACGAGGTACGCGACTTCGCCGAGCCCTTCGGCGCGCTGATGCTCGAACTGCCGCTCCGGGACGCCGGTTACGTACTGCCCACCTGGGACGAGCTGGTCGCCGTCACCGAGGCGGCCAGGGAACGGGACGCCGTCGTGCACTTCGACGGGGCACGCCTGTGGGAGTGCACCACCCACTTCGGGCGCTCCCTGGCCGAGATCGCCGACCTCGCCGACAGCGTGTACGTGTCGTTCTACAAGACCCTCGGCGGCCTCAGCGGGGCGGCGCTCGCCGGGCCCCGGTCGTTCATCGAGGAGGCGAAGACCTGGCGCCACCGCTACGGGGGCCAGCTCTTCCAGCAGTTCCCCGCGGTGCTCTCGGCCCTGGTCGGCCTGGAGCGGGAGCTGCCGCGCGTGCCCGACTACGTGGCCCACGCGCGCGTGGTCGCCGAGGCGCTGCGCGAAGGGTTCGCCGAGGCCGGGGTGCCGTGGGTGCGGGTGCACCCCGAGGTGCCGCACACGCACGAGTTCCAGGTCTGGCTGCCGTACGCCTCGAAACGGCTCGACGAGGCGTCGGTGCTGCAGGCCGAGCAGACCCGGACGTCGCTGTTCCGGCGCTGGTGGGAGCAGGGCCCTCCGGGGCTTTCGGTCACCGAGGTCACGGTCTCCGCGCGCGGGCTCGAATGGACCGCCGACGACGTCCGCGCGGCCGTCGCGGACTTCGTGGCGCTCATCCCCCCGGAGACCGCCGCCCAGAACGCCTGACCGGCGCAGCCTGACCGGCGTCCGTCATGGGCTTGAGGTCAGCAGCCCGCCGCGCCGCGGTGCGGGTGGATCAGGCGGGCCAGGGCGGCCCGGATACGGCCGTGCGCCGGGCGGCCGGCGACGACCGCGCGGAAGCGGCGGTAGTCGCGCAGCTCGCGGATGGCGCCCCAGTCGTGGACGCCCGGCGCCGGCGGAGCGGGCTCCCCGTGCAGGGAGGCGCGGTAGACATCCAGTGCGTACTGCTGATTGATGCTCATGACGTACCCCTCACTGGTCTTCTCATTGTCACGTCATGACCATGAATGCGGCTATTCGGAGAGCTTTATTTGCTTTGCAGAGCTTTATTGGCACTGTTTGGCATTCATCGCTCTTTGCCGCTTCGGTCCGACCTAAAGGAGACTCCGCCCGGCGCCCACGCCCGGTCACGTGGATTGACGGGAGCCGTCAATCGAGAACTCGGTTGTCCGACCCTGCGTGCACCATGGAGCCATGAGCGTGAGCATCGACATCAGCGGGCTGGCCCCGGAGCGGATCAGTGTCGTGCCCTCGCCCCTGGCCGAGCTGGGCATGGCGCTGCACGCGCTGGCCGAGCCCGCGCACCACCCGGGGCTCCAGGGCTGGACGACCGCGGTGTCCGCGCGCCTCGACCCGTGCCTCGCGGACCGGCTCTGCGAGGCGGACTTCCTGTGGCGGGCGACGTTCTCGGACGTGTTCGCGCCGTTCGCCGGGATCCCGGGCCGGGCCGCCCTGCCCGGTGCCACCCTCGCCGAGGAGCTCGATCTGCTCGACAAGCTGACCGACCGTCAGTTCGTGGACGCAGCACTTGAGTTCACCTGCCAGAACAGCTACGCGCTGCGCGAGGCCAACCCGCTGGACGACCCGGACATGCACCGTCGCGCCCTGGACCTCGCGGCCACACGCGGGCTGCCCCAGGTCCAGTTCACTCAGCGGCTCCTGGACGACCCGCCCGCCGTACGCGCCTGGTTCCGGCGGCTCGTGGAGGACTGCGAGGAGGCGTTCTTCGCGGACATCTGGGCCCGCGTCCACCACCAGCTCGCGGCCGACGCCCGGCACAAGACCGAGCTCCTGAGGCGCAAGGGCCTGGCCGAGGCGCTGACGGCGGTGTCGTCGGTCGTCACGCTCGACGAGACGGCGAACCTGATCACCGTCGACAAGATCACCGTGGGCCGCACGACCACGGAGGACGGCGGTCTCGTCCTCGTGCCGACCAGCCTCGGCTGGCCACACCTCATGGTGCTGCACCGCTTCGGATGGCAGCCGGCGATCACGTATCCCGTCGGCTCGCCCGGCCTCACCACACCGGCGACCGTCGAGCAGCTCACGCGCCGGATGACGGCCCTCGCGCACCCCGTACGCATGCGCCTGTGCCGCCACCTCGCACGCGGCGCGTACACGACGAGCGAGCTCTCCGACGCGCACGGAATGACGGCACCGGAGATATCCCGCCACCTGACCGTGCTCAAGAAGGCGGGCCTAATCACCACGCGCCGCCGGGGCCGCTACGTCCAGCACCAGCTGGATCTGACGGCCGTCGCCCGCCTGGGCAGCGACTTCATCGAGGGCGTACTGCGCTGACCGCTCGGGAAGGTCAGGCAGCTCCGCCGCCGGCCCGTACGAGCCCCGTCTCGTAGGCGAGTACGACGACCTGGACGCGGTCGCGCAGGTTCAGCTTGGTGAGGATGCGGCCCACGTGCGTCTTCACGGTCGCCTCCGACAGGACGAGCCGTGCGGCGATCTCGCCGTTCGACAGGCCCTGCGCGACGAGGATCATGACCTCGCGCTCGCGCTCTGTGAGCCGGCCGAGCCCGGCGAGCTGCGGCTCCTTCCCGGAGCTGGGCAGCATCGGCGCGAAGCGGTCGAGCAGCCGCCTCGTCGTCGACGGCGCGACCACCGCGTCGCCGCTGTGCACGGCCCGGATCGCGCCGAGCAGCTCGCCGGGCGGCACGTCCTTGAGCATGAACCCCGACGCCCCGGCCTTCAGCCCCGAGAAGGCGTACTCGTCGAGGTCGAACGTCGTCAGGATGAGCACCTTCGGCGGGTTCTCCTCCATGCAGATCCGCCGGGTCGTCTCCACGCCGTCCAGCTTCGGCATGCGGACGTCCATCAGGACCACGTCGACCGCCGTGCCGCGCAGCACCTCCAGCGCCTCGACCCCGTCGCCCGCCTCGGCGACGACCTCCATGTCCGGCTGGGCGTCGAGCACCATCCGGAAGCCGGTGCGCAGCAGCACCTGGTCGTCGACGAGCATCACGCGGATCGCCATGAAGGGGGTCCCTTTCGGTACGTGTACGGGGTCGGGTTCAGTACGTGCACGGCGTCAGTGGGCGGGCTTGAGCGGCAGCAGCGCGCTGATCCGGAATCCGCCGCCGGGGCGCGGTCCCGCGTCGAGCGTCCCGCCGACCATACCGACGCGCTCCCGCATGCCGATGAGTCCGTGCCCGCGGCCGTCGGCGCCCCCGTCCTCGTACAGCTCGTGCGGGGCGCCCTTGCCGTCGTCCTCGACGAGCAGGCCGAGGCCGTCGTCGAAGTAGACGAGCCGGACGCTCGCGCCCGCGTTCGCGCCGCCGTGCTTACGGGTGTTGGTCAGCGCCTCCTGCACGATGCGGTACGCGGTCAGCTCGACGCCGCTGGGCAGCGGGCGCGGGGTCCCCTCGACCTTGAAGTCGACGGGCAGGCCCGCGGTGCGCACCTGCTCGATCAGCTCGTCGAGCTGCTCGACGTCGGGCTGCGGCACGTACTCGCCGCTCTCCTGGTGCTCACCGGTGCGCAGCACTCCGAGCAGGCGCCGCATCTCGGCGAGCGCCTGCCGGCCGGTGCCGGAAATCGTCTCCAGGGCCTTCCTCGCCTGCTCGGGAGCCGTGTCCATGACGTACGCGGCGCCGTCCGCCTGCACCACCATCACCGACACGTTGTGGGCGACGACGTCGTGCAGCTCGCGCGCGATCCGGGCCCGCTCGGCGGCGACGGCGACCTTCGACTGGGCCTCGCGCTCCTTCTCCAGACGCGCGGCGCGCTCCTCCAGCTCCGCCAGGTAGGCGCGGCGTGTGCGGACGGAGTCACCGAGCACCCAGGCCAGGGCGAACGGCACCATCTGGAAGATGGTGATCAGCACGTTGCCCGCGCTGCTCGTCTCGTGCATCGGCCAGCGCAGCTGCGAGAGAGGCGCCGCGCACAGGCCGCCGATCAGCGCGAATCTCGACGCCCAGCGCGGGCTGTCCGCCGCCACGGTGTAGATGATCACCAGCATGGCGAAGTCGGCCGGCTGCACGCGGACGTCCGCGACGAGCTGGAAGACGCCCACGAGGGCGATGAGGATGAGCATCCGCTCGGGAGCGCGCCTGCGCAGGGCGACGGCCAGGCTCAGCGCCAGGACGACGGGGATCCCCAGGAGGCGGGCGTCGCCCTGCATGTTCTCCTGCCCCGCGATCAGACTCATGCCGGAGACCCCGAGGAGGACGACGGCCCAGAAGCTGTCGACCCACGTCGGGTGTCGGCGGAAGAAGTCGTAAAGGCGCTGCACGTAACCCAGCGTAAAGAAGCGTGCAGTGTGCAGAGGTCAACCGGAGGATCGATCCGAGTACCGCCCGCGTACTCCCCAAGGTGGAGGCCGACCCCTTCTCCGGCCCTAGCCTCTCCCTGTGACGAACGAGCAGTGGGGTGCGGGGCGTGGGTGGCGCGAGGCGACGGAGGAGGCGCTGTACGGGCCGCGCGGCTTCTATCGCAGGCCTGAGGGACCCGCGGGGCATTTCCGCACGTCGGTGCATGCGTCGCCGCTGTTCGCCGGGGCCGTCGCGCGGCTTCTGTGCCGGGTGGACGAGGCACTCGGGGGCGCGTCGGAACTCGCCTTCGTCGACATGGGCGCGGGCCGCGGCGAGCTGGTGACGGGCGTCCTGGGGGCGCTGCCCGCCGAGGTGGCGGCCCGCACGCGCGCGTACGCGGTGGAACGGGCGGAGCGTCCCGCCGGTCTCGACCACCGCATCGAGTGGTGCGCACACCCCCCGAAGGGGGTCACCGGACTCCTCTTCGCGAACGAGTGGCTCGACAACGTCCCCCTGGACGTCGTCGAGGCCGACACCTCCGGAGTGCCGCGCCACGTCCTCGTACAGCAGGACGGGACCGAGGAGCTCGGGGAGCCCATGGTGGACGGGCCGGAGGCGGAGTGGCTGGCCCGGTGGTGGCCGCTCGCCGGTGAACCGGGGCTTCGGGCGGAGATCGGCCTCCCCAGGGACGCCGCCTGGGCCGCGGCCGCGGGAACGCTGGAGCGCGGTGCGGCGGTCGCCGTCGACTACGCGCACTCCCGGGATGCCCGGCCCCCCTTCGGGACGCTCACGGGCTTCCGTGAGGGCCGTGAGACCCCGCCCGCGCCGGACGGCTCGTGCGACATCACGGCCCATGTGGCGCTCGACGCGTGCGCGCTCCCGGGCGCCCTGCTCCTCACGCAGCGCGCGGCACTGCACGCCCTCGGGGTGAGCGGCGGCCGTCCGCCGCTGTCGCTCGCCTCCAGCGATCCGGCGGCCTACGTGCGGGCCCTGTCCGGGGCGGGCGAGGCCGCCGAGCTGACCGCGGCGGGCGGGCTCGGCGACTTCGGCTGGCTGGTGCAGCCCGTGGGCGCAGGCGTACGGGACCTCCTACTTGTCGATGTCGCCGACGACGAAGAACAGTGACCCGAGGATCGCCACCATGTCCGACACGAGCGTGCCGGGCAGCAGCTCGGCGAGTGCCTGGATGTTGTTGTACGAGGCGGACCGCAGCTTGAGCCGGTACGGCGTCTTCTCGCCCTTGCTGACCAGGTAGTAGCCGTTGATCCCGAGCGGGTTCTCGGTCCACGCGTACGTGTGGCCCTCGGGCGCCTTGAGGACCTTCGGGAGGCGCTGGTTGACGGGGCCGGGCGGCAGCTCGGCGAGCCGGTCCAGGCAGGCGTCGGCGAGGTCCAGGGCGTTGTGGGTCTGCTCCAGGAGGACCTCGAAGCGGGCCAGGCAGTCGCCCTCGCGCCGCGTGACGACCTTCAGGGTGTCCTGGAGCTCCCCGTACGCGAGGTACGGCTCGTCGCGGCGCAGGTCGAAGTCGACGCCGGAGGCCCGGGCGATCGGACCGCTCACTCCGTAGGAGTGCACCGCCTCCGGGGACAGCACGCCCACGTTGCGCGTGCGGCCGCGGAAGATCTCGTTGCCGAGGACCAGGTCGTCGTACACGTCCATGCGCGAGCGCACCGAGGCGACCGCCTCACGCGCGCGGGTGGTCCAGCCGGCCGGCACGTCCTCCTTGAGGCCGCCGACGCGGTTGAACATGTAGTGCATGCGGCCGCCGGACATCTCCTCCATGACGTGCTGGAGTTCCTCGCGTTCCCGGAAGGCATAGAACACCGGGGTGATTCCGCCCAGTTCGAGCGGGTACGAACCAAGGAACATCAGGTGGTTGAGAACCCGGTTCAGCTCCGCGAGCAGGGTGCGCAGCCACACCGCGCGCTCAGGGACCTCCATGCCGAGCATCCGCTCGACGGCGAGGACGACCCCGAGTTCGCTCGAGAAGGCGGAGAGCCAGTCGTGGCGGTTGGCCAGCATCACGATCTGCCGGTAGTCGCGGGCCTCGAAGAGCTTCTCCGCGCCGCGGTGCATATAGCCGATGACCGGCTCGGCCTGCCGGATGCGCTCGCCGTCGAGGACGAGGCGCAGGCGCAGCACCCCGTGCGTGGACGGGTGCTGCGGGCCGATGTTGAGCACCATGTCGGTGGTCTCGGCGGCGCCGCCGATGCCGACCGTCGTCTCCGTCGTGGGCGTCATGGGAACAGTGTCTCGTACGTAGGGTGGGTGCATGGAAACGGGGACTGAGGGGATGGCGGCTCCGAGGGCGGGAGCCGGGGCGGAACCGGTGTGGACCGGGCTCCCGAGAGGGCTGCTGAAGGTGCGCAGGCTGCTGCTCGTGCTGTGGCTGGTGCCGCTGACGGCGGCGGTGGGGGTGCTGCTCGGAGTGTTCGCCGGTGGCGTGTGGGCGGCATTCGGGCTGCTGCCGCTCGCCGGACTGCTGTGGGGATGGCCGATGCTCGGGCGCAACTGGCGCTCGTGGCGCTACGCCGAGCGCGCCGACGACCTGCTGATCAGCCGGGGCGTCCTGTGGCGTGAGGAAACGATCGTGCCGTACGGGCGCATGCAGCTCGTCGAGGTCACGTCCGGGCCGCTCGAGCGGAAGTTCGGGCTCGCGAGCCTCCAGCTGCACACGGCGGCCGCGGCGACCGACGCCACGATCCCTGGTCTGACGCCCGCCGAGGCCGAGCGCCTGCGCGACCGGCTCACCGAACTCGGCGAGGCCCGATCGGCGGGGCTGTGACCGCCCCGGACGTCCACGAGGACGTACGGGACCAGGATCTGACCGCCGGGGCGCGCGAGCGGCGCCTGCACCCCGTCACGCCGTTGCGCCGGGCCTGGGCGCCCGTCGCGATCGTCCTCGGCTGGGCGGTCCACGACCTGAACGAGGCGCAGCGCAGGCTCGCCCAGCTCACCGCGACCACCCTCTTCATCGGCATTGCCGTACTGATCCCGGCCGCCGCCCTCTACGGGTTCCTGACCTGGTGGTTCACGCACTTCTCCGTCACCGACGCCGAACTGCGCATCCGTACGGGCCTGTTGTTCCGCCGCACCGCCCACATCCGGCTCGACCGGATCCAGGCCGTGGACGTCACCCAGCCGCTGCTCGCCCGCTTCGTGGGCGTCGCCAAGCTCAAACTGGATGCCATAGGCGCGGACAAGAAGGACGAACTCGCCTATCTCGGCGAGCGCGAGGCCCGCGAGCTGCGCGCCGAACTGCTCGCCCGTGCGGCCGGGTTCGCGCCCGAGACCGTGCGCGATGTCGGCGAGGCACCGGCCGAGCAGATCCTGCACGTGCCGCCCCGCATGCTCGCCGTCTCACTTCTGCTCACCGGCGGGCCCTGGGCGATGCTGCTCGCCGCGGTCGTCGTGCCGGCGCTGCTGTGGTTCGCCACCCACAACCTGTGGACGGTGCTCGCCGTGGCCGTCCCGCTCGCGGGCGGCGCCGGCACGAACAGCGTGGGCCGCTTCATCAAGGAGTACGACTGGACGGTGGGCGAGTCGCCCGACGGCCTGCGCATCGACCACGGCCTCCTCGACCGCGACCACGAGACGGTGCCGCCGGGACGGGTGCAGACCGTACGGATCGTGGAGCCGCTGCTGTGGCGGCGGCGCGGCTGGGTGCGCGTCGAACTGGCCGTGGCCGGCTCGTCGAACTCCGTCCTCGTGCCGGTCGCGCCCCGCGAGATCGCGGAGGGCGTGGTGGAACGGGTGCTTCCCGGGGTGACGGTGCCGGGCGCGGAGGCGCTGACCCGGCCGCCGAAGCGCGCGGCGTGGTGCGTGCCGGTGTGGTGGCGGGGCTACGGGCTCGTGACGACCGACGCGGTGTTCGCGTCCCGGCACGGTCTGATGCGGCGGCGGCTCGCGCTGGTGCCGCACGCGAAGGTGCAGAGTGTGCGGCTCACGCAGGGGCCCTGGGAGCGGTTCCGGGGCGTGGCCGACGTCCATGTGGACACGGGTGCCAACAAGACGGTGACGGCCCGGCTGCGGGACGCCGGGGAGGCGGCGGCGCTCCTGCGGGCCCAGGCGGACCGCTCACGGACGGGACGGAAGGTGGCACGGCCCGACCGCTGGATGGCCCCGTGAGGGCGGCGGCATGGCGATGGGGCGGGGCCTCGGTGTGACACACACCGAGGCCCCGCCCCATTTACGTCGTACGTGCTTACGTCTCCGCCGCCGGAACCTATGCCCGCATCGCTGACCGCAGCTCCGCCACGTCGATCTGCTCCGTCTCGTCGTGAGCGGTCAGGTCGATGACCTGGCTGACGCCCTCGCCCGAGGTCGTGGCGTCGGCCTGCTTGAACTCGGCCTCGGCGTCCGCCTTGTGGAGCGCGAGGGCCTCCTCGCCGACGACGTCCGCGAGGTCGGTGTTCTGCACGGCCTCCAGGGCCGCGGGCGCCACGCCCTTCGTACCGAAGAAGTCGAATCCGCCCTCGACCAGGGGCCGCCGCACCGCCGCGGGCGGCACGACCGCCGCCGCGGCCGGGACGGTGAAGTGGCCGGGGACGCCGGACGGCAGGGCGGCCACGTGCTCGTGCTCCTGTGCGCGGGCCGCCTCGGGCTTCCCCTGCGGCTCACCGCCCTGGGGAGCCGCGGCCTTCGGGCCGTCGCCCCGCGGAGGGTTCGCGGCGCGCGCCATACGGTCGAGCGCGGCGTTCGCCCGCAGATAGAGCACCGGAGAAGTCACCGGCGCGCCGGTGGACGTGGCGCGCTGCGCCGGGACGAGCTCGGCGCCGGGTGCCGGGGAGGCGGCCGCGGGCAACGCACGCGCCGGGGCCGAGGCCTCTATCGCGAGCTGCCTGCGGCCCTCCAGGGCGGTGGCCCGCTCCGTCTCCGCTGTCGCGTAGCGCCGCAGCAGGGCCGCGTGCTCGTTGCGCAGGGCCGCCAGCTCCGTGCGCTTGCCGCGCAGCTTCGCCTCCATCTTGAAGCGCAGCTCACGCGACTCCTCGAGGTCCGTCTCGAGTTCGGCGACGCGCTCGTCGTGGCGCCATTCGTCGCTCACCCGCGACCGGTTCAGCTCGGCGACGCGCTTGCCCGCCAGCCGGTCCCAGCGGCGCATGACGACCGCGCCCACCACGGCAGCGCAGGCGGCGGCACCGACCAGGCCGCGCAGCACGAGCGGCTCCGCGGTCAGCCAGGCGCCGGCCGCGCAGACGAGCGGGACGCCTGCGATCGCCGAGGGGGGAAGCAGCCTGTGCAGGGGTGGGGAATGGCGGTGACGTCCACGTGGCATGGCCAGAAACTTACCGCGCGTAGGCGAATCGTGGTGCCCCGGCAGCCAAAATCCCGTGGTCTTCTGTCCCGCCACTCCCATTCACCCCTGAACTCGGCGCCTTTGCCGATCAGCTCCTGCGCGGACCGTTCAGTTCTTCAGGAGCCCCTTCGACTGGAGATACTCCTTGGCCACATCGGCCTCCTTCTGGCGCTCCGCGTCGACCTTCCGGTTGAGCTCGACGAGATCGCCGGTCGTCAGCGTCTTGGTCAGCTTCCCGAGTACGGCGGCTATCTCCTTGTCGCCCGCGTCCTTGGTGTTCACGACCGGAACGATGTTGTCCGCGTTCTGGAGCTTCTTGTCGTCCTCCAGGAGCACCAGGCCGAAGCTCTTCAGCGTGGCGTCCGTGGTGGTCGTCAGAACCAGCTGGTCCTCACCGTTCTTGACGGCCTGCTTGGCCTGCGTGGTGCCGACACCCTTGGGGTCGATCCCGCTGACCTTGATGCCGTACGTCTTCTCGAGACCCGGGGCGCAGAAGGGCCTCTTCTCGCATTCGTCACCGGCCGCGATCTTGACCTTCTGGCCGGACTTGCCGAGGTCCGAAAGGGTCTTCAGATGGTGCTGTTTCGCGTAATCCGCGCTCACCGCGAAGGCGTTCTGGTCGACGGCCTCTCCGGCGTCGAGCACGGTCAGTCCCTCGGGTCCGGCGAGTCCGCGCAGCGCGGTGACAGTCGCATCAAGATCACTCGAGGCGACGGGCTTGGCGTCCGCGCCGTTCTTCTTGAGATTGAGGAATTCCGCGAGCGTCGCCGCGTATTCGGGAACGACGTCGATGGCGCCCTTGGCGAGCTGCGGCTCGTAGATCTCGCGGTTCTCGACGGTCTTGACCGAGGCGGAGTATCCGGCGTCGGCCAGAACCTGCTTGTAGAGCTCCGCCATCACCTTCGACTCGGTGAACCCGGCGGCGCCGACGACGACCGTGCCCTTCTTGCCGCTCCCCTCCGAGTCGGAGCCGGCCTTGTCGCTCTTGCCGCCCTCCAGGCTGTCCCCGCCGCACGCGGTGAGTCCGGTGGTGAGCGCGCCGACGGCGACCGCCGCCACGGCGATCCGTCGCGTTCTGCTGTTCATCGTTGTCCACCCAATCGAAAGCCGGAATGATCGAAATGCCGTGACGAGATATCAAGTTGGCGTCCCGCCCGCCGCGGCGCCCGTCGGGGGTTCAGCCCGCCTCGCCGCCCGAGCGGGGTTCAGCGCGCCGCGCCGGAGCGGCCCTTCATCGGATCCAGAACCCGCCCCGCGCCCGCCAGGACGCCCTCCACGAGCAGCGCGAGCAACGCCACCAGGACCGCGCCGGCGACCACCTGCGGGGTGTCCTGGAGGTTGAACCCGGCCGTGATGATCCGCCCGAGCCCGCCCTTGCCGGCCATCGCGGCGAGCGTCGCCGTGGCGATCACCTGCACCGCCGCCAGCCGGACCCCGGTGATGACCATCGGGTACGCCAGCGGGAGTTCGACCCGCCGGAACACCTGTCCTCCGCTCATCCCCATCCCCCGCGCCGCCTCCACGACGGCCCGGTCGACCTCGCGCATCCCGATGTAGGCGTTGGTCAGCAGCGGCGGCACCGCGAACAGCACGAGCGCGATGAACGTCGGCAGGTCCCCGTGCCGGCCCAGCGGCGTCAGCGTGAGCAGGACGAGCACCGCGAGCGTGGGCACCGCGCGGCCCGCGTTCGAGATGTTGACGGCGAGGCCGCCGCCCTTGCCGATGTGCCCGAGCCACAGCGCGAGCGGCAGGGCGATCAGGCAGGACACGGCGAGGGTGACGCCGCTGAAGTACAGATGCTCGGCCAGGCGGTGCCACACCCCCTTCTGGCCCTGCCAGTTGGCCCCTGTCGTCAGCCAGTCGTAGGCCCCCGATATCGCGCTCATGCCGCCTGCGCCGCCTTCTCCTTACGTCGCTCCGTGTCGCCGGAGCCGCCACCCGGGCGGTCCGGACTGCCGGAGCGGTCCGTGCGTCTGCGTATGCGGGACGTCCCGGACGCGACGCGGGTCCAGGGGGTCAGCCACCGCTGGAGGCCGAGCAGCAGCAGATCGGCGCCCACGGCGAGGAGCACGCACAGCACGGACGCCGTGAGCACCTGGGCCTTGAAGTCGCTGTCGAGCCCGTCCATGATCAGCGTGCCCAGGCCGCCGTAGTCGACGATCGCGCCGACCGTCGTCAGCGCGACCGTGGAGACCGTGGCGATGCGCACGCCCGCGAGCATGGCGGGCAGCGCCAGCGGCAGTTCGACCTCCCACAACAGCCGGACCGGCCCGTACCCCATGCCACGGGCCGCTTCTCTCGCCTCGTCCGGCACGGCCTGGAGGCCCGCCAGGAAATTCCGCACCAGGATCGTCAGGGTGTAGAGGACGAGTCCGGTGATCACGAGCGAGGCGGAGAGCCCGAACAGCGGGAGCAGCAGCGAGAACATGGCCAGCGACGGGATCGTGTAGAGCACCGTCGTCAGGCCGAGCACCGGGCCCGCGAAGGCGCGCCGGCGCCGGGCCAGGAGGGCCAGCGGGAAGGCGATCAGCACGCCGATCACGACGGAAGCGGCCGTGATGCCGATGTGCTGGACGACCGCGTCGACCAGCTCCGGCCTGCGGGTGCGCAGGTATTCCCCGCACACCCACTCATTGGTCACCATGCAATTGGGACTGCTCACCCGTCCCACCTCCCCCGAATCCCCGTACGTATGTCTTGAAACCGCTCGCGCGAGCGCCTGATTCCGACTGCGGACGACCCTAGCCCCCACCACTGACAATCGCCGAGACCCCTCGTCACGACGCAACACGGCCTTCACACAGCGGCTGCCCACAGGCGGCGACTGCCCGGCACAATGGGGACCCATGATCCGGTTCGAGCACGTCACCAAGCGATACGCCGACGGGACAACGGCCGTCGACGACCTGTCCTTCGAGGTGAACGAGGGGGAACTCGTCACGCTCGTCGGCCCGTCGGGCTGCGGCAAGACCACCACGATGAAGATGGTCAACCGGCTCATCGAACCGAGCGAGGGCCGGATACTCCTCGACGGCGACGACATATCCGGCGTCGACCCGGTCCAACTCCGGCGCCGCATCGGCTATGTGATCCAGCAGGTCGGTCTCTTCCCGCACAAGACGGTCCTCGACAACACGGCGACCGTCCCGCACCTCCTCGGCGTCAAGCGCGCCAAGGCCCGCGAACGCGCCGCCGAACTCCTCGACCTCGTCGGGCTCGACCCGCGCACCTTCGGCCACCGCTACCCCGACCAGCTCTCCGGCGGACAGCGTCAACGCGTCGGTGTGGCAAGGGCGTTGGCGGCGGATCCTCCCGTACTCCTGATGGACGAGCCGTTCGGCGCGGTCGACCCGGTCGTGCGCGAACACCTGCAGAACGAGTTCCTGCGCCTCCAGCAGGCCGTGCGCAAGACGGTCCTGTTCGTCACCCACGACATCGAGGAGGCCGTCCGGCTCGGCGACCGGATCGCCGTGTACGGGCAGGGCCGGATCGAGCAGTTCGACACTCCGTCGACCGTCCTCGGCGCCCCCGCGACCGAGTACGTGGCCGACTTCGTCGGCGCGGACCGCGGCCTCAAGCGCCTGTCCGTCACGCCCATCGAGGAGAGCGACCTGGAGCAGCCGCCCGTCGTGCATCTCGACGACCCGCTGCCGGCGAAGCTCGACGCCCCCTGGGCGGTGGTCCTCGACGGCGACAACAACCTGCACGGCTGGATCTCCGCGGAGCACGCGCGCGTGCACAGCGGCACGGTCCGTGAGCATGCCCGCCGCATGGAGGCGTGGCTGCCGGTCGGCGCCTCCCTCAAGCAGGCGTTCGCCACGATGCTCCAGCACGACGCGGGCTGGATCGCCGTCATCGACGAGCACGGCGAGGGCCGCTTCCTCGGCGTCCTCACCCCCGCGCGGCTGCACGAGGCGCTGCGCCGCTCGACGGCGGCGGACGCCCGGGACATCCCGCGCGCGGAGGTCGAACTGGAGACGGTGACGGGGGCCTGAGGGCGCGTGAACCCCGAAGCGTGAGCCCCTAAGCCCCCAAGCCCCCGGATCCCTACTCCGTGATGCGCGCGCTCACCCACGCCAGCGTGGCCGGGATCTCGCGGCGCCAGGTGTTGAAGTTGTGGCCGCCGCTGTCCAGGACGATCGACGAGATACCGGTGGGCGGCTTCACCTCACGGATGAACCTCATCGTGTTCCCGTAGTTGCTCTCGCCGCGCCTGCTCGTGGTGACCAGCAGCGACGTGGCGGGCGGCCTCTCATGTCTCAGGGTCCACATCAGGTCGGCGTGCCGCTCCAGTGCCTCGTCTCCGTGAAAAAGGTCGCCCGTGGTGGGGTCGACGGGCGCCTTGTAGTACGCGGACAGGCCGGCCCCCGCGCCGTAGACCCGGGGGTGGTGCACGGCGATCTTCAGGGCGCAGTAGCCGCCCGTGGAGTCGCCCACGATGCCCCAGCCGCCGGGCTTCCTGTTGACCCTGTAGTGCGCCGAGATGACCTGGGGCAGGTCCCGGGCGAAGAACGTCTCCGTCTGCGGGCCGCCCGGCACGTCCACACACTCCGTGTCGCGCGGCGGCGCCACGGTCGGGCGCATCATCACCAGGATCATCGGCCGCATCGCGCCCGCCCTGGCCTGCTCGTGGGCGGTGGTCGGGTAGCGCAGTCCCTTGATGAGCGCCTCGGCGGTGCCGGGGTAGCCGGTGAGGACGACCGAGGCGGGGAAAGTGTGGTCCCTGTAGCGGCCTTTGAAGTACTCGGGCGGCAGATAGACGTACGCGGACGTGGCGATGTGCGAGCGCTTCCCGACGATGTCGACCTTCTGGATCTGGCCGCCGACCTCGGGCTGTGAGCCGCCCGGCACGTTCACGTACCGCGTGCCGAGTACCTGAAGGGGCCCCCGGGTGCTTACTGCGCCGAGGTCGGTGACCACGCCCTGGCCCTGCTCCCGCCCGAGGAGGTCGTCCCACGTGGCGTAGAACCCGAACGCCTGGTTGGCGGCGAGTCCGACCGAGAGGAACAGCGTGAGCTGCGTCGCGAGCAGCAGGCCCACCCGCCCAGTGACGGATCCCCAGGTGCGGCCCGCCAGGCGTGGCCACAGCCAGACCGTGCCGGCGAAGAGGAGCACGGCCAGTAAGACCGAAAGCGCAAGAACCTTGCTGCTCGTGAGACCCATCGTGCTGTAACCGCCTGCGCTTCCTGGTTTCTGAACCTTTTCCACCGGTTTACCTGGCCGAGTGAACCCGCCTCCCACAAGTCCCGTCCTAGAGGGCGCAATGTGGCCGGATGCCGGAAATGGCACCGGCTTCGAGCCCTCTCGCGGAACTACGGGATGCAATGTCTGTCAGGATAGATGCCGATATGTCAGGCGAGGTTCCGGGCAAAACCCAGCATCTGCGCCGGATACTGCGGGGCCCCCGGCCCGAGGCCGTCCCCGCCCTGATCGCCCGGGCCTGCATCCTCGTCGGACTCCTCGACATCGCGGCGGGCGTCTTCCCGCGGTTCCGGCACAGCCGCATGTACGCGCTGGCCGAGGTCCTGCCCGGCGCCCTCGGCCCGTTCGCGGCCGCACTCGCCATCAGTACGGGTGTCCTGCTGCTCCTCCTCGCACACGGGCTGCGCCGCCGAAAGCGGCGGGCCTGGCGCGCGGCCGTGGTGCTCCTGCCCCTCGGAGCGCTCGCGCAGTTCGCGTACCGGCACTCCCTGTTCGGTGTGCTGATCCCGCTCGTGCTGCTCACGGTGCTGCTGCGCCACCGGAGTGAGTTCGCGGCGCTGCCCGACCCGCGCAGCCGCTGGCGGGCGCTCGCGAACTTCGTGCTCATGGGCGCCGGTTCGATCGTCATCGGCCTCGCCATCGTGAGCGCCCACCCCAAGAAGCTGGTGGGCGACCCGAGCCTGTCCGACCGTCTGGAACACGTCCTGTACGGCCTGTTCGGCATGGACGGACCCGTCGACTACGCGGGCCGCACCTCCTGGACCGTGGCCTGCTCGCTCGGCGCGCTCGGCCTGCTCACCGCGCTGACGACCATTTATCTGGCGTTCCGGCCCGAACACCCGGTCGCACGCCTCACCGAGGACGACGAGGCGCGGCTGCGCTCCCTCCTGGACAAGCACGGCGCCAGGGACTCCCTCGGCCACTTCGCGCTCCGCCGCGACAAGGGGGTCGTCTTCTCTCCCAGCGGCAAGGCGGCCGTCTGCTACCGCGTCGTGTCGGGCGTGATGCTCGCGAGCGGCGACCCCGTCGGGGACGTGGAGGCGTGGCCCGGAGCCATCGAGCGGTTCATGGACGAGGCCAAGGCCCATTCATGGACCCCGGCCGTCATGGGCTGCTCCGAGACGGGCGGCGAGGTCTGGACCCGCGAGACCGGCCTCGACGCACTCGAACTGGGCGACGAGGCGGTGGTGGACACCGCGGATTTCTCCCTGGCCGGGCGTGCGATGCGCAACGTACGCCAGATGGTCAAGAGGATCGAGCGCAATGGCTACGAGACTCGGGTGCGGCGCATCCGTGACCTCGGCGACCAGGAGCTGGAGCGGATCAGGCGTGCCGCCGACGACTGGCGCGGCACCGACACCGAACGCGGCTTCTCCATGGCGCTCGGCCGCATCGGCGACACCGCGGACGGCGACTGCCTGGTCGCCACGGCCCACAAGGACGACGACCCGGCCGGCCCCCACGGCGACCTGAAGGCCGTACTCCACTTCGTCCCCTGGGGCACCGACGGCGTCTCCCTCGACCTGATGCGCCGAGACCGCGCCGCCGACCCCGGCATGAACGAACTCCTCATCGTGGCCGCCCTCCAGGCCGCCCCGAAGCTCGGCATCACGCGGATCTCGCTGAACTTCGCGATGTTCCGCGCCGCGCTCGCGCGCGGCGAGAAGATCGGCGCGGGCCCGGTCCTGCGGGCCTGGCGCGGGCTGCTCGTCTTTCTGTCCCGGTGGTTCCAGATCGAGTCGCTGTACCGGTTCAACGCGAAGTTCCGGCCGCGCTGGGAGCCCCGCTTCGTGGTCTACCGCTCCCCGCGCGACCTGCCCCGGATCGGCTTCGCCGCCATGCAGGCGGAGGGCTTCGTGAACCTCGGCATGCCGCGCGTCCTGCGGCGGCGTACGGCCGCGCCCCGGCCCTGCGCACACGACGGCGCGCCCGACGGCGGTCAGCGCGGCGTGCGGGCCGCCTGAGCCCGGTCCGGTATCCGGCCGTGGCACGGCCACCGGGCCGCCGGGCCTAGGCTTGAAGGCATGAGCACGTCGCCGGGCCGTCGCGGCCACGTCACAGGCCTTCCCGAATGGGACCGCTGCGCGGTCATGGGAGTCGTCAATGTGACGCCCGATTCCTTCTCCGACGGGGGCCGCTGGTTCGACACGACGGCCGCCGTGAAACACGGCCTCGAACTGGTCGCACAGGGCGCCGACCTCATCGACGTCGGCGGCGAGTCGACCCGCCCCGGCGCCACCCGCGTCGACGAGCACGAGGAGCTCAAGCGCGTCATCCCCGTCGTGCAGGGCCTGTCCTCGGAGGGCGTCGCCGTGTCCGTCGACACCATGCGCGCCTCCGTGGCCGAGCGCTCCCTGGCGGCCGGCGCCTCCCTCGTCAACGACGTCAGCGGCGGCCTCGCCGACCCGGCGATGATCCCCGTCGTCGCCGCGGCGGGCGCCCCCTTCGTCGTCATGCACTGGCGCGGCTTCCTGGAGGGCGGCAACGTCAAGGGCACATACGAGGACGTGGTCTCCGAGGTCGTCGCCGAGCTCCGCGCGCGCGTGGAGGCCGTCATCGAGGGCGGCATCGCCCCCGAGCGCATCGTCGTCGACCCGGGCCTCGGCTTCTCCAAGGAGGCCGCCCACGATCTGCAGCTCCTAGCCCACCTGGAGGAGCTGCGCGCGCTCGGCCGCCCCCTGCTGGTCGCCGCCTCCCGCAAGCGGTTCCTCGGCCATGTGCTGGCCGGCGACCAGGGCGCCCCGCCCCCGGCCCGCGAGCGCGACGCCGCCACGGCCGCCGTCTCCGCGATCGCGGCCCATCAGGGCGCCTGGGCGGTCCGCGTCCACGAGGTCCGCGCCACGGCGGACGCGGTCCGTGTCGCCCGCGCCGTAGAGGGAGCCCAGTGACCCCACCGAGGGAGCCCGACGAGCCGCGCGGTGCGGCGGCCAGGCGCACCGACGCGGAGGCCGTGGACAGCGCCAACCGCTCCTTCTACGAGGCACTGGAGCGGGGCGACTTCGAACTGCTGACGGCGCTCTGGATCGCGCCCGAGGACGTCTCGTACAGCGAGGACTCCGACGAGGCCGAGGACACGTCCATCAGCTGCGTGCACCCCGGCTGGCCCGTGCTCACCGGCCGCGGCGAGGTCCTGCGCTCGTACGCGCTGATCATGGCGAACACCGAGTACATCCAGTTCTTCCTCACGGATGTGCACATCAGCATCGTCGCCGACACGGCTCTGATCACCTGCACCGAGAACATCCTCAGCGGCGGCCCGGCCCCCGAGGAGGGCGACGAACTCGGCCCGCTCGTCGGCCAGCGCGTCGTCGCCACGAATGTGTTCCGTCGCACACGTGACGGCTGGAAACTGTGGTCGCACCACGCGTCGCCCGTACTCGCCGAGTCCGAGCCCGAGGGCGACGCCGGCGAGGAAAGCGACGAGACACCCTCCTGAGCAGCTCCTGACGGGGTGGGCGGGTCCACGTGGCACCCACGCGGTTGCCGTAGCGCGCTGGTGGGTAGGGGCGCGGCTACCAGCGGTGAGCCGCCCTGTCCATAGCCCCCGCGGGCGAACGCTGTCGGTGCTCGCAGGTAGATTCGATCGAGGCTGGTGTGCCGACCGCACTCGGTACGAACCCGCCGCTACCGACGATTGCAGGAGTGATTCGCGTGGATCGTGTCGCGCTGCGCGGCCTCAAGGCCCGCGGGCACCATGGCGTCTTCCCCAAGGAGCGCGAGGAAGGCCAGACCTTCATCGTGGACCTGGTGCTCGGACTGGACACACGCGCGGCCGCGGCCGACGACGACCTGGCGAAGACCGTGCACTACGGCATCGTGGCGGAGGAGGTCGTGGCCGTCGTCGAAGGCGATCCGGTCGATCTCATCGAGACGCTCGCCGAGCGCATCGCCGGGACGTGCCTGAAGCACGAAGGAGTCCTGGAGGTCGAGGTCTGCGTCCACAAGCCGGACGCGCCGATCACCGTCCCCTTCGACGATGTGACCGTCACCATCACCCGGAGCCGAGTATGACTGCATCTTTCACCGAGGGCCCCAGCGATCCGACCGTACAGCCGGTGCCCGCCTCCGTGGTGGAACAGGTGGACGCGGCCGACACCACGCTCTCCAACCCCAAACGCGCGGTGATCGCCCTCGGCTCGAACCTGGGGAACCGCCTCGAGACCATCCAGGGCGCCATCGACGCGCTGGAGGACACCCCCGGCGTCCGCGTGAAGGCCGTCTCGCCCGTCTACGAGACCGAGCCGTGGGGCGTCGAGCCGGGCAGCCAGCCCGCGTACTTCAACGCGGTGATCGTGCTCCGCACGACCCTCCCCCCGTCCTCCCTCCTGGAGCGGGCGCACGCCGTCGAGGAGGCCTTCGACCGCGTCCGTGACGAGCGCTGGGGGGCCCGCACGATCGACGTCGACATCGTCACGTACGCCGACGTCGTCTCCGACGACCCGGTCCTCACGCTCCCCCACCCGCGCGCGCACCAGCGGGCCTTCGTCCTCGCGCCCTGGTTCGACGTGGAGCCGGAGGCACAGCTGCCGGGCCACGGACCGGTCGCCGAGCTGCTCGCCGCGGTCACCCGCGAAGGCGTCGCGCCGCGCGCCGACCTGGAACTCCAGTTGCCCGAATAGTCGTTAGGGTCATGCGGGCACACGAAGACAGCGCGGGGACTGAGGGGCGACCACCGGAATGAAGCAACTGCGCATCAGGACGCTGGCCGGCCTCTTCCTGGGCGCCGGTGTACTGAGCTGGGCGGGCGCCCGCCTGTGGGATTCGGTCGGCACGCTGCCGAGGGTCCCGCTGGCGGCGCCGATCGTCCTCGCCGTGATCGCCGTCATCCTGCTGGCGACCGCGCTCTCCATCCGGGCCCGGCTGCGCGCCCAGCGCGAGCGGCGCCCCGGCGCCAAGGGCGTCGACCCGCTGATGGCGGCCCGCGCCCTCGTCTTCGGCCAGGCCAGCGCCCTGGTCGCCGCCCTGGTCGCCGGGATGTACGGCGGCACAGGCGCCTTCCTGCTCGAGCACCTCGACGTCCCGGCCCGCCGCGACCAGGCGATCTACGCCGGTTTCTCGGTCCTCACCGGCATCGCCGTGATAGCGGCCGCCCTCTTCCTGGAGCGCGTCTGCAAGCTCCCTGAGGACGACGACGAGGACCACGGCGGGGCCGCACCGGCGGCCTGACCCGCCAGGGACCCACTGAGGGCCCACTGAGGGCCCGGGGGACTCACGGGGGCCCGCCATGTGCCTGCCGCGTGCCCGCACGGGCTCAGCGCGCGATGATCAGGCTCATCGCCTCGTTGCGCGTCGCCGGGTCGCGCAGCTGGCCGCGCACCGCGGACGTGATGGTCTTCGCGCCCTGCTTGCGCACCCCGCGCATCGTCATGCACATGTGCTCGCACTCGACGACCACGATCACCCCGCGCGGCTCCAGGATCTCCATCAGGGAGTCGGCGATCTGCGTGGTCAGGCGTTCCTGGACCTGCGGGCGCCGGGCGTAGACGTCCACGAGGCGGGCCAGCTTCGACAGGCCCGTGATCTTGCCGTCGCTCGACGGGATGTAGCCGACGTGGGCGACACCGACGAACGGCACCAGATGGTGCTCACAGCTGCTCTGGACCTCGATGTCCTTCACCAGGACCATCTCGTCGTGCCCGAGGTCGAACGTCGTCGTCAGGACATCCTCGGGCTTCTGCCACAGGCCCGCGAATATCTCCTTGTACGCCCGAGCCACCCGCGCCGGCGTCTCCTTGAGGCCCTCGCGGTCGGGGTCCTCCCCGACCGCGATGAGCAGCTCACGCACAGCGTTCTCGGCCCGCTTCTCGTCGAACTCGCCGATCGGCCCCTCGCCGTCCAGCGCCACCGGGTCGGTCATCTGTGCCTCTTCCTTGAACAAAGAACCGCGTCCCCCACACCGTAAGGCGTGGGGGACGCGGTTATCCATTCCGGGGTGATCAGGCCTCGGGGCTGTCCGTAGGAGCGATGTCCAGCCCGGACTCGACGCCCGTTGCCGTGCCGTTCGAACCGTTCGTCAGTGACAGCTCCCTGGGGGAGAGCACCGGCGGGCGGGTCGAGGGGGTGCGGCGGGAGGAGCCGGTCCACGCGGGGCGGGCCGGGCGCTTCACGATCGGAGCGAAGATCTCGGCGATCTGCTCCTTGTTCAGCGTTTCCTTCTCCAGGAGCGCGAGGACCAGGTTGTCGAGAACGTCTCGGTTCTCGACGAGGATCTCCCAGGCCTCGTTGTGCGCGGTCTCGATGAGCTTCTTGACCTCTTCGTCGACGAGCGCGGCGACCTCTTCCGAGTAGTCGCGCTGGTGCGCCATCTCCCGGCCGAGGAACGGCTCGGTGTTGTCGCCGCCGAACTTGATCGCGCCGAGCCGCTCGGTCATGCCGTACTGCGTGACCATGGCCCGCGCGGTCGTGGTCGCCTTCTCGATGTCGTTCGCCGCGCCCGTGGTCGGGTCGTGGAAGACCAGCTCCTCGGCCGCGCGCCCGCCCAGCATGTAGGCGAGCTGGTCGAGCATCTCGTTGCGCGTGGTCGAGTACTTGTCCTCGTCGGGCAGGACCATCGTGTAACCGAGGGCCCGTCCACGGGACAGGATCGTGATCTTGTGCACCGGGTCGGAGTTGGGCGAAGCCGCCGCGACCAGGGCGTGTCCGCCCTCGTGGTACGCGGTGATCTTCTTCTCCTTGTCGGACATGATCCGGGTCCGCTTCTGCGGGCCCGCCACTACGCGGTCGATCGCCTCGTCCAGCATCGAGTTGTCGACGAGCTTGAGGTCGCTGCGCGCCGTGAGGAGCGCCGCTTCGTTCAGCACGTTCGCCAGATCGGCGCCGGTGAAGCCCGGGGTACGCCGGGCGACGGCGGAGAGGTCGACATCGGGTGCGACCGGCTTGCCCTTCTGGTGAACCTTGAGGATCTCCAGACGGCCCTGCATGTCCGGGCGGTCGACCGCGATCTGCCGGTCGAAACGTCCCGGGCGCAGCAGTGCCGGGTCGAGGATGTCGGGCCGGTTCGTGGCGGCGATCAGGATGACGCCGCCCTTCACGTCGAAGCCGTCCATCTCGACGAGCAGCTGGTTGAGCGTCTGCTCGCGCTCGTCGTGACCGCCGCCGAGACCCGCACCGCGGTGCCGGCCGACAGCGTCGATCTCGTCGACGAAGACGATCGCCGGGGCGTTCGCCTTGGCCTGCTCGAACAGGTCACGGACTCGGGAGGCACCGACACCGACGAACATCTCGACGAAGTCGGAACCCGAGATCGAGTAGAAGGGAACCCCCGCTTCACCGGCAACGGCGCGCGCGAGCAGCGTCTTACCGGTTCCGGGCGGGCCGTAGAGCAGCACACCCTTGGGGATCTTGGCGCCGACGGCCTGGAACTTCGCCGGCTCCTGGAGGAACTCCTTGATCTCGTGGAGCTCCTCGACTGCCTCGTCCGAGCCCGCCACATCGGCGAACGTCGTCTTCGGGGTGTCCTTGGTGATGAGCTTCGCCTTGGACTTCCCGAACTGCATGACTCGGGAGCCGCCGCCCTGCATCTGATTCATCAGGAACAGGAAGACGACGACGATCAGGACGAAGGGGAGCAGGGAGAGCAGGATCCCCACGAAGGCGTTCTGCTTCGTCGGAGCGACGGTGTACCCGTCGGGGATCTGCTTGCTCTCGAACTTGGCCTGCAGATCCTTGGCCACATCGACGCCCTGGTCGCCGATGTAGCTCGCCTGGATCTTGCTGCTGCCCTGGACCTTCTGTCCGTCCTTGAGCTCGACCTTGATGTTGTTTTCGTCGCCGGTGGTCAGCTTGGCCGACTGCACCTTGTTGTCGTCGATGGCCTGAATGACCTGGCCGGTGTCCACTGTCTTGTAGCCACCGGACGAACCGACGACCTGCATCAACACGACCACGGCAAGGACGGCCAGCACGATCCACATGACCGGCCCACGGAAGTATCGCTTCACGTCCATCCATACGGAGCGATGCCGCCCCGTCCCTCCTGCCATAGTGAGTTTGATAAAGGCTGTTTTGAAGACTGTTCTTCGGACGGTACCCCAGCATTGTCACCCGAAGCCGCAGGGGACGGCTGGGAATCTCGCCCACGCATGCTCCAACGGCGGGGAGCCCGCAAGGGTTCCCGACCGTCTCACATGGCTTCGGCGGACGTTCAGCCGCCGTAGACGTGGGGAGCCAGAGTGCCGACGAACGGCAGGTTCCGGTACTTCTCCGCGTAGTCCAGGCCGTACCCGACGACGAACTCGTTCGGGATCTCGAACCCGGTCCACTTCACGTCGATGGCCACCTTCGCCGCCTCCGGCTTGCGCAGCAGCGTGCAGACCTCGAGGCTCGCGGGCTCGCGGGTGCCGAGGTTGGTGAGCAGCCACGACAGCGTGAGGCCGGAGTCGATGATGTCCTCGACGATCAGGACGTGCTTGCCCTTGATGTCGGTGTCGAGGTCCTTGAGGATCCGCACGACGCCGGACGACTGGGTGCCCGCGCCGTACGAGGACACCGCCATCCAGTCCATCGTGACGGGGGTGGACAGCGCACGCGCCAGGTCCGCCATGACCATCACGGCGCCCTTGAGGACACCGACGATCAGCAGGTCCTTGCCCGCGTATTCCGCATCGATCTTCGCGGCCAGCTCAGCCAGCTTCGCGTCGATCTCTTCCTTGGTGATGAGCACCGACTGAAGGTCGGTGCCCATGTCTTTCGCGTCCACCCGCATCACTTTCGGTCGTCCCACCGGCCGCTGAAGGACTCGCGCCCCTCGTCAGCCTTGCCGGATGACCAGTCTGCCACCCTGCCGCTGAGCCACGACCTTGCCGGGGAGATTGATCTCCCCCTGGCCGCGCCAACCGGTGATCAAACGGTCGACCTCTTCGATGTGCCGGGCGAACAGAGCACCCGCCGGGGCGCCGGCCTCGATGGCCGCGCGGCGCAGTACACGGCGGCGTACGGCGGGGGGCAGTGCGTAGAGCTTGGCGCACTCGAGGAGGCCCGCGGGGTCCCGCACCATGGCTTCGGCCTGCGCGGCCCACGTGTCCAGGGCGTCGGCGTCGTCACGGGACAACTGGGCCGTACGGGCGAGCGCCTCGACGACACCCTTGCCGAGCGCCTTCTCCAGGGCGGGCAGCCCCTCGTGGCGCAGCCGGGAGCGCGTGTACGCCGGATCGGTGTTGTGGGGGTCGTCCCAGACGGGCAGCGACTGGGCCATGCACGCTTTGCGGGCGGTCTGGCGGTCGACGTGCAGGAAGGGCCTGCGGTAACGGCCGTCGACCCCCGAGGTCGCGGCCATTCCCGACAGCGAGCGGATGCCGGAGCCGCGGGCGAGGCCGAGCAGGACCGTCTCTGCCTGATCGTCGCGGGTGTGGCCGAGCAGGATCGCGGCGGCGCCGTGGTGGTCCGCGGCGGCGTCGAGCGCGGCGTATCTGGCGTCCCTCGCGGCGGCTTCGGGCCCGCCGTCGCGGCCGACGTGCACGGCCGCGGACTCGACGGGGTCGAGGCGCAGGGCGGTGAGCCGCGCGACGACTTCGGCGGCGCGGAGATCGGAGCCGGGCTGCAGACCGTGGTCCACCGTCACGCCACCGGCGCGGATGCCGAGCTTGGGGGCCTCGAAGGCGAGGGCGGAGGCGAGCGCCATGGAGTCGGCACCGCCGGAGCAGGCGACAAGCACCAGGGGCGGGGTGCGCGGGGCTTCCGGCGCCGCGTGGGGGGCGCTGTGGTCGTTGAGTACGTCGTGGAGTACGCGGCGGACCGCCAGGCGTATCGCCGCGACCGCAGGATGGGGACCCATGTCCGGTTCCCTTCATGAAGTTTTCGGTGGGGGTGTGGCTCGGACTAGTCACTCAACAGCGACTCGGTGATTTCAGTCACTCAGAGTGCGTCGATCGTGACAGAGCCGAGCCATTCCCCGAGCATTGCACGCCTACCCACGGCCCACGGTCCCTCGGATGGGTGATTACCGGGGCGTTCTCCTGCCGTTGGCCGTATTTGTTTCACGACCCTGCCTTACGGTGCACCCTCAGACTTGCGGTGCACCCGCGCGACCCAGTCCGCCGGTTTGGCGATCTCCGCCTTGGTGGGGAGCGTGTTCGGCGATGTCCATACGCGATTGAATCCGTCCATACCCACCTCGTTCACCACGGCCCTGACGAACCGCTCGCCGTCGCGGTACTGGCGCAGCTTCGCGTCGAGGCCCAGGAGCTTGCGCAGCGCCAGGTCCAGGCGGGACGCACCCTTCTGACGGCGCTCCTTGAACTTCTCCCTGATCTCGGTCACCGAAGGCACCACGGCGGGCCCGACCCCGTCCATCACGAAGTCCGCGTGCCCTTCGAGCAGCGACATCACGGCGGTGAGCCGGGCGAGGATCTCGCGCTGGGCCGGGGACTGCACGAGCTCGACCAGGGAGCGGCCCCCGTCGTCGCCCTCGCCCTGCTCGCCCTCGGGGCGTGCGCCCGCCAGGGACTGGGCTGCCTCCCGGATGCGTTCCAGGAACGTCATCGGGTCGACGTCCGTCTCGGCGAGGAATGACTGGATCTCGCCCTCGAGGTGGTCGCGCAGCCAGGGCACGGCCGTGAACTGCGTGCGGTGCGTCTCCTCGTGCAGGCACACCCAGAGCCTGAAGTCGTGCGGATTCACGTCGAGTTCGCGCTCCACGTGCACGATGTTCGGCGCGACGAGGAGCAGTCTTCCGCCGCCGTTCGGCGCGGCCGGCAGGTCCCGGGTGGCGGGGGCGAAGGTCTCGTACTGCCCGAGGACGCGGGAGGACAGGAACGACAGCAGCATGCCGAGCTCGACGCCCGTGACCTTGCCGCCGACGGCGCCGAGGACCGCTCCGCCCGGGCCGGAGCCGCGCCGCTCGTCCATCTTGTCCAGGAGGGGCTTGAGGAGCTCCCTGAACCCCGCCACGTTCGCCCGGACCCAGCCGGGGCGGTCGACGACGAGGACAGGCGTGTCGTGCGCCTCCTCGGTGGACATCCGCGTGAAGCCGCGGACGTGTTCCTCGGAGGCCTTGGCGTGCCGGCGCAGCTCCGCGACGATCGCCCGCGCCTCGTCCCGGGTCACCTCCGGACCCGGCCGCACGAGTCGGGTCGCGGTCGCCACCGCGAGATTCCAGTCGACCATCCCAGAAGCACCACCGATGCTCGTCATGCGTCAACCGTACGTGCTCGGGTCCTGGTGCACAGGGCCTTGGCCCCGGACGGCGCCCCGGTTGTGCCCCTTAGGGGACACGGCCGGGACGGGCGGGGCCGGGGTGCGGGGCGGGTCAGCGGCAGCCGCAGTTCGCGACCGTCGACGCGAGCCGGTCCAGGGCCGCCTGAGCCTGTCCCGGGTTGACGGTGCCGTCCGTCATGAACGCGAAGACCAGGAGCCGACCGTCCGCGTCGACGACCGTGCCGGCCAGTGTGTTCACCCCGGTCAGCGTGCCGGTCTTGGCCCGTACGAGGCCGATGCCCGCCGCGTCGGCCGCGTCGGTGTACCGCTTGCTCAGCGTGCCCGTGAAGCCGGCGACGGGCAGTCCGGTGAGGACCGGGCGCAGCCCGGGGCGCTCGCGTTCGACGGCGTGCGCGAGGACCTGGGTGAGCAGGTCGGCGGAGACCTTGTCGGCGCGGTCGAGGCCGCTGCCGTCCGCGAAGTGGCTTCCGGAGAGCGGGAGTCGGAGCTTGTCCAGCTCCTTGCGGATCGCCGCGCCCCCGCCGTCGAAGCTCGCGGCCTCGTCCGTGGCGAGCGCCACCTGGCGGGCCAGGGCCTCCGCGATGTCGTTGTCACTGTGCGTCAGCATGCGCTCGACCAGGGCCGATACGGGGGGCGACGACACCTTGGCCAGCTTCTCGGAGTCGCCCGACGCCTTGGCCGGGCCCGGCTCGCCCTTCGTCTTGATGCCGCGGTCGTGCAGCAGATCCGCGAACTTCCGCGCGACGGCGGCCGCCGGGTCGGACTCGCGGGGCGCCGGGCCGCTCGACGAGTCGTCCATGCGCGCCTCGTCGGCCATGAGGGCGCTGACCGGCGCGATGTTCTCGTTGGGCCCGATGGGGTGCAGGAGCGGCCCCGAGTAGAGCGAGGTGTCGTACGAGAGCGTGATCTCGTCCGTGTCCCGGCCCTTGAGTTCCTTGGCGGTGGCGTCGGCGAGGGCGCGCAGGCTCGCGTTCGGTCCGGCGTCCTTGCGGGCGGTGAGCGTGGGGTCGCCGCCGCCGACCAGGACGACCTCGTGCGCCGACGAGTCGGGCTCGATGACGGTCTTCGTGTCGATGCGGTGGTCGGATCCCGGCATCGACAGGGCGGCGATCGCCGTGGCGAGCTTGGTGGTCGACGCGGGCGTCAGGGCGTCGCCGGAGCTCTTGCCGTACAGCCGCTCGCCGGTGGCCGCGTCGACGACGGCCGCGGTGCGCCGCTTGCCGAGGGCCGGGTCGTTCAGGAGCGGGTCGAGCACGTCGGCGAGCGCGCGCTTGGTGGGGCCGGGGACCGAGCCGCCCGGCGCCGCGAGGACGGCACGGGCGCTCGGGGCGGCGACCGGCTCGTCGGAGCGCCCGTCGCGGCCGTGATCTGTGCCACCCCCGGCCTCCTGGGACACAGCCCGGCGCGCCTCCGCCGTACGCTGACCGCTGGAGTCCCACGGACCGGCCGAGGCCACCGCCACGGCCGAGAGCGCCAGGCCCAGGGTGGCAGCGCCCGCTGTGAGCTGCCAGGTCTTGACCTTCGTAAGCATCTTCACTGCCTGTGAAACTGCCTGCGAAGCCTTGAGCTCGGGCACCACGGACCAGCCCCTTTCGCGATCACACACCTGCGTGAGGGACACTTAACCACCAGTCGTATGTGTTGATCATGGAGGAGCCACCGGTGGAGTTCGACGTCACGATCGAGATTCCGAAGGGTTCGCGGAACAAGTACGAGGTGGACCACGAGACCGGTCGGATCCGCCTGGACCGTCGACTCTTCACCTCGACCAGCTACCCGGCCGACTACGGATTCGTCGAGAACACGCTCGGTGAGGACGGGGACCCGCTGGACGCGCTGGTCATCCTGGAGGAGCCGACCTTCCCCGGCTGCCTCATCAAGTGCCGCGCCATCGGCATGTTCCGGATGACGGACGAGGCCGGCGGCGACGACAAGCTGCTGTGCGTCCCCGCCTCGGACCCCCGCGTGGAGCACCTGCGCGACATTCACCACGTGTCCGAGTTCGACCGCCTGGAGATCCAGCACTTCTTCGAGGTCTACAAGGACCTGGAGCCCGGCAAGTCCGTCGAGGGCGCCGACTGGGTCGGCCGCACCGAGGCCGAGGCCGAGATCGAGCGGTCCTACAAGCGCTTCAAGGACGAGGGCGGTCACTGACCTCCCCCGCCACGCACGGGCCGTCCGACTCCTCCGGGGGTGGGGCGGCCCGTTCGCGTATCTGTGCTCATACTGAGGCGTACCGGGAGGTGCGCAGACGTCATACGAAGGGCGAGTTGGTGACGGAGCGGGAGCCGGAGGCGGCCGAAGACCGCAAACCGCAGTCGGACGAGGCACGCAGCGCCTTCACACCGCCGCCCGGGGTGGTGCCGCAGACCCCGGCGCCCGAGCAGGACGAGTCGCAGACGACGTCCGAGTTCGCGCTCCCCGACGGGCTCAGCACCCTGGCGGCCGCACCCGCCGACACCAGCGGTTCGGCCTTCACGCCCCCGCAGACCTACAGCTCCCGGTACGCACCGCCCGCGTTCACACCCGCCCACGGCATCCCCACGGTCAAGCTGACCAAGGAGGCGCCCTGGCAGGACCGGATGCGCACGATGCTGCGCATGCCGGTCGCCGAGCGCCCCGCGGCCGAGCCCGTGCAGAAGCACGACGACGAGGGCCCGGCCGTTCCGCGCGTCCTCGACCTGACCCTGCGCATCGGCGAGCTGCTCCTCGCGGGCGGTGAGGGCGCCGAGGACGTGGAGGCGGCGATGTTCGCCGTGTGCCGCTCCTACGGCCTCGACCGGTGCGAGCCGACGGTGACGTTCACGCTGCTCTCGATCTCGTACCAGCCGTCGCTGGTCGACGACCCGGTGACCGCGTCACGGACCGTGCGGCGGCGCGGCACCGACTACACGCGCCTCGCGGCCGTGTTCCAGCTGGTGTACGACATCAGCGACGAAGAGGTCGACGTCTCCCTGGAGGAGGCCTACCGGCGTCTCGCCGAGATCCGCCGCAACCGCCACCCCTATCCCGGCTGGGTGCTCTCCGCGGCCACCGGGCTCCTGGCGGGCGGCGCCTCGATCCTCGTCGGCGGTGACCTCATCGTCTTCGTCGCGGCGGCGCTCGGCGCGATCCTCGGCGACCGACTGGCCTGGCTGTGCGCGGGCCGCGGGCTGCCGGAGTTTTACCAGTTCACCGTCGCCGCGATGCCGCCCGCCGCCATAGGGATCCTGCTGACCCTCGCGCACAACCTCGTGGACGTACGCGCCTCCGCGGTGATCACCGGTGGGCTGTTCGCGCTGCTGCCGGGGCGGGCCCTCGTGGCGGGCGTGCAGGACGGTCTGACCGGCTACTACATCACCGCGGCCGCGCGCCTGCTCGAAGTCATGTACTTCTTCGTCGGCATCGTCATCGGTGTCCTGGTCGTGCTCTATCTCGGCGTTCAGCTGCACGCGCAGCTGAACCCGGAGGCGGCCCTCCAGGTCCTCGACCGCCCCTACTGGCAGATCGCGGCCTCGATGGCGCTCTCGCTCGCCTTCGCCGTCCTGCTCCAGCAGGAACGCTCCACCGTGCTCGCGGTGACGCTGAACGGCGGTGTGGCGTGGGTCGTGTACGGGGCCATGCACGTCGTCGGCGGGATCTCGCCGGTCGCCTCCACCGCGGCGGCGGCCGGGCTCGTCGGCCTGTTCGGGCAGCTCTTCTCGCGCTACCGGTTCGCGTCCGCGCTGCCGTACGTGACGGCGGCGATCGGGCCGCTGCTGCCGGGTTCCGCGACGTACTTCGGGCTGCTGGCCATCGCGCAGAACGATGTGGACGCGGGCCTGGTGTCACTGACGAAGGCGGCGGCTCTCGCCATGGCCATCGCGATCGGGGTGAACCTCGGGTCCGAGATCGCGCGGCTGTTCCTGCGCTCGCCCGGCGCGGCGGGGCGCCGGGCGGCGAAGCGGACCCGAGGGTTCTAGGACGCCGCGAAGGCGCCCTGGCGGTCTAGCGCTTCGCGTGGCGGCCGCGCTGACCCTGCGACGGCGTCTGCGGCTGGGGCATCGCCGCCTCGGCCTTCTTCGACTTGCTGCGCGCCCTCAGGAACTCGATCGCGATGGGGACCACCGAGACGAGGACGATCAAGATCAGGATCGCCTCGATGTTCTTGTGGACGAACGCGATGTTGCCCAGCCAGGAGCCGAGGAGCGTGACGCCCGCGCCCCAGAGCACGCCGCCGATGACGTTGAACGTGATGAACGAGCGGTACTTCATGCCGCTGACGCCCGCGATGATCGGCGTAAACGTGCGGACGATGGGCACGAAGCGGGCCAGGACCAGGGACTTCGGGCCGTACTTCTCGAAGAACTCGTGGGCCTTGACCACGTTCTCCTGCTTGAAGAGGCGGGAGTCCGGGCGGTTGAACAGCGAGGGGCCGACCTTCTTGCCGAAGAGGTAACCCGCCTGGTCACCGAGGATCGCGGCGAGGCAGATCAGGCCGACGGCACCCCACAGGGGGAAGTCCAGCGTGCCGGCGGTGATCAGCAGTCCGCAGGTGAACAGCAGGGAGTCGCCCGGCAGGAAGAAGCCGATGAGCAGACCGGACTCCGCGAACACGATCAGGAGCAGGCCCCAGATGCCGAACGTGTTGAGCAGGTGGTCCGGGTCCAGCCAGCTTGGTCCGAGAGCAAGCGTCGTCACGGTTCCGGACTCCTGAGGGGTGGTGAAGCGAGGGCAATGGCGGTGCAAAGTTATCAACGCCGGATGACGGCACCAGGTTCCAGCCGCCCTCCCAGGATGCACTGTGCGTCAACTGTGGCAAACCTGTGTGTATGGGTATCGAAGACTTCGGCGGCGGCCAGAATCCGCAGACGGATGTGCTCGTCGTCACCACGAACGACGTGCCGGGCTACAGGGTGGAGAAGGTGATCGGCGAGGTCTTCGGCCTCACCGTCCGCTCCAGGCACCTGGGCAGCCAGATCGGCGCCGGACTCAAATCGATGATCGGCGGCGAGCTGAAGGGCCTCACCAAGACACTGGTGGAGACCCGCAACCAGGCGATGGAGCGGCTCGTCGAGCAGGCCCGCTCCCGCGGCGCCAACGGGGTGCTGATGTTCCGCTTCGACGTCACCGAGGCGGCGGACGTGGGCACCGAGGTGTGCGCGTACGGCACGGCCGTGGTGATCGCACCGCGGTAGGGCGGCTACACGTTGCGTACGGCGTTGGCGAGGATCGCCTCCCGCAGGAAGGCGGCCACGCCCTCCCGGTCCTTGTCGAGGTTGCGCCGGTAGCGCTCGTCCACGACGAACATCTCACCGAGAGCGGTCTGGATCTCGTAGGTGCACTCGTAGTGGAACCGGCAGATCTGCTGCCGGTGCTCCTCCGCGAGATCCATCGCGACCCCGGACCCGGGCTCCTCGCCCGAGTCCATGACGGCGATGAGGCGGCGCATCCAGTCGTCGTTCGCCTCCTTGATCCGCAGCCAGTCCTCCTTGGTGTACGAGGCGGCCTTGCGCTGCGACTCGGCGTAGGCCTCGGTGTGGCCCCAGCGTTCCTGCACCTCGTCGGCGTACTGCTCGGGGTCGTGGTCGCCGAAGACCTCGAACTTCTCCTCGGGCGTGAGGTTGATGCCCATCTTGCGTGCCTCCATGGCGGTTTGGACGGCGGCGGCCATCTTCTGGAGCTTGCCGATCCGGGCGGTCAGCAGCTCGTACTGGCGGCGCAGATGCGCGCGCGGGTCCGCTTCCGGGTCGTCGAGAAGGGCCGCGACCTCGTCGAGGGGGAAGCCGAGCTCCCGGTAGAACAGGATCTGCTGGAGCCGGTCCAGGTCGGCGTCGCTGTAGCGCCGGTGACCCGCGTGGCTGCGCCCGACCGGCGCCAGCAGGCCGATCTCGTCGTAGTGGTGCAACGTGCGCACCGTGACGCCGGCGAACCCGGCGACCTGCCCCACGGAGTAGCTCACGGCTCCGGCCCTCTCCCTGTCTTTGTCGGTGTCTTTGTCGGCGCCTTCGTCGGCACGGGTCCCAGCGTGCAGCCTCACGTCACGTGAGGTGCAAGCGGCATTTCCTCCGGGTGTTGTGCGGCTTTCGTCCGCTTATGGTGTGCCGGTGAGCACCGACGAGCAGGCCGCGCCCCAGGAGACCACCCCGGCACGGATGTTGCTGCCGCTGGTCGTCCCCGCGCTCGTCGTAGGCGTCGCGTGCAGCCTGCTGTTCCTCGGCGTGAGCGAGCTCGCCGAGAAGCTCCAGCACGTGCTGTGGACGGACCTGCCCGACGCGCTCGGCGTCGGCGGGTACTCCTCGCTCTGGATGATCGTCATGCTGACCGCGACCGGCATCCTCGTAGGTCTCGTCGTCTGGAAGGCGCCCGGTCACGCGGGACCCGACCCGGCCACCGTCGGGCTCGCGAGCGCGCCGCTGCCGCCGTTCCTGCTGCCCGGGCTGCTCGTCGCGACCGCGCTGATGCTGGCCGGCGGGCCCAGCCTCGGCCCCGAGAACCCGATCATCGCCGCCAACATCGCCCTCGTGTTCTGGCTCGGCGCGAAGGCCCGGCCGGCCGTGCCCCCCGCGCTGTGGGTCCCGCTGGCCGAGGCGGCGACGCTCGGCGCGCTGTTCGGCACGCCCGTCGCCGCCGCCCTCGTCATCTCCGAGGCTCTCGCGGGCAGGAAGATCAGGGGCTCGCTGTGGGACGCCCTGTTCGCGCCGCTCACCGCGGCCGCCACCGGCGCGATGACCACGGCCCTCGTCGCACACCCCACCTTCGACCTCGGCCTGCCCTCCGTCCCCCGGCCGGACGGGGGCGACCTTCTCGCCTCCCTGGTGATCGCCTCCGCGGCAGCGGTCCTCGGCATGGCGGCCGTCTACGCCTTCCCCCACACGCACGCCGCGTTCGGGCGCCTCAAGCACCCCATGCTGATGCTGCCCGCGGGCGGGCTCGTGCTCGGTCTGCTCGGCGCGCTCGGCGGACATCTCACGCTCTTCAAGGGACTCGACGAGGTCGCCGAGCTGGCCCGGGACCCCGACGGCTGGTCGGCCGGCCAGTTCGCCCTGATGACGGTGGTGAAGCTGGCGGCCCTGCTGGTCGCCGCCTCCTGCGGCTTCCGCGGCGGCCGGATCTTCCCCGCGGTCTTCGTCGGGTCGGCCTTCGGCCTCCTCGCCCACGCGCTCGTGCCGGGCGTGCACCCCGCCGTCGGCGTCGCGGCGGGCGTCCTCGGCATCCTGCTCGCCATCACCCGGCAGGGCTGGATCAGCCTGTTCACCGCGGCCGTCCTCGTCTCGTCCCCGACGATCATCGCCCTGCTGTGCATCGCCTCGCTGCCGGCCTGGCTCCTGGTCACCGGACGCCCCCAGATGCAGCTGCGCGACGACGGCACGTCCGTGCGCTGAGAGGTACCGCCGACCGGCGCGGCCGCGCGGTCTCGCCGGGCGGTACACCCCACCCCTCCGTATCCTCGCGATGAGGCCACGACCCCGTATCGAGGGAGCCCGCGACGATGCCGCTGCACCACGGTCCCGACCAGCACGACGAGCGCCCGATGGCCGTCAACCCCTTCTACGGCGAGGCCAATCCGGTCGGCGGCATGACCGACGCCCCGCCCAAGCACCGGCTGCCCGACGACCCCATGCCGCCCTCCACGGCGTACCAGCTGGTCCACGACGAGCTGATGCTCGACGGCAACGCACGGCTCAACCTCGCCACGTTCGTCACCACATGGATGGAACCGCAGGCCGGCGTCCTGATGGGCGAGTGCAGAGACAAGAACATGATCGACAAGGACGAGTACCCGCGCACCGCGGAGCTGGAGCGGCGCTGCGTGTCGATGCTCGCCCACCTGTGGAACGCGCCCGACCCGGACGGCGCCGTCGGCTGTTCGACCACCGGTTCGAGCGAGGCGTGCATGCTCGCCGGGATGGCCCTCAAGCGCCGCTGGATGAAGCGGAACGCCGACCGCTACCCGTCCCAGCACGCCCGCCCGAACCTCGTCATGGGCATCAACGTCCAGGTCTGCTGGGAGAAGTTCTGCAACTTCTGGGAGGTCGAGGCGCGCCAGGTCCCCATGGACGGCGACCGCTTCCATCTCGACCCGCAGGCCGCCGCCGAGCTGTGCGACGAGAACACCATCGGCGTCGTCGGCATCCTCGGCTCGACGTTCGACGGTTCGTACGAGCCGATCGCGGAGCTGTGCGCCGCCCTCGACACCCTCCAGGAGAAGACCGGCCTCGACATCCCCGTCCACGTCGACGGCGCCTCCGGCGGCATGATCGCGCCCTTTATCGACCCCGACCTGGTCTGGGACTTCCGCCTGCCGCGGGTGTCGTCCATCAACACGTCGGGCCACAAGTACGGCCTCGTCTACCCCGGCGTCGGCTGGGCCCTGTGGCGTACGGCGGACGACCTGCCGGAGGATCTGGTCTTCCGGGTCAACTACCTGGGCGGCGACATGCCGACCTTCGCCCTCAACTTCTCCCGGCCCGGCGCGCAGGTCGTCGCGCAGTACTACACGTTCCTGCGCCTGGGCCGCGAGGGCTACCGCGCGGTCCAGCAGTCGACCCGGGACGTCGCCCGGGACCTCGCCGAACGCATCGAGTCCATCGGCGACTTCCAGCTCATCACCCGCGGGGACCAACTGCCCGTCGTCACCTTCACGACAGCACCCGATGTGAAGGCGTACGACGTCTTCGACGTGTCGCGCCGCCTGCGCGAATTCGGCTGGCTCGTACCCGCGTACACCTTCCCCGCGCACCGCCAGGACCTGGCGGTGCTGCGGCTGGTGTGCCGCAACGGCTTCTCGGCCGACCTCGCGGCGCTCTTCATCGCCGACCTCAGGCGGCTGCTGCCCGAACTGCACCAGCAGCCGCACCCGCTGACCCGCGACAAGGAAGCGGCGACCGCCTTCCACCACTGACACCGTTCACGGGCCCCGTCCGCTGAACCCTGTTTGCCGAGCGCCGCACATGCTGAGCCCTACTTGCTGAGCGCCGCGAACTTCCGTACCGCCAGCGGGAAGAACACCGCGAGCAGCGCGAGCGGCCAGAGCACCGCCGCCCACAGGTGCCCCGGCTCCCCACCGGGGCCGCCGAACAGGTCCCGTACGGCCGTCGCCGTGTGCGACATCGGGTTCCACTCGACGACCGTGCCCAGCCAGCCGGGCATCGAGCCGGGCTCGGCGAGCGCGTTCGACAGGAATCCGACCGGCCAGACCAGGATCTGCACGGCCTGGACCAGCTCCGGCTTCCCCGCCACCATCGCCAGGTGGATGCCGATCCACAGCATCGCGAACCGGAAGAGGAGCAGCAGACCGAGCGCGCCCAGGAGGGCGCCGGTCGAGCCGTGCGGACGCCAGCCGATCACGTAACCGACGCCGGTCATCACGACAAGCGCGGCGGACGACTGGAGCATGTCGGCGACCGAACGGCCCACCAGCACCGCTCCGTTGACCATCGGCATCGACCTGAACCGGTCGATCACGCCCTTGTTGAGATCCTGCGTCACCGCCAGCATCGTCGCCTCGAGCCCGAACGCCATGGTGAGCGCGAGCATGCCCGGCACCAGATAGTCGACGTACTCGCCCTCGACGCCCTTGCCGCCGCCGATCAGGAAGCCGAACATCAGCAGCAGCATCACCGGGAAGACCAGACCCACCACGATCTGCGCCGGCTGCCGCGCCCCATGCGCAAGCTCGCGCCGCGTCATGGTCCACGAGTCGGCGACGGCCCAGCTCATCGACGTACTCATGCGGTCACCTCCGACCGGTCCGCCATGTGCCCACGTTCCGCCGCGTCCTTATGTCCCGGTCCCGTCAGATGCAGGAACACCTCGTCCAGGGTCGGTCTGCGCACCGCGATGTCCTCCGCCTCCACACCCGCGTCCTGAAGCGCCCGCACGGTCTCGGTGAGCGCGGCCATCCGGTCGGCGACGGGCGCACTGACCAGCCGACGGTCCGTGTCGACCGTGACACCGTCCGGCAACAGCCTTGCTGCTACGCCCAGTTGGGCCCCGTCCCGCACGACGACGTCGATCCGGTCACCGCCGAGCCGCGCCTTCAGCTCGCCGGCCGTCCCCTCGGCGACGACCCGGCCCCGGTCCACGACCGAGATGCGGTCGGCGAGCTGGTCGGCCTCCTCCAGATACTGCGTCGTGAGCAGGACCGTCGTACCGCCCCCGACCAGCGAGCGCACCGCGTCCCACACCTCGGCCCGTCCGCGCGGATCGAGGCCCGTCGTCGGCTCGTCCAGGAAGAGCACCTCGGGGTCCGTGATGAGGGAGGCGGCCAGGTCGAGCCGTCGCCGCATGCCGCCGCTGTACTGCCTGACCGCCTTGCGCCCGGTCCCGGCGAGGCCGAAGCGCTCAAGCAGTTCGCCGGCCCGCACCCGCGCGCGCCGGGCGCCCAGGTGGTGGAGGCGTCCGAACATCTCCAGGTTCTGCCACCCTCCGAGCTCCTCGTCCACCGCCGCGTGCTGGCCGAGGAGCCCGATGCGGCGCCGCACCTCGCGCGCCTGCCGCCGCACGTCGTACCCCGCCACCTCGACCCGGCCCTCGTCGACCCGCAACAGCGTCGTCATGGCGCGGACGGCCGTCGTCTTGCCCGCGCCGTTCGGACCGAGCAGGCCGTGGACGGTGCCGCGGGCGACCGTGAGGTCGAGCCCGTCCAGCGCCCACTTGTCCCTGTACCTCTTCCGTGCGCCCTCGACGATGATCGCGTCGGTCATCCGGCTCCTCCCACCGAGCACACATACTAATCAAATTTGACTACACCGGGAAAGGTATCCCCGCCCCCATCACTAGTCAACCTTGATTAACAGGGATCCCCGGGATGCGGCTCACCCGTGGCGTAGGGGTTCTCCTGCCCCTCGGCGAGCACCCCGACAAAGGGCTCACCCTCCCCCGCGAATGTGTACGCGCCGCCCTCGATCCGGCCGATCAGCCCCCGCGTCCACTCCGCGCCCGTGTCGGCCGAGTGCACCCAGAAATTCATGATCTCGCCGATGTGGCCGAGCCGTTCGGGCCCGTCCTCGGGCGTGTAGTACTCGGTGACCGCGCGCCGCCACTCCTCGATGCCGTCCACGCGCCGCCGCAGCAGCTCCACCGCTTCCCGCCGCGGCAGATCGACGATGAAGCCGAGCGCGGCCGAGAGGATGTCCGGCTTCTGGTCGTACGTCACGAGCGCCTCCCGCAGCAGCGTGAGGAACTCCTCGGTGCCCTTGTCCGTGATCTCGTACTCGGTGCGCGGCGGGCCGCCGGCCGTGGAGGGCGCGATCTCGTGCGCGACGAGAAATCCCTGCTTCGCCATCTGCTTGAGCGCGTGATAGATCGACCCGGGCTTGGCGTTCGACCACTCGTGCGCGCCCCAGTACTCGAGGTCGTTGCGCACCTGGTACCCGTGCGCGCGGCCGTGCTGGCGTACGGCCCCGAGGACCAGGAGGCGGATCGCTGACATGGGCCCCAGCGTAGGACGTCACTCCCGCGCCATCGCCACCAGCTCATGCGCCGTCTTCCCGTCCAGGGACTCGCGGATGATGTCCGCGTGCCCCGCGTGCCGGGCCGCCTCCCGGATCAGATGGAGCAGCAGCCACCGCACGGACACCTCCTCCTCGCCCGGCGACCAGTGATGGCGGGGCAGCGGGAACGTGTCGTCGAGGCTCGGCACCGACCGGACGAACTCCTCGGTGGCCAGCGCCACCTTGTCCCAGTAAGCGAGGGCCGACTCGACGGATCGTCTCCCACGAGCCGGAAGCTGTCGGCCCAGTTCTCCTCGGTGCGCTGCATGTCGGGCGCGACCTGCCGGGCCCGCGCCATCCATCCCTGCTCGGTCTCCGCGACATGCTTGACCAGCCCGGACAGCGACAGGGCGCTGGCGCTCGGCGTCTCCGCGGCCTGCTCGTCGGTCAGTCCGAGCACGGCCCGGCGGACGGCGCCGCGCTGCCCGGCGAGAAAGATCAGGAGCGTGCCACGCTCGTCGCCACGGATCTCCGCGTTCCCTTGAGTCGCCATCCTGGGCCGGTTTCCATCGGTTCCGCCGCCTGTACGGACGAAGGTAGAGGGAATCGCGGCCGACTTCTGTCCCGAGCGGCACCACCCGGGAACGCGTCGCGTAGGAATTTTCCTACCTTTGACGCGTAGGGAAATTCCTACCTACAGTTCGGGCATGAGCAGCCACACGAACATCACGCACGCCTCCTTCATCACCCTCCCCGTCGCCGACCAGGACCGCGCCCTGCGCTTCTACGTCGACGTACTCGGCTTCGACGTCACGGCCGACCGTGAGATGCCGCCGGGCCGCTGGCTCCAGGTCGCACCCGCGGGCGCGCAAACCGTCTTCACGCTGGCCGGCCCGGGCATGGGGGATTTCACCCCGGGTTCGGCGCGGGGGATCATGTTGGTGACGACCGACGTCGACGCCGACTGCGCGCGGCTCACCGCCGCCGGAGCCGAGGTCACCGGCCCCGACGACGTGCCGTGGGGGCGCATGGCCTCCTTCAGCGACCCGGACGGCAACGCACTGATGCTCATCACGGAGAAGGAAGGCTTCTGACGCCGATGGCGACCGCGAACGCGACCGACACCGCCGGCCAGGACCGGCTGTTCGCCGCGCTCGCCAACGGAACACGACGCGAGGTGCTCCGCCTCCTCAGGGACGAGGGCCCCCAGCCCGTCCAGGCCCTCGCCGACCACTTCGCGATGCGCCGGCCCAGCCTCTCGGAGCACCTCAAGGTGCTGCGCGAGGCCGGCCTCGTCTCGGAGGAACGCGCGGGACGTCAGCGCATCTACCGGCTCGAGGCCGCCCCCCTGGCCGAGGTGCAGGACTGGCTCCATCCGTACGAGCGGTTCTGGCGCGGCCGCCTGAAGGGGCTCGCCGAACTCCTCGACCGCATGCCCGACGATGACGGGTCATGAGCCTTACGAGCATCACCGTCGACCAGTTCCTCCCCCACCCGTCCGCCAAGGTCTGGCGTGCCCTCACCGAACCCGAGCTGATCGCCCAGTGGCTGATGCCGGGCAGTGAGGACTTCCGCCTCGAGGTGGGCCACCGGTACGTGATGACGACCGTGCCGCGGCCCAACACCGGCTTCTCCGGCACCCTCGACGTCGAGGTCCTCGCGTACGAGGAGGAACGGATGCTCAGCGTCCGGTGGCAGGACCGGGATCCGGCCAATTCTGCGGACTGGACCATTACGTGGAACCTGGAGCCAGAAGGCCGTGGCACGCGTCTCTTCCTAGTGCACGACGGATTCGATCCGGACGATCCGGCACAGATGATGGCGCGGAAGATCATGGACGGGGGCTGGCGTTCGCATGTCATGCGGGCGCTGGGGCAGACGCTCGAAGAGCTGTAACCGCGGGAACACCCCTCGTGCACGTGCATCTGCCCATGCATCAGCATGTGAACGCAGCTATGATCCAGGACAGTTGACCACTACACCTGACTCACTGGCCACATGAGCCTCATAGGCCACAGCACGACCGGGGAGCGACCTGTGCACCACGTGTACAACGGCATGGCGGCCACGGAACTTCACGGTGTGGTCTGGCAGAAGAGCAGGCACAGCAACTCGCAGGGCTCCTGTGTGGAGTTCGCGAAATTGCCGGGGGGACGGGTGGCGATGCGCAACTCGAACTTCCCGGAGGGCCCGGCCCTCGTCTACACGCCCGCCGAAATCGAGGCGATGCTGCTGGGCGTCAAGGACGGGGAGTTCGACCACCTGATAGCTGACGGGTGACCGTTGCCGACTGACAGCTTGCCGGGTGACAACCGACGGATGACGACTGACAGATGACAGATGACGATAACTGTCAGCTGGCTATCGTCAGATGACAGGTGGCAGCCGTAAGTCGTCAGCCGTCAGTCATGAGTCACCAACTCTCAAATGGCAATGGCCAGTTGCCGGCTCTCACAGCCGGAACAGTGCCCACACCACTTTCCCGTTCAGCGTGCCGGCCAGCGGATGCCAGCCCCAGCTGTCGCTGAACGAGTCGACCAGGAACAGGCCGCGGCCCGATTCGGCGTTGAAGTCGTCCTCCGCCTCGCGGGCGACGGGGCTCTCGTCGCTGGGGTCCCGCACCGCGCACACCAGGCGTGAGGTCCAGCGCATCAGGTGCAGCCGCACCGGCGGGTCCTGCGAGCGCGGGGTGTCCGAGGGCAGTGCGTGCCGCAGGGCGTTGGTGACGAGTTCGGAGACGACGAGACAGACGTCGTCGAATCTCTCCGCCACGTCCCAGCCGTCGAGCGTCCCGCGCGTGAACTTACGGGCGCTGCCCACCGCTTCGTACCGTGCGGGAAGTGCGCAGGAGGCGGAGCTGGAAACGGCAGAAGGGTCGAGTGGCGGAAGCCCCTGCCTTAACGGCTCGAGCATGGCCGGTCCATTCGTCCCCATGCGAGGCACTCCCGGGATTCGCGGTACATAGCGAGTGGAGCGGTGGTGCGTGGGCCATCGTTCCGAATGCGTACAGCAGATGCAAGGGCAGATGCACGTGCACGCGCCCGTCCTGTCCCCCCGCGTACCACTTGTTGCTCATTTCTTCCCACGACTTCTTGTGGAGACCTTTCGCAACCTTTCCGTTTCTGTAACCGAACGAGTACAGGCCGGAGCGTTTTAATGGCAGACTTCGGCTGCTGGAGCTATCGGGAGGGTGGAGCGACGTGAGTGCGGGAGAGTCGAGCGGCTCGGTGGTGCGGCGCATCCTGCTGGGCTCGCAGCTGAGGCGCCTGCGCGAATCACGTGGCATCACCCGGGAAGCGGCCGGCTACTCGATCCGCGCATCCGAATCGAAGATCAGCCGCATGGAGTTGGGACGGGTGAGCTTCAAGGCCAGGGACGTCGAGGACCTGCTGACCCTGTACGGAGTGGCCGACGAGGCGGAGCGCGGCGCGCTCCTCTCCCTCGTCAAGGAGGCCAACGTCGCGGGCTGGTGGCATACATACTCGGACGTCCTGCCCGGCTGGTTCCCCACCTATGTCGGCCTGGAGGGCGCCGCGTCGCTCATCCGCGCCTACGAGGTGCAGTTCGTGCACGGGCTGCTGCAGACCGAGGGGTACGCGCACGCGGTCGTCGCCCGGGGCATGAAGGACGCGCCGCGGGCGGACATCGACCGGCGTGTGGCGCTGCGCCTCGAACGGCAGAAACTCCTCGTCTCCGAGCACGCCCCCGAGTTCCACGTGGTACTCGACGAGGCGGCGCTGCAACGCCCGTACGGCGGACCGAAGGTGATGCAGGGTCAGCTCCAGCATCTGATCGACGTCTCCGAGCGGTCCAACGTCACACTTCAGGTCATGCCGTTCGGATTCGGTGGCCACTCGGGTGAGACCGGCGCCTTCGCGATGCTCAGCTTCCCGGAGTCCGACCTCTCGGACATCGTCTACATGGAGCAGCTCACCAGCGCCCTGTACCTCGACAAGCGCGAGGACGTCACGCAGTACGCGCGGGCGATGAAGCAGCTTCAGGCGGAGTGCCCGACGCCCGCGGAGAGCGTGGACATCATCCGCGGCCTGCTGGCGAAGGCCGCCTGACCAGTACCCGCTGACCGATACCCGCTGACCATGGCTGGCCGAGAACCGCTCCTTCCGGCCCGATTTCCGATCGGCGGCGATCGGTCGGACGTCCTGACCACGCCACAACTCGACTGGTACAGACGTAAGATGACGAGCCATTAGGTGTCTGCCGGCAGCAGCAAGGGATCTCATGTCCTACTTCACCGAACTGGCCCAGCAATACATCGACGGTTCATGGCGTCCCGGCCGTGGGGCGTGGGACATCATCGACTTCAACCCGTACAACGGCGAGAAGCTGGCCTCCATCACCGTGGCGTCGGCCGACGAGGTCGACGAGGCCTACCGCGCGGCCGAGCGGGCGCAGAAGAGCTGGGCGGACACCAACGCGTACACGCGACGCCTGGTCTTCGAGCGGGCACTGCGCCTGGTCGAGGAGCGCGAGGACGAGATATCCGACGCGATCGTCGACGAGCTCGGCGGTACGCGGCTGAAGGCCGGGTTCGAGCTGCATCTCGCCAAGGAGTTCCTGCGCGAGTCGATCCAGCTGGCGCTACGCCCGCAGGGGCGGGTCATCCCGTCGCCCGTCGACGGCAAGGAGAACCGGGTCTACCGCGTTCCCGTCGGCGTCGTGGGCGTCATCAGCCCCTTCAACTTCCCGTTCCTGCTGTCGCTGAAGTCGGTCGCGCCCGCGCTGGCCCTCGGCAACGGCGTGGTTCTCAAGCCGCACCAGAACACTCCGATCTGCGGTGGCTCCCTGGTCGCGAAGATCTTCGAGGACGCGGGCCTGCCGGCCGGTCTGCTCAACGTCGTCATCACCGACATCGCCGAGATAGGCGACGCGCTCCTCACCCACCCGGTGCCGAAGGTCATCTCCTTCACCGGCTCGGACGCGGTGGGCCAGCACGTCGCGACGGTATGCGCCTCGCAGTTCAAGCACGCCGTCCTGGAGCTGGGCGGCAACAGCGCACTGACCGTGCTCGACGACGCGGACGTCGACTACGCCGTCGACGCGGCGGTCTTCAGCCGGTACGTGCACCAGGGCCAGGTCTGCATGGCCGCCAACCGGATCCTGGTGGACCGCAAGGTGGAGAAGGAGTTCACCGAGAAGTTCGTCGCCAAGGTGAGGTCCCTCAAGGTGGGCGACCCACGCGACCCGTCGACCGTCATCGGTCCGGTCATCAACTCCACGCAGGCGGACGCCGTTTCGGGCGTCGTCGACCAGGCGCTCGCGGAAGGCGCGACCGCACTGCTGCACGGCAAGGCCGTCGGCAATCTGGTCGAACCGAGCATCCTGACGGGCCTGCCGGCCGACTCCCCGGTGCTGCGGCAGGAGATCTTCGGCCCGGTCGCGCTCCTCATCCCCTTCGACGGGGACGAGGAGGCGGTGGAGGTCGCGAACGACACCCCGTACGGGCTGAGCGGGGCCGTGCACACGCGGGACGTGGAGCGGGGCGTCGCGTTCGCGCGGCGCATCGACACCGGGATGATCCACGTCAACGACGGGACGGTGCACGACGAGCCACTCGTCGCGTTCGGCGGCGAGAAGCGGTCCGGGCTCGGCCGGCTGAACGGCGAGGCGACCGTCGAGGCGTTCACCACGCAGAAGTGGATCTCCGTGCAGCACGGCCGGAGCCAGTTCCCGTTCTGACGCCCCCGCTCGCGTTCAGACCTCCAGGAGCGGGTCGAACGCGCGGGGCCGGCCCTCCAGGACCGCCTCGCCGATGACGAGGACCCCGGTGGCGTCGCGCAGGGTCCGTATGACCGTGCCCTGTACGGCAGGCGTGAGGTCGTGGTGGAGCGCGACGCCGCCCGGGACCGTGGCGAGCAGTTCCTCGACGGCGGCCCGGCGCGCTTACGCGTGCAGGCCGCCGACGATCGCTACCAGCAGCCGGGTCACCGGCCGCCCCGCTTCCCGAAGCGCCGCTCGAAGCGCTCCACGCGCCCGGCGGTGTCGAGTACGCGCGCGTTGCCCGTGTAGAAGGGGTGGCTCACGTTCGAGATCTCGACGTCGATGACGGGGTAGGTGTGGCCGTCCTCCCACTCGACGGTCTTGTCGTTGGTGGCGGTCGAGCGAGTCAGGAAGGCGTGGTTCGCGGCACGGTCACGGAAGACGACCGGGCCGTAGGAGGGGTGGATGTCCTTTCGCACGGGCTCAGCGCTCCTCTCGGAAGTCGACGTGGTGGCCTGCGACCGGGTCGTACTTGCGCAGGGTCACGCGGTTGGGGTCGGTACGGCGGTTCTTGCGGGTGACGTAGGTGTAGCCCGTACCCGCGGTGGACCTGAGCTTGATCACTGGGCGGAGTTCGTTGCGTGCCATGGGACCAGTATATGAAAATGAATCCCGTTTTCAAAATGATCCGGGTCACAGCTCCGGGTTGCGGGCCACGGCCACCGAGAGAGGTGCGTCGCCATGTCCGCGCACTGCATGCCGACCGGGGCCGGCACGTACGGCTGCGGCTGGGCGTCAGGGCGATCAGGACCCTCGACGCGATCGGCGTCGGGGCCTCCGTCGCCAGGATTCGTGACCGTGGAGTGAGGATCTGATGGCGAGGTGGAGCAAGATCACAAAGGGTGAGGAGCGCCGGAGGGTCGCCGTCCGCCGCGCCGCGCGCCGGGCCGAGCTCAGCGAGATCGTCCGCCTGCTGTCGTCCACCGGGACGGAACGGGTCGCCGCACAAAGGGAGTTGGCACGTCAGCCGAGGGACGCGAGCGCCACCCGCGTACGCAACCGCGACAGTGTCGACGGTCGGCCGCGCGGATACCTGCGCGCCTTCGGCCTCTCCCGGGTGAACCTGCGCGAGCAGGCGCACGCGGGCTTCCTGGCCGGAGCGCGGAAGTCTTCCTGGTGACGTGAGGGGCGGCTGGTAGCTTGCTGCGGGCCGGGCCACGTACCGGCAGTCACATCCGCAACGTAGGGGGATCTTGTGCTCAAGCGCGTACGGATCGTTGCCGCCGCGGCGGGAGTTGCCGCGGCGCTCGTGATCACCGGATGCAGCAGCGACAGCGGCGACGGGGGCGACGGCGGCAAGTCCAAGGAGACGCCGCAGGCCTCGACGTCCACGGGGGCCGACACGGGTGGGTCCGGTTCCGGTTCCGGTTCCGGCGGGAAGTCCGGGAGTCTTCAGGGGAGCTGGGTCACCACATCCCAGGGCAAGAGCATCGCCCTGCTCATCAGCGGCAAGAAGGTGGCCCTGGTCGGCGAGCACGTGTGCAGCGGGACCGCAGGCGACGAGATGGGCATGCAGATGCTCACCCTGAAGTGTGCCGACGGGAACACCGACCGGAACATGGGGCAGGTCAAGTCCGTCGACGCCACGACCCTGAAGGTGTCGTGGGAAGGCTTCGGGGACGACACGTTCCGCAAGACGGACGGCGGGAAGCTGCCGTCGGGGTTCCCGACGATGGGGCTGCCCAAGTCCTGACGCGGGGCTGACGCGGGCGGCTCGGCCGACTCGGGCGGCTCGGGCGGCTCGGGCGGCTCGGGCGGTTTCTTCGTCGCTGCTTCGCCGTTATTGGGCCGCTCGATCCTCCGGACCGGGCGACCCTTCGGGTTTCGGGGCGCCGGGTTTCCGGTCGTCGGGTTTCTGTGCGCCGGACTTCGAGGTGCCGGGCTTCGGGGCACCGGGCTTCGGGTCGTCTGGTCTCCGGTCATCCGGCTTCGGGTCGTCGGGCGTGTGCGGGTCGTCGGGTTTCAGGGTGATCGGGGGTACGTCGGTGTCGAGTGCGTCCGAGAGATCCTCCAGGGCCTCCAGGAGCAGGCCCGCGCCTCGGCGTACGACCCGGTCCGGTACGCCCTCGCCGTCCCAGTCCGCGAGAGCGTCCCGTACCGCCTGCCAGCGCGGCACCCGGCGTTCGCGCACCGCACGCGCGCCGTCCTCTGTGGCGGTGCGCAGTGCCTTCGCGAGGCGGGCGGCCGCCGGGACCGGGGTCGCGTCACGTTCGGGGAGATGCGCCTCCATCAGCATCTCGACCCGGCCGATGTGCCGCAGGGCGTGTTCGGCGTCGTCGGCCGCGGCGCGGGAGAGGCCGCGGTGGCGCACCGGTTCGGTCCGCGCCCTGGACGCGGCCTCCTGCCAGGCGAGTTCGGCCGTGCGAGCGGCGAGCAGGGCCTCGCGCACATCGGGCAGGTTCCCGCCGCCGGGATCCGCGTAGCGGCCGATCACCGCGGCGCCGTACCGGCCGAGGGCGAGCAGCCAGTCCGCGAGCCGCGTGCGCAGTCGGGGCGTCTCCCAGGCCGGGTACACCGCGTACGCCAGCATCGCGAGGAGGCCGCCGACGAGCGTGAGCACGACCCGCTCGGGGACCGTCTGGTCCCACGCCTCGCCGCCCATGCCGAGCAGGAACACGACGTACGCGGCGATGCAGGCCTGCGCGGCGAGCTGGCCCGTACGCATCACGAGGTACATCAGGCCCGCGCAGGTCACGGCGAGCGTCGCGGAGAGCCTGGTGTCCGGGTGGGCGAGCTGGACGAGCCCGGTGGCGAGGGCGACTCCGATGAGCGTGCCGCCGAAACGGGCCACCGCGCGCGAGTACGTCTGCGAGAAGTCGGGGCGCATGACCATGACGGCGGCCATCGGCGCCCAGTAACCGTGGCCGAAGGGGAGGGCGGTGCCGATGAGGTAGCCGACCGCCGCGACGGCCGACACCCGGATGGCGTGCCTGAGAATCGGCGACCCGCGGTACAGCTCCCTGCGCATCGCTCCCGCCGCGATGGGCAGCAGCCGGACGAGGGTGGGGCGGCTGAGCTGGGCGTTCTCGTTGCGGGGCTCGGGGTGCTGGGTGTCCGTCCGCGCGCCCGCGGTCTCCAGTACGTCCGTCAGGAGCGAGCCGAGGCGCGCCGCCGCTCGCTTCGCCGGGCCGGAGAGGATCGCCCCCGTGTCGGGGGTCTTGAACGTGGCGACCGCCGCCGGGGGCACCTTGACCGGCGCGCCGTGGCGGATCGCGCGCGCCGCCGCGTCCAGGATCGAGCCCGCCGCGCCCAGGAGTTCCAGGACGCGCTCGCGTTCGGGCCCCTCGTCCGGGACGCCGACCGCCGGGTCCGCGAGCGAAGCGAGGACCGGGCGGATGCGTTCGGCGATGCCGCGGGCGCCGCGCAGCTGGGCCGGGCGGGTGCGGGCCTGGCGCGGGGTGAGCGCGGCGGCGTTGCGCGCCAGCATCAGCGGTTCGCCGTCGAACGGGGCGACCGGGTCGTGGCGCAGCCGGCGCGCGTAGTCGGCCTCCGCGGCGAGCGCGTCGGCCAGGGCGTCGCGGTGCGCGCCCCATCTGCGTACCGGGAAGAGGATCACGAGGGCGGCCTGGACGAGACCACCGAAGACCATCATCGCGGCGTGCCCGGCGGCGGCCGCGACCGACGTCGGCAGGGTGATCGTGACCAGCATCATCGCGACGTTCGACGACGCGATGATCCCGATCGTCGGGCCTGCCGCCCAGGACAGGCCCGCCAGGAACGTCCACAGGACCAGGAGCGCGAGGAACAGGACGAGGCGGCCGCCGGTGAGATAGCCGAGGAACGTCGAGACGCCGAGGCTCGCTCCGGATGCCACGGCCAGCTCGGGGCGGGGGCGCCAGCTGCGCTGGAACGTGGCGATCGCCGCCTGGAACGCACCGAACGCGGAGCTCGCCGCGACCGCCGGGCCGAAGAACGTGAGGCTGACCGTGATCACGATGGCCAGACCGGCGGCGCCACGCAGCGCGACCAGGGGTTCCAGGCGTTTCCGCTCGACACTCAGGCCCGAGCGGGTGGTGTCCTTCAGCGCCCGGAACCAGCTCACTCCGTCAGAATACGGGCGAGTCGAACATATAGGTCGGGATGGTTCGGTTCAGCGGGGCGTGCCGCCGCGCACCTCGGCACGGCCGGGGGAGCGGGCGCGGTCCGAGACGCGGGCGCGGTCGGCGGCCGCCACGCCCTCCGCCCAGCCGGCGCCGTCGCTGACGCCCCGGACCCGGGTCGTCACGGTCTGCGGGAACATGTCGTCGGTCCGGCCGGCCACCGCGACATCGCGCGCCGCCAGGACCGGCAGCAGCCCGCCCTCCTGGCTCCGGCCGGTCACCTCCTCCGCCACCGCCGCGAGCCGGTCGCCTATGCGGTGCGCGTACGCGGCGAGGAAGGCCTGCCTGAACGTCTTGGTCCGCTTACGGCCCCCGGCGCGCTGCTCGGCCTCGGCCCGCGTCATCGCCGCCGTGCCCTGCACCAGCAGCGACGTATGGAGCAGCTCCACCGCCTCCAGGTCGGACTCGAAGCCGACGACCGTGGAGAAGCCGAAACCGCTGTTCCACACCGCGCGGCAGCGGTTCGCCGACGCGACCGCGTCCAGGAGGGCCGCCTTCGCCGTCTCGTACGGGGCGTCCACGCCGATCCGGCACGCGACGGGCGTGTCCTTCGCGTGCGTACGGGCCGCGAGAAGCGCCGCGTCGACACTGTGCCTGGTCATCAGCTCCTGCGCCTTCGCCGCCAGCGCCTCGGCCTCCGGCGGGTAGGCGGTCGCCTCGGCCTTGGCGAGCAGCGCGCGGATCCGGGCGAGCTCGCGCGGCTCCCCCGCGACGGGCCTCGCCACGGACTCTCCCGGCACGGGCCCCACGGCCTCGATCGGCGGGAGCCGCAGGAGCAGGCGGTACAGCTCCAGGACGGCGGTGGCGTACGAGAAGCGGTCCAGACGCGGAACCCCACCAGCACTCGTGTCCTGCGGCAGGTCGGCGAGCTGTGCGTCCCAGCGCGGGGGCAGGTACTCGTAACGCGCGGTCTCGGCTCGGATCATGCGGGCCGCGATGTGTCCGTGCGGGGCCTCTTCGAGGTCGCGTACGACGATGCGCATGACGTCGGCCGGCTGCCAGCCGCGCTCCCAGGCCCGGCGTACGAACTCCTGCCCACGCAGGGCAAGTTGCGTGTCGGCGGACGGGTCGGCGGCGAGCAGGGACGCGCCCGTGTCGAGCCCGGCCTCCGCACCCTCCCCGTACAGGGCGGCGCCGAAGGCCTGCTCGACCGTGGTCCGCGTCGTACGTTCCGTCATACGGGGGCTCCGCCTCCTTGCCTGTCCGGTCTGCCGCGAGGTCTGCCGTGCGGTCTGCCGTGTCTTCTCCTTCATGGTCTCAGGCGGATACGGGGTTTGGAGTTGCTGCCTCTGCAAGGCACTTAAGGGTGCGCTGGTGAGCGGGAGCGAGTGCCGTTGGCGTGTTTCGCATGGAGTGCGCCGACCGCGAGAAAGACCCGCGAGAAACACGGCGGGAAGAAGCGCTTTAGGCAGCTTATCTCCGGCATGCCCACCGGCAGACTCCGTGCCCGCCTCACCTCCATGGCCGACCACACCGGCATCGCGATCACCGCCGTGGATCCGGCCTACACCAGCCGCTGGGGCGCACAGCACTGGCGAAAACCCCTCACCGCGAAGAACCGCAAGACCACTCGCCACGACGCTGCCGCCGTGGCGATCGGACGACGCGCCCAGGGATATCCGATCCGGCGACGGGCGACACCGCCCCTGCACGACCAGAGTGATCGTGCAGGGCATCGGACCGTTCAGGCCCGACCGGGCATCCCCGGGCGTGAGGGAACCCGCCCCCGCATTCCCGGACCACGGACACGATCCGCCTGGCCCGGATGCGGAACGAACGCGGGGGACCAGAACGCCCAACACCGTTCGGGGCGTTCGGCCGAGCACGGGCCCTGGCAACAGGACTCACTGCCGCTCAGTCTCTAGGAACGGTAGGGCTGGCCATACCCCCAGGACGCCCCCCAGTGGTCGTGTTCGCGGGGCGCCGCGGCGGTTGGGTTGAGGCATGACCACACCTGCTGTGCGGCTCACCGCCATACGTCGCGAGTACCGCGGCGTCACCGCTCTCGACGGGGTCGACCTCGACTTCCTCGCCGGGACCTTCACCGCCGTGATGGGGCCCTCCGGGTCCGGGAAGTCGACGCTGCTCCAGTGCGCCGCGGGCCTGGACCGTCCGACGTCGGGCACCGTCACCGTCGCCGGGACCGACCTCACCGGACTCGGCGAACGGGCGCTCACACTCCTGCGCCGGGACCGGATCGGTTTCGTGTTCCAGTCCTTCAACCTGCTGCCGTCGCTCACTGCCGCGCAGAACGTGGCACTCCCCCTGCGGCTCGCCGGTCGACGCCCCTCGCGCGCGGAGGTGCGCGAGGCGCTGGGCCGCGTGGGTCTCGCCGAGCGCGCGGGGCATCGCCCTTCGCAGCTCTCCGGCGGCCAGCAGCAGCGGGTGGCCCTGGCCCGTGCCCTGATCACCCGGCCGGCCGTCCTCTTCGGCGACGAGCCGACGGGCGCCCTCGACACGACGACCGGCCGTCAAGTCCTCACTCTGCTAAGAGAGTTGGTTGACCGGGAGGGCCAGACGACAGTGATGGTGACGCACGACCCGGTAGCCGCGGCTCGCGCGGACCGGGTGGTGTTCCTGGTCGACGGGAGGGTCGTGGACGAGCTCCTGACACCGGACGCGGAGACGGTCGCGGCGCGGATGACGGGGCTTGAGGGGGGTTCGGGGGGCTCCAGGGGTTCGGAAACGGGTGCGGGTACGAGCGCGGGTGCAGGTACGAGCGCGGGTGCGGGCACGAGCACTGGTGCGGGTGCGGGTGACATGTCCGCCGCTGCTCGCTCCCTGTCCGGCGGCAACGCACCCGGCAAGGGGGTCGACGCATGCTGACCACACTCGCCTCCGCCTGGGCGAACCTGCGGACACGCCGGCACCTCTTCGCGGGAGCGTTCGTCGCCGTCGCGCTCGGGGTGGCCCTGGTCGCGAGCATGGGGCTGGGGCTCGCGGCGGCCGCCGATCCGCCTGCGGGCAAGCCTCAGCGGTTCGCCGCACAACCCGTCGTGGTCATGCCACACGACACCCTGACCGTTGAGGTCGACCGTGGCCCGCACAGCGCCCTCGATTCGAAGACGATTCCTCATCCACAGCCTGTGGACAAAGAACTGCTGCGCGAGCTCGCCGAGCTGGGCACCGTCCACCGTGATCATCTCGCGCCGGACGCGGTCGGCGTCGACGCCTCGGCCGCCGCCGTACGCGGGGTGGTCGGCGACCGGGCGCAGGTCCTGACCGGCGCGGCACGGCGCCTGGCCGACCCGGGCGCAGAGCGCGACGCCCAGGCGGTCGTCGCGGTGCGGGCGATGCTGGGCACGGCCGGCGGAGTCTCCGCGTTCGTCGCCGTCTTCGTCACGGCGTCGACATTCGCGTTCGTGGTCGCCCTGCGCAGGCGGGAGTTCGGGCTGCTGCGGCTCGCGGGCGCCACTCCGGGACGCGTACGGCGTCAGCTCTTCACCGAGGCCCTCGCGGTGGGCGTCGCGGCGAGCGCCACGGGCTGCGCCCTCGGCTCCTGGGGCGCACCACTGCTCGCCCGCGCGCTGATCGACAACGGCATCGCGCCCCCGTGGTTCACGGTGAGCGGCACTGGTACGACACAGTCGACCTCGTGGACCTCCTGGACCTCATGGCCGTTCCAACTCGCTTTCTGGACCGGCCTGTTCGTGGCGGTCGCGGGAGCATGGGCCGCGTCGCGACGCGCCGGACGCATCGGCCCGGTGGAAGCACTGAGGGACGCCGACGTGGACACGGACGTCATGCCGTGGAGCCGCCGGATCGTCGGCGCGGCGCTCCTCGCCCTGGGACTCGGCCTGACGGTCCACACCCTCTGGACCGACCCGTCGGCGCTCCTGAAGCGCAAGACGTACACCACCCAGCCGATGATCCTCATCACGGCGGCGGCCGCACTCGCCCCGCTCCTCGTCCGCCCGGTGCTGCGGATGATCCGGCTGCCTGGAGCCGTCGGTCTCCTCGTCCGCGAGAACGCCGCCGCCTCCGTCCGCCGCACCGCCGCGGTCGCCGCACCCGTACTGGTGACAGTGGCGCTCGCGGGATCCCTGATGGGCTCGGCGGAGTCGGTGAGCGCGGCGAAGGCACAGGAGGCGAGCGAGCAGACGAACTCCCAACTCATGGCCACGGGTGATGATTTGAGCCTTGCACGGCGGCCGGTGCCGGGTGTGGCGGCCCTGTCCCCGTCCACCTCCACCGCGGTCTTCGTACGGGAGGAGGGCACCGCCCTCCTCCGCTCAGAGGCGCGAGCCGTGAGCGACCCCGCGGCCCTCGCCGCGACCAGCCGGCTCCCCGTCGTCTCCGGCGACATACGCCACCTCGACGACCGCTCCATCGTCGTCAACGAGGAGTGGGAACACCACCGCGTCGGCGACCGCCTGACCGTCTGGCTCGGTGACGGCCGCCGCACCACACTCCGGGTCGCCGCCGTCCTGGCGCACGGCACCGGCGACAACGGCGCGTACGTCACCATGGCCAACGCCGGCGCGGCGCCGGTCGACCGGATCGACGTACGCCTGACGCCGGGCGCCTCACCCGCGGCGGCGACGGACGCGCTGCGAGCGGCCACGTCCGGCCACGACGTGCGTGTACGCACCGCAGCCACCTGGCTCGACGCCACCCACCCCAGGGTCAAACCCCAGACCCGGCAAGGAATGTTGCTGCTCCTGGGCATCGCCCTGACCTATGCGGCGATCTCGCTCGCCGGAACGCAGTTGATGGCCGCGTCCGTACGGGACGGGGAACTGCGCGCCCTGCGCCGGGCGGGGGCCACCCGGGCGCAGGTCAGGTTGATGCTCGCCGGCGAGGCACTGGTCGCGGTCGCGGCCGGCACGGCCCTCGGACTGGCCGTCACCGCGCTCAACCTGGGCGGACTCGCGGCCGCGCTCGGCCTTCTCTCGCCGGAGTCCGGTGCGGAGGCGGGGCTTGAGGCTGGGGTCGTAATGCCGTGGGGTGTCGTCAGTTCGGCCGTGGGCGTGTGCGCGATGGTCGCTGTGGGGACGGGCGTGCTGGGCGCGGGATGGGGGCACCGGAATGGCGTGGGTGAGTGGTGAAAGGGCCTGGGTGGGACTGCGGGATGCGGGAAGGTCGAACTGTTGGAAGGGCGGGGCGGCCCGCCCCCGGTGACGATCGACTCTGGAGAACGCAACTCTGGCGAGCGCAGGAGAACGTACGAGATCGCCAGGGACTCCAGAGAACACCAGCAGGACCAGCCCCCGTCTGGTTCGACGAAACAGTGAGAGGCAGGCACCCGCATGGAAGCCATCGTTTTCGAGGAGTTCGGCGGACCTGAGGTACTGCGCTTCAAGGACGACGTCGCGGAGCCGCACGCGGGTCCGGGCCAGGTCCGGGTGAAGGTCGCTGCCGTCGGGGTCAACCCCATCGAGTACAAGATCAGGAACGGTTGGATGGAGCAGGTCTTCCCGACCGCCCTGCCTGCCGTACCCGGCAACGAGTTCGCCGGGACCATCGACGAGGTCGGCAAGGGCGTCACCGGCCTCTCCGTCGGCGACGAAGTCCTCGGCTGGACCGAGACCGGCGCCTACGCGGCCTATGCCCTGGCCCAGGCCTCCGCCGTCGCCCCAAGGCCCACCGGACTCGAACCCGCCGAGGCTGCGACCCTCCCCATCGCCGGCGAGACGGCCCAGCGCGTACTCGACCTGCTCGGAGTACGCAGCGGCGAGACGCTGCTGATCCACGGCGCCGCGGGCGCGGTCGGCTCCATGGGCGTACAACTGGCCGTGGCGCTCGGCGCGACGGTGATCGGCACTGCCTCCCCCGCCAACCACGAGTACCTGCGCTCCATCGGCGCCGTCCCTGTCGCGTACGGGGGCGGGCTCGTGGAGCGGGTGCGCGCGGTGGCCCCACAGGGGGTGGACGCTGTGTTCGACGCGGCGGGCAAGGGCGCGCTGGCGGCCTCGGTCGAACTGCGCGGCGGCACGCCGGACCGCATCGTCACCATCGCCGACCCCGACGCGGCCAGATACAACGTGCCCTTCGCGTCGGGTGGCAGCGACCGCGCCAAGGCCCGCGAGGGCCTCACCCACCAGGCCGCACTCGCCGCGAACGGCAAGCTCCACATTTCGATCGCCCACACGTTCCCCCTCCGCGACGCGGCCAAGGCGCAGACCCTGAGCGAGTCGGGCCACGTGCGGGGCAAGCTGGTGCTTCTGGTGGGGTGACGCAACTGGTGATCCCGGTGGTCCAAATAGTCCTGGCGACCCCGGCGGTCCTGGTGCCCCCAGGGGTCCCGGTGGTCCTGGTGCCCCTAGAGGTCCCGGCGGCCCCAGTGACACTCGTGGCCCCAGTGACACTGGTGGCCCTGATGGGGTGAGGCCTCCCGGCTGCCCCGGGATAGGCCGGCGCACCCACTCCAGCCGCCCACGGGGACCCCGCCTCCGCCAACCGGGCCGCCGCGCGCCCCTGCGGATGCCGACTTCGCCGTACGCTGCGACGCTCAGGGAATGAGAGTGGCGCTTGCGCAGACCGACTGTGTGCTCGGCGATGTGGACGCGAATCTGGCCGTCGCCCGGGAGCAGACCGAGCAGGCGGCGGCCCAGGGCGCCGACCTCGTGGTGTTCCCCGAACTGAGCCTGCACGGCTATCACCTCGGCGCCCTGCACCAGGACGCCTCCCTCCCCGTGACGGACCCGCGACTGGCCGCCCTCTCGACGCTCGGCGCGGACGTCGTGATCGGCCTGCACGAACACACCAGCCTGCGCGCCTACAACGCCTCCGCCTACTACACGAATGGTCAGCTCCTCCATTCCCACCGCAAGTTGTACCTGCCGAACTACCTGGCCTGGGAGGAACGCAAGCACGTCAGCCCCGGCCAGCATCTGCGCGCGTACGACCTGCCGCACGGGCACGGCCGCGCCGCGACCCTCGTCTGCAACGACGCCTGGCAGCCGGTCCTGCCGTGGCTCGCCGTGCAGGACGGCGCAGAGGTCGTCATCGTCCCCGCGAACAGCGCGGCGACACTCGACCCGGAGGCCATGGACACGGGCCTGTACTGGGACACCCTCCTCGCCTACACCGCGAAGATGCTCCAGTGCTGGGTCGTCTTCGTGAACCGCGTCGGCAACGAACATGGCGCCTCCTTCTGGGGTGGCTCCCGAGTGGTCGACCCACGCGGGACGGTCGTGGCCCAGGCCCCCCAGTGGGAACCGGCCCTCGTGACGATCGACATCGACCTCCACGAGGCCCGTCGGCAACGCAGAGTCGTCCCTCTGGTCGCGGAGGCCCGTCTCGGCCTGATCGACCGGGAGGTCCGCCGCCTGATCGACGAGGGCGGCGACAGCTGACCCGCACCCGGACCCGGCCCCCCGCCCGGGCAGGCTCCCGGCGCCCCCGGCGCTGTCAGTGCCGGGTGTAAGACTCACCGGCATGACCGAGAAGTGGGCCATCGCGGCCACCGAGGACGGCGGAGCCCAGCTCGCGCCGCTCGGTGCCGACGGCACACCCGCCGCCCCGGTCCGCCAGGAGCCCAGCCTCGCGGAAGCGGTCCGCTCCCGTCCTGACGTCACGCGCTGGATCTGGCGTTCGACGGCGGCCGTCTACCCCAGCCTGCTCGCCGCGGGCGTCCGCGTGCCGCGCTGCTACGACATCGAGGACGCCGAGACCCTCCTCCTCGGTCACGCCGGCCACTTCGGGGAACCCCGCTCCGCGGCCGCCGCCCTGGCCAGAATCCGCGGGACGGCCGTCCCCCCGGACCCCCCGCAACGCGCCGCGACCCCCGGCTCCCAGTCCTCCCTCTTCGAACCGCAACCCGTTCATGTCCCCCTCGAAGACCTCATAGAGGTGTACGCCGATCAGCAACGCCGCCATGACGCCACCTCCCACCCGGGCCGGATGCGGCTGCTCACCGCCGCCGAGTCCGCCGCCATGCTCGTAGCGGCCGAGATGAACGCGGCGGGCCTCCCCTGGAGCGCTGACGTGCACCGCTCCGTACTGCACGAACTGCTCGGCGAGCGCTACGCGGGCGGTGGCGAACCGCGCCGCCTCGCCGAACTGGCCGACGAGGTGTCCGAGGCCTTCGGCCGCCGCGTACGCCCCGATCTGCCCGCCGACGTGGTGAAGGCGTTCGCCCAGGCCGGCGTGAAGATCACGTCCACGCGCCGCTGGGAGATCGAGTCGATCGACCATCCGGCGGTGCGGCCCCTGATCGAGTACAAGAAGCTGTACCGGATCTACACCGCACACGGCTGGTCCTGGCTCCAGGACTGGGTCCGCGACGGCCGTTTCCGGCCCGAATACCTGCCCGGCGGTACCGTCACGGGACGCTGGGTCACCAATGGCGGCGGCGCACTCCAGATCCCCAAGGTCATCCGGCGTGCCGTCGTCGCCGACCCGGGCTGGCGGCTCGTCGTGGCCGACGCGGATCAGATGGAACCCCGCGTCCTGGCCGCCATCTCCCGCGACCCCGGCCTGATGGAGGTCGCCGGGCGGGAGACCGACCTCTACCAGTCCGTCTCCGACCGGGCCTTCTCCGGCGACCGCGCCAAGGCAAAGCTGGCGGTGCTCGGCGCGGTGTACGGCCAGACCTCAGGTGACGGCCTCAAGAACCTCGCCGCCCTTCGCCGCCGCTTCCCGCAAGCCGTCGCCTACGTCGACGACGCGGCCCGCGCGGGCGAGGAGGGCCGCCTCGTACGGACCTGGCTCGGCCGCACGTGCCCACCGGTCGTCGGCGCCGGCGACCAGGAGGAAGCAGGCATCCCCCAGGACGACCCGACACCCGAACAGGCCTCAGGAGGCACCGAGTTCACCCCCGGCTACGCCTCCTCGAACTCCCGCGCCCGCGGCCGCTTCGCCCGCAACTTCGTCGTCCAGGGCAGCGCCGCCGACTGGGCCGACCTGATGCTCGCCGCCCTGCGCCGGTCCTGCACCGGGATGGCGGCGGAACTGGTCTTCTTCCAGCACGACGAGGTGATCGTGCACTGCCCGGAAGAGGAAGCGGAAGCAGTGACCGCGGCGATCCGCGAGGCCGCAGAGCTGGCCGGCCAGCTCACGTTCGGCGACTCCCCGGTCCACTTCCCTTTCACCACCGCAGTGGTGAAGTGCTACGCCGACGCGAAGTGACGTCCGTCCGTAGAGCTACTCACGACCCGCCTGACCTCACAGCCGATGACCGCTGATCACCGGTCACCGATCTTTGGTCAGCACAGCCAGCTCACCGGTAGCCGAGCCCCCGAGCCCCCGAGCCCAGAGTGTCTCCCCCGGCGCCCTACCCCTACCCCTGCCACTTCCCACTCGTGGCTATCGCCTTGAGTTGTGTCATGGTCAGGGCGGGCGTGGCCCTTGTGGCGGCTGTGTTCTGCGCGCCCGAGTTGAACGCCGATATCACCACGCGGAACCCGTCCTTGCGGATCGTGTCCACGGTCCACATCACCACGCCCTGGCCCCCCTTCTCGCCGGGCCCCTGATGCGTGACGACCTTCGTGCCGTCGAGCAGGGTCTGCGCGTCGGAGCCGAAGAGCTCACCCTCCACATCCGACATGTTCGGCTGCGCATTGATCTGGACGAGGCTCGCCCCCTTCCCGTCGTTCACCACGACGTACGCGAAGCCGTCTTCGCTCTGGCGGGTCGTCACCTTGGCACTCTTCGGCAGCAGCGAGGTGAGGTTCTTGAGGATGGTGTCGCCGCCGGCGGCCTGCGGGACCGGCTGCTGCACGGGCTCGTCCTGCGGCTTCGGCAGAGCCCGGAGTATCGGACGCCACTCCTTGGAGGTCACCAGGGCCTTCAACTGTCCGGTGCTGAGCGGTGGTTCGTCCCGGGAGACGGGTTCGCCTTTCTCCGCCGGTGCGTTCCATTCACTGGCGTCGACGGTGTAGCCCTCCGGCGTCACCACGTACGCGTGCCACCACTTGGTGTCCGCGCGCTTGTCCGGGTACTCGTAGCCCTGCAGGAGCAGCAGCCGGGAGCCGTCGGCCAACGTCTTGCTCGAGCAGGAGTCGTACGGCGTGTAGACCTTCGCGGGGCAGGCGAGCTGCTCCGCGACCCCCGTGCCCTCAGGGTCGACCCGGCCCAGACTCAGGCCGATCGCCGCCTTGCCCTTGCCGTCGTCGAAGACGACCGAGGCGAGCGGCCCGAGCCCGTCCTCCGTACCGCGGCCCGACTCACTGCTGAACTTGCCGTCGGGCAGCAGCCCTTCGAGGGTCTTGATCAGATGGCTGGCCGAGAACTGCGGTCCCTCGCCCGGCGTGCTCGTCTTCCCCTGCGTCGTGCTCCCCGGCTCGGGCTGCGCGGCCACCGGGCTGCCGTGGCCGGCCTCGACCCCGAAGGCCCCGGCTGCATATGACGCGCCGAATCCGACCGCGGCGAGCGCGGCGAAGCTCCCGGTGACCGTCGCGGCCCGCCGACGCCGCAGCCTGCGTCGGCCGCGCGCCATGCCGCCGTCGACCAGCGGCCCACCCGCGGCGCTGAACGTCTCACCCGTTATCCGCAGGGCCTCCCCGAGGCCACCCACGAAGGCTTCCTGGTCACGGTCTTCGTCTATTCCTGACATGCCGACCACCACTCCTCACACCGAATCGGGTCAAGCTCATTACGCGGCGAACTCGGCCACGCTGCCGCCCAGTTGTTCCCGCAGCCGGGCCAGAGCCCGCGTGCTCCGCGTACGCACCGCCGCCGAGCTGACGTTCAGAATCTCCGCGGTCTCCATCACGGATCGGTCCTCCCAGTACCGCAGCACGATTACCGCCCGGTCCTTCGGCGGCAGCTGCCGCAGCGCGTCAAGAAGAGTGATCCGCAGCGAGGCGTCGCCCGGCGGTATGTCCGAGGTCTCCGGAAGCTCGTCGCTGGGCCGCTCCTGCGCGGAACGCCGCCGCTGGTGCGCGAGAAAGGCACGTATGAGCACGGTCTGGGCGTACGCCGCCGGGTTCCCGACCCGTGACGACCGCCCCCACACCACATACATCCGTCCCAGCGTCTCCTGCACCAGATCCTCGGCGAAGTGCGTGTCGCCACTGGTCAACAGGCATGCCGAACGGAACAGGTGTCCTGTCCGGGCCTCCGCGAACTCCCGGAACCCGCTCTCCTTGGACCGCCTCATCAGGCGCCCTCCCCCTCATCGCCCCACACCTTTTAGATGCGGTGAGGCGGACGGGATGTTTCGCGACACCGCGATCCCTCGAGAGCCTGCGGCGCGCACTCTACGATCGCCGCAAGATACGACGCGGCCCGGTCCGCCCACCCACTTCAAACCGAGGCGAGCAGACCGGACCGGGCCGGGCCGGGCCGTGCAATGGAGTCAGAACTCGCGTACCGAACCCTGAGCCCACTTAGCTGAACTCACAGCTGAACTCATCCAATAGGGCCAGGAATCACGTAATGACGAAGCGTGCCAAGGCGGAGCGCGGCTGCCCGCTCTACCAACTCGCGCCCGCCGGCTGCCGCGTGGTCACGTTGAACCGGTTGAAGAGATTGGTGACGCCGATCATGAGCGTCAGCGCCGCGAGCCCGCGCTCGTCGTAGTGACGGGCAGCCTCGTCCCAGACGGCGTCCGGCACCGGGTCCGGGGAGTCGGCGAGCCGGGTCGCCGACTCGGCAAGGGCCAGCGCGGCCCGCTCGACGTCGGTGAAGTACGGCGCCTCACGCCAAGCGGCGACGGCGAACAGCCGGTCGTCGCTCTCCCCGCCCTTTCGCGCACTGCGCACACCGGCGTCGACGCAGTAACTGCACCCGTTGATCTGACTGGCCCGCAGGTGCACCAGCTCGAGCGTGCTCTCGGGCACACCGCCCTCGCGGGTGGCCTTGAGAAGCGCCAGCACGGGCTGCGTAACCCCGGGAATCAGCTGGGCCGGGTTCTGTATGCGCGCCTGGACACTCATGTCTTTCCCTCCGTCAGCTCTGTCTCTCTGCCTTCGATGAACTGACGGATCCCGACACAGGAGTGTGACGACCGGAACGAAGAAAATTCCTTCGGTCGGCTGCAGCCAGGCCACCACACGCAACCGGGGCTCGCCCCGCCCTGCGCGAGGCACCGGGCGATGCCATGCGGAAGGCCCTCCGCGATCTTCATCCCGCGGAGGGCCACCAGAACAAGCAAAAGCCCCAGATCACGGCGAGTGAGTTCTGGGGCTTCTACAGAGCCGCCTTCGGGATTCGAACCCGAGACCTACGCATTACGAGTGCGTTGCTCTGGCCATCTGAGCTAAGGCGGCGCGCCGTCTGCACCATGGTGCGGTCAGCAACGTCGCCAAGTCTACACAGTTTTCGGGGGTGCTCCGCACACCCCCTGCGGAGGCTCCGGGACGCACGTCCTGGGGTGCCGAAAAGTGCCCCCGCACCCCTTATGAGCAGCGCTTTCCGTCCTTGGGCGGGGTGCCGTCCAAGAGGTACGTGTTGATCGCGGAGTCGATGCAGGCGCTGCCGCGGCCGTACGCGGTGTGGCCGTCGCCCACGTAGGTGAGGAGCGTGCCGGATTCGAGCTGGCCGGCGAGGGCCTGCGCCCAGCGGTACGGGGTGGCCGGGTCGCGGGTCGTGCCGACGACGACGATCGGGGCGGCACCCTTCGCCTCGATGCGGTGGGCCCCGCTGGTCGCCTTCACCGGCCAGTACGTACAGTTCAGCGCCGCCCACGCGAAACCGTCACCGAAGACCGGGGACGCCTTCTCGAAGGACGGCAGGGCCGCCTTCACGTCGTCGGGGCTCTTGAAGGACGGGGGCAGGTCGAGGCAGTTCACGGCCGCGTTGGCTGCCATCAGGTTCGCGTACGTGCCGCCGCCGTCGCGTTCGTAATAGCTGTCGGAGAGGGCTAGCAGGCCCGCGCCGTCCCTGTCCTTGATCGCCGAGCTGAGCGCGGAGCGCAGCTGCGCCCACTCCCCCTGGTCGTACATCGCCGCGATCACGCCGGTCGTGGCGAGGGCCTCGCCGAGCTTGCGGCCCGAAGGGTCACCGGTGGGGATGGGGGCGCGGTCCAGTTCGGTGAAGAAGGACTTGAGGCGCTTGCTCGCATCGGCGGCGCTCCCGGTGCCCAGGGGGCAGTCGGAGCGCCGTACGCAGTCCTTCGCGAACGACTGGAACGCCGTCTCGAAGCCGGCCGTCTGCTCGCGGTTCATCTCTCGCGCCGACAGAGACGGGTCCATCGCGCCGTCCAGGACCATGCGACCGACCCGCTCCGGATAGAGCCCCGCATAGGTCGCCCCGAGGAACGTGCCGTACGAGGCCCCAACATAGTTCAGCTTGTCGTCGCCGAGCGCCGCGCGCAGGATGTCCATGTCGCGGGCCGCCTCGACCGTGGAGACGTGCGGCAGCACCTCGCCGGACTTCGCCTCGCAGCCGGCCGCGAACTTCTTGAAGGCCGCCGACAGTTCGTTCGTCTCCGCCTGATCGTCGGGCGTGACGTCGGTCTGCGTGTACGCGTCCATCTGCTTGCCGCTGAGGCACTCGACCGGCTCGCTGCGGGCGACGCCGCGCGGGTCGACCGCGACCATGTCGTAGCGGGCGCGGACCGCCGCCGGGTAGCCGAGGCCGGCGTACGACTGGAGGTAACCGATCGCCGAGCCGCCGGGTCCGCCGGGGTTGACCAGGAGCGAGCCGAGGCGCTTGCCCGGGCCGGTGGCCTTCTTGCGAGCGACGGCCAGCTTGATGTCACCGGCGTCCGGCTCCGCATAGTCCAGCGGCGCCTTCATCGTGGTGCATTCGAAGCCGGAAACGCCGCACTCGCGCCAGCTCAGCGACTGCCCGTAGTAGGCCGCCAGGTTGACGGGGGTCTCCTTGGGCAGCGCGGCCAGCGAGACGTCCGCCGTCCGCGTGCTTCCCAAACTCCCTGGTGAGCAGGCGGACATGAGGAGCCCGGCGGCGGCGAGCAGGGCTCCACAGGCCCGGAGGCCTCGGACAGGGGAATGGTGACGCCTGAAGTACATCCCCCGAGCGTAACTGTCCGCGTTCGGTCAGTCGCGATGTGTGGCGACCACGCCCCGTACGAGTTACCCGAAGGGCGTCTCAGCCCGACCGCAGCGCCATCGTCATCGCCTCCACCGCGAGCAGCGGCGCCACATTGCGGTCGAGCGCGTCACGGCATTCGGCGATCGCCTCGATGCGGCGGAGCGTGGCCTCGGGCGAGGCCGCGCGGGCGAGGCGCTCCAGGGTGTCCTGCGCGTCGGTGTTCGCGAGGGCGACGCGGGAGCCGAGCTGCAGGGCGAGAACATCGCGGTAGAAGCCCGTGAGGTCCGTGAGGGCCAGGTCGAGGCTGTCTCGCTGCGTACGCGTTCTGCGGCGCTTCTGACGGTCCTCCAGCTCCTTCATGGCGCCCGCCGTGCCACGCGGCATCCGGCTGCCGCTCTGTCCGCCGAGCGCCGCCTTCAGCTCCTCGGTCTCCTTGGTGTCGACCTCCTCGGCGAGCTGCTTGGTGTCCTCCGCCGCGGTGTCGATCAGCTCCTGCGCGGCCTTGAGGCACCCGCCGATGTCGTCGACCCGCAGGGGCAGCTTCAGCACCGCCGCTCTGCGCGCCCGCGCGCGCGGGTCCGTGGCTAGGCGTCGCGCGCGGTCGATGTGGCCCTGCGTGGCGCGGGCCGCTTCGGCGGCGACGGCCGGCTCGATGCCGTCGCGTCGTACGAGCATGTCGGCCACCGCCTCGACCGCGGGTGTACGCAGCGTCAGGTGGCGGCAGCGGGAGCGGATCGTGGGCAGCACGTCTTCGAGGGAGGGCGCGCAGAGCAGCCAGACGGTCCGCGGGGCGGGCTCCTCCACAGCCTTCAGAAGTACGTTCCCCGCGCCCTCCGTGAGGCGGTCAGCGTCTTCCAGGACGATGACCTGCCAGCGGCCCACGGCGGGCGACAGCTGTGCTCTGCGGACGAGCTCGCGGGTCTCCTTCACACCGATGGAGAGCAGATCCGTACGGACGATCTCCACGTCGGCGTGCGTGCCGACGAGGCTCGTGTGACAACCGTCGCAGAATCCGCAGCCCGGGCCTCCGCCCAGCGCTCGGTCCGGGCTGACGCACTGGAGCGCCGCGGCGAACGCGCGCGCCGCCGTCGCCCGCCCCGCGCCAGGCGGACCGGTGAAGAGCCAGGCGTGCGTCATCTTGGAGGCCTCGGGCAGCGGCGCCTTCGTCGCCGTGGCCGTGACGAGCGCGTCGGCGTCCCGCGCGGCGGCGTCGAGCTGCGCGGCCACGCGCTCCTGACCCACCAGGTCGTCCCATACGGGCATGGACTACCGCCTCACCGTCGAACTCCGGCACTTCGCTCTACCGGATTCATTGTGCGGGACGGCACTGACAACGCCGTCCGGCGACCGAGCCGGCAACCCACCCAGCGGTCGGGCCGGCATTTCGGTCGTCGGCCCCGGCCGGCTCAGCGCCGCCCCCGGGGCCTGCCGCCCGCGCCCTCGTCGCCGTCGCCGTCGTGCCCGCCGAGCAGTTCGTCCGCCAGCGTCGGCAGGTCGTCCAGCGGAGTCTCCTCCGCCCAGTCGGGCCTCGGCCGCTGACGGGGCCGGCCCTCCTCGTCGACCTGGGGCAACTCACGCGTCCGGTCATCCGAACCATGACCGGCACCCGCACCGGCACCCGCACCCCCGGCCGACGGCGCCGAAGTCCGGCGCTCATCACGGAAGTACCCCGGCGGAACCCGATCCACCGGCCCGCCATCGCCAGCACCAGCACCGCTACCGACGGAATCATCACGCACCGGCGGCAGCACCGCCGTCTCGTCGGCGGCCCCGGCCTGCTGTGCGGGATTCGGCGGCATCGGCAGCTGAGTGGTCTCGTCGTTGTCCCCACCCTGCCAAGCACCACGCCCAGCACCAGCACCAGAGGCAGAGGCAGTCCCAGCCCCGGAACCCGCACCTGCGTCCCTGACCGGCGGCAGCACGGCCGTTTCGTCGGCCGCGCCACCCGTGGGATTCACCACGGGCGTGGGAACGGTGGTCTCGTTGTCGGCCCTCGATGGCCGGCCGGCGACCTCGGACCGGGCCCCGGCCCCGGCTGCAGAAGCCGCCGCTGACTCGGAAGCGGCCGAAGCCGCCGCCGCAGAGGCAGCCGCCGCGGACGCCGCCGCCAGCCGACGGGCCTCCTCCGCCCGCAGCAGCGCCTCCTCCGCCTTGCGTTGCTTCTCCAGGCGTCGTTCCTCGGCCTCCGCGCGCAGGCGCGCCTCTTCCTCCGCCTGACGGCGGCGGCGCTCCTCCTCGACGGCCCGGGTCTGTTCCTCGGCGAGGAGCCTGGCGCGCTCCTCCTCGGCACGGCGACGCGACTCCTCGGCGCGTTGGCGGGCCTCTTCGGCCTGGCGCTCGGCCTCGCGCCGCTGCGCCTCCTCCAGCTCGCGCTGCTTGCGCTCCTCCTCCTCGGCGCGCAGCTTGGCGAGCTGTGCCAGCCGCTCGCGCTCGACGCGCTCCTCCTCGGCCTTGCGGGCGGCCTCGGCCTCGGCCTTCCTGCGGGCCTCCTCCTCGGCGGCCTTACGGGCCTCTTCCTGGGCCTTCACCTCGGCGTCGGAGAGCGGCAGCACCATGTCGAGCCGGTGCCGGACCACGGTCGTGACGGCTTCCGGCTCCTGGGCCGCGTCGACGACGAGGTAGCGGCCGGGGTCGGCGGCGGCGAGCGTGAGGAAACCGGAGCGCACGCGCGCGTGGAACTCGGCCGGCTCCGATTCGAGCCGGTCGGGCGCCTCCGTGAACCGCTCGCGGGCCGCCTGCGGGTCGACGTCGAGCAGGACGGTCAGATGCGGTACGAGTCCGCCGGTCGCCCAGCGGTTGATGCGGGCGACCTCGGTCGGCGACAGGTCGCGGCCGGCGCCCTGGTAGGCGACGGACGAGTCGATGTAGCGGTCGGAGATGACGACGGCACCGCGCTCGAGGGCGGGCCGTACGACGGTGTCCACGTGCTCCGCGCGGTCGGCGGCGTACAGGAGGGCCTCGGCGCGGTGCGAGAGGCCGGCCGACGACACGTCGAGAAGGATCGAGCGCAGCCGCTTGCCGACCGGTGTCGCGCCGGGTTCACGCGTGACGACGACCTCGTGGCCCTTACCGCGGATCCATTCGGCGAGCGCCTCGGCCTGGGTCGACTTCCCGGCGCCGTCACCGCCCTCCAGGGCGATGAAGAAGCCGGTGGCGGCGGGGGCCTGCGCCGGATCGTTCCCGCCCAGCAGCGCGTCGCGCAGGTCGTGCCGCAGGGGCACTCCGCTGCGGTCGTCGGCCTTGGCGAGTACGAGGGCGGCCACGGGCAGCAGCAGGGCGCCGACGAGCATCAGCGTGAAGGCGGCGCCGCCGTGCGCGAACACGAACTTGCCGTTGACCAGCCGGTGCGGGCCGATCGCGGCCGCCAGCAGGGGCGCGGCGACGGCGGCGACCGCGATGGAGACGCGGACGACGGCTTGGAGGTGCTCGGTCGTGCGGGCGCGCCGGTAGTCCTCGGACTCCTGGTCGAGGAGGGTGTGGCCGGTGTTGGCTGCGATGCCCGCGGTGACGCCGGCGAGGGTGACGATCAGCAGGACGCTGGTGACGTCGGGGACCAGGCCGGCGGCGAGCAGGGCGATGCCGGTCAGGGCGATCGCCAGCGCGAGGAGCCTGCGGCGCGACAGCGACGGCAGCACGGAGGGAGCCGAGCGGATGCCGACGACCGTGCCGCCCGTGAGCCCGAGCACGAGCAGCCCGAACATCACCGGGCCGCCGGACAGGTCCTTGGCGTGCAGCACGGAGACGGCGACGGCCGCCGAGATCGCCCCGGCGACGGCGGCGCAGGCAAGGACGAGGAGCGGAATGGCTCCCGTGCGTCCCTTGTCGACACCGCTACCGGTCTTGGGGCGGCGCAAACCCTCGAGCGGCGACCGCGCGCGCGGGGTCTGCGTGTCGGGAAGTTCGAGGAAGAAGACGACGGAGAGCGAGGCGGCGAACAGACCGGCCGCTACGTAGGAGGCCAGTGCGGCCTGGTGCAGGCCGAACCAGTCGACCCCGGCCCCGATCAGGTTCCCCACGAGAGTGACGACGACGAGCGCGGCGGCCGCGAGGGGCAGCGCCACGAAACCGGTGCGCAGGGAGAGGCGCCGCAGCGCGTCCATGTGGTCGGGCAGCGGGCGTACGGCCGCGCCTTCGAGGGGCGGCGCGGGCAGCAGCGCGGGCGCCGCGCTCTCGCGCGACACGGTCCAGAAGCGCTCGGCGACGCCGGCCACGAAGGCGGTGACGAGCAGGACCGCCAGCGCGTTGTCCGGGGTCCAGTCGATCCACAGGGGCGCGACGATGAGGAGCGCGGCCCGCACGCCGTCCGCGCCAACCATCGTCCAGCGCCGGTCGAGGGGTCCGTCCTTGGAGGTCAACGACGTGAGCGGGCCGAGCAGTACGGCTCCGAAGAGCAGCGTCGACAGGACGCGCGCGCCGAACACGGCGGCGACGGCGAAGGCCACGCCCCGGTACCCGCCCCCGAACGAGCCCTCGGAGACGGCTACCTGAAGGGCCAGCACCACGAGCACAAGAAGCCCGAGCGCGTCACCGATGCCGCCCACGAGTTGGGCGCTCCACAGTCGTTTCAGCTGCGGCACCCGCAGCAGGGCGCGGACAGCGCGCTCCCGGGAATCTGCGACCAGGGCGTCGTCGGGGGCCGGAATCTTGGCCGTTGGCTGCTCGGCTCGCGTCATTCGTCCAGCCTATCCGGACCCACTGACTCCCCGAAGGTCCACCCGAACATACGGCCGCCGGGGCACTCGCCCCGGCGGCCGTATGACATTCACGCGCGCGTGCGCACTCCCGTGTGCCTACTCCTCCGTAGAAGGCCCCCGTCGAAGGACCTCCGTAGGGGACGACTACAGGAGGACGGCTACAGGAGGACGGCTACAGGAGGACGGCTACAGGAGGACTACTCCTCCGTAGAGGTCGATTTCGAAGCCGTCGCCTTCTTGGCCGTCGTCTTCTTCGCGGCGGTCGTCTTCTTCGCGGCCGTCGTCTTCGAAGCGGCGGTCTTCTTGGCAGCCGTCTTCTTGGCGGGCGCCTTCTTCGCCGGAGCCTTCTTCGCGGCCTTCTTGGCCGTCTTCTTGGCGGGGCCCTTCGCCCGCTTCTCGGCGAGCAGTTCGTAGCCGCGCTCGGGCGTGATCTCCTCGACGGAGTCGGACGACCTGAGTGTCGCGTTCGTCTCGCCGTCCGTGACATACGCGCCGAAGCGACCGTCCTTGACGACGACGGGCTTCCCGCTGACCGGGTCCTCGCCGAGCTCCTTCAGCGGCGGCTTGGCGGCCGCGCGCCCGCGCTGCTTGGGCTGCGCGTAGATCGCGAGGGCCTCCTCCAGCGTGATGGCGAAGAGCTGCTCCTCGGTCTCCAGGGAGCGCGAGTCGGTGCCCTTCTTCAGGTACGGCCCGTACCGCCCGTTCTGCGCGGTGATCTCGACGCCCTCGGCGTCGGCACCGACCACGCGCGGAAGGGACATCAGCTTGAGGGCGTCGTCCAGGGTGACGGTGTCGACGGACATCGACTTGAAGAGCGACGCCGTACGCGGCTTGACCGCGTTCTTGCCGGTCTTCGGGGTGCCCTCGGGGAGCACCTCGGTGACGTACGGCCCGTAGCGACCGTCCTTCGCGATGATCTGATTCCCGGAGACGGGGTCGGCGCCCAGCTCGAAGTCGCCGCTCGGCTTGGCGAGGAGCTCCTCCGCGTACTCGACGGTGAGCTCGTCCGGAGCGAGATCCTCCGGCACGTCCGCGCGCTGGTGGTTCTCGGAGTCGCGCTCGCCGCGCTCGACGTAGGGGCCGTAGCGGCCGACCCGCAGGACGATGCCTTCGCCGACGGGGAAGGACGACACCTCGCGGGCGTCGATCGCGCCCAGGTCGGTGACGAGCTCCTTGAGGCCGCCGAGGTGGTCGCCGTCGCCGTTGCCCGCGTCGGCGGCCCCTCCGGAGCCCTCGCCCTCGCCGAAGTAGAAGCGCCGCAGCCACGGCACGGCCTGCGCCTCACCGCGTGCGATGCGGTCGAGGTCGTCCTCCATCCGGGCGGTGAAGTCGTAGTCGACGAGCCGCCCGAAGTGCTTCTCCAGGAGGTTGACCACGGCGAAGGACAGGAAGGAGGGCACAAGGGCCGTCCCCTTCTTGAACACATAGCCGCGGTCGAGGATGGTCCCGATGATCGACGCGTACGTCGACGGGCGGCCGATCTCGCGCTCTTCCAGCTCCTTGACCAGGCTGGCCTCGGTGTAACGGGCCGGCGGCTTGGTCGCGTGGCCGTCGACGGTGATCTCCTCGGCGGACAGTGCGTCGCCCTCGGAGACCTGCGGCAGCCGGCGCTCACGGTCGTCGAGCTCGGCGTTCGGGTCGTCCGCGCCCTCGACGTAGGCCTTGAGGAAGCCGTGGAAGGTGATCGTCTTGCCGGAGGCGGAGAACTCGGCGTTGCGGCCGTCGGCGGAGGTGCCGCCGATCTTGACCGTGACGGAGTTTCCGACCGCGTCCTTCATCTGGGAGGCGACGGTCCGCTTCCAGATCAGCTCGTAGAGCCGGAACTGGTCGCCGGTCAGGCCGGTCTCGGCGGGCGTGCGGAAACGATCACCCGAAGGGCGGATCGCCTCGTGCGCCTCCTGAGCGTTCTTGACCTTGCCGGCGTACGTGCGCGGCTTGTCCGGCAGGTAGTCGGCCCCGTACAGCTGCGTGACCTGCGCACGGGCGGCCGAGACCGCCGTGTCGGACAGGGTCGTGGAGTCCGTACGCATATAGGTGATGAAGCCGTTCTCGTACAGCTTCTGGGCCACCTGCATCGTGGCCTTCGCGCCGAAGCCGAGCTTGCGGCTCGCCTCCTGCTGCAGCGTCGTCGTACGGAACGGGGCGTACGGCGAGCGACGGTACGGCTTCGACTCGACGGACCGTACGGCGAAGTTCGTGTTCTCCAGGGCGGCGGCGAGCGCGCGGGCGTTCGTCTCGTCCAGAGCGAGCACATTCGCGGACTTCAGCTGGCCGAGCGAGTCGAAGTCGCGGCCCTGCGCGATGCGCTTGCCGTCGAGCGCGCTCAGGCGGGCCACGAGGTTCGACGGGTCGCTGGCGTCGCCGGAGCGGCCGGTCGCGAAGGTGCCCGTCAGGTCCCAGTACTCGGCGGAGCGGAAGGCGATGCGCTCGCGCTCCCGCTCGACGACGAGGCGGGTGGCCACGGACTGGACGCGGCCCGCCGACAGGCGCGGCATGACCTTCTTCCACAGGACCGGCGAGACCTCGTAGCCGTAGAGGCGGTCGAGGATGCGGCGGGTCTCCTGGGCGTCGACCATGCGCTTGTTCAGCTCGCGCGGGTTGGCGACGGCGCTGCGGATCGCGTCCTTGGTGATCTCGTGGAAGACCATCCGGTGGACGGGGACCTTGGGCTTCAGGACCTCGAGGAGGTGCCACGCGATGGCTTCGCCCTCGCGGTCCTCATCGGTGGCGAGGAAGAGTTCGTCGGAGTCCTTCAGCAGGTCCTTGAGCTTCTTGACCTGGGCCTTCTTGTCCGCGTTGACCACATAGATCGGCTGGAAGTCGTTTTCGACGTCCACACCGAGCCGGCGCACCTCGCCGGTGTACTTCTCGGGCACCTCGGCGGCGCCGCTCGGGAGGTCGCGGATGTGCCCGACGCTCGCTTCGACGACGTATCCAGGACCGAGGTAGCCCTTGATCGTCTTCGCCTTGGCAGGCGACTCGACGATGACGAGTCGGCGGCCGCCGTGTGCGGTCTCGCTGGTCGGGGACAACTTCGCTCTTCTCTCCGGTCGGCGCTGGGGATCCCCGCGCCCTCATGGGGGTCGGCACTGCGGTACGTGCGGTGTCGCTGCGGAGTGTGACGGTACCTCCCGCCCCCGTGTCAAACGGGAAAAGCCCGCAACGGCCACTCGAACGGTAACCCGACTACCGACGATCCTGCCGCCCGGAGTGCCCACAGGGTGTCCGGGACGTCCACCGGGCCCTCACCCGGGACGCCCCCTGCGGGCCGCCGCTCAGAACCGGCCGAAGCACCACACCCCGAGTACCAGACAGGCCACTGCGGCCAGCGTGGCGAGCGTCGCCGATGCGACAGGGTTCACACCGTCGGCGACGGGTGCCCGGTGCATGACACGTGCCCCGGTCCACAGCAGCAGCCCCGCCCCGAACAGCGTGAACACGGTCCCGGCGAAGATCGCTGGTCCGCTCTCCATGGCTTTTCCTCCCGGTGCTGGGGTCCCAGGCCGGTGAGGCTGACACGCGCGGGAGACGACGGGGCGAACCCCGGGTGAACGACCGCCATGGTGCGCCTCTGGCAACGATGTCACGGGGCGTCGTCGGAGATCTTTTGAGGTCTTTCGGAAGATCTCCCGGGATCTTCCGAAGGAAAAGCGGAATCGCATTCGCCCTCGCGCCAGACCTCGCGTCAGACCTGAGCAGGCTCCAGGAACCCCTGCTCGACGAGCATCCTGATCTGCGCGGGCGTGCGGTCCCGCAGCAAGACCGGGTCTTCCCCCACGAGTTGCGCGATGGCGTCGAGGATCCGGCCGGCGCTGAGGGTGCCGTCGCAGACGCCCGCGAACCCGGCGCCGATCGTGTCCACCTTCGTGGCCCGACGCATCCCGCGGTGCTGGCGCAGCACCACGTGCTCCGGGTCCTCGGCCCCTGGCAGCCCGACCTGCTCCTGCACGACCTCGCCCGCGAGCCTGAAGTGGGCGCCGAGCAGGGCGGCGTCGTCGTGCGTGCGCAGATAGTCGAGGCGCTCGAAGTGCGCCCGCACCGTGTCCCCGAGGGGTTGTTCGACGGAGTGCGGCCACTCCTCCACCGTGACGGACGGCTCGACGCCCTCCGGGGCCTTGCGCAGGGTGATCCAGCCGAACCCGACGCCCCGCACCTTGCGCGCCTCGAACTCGTCGAGCCACGCGTCGTACAGCGCCGCGTACTCCGCCGGGTCCGTGCGGTGGTCCCCGGCGTCCCGCAGCCACAACTCGGCGTACTGCGTGATGTCCTGCACCTCGCGCTGCACCACCCACGCGTCGCACCCGCGCGGCACCCAGGACCGGAGCCGGTCGGTCCACTCCTCCCCGTCGACGTGCTGCCAGTTGGCGAGAAACTGCGCGTACCCGCCCTCGTTCAGTCGTGCCCCCGCCTCCTGAACGAGCGTGCGGCACAGATCGTCCCCGGCCATCCCGCCGTCGCGGTACGTCAGCCGCGCACCCGGCGAGATGACGAAGGGCGGATTCGACACGATCAGGTCGTACGTCTCGTCACCCACGGGCTCGAACAGTGAGCCCTCGTGCAGGTCGGCGGGGCCGGTACCGGAGAGGGAGAGGGTCAGCGCCGTCATGTGGAGGGCGCGCGGGTTGAGGTCGGTGGCGACGACGCGCGTGGCGTGCCGGGTGGCGTGCAGCGCCTGGATCCCGGAACCCGTACCGAGGTCGAGCGCGCTCTCCACGGGCGTCCGTACGGTGATCCCGGACAGCGTCGTGGACGCACCACCAACACCCAGGACGACGCCCTCGGCGCGACTGCCGATGCCTCCGGCACCACCGACGGCGCACCCGAGGTCGGACACGATGAACCAGTCCTCGCCGTCGGGCCCGCCGTACGGCCGTACGTCGACGGACGCGGCGACCTCGTCGTCACCGGCGCGCGTCAGCCACCCGCTCTCCAGGCACTCCTCGGCCGGCAGAACGGCCGCCACGCGCGCGTACTCCGCGGGCTGCTGCAACAGGAACAGCCGTACGAGCGTCTCCAGCGGGCTGTCCCCGCGGGTCGCCCGCAGGGCGGGGACGGTCTCGCTCCGCGCGAGCGCCGCGTAGGCAGGCGCCCCGAGCAGCTCGAGCAGGCCGTCGGCGGTGAATTCGGCCCCCAACAGGGCCTCACGCAGTCGGGCGACGACATCGTCACGGTCAATGGACGGCAACTGGGACAGACTGGAGCTACTCACGCCCCCATTGTCACCCCGGCCCCCCGATGGCCACCCACATACGACGTGTCCCCGGCACCGCGTGAAAACGGCACCGGGGACACGGGGGAAACGTCAGCGCTCTGAGTCAGCTCGCCCCAGAGCCAGCACCCGGAGTCCGCTCACCGCAGAACCGACTCGCCTTGGAGCCAGCTCACCGCAGAACCGACTCCCGGAGTGAGCTCGCCCGAAGCCGGCGCCTGAAGCCGGCTCGCCTGAGCCCGCACCCGGAGCCAGCCCCCGGGAGTCGGCTCGACTGGGCCAACTCCCGGGATCGGCGCACCCGCGTCAGCTCTTGGAGGGAGCCGGGGAAGCGGACGCGCTCTTGCAGCTGTCCTGCTTCGCCATCGCCTTGCCGACGTCGCCCTCCTCCAGCTTCTTGAGCGCGTCGCTCCCGCTCTGGCTCAGCTTGTCGAGCTCGCCCGCGATGCCCTTGAGGCCGTCGGCGAACTTCGCCTGGTCCTTCGTGTCGAGCTTGTCGACCTGCTTCTTCAGGTCCGCGTACGAGGCCGAGATCGCGTTGAGCTCCTTGACCGCGTCCGTCTGCTTCTTCTCGCCGCCGTCGACCGGCGGGGGCCCCGCCTTGTCCACGGCTGAACCGATCGCCTTGTAGGCGTCGGACATGTCCTGGAAGGCCTGCGCGTCGGTGCTCTGGACGTCCGCGGGCTTGGCGTTGTCCGAGGTCTCCTTCTGGATCGCGGCGTTGGCGTCCTCGATCTTCTTGGCCTGCGGCTGGACCGAGTCACAGACCGCCTTGGCCCAGGAGTCGAGCTTCTCGTTGCCGTTGTCGCTGCTGCATCCCGACAGCGCAAGCACCAGTACCGCACCGCCGGACAGTGCGGCTGCAAGCTTCTTGTTCACCGGATTGGTCCCTTCCATGGCTCTCGGCCCCGGAACATACACGCCAAGTGGGCGACAATCGCATGCTGAACGTCCGTCATGAGTGCTTTATCGGGTATTTGCAGCCATTTGCACCAAGAGAGATAAGCCTCACTGAAGAACCGTCACCCGACGCGGGCGGGCGGGCAGCGCGTCAATACGCGCTGCCCGCCCGTCCGTTGAGCTCGCGGCCGTACCTGACCAGGTGAAACCCGGGGTCAGGAAACCACCGCCGGATCCGCCTCCCGCTTCGCTACGTGGTCGGAGTTGTCGTCGTCGCCGACCGTGATGCCGCGCCTCTTGGAGACGTAAACGGAACCGGCGATCACGCCGATCGACAGCACGGCGACGACGATCCGTACTCCCAGGCTCGCGTCCGCCCCGAAGCTGAACTTGACGACTGCGGGCGCGATGAGGAGCGCCACCAGGTTCATCACCTTCAGCAGCGGGTTGATCGCGGGCCCGGCCGTGTCCTTGAACGGGTCGCCGACCGTGTCGCCGATGACGGTCGCGGCGTGGGCCTCGCTGCCCTTGCCGCCGTAATGCCCGTCCTCGACGAGTTTCTTCGCGTTGTCCCACGCACCACCGGAGTTGGCGAGGAAGACCGCCATCAGCGTTCCCGTGCCGATCGCGCCGGCGAGGAACGAACCGAGGGCACCGACGCCGAGCGTGAAACCGATCGCGATGGGCGCGAGGACGGCGAGCAGACCCGGCGTGGCCAACTCCCGCAACGCGTCCTTCGTGCAGATGTCGACGACGCGCCCGTACTCCGGCTTCTCCGTGTAGTCCATGATCCCGGGGTGTTCGCGGAACTGCCGCCGCACCTCGTAGACCACGGCACCCGCTGACCGCGACACCGCGTTGATCGCGAGTCCGGAGAAGAGGAAGACGACCGCGGCGCCGACGATCAGGCCCACCAGGTTGTTGGGCTGCGAGATGTCCATCACGAGGTTCATCGGGCCGCCGTCGCCGACCTTCTCGCCGACGTCCTTGGCGGCGGAGACGATCGCGTCACGGTAGGACCCGAAGAGCGCCGAGGCCGCGAGTACGGCCGTGGCGATGGCGATTCCCTTGGTGATGGCCTTGGTCGTGTTGCCCACGGCGTCCAGGTCGGTGAGGACCTGCGCGCCCGAGCCCGTCACGTCACCGGACATCTCGGCGATGCCCTGCGCGTTGTCGGAGACGGGTCCGAAGGTGTCCATGGCGACGATGACGCCGACCGTGGTGAGCAGGCCCGTGCCCGCGAGGGCGACCGCGAACAGCGCCAGCATGATCGACGTGCCGCCGAGCAGGAACGCCCCGTACACACCGAGACCGATCAACAGGCCGGTGTAGACGGCCGATTCGAGGCCGACGGAGATTCCGGCGAGCACCACGGTGGCGGGTCCGGTGAGCGACGACTTGCCGATGTCGCGGACCGGACGCCGACTGGTCTCGGTGAAGTAGCCCGTGAGCTGCTGGATCAGCGCGGCGAGCACGATACCGATGGCCACGGCGACAAGGGCCAGGATCCGCGGATCGCCGTCCTTCACCTTGATCGCCGCGTCGGTGATGCCGTTGAGCTCGGCATACGTCGCCGGCAGATACGTGTAGACCGCTGCGGCCACCAGGGCGAGCGAGATGACCGCGGAGATGAAGAACCCGCGGTTGATCGCGCTCATTCCGCTGCGGTCGGACCGGCGCGGCGCCACGGCGAAGATTCCGATCATCGCCGTCACTACGCCGATCGCGGGAACGATCAGCGGGAAGGCGAGCCCGGAGTCGCCGAAGGCCGCCTTGCCGAGGATCAGTGCGGCGACCAGCGTGACGGCGTACGACTCGAAGAGGTCGGCGGCCATACCGGCACAGTCGCCGACGTTGTCGCCCACGTTGTCGGCGATGGTCGCGGCATTTCGCGGATCATCCTCCGGAATGCCCTTTTCGACCTTGCCGACCAGGTCGGCGCCGACGTCGGCGGCCTTGGTGAAGATGCCGCCTCCGACACGCATGAACATCGCGATGAGCGCCGCGCCGAGGCCAAATCCTTCGAGGACCTTGGGCGCGTCGGCCGCGTAGACCAGCACGACACAGGAGGCGCCGAGCAGGCCCAGCCCCACCGTGAACATGCCGACTACGCCACCCGTGCGAAAAGCGATCTTCATGGCCTTGTGCGAGACGGCGGTGAGATCCTTTTCCGGCTCGCCTTCCGCCGGGGTTGCTTCCCTGGCCGCGGCGGCCACGCGCACATTGCTGCGCACCGCGAGCCACATTCCGATGTATCCGGTGGTCGCCGAGAACACCGCGCCGATCAGGAAGAAGATCGAACGCCCGGCTCGCTGATTCCAATCGTCCGCGGGCAGCAGCATGAGCAGGAAGAACACCACGACGGCGAATACCGCCAGGGTCCGCAGCTGCCGCCCGAGGTAGGCATTCGCGCCTTCCTGGACCGCTGCCGCGATCTTCTTCATGCTGTCGGTGCCCTCGCCTGCCGCCAGTACCTGGCGTACGAGCACTGCGGCCACCACGAGGGCGGCGAGCGCGACGATCCCGATCACCATGACGATGAGGCGGTTGTCGTCGGTCAGGACTGCGGCTGCGAAGGTTGAGGGGTGGTTAAACGCTTGAGGGGTAGAAAGCCCCGCCATTCGTCCTCCTTGACGCTTGGGCTGAGCTCAAGATGTGGACGGATTGTAGGGAGTGGCGCCTGATCAAAACAGTGCGCGGGAAACGGAATTTGCCATCCGTTACTACCCGGCAAATGATCGTCCAACACGATGGGCGCACAAGAAGCAGTAATGCCCTGAAAGCATTGAGGCTTGATCCAATTATGATCGACGATCTAGGAAACGCAAAAGGACCCTGCTCACCGGGGTGACTGCAGGGCCTCGAGCCAGAAACGATCACATAGGGAAACCGCCGGGCGGAGCCACGGACGAGCGGATCAGGGGGCGTTGTGTGGACGCCGGGGGGACCGCGTCAGGACGGAAGAGTCGCCGGCGTGGTCGGCCAAGTCATCCGAATGAGTCCACCGGACTCGTCCGTGGTGACCTCCACGTCGTCGACGAGGCCACTGATGACGGCGAGGCCCATGTCGTCCTCACCCTCCGCCTCCAGATCGTCCGACCCGCCGGGCGCGTCGGACGACTGATCGCCGGGAACACTCCGCGGAGCCTCGTCCCCGACCTCGATGGAGAACTGCTTCTCCTCCTCGGTGAGAATTACCCGAACGGGTGCAGCGATACCGCTGCTCCGGTGAAGACCGACGGCGCGACTGCAGGCCTCGCCGACAGCGAGCCTGACCTCGTCGAGCACGGCCTCGTCCACTCCGGCCCTGCGCGCCACCGCGGCCGCCACCAGGCGGGCGGTTCGGACGTGCTCGGGCTGCGCGCTGAATCGGAGTTCGACGGTGGCCATGCATCCCCCTCGGATGTACGGGCGTGCTCTGAAGGGACCGGGCCATCGGCCCGGCCCCCACTTCCGCTCAGCCACCGGCCTGTGGGCCGGTGACCGATCAGTCGGTAGCCGCTACGGCTTCCTCGACCGAGGTGTGGATGGGGAACACCTTGGTCAGGCCGGTGATACGGAAGATCTTGAGAATGCGCTCCTGGTTGCAGACCAGTCGCAGCGAGCCCTCATGGGCCCGCACTCGCTTCAGTCCGCCCACCAGCACGCCGAGCCCGGTGGAGTCGAGGAAATCGACTCCCTCCATGTCGACGACAAGGTGGAAGCTGCCGTCGTTCACCAGCTCGACCAGCTGCTCTCGCAGCTTGGGCGCGGTATATACATCGATTTCGCCACCGACCTCGACGACCGTACGATCGCCGACGGTACGGGTCGACAGGGACAGGTCCACGGATCCTCCAGCACCTTGCTATCGAGCGGTCATCCCTCGGGACACCTCGGCAGAGCCCCCGGGACGGATCGCCAGCCGCGATGGCATTCAATCACTTACCGGCAGGCGTGCACGACGCCTTAGGAGCATTGTCCGTCACGCCAGTGACACACTCGGTGTCGATGGCCAAGAATCACCGTCGCGGACAACCCGCGTCGGACACCGCTTCCAGCCCCTCTCCCGGGGCGATTCTCGACCGGCTCGCTTCGGGTCCGAGCCGGGCTTCGCGCATCACTCATACGGAGCACTTGCCCCCGCGACCGGGTCGTCATGCCGTATGGCCCGACCGCATCCGATCCGAGGTCATCGCCGCCGTCCAGGCGGCCGGAATCGAGCACCCCTGGGCCCACCAGGCGCTCGCCGCCGAGCACGCCATGGACGGCGAGTCGGTCGTCGTCTCCACCGGAACGGCCTCCGGAAAGTCCCTGGCGTACCTCGTCCCGGTGCTCTCCCGGCTCCTCGACGGCTCCGAGGCACCGAACGGGCGTGGCGCGACCGCGCTCTACCTCGCGCCGACGAAAGCCCTCGCCGCGGACCAGTGCCGATCGGTGAAGGAACTTTCACAACCGCTCGGCACGGCGATCCGCCCCGCGGTCTACGACGGCGACACCCCTGTCGAGGAACGCGAGTGGGTGCGGCAGTACGCCAACTACGTCCTGACCAACCCCGACATGCTGCACCGCGGGATATTGCCCTCACACCCCCGCTGGTCCTCCTTCCTCAAGTCGCTCAAGTACGTCGTCATCGACGAGTGCCACACCTACCGCGGCGTCTTCGGGTCCCACGTCGCCCAGGTCCTGCGCCGCCTGCGCCGCCTGTGCGCCCGCTACGGCTCGGAACCCGTGTTCCTGCTGGCGTCCGCCACCGCCGCCGACCCGGCCGTCGCCGCCGAGCGCCTGACAGGTCTCCCGGTCCTCGAGATCGCCAACGACGCCTCACCCCGCGGGGAGCTCGTCTTCGCCCTCTGGGAGCCCCCTCTCACCGATCTCCACGGCGAGAAGGGCGCCCCCGTCCGCCGCACCGCCACCGCCGAGACGGCGGACCTGCTGACCGACCTGACCCTGCAGGGCGTCCGCTCCGTCGCCTTCGTACGCTCCCGGCGCGGCGCCGAGCTGATCTCGGTGATCGCCCAGGAACGCCTCGCCGAAATCGACCGCTCCCTCGCCCGCCGCGTCGCCGCCTACCGCGGCGGCTACCTGCCCGAGGAACGCCGCGCCCTCGAACGCGCCCTGCACTCCGGCGAACTCCTCGGCCTCGCCGCCACCACCGCCCTCGAACTCGGCATCGACGTCTCAGGGTTGGACGCTGTCGTCATCGCCGGCTACCCGGGCACCAGGGCATCGCTGTGGCAGCAGGCAGGCCGCGCGGGACGATCGGGACAGGGGGCACTCGCCGTCCTCGTCGCCCGCGACGACCCACTGGACACATACCTCGTCCACCACCCCGAAGCCCTCTTCGACCAGCCGGTGGAGTCCACGGTCCTGGACCCCGACAACCCGTACGTCCTCGCCCCCCATCTATGCGCGGCCGCGGCCGAACTCCCTCTCACCGACGACGACTTGCCCCTCTTCGGCCCGACCACCGCCGAGCTGCTCCCCCAGCTGGAGGACGCGAAGCTGCTGCGCCGCCGCACCAAGGCCTGGCACTGGACCCGCCGCGAACGCGCCGCCGATCTGACGGACATCCGAGGCGACGGCGGCAACCCCGTACAGATCGTCGAGGCGGGTACGGGACGCCTCCTGGGCACCGTGGACGCCGGCTCGGCGCACACCACCGTCCACGACGGCGCCGTCCACCTCCACCAGGGCCGCACATACCTCGTGAAGCACCTGGACCTGGAGGACTCGGTCGCCCTCGTCGAGGAGGCCAACCCGACCTACTCGACCACCGCCCGCGACACCACCGCCATCTCCGTACTGGAGACGGACATCGAAGTCCCTTGGGGTGAAGGCCGGTTGTGCTACGGCTCCGTCGAAGTCACCAACCAGGTCGTCTCCTTCCTGCGCCGTCGCCTCATCACCGGCGAAGTCCTCGGCGAGACCAAACTCGACCTCCCTCCCCGCACCCTCCGCACCCGCGCCGTGTGGTGGACGGTGACGGAGGACCAACTCGACGCGGCACGCGTGAACCCGGAGATCCTCGGCGGCGCGCTGCACGCCGCCGAACACGCCTCCATCGGCATGCTGCCGCTGTTCGCCACCTGCGACCGCTGGGACATCGGCGGCGTCTCCATCCCCCTCCACCCGGACACCCTGCTGCCCACTGTCTTCGTGTACGACGGCCATCCCGGCGGGGCGGGATTCGCGGAGCGCGCGTTCCACACGGCCCGCGAGTGGCTCACCGCCACGCTCGAAGCGATCGCCTCCTGCGAGTGCGAGGCGGGCTGCCCGTCCTGTATCCAGTCCCCCAAGTGCGGCAACGGCAACGACCCTCTCCACAAACGCGGCGCGGTACGGCTGCTGAAGGTCCTGCTCAGGGACGCCCCTTCGGTGATGCCTTCGACGGCACCTCCGGCACCGGTCTCGACAGGTACGGGGACGTCTTCGGCGCGGGCTTCGTCCGAGGGGCGGCCGACATCTCAGGGTCAGGAACCTGGTCCGGCGGCTGACTGACCGACTGATCCCGCGAGGCCCATCACTCGGGATCAAAGGGGCCGGCCGGATCCACGGGACCAGCAGAAATGGTCGGTACACCACGCACCGCACGAGCCGTGCGTCCTGTGCCACCGCCACCCGGGCCGCGTGGGCGCAGGCCTCCTCACGGCCCTCCATCCAGTGACGGCGGCCGCGAGAGCAGCCGTCCCTCTTCCCGCCGCGGCCCGTCTCATCGGGCCGCGAGCGCGAAGGCCCCCGGCCGACGCGCAACAAGACAGAACGCGGCTCCGACCCCCGAGCACGCACGCGCCGGCCTCGTCCTGCCGTCTGCTCTTTCTCTTCTCCTTCCTTTCCCACCTTTTCTGCCAGGCCGAAGGGTGCGTGAGAGGGGTTGTCGGCAAGTCCGGTACGCCCGTACCGGCGGTCCTGACCTGCCGTTTTCCTCTTTCAAGCGGAGGAAGGTGCACTAGGGGCTTTGAGACCCGTTTTGCGGGTGACTTTGCTAGTGGTTTTGAGGGTTAGTTTGTCGACAGTGCAGGTGCGGAGGCTGTGGCGCCCGGGCAGGTCGTCACAGGCGTTGGGCCTCCGTCACCCGCGCACTACGGGCTCCATGGTGAACACGGGCTCAGGTCGATCAGGCGGCGGCCCCGCTTCCCGCCTCAACACGCTGCTCGGCGCCGCCCGCCCCTACAAAGCAGCGGCCGTCGACGAACTCCGCACCCGCGCCCTGGAATCTCGCCACTGCCGAGCCCATCACGACCCCGGCGGCCCGATACGAGCCGCGCCGGTGAACGTGCTGGCGGCGGCCGGCCGCCGCCGAGCCCTCAATGCCGCCGCCCGCCCCGGCGGGTCACGTTCGTCAACAGCGACCCCCCTCACTCATCGTCGCCGTCGTCGAGTCGCACTCTTCGTGAAGTGCGCGCCACGGTGGTCGGCGTCCGCGGGCTTGGACTGGCTGTCGAGGCGGACAGGGGTACAGCTGTTGAGGTAGCTACTCCACGAGGCGAGGCGGTCAGCGGAATTCTGGGGGAGAGGGCGGTGACGGCCGAAGAGACGGCCGCGGTGAGGCCCGTGGCGGCGAGCGCCGCCCACCAGGGCGCGCTGGTGGCGATGACAAGCGTAGCGGTCACAGTCCGTCACAGCCGACCGGTACGCATACCGGTACACGTCTCGCTGCACCGCGCCGCCGGGCGGCTACTGCGCACCGTTGCGCACTCGCCTGTCGCCGCCTGCGCAACGGCTCGCGGATGGTTGCGCAGCACCACCTGATAGTCCGCTGCGCATCGGGGATCCCAGGGTGCACTGTGACTGCGCAGCGGAGGTTGCGCAGCACCGTGGGCGCTCTTTCGCGGTGACTGCGCACTCCCCCGCACCGGTACGCGTTTGGTCTTCCAACGCGTACCGGCAGCCTCGGCCAATTCCGTGTCACCCGGTTTCGAGGGCGCCGCGGCGACTGGCCGCGCCCGTTGCCGTCCGCCGACCGGTACGCGTTTTGCGGGGGCGGAGAAGCGCGTACCCAAACGTGCACCGGTCTGCAGAACACCCAGGTCACAGACCTGTCAGACGTATCCATGGCCAGCAGAACACAACGGGTTGCTCAGGTACTGGCACGCGTTTTCGCCGTACCGCTCCAGCCGCCTGTTACGCGCTTTTGGCAAGCGCCACAAAATGCGTAACGACCGCTCACAGTCGACCGGTACGCGTTGCGCAGTACCCGGTGCGCAACGCGCCCCAGTTGGCACTGCGCAGCCGGAGTCGGGGCCGGGCGGGCGTGCTGCACCCCGAGTACGGGATCCATAGGGCGCTGCGCAGTCGTAGGCCGCACCCCGGCACCGGTCACTGCGCACGGGTCGTCAGGAGGCTGCGCACCACACTGCGCAGCTTCCGAGAACGAGGGTGCGCAGTCGGCCGTCGGACGCTGCGCAGCCCATAGTTGGACACGTTGGGTGAAGACGTGAGCGTTCATGCAATTCCCCATCGGCGGCGCCTTCAGCTCCGCGTAATTCCCCAGTTGGTTACGGCTGGTGACGGGCCGCCCGACTGCTGAGTGTGGGGCTGGACAGCGCCCCCAAGGGCGCCTTCGGTGGCGCTCCGCGCTGGCCTTCGCCACCCTTGACCGCCCCGACCAGCCGTAATGATCGTCGGCTATCGAGCGGCCCGAGAACCCTGGCGTCCCTGGGAGCAAGGAGCGCCTCCGCAGTCCGCCTGGAGACGAAGGAGTCGACTCCGCGATGTCCCTGGCCCATTCCGTGCCGTTCCAGCTGGGGAATTACGCGAACGTCCACAGAAGGCTCGCCGGGCCTGTCGAGGACCGGTTCGCGTTGGGGCGGGTGCCGCAAGGGGGTGTGCCGAAACGCGTACCGGTTTGCGTACCGGTCCAACGTGACCAACTCGCAACCGCAGACCCCGGAATCCGGTACGCAAACCGGTACGCCCTGTTGGGTTGGCTCATGGCATCCCTGCCGTCTGACCGTTAACGCTGTCCGGACAGACTGTCCGCGTCTGGCCGCCTGTCCGCGGACAGCAGAGAGCCCCCAGTGACCGCCTGTCCGCAGGCTGGCCGCCGGGGGCTCTTCGGGTGTCCGCGCTGTCCGCGTCAGTCGTTAACGGTGTCCACCGTCTGATCCGCCGGGGCGTCAGGCATCCCGCCCTGGGCCAGTACGGACGGCCGCTCGGCGAGCGCTGACGGGTCGCCGCAGAGGGCCAACAGGAGCGCGTCCAGGCACGCAATGCGGGCCTTCAGCCGGGGGTTACCGCTGTCGCGCCGGAGGGCCTCCCGCAGGTCCTTTGACTGGCGCTGGATCTCCAGGACTTCCAGGTTGAAGAGCGCCTGTACCTCTGCGGCTTCCAGGGCTTCAGTGGTTGTCATTGCGGATCACCCCCGGTGCGCTTCGCCGATCTCTCTGGCCTTACTACCCCAAAGGACTTCTCCGGCGGGGGCGATCGTCTCCGGGAGTCGCTCCAGGCGGAGGTCTGCCACCAGGGCCGTGTCCTCCACGGCGTGGGCCAGGTAGCGAATCGCCGTACGCATCTCCAGCTTGGAGGCGTCCGGGTCGTCGGCCAGGGCGCGGGCCCGGCCGGCGTCATCCCGCGCCGTCGCAATCATGCTGGCTTCCATCGTGTCGGCGATGGTGTTGATGAGGCCGTTGCCCTGGGGGGTATAGGCGTCCCGCCCATCGTCGGTCCAGGGGAGGCGCCGCATAGGCTGTGTCATGTCGTTCGCTCCTTCGTAGCGATCGGCCACGCCCCCGGACAGTTAGCCGCTGTCGCGGGGGTCCTTCGTTCCCCAGGCTACGCGACTGCGTCCCACTGCGTCCCTCTAATACCCAACGCGTCCGGACGCGTCCTCACGCTGCGGGACGGCCTAGGCCGCGGCAGTCTCGGATCATGAGTGGAATGCCGCGCTACCGGTACGAGGAGCTGGCCGACCAGATCACGGAGGAGGTCCGCTCCGGGACGCTGGCGAAGGGGGCCGCCCTCCCCGCTGAGCGCCGCATGACGGAGGTCTACGGAGTCAGCATCGGGACAGTGCGCCGCGCCGTCGCGCTACTCCGTGAGCGGGGCGTAGTCGCGACCCTGCCCGCGAAGGGGACGTTCGTCCTGGGCGCCGGAGAGGACAGCGAAGAGCGGCCGTAACGCCACGCGGCGAGGAGCGCCACGACCTCCGGGCCCCGCACTTCGGCCACCACCAGGCGGTCCGGCAGCATGCGCAGCGCTTGACGCACCATGTCGTCCAGACCCACGAGCCCCGCCCCCTCCGGGTTGGCAGGCCGCGCCTCGAGCCGCACCACATGCGGATGGTCGGGCCGCAGCTCGGCGGAGTCCTCGGCTAGCACCACGCGCCCCCGGCCCCACCAGGCCGGGTAACGCGCTGTGGAGCGTCGTCTTCCCGGACCCCGTACCGTCACTGATCAGGAACGACAGCCGCGCGTCGAGGAGAGCCCGAAGCACCTGGTCCCCGCCGGGCGGCACCGTCTCCGCCGCCACGAGCTCCTCCAGCGTGAAGGCGCGTTGCCGCTACCGCCCCCGCAGCGCCAGGCAGGCGCAGCCGGCGGCGTGCAGCCGGATCCCGTCCGGCAGCCGGGCGTCCACCCATGGCCTCGCGTCGTCCAGGCGTCGTCCGGCCACCGCCGCGAGGCGCTGCGCGAGCCTCCGCAGGACGATGTGCTCTCGAACCGCACTCCCGTCAGCTCCAGGCCAGCGCCCCGGTCCACCCACACCCGGTCGGGCGCGGAGACCAGCACGTCGGTCACCGACAGGTCGGCGAGCAGAGGCCCAAGTGGGCCCGTTCCCGCGAGTTTGGGGCGCAACTGATCGGCTGCGCCCAGCACTTCGGCGTCCCCGAGGAGTTTCCCCTGGGCCCTGAGCGCTTCCGCGACCCGCGCCGGGGTCGCCTCCGCACCGTTCACCGCGAGCCACTGCCGCACCCCGTCCAACATGCACGCACCCACGACCCCAGTCACGCGACGCCGAGGTCACGGCGAGCGCGCACGCCAGCGTGGACGCCTCGGCTCCGCCTCGCCCGCCGATCACCCCGACGGTGAGCGCGGGCCTTCCACGCCTTCGGCCACGTCGGCGATCCGGTCCATCGGCCACTGCTCGCCGTCCGGCAGCATCAGCACGTGGTCGGCACCGATCTCGACGGCCCGCTGCCACACCCCCGAATCGTCCTGGTCACGCCCGACCAGTACGACGCCACGCCGCCGCGCCACGCCCAGTACCCGCTCGACCGCGTCGTCCCCGACGAGCACCAGCGGCGCCGATTCCCAGCTCCCTCTGCGCTCCGGCACCCCGTGATGGACCTCGGGCCGCGTGCCGGCCGCGGCGCACAGCCGCAGCAGGTCGTCCAGCAGATCCACGTCCTCGGTCACGATCAGCGGTGTGCGCCGCCGCCCGTCCGCGACCGGCGCCCGGTCGCATGTGATGGCTCCCGCCACGATTTCCGCCCCCTCGCTCGCTGTCCCGCTCGCACCTGCGAGCCGGCCACTCCCCTCGCGCAGCCAGACCCGGCCGAAGGCCCTACCGAGTGCCCGACCGGGAAACGGAACCGATAATGAACACCGGTCCCGACTTCGCGAGTGGAATCACCGTGCAGCGATCCCGGAAATCGTGTGGATCTTGGTCAATTACTGTGGACAAGAGAGGGCTTGTGAATATCCCCATCTCCCATACCGGTGACATCACTTGTGTCATCTAGGGCGGCCCCTCAACTACCCTCATCGCACCTTCCACAGAGCAGCCTTTCGACTACACACGGTGACGTAGATCGGGCGCGAGGCGGCACCCGCCGGAAGCGCGGCGCGGGGCGACACAAGGGTGGAGAACGCATAAGTCCGGACCCAAAGTGGGTCCGGACATGCGACGACCCCCGCCGGGGGGGAGAGCGGGGGTCGTCCCCACGGTCCGACTCGGGGGGGGAGGAGCCAGACCGGGTTAGCACGGTCGCGAACGATCCGTGACTTCCATGGTGTACCCGAGAGCCTTCTCAGGCAAACCCACGCGCCAGAGCTTACGCCGAATGGTGGGCGCCTATGCTCGGGCTCGTGGAAAACCACTCCTTGACCCACTCGATGCCCCGCACCGCCGCGTTCTTTGACCTGGACAAGACGGTCATTGCGAAGTCGAGCACGCTCACCTTCAGCAAGTCGTTCTACCAAGGCGGGCTGATCAACCGCAGGGCGGTACTGCGGACCGCGTACGCGCAGTTCGTGTTCCTCGCCGGCGGCGCCGACCACGACCAGATGGAGCGGATGCGCGCGTACCTCTCGGCACTGTGCCGCGGGTGGAATGTGCAGCAGGTGAAGGAGATCGTCGCCGAGACGCTTCACGACCTGATCGACCCGATCATCTACGACGAGGCCGCGTCACTCATCGAGGAGCATCACACCGCGGGGCGCGACGTGGTGATCGTCTCCACGTCCGGCGCCGAGGTCGTCGAGCCGATCGGCGAACTCCTCGGCGCGGACCGCGTGGTGGCCACGCGCATGGTGGTGGGCGACGACGGTTGCTTCACGGGCGAGGTGGAGTACTACGCGTACGGGCCGACGAAGGCGGAGGCGATCGAGGAGCTCGCCCGGTCCGAGGGGTACGACCTCTCGCGCTGCTACGCGTACAGCGACTCGGCGACCGATGTGCCGATGCTGAAGGCGGTCGGCCACCCCTTCGCGGTCAATCCGGACCGGGCGCTCCGCCGTGAGGCACTCGCGCGCGAGTGGCCGATTCTCGACTTCAACCGACCCGTCCGACTCAAGCAGCGGCTGCCCACTCTGTCCGCGCCGTCGCGGCCCGCCCTCGTCGCGGCCGCCGCCGTCGGCGCCGCGGCGGCCACCGCGGGCCTGGTCTGGTACGCCAGCCGCCGGCGCGCCACGGCCAGCTGACCGGCTCCTTTGAGCAGGCCCGCCACACAGCCGCCGAACAGAGCCGCCCTCGGCCGCCCGTTTCACCCCTAATTGAACCTAAAAGTAAAGAAGTACGGTCAGGGGTTTCGCTTCCTCTGCACCTGGAGTACAAATAAGGCAACGGCCCGCGAGACCAAGGGACATCCGAGAGGATCACCTTTAAACGCAACCAAGGCCCCACGGACCGAGCATGAACGCCAGGCACCCACGCGACGTCGACCCGTCGATTACGGGCCAGCCGCACCAGGCCACGGGCTAAGTTCCCGACCTGATGGGCAATTTTCGAGGACGCTTGGTAACCAGGTGAACATGCCAGCGGCGGTACGAGGACTCGTACCGCCGCAACCCTTTTTCAGGGACTTTCCAGGAACCTGTTACGACGCCTACGCCGCTCCGCGCTGGAGCGCCTCGCACACGGCCGTCGACTCCCTGGCACCGAACTCCACGGACCGCCCGCAGTGCGCGATCCATGCGGCAACCCCTTCCGGAGTGCCCGACGCATAGCCTTCGAGCGCGGCCAGATACTCCGCGCGCCCCTGCTCCGCGTGTCCCACCTCGGCAGGACAGATCGACTTGGGGTCGAGACCGCTGCCCACCAGGACGATGCGCTCGGCCGTGCGCGCGACCAGACCGTTGTACGACCCGAAGGGCCGCAGCGCGAGCAGTTCGCCGTGCACGACAGCCGCGGTGACCAGGGCCGGAGCCGAGCCGCCCGCAATGATCAGGCCGGAGAGCCCTTCGAGCCGGCCCGCCACTTCCTGCGCATCCGGCAGCGGCAGCTCGACCAGCGGCTCGTCGACCGGCTCGCCTCCCTGACGGGGGCGCCCCACCATGTCGCCGCTGTCGGCCGCCGCCACGAGGTGCAGGCGCGCGAGCACCCGCAGCGGCGACTGCCGCCAGATCGACAGGAGCTGGCCCGCCTCCGCCGTCAGCCGCAGGGCAGCGCCGACGGTGCGCGCCTCCTCGTCCCCACCCACGCCGCTGAAGTCGGAGCGCCTGCGCACCTCTTCGAGCGGCCAGTCGGCGCCGGACAGCGCCGCGCTGCCCCGCGCGCCGCGCAGCGCGGCCTCGGAGGTGACGGCAGTGCTGCGACGCCGCATGACCCGGTGGCCGTAGACCCGGTCCACGGCCTTGCGCACGGAGTCCACGGAGTCGGCCACGCCCGGAAGGGCCCCAAGGGCGGCAAGGGGGTCGGCTGTCGTACTCATGGGTACGACCCTACGCAGTTCAGGGCCCGACCCCACGAAGGAGTGGTCTTCTTCACGCTCCACAGACACGAAAAGCGACGACCCCACTACCCTTGGTGAACATGAAGATCGCTTTCGTGGGGAAGGGCGGCAGCGGGAAGACCACGCTGTCCTCGCTCTTCATCCGTCACCTCGCCGCCATCGGCGCCCCGGTCATCGCGGTGGACGCCGACATCAACCAGCACCTGGGGCCCGCGCTCGGTCTCGACGACGACCAGGCCGCCGAACTGCCCGCCATGGGCGCACGCCTCCCCCTCATCAAGGACTACCTGCGCGGCTCGAATCCACGGATCGCCTCCGCGGACACGATGATCAAGACGACCCCGCCCGGCGAGGGCTCGCGCCTCCTGCGGGTACGCGAGAACAACCCGGTGTACGACGCATGTGCGCGACCCGTGGAACTCGACGGCGGGACCGCGCGTTTGATGGTCACGGGCCCCTTCACCGAAGCCGACCTCGGTGTCTCCTGCTACCACTCCAAGACCGGAGCGGTGGAGTTGTGTCTGAACCATCTCGTCGACGGCCGCGACGAGTACGTGGTCGTCGACATGACCGCGGGCTCGGACTCCTTCGCCTCCGGCATGTTCACCCGCTTCGACATGACGTTCCTTGTCGCCGAGCCGACGCGTAAGGGGGTTTCGGTCTACCGCCAGTACAAGGAGTACGCACGGGACTTCGGCATCACGCTGAAGGTCGTGGGGAACAAGGTGCAGGGCCAGGACGACCTCGACTTCCTCCGCGCACAGGTGGGGGACGACCTGCTCGTCACCGTCGGGCACTCCGACTGGGTGCGTGCCATGGAGAAGGGCCTCCCGCCTCGGTTCGATCTCCTGGAGGAGCCCAACGCGGCTGCTCTGCGCACGCTCAGGTCCGCCGCGGACGCCGCCTACGCGGGCCGCGACTGGGAGCGCTACACACGCCAGATGGTCCACTTCCACCTGAAGAACGCGCAGAGTTGGGGCAATGCGAAGACGGGCGCCGACCTGGCGGCCCAGGTCGACCCCGCCTTCGTTCTCCAGGAGAGTGTGGCCGCCACCGCCTGACCGGCTCGGCTACTGCTTGACCGCCGGCGCTCCCGGCACCCCCTTGGGTGCCGGGGCGGGGATGGTCGACATGAAGGATGCCCAGCCCTGCGCGGGGGCCTCTCCGACGCCCAGTGTGGTGAGCCGTTTCAGGATCTGCGGGTCCTGCGCGTCCAGCCAGTCGGCGAGCTGACGGAAGGAGACGCAGCGCACCTCGGGCTTGTTGCACACGGCGTGGACGGTCTCTTCGACGGCGCGCATGTAGTTGCCGCCGTTCCAGGACTCGAAGTGGTTGCCGATGACGAGCGGCGCGCGGTTGCCGTTGTAGGCGCGGTCGAAGCCCTGGAGGAGGCTGTCGCGCATCTCGTCACCCCAGAACTGCTGCTTGTCGGTGTCGCCCTGGGGCGTGGTGCCCGACTGGTCGACCATGAAGTTGTAGTCCATGGTGAGCTGCTCGGACTTGTGCCCGGGGAAGGGCACGAGCTGCATCGACAGATCCCACAGGCCATCGTTCTTGTTGGGCCAGATCTGGTCGTTGACACCGCTGGTGTCGTAGCGGAAACCGAGGTCGTGGGCCCCTCGCCGGAAGTTCTTCTGACCCTCCAGGCACGGGGTGCGGGCACCGATGAGCTCCTTGTCGTAGTCGAAGGGGAGCGGGGCGGCGTTCTTCATGCCCGTGTTCGTCTTCCAGGACTTCACGAAGGACCTGGCCTGGCCGATCTCGCTCTTCCAGTCGGCCACCGACCACTCGCCGACGCCGCCCTTGCCGCAGAAGTGGCCGTTGAAGTGCGTGCCGATCTCGTTGCCCTCGAGCCAGGCGCCGCGGAGCTGGTCCACGGTGTCCTTGATTCCCTGCTCGTCGTTGAAGCCGATGTCCGAGCTGCCCGGTGAGTGCTGCGGAGGCCGGTAGAGGTCGCGCTTGTCCTTGGGGAGCAGGTACACGCCGCTGAGGAAGTACGTCATCGTCGCGTTGTTCTGCCTGGCGACCTTGCGGAAGCGCGAGAACAGCTTCTGGCTGCCCTCCCCCGCGCCGTCCCAGGAGAACACCACGAACTGCGGCGGCTTCCGGCCGGACTTCAGGCGCTCGGGCCTGGGCAGATGCGGCTGGCTTCCGGTGAACGCGGTCGAGCCGTCCCCGATCAGCCGCATCACGTGTCCCGGCGCGGGGGCGGGGGCAGGGGCGGGGGCCGCCTCGTTCGCACCGGGAGCGCCCTTCTGGGGTCCGGTCGCCTGGTGGTCATCGGTCGCGCAACCGGACAGGGCTGCGACACACGCCGCGACGGCGGTGAAGTTCGCGGCGAGCTGCTTGGTGGCGGCCATGTCCGCCCACCTTCTTCCTTGGTCTCTTCGGCTCTGATCTCTCCGCACCAGGGCAGGCGTAATGCGATGAAATGCCGCATTTGACGACGGTGCCGCCAACGTCACACGAGGCCCGAGGAAGAATTAATACGACAAGCCGAAAGAAAGCCCCATTCACCCATTGAGGTGAATGAATGCCCCATTTGCCCCGAAAATACGTCCACAACCTTTACTCTGCATTACGATCCATTTACCGAGCGTTGATTCATCCCGCCGCTGCACGCCGTAATCCACGGCCGCGACCCTGCCCCGCCACAGACGGGGCCCCTCATTCCGCGACCGCGCTGCCCCGGAGGAGACGGGAAACATGTCAGCCTGCGTCCCCACACGCCCCGCCGATCCGACACGGACCGACGAAACCAGCCGCACCCATCCACCCCACAGCCCGCCGCCGAAGCCGCCCCGCCGCTTCCGCATCTCGGGCGCCGACCTGTCCGCGTCTGGGGCGGTCTTCCTGATCGCCCTGCCGCTGTCCCTCGGAATCGCCCTGGCCACCGGGGCCCCGCTCCAGGCGGGACTCGTCGCCGCCGCCGTCGGCGGACTCGTGGCCGGCCGCCTCGGCGGCTCTCCCCTCCAGGTCAGCGGCCCCGCCGCCGGCCTCACCGTCGTCACCGCCGACCTCATCCACCGTTACGGCTGGCGGACGACCTGCGCGATCACCGTCATGGCCGGAATCGCCCAACTCGGCCTCGGCTGCCTACGCGTGGCCCGCACCGCGCTCGCCGTGTCCCCCGCCGTCGTCCACGGCATGCTCGCCGGAATCGGCGTCACCATCGCGGTCGCACAGGTGCACATCGTGCTCGGCGGCATCCCCCAGAGCGCCGTTCTCGACAATCTCCGTGCGCTGCCCGCCGAGTTGACCCACGTGGACCTGGCCGCGCTGCTCCTGAGCATGCTGACGCTCGCGGTCCTGTTCGCCTGGCCCCGAATCCCCGGACCCGCCGGGCGGGCCCTGCGAAGAGTGCCCGCCGCGCTCGTCGCCGTCGCCTGCGCCACCGCGACCGCCGCGTTCGCCGGAATCACCGTGACCAAGGTCGACCTGCCGTCCTGGAGCAGCCACGCCCTGGCCGGCCTGCCCGAAGGACCCGCAATGGGCCTCGTGGCGGCCGTCCTGACCGTGACGCTCGTGTGCAGCGTGCAGTCGCTGCTCGGCGCCGTCGCCGTGGACAAACTCGCGTCCTCGAAGCCCGCCCTGCGCCCGGAGGCACGCCGCTCCGACCTCGACCGGGAACTGCTCGGTCAAGGAGCGGCCAACATCGTCTCCGGCACCCTCGGCGGGCTCCCCGTCGCCGGGGTCGCCGTCCGCAGCGCCGCGAATGTGAACGCGGGCAGCGAGAGCAGGAACTCCACGATGCTGCACGGCGTTTGGGTAGTAGTGGCCGCGCTCCTGTTGGTCCCGGTGCTTGAGCAGATCCCCCTCGCCTCACTCGCCGCCCTGGTGATGGCCGTCGGCATCCAGATGGTGTCCCTGCACCACATCCGTACGGTCACGCGCCACCGCGAGGTCCTCGTCTACGCCGTGACGACGCTCGGCGTGGTCGTCCTCGGCGTACTCGAGGGCGTGGCCCTCGGCATCGCCGTCGCCGTCGCCGTCGCCCTGCACCGGCTCGCCCGCACCCGGATCACCCACACCGTGGACGAGACGGGCACCGCAGGCCAAGGCGGGACGCATCACGTACGGGTGCGCGGGCAACTGACCTTCCTCGCCGTGCCCCGCCTCAGTCGCGTACTGCATCAAGTACCCCAAGGAGTTTGCTGCGTCGTGGAGTTGGACGGGTCCTTCATGGACCATGCCGCGTTCGAGTCCCTGCAGGACTGGCAGAAGTCACATGTCGCGCAGGGCGGCAAGGTCGAGGTGACCGGGCGGGCGGGTACCCGCATCTCCGAGCCCGCGCCGACGTCGAACTCCTGCTGCCGGCCCTGGACCCCCTGGCGCAACCACCACTGCGACCGCCCGCAGACCGAGACCTCCGAGCCCCCGGCAGGTGGCGGCGGGTATCAACTGGCCAGCGGAATCAGCGCGTTCCAGCGGAACACGGCGCCGCATGTCAGGGACGAACTGGCCCGGCTCGCCCGTGAGGGGCAGCGTCCCACCCAGCTGTTCCTGACCTGCGCCGATTCCCGGCTCGTGACGTCGATGATCACCTCAAGCGGCCCCGGCGACCTCTTCGTCGTCAGGAACGTGGGGAATCTGGTGCCGCTGCCGGGCGCCGAGAGCGGTGACGACTCGGTCGCCGCGGCCATCGAGTACGCCGTCGACGTACTGAAGGTGCAGTCGATCACCGTGTGCGGACACTCCGGCTGCGGCGCGATGCAGGCGCTGCTCAACAGTCCGCCCGAGGGCGGCGCGCAGACACCACTGAAGCGGTGGCTGCGGCACGGCCTGCCGAGCCTTGCCCGCATGGCGGTCGCGAACCAGCCATGGGCGAGGTTCGCCGGGCGCGCCCCCGCCGACGCGGTCGAGCAGCTCTGCCTGACCAATGTCGTCCAGCAGTTGGAGCATCTGCGGGCCCACGAGTCGGTGGCCCGCCGCCTCCACGAGGGCTCGCTCGAGCTCCACGGGATGTACTTCCACGTGGGGGAGGCACAGGCCTATCTGCTCACCGAGCAGCCCGACGAGGTGTTCGACCAGGTGCAGCCGGAGGGCGAACTGCGCCCGGCGTGAACCCGTCCGTGAGAGCGTGCGTGCCGTGGAGTGACGCCATCGGCGCGCACGCATAGAGCCCAACAGGTCTAAACCATTATTCGGACCCCCCTTGTCACCGAGGGGGGCCGTCTGATGAGCTGTGGTCTGGGACACAACGGACACCCTGGGAAAGGGAGATGTCGTGAGCAACGAAAGCCTGGCCAACCTTCTTAAGGAAGAGCGAAGGTTTGCGCCGCCGGCCGACCTGGCGGCCGCCGCCAACGTCACCGCGGAGGCGTACGAACAGGCCAAGGCTGACAGGCTCGGCTTCTGGGCCGAGCAGGCCCGTCGGCTGACCTGGGCCACCGAACCGACCGAGACCCTCGACTGGTCGAACCCGCCGTTCGCCAAGTGGTTCGCGGACGGGAAGCTGAACGTCGCGTACAACTGCGTCGACCGCCACGTCGAGGCCGGGAACGGCGACCGGGTCGCCATCCACTTCGAGGGCGAGCCCGGCGACAGCCGGGCCATCACCTACGCGGAGCTCAAGGACGAGGTCAGCCGCGCGGCCAACGCGCTGACCGAGCTGGGCGTGCAGAAGGGCGACCGGGTCGCCGTCTACCTGCCGATGATCCCCGAGGCCGTCGTCGCGATGCTGGCGTGCGCGCGCATCGGCGCCGCGCACTCGGTCGTCTTCGGCGGATTCTCGGCCGACGCCATCGCGGCCCGCATCCAGGACGCCGACGCCAAGGTCGTCATCACGGCCGACGGCGGCTACCGGCGCGGCAAGCCGTCCGCGCTCAAGCCCGCCGTCGACGACGCGGTCAGCCGCGTCGATGGGGTCGAGAAGGTCCTCGTCGTCCAGCGCACCAAGCAGGACGTCGCCTGGACCGAGGGCCGCGACGTGTGGTGGCACGAGATCACACAGAAGCAGTCGGCGGAGCACACGCCCGAGGCGTTCGACGCCGAGCATCCGCTGTTCATCCTCTACACGTCCGGCACGACAGGTAAGCCCAAGGGCATCCTGCACACCTCCGGCGGCTACCTCACGCAGGCCTCGTACACCCACCACGCGGTGTTCGACCTCAAGCCGGAGACCGACGTCTACTGGTGCACGGCCGACATCGGCTGGGTCACCGGGCACTCGTACATCACCTACGGGCCGCTCTCGAACGGTGCGTCGCAGGTCATCTACGAGGGCACCCCGGACACCCCGCACCAGGGCCGCTTCTGGGAGATCGTGCAGAAGTACGGGGTGACGATCCTGTACACGGCGCCGACGGCGATCCGCACGTTCATGAAGTGGGGAGACGACATCCCCGCCAAGTTCGACCTGAGCAGTCTGCGGGTCCTCGGTTCGGTCGGTGAGCCGATCAACCCCGAGGCCTGGATGTGGTACCGGAAGAACATCGGCGCCGACAAGTGCCCCATCGTGGACACCTGGTGGCAGACCGAGACCGGCGCGATGATGATCTCGCCGCTGCCCGGTGTCACCGAGACCAAGCCGGGCTCCGCCCAGCGCGCCCTGCCCGGCATCTCGGCGACGGTCCTGGACGACGAGGCGCAGGAAGTCCCCGACGGGGGCGGCGGTTACCTCGTCCTGACCGAGCCGTGGCCGTCGATGCTGCGCACCATCTGGGGCGACGACCAGCGGTTCATCGACACATACTGGTCCCGCTTCGAGGGCAAGTACTTCGCCGGTGACGGTGCCAAGAAGGACGACGACGGCGACATCTGGCTGCTCGGCCGGGTGGACGACGTGATGCTGGTCTCCGGCCACAACATCTCGACCACCGAGGTCGAGTCGGCGCTCGTCTCGCACCCCTCGGTCGCCGAGGCGGCGGTCGTGGGCGCGGCCGACGAGACGACGGGTCAAGCCATCGTGGCCTTCGTGATCCTGCGCGGCACGGCGTCCGCCGACGACGAGGGTCTCGTCGCCGACCTGCGCAACCACGTGGGCGCGACGCTCGGCCCGATCGCCAAGCCGAAGCGGGTCCTGCCCGTGGCCGAGCTGCCCAAGACCCGATCCGGGAAGATCATGCGGCGCCTGCTGCGTGACGTCGCGGAGAACAGGGAGCTGGGAGACGTCACGACCCTGACGGACTCGTCCGTCATGGACCTCATCCAGACCAAGCTCCCGGCCGCATCAAGCGAGGACTGACCGCACCGCACACCACGAAACGGGCACCCGGCGCCGAACGCGCCGGGTGCCCGTTTCGTACGTAAAGTGACGATCACCAGGTACGGACCGCGTGCACCCGGTAGGGTGAATACCTCAAATGGTGTGCCGGGAAGTCTGGTCGGCAACGCCGTCGGCGACCCCTCGCCGGCGCGTTCGCGAAGCCGAACCCGACCGGAGGTCTTCACCCGTGGCCGCGCCCGCCCCACACAAGAGCAGCCGTAAGGCACTCGGCCGACTCACGCTTCCTGAGCGCACGTTCGTGGCGGACGCCCTGCGTGCCGAGACCGTCGGCGGAGTTCTGCTCCTCGTCGCCGCGATCGCCGCCCTCATCTGGGCGAACACACCGCTCAGCGGCAGCTACGAGTCCGTGAGCGAGTTCCACGTCGGCCCCGCAGCGCTCGGCCTCAACCTGTCCCTCGAGCACTGGGCCGCCGACGGACTGCTCGCCGTGTTCTTCTTCGTCGCCGGTATCGAGCTCAAGCGCGAACTCGTCGCCGGCGACCTGCGCGACCCCAAGGCGGCCATGCTGCCGGTCGCCGCCGCGCTCTGCGGCATGGCGGTCCCCGCACTCGTCTACTTCCTCGTCAACATCACGGGCGGCGGCTCGCTCGACGGCTGGGCCGTGCCGACCGCCACCGACATCGCCTTCGCGCTCGCCGTCCTCGCCGTCATCGGCACGTCCCTGCCGTCCTCGCTGCGCGCGTTCCTGCTCACGCTCGCCGTCGTCGACGACCTCTGCGCGATCCTGATCATCGCGATCTTCTTCACCAGCGACATCAACTTCGCGGCGCTCGCCGGCGCCGTCGTCGGCCTCGCCGTCTTCTGGCTGCTCCTGCGGAAGGGCGTACGCGGCTGGTACATCTACGTGCCGCTCGCGCTCGTGATCTGGGGCCTGATGTACAACAGCGGCATCCACGCCACCATCGCCGGTGTCGCCATGGGCCTGATGCTGCGCTGCACCCGGCAGGACGGCGAGGAGCACTCGCCCGGCGAGCACATCGAGCATCTGGTGCGCCCCTTCTCGGCAGGGCTCGCCGTGCCCCTGTTCGCCCTGTTCAGCGCGGGCGTTGCCGTGTCGGGCAGCGCCCTGACCGACGTGTTCACCAAGCCCGAGACGCTCGGTGTGGTGCTCGGGCTCGTCGTCGGCAAGGCCGTCGGCATCTTCGGCGGGACCTGGCTCACGGCCCGCTTCACCAGGGCCTCGCTCTCCGACGAACTGGCCTGGCCCGACGTGTTCGCGGTCGCGTCCCTCGCCGGGATCGGCTTCACCGTCTCGCTCCTCATCGGCGAACTCGCCTTCACCGAGAGCCCCCTGCTGACAGCCGAGGTCAAGGCCGCCGTACTGATGGGCTCCCTCATCGCGGCGGTCCTGTCGAGCGTCCTGCTCAAGATCCGTAACGCCAAGTACCGCGCGATGTGCGCCGAGGAGGAGCGGGACGACGACCTCGACGGCATCCCGGACATCTACGAGGAGGACAAGCCGGAGTACCACTTGCGGATGGCGGAGATCTACGAGAAGAAGGCCGCCGAACACCGCAGGCTTGCCGAAGTGACGGGCGGGGCAAGCGACGGGAGCAGTCGTCCGGCATGATCTGACAGCAGGTCTGCTAAAGATGCCCGTAAACAGAAGAGGGAGTACGCGATGAGCGCACCCGACGGCACACCGGTCGGCGCCGAGCGCAGCATCGGCCAGCTGGTCGCCACGGCCACGACCGAGATGTCCGCGCTGGTGCACGACGAGATCGCTCTGGCGAAGGCCCAGCTCAAGCAGGACGTGAAGCGGGGTGCGGTCAGCGGCGGCGCCCTCTCGGCGGCCGGCGTGGTCCTGCTCTTCTCGCTGCCCATGCTGAGCTTCGCGCTCGCCTACGGGATCCAGGCCTGGACCGGCGGGCACAACGGTGAGGGCGGCTGGAACCTCGGCTGGTGCTTCCTGCTCTCCTTCGCGGCGAACGTGCTGGTGGCCGCGCTGCTTGCCCTGATCGGCGTCGTCTTCGCGAAGAAGGCCAAGAAGGGCAAGGGCCCGCAGAAGGTCGCCGCCTCGGTCAAGGAGACGGCAGGCGTACTGGGGAACGCCAAACCGCACCCCCGTCCGGTGGCTCCGGCGAACCGAGTCGGTGACACGGTCGAGGCTGTGGCACGCTCGTCTTCATGACGGACCCCGCCACCCCTTCGGCCCAGCCCGCCTCAGTCGTACGCATCGGCGTCCCGGGCGGCGGCGAGCTGACCCACCGGGACGTCGCCGCCAACGGCGCGCGCTTCCACATCGCCGAGATGGGCGACGGTCCACTGGTCCTGCTCCTGCACGGCTTCCCCCAGTTCTGGTGGACGTGGCGGCACCAGATGGTGGCGCTCGCCGACGCCGGGTTCCGGGCCGTGGCCATGGATCTGCGCGGCGTCGGCGGCAGCGACCGCACCCCACGCGGCTACGACCCGGCGAACCTCGCCCTCGACATCACGGGCGTCGTACGGTCCCTCGGCGAGCCCGACGCGGCACTCGTGGGGCACGACCTGGGCGGCTATCTCGCGTGGACCGCGGCCGTCATGCGGCCCAAGCTGGTGCGCCGGCTCGTGGTCTCCTCGATGCCGCACCCCCGGCGCTGGCGCTCGGCGATGCTGTCCGACGTCAAGCAGACCGCCGCGGGCTCATACGTCTGGGGCTTCCAGCGGCCGTGGGTGCCGGAGCGTCAACTCGTCGCGGACGACGGCGCCTTGGTCGGCCGGCTGCTCCGGGAGTGGTCCGGGCCGCGCCTCCCCGACGACGAGGTCGTGGACGTGTACCGGCGCGCCATGTGCATCCCGTCCACGGCGCACTGCTCGGTCGAGCCGTACCGGTGGATGGTGCGGTCGATGGCCCGCCCGGACGGCATCCAGTTCAACCGGCGCATGAAGCGTCCGGTGCGGGTGCCGACGCTGCATCTGCACGGCTCGCTCGACCCCGTGATGCGTACGCGCAGCGCGGCGGGCTCCGGCGAGTACGTCGAAGCGCCGTACCGCTGGCGGCTGTTCGACGGTCTGGGGCACTTCCCGCACGAGGAGGATCCGGTCGCGTTCTCCAACGAACTGGTCAGCTGGCTGAAGGACCCCGAGCCCGACCGGTGACGGCCGCGCGGCCACCCTCGCACGATCGGGTGACGCGTTCGAGCCATGTCCGGGAACAACTGTCCTTCGAACTGCCAATTGCCTGGCGCATAGGCCAATTGGGGTGCGTGCGCGCGATTACCGACCTTGGGGCACGGGCACACGTCGGGGTATGGGCTGGACGCACGACTACAGTGACGCAGCACGCAACCGCCGCTCAGCCACGGTGCTGAGCCGTCACCCGGGGGGTGGCCCGCAGGAATCGGGCCATGACCAAACCCCTCCGGGGATCAACATTCCCCGCATCCTGCGCCGCCGGGCCCGCTGGGTCTCGGCCCGGCTGCGGCACACGCGCGACTGACGCGTCACCGGCCGGGCCTGCACCGCCTCCAGAACCTCACAGGGCGCAGCTGTCGCTGTCCACCTGCTGGTTGGCCGTGCGGCCGCGGGCGATGTCCGGGCTGATCTCGTCGCGGGTGAGCGCGTACCCGGTCTGGGCGCTGTCGAGTGACTTCGCGAAGACCACGCCGTACACCTTGCCTTCGGGCGTGAGCAGCGGGCCGCCGGAGTTGCCCTGGCGGACGGTCGCGTAGAGCGAGTACACATCGCGTCGCACGGTGCCGCGGTGGTAGATGTCCGGGCCGTCGGCCGTGATGCGGCCGCGCACACGCGCGGGGCGGACGTCGTACGCGCCGTTCTCCGGGAAGCCGGCGACGATCGCGCTGTCGCCGCGCTCGGCGTCCCTGGACGTGAACTGGAGCGGGGGCGCCTTCAGCGTCGGCACGTCGAGTACGGCGATGTCGCGCTTCCAGTCGTAGAGGACGACCTTCGCCGCGTACATCCGGCCCTCGCCGCCGATCTGCACGTTCGGCTCGTCCACGCCGCCGACCACGTGCGCGTTCGTCATGACGCGGCGGTCGGCGAAGACGAAGCCGGAGCCTTCGAGGACCTTGCCGCAACTGGGGGCCTGGCCGGTCACCTTGACGATGGAGCGCTTGGCCGTCTCCACGACCGCACTGTTCGCCAGCGTCGGGTCGGGAGGCTGGACCTCGGTGATCGGCTCGTTCGAGAACGGGCTGAAGACCTGCGGGAAGCCGTTCTGCGCGAGCGCCGAGGAGAAGTCCGCGAACCAGGAGTTCGCCTGCGTGGGCAAGGCTCTGGACACTCCGAGCAGGACCTTGGAGTTGCGCACTTCCTTGCCGAGCGTGGGCAGCGTCGTGCCGGCTAGGGCCGAGCCGATGAGCCAGGCGACCAGGAGCATCGCCACCACGTTCACCACGGCGCCGCCCGTGGCGTCCAAGGCTCGGGCCGGGGACCAGGTGATGTACCGGCGCAGCTTGTTCCCCAGGTGCGTGGTGAACGCCTGTCCCACGGAGGCACAGACGATGACCACGATCACGGCGACGACGGCCGCCGTCGTACTCACCTTGGCCCCGTCCGTCACCGCGCTCCAGATGGCGGGCAGGACGTAGACCGCGACGAGGCCGCCTCCCAGGAAGCCGATCACCGACAGGATGCCGACGACGAAGCCCTGGCGGTAGCCCACGATCGCGAACCACACGGCGGCTACGAGCAGCAGGATGTCCAGCACATTCACGTGGGCCACCCTGTCATGAGCGCCAGTCGAGTGGGACCTGCTTACTGCGGTCCCAGGGACGCTCCCATCCCGCGTAGTGCAGGATCCGGTCGATCACTCCGGCCGTAAAGCCCCAGACCAGAGCCGATTCGACGAGGAACGCCGGGCCCTGGTGGCCTCTCGGGTGGACCGCCGTCGCGCGGTGGCGCGGATCCGTGAGATCCGCCACGGGCACCGTGAAGACGCGGGCCGTCTCCGCCGGGTCGACCGCCTGCACCGGCGTCGGTGTGCGCCACCAGCCGAGGACCGGCGTCACCACGAAGCTGCTCACCGGGATGTACAGCTTCGGCAGGACGCCGAAGAGCTGGACGCCGCGCGGATCGAGCCCGGTCTCCTCCTCCGCCTCGCGCAGGGCGGCGCGCAGCGGCCCGTCCGTACGCGGATCGCCGTCCTCCGGGTCGAGGGCGCCGCCCGGGAAGGACGGCTGGCCCGCGTGCGAACGCAGCGATGTGGCCCGCTCCATGAGCAGCAGCTCCGGGCCGCGCTCGCCCTCCCCGAAGAGGATCAGGACGGCGGACTGCCGCCCGGCACCGCTCTCGGGCGGCAGGAAGCGGCTCATCTGGAGCGGCTCGACCGCGTCCGCGGCCTTCACGACCGGGTCGAGCCACTCGGGCAGCCCGTCCCTGCTCAGCCGCACCGGCTCGTCCTTCGTGACGCGCTCCTCGTGCGCCTCACTGTGTGCATGTGTCATAGGCACCCCCGTCCAACTGAACACAACGCCTGCGTCCCCGCCGTTCGTTCCGCGATGCGTCACTCCCCCGTGGCGGGCGGCGCGATGGCACCGAGCGGGGGCGCCGGGACACCGCCGGCGTCCAGGTACGACTGCGGGGGCTTCAGGCGCTGGCCGGGGAAGCCGCCCTTCTCGTACTTCAGGAGCTTCTTCGCCTTCTCCGGGTCGGTCTCGCCCTCCCCGTACGCCGGGCAGAGCGGGGCGATCGGGCAGGCGCCGCAGGCGGGCTTGCGCGCGTGGCAGATCCGGCGGCCGTGGAAGATCACGCGGTGCGAGAGCATCGTCCAGTCGCTCTTCGGGAAGAGCTCGCCGACGGCCTTCTCGACCTTGTCCGGGTCGGTCTCCTCCGTCCACTTCCAGCGCCGCACGAGCCGCCCGAAGTGCGTGTCCACGGTGATCCCGGGCCGCCCGAAGGCATTGCCCATCACGACGAAGGCGGTCTTGCGGCCGACCCCAGGCAACTTGACGAGGTCTTCGAGACGCCCAGGGACCTCGCCCCCGAACTCGTCCCGCAGGGCCGCCGCGAGCCCCATGATCGACTTCGTCTTGGCGCGGAAGAACCCGGTGGGCCTGATCAGCTCCTCGACGTCCTCGGGGTTCGCGGCCGCGAGGTCCTCCGGGGTCGGGTGCTTGGCGAAGAGGGCGGGCGTCGTCTGATTGACCCGCAGGTCGGTGGTCTGGGCGGACAGCACCGTGGCGACGAGCAGCTGGAAGGGATTCTCGAAGTCCAGCTCGGGGTGGGCGTACGGATACACCTCGGCGAGCTCACGGTTGATGCGCCGGGCACGCCGGACGAGGGCGGTACGAGACTCGGACTTGGCGGCGGTCTTCGTCACGGACTTGGCCGGTTTCACGGCAGCGGCCTCCGTCGCCGACTTGGCGGCGCCGGCCTTCTTCACCGGCTTGGCGGAGACAGCCTTCTTCACCGGCTTGGCGGCGCCGGTCTTCTTCGCGACAGCACGCTTCCCTCCGGAACTTGCGGCACCCCCGGAGCCCGCTGCACCACCAGCACCCTTCCCCCCGGAGGCCGCGGCACCGCCGGCACCCCGAGCCCCTTTTACCCCTTTTGCCGCTTTCCCGGGCGCGGTCGAGGCCTGTTCGCCCACAGCGGAATTACGTCCTGCGGTCACCGTCCCAGCCCCCTTGGCCTGTGCTCTCACCGGCGTTTTGGACACTCGGCCAGCCTAAAGGCAGCCGCTGACATCCGCCGTGGACCCCGCAGATCAGTCCTCGATTGGCCCCCTCCCCCACAGCTTGCGACGCCGGTGCGGCAGACTTGTGCCTGAGTGACTGATCACACCGTTTGGACCGTCCGGCAAAATGGGGAGCGGGAACACGGTCCCCGGATGCAGGTCGACATAGGAGAGAAACTCGTGGACGACGTTCTGCGGCGCGCCCCGCTTTTCGCGGCGCTCGATGATGAGCAGGCCGCGGAGCTCCGCGCCTCCATGAGTGAGGTGACCCTCGCGCGCGGAGACGCCCTCTTCCACGAGGGCGACCCCGGAGACCGCCTGTACGTGGTCACCGAGGGCAAGGTGAAGCTCCACCGCACCTCCCCCGACGGTCGCGAGAACATGCTCGCGGTGCTCGGCCCCGGCGAGCTGATCGGCGAGCTCTCGCTGTTCGACCCGGGCCCGCGCACGGCGACCGCCTCCGCGCTCACCGAGGTCAAGCTCCTCGGCCTCGGCCACGGCGACCTCCTGCCCTGGCTGAACGCGCGCCCCGAGGTGGCCTCCGCCCTGCTGCGCGCCGTCGCCCGGCGCCTGCGCAAGACCAACGACCAGATGTCCGACCTGGTCTTCTCGGACGTGCCGGGCCGCGTGGCCCGCGCGCTCCTGGACCTCTCCCGCCGCTTCGGCGTGCAGTCGGAGGAGGGCATCCACGTCGTGCACGACCTGACGCAGGAGGAGCTGGCCCAGCTGGTCGGCGCCTCCCGCGAGACGGTGAACAAGGCGCTCGCGGACTTCGCGGGCCGCGGCTGGCTCCGCCTGGAGGCCCGCGCCGTGATCCTGCTCGACGTCGAGCGCCTCGCGAAGCGCTCGCGCTGACACCTGCGCACACCGGGTCCCGCCTCCCTCCGGGGAGGCGGGATCACCCGTTCACCGCCGCGGAAAATACCGGGACCGCGCCCGCCCGACCCGGCACAGTGGACCCATGGCGACCACCGCCCGCGGCCTCGACGACCGCGGATTCATCGAGCGCGAAGGCTCTCTGAGCCGGATCCAGCCGGACTTCCGCCCCGTGGTGTCCGCGGCGCGCGACAGTCTGCTCGCCGCCTTCGGGCCGCGGATGACGAGCGCGTATCTCTACGGCTCCGTGCCGCGCGGCACGGCCCGCCCCGGCCGCAGCGACCTCGACCTCCTCCTCGCACTGCGCGACGAGCCGACGGACGAGGACAGGGCGGAGGCCAGAGCCCTGGCCGACGCGCTGGACAAGGACTTCGCCCAGATCGACGGCGTAGGCCTGATCATCCTCAGCCGAACCCAGGTCCTCAGCGACCTCGAACGGCACGACCTCGGCTGGTTCGTGGCCTGCCTCTGCACGCCGCTCCTGGGCGAGGACCTGGCCGAGTACCTGCCGCGCTACCGCCCCGACTCCCTCCTGGCCCGGGAGACCAACGGCGACCTGCGCCTGTTCCTGCCGCGCTGGCGCGAACGCATCGCGCGAGGCGACGACCCCCGCACCCTGGACCGCCTGATCTCCCGTCACCTCGTCCGCACCGGCTTCACGCTCGTGATGCCCCGCTGGAACGGCTGGACCAGCGATCTGACGCAGATGGCCGAGGTGTTCGGCACGTACTACCCGCAGCGGGCGGACGCGATGCGACAGGCGGCGCGGGCGGCGTACGAACCGATGGGCGCACCGCACACCCTCAGGGCGTACACCGAAGACCTGGGCCCGTGGCTGGCGGCAGAATACGAAGCCGTGCACGGAGTGAAGGCCCCCCGCCCATGACCCGGGAAGCAGGACACCGATGAGCTCAGCATCGACGGACACCCTGGCCGAACGGTTCGAGGAGTCACGGGGGCACCTGCGTGCCGTCGCCTACCGGATGCTCGGTTCGCTCAGCGAGGCGGAGGACGCCGTACAGGAGACGTGGCTGCGGCTCCAGCGGTCCGACGTCTCGGCCGTCGAGAACCTGGGCGGCTGGCTCACCACCGTCACCGGCCGGATCTGCCTGGACCTGCTGCGCTCGCGCAAGGCGAGGGGCGAGGAGCCCCTGGAGACGCACGTACCCGACCCCTTGGTCACGAGCCTGGACACCCCGGATCCCGAACAACAGGCGCTCCAGGCCGATTCGGTGGGCCTGGCGCTGCTCGTGGTCCTGGACTCGCTGGCGCCGGTGGAGCGGCTGGCGTTCGTGCTGCACGACCTGTTCGCTGTGCCGTTCGACGACATCGCGCCGATCGTGGAGCGCACGCCGGCGGCGACCCGGCAGCTGGCGAGCCGCGCGCGCCGCCGCGTCCAGGGAGCGCCGCCGCCGGAGACGGATCCCGCACGGCAGCGCGAGATCGTGGAGGCGTCCCTCTCGGCGGCCCGCGAAGGCGACTTCGAACGCCTGGTCGCGGTCCTGGACCCGGACGTACTGCTACGGGCGGACGCCGGCGCGACGGGCCTCTCGCGCCTGGTTCGAGGCGCTCACACGGTGGCGTCCGGGGCAATCACGTTCCAGCGCATGGCACCGCACGTACGCGTCGTGCTGGTGAACGGCGCGATCGGCCTGCTCGCCCTGCCGGAGGGCCGCCCGGCATCGCTGATGTCGTTCACGATCGCAGGCGCCAAAATCACAGAACTGAACATCCTCTCGGACGAGGACCGCCTCAAAACCCTGACCCGGGCGGCCCTCTAGATCAGCCCATGCTCCTTCAAGTACTCGAGCTGAGCCAGGACGGACAACTCGGCGGCCGGCCACAGAGACCGGTCCACAGCCGCGTACACATGGGCGACGATCTCTGACGCCGTGACATAACCGCTCTCGACGGCGGTCTCGACCTGGGCGAGCCGGTTGGCGCGGTGGGCGAGATAGAACTCGACGGCGCCCTGGGCGTCTTCGAGTACGGGCCCGTGCCCTGGCAGCACCGTGTCGACCCCGTCGTCGACGGTGAGGGACCGCAGCCGCCGCAGCGAGTCGAGATAGTCACCGAGCCGCCCGTCGGGATGGGCGACGACGGTGGTCCCGCGCCCGAGCACGGTGTCGCCGGTCAGCACGGCCCGATCGGCAGGCAGATGGAAACAGAGCGAATCAGCGGTATGCCCAGGAGCTGCGACGACACGCAGTTCAAGCCCGCCGACAGTCACCACATCCCCACCCGCCAACCCTTCGTCCCCAAGCCGCAGATCAGGATCGAGAGCCCGCACGTCGGTCCGGGTCAGCTCGGCGAACCGGCCGGCACCCTCCGCGTGATCGGGATGCCCATGAGTGAGAAGCGTCAGGGCGACGCGCTTGCCGGCAGCCTCGGCGACCGCGACCACATGCTCCAGATGCACGTCGTCGAGCGGCCCGGGATCGATCACCACGGCAAGCTCGGAATCAGGCTCGGAAACAATCCACGTATTGGTCCCGTCCAGGGTCATCGCGGAGGCGTTCGGAGCCAGCACGTTGACCGCGCGCGCGGTGGCGGGCCCCGACAGCACCCCGCCGCGGGGCTGTCCGGGAAGGGCTGCGGCTTCGGTCATGCGGAGGCTCCCCCGGACGTGGTCGGAATGTGCTTGGTGAACTCATCATGACCGGGCCAGGACAGAACAATCTCCCCACCCTCCAGCCGGGCCTGGGCGAGCACAGGGGAGAGATCCTGCGCCGTGGCCCCCGCAAGGGCACCCTCGGCGCTGTCGAAACCGGCCAGCGCCCGCAGCGTCGCGATCGTGGGCGGCATCATCATGAGCTCGCCCTTGTCGTACCCCTCGGCAGCCTGATCGGGCCGGATCCACACGGTCCGATCAGCTTCGGTGGAGGCGTTACGGGTGCGCTGCCCCTCGGGCAGGGCGGCGACGAAGAACCAGGTGTCGTACCGCCGGGGCTCGAACTCGGGCGTGATCCACCGCGCCCAGGCACCCAGCAGATCGGACCGCAGAACCAGCCCGCGCCGCCCGAGGAACTCGCCGAACGACAACTCCCGCCGGACGAGCGCCTCCCGGTCGGCCTCCCAGGACTCCCCGGTCGTGTCCCCCACCACGGACGCCGCGTCGGGCCCGGCGAGCAGCACGCCCGCCTCCTCGTACGTCTCCCGCACGGCGGCACACACGATCGCCTGCGCCGACTTCTCGTCCACGCCGAGCCGCGCCGCCCACGCCGCACGCGAGGGCCCGCCCCACCGCACGACCGACTCGTCGTCACGGGGATCCACGCCCCCGCCCGGATACGCGTACGCGCCCCCGGCGAAAGCCATGGAGGCGCGTCGACGCAGCATGTGCACTTCGGGACCGGCGACCGCGTCCCGCAGAAGCATGACGGTCGCGGCCCGCCGTGGCACGGCGGCCGCCAGCTCACCCGCCGCGAGCGCACGAATCCGCTCGGGCCACTCCGGGGGATACCACTGCCCATTCGCCATGGCCGGAGGCTATCCGCTACCAAGCGGATGTTCGAGAGCCACAGACGATCAAGTACGACACAGCCCCGAACAACCCCCCGCCCCGCGGCCATACCCGAGAGAGCCGGACCAAAAAATCACCCACCGCCCCGCAGCCGCACACGAGACAACCGAACCGACAAATCACCCACCGGCCGACAGCCGCACACGAGAGAACCGGACGGCCGAATGACCCACCGGTCGGCAGCCGCGTACGAGACATGAGGGGCCGTGTCGGGATGTGCGCGCGGAGCCACCAGCACCACATGCGGGCAATTGGGCCGGCGACGAGGCCCCATAGAACAGCGAGCACGTACATCCCGGCGCGGCCCCGCCCTCACTGGACGGAGCGCACCGGTCCCGAGCCGACCCGAACCCTCAGCCGAACCAGAAGCCTCGGCCGACCCGAACTCTCAGCAGAAGCGAACCATCAGGCCGAAACGAGCTCGACCTGAACCTCGACCTCAACAGGCGCGTCCAGCGGCAGAACGGCCACACCCACGGCGGACCGGGCGTGCACACCCTTCTCGCCGAGAACCTCGGCGAAGAGCTCACTGGCCCCGTTCACCACACCCGGCTGCCCGGTGAAGTCGGCCGCGGAGGCGACAAACCCGACGACCTTCACAACACGGGCGACCCGATCGAGATCGCCGGCAACGGACTTCACCGCGGCGAGCGCGTTCAGCGCACACGTACGGGCCAGCTCCTTGGCCTGCTCGGCGGTGACCTCGGCCCCCACCTTCCCGGTGAGCGGAAGCTTCCCGTCCACCATCGGCAGCTGACCGGCCGTGTACACGTACACACCGGACTGCACGGCCGGCTGGTAAGAGGCGAGCGGCGGCACGACCTCGGGCAGGGTCAGCCCGAGTTCGGCGAGGCGCGCGTCGACGACCCCGCTCATGCCTTCTCCCGCTTCAGGTAGGCCACGAGCTGCTCGGGGTTGTTCGGCCCGGGCACGACCTGGACGAGCTCCCAGCCGTCCTCGCCCCAGGTGTCCAGAATCTGCTTGGTCGCGTGCACGAGAAGGGGCACGGTCGCGTATTCCCACTTGGTCATACGGCCGACTGTAGCCGCTGGACCGACGATGACCGACAGCCTCCTGCGTAGCCCGCGCGCGGACTGGTTAGGCTCGAAGACGTGAGCAGGCTCCAGGTCGTCAGCGGCAAGGGCGGTACCGGAAAGACCACGGTCGCCGCCGCACTGGCGCTCGCCCTCGCGACCGAGGGCAAGCGCACTCTCCTGGTGGAGGTGGAAGGACGCCAGGGCATCGCACAGCTCTTCGAGACGGAAGCGCTGCCGTACGAGGAACGGAAGATCGCGGTAGCCCCGGGGGGCGGCGAGGTGTTCGCACTCGCCATCGACCCAGAGCTGGCGCTGCTGGACTACCTCCAGATGTTCTACAAGCTGGGCGGCGCGGGCAGGGCGCTCAAAAAGCTGGGCGCGATCGACTTCGCGACAACGGTGGCGCCGGGCCTGAGGGACGTACTCCTGACGGGCAAGGCCTGTGAGGCGGTGCGCCGCAAGACGAAACAGAACAAATACACCTACGACTACGTGGTGATGGACGCCCCGCCGACGGGCCGCATCACGCGGTTCCTGAACGTGAACGACGAGGTCGCGGGCCTGGCCAAGATCGGCCCGATACACAACCAAGCGCAGGCGGTCATGCGGGTCCTCAAGTCGCCCGAGACAGCAGTGCACTTGGTGACGCTGCTGGAGGAGATGCCGGTCCAGGAGACGTCGGACGGCATCGCGGAGCTACAGGCCGCGAACCTCCCCGTGGGCCGGCTCATCGTGAACATGGTGCGCCCGGCAGTCCTCGACGAGGCGGAACTGGCGCTGGCGCGGGGCGGCGTGCCCCGGACGGCCATCGCCAAGTCCCTGTCCGCGGCGGGCCTGGGCGGCGCCCGCAGAGGCGGCGGCGCCGAACGCCTAGTGACCCCGCTCCTCGACCAGGCGGCGGAGTACGCGGAACGGCACGAGCTGGAGCACAGCCAGCGCGCGGTGCTGGCCGATTCGGGCCTACCTCTGCACGAACTGCCCCTGCTGACCGAGGGGATGGACCTGGCGGGCCTGTACCGGCTGGCCACGGAACTGCGGAAGCAAGGGATCTAGAGACACATGGCGTCGTCCCTGAGCCTGAACGCGACAGACACCCACGTACTCGACGTAGACCCACTCATCGACGACCCCAGGACGCGCATCGTGGTGTGCTGCGGCTCCGGCGGCGTCGGCAAGACGACGACGGCGGCGGCGCTCGGCCTGCGCGCCGCGGAGCGCGGCCGCAAGGTGGTCGTGCTGACGATCGACCCGGCCCGCAGGCTGGCCCAGTCGATGGGCATCGACTCGCTGGACAACACACCGCGCCGCGTCAAGGGCATCGACGACACGGCGGGCGGCGAACTGCACGCGATGATGCTCGACATGAAGCGGACGTTCGACGAGATCGTCGAGGCGCACGCGGACGGCCAGCGGGCCGAGGCGATTCTGGGCAACCCCTTCTACCAGTCGCTCTCGGCGGGCTTCGCGGGCACGCAGGAGTACATGGCGATGGAGAAGCTGGGCCAGCTGCGGGCCCAGGACGAGTGGGACCTGATCGTCGTCGACACGCCTCCGTCCCGCTCGGCGCTCGACTTCCTGGACGCGCCGAAACGTCTCGGCTCGTTCCTGGACGGCAAGCTGATCCGGGTCCTGATGGCGCCGGCGAAGGTCGGCGGCAGGGCCGGCATGAAGTTCCTGAACGTCGGGATGTCGATGATGACGGGCGCGCTCGGGAAGCTGCTGGGTGGCCAACTCCTGCGCGACGTACAGACATTCGTGGCGGCGATGGACACGATGTTCGGCGGCTTCCGCACGCGCGCCGACGCGACGTTCAAGCTGCTCCAGGCCCCCGGTACGGCGTTCCTGGTGGTGGCGGCGCCGGAGCGGGACGCGCTGCGCGAGGCGGCGTACTTCGTGGAGCGCCTCGCCGCGGAGGACATGCCGCTGGCCGGGCTCGTACTGAACCGGGTGCACGGCAGCGGTGCCGCGCAGCTGTCGGCCGAGCGTGCGCTCGCCGCCGCAGAAAATCTTGACGAGCGCGGCATTGTGGATCAGGGGGGCGGGAATGTAGAGCTGCGTACCGCTCCCGAAGCAGGCTCCCCCGCCCCAGCAAGGGACACGCCCGACGAGTACGCCCAGACGCCGGACAAAACCCCACACAGCGCACCCGCAACGACCACCGCGCCCAACTCGCCGGACACAAGCACGCCCGCCGGCGCGACCACAGACGACGCACCCGCAGACCACGCAACCACGGATCGCACGGCCACAGACCAACTCACGGCAGGGCTACTGCGATTGCACGCGGAACGCATGCAGCTGCTGGCACGCGAACAACGCACACGCGACCGCTTCGCGGCGCTCCACCCGGAGGTGGCGGTCACCGAAGTCGGCGCCCTGCCCGGCGATGTGCACGACCTGGCAGGCCTCAGGAGCATCGGGGACCGGCTCGCGGCCGGTGCGGACCCGGCCGGAGCTGCGTGAGCTGTACGGACGTCTCCCGAGGTGCGGGCCGCCACACGGCTCGCACCTCTCGGGCGCCCTTGAGGGAGCTCGGCCCCCTCACCCCACGGCGGCGTACCTCTCGTACGTCTCGTCGTCATCGATGTCCACGGGCAGCAGGCCCGCACCGCGCTCGTACTCCGTACGAGCCGTCTCGAGCAGCCGGCGCCACGAGGTGACGGTGGGACGCCTGCGCAGAAGTGCGCGGCGTTCCCGCTCAGTCATGCCACCCCACACGCCGAACTCGACGCGGTTGTCCAGCGCGTCGGCCAGGCACTCGGTCCGCACCGGGCATCCGGTGCACACCGCCTTCGCCCGGTTCTGCGCTGCTCCTTGAACGAACAGTTCATCTGGATCGGTAGTGCGGCAGGCCGCCTGCGCACTCCAGTCGGTTACCCAGCCCATACCGGCGCCGTCCTCTCCCGAATCGAGGCTCCCCCACGGCGGCAGCGGCATATTCACCGCCGCCAGTTGAGGACGTTACGGAAGGTGGGCACAGCGCAACACCCCCTTCGGGCCCAATCTTGAATGGCCCGAACGGACTATGCGTAAGCGGCAGATCACCCGACGGAGTGAGCCGAGGGCATGCGTGACAAAACCGGCAAACCGGGGTGTTTCAGTTGAGTCACAGCGGACACCTGGTGACACTCAAGGCGGTTTCGGACACGCCCACACCGACCGCGGAAAGACCGTGGTGGAGTGGTGAGATGACTACCGGAACGATTCGGGTTCGCCGGACGTCTTGATACGTGACCGCACTGCTGTGACAGTTGAGTGCAGCTTAGGCCAAGGCATATACGCCTGTCCGGAGAATCAGAACGTAGGCTGCCCTCATGGGAAAGAAGCGCTCGGGCGGTGGACTGTCACCGACTCAGCAGGCCGCCAAGTTCCTTGGTGTCAGTGTCCTAGCGGGAGCCGTCCTCGCCGGAATCGCGCTGCCCGCAGCAGGCGCGCTCGGCCTCGCGGCGAAAGGCTCGGTCGAGGGTTTCGACGAGATCCCGGCCAACCTCAAGCAGCCGCCGCTCAGTCAGCGCACCACAATTCTGGACAACAAGGGCGGCGCGATCGCGACGGTCTACTCGCGCGACCGCACAGTGGTGCCCCTCAAGGACATCTCGCCGTACATGCAGAAGGCGCTCGTCGCGATCGAGGACTCACGGTTCTACGAGCACGGCGCCGTCGACATGAAGGGCATCCTGCGCGCGATCAACGAGAACGCGCAGAGCGGCGGTGTCGCGCAGGGCGCGTCCACGCTCACCCAGCAGTACGTGAAGAACGTCTTCATGGAGGAGGCCGGCGACGACCCGACGAAGCTCGCCCAGGCCACCCAGCAGACGATCGGCCGCAAGATCCGCGAACTGAAGTACGCGATCCAGCTCGAGGACAAGCTCGGCAAGAAGCGCATCCTCGCCAACTACCTGAACATCACGTACTTCGGTGAGCAGGCGTACGGCGTCGAGGCGGCCTCGCAGCGGTACTTCTCCAAGTCGGCGAAGGATCTGACGATGGAGGAGTCGGCGATGCTGGCCGGCATCGTCCAGTCCCCGAGCCGCTACGACCCCGTCAACGACGAGGCGGAGGCCGTCAAGCGACGGAACGTCGTGCTCCAGCGGATGGCCGAGACGCACGACATCTCCCAGGACGAGGCGGACCGCGCCAAGGAGAAGCCGCTCGGCCTGAAGATCAGCAGGCCGCAGAACGGCTGCATCACGGCGGTCAAGGGAGCGGGCTTCTTCTGCGACTACGTGCGCGAGGTGTTCCTCACTGACCCCGTCTTCGGCAAGACGAAGGAAGCGCGGGCGAAGCTCTGGAACCGCGGCGGTCTGAGGGTGCAGACCACCCTCGACCCGCAGACGCAGGAATCGGTGCAGGCGTCGATCAAGGATCACGTCTACCAGACGGACAAGGTCGCGACGGCGGCCACGTTCGTCGAGCCGGGCACCGGCAAGATCCTCGGCATGGGCCAGTCGAAGCCGTACGGCTTCGGCAAGAACGAGACGCAGATCAACTATTCGGTCGACCGCAAGATGAGCGGCTCGAACTTCGGCTTCCCGACGGGTTCGACGTTCAAGCCGTTCCTCGCCGCCGCCGCCCTGGAGCAGGGCACGCCGGTGACGCAGTCGTATCCGGCGCCGTACCGGATGCCGTATCCGAAGTCGGTCCAGACGTGCAGCGGCAAGCCGTGGGTGAACAACGGCGGCTTCACCGTGGAGAACGAGAACAGGTCCGAGTTCGGTCCGTACGCGCTGGAGGAGGCGATGGCCAAGTCCATCAACACCTACTTCGTGCAGATGATCGGCGACACCGGCATGTGCCCCGTGATGGACATGGCCGACAAGCTGGGCGTCGTCCAGGGCAACGGCGACAAGCTCCCCGAGGTCCCGGCCATCGTTCTCGGCTCCAAGGGCATCTCCCCGCTGACGATGGCCAGCGCGTACGCCGCCTTCGCCAACCGCGGCACGTACTGCACGCCGGTCGCCATCGAGTCGATCACGGCCCCCGGTGACAAGTCGCTGCCGGTGCCGAAGTCGTCGTGCTCGCGCGCGATGACCACGAAGACCGCCGACAGCATCAACACCCTGCTGAGCGGCGTGATCGACTCCGGTACGGGCAGGGAGGCCGGTCTGACCGACCGGGACAACGCGGGCAAGACCGGTACGACCGACAGCCGTAAGAACGCCTGGTTCGTGGGGTACACGCCGAACCTGTCCGGCGCGGTCTGGGTCGGCAGCGCCCTGCAGAACGTCGAGATGGAGAACATCACCATCGGCGGCCAGTACCAGCCGAAGGTCTTCGGCGGCCAGGTCCCCGGACCGATCTGGAGGGACGCCATGGTCGGCGCCCTCTCCGGCAAGCCGTCCCCCGGCTTCAACCTGATCGACATCCCCGACCCCGAGAAGGACAAGAGGGACAGGGGCGGGGACGGGGACCCGAACCAGGACCCGGGCCCGGACCGGGGCGACGGAAGCCCGGGCAACAGCGGCAAGAGCCCCTGGCCGGGCATCTCCCTCCCGCCGGGCGTCATCGGCGGGGGCAACGGGCACGGGGGCGGACGCCGCTGAGTCGAACACGGCTGAGGCGGATGCGCCTTGGACGGTGACGGTACGCGGATGGGGCGCCCCCTTTATCGGGGGCGCCCCATCGGCGTATGTGTGGTGAGGGCGGGGACGGGGCGAGACGCGTGGCTCAGCCCCGGCTCTCCCTCCCGCCCCGCTGGGCCGGCCCGCTCAGCCGGCGAGCAGCTGCTTCACGACGGCGGCCACGCGGCCGCCCTCCGCCAGGCCCGCGACCTTCGGGTTCACGATCTTCATGACCTGGCCCATGGCGCGCGGCCCCTCGGCGCCTGCCGACTTCGCCTCCTCGACCGCCTGGGCGACGATCTGGTGCAGCTCGTCGTCGGAGAGCTGCTTGGGCAGGTACTCGGCGAGCACCACACCCTCCGCCTTCTCCCGCTCGGCCTGCTCGGTGCGGCCGCCCTGCGCGAACGCCTCGGCGGCTTCGCGGCGCTTCTTCGCCTCGCGGGTGATCACCTTCTGCACCTCGTCGTCGGAGAGCTCGCGCGCCGTCTTGCCCGCGACCTCCTCCTTCGTGATGGCGGAGAGGGTGAGCCGGAGCGTCGAGGAGCGCAGCTCGTCACGCCCCCGGATCGCGGCGGTGAGGTCTTCCTGCAGCTTCGACTTGAGCGTGGTCATGCAGCGATTGTCGCAGGTACGCGATGCCCTACGCCCCTTGATTTCCGGGACCTGCCGGGTCTGACACGATGGGTGTATGCGCGCGCGATACGGGATTCCCCTGAAAGTGACAGCAGGCATCACGGCGGCGGGCGCCGCCGGGCTGATCTACGCGGCGGGGATCGAACCCCGTTCGTTCCGCCTCCGACGGGTCACGGTCCCGGTGCTTCCCGCGGGGATGCGCCCGCTGCGCGTCCTCCAGGTGTCCGACATCCACATGGTCGGCGGCCAGCGCAAGAAGCAGCGCTGGCTGCGCTCCCTGGCCGGCCTGCGCCCCGACTTCGTGATCAACACGGGCGACAACCTGTCCGACCCTGAGGGCGTGCCGGAGGTCCTGGACGCGCTGGGCCCGCTGATGGAGTTCCCGGGGGCGTACGTCTTCGGCTCGAACGACTACTACGGCCCCAGGCTCCGCAACCCGGCCCGCTATCTCTTCGAGAAGGCCCGCGGCGCCCACGGCCTCAACGGCAACGCCCCCGCGGTCGGCGTCGTCCACAATCCGTGGGAAGACCTGCGCGACGGCTTCGACGCGGCGGGCTGGCTGAACCTCACCAATACGCGGGGCGCCCTCAAGATCGAGGGCATGGAGATCGGCTTCACGGGCCTGGACGACCCGCACATCAAGCGCGACCGGTACGCGCACGTGGCGGGCGGCCCGGACTCGGGCGCCGACTTCTCGATGGGCATCGTGCACGCGCCGTACCTGCGCTCCCTTGACGCGTTCACCGCGGACGGCTACCCGCTGGTACTGGCGGGGCACACCCACGGCGGCCAGCTCTGCATCCCCTTCTACGGGGCGCTGATCACCAACTGCGACCTGGACACGGACCGCGTGAAGGGCCTGTCGACCCACGAGGCCGAAGGCCACCGCTCCTACCTGCACGTCTCAGCCGGCTGCGGTGCCAACCGGTACACCCCGGTCCGCTTCGCCTGCCCTCCGGAGGCGACCCTCCTGACCTTGACCCCCAGGCCCTGAGAAAACCGGATTTCGTCTACGGCCGCCGGTCCGCTAAAGTAATCGATGTCGCCACGACCTGCAGAACCGCAGGACAGTGGAGCAACGACATCGGGGTGTAGCGCAGCTTGGCAGCGCGCTTCGTTCGGGACGAAGAGGTCGTGGGTTCAAATCCCGCCACCCCGACAGCTGAAACACCAGGTCAGACCCCCTGCACTCGCTTGAGTGCAGGGGGTCTTTCTGCTTGTGCGGTTAGTCCGGGGAGAAATCGGGAGAAGATCTTGGGCGCGGGTGAAATCTCCTAGGCGGGCGTCGTGCTCTTCGAGGCGAGCCGTCGGCGGCACAGGACTCGGTCAGGTTGCGCAAACGAACGGCCAGTCTCGTACAACCCTTCAACCCCTTGAGTCGTCTACGGCACCGTCCGGCACAGCTCCAAGGAGAAGGTCGTCATGCCCCTGCCATTCCGCACGGCTGTCGCCGCCGCGACCGTAACCGCGCTGACCGGTGTCCTGTTCACCGCTGTCACCGCGACACCGGCGTCCGCCGCCCCTGCCAAATACGCCGACGACTTCAATGGCGACGGACACCGGGACATCGCGATCGGCGCGCCGTACAAGTCCGTCAACGGTGCGTCGGCTGCGGGCGGTGTGGTCGTGGCTTTCGGGTCAGCCACCGGCCTGACCACCAAGAAGGTCGAACTCACCCAGAGTTCCGCGGGGGTGCCGGGCACACCGGAGGACGGTGACCACTTCGGTATCTCGATCGCCGGCGGAGACCTCGACTCGGACGGATACGCGGACCTGGTCGTGGGCGCCGACGGTGAGGATGTAGGCAGCTACGAAGGCCAAGGCAGCGTGACCATCCTCTGGGGCGGCGCCAAGCCGTTCACCAGCAGCACCACGACCACGGTGGACAACCCACACCAGTGGCAGAGCCATGGCTTGGACGTGGCGGTGGGGGACTTCACCGGTGACAGCGGCGCGGACCTCGCCGTGATCGAGCCGGACGCGGTCGTCATTTACAAGGGCGGCAACTCCCGGGAGAACCGGACAACCCCCGCCTACACCATGACGGTCCCGGGTGCCCAGCTCCTCAATTGGGAGGCCGCCGTGGGCGACGTCAACGGAGACGGCAAGGATGACCTGGCCGTGACCGGCGACCCCGGCACCGGACGCCCGGGCACCGACATCTACACGGGCCAGGAAGGCCGTCCGAACCGGATACAGCGCGTGGACGACGGAAGCACCGCGGTCGCCCTCGGCGACATCAACGGCGACGGCTTCGACGACATGGCTACCTCCCTCACCTGGCCCGGCTCCTACTCCGTCGATGACCCGAGCAACGGCTCCGGCTACGTGACCGTCCGGTACGGCAGCCGCACGGGCTTCGGCGACCCGACGACCCTGCATCAGAACAGCACCGGTGTGCCCGGCGCCAACGAGGACGGCGACAACTGGGGATCCTCGGTGGCGATCGGTGACATCACCGGCGACGGCAAGGCCGAACTGGTGGTCGGCGGCAACGGCGAATGGCTCGGCAACCTCAAGAACGCCGGCGACGTGACAGTGTTCCGCGGCTCCGCCTCCGGTGTCTCGCAGTCCGGAGTCGTGCGCATTTCCCAGGACACCACCGGTGTTCCGGGCGTCGCCGAGACCGACGACCTCTTCGGCGCCCAGGTCCGGATCGCCGATTACAACAACAACGGCAAGGCCGACCTGGCGGTGACCGCCTCCTTCGAGAACAACCGCAGCGGAGGCCTGTGGACCCTGCCGGGCACTTCATCCGGCCTCACCGGTTCCGGTTCCAAGTCCCTCAGCTCCACCGACTTCGGCCTCGCGAGCGGATCACGGCTCGGGGAGAGCCTGCTCGACTGAGCCGCGCGAGCGTCTCTGATCGGGCGCGGACCAGTGGGCTCCACACACTCCACGCAGCGGAGCAGTAGATCTCCTGACGCAGTCGCCTACGCCCTCGCCAGTGTCCACGGGGTGGAGGCGGAACTACTCGACATCGCCGAAGGCCGTACGACCAGCTGCCTCGCGTACTTCCCGAAGGTCACCGCTCGGTCATGGCGCCGCGGCCCGGAGATGAAGGAGGCACTCAATTGGTGAGTCTGCTGCAGCAGATGAGGGTGCGGGGTGGGAGTAACGCAGCGTGCGGCCCCGGCGCTGACCGGGCCCGCACACCGCGCTCTCACCAGGCAGACAGTCAACGTCCGCCGCCACCGCCACCGCCGAAGCCGCCACCGCCGCCGCCATCGCCGCCACCGCCGAAGCCGCCACCGCCGCCGCCGCCATCGCCGCCACCGCCGAAGCCGCCACCGCCGTCGCCGCCGAAGCCGCCACCACCGTGGTCACCGCCGCCGCCGAAGCCGCCACCGCCGCCGAAGCCGCCACCACCGTGGTCACCGCCGCCGCCGAAGCCTCCGCCACCGTGGTCACCGCCGCCGTAGCCACCGCGACCGTAGTCGTTGTTGTTGTAGAAGCCGCGACCGTAGCCGTTGTTGTTGTAGAAGCCGCGACCGTAGCCGTTGTTGTTGTAGAAGCCGCGACCGTAGTCGTTGTAGTTGTAGTAGCCGCGGCCGTAGCCGTTGTGCCTGTAGCGGTACCAGCAGACCCCGTCGTTCCAGTTCCAGTTCCAGTTCCAGCCGCGGTTGTAGCAATCCCGGTAGCCGGAGTTGTAGTGGTTCGAGTCCGAGGCTGAGGCTGTCCCGGCCGAGCCGATCGCGGCGCCACCGGCCATCAGAATTCCGGTGGCGGTCACCGCGACGATGCGCTTCACGCGAAGTGCTCGCATGAGCTCTTTCTCCCTTCCATCGTCTCGCGCACCCGAACGCGAGATGGATGGCCGCGCACACAAGAAGGACAGGGTGTGCGGTCGAAATGTCACCGCTCTGGAAATTGAGAAACGCGCCGTGGCCATCACCGGCCGTGTGTGCCAAGTACGGCTCCACGCGCGAACCCCCGCAGCAGCAGTCGCGCTGCCCACCGCGAGAACACTTCGCCAATGTGGCGCGTCCCGGGTTGCGGTCTCAGTAGTAAACGCTACTCCCTATCCGCTCCACGTCATCTTGGGGCGGGCACTCAACGCGGCAGACTATGGCAGATCCACCAACCTTCGCCATGGGGGCCAAATGGAGGGCCGGGCGCCAATCGAATTTCGCGGAGTGAACACGCGGAGCACAGCGCGCCGAACCAAGGTCGCGTAAGGGGCTCACCACATTCGGGACGAAGAGGTCGTGGGTTCGAAATCCCGCCACCCCGACAGCTCAAATACCAGGTCAGAGGCGCGCCCAACCCCTAGGCGATCAGTTGGCCGCCTGTTTTACTTCGCGCATGAATACAGCGGTCTGCGTCTTCGTCGGCATGGTGATCGGGGCGCTGCTCGTGGCACGGCGAGCGCGGCGGACCGCTGCCCGGGCCGAGGCAGGGGAAGCGGTCCTGTTCCGGGTCGGGGCCAATCTGCCGGACGAAGGACGCCGGTACAGCCTCGGCCGAGTACTGGCCGGAGGCGAGTTCCGATGGATACCTCGCTGGCCGTGGACGCGGCTGCGCCGACTCCCGGCAGATCTGCGCTATGTCCGCGCACGCGAGGCGACCTCCCGCGAAATGCTGTGGCTCCCGATCGGCGTGCTGGTGATCGAGTGCGCATCGGCTGCGGGACCCGTACGGCTTTGGGCCCGCAGGGAGCATGCGCTGCTCATTGTGGAGATGATCCGGCGTACAGGTACCCCGAACTTGTCGATGCCTTAGCGGGGTGGGGCTGGTCTGCCCGCGGGGGCGCGGAAGGGCCGCGGCCCTCACGTGGTCGACAGGCCGAAGGACACAAGGGGAAACACGGCAACCGGGGAGACTGGCAGATGGCAGGTATCGCGTGCATGGCATGCAGGTTCGTCCACGGAGACGAACCGCTTCCGGGCGGGACGCTTCTCAGGACAGCGAACTGGGTCGTGCAGCATTCGAAGGGCCCTCTGGGCCTGGGCACGCTGGCGGTCATGCCGATCAGGCACGTCCTGCATGTGTCCGACCTGACCGGCAGTGAATCCGCGGAGCTGGGCCCCCTGCTCCAGCGAACGAGCGCAGCGGTGACCGCCGCCATGAACCCTGAACAGGTCTATGTCTGCCTGTGGTCACACGCCGACGCTGTTCCCGGCCACCTTCACTTCGTGGTGCAGCCCGCGTGCCGATCCGACATGACCAGGCACAACGCCTATGGACCGGTGCTGCAGTTGGCCATGTTCGAGGCCGACCGGATGCCGGGCGAGGCAGCCGTCGAAGAGGTGTGCACTCGTCTACGGGCCGAGCTCGGCGCCTCCGGGTGACGTTCGTGGTTCCGGTCCCTCCGTTGCGCGGCTGCGCCGGTCACTGCCCGGCGGGTCGTCCGGGGGCGAGCAGTTCCAGCGCCTCCTCCCAGCGGAAGAGGGCGGCCTCTCCGTCGGCTTTCGGCCGGTGAGGTTCGTGCGTACCGATCAGGATGCCCATGTCGCGCAAACGGTCCAGGCTCTGGCGGTACGCGGGGTGGGCGGCCTGGGCGGCGTTGAGGTACGGCAGGACGGCGGTGGGGATGCCGAAGCCGTATGCCTCGCACAGGATGCCCAGCGCCAAGGGTGTCGGAGATGCCGGCCGCCCACTTGTTGATCGTGTTGAAGGTGGCCGGTGCGACCGCGATCGCGTCGGCGGGCGGCAGCGGGCGCGGGTCACCGGGTGCGCGCCAGGCCGAACGTATGGGGTAGCCGGTCCGGGCCTCCACCGCCTCGGCGTCCATGAAGCCGAGGCCCTGCGGAGTGGCGACTACGCCCACGTCCCAGTCCGCCTCCTGGGCCGCCGTGATCAGCTTGCCGACCTCGCCCGCTATGCCGGACCCGCAGACAACGACGTACAGGAAAGGGTTCCTGGGCTGCTGGGCCGACGGGTTTGCAGGGTCACTCACTTGGGGCCTCCCCGTTGGCAGCTGAAGCGGTGCCGTTCGGGCAGCGTACGGGGGGTGGGCTCGGGGGCTTGGACCATCGCTGCGTGCATGCCGTCGGCTACGGCGCGGGCCGGGACGGGATGCGGGCGCTGCTCACCGCGATTCCGGGCGGCCGAGCGCCGGTCGGCGGCAGGAGTTCATCCGGGGCCCCCACCGTCCCCCTCGACCTTCACCCTCGACCTTCAGCGCGCTGACCAGCGGCGCCCGCCCGGCCGCCCCGGGCCATGTCCCGTCATCGCGACGATCACCGCATAGAGCGCCGAGGTCACGACCAGGGTCCCCACCATGACGAGGCCCACGCCGACCATGTAGAGGCCGCTCGCGTCGTCCGACCAGTCCACATAGGCGGCCACCGTGAGACCGGCCGTCGGGCCGAGCACCGTGGCTGCGGCGTAGCGCCGGGATGCCGCCCAGTACACCGGTGGCAGCAGGGTCAGTACGAGTCCGATCACCTGCCACGCCTCGTACGGGCCGGTCGTCGAGCCGTCGGGGTGCACGTCACGCTGCTGGTCCCAGCCCAGCCAGCCGGCCCACGCCGCCAGTGCCACCCCGGCCAGCGCGATGGTCGCCAGCAGGTGGAACGTTCGCTTCGGCAGTCGTTCATTCCTGTCCATGGGCCCAGGGTTCCGGCTCACTCCATGACCGACCAGAGCGCTGGTACTCAGCTGTGACCGAGTACGACCGGCACCCGCCCATCCCCATGTCCCGCCCCTGGCCCGCGTGCGGAGAGGCCGGTGGCGCACAGATCTGCCACGCGCCCCGCGCCCGCCCCAGGACGGGCGATTCCGTACGACTTCGGTACGCCTCTCGGGTGGGCGGGCCGTCGCGCCCGTTTCCCCCGGTGCCCGTCGGCCGTTGCTGAAGGCATGATCTCCACACGACGTGTTCTCGCCGCGGTCGCTCTGGCCGCCGGTGCCTCCGCTCTCGCCATGCCCGCGGCCGAGGCCGCTCCCGTCGGTCCCCTCGGCGGCCTGAAGCCGATCAGCCTCGACGACATCGCCACCAGCGCCGTTCCAGCCGAGCACAAGGCCGAGATCCCCACGGTGAACGAGCAGCTCGGCGGCCTGAACCGGCTGAACGAACTGCATCAGGTCACCGACCTGGTGGCCCCGGTGACGGGAATCCTCCCCTCGGTCAGCTAGAGACCGGACGGCTGTCGGACAGCAGTCGGACAGCGAAGAACGGGCACGGAAAAGCGGGGGCAACCGGACACCGGTTGCCCCCGCTTTCGCGGCTACTAGTTGTTGCTGGTGCCGTTGGCGGCGAGAACCGGGATGTCGTTCAGGATGTGCGAGAGCGGCTCGTCGCCCTTGGCCTGAGTGGAGTTCTCGACACACTGCTGGTTCTGCGGGGCCGACAGAACCGGGATGTCCTGGACGCCGATGGGCACGATGCCGACCAGCGAACCGACGTTGGCCTTGGCCGGCAGGCCGACGCAGGGCTTGTTCAGCGAGCCCTGGACGAGCCCGAGCTGCGGGCTCATGCTGCCGTACGTGGCGGAGTTGCCGAACGCCTGCTCGGCGTTGCTGCCACTGTTCGACGTGGTGCCCGTGTCGTCCCCGAGGGCGAGGGCCTGGGGTGCGGCGACTGCCGACATACCAGCGACGGAGGCAGCGATGGCCGCGGTTGCCCACAGCTTCTTCATGGTGAATCCCTTCAATTGGCGGGCTCCGGTCACGGAGCCGCATGGTCATCAACTGGGCCGGGCTGATGCGGTTTCGCGGTGCAACCCGATTGGCCCAGCGCACTTACGGTCAGAAACAGGCCAGCGTGTTCCCGCGCACCACCGTCTCGACCCCGATGCGCGGGGGGTCCGAGGGCTTCACGGTCGAGTTGCGCGGGGTGAGGGTCCGGTCCTTGTTGAGCGTGGCGAACATCTTCTTCGCCGCCGCCTTGTCCCACTTCAGCGTCTCTCCGAGGCCTTCGATGACCGGGTTGAACCCGGCGATGGGCACGGTGGTGAACTCGGCCCGCGAGGGGGACAGGCGGCTCAGAGCGGTGCTGAGGGAGACGAGCTCCTTCGGCGTGAACCCCTGGTCGACCTTCGTGGCACCGAGCACCGTCCTCGCCAGTTCGATCGCCCTGCCCGGATCGGCGAGGATCCCGCCGGTCGCGAGTCTGTGCATGACGCTGATCAGGAAACGGTGCTGGCGCTGGATCCGCCCCAGGTCGGCGCTTGCGTCCACATGGCGCGAGCGGACGTACTGCAAGGCCTGACCGCCCCCGAGGCGGTGCCGGCCGGGCCGGAGGTCGAGCTTGGTGGCCGAGTCGGACAGCCGCCTGGAAGTGCAGACGTCCACCCCCTCGACGGTGTTCACGCTGTCCATGAACCGTCTGAAGTCGATCTGCAGATAGTGGTCGACCCTGACCTTCGTCATGGCCTCCACCGTGCGGACCGTGAGCGCGGGGCCGCCCTCCGCGAAGGCAGCGTTGATCTTCGCGGGGTGGGCGGGGAACTGCTCCCCGGTGCCCGGGTCGCGGTGCGCGGGGATCCGCGCCAACGAGTCCCTGGGGAGGCTGACCACGCTGACCTCGTCACGCTGCTGCGAGACATGGATCAGCATCAGCGAATCGGTGCAGTTACAGGAGACGCCACCGGCGTGGAACTTCTTCTTCTCCCGGCGCGAGATGGTGTCCCGGCCATCCGTCCCCATGAGCAGAATATTTGTGCCGGGGCCCGCGGCAGGGCGGTTCACGGCACCGCTGAACGCATCGACCCGCTGAATCCTGTACGGCAGCGCGGATACGGAATTACCCGCCACGGAAACCGCCGTCGCGATAAGTACACCCAGGGCTGCCGCACTCAGACGGGCATTTCTCCGGCGGCTGGTTCGTGAAGGGCGCTTCGTCACCGGATTCGCTCCACAGCAGGGGGACAGATCTGACGGCACCGTATGCCAGCCGAATAGCTTGAACGGCGACCGCCCCGCGCGCCGCCGGGAAGTAACCCTTTCGCCCTAGAGGGACCTGTTTCGGATTCCGAAGAAGATGGAACAGAAGCCAGAGATCGCCACGAGGAAGGCGAAGTGCCGTGCCGGAGAACAAGAACCGCCGACCACACAAGGGCTTTATTCCGCAGAGCCGGGAGTCGCCCGAATGGCAAATCGACGAACCCCTATACGGGGCGCTGTTCGACAACTGGAGACAGCGGGGGAGAACGCTTCCCGGGCTACCCGACCGGGAGTGGGACGAGATCGTCGCCCGGGACATCTGGCCCCGCGACGGCCGAGGCCGTTGGGCCGCCGGACAGGCGGACGACCCAACGGAATGACGCTGCGGCTCAGTCGTTGTTCGTGCCGTTGGCCGACAGAACCGGGATGTCCTCCAGGATGTGCGAGAGCGGCTCGTCGCCCTTGGCCTGGGTGGAGTTCTCGACGCACTGCTGGGTCTGCGGGGCCGACAGAACCGGGATGTCCTGCACGGAGATCGGCACGGCGCCGATCAGCGAACCGACGTTGGCCTTGGCCGGCAGGCCGATGCAGGGCTTGTTGAGCGAGCCCTGGATGAGCGCCATCTGCGGGCTCATGCTGCCGTACGTGGCGGAGTTGCCGTACGCCTGCATGGCGCCGACCCCGCTCGTGGACGTGGTGCCCCCGTCGTTGTCGATCGCCATGGCCTGGGGGGCTGCGATCGCGGAGATACCGGCGACCGAGGCGGCGACTGCGGCAGCCGCCATGACCTTCTTCATCACGATGAATTCCCTTCTCGTTGCCCCCGACCCGGGAGCCTCCTGCCCAACTCCGATTTACGCACATGGTTGTCCGGGTTCACTCTGACGGGTTCGCCCGGGCATTGCCGAATAAATGACTATCGGCCGATCGTTCTCTGCACGTGCAGCCCGACCGAGTGAAGTGCCGCAACCATTTCGTCCGAGGCCCTGTTGTCCGGGCAGCGTTAACTGCCGTCTGTGCGAAAAGGAACTGGAAATGCTCAAGAAGGCAATGGCAGCGGCTGCGGTCGCCGTTTCGGTCGTAGGCGTCTCGGCCGCGGCCGCCCCTCAGGCGCTGGCCCTCGGTGACGACGGCAGCACGACGTCCACGAGCGGCGTCGGCGCCAAGCAGGCACACGGCAACTCCGCCACGTACGGCGCCCAGAGTCCGCAGCTCGGCGCGGTCCAGGGCTCCCTGAACAAGCCCTGCATCGGTCTTCCGGTCAAGGGCAACGTGGGCCCGCTGTTCGGTCTGCTGGTGCCGGTCGCCGTCCAGGACGTCCCGGTCCTGTCGGCACCGCAGAACCAGCAGTGCGCGGAGAACTCCACGCAGGCCAAGGGCGACGAGCCGCTCTCGCACATCGTGGACGACATCCCGGTCATGTCCGCGAACGGCCGCGACAACGGCTGATCCACCAGCCCCGGGAACCCGGGCCGCCCGCCTTCTCCGGCGCGGCGGCCCGGTTTTCTTTGCCTTGAGAGCCCTTCTTTAACGCGGACGGCTCAGTTCCCTTCCGCCTCACGGCTCGTTTTCACACCGAGGTAATGACCTCAGTCATGAACGACGAGAGAAGGGTAAGAGAGTGAATCTCAAGAAGAGCGCGACGATCCTCGCCGGCGTTGTGCTGGCCCTGGGCATGGCCGCTCCGGCGTTCGCCGATACCGGTGCCGAGGGCGCCGCCCTCACTTCGCCGGGTGTCATCTCCGGCAACGTGGTGCAGGTCCCGGTCAACGTCCCGGTCAACCTGTGCGGCGACACCGTCGACGTGATCGGCGCGCTGAACCCGGCGCTCGGCGACGGCTGCGCCAACAACGACTGATCACTGATTCAGCGCCACGGCCGTCGGGCCGCGGCTCCGCCGGCCTTGGACGCGTCCAGCACTCCGAGGCCGGCTTTCATCTGCGAGCAGGAAGACAACTGAGATGCGACAGGCCCTGAACTTGGGAATGGTCGCGGCTGCGGCCGCGACGAGCATTCTGTCCCTGCCGGGCTCCAGTGCGTTCGCCGCGTCGGGCGCAGACGGGCAGGCGGCGGGCTCCCCCGGCATTCTGTCGGGCAACACGGTCCAGGCGCCCCTGGACGTCCCGGTGAACGCGTGCGGCAACACGGTCGACGTCGTCGCCGCACTCAATCCGACTTTCGCCAACTCCTGTGCGAACGACGGGGGTTCGCACTCGTCGCCCACTCGCGGTGGCGGCTCGGACCGGGCCGCCGGCGGTGCGGCCCACGGGACCGGAGACGAGGGATACCGCGGCGGTGACGACAGGTCCGGGGGCGGTGCCCACGCCAGGGGTGACGCACAGCAGTCACCAGGCATCCTGTCGGGCAACTCCGTGCAGGCTCCGGTGGACGTTCCCGTCAACGTGTGCGGGAACTCCGGGAACGTGGTCGGTGCGGCCAACCCGGCCACGGGCAACCGCTGTTCCTCCGGAGTGACCACCCCCGAGGAGATCTCCGAGGTGCCTCCGCCCACCGTCCGTACCGTCGAGCCCCCGGCCACGGTCCAGCCGCCGGCGGTGCAGAGACTGACTCCCCCGCACGCGATGACCCCCGTGCAGCACGCCCATGTCACGGGCGGGCGCACGCAGTTGGCGCAGACCGGGGCGGACGAGAATCTGCTGGCCGCCGCGGCGGCGAGTGCGGGGCTGCTGATCGGTGGCGGGATCCTCTACCGGCGGGGACGTGCCGCCGCCCGGTGACGCGATCGCCGTACGCCAGGCCGGGAAGAACCGACGTTCGTGCTCTTCCCGGCCGGCGGAGAGGGCCGTTCAACCGCTTGCTGCCACCCCGCGGCGTAATCGCCGACGGCTGATGGGGGAGGCAGCCGGGCCGCTCTCGCAACCGGGCCAGTCCACCACCGGGCGACCCCCGCTGCGGAACCGATTCACCCGTTCGCCCGCACCGTCACTCCAAAGGACGCCACGGGCGCGAACGCAGCCCCGGCGGTTCCGGTCACCTGTCCGACCGTTCAGCGGTCGGCCGTCGCCGGCGGGTCGTGCGCCGCCATGGTGCCCGGACAGTGCGGGCCCCTCCATGAGACGCCCGCCGCGCTTCGCCGTATGCCCCTGGCCGCGAGATGCGGCGCGGTGGACGACGCGCCGCGCACGAAGCGCATCGACGGGCCGAAGTCCGCCGCGGCCATCAGGCCCGCGAGGAAGAGCCCCGGCCTGCGCGACTCGAAGCCCGACCCGACGAAGGCGTCGCGTGCAGGTCCGCAACGGGTGAGGAGTTCCTCCCGCAGCGGGCTCACCACAATGGCTCCCGCGTCGTCCATGGGAATGAGGACGGTGGGTCCCGCGACGCTCACCGAGACCCGGCGAGGCGTGGCGCCGATCTCCTCCAGGGAGGCGTCCTGGCCCGGCGGCGGATGCTCCGCGCTCACAAATCCGGACCGCCGTACGGGACTTCCCTGCGAGGCGGCCACCACATGGACATCCACTCCCGTGCGGCCGAGTGACCGGACGGCGCCGAGCGTTCCGTGGTGGAAGGGGTTGGGGTCGATCCGCGGCGGCACGGCGGGAACGCTGTTGCCGAGCACACGGGGAGATTCCCGGTGCTAGCCCGAACGGGCGACGAAAGAGGCGTGCAGGCCGGTCCCCGGTTGGCGCATTACCCATTGGTGTGACTGAGTGTCAGCAATGAAAGAAGTGCGGCACGAGGAGTAGGCATGTCCCCACAACGCCGAAAGACCACGAGCCGGCGCATCCCCTTGATGACGGCCGGGATCTTCGCGTCAGCGGTGATCGCGTCCGGTTCGCTCTCCGCCGGAACGGCCGGGGCGGCCACGCCCGGCGACACGCCACCGGCCGGCTCCGCCTCCCCCGTCCCCGGGGTGGCACAGCCGTCGGCCGCACCCGCCGAGACCCCCGCACCGGCAACGGCCGGCACGCCCGCCCCCACCACGGCACCCACTCCGGCGCCCACCCCCACAGGCGGCGTCACCGGTACTCAGGCAGGCACCTCGACGTTCCCCGCGTTCGGTGCCTACCTCGACTACGGGCCGAGCGGCGTGCAGCGCATGGGACGGCTCAGCAGGTGGCTCGGCGGCTCCGAACTGCGCGTCGGGCACACCTACCTGCCGGGCGACCGGTGGAGCAACATCGAGGGCGCCCCCGGGTTCCTGGAGGACTGGGCGAGGTGGCGGCGCGAGCGGGACGACCGGCTCTTCGTGCTCAACGTCCCGATGCTGGAGCGCAACGAGGAGCACGTCGGTGACGCGGAGGTCCGCTCCCTCCTGCGGCAGGGCGCGGCCGGCGACTTCGACGAACACTTCCGCCGCCTCGCCCAGCGCCTCGTCGACCTGAAGGTCCCGGACACGGTGCTCGTGCCCGGCTGGGAGATGAACGGGACGACGTACACGCACCGGTGCGGGCCCGACCCGGAGGCCTGGAAGACGTACTGGAAGCGGATCGTCACGACGATGCGGTCGGTGCCGGGGCAGAAGTTCCGCTTCGACTTCACGCCCAGCCGGGGCCTCGACGCCGTGCCGTGGACCGAGTGCTATCCGGGCGACGACGTCGTCGACGTGATCGGCATGGACGCGTACGACCAGCCCGAGGGCAAGTCGTTCTCCGAGCAGGTCTCGGAGCCGTACGGGCTTCAGGAACACGTTGACTTCGCCAAGGCGCACAACAAGCTCATCTCGTACCCGGAGTGGGGCCTGTTCCGTAATGGGGACAACCCGGAGTACATGCGGCGCATGATCGGGTGGATCGACCGGCACAAGCCCCTCTACAACACGATCACGGACTACTGCCCGCACGGTGTCTGGCAGTGCGACGAAAACCCCCAGGCGTCGCAGGTGTACCGCTCGATGCTCTCCGGCCGCCTGGAGCCGTCGCTGCCGAAGCCCACGCAGCCCACGCAGCCGACGGAGCCGACGGAGCCGACGGAGCCCACGACACCCGAGACGCCGCCGGTCACGCCTCCGGTGACGCCGCCCAGCTGCGCGCCGCTCGACCTCGGCGACTGGGTGGATTACTGGCTCGGCGGGAAGCTGTGCCTGCGGTTCGACTGGTGGTCGCGGCGCTCCTGACGCGCCGGTGTCCCGGCCGGTGGCGGCGGGGTCGTCAGGACGCGCCGCCACCCCGGGCCTTCCACGCGTGCAGCGCCCTCTTGCCGAGGCGGCGTGCCTTCACGTCGCCGACGGCGAGGGCGAGCCCCGCCGACGTGCCGGGCCGGGCCAGCACGAAACGCTGGTTGACGACGCTGTGGGGACGCCAGTGGTGCTTGTACGGCTCGTCGCCGCGCAGCAGGCTCAGGGAGCCGGACCCGCGCTCCTGGACGTGCTCGCTGCACGAGCGCAGCAGCATCGTGGTGATGTCGGCCTTGCGTTCGCGCAGGCCCGGATGGGCGCCGTACAGATAGCCGCCGACCAGGCGCGGCGACAGGAGGGTCAGGTCGGCGGCGAGGACCGTCTCGTCGATGCGGAACTCGGTCACCACCGCGTCGCCAGACCTCGCCATGCGCGAGACCGAGCGGGTGAGGTGCTCGGAGAAGCGCGGCCTGAGGTGTTCCGTCGTCACCTTGCGGCCCTGCCACTGGAGTTGGTGCAGCTCGACCAGGCGCCGCACCGAGCCGTCGACCTCGTTCTGCGGGACGACACGGCGCTCGATCCCGAGGGCGTCCAGCTTGCGCATCTTGGCGCGGGCGCGCTGCCCGCGGGACGCCGACAACCGGCCCACGATGTCGTCCATCGGGACAGGCGGCAGCTCCAGGCAGAGGGAGTCGTCGAGACGGCGCCTCGGCCCCGGCCACCGTTCGTAGAGGCGCTCGACGGCGCTTCCCGGGCGCGCCTCACGGAAGTCGATCACATGGGTGCGGGCGAGCCGCCACAGCGCGTCGCCCAGCACGCGGGCCCCGGCGCCTTCTCCCCCACCGCCGTCGTCGTCGACGAGGACGTCACAGAAGTCGGAGATGCTCCCGCCGAGCGGCACCAGGACCGGCAGAGGCCGCCACCGCCGCATCAGCGGCGCCACGGCGACGAGCCGCCCGCCGTCACGGACCAGGACCACGCACAGGCCGCGCCCGGACCCGTACGAGAGCCACCAGGAGTGCAGCCAGGCATGGCTCTGGAACGGGGTGGCGGTGCGTGAACCGCGGTACAGCGCCTCCCACTCCTGGCCCAGCTCGCCGAACCGGACGCTGTCGGTGCACACCTCGACCGACAGGTCTCCGCCCCCGGGCCGCATCAGACGCTCCCCTGCAGATCCGCGGCCGCTGCGGGCCCGGGGACGGTCGCGTTCGTCTCCGTCCGCTCGCGCCGGGGCCGGACCAGCATCACGAGCCCGCCGAGGAGGCCGCCCGCGCTGGCGCCCACGAGCGCGGTCACCCGGGGGGACGCCGAGGACGGCGAGGTGGGCTTCATCGCGCGCGAGAACTGGAGGAGCTTCACCTTGGTGCTGGCCTGTGTGCGGTCGGCGGTGACGGTCAGCGCCATGGCCACCGCGTTGGCCATGGCGGCGGCCTCGCGCGGCTTCGCGGACGTCGCCGACACCGCGACCATCGGCGCGTCCGGCGACGTCTGCGCCTGCACGCTGCTCTGGAGCTTCTTCACGGGAACCCCCGCCCGCGCCTGGGCGTCGCCGAGCACCGCGTCCTGGGTGGCGACACGGCCGTAGGCCTGGGCGAAGCCGAGCGCGACCGAGGGGTCGGTCTTCTCGTCCGGCACCGCGATCACATAACTCGTGGCGGAGTACTGCGGCGTCTTCAGGACGCCGTACGCGCCGCCCGCGACACCGCCCAGGAGGACCCCGGCCGCGATCAGCGACCACAGGGGGAGTCGCTTCACGCGGGTGGCCGTCCGGGCGGGGGGACCGGCCGGGCCGACCCGCCGGTGAGGAGCATCGGTCATCACTTACTCACTCTCGAACTCTCGAATCCGAACCGCCCAGGGCCGCCCCGTACAGCCGCAGGTGCTGTTCGGCGCTTCGGGCGATGCTGTAGTGGTGGGCTGCCGGGGACGGGGTGCGGCCAAAGGGGCGGGCCGCCACGATCCGCAGCGCCTGTCGTGCGAACGACTCCGGGTCGCCGGGGACGCGGACGGCCGCGGACTCCAGGTGCGGCGGCAGGTCCTCGACCGCGGGGCAGCTGACGTAGAGGACGGGCAGCCCTGCGGCGAGTGCCTCCACGACGGCGAGGCCGAACGCCTCTTCGTCCGACGGGGAGGCGAGCAGGTCCATCGCGTTCAGGAGGGCCGGCAGATCGGGGTCGCCGACGCGGCCCGAAGGGGACGTGTAGGGGCGCTCGCCGGCGAACACGACACGGCGCACGACGCCCAGTTCCTGGGCGAGCCCGCGCAGCCGCTGCTCCTCGGGACCGTCCCCGACGAGGAGAAGCCTTACGTAGTCCGGCAGTTGGGCCAGGGCTCGTACGAGGACGTCGAAGCGCTTGCCGGGGACGAGACGGCCGACTCCCCCGATGACGAAGTCGTCCCGGTGCAGGCCGAACACGTGGCGGGTCGGGTCGCGCAGCGCCGGGTCGTGCGCGAAGCGCTCCACGTCGATGCCGTTGGGCACGACGTGGATACGGTGCCGGGGCACCCCCCACCGCACGAGGCGCTCGGCCACCGACGGGGAGACCGCCAGGGTGGCCCGGCCCACCCGCTCGCCCGCCAGATAGAGCGCGCGGACACCGGCGGACAGCGGGCGCCCCTCCATCCGGCTCTCGCCCAGCGAGTGCTCGGTGGCGACCACGGCGCGGACCCCGGCGAGGCGCGCGGCGAACCGGCCGTAGACGCAGGCGCGGTACAGGTGCGTGTGCACGAGGTCGTAACGGCCGTCGCGCACGAACTTGGTGAGCCGGGGCAGCGCGCCCAGGTCGCGGTTCCCCGTCATGCCGAGGTGCACGACGCGGATGCCGTCGGCGGTCAGGCCGCGGGCGACGGTGCCCGGGTTGGTCAGGGTCACCACGTCGCTGTGGACGGGCAGATGGCGCAGCAGGAGGCGCAGCTGCTGTTCGGCTCCCCCGGTGCCGAGGCCCGTGATGACGTGCAGGGTCCTCATGTACGGGCCTCCGGCGCGGTGGACGGGCGGCGGCGCAGGCGGTGCAGGCGCAGCTTCAGTTCGAGGCGCCAGGCCGCGTCCGCCTGGCCGACGTGGACGCGCGGCAGGGCGAATTCGCCGGTGAGGTCGCCCGGCGAGATGGCGCAGGCGTAGCGGTATCCGGCATGGCGTACGGCGTCCGCGACACGGCGGTCGACGGTGCCGTAGGGGTAGCAGAAGCCGGGGACCTCGCGTCCGGTGAGTTCCTCCAGGCGTCTTCGGCTGTCCTCGGTCTCCGCGCGCAGGACGCGGTCGTCGACATGGGTGAGGTCGACGTGCGTGAGGCCGTGCGAGCCGATCTCGATGCCCGCGGACGCGGCGGACCGGATGCCGCGTTCCGACAGGAGCGGCTTGCGCGGGCCCAGCGGGTCCCACTCGTTGACGCCGTCGAGGCGTCCGGGCAGGACGAACAGGGTGGCGCCGCAGCCGTAGTGGCGCAGCAGCGGCAGGGCGTTGTCGACGAAGTCGCAGTAGCCGTCGTCGAAGGTGAGCCCCACCAGGCCGCGGTCCGTGCCGAGCGCGCGGGCCTCCAGGAGCGCCGTCATGCCCACCCCGCGCAGCCCGCGCCTGCGCAGCCGGCGGAGCTGTTCCTGGAGGCGCTCGGGGGAGACGGTGATGCGGTACGGGTCGTCGCGGCAGTCGTCCACGGAGTGGTACATCGCGACCCACATCGGCGCGTCCGGGAGCAGCCGGCGTGTGCGGTCCGGGAGCCGCCGCCGGGCGCGCGGAACGTCTCCTGTCTCGATGTGTCCTGTGTCAACGGGCATGCCGGGGCCTCCTGGTCGCGGAGCGGACAACGGGAACGAGAGGCACGAGGGACTCGGCCCTCAGTGCCCACAGGAGAAGGACGAACACGGCCGTCACGGCGAGACACCCGGCGGCGCCCGCCGCGAGCGGCGACGTGAAGGAGGCCGCGGCCATCAGCCCCGCCACGGTCGCGCCCGTGGCGGCGAGCAGCGGCTTGCCCATCTCGGCCAGGACCCTGGAGACGTCGACCGGGACGCTGCGCCGGTCCATCCCGGCGAGGAGGAGTACGGCGGTGAGGGTGATCCCGAACGCGTTGGCGCCGGCGATGCCCCGTACGCCCCACAGGTCGACCGCCCAGGAGCCCACGCCGGCGGTGGCGCCCATGCCCACGGCCATCGCGCCCACCGGGTACCAGGTGGGGCGGCCCGCCGAGAAGTAGGAGCGGACCAGGGCGCCCACCATGGAGTGGCCGAGGAGGCCGAGTGCGTAGACGCGCATGACGGACGCCGTGGCGGCGGTGTCGTCGGCGGTGAACGCGCCTCGCTGGAACAGGACATGGGTGATCTGCGGGGCACAGGCGAAGATCGCGGCGGCGCCGAGGAGGACCACGCAGGCGGCGAGGCCGAGGTCACGCTCGACGCGGGCGCGGGCCGCCGCGATGTCGCCGCGCGCGACGGCCTGCGCCACGACCGGGAACGTGACGGTGCACAGCATCAGGGAGAGCACCATCGGCAACTGGGACACCTTCTGCGCGTAGTTCAGGTGCGAGATGGAGCCCGCGGCGAGCGACGAGGCGAGGAAGCGCTCGATGAACACCTGCGACTGCTTGCACAGGGCGAACGTCAGGACGGCGGCGATGAGCCCGAGGTGCATGGCCCGCCCCTTGGCCGCGGCCTCGTCCCCGGCCTCGCCCGCGAGCCTCTCGGCGGCCTTCACCGAGGTCAACCTCCGGTGGAACGCGGGCAGTTGGATCGCCACCATCAGACATCCGCCGACGGCCACACCCATCGCGGCGGACCGCACGCCGAAGCGCGTCCCGCACACGAGCATCGTGGCGATGATGCCGATGTTGTACGCGACGTAGATCGCGGCGGGCGGCAGATAGCAGCCGTGCGCCCGCAGCGCCGCGCTGCAGTATCCGGTCAGGCCGAACGTGAGGGCGCAGGTGGCGGTCAACCGTGTGCAGTCGACGGCCAGTCGGGGGTCCGGCAGGCCGGGCGCCAGGACGTGCACGAGGAAGGGGGCACCGGCGATGAGCAGCGCGGCCGCGGCCAGGAACGCGAGGCCGAAGCGGGGCAGTGACGACGAGACGAGGGTCCGTACGGGATCGGTTCCGCCGGCCTGCGCGCGGCGGGCGACGGCCGCGCTGAACGCGGGCACGAGCACGAACGCCAGGCCGTCCTCGATGAGGAGCGTGGCGGCGAACTCCGGGACCGTCCAGGCGACCAGGAACGCGTCGGTCTCGCTGCCCGCGCCGAAGAGGTGCGCGAGGGACTGGTCGCGGCCGAGGCCGAGGATCGCCCCGGCGGCCGAGAGGAGGGCCGTGAGCAGCGCGGCCCGCGCGAGGCGGCTGTTCGGCGCTCCGGAGGGCTCGGCGGCGGGCGGCTCGGTCCGCAGCTGGACGGGCAGGCCCACGGCCGTCCGTGGTTCGCCGTCCGCGGTGGGGAGGGTCACGGCGTCGCCGCCTCCTTCAAGGACGCCTGCGGCGCCATGCCCCACCAGGCGACGAGGCCGATGACGAGGGCGGTCAGGACGGTCGACGGACCGCCGATGTCGGCGTACACGAAGTCCACGAGCTGCCAGCCGAGCAGGCCGCACGCGACGAGGCCGCAGTCCGGGCCCGGCCGCGTGCTCGCGCCGCGGCCGAGGCGGCGCAGGGCGAGCAGCAGCAGCGCGACCCAGCCGCCCGCGAGGGCGACAAGGCCGATCAGTCCCTGCTCGCTGAGGATCAGCAGGTACATGTTGTGCGGGGACAGCAGCGGCTGGCGCTTGAACGCGGCGCCCGCGCCCTCCGTGTCGCTGCCCGAGGAGAGCGCGAGCGAGGCGTGGCTGTCACGCTGGGCGACGAACCCCTTGAGGCCGACGCCCGTCGCCGGGTGCTCACTCCACATGTCGACCGCCGCGGCCCACATCGTGTACCGGTCCGTGACGGACTGGTCCGGGGCGTCGGCGACCTGCGTGATGCTGCTCATGCGCTCCTGGAGCATCTGCGTCCCGACGCCGAAGCCGCCCACCAGGACGACGGCCACCGCGGCGGTCACGGCGAACAGGCGGACGGCGCGCCGCACCCCGGCGAGCAGCACCTGCGCGCCGCAGGCCACGACGGTCGCGATCCACGCGCCCCGGCTGAAGGACAGCGCGAGCGGCAGGAGCAGGGCGAGCGCGCACAGCAGGGCGGGCGTGCGCCGGGCGGCGGTGCGGGCGCCGAGGGCCAGCCCGAGGGCGGCCACGAGCCCGTACGACACCACCGTCGCCATTCCCATGACGTCCGTGGGGCCGAAGGTGCCGACGGCGCGGATGTCCTCGCCCATGTACGAGGCGCCAGTCCCGGTCAGGTACTGGTGGATGCCGATGCCGCCCTGCCACAGGGCGAGCCCCACGAACGACCAGGCGAGCAGCCGGAAGTCGCGGCGGTCACGGACCAGGACCAGGACGGACACGGGGACGAGGACGAAGATCTGGCAGTAGCGGACCATGCCGACGAGCACGGTCGACGGCGAGCCGGCGCCCGCTGCGGCGAGGGCGATCCCGACGACGGGCATCCCGAGGATGATCGCGGCGGTACGTGTCAGGGGGCGCTCGGCGCGGCGCAGGGTCACGGCCACGCAGACGGCTACGACCAGGCCGGAGACCGCGTCGGCGAGACTGCCGCCCCCGGATCCCGCCGAGCCGGGCGTCAGCGGCAGGCCGAGCACGGCGACCATGAGGAGGACGGGGAGCACGGGCGCGTACCGGCCGAGGACGGCGACGAACGCGGCGGCCGGCGAGGGCCGCGCACCTGTCGGACCTGGAGCCGTACGCAGTCCGGCATCCGCGGGAGAGGCAGTCACCCGGTCAACTCCCTGTGGAACGTACGAGGGCGGCCGCGGTGCGCACCAGGATGCTGATGTCCTGCCACAGCGACCAGCTGTCGATGTACGCGTTGTCGAATCGGGCGCGGTCCTCGATGGAGGTGTCGCCGCGCAGGCCGTGGATCTGGGCGAGACCGGTGATGCCGGTCGGCATGCGGTGCCGCTCGGCGTACCCGGGGTGGGTCTGGCTGAACTGCATGACGAAGTAAGGGCGTTCGGGGCGCGGGCCGACGAGGCTCATGTCGCCGCGGAACACGTTCCACAGCTGGAGCAGCTCGTCCAGGGAGGTGCGCCGCAGGAAGCGGCAGAACCAGGCCATGCGCTTCTCGTCCGCGACGCTCCACCGGGTGGCGGACTCCATCGCGTCGCTCGGGCGGTGTGTGCGGAACTTCAGCAGCGTGAAGGGCTTCCCGCCCTTCCCGACGCGCTCCTGCCGGAAGACGACGCCGGGCCCCTCGGCCAGGCGCAGCCACACGGCGCACACCAGCAGGACCGGGCTGGTCAGGACGAGGAGGGTGCCGGAGACGACGAGGTCGAGCGCGCGCTTGCCGGCACTGCCGCGGCGGCGGGCGGGCGGCCGCGGACGATAGCGGAACCCCGCGAGGTGCCGGGCCGCGTCACCGGAGCGCGCCGGGTACGGGGCGGCCGCCGGGTCGAACTCCCAGACGCCGCAGCCGTATTCGCCGAGCACCGCCAGCCAGGCCGCCCGGTCAGGCGCCGCCCCCTCCAGAAGGAGCGCCCGCCGCACCCCGTTCTGGAGGATCGCGCGGCGCAGTTCGTCGGCCGTGCCGAGGACGGGCAGGTCGGGTCCGTCGTCGTCGGGCGGGTGTTCCAGCTCCTTGTCCGCAAGGATGCCGACCGGGCGCACCCCCGACCGCGGGTGGCGCAGCAGGGCGGCGGCAACCGGCCTGGCGAGGGTCTCGGGGCCGATGAGGAGGGTCGGGCAGGGGCGGCACGCGGCAGCCTCACGGCGCCGCCAGTAGACGAGGCCGCGGCCCGCGCCCGCGAGGAGGCAGTGCAGGGCGACGCACGCCGCGAGCGTGCCGGCGGGGAGCGGATCGAGCTGCGGGAACCCGGCGAGGACGGCCGCCATGACGCACCAGATCACCACGATGCGGCCGCCGATCGCGGGCCAGTCGTCGAGCAGGAGACGGGGCGCGTCGCCGCGGTAGAGGCCCGCGCGCACGTTCGCCGCCGCGACACCGGCGGCCAGCGCGATCACGAGCAGCGGGTGGCGCTGGACCGGCGCGATCACGAGGGTGCTCACCACTGCGGCCGTACCGTCCGCCGCGAGGAGGGACGTGCAGGAGGAGTGCCGCGCGGCCGCGCGTCTGCCCGCCGGCGACGGGCGGCCGCCCGCCTCGGCGCGTGGCGGGATGACCGAGGCCAGGAGGGTGCTCGGTGCAGTGGCGCGTGGCTGCCCCGCGGGGGAGGCAACGGTACGTTCCGCGGTCACGTGTTGAGGGGCTCCCTGCACTCGGTGGGCTCCGCGCCCAGAAGTTCGCGGTACACGTCGGCGACCGCGTCGGCGGTGCGCCGCACGTCGTGGTGCGCCCGCGCGTGCCGTAGGGCGAGACCGCCGAGCGCGCCGAGCCGGTGGGGGTCGCGCAGCAGACCGGTCAGCGTGCGGGCGAGCGCGGCGGGGTCGTCCGGCGGTACGAGGCAGTGGGACGCGAGGCCTGCGGGCAGGCTCTCGCGGGCGCCGTCCACGTCGGTGACGACGACGGGCCGTCCGCAGGCCATCGCCTCCAGAGGCGCGAGCGCCATGCCCTCCCAGCGGGACGGCAGCACCACGAGGTCGGCCTGCCGGTACCAGGGCACGGGGTCGTCGGCCCCCACGAACCGCACGGAGGCGGTGGCCTGCCGGCGCAGCGCCGCCGCGTCGGGCCCGTCCCCGACCAGCACGAGCCGCGCCCGCGGGAACCTCTCCTGCACGAGGGGCCAGGCGCGCACCAGGACGTCCTGGCCCTTCTGGCGGCAGATGCGCCCGACGCAGACCACCAGCGGATCGGCGGTGGCCTCGCGCGGTTCGGGAGCGGGCACGAAGCGGGTGAGGTCGACGCCGTTGGGGATGACGTCCCAGCGCGCGGTGATCCCGGCGCGCTCGCCCGTCGCGCGCTCCGCCTCGCTGACGCAGACGACCCGGGAGGCCCAGCGCGCGCCCCGGCGCTCCCACTCGAGGGCGAGCCGGGCGGTGGGGCCGTCGACCGCCTCGAAGGACCAGGCGTGCGGCTGGAACACGGTGGGGACCCGGCCGCGCACGGCGAGGCGGGCGGCGAGGCCGGCCTTGGCACTGTGCGCGTGGACGAGGGTCGGCCGCACCTGCGCCACGAGCCGCGCCAGGCCACGGACTTCGCGGGCGATGCCGGGCCCGGGCGAGCGGGTCGCCTGCCACGGCAGGACGTCACAGCCGATGCGGCGCAGCGACCCGGCCAGGGGCCCGTCGGACGGGCAGGCCACGCTGATCCGCATGCCCGCGGAGAGCTGTGCCTCGGTCAGATCACGGACGACGCGGGCCACTCCGCCGTCGACGGGCTGGGTGACATGGAGGACACGCGGTCGAGGGGGTGTCGCTGTCGGTTGCATGCGCGCTTCCCTTCGTGATGGAGGAGGGAAACGCGCTAGGGCCTGGCGTCGACCGCTGCGAAGAGCACGCCGATCCAGGCCGTGTCCCGCCGCGATGTCGTCCGAAGGCCGGGCCCCGGCCCCCGCCGCCTGACGCTCCGGCCGAGCGCGAAGACGTCCGGGTCGTAGCCGAGGGTGGTGGCGTACGCGGGGACCCTTCGCGGCTGCGCGCGTCCCGGTTCACTGATGCCCGAATTGAGCACGTCGTCGTCCGGGGTGGCCGCGTTCCCCAGGGCGACGGGCCGGGCCCGGCACCCCGGGGCGACACTCAGCGCGTCGCCCTTGACGCCCCGGTCGCCCTTGTACGCGACCAGGCCGCCGCGCCCGTTCGCCCCGCCCGGACGGGCCGCGGCGCCACACGTCGCGGAATGCGCGGCAAGAGAAATGGCGCCCACCGCCGTACGGCGCAGGAACGAGCCCCGGTGATGACGCATGACCGATTCCCTTTCAGGGACAAAGAGCTTCTGAATCACGGAATGAGGATGCGAAAGTCACATTGGACGGAAAGCACTTCTGCGCCCCGCCTCGCCGGGCTGGGAGGTGAGTCACTGTAGCGACAGATGAGTATTTATCTGTGAAACCCGACATGTGTGTCGGAATGGTGAAAGCGGAGAAGTCCGCGCCGTGCAGTCACCCGATCGGGGGCGCAACCCCGCACGGGTGGCGCGCGTTGATCCACGAGCCGGGCGCCTGCCCCGGAGACGTATCAACCGACCGAGGAGCACTTCTCCATGTCGCGTACCGCGAAGGCCTTTGTCTTTTCCACCGTCGCCGCCGCCGCTCTGGCCGGCTCCGCCGGCGTCGCCGCCGCCAGCAGTGACGCGCAGGGTGCCGCCGCCCACTCCCCCGGCGTGATCTCGGGCAACACCGTCCAGGTTCCCGTCCACGTCCCCGTGAACCTCTGCGGCGACACGGTCGATGTGATCGGCCTGCTGAACCCGACGTTCGGCAGCCACTGCGCCAACTGATCCGGTTCCCCCCGGACCCTTCCGCGGCCGCCCCGTTCGGGGCGGCCGTTCTTGCGTTCGTTGCGCCGTATGGGGGGAGAGTCCCAGAGACACCCGAACGGGCGCCCATCTGGCACGACACGCCGAGAGACGAGAGTGATCGCGCACGGCGTGTCGCCGCTCGGTTGCGTAGTGCGATCAGCCATCCCACGGTGGTCACAAGATCAGACACACACCACCGGAAGGCAACACACATGCCCATCAGCCCGTACGGCGCATTGCCACCACCGCTCTTTGCGCGACAATCCTCCTCGGCACCGCCGCTCCCGCGATAGCCGCCGAAAACGACCCGGGAAGCTCCAGCAGCGTCGAGGCACTGCGCGCACCGGTTCCCGGAGCGGATGCGCTGCTGGGCCAGGTAGGCACACTCGGCAGCATGAGTTCCGTCGTGACCCCGGTCACGGACCTGCTCACCGAGGTCCTCAAGGCCGACGACGGAAAGCTGTCCGCCGAGGCGGCACAGAAGCACGCGGACGCGATCAAGGCGGCCATCGACACCGCCAAGGCCACCGTCCCCGCGACCACCACAACACCGAAGTCGGGCGTCCCCGACGACGCCAAGGCGGCCCGGAAGGACGTGAAGGGCGACGCCCTGACCGCGCTCCAGACCGCCGTCGACGCACTGCTCAAGGCGTCGACCGCGGGTGACGTCGCGGGCGTCGCCACCGCGGCCACGAACGTCGTCACCGCCCTGGTGAACCTGCTCGCGGCCACCCTGCTCGGCAGCGGGCTGCCCGCGCCGACGCTGCCCGGCCTGCCCAAGCTCCCCACACTCCCGTCGACCGGACTCCCGCTCCCGTCCACGGCGTCCCAGCAGTCCACCGCCACGCTCCCGAAGACGCCGGCGCTCCCCCAGACTTCCGTCCTGCCCAACTGACGGGGGCGCGCCCGTGACGAAACGGGCACCCCCACCCGCCGCGCCGGTCTCCTACCGGCGCGGCGGGCTTTTCACGTCCCGGCCGTGCCCGATCGGGCGCCCTGCGCCGACAATTCACCTCTTCCTAAATCTCATATGAGAACTCCACGGCCCTTCGTTCGAGTGGGTTCGGCAAATCCCCTGACCTCAGAGTTTCCGTTGCCGGGGACGCTCGTTGGATATTCCGTCGCTGGTGACAAATCGTCACCCCAAGGAAGGAACATGATGAAGCCCCTGAAGGCCGCCGTCGTCGTCGCCGGATCCATGGTCATCGCCGGTGCAGCCGCACCCGCGTTCGCCTCCGACCTCACGCCGACGAGCCTCAACGGCGCGATCGACACCCTGAGCCACCAGTCGGTGCTCGACGCCCAGCCGCTGCACACCAACATGCTCGACACGGAGCGGGACGGCTCGGTCCTCAACACGGTGCAGAACACGGCGGACAACGTGAACGACGCCGGCGCGGGCGCCCCGGCCGGACTTCTCGGTGGCCTTCCCCTCGGCAAGTAGCGATCTTCGCGGGTGTGTTCCAGCCGCCCGCCGCACAACCAGCCTCATAAGCCGCAAGAACCCCTATCGGGAAGGTTTCAGCGGATTCTTGCGAGGAGCCCCGGGCGTTCATGCCCGGGAGGAATCGCATCCACGGGGTGCGTCGCCGTGATGTGCCGCAGGCCATGACGGCCGCGGAGCGGCCGGGAGGCGTTCCGCGGAGCTGGGCTCTGCCGGTGTGCGCGGGCAGGGCCCGGGGTGGGCCGGGGTGGGTGTCGCTCGTTCGGGTGGGGCGGGGGCGGACGTGTGGTGGGTCTTCGTCCAGGTGTATAGGTTCGCTGCTCGTGAAGCTGGTGGTGCGGGTGAAGCTGCTGCCGACGCCCGTACAGGCGGCGGCACTTGAAGCGACCCTGCACGCCTGCAACGAGGCCGCCACCTGGGCCGCCCAGGTCGCGTTCGAGGAGAATGCGCTTCGCCCGCTGGCTTTACGCAAGCACACCTATGCCGAGATCCGGGTCAGGTGGGGGTTGGGGGCGCAGGCTGCCCAGCACGCGATCAAGAAGACCTGTGACGCCTACACCACCTTGAAGGCGAACCTGAGGGCGGGACGGTACGGGCGGCCCGGCACGAAGCGGCACGCCCGGGCCTCGGGCAAGCCGGTGGTCTTCCGGCCCCGGGCGGCGCAGCCTTACGACGACCGGATGCTGTCCTGGCAGCACGAGCAGCAAACGGTGTCGATCTGGACCACGGCCGGCCGGCTGAAGGGTGTGGCGTTCACGGGGCAGGCCGGGCAGCTGGAGGTTTTGGCTGGACACCGTCGGGGTGAGTCCGACCTGGTGTTCCAGGGCGGGAAGTGGTTCTTGATCGCGACGTGCGAGATCGCCGAAGCCGCCCTGAACTCTCATCCGGCCGGGTTCCTCGGGGTGGACCTGGGGATCGTGAACATCGCGGCGACCTCCGATGGTGAGCGCCACTGCGGCAGGCAGATCAACCGCAAGCGCGAGAGTGACCGGAAACTGCGGTCCAAGCTGCAGAAGAAGAACACCAAGTCCGGCAGGCGGCGGGCGAAGAAGTACGCGGGCAGGGAAGCCCGGCGGAACAAGGACATCAACCACAAGATCAGCAAGCGGATCGTGGCGGAGGCTGAACGCACCGGTCGCGGGATCGCCCTGGAGACACTCACGGGCATCCGCGAGCGGGCACGGCTGAGAAAGCCCCAACGCGTCACGATCCACTCCTGGCCCTTTGCCCAGCTCGGCGCCTTCATCGCCTACAAGGCGAAGCGGGCCGGAGCCCCGGTCGTGTATGTCGATCCGGCGTACACCAGCCAGGAATGCTCCCAGTGTCATCACACCGCACGCGGAAACCGGCCTGCCCAGGCCGTCTTCGTGTGCCGGGTCTGCGGCTTCGTTGAGCACGCGGACCGCAACGCGTCCCACAACATCCGCCAACGCGGCTGGATGGTGTGGGTCTGCGGGGCTCAGTCAACGGCCCCCGAACTCACCCTCATCGCGTGAGTCCTGGACGCAGCCGAACCCATCACAGCCAGTGATGACTCGAGCAGCAATCCCAGTCGTTCCACGACCGAGTAGTTGACTGATGAACACCGCCAAGAAGGCTGCTCTGGTCATGGCCGCGGCCGGTATCGCTGCGGGCGCCGCTTCGGGCAGCGCCTTCGCCCACGGCGGAGCCGACGCAGAGGGTGCGGCGGCCGGCTCCCCCGGCGTCGGTTCGGGCAACGTCGCCCAGGTGCCCGTCGACGTTCCGGTCAACGTCGTGGGGAAAACCGTCAACGGCATCGCCGGTCTCAACCCGGCCTTCGGCAACAGCGGCCACAACGGCTGACACACTCCTTCGCGCACTCTTGGCGCGCAGCGGCACACAGGCCGACGAGAGGCTGGTCCCACCGCGCCGAGCGGCCCCGGATCGGCCTCTCGGCATGTCCGGCGCGCCCCAATTCTCGTTCGAGTGGGGGACGTTCCCCCAAGCGGGTGAAAGGTCGCCGGGGCGCCCGTCGCGCGTGGCTACGCTGCCGTGGTGACTTCAACGCCGACTGAGAACCGCGCTTTCCGCGCCATCGATCTGGGCACCCTCGCCGTCATCGCGTGGAGCGGCGAACACCCGGACGAGGCAGGGGACATGCCCTTCCTGCTGGCCTACTCCCTGGGAGACGGCGCGGGCGGACAGGAGGCATCGACCGAAGCGGTACGGGCCCTCCTGGAGAACAACGGTCTGCCGGTCGGCAAGGTCGTGGACGCCGCGGGCAAGCCCAGCTTCCCCGTCTCTCTGCTCGTCGAGGCCGGTCAGGCCGTCGTCAACATGCCGTATCTCAACGCCCAGTGCGTCGCGCCGCCCGAGTGGCTGGCCGCCGCGGCCGAACGCGGTTACGCGTACTTCGTGTTCACCACGCGTCCCTGGACGTCGGCGGTGCCCGGCAGCCCGGTCGCCGAGGAGGATCTCGCCTCGTTCGCGGGCGACGAGGCGACGCTGAACGGCGCGGCCCACTGCCTGCTCCCCGTACGCAAGCTGCGCGTCTGACCAGAAGGAAGTGGCCTATGGGAACCACGAACACCGAGGGACGCCCGGCCCGGATGCCATGGCAGTCGGGCCCAACTCGGCACAGTGAAAGCTCGGTTGAGTCACCGCGCGCCGCCCCGGAGTCCCGTTCCCTGGGTTTCGCGCTGCTTCTGGTGATCACCGGTGCGGCGGGGCTGCTCGCGGCGTGGGTCATCACGATCGACAAGTTCAAGCTGCTCGAGGACCCGAACTTCACGCCGGGATGCAGCCTCAACCCCGTGGTGTCCTGCGGGAACATCATGAAGAGCGCCCAGGCGTCGGTGTTCGGGTTCCCGAACCCGATGCTGGGGCTCGCGGCCTACGCCGTCGTGATCTGTGTGGGGATGAGTCTGCTGGGGCGGGCGAGGTTCCCCCGCTGGTACTGGCTGACGTTCAACGCGGGCACGCTGTTCGGGGTCGGATTCTGCACGTGGCTGCAGTTCCAGTCGCTGTACCGGATCAACTCGCTGTGCCTGTGGTGCTGTCTGGCGTGGGTCGCCACGATCGTCATGTTCTGGTACGTGACGTCGTTCAACGTGCGCAACGGGTTCCTGCCCGCGCCGTCCTGGCTGCGGTCGTTCTTCGGTGAGTTCACGTGGGTCGTGCCCGTGCTGCACGTCGGGATCATCGGGATGCTGATCCTGACGCGCTGGTGGGACTTCTGGACCAGCTGATACATACATCGGCCGATTGCACCGGGCGAGGGAAGTTTGCACTGATACCACCCGCCCGTCGTTACTCCTTTCGCGGTGACAAGTACCGCGAAGCCCGAAAGGATCCGTGTCCGACATGAAGTCAACTGCCAGAGGGACGCTCGCTGTACTGGCCGGCTGCCTCGCCGCCGGGGGCGCGGGCGCCGCTCCCGCCGCCGCGGGCGAGCAGGTACCCGTAGCGGTTCCCCTGACCGGCGTGGAGAACGCGCTGCACGTGAAGGCGCCCGAGCTGTCGACCGGGGTGCCGATCCCGGTGCCGGGCGGGCCGGACGCCCCGCGCTTCGTGGCCGGGCGGATGCTTCCCGAGCCCCTGCTGCCGGCGGTACCGCTCAGCAGCCAGCTGCCCGACACGCGGGTCGAGGCCCCACTTTCCCAGGTGACGGGAGACCACAAGATCGATCACCTGGGCCTGACCACCGCGGGGTCCGACGTGCGGACGGCCACCCCCGGAGCGTCGGTGAACCCGCCGCTCACCGGCCCGATCGGCGACCGCTTCGGCCTGCCGGGCGTGGCACTGCCCGAGGCCGCGCTCGTCACGCCGCTTCTGACGACGGCGCCGGGAGCGGCGCTCGACATCGCGTGACCCGCACGCGGAGATCCTGAGGTCCGGAAGAGGAGACGCCAGTGGAAGCCCGTACCCCGCCTGTCGGTATCGGTCCCGCCGGCCGGAGGCTCGTGACGCGCCGGACCGTGGTGCGGCGGCTGATCGGGGTCGCACTCGCCGCCGCCGTGGTGCCGGCCGCCGCTCTCGTCGGCCGGGCCTTCCGCCACCCGCAGGACGACCTGAAGGACGCGGTCGGCGGGGACTTCGAGGAGACCTACCGCGGCCGCCACATCCGCGGGGCACGAGGGCAGGGCCCGATGATGCGCGCGCACATCGGGCAGCGGTCCGGGCAGGACTCCTGGCAACGGTCCGGGCACTGGGACGTCACGGTGGACGGCCGGCCGCTGCATCTGATGCGCCGCGCCGACGGCAGTTATCTGAGCATGGTCGACCACTACCAGTCGTATCCCACCCCCCTGGCCGCGGCGAGGGGTGCCGTGGACGAGCTCGGCGACCAGATGCTGCGCCGGCACGCGCTCTGAGCGCCACGGCAGAGCCGAAGTTGAAGAAGGGGGACAGCATTGGTGTACACGCGGCAGAACCAGAGCTCGCTCACGGCGGCGCAGAAGAAGCGGTTCGTGTCCGCGCTGCTCGCGGTCAAACGCAAGGGGCAGTACGACGAATTCGTGCGCATGCACGTGGCGTTCTACGTCGGTGACGGGGACGGCGGGCAGCGGGTCGCGCACATGGCGCCGACATTTCTGCCCTGGCACCGGCAGTTCCTCCTCGAGTTCGAAGGCGCCCTGCAGCGAGTGGATCCCGGAGTCTCCGTCCCTTACTGGGACTGGACGGTGGACCGCTCCCCGACGTCGTCGCTGTGGGGCGAGGGGTTCCTCGGCGGGAACGGCCGACGCTCCGACCGGCGGGTGATGACGGGCCCTTTCGCCTACGGGAACGGGCACTGGCCCATCAAGGAAGGCGTGACGGAGGGCGAGTTCCTGACCCGGGACTTCGGCCGCCCCCACAATCCGATCGAGCTGCCCACGAAGGACGAACTGGCCTGGGCGATGCGGGATTCGCTGTACGACTCCGCGCCGTGGAACTCGACGTCATCGCACGGGTTCCGCAACAAGGTCGAGGGCTGGACCCCGGGGGCGGGGAACGGCAAGTTCCGTAACCACAACCAGGTGCACCGGTGGGTCGGCGGGCACATGCTCGGGGCGGGCTCCGTGAACGATCCGGTCTTCTGGTTCAACCACGCGTTCGTCGATCTGCTCTGGTCACGCTGGCACCGGAAATACCCCGACTCGGCCCCCTATTTGCCGGCCGGAGGGTCGACGGGGGCGGGGCGTGTCGTGACTCTTGACGAGCCGATGCCGCCCTGGAAAGTGAAGCCGAGTTCCATGATCGAGCACGGGCATTTGTATCGGTACGCATAATCCGCGTCACTCATGAGAAAAGGCCCCCGCGCATCCGCGCCGGGGGCCTTTGTCAGGGTGTCAGCCGCCGTAGCCGCCGTCGTCGCCGCCGTTGTCGCCCCCGTGGTCGCCGCCGTTGTCGTGGTCCCCGACGATGGCGCAGGCGTTGCCGAAGGCCGGGTTCAGCAGAGCGATGGCGTCCACGGTGTTGCCGCAGACGTTGACCGGGACGTGGACCGGGACCTGGACGGCGTCGCCCGAGATGACGCCGGGCGAGTCGGCGGCCCCACCCTGGGCGCCGGCGTCGGCCATGGCCAGGCCGGCACCGCTGATCACCACGGCGCCGGTGCCGAGCGCGACAGCGGCGGCCTTCGCGATGCGAGACATCACGTTCTCCTTCTGCTGGACGGATACGGCCGCAAGATCGCGTCCGCATGCCGGGTTCAACGGACTCGCCTCGCGCAGGTAACGGCCTTAACGCCATCCATCCGACGGGCCCCGATTTATGGGGATTCCTACGGAAGGGCGGCCGAGTTCTGCTGTGCACGGCTGCCTGCGCCGAAAATCGTCGGCAATTCGTGGCGCGAATTATTGAGGGCGAAGGGCACGAACGGTGGAGCGGTGCCGGACGGCTTTTCGTGGCGGAGGCCATGCACAAGAAGGCCGACGCGTTCGCACGGTACGGCGACGCCGCGGAGCTCCAGATGGTCGTCGAGGTGCTGCCGAGCGTCGTCGCGAAGGCGTCCGAGCCGCTGAGCGCCGTGGGACAGGGTGACGGTGATCTCGACGGACGGCGCGAGCCGGCTGTCGCGTACGGTCGCCGACGACGTCGCGCAGGGTGGCGTCCGCCGTATTCAGGCTCTCGGGATTCCGGTCCTCGGGCAGGTCTACGGGTATGGGGCGCCGCCCTGTTTTGTCGCGCCCCTGCCCGTCACTGTGTCGACACCAGGGGCCGTAGGCGGGTCGATCTCAGGCGGTCCACCTGTGGGGCGGCCCGGGTCGCGAGTGGGGTGAGCAAGAGAGCCAGGGTGGCGCCTACGGCCAGGCCCACTGCCACGTCGTGCGGGTAGTGCACGCCGATCCACACCCGGGAGGCGCCCATGAGGACCGCCGCCGGGACCGCGATCAGGCCGATGCGGCGGTCGGCGAGCAGCAGCGTGACGGCTGCCGCGGCGGCGATCACCGCGTGGTTGCTGGGGAACGACCAGTCCCCGAGTGCCGGGCACGCCTCCACGGTGACCGTGTGGAGCGTGCGACACGGGCGCTGTTCGTCGACGACCGACTTGAGTACGGAGTTCGCCGCGTAGGCGACCACGACGATGACCGGGGACGCGAGGACCCGGGCCATCCGGACGCCGCCCTCGCCTCTCGCGCGCCACCACGCCGCGATCATCAGTACGGCGAAGAGCGCGAGCCCGTAGTCCGACCAGCCGGACACGACGGCGTCCACCGCGTGCGGAGTGCTGTGCGCCAGGTCGGTCACCCACGTGTAGAGACCGCCGTCCACGGACGCGCCGCCGAAGGCGAGAGGTGCGGTCATGATGTGCCCTCCTCCGCGGCGCGGCGCTCGCGTGACCTGGCGCGGGAGCGCCACACCTCCAGGGCGAGCGGGATCAGGGAGACGATGACGACGAGGGCGACGATCGGCAGGAGGTAACGGTCGACGTTCGGCACCGACGAGCCGAGTCCGTAGCCCGCGAGGACCAGGCCGACCGTCCAGACGAGGCCGCCGACGATCTGCCACACCGTGAAGACCCGCGCCGGCACCCCGAGTGCTCCGGCCAGCGGATTGAGCACCGTACGGACGACGGGGACGAAACGGGCCAGGACGATCGCCTTGGCGTGGCCGTACCGATCGAGCAGCTCCTCGGCGCGGGCCGCCCCCTCGTGCAGCCGCTTGGCTCTGCTGCGGGCGAGGAGCGCGCGTCCGCCGCGCCGCCCGATCCAGTACCCCGCCTGCGCCCCGGCCAGCGCGCCCACCACGGCGGCGGCCAGGACCTGCGGCAGCGAGAGGTGGACAGGGCCGTACGAGCCGCCCGCGCAGAGCAGGCCGGCCGTGAAGAGCAGCGAGTCGCCCGGCAGGAAGAACCCGACGAGCAGTCCGGTCTCCGCGAACAGGACGACGGCCACGCCGAGGGCGCCGAAAGCGGCCAGGAGGGAGCCCGCGTCCAGCACGTTCACCGCCTGGGCGGCGGCGAGGGGGTCTACGGCCATGGGGCCGCTCCTCTCAGTCGTCTCATAATGGGCTGAACGGCGACCGCGAGTCGGCACGCCGACCATACGACTACAGTCGTGTAGACGGTCTACTCAACTGTAGACGAAGAAGAGCGGAGGATCGTTCCCATGGCCGAGGAGCAGGAACGGCGTCCCGCGGGCGAGCTCGAGGCGAGTGTCCTCGCCGCGCTCTGGGCCGCCGAGACACCGCTCACCCCCGGCGAGGTGCAGCGGGCACTCGCCGACGACCTGGCCCGCACCACCGTGACCACGATCCTGACCCGGCTCCATGCCAAGGGGACGGTCACCCGTGACCGCGCGGGCCGCGGCTACGCGTACCGGCCCGCGCAGGACGCGCACGGGCTCACGGCCCGCCGCATGCACGCCGAGCTCGACAAGGACGAGGACCGCGGCACGGTCCTGGCCCGATTCGTCTCCGAGCTGAGCACCGAGGACGAGCAGATGCTGCGCGCGCTGCTCGACGGCGGAGCCGAAACCGGCGCCGAGGGCGGCACCGGCGACGACCGCGGAGGTGCCGGCCGATGATGTTCGCCGTCTGGATCCCGCTGCTCATGCCGCTGCTCGCCGTGCCCGCCGCGCGCCGCGCCGCCGAGTGGCTGCCGCCCCGCGCGGCGGCCTGGACGCTGGCGGGCTTCTCCGTGGTCCTCGCCGGATCCAGCACGGCCGCGCTCGGCCTCCTCGCCTCCGCCGGGGCGCTGCGGCTGCCTCCTGTGGCCGCCGTCGGACATCTGTCGCCACCGCTCCTCGGCGACGGCTCCCCGGTGCTCGTTCCCGCGTCGGTCCTCGCCGCGCTCGCGCTGGCGGCGGGCGCGTTCGCGGTGGTCCGTACGGGGCTGCGGCAGCGGCGCGAGATGCGGGCGGCCCGCGCCGCTTCCGCCGCCGCTGACGAACTCTCCGTACGGCCGGACGAACTCCCTTACGCCTACGCCCTTCCGGGGCGCCCGGACCGGATCGTCGTGACGACGGGGATGCTGCGGGCGCTCGACGCGCGGGAGCGCGAGGTGCTCTTCGCGCACGAGCGCGCGCATCTCGCGGGCCGCCACCATCTGTTCCTCGCGACGGCCGAACTGGCCGTCACCCTGCACCCGATGCTGCGCGGACTGCGCGAACCGCTCGCCTACGCGCTCGAGCGCTGGGCCGACGAGTCCGCCGCCACCGCGACGGGCGACCGGGCGCTCACCGCGCGGGCGATCGGCCGGGCCGCCCTCGCCGCGGCCCGCGTCCCGGGGGCCGGGTCACGGCCCCGTACGGCGCTCGCCGTCACGGCGGGTCCGGTGCCGCGGCGCGTCACCGCCCTGCTGGCCACGAGTGCCGCGGCGGCCCGCCCGCGCAGGGCGCTGCGGCGCGCGCTGGCCGGCGCGCTCCTGGTGTGCGCGGTGCTCTCGGCCGGCGCGGTCGCCGACGCGGCCCACGACCTGCACGCGGGCGTGGAGGTCGCACAGGGCGAGACCGGCCGCTGAACCGCCCCCACGCGCGCGTGGCCCGTCACTTGCCCGTCTTCACCGTCCAGCTGACGCTGTTGGACGCCGCCCGGATCGCGGCCGGGTCCCGTAGCGACGCGCTGTTGTCGACGGCGGTCGCGGTGATCGTGTGCGTGCCCTTGCGCGCGCCGAGCTCCTTGCCGGTGACGGTGCGCTCGGCGGCGGCGCGGCGCACCTCGACTCCGTCGACGTACCAGTGCACGCGCACGTCGGACAGGCCCTTGGCGAGCGGTGCGAGGTCCACGCGGATGTGGTCCTGGGGGCGCAGGGTGCGGGTGGTGGGTGTGCGGGCCGTGAGCACGTCGGCGTCGCGGTAGAAGCCGGCGATCATGGCCTCGCGGCCGACGAGGTTGAACTGCTCGGTGTCCAGGGCGCGCATGATCGAGTTCTGGGTCGGGCGGTAGATCCCGTACTCGTAGTAGCCGCCGCCCTCGTACGCGCCCACGGTCCCTCCCGCCGGGTCGCTCTCGCCGAGCCAGCGGTACCACTTGGCCTTGGCGCCGGACATGCCGTCCGCCGTCAGGATGCTGGTGTTGGGCTCGACGGGCTCCGCGCCGGGGTACCTGCCGTATCCCGCGTACTGGTACTCGTCGGCCAGCAGGCCTATGGAGTGGCCCAGTTCGTGGGCGCCGATCAGGTACGAGCGGTCGTTGTCGGAGGACATCGTGGCGATGCCGGTGTGCCCGGCGGTCGACTGGACGCCGCTGTAACCGGCGCCGCCGTACTTCGTGGCGTTCGAGACGACGAAGACGATGTCGGAGTCCGGGGCCTGCTGCGCGTACGAGTCGACCTTCTTCTCGTCGATGCACAGCAGCCGCTCGACGTCGTCACAGAAGAAGTAACTACTGAGCGCGGTGTCCTTGACGACGTCCTGGGTGGGGTCTCCGGAGACGCCCGATTCGTTCGAGACCGTGTTGACGAGCCAGAAGTTGAAGAGGCCTTTGTAGCTCTTGTAGGGCTCGATGGCGAAGATCGAATCAAGCTTGGACTCGGCGTCCTGCCTGAAGTCCTCCTGCTGGTCCGCCGTGTAGCCGTCGCCCATGATCACGAGGTCGAGGCGACCCTCGGAGGGGCCCGTCTTCTGCAGCGCGGTGACCTGGCCGTCCGGGGCGGCCGTCGCGGGTGTGCGCTTCTCCTTGCGGATCTCCGCCGGTACGGCCGCCGGGACCTGGACGTGACGGCCCTCTCCGCGGGAGTCGGCGAAGTACTCGACCGTGCGGGTCCCCGTGTCGGACCCGCCCGCGGCTTCGGCGGCGGCGGCGCGACCGGCGAGGCCCGCGCCACCGAGGGCTGCGGCCGCGAGTACACCGGCGAGGAGCGCGGCGGGCAGAGAACGGCGCGGGGACTTGGGTATCGGCACGAGGACCTCGGGTACTCAAGTAGGGGACATAAGTGCTGGGTTAATCAGACTTAATCGATCGATCAACCTAGGGGGTGGCGTGACGGCTGACAAGGGGTGAGACTCAAGTGCCCTGCGACGAGCGACAGTTGCGGGAGCGGAACCACGGAGCGGGACAGGAAGGGCGGCGCGCCGCACGATGACGCACGACAGCACCCCGGAGGCGGGTGACCCCGGCCCCGTACCGGACGGGGAATCCGGCCTCGCACCGGACACCGAGCCTTCCGCACCCACCGAGTCTTCCGCGCCCGCCGCGCCCGCCGAGCCCGCCGAGCCCGCCGACGAACCCATAGGCCGCCGCGTCCTCCGCCTGCGTACAGATCGCGGCCTGACCCAGCGTCAGGTTGCCGAACCCGCCTACACGCCCGCCTACATCTCCACCTTGGAAGCGGGCCGCGTCCGCCCCTCCGAGGCCGCTCTGCGGCACGTCGCCGAGCGGCTCGGTGTGACGTACGAGGAGCTCACGACGGGGCAGCCCGCCCACCTCGCCACCCGCCTGCGCCTGCGCCTCACCGAGGCCCAGCGCGGGCTCACCACGGGCGCCGCCGAGGAGGCAGCCGTCCTGTACGAGGAGCTGCGCGCCGAGGCCGAGCGGCACGGCCTCGCCGCCGAACAGGCCGCCGCCGAACTCGGCCTCGGCGAGTGCGCCCTGGAGACCGGCGAACTCCCCGACGCCCACCGCCACTTCGAAGCCGCCGAGGCACTGCTCGTCGCGGCCGGCGCGCCACTCCCTCAGCGTGCCCCCGTCGTACGCGCGCGTGCCGTCGCGCACTACCTCTCCGGAGAGCTGCGGTACGCGTGCTACCTCCTGGAGTCCGCACTCGACGAGCTGAACACCAGCGGCCTGCACGACCCGGACGCCCTGTTGCTTCTCTACACGGCGACCATCGCCCCATACATGGACATGGGCGCCCACGCGCGCGCCGCGCAGGCCGCCGAGCTCGCGCTCTCACTGGCCCCGCAGGCCGGGGACCCCGTGCTCGTCGCCAAGATGCACCGCTCGGTGGCCCGCACACTCCTCGCCGAGGGCCGCGCCGCGGAGGCCGACGCGTCCCTGAGCAAGGCCGCAGAGCTGTACCAGCGGCTCCAGATCCGCACCGAACTCGCGCACTGCCACTGGATGCGCGGTTACGTCCACGCCCAGAACGGCCGACTCGCCGATGCCGAAAGGGAGTTGAGGACCGCGCGCGACATGCTGTCGGCCAAGCGGGCGGTGCTCTACACGACGCAGGTCGAGGTCGAGCTGGCCGACGTGCTGCGCCGCAGGGGCAGCAGCGACGAGGCGGCCGTGCTGCTGCGGGCCCTGCTCGGCGACCTGAACCCGGAGCGCGGCGCCGTCCACGCGGCGGGCGCGCACCGGCTGCTCGGCATCATCGCGGAGGAGTCGGGGGCCGTGGGCGCCCCCGAGGGGAGCGCCCCGGTGACAGCGGCGGCCGAGGCCGCGGAGGAGCACTACGTCACCGCGCTGAGCCTGCTCGAACGGGCGGGCGCGGCGGGCGACCTGGCCGACCTGTGCCGTCTGCTCGGCGACCTCTACCGCCGCACGGGCCGCATCGACGCCGCCCTCGACACGTACCGCACGGGTCTGGGACACCGCGCCGCGCCCGGCACCACGACCCTCGGCCCGGCCCCCGCCGAGCCGCCCGTGTGACGGGTCAGGCCTTCGTCACCTGCGTCGCCTTCGTCGCCAAGAGGGAGTACATGGCCGGGAAGTTATCCACAGGCTGGGGAACCTCGCCAGCGGATTGTCGGCCGGTGGAGGCACTATGGGGCCATGACTGAGAGCAACGGGGCCCCTCGGGGGGCGGGCGGCGGATCCATGCCGGACTGGGAGAAGCGCTTCCGCGCGCCGCGGGTTTCCCTGCCCGACTGGGCGGAGGACGCGCCGGACCGCTCCCTGTTCGTGTCGAACGCGACGGGGACGTACGAGCTGTACGCGTGGGACCGGACGACGGGCGAGCAGCGCAGAGCGACGGACCGGCCGAACGGGACGACGGACGGCGTCCTGTCCCCCGACGGCGAGTGGATCTGGTGGTTCAGCGACAAGGACGGGGACGAGTTCGGGGTCTGGCTGCGCCAGCCCTTCGCCGGGGGCGAAGACGTTCCCGCGGTGGACGGGCTCGAAGCCTCGTACCCGGCGGGCCTGGCCATCGGGAGGGACGGCTCGACGGCGGTCGTGGGCCGCTCCACGGACGAGGACGGCACGACGATCCATGTCGTCCGCGGCGGCGGCGCGCCCCAGGAGATCTACCGGCATCGCGAGTCGGCCGGCGTCGGCGACCTCTCGCACGACGGCACCCTCATCGCCATCGAGCACACGGAGCACGGGGACGCCATGCACTCGGCGCTGCGTGTGGTGCGGCCCGACGGGACGACGGTCGCCGAGCTCGACGACACCAAGGGCGGTTCGCAGGAGCTGGGCCTGGAAGTCCTGGGCTTCGCTCCGGTGGACGGGGACACCCGGCTCCTCGTCGGGCATCAGCGGCGCGGGCGCTGGGAGCCGATGGTGTGGGACGTGGCGTCGGGCGAGGAGACCGATCTCGCCCTCGGCCTGCCCGGTGACGTCTCCGCCGAGTGGTATCCGGACGGCTCGGCGCTCCTGGTCGCGCACAGCTTCGAGGCCCGCAGCGACCTGTGGCGATACGAGTTCGGCTCGGGCGCGCAGACCCGTGTCGAGACGCCGCCGGGCACGGTGTCGGGGGCGACGGCGCGGCCCGACGGCAGTGTGGAGTACCTGTGGTCGTCGGCCGCCGAGCCGTCGGTCGTCCGGTCCACGTCGGGCGGCGTGGTCCTCGATCCGCCCGGGCTCAAGGCGCCGGTGTCCGTGCCGGTGGAGGACGTGTGGGTCGAGGGACCCGGCGGCCGCATCCACGCCCTCGTCCAGAAACCGGCGGGGGCCACGGGGCCGCTGCCCACCGTGTTCGAGGTGCACGGGGGGCCGACCTGGCACGACAGCGACTCGTTCGCGGCGGGACCCGCGGCCTGGGTGGACCACGGGTACGCGGTGGTCCGGGTCAACTACCGGGGCTCGACCGGATACGGGCGCGAATGGACGGACGCGCTCAAGCACCGCGTCGGCCTCATCGAGCTGGAGGACGTCTCGGCGGTCCGCGAGTGGGCCGTATCGTCCGGGCTCGCCGACCCGGACCGGCTCGTCCTCGCGGGCGGCTCGTGGGGCGGGTACCTCACACTCCTCGGCGTCGGCACCCAGCCGGACGTCTGGGCGGTGGGCCTCGCGGCCGTGCCCGTCGCGGACTACGTCACGGCGTACCACGACGAGATGGAGGCCCTCAAGGCGCTGGACCGCACGTTGTTCGGCGGCACCCCGGAAGAGGTCCCCGACCGCTTCACCGCGTCATCCCCGCTGACGTACGTGGACGAGGTGAAGGCCCCGGTCTACATCTCGGCGGGGGTCAACGACCCGCGGTGCCCGATCCGCCAGATCGACAACTATGTGGACCGGCTCGTGGCGCGCGGCGCCACGCATGAGGTGTACCGGTACGACGCGGGGCACGGTTCGCTCGTCGTGGAGGAGCGGATCAAGCAGGTGCGGCTGGAGCTGGACTTCGCGGCGCGGCATCTGAGCTGACGGACGCGGCGGCGCTCCCGCGCGAGACCGGGTCCACCCCACGGCCCGGGCCCACCCCGCGGCCCGGGTCCTCGTGCGGGAGCCGTACCGTGGGGAGGGTGTACCGGTTCCTCCTGACCCCCCGGTGGTGGGGGATCAACGTGTTCGTCGTGCTCGCCATCCCCTTCTGCATCTTCATGGGCTCCTGGCAGCTCGGCCGCTTCGAGGACCGGGTGCAGGGCCACAAGGACGCCTCGGCGCAGTCGACGGCGAACGAGAAGGCCGCGCCCCGGCCGCTCGGCTCCCTGCTGCCCGTGGACCAGAAGACGTCCGGCAAGCGGGCCACCGCGACCGGGCACTACGGCAAGCAGCTTCTGGTCCCCGACCGTGAACTCGACGGCAGGACCGGCTTCTACGTGGTGACGCTGCTGCGCACGGAGGGGGGCGCCGGCAAGGCGCTGCCCGTCGTACGTGGGTGGGTGCCCGGTGCGGCGAGCGCCGCGAAGGCTCCCGCGGCCCCCCCGGGTGAGGTCACCGTCACCGGTGCGCTCCAGGCTTCCGAGAGCCCTGGCTCGGGCGGGGCGTCCGCCGCGGGGGGACTGCCGGCCGGACAGCTCGGCGCGATCAGCGCGGCGTCCCTGGTGAACCTCGTCCCGTACGACGTCTACGACGCCTGGGTCACGCTCGACAAGGCGGACTCCGGGATGACGGCGGTACCGGCGACGGCGCCGCAGGGCAGCGGCCTCGACCTGAAGGCGTTCCAGAACCTGGGCTACACCGGCGAGTGGTTCGTCTTCGCGGGCTTTGTGATCTTCATGTGGTTCCGCCTGCTGCGCCGCGAGGCGGAGTTCGAGCGGGACGCTGCGCTGGGGCTCACGGAATCCGATGCAACCGGCACGGCCCCGGACGCGGCAGGCGCCCCGGACGCGGCGGACTCCCCGGAGCCCGCGAGCCCCGAGACGACCCGAAGCTAGTCCGCACCGCCGGGAAGAGCCGTCGCGGCTGATCAGCGCAGCGGCTGATCACCGTCCAGGCGGAAGGGGAGGTGCCCAGCACCTCCCCGCGTCTCCCCGTACCGGCGTGAACGGGTCCCGCCCCTAGGACGCCGGCAGGACGCCCGTGCGGTACACCGTTCCCGCGCACGCGTTGGGGATCGTCGTGCTGGACGAGGCCGTGCCCGGTTCCGCTGTGTGGGAGACCGCGACGCTTCCGTCGGCCGTGGGGCCCTCCGCCACCAGCTGCGTGGACAGGCCGCTCTGGTCCGGGTTCGAGCCCGTCGCGTCGCCCGTGGTGCCGCCGGACGGGGTCGGGCTGGGCGACGCGTCGCCCCCGCCTCCCGTGGTCGGGCAGCTCGCGGACGGCACCCACGCGAAGCGGATCTCGTACGACATGCCCGGTTCGAGGATGAGCTGGCTAGGCTCCGTCGACGGGTCGGGCAGCCCGGTCGCGGCGTCACCCGCCGTGTGGTCGACGACGTTGACCTTGGCCGGGTCGGCCGCGCCCTGGGCAAGGACGGAGACGGTGCCGGGGGCGTCCACGGAGCAGTTCGCCTGGGAGATGTTCGTGACGCGGAAGGAGCCGTAGACCTTGCCGCCCGCGTCGGCGGCGCCGAGGCTCGCCGGGGCGCCGCCGAGGTCGGCCGGCCCGCAGACCGGGGAGCTCGCGGCCGCCGTGCTCGCGGGATCAGGGCCGCCGGTGGCACCACCGCCCGCACCCTTGCCCTTGTCGCCGGGCTTGCCCTTCTTGCCGTCCTTGTCCTTGGACTTGGACTTGCCCGAAGGGCTCCCCGTGCCGCTCTCGCCGCCGTCGGGCCCCTTCCCGGAGCCCGTACCGCCGCGCGTCGCCTCGCTGCTGCCGGCGATGGACGGGTGGTCGTTCGACCCGCTCTGGCCCGTCACATGGACGAGCGCGGGGATCGCCGTGCCGATGAACAGGGCCGCGGCCGCCATACCGACGACGGCCTGCCGCTTGCGGGCTCGCCGGGCCGGCACAGCGCGGCGCAGATGGTCGAGCGTCCCGTTCTTCGGCTCGATCTCCTCCACGGACTGATGCAACAGGCGCCGCAGCGCCAGCTCGTCAGCGCCGAGGGAGTCCAGGGGGTCGGGAGAGTCCGGGCCGCCCGCGGAGTCCGGGCGGCCGAAGGGATCCTCGGGACCGCCGAAAAGGCCGTCTTCCTGGCCGGGGCCGTGATTCACAGTTTCATCCCCGGATCCCACACGCCTGTTCTGTTCATCACGATCATTGCGGTGCTTGTCGCTGCTCATGCGGGGGCCTCCATGGCGACGCGGAGCGCCGCTATGCCCCGGGATCCGTACGCCTTCACGGAACCGAGGGAGATGCCCAGGGCCTCAGCCACCTGCGCCTCGGTCATGTCCGCGAAGTAGCGCAGGACGAGGACCTCGCGCTGGCGGCGCTGGAGCCCGCGCAGCGCCTGTTTCAGCGCGTCGCGCTCGAGCAGGTCGTACGCGCCCTCCTCCGCGCTCGCCATGTCGGGCATCGGCTTCGTCAGAAGCTTCAGGCCGAGGATGCGGCGGCGCAGGGCGGAGCGCGAGAGGTTCACGACCGTCTGCCGCAGATACGCGAGCGTCTTCTCGGGATCGCGCACTCTCTTGCGCGCGGAGTGGACCCTGATGAACGCCTCCTGCACGACGTCCTCGCAGGAGGCCGTGTCGTCCAGGAGCAGGGCCGCGAGACCGAGGAGCGACCGGTAGTGGGCGCGATAGGTCTCGGTCAGATGGTCGACCGTGGTGCCTGCTGCCATCGTCTCCTCAGCGCCTTCGCGCTGAGCGGGTATGCGGGCAGGCCGCGCTGCTGGCATGGGGGCGATCACCGGCATGCCGCCGGACGAACCGGACATCCGGGGACGCCGGGGCGGGCGAAGGGCTGCACCCCTCGCCTGAATCGCTGTGAAATCGAGTACCTCTGCCACGCCTGTTGGACACGCTTCCCCCCGTCAGGGTTGTACGCGACAGGCGTCCTGTTTGCGGCAGGCATCATCCATGACGCTGCGTCAAGTGCCCTCATGCGTACCCGCTCTTCCCCTATGCCCCAGTTTCCCTGGCGCCCCTAGGCCCTACGCCCCCGAAAGGCGATCGCAAAGACGCTCCCCGTCCCGTGCACGGTTGCACGGAACGGGGAGGGATCTTCGACGAATCTTCGGGCGCGCGGACCGGCGCGTTCAAGTGGTTAGACCACCGATCGCCCACAGGTGCTTCACAGATCCTATAAAGCGCGCCGGATAAAAGAAGACCGAGTCCGGTTTCCGGACGGTGAAGAGGCCGAACTCACGCGGCGGGCGGGAACTCCTGGGCCACCAGCTCGGCGATCTGCGCGGTGTTGAGGGCCGCGCCCTTGCGCAGGTTGTCCCCGCACACGAAGAACTCGAGCCCGGCCGGGTCGTCGAGGGAGCGCCGGACGCGGCCGACCCAGGTCGGGTCGGTGCCCACCACATCGGCGGGCGTGGGGAACTCACCGGCCGCCGGGTTGTCGAAGAGCACGACCCCGGGCGCGGTCGCGAGGATCTCGCGCGCCTTGTCGACCGTGACCTCGCTCTGGAAGCGGGCGTGGACGGTCAGGGAGTGCGTGGTGACGACGGGGACGCGTACGCACGTCACCGCGACCTTGAGGTCCGGCAGACCGAGGATCTTGCGGGACTCGTCCCGTACCTTCATCTCCTCGGAGGACCAGCCGTCCTCGCGCAGGGACCCGGCCCACGGCACGACGTTGAGCGCCACGGGCTCGGGGAAGGGGCCGGTGTTGTCGCCGACGGCACGGCGCACGTCGCCGGGGTTCGTCCCGAGTTCCGTACCGGCCACGAGCGACATCTGCTGGCGCAGGGTGTCGATACCGGCGCGGCCGGCCCCGCTGACGGCCTGGTAGCTGGAGACGACCAGCTCGCGCAGCCCGAACTCGGCGTGCAGCGCCCCGACGGCGACGATCATCGACAGGGTCGTGCAGTTGGGGTTGGCGACGATGCCGCGCGGCCGCACGCGCGCGGCGTGCGGATTGACCTCGGGCACGACGAGCGGCACGTCCGGGTCCAGGCGGAAGGCGGCCGAGTTGTCGACGACGACCACCCCCTTGGAGGCGGCGACGGGCGCCCACTGCGCGGAGATCTCGTCGGGTACGTCGAACATCGCGACGTCGACGCCGTCGAAGGCCTCCTCGCTCAGGGCCATGACCTCGACCTCCTCCCCGCGCACGGCCAGCTTGCGGCCGGCCGAGCGGGGGGAGGCGATCAGACGGATCTCGCCCCAGATGTCCGCGTGCTGCGAAAGGATCTGGAGCATGACCGTGCCGACGGCCCCGGTCGCTCCCACGACCGCGAGTGTCGGCCTGTCGGTCCGAGCCATCAGCGGCCGGTGCCTCCGTAGACCACGGCCTCGTCGGAGTCCGAGTCGAGTCCGAAGGCGGTGTGCACGGCGCGCACGGCCTCGTTCACATCGTCCGCGCGCGTGACGACCGAGATGCGGATCTCGGAGGTCGAGATGAGCTCGATGTTGACGCCCGCGTCGCTGAGCGCCTCGAAGAACCCGGCCGTGACACCCGGGTTCGTCTTCATACCGGCGCCCACGAGGGAGATCTTGGCGATCTGGTCGTCGTAGCGCAGGGACTCGAAGCCGACCGCGGTCTTCGTCTTCTCCAGGGCGTCGATGGCCTTGCGGCCCTCGGTCTTCGGGAGAGTGAAGGAGATGTCCGTCAGGCCGGTCGAGGCCGCGGACACGTTCTGCACGATCATGTCGATGTTGACCTGGGAGTCCGCGATGGCACGGAAGATGTTCGCGGCCTCCCCGGGCTTGTCCGGGACACCGACGACGGTGATCTTCGCCTCGGAGGTGTCGTGAGCGACACCGGAGATGATGGCCTGCTCCACCTTCTGGTCCCCTTGATCAAAGTGCGGTTCGTTGCTGACCCAGGTGCCCTGCAGTCCCGAGAAGGACGAGCGTACGTGGATCGGGATGTTGTAGCGGCGCGCGTACTCCACACAGCGGTGGAGCAGCACCTTGGACCCGGAGCTGGCGAGCTCCAGCATGTCCTCGAAGGAGATCCAGTCGATCTTCCGCGCCTTCTTCACGACGCGCGGGTCGGCGGTGAACACGCCGTCGACGTCGGTGTAGATCTCGCACACCTCGGCGTCGAGCGCCGCGGCGAGGGCGACGGCCGTCGTGTCGGACCCGCCACGGCCGAGCGTGGTGATGTCCTTCTTGTCCTGGCTGACGCCCTGGAACCCGGCGACGATGGCGATGTTGCCCTCGTCGAGCGCCGTCCTGATCCGTCCCGGGGTCACATCGATGATCCGGGCTTTGTTGTGGACCGAGTCGGTGATGACGCCGGCCTGACTGCCCGTGAACGACTGGGCCTCGTGGCCCAGGTTTTTGATCGCCATGGCCAGCAGGGCCATGGAGATCCGCTCTCCGGCGGTCAGCAGCATGTCGAATTCGCGCCCGGCAGGGATCGGGGATACCTGCCCGGCGAGATCGATCAACTCATCCGTCGTGTCGCCCATCGCGGACACCACGACAACCACCTGGTTGCCGTTCTTCTTGGCGTCGACGATTCGCTTGGCGACCCGCTTGATGCCTTCGGCATCGGCTACGGAGGAGCCTCCGTACTTCTGCACGACAAGGCCCACGTGCGCTCCTCGCTCAGTTTGTCTCGGTCGGCTCAGTCTAACGAGCGGCCGAAATCAGCCCCGGGAATACCACATCCTGAGATGTCCCGCTCAGAAGGTGATCACCAGGCACAGGACCCGGTGGGGGCTTCACGCTCCGGCCGCTCGGACAGGCGCATGCCCGCGCCCCGGCCCGGCAACCGGAAAAGTGGGGTGGGTCACTTCACCGGCCGGTTCATTTCACCGGCGAGCACCCACGGGGTTGGGCTCATTTCACCGTACGGAGCCCCAGCGGACCCGCGATCTCCTCCGCCATGACCTTGCCCGCGGCCTCGGCGAGGGCCTCCTCGGCGAGGTCCTCGTCGGTGTCGAGGCCGTCCAGGTCGTCCAGCGGCTGGTTGAGGCGGACATGCGCGACCAGGGACTGGAGCGCGCGCAGGGCGCCGGAGGCCGTGGAGCCCCAGTTCGAGAAGTAGGAGAACTGCCACCACCACAGGGCCTCGGTGGTGCGGCCCGCGCGGTAGTGGGCCATGCCGTGGCGCAGGTCGGCCATGACGTCGGCCAGGTCGTCCGAGATCCGGCAGGCGACCGGCGCCTTGCGGGGCTCGTACGGGTCGAAGACTTCGGAGTAGACGTCGATCGGCTCCAGGAGCGTGGCGAGCTTCTGGCGCAGGTCGTCGACGTCCGGCTCGGGGCCGAGATCGGGCTCGTAGCGCTCGTCGGGGACGATGTCCTCGTGCGCGCCGAGCCGGCCGCCCGCGAGGAGCAGCTGGGAGACCTCGAGGAGCAGGAAGGGGACGGCCGAGTCCGGCTCGTCGCCCTTCGCCACCTCGGCGACCGCGACGAGGAAGGACTCGATCTGGTCCGAGATCTGGACCGCGAAGTCGTCCGGATGGTCCTTGACGGCGTTCAGTGTGGCGTCAGACATCTAGGAGTCGTCTCCCCTCGAAGGCGCGGCCGAGCGTGACCTCGTCCGCGTATTCCAGGTCGCCCCCGACCGGGAGCCCGCTGGCCAGGCGGGTGACCTTGAGGCCCATCGGCTTGATCATGCGGGCGAGGTACGTCGCCGTGGCCTCGCCCTCCAGGTTCGGGTCCGTGGCCAGGATCAGCTCGGTGACCGTGCCGTCGGCGAGGCGGGCGAGGAGTTCCCTTATCCGCAGGTCGTCCGGGCCGACGCCCTCGATGGGACTGATCGCCCCGCCGAGCACGTGGTACTTGCCCCGGAACTCGCGGGTCCGCTCGACCGCGACGACGTCCTTGGGCTCCTCGACGACGCAGATCACCGTCAGGTCGCGGCGCGGGTCGCGGCAGATGTTGCACAGCTCCTCCTGCGCCACATTGCCGCAGGTCGCGCAGAAGCGGACCTTCGCCTTGACCTCCATCAGTGCCTGCGCGAGACGCCGTACGTCCGTCGGCTCCGCCTGCAGGATGTGGAAGGCGATCCGCTGCGCGCTCTTGGGACCGACGCCCGGCAGCCTGCCGAGCTCGTCGATGAGGTCCTGGACCACGCCTTCGTACACGGAGTGCCTTCCGACTTCTGCTTGATGGTGCTGTGCCGCTGAGCATGCCAGCCGCTGAGTAGTACGTACGTTAGTTGCGGTGGGGCTTCCTTAGAAGGGAAGCCCCGGGATGCCTCCGCCGCCCAGGCCCTGGGCCAGCGGGCCGAGCTTCTGCTGCTGGAGCGTCTGCGCGTTCTCGTTCGCCGCCTGGACCGCCGCGACAACCAGGTCGGCTAGGGTCTCGGTGTCCTCGGGGTCGACGGCCTTCGGGTCGATGACGAGGCCGCGCAGCTCGCCGGAGCCGGTCACCGTCGCCTTGACCAGCCCGCCGCCGGCCTGGCCCTCGACCTCGGTCCGGGCCAGCTCTTCCTGGGCCTTGGCGAGGTCCTGCTGCATCTTCTGGGCCTGCTGGAGCAGCTGCTGCATATTGGGCTGGCCACCACCGGGAATCACGATTCAGCTCCTGTTGCGTCCTGTTTCGACCTGCGACCACGGGCGGGTTCTCCGCCCTGGAACGAGCCTACGTGGTCGGGGTGTCGCCCGCCCCGGCACCTTTCACTGCACTCTTTCGAGTGAGACGGGCTCCCTGCCTATACCTGATCAAGACCCACTTCCGGGCGGAAATACCGCGAAAACGGGTCCTTGGCCACCCATTGGGCGGTAGGAAGATGCTCTGCACATGAGCCCCATCCGTGACCAGGACCAGTCGTAGGGAGTGCCGGGTGAGCCAGCCGGAGATGCAGCCCGAGGGACCGCCGCAGGAGGAGCGGGGCGCCCGGGGCGAGCGCAGTGACGGCACGGGTGACGCGGTGCGGCCGGGCGACCTGACCGGGCGGACGTTCCCCGTCGGGGACTGGGGCGAGCCCGCCGAGCGGCTCGACGAGCTCTACCGGTGGGTGGAGCGCGGGGCGCTCGACACGGCGTACTGGTACCTCGCCGACCGGGTGTGGAAGCGGCGCGGGGCGCGGGCGCTGCGGGGCGGCGCGGTCGCCGGTGCCGTGTCGGGGGCGGCGCTGCCGCTGCTCGATCTGACCGGGGCGCTCGGCGGGGTCGCACCCTGGGGGTATCTGGCGCTGCTGCTCGCGGTGGCGTGTGTGGCCTGCGACCGGTACTTCGGGCTCACGTCGGGCTGGATAAGGGACGTGGCCACGGCCCAGGCGGTACAGCGGCGGCTTCAGGCGCTCCAGTTCGACTGGGCGTCGGAGAGCGTGCGGGAGGTGCTCGGCCCGACGGAGGGCACGGCCAGCGAGGCCGCCGAGCGGTGCCTGTCGGTGCTGAGGCGCTTCACGGACGACGTGACGGAGCTGGTGCGGTCGGAGACGGCGGACTGGATGGTGGAGTTCCGCTCGGGTCCCGCGCCCCTGGTGATGCAGTCCTCCGTCGCCCCGGGCACCCGCCCCGCGGAGCCGCCGCCGGGCCGCTTCCCGCTCCCCCCGGGCGCCCGCCCGAACATGCCCCGCCAGCGCCCGCCCGAGCCGCGCTGACCGCTCCTCGTCCTGCCTGAAGCGGTGGGGTCGCGCGGGCCTGTGACGGGGCGCGGCTCGGGCACGGGGCTCCGGGTCAGCTGAAGATGATCATGGAACCTTGGGCCAGGCTCCGGGTCGCGGCCGCGTGCAGGCCGAGCCAGACATGGCGTTCGCGGGCGAAGGGGCTGTTGTCGAGGGGGGCCGGAGCCGCCGGTTCCTCCAGGGCCGTGGGCCCCTCCGGCGGGACCGGGGGCGCCGGCGGGTTGGCCGGGTCTATGCCGATCGACCGGGCCACGTACTCCAGTTCCCGCAGAAGCGCGTGGGAGGAGCAAAGGGGGCCACCGCCGGCGAGGAGTTCGTCGTTGGACAGCGGGCTCGGGAAGTCCACGGGGACGTACGCGCCCGCGTGGTCGTAGTGCCAGACCAGGTGCGACTGCTGGGCCGTCGTCTCGAACATCTCCAGGAGCTGCTCGTAGTCGCCGCCCAGATCGTCGACCGGCGTGACGGCGAGGCCGCACATCTGGAGGAGGTACGCGCGGCGCAGGAAGTGCAGCGCGTCGTAGTCGAAGCCGGCGACGGGGGCCACGTCACCGGAGAGTCCCGGCATGTATGAGTAGACCGGCACCGGTGGCAGTCCTGCCTCGTGCAACGCCTTGTCGTAGAGCGCGAGTTCCTCGGCGAAGGGGTTGTCGGGGCTGTGGCACAGCACATCGACGAGCGGGACCAGCCACAGGTCACAGGCCAAGGCGACTCCTCCGGTGGTGAAGGCCGTAATGAACGGCGGAAAGGCAGCGTAATGCGCGGGGAGCCGGTTCAGCTCCCCCTCTGCACATTGCTCAGATCCCAGATCCATACGCCTCCGGTCCACGTACCGGCTCTGCCGACCAGCTGGTCGACCGTCGCCCGCAGCACCCCGTCGTTCTGCTGCGGGGCGAGCACGAGGACGCCGGCGTGCCAGTACGCGAAGTCGCGGCGGGCCTGGGCGCGCCACGCGTCGGTGATCTCGGGGGCCCGGCCCGAGTAGCGGATGTCGCGCAGCAGGTTGGAGGTCCAGCGGGGCGAGGCGCCGTAGATGCCGACGTGGTCGGGGCCGTAGGGGCCGTTGAAGTAGCCGCCGGGGAGACGGAAGCCGAGGCCGGCCTCGGTCTGCCAGTGCAGGGCCTCCGCGTTGCCCGGGTCGGGCAGCGGCACCGGCACGAGGCTCTCGCCGGGGCCGACGTACCGCTTCCAGGTGCCGTCGGCGACGAACGCCGGGATGTCGGCCCGGTCGACCGCCCTGAGCGGCGCCGGGACGATCGGCACGAGCGCCGCGGCGACCGCCGCGAAGCCGACGAGCCGGTACGGGACACGCGCCGCGGCGAGCCGGTCCAGCGCGAGGGCGAGCAGCATCCCGAGCGCGGGCGCGCACACCATCGCCACCCGCGACTCGATGACCGACTCGAACAGGGGCCGGTGGGCGAGCAGCGCCCAGGGGCCCGGCAGCACGACGTCGGTCAGCGGGATGCGGAACTTCGGGCCGAGCGAGAGCAGGGCCGCGGCGACCGCGGTGAACGCGAGTGCCTTCACGGCGGCGCTGCGCCACAGCCGTACGACGATCGCGAAGGCCAGCGCGACGAGCGGCCAGCCGTAGAAGGCGTTCTGCTCGGTCGGGTTGAGGGCGAGCGCGGCGGCGCGCTCGCGGGAGCCGGCGAGGGAACGCTCGGCGAAGGAGAGGAGGGCGAGGGGGCTGTTGCCCGCGTTGTCGCCGTGCAGCACGCTCTTGTAGCTCTGCGGGCCGAGGAACTGCCAGTACAGGGGGAAGGCGACGAGCGGCAGCGCGACCGCGGCGGCGACCCCGAGCCCGCGCAGGAGTGGGCGCCACACGGTCTTCACCACGTCCCTGCGCACGACGGCGTAGGCGAGTGCGAACAGCACCATCCCCATGACGGCGAGCAGGAGCGGTTCCTCGCCGAGGAAGATCTGGTACGTCGCGAAGAGGCCGAGGACGACGCCGTCGCGCGTCACGCGCCTGCCTTCGCACAGCCGCAGCGCCCGCTCGATGATCAGCGGGATCATGAACAGGACGACGAAGTTCGGGTGCGCGTGCGCGTGGCTGATCATCGGGGGCGCGAACGCGGCGAGGAGCGCGCCGGTCGCGGCGGCCCACCGGGTCCGTACGAGCCGTTTCAGGATCAGCCGGTACCAGGCGAACGCGGTGGCGGCGAGGCCGCCCGTCATCGCCACGTTCAGGGCGACAGCGGGGCCGAAGAGCCAGGTCACGGGGGCGAGCGGGACGGACAGGCCCAGCATCGCGGTGTTGGCCATCAGGTTCACGCCGTCCGGGAAGCCCTGGAGCGTCGTGAACAAGGGGTTGTGGAGATGGCGGACGCTGTCCGCCGTCACCGCGAAGAACCACTCCCACTGGTTCTGGTCCTGGAGGGAGTCGGGGAGGTAGCGGTGCGCGGGCGCCGCCCAGCGGCCCGAGTACAGGGCGACGGACAGGACGAGGAAGAGGACCGCCACGAGGAGATGGCCCTTCGGCACCGCCCGTGCCCTGAGCATCACCAGCTCGGCCAGGACCCGGATGTAGTCGAAGGGGCGGACCTTCGAGCCCGCCTGGTGCGACCACCGCACGGGCACCTCGGCGACCGGCCAGCCGGAGCGGCGGAAGTACATCAGGATCTCTACGTCGATGCCCCAGCCGTCCAGGCGTGCGGCGCCGAACGCGGCGCGGGCCCGGTCGCCGTCGAAGAGCTTGAAGCCGCACTGCGTGTCCCTGATGCCGGGAACGCTCGTCGCGCGTATCAGGAAGTTGCCGGTGCGGCCGAGGAGTTCGCGCAGCCGGTGCTGGTGGCGGGCGATCGTCGCGCCGGGCCTCGCGCGGGAACCGATCGCGGCCGCATGGCCCTCGCCGAGCGCCTTGTCGAGGGCTTCCAGCTCCTCGATGGGCGCCGCGAGGTCGGCGTCGGTGACCAGGACACGGCGGCCGCGGGAGGCGAGGACGCCCTGGCGCAGGGCGTGACCCTTGCCACGGTTGCGGGGGCTCCCGACGAGCCGGATGCGGGGGGTGCGGCCGGGGCCCTCGGGGGCGGCCGCGGCCGCGCGCTCCGCGATCTCGCGCGTGCGGTCGGTGGAGCCGTCGTCGACGACGACGATCTCCCAGTCACCCCACCGGTTCCCGCCGTCCACGTCGTTCAGGTACGCGGTGACCGCGTCCAGCGTGGGACCGAGCCGGTGCTCCTCGTTGTACGCGGGGACGACGACGGTGAGGTCCACGACGCCCGCGCGCGCGGCGACGGGACGGTCGGTCCGCTCCGTGCTCACCGCTTCGCCAGCCGCTCGACGAGGGCGAGGGAGTCCGCGTTGTACGCGGTGACGATGTCCTGCGCGGCGCGGGCGTCCCGGGCCACGAGCGCGTCGACGAGGCCGCAGTGCCCGGACCAGAGGTGGCCCCTGAGGTCGTCCACGCGGCGCAGGTGCGGGACCGCGCACATCCACGACTGGACGCGCAGGCGGTGGAAGAAGTCGGAGAGATACGGGTTCCCGAACAGGGCGCTGAGTTCGCGCCAGAACCGGAGGTCGTAGCCGATCAGCACGTTCAGGTCGCCGGCCGCGGCCGCGCGGGCGGCCTCCTCGCCGCGGCGGCGGACCCCGGCGAGGGCGGCGGGGGTGACGTGGTGCGCGTCGGCGTTCGCGGCGAGGCCGCGGAAGATGCCGTCCGTGACGAGGCTGCGGGCCTCGATCATGCCGCGGTAGTCGGCGAGCGAGTACTCGTGGACCGTGAAGCCGCGATGCTGGGCGGAGTCCAGGAGCCCCTGCCCGGACAGGTCGACCAGGGCCTCACGGACCGGGGTCGCGGAGACGCCGTACTGCTCGGCGATCTCCTTGACCGTGAACTCCTGGCCCGGTTCGAGCCGCCCCGCGAGGATCTCGTCGCGCAGGGCGTCGGCGATCTGCTGGCGGAGCGTGCTGCGCTGGACGGCAGCTCCGCCGTCGGTTCCGGGCACGTGGTGTCCCTCCCCCGTAGTGCGTGGTCAGCTGGTGAGGCTGTTCCTGGTCAGCTGGTCAGCCTACGCACTACGGGGAGCGACACGGAGTACCTGTTTCCCTACGCCGTGTAGCCGTCCGCCACGGTCAGCGCCTCGTCGAGAGCGGCGAGGCCCTCCTTGGCCTCGGCCTCCGTGACGTTGCACGGCGGGACCACGTGGGTGCGGTTCATGTTGATGAAGGGCCATAGGCCGTTCTTCTTGGCGGCGGCGCCGAAGGCGGCCATCGGCGCGTTCGCCGCACCCGCCGCGTTGTACGGGGTCAGCGGCTCGCGGGTGGCCTTGTCCTTCACCAGCTCCAGGGCCCAGAACATGCCGAGTCCGCGGACCTCGCCCACCGACGGGTGGCGCTCGGCCAGCTCGCGCAGCGCCGGGCCGATCAGCGTCTCGCCGAGGTGGGCGGCGTTCTCGACGACACGCTCCTCCTCCATGACGTTGATGGTTGCGACGGCCGCGGCGCAGGCCAGCGGGTGCCCGGAGTAGGTGAGGCCGCCCGGGTAGGGGCGCTTGCCGAACGTGTCGGCGATGGCGCCGGAGATGGCGACGCCGCCGAGCGGGACGTAGCCCGAGTTCACGCCCTTGGCGAAGGTCATCAGGTCGGGCACGACGTCGTAGTGGTCCGCGGCGAACCACTTGCCGGTGCGCCCGAAGCCCGCCATGACCTCGTCGAGGATGAAGACGATGCCGTGCCGGTCGCACAGCTCGCGCACGCCCTGGAGGTAGCCGGGCGGCGGCGTCATGATGCCGGCGGTGCCGGGCACGGTCTCCAGGATGATCGCGGCGATCGTGGCCGGGCCCTCGAAGGCGATGGTGTCCTCGAGGTGCTGGAGCGCGCGCTCGCACTCCTGCTGCTCGGTCTCCGAGTAGAACGGGGAGCGGTACAGGAACGGCGCCCAGAAGTGGACGACGCCCGCCGCGCCCTGGTCGCTCGGCCAGCGGCGCGGGTCGCCGGTCAGGTTGATCGCGGTGGAGGTGGCGCCGTGGTACGAGCGGTAGGCGGAGAGCACCTTGTGGCGGCCCGTGTGCAGCCGGGCCATGCGGGTGGCGTTCTCCACCGCCTCGGCGCCGCCGTTGGTGAAGAAGATCTTGTCCAGGTCTCCGGGGGTCCGCTCGGCTATGAGGCGTGCGGCCTCGGAGCGGGCCTCGACGGCGAACGCGGGCGCGAAGGTCGTGAGGGAGGCGGCCTGCTCCTGGATCGCGGCGACGACCTTCGGGTGCTGGTACCCGATGTTCGTGAAGACGAGGCCGGAGGTGAAGTCGAGGTAGCGGTTGCCGTCGTAGTCCCAGAAGTACGAGCCTTCGGCGCCGGCGACGGCGAGCGGGTCGATGAGCTCCTGTGCGGACCAGGAGTGGAACACGTGCGCACGGTCCGCGGCCTTGACGGCGGCGCCGACCTGGGGATTCGGCTGAGGGGTCATGGGCCCGAGGGTAAATGTCCGCATGGTGGAAGGACCATCGGCGTCCTGTCTGTGGGACGGCCGCTAACGCGACACACTGTCGCCCTCGCGCGGGGGCACCGCCCCGGGAAACAGCGTCCGCACCGCGTCTTCCCACGGCCCGGCCGCCAGCTCGGGCCGCAGCGCGGCGAGTCCCCCGCAGTACTTGCCGAACGCGACGGGGGCCACCCCGAACCGCGCGAGGAGCCGGTCCGCGTCCGTCGGCCGCCCCGGCGCGCCCGCCTTGGTCTCCACCAGCACGGACCCGCCGTGCGCCCGCACCGCGCGCCCCTGACCCGCGTCGCGCACGACGAGCCCCGCGTCGCAGGTGAGCCGCTGCCCGTCGGCCACGAACGTGGCGCGCCGGTACTCGGTGACGACGCGGGCGGCCAGCTCCCGCGGCGCCCCGATGCCGTACGTACCGCGCAGGAGTCCGGTGACGAAGGCGCGCCGGGTGTCGTCGAGAGGGTGGTCGCCCTCGCCCAGGAGGGTCCGGTGCTTGACCGTCGCGCCGTCCGCGCAGCGCACCTTGAGCTCCAACTGCCGCTTCCCGCTGTCCTCGTAGAGCCGCTCCCTGATGCCGAAGCGGGGCGCGCGTTCCTGCGCGTGGTCGTGGAACGTGCGCAGGGCGGGGGTGTCGTAGTGCGTCGAGCGGTATCCGAACCAGCGGCGGCCGCCCACGGACAGGGCGCGGTAGGGGCCGCCCGGCCTGCGGGGGTCGGTGAGCAGGGCGGCGAAGTCCTGGAAGAGCTCGACGGGGACGAGATAGCTGTGGCCGTGGTGGCGCAGCAGCGGGGCCTCGGTGTCGGTCCCGTCGAGTCCGACGGGACGGGCGGCGAGCGCGGCGCGCGCGAGGGCGCGGACGGCGACTGGCGTCCTGTTCAGCACACGGTCTCCTCGGTCGGGGGAGGTCGTAGACGTGAAGGGGTACGTCGTGGCGTGGTCGTCGTGGTTCGTTGCGGTTCGTCGTGAAGTACTACGTACCGGATCGGACGATCGTTCCGATGGACGGAAACAAGTTTCCATGAAACGCCCGGCCGCATGGAGGGTGATTGACAGCACTCTGCCGTAATGACAGCATGCTGTCATTAGCATCAGGCAGTGACAGGTACCCGAGGTTCTGGAGGACACCATGACCGCCGGCCGCACCGAGAAGCCCGTACACCTCGCCGTCTACGACACGCTCGCCGACTGGGAGTCGGGACACGCCACCGCCCACCTGGCCCGCGGCGGTTACAGGATCCGCACCGTCGGGCTCGACGCCGGGCGGGCCGTCACCACCATCGGCGGCGTGCGCATCCAGCCCGACCTGGCCCTCGACGACCTGCGCCCCGAGGACAGCTCGCTGCTGATCCTCACCGGCGCCGACCTCTGGGACGCCGGTGACGACCTCGCGCCCTTCGCCCGCAAGGCCCGAGCCTTCCTCGACGCGGGCGTGCCGGTCGCCGCGATCTGCGGGGCCACCGCCGGACTCGCCCGCGAGGGCCTGCTCGACGACCGGGCGCACACCAGCGCCGTCCCCATGTACCTCGCCGCCACCGGCTACAAGGGCGGAGAGCGCTACGTCGACGCGGACGCCGTGACGGACGGCGGCCTGATCACCGCCGGGCCGACCGAACCGGTCGCGTTCGCGCGCGAAGTCCTCGGCGGGCTCGGGGTGTTCGAGGGCGAGCTGCTCGACGCCTGGTACCGCCTGTTCCACGACTCGGACGTGACGGCGTACGAGACCCTCCAGGGAGCGCAGGAGTGAGCAGGGCGCGCCAGGACCTGCTGAGCCGGACCGCGCTCGGCGTCTTCCGGCTCAACGGCCAGTTCCTGTCCGTCTCCGAGGAGCTGTCACGGCCCGCGGGGCTCACCGCCGCCCGGTGGCAGGTGCTCGGCGCGGTCCTGACCGAGCCGCTGCCCGTCGCCGGCATCGCGCGCGTCATGGGCATCACCCGCCAGAGCGTGCAGCGCGTCGCCGACCTGCTCGTCACCCAGGGCCTCGCCGCGTACGAGCCGAACCCGGCTCACCGGCGCGCCAAGCTCCTGTGCCCCACCGAGGAGGGCCGCGCGGCGATCGCGCGGATCGGCCCCAGCCACGCGGCCCTCGCGGACCGCCTCGCGGCGGCGCTGGGCGAGGACGAACTCGCCGCGACGGTACGGACGCTCGAACGGTTGTCGGCGGCCCTGGACGAGGTGACGGATCACCCCAGGGAGCACCCGCCGGCCCACCCTGTTACGGAACCGTAGACGCCGCGCCGTCCCCAGTGTCACAACCTCCCACTATTCTCGGGATGTTGGTCACATATGGGGGAGGGTGGCGCGACATGGAGAAGCTGGGGGCGGGAGATCCGCAGCGCATCGGTGCGTACCGGCTGCTGGCGCGGCTCGGGGCGGGCGGGATGGGCCAGGTCTATCTGGCGCGCTCGGACCGCGGGCGCACGGTCGCGGTCAAGCTGGTGCGCCAGGAGCTCGCCGAGCAGGAGGAGTTCAGGAACCGGTTCCGGCTCGAGGTGCGGGCCGCGCGGCAGGTCGGCGGGGAGTGGACCGCGCCGGTCCTCGACGCGGACACCGAGGCGGACATCCCCTGGGTGGCCACGGGTTACGTGGCGGGGCCCTCGCTGCAGACGGTCGTCTCGCACGACCACGGCGCGCTGCCCGAGCGCTCCGTGCGGATCCTCGCGGCGGGCCTCACGCACGCGCTCAAGGACATCCACACCGCGGGCCTCATCCACCGCGACCTGAAGCCGTCGAACGTCCTGGTGACGATCGACGGGCCCCGCGTCATCGACTTCGGCATCGCCCGCGCCCTGGAGACCGTGACGGACGGCGGCCTCACGAGAACGGGCGCCCTCGTGGGCTCGCCCGGCTTCATGGCCCCCGAGCAGGTGCGCGGCGACCGGATCACCCCGGCCTGCGACGTGTTCTGCCTCGGCTCGGTCCTCGCCTACGCGGCGTCGGGCGCGCTGCCGTTCGGCACGGCCAACAGCGGGGTGCACGCCCTGATGTTCCGTATCGCCCAGGAGGAACCCGACCTCGAAGGGCTCCCGGAGGGCCTCCAGGAACTCGTACGGGACTGTCTGCACAAGGAGCCCTCGGCCCGTCCGACCCTGGACCAGCTTCTGGAGCGGACCGGTGCCGAGGACACGCTCGGCGACGGCGGACGTACGCGTGACCCGTGGCTGCCGGGTGCCCTCGTGGCCCAACTGGGGCGGCACGCCGTGCAGTTGCTGGACACGGAGGACCCAGACGGCGCGACCGGCGCGACCGGGGCGGCCGGCGCGACCTCCGGGAAGCCGCCCGTCCTGTCCAAGGAGAAGCCCGCACCCGCCACGCCCGCGGAGACCGGCGACGGCGAGCCAACCCCTCCCCCGCCCGGCAAACCCGGCGCCGCCCCCGTCAACCACCTCCCGACGATGGTCTCCCCCTCCGGCCCGTCGACCCCCGCGCTCCCGCCGGCGGCCCCACCCGCCTCCTCCGCGTACGGGTACCCGCATCCGCACCCCCAGGCACCCGTCTACGGCTACCCGCAGCAGAGCGGCTGGGGCGGGACGCCGCCCTACGGCCCCGCCGCCACACCCCCGTACGGCCCCGGCGTCGTCCCCATCGGCGCGCCGCAGCCGGAGCCACGGCGCAGCGGGCGTTCCACGGCGGCGCTGATCGTGGTGGCGCTCGTCGTGGCACTCGGCGCGGGCGGATCGGTGTACGCGCTGATGAAGGACGACGGCAAGCCGGCCTCCCAGAGCGAGGACTCCAAGCAGCCGTCGTCCGGCGCGCCCACGAGCCAGGGACCCTCGACGGGCGGCCCCAGTTCGCAGGACCCCGGGACCTCGCAGCCGCCCGAGTCCTCCGAACCGCCCGCGGGCGGGGACGTGCCCCCCGAGTTCCTCGGCACCTGGTCCGCCTCGATCGACAACGCCACGGGCCACAACACCCGCCGCCTGGACATCCAACAGGGCGGCCCCGGGGACACGGTCCTGTCGATGACGGCGGACGGACCGCTCAAGGGCGGCGGCACGTACCACTGCGTTTTCCAGGGCGCGCTGGTGTCGGCCTCCGGCGGGACGCTGCACATCGGCGCCACCGACGTCGTCTCCGGTCCGGCCGGTTCGTGCAGTCCCGGCAAGCCGAGCATGGTCGAGCTGACCTCGTCGGGCGAGCTGCGCCGCACGATGAACAACGGCGACGAGCTGACGTACAGCAAGGGCGGCTGAACACCCCGTCCGTTGGGCCGAGTTGAACGGAAGGGTGTCGTCCGGCGAACATCCGCCGACGCACCCGCCGTTCCGCCCCCGGCCCGCCGCCCGCTTCGTACGGTGACCGCACAATCAAGTCGGTCACCCGTGCGAGGGGCTCATGAGCTGGTTCGATGTCGACGTCGTCATGGGTGGCGCCGGTGTGCTCATCGGCATCGCGTCCATCGCCGCGCCCGTGTGGATCGACCGCCGCGCGCCGCGCCGCAAACGCATCGGCTACCGCAAGCAGATGGACACCGTCATAGGCGGCAGCAACCGCGCGGGCGCCAGCAACGTACGGCTCGGACTCTTCGACGAGATGCCCGAGATGTCCGACGCGACGCTCGTCCTGCTGCGCATCGAGAACGACGGCTCCGTGCCCATCGGCCGGGACGACTACACGGACTCGTCACCGCACCACGGCCTGACCGCCGTGTTCGAGGACCGCACCGTCCGGGGTGTGGCCGTCACGCTGCCGCCCGAGGCGGAGCACCTGATGGGCCATTTCCACCAGGGTCCGGGACTGGTCAGTTCGGGCAGCGCGCTGCGCATCCCGCGGGTGCCGCTCAACCCCGGCGCGTACTACAAGCTCCTCGTCCTGCTCACCGGCGGCCCGGTCGACAGCGACACCACCGTCCAGGGCGATGTCGAGGGCGGTGAGCTGCACGAGAACCACAGCGTCACGCCCGACGAGAAGCCCCCCGTGTTCGGCTTCTGGGCACGCCGGGTGACCGGCCTCCTGAGCGCCTTCGTCATCGCACTCGCGACCCTCGCCCTGTGGCCCGACACCCCGCCGCCGCCCGACTACTGCGAGAAGGGCACGCTCACGGTCACCGGCTCGACGGCGTTCGCGCCGGTCGCCGAGGAGCTGAAGCAGAAGTACGAGGAGCACTGCCCGGACGTGACGATCACGGTCAGCGCCCACGGCAGCCAGACCGGCGTACGGGAACTCGCCCTCGGCGGCGCGCAGGGAGCGGGGGCCGCCGGACAGCCGGCCAAGGGATCACCGGCCGTGGTCGCCTTCTCCGACGGGCCGCGCCCCGCGAGCTACACCCAGCTCAGCGAGAACCACGTCGCCGTCTCCCTCTTCACCCTCGTCGTCAACGACCGGGTCCGGCTCAGGAACCTGCGGGTCGCCGACGTGCGCCGCCTCTACCGCGGTGAGATCCGCTCCTGGGCCCAGCTCGGCGGACCCGACCTGCCCGTCGTCCTGGTCAGCCGCACCTCGGGCTCCGGCACCCGCCGCGCGCTCCAGGACCGGGTCCTCGCCGGCGGCGAGGAGCCCCGCACCTCGTCGGACGACTGCACCAACAGGACGGTGCGGTCGGTGCCCGTACTGCGCTGCGAACTCGACTCCACCGACCAGGTCCTGGACGCCGTCGCCCGCATTCCCGGGGCGCTCGGCTACAGCGAACTGCGCGCCGCCACCGAGCTGAAGGGCCTGCACCGCCTCTCCCTCGACGGCCACGCGCCGGACATCGACCACATCGAGTCGAGCGGCTACCCGTACCGCGAGATCGAGTTCGCCTACACCTACGGCCGCCCGCCCGCCGACTCCCTCGCCTCCAGCTTCCTGGCCTACGCGATCCGTGGCCCCGGCCAGGACGTGATCCGCACCCACGGCCATCTGCCGTGCGGGACGCCGGTGGGGCTGCGGATCTGCGGAAAGGAGTGACGGCCCCGCTCCACGGAACTCCCCCCAGAAAAAGGCCTGATGGCCCCTACAACCTTCGGCCTCCGGCACGGGTCTCCTGATCACCAAACCGCCATGCCGAGCCGCCGCAGGAGAATCCGCCATGCCGAAGCACAAGCGCACCCCCGCCGTCAGACCGGGCCGTGGCCGCATCGCGGCCGCGACGGCCGCCGCGGCCGCACTCACCGGAGGCCTCGTCTCCCTGTCGGCCGGCGCCGCGTCGGCGACGCCCGGCGCCTCCGCGACCCAGCCGCACGAGGCCGACTTCAACCTCGACGGCTACCCGGACGTCGCCGTCTCCTCTCCCGAGGCATCCGTCGGCGGCCACGCGAAGGCCGGGCAGATCACGGTGTTCTACGGCTCGGCGAACGGGATCAGCGCCGCGAAGCGCGCCACCCTCACCCAGAGTTCCACGGGCGTGCCGGGCACTGCCGAGTCCGGCGACCTCTTCGGATACGTCACCTCACCGGGCGACTTCAACCGTGACGGCTTCACCGACCTCGCCGTGGGCACCCCCTACGAGGACATGCCCGGCGACACCGACGGCGGGACCGTCACCATCCTGTGGGGCTCCTCCGCGGGGCTGAAGGGCGGCACCACCATCGCGGACCCGGCGCCCTCGAGCCACGACCGGTTCGGCTTCGACGTCGCGGCGGGCGACTTCGACGGCGACGGGAAGACCGACCTCGTGACGGCGGACAGCAGCAAGTCCGTCCGCGTCTTCAAGAGCGGCATCGCCAAGTCGGGCACGGTCGGCTCGGTCACCGCCGTCACCACCCCGGTGCGGGCGACCAGCCCGTACCACCTGCGCAAGCTCACGGCCGGCGACGTGAACGCCGACGGCAAGGACGACCTCGTCGTCAGCGGCAACAACGCCACCAGCGACGGCGACTACCTCGCCAACTACTACCTGCCCGGCACCGCGTCCGGCCCCTCCGCCACCGCCACCGCGCTGCCGGGCGGCGTGATCAGCGACATCGGTGACATCAACGGCGACGGTTTCGGCGACGTGGTCACCGGCCTGACCTCGGACGCCTCCAACTCCGAGGAGCAGCCGGGCACGTCCGTCGGTGGCGACATCCACGTCACGTACGGCTCCGCCACCGGACCGGACGGCGGCACCACCGTGATCTCCCAGGACACCACGGGCGTCCCCGGCACCGGTGAGGCGTCGGACCTGTTCGGCTGGGAGGTGAGCGTCGGCGACATCAACGGCGACGGCCTCTCCGACATCGCCGTCGGCACCCTCGCCGAGGACGGCGCGGCCTCGGGATCGGGCGACAGCGGCGCGGTGACCGTCCTGTACGGCTCGGCCTCGGGCGTCACGGGAACCGGCGCCCAGACCTTCACCCAGGACACGGCGGGCGTCCCGGGCACCAGCGAGTACAAGGACGCGTTCGGCACCGACGTCCTGCTGTCGGACTTCAACGCCGACGGCAGGTCGGACCTGGCCATCGGAGCCGGCGGCGAGAACGAGGGCAACGGCGCGGTCACCGTCCTCAAGTCCAGCGGCGGCAGGATCACCACGACGGGCGCGGTGTCGCTCTCGCCCTCGGCGGTGGGCGTGTCCACGTCCGGCACACCACAGTTCGGCTCGGTCTTCGGAGGCTGACCGCACACGCGAAGGCGCCCCGGCCCGCCGAAGCGGACCGGGGCGCCTGCTGTTCCGGGGCGCGGGGCCTAGAGGAACGAGTTGACCTCGATGGTCTCGGTGCGGCCGGGGCCGACACCGATCGCGGAGATCGGGGCGCCCGACATCTCCTCCAGGGCCTTCACGTACGCCTGCGCGTTCTTCGGCAGGTCGGAGAAGGTCTTGGCCTTGGTGATGTCCTCGGACCAGCCCGGCAGGTACTCGTACACCGGCTTCGCGTGGTGGAAGTCGGTCTGCGAGTACGGGAGCTCCTCGACACGCTTGCCGTCGATCTCGTAGGCGACGCAGACCGGGATCTGCTCCCAGCCCGTGAGCACGTCCAGCTTCGTGAGGAAGAAGTCCGTCAGGCCGTTCACGCGGGTCGCGTAGCGGGCGATGACCGCGTCGAACCAGCCGCAGCGGCGGTCACGGCCGGTGGTGACACCGCGCTCGCCGCCGATGCGGCGCAGCGCCTCGCCGTCCTCGTCGAACAGCTCGGTCGGGAACGGGCCCGCGCCGACACGGGTCGTGTACGCCTTGAGGATGCCGATGACACGGCTGATCTTCGTCGGGCCGACGCCCGCACCCGTGCAGGCGCCGCCCGCGGTCGGGTTCGACGACGTCACGAAGGGATACGTGCCGTGGTCGATGTCGAGCAGCGTGCCCTGGCCACCCTCGAAGAGGACGACCTTGTCGTCGTCGAGGGCCTTGTTCAGGATCAGGGTGGTGTCGGCGACGTAGCCCTTGATCTGCTCCGCGTAGCCGAGCAGCTCCTCGACGACCTGCTCCGCCTCGATGGCGCGCCGGTTGAAGACCTTGGTGAGGAGCTGGTTCTTGCCCTCGAGCGCCGCTTCGACCTTCTGGGTGAGGATCGACTCGTCGTAGAGGTCCTGGACGCGGATGCCGACGCGGTTGATCTTGTCCGCGTACGTCGGGCCGATACCGCGGCCGGTGGTGCCGATCTTGCGCTTGCCGAGGAAGCGTTCCGTCACCTTGTCGACGGTCACGTTGTACGGCGTGATGATGTGCGCGTTGCCGCTGAGCAGCAGTTTCGACGTGTCGACGCCGCGCTCGTTCAGTCCACTCAGCTCGGAGAGCAGGACCGACGGGTCGACGACGACACCGTTTCCGATGACCGGCGTGCACTCCGGCGAGAGGATCCCGGAAGGGAGGAGGTGGAGCGCATACTTCTGGTCGCCTACGACGACCGTGTGACCGGCGTTGTTGCCGCCCTGGTAGCGCACCACATAGTCCACGGATCCACCGAGCAGGTCGGTGGCCTTTCCCTTGCCTTCGTCACCCCACTGAGCACCGAGCAGCACAAGTGCGGGCACAGGCGTACACCCCTTCCGGGCGGGGCAAGACCAAGGTCAGGGGCCGTAGCCGCCTGTATGGGTGTGCCTTGGTGTGCCCCGGAATAGACCAAGCCCCTGGCGCAATAGCGCAAGGGGCTCTTGCACCAAGATGCTACCCGAGGAAGCGAGGCAGGACCGAGGTGGCGGCTTTTGACCAGCTACTGGTGGTCGTCGATCCGGTCGCCCGGCGTGCGGACGGCGAGTCGGTACGCATCGCGAAGGACGTGCTCGGCGCCGGTGCGACGGTGAAGGTGTGCCTGCCGGACGGGCCGGAGGAATTCGCGAAGGCGCTGGTCAGAATGGGTTCCCGGCGGCCGGTGGTGATCGGGGACGACCGGGCGCTGCTGCGCGCGGTGGCGCTGCTGCACCGCGAGCGCGAGCTGGCGGGTTCCGTTCTCTCGTTCGTTCCGGTCGGGGCGACTCTCTCGCTGGCGCGCTCCCTCGGCGTGCCCACCGACGCGGTGGCGGCGGCGCGGGCGGCCCTGGAGGGGGTCGAGCGGCGGCTCGATCTGCTCGTCGACGACTCCGACGGGGTGGTGCTCGGGGATCTGCGGATCCCGCCCGTGGCGCATCCGGTGGCGCTGGGCTCCGATCCCGCGCACCACTGGCTGCGCACCTGCCAGTCCCTCGTCCGCACGCTCGCGGCGCGACCGCCGCGTATGACGGCGCCCGCGCCGGGGCCGCAGCGGCTGCGGGTCGAGGCGGACGGGGTGACGCTGGTCGATCTGGACCGGCCGGTCGAGGGCGTGAGCGTGGCCCCGGACACGGCGGGCCGGGCCAGCGTCGAGGTGAGGCCGTCCTCGGTGGGCGCGGAGGCGGGGCCCCTGCGGGTCCTCGCGCACTCGGTGACGGTGTCGGGCCCGGACTTCCGCTACCGCGCGGACCAGGTGGTGGGCGGCCCCGTACGCACCCGCACGTGGACGGTACGGGCGGGTGCGTGGGGGCTGACACTGCCGAAGTGACGTGCCGGTCAGTTCGACAGGTCCCGGCGGCGCAGGCCCGTCAGGCCCACCGCGACGAGGACCGCCGCGATCGCCAGCAGGGTCAGGACGGGGGGCCACGCCATCTCGCCGCCCGGCAGCTTCGGCAGGTGGCCGAACGGGGAGAGGTTCATGACCGGCTGCGGGAGCTCGAACGCCGGGCCGATCCAGCCGATCAGGAGGGCGATGCCCGCGACGGCCCAGGCCGCCACCGCCGCCCTCGGGAACACCCCGAACAGCAGCACAGCGAGGCCGCCGATGACCCAGATCGCGGCCAGCTGCGTGAGGCAGGCGCCCAGGACGGGGCCGAAGTTCCTGCCGTAGCCGATCCCTAGGCCGAGGCCGCCGAGCACCATGATCAGCGCGGCCCCGCCGAACGCGATGGCCAGATGGCCCGCCGCCCACCGCAGCCGGCCGACCGCGGCCGCGAGGACCGGCTCGGCGCGCTGCGAGGTCTCCTCGCCGCTGAGGCGGAGCACCGACGCGACGATGTAGAGCGCGGCGACCATGCCGAGCATGCCGACCATCGTGGCGAGGAACGCGTCCGTGACACCGGACTGGCCGCCCATCCGCTCGATGATGTCGCGCGTCTTCCGGTTGTCGCCGACGAGATCCGTCGCGCCCTGCGTCATCCCGCCGAACGCGATGCCGGCGACGAGGAACCCGGCGCTCCACCCGAACACGCTGCCGCGCTGGAGCCGCCAGGCGAGCGCGCCCGCCGTGCCGAGCCGGCCCGAGGCGGGTCCGGGGCGGCTCGGCAGGAAGCTCATCCCGATGTCGCGCCGCCCTGCGAGGCCGTACGCGGCCGCCCCCTGCGCGGCGACGCCCGCCACGAACAGGAGCAGCACCCACCAGCGTTCGTCCGCGAACGCCCGTGTGTTCTCCAGCCAGCCGAGCGGCGACAGCCAGGTCAGTACCGATGAACCTCCCCCAGAGCCGGAGGTCCCCGAGTCCCCGGCCGCGCGCAGCACGAACGCCAGGCCGAGCACCGCCGACGTCAGGCCCTTGGCGAGGCGCGCGCTCTCCGTGAGCTGCGCGACGATCGCCGCCATCGTGGCGAACACCATGCCGGTCGCCGCGATCGCGAGCCCCAACGCCAGTGCCCCGCCGCCACCTTGGGAGGCGAGGCCGCCCGCGACCAGCAGGGCGGTGGCCGCGTCGGCGACGAGCGCCGCGAGCAGCGCGGCGGTCAGCGGGGCGCGCCGCCCCACCATCGCCGACGACACCAGCTCCTGGCGCCCGCTCTCCTCCTCGTCACGGGTGTGCCGTACGACGATGAGCAGGCTCATGACGGCGGCGAACAGCCCGCCGTAGACCCCGATGCGCCACGCGGTGAGTCCGCCGATCGAGTCGGCGAAGACCGGCCCGTACAAGGCGCGCATCGAGCTGTTCGTGGCCATCGACTGCGCGATGTCGGCGCGCTCGGCGGCGGTGCTGTACACGCTCTTCAGCGAGCCGGGCATCGACAGGACCATCATGAGGATGACGGCGACCCATACGGGGATCATGACGCGGTCGCGACGCAGCGCGAGCCTCAACAGGGTTCCCGTGCCCGCGAGTTGGCGCGCTCCGGCGGCGCGGGGGGCGAATCGCGTGTCGGCCACGGCGGCGGTCATCGCGACACCGCCCCTTCGGCGGCGCGGGCACCCTCGGCCCCGCCCGCACCGTCGTCCTGGTAGTGCCGCAGGAACAGCTCCTCCAGCGTGGGCGGAGTGCTGGCGAGCGACCGTACGCCGGAGCCGGTGAGCGAGCGGAGCACCGCGTCGAGCTTGTCGCTGTCGACCTGGAGCTTGACGCGCAGGCCCTGGATGTCCAGGTCGTGCACGCCGGGAAGCTGGGCGAGTCCGTTGGGCGCGGAGGCGAGTTCGGCGGTGACGCTGGTGCGGGTCAGGTGCCGCAGCTCGCTGAGCGACCCGGTCTCGACGGTACGGCCCTTGCGGATGATGCTGATCCGGTCGCAGAGCGACTCGACCTCGCTGAGGATGTGCGACGACAGCAGCACGGTCTGGCCCCGCTCGCGGGCGGCCTCCTTGACGTACTCCTGGAAGACCTCCTCCATCAGCGGGTCGAGGCCGGAGGTCGGCTCGTCGAGGATGAGGACGTCCACGTCGGACGCGAACGCGGCGACCAGGGCGACCTTCTGCCGGTTGCCCTTGGAGTAGGTGCGGCCCTTCTTGGTCGGGTCGAGCTCGAACCGCTCGATCAGGTCCGCCCGGCGCGCCTTGTCGAGGCCGCCCGCCCGTCGCCCGCCATGCAGCCTCCCGTAGAGGTCGATGACCTCGCCGCCGCTGAGGTTGCGCCACAGCGTGACGTCGCCCGGCACGTACGCGACCTTGCGGTGCAGGGCGACGGCATCGGCCCAGGGGTCGCCGCCGAGCAGCTGCACCGCGCCGGAGTCGGCGCGCAGCAGGCCGAGCAGGACGCGGATGGTGGTGGACTTCCCGGCGCCGTTGGGGCCGAGGAAGCCGTGCACCTCGCCGGCCTCGACGTCCAGATCGAGGCCGTCCAGAGCGTGCGTCCTGCCGAACGTCTTGTGCAGTCCGGAGACGGTCATTGCCTTCGTCATGTTTCAGAACGTACGCTACTTTCACAAACTTGTGAAGTTAAGGAAGCGTATAAACTTGAGGCTGCACGTCACCCAGGGGAGATGATCGGGACATGAGCGCGACGAAGGACGGCGACAGCGGCACCGGGGCGGGCCGGGACGGCGACCAGGCGGCGGTGTCACGCTTCGTGGAGCGGTTCGCCGCGGAGATGACCGAGGCCGGGATGCAGCGGATGGCCTCCCGCGTCTTCGCCTCGCTGCTCGCCTCCGACGAGAGCGCGCTGACCTCCGCCGAGCTCTCCGAGCGGCTGCAGATCAGCCCGGCGGCCGTGTCCGGGGCGGTGCGCTATCTGACGCAGGCGGGCATGGTCGGCCGCGAGCGGGAGCCCGGCTCGCGCCGCGACCGCTACCGGCTGCACAACGACCTGTGGTTCGAGACGTTCACCCGCCGCGACCAGCTCCTCGCGCGCTGGGAGAAGGTCCTGCGCGACGGGGTGGAATCGCTGGGCCCGGACAGCCCCGCGGGCCTGCGGATCGCCGAGACGGCGGCGTTCATGCAGTTCCTGGACAGCGAGCTGAAGGGCCTGATGACGCGCTGGCACGCGCACCGCGAGACCCTCGACCTCGGCCCCCGGACCTGACGTTCCCTACGCGGGCCTGACCAGCCGCGCCTCGTACGCGAAGACCGCTGCCTGGGTGCGGTCGCGCAGGCCCAGCTTCACGAGGACCCGGCTGACGTGGGTCTTGATGGTCGACTCGGCGACGACCAGCCGTTCGGCGATCTCCGCGTTCGACAGTCCCTGGGCGATCAGGACCAGCACCTCCGTCTCGCGCTCCGTCAGCTCACCGAACGCCCCCGGGTTCGCCACCGCCGGCAGCTTCGGGATCTCGGACAGCTTGGAGAACTCCGTGATCAGGCGGCGGGTGACCGAGGGGGCGAGGAGCGCCTCCCCCTGGGCCACCACCCTTACGCCGTCGGCCAGTTGGCGGGCCGAGGCGTCCTTGAGGAGGAATCCGGAGGCACCGGCGCGCAGGGCCTGGTAGACGTACTCGTCGAGGTCGAAGGTGGTCAGGACGAGCACCTTCGCACTGCCGTCCATCGCGGCGATCTCACGGGTGGCCTCGATGCCGTTCAGCTCCGGCATGCGGATGTCCATGAGGACGACGTCCGGGGAGAGCTCACGGACCCGGGCGATCGCCTCGCGGCCGTTGACCGCCTCGCCGACGACCTCGATGTCGGGCATCGCGTTGAGCAGCACCGAGAAGCCCTCGCGAACCATCATCTGGTCGTCGGCGATCAGTACACGGATGGTCATGCGGGGTCTCCCGGTTCCAGTACACGGATGGTCATGCCGGGTCTCCCGACCGGTCCGTCGCCGTCGTCGTCGCTTCCGGCTCCGGCTTGGGCTCCGGCGCGGCAACCGGGACGAACGCCGCCACCTCGTAGCCGCCGTCCGCCGTGGGGCCCGCCGTCATCTCGCCGCTCAGCATCGCGATGCGCTCCCGCATGCCCGTGATCCCGTGGCCCGCACCCGGCGAGGGCTTGACCAGACCCGTCGGCGGGCCGTTCACGATGCGCAGGCCGAGCCCCCCGAGGACGTACGACACCTCGACGCACGCCTCGGCGCCGGGCGCGTGCCGCAGCGCGTTGCTCAGCGCCTCCTGCACGATGCGGTACGCCGACAGCTCGACGCCCTGCGGCAGGTCGCGGACCGCGCCGGTGACCGTCTGCCCGACCCGGAGCCCGGCCTCCCGCACGTTCTCCAGGAGCCTGCCGAGGTCGGCGAGCGTCGGCTGCGGGGCGTCGGGCGCCTCGTAGTCCTCTGCCCGTACGACGCCGAGGACCCGGCGCAGCTCGGTGAGCGCCGCCACCGCGTTCTCGCGGATCGTGACGAACGCCTGCTCCAGCTCCGGGGGCGGGTTCTCCACGCGGTAGGGCGCGGCCTCCGCCTGGATCGCGACGACCGACATGTGGTGCGCGACCACGTCGTGCAGCTCGCGGGCGATGTTCGTGCGCTCCTCCAGGAGCGTGCGCTTGTCCCGCTCCACCGCCGTGACCTGGCGCTGCGCGGTCATCTCCACCTTCGCCTCGCGCCTGATGTGCACCGACGTGGTGACGAGGAGCGCGAGCGCGGAGACGAAGAGCATCGGCGCGGTGTCCGGGTCCATGCTGTACCAGAAGACCGACGCGAAGAAGCCGAAGGCGGCCGTGCCCGCCCACATCCACGCCGCTGTGCGGGGCCGAGTCCTGGCCGCGACCACCGTCATCACGACGAGGTGCGCGAAGAACCCGGCGGGCGCCCACGGGGCGCCGAATCCGTCCCCTCCCATGATCGCGACGAACGGCGTCGACACGAGGGATATCCACCACGCCCCGACCGGCCTGATCAGCGTCATCGCCACGGCGAGCGCCGGGACGAACCCGGACAGCGCGTGGATCACGTCGCCGCCCATCGAGTCGCCGACGGCGAATGCGATCAGCAGCGTGAACAGGGCGGCGCCCAGGACCACGGCGTGCGGCGTCCACACCGCGTAGCGACGCACCCGCTCCGGCAGCCGCCCGAGCAGCGGGCCGTCCGGCGACCACGGCGGCAGCGGACGGTAGGCGAAGGGATCCTTGAACAGGTCCTGCCGCAGGCCGCTCAGCGCGCCGGCGGCGAGACGGTACTCGGGGCTGCGGCTCTTGGCCCCCGTAGGCATCGTCTGGGTCTGGGTCTCGGTCACGTACAGCACCGTAAGCGGCGGCCTGCCCCGAAGGCGTCCCACGGGAGGAGGGTCCTGGACCCTCCGTCGCAGGTACTACACGCTCCCGCCGGGGCCGGCCGCCGTCACCACGCCAGCTGGGCGATCTCCTCCGCCACCACGGCGCACGCGTCCGCGGCGGGGTCGATCAGCGGGAAGTGGCCGACCTCCTCCAGGAGCGTGAGCCCCACGACCTCCCCCGCCTTCGCCGCCGCGTCCGCGTAGGCCTCGGCGACCGCGTACGGCACCGTCGTGTCCGCCCGTCCCTGCACCAGCGTCGTCGCGATGCCCGTGGGCAGCAGCGCGGCGGGGTCGGCGTACGGCAGCCGCTCCTCGAACACGGCCTCGCCGCCCAGGAACTGGGCGGGTGCGCCGGAGCAGACGTCGAGGTCGCGGGCCGTCACGAAGTCGGCGATCGGGGCGAGCGCGACGACGCCGCGCAGCGGTGCGGGGGCTGCGGTGTACCAGGGCGCGTCCTCGGGCAGCAGATGCCGCGCGGCGGCCCACAGGGCGAGCTGCCCGCCGGCCGAGTGCCCCACGACGACGGTGCGCCGGGGGTCACCCTGCGGCAGCACGTCCCGTACGAGGCGGGGGAGGGCGTCGAGGGCGGCGGCGATGTCGTCGAACGTCTCCGGCCAGCGCCCCGCCACGGGACCCCTGCCGCCCTGCTGGGGCAGTGAACTCCCGCGCCGGTACTCGACGTTGGCGACCGCGAAGCCGCGCCGCGCCAGGAAGTCGGCGAACGGCGTGAGGTGCTGCCGGTCGTAGGGGGCGCGCCACGCGCCGCCGTGCAGGGCCACCACCAGGGGCGCGGAATCCGCACCGTCGCGGGGCGCGTAGAAGTCGACGACCTGGTCCGGGTGATCCCCGTACGCGGCGATGACGTCGGGCGGGACCACGGGGTGCGAGAAGGCCGATGCCTCTTCGGCCTCGTCGCGGGCGGCAGCGTCGTCCGGCATGCTCCAACCTCTCAGCGTCACAGCGGAATTGGAAAGTATGCGGACGCTACCAGGCCGGTGACGTGGGCGGACACACACCGTAACCGGATAAACGGTTCCCCTGTGCCGTTACCCTGGCCGTATGCCCGAACAAGCAGAGCCCGGGACCGCCCCTTCGGACCCCGGCGCCGTGCAGGCGGAGCCCGGCACCGTCCGTCCCGGCGGGCGCACGGCACGGGTCCGCGCCGCCGTCCTCGACGCCGCCGGTGACGTGCTCGCCGAACAGGGCTTCGCCCACCTCGACCTGGCGGACGTCGCACGGCGCGCCGAGGTCGGCAAGACCACGGTGTACCGGCGCTGGGGCTCAGTCACGGGTCTCGTCGCCGATCTCCTCGCCGACATGGCCGAGCAGTCACTGCCGCGCACCGACACCGGCACCCTGCGCGGCGACCTGCGGGCCAACGCCCGCCTGGTGCGGCGCACACTGGCCGACCCCCGCCAGGGCGCCCTGTTCCGGGCCGTCATCGCGGCCGCGACCTGCGACGACAAGACGTCGGCGGCCCTGCGCCGCTTCTACGAGGTGCGGGTCACCGAGTGGGCTCCGTGCGTGGAACAGGCCGTGCGGCGCGGCGAGTTGAGCCCCGGCACGGACCCGGCCGCCGTCGTGCGCGCCGTGTCCGCGCCCCTCTACTACCAGCTCCTGACGGCCGGATCCGCGCCGACCGAAGCCGACGCGGACCAGGCCGCCGACGCCGCCGTCGCGGCGGCGGAAGCGGGCGTCTACACCGTCTGAGGCGTCTCTACGCCGCAGCGGCCGCCAGCTGATCCGCGAGGACCCGCGCGGCCCGCTCCACCTCGGCGAACCCGAGGTACAGCGGGGTGAAACCGAACCGCAGCACGTCAGGCGCGCGGAAGTCACCGACGACACCCACCGCGATCAGCCGCTCCATGACGGCCCCGGCGTCGTCGGCGCGCAGCGCCACCTGGCTGCCGCGCTCGGCGTGCGCGGCCGGCGTCACCGACTCGACCCGCCCCGCGGGCACATACGCCTCGACGCACTCCAGGAAGAAGTCGGTCAGCGCGAGCGACTTGGCGCGCACCGCGTCGACCGGCACCCCGTCCCAGACGTCGAGCGCCGCCTCCAGGGCGAGCATGGACAGGATGTCGGGAGTGCCGACCCTGCCCCGCACCGCCCCGTCCCCGGCCTCGTACGAGGGCCGCATCCCGAACGGCTCGGCGTGCGAGTTCCACCCCGGCAGCGGCGAGTCGAAGCGGCTCTGGAGATCACTGCGCACATACAGGTACGCGGGTGAACCGGGGCCGCCGTTCAGGTACTTGTACGTGCAGCCGACCGCGAGGTCGACCCCGTGCTCGTCGAGCCCGACCGGCAGCGCGCCCGCGCTGTGGCACAGGTCCCAGACAGACACGGCGCCCGCGCGGCGCACCGCGGCGGTCAGAGCGGGCAGGTCGTGCAGACGGCCCGTGCGGTAGTCGACGTGGTTGAGGAGCACCGCGGCCGTACGGTCGCCGAGCGCGCCCGGGACCTCCGCGGGGGTCAGCGGACGCAGCGTGCAGCCCGTCATCCGGGCGGCGGACTCGGCGATGTACCCGTCGGTGGGGAACGTCGTCGCGTCGACGAGGATCTCGTCGCGCCCCTCACCGGCCAGCCGCACCGCGCCCACCAGCGCCTTGAACACATTGACGCTGGTCGAGTCGCCGACGACGATCTGCCCCCCGGCGGCACCGACGAGGGGCGCGATCCGGTCCCCGATCCGCTCGGGCGCCGTCCACCAGCCCGACTCGGTCCAGGAGCGGATGCGCAGCTCGCCCCACTGCCGGCGCACGACGTCCTCGACGCGCCCCGGCACATGCGCGGGGAGCGCGCCGAGCGAGTTGCCGTCGAGGTACACGGTGTCGCCGGCGTCGTCCAGGACGAACCGCTCGCGCAGCTTGCCCAGCTCGTCTGCGGCGTCCAGTTCCAGGGCCTTCTCGGCCAGGGCGGTCACGTCGGAGGCGGTCACGTCAGACATGGGACCTCGCTGTCCACAGCTCGGGGAACACGTTCTTCTGCGCGCGCTTCTCCAGCCAGGCCACGCCCGCGGAGCCGCCCGTGCCCGTCTTGGCGCCCATCGCCCTGCGGGTCGCCACCAGATGGTCGTTGCGCCACCGCCACACCAGCTCGGCGACGTCGGTGAGGGCCTCTCCGAGGCGGGCGAGCTCGTCGCCCTCGTCACCGGCGTACAGCGCGGTCCACACGGCCTCGACCTCGGGGGACGGCACGTACTTCTGCGCCACGTCCCGCTTCAGCACGGCCTCGGGGACGGCGTGGCCTCGGCGGGCGAGCAGCCGCAGCACCTCGTCGTACAGGCTCGGCTCCTCCAGCGCCTTCTCCAGCTCCGCGTACACGCGCGGCGCGCCCCGGTGCGGGACGAGCATGGAGGAGGACTTCTCGCCGAGCAGGAACTCCATGCGCCGGTACATCGCCGACTGGAAGCCGGAGCCCTCGCCGAGAGCGGCCCGGTAGGAGTTGAACTGCGCGGGGGTCAGCTGGCCGAGCGGGCGCCACGACGCGTTCAGCGCGTCCAGCTCGCGCACGGAGCGCTTCAGGGCGGCCACCGCGGTCGGCACGTCGTCGCCGCGCAGGGCCCGCGACGCGGTCTCCCACTCGTGGACGATGACCGTGAACCACAGCTCCATCACCTGGGTCGTGACCAGGAAGACCATCTCTCCGGGGTCGTCGGAGCGGGTGTGCTGGAGGTGGGTGAGGACGTCGGCCTGGACGTAGTCCTCGTAAGGGGTGGTCCCCGCAAAGTCGAGATACGGCGTCTCTGGCTCGTTCGACTCGTGAGCCTCGTGGGACATCGCTGTCTCCTTGAACGTACTCCGGGTAGCGGTCCGCCCCTGCCGATTCCGGCACGGGGGCCCCGGTCCCCACCGGCATCCTCCGCAATCGTCCCCCGAAACGGCAAGGCCCGCCCGGTCACATCGCCACGGGCGGGCCTGCACACGTGCGGAAATCTAGCCCAGGGTCTGGGCCGCGGCGGGCGAGGAGTCCTTGAGGAACTGCGCGCAGCGCTCGTACTCCTCCTGCTCGCCGATGGACTGCGCGGCGCGCGCGAGGGCGTGCAGGGCGCGCAGGAAGCCGCGGTTCGGCTCGTGCTCCCACGGCACCGGGCCGTGGCCCTTCCAGCCGGCGCGGCGCAGCGAGTCGAGGCCCCGGTGGTAGCCGGTACGGGCGTACGCGTACGACTCGACGACGCTGCCGCGCTCGAACGCCTCGTCGGCGAGGCGCGCCCAGGCGAGGGAGGAGGTCGGGTACTTCGCGGCGACGTCGGCGGGCGCCGTGCCGCTCGCGAGCAGCTCGCGCGGCTCCGGGTCGTCGGGCAGCTGGGTCGGGGGCGGTCCCCCGAGAAGGTTCTCGTGAAGGCTCATGGGTTCCAGTCTGCGCCATGACCGGCGGTGGGTTCCATGCCGGTGATCGCGAGCCTGCCCAGCGCCCTCACCAGCGCGTCCGCGCCCGCCTCGGCCTTGGAGCGCGGGCAGCCGACGTTCAGGCGGAGGAATCCGGGCGCCCCGTAGGTGCCGCCCGGCATGATCGCCACCCGCTCCCGCTCGACGAGTTCCCGCTGGAGCGCGTCGTCGTCGACGCCGAGGGGCCGCAGATCGATCCAGGCGAGATAGCCGGCCTGCGGCGGCCGCCACCCGAGCTCGGGGAACGCGGCGCCCAGCCGCTCCGCGAGCATCGCCAGGTTCCCGCGGGTGTACTCCCGCACGCCGTCCAGCCATGCCCCGCCCTCGCGGTACGCGGCGATGTGCGCGGTCAGTGAAAGCACGGCCGGCGAGGCGAGGCCCTCCCCGGTGTTCATGCGCCGCACGAACTCGGCGTGGTCGTCCGGATCTCCGACGAAGCCGTAACTCCCGCTCAGGGCAGGGAAGTTGAAGGCCTTGGTGGCGGAGGTGACGAGCGCCCAGCGCAGGCCGTCCCCGTACGGCGTCCACGGGCGGTGGACGTGGCCGGTGTGCGTGAGGTCGGCGTGGATCTCGTCGCTGATGACGGCGACGTCGTGGCGCCGGGCGAGGTCCGCGATCCGGGTCAGCTCGGCGTCCGTCCACACCTTGCCCGTCGGGTTGTGCGGCGAGCACAGGATCAGGACCCGACTGTCGGGCCGCGCCAGCTCCCGCTCCAGGCCCGCCCAGTCGTCGGCACCGGCGGTGCGCATCTCACGGCCGAGACCGGTGACCGCCTTGCGGAACCCGTCGTACGTGGGGGTGTGCAGGACGACGCCGTCGCCGGGCCGCGTCCACATGCGCAGGAGCTGGGATATCTGGTTGAGCACGGACGGGGCGTACACGAGCCGGTCGACGTCGGCCTCGGTGCCGTACCGGGTCGCGAACCAGTCGCGTACCGCGCCGCGGAAGTCGTCGTTCTGCCAGTCCGTGTAGCCGAACACGCCGTGCGCGAGCCGGGACCCGAGCGCCGCGAGGACCTCGGGGGCGCAGGCGAAGTCCATGTCGGAAATGGTGAACGGCAGCAGATCGGGCACCGCGAACCGGTCCGCGACCCCGTCCCACTGGACGCACCAGGTGCCGCGCCGGTCGACCGGGGTGTCGAAGTCGTAGCGCACAGTCATCTCCCTCCGGGGACGCCGGAGGCCCGGCACCCCAGGAAAAGGAGTGCCGGGCCCCGGCGTCGTACGCGAATGCCTACTTGAGCTTCGTGCCCGTGGAGCGCAGGTTGGCGCAGGCCTCGGAGACCCGCTTGGCCATGCCCGCCTCGGCGGACTTGCCCCAGGTGCGCGGGTCGTACTGCGACTTCACACCGACCTCGCCGTCGACCTTCAGGACGCCGTCGTAGTTGCGGAACATGTGGTCCGCGACCGGACGCGTGAAGGCGTACTGGGTGTCGGTGTCGAGGTTCATCTTCACGACGCCGTTCTCCAGCGCCGTCGCGATCTCCTGCTCGGTGGAGCCGGAGCCGCCGTGGAAGACGAAGTCGAACGGCTGCGACCCGGCGGTCTGGCCGTACTTGGCGCCGACGCCCTCCTGGAGGTCCTTGAGGAGCTCCGGACGCAGGACGACGTTGCCCGGCTTGTACACGCCGTGCACGTTGCCGAAGGACGCGGCGAGCAGGTAGCGGCCCTTCTCGCCCAGGCCCAGGGCCTCGGCGGTGCGGATCGCGTCGTCGACGGTCGTGTACAGCTCATCGTTGATCTCGTGGCTGACGCCGTCCTCCTCGCCACCGGTCGGGGTGATCTCGACCTCGAGGATGATCTTCGCGGCGGCGGCCTTCGCGAGCAGCTCCTGGCCGATGGCCAGGTTGTCGGCGAGGGTCTCCGCGGAGCCGTCCCACATGTGGGACTGGAACAGCGGGTTGCGGCCGGCCTTGACGCGCTCGGCGGAGATGTCGAGCAGCGGGCGGACGTAGCCGTCCAGCTTGCCCTTGGGGCAGTGGTCGGTGTGCAGCGCGACGGTGACGTCGTACTTCTCGGCGATGATGTGCGCGTACTCGGCGAGGGCCACGGCGCCCGTCACCATGTCCTTGTTGTACTGGCCGCCCAGGAACTCCGCACCACCGGTGGAGATCTGGATGATGCCGTCGCTCTCGGCCTCCGCGAAGCCGCGCAGCGCAGCGTTCAGCGTCTGCGAGGAGGTCACGTTGATGGCCGGGTAGGCGAACTTGCCGGCCTTCGCCCGGTCCAGCATCTCGGCGTAGACCTCGGGGGTTGCGATGGGCATGTGTCCGCTCCTTGGGATGTGCGGGTGTGTGCTGTCAGACCCTGACCTGGGGCCTCTCGTCTGGATCGGCCCCGGATGGCGACGTCATCGTCGCCCTCATCTTTCCAGACTTGCCGGACAGCTCCAGTACTGGTCGCTTACTGGGTCCGGCCCGTTATCGACCGGCCTCAGTCGAGGCCCAGTTCGTCCTTGCCGTATGCGAACAGGTACGGGACCCCGGCGCCCTCGGTGATCTTCTCGGCGGCACCGGTGGCGCGGTCCACGATCGTGGCGACGCCGACGACCTCGGCACCGGCCTCGCGCACGGCCTCCACGGCGGCGAGCGGGGAACCGCCGGTGGTGGACGTGTCCTCGACGACGAGGACGCGACGGCCCTTGATGTCCGGGCCCTCGACGCGGCGCTGCATGCCGTGCGCCTTGGCGGCCTTGCGAACCACGAACGCGTCGAGGCGCTCGCCCCGGGCGGCGGCCGCGTGCAGCATGGCGCCGGCGACCGGGTCGGCGCCCATCGTCAGGCCGCCCACGGCGTCGAAGTCGAGGTCGGCGGTCAGGTCGAGGAGCACCTGGCCCACCAGCGGGGCGGCCTCTCCGTCGAGGGTGATGCGGCGCAGGTCGATGTAGTAGTCCGCCTCCAGACCGGAGGAGAGCGTCACCTTGCCGTGCACCACGGCCTTGTCCTTGATCTGCTGGAGAAGCGCGTCGCGCACGTCGTTCGTCATGGCTACGAGCTTAGAGCCTGTCTTTGAACCCCCGTCGTCCGCGCGAAGCGCGGGCGCAGCGGTGGTCGGCGCCGAGAGTGCGTGCCGGGCGTCGGGGCGCAGGCGGGGGTTCAAAGACAGGCTCTCAAGGCTCCGGCTCAGAGCGCTCGCCACGTCCAGGTGGTCGTCGCCTCCAGGGGGTCCACCGGGGTGACGAGGCGCGGCAGCGTGTTCAGGCCGTCCGGCGGGCCGGTCTGCGGCTCCACGCACACGGCCGCCTCCTGCTCGTCGTAGACGACGACCCACTGCTCCCGGCTCGCGACCTTGACCTCGAACCGCTGCGGCCAGGTCAGGGTCACGTCCACTCCGTCGGGCATGCCGAAGCAGTCGTCCCAGGGGCCGTCCGTGCGGTCGATCCGCTCGCCGGTGGGGAGGTGGTCGTCGCCGCGCTCCTCCTGCCAGGCCGGGGAGAAGTCGACGCGCACGCCGTCGGCGGAGCCGTCGAGGGTCCGGTTGAACCAGGGGTGCCAGCCGGCCTGCGCGGGGAACGAGTCGCCGTACGTCTCGATGCCGAGCGTCAGCGTGAGCGAGTCCTCGGTGAGGCGCACCATCTGGGTGACCCGGCCGGGCCAGGGCCAGGGCTCGGCGAGGTCGTACGTGAAGACGGCCTCGTCGGCGCTCGCGCGGGCGGTCGTCCACTCGGCGTCGCGGGCGAAGCCGTGGATCGCGTGGGGCGGCGAGTTCAGGGGCATCTGGTACGTCCGCCCGCCGTCCCGGAACCTGCCGTCCCTGGTGCGGCCGCACCACGGCACCATCGGGAAGCAGCCGTACTTCTCCCCCTGCCGGAGGAGTTCGGTGCCGCCGATGCGCAGGCTGCTCACGCGGCAGCCGTTGCCCGGCTGCACGGTCACTTCCGCGTCACCCGCGGTCAGCGTCGTTTCCTGGGTAGTCACGGGCCGACCCTACTTTTCGATCAGCGCCGGCGGCGCAGTACCCGGCCGACGACGATCGCGGACGCGACCACGACGGCGGCGGCGGGCCCGGCCCAGCGCAGCGTGGCGGTGGCCGTCGTCGACTCGGGCGCGGGCACCGGGGCGTAGCGGCCGCGCGGCGGCGCGTGGTCGACCTCCTCGGCACTGCGGCCGATCATGGTGCGGCGGGCGTGCGCGGCCTCGGCGGGCGGCACGTCGGCGTCGAACCCGGCGTCTTCGCCGGCCGCGTCGGCTTCGGGTTCCAGGTCCGCGAAGGGGGCGAGCGAGGGCGGCGGGATCTCGGTCTCGAAGACGGAGGTGTGGGAGTCGTCGGTGGAGTCCCCCGCGTCCTCCGCGTCCTCGGTGTCCTCCGTACGGGCCACGTCCTCCGCCCCCGGTTCCGCCGCCGTGCCGAGTGCCTCCGCGAAGCGGGTCAGGAGGCGGCGTACCGCGGACAGCACGGCGTCGTCGGGGAGTTCGGCGACCCGGCCGTCCCCGCTGCCCGACGCCACGAACGTGACCTTGGAGCCGCCGGACGCCGCGGCGACCCGTACCGTCACCGCGAACTTCACGGAGCCGGTCCCCCGCGCCTCGGTGCCGTCGCCCTCGACCGCGAACGCCCCGGTCTCCGTCTCGGTGACGCGCAGGGAGCCGCGGTAGGTGATGGTGTGGCCGCCGATGCGGAGCTTCAGCCGGCCGCCGTCGCCGGAGGCCTCCCGCTGAAGTCCGGGCACCGCCCTCGCCACCAACTCGGGGGCCGCCAGCGCGCCCCTCAACGACTCCGCCGGAACCGGAACGAACACCTCATGCTCCATGCCGCCCGAGCCTACCCACGCCCGGCCCCACGCGTCCCGTGTTCGGCCCGTACTCAGTCGGCGTACCGCGGATGAACCAAGGTCGACGGCGCGAGTCCGGTGATCCTCGAACGCTCCGCCGCCCGCACCCGCTCGCGCGGCACGGCCCCCTCCGGCAGCGGTCGCGGGCCCGCGAGCTCGAACCCCCAGTCGCTCGGCGCCCGCGTCCCGTCGAGCGTCCGGTCGGGCCCGTCGGCGATCCCGGTGAGCCGGTCCCACGCCCCGTGCTGACGCGCGGCCGGGGCCGGCGGTGCGCCCGTGCCCACCCAGTACGGCACCGTCCGCAGGCCCGCCGCGCGCAGCGTCGCGTCGACCGTCCAGAACACGCGGGGCCGCGACGACAGCGACCCGGCGTGCACGGCGAGCCGCCCGTCCGGGGCGAGGACCTGGGCCGCCAGGCCGTAGAACTCCTGCGAGTACAGCTTCGTGCTGGCCGTGATCCCGGGGTCGGGCAGATCGGAGATCACCACGTCGTACGGGGCGTGGGGCCCGCGCAGCCAGCGGAAGGCGTCCTCGGTCACGGCCCGCACGCGCGGGTCCTCGTAGACGTGCCCGTTGAGCGCGCCGAGCGGCGGATCGTTTCTCGCGAGGCGTACGACGCCCGGGTCGATCTCCACGATGTCCACCTGCCGCACCCCGGGGAAGCGCAGGACCTGGCGGGCGGCGAGGCCGTCACCGCCGCCGAGGATGAGCACGCGCGCGTGCGGTCCGTCCATCGCGGGCCGCACGAGGGCCTCGTGGTAGCGCTGCTGGTCGCGTCCGCTGACGCGCAGGCGCCCGTCGAGGTAGAGGTTGAACGGCTCGTGCTTCCCGCCGGTGACGACGATCTCCTGTACGCCGCTCTGGACGGCGACGCGTACGTCCTTGCCGTACATGGCCTGCCGGGCGGCCCGCTCGAAGTCGTCGACGAGGGCCGCGGCGGAGGCGAGGAGGCCGAGCACGACGACGTTCGCCACGAGGAGCGTCCAGCGGCCGCGGCGCGTGAGGTCCCTGCGGAACAGGCCGAGCACGAGGGCGCCGCCCGCCAGCGCGTTGACCGCGCCGGTCAGCAGCGCGCCCGTCAGCTGCCCGAGCATCGGCAGCAGCAGGAACGGGAAGGCGAGCCCGCCGACGAGCGCGCCCACGTAGTCGGCGGCGAACAGGTCGGCGACGGCGCCGCCGGGGTCCTGCCGTCTGATCCGCTGGATGAGCACCATCAGGAGGGGCACTTCGGCGCCGATGAGCACACCGATGGCGAGGGAGAACCCGACGAGGAGATAGCGCGAGCCGCCCGCCCAGGACCCGCCCCAGTCGCCGGTCCAGGCGAACGCGGCGTAGAGCGCCATCGCGCTGCACCCGCCGACCAGTGCGAGCACGGCCTCGACCGCGCCGAACCCGGCGGCGGCCCGCAGCCGCAGCCGCTTGGCCCCGAGCGAGCCGATCCCCATGGCGAAGACCATCACGGACAGGACGACGGACGCCTGGGTGACCGAGTCGCCGATCAAGTACGAGGCGAGCGCGACCAGTTCGAGTTCGTACACGAGTCCGCAGGCCGCGCAGAGGAAGACGCCCGCGAGCACGAGGAACCGCCCCGTCGCCGGTTTCACGGGAAGAGGGGCCACGGGAAGAGGGGCCACGGGAAGGGGCGCCCTGCCCTCCTCGCTCCGGGCGCGCGGGACGCCGGACTGGACGGGGGTGCGCGGCTCGATCACCTTGCGAACGCTACGTCACCGCACAACTCCGCCCGGTCACCCACACGTGTGGAAGTGGGCCCGTGCGCGCATGGATTGCGACCCAGGGCGTCACAGCATCGCGGCCGGGGTCCGCACACCCACCCGGGTCCGGGTGACGACGAGTTGACCCTCCTGCGGGTAGGCGTGCCAGGTCCGCCAGCGCACCTGACCGTCCTGTCGGTGGGCGAGCAGCGCGGTGAAGGCGTGCGGGCTGCCGGGGAACACCCCGGCGAGACCGTTGGGATGGTCGGCCACCAGCGCGATGAGTTCCTGTGCGCGGCCCGCGAACGAGCCCTCGGAGAGGGTCTCGACATGTGCCGCGAACTCGTACTCCCAGTCGCCGACGCGCTTGGCGACGCCGAGCGGCAGCGGGGTGCTGCTGCCCGGGATGCAGGCGACGGTCTCGGAGCAGCTGCCCCGCTCCTCCTCCAGGAGTACCTGGTGCGAGGCGCCGAGGAGTCTCAACTGCAGCTGAGTGCCTTCGAGTTCGAGTTCGAGCGTGGCGAGCGCGGGCAGTGGTTCGCGGCCGAGAGCCCAGGCCAGGTCGTCCGCGCGTGTGTCGGTGTAGGCGGTGTTCAGGGTCGTGAGCATGGGTCGGCTCCGCTAACACGCAAAAGGAGGTGAGGCCGGCGCTGAAGGGGGAGGGCCGGCACGTGCCCACGAGATCGTACGAGGGCCGCTTTGACGGTTAAGAGGGAATCATGAACGGTGGCGCCACCACAGCGTTTTTACCCAACTTCGCCGGGTTTCCATCCCCTCCGGGGACCCCACAGCTCAACTGTTCAACTTCTCCGGGCAACTTGCGTACCGTTCCCGCGCAACGGACCATTCCAGGCGCATATGGCGCCCTGAGCGTCACACGCTGCTCCCGCCGTCCCCCGCATACGTACGGCCCACGCGGACCGGCTGCCCCGTGTCAGCCGCCTCCCTGTGGGCCGTACGTGTCCTGGTGGCGCGGTCAGCTTCCGCCGCCGCACCCGCCCCCGCCGCCGCAGGAGGACCCGCCTCCGCAGGAGCTTCCGCTCCCGCACGAGGATCCGCCGCCGCAGGAGTGCCCGTGGTGTCCGCCGGAGCTGCCGGAGCTGCCGGACGAACAGGAATACCCGCTCACCGCACCGCCGCCGCCCGCCCACCAGCTGCTGCTGCTGCTGCTGGAGCGGCCCGACCGGCCCTTCCTCAGTGACGTCTTCCCGCTCCGCACCTTGCCCGAGCCGCCCGCGGACGACACGGCCACGACGATGCCCACGATCACAAGTCCAAAGATGATGGCTCCGATGATCACGCCCTCACCTTCCTCTCATTCCCCCGAGAACGCCCCCGTCGGGCGTGACTCGGGGATTCCCGGGCCCGTGCCCCGTCAAAGCAGAGTTGAGGAACTTCTGAGGGTCTTTCAGGGCGAAGCCCCGCCGCCGCCCGCGGAGCCGGTGGTGATGGCGCTATTACCGTCGCCGCCGTTGTACCCGCCGGCGCCGTCCGCGGTGATGGTCGCCGTCACGTTCGCCGGAAGGGTGAAGCTCTCCGGGGCGCCGGTGAAGGTGAACGTCCGCGTCAGACCGACCGCACGAGGCGCCTTCGCCCCAGCCGCAGCCGCAGCCGCAGCCCCAGCCGTAGTCGCAGCCGCACCCGCCGGGAGCAGTACGAGCCCGGCCAGCGCCAGCGCCATGCACAGGACCGTGGCGGTGCCCACGCCCCACCACCGCCTGCCCCCGCCGAACGCCGCCCGCCTCCGTCCCGGCGGTGCGGTCACGGGAAGCTGCTGCGCCTTTTCTCTGCTCACCGATGTCTCCGATTCCGTGTCCGGGTGTCCGGGTGTCCGGGTGTCGGCGTGTGACCGGCGGCGGCAGGCCAGACGCCTCGTGCCAGACAGCACACGCAGGCGCACTATATATGGTGAATAGATGCATAAACGGCAATGCGAAGTACATGTCGGAATAGGGAAAACCGTCGGGCGGCGGCGCGGCACCCCGTCCTGAAGGTGAGTTGAGGAACTCCGGACGTTCGGCGCAGGATGGCGGCCATGACCTCCAGCGCGCGCCCCCTGCTCAACCGCCGTCTCGCCGAGTTCGGGACCACGATCTTCGCGGAGATGTCCGCGCTGGCCACGGCGACCGGCTCGATCAACCTCGGCCAGGGCTTCCCCGACACGGACGGCCCCGAGGAGATCCGCGAGGCGGCCGTACGGGCGCTGCGCGACGGCCGCGGCAACCAGTACCCGCCGGGCCCCGGCGTCCCCGAACTGCGCACCGCGATCGCCGCCCACCAGGAGCACCGCTACGGCCTGTCCTTCGACCCGGACCGCGAGGTGCTCGTCACGGCCGGCGCCACCGAGGCCATCGCCGCCTCGCTGCTCGCCCTGGTCGAACCCGGCGACGAGGTCGTCGCGCTGGAGCCGTACTACGACTCGTACGCGGCGAGCATCGCGCTGGCGGGCGGCACCCGCGTCCCCGTCACCCTGCGCCCCGACGCCGGCGCCTTCCGGCTCGACCTGGACGAGCTGCGCGCCGCGGTCACCGACCGCACCCGCCTCCTGCTCATCAACACCCCGCACAACCCCACCGGCACCGTCCTCACGCGCGAGGAACTCACCGCGATCGCGGCCCTCGCCGTCGAACGCGACCTCCTGGTGATCACGGACGAGGTGTACGAGCACCTGACGTTCGGCGACGCCGGGCACATCCCGCTCGCCACGCTCCCCGGCATGCGAGAGCGCACGGTGACCATCGGGTCCGCCGGCAAGACTTTCTCGTTCACGGGCTGGAAGGTCGGCTGGGTGACCGCCTCACCCGAGCTGGTCACCGCGGTCCGCTCGGCCAAGCAGTTCCTCACCTACGTCGCGTCCGGCCCCTTCCAGTACGCGGTCGCCGAGGCACTCGCCCTGCCCGACTCGTACTACGACGCCTTCCGCGCCGACATGAGCGCCAAGCGCGACCTCCTCGCGGACGGTCTCGCGGCGGCCGGCTTCGAGGTGTTCCGGCCCGCGGGCACGTACTTCGTCACCACCGACATCCGCCCGCTCGGCGAGAGCGACGGCTTCGCGTTCTGCCGCGCGCTGCCCGAACGCGCGGGCGTCGTCGCCATCCCGAACGCGGTGTTCTACGACCACCGCGAGGCGGGCGCCCCCTTCGTACGGTTCGCGTTCTGCAAGCGGATCCCGGTGCTCGAAGAGGCGGTCGACCGCCTCAAGAAGCTCGCCTGAGACGCGGGTCCGAAGCGGTACCCCGATGAACGCGTGATCCAAATGGGACGGTTGCGACCGTACCCACACGCGGCTCTTCGTCATACCCTTGCTGGCTCGGGCAGCGACAGTACGACCGCTGCCGCGGGGACGCGTGAGGGGGACACGTGGAAGTGGCTCGACCGACTGCGGACATTCATCCGACGGGTGCCATCCGGTGGCGCAACCGCCGAGACGGCCATGCCTGAGCGCCCGTCCCCGTACCCGGCCTTTCCCGCGAGCGAAGAGCAGCTCGTGGAGGCGCTGATGCGGGTGTCCGTCATGGAGGACCGGCGCAGCCGCCGGATGTGCGTGGACCGGGCGCTGCACCGGCTCGGACAGCGCCTGTCCGTGGCCGAGTTCGGCGAGAAGAAGCCGCACATCGTCGAAATGGTGCGGGTGTTCGGCGCGGTGCCCCAGGGCTGGCTGCGGCTCGTGGAGGCCGTCCGGTACCTGGCGGACGACGATCTGGCCTCGCTCCAGGCGTCCGCCCTCGTGGAGTCGCCGCTGCCGCCGGCCGGCGACCCGGCGCAGCGGGCCGCGCTCGACCCGCTCCTGAGCGGCCTGGACCGCGGCTCCGTGCCGGACCTCGCCGACCTGTTCCGCCATGTGGCCGGGGACAGCTTCGGGCCGCTGCCGAGGACGACCCGTACGGCACGCGAGGCGTACGAGCTCCTGGAGCAGTGCAACGTTCCCTCGGACGGGATACCGAGGAGCGTGCGCTTCCTACACGAACTGGCCTATCTGGTCGGCCCGGAGCGCGGCGACCCGCTCCGGGTCTGGCTCAGCCGCCACATCCGTTCCCTCGCCGACGCGGGACCAGAGGGGCAGCGCATGCTCGACGCCGTCCGCTCCTCCACCGGGAGCTGGCGAAGAGACCCCGGCCGTGAAGCCTTCCTGGTGATCCGGCTCCAGCCGTTGACCGAGTCACCCGACCGTGTCGCACTCACCTGCTGGACGAGCCCCGGCAACGCGTGGGAGCCGCGCCAGCGGGACGACCGGGAGCTGCGCCTGACAGAGGTGCCCGACTGGGTCGCCACCCTCGTCGACCGGGAGGAAGAGCGGCTGCGCAACCACCACGGCGGCATCGTCGTGGAGTTCATCCTCTCCCTGGCGATGGCGAACACACCGGTGGAGGACTGGACCCGGCCGACCCCCTTCGGGTCGCGGCAGCCCGGCCTCGGCACGTCGGCCCCGTTCCGCCCTCCGCTGGGCATGGACTACAAGGTCGTCATACGCAGTCTGGAGCGGATGGAGGCGCGCCAGGTCCACCGGGTGTGGAACGCGCGCTGGGAGGTGCTGAGGAGCGGGGGCGCGGGGCGCGTGCACCGGTGCGAAACCGGCGCCGGGTCCCAACAGCAGGCGCTCTACGCCAAGTTGAAGCACAATCAGGCCATTGTGCTGATGACTCTTGGGTCGTCGCCCGACTCGGAACACGGGCTCAGCGAGCTGACGCTCGGCCTCCAGGCGGGCCTGCCGGTGCTGCTCTGGGCTCACCAGGGACCCCTCGACGACACCGAGCACGCGGAACTCCACAGGCTCGCCGAAACGGGTGCCTGGGACGACTTGTTGGAGACGGTCACGCGCTTGCGCTTCTCTCCCGGAACACGCGACGATGGGCCGGAGGGTTCCATCGACTCTCGTATCGCTGTGCTGTGGGACGATCCGAGCCGCCTTCCCGAAGTACCGGAATCAGCGAGTTGAAGACTTCCGGCCCAACCAGGTGTTCGGGCCAGGGCGGTTGGGGAGTACGGACGTGCACCGACCGGGCACGAACCAGGGTGAGGGGGAACGGTCGATGGCCGACAGGGATCCGCACGTTCCGGCACAGGCCGACGGCGCCGCGGCCGACCCCGGCGCATGGCGCATCTACCGAGGCACGGCGAGGCCCCGCGGCAAGGAGCCCGTGTCCCGCGAGTTACCCCCGCCCCCGCCCTGGCGCCGCTTCACCGGCGCACCCCTGATCTCCGATCCACCCCCGGGCGACGAGGACGAATTCACCCGCCGCCTCGGCCCGCCGGACGGCCCGGTCGTCCGCAAGGCGTCCGAGCAGGAACTCGATCTCGTCAATGCCGCGCTGTTCCTGCGCAGGCCGCTGATCGTCGCGGGCCCTCCCGGCATCGGGAAGTCGAGCCTCGCCCACTGCATCAGCCGTGAACTCTCCCTCGGCCGCGTCCTGCGCTGGTCGATCACCAGCCGCAGCACCCTCAAAGAGGGCCTCTACGCGTACGACGCCATCGGCAGAGTGCAGGAAGCGGCCACCCGCAGCGCCCTGCGCGGCTCCGAAGCCGGCGCCGCCGGTGATCCGGCACCCGACCCGGACGGCCTGAACAACCTGGGCGACTACGTCCAACTGGGCCCACTGGGAACGGCGTTGCTGCCCCGTAAGACCCCGCGCGTCCTGCTCGTCGACGAGTTCGACAAGTCCGACACGGACCTCGCGGGGGACCTGCTGAGCGTCTTCGAAGAGGGCGAGTTCCGCATCCCGGAGCTGGCCCGCGTGCGCTCCAGGCTCCCGGACGCCGAGGTGCACACGGACGACCCGGACGGCACGGCGGTCATCCACCACGGAGCGGTGCGCTGCGCCGCGTTCCCCGTCGTCGTGATCACGAGCAACGGCGAGCGCACGCTGCCGCCCGCGCTGCTGCGGCGCTGCCTCTACCTCGATCTCCCCGCGCCCGACGCGGGCCAGCTCGCGGCCATGCTGGCGGCACAGCTCTCGCAGGACGACGAGGGCCGCACGGCGATGATCCGCGACTTCCTCAGCCACGCGAGGACCGGCGGCTCGCTCGCCGCGGACCAGCTCCTCAACTCGGAGTTCCTGCGCACCACGCCCGCGGGCCCCGACGAGGGGTCCATGAGCACGCTGTTGCACGCGCTGTGGCGACGGCTCGACGAGGTCGGCACTGGATGAACCGGTCGCCCTCCCACGGCGGCGTGGCGGGTGACGGTATCGGGCCGGGTGCCGCATCGCTGGCCGAGGCGTCCCCGCAGCCGCACTGGTACGAGGCGGGCGAGGTCGTGTGGCTCGCCGCGCAGCGCTGGCTGCGGCTGAAGGACGCCCAGCGCGCCAGGCCACGGCCGGGCCGGCCGGTCGAGCTGCCCGAAGCGCCCGAGGGGGAACACCCGAGCCCCGAGGACCTCGACGCCCCCGTGCCGGAGCTCACGGAGGAACCCGTAGAGCAGCCCGCCCCCCTGACCGGGCCGCCGGCACCGGAACCGGATCCCGGCGGCCATGTGGACTCGCTCCTCATGAGCCTCGGGAACGGCTTCGCGCTCGACCGCTCGCGGGAGATCGAGAAGGCGCTGAATCCGCTGAAGCGGCGTATCGCCTCCCGGAGCCAGGTCTTCCTGAACGAGGAGGCCACCGCCGAGCTGCACGCCGAGACCGGCATGTGGCTGCCCCAGCTGGAGCCGGACCAGGAGCGCTGGCTGACCGTGACGCTCCTGGTGGACTCGGGCGACTCGATGCGGCTGTGGTCGCACACCGCGCAGCGCCTCGCCGAGACCCTGCACTGCTCGGGCGCCTTCCGTGACGTACGGACCGTGCGCTGGCAGGAGGACGGCTCCGGTGGCGAGGTCGCCGGAGGCACCGACGGCAGGCATCTGGTCCTCGTCCTCACCGATCTGCACGCCGATCACTGGGGCGACGGCCGCGCCCGGCGCAGGCTCGCCCGGTGGGGCCGCACGATGCCCGTCGCGATCGTCCATGTGCTGCCCGAGCACGTCTGGGCGAGGGCGGGCACGCAGACCAGCAGCCTCCTGCTGACCAGCCCGCGCCCCGCGTCCCCCAACCGCACCTGGACGGCCGAGCCAGTGGGCCTGGTCATGCCCACCGCCGACCTCTCGGAGCCCGACGCGTGCGACGGGGTCCGGCTGCCCGTCGTGACGCTGACCCCCGAAGGGATCGGCGGCCTCGCCCGCTTCCTCGCGCACGACAGCAAGGGCGGCTACACCGTGCGCGTCCTGGACCGGACGCCCGGCGACGAGACCGCCGTCGCGCGCAGGCCCGCCGTCACGCTGCCCGCCGACGTCCAGGTCAAGACCGTGCGGGCTCAGCTCTCCCCCACCGCGTACCACTTGGCCCGCCTCTCCGCGGCCGTCCCGCTCAACCTCGACGTGCTGCGCCTGCTCCAGGAGGGGCTGATCCCCGGGGCGCGGAACTGGCACGTGGCGGAACTGCTCCTGAGCGGGCTGCTGCGGCGCACGGAGGCCGAGCCGGGCGAGAGTGCCGGGCCGGGCGTCGAGCTCGAATTCGGCGACGGCGTGCGGCGGGAGCTGCTCTCGGACGGGACGCGCGGCGAGACGGCCCGCGCGCTGATGCTCGCCTTGGACCATTTGGCGGTCGCCGTACCGGCGTATGGGGAAGGCGTCGCCCTTCTGCGCGAGCCGGATCGCGCGCGGAGTGTCTCCATGGAAGCTTTACGGCCATGGATTTCGTCTATTCTGCCCGCTTTCGCGGCCATGGCCGGACCACATGCCACCGCCGCCAGAGAACTTGAGGCACGCCTCGACGAACCTCCACCTCCGGTGGCCACAGCCTCCGGAGAACCCAGTCAGTCAGGCGGTGGGGCCGAGCCCACCGCCCCGCCGGACACCGGCAACGAAGAAGGGGTCGAAGAAGTGAGCGGCTTGCAGTCCACCCAGGCCGGGTCAAGGGGTGACGCGCTGCAGAAGCCGCCCCCCGTCTGGGGCAACGTCCCTCCCCGAAACCGTGCCTTCACCGGTCGGGTCCAGCTCCTGGACGACCTGCACAGCAGGCTCCAGGAAGGAACCACGGCAGTACTGCCCGAGGCGCTCCAGGGCATGGGCGGCGTCGGGAAGTCCCAGCTCGCGGTCGAGTACGTGTACCGGCATCTGAACGAGTACCAGATCGTGTGGTGGATCCCCGCCGAACAGCCGCAGCAGATCCGGCAGTTCCTCGTCCAGCTGGCCAACCGGCTCGGTCTGAACGTCGGCAGCGGCGAGGCGAACACGGCGGTACCGGCCGTCATCGAGGCCCTGCGCGTCGGCGAACCGTTCAAGAACTGGCTCCTCATCTTCGACAACGCGGAAGACCCCGAATCCGTACGGGAGTTCTTCCCGACCAACGGCCCGGGCCGCATCCTCGTCACCTCACGGAACGCGCAGTGGGCCTCGTCGGCGCGCCCCCTGGAGGTCGACGTGTTCACCCGCGAGGAGAGCCGTTCGCTGCTCCAGATGAGAGCACCGAACCTGGACAACGCGACCGCGGACCGGCTCGCCGAGACCCTCGGCGACCTGCCGCTCGGCATCGAGCAGGCCGCCGTATGGCTGGCCGAGACAGGCATGCCCGCGGACGAGTACCTGCGCATGTTCGAGCAGCAGGCCAACGAGCTGATGGTCAGCGACCCGCCGGTGGACTATCCGCTGTCCGTCGCCGCCGCCTGGAACGTGTCCCTGGACCGGCTGCGCAAGAACCATCCCGCGGCTCTTCAACTCCTCCAGTTGTGTGCCTTCTTCGCGCCCGAGCCGATCTCCCGGCGCCTGCTCACCGGCGTCCGCGACGCCCCCGTGCCCCCGGAGCTCAGCGCGGCACTCAGTGACCCGATCCGGCTCGGCCGCGCCATCCGCGAGATCAACCGCTACGCGCTGGCGCGCATCAACCACAACACCAACACCATCCAGCTGCACCGACTGGTCCAGCGCGTCCTCATCAACCAGATGGCGGAGCCGCTGAAGTCGCAGATGCGCGCCGGCGCCCACCGCCTGCTCGCCAGGGACGACTCCGGTGAGCCCGCCGCGTCCCACCGGTGGCAGCAGTACGGCGACCTGCTGCCGCACGTCCTCAACAGCCGGGCCGTCGAGTCGACGGACCCGTGGGTACGGCAACTCGTCCTGAACGAGATCCAGTACATGTACTACTGGGGTGACCATCAGGGCTCCCTCGACCTGGCCAGGGAGACGTACGCCACCTGGCGCGCGGCCGACGGGGACAACGCCGAGCACGTACTCGCCGCGGCCAAGTTCTTCACCGACGCACTGCGCATCCTGGGCCGCTACTCGGAGGCGTACGAACTCGACCAGCGGACGCTGGCCGGGATGACCCAGGTCCTCGGCCCCGAGCACGAGTCGACGATCGACATCACCAGCATGCTCGCCTGGGACCTGCGGCTGCGCGGCGACTTCCAGGCGGCGCTCGAACTCGACAGGCACGCCTTCGAGACCTGCGAGCGCCTCTTCGGGCCCAACGACCCGTCGACCCTCCTCAGCGCCCACCGGCACGCGCTGAACCTGCGGTTCATCGGGCACTTCCGGGCGGCGCTCGCGCTCGACCGCATGACACACAGCCGCAAGGTCGCCGAGCTCGGCGAGAACGCGGCGTCGACGCTGGGGACGATGGCGTCGGTGACGTTCGACCTCCAGGAGGGCGGCGAGTACCTGGCGGCCCGCGACCAGGCGCGGGACGTCGAGGAGCGCTTCCGCAACAGCATGGGCGACACCCACCCGAACACGATCTCCGCGCTCCGGGTCCTGTCGGTGGCCGAACGGCGCGCCGGCCAGCACGCCCTGGCTCTGGAGCTCTCGGGCCGGTCCCTCGTCATGTTCCGCACCCGCTACGGCGACCTGTACCCGCAGACGGTGAACGCGCTCGCCTCGCACGCCATCGACGTACGGCACAGCGGCGACCTCGCCCGCGCACTCGAACTCGGGCAGGAGGGGTACGAGGGGTACGAGGCGCTGCTCGGCCCGGGGCATCCGCACTCCGTCGCGGGACGCGTCAACCACGCGATCTGTCTGCGCCTGGCCGGGCGGACCGAGGAGGCCCGGACGAGCAACGTGGACTCGCGGGAGAAGCTGATCGAGCTGATCGGCGAGGACCACCCCAACACCCTTTCCTGCACCTCGAATCTCGCCGCCGATCTGTTCGAGCTCGGCGAGATGCAGGCGTCGGTGGAGCTCGCCACGAGGGCCCTCGACCTGTGCCGCACCAAGCTCGGCGAGGACCACCCCATCACCCTCGCCACGGCCCTCAACCTGTCGCTCGGGCTGCGGCAGCTGCGGCGTGACGCCGAGGCGGACGAGCTGTACGCCGACACGGCCGAGCGCTACGGGCGCACGCTCGGCGAGGACCACCCGGCGACGACGGCGGCCGCGGACGGCAGGCCCGCGAACTGCGACATCGACCCGCTGCTGATGTGACGCCGCCGAGGTGACGTCGGCGGTATCGACATGACCCCGCCCGGGACCCTTCCGGGCGGGGTCAGCGCTGTGGCACGTCCGTCGCGGGCTGCGTGGTGAGCCCGGGGATCCGCGCCGCCCAGCGGGCCAGTTCCAGCGGGTCGGGCGTCCGCGCGCCGCGGGCCCGCTCCTCCAGGGCGAGCGCCCGCACCACCTCAGGGCGGTGCAGCAGGGCCGCGGCGGGGGCTCCCTCGCCGGACGCCTCCAGGGCGAGACCGAGACCGACCCAGGCCGGGCGGGTGCCGGGGGCACCGGTCAGGACGGCGCGGTAGCGGTCCACCGCGCGCGCCGCGTTCGCCGGCCCGCCGCGCAGGAGGCACATGTCCGCCTCGAGGAGCTCCGAGGACCGTTCGATGCCGGAGAGCCGGGCAAGGGTGTCCGGGGTGAACGTTCCTGCGTCGGCGAGGTGCAACCGCCTCAGTTCACAACGGAGTTCGGGCAGACGCAGCGGCGCGTCCCCGCGCAGCCGGGACGGCGGGGCGGTCCCCTCTTCTCCGGAAGCGCCGCCGAGCCGGCGGTCGGTGAGCAGGCCGGTGGCGGCCGGATCGGGCACGAGGTTGTGGCTGCACCACGTGGCCCGCAGATCGGCGAGTTCGGCTTGCGCCGGGGCGAGGGCCCCGGCCGGTACGTCGTCCCCGGCCCACGGGGCGGCCTGGCGCGCCATCCCGTCGACGAAGCGGCGGCCCCACGGGGTGAGCCCGGGCTGGTCCTCCAGCGTGCGCAGGGCGATGGCCACCGCGTCGCGCCACACGGCGAACTCGAAGTGCGCGAGGTCCGCGCGGGGGCCGGTGAGGGCGTGCCGTTCGGTGCGCCAGAAGTCGGCGACGCCGGTGAACGCGTACGTGCCGTGCAGCAGGCCCCACGGCGGGCGCGGGTCGGTGCGCCAGGGCGCGTAGAGCAGCGTGTCCTGCCGCGGCCCGCGCGCCGCCCTGTCGACGAGCTGGATCTGGTGGCTCAGGCCGTTGAGCACGGAATGCCGTGACTCGTGGACGAGGGTGACCGCGAAGTCGACGGCGTCGCGCGGCAGGGAGACCAGGGCGCTGCCGAACGCCTCGGCGTACGAGGCGCTGGAGGTGCGGAAGCGGGGCATGCCCGGCAGGGGCACGAGTGAGTTCAGGACGAGCGGCACCGTGCGGGCCGCGTCCGGGTGCCGGGCCCCGAGCAGGTGCGCCGCGTCGTGCAGATGCCGCTGCCAGGTGTCCGACTCTCCGTCCGTGAGCGGGGCCGGGGGCAGCCAGGGGGACCGGAAGTCGCGGTAGGGGTCGGCGTCGTCCAGGAGGACGCCGGGGCCCGGCTCACGCGGGGTCCAGCTCAGCAGGCGCGTGGGGTGCCAGCCGGGGGCGGGCAGGTACGGCGCGGCGGGCAGTTCGAGAGCGTGCGGGCCGAGCGTGACGCGGGCGGTGCCGCGCCCGTCCGTCTCCAGCGTGGCGACATCGTGGCCGCCGGGGGCGTCGTCCAGTACGGCGTGCCCGACCGTCGGCAGGATCACCCTGCCCGCGCGGGCGGGCAGGCGGACGCGCGCGGGAAGTCCCGCCCGCAGCGCGGCCGCCGCGGCGAGCGCGTGCGCGTAGCCCGCCTCACGCCACAACGGGGGTTCGTCGGGCCGGGGCTCGACGCCGCCCCGCAGCCGCCCCAGCAGGCGGACCGCCCAGACGCCGACCGGCGGGTGCCCGAGCACGCTCGCCACGGCCTGCGGATCGAGGGCCTCCGCTCGGGCCAGCAGCTCGAAGGCGTGCGCCAGCGGAGGTAGCGGCCCTTCGCCCTCGTCCGTCCCGCGATCCGCCTCCGCGGCGGCCAGGGCCCGCAGCATGAGCATGCGGCGGCTGCGTTCCGCCGCCGCGATACGGGTCCCGGTGGGTGCGGTGATGCGGCCGGTGGCGATGGCCTCCAGGTCGGCGACCGGCACGTGGTGCCGTGTCAGCACGGCAGGGCAGGCCGGCCGGGCGCGTCGGACTCGTCGCGTGGGGATGCCGGGCCGGACGGCACGGGCGGCCCGTGTTCGTGCCGTGGCTCCTGAGGCGCCGTGCCGCTGTGCCGTCCCGCACCGAGGTAGGGGTTGTCCTGGCCGCCGCCCACGACCTGCCCGACGGCGTACTCCGTCAGATGCTCGAGCAGCGCGTGCTGCGCCTCCGCCACCAGTGGGTCCCTCAGTGCCATGGCCTCCTGAAGGCCCCAACGGCTGAGATCGACAAGTCCGGTCTCGATGTCAGTCGTAGAAGTCCTCACGTCAAACTTCCCCCTGTCGGCTCCCGCTCGCGGCCCCGCGGCGCAGACCCACCTCCTTCCCATAGTGGCCCGTGGTCAGCCGCGCCGAAAGGGGCTCCGGTGGCCATCAAGGCTTGAATTGTTCGATTCATGGCCGTGGGAGGCGGCATCCGGTGCCGCGACACGCCGTTGACCGAGCACTCAACTGACGTGTCCCGTGGGGCAATTGATGCGTTCCGAAGGCACGGTCCCCCGGCTCCGCCACGTACACGATTCCTCTCGCCCCCGGGGCACGGTTTCCTGACGATCCGACATGGACTCCCCAGCGCCTCTTGTCACGCAGCCGCGCCGACGGTCCCCCATCCGCACCCGTGCGGACCCTCCCGGCTCGCGCGCCCCGCGAGGTGCCCGCAGGGTGCGGAGATGTGACCCAGCAGCAACTCGACCCGGCCCCCGCCACCGTCCCCGTCGCGGAGCCCGGCGCCGAACCACGTCCCCCCTCGGCCCGGCTCAGGGCCGCCGCCCCCCTGCTCACCGCACTGGGCCTGTTCGCCGTGGTCCGGCTCACCGGTGTCGTCGCGATGACGGTCGCCGCCTCGCTGACCGGAAAGCGTTCCGGCACCCTGCTCGGCCGGTCCTGGGACTCGCTCTGGTACCTGAGGATCGCCGCGAACGGCTACGGCCGCTCCGTCCACTACAAACCGGGCATCATCTTCAACGACCTCGCGTTCTTCCCGCTCTACCCCGGCCTGGTCCGCGCGGTGCGGACCGTGCTCCCGCTCAGCGGCGGCGCCACGGGGATGCTCATCGCCTGGACCGCGTCCCTGGCCGCGGCGGCCGGGATCTACGTGATCGGGGTGCGCCTGCACTCGCGGCCCGTCGCCGTCCTCATGGTCCTGCTGTGGGGGCTGCTGCCGCACTCCGTGATCCTCACGATGGCGTACACCGAGCCGCTGCTCACCGCCTTCGCCGCCTGGTCCCTGTACGCGGTCCTGACCGGCCGGTGGATCTGGGCGGGCACGCTCGCGTCGCTGGCCGGGGTGTCCCGCCCCAACGGCTTCGCGGTCGCCGCCGCGGTCCTCGTCACGGCGGCGTACGAGGTGATCCACAAGCGCGGCAGAAACGTTTCCCACAGGCTGTGGACAGGCGCCGCGATCGCCCCGCTCGGCTGGACCGGCTACGTCCTGTGGGTCGGCGTCCAAAGAGGCGATCCGCTCGGCGGTTACTTCGGCGTGCAGCGGGACTGGGGCTCGCGCTTCGACTTCGGCGTCGGCGCGCTGCGCGTCGTACGGCAACTGCTGCTCAAGGGCGACCCCTTCGTCTTCTCCGTGACGCTCCTGATCGTCGCCGCCGCGGTGCTGCTGTTCGCGCTGCTCATCGCCGAGCGGGCGGCCCCGCTGCCGCTAATCGTCTACAGCGGCGTACTCCTGCTCATCGCGCTCGGCGGCGCCGGCTTCTTCCCGTCCAAGCCGCGCTTCCTGCTGCCCGCGTTCCCGCTGCTGCTGCCGCTGGCCCTCGCACTGGCCCGAACGGCGAAAGCCCGGCCACGCAGCGCCCTTCTCGTGATGGGCGCCCTGGCCGGGCTCTCACTTACGTACGGGACGTATCTGGTCGCGTTCGCGCACAGGCCCCTGTGATCTGTTGCCGACGTGCCTACTCGTCGTCGGACGGCTTCTCGTCGTCGGCGGAGTCCACGGCCTGCTCCAGGCCGAGCTGCTCGACCAGCCAGCGGTCGAACTCGATGGCGGCGCGCACCCAGCTGACCGTCGACGACACGAAGTGCTCCAGGCTGACACCCGTACCGATGAGCATCTGCGCCTCACCGATGAGGCGGACCGTGCCGTCGTCGTGGGTGTGGCTGTAGACCTTGGGCCACAGGGTGCGGCGGTTCCAGTCGTCGATGGTCTCGAGGAGCGCCGGCTTGGTCTCGAGGTCGTGCGGGCGGTCGTAGAACGTCCGCACCGAGAAGACCTGCTGGTCGTCCTCGCCGCGGAACATGAAGTACGTGCGGAACTCCTCCCACGGAGCCGCGAGGTCACCCTCTTCGTCGAGGACGTACTTGAGCTCCATCTGCTCGAGGAGCTGCTTGACGAGGTCCTGATCGGGGACGACGGGGCCCGCCGGTCCTGAGCCCTGCGGCTGCTGGGGCTGTCCCCCGAAATTCGGAATCGAGGACGGGTCGATGCTCACGTGCTTGGTCCCTTCGTACGGATTCCGCCATCCTCCCCCATGCCGGGTGGGAAGTGACAACCCCCAGCCGGTTGGATCGGACCGAGTTGCGGCCACGGCGTGACGGGATCACCCCCGCAGAGCAGCGGCCCTGCCGCCCGTCTTCCCGGGCGGCAGGGCCCCCGACCCGGTCCGGCATCGGCGTTCGCCTCGCGTTACAGCGTCTTTCCGGTGACCGGGCCCACGCTCAGGCCGTCCCCGGAGGTGTCCACGCGGACCGTGTCCCCGTCGGTGACCTCGCCGGAGAGGATCTCCTTCGCGAGCCGGTCGCCAATCGCCGTCTGCACGAGGCGGCGCAGCGGCCGCGCGCCGTACGCGGGGTCGTTGCCCTCCTCGGCGAGCCAGGCCAGGGCGGCGTCGGAGACGTCCAGGGTGAGCCGGCGCTCGGCGAGCCGCTTCGCGAGCCTGCCGATCTGCAGCTTCGCGATCCGCTCCAGCTCCTCCTTGTTCAGCGCGGAGAAGACGACGAGGTCGTCGAGCCGGTTGAGGAACTCGGGCTTGAACGACGCCCGTACGACCTCCAGGACCTGCTGCTTCTTCTGCTCCTCACTCGTCGTCGGCTCCACCAGGCTGTGTCCGCTCAGGAACTGACTGCCGAGGTTCGAGGTGAGTACGAGGATCGTGTTGCGGAAGTCGACCGTGCGGCCCTGGCCGTCCGTGAGGCGGCCGTCGTCGAGCACCTGGAGCAGGACGTCGAAGACCTCCGGGTGCGCCTTCTCGACCTCGTCGAGCAGGACGACGCTGTACGGGCGCCTGCGCACCGCCTCGGTGAGCTGACCGCCCTCTTCGTACCCGACGTAGCCGGGAGGGGCGCCGACGAGACGCGCCACGGAGTGCTTCTCGCCGTACTCGCTCATGTCGATGCGGATCATGGCCCGCTCGTCGTCGAACAGGAAGTCGGCGAGCGCCTTGGCCAGTTCGGTCTTGCCGACGCCGGTCGGGCCGAGAAACAGGAAGGAACCGGTCGGCCGGTCGGGGTCGGCGATCCCGGCGCGGGTGCGGCGCACGGCGTCGGACACCGCCCGTACGGCCTCGGTCTGCCCGATCAGGCGCTTGCCGAGCTCGTCCTCCATGCGCAGCAGCTTCTGCGTCTCGCCCTCCAGGAGCCGCCCGGCAGGGATGCCGGTCCAGGCCGCCACCACGTCCGCGATGTCGTCCGGGCCGACCTCGTCCTTGACCATCGTGTCGGCCTTGGACGCCTCCTCCTCTTCCTCCGTGGCGGCCTCCAAGTCCCTTTCCAGGGTGGGGATCTCGCCGTAGAGGAGCATGGAGGCGGTGTCGAAGTCGCCGTCGCGCTGGGCACGCTCGGCCTGGCCGCGCAGCTCGTCGAGCTTCTCCTTCAGCTCACCGACGCGGTTGAGGGACTGCTTCTCCTTCTCCCAGCGGGCGGTGAGGCCGCGCAGCTCCTCCTCCTTGTCGGCGAGGTCGCGCCGCAGCTTCTCCAGGCGCTGCTTGCTGGCCGGATCCGTCTCCTTGGAGAGGGCCAGCTCCTCCATCTTCAGCCGGTCGACGGCGCGCTGGAGCTCGTCGATCTCGACGGGCGACGAGTCGATCTCCATACGCAGCCGGGACGCGGCCTCGTCCACGAGGTCGATGGCCTTGTCCGGCAGGAAGCGGGAGGTGATGTACCGGTCGGAGAGCGACGCGGCGGCGACGAGCGCGCTGTCGGCGATCTGGACCTTGTGGTGGGCCTCGTACCGGCCCTTGAGCCCGCGCAGGATCGCGATCGAGTCCTCGACCGTCGGCTCGGCGACCAGCACCTGCTGGAAGCGGCGCTCCAGGGCCGGGTCCTTCTCGATCCGCTCGCGGTACTCGTCGAGCGTGGTCGCGCCGACCATGCGCAGCTCGCCGCGCGCAAGCATCGGCTTCAGCATGTTGCCCGCGTCCATGGACGAGTCGCCGCCCGCGCCGGCCCCCACGACCGTGTGCAGCTCGTCGATGAACGTGATGACCTGCCCCTCGCTCTCCTTGATCTCGGAGAGGACGGTCTTGAGGCGCTCCTCGAACTCGCCGCGGTACTTCGCGCCGGCGACCATCGCGCCCAGGTCCAGCGAGACGAGCCGCTTGTCCTTGAGCGACTCCGGCACGTCCCCCTTCACGATGCGCTGGGCGAGCCCTTCGACGACGGCGGTCTTGCCGACGCCGGGCTCACCGATCAGGACGGGGTTGTTCTTCGTGCGGCGGGACAGCACCTGCACCACACGCCGGATCTCCTGATCGCGCCCGATGACGGGGTCGAGCTTGCCCTCGCGCGCGGCGGCGGTGAAATCGGTGCCGAACTTCTCCAGGGCCTTGTACTGGCCCTCGGGGTCGGGTGTGGTCACCCGGCGCCCTCCCCTGCTCTTCTCGAAGGCGGCGAGCAGCTTCTTGGCGCTCGCCCCCTGTTCCGTCAGTACGTCGGCGACAGTGCCGCCCTTCGCGGCGATGCCGATGAGCAGATGCTCGGTGGAGAGGTACTCGTCCCCGAGCTCCTTGGCGCGCTGCGCCGCGTCGGCGATGACCGCCAGCAGGTCCCGGTTCGGTCCGGGCGGCGCGACGGTCGAGCCGGTCACGCTGGGCAGTGCGCCGAGGACCCGCTCGGCCCCGGACCGCACGGCGGCCTGATCGGCCTCGACGGCCGTCAGCAGGTCCGTGATGTTCTCGTTCTCCTGGCCCTCGAGAAGCGCCAGGAGCAGATGCGCGGGAGTCAGATCCGCGTGCCCCGCGGACACAGCCCGACTGGTGGCCGCGTTGATCGCGTCCCGGCTCCGGTTCGTCAGCTCGGCGTCCACGTGCCCACTCTCCTCCTTGCGTCTGCCTCTCCAGCACACTGACCCTGTCAGCATACACAAAGTTGAGTCGATTCCACTCAAGGGCGTGAGCCGGGTGTCCCGGCGCGGGATATGTCCGTGACCGGGGATATCTTCCGGAGCATGGCCAAGCGGAGCGACCCCCTGAACCCCGACCCGACCTTCCTCGGCTTCTGGCGGGAACGGCACCTGTGCACGCTGACGACCCTGCGCCCCGACGGCACCCCGCACGTGGTGCCGGTCGGCGTCACGTACGACCCCGAGGCGGGTCTCGCTCGGGTGATCGCGAACAAATCGAGCGCGAAGGTGTTGCACGTGCTCGCGGGGGCGGGGACGGAGGAGGGCGGGGCCCGGGTCGCGGTCTGCCAGGTCGACGGCCGGCGCTGGGCGACCCTTGAGGGGCTCGCGGTGGTCCGTACGGAGCCGGACCGCGTCGCGGAGGCGGTACGCCGGTACGCGGAGCGCTACGAGCGCATGCCCGCGCCGAACCCGGACCGGGTCGCCATCGAGATCACACTGACGCGGGCGACGGGCAACGGGTCCCCGTCCTGACAGCCGCACAAAGCTGCAGCGGCGCCACCGTGTTCAGGTCCACGGTGGCGCCGCTGCGGGGGGGAAGCACCTGCGCGATCTACAACGACGGGGGAATCGCGTCAGGCACTGCGGGGGGTGGCTGAGGTGGTACGCGGAACTTCCGGTCCCGCCTCCCGGACCAGCTGGTGGTCACGCTGGTCGAGGTTGACGAAGACCATTCCGTATCTGATGGCACACCGCACCGGCTGCGGGGCGCCCCGAGGGCGGCGAAGACACCGGTAGGCCCGGATCTCCTCGTCGTCGAACTCGTCCCGCACGACGACGATCGGCTCGCCGAACAGGGTGACCATCAACGAATCGCCGCGATGGGGAATCGCCGTGGCGAGGTCGATGAAATGCCACCCGGACCGGTAGGCGGTCGCCATCTCACGGCGAAATGTTCTGTCGTCGGGCGGAGTGGTCATGCGGCCGCGTCCACGGGAGCGACACTCCAGGAAAGATCCGGAGGCGCGATGTTCTGACCGGCGGACACGTGAGTGGCGGGTGTGCCACTCCAGGAGAGGTCCTGGGTGCTGAGCACACCGAAAGCCAAACCGGCGGAGAAGGCAACAGCCATCACCGAGCGAAGCATTCTCTTGCACATAGTGGGCTTCGTCCTCACTTCCATGGCTTCTCTCCCCCGACTCACTAGACGATGGCTCATTCGGCCATCCAAACACCACAGGATCGATGCATCATGTTCCTGCACGTTCAGGACCCTGGGGGGTGGATCTATGACCACGAATGACGCACATCGGACACATCCTCATGCCACGACTGAACTGTGCGACGAGGGCAGGCGGCTGTACGCCAGTGCTCTGCGTTCTGGACGCATCGCCCGAAGCGAAGTGACGGCCGCTCCCTGCCTGATGGATTTCGCCCTTCTCCACCCAGACCCGGATGACGCCGGCTGGCTCCGCCCGGTTCCTCCCGCCGCCGCCCTGGCACAGCGCCTCCACCCCATCGAACGGGAAATCCAGGAGCGAAGAAGCCTGGCGGTCGAACTGACCGATTACTTCGAGCCATTCATGGCCATCAGTGCGCAGGATCTGCCCACCACACACGCCGTCACCGTGCTCGAAGGAATCAACAGGATCAATTCGGCCATCGAACTCGCCATCGCCGAGTGCCAGTCCGAGATCCTCACGGTCCAGCCCGGCGGCGGGCGCAGCGAACACTCCCTGACGGAGGCACTCGAGCGGGGCCAGGCGGTCATCGCGCGCGGCATCACCATGCGCACGCTCTACCAGCACACGGCCCGGCACAGTCAGGGAACTCTCGTCTACGCCGAGCACATGGCCAAGGGCAACGTGGAGATACGCACCCTCGAGGAACTCATAGAGCGGCTGATGGTCTTCGACCGGACCGTCGCGTTCATACCGGTCCCCGGAGAGCATCCGGTCGCCCTGGAACTTCGCCATCCGGGTCTCGTCGAATACCTGGCCAAGGTCTTCGAGCAACTGTGGCGCCGCGCGGTCCCCCTCCTGGAGGAGACCCCCTACGCGCCCCCGACCGACGGCATCACCGGGGTCCAGCGGTCGATCGCCAAGCTGCTGATCGAAGGCCACGTGGACGAGGCCATCGCCCGCCGCCTGGGCATGAACGTACGCACCTGCAGAGCCCACATCGCCAAGCTCGCGGCCGCGCTCGGCAGCGGAAGCCGTGCACAACTCGGCTTTCTCATAGCGCAGTCTGGAATCCTCGACCAGGATCACTGAATGTCGACCGAGGAGAGCCACACGTGACTGCCGAGGCCCACACTCACGGAGCCGAGGAGTTGTGCGCCGCCGGTACGGCGCTCTACTCCCGGGCCCTGCGCGAGGGCCGCGTGAAGGACGAGGACGCCGCGGCCGTTCCGTGCCTCCTCGACATCGGGCTGCTGCGCGCGGATCCGGACGACTCCCGGTGGCAGCGCCCCGTGCCGCCCTCCGTGGCCCTGCCGGGACTGCTGGGGGGTATCGAGGACGAGATCGCGCACCAGCGGCACCGAGAGGCGAAACTGGCCAAGGCGTTCGCACCGCTCATGGCGCTCGACGCCGAGCGGGCGTCCTTCCAGAACTCGCCGATGATCCATGTGCTGTTGGGGTCCCAGCGGATCAACGACGCGATCGGCGAAGCCAGCGCGGTCGCCACCCAGGAGCTCCTCACCATCCAGCCCGGTGGCGGGCGCCCTCCCGCCGGCCTTGCCGCGGCCCGCCCGATCGAGCAGGAACTCCTGGCCCGGGGATGCCGGATGCGCACCCTCTACCAGCACACCTCGCGGCATTCCCCCGCCGTGCTGGCCCACTACGAACAGCTGCGCGGCGACGTGGCGGTCCGCACCCTCGACGAGGTCACCGAGCGCCTCGTCCTGCTCGACCGGACCGTCGCGTTCATCCCGGCCAACACGGACCGCACCGTGGCCCTGGAGATACGCCACCCCGCCCTCATCTCCTACCTCATGACGACGTTCGAGCGGCTGTGGCGGCTGGCCACACCCATGTTCCCCGTCGCCGCGCGGCAGCCCCCGGCGAAGGACGGCGTCACCTCCCGCCAGCTCACCATCGCCGCCCTCCTCATCGAGGGTCACACCGACGCCGTCATCGCCGAACGCCTCGGCATGAACATTCGCACGGTCCGCGTCCACATCGCGAAACTCGCCAGCACGCTCGGCAGCGACAGCCGGGCCCAACTGGGCTATCTCATCGGCCAGTCCGGGATGCTGGAGCCGGACCGCTGACCTCCGTCAAAGGCTCCGGCCGCCCTCGAACGGGCGAAGTGGATCTCCGTACAACCAACCCCCGCCCCCGCAGGTCCAACTCCCGTCCGCCCGTACCTCGGCACAGGGAGAAGAACGACACATGCAGGCAGTTCAGGCCCATCGGGCCCCCGGTCGCAGACTCGCACTGACGCGCCGCCGCATACCGCTCGCCCTGGTCACCGGCGCCGTCCTCGCCCTCGGATCCATCGCGCCCGCGAGCGCCGACGAGCCGGAGACGGACGCGCTCTGGATCGCGGCGCCGTACGACCTCGTGCTGCCCGCCGCCGCGGCCGACGGCAGCGCGACGGCGAACACGATCGACGTCAAAATCGGGCACGACAACACGCACAACTCCGTGACGGGCGGCCGGCTCACCGTCGACGCGTCCGAGCTGGCGGGCGTGGCCGACGTGACCTGGCCCGCCACCTGCACCCCGGCCGCCGACCAGGCCACCGCGACCTGCGACTTCGGCTCCCTGGACAGCGGCGGCCAGTACGTGGGCGTCGCCGGGATCGGCCTGCGGGCCGCCGCGGGCGCACCCGCCGACGCCACCGGCACCCTGCACTTCACCGCCACCGCGGACAGCTCGTTCGGCCCGCTCACCGGCTACCCCGCCGACACCGCGATCAGCCTCGGAGACGGCCCCGACCTCGGCGTCAGCCAGCTCCCGTACCGCACCGGCGTGCGGCCCGGCACCGACCTCGCGCAGCCGATCCGGCTGACCAACCACGGCAACCGCGCCGCCGACCGCACCCTCCTCACCCTCTTCGCCTCGCACGGCCTGGACCTCTCGCAGCGCTTCGGCAACTGCACCTATCTCGACGACGACGCGACGGCCAACCAGTCCGGCACCACCGCCGTCTGCGTGCTCGACCAGCCCGTCGAGCCGGGCCAGGAGTACGACCTGTCGGCGGCCGGCGCGGTCCGTGCGACGAGCGCAGCGCTGTACGAACGGTTCGACTACTCGGTCGACCCGTACTCGGACGAGGCGTACCAGCAGGCCCTCGCCGGGCGGCCGTTCGTGCAGGGGACGGGGGACGACCTCGTCCCTGCCGCCGTTCCCGCGGCCCGCGCGCTGAGCGCCGCGGCCGAGCCCGACCTGAACACCGGCGACAACTACCGCTCCACGCAGATCACCGCCGACAACAAGGCCGACCTCGTCGCCGTCGCGCGCGACATCACTTCCGTCACGCCCGGTGACACGGTCAAGGCCCGAGTCGGGGTGAAGAACCGCGGCCCGGCGTGGGTGGCCTCGCTCGGTGCCGGCGAACCCGTCGCCACGATCGACGTGCGCCTCCCGGAGGGCACGACCGTCACCCGCAAGCCCGCCGGCTGTGACGAGACGGGCCCCGGCCTGTACACGTGCCGGACGCCGATCCTGCTCTGGGAGAAGGCCCGTTCGACATTCGACTTCACCCTGCGCGTCGACCGCGTCGTGGACGGCGGCGCGAAGGGTTCGGTCGCTACGCGCAACGACAACCCGGATCTGCGCATCTCGGCCTTCGACCCTCGCCTGGCCAACAACACGGCCGAGTTCACGATCTCCGGCAGCTGATCCGACACGGCGCCCCGGACCGAGGGGCGCCGTGCCGTCCGCCGGCCTACTTCAGCCCGATCCGCGCACAGTCCGCCGCGTACTTCGCCGAGCAGATGTCCCCGACCTTGTAGATCCCGTCCTTGACCACCGTCGACTTGATGTTGCTCTGGGTCATCGGGACGACCTGGACCAGGAGCGAGGGGACGTTGGGGGTGGTGGGGCTGTCGACGCGGTCCTTCGCGAGCGCGTCGAACTCGATGCCACGCTGCTGCGCGATGAGGACCGCCATCTGCGCGGCGGTGGAGGCCTCTTCGGGATACGGCTTGTAGACCGTCATGTACTGGTCGCCCGTCACGATGCGCTGCACGGCGGCGAGTTCGGCGTCCTGGCCGGTCACCGGCGGGAGGTGGGTGACACCGGCGGCCTTGAGCGCGGTGATGATGCCGCCCGCCATGCCGTCGTTCGCGGAGTAGACACCGGCGATGTTCTGCGCGCCGATGGCCTCGATCGCGAGCGCCATGTTGGCCCGCGCGTTCTCCGGCTTCCAGTCCTTGGTGTCGTACGACTTCGAGATCGTCACCTGGTCCTTGAGCTCGGCGAGGGCGCCGTCCTTGTAGAGCGCGGCGTTCGGGTCGGTGACCGAGCCGTTCATCATGACGATCCGGCTGTTCTTGGACGCCTTGCTACCCAGGGCCTTGAGGAGCGCCATGCCCTGCACATGGCCGACCTGGTCGCTGTCGAACGACACATAGCCGTCGACGGGGCCCTCGGCCAGGCGGTCGTAGGCGATGACGGGGATGCCCGCGTCCTTGGCCTTCTTGACCGATCCCGCGATGGACCGGGAGTCGACCGCGTCGAGGATCAGTACGTCGACCCGGTCGGCGATCATCTGGTCGACCTGTCTCTCCTGGCGCTTCGCGTTCTGTTCCGCGTTGGCGTAGAGGACCCGGCCCTTGCCGCTGGTGAGGTCCTCGACTTCCTTCTTGATGTGCGGATAGTCGAACTTCTCGTAGCGCGCGGTCTCCTTCTCCGGCAGGAGCACGCCTATCTTCAGGTCCATGTTCTGCCGGGCGGACGCCTTGCCCGCGGAGTCGCTCTCCGGCTCGAGCCAGCTGCTGCCGCACCCGCTGAGGGCCACGGCCATGGCGGACGCCACACCGACAAGAGCGGCGCGCTTCGTACGCGGATTCACTTTCTCTACCTCCCTGAAGTGACCGCGTCGTTGCGGCCGAGGTGGCTGGAAGCCAACTCCGCCCAACACGCAGCGTCAAGAGGTGAATCCCTAACGAGACGGAAACAGGTCGATGCGTTCCAGTGGTGAATTCAGACGTACTCCGGGTAACCCCAGACGCCGCACAGGCCACAGGGCTTCTACCGCGCCAGGTCCGCCGTCACCGTGAGCAAACTCACGGGTTGAACACATACCCTCCGCGTCTCGTCCCGGCCCCCTCCCCAGGACCTTCACGACTCCCGCGCCCTGTCTCCGGCGGCTCGTCCGCGCCGGTCAGGAGCTCTTCAGGACGACCAGGTCGCCTTCGGCCGACGTGAGCCGGCAGCCCGGACAGCAGCCTGGTTCCGGACCCCGGTGGGCGTGGTCACAGGTAGCGCAGTTCTGGAGCGTGCTCCCGGGAAACCGCGGCCCGGAGTGCTCGCCACGGTGATCGCCCCGGCAGCCGCGGCCTTCACGGCGTGCGCGCCGCGGTTCGCCGGCCGTGATCGCGTCGCGGGTGATGCCGGCCGGGAACGGCGGGTCGACGGCGCGCGGCCCGCGTCCTCCCTCACCCCGTCATCCCGCCCTCCCGAGGCGTACAACCCCGAGACCCCCTCGCATGTCTTGATCGTCATGACATCCGCCAGACCCATCGCAGCCGCGACCGTGATAGCAGCCACCGCGGGCGGGCTGCTCTGCGCCGTCGCCCCGGCTGCCGACGCCGCAGCGGTCACCTGCGCCTCGCCCGTCTTCAAGCGGGAGTTCTTCGCCAACACCAGCTTCTCCGGTACGCCGAAGAGGACGGACTGCGACTCGAAGATCGACCAGGACTGGGGCACCGGCGCTCCCGCTTCCGGCCTGCCCACGAACAGCTTCGGCGTGCGCTGGAGCGTGACACGCGACTTCGGCTCGGGCGGGCCCTTCTCCTTCGCCGCCGCCACGCGGGACGGCATCCGCGTGTATGTCGACGGCGTCCGCAAGGTCGACGTGTGGAAGAACGTCTCCACGACCCAGAGCAAGACCGTGAATGTCACCGTCCCCTCCGGCAGACACACGCTCCGCGTCGACTTCGTCAACTGGACCGGCGCCGCGAACGTCACGTTCGCCTACACGCCCCGCACCTCTGCATCGGTCGACGGTACGGCCCCGCGCACGCCGTCCGGGACGAAAGTCGCCTACAGCACCGACACCAGGAAAACCGCGGTGAGTTGGGGCAAGAACGTGGAGATGGACCTGGGCGGGTACCGCGTGTACCGACGTCCTGCCGCCTCCACCACCTGGACGAACATCAGCGGAGACCTCACCGCCACCAGCACCGCCTACAGCGACACCCCACCCGCCGACGGCACGAAGTACTTCTACCGCGTCCGGGCCATCGACAAGGCAGCCAACCGCTCCGCCGCCACCACCGAGCAGGGCATCACCACCGTCGACAAGCTCGCACCGGGCGCTCCCGGCGGCCTGAAGGCCACGCGGATCGAGGGCGGCGCCGTCAGGGTGGACTGGCAGACGGCCACCGGCGCCGCCGCCTACCAGGTGCTCCGCTCGGCCACGGCGGGCGGGACGTACACCGCCGTGTCCGATTGGCTGACCGACCCGTCCTTCCGCGACACGCCCTCCTTCGCCACCACACACCGCTGGTACTACCGGGTCGTCGCGCGCGACGCCGCAGGCAATGTCTCCGCCCCGTCCGCCACCGCCGACACGGGCGCTCCCGACAGCACCCCGCCCGATCAGGTGCAGGGCGTCACCGCGGACGCCACCACGGCGGGCAACAGCGTCAGCTGGCAGGCGGGCACGGACGACACCGCGCACTACGAGGTATGGGTGACGACGCCGGAGGGCACCGACCCCGCCGGGCCTCGAATCGTTCTCGGCACCTCATACCTGGACGCCACGGCGGCAGTCGGCGTCCACACCGAGTACCGGGTGTACGCGGTCGACACCGATGGGAACATCTCCCCGGCCTCGGAGCCGACGACGGCCGTGCGCCCGGCGGCCTCCGCACTGGCCGCGCCCGGCACCCCGACCGCACTCCCGCTGGACAGCGCGACCCGACTGTCCTGGCCGTCGGCCGACAGCATCGACTACCGCGTGTACCGCCGCACGGACCCGAACGGGGCCTGGACCCTGCTGACCCCGCGGCCGGTCACCGCCCTGGTCTTCGACGACACGACGGCCCCGGCGGGCGACTCCTGGTACTACGTGACCACCGTCGACCGAGACGGCGTCGACTCAGCTCCGTCGGACACCGCCGCGCTGCAGCGCCGGACCCCGGCCACCCCGGACGCGCCCGCGGCCCCGGCCTTGACCCTGTCCGCGCCGTTCACGGAGTGCACCGTGAACGACTGCGCTGGGCACGGCTACGGACAGGACGTCACTGTCACGGCGACACCCGCGGCGCAGCCGGGCCATGTGGCGGTCGGCTACCGATGGGTGGTCAGCGGTCCGGACGGGTTCGTGAAGAACACCACCGGCCCCGCACTGACGTGGCGCGCGACCGCCATCGGCCCCTACACGGTGCAGGCCGAGACGAGTGACGCGTACGGGCGCTACGGACGGCCCGCGACCATCACCTTCAAGGTCGGCTGAGAGCCAAGGCACGACGGGGCCCCGGAAGTCGACACCTCCGGGGCCCCTCGCGACGCCAGGGCCAGGACCCGGGCCGCGCTCAGGCCCTCGGCCAACGCCGAACCATCGCCTCCACCACGCTCAGAGCGCCTGGGACCTGGGCGGCCGGCGAGGGATTGGGTGGGCGTCCCCTTCCGGCAGATCATGCTCAGGCCCCGCTCTCCCGGCGTGGCCGAACAGGTGCTCGCGCCGGCCGCTGGCGGCGCTGACGCCCTGCGCCGCACTCGTGGTGGCACTGTGGCGGACGGCAGGACGGTAGGCGCACACGAAGGGGCCCGGAGGTGACAGCCTCCGGGCCCCTTCACGTATGTACACAGGTCAGTCGCACATAGGTCAGTCCTGCGGCCGCTTCGGCCGCCACACGACCAGCGCGCTCGTCTGCTGGACCTCCTGGTACGGGACCAGGTCCCGCCGGTAGGAGGCGTGGACGGCCGCCTCGCGCTGCTGCATCGCGGCGGCCGCGCCCTCCACCGCGGAGGACAGCTCGGCCACCCGGGCCTGCAGCGCAGCGACCTGGTTCTCCAGTTCGATGATGCGCTTGATGCCCGCGAGGTTGATGCCCTCGTCCTGCGACAGCTGCTGCACCTGGCGGAGCAGTTCGATGTCGCGGGCCGAGTAGCGCCTGCCGCGCCCGGCCGTACGGTCCGGGGAGACCAGGCCGAGACGGTCGTACTGGCGCAGGGTCTGCGGATGCAGCCCGCTGAGCTGGGCGGCCACCGAGATGACATAGACCGGAGTCTCGTCGGTCAGCTCATAGGCCCTGCCAACAAAGGAACTCTGTCGTCGACGGCCGTCCATACGCTCATGCTCCCTTCGCGGCCTGGAACAGTTCTGCCCGCGGATCGCTGTCCGCAGTCGCCTTCCGGTACGCCTCGAGGGCGTCCTTCGCGGTGTCGGTCAGATCCGTGGGGACCGAGACTTCCACCGTGACGAGCAGATCGCCACGGGTGCCGTCCTTGCGGACAGCGCCCTTGCCGCGGGCCCGCATCGTCCGCCCGTTCGGCGTGCCCGGGGGCAGCTTGAGCGTGACCGGGGGCCCGCCGAGCGTGGGGACCTTGACCTCGCCCCCGAGCACGGCCTCCGGATAGCTGACCGGCACGGTGACCGTGAGGTTGTCGCCCTTGCGGCCGAAGACCGGGTGGGAGTCCACGTGCACGACCACGTACAGGTCGCCCGCGGGGCCGCCGCGCTCGCCCGGCGCGCCCTTGCCGCGCAGCCGGATGCGCTGGTTGTCCGAGACGCCGGCCGGGATGCGGACCTGCATCGTCCGGGAGGACTTCGCACGGCCCGAGCCCTTGCAGACCTCACAGGGTGTCTCCGCGATCAGGCCGCGGCCCTTGCAGTCCACGCACGGGTCGGTCAGCGAGAAACCGCCGCCGCCACCGCGCGAGACCTGGCCCGTGCCGACGCAGGTCGGGCACACGCGCGGTGTGCCGTTCTTGTCGCCGGTGCCGGAACAGGCCTTGCAGGGCGCCTGCGACGACATGCGCAGCGGCACCGTCGCCCCGTCGACCGCCTCGGTGAAACTGAGTGTGACCTCGGACTCGATGTCCTGGCCGCGGCGCGGCTGCGTGCGCGTGCCGGTGCCCGCGCCGCCCCGGTTGAACAGGCCGCCGAAGACGTCCCCGAGTCCGCCGCCGAACCCGCCGGCACCCCCTGCCGTACCGCCCTGGGGGCCGCCTCCGAAGAGGTCGCCCAGGTCGAAGTTGAAGGTGCCGCCGCCCGCCCCGCCCGGCCCCGGACGGAATCCGCCGTTGCCGAACAGGGCGCGCGCCTCGTCGTACTCCTTGCGCTTCTTGGGGTCGCCGAGGACGTCGTTCGCCTCGGAGATCTCCTTGAAGCGCTCCTCCGCCTTGAGGTTGCCCTTGTTGGCGTCGGGGTGGTTCTCACGGGCGAGCTTGCGGTACGCCTTCTTGATCTCGGCGTCGGTGGCGTCCTTGGGGACGCCGAGGACCTTGTAGTAGTCCTTCTCGATGAAGTCCTTCGTGCTCATCCTCGACGTCCCTCCTCTCGCTGCTTACTGACGTCAGCCCTCGTCCGGGCCACCGCTCTCCTTGTCGTCGGCGGCAGCCGATTCCCCGCCCTTGGAGGACTCGCCCTTGGCCGGCTGGGCCCCGGGCTGCGGCTCGGCCACCGCCACCCGCGCGGGGCGGATGGTGCGCTCGCCGATCCGGTAGCCCGGCTGCAGGATCGCGACGCAGGTCGTCTCGGTGACGTCCGGCGCGTACGAGTGCATCAGGGCCTCGTGGATCGTCGGGTCGAAGGGCTCGCCCTCCTTGCCGAACTGCTGGAGCCCCATCTTGGCGGCGACCACCTCGAGCGACTCGGCGACCGACTTGAAGCCGCCGACCAGCTCTCCGTGCTCACGGGCACGGCCGATGTCGTCGAGTACGGGGAGCAGTTCGGTCAGGAGGCCCGCGACCGCGACCTCCTTGACCGTGACCCGGTCCCGCTCCACGCGGCGACGGTAGTTCTGGTACTCGGCCTGGAGCCGCTGGAGGTCCGCGGTGCGCTCACCGAGCGCCATGCGTACCTGGTCCAGCTGGGCCGTCAGGCCTACGTTCTGAACCGCCGAAGCGGCTCCTGCTGCTGCGTCCCCGGCCGGGGCCGCCCCCTCGCCCTTGTCGGGCGAGGGAGCGGCCTTCGGCTCGGCGTCGTCGGGGGTGGCGCCGGAGGGGACGTCAGGCTCGTCGCTCTCGCTGAAGCCCGGGGTCTCCTCCGTCACGCGGCACCGTCCTTACGGTCCTCGTCGACGATCTCGGCGTCGACGACGTCGTCGTCAGCGGCCTTCTGCCCGTCACCCGGGGCACCGGCCTCGGGACCGCCCGCGGCCTGCGCGCCCTGGGCGTCGGCGTACATGGCCTGGCCCAGCTTCTGCGAGACGGCGGCGACCTTCTCGGTGGCGGTGCGGATCTCGGCCGTGTCCTCGCCCTTGAGCTTCTCCTTCAGCTCGGTGAGCGACTCCTCGACCTCGGTCTTGACCTCGCCCGGGACCTTGTCCTCGTTGTCCTTGAGGAACTTCTCCGTCTGGTAGACGAGCTGCTCGCCCTGGTTGCGCGTCTCGGCGGCCTCGCGGCGACGGTGGTCCTCGTCCGCGTACTGCTCGGCCTCCTGGCGCATCCGGTCGACCTCGTCCTTCGGCAGCGAGGAGCCGCCGGTGACGGTCATCTTCTGCTCCTTGCCCGTGCCCAGGTCCTTCGCGGTCACGTGCATGATGCCGTTGGCGTCGATGTCGAAGGCGACCTCGATCTGCGGGACACCACGCGGGGCCGGCGGCAGACCGGTGAGCTCGAACATCCCGAGCTTCTTGTTGTACGCCGCGATCTCGCGCTCGCCCTGGTAGACCTGGATCTGCACGGACGGCTGGTTGTCCTCGGCCGTCGTGAAGATCTCGGAACGCTTGGTCGGGATCGTGGTGTTGCGCTCGATGAGCTTCGTCATGATCCCTCCCTTGGTCTCGATGCCGAGGGACAGCGGGGTCACGTCGAGGAGCAGGACGTCCTTGACCTCACCCTTGAGGACACCGGCCTGCAGGGCGGCGCCGATGGCGACGACCTCGTCCGGGTTCACGCCCTTGTTGGCGTCCTGGCCGCCGGTCAGCTCCTTGACGAGCTCCGCGACGGCGGGCATACGGGTCGAGCCACCGACGAGAACGACGTGGTCGATCTCGGAGAGCTGGATGCCCGCGTCCTTGATGACGTTGTGGAACGGCGTCTTGCAGCGCTCCAGAAGGTCGGACGTGAGCTGCTGGAACTGGGCGCGCGTGAGCTTCTCGTCCAGGTGCAGCGGGCCCTCGGCGGACGCCGTGATGTAGGGCAGGTTGATCGTGGTCTCGGTCGAGGACGAGAGCTCGATCTTCGCCTTCTCGGCGGCCTCGCGCAGGCGCTGGAGCGCCATCTTGTCCTTGGACAGGTCCACGCCGTGGCCGTTGTTGAACTGCTTGACCAGGTAGTCGACGACGCGCTGGTCCCAGTCGTCACCACCGAGGTGGTTGTCGCCGTTCGTGGCCTTCACCTCGACGACGCCGTCGCCGATCTCGAGGAGCGACACGTCGAAGGTGCCGCCACCGAGGTCGAAGACGAGGATGGTCTGGTCGTCCTTGTCGAGACCGTAGGCCAGGGCGGCGGCCGTCGGCTCGTTGACGATGCGCAGGACGTTCAGACCGGCGATCTCGCCGGCCTCCTTCGTCGCCTGGCGCTCGGAGTCGTTGAAGTACGCCGGGACGGTGATGACCGCGTCCGCGACCTTCTCGCCCAGGTACGCCTCGGCGTCGCGCTTCAGCTTCTGCAGGATGAAGGCGCTCATCTGCTGCGGGTTGAAGCTCTTGCCGTCGATCTCGATCTTCCAGTCAGTGCCCATGTGGCGCTTGACCGAACGGATCGTCCTGTCGACGTTGGTGACCGCCTGGCGCTTCGCGACCTCTCCGACGAGCACCTCACCGTTCTTGGCGAAGGCGACGACGGACGGCGTGGTCCTGGCGCCTTCGGCGTTGGTGATGACGGTGGGCTCGCCGCCTTCGAGAACGCTGACGACGGAGTTAGTCGTGCCCAGGTCGATGCCGACCGCACGTGCCATTTCAATTCCTCCAGCATGACTACTTGAGTGGATCTGGCTCAAGGATGCATGACGACCGCTGTTCGGTCAACAGAGCTGAGTCGAGCAGACTCAACTTTTATGTGGCCCTTATGGGCAGCCAGGGCATCTGCGCTGGTCAGCCGCTATGCCGGAGCCTTCGTCACTATCGTGCGACGTCCACCACAGCGGTCCGTACGGGCCGCTGACCGCGCCGCCGCACCCCGTAGACCGGCACCCGCAGCAGCCCGGCGACCGACCCGGCCGCCGCGCAGACCGGCCACAGCGCGCCCAGCGGGCCCAGCGTCCCGTCGTGCAGCAGGAGCGCGGTCACCGCACCGGCCAGCGACGCGACACCGAGCACCACCGCCACGCCCGTCGGGGTGAGGCCGAGCCGGCGGAGCCGGTGGGCGATGTGGTCCGCGCCGCCCTGGAGCAGAGGCCGCCCCGCGCGCCGCCGCGACACCGCCACCAGGGCCGCGTCCGCGGTCACCACGACCGTCACGGCGAACAGCGAGCCCGCGCCGGGGAGCGCCTCGGCGCCCGCGTTCACCAGGACCGCCGCGGACGCCAGGAGGAAGCCCGTGAACAGGGCCCCGCAGCCCCCCAGGTGCATCCGAGCGGGGTACCAGTTGTGCATGAGGAACCCGGTGAGCGCCGCCGCGAGCACCCCGAGGACCGCGGCGAGCGGGCCGAGCCCTCCGGCGGCGGCGCAGGCGCTCAGGCCGAGCGCGGTCACGACGGCGACGGTGCCGAGCACGCCGTCCGAGGTGTCGATGAGCCGACAGGCGTTGGTGACGAAGACCATCCACAGGACGGCCAACGCGCCGACGAGAAAGCCCAGTTGAGCGGCGTGCACGACGAAGGTCGCCGCCCCCGCCTCGACGACGACGCGGGCCCGCGCCCCCACCGGGCGCACGTCGTCGAGGAACCCGAGCGCGGCGACGGCCCCGGCCGCGATCAGCAGCGTGAGCGTGCCGGAGTCGAGCGGGGCCAGCCCGGTCGAGGCTCCGACGGTGGTGACGGCGGCCGTCACTGTGGCGACGGCGGCGCCCCCCAGGCGCGGCGTCCGCCGCCCCGTGCGGCCGATCCGCCGGACGGTGAATCCGGTGCGCAGGGCGACGATTCGCAGCAGGGCGGTGAGGGCGGAGGCCACCAGCAGGGCGGTCGCGGCGGCGGCGATCCCGTAGGACACGGCGGACGTCCCGTCAGCTCGGTTTGCGGTATCGGGGTGACACCGGAGGGGCACGCCCGGCCGGAGACCTTCATAAGCTAGTCGCTTATGTCGCAATATGGGGTGAATAACACGATCCGCTTTCGCTGTCGACCCAGGGTGGCCTCAGCGACGCAGATCACCGCCCGGCTGGCTACAGTGCGGCCACACAAGTGGGTAGTCTCAGCATGGACTGAAATAAGTTACCGCTTAGTAATCGCTGAATATCCACCCTCGCAGGCCCGAGGAGCCCCCGAATGCAACTCGCCGCGATCATCGTGTCGCTGGTCCTGATCGTGGTCGGCGTCGCACTGTTCGTCCGAGCCATCGCGCAGATCTACCGCTTCATGCGGCTCGGCCAGAACGTCCCCGCCGGCACCCGCACCGACGAACCCGTACAGCGCACCGTGACGGTGGCCAAGGAGTTCCTCGGCCACACCCGGATGAACCGCTGGGGCATCGTAGGTGTGGCGCACTGGTTCGTGGCGGTGGGCTTCTTCTCGCTGCTGCTGACGATCGTGAACGCCATCGGCCAGCTCTTCCAGGCCGACTGGCTGCTCCCGATCATCGGTGAATGGGCCCCGTACAACGTCTTCGTCGAGTTCCTCGGCACGATGACGGCCCTCGGGATCCTGACGCTGATCGTCATCCGGCAGCTGAACCGGCCGGACCGGCCGGGGCGCAAGTCCCGCTTCGCCGGCTCGAACACCGGCCAGGCGTACTTCGTCGAGGCCGTCATCCTCATCGTCGGCATCTGCATCTTCACGCTGCACGCCCTGGAGGGCGCCCAGCACCATGTGGACGCTTACGAGGCCTCGTTCTTCGTCTCGTACCCGGTCGTCTCCTGGTTCCGCGGCATGGACGTCTCCACGCTGCAGAACCTCACGTACTTCTTCGCCGGGCTGAAGATCGCGACCTCCTTCATCTGGATGATCACGGTCGCCCTGAAGACCGACATGGGTGTCGCCTGGCACCGCTTCCTCGCGTTCCCGAACATCTGGTTCAAGCGTGAGGCGGACGGCGGTACGGCGCTCGGCGCGCTGCAGCCGATGACCAGCGGTGGCAAGGAGATCGACTTCGAGGACCCGGGCGAGGACGACGTCTTCGGTGTCAGCCAGGTCGAGCAGTTCTCCTGGAAGGGTCTGCTGGACTTCTCCACCTGCACCGAGTGCGGGCGTTGCCAGTCGCAGTGCCCCGCGTGGAACACCGGCAAGCCGCTCTCGCCGAAGCTCCTGATCATGTCGCTGCGCGACCACGCGCACGCCAAGGCCCCCTACCTGCTCGCCGGTGGCGGCAAGTCGATGGAGGGCGAGGAGAAGGCGAGTGCCGAGCAGCTGGCGGATGTTCCGGCCGCGGCTCTCGCGGAGGCCGAGCGGCCGCTGATCGGCACCCTCGAAGAGAACGGCGTCATCGACCCGGACGTCCTGTGGTCCTGCACCACCTGCGGCGCCTGCGTCGAGCAGTGCCCGGTGGACATCGAGCACATCGACCACATCGTCGACATGCGCCGCTACCAGGTGATGATCGAGTCCGCGTTCCCGTCCGAGGCGGGCACGATGCTCAAGAACCTGGAGAAGAAGGGCAACCCCTGGGGCCTGGCGAAGAAGCAGCGCCTGGAGTGGCTCAAGGAGCTCGACTTCGAGGTCCCGGTCGTCGGCAAGGACATCGAGGACCTCACCGAGGTCGAGTACCTCTACTGGGTCGGCTGCGCCGGCTCGCTGGAGGACCGCGCGAAGAAGACCACCAAGGCCTTCGCGGAGCTGCTCCACATGGCGGGCGTCAAGTTCGCGATCATGGGCGGCGACGAGAAGTGCACCGGTGACTCCGCGCGCCGCCTCGGCAACGAGCCGCTGTTCCAGCAGCTCGGCCAGGAGAACGTCATGGCGCTGAACATGGCGTTCGGCGAGGAACTCGACGACGACGGCAAGGTCGTCGCCGAGTCGGCGAAGCCGAAGTCCGCGAAGAAGATCGTCGCGACCTGCCCGCACTGCCTCAACACCATCGGCAACGAGTACCCGCAGCTCGGCGGCGATTACGAAGTAATCCACCACACCCAGCTGCTGCAGCACCTCATCGACGAGGGCAAGCTCATCCCCGTCACCCCGGTCGAGGGTCTGATCACCTACCACGACCCGTGCTACCTGGGCCGTCACAACAAGATCTACACGCCCCCGCGTCAGATCATGGACGCCGTCCCGGGCCTGCGCCAGCAGGAGATGCACCGCCACAAGGAACGCGGCTTCTGCTGCGGCGCCGGCGGCGCGCGGATGTGGATGGAGGAGCGGATCGGCAAGCGCATCAACAACGAACGTGTCGACGAGGCACTGTCGCTGAACCCCGACATCGTCTCCACCGCCTGCCCGTTCTGCCTCGTCATGCTGACCGACTCCGTCAACGGCAAGAAGAACGACGGCCAGGCCAAGGAGTCCGTCACGGTCGTCGACGTGGCCCAGCTGCTCCTCGACTCCGTGAAGACGCCGGTCGACCCGGCGGGTTCGGAGGAGACCGAGGACGCGCCGGAACCGGAACCGGTGAAGTAGCGGTTCCGTAGTTCCTTAGCGACGTACGCGGAGGGGCTGACCGGGGAGACCCGGTCGGCCCCTTCGGCGTTCGCGGGGGGCGTCCACAGGACACAGGAGGGGCGTTTACGGGACAAGGGCCGCGCTCCCTGACCGAACCGGCAGGCCCCGGCCCTACCCCCTCCCTCACCCCAACGGCATCATGAACGGGTCAAGTGGCACATGAGGCGGGCGGGGTCAGAAGCGATGGTGGGCATACGGGGCGGCCGCAGCGCCGCGATACGCGGGGCGGCGGCGGGGTGCACCCTGCTCATGGCCGCCGCTGTCACCGGCTGCGGTGGCGACGACAAGCCCGCCGCCAAGCACCGCCCCGCGGCGATGGCCGGGAAGTCCGGCGCCGCACTCCCCGTCCCGCGCGGCCGCGGCAGCAAGGTGCCGGACGACTTCAATGGCGACGGCGCCCCCGACCTCGTACTCGACGACCTCGTGCACGACGGGCTCGGGGACGACGCCGGGATCGGGATCGTGTACGGGAAGAAGGGGCACGGACTCGTGCCCGGGGCACGGCAGTTGCTGCGACCGACGAAGTACGCGGCACCCACCAAGGGCGAGACTCCCGCCGCGTTCGACTCCGAGGCGAGCTGCGACCTGGACAAGGACGGCTTCACCGATCTGGTCGTGTCGACGGATCCGCCCTTCGACGGGCAGGGGCAGCCGCCGGTGCCGCTGCAGATCCTCTTCGGCGGCCCGGGCGGGCTCACCCACCGGGGCGTGAAACTCGTCGTGCCCGCGCAGGCCCGGTTCGGCAACGACTGGCCGGACCAGCCGGTGTGCGGCGACTTCGACGGGGACGGCTCGGTCGACCTCACGGTTCACGCGAGCGGCGGGCGGCTGAGCTTCCTGCGCGGCCCCTTCACCCGCAAGGGCGCCCCGCGCGCGGCCGGGAAACCACTGACCGCGCCCGGCAACGTACCCGTGGGCCCCGCCTTCGACGTCGACCGCGACGGGTACGACGACCTGCTCGTGCGCCGTACCTCCGGCGGCTCGTCACCGTCCCGGATCGTGCTGGGCGGCCCGCAGGGACCGGCCCGTTCCGGTGCCGCGCTGCCGTCCGGCCTCGGCCTCGCCGTCGGCCGTTTCACCAAGGGCGCCGGCGCGGACACCGCACTGCTCACGGCCTCCGGGGTCACCCTCTCCCGGCCGGGCGCCCCCGCCCTCAAGGCCACCGGAACGGCCATCACCACGGGTGACTTCGACGGGGACGGCGTGGCCGAACTCGTCGTGTCCGGCGGCGCGTCGAAGGCCCCGAAGATCCTGCCCGCGAACGGCAGAGCGGCCGTGACCGTCACTCCCGAGGCCGCCGGCACCACCCAGGTCCTTCAGGCGACCGACCTCGACGGCGACGGACGCGCCGACCTCGTGGTCCGCACGTACCGCGGCGAGAGCACGGACACGATCGCCGTGTACCCCGGGGTCAAGGGCGGTTCGCTCCTGACCAGGAAGCCCCAAGTCACCTTCTCCACAGCTGAGTTCTGAGAGCCGGCGTCCACCCCGGCACCCGCATCCGCCGTTCACCGCACGGCCACCCGGACACAACCATCCCCTCACCTCACGAGTCACACCCCCGGAACCCTTCCCCCCATTTCCCGGGAGTGCTTCTCGTGCGCATGCGCAAGCTCGTCATCGCCGCAGGTGCCGCCGTCGTCGCGGCGGCCGGACTCACCCTGCCGCTCGCCGGAACCGCCTCCGCGGCCACCACGCTCAACGACGACTTCAACGGCGACGGCTACCGCGACCTGGCCGTCGGCACCCCGGGCGCGAACACCGTCACGGTCACGTTCGGCTCCGCGAGCGGCGTGAGCCCGTCCCGCTCCGTGACCGTCAGCCAGAGCACGGCCAAAGTGCCCGGAGTCACCGAGCCGGAGGACGAGTTCGGCGAGAACGTCACCTCGGGCGACGTGGACGACGACGGCTACGCCGACCTGATCGTCGGCGCGCCCGGCGAGCGGGTCACCGGCAACACCACGGGCTCCGTCACCATCGTCTGGGGCGGCCCCAGGGCCTTCGACCGGGGCGCCAAGGTCCTCAACTCCCCCACGACCGACACCGAACGCTTCGGTGAGGCCGCCTCCTTCGTCGACATCGACGACGACGGATCCGCCAACCTCGCCGTGATCAGCTCCGACAGCTGGTGGTACTACGCGGAGAGCGCGGACCCGACCCGCGCCATCGCGCCCGAGGTCGACTTCCTGCCCGAGGGCGTCCGCCTGGAGGGCATGGAGGCGGCCACGTTCCTCTCCAAGGACGGCTACACGTACGTCCTCTACGGGGAGCGCGCCGACGGCAAGCCCTACACCGTGTACATGAAGGGCGGCGTCGGCGACATCGGCTACTACTCGGGCGTACTCGCCGAGGGCGCCGACCCGCGCGCCACCCGGGAAGCGGTCGCGGCCGCCGACGTGAACGGCGACGGCTACACGGACCTCGTCACCGGCAACGCCGCCGCGAACTCGGTCACCGTGCGCTACGGCGGGCAGGGCTCCTTCGGGGCCACGAAGACGTACACGCAGGACTCCGCGGGCGTGCCCGGCGCCGACGAGCCGGAGGACCGCTTCGGCGCCGCCGTGAGCGCCGGCGACCTCGACCACGACGGGTACGCGGACGTCGCCGTGGGCGCGCCCGGTGAGAGCGTCGGCACGGTCACAGGGACGGGCAGCGTCACCGTCCTCAAGGGCGGCACCGGCGGGCTCGGCGCGGGCCGTGCCTACCACCAGGACACGGCCGGGGTGCCCGGCGTCCCGGAGGCGGGCGACCACTTCGGCTCGTCCCTGCGCTTCAAGGACATCAACAAGAACAGCCGGGCCGACCTGGCGATCGGCGCGAACGGCGAGGACATCGGCACCTCGGCCGACGCGGGCGCCGTCTGGGTCCTGCGCGGCGCGGTCCCGTATGTCACCACGTCGTACGCCACGTCCTTCAACGGCGCGGACTTCGGGACGGCGACGAGCGGAGCGGGGCGCGCCTTCGGGACGGTCCTGCGCTGAACCGCCCCCGGGAACACCGAAAACCCGGGCGGCCGGAAATAACTGTGAACCACATACAACCCTCCGGCCCCACTACGAGTCTCCTGTTCGCCAACCGCAGGGCCACGCCCGGGACAACTCCCGGCAAACGCCCGCGGAACGCACCCCATTGACTGCGGATGCCCGCCAGGCATCCCCGCATGCTGCAGGAGAATCCCGCATGCACAAGCACATACGTATCGCCCTCGCCTCAGCCGCCGCGGTCGCGCTGACGGGCGGACTGCTCTCACTCTCCACGGGCTCGGCCCTCGCGGCCGACTCCGTCCACCACCACGAGGCCGACTTCAACGGCGACCACATCGGGGACGTCGCGTTCTCCGCCGGCTGGGCGACGGTCGGCGGCAAGAAGGGCGCCGGCCAGTTCGTCGCCCTGTACGGCTCCGCGAACGGCCTGAACGCCGCCACCCGCAAGACCGTCAGCCAGAACACGACGGGCGTCCCCGGCACCGCCGAGACCAACGACGGCTTCGGCTGGGTCAGCGCGTACGGCGACTTCAACGACGACGGCTACGACGACCTGGCCGCGTCCGCGCGCTACGAGGACGTGGACGGCGACACCGACGGCGGCACCGTCATGATCATGTGGGGCTCCCCGTCGGGCCTCACCGGCGGCACGACGATCGCGGACCCCGCCGTCTCCTCCCACGACCAGTGGGGCAAGACGCTCGCCGCCGGCGACTTCGACGGCGACGGCAAGGACGACCTCGCGGTCGGCTCCACGGCCGCCACGGTCTACGTCTACAAGGGCGGCATCGCCAAGACCGGTACCGCGGGCGGCCGTTACACGCTCAAGCCCCCGATCCAGTCCGGCAGCGGCACCGGCCCGCTCACCCTCACCGCGGGTGACGTGAACGGCGACGGCGCCACCGACCTCGTGGTCGACGGCTTCGAGACGAACACCAGCGACGGCTGGAACACCAACTACTACATCCCCGGCAGCGCGTCCGGCCTCGTCGCCTCGTCGGCGCAGACGCTGAAGCCCGGCGTCATCACCGACATCGGCGACGTGAACGGCGACGGCTTCGGCGACATCGTGACCGGCCAGGAGTGGGACGAGCCCACGGACGGGTCCCCGGACCCGACCGAGTCGACCGACGGCGGCAAGGTCAACATCACGTACGGCTCGGCGAGCGGCCCCGCCACCACCACCGCCATCAGCCAGGACACCGGCAACGTGCCCGGCGGCTCCGAGCGCGGCGACGACTTCGGCGGCGAGCTGTCCCTCGGCGACATCAACGGCGACAACTACCAGGACCTGGTCGTCGGCGCCCCCGGCGAGAACCTGGGCGGCGTCACCGACACCGGTTCCGTGACGGTCCTCTACGGCTCGGCGAACGGCATCAACACGCAGTCCGGCGGCCAGTTCTTCGCCCAGTCCACGGCCGGCGTCCCCGGCTCGGACGAGACGAAGGACTACTTCGGCAACGAGGTCAAGCTCACCGACGTCACCGGCGACGGCAAGGCCGACCTGACGATCGGCGCGTACGGCGAGAACAGCGGCAACGGCGCGCTGACCTACCTCCCGTCGAACGGCACGAAGATCACCACGACGGGATCTCGCTCCCTCTCGGCAACGTCGGTGGGCGTCTCCACGGACGCGTACCCGGAGCTGGGCGGAAACGCGGCGAACTGACGTCGCCTTAGCTCCAGTTGGGCCCGCACCTCTTCGGTGCGGGCCCATGCACCACCCCCAGCCGGCCGAGCCCACGCCCCCGTCGCGGGGCCCGGCCTCCCCTGACCCCAAGAAAGCCCGACATCATGCGCAAGCGCGCCCTTGCCCTGGCGGCGGCCGTGACCTCCGGCCTGCTCGCCCCCGCGGCCCTCACGGCCCCGGCGACGGCCGCCACCGCGGCGTCCGCGGACGACTTCAACGGCGACGGGTACCGCGACCTCGCCGTCGGCGACCGCGGTGCCACGGTCGGCGGGGCCTCGAAGGCGGGTGCCGTCGTCGTCGTGTACGGCTCCGCCACCGGCCTCGGCCCGGCGTCGCGGAGCACCACCGTCTCCCAGAACAGCGCCGGCATCCCCGGCTCGGCGGAGGCCGGCGACGGGTTCGGCACCGACATCACCACACGCGACCTCAACAGCGACGGCTACGCCGACGTGATGGCCACGGCGCCCGGCGAGAACGACGGCAGCTACCACGGCACGTTCACCGTCCTGTGGGGCTCCGCGTCCGGCCTGACCAGCGGCAGCGCGTACAAGAACCCCAAATACCCGGACAAGGGGTTCGCCAAGGACCTCGCCGTCGGTGACTTCAACGCCGACGGCAAGCAGGACGTCGTGGCCGTCGACGACGACAACATCTGGTACCTGCGCGGCCCATTCACCAAGTCGGGCTCGCGCGGCAGCGCCACCAACCTCGACCCGACCGACGGTGAGAACATCTCCCCCGACCGCGTCGTCGCGGGCACCGTCACGAAGGACGGCACCGCCGACTTCGCGGTCCTCGGCGACGACTGGGACACCGACAGCAACCGCGTCTGGTTCTACAAGGGTTCGTCGAGCGGCCCCACCAAGACCAAGAAGGTCAGCCTGCCCGCCGCCGCCTCCCTCATGGAGGCCTCGGTCACCATCGCCGACTACGACAAGAACGGCTACGGCGACCTGACCGTCGGCGCCCCGCGCACCGGCACCGGCGGCGCGGTCTACATCCTGCCCGGCACGTCCACCGGCCCCAGCGCCTCCGCCAAGAAGATCACCCAGTCCACCTCCGGCATCGCGGGCTCCCCGGAATCCACGGACTCCTTCGGCAGCGACGTCTCGGCCGCGGACACCAACGGCGACGGCTATCCGGACCTGGCCGTCGGCGTGAAGGGCGAGATGATCGGCGACGGCCCGTTCCGCGCGGGCGGCATCACCGTCCTGCGCGGCACTTCCTCCGGCGTCACCGGCACGAACTCCCGCTGGTACGACTACGCCACGCCGGGCGTCGAGGGCGAGACCACCGAGGAGGGCTGGCTCGGCGCCTCCGTCCAGCTGCGCGACTTCAACCGCGACGGCCGCGCCGAACTGGTCGCCTCCGCCCCCGAGGTGAACCGCCTCTACCTTCTGCCCGGCGCGGCATCGGGCCCGACCGGCACGGGCTCCTTCCTCGTCCAGGCCCCGGAACTCACCGGCTTCTACTGGGCCGAACTCACCGACTGACCCCACCCCCTCCCGGCCTCACCCAGAGGAGCCCGACGTGCGTCTGCGCACCACCACAGCCCTGACCGCCCTCGTAGCGGCCGCCCTGACGCCCCTCACCCTCCCCACAGCACCCGCCTCCGCCGCCGGCGCCAAGTACGCCGACGACTTCAACGGCGACGGGTACCGCGACTACGCGTCCATGTCCTGGAACAGCCCCGGCGGCGCCCTCCTCATCACCTTCGGCACCGCGACGGGTCCGGGCACGAAGACCCAGGTGATCGACCAGGACAGCGCCGGCGTGCCCGGTGAGGACGAGGCCGACGACATGTGGGGCGAAGTCAGGACGGCCGCCGACTTCGACCAGGACGGCTACGGCGACCTCGCGGTGGCCGCCCGGGGCGAGGACGTCGGCAGCAACGAGGACCAGGGAGCCGTCATGATCCTCTGGGGCTCACCCACGGGCCTGTCCGGCGGGACATCCGTCACCAACAAGGCCAAGCAGGAGTTCGGCTACTTCGCGAACGACCTCGCGACCGGCGACTTCAACGGTGACGGCAAACCGGATCTCGCGGCCGTCAACGCCGGCAAGACATACGTGTACCGCGGCCCCATCACCCGCTCCGGAGTGGCCGGTTCGGTCTCGACCCTGGACAAGACGGGCTTCGACTCCACCGCACTGATCGCCGGCAAGGTGAACGGCGACTCCAAGACCGACCTCGTCATCGTCGGCGACACGTTCTCCGGCGGGGCCACGGCCGCGGACGCCTGGTTCATCAAGGGCGGCTCCACGCTGACGTCCGGCCCGTCCCTCCAGGTCAACACGAAGAGCTACGGCGGCGACGGCGTCATCGCCGACTTCAACAAGGACGGTTACGGCGACGTCGCCATCGGCACCCCCGCCTACTCGGGCTACAAGGGCCGCGTCTCCCTCTGGTACGGCTCCTCGACGGGCCCCGGCACCAGCGCCCGCATCTCCCAGTCCACCAGCGGCGTCGCGGGCACGCCGGAGGCGGACGACAGTTTCGGCTGGTCCGTCTCCGCGGGCGACGTCAACGGCGACGGCTACCAGGACCTGGCGGTCGGCGCCTACGGCGAGAAGATCGACGACAAGGAGTACGCGGGCGGCGTCCACGTCTTCAAGGGCCGCGCGAGCGGCGTCAGCGGCACCGGCTCGCAGTGGTTCGCCCGCAACAGTCCGGGGGTCACCGGGACGCTCGACACGGACGACATGTTCGGCTCCACGGTGCGGCTGCGCGACACCGACCGCGACGGCTACGCCGACCTGTACGTGGCGGGAGCGGTCGGCTCGCTCCGCCTGCCCGGCTCACCCTCCGGAATCACCACGACGGGCGCCACACCGATCCCGTCGGACCTGATCGAGGGCTTCCTTCAGTAGCGCACGCCCGCGTGAAACGCGTCCCGTATGAACGGGCCCCGTCGGCCCGACCCGGCCGACGGGGCCCGCAGATTCCCACCCACCCCGTACAACTCTCGGCAAACGCCCGCGGAACGCACCCTTACTGACTGCGGATGCCCCCACATCCCCCGTGCGGATGCCCCCACATCCCCCGGTTGACGCAGGAGTTACACGCATGACCAGGCACGCCAAGCACAAGCGCACGCCCGAACCCTCCCCCGCCCGGATCCGGCTCGCCACCGCCACCGCGGCCGCCGCCGCGCTGACCGGGGGCCTGCTGGCCACCTCGGCCGGCGTGGCGTCCGCCGACACGGCCGCGGCAGGCGTCTCCCAGAATGACGCCGACTTCAACGGCGACGGCTACGCGGACGCCATTGCCTCCGCGTACGGCGCCTACGTGAACGGCAAGGCGAGCGCGGGCCAGCTCGCCGTCGTCTACGGCGGAGCAACCGGGAACCACTACGCCACCATCAGCCAGAACTCCCCCGGCGTCCCCGGCACCGCCGAGGCCGGCGACCTGTTCGGCGGCGACTCCGCGTACGGCGACTTCGACGACGACGGTTACGACGACGTCCTCGTCGGCGCGCTCGGCGAAGACGTCGGCTCGGACAAGGACGGCGGCACCGCCGCCATCCTGTGGGGCTCGGCCGCCGGGCTGAAGAGCGGCACCACCGTCGCCGACCCTCGGCCCACCAAGCACGACTTGTTCGGCGGCGTGGTCGAGGCAGGCGACTTCGACGGCGACGGCAAGGACGACATAGCCGTCGGCTCGCTCGGCGCGACGACCGTCGACGTCTTCTCCGGCGGCTTCAGCCGCACCTCGGGCGCCGCGGTCCACAAGACGCTGAGCACCGGTGTCCAGACCGGGGACGGGATCAACAGCCTGCATTCCGGCGACGCGAACGGCGACGGCAAGGACGACCTGATCGTCAACGGCTACGACCCGTCGGACAATCTGAACGCCAACTACTGGATCCCCGGCAGCACCACCGGTCTCACCAACTCCGCCGCGCAGAAGCTGCCCGCCGGCATCATCACCGACCTCGGCGACACCGACGAGGACGGCTACGACGACATCGTCATCGGCAATGCCTGGGACTCCGGCATCGCAGGCGCGACCACGGGCGGTTCGGTGTTCGTCGTGCACGGCACGGCGAGCGGCCCGTCCGCCGGCGACACCGAGAAATTCACGCAGAACACCGCGGGCGTCCCCGGCTCCAGCGAGAAGGGCGACACCTTCGGCGGCGAGATCGACCTCGGCGACGTCAACGGCGACGGCCACCTCGACCTGGTCGTCGGCGCACCTGGCGAGGACCTGACCGGCGGCGCCAACGCCGGCGCGGCCACCGTCCTGTACGGCTCCGCCGACGGCTCGGGCATCACCGGCACCGGCGCCCTTTTCCTGGAGCAGAACAACGCGTTCGTCCCCAACTCCAACGAGAAGAACGACGAGTTCGGCTCGGACGTGCACCTGGACGACCTCAACCACGACGGCCGCGACGAGATCCTCATCGGCGCCGAAGGCGAGAACGGCTACAACGGCGCCGTGTACCCAGTGAAGGTGAAGGCCGACGGCACCCTCGCGGCGTCCTCCGGCATCTACACCTCCACGCTCGGTATCTCCGCGTCGGGCACCCCGAGCCTGGGCGCCAACTTCACGGACTGACCCTCCCCGAACCGGCCGGGTCCGCGCCCCCCGTCGCGGACCTGGCCTCCCCACTCCAGAAAGCCCGACATCATGCACAAGCGACGCGCCCTCGCACTTGCGGCAGCCGTGGCCTCCGGCCTGCTCGCCCCCCTGACCCTCCCGACCCCTGCGACGGCCGCACCCGCGAAATACACGGACGACTTCAACGGGGACGGATACCACGACCTCGCCACCTCCGCGGTCCGTACCACCGTGGGCGGCGCGAGCGGCGCCGGCGCCGTCGTGGTCACCTACGGTTCGGCCTCCGGCATCAGCGCCGCCCGGCACACGGTCCTCAGCCAGAACACCAGCGGTGTCCCCGGAACGGCCGAGAAGAACGACGCCTTCGGTTCCGTGCTCGCAACCGGTGACCTGAACAGCGACGGATACGCCGACCTCGTCGTCGGCACCGATGGCGAGGACGTCGGCACCGACACCAACGGCGGTACGGTCGTCGTGCTCTGGGGCAGTGCCAAAGGCCTCTCCGGCGGGACGACCATCAACGATCCGGACCCGTCCGGCCACGATCTCTTCGGCAAGTCCCTGGCCGTGGGCGACTTCACCGGCGACGGCAAAGCCGATCTCGCGGTGGGCAGCACCGGCAGCGCAGTCTGGATCTACCGGGGAGGGTTCACCAAGTCCTCCGGTGCCGCCTCCAAGTTCAAGCTCGGCACCGACCTCGAGCCCGGCACCTCCAACGGGGCGCGGACCCTCACCTCCGGAGACTTCAACCGCGACGGCTACAGCGACCTGCTGATCACGGGCTTCTACAACCCGAACAGCTACAGCGCCGCCTTCGGCAGTCTGGTCTATCTGGGCTCCGCGACAGGCATGACCTACCAGGACATCCTCGCCGAGGGCGACACCGTGGCCACGGGTGACCTCAATGGCGACGGTTACGACGACGTGATCGTCGGCGCGCCCGACGGCGACGGCCAGGGCAACGTGGGCGGCGCCATCACCTCCTACCTCGGGGGTGACGCCGGAGTGCGTACCGACACGAAGAGAGTCATCGACCAGGACACCCCGGGCGTGCCCGGCGAGGACGAGTCGAGCGACTACTTCGGCAACGCGATCTCCATCGGTGACATCGACGGTGACGGACACGACGACGCCGCGGTCGGCGGCTACTACGAGAGCGTCGGCGACGCCTCGCTGACCGGCAGCGTCACCGTGTTCCGCGGGAGCTCGCCCGGCCTGTCCACGGACGGGGTCAAGGTGTTCCACCAGGGCACCACCGGCATCCCGGGCGCCAATGAGGACAACGACCACTTCGGTTCGGCCGTGCGGCTCGCCGACCTCAACGCGGACGGCCGCGCGGACCTCTCCATCGGCGCGCAGGACGAGAACAGCGGTGACGGCGCCCTCTGGAGCCTGCGTGGCTCGTCAACGGGCCCGACCGCCACGGGCGCCGTCAGCTTCGGCGCGTCGTCCGTCGGCATCTCCATGACCGGATCCCCGGCCTTCGGCGCGGTGATGGCTGACTAGTGGACGCCCTCACGGTCCCAGTGATCCGGCATGACGTATCAGCCCCGCCGGCACCTGCGGCCGGGCCCTGAGTACGTCGTCCGGGGCGTCGCTCTCCCTCAGGAGGGCGGCGCCCCGGTGCGGCAGTTGCGCGGCGCCGAAGACGCCCAGCCCAACCCGTTCTCCCCGAGCGCACTCCGACTGCCGTCGTCCGTCAATCCCCTGCGGTACGGATCCGTGCTCCCGACCACCCCGTAGACACCCTCCCGGCCCCCTTAGGGGATGTCACAGCTCGGCAGCAAAGCCGGGCCCGATGCACTGGGCCCGGCACCTCCCTCTCCGGGACCAGGTACGTTCGATGACGTGGCTGGATTCAGGATCGGACGCGGCCGGGACAACCGCGCCCCGCAATCGCGACCGTACGGACAGCGGGCCCCCCAGGGGCAGGCCCCGTACGGCTACCCTCCCGCGCCCCCGAACGGGCAACCGCAGCAGCACCAGTACGGCGGGCAGCAACCGCAGCAGCCGTACGGTCAGCAGCAGTGGCCCCAGTCCGGAGGTCACGGGGAGCCGGAGTACTTCGGTGACCCGAACGGCCCACAGGGGCACGGTCAGCAGGGCCAGGGCTACGACCCGTACGCGGCGAACAACCCGGGGCACACCCAGGCGTTCTCCGTGGGCGAGGACCCGTACAGCCAGGGCGACACGTACCGGGCGGGTTCGGCCCCGGCGACGCCCGTCGGGCCGCGGCTGCACTGGAAGCAGCTCCTGTCCGGAGTCGTCCTGCGGCCCGGCCAGACATACCTCCAGATGCGGGACTACGCGATGTGGGGCCCCGCCCTCGTCGTGACGTTCCTCTACGGGCTGCTCGCGATCTTCGGCTTCGACTCGGCCCGCGAGGACGTGATCAATGCCACGATCTCGTCGGCGATCCCGTACGTCCTCACGACCGGCGTCGCGATCACGATCAGCCTCTTCGTCCTGGGCGTGGTCACGCACACGCTGGCCCGCCAGCTCGGCGGTGACGGAGCGTGGCAGCCCACGGTCGGCCTCGCGATGCTGATCACCGCGATCACGGACGCCCCGCGCCTGCTCTTCGCCATGTTCCTCGGCGGCGACGCCCCCTTCGTACAGATCCTCGGCTGGGCGACGTGGGCCCTGGCCGGTTTCCTGCTGACGCTCATGGTCGGCAGGTCGCACGACCTGCCGTGGCCGAAGGCGCTGGCCGCCTCCGCGATCCAGCTGATCGCGCTCCTGTCGATCATCAAGCTGGGCACGTTCTAGACACCTGGTGAACGCGAGTGGGGCCCGGCACACACAGTGCCGGGCCCCACTCGCGTTCGCTCGTCGTCACCCCGTCGCCGCCACCCCGTCGCCGCCGACAGATTGCCGCCGGTCGCGGGTCGAAGCACCGGCTTCCCCCGACAAACTGCCACGATTCGCCCATGGCACCTGCGGCAGGCACCGCTGAGAGTCCGGCGAGAGCGCGACTGGTCCTGCTGACCCTGGCGGCAGGTCAGTTCCTGATGGCTCTCGACAGCTCGGTCATGAACGTCTCGATCGCCACTGTGGCCGAGGACGTGGGCACGACCGTGACGGGGATCCAGGGCGCCATCACGGCGTACACCCTCGTGATGGCGATGTTCATGATCCCGGGCGGCAAGGTCGGCGCGCTGATCGGACGCAAACGCGCGTTCATGATCGGCTGCTGCGTCTACGGCTGCGGCTCCCTGACCACGTCGCTCGCACCGAACCTCCCCGTACTGCTTGTCGGCTGGGCGTTGCTCGAGGGGCTCGGAGCCGCCCTCATCCTGCCCGCGATCGTGGCGCTCGTGGCGGGCAACTTCACCACCGAACGCCGTCCCGCCGCGTACGGACTCGTCGCGGCCGCGGCGGCCGTGGCGATCGCGGTGGGGCCGCTCGTCGGAGGGCTCGCGACGACGTACTTCTCCTGGCGCTGGGTGTTCGCCGGTGAGGTGGTGGTCGTGCTGGGCATCCTGGTGTCCGCCCGCCCCATCGCCGACGCGCCGGTCGGCGAACGCGCCCGCATCGATCTCGTCGGCTGCGTGCTCTCCGCCCTCGGTCTCGGGATCTCCGTCTACGGAGTCCTCCGCTCGGGCGAATGGGGCTGGTTCCAGCCCAAACCCGGCGCGCCTGCGTGGCTCGGGATCTCGCTGGTCGTGTGGCTGGCGCTGGCCGGTCTGCTGCTGATCTGGCTCTTCCTCCACTGGGAGGCCCGCCTGGTGAAGCAGCGCAGGGAGCCGCTCATCGACCCGGCCCTGCTGCAGAACAAGCAGCTCACCGGTGGCCTGACCATGTTCTTCTTCCAGTACCTCGTGCAGATGGGCGTGTTCTTCGTCGTCCCGCTGTATCTGTCGATCGCCCTGGGCCTGTCCGCGCTCAAGACCGGCGCCCGCCTCCTGCCGCTCTCTCTGACGCTGCTGGCGGCCGCGATCCTGATCCCGCGCTTCTTCCCGGACGTCTCGCCGCGCCGGGTGGTGCGGCTCGGGATCCTCGCGCTGCTCGCGGGCGCGGTGGTCCTGATGGCCGCACTCGACGCGGGAGCCGGCGCGGAGATCGTCACCGTCCCCCTCCTGCTGATCGGGCTCGGCATGGGCGCGCTGGCGTCCCAGCTCGGGTCGGTGACCGTGTCCGCGGTGCCGGAGGCGCAGAGCGCGGAAGTCGGCGGGGTCCAGAACGCCGTCACCAACCTGGGCGCCTCGGTCGGCACCGCACTCGCCGGGTCGATCCTCATCGCCGCGCTCACGACCTCGTTCGTGACCAGCATCGAGCAGAATCCGGCGGTCCCGGCCGACGTCAAGAGCCAGGCCTCCGTCAAGCTCCAGAGCGGCGCGCCCTTCCTCTCGGACGCTCAGCTCAAGACCGCGCTCGACGCATCCGGCACGAGCACGGAGGTCTCACAGGCGGCGCTCGACGCGAACAGGGAAGCACGACTCGACGGCCTGCGCGCCGCACTCGCCGTCCTCGCCCTCACGGCGCTGCTCGCCATGTTCTTCACCTCACGGATCCCGACGACCCAGCCACGCTCCGCAACGCCGTAGCCCGCCCGGTTACGTGAGTGGGGCCCGGCACTGTATGTGCCGGGCCCCACTCACGTATACGACTGCTCAGGCGTCCAGAACCTGCCCGGCCCTGCTCACCACGGGCGGTTCGACGGACCAGGCTGACTTGGGGGCGCGTTCCCGGCCGCGGGCACATCGTGGCAAGCGTGGTCGACCTGATAAGGATGAGGCCGCAGGTTCAAGGCCTGTCACCCCCACCAGGGAGTGCGAGGGCCGCCGATCGATAGCCTGCGGTCTTTGTAACCGGGGAGGGATCATGGCCAAGGACGGCTGGACCGAAGGTACCGACAACAGCGCCGAAACCTCTGGCGATCTCGTGGACGAACCGTCCGCGGTCCAACTGGTGTACCGGCCGCAGCCTGCCGACACACGGGTCGGCCTGCGGGTCCGCGACCGGGTCAAGCGGACCAAGCTGGTGCTGCGGGGCCTCCTCCTCGTGCTGGGGGTGGGGTTCTGGCTGATCACTATCGACGTGGTCTCGACCGGGCTGCTCTTGTTCGTTGTCCTGTGGATATGGGGGTACCCACGGCTGCACGTCGCCTACATACAGCGCATCATCGGATGGCAAGGTGAGTACCGCGCCACCGTGTCTGCGGCCGGGATAACCTGCCACAGCGACTACAGCACGCTGGTCCAGAAGTGGTCCGTTTACCAGGGCTACCGGGAGACGGCCCACCACTTCGTTCTGCTCAGCCGAGACCCCAACATCATGTGGCTCGAAGTCCTGCCCAAGCGGGGTGTGCATGAGGCCGAGGACCTCGACCGGCTTCGGGCCATCCTGGACCAGCACACCACCCGCGTGTGACGGACGCGAAGGGTGCCCCGCGCCGGCGGTCGATGTCGACCCTGCCACTGGGGCGTGGCGTACAGCAGCGAAGCGACTCAACTAGCCGTACCTGGCCGTCTGCGCCGTGAGAGGGCGCTCGGCACCTTAGGACCTGCGACGGATCAGAAGGTCGCCGCCACTCCAAACAGCCTAGGCCCCCTCGGTGATCACCCGAGGGGGCCTAGCACGTGCGCAACGCCCATGACGTGCGAAGCAACACAGGTCAGAGCGCTTCCAAGTTCTCCTTGGGCGCCTCTCCAGACCTATGTACTGGAGGCAAGACACTCCAGGCCGAGATAACGAGCCACCTCCAATCAAGGCATCCTCTTAGGTCACTCACCCAAGTTTTTGGAAGTCCCATACAACCCTCGTGCCAGCTTGTTGGTCTTGGGGGCGCCGATCATCCCGTGGCCCCATGGGCAACTCCGGGCGAATACGGGAGATCCGGTCCCCCCGGTACGAGGGATGCTGTCCTGGCATCCCCGCATGTTGCAGGAGAGTGTCGATGCATAAGAACCTCCGCACCGCCCTAGCCGCGGCATCGGTCGCCGCGCTGACTGGCGGCCTGCTGGTGGCCACAGCCGCGCCGTCCATCGCGGCGTCCGCCAAATACGCGGATGACTTCAACGGTGATGGCTATCGCGATCTCGCGGTCTCCGCACCGGGCACAGTCGTCGGAGGTCATGATCAGGCTGGAGCAGTGGTCATCACCTACGGCTCGTCCAGTGGCCTGCAGAGCAGCAGAACCCAGGTCGTCTCGCAGAGCTCCAGCGGGGTGCCCGGCGCATCCGAAGAAGGAGACCGTTTCGGCGAAGCCACCGCGTCCGGTGATTTCAACAACGACGGTTACGCAGACCTCGCTGTAGGAGCCCCCCTCGAAGACACCACCGCGGGCTCAGACAGCGGAGCGGTTACCGTGCTTTGGGGCAGCAGCGCCGGACTAGTAGGCGGCACCGCTTTGGAGATCCCTCCGCTTGGCTACGTAACAGGCTACGGTCAGGTCCTCACCAGCGGCGACTTCGATGGAGACGGCTTCGACGACGACGTTGCGGTCAGCTCGAACTCGGACAACTCCGTCTTCTTCTACAAAGGCGGAACCACCAAAAGCAACACTCTCGGGGGACGGACGGGCTTCCCCGCGACATCTCTGACCGAAGTCATCTCTCTGGCCGCAGGTGACGTCAACGCTGACGGCATAGACGACATCGTGGTGGGCGGCCACGACAGCGACAGCCGGGAGCTCTACAAGCAGTCCCTGTATCTCGGACTCGACTCCTCCCGGCCGCAGTACGCGGGCGATGTGGCACACGGCCAGACAGCAGCAGTCGGAGATGTGGACGGCGACGGGTACGCCGACATCGTGACCGGCCACCCATGGGATCAGCGGTCGTCGATGGTGGGCACGAGCCTGGGAGGCAACGTCTCACTCACCTACGGTTCGGCTAGCGGCCGTGACACCTCGCGTCCCATCGTGACCATCACCCAGAACACCGACGGAATTCCCGGCGCGTCGGAAACGAACGACAACTTCGGGCACGCGGTGGCGCTCAACGACATCAATGGTGACGGCAGGGCTGACCTCGTTGTCGGCGCTCCGTACGAGTCAATCGGCGCGGCAGAGGCCACGGGCTCCGTCACAGTGATTCCTGGCTCCGCCAGTGGTCTCGCCACAACCGCGGCATACGCGTACAACCAAGGATCTACCGGGGTCCCGGGCGCGGCAGAGGGTGGTGACTACTTCGGGGATGCCGTGGCGCTGACGGACACCAACGGTGACGGCATGGCAGACCTCGCCGTCGGAGCCTCTGGAGAGAACAACATGGATGGCGCTGTGTGGTCTCTCAAGGGTCGTACTTCTGGGTTGACCACGACCGGCGCGGTGAGCTTCGGCGCGGGGACAACCGGTCTGCCGACGAGCGAGTGGCCGGAGTTCGGAGTCTGGATCGCGGGGTGACGGCTCCGAAACACCACGAGTTTGGTCGTCCCGTGCCGACTCCCTGAAACCACCAGTACGCCTCCATCCCGTGACGGTCCTACTTCCTTCTTGGACTGAACGGGCCCCGTAGCCGTCGGCTTGTAGCACTGATTGCCGTAGGGCAGCGGATTACAGCAACCCCCAGCGATCGCAGCGCCCATCGATGACTTCCCATGGGCCTCCAGGCAACCTGTATGACCTTCAATGGCCGATCTCTATCCAGCTACGAACCAGAAGGTCACCGTCCGGAACAGCGCCAAGGCCCCTCGGTGATCAGCCGAGGGGCCTTGTGGATGTCCGCCACGTTCTAGACGTGCGAAGCATCACAGGTCAGAGCGCTTCCCGGTTCTCCTTCGGCGCCTCGCCCGACTTGTGTACTGGAGGCAAGACACTCCACGGGAAGTTGATCCAGTCGTCCGTGCGCTTCCACACGTACTCGCACTTCACGAGCGAGTGCGACTTCTCGTAGATCACGGCGGAGCGCACCTCGGCCACGGTGTCGAGGCAGAAGTCGTGGACCAGCTTCAGGGTCTTCCCGGTGTCGGCGACGTCATCGGTGATGAGCACCTTCTTGTCCGAGAAGTCGATCGCGTTGGGCACGGGCGCCAGCATGACGGGCATCTCGAGTGTCGTCCCCACACCCGTGTAGAACTCGACGTTCACGAGGTGGATGTTCTTGCAGTCGAGGGCGTACGCGAGACCGCCGGCCACGAAGACGCCGCCGCGTGCGATGGACAGCACTATGTCCGGCTCGTACCCGTCGTCGGCGATCGCCTGCGCCAGCTCGCGCACGGCGGTGCCGAACTTCTCGTACGTAAGGTTCTCGCGTACGTCACTCATGCTGCTGCTCACACCTGTGTTCGATGGAAATTGAGGAAGGAACGGGAGGCCGTGGGCCCGCGCTGGCCCTGGTAGCGGGACCCGTAGCGCTCGCTGCCGTACGGGTGCTCGGCGGGCGAGCTCAGACGGAACATGCACAGCTGCCCGATCTTCATGCCCGGCCACAGCTTGATCGGAAGCGTCGCGAGGTTCGACAGCTCCAGCGTGACGTGCCCGGAGAACCCGGGGTCGATGAAGCCGGCGGTGGAGTGCGTGACGAGCCCGAGCCGCCCGAGGGAGCTCTTGCCCTCGAGGCGCGAGGCGAGATCGTCCGGCAGCGAGATGACCTCGTACGTGGAGGCGAGCACGAACTCGCCGGGGTGAAGGATGAAGGGCTCGTCGCCCTCCGGCTCCACGAGGCGCGTCAGGTCGGCCTGCTCCACCGCGGGGTCGATGTGCGGGTAGCGGTGGTTCTCGAACACCCGGAAGTAGCGGTCGAGCCGCACGTCGATGCTCGAGGGCTGCACCATGGATTCGTCGTACGGATCGATGCGGACCCGCCCGGCGTCGATCTCGGCCCGGATGTCCTTGTCTGAGAGAAGCACGTAGCGAGGATACGCAGAGCGCGCGGGCCCGCCACAATCCGGCCATTGCACCGCGACTGTGGCGCACTCGCGCGCCTGTCCTTCGGCTATGCGCCGGTTACCGCTTCTCGAACTCCACAGGAACCGCGTTCCTCAGCCGCGCACACCGCGGACATCGGATCAGCCGGCCGGGTCCGAGCCGGTCGGCCCGCTGCATCGGGAACGAAGCGGTGCTGAACACGTGCCCCTCGGCACAACGGACGAATGTGCGCTCCATCGAGTCCCAGAGTCCCTTCCCCACGAGCCACTCAACCATTTCTGGCCGACAACGAGGGGTCACATTACGGGATGAAAGGGACGCCGCTCCAGGCGGCACTCCGGACACGGAAGGACCCTCGAAGCCGGCCCCACCGTACGCCTCAACTCCCTTCACCCGCAGTCACATCCGGCACGCACAACGCAGCCGGGCCCCGCGGTGAAAACACCGGGGGCCTGGCATGAGGTACAGTGTGCGACGTTACGACTCCGGATCAACCGGCGTCTTACGCGGGTGTAGTTTAGTGGTAGAACATCAGCTTCCCAAGCTGAGAGTGCGAGTTCGATTCTCGTCACCCGCTCCATATGTGAGGCCCAGGTCAGCGACCTGGGCCTTGTTTGTTGTCCGGAGCTGTTCAGCTGTCGCACACCACCGACTGCCCAACGGCCCCGGAGAGATCCGGGGCCGTCGACTTCCCGTCACTGGGCCAGGTCTCTGGCGTGTCAGCTGGCGCAGTTCGGGATGGGAATGTCGCCGTTGGCGCAGTTGGTGGGCGTGTTCTCCCTGACTCGGGAGGCGACCAGAGTGACGACGCCGCCGCTGTTGAGGATGCCGCCGGGGGCGACGGCGGCATCGTTCTTGTTGACGTTGCTGGACGTGATGTTCGTGGTGCCACCGCCGACGTTGGCGATGCCTCCGGCCCGGTTCCCAAGAGCGTGGTTCATATTCACGTCACTGCTGACGATGCGCAGCGTGCCGTCGTTCGCCAGGCCACCTCCGACACCGCTGGTGGCGGTGTTGTCGGTGATGCGGCTGTTGACGATGGTCATGTCTCCGTCGTTGGCGACGCCGCCGCCGTTCACGTTGGCGGTGTTGTGGAAGATGGAGGTGTTCACGATCCGGGTGACGGTCCCCGAACCGCCGCCGATTCCACCGGAGAAGTTGGCCCCGTTGTCGTGGATGCTGCTGCCGGTCACGGTCAGCCTGCCGTGGTTCGCGATGCCGCCGCCGAAGTCGGGCGCGTTGCCACCGGTGATGGTGGTGTTCGTGAGCGTGAGGTTTCCAGTGGACGCGACGGAGAGAATGCCGAACGGGCCTGCCATGGCGTTGCGAGTGATGGTGGTGTTCCGGCCGACGATGGTGATCGTCGTCTGGATGGGCGGCAGCGGCGTGTTGAGCGAGTAGGTACAGCCTCGTGCCAGCACCAGGCTTGCGCCGGCTGAGGCGTTGCCGATGGCGTTAGACAGGGCACCCTCGCTGCACGGAACGACTGTCTGCGCCGATGCGGGGGTGGCGGTGGCGACGACCGACGCCAGGGCTCCGGCACACATTGCCTGCGCAACGAGTGCTGACGACTTACGGCTGAACATGAATGGGTAGCTCCTTCGGAAGTCCCGGGTTCACCGGGTGCTCCCGGCACTGAAGGCAGCGGCGCCGCATCTCGGGGAGCGGTGTTGATGTTGCCCACGTCGACGCACAGCAGTTACGGGCTCGAGATGGATGTCCACCGGACGGTGCAGCCGTTTCCGTCCGATGGCCGACAGGGGAGAATCCGCGCTTCAGCCGCACAGCGCAGTCCCGGCCACCGTCATGCTCATGTCGTCGCGGGTTGCTCTGACCCGGAGCCGCGAGCCTGCCAGGTCACCCAAGACCCCTGACCCCGTCCGTCCCAGTTCCCGTCGTATTCAGCTCCGTTCGCAGCCGTTCGGACGGGACAGTCAGCAGGTGTCGCCGCCCGTGCCGGCCGCCATGAACGCGGGTGAACGCCCACGGGCGCGGCCCACACGTTGACGTCCGAACCCCCTAGCGGTCGGTGTTCCGGGCTCCGCACCCTTGTCGATCTCGCGGGTCAGCCTTCGGAGGGACGCGGGGCGCGCAGGTGCGCCCGTTCCTTCAGCTCCTCCTCATCGACCAACCTGAGCATCGGCTGACCCGGCGCGCACACCATGGTCACCACGAACTTGGTCGGTGCGTCCGACAAGGCGTTGCCGTCCTGGTAATGGATCACGTCACCGCCCGGCTCCCAGAACGTCCCACCCGCCTTGACCACACGCTCCGGCTCACCCTCGAGCTCGAACCGGAGCGCACCCTCCATCACGTAGCCGAACGAGGGGCCCGAGTGGCGATGCGGAGGGAGCCCGGGGTGACCGGGAGGCCATTCGACGAGGATGGTCATTCCGGAACCACCTTCGGGAAAGAAGGGCGGAGTGACCTCTTGCAGCACCTTGACCTCGGACGGCAAGGAGCCCTCGTGGGCGCTCCGGTGCTCTGGATTCTGCTCTGGCATCTACCACACCTCCGTAAGGCTGCCCGGAATGGACGACCCCGCGGCGGCCACCCCGCATTACCGACCTGTGTACCCGCCCAACTCATTCGGCGGTGACCAAGTTCGCCGGTTTCCGGCGCCCGCGCACAAACGCGATCTTCCAAACCAGCGACCGCCCCGGATGGACTCCCGGGGCAGCCTGAAGAGCAGCCCACTGGCATTCAGTTGGTTCGCGCTCGGGTTCGAGGAACTACGACAGGTTCAGTGGTGGCACGACCTCTGTGCCTGGCGGAGTCCGGATTTGAAGCCGTCCTTGAAGCCGCGCCGATAGTCCCGCTGTGCGTCCTTGTGCACGACGGTGGCGGCTTGTTGGCCCTTCCCGTCCACGTTGCCGTACCCGTGACCGTGCCGGTTGCAGCTGTGCGATCCCTGGCGGAAGCCGGATCTGAAGCCGTCCTTGAAGCCGCGCCGGTAGTCCTGGTGCGACTTGGGAACCTTGGCAGTCGTACTTGTGTTGACGTGGGTCTCGCCCGGTGTGGCCGCGGAAGCCTGCGTCCAGCCGAGGGGCGCAAGACCAATGGTCGCGGCGACGAAGACCGAGCTCAGGACGACCCGCCATCTTTTCATTGCGAGCATAACTATCCCCTTGGGCCAGTTTCTCACATAGAGCCAAATCCACTTTAGTCACCCATATGGGCGACGCAACTGCGCTGGAGATCCAACGGCATGCGAGAAGGCCGGACCCGCCGGGGATTTCCACGAATCCCCGGCCCGTAAAGCACCATGACCATCCGTCACGCCCGGCGAGTTCGGACCGAATAGCCAATTCGCCGTGGAGTTACGCATGCCGCAGTGAGACGGAGTCCGTACTGTCGCCGCCCACGTCGGACAGCCGGCCGATGAACCGGGTGGCCGGTCCTGACCCACCGGTCCTGACCCACCGGTCGAGAGCGGCCGGGTGAACGCGCACCGACGTGCGGGGGCTCTGGTCCGGTGATGCAATGGGTCTGCGGGGAGAGCCACGAACACCGGGGGTTACGAACCGCGTCTACGAACACCAGGGGCTTACGCACACCAAGGCTGACGAACACAGGGGTTGCGCCGTGAACGACGAAGTCGAAGAACTGGGGCCGATCGACTATCTGGTCGTGGAGTTCCCCGGCAACCGCATGACGGGAGAGGGCTTGCCCCTCCTGGTCGATCTCGTGGACCGCGGCCTCATTCGCATCCTCGACCTGACGTTCGTCAGGAAGGAGGAGGACGGCTCCGTGAGCGGCCTGGAGATCGCCGACCTCACCGGCGACGGCGAGCTCGACCTGGCCGTCTTCGAAGGCGCGTCGTCCGGCCTCCTGGGCCAGGACGACATCGAGGAGGCGGCAAGTGCCCTGGAGCCCGGCAGTTCCGCCGGCGTCCTGATCTACGAGAACCGCTGGGCCGCGCCCTTCGCCGCAGCTCTCAGCCGCGGCGGCGCCAGGATGGTCGCCTCCGGGCGGATCCCGGTGCCTGCCATCCTGGCCGCGCTCGACAGCACGGAAGCCGCTCACTGAGCGGCTTCCGACAGCCGCCGACGAGCAGAAGGGAAATCCGCCATGCCAGGTCTACTCCGTGGGGTCGCACGCACGGCTGTGGTCGCCGGAACGGCGACCGCCGTGTCGAACCGTGTGAGCCGCCGCCAGCAGGGGCGCTGGGCCGCCCAGCAGGAGTACGAGGCTCCGGCACCCCCGCCGCCCCCCGCCGCGCCCTCGACCGCTCCCCTGACCACCGATATGACGAGCAAGATCGAACAGCTCAAGCAGCTCGGCGATCTCAAGGCCCAGGGCGTGCTCACCGAGAGCGAGTTCGAGGAGCAGAAGCGCAGGCTTCTCCAGTCCTGACCGGATGCGCTGGACCACTGAACCGCTGAACCGCTGGACCCTGAACCGCTGGACCCTGAACCGCCGAACCGCGTGACAGTGACTCAGCGCAAGCGGCAACCGGTAGGCGTACGGCCGAAGAGCACGGGATCCCCCTTGCGTAAAGTCTGGGGACTCGGATTCCGCTCTTCCTCAGGAGTTCCCTCATGGAGCACAACTCCCGTACGTCACTGACCCGTCGAGGGTTGCTGCGCACCGCCACCGGGGTGGGTCTCGCCGCGTTCGGGGTCGGGTACGGGGCCGCGAGCGCCGCCGCCTCGGTGGGCGCGACCTCGCGGTTCGATCTGTCGCAGCCGTCGTACGACCTGTTCCGCGACAAGAACCTGCACAGCAACCGCGTCCAGCAGAGCTTCGCGTTCGACTCGGTCAACAAGCGCCTGTTCGTCGCCGCCAAGCGGCTGGACAGCCCGGAGTCGGCCGGTGACCTGTGCATCAGCCAGCTCGACTTCGCCGGCAACTACGTGTCGTACATGCACCTCAACGGCTTCGGACACGGCGTCGCCTTCGGTGTGCGGCCCGTCGGCAGCACCAGCAACCTGTGGATCGAGACCGACGCGAACGGCAACGGTTACGGCACCAAGCTCGCCTTCATCGGGTACAACCCCGGGACCACCGTCGACGCCGCGTCGCAGGGGTTCGGGAAGTTCCAGCCGATCTCCGGCGCGACCGAGTACACCTGTTCCATCGACCCGGTCTACAACCGCATGATCGTCCGCTACCACAAGGACGGCGCCAAGCACATCGCCGTCTACGACCTCGCGGACACCGACAAGGGCGACTTCAGCTCGCCCGTCGCCATGTTCACCCCGCCGGCCATCGCCGGCACGCCGCAGGGATACACGCTCTACGGCTCGTACATGTACTTCATCACCGGTGACGGCTACTCGGCGTCCAACCCCGACCCGGGCAACACGTACATCACCAGCATCAACATCAACACCGGTGCCATCGCCCAGGGCCCCACCCTGACCAAGGCGGGCTCCACTCTCGTCTACCGGGAGCCCGAGGGGCTCGCGATCTACCGCACCGACGCGGGTGAGTCCCGTCTCTTCCTCGGCTTCGCCTCCGGTGACGAGGGCGACCGGCGTTCCAGCATCTTTTACAAGAACGCGCTGGTCTGAGGGGGGAGAAGTGAGGAGCTTGTGAGGTGCGGGGCCCGGATCGCTGCTGCGGTCCGGGCCCCTCCCGTCACAGCGGTCACACATCTTCGCAGGAGCATCACACCGTGTGCGCATCGCCTCCGGAAAGCGTCGATAGCGTTGCTGGCCGCTCGATCTCGCGTGCGAACGTGACCAAATGCCCGGCGTCCCGGCGGCGCAGTCAGCCACAGAAAGATCGAAATGGACTACTGCTCCTCCTGCCGTCGGACCCTCAACGGGGCGCTGGTGTGCCCGGGTTGCGGCGCGTACGCCCCGGACATAGCCCCGCCGGCGACGACGTCGCTCTCGTCGTTCCCCTCGTCCTCGGGCCCCTCGGCGCATGCGTCGGCCCCGGCCTCCTCGACGTTCTTCGGGGGATCCCCCGCCGCCGACCGTGGCCACGGTGGCGGCTCCGCGGGTGCCTCCGGGGCGTACGCCGCCTCCGGCTCCGCCGACCCGTTCGACGACTTCGACCCCTTCTCCGCGGCCAAGGCCTTCGACGCGGCCGGCGCCGGCGGTGAGGCCGCCGGCGGTTCCGTGGACGTCCCGGCGCCCGTGGCCGCTTCACAGGGCGGCCGCGCCGCACGGCGGCGGAAGCTGGCGCAGTGGAAGAAGAACAAGCGCCGGGCCGTCGCCGCGACCGCCGTCGCGATCGTCGGTGGCGGGCTCACCATCGCCGCGCTGCCGAACGACGCCTCTCCCGACCGCACGCACGCCTCCGCGGCCCCGGACCCGGTGGCCACCTCGCCGGCTCTGGCCAACACGGACGTCGCGACGGACACGCCGGACGACCGGGCCTCGCGGAGCAGCAGCGACCGTTCGCACAAGTCCACCGGTCCGCGCCACGCCCGTCCGGCCAACACGCCTGCGCCGGCGGCGTCCACCGTGCCGACCGGCGCCCCGCGCCACGCCGCCCCGGCCCGGAGCGCCGCGCCGCACGCCGCCGCCGCGCCGGCCGCCGCCGCGCACACCGCCGAGCCCGCCGCCCCTGCCCCGCAGACCTCTTCGCCCGCATCGGCCGGCCAGTCCGGCGGAAGCACGGGCACGGGTTCCGGCTCCGGTACGGGTACGGGTTCGGGGTCGTCCGGCGGGGGCCAGGCGACGACGCCCGCGCCCGCTCCCAGCACGGCGTCACCCGAGCCCATCTGCGTGCTCGGCCTTCTCTGCATCAGCTGAGTTCCGCCGCAACGACCGAGGCCCGGCCCGGGGTTCTGACCCCCGGGCCGGGCCTCTGCGCGTACCGACGCGCGTACCGACGCGCGTGACTGCTACGCCGCCACCGCCAGGGGCGCAGGCGCCGTGAACTTGTGGGCCGGTACGCCCGGCAGCGCCCTGCGGGCCAGGCCCGCGAGCGTGCCGCCGGGACCGATGTCCAGGAACGCGGTGCAGTCGAGTTCCTCGTGGAGCGTGTTCAGGGACTCGACCCAGCGGACCCTGCTGACGAGTTGGCGGGTGCTGAGTTCCTGCCACTGGCTGCCGCCGTAGTGCGCGCGGGCGTCCACGTTCGCGACGACCGGCAGCACGCCCGCCGCGAAGTGGGTCAGCTCGAGGGCCCGGCGCAGGGCCGCGCTCGCGGGCTCCATGTAGGGGCTGTGGCAGGCGGCCGTCACCGGCAGGACGCTGTAGCGCAGGCCGGCATCCGCCGCTCGTGACGCCGCCGCGTCGATCGCCGTACGGCTGCCCGCGATCACCGTCTGCTGGGGGCTGTTGTGGTTGGCCACCCACAGGTCCGCGCCCTCCTGCCGGAAGGTGTCGACGAGGGCGGCGACCTCGTCGACGTCGGCGCCCATGACGGCGGCCATCGCTCCCGGCCGGCGCCGGGCGACCTCGGCCATGGCACGGCCACGCTCGCCCACCAGCCAGGCGCCGTCGGCGACGGAGAGGACACCGGCCGCGACCATCGCCGTGTACTCGCCGAGGCTGCGGCCCGCGACCGCCACGACGCGGGCGTCCGACTCGCGCCTGCGCAGCTCCGACCACGCGAGCAGAGAGGCCGTGAACACCGATATCTGCGCGTGGTCGGTGCGCGACAGCGTCTCCTGGTCGGCCGTGAGCAGCAGCTCGGCGACGTCGAAGCCGGAGGCGCGCGAGACGGACTCGACGAGTTCCCAGGACTCGGTGGCGCGCCAGGGTTCACCCGTCCCGGGCCGCTGAACTCCCTGTCCGGGAAAGAGGACGGCGTAGCGCGGCGAGGAGTCGGACGACTCGTGGAGGTGCGTGGTCATGATCTTCCCTTCCGGTGGCGGTCGGTATGAATCGTGCGGCCTGCCCGCTCAAGGCGTGGAAAAGGAATGCTGTTTTTCCCGGCCTTGAGTCGCGCATTGCCGCCCGCCCCGAATCCTTTTCCCCGGGTGGCGCCATTCGGGTGCCGGTCGGATGGGAGGACATGGCATGACCACTGTGGTCGAGAAACCCGTCGCACAAAGCCCGGACATCTCCGGGGAGAGTCAGCCGGAGCGGCCCGACAGCGTGCATGTGCGCGTCGAGGAGCTGCGCCGGCTGCGCACCGAGGTCCACGCGGGACCCGGGGTGCGGGCGACCCAGGCACAGCACGACCGGGGCAAGCTGACGGCTCGCGAACGCATCGAACTGGCAGCCAACTCACCGCCCAGTCACCGGTGTTGAACGAGGCCCATCTCGCGGCCTGTGAGGTGCGGGTCGACGCGCTGCTGTCGGCCGGGCGGTTCCAGGAGGCCGTGGGCGACGCCGTCGCCCTCGTCGAGGAGCACCCGTACCACCAGAACGTGCACGCCCAGCTGATGCGCGCCCTGTACGCGTCCGGCCGCCGGGCCGCCGCGCTCGAGGTCTACCAGTCGCTGCGCCGCCGCATGAGCGACGACCTCGGCATCACGCCGTCGCCCACCACCAGGTCCCTGCACCACGCGATGCTCCAGGACCGCCCCGACCAGCGCTATCTGTCCGCCGCGGGAGCCGTCCGCTGACCCTGCCCCGCACCACCGTCCGCGGCCCCCTGACGTCCCTCAGGCGCCGCCCTCGGACTCCCACAGGGTCTCCAGTGCCCTGGTGGGCCCGCCCAGCGAGCGCACCTGCTCCAGCGCGGCACCCACGAACGCCCGCAGCCGGCCCGTCTCGTGGTCGGTGGGCCAGATGAACGCGTACTCGATGCGGGGGGCATCACTGAACGGCCGGAACACCAGGCCGGGGCGCGCGTAGTACCGCACACCCGCGGCCGCGACCGGCGTCACCCCCTTGCCCGCGAGGACCAGCGACAGCGCGTCCTCCCAGTGCGTGATCGCCTGGCCGTGCGGAATGGGCCGCCCCGACGGCGTCTGCCGCGGGAAGTGATGGTCCAGCCAGTGGGCCGGCACCGGCCTCGTCACCGTCAGCAGCGTCGCCTCCGCCAGATCCTCCACGCTCAGCGTCTCGCGCCGCGCGAACGGGTGCGCGGACGGCATCAGGAGCACCCGCGGCTGCGACAGCAGCACCGGCCCCGTCGTCAAGTCGGCCTCCGCCACCGGGAGTTCGGTGACCTGAAGGTCGATGTCCCCGGCGCGCAGCGGCCCGTACGGGTCGGATATCTGCACCTGGCGGATCTGCACGTCCACGCCCGGGTGACGGCGCGCGAACACCGCGGCGACGGTGTGCAGCAGATGGCCGGTGAACGCCCCCGAGAAGCCGATCCGCAGCGTGCCGGTGATCCCCCGGCCGGCCGCCGCGGCTTTGGCGATCTCCTCCTCGATACGGCGCTGCGCAGGGCCGATCCCGTCCCTCAGCTGCTCCCCGATGGCCGTCATCGTCACGCGGCGGCTGCTGCGCTCGAACAGCTTCGCGCCGATGCGGCGCTCGACGCGCGCGATGGTCTGGCTGACACGGCTCTGCGAGACACCCACGCGTTCGGCGGTCCGGCCGAAGTGCAGTTCCTCCGCCAGCGTCAGAAAGATCTCGATCTCCTGGCGTTCCATGTCCTCCCCGTCCTCGGCCTCGTGCCCCCCACCAACCCGCTCACCTCGAACGATGAGCCCGGCGAATCGATCGTTGCACAGATCGTTCTTGTTGCGCAGGTGCCCCGATTCGATGCTGGTCAGGCCCGATCACATACGAAAGGACACCCCTGATGGCCGTCACCGAGTCCTCTCCCCCCACCGAGACCGACGTCCTCGCCCCGCCACCGCCGGTCGCCGACGTGGGCCCCGCCGACAGCTCGTTCAGCACGCGGGGCCGGCTCGTCCTGATCACCCTGTGCTGCGCGACGTTCATGTGCGGCCTGGACTTCTCCATCGTCACCGTCGCCCTGCCCGACATCGGCAGCAGCCTCGGCTTCTCCTCGCCCGGCACGCTCCAGTGGGTCGCCACCGCGAGCCTGCTGCCCTCCGCGAGCCTGCTGCCGCTGTTCGCGCGCGTCGCCGACCTGGTGGGCCGCAAGAAGCTCTTCACCTTCGGCGTGGCCCTGTTCACCCTGTTCTCGCTGGGCGCCGCCCTCGCGGGCAGCCCCGGCCTCCTGATCGCCACCCGCGTCGGCCAGGGCACGGCCGCCGCGATGATCGCCCCCGCCGCCATCGCCCTGATGACGGGCTACTTCCCCGAGGGCCCGCAGCGCGCCCGCGCCCTGGGCCTCAACGGCGCCGTCATGTCGCTCGGCTTCGTACTCGGCGCGCTCGGCGGCGGCGTCATCACCAGCGGCTTCAGCTGGCGCTGGACGATGGTCGTGCTGTGCGTCATGGGCGCCGTCGCCCTGGCCGGCGCGCTCGCGCTGCCCGTGATGCGGGAGTCCACGGCCGCCAAGCGCATGGACATCCCCGGCGCGGTCCTCGCCACGCTCGGCCTGTTCGGTCTCGTCTTCGGCATCTCCACCGGCGGCGACAAGGGCTGGGTCCGCGCGGACTCGCTCGGCTCCGTCGTCGGCGGCCTCGTCCTGCTCGGCGCCTTCCTCCTGGTCGAGCGGCGCCACCCCGAGCCGCTGATCCCGCTCAGTGTCCTGGGCCGCCCCACCGTCAAGTGGTCCGGCCTGTTCGGTGTCGTCACCTTCGGCATGTGCGCCGGCACGACCGTGCTGCTCAGCCTCTACATGCAGGACGTCCTCGGCTTCACCCCGCTCCAGGCCGGTCTGAGCTACCTCGGTGAGGGCGCGGCCGCGACGCTCGGCGGCATGTACGTCTCCAAGCTGCTCGGCCGGTTCGGCGGCAAGCGCGTCCTCGCGGCCGGTCTGCTGATCCAGGGCGCCGGCACCGTCGCCATGTTCACCCTGCCGCAGAGCGGCAACATCGCGCCGCTCATCATCACGTCCTCGGTCATGGGCCTCGGCCACGTCTTCAGCGTCGTCTCCTTCATCACCGTGATGACGACGGGCGTCAGCGAGGAGGACCAGGGCGTCGTCGGCGGCCTGTCGCAGCTCCCGCAGTACGTCGCCGCGATCGGCGTCGCCGGTCTCAGCGCGATCGCCGCTGCCCGCACGAACGCCCTCGCGGGCGGTTCGGGTCCCGATGCGGCCGCCACGCTCGGCGGGCTGCACGCCGGCATGGTCACCGCGGGCGTGGTCGCCCTGGTGGGTGCGGGGCTTGCGGCGACCGTGCTGCGCAAGCGCGCCTAGGGCCTTTCGTCGGATCAGGCCGGATCAGGGAGCGGGGTCTGGTGCGTGCAGCTGCAAGGCGGAGGCGGGAGTCGACGCGGAGCGTCGACGAGTGACGACAACGCCGCAGATGTGCGTGCCAGACCCCGCGAGCCCAGCATGATCCAGACGAGAGGCCCTAGCCGCACGCGGGGTGCGGGAATTTGGTCGCGGGGAACGTGCGTGCCGGTCGCGCACTTCCCCGCGCCCCTCGTCCGGGGTGCCGGCGCTGTTGTTCTGCGGGCCACGGGCCGCGGGCCGGACCCGCGCCCCTTCGGAACATCACCAAGGAGACCGACCCGTGAACGACAGGCGACTGCGCAGGCCCTCTGCCGTGTGTTCCGTGCAGGTGGGCGATCTGAAGGTCAGTTACGTACCGGACGGCGCCATGCTGTTCAAGCCGCCGGAGCCGCCGCGTGCGGGCCTCGGCGCCGCCTATCTCAACGACACCGCCCATCTCGTCGCCAACACCGGCGGCCTGCTCGTCCAGTCCGACGGGCGGGCGCTGCTCATCGACGCGGGGTTCGGACCGCACTCCGTACCGGAGGACCCCGACCACCCGTACGTCGGCGCGGTGCACGGCGGTTCGCTGCTCGACAATCTGGCGCGGCTCGGGGCGCGGCCCGACGAGATAGAGGTCGTGGCCTTCACTCATCTGCACCGGGACCACATCGGCTGGGCGTGCACGGATCCACCGGTGTTCACGGCGGCCGCGTTCGCCGTGCCGAAGAGCGAGTGGGAGAACCGCCATCAGGTGCCGGGGCTGACCGCCGAGGCGCTCGCCGCGCTGGAGCGCCGGCTGCGGCTCGTCGTCCCCGGCGAGGAGATCTTCCCGGGCGTGCAGACGCTGGCGCTGCCCGGCCACACCGCGGGCCACACCGGCTTCACGATCACCTCGCGGGGCCGTCGCCTGCTCGCGTTCGGGGACGCGCTGCACTCGCCGCTCCAGGTGCGCCACCCCGAGTGGTTCACGGTGCCGGAGGGCGACCCGGCCCAGTCGGAGCGCCACCGGCGCAGGCTGATCAGCGAACTCCAGCAGCCAGGCACCCTCGGCTTCGGCATCCACTTCGCGGACGTCGTCTTCGGACAGGTCGTCCCGGACGGGGCGGGCGAGGGCGCCGACTGGCTTCCCGTCTGACCGCCGCGCCGGGACCCGTGCAAGACAGGCCAGTACGCGCTTTCCCCTCCGGGCCCGTGGACCTCTTGTCGCCCTCGGGCCCATCTGCTTGACTCCGCGCGCCAGCACGCCAACTCACCGGCGGAGGAAGCCATGGAGATCACCCGCAGACGCCTGCTGTCCGCCCTGTCAGCCGCCGGTCTCCTGACGGTGATCCCCACCGGACGGGCGAACGCCGCCGACGCGGCCGCGGACAGCACTCGGCTCCTCGCCAACACCGTGGGTGTCCTCGCGGGGACCGAGGCCTCCAACTCCCGTACGGAGACGGCCGCCAAGCGCGCCGCGATCGACAAGGCCGCCCGCGCGAACCTGAAGTCGATGGACGCGGCCGGCCCCGGCGAACTCTTCGCCGGGCTCGTCCTCGGCACCGACGAGGGCAGACTCAACACGGCGTACAAGCAGTTGTACGAGATCGCCCTCGCGACGCGCGCGCCGGGCGCGGCCCCCGACCTGTACGGCGACGAGGCGGTGCAACGCCGCGTCATCGACGGCCTCGCGTGGCTGCACGAGCGCTACTACGGCGACCAGTCCAAGGGCTACTACGGCAACTGGTTCTACTGGGAGATCGGCCTCTCCCAGTTCATCAGCAAGACCCTCGTCCTCCTCGCCGACGAGGTGAAGGCCTACCGCCCGGACCTCCTGCGCACCTACGTCGCCTCCATGGACGCGTACCTGCGCAACGGCACCGACGGCGACGTGAACCTCGACTCCCGCTTCCACACGGGCGCGAACCTCGCCGACATCACCACGAACCGCATCCTCCAGGGCGCGCTCCTCATCGGGGACGGCGGCGGCGCCCCCGACGGCGAGGCCCGCATCCGCAAGGCCCTCACCGACCAGCTCACCGTCTTCGCGACGATCGACCCGTACGCACTCGACCACGGGGTCACGGACGGCTACTACGCCGACGGCTCCTTCATCCAGCACGCGTCCGTCGCCTACACCGGCTCGTACGGGAAGGGCCTGCTCACGCGGGTCGTGCAGACCCTCAAGATCCTCGACGGCACGGGCTTCGCGCACGGCGGGGAGCTGGTGCCGACCGTGGTGGGCTGGGTGCGGAACGGCTTCGCGCCGCTCATCTTCGAGGGCTGGATGATGGAGATCGTCAAGGGCCGGGCGGTGTCCCGCCCGGACACCGGCTACACCGACGTCGCGATCGTCGTCGAGGCGGTCGTGGATCTGGCGTCACTCGCCGAGGACACCACCGGCGCCGACGCCACCGCCCTCAAGAGCTACGTCAAACACATCCGGGCCACCTCGCGCGCCGCCCTCGACCCGTCCTCGTTCGTCTCCCCCGTGAGCATCACGCGCTACGCCGACATCACCGGCGACGCGTCCGTCCCCGCCGAGGACCTCAACCCCGCGTCGCGCACGGTCGCGTTCAACGCCATGGACCGGACCGTGCACCGCAGGCCGGGTTACGCCTTCGCGCTCGCCCGGAGTTCGAGCCGCATCAGCAAGTACGAGTACATGAGCGGCGAGAACCTCATGCCGTGGTTCCAGGGCGACGGCGCGTACTACCTGTACCTGTCCGGCCAGGACCAGACGCAGGCCTACGGCGTCGACTACTTCACGACGGTCTCGCCGTACGCGCTGGCCGGGGTCACCGCGCCGGTCGAGGAGCGCCGCACCGTCCCCGAGCTCTACGGGAAGCCGTACTACGACAACCCCGGCCACCCGCTGAACTTCACGTCGTCGTCCGAGTCGCAGAACACGTACGTCTACTTCCCGTGCGGCACCGGCCCGCACTCGGGCGGCGCCGTGCTCGGCGCGTACGGCGCGGCCGCCATGGTGCAGTCGGACGACGTCCCCTACCGGGACAAACAGAAGGGCATCCTGCCCGGCGACTTCGTGGTCTACCGCAACGCGACATCGACGAAGTCGTGGTTCCTGTTCGACGACGAGATCGTGGTCCTCGCGGCGGATGTCGGCGACCCGGCCGGGCGGGCCGTGACGACGACCGTCGACTCCCGCACGGCAGCGCCTGACGACCTGGCCACGGTCACCGGAGCGCTCCGCGACGGCCGTCCGTGGAGCGGCCCGGGCACCGGCGACCTGCACTGGCTGCGCTACGCCAACCCGACCCGCGGCACGTCGCTCGGATACGTCTTCCTCGACACCCCGCGCGTGCGGGTCGCCCTCGACAAGGTCAGCCGCAGCCGCCGCGTGGTGCGCACCGCGAACCCGGACACCGCGGTGACCCGCACGGTCCTCGGTGTGACGGTCGACCACGCGGCGGGTGCCCAACCGGCCTGCCTGGCCTACGCGTTGGTGCCGAACGCGGCGGAGGCCGCCCTGCGCTCCTACACCCGCCACGACAGCCCGCTGACGGTCCACGCGAACACACCGCGCCTCCAGGCCGTCACCCACAAGGGCCTCGGCCTGACCGCCGCGAACACCTTCACGCCCGGCCGCCACGAGACCGCGGGCCTGCGCGTCGAGGGCCCCGCGTCGGTGCTCGTGCGGCGCGGGCGGCGCCACGGAGACCCGGTCACCGTCGCGGTCGCGGACCCCACGACGCAGCGCGACACCGTGACCGTCCTGCTCCACGGGCGCCCCCTGAGCGAAGTCACCGCGGACCCGCAGGTGCGGGTGACCCGCGTCCACGGCGGCACCCGCCTGGACGTGGACACCCGCCACACGTACGGGCGGAGCCTCACGGTGACGCTGCGCTAGCGGGAGTTCGTCACGCTGCCGGGATCCGGTCCAGGAACCCGTGCACCGTACGGATCCGGCCGTCCTCGGCCAGCGAGATCACGTCGGACCCCGCGACGGGCGCGGAGCCGTCCGCGGTGGACACCAGCTCCCAGGTGAACCGGGCGATGTCGTGGTGCGCGTCGGCGGTGCCGGTCTGCCGGAACGCGAAGCCCGGGAACTGCTCGCGGGCCGCGGCGATCACCGCGGCGATGCCCTCGTGACCCGCCACGTCGGCCAAGGGGTCGGTGTAGCTGCCGTCCTCGCTCCACGCGGCGGCGACGGCCTCGGCGCGGGCGTCGTCGCCCTCGGCGTTCCAGGCCTCGAAGTAACGGGCGACGGCGGTTTCGTGAACGGGGATGACGGACATACGAATCGGCCTCCAGCCAGGTCGGACGAGGGTCCGGAGCCCGGGAGGAGTGCGCCGCCCGGGTTCCGGATGTCCTCAGCCTGCCGGGCGGGCGGACGGAGGTCGATTACGCCGGAGGTAATGCCTCGCAGGCCCGGTTCACCCATGCTGTGGTCGGACAGAACCTGATCCGTTGTTCATCGTCTGTGCTCGGGAGGCCAGGATGTTCGTCCCGTTCGGGGCCCTTGATTTTCTGGAACGTGCCGCCACCGTCTACGGGGACCGGATCGGCGTCGTCGACGAACCGGTCCAGCCGGCCGAACCCTGGGAGGACCTCACCTACCGCCGGGTGGCCGAGCTGGCGCGCGCACAGGCCGCCGGGCTCGACGCGCTCGGCGTGCCGCTCGGCGCGCGCGTCGCGGTCGTGTCGCCGAACAGCGCGCGGCTGCTGACCTCGTTCTTCGGGGTGAGCGGATACGGCCGCGTCCTCGTACCGGTCAACTTCCGCCTCAGCGCGGAGGAGGTGAGCTACGTCGTCTCCCACTCGGGCGCCGATGTCCTCCTCGTGGACCCCGAACTGACGGACCGTCTCGCCGACGTCCCCGCCAAGCACCGTTTCACCATCGGGGCGGCCGCCGACTCCGAGCTCTACCGCTTCGGCACGGACCCCAGCCCCTGGACGCCCGACGAGAACGCCACCGCCACGATCAACTACACGAGCGGCACGACCGCCCGGCCGAAGGGCGTCCAGATCACCCACCGCAACATCTGGGTCAACGCCGTCACCTTCGCCCTGCACGCGGGCGTCACCGACCGGGACGTCTACCTGCACACGCTGCCGATGTTCCACGCCAACGGCTGGGGCATGCCGTTCGCCATGTCCGCGCTCGGGGTGCGCCAGATCGCGCTGCGCAAGGTCGACGGCGCCGAGATCCTGCGCCGCGTCGACGAACACGGCGTGACCGTGATGTGCGCCGCGCCCGCCGTCGTCAACGCCGTTCTGGACGCCGCCCGTTCCTGGAAGGGCGCGATCCCGGGGCGCGACCGGGTCCGCATCATCGTCGCCGGGGCGCCGCCGCCCACCCGCACGGTGGCCCGCGTCGAGTCCGAACTCGGCTGGGAGTTCATCCAGATCTACGGCCTCACGGAGACGTCGCCGCTGCTCACGGTGAACCGCGGCCGCGCCGAGTGGGACGAGCTGGACACGTCGGCACGCGCGGAGAAGCTGGTACGGGCCGGGGCGCCCGCGCTCGGCGTGACGCTGCGTACCGACGAGGAGGGCGAGGTGCTCGCCCGGTCGAACGTGATCCTTGAGGGCTACTGGGAGCAGCCCGAGGAGAGCGCGAAGGCCCTCGCGGGCGGCTGGTTCCACACGGGCGACGGCGGCACGGTCGACGAGGACGGCTATCTGACGATCAGCGACCGCAAGAAGGACGTGATCATCACCGGCGGCGAGAACGTGTCGTCCATCGAGGTGGAGGACGCCCTCTTCAGTCACGACGGCGTCGCCGAGGTCGCCGTCATCGGTGTCCCGGACGAGAGGTGGGGCGAGACGATCAAGGCGCTCGTGGTCCTGTCCCCCGGCTCGACGGTCACGGAGGACGAACTGATCCGCCACTGCAAGGAACGCCTGGCCGGCTTCAAGGCGCCCACGTCGGTCGAGTTCCGCGACGAACTGGCCCGCACGGCAACGGGCAAACTCCAGAAGTACAAGCTGCGGGCGCCGTACTGGGAGGGCCGGGGCCGGGGGGTGAACTGACACCTCGCGGAGGGGCCGGTGGACGGGCATGCACCCGGGCGGACGACCCGGGGTGCCTGTACCCCCTCCCGTCGGCAGAGTTACCGGCATGGAACCCCACTACGGCACGGTCCCGCTGATTCCGGGCGCCGAGGCCCTGCCCGAGTTGGACATCCCGCAGCCGGGGCGGCAGAACCGGCTCTCCGTGCTGGTGCGGCTCCTGCTGCTCCTGCCGCACTTCGTCATGCTGACCGTGCTGTCGGTGGTGACGTTCTTCGCGGTGGTCGCCGGCTGGTTCGCGGCGCTGCTGCTCGGGCGGCTGCCCGCTCCGGTCGAGCGGTATCTGGCGGGGTTCCTCGGCTACGACACCCGCGTGAACGCCTCCGCGATGCTCCTGACCGGCCGCTATCCGCCCTTCGAGCTCGGCGAACCGATGGGTTACCCGGTGCGGGTGCGCGTGCAGCAGTCCGTGCACCTCAACCGGCTGGCCGTGCTGCTCCGGCTGCTTCTGGTGATCCCCGCGGCGCTCGTCGAGTTGGTCGCCACCGTCGGCTGGTGGGCCGTCTCCGCGCTGTCGTGGCTCGTCGTGCTGCTCCTCGGCCGGATGCCGCTGCCGCTGTTCGAGGCGACGGCTGCGGTCCTGCGCTACCGGATGCGGCTCGGCGCGTACGTGCTGCTGCTGAGCCCCGCGTACCCGAAGCGGCTCTTCGGCGACCAGTCGGCGCCGGACGCCGTCGTCGGCACCGTCTCGGGCCCGTCCGCGACGCGGCCGCTGTTCCTGGGGACGGGGGCGAAGGTGCTGGTCGGAGCGTTCCTGGTGCTCGGTCTCGTCGGAGGGGCCGCGAACAGCTCCCGCTACGGCGCGGACGGCTCCGCCGCCGTGCAGGCCTCGCTGCCCGGCTTCTGATCACTCGCGGACCGTCGCCGGACGCCTGACCGCCGGTGTCCGCGCCTGTGACCTACGGCATGACAAAAGGCCTGTTCCGGTGCACTATGCCCCGTTTACGGTGGAGCGCATGTCTCCCCTGGCCCGCATCAGTACCTCGTACACCCCGCGCTTCGCGGAGTTCGCGTTCGAGCCCGGCTTCACGGCCGCCGTCGACCAGCATGTGGCGGAGCTGCGGGACAAGCTGGAGGCGGGCGGGGGCGCGCTTCAGCCGCAGACCCCCGACCGGGAGGTCCTCTCGGACTACGCGCTCGGCTTCCTCGACGCCCTCGCGGAGAACGGCTGGCGCGAGCCCGTCGGGCACGACTACGCGGTGTGCCGCCTCACCGCCATCAGCTGGCTGGTGAGACGGCACGATCTCGCGTAGGGGAGCTTGACGGGAGCACGTCACATATCGTCGGTGCGCTCGCGCTCCTGAACGGGCTGGTTCGTCAGCGCGTCCTCGCGGCCCGCCTGGTAGGGGGAGATGCCGCGGGCCTTGGCCGTCTCCTGCTCGGCGCTGTTCAGCATGCGCTCCCAGCGCTGCCGCATCGGGACGATCAGACCGCCGCCCACCCCGACGACGACGATGCCGACGGCGGCGGCGAGCGCCGCGATCAGGACCGGCTGGGTGACCGACGTGGCGATGCCCGCCTGGCTGAGCGCCGCGATCACACCGAGCGCGACGATGCAGGCCCAGACGACCGTGCCGATGGTCCTGCCGTACGAGACCGCCGACAGGGAGTTGGTGACGATGTCGCGCACGACGTTGGCGATGGCCATGGCGATGACGACCAGGACGATCGCGACGATGGCGCGCGGCAGCCAGGCCACGATGCCGTTGATCATGTTGCTGACGGGGTTCGGGCCGAAGACGCCGAGTGCGATCTGCAGGGTGATCAGCAGCAGCGCGTAGTACACGACCTTGCAGACGATCGTCGTCATGTCGTACTTGGAGCCCTCGAGCATGCGGGCCGCGCCGGCGCGCTCGGCGAGTTTCTCCGAGCCGACCTTGCGCAGGACCCGGTCGAGCACGCGGGCGATCATCTTCGAGATGAACCAGCCGATGGCCAGAACGACCACGAAGCCCACGAGCTTCGGCACGAACTGGGCGACCTTCGACCAGGCGTCGTTGAGGCCCCCCGTGAAGTCCACGGCGAGTGGGTGGGTGTCGGTGAGCTTGGGCATGAGTGGTCCTCCACTCGCAGGGGCCCGTTCGCGCCGCCGCGCCGGGCGGTCAAGCCCCCCACAGGTGCAGCGATGTGCTCCTTCGTGGATATCAGCACACGAATGGACGCGGCCCGTGGGCCGCGTCCATTCGTGTGACAGGTGCAGCTCCGCCGCCTCGGACGTCCCCGCGAGGACCGCGCCGATCGGCACCGCGCCGTCGCACCGCGCGCGGTGAAGCTGATGGGGGCTCCTGGACGCCGAAGGGCGGGCCGTGGGGTACGGGCACGTGGATGTCCGGGCGTAACCACCCGCCGTCCACGGCGTGTTCGCTCCGCTCGTCCCCGCCCGCACTGCCACAGTGACCAGGTACAGAATCACCCGTTTCGCGCGTTTCATAATTTTAGTGCGTTACGCCGGTCTCCCAGGGAGTGTGGTGAGCATGGCCCACGTGCACGTGATCCTCAATCAGAAGGGCGGCGTGGGTAAGTCCACGCTCGCCGTCAACCTCGCCGCCGTGACGGCGGACGTGCTCGGCGCGGGGGCCGAGGGCGGCCAGCCGCCCGTCGTCGCCGTCTCCATCGACCCGCAGGGCTCCGCCGTGTGGTGGTCGGAGCGCGTCGGCGACGGGCTCCCCTTCGACTTCGTGCAGGCCCACGACGACCTGGCCGGGCTCGCCGCGCTCTCCCGCATCCCCTCCGCCCAGCACGTCTTCGTCGACACCCCGGGCTGGCTCGACCTCGCCGAGTCCGCCGGCGAGGACCCGCTCGGCAAGGGCGCCGCCGCGGACGCGCTGCGCGCCGTCCTGTCCAACGCCCACGACGTGATCGTGCCGATCGAGCCCGAGCCGCTCGGCTTCCAGCCCACGCAGCGCACCATCGAGCGCGTCGTGAAGCCGCGCGGCCTGCCCTACCGCGTGGTCATCAACAACTGGGACCCGCGCGACGGCAAGGCCGACCTGGAGCAGACGCGCGCCTTCGTCGAGGCCCAGGACTGGCCGCTGGCCCGCACGGTCGTACGGCACTACAAGCTGCACACGCGCGCCTCCGCGGACGGCCTCGTCGTCACCCAGTACGGCGCGAACCGGGTCGCGCTCCAGGCCCGCGAGGACTTCTTCCGCCTCGCCCTGGAGGTGGGCCTCGCCGCGATCCCGGCCCCCGCCAAACGCTCCGCGAGCAGCACCCGTACACCTGCGAGGAAGAACGCGCAGAAGCAGGATGCGCAGGCCGCGACGGCCAAGAGCACCAAGGCCAGGAGCGCCGGGAACGCCAAGAAGGTGAACGTCTGATGGGGCGCCGTACCGATCTGTCCTCCCTGCTGTCCTCCGGCGCCCCGGCCACGGCCACGGAAACAGCGGGCGAAGGCACGCAGCCCGCCGTCCGCGACACCACGCACCCCGTCACCGTCGCGCTCGCCGACCTCGCCGAGAACCCCGACAACCCGCGCCACGAGCTGCGCGACCTGGACGGGCTCACCGAGACGGTGCGCGAGCGCGGAGTGCTCCAGGCTCTCGGGGTGGTCCCCCGCGCCGTGTTCCTCGCGGCGCACCCGCACCACGAGGAGGCCGTGGGCCGGGCCCCGTACATCGTCCTGCACGGCCACCGGCGACTCGCCGCGGCCCGGATGGCGGGCCTGGACGAGGTGCCCGTCCTGGTGCGCGAGGACGCGTCCCGCACCGACGAGGACGCCCTGATCGAGAACGTCCAGCGCGACGACCTCACCGAGCTGGAGCAGGCCCAGGCCATCCAGGGCCTGATCAAGAGCTACGGCTACTCGCAGCGCCAGGTCGCCGCGCGCATCGGCAAGACGCAGGGCTTCGTCTCGCAGCGCCTGTCCCTGATGAAGCTGCGCGAGGATCTCCAGGAGGCGCTGGCCGACGGACGCGTCTCGGTCGAGGACGCCCGCCGCATCGCCCGCCTCCCCCAGGAGGAACAGGCGCTCCCCGGCGACACCGGCACACCCCCGCCGACCGTGCCGAAGGCCCGGCGTGATTACGGCGTAATCAAGATCGACAGCCGGGGCACCCCGGAAGAGGTCGTCGAGTCCCTCCGCCGCCATCTCGCCCCCGCGGCCCTCGACCGGATCCTGGAACTCCTCGCCCGCTGAGCGCACCCGCGGGCGGCCGGGAGCCGGGTGGCGGGGGGATTCCTCTACCGTTGCCTGAGAATGCGCCACGGAGAGCAGTCATCGCACATGTCCACTGGACCGGTTCCCACCCTCGCCCCCGGCGTCTCGGCGCCCGCGGAGGCCGTCGCACCGCTGGTGCGCGGCATCGACGTGCTGCGCGTGCTCACCGACGCAGGCGGCACGCTGAGCCTGAGCGAGCTCGCGCGGGCCACCGGTCTCGCCCGGTCCACGGTCGACCGGATCTGCGCGACCCTCGCGCACATGGGGTGCCTGCGCCTCGACGGGCGTGACGCCACACTCGCGCCACCGCTGATGGCCGTGGGCAACGCCTATCTGGGCGCTCTGCGGCTGCCCGCGCTGCTCGGCCCGCGCGCCGAGCGGCTCGCGGACGAGCTCGACGAATCGGTCTCTCTCGCGGTCCCCGACGCGGACGGGATCCGCTTCATCCACCAGGCGACCCGGCGCCGCGCCATGTCGCTGAGCTTCCGCATCGGCGACCTGCTGCCCGCCGAACGCACCGCGCCGGGCCCGCTCTTCGCGAGTGCGTGGGACGAGGACCTGTGGGAGCGGTGGCGGGCGCGCCGGGCCGCGGATCCCGAGGACCGCGCGTTCCCCGCGGTGCCGCCCCGTCAGGAGGCGGAGAAGGAGCCGTTCGAGGAGCGCGTGGCGCGCGCCGGGGCCGCCGGCTGGGCCCTCGACGACCAGCTCATCGAGCCCGGCCTCGTCGCGCTCGCCGTGCCCGTGCGCGGCCCCGAAGGTGACGTCGCGTGCGTGGTCAGCGTCGTCAGCCACACCAGCCGGCACACCGCCGTATCGCTGCGCGAGGCGATGCTGGGGCGGCTGCGGGACGCCGTCACGGACATGGAGGAGGCGCTGCGCGGGCCCGTCCCGGACGCCCCCGCGCCGACGGGACCGGACGCGACGGGACCGGACGCCGCGTGGGCCGCCGAGGCCAAGCAGCGGCTCGGCCGGGACTTCGTCGAGTCGCTGGCCCGCGGCCTCGCCGTGCTGACCGTCTTCGGGCCCGGGCGGGCCGAGCTGAACCTGACCGGCATCGCCGCAGCGACGGGCCTGGCGCGGGCCACCGCACGCCGCGCCCTGATCACCCTGGAACACCTCGGATACGTCGCCTCGCGCGGCCGGGGCTTCCGGCTCACGCCCCGCGTCCTCGCCCTCGGCTTCCCGCCCCTGTCCCACCTCACGCTGGCCGAGATCGCCACGCCCCACATGCGGGCGCTCTCCGCCGAGCTGCACGACTCGGTGTCCCTGACGGTGCTCGACGGCGACGACATCCGGTACACGGCACGCGTCGCGACGAGCCGGGTGATGAGCGTGAACATCTCGGTCGGGACCCGCTTCCCCGCCTTCGCCACGTCCATGGGGCGGGTCCTGCTCGCGGGTCTCGCCCCGGCCGAGCGTGCCGCGTTCCTCGCCCGCGCCGACCTGGCCCCGCTCACCCCGCGCACCGTCACCGGCGCCGACCGGCTCGGCGCGCTCCTGGACGACGTACGGCACCAGGGCCACGCGCTCGTGGACGGGGAGCTGGAGGAGGGGCTGCGCTCCGTCGCCGTGCCGGTGCGCGACCTCGCCGGGCAGGTCGTCGCCGCGGTGAACGTGGCCACGCACAGCAGCCGCCGCGAGCTGGCCCGCGTCACGGACGAGGTCCTTCCCGCGCTGCTCGCCACGGCCTCGCGCATCGAGGCCGATCTGCACGTCGCCGGGCGGTTCGCCCGCATCCCCGCGGCATAGAAACAGGCCGCAATGTTGCGGATCGCAGGGCGACGGAGGTCAATGGAAGGCGGGGGGAAAGGCAGAAAGGAGCCGTCATGGCTCACGCGGCACCCGCCTCACGAACCTCCGGCCTGCGCTCCATGGCGGCCGGCTCCAGGCTCTCGATGGCGCTCCCTCTCCTGCTCGGCATCGTCTACGGCTTCTGGGCCTCGGGCATCCGGCGCGATGCCGGCCCGATCACCACGGGCAACGTCCTGTTCGGCTTCCTCACGGGCATCATCGTCGCCGTGGTCACCTTCGGGATCCACCGGGCGTCGCCCCGACTGCCGCGCGAACTGCGCGCCGTCACCTGGGCCGCGTGGGCCGGTATCGCGTTCGGCTATCTCTACAGCCTGACCGACGCCACGGTCCTGCGGTCCACGATCATGGCCCTGACGGTCGCCGTCGGTGTGTTCGCGGCGATGTTCTACCGCTACTACACACATGAGTGACAGACCATCAGGACCACGGGGCGGGCGCCGGTGAACCGGTACCACGCCCGGTGACACCCGTTCGGCCGAGCCCTCCACCGCAGACCCCGCCATCTGCCCTGTCCCCGCTGGCGCCCCCTGCCGCGCGCGCGTTGCCTTGGAGGGTGATGCGAAGCGCCCTGTCCGTCGTCCTGCTGGCCCTGGCCTGCCTGCTCGTGCCGCTCGGCACGCTCTCCGTATGGGCCGAGTACGAGGTCGGGGACAGTGACCGGTACGTCGCGACGATGGCTCCGCTCGCTTCGGAACCGGCCGTGCGGGGCGCGGTCGCCGAGGCCGTCACGAACGCCATCACGACGCAGCTCGACGCGGGGCCGCTCCAGTCGACGGTCGACGCGTTCGTGCACGACGCGGTGAAGTCGTTCACCGGCACCGAGGCCTTCCGGACGGCGTGGAACACGGCGAACCGGGCCGCGCACGACGCCGTGCAGCAGGCCATCGACGACGGCGCCGACGGCCCGGTCACCATCGATCTCGCGCCCGTCACCGGGCAGGTCAGGCAGCAGCTCGGCGACGACGGCGTGCCCTTCGCCGACCGCATCCCCGTCACGCACACCACGATCATCGTGATGAGCTCGCGCGACCTCGACCGACTGCGCCAGTCGCTGCACCTGCTCCAACGGGCGGGCCTGTGGCTGCCGTTCGCCGCGTTCGCCTTCGCCGCCGCCGGGCTCACGCTCGCCCGGCACCGGCGCCGGGCCCTCACCGCGACGGCGCTCGGCGTGGCCCTGGCCGCGGCGGCGCTCCTCGTCGCGCTCGCGATGTGCCGCTCCCTCACCCTCGACAACCTGCCCTCGGACGTGGACCGCTCCGCGGCGGCCGCGGCCTACGACGCCCTCAGCTCGTCGGTGCGCACCGCGTCCCGGTGGACGGCCGGCACGGCCCTCGCCGTGGCCGTCTGCGCCTGGCTGTCGGGGCGCCTGCGCCACAGGTTCCCACCACGCCCTCCGGATCCTCCCGAAATGCGGCCCGCCGCTTCCGGGGTGAGCATGCCAGTGACACCGAGGAGGACTGAATGAGCGAGACCCCCACCACCCCGACACCGCCCCCCGGCCCCGACGCGGGCCACGGCGTCTGGTCGGACAAGCACCGCTCCGCCGGGCCCGACCCCACCCGGGGCGACGGCGCGGGCAGCGGCTGGGCGTCCGGCGGCACGGTCTTCGCCGGCGTCCTGATGATGGTCGGCGGCATCCTGGGCATCCTGAACGGCATCGCGGGCATCGCCAAGGACGACGTGTACGCCCACATCGGCAACTACACGTACGCCTTCAACCTCACCACGTGGGGCTGGATCCACCTGATCATCGGCGTCATCGTCGCGGTCACCGGCTTCGGCGTCCTCAAGGACCAGGGCTGGGCACGCGGCGTCGGCGTCGCCATCGCCGCGCTGTACATCATCGCGTACTTCATGTTCCTGCCCTACGAGCCCATCTGGTCGGTCATCGCGATCGCCATCGGCGTCTTCGTCATCTGGGCACTGGTCAGCGACAGTTCGCACCACGCCGCCCGGGCCTGAAACCGGGCAACCGTTCCCCGCGCCGGCCCGTCTTTGAGGGAGGATTCCGGCATCCGGCGCCGCAGGGTGTCGGAGCGAGCGGAAGGCGGGCCCGGCCTTGGAGCATGTGACGCAAGCGCCCGGCCCGCCGCCGGTCCTCTCCTACGACGACCGGGACCGCAGGCCGGGCCGCTCCCTGGCCGCCTGGGCCGCCGGCCTGCTCCTCGCCGGAGTCAGCGCGGTCGTGGGCTGCCGGATCGCGGACGTGGACGGGGTCACCCCCGTCCCGCAGCTCCTGGCGTTCCTGCCCTGGCTCCTCGCGCCCACCGGCGCCGCGCTGCTGCTCACGGTGCTCGCGCGCTGGCGGCTCGGCATGGTGTGGGGCGTCGCGGCCCTGGGCGCCCTCGCCTGGTACATCGAGCCGTACGGCAAGGACGTCGAGGCGAGCGGGCCGCCCGTCGCGGAGGTGCGGGTCCTCTCCTCGAACGTCCAGTTCGGGCGCGGCACCGAGTCGCTGGTCGGCGCGGTGCGCCGCGAGCGGCCCGGCCTGGTGTTCGTCGAGGAGTGTGATTACGGGTGCCAGGACACCCTGCGCCGTGAGCTGCCGCGCGCCGACTTCCCCTACCGGCAGGCAGTGGAGGCGGGCGGATCGAAGGGGTCGGTGATTCTGAGCCGGTATCCGCTCAGGGCCGCCGCGGGCGTCCTCGGGACCATGGGCATGCCAGGCGCCGTCGCCGATGTGAAGGGCCACGACGTACGGGTCCAGCTCGCGCACCCGATGCCCCCGCTGCCCCGGCAGGTCGGCCTGTGGCGCTCCGAGCTGGGCGAGCTGCGCGACTTCGCCGCCGCGGGCCGCTCGCAGCCGACCATCCTGGCCGGCGACTTCAACGCCACGCAGGACCACGCCGCGTTCCGCCGCATCCTCGACGCGGGCCTGCACGACAGCGCCCGCCTCACCGGGAAGCCCCGCGCCCCGAGCTGGCCCTCGCGCGTCCGGCCGCCGCTCGGCACCCAGATCGACCACGTGCTGGTGAGCGAGGAGTTCTCCCCGCACACCGCCCGCTTCGTCGAGCTGGCCCACACCGACCACCGCGCCCTCCTGGTCGACCTGACGATGCACCGACCGGCGACGTCCTGAGCCGGGGCGACCGGCGACGTCCTGAGCGCCGGGGCCCCGTAGCGTTCAATGGACGGCATGCGCCCAGAGTCCCCGGCCCGCCATCTCGCACCGCCCGACTGGCTGGTCAGGAGCCTGCGTCCGCACCCCGCGCCGATCCCCTGGGCGGCCGTCGCGCGCGCCGGCCTCGCGCTGTCGGTGCCGCTCGCGATCGGGCTCGCCGCCGGGCAGCCCGCGTACGGGGCGCTCGCCTCCATGGGCGCCCTGTCCGGCGTCATCGGCGACACCGCCGACGCCTACCGGATGCGGATCCTCAACATCGCGGTGCCGCAGCTGTTCGGCGCGGTCGGCGTGACGGTCGGCGCGCTCGTCTACGGGCACGGCTGGGTCGCCGTCGCCACCGTCACGGGCGTGGCGCTCGTCTCCGGGATGATCTCGACGATCGGCGCAGTCGCCTCCGTGTCCGGGCTGCTGCTCCTGCTCAACTGCGTGATCGGCGCCGGGCTGCCCCTGCCGGGCGAGTGGTGGCTCGCGCCGCTCCTGATGACGGGCGGCGGACTCCTCGTCCTCGCGCTCGCGCTGCTCGCCTGGCCGCTGCGGTCCGGGGTGCCGGAACGCGCGGCCGTCGCCGCCACGTACCGCTCGGTCGCGAACCTGCTCGCGTCGGCGGCCGACCCCGAGAACTACGCCGAGACCCGCTACGCCGTCACCCAGTCCTTCAACCAGGCCTACGACCTCGTCCTCGCCCGGCGTGCCCTCGCCCACGGCCGCAACCCCGAACTGGTGCGCCTGATCGCCCTGTTGAACGCGCTCACCCCGATCGCCGAGTCCGCGCCCGCCGCCCACCAGCACGGGGTGCCGCTCCCCGCCGCCGTCCCCGACGCCGTACGACGCCTCGCCGACGCGGTCGACACCGGCAGCACCGACGCGGGGCCCCTCGACCTGCCCGCACCCGAAGGACCCGCCGCCCGCGCCGTCGACCACGCGGTGCGGCACGCCGCCGACCTCGTCAACAGCAAGAACACGGACCCCCACCGCGCCCTCGACGCCGACCGTCTCGGCCGGCCCGCCGCCCTGCGCGTGCGCGCCGTCCGCGCTGCGCGCCGCGTCGTACTGTCCGGCTCCTCCTGGCGCTACGGGCTGCGCCTGGCCCTGTGCATCGGCATCGCCCAGGTCCTCGTCTCGACGGTGCCGGTCCCGCGCTCCTACTGGGTGGCGCTGACCATCACGTTCGTCCTCAAGCCCGACTTCGGCTCGGTGTTCTCGCGGGCCGTCCAGCGCGCGCTCGGCACGGCGGTCGGGCTCGTACTCGCCACGGTGGTCCTCGCCGAGGTGCCCCTCGGGTGGTGGGACGTGCCCGTGCTGATGGCGCTCGCCGCGCTCATCCCGGCGCTCACCCCGCGCGGCTACAGCTATCAGACCGCCGCCATCACGCCGGCCATCCTGCTGCTGTCCGACACCCTCAACCACCAGGGCATCGGGCTCGTCCTGCCGCGGCTCCTGGACAGCCTCATAGGCTGCGCCATCGCGCTGGTCGCCGGGTATGTGCTGTGGCCCGAGAGCTGGCACACCCGCATCGGCGACCGGCTCGCCGACGCCATCGCGGACACCGCGACGTACGTGGAGCGCGCGTTCGGGGCGTCCGCGGACCCGGACGTCCCGGCCGCCCGCGCGCGGATGCGCCGCCGGCTCTACCGCGACCTGTCCGTCATCCGCTCGGAGTTCCAGCGCGCCCTGACCGAACCGCCGCCCACGGGCCGCCGCGCCGCCGCCTGGTGGCCGCTCGTCGTCGCCGTGGAACGCATCGTGGACGCGACGACCGCGGCGCGGATCCGGGTCAAGCAGGGGGCACCGGTGCCGGGGGCCGCCGAGGTGGCGCAGGCCGCGGGGCAACTGCGGGAGCTGGCACAGGGGCTGCGCGCTTCCGACGTCCTGAAGGGGGTGCGCGCCGACTTCAGCGAGGCGGACCGCAGCGGAGTGCTGGAACCCGTACGTCAGGAGGTCGCGGCCGCCCGCGCCATCGCCTCACCGCACTGACGCCGGTACGAGACGCGGATGCGGGCCGCCCCGGGGAGGGGACGGCCCGCATCAGTGTGGGGGGTGGCTCCGGTACGTCAGTGACGGTCGGCCGGTGAGGGTCAGCCCGTCTTGGCGGACTTCTCCAGCGACTTCACGGCCTTCGCGAAGCCGTTGGCCCACAGCTGGTTGACGCGGGACTTCTCGTTCGCGTCCGGGTACGGGTTCGTGCAGGACGTGCCCGGGCCGCCGCCCGACATCAGCTCGCTGCACGGCCCCTCGTAGTGGTCGGGGAGCCCGAGGACGTGACCGGTCTCGTGCGCGGTCACACGGGTGGAGTCGTACTCCTGGTTCTGCGCGTAGTCCAGGAAGACGTAGCCGCTGCCGTGCCCGTCCGTCGACGCGTACGAGCCGCGCGGGTCGTTGCCCTCGCGGTAGGAGAAGTCGCCGCCGCCCGAAGACGCCTGGAGCTTCACGTTCGACACGGAGGAGTTCCATATCGACGTGCTGTTGGCTATCTGCTGCGCGAAGGACGGGGCACCCGACGCGTCGTACGTGACGGTGACCGACGCGGCGTGCGGGTGCGCGGCGCGCTTCTGTGCGACCGACTTCAGGACGGCCTGGAAGAACGCCTTGTTGGCGGCGGCCTCCTCGGCCGAACCCGCGTAGTGGGTGTAGCCGGCGACGACCGGGGCCGGGGCGGCGGACGCGGGGGCCGCGGTGGCGAGCGCGCCGGCGGCCAGGCCGATGCCGGCCGCGACCGAGGCGTAGCGCAGGGAGAGCTTCATGTGGGGGGCTCCTCCTCGTTCCGTGAGTGGGGGTTACGTGAACGGTTCGGTACGAGGGAGAGTGTGGAGGCGCCCGGGACCCCTGGGGATGATGGCAATTGGCGATAGGACGGAGCTATCACCCGCCCAACTCGCCCGTTTCGGTTCGCATTTGGACGTCTGGTGCGACCTCCGTGACCGCCTTACGCTCGATGCCCATGGAGCTCGAGGTGAGGCACCTGCGCGCGCTGTGCGCCATCGACGACACCGGGAGCCTGCACAAGGCGGCCCGCCTGCTCGGCATGACCCAGCCGTCCCTGTCCACCCAGCTCAGGCGCATCGAGGAGACGCTCGGCGGCGCGCTCTTCGCCCGGGAGCGCACCGGCTGCCGCGCAACCCCCCTGGGCCGCGTCGTCCTCAACCGCGCCCGCCCCCTCGTGGACGGCATGCGCGCTCTCGTCACGGAGACCAGGGCGGCCGGCGCACTCGCCGCGGGCGGCCCCCATCTGCGGATCGGCTCCACGGCGAGCCGGGCCATACCGGGCTGGCTGCGACGGCTGCGGCAGCGCGAGCACCCGCCCGGCGGCGAGCCGGCGCTGCGCATGGACGTCTCCGCGAACGCGCTCCTGCGGCACGTCGGCGACGGACAGCTCGACGTGGCGTTCGTGCACGAGGTCGAGGGCAGCCCGCTGCGCGTCCCGCCGGGTCTGCGCTGCCGCGTCCTGGTCGAACGCGAACCGCAGTACGTGTCCCTGGCCGCCGACCATCCGGCCGCCCGGCGCCGCGTCGTGCGCCTCGCCGACCTCGCGGACGACCGGTGGATGGTCGACCCCACCGTGGACGGCGAGTGGCACGGGCTCCTGCGGGTCCTTCGGGCCGCCGGGCTCAACCCCCGGATCCTGCACGGCGACTACCTCACGGCGGCGTCCCTGGTCGCCACGGGCGAGGTCGTCGCCCTGTGCCAGCCCACCTCGCGGGCCCGTCCCGACATGGCCATAAGACCCCTCGACGGCGACCCGATCGGCGTACGCCTCGTCCTGGCCGCCCGCACGGAGGCCGAACTGGACGCGGTCTACGGAGACTTGGAGGACGCCTACTGGGAAGCGGCCCGGCAGGCACCCGCGTATCGCGAGCGCCTGCCGGACGCGGCGTCGGCCTGAGGCGACCGAGGCGGCCTGAGCCGGATCAGACGCCGATGTCGCAGCCGTCCTCGCGCCACACGGAGACCACCGACGGACGGACGATCCTCCCCGGCCCGTCGGGCCACGCGCTCGCCGGCTTCTCGACCGACGCGCCGTCGACCTCGCCCGGGTGCTGCACCGAGACGAGGACCCGGCGGTCCTGGACCAGCGGACCGCAGGTCTCGGCGCCGTTCGGCATCGTCAGGAACTGCTTGAGCTCACCGCGCCGCTCGCCCCGCGTCGCGACACCGAACAGGCCGTCGTGCGTGCCGAGCGCGTTGCCGTCCGTGGAGATCCACAGGTTGCCGTGCGGGTCGAACGCGACGTTGTCCGGGCAGGAGATCGGGCTGACCCGGTCCTTCGGAAAGCCCGCGAAGTACGTCGCCGGGTCGTCCGGGTCGCCCGCGACGAGGAAGAGCGACCAGCCGAAGGTGGTGGCCTCGGCGCGGCCCCGGTGCTCGGTCAGCTCCAGGATCTGCCCGTGCTTGTTGAGATTGCGCGGGTTCGCCTCGTCGACGGGCGCCTTGCCGGCCTTGCCGCGGTCCGAGTTGTTCGTCAGCGCGACGTAGACCTTCCCGGAGTGCGGGGACGGCTCGATGTCCTCGGGGCGGTCCATCTTCGTGGCGCCCACCTTGTCACCGGCGAACCGCGTGAAGAGGTACACCTCCTCCGCCGTCATGCCGTCGACGTGCGAGACCGCGCCGTGCGGGCCGGCCGTGGCGAGCGGCAGCCACTCGCCGCCGCCGTCGAACTCTCCGTCCACGGGCAGCTTGCCCGTGCCGTCGATCTCGGCGGCCGGGGAGTTGCCGGTCAGCCGGGCGACGTAGAGGGTGCCCTCGTCGAGGAGCGTCAGGTTGTGCTCGTGCGCGGCGCGCGAGCGGCCCTTGGCGACGCGCTTGCTGCTCACGAACTTGTAGAAGTAGTCGAACTTCTCGTCGTCGCCCATGTAGACGACCGGGCGGCCGTCGTCGGTCAGGCGCGGCTGCGCGGCCTCGTGCTTGAAGCGGCCGAGCGCGGTGCGCTTGCGCGGGGTCGACTCCGGGTCGTACGGGTCGAGTTCGACGACCCAGCCGAAGCGGTTCGCCTCGTTCGGCTCCTTGGCCAGGTCGAAGCGGTCGTCGAACCGCTCCCACTTGCGCTCGGAGGCCTCGCCGGTCACGCCGTAGCGCTTGAGCCGGGCGGCCGTGGCCGGGTCGGTCACCTTCGCGGCATTCGCGAAGTACTGGTTGAAGTTCTCCTCGCCGTGCAGCGTCGTGCCCCACGGAGTGGTGCCGCCCGAGCAGTTGTTGAGCGTGCCGAGGACGGTACGGCCGCGCGGGTCCGCCTTCGTCCGCACGAGCGCGCTGCCCGCGACCGGGCCCGAGAGACGGAACTCGCTGGTGGCGGTGAGGCGGCGGTTGAGCTGGTGCCGCGTGACGGCCGACAGCCTGCCGCTGCGCCGGGACTCCTCCACCACGACGACCGACAGGCCGTGCGCCGCCCAGGCGGTCTCCACCTGCTCGCGTGTCGGGTTCTCGGGGTCGTACCCCTTGAACATCAGGATCTCGTCCGTGTACTCGTGGTTGGCGACGAGGACCTGGCGGCCGTGCTCACCGTGCAGGGGGAGGAGGCTCAGGAAGTCGTTGTTGTAACCGAATTGTCCCGCCTGGGCCTTTGCAGACTGCTTGTCCGGGTCGAAGGCGGGCGCTCCGCGCAGGATGGGCTGGCCCCAGCTGATGACGACGTTCTGGGCGTGGCCCTCCGGGACGGTGACCCGGTCCGCCGTGTTCGGCGCGACGGGCGTGAACCGCAGTCCGCGCGCCCCCTTGTCGCCCTTGTGCGCTACGCCCGTTGCCGCCCCCGGCGGCGTGGCGGCGGCGGCCTGCGGGGCTCCCGAGCCCACGACCGTACCGGCCGTCGCGGCGGCGACGGTCACGACCGCGGCCGTGCGCAGCATCGAACGGCGGCTCAGCGCACCGGCGATGACGTCACCGACGTACTCGTTGGAACTGGTGTTGGGCACCTCTTGAAAACAGGCATCCCCACAACGGAACCGGCAGGTCAGCGCGGCACGGCCCCCGTTGTGCGAGCCGATAAGCGGCAGCGTTTTGCGCACTCTTTTCCTCCCCTTTACGGTCACTCGGGCGTGACGCTAGGGGCGTGGCCGAGCGAGGAGGGGGACGGCGGGTGAACGAGCGGTGAACCTGTGCCGGGCGTGCGGCAGTTGAATGCCCTTCGCCCGGGTGGGCGACCCTGCCCAAGATCACGGAACGTGGCGGCTAACCTTACGTGTCCGCCCTGGCCAGGGGTTACGGAAACCAACTCATGCGAAGGGTTGCGCACATGGGCATTCGGAATCTCCTGCGGAACGCGTTCGGAAGGCCGCGGAAGTCCTCGCGGGGTGACGAGGCGGCGACCGCCGCACCCGAGGCGACGGTCCCGGCACCGGCCGGCGAGGCGACCCTGCCGAAGGCTGCGCCCGCCGAGTCGGCAAAGGCGCCCGAGGCCGCTCCCGCCAAGGCAAAGGCGAAGGTGCCCGCACCTTCGACCGAGCCGACGCCCGCGCCGTCGACGCGCGAGGCGGACGACCTGGTGGCCGCGGCGTTCGACAACGTCAAGGTCCCCAAGCCGTCGGCGCCGGTGGACGAGAAGGCCACCGCCGACGCGGAAGCGGAACCGACCGCGGAGCCCGCGGAGGCGGAGACCGAGCCGGCGGCGGAGGCGGCCACAGAGCCCGTCGCCGAGCCGGACGTGAAGACGGAGACGGCGGCTGCCGCGGAGCCTGTCTCCGAGCCGGTGACGGAAGCGGAGTTGAAGACGGAGACGGAGGCGTCCCCCGAGACCGCCGTCGAGCCCGAGGTCGAGGCCGAAGCTGAGCTTGAGGCCGCCGTCGAGCCCGAGCCCGTCGCCGAGGCCGAAGCGGAACCGGCAGCCGAGAGCCCTGAGCCCGTCGCCAAGACCGCGGCGGTGGCGGAGGCGGTGGCTGACGCAGAGTTTGTCGCCGAGCCGAAGGTGAAGACGGAGGCCGAGGCAGCGCCCGAGGCCGTCGCCAAGACCGAGCCGGAGGCCGAGGCAGTCGCCGCGCCCGCCGCCGAGCGCGAGCCGGAGGCCGTGGTCGAGCCCGCGCCCGCCGCCGAGCGCGAGCCGGAGGCCGTCGTCGAGCCGGTCGCCGAACCCGAGCCCAAGGCCGTCGCCGAGCCCGTCGCCGAACCCGAGCCCAAGGCCGTCGCCGAGCCCGTCGCCGCTGCCGCGTCGGAGCCCGAAGTCGTCGCCGACCCCCAGCCCGTCGCCGCCGAGGCCGACGCGGCCGAGCCCGTCACGGAGCCCGCGCCGCAGGCCGACGCGGCCGAGCCCGTCGTCGAGGTGGCGCCCGAGGCCGACACCGAGGCCGGCACCGAGGCCTCCTCCCCCGCCCTCCCCCTCGCCCGGGTCAAGTCGCGCGCCCCCGGGCTCGCCGCTGCCTACAAGGCCGCCGGTAGTGTGCTCAAGAAGAACGACCTCGCCGGGGTCCGGGCCACCGTCTACCTCGTACTCGACCGGTCGGGTTCGATGCGTCCGTATTACAAGGACGGCTCCGCGCAGGCGCTCGGTGAACAGGTGCTCGCCCTGGCCGCGCACACCGACCCCGAGGCGACCGTGCACGTCGTCTTCTTCTCCACCGACATCGACGGCACCGGCGAGCTCACCCTCGACGGGCACGAGGGCCGCGTGGACGAGCTGCACGCATCGCTCGGCCACATGGGCCGTACCAGCTACCACCGCGCGATCGAAGAGGTCGTGGCGCACCACGAGAAGTCGCAGTCGCAGACACCCGCCCTGGTCGTCTTCCAGACGGACGGCGCCCCGGACGCGAAGGGCCCGGCCAACCAGGCCCTCGCGGACGCGGCCCGGCACCCGCTGTTCTTCCAGTTCGTCGCGTTCGGCGAGCACGAGGCCAAGGGCTTCGACTACCTGCGCAAGCTGAAGGCGCCCAACGCCGCGTTCTTCCACGCGGGCCCCACCCCCCGCGAGCTCACGGACGCCGAGCTCTACGAGGGGCTGCTCACGGACCTGCCGCAGTGGCTGGGCTCGCAGCAGGCCTGACCCCCGCACCATCCGCGCCCCCTGTCCCCGCCCCGGCGGGGACAGGGGGCGCCGCAGTTTCCCCCGCGCCGTTCCCCCCGAATCGGGAGAAGCTGGATGGATTCCGGCCCCGAGGGAAGGACCGCGCACCATGAAGGCCGCCGTAGTCACCGACTTCACCCGGCCCCTGGAGATCCAGCACCGCGTGATCCCGCGGCCGGCCCCGCAGCAGGTCCTCGTCCGGATGGAGGCGAGCGGGCTGTGCCACACCGACATTCACGCCGCCGCCGGTGACTGGCCCGTCAAGCCGGTCCCGCCGTTCGTCCCGGGCCACGAGGGCATCGGGATCGTCGAGGACCTGGGCGAGCGGGTGGGCCACATCAACGTCGGCGACCGCGTCGCCATCGCCTGGCTGGGCGAGGCGTGCGGCTACTGCGACCACTGCGTGACCGGCTGGGAGACGCTCTGCCTGAAGCAGCGGAACAGCGGCTACTCGGTCGACGGCTCCTTCTCCGAGTACGCCGTCGCGCACGGCGACTACGTCGTGAAGGTCCCCGAGGGCCTCGACCCCCTGGACGCCGCCCCGCTGACCTGCGCGGGAGTGACGACGTACAAGGCCGTGAAGGTGTCGGGCGCCGGCCCCGGCAAACGCGTCCTGATCTCCGGGATCGGCGGCCTCGGCCATCTCGCGCTCCAGTACGCGCGGATCGCGGGTGCCGAGACCGTCGCCGTGGACGTCACCGACGACAAGCTGCGCCTCGCGCACGAGCTGGGCGCCGACCATGTCATCGACGCCCGCACCCAGGACGTCGCCGAGACGGTGCGCGGGCTGGGCGGCGCCGACGTCGCGATCGGGCTCGCCGTGTCGAACGCGTCACTCCGGGCGGCGTACGGCTCCCTGCGCAGGCACGGCACGCTCGTCCTGGTCGCCCTGCCCGCCGGGGGGAAGCTGGAACTGCCCGTCTTCGAGCACGTGCTCGAAGGCAAGAGCGTGATCGGTTCGATCGTCGGCACCCGGCAGGACCTCGCCGACGTCTTCCAGTTGCACCGCCTCGGCCGTACCCGTGTCATCCGCGAGCAGCGCAGGCTCAAGGAGGTCAACGAGGCGATCGAGGACATCCTGGCGGGCCGGGTCACGGCCCGGCTGGTCTTCGACTTCCGCTAGGCACCGCACCCGCACCGGCACCCGCACCGCGCCCCCAGGGCCGTCCACCCCGTAAATACCGGGAGGGGCGGCCCCGCCGTGTCGGATACGATTCCTTGATTCGACTGACGTACACCGTCACCGCACGCAGCGACTTGGGAGCAGCCCCCGATGGCTCGACACCTCATCACCAGCGCCCTTCCGTACATCAACGGAATCAAGCACCTGGGCAACATGGTGGGGTCCATGCTCCCGGCGGACGTGTACTCCCGGTACCTCCGCCAGCGCGGCCACGACGTCCTGTACATCTGCGCCACCGACGAGCACGGCACGCCCGCCGAGCTGGCCGCGAAGGAGCAGGGCCTGCCGGTCGCCGAGTTCTGCGGGAAGGCGCACGACGCGCAGAAGGCCGTGTACGACGGCTTCGGCCTGGCCTTCGACCACTTCGGCCGCAGCTCGTCCGCGCAGAACGCGGAGCTCACGCAGCACTTCGCGCGCAAGCTGAACGAGAACGGCTTCATCGAGGAGCGCGCGATCCGTCAGGTGTACTCGCCTGCCGACGGCCGCTTCCTGCCGGACCGCTACGTCGAGGGCACCTGCCCGCACTGCGGCTACGACAAGGCGCGCGGCGACCAGTGCGAGAACTGCACGCGCGTCCTGGACCCGACGGACCTCATCAACCCGCGCTCGGCGATCTCCGGCTCCACGGAGCTGGAGGTCCGCGAGACGAAGCACCTCTTCCTGCTCCAGTCGAAGCTGCAGGTCGAGGTCGAGGAGTGGATCGCGCGGACCGCGGGCGAGTGGCCGCAGCTGGCCTCCTCCATCGCCCGCAAGTGGCTGACCGAGGGCTTGCACGACCGCGCGATCACCCGTGACCTGGACTGGGGCGTCCCCGTCCCGGCCGACACGTGGCCGGAGCTGGCCGCCGAGGGCAAGGTCTTCTACGTCTGGTTCGACGCCCCGATCGAGTACATCGGCTCGACGAAGGAGTGGTCGGACGAGAACCCGGCGGACCGCGACTGGAAGTCGTGGTGGTACAAGGCCGACGACGTCCGGTACACGCAGTTCATGGCCAAGGACAACGTCCCGTTCCACAGCGTCATGTTCCCCGCCACGGAGATGGGCGTGCGCGAGCCGTGGAAGAAGGTCGACTACCTCAAGTCCTTCAACTGGCTGACGTACTACGGCGGCAAGTTCTCCACGTCGCAGAAGCGCGGCATCTTCACGGACGCCGCCCTGGAGATCCTCCCGGCCGACTACTGGCGCTACTTCCTCATCGCCAACGCGCCGGAGTCCGACGACTCCTCCTTCACGTGGGAGCACTTCGCGGCCACGGTGAACAAGGACCTCGCCGACACCCTCGGCAACTTCGTGAACCGCGTCCTGTCCTTCTCCCGCAAGCGCTTCGGTGACGACGTGCCCGCGGGCAAGGAGGCCGGCGAGGCGGAGGCGAAGCTGGGCACGGAGATCGCCGGGCTGCTCGCGGAGTACGAGGCCCAGATGGAGGCCCTCCAGTTCCGCAAGGCCGCGTCCGCGCTGCGCGCCCTGTGGTCGGCGGGCAACTCCTACCTGGAGGAGAAGGCCCCCTGGCTGGAGATCAAGACCGACCCGGAGGCCGCGGCCCTCACGCTGCGTACGGCGATGAACCTCATCCACCTGTACGCGGTCGTGTCCGAGCCCTTCATCCCGGCCTCGTCGAAGGCGATGCGCGGCGCGTTCGCGCTGGCCGACGACACGGCCACATGGGTCACCGCCGAGCAGGCCGTGGCCCTGGACACCGTCCCCGCGGGCACGGCCTTCACGGTCCCGCCGGTGCTCTTCGCGAAGATCACCGAGGAGGACCTGGAGTCCTACCGCGAGCGCTTCGGCGGCGCTCCGGAGTAACGCATTCCGGGGGAAAGGGGTGCGGGGACCTGTCCCCGCACCCCTTTCCCGTACCCCGCTACTGGCATGTCCACGATCGCGATTAGGGTTTCGCCATGCCAGTTCCCGCAACCATCCCGATCGCCCACGAGCCGGACCACCGCACCGCCACCATCGGCCGGTACGCGGACGGCCAGTTCCTGGCCACGGTGACGTACGCCTTCCCGGAGGGCTACCGCCCCGACGACGGCTGGGAGGAGCACAAGCGTCTCTACGCGGTGCTCCACACCTTCGACACCTCGGGCAGGTACCGCGACTCGGAGATCTGGTGCGCGGGGACCTGGGCCGGGGGCGCCGAACTCGCCCAGGCCCACGCCCACTTGGACAAACTCCTGGCAGCCCTGCCCGGCCGTGCCTACGGCGACATCGCCGTCCGCCCGTTCCGGCTCGCCGTGGACCGCGTGCTGTTCGGCCTGATCGCCGAGGACGACGACGAGGGCGGCTGGGCCGAGCTCTACCCGGACCGCCTCGGCTTCGGCGAACCGTGGGACGGCCGGTACGACACCTGAGCGCAGCCCGCGCCGGCGCCCGTCAGGAAGCCGTCGAGGCGGAAGCTCCCGGCTGCGTGTCCGTGCTGTCGTGCGTCTCGTCGGGTGCCACCGCCATCGTGATCGACCCGATGACGCCCTTCGCGATGCGCCCCTTGCCGTACGTCAGCTTCAGCAGGCCGCCCGTCGTCCCGCTCTGGTCGTAGATCGTGTCCCCGGTCAGCGTCGTGCGCTCGGTCGTGCTCGTCGAGTACGGCGCGACCTTCCCCGAGGCGATGACCGCGGCCTCCTCGAAGAAGAACTGACCGGTGTGACAGGTGTGGCCGCCCTCGTAGCCGGCGTCGGTCCACTTGCCGTCCACATGGACCTTGGTGTGGATGTGCACGGCACGGCCCCGGTACCAGCCGGGAAAGACCGTCCTGAACTCGACGCTGCCGTGCTTGTCCGTCTTCCAGGTGCCCCGCAGATAACGCTCGTCGTCGGTGGGCTCCTCGTGTCCGCCGCCACCGCCGCCCCCGGGCGGGGCGCCCGTCGGGGCGCCGGACGGCTGGTCGGTCGGGGCTCCGCTCGGGGCGCCGCTCGGGGGCGTGCCACCGCCACCGGTGGAGAGGGACTCGTACCCGGAGTAGATCCCGAGCGCGTCGCAGTGCCAGATGTCGACCGCCGCGTTCCGCAGGGGCTTGCAGGTCTCGGCGTCGATCACCTTGAGGCGGAGGACCATCGGGATGCCCTCCTTGTCCTCCGTGATGTCACGGCGGAGCTTGTCCGCGTCGATGTAGTACGGGCCCTCGGTGGTCTCCGAGGTGAGCCGGTAGCAGGACTCCGCCCCGGACTTCCTGTCGGCGGTGTCCGTCTCCCCCGCGAACGCGTTGGCGGCGATGGAGCCCCCGACGCCGACGGCCGCCACGGCGGCCCCGCCCGCGAGGATGACCTTCCGGCGGGTCATGTCACGTTTGTGCGCTGGTCCCTGAGTCTCTGTCATGGGAAGCGAAGCTAGGACCGCCACCTGTCAGGGACATGGGGATGCGCTGTGAGTCCGCACAGCGAAGGGGCCGGAACCGATCAACGGTTCCGGCCCCTTCGGACGACTGGCGGGTGCTACTTCTTCTCGCCCACCGGCTTGCGCAGCTGGATGTTCAGCTCGCGCAGGCGCGTCTCGTCGAGCTCCGTGGGCGCGCCCATCATCAGGTCCTGCGCGTTGCCGTTGAGCGGGAACGCGATGGTCTCGCGGATGTTCGGCTCGTCGGCGAGGAGCATGACGATGCGGTCGACGCCGGGGGCGATCCCGCCGTGCGGCGGGGCGCCGAAGCGGAACGCGCGGAGCATGCCCGCGAACTGCTCCTCGACGGTGTCACGGTCGTAGCCCGCGATCTCGAAGGCCTTGAGCATGATCTCGGGCTCATGGTTCCGGATCGCGCCGGAGGACAGTTCCGTGCCGTTGCAGACGATGTCGTACTGCCAGCCCAGGATGTCCAGCGGGTCCTTGGTCTCCAGGGCCTCGAGGCCGCCCTGCGGCATGGAGAACGGGTTGTGCGAGAAGTCGATCTTCCCGGTGTCCTCGTCCTTCTCGTACATCGGGAAGTCGACGATCCAGCAGAAGCGGAAGACGCCCTCCTCGAAGTGCCCGGCGCGCTTGGCGGCCTCGACACGGACGGCGCCCATGATCTTGGAGACCTCGTCGAACTCGCCCGCGCCGAAGAACACGGCGTGGCCGGCCTTCAGGCCGAGGCGCTCGGTGAGGACCTTGACGTTCTCGTCCGTGAGGAACTTCGCGATCGGGCCCGTGAGGGACCCGTCCTCGGCGACGCGGACCCAGGCGAGGCCCTTCGCACCCTGCTCGACCGCGTAGTCACCGAGGCCGTCGAAGAACTTGCGGGACTGCGACGCGGTGTCCGGGACGGGCAGCGCGCGCACGTGCTTCCCGGCGAACGCCTTGAACTCGGAGCCCTCGAACACGTCCGAGATGTCGACCAGTTCGAGCTGGGCGCGCAGGTCCGGCTTGTCCGAGCCGTACTTGAGCATCGACTCGCGGAACGGGATCCGCGGGAACGGGGACGTGACGTGGCGGCCGCCGCCGAACTCCTCGAAGAGCTCGGTCATCAGCTTCTCGATCGGCTGGAAGACGTCCTCCTGCTCGACGAAGGACATCTCCACGTCGAGCTGGTAGAACTCGCCCGGCGAGCGGTCCGCGCGGGCGTCCTCGTCACGGAAGCAGGGCGCGATCTGGAAGTAGCGGTCGAAGCCCGAGATCATCAGCAGCTGCTTGAACTGCTGCGGCGCCTGCGGCAGCGCGTAGAACTTGCCCGGGTTGAGGCGCGAGGGGACGACGAAGTCGCGGGCGCCCTCCGGGGAGGTGGCGCTGAGAATCGGCGTCGCCATCTCGTTGAACCCGAGGGCCACCATCTTGGAGCGGATGGAGGCGATGACGGACGAGCGCAGCATGATGTTGCGGTGCATGCGCTCGCGGCGCAGGTCGAGGAAGCGGTACTCCAGGCGCCGCTCCTCGTTCACCCCGTCGTCCGCGTTGATCGTGAACGGGATCTGCTGGGCCGCGCCGAGCACCTCGACCTCGGCGGCCTCGATCTCGATCTCGCCCGTGGGCAGCTCGGAGTTGACGTTGTCGGCGCCGCGCGAGACGACCTTGCCGTCGACGCGGACGACCGTCTCCTTGGTCAGCCTGTCGAGGACCTCGGCGGCCGCGGTACCGGGGCGGGCGACGAGCTGCGTGATCCCGTAGTGGTCCCGCAGATCGATGAAGAGGATGCCGCCCAGGTCGCGCCGATTGTGCAGCCAGCCGCTCAGCCGGACGTCGGATCCGACGTCAGAGGCGCGGAGCTCGCCGCAGGTGTGGGACCTGTACCGATGCATCGTCGTTCATCCAGTCTTTGCGATTGGGGATTGGCCGGGCATGCCCGAAGCCCCAGGGTACCGGCCGCCCCAAGATCGCTCTGCGAATAGTCTCGGTGGCCGTCCACGATCACCTCTTCTTAGAGTGGGGCCATGCGCACTGGTGACCCCCTGCCGCCCGTGGGGGACGTTCTCGCCGCCCTCGACACCGGTGTGTGGCGGTGGGACAACCGGGCCGGGCTGGTCACCTTCGACGCGGAGGCGGCCCGGCTGCTCGGCCTGCCCGCATCCCGGGTGACGCTGACGGAGGCCGCCGTACGCTCCCGTTTCCACCCCGTCGACTGGAACGAGATCTACGGCGTGGTGCAGCTCGCCGTCGCCGAGGGCACCCTCGCCGAGGCCCGGCTGCGGATCATGGACGATCAGGGCGTCGTCATCAGGACCGTACGCAGCCGCTCCAAGCCGCTCGTGCACGGCGACTCGCACGCGTACGAGCTGATCGGCACGCTCCAGGAGGTCAGCGAGCCCTCGCCCGGAACCGCGGCGCGTACTCCCGTGACCGGGGACTGGCGGCGCTCCCGCGAGGCGTTCCTGCTGGACGCCGGGCGGGCGCTCGCCGAGGCGGGGTCCACCGAGGAGGTCCTGCGGGTCGCGGCCGGGCTCTCCATGCCGGGGTTCTCGCCGGACGGCCTCGCCGTCTTCGGCGTCGGCGGCGACCGGCTCACGGTCATCGGACACCACGGGCACGAGCCGGGCGAGGAGGGGCCGTTCACGGACATGCCCCTGGACACCGACTATCCGGCAGCCGAGGTGGTGCGCACCGGCCGCGCCGTCTATCTGTCGTCGCCCGAGCAGTACCGCCTGCGCTACCAGGCCGCCTGGCCACTGGCCCAGCGCTTCCAGCGGCAGTCCTGGGCGTTCCTGCCGCTCATCGTGGCCGGCCACACCATAGGCACCTGGATGGCCGCGTTCGCCTACCCGGTGTCGTTCACGCCCGACGAGCGCTCCGTCCTGACGACGGTGGCGCGCATGCTGGCGCAGGCTCTGTCGCGCGCCGGGATCACCGAGTCGGAACGGGAGCTGACGGACGGACTCCAGCGCTCGATGCTGCCCACGCTCGGCCCCGAGATCCCGGGGATGAGCGTCGCCGCCCGCTATGTACCGACCGGCGGCGGCCTCCAGGTCGGCGGCGACTGGTACGACATGATCCCGCTGCCCACCGGGCGCATCGCGCTCGTCATCGGCGATGTGCAGGGGCACGACGTGCGGGCCGCCGGCCTGATGGGACAGCTGCGGATCGCGCTGCGGGCGTACGCGGCCGAGGGGCACCGCCCGGACGCCGTCCTCTCCCGCGCCTCCCGCTTCTTGTACGGGGTCACCGACTCCATCACGTACGGCTCCACGGGCGGCCCCGGCAAGGGCATCGAGAAGGGCTCGGAGGCGGGCGACCCGCGCTTCGCGACCTGTCTGTACGTGGAGGCCGACCCGAAGACGGGAATCCTGGAGATCGCCCGCGCCGGCCATCCCGACCCCGCGATACGCATGACCGACGGGACGGTCCTGGTACGGCCCACCGCGGGCGGGCTGCCCCTCGGCGTCGACCCCGACGCCGACTACCCCACGACCCGGCTCACCCTCGAACCCGGCGACACCCTGCTGATCTGCACCGACGGCCTCATCGAGACGGGCGGCCACGACCTCGACACCGGCTGGGCCCGCATCCGCGGCATCCTCGAGGAGCACGGCGGGCACGGGGAGCACTCCACCGACCCCGACCGCCTGGAGGACCTGGCCGACGCGCTCGTGCGAGCCGTGCACGGCCCCTCCTCGCACTACACGACGGGCCCACTCGCCGACCGGCGCGAGGACGACATAGCGGTGCTGCTCCTCGCCAGGACGGGCCTGCCCGAGGCGCCCGTGCCCGCGCGCCGCACCGCGATGACCGTCGCCCAGGCCGAGCCGGAGCGGGTCGCCGCCGCCCGTCAGCACCTGCGCGAGCTGCTGCACGACTGGACCGACGAGGACCAGGTCGACTCGGCGGTCCTGATGATCTCGGAGATGCTCACGAACGTCCTCGTCCACACGGACGGTGACGCGCTCCTGGTCGCCGAGGTCGCCGACGGGCCCGCGCGGCGGCTGCGCGCCGAGGTCGCCGACGCCAGCGACGACCTGCCGCACAAGCGCCACCCGGGCGAGCTCGCGTCATCCGGGCGCGGCCTCGTACTGATGGAGCTGCTCGCCGACCGCTGGGGCGTGGACCCGAGGGGCGAGGGCAAGAGCATCTGGTTCGAGCTCTACGAGTCCTCGGCCGACGTCTCACGTGAACCCCCCGACGGCGCCGACGGCCCCTCGCCTGCGGAGTAGCGCTTGCGCATCTCCCCGATCACCCCGAAGGCGGCCGCCGTCAACGGCACCGCGAGCAGCATGCCGAGGATGCCCGCGACGGAGGCGCCCGCCGTGATCGCCAGCATCACCATCGCGGGATGCATCTGCACGGTGCGGGACTGGATCATCGGCTGAAGGATGTGGCCCTCCAGCTGCTGCACGGCCAGGATGACGCCGAGTGCCCACAGGGCGGTCACCCAGCCCCGGTCGGCGAGTGCCACCAGGACGGCCACCGCGCCGGAGATCGTCGCCCCGAGGTAGGGGATGTACGCGGTGACGAAGACCAGGGAGCCGAGCCCGACCGCGCCGGGCACCCGCAGGATGAGCAGGCCGACGGTGATGCAGATCGAGTCGATGAGCGCGATCAGCGTGGTCCCGCGCATGAAGCCCTCGACGGCCTGGAAGGCACGCCGCCCCATTGCCTCCAGGACTTCCCCGGCACGGCCGGGCGCGAGGCTGTGCGCGAGACCCGCGGCGCGGTCGGAGTCCTTGAGGAAGAAGAACGTGAGCAGGAGGGCGAGAACGCTGGTCGTGAGGAGCGAGCCGAGGACGGTGAGCCCGGCGATCACTCCGCTCGCGGCGCTGGCGCCCCACTTGGACAGCAGCTTCTGGAGGCTGCCGGCGGCGGATCCGAGGTCGTCGGCCACGGTGATACCGAAGTGGCTCTTGATCCAGCTGCCGGCCTGCCGCACCGAGTCGACGATCTGGTCGCCGGTGTCGATGAGGGTCTTGACGACGATGTAGCCGGCACCGCCGACGACTGCGACGAGGGCGACACACGTGAGGGCGGCGGCGAGCGCCCGGTTGACCTTCCTGCGGATCAGCCAGCCGTGCACCGGCCCGAGCAGGGCCGTGCCGAGCAGGGCGAGCAGCAGGGGCGTGACGGCTGTCTTGAAGACGATGCACAGCCAGACACCGACGGCCGCCACCCCGGTGACGAGCAGCGCCAGGGCGCACCAGGCGGCGGTACGGCGGGCTGGTTCGGGAAGAAGCGGCTTACCTGTACCTGTGTGCACCTCCCCAGGGCATCACGCGGGCGTGGCCCCGACCTTCCGGACGGGGCCACGCGAGTGACGGGCAATCAGATGCCGCTTACGTGTGCGGGATCCGCTCTCCCGGGATGACCCCGAGCCGGCCCGCCTGGAAGTCCTCGAACGCCTGCTGGAGTTCGTCGCGGGTGTTCATGACGAACGGTCCGTAGTGCGCCATCGGCTCCCGGATCGGGCGGCCGCCCAGGAGGACGACCTCGAGGTCCGGGGTGTTGGAGTCCTGCGTCTCGTCCGCCCGGACGGTCAGCGAGGAGCCCGCGCCGAAGACGGCGGTCTGGCCCATGTGGACCGGCCTGCGGTCGGTGCCGACGGTGCCGCGGCCGGCGAGGACGTACGCGAGGCCGTTGAACTCCTCGCGCCACGGCAGCGTCAGCTCGGCGCCGGGGCGGACGGTCGCGTGGACCATCGTGATCGGCGTGTGCGTGATGCCGGGGCCGTCGTGGCCGTCGAGCTCACCCGCGATGACGCGCAGCAGGGCGCCGCCGTCGGCGGTGGTGAGGAGCTTGACCTGGCCACCGCGGATGTCCTGGTAGCGGGGGTCCTTCATCTTGTCGGCGGCCGGAAGGTTCACCCACAGCTGGAGGCCGTGGAAGAGCCCGCCGGACATGACGAGCGCCTCCGGCGGCGCCTCGATGTGCAGGAGGCCCGAGCCGGCCGTCATCCACTGGGTGTCGCCGTTGGTGATGGTGCCGCCACCGCCGTTGGAGTCCTGGTGAACGAAGGTGCCGTCGATGATGTAGGTGACGGTCTCGAAGCCGCGGTGCGGGTGCCAGGGCGTGCCCTTGGGCTCTCCGGGCGCGTACTCCACCTCACCCATCTGGTCCATCATGATGAACGGGTCGAGGTGCTTGTAGTTGATCCCGGCGAACGCTCGGCGCACCGGGAAGCCCTCGCCCTCGAATCCGCTGGGCGCGGTCGTCACGGCCAGTACGGGGCGGGCCACGGCGTCGGCGGACGCGGCCACACGGGGCAGGGTCAGCGGGTTTTCGACGGTCACTGCAGGCATGTCGGGACCTCCTTGTGCTCGGAGTTTAGTTGAACGTAGAACTTTCTGCCACCTGGAACGCGGAACGCCCGGAGGGAATTCCCTCCGGGCGTTGCTGGTGCCTGCGTGTGCGGTGACCGCTAGCCGTACATCCGGCGCATCGCGAAGTCGACCATCTGCTCGACCGCCTTGGCGTCGAAGACCATCCGGTGCTCGCCCTCCATGTCGAGGACGAAGCCGTACCCGGTCGGGAGCAGGTCGATCACCTCGGCGCCGGTGATCACGAAGTACTTGGACTCCTTGCCCGCGTACCTGCGCAGCTCCTTGAGCGAGGTGAACATCGGGATGACCGGCTGCTGGGTGTTGTGCAGCGCGAGGAAGCCGGGGTTGTCGCCGCGCGGGCAGTAGACCTTCGACGTGGCGAAGATCTGCTGGAAGTCCTCGGCGGACATCGAGCCCGTGGTGAAGGCGCGGACCGCGTCCGCCAGCGACGGAGGTGACGGCTCCGGATACAGCGGCGGCGCCTGCTGGCCGTACCCGCCCTGCATGCCCTGCTGCGGCGGCGCGTACTGCTGCCCGGGTCCCGCGGTCTGGTCGTAGCCGTACATGAGGGCCAGACTACCGAGCGGGGGCCGGAGCGCGGGCTCCGTTAGACCCTGCTCACATTGGCGGATCAGGGGTTGCGCGTTATTACCGACGGGTAGCATCATCGTAGGCACTTGCTACTTGCGAGTAGTGCGTGTTTACGAATATCCCGCTTCCAGCCAAACGGAGCCGTCGCCATGGGGCACTACAAGTCGAATCTCCGCGACATCGAGTTCAACCTCTTCGAGGTGCTCGGGCGCGACAAGCTGTACGGCAGCGGCCCGTTCGCGGAGATGGACGTCGACACCGCCAAGAGCATCCTCGACGAGGTCGCCCGCCTCGCCGAGAACGAGCTGGCCGAGTCCTTCACGGACGCCGACCGCAACCCGCCGGTCTTCGACCCGGAGACCAACACCGCTCCGGTACCGGCCAGTTTCAAGAAGTCGTACCAGGCCTTCATGGACTCCGAGTACTGGCGCCTGGGCCTGCCCGAGGAGATCGGCGGCACCACCTCCCCGCGCTCCCTGATCTGGGCCTACGCGGAGCTGCTGCTCGGCTCGAACCCGGCGATCTGGATGTACTGCTCCGGCCCGGCCTTCGCCGGCATCCTCTTCGAGGAGGGCAACGAGGCGCAGAAGAAGGTCGCCGAGATCGCCGTCGAGAAGCAGTGGGGCTCGACGATGGTCCTGACCGAGCCGGACGCCGGCTCGGACGTGGGCGCCGGCCGCACCAAGGCCGTCCAGCAGGAGGACGGCTCCTGGCACATCGAGGGCGTGAAGCGCTTCATCACGTCCGGTGAGCACGACATGTCGGAGAACATCCTCCACTACGTGCTCGCGCGCCCCGAGGGCCACGGCCCCGGCACCAAGGGCCTCTCCCTCTTCCTGGTCCCGAAGTTCCACTTCGACTGGGAGACCGGCGAGCTGGGCGAGCGCAACGGCGTCTACGCGACGAACGTCGAGCACAAGATGGGCCTCAAGGCGTCCAACACCTGCGAGATGACGTTCGGCGACCAGCACCCCGCCAAGGGCTGGCTCATCGGCGACAAGCACGACGGCATCCGCCAGATGTTCCGCATCATCGAGTTCGCCCGCATGATGGTCGGCACGAAGGCGATCTCCACGCTGTCGACGGGCTACCTGAACGCGCTGGAGTACGCCAAGGAGCGCGTCCAGGGCCCCGACCTGGCCCAGTTCATGGACAAGACCGCCCCCAAGGTCACCATCACGCACCACCCGGACGTGCGCCGCTCGCTCATGACGCAGAAGGCGTACGCGGAGGGCATGCGCGCGCTCGTGCTGCACACCGCCGCCGTCCAGGACGACATCGCGGTCAAGGAGGCCACGGGCGAGGACGCGTCGCAGCTCCACGCCCTCAACGACCTCCTCCTGCCGATCGTGAAGGGCTACGGCTCGGAGAAGGCCTACGAGCAGCTGGCGCAGTCGCTCCAGACCTTCGGCGGCTCGGGTTACCTCCAGGAGTACCCGATCGAGCAGTACATCCGCGACGCCAAGATCGACACCCTCTACGAGGGCACCACCGCGATCCAGGGCCAGGACTTCTTCTTCCGGAAGATCGTCCGCAACCAGGGCGCCGCGCTCAACGGCCTCGCCGAGGAGATCAAGAAGTTCCTCGCGGTCGGCACGGGCGGCGAGGAGCTCGCCCCGGCCCGCGAGTCGCTCGCCAAGGCGGCCGTCGAGCTGGAGGCCATCGTCGGCGTCATGCTGACCGACCTCGCGGCCACCGAGCAGGACACCAAGAACATCTACAAGGTGGGCCTCAACACCACCCGCCTGCTGCTCGCCTCCGGCGACGTGGTCGTCGGCTTCCTGCTGCTGCGCGGCGCCGCCGTCGCCGCCGAGAAGCTGGAGACCGCCTCCGCCAAGGACCAGGCCTTCTACCAGGGCAAGATCGCCGCCGCGAAGTTCTTCGCCGCGAACGTCCTGCCGGGCGTCGGCCTGGAGCGCCGCCTCTCCGAGAAGGTCGACCTCGACCTGATGGAGCTGGACGAGGCCGCGTTCTAGTCCCCGGCCCGCCCGCAGTCACCGGCGCCGCCACCCGGACACATCCGGGTGGCGGCGCCGTCGTATCGAGATCGGCCGAACCCTACGGCCGCACCCGCGCGGACCCCCCGCACGCCGGGCCGAAGGCTCGTTAGGCTGGCCCGCATGAGCAACCCCTCCCGCTTCGACCGCGGTCACACCGACGACCTCATGTCCTTCCTCGCGGCCAGCCCCTCGCCGTACCACGCCGTGGCGAACGCCGCCTCGCGCCTGGAGAAGGCCGGATTCCGCCAGGTCGCCGAGACCGACGCGTGGGACGGGACGACGGGCGGCAAGTACGTGACGCGCGGCGGCGCGATCGTGGCGTGGTACGTCCCCGAGGGCGCCGCGCCGCACACCCCCTTCCGCATCGTCGGCGCGCACACCGACTCACCGAACCTGCGCGTCAAGCCGCTGCCCGACATGGGCTCGCAGGGCTGGCGGCAGGTCGCCGTCGAGATCTACGGCGGCCCGCTCCTCAACTCCTGGCTCGACCGGGACCTCGGACTCGCGGGCCGGCTCACCCTGCGGGACGGCTCGACGCGGCTCGTGAACATCGACCGGGCACTGCTGCGCGTGCCGCAGCTCGCCATCCACATGGACCGCTCCGTCCACACCGACGGCCTCAAGCTCGACAAGCAGAAGCACATGCAGCCCATCTGGGGCCTCGGCGACGACGTCCACGAGGGCGGCCTCATCCGGTTCCTGGAGGAGGAGTACGGCCTCGCCGAGGGCGACGTCACCGGGTGGGACCTGATGACCCACCCCGTCGAGGCGCCCGCCTACCTCGGCCGCGACAAGGAGCTCGTCGCCGGACCCCGCATGGACAACCTCCTGTCCGTGCACGCGGGAACGGCCGCCCTCGCCGCCGTGTCCGCCTCGGACGACCTCCCCTACATCCCGGTCCTCGCCGCCTTCGACCACGAGGAGAACGGGTCGCAGTCCGACACCGGCGCCGACGGACCACTGCTCGGCGGCGTCCTGGAGCGTTCGGTGTTCGCGCGCGGAGGCAGTTACGAGGACAAGGCCCGCGCCTTCGCCGGGACGGTGTGCCTGTCGTCCGACACCGGGCACGCCGTGCACCCCAACTACGCCGAGCGCCACGACCCCACCCACCACCCGCGCGCCGGCGGCGGCCCCATCCTCAAGGTCAACGTCAACAACCGCTACGCCACCGACGGTTCGGGCCGCGCCGTGTTCGCCGCCGCGTGCGAGAAGGCCGGCGTGCCCTTCCAGTCGTTCGTCTCCAACAACGCCATGCCCTGCGGCACCACGATCGGCCCGATCACGGCGGCCCGCCACGGCATCAAGACCGTCGACATCGGCGTCGCGATCCTCTCCATGCACAGCGTCCGCGAACTGTGTGCCGCCGACGACCCGTTCCTTCTCGCCAACGCGCTGGTGGCGTTCCTGGAGGGCTGAGCGGCCCCCTGAAGGGCCGAGCGGGCCCCTCGGGACCAGCTTTTGAACCTGTCCATGGAGTACCGGTCCGGCGTACGATCGCCGCTGCACGCACGCCTCTTCAGGCGCAGCAGCGCCTGAGCCGTGCCTTCAGTCCTGTGGGGGGACTCCTTGAACAGTCTCAGCAACCGCTCGCGCCTGCCCGGAAAGAGAGCGCGGCTGGAGGTGCTGGCCTGCGCCTCCGTCATCGTCGGGGTGGCACTCGGACCTGTGCCGGCGGCCCACGCCGACACGGGTGTCGCGCCCGAGCTCGTCTACGCGACCGACCACGGCCCGTCCAGCGGGATCGTCGCCGTGTCCGCACAGTCGGACAGCGCCATCACCTCGATCACGGCACATCTGTACGCCGCCGACGCGCCCGCCGACGCCCCGGAGGTCGCCACCATCGACTCCTTCCGGCAGGACTCCGGCACCGACCACCAGGGCGTCTGGCTCGCCTCCGAAGCGGTGCACCTCGCCGACCTCGGCACGTATCGCATCGTGGTCGACCTGACCGACGCCGACGGCGACACCTCGCACACGGAGAGCCGCAACCAGTTCTGGTACGTACGCACGATCGACCTGCAGGACTACCAGGTCTCGCCCATGCAGCCCGACTACAGCCACCAGAACGTCTCGGTCAGCGGCCGCTACACGGTCCTCGACCCGCGCACCGGTAAGACGACGGCCGCCGTGGACAAGCCCGTGGTGATCCACACTCCCGAGGCCTCCGAACTCACGGTGGCCACGGACTCCGAGGGGAAGTTCGCCGGTTCGTTCACGCTCACCCAGGAGTACGGCGGCCTCGTCAGCACCTGGCTCCAGGGGGTGGACAACGCCTACCAGGTCACCGACGACGGCGACAACGCGTACGTCACGCCCGCCGCCGCGGACACCCGGATGACCCTCGACAGCACCGAACTGGGCGTCAAGGAAGGCCAGTCGGCGACGATTTCCGGCCGCGCCGAGGTATACACGCAGGGCCGCTGGCAACCGCTCACCGGCGCCAGGGTCGACGCGGTGTGGCAGAGCGACAACGGCAGCGCCGCCACTCGGTCGGTGACCGACGCCCAGGGCCACTTCTCCGGCAAGATCCTGATGCCGCGCACGGGAACGGTCGAGGTACAGAGCGCGAGGGGCACCTACCTCAAGGCCAGCCCGACCGCGCAGGTCAAGGTGCACGTCGCCCGAAAGACGTCGATCAGCGACTTCTCCGCATCACTGAACAAGTACTCCCAGCTCACAGCCAAGGGCCGCCTCCACACGGGCAGCAGCATCCCGGGCGACGCGGACAACCGGGTCCAGCTCCAGTACTCGGCCGACGGCACGACCGGCTGGACCACCCTGAAGACCGTCACACCCGGATCCGGCGACCCCGAGGCGGGCGCCCCCTTCAAGGGCACCTTCGACGCGCCCTACAAGGGCTACTACCGGGCCTACTTCAAGGGCAGCGCAGAATGGCAGCCCTCCTACAGCCCCGTCCTCTACGTCAAGCGCACCAAGACCCGCATCATTGACGGCAACGCCTCACCGGAGCCGGTCGCCAAGGGGCGCACCATCACCGTAAAGGGCAAGCTCCAGAAGTACACGTCGTCCGCCTGGCACGCCTACGGAAGCCAGACGGTGAAGATCCTCTTCCGGCCCAAGGGGTCGACCACCTGGTACGACATGGGCAACACCACGACCCGCTCCGACGGCACCTTCAGCCGGGGCTACACCGCCCAGAGGGACGGCACATGGGTCGCGGAGCTGCTCTACCCGGACAGCACCCACCTGGCGAGCGCGGGCCGCGAGGACTACGTCGACGTGAGGTGACCCCTCGGAAGGGCCACGTCACGTGCCCTGGGGCGCTACCCCTCGTCCATCCCCGCCAGCACCAGCGGCAGGCGCTGGGCGGCGCCCTCGACGAGACGGACCGGGACACCCCAGTCCTGCTGGTGGACGTGGCACGCGGGGTACTCGTTGGCGGGGTCGTCGTCGCAGGACGCGGCCATGGCCGAGACGTGCAGGACGCCCTCCGGGACCTCGGGGTTGAGGGTGAGGGTGCGGGCCAGGTCGGTGTCCGCGCCCTCGCCGGCCAGCAGCAGCTCCGGCGGGGTCGACGAGACCAGCAGGCGCGTCGAGGGCCCGTACCGGGTGTCGAGCTTCTGACCCGCCGGGGCCTGGAAGATCACGTCCAGCCTCAGCTCGCCCGCGGCGACCTCGGTCGCCGCGCGCTGCGTCCGGTGCGCGACCGCCTCGACCCGCACGGCCTCCTCCGGAAGCCGCAGCCGCGTCAGCCGGTGTCGCGCCGACTCCACCACGACGATGTCGTCCCCCACCAGCACCGCGTCACTGGGTTCCCGCAGGTCCGTCGCCAGCGTGGTGACCTCACCGGTCGCCGGGTCGTAGCGGCGCAGGGCGTGGTTGTACGTGTCCGAGACCGCGACCGAGCCGTCCGGCAGGGCCGTCACGCCCAACGGGTGCTGGAACAAGGCCTGTTCGGCGGCGCCGTCCCGGTGCCCGAAGTCGAAGAGACCCGTACCGACCGCCGTGTGCACGGCGCCGTCCAGGTCGACGTACCGCAGCGCGGACGTCTCCGAGTCGGCCACCCACAGCCGCTCGCCGGTCGCCGCGAGCCCGGACGGCTGCGCGAACCACGCCTCGGCCCCCGGCCCGTCGACGAGCCCCTCATTCGTCGTGCCCGCCGCGACGGCGACACTCTTCGTCTCCGGGTCGTACGTCCACAGCTGGTGCACGCCCGCCATGGCGATCCACACCTTGCCGCCGAAGACGGCGACGTCCCACGGCGAGGACAGCGACACCTCGAGGGCGGGGCCGCTGGTCGGCGCGCCCTGCCACCACTGCCGGCCCGTACCCGCGAGCGTCGTGATGTCCCCGCTCGCGAGGTCCACGGCCTTCAGCGAGTGGTGCACCGTGTCGGCCACGACGACGGTCGCGTCGTCGAGGAGCGCGAGGCCCTGCGGCTCGTTGAAGTCGCCGGGCGAGCCGATCCGCCGTACGACGCTCTCGCCGTCCTCGGCCAGCTCGACGAGCTGGTGCCGGGTCGTGTCGGAGACCAGGAAGTTCCCGGACGGCAGCGCGAGCGCCTTGCCGGGGAAGCGCAGATCCGTCGCGACCGGCTCGGGGGCGACGTACGGCCCGTCGCCGCGGCGCAGCGTCCCCTTCGCGCCGTGCTCCGCCTCCAGCTGCTCGACCAGCTTCTCGATGGCGTGGGCGTGCCCCTCGCCGGCGTGCTGCGCGACGACGTACCCCTCGGGGTCGATCACCGCGAGCGTGGGCCAGGCCCGCACGGCGTACTGCTTCCAGGTCGCCAGCTCGGGGTCGTCGAGGACGGGGTGCTCGACGTTGTACCGCTCGACGGCGTCGACCACGGCGGCGTGCTCGGCCTCGTGCACGAACTTCGGCGAGTGCACCCCGACGATCACGACGGTGTCCCGGTGCTTCTCCTCGAGCTCACGCAGCTCGTCGAGGACATGCAGACAATTCACACAACAGAATGTCCAGAAATCCAGAATGACGATGCGTCCCCGCAAATCGGCCAGGCTGTATTGCTTACCGCCCGTATTGAGCCAGCCGCCCTTGCCGATGAGCTCGGGGGCACGGACACGGGCGCGACGGGGCGCGGGGTCGACATCGTTCATGGGTCAAGGGTGCCACTAAGCGAGCGCATGCCCCGTAGTGGCATCCACATGATCAGGGACGTCGTCGTGGTGGTCCCCGACCGTGGGGGTGCCGGTGGGCTCCAGGAGGAGGATCGAGGCGCCCTTCGGGGAGCGCGGCTTGTGCCACGTCCCGCGCGGAACCGTGAAGACCGAGCCCCGGGGCAGGACGACATCGCGCTCGCCCGCCGGCTCCCGCAGGGCGATGGTCAGCTCGCCGTCGACGACCAGGAAGAACTCGTCCGTGTCGTCGTGTACGTGCCAGACGTGATCCCCCTCGACCTTCGCGACGCGGACGTCGTAGTCGTTGACGCGGGTGACGATGCGGGGGCTCCACAGGGCGTCGAAGGAGGCCAGGGCCTCGTCGAGGGCGATCGGCGTGTTCTCGCGGGTGGTCATACGTCGATCCTGCGCCCGGCACCGATCCGCGGCGAGTGCTAGAAATCGCATATGGCGAAAGAATCCTCGCAGCGCCGCTCACCGGACCTGTCGCAGCGCCCACCGCACCGCGTCGTGGTGATCGTCGACGAGAACTCCAACCCCTTCGAGCTGTCCTGCGCCATCGAGGTCTTCGGCCTGCGCCGGCCCGAACTCGGCCGTGAGCTGTACGACTTCCAGCTCTGCTCGCCCCAGTCGCGGACGGTGATGCGGGACGGGTTCTTCACGCTGACCGACGTGGCCGATCTCGACACGGCCGAGTCCGCGGACACGCTGATCGTGCCCAACCGGCCCGACACCGACGTGCCGAGGCGGCCCGCCGTCCTCAATGCCGTGCGCCGAGCGCACGCGCGGGGCGCCCGGCTCATCGGGTTCTGCTCAGGCGCGTTCACCATCGCCGAGGCCGGGCTCCTCGACGGGCGCCGGGCCGCCTGCCACTGGATGTGGGCGGACTCCTTCCGCTCCCGCTTCCCCGAGGTACGCCTCGAGCCCGACGTGCTGTTCGTGGACGACGGGGACATCCTCACCGCGTCCGGCAGCGCGTCCGCGCTCGATCTCGGACTGCACGTCGTACGCCGTGACCACGGCGCCGAGATCGCCAACGCGGTGTCCCGGCGGCTCGTGTTCGCCGCCCACCGGGACGGCGGCCAGCGGCAGTTCGTGGAGCGGCCCGTGCCCGCGGTCCCGGACGAGTCTCTCGCGCCGCTGCTCGCGTGGGCGCAGGAGCGGATCGGTGCGCCGCTGAGCGTGGCCGACCTCGCCGCGCACGCCGCGGTCAGCCCCGCCACCCTGCACCGCCGCTTCCGCGCCGAACTCGGCACGACCCCGCTGGCCTGGCTCACCGGCGAACGGGTCGCCCTGGCCTGCCGCCTCATCGAACGCGGCGAGGAACGCCTCGACGTGGTGGCCGCCCGCAGCGGCCTGGGCACCGCCGCGAACCTGCGCGCCCGGCTCCGCCGGGAGACGGGCCTGAGCCCGTCGGCATACCGCAGAAGGTTCGGCCGGGGCCCCGCGGAGGCGGCGCTGCCGCAACCCGGGACCGCATCCCGGTAGCCGCCACGGGCCCCGGCGGCGCGTCTGCGGGCGGAGCGGGTGGCGCGTGGCCGACGCTTGGCAGCTATGACGGACGACAGTTCACGAAGCGGCTCCCCCGGCAAGCTGACCAGGGTCGCGCGGTGGGGCGCCGGGCGGGCGGCCGAACTGCGCGAACGGCTGCCGTTCATCACGAGCCTGACCCGGCAGATGGTCGACGTGAGCCTCCTGGACTCCTCGACCCGGCTCGCCGCACAGGCCTTTCTGACGGCGATCCCGGTGTTCATCGCCGTCGCCGCGTTCGCCCCGCCGTCCGTACGCGGCCAGCTCATCGACTCGGCCACATACGCGCTCGGGCTCTCCGGGGCCTCCCTCGACCAGGTCCGGCTGGCGTTCGGGACGTCCGACGACCCCACTCGCGAGACCTCCGGGACCGTCGGCATCCTCGTCACGCTGGTGTCGGCGACCGCGTGCAGCCGTGCCCTGCAACGCGTGTGCGAGCGCTCCTGGCACCTGCCGTCGGCGGGCCTGCGCCTCATCGCGTGGCGGTGGGTGGTGTGGCTCCTGGTGTGGCTGGCCGCGCTCGTGGTCCAGGGGCTGGTGCGCGACGGATTCGGAGCGGGTGCCTGGCTCGGACTGCCCCTGTCGTGCGTGTCGAGCATCCTGCTGTGGTGGTGGACGCAGCATCTGCTGCTCGGCAGCCGGGTGGCGTGGCTCCCCCTGCTGCCGGGCGCCGTCCTGACCGGCATCGGCGTGGTCGTCCTGGCCTGGGCGTCGCGCTTCTACATGCCGCGCACGCTGAACCGTTCCCTGGCCGCCTTCGGCCCCCTCGGCATGGTGTTCACCGTGCTGTCGTGGCTCATCGTGCTGTTCACGGTCGTCTGCGTGGGGATCGCCACGGGATACGTCCTCGCCCATGAACGGCCCCTCGCCCGCCGGCTCGGGACACCGCCGCCCGGGTGACCGGCGCGAGTCCTCACGCGCGGGCTGGGCACCCTTCGACGTATGAGATACGAAGTTCGAGAGCGGCTCTTCGCGGTGGGCGAGGACTACTGGATCGAGGACGAGCAGGGCCACAAGGCCTTCCTCGTCGACGGCAAGGCGATGCGCCTGCGGGACACCTTCGAGCTGAAGGGGCCCGACGGGCGGGTGCTCATCGACATCCACGAGAAGATGTTCGCCCTGCGCGACACGATGGTCATCGAGCGCGGCGACGAGGCCCTCGCCAAGATCAAGCGCAAGCGCCTGTCGCTGCTGCGCAACCACTACCGGGTCGAACTGGTCGACGGCACCGAGCTCGACGTCAGCGGAAAGATCATGGACCGCGAGTTCGTCGTCGAGTACGACGGCGAGATGCTCGCCCACATCTCGCGCCGCTGGCTCCGGGTCCGCGACACGTACGGCGTCGACGTCATCCGTGAGGACGCGGACCCGGCGCTGCTCATCGCCATCGCGGTGTGCGTGATCCACCTGGCGGAGAAGGAGCGGGGGGACGACTGACAAATGACGGCTGACAGATGACAGATGACAGCTGTCGGCGAGCGACGGGCGGCAGACGGCAGAGGCGTGCGGTCCCTCACCGCCGAGGCGGCTCCAGCCCCAGTCGCCGGTCCTTGAGCGCCGGGAACCGCTCGCGGGTCGCGGCGACACCCGCCGCGTCGAACTCGACGGTGAGGACCTCCTCGTCGGCGCCCGCCTCCGCGACGATCTGGCCCCACGGGTCGACGACGACGCTGTGTCCGGCCTGCGGCACCCCCGCGTGCGTACCGGCGGTGCCGCAGGCCAGTACGTACGCCTGGTTCTCGACGGCGCGCGCCTGGGCGAGCAGCGTCCAGTGCGCGCGGCGCCGCTCGGGCCAGCCGGCGGACACGAGGAGCGTCTCGGCTCCCCGGTCGACGAGGCCCCGGTACAGCTCGGGGAAGCGCAGGTCGTAGCAGGTGGTGACGCCGAGGACGGTTTCCGGCAGGCGCACGGTGACCAGTTCTTCGCCCGCGCCCATCAGCACGGCCTCGCCCTTGTCGAAGCCGAAGCGGTGGATCTTGCGGTAGGCGCTGGCGAGTTCGCCGGCCGGGGAGAAGACGAGCGCGGTGTTGTAGAGCGGGCCGTCCGGGTCGCGTTCGGGGATCGTGCCCGCGTGCAGCCAGACGCCGGCGTCGCTCGCGGCCTTCGCCATCACCTCGTACGTCGGGCCCTCCAGGGGCTCCGCCTCGGTCGCGAAGGCCTCGTAGGCGAAGGCGCCGGTGGTCCACAGCTCGGGAAGGACGACGAGGTCGGCGGACCCGGCTTGTTCCCGCACCATCGAAGCGGCCCGCAGCCGACGGGAATTGGGCGATTCGTCATCATCTACACGGATCTGGATGAGCGAGGCGCGCACACTACCACCGTCCTGGCATTCGAGCCGTCTGTACGGGCCTACGATCGTCACACGAAAGCACTGCCGGGGTGCCTGCCAGCAGCGTACTGTGCATTTCCGGGGGTTCCCCCCGGACCCCCGCAGACGCGTTCCAAGACACCCACTGCCCGCGCCACAACCGCCCGAGGGGTCCCGTTCCGTGAGTCTCCACCCCAGTCTTCAGTCCTACGCCGATGCCTGGACCCATTCCATCGAAGCGATATCCGAGCTGGTGACGCCCCTGGTGGAGGGCGAATGGAACCGGGCCACGCCATGCCCCGGCTGGTCGGTGCGGGACATCGTGTCCCATGTCATCGGCCTCGACTGCGAGATGCTCGGCGACCCGCGGCCCATCCACACCCTGCCGCGCGACCTGTACCACGTGCAGAACGACCACCAGCGGTACATGGAGATGCAGGTCGACGTGCGGCGCCACCACACGGCGCCCGAGATGACGTCCGAGCTGGAGTACACGATCATCCGGCGCTCCCGGCAGCTGCGCAACGAGTCGCGTGAGCCGGGCGCGATGGTGCGCGGGCCGCTCGGCACGGAGGAGACCCTCGAATTCGCCATGCGCAAGCGGGCGTTCGACGTGTGGGTGCACGAGCAGGACCTGCGCGTGGCCGTCGGCCGGCCGGGCAACCTCGACTCGCCGGGCGCGTACGTCACGCGCGACATGCTGCTCGCCGTTCTGCCGAAGGTCGTCGCGAAGGACGCCTCTGCGCCCGCGAACTCGGCGGTGGTCTTCGATGTGCACGGACCGGTCGAGTTCCTGCGCACGGTGCGTGTCGACGCGGACGGGCGCGGCACGATCGACGGCGCCCCGTCGCTGGGTCCGGCCGCGACGCTCTCCCTCGACTGGGAGACCTACGTCAAGCTGGCCTGCGGCCGCGTGGTGCCCGACGCGGTGTACGACCGGATCAAGACGGAGGGCGACCTGGACCTCGCCCAGGCGATCCTGAACTCGCTGTCCACAACGCCGTAGCCCTTACGGGGGCCAGGGCGACGGAGCGGACGGGAAAGGCCCCGGTGCCGGAGACGGCAACCGGGGCCCGTCGCTTACGCGGGTACGTCTTACGCGGATACGGCTCAAGCAGGTACGGCTTAAGCAGGTACGGCTCAGGCGGAGTACGGCTCAGGACGGGTACGCCTCAGGCCTGTCACGTCTACGCGGAGAGGCCTCACGCAGGAACCGCTTACGCGGGCACGTGCACCGTCTCCACCCGGCTCGCCACCAGGCGCTCCCGCTCCCTGCGGTCCGCGCGCCGGCGCAGCCGCAGGATCTGGCTCACCCCGAGCGCCTCCAGGACGAACACCGCGGAGAACGCGATGCGGTAGTTGTCGCCGGTCGCATCCAGCAGAACCCCGACCGCGAACAGCGTCGTCATCGACGCGACGAATCCTCCCATGTTGACGATCCCGGACGCGGTCCCCTGCCGCTCCGGCGGGTTCGCCGGACGCGCGAAGTCGAACCCGAGCATGGACGCGGGCCCGCACGCCCCGAGCACGACGCACAGCATGACGAGCAGCCACATCGGCGCGTGGTCCCCCGGGTAGGCGATCGTCACGGCCCACATCAGCGCCGTTCCGGCGACCGTGCCGAGCGCGAGCGGCAGCCGGGCCGCGTGGTGCCGGGCCACGATCTGCCCGTAGACGAGCCCGATCAGCATGTTGGACAGCACGACGAGGGTGAGCAGTTCACCGGCGGTCCCGCGCGAGAGGCCCTGCGCCTCGACCAGGAACGGCAGGCCCCACAGCAGCAGGAAGACCATCGCCGGGAACTGCGTCGTGAAGTGGACCCACAGGCCGAGCCGTGTGCCCGGCTCACGCCAGGACGCGGCGATCTGTCCGCGGACGAAGGCCCCGCCGGTGTGCCGCACGGGCTCCGGCTCGAATCCTTCCGGGTGGTCCTTGAGGAAGAGCAGCATCAGGACGAGCACGACGACTCCGGCGAGCGCGCTGCCGGCGAACGCGGCTTCCCAGCCGACGCCGTGCAGCAGCCGCGCGATCACGAGGGTCGACACGAGGTTGCCGGCCATGCCGACAAGGCCCGCGAGCTGCGCGACCAGCGGCCCGCGCCGGGCGGGGAACCAGCGCGTGCCGAGCCGCAGCACGCTGATGAACGTCATCGCGTCGCCGCAGCCGAGCAGTGCGCGCGAGACGAGGGCCGTCCCGTACGAGGGTGAGAACGCGAAGCCGAGCTGGCCGATGGTGAAGAGGACGACGCCGATCGTCAGGACGCGCTTGGTGCCGAGCCGGTCGACCAACAGGCCTACGGGTATCTGCATGCCCGCGTACACGAGCAGCTGGAGGATCGAGAACGTGGACAGCGCCGAGGCGTTGATGTGGAAACGCTCGACGGCGTCGAGGCCCGCGACGCCCAGCGAGGTGCGGAAGATGACGGCGACGAAGTAGACGGCGACGCCGATGGACCAGACGCCCATGGCCCTGCGTCCGCCGGGCGGATCCCCGGGCAGCGACGTGGTGCCGGCGGAGCTGCTCATCGGACCTCGCCCCGCGCCAGGTTCGAGAACCAGCCGACGTGGCGGCGGACGACGGCGACGGCCGCCTCGGCGTCGCCTGCGCGCAGCGCGTCGAGGATCTCCGCGTGCTCGGTGAGCGTCTTGGCTATCCGGTCCGGGTGCGAGTGCATCACGGCGACGCCCATCCTCAGCTGGCGGTCACGCAGCTGGTCGTAGAGGCGGGAGAGGATCGCATTGCCCCCGCTGCGCACGATCTCGGCGTGGAAGCAGCGGTCGGTGCTGGCCGCGTCCGCGAACTCGCCCGCGGCGGCCTGGGCCTGCTGGAGCGAGAGCAGCTCCTCCAGGCGGGCGATCAGGCTCGCGGGCGCGGGGACCGCCTTGCGTACGGAGTGCTCCTCGACGAGGAGGCGGGTCTCGACGACATCCGCGATCTCCTGCGCGGAGACGGCCAGGACCAGGGCGCCCTTCTTCGGGTAGAGCTTGATCAGCCCCTCGACCTCCAGCTTGAGCAGCGCCTCGCGCACCGGGGTGCGGGACACCCCTACCGCCTCGGCGAGCTCGCCCTCGGTGAGCAACGTCCCGCCCTCGTAGCGGCGTTCGAGGACGCTGCGCTTGACGTGGTCGTAGACGCGGTCGGCCGCTGGTGGTCGCTTGACGGCGGTGGGGGACGGGGGCGCTGAAGGCATGCGCACATCATAGATACAACACGTACGCATCGTCGGCGGTCGTCCAGGATGCGGACGCACCACCCCGAAATGACCGGCGCCGCACCCTCGCCGCAAATACTCTGCATCCCGGCACATCCATTCGCCGCACTGATGAGTCTCTTCAGCGAGCGGCACCCTCATGTGGCCGCATTCCAGGGGCATTTGGAGCGTTCAACTTGAAAACCCGCATTAAGGGCATTCGCCGCGTATCCGCCGCCGCCACCGTGACCGCCGGTGCGGTCCTGGCGAGCGGGGTCTTCGCCACCTCCGCACAGGCGGCAACGCTGCCCACCCCCACGATCGTCGCCAAGGGCGGCTACGTGATGAACAACGGGACCGGTACGAGCCTGTTCACCAAGGCCGCCGACACCCGCCGTTCCACCGGCTCCACCACCAAGATCATGACCGCGAAGGTCGTCCTGGCGCAGTCGAATCTGAACCTGGACTCCAAGGTCACGATCCAGAAGGCGTACAGCGACTACATCGTCGCGAAGAACGCGTCGTCGGCCCGCCTGATCGTCGGCGACAAGGTCACCGTCCGCCAGCTCCTGTACGGGCTCATGCTGCCGTCCGGCTGCGATGCCGCGTACGCCCTGGCCGACAAGTTCGGCTCCGGCAGCACGCGCGCCGCCCGCGTGAAGTCCTTCATCGGCAAGATGAACAAGGCCGCCACCGACATGGGCCTGAAGAACACGCACTTCGACTCGTTCGACGGCATCGGCAGCGGCTCGAACTACTCGACGCCGCGCGACCTGACGAAGATCGCGTCCTCCGCGATGAAGAACTCCACGTTCCGCTCGGTCGTCAAGACGACGTCGACGAAGCAGAAGGTCACCACGAAGAGCGGCGGCTACCGCTACATGTCGTGGTCCAACACGAACAACCTGCTCGGCAGCTACTCCGGCACCATCGGCGTGAAGACCGGCTCGGGCCCCGAGGCCAAGTACTGCCTGGTCTTCGCCGCCACCCGCAACGGCAAGACGGTCATCGGCACAGTCCTCGCCTCCTCCTCCGTCACGAACCGCACGGCGGACGCGAAGAAGCTCATGGACTACGGCTTCAAGAAGTAACCTTCGAAAACTGAATGAACGAAGGGCCTGCCGCATGCAGCGGCGGGCCCTTCGTCGCACCGGCCTCCGTCGCGAAGCAAACCCCCGCCAGCGACGAGATCGACGAACAGGAACGCCCGGCGACGGACCTGCCGGAGCTTGCTTCCTGTTCTCCTGGCGTGGTCGTGTTCGTTCTCGCCGGGTCTAGACCCGGTTGATCCGCCAGGCGATCACCCCGGACGAGCGGCTCTTCCCGGAGATGTCGAGGCGCATGGTCCGGGCGGGAGCGGTGAAACGCTTGAGCACGACAGACGTGTCACAGGGGATGACTTCGGTGATGGCTCCCGCTTCGGTCGTGAAGACGGCTTCAGCGTCCCCGAGGCCCGCGCAGGTGACGGCCAGCCGGTAGTGCTGCCCATGGTCCGCGGTCGGTCGCGAGTGCACCCCGTCCGCGAGGCTCTCGACGCCGCCTTCCAGGAGTGTGTCGCCGTCCGCCGCTGCGGCGCCGATGGCGGTCCGGGCCTGAGCGGTGAGCTTCTTCTGGCCACCGGCAACTGAGGTGCGCGCACTGTAGGAGGCCGGTCGCCCGTCCTCCGGCGTACCACCGTCACTGGTGCAGGAGACCAGCAGGAGAGCCGGAGCCACAGCACATCCCCACAGCCACCCGCGGCGCGGCCGGCGGTGTCGCGTCACGAAGAGGTCTCCGTGTGTTTCCACCGCGGCCCGAGTACGCCACACGGGGCCGCACCCCGCAGGGACGGCCCCGTGTCGCTCGCTCACGCCCAGGTGATCAATCGCTTCGGCTGCTCAAGAATCGCCGCTACGTCCGCAAGCACCTTCGAACCCAGTTCCCCGTCCACCAGGCGGTGGTCGAAGGAGAGGGCCAGGGTGGTGACCTGGCGGGGCTTCACCTTGCCCTTGTGGACCCAGGGCTGGAGCTTGATCGCGCCTACGGCGAGGATCGCGGGCTCGCCCGGGTTCAGGATCGGGGTGCCCGTGTCGACGCCGAAGACTCCGACGTTCGTGATCGTCACCGTGCCGCCCTGCATGGCGCCCGGCGACGTCTTGCCCTCGCGGGCCGTCGACACCAACTCGCCCAGCGCCGTCGCCAGTTCGGGCAGGGTCTTGGCGTGCGCGTCCTTGATGTTCGGCACGATCAGACCGCGCGGTGTGGCGGCGGCGATACCCAGGTTCACGTAGTGCTTCCGGACGATCTCCTGGGCGGCCTCGTCCCAGGAGGCGCTGATCTCGGGGTTCCGCTTGATCGCGACGAGCAGGGCCTTGGCGACGAGCAGCAGCGGGTTGACCCGCAGCCCCTGCATCTCCTTGTCGGCCTTGAGCTCCTCGACGAGCTTCATCGTCCGCGTCACGTCGACCGTCACGAACTCCGTGACGTGCGGCGCGGTGAAGGCGGAGCCCACCATCGCGGCCGCGGTCGCCTTGCGTACGCCCTTGACGGGGACGCGGGTCTCGCGGACGCCGTCCTGGACGACGGCCGGCGCGGTGGCGACCGGCTCCTGCGACTGAGCCTGAACCTGAACCTGTACCTGCGTCACGACCCGCTCGGGAGCCGGGGCGACGGCCGCGTGCACGTCCTCGCGGGTGATGATGCCGTCCGGACCGGAGGGCGTGAGCGAGGCGAGGTCGACACCCAGATCCTTGGCCAGCTTGCGCACGGGCGGCTTGGCGAGCGGCCGCCCGTTCCCCTTCGCCAGAGCTTCCGGCGCGGGCGCGGGCGCGGACTGCGTGACCGCCGCGGGGGCCGCCACCACGTCGCCCTTACGAGGACGGCGCTTCGTCGACGCCTCGGAAACCCCGTACCCCACAAGCACCGGCTGCCGCCCCTGAGGCGCGGGCTCGGGCTCGGGCGCCGCGGGCTCCGGCAACGAAACGGGCGCGGGAGCAGCGGCCGCGGAACCGGATCCGCCCGCGACGTCCACCGCGATGATCACCTGCCCCACATCCACCGTCGTCCCCTCGGGGAAGCGCAGCTCGCGCACCACACCGTTGAACGGGATCGGCAGCTCGACGGCCGCCTTCGCCGTCTCCACCTCACACACGACCTGCCCATCGGTGACCGCGTCACCCGGCTGGACGTACCACTTGAGGATCTCGGCCTCGGTGAGTCCCTCACCCACGTCGGGCATCTTGAACTCGGCCAGCGCAGCGTCTGTCATCGTCGTCACGGCCCTCTCCTCAGTACGCCAGCGAGCGGTCGACGGCATCGAGCACCCGGTCGAGGCCCGGCAGGTACTCATCCTCGAGGCGCGCCGGCGGGTAGGGCACGTGATAGCCGCCGACCCGCAGCACGGGCGCCTCCAGATGGTAGAAGCAGCGCTCGGTGATCCGCGCGGCGATCTCCGCGCCCGTACCGAGGAAGACCGGGGCCTCGTGCACCACGACGAGCCGACGGGTCTTCTCGACGGACTTCTGCACCGCGTCGAAGTCGATCGGCGACATGGAGCGCAGGTCGAGGACCTCCAGGGACTTGCCCTCCTCCTGGGCGGCCGCGGCCACCTCCAGGCAGACCTTCACCATCGGCCCGTACGCGACGAGCGTCAGATCCGTGCCCTCGCGCACCGTGCGCGCGCCGTGCAGGGGCCCGGGGATCGCCTCGGTGTCGACCTCGCCCTTGTCCCAGTAGCGCCGCTTCGGCTCGAAGAAGATCACCGGGTCGTCGCTCTGGATGGCCTGCTGCATCATCCAGTACGCGTCCGACGAGTTCGACGGGGAGACCACCTTCAGGCCCGCCACGTGCGCGAACAGCGCCTCCGGCGACTCCGAGTGGTGCTCGACCGCGCCGATGCCGCCGCCGTACGGGATCCGCACGACGACCGGCAGCTTGATCTTGCCGAGCGCACGGGCGTGCATCTTCGCGAGCTGCGTGACGATCTGGTCGTACGCGGGGAAGACGAAACCGTCGAACTGGATCTCCACGACCGGCCGGTACCCGCGCAGCGCGAGGCCGATGGCCGTGCCGACGATGCCGGACTCGGCGAGCGGGGTGTCGATGACCCGGTCCTCACCGAAGTCCTTCTGCAGCCCGTCCGTGACCCGGAAGACGCCGCCGAGCTTGCCGACGTCCTCGCCCATGATGAGGACCTTGGGGTCGGTGTCGAGCGCCACGCGCAGCGACTCGTTGATCGCCTTGGCGAGCGGAAGCTTCTGTACCGCCATGATCAGTTGCCTCCCTCGGCATCGGAGAACGACGCCTGGTAGGCGGCGAACTGGGCACGCTCCTCGTCGACGAGCGAGTGCCCGTCCGCGTACGCGTTCTCGAAGATGGCCATCCGGTCCGGGTCCGGCATGGCCCGCACGACCTCGCGTACTCGAAGACCCAACGCTTCGCTCTCGGCCTCGAGTTCCGCGAAAAATCCCTCGTCCGTGTCAGTTTCGGACTCGAGATACGCGCGCAGGCGCAGGATCGGGTCCTTTGCCTCCCACGCCTCGCGCTCCTCGTCGGCCCGGTACTTCGACGGGTCGTCGGAGGTGGTGTGCGCGCCCATGCGGTACGTGAACGCCTCGACCAGCGTCGGCCCCTCGCCCCTGCGGGCCCGCTCCAGGGCCCACTTGGTGACGGCCAGGCAGGCCAGCACGTCGTTGCCGTCCACGCGGACACCGGGGAAGCCGTAGCCCTGCGCGCGCTGGTAGAGCGGTACCCGGGTCTGCTTCTCGGTCGGCTCCGAGATCGCCCACTGGTTGTTCTGGCAGAAGAACACGACGGGCGCGTTGTAGACCGCGGAGAACGTGAACGACTCGGCGACGTCGCCCTGGCTGGAGGCGCCGTCACCGAAGTACGCGATCACCGCGCTGTCCGCGCCGTCCTTGGCGATACCCATGGCGTAGCCCGTGGCGTGCAGCGTCTGCGAGCCGATGACGATCGTGTACAGGTGGAAGTTGTTGCTGTTCGGGTCCCAGCCTCCGTTGTTCACGCCGCGGAACATGCCGAGCAGGTTCGTCGGGTCGACGCCCCTGCACCAGGCGACGCCGTGCTCGCGGTAGGTGGGGAAGACATAGTCGTCGTCGCGCGTGGCGCGGCCCGAGCCGATCTGCGCGGCCTCCTGGCCGAGCAGCGAGGCCCACAGGCCCAGCTCGCCCTGTCGCTGCAGCGACGTGGCCTCCGCGTCGAAGCGGCGGGTGAGGACCATGTCGCGGTACAGGCCGCGCAGCTCGTCGGCCGTGATGTCCTCGACGAACGCGGCGTACTCGGCGTGCGCGGGGTCCTCCACGCGCCGGCCCTCGGGGCTCAGCAGCTGAACGAGGTCGGGCGCTCCCGTCCCCGGGGACTTCTTCGCAGACTTTTTCGCAGCGGTGCGCTTGCGCGGCGTACGCGCGGCGGCAGTGCTGTCCACGGTCACGTGTGCTCCTCCGTCGGTCCGGCCCCCGGGTTCGCCGGGAAAGCCTGGGGGTCTCCCCCCGGCTTTTTGAGGGCCTGGGGGAGGCTCGCCTGATCCGTCCTGCGCACGGGGTGGGTGCGACTCGGCCGGGTAAAGGCGTGACAGGTGTCCCGGCGAGCGCCCTGCACCATGCACGTTACCCAGTGCCCCACATATCTGCGAAACCCCATCTGACCTGCGATTTTGCTTGGATATCCAAGTAAATCGAGCAACTGCGGAACACTCGCTGGTCAGACGCGGTCAAAGCACTGTTCGGAGCACCGGTCACAAGCCTGGCAGGCGGCCGGAACACGGGCACGTTATCCCGGCCACCTCGGGCACGGGAAGAGCCAGTATGTGAGACTGGCCGCGTGTCCGAAGACGGAAAAATTCGCGTATTTCTACTCGACGACCATGAAGTCGTACGCCGTGGAGTGCACGAGATGCTCTCCACGGAGGAGGACATCGAGGTCGTCGGAGAGGCCGGCACGGCGGCCGACGCCATGGTCCGCATCCCCGCCACGCGCCCCGATGTCGCCGTCCTGGATGTGCGGCTCCCGGACGGCAGCGGCGTCGAGGTGTGCCGCGAGATCCGTTCCCAGGACGAGTCGATCAAGTGCCTGATGCTGACCTCGTTCGCCGACGACGAGGCCCTCTTCGACGCGATCATGGCGGGCGCCTCCGGCTACGTACTGAAGGCCATCAGGGGGAACGAACTCCTGAACGCGGTCCGTGACGTCGCCGCCGGGAAGTCCCTGCTCGACCCCGTCGCCACCGCCCGCGTCCTCGAAAGGCTCCGCGACGGCGGCCGCGGCAAGGAGGACGACCGGCTCGCGAACCTGACCGACCAGGAGCGCAAGATCCTCGACCTGATCGGCGAGGGCCTGACCAACCGGGTCATCGGGGAGCGCCTCCACCTCGCCGAGAAAACGATCAAGAATTACGTGTCCAGCCTGCTGTCGAAACTGGGCATGAAACGCCGCTCGCAGGCCGCCGCGTACGTGGCACGGCTGCAGGCCGAGAAGCGCCACTGAATTCGGGACCTACGTCCCTTTCACACGGGGCCGGGGCCTCTTTCACGATGCGCCCCAGGAGGCGCACCGTAAAAACATGCCCTCCGAATGCCAGGAAGACCGCGCCCGGGAAAAGCGCGCCGTCGAGCTGATCGAGAGCGTGGACCACGGCCGGGTGGCGACCAGCATGCGCGCGCTCCCCTTCCTCGCCTCGGCCCGCCACATCGTCGCGGACGGCCGGGTCGTCCTGCGCCTGCACAAGGCCTACGGCTACCACCGGGCCTGCGCCGGCAGCGTCGTCGCGTACGGCGCCGACAACCTGAACAACGGCGGCCCCGCCGACGGCCACTGGTCGGTCCAGTGCGTCGGCACCTGCGAGGCCGTCGAACCGGCCCCCGGCGAACTCGACCTCTTCGGCCCCGCGCCCCGCTTCGTCGACGGGGAGCCCTTCGACCTCGTCTATCTGCGGATCGAGCCCCAGTTCGTCACCGTGCACGAACTTACGGCCGGCACCCGTCATCCGAAGCGACCCTTTCACCACGTTCTGTAGCCACCGACTACCCAGGGTGCCCTAACATCTGGCGCGTGCCGCGCTCATCTGCTCACTTCGCCCCACCGCTCCGCGCCCTGCTGCGGCAGTACGACGCCGGCTCACCGCTGGCCTGCGAACCCGTCGACCAGGGCCTGCTCAACCGCGGCTACCGGCTCGCCACCACGCGCGGCCGCTACTTCCTCAAGCACCATTTCGACCCGGAGACCGCCGACCCCGCCGCCATCGCCCGCCAGCACCGCGCCACCGAACGCCTGGCCGCACTCGGCGTCCCCGTCGCCCCGCCCCTGCCCGCCGCCGACGGCCGCACCGTCACCGTCATCAGCGGCGCCAGCTACGCCCTGCACCCCTGGGTCGAGGGCCGCCACCGCAGCGGCGCCCAGCTCACGGCGGCCCAGTGCCGCACGCTCGGGGCGCTCCTGGGACTCGTACACGCGTGTCTGGAGCAGGTCATGGGGGCCGCGCCAGCACGCGGGCGGGCCAGCGCCGATCCCGCGGACACTCTTGAACTCATCGGCACACTGCTGGCGCGGGTGCGCCGCCATCAGCCGCACGACGCGTTCGACGAACTGGCGCGGCACCGCCTCGTGGAGCGCCGCGAACTCCTGGAGTCCTGCGCGGGGCGCCGGCCTCCGCAGGCCTCGGCGACCGGCTGGGTGCACGGGGACTTCCACCCGTTCAACCTGCTCTACCAAGGGGGCGTACCGGCCGCGATCGTCGACTGGGACCGGCTCGGGGTGCAGCCGCGCGCCGAGGAGGCCGTACGCGCCGCCGTGATCTTCTTCGTGCGTCCCGTCGGCACTCTCGACCTGCCGAAGGTGCGGGCCTACGCGCGCGCGTACCGCCGCGCCTCGGGCGCCGGGGCGGACGAACTCGCGACCGCCGTCCACCGCGTGTGGTGGGAGCGGCTCAACGACTTCTGGATACTGCGCTGGCGCTACGAACGCGGCGACCACCGCGCCGACCCCCAGTTCCCCGCGGCGTCGGCGCTCGCCGTGTGGTGGACGAACGAGTACGGGGCGGTGCGCGACGCGTTCGCCGAGTGACCGGCCGCCAGTGAGCCGGGGCGGGCAGGATCGGCCGGGTCGGACAGGGCAGTCGGGTCGGTCGGATCGGCCGGGTCAGCCCGTCGCCGGGTCGCCCGTGGAGACCTGGAGCTGGATCGACTCGGGGTTCTTCGGGTCGATCTCCGTGCCCGCCTTGGGGTACTGCACGATGACCGTGCCCTCACCGAAGGTGTTCTCGTCGACGTCCCTGATGTCGAACTTCCAACCGGCTGCCTGCAGACAGGCCTTGACCGACGTGATGTTCTTGTACGTGAAGTCCGGGAGCATGACCTTGTCCGGGTCGTTGTAACCCGTGTCAGGCTCCTTGCACTCGTCCTCTTCCATCGTCTTCGTCAGATCAGGACCCTTGTGACCGGCGACGACCGACGGCGACTTCTTCGCGTCGCCACCGCCCTTCTCGTCATTGCCGTTCATCGTCAGGGCCGTGATCAGACCGCCGACCGCGATCAGCGCGACGACGATCGAACCGACGATCACCCCGGTGTTCCGCTTGCCGCCACCGGACACCGACGAACTCGGCTGCGTCTGGGGCGAGATGGTGTACGGCGGGGGCGTCTGCTGGTGCAGCGGCTGGTGCTGCTGGTGCTGCGGCTGAGGCGCGTACGGAGAGGTGGGCGGGGGGGTCTGGTAGCCCTGCTGCGGATATCCGTAGCCCGGAGTGGCCGGCGCCGGCGTCCCGTAGGGGCCCGGCTGGTACGGCGTCTGCACCGGGCCGGTCGGCGCCTGCGTCGACTGGTCGACCGGCGGGAACACCGCGGAACCCACACCCGCGCCGCTGGACGTCTGCGCGCCCGGCACGATGCTGGGCGCCGCGGCCTGCAGCGACTGGGCGACCCGCAGGCACTCGTCGCGCATCGCCTCGGCGCTCGGGAAGCGCTCGTTCGGGTTCTTCTTCAGCGCGCGGGCGACCAGCGCGTCCACGGCCGGGGGCACCGACCGGTTGATCGACGAAGGAGCCACCGGCTCCTCCTGGACGTGCGCATACGCTATGGCCAGCGGCGAGTCCGCCTCGAACGGCAGCCGCCCGGTGACCAGTTGGAACAGCATGATGCCGACCGAGTACAGGTCGGAGCGGGCGTCCACGCCACGGCCCAGGGCCTGCTCGGGCGAGAGGTACTGAGGAGTACCGACGACCATGCCGGTCTGCGTCATCGACGTGACACCGGACTGCATGGCGCGGGCGATACCGAAGTCCATGACCTTGACGACGTTCCGCTTCGTCATCATGACGTTGCCCGGCTTGATGTCGCGGTGGACCAGACCCATCTCGTGGCTGATCTCCAGCGCCGCGAGCACATCGGCCGTGATCTTCAGGGCCTTGTCGGTCGGCATCGCGCCGTAGTGCGCGACATCCGCGTCGAGCACGGAGCCGAGGGGCTGGCCCTCGACGTACTCCATGACGATGTACGGGGTGGTCATCCCGTCGAGGTCGTCCTCGCCGGTGTCGAAGACCGAGACGATGTTCGTGTGCGTGAGCTTCGCCACGGACTGGGCCTCACGGCGGAAGCGCTCACGGAACGCCTGCTCACGCCCGAGTTCGGTGTGCAGCGTCTTGATCGCCACCTGGCGGTCGAGCACGGAGTCGTACGCGAGGTGGACCGAGGCCATGCCGCCCTCGCCGAGCAGATCACGCAGCTGGTAGCGACCGCCGGCGACAGCACGCCCTGCGTACCGGCCCTGTGCGCCGTCCTGGCTCATGTTTCTACGTCCCCCATCGGCGCGGCCGGTGATCGATCACCAATATTCCCGGCCAAGTCTGCCCCGTGGCACCGACACGTCAAGCTCGGTGCCCGTTCCGTGACCGTACGGGCAAGAAGCGTCGCGGAAGCGTTACAGGAACCGCCCAGACGATTTGCATCGCATTGCCCTCAGAAGGTTTGATGGCCGGTCCATCTCGGGACGGGGCGCCGGGCGAAGCCTGTAGCGTGGCCCGACGGAGACCGTAACGACCACCGCGCGTACATCCGACAGTGCGGACACGGACGCGGACAGAAACGACGGCGAGGACTGATGGCACAGACGCAGCGCGCTCAGGGCCCGTCCGACCCCGAGGCGGCTGGCGGCGGTATGTCAGATGCGCCGGAGTTGTGGGGAAACGGCGGGCTAGTCGGCGACGGCCGGTACCGGCTGACACACAGACTCGGCCGGGGCGGCATGGCGGAGGTCTTCGCCGCGGAGGACGTCCGGCTCGGACGCACCGTCGCGGTCAAGCTCCTGCGCTCCGACCTCGCCGAGGACCCGGTCTCCAAGGCCCGCTTCACGCGTGAGGCCCAGTCGGTCGCGGGCCTCAACCACCACGCCGTCGTCGCCGTGTACGACTCCGGCGAGGACGCCGTCGGCCACTCGGTCGTCCCCTACATCGTGATGGAGATCGTCGAGGGCCGCACGATCCGCGACCTGCTCCTGAACGCCGAGGCGCCCGGGCCCGAGCAGGCCCTGATTATCGTCTCCGGTGTCCTGGAGGCCCTCGCCTATTCGCACCAGCACGGCATCGTGCACCGCGACATCAAGCCGGCGAACGTAATCATCACCAACACCGGTGCGGTGAAGGTGATGGACTTCGGCATCGCGCGCGCCCTGCACGGCGCGCAGTCGACCATGACGCAGACCGGCATGGTCATGGGCACGCCCCAGTACCTGTCGCCCGAGCAGGCCCTCGGCAAGGCCGTCGACCACCGCTCCGACCTGTACGCGACCGGCTGCCTGCTCTACGAACTCCTCGCACTGCGGCCCCCGTTCACCGGCGAGACCCCGCTGTCCGTCGTCTACCAGCACGTCCAGGACACCCCGGTACCGCCCTCCGAGGTCTCGGACGTGGCGCCGCCGGAGCTCGACGGGCTCGTCATGCGCTCGCTGGCCAAGGACCCGGACGACCGGTTCCAGACCGCCGAGGAGATGCGCGGCCTCGTCCAGTACGGGCTGCAGATGCTGTACGACCAGGGCGGCCACACCAACACCTGGAACACCGGTCCGGTCGCCGCCGACATGCACAGCGGCGGCAACACCCCGGCCATGGGCGTCGCGGGCACGACGGCGCTGCCGCACCCGTCCGACGGCGGTACGGCGGCCCAGCCGATGCTGCGGCCCCCGGGCAGCGACGACGGCGGCTTCGACGGCGGGCACCGCGGAGGCGGCGGCAGCGGCCGCGGCAAGATGTGGATCCTCGCGGTCCTCGCCGTGATCGCCATCGCGGGCGGCGCGGCCTGGGCTATGACCAAGGGCAGCGATCACAAGGGCGACCCCGGCACCACCCAGTCGCCCACGCAGTCGCACTCTCAGAAGGAGAAGGAGCCCACCCAGGGCTCCGACGACACGGCCACCGAGCGCGGCACGACGGACCCGGGCGCCGGGACCGGCGGGGCGACCGACTACTCGCCGTCGGAGGAGCCCAGCACGGGTGACGTCACACCGTCCGACAGCGCGCCCGAGCCGAGCGACGAGCCGTCCGACCCGACGCCGTCCAAGACCCAGCCCACTTCGCAGAAGCCGCCGTCCTCGGACCCGGCCTCACCGCCGGTGGAGACGCCGCCGTCCGGCGACCCCGGCACGGTGCAGGGGCCTGACGGCCTCTGAGCCGACCCGCTCCAAAGACAGCAAACGGCGGCGCCCGGCCGGTCATCGTGACCGGCCGGGCGCCGCCGTTTCCAGATCTGTTGCTGAGCCGTGTGTGATCGGTGGGTCCTGGGTGGGATGCCCGGACCTCCAGGTGTCCCGCGCCCTACAGGTACGGGCCTCCGGAGCGGCCGGCCACCCGCGGGTCGTCGTCGTCCTCTCCGCCCACGCCGGGCGGCAGCGCGCGGCGCATCTGCTCCAGCTGGGCCCGCGCGGCCATCTGCTGCGCGAACAGTGTCGTCTGGATCCCGTGGAAGAGTCCCTCGAGCCAGCCCACCAACTGGGCCTGCGCGATCCGCAGTTCGGCGTCGCTCGGGATCACCTCGTCGGTGAACGGCAGGGAGAGGCGCTCCAGCTCCTCGACCAGCTCCGGCGCGAGACCGTCCTCTAGCTCCTTCACAGAGCTCGCGTGGATCTCCTTGAGCCGCACCCGGCTCGCCTCGTCCAGAGGAGCCGCCCGCACCTCCTCGAGCAGCTGCTTGATCATGCTGCCGATGCGCATCACCTTGGCGGGTTGTTCCACCATCTCCGTCACCGGGACCTCGCGGGAGTCGTCGTCTCCACCGCCACCGAGCGCCATTCCGTCCTGGCCCACGACCAGGACCTGGGGGCTCTCCGGCGACCTTTCGTTCCTCGGCATCTCCATGCCGCCATTCTCTCGTACCGCACCATCACACCTGGGTGGTGCCCCCATACGAGGGTGATCCACCGTGTTCGGGCGTACTCCCACCGTGAGCGACGGCATTCCCGACGCGTACGGGCCTGAGCGAGGGCGGCGGCGGTTTGCGGGGCGGGCGGGGCGACGAACGCGGGCCACGCGCCGGTCGTGAAGGACGGCCTCGGGCTTGAAAGGAGCGGGAGGCGTGTGCCGTGGGGGCGTATGTCTTCGGGGCATGGGTGGCGGCGTATGCCATGGGCGGCGCGTATGTCATGGGCGGCAGCGATTTCGGGTTCGGGGCAGATTTCATGGGCGGCACGTTTCTCATGGGTGGCAGCGATGTGCGCCAGCGATTCATGTGCGGCGCAGGCGCAGGGCGAGAAATCCGACACCGAGGCCGACCAGGACGAGGCCGGAGCCCAGCGGCAGGATGCCCACGCCAGGGATCACGGGTTCGGCAACGGTCTGTGGCGGGGTGCGGCCGACGTTGTCCACGGGGACGTCTGTGGGCCGGACCGACGGCTGGACCTGCTGCTCGTCGGGGTCTTCCTCCCAGACCTGCGGTTCTTCCGGGGACACGGGTATCGCGGCCTGGGCCGAGCGGGTGCGCGACGGGTCCGCCGAGGGAGCGCGGGAGCGCTTCGGCGGGTCCGAGGCCGCGGACGCCGAGGCGGAGTGGCTCTTTCGGGCGGAGTGGCCCTTGCGGGAGGGGTCCGCGAAGGAGGCCGCCGAGGAGGCCGCGGAGGAGACCTTCGGATGGGCGTGGGATCCGCTGGGCCGTCCAGGGGAAACACTGGCCAAGGGCTTGGGCTTCTCGGTGTCGGGCGCGGACGGCGCGGCCGCGGAGGGCTTGCGGCGCGGCCGCTGCGCGGGCGGGGTCTCTTTGGGACGGTCGCGGTCCGGCGGCTTCGACTCGGCCCGCCCCGGCGGCGTGCGGCCCTCGCCAGGGCGGCTGCCGGCCTGCGCCTCGTCATCGGCAGAGGCGGGGGCGCGCGTGGGTGAGGGCGAGGGTTCGGCGGCGTACGCGTAGGTGGTGGCTGCTCCGGAGAGGAGGGCCAGGAACAGCAGTGGCCACAGCAGCGGCGGCAGCGGCAGCGGGCGGCCGGTGGTGCGGAGGCGTGGAGTCATTCCGCGCGCCCCTCCCGGAATCGAGTCACCAAGATCAGAGGAATCCCGGAATCAGCGTCACATGACGCAACAATTCCGGCACCTTGGTACCGCTCCGCTCACCCCGGCCACACCGCCGCCCGCCGCTCGGCCTACTCCACGGTGAGCAGCACCTTCCCGATGTGCCCGCTCTCCTCCAGGACGCGGTGCGCCTGCGCCGCGTCGCTCATCGGCAGCTTCCGGTCGACGATGGGCCGGACTCGGCCCGAGTCGATCAGCGGCCAGATGTGCTCCCGTACCGCCGCGACGATCGCTGCCTTCTCGGCCAGCGGGCGCGCGCGCAGCGAGGTCGCGGTGATGGCGCCGCGCTTGTTGAGGAGCATGGCGATGTTCAGCTCGCCCTGGATGCCGCCCTGCATGCCGATGATCGCGAGGCGGCCGTTGGTGGCCAGCGCCTGGACGTTGCGGTCCAGGTACTTGGCGCCCATGTTGTCGAGGATGACGTCGGCGCCCGCGCCGTCCGTGGCCCGCTTGATCTCCTCCACGAAGTCCTGCTCGCGGTAGTTGATCAGGATGTCGGCGCCGAGCTCGGCGCAGTAGTCGAGCTTCTCCTTGCTGCCCGCCGTCACCGCCACCCTGGCGCCGATCGCCTTGGCCAGCTGGATGGCCATCGTGCCGATGCCGCTGGAGCCGCCGTGGACGAGGAAGGTCTCGCCGGGGCGCAGGTGGGCGATCATGAAGACGTTCGACCAGACGGTCGCGGTCACCTCGGGCAGCGCGGCCGCCGTGACGAGGTCGGTGTTCTCGGGTACGGGCAGGAGCTGGCCGGCCGGGACGGCGACCTTCTCGGCGTAACCGCCACCCGAGAGCAGCGCGCACACCTCGTCGCCGACGGACCAGCCGGACACCCCGGCGCCGAGGGCGACGATGCGTCCCGCGCACTCGAGGCCGGGGATGGCGGTCGCGCCGGGCGGCGGGTTGTAGAGGCCCTGGCGCTGGAGCAGATCGGCGCGGTTGACGGCCCCGGCCGCCACCTCGACCAGCACTTCGCCGTCACCGGGTACGGGATCGGGAACCTCCGCCCAGACGAGCGCCTCAGGTCCACCGGGTTCCGGAATCGTGATCGCATACATGCCGGCGAGGCTACTCCTCGCGGTGATCCGGACGGCGGGACGGCACGTGCCGCCACTGCCAGTTCGCGGCGCGCCCCGGCTCACCGTCCGGGCACACCCCACCGGTCAGTCCTGTGGCGCCCCAACTGTCAGTCCTGCGGCAGCCGTCGCGTGTCCGGGACGGAGTGGGTGCCGGGGGTGGCGCGGACGATCGTGATCAGGCGGTCCGTCAACTGGAGCGTGCCGATGGCCCGGTCGTCGTAACCCAGCACCCGGTGCCCGCGCACCACGCTCACGATCAGGTCCTCGGTCTCCCGGACCTTCAGCCCCACCTCGGCCTTTATGACCGGCCGTTCGACGAGGTCGAGGCCGCTGCCCTGCTGGATGAGGTCCTCCATGACCATGCCCGCGCTCGGGCTGAGCACGGAGAGTCCGAGCAGCCGGCCCGCCGCGCTGGCGCTGGTGATGACGGCGTCGGCGCCCGACTGCCGCAGCAAGGGGGCGTTCTCCTCCTCACGGACGGCCGCCACGATCTTCGCCGCGCGGTTGAGCTGGCGGGCGGTGAGGGTGACCAGGACCGCGGTGTCGTCGCGCTGGGTCGCGACGATGATCTGCCGCGCCCTCTGCACCTCGGCCCGCAGCAGCACATCACTGCGCGTGGCGTCGCCGACGACTCCGGCGAACCCGAGCGCCGTGGCCGCCTCGATGACCTTGCTGCTGGGGTCGACGACCACGACCTGATCCGCCTTCAGCCCCGTCGCGCAGACGGTCTGGATCGCCGACCGGCCCTTCGTGCCGAATCCGACGACCACGGTGTGGTCACGCAAGTTGGACCTCCAGCGGTTCAGTCGCCACTCGTCCCGCGTGCGCTCGGTGAGCACTTCGAGGGTGGTGCCGACCAGGATGATCAGGAACAGCACACGCAGCGGCGTGATGACGAAGATGTTGACGATCCGGGCGCCGTCACTGACGGGCGTGATGTCGCCGTACCCGGTCGTGGAGAGGGTGACGGTCGCGTAGTAGAACGCGTCCAGCAGGTCGACGCTGCCGTCGGAGTTGTCGTTGTAACCGGAACGGTCAACCCAGACGATGATCGCCGTCGCGACCAGCACGGTGAGCGCCATCAGCAGCCGCCCGGCCACCTGCCGCAGCGGCCGCTCGACGACCCGCTTGGGCAGCTTCACCTGACGGACGACGACCTTCTCGTCGTCCTGGCGGGCCATCGCGTCATGGCCGGGAAGTTTCACGTGAAACACCTCTCGGCGGAGACGTCGCCTCCGTCGTCACCCGCCGGGTTCCACGACCACGGCAGGTCGAGGATCTCCACTTCCCGCCCGGCCTTCGCTCCGCCGGGCGCTACGACGGCGAGCCCGTCGGCGGCCGCGACCCCACGCAGCATGGCCGGACCGTTGTAGCGCAGCGGCACGGCGTCCTCCCCCCGCACCACGACGGGGACGAGCCGCGTGTCGTGCGGATGCCCGTGCACAGCCCCCTGGAGCGGCACGGTGTACGGCTCCTGCTCCGGCCGTCCCGCGAGCATCCGCAGCAGCGGTTCGGCAAGCGTGAGGAGCCCGGAAACGGCCGCGAGAGGGTTGCCCGGCAGGCCGACGAGATGCTGCCCCTCCTTGGTGCGGGCGAGCAGCATCGGGTGCCCCGGCCGCACCGCGACTCCGTCGACGAGCAGCTCGGCGTCGAGGCTGCTCAGCGTCGGGTGCACATGGTCGACCGGGCCCGACGCGGTGCCGCCGGTCGTCACGATGAGGTCGGCGTCCGACGCCCGTACGGCCTTGAGCAGCGCCTTCGGATCGTCGCCCAGACGTCGTACGGAGGTGACCTCCGCGCCGAGCGCCCTCAGCCAGGCCGGCAGCATCGGGCCGAGCGCGTCACGGATGAGGCCCTCACGGGGGAGGCCCTCGGTCAGCAACTCGTCGCCCAGGATGAACACTTCGACCCTCGGGCGCGCCACCGTCAGCAGCTCGTCGTATCCGGCGGCCGCGGCGAGACCGAGCACCGCCGGCGTCACCAGGGCTCCGGTGGGCAGGAGTTGGTCGCCGGAGCGGCACTCCTGGCCTCGGGGGCGGATGTCCTGTCCGTGGCCGACGTCCCCGAGGGCGAACAGCCGGCCCTTGTCGTCGGTGCGGCCGTGCTCACTGCGGATGACGGCGGTCGCGTCCCGCGGGACCCGGGCGCCGGTGGCGATCTGGACGGCCTCACCGTCGGACAGCGGCTCGGGCCGGTCCTGCCCGGCGAGTATCCCCTCGGCCCGTACGTCCCAGGGGCCCGGACCGGCGACGACCCAGCCGTCCATGGCGGACGTGTCGAAGGAGGGGAGGTCGGAGAGCGCGGCGAGGGGCTCGGCCAGCGTCAGACCGAGCGCCCGGTCGAGCGGCACGCGGCGCTCCGCCGCACCTCCCCGGCGTGCGGCGGCCGCGCGCCCGGCCCGCCCGGCGACGGCTCGCGCGGCGGACCAGGGGGCGGCCTGGTGCCGGGAGCCGGTTCGCTGGTCGGCAGGGGCGCCGTGGCGCGTGGGGTCCGGATGGCCCGGGTGATCCGTGTGGCTGGTGGGGGTGGCGGGTTCGGTGCGCCGGGAGCGCTCTGCCGAACCGCGTTCCGGGCCGGGGCGTCCCGTGCCGGAGCCTGCCCTGCCGGAGCGTCCGCCACCGGAGCCCGCCGCGCCGGGAACCCCCGTGCCACCTGTGCCGCGGCCGTCCGCTGCCCGTGCCTCGTTGACCAGGGCGAGCGCCTCGTCGACGGCGCCGTCCTCGGCCGCGCGGGCCTGCGCGGCCAGCGACTCGGCGCTCTGACCGCTCATCCCGCGTCCGGCCGAGCGCCCGCAGAGCCACCGGGTGAGGCGCTGCCAGGGGAGGCACCGTCAGATGCGGCACCCGTCGTGCCGCTCGCCGACGCTGTCTCGTCCGCGGCTTCCTTCGCCCAGCGGTCAGCGAGCGCGGCGGCCTTCGCGCAGGCCTCGGCGACGGCTTCGCGGCCTCCCCCGGCGGTCGCGGCCGCGTATCCGACGAGGAACGTCGTCAGGGGAGCGGCCGGCCTGGCCACACCGTGCGCGGCGTCGCGGGCGAGGTCGAGCAGGACGCCGGTGTCGACGTCGAGCTCGATGCCCAGTTCGTCCTTGGCTGCGGAGATCCATTCATCCAACACGTGCCCATGCTCCCTGATACGTGACCGGGCGGCGGCGATGTCGTCCCAGGTGTCGCAGTCGAAGGACGCGACCGGGTCGGTGATGCGGGTGAGTTCGAGCCGGCCGACGAGCAGCCGCAGGGGCAGCCCGGACAGGCCGTCGTCGTGAGCGGCGGCGAGTTCGGCGAGGTGGTGGCGCAGGGGTGCGCTGCGGTAGGCCGCGACGAGCGGCTGGTCCCGGCCGTCGGCATCGGTGAGCACGACCCCGTCCGCCGTTCCCGCGTTCAGGGCGTCGAGGAGGCGCCGTACGGTCTGCTCGCTCAGGAAGGGCAGGTCGGCGGAGAGGACGAGGACCTGGTCGGCCGTGGTGGCGCGCAGGCCGGCGTCGAGCGCGGCCACCGGCCCGCCGCCCGGCGGGTCCTCGCGGGACCAGCGCACGGGGCGCGCGGTGGGTCTGGGTTCGGCGACGACGACCGTGGTGCCGGCCGTGGCGCAGGCGGCCAGGACCCGGTCGAGCAGCGGCCTGCCGCCGACGCGGACCGCGGGCTTGTCCGTGCCGCCGAGCCGTCTGGCGGCGCCGCCGGCGAGCACGACGGCGTCGTGGGCGGGGCGGCTCGGCGCGGGAGCAGCGTTCATCCCCCGAGTATGGGCGCACGAAGGATCATTGAGACCCCCGGAAACGGCCCGCACCCGCGAGGATTTACGTCACATCGGGGTGGGCGGGGGCGGGCCGCTCGTCCTCACAGGGTGCGCAGGAGCACCGCCGGCTGTTCGACGCAGTCCGCCACGTAGCGCAGGAAGCCGCCCGCCGTGCCGCCGTCGCACACCCGATGGTCGAAGGTGAGCGACAGCTGGACGACCTGCCGCACCGCCAACTCCCCCTGGTGGACCCAGGGTTTGGGGATGATCCGGCCCACGCCAAGCATGGCGGCCTCGGGGTGGTTGATGATCGGCGTCGAACCGTCGACGCCGAAGACGCCGTAGTTGTTCAACGTGAACGTGCCGCCCGTGAGTTCCCCGGGCGTCAGCCGCCCGGCCCGCGCCGCCTCCGTGAGGCGGGCGAACTCGGCGCTGAGGGACTCGGCGTCGCGCCCGTGCGCGTCCTTCACGACAGGGACGACGAGTCCGCGCTCGGTCTGGGCGGCGAACCCGAGGTGCACGGCGTCGAGCTGCACGACCTCGCGGGCCGCCAGGTCGACCCGGGAGTTGAGCTCCGGGTAGCGGGCCAGGGCGGCGGTGCAGATGCGGGCGAGCAGGGCGAGTACGGAGATCTTCCCGCCGCCGGCCGCGTTCATGGCCACGCGCGCGTGCATGAACTCCGTGGCGTCGGCGTCCACCCAGCAGGTCGCGTCGGGGATCTCGCGGCGGCTGCGGCTGAGCTTGTCGGCTACGGCGCCTCGTATGCCGCGCAGGGGGACTCGGATGCCGTCCGCGCTCGTGTCCGACGGGGTCGGAGCCTGGGCGGAGACCTGGGTCGCGGCCGGGGCCACGGCTTCCGCTTCGGCCACGTGGGTCCGTACCTGCACCGTCTCCCGCATGGCGCTCTCGACATCGGCCCGCAGGATGAGGCCGTCGGGCCCCGACCCGGGCAACTCGCGCAGATCGACGCCGTGTTCACGGGCGAGTTTGCGCACGAGGGGGGAGATGACCGGCACGGGTCCGCTCCGCGGTGTCGCCTCCGGAGGCGGTGCGGGGGAGACGGAAGGGGCCGTCCGCCCGGGTGCCGCGGGCGCAGCCGCAGGGACGGCGTCCTGCCGGCGGACCCGGCGCCGACGCGCAGGCGCGGCCGCGGTGCCGTATCCCACCAGGACGTTCCCGGATCCCTCGTCGTCGCCCTCCTCCTCGGCCGGTGTGCCCACGGCGACCGTCAGGAGGGGTGAGCCGACGGGGAGTTCGCTGCCTTCCTCGCCGAAGCGGGCTGTCACCACGCCCCCGTAGGGACACGGCACCTCGACCATCGCCTTCGCGGTCTCCACCTCGACGACCGGCTGGTCCACCGCCACGACGTCGCCGACCTGGACGAGCCAGGTGACGATCGACGCCTCGGTGAGGCCTTCGCCGAGGTCGGGCAACTTGAATTCGAGGACCTGTGCCATCAGCTGCCCGCCTCCCACTGAAGCCGGGCGACCGCGTCCAGGATCCGGTCGACCCCCGGCAGATGGTGCCGCTCCAGCATCGGCGGCGGATACGGGATGTCGAACCCGGCCACCCGCAGGACCGGCGCCTCCAGGTGGTGGAAGCAGCGCTCGGTGACCCGCGCGGCGATCTCACCGCCGGGCCCGCCGAAACCGCCCGACTCGTGTACGACAACGGCCCGCCCGGTGCGGCGCACGGAGGCGCTGACCGTCTCGTCGTCGAACGGCACCAGGGAGCGCAGATCGACGACTTCCAGATCCCAGCCCTCGGCGCGCGCGGCCTCGGCCGCCTCCATGCAGACCGGCACCGACGGCCCGTACGTGATGAGGGTGGCGCTGCTGCCGGGCCGCCGGACCACGGCCCGCCCGATGGGCTCCACGTCCGTCGGGTGCTCGGGGTTCCAGGAGTCCTTCGACCAGTACAGCCGCTTGGGCTCGAGGACGACGACGGGGTCGTCGGAGGCGATGGCGGCGCGCATCATGCCGTAGGCGTCGGCGACGGTCGCGGGCGTGACGACATGGAGGCCCGGGGTGGCCATGTAGTAGGCCTCGGAGGAGTCGCTGTGGTGCTCTACGCCGCCGATGCCGCCGCCGTAGGGCACGCGCACGGTGAGGGGCATCGGCATCGCGCCCCTGGTGCGGTTGCGCATCTTCGCGACGTGCGAGATCAGCTGCTCGAAGCCCGGGTAGGCGAACGCGTCGAACTGCATCTCGACGACGGGCCGCAGGCCGTACATGGCCATGCCGACCGCGGTGCCGAGGATGCCCGCCTCGGCGAGCGGAGTGTCCGTGCAGCGGGCGTCACCGAACTCCTTGGCGAGTCCGTCGGTGACCCTGAAGACGCCGCCCAGTGTGCCGACATCCTCACCGAGGACGTGCACGGAGGGGTCGGCGGCCATGGCGTCGCGCAGGGCGCGGCCGAAGGCCTGCGCCATGGTGGCCGGCTTGGCGGCGACAGTCGTCATCGGTCCGCCCCGTCCGCCTCGGCGTCGAGCTCGGCACGCAACTGGGCGGCTTGCTCGCGCAGTTGCGTCGTCTGCTCGGCGTAGACATCACGGAAGAGGTCCATGGGGTCGAGCACCGGGTCCTGGTTCATGCGCTCGCGCAGGTCGGCGGCCATCTTCTCGGCGTCGTCGCGCACGGCCCGTATGCCTTCCTCGTCGAGGAGTCCGCGCTCCGTCAACTCCCGCTCCAGGAGCAGGATCGGGTCGTGGTCACGCCAGGCGTCGACCTCGGCGTCGACGCGGTAGCGCGTGGCGTCGTCCGCGTTCGTGTGCGCCTCCATGCGGTAGGTGACCGCCTCGACGAGGGTCGGGCCGCCCCCTTCGCGCGCGTGGCGCACGGCTTCGGTGAGGACCTCGTGCACGGCCGCCGCGTCGTTGCCGTCCACCAGGCGACCAGGCATCCCGTAACCGACGGCCTTGTGTGCCAGGGACGGGGCGGCGGTCTGCTTGGCGAGCGGTACGGAGATCGCGAAGCCGTTGTTCTGGACGAGGAAGACGACCGGGGCCTGCCACACCGCGGCGAAGTTCAGCGCCTCGTGGAAGTCGCCCTCGCTGGTGCCCCCGTCGCCGACCATGGCGAGCGCGACCACGTCGTCACCCTTGAGGCGGGCGGCGTGCGCGAGTCCCACGGCGTGCGGGAGCTGGGTCGCAAGCGGCGTGCACAGGGGGGCGACGCGGTGCTCGCGCGGGTCGTACCCGGTGTGCCAGTCGCCCCGCAGCAGGGTCAGGGCCTGTACGGGGTCGAGGCCGCGGGCGACGGCGGCGAGGGTGTCCCGGTAGCTGGGGAAGAGCCAGTCGCGCTCCTCCAGGACGAGGGCGGCCGCGACCTCGCAGGCCTCCTGTCCGGTGCTGGAGGGGTAGACCGCGAGCCGGCCCTGCTTCGTCAGGGCGGTCGCCTGCGCGTTGTACCTGCGCCCGCGCACCACCTCCGCGTACAGCCGGCGCAGAAGCCGGGCGTCGGCCTTGGCCGCGGCGTCGGTGCCGAGAACCCGGAACGGCTCGGCGTCGGGCAGCAGCGGCGCGGGATCCGTGCGCGGCTGCCAGGCGGGCGGCGGGGTCGGCCGGTAGGCGTCCCGCTGCTCCATGACCGTCATGACGGCACCTCCTCGTTGGAAGCGGCTGAAAGACGCGCCGGTGTGATGCGCCTCACCTACCGATTGTTCGGTCGTCGGCACATTTTGGCTACAGGCACCTCCAGGCTGTGGACAAACGGTTCTGCACAGCCTGGGATGGACGCAGTACGTCCATGGTAGGGAGGCGGGGGGACATGGCATCTGAACGAATGGCCGACGGCCCGGGAGGCGACCGCCCCGAGTCCTCGCCCCGAGCGCCCGACACCGGCCCCGTCGGCCGTCCGGACTCGCCGCACCGGCCGCCCGACGGCCGCCCCGAGTACCAGCCGCGCCCGCTGGACGCGATCGACCGCGACATCCTGCAGATGCTCCAGATGGACGGCCGCGCCTCTATACGCTCCGTCGCCGAGCGCGTCCATGTGTCACGGGCCAACGCCTACGCGCGCATCAACCGGCTCATCGACGACGGCGTCATCCGCGGCTTCGGCGCCCGCGTCAACCACGAGCGGGCAGGGCAGGGCGCCTCCGCGTACATCACGCTCAAGATCGTCCAGAACTCCTGGCGCACCGTGCGCGAGCAGCTGCGCCGGCTCCCGGAGGCCTCGCACATCGCGCTGGTCAGCGGCGACTTCGATGTGCTCCTGATGGTGCACACGCAGGACAACAGGTCACTGCGGGAACTGGTGCTCACCAAGCTCCAGGCCATGCCGGAGGTGCTGAGCACGCGGACGCTGCTGGTGTTCGAGGAGGAGGACCTGGAGCCGGACGCCTGACGCGCCCGGGGGCCGTCAGCCCTCCTTGCGCAGCCCTCCGAAGATCAACTGCACGACGGCGTCGGCGACTTCGCGGTCGTCCATGCCCCGGCCGCCCGGCCGGTACCACTCCACGATCGAGTTGATCATGCCGAACACGAGGCGGGTCGCGAGCCGCACCTCGATGTCGCCCCGCACGTCACCGTCGGCCGCGGCCGCCTTCAGGAGCTCGGCCACCTGGTGGTCGAACTCCCTGCGCCGCTCCATCGCCCAGCGCTCCGTGTCGGTGTTCCCGCGCACACGCAGCAGCAGGGTCACGTACGGCAGCTCGGATATCAGGACCTGGACCATGCGCCGGGTGACGTACTCCAGGCGCTCGACGGCGCGCCCCACGCGCGCGTGCTCCTCGCCCAGGATCCCGAAGAGGCCGTCGAGCGCGCGGCTGACGGCGCGGCGCAGCAGTTCCTCCTTGCCGGCGACGTGGTGGTAGATCGACGACTTGGAGATACCGGCCGCCTTGGAGAGATGTTCCATCGACGTGCCGTCGTAGCCACGCTCGTTGAAGACCCGCACGGCGACCGACAGGAGGGTCTCGGGCGTGTAGGTGTCGCGCCTTGCGGTGGTCATGCGGAGCCCTCCCGCTTGTCGGAGGCGTACGAGTGGCGGTAGAGCGCGAGCGAGGGCGCGTAACGGCCGGACGGGTCGCGCAGGTGCAGATCGTCGAGGAGGGAGTACGCCCAGTTCTTGCCGAGCTTCCTGCTCCACTCGACAGGCCCCAGCGGGTAGTTGACGCCCAGGCGCATCGCCGTGTCGATGTCCTCCGGAGTGGCCACTCCTTTGGCGACGGCGTCGTGCGCCAGGTCGATGAGCCGCGCGACCGTGCGGGCGACGATCATGCCGGGCACGTCCCCGATGACACTCACGTCCTTGCCGATGGCCTGGAAGAGCCCGGTGGCCTCGCGCAGGGTCTGCGGGGACGCTTCCTGAGAGGTCGCGAGAGCGAGGCGGGTGGCGGCTCGGTAGTCGAACGCGAGATCGAAGTAGATGACGTCCCGGTACTCGACCGACGTCTGGCCGTCCGCGAGGGCGAGCTGGCCACCGCTGGGAAGGACCAGGCGCGTGCCGTTGTCCTCGTCCTCCTCGCGCACCGGGATGCCCGCCTCGCGGATCAGAGTGAGGAGTTCGGCGGCAGGCCCCAGATCGCCCTCGGCGACGACGTAGGCGGGCGCCTGGGCGGGCTGCGCGGTGTGCGGCTCCGGGCGCTCCTCGCCGTCCGCGTACGCGTACCAGCCGCGGCCTGTCTTGCGGCCGTGCATGCCGGCCTCGACCAGGCGCCGCTGGGCGAGGGACGGCCGGAACTTCACGTCCTGGAAGAAGGCCTCCCACACGGAGCGGGTGACCGCTTCGTTGACGTCCTGCCCGATGAGGTCCGTCAGTTCGAAGGCGCCCATCTTGAAGCCGCCGCACTCGCGCAGGACGGCGTCGATGGTGGCGGGCTGGGCGCCCTGCTCCTCGTAGACCGCGAACGCCTCGGCGTAGAAGGGGCGCGCGATGCGGTTGACGATGAATCCGGGGGTGTCGGCGCACACGACGGGCGTCTTGCCCCAGGCGCGGGCCGTCTCGTACGCGCGCGTGGCCGCCGTGACGTCGGTCGCCGCCCCGGAGACCACCTCGACCAGGGGCATCAGGGGCGCGGGGTTGAAGAAGTGCAGGCCGACGAGGCGGCCCGGCAGGCGCAGCGCGCCGCCGACGGCCGTGACGGACAGGGACGAGGTGTTGGTCGCGAGCAGACAGTCGTCCCCGACGATCTCCTCCAGGTCCGTGAACAGCTGCTGTTTCACGTCGAGCCGCTCCAGTACGGCCTCGACGACGAGCGCCGCCCCCGCGAACTCCTCGAGGGACTCTGCGGGGCTCAGACGCGCGCGGGCGGCGTCGCGCTCGGCCGCGTCGAGCCTGCCCTTGTAGACCAGGCGGTCCAGGCGCGCGGCGATGGCGTCCGCAGCCTCCCGGGCGCGTCCCGGCACGGCGTCGTAGAGCCGGACGGGGTGGCCGGCGGTCAGGGCGACCTGGGCGATGCCCTGGCCCATGGTGCCGGTGCCCACCACGCCCACAAGGCGTTCGGGGCTGCCGAGCTCGAGTGCTGTCATGGTCGCGATCCTCCCGCACGGAACGACGGCCGAAGGCCCGGGGGTCGGGGCGCAGCGGCGGGCGCGAAGTTTTCCACAGGTTCGACGGACCCCCTTGTCCCGACCGATCGTTCGGTTACTCTAGCCGTGTCTGCCTGTTCCTGCCCAGCTGTTCCTGCCCAGCTGTTCCTGCCCAGCTGTTCCTGCCCAGCTGTTCCTGCCCAGCTCGCCGGCTCGACGAAGAGCCGTCTCGACGAGGAGTTGGTCCGCCATGGCCGCCGAAGTCACCGCGCACGACCTGATCGCCAAGCACCGGCCCACCCTTGACCAAGCGCTGGAAGCGATCCGTACGCGCGCGTACTGGTCGCCGCACCCCGAGCACCCCAAGGCCTACGGAGAGCACGGAAGCCTGAGCATGCCCGAGGGCAAGGCCGCCTTCGACGCGCTCTCCGGCACCCGGATCGACCTCGGCCAGCCCGGCACGGACGACTGGGTGGGCGGCGACATCTCGCCGTACGGCGTCGAGTTGGGCGTGACCTACCCGCACCCCGACCTCGATGTCCTGCTCCCCGCGATGCGCGCGGGCATGCGCGCGTGGCGCGAGGCGGGCGCCGAGGCACGCGCCGCCGTATGCCTGGAGATCCTGGCCCGGATCAGCGCGCGTACGCACGAGTTCGCGCACGCCGTGATGCACACCAGCGGCCAGGCCTTCATGATGGCGTTCCAGGCGGGCGGCCCGCACGCGCAGGACCGCGGGCTCGAAGCGGTGGCGTACGCGTACGTCGAGCAGGTACGCACACCGGACGCGGCGGAGTGGACCAAGCCGCAGGGCAAGCGCGACCCCCTCGTCCTCGGCAAGCAGTTCACGCCGGTCGGGCGCGGCATCGCGCTCCTCATCGGCTGCAACACGTTCCCCACGTGGAACGGATATCCGGGCCTCTTCGCCTCCCTCGCCACCGGCAACCCCGTCCTGGTGAAGCCCCACCCGCGCGCGGTGCTGCCCCTCGCCCTCACCGTCCAGGTCTCCCGCGAGGTCCTCGCCGAGGCCGGTTTCGACCCGAATCTGGTGGCACTGGCCGCCGAGAAGCCCGGCGAAGGCATCGCCAAGACGATCGCCCTGCGCCCCGAGATCAAGATCATCGACTACACGGGCTCGACGGCGTTCGGCGACTGGCTGGAGACGCACGCCCGGCAGGCACAGGTCTACACGGAGAAGGCCGGCGTCAACACGGTCGTCATCGACTCGACCGACCGCTACAAGGGAATGCTGGCGAACCTCGCGTTCTCCCTGTCCCTGTACAGCGGCCAGATGTGCACCACCCCGCAGAACCTGCTCATCCCGCGCGACGGCATCAGCACGGACGAGGGCCCCAAGACGTACGACGAGGTGGTCACCGACATCGCGGCCGCGGTCGGCGGCCTCCTCGGCGACGACGCCCGGGCGAACGCGCTGCTCGGCGCCCTGGTGAACCCGGACGTGAAGTCCCGCCTGGAGGCCGCCTCCGGCCTCGGCGAAGTCGCCCTCGCCTCACGGGAGATCAGCAACCCGGAGTTCCCGGGCGCCGTCGTCCGTACGCCGATGATCGTCAAGCAGGACGGCGCGCGGAAGTTCTGGGACGGCGCCGACTCCGAGTCCGCCTACCTCAGCGAGTGCTTCGGCCCGGTCTCCTTCGCCGTCGCCGTCGACTCCACGACGGACGCACTGGACCTGCTGCGGCGCACGGTGCGCGACAAGGGCGCGATGACGGTCGGCGCGTACACGACCTCCGACGAGGTCGTCGAAGCCGTCGAAGAGGTCTGCCTCGAAGAGTGCGCCCAGCTGTCCATCAACCTCACGGGCGGGGTGTACGTGAACCAGACGGCGGCGTTCTCGGACTTCCACGGTTCCGGCGGCAACCCCGCGGCCAACGCGGCGCTGTGCGACGGAGCGTTCGTGTCGAACCGCTTCCGGGTGGTGGAGGTGCGCAAGGAGGCCTGAGGCCTCCGACCGGCGTCAGCTCAGGCAGCCGGGCGGCCCGCGGGACCGCCCGGCGTGCCACAGGTGCTCCAGTGGAAGAGCGTCATGCCGACGCTCGTCGCCAGGTTGTAGCTGGAGACCTGCGCCCGCATCGGCAGCGACACCAAATGGTCGGCGCGGGCGCGCAGTTCGGGCGACAGGCCGCTGCGCTCCGAGCCGAAGGCGAGCAGCGCGTCGTCCGGCAGCGCAGTCCCCCGGATGTCCTCGCCCTCCGGATCGAGCGCGTACACGGGCCCCGGCGGCAGCTCCTCCACCGCCAGGCGCTCGACCGCCGTCGCGAAGTGCAGGCCCGCACCACCGCGTACGACAGTCGGATGCCAGGGGTCGAGGCTGCCGGTCATGACGACGCCCGTCGCCCCGAAGCCCGCGGCGAGCCGGATGACGGCGCCCGCGTTGCCGAGGTTGCGGGGGTTGTCGAGGACGACGACGGGCGCGGTCCTCGGCAGGTGCGCCACGGCGGCCAGGTTCGCCGCCCGGTCGGGACGCACCGCCAGCGCGGCCACCCCCGTGGGATGCAGACGCGGCACGAGGGCTCGCAGCGTCTCCTCCGGCACCTCCACCAAAAGCCCGTCAAGGGCATCCCGCACGTCCGGGGCGAGCTCCTCGGCCAGGGCGAGCGCGGCGGCACGGCTGGCAGCCAGGGCCACGGGCACGCGCGCACCGAAACGCAGGGCGTGCTTGAGCGCGTGGAACCCGTCGAGGAGGACGGACGTCTCGGCACGGGCGCGCCATTCGTCGACGCCGGCGCTATCCGCCCTGCTCATGCTGCTCGCCCGTTCATGCCGTGCGCCCTGCTCATGCTGTGTGCCTGCTCATGCTGCTTGCCTGTTCACCCTGTGTGCCTGTGCACGCCGTTCGCCCCGCTCACGACGTGAAGCCTACGTGGGCCTGGTCGGGGCTCTCCGCGGCGCGAGGCCCCGGAACCGTAGAGGCACCGGCCGAACGGGAAAACACGCCTCCACGCGCGCGTGCCACCCATCCACCCAGTCGCTTCAGGAACGGCGTCGGCAGGAACACCGCGTCGGCGGCGATCATCGCGAGCGAGAAGAACGGCAGCCCGAGCAGCACGGCGATCGCCGCGTGCTCGCACATCATGGCGACCAGTAGGACGTTCTTGAAGCGCCGGTTGAACAGCGTGAACGGGAAGGCGACCTGTACGGCGACGGTCCCGTACGACACGAGCATCACCATCAGCCCGTGGGAGGCGAGCAGATCACCGAGGGCCGGCCAGGGCGAGAAGTAGTCCAGGTGGAGCGGGTAGTAGACCGCCGTCCCGTCCTGCCAGCGACTGCCCTGGATCTTGTACCAGCCGGCGGTCGCGTAGATCAGACACGCCTCCGCCATGATCACGAGAAGCGCGGCGTTGTGCGCGAAGTTCGCGATCACGTCGAGCAGCTGCCGGCGCTCACTGTACGGGTCCCTCCGGTTCACCGCCCACCACAGGCCCTGCACGGCCCACAGCCCCCAGAACACGACCAGCCAGCCCCCGCTCACGACCCCCATGAACGTGATCACGGAGAGCCCGAGCCCCGCGAGCCACCACAGCAACGGACCCACCACGTCGGACGGGCCGATGTCGCCCTCACGCGCAAAGTGCTCACGCACGCGTGCCGCTCGCCGCGCATCCAGCGACCAGACCAGCCCGCACCGCGTGAACACCAGATAGATCGACATCAGATGGATGACGTTGTCGCCGCCGTCGCCCATGAAGATGCTGCGGTTCTGCAGTGAGAGCACGCCGATCATGAACAGGACGGACATGGTCCGGGTGCGCCAGCCCAGCATCAGAAGTGCGCTGCTCACGACCGCGGCGGCGTAGACGATCTCGAACCAGACGCGGCCGTCCGACCACATCAGAGCGGTGAAGGCGCCGTTGCCGGCGATGAGCTGCTGCGCCATGTCCCAGCTCCACGGCCCGTCGGGCCCGTACAGCTCGTGGCGGTTGGGGAACTCGCGCAGCAGGAACAGCAGCCAGGTCGCGGAGAAACCGATTCGGATCACTGCGCTCTGGTAGGGCCCGAGGGCGGACCCGGTGACGCGGTCGATGCGGTTCACCGGGCATCCGTCCCGTCAGAGGCAGCACGCGCGCGCGTGCTGTTGCCGTTTTGACCCTGACCCTGGCTGTTGCTGTTGCTGTTGCTGTCGAGTGCCCGGTCCGCGACCGTCACCGTCCACCAGGGAACCTCCCGGTAGAGGGGCTTGGGATCCACTTTCTCGTCGCTCCACGGGGGCGGCGCCACGTTGGTGGTCCGCGAGCGGACCTGGACGCGGGCGATGGTGGGCTGCTTGCCGGCGGCCGTCTTGCCGTCGGCCGTCAGCCCGTCCTCGTGGGACAGCCGCAGGACGGCGATCCGGCGGATGTAGCGCTCGGAGAGCTGGCCGCGCAGACCGTTCGGGCGGTTCTCGCTGTCGTGCGCGGACACATAGAAGTCCCAGGCCCGGCGCAACTCGTTCTGCTGCGTGTGGCTGGGCAGCAGATTCCCGTCGATGTCGGCGCCGTCCCGTGCGGACAGGTCGTACCAGCCGGTCGTACGCGTACCGCCGTCGGCCGTACGGACCTCCGCGCGGGCCTGCACGGCGATGTTCTGCTGGAGCGGGTTCGGCGCGAACAGTTTCCAGTTCTGCTCGAACTCCGGATAGATCCAGCTGTCGACGGCCCGGCCGTACTGCTTGGAGACCGTGTTGGACGGAGCGACGTGCAGAAACACCATCGCGACGTGCACACACGCCACGAGAGCGACCACGACGAGCGCGCAGGCGGCGGCGATCTGGTAGCGGAGGGAGAGGGCCGACAGGCCTATGCGGGGCACAGCGGATGAGGGCGAGGGTGAGGGTGCGAGGGGTGGGGGTGTGAGGGACGGGGACGGGAGATCCGGCTCAGGCACTTGCCCGGCCTCAAGTACATGGCCGGCCTCAGGTACCTCGTCCGGGGAAGGGCCCCGCAAACGATCCGGCAGCGGTTCCGGGCCGGAACGCCGGGCGGTCGGGCCCTTGTCGTACGCGTCCATGCCGCCCCGTTTCCCCGAGTCTCCCGATGTTTCCGGTCCGCGCTTTTGCCGAACCGATTCCTCGCCCCACGGCCCGCTCCCGCCGCCGCACCGGCACGGTACTCAGCCGCGCACGCGAGGCACAGAGGCGTGGGACTTATCCACAGGCGGACCTCGCAGGGTTGACACCCTACGGCGCCACGTCCCACCATTGAATCCAACGAACCGAACGATCGGTCGGGAGATTCGCTCAAGGTCGAGGGAGACCGGGATGGCGACAGCAGCTGCGCACCAAGCGGCGCGGACACAGGCGGCCCACGCCACGTCCGACGCCACCGGCACCGCCCCGGGCCAGGCGCCGGGCACCGCCGCGTACCAGACAGCGTTCGACACCGCCGTCGCGGCGGAGGAGCGCATCGAGCCCCGGGACTGGATGCCGGACGCCTATCGCGCGACGCTCGTGCGCCAGATCGCGCAGCACGCCCACTCCGAGATCATCGGCATGCAGCCGGAGGCCAACTGGATCACGCGCGCCCCCTCGCTGCGCCGCAAGGCGATCCTGATGGCCAAGGTCCAGGACGAGGCCGGCCACGGCCTGTACCTGTACAGCGCCGCCGAAACACTCGGCACGGGCCGCGACGAGCTCCTCGACAAGCTGCACAGCGGCCGTCAGAAGTACTCGTCGATCTTCAACTACCCGACGCTGACCTGGGCGGACGTCGGCGCCATCGGCTGGCTCGTGGACGGCGCGGCAATCACGAACCAGGTCCCCCTGTGCCGCTGCTCGTACGGGCCGTACGCGCGCGCCATGGTGCGGATCTGCAAGGAGGAGTCCTTCCATCAGCGCCAGGGCTACGAACTGCTCCTCGCCCTGAGCCGCGGCACCGAGGCCCAGCACGCGATGGCGCAGGACGCCGTCGACCGCTGGTGGTGGCCGTCGCTGATGATGTTCGGCCCTCCGGACGACGAGTCGTCGCACTCCGCGCAGTCGATGGAGTGGAAGATCAAGCGCCATTCGAACGACGAGCTGCGCCAGCGCTTCGTAGACATCTGCGTCCCGCAGGCCGAGTCCCTCGGGCTCACCCTCCCCGACCCGGACCTCGTGTGGAACGAGGAGCGCGGGCACCACGACTTCGGAGCCATCGACTGGACGGAGTTCTGGGAGGTCCTCAAGGGCAACGGACCGTGCAACGAACAGCGGATCACCCAGCGCAGGCAGGCGCACGACGAGGGCGCCTGGGTCAGGGAAGCGGCCGCGGCCCACGCGGCGAAACACTCCGAGGCGAAGCACTCCGGGGCGAACGGAAAGGCGACGGCATGAGCGACGCGAAGGACTGGCCGCTGTGGGAGGTATTCGTACGCTCCCGGCGCGGACTGTCGCACACTCACGCGGGAAGCCTGCACGCGCCGGACGCCGAACTCGCCCTGCGTAACGCACGCGATCTGTACACCCGCCGCGGCGAAGGCGTCTCGATCTGGGTCGTCCCGTCCACCTCGATCACCGCCTCCTCGCCCGACGAGAAGGACCCCTTCTTCGAGCCCGCCGCCGACAAGCCGTACCGGCACCCGACGTTCTACGAGATCCCGGAAGGGGTGAAGCACCTGTGACCACGTCCCTGAACCCCGCCTCTTCCGCCGGCGCCGTCACCGCTGCCGCGGCGCTCGCCCTGGGCGACGACGCGCTCGTGCTGTCGCACCGACTGGGGGAGTGGGCCGGGCACGCCCCGGTCCTCGAAGAAGAAGTCGCCCTGGCCAACATCGCGCTCGACCTCCTCGGCCAGGCCCGGGTCCTGCTCTCCCTCGTCGGCGACGAGGACGAGCTGGCCTACCTGCGCGAGGAACGCGCCTTCCGCAACGTCCAGTTGGTCGAACAGCCCAACGGAGACTTCGCCCACACCATCGCCCGACAGCTGTACTTCTCCACGTACCAGCGCCTCATGTACGGCCGTCTCGCCGAGACCGGCGGACCGCTCGCCGGTCTCGCCGCCAAGGCGGTCAAGGAGGTCGCGTACCACCAGGACCACGCCGAGCAGTGGACCGTACGCCTCGGGGACGGCACCGCCGAAAGCCACGACCGGATGCAGCAAGCCTGCGACGCACTCTGGCGCCACACCGGAGAGATGTTCCAGCCCGTCGACGGCATCGACATCGACTGGCCTGAGATGGAGGCCAGTTGGACCGCGTCGGTCACCGCCGTCCTGGAGCGGGCGACCCTGGCCGTCCCGGAGGGACCGCGGACCGGGGCCTGGAGCGCCGGCGCCGGACGCCAGGGCCTGCACACGGAACCGTTCGGACGAATGCTCGCCGAGATGCAGCACCTCCACCGCAGCCACCCGGGGGCGTCATGGTGACCAAAGCTCCCGAGGCCTCCCCCCAGGACACCGCCGACCGACCGGAGACGCCACTCGAAGCTGAGCTGCGCCGCCTCGCCGGCTCCGTGCCCGACCCCGAACTGCCCGTACTCACCCTGGAAGAGCTGGGCGTGCTCCGCGCCGTCCACTGCCTCAACCCCGGCAGCGTCGAGGTGGAGCTGACCCCCACCTACACGGGCTGTCCGGCCGTCGAGGCCATGTCCACGGACATCGAGCGCGTCCTGCACGAGCGCGGAATACCGGACGTCACCGTCCGGCGGGTGCTCGCACCCGCCTGGACCACGGACGACATCACGGACGAGGGCCGCCGCAAGCTCCGGGAGTTCGGCATAGCTCCACCCCGCGCCGTCCGGGAGCACCAGGGACCGGTGACCGTCGTCTTGGGTCCCACCCGCACCACACCACCCACGCGCACAGCTGCCGACGCGGCCGCCGCGACGCTCCTCGGCGCCCCCGAGGCAGGCGACGCCCCTCTGCACTGCCCGCACTGCGGATCCACGGACACCGAACTGCTGAGCCGCTTCTCCTCCACCGCCTGCAAGGCCCTGCGGCGCTGCCTCGACTGCCGCGAACCCTTCGACCACTTCAAGGAGCTGTGATGGCCCGCTTCCACCAGCTCCGCATAGCCGCGGTCGACCGGCTCACCGATGACTCCGTGGCCCTCACCTTCGAGGTCCCCGAATCTCTTCGCAAGGAATTCCGCCACGCGCCGGGCCAGCACCTCGCCCTGCGCCGCCCGGCCGACGACGGCGAGATCCGGCGCACGTACTCGATCTGCTCGCCGGCCCCGGGCCCCGAAGGCCCTCGGACCCTCCGCGTCGGCGTCCGCCTCGTCGAAGGCGGCTCCTTCTCGACGTACGCCCTCAAGGAGATCGCCGTCGGCGACACCCTTGAGATCATGACCCCCGCCGGCCGCTTCATCCTCGAGCCCGCCCCCGGGCTCTACGCCGCCGTGGTCGGCGGCAGCGGCATCACCCCGGTCCTGTCGATCGCGGCCACCCTGCTCGCCCGCGAACCGCACGCCCGCTTCTGCCTCATCCGCAGCGACCGCACCGCCGCGTCGACGATGTTCCTGGACGAGGTGGCCGACCTGAAGGACCGCTACCCCGACCGGTTCCAGCTGGTCACGGTCCTGTCCCGGGAGGAACAGCAGGCCGGCCTCGACTCCGGCCGCCTCGACCAGGAGCGCCTGACGACCCTCCTGCCCGCGCTGCTCCCCGTAGACGAGGTAGCCGGCTGGTACCTGTGCGGGCCCTTCGGACTCGTACAAGAAGCGGAGCGCACGCTGCGCGCCCTCGGAGTACGAAGAGCCCGCATCCACGAGGAGATCTTCCACGTCGACGACGGAGCGGCACCCGCCCGCCCCGCACCGGCCCTCGCGCACTCCACGGTCACCGCCCAGCTCGACGGCCGCTCCGGCACCTGGCCCGTCGACGACGGCGAATCACTCCTGGAGACAGTGCTGCGCAACCGCCCCGACGCGCCGTACGCCTGCAAGGGCGGCGTCTGCGGAACCTGCCGCGCGTTCCTCGTCTCGGGCGAGGTGCGCATGGACCGGAACTTCGCACTCGAACCCGAGGAGACCGACGCCGGCTACGTACTCGCCTGCCAGTCCCACCCGGCCACGGAGACGGTGGAGCTGGACTTCGACCGCTGACCGCTCACGGCTCACGGCTGACGGCTGACGGCTGACGGCTGACGGCTGACGGCTGACGGCTGACGGCTGAGCACCCCCCACTGCCCTCGCATTCCCTCCGCGTATTCCCTTCTCGTAGAACTTGTTCTACCTTGACGCACCGTCAGATCCTGGCGGTCGCCACGACGAACCGGTGCACGGAGGGACAGGGCAGTGGACTTCACCTTCACCGAAGAACAGCAGGCGGCCGTCGAGGCGGCCAAGGCCGTGTTCGGCCCGGTCGCGCCCGACAGCGTGCCGAGCCCGGCCCTCACCCCCGGCGCGGTCGCCGACGACTTCGACCGAGCTCTCTGGTCGAAACTCAACGACGCCGACCTGCTCAGCCTCCTGCTCGCCCCCGAACACGGCGGCGCGGGCCTGGACGCCATCGCGCTCTGCCTGGTCCTACGGGAATCCGCCAAGGCACTCGCCCGCGTCCCGCTCCTGGAGCACACCGCGACCGCCGTCGCCGTACAGACCTACGGCAGCGACGAGTTGAAGGAGCGGATCCTCCTCCGGGCAGCCCGCGGTGAGCTCGTCCTCACCGCCGCCTCCGCAGGCCGCACCGGCCACGACCCGGCCCAACTCGCCGTCAGCGCACGCCGCGACACGGACACCTGGATCCTCGACGGCACCCAGACCGGCGTGCCTTGGGCGCACAACGCCGACCACATCGCCGTACCCGCCCACACCCCACAGGGCCGCACCGTCATCGCCGTACTGCCCCACCCGCACGAAGGACTCAGCCTCGCCGAACAGATCTCCACGACCGGCGAACGCCTCGGCGAACTCCACCTCGACTCCGTGCGCCTCGACCCCCACCAGATCATCGAGACCGCCGAGGCCTGGGACCGGCTGCACCAGCTCCTCACCACCGGAACCTGCGCCCTGGCCCTGGGCCTCGGCGAACGCGTCCTCCGGATGACCGGCGACTACACGAGCAAGCGCGAACAGTTCGGCTACCCGGTGGCGACATTCCAAGCGGTCGCGGTCCAGGCCGCGGACCGATACATCGATCTGCGCGCCATGGAGGCCACCCTCTGGCAGGCCGCCTGGCGCATCAGCACCCAGGCAGACGGAGCGCTCCCCACGGCAGGCGACATCGCGGTCGCCAAGATCTGGGCATCGGAAGGCGTACGACGCGTCGTCCAGACCGCACAGCATCTGCACGGAGGATTCGGCGCCGACACCGACTACCCGCTCCACCGCTACCACGCCTGGGCCAAGCATCTGGAACTGTCACTCGGCCCGGCAGCCGCCCACGAGGAAACACTCGGCGACCTACTGGCGGCCCATCCCCTCGGCTGAGCCAGAGGTCAGAGCACGAAGCCCGACTGGCCCTTGTCGTCCACGACAGGCCGTCCGGCGGCGGCCCACACCTGCATGCCACCGTCCACGTTCACCGCGTCGATGCCCTGCTGCACGAGATACATCGTCACCTGCGCGGAACGGCCGCCGGACCGGCAGATCACGTTGACCCGACCGTCCTGGGGAGCCGCCTCGGTCAGCTCGCCGTAACGCGCCACGAACTCACTGATTGGAATGTGCAACGCACCCTCGGCGTGACCCGCCTGCCACTCATCGTCCTCACGGACATCGAGGAGAAAGTCCCCGTCCACGAGCTCGCCGACCTCAACCGTGGGCACACCAGATCCGAAATGCATACCCCCGACGCTACCCGACCCCATCCGGGACCCTGACTCGCCAGGCACTAGGGCGGTCAGCCGCGCGGACGCCCGTCAGCGACGCAGGGTGGGAGCGGCGCTGGCGCTGGGGCCTCGGCTCAGCCACCGATCGGCCAGCCCAGCTACCCAGCTCAAGCAGGATGCTCGCCAAGCAGCTCAACTACCAACAGCCTGCTCGACCACCGGCTCAGCTGTCGGCCGCCTGCTCGCGCATCAGCCGCTCCAGCTCAGCCTCTCGCTCGGCGACCTGCGCGAGCAGCTGCTCCGCGATCTCCTCGAGCAGCCGGTCGGGGTCGTCCGGCGCCATCCGCAGCATCGCGCCGATCGCGCTCTCCTCCAGCTCCTGAGCAACGGCCGTCAGCAGCTCCTTGCGCTGCGCCAGCCACTCGAGCCGCTCGTACAGCTCCTCGCTCGGGCTGGGCTTGCGCGCCTCGGGCACAGGCCCCGCGGCCCACTCGTCGGACAGCTCCTTCAGCAACGCCTCGTCGCCCCGGCCGTAGGCCGCGTTGACCCGCACGATGAACTCTTCGCGCCGCGCCCGGTCCTTCTCTTCCTGCGCCAGATCCGGGTGCGCCTTGCGGACGAGTTCCCGGTAGAGCTTGCGGGCCTCGTCGCTCGGCCGCACACGCTGCGGCGGCCGAACGGGCTGATCGGTGAGCATGGCGGACGCCTCCGGCGAGAGACCGTCGCCGTCCATCCACTGATCGAACAGCTCCTCGACCGCGGGCATCGGCATCACGCGCGCCCTGGCCTCGTCCGCCTTACGCAGGTCCTCCGGATCCCCGCTCCGCGCGGCGACCGCCTCGGCGATCTGCGCCTCGAGCTCGTCCAGGCGCGTATACATGGGTCCGAGTTTCTGGTGGTGCAGCCGAGAGAAGTTCTCCACCTCGACCCGGAACGTCTCCACCGCGATCTCGTACTCGATCAGAGCCTGCTCGGCGGCGAGCACAGCCCGCTCAAGCCGCGCCTCGGGCCGCCCCTCAGCAACAGGCTGCCCCTGCGGCTCAGCGGCAGGGGCCTCGGACGGGGTCGACTCGGCTTCCGGGGTCGTCACCCGTCCAGCCTAGGGCACGGGCCGGGATGCCCTGCTCGACGCCTGATTTCAAGGGTTCTGGGGGGGGATCCCCTCCCCCTGCCCCCTCCCACCCCACCCCATATCAGCTCAATTCAGCCCAGCCCCACCCCACACCTCGGGCCCTCCAGCCCAGCCCGACCCGCACCCCGCACCCCGCACCCCGCACCCCGCACCCCGCACCCCGCACCCGCCAGGCCACCCTGATCCGCGCCCCACGACCCCGCGACTAGCGGTACGCGACCGCGACCCCAAACTCAAACCCGATCCCCCACCCCTCTCACCCCCTCACCCCTCAAGCCAACCCCCTCAAACCCCCACCTCAGCTCCCACCCGCCCCTCCCGCACAGCCCTGACCAGGGATGCGTGGTCCTGTTCCGTGCGGTCCGCGTAGGTGACCGCGAACTGGGCGATGGCCTCGTCCAGTTCCTCGTTCTTGCCGCAGTAGCCGGCGATCAGTCGGGGGTCGGCGCTGTGTGCGTGGGCGCGGGCGAGGAGCGCGCCCGTCATGCGGCCGTAGTCGTCCATCTGATCGGCGGCGAGAGCCGCGGGGTCGACACTTCCCTTGCGGTTTCTGAACTGCCTTACCTGGAAGGGTCGTCCGGCCACGGTCGTCCAGCCGAGCAGGATGTCGCTGACGACCTGCATCCGCTTCTGTCCGAGGACCACGCGCCGCCCCTCATGGACGGGCGTCGGTGTATCGAAGCCGACTGCGGGCAGGTGCGGCAGCAGCGCGGAGGGGCGGGCTTCCTTCACCTGGAGCACGAGTGCCTCTCCCCGGTGGTCGAGGAGCAGCACCACGTACGACCTCGTGCCCACGCTCCCGGTGCCGACGACGCGGAAGGCGACGTCCTGGATCACGTAGCGGCCGAGCAGGGGGAGGCGGTCTTCGGAGAGTGTCTGCAGGTAGTCGCCGAGGGATGCCGCGACCTCGGACGCCTCCCCGTCGGGTACGCGGCGCAGCACGGGTGGTGCGTCGACGAAGCGTCGGGTGCCGTCCTCGGCCAGCTCGGTGGACCTGGCGGCGAATCTTCCGCTGGTGTTGTTGCGGGCCTTCTCGGATACGCGTTCCAGCGTGCCGACGAGGTCGTGGGCGTCGGTGTGGGAGACGAGTTCCTCGTCGGCGATGGCGTTCCACGCGTCGAGGGCGGGCAGTCTGGCCAGCAGGCGCATCGTGCGGCGGTACGCGCCCACCGCGTAGTGCGCGGCTTCCCGGCAGGTGTCCTCGTCGGCTCCGGCTTCGCGACCCGCGAGGACGAGTGAGGTGGCGAGTCGCTTCACGTCCCATTCCCAGGGGCCGTGCACCGTTTCGTCGAAGTCGTTGAGGTCGATGACGAGGCCGCCGCGGGCGTCGGCGTACAGGCCGAAGTTCGCCGCGTGGGCGTCTCCGCAGATCTGGGCGCCGATGCCGGTGACGGGGGTCTGTGCGAGGTCGTGGGCCATGAGGCCGGCGGATCCGCGCAGAAACGCGAACGGGGTCGCCGCCATCCTGCCGACCCGTATGGGTGTGAGCTCTTCGATACGGCCGAGGTTGGACTCCTCGACCGCGGCGACGGCGTCGGGGCGTGCGGGGTGCAGGGTGAGGGCCGCGTGGGCGGAGCGCGGTACGCGGTCGCGCAGGGCCTTGCCCTCCTGCTTGGGTGATCCGGAGGAGGGTCGCATCGCGAACCCCTCGACGGCCCGCAGTCGTCGAGCCGCCGGTTCCTCACGCTGTACCGGCACCGCCGTGTCGAGCTCGGTCACTCGGACCGCCTCCCCCGTCTCTGAACATCAACTGGCAACGACCGTACCGCCGTCGGCCGGAACCCGTCAGAGCCTGTGGATAACCCCGCGATTGTGGAAACCGGAGTGCGGAATCGGAGTGCGGAGACAGGAGCACCGACCCCGAGCGCGGAACCGCAGGGCCCAACCTGAAGCCCCAACCCGAGCGCGGAACCGCAGGACGGAACCCGAGCGCCGAACCCGAGCCCTCGACCGCCGCCACGGCGTCGGGGCATGCGGGGCGGTGTCGGAACGTAAGGGCGCGATCGGGACGTACGGGCGCGGTCGGGTTCTCCCCTCGCGCAGCCCCCGCTACCCCTCAGGCAGATGCGCCTCGGCCCAGAGCCCGAGTTCCTTCAGTGCCGGTTCGAGGGCGGCGCCTGCTTCTGTCAGGCGGTAGGCGACGCGGAGCGGGGGTCCTTCGTCGACCTCGCGTACGACGAGGCCGGCGACGCCGAGTTCGGTGAGGCGGTCCGAGAGCATGCGCTCGCTGATGCCGGGGATGGCTCGGCGCAGGTCGGCGAAGTGGACGGGGTGCTGGAGGAGGACGGAGACGACGAGTCCCGTCCAGCGCTTGCCGAGCAGCCCGAAGACGCGGGTGATGCCGCTGTCGACCCGCTTGCACGCTTCGGGGTTGTGGATCCCCGCCTCGCATGCGGCACCGCTCTCGTGTTCCCCGTTGCCCGCCATGTCTTCAGAGTACTGCCCTCTCGTAGGGGACTAAATAAAAGTAAGTTACTGTTCATACAGTAGCTCCGAACAGAACTGCACCTACCTACGCGGACGACCACCCGCATCTTTGGAGGCCCCAATGCCCACCCTTCTGCACGTCGACTCGTCCGTCTGGCCCGGCTCGGCCTCCGCTTCCCGCACCGTCGCCGACGCCTTCCGCAAGACCTGGGAGGAGCAGCACCCCGACGGCACCGTGATCTACCGCGATCTGGCCGTGAACCCGGTCCCGCACCTGGACGCGGTCGGCGCCTCCGCCGGTTTCGCCGACCCCGCCACCCACAGCCCCGAGCAGGCCGCGGCCTTCGCCGAGCGTCTGAAGCTCATCGAGGAAGTGGAGCAGGCGGACGCGGTGCTGATCGGCGCCCCTATGTACAACTTCTCGATTCCGTCGACCCTGAAGGCCTGGCTGGACCAGGTGATCCTCATGGGGCGCACCGCCGGCGAGACGCCGTCCGCGAAGGGGACGCCGGTCACGGTCGTCGCCAGCCGTGGCGGCTCGTACGCGCCGGGCACCCCGCGCGAGCCCTTCGAGTACGTGCAGAACTACCTGCGTGACCTTCTCGGCACGATGCTGGGCCTGGACGTGGACTTCATCGTTCCCGAGCTGACCCTGGCGCACACGACTCCGGCGATGAGCGAGCTCATCCCGCTCGCCGAGGCGTCTCGCACCAAGGCCCTGGAGGACGCGGACGCCCGGGCCAAGGAGCTCGCCGCACGCTTCTCCGCCGACGCCGCCTGACGCTCCGCGCCGTCACCGACGCTCACGGAAGCACCGCTGTCCCGAGGGTCCCCCCGTCCCGTACGACGCTGGGGGACCCTTCACCAATCACTGTGATTGTCCTCACGGCCGAACCGGCCGAACCCGCCGGAGCCGAGACCCGCACCCGCCCGAGCCAGGACCCGCACAGGACCACTCACGTCCGGAAAAAACGCGGAAGCCCCGCAGATCTGAGATCTGCGGGGCTTCCGACTTGTGCGCGAGGGGGGAGTTGAACCCCCACGCCCTTTCGGGCACTGGAACCTGAATCCAGCGCGTCTGCCTATTCCGCCACCCGCGCATTGGGTGTGCCTTCCGGTCCCTCGCCCTTTCGGGGTGAGCGCCTTCCGACATCCAGAAGATTAGCACGCTGCAGAGGGTGGATTCACATCCGTTTTCGTGGGCACCTGCTGGGCAGGCCCACCCCCGCTGACCTCGCATCCGATGCGGTCCGCCAGCAGTCCTGAGCACTCCGACAGCGGTCCGCCGGTACTCCGCCGGCCGTCCGAAGCCCTCTGAAGGGGATCCACGCCACCCCACAGCGCCCCCACTCCGCAACCCGACCGGCGACCCCGTCCACACCTCCGATCCCGCCTCCGCCCCCAAGCCCCGCACCCCCACCTTCCCCGTCCCCTCCCGGCTCCCCCGCCGCGTGCGGGACACTGTCCAGGGACCCCCTCTACGATCCAGCTGTGAGGGTCGACACTCATCGACCGGGCTGACAGGGGGAACCAGCCGATTTCCCGGTGCGTGGATACGATCAGTAAGCAGTACCAGGACGAAAACGAAGGAGGAGGTGCCCCATGGGAGTCCTGAAGAAGTTCGAGCAGCGTCTCGAGGGTCTGGTCAACGGCACCTTCGCCAAGGTGTTCAAGTCCGAGGTCCAGCCCGTCGAGATCGCCGGCGCCCTCCAGCGCGAGTGCGACAACAACGCGACGATCTGGAACCGCGAGCGGACCGTCGTCCCCAACGACTTCATCGTGGAGCTGAGCGCGCCGGACTTCGAGCGCCTCAGCCCCTACTCGGGGCAGCTCGGCGATGAGCTGTCCGGCATGGTGCGCGACTACGCGAAGCAGCAGCGCTACACCTTCATGGGACCGATCAAGGTCCACCTGGAGAAGGCGGACGACCTGGACACGGGTCTGTACCGGGTACGCAGCCGCACGCTCGCGTCGAGCTCCAGCCAGCAGCAGTCCCAGCCCTCCCAGCAGCCGCCGCAGCCCGGCCGGGGTCCCGCTTCGGCGCCCCCGGCGGCGGGCGGAGGCTACGGCTATCCGCCGGCGGCAAATGCTGCCGGGGGGTACGGCCAGCCGCCGGCGAGCGCGCCGCCGATGCCCGCGGGGCCGCCTCCGGGCCGCCCCGGGCAGGCACCGGCGGGAGCTCGGCCGCGTAACCAGGCAGGACCGCTGCCCGGCGCTCAAGTGCGTCACTGGATCGAGATCAATGGCACACGCCATCAGATCTCGCGCCCCACGCTGGTCCTCGGCCGCAGCACCGAAGCCGATGTGCGGATCGACGACCCCGGCGTCTCTCGCCGGCACTGTGAGATTCGGACCGGAACGCCCTCGACGATCCAGGATCTCGGGTCCACCAACGGCATCGTGGTGGACGGGCAGCACACCACCCGCGCTACGCTCCGCGACGGCTCGCGGATCGTCGTGGGCAGTACCACCATCATTTACCGGCAAGCCGAAGGGTGAAGCGGGGGCAATGTCAGAGCTGACCCTGACGGTCATGCGGTTGGGTTTCCTGGCCGTTCTATGGCTGTTCGTGATCGTGGCCGTCCAGGTCATCCGCAGCGACCTGTTCGGCACGCGCGTCACCCAGCGCGGGTCGCGTCGTGACAGCGGGCGCCAGCAGCAGGCGGCGGCCCGCCAGGCCGCGCCGCCGCAGCAGCGCGCCCAGCAGCAGAACAGCGGTGGAGGCGGCGGGCGGCAGCGCCGCGGCGCCCCCACGAAACTCGTCGTCTCCGAGGGCACCCTCACGGGCACCACGGTGGCGCTGCAGGGCCAGACCATCACGCTGGGCCGTGCGCACGATTCGACGATCGTCCTCGATGACGACTACGCGTCGAGCAAGCATGCCAGGATCTACCCGGACCGGGACGGACAGTGGATCGTGGAGGACCTCGGGTCCACCAACGGCACCTATCTCGACCGGGCCCGGCTGACCACCCCGCAACCGATTCCGCTGGGCGCGCCGATCCGCATCGGCAAGACCGTCATCGAGCTGCGGAAGTAGTACGACAATGAGCGAGCGGAGCGAGCGAGCCGACGCGGTCACCCAAGACCTGAGCGCGCTCCCGACCGGAGGGTGGGCACCGTGCGGATGTACCCGGAGCCGACGGGCGAGGTGCGCATGAGTCTGTCACTGCGCTTCGCCGCCGGATCGCACAAAGGCATGATCCGCGAGGGGAACGAGGACTCGGGCTACGCCGGTCCGCGCCTCCTCGCGATCGCCGACGGCATGGGGGGTCAGGCCGCCGGTGAGGTCGCCTCGTCGGAGGTGATCTCGACGATCGTCGCGCTCGACGACGACGTTCCCGGCTCCGACATCCTCACGTCGCTCGGCACGGCCGTGCAGCGGGCCAACGACCAGCTGCGGATGATGGTCGAGGAGGACCCCCAGCTGGAAGGCATGGGGACGACCCTGACCGCTCTGCTGTGGACGGGTCAGCGCCTCGGCCTCGTGCATGTCGGCGACTCGCGCGCGTATCTGCTGCGCGACGGTGTGCTGACGCAGATCACACAGGACCACACCTGGGTGCAGCGCCTCGTCGACGAGGGCCGCATCACGGAAGAGGAAGCCACCACTCACCCGCAGAGGTCCCTCCTCATGCGCGCGCTGGGCAGTGGTGATCACGTCGAGCCCGACCTCTCCATCCGTGAGGTGCGGGCCGGCGACCGGTACTTGATCTGCTCCGACGGCCTGTCCGGCGTGGTCTCCCACCAGACGATGGAGGAGACCCTCGCCAGCTACCAGGGCCCGCAGGAGACCGTGCAGGACCTGATCCAGCTGGCGCTGCGCGGCGGTGGCCCGGACAACATCACGGTGATCGTGGCGGACGTCCTGGACATCGACAGCGGTGACACGCTCGCCGGTCAGCTGTCCGACGCTCCGGTCATCGTGGGCGCGGTCGCCGAGAACCAGCAGCACCAACTGCACGACGGCGGTGCGATGCAGACCCCCGCGGGCCGTGCGTCGGAGCTCGGCCGCGGTTCGGGAAGGCAGGTGCCCGGGCAGGGCGGCGGCGAGTTCGGCCCGCCCGGCAGCGGTGACCCGACCGGTTACGCTCCCGAGGGAAGCTTCGGCTCGTACGGGGACGACGACTTCGTCAAGCCGCGGCGCGGCCGTAAGTGGCTCAAGAGATCCTTCTTCATCGTCCTGGCGCTGGCCGTCGTGGGCGGTGGCCTGTACGGCGGCTACCGCTGGACGCAGACGCAGTACTACGTCGGTTCGAACGAGTCGCATGTCGCGCTGTACCGCGGCATCAGCCAGGACCTGGCGTGGGTGAATCTGTCGAAGGTCGAGACGGACCACCCCGAGATCGAACTCAAGTACCTGCCGCCGTACCAGCGCAAGCAGGTCGAGGCGACGATCACCGAGGGCAGCTTCGGTGACGCCAAGGACAAGATCGGCGAGCTGTCGCTGCAGGCCTCGGCCTGCAGGAAGGACGCCGAGCGCCGCCAGGCGGAGAACGAGCAGAACGCGAAGACCGGCGAGGGCGAGGCGGGTGGCACCACAGGCGCCACCAAGACGTCTTTCACCACGTCACGCGCCTCGGCGAAGACAGCGCCGAGTCCGACACCCACGCCGTCCGGAACGGCCAAGTCCAAGACCGCACCGACGCCCACACCTGGCCCCAGCCTCTCGGAGGATGAGCAGAAGCTGGTCCCGCTGTGCGGTAAGCAGTAAGCAGCCGTTGGGGGCCTTTGCACGCCATGAGCAGTAGCACTACACACACGTCGACCATCGGCGCGATCGGTGCGCCGAGCCGGCGCAACACCGAGCTCGCGCTCCTCGCGTTCGCCGTCGTCATCCCCGTTTTCGCGTACGCGAACGTGGGCTTGGCGATCGACGGCTCGCTGCCCGCCGGGCTCCTGGGCTACGGCCTGGGCCTCGGCCTGCTCGCGGGCGTCGCGCACATCGTCGTACGCCGGTTCGCGCCGTACGCCGATCCGCTGCTCCTGCCGATCGCGACCCTGCTCAACGGCATGGGTCTGGTCATCATCTGGCGCCTGGACCAGTCGGAGCGCCTGCAGCAGCTGGCCAAGTCGCAGTACGGGTCGTTCAGCCCGGACGCGCCGAACCAGCTGATGTACTCCGCGATCGGCATCGCCCTGTTCGTGGGCGTACTCATGCTGCTCAAGGACCACCGCATCCTGCAGCGCTACACGTACATCTCGATGGTGGGCTCGCTGATCCTGCTGCTGCTGCCGCTCGTGCCGGGTCTCGGTATGAACGTGTTCGGCGCGAAGATCTGGATCAGCATCGGCGGGTTCTCCATCCAGCCCGGTGAGTTCGCGAAGATCGTCATCGCGGTGTTCTTCGCGGGCTATCTGATGGTGAAGCGGGACGCGCTGGCGCTGGCCAGCCGCCGTTTCATGGGCCTGTACCTGCCGCGTGGCCGTGACCTCGGACCGATCATCGTCGTCTGGGTGATGTCGATCCTGATCCTGGTCTTCGAGACGGACCTCGGTACGTCGCTGCTGTTCTTCGGCATGTTCGTCGTGATGCTGTACGTCGCCACGGAGCGCACCAGCTGGATCGTGTTCGGTCTGCTGATGTCGGCGGTCGGCGCGGTCGGTGTCGCCTCGTTCGAGCCGCACGTGCAGAGCCGTGTCCAGGCGTGGCTCGACCCGATGCACGAGTACCTGCTGAGCAGGCAGGGCGTCGGCGGTCACTCCGAGCAGGCGATGCAGGCCCTGTGGGCGTTCGGCTCCGGTGGTGTGCTCGGCACGGGCCTCGGCCAGGGCCACTCCGACCTGATCAAGTTCGCCGCGAACTCCGACTTCGTCCTCGCCACGTTCGGCGAGGAGCTCGGCCTCGCGGGCATCATGGCGATCCTGCTGATGTACGGGCTGATCGCCGAGCGCGGTCTGCGTACGGCGCTCGCGGCCCGTGACCCGTTCGGCAAGCTGCTCGCGGCCGGTCTGTCCGGCGCGTTCGCGATCCAGGTGTTCGTCGTCGCCGGTGGTGTCATGGGTCTCATCCCACTGACCGGTATGACCATGCCGTTCCTCGCGTACGGCGGTTCCTCCGTGATCGCGAACTGGGCGCTGATCGGCATCCTGATCCGTATCAGCGATACCGCGCGCCGCCCGGCGCCGGCCCCCGCCCCCAGCCCCGACGCCGAGATGACCCAGGTGGTCCGACCGTGAACAAGCCCCTGCGCCGGATCGCGATCTTCTGCGGGCTCCTCGTCCTCGCCCTGCTGATCCGCGACAACTGGCTCCAGTACGCCCAGGCCGACAAGCTGCAGTCCGACAAGCAGAACCCGCGCGTCGCCATCGAGCGGTACGCGCAGCCGCGCGGCGACATCATCGTCGACGGCAAGTCGATCACGGGCTCCGTGGCGACGGACGGCACCGACCTCAAGTACAAGCGGACCTGGAAGGACGGGCCCATGTGGTCGCCCGTCACCGGGTACGCCTCGCAGCTGGTCGGCGCGACCCAGATCGAGTCCATCGAGGACGGCATCCTCACCGGCAACGACGACCGGCTGTTCTTCCGCCGCACCATGGACATGATCACCGGCAAGAAGAAGGAGGGTGGCAACGTCGTCACCACCCTCAACGCCGCCGCGCAGAAGGCCGCGTACGACGGTCTCAAGAGCCGTGGCAAGGGTGCCGCCGTCGCGATCGACCCGAGGACGGGTGCGATCCTCGCGATGGCGTCGACACCTTCGTACGACCCGTCGTCGTTCGCCGGGATCCTGCAGAAGGACGGCAACACCTTCAGCAAGCTCGACAAGAACAAGGACAAGCCGCTCACGAACCGCGCCCTGCGCGAGACGTACCCGCCCGGCTCGACCTTCAAGATCGTGACCGCGGCGGCCGCGCTGGAGCACAACCTCTACACAGATCCGGACGCGAAGACGGACACGCCTCTGCCGTGGACGATGCCCGGCACGACGACGCCGCTGAAGAACGAGGGCAACATCCCTTGTAAGGACGCGACGCTGCGGGTCGCCCTGCGCTACTCCTGCAACACCGTCTTCGGCAAGATCGGCGCCGACCTGGGCAACGACAAGATGCTGGAGACGGCGGAGAAGTTCGGCTTCAACAAGCAGCAGTTCACGCCGGTCCGTTCCAACGCGTCCGTGTTCTCCAACAACATGAACAAGTCGCAGACGGCGCTGTCCTCGATCGGTCAGTACAACACCGCGGCGACTCCGCTGCAGATGGCCATGGTGGCCTCCGCCGTCGCCAATGACGGCAAGCTCATGGAGCCGTACATGGTCAACGAGCTGCAGGCGCCGAGCCTCGACACGATCGAGCAGCACACGCCGAAGGAAATGAGCCGGCCGCTGTCGGAGAAGAACGCCCAGATCCTCCAGTCGATGATGGAGACGGTCGTCAGCGAGGGCACCGGTACGAACGCGCAGATCCCCGGCTACACGGTCGGCGGCAAGACGGGTACCGCCCAGCACGGCCTCAACAACAGTGAGAAGCCGTACGCCTGGTTCCTCTCGTACGCGAAGGCCAAGGACGGCAGCTCGCCGGTCGCCGTGGCCGTGGTCGTCGAGGACGGCAGCGCGAACCGTGACGACATCTCCGGTGGCGGTCTGGCCGCCCCGATCGCCAAGAGCGTGATGGAAGCGGTGCTCGCGAAGAAGTGACCCCGATCACGTCTTCTTCACAACGGTGCACGTTGCGATACCGGTCCTGTATCGGGTGACGGTCTCGGGCAGGTCAGGCACGACAGGCCGGGTACGGTATGCCCGGACAGCACACCGCCCGACCCCGTACGGGTGACGGTCGGGACCGACGGAGAGGGCTGGTAGGTAACCATGGAAGAGCCGCGTCGCCTCGGCGGCCGGTACGAGCTGGGCCAGGTGCTCGGCCGTGGTGGCATGGCGGAGGTCTATCTCGCCCATGACACCCGGCTCGGTCGCACCGTGGCGGTGAAGACGCTTCGCGCCGACCTCGCGCGCGACCCGTCATTCCAGGCCCGGTTCCGCCGGGAGGCCCAGTCGGCCGCCTCGCTCAACCATCCCGCGATCGTCGCCGTGTACGACACCGGTGAGGACTACATCGACGGGACCTCCATCCCGTACATCGTGATGGAGTACGTCGACGGATCCACGCTGCGTGAGCTGCTGCACTCCGGGCGCAAGCTGCTGCCCGAGCGTGCCATGGAGATGACGATCGGCATCCTCCAGGCACTCGAGTACTCGCACCGCGCGGGCATCGTCCACCGTGACATCAAGCCGGCCAACGTCATGCTGACGCGGACCGGCCAGGTCAAGGTGATGGACTTCGGCATCGCCCGCGCCATGGGCGACTCCGGCATGACGATGACGCAGACGTCGGCCGTGATCGGCACCGCCCAGTACCTCTCCCCGGAGCAGGCCAAGGGCGAGCAGGTCGACGCGCGGTCCGACCTTTATTCGACGGGCTGTCTCCTCTACGAGCTGCTGACCGTGCGGCCGCCCTTCGTGGGCGACTCCCCGGTCGCGGTCGCGTACCAGCACGTGCGAGAGGAGCCGCAGCCGCCGAGCGTCTTCGACTCCGAGATCACCCCCGAGATGGACGCCATCGTCCTCAAGGCCCTCACCAAGGACCCGGACTACCGCTACCAGTCCGCGGACGAGATGCGCGCCGACATCGAGGCGTGCCTCGACGGGCAGCCGGTCGGGGCGACCGCGGCGATGGGCGCCGTCGGCTACGGCGGCCACCCGGACGACCAGCAGACCGCGATGCTGCACCCGCAGAACGGAGGCGGTCAGACGTCGATGCTGCCGCCGGTCAATCCGGACGACGGCGGCTACGGCTACGACGACCGCCCCGACCGGCGCCGCCAGAGCCAGGGCAAGAGCCGCACGTCGACGATCCTGCTCGTCCTCGCCGGCATCCTCGTCCTGGTCGGCGCGATCCTGATCGGCAAGTGGTTCACCGACGGGAGCGGAAACAACGCTCCGTTCGCGGCGCCCAAATTCGTCGGCAAGACGGTCCCCGATGCCAAGCTCGCCGCCGACAACACGCACCTCAAGCTGGACGCCTCGAAGAAGGAGCCCTGCGACAAGTTCCCCAAGGGCCAGATCTGCACGCAGAGCCCGGCCGCGGGGACCGACGTCAAGAAGGGCGACACCATCACGGTGACGGTGTCGACCGGTGCGCCGAAGGTCGCGGTGCCCGACGTCAGGGGCCTGGACTTCACCGAGGCCGAGTCGCAGCTCAACGACAAGGGCTTCGAGGTGGTGAAGGAGACCAAGGAGTCGAGCCAGACTCCCGATGTCGTCATCAGCCAGGACCCGTCAGGCGGCACCGAGAAGCAGAAGGGGAGCACCATTACCCTGACTGTCGCCAAGGAGAAGAAGCTCTCCACCGTGCCGGACGTCTCCAACAAGACGTGCGACGAGGCGAAGGCGCAGCTGGCAGACAACGACCTGAAGGGCACCTGCACCGAGGAGGAGAACGCGTCGGTCGATCCCGGCAAGGTGTTCTCGCAGAGCCTCACCGCCAACAGCCAGGCCGAGCCCGGTTCCACGGTCGCCCTGAAGGTCGCCAAGGCGGCCCAGCAGATCACGGTGCCCGGTGACATCGCCGGCAAGAAGCTGAAGGACGTACAGAAGCAGCTGACGGACCTCGGTCTCGTCCCGGCTCTGTCGCCCGGCTCGTCCAACGACCCGAACGCCACGGTCGTGACCAGCCAGCCCGGCCCCAACTCGCCGGTGAACAAGGGCGACACGGTCACCCTGCTCACCACCCCGCCCGGCCAGAACGGCGGCGGGAACAACGGTGGCGGGATCTTCGGAGGCGTCACCGGCCAGTAGGCGCCCGCCCGTCATGAATGAACCCCGGCATCGCAGACGCGGTGCCGGGGTTCTTTCATGCGGGCTCTTCGGGTGGTGACTCGGAGGTTCTTACGTGCGGAGGTTCTTACGTGCGGAGGTTCTTACATGCGGAGGTTCTTACATGCGGAGGTTCTTACATGCGGAGGTGCTTACGCACGGGGGCGCTCAGGTGCGAGGGGGCTTGCGTGCGGGTCGCTTACCGGTGCCGGTGGCGCCGTCAGCGCAGCTCCGCCGGCGGCGTCCGCTCGCTGTCGACCTTGTCGATCCGCTCCAGCTCGCCCCACACCACATAGCGGTACATGGACGTGTAGACGGGCGTGCACGTCGTCAGCGTGATGTAGCGGCCGGGCTTCTTCACGCCCGACTCCTTGGGGACCGGGGCGAGGACCTTCACGTTGTACTTCGACGTCTCGGGGAGGATGTCGTACACCTTGTAGACGTACCACTTGTCCTTCGACTCGAAGACGATCGGGTCGCCCTTCTTGATCTTGTCGATGTTGTGGAACTTCGCCCCGTGCCCGTCCCGGTGCGCGGCGAGCGTGAAGTTGCCCTTCGCGGCTGTCGGCAGCGCGGACTTGACCGGGTCGGTGTAGTAGCCGGCGACACCATCGTTGAGGATCTTCGACGAGGTGCCCTTCTCGACGAGCACCTCACCGTTCTTCATCGACGGCACGTGCAGGAAGCCGATGCCGTTCTTGGTGTCGAGCGCGCCGGGGCCATGGTCGGCCCACTGGTCGCGCACCTGGTCGCCCTGCTTGTGCGCGGCGCGGTCCGCGACCACGTTCGTCCACCACAACGAGTAGGCGACGAACAGGCCGAGGACCAGGCCCGCCGTGATGAGGAGTTCACCGAAGAGACTGACGGCGCCGGCGATGCGGCCACGGCCGCGTCGTGGCGCGGGCGGCGCCTCGCCGGCCCGCTCGTCGTGGTCGGTCGTCGCTGCCACTGCTTGTGCCCCGTCCCTGTCCCTGAACCTGAACCTGTGCCTTGCTGCTTGCCTCGCTACTGCACGAGCGCGTCCGGCTTCCCCTTGCTGCGCGGCCGTTCCTCGACCATCTTGCCCCAGACGATCATTCGATACGTACTGGTGAATTCCGGCGTGCACGTGGTCAGCGTGATGTACCGGCCCGGAGCCGTGAACCCGGATCCCTGCGGGACCGGATTGAGGACGGTGGTGTTGCTCGGCGGGGTCTGCGGAAGGATGCTCGTCATCTTGTACACGTAGTACGTGTCCTGCGTCTCGACGACGATCGGATCGCCCGGCTGAAGGCGGTTGATGTAGCGGAACGGCTCCCCGTGCGTGTTGCGGTGCCCCGCGACCGCGAAGTTGCCGGTCTTGGCGCTCGGCATCGCCGTCTCGATGCTGTCCTTGCCGTAGTGGCCGACCATGCCGCGGTCGAGGACCTTCGTCTTGCTGATGCCCTCGGCGATCGGCACGACGACGTCCAGTTTCGGGATGTGCATGATCGCGAAGCCCTGGCCGGGCGCGAACTTGTCAGGCTCGCGCTTGCCGTTCGCCCAGTCGTCCTGAAGGTGGTGCGCCGCGCTGCCCGCCTGCTGGTGGGCCCGGATGTTCGACCACCACAGCTGGTAGGTGACGAAGAGCAGCATCAGCACGCCGATGGTGATGAACGTTTCGCCGATCGCCCGGCTGGCGACCTCGCCGGTACTGGGCCTGCTCGCCCTCGCGGCCCTGCGCGCCTCCAGGCGGCTGCGCGGCGGGGAGGCGGGCTCCGGGGTCTGCGCGGCCGCCGCCGAGCGCCTGCCGCCGTGCTTGGCGGCCTTCCTGCGCGCGGCCCGGCCACCGGTCACCACGGGCGCGGCGGCGGAGCGCCCAGGCATGCCGGAGTCGGACTCGGAGGCGGTGTCGGTGTCGGTGTCTACGTCTGAATACGCGTCTGCGTCTGTGCCGGTTTCGACTATTCGCCGGGTGTCCGCGGTGCGCAGGGCTACCGTCTCGTCGTACGGGACGGGCTGCGGCGGTCTCGCCTCGTACTCGCTGACGGGCGGCACGTACGCGGGCTGCGGCGCCTGCTGTACCTGCGGCTGTGCCGTCGACGGGGCCTGTGGGGTCTGCTGTTCGCCGCCGTACCAGTCCTGCGCGTAGCCCTGCGGGTCGTACCACTCCTGCTCCGGCTGGGGCGACGGCTGGGCCTGGAGCGGCTGTTGAGCGTGGGGCTGGGGTTGAGGGTACGGCTGGGGCTCCTCGGACTCGTCCGTGGCGCGGAACCAGGGCGAGGGGTGCTGCCCGGGCAGTGGATCGTTCAGTGGGTCGTCGAGACTCTGAACGGCCGCCTCGAACGCACCGGCAGCCTCGTACGGTTCCTGCTCGTACGAGGCTCCCTCGCGCTCGGGGCGCAGGGCGGTCACGCCGAGGCCCTGCCCACGACCGGGGCGAGCCCGGCCGATCGTGCCACCGCGGTCTTGTCGCCGCAGGCGGCCAGCCAGTTGGCCAGCATCAGGTGACCATGTTCCGTGAGGACGGACTCGGGATGGAACTGCACACCCTCGACGGGCAGTTCACGGTGGCGCAGGCCCATGATGATGCCGTCCTCGGTGCGCGCCGTGACCTCGAGCTCGCCGGGGACCGTGTCCGGTTCGGCGGCGAGCGAGTGGTAGCGGGTCGCCGTGAACGGGTCCGGCAGCCCCGCGAAGACGCCCTTGCCCTCGTGCCGCACCAGGGACGTCTTGCCGTGCAGCAGCTCGGGGGCACGGTCCACGACGCCGCCGTACGCGACCTGCATGGACTGCATGCCGAGGCAGACGCCGAAGACGGGCACCTCGGTCGCCGCACAGTGGCGCACCATCTCGACGCAGACACCGGCCTGTTCAGGGGTACCCGGGCCCGGGGACAGCAGTACGCCGTCGAAGCCGTCCTGCGCGTGCCGCGTCTCGACCTCGTCGTTGCGCAGCACTTCGCACTCTGCGCCCAGCTGGTACAGGTACTGGACGAGGTTGAAGACGAAGCTGTCGTAGTTGTCGACCACGAGAATGCGGCTGCGGCTGCGCTCGCCCACTAGTTGTTCACCGTCACATCGTTGAAGGGCAGCAGGGGCTCGGCCCACGGGAAGACGTACTGGAACAGTACGTAGACCACCACGAGGACGAGCAGTAGCGAGATCAGTGCTCTGATCCACGTGTTTCCCGGCAGATGCCGCCAGATCCAGCCGTACATGCCGTCCCTTCCGTCGCCGTACGGCAACAGACTAACGGCGCAGGGCCTCCGGTTTCCCGGCCTCCGCGGGCTGGGTGGCATCAAGGTGCGCCCAGACGATCAGCCGGTGGCTGTGACCCCACTCCGGCTCGCACGTCGTCAGCGTCAGATAGCGCCCCGGCTCCTTGTATCCGGACTTGCGCGGCACCGGGTCGATGACGGCGACATCGCTGGGCAGCGTCTTGTAGGGCTTGGTGTCGATGCGGTACGTGAACCAGGTGGTGCCGTCGGTGAGGACGACCGCGTCACCGGGGCGCAGCTTCGGGAAGTCCTTGAACGGGTCGCCGTAGGTGCGGCGGTGGCCGGCGACGGAGAAGTTCCCCTTCTGCCCGAGCTGCGCCGTGCCCGCGTAATGGCCGAGGCCCTTCTTGAGGATGTCCACGCCCGTCCCCTGGAGCACCGGTTTGTTCCACGTGAAACCGAGCCGGGGGATGTACATGACGGCGAACGGCTTGCCGTCCTTGTAGGGGGCCGGGGTATGGGGTTGGCCCTGTTCCTGGTCCTGGGAGGGGCTCTGGTTGTCGCTCTGGCTCTGGCTCGGCGACGGGCCCGGGCGGGGCTGTTCGACCGCCACCGATCCCTTGGACCACTGGTTCTGGAGGGTGTCGATCTGGTGGTCCATGGCGCTGTCGGCCTTCACGCCGGTCCAGAACAGCACGTAGGCGACGAACAGGACGATCAGGGCGCCGACCGTGATGCACAGTTCACTGAATGTCCTGACGACCACTCGGACCGACACAGGCTCCCCCAGGCGGCTACTCCACGGGCTTCGCGTAGTGGAGATCCACTGTGCCCGAGTAACCGGGAAGAGTCACCGCCCCGTCGTCCTCGACTTTCCAGCCGAGCCCATAGGCGTTGACGTAGAGCATGTAGTTCTGGATCTGGGGTGAGGCGGCGAGGGCCTGCTTCAGCTTCTCCGGGTCCCCGACCGCGGTGATCTTGTACGGGGGCGAGTAGACGCGGCCCTGGAGGATCAGGGTGTTGCCGACGCAGCGCACGGCACTGGTGGCGATGAGCCGCTGGTCCATGACCTTGATTCCCTGCGCGCCGCCGTTCCACAAGGCGTTCACGACGGCCTGGAGGTCCTGCTGGTGGATGACGAGGTCGTTCGGCTGGGGTTCGGGGTAGCCGGGGAGCTTGGCGGTGGCGTTCGGCGGGGCGTCCGCGAGCGTGACCGAGACGGCCTGCCCGCGCAGTTTCTTGGTGCCGGACGCCTTCTCCAGGGCGGACAGCTTGGCGTCCTCGGCCTTGGTGCCGGCGCCGCCGTGCTCGGTGAGGGCGTCGACGTCGTCACGGATCGCGCCGTTGGACTCCTCGAGCTGGCCGTTCTTGTGGCTGCGCTCCTGGATGAGATCGGAGAGCTTCAGCATCGAGGCGTCCGTGCGGATGTTGGTGCCCTTGGCGGTGTTGAAGCTGGTGACGAAGATCAGCCCGGCCAGGGCGAACACGGCCACCGTCAGAATTCGCACCGGTCGCAGGCGCGCACGGGGGCGGCCCCCGCCGGGGGGCTCACCCTGGGAGTCGGCAGAATTGCTCAACGTACCCTTATCTCCTTCAGCGCCGCGGAAGCACTACGCTAACGGACGCCCGGGGGAGCGCCCAGATTCCCCTTGTACGCTGCCCGGAGCCAGCCCACGTTCCCTGCGCGGCCACGCAGCGCATCGACAGGAGAGCCCCTCGTGCCGAAGTCACGTATCCGCAAGAAGGCCGACTACACGCCGCCGCCGGCGTCGAAGCAGGCGGCGAATATAAAGCTGACCAACCGAGGCTGGGTAGCCCCGGTGATGCTCGCGATGTTCCTGATCGGGCTTGCCTGGATCGTCGTCTTCTACGTGACCAACGGCACCCTGCCGCTGGACGCGCTCGGCAACTGGAACATCGTCGTGGGCTTCGGCTTCATCGCCGCCGGGTTCGGCGTTTCCACGCAGTGGAAGTAGCTCTGCCCCTAGCTATCCACTGAGTTATCCACAGCTGTTTCCACAGTGGGGAAAAGGTCGGAAGATCTGTGGATAACCCACCGGGCGTTGACGCCGGTGTGACTGACGCATCGCGGCTCGCCCACATGTTCGCCCCTTGTCCTGGCTGGGGAAACCCAGGTCAGCGACGAGGGGCACACCTGTTCCCCACCGAGTGCACAGGATCCGGCACCGTCTGTGGACAACGTGGGCCACAGACCGAGCTCAAGTGAGCTGGGACGTCCTCACAAGCACAGTGACGACCACCACGGCGAGGACGAGCGCACAGGTCCCGTACTGCACCAGCGAGCGGCGCTCCCTGGGGGCGTGGACCATCGCGTACCCGACGACCACACCGGCGACGAGACCGCCGACGTGGGCCTGCCAGGCGATGTTTCCCCACGTGAACGTGAAGAGCAGGTTCAGCGCAAGCAGGCCGATGACGGGGCGCATGTCGTAGTTGAGGCGCCGCACCAGCACCGCGGTCGCGCCCAAGAGTCCGAAGACGGCCCCGGACGCACCGAGGGACTGTTCGCTCGGCCCCGCGATCGCGTAGGTCAGCGCACTGCCGGCCAGCCCCGAGACCATGTACAGCGCGATGTAGCGGGCCCTGCCGAGCGCCGATTCCAGCGGGCCCCCGAGCCACCACAGGCCCAGCATGTTGAACGCGATGTGCCACACCTCCTGGTGCGTGAACATCGACGTCACCAGGCGATACCACTCGCCGCCGGCCACGCCCTGGTTCGGGACGTAGGGCGCGGGAGGCCACGCCCCGATCAGAACGAAGTCGGAGAGCAGCCGGTCCCACACATGGACCGCGATGAACACCGCCACGTTGATCCCGATCAGGATCTTCGTGACCAGGCGCGGGTCGGCCGCGATCGTGCCGCCCGTGATGGTCCTCGGCCGGCTGGCCGCCGGACCGTGCCCCGTACCGGAACCGCCCCGCACACAGTCCGGGCACTGGAAGCCCACCGAGGCGCTGACCATGCAGTCCGGGCAGATGGGCTTGTCACAGCGGGCGCAGCGGATCCCGGTCTCGCGGTCGGGGTGCCGGTAGCAGTGGGGCGGACCCTGCGCGTCCTGGGGGCCCTGCGGACTGCCCGGCACCTGTTCCATCGGAAATCCCCTCGTACGAAACGCGCGCGATCAACACATGACCCCGCCCATCCTTACGGATGAGCGGGGCGGATTGGTTCCCGTCGGCCCGGTTCGCGTCGGCCCGGTTCGCGTCAGCGGGTCTCGACGACGACCGACTCGATGACCACGTCGTTGACCGGACGGTCCGTGCGCGGGTTGGTCTGCGCGGTCGCGATGGTGTCCACGACCTTCTGGCTGGCCTCGTCGACGACCTCGCCGAAAATCGTGTGCTTACGGGTCAGCCAGGCTGTCGGCGACACCGTGATGAAGAACTGGGAGCCGTTGGTGCCCGGGCCGGCGTTCGCCATGGCCAGCAGGTACGGCTTGTCGAAGGCCAGGTCGGGGTGGAACTCGTCCCCGAACTGATAGCCGGGGCCACCCGTGCCGTTCCCCAGCGGGTCACCGCCCTGGATCATGAAACCGCTGATCACGCGGTGGAAGACCGTGCCGTCGTAGAGCTTGTCAGTGGACTTCTCGCCCGTCTCCGGGTTGGTCCACTCCCGCTCGCCCCGAGCGAGCTCGACGAAGTTCTTGACCGTCTTGGGCGCGTGGTTCGGCAGCAGCCGGACTTCGATGTCGCCTTGGTTGGTCTTCAGGGTGGCGTAGAGCTGCTCAGCCACGATCTGCCTTCCGTTGCCTTCTGTGACGATCCGATCCTCGCACGCCCCCGCGGACCCGTCGCCCGGCGGCAGCCGCAGAATTTCCGGCCGAGTCGCCACCGAGGAGGCGCGTCGTACGGCGATCCGTGGCATTGTCGTCCGCAAGCCCCCCTTGCACCGTATTGATCAGCTATCGCCTGGAGTACCTCGGTACGTACAAAGGCGGCTTGTACCCCGAATGCTCGCCCTCGCATGCCCCACTGCCGCCCGGCAGGCATGATCCGAAAAAGGGTGGAAAGGTGAAAACCTGTACGCCACCGAGGAGGAGGATCCCGTGACCCGCATCGACAGCGTGCGCGCCGCCACCGGCTCGGCGAAGGACAGCGTGCTGCACGCCGCGGAAGTGGTGGCGCCCTACGCCGAGACGGCCAAGGACCGGGCCGCACTGTATGCGCAGGAAGCGCGCGTACGACTCGCGCCCGTGATGTCGCAGGCTGCGCAACAAACCCGCGACCAGTACGACACGTACCTCGCGCCGCATCTTGAACAGGCCCGCGCCCACGTGCCACCGAAGGTCGACCAGGCCGCGCAGGAGGCAGCCGTCCGCACCCGGAAGGCCGCCCGCCAGGCCGCCGTCTATGCCAGGCCGCGGATCGAGCAGGCCGTCGCCGCCGCCCAGCCCGTCCGCGAGGAGGCGACCGCCCGCAGTCTCGCGGCGCTCGCCGCCCTGCGTGGACAGGTGTCGCCGAAGGAGATCAAGAAGCTCGCCCGCAAGCACGAACGGCGGGCCCGGGCCGGACGTGTCGCCAAGGCCTTGCTCGTCGTCGGCATCGTCGCCGGGGGCGCCTATGCCGCCTGGAAGTGGTGGGACAAGCAGGCCAACCCGGACTGGCTGGTGGAACCGCCGGCCGCGACCGAGGTCCCGGACACCACGTCCCTGTCGTCGGAGGACGGCAGCGGCCAGAATGCCCTCGACCCCGAGGTCCGGGCCAAGCAGGCCGAAGCGGAGGCGGACTCCGCCGACCGCGACGACCGCGGCTGAGCCTCGACCGAGCAGTAACGCCGTAGGGCGGGAGACCAGTGGTCTCCCGCCCTACGGCGTTCACGTGTTTCACATGGAACCTGTGGAGCCTAGGAGATTCGAACTCCTGACATCTGCCTTGCAAAGGCAGCGCTCTACCAACTGAGCTAAGGCCCCGAAAACGATACGTCGACCCGGAAGAAGTGCGATCCGGTGCGCATCGCAGACCAGAGTACCGGGTCACCCCCCGGATCTCGCAAAAGGATTGGGGGTCCCGGTCCACGACCACTCTCCGTAAGATGCCCCACGTGGTTCGCGGCAGCGAACCGCCGTATTTGGGGAAGCGATGGGGAGACGCAATGGACGCCGCACAGCAGGAAGCTACCGCAAGAGCCCGGGAGCTCCAGCGAAACTGGTACGGAGAGCCGCTGGGGGCGCTCTTCCGTCGCCTCATCGATGATCTGGGCCTCAATCAGGCCAGGCTCGCAGGGGTACTCGGTCTGTCCGCGCCCATGCTGTCGCAGCTGATGAGCGGTCAGCGCGCGAAGATAGGCAATCCAGCCGTCGTCCAGCGTGTCCAGCTGCTCCAGGACCTGGCGGGCCAGGTCGCCGACGGAAGCGTCAGCGCCGCCGAGGCCACCGAGCGTATGGACGAGATCAAGAAGTCACAGGGGGGCTCGGTGCTCACCAACACCGCGCAGACAACAACCAGTTCGGGCGCACCCACGGTGAAGCGCGTGGTCCGCGAGATCCAGTCGCTGCTGCGCTCCGTCTCCGCGGCCGGGGACATCATCGATGCGGCGGACACCCTCGCCCCGAGCCACCCGGAACTGGCAGAGTTCCTCCGGGTCTACGGCGCCGGGCGCACCTCCGACGCCGTAACCCACTATCAGGCGCACCAGAGCTGATCCCGGCCGAACGGTAGCGACATCGGGCCGGCCGCGAGTCCCGCGGCCGGTCCTGGGCCGCGGGACCATCCGAGAGGCCGGACGCGTCGTGACGGCCGAGGGGGGAGCGACGCACCACGATGGGTGAGGTCTTCGCCGGACGCTACGAACTGGCCGACCCGATCGGTCGCGGGGGAACAGGCGCCGTATGGCGCGCCTGGGACCACCGGCGCCGCAGATATGTGGCCGCCAAGGTCCTGTTGCAGAGCGATGCTCACACCCTGCTCCGCTTCGTGCGCGAACAGGCACTGCGGATCGACCACCCCCACGTCCTCGCCCCGGCCAGCTGGGCGGCGGACGACGACAAGGTCCTGTTCACCATGGACCTCGTCGCGGGTGGCTCGCTGGCGCATCTGATCGGTGACTACGGGCCCCTGCCACCGTCGTTCGTGTGCCTCCTCCTGGATCAGCTCCTGGCTGGCCTCACCGCGGTGCACGCGGAGGGGGTCGTACACCGCGACATCAAGCCCGCCAACATCCTTCTGGAGGCGACCGGGACCGCCCGGCCTCATCTGCGCCTCTCGGACTTCGGCATCGCGATGCGCAAGGGCGAGCCCCGGCTCACCGAGACCGACTATGTGGTGGGAACGCCCGGCTACTTCGCCCCAGAACAGGCGATGGGCGGTGAGCCGGACTTCCCGGCAGACCTGTTCGCCGTCGGTCTCGTCGCCCTGTATCTGCTCCAGGGCGCCCGGCCGGACTCCAGGGCACTGATCGAGCACTTCACCGACCACGGCACCCCTGGCGCGCCCCAGGGCATTCCCGGCCCGCTGTGGACCGTCGTGGCCGGTCTGCTGCAGCCTGATCCCGAAGCGCGCTTCCGTACCGCGACAGGCGCGCGCAAGGCCCTCCTGGCGGCCTCCGAACTCCTTCCCGAGCCCGGACCCGACGACGAACTGGTCGAGGTTTTCGACCAACTCGGCTCGCTCCCACCGGGGTTCGCCCGGAACGGCCCGACCACGACCTCCCGGGCGGTCGCCCTCGGCCTCGTGCACGACCGGAACCGGAACCACGGCACGACCGGCCGGTCCACGACTCTGAAGCCCGCGCCCGCGCCAGGAGAGGCCCTGCCGGCGCTCCCCACGGAGCCCCCGACACCGGCGCCACCCCCACCGCCGTTGTATGCACCGGCGATGCCGGACGTCGCACCGGCAGAACCGTCCGCCCCAAGGCCCACCCCCGCGCCCCCGGGGCCGGCATCCACCACGTCGCAGACCGGCATGCGCGGCAGCAGCATCACGCCCGGAACCACCCCGTCCGGGACCACCCAGTCCGGAACCGTCATGCCCGGGACCGCCCCGTCGGGTGCCGGACTGTCCGGCACCAGCATGTCCGAGACCGGCAGCTTCCACCTGCCGCCGCCCCCTCCCGCGCAGCCCCCCGCACAACCACTCGCGCAAACCGCACCCGAGCCGCGGCCGATCACCCCCACCAGCGCTCCCGACGCTCCCGAGTACACCGCCCATCCACGCCCCCACCTCACGACACCACAAGCACCACCACCAGCCCCACCGACTCGCTCGCACGCCCACGAGCACTCCCCTCACACCCCGGCCACGACCCCCGCCACGCAGCGCTCCTACGCCGCTCCAGGCCCTGCTCCGGCGCCCGCTCAGCCCGCCTCTATCTCTACGTACACCGCCCAGCGCGTTCAGGTTCAACTCGTCGGCCACCCGAATCCCGGCGGAACGGCCCCGAACCCGACCCCTCATCGGCGGGTGCGGAAACGGCGGCCGGGACCGCCCGCGAAGGTGGCGATCCCGGTGCTGTTCGTTGCCTTGGTCAGTTTCGCGGTGGGCATCTGGGCGCTGACCCAGGCCTGAGAAAACCTGACGCCCCGCCTACCAACCAGCGGGTGCCCGCCGGCGGGCGACATACGTCCATACGCCGAGCCCCAGCACCAGCACGGACCCCGTGCCGATCCCGGCGATCCCGACGACCGTCATGCGGTTCGTCCGAACGGACCCGCCCTGCCCCGCCTGACCGCCGTCCTGACCTCCCGCCGAGGGCAACGATGAGCCACCGCCCTGCGCGGACCCGTTCTCGGCGGCGCCCCGGTCCGCGTCCGTGACCTGGAACGCACCCGGATCCCGCACATATGCGGGCGCGGACGCCGCCTCCCCATGGACCGTCAGACGGAGCGTCACCCCGGACTCCTTGTTCCCGAAGGTCCCCTTCATCTCCGGCGTGAGGGAGACCTTGAGGTAGTACCAGCCGGCGAACCGCACGCCCGCTTCGTCCGCTCGCGACAGATAGCGGTTCTCGTAGGCGACCGGAGGCAGGGAGTCCAGGGCCGCCACGGAGGGCTCCCCTCCGTAGGAGGCGTCCTTCGAAGTGACCGGCGTCCGCGCCGGGTTGTACAGCGTCACATTCAGTGCGCTGGGCACGAAGCCCTTACGCTGCGCGTCCCCCGCCGAAGTGCCCAGCTCGGCCTCGGTGAAGAGCTGCTGTCCCCAGTCCAGCGGTACGCAGTAGAAAAGCGTCTGTCCCGGGCGGATCCGGTCCTTCCACACGCCTTGCCGCAGGCTCCGCGCGTCGTTGAAGCCTGTGCCGCCCGGTCGTTCGGAAGGGATCCCGGCGGGCGGCCGCGGCGAAACGGACGACCAGACCCCGGGCCCGGTGGTGGCGGGCGGCGACTTGAGCGTGGGCTCCGAGGAGACGCTCAACTCCAGGTCCCAGCGCTCCCGCGTGGAATCCGGCGCAGTCTTGCGCGCGACGACCACGTAATACGTGCCCGCATCCTGGCAGCGCCCGCCGCCCTCCCGTACGACCCGCTCCGCGGTGGCGGCTATCGGCCTCGGGTACTCGGCGGAGCGGAACGCCGCCACCTCGGAGTCACAGCGATTGCCCTGCTGATCCTGGAGGGTCACGGAAATGCTGTCGTTGAACGCCACCTTCACGTCCGCCCCGACCTTCGGCACCGCCACCGCCGAGACATACGTACCGGAGGAGCCGTCCAGGTCGACGCGGTAATAACGCGTGCCGACCCCTCCCATCGCGCCCGACCCACCACCGAGCCCGGTGCCCTTCACCCCTGCCTCGATGGAGCTCCGATACGTCTCCCCGGCCTTGAGTTCCGCCGCATCCGCGCTGGTCACCGCACCCTGGACTGTCTTTGCCCCCTGTGCGAAGACGTACGGAGGCGAGTCCTGCGCTGCCGCGATCCCGGGCAGCGCCACCACCACGACCGGCACGGCCACCGCACACATCGCAGCCCCGAGCGCCGGCACCGGCCGCCCATGCCCGCGCCCCACCACGCGCCGCCCTACGCGCCGACTCATCACGCGCCCCTTCGTCGCCCCCGCCATCGCCTCATCGCCGGACGACCATCCTGCCGCCAGGGCCCCATGCACCCCACCGACATTCGCCAAAGCAAGCAAATAATTTACTCAAGCGAATAAACGACCCAGGGCGGCCTCACACCCAGCCCCACCCCGGACAGCACAAAGCCCCGACCGCTCATGCGATCGGGGCCTTGAAGAGACTGTCGTCGATACTCACGAACCCGTGGGCACGGAGTCAGTCGCCTCCGTCCACAGATCCTGCTCGGCGCGATCCGCCTGGATCTGGCGGTACACGAGGAGCCCGCCGATGGCGGCCAGTGCGACCAGGAGAAGCTTCTTCACCGCGCGACCTCGTCTTTCTTTGACGTAGGGGACCTCTGGCGCCCGACTATACACACCGACCGATACCGATCAGTGACCTGCACCCGGGCCCAACTCCCGCACCCCGACGACCAGTCGAACCGGATCACGGAGCTCCGATCACACTTCGCAGAATGTGACATTCAGCGTGATTGGCCGCCTTAAGGGGCGATTAAGGCCATCCGGGTGGTGTTCATCTGAACATCGACGCGCCACGGGCGTCGGTCCCCCACTCCGGAGCCCACATACACATCATGAGGAAAGTACGCAAATCGCCCAACCCGAAAGTGAGGGATCATGGCCACCAACAAGGTCATCAAGCTGTGGACCGTCCTCATCACCGCCTTCCTCGCGGTGCTGACCGCGATGGGTCTCACCTCCCCGGCCGCCGCGGCCGCGCCCGTACAGCACTCGGAGGGCACCCGCAACGCGGCAGTGAACACCCCCGCCGTTACCGCCGTCCGGTCCCCCTGGGCCTTCAAACGGTCTCTGCCTCCCACGATGAAGCAGCGCATCCGCGCCGAGGCACACGGTTCCTCCCCCAGCAGCCGCCACCGCCCGCCGGCCGGCACGGAGTCCGCGAGCGAGTTCGACGAGACCGCGGCAGGAATCAACGCACTCCACTCGCAGTCGTAACAACAGCAGTACCTAAAGACGAAGCCCCACCAGCAGTGACACCAGCGGTGACGAAAGCGGCGACGGCAAGAAGGCCGGCCCTTGAGAACCGCGGCAGACCCTCCGTAGCAAAAGCTCCACCGCAAGAACAGCCGGTGAGGAAGACCGACAGGTACCACCGGCAGGCACCACCGCAGAGATCGTCCGGCAGCACGGTTCATCGGCCCAGGCCGACAGCGCCGCTCAGCAGCCAGTACAAGCACGAGTACAAGTACGAGCACCACAGACCAACGCACCACCCGCACCACCGCACCACCGCAGCGCGGCACCGCAGAGCCACGGCGGCACCAGGCAGCGCTTCATCAGCGCAGCCACGCCCCGAACCTGCCGGCCGCACTCCAGATCCAGACGGCACCAACCGCAGGCAAAGCGCCCCACCGCTTGACCGCGACGGACACGACGGCACGACACCGATAGACCGCGCCCCCTGCGCCCTCGACCTTTCACGACCCCGGCCACCACAGGCTGAGGGTCTTCTCGGCGTTGGCGTGCGCCCGGACAACGGCCCTGCCTCGCCGGCCCCCCAGAGACGCCAAAAACCCCCAACCACGATGGGTTGAGGGTTTCTGTCTTGTGGGGCTAACAGGATTTGAACCTGTGGCCTCATCCTTATCAGGGATGCGCTCTAACCAACTGAGCTATAGCCCCGCCGCGCTTTGCGGTGTGTGTCCCGCGCGCTGACCTCTGAAGATTAGCGCACGACCCGGCCAGTCCCAAAATCGATAGCCGGGACCCCGCCCCACCGGCCAAAACGCCTGTGGAGCGCACCCCCGTCAGGGAATGCGCTCCACATGTGTCGCAGCGACTGAAGCGGTCGCTGCTCGGCCTGCTGCTCGGCTTGCTACTCGTCCTCGGCGAGGGTCAGCTCGACGCCGCCCACGAAGCCCGCGGAGAGGTTGTAGATGAACGCGCCGAGCGTGGCCAGCGCCGTCGCCAGGACGACGTCGATGACCGCGATGATCGACGTGAAGATCAGGACACGCGGCAGCGACAGGAACGACTGGAGGTCGAAGCCGTTGGACTCGTTCGAACCCGTGGCCTCGGAGATCGTGCCGCCCACGGTCGAGAAGACGCCCATGGCGTCCATGACCATCCACAGCACCGCGGCCGCGACGACCGTGCAGATGCCGAGCGCGATGGAGAGCAGGAAGCTGACCTTCATCACCGACCACGGATCGGCCTTGGCGACCCTCAGGCGCGCCTTGCGCGTACGAGGCGTCGTGCGGGCCCCAGTGCGCGGCCTGCGGACCGCTCCGGCCGGCGGAGCCGCCTGGTAGGCCTGCGGCGGGTGGTACGGCTGCGAGGGCTGCGGAGGCTGCTGCCTCTCCCCGGGCAGCGCCCCGTCCGTGTCGGCCGCGTACTGCTGCGTCTGCGGACCTCGGGTGTCCGTCACAGTTCCCCCCTGGGATCCATCAGACTTGTGCGAATCGTTCGAGTCAGTGGCGGGGCCACGGCCGCCGTCCGATTCCGTACCGGTCGATCCGGCGCCCGTGGCTCCGCTCACGATGACTCACTCCTCGCGCTACTCGGTCGTGGACTCCGTGCCCTCGTCCGTTTCGACAGCCGTCTCGACCTCGGCGGACTCGTCGACGATGACGTCACCGTCGACCTCCTCCGCCTCGCGACCGGCCTCGGCGTTGCGAGCGATACCGACCACGGCATCGCGCTTGCCCAGGTTGATCAGTTGGACGCCCATGGTGTCACGGCCCGTCTCCCTGACCTCGTTGACTCGCGTACGAATCACACCGCCCGACAGCGTGATGGCGAGGATCTCGTCCGTCTCCTCGGTCACCAGCGCGCCGACGAGTGACCCGCGGTCCTCCACGATCTTGGCGGCCTTGATACCGAGGCCACCGCGGCCCTGGACGCGGTACTCGTCGACGGCGGTCCGCTTCGCGTACCCGCCGTCAGTGGCGGTGAACACGAACGTACCCGGCCGGACGACATTCATCGAGAGCAGCTGGTCGCCCTCGCGGAAACTCATGCCCTTCACACCGGATGTGGCACGGCCCATCGGGCGCAGCGCGTCGTCCGTGGCGGTGAAGCGGATGGACTGCGCCTTCTTGCTGATCAGCAGCAGGTCGTCCTCGGCGGAGACCAGCTCGGCGCCGATCAGCTCGTCGTCGGAACCGTCCTCCGTCTCGCGGAGATTGATGGCGATGACGCCGCCCGAACGGGGCGAGTCGTAGTCCTTGAGGGGGGTCTTCTTTACGAGGCCGCCCTTTGTGGCAAGGACCAGGTAGGGGGCCGCTTCGTAGTCGCGGATCGCGAGGATCTCGGCGATCGACTCGTCCGGCTGGAAGGCCAGCAGGTTGGCCACGTGCTGGCCGCGAGCGTCACGGCCGGCGTCCGGGAGCTCGTACGCCTTGGCGCGGTAGACGCGGCCCTTGTTCGTGAAGAACAGCAGCCAGTGGTGCGTCGTCGACACGAAGAAGTGGTCGACGATGTCGTCTTCCTTGAGCTTCGTGCCGCGTACGCCCTTGCCGCCGCGCTTCTGTGAGCGGTAGTCGACCGTCTTGGTGCGCTTGACGTAGCCGCCGCGCGAGATGGTGACGACGATGTCCTCTTCGGCGATCAGGTCCTCCATGGACATGTCGCCGTCGAAGGGCACCAGCTTGGAGCGCCGGTCGTCGCCGAACTTCTCGACGATCGCCCCGAGTTCCTGGCTGATGATCTGGCGCTGACGCTCCGGCGAGGCCAGGATCGCGTTGTACTCGTTGATCTTGATCTGCAGTTCGTCGTGCTCGGCGACGATCTTCTGGCGCTCCAGGGCGGCCAGTCGGCGCAGCTGCATCTCGAGGATCGCGTTGGCCTGGATCTCGTCGATCTCCAGGAAGCCCATCAGACCCTCGCGGGCGATCTCGACGGTGTCACTGCGCCGGATGAGCGCGATGACCTCGTCGATGGCGTCCAGGGCCTTCAGGAGGCCGCGCAGGATGTGGGCGCGCTCCTCGGCCTTGCGCAGGCGGAACTTCGTACGGCGGACGATGACCTCGACCTGGTGGCTCACCCAGTGGCGGATGAAGGCGTCCAGGGAGAGGGTGCGCGGCACGCCGTCGACGAGCGCCAGCATGTTGGCGCCGAAGTTCGTCTGGAGGTCGGTGTGCTTGTAGAGGTTGTTCAGGACGACCTTGGCGACGGCGTCGCGCTTCAGGACGATGACGAGGCGCTGGCCGGTGCGCGACGAGGTCTCGTCGCGGACGTCGGCGATGCCGCCGACGCGGCCGTCCTTCACCAGGTCGGCGATCTTCTGCGCGAGGTTGTCCGGGTTGACCTGGTACGGGAGTTCGGTGACCACCAGGCACTGGCGGTTCTGGATCTCCTCGACCTCGACGACCGCGCGCATCGTGATGGAGCCACGGCCCGTGCGGTACGCCTCCTCGATGCCCTTGCGGCCCACGACCAGGGCGCCGGTCGGGAAGTCCGGGCCCTTGATGCGCTCGATGAGCGCGTCCAGAAGCTCCTCGTGCGAGGCCTCCGGATTCTCCAGGTACCACTGGGCGCCGGAGGCGACCTCGCGCAGGTTGTGCGGCGGGATATTGGTGGCCATGCCGACCGCGATGCCCGCCGAACCGTTGATCAGCAGGTTCGGGAAGCGGGCCGGCAGGACGGTCGGCTCCTGGGAGCGGCCGTCGTAGTTGTCCGTGAAGTCGACGGTCTCCTCGTCGATGTCACGGACCATCTCCATGGACAGCGGCGCCATCTTGCACTCGGTGTAGCGCATGGCGGCCGCGGGGTCGTTGCCCGGGGAGCCGAAGTTTCCGTTCGAGTCCACCAGCGGCATACGCATCGACCACGGCTGCGCCAGGCGGACCAGGGCGTCGTAGATCGAGGAGTCGCCGTGCGGGTGGTAGTTGCCCATGACGTCGCCGACGACGCGGGCGCACTTGTAGAAGCCCTTCTCGGGCCGGTAGCCGCCGTCGTACATCGCGTAGAGGACGCGGCGGTGGACGGGCTTGAGGCCGTCCCGTACGTCGGGCAGGGCGCGCGACACGATGACGGACATCGCGTAGTCGAGGTACGAGCGCTGCATCTCGGTCTCGAGCCCGACGGGCTCGATGCGCTGGACGCCCTCCTCGGGCACCGTTTCGACGCTGACGCTGATCTCGACGCCTTCTTCAGGCGTGGGGGGAGTGTTCTCGTCGGTCATTGCTGGTGAAGATCCTTTCTGATGCGGTCAGCTGAGACCGACTCAGATGTCGAGGAAGCGGACGTCCTTGGCGTTGCGCTGGATGAACGAGCGGCGTGCCTCGACGTCCTCGCCCATCAGGACGGAGAACAGGTCGTCCGCCTGGGCGGCGTCGTCGAGGGTGACCTGGCCGAGCACGCGGTGCTCGATGTCCATCGTGGTGATGCGCAGCTCCTCGGCGTTCATCTCGCCGAGACCCTTGAAGCGCTGGATCGAGTCCTCGCGGATCCGCTTGCCCTGCTGGCGGCCGAGCTCGGTCAGGGCGTCGCGCTCGCGGTCCGAGTAGGCGTACTCGAAGTCCTCACGACCCCACTTGATCTTGTAGAGCGGCGGGCGCGACAGGTACACGTATCCGGCCTCGACGAGGGGGCGCATGAAGCGGAACAGGAAGGTCAGCAGCAGGGTGTTGATGTGCTGGCCGTCGACGTCGGCGTCCGCCATCAAGATGATCTTGTGATAGCGAAGCTTCTCGATGTCGAAGTCCTCGTGGACTCCGGTGCCGAAGGCGGAGATCAGCGCCTGGATCTCCTGGTTCTGCAGGATCTTGTCGATCCGCGCCTTCTCGACGTTCAGGATCTTGCCTCGGATGGGCAGGATGGCCTGGTACTGCGGGTTGCGGCCGGACTTAGCCGAGCCGCCGGCGGAGTCACCCTCGACGATGAAGATCTCGCACTTGGTGGGATCGTTCGACTGGCAGTCGGAGAGCTTGCCCGGCAGCGACGCCGACTCCAGCAGGCCCTTGCGGCGGGTGAGGTCGCGGGCCTTGCGGGCCGCCACACGCGCGGTGGCCGCCTGGATGCCCTTGCGGATGATGTCCGCGGCCTCGTTCGGATTGCGGTCGAGCCAGTCGTTGAGGTGCTCGTAGACGACCTTCTGGACGAAGGTCTTCACCTCGGTGTTGCCCAGCTTGGTCTTGGTCTGCCCCTCGAACTGGGGCTCGCTCAGCTTCACCGAGATGATCGCGGTCAGACCCTCGCGGATGTCGTCACCCGTGAGGTTGTCGTCCTTCTCCCGCAGCAGCTTCTTGTCCCGCGCGTACTTGTTGATCAGCGAGGTCAGCGCGGACCGGAAGCCCTCTTCGTGCGTACCGCCCTCGTGGGTGTGAATGATGTTGGCGAAGGAGTACACACCCTCGCTGTAGCCGCCGTTCCACTGCATCGCGAGTTCGAGGGACAGGCTCCTGTCCTTGTCCTCTGCCTCGAGGTCGATCACGGTGGGGTGCACCACGTCTCCCTTGCGGGAGTTGAGGTACTTCACGAAGTCGACGATGCCGCCCTCGTAGTGGTACGAGACGCTCTTGACCTCGTGCTTCTCGTCCTCGCCCGCCTCGTCCGCCCCGGCAGTGGCCTTCGCCGACTCGCGCTCGTCGGTGAGGGTGATCCGCAGACCCTTGTTGAGGAAGGCCATCTCCTGGAAGCGCCGCGAAAGCGTCTCGAAGGAGTACTCGGTGGTCTCGAAGATGTCCGGGTCGGCCCAGAAGGTGACCGACGTGCCAGTCACGTCCGTGGCCTCGTGCTGGTCGAGCGGCGCCGTGGGGACGCCCATCTTGTAGTCCTGCGTCCAGCGGTGGCCGTCGGTCCTGACCTCGACAGCGACCTTCGAGGACAGCGCGTTCACGACGGAGACACCCACGCCGTGCAGACCACCGGAGACCGCGTAGCCGCCGCCGCCGAACTTGCCGCCCGCGTGCAGCACGGTCAGCACGACCTCAAGGGCCGGCTTGCCCTCGGAGGGGACGATGCCCACCGGGATGCCACGGCCGTTGTCGACGACGCGGACGCCGCCGTCGGGAAGGATCGTGACGTCGATCGTGTCGGCGTGGCCGGCCAGCGCCTCGTCGACGGAGTTGTCGACGACCTCCTGCACCAAGTGGTGCAGTCCTCGCTCACCGGTCGAACCGATGTACATGCCAGGCCGCTTGCGAACCGCGTCCAGACCCTCGAGGACTGTGATGGCGCTGGCGTCGTACGCCGAGGTCACTCCGCCGGAGGACTGGTGCGCCTCCGCGGGGGCCTCGCCGACGGCGTCGGCGGCAGTGGACGGGATGTTCTCGTTGGGGTTGCCGGAATCGGCCACGAAGCGCCCTTTCTGGCACAGCACAAGCCAAGCCGGCGGTGGCCGGAGCGGCTGCGTCGTTCAGCGATAGTCAGCGTTGCTCGGTGCGTCCCACAAGTGGGGCGGGATTAACTCTCAGTCTACCGGTAGCGCTGACAGTGATGGGGGTTTGCCGGTACCTGAGTCCGCATGTGCCGCCCTGAACCGGCCTCTGCCGACTCCCCATATGCGTCCCGGGGCTCCAAGAGGCTCACAGCGGCACTCAGCGCTTCCGGGCGTCAACCGGGTGTCAACGCCCGGCCGACGGCTCTCCGGACTCACCCGTAGGTGTCGCCGGGGCCCTTGCTTCCGGGGGCGCGCAGGGGGCCGAAGCGGCGAGCGGGGCCGTTGGGCCCAAGGATCTTCAGGAGCCGTACGGTGCCGTGCCCGAGGTCCTCATTGAGCCGCGCCACCAGCGTCGGAGCCAGGTACCGCAGCTGCATCGCCCAGGCTGTCGAGTCGCACTGGACGGTCAGGACGCGCTCGTCCTCGTCGTACTTCAGGGGCTCGGAGTGCCTGGCGAGGTCCTCGCCCACGATCTCCGGCCAGCGGCCCATGACACCGCCGACGGCGGCCGGCGCCTCCCAGCCGCGCTCGGTGATCAGCCGGTTGATCGCGGCGCCGAACGCGACCGGGTCGCGGCCGTCGGCACGCGCCCCGGACCTCAGTCCGCCACCGCGCCGGGCCTGCTTCTTCTGCTGGTCGGCCACTCCACGCGCGCGTGCCTGCTCCTTCGCGGCGCGCAGGGCCACGCGCGCGAGGTCGACGCCTGACGGCTCGGGGGCCTTCGGCGGGACGTCGCCGGATGTGTTCTCGCTCATACCCGCTCCACCGTGCCTTCGGACACCGCGTACCGCGTGCCCGCCAGGACGCCCGGCACGTCGTCGTCCACCGCGGCGGTCACCAGGACCTGCTCACCGGGGGCGACCAGCTCGGCGAGACGCTCCCTGCGCCGCGCGTCGAGCTCCGCGAAGACGTCGTCGAGCACGAGCACCGGCTCGTTCCCCTCGGCCCGCAGCAGATCGTACGAGGCCAGGCGCAGCGCCAGCGCGTACGACCAGGACTCGCCATGGCTGGCGTACCCCTTCGCCGGCAGCTGGCCGAGCTTGAGAACCAGGTCGTCGCGGTGCGGTCCGACGAGGGTCACGCCCCGCTCGATCTCCTGTTTGCGGGCCGCTTCGAGGGCGGCCATCAGCTGCTCGTAGAGCTCTTCGCGCGCGTGGCCGTCGATTTCGGGCGAGGAGGGCTTGTATTCCAGGGCCAGCGGCCCGCCGCCGGGCGCCAGCTGTTCGTACGCCTTGTCGGCGAGCGGCTGGAGCGTGGCGATCAGGTTGAACCGCTGCGCGAGCAGCTCGGCGCCCACCCGCGCGAGGTGCTGGTCCCACACGTCGAGGGTCGACAGGTCCATGGACCGACCGCCGTGCCTGCGGGCGAGCGCGGCCGACTTGAGGAGCGTGTTGCGCTGCTTGAGCACGCGGTCGTAGTCGGACCGGACACCGGCCATGCGCGGGGAGCGGGAGGTGATCAGCTCGTCCAGGAAGCGGCGGCGCTCGCCGGGGTCGCCCTTGACGAGGGCGAGGTCCTCCGGCGCGAACAGGACCGTGCGCACTATGCCGAGCACATCACGGGGTCTGACCTGCGAGGACCGGTTGATCCTGGCGCGGTTCGCCTTGCCCGGGTTGAGTTCGAGCTCGATGAGCTGCTGTCGCTCGCCCTGCCGGACCGCCGCCCGGATGACGGCGCGCTCGGCGCCCATGCGGACCAGCGGCGCGTCCGAGGAGACCCGGTGGCTGCCGAGGGTGGCGAGATAGCCGACGGCCTCGACAAGGTTGGTCTTGCCCTGCCCGTTCGGGCCCACGAACGCGGTGACGCCCGGATCGAGAGGGACCTCGACCCGGGCGTACGAGCGGAAGTCGGCCAGCGACAGATGCGTCACGTGCATGGTCGTTCGCCGACCTCCCCCAAGGTGTGGAGCGGGTGTGGACTACTTCGTCGTGGAGCTTCGTGGATGCGTTGTGCGTTCGCTTTGTGCGTTCGCTTTCTGGGCTACTTCTTCTCGACGGCGTGGCCGCCGAACTGATTGCGCAGGGCGGCGATCATCTTCATCTGCGGCGAGTCGTCCTGGCGCGAGGCGAAGCGTGCGAAGAGGGAAGCGGTGATCGCGGGCAGCGGCACCGCGTTGTCGATGGCCGCCTCGACGGTCCAGCGGCCCTCTCCGGAGTCGGCGGCGAAGCCGCGCAGCTTGTTCAGGTGCTCGTCGTCGTCCAGCGCGTTGACCGCCAGGTCGAGCAGCCAGGAACGGATGACCGTGCCCTCCTGCCAGGAGCGGAAGACCTCACGCACATCGGTGACGGAGTCGACCTTCTCCAGGAGCTCCCAGCCCTCGGCGTAGGCCTGCATCATGGCGTACTCGATGCCGTTGTGAACCATCTTCGCGAAGTGGCCCGCGCCGACCTTGCCCGCGTGTACGGAGCCGAATTCGCCCTCCGGCTTGAGGGCATCGAAGATCGGCTGGACCTTGGCGACGTGCTCCTTGCTGCCGCCGTACATCAGGGCGTAGCCGTTCTCCAGGCCCCAGACGCCGCCGGAGACACCGCAGTCGACGAAGCCGATGCCCTTGATGCCCAGCTCGACGGCATGCTTCTCGTCGTCGGTCCAGCGCGAGTTGCCGCCGTCCACGACGACGTCGCCCGGCTCGAGGAGTTCGGCGAGCTCGTCGACGGTGGCCTGGGTCGGGCCGCCGGCGGGGACCATCACCCACACCACGCGCGGGGCCTTGAGCTTGCCCACAAGCTCTCCGAGGCTGTGGACGTCCGCGAGGTCCGGATTGCGGTCGTATCCGATGACGGTGTGGCCTGCGCGGCGGATGCGCTCGCGCATGTTGCCGCCCATCTTGCCGAGACCGACGAGACCGAGCTCCATCAGGTGGTTCCTTAAGTTGCGACGGGGCGTGAGGTGGTGCGTGAGGCACTCCCGCACCTGTGTTCCGAGCCTAAACCTGGGGGTACCACCCACGCCTTTCGGGCAGAGGGGGAGCTCACGCCCACCTGTGGGCATAGCCGCTCAGGCGAACGCCCGGCGGCCATGCCCTGTGGAGGGTCAGCCCGACAGCCGCACCGGCATGATCAGGTACTTGTACGCGTCGTCCGCCTCGGCGTCCACGGCGGGCCTGCCGCTGAGCAGCGCCGGCTTCGTGGAGGTCGTGAAGGAGAGCTGGGCGACCGGGGAGTCGATCGCGCTCAGACCGTCCAGGAGGAACGTCGGGTTGAAGGCGATCGAGATGTCGTCGCCGTCGAGCTGGGCGTCGACCCTTTCCACAGCCTGTGCGTCGTCGCTGGAGCCGGCCTCCAGGATCAGCACACCCTGCTCGAAGCTGAGCCGCACCGGGGTGTTCCGCTCGGCGACGAGTGCCACACGCTTGACGGCCTCCACGAAGGGGGCGGTCTCGATCACGGCCACGGAGTTGAACTCCGTCGGGAAAAGGGTGCGGTACTTCGGCAGGTCGCCCTCGAGGAGACGCGTCGTCGTACGGCGGCCCGCGCCCTCGAAGCCGATGAGCCCCTCACCGGCGCCGGAGCCCGACAGGGCCAGGGTGACCGTGTCACCGCTCGTGAGCGCCTTGGCGGTGTCCAGGAGCGTCTTGGCGGGCACCAGGGCGACCGCGGACGCCTCGGGGTCCTCCGGCTTCCACAGGAACTCGCGGACCGCGAAGCGGTAGCGGTCGGTGGACGCGAGGGTGACCGTGTCGCCCTCGATCTCGATGCGTACACCCGTGAGCACCGGCAGGGTGTCGTCACGGCCGGCGGCGATGGCCACCTGGGCCGCGGCGGAGGCGAAGACCTCACCGGGGACAGTGCCCGTCGCTGTCGGCATCTGCGGCAGTGCCGGGTACTCCTCCACAGGCAGGGTGTGGAGTGTGAATCGCGAGGAGCCGCAGACCACGGTCGCTCGTACACCGTCTGTGGAAATCTCCACCGGACGGTTCGGCAGGGCACGGCAGATGTCCGCCAGGAGCCGACCCGATACGAGGACGGTGCCCTCCTCGTCGATCTCCGCGTCGACCGAGACCCGCGCCGAGACCTCGTAGTCGAAGCTCGACAGGCTCAGTGCGCCCTCCTCGGCCTTCAGGAGAAGGCCCGCGAGGACCGGCGCAGGCGGTCGGGCCGGGAGGCTCCGCGCCGCCCAGGCCACTGCCTCCGCGAGTACGTCGCGTTCCACCCGGATCTTCACCGTAAGCCGCCTCCTGCTGTTGCTGGCTGCTCTCGCCCTGCGTTGGTCTTCGGTCTTCGTCGTGTCACTCGGTGTCGCTCAGCCGCCACATGGGAAGGACACCGGGGAACAGTCTGACGTACGGCGCTGACAGTCGTTGCCGCTCGGGGTCAAGTCGTGCCGGCCCGCTGTCGGGCACCGGACCCCGAGTTGTGCACAGCCCCCACTTCAATCCTGATTCCCAGCTCTCTCTAGTTGGGAGTAGTAGTAGGGGCTGTGGAAACCGTGGATAACTGCCTTTTCGCAGGTCAGAGTCGGTTTTTTGTCCACCGGGCCTGTGGGCGCGAGCGGTGGACAACCGAGGTTCTCTGTGGACGGGGAAAAGTTCTGCACACCCGATACACAGGCCGGGGCCACTTCTCCCCAGGGCTGTCCCCAGCTTTACCCCGGTTCCCCACAGCCCAACCACACCCCTCGATGTGACGCCTTTCACTCGGCATGGTGATTTTGCGCGTTGCGTTGCCGAACAGTGGACAGCCGTGTGGAGAAGCCGCCCGCAGCTGTGCACAAGGGCCTCTGACCTGTGGGTCGACGGTGGACAACGAAACCCACACCCTGTGGAGGAAAATCTTGTCCACAGCCTGTGGAGATCTTTTGTCCACGAATCCACAGCCGCCTGACCTGGTCTGATCGTCATTCAACGCGGCCCCCTGTGGACACAGTCTGGACAACTTGGCAGTCCCCAGGGTGTGGACGCAAGAAAGTCCGCACATCTGTGGAGAACACCCGTAACCAGGGACCGGAATCGAACACCGCGTCCGGCCGCGCCGTCCTGCCGCAACGAAGAAGGGCGCCCCGGGAGTTGTCCCGGGGCGCCCTTTGACGGCGTACAGAGGGGTCTGAAGGCTGCTGTCAGCCGTTCTTGATGCGGTTGGTGAGCTCGGTGACCTGGTTGTAGATGGACCGCCGCTCGGCCATCAGCGCGCGGATCTTGCGGTCCGCGTGCATGACGGTCGTGTGGTCGCGGCCGCCGAACTGTGCCCCGATCTTCGGCAGGGACAGGTCGGTGAGCTCACGGCACAGGTACATCGCGATCTGGCGTGCCGTCACCAGGACGCGACTGCGCGACGATCCGCACAGGTCTTCCACCGTCAGGCCGAAGTAGTCGGCCGTCGCCGCCATGATCGCCGTCGCCGTGATCTCGGGGGCCGAGTCCTCGCCGCCGGGGATCAGGTCCTTGAGGACGATCTCCGTCAGACCGAGGTCCACCGGCTGCCGGTTCAGCGACGCGAACGCCGTGACCCGGATCAGCGCCCCCTCCAGCTCGCGGATGTTGCGCGAGATGCGGGACGCGATGAACTCGAGGACCTCCGGAGGAGCGTTCAGCTGCTCCTGCACCGCCTTCTTACGAAGGATGGCGATTCGGGTCTCCAGCTCGGGCGGCTGGACGTCGGTGATCAGACCCCACTCGAAGCGGTTGCGCAGCCGGTCCTCCAGGGTCACCAGCTGCTTGGGCGGCCGGTCACTGGAGAGCACGATCTGCTTGTTCGCGTTGTGGAGCGTGTTGAAGGTGTGGAAGAACTCCTCCTGCGTCGACTCCTTGTCCGCGAGGAACTGGATGTCGTCGACAAGAAGGATGTCCATCTCGCGGTACCGCTTGCGGAAGCTGTCGCCCTTGCCGTCGCGGATCGAGTTGATGAACTCGTTCGTGAACTCCTCCGAGCTCACGTAACGCACCCGCGTGCCCGGGTACAGGCTGCGCGCGTAGTGCCCGATCGCGTGCAGCAGGTGGGTCTTGCCGAGCCCCGACTCCCCATAGATGAAGAGGGGGTTGTACGCCTTCGCCGGCGCCTCGGCGACGGCGACCGCGGCCGCGTGGGCGAAACGGTTCGAGGCACCGATGACGAAGGTGTCGAACAGGTACTTCGGGTTCAGTCGCGCGGTCGGCTCGCCGGGACCCGTCGCGGGCGCGGGCTGCGCGGCGAGCGGTCCGGGGGCACCACTGGGGACACCGCGACCGGTGCGCCCGCCCATGGGACCTTCGTTGAGGTCACGGCGCTCGTGCCGGCCGTGCCGCCCCTGACGGTCGGACATCTGCTGCTCGTACGACGACCGCTCGGACTGCTGCTCGTATCCGGAGCGTTCGACCTGCTGGTCGTAACCGTTGCGGTCCGACTGCTGGTCGTATCCCGTCCGGTCCGGCTGTTGGTCGTAGGGCGACCGCTCCTGCTGCTCGTAAGGAGAGCGTTCCTGCTGCTGCTCGTAAGGGGAGCGCTCGTTCTGCTGCTCGTACGGAGAGCGTTCCTGCTGCCGGTAGTCGTGCTGCGGCTGCTGGGGCGGGTTCGCGTACGGGTCGCGCTCGGGGAAGCCGAGCCGCGGCTGCTGCCAGCTGTACTCGTCCTGCGACCGCGGCCATGCGCCCGGCTCCGGACGCTGGTAGTCCGGGTACGCGGGGCGGGCGGTCGGGAGCTGGTCGGCGCGAGCGCCCGGGGGCTGATCACCGCGGGGGCCCTGCGCATGGTCGTCCGCGCGGCGGCCGTACGGGTCGTACGGCTCATGGGGCTGGCCCTGGCCCTGGGCCGAGGGCAGCTCGGGCTCTTCGTAGCGGTGCTGCGGTACGGGGGGTGCGGACGGGGCGGGCTGTTCACCGACGGAGTCGTCGACCGTGATCGCGATCCGGATCGGGCGGCCGCACTCGCGGCTCAGCGTCTCGGCCACGACCGGCGCGAGCCGTCCCTCGAGTACGCCCTTCGCGAACTCGTTCGGCACGGCGAGCAGCGCGGTGTCGGCGACCAGCGCGAGAGGCTGGCAGCGCCGGATCCAGTGTTCATCCTTCGTCTCGACGCCCTGCCCACGGCCCTCCCCGAGGAGCTGCTCCAGAACTCGTGGCCACACTGCGGCAAGATCGGCAGGTACGTCAGCCACAGGGCACGCTCTCTCGCAGGTCCCACGAAGGTGTGGTTCTGGGACGGGTCGGAAGAAAATCGGGGTGGGGCGGTGAGAAGGGAACGAATCGGAGTTCAGCCACGGTAGTCAGGGCAACCGGTGCGGTTCAAGTTGTTGTCCACAGGCTGTGCACAGTGTCCCTCACTCGATGCCGGTTTGACCGGATGGACCAGCCGCGCGTACCGTGACCAGGTCGAGTTGTCGATGGCTGCTGCCGCCTGCCTCCGATGGGCAAAGATCACGATCTGTGATTGTGAAGCGGTGCACTCGGTGCGTATACGCGAGCTTCTCGTGGGCGCACGGTGACAGCCAGGCGATGTCCCGCCACTACACGATCATTTCTGGAGCCCCCGAGTGAGCAAGCGCACCTTCCAGCCGAACAACCGTCGTCGCGCCAAGACCCACGGCTTCCGCCTGCGGATGCGTACCCGTGCCGGCCGCGCGATTCTCGCGAACCGCCGTGGCAAGGGTCGCGCCGAGCTGTCCGCCTGATCGCGTACAGGTCATGACGTGCTGCCTTCCGAGAATCGGCTGAGGCGGCGCGAAGACTTCGCGACCGCGGTACGCCGAGGACGCCGGGCCGGTCGCCCGCTCCTTGTCGTCCATCTACGTAGCGGTGCAACGGACCCGCACGCGCCTGGGGAGAGCGTTCCCCCGACGCGTGCGGGTTTCGTCGTGAGCAAGGCAGTCGGTGGAGCTGTCGTACGTAACGCGGTGAAGCGCAGACTTCGCCACCTCATGCGCGACCGACTCGCACTGTTGTCCCCCGGTAGCCTGGTAGTCGTACGTGCGTTGCCCGGCGCGGGTGACGCCGACCATGCACAGCTGGCCCGAGACCTGGATGCCGCCCTTCAGCGGCTGCTGGGAGGGGGCGCGCGATGAAATACCCGCTGCTTGCTCTGATCAAGCTCTACCAGTGGACCATCAGCCCTCTGCTGGGGCCTGTGTGCAAGTACTACCCGTCGTGTTCCCACTACGGCTTCACAGCGATCGACCGCCATGGTGCGATCAAGGGAACAGCTCTCACCGCCTGGCGCATCCTTCGGTGCAACCCGTGGTCGCTCGGCGGTGTCGACCACGTTCCGCCGCGCAAGCGTCCGCGGTGGCACGAAATGCTGCGTAACGCCTGGCGCGAACGCAAGGGCGGGCCTTCCGCCGCCGGCGCGCCTTCAGAGTGTGGCCACACCAGCCCCTCGAGCCCCGCCGCCGAGACCCCGTCCCATGCTCAAGGAGCTTGATTAGTGGACACGATTGCCGGTTTTTTCAGCTTCATCACGACACCAGTTTCCTGGGTCATCGTCCAGTTCCACTCGTTGTACGGGGCGATCTTCGGCCCTGACACGGGCTGGGCCTGGGGCCTGTCCATCGTGTCCCTGGTGATCCTGATCCGTATCTGCCTGATCCCGCTCTTTGTGAAGCAGATCAAGGCCACTCGGGCGATGCAGACGCTGCAGCCCGAGATGAAGAAGATCCAGGAGCGCTACAAGAACGACAAGCAGCGCCAGTCCGAAGAGATGATGAAGCTGTACAAGGAGACGGGTACCAACCCGCTCTCCTCGTGCCTTCCCATCCTGGCGCAGTCGCCGTTCTTCTTCGCCCTGTACCACGTGCTCAACGGCATCGCGACGGGCACCACGATCGGTGTCATCGACGACAACCTGCTGGCGAGCGCTCGTAAGGCGCACATCTTCGGTGCCCCGCTCGCGGCCAAGTTCACCGACTCCGCGGACAAGGTCGCCTCGCTCGGCGCCACGCTGACCGACGTCCGCGTCGTCACCGCGATCATGATCGTGATGATGTCGGCGTCGCAGTTCTACACGCAGCGCCAGCTGATGACGAAGAACGTCGACATGACGGTCAAGACGCCGTTCATGCAGCAGCAGAAGATGCTGATGTACGTCTTCCCGGTCATGTTCGCCGTCTTCGGCATCAACTTCCCGGTCGGTGTTCTCGTCTACTGGCTGACCACCAACGTGTGGACCATGGGCCAGCAGATGTATGTCATCCGCCAGAACCCGACCCCGGGCAGCAAGGCGCAGGCCGCGTTCCTGGAGCGTCTGCTCAAGCACGTCTCGCACGCCGAGAAGACGCGCAACCGCCGCGAGCGCGCCGTCGTCAAGGCGATCGTCTCCAAGGGCCGCGAGCGCAACGAGTTCGAGCGCAAGTTCATCAACGGCCTGACCAAGGTGAACCTCGCCGCCCAGGCCGACGGAACGGTCATCAAGAGCACGGCCGGCACCCTGACCGATGACGAGGACGGGGGCCAGGCCACGGGCGGTACGCCGAAGCGGCAGCAGCCCAAGCGCCAGTCCAAGTCGCAGCGCCAGCACGGCACCGCCCAGGGCGCGGCCAAGGACGAGTCCGACGCACCGGAGCCCACGTCCCTCGAGAAGAAGGACGAGGCGGAAGACGCCAAGCCCGAGGCCAAGCCGGCCGGTGGCGCTTCCGGCACCCCTGCCCGCAGCAAAGCCAAGTCCGGACAGCGCAAGGGCCCGCAGCGGCCCAAGTCCCCGTCCAAGAAGTAAGAAGGAGTCCATCCCGTGACGGAAGGCACCACCTCCGCCGCTCCTGAGGGCAGCGACACCCTGACTCGCCTCGAGCAGGAAGGCGAGATCGCGGCGGACTACCTCGAGGGTCTGCTGGACATCGCCGACCTCGACGGCGACATCGACATGGACGTCGAGGCCGACCGCGCCGCCGTCTCGATCGTCAGCGACGTTTCCACCCGCGACCTGCAGAAGCTGGTCGGCCGCGACGGTGAGGTCCTCGAGGCTCTCCAGGAGCTGACCCGTCTGGCGGTCCACCGGGAAACCGGGGATCGCAGCCGCCTCATGCTGGACATCGCCGGTTACCGTGCGAAGAAGCGTGCTGAGCTCTCCGAGCTGGGCGCCAAGGCTGCGGCCGAGGTGAAGAGCAACGGCGAGCCGGTCAAGCTCGACCCGATGACGCCCTTCGAGCGCAAGGTCGTCCACGACGCGGTCAAGGCCGCCGGCCTGCGCAGCGAGTCCGAGGGCGAGGAGCCGCAGCGCTTCGTCGTCGTGCTCCCCGCCTGAGCGGTACGTCGCTCCACGGCCCCGTCTGTTCGCAGGCGGGGCCGTATCTTTGTCAGCCTGATAGTCAGCCACCCAACGCGGTAGCGCGGTACGGAAGGACGGTCCACGTGACGGAGGCAGCAGAGCTTCCCCCGGCTCCTGAACAGGCCCGAGCGGTATTCGGTGAGCGCTACACGGACGCGGTCCGCTACGCGGAGCTGCTGGCCGACGCGGGGGTGCAGCGTGGTCTCATCGGTCCCCGGGAAGTGCCCCGGCTGTGGGAGCGGCACATCCTGAACTGCGCGGTGCTGTCCGAGGTCGTGCCGGAGGGTGTCACCGTGTGCGACGTGGGCTCCGGTGCCGGCCTGCCGGGTATCCCGCTGGCCCTGGTACGGCCCGACCTGAAGATCACGCTCCTGGAGCCGCTGCTGCGGCGCACGACCTTCCTCACCGAGGTCGTCGAGCTCCTCGGCCTCGACCATGTGACCGTGGTCCGCGGCCGTGCCGAAGAGGTCCTCGGCAAGCTGACTCCCGTCCATGTGGTGACGGCGCGCGCTGTCGCTCCGCTGGACCGTCTCGCGGCGTGGGGCGTCCCGCTGCTGCGGCCGTACGGCGAGATGCTGGCCCTCAAGGGCGACACCGCCGAGGAAGAGGTCAAGGGCGCGGGGGCTGCCCTGAGCAAGCTCGGCGCGGTGGCCACCTCGGTACTTCACGTCGGCGAGGGCGTGGTGGATCCACTCTCGACCGTGGTGCGTGTCGAGGTCGGGGAGAGCCCCGGCGGTGTGCGCTTCGCGGCGAAGCGCGCCAAGGCAGCTCGCGTCGGGCGGGTTCGGCGTCGACGCTGATGTTGCTCCTCCTCTTCGAGGCGGTTGCTGTGTTCTAGGCGACAGTGTGTTTCTCGCGGTGATGGCCGCTCGGGCTCTTGGGATCCGAGCGGCCATTGCTTTTACCTGAGCTGCCATCGATTTTTAGGTGACGCTTGTCTCGTGGGTCTCCAGCGTCTGGTGGCGGCAGCTCACGCACTGGACGGCACCGAGGGGCGTCGGTGGGTTGCCGCTGATCCGTCCTGACGGCGGCCCGCACTCCGTGAAACCTGCCAAACGTATGTATGTCGGGGTGTCGCACGGATGCCGACCGGGCTGCGGTGCATCGTGTTTCACGTGAAACGTCGCTCACTGCTGCATGGCATCATCAGTCGCGGTCGCGCCGCGGCTGCACCCCGCGACCGTAGGCCTCTCGGATCCCTCGAATCAGGCACAGAGTTGTCCACAGAGGCCGTTTCCTCCACAGAAGACAGGGCCTCGCTGGTTCACGACCCCGAAAGCATGGGAGGCTCTGTTCATTGCGAGCCTGAAGTCGAGGAGAGTGAATCCTTGCGGTCCGACGCCAACATCGCGGGACCGATGACCGATCCGGTCCCCGGTCCCCGTACCGAGTCGGTGGGGGAGGATGTTTCACGTGAAACACCGCCTCCGATGGACGACACCCCAATCGGTCGTGCTGCCCAGCTGGCGGTAGAAGCTCTTGGTCGCGCAGGCGAGGGCCTGCCGCGACCTGAGCAGACCCGCGTCATGGTGGTTGCCAACCAGAAGGGCGGGGTCGGCAAGACCACGACAACGGTCAACCTTGCTGCCTCGCTGGCGCTGCACGGTGCCCGCGTGCTGGTGATCGACCTGGATCCGCAGGGCAACGCCTCCACGGCTCTGGGTATCGACCACCACGCCGAAGTCCCTTCGATCTACGACGTGTTGGTCGAGAGCAGGCCGCTCTCCGAAGTCGTACAGCCCGTGGTCGATGTGGAGGGCCTCTTCTGTGCCCCAGCCACGATCGATCTCGCCGGTGCGGAGATCGAGCTGGTCTCGCTGGTGGCACGCGAAAGCAGACTGCAGCGCGCGATCCAGGCGTATGAGCAGCCTTTGGATTACATCCTCATCGACTGCCCTCCGTCGCTCGGCCTGCTGACGGTCAACGCTCTGGTCGCCGGCGCCGAGGTGCTGATCCCGATCCAGTGCGAGTACTACGCGCTGGAGGGCCTGGGGCAGCTCCTGCGTAACGTGGATCTGGTGCGCGGGCATCTGAACCCGGATCTGCATGTGTCGACGATCCTGCTCACGATGTACGACGGCCGCACCCGGCTGGCATCGCAGGTTGCCGACGAGGTCCGGAGCCACTTCGGCGAAGAGGTCCTGCGGACGAGCATCCCGCGCTCCGTGCGCATCTCTGAGGCCCCGAGCTATGGGCAGACGGTGCTCACCTACGATCCGGGGTCGAGCGGCGCACTCTCCTACCTCGAGGCGGCGCGGGAGATGGCGCTGCGCGGGGTCGGCATCCGCTACGACGCTCAGCACGCCCATACGGGCACTCAACTTGACCAGCACAGCACGGTGGAGGGTATCCAGTGAGCGAGCGACGGAGGGGACTGGGCCGCGGCCTCGGCGCACTGATTCCAGCAGCCCCCACCCCCGACAAGATGGCACCAGGCAGCGCGATGGGAGGTGCCTCCGGCTCGCCTTCCGCCGGGCCCGTCCTGACGGCGGAGCGCGGAGTGGCGGCGGCGAAGGTTGCCTCGCTTCCGCAGCCCCATGTTTCACATGAAACAGAGGACGTGTTCGGCGGGCCGGTGGACGCTCCGGAAGCGTCGGCTGGAGCGTACTTCGCCGAGCTTCCGATTGACGCCATCACGCCCAACCCGCGTCAACCGCGCGAGGTGTTCGACGAGGACGCCCTCGCCGAGCTCATCACCTCGATCAAGGAAGTCGGGCTTCTCCAGCCCGTCGTCGTACGGCAGCTGAGCTCGTCGCGCTTCGAGCTCATCATGGGTGAGCGCCGCTGGCGCGCCTGCCGCGAGGCTGGTCTGGAGCGCATTCCGGCGATCGTCCGAGCGACGGACGACGAGAAGCTTCTCCTGGACGCACTCCTGGAGAACCTGCACCGCGCTCAGCTGAACCCGCTGGAAGAGGCTGCCGCCTACGACCAGTTGCTGAAGGACTTCAACTGCACGCACGACCAGTTGGCCGATCGGATCGGGCGTTCGCGGCCGCAGGTCTCCAACACGTTGCGACTCCTGAAACTCTCTCCGGCAGTTCAGCGCCGGGTGGCCGCGGGTGTGCTGTCGGCCGGCCATGCGCGTGCCCTGCTCTCCGTGGAGGACTCGGAGGAGCAGGACCGTCTCGCTCACCGGATCGTCGCCGAAGGGCTCTCGGTGCGGGCCGTCGAGGAGATCGTGACCCTGATGGGCTCACGTCCGACGAGCACGGCGCGCGCCAAGGGCCCGCGGGCCGGGACTCGTCTTTCGCCGGCGCTCAGCGAGCTTGCCACGCGCCTGTCCGACCGGTTCGAGACGCGGGTGAAGGTCGACCTCGGGCAGAAGAAAGGCAAGATCGTCGTCGAGTTCGCCTCGATGGACGATCTGGAGCGGATCCTCGGTCAGCTCGCTCCGGGTGAGGGACCCGTCCTCCAGCACGGATCCACGGAGGACGAGGACCAGGAGAACGAGGGCTAGGAGAACGGGGGTTGGTCCCGTTCGACGCAAGTCTCACGAGAGCAGGTCGTGTCCGGTGTGTACCGGAACACGGCCTGCTCTTTGCTTTCTGTCGGTATCGATGGAATCGCTTCGTGGATACGATGCGACAGGGAAGAGCGCACCCCTCAAAGTCACCTCACACGGGAGGCGGGTCATGCAATCGGTGAGTCGTGCCGGGCTGATGACCGCGGGTCTCGGTCTGGGCGCGGTCGGCGGTTTCGTCGGCAGCCTGCTCAGGGAACGGAGCGCTCTGACAGCCGCCCGTGACGCGGCGGGCGAAGGAAGTGAGGAACTGCCTTCATGGGGCGTCGGCTCGTACCGCTCACACTGGACAACCTTCCGGACCTTCCCAAGCGTTGCCGGTCGTGTGTCTTCTGGGAGCTGGATCCGGTCAGCGGCCAAGCCGCGGTAAAGGCAGGCACTCCGGAGCTGGAGAAGGAGGCCTGGATTTCGGCTGTCCTCCTGGAATGGGGCTCCTGCGGCCGGGTCGTCTACGTGGACGATGTCCCGGTCGGCTTCGTGCTCTACGCGCCGCCGGCGTATGTCCCCCGCGCCACTGCCTTTCCCACGAGCCCGGTCTCCCCCGATGCCGTGCAGCTGATGACGGCGTGGATCATGCCCGGCTATCAGAGTCAGGGGCTCGGCCGGGTGATGGTGCAGACCGTAGCCAAGGATCTGCTGCGGAGGGGGTTCAAGGCGATCGAGGCGTTCGGCGATGCGCAGTGGAAGGAACCGGCCTGCATGCTCCCCGCGGACCATCTGCTGGCCGTTGGCTTCAAGACCGTGCGGCCTCACCCCTCCTATCCGCGCCTCCGCCTTGAGCTGCGTACGACGCTCTCGTGGAAGGAGGACGTCGAGCTCGCCCTGGACCGGCTCCTCGGAGCGGTGCAGAAGGAACCGGCGCTCCGCCCCCTGTGAGTCTCGATGCATCCGTTGCGGCGGTCACGCAAACGGGCCAACCCGGTTGGGTTGGCCCGTTCGTGTTTCACGTGAAACATCGCCGCTCCGCCGTGGAGCCGCATCGCCGATCAGTTGGCGATGAAGTCCTCGAGGTCGCGCACGATGGCGGCCTTCGGCTTGGCGCCGACGATGGTCTTGGCGACCTCGCCGCCCTGGTAGACGTTCAGGGTCGGGATCGACATGACGCCGTACTTCGCGGCGATGGCCGGGTTCTCGTCGATGTTGAGCTTGACGACCTCGATCTTGTCGCCGTACTCGGCGGCGATCGCCTCGAGGGACGGCGCGATCTGGCGGCACGGTCCGCACCAGGCGGCCCAGAAGTCCACCAGTACGGGCTTGTCGCTCTTGAGGACGTCCTCGTCGAAGGAAGCGTCGGTCACGTTCTTGAGGTTGCCGGCCACGGCAGGCTCCTTAGCTACTTTGGTGATGCGGTGGGGCGGGTGTGAGTTCTCAGACGGTGGCGGCCGCGGCGGACTCGCTGTCGGTGAGAGAGGCGAGGAAGCGCTCGGCGTCCAGGGCGGCGGAGCAGCCGGTGCCGGCCGCGGTGATCGCCTGGCGGTAGGTGTGGTCTACGACGTCACCGGCACCGAAGACACCGGTCAGGTTCGTCCGGGTCGAGGGAGCCTCGACCTTCAGGTAGCCCTCGTCGTCCAGCTCGAGCTGGCCCTTGAAGAGCTCGGTGCGCGGGTCGTGGCCGATCGCGATGAACAGGCCGGTGACCGGGAGCTCGGAGGTCTCACCCGTCTTGACGTTGCGCAGCGTCAGGTGCGAGAGCTTCTGGTCGCCGTGGACTTCGGCGATCTCGCTGTCCCAGGCGAACTTGATCTTCGGGTCGGCGAAGGCGCGATCCTGCATGGCCTTGGAGGCACGCAGGGTGTCGCGGCGGTGCACGATCGTCACGGACTTGGCGAACCGGGACAGGAAGGTCGCCTCCTCCATCGCCGTGTCACCGCCGCCGATCACGGCGATGTCCTGGCCCTTGAAGAAGAAGCCGTCGCACGTCGCGCACCAGGAAACGCCACGACCGGAGAGCGCGTCCTCGTTCGGCAGACCGAGCTTGCGGTGCTGAGAGCCGGTCGTGACGATGACGGCCTTCGCACGGTGCACGGTGCCCGCCGTGTCGGTGACGGTCTTGATCTCGCCCGTCAGGTCGACGGAGATGACGTCGTCCGGGACCAGCTCGGCGCCGAAGCGCTCGGCCTGGGCGCGCATGTTGTCCATGAGCTCGGGGCCCATGATGCCGTCCTGGAAGCCGGGGAAGTTCTCCACCTCGGTGGTGTTCATCAGGGCACCGCCCGCGGTGACAGCGCCCTCGAACACCAGCGGCTTCAGCGACGCGCGCGCGGTGTACAGGGCCGCCGTGTAGCCGGCGGGCCCGGAGCCGATGATGATCACGTTACGGACGTCGCTCACGGCTTGATTCCTCGTCTCTGCGGGACTGCTGCGTACTGCCGGGGGAGTCCGTCTCCGGACTCTCACCCCACCCAACGGATCCTACGGGGCGCGCATTCCCACCGTGTCCGGGAGCACACGGGAAGTGTGTCCCGACGTGGAGTCAGTGCCGTGCGTAGGAGTGGGTCAGCAGCAGTTTGCCGGGAGCCGAGGACGGCTGCTTCACACAGGTCGCGTCGATGACGTAGGCCGAGACCTGGGCAGGATCCGACTCGTGGGGCAGCACGACGAGGTAGGCGGTGGTGCCCTTGTAGTCTCCCCGCTCGATGGCGAGGGCAGGGGTCTCACGGCCGGTTCCCCGCTGTATGCAGTCCGGCACCACGACGGTCTTCCCTCGCATCGGGGAGTTCGTCCGGGGGGTCTTCGGCTCCGACTGCTGGATGTCGAGGGACGGCTTGGATGTCGACGAGTCGGAGGGTGCGGAGGATTTCTCCGTCAGAAGCTTCTGCACCTGGCTCTCGAGCTTGTTCTCGGAGAAGGAAAGTGCGGAGCTCGACTGACGGGGCGTGCCGCTCTCGGGAGCGCCGGTAGGTGTGCCGCCCCCGTTCTGCAGGAAAAGGACTCCCAGGCCGATCGCGGCCGCGGTGAAGACCGCTCCGAGGGCGGCGCCCCGACGGCGCCGGGTGCGCATCCGGCCGCCGCGTCCCGGACCTGTCGCGGCACGGGGATGACCGGAAGGGCGGTCCGCGGGGGCGGTCGGCGAGTCGGCCGGCGTTGTTTCACGTGAAACGGGCGACGCGGTCTGTGTCTGTGCCTCGGCTTCGTCGTCGTACTCGGCTTCGGCAGGCGCCTTCGTGTCGAGCAGTGCCTCCGCGGCGAGCGCGGCGTCGATGCGGCCCGCGATATCGGCAGGCATGTGGGCCGGGCCGGGGAGTGTGCCCAGCGTGCCGCGGATCTCCTCCAGGGAGGCGTGGACATCGGCGCACAGCTCGCAGCCGTTCAGGTGCTCCTGTACCTCCTCCGTGCGGGAAGGGGAGAGCAGGCCCTCGGTGAGGTCGGAGATCTCGTCGATCTCGGGGTGCTCGGCCGTGTCGGTCGTGGATGTCACGCTCGCCCACCTCCGCCCTTCACAGCAGCTGAATCACTTGGTCCTGCCCCGTTCCGGGGCCCTGCTGCCGGTGGGACGGATGTCCCCTGCGTCCGGTTCCTTCCGGGCGCTTCCGGGGGTGGGTTCTTGCCACTCGCGTTCTCGCCGTTGTCGGTCCGCAGATGGGTGACCAACGGCAGGAGTCTGGCTCTGCCGCGCGCGCAGCGGCTCTTGACCGTGCCGGTGGGAACGCCGAGAACGCGGGCCGCCTCGGCCACCGGGTAGCCCTGCATGTCGACCAGGACGAGCGCGGCCCGCTGGTCGACGGGAAGGGTGCCCAGCGCTTCGAAGAGTTCACGGTGCAGGTCGTTGCGTTCGGCGGGGGCGGCCGCGGACTCGTGGGGTTCGAGGAGCTGTTCCAGGCGCTCCGTGTCCTCGACCGGAGAAGTCTTCCGCGACGCGGCCTTGCGGGCCCGGTCGAGGCAGGCGTTCACGGTGATGCGGTGCAGCCACGTCGTGACGGCGGACTGCCCGCGGAACGTGTGTGCAGCCCGGTAGGCGGAGACCAGGGCGTCCTGGACGGCGTCGGCGGCTTCCTCCCGGTCTCCCAGGGTGCGCAGCGCGACGGCCCAAAGGCGGTCGCGATGGCGGCGCACGAGCTCGCCGAAGGCGTCCTTGTCGCCCGTGACGTGGCGGGTGAGGAGGTCCTGATCGCTTGCTTCGCCGTAGGCGGCGTCGTCCACTTTCGAACCCCCTCCCCCAGGTGAGCCCTCAGCCGGTGAACTTCACGTCGGTGAGAGCCTGCTTGTAACCCGCTCCGTAGTAACCGTCGGATCCGGACTTCGGCAGGGCCGTCATCCACAGGAGCACGTACCGCGTTTTCACCGGCTTGTCGGCCTCGATCTTCGCGGTGGTACTCGTCGTGGTGTCCGTACCGATGCTCTTCATGGAGTCGATCGAAGTCGTGGGCGACAGCGAATCGGCCGCGTACAGGGAGACCGTGGTGTGGTCGCCGCCGTACTGAAGAGCTATCGACGCGGCCGATACGTCCTTGGCCGAGCCGAGGTCGTAGACGATACCGACGCCGGGCTTGTAGGGCGCCAGCTTGGGGCCGTCGTTGTAGGTCTTGGTACGCCAGAACGTCTTGCTGTCGCCGTCGTAGGTCTTCGCCACGTCACCCGGTGCCTGTGGCTCGCCCTTGGCGACGTACTCCCTGGCATCCTCGATGGCCATCGGCTTCGTCGGCTTGTGCTCGTCGCCCTTGTCGTCGCCGTCGGTGTTGTGCGACGTGTTGGCGTCGCCCGACGTGCCGCGGTCCATCAGGGCTTCCGCGAGCTGCCAGCTGCCGAGGCCGAGGGCCACGATGAGCAACGCCGACACGGCCCACTTGAGCGCCTTGCCCGTCCGGCTCTGCAGCGGCGGCGGGGGCACCGCCGGCATGGGCTGGGCCACCCCGGGACGCGGAGCCTGACGGCCGTACGTGCCCTGCTGGTAGGTCGTCCGCTGGTACTCCGCGGGCGCCGTGAACACGGGCTCCGGGGGACGGATGCGGGGCATCTCGCCGACGGCCTTCACCAGGTCCTCGGTCGTGGTGCACGGAGGATCCTGCCGCGACGCCGTCGCTCCCTCGTTGACGAGGGCACGCATGGCCAGCTCGGACAGCCCGCGATGCACGCCGGCCCGCACCTGGTCGGGTGCGATCAGGCCGATGTCCTTGGGCAGCCCGGACAGGCCGTACGCGTCGTCCTCGTAGGGCCAGCGCTGCGTCAGGGCGGCGTACAGGAGGGCACCGATCGCCTCGGTGTCCGTGCGCTGTGGTGTCTCCGACGTGATGCCGCGCAGGGCGGCGTTGACGGCGAGGCCGCGGATGCGCCACTGACCGGTCGAGGTGCGCAGCACCGCGCTCGGGGTGAGCCGCAGATGTGCGAGGCCCTCGCGGTGAGCGGCGGCCATCGCCTGGGAGATCTGGTTCACGAGCTGGTAGGCCTCGTGCACCTCGAGGGGGCCCGAGGCGAGCAGCGCGGTCAACTCCGTGGCATCGGGCAGCCATTCGTGCACCACGTACACGAGGTCGTTCTCCTCGACCGCGTCCAGGACCTGGACGAAGCGAGGGTCGCCGAGCAGCGCCGACGAGCGTGCCGCCGCGAGGACGGACCGTGCCCGCGGGTGGTCCGCGGGGAGCAGGTGCACCCCGACAGCCCGGCGGAGCTTCTCGTCCACCGCGCGCCAGCTGCTGAATCCGTCCAGCCGGGTGACGCACTCCTCCAGGCGATAGCGTCTCGCGAGTTTGTGACCGCTGTGCAGCTCGGGGGGAGTGGACGAGCCGGGGCTCGTCGAAACGTCGGTGTCCTCCGCGTCCTCGTTCGCTGCCGTGTCCCGCTCCCGGGTCTGGGCCACCCCGTCGGCCGTGGTCTGCTCCGCCTTCGCGGTCAGTGGCTCGTCACCACTGTTGTCTGCCACGTCGACGGCAGCCGTACTCCGTTCCGCCACCGTCGTTCCTGCCTCCCCATCCGTTGCGCGCCCTGCGACGCCAAAGCCAATTGTGCCCACAGTCCGGCGATAAGCACGACACGCGATAGCCCGCGATGGTTGTGCGGCCGGCCCGGCCACTAGCGGCCGAGGCGCCCGCGGACCATTCCGACCATCGAGTTGAGCTCTTCGATCCGCATGCGCCGGGCGGCGACATAGAAGACACCCAGCAGTACGGCCCCGCCCACGACCAGCGCTGCGATCGAACCCGCCGCGCCGCCGCCGAGCGCCCTCATGATCAGGAAACCTACCGCGCCACCGGCGACGGCCCCCGGAATCGAGGCCATGCAGAGGCGGGCGTACGTACGGATGACCTGTGCGCCGTCCAGGTCGCCGCCGAGACGCTTACGCAGGCGCTGCCAGGCGACGCCCACACCGATGGCGTACGCGAGACCGTACGAGGCGGCCATGCCGACCACGGCCCACTGGGCGGGCAGCAGAAGGTAGGCGATCCCCGACGCGGCCGCGTTGACGGCGGCCACGATGACCGTGTTGTAGAAGGGCGTCCGGGTGTCCTCGTACGCGTAGAAGCCGCGCAGCACGACGTACTGCACGGAGTACGGGATCAGGCCGAGGCCGAACGCCATGAGGATGTAGCCCATGGAGCGGGCGCCGTCGGCGCCGCTGGATCCGAAGAGCAGGGTGCACATCGGCACGCCGAGGGCGACGAACATGAAGGCGACCGGGACGATCGCGACCGCGGAGGTGCGCAGTCCTTGCGAGATGTCGTCACGGACCGCTCCGGGGTCGCCGTCGTGGGCCGCGCGCGAGATCCGCGGCAGCATCGCCGCCATGACGGAGACGGTGATGATCGCCTGCGGCATGCCCCAGATCAGCTGGGCGTTGGAGTAACCCATGATGCCCGCGCCGGACTTGCCGGACGCTTTCCCGGCGGCGGTGGCGAGCTGGGTGACGACGAGGACGCCCGCCTGGTTGGCGAGGACGAACAGGACGGTCCATTTGGCGAGCTTGACGGCCTTGCCGAGGCCGTGGCCCTTCCAGTCGAACCGCAGCCGGAACCGGAAGCCGGTCTCGCGCAGGTACGGGATCATCGCCAGCGCCTGCACCGTCAGACCGAGCAGGGTGCCGATGCCGAGCAGCCGGACACCGTCCGCGGGGATCGTGTCGACGTGCAGCTGAGAGTTTGCCGCGGTGCCGTAGACGTAGATGAACATGCCGAACGTGAAGATCATGACGATGTTGTTCAGGACCGGAGTCCACATCATCGCGCCGAACTTCCCGCGGGCGTTCAGGATCTGGCCCATGACCACGTGCACGCCCATGAAGAAGATCGTGGGCAGGCAGTAGCGGGCGAAGGTGACGGCGACGTTGTTCGCGTTCGGATCGTTGGCGATCGGCGTCGACATCAGCCGGATCAGGATTGGCGCCGCGAAAACGGCCACGGCGACGATCACGCCGAGCGCGACCATGACGAGGGTCAGCAGGCGGTTGGCGTAGGCCTCCCCGCCGTCCTCGTCCTCCTTCATGGACCGCACGAGCTGCGGCACGAACACCGAGTTGAGGCCGCCGCCGACGGTCAGGATGTAGATCATCGTCGGAAGGGTGTACGCCACGGTCCACGCGTCACCGAGCGTCGCGGCGCCGAGGGCGGCCGTGATGACCATGGTGCGTACGAAACCGGTGAGGCGTGAGACCAGGGTGCCCGCCGCCATGACGGCACTCGACTTCAGGAGGCCCGACGCGCGGCCCGCCTTGGCCGGGGCAGGGACAGGTGCGGGCGTGCTGTCCTGGACGGGAGGCTGAGCCGGTCCGGCGGTGGGCACCGGAACGCCGGAAGCTTCGGCCGGCGGACGGCCGCCACCGTTGCTCTGCTGGTCACGGAAGAGATGCGCGAAGGCGTCTGGCTCGTGCTGTGCCTCGCTCGCCTGCGTCATCAGATCGTCGACGCCCAGGAACTGTGTGGTCCTGGCGTCATCGCCGTAGGGAAGGAGCCTCGACGGGCCCTCCGGCTCGGGAGCAGGCGTCTGGGCCCACACGCGGGGGTCCGGGGGGTACTGGGCTGCGGGAGGCGGGTTGTAGAGCGGCTGAGGGGCCTCATAGGTGCCCGGAGGCGGCGGAGGGTGCGCGGCGCGGTCGTAGAGCGCCTCCGTCACCGGATCCTGGGCCGTGAGGTCCTGGGCCTGGTACGGATCCTGGTCGTAGGCGTCCTGGAGGTACGCGTCCTGCGGATACGCGTCCGGGGCTGGGTGGGGCGGCGGGACCTGGCCGGGCGCTCCCTCGTGACCGGGGGGCGGACCCCCGGCCGAGGCCGAGCCGCCCGGGCCCTGGCCACGGTCACCGTCGTACGGCGCGTTCATGGTTACCCCACCTCATCGTCCCCGGGCCCACGGCCACGACATCGCTCAACGGTCCACTCTCTCACCCGTGCCGGACGGGTCCGTGCTTTCCGGAGCGGTGTCCGGTGTCGGGTCACTCGGCTGCTCGGGGTCGCCTTCCCCGGGCTCGGAGCCCGACTCCCCGTTCTGACCGTCGTCAGGTCCCTCCTCGGCACGTTGCGCGGCGGCGCGCTTGCGCTGGGTGTACATGCGGAACCCGGCGAGGACGAGGAGCAGAACGCCGCCGGCCATGACGAGCATCACGGTCGGAGTGATCTCGGTGACGTTCACGTCGAACCGGACCTCGGGGCCGTAGGGCTGACCGTCCTCCGTGTACAGCTGGGCGAAGACCGGGACCCTGCCGTTGGCGTTCGAGGTGGTGGTGAACTTCACCGACTGGCTGTGCCCGCCGGCGACTTTCACCCCGCGCTCCGCGTACGGTCCGTCGCCGATCTTGAGGCGGGCGCCGTTCGTCGACGTGAGGCGCAGGTGAAGGTGCTCGACGCCCTGCACCAGGTTGTTCTGGACCGTCACCGGGATCGTCGCGCTGCGTCCGGAGAGCTTCGCCTCGGACTTCTCGATGAGCCTGACCTGCTTGGTGAGCGCCGAGAGGTAGTCGGCGACACCATCGCGGTACGCCTGCGCCTCGGCGGGGCGGCCCCTCCAGGACGTGGACATCTGCCGGTCCATGGCCCGCCCGAACGGCGTCACCACGCGGGACGGGTCGGAGAGGATCACCTGGAAGTTGGTGAGCTTGGTCTGGGTGTCCTGGATCGCCTGGAAAGCCGACTGGGGCAGCTCCTGCTTGCGCAGGTACGAGGGGTAGAACCGGGAGGAGGGGACTCGGGTGGTCGCCTCGGGGTCGGGCTTCGCCTTCGTGGCCGCGGCCAGGTCCTCGGACTCCGACCAGTTGCTGTCCTGGTCGGTCTTGATCGCCTGGGCCATGGACTGCGCCTGGCTCGCGGACGGCATGCGCTGCGGCGCGACCACGATGTTGCGCTCGTTGTCGGGCTCCTGAAGGTTGATCGTCAGGCTCTGCGCGAGGAACTGCTGCACGGCGAGCGTCGAGTTCTCGGCCTTCGTCATGTCGCCCTGGAAGGCTTCGGACAGCCGCGCGTCGGTCACCACGGCCGTCGTGCCGCTGCCGATGGGGCGGGCTGCCGACGGTGTGTACGGCAGGTTGTTCCGCTCCTGGAGGCTGTCACTGCGGGCAATCACCTTGTCGGCGCCGGCGGACGTCGCGACATTGACGATGCTGGGGTCGATCGCGCCGTCGGCGGGCCAGGCGTAGCTCGTGTCCGGCTTGACGTGCAGGACCGTCTCCACGGTCGTGGAGGCCGCATCGGTGGCGTCCTTGAGGTGTCCGAGGGAACCGGTCACCTTCGTGCCGTTGTGGGCCAGCGACGCGAGATCCGGGTCGGCGAAGGGGAGGGCGACGACCTTCTGGTCGGCGACGGCGTTCTTCAGGTCGTTCAGCCACTGCTTGGCGACCGTCTGATTCTTGCCGTTGATCTCGGTGCCGTCCGGCTCCTTGATCTTGTACGGCCTCGTCATGGCGTCGACGGAGGCGAGGAGGTCGGGGTCGACCACCCAGGTCACGTCGAGGGCGGTACCGAGGGACAGCATCTGCTGGAGACGGCCGCCCGGAGCGATCTCCTTGGCGAGGCTGTCGTCATGGAAGATCCGCGTCTGCTGCTCGTCGGATCCCGTCTCCGCCGTGAGGTGGGTCTGGGAGATGAGCGGCCACAGGTACGTCGTCTTCGTCTTCGTCCCCGCGGCCTCGGGCTGCCATGGGAGGAAGGTCCGCTGGATGCCGAGCGTCTGCTGGTAGGCCTGAGTCACGGTCTGGCCGGTCAGGGCGACACCGAGCTGGTAGACGCCGTCGGCGCCGAGGCCCATCTCCTTGACGGGGACGGAGAGGCTGAAGTCCTGCGTCGCGCCGGGGGCCAGCTTGGAGATCTTCTTGGCGTACTTGCCGCCGATCTCCCTGCCGTCCGGCACTCCCCCCGCCGCGTGCCGGGAGACGTCGTCGATCGAGGCGCGCCCACCGAGGGCAGAACCGAGGCGGAGCGCCACGTGGGCGTTCGTGACGGCCTGCTTGCTGTTGTTCGTGAGTGTGCCGGTGACGGTGACCGTGTCGCCGTCGGACGGTGCACTCGGAGTGAGCGAGTTCACGGCCACATCGACGGTGCTCGTGCCGATCGCGTCGGCCGCAGGTGCTTGCGGGGAGGCGTATCCGGGGGAGCCGCCGAACAGGGTCAGGGCGGCCAGCAGAGGCGCTCCGGAGAGCAACGCCCCCGCACGCCGCCACCTTCGACGGGCAGGTGAGGGAGTCATCCCTTGGAAGTCTGCCGCCTCGGCCACGCGCTCGCCCGTCCCTCGTCGTCGTCAGTGGTCGTCGGATAGTCCACGCATGGTAACGAGGTGCGCTGTGGCGAAGTGCCGCGGACTGCTCCACATGATCGGAAGACAGGGTAGGGGGCATCCGGCAGGGCTCGCGCACACCCACCGAAAACGAGGCGGAACCCTGGGCTCGGGCCACGTACCCTTTTCTGTTGTGCCGAACGCCAATGAAGACAATCCCAGTGCCCTGAGCCAGGTGCAGCGCCGCGCGGTGAGCGAGCTGCTGCGGGTGGCCCCTGTCGCCGACGACCTCGCCCGTCGATTCCAGGAGGCCGGGTTCTCTCTCGCCCTGGTCGGTGGCTCGGTCAGGGATGCGCTCCTCGGCAGGCTCGGCAACGATCTGGATTTCACCACGGACGCGCGTCCCGAAGATGTGCTCAAGATCGTCAGGCCTTGGGCGGATGCCGTGTGGGAGGTCGGGATCGCCTTCGGGACCGTCGGCTGCCAGAAGGACGGCTACCAGGTCGAGGTCACCACGTACCGCTGCGAGGCGTACGACAGGAGCTCGCGCAAGCCGGAGGTCTCGTACGGCGACTCCATCGAGGAAGACCTCGTGCGTCGCGACTTCACGGTGAACGCGATGGCCGTGGCCCTGCCGGAGAAGGAGTTCATCGACCCGCACGGCGGGCTCGACGACCTTGCCGAGCGCGTGCTGCGTACGCCCGGAACCCCTGAGGAGTCCTTCTCCGACGATCCGCTGCGGATGATGCGGGCCGCACGGTTCGCCGCGCAGCTGGACTTCGAGGTGGCCCCCGAGGTCGTCAAGGCCATGAAGGACATGGCCGACCGCATCGACATCGTCTCCGCGGAGCGGGTGCGGGACGAGCTGAACAAGCTGATCCTCTCCGCACACCCCCGCGAGGGCCTCACCCTCCTTGTGGACACGGGCCTCGCCGGTCATGTCCTGCCCGAGCTGCCCGAACTGCGCCTTGAGCGGGACGAGCACCACCGGCACAAGGACGTCTATGACCACACGCTGATCGTCCTCGAGCAGGCGATGGCGTTGGAGTCGGACGGCCCGGATCTCGTGCTCCGTCTCTCGGCCCTGCTGCACGACATCGGCAAGCCGAAGACGCGGCGTTTCGAGGACGACGGCCGGGTCTCCTTCCACCACCACGAAGTGGTGGGCGCCAAGATGACGAAGAAGCGCATGACGGCGCTGAAGTACTCGAACGAACTCGTGAAGGACGTCGCGCGACTGGTCGAGCTGCACCTGCGCTTCCACGGATACGGCACCGGCGAGTGGACCGACTCCGCGGTCCGCCGCTACGTCCGTGACGCGGGTCCGCTGCTGGACCGCCTGCACAAGCTGACCCGCTCCGACTGCACGACGCGTAACAAGCGGAAGGCCAATGCGCTGGGGCATGCGTACGACGGCCTGGAAGAGCGCATCGCGCGACTCAAGGAGCAGGAGGAGCTGGACTCGATCCGTCCCGACCTCGACGGCAATCAGATCCAGGAGATCCTGGGCATCAAGCCGGGGCCGGCGATCGGGCAGGCGTACAAGTTCCTGCTGGAACTGCGGCTCGAGAACGGGCCGATGGAGCATGACGCGGCTGTGACGGCGCTCAAGGAATGGTGGGCGGCGCAGCAGAACGCCGAGTGAGTGACCCGGGTCGATGTTTCACGTGAAACATCGACCCGGGGCGGACATGCCGAAGGGCGCTGTTTCACGTGAAACAGCGCCCTTCGGCATGGTGATGCGAGTGCTTGCTCCTACTTGGTTTCCTTCAGGCAGAGCACCACGTCGTGGCTGCCACCGCTCTGGTAGTAGGAGACCTCGGTGCCCTTGACCGAGTTGCACTTGTCGACGTCGCTGGTGCCGTCGAACTTCTCGATGACCTTGTACTCGGAGTCGCTCGAGGAGCAGTCGACGTCCTTCAGGTCCGGAGCGGACGTCGTGCCGTTGTTGTGCAGGCAGCTGCCGACGGCAGTCGTCTCGGCGTCGCTCTGGCCGAGGTACCACTTCACTCCGTAGAGCGCGATGGCGACCACGATCAGCGCAACGATGCGCAGGGCCTTCTTCTTACCGCTGCCCGACGGGCGCCCGGGCGGGATGGGCGTACCCGGGGCGTGCGGCGGGTAAGGCTGCTGAGGAACCCCGGGCTGGCCGGCGGCCGGAGCGTACGGACCGCCCTGCGGCGGGCCAGCGGGCTGCTGGCCCTGGGCGAACGGATTCTGGCCCTGCGGCGGCGGAGTGGTCACTTTGGGGGTCCCCCTCGAACTTAGGCGCGATGGCGCGGATAAGACGCCCGTAAGTTATCCGTACCGACTGACATCTCTGAAGTCGGGAGGGGCTCTGTGTCATTGATGTGACACTTACTGGGTGTCGAACCTGGCCATAGCGCCAGCAATCGCCGCGTAGATCAGGGCCACGGTGAGCACCAGCACAACAGACTGTCCGTCAGGAGGCAGCATCAGCGCGGCCACTGCGGCCGCGCCGACGAACGCGACGTTGAACAGCACGTCGTAAACGGAGAAGATCCGGCCACGGAAGCCGTCGTTCACCGAGGACTGCACGATCGTGTCGGTGGCGATCTTCGCGCCCTGGGTCGTCAGGCCCAGGACGAAGGCGGCGGCCATCATGGGGGCGGGTGCGAACGGAAGCACGAGCGCTGGTTCGAGGACTGCTGCCGCCCCCGCGCAGACGATGATCCACCCGGCGCGTCCCAGCCGCCCCGAGGCCCAGGGCGTGGCGACGGCGGCGGCGAAGAATCCGGCCCCCGAGATCGTCACGGCGAGGCCCAGCAAGGCAAGTCCGTCGGACTCCGTGGACGACCAGGAGTAGCGGCAGAGCATGAGGACCATGACGGTCAGCGCCCCGTAGCAGAACCGCATCAGTGTCATGGCGGCCATGGCGCGGGCGGCTGCGGGGCGCGCGGTCAGATGGCGTACGCCCGAGGCGAGCCCCTGTGCCGTGCCGGTGAGCGCCGTCCGTAGGCCAGGACGCACCAACTCCGCGTCCGGACCGAGCAGTTCCACGGACATGGGCAGGGACGCGAGCGCCGCGCACAGGTAGAGGGCCGCCCCGACGAGTACCACCAGGGCGTCGGAGTCCGAGATGAGCAGCCGCACGGCGAACGCGAGTCCGCCGCCCAGCGTGGCGGCGAGAGTGCCCGCGGTAGGCGAGACGGAGTTCGCCATCACCAGGCGCTCGGCGTCGACGAGGCGCGGCATGGCGGCGGAGAGCCCGGCGAGGATGAAGCGGTTGACGGCGGTGACGCACAGGGCGGAGGCGTAGAAGAGCCAGTCCGGCGCATTGCTGAGCATCAGGACGGCCGTCAAGGATGCCAGGACGGTCCGCAGGAGGTTGCCGTAGAGGAAGACCTGGCGGCGGCGCCAGCGGTCGAGGAGGACGCCCGCGAACGGGCCGACGACCGAGTACGGGAGAAGCAGTACGGCCATGGCCGAGGCGATGGCGCCGGCCGAAGCCTGTTTCTCCGGCGAGAACACCACGTAGGTGGCCAGCGCGACCTGGTAGACGCCGTCCGCGCCCTGGGAGAGCAGCCGCAGTGCCAACAGGCGCCGGAAGTCCCTCAAGCGCAGGAGTACGCGCAGGTCACGGACGACAGCCATGAGGCCAAGCCTCACATACGGGAAAGGTCCCCGGGCGCACGTGTGTGCATCCGGGGACCTCAACAGCCCACAAGGAGAGGCGCGTTACCGCTGCTACGCGCCGCACTGTGTGTGGTTAGCGCTCGACCTCGCCCTTGATGAACTTCTCGACGTTCGCGTAGGCCTCGTCGTCGAAGTACTGAACCGGCGGGGACTTCATGAAGTACGAGGACGCGGAGAGGATCGGGCCACCGATGCCGCGGTCCTTGGCGATCTTCGCGGCGCGCAGGGCGTCGATGATGACACCCGCGGAGTTCGGGGAGTCCCAGACCTCGAGCTTGTACTCCAGGTTCAGCGGAACGTCACCGAAGGCGCGGCCCTCGAGGCGGACGTAGGCCCACTTGCGGTCGTCGAGCCACTGGACGTAGTCCGACGGGCCGATGTGGACGTTCTTCTCGCCCAGGTCGCGGTCGGGGATCTGCGAGGTGACGGCCTGCGTCTTCGAGATCTTCTTGGACTCCAGGCGCTCGCGCTCGAGCATGTTCTTGAAGTCCATGTTGCCGCCGACGTTCAGCTGCATGGTGCGCTCGAGACGGACACCGCGGTCCTCGAACAGCTTCGCCATGACGCGGTGCGTGATGGTGGCGCCGACCTGGGACTTGATGTCGTCACCGACGATCGGCACGCCCGCCTCGGTGAACTTGTCCGCCCACTCCTTGGTGCCGGCGATGAAGACCGGAAGGGCGTTGACGAACGCGACCTTGGCGTCGATGGCGCACTGCGCGTAGAACTTCGCGGCGTCCTCGGAACCGACGGGCAGGTAGCAGATCAGAACGTCGACCTGCTTGTCCTTCAGGACCTGGACGACGTCGACCGGGGCCTCGGGGGACTCCTCGATGGTCTGGCGGTAGTACTTGCCCAGGCCGTCGTGGGTGTGGCCGCGCTGGACGGTCACGCCCGTGTTGGGCACGTCGCAGATCTTGATGGTGTTGTTCTCGCTGGCACCGATGGCGTCGGAGAGGTCGAGGCCGACCTTCTTCGCGTCGACGTCGAAGGCGGCGACGAACTCGATGTCGCGGACGTGGTAGTCGCCGAACTGGACGTGCATCAGGCCCGGGACCTTGGCGTCCGGGTCAGCGTCCTTGTAGTACTCGACGCCCTGGACCAGCGAGGCGGCGCAGTTGCCCACGCCGACGATGGCTACGCGAACCGAACCCATTCCGGTTGCTCCCTGTGTGTATCGGTGAAACCCCGAATGGGCCTCACGTGGCGGTGTCGTCGGACGGATCCGGCCGGGTGCTGTCCCGGTGCCGGGGCAGGCCGCCCGTCTCTCCAGATGTGTCCTGCTGAGCTGCGTCGGAGGGGTCGGACCGCCGCTGATCCCGCCCCGCCCGCTCGCTCTCGATGAGCTCGTTCAGCCAGCGCACTTCGCGCTCCACGGATTCCATTCCGTGCCGCTGGAGCTCAAGGGTGTAGTCGTCAAGGCGTTCCCGGGTGCGGGCGAAGGAGATGCGCATCTTTTCGAGGCGCTCCTCGAGCCGGCTGCGACGGCCTTCGAGCACGCGCATACGTACGTCACGCGAGGTCTGCCCGAAGAAGGCGAACCGCGCGGCGAAATGCTCGTCCTCGTATGCGTCCGGGCCGGTCTGCGAGAGCAGCTCCTCGAAGTGCTCCTTACCTTCTGCCGTCAACCGATAGACGATCTTGGCGCGACGCCCTGCGAGTGGTGCGGCGAGGGCGTCCTCGGGTGTGCTCCCCGTTTCCTCGATCAACCAGCCGCTTGCGACCAGCGTCTTGAGGCAGGGGTAGAGGGACCCGTAGCTGAAGGCGCGGAAGACCCCCAGCGATGTATTGAGTCGTTTCCGCAGCTCGTAGCCGTGCATCGGGGACTCGCGGAGCAGTCCGAGGACGGCGAACTCGAGGATGCCGGAACGTCGGCTCATCGTCGCCTCCTCCTCTGTCGCGGTCGGTGTCACGACCTCTTACGGACTCTTTATGCCGAGCTGATGTATCGACTCGATACATCACGACGATAGAACGACCCCACGGATGGGACAAGAGGGATCACGGTGAACGGCGTCACATCACCGATTCATACCAAGCGAGTTGCCTGATTTGGGGTGAACTTCACCCCTAGGTGGGTTTTGGCGGTGCGTAGTCTGTCCGCCATGCAGACCGCCGGGAACCAAGTGACGCCTGTGGGCGTCGTTGTCCCCGGTGCATTGCGGGTGAGTGCCAGAAGGGGCGCATCCGTATTTCGGGGGGACCGGAAACCAGCCGCCGTTTCCAGGCGCGCATGTCAGCGCCTGCCCGAGGAGTAGTCGTTCGATGAGCGAGCACCGTCGCAAACCGCCGCAGCCACAGGGCGGCGGACGTGCCGCGGCCCGTCGTGGCACGTCCGGCGCATCGCCGGGCCGTCGCGCGGCACCGCGTGACGCCACCGGATCACCTTCTGATGCATATGGAACGCCGGGGTCCACAGGATCGTCCGGCTCGACGGGCGACGACCGCCCGTACGGAGGCCGGGCGGAAGCGCGCCGGGCCGCGCAGCGCAGCGCCGGAGGGAGCCGCAGAAAGGCACCTGACGGCGGTGGTGGCCGCGGAGGCGGCGGCCGGCGCGGTGGAGGCGGCCCCGAGGGGTCGGACGGGCCAGGTCGCGGCAGGGGCCGCGGACCCTCCCGGCCGCCACAGAAAAAGAGGTTCATCGACTACCCGCGCTCCGACAAGTACGGGGTGCGCCGCTGGCTGCCGTCCTGGCGCCTGGTGACGGGTCTGTTCGTCGGCCTCTGCGCCAGCCTCATGGCCGCGGCGGGCATCGGGTACGCCATGGTGGATGTCCCTAAGACGGCGGACACGGCCAAGGCCCAGAACAACGTCTTCTACTGGTCCAACGGCAAGCAGATGGTCGCGACCGGTGGCGAGACCAACCGGCAGATCATCAAGTACGAAGAGATTCCCGAGGCCATGCGGTTCGCCGTCATGTCCGCCGAGAACAAGACGTTCGAGACGGACAAGGGCGTAGACCCCATGGGCATCGCCCGCGCGTTCGTCAACATGGCCAAGGGCGGTGCGACGCAGGGCGGCTCGACCATCACGCAGCAGTACGTGAAGAACGCGATGCTCGACGACCAGTCGCAGACGATCTCGCGCAAGGTCAAGGAGTTGTTCGTCTCTATAAAGGTGGGCCGTACGGAGCCCAAGGAGACGGTGATGGCCGGCTACCTGAACACCGCGTACTACGGACGCGGTGCCTACGGGATTCAGGCAGCCGCCCGGACGTATTTCAACCAGGACGCCTCGAACCTCAATGCGAGCCAGTGCGCCTTCCTGGCGTCGGTGCTCAAGGGCGCCACGTACTACGACCCCGCCGGTGCGCCGGAGATCGACCCGGTCCAGGCGACGCCTGCCAAGAACAAGGCCCGCGCGGAGAAGCGGTGGAGCTGGATCCTCGACGAAGAGGTCAAGGACAAGCGTCTGGACGCCACGGACCGGGCGAAGTTCAAAGCAGAAGGCTTCCCCACGCTGCAGAGCCCGCGGTCCAACCCCTCGTTGGGTGGCCAGACCGGCTATCTCGTGGACCTCGCCAAGGCCTACGTCATCAACAACAGCCACGGCAGGATCACCGCCCTCGACCTGCAGAAGGGCGGCTACGAGATCCACACCACCTTCGACAAGATGAAGGTGCACAAGCTCGAAGCGGCCGTGAAGAAGGTCCGCAAGGAGAACATCAACCAGAAGCTCCGCCCGAAGACGGACAAGTACGTCCAGTTCGGCGGCGCCTCGGTGAACCCCACGAGCGGCGCGATCGAGGCCATCTACGGCGGTGAGGACGCGACAAGGCACTACACGAACAACGCCGACCAGACCGGTGCGCAGGTCGGCTCGACCTTCAAGCCGTTCGTGCTGGCTGCCGCGATGAGGGACGGAATTCGCAATCCCAAGGGGCCCGAGGAACAAGGTGAGGGCGAGCGCACCCCGGTCTCCCCGAAGAGTCTCTACAGCGGCCAGAACAAGCTGAAGATCAAGAAGTACAACGGCGAGGTCTGGACGGACAAGGACGGCAAGGAGTGGCTCCAGACGAACGACGGCGGGGAGTCCTACAACCGGCCGACCTACCAGATCGACCTTCGTGAGGCGATGCGGGAGTCCGTCAACTCCGCCTATGTCCAGCTGGGCATGGACGTGGGTCTGGACAAGGTGAAGAAGGCCGCCAGCGACGCGGGCATCAAGGACACCAGCTTCGCGAGCGCCAACTACCCCTCCTTCTCCTTGGGCACCTCAGACCCGAGCGCGATCCGTATGGCCGGCGCCTACGGCACCTTCGCGGCCAGCGGGCAGCGGAACGATCCGTTCTCCGTGACGTCGGTCGACCACGAAGGCGATACGGTCTACCGGCACCCGAAGGCGCCGGTCAGGGCCTTCCAGCCGGACGTCGCGAACAACGTCACCGACGTCCTCAGGACCGTCGTCGACAAGGGAACGGGTACCAACGCGAAGCTGCCTGGCCGCCAGGTCGCGGGCAAGACCGGTACGACCGACGGCAACAAGTCCGCCTGGTTCGTGGGCTACACCCCGCAGCTGTCGACAGCCATCACGATGTACCGGATGGACGACAACGAGAACAGCAAGAAGCGCGAGTTCTTGGAGATGTACGGCACGGGTAACCAGGAGAAGATCCACGGAGCCTCGTTCCCGTCCGAGATCTGGCACGACTACATGATGGAGGCCCTCAAGGGTGAGCCCTCCATGTCGTTCCCCACTCCCGAGCCCATCGGTTCGATCGTCGGCGCCACCCCGAGCCCGAGCATCACTCCCTCGGCGACTCCTTCTCCCTCGGATTCGGCAACGGTGGAACCGTCGCCCAGTCAGTCCTCCCCCGGCCCGTCGCCGTCGACCAGCGAGTCCTGCAGCAGCTGGTCGTGGAACTGCAACAACAACGGCGGAACGTCGAACGGTGGCACCGGTGGGACACCCACGGGCGGCACAGACGGTGGCGTGACCAGCTCGCCGTCGGACCCAGGGGGAGGCAACGGCGGCAACAACGGAAATGGCAACGGAGGCATCTTCGGAGGGCCGGCGGGCTAGCCGGAGCTGATCCCACGCCGCCTGTTTCACGTGAAACGCTGCGTGTTCCACGTGAAACAGTGAGTGAACAGCGCCAAGCGAGGGCCGCCGCACCGATCGGGTGCGGCGGCCCTCGCCCCGTTCTCAGGCGCGTACGGCAGGATGTGCGGCATGCCCAGTGCAGAGACGACGCGCACGCATGTGCAACAGCCGGACCCGGTACGGCCGACCAAGGAGGACGAGGTCGCCGCAGCGGGGAGCGAACTGATCGGTGGACCGATCGGACGATGGGCGCTGCTCGGGAGCTCCTGGTGGACCCCCGTACGCGTCATCGCGCTGGTGATGATCGGCATGTTCGCGCTGGGCATGGTGCAGAAATTCCCCTGCTACGACGGCGGGTGGTTCTTCGGCGCCAGTTCGCAGTACACGCACGCCTGTTACTCGGACATCCCGCACCTCTATCAGGGGCGGGGCTTCGCCGACGGCCTGGTGCCCTACTTCGACAAGCTGCCCGGCGACATGGACTACCTCGAGTACCCGGTGCTGACCGGCGTGTTCATGGAGGTCGCGTCCTGGCTGACCCTGGGCGGCGGCTCCATCCAGCACCTGGAGAAGGTCTACTGGATGGTCAACGCCGGGATGCTGATGATCTGCGCGGTGGCGATCGCCATCTGCGTGACCCGCACCCACCGGCGACGGCCCTGGGACGGCCTCCTGGTCGCCCTCGCGCCCGCGTTCGCGCTGACCTCCACCATCAACTGGGATCTGCTCGCCGTGGCCCTCACGGCGGCCGCGATGCTCATGTGGTCGCGGGGCCGGTCGGTCGCCTTCGGCGTCCTGCTGGGCCTGGCCACGGCCGCGAAGTTCTATCCGTTCCTGGTGCTCGGCCCGCTGCTGTTGCTGTGCTGGCGCGCCGGACGCTGGCGGGACTTCGGGAAGGCCCTGGCCGGCTCGGTGGGCGCGTGGCTCGTCGTGAACCTGCCGGTGATGCTGCTCGCCCCCGAGGGCTGGTCGAAGTTCTACCGCTTCAGCCAGGAGCGCGGCGTCGACTTCGGGTCCATCTGGCTGATCATCCAGCAGCGGTGGGACGCGCAGATCAGCCCCGACGACGCCAACACCTACGCGCTGGTGCTGATGGTCCTGGCCTGCCTGGGCATCACCGCACTCGCCCTCACCGCGCCACGCCGGCCCCGCCTCGCGCAGCTCGCCTTCCTGGTCATCGCCGCGTTCATCCTCACCAACAAGGTCTACTCACCGCAGTACGTCCTGTGGCTGATCCCCTTCGCGGCCCTCGCCAGGCCACGCTGGCGGGACTTCCTGATCTGGCAGGCGTGCGAGGTCGCGTACTTCCTCGGGATCTGGATGTACCTCGCGTACACCACGAGCGGTGACAAGCACCGGGGGCTGCCCACGGACGGCTACCACCTCGTCATTCTCATCCACCTGCTGGGCACGCTCTATCTGTGCGCGGTGATCGTCCGCGACATCCTGATGCCGGAACGGGACGTGGTCAGACGCTCAGGGGAAGACGATCCGTCGGGCGGCGTCCTGGACGGAGCGCCGGACGTGTTCGTGCTCGGATACGCCGCCCATCCCCCACGGCACGCGGTACACAACGAGGAGCGGCCACAAGTGAGTTGGGGCTGGGGTAAGGACGAGGGGCGTTCGCTCTGAGCGAACGCACGAAAAGGGCCGGACACCGTGATGGTGTCCGGCCCTTCCGTTTGTCCGAAGGACTCGGGGTGTACTAAGCCTCGGTCAGCGGTCGAGGATCCGGTCGAATTGCGTGGTGGTGTGCCGCAGATGGGCCACCAGCTCCTCGCCCACCCGGGGCTCGGGGGCGTCGGACGGTACGAAGAGGATCGAGACCTGCATGTGCGGGGGCTCCGCGAACCAGCGCTGCTTGCCGCCCCAGACGAACGGCGACAGGTTCCGGTTGACGGTCGCGAGGCCCGCGCGGGCCACACCCTTGGCGCGCGGCATGACGCCGTGCAGCGCCTTGGGGGCCTCCAGGCCCACGCCGTGCGACGTACCGCCGGCGACGACCACGAGCCAGCCGTCCGAGGCGACCTTCTGCTGGCGGTAACCGAAGCGGTCGCCCTTGGCTACGCGGGTGACGTCCAGGATCGCGCCGCGGTACTCGGTCGCCTCGTGGTCGCCCAGCCAGAGCCTCGTACCGATGCGCGCCCGGAACCGGGTCTGCGGGAACTGCTGCTGAAGGCGGGCGAGTTCCTGGGCCTTGAGGTGGCTGACGAACATCGTGTGCAGCGGCAGCCTGGCCGCGCGCAGACGGTCCATCCAACCGATGACCTCCTCGACGGCGTCGGAGCCGTCGGTGCGGTCCAGGGGCAGGTGGATCGCGAAGCCCTCGAGCCGGACGTCCTCTATGGCGGAGTGGAGCTGGGGCAATTCCTGCTCGCTCACGCCGTGCCGCTTCATCGAGGACATCACCTCGACGACGACGCGAGCGCCGACGAGGCCGTGCACGCCGTCGACGGAGGAGACGGAGCGGATCACACGGTCGGGCAGCGGCACGGGCTCCTCGCCCCGCCGGAACGGGGTCAGGACCAGCAGGTCACCGCTGAACCAGTCCTTGATCCGGGCGGCTTCGTAGGTCGTGCCTACGGCGAGGACGTCCGAGCCGAAGCGGGTGGCCTCGTCCGCGAGCCGTTCGTGGCCGAAGCCGTAGCCGTTGCCCTTGCAGACCGGGACGATCCCCGGAAACTGCTCGAGCACGTGCTTGTGGTGTGCCCGCCAGCGCGCGGTGTCGACGTAGAGCGTGAGCGCCATGGCCGGTCCCGGAACCTTTCTCGTGGCTGCGGTGTATCAGAGGTATGAAGAAGCTTTTGAGCTACGTGAATTGTGCAGGGTCCGCCCGGGCCGTGTGGACCAGGCGGACGGGGCGGGGCTCAGCGTCTCGACATGTACATGTCGAGAGCCTTGTGCAGCAGCTTGTTGAGCGGGAAGTCCCACTCGCCGAGGTACTCGGCAGCCTGCCCACCGGTGCCCACCTTGAACTGGATCAGACCGAAGAGGTGGTCCGACTCGTCGAGCGAGTCGCTGATGCCGCGCAGGTCGTAGGCCGTCGCGCCGAGCGCGTAGGCGTCGCGGAGCATCCGCCACTGCATCGCGTTCGAGGGCCTGACCTCACGGCCGATGTTGTCGGAGGCTCCGTAGGAGTACCAGACGTGCCCCCCGACGACGAGCATCGTCGCCGCCGACAGGTTCACCCCGTCGTGGCGGGCGAAGTACAGCCGCATGCGGTTGGGGTCCTCGCTGTTGAGGGCCGTCCACATGCGCTGGAAGTACGACAGCGGGCGGGGCCGGAAGTGGTCGCGCACAGCCGTGATCTCGTAGAGGCGCTGCCACTCGGCGAGGTCCTGGTAGCCGCCCTGGACGACCTCGACGCCGGCCTTCTCGGCCTTCTTGATGTTGCGGCGCCAGAGCTGGTTGAAGGCCTTGTGCACGTCCTCGAGGGAGCGGTTGGCCAACGGCACCTGGAAGACGTAGCGGGGCTGGACGTCGCCGAAGCCGGCGCCGCCGTCCTCGCCCTGCTGCCAGCCCATGCGGCGGAGCTTGTCGGCGACCTCGAAGGCGCGCGGCTCGATGAAGTCGGCCTCGATGTCGCGCAGGCGCTTGACGTCCGGGTCCTGGATGCCCTTCTTGATCGACGTGGCCTCCCAGCGTCGGATGATCACCGGCGGGCCCATCTTCACGGAGAAGGCGCCCTGCTGCTTGAGGTGCGCCAGCATCGGACGCATCCAGTCGTCGAGGTTCGGAGCGAACCAGTTGATGACCGGGCCCTCGGGCAGGTAGGCGAGATAGCGCTTGATCTTGGGCAGCTGCCGGTACAGGACCAGGCCCGCGCCGACCATCTCGCCGGTCCGCTCGTCGAACCATCCCAGGCTCTCGGAGCGCCACTCCGCCTTCACATCAGCCCATGCCGGGACCTGCATGTGGCTAGCCGAGGGCAGGCTCTGGATGTATGCCAGATGCTGCTCTCGGCTGATGGTCCTCAGGGTCAGGCTCATTCGGGGCGCTCCTCGGGCTGGTGTGTCCCCATGGGTACAAGGGCTCCGGCTCTCGCGCCGAAGCCTACTGCGCCCTGGGAGCGCCCCGAATGGGCCTATGGAAGCTGCGCGGGCCGTCAGCCGATGACACCGCCGAACAGGCCACCGTGGGCCATGCCGATGAAGAGGCCGATGGCCGAGGCGCCGAGGCCCAGGATGAGACCGAAGCGCTCGCGCGTCGTCACCGAGATGAACTGGCCGTACGCGCCGGTCAGGACGCCGATCAGCCCTGCCCAGGAGCTGACCAGGTGGAGGCTGCTGAAGAGCGAAGAGATGATGGCGATCGCCCCGAGAATCATCGCCACCGCGACAAGCGAGTCCTGGAGGGGATGGGGCTTCCCGTCCGTGGCGAAGAGAGATGTCGTGGTGTTGGGTCGCACTGCCTGTGCCATGTGGCACCTCCTGCGGAAGGCGGCGCATCGTAGCGCCATACACACCCGATGTGTACAGATTGTGCCCTCTCGCGGTCGGATTTCAACCGGAAGCCGTGGTGCAGGTAGTCTGTACCGTCTGCACCGGTGTCTGCTCATGCCCTGACCAGGGTGCCCCGCCAGCGGGGGCCCGATTGTCAGTGGTCGCCGATACCGTTGCGTACGCATCACGACCCTCCTGCCACGGAACGACCGTGGCCGCTGAGTCCAAAGGAGGTGGGTTCCACATGCGTCACTACGAAGTGATGGTCATCCTCGACCCCGATCTCGAGGAGCGCGCTGTCTCCCCGCTGATCGAGAACTTCCTTTCTGTTGTCCGTGAGGCCAACGGAAAGGTTGAGAAGGTCGACACCTGGGGCCGTCGTCGTCTCTCGTACGAGATCAAGAAGAAGCCCGAGGGCATCTACTCGGTCATCGACCTGCAGGCCGAGCCTGCGGTCGTCAAGGAGCTCGACCGCCAGATGAACCTGAACGAGTCGGTCCTCCGGACCAAGGTCCTCCGTCCCGAGACCCACTGAGCTTCCTAGCTCAGCGGCACTCGGGTTTCGAGTAGCAGCAAGCAGCCAGCAGCAAACCCGCCGAGAGGTTCCCCCATGGCAGGCGAGACCGTCATCACGGTCGTCGGCAATCTTGTCGACGACCCCGAGCTGCGCTTCACCCCTTCCGGTGCGGCGGTCGCGAAGTTCCGTGTCGCGTCCACTCCCCGCACCTTCGACCGTCAGACGAACGAGTGGAAGGACGGCGAGAGCCTGTTCCTGACCTGCTCGGTCTGGCGTCAGGCGGCGGAGAACGTCGCGGAGTCGCTCCAGCGAGGCATGCGCGTCATCGTGCAGGGCCGGCTGAAGCAGCGGTCCTACGAGGACCGTGAGGGCGTCAAGCGCACGGTCTACGAGCTGGACGTCGAGGAAGTCGGCGCCAGCCTGAAGAACGCCACGGCCAAGGTCACCAAGACCACCGGTCGCGGTGGCCAGGGCGGATACGGCGGCGGCGGTGGCGGCGGCCAGCAGGGTGGCGGCAACTGGGGCGGTGGCTCCGGTGGCGGTCAGCAGCAGGGCGGCGGCGGTGCTCCCGCCGACGATCCCTGGGCGACCGGTGCGCCGGCCGGCGGCGGCCAGCAGGGCGGCGGAGGCGGCTGGGGCGGAAGCTCCGGCGGGTCCTCCTCCGGCGGCGGCTACTCGGACGAGCCCCCCTTCTAGGCCTCAGGGCCAAGGGGTGGGCCGTACCCACACTTCTTGATCACACAGGAGAAACACCATGGCGAAGCCGCCTGTGCGCAAGCCTAAGAAGAAGGTCTGCGCTTTCTGCAAGGACAAGGTCACGTACGTGGACTACAAGGACACGAACATGCTGCGGAAGTTCATTTCCGACCGCGGCAAGATCCGTGCCCGCCGCGTGACCGGCAACTGCACGCAGCACCAGCGTGACGTCGCCACGGCCGTGAAGAACAGCCGTGAGATGGCGCTGCTGCCCTACACGTCCACCGCGCGATAAGGAAAGGGTGACCGACTAATGAAGATCATCCTGACCCACGAGGTCTCTGGCCTCGGCACCGCCGGCGACGTCGTCGACGTCAAGGACGGGTACGCCCGCAACTACCTGGTCCCGCGTGGTTTCGCGATCCGCTGGACCAAGGGTGGCGAGCAGGACGTGGCGCAGATCCGCCGCGCCCGCAAGATCCACGAGATCGCGACCATCGAGCAGGCCAACGAGATCAAGGCCCGCCTCGAGGGCGTCAAGGTCCGCCTGGCCGTCCGCTCCGGCGACGCCGGTCGTCTCTTCGGTTCCGTCACCCAGGCTGACGTCGCTTCGGCGATCGAGACCGCTGGTGGCCCGAAGGTCGACAAGCGCCGCGTCGAGCTGGGCTCGCCGATCAAGACGCTGGGCGCCCACGAGGCGACCGTGCGTCTGCACCCCGAGGTTGCCGCCAAGGTCAGCGTCGAGGTCGTCTCCGCCTAAGCACTGCGCTTGGCAGAGCTGAAGCAAACGTTGGGCCGCACCCCTCGGGGTGCGGCCCAACGCGTTTCACGGTCACCGTTTCACGTGAAACCGGGTCAGCGCGTGGCGCCTGTGACAATCCAGCGGCCGGAGCGCGAGCGCAGCCACAGTGTCAGCATGCGCACGGTCATCATCAAAGTCATCGCGCCCCACAGGGCAGTGAGCCCACCTCCGAAAACCGGCACCAGCAGGGCGACCGGCGTGAAGGCCGCCAGGGTCGCGAGCATCGCCCAGGCGAGATAGGGACCGTCTCCCGCCCCCATGAGGACTCCGTCGAGAACGAAGACGATGCCGCAGATGGGCTGAGAGAGCGCGACCATCAGGAGAGCGGGCAGCGCCACGTCCTGGACGGCCTGATCATTCGTGAACAGCGGAATGAAGAGCGGTCGCGAGACGATCACCAGGAGTCCGAGGACGACCCCTGCGGCGATGCCCCACTGCACCATGCGGCGACAGGCATCCCGTGCGCCCTGGGCATCGTCCGCTCCGAGGTAGCGCCCGATGATGGCCTGTCCGGCGATGGCGATGGCGTCCAGCGCGAAGGCCATCAGGCTCCACAGGGAGATGATGATCTGGTGCGCGGCGATGTCCGCGTCTCCGAGCCGGGCTGCGATCGCGGTGGCGATCATGAGGATCGCGCGCAGCGAGAGGGTGCGGACGAGCAGCGGGGCGCCTGCCTGGGCACAGGCTCGTATTCCGGCTGCGTCGGGACGCAGGGAAGCGCCGTGACGACGGGCCCCACGTACGACGACGACGAGATAGACGCCGGCCATGGCGAGCTGGGCGATGACGGTGCCCCAGGCGGATCCTGCGATGCCCAGGCCGGCGCCGTAGACGAGCCCTGCGTTGAGCGCGCCGTTGGCGACGAAGCCTCCGATTGCGACATAGAGAGGGGTCTTGGTGTCCTGGAGGCCGCGGAGAACTCCTGTGGCGGCGAGGACGACAAGCATCGCGGGTATGCCGAGCGAGGAGATCCGCAGATAGGTGATCGCATAGGGCGCCGCGGTGTGCGAGGCACCGAACAGCTCGACGAGCGCGGGGGCGGTGGGCAGGACGATGGCGATGACCGCGGCGCCGAGCAGCAGGGCGAGCCAGATCCCGTCCATGCCCTGACGGATCGCGGACTGGAGATCTCCGGCGCCGACGCGGCGGGCCACCGCGGCCGTGGTCGCGTAGGCCAGGAAGACGAAGACGCTGACGGCGGTCATCAGGAGGGACGAGGCGACAGCGAGACCAGCCAGTTGGGCGGTGCCCAGATGGCCGACGATGGCGCTGTCGGCCATCACGAAAAGAGGCTCGGCGACGAGCGCGCCGAAGGCGGGGACGGCCAGCGCGACGATCTCGCGGTCATGCCGCCGCCGGGCGGCCTTGGACGCCGCGGGAGCCTGTGTCATGAGCACCAATGTAATCTTCCACAGGTAAGAGATGCAACCTACTTTGAGTCCTTACTTTGCTGCCTCTCGAGCGCTGCGTCACGCACCGTTTACAGGGATCTTGAGCCGACCGGGAAAGTATTTTTTCTGCACAGCCGGTGGACGGGAAAGCTGCAGGTCAGACACGTTTCTGCGCGTCTCCTGAGGGCTTGTTCACAGGGCTGTCCACCGTGTCGTGCACAGGTTTTGCGGAGTTCTCCACAGCGAGAGGCTCTTCATCCACACCGCCTGTGGATAACCAGATTGGCTGAAGGTGCCGAGGGGCCTACCGTGGTGCGGCGCCCGCCACGATTTCAGGCCTCGGAAACGTCATGAACCGTCGCGTCAGAACCGGAGTCGGGTCCCCATATTTGTCAGTGCCGTGCCGTAAGAAAGAGGGCACGGCGAGGTCCGCCCGGCGGACTGGAGGAGGTGGCCCGGTGAGTATCTCCGAGCCTTTGGACGACCCCTGGGCCGACAGCGGTCCCAGTGACCGTCTGCCTGCTTCCCGCCAGCGTGGCAGCGGTGGGCGGGGGCGCGAGGAGCAGCACGACCGCGGCGGTGACGGCGGCTGGGACGACGGAGCTCCGTCCTTCGAGCGGGTACCCCCCCAGGACCTCGATGCCGAGCAGTCGGTCCTTGGTGGCATGCTCCTGTCGAAGGACGCGATCGCCGACGTCGTCGAGGTGATCAAGGGGCACGACTTCTACCGTCCCGCGCACGAGACGATCTTCTCCGCGGTTCTCGACCTGTACGCGAAGGGCGAGCCGGCCGACCCGATCACGGTCGCGGCTGAGCTCACCAAGCGTGGCGAGATCACCAAGGTCGGTGGCGCATCGTACCTGCACACCCTCGTCCAGACGGTTCCGACGGCGGCCAACGCCGAGTACTACGCCGAGATCGTTCACGAGCGTGCGGTCCTGCGCCGGCTCGTCGAGGCGGGCACGCGCATCACGCAGATGGGATACGCGGCCGACGGCGACGTCGACGAGATCGTGAACAGTGCGCAGGCCGAGATCTACGCCGTCACCGAGCAGCGCACCAGCGAGGACTACCTGCCGCTCGGCGACATCATGGAGGGCGCGCTCGACGAGATCGAGGCGATCGGCTCCCGTAGCGGTGAGATGACCGGTGTGCCCACCGGATTCACGGACTTCGACTCCCTGACGAACGGCCTGCACCCCGGCCAGATGATCGTCATCGCCGCCCGTCCCGCCATGGGTAAGTCCACACTGGCGCTCGACTTCGCCCGTGCCGCCTCGATCAAGCACAACCTGCCCAGCGTCATCTTCTCCCTGGAAATGGGCCGGAACGAGATCGCGATGCGTCTGCTGTCCGCGGAGGCACGGGTCGCGCTGCACCACATGCGCTCCGGCACCATGACGGACGAGGACTGGACCCGGCTCGCGCGCCGGATGCCTGAGGTCTCGGCGGCACCGCTCTACATCGACGACTCTCCGAACCTGTCGATGATGGAGATCCGCGCGAAGTGCCGGCGCCTCAAACAGCGCAATGACATCAAGCTCGTGATCATCGACTATCTGCAGTTGATGCAGGCCGGTGGTTCGAAGCGTTCCGAGAGCCGTCAGCAGGAAGTCTCGGACATGTCGCGAAACCTGAAGCTCCTCGCCAAGGAGCTGGAAGTGCCGGTCATCGCGCTCTCGCAGCTGAACCGTGGCCCCGAGCAGCGTACGGACAAGAAGCCGATGGTGTCCGACCTGCGTGAATCCGGCTCGATCGAGCAGGACGCGGACATGGTGATCCTGCTGCACCGCGAGGACGCCTACGAGAAGGAGTCTCCCCGCGCCGGCGAGGCGGACATCATCGTGGGCAAGCACCGTAACGGTCCGACGGCGACGATCACGGTCGCCTTCCAGGGTCACTACTCGCGCTTCGTGGACATGGCGCAGACCTGATCCCGCACGACCTGGTCCCGCACGACTGGTCCCGACCGACCCGGACCCGCGCGCTCTGAACGTGCGCGCTCCGGCCCTGCTCTGCCCGGATCCGTCGGCCTAAAAAGGGTCGACGCCCGGCGGCCGGCGGGGTGGACTTGGGGCATGACGACATCCCCTGAAGAACTGCTGCCCACGACGCGCCGAACTCTGTTGCACCGCATCGCCACCGCTCAGGCGGAAGGCCGATCGCCTTCGCTGGTGGCCGCCGTCGTGCGTGACGGTCAGCTGGTGTGGAGCGATGGGCGTACCTGCGTGGACGGGCATGCTCCGGACGAGGACGTGCAGTACCGGATCGGCTCGATCACCAAGACGTTCACGGCCGTGCTGGTGCTGAGGTTGCGGGATGAGGGGGTGCTCGACCTCGGCGACCCGCTGGAGAAGCATCTGCCGGGCACCGGCGCCGGCCAGGTCACCATCGCCGAACTCCTGGCACACACCGGCGGGTTGGCGGCCGAGACCCCCGGCCCGTGGTGGGAGCGTTCATCGTCGTCGTTGCGTCCCGAGCTCGCCGATGTGCTGGGCGAGGAGCCGTTCCGGCATCCGGTCGGCAAGCAGCATCACTACTCCAACCCCGGCTACACGCTGCTGGGTTCTCTGGTGGAGGCGTTGCGCGGTGCTCCGTGGGAGGACGTCCTGCGCCGCGAGGTCCTGGAGCCTCTCGGTCTGCACCGGACGAGCGGGCAACCGCAGGCCCCGCACGCCGGTGGCTGGGCCGTGCACCCTTGGGCCGATGTGATGATGCCGGAGCCCTCGGAGGACCTGGGGCTGATGGCTCCGGCGGGCCAACTCTGGTCGACGGCAGCGGACTTGGGTCGGTTCGCCGTGTTCCTCATGAAGGGTGACGACCGGGTTCTGAGTGCGCAGTCCGTACGCGATATGCGCACGCCCGCGGCACCCACACTGCCGGGGGACTGGGACTCCTCGTACGGCCTCGGTCTACAGCTGGCGCGGAGGAACGGCCGGGTGCTGGCCGGGCACGGCGGTTCGCTGCCCGGGTTCGTGGCGGGGCTGTGGCTGAGCGAGGAGGACGGTCTGGCCGCGGTCACGCTCGCCAACTGCACGTCGGGCGTTCCCGCATCGATGGTCAGCACTGACCTTCTCCGCATCGTCGCCGAGGCCGAGCCGCGCATCCCTGAGCCGTGGCGGCCCCTGCCGGAGGTCGATGCGGCGGTGCTGGAGCTCGCCGGGCCTTGGTACTGGGGGACGCAGAGCACGGTGCTGCGGCTGACGGCCGACGGGGGCGTCTCGCTCGGGCCGGTGACGGGTGGGGTGCGGGACTCGCGATTCCGCCCGAACGGCGACGGAACCTGGACGGGATTGGACGGCTACTACGCGGGGGAGCTCCTGCGCGTAGAGCGCAGGCCCGACGGGTCTGTGAGCCATCTCGATCTCGGGTCGTTCGTCTTCACGCGCGAGCCGTACGAGAAGGGGGCGCCGGTTCCCGGCGGGGTGGACCCGGAGGGCTGGCGGGGGCTTCCGCGTTCCTAGCCGATCTCCTCTCCCGGTCCGTCTCGATCGGGGTCGCGTGGTGAAGGGGCAGGGTGGTCGTCTGTTTCACGTGAAACAGACGACCACCCTGCCCCTCGGCGTTGTCAGAGCTGGAGCTTGAAGCCCACATGTGAGGCCTCGAAACCCAGTCGCTCGTAGAAGCGGTGGGCGTCGGTACGGGTGGCGTCGGACGTCAGCTGCACCAACTGGCAGTTCTGACGGCGGGATTCGTCTACGGCCCACTCGATGAGCAGTGTGCCGAGCCCGCTGCCACGCTCGTCCGCGTGAATGCGGACGCCCTCGACGATCGAGCGCGTAGAGCCCCTCCGTGACAGCCCGGGGATGACGGTGAGCTGAAGGGTGCCGACAGTGCGCCCCTCGCGCACGGCGACGACCAGGTGCTGGTTGGGGTCCCCGGCGATGCGCGCGTGCGCCTCCAAATATGGCGTGAGGTCGTCCGGTGACTCGCGGCCGGCGCCCAGAGCGTCGTCCGCCAGCATCGCCACGATGGCCGGTACGTCGGCGGCCACGGCAGGCCGTATCTCAAGATCTCCCATGGCCGCAGCCTATGCGGCCATGGTGTCGTCGGTCCCGGACCGCTTGCGAGCCGACGGTGTTGCCGAGGTGATGCCTCAGGCCGGGACGCGTACGGCTTCCACCGCGCGGACCAGCGGGGCGAGTTCGGGGTTCTTCGCCGCCTCGTCGAGTGCCTCGCGCAGGGCGGTGTCATTGGTGGGCCGCGCGTCGGCGAGCAGAGCCAGGCCCGCCTCGCTCACGTCCGTGTAGATGCCGCGCCGGTCGGTGGGGCAGAGGTACCGGGCGAGGAGACCGCGGTCTTCAAGGCGCGTCACCAGGCGCGTGGTGGCGCTCTGGCTGAGGACGACGGCGTCCGCGACCTGCTTCATCTGCAGGTGACCGCCTTCACCGTCGTGCTGGCGGCTGAGGACATCGAGCAGCGAGTACTCCCGCACGCTCAGGTCGTGCTTGGTCTGCAGAGCGCGCTCGATGTGGGTCTCGATCCTCCCGTGGAGCAGGGAGAGAGCGCACCAGCCCTGGGCCAGGGCGGTGAGTGCGGGGTCTGTGGCGGTCATGGCTCTAGTTCCTCCGTCCCGAAGCGGCTGAACCCAGGATAGTCCACGCGTGAAATTGTCAGCGCTTGCAAGTAGTACGCGTCTGCAAGTATTGTGAACGCACGCAAAGCGCATCTGCAACAGTCTGGGAAGGTGAACCCTATGCCTCTCGCGCTTCTGGCTCTCGCGATCGGGGCCTTCGGGATCGGAACCACGGAATTCGTGATCATGGGGCTGCTCCCCGAGGTCGCGGGCGACTTCGGCGTCTCCATCCCCACGGCCGGATTTCTGGTCACCGGCTACGCCCTCGGCGTCATGTTCGGCGCCCCCCTCATGACGATTCTGGGCACCCGCATCTCACGTAAGCGGATGCTGCTGCTCCTGATGGGTCTGTTCATCGTGGGCAACGTGCTCTCCGCGGTGGCGCCCGTCTTCCTCGTCATGGTGATCGGCCGCGTGGTCGCCTCACTCGCCCACGGCGCCTTCTTCGGAATCGGCGCGGTCGTCGCGGCCGAGCTGGTCGCCCCCGAGAAGAAGGCCGGAGCCATCGCCATGATGTTCACCGGCCTGACCGTCGCCAACGTCGTCGGCGTACCCCTGGGCACACTCATCGGCCAGAGCATCGGCTGGCGGGTCACCTTCGTGGTCGTCGCGGCGCTCGGAGTCGTCGGACTGCTCGGCATCGCCAAGCTCGTCCCCGACATGCCCAAGGCCGAAGGCGTCCATCTGCGACACGAGCTCGCGGCCTTCAAGAACGTCCAGGTCCTGCTGGCGATGGCCATGACGGTGCTCGGCTTCGGCGGAGTCTTCGCCGCCATCACCTACATCGCACCGATGATGACGAACGTCGCCGGTTACGCCGACACGTCGGTGACCTGGCTCCTTGTCCTGTTCGGGCTCGGCATGGTTGCGGGCAACCTGATCGGCGGCAAGTTCGCCGACCGCAAGCTGATGCCGATGTTGTACGTCGCCCTGAGCGGGCTGGCCGTCGTGCTGGCCCTGTTCACGCTGGCCGCCCACAACAAGGTTCTGGCGGCGATCTTCATCGCGCTGATCGGCGCCCTCGGTTTCGCCACGGTGCCGCCGCTGCAGAAGCGGGTCCTCGACCACGCCCACGGCGCCCCCACCCTGGCCTCCGCGGTCAACATCGGCGCCTTCAACCTCGGCAACGCTCTCTCGGCCTGGCTCGGCGGCATCGTCATCGCGGCCGGCCTCGGCTACACGGCCCCCAACTGGGTCGGAGCCGTGCTCGCAGCCGCCGCGCTCGTCCTGGCCGTCGTGTCCGCGGGCCTGGAGCGCCGGTCCAAGGTCTCGACCCCGGACGTCGCAAGTGCGGCGCCCGAAGGAGCCCGCAAGGCGGAACCCGCTCACAGCTGAGCGTCCCGCAGCACTTCACCTCATCCCCACCCGCAGGGCCGGCGTCGTCCCCGCAACCGTTCCACCGCACACCCCCGCAAGGAGAGACCCCTCATGAGCACCACCACCGCTGTCGCGCCGCTGACCATCCAGGACGCGGAGATCCTCGTGACCGCCGCCAGCCGTGCGGCCGAGTCCGCCGGAGTGACCGTCAGCGTCACTGTCCTCGACGCCGGCGGACACCTGCTCGCCTTCCGGCGCGACGACCGGGCTGTGCTGATCTCCGGTGAGACCAGCACCCGCAAGGCATACACCGCCCTCCAGCTGAACGCCCCGACCGCGGACCTCGTCGACCTGGTCAAGCCCGACGGCCCCTTCCACAGCCTGCCCACCGCCCTGGACCGTCCGCTGCTCTTCATCGCGGGCGGCATCCCCGTCCACCGAGACGGCCGCCTCATCGGCGCCATCGGTGTCGGTGGCGGCGCACCGGAGCAGGACCACGGGTTCGCCACGGCAGCCGTGGCAGAACTCGTCTGACGCTCCATGAGGCGTAAGCGCGCCGGCCTTGCCCGTACAAGAGTCCGCCCCGGACACCGTGATCCCACGGTGTCCGGGGCGGACTTCGTAGCATGCGCCGCCTGGTCCAGGTCAGCCCGCGGCGACTGTCAGAGGCGCGAAACGGCGCGTCCAGTCGCCGGGGAGGTCGGGGGCGCCATAGGTCATCACGGCGTTGAAGGCCTGGGACTCCACTCCTCGCTCCTTGATCCACGCCAGCAGTTCCTCGTGGCGTACGTCGATGTCGGTACGCAGGGGGCGATCCGTGGCGGCGGCGAGCGAGGTGACGAGAGCCTTCGCCGTCTCGGTGTCGCGGGCGATCAGCGGGCCGATGACGTGGGTGTCCATGTTGGGCCAGGCTGCCGCGAAGCCGAGGAGCTCGCCCCCGTCCTCGGCCACGCGCAGCTGGTCGCCGAAGGCCGGGAGGCGGGTCAGGACGTGGGTGCGGTCGGGGCCGAAGACCTCCGCGTCCAGGCGAAGGATGGCCGAGAGATCCTCCGCGGTCGCGGCGCGCGTGGCCACTGACGGTGTAGGTCCGCCGGGGGCGAAGTGTCCCCGCACCATCTCCGCACGCCCGGTGACCTTGAAGCCCAGCCCCTCGTAGAGCGGGCGGCCGTACGGCGTCGCGTGCAGGGTGAGCGGTGTGGTGTCCGCCTGCTCGACCACGTACTGCATGAGGCGGCGGCCGATGCCGCGGCGGGCGTGGCGTTCGGCGACGAGGACCATGCCGATGGCACTCAACGTGGGCCGGTTCGGCGGGCCGTAGTCGGTCACCACGCAGGCGCTCACCAGGCCCCCGTCGGGGTCGTCGATGCCGTAGCCGGTGCCGGCCGCGAGTAGCAGGCCCCACTTGTGTTCCTCGCGGGGCCAGCCGCGATCCTCGGAGAGGTCGGCGCACGCCGTGAGGTCACGCGGGGTCAGCCGGCGGATGGGCAGAGCGGAGAGGGGAGGTGTCGACACGCAGGTCAGGCTGTCTGACTCAGCCGGTCCGCGTCCACCGCTTTGCGGGCAGCGAGCCGCTGCTTTCGGCCACGTCGCGTCAGTCCCCATGGCTTGAGTACCGAGATCACCGTCATGAAGAGATAGGCGGTGAGGGAGACGATGGGACCGGCCACCAGGTCGCTCGGATGGGGCAGCGGAGCACCTCTTGCCACCGTCGCGACCGCGGTGTCGATACCGGGACGCAGCGCGAAGATCGAAGCGGCGGTGGTGGCGAGCGTGAGCCAGAACTTGGCATAGACCCAGCGGTGTCGGGCGAGGCCCCACGCGGTGCCCAGTGACAGCAGCAGGCCGCTCAGGAGGGTCATCAGAGCGAGCGGGATCACCAGCCAGTCCGTGAAGACCTTCATCGCGCGGCAGGCGGCCTCGACCATCAGGTCGGAACCCGTGGTGATCGCCGTGACGGCGAGTGCGAGCAGGCCGAGCGTGAGCCCCAGCCAGCAAGCGGAGGACGTCATATGGACGACGAGGATGGCCCGGCGGGCGGGACGGCGTAGTTTCACGTGAAACACCGTGCCGGGAGTGGCCCCTCGAGGGCGTCCGACAGAGGGAGTAACCGCGGGTACTAGCCTCGGCGTACATGGCGAGACTGCATCTCTTCGATCTGGACGGAACGCTGCTGCACGGCACGTCGGCGCCCGTGGAAATCTCCCGTCAACTGGGGCTCGAGGCCGAGACCGTGGCCCTGGACCGTGAGATCGGCGCTCAGCGCATCGGTCCGCCGGAGTATGCGCGGCGGGTGCACGCCCTGTGGGAGGGCCTCACACCCGAGCACGTGACGGCCGCGTTCGAGGGTGCGCCCTGGCTGACGGGTATCCGGGAGACCTGGGCGGAGATACGGGCGCGCGGCGAGTACTGCGCCGTGGTCTCGCTCTCGCCGTCGTTCTTCGTGGAGCGGCTGACGGGGTGGGGCGCCCATGCGGCGCACGGGTCCCGCTTTCCCGCGGTGCCCTTCACCGAGCCCGTCGACCCCGCGGGCGTTCTCAGCGCCGCGGCGAAGGTGAAGATCGCGGACCGGCTCCGTGAACAGTTCGGAGTGTCCCGGGCCGATTGCCTTGCCTACGGCGACTCGTTCTCCGATGTGGAGCTGTTCGGCGCCGTGCCGGTATCGGTCGCGATCAATGCGGATCAGCACGTCGCAGCTCTGGCGACTCACTCGTATGCCGGCCGCGATCTGTGGGAGGCGTACGAATTGGTGCGGCACGCCCGCTAATTGAGGGATTGCAGGGGCATTTCGCCTGTCGAATTCCTTGCTGGGCAAGGGGGACTTGTGCGTTTGGCGGGTGCCGGTAGGGTCGACTCCGGTCCACGGCAGGCGCGCTCAGCGCATCCCGGGCCATGCACGCAGGCCAAGACAGCCTAACGGGACGGAGAGATCGAAGACCTGTTATTTCCGCTATGCGGCTTGCTGGGTCATGCCGGATGGCACGCTGCGGGGAGGAACTGCGGGCAATGTCACATTCCTCCCTTACTTGTCCGTAGCGGACCGGAATGCGGGTTCACTTGGGCCGCCGCATTCTGCCGCGGCAGAACGGGGAAAGAGCGTCTTCCGATCGCGGAAGTACGCAGACCGACCGAAAGATGTTCGAGGCGAGGCACAGCATGGACGCTCCGACCACTACGTCGGCCGACTCCGGTTCCGGCGGCGGGGGCGGTTGGTTCACGCCGCGTAAGGCGCCGCCCGCCGGCGCGAGCACGGACCAGGAGACGCCGTCAGAGGGGCGCAAGGTCACGCCGATACGACCCGTGGGCCGACCCGAACGAATATCGCGCGACCGCGAGGGCACGGTGCCCGCGCAGAGCGCCGCCCCGGCCGCAGAGGCCGCCCCCGCCCCTCAGTACGCGTCAGCCGCCGGCACGCCCCCGCAGCAGCCCGGCCCGCACGCGACCGCGCGCCCCCATGCCGCCCAGCAGGGCCAGGGGTCGAGCCCCGCGCACCCGCCGCACTCCGCGCCCTCGGCACAGGCACCAACTGCGCCCAGGGCAGAGCCCACCCCCCGCCCCGCTCCGGGGCCCGAGGCCTCCCCCGACGCGCGGCTCATCCGCCGCACGCTGGAGGAAGTCGGCCCCGACGCCGACAAGGTCACCTCGTACTTCTACGCGCTGCTCTTCGTGCGCCACCCCGAACTCCGGCCCCTCTTCCCCGCCTCGATGGACACCCAGCGCGACCGGCTCCTGAAGGCGCTGCTGACGGCGGCCGAGCACGCCGACAACAAGAGTGTCCTCGTCCCGTACCTGAAGAACCTGGGCCGCGGACACCGTAAGTACGGCACGCAGCCCGAGCACTACCCCGCGGTCGGCGAGTGCCTGATCGGCGCGCTGACCCGGTACGCGACGACGACGTGGGACCAGGAGACGGAGGCGGCCTGGGTGCGCACGTACACGACGATCTCCCAGGTCATGATCGACGCGGCGGCGGCGGACGAGCTGCGCGCACCCGCGTGGTGGTACGGCGAGGTGGTCTCGCACGATCTGAGGACCTCGGACATCGCCGTGGTCACGGTCCGGCCCGACCAGCCGTACCCGTTCCTCGCCGGGCAGTACACGAGCCTGGAGACGCCGTGGTGGCCGCGGATCTGGCGGCACTACTCCTTCGCCTCGGCGCCCCGTTCCGACGGGCTGCTCTCGTTCCACGTGAAGGCCGTCCCGGCGGGGTGGGTCTCCAACGCGCTCGTGCACCGCGCTCGCCCGGGCGATGTGATCCGCCTCGGCCCGCCCTCCGGTTCGATGACGGTGGACCACAGCTCCGACAGCGGGCTCCTCTGTCTTGGGGGAGGCACCGGCATCGCGCCCATCAAGGCACTCGTCGAGGACGTCGCGGAGCACGGCCAGCGGCGCCGGGTCGAGGTGTTCTACGGGGCTCGCACCGACCACGACCTGTACGACATCGACACGATGCTGAGGCTCCAGCAGACCCACCCCTGGCTGGCGGTCCGCCCGATCGTCGATCAGCAGGCCCATCTGCAACTGCCTGACGCGGTGCGCGAGTACGGCCCCTGGAACGAGTACGACGCCTATCTGTCGGGTCCGCCCGGCATGATCCGCAACGGAGTGGACGCCCTGCGGGACATAGGGATCCCGGTGGACCGGATCCGCCACGACTCCGTGGAGGAACTCGTCGCGACCGGCAACTGAGGCCGGGCCTGAACAAGGCGGCCGTCAGCCCAGGTCAGGTGCGTGCATCGCCCGTACACCCTCGATGTTGCCGTCGAGATAGTGCCGCAGGGACAGTGGGACGAGATGGACCGATGCAATGCCGACGCGAGTGAAGGGCACCCGCACGATCTCGTATTCGCCGCACGGCTCCTCGATCTCGGGGCCGTGGCGCTGGCTGAGGTCCATGGACTCCAGGCGGCAGACGAAGAAGTGCTGGACCTTCACTCCGGTGGCGCCGCCGTCCTCGCCGATGTGCTCGACGGTGTCCACGAAGCAGGGCACCACATCGAGGATCTTGGCGCCGAGCTCCTCGTGCACCTCGCGGTGCAGGGCGTCGACGACGGTCTCGTCCTCGGATTCGACCCCGCCGCCGGGGGTCAGCCAGTACGGATCCATGCCGGGCTTGGTCCGCTTGATCAGGATCAGGTCGTTGCCGTCGAGCAGAACGGCGCGTGCGGTGCGCTTGACCACGGGTCGGACGGTCATGGGAGGAATGTGGCCCCGCCGGTTCCACGTGAAACATTCCGTACCGACCTGGCCTCAGGACAGCGCCAATTGATCAGCGCTAGTTGATCACCGGGGATTGGTCACCAAGGATTGATCGCCACCGACTGATCGCCATGAACTGATCAGCACCAATCGACGGCGGCGCGCAGCAGCCACTCGTGCGACCGCGCGATGTGCGGCATGGCCAGCGTGCCGGTACGCACGACGAGAAAGTACGTCCGCAGCGGAGGCACCGGAGGATCGAGCAGCGCGACCACCTCGCCACGCTCGAGAGCCGGTGCGCAGAGGTAGCGCGGGAGCACCGAGAGCCCGGCACCGGCGATGGTGCAGGCGAGTACCGCGCGTAGATCCGGCACGATGACGGTGCCCGAGGTGGCAGGGCGTGAGTCGAAGACGGCGGCCCAGTAGCGGGCGACGAACGGCAGCGACTCGTGCGCCTCGACCAGTGGCAGATCCTCCAGCGCGGCCGCGCCGTTACGGCGCAGGGTGCCAGGCCCGATGCGGGCGGCCCACCGGGGTGAGGCAAGGAGGACGTGCTCCTCGTCGCAGAGCGGAGTCGCGGTGAGCAGGGCGCCGCGCGGTCGGGCCGTCGTGATGGCCAGATCATGATGTCCGGCGCCAAGCCCCTCCAGGACTTCCTCGGCGTTGCCGAAGGAGGCGCGCAGGGCGAAGCTCTGGCCGTCGTCACGGGTGAGAGCGGTGAGGGCGGGCAGCGCGCGCTCGGCGGTGAACTCCGGAGGCCCCGCGAGGTGCAGCGTGCGTACCGGCGACTCCTCGTCGATGCCGGTCTCGGTGATCTCCACGAGGGCGTCGAGGTGCGGAGCGGCCTTGTGGGCGAGTTCGTCACCGATGGAGGTGGGGGTCACGCCACGCGCCTGGCGAAGGAACAGGGGGCGGCCCAACTGCCGCTCCAGGGTGCGGATCTGAGACGTCACCGCGGGCTGCGAAAGGCCGAGCAGTGCGGCGGCCCGCGTGAAGGAGCCCGCCCGGTGCACGGTCACGAAGGTGCGCAGCAAGGCGAGATCCATGACGGTGTCCTCCCCTCTCGGCCCCCGGGTCGGCCTCAACTATAAATATGTCGATAGGTCTCTGTCGCTACGGTGATTGGACACTGACACAGAGTCAACTAGCCTTATGCGCGCGGTTCTTGGCGCGCAGGAACCGGGGACGGTCCGAGCCACGAGGGGGGAGGCTCGGGCCGTCCGTTGTGCGTATCGGTTATTGGGCCGAGGTCACGGCGGGCGCGAAACGGCCCGCGAGAGGCCCTAGGCGGCCGCCTCGTCGAGCGCGCGCAGCACATCGGCCACCAGGTCGTCCGGATCCTCGGCGCCGGCGGAGAAGCGGATGAAGCCCTCCGGGACGTCGTCCCCGCCCCATCGGCGACGGCGCTCGGCGGTGGACCGCACGCCGCCGAAGCTCGTCGCGTCGTCCACGAGCGTCAGGGCCTCCATGAATCGCTCGGCACGCGCGCGCGTGGGCAGCGTGAAGGAGACCACGCACCCGAAGCGCCGCATCTGCTGCGCGGCGATCTTGTGCGAGGGGTCGTCGGGCAGACCCGGGTAGCGCAGGCCCTCGATGTCGTCGCGGTCGCGCAGGGCGAGAGCGAGCGCGAGCGCGTTGGCGTTCTGCCGCTCCGCCCTCAACTGGAGCGTGGCGAGCGAGCGATGGGCGAGCCAGGCCTCCATCGGGCCGGGGATCGCGCCGACGATCTTGCGCCAGCCCCGCACCGAGGCGGTCAGCTCGGCGTCGCGGCAGGTCACGTAGCCGAGCAGGAGGTCGCCGTGGCCGGTGAGCTGCTTGGTGCCGCTGGCCACGGAGAAGTCGGCGCCGAGCTCCAGGGGGCGTTGGCCGAGCGGCGTGGCGAGCGTGTTGTCGACCGCTACCAGGGCGCCACGCGCGTGTGCCGCCTCGGCGAGCCGCCGCACGTCGCACACGTCGAGGCCGGGGTTCGACGGCGTCTCGATCCACAGGAGCTTCGCGCCGTCCAGGACGTCGAGCTGGGCGTCGCCGCCGGTGGGGGCGGTGCGGACCTCGATGCCGAACGCCGTGAGCTGCTCGCGGACGAGCGGGAACACCTGGTAGCCGTCGCTCGGCAGAACGACCACGTCGCCGGCCTTGAGCTGAGAGAACAGCACGGCCGAGATGGCGGCCATCCCGGAGGCGAAGACGAGGGTGTCGACGTCCTCCTGGCCGGGCGCCTCGAGCTCGCCGATGGCCCGCTCCAGGTGGGTCCACGTCGGGTTGTCGTCGCGGCCGTACGTGTAGGGCCCCGAGACATCACCCGGCAGGTGGAAGTGTGCGGCGAAGACAGGCCCTGGCAGTGTCGGTTCGTTCTTCGAGGCCTCGGGCAGCCCCGCCCTCACTGCCCTTGTGCCGTCCCCGATCTGCGCCGATTGCGTCATGCCGCCCGTCCTTCCAGTGCTGCGCGTACCGCGTCGAGCAGACCGTCGCTCGCCGCCTCCACCATTCTCAGGCACTCCTCGAAGTCATCGATGCCGCCGTAGTAAGGGTCCGGTACGTCCAGGTCTGTCCCTGTCGAGGGGTCGTACGAGCGCAGCAGGCGGATCTTCTCGGCGTCATCCGGGGTCGGTGCCAGGCGGCGCAGAGTGCGTAGATGCCCGGCGTCCAGGGCGATCACCAGATCGCGCCGGGTGAACCACGAGGCGCTGAACTGCCGGGCCCTATGGCCGCTTTCGTAGCCGCCGGCCGCCAGCACGGAGACGGTGCGATGGTCGGCACCGTCTCCCTCGTGCCAGCCGTCGGTGCCCGCGCTGTCCACCTCCACGAGGCCGTCGAGACCGGCCTCGTGGATGCGCGCGCGGAAGACCGACTCGGCCATGGGCGAGCGGCAGATGTTGCCGGTGCAGACGAAGCACACGCGGAAGGGCATGGGCCGGGCTCAGTCCTTGTCGTCGGGCAGGACGACGTTCAGCGCCCAGGAGACAACCGAGATGATCAGGCCACCGAGGACGGCGGTCCAGAACCCCTCGACATGGAAGCCCTGGTTCAACTGGTCGGCCAGCCACGAGGTCAGCAACAGCATCAGGGCGTTGACCACGAGCGTGATCAGGCCGAGCGTCAGGATGAAGAGTGGGAAGGTGAGGACCTTCACTATGGGCTTGACCAGCAGGTTCACCAGGCCGAAGAGCAGCGCCACGATGATCAGCGTGACGGCCTTCTTGCCGGTGCTGTCACCGGTGAGCGTGATCTTGTCGAGAAGCCACACGGCGACAGCGAGGGCCCCCGCGTTGGCGATCGTCTTGACTACGAAATTCTTCATGTGTCTGATCGTGGCAGACGAGACCGGATCATGAGAGTGGCCCGGCGAGGCCACTCACGGGCAAGGGGCGGACAAGAGGGATGAAGGCATTCCGGCTGGACGAACTGGAAGCGGAACGTGCCGCGAACGACGGCGCGTATCTGCAGTTCCTGCGTGAGCGGAACATGTCGGTCGGGCTCTACGCCCTCGACGCGGGGGACCAGGACCCGCAGCAGCCCCACCAGCAGGACGAGGTCTACCTCGTCGTCAGCGGTCGCGGCTCGATCACCGTCGGTATGGAGACGACCCAGGTGGCGCGCGGCAGCGTCGTGTACGTGCCGGCCGGGGTGGCCCACAAGTTCCATCACATCAGCGAGGACCTGCGGGTTCTGGTGGTGTTCTCTCCGCCTGAGAGCTGACGGCGGATCTCGGGGTTCCCTAGGGGGTCGCTCAGGGGACGGCAAGGGGTCCGCGGCCCCCACGGAGCGCCTCGGCGTGCCAGCATCGAGTGCAGAAGCCGTATCGAAGAGGTACGGCTCAGGAGAGAGGTAAGGGCGATGGCAGTGCGAGAGATCTTCACGGGCATGCCGTGGTGGGTTAAGTGGGTCGCGGTGCCGGTCATCGCCCTGGTCGTCTTCGGCGGGCTGATAGCCAGCGTCGTGGGCTTCGTGATCGGTCTGCTCTTCAAGGTGCTGGTCTTCGTAGCCCTGGTCGGTGGACTCATTTACGTCGTACGGAAGTTCATCACGGGCTCGTCCTCGCGCAGCGACTGGTAGCACCGGGCGACGGTTCGCTCGCGCGGGGGAAGTTTCCCCGCGCGGCCCTCTCGAAGCGGTGGCCAGGGCTAGAGTCCGGAACTCGACGGCCGCATCCCCGTGATTCCCGAGAAGCGGGGGGGACCCCACGCGCTTCGGGAGTGAACCTTGGCCACGGCTGAACCGCTTTCCGCCGCCCTGTTGTCCGCCGACATCGCGTCCCCCGACACCATGTCCGCCGACGCCATGTCCCCACACGCGGTGGCCCCACCCGACGGCTGTCGCACGCACACCTACGACGACGCCCAGGCCGAGGCTCACTCCGAGGGCCCGGCCGGCGCCCCGCCCACCCTCATCGGATCCGTCCAGCGGGCGATGCGCCTTCTCGAGGCCGTCGCGTCGCACGAAGAGGGCGCCCCGGCCAAGCAGCTCGCCCGGGAGGCCGGCCTCGCGCTTCCCACGGCGTATCACCTGCTGCGCACGCTCGCCCACGAGGGCTATCTCCGCAAGGAGAAGGGCCTGTTCGTCCTGGGGGCGGCGGCCGAGAGGCTGAGTAGCAGCGGAGCCCAGCAGAATCGTCGCGGCATGATCACCGACGCCCTGCAGCACTGGCGCGACGCCATCGGCGTCCCGGTGTACTTCTCGGTCTACCGCGAGGGTGAGATCGAAGTCGTGGCCGTCGCCGACACGCCCGGGAATCCCGCGGTCGCCGAATGGGCCGACTTCCGCGAGACGGGGCACGCCCACGCGATCGGCCAATGCCTCCTCGCCCAGCTCGACGACGAGAGCCGACGCGATCACCTCGACCGATATCCCGCGCATTCGATCACGCCGTACACGGTGCGCGACGACCGCGCGCTGCTACGACGGCTGAACGGGCAGGGGCGGATGCAGCCGGTCGTAGAGCGCCAGGAGTACGCGTTGGGCACGGTCTGCGCCGCGTTTCCCATCACCGTCGGGTCCACCGCGGCGACGATGGCGGTCTCCCTCCCGTCCCATCAGGCCGGACGTCTGCTGCCCGCGGCCCGCCAGTTGCAGAACGAAGTCGGGAAACTCGTGGGGACACTCGCCTTCTCTATCAGCATCTGAAAACTCACTCCTTGTGATCCCGCATGTACGTTAAGCAAGATGCGAAGAGCGTCGGGAAGGCTGTTCCCGGCCGATCGACGGCAAATTGACGGGGTAGGCGATGCGCGAGTCGGTACAGGCAGTACAAGCAGAGGTCATGATGAGCTTCCTCGTCTCCGAGGAACTCTCGTTCCGCATCCCGGTGGAGCTGAGGTACGCCGCAGCTGATCCCTACGCCGTGCGGCTGACCTTTCACCTCCCCGGGGACGCCCCGGTGACGTGGGCGTTCGGCAGAGAGCTCCTGGTGGACGGCGTGGCCGGTCCCTGCGGCGACGGCGATGTGCGCATCGAGCCGGTGGAACTGGCGGGCAGCCCGGGCGACATGCCGGGCGAGGTGCACATCCGGCTCCAAGTGGGCGGAGACCAAGCACTGTTCAAGGCGGGTGTCGCCCCCCTCGTCGCGTTCCTCGATCGCACTGACAAGCTCGTCCCGCTCGGCCAGGAGCGGGCGCTCGCCGACTTCGAGACGCATCTCGACGAGGCACTCGACCGGATCCTCGCCGAGGAGCAGAGCGCGGGCTGACGGGCTCCAGGAGTCCGCTCACGATCAACTGACGTAACGCTTCAGCAGACCGGCGCCCTTGGGGTGCCCTCGCAGGGGTTCAGCGCTTCCGACGCCGTCCCCTGCCTCCGCGTGCCGGACCGGCCGCGGCAGCGGACGGGGATCCCGGTCGGTCAGCGGAGACCACCAGAGCCGCGAGCGCGGTCGTCACCGGCACCGAGGCGACCAGCCCGATCGAGCCCACCAGAGTGCGGACGATCTCCTCGGCCACCAGCTCACTGTTGGCCACGGTGCCCACACTGCTCTGCGCGATCGAGAAGAGCAGCAACAGCGGCAGCGCCGCGCCCGCGTACGCCAGGACCAGCGTGTTGACCACCGACGCGATGTGGTCGCGGCCGATCCGGATGCCCGCGCGGTACAGGCCGCGCCGGCCCATCGTCGGGTCGGCCTGATGCAGCTCCCACACCGCTGACGTCTGTGTGACCGTCACATCGTCGAGCACGCCGAGCGAACCGATGATGACGCCGGCGAGCAGGAGACCGCTCATGTCGATGGACGGGTAGAGACCGTGGATCAGGCCCGTGCTGTCGTCGGTGTTGCCGGTCAGCGCGGCCCAGCCGATGAACAGTGAGCCGAGCAGACCGATCAGGAGCAGCGACACCAGCGTGCCGAGCACCGCGACGGACGTTCGGGCCGTCGGACCGTGACACATGTACAGAGCGATCAGCATGATGGCGCTCGCCCCGACCACCGCCACCACCAGCGGATTTGAGCCCTGAAGGACCGCGGGCAGGATGAAGAAGGTCAACACCATGAAGCTGACGGCCAGCGCGACGAGTGCCATGACGCCCCGCAGCCGGCCCACGACGACCACGGCCAGCGCGAAGATCCCGGCGAGGAGCGACATCGGGAGTCTGCGGTTCACGTCAGTGACGGAGTACTGGAGTTCCTTGGGCGCGTCGGGCGCGTAGGCCACGATCACCTTCTGGTTCTCGTGCAACTGCCGCGGCGAGTCCGGCTGCACGATCTCCGTGAACGTATGCCCGGTGTCCGTGCCGCCGTCGACGCGGACCGTCGCCTTCTCGCACGTGCCCTTCGCCTGCTGCTCGGCGGACCGGCCCTCGGCGGTCGACGTATCGCCGGTGGGGGTGTCGCCGGAGGCGTTCACGGACCGGCAGTCGACCTTGTCGACTCGTGTCACGGTGCCCTGTTGGGTCTGCCGGTCGAAGCCGACGCCCGTACGGGCATGGGAGGGGGCGCCGCCGGGCCAGAGCACCACGAGGCCGACGACGACCGCCACGGAGAACGGGATGAGCACCGCGGCGATGACCTTGCGCAGATGCTTGGAAACAGGTGCGGCAGGGCCGTGACTGTGGGAGTGCCCGTGCCCTCCGCCCTCCTGGGCATGGGGGGGATGCGGTGGCGAGGACGGAGACTGCTGCGTGCTGGTCACCGGCCGATCATCGCAAGAACGGCAGGGGCCCTCTGTTCAGCGCGCCAGAAATGACGCTAGCGTGGGGGCACCTTTGCACACGCGGGAGCTCGGAGCACCGGGCTGAGAGGGCGCTGACCTCCGCTTCGGCGATGTTTCACATGAAACATCGCCAGACGGAAGCCGCTGCGTCGACCGCCGAACCTGTTACCGGGTAATGCCGGCGTAGGGAGTAGGTCTCATGACCACATCGGACGCACGCACGCCTGCCTCCAACCTGTCCGCAGAGACGGGCGAGGCCGGGAAGTCCATCGGCTGGCACAAGGGGTACGTCACGGGCTCGCGCCCCGACCTCCAGGTGCCGGTCCGCCAGGTGCACCTCACCAACGGCACGGCGGTCACGCTCTATGACACGTCCGGGCCGTACACCGATCCGAGTGTCGACACCGACGTCCGCAGGGGCCTCGCGCCGCTGCGGGAGAACTGGATCATCAGCCGTGGCGACACCGAGGAGTACGCGGGCCGCCCGGTCCGCCCCGAGGACGACGGCATCAAGCACACCTCGCCGCGCGGCGGTCTGCGCAACCTCGACGCGGTCTTCCCCGGCCGCCCCCGCCAGCCTCGTCGCGGGCGTGACGGCCAGGCGGTGACCCAACTCGCGTACGCCAGGCGTGGGGAGGTCACGCCCGAGATGGAGTACGTGGCCATCCGGGAGAACGTGGAGCCGGAGGTCGTCCGCGAGGAGATCGCCGCGGGCCGCGCGGTCCTGCCGGCCAACGTCAACCACCCGGAGATCGAGCCGATGATCATCGGCAAGCGGTTCCTGGTGAAGGTCAACGCGAACATCGGCAACTCCGCGGTCACTTCGTCCATCGAGGAGGAGGTGGAGAAGATGACATGGGCGACCCGCTGGGGCGCCGACACCGTCATGGACCTCTCCACCGGCCGCAACATCCACACCACGCGCGAATGGGTCCTGCGCAACTCCCCCGTCCCGATCGGCACGGTCCCGCTCTACCAGGCGCTGGAGAAGGTCGACGGCCGCGCCGAGGAGCTGACCTGGGAGATCTACAAGGACACGGTCATCGAGCAGGCCGAGCAGGGCGTGGACTACATGACGGTCCACGCGGGCGTGCGGCTGCCGTACGTCCCGCTCACCGCCAACCGCAAGACGGGCATCGTCTCGCGCGGCGGTTCGATCATGGCCGCCTGGTGCCTGGCGCACCACAAGGAGAGCTTCCTCTACGAGAACTTCGCGGAGCTCTGCGAGATCCTCGCGGCGTACGACGTCACGTACTCGCTGGGCGACGGCCTGCGGCCAGGTTCGATCGCGGACGCCAACGACGAGGCGCAGTTCGCCGAGCTGAAGACGCTCGGGGAGCTCAACACGATCGCGAAGAGCTTCAACGTCCAGACGATGATCGAGGGCCCCGGGCACGTCCCGATGCACAAGATCAAGGAGAACATCGACCTTCAGCAGGAGGTGTGCGAGGAGGCGCCTTTCTACACACTCGGCCCGCTGACGACCGACATCGCCCCCGCGTACGACCACATCACCTCCGGCATCGGAGCCGCGATGATCGCGTGGTGGGGCACGGCGATGCTCTGCTACGTCACGCCCAAGGAGCACCTGGGCCTGCCCAACCGTGACGACGTGAAGACCGGCGTCATCACCTACAAGATCGCGGCCCACGCGGCGGACCTCGCCAAGGGGCACCCGGGTGCCCAGGAGTGGGACGACGCCCTCTCCGACGCGCGCTTCGAGTTCCGCTGGGAGGACCAGTTCAACCTCGCCCTCGACCCGGACACGGCAAGGGAGTTCCATGACGAGACGCTCCCGGCCGAACCCGCGAAGACGGCCCACTTCTGCTCGATGTGCGGGCCGAAGTTCTGCTCGATGAAGATCTCGCAGGACATCCGCCGCCGGCACGGCGGGACCAAGAGCGAGATCGAGGAGGGCATGGCGGAGAAGTCCAAGGAGTTCGCCGCCGCGGGTAACCGGGTCTATCTGCCGATCGCGGACTGACCTCGCTCTCGCCCGTGCCCATGCGGGCACCACGCGCTGTCCACCGGTCGCCGTTCGCGGCCGGTGGACAGGTGCTCCGGGCCGAGTCCTGGCAGCCCCCAGGGCCTCTCGTTCGGATCAGGCCGGACTCGCCCGATCAGGACGAAAGACCCTAGTCCGGCTGGTGTTCCGGGCCTCCGAAGTCGGGGCTCGTGAAGTCCGGGCTCGAGTACGTCGGGCGCGGGGCCGCAGGGGAGCCGCTGTCGGCGCCCGGGCTGCTGAACCCGGGCCTGTTGTACCCGAGGTGTGGCATGCGGCCCGTGGTTCCGGTGCCGCCCCCGCGGTTGGCGGGGGCCGGAGGTGGTTCCGCGAGGGCCTCGCGGAGGAACGGCAGGATGCCGCGCTCCAGCAACACCACGCACCAGGCTTCCCTGGCCCGGTCCACCTCCTCGTTCGACTCGTTGTGCGCGCCGGCCTGCAAGGACGTCGCGCCGTTGCGCAGAGCGGTGAGCAGCAGGCCCACGCCGGCGACAATAATCCCCGCCGCCGTGAGCGCGCCGAACACCCAGCCTGCCGTCAACAGGGTCTGGGCGAACGCCGGTTCCGGATCAAGCATCTTCAGGATGTAGCCGACGAGCAGGAAGATCGCGGCAGCCGTCCCGGCGAGCACGGGGGCGAGCACCGCGACGACGGCTACGACGCCGGCGCCGGTGGTCTCCGCCACCTCGCCCACAGTGGCGGCCAGGCCGATCGCTCCGCCGCCGGACTCCGCCGCGCTTCCTCCTTCGCGCAGCGGACGTACGGGCCGGGGCGAGGCGCGCAGGTCGGCGCGGACCTTCACGTAGTTCTGGTACTCGGTCGCTGCGGCGGCCGTGATCAGCGCGGTGGCGTTGAGCGCCATGGTGCGTAGTTGTTCAGGGTTGAGCCGCTGGCCCACTGCGGCGAGATCAGGGCGGTCCGGTGCGGTACGCAGCGCATCATCGAGGATCCGCTCGAACTCGGGGCGGTCCTCGTTCAGCAGGTGCGGAGCGCTGTTCATCTGCATCCCCCGATGCTCCGTAGGGCTTGGGAGCTCGCATGGTTACGAGCCGTCGGGCAGAAACGGAGGGGAGCCTGCTACGGATAAGCCGATGGTAGAGCGGTGACGGCACGCGGTGACAGGGGGTTTCCCGAATTCGGCCCGGTGGCCGGACCGAGCCCCCGTTCGGTGCACCTGCCCGGGGAACGCCTAGCTATCCATGGGGAGTTGCTGGACCAGCAGCTTTCCGGCCATGGTCACTCCGCCGTCCATCGCGATCGCGAGCCCGCCCGCGTACACATGCGGGCCCTCGATCTGCGGGCGGCTGTCCTCGGATCCGTCCGCCGTGTCCTCGGTACCGACCTCGCCGAGGAGGTACGGGATGGGGCTGTGGCCGTGGACGACGCGCGCGCCGCCGTAGGCGTCGAGGAGCTCGCGCACGGCTTCGGGTCCGGATTCGTCACGGAACGCGAAGCGCTTGGTGAATTTGCGGAAGAGGTCCCAGCACTCGTCCGCGTCGTTACGCGTGAGGGTTTCGCGGACCGTGTCGTTGACCGCCTCGATCGAGTCGCCGTAGTCGAGGTACGCGGTCGTGTCGGAGTGCATCAGGAGGTGGTCGTCCTCCAGCTCGATGGCGTCGAGCCGGGACATCCACTGCAGATGGACGTCCTGGAGACGGTCCATGTCCGACTTCTGGCCGCCGTTGAGCAGCCAGGCCGCCTGGAAAGTGGCGGTGCCGGCGCCCGAGTTGACCGGGGTGTCGCCGAAGCGCTTGGCGCCGAGCAGGAGCAGCTCGTGGTTGCCCATGAGGGCCTTGCAGTAGCCGCCGGCGGCCGCGGCCTCCGCGGACAGTCGCATCACGAGGTCGATGACGCCGATGCCGTCGGGCCCGCGGTCGGTGAAGTCACCGAGGAACCAGAGCCGGGCGGTGCCCGCCGACCAGCTGCCCTCGGCGTCGATGAGGCCCTGCTCGTACAGGGCCGCGATCAGTTCGTCGAGGTAGCCGTGCACGTCGCCGACGACATGAAGCGGGCCGAGGCCATCGGTGGGACGGGGCGTCGGCTCGGTGTCGATCTGCACCTGGACCGTGTCACCGCGGTTGATGACCGGCAGGTCGCGCTGGGTGGGCGTGTACCCGTCGGGCTGGTCGAACGCGGGGTCCTGAGGCGTCGGCTCCGCATAGGAGGGCTGCGAGAGCGACGGCTCCTGGTGCGCGGGATCCGGCTCCGCATGCGGGGGCACGGCAGGGGCGGGCGGAGCGGGGTCGTGACCGGGCTCCTGGACGTTAGCCGGTACGTCATGGACATACGCGGGAACGCGGAAGTCGCGCAGCGTCGCCGTGCGTACCTCGGGTCCCTGACCGGCCCCCTGAGTCATCGACCCCTCCACCACCATTGCGCCGCCTCTGCACCCGATCGGACTGCCTGGTCGCAGCGGCCCGCGGTGTCGTGCGCCCATCATAGGAATGCGGCTCGCGCTGTGTGATGCACCAGGGGTGGTGAATCGGATCCGGTCGGCTGTTCACCGTGCTTTTCTCCCGAATTGGTACAGGCTTTTCCGGGTGGTCTTCGGGGTGACCACCCGGAAGCCGTCCGTTCAGCCCTGTCCCGGGGAGCGGGGCGGGCTGACCGTCGTGCGGGGCGGACGGCGCTGGGACGAGGTCCGGACAATGAGTTCCGTCGGTATCACCTGCTCGACCGTCCGGTCCGATTCAACCCCTTCGATGGCGTCGATAAGGAGCTGGACGACCGCGGTGCCGATCCGCCGTGGTTTGAGCGAGAGGGTCGTGATGGGCGGTTCCGTGGTGGCGTAGACGGTCGATTCGCTGCAGCAGACGAGCAGCAGGTCTTCGGGGACGCGCAGGCCGTACCGGCGAGCGGCGGCGAGCAGGTCCGTGCCGTTGGGGTCGAAGAGTCCGTACACGGCGTCAGGCCGGTCGGGGCGGGCCAGGAGCCGGTCGGCGGCGACGGCCCCCGCGCACGGATCGTGCGCGGGATAGGACTCGTACACGGGTTCCTGTCCGATCCGCTCGCACCAGTGCAGGTACGCGGAGGTGGACAGATGCGTGTACGTGTCCGTGGTCGTGCCGGTGAGCAGTCCGATGCGGCGGGCCCCCGCGGCGGCGAGGTGGTCGAGGATGCCGAGGACGGCGGCCTCGTGGTCGTTGTCGACCCAGGCGGTGACGGGGAGCGTGCCGGCGGGACGCCCGTCGGAGACGACGGGCAGGCCCTGGCGGACCAGCTCGGTGACCACCGGGTCGTGGTCGGACGGGTCGATGACGACGGTGCCGTCGAGAGCGACGTTCGACCACACGTCGTGGCGTGAGGTGGCGGGCAGGATGACTAAGGCGTACCCGCGGGCGAGAGCCGCCGAGGTGGCGGCTCTCGCCATTTCCGCGAAGTACGCGAATTCGGTGAAGGTGAAAGGTTCGTCCCCGTAGGTCGTGACGGTCAGGCCGATGAGGCCCGACTTTCCGGTACGGAGCGTTCGGGCCGCCGCGGAGGGGCGATAGCCCAACCGGTCGGCGACCTCGCGGACATGGCGTCGGGTGGCGTCCGGGAGCCGGCCCTTACCGTTGAGCGCATCGGAGACAGTCGTGATGGAGACCCCGGCGGCGGCGGCAACGTCTCTGATGCCCGCCCGCACCTGCCGGGTGCCCCGACGGGTGGTCTCCGCCCTGCTCACCTGGTGCTTCCCTGCTGCTGTCATGGCGAGCCGATAGTAGGGCTCATGTGGCGGGGTGGCGTGAGTGCATATGCACGCGTTGACAGGCACGTTTCTGCATGGCCGGACAAAGCCAATGACCTTGGAAATCAAGGAAGTTGAGGGTATCGACGCTGGGACGTCACTTGTCGGCGCGCATGGGCCTGCCAAGTCGGCGATGTTGCGAGTAGGTCTCAACTCACCTTCACGAGGGATGCGCGCCACGGCGCGAGCTACCGGCGCGCGCCGCAAAAGGGAGCGCTCCCCCTCCTCCGTACGCCTTCGGGAGGCCCGCGACCGTCGTCAGGGGTGGTGTCGGACGACCACCCGGGATGTCGGAGGCCCTGAGCCATTGGGGTCTGTCGCGAATCCTCTTAAGGTGAGCAGTATTGAAATGGTGGTCGCGAGGAGGACTGCGGTGAGCGAGACGAGCCCCAAGCTGCGTGCCGAGCTGGAGGGTATTCCCACCTACAAGCCGGGCAAGGCTGCCGCGGCCGGGGGGCCGGTGGCGTACAAGCTGTCCTCCAACGAGAACCCCTATCCGCCGCTTCCCGGCGTGATGGAGAGCGCCGTCGCGGCGGCCGGTTCCTTCAACCGTTACCCGGACATGGCCTGCACCGGGCTGATGAACGAGCTGGCGGAACGATTCGCGGTGCCGGTCACGCACCTGGCCACGGGCACCGGCTCGGTCGGAGTCGCGCAGCAGCTGCTCCAGGCGACCAGTGGCCCCGGTGACGAGGTGATCTACGCCTGGCGGTCCTTCGAGGCGTATCCGATCATCACGCAGATCAGCGGCGCCAAGGCGGTGGAGGTGCCGCTGACGTCCGGCGAGGTCCACGACCTCGACGCGATGGCCGACGCGATCACCGACCGCACACGCCTGATCTTCGTGTGCAACCCGAACAACCCGACCGGCACGGTGGTGCGCCGGGCCGAGCTCGAGCGGTTCCTGGACCGGGTCCCGAGCGATGTCCTGGTCGTGCTCGACGAGGCGTACCGCGAGTTCATCCGTGACGCCGAGGTGCCGGACGGCGTCCAGATCTACCGGGACCGTCCGAATGTCGCCGTGCTGCGGACGTTCTCCAAGGCGTACGGGCTCGCGGGCCTGCGGGTCGGCTTCGCCATCGCCCATGAGCCGGTGGCGGCCGCGCTGCGTAAGACGGCGGTGCCGTTCGGCGTGAGCCAGCTCGCGCAGGACGCGGCGGTCGCCTCGCTACGGGCCGAGGACGAGCTGCTCGGCCGGGTCGGCTCGCTGGTGTGTGAGCGCAACCGTGTGGTCGAGGCGCTGCGGGCGCAGGGCTGGACGGTACCGGAGACGCATGCGAACTTCGTGTGGCTGCGGCTGGGGGAGCGCACGGCCGACTTCGCCGCGGCGTGCGAGCAGGCCGGTGTGGTCGTGCGGCCGTTCGCCGGCGAGGGCATGCGGGCCACGATCGCGGAGACCGAGGCCAACGACGTCTTCCTGAACACGGCGGCGGCGTTCCGCAAGGAGCTGTAGGCCCGGCGGCTGCGGCCGCTCTGTCGCGCGGTGGGGGTTCCCCGGAGTAAGGGGGGACCCCCCTTCTGCTGTCCTGAGCCGGTAGTACATAATGCTTGTGAATGTGAACGCTTTCACAAGCGTGCCCGGTTGATCCGGAGTGCAGTGGGATTAAAGGGGCAAATTGCCGCTAGACCACGGCGACTTAAGGAGATGACGCAGTGGACCCGACGTTGATGGCTCTGGCGCCGGAAACTCTGGCGCGATGGCAGTTCGGCATCACGACCGTCTATCACTTCCTTTTTGTCCCCCTGACCATCTCGCTCGCCGCCCTGACGGCGATCCTGGAGACGGCCTGGGTGCGGACGGGCAAGGAGCACTACCTCCGGGCGACCAAGTTCTGGGGCAAGCTCTTCCTGATCAACATCGCCATGGGTGTCGTGACCGGCATCGTGCAGGAGTTCCAGTTCGGCATGAACTGGTCGGACTACTCGCGCTTCGTCGGCGACATCTTCGGCGCTCCGCTCGCCTTCGAGGCGCTGATCGCCTTCTTCTTCGAGTCGACCTTCATCGGTCTGTGGATCTTCGGCTGGGACAAGCTTCCGAAGAAACTGCACTGCGCCACGATCTGGCTGGTGTCCATCGGCACGATCCTGTCGGCGTACTTCATCATGGCCGCCAACTCGTTCATGCAGCATCCGGTCGGCTACCGGATCGTGGAGCGGGACGGCACCAAGCGCGCCGAGCTGACCGACTTCGCCGCGGTGCTCTTCCAGGAGACGGTGCTCGTCAACTTCTGGCATGTGATCAGCGCGTCCATCCTGGTCGGCGGCGCGTTCATGACCGGCATAGCGATCTTCCACCTGCGCAAGAAGCAGCACATCCGCACCATGCGGATGTCACTGCGCCTCGGCCTGGTGACGGCCATGGTCGGCACGCTCCTCACCGTCGTCAGCGCGGACACGCTCGGCAAGGTGATGTACGAGCAGCAGCCAATGAAGATGTCGGCCGCGGAGGCGCTGTGGGACACGGAGAGGCCGGCGCCGTTCTCGATCTTCGCGTACGGCGATGTCTCCAAGGGCCACAACACGGTCGCCATCGAGGTCCCCGGCGTACTGTCCTTCCTCGCCAAGAACGACTTCAACGCCGAGATCCCCGGGATCAACGACATCAACAAGGCGGAGCAGAAGAAGTTCGGGCCCGGTGACTACCGCCCCAACATCCCCACCGCCTACTGGTCGTACCGCTGGATGATCGGCTTCGGCGGGGTCTCGATGGCCCTGTGCACGGCGGGTCTGTGGCTCACCCGCCGCAGGTTCTGGCTGGCGCCGGAGCACCGCACCGGCGAGGACGAAGTGCCGAAGCTGATGCTCACCAAGAACAAGGAGCTGATGCCGAAGCTGGGCATCTGGTGGTGGCGCCTGTCCCAGTGGACGCTGATCTTCCCGATCATCGGAATCTCCTGGGGCTGGATCTTCACCGAGACCGGGCGCCAGCCGTGGGTGGTCTACGGCGTGCTGCGGACCAGGGACGCGGTCTCCCCCGGAGTCTCGCAGGGCGAGGTGCTCACTTCCCTGATCGTGTTCGCGCTGGTCTACGCCGCGCTCGCCGTCATCGAGGTGAAGCTGATGGTCAAGTACATCAAGCAGGGGCCGCCCGAGCTCACCGAGGCCGACCTCAACCCGCCCACCAAGATCGGCGGCCCGGGACCCGGAGCGGATTCCGGCGACGCTTCCGATGCCGACCGGCCCATGGCCTTCTCGTACTGAGACTGAGGAGCTGCTGAGGCATGGAACTTCACGACGTCTGGTTCGTACTCATAGCGGTCCTGTGGATCGGCTACTTCTTCCTGGAGGGATTCGACTTCGGGATCGGGGTCCTGACCAAGGTGCTCGCTCGCGGACGCACCGAGCGGCGCGTCCTGATCAACACCATCGGACCCGTCTGGGACGGTAACGAGGTGTGGCTTCTCACGGCCGGCGGTGCGACCTTCGCCGCCTTCCCGGACTGGTACGCGACGCTTTTCTCGGGCTTCTATCTGCCGCTGCTGATGATCCTGGTCTGCCTGATCGTGCGGGGCGTCGCCTTCGAGTACCGGGCGAAGCGGCCCGAGGAGAAGTGGCAGACCAACTGGGAGCACGCGATCTTCTGGACCTCGCTGATCCCGGCGGTGCTGTGGGGCGTGGCCTTCGGGAACATCGTGCGCGGCGTGAAGATCGACGCGCACAAGGAGTTCGTGGGCAGCTTCTGGGACCTGCTCAACCCGTACGCGATTCTCGGTGGTCTGGTGACGCTGACGCTGTTCACCTTCCACGGCGCGGTGTTCGCCTCGCTCAAGACGGTGGGCGACATCCGGGTGCGGGCGCGGAAGATGGCGCTGGGGCTCGGTCTGGTGGCTGCGGCCTTCGCGCTCGCCTTCCTGATCTGGACCCAGGCCGACAAGGGCGACAGCTCGTCGCTGATCGCGATGATCGTCACGGTGGCCGCCCTCGTCGGCGCCATCGTCGCCATCAAGGCGGGGCGTGAGGGCTGGTCGTTCGCGCTGTCCGGCATCACGATCGCGGCAGCCGTCGCGATGCTCTTCCTGACGCTGTTCCCGAACGTCATGCCGTCTTCGCTCGACCCGGACTGGAGCCTCACGGTCACCAACGCCTCGTCGAGCCCGTACACCCTGAAGATCATGACCTGGTGCGCGGCGGTGGCGACGCCCATCGTGCTGCTCTACCAGTCGTGGACGTACTGGGTGTTCCGCAAGCGGATCGGCACGCAGCACATCGCCGACGCCGCACACTGAGCCCCTGATGACGAGGGTGTGTTTCACGTGAAACCGATCGACCAGCGTCTGCTCCGGTACGCCAGGGCCACTCGCCTCTTCCTGATCGCGGTGGTGGTCCTCGGTGTGGCCGGGGCGGGCCTGGTCATCGCTCAGGCGATGCTCATCGCCGAAGTGGTGGTGGGCGCCTTCGAGCACGGCCTTGATGTCTCCGCCCTGCGCACGCCGCTCTTGCTGCTTGCGCTGGTGGCGGCCGGGCGCGGTCTGGTCTCCTGGCTGACCGAGCTGGCCGCTCACCGGGCCAGCGCGGCGGTCAAGTCGGAGCTGCGCGGACGGCTCCTGGAGCGCGCCTCCCAGCTGGGCCCGGGGTGGCTCAGCGGGCAGCGGACCGGATCCCTGGTGGCGCTCGCGACGCGGGGTGTGGACGCGCTCGACGATTACTTCTCGCGCTATCTGCCGCAGTTGGGCCTCGCGGTGGTGGTGCCCGTGGCGGTGCTCGCGCGCATCGTCACCGAGGACTGGGTGTCCGCGGCGATCATCGTCTGCACGCTGCCTCTGATCCCCGTATTCATGATCCTCATCGGCTGGGCCACCCAGTCCCACATGGACCGTCAGTGGCGGCTCCTGTCCCGGCTTTCGGGGCACTTCCTGGACGTGGTGGCCGGCCTTCCGACGCTGAAGGTGTTCGGCCGGGCCAAGGCGCAGGCCGAGTCGGTCCGCCGGATCACCGGCGAGTACCGGCAGGCGACGATGCGGACCCTGCGCATCGCCTTCCTGTCGTCGTTCGCCCTCGAACTTCTCTCGACGCTGTCGGTCGCCCTGGTGGCCGTGACCATCGGCATGCGGCTCGTGCACGGCGACATGGACCTCTACGTGGGACTGGTCATCCTCGTCCTCGCGCCCGAGGCCTATCTGCCGCTGCGTCAGGTCGGCGCGCAGTACCACGCGGCGGCCGAGGGGCTTGCCGCCGCGGAGGAGATCTTCGCCGTCCTGGAGACCCCGGTGCCGCCGTCGGGCGCCGACTCGGTACCCGCGGCCACCGGTATCGCCTTCGACGGAGTGACCGTCCGCTATCCCGGCCGGTCCGCGGACGCCGTCTCGGAGGCCGACTTCGAGGTCGCACCCGGGGAGACGGTGGCACTCGTCGGCCCGAGCGGCGTGGGCAAGTCGACGCTGCTGAGCGCGGCGCTCGGATTCGTCCGTCCCCAGGCCGGGCGGGTTCTCGTCGGGGGCGCCGATCTGGCCGGTCTCGACCGGGAGGCGTGGCACGCGCGCGTGGCCTGGGTGCCTCAGCGGCCGCAGCTGTACGCCGGGTCGATCGCGGACAACGTGCGGCTCGCGCGGCCCGACGCGTCGCCCACGGAGGTCGAGGAGGCGTTGCGCGAGGCGGGGGCCCAGGACTTCGTCCGTGCGCTGCCCGACGGCGCGGACACCCTGCTCGGCGAGGACGGGGCCGGGCTCTCGGCCGGGCAGCGGCAACGGCTCGCCCTGGCGCGGGCGTTCCTCGCCGACCGGCCGGTGGTGCTGCTGGACGAGCCGACGGCCGCGCTCGACGGCGAGACCGAGGCGGGGATCGTCGAGGCCGTCCGCAGGCTCGCTGCCGGCCGGACCGTCCTTCTGGTGGTGCACCGTCCCGCGCTGCTGGCCGTCGCCGACCGGGTGGTGCGTCTCGACGTACCGCGTTCCCCCGCGGCGGTGGGGGAGCCTGCGGTACGTCCTGTGCCGCCGGCCCGGGCGACCGAACCGACTGTCTCCGTAGAGGACGCTCACGAATCGGTTCTCTCCGGAGAGGGCCCGGGCAGGGTGCTCTCGCGGGTGCGAGGCGCCACGCGGGCGCGGCGGGGGCGGCTTGCTCTCGCGCTGCTGCTCGGCGCGCTCGCTCTCGGCAGCGCCGTCGGGCTCATGGCGACCTCCGGGTGGCTCATCTCGCGGGCCTCGCAGCAGCCGCCCGTGATGTACCTGATGGTCGCCGTGACGGCCACCCGCGCCTTCGGGATCGGGCGCGCCTGCTTCCGGTACGGCGAGCGGGTCGTGTCGCACGACGCCGTGCTGCGGATGCTCGCGGACACCCGGGTCGCCGTCTACCGGCGGCTGGAGCGGCTCGCCCCAGCGGGCCTGCGCGCGACGCGCCGAGGCGATCTCCTCTCCCGGCTCGTCTCCGATGTGGACGCCCTCCAGGACTACTGGCTGCGCTGGCTGCTGCCCGCGTCGGCCGCCGCGGTGGTCGGTGCCGCCTCCGTCGCGTTCACCGCCTGGATGCTGCCCGCCGCCGGTGTCGTGCTCGCCGTAGGCCTGCTGCTCGCGGGAGTCGGCGTGCCGCTGCTCTCCGGAGCCGTCGCCCGCCGCGCCGAGCGCCGCCTGGCCCCCGCGCGCGGGACGCTCGCCACGCGCGTTGCCGAACTCCTCACCGGCACCGCCGAACTGACCGTCGCGGGAGCGCTGCCCGCGCGCACCGCGCAGGCGAAGGCCGCCGACTCCGTGCTGACGCGGATCGCGTCCCGCGCGGCCACCGCCACCGCCCTGGGCGACGGTCTCACCGCGCTGATCACCGGCCTCACCGTGGCCGGTGCCGCGCTCGCCGGGGTGCAGGGAGTGCGAGAGGGCCGCCTCGACGGGGTCCAGCTCGCCGTTGTCGTCCTCACGCCGCTGGCCGCGTTCGAGGCCGTCATGGGACTCCCGCTCGCCGTGCAGTACCGCCAGCGGGTCAAGAAGAGCGCCGAACGTGTCCACGAGGTCCTGGACGCGCCGGACCCCGTACGGGAGCCGGAATCGCCCGCGCAGGCGCCGCAGAACCCCTTCCCTCTACTGGTGCGTGGTCTCGCCGCGCGCCACGACGGGCAGGGCCGGGACGCGCTCCACGGAGTCGATCTCACGCTGGAGCGGGGCCGCAGGGTCGCCGTCATCGGCCCGTCGGGATCCGGGAAGACGACGCTCGCCCAGGTCCTGCTGCGATTCCTGGATGCGGGCGAGGGCGCGTACACCCTGGCCGGGCAGGACGCGTACGGGCTCGAAGGGGATGCGGTGCGGCGGCTGGTCGGGCTGTGCGCGCAGGACGCGCACCTCTTCGACAGCTCGGTGCGCGAGAACCTGCTCCTTGCCAAGAAGGACGCCACCGACGACGAACTGCGCGAAGTCCTGGCCGCCGCGCGCCTCCTGGAGTGGGCGGATTCGCTGCCCGACGGGCTCGGCACCCTCGTCGGAGAACACGGCGCGCGGCTGTCCGGAGGCCAGCGGCAGCGGCTCGCCCTGGCCCGTGCCCTGCTCGCCGACTTCCCCGTCCTCGTGCTCGACGAGCCCGCCGAGCATCTCGACCTGCCGACGGCGGACGCGCTCACGGCGGATCTCCTGTCCGCGACCGAGGGCCGCACGACGCTGCTGATCACGCACCGGATGGCCGGCCTCGACGCCGTGGACGAGGTGATCGTGCTCGACGCGGGACAGGTCGTGCAGCGCGGCAGGTACCAGGATCTGGTGGCGGTCGACGGGCCGTTGCGCGCGCTGCGGGAACGCGAACGCGAGGCGGAGCTGTTGGTGGCCGGGTAGCCATGTCTACCGGGTGGCCATGCGTACCGGGAAGCTGCGCGCACCAGGTGGCCATGCGTACCAGGCGGCCTCGCGTACCGAGTGGCCCGGGCAGTGGTCCGTGACGCCGACTTTCCTCTCCAAATGGGACTAACTAGTCTCGAGGCATGTCAGCTGCACCGGTGCCCGGCGCCACCCCACCGTCCGACGGCGAGCGGGACTCCTCCGACGCGCTGGAGGCGGCGACGCAGGCGACGCGCGGGCTCCAGGGACTGTCCGCAGAGCTGACCGCGCGGGTGCCGCAGTTGCTCGAAGCGATGCGCTCCGTGGGCACCGGTCTGGAACTGCACTCCACCCTCGACCGCATCTGCGAGACGGCCGCCGAACTCGCCGACGCCCGCTACGCGGCGATCGGCGTCGTCTCCGAGGACGGCGAGGCGCTCTCGGACTTCGTCTTCCACGGGGTCGACGCGGAGACGGCGGAGCTCATCGGACGGCTCCCCGACGGCCACCGCGGGCTCCTCGGAGCGCTCATCCACGACCCGGGCCCGGTACGCCTCGCGAACCTGGCCGACGACCCCCGCTCCTGCGGCTTTCCGGCCCACCACCCGCCGATGCGGACCTTTCTGGGCGTCCCCATCCGCGTACAGGGGGAGATCTTCGGCAACCTCTATCTGACGGAGAAGCACGGCGGGGTCGAGTTCAACGACTACGACCTGAACATGGTCCGCGTCCTCGCCACGGAGGCCGGCATCGCCATCGGCAACGCGCGCCTGTACGAGGCCGCCAGGCAGCGCGAGCGGTGGATCGACGGGTCCGTGGCCGTCACGACCGCCCTGTTGTCCGGCAGCGACGCCGAGGAAGCCCTCCAGGTCGTCGCCGAACAGGCCAGGCACCTGTCGGATTCGGCGGCCGGCATCGTCCTCCTGCCGGCCGAGGAGGGTGGTATGGAGATCGTCGCCGTCTCGTCGGACGATCCGTCGCAGGCCCTCGGCGTGATCATCCCGGCAGAGAGCGAGATCGTCGCCGAACTCCTGGGCGGCGCGACGGTGTTCGTCGACGACGCGTCCAACGACCCGCGCATACTGACCGATCTCGCGCGCCACTACGGTCCCGCGATGATGCTGCCCCTCCAGAGCGACGGCCGCGTCCTCGGCACACTCGTGACGCCACGCACACGTGGTGCCCGGCCCTTCACCGACGCGGAGCGCACCCTCGCCACCCAGTTCGCCTCCCAGGCAGCACTCGCGCTGATGATGGCGGAGGCGCAGCGCGACCGGGAGCGGCTCGCGGTGTACGAGGACCGCGACCGGATCGCCCGCGATCTGCACGACCTCGTCATCCAGCGCCTGTTCGCCACCGGAATGATGCTGGAGAGCGCCCAGCGCAGGTCCGTCGTGCCCGAGGTGCAGGTCGGTATCGGCAAGGCCGTCGACGAATTGGACGTCACCATCCAGGAGATCCGCACGGCCATCTTCGCTCTCCAACAGGGGCCCGCCGAGGCGCCCTCGGGCCTGCGCACACGCGTCCTGCGCGAGATCAACATGGCGGCCGTGCCGCTCGGCTTCAAGCCCACGCACCACTTCGCCGGCGCCGTCGACACCCTGGTCGGCGAACTCACCGGCAAGAACCTCATCGCGGCCCTGCGAGAGGCACTGTCCAACGCGTTCCGGCACGCGGAGGCCGCCCGTATCGACGTGGTCGTTGACGCGAACGTCACGCTCCCCGACGGGCAGCGCGGCGTCCGGCTGACGGTCTCCGACGACGGCGTCGGCATCGCGGAGGGCGGCCGGCGCAGCGGCCTCAAGAACCTCAAGCGGCGGGCCGAGTCCCTGGGCGGCGACAGCTGGTACGGGCCGGGCATCGGCGAGGACGGCGGCGGCACGACGGTGGTCTGGCAGGCGCCTCACTGAGGGCGCGACCAGGTACCGAGCCGGGCCCTGTTCGGGGGTCCGGATCTGAGCCGTACGGGGCGCACGCTCCCCCTAGGGGCACGAGTTCAGCAGGCCGTCGCCGTAAGCCCGGGCCACGATCCGAGACATGCGCCAACGCCGTAGTGGTCCCCTTGTCGTACCGGTCCTGCTGTGCGCGCTGATCGCGTTCGCCGGGACCCGCACGCAGGCGTCGGAAGGGTCAGATGGGGCTGAGGGAGCCGGACCCATCTGTGGAGGACCGTTTCTTCCAGTGCTTCTGGGCGTCTGCTTCTAGGAGTCGCCCGGTGCGCTGTCCTCAGAGGGCTGACGCGCCGCCAGGATCTGTTCGATGACGGCGGCCACGCCGTCCTCGTTGTTCGGCACCGTGTGGCCCGACGCGGCGGCGAGCACGTCCGGGTGCGCGTTGCCCATCGCGAACGAGGTGCCGGCCCAGCGGAGCATCTCCATGTCGTTGGGCATGTCCCCGAAGGCGACGACCTCGGCCGCCGTGATGCCGCGCTCGGCGCAGCACAGCGCGAGGGTGCTGGCCTTGGAGACGCCGGGGCCGCTGATCTCCAGGAGCGCGCTGGGGCTGGAACGGGTGATCGCCGCACGGTCGCCGACGGCCGCCCGGGCGAGGACGAGGAACTCGTCGGGGGCGAGGTCGGCGTGGTACGCGAGCAGCTTGAGTACGGGCTGGTCGGCACAGGGCGAGCCGTCGGCGAGGAGCTTCTCGGCGGCCGCGACGCTCTCCCCCGCCTCCAGGTGCAGCGGCGGGTACGTCGGCTCGTGGTGGAGGCCACCGGTCCGTTCGACGGCGAAGGCTGTGCCGGGCGCGGCGGCGCGCAGGATGCGTACGACGTCGAGGGCGATCTCGGGGGCGAGGTCCCTGACCTTCACGAACCGGTGGCGGCCGGGGCCGCCGTGCAGGTCCACCACGGCCGCGCCGTTCCCGCAGATCGCCAGGCCGTGGCCGTGCACGTGGTCGCTGACGACGTCCATCCAGCGGGCCGGCCTGCCGGTCACGAAGAAGACCTCGATGCCCGCCTGCTCGGCGGCGGCGAGCGCGGCGACCGTCCGCGGCGAGACGGACTTGTCGTCGCGCAGCAGCGTGCCGTCCAGGTCCGTGGCGACGAGCCGGGGCGCGGGGGCGTTGGCGGCCGGGGTCCAGGGCCGAGGAGTCGGTGAGGTCACCGCGCTATTGTCCCGCATATGCGCGCACGGGCGTGCGGTGGGGCGCGCAGATGAGTACGGTCCTCGCGCAGGCGCCCCACCGTTTCCGCAGGGTTGGTGCGGGTCCTCAGCCGAGCTGGGCGAGGGCCTCCGTGGCGATGCTTTCGAAGACCTTCTGGTCGGCGGCGAACTCCGAGTCGGGGATGGGCCAGTGGATCACGATCTCGGTGATGCCCAGGGCGGCGTGCTTGCCGGCGAAGTCGACGAAGGCGTCCACGGACTCCAGCGGACGGCTGCGGTCCGGGGTGAACCCGGTGAGGAGGACCTTGTCGAGTTCGGCGGCGTCCCGACCGATCTCGGCGCAGGCGTCGGCGAGCTTGGCGGCCTGTCCGCGAATGGCTTGAATCGACTCCTCGGGCGTGCCCGTCTCGAACAGCTTCGGGTCGCCCGTCGTCACCCATGCCTGCCCGTGCCGGGCGGCCAGCTTTAGTCCGCGCGGTCCCGTCGCGGCCACCGCGAAGGGCAGCCGTGGCCGCTGCACGCAGCCCGGGATGTTCCGCGCCTCCTGCGCCGAGTAGAACTCACCGTCGTACGTCACCGAGTCCTCGCTCAGCAGCCGGTCGAGCAGCGGGACGAACTCGGCGAAGTGGTCGGCCCGTTCGCGCGGGGTCCACGGCTCCTCGCCAGCCTTCAGGAGCGTCGTCGCGTCGAAGCCGTTGCCGCCCGCGCCGATGCCGAGGGTGATCCGGCCACCGGAGATGTCGTCGAGGGAGATCAGTTCCTTGGCCAGCGTGACCGGGTGCCGGAAGTTCGGCGAGGTGACGAGTGTGCCGAGGCGCATCCGCTCCGTGACGGACGCGGCGGCGGTCAGGGTCGGCACGGCGCCGAACCACGGGCCGTCACGGAAGGTCCGCCAGGCCAGGTGGTCGTAGGTGTACGCGGTGTGGAAGCCCAGCTCTTCGGCGCGCTGCCACGCGGCTCGGCTGCCCTCGTGCCAGCGGCGGTAGGGCAGGATCACGGTGCTCAGGCGCAGGGCGGGCGTGGGCTGACGGGGCTGATCGCTCATGCCCCAGAGCCTAAGCGGCGCGCGCCGGGTGTGGGCCTGGGGTGATAGCGCCGCGGGGGACCGCGTCTCGCGGGTCCTGTCGGTCTCAGCCGGGAAACCGCAGGTAGCGGGGTGGAACGGCCTCCGTGAGCCAGACGCCGTTGGCGCTGACGCGGAACGTGTGGCCGTCCCGGTGCATCGCTCCCGCGTCGACGGACAGCACGACGGGGCGGCCGCGGCGGGCGCCGACACGGGTGGCGGTCTCGCGGTCGGGCGAGAGATGGACGTCGTGCCGGCTCATGGGCCGCAGCCCCTCGGCGCGGATCGCGCCCAGGGCCGCGGGGACGGTGCCGTGGTAGAGGTACGCGGGCGGGGTGGCCGGGGGCAGCCCGAGGTCGACGTCCACGGTGTGGCCCTGGCTGGCGCGGATCCGGGAGCCCTCGATCGCGAAGCGCCGCTTGTCGTTGGCGGCGACGACATGGTCGAGCTCGTCCCGCGTGATGCGGAAGCCGTGGGCGGCGGCCGCGGCAAGCAGCGTCCCGATCTCGACCCAGCCGCCCTCGTCGAGGGTCAGTCCGATCCGCTCCGGCTGGTGCCGCAGATGCTTCGAGAGGTACTTCGACACCTTGACGGTGCGTCTTTCATCCATCCCGCCAGAGTGGCGGGCGTCTCACTCCTCGTGCACGTGATTTTTCTGTTCGCAGGTTTGATCCACAGCCAAGTCCTGTTATCCACAGGGGATTTGGCGATTCTGTGGACAACCGTCATGCTGTTGGCGGCATTTGACCAATGGAAGGCGCATTGAGATGGTTTGAGGTAAGAGTGTCCAATGCCCTTGCTTGGACCTCCCGTTCCGTCGCCGCGGCGATGAACTCGGCGACGCTCTCGGCGCCAACCAGGCTCTGTACAGCGCGGATCGTGTCGGCGGGAAGAGCAACCGAATGGGCCTCCTCCGCATGCGAGGTGACCGGGCCCTCGGACAGGTGCCGGTGGAGGTGCCGGGTGGCGAACAGCTTCATGGCACGCGCCAGTTCGGCGTCGACCGACTGCTGCGCGAGCGGCCGTAGCCTGCGTACGAGCGAGGCCGCCTCGGCTGCTTCCGCGTCCGTCGGGGGCAACGGGCCGAGGTAGCGCGCGAAGACATGCTCGGTCGTGAACTCCAGGAAACGGGTGGCGATGTGCTCGATCTGCCCCCTCAACTCCCTGAGATGAGCGGAGATCGCGGGCAGCGGGACGCCGGATGCGTGCAACTCGGCGGCCACCGCGAGCTCTTGAGGACTCGGCACCAGGAACTCGTCCTTGTGCCCCGGGATCTTCTCCAGGATCCCGAGCGCCACCGCGTCGGCGATGGCCGCCTCGTCCTCACTGCCTCCGAACCGTGCCGCGAGATCGGCGCGCGAGATCCGGTCGGCCTCCTCGTCGGTCCACGGCCCGTCCACCTCCGCGACCAGGCCGAGCACACCACCGAGCCCGCGCCCCGCGTCCCACGCCTCGAGCAGCTCCTTGATCGAGGCCAGGGTGTACCCGCGGTCGAGGAGGTCGGCGATCTGCCGCAGCCGGGCCAGATGCGTGTCCCCGTACACATTGGCCCTGCCGCGCCGCTCGGGGCGGGGGAGCAGCCCGCGGTCCTGGTAGGCGCGGATGGTGCGGACCGTGGCGCCGCTGCGGTGCGCCAGGTCCTCGATCCGGTACTCGGCCACAGCCTGTTCCGTCACGCTTCACATCCCTCTGCCGTGCCTGTGGCCGCCGTGCCTACGGGAAGGCGGCGCCGACCGTATCCGGACGTCGACCGCGTGCGGGCCGGACGAAAGTCCTCAGGACAGAGCGGTCCGGCCGATCGCACCCGCCGCCGTCCTGGCCGCGGGCGACTGCGCCAGATACTCGACGGCCTTGCGCAGCGACCCCTCCTGCGAGGGATGGTACGACCGCCGCAGATAGCGGGGTATCGCCGCACCCAGCTCCCGCCAGCTGGGCAGCAGTCCCTTGCGCACCGCCCTGTTGTGTTCCGCCGGCGAGTAGCGCATCCGTCCGGCGAGCTGCGGGTCGTGACGTATGAGATACGCCGCGCCCCAGGCCCACAGGTACAGCATCACGGGAGCGGTGACGGCCATGCCCGCGAGCCGGCGGGCGTAGCGGGGCAGGCCCTCGCCGCCGCAGTGCTGGTACATGTCGAACGCGACCGCGCGGTGCTCGACCTCCTCCGCGCCGTGCCAGCGCAGCAGGTCGAGCATGACCTCGTCCGTGCCCGCCGCGTCGAGTCCTTCGGCGTGCAGCACCCAGTCCCCCAGGACCGCGGTGAACTGCTCGATCGCCGCGACGACGGAGAGGCGGAAGCGCAGCCACTCCTGGGTGGAGATCGGGGCGCCCAGCGGCGGCCGCTCGCCGAGGAGCTTCTCGAAGAGGAAGTCGACGTGCTTCGTGAAGTCCCCGGTGTCGAGCCGCTGTGCGGCCAGATGGTCGAGCACGTACGCGTGCTGCACGCTGTGCGTGGCCTCCTGGCCCATGAATCCCTTGACGTCCCACAGCAGTTCGGGATCGTCGACGAGCGGCAGGCCCTCCTTGAAGACCTTCACGAACCACCGCTCCCCCGCCGGGAGCAGCAGGTGCAGCACGTTGATGACGTGCGTCGCCGTGGGCTCGTCCGGTATCCAGTGCAGCGGCGTCGTCTCCCAGTCGAAGGAGACGCGGCGTGGGGTGATCGCGTAGTGCCCGGTGGGCTCCGTGTGTCCGGTGTGCCCGGTGCTCTCCTCGGTGCTCACAACGGCGGCTCCAGGCGTGCGACGGCGCGCAGGGCCTTGGGCGTGAAGCGGGACATGAGGTGGGCGCCGCGGGCCTCCGGTGTGACCGGGACGACCGCCTGATTGCGCACGACGGCGGTCAGGATCGCGTCGGCGACCTTCTCCGGCGGGTAGTTGCGCAGGCCGTACAGGCGCGAGGACTTCTTCTGGCGGCGCTTCTCCTCCTCGGCGTCGACCCCGGCGAAGCGGGCTGTCGCCGTGATGTTCGTGTTCACGAGGCCGGGACAGATCGCGGAGACACCGATTGCCTGGCCTGCCAGCTCGGCGCGCAGGCACTCGCTGAGCATGAGGACGGCCGCCTTGGACGTGCTGTAGGCGGGCAGCGCCTTGGAGGGCTGGAATGCCGCGGCGGACGCCGTGTTCACGATGTGGCCGCCCTGTCCGCGCTCGGCCATCTGCTTGCCGAACAGGCGGCAGCCGTGGATGACGCCCCACAGATTCACGTCGAGGACCTTCTTCCAGTCCTCCGGCGTGGTGTCGAAGAACGACCCCGACAGGCCGATGCCCGCGTTGTTCACCAGCACGTCGACGATGCCGTACTCGGCGGCGACCTTCTCGGCGAGCTTCTCCATGGCCTGTTCGTCGCTGACGTCCACGGTCTCGGCCCATGCCTGGGGAGCGCCGATGAGCTGGGCCATCTCGGCCGTGCGGGCCGCGCTCTCCGTGTCCCGGTCGACGGCCACCACGCGCGCGCCGGCCTCGGCGAACGCGAAGGCGGTGGCCCGCCCGATGCCGCTGCCCGCGCCGGTGACCAGCACGAGCTGGCCGCCGAAGCGCTCGGCGTGTTTGCCCGTGGCCTTCGTGCGCTGAGCGGGAACGCCCGCCTCCCGCTCCTCGTTCGCCAGGACGAATTCGCTGATCCACGCGGACAGTTGATCCGGGCGGGTGCGCGGTACCCAGTGCTTGGCCGGCAGCGTGCGACGGACCAATCCCGGTGCCCACAGCTCCAGTTCGTCATAGAGCCGCTCGGACAGGAAGATGTCGCCGAGGGGCAGGACAAGTTGCACCGCTACGTGCGCGTACGCGTCAGCGCGTGGCCTGCTCAGCCGCGCCCGTACGTTGTCCCGGTAGAGCCAGGCGCCGTGGGCGGCGTCCGAGGGCAGGGACGGCGTCGGGTAGTCGCCCGCCGGCACCTTCTCCATGCGTTCGAGGATCTTCGGCCAGCGCTTGCCGAGCGGCCCGCGCCAGGCGAGCTCGGGCAGCACGGGCGTGTGCAGCATGTACACGTACCAGGACTTGGCGCCCTGGCCGAGCAGCTGGCCCACCCCGCGGGGCGTCGGCCGCGCCATGCGCTTCTTGATCCAGTGCCCGAAGTGGTCGAGCGACGGGCCCGACATCGAGGTGAAGGACGCGATCCTGCCCTCGGTGCGCCGGACCGTGGCGAACTCCCAGGACTGCACCGAGCCCCAGTCGTGGCCGACCAGATGGACCGGCTCGTCCGGGCTGACCGCGTCGGCGACCGCGAGGAAGTCGTCCGTCAGCTTCTCCAGCGTGAACCCGCCGCGCAGCGGCGTCGGCGCCGTCGACCTGCCGTGGCCCCGCACGTCGTACAGGACCACATGGAAGCGGTCGGCGAGCCGCTCGGCGACCTCCGACCACACCTCCTTGGAGTCCGGGTAGCCGTGCACGAGCACCACCGTGGGCCGGGTCGGGTCTCCCAGCTCGGCCACGCACAGCTCGATACCGCCCGTGCTCACCCAGCGCTCCCGCGCTCCGGCCAGCCCCTTGAGTTCCGCCATCAGATGCCCTCCGCCCAGCGCCGCACATGCGGCAGATCGTCGTCCAGCCAGAACGCGCTCTGCTCGGGGTCCTTGGAGTCGGTGACGACCAGGATCTCCTCGAACTTCGCGCCAGTACCCCGGAAGCCGAGGTGCGGCTCCACCGCCCACAGGCCCGGCTGCGGCGGATGGTCGGAGAACTTGTACGGCGACCACAGCGGGGACCAGCCGTCCCGGTGCCCATGGATCGCGTCGCTCGCGAGCCCCTTCAGGGACTGTGTGCCGAAGCCGAACAGCGTCGGGGAGATCCGGCGCTCCTTGACGGGGCCCACCTTGTGCGCGATCACCCCGAACGGATACGCGCGATGCCGGTTCGCATAGCCCTGGCGGACCATGAGACGGTCCACGTCCTCGTAGATCTCCCGTAGGGAACGGCGCTCACGGACCTCGCGCACGATCAGCTCGCGATGTGCCTCGAGGTCGGCGAGCAGCTTGTCCTGCACGGGATTGAGGCCGAGCGAGCCCGAGTAGCCGATGTCCGCCGTAAAGCCCTTGTAGACCGGGGCCATGTCGAGGATGAACGGCATCCCCGCCTCAAGCTTCCGGTTCGTCGGGAAGAACTGGAGCGGGATCCGGAAGCCGGCGAACGCCGTGCGGTCGCCGAACCAGGCGAACGGCAGATGGAACCAGTCGCGCACCCCGCGCTCCCGCAGCCACTCCCGCTGCATCCGGGCGGCCTCGCGCTCCGTCACGCCCGGCTTGAGCTGCGCCGCGACCGCCTCCGCGCACTCGTACGCGAGGGACTGGACTTCTCTGAACCCCCGCAGCTCCGCGGAGAGTTCACGTACCACTGCTGGGATCATGCCACCGTCCGTCCGTGTCCGGTCCGTTGCCGTACGCGCTCGTAACTTGACACTGATGAATGTGACAATGGTTGGCGGCTGCGTCAAGGGGTGTGCACGAGCGCCTGTGGAAAACTCCGGGGGCTCACGGAGGGCGACTCAGGGAGGAACCCCTAGGGACCCGTAGTACTCGAGTCTGAGACGGGGACAAGCCCCTGGTCTGACGATCCGTGTGGTCTGCGCCACTACCTTCGAGGTGTGACTGTGATCGCGACCGAAAGCCTGAGCAAGCGGTTCCCCCGGGTGACCGCGCTTGACCGGCTCTCCATGGACATCGGGCCCGGTGTGACGGGACTCGTCGGAGCCAATGGAGCCGGCAAGTCCACACTGATCAAGATCCTTCTGGGTCTGTCCCCCGCCACGGAGGGCCGCGCCGCCGTGCTCGGCCTCGACGTGGCCACCGAAGGCGCCGCCATCCGCGAACGCGTCGGCTACATGCCGGAACACGACTGCCTGCCGCCCGACGTCTCGGCCACCGAGTTCGTCGTCCACATGGCGCGCATGTCGGGCCTGCCGCCCACCGCGGCCCGCGAGCGCACCGCCGACACCCTCCGCCACGTCGGCCTCTACGAAGAGCGCTACCGCCCCATCGGCGGCTATTCGACGGGCATGAAGCAGCGCGTGAAGCTCGCGCAGGCTCTTGCCCACGACCCGCAGCTCGTCTTCCTCGACGAACCGACGAACGGTCTCGACCCGGTCGGCCGTGACGACATGCTCGACCTGATCCGTCGCGTCCACACCGACTTCGGCATCTCGGTCCTCGTCACCTCGCACCTCCTGGGCGAGCTCGAGCGCACCTGTGACCACGTCGTCGTGGTCGACGGCGGAAAGCTCCTGCGCTCCAGTTCCACCACGGACTTCACCCAGACCACGACGACTCTGGCGATCGAGGTCACCGACTCCGACGAACACCCGGACGGCACGGGCGCGTTGCGCGAGGCCTTCGCCCTGCGCGGCATCGAGACCACGACCGGCGGAGAGCTGCCCGGCGCCGGACACACGGTGCTGATCACCACCCAGAGCGACGACACCTACGACCTCGTGCGCGACATCGTCGCCGAGCTCGGCCTCGGGCTGATCCGGATGGAACAGCGCAGGCACCACATCGCGGAAGTCTTCCGCTCAGAGACGGACAACGAGCGGAAGGAGGCGGTCACCCATGGCGGTTGAGCAGTCCCTCACCCCCGCCGGTGAGCAGACCCGCATCCACAACATCGGCTACCGCCACTACGACGGCCCGCGCCTCGGCCGCGCCTACGCCCGCCGCTCGCTCTTCTCCCAGAGCCTGCGCGGCGCCTACGGCCTCGGCCGGTCGGCCAAGTCCAAAGTGCTGCCGATGCTGCTCTTCGTCGTGATGTGCGTCCCCGCGCTGATCATGGTCGCGGTGGCCGTCACCACCAAGTTGAAGGACCTGCCGGTCGACTACACGCGCTACGCGATCCTCCTGCAGGCCGTCATCGGTCTCTATCTCGCCTCCCAGGCACCTCAGTCCGTCTCGCGCGACCTGCGCTTCAAGACGGTCCCCCTGTACTTCTCACGCCCCATCGAGCGCGGCGACTACGTCCTGGCGAAGTTCGCGGCCATGACCTCCGCCCTCTTCGCCCTCACGGCGGCCCCGCTGATCGTGCTCTACGTAGGCGCGCTGCTCGCCAAGCTCGACTTCGCCGAACAGACCAAGGGATTCGCCCAGGGACTGGTCTCCGTGGCCCTGCTCTCGCTGCTCTTCGCCGGCATCGGCCTCGTCGTCTCGGCGGTCACCCCCCGCCGCGGCTTCGGCATCGCCGCCGTCATCGCCGTCATGACCATCTCCTACGGAGCGGTCTCCACCGTCCAGGCCATCGCCGATTCGCAGGACAACGGCGGCGCGATCACGTGGCTCGGCCTCTTCTCGCCGGTCACCCTCATCGACGGAGTGCAGACCGCCTTCCTCGGTGCCACCTCGGCCTTCCCCGGCGGACACGGCCCCTCGACCGGCCAGGGCGTCGTCTATCTGCTCGTCGTGCTCGGACTCATCGCGGGCTGCTACGGCCTCCTGATGCGCCGCTACCGGAAGGTCGGACTGTGACCACGATCAACATCGACCACGTATCGCGCTGGTTCGGCAACGTGGTGGCGGTCAACGACATCACGATGACGATCTCCCCCGGCGTCACCGGCCTCCTCGGCCCGAACGGCGCGGGAAAGTCCACCCTCATCAACATGATGGGCGGCTTCCTCGCCCCGTCGAACGGAACGGTCACCCTCGACGGGGAGCCGATCTGGCGCAACGAGCAGGTCTACCGCCACATCGGCATCGTCCCCGAGCGCGAGGCGATGTACGACTTCCTCACCGGCCGCGAATTCGTCGTCGCCAACGCCGAGTTGCAGGGCCTCGGCACGCACGAGGCGCAGAAGGCGCTCGCCACGGTCGAGATGGAGTACGCGCAGGACCGTAAGATCTCGACGTACTCCAAGGGCATGCGGCAGCGCGTGAAGATGGCGTCCGCCCTTGTCCACGAGCCGTCCGTGCTGCTGCTCGACGAGCCGTTCAACGGCATGGACCCGCGCCAGCGCATGCAGCTCATGGACCTCCTGCGCCGCATGGGCGCCGAGGGCCGCACGGTCCTCTTCTCGTCCCACATCCTCGAAGAGGTCGAGCAGCTTGCCTCTCACATCGAGGTGATCGTCGCCGGGCGCCACGCGGCCGGCGGTGACTTCCGCAAGATCCGCCGCCTGATGACCGACCGCCCGCACCGCTATCTCATCCGCTCCAGCGACGACCGCGCCCTCGCGGCCGCGCTGATCGCGGACCCGTCCACCGCGGGCATCGAAGTCGACCTCAAGGAGGGCGCGTTGCGCGTCCAGGCCGTCGACTTCGGCCGGTTCACCACCCTGTTGCCCCAGGTCGCCAAGGCCCACGGCATCAGACTGCTCACGGTCTCGCCGTCCGACGAGTCCCTCGAGTCCGTGTTCTCGTATCTGGTCGCGGCGTAGGAGGCCCTGATGTACGACCCCACTGTCGCCCGGCTCACCTACCGAGCCCTGCTCGGCCGCCGCCGGGCCCTCATCCTGTGTGCCCTGCCCGTCCTGCTCATCGCCATCTCCGCGCTCGTTCGCGGCCTCACCGGAGCGGACGACCAGATCGCCGCCGACGTCCTGGGCGGGTTCGCGCTCGCCACGATGGTGCCGATCATCGGCGTCATCGCGGGCACGGGCGCGATCGGCCCCGAGATCGACGACGGCTCCGTCGTCTACCTCCTCGCGAAGCCGATCAAGCGTCCGACGATCATCTTCACCAAGCTGATCGTCGCCATCGCCGTGACGATGGTGTTCTCCGCGGTCCCCACGCTCATCGCGGGCCTGATCCTGAACGGGAACGGGCAGCAGATCGCCGTCGCCTACACGATCGCGGCCCTCGTCGCCTCCATCGCGTACGCCGCGCTCTTCCTGCTCCTCGGCACGATCACGCGCCACGCGGTGGTCTTCGGCCTCGTCTACGCCCTGGTCTGGGAGGCGCTCTTCGGGTCGCTCGTGGCCGGTGCGCGCACCCTCAGCGTGCAGCAGTGGTCCCTCGCCGTGGCCCACAAGGTGGCGGGCGGCGACCTGATCACCTCGGACGTCAGCCTGCCCCTCGCCACCGTCCTGCTCGCCGGGGTCACGGTCCTCGCCACCTGGTACGCGGGCCAGAAGCTGCGCACGCTGAAGCTCGCCGGCGAGGAGTGACGGCTCTTGACAGCGGCTTCACCCTCCCATCAGGACACTGGTCGGGAGGGTGACCTGTTTTCCAGGAGAGCGAACCGTTCCCCAGGAGGGTGACCCGTTCCAGGAGGAGTGGAGATGGCGGCGGATCCGGAGCACGAGCGGGACGAGACGTGGGAGGACGTGACCTTCGACGAGGACTTCATACGGTCCGCCGAGACCACGGAGCCCTCCGCGCGGGCCCGCATGCTCGCCGCCCGGTGGCGGAACGAGTCCCCCGAGCCCCAGCCGTGGCGCTCGGACAAGCCCCCCGCGGGCTGGTTCTTCAGCCGCGCCCGACGCCGCAAGTGGCGCAGACGCTAGCCGCGTGCCAGGCCCGGTTTTATTCGGTGGCACCCAACTCCCAGTAAGGGCACAGTAGTTCTGTAACCGCGCCGCGCACGGCGCCCGCCTGCTGGGAGAGGAGCGAGACGATGTCGGTCAAGATTCCGTCGAGCTCCCGGCAGGGCAGCCCACGGCAGGCTCCGGAGTAGTTACTCACTCCGTACGAGCCGGCTCACGGGGAGGCTGCCCGGGGCGGCCGCTTCGAGCGCGCACCTTCCGGATGCGCGGGCCGCCCACCCAGACTTTTCGATGCCGCGCCCCTCAGGGGAACGGCAGCCGCAGACGGCCGCGCCGACGGCAGGCCGTCAGCCCAGCAGGCGTTCCAGAACCACCGCGATGCCGTCGTCCGCGTTCGACGTCGTGACCTCGTCCGCGACGGCCTTGAGCTCCGCGTGGGCGTTGGCCATCGCCACGCCGTGCGCCGCCCAGCCGAACATCGGGATGTCGTTGGGCATGTCGCCGAAAGCGATCGTGTCGGCCGCCTTCGCGCCCAGCCGGCGCGCGGCGAGCGAGAGACCGGTCGCCTTGGACAGACCGAGAGGCAGCAGCTCGACGATGCCCTCGCCGGCCATCGTGACGCCCACCAGATCACCGGCCACGGCCAGCGCCACGGCGGCCAGCTCGTCATCGGTCATGCCGGGGTGCTGCACGTACACCTTGTTCAGCGGTGCTTTCCAGAGCTCGGTGACATCCGTGAACGGGATGACCGGCAGTGGGCCTTCCTGCACCTGGTAGCCGGGCCCCACGATGACCTCGCCCTCGAGGCCGTCACGGCTCGCGGCCAGAGCCAGCGGCCCGGCCTCCGCCTCGATCTTGGAGAGCGCGAGACCGGCCAGCTGCCGGTCGAGGGTCACCGATGTCAGCAGCCGGTGCTCGCCGGCGTGATAGACCTGCGCGCCCTGCCCGCACACCGCGAGGCCCTCGTAGCCGAGGTCGTCGAGGATGTGCCGGGTCCAGGGCACGGCCCGCCCGGTCACGATGATGTGGGCGGCGCCCGCCGCGGTGACCGCGGTGAGCGCCTCACGCGTCCGCTCGGAGACCGTGTCGTCGGGCCGCAGGAGCGTCCCGTCGAGATCGGTCGCGACGAGTTTGTACGGGAAGGGGTGATCGAGCGGAGCAGGGTGGCTCACTTGTTGTTCGGCTCCAGGATCTTTCGGCCCCCCAAGTACGGACGCAGTACCTCGGGCACCCTCACGGAGCCGTCGGCCTGCTGGTGATTCTCCAGGATGGCCACGATGGTGCGCGGCACCGCGCACAGCGTGCCGTTCAGCGTCGACAGCGGCTGCACCTTCTTGCCGTCGCGCATCCGGATGGACAGGCGGCGGGCCTGGAAGCCGTCACAGTTCGACGCCGAGGTCAGCTCGCGGTACTTGCCCTGCGTCGGGATCCACGCCTCGCAGTCGAACTTGCGCGAGGCCGAGGAACCGAGGTCGCCCGTCGCCACATCGATGACCTGGAAGGGCAGCTCAAGGCCGGTCAGCCACTGCTTCTCCCACTCCAGAAGCCGCTTGTGCTCGGCCTCGGCGTCCTCGGGGGCGACGTACGAGAACATCTCGACCTTGTCGAACTGGTGCACGCGGAAGATGCCCCGGGTGTCCTTGCCGTACGTACCGGCCTCGCGGCGGAAGCACGGCGAGAAGCCGGCGTAACGCAGCGGCAGCTTGTCCGCGTCGAGGATCTCGTCCATGTGGTACCCGGCGAGCGCGACCTCGGACGTGCCGACCAGGTAATAGTCGTCCTTCTCCAGGTGGTACACGTTCTCCGCGGCCTGGCCGAGGAAGCCCGTACCCTCCATGGCGCGCGGGCGCACCAGTGCGGGCGTCAGCATCGGGATGAAGCCGGCCTCGGTGGCCTGCGCGATCGCCGCGTTCACCAGGGCGAGTTCGAGGAGCGCGCCGACGCCCGTCAGGTAGTAGAAGCGCGAGCCCGACACCTTGGCGCCGCGCTCGACGTCGATGGCGCCGAGCGCCTCGCCGAGCTCCAGGTGGTCCTTGGGCTCGAAGCCCTCGGCGCCGAAGTCGCGGATCGTGCCGTGCGTCTCGAGGACGACGAAGTCCTCCTCGCCGCCGACCGGGACGTCCGTGTGCACGATGTTGCCCAGCAGGAGGGCGAGGCGCTGGGTCTCCTCGTCGGCCTCGCGCTGCTCGGCCTCGGCGCTCTTGACGGCGGCGGCGAGCTCGCCGGTCTTCTTCAGGAGCTCCTGCCTCTCGTCGGCGGAGGCCTTGGGGATCAGCTTGCCGAGCGACTTCTGCTCGGAACGGAGCTCGTCGAAGCGGAGCCCGGACGACCTGCGCCGCTCGTCGGCGGAGAGCAGGGCGTCGACGAGTGCGACGTCCTCTCCACGGGCGCGCTGGGAGGCGCGAACACGGTCGGGGTCCTCACGGAGCAGGCGAAGGTCAATCACCCCTCAAGGCTACCGGTGCGCGCTTCCACCGCACGAACCGATATCCCGTGCGTTACCTTATGACCGAAATGCCGGAATATGAATTCGGCAATACGAGGTCACGCGTGGCGGGGCGCATGGCCGAAATGGATCTTCTCGGGGCCGGGCGGGGGCCGTGGTCGCCGGTCAATGAAAAGGGCCCCATTCCCCGAAATGGGGCAGACGCGGCACGGCCGCTTGACCAAATCCCCTTGTGTGCAGCGGGACTTGAGTGCGGGGTTGTCCACAGGGGTGCGGCTCTCCGAAAAGTTATCCACAGGCTGTGCGAAAGATCTGTGGACACCGGAAGAGATCGTTCCGAAAGCCGCATGTGCGGCGAAGGATTCCTGATCGAAACCCATCTCACACGCACTTTCGAGTGGAAATGGTTCGCTCTATAGAGTTGATCAAAGGAAAAGAGTGGACGAGGGGTGACGTGTGCTCCTGTGGACGGACTTGGGGGCTGTGGAGCGATTTGTCGACCATGTAGCGAGATGGTGTCGACTTGTCCCCAGGTCGAGAAGCGCACCTGTGGATAACTTCTGTGGATGGCGAAAATCTGCAGGTAGGACTGGTTCTCGGAACGTCGAAATCCGGCGCCCGAAGACGCCGGAAAGCCATCAGAACCCGTATGTCCGAAGAGGGCCGCGACCTGGAACCCGAAGGCGTCAGAAACGGCCGTCCTGGCAGCGTGCGAGCCAGTCGGACGCCGCCATGAAGTCGCTGTCGGACGTTCCCGTCCGCGGAGTCCGGACGTCCGCCACAGTGACCCCGGCCCTCGGGTACGAGCCCAGGAAGCGCACCTGCGGGCAGACCCGCTTGAGCCCCATCAGTGCCTCGCCCACGCGGCGGTCCGAGATGTGGCCCTCCGCGTCGATGGCGAAGCAGTAGTTCCCGATGCCCTCACCGGTCGGCCGGGACTGCAGCAGCATCAGGTTGACGCCGCGCACCGCGAACTCCTGCAGCAGTTCGAGCAACGCGCCCGGGTGGTCGTCTCGCTGCCAGATGACCACGGAGGTCTTGTCCGCACCGGTGGGCGCCGCGGGGCGGGCCGGCTTGCCGACGAGGACGAACCGCGTCTGCGCGTTCTCCGCGTCGTGGATCTCGGTGACCAGCGGCACCAGCCCGTAGCGCTCGGCCGCGAACTCGCCCGCGAACGCCGCGTCGTAGCGCCCCTCCTGCACCAGGCGCGCGCCATCCGCGTTCGACGCCGCGGACTCCCACGTTACGTCCTCGGCGAGATTCGACTTCATCCAGTTGCGGACCTGCGGCTGGGCCGCCGGGTGGGCCGTCACCGTCTTGATGTCCGACACCTGCGTACCGGGCCTGACCAGCAGCGCGAAGGTGATGGAGAGCAGCACCTCGCGGTAGATCATCAGCGGCTCGCCGGCCACCAGTTCGTCGAGCGTGGTCGTGATGCCGCCCTCGACGGAGTTCTCGATCGGCACGAACGCGGCCTCGGCCTCGCCGTTGCGTACGGCGTCGAGTGCAGCGGGCACGGACACCATCGGGACGAGCTCCCGGGTGGCGGTCTCCGGGAGCGTGCGCAGAGCAACCTCGGTGAAGGTGCCCTGGGGACCGAGATACGCGTAGCTGGCTGACATATTGGTCACCCTAATGGGCCTCCAGCAACGCCTGCCCCACGTACTCGCCCTCGCCTGCCCCGCCGGGCACCGCGAACAGCCCGCTCGACTCGTGACGGATGAAGTCCGACAGGGCGTCTCCCCGGTCGAGCTTGCGCTGCACCGGGACGAAGCCGCGCAGGGGGTCCGCCTGCCAGCAGATGAAGAGCAGCCCGGCGTCCGGCACCCCGTCGTGGCCTATGCCGTCGTGGTACGAGAAGGGGCGACGGACCATCGCCGCGCCGCCGTTCTGGTCGGGCCGGGTGATTCGGGCGTGCGCGTTGATGGGGATGACGAGCTTGCCGTCGGCGCCGGTCTTCTCCAGGTCCGGCTCCGTGGTCTCGGCGCCGCCGGTCAGGGGCGCGCCGTCGGACTTCTTGCGTCCGATGACGTCATCCTGTGCCTTCACCGACAGCTTCTCCCAATCGTCGAGCAGCATGCGGATGCGTCGTACGACGGCGTACGAGCCGCCGGCCATCCAGGCGGGGTCGCCCGAAGCGGGGACGAAGATCCGTTTGTCGAAGTCGGCGTCGGCCGGCTTCGGGTTGTTCGTTCCGTCGATCTGGCCCATGAGGTTGCGGGCGGTCATGGGGTGGGAGGTGGCCCCGGGCGAGCGGTTGAAGCCGTTCATCTGCCAGCGCACCCGGGCCGCTTCCCCCGCGTCCCGATGGACCGCGCGCAGGGCGTGGAAGGCGACCAGCGCGTCGTTCGCGCCGATCTGCACCCACAGGTCGCCATTGCTGCGGGCCTTGTCGAGGTGGTCGGAGAAGAAGTCGGGCAGCGGGTCGAGAGCCGTCGGGCGCTGCTTCTCCAGCCCCGTGCGGGAGAAGAAGCTGTGGCCGAAGCCGAAGGTGAGCGTCAGCGAGGAAGGGCCGGCGTCGCGGGCGACGTCGGTGTCGGAGTCGCCGAGCGTCTCGCCGGCCATCAGCCGCCGGGCGGTGGCCGACCAGCGGCGCATCAGGGCCGCCGCTTCCTTGCGTCCGGCTCCCGGCGCGAGATCGAAGGCGATCAGATGCCCGCGGGACTGCATCGGGGACGTGATGCCGGGCTGATGTTTCCCGTGAAACATCACGCGGTCCGCGCCGAGGGAGGTCAGCGACGCGGCGGCGTCGGGGGAGTTCGACGACGCGGTCGCGTACCCGGCGGCGCCGCCCACGGCGCCCAGGGCGAGGCCTGTCGCGCCCGCGGTACCGAGGAGTCGACGTCGGGAGATGCCGGAGTCGATCCGGTTCTCGGAGTCAGCCATGGTGTGGTTCAGCCGATCTTCACGTTCTTGTTGACGGTCACTTGGTCGATGTCGGACGTGCGCACGGTGACCGCGATCTTCCAGTCGCCCGCCACGGGGATCTGTACGCCGCTCGCGCTCCAGTGGCCGGTGGCGATGTGGTCGGGAACGACCGGCAGAGGGCCGATCTTCTTCGCGGCGAGGGTGAAGGAGACCTTCACCTCGGGGATGTCGAACACCTTGCCGTTGGGGCGCTCCACATAGACGTGCATGTCGTTGCTGCCGGTGCGTCCGGGATCCATGTCCAGGAGGAGCGTGCCCTCGCCGTCCTGGCCGCCCGTGTCGAACGGCAGCTTCAGGGAGAGCGGCCCCGACCGCTGGGAGGCCGCCGCGGTGACGGCCTTGGCCTCCTCCTCGGTGCGGCCCGGCTCGGTGGAGGTGAGCACGGTGGTGACGACGAGCAGGACGACGGCTACACCGGCCTCGGTGAGTACGGAGCGGCGCAGTCCGGAGCGGCCCGGGTCGGCGTCCCGCATGCGCTTGTCACGGGCGGTGGCGAGCGCGGCGCGCTGCCGGGCGAGCTGGGCGGACCGCTTGCCGTCGACACCTGCTCCGGAGCCCGTATCGGCACTGGTGCCGTCGACACCGGCTCCGGAGCCGGAACCCGCATCAGCCCCGGCGTCCCCCGACGACGACCCCTTCGACGCGCCACCCGTCGGTACAGTCACCGCCTCCTCCGACCGCGTGCGCTCCTCGATCACGGTGGTTGCTGCGGCCTCCGGGGCGAGCCCCTCCGACAGGCGTCCCGTCCACTTCCGCGAGATCCAGGCGACGCCGACCATGACGGCGACGAGCCCGATCTTGAGCAGCAGCAGTTGCCCGTAACGGGTGCCGGTGAGCGCCGACCAGGAACCGACCTGACGCCAGGACTGGTAGAGCCCGGTCGCGGCCAGCGTGCAGACCGCGCAGAACGCCACCCGGGAGAACCGCCGGACGGCCCTGGCCTCGATCGAGGGCGCCCGGTACAGGGCGACGAGCAGGGTCGTGAGCCCGCCGAGCCAGGCCGCGACCGAGAGCAGGTGCAGTACGTCGACGGGCATGGCGAGTCCGGCCTGGATGCCGGTGGAGGCGTGCTCGGCCATCGCCCAGGTCGCGGCGAGGCCCGCGGCGACGACCGCGCCGCCGATCGCGAGCCCGAAGGTGAGGTCCTTCTTCTCCTTGGGGTCGGTCCGCTTCTCGTACGCGCCGAAGAGCACGGCGATGAAGAGAGCGGCGGCGGCCAGCAGCAGGAGCCGTGAGACCAGGGCCGCGCCCGACTTGGTCTGCAGGACCTGCCCGAGGAGGGTGAGGTCGAAGATGTCACCGACCGCGCCGGACCCCGTGTAGGAGCCGCGCATCAGGAGCATGGCGAGGGTTGCGCCGGTGAGGGTGATCCAGCCGCCCACCACGACCCGCTGCACGGGGCGGACACCCGCTCCGCGCGGCCAGCAGGCGAGGACGAAGGCCGCGCCGCCGACGGTGAGGATGAAGCCCGCGTAGGACAGGTACCGCGCGACGCCGTAGAGCCCGCCGACGACGCCGCCGCCCGCGGTCTGGTCGGGCAGGGCCGCGGTGGTCTTGGAAGGGGCCCCGATGGAGAAGGTGAACGCCCCGGAGACGGGGTGACTGTCGGCCGACACGACCTGGTAGGCGACGGTGAACGTGCCGTCGGGCAGCCCGGAGTGGAGGGGGACGCCGTAGGTCGTGCCGCCGAGGTCGGTCGTCTTCCCGGTGTCGACGCGCTTCCCGGCCGGGTCCAGGACCCGTACGGAGCCGTCGGACATCGCGACCTCCTCGGAGAAGGTCAGGGACACCCGGGTGGGGGCCTGCTCGACCACCGCGCCCTGCTTCGGGTCGCTCCCGGTCAGCGCGGCGTGCGCGGAGACGGGCGCGGCGCCGGCGAGGAGGGCGCCGGTGACGGCGAGGAGCAGCAGCAACAGGTGCCGGAAGCGGGGAGCGATGGTCTTCACGAACGGTCAGCCCCTCAGTGCGACGTGTGCGACGACATCGACGAGTGCGCCGACTTCGCCGTCGGGTTGTAGGTGGCGGCCTTCACCGGGAAGGTCACCGTGACGGTGCCGGACTTGGCGAAGTGCAGCTCCACCGACACTTTGTCGCCCTCCTTGGGCGTCTGCTTCAGGTTTTCGAACATGAGGTGGTTGCCACCGCGTTCGAAGTCGAGCTCGCCGTCGGCCGGTACGGGGAAGGACCTCTGTTCCTTCATCACCCCGCCCTTGGTGCTGTGGAGGGTGACCTGCTGGGCGATGGCACTGGTCACCGAAGTGAGCGTGTCGGCGCCGCCGCTGTTGTGGACGATGAAGAAGCCGGCCGCCATGTCGCCGCCCGCGGGCGCCGGTATGAACGCCCCGCCGACCTTCACCGCGGGCTTGCCGGAGGACGCCGAGGCCGACGAGTCGCCGGAGCCGCAGGCCGTGAGGGCGAGTCCGGCCGCCAGCGCGGTGGCGCCGAGGGCGAGCGGTGTACGCCTCACGGCTGCTCCCCCTTGATGATCTTGGGGAGGTCCTTGGTGTAGTCGTCGACGGTGGCGTCCTCGCCGTACAGGACGTAGCCGGCGTCGGTCTTCGGCGAGAAGGCGATGACCTGCGTGCCGTGCATCGAGACGAGCTTGCCGTTCTTGTCCTTCTGCGTCGGCTCGACGGAGATGCCGAGGGTGCGGGCGCTGCCCTGGATGGTGGCGAAGTCGCCGGTCAGGCCGATGAAGTCGGGGTCCTGAGCCTTGAGCCACTTGCCGAGGACGGGCGCGGTGTCGCGGTCCGGGTCGGTGGTGACGAAGACGACCTGGAGCTTGTCCTGCTCGGCCTTGGGCAGCGCCTTCTTGGCGACGGCGATGTTGCTCATCGTCAGGGGGCACACGTCGGGGCAGTGGGTGTAGCCGAAGTAGATCAGCGTGGGCTTGCCCTTGGTCTGCTCGCGCAGGTCGAACTTCTTGCCGTGGGTGTCCGTGAGGACGAGGTCCGGCTTCTTGAAGGGCGTGTCGAGGACGGTCGCGGCCTTGTTGGAGCCGGTCTCGGCGGAGACCTCGGCGACGGGCTTGTTGCCGTCGTCGCCACTGCCGCAGGCGGAGAGGGTGAGCGACGCCGCGGCGATGAGACCGGCGGCGAGCAGCGTCTTCTTGCGAAGGGCCTGGCGAGGAGCTGTGTGCGGGGTCTTACGGGGAGAGCGCATAGAAAAATGTCCCAGATGTGAGGCGGGCCGGTGTGCACCGGGGCCGGCCGGCGGCCGCGGAGGGCCGCCGCCTGCGACGGCCCCGGTGCATACCCGCGGCTTGTTCAGCTGTTGGTACGACGGCGTCCCGCGAGCACGCCGAAGGCCACGCCGGCGGCGCCGACGACGATGCCGGCGATGCCGAGGGCGCGTGCGGTGGTGTCGCTGCCGGAAGAGCCTTCGGAGGAGCTGTCGGACGAGGAGGCGGCCGTGGCCGCCTTGTCGTCACCCGACGTGGCGCTGTCGTCGGCCGCAGCGCCGCCGTGGTGGTCCTCGGTCGCGGCCGAGAGCTCCAGGGTGGGCGCCGGGTTCTCCGGCTCCTCCTGGCCCTTGGCCTGCGGCTCGATCCAGCGCACGACTTCCTTGTTGTCGTACGTCTGGATCGCCTTGAAGACGAGCTCGTCCGTGTCCTCGGGCAGCTGCCCGATGGAGAGCGGGAACTTCTGGAAGAAGCCGGGCTGGATGCCCTTGTCCTTGCCCGAGCCGTCGGCGGTCCAGGTGACCTGGGAGACGGCCTGGTCGATCTTCTCGCCGTGCATCTCCAGCGGCTTGTCGAGCTTGGACTTGGTGACCTTGGCGGTCCAGCCGGGGATGGACTCGGGCATGACCGAGGCCAGCGGGTGGTCGGTCGGGAAGTTGACCTCGACCTTGGTGGTCGTGGCGTCGTCGCGCTCGTTCGGCACCTTGAAGTTCACGACGGCGTATCCGCCCTTGGCGGCGACGCCCTCCGGCTGCACGCTCACGTGTGCGAAGGCGGGGACGGAGAGCACCAGGACGGCGGACGCGGCGCCGGCACCGACTACGGCGACGCGGGAAATCTTCTTCATGGCAGAAACCACTCCACTCGGGTTCAGCGGGATCAGGCGAACGGTGAGTGCGCGCACCGGCAAAGGGGCACGCGCGCGTGCCGCACGACACTCCTCCGTGCTGTGCGGGAACCCGTACAGGGGCACCGCGTGGAGTACGTGTGTCGTGTCAAGCAGCGAGACGGAACGCGTCGCCCGTGGGCGGGCCGCGCCTGATCACCGAGTGCTGAAGTGCCGTCGTGTGCAGGGGCAGTGGTGCGAGGAGCTCGATGGGCACCACGTGGGGCGCGGCTTCGGAAGCCCCGGGCAGGCCCGCCCTGAGGGCGCGTACGAGAGCGAGAGCAGCGCGCAGAGAACGGACGAGCGCCCCCTGGGCGACTCCATGCGCCGAGTTCGCCGAGAGGCGGACGAGCCGGCCGAGAGCGAGGTCCCCGTGGCGCAGCAGCCAGCCCGCGACGACCGCGGCGAGCAGGTGCCCGAGCAGCATCGGCAGGGACGGCAGCAGCGGCATGGAGGTGGCCGCTTCGGTGACGGCGTGGTGGTGCATGGCCGTCCCGGAACCGGGTTCGACGCCGGCGTCCGAAAGGATCTTCTGCGCCTGCGCGGGGCTGATCGCCGCCATGCCCGTGCCGCACATGAGCCGGGCCGCGCGCTCCACGACCGAGGGTTCCTGGGCGGTCTGCGCCATCGTCATGGTGCCGTGCTGGCCCACTCCGAAGAGGGTGTGCAGACCGGTCTGGCCGACCGCGAGAGCGGCGGCGATGCCTGGCAGCGAGCGCTCGCGCCCGGCGAGCGGCGCCGCGACGGCGAACACCGCGAGGAACCCGACGCCCAGCGTCCACAGGGGGACGGTGGCACACGAGGCGAGCACATGTCCGGCCGCGGACAACGCGACGCAGACCGCGGTGAACACCGCGGCCCTCAGCAGCCGGACATCCGTTCCGGTGCGCGCCTCGCGCTGGTGGGGGGCAGACATGGCGGGCTCATCATCGCACTGGCCTTACCCGCCTCATACGGCAGGTCCGCAAGGTCCGGAATCTTCCGCCACGCCCCCTTGCGGCCGACTCCGTACACCGCCGCAAGCGGTCCGCGCGTCCGCCGTATGGGCGGTATCACGCGAAGCGTGCGATTGCACAGGGGCCGTTGCGGCAATACGTATCGGTATGTCGAGCCGCGGCCTGGAGGCTGGAGCATGAGCATCTGGTGGTCTCTGCACCTGCGTCGCGAGGCCGCGAGCGTACCGCTCGCCCGGCGCCTGCTGATCGACACCATGGAGACCGCGGGCGTGGACCCCGACGTCTCGTACGACCTGTCCGTCGCGCTCACCGAGGCGTGTGCCAACGCCGTCGAGCACGGCGGCGATCCGGACCCCGACGATCCTGCGGGCGCCTATCGGGTCACGGCCTACCTCGAGGGTGAGACCTGTCGCATCGAGGTCGCCGACTCCGGTCCCGGCTTCCCGGCCCTGCGCGGCCGCGGCACCACCCTGCTCAAGCCCGCCCCCGACCACGCCGAGCACGGCCGCGGGCTCTGTCTCATCCAGGAGCTCGCGGACCACGTCCACTTCGTCAACAGACCGGGCAGGGGCGGCGCGATGGTCAGCTTCGACAAGGTGCTCAAGTGGCGCGAGAACGCGCCCCTCGTCTCCGCCTGACCCCCTCCGGACACGACAGCGGCCGGGCACCGTCCCGCCGTGCCCGGCCACTTCGCAAACGCGTCTCTACGCGCGCGTGGTTCAGCCCTTGAGCTGAGCCATCCACGCCTCGACCTCGTCCGAGCGGCGCGGCAGACCGGCGGAGAGGTTCCGGTTGCCGTCCTCGGTCACGAGGATGTCGTCCTCGATCCGGACGCCGATGCCGCGGTACTCCTCCGGCACAGTCAGGTCGTCGGCCTGGAAGTACAGACCGGGCTCGACTGTCAGGCACATGCCGGGCTCCAGCGTGCCGTCCACGTACGTCTCCGTGCGCGCGACGGCGCAGTCGTGGACGTCGAGGCCGAGCATGTGACCGGTGCCGTGCAGCGTCCAGCGACGTTGGAGGCCGAGCTCCAGGACGCGCTCGACCGGGCCCTCGACGAGGCCCCACTCGACGAGCTTCTCGGCGAGCACGTGCTGCGCGGCGTCGTGGAAGTCGCGGTACTTGGCACCCGGCTTCACGGCCGCGATACCGGCCTCCTGGGCCTCGTACACGGCGTCGTAGATCTTCTTCTGGAGCTCGGTGTAGCGGCCGTTGACCGGCAGCGTGCGCGTGATGTCGGCGGTGTAGAGGCTGTGCGTCTCCACGCCCGCGTCCAGGAGGAGCAGGTCGCCGGAGCGGACCGGGCCGTCGTTGCGGACCCAGTGCAGCGTGCAGGCGTGCGGGCCGGAGGCGCAGATCGAGCCGTAGCCGATGTCGTTGCCCTCGACGCGGGCGCGCAGGAAGAACGTGCCCTCGATGTAGCGCTCGCTGGTGGCCTCGGCCTTGTCGAGGACCTTCACGACGTCCTCGAAGCCGCGGACCGTCGAGTCGACGGCCTTCTGCAGCTCGCCGACCTCGAAGGCGTCCTTCACGAGGCGGGCCTCGGAGAGGAAGACGCGCAGCTCTTCGTCGTGCTCGCGGGTGACCTTGTCGGCGAGGGCGGCCTCGATGCCGGAGTCGTGGCCGCGCACCACGCGGACCGGACCGGTGGCCTCGGCCAGCTTGCCGGCGAGCTCGCGCACGTCGGAAGCGGGGATGCCGTACACCTGCTCGGCCTCGGTGAGGGAGTGGCGGCGGCCGACCCACAGCTCGCCCTGGCCGTCGAGCCAGAACTCGCCGTTCTCGCGGTCGGAGCGCGGCAGCAGGTAGATCGTCGCGTGGTGCCCGGTGGCCGTCGGCTCGAGGACGAGGACGCCGTCCTCCGTCTGGTTGCCGGTCAGGTACGCGTACTCGGTCGAGGCGCGGAAGGCGTACTCGGTGTCGTTCGAGCGGGTCTTGAGGTTGCCCGCGGGGACGACGATGCGCTCACCGGGGAAGCGCGCGGAGAGGGCGGCGCGGCGGGCGGCCGTCTCGGACGCCTGCGCGATCGGCTCGAGGCCGTGCAGCTCGGTGTCGGCCCAGCCGGACTTCATGCTCTCGGCGAGCTCGTCGGACACGCCCGGGTACAGGCCGTTCTTGCGCTGCTTGATCGGCTCGTCGCTCTCGGTCTGAGAGATCTCCGGGTTCTCCGGGGTGAGCTCCTCCGACACGTCTTCCTCCTAGATACGGCCCTGGGAACGGCCAAGGGTGCGGCCTGGGTACAACGGTGGACCCCCTCCATCGTACGGTCGTACGGAAGGGGGCCCAGGGCAGGAAGACCTGTTACATCGGGGGCTACGGGGCGTACCGCCCCGGTCACCGGAATCACTCGAAGCGCGCGGCGAGCAGCACGACGTCCTCGTCGCTGTCGGCGGCGTCGAGCCCGTCCGGCAGGACGGTGTGCAGGACGTGGTCGGCGATCGCGCCGGGGTCGTTGCGGATGGTGCGAGGGACGCCGGCGGCCGCCGCGTGCAGGCGGGCGAAGGCGCGGTCCATCGGGTCACCGGTGCGGTGCAGCAGGCCGTCCGTGTAGATCAGTACGGTCTCGCCGGGCTCGGGGCTGAACTCGACGCTCGGCGCCTCCCAGCAGGCCAGCATGCCGAGCGGCGCGGACAGCGACGTCTCCACGAACTCGGTGCGTCTCTCGCCGATCACCAGCGGCGGGCTGTGCCCGGCCCCGGCCATGACGATCTTGCGCAGGGCGGGCTCGCAGTACGCGAAGAGGGCGGTGGCGCTGCGCGCGGGCTCGGTCAGCCGGAGCAGCAGCTCCAGATCGGACAGGACGGCGACGGGGTCCTCGCCCTCCATCACCGCGTACGCCCGCAGGCTGGCCCTGAGCCGGCCCATCGCGGCGACGGCACTCGCCCCGGAGCCGGTGACGGAGCCGACGGTGAGGCCGAGCGCGCCCTCGGGCAGCGGCAGCGCGTCGTACCAGTCGCCGCCGCCTCGCGGGCCCGTGCGGTGCCGGGCGGCGAGCTGGACGCCCGCGACCCGCGGGAGCCGCGGCGACAGCAACTCCTCCGCGATGGTGCGGGACTTGGTGCGCGCCCGCTCCAGTTCGAGCAGGCGCGCGAGGTGTTCGGTGGCGTAGCGCGTGTACAGACCGACCAGATGGCGCTGGCGTTCGACGGGCTCGGCGGGTTCGTCGTAGAGCCACACCGCGGCGCCGAGCCGGCCCGCCGCCTCCGTCGCGAGTGGCAGCGCGAAGCTCGCCGCGTAGCCGAGTCGGGCGGCGACCTCGCGGTGACGCGGGTCGAGCCCGTCCTCGGACAGCAGATCCGCGTGCACCTCGGGCTCGCCGGTCCCGTCCGTGCGGTCGAGGATCCTTCCGTACGAGGTCGCGCCGCGCGGCACCGTCTCGATGTGGCCGAGGTCGGCGCGGGCGAGGCCGAGCCCCACGGTGGTGTCGGGGCCCAGGCCGTCTGCGGGCTCCAGGACGACGAGTCCGCGGCGCGCGCCGACGAGTGCGGCACCGGCGCGGAGAACCTCGTGCAGGGCGTCGTCCATGAAGGCCGTCCTGGCCAGGCGTTCGGTGAGTTCGTGCAGCGTGGTGAGGTCGGAGACCCAGCCGGCGAGCCGGTCCTGGATCAGCGCTCCGGGGGCTCCGGGGGAGGAAGGAGGCGCGGGCTCGGGTGACGCGGGCGCGACAGTGTGTGCCGGTGGGGGAACCGTAGAATCGATTCCAGCCACTTTCGGAAAGTGCGGGGCTGTCATGGTGTCCGGCTTTCCGACCGGTGCGTATTGCTCAATAGCATCGCAAACCCCCATGTGATTCTGCGCCGCCAGCAGTGCCTCCACATCTACACTCACTGATGAGGGGATGTCCAGCATTGTCCTGCTGGGATTCCTGGTGTCCAGGAGGCCCGTGCGGCATTAGTGATCTCTGATCGAACTTGGCCAAAAAGTGCCTCGGGTAAGGGCATATTGCGGTCGACTGTCATTGTTCGACAGAGCGTCACAGCGGTCGTGATGGGTACGTACTCGGAGAAGGCCAGGGACGGTTGGGATCGACCCGGAACCTGGCGACGGACCCGGGCGTCTTAACCACCGACGACCGTGCCCCATCCTCCCGTGGCAGAGACGGCGAGTAACACGCGCGACGGCAAACGCCAGGCGCCGCCACCCCACGCCAGGCTTTTCAAGTACGCGGCCGGCGCTCGGACAATAGGGGTTCCCCCTGCTCAAGGCTGGGGTGCGGCGCTCCCAGTACGTACGCTCAGTGAAGTGATCGACACATGGTGTGATGGCCCACAGCGTTCTCTTCGGTCTACGGAAAGGAACGAGCGCTCATGCGCGAGATCCTCGGAAGGCGACGCAGGCTCCTGTCCAGGCGAAACAACGGGAAGTCTGATCAGTTCAGCGCGGCCCTGACCTTCGCGACCGCATGGCAATGGCCCGTGCTCCCGGGCGTGGGGCTCGTAGGGGCGGGGCGCCGTGACGGCGTCAGCTGCGCCTGCCCCGACCCGGAGTGCACGGTGCCCGGCGCGCACCCCTTCGACCCGGGACTGCTCGCCGCGACCACGGACGAGCGCATGATCCGCTGGTGGTGGACCAATCGTCCGGCCGCGCCGATCGTGCTGGCCACGGGGGCCGGTGCGGGCGCGAGCGGCGGCCGCGCCCCCTGCGCCGTGAGCCTCCCCTCGGTCGCCGGAGCCCGCGCCCTCAAGGCACTCGACCGTACGGACATCAGGCTCGGCCCGGTCGTGGCCACGAGGGATCGTCTCTTCATCCTCGTGGCGCCCTACTCCATGGAGCAGCTGGGCGAGCTCCTCTACGCCCAGGACTGGGTGCCGGGATCCCTGCGCTTCCACGGCGAGGGCGGCTATCTGGCACTGCCTCCGTCCGACACCGGCCTCGGCCAGGTCCGCTGGGAGCGCGCCCCGCTGCCCGGCTCCGCGGCACCCTGGGTGCCCGATGTGGAGGCCGTGGTGGACGCGGTGGTGGATGCCCTCACTCGTACGGGTGTGAGCGCGCCCGAGTTGTAGGGGAATTGGGCGCGCGGCGAGGGGTGCGAAGGGGCGGCGCCGATATCTTCGGCGCATGCCCTCCTTCCCCAGGCTCTCGACCAGCCTCGAGCAGGGGAGACCCCATTCGCGCCTCCGTCTGCTCGGTCTTCTCGCGGTCGTGGTCCTGACCGTTCTCCTCCCGCTGGCGGGCGCGTCCGCGGGCCCCGTCGGCGACACCGCCGCGGAGGACAACCTCAACTCCGGCGAACTGGCCACCGGTCACGCCGGCAGCACGAGCAGTGCCGACAAGGTCGACGACAAACCGGGCGCAGGTACGAGTGATTCGGTGGCCGCCGCGGCATCGGACACGGCAGCAGCGGATAATCCGGCGTCGGATACGGCCGGCGAGGCGCGCCGGTCTCACGAGCGGCCGCCGGGCACCTCCCTCCTCGCCGGTCTCGGGATCGCCACGAAAGCACGGTGCGGACCCGAACTCGCCTCTCCCGACGGCATCGAGGCGCAGACCTGCGTACTGACCCAGGGGCGGGACACATGGGCGAGGACCTACTACCGGAACGCGACAGGGGGGCCGTTGAGTTCCGTGCTGACCCTGATGGCGCCGGGAGGCCGCACCGTACAGATGCACTGTGCGGTGGGTGCTCAGGACGAACCGGGGACGTGTGACACGCCGCGGGAGCGCACTTCGGGTGAGGCGAGCGACTACTCGGCGGTGGCGGAGTTCGCGGGAGCCGGGGACGCGGGGCCGCTGCTGCTCAGGTCGGGAAGCAACGCACCGACGCCGGCCGGACGCTGAGCGAGCGGATCGATTCCCCGGGCACAGGCCCACGGGGTAGTCCCGGAAAAACAAGGACCCGGTTGCTGGCGACGGGGGATGCACCAGCAACCGGGCTACTCGAACGGTAACAAGAGATCGGCCGTTAGCAAATTCGATCTCGGCTATTCGTATGCGGATTTACCTGCCGCTACGGGGAGTTGTGACCGGAGTCACCCGTTCTGAGGGCTCCCTGTGGCTGACCGGTCGGTCAGCTGAGAGTCACCTGTCGATTGGTGAGGCCGCCGCGAGCCCTGCGCTCCTCGACGGTCAGTGGCGCCTCGGAGTCGAGGGCCGTGGCGAGCCGCTCGGCGAACTCGGCCGCCGGCTTCTCGACATCCTCGGCGCTCACCCCGGTGGGCAGGTCCCACACGGGAACGGTCAGACCGTGCGCGCGGAACGAGCCGACCAGGCGCGTGCCCTCGCCGAGCGAGGACGTGCCGGCCGCGTGCAGCCGGGCGAGCGCGTCGAGCAGCCGCTCCTCGGGGTGCGGCATGACCCAGCGCAGGTGGTTCTTGTCGGGCGTCTCGCACCAGTACGCGCCGTCGACACCGGACAGCTTCACGGTCGGGATGGCGGCCGCGTTGGCCCGCTCCAGGGAGGCGGCGACCTCCGGGCTCGCGTTCTCCGAGTCGGGCACCCAGAACTCGAATCCCGTGTGCACGACCGGCTCGAAGGCGGCCGCGGGGTCGAGCAGGTCCTGCAGACGCGGGCCTTCGGCGGGTGCGCGGCGCGCCTGCACCGGCGTACCGGGCTCGGCGGTGAGCGCGCGCTGAAGGGTGTCGGCGAGGTCACGGCTCAGGTCGCCCGACGAGGTGTCGTTCTGCAGGCCGAGCAGGACCGAGCCGTCGTCGCGGCGCAGTGCGGGCCACGCCATCGGAAGCACCGTCGCGAGTGTCACGGACGGAACGCCGTCCGGCAGGCTCTCCTTGAGGGTGAGCCGCACCGTCGCGGCGGGTACCAACTCGCGCAGCGCGATCCAGTCACCCTCTCCCGCGAGGCCTTCGAACGGGCGCTGCACCAGCTCGGTCACCGCGTGCGCGGCGGCACGGCCGTGGCAGGCCTTGTACCGTCGGCCGCTCCCGCAGGGGCAGGGTTCACGGGCGCCGACGACCGGGATCTCCCCGTTGCTGACGTGCGACTTGCCCTTGGTCTGGGGGCGCTTCTTGGCCATCTTGGGTGTCTCCCGGTTACGGCTCTCGTACGTACGGGCGCGAGCCTAGCCCCTCGTACGGCCGGGGGCGGGGAACAGGCCGGGTCGCCGGGCCGGAGCGGGTTTCAGCCCAAGTCCTCGAAGGCGTCGGCGAAATCGAGGTCGGACATGCCCGAGGGCGCGCGGCTCGCCACGCGCGTAGCGAAGTCGCCCTGCCTCTGCGTTTCGGCTTCGGAGCGCACGTCCTTGTGCACGACCACCCAGACGGTGACTTCACCGGGGGCGTCGTCCCGTACGCCCCAGTCGTCGGCGAGCGCCGAGATGATGTTGAGCCCGCGGCCGCCGCGCGCGGTGACCGAGGGCGTGGCCGGAACCGGACGGGTCGGACCACCACCGTCCGTCACCTCGACGGTGAGACAGCCCCGCGCATCGACCCGCCAAGCGGCCCGGACGTCGCCGTCCCCGGCCATGTCGTCGCCCAGCGGCCTGCCGTGCCGGCAGGCGTTGCTCAGCAGTTCGGAAAGGATCAGTACGGCATCGTCGATGACCGCTTCCGAGACCCCGCCGACGCGCAGCTGATCACGCATCCGGTGTCTTGCTTCGCCCACGCCCGCAGGGCCATGGGGTACGGCCATGCTCGACGACGTGGGCACCTCCTGTGCCACCACCAACGCCACCCCCGAGACCTCCTTTGCCCCACGCCACGGTGTGAATGCCCCAATGGACTGGACCGGAAACCGGCCAATCCACGCTCAGTGACGCACTCGTAACGACCGAATACGGAGCGAACGCGCCGGAGCACTCCCTGTGAGGACGATGGCCGGATTTAGCCCCTTCCGAGCTGGTGCAGAACCGCGCGGGGCCGGTTCGTGATGATCGCGTCGACGCCGAGGCCGACACACAGGTCGACGTCCTCCGGCTCGTTGACCGTCCACACATGCACCTGGTGGCCCGCCCGCTTGAGCTTCTCCACGTACCCGGGGTGGCTGCGCACGATCCGGATGCCCGGGCCTGCGATCGGCACTCCCCTGGGGAGGCGGCCGTCGCGGTGGCGGGGCGAGACGAACTGCATCAGGTAGACCGTCGGCAGGTGAGGGGACGCGGCCTGGATGCGGTGCAGGGAGCGGGCCGAGAAGCTCATGACGCGCACTGGGGACGGTGCGTCCGGGGCTCCGGTCGGGGCGTCCAGGCCGAACCGCTTGAGGAGCATCAGGAGGCGTTCCTCGACCTGGCCGGCCCAGCGGGTGGGGTGCTTGGTCTCGATGGCGAGCTCCACGCGGCGGCCCGCGTCGGCGACCAGTTCGAGCAGCCGCTCCAGGGTCAGGACGGAGGTGTCCTCCCAGTCGGGGCCCTCCGTGCTGGTGCGGCTGGCTTCGCTGTTCTTCCAGGAGCCGAAATCGAGGGCGGCGAGATCCGCCAGTTCCAGGGCCGACACCGCTCCGCGTCCGTTCGACGTACGGTTGACGCGGCGGTCGTGCACACAGACGAGATGGCCGTCCGCGGTGAGCCGCACATCGCATTCGAGGGCGTCGGCGCCATCTTCGATGGCCCTTCTGTACGCGGCCAGCGTGTGCTCGGGGGCCTCGTCGGAGGCTCCGCGGTGGGCGACGACCTGGATCTGCTGCTGTCGTGCGAGAGTCACCGCGTCATGGTGCCATTGCGAGGCGCTGGGCCGCCCAGCGGATGCGTCGGTTTCACCCGGCGTAAAGGATGGCACCGGACACACAGGAACGCCTTATGGTGCCCTGACGTCCCGTGGGAAAAACTGACCGCATACAAACAGCAATGACGATGGAATCAGCTGGTACAGCCGTGGATCGAGGAGAAGAGCTGTGAGCACCGAGAACGAGGGCACTTCAGTACCCCCGGCCCCGTCCGCACCTCCCGTGCCGGTGGAATCTCCCACTACTCCCGCACCCGCCGGTTCCGCACCTCCTCCGGAGCCCGCCGACGCACCCACCGCGGCGTTGCCGCCGGTCGAGGGCGCGGCGCCGGGGGCGTACGAGGGTTCCGGCGCGGCCTCGGGGGCTGCACCGGAACCCGGCGGGCAGCCCGAGACCGCGAACGCGGCCTCGGGTGGCTGGCCGCCTCCGCCGCCCGCCGTTCCCGCGTACGCGGACGGCGGCGGCGGTGGGCACTCCTGGGGCGCCTCCTACCAGCCTCCGGAGCCCAAGCCGGGCCCCCGGCGTGGCGGGCTGCTGGCCGCGGTGGTCGCGGCGGCCCTGATCGCGGGCGGTGTCGGCGGCGGAATCGGCTACTGGGCGGCCGAGCGCAACGACGACGGTGGTTCGGGCTCGACGACGGTCTCCGCCTCGGACAACCCGGCCGACTTCAAGCGCGCCCCATCCTCGGTCGCCGGCCTCGCGGCGAGCGCGCTGCCGAGCACCGTCACCATCGAGGCCGAGGGCAGCGACGGTGAGGGCGGCACGGGCAGCGGATTCGTCTACGACACGCAGGGCCACATCCTCACCAACAACCACGTGGTGGCTTCCGCAGCCGACGGAGGGAAGCTTTCGGCCACGTTCTCGAACGGCAAGAAGTACGACGCCGAGGTGGTCGGCCGTGCCCAGGGCTACGACGTCGCGGTCATCAAGCTGAAGAACGCCCCGTCGAACCTGAAGCCGTTGTCGCTCGCCGACTCGGACAAGGTCGCCGTCGGTGACTCGACCATCGCCATCGGCGCGCCCTTCGGCCTGTCGAACACGGTGACCACGGGCATCGTCTCGGCGAAGAACCGCCCGGTGGCCTCCAGCGACAGCTCGGGCAGCAGCAAGGCGTCGTACATGAACGCGCTGCAGACCGATGCGTCGATCAACCCGGGCAACTCGGGCGGTCCGCTCCTCAACGCGCGGGGCGCGGTCATCGGCATCAACTCGGCGATCCAGCCGGGGAGCAGCGGCGGCATCGGGGGCTCCGGCCAGTCGGGCTCTGTCGGCCTCGGCTTCGCCATTCCGATCAACCAAGCGAAGAACGTCGCCAAGCAGCTCATCAAGACGGGCGAGCCGGTCTATCCGGTGATCGGCGCCTCGGTCGCGCTGGATGAGCAGAGTGACGGAGCGAAGATCACCGAGCAGGGCGCGGGCGGCTCGTCCGCGGTCACGGCGAACGGCCCGGCGGACAAGGCAGGCCTGAAGCCCGGCGATGTCATCACCAAGCTCGACGACACGGTGATCGACAGCGGTCCGACCCTGATCGGCCAGATCTGGACGCACCAGCCGGGCGACACGGTCAAGATCACGTACAAGCGCGGCGGCGCGGAGCACACGGTCGACGTGGTTCTCGGCGAGCGCAAGGGCGACAGCTGACCGAACTCCCGGCCGAACCCGCTACCCTGGTCCTCGCTCCGCCGGTCGCCGGCGGAGCGAGGGTGGGTTGCCCGAGCGGCCTAAGGGAACGGTCTTGAAAACCGTCGTGGCGCGAGTCACCGTGGGTTCAAATCCCACACCCACCGCAGCAGGTCAGCGTTAGCGCTGGTCAGAGGGCGTGACCCCGGTTCGGGGTCACGCCCTCTTCGCTTAGCCTGTCTCACCCTGATTCGGGGATGTACCGCCTCTGACCAGTGCGTGTGGGCCATACGTGGGCCAGGATCAGGGCCCTTCTGCCTCCTCCAACCCCTTCTGGATCAGGCTGTTGGCGTGGGCCGAACTGCCCTTCAGGAGCTTGGCGTAGAAGCGGTAGAGCACCGCGACGCTGTGGCCGGCGCGGTACGCGACCTCCACCGGGTCCACGCCCTGTTTGATCCACAGGGAGACCGCGGCATGGCGCAGGCAGTACGGCACAGCGGCCATGCCGGACTTCACCTCAGCAGAGGTGAGGACGGCTTCACGGGCCGTGTCCCAGACGGCGCAGTACTCATTCGAGGTGACCCGGCCACCGCGCGCGGCCCAGAACAGCCGACCGTCCGGGGCCACGCCGCGAGCGACGTGAGCGCGGACCATCCGGACGTAGACCGGGGGGATCGGAACGGCACGAACGGCGTTGCGGGCCCGGTGCTTCAGTCCGCGCTTGTCGTGAGACTTCCCGCCGTCCGTCCAGCCAGCTCCGACTTCCGGGTGGCTCTCGGAGACCAGCACTTCGCCCCAGGCATCTGGCTCGCTCTCCGGCGGCAGTGTGAAGTCGTCCTCTCGGAGCGAGACGGCCTCACCGGGGCGGGTAGCCAGGTAGTAGATCGCGCCGAAGAACGTCTCCAGGTGCTCGCCGCGCGGACCCTGCGCCGCGATCGAGCCGAGCAGCCGGCGTGCCTGCTGTGGGCCCGGGACGTATCGGAAGTCGACCTCATCGGATGTGGACGGAGCAGTCCAGTCGACCGCGAGGAACGGATGGCGGTTCAAGAGCGCGCGTTCTTCAACGGCGTACCGAAAGGCGTTGCTGAGGACCATGCGCTTGCGGTTGGCCGTGTTCTCGGCGGCCGAAGCACCGTTGAGCTTCTTGGACAGGGCGGCGAACGCGGAACGGATGTGCTCTGGCCTTGCCGCCTCACTGACCTTCAGAGAGTTGGCGGCGACCCATTCGAGCGCCTTCTCCATGTCCTCAGGCATCGCCTCGGTGTCGCAGCGCGGCACCCAGTCGCCTCGTTCGGGCTTCACGGCCCTGAACGCCCACTGGTAGAGCGCAGCGCGCAGCGTTCGAGGGTCCGGCTGCCCGGCAGTGGTGCGCACAAAGACGGGCGTCACAACTGCCAGTGATTCAGCGATACTCGCGCGGTGCTTTCCTGCCGCACTTGGCCATTTCATCAGGGCGTACGCCTTGGCGTGCTCGTACCAGGTGGGCATTGCCAGTGCGGCCAACTCCGCTTCCGGCAAACCGGTTTCCTCGTCGAATCGCTGGCCCTTGCGCAGAGCCTCCATGAGTTGTGAACGGCGGCCATCCGCCTGCGGCTTGAGCGCGAAGCTCTTCGAATGCCCCTCCCCGCCTACGCGCCACCGAACCTCCCAGGGCTTCGGGCGGCCGGAGCGGCGGCGGATGGACCAGACGACGACGTCGTACGTGAGCATGTCTCTCCAGATCAAGGCAAAGCCCGCCCCTGAGAGGCCAGGGGCGGGCTCGGGTCGACGACGAAGTCAGGCGGCGTTCTGCTCGCAGGTCTCCCACCATGCGTCCAAGTCGGCGCGGCTGACACGGAGCTGGCCGTTCGGGAGCTTGCGGAGACGGGGAGCTTGGCCGCGGGCGCGCATTCGGTAGAAGGCGGCACGGCTCATGTCGATTTCTTCGAGTACGGCAGCGAGTTTGAGCATCGGCTGGCGAGACATTCCGTGGCTCCTTGGGGAAGCGTCGGGAGTGGGCTGGGGGAAAACTGGCGCCACAATGCTGAGGACCGCGGACCATCGCGGACCACCCTGTTTGACCTGCGGTTTTGTAGGGGGTGTTGTGCGGACCATCGCGGACCACTCTTGGAGGTGTGGTCCGCGATGGTCCGCGATCGGGGTCGGGGAAATGTGCAGGTCAGAGTGTGTGGTCCGCGATGGTCCGCTGTCTTGGGGATTGTGGGCGTTACTTCATCCGGCGGCGCCGGACGCAGGCGGGACGGTGATGCCGGTGTAGATGCGGATGCGGGTTTCGCCGTCGCGGGGGCGGCTGACGGTGAGTTGGGGGATGGCGGACTGGAGGTCGCGGCCGAAGACCTGTTTGCTGCCGGGCTTCACGCCGTTGTCCTCGGCCCACTCGCGCCAGATCGACCACAGGTTGTCGACGGGGATCGAGTACGCCGGCCCGGTGGCGCAGCGCTCCCGGATGAACGCGGTCGTTGGGGAGGCGGTGTCCTGCATCGTGGTGACCGCGTCCCGGCTGGCGGCCGGTTCGGTGATCCGACCGGTGCGCTGAAGGCGGGCGAGGCCGTCCAAGGCCCAGTTGAGGATTCCGGGCAGTTCGGCGATGAGCCGGTCCAGCAGGGTGTGGTCCTCTTGCCCGAGCCAGGACCGGGTGAAGTTGAGGACGATGAAGCGGCGGGCGATGACGCCGGATGAGTCGCCGAAGTGCGGCAGTTCGTTGGACAGCATCATCATCCGGGTGGGCAGTTTGCCGGTCCATGCCTGACGAAACTTGCGGTCGATGTCGATGGTGTCCTCGCCGGAGATGGTCAGCAGCCGCTCGACCACCTGACTGCTGTTGCCGGACAGGCGGGCGTCGGCGATGACGGCGAGGGGTTTTCCGATGAGGGTGGCCAGTCCGAAGTTGGTGCCGAGCCCGGCGAGAGTGGGGCCGGCGAGGTTGTTTTTGCCGACCAGCTCTTTCATGACGCGGGCGATGGTGCCCTTTCCGGAGCGGGCGGCGCCGACCATGAGCAGGATCTTCTGTTGGTCGGTGCGTCCCGATAGGACGTAGCCGAACCACTCCTGTAGCGCGGCGATGGCGTCGGGGGCGTCTGGCCAGATGCCGGCGAGGAAGCGGTGCCACTCGGGTGCGGTGGCGGTCGGGTTGTAGGCGAAGGGGACGGAGACGTGGTTGAAGAAACTGGGGGTGTGGGGCAGTAGCTCGCGGTCGCTGATGCGCAGCAGGCCGTTGGTGCACGCCACGATGGGCCCCCAGTCGCTCGTGTCGTCGTCGGTGAGCCAGTCGGGGGCGTCGATGTCGTTGGGCAGCAGAGTGATGGAGCCGAGCGCGTCCAGAAGGTTGCTGATCTTCGGTTTCGTCGGCGCCCAGGGCCGGGGCTCCGGGTCGCCCTTCTTGTTGACTCCGACGTAGGTGGCGTGCTCCAGGCGCTCGTACATGCTCTTGCGGATCTGTTCCTCGTCGACCTCGCGCCAGTGGGTGTGGCTCCACTGCATCCATGAGGCTCGCCAGCGTCGGCACACCATCTGTCCGTCCTCGTTCTTCCAGTCGGGCAGGATGCGGCGGGCGACGGCCATGGGGTTGGAGGGCGTGGGCAGCTCTTCGGCGTCCAGGCTTTCGACGTTCATGCCAGGCCCCTCCCTTCCGTGGGGGTGCGGGCAGAGCGGTTCATGCGGCGCGGTCGAGGCCGTTGGTCACAGCGCGGCGGGCGTAGGGCTCGGGGACATCGACCGCAACGGCGGCAGCCACGATCTCCTCGGCAAGGGCGTCCAGCCCGCACGGTCCGGGGCAGTCGAGGTGCTGATGGGCGAGGAACCGGGCGACGGCGAACGCCTGCGTTCCGGCGCCGGATTCGCTGTGCTCGCTCACGAGGGCGAGGCCGCGGTTCAGGCCGGTGCGGACGAAGCGCTCGGTGTGGCGGCAGCCGGTGGCCACCGACCGATCCCATGAGGCTGTGGCGGGTCCTGAAGAAGCCAACGCTTCGCGGGAGGCGGTGGCCTCTTCCCGAACCGTCAGCGCGCGCACCGCGTCCGGCAGCGGCACCATGAGGCCGTCGCCGGGGCCGAGCCAGCGGGCGTACTGCATGGCCGACTTGATGTCGACGCCGGGGCGCACAGCGTTGGCGGACGGCATGACGCCCAGGTACAGCCAGTGCTGGCCCCTGGTGGTGGGCACGGTGCGGGTGGGTGGCAGGTGCTCGCATGCCCATGCCACGGCGTCGGCGTGGTCGAGGTCGACAACGGTGAGTCCGGCGCCGCCGGGGTGGTAGGCGAGTGCGGCGGCGTGTCGCCAGACGGGCGCCCACGTCTCGGAGCTGAGGGTGTTCGGGTCGGTGGTGGCGGCGGCCCATCCGTGGCAGGGGGCGGGGCAGTGGCAGGGGCCCGGGGCCTTCATGTTCGGACGGCCGCCGCATGCGTTGCCGGTGCAGGTGCCGCAGTTACCGAAGGGGACCTTGCCCGCGCGGAGCGGCAGCACGGGTACGCCGCGTTCGGCGAGGGCCAGGGCGGTTGGCAGGTGTCCGGTGGATGGGGTGAGGCCGTCTCGCCGTGCGGGGTTGGGATGGGTCATGCTGGGGGTTCTCCTGTTCTCTTGGAGGGACTGGGAGATCCGGGGCGGGTGCAGGCTTTGGCGAGAAGGCACCCGCCCCGGGCGTAGCTAGTACTGGTTGCGCAGGTCGCAGAAGTCGCAGTCGCAGTCGTCGTCGTGCGGGCAGTCGCAGCCGCACGGGTGAAGCTGGCCGACGCAGTAGCACTGGCACATGCCCTCACCGCAGGGCTGTTCGTCCTCTTCCTCGTCGTCGCTGGTGTCGTAGCCGAGCGGGCTGAGGGCCGAGTGGACCTGGTCAAGGGCCGCGGCAAGACGTTGAGCGCGGCCGATGGCGACGCGCGCCGTCTGTACGGCGGACGATGCGGCCTGGTCGGGGTCCTCGCCGCCGTCCACGGTGAGCCGGTCGGCTTGGTGGGCGTCGGTTACGGGCTGAAGTGCCTGGGTGATGGCCTGCGGGAGCATGCGGGACAGGTGCGCGAGCGTCCCGATGAGGCTGTAGGCGTGGCTGGGGTACTGCCAGTCCTCACCCGGCGTGCAGGTGGTGTGGTTGATGGCGCGGACAGCTTCGGCTGCCTGGTCCCCGAGTTCCAGAGGGGTGGCGGGCTGATTCTGCATGCGGTGGCTCCCTATCCGTGGAAGTGGTTGCGCTTGATGACGGCCCGGCGGATGTTGACGGTGCTGCCCTTGCCGCCGCCGAGGGCGCGGGGGGCGCGCAGGGCGACGACGATGACCGCGGCCCACACGAGGGCGCCGCCGCTGATTCCGGCGGCGGCGTTGATGACCTCGCCGACGCCGTAGCCGACGCCGGCCGCCAGCGCGCCGCCGCCGAGCCCGGCGCCCATGAACCGCTGGGCGATGGGATCCAGGAGCGGTACCGGGGTGAGGTCGCGAGGCTGCGTCGGCTGGATGGGGGCGGGGGCGAGGTGCTTGGGCATGGGGACCATGCGCCCGTAGGCGTCGGGCACCCACACCACCGGCTGCCGCTCGCCGTACGGGTCCACCGGCATTGCCGGGCCCGGGGCGTAGAGGTCGAGGGGCTGGGGGTGGTGGACGGCCACGGCGCCTGTGACGGGCTCGTGGGCGAGGTGTTCGTTCACGGCCGTTCCCTTCAGGGTCAGTTGGGCAGTGCGTGGACGAGTGCGGTCATGAGGTTGTTGATGGTTCCGGCGGCGCCGGTGCTGGCGACGTAGAAGCCGAACAGGGCGGCCACGAGGGCGGTGCCGTAGCTCTTGTTGGCGCGCAGGATCAGCGCCAGGAAGAGGCCGAAGAGCAGGACGAGGGAGATGGTGACGGCCATGGGTCAGCCCTTCTTCGCGAACGGACGGGCGGCGGTGGGCTTGGGGGTGTCGGTCTGGCCCTCGCGGTAGATACGCAGCCAGAGGTTGTACAGGCGGCGGCCGACGCGGACGCGCTTGCCGTGGCCGTGGCAGCGGCGGCAGTCCTTGCCGCGCTTGGCGCGGCCCTTGCGGTCGTGCTTGATGGCGTGGCCCATGCCGTGGCAGCGGCGGCAGTCGCCGTACGGGCTGCCCGCACACACGCTGATGTAACAGAGCGTTATGCCGAGTAGGCAGGCGCTAGCAAGGAGGAAGGGGGTCATGGGGTGCCCTCCAGGGCGGATTTCGGGGATTCCCGCAGGTGAGGTGCTAGATACGAGTTCCCTGATCAGACAGGGAATGGGGTGCTAGCGGGGCTGCTAGGTCTAGCACCGGTGGGGTGCTAGACCTAGCAGCGGTTCGCGTCAGCCCTTGCCCGGCTTTCCATCACGCTCGGTGATGGCGGCGGCGATGTCGGCGCGGGCGATGCCGCGCCGGGTGGTGCCCTTGCCCTTGTCGCCGGTGGCCCATACGTCCTGCACGGTGATGCCGTGCGGGCGCAGGTTCTTGGCGACGGTCTCGGCCTTCCAGCCCTGGTAGACCTCGGGGCGCAGGTCGGCGAGACGGGTGGCGACCTTCTCGTTCCACACCTTCTCCTCGTCGACCGCCACGACCTTCAGCACGTCGGCCAGCAGGTCGAAGGAGGCCACTTCGGTCTCGGGGAGCTGGCCGATGGCGTGGCCGGTGACGTTGCCGTACTCCTCGCGCATCTGCCGGGCGCGGGCCACGACCTGCTCAGCGGCCGGCGCGTCGACGAACGCGGAAGCGACGATGCGCGGGTCGTCGCCCTCACCGGCCATCCAGCAGATGCCCAGGTCGGAGCGGGAGAACATCGTGGCCCGGTATCCGGCCTTGTAGGCGCCGGTGCTCAGCACCATGTCGTTGGCGGTGTGGCCCATGACCTTGAGGCAGAACCGCAGCACGGCGTTGGCGGAGATGCCCGGCGGCAGGGACTTCGCGTCCGGGCGCTGGGTGGCGAACATGCCTACGATGCCGAGCGCCGGTCCGCGCTTGGCGATGTCGGTGCAGATCTCCTCGATCTCCGCCCCGTACTTCTCGTGCTCGAAGCCCTTCTGGCATTCATCCAGGCCGACCACGATCGGGTGCAGGCGAAGCGACTTGTCGTTCGCCAGCTCCGGGGTCACCTTCGACTCCGGGCAGCGTGAACGCGGCAGCGCCTTGATGACCTTCGCTCGCCGTCGCAGCTCCGCCTTCAGCTCCCGCAGTGATTCCAGGGCGTAGAGGATGTCTTCGTCCTCCTCACCGGCCCGGTAGCGGTGGCAGATCGGTTCGAGGGCGCCGAAGTCGCCGGTGCCCTTGAAGTCGAACGCGTGGACCTCCGCACGCGGGTCGAGGGCGGCGATGAGCAGGAACAGCCGCATCAGGAACGTCTTGCCCATGCGCGGGATCGAGCCGACCACGACGGACGCGAACATCAGGGTCACGGACACGTCGCCCATGCGCTGGTCGTTGCCGAACACGACCGGCTTGAACAGGTCGACCATGCCCGACTTCAGCAGCGGCCAGGCGGGCTTGGTCGTCTCGTTCATCGGCTTGTCCCCGACCCACAGCACAAGGCGCCCTTCGTGCTCGGTCGGGTCGGGTGACGGCCACACGCAGCCGACCTTGCGCCGCAGCCCGGAGGCGAGCGACTTGCGCGACTCCATGATGTCCTCCGGCGTGACACCCCACGGAAGGTCGAGGTCGGCGCGGTAGCCGGGCCCGTCGCGGGTGATTTCGGAGGTGAACCGCATGCCGTTCATGTCGCCGCCCTTCTTGATGGCGGCGGTCAGCTTGGGGTTGCCGATGTTGTCCAGGGCGCGGAGCACGATCGAGGTGGTCAGCTTCTCCAACTCGGTCTTGACTACCGCCCGCCCGATCACGGGCTCATCGGCCTTGCCGCCCTTGAACCCGGCGGCCAGCACCGCGGACGACGCGAACAGCACCAGCCAGCCCGGAGCGAGGACGTAGCAGGCCCACGCCAGCGGCACCCCGATGAGCCCCGCGACGGCCATGACCAGCATGCGAAGGCGTACGCGGCGGTCGCGCTGGCGGGACAGCTTCAGGTACTCGCCGGTGTTCTCGTGCGCCACCTCATACGCCCGCAGTGGGGCGGCCTCGGCGTCCCACACCCACTGGTTCGTCTGCGAGATCAGCCGGGCCGCGCCCTTGGGCGCGTCCAGCGTCAGGCGGTACAGGTACCAGGGGGTGCGGATGCCGTGATACGCCGTCGCGTAGAAGGCATTGCCGGTCGCGCGCTGCGCGGTGGACACGAAGCCGGGCTTGGACTTCAGCCAGGACGGCAGGATCGGCTTGCGCTTGTAGGTCGTGATCCCGGGGCCCGGCAGGGTCGACGGGTCGGCCGGACGCGGCCGTGCCGAGTCGTCCGACTCGTCGTCGTCCGCGTCGGCCGACGGGTCGAGGGTGCGGACGGCCGACTCACCGGCAGCCGAGTCGGCCGACTCTGTGCCGGTGCGGTCGGCCGATCCAGCGCGTGCGTTGCGGGCCTTGTCGAGGTCGACCACCTCACCGGTTCGGTCGGCGTTCATCTCGGCTTCGAGACGTTCGAAGAACTCTCCGCTTTCGTCGGGGTGATTCACTGAGGTTCCCTTCAGGGATGGAGGGTGGCGGGGCCCGGCCGCTGCTTTGGTTGGTTGAGACCGGGCCCCGTCGACTACAAGTCGAACAGGCCGCACTGATCCGTAGAAGTGGCGGGGAGCTGGCGCTTGGCCGCACGGGCGGCGGTGGTGAGGCAGTCGAGGCACCAGGCCCGCAGTTCGGCGGGCGGGAGTCCGGCCGCGGCGACTGCGGACGTGAGCGGGTCGGCAGGGGCCGCGATCAGGCGGACCCGGCGGCCGTGCTTGCTGGTGTAGCCGTCGTGCTCGTGCGGGCAACGGCCCTTGCCCTTGGTGTGCGCGTTGCCGCACTGGCCCGCGCACTGGCAGCGGTGGCCGGCGGCCTCCATCACGGTGTTGAACAGGGCCGCGGCCACGATCGGTGCACTCATGCCGCCACCCCCATCACTGGCGCAGTAGTACGAGCCCCGTGACGGCCGGAGCGTCGCCCGGCAACCGTGGCGAAGAGCCTGCCGAGCCCGGCCCGCTTCAGCCCGGATCGAGCCTGCTTGGCCGCGTACATCGACTCATCGGCCCGCCGCAGCAGGCCGGACAGGTCATCGGTGGGGAAGTCGGCGGCGCGGACCCAGCCGAGCGACACTGTGGTGTGTACGTCCGGGTTCTGGCCGTCGACCGGGCGGGCCAGGATGCCGTGCAGCAGGGCGAGCAGATCGGCGGCGGCGCCGTGCTCGTCGATGAGGACGGCGGCGAACTCATCGCCCCCGAGCCGACCCACCACTCCCTTGCGGCCCACGTGGTGGGCGAGCCGGTCGGCAGTGGCCTTCAGCAGCGCGTCACCGGCGGCGTGGCCGTGGGTGTCGTTGATCTGCTTGAAGCGGTCCACGTCAGCGAGGACCACGACCGCGCGCGGGTCCTTCAGCAGGGCGGTGGCGCGGTGGGTGAACGCGTCGCGGGTGCGCAGCCCGGTCAGCGGGTCACGCCGGGCGACGTGCAGGCGCCGGCCGAGCCAGCGCACATGCGAGGCCCACCCGGCGGCCAGCGGGGCGGAGACGGCGAGAACGTCTAACAGGGTGCTCATGCCGCCACCTCCCCGACCGTCTCGCTGGCGTCGTCGGCAGGGGTGTCGACGGCATGCAGCAGGCGGTTGGCGCGCTCCGCGGTGAGGGTGTCGCGCACCTGGCGGGCCTGCTTGGCCCCGCAGCGCAGGCCCTTGCGCAGCGCTTCGGCGTTGATGTCCGCGTCCGACCACGAGCCGGTCAAATCCCGGGCCTCTACCGTCAGCTCATCGATCGTGCGACGGGCGGGCGCCTTGGTCGGTCGACGGCGCGGCGCGGACGGCTTCCGGGGAGCGGGAGCGGGCGCCGGTGTCGGAGTCTCCGGCTTCGGTTCCTCGGGCTGTTCCGGCTGCTCTGCCACCGGCTCGGTGCCGGGGGCGAGGTCACCGAGCTTGAGCAGAACGCGGGCACGCCGTGGCGTCTTCGAACGCCACAACCGGCCGTGCTCCTCCCGCAGGTCGGCGCGGGCCAACTGCCGCTGGCGTTCCCGGGTGAGGGCGTCGGCGTAGGAGGTGATCTCCCACAGCGTCATGCGCCGCCACAGCGTGAACGTCGGCCACGGGGCCAGCAGCCACCGGGTCCACCGGATCTTGTCCATCCGGCGGCCGGTGACAGCGCCGATGCGGACGGCGTAGATGTGCGCGCCGATCTCTGAAAACACCACCCACAGCAGCGGCATCGTGCCGTGCGCCAGCTTGGCCCACATTCCGTGACCGGCGGCGATGTTCAGCCCACAGGTGACCAGGGTGAGAAGCCAGGGCACGAACCGCACCCACGCAAGCCCCATGTCCATGCGGATCAACAGCAGGTTGGCGACGGTGAACACCGGGATGGCCACGTCGATGCCGACCGGCAGCATCCACGGATCGGTGAACCCCCACCGCAGCGCGGCGGAGGAGACGGCGTCGAAGGAGGCGAGGAAGCCGAGCGAGCCGACGCCCGCCGCAGCAGCGGCACCGACTCCGGCCAGTCCGAGTTCCGGGCGCGTCAACGGCGGGATCGCAGGACGCTCGTTCGCGATCGTGGCAGTCATGCCGCCACCTCCCCGAGGGGCGAGACGTGGGTGAGGCCGGTCAGGGCGGCGATGTCGTCGCCGGTCAGCTTGGTGTTCTCGTCCATGGCGTGCGCCACGGTGCGGATCTCGCGCCACAGGTGGGCGACCTTGCGCCGGGCCATGCCGCGCACCATCGGCCACGACTTGCCGCCGTCGGGCACGTGGTCGCGGGCGACCGTGACGCCGTGCGCGGTGAGGGTGTCGATGGCCTGTTCGCGGTCGTGGTCGGCGGCGCAGGCCAGGGCCCGTTCCGGGGTCCACAGGCCATAGGTCATCAGGTAGTCGACGTGGGCGACCTGTCCGCCGGCGCACATGGAGGCGAAGTGCCAGGGCGGGGTGTTGTTCCCCTGCCAGGCGGTGTTGCCAGTGACGGCCCAGTGCCCCTTGTCGGGCTCCCAGGCGATGACCTCGGCGGTGTGCACGGTCATGCCGTAGGCCATGGCGAGCACCGCGTGTCCGGCCTCGTGAAAGGCCATCCCCAACCGGGCCTGGTTGTAGGTCAGCGGCATGTCGAGGAACGGGCGCGGCTGGCCCTTGTGGTCGTTCAGGACCTCGGGGGCGGGAGCGGTGGCCATCATGCCGCCACCTCCTTGCGCGCCGAACGGTGCCGGGAGACCGGACGGGGCATCGGCACGACGTTGAACAGCTCCGCCGCGTGGTCCTCGATCGCCGCGGCGGCGATCCGGATCGCGTCGTCCGGCATGCCGGGGTCGTCCGAGAGGATGTCGCGGGCCGCGTCCAAGCGGGCCGCGCGCTCCATCTCGCTCTCGCCGTCCACACCGAGCCACAGTTCGACCGGGGTGCCCAGGGCGAGTTCGATGAAGTCGTTACTGGTGACGGCCTGACGGCCGTTGATGTACGAGCGCATGGCGAAGCTCCTGTAGGGGAGGGACTGGAGGCGCCGGAGCTGGCAGAGGCGTTCTTGGCGAGAAGGCGCCAGCTCCGGCGAATGGCGAAGGGTCGTAGACCCGTAATGCGGTGACTCATCAAGCGGGCAGGCTGTGCAGGCGACAGCCGGCGTCCTGCCCGCATGACGAGTGACGGGAAGCCCGTCACTGTCAGCTCCGCGGTTCCGTGCGCGCCTTACGCTCCTTGGCTTGGTCGGCGCGTGGTCGCCGCGGTCCCTCAGTCGCTACTCGCTGAGTGGATCTCCCGTCCCTTGCGGGTGTCATGGACCGGGTGCAGCCCAACCACCGGGGTTCCCGCGATCCGATCCCTCGGGGACTCTCCCGAGGGCCAGACCAACGGCTTAGCCGATGACACCGATCACTCCGTGAAGACGCCGGACTTTTCACGTCTCCCCTGCCGCTCGAACCGCGTGTAAGCAGGCCCGACGGGGTGGTCCGTACACCGCCAGGCGATGCAGTACCTGTATTACTTGTCCTTCATCATGGAGCGGGAAGTTCGCCGCGTCAACCCCGTTCGTGGGCTTCGGCTGCGTGTCGCTCCGTCTTGGTGCTCTTAAAGATTCGCGTCTCTGGGGCAGACGTCGGACGCCCAACTGGGACGAGTCCTGTACGACTTGTCTCGTCCTTGGGTAGCGTGAAGTCGTCCCAGCACGTCCCTACAGGGGAGTTGACGACGTGGCGAACGAACGCCTTCGAGGCGCGATCACGGCGGCGAACCTGACGATCGAACAGGTAGCTGCGCGGATCGGTGTCGATCCCAAGACCGTCGAACGCTGGATCAACATGCCGCGCCGGAAGCCGTATCGGCGCTTCCAATACGCCATCGCTTCGCTCTTGCAGCAGGACGTGTCGTACCTATGGGCGGATGAAGCCACAGCAAGCGAAGTTGTGGAGACAGGGAACGCGGAGCTGATCAGGCTCTACCCGCACCGATCAGTGGTCCCGAACGAAACCTGGCCCAAGCTCTACGCGAGGGCTACGCACCACTTTGACGTGCTGGTGTACTCAGGATTCTGGCTCTCCGAAGACGCGTCGTTCCACCGGCTGGTCAAGGAGAAATCGGCTGCGGACGTGCCAGTCCGCTTCCTGCTCGGAGATCCAGACTGCGCCGCAGTCGGCCAGCGCGGAGACGATGAGGGGATCGGGCCAGGCATGGGCCTCAAGATCCGAAACGCGCTGCTCAATTACGCAGGTCTCTTTGATCTGCCCAACGTGGAATTCAGGCTCCACGGCACGGTGCTCTACAACTCGCTCTACCGCGCCGATGACGAGATGCTGGCGAACGGCCACCTCTACGGAGTGGGGGCCTACATGGCGCCTGTTCTGCATCTTCAGCGCATCCCCGGCGGTGAACTGTTCGACTCATACAGCGAGAGCTACGAGCGCGTATGGGAGTCGGCTCGCCGCATCACGTCCCCGACCGAACTTGGAGATCCGACCACATGAGCCGCGTTGACTACTACAACGACCCCGAAGCGCCGCAGGCGAACTCTGTGGTGCCATCGGTGACTGCCGTGGTCGTCAACGACTCCGGCGACCTGCTCATGATTCACCGGACGGACAACGACTTGTGGGCGATCCCAGGGGGTGGACACGACGTAGGCGAGAGCGTTGCGGAGACGGTCGTGCGAGAGGTTGAAGAGGAGACGGGGATCAAGGTCGTCGTCCAGGACATCGTGGGTCTTTACACCAACCCCCGCCACGTCATGGCCTACGACGACGGCGAGGTCAGGCAGCAGTTCTCTATCTGCTTCCACGCTCGCCCAGTGGGTGGAGAACTCCGAACCAGCTCGGAGTCCAAGGAAGTCCGGTGGGTGCCGCCGGCCGACGTCGACACCCTGAACATCCACCCGTCTATCCGGCTGCGCATTCAGCACGGTCTCGATGCGAGCCGGACGGAGCCTCACATCGGCTAGACGTGGGCTTCTTGGAGCTGGGCTCGTACGCGAGCCGTCGCCGCATGGATCTCGGGTGCTGCGCGCTGGATGAAACGCCCCACGAGCGTGTCCGGACCATACCGATCCACGATCTCTCCGACACGAGCTTTGGAGTCGGTGGGCGTCCCGTCGGGTGTGGTGTTCATATCGCAGTACACCAGGGCGTCTACCAGCTCCGGACGTTCCAGCCGGAATTCTGTCTCCAGGTCTTGCCGAAGACCGCGTTCCTCAGCCTCTAGGAGCGCGCAGGAGTGGTGCGCCACCAGGTTCACAACCCGCTCGTCGGCGTCCTTCTGCTGCCTGAGGAAACGCGCGCCGTCCAGCGGATGGAACCCCGTGTCGACGAGCTCCGGCGCATAGCCGATGTCGTGGAGGAACGCTGCTGCTTCCAGCAGATCGGCGTCAGGCTCAGACAAGATCGGGCGCAACTCGCGGGCCCGTCGCGCCACGCCTTGGACGTGCGCCCAGCGACGTGGCAGCGACTCAGCGAGAACGGATTCGGCGAGGTCGTGCGCCCACTTCGTGAGAGACATGTGCTTCACCTTACGAATCAGAGCGCGGCTCGGGGAGAGCGCGTACGAGGCGCGGCTTGCCCGGCTGTGCTTCCAGGAGCCCACGCCCGTGCAACTGCCCGAGAGCGCTGCGCACGGCCACGCGGGAGACATTGAAGCGCTCACACAGCTTTGCCTCGGAAAGGAACGGCTCCCCAACCGTCATCTCCGCGCGCATCATGTCTTCGATCTGCTCCACAAGCGTCCGCCGCTCCGCGCCGGGGACAGCGCGGCGCCACCCAGCGCCGTGTTGTGCCTCGATGAGGCCCTCTTGTTTGAGCGCCTGCAGGGCGCGTCGTACGGTGCCGCGGGACACGTCGAACTCGGCGATGAGATCGTTCTCTGACGGCAGACGCTCTGGAGCGTCGTCTTCGGACAGGCGCGCGCGCAAGGCGTCAGCGATCACCAGATAGGTTCCACGCGGGCTGGGATCAGCCACTCTCTCCCCTTGTCTTTGAGGCCACCTAGTCAGGGTGACACACCGCCTAAGGCGGTGGCGGTGCAGTGGCCGCCTGCGTAGCAGCGGCGTGCGCTTGGCTTGCGGCGCGCGTCTGTGTTCCGTCCGTGCGCCGAAGCACGAAGAGGGACGCCAGTGCGAGCACACTCGGCCCCGAGAGGGCGATGATCCCGTGACACGGGGCGAAGCCTGCCGACACGGAGCGGGACACGTGGGACTGGAACCACGCGCGCGGCAGGTCAGCGCGCATCCAAGGCTCATCCGGTAGGCACCACGACTGCGATCAGTTTGCCGTCGCCGAGGTGAAGCCAACCCCTCCCAGGGATTACATCTCCACCGACCATGGCGTCTGCCATCTTGGTTCCGATGAGGCGTCCTGAATACTTCTCCCGTGGTGCTAGCAACATCCCTCGGTGGGCTTTCCTTGCCTCGCTCAACCAATAGCCAGTCGAGCCGAGTTCGCCTTCATGTCCGCCTAGAACGACTGCGATTCCATCGTCAAATCCATGCTGTAGAAGATTCAGCATCACGCGCCGAGAGTCAATGTTGTCCACGGCCTCGGCGTCATCAATCACAAATACGATCGGACTTTCCTTGGAAGCTCGTGAAATCAATCCCTCTAGGCGCTCATTCTTGAACTCGCCCTGATCGAGGCAGGTCATCACGCCGTCATGCTCTGTAATATCGCGCAAAGGAGACGGTTTTGGTGCAGCCAGCACGAGCTGAACCTTCGAGGCAAGTAGCGAGCGTGCAATAGTCGTCAAGGCGGTAGAACGCCCCGACCCAGGCGGCCCGGCAACGATGAACGCTGGAGCCGTCCCGGAAGCCAGATCGGGCCCGAACGCAGTCAGGTCACTGCCCCCGACTCCAGCAAGAGCCCACATCCTGGACGCATTCGGGCTACGCATCTCCCACGCATCATCGAAACTGATCGAATCCGGCAGAGCCTCGTAGTTGGCGGTCACGTCCAGTGCATTCCGAGCCCGCTCCCATAGGCCGAGCAGTAGCACGTGATCTTCTAAGTCCAGCCCCATCACGTTCGAGAACGCAACGAGAGCTTCGAGGTCAGGTAGCTCACGATGTGTGTGCCACCGAATCCACGCATCCGACGAAACACCGGTTTGCTCCTCAAGGCGAGTGAAGGACCATTTCTGCTTCGCCCTGTACTTCTCCAGGAGGTTGTGGAGCATTACTAATTCAAGTTGAGCCGGAGAGGGTTCCAATTCGAACTCCCTGCTCTTAACTCCATAAAAGGTCGCGTTCGCCGGACGATTCTCTGCACTCGCATCGGCCAGTCGAACAAACCCTGGGCTGCGGCGCACGATACCTAGGAATACTCTCAAAGCGTCTTTGTCGTTCCACAGTGCTTGCGATGCATTGATGATTAGTCCCTTGAGCGACTCCTCCGCGTAGTTGATGCGCCTCTCGAAGTCGTCGGGGTCCGCAGGTGTTTCGGCATCTGTAGTTGAAGGGCCCCGCGCGTCCTCGTCCCTGCTCTGGCTGGCTGACTCCTCTGGACGATCGGCAACTTCCGGTCCATTGTCGCGGTCGCCTTCGCCAAGAGGTTCGGATTCAGGCGGCTCGACCGAAGCTTGAGCGGCCGTTTCCTGGAATGCTCGCTTCCATAGATATTTGAACCGGTTGACTTCACGTTCTGCATCTTCACGACGCGCAAGTTTGGCCAGAACGTCGACGATGACTTCCAGACGCCCCCACGTCGGCAGGTTGGGTTTCTGAAACGCGTCCAACACCGCCTGATGGTTCACGATCCAGTAGTCCTGCGCGTCCTTCCCCACCCGATCCCGAATGGAACGCGCAGACGGTAGGCCGGCGTCGAGCCGTAGATCGTGAAGTTCACCGTTGAGCTTTGTCAGATGAGGCTGACCGGCCAGCTCGGGTCTCCTCCAGGCCTGAGCGGTAGCCATCAGCTCTCCTTCCGACGAACACCTGTCAGGTGCTTGAAGCCAGGGCGCCACAGTCAGGGCGTGTCATACGCCGTCAAGCTCAGGCGGCTCCTGTCTCAGGCTGTCAACGCTTGTCCTGAGGCTGTCAGCACCCATCGCAATGCGAACACGCTTGATGTGAAAGGTACTTGGGACACGGAAGGTAGATCCACATGAAGGCAGGAAAGTCGCGTCATGCTCTCGTCGTGCTGGTCGGACTTGTGACCGGGGGCCTCACCCTTTGCGCTCCCGATGTCGGGGCAGCGGTGGTGGGGGCATGCACCGTGATAGCGCTACTCATCCAGGTCATGCACCGAGAATGACTGGGCGCGGGCCTGACCCCGCTAACCCACTGAAGAGCTGCGCGCCACGGCTCACGGACGAACCCCACCTCGTGTGACCGCGCGGCGAGAGTGCGCCCTACTGCTATGGCTTCCTCGTCGGACGTCATGCCGCTCATCGTGTCCACACCGCGCCCTACTGAACCCCTTCTGATCACCCTGTGGGCCAGGGGCGGGCCAAATGTGGATACACGTTCGAGGGTGAGCTGGTTTTGGCTGGTCAGGTGGGTGCGACAGCCGCAAGCTCCACGGTCTTGAAAACCGTCGTGGCGCGAGTCACCGGGGGTTCAAATCCCACACCCACCGCCGGTAGGTAGGTGTTCGTAAGGGGCGTTCGCTATGGCGGGCGCCCTTTACGCGTGTCCTGGGGGAGGCGGGTTCGGCCGGGTGCGGGGAGGGCTTGCCCTCCGGGACGTCGCGTCCTACGCCTCCGCGTCGTTGCGCTGGGTCAGGCGGGCCGCTGAGGCGATCGTCGAGCGGGCTTCGCGTTCCGTCAGGCCCGTGCGAGTCGCGGCTTCCACGAGGGCGTTCGTGAGGCTGTCGCCGAGGCCGCTCTCGTAGGCGCGGCAAGCGGCCCAGAACAGACGGGTGTTGCGCTGCCCCTCATGTGCGGCCAGCACGAACTGGACGAGGCCCTGGCCGTGTTGGCCCGCATGTGCCGGTGACGGGTGGTGCACGCGTGGCGGGGGCGTGAGCAGGCGCAGGAGTGCCGGCGGGCAGGGCGCGACGGGCAGGTGGGCGGTGCCGGGGACGGCGCTGTAGACGCCCTGGGCCGTGCGCGATCCGGGGCCCACGAGGTAGCCGCCCGCGCCGCGGATGTCGATGCCCGGCGCGAGGCGTCCCGCCGAGTTGGGGACCACGACGTCCGGCGGTCCGGAGAGCCACACATGACGGCCGCCGCTGGGGGTGGCCACGACGACGGTGTCCGGGATCGTGAAGAGGTGGCGCAGCGCCAGTTCGCGCAGTGCGGACGAGGAGTCCGTGCCGGACTTGGTGTCGAGGTCCACGCCGATGAGGTGGTGCGGGGGCAGTCCGCACGCGATGCCGTAGCCGGTGGCGCGGGGCGCCGCCGCGAAGAGGTCACGGATACGGCCCGGGTCGGTCGTGGCGTCGTACACGCCGTGGCCGGGGCGGCCGCATTCGCCGTGGCACGGGGCCGGGTCGGGTTCGTCGCGGTGCGGGGAGCGCAGGGCGGGGAGCTTCGTGCGGGAGAGCGGGATCACGGCCAGTCCACGCTCGGCGGCGGAGAGGGCGTGGGCGAGGGCCAGGGTCGCAAGGGGTACGGCATGCCGGTCGGTGGTGGCCATGCATCCATGTTCGTACGAATGTTCGACTAAAGGAAGAGGGGCTCGCCCGGGTGGAGCGTATTTACCAAAAATGCGCCGAAACGCTTCAGCCCCTCCGGTGGCTGACCCGTCCCGCACCGGGCGGACGTAATCCGGGCTGAGCTGGGGCTTTAAGGGCGTGGAGCAGGTTTATCGACATGTCCTCACGCTTGCGAGGGAATACGGCCTTCCGCCCTGGTTCGATGGAGATTCGGTGGGCAATTCTGATCTCGCGACGTCGTGAGCAACGACCGAGGTGGTCGGCCAACTGCCTTGGGTCAACCAGTAGTTACCTGTTCCTGGAGGAATTGACATGGCACGCATCCGTACCGTCCGCGCCCTCGCCGCCGTCGCCGCTCTGCCCCTCGCGGCAGCCCTCTTCTCGGGGGTGGCGATGGCCGACAACGGGTCCTTCGCGGACAACGGATCAAACGCGGGTGTGGCGACCGTGAGCGGCAGTGGTGTCGGTGGCAACAACCACGGCAACTCGTCCACCACGCAGCAGCAGGCGGTGGGCTCCGGCGCCTCGAACCAGAACAACACGGCCCAGGTGAACGGCTCCGCGTTCACGGCCATCGACCAGTCGAACGAGAACATCTCGGTGCACTTCACCAAGCTCTGGTGACCCGCAGGCTCCTGTCGGCGGAGCCATTGCCAGGGGTGCGTGACATCTGTGCGGCGGTGCTTCGGCATCGCCGCACAGGCGTTTTCGCGCACACGCCAGCCCTTCACGCGCGCGTGCTGATCCCTTGACACCCGTACCGAACCTGGCGGACAGTCGTACCGAATCTGACGGTCAGTCAGAAACGAATGGTCAGAGACCCTTGTTCGTACGAGGTCCGGGAGGGCCGCCGCCGTGCACCTCGCCCCCACCGCGCGCCAGCATGAACTCCGCGCCGAACTGCGCACCTACTTCCGGGAACTGATGCCGGGCGGGCCGCCCGCCCACGACGACCGAACGGCCCAGCGGCGCCTGCTGCGCCGCATCGGTGCCGACGGCCTCCTCGGGCTCGGCTGGCCCGTCGAGTACGGAGGCCAAGGCCGGGGGCCCGACGAGCAGTTCGTTTTCTTCGACGAGGCGTATCGCGCGGGCGCGCCTGTCTCCATGGTGACCCTGAACACCGTCGGTCCGACGCTGATCAAGTACGGGACCGAGGCACAGAAGGCGTACTTCCTGCCGAGGATCCTCAAGGGCGAGCTGGTCTTTGCGATCGGGTACAGCGAGCCGTCGGCGGGGACCGACCTGGCCTCGCTGCGGACGCGGGCGGTCCGTGACGGCGACGACTGGATCATCGACGGGCAGAAGGTCTTCACGTCGAACGCGCAGAACGCCGACTGGATCTGGTTGGCCTGCCGCACGGACCCCGAAGCCGCCAAGCACCAGGGCATCTCGATCGTTCTCGTGCCGACGGACGCCGCCGGCTTCAGCTGGACTCCCATCGAGACCGTGGGCGGGCTGACCACCACCGCCACGTACTACGACGGGATCCGCGTCCCCGCCTCGAATCTCGTCGGGGAGGAGAACGGCGGCTGGGGTCTCATCACCAATCAGCTCAACCACGAGCGGGTCGCGCTCGCCGCGATCGGGATGCAGGCGGAGGACTTCTACGCGGCGGTGCTCGAAGCGGTTCGTTCACCCGATCCGGTGACGGGGGAACGTCGGATCGACCTGCCGTGGGTGCGGTCGCGGCTGGCCGAGGTGCATGCCCGTCTCGCGGCAACGCGCCTGCTCAACTGGCGTTTGGTGGGGGATGTCGGGGCGGGGCGGCTCGCGCCGGGCGACGCGAGCGGCGTGAAAGTCATGGGAACCGAATCGGCGGTCGAGGTGTACCGAATGTGTCAGGAGATCGCGGGCGACGCGGCGCTGGTTCGAGCCGGGTCGCCTGGGGCGTTCGGGGGTGGGGCTGGTGGTGACGCGGGTGCTGGGTCCGGTGGTGGTGGGTCGGGCGGTGGTGCTCGGGGCGGGACGGCGGAGGGGGAGCTGGAGCGGATGAACAGGGCGGCGCAGATCAACACGTTCGGGGGCGGCGTGAGCGAGGTGCAGAGGGAGATCGTGGCGACGATGCGGCTCGGGATGAGGAGGGGGCGGCGGTGACGGGCGAGATGACTTACGCGGCGCTGAAGGCCTTCGAAGGGCTGCCCGCGGCCACCGCGGGGGTCGGCAAGGACCTGGTCAACGAGCCGATGATCAGGCACTGGTGCGAGGCGATGGGTGACATCAATCCCGCATACGAGGGGCCCGACGCCATAGCGCCTCCGACCATGCTCCAGGCCTGGACGATGGGCGGGCTCTCCGGGCATCAGGGGCGCAGCGGCGCCTACGACGAGCTGTTCGCGCTGTTGGACGGCGCGGGGTACACCTCGGTCGTCGCCACCGACTGTGAGCAGGAGTACCTGCGTCCGCTGCGGCCCGGTGACGCGATCACCTTCGACGCGGTGATCGAGTCGGTGTCCGAGCGCAAGACGACGAAGCTGGGCACGGGGCACTTCGTCACGACACGCATGGATGTCAGGGCGGACGGCGAGCTCGCCGGGACACATCGCTTCCGGATCCTCAAGTACGCCCCGGCGGCGCGGGCAGGGCTGGCGCTGGGGCAGGCGCGGGAGCAGCAGGCCCGGCGGCCCCGTCCGGTGGTCAACCGGGACAACGCCGGGTTCTGGGAGGGGGTCCGCGAGCACTGTCTCCTCATCCAGCGCTGCGAGGCGTGCGGGACGCTGCGCTTGCCCTGGCTGCCGGGGTGCGGCGCGTGCGCCTCGCAGGACTGGAGCACGGTCGAGGCGAGCGGCGAGGGGACCGTCTTCTCGTACGTGGTGATGCACCACCCGTCCTTCCCCGCCTTCGACCCGCCGTACGCGGTGGGCCTGATCGAGCTGGCCGAAGGCGTCCGGATCATCAGCAACGTTGTGGGGGTGCCGTACGACAAGGTCCGAATAGGGATGCCGGTGCGGCTCGGATTCCTTCGGGTTGACGAGGAGTTGGAGCTGCCGGTCTTCCGGGCCGGTGACGGTGCCGCTGTGGGGGTCGCTACGGGTGTCGCCGCGGGACGGGAGGGCTGACGTGGACTTCACACCTACGCAGGACCAGGTGGCCGCAGCCGACCTGGCCGCGCGGATCTTCGGTGATCTGTCGACCCCCGAGCGCCTCGCGGCGGCCGGCACGGGAACGGACCCCGAGCTGTGGAAGGCGCTCGGCTCGGCGGGACTGCCGGGGGCGGTGGAGGAGACCGGGCTGCTCGGGCTCGTGCTGATGCTGGAGGAGCAGGGCCGGACGACGGCGCAGGTGCCGTTCGCCGCCAGTTGCGCGTACGGGCTGCTCGCGGTGGCGAGGCATGGCACGTCCGAGCAGCGGGACCGGTTGCTGCCGGGGCTGCGGGACGGGACGGAGGTGGCGACGGGGGCGTTCCCCGCGCGGGCGGGGGTGCGGGTCGACGGAGCGGAGACCGGGGAGACGGGGTCGGACGGGGGCACGGGGCGGCTCACGGGGGTGGTGCCCTGGGTTCCGTGGCTCCGGGACGCGTCCTGGGTTCTGGTGGCGGCGGCCGACCGGGGCCTGTGGAGAGTGCGTACGGCCGATGCCGGTTGCGACGCGGTCGAGCTCACCGCGCCCTGGTCGGCGGGCCGGCTGGTTCTCGACGGGGCGCCGGCGGAGAGGATTGGCGGGCCCGGTGCGTACGACGACATCCTGGCGATGGCGCGGACCGCGTTCGCGGGGCTCCAGGCCGGGGTCTGCGAGGGGTCGCTGGCGCGTGCCGTGGAGTACACGAACGAGCGGGAGCAGTTCGGCAGACCGCTCGCCGCGAAGCAGGGGGTTCAACTCCGGGCGGCCGACGCCTATATGGACACGGAGGCCATCCGCGTCACCGCGTACGAGGCGGCATGGCGACGGGACGAAGGGCTGCCGTGCGCGGGCCATGCGCTGACCGCGGCCTGGTGGGCGTCGGAAGCGGGCAGGCGGGTCGTGCACGCCGGACAGCATCTGCACGGTGGCATGGGCGCCGACCTGGAGCATCCCGTGCACCGGCATTTCCTGTGGGGCAGGCAGCTCGACGCGTATCTGGGATGCGGGGGTGAACTGCTCGCGGAGCTGGGCGCCTTGATCGCCGGTGGCGAGGGGAGCGGTACGGAGGAGGCGGGGGCGACGTGGGCAGCGCGGAAGTGAAGGCGGAGGGAATGGGCCGGGCGGCAAGGGATCGGGAGGAGGGGAAAGTGGCGATGGTGGATGCCATGACAGGGGTCGGGGCCGGGGTCGGCGCGAAGCTGGCGCCGTTGGAGATCCCGGTCACCCGGACGCTGATCGTCTCCGGGGCCATCGCGTCCCGTGACTACCAGGACGTGCACCACGACGCGGAGCTCGCCAAAGAGAAGGGCTCCCCCGACATCTTCATGAACATCCTGACGACGAACGGACTCGTCGGCCGCTACATCACCGATCACTTCGGCCCAGCCTCGGTTCTGCGCAAGGTCGCCATACGACTCGGGGCGCCCAACTACCCGGGGGACACGATGGTGTTGACGGGGACGGTCACTGACGTCGAAGACGGGAGCGGGGCGCCCGACGGCGGGGGTGCCACGGTGGTCGTGCGAATCATCGGGGTCAACGGGCTGGGCACGCACGTCACCGGGACGGTGACGGTCACGCTCCCGAGTCTCGCGAGCCCTGCGAACCCCACGGGTACGCCGTCCCGTCCCTCGGCGTCGGGGAGGCCGGCATGAGTGTGCGGGCGAAGGACAGTCTCGGTGGGCGGGCGGCGATCGTCGGGATCGGGGCGACCGAGTTCTCCAAGGACTCCGGTCGCAGTGAGCTGAAGCTTGCGGTGGAGGCGGTGGGTGCGGCGCTCGACGACGCCGGGCTCTCCCCCGCCGATGTCGACGGCATGGTCACGTTCACCATGGACACCAGTCCGGAGATCACCGTCGCGCAGGCGGCCGGGATGGGGGACCTCTCGTTCTTCTCCCGGGTCCACTACGGCGGAGGTGCGGCCTGCGCCACCGTTCAGCAGGCCGCGCTCGCCGTGGCGACCGGCGTGGCCGAAGTGGTCGTCTGCTACCGGGCGTTCAATGAGCGCTCAGGCAGGAGGTTCGGCTCCGGGGTGCAGCATCGGGAGCCGTCGGCGGAGGGGGCGGCACTCGGCTGGGCACTGCCGTTCGGGCTGCTCACGCCCGCGTCGTGGGTGGCGATGGCGGCGCAGCGCTACCTCCACGCGTACGGGCTTGGACCGGAGGTGTTCGGTCATGTCGCCGTCATGGACCGCGCGTATGCGGCCACCAATCCGGCGGCGTACTTCCACCGGAAGCCGATCACGCTGGAGGACCATGCGGCGTCGCGGTGGATCGTGGAGCCGTTGCGGCTGCTCGACTGCTGTCAGGAGACCGACGGCGGGCAGGCGATCGTCGTCACCAGCGTCGAGCGGGCCCGCGACCTCCCGCACCGTCCCGCCGTGATTGCGGCGGCGGCCCAGGGGGCGGGGCGCGGCCAGGAGCAGATGACGAGTTTCTACCGGGACGACATGACGGGCCTGCCCGAAATGGGGGTCGTGGCAGGGCAGTTGTGGCGGTCGGCGGGGCTGGCGCCGGGCGAGATCGACGTGGGGATCCTCTACGACCACTTCACGCCGTTCGTGCTGATGCAGCTGGAGGAATTCGGGTTCTGCGGGCCGGGTGAGGCGGCGGACTTCGTGGCGGAGCGTCGGCTCCCGCTCAACACCCACGGCGGGCAGCTCGGCGAGGCGTACCTGCACGGGATGAACGGCATAGCGGAGGCGGTCAGACAGGTGCGGGGCACGGCGGTGAACCAGATAGCCGGCGCCGCCACGGCACTGGTGACCGCGGGGACCGGCGTCCCCACATCGGGTCTGATTCTGGGAGCGGACGGATGAACGCGGGGTGTGTCCCGGGTCCGGTCCGCACCCCGCCCCCTTCACTCGCCCTATGCACCGCACTCGCCGTAGGCGCCGCCTGAAGCTGGTCGTGGGTCTTGTGCTGCTCCTGATGGCGCTGACCGCCCTCCCCGCGTCGGCGTGGTCCGGACCCGGCCTCCCCCAGCCGTCCCCGACGTCCGACCCCCACCCCGACCCCTTGGCCGGACTCACCCTGCCCGACATCGCCCTGCCCGACCTCGCCACCGTCCCCGGTTCCGCACTCGGAGACTTTGCACCCGACGGCCGAGCCACAGGCCCGGCCTGGGCCCCGGAGGCACCGGCCGCCGCAGGCGGTGCCCCGCGGGTGCCGGCCGCCGCCGGCGATCCCTCCTCCGAACCCCCGCTCCCTGCCCTCTCCGATCCGCGGATGTTCCGCGGGCTGGCGTTCGACACGTGCATGGCGCCGTCGCTCGACACGATGCGGCGCTGGCGGGCGTCGAAGTACGGCGCGGTGGGCGTGTACTACGGGGGTCGTGGGCGGGCCTGTCCTCGTCAGCCCCGGCTCGGGCACCGCTGGATGAAGGGGGTGCAGCGGCTGGGGTGGCGGGTGCTGCCGGTGTACGTCGGTTCGCAGTCGCCGTGTGTCGTCGCGGGCCCCAAGAAGGCCTACCGCATCGGCGGTAACGCCTGGAGCCAGGGCGTGCGGGAGGGGCGGGACGCCGTACGCAGGGCGCGTGCCGTCGGCATCCGGCCGGGCAGCCCGCTCTATCTCGACATGGAGGCATACAAGTACCGGCAGAAGAAGTGCGCCCGCACGACGCTCACCTTTGTGCGGGGCTGGGACCGGCAGGTGCGCCGGAAGGGCTACATGCCCGGGTTCTACAGCAGTGCCGACTCCGGGGTGGTACACATGCGGGCCGCGGCGCGGGCGGGGGTGCGGGATCTGCCATCGGTGATCTGGTTCGCGCGCTGGCACACGCGGCCCCGGCTGGCCCGGGAGCCCGTGCTGCGGGGGTCCGCCTGGACTTCGCGGCGCAGGATCCACCAGTACGCGGGGAACGTGAAGGAGCGGCACGGCGGGCGGACCCTCGTCATCGACCGGAATCTGGTGCACGCGCCGGTGGCCCGCATCCGATGAGTCTCGCCGGACCGTGGCAGTGGCAGAGTGGAAGGACGCCCATGGAATGGCTCTCAGGGATGAACCCTCAGGGGTGCGTACCGCGTCCTCCACCTTCAGGAGGTGGGGATACCACCACTCCTACAACCTGAGGCGGAGACCGCTTCGGGACCTGCGGCCGATCCGCGAGGGTAGGGGGCGCTCCTAGCGTGGAGCCATGACCGCAACCATGGCGCCTGTCTGCTCCAGTGCATCGGATGCCGCGACGCGCAGCGCGCCGCGAGCCGCGATGACGCCTCACTCTTCCCACCCGGTGCCGTACGTGCCGGCCGCCCGTTCGACGCCGTACGCGCCGCACAAGTCGTACCCGTCGTTCGCGTCGTACGTACGGGCGCGGCAGCCCGTACTGCTGCGGACCGCCCGGTCGCTGACCGCGAACCCCTGCGACGCCGAGGACCTGCTCCAGACCGCGCTCACCAAGACGTATGTGGCGTGGGACCGCATCGAGGACCACCGGGCGCTCGACGGTTATGTGCGCCGGGCCCTGCTGAACACGCGTACGTCGCAGTGGCGTAAGCGGAAGGTCGACGAGTTCGCCTGCGACGAGCTGCCCGAGCCGGAGACCGTGGCGGCGGCCGATCCGGCCGAGCACCAGGTCCTGCACGACGCGATGTGGCGCGCGATCATGAAGCTGCCCGCCCGGCAGCGTGCGATGGTCGTGCTGCGGTACTACGAGGACCTGAGTGAGGTGCAGACGGCCGAGGTGCTCGGGGTGTCCGTCGGTACGGTCAAGAGCGCGGTCTCGCGGGCCCTCGGCAAGCTCCGTGAGGACCCGGAACTGCGCCCGGCCAAGGGCTGAACGGGACGATTCACTGATCGATCATTCCCTGGGCTAGTGACATACCGAATGGTATGCGGTGAGAATCGGCGGAACATTACTGCGCCGTAGCGCCCACCGGGAGGACGCCGTGCTGAGCACGATGCAGGACGTACCACTGCTGATCTCGAGGATCCTGACCCACGGGTCGACGATCCACGGCACTTCCCAGGTGACGACCTGGACCGGTGAGAGCGGGCCGCAGCGCCGGAGCTTCGCCGAGATCGGCGACCGCAGCGCCCAGCTCGCGCACGCTCTGCGCGCCGACCTCGGCATCGTGGACGACGACCGTGTCGCGACCCTGATGTGGAACAACGCGGACCACGTCGAGGCCTACTTCGCGATCCCCTCCATGGGCGCCGTACTGCACACCCTGAACCTGCGCCTCCCCGCAGAGCAGCTGGTGTGGATCGTCAACCACGCCGCCGACCGCGTGATCATCGTCAACGGCTCCCTGCTGCCGCTGCTCGCGCCGCTCCTGCCGTCCCTGACGGGTGTCGAGCACATCGTCGTCTCCGGGCCGGGTGACCGTTCGCTCCTCGACGGAGCGCGCCCCCAGGTCCACGAGTACGAGGAGCTCATCGCCGGAAAGCCGGTGACGTACGACTGGCCGCAGCTCGACGAGCGCCAGGCCGCCGCGCTCTGCTACACGTCCGGCACCACCGGCGACCCCAAGGGCGTCGTCTACTCGCACCGTTCGATCTACCTGCACTCCATGCAGGTCAACATGACGCAGTCCATGGGCCTGACCGACGAGGACACCTCGCTCGTCGTGGTGCCGCAGTTCCATGTGAACGCGTGGGGCCTGCCGCACGCGACGTTCATGACCGGCGTGAACATGCTGATGCCGGACCGCTTCCTCCAGCCCGCGCCGCTCGCCGAGATGATCGAGAGCGAGCGCCCCACGCACGCTGCGGCCGTTCCCACTATCTGGCAGGGCCTGCTCGCGGAGCTCACCGCGAAGCCCCGCGAGGTGAGTTCGCTCGGGCAGGTCACCATAGGCGGCTCGGCCTGTCCGCCCTCCCTCATGAAGGCCTTCGACGAGCTCGGCATGCGGGTCTGCCACGCCTGGGGCATGACGGAGACGTCTCCCCTCGGTACGGTCGCCCGGCCGCCGGCCGCGGCGGTAGGCACCGACGAGGAGTTCGCGTACCGCCTCACCCAGGGCCGGTTCCCGGCCGGCGTCGAGGCGCGCCTGTCGGGTCCGGGCGGCGAACTGCTGGCCTGGGACGGCGAGTCGGCCGGTGAGCTGGAGGTCCGCGGGCCGTGGATCGCCGGCGCGTATTACTCGGGCCCCGACAGCGAACCGCTGCGCCCCTCCGACAAGTTCAGCGACGACGGCTGGCTCAAGACGGGCGACGTCGGCACGATCAGCCCCGACGGCTTCCTCACCCTCACCGACCGCGCCAAGGACGTCATCAAGTCCGGCGGTGAGTGGATCAGCAGCGTCGACCTCGAGAACGCCCTGATGTCCCACCCGGACGTCGCCGAGGCGGCCGTCGTCGCCGTCCCCGACGAGAAGTGGGGCGAGCGCCCGCTCGCCACCGTGGTCCTGAAGGATGGCGCGAGTGCCGACTTCGGGATCCTGCGCGCGTTCCTCGGAGAGAAGGTCGCCAGGTGGCAGCTCCCGGAGCGCTGGACGGTGATCACGGCGGTGCCGAAGACGAGCGTCGGCAAGTTCGACAAGAAGGTACTGCGCAAGCAGTACGCGGACGGGGAGCTGGACATCACGCGGCTCTGAGCCCGCAACGCCACGGAACTGAGCCCACGGCACCAAGGCTCTGAACCCGCAGCACCACGGCTCTGAACCCGCAGCGCTACTGCTCCGAGCCCAGAGCTCGGCGACGGTTTCACGTGAAACAGGGGCGGCCCGAACGGGCCGCCCCTGTTTGTCAGTTGCAGGTTTCGCAGTGACGGCTTCCTCAGTTGGTGCCGATCTTCGCGAGCAGGTCCACGATCCGGCCCTGCACCTCGTCGCTCGTCGACCGTTCCGCCAGGAACAGGACGGTCTCGCCCGCGGCCAGGCGCGGCAGATCGGCCTCCTCGACGGCGGCGGTGTAGACGACGAGGGGCGTGCGGTTCAACTGGCCGTTCGCGCGCAGCCAGTCGACGATTCCGGCGCGCCTGCGACGTACCTGGAGCAGGTCCATCACCACCAGGTTCGGCCGCATCTGCGCGGCCAGCGTCACCGCGTCCGCGTCGGAACTCGCCCGCGCGACCTGCATCCCGCGTCGTTCCAGCGTCGCGGTGAGCGCGATCGCGATCTCCTCGCGCTCCTCGATGAGCAGGACGCGCGACGGGTGCTGCTCGCTGTCCCGTGGCGCGAGCGCCTTCAGCAGGACGGCGGGATCGGCCCCGTACGCGGCCTCGCGCGTCGCCTGTCCGAGCCCGGCCGTCACCAGGACGGGAACCTCGGCGGCCACGGCGGCCTGGCGCAGCGACTGGAGGGCGGTGCGCGTGATCGGTCCGGTCAGCGGGTCGACGAAGAGCGCGGCGGGGAAGGCCGCGATCTGAGCGTCGACCTCCTCGCGGGAGTGCACGGTCACCGGTCGGTAGCCGCGGTCGCTCAGGGCCTGCTGCGTGGGCGCGTCGGGCGCGGGCCAGACCAGGAGACGGCGTGGGTTGTCGAGCGGCTCCGGGGGCAGCTCGTCGTCCATCGGCTGAGGCTGGGGCCGGATCGCCACCTCGACGGCGCCACCGGGCCCGTCCAGCGGCTCGGGCCCCTCGTCGGCGTCCTGGTCGGGGGCGCCGATCGCGTACGAACGTCCGCGGCCCTCCGATGACGACGACAGCAGCGACTGCGGCTGACCTGGCTGGGACTGGCCGGACGGCGTCTGGGGCTGAGCCTTCGGCTGCGCCGGCGACGACTGCGACGGGGACTGCGGGTGCGGGCGGGCCGCGATCTCCGGCTGGGTGCCGGCGGGATCCGGCCGGGTGGACAGCCTGCGGCGACGACCGGAGCCGCCGAGCGTGTGCTGCGTCTGCTCCTGCGGGGCCGCCGCGGGCTGCGGGACCTGAGGGGGCAGCGGGACCTGGAGCGACGGGTTGCCGCCGGGCGACTGAACGGGCTGCTGCCCGGTCTTCGGGCCGGACGGACCGCCCTGCGCGCCGGACGGCTGCTTCGCCTGTGGACCGGGCTGCTTGCCCGTCGCCGGGCCGGCCTGGTTCGGCTGTGCGGGCGCCTGCGCATTCGGCCGTGGGTTCGCCTGTTGGTTCGGGACCGCCGGGTTCGGCAGGGGCTGGGTCGTGCCGGGGGCCGGCGGCTGCTGCCGCGGCGGGCGCTGCTGCTCGGCGATCTGACGTCCGAAGGGAACGCCCTGCCCCAGCGTTCGTACGCTTATGGCGCGGCCCTGAGTCGAGTTGGGGTCAGCGGACGGGGCTTCCGCGGGGAGGGGCTGCGCGGCGCGGGGCTTGGCACCGTTCTCCGGCGGCAGCGCGGTGCGCGCGCCCGGAACCGTCTGGACAGGGTGGGGCTGCGGCGGAGTGTGGTCGTCGGCGGGGTGACGCTGCGCGGCGTCGTGCCGCTCGCCGCCAGCACCCGTTCCCGTACCTGCGTCGGCGTCCGTGGCGGTGGCCGGCTCGGGTGTCGTCCGGTCGGCCTCCGCGGGCGGCAGCGCGAATACGGTGCGCGCGGCGCCGGCCTGCTCGGCTTCCCGCTCCGGAGCACTACCGAGAGCGCGGCGCGCGCGACGCCCGGCGGGGACGTTCTGGCCGGCCTGGGACGCATCGGAATCCCCCGATGCACCCGATGTACTGGATGTACCCGAACCACCGGCAGGCAGCGCGGCCTGCTCGGGGTTGCGCCGCGCCCGCCGGCCCGAGGACGACGCTCCGACCGGCACACCCTGTGGCGGCACGGTCTCACCCAGGGCGGGGGATCCAGCCGCGTGTTCGGCAGCGGTCACCACGGAACCCTCGGTGGCACCGGGACCGGCATCGGCTCCCGCCGGAACGGCGACCTCGGCCGGATTGGGCCTCCCGCGCCGACGCCCCGTACCGGTCCCGGCGCCCGCGTCACCGGCAGGCGTCCCGCCGGCCGGAGTCGGCGTGGCCTGCGCCGGCAGTTGAACCTGAGCGCTCCCGGGCGCACCCGACGCCGCGGACTCCTCGGCCCGCCGCCTGCGCCGCCCGGTCGGAACGGCAGCCTCCGAGCCGCCGCCTTGTCCGGTCTCGTCGGCACCCGGCACCGCACCCGCGGCCTCCGCGACACCGCTCTCCAGGAACGAGTCCACCGACGCGCCCGAAGCGCGCCGTGCCCGCCGCCGCCCGCCGCGCGTACCCGACGCCTGCTCGGGCAGCCCCGCACCGACCTCGGCAGCGGCCTCCGCACGGGCGGCACCAGCCGCCGAAGCGACCTCGACAGCCGTACCGGGAACAGACGTACCAGGACCGGCCACCCCGACGACACCCGACGGATCGGCAACCGGAACCGCCCCGGCCCCGCCCCCGATCGGCACCTCGAGCACATACGCGCTGCCGCTCATCCCGGGCACCTCGTGCGTCTGGAGCACACCGCCGTGCGCCCGCACGATGCCGCGCACGATCGGCTCGTGCACCGGGTCGCCGCCCGTGTAGGGCCCGCGTACCTCGATACGGACGCTCTCGCCGCGCAGCGCCGCCGCCACGACGATCGTCGAGTCCACGTATCCGCCGACTCCGCTCGTAGGAACGACGCCCACGCGCGCGTTGCCGGTGGCGTCGATGCCTGCGACGTCCGCGACGAGGTGGGCGAGCGCGGTGGCCAGGCGTGCCGCGTCGACCTCGGCCTCGATGGGCGGGGCGTGCACGGCGAACTGCGCGCGACCGGGCCCGATCAGCTCGACCGCCCCGTCGACGCCCGCGGCGACGACCGCGTCGAGCATCACGTTCGTACGGGTCAGCTGCGCGTCGCCGGAGTCGAGGAGCTGATAGCCGAGCACGTTGTCGACGAGCGTGGTCATGCGGCTGTAGCCGGCCGCGAGGTGGTGCAGGATCTGGTTGGCCTCGGGCCACAACTGGCCCGCGTCGTCCGCGGCCAGGGTGGTGAGCTGGCCGCGCAGTTCGTCGAGGGGGCCGCGCAGCGACTGGCCGAGGACGGCGAGGAGCTGCTCGTGCCGGGCCGCGAGCGCCTCGTAACGGTCCTTCTCGCGCTCGGCGAGAGCGGCGATCCGGTCCTTCTCGGCGGAGAGTTCCTCAGCGTGCTGTTCGGTGATCGTGGCGAGCTCGGTCGCGTGCTCCTCTTCGGTACGCGCGGTCTGCGCCTCATGCTCCTCGACGGTGCGGGCGAGCGTCTCCGCGTGCTCCGTGGCGGCGCGCTCCGCCTCCTTGTCGCGCCGGTCGATCTCCTCCGCGTGCGCCACGACGAGCTCGTCGTAGGGCCGCCGGTCGGTGAACGTCATCACGGCGCCGACCAGTTGGTCACCGTCACGCACGGGCGCCGTCGTCATGTCGACGGGCACCTGCGCGCCGCTCTTCGACCACAGGACCTGCCCGCGCACCCGGTGCTTGCGCCCGGAGCGCAGGGTGTCGGCGAGCGGGGACTCCTCGTACGGGAACGGCTCGCCGTCGGCGCGTGAGTGGAGGACGAGCGCGTGCAGTTCCTGCCCGCCCAGGTCACTGGCGCGGAAGCCGAGGATCTGCGCGGCGGCCGGGTTGACGAGCACGATCCGGCCGTCGGTGTCGGTGCCGACGACGCCCTCGGCGGCGGCGCGCAGGATCATCTCGGTCTGGCGCTGCGAACGAGCGAGTTCGGCCTCGGTGTCGACGGTCCCCGACAGGTCGCGCACGACGAGCATCAGGAGCTCGGAGGCGCCGCTGCCATAGCTCCCGCTCCCGTACGAGCTGTTGCCGTAGCCGTCGACGGCGTCGCGGCCGTCGGCGAGATTGGCGCTGGTGACCTCGACGGGGAACTCGCTGCCGTCGGTGCGGCGGGCCATCATCCGGGTCGGCTTGGTGCGCCCGCGCTCGTCCGTGGTGTCGGGCCTGCGCATCGATCCGGGGATGAGCCGCGAGTCGAACTCGGGCAGCAGATCGAGCAGTCCGCGCCCCACGAGAGCGGTGCCCGGGGCCTCGAAGGCCTCCAGGGCGATGGTGTTCGCGTTGACGACGGTCCCGTTGGCGTTGACCAGCACCAGCGCGTCCGGGAGCGCGTCGAGTATGGCTGCGAGGCGAGCAGCGCCTCGGGATGGCCTGCTGCTCACGACGACGCTTCCTCCCTGATTACCGCACCTTGCCGACCGCGCGAGCCATCTTCCTACGTGGCTCGCGGCATGTCACGGGAGGGAGTCTACGGGCAGAGGTTGCGGTCGCGGCGCCGGATGAGAGGGAGGTCGCACGCGGAAGATGTGCCCGTGGAATGAAGATGCGTGGGTGCGTGGCCCCACCCGGCCGCGTGACGGCGGCGGATGTCCGGGCATATGCCTGGTCACAGGGTGTCCGGAGCCGCGCCGCACCTTGGCACGTTCCCCACACAATGGCCCGCCCGCGTTCACCGACCGGTCGCGGGCAGCACGGGAACGAGGCTCTGCCACCGCGAGATCTCACAGCCGTCGGTCCTCTTGTAGGTCGCGTCGACGGGCCGGCCGTGCCATGTTCCGGTGACGTGGGCCGTCGCGGGGCCTCCGTACTGCATCGTGCACTGGGCGTCCGACGAGAGCGGCGCGAACGGGTCGTGGCCGTTCGCCGACAGCTCGTCGAGCCGGGCGCACGCGTTCGCGGGTTCCGGATGGGTACCGCCCGAGGGCCCGCACTCCAGCTCGTACGTCCCGTCCCTTCCGTCACCCGTGTCGGTGACGGTGACCCGTAGCCGGTCCTGGGCGGCGGGCCCGGCGAACAACTGGGGGAGACCGAGCGGTCCCGTGTCGGCGTGGGCGGCGGCGGGGACCGCGCAGAGCGCGGCGGCGGATGCGGCGGTGAGGGCGATGCGGCGCAGCAACATGAGGGGCTCCACGAATGAGTGAGAAGAGAAGACTGAGGAACCGCACCGTCCCGAGCGGCTCCACCGCGTCTAACGCCGGGCGGCCCGCGATGTTGCGGTGAGCCCCGGGACACGAGGACGAACAGAAGGGCTTTGCTCTCCGGCCTGGACGCCTAGTACCGTGGGGGCCGATTGGTGACACCGCGCGATGCTGTGTCATCATCTGGACGCACCACTCGCGCTCGCGCGGGGGGTCGTGCTGGAGGCGTCGCCTAGTCCGGTCTATGGCGCCGCACTGCTAATGCGGTTTGGGCCTTAAAGCCCATCGAGGGTTCAAATCCCTCCGCCTCCGCTCCAAGATCCGAAGCCCCGGTCCTGATGGACCGGGGCTTCGGCGTTTCGGACCCGCAAGACAGTGTTTGCCCAGCTCACAAGGGGTGCGGCAAACGGATTTCACATGACGGCGGCAGTCATGTAATGTTCTTCCTGTCGCCGGGAACGGGCCGAAGGGGCCGGGACCGAGACAAAAACAGAACAAGCACTCGTAGCTTAACGGATAGAGCATCTGACTACGGATCAGAAGGTTGCAGGTTCGAATCCTGCCGAGTGCACACAGGTAAGAGGCCCCCGGAGAGATCCGGGGGCCTCTTGCGTTATGTCATGACGGGGTCTGGCAACCCGGCATCACAAACCCTTAGCCTGCGGCGCATGAAGATCCGGCGCCCTGATCGGCGAGCTGTCGAGGACTGGGCGGGCATCCTGGGTGCTGCTCACGTTCTTCCTCCGGTTCGGGACCATGGTCATGCACGGCAGGCCGATGGGCTGGATCAGCTCTGCGGCGACCGCCGCCGTTACCAACACGGCCATACGGGTTGCGGGGCGCTGGGGCGAGAAGCGGTGGGCACGAAAGCGGTAGCGACAAGGACAGCGACTGATCAGTTCACGTCGTGACGGTGTGCCGGGACGCCGGCCGTGCCGCCGTCAGCGTGCGAAGTCGTACACGGCCCATTCGGTGAGTGGGACGTAGCCGATGCGTCGGTAGAGGGCGTTGCTGGTGGAGTTGGCCGGATCTGCGTAGAGCGCGACTTCCTTGGCGCCTGCGGCCAGGGCGGCTCGGCTCACCTCGACCGTCACCGCGCCCGCGTAGCCGCGACCGCGTAGGCGGGCCGGGGTGTAGACGGGGTCCACCCGGACCATGCCGCCGATCAGCGAGGTCATGCCCGCCATGGAGACAGGGGTGCCGTCCGGGGTCTCCCAGAACGTGTAGTGCTTGTCGCCGAAGCGGGTGTCGGCCCAGGTGTCGGCGTCGATGGTGACGTCTTCCCCGACGTCGGCGGCGAACTCGCGGTGCCAGCGGAAGAGTTGCTCGCGGTCCTGTTCGCCCACGCGTCTGCCCCGGCCCGCCGGGACCGGCTCCGGTGCGGTGAGCGTGCCGAGGCGGTACAGACGGATCCGTGTGCTGAGTGTGGGCGTCGCGCCGGTGTGCCGCTGCCAGGCCTCGGCGAAGGCGGTGGCGGTGTCGTGGGCGGCGCTCACGACGGGCAGAACGAGGCCGAGGCCGGCCAGACGGGCGGCGAGGGCGTCGGCGTCCGCGGGGGTGACAGGGGTGAGGCTCAGGGGACCGTGCCGGGTGCGGCGGTAGAAGACGGCGCGGACCTCGCCCGCCCGCTCCAGGGAGCCGAAGACGGGGGCATCGGCCTTGTATGCCTCCGTGCCGAGCGTTCGCAGTTTCTCGGTCGTTGTCAGGGGTGTGGTGTGCAGAGCGGGGCGTGAGCGCAGGAAGTCCCCGGCTCGGGCGAGAAAGTCGTCGACGTCTTCGGTGAGGTGCCAGTCATCCGGTCGCATGCTTCATGGTTTCCGATGTGCTCCCGCTCCGGCTAGAGCGTCAGGAACCAGACGATGATCCCGATCGGTATGAGTGCGCAGGCCAGGCCGGCGGTCAGGACTACGGCGGCCAGGGCCTTGTACGCCCTCCGGCGCTGGGCCCGGCAGGCGGCGAAGCCCGTGAAGGCGGCGATCGCGAGGCACGGCAAGGTGATGAGGAAGAAGACCGGCGCTGCCAGGGTCTACCCCTTGATCACGACTCCGAGCGGCAGGAACGTACCGCAGCCCCCGGCGATGTCAGTGCCCGGGAGTAGCGTCCTGAGCATGACGTGGTGGTGCACCGGGGTGCGGTGGCGGGTCGGGGGCGGGCCCGCGCTGGGGTGGTACGGGGAGGGGAAGGGGGAGCGCGAGAGTCCCCTCGCCTTCGGGGACGTGCTGGCTTTCCGGGCCGTGGGCGGGCGCAGATGTCTCGGGGTCTGGCGGGGCGGGCGGCGTACGCCGTGTCCGGCGGGGGCGCTGCTGTCCGGGCGGGGGACACGCGCACAGTGTGCCGAGTGCGCCGGGATCGACCGGGCGCACTCCGTCGCCGCGGACACGATGGCGGACGACCCGAGGCCGTACCACGTGTATCTCGCCTGGTTCGGGAGCGGGATGGTGAAGGTGGGGATCACCGGGGTCGGGCGCGGTTCCGCCCGGCTGCTCGAACAAGGGGCCGTCGCGTTCACGTGGTTGGGGCGCGGGCCGCTCATGGCGGCGCGGCGTGCGGAGGAGCTGCTGCGTAGCGCCCTCGGCGTTCCGGACCGGATTCCGTACGCGCAGAAGCGGGCCGTACGGGCGGCGCTGCCCCCGGCCGGTGAGCGGGCCGCGGAGCTGGCGACGGCGCATGCCACCGCCGTCGCGCTCGCCGGGTGGCCCGAGTCGCTGGAGCGGCTTCCGTGCGAGGTGGTCGATCACGCGGAGGTCTTCGGGATCGAGGGCGGAACAGGGAAAGGAACAGGGAGCGGGGCAGAGGGCGCGGCAGAGGTCGGGCGGCTCGGGGGCGTGGGGGCCGTTGTGAGCGAGCTGGTCGAGGGCGGGGTGGTCGTGGGGACGCTGGTCGCCGCCGCGGGGCCGGATCTGCATCTCGTGGAGCGGCGCGGGCGGCGACTCGTGGTCGACACCCGGCTGCTCGGCGGGTGGCAGCTCGAGGCGTTGGGGAAGGCGGAGGGGGCGGCGGCTGACGTGGTGTCCTCCGTGCCGGTGAAACCGGTGAAAGAGGCGCCCGCGCTGCAGGGTGGGCTGTTCTGAGCGGCCTCGGCCGTTCCGTTCTCCGGCCAGGCGAGGAGAGGTCGGCAGGCTTCGTCGACCGAATGGTCAAGTCTCGCTTCCCGTAGGGCAATGGGGGTGGACACCGTCCGTCGCCTGGCCGCATCGTGAGGGACATGAGTGATCACGGAGTAGCGCCTGTCGGGCCGGAGAGCGGCGCCGGGCCCACCCGTACCGTCCGGCCCGTGCCCGTCTTCGAACCGCCTTACTACGCCGCCGTGTTCACCTCGGTGCGCACGCCGGGGGACAACGGATACGGGGTGACCGCCGAGCGGATGTCGGAGCTGGTCAGGGAGATACCCGGGTTCCTGGGGGAGGATTTCGCGGCCTCGGGGAGCGGGCTGAGGATCACCGTCGCCTACTTCCGCCACGAGGAAGGGCTCAGGGAGTGGGCCGGGAACGGGGAGCACCGGGAGGCACAGCGGCGCGGCCGCGCCGAGTGGTACGAGAGCTACTCGCTCCACGTCGCCAAGGTCGAACGGAGTCACGGATTTGAGCGCGGAGAGTAACGCGGAGAGCGGCGCGGCGGACGGCGGCGAGGCGGAGCGGGTCGCCCGGTTCAGGGAGCGGCACGGCCTGGCCGGGATCGTCGACGTGCACACGCACTTCATGCCCGAGAGGGTCCTGAAGAAGGTGTGGGAGTACTTCGACGCGGCGGGGCCGCTGACCGGGATGGCCTGGCCCATCGCGTACCGGGAGGAAGAGGAGGAACGGCTCGCGCGGCTGCGGGAGTTCGAGGTGCGTGCCTTCACGTCCATGCTCTATCCGCACAAGGCGGGCATGGCCGAGTGGCTCAACGGGTGGGCCGTCGACTTCGCGCGCCGGACCCCCGGCTGTCTGCACACGTCGACGTTCTTCCCCGAGCCGGGCGTCGACCGGTATGTGCGCGAGGCCGTCGAGGCGGGCACGCGCGTCTTCAAGGCGCATGTACAGGTCGGGGCGTACGACCCGAACGACGAACTGCTCGACCCCGTGTGGGCGATGCTCGCCGACGCCCGTATCCCCGTGGTCATGCACTGCGGCTCGGGGCCGGCTCCCGGCAAGCACACCGGGCCCGAGCCGGTCGCGCGGCTGCTCGCCCGGCATCCGCGGCTCCCGGTGATCGTGGCCCACATGGGGATGCCCGAGTACACGGACTTCCTCGACCTGGCCGAGCGGTACGGGGAGGTGCGCCTCGACACGACGATGGCGTTCACCGATTTCAGTGAACGCTTTGCCGCGTTCCCCCGCGGCGAGCTGGCCCGGCTCGCCGATCTCGGTGACCGGATCCTGCTCGGCACCGACTTCCCGAACATTCCGTACCCCTATGTCCACCAGCTGGAGGCCCTGGAGCGGCTCGGTCTCGGGGAGGAGTGGCTGCGGGCCGTGTGTCACGGGAACGGGGCACGGCTGTTCGGCCTTGACCCCTTGGCGTAACCCTTGGACTGACGCTCCTAAGAGACCGCTGTGCGTTTCTCAGGGAATTCACAGGTTGCCGAAAGCCGGTTCTCAGAGCGGGCGCGCAAGGTGTGGAACATGACCGCGACCTCGCCCCAGGGGCGTACCGAACTGCTGAGGCCGGACGGGAGCCCCGTCCGGGTCCTCGTCGTGGACGACGAACAGTCGATCACCGAGCTGCTCTCCATGGCCCTGCGCTACGAGGGCTGGCAGATCCGCAGCGCCGCGGACGGGATGGGCGCGGTGCAGACCGCGCGCGAGTTCCGGCCCGACGCCATCGTGCTCGACATGATGCTGCCCGACATGGACGGCCTGTCCGTGCTCGGCCGGCTGCGGCGCGAGCACCAGGACGTGCCGGTGCTGTTCCTGACCGCGAAGGACGCCGTCGAGGACCGGATCGCCGGGCTCACGGCCGGCGGCGACGACTATGTGACCAAGCCGTTCAGCCTGGAGGAGGTCGTCGCCCGGCTGCGCGGGCTCATCCGCCGCTCGGGCGCGGCCGACCGGCGCAGCGAGTCCGTGCTCGTCGTGGGTGACCTGACGCTCGACGAGGACAGTCACGAGGTGTCGCGCGGCGGGGACGGCATCCATCTGACCGCCACCGAGTTCGAGCTGCTCCGCTATCTGATGCGCAACCCGCGCCGGGTCCTGAGCAAGGCGCAGATACTGGACCGCGTCTGGAGTTACGACTTCGGCGGCCAGGCCAACGTCGTGGAGCTGTACATCTCGTACCTGCGCCGGAAGATCGACGCCGGGCGCGAGCCGATGATCCACACGCGGCGCGGCGCCGGATACCTCATCAAGCCCGCTGTCCCCGTCGCTTCATGAGCAGGCCGCGGCAGCCGCGCAGCCTGCGCAAGAGGCTCGTCATCACGGCTGTCGCGCTGATCGCCCTGGTGTGCGCCGTCATCGGAACGGTGACCACCATCGCGCTGCACACCTATCTGTACGACCAGCTCGACAAGCAGGTGCGCGGCGCGGTCGTCCAGTCCGCCGGCGGACCCGGTCCGGAGCGGCAGGCGCAGAACCTGAACTTTCTCGGCGGTCCGAGCAGGCCGGGCACCATCGGCGCCCTCGTCGAGTCCGACGGAAGCGTCACCGAGGCCGCGAAGAGTGTCGCCGACCGGGACAATCCGATCGTCCCGCTGACGGACGCGCAGATCACCGCGCTGGAGAGCGTGCCGCAGGACGGGGAGACGCCACACAGCGTCAGCGTGCCCGGGCTCGGCGACTACCGGATCGCCTCGAAGCCGGGCGGAAACACCATGGTCGGCCTGCCCGAGACCGAGGTGCAGGACACCCTCAGCACCCTTGTCGTCGTCGAGGTCAGCGTCACCGCGGCCGGTCTCGTCGCCGCGTCGCTCGCCGGCGCCGCCATGGTCGGCGTAGCTCTGCGGCCCCTGCGTCGCGTCGCGTCCACCGCGACCCGCGTCTCCGAACTCCCCCTGCACAGCGGCGAAGTGGCCCTCCACGAACGGGTCCCCGACACCGAGGCCGACCCGCGCACCGAGGTCGGACAGGTCGGCGCCGCCCTCAACCGCATGCTGGACCACGTGAACGGAGCGCTGGAGGCGCGCCAGCAGAGCGAGACGCGCGTGCGCCAGTTCGTCGCGGACGCCAGCCATGAGCTGCGTACACCCCTCGCCTCGATCCGCGGTTACGCCGAGCTCACCCGGCGCGGCCGGGAGGAGACCGGGCCCGACACCCGGCACGCGCTCGGCCGTATCGAGTCCGAGGCCCACCGCATGACCGGGCTCGTCGAGGACCTGCTGCTGCTCGCGCGGCTCGACTCCGGCCGCCCCCTGTCGTACGAGGCGACCGACCTGTCGCCGCTGGTCGTGGACGCGCTGAGCGATGCCCGCGCGGCCGGTCAGGACCACGCGTGGCGGCTCGAACTGCCGGACGACCCCGCTCTCGTGCTCGCCGACGGACCGCGCATCCACCAGGTGCTCGTGAACCTCCTGGCCAACGCCCGTACGCACACGCCGCCGGGCACCACCGTGACCGCGCGCGTGCACCGGCACGGGCCGTGGGTCTGCCTGGACGTCCAGGACAACGGCCCCGGCATACCGCCCGAGCTGCTCCCGCACGTCTTCGAGCGGTTCGCGCGCGGCGACACCTCCCGCTCCCGGGCCCACGGCTCGACCGGTCTCGGCCTCGCCATCGTGCAGGCGGTCGCGGCCGCGCACGGCGGCGCGGTGACCGTCAACAGCGTGCCCGGCCGGACCGTGTTCACCGTCCATCTGCCGGCGTGTGCCGAACCCGTCACGCACTCACAGGCGGGCCACAGTCTCACCACACAGGTCTGACAGGGCAGTTGGCGAATGTCGGTGTCATGCGAACCGACTCTTCTCCGGGCACCGACCCCTCCCTGGGGGTGCTGCCGGCACGGGAGCACCTCCCGGCCGGCGTGGGCGATGCACCGGTTCTGGACGTAGTGATCCCGGTCTACAACGAGGAGCGGGACCTCGGTCCCTGTGTGCGCAGGCTGCATCAGCACCTCGTCGGGACCTTCCCCTACCGCTTCCGCATCACGATCGCGGACAACGCGTCCACGGACGCGACCCCGGACGTCGCCGCCGCCCTGGCGGCCGCGCTCCCCGAGGTGCGGAACGCCCGCCTGGAGCAGAAGGGCCGCGGGCGTGCCCTGCGCACCGTCTGGTCCGCGTCCGACGCGCCCGTCCTCGCCTATATGGACGTCGACCTGTCCACCGACCTCAACGCGCTGCTCCCGCTGGTCGCGCCCCTGATCTCGGGCCACTCGGACCTGGCGATCGGCTCGCGCCTCGCGCGCAGTTCACGCGTCGTGCGCGGGCCGAAGCGCGAGTTCATCTCCCGTGCCTACAACCTGATCCTGCGCGGCTCCCTCCAGGCCCGCTTCTCCGACGCCCAGTGCGGCTTCAAGGCGATCCGGCGCGATGTGGCGCGGGTCCTGCTGCCGCTCGTCGAGGACAGCGGCTGGTTCTTCGACACCGAGATGCTCGTCCTGGCTGAGCGGGCCGGGCTGCGTATCCACGAGGTCCCGGTCGACTGGGTCGACGACCCGGACTCGACGGTGCACATCGTGAAGACGGCCACCGACGACCTCAAGGGCGTGTGGCGCGTGGGCCGGGCGCTCGCGGTCGGCGCGCTCCCCCTGGACCGGATCGCCCGCCCTTTCGGCGACGACCCGCGCGACCGCCAGGTCCCGGGCGTGCCACGGGGACTGGCCCGCCAGCTGGTCGGCTTCTGCGTCGTGGGCGCCCTGTCGACCCTCGTCTATCTGCTGCTCTACTCCGGATTCCGTACGTTCACGGGGTCGCAGGTCGCCAACGCGCTGGCCCTGCTCGTCTCGGCCGTCGCCAACACGGCCGCCAACCGGCGCCTCACCTTCGGCGTCCGCGGCCGGGACCGGGCCGTCCGCCACCAGGCGCAGGGCCTCGTCGTGTTCGCGATCGGGCTCGCCCTGACCAGCGGCTCGCTCGCCGCGCTCGGCGCCGCCTCCGCCGACCCGGCGCACTCCACGGAACTCGCGGTGCTCGTCGCCGCCAACCTCGCGGCGACGGTGCTGCGCTTCCTGCTCTTCCGGGCCTGGGTGTTCCCCGAGCCGCCCGCCGCCGCGTCGCTGCCCGTACCCGGTGCGCCGGACGCCTCCCGACCTACGTACGACCACGAACTGAGGACCGGACGATGACCCAGCCCCACCTCCCCGCCGCCGCACCCGCGCTGCCACCGCCCCCGGCCGCACCGGCCGTTCAGGGCCAGGGCCACGGCCGCCCGAAGCAGCCCCCGCTCACCCGGGTCTGGCGCGGCCGGTCCGACGACCCGCGCTGGGCGCGCCCCGCGTTCCTCGGCCTGCTGCTCGTCGTGGCACTCGCCTACCTGTGGAACCTGAGCGCCTCCGGTTACGCCAACTCCTTCTACTCCGCTGCCGTGCAGGCCGGGAGCCAGAGCTGGAAGGCGATGTTCTTCGGCTCGCTCGACTCGGCCAACGCCATCACCGTCGACAAGCCCCCGGCGTCGCTGTGGCCGATGGCGCTCTCGGTGCGGATCTTCGGCCTCAGCTCCTGGGCGATCCTCGTCCCGCAGGTCCTGATGGGCGTGGCGACGGCGGGCGTCCTGTACGCGGCCGTGCGGCGCCGGTTCAGCGCGGCGGCCGGGCTGCTCACCGTGGCGGTGTTCGCGCTCACGCCCGTCGCCGCCCTGATGTTCCGCTTCAACAACCCGGACGCCCTGCTGGCGCTCCTGATGACCGTCACGGTCTACTGCGTCCTGCGCGGCATGGAGAACGGCCGGACGAAGTGGCTGGTGTGGGCGGGCGTCGCCGTCGGCCTCGCGTTCCTCGCGAAGACCCTGCAGGCGTTCCTGATCCTGCCGCCGCTGGCCGTCCTGTACGCGGTGTTCGCACCGGGCAGGCCGCTCAAGCGGATCGGACAGCTGCTGCTCTCCGGGCTCGCGATGGTCGTCGCGGGCGGCTGGTGGGTCGCGGTCGTGGAGCTGTGGCCCGCGTCCTCGCGCCCGTACATCGGCGGCTCCCAGAACAACTCGTTCCTCGAACTGACCTTCGGCTACAACGGGCTCGGCCGGATCAACGGCGAGGAGACCGGCAGCGTCGGCGGCGGTGGCGGAATGGGCGGAGGCGGCAGCCAGTGGGGCGAGACCGGCATCGACCGGATGTTCAACTCCGAGATCGGCAGCCAGATCTCCTGGCTCCTGCCGGCAGCGCTGCTGCTGCTCGTCGCCGGTGTCGTCGTCACCTGGAAGGCGCGGCGCACCGACACGGCACGCGCCGCGTTCCTCGCGTGGGGCGGCTCGCTGGTGATGACCATGGTCGTCTTCAGCTTCATGGCCGGGATCTTCCACCAGTACTACACGGTGGCCCTCGCCCCCTACGCCGCCGCGCTCGTCGGCATGGGCGCGAGTGTGCTGTGGGAGGAGCGGGCCAGGTTCACGGCGTCCGCCGCGCTCGGCGTCACGGTGGCGGTGACGGCCGTGTGGTCGTACGTCCTGCTGAACCGGACGCCCGACTATGTGCCGTGGCTGCGCTGGGTGATCCTCGTCTGCGGCGTCGCGGCGGGCCTCGGCATCGCCGTCGCGGGCCGGCTGAACCGTCAACTGGCGCTCGGCGCCGCCGGGGTGGGCCTGGTGGCCGCGCTGGCCGGGCCGACCGCGTACACCATCAGCACGCTCGACACCGGGCACAGCGGGTCGATCGTGACGGCCGGTCCTGCGGGGGCGAGCACGATGGGCGGCCGGGGCGGCGGCCCCGGTGGCGGCGAAGGCGGCATGCGCGGCGGCGGGATGCAGCCGCCCGGCCAGGGGCGGCAGGCCGGCCAGGGCGGGCAGGCCGGCGGCATGGGCCAGCCCCCGACCGGCGGCATGCCCGGCCAGGGCCAGAATCAGGGCACAGGCAACGGCAAGCAGCAGGGCGGCACCGGCGCCATGCCCGGCGGCACCGGGACGATGCCGGGCGGCGCCGGCATGGGCGAACGCGGTTTCGCGGGCGGCATGGGCGGCGGCGGAATGGGCGGGCTCCTCAACGGCGCCCAGGTCAACGCCAAGGCCAAGGCCCTCGTCGAGAAGAACGCGGACGACTACACCTGGGCCGCCGCGGCCATCGGTTCGCAGAACGCGGCGAGCTACCAGCTCTCCACCGGCAAGCCCGTCATGGCGATCGGCGGCTTCAACGGAAGTGACCCGTCCCCGACGCTCGCCCAGTTCAAGAGCTACGTCGAGGACGGGAAGATCCACTACTTCATCGGCGGCGGCATGGGCGGGATGGGCGGCGGCAGCGGCTCCGCCTCCAAGATCCAGTCCTGGGTCGAGAAGAACTACACGAAGGTCACCGTGGGCAGTGCGACCTTCTACGACCTGACGCAGCCGAAGTCCTAGGCCTGCCCTAACTCCTGTTCAGCGACAGATCGGCGACAACCGGGCGGTGGTCCGAGGCGAGAGTCTCGGCCACCGCCGCGTCGTGTACCCGGACGCCCTCGCCCACCGCGACGTAGTCGATCCGCTTGACCGGGTTCGCCGCCGGGAAGGTGTACGCCCCTGGGTCGGCCGGTGTCAGCTCCTTCCACAGCGGGGCGAGTTCGGGGGCACCCGGCTCCGCGTTGAAGTCGCCGAGCAGGATCTGGCGGTCCTCGGGTGACGTACGTTCCCCGGCCATGATCCTGCGGGTGTCGGCGACCTGCGCCGCCCGTACCGACGGGTCGGACCGGTAGTCGAGGTGCGTCACGAAGACCTGGACCGGCACCCCGCGCACCTTCAGCTCGACCTCCCCGAAGCCGGGGGCGGGCGCCGGGACCGGGTTCGGGTCCTGCGTCGACAGGCGGGTGATCTCGTGGTTGACGGCGCCCCGGACCGGATACCGGGACAGGATCGCGACCCCGTACTCGCGGCGCGGCCCTCCCTCCACGACCGGGGCGAGGCTGTAGATCGGCGCGAACGACACATGCATCCCGAGCCGGTCCGCCAGATCCTTGGCGAGATCCCGGTTCTGGCTGCGCGTGTCCCAGTGGACGTCGACCTCCTGGAGCCCGATGACGTCGGCGTGCAGGGCGCGCAGCGCCGCCTCCTGGCGGTCGAGATCGAAGACGTTGTCCATGCCGGAACCGGCGTGGATGTTGTACGTGGCGATGCGCAGCGGGACGGGCGGTGGTCCCCCGGCGGCCTGCGCTTGCGGCGCGGCGGCGAGTCCCCCCAACAGTGCGGCGGCGAGCAGAACTTGCGGTGTGCGGCGGTGCTTGGACATCCGACCCCTCACTCGTCAGGTTTCAGGCGGGAGAACGCTAGCGGGTGTCAGGCGCCGAAAAGTGACTTGGCCGCCGCACGCGGACGGCTATACGGTGTACGACGCCACTCGACGTACACCGTATAGGGGAATCTGAACATGACGGCGACGACCGCCGAGAACTCAACGGCCGCCACCGGCGGCGGCCATCCGCAGCGCTGGCTGATCCTCGGCGTCATCTGCCTCGCCCAGCTCACCGTGCTGCTCGACAACACCGTCCTGAACGTGGCGATCCCCTCCCTCACCCGGGAGCTGGACGCCTCGACCTCCGACATCCAGTGGATGATCAACGCGTACTCGCTGGTCCAGTCGGGTCTCCTGCTCACCGCGGGCAGCTCGGCCGACCGTTACGGACGCAAGAAGATGCTCGCGGCCGGGCTCGTCCTGTTTGGCGCCGGATCGCTGGTCGCCGGACTCGCCCAGTCCACCGGCCAGTTGATCGCCGCGCGCGCCGGCATGGGTGTCGGCGGCGCGCTCCTGATGACCACCACGCTCGCCGTCGTCGTGCAGATCTTCGACGACACGGAGCGCGTCAGGGCGATCGGCCTGTGGGCCACCGTGAACTCCCTCGGCTTCGCCGCGGGCCCGCTCATCGGCGGCGTCATGCTCGACCACTTCTGGTGGGGCGCGATCTTCCTGATCAACATCCCGGTCGCGGTGATCGGCCTGATCGCCGTCCTCGCGCTCGTCCCCGAGTCCAAGAACCCGCTCGGCGACCGGCCCGACCTGGTCGGCGCGCTCCTGTCCACGGTCGGTATGACGGGCGTGGTCTACGCGATCATCTCGGGCCCGCAGCACGGCTGGACGTCCGCGCACGTCGGCTTCTCCGCGCTGGTCGGCCTCGTGGTCCTGGCCGCGTTCGTCGTGTGGGAGCTGCGGATCCCGTACCCGATGCTGGACATGCACTTCTTCCGCAACCAGCAGTTCACCGGGGCCGTCGCCGGCGCGATCCTGGTCGCCTTCGGCATGGGTGGCTCGCTCTTCCTGCTCACCCAGCACCTCCAGTTCGTGCTGGGCTACGGGGCCCTGGAGGCCGGTCTGCGCACGGCGCCCATGGCGCTGACGGTCGTCGTCCTCAACCTCACCGGCGTCGGCGCGCGCATCCTGCCGAAGCTCGGCACCCCCGCGACGATCGCCACCGGCATGTCGTGTCTCGCGGCCGGCCTCGCCGCGATCGCCCTGCTCGGCGGGGACTCGTACGGGGGCATGCTGCTCGGCCTCGTCGTGATGGGCGCGGGCATCTCCGTCGCCATGCCCGCCATGGCGAACGCCATCATGAGCGCGATCCCGCCGGAGAAGGCGGGCGTCGGCGCCGGAGTCAACGGCACGCTCGCCGAGTTCGGCAACGGTCTCGGTGTGGCCGTCCTCGGCGCCGTGCTGAACTCCCGGTTCGCCGCGCTCGTATCCGTCTCCGCGGCCTCGCTCCCGGCGGCGCTCGCCGCGGCGAAGTCGGGGGCGGAGCGGGAGCGGATCGCGGACGCGTTCTCCTCCGGCCTGGAGACCAGCCAGCTGGTCGGCGCGGTCGCCGTGCTCGTGGGCGGCCTCCTCGCCGCGGCGTTGCTCAGGAGGGCGGAGCGGGCAGACTCAGCGGTGAAGGCCGCGGCGTAGCTGCACTTAGCATCGGTGGTGGCGGACCGGGCCATTCCGGTCCGCTGCCGGAACCGGGCCGGTACGAGGACTTTGGGAAGGTGCGCCATGGCGAAGGCAGCCGACCGTGCGGGGCGTCCGGCGCGGACGAGCGTCTGGCTGGAGGGCAAGACGCCGCGTACCCGCAGGAGCGAGGCGCCCAGCACGCTCGACCGGGAGCGGATCACCGCGGCCACGGTGAAACTCCTCGACGCCGAGGGCCTCGCCAAGTTCTCGATGCGGCGCCTCGCGGCCGAGCTCGGCGTGACCGCGATGTCCGTCTACTGGTACGTCGACACCAAGGACGACCTCCTGGAGCTGGCCCTCGACCGCGTCTTCGGCGAGATGGAACTGCCCGAGCCCGCGGCGCCGGGCGGCGACTGGCGCACCCCGCTGAGGCAGCTCGCCGGGGTGTACCGCGCGAGCCTGGTACGCCACCCCTGGACCTCCCCGCTCACGGGCCACTTCCTCAACATCGGCCCGCACTCGCTGGCCTTCTCGCGCCAGGTGCAGCGCATCATCGAGGACACCGGCCTCAACCTGCAGGGCCAGCGGGGCGCGATCGCCGCCGTCTTCCAGTTCGTGTACGGGTACGGGACCATCGAGGGCCACTTCGTACAGCGCTGCGCGGACGCCGGGATGACCCAGGACGAGTACTACCACCACGCGATGGGCGCCTTCGGCAAGCTGGCCCCGGAGATGGCCGAGGACTACGAGAACGCGCGGGCGCTGATGGCGGGCACCGAGGGCCACAAGGTGGAGGACATCCGCGAGGCCGACTTCCAGGTGGCGCTGGACCTGCTGGTGGCCGGCATCGACACGATGGTCGCCGCCCAGCAGCAGCCCTCGCGCTAGAGCGCGTGTCAGGCCAGGTGCTCAGGCCAGGTGCGCCGGGAATCCGCCGGTCGCCACGGGGCCCCAGCGTTCGGGCGTGATCCGGATGATGGACTTGCCCTGCTTGAGCATCGCCGCGCGATATTCGTCCCAGTCCGGGTGTTCGCCCGAGATGTTGCGGAAGTACTCGACCAGCGGCTCGACCGACTCGGGCGAGTCGATGACCTCCGCGGTGCCGTCGATCTGCACCCACGGGCCGTTCCAGTCGTCGCTCAGGACGACCACGCTCACCCGCGGATTCCGCTTGGCGTTACGGGTCTTGGCGCGTTCGGGATAGGTGGAGACGACGATCCGCCCGGAGTCGTCGACCCCGCAGGTCAGGGGGGAGGCCTGCGGGGTTCCGTCGGTCCGGGCGGTCAGCAGGAGCGCGCGGTGGCGCGGGCGGACGAAGTCGAGCAACTCGTCGAGGGACACACGGGTGTTGGTCGCGATGCTGGGTGCCATGTCCAGCACCCTACGACGGCCGGCGGCGCCCGCGCTCGAACCCCCGATCACGCCTGGGGCAGCGTGTCTCCCTGCACGGCCTGGATGTTGAGCTCCACCTTCAGCGTCGTGCCGATCGCGGAGATGCCCGCCTGGACGACCTGGTTGTAGTTCATCGCGAAGTCCTCGCGCTTCAGCTCGGTCGTCGCCCGGAACGCCGCCCGGGTGCCGCCCCACGGGTCCGCGCCCGTGCCGAGGTAGCTGAGGTCCAGGTCCACGGGCCGTACGACGCCGTGCAGCGTCAGCTCGCCGTGCACCGTCCAGCGGTCGGACCCCGCCGGCTCCAGGCCGGTCGAACGGAACGTGATCTCCGGAAACGTCTCGACGTCCAGGAAGTCGGGCGTCTTCAGGTGCCCGTCCCGCATGCCGTTGCCCGTGTCGATGGAGGACGCCTTGATGACCGCCTCCACCCGCGACTTCTCCACGTCCTGGGCGATCTCGATCCGGCCGCCGAACTCCGTGAACCGGCCGTGCACGCTCGAGATGCCGAGGTGCTGCGCGACCGCGCCCACCGAGGAGTGCACCGGGTCGATCGTCCACGGTCCGGGCGGCGGCAGTTCCGCGCCGCCCTGCCGGGCGAGGACCACCGTGCCGACGTCGGCACGGCCGCTCGCCGTCACCATCGCCGTGGACGCCGTCGGCGCGTAACCGACCGCCGTCACGATCACCACGTACGGGCCCGGGGTCAGGGTCACCGCGTCGTGCACGGCCCCCTCGTCGTCGGCCTCGGCCCGCAGCACCTGCGCACCCGTCATGTCGGTCACCGTCACGACGGCGTGCGGCAGAGCCCATCCGTCCCTGGTACGGATCCGCGCGCTCAGTCCCATGCTTCTCCCTTGCGCCGAATACCGGCGCCGCTCTCGCGGACGTGGTCGCCCGCCGCTGGGGCCCTCAATCGATGGCTGAGGCCCCTTGGTCGATGGCCCGTAAACGGGCCGGACCCCGGTCCGGTGGCGGCCGGCCGTCCCCTGCCGTAGTGCCGCCACCGGTTCCGGGGTCCTTTTCCCACTACCGGGCGGGGGCGCGTCTCCGCTCGAAGCGCGCCCCTGCCCGGGGTCGTCACTCGCCGGGGTGGGCGAGCGTGATGTCGTGGCCCTCGGCGCCGCCGCCGTTGACCGTCAGACCGGTGGCCACCGGCGGGTAGCCGGTCGCGATGACCGTGTACTCGCCGCTGTCCAGGTCGGTGAAGGCGTACGCGCCGTCGTGACCGGTCGTCGCCGTGGCGACCACGTTGCCCGCCGCGTCGACGAGCGTCACCCGCGCGTCGTTCAGCGGACCGCCCGCGGCCCGGACCACACCGGCGACCTGCGCACCGGAGTGCAGCCCGATCTCGACCCGGGTGACCCCGGTGCCGCCGACCTCGACGGGCAGCGCGAGCGGACGGTGTCCTGCCGCGGTGACCGCCACGGTCACCGCACCCGGGACCAGCTCGGCGAAGGTGAACTCGCCCTGCTCGCCGGAGAGCCCGGTGGCGAGGACGTCACCGCGGACGTCGGTCACGATGACCATGGCGCCGGGAACCGGCAGCTTGCTGTCCACGGACTTCACGACGCCGCTCAGACCGCTGGTGCCGCTGAGCAGGATGTCGTACGTGACCGGCTCCTCGCCGACGACGACCGTGGAGGCCTGCGGCTGGTAGCCGTCGGCCGAGGCGATCAGGACGTACGAACCCGCGCCGGGGGCGTCGAGGCCGTAGGCGCCGTCGCCCTGGGAGACCGCGCGGCCCAGCTGGCGTCCGCCGAGCGAGATCAGCGTGACCGCGGCCCGCGGGACCGGGGCGCTCTCGGAGCCGCGGACGAAGCCGCGGACCGGGGTGCCGCCACCGGTGGACGCCGTCGCCGGGACGCTGCCCGCCGTCGTGACGACCGCCTGGAGACGCTGGGTCGCGCCGTCCGAGGACGGCCCGGAGACCGCGCCCGCCATGGCCGGAACCAGCTCCTCCGCCTGGGGAGCGCCGGCACCCGCGACCGCGGGCACCTCGGCCTCGGCCTCGGCGGCCGGAACAGCCTGGGAGTTCGACGTACGCAGCGGAATCTCCTTGATGAACAGCGTGGCGATGAGCGCGAGCAGCGCGATCGGAGCGGCGATCAGGAAGACGTCCGCGATGCCGTGCCCGTACGAGCTCTCCATGATCGTGCGCAGCGGCGCGGGGAGCTTGTCCAGGTTCGGGATGGCGCCGCCGCCGGTGCCGCCGTGGCCCAGGGCGGCGCCCTTGGGACCGAGGTCGGTGAGGCCGTCCTTGACGTAGTGCGTGATGCGCGTGGCCATGATCGAACCGAGCGCCGAGACACCCATCGCACCACCGAGGGAGCGGAAGAAGGTGACCGTGGAGCTGGCCGAACCGATGTCCTCCGGAGCGACCTGGTTCTGGGTGCAGAGCACGAGGTTCTGCATCATCATGCCGATGCCGAGACCCATGAGCGCCATGAAGATCGCGACGTGCCAGTACGGGGTGTCGTAGCGGATCGTGCCGAGCAGGCCGAGGCCCGCCGTGATGAGCACGCCGCCGGAGACCAGCCACGCCTTCCACTTGCCGGTCTTGGTGATGACCTGGCCCGCGACGGTCGACGAGATGAACAGGCCGCCGATCATCGGGATCGTCATGACACCGGACATCGTCGGCGACTTGCCGCGCGCCAGCTGGAAGTACTGCGAGAAGAACACGGTGCCCGTGAACATCGCGACACCCACGAAGAGCGAGGCGATCGAGGCGAGCGTGATGGTGCGGTTGCGGAAGAGCCGCAGCGGGATGATCGGCTCCGCGGCCTTGGTCTCCACGAAGATGAAGATCAGCGCGAGGACGACGGCGCCGCCCACCATCGCGCCGGTCTGCCAGGAGAGCCAGTCGTACTTGTCGTCGGCGAAGGTCACCCACAGGAGCAGGGTGCAGACCGCGGCGGTGATGAAGAAGGCACCGGCCCAGTCGACCTTCACGTTGTCGCGCTTGACCGTGGGGAGCTTCAGCGTCTTCTGCAGGACGATGAGCGCGATGATCGCGAACGGCACACCGACGTAGAAGCACCAGCGCCAGCCGAGCCACGAGGTGTCGGTGATGACACCGCCGAGCAGCGGGCCGCCGACGGTGGCGACGGCGAAGGTCGCACCGAGGTAGCCGGAGTAGCGGCCCCGCTCACGCGGGGAGATCATCGCGGCCATGACGATCTGCGCGAGGGCGGACAGACCGCCGACGCCGATGCCCTGCACCACGCGGCAGGCGATCAGCATGGTCGGGCTCTGCGAGAGGCCGGCCACGACCGAGCCGCCCACGTAGACGATCAGGGCTATCTGTACGAGCGCCTTCTTGCTGAAGATGTCGGCGAGCTTGCCCCACAGGGGCGTCGTCGCGGTCATCGCGAGCAGCGAGGCGGTGACGACCCAGGTGTAGGCGGACTGGCCGCCGCCCAGGTCGCCGACGATCTCCGGAAGGGCGTTGGTGACGATCGTCGACGACAGGATCGCGACGAACATGCCCAGCAGCAGCCCGGACAGCGCCTCCATGATCTGCTTGTGTGTCATCGGAGCGCCGCTGCCGGGGGCTGCGCCTCCATGCTTGGCGTGGCTGCCCCGCACACCTGCCGGTGTGGTTGTTGCCATGGGGTTCCTTTACTTAAGCGGGTGTACGGGTGGTCTCTTCGGTGGCGTCCGGAAGTGCCTGCACGAGCCCCGGTGTGTACCGGCAGTCGCCGAAGCTGTCGCGGAGCCGGCTCATCATCGCGATCAGCTGCCCGACCTCGTCGTCGGACCAGTCGCTCAACCGGTAGGCGAGCAGTTCCGTCGAACGCTCGGAGAGCAGTTCGATCTGCTTCAGGCCCTGATCGGTGAGGCTGAGGATGCGGGAGCGCTTGTCTGCGGGGTCGGGCGACCGGTCGATCCAGCCGCGATCGGCGACGTGCGCCACGTGGCGGCTGGTCACGGACATGTCGACGGCGAGCAGTTCCGCCAGGCGGCTCATCCGCATCTCGCCGTACCGGCCGAGGAGCATGAGAACCGCGGCCGAACCGGCCGGACAGTCGTGCGGCAGGGACCGCTGGAGGTCTCGTTTGACGGCACCGAAGGCACTGAACTGTCGGGCGAGCTCTTCGTACTGACTCTGCTCCGCCACGGCACCTCCTACATTCGTTGCTTAGGGCAACCATAGAGACAGTTGGTTGCCGCAGGCAAACTAAAAGGGGTGTACGAGCCTAAAAACCCGGTAAAGGGGAGGGGTTGCACATGTAAAGTCGCAGCTCAGCATGGGTATGGCATTGCCCGCACGTATTCGCTAGGGTCCTTCCCCATGGCACACAACCCCCAGGGCCCGGCCCCCGAAGGCAACTACGACCCCGCGGGGAGCACCCAGATGTTCCGCGCCTTCGTCGACGAACCGGCCGCGCAGACGCGCCAGCAGGCCGCCCCGGCGAAGTCGGGACCCGGCGCGGGTCTGATCATCGGCATCGTGCTCGCCGTCGTCATCGTGGCCGGCGTGGCCTGGCTGGCCCTCAAGTAGGTCGCTGCGGCTCTCGCCGGAGAGCCGTCCACTTCCATTCACCGGAGAGCCGCTCACATTTCCGTTACCGGAGAGCGGCTCACTTCCATTTGACGGAGACGTCCCGCGTCTCCACGTGCATGCCGAGCGGCACCCGCCAGGCGTCGACGCACACCGTCCAGGTCTTCTTCTTCCGCTTCCCCGCGCCGATCGGCACGGGGAGGTCCTGGGTGGACTCGACGGTGGCCCAGTCGATGCCGAGCGCGCCGATGATGTGCGTCCCGAACGTCACCGTGCCCGAACGCACCGCGGCACCACCGGTGTTGACCATGTCCAGGGTCACGTCCTCGCACCACCGCTTGTCCGCGGCCTTGCGCTCCGGGTCCCCGACCTTCAAGGCGGCGGGCCCGCTCGGGGTGCCGGTGCCGGGGGCGGATGGTGTGGTCGTCGCCCCGCCACCGGAGGCACTGCTGCTGGAGCCACTGCCTCCGGACCCGCTGCCTCCGGACCCGCCCGCGCTGGTGGACGGCTGCCCGGACCCGTCGGGTCCCGATGCTTCGGCTGTCCCGGAGCCAGTGCCCGTACGCGCCTCCGCTCCAGCCCCGGCGCCCGTATCCCCCGAACTGCCGCCGCCAGGGGACTTGTCGCCGCCGCCACCTTCGCCGCTGCCCGTCCCGGACTCCGACGGGCCCGGCGGATCCGAGGCGGCCCCGTCCAGCGGCACCAGCTCCACGTCACCGGTCGGCGCCACCGTGCGTCCCGGCGTCCTGTCGGGCGTGGCGCCGGCCGCGCCGACCGCCACGTAACCGTCCCCGCCGCCGGAACTCCCGCACGCCGCAAGGAGACCGCCCAGGCAGACCACGGCCGCCGTCGCGCCCGTCAGGGCGCCCCGGCGGCCGCGTATCGATCCTCGTCGCATCGCGCCAGTGTGTCTGACGGTCCGTCAATTCGGAACCCCGTCAACGGCACCGGCGCCGCGTACGCTGCCTCAGTCGGCGATCAGGCCTTCCCTGAGCTGCGACAGGGTCCGCGTGAGCAGGCGCGACACATGCATCTGCGAGATGCCGACCTCCTCGCCGATCTGCGACTGCGTCATGTTCGCGAAGAAGCGCAGCATGATGATGCGGCGCTCGCGCGGCGGAAGCTTGGCGAGCAGCGGCTTGAGCGACTCGCGGTACTCCACGCCCTCCAGGGCGGTGTCCTCGTAGCCGAGGCGGTCCGCGAGCGAGCCCTCGCCGCCGTCGTCCTCGGGCGCCGGGGAGTCGAGGGAGGAGGCGGTGTAGGCGTTGCCCACCGCGAGCCCGTCGACCACGTCGTCCTCGGAGACGCCGAGCACCGCGGCCAGCTCGGGCACGGTCGGCGAGCGGTCCAGCTTCTGGGCCAGCTCGTCGCTCGCCTTGGTCAGCGCGAGGCGCAGCTCCTGGAGGCGGCGCGGCACCCGCACCGACCAGGACGTGTCGCGGAAGAAGCGCTTGATCTCGCCGACGACGGTCGGCATCGCGAACGTCGGGAATTCCACGCCGCGTTCGCAGTCGAAGCGGTCGATCGCCTTGATCAGGCCGATCGTGCCGACCTGGACGATGTCCTCCATCGGTTCGTTACGGCTGCGGAAGCGCGCCGCCGCGTACCGGACCAGCGGGAGGTTCAGCTCGATGAGGGTGTCCCGCACGTAGGCACGCTCGGGGCTGTTCTCGTCGAGTGCGGCGAGCCGCAGGAAGAGGGAGCGGGACAGGGTGCGGGTGTCGATGGCTTCGGAAGCCCCGGATACAGGCGAGCTGTGAAGCACGTCGGGCGCGGACGCGCTCTTGCTGAGCGTGAGCACCTTCGAGCTGCCCTGGTCTGCGGACATGCCACCCCCTTGAGGTCGCGGACGGTCGCGGCGGGCGCTCCCGTCTGGAAGGAACGCAGCCTCCACCTGAATACCGGAGGCGGGGCTGCGGCAAACGCGGTTCCAGCAGAATGTCACATGTCGGCAACACGCTGTAGTGACATGTCGACATGGATGGGGTGAATCGGTGCAGGAAAAGGGGGGTGTGGCGGGGAACTGACGTATTTCGGCGAGGAAGTGCCGGAAAGGGCACTCCACCCGTTCCGGTTACGCTTCGATCCTGTTTGCGGATCTGAGCCGCGCGAAGCTTCTGGCCAGCAGTCTTGACACATGCATCTGGGAAACGCCCAATTCCGCGCTGATCTGTGACTGCGTCAGATTGCTGTAATAGCGCAGCAGCAGGATCCGCTGCTCACGCTCGGGCAGCTGGACGAGCAGATGCCGTACGAGATCGCGGTGTTCGACGCCGTCGAGTTCCGGGTCCTCGTAGCCGAGCCGGTCGAGGAGGCCGGGCATCCCGTCGCCCTCCTGGGCCGCCTCCAGCGAGGTCGCGTGGTACGAGCGCCCGGCCTCGATGCACGCCAGGACCTCGTCCTCGGCGATGCGCAGGCGCCCGGCGATCTCCGCGGTGGTGGGGGTGCGCCCGAACGCCGTGGTGAGGTCCTCGGTCGCGCCGGTCACCTGCACCCACAACTCATGGAGCCGGCGCGGCACGTGGACCGTGCGCACGTTGTCGCGGAAGTAGCGCTTGATCTCGCCGACGACGGTCGGCATCGCGAACGTCGGGAACTGCACGCCCCGCTCGGGGTCGAAGCGGTCGATCGCGTTGATGAGCCCGATCGTGCCGACCTGGACGACGTCCTCCATCGGTTCGTTGCGGCTGCGGAAACGGGCCGCCGCGTAGCGCACGAGCGGGAGGTTGGCCTCGATGAGGGCGGCGCGCACCCTGGTGTGCTCGGGAGTCCCCGGCAGCAGGTCCTTGAGCTGGGCGAAGAGGACCTGGGTGAGCGCGCGGGTGTCGGCGCCCCGGCTCTTCGCGGGCGGTGCTTGGGGCGCTGTACTGGCCGGCACGGTCAACGCCACCTCTGTCTCTGTCAGCTCGTCCGTCTACTCATCCGTCAAAAGCGGTCATAGCATCACAAGACAGGTGCACTGTGTGCAAGCACCGCATAACCACGTGTTGAAGGGCAAGTTGGGGCATAAGGCACAGAAAGGCCCTTCACCGTTCCGGTGAAGGGCCGCATTGCCGTGCGATTGGCTCAGAACTCGTAGTCCGCGATCACCCACGTGGCGAACTCGCGCCACTGCGCGACGCCCGCCTGGTGCGCCGGGTGCTCGATGTACCGCTTGAGCGCATCGGTGTCCTCGACCGCCGAGTTGATGGCGAAGTCGTACGCGATGGGGCGGTCGGTGATGTTCCAGTCGCACTCCCAGAACGTCAGCTCCGGGATCTGCCCGCCGAGTGCGCGGAAGGCCTTGACGCCCTCGACGACGCGAGGCTCGTCGCGCTCGACGCCCTCGTTGAGCTTGAAGAGGACCAGATGGCGGATCACGGGCACTCCTTGCAGACGCTTACGAGGTAGCTCAGTTCCCGCCGCCGTTGACGACCCAGGTCATGAAGTCGCCGATGCTCTGAGCAGCGGTCGAGACGCCCTCGAAGCCTATCTGGACGTAGTCCGCGGCCTTGGCCGGGTCCGTGATGATCACGTAGAGAACGAACACGACGACGACGAAGAGACCTATTTTTTTCGTCTGCACCACGCTCTGGCCTCCCCGTGCCCGTGTGACCCCTGTTGCCGGGCGTGAGTGTATCCCGGACGTCTGTTCAGCTGGTTATCCGGTTTTTCCCGCCAACGGCCCTGCGGGCGGGGCGTTTTGCCCGATCGGTCTGCGTGCGGCTGGACATGGTCGGACATGCAGAACGCCCCTCTTCTCCGGTGACCCGGGGAAGAGGGGCGTTGTCAGCGGTAGCGGAGGGATTTGAACCCTCGGTGAGTTTCCCCACACTCGCTTTCGAGGCGAGCTCCTTCGGCCGCTCGGACACGCTACCGAGAGAGATCCTAGCCCAAGTTGGGCCGTGGTCTGAAATCCGTATCCGGGAGGCCCGTCACAGGCCCGCCCGCGGGGCGTCCGGCGTCCCGGCTAGCGGTCCCGGAAGAAGGACGTGAGCTGCTGCGCGCACTCGTGTGCGAGTACGCCCTCGATCACTTCGGGGCGGTGGTTGAGGCGCCGGTCGCGGACGACGTCCCACAGGGACCCGGCCGCCCCGGCCTTCTCGTCGCGCGCCCCGTAGACGACCCGGTCGACCCGGGACTGCACGAGGGCACCCGCGCACATCGTGCACGGCTCCAGGGTCACGACGAGCGTGCACCCCGTGAGCCGCCACTCCCCGAGCGCCGCGGCCGCCCGCCGGATCGCGAGCACCTCCGCGTGCGCGGTCGGGTCCCCGGTCGCCTCGCGCTCGTTGTGCCCCGAGGCGAGCACGGTCGTGCCGTCCGGGGCGAGCACGACGGCCCCCACGGGCACGTCACCGCCCTCGGCGGCGAGCCGCGCCTCCCGGACGGCGAGGCGCATGGCCTGCCGCCAGGGGTCGCGTACGGGGTCCGGTGCCTGTTCTGCGGTGCTCACGGGCGGAATGTAGCCGACCGTGGCCGGCACCGGCATCGTCGTGGAGAAATGGACGAATGATGGACGGGCGGGACCTATCGGACCGTTTCGAGGACCTCCGCCGCTCCCAGGACCTCGGCGATCTCGCTGAGGGCGTCGTTGGGGTCGAGGGCGAGGAGCTCCTTCTCGGAGACTCCGAGGTCGGCGAGGATCAGCCGGTCCCCGATCGGGCCCGGGGGCACGGCCTCGGCGGTGGCGCCCGCCGCGTCGTCGTCCCCGGCCTCGTCCTCGTCGGCCGGGTCGGGCTCGCCGTCCTCGGTCCCGTCGAGGTCCAGGGCATCCAGCTCGTCCTGGTCGGGATCCTTTCCGAGCAGTTCGTCGGTGAGCAGGATCTCGCCGTACGAACTCCGGGCGGCCGCTGCCGCGTCGGAGACGTAGATACGAGGATCCTCCTCGCCGTCCACACGGAGGACGCCGAACCAGGCGTCCTCCTGTTCGATGAAGACGAGCACTGTGTCGTCCTCGGCACCGCCGGCCAAGGCTTCACGGGCCAGGTCGGTCAGATCCGACAGGGCCTCCACGTCGTCGAGCTCTGTATCGCTCGCTTCCCACCCGTCTTCGGTGCGCGCGAGCAGTGCGGCGAAGTACACCGTGACTCTCCCACTGGTCTCAGGTGTGCCGGTTGGAGTTCCCCCCGGCGGACTCGGGAGGCGGGGTGTGCAGTTCCGAGCCCCGCCCAATCGGAATCGTGGCAGAAACCATCGCTTCAGGAGAGGTCTTCCGCCCGCTGTGTTCGCGCGGCGTCACCAGCGGAACGTGCGCATGCGCATCTGCTGCCGCATTCGTGCCGCCCTGGCACGGCGTGGGCGGACCCGGTCGCGCAGCTCGCGCGCCTCCCGGAGTTCCCGCAGGAACTGGGCTCGGCGCCGCAGGCGCTCGTCCTCGGTCCCCTCCCGCTCCGGGTCCTGTCCCCGGTCGTGCTGTCCCTGTTCCGGCATAGGCACACCACCTCAGTCCGCCATTTCCACGTTCCCTCCGATGGCGGGTTTGATGCCAGCACGAGTGCGGCCCGGACCCGGTTACTGTTGAGGACATGCGGATCCACGTCGTCGACCACCCGCTGGTGGCGCACAAACTCACCACGCTGCGCGACAAGCGCACCGACTCCCCGACCTTCCGGCGTCTCGCCGACGAGCTGGTCACCCTGCTCGCCTACGAGGCCACCAGGGACGTGCGCACCGAGCAGGTCGACATCGAGACCCCGGTCTCGGGCACGACCGGCGTGAAGCTCTCCTACCCGCGGCCCCTGGTCGTGCCGATCCTGCGGGCCGGTCTCGGCATGCTCGACGGCATGGTGCGGCTGCTGCCGACCGCCGAGGTGGGCTTCCTCGGCATGGTCCGCGACGAGGAGACGCTCCAGGCGTCCACGTACGCGACGCGCATGCCGGACGACCTGTCCGGGCGCCAGGTCTACGTCCTCGACCCGATGCTGGCCACCGGCGGCACGCTCGTCGCGGCGATCCAGGAGCTGATCAAGCGCGGCGCGGACGACGTGACGGCCGTGGTGCTGCTCGCCGCCCCCGAGGGCGTGGAGATCATGGAGCGCGAGCTCGCCGGCACGCCGGTGACGGTCGTGACGGCCTCGGTCGACGAGCGGCTCAACGAGAACGGCTACATCGTCCCGGGCCTCGGCGACGCGGGCGACCGGATGTACGGGGCGGCCGAGTAGCCACCCCGTACGGGACCCCTCACGGGATCTCGGCCGTTCGGTTCAGCAGTTCAGCGGTTCAGCAGTGCTTCTTCGATGTGGCGGGCGTCGGTGAGGGCTTGGCCAGTGCGGCCAGGGCCTTGTCGGCGTCCGCCTTCGTCGTGAGCTGCTTGAACGAGGTGCCGATGATCAGGTCGACCTCGGCCGGCTTGGCGCGCGTGTCGGTCTTCAGCTCGGCGCCGGAGAGCTGCGTGCCGACGACCGGCAGCGCGGCATCGGTGGCGCCCTTGGCGCCGAGCAGCAGCCCGGGGCCCTTGACCTTCTTGTCGTACGCCTTCGTCGCGTTGCCCACGTCGCCGATCGTGAAGCCACGTTTCTTCAGCTCGTCCGCCGTCTGTTTGGCGAGGCCGCTGCGGGGCGTGGCGTTGAAGACGTTGACCGTGACCTGGCCGGGCTTCGGCAGGATATTCGAGCTCGCGGATGCGGAGGTCTTCGTCCGGCAGTCGCCGGTGGCGCCCGCGGCCGAGGCCTTGTCACCGCCGCCGGTGAAGACGTCGATCAGCTGCAGAGTGCCCCAGCCGATCAGGCCGACCGCCACGACGGAGGCGACGACGGCGAGCACGATCCTGCTGCGCCCGCGGCTCCGGCGCATACGCGGATATTTGTCTCCCGTGATGCGGTACTTGCCGCCCATGCCGGGGGGAGTGAGCATGCTCATGGGCGCAGCGTAGTGCGCCCCGGCGGTGATTCCTACTAAATGATCATTGGCCCGCGCCAGGTACTACCCGAAAGGGTCAACGCGGGCTCATGGCCCGCCGCTCAGCCCAGTTCCAGGACGCGGGCGTGCAGCACCTGGCGCTGCTGGAGCGCGGCGCGCACGGCGCGGTGCAGACCGTCCTCGAGGTAGAGATCGCCCTGCCACTTCACGACGTGCGCGAAGAGGTCGCCGTAGAACGTCGAGTCCTCGGCGAGGAGCGTCTCGAGGTCGAGCTGGCCCTTGGTCGTCACGAGCTGATCGAGGCGGACCGGGCGCGGCGCGACGTCCGCCCACTGCCGGGTGCTTTCCCGGCCGTGGTCGGGGTACGGCCGGCCGTTTCCGATGCGCTTGAAGATCACACGGAAAGCCTACCGGGCCCGGCTCTCCGGGCGCAGCCATGGAGACGGAGTGCGAGGCTGGGAAATGACGTCCTAAACAAGGGCAAACCGGGAACACTCAATCCGGGGACAGGGGCCAGAAATGAGTGACAGTGAGCCGATCCCGGCTGCGCCGGCGAATGCGGACCCTTCTTCAGGGGTAGACGCGGGCACCGGGTTGACGCCCGGAACCACCGCCCCCGAAAGCGTCACGACCGCCGCCGCCCTCCCCGCCCCCGCCCTGGAGATCGCCTCCGGGTACGCCTTCACCGGGCCCGCGCTCGATCTCGGCGCGCTCGTGTGGGACGGGCAGTGCCTGCCGGACGCGCAGATCCGGATTCCGCTGGGGATGCTCAACCGGCACGGCCTCGTGGCGGGCGCCACCGGCACCGGCAAGACCAAGACGCTCCAGCTCATCGCCGAGCAGCTGGCCGCGCAGGGCGTCCCTGTCTTCCTCGCCGACATCAAGGGCGACGTCTCCGGCATCTCGGCCCCGGGCGAGCCGGGCCACAGGGTGACGCAGCGGGCGTCCGAGGTCGGTCAGGAGTGGCGGGCGAGCGGCTGTCCGAGCGAGTTCTACGCGCTCGGCGGCATCGGCCCCGGCATCCCCCTGCGGGCCACCATCACCGGCTTCGGCCCGGTCCTGCTCTCCAAGTGCCTCCAGCTCAACCAGACGCAGGAGCAGTCGCTCGGCCTGATCTTCCACTACGCGGACCAGAAGGGCCTCGAACTCGTCGACCTCAAGGACCTGCGCGCGGTCGTCACGTTCCTCACTTCCGACGAGGGCAAGCAGGAGCTGAAGACCATCGGCGGGCTCTCCACCGCGACGGCGGGGGTGATCCTGCGCGCGCTGACCGCGTTCGAGCAGCAGGGCATGGGCGACTTCTTCGGCGAGCCCGAGTTCGACAGCAGCGAGCTGCTGCGCACGGCCCCGGACGGCCGCGGCCTGGTCTCCGTACTCGAACTGCCCGCCGTGCAGGACAAGCCGCACCTTTTCTCGACGTTCCTGATGTGGCTGCTCGCGGATCTTTTCCAGGACCTTCCCGAGGTCGGCGATGTGGAGAAGCCGAAGCTGGTCTTCTTCTTCGACGAGGCACATCTGCTTTTCAGCGGCGCGTCCAAGGCGTTCCTGGAGGCGATCACGCAGACCGTGCGGCTGATCCGGTCCAAGGGTGTGGGCGTGTTCTTCGTGACGCAGACACCGAAGGACGTGCCGTCCGACGTCCTCGCCCAGCTCGGCAACCGCGTCCAGCACGCGCTGCGCGCCTTCACGCCCGACGACCAGAAGGCGCTGAAGTCGACGGTCAGGACGTTCCCCCACTCCGCGTACGACCTCGAGGAGTTGCTGACCTCGCTCGGTACGGGCGAGGCCGTGGTCACCGTGCTGAGCGAGAAGGGTGCGCCGACGCCGGTCGCCGCGACCCGGCTGCGGGCGCCCGAGTCGCTGATGGGGCCCATCGACGCGGCCGCGCTCGACCGGGCCGTGAAGGAGTCGGTCCTCTACCCGCGCTACGCGAACGCCGTCGACCGTGAGTCCGCGTACGAGAAGCTGACGGCCCAGGAGGCCGAGGCGCAGGCGCGCAAGGACGCCGAGGCGCAGGCGGCGAAGGCCGAGAAGGCGGCGGCGCGGGGTTCCGGGGGGCGCGGGAAGCCCAAGGAGGACACGTCGGTCGTGGAACAGGTGGTGGGCAGCGGGATCTTCAAGTCGCTTGCCCGGTCGGTCGGCACGCAGCTGGGGCGGGAGATCTCGCGGTCGCTCTTCGGGACGCGGCGGAGGTAAGGCCTGACGCCTCGGCGATGGTCCCGGTCCCGCGGGTGCGGGGCCGGGACCATCGCCGTGAGATATCAGGCGCGGTCCTGGGGGTCCGTGTCCTGGTCCTTGTCGTCGGTCGGTTGCTCGGGGTCCGGGGTCTCGCGCGCGGGGAGTACGGCGCGTCCGTCGCGTGCCGCTTCGGCGAGCAGGAGGGCGCGCAGGACCGCGTAAGGGTCGATGGGCATGAGGGTGTCGTCCTTGTCGTGCGTGTGGGGGGTGAGCAGGCTCGGTCCGCCGGGAGGGCGGAGCCGTGCTGTCAGCAGCGCAGGACGACGCAGCGCAGGGCATTCAGGGAGTTGAGGGTGGCGCGGGGCGCACGAGGGCGCGCGAATGGCGCGGAGGGGCGCGCACGGGGCACAGGGGTGGCGCGTTCAGCGGGGAGACGCGTCGCGTGCGCCGTCGGCAGGCGGAGTGCGGTGTCGGGAGCGTCCTGGTGGAGCTCGCCGGGTTGGGTGGAGGAGGACGCGGCGTGCCCGGCCGCGGCCTCGGCGCACGGGACAGCGGACGCGAACGCCATGCCGAGGAGCGCGATGAGGATGAGCAGCGCCCGGGTCAACGCGGGCCGGCGCGCGGTGCGGCGGCCCGCACCCGCGGGGGAGGCGTGCGTGCTCATGGACGTCAATGTCCCCCGGCGGCGCCCCGGAGACGATCAACGCAGGCCAGATCCGCCCTCATGGGCTACGGGACGCGACGTGTGCTGACGCGTCGCGGGTCCTACCTCCCCGCCTCCTTGGCCGCCTCCTTGGCCGCCTTCGCCGCCGCCTTCATCTCCTGCTTGTGCGCCCGCACCTTCGTGAGCGAGTCGGGTCCCGTGATGTCCGCGACCGACCGGAAGGACTTCGCCTCGCCGTACGCGCCCGCGGCCTCGCGCCAGCCCTTGGGGCGCACCCCGAGCTGCTTGCCGAGCAGGGCCAGGAAGATCTGGGCCTTCTGCGTGCCGAAGCCGGGCAGGTCGTTGAGGCGCTTGAGCAGTTCCCTGCCGTCCTTGACGCCTGCCCAGACGGCGCTCGCGTCCCCGTCGTAGTGCTCGACGAGGTACTGGCACAGCTGCTGGATCCGCTTGGCCATGGAGCCGGGGTAGCGGTGCACGGCCGGCTTCGTGGACAGCAGCTCGGCGAAGGCCTCGGGGTCGTACGAGGCGATCTCGTGCGCGTCGAGATCGTCGGCGCCGAGGCGCTGGGCGATCGTGTGCGGGCCCGCGAACGCCCACTCCATGGGGACCTGCTGGTCGAGCAGCATGCCGACGAGCGCGGCCAGCGGGCTCCGGCCGAGGAGTGCGTCGGCGTCCGGCTCCTGGGCGAGGTGCAGAGTGACGTCCATGTGTCGATGATCGCGCGGCGTGGGCCACGGCGCACCCCTTTCCGACTTAGGTTAGGCTGCCCTAATCTGTAAGGCGGGTGAAGGTGGGGCGGGGAAAGCGTGAGCGTCGAGGTCTACCGGGACGAGTGGGGCATACCTCACCTCCGTGCCGACAGCGTGCGGGAACTGGCCCACGCCCAGGGGCACAACGCCGCCGCCGACCGGGCCTGGCAGATCGAGGTCGAGCGGCACCGCTCCCAGGGCACGTCCGCCGCCTCCCTCGGCCCGGAGGCCGCCGGCTGGGACCGGTTCGCCCGGCAGGCCCGTATCGACGACACGGCCCGGCGCTGCTACCGCGCGCTCGACGAGGAGACGCGCGGCTGGCTCGACGCGTACGTGGCCGGGGTCGACGCCGGACTGCGTGAACTCGGCGGCGCCGCACCGGAGTTCGCCCGCGCCGGCCTCGAACCGGGCCGGTGGCGGCCCTGGACGCCCCTCGGTATCTGGCTCTCCACTCACATCCTGTTCACCGGCTTCCCCGGCAAGCTCTGGCGCGACGAGGTCGTACGCCGCATCGGGCCCGGAGCCGTCGGTCTCTTCGCCACGGACGGCCCCGGCACCTCCGGCAGCAACGGCTGGCTCGTCACCGGCGACCGCACCGCCACCGGAGGTCCCCTGATCGCGGGCGACCCGCACCGCTACATCGAGGACCCGGGCGTCTACCAGCAGATACGGCTCGCCTGCCCGGAGTACGACGTCGTGGGCCTCGCCGTCCCCGGCGTGCCCGGCATCGGCCACTTCGGCCACACCGGCACCGTTGCCTGGGCGATCACCAACGCGATGGCCGACTACCAGGACCTGTACCGGGAGAGGCTGCGGCGGCTCCCGGACGGCGGCGTGGAGGCGCTCGGGCCCGACGGGTGGCGGCCCGCGTTCCGCAGCGTGGAGACCTTCGAGGTGGCGGGCGCGCGGCCGCAGGAGGTCGAGGTCGTCGAGACCGAGCGCGGGACGGTCGTCATCGGCGGTCCCGACGAGGGCCAGGGCATCGCGCTGCGCCAGCCACCGCGCGTACGCGAGGACCTGGGGTTCGCCGCGCTGCCCGCCCTGCTCCGCGCCCGCACCGTCGCCGACGTGGACCGGGCCTTCGACCGCTGGGCCGAGCCCGTCAACGTCGTCCAGGCCGCCGACACCGAGGGCGGTCTCCTGCACCGCGTCGCGGGCGCCGTGCCCGAGCGCGACCCCGAGAACCTGCTGCGCGTCGTCCCCGCCCACGAGCCCCGGCACGCCTGGCGCGGCCTGCGCGAGCTGCCCCGCGAGCCGGTCGGCACCGTCGCGGTCATGGCGAACCAGCGGGGCCTCGCCGCGCCCCTCGGCATCGAGTTCGCGCCGCCGCACCGGGCGGACCGCATACGGGAGCTGCTCGACGCGCGGGAGGTGTGGACGGCGCCCGCCATGGCCGCCGTCCACACCGACACCCGCCTCGCCTCCGCCCGCCCGCTGCTCGACCTGGTGGCCCGCCTCGACGGCCTCAGCCCCGCAGCGGCGGCACTGAGGAAGCGGCTGCTCGCCTGGGACCGGCACATGGACGCGGACAGCGTGGACGCCGCCGCGTACGCGCGGGTGCGGGCGGCGGTCGTACGGAAGCTGGCCGCGCACCCGGCGTTCGCGCCGCTCACGGGGATGGGGGAGGCGTACCCGGAGGTCTTCCGGCCGTGGCTGGCCCTCGCGCCGCGCATCGCGTACGCGCTGGAGACCCTGCTGACGACCGATCAATTCCCGGATGTCGACCGGGAGACGGTCGTCCGCGAGGGGGTCGAGGAAGCCGCCGGGGCCACGGCGACCGGGGAGACCTGGGGCGACCGGCACCGCCTCACCGCCTGGCGGGCACTCCCTGACGGCGATGAGGCCGGTCCGGGCCTGCCCGGCGACCACGACTGCGTCCTGTCCACGTCGAGCGTTCCCGGCGTCACCGACCTCAGCGCCCGCGGTCCTGCCGCCCGCTACGTGTGGGACGTCGCCGACCGTGCGAACAGCCTGTGGGTCGTTCCGCTCGGCGCCTCCGGAATCCCCGGCTCCCCGCACCGCCGCGACCAGCTCCCCCTGTGGCTGGGGGGCGGCCTGGTCCCCGTGATCACCGACTGGAACCGCCTCACCAAGGAGACCCCCATGCGCGAGAACGCCGTGTACGAGCAGACCGTCGAAGGGTTCGGCACCGTCCGCGTCGGCCCGGTCGACCCCGCAGCCGACCTCGACGTGATCCACGGCTGGGTGCGCGAGGAGCGCGCTCGGTTCTGGGGCATGGAGGGCGCGAGCCGCGAGCAGGTGCGCGAGACGTACGAACACCTCGACTCGCTCACCACACACCACGCCCACCTCGTCCGCCTCGACGGCGAACCCGTCGCGCTCTTCCAGACGTACGAGCCCGAGGCCGACCGGGTCAGCGAGTGCTACGAGGTCGAGGACGGCGACATCGGCGTGCACTTCCTGATCGCCCCGGCCACCGGCGGAGCCGTCCGCGGCTTCACCGGAGCGCTCATGACCGTCCTCGTCACGTACGCGCTCGAAGGGCACGGCAAGCGGCGGATCGTGGTCGAGCCCGACGCGCGCAACACCAAGGCCGTCACGCTCCTGGAGCGCGCGGGCTTCGAACTCGGCCCCGAGATCGTGCTCCCGGAGATCGACCTGCCGGAGGTGTTCCTCCCGGAGAAGCGGGCCCGGATCGCTTTCCTCAAGCGCTGACGGCCCGCAGGCTCAGCCCCGTACGAGCAGGATCACCGAGGCGGTGACGCCGACCACGACGATCACCGCGCGAAGGACCGCCGGGGGCAGTCTGCGGCCGAACTTCGCGCCGGTCAGGCCGCCCAGCGTGGAGCCGACGGCGATCACCGCGGCCGCCACCCAGTCGACGTCGGCGACGGCGATGAAGATGACCGCCGCGACCCCGTTCACGATCGAGGCCAGGACGTTCTTCGCCCCGTTGAGGCGCTGGAGGTCGTCCTGGAGGAAGCTGCCGAACATGCCCATGAGCAGCACGCCCTGCGCGGCGCCGAAGTAGCCGCCGTAGACGCCCGTCCCCAGCACCCCGAGCCACATGGGCACGCCGCCGTCGGTGCGCGTCGCCGTGGCCTGGCGGTCCTTCGACCAGCGGCTGAGCCGGGGCTGGAGCACGACGAGGACACAGGCGGTCAGGATGAGGACGGGCACCACCGAGGTGAACGCGTCGGCCGGCAGCTTCAGCAGCAGGAGCGCGCCCGTGATCCCGCCGATCAGCGAGGCCGTACCGAACCGGAGCAGCCGCTTCTTCTGCCCCTTCAGCTCGCGCCGGTAGCCGTACGCGGCGCTGAGCACGCCCGGTACGAGGCCGATGTTGTTCGACACGTTGGCGAGCACCGGCGGATAGCCGAACGCGAGGAGCGTAGGGAAGGTGATGAGCGTTCCGGAGCCGACCACCGCGTTGATCGCGCCGGCGGCGACACCGGCCGCTCCGACGGCCACTGCTTCAAGTGCATCCACGTCCGAGATCGTTTCGGAGCCCAAGATCCAAGTCAATCCTAGGAACTACTTGGTAAGCACCAAGCCCTGGCTTGGAAGGGGCTGCATGGCTACGTTGGCGCCGTGACCCTCGACGATCTCCGTGTCTACGTCGCCGTGTGCGCGGCGGGCAGCCTCAGCGCCGTCGCCCGCGACCTCTCCTGCACGCAGTCGGCGGTGAGCCAGCACATCCGCCGCCTCGAACGGGAGGTGGGCGTCAGCCTCCTCGAACGGCACGCCCGCGGTGTCCTGCCGACCCCCGCGGGGCGCATCCTGCAGACCGCGGCCGCCGAGGGCATCGGAGGCATCGACGTCGCGCTGCGCCGCCTGCGCGACCTGGCCCGCGGCGAGAGCGGCGCGGTGCGCGTCACCACGGGCGCGACGACCGTGCGCCACTTCATGTCCGAGGCCATCGTCGGCTTCCGGCGCCACCACCCCCGGGCGAGCCTGGAGTTCCAGACGGTCAGCTCCAGCCACAGCGCCTACGAGGCGCTCGCCGCGCACGACCTCGACCTCGCGTGGGTCACCATCGGCGCGCCGGAACGCGGCGTCGAGCAGCGCCCCGTCGTCGAGCTCCCCTGGGTCCTCGCCGTGCGCCCCGACGATCCGCTGGCCGGCCGGACCCGGATCGGCCCCGACGACCTGGCCGCCGCCCACCTCATCAGGCCGCCCGAACAGTCCACGTCGCGCTCCCATCTCGACCGGCACCTCACCGGGCTCGGGATCGCCGGGACGGCCGGGTCCGACGCGGGCGTCGCCGACTGGGCCACCGCCGTGCACCTCGCCGAACTGGGCCTCGGCCACGCCCTCGTCCCCGAACTGCCCGGCTGGCGCGACCCGGACCGCGCCGGCGGCCCGGTCCTCGTCCCCGTACCGGACCTGCCGCCCCTCGCCGTCGGCTGGGCGGTCCGGCGCTGGTCCACGCTCACCCCGCTGGCGAGGGCCTTCGCCGACCTGGTGGCGGAGCACTGCGGGAGGTAGGGGCTGCACGCGCCTGTGGCGGGGGGCCGGTCCCCGGGGGACGCTGGAAGCATGACCACGACGTACGACCTGAACGCTCTCGCCGACAAGCACGTCGCCGCAGCCCGGACCTCCCCCCACGGCCGCAGCGCGCATCTCCTGCTCCGCGAGGAGACCCTCCGCCAGAGCGTGATCGCCCTGACGGCGGGCGAGGTCCTGGAGGAGCACAACGCGCCGCCCGCCGCGACGCTCCAGATCCTGCGGGGCGAGGTCGTGCTGACGGCGGTCTCGGGCGACGTGACGCTCACGGAGGGCCGGCTCCACGCGCTCCCGCAGGAACGGCACGGCCTGCGCGCGGTCACGGACGCGGCGGTACTGCTGACGGCGGTCAACGACTGAGGGGCGCCCGCCCCTCCCGGACATTTCGGCGGGCGCCGAACCGTTCCGCGCCTAGCGTGGGCCGCATGGTCTTCAAAGCCCTGCACCACGACCCCGACGGCCCCCTCATCCTCCCCAACGCCTGGGACCACGCCTCCGCCGCCGCGCTCGCCGGTCAGGGGTTCGCCGCGATCGGTACGACGAGCCTCGGCGTGGCCGCCGCGGCCGGGCTCCCCGACGGTCACGCCGCCACCCGCGAGGAGACCCTGCGCCTGGCCCGCCGCCTGGGCGGGGGAGCGTTCCTGCTGTCCGTGGACGCGGAGGGCGGCTTCAGCGACGACCCGGCCGAGGTCGCCGGCCTCGCCCGTGAGCTGGCGCAGGCGGGCGCGGTGGGGATCAACCTGGAGGACGGCAGGGCCGACGGCACCCTCACCCCGGCACCCGTCCACGCGGCGAAGATCGCCGCGGTCAAGGCCGCCGTACCGGACCTGTTCGTCAACGCCCGCACGGACACGTACTGGCTCCCGGACCCGCGGACCGCGCGGGAGCCGGAGACCCGGCACCGGCTCGACGCCTATCGGCAGGCGGGCGCCGACGGCGTCTTCGTACCGGGCCTGACCGACCCGGCCGCGATCCAGGAACTCGTGGCGTACCTGCGCCCGTCCGGCGTCCCCCTCAACATCCTCTACTCCCCCACAGGCCCCACCGTGTCCGAGCTCGCCGCCCTGGGAGTCCGCCGGGTCAGCCTCGGCTCGCTCCTGTTCCGCGCGGCACTCGGCGCCGCGGTCACGGCGGCGCTCGACATTCGGGCGGGCCGGTACGTCGCAGCCCCCGCGGCGCCGACGTACGGCGAGGTCCAGGAGCTGAGCGGCGGTGGGGACGCCACGGAAATATGATGAACCCGGGGTTTTCCGTATCCGGAGCGGTCCATGACGCAGCGTCGTCCCAGCCAGCCCGAGAGCGCCGACGACCTGCTGACCAGGCTCGGCCGCCTTGCCGCACAGGCACGCGCCGGGGCGGAACTCCAGCACGCGCGGGTCGAACTGGCGGAAGCGCTCCAGCGCGAGATGCTCCCCGTCTCCCTGCCGGCCCTGCCGGGACTGCGGACCGCCGCCAGATACTCGCCGGCCCGCCACGGACTGGACATCGGCGGGGACTGGTACGACGCCTTCGCCACCCCCGACGGCGCCCTCGGGTTCTCCATCGGGGACGTACAGGGCCACGACGTCGAGGCCGCCGCCTTCATGGGGCAGATCCGCATCGCCCTGCGTGCGGTGGCCGCCTTCGCCCCGGACCCCGGCGAGGCGCTCGCCCAGGCCAACGACCTGCTGCTGTCGATGCACCGCGATCTCTTCGCGACCTGCAGCTTTCTCCGCTTCGACCCGACGACCTGGGTACTGGAGTCCGCCCGCGCGGGTCACGTCCCCGCCATCTGGGCCACGGTCGACGGCCGGTACGGCATCTCGGTGGACGAAGGCGGGCTGCCGCTGGGCATGCTGCCCGGGTCCAGTTACCCGGTCACCCGGCACCGCCTCTCGACGCCGGGCGCGTACGTCCTGGTCACCGACGGCGTGGTCGAAGGTCCCTCGTTCCCGATCGAGGCGGGCCTGGAGCGGGTGGCCCGGGTCGTCGCGGCCGGGGCGGGCGCCGAACCCGCGGCACTGGCCGCCGCGGTGATGAAGGTCGCCGACTGCACCGGCCACCAGGACGACTCCGCGGTACTCGTCCTGCGCCACGACGCGCCACCGGCGGTCCTGCCCGGGTGACAGTGGGCCCCCGGCGGCGCGTGTCACGCTCCGCCACGGGACGGGAGTGATTATGTGATCCAGTGGTGCGCACCGAGGAACTCCGACGCCTCTCCGAGGCCCTGCTGAAGGTCCTCGCCGTCGCCGCCGCCTACTACGCGACCGGCCGGCTCGGCCTGTGGCAGCGGATCGTCCTCGAAGGCGCGGTCGTCACCCCGCTCTGGCTCCCGACCGGCGTCGCCGTCACCTGCCTGCTCTGGATGGGCCTGCGGATCTGGCCGGGCATCGCGCTCGGCGCCTTCCTGCTCATCGAGTCGATCGGCCCCTTCAGCCTGTCCGACCTCGGGATCGTCGCCGCGAACACGCTCGCTCCGGTGTGTGCCTACCTGCTGCTGCGCAAGGTCCGCTTCGGTATCGCGATGGACCGGCTGCGGGACGGGGTCGCCCTGGTCTTCCTGGGCGGACTGCTGCCGATACTGCTCAGCGCCACCGTCGGTACGGGAGTGCTGGCGCTCAGCGGCAAGCTGGCGTGGAGCGCGTTCTGGCCGGTGTGGGCGGCGTGGTGGACCGGCGACGCGATGGGCGTACTCGTCGGCACCCCGCTGCTGATCGCGCTGAGCAGGGCCCGACTCCCCTGGAACACCCACCGGTGGCCGGAGGTCACGGCCCTGGTGGTCACCGCCGCCGTCATCACGCCCCTGGCCACGAGAAGCGCGCTCGCCCTGCTCTTCCTCGTCTTCCCGCTGCTCACGTGGGCGGCGCTGCGCTTCCAGCTCGCGGGGGCGGCGCCGTGCGTGCTGTTCGTGTCCGTACTGGGGATCTCGGCGGCCACCGACCACGTCGGCCCGTTCGCCAATCACACCCTCTTCGAGGTCATGGTCAACCTCCAGGCACTCAACGGCTCGGCCGCGCTCACCGGGCTCCTGCTCGCGGCGATCGTCACCGAACAGAAGAGCGTCCGCCGGAAGATCGAGCAGGCGGTCAGCGACCTGACGGAAGTGGTGGAACACCTGGCGGCGCCACGGCAGGAGGAATGACGTAGCCGGGGTCAGTCGGGGTCGGCCGGGCCGGAGGGGTCTTCGGGGACCCGCCGGTGGTGCTTGCGGCTCCGTCTGCCGACCCCCGGCATGGCATCGCTGAAGGTGTGCGAGGCGATGCGTGCGTCGTGCCGGGCGTTGATCCGGTGGATCAGGCGCATGCCCATGAGGGTCACGAGAACGATGGCGCCGATGAGGATGATCGCCTCCATGGCCGTCACCTCCCGCTTTCCACTGCTTTAACCGTAACTCCGGCCGCCGCCGGTCGCGGCCCGTTGCGACGCGCTGGGCGCGGCCCCCCGGGGTTACCGTGAAGCTACGACGGCATCGCGCCGGTCGACGCCTGCCCCGTCATCGGTACGGCTACACGGTGGGCGCCGTCCGTACGACCGAGGCGGGCGAACGACCATGGCTGAATCCGACACCCCCCACCAGCCCCCACTGCTTCTGCCGGACGCGGCCCAACAAGGGGCGCCCCCCGGAACGGCCCCGCTGAGGCTCGAGACCACCCAGTCCCGCGAAGGGCTCCTCGACGGAGCATGGTGGCCCCGGTCCCACAGCATCACGGCCGAGCTGCCCGCCCTGATCACGGAGTTGACCTCACATCTCGGCCCCATCACACGGGTCGGACTCGACTCCGCCGCCTGGGAGGCACTCCCGACCCGTCTGATCATCGACGACCGAGTCGTGCATCTCGACGCCCACGAGGTCGGCGACGGCACCGCCCTCGTCACCCGCGGCGACGGGGACTACTTCGTCCTGCTGGTCGTGCCTCCGGAGTCGGAGCCCGCAGCGGCCCGCGCCGCGATGGCCCGCGCGGTTCGCGACGAGAACATCACCGAGGCCGCACAACTCCTCGTCGCCAACCCCGACGAACCCTGAGCCAGGAACCGCCGTGCGCACCCCGGTCAGGGGTGACGGGTCGCAAGGACGCAGAACTCGTTCCCCTCCGGGTCGGCGAGTGGGACCCAGCTCACATCGCCCTGCCCGACGTCGATGTGCCGGGCACCCAGGTCGAGCAGGCGACGGACCTCTTCGTCCCACTCCCTGTCCGTCGGATTGACGTCGATGTGGAGCCTGTTCTTGACGGTCTTGCCCTCGGGCACGCGCGCGAAGGTCAACGCCGGTGGCACCGGGCCGGGGCGGTCCTTGCCTTCAGGCACCGCGGGCGGGCCGATGGTGACAAGTCCGTCCTCCACGTCCTGCACCTCGTAGCCGAGCACCGAGCACCAGAACCGGGCGAGGGCGTCGGGATCGGCACAGTCGATCGCGAGCTCGGTGAACTTGCTGGTCATGTCAGGACCTCCCTGTCGGGTGTCCGGCTACGCAATCACAGAACGTCGAAGGGCCCCACCGCAAGCGGTGGGGCCCTTCGACGTATTGCCCGGTGAGAGCAATGGCGGAGGATACGAGATTCGAACTCGTGAGGGGTTGCCCCCAACACGCTTTCCAACTGTGCGCGTGATCGTCCGGAGGCGTTCACGAGGGTTCAAACATCAGGTCAGAGGCGGTGCGCGTACGCCAGCGAACGATGGCGGCCGTCGGCGCACTGGACAAAGACCAGGACAACGAGCGCTCCCAATGCGCCAGGTCAGCACGCGGCTGGACACCACAACTATCCCCAGCTGTCAGTGCCTGCTACTACCCTGAGGTGACTGACTTCAGGGGGGGGCGGCAGTGTCAACTGTTCGTGCGAGTCGCAAGATCGAGAGGGCGGGCGTCAACGCCCTGCGTGCGCTCCTTGAGGATCACGAGCACATCGTTCAGGAGATCGACGGAGGAAACGATCATGGCGAGGACATGATCGTAAACTTCACGCGCAACGGTAAGAGAACGCCGTACTGGATCGCCATTCAGGTGAAGAGCGGCAAGAAGTACAAGCGGGTGAACGGGTACGCGATTCCCGTTGAGGATCACTTCGACGATTGGCGGCAGAGCCGCATTCCCATTCTTGGTGTCGTGTACGACATGAAGAAGCGAGAGTTATTCTGGGTTAATCTCACGGAGCGGTTGAAGTCCACGGAGGAAAGCCCCGGGTGGGTCCAGATAGCGAACACTTCTCTGCTAAATTCTGAAACCGTCGAGCACTTTTATACGGAAGTAGCCACCTATGCCGGCGACGCAAGAATGCGCATCCGTGCGGCGACCGAAGAAGAAGCACTGAGCGAAGCGGTTCGGGCCAGGCAAGGACTGGACCCCTCGACTGCTCCCAACCCCTTGTTTGAGGGGCTTGCGGACATTGCGCTTAAATACGAGGAGCGCATAACGTCCATCAGTAAGGATCTCGTCAGATCCCTGCCGATGATGATCCTGGTCGTACTCATGTTGTGGGCGTGGCCGTATCAAATTCGCTTCGTCGAGGGTTCGTCTGACATGTATCCGTGGTTGTGGGTTTCCAACCTCTACCTGTTCATGTTCATCATGGCCCTGGTTATTTTCTTCGAGTTCAGGGCGGGTAGGGTCCCTATGGAAACCGGAAAGTGGCTGTGGATGATTGCTGCCAACTTTTTCTGGCTCCCTGTAATGGACCCTGACGGGGATCCTGGCTGGTGGGGAACATTTTGGATTTGGGCTGGCGTGCTTGTCCCTTCCTTCGGCTTGAAGTTGTTGTTTATTACCTTTATTCGCTTCGCGATGGATCGCATCAAGAAGAGGCGCGAAGTGGAAATGGTGTAGGCGCGGCTGGCGGGTGGGGCGAGCCTTAGTCTCGGGCGTACCGGTTATGCAGCGAAAGGCAACTTCGCCGGTGCGGACGTGAGGTCGTGAAAATCGTGAACCGCCGGGCGTGCTTCACGCTGTGCGAGCCAACCGGATACCCGTGGACCGCCGTTCACTGCGGCGCCCTCGTTCACTGTGCGCACGTGCTTAAATCCCTGAGCGATGTAGTAACGCTGCAAAGCCTCGTTCGTCGTCCAGGCGTCCAATCGCACCCATCGCGCCCCGGCGCGGTGTGCTCGATCTCCAGCCCAGTCCAGAAGACGGCCGCCGAGGTTTCGCCCGGCGTACTCCCGCTCCACGGTGAGCTTGTTGACGAACATGCAGGGCTCCCGCAGCTCCTCATCCGTCCAGAGGCCTTCCTCGGCATATGGGGTCAGCGTGATTGTGGCCGCCGTCGCGTGCCCGTCGCGCAGCATGAAGACATGCCCGGCCTCGATCGTGGCTAGCAGCTTGTCTGCCGGATACGGCCGCTGCCACTGGTCCGTGCCGAGGCGCGACAGCCAAGCCGCCGCCTCCTCGCGGAAGGCGAGCAGCTTGGCCAAGTCATGCGGTTCCGCAGGGCAGATCTTCACTGAGGCTCGTTCTCTTCTCGTCCGGCCAGGTTGCCGATCTCGTAGTTCATTTGGTTGAGGTCACCTCGGAAGGTCGTGACCGTGCAGCGAATCGGGCGGTCCTCCGAGTAGCCGGTACGCGTCCAAAGGAGCACCGGGACGCCCGCGCCGATCTCTAGGAGCCTCGCCTCTTCGGGAGTCGGCATACGTGTGGCGATCTCGTCGAAGTACCCCACCTGCTCGATTCCGTAGGAGGCGAGATACCTGGTGGTCCCCTCTGCGATGTCGCCTGGCTCAGTAAGGCGCGGCGACCGCTCGACAAGCCACCCCGGGTACCAAGTGGCCTGCGTGGACCACGGCACGTCATCCACGTAGCGGTGACAGAAGCGCAGGACAGTGGTCGAACCGGCATCGACCTTGAGTCGCTCCGCGACGTCGAGGGACGCCGGAGTCATCTCGACTCGAAACGTTTGGTGAGGTCGACGGCCGGCGTTGGTGACGTCCGTGCTGTACGCGTCGCCGTTCTGCGGGAAGGTCAGATTCTCGAAACGAGACGCATTGAGCTTGAACACTTCGTGCGACCGCACCTCGTACCCAAGCCCTTGGCTCGACGACACGAGCCCCTGGCTGACCAGGAGGCTTAGCCCGTTCCGGACCGTGTTCCGCGAAGCGTCAAAACGCTTCATCAAGTCGCTCTCTGACGGCAGCCGCGCATCCGGCGCGTACGTGCCGTTGTCGATCTCGCGGCGCAGGGCATCGGCCACCTGCCGGTACTTCGGCTGCTTGCTCATGCCCTCATCATGACGCACTCGCTCAACTTGTTGGTACATGTGGGCCCCAATCGCTTGACGTCTCACTGTCCGTGGGTGCAGCATCACTACATCAGCTTGTACCAACAAGTTGAGCAAGCGGTGCAATTCCCTTGAGTTGCCTCCGCCTGCACTGGAAGCGCCCGATGAGTCCCGTGAAGACGGGGGCCCTGACCTGGGGTTACCGCGCTTGTCGGAAGCGGTTGCGTCGCAGCGATGCGGCTTGAGAACTGAACAGAGTGCTGAGGAAATCCCGCCCCACCTCGCAACAAGCGGGCGGGCGCGCACGGGTCCTGTCCCGTGCGTGGCACAGCGCAAGCCGACCTCTCCGCAGCTCACCTGACTGCGGCCGGTTGCCTCCGCTGCTCGTCGCGTACGAGCGGCGCTGAGGGGAGCCGGATCTACCGACTTCAACGGCGCGCGGCCCCGGTGCTGGAACACCGGGGCCGCTGTTTGGGCCGTTGCTACCTGCTAGGGAGAACACGACCCATGGAACACATCGTCACTGTTCAGGACGCTGTTACCGCATTCGCTCCGTTCATGGAGCCCACGAACGCTGAGCTGGATGCCATCGAGTGCGAGATGCCCGTCATCCGGGCCGAGATGGACCTGCTCGACGCGCAGATCGTCACCATCGACCGCACCCCGACCGAGCTGGACGAGCGGCGTATCCGTCGGGCCCGGCGGCGCGTGCTCGCCGCCCACCGCGACCAGGTCAACACGGTCACCGGTCAGACGGGCGGTGCGGCATGAATCTTCACCGTAAGGGCCGCACCGCCCTCGTACTCGCCCTGGTCGTCGTGGTCGCCATGGCGTTCCGGGTGTCCTGGAACGCGCTGCGCGACATCGCGGGCGCGGTTGGCGCCGATCACACGGCGGCGACGCTCTACCCGTTCGTGGTCGACGGCCTGATGGCCCTGGCCCTAATCGCCACGCTCGTGCTCGCCGGGAAGGACCGGACGTTCGCGCTGCGAGTGCTGGGCACCTACACGATCGCTTCGCTGGTCCTGAACTACGTGCACGGCCTCGCCCCGGAGCTGCACGGCCGATCGGTCGACTGGGGTCGACTCGCCGACTGGGACCCGGCGAACTGGGCGCTCGTTCTGCTTGCCACGAGCCTTCCGGTCGGGTCGATCTACTTCGGCTCCGACCTCGTGGCGAAGGTGCTGCACCACCGTCCCGCCCCGATCGAGCCCTCGACCGTAAATGCGGAGGAATCTACACAGTCCATGAGGAATCGGTCTAGTTCTGACCTGCCGGTATCGACCCCGGAACCGGTCTCCTCGAACCCGATCGTTCTGCCCCGACCGGTGGCCGTCGGCTTTCTGAAGTCGACCTCCTCGGTCAAGCCGGTGCCCTCGATCGTGTCGGCCCCGGTGAAACCGATCGAGCAGCGGACAGTGGCTGCCGAATCGAGTCGATCGCGCCGCGCCACGGGCCGAGTGCCCGACGTGGCACGCACTCCCCGTCCGAAGCGCACGCAGGATCAACTGCTCGCTGAGGCACGGGAGGCCACGGCGGATTGGCCGGATGGGCGGCTGACGGCCGAGGGCATTCGGCGTGAGGTCCGCACGTCCCCGGCGAGGGCCCGCACGCTGCGCGACACGCTGCGCTCCGAGCGCGGACTCCAGGCCGCCTGATGGCCACGCTGCCGGTCTACCGGTGGCGACTGGCCCCGGACGGCTACGCCACCTACCGCCAACTCCGCGCGCTCGGCCTGAGGCCGGGCGGGCAGGGCGTCGCCGCACAGCTCGAACGGCGCCGGCGCAGGCGGGGCCCGCTGGTCGCCTATCTCTACCGCATCGACCGCGCCATGCCGGTGCGGCCGATGACGCCGGGCCGTTGGGCGGCGCTGGCCAAGGCCAACGTGGCCCGCCGTACCTGCCCCGCCTGTCGACTCGACGCCGGATACGTGATCCCGACTTCGCTCGGCATGTGCGTGACCTGCGCCTATCCCGCTTCGTCCGACTCCCCGAGGAGTGACTGACATGGGTAAGCCCGATACCCGTCGCATGGACCGCGCCATCCGGCAGGTGAACCGGAAGCTCGAAGCCGTGCAGAACCGCGAGATGTGGCCGCTGGACGGCCGCGAGCGCCGCGCGGTCGCCGCCGGTATCGCCGGCGGCTCTTACAGGGTCGTGCGGCACAAGAGCACCGACCGCGCGGAACGCAAGGTGGAGACCGCGTGGAGCGCGGCCGAGACCCGGCTCATCGCGGAGATCGCCGCGCTCACGGCCGAGCGTCAGCGGATCGTGAACGAGGACGCCAAGGCCAAGGCCGCCAAGAAGTCGTCGGGCTGGTGGTGACCATGACCGGCAAGGAAACGCCTCCCGGCGAGTGCCCGCAGTGCTGGCAGCACGCCCACGACCGGCGCGCACACCGCAACCTCCGTCCCCGGCAGGACTGCCCGCAGTGCGTCGACCACATGGTCAACGGCTGCCCGTCCCTCGCGCCGAAGAAGAAGTCGAGCTGGTGGTGAGCACGGACCACCACCGTTGCCCCGCCGCGCATCCCCAAGACCCCACGTCCTGCGTCGGTCCGGTCGTCGTGACCGTGCTGGACGCGGTCAACGCGGGGGCCAACGGGTGCGAACACCACGGCGCCCGACTGTTGGCCTCCCTCGACCGCGGACGCGTCTACGCCCTACCCGACGCCCCATCCGGCGCCGCCATCCGCACCTTCAAGGCTGCCGCCGGCCTCCGCCCGTTCTGCTGGGTTGACGGCCCACGCATCGAGCCGTCGCAGCTCAGCCACATCGAGAACCGCGCCCGTCAGAGGCGCTAAATCTCGCCGCTGGGGTGGCCGCGCATCCCACATGCCTGGCCACCCCGGCACCCCTCAACTTCCGCCCCGATCAGGGCAGTCAGGAGTCATTCCCGCATGTCCGAGAACGTCGTTCACCTGCACAAGAACCCCGAACCGACCACCGAGACGGCGACGGTGACCACGCTGTCTGTGGTCCCCGAACCGGCGCCGGCCAAGCCCGTGCCGCTGTGGGTGCGCTCCGGCCGCGCCATCCGTACGGCCGTCACCCACGAGACCACGAAGACGACCGCCCGCGCGGTAGCCCGCCACAGCCTCTACACCTTCAACGGGGGCCGGATCGTGGCCCGCCGCACCTGGGACGGCAAGACCGGGGCCCGCTACGAGCGCATGATCCGCGCTGCGGAAGCCGCCGGGAACCTCGAGGTGGCAGAGGAGTGGGAAGAGCGGTTGCAGCGCTTCCGCCAGGCCCGCCACCACCGCCGCATGGACCTCTTGCACTCCCCGGTCGATGCCGCCAAGGGCGTCGCGGTCGGCGCCGGGATGAGCGTTGGGGTGCTGGTCGCGCTCGGGGTCGTGATGGCCATCAACAATCACGACATCGGTGACGTCATCACCCCGCTCGCGGCCGTCATCGACTTCATCGGCCTGCTGATCCGGATCGTGCAGGTCGTCTGGGGTCCCGCCGTCACGATCGGCCCGTTCCTCGCGCTGCTCGCGCTGTGGACGGTCGGCAGCAAGCAACAGGCCGCCCCGGCATGGGCCCTGCCCGACAACGTCCGCTCCGGCGAGGGTGAGCCGATCACGCCGTCGATCGTGGTCAAGGCCCTGCGTGACCTGGGCGTTCCTGCTCTGCGCAACGCCATCAAGGAGATGGGCGACGCGGGCGCCGGCATGCTCGGGCCGATCCGGATCGCCGGATGCGGCGTGGAAGTCGACGTCATGCTTCCTTCCGGGGTCTCCACGATCGAGGTGCAGAACAAGCGCCGCAAGCTCGCGGAGAACCTGACCCGGCACGAGCACGAGGTGTTCATCACTCTCCCTGAGGCGGCCCGCACGGTCCGGCTGTGGATCGCCGACTCCGGGGCGCTGGATGAGCCGATCGGGCCGTCTCCGCTGGTCACCGACGAGACCATGACCGCCGACTACGCCAAGGGTCGCGCCCCCTGGGGGCAGGACCTGCGCGGCGACGCAGGCCTGTTGAGCCTGTTTCAGCGAATGCTTCTGATCACGGGGCTGTCCAACCAGGGCAAGACCGCCGCCCTGCGGGCGCTGGTCCTGTGGCTCGCCCTGGACCGGTCGGTGGAGTTCCGTATCGCCGACCTCAAGGGGGCAGGCGACTGGGCCATGTTCGACGGCCTGGCCACCGTCCTGATCCAGGGGCCGACCGATGAGCACGTGATCGAGGCGACCGAGATGGTCGAGGCCGGGGTGGAGGAGATGAACCGCCGCCTTCAGGCTCCGCCCGGCACGGTCTTCCCACTGCTGCTGCTCGTGGTCGATGAGGCGCAGGTCGCGTTCATGTGCCCCCTCACGGATGAGGACAAGCGGCCCTACGGCGGATCCAAGGCCACATCGCGGTACTTCATGGGCTGCCGCAAGGTCCACAACCAGGGGCGAGCGGTCAACGTGCTGCTGTGGCAGGGCACTCAGGACCCCACCGACCAGAACCTTCCCAAGTTGGTCCGCGAGGGTGCCCACACCCGTGCTTCGCTCGCCCTGGGCACCGAGTCCCAGGCCCGCATGGCGCTGGGAGACAAGGCCGTGGACGGCGGCGCCGCCCCGCACCTGCTGCGGCAGGGCCTGGACAAGGGCACCCTCGTCATCGCCTCCGACGGAATCGCCATCCCCGCCGGACAGTCCTCCATCACGGTGCGCACGCACTACATCAGCACCGACGACGCCAAGGTGATCGCCGAGCGGGCCAAGGCCATGCGGGACGGGGTCACCACCCTGCACGTCATCGAGCGGGGCGAGGAGCGTGACCCGCTGCGTGACATCTTCTCCGTGCTCGGGGACGCCTCGCGGGTGCTCACCCAGGACGTCCTCAAGCGGCTCGCCGCTCTCAACCAGGACGCCTACGGCAAGTGGTCGTTCATCGACCTCAAGCGCGTCCTCGACGGCACCGGAGCCGAGCCCTACAAGTCCGACGGGCGCATGGTCGTCGGCCGTGACCGCGTCGCCCGCGCCCTCACCAACCAGGGCGACGAGGGTTCCGCTTCTGCCTCTGAGTAGAGGGAGGCGCGCCCCGGCGGGTCAGGGAGGCAGGGAGAACTCCCTGAACCCCTCCCTGGCCCGCCTCCCTGGCCCTGACCAGCACGAATGATCCATCAGGGAGTCAGGGAGGCCCGCAGGTCAGCACCCCTGAAACCCCCTCCACAGACGCCCCGGCAGGGGGTGCTTCCGCCTCCCTGCCCCGCCCCTCGAAGGGATTCCGGATGTACCCCGAGACCCCCGGTCAACTGCCCGCCGAACGGGCCGTGACCATCCACCAACCCACCCCCATACAGGCGGCACCGCTCATGCCCGTGCAGTCGGGGAGCGTGCCGGCCGTGGCGAGCGTCGTCCTGCCCGACGGACGGGTCGTCACCGGCTACGCCATCGAGCCCGCCAAGCCCGAACCGGTCACGGCCAAGCCGCTCGTCTCCCGCACGGCCGTGAACATCGCCCTCGGAGGGATCGGGTTCGGCGCCGTGTGCGGCGGCCTGGTCCTGCTCACCACGTTCATCGCCGCTCTGGCCGCGCTGATCCAGCAACTCATCATCCTGGCCGCCGTCGTCTTCGGCGGGTTCATCGCGGTGCAGGTCCTCGGCAGCTCGCGCGGCGGCACCACGGTCAACATCCGAAAGGCCGTGTTCAAGCGCAACAAGTTCCACGGCTGAACGGCCATGGCGCTCCTGAACTGGCGGGACGCTCGCCATTTCGACGCCACCCGAGACCTGCCTTGCGTTCTGTGCGGCAGGCCCACCCCGATGCGCTCACACGACCGCGAACCGGTCCACAAGGTGTGCGCCGAGGACTGGTGCGACCAGAACCCCAACTCCAGCCGCTTCCACAGCTGACAAGGAGTTCACGTGACCTACCGAACGCGCGCCGCTGCGGTCGCCGTGACCGCATGCGCTCTGGCGCTGCTCGCCGGATGCTCCCTGCCCGACGGCCCGGCCGGCGTCGTCGTCGCCAGGGCCGAACGGACACCCCCGGCGAGCAAGAACCGCCCGTACTTCCTCACCGTGCGCACCGCCGACGGCGACCGCAAGGACTTCCAGGTCTACATCGACGACTACGACCAGTGCTCCATCGGCGAGCGCTACCCCGCCTGCAAGCAGTAGCTACGCCAAGGGCGGCCCCCTCTCACGCCAATGATCCGGGGCCGCCCTTGCCAGCCAGAACCCACGAAGGAACTGGAGACCCTCAGCATGACCCAACCCTCCGACAACAGTCGAGCGACCCTCGCGGACGCCGCCCTAAGCGCGGCTGAGCAGGGCTGGCACGTCTTCCCGCTCCGGCCAGGCACCAAGCGCCCCGCCCTGCACGGCGAAGCCGCCTGCCCCCGCACCGGAGTCTGCAAGAGCGGCCACCGCAAGTGGGAGCAGCGCGCCACGACCGACCCGGACCGCATCCGCGCCACCTGGGCGCGGGGCCCGTTCAACGTCGGCATCGCCACCGGCCCTTCCGGGCTGCTGGTCGTCGACCTCGACATGCCCAAGCCCAACAGCAATGGCGACACGCCTGACGGCGCGACGACCTTCGAGGCGCTCTGCGAGCGCACCGGCCACGCAGTCCCCACCACCTACCGGACCCGGACCGCGAGCGGCGGACACCACCTGTACTTCACCGCCCCGACCGGGACACGGCTGACCAACACGGCAGGGACCATTGCCTCGTTGGTCGACACCCGGGCGTGGGGCGGATACGTCGTCGCCGCCGGCAGCACCACCCCTACTGGGGACTACGAGACCGCAGGCGGCCCTGTGGCGGCCTGTCTGCCGCTGTGGCTGCTGAGCATCCTGAAACCGGCCCCCAAGCCGTCTCAGGCGCCCTCGACGGCCGTACCGGGGCAATCCCGCCGATACGCGGACACCGCGCTCGCGTGTGAGACGCGCAGCGTCGCGGGGGCCCAACTCGGAGAGCGCGAGGCGAAGTTGTTTCGAGCGGCGCGAGCCCTGGGGCGCTTCGTCGCATGGGGCGACCTCCCCCGGCACGTGGTTGAACAGGCTCTTCAGGAGGCAGGGGAAGCGGCCGGACTGCCGTCAGCGCAGTGCCGCGCCACCCTCCGAAGCGCACTGAACTGGTCCATCGCCCACAACCAGCGCCGGCGAGGTGCGGCATGAGCAAGCCGACCCGCCCCCCTCTGAAGAGCGTCACCGACCGCACGACCGCCCCACGCGCCGCCGAACCGGCCTCGCTCCTGACGGTCGTGGGCGAGCCGAAGGGCGTCGCCGAAGGCGTCCCCATTGCTGTTCGCCCTGACCCGCCGCGCGGCGACGGACGGTACCCCGTCGCGTGGCTGCACATCGTCGCCCCCAAGGGCGTCATCTCCACCGCCACCTCGAGGTGCGAGTGCGGCCGTGACCGCAGCGCCGTCGGCAAGGCCCGGGTGCTCGACCTGATCGACGACCACGCATTCCACCGCACCGCGTGCCCCCTGCGCACTCCCCAGGAAGGAAGGGCCGCCGCATGACCGACCACATCGACGGCGCCGCACTGCTCGACGAGGTGGAAGCCTTCCACCGCCGCTTCAACGTCTTCCCGCACGAGGCCGCCTACGTCGCCGTGGCCCTATGGGACGCCCACGCCCACCTGCTCGACTGCTTCGACTCCACCCCCCGCATCGCCTTCCTGTCCCCCGAACCAGGGTCAGGCAAGACGCGGGCACTGGAGATCGTGGAAACGCTCGTGCCGCAGCCCATGACGGCCGTCAACGCGTCCGCCGCCGCCCTATTTCGGTCCGTGTCCTCCGGGAACGGGAAGCCGACGATCCTGTTCGACGAGATCGACACCGTCTTCGGCCCCAAGGCCGGGGACAACGAGGAGTTGCGCGGCTTCCTGAACGCCGGGCACCGTCGGACCGGAGTCACGTACCGGTGCATCGGCGACGGCGGGAACCAGAGCGTGCAGGCGTTTCCGTCGTACTGCGCGGTTGCGGTCGCCGGACTCGGCTCACTGCCGGACACGATCCTGAGCCGTTCCGTCATCGTCCGAATGCGCCGCCGGGCAAGGAACGAGACTGTGGAGCCCTTCCGGGCTCGCGTTCACGAGGCGGAGGGGCACAAGCTCCGTGACCGGCTCGCCGCATGGGCCGAGCACGCCCGTGGCTTCGTCATGGGGGCCTGGCCGGACATGCCCGACGGAGTCTCCGACCGGCCGGCCGACGTGTGGGAGCCCCTGCTCGCCATCGCCGATGCGGTTGGCGGTCACTGGCCCGACCGGGCCCGCGCTGCCTGCGTGACCCTGGTGACCGCCTCCCGCGCAAACGACAAGGGCAGCATCGGCGTCCGGCTGCTGACGGACCTGCGCGACCACGTCATGACCGGCATTGATCGCCTGCCCACCGTCGCCATCCTCGACCGGCTCAACTCCATGGATGACGCCCCCTGGGCCGACCTGAACGGCAGGCCGCTCGACAACCGGCGGCTGTCCAAGATGCTCACCGAGTACATGACGGCCGACAACGAGCCCATCGCCTCCCGCAACATCAAGACCGGCGCGAGCGTCCTCAAGGGCTACTACGCCGCCGATCTCCACGACGCGTGGCAGCGCTACTGCCCCCCACCCCCAGAAAGTCCGCTACCTCCGCTACCTGGCACCGAAAACCTGGCCTGACCTGCGCCAACGCGGTAGCGGCAAGCCGTCGTGCTTGCCGCTACCTATCCGCTACCGCTACCCCGTCCGCTACCTCCCATAGGGCCTCTGACCTGCGAGGTAGCGGCGGTAGCGGAAGTAGCGGACTTCCAGAAGGGCCCCAGAGGGGCCGGCCACGAAGGGACTTCATGAGTACCGAACTCAGCCCCGTTGTCGACAGCACCCTGGTCCTGCTCACAGTCGAAGAGGCGGCCCGCCGCCTCAGCATCGGCCGTACGACCTGTTACGGCCTCATCCGCACCGGTGAGCTGGAGTCCGTCCCTGTCGGCACGCTGCGTCGAATCCCCGCCGACGCTCCCGCCGCATACGTCGCCCGCCGACGCGCTGCGCATCGCGCCGCTTGATCACACCACCCCCAGAGCGCCGCCCGAGATCTGGGCGGCGCTCTGTCTCGGCCTGTTCCGCGCTTAACAGAGGAGTTGTCCATGACAGAGGAGAAGAAGCGCACCCGTCGCGCCAACGGGGAGTCAGCCATCTATCTCGGCAAAGACGAACGTTGGCACGCCCGGGTGCCGATGGGGTACAAGGACGATGGAACGCCCTATCGCCGTCACCTGACGCGTCCGACGCGCAAGGAACTCGTGGATGAAGTCCGGCGCCTGGAGAAGCAACGAGACGAGGGTTCGGCTCGTCAGCCTGGCAAGCCGTGGACGGTGGCGAAATGGTTGGAGCACTGGGTCGAAAACATCGCCAAGCCCGTGGTGAGCGAGAACACGTACGACGGCTACGAGGTGGCGGTCCGTGTGCACCTGGTACCGGGTATCGGCAGGCACCGTATCGACCGCCTGGAGCCCGAACACCTGGAGAGTCTTTACCGCCGGATGCAGAACACCGGCAGTAGGGCGGGTACTGCTCACCAGGCCCACCGGACAGCACGCACTGCCCTGGGAGAGGCGGTCCGGCGTGGTCACGCGACGAAGAATGCTGCGGCCTTGGCGAAGCCTCCCCGGATGGAGGAGGACGAGACAGAGGTAGAGCCCTATTCGGTCGACGAGGTGCAGAGCCTCCTACTTGAGGTGAACAAGCGCCGCAACAGCGCGCGTTGGATGTTGGCCCTGGCGCTGGGGCTTCGACAGGGCGAAACGCTCGGACTGCGGTGGTCCGACGTGGACCTGGCCAACGAGTACCTGAAGCTGCGCCGTAACCGGCTGCGGCCGAAGTACGAGCACGGATGCAGTGAGGCAGCGCCCTGCGGGCGGAAAGCCGGGTACTGCCCGACCCGGATTCAAGTGCGCCGTGAGACGAAGAACACCAAGTCCCGCGCCGGCCGACGCGCCGTTCCGCTCCCGGGGCCGCTCGTTGTGATGCTTCGTTCGCATATGGAAGCCCAAGGCCGCGAGCGCGTGACGGCTGGGAACCTGTGGACCGAATCCACCTACGTGTTCACCAAGCCATTGGGCGGAGCCCTCAGCCCGAACACGGATTACCACGATTGGAAACGGCTGCTGGAGGACGCCGGGGTCCGTGACGGCCGCCTGCACGATGCTCGGCACACAGCGGGGACAGTGCTGATGCTGCTCGGTGTTCCCGACCGGGTCATCGATCAGATCATGGGGTGGGAGCCGGGCGGCGCCGCCAGGATGCGAGCACGGTACCTCCACGTGCCCGATGAGCTCCTCAAGGAGGTCGCCCGGAAGATCGGAGCGGCGATCTGGGGAGCCCCCGGAGCGGCCTCTGTGGACAAAGACCAGGACAACGACGGCTGAGACAACGTCGAAGGGCCCCACCGCAAGCGGTGGGGCCCTTCGACGTATTGCCCGGTGAGAGCAATGGCGGAGGATACGAGATTCGAACTCGTGAGGGGTTGCCCCCAACACGCTTTCCAAGCGTGCGCCCTAGGCCACTAGGCGAATCCTCCGCCGCAAACAATACAAGACGTTGGGGGGTGCTCGCGAACATGATCCGGGGGCGGTGATCGGGCCGGGGGCCGGGCTCGTGATTCCGGCCGGGCATCCGCTACTGTGGAGCTCAGCCCCTCACGTGGCGCTATCTGACTGAACTCCCCCAGGGCCGGAAGGCAGCAAGGGTAGGTCGGCTCTGGCGGGTGCGTGAGGGGCGTCTTGCGTTCCGGGGCGGTTCGCCCTCGGCGGCCGTGGTTGTCAGTGGGCGCCTATAACCTCGTATACGTGTCGTCTCTCGCGCTCTACCGCCGCTATCGCCCGGAGTCGTTCGCCGAGGTCATCGGGCAGGAACATGTGACCGACCCGCTGCAGCAGGCGCTGCGGAACAACCGGGTCAATCACGCGTACCTGTTCAGTGGCCCGCGCGGCTGCGGCAAGACGACGAGCGCGCGCATCCTCGCGCGGTGTCTGAACTGCGAGCAGGGGCCCACGCCGACGCCGTGCGGCGAGTGCCAGTCCTGCCGCGACCTGGCGAGGAACGGTCCGGGTTCGATCGACGTCATCGAGATCGACGCCGCTTCGCACGGTGGTGTCGACGACGCCCGTGACCTGCGCGAAAAGGCCTTCTTCGGGCCCGCGAGCAGCCGCTACAAGATCTACATCATCGACGAGGCCCACATGGTCACGTCGGCGGGGTTCAACGCCCTTCTGAAGGTCGTCGAGGAGCCCCCGGAGCACCTCAAGTTCATCTTCGCCACCACCGAGCCAGAGAAGGTCATCGGGACCATCCGGTCGCGTACGCACCACTACCCCTTCCGCCTCGTGCCGCCCGGGACGCTCCGGGAGTACCTCGGTGAGGTCTGCGGCAAGGAGGACATCCCCGTCGCTGAGGGTGTGCTGCCACTGGTCGTGCGGGCCGGCGCCGGTTCCGTGCGTGACTCCATGTCCGTCATGGACCAGCTGCTCGCCGCCGCGGCCGAGGACGGTGTGACGTATGCCATGGCGACGTCTCTCCTCGGATACACGGACGGTTCGCTCCTCGACTCCGTCGTGGAGGCCTTCGCCTCGGGTGACGGCGCGGCCGCCTTCGAGGTCGTCGACCGCGTCATCGAGGGGGGCAACGACCCGCGCCGGTTCGTCGCCGACCTCCTGGAGCGGCTGCGGGACCTGGTGATCCTGGCCGCCGTCCCGGACGCGGCCGAGAAGGGCCTCATCGACGCCCCCGTGGACGTCGTCGAGCGGATGCAGGCCCAGGCCGGAGTCTTCGGCGGCGCCGAGCTCAGCCGTGCCGCCGACCTGGTCAACGAGGGGCTCACGGAGATGCGGGGCGCCACCTCGCCCCGCCTCCAGCTCGAGCTGATCTGCGCGCGCGTGCTGCTGCCCGCCGCGTACGACGACGCCCGCTCCGTGATGGCCAGGCTCGACCGTCTGGAGCGCGGCGGCCAGTTCGTACCCGCGGGACAGGGCTCCGGTCCTGCCATGGGGTACGTGCCCGCGCCCGACGCCCATCCCGGTGCGGCCGCGCAGGTCCCTGCGGGCGGCGGTCCTGCCGCTGCCCGGGCGGCGGTGCGGGGACCTGGACCGGGCGGCGAGAGCGCGCCCGCGCCTGCTGCTCCGGCGCCCACTCCTGCCCCGGCTCCTGCTCCTGCCCCGGCTCCCGCTGTTCAGGCCGCGCCCGCTCCGCAGGTGTCCGCGCCTCCGGCCGCGCCCGCCGCTCCCGCCGAACCCGCGCCGGCCGGGGCCGCACCCGGCGCATGGCCCACCGCCGCCCCGGCCGGTGGCGGCAGGCGCCCCGGCGGGTGGCCCACGGCCGCGCCCACCGGCGGAAGCACCGGCGGAGGCACTGGTGGAGGCGCCGGTGGAGGCCAGCCCTCCGCCGCGGCGCCCCCGCCGCCCCCCGCCCAGCCCCAGCCTCAGGCACCCGTTCAGCCCCCCGCCGCGGCACCGCCCGCCGCCGGTGGGCTCGACCCGCGCAGCCTGTGGCCGAACATCCTCGAAGTGGTCAAGAACAAGCGCCGCTTCACCTGGATCCTGCTCAGCCAGAATGCGCAGGTGACCGGCTTCGACGGCACAACCCTCCAGCTCGGCTTCCTGAACGCCGGAGCGCGGGACAACTTCGCGAGCAGCGGCAGCGAAGACGTCCTGCGGACGGCGCTGGCCGAGCAGTTCGGCGTCCACTGGAAGGTCGAGGCGGTCGTCGACCCCTCGGGCGGCGGTGGCGGTGGCCAGGCACCGCCCCCCGCGCCGGGCGGCGGCTATCCGGGCCACGGCGGCGGTGGCGCTCCCGCGGCCCCGACCTCGCCGCGCCCGCCGGCCCCGCAGGCCCAGGCCCCGGCCGCGCCGAGATCCCCGGACCGGTCCGCGCCGCAGGCGTCCGCCCCGGCCCCCGCGCCGAGACCGACCGCCCCGGAGCCGCCCCCGGTCTCCATCGAGGACGACATCCCGGCGGACGACGACCCCGACCTCGACGAGTCGGTCCTCTCCGGCCACGACCTGATCGTCCGCGAGCTCGGCGCGACGGTCGTCGAGGAGTTCACGAACGAGTAGGCGGCGGCAGCAGCAGGGGGCAGGCGGCCATGCCTACGTAGAGCAGCCAGGCCCACCGAGCCGCACCCTTTCGCCCCCGGAAAGCCGCCGGGCCGGGCCCCGGCACCCCGCCTCATGGAGAAACGCACGAACCCCCACCGCCCCCGTGCTCGGTGGCCCGTACAAGAGCACACCGGCCCGCCGCCTATGCTGGCTGGCGTGAAGGTCCTTGTCATCGGCAGCGGCGCCCGCGAACACGCCCTGTGCCGCTCACTGTCCCTCGACCCCGACGTCACCGCGCTGCACTGCGCGCCCGGCAACGCAGGAATCGCCGAGGTCGCCGAGCTGCACCCGGTCGACGCCCTCGACGGCGCCGCCGTGGCCCGGCTGGCCGGTGAGCTGGCCGCGGACCTCGTCGTGGTCGGCCCGGAGGCACCCCTTGTCGCAGGGGTCGCCGACGCCGTACGCACCACGGGCATCCCCTGCTTCGGCCCCTCCGGGGAAGCCGCACAGCTGGAGGGTTCCAAGGCGTTCGCCAAGGACGTGATGGCGGGGGCCGGCGTGCCGACCGCCCGCTCGTACGTCTGCACCACCCCGGACGAGGTCGACGAGGCGCTCGACGCCTTCGGCGCCCCGTACGTGGTCAAGGACGACGGCCTCGCGGCCGGCAAGGGCGTCGTCGTGACCGACGACCTCGAGGCCGCCCGCGCGCACGCCAACGCCTGTGACCGCGTCGTCATCGAGGAGTTCCTCGACGGCCCCGAGGTGTCGCTCTTCGCGATCACCGACGGCGTGACCGTCGTCCCCCTCCAGCCCGCGCAGGACTTCAAGCGCGCGCTCGACGGCGACGCGGGCCCCAACACCGGTGGCATGGGAGCCTATTCGCCGCTGCCGTGGGCCGACCCGAAGCTGGTCGACGAGGTCATGGAGACCGTCCTCCAGCCGACCGTCGACGAACTGCGCCGCCGCGGCACGGCCTTCTCGGGTCTGCTGTACGCGGGGCTCGCGATCACCTCGCGCGGCGTACGGGTCATCGAGTTCAACGCCCGGTTCGGCGACCCGGAGACCCAGGTCGTCCTGGCCCGCCTCAAGACCCCGCTCGCGGGCGTCCTCCTCGCCTCGGCCAACGGCACGCTCGCGGACCTGCCGCCCCTGCGCTGGAGCGACGAGGCGGCCGTGACCGTGGTCGTGGCCTCCCACAACTACCCGGAGACGCCGCGCACCGGCGACCCCATCACCGGGCTCGCCGACGTGGCCGCGCAGGATGCGCCCCACGCGTACGTCCTGCACGCCGGGACGAAGCGGGACGGGGACGCCGTCGTCAGCGCCGGCGGCCGCGTGCTCTCGGTGACCGCGACCGGCTCGGACCTCACGCAGGCCCGCGAACGCGCGTACGCGGCGCTGTCGCGCATCGGCCTCGACGGCTCGCAGCACCGCACCGACATCGCGGCGAAGGCGGCCGCGGAGGCCTGACCGAAGCCTCACCTGTGTGAACCTCAGGCCCTTGATCCGAAGCGGATCAGGGGCCTGAATGTCATCCACCTCTACCCAAAGCCATTCCATCGAGTGACCGCTCGTCCATCCGGCTGACGATGCCGTGTGCCCCAACTAGGGTGCGGCGCAGGCGTTCCGGCACTTGGCCCACCGGCATTGCGATGTCAGTGGCGGGTGCCACAGTGGGGGAGTGGACAACGCCATGGGTGCAGGCAACATAGGCAGCAGGGGGTGACGTCGGTCGTGTCCGGTATGGGTGCGGAGGTGGGCGCGCAGGCCGCGCGCTCCCGAGCTCTCGCGGTGCTGCGCATCCGCGGTAGAGCGCTGGCCGTCGCCCTGCTGCCCGCGGCCTTCGCGGTCGTGCTGGCCGCGGGCGCCGCCACCGGGCACATGGCCGGCGACGGCTGGCGGACGGCGCGGTGGATCGTCACGGTCATCTCCCTGGTCGTCCTGGCCGCGGCGGCGGGCATCGCCCTCGTGGTGGCCCGCGCCCGCCCGGCGGTCAGCCCGACGGTGCCGATCGCTGAGGAGCGGGCCCCCGATCTCTACCGCCTGGTGCGCGATCTGGCCGACCGGCTCGACGTACCGGCCCCCTCGGCCATAGCGCTCACCCCGGACTGCGACAGCTGGCTGGAGGACCGTACGCATCCCGCGCACGGACCGCCCAGGTCCAAGGACGAAGAGGGCCGGATCCCGCGTGACGCCGACGACCTGGGGATCCGGGGCGGTGCAGGCAGAGGCCGGGTGCCCGCCGCGCCCGTCCTGGTCATCGGCTCCCCCTTCCTGTGGTGGATGCGCGTGGGCGAGCTGCGCGCCGTACTCGCCCCGGTCGTCGCCGGTACGGGGCCGTCGGCGCACCCGGACATAGCGGCCGCGCGCCGCTTCGTGCGGGGCCTGGACGCGGCGGTCGCCGTCGCCGCGACGCCCGGTCGCGGACCGCTGGGGCGGGCGGTCCTCGGTTGCGTCGGCTGGGTCGCGCGCCTGCTCCTTCGCAGCTGCCGGGGTCACGCGGGCGAGATGGAGCGCGGGGTCGCCGCGGCCGCCGCCGAGCGCGCACAGACTGTGGACTACGGCGTGCGGATCGTCGCCCAGGAGCAGGTGGGTCTGGCCTACGCGGGCTGGGACCGGCTCCTCACCCGGGTCGCGCTGCCCGCCTGGCGCATGGGGCGCTGGCCCTCGCGTCTGGACGTGGGCGTCGTCGCCGCCCTCACCGAGCTGTCCCGGCGCGACCGCCTCGCCGAGGGCTTCGCCTCCCGGCTCGGGGAGCGGCCCGCCTGCGATCTGCTGGAGGAGCCGGGCATGGTGGACGAGGCCGCGTCGCTGCTCGCGGCCCGGCTGTTCCACGGAGGCCCCGCCGAGCCGGGCCCCGACTGGGCGCCGGTCGACTGGCAGGAGTATCCGGACGAGGTCGTGGACCGTAAGTGGCGCATGGACGCGGCGCGCCTCCACCGAGTCCTCGACGCACTGGGCGTACGTGGCTCCGCGGACCCCGCGTCCCCCGACCCGGAGGGCCCGACACTCGCCCGGGTGATGGACCACCTCGCGACGGCGACGCGCGCCGGGGACTCCATAAGACCCGTGGCCCCCGTAGACCCGGAAGACCCCACCGTCCCCGCCGAGGACCTCACCGTCCCCGCCGACACCGACTTCACCGTCGCCGAGACCGACCCCACCGTCTTTCCCGACGACGACTCCACCGCCCTCGAGCACTTCGAAGACGCCGAGGACCGCGAGGACACCCCCACCGCTCTGCTCGCCGCCGGCCTGAGTGCCGAGTCGGCCCGCGAGGAGAGTGAGCGCCCTGCCCCGCCCGTGCCCGCCGCCGGACAGGGGCCCGACGGCGCGCTGTGGGACGAGGGCATGCTCCCGCTCTTCCCGCTCCAACCGCCTCGTACGGGACGCGAGTTGGTGGCCGACCACGTTACGGCGATGGTGTGCTGCGCCGCCGTGGACACGGCCGGAGCCGCCCCCGGCCTCGACTGGCTGGACGGCCCCTCGCTCCTGGTCGACGGCGAGCGCGCCAAGGACCTGACCCCGCGAATCCTGAGCCTCGTGGAAGAGGGAGACCCGGAGCCTCTGCGCGCCTGGCTCACCCGCCTCGGCATCCGCCCCGAGAAGCCGGTCCGACTGGCGTAGGCCGCGACAGCGATCGCCGCACACCCGCACCCCTCGCATCCGCACCGCCAACCCCCAACCTCCGGAGGCCCACGTTCCGTTCACGTCAATTCGCGACGAACGGTGACGGAGTGCGTGCGTAATGTGATGTGCTGGGGCCGGTCGCTGACAGACGGAGCGCATAAGAGCTCGGGTAGCGAAGGAGGGAAGCGGGCATGGGGCCGGAACGGGAGGGGCAGAAGGCCGGACGGCCGGAACACGCGCGGTCACCCCGCACCATCCGCCGCTGGGAGTCGGGCGCGCTCGCCCACGCCGTGAGCGACCCCTTCGGCCAGGGCCCCCTGCCGTGGCTGCGCGGCAGCGAGCACTACTTCGACGACACGGGCCAGGTGGTCCCCTGGTACGTCGACCACGTCCCTCAGCCCGGCGCGAGCAACATCGCGACCAGCATCCCGAGCCCCCGCACCAGCGGCCCCCGCATGGCCGACGACGTGCACCGCCAGATCAAGGGCTTCACGTCGACCGGAGCGGCCGCGCCCGGCGAGGCGATCGACTTCCACATCACGGTGGACCCGCCCCAGCAGTTCAGCGTCGACATCTACCGCATCGGCCACTACGGCGGCGACGGTGCCAGCAAGATCATCACCAGCCCGCGGCTCTCCGGCATCGTCCAGCCGCCCCCGCTCACCGCGGACCGCACGGTCTCCTGCCACCACTGGTGGCTGTCCTGGCGCCTGCAGATCCCGTCGTTCTGGAGCGTGGGGGCGTACGTGGCCGTCCTCACCACCGTCGACGGCTACCGCTCGCACGTCCCCTTCACAGTCCGCGACAGCCGCCCCGCCGACCTCCTCCTGCTCCTGCCAGACGTGACCTGGCAGGCGTACAACCTCTACCCGGAGGACGGGCACACGGGGGCGAGTCTCTACCACGCGTGGGACGAGGAAGGGCGGCTGCTCGGCGAGGGCGACTCCGCCACGACGGTCTCCTTCGACCGCCCGTACGCCGGCGCGGGCCTCCCCCTGCACGTCGGTCACGCCTACGACTTCATCCGCTGGGCCGAGCGATACGGCTACGACCTCGCGTACGCCGACGCCCGCGACCTGCACGCGGGCCGCATCGACCCGACCCGCTACCGGGGCCTCGTCTTCCCCGGACACGACGAGTACTGGTCGACGCCGATGCGCCGCACCACCGAAGCGGCCCGCGAGCACGGCACCTCACTCGTGTTCCTCTCCGCCAACACCATGTACTGGCAGGTGGAGTTGGGCCCGTCCCCGTCCGGGGTGCCGGACCGGCTGCTCACCTGCCACAAGCGCAGGGCACCCGGGAAGTCCGCCCTGTGGCGCGAGATCGACCGCCCCGAGCAGCAGCTCATGGGCATCCAGTACGCGGGCCGCGTCCCCGAGCCGCACCCCCTCGTCGTGCGGAACGCGGACCACTGGCTGTGGGAGGCCACCGGGGCACACGAGGGCGACGAGATCGACGGACTGGTCGCCGGCGAGGCCGACCGCTACTTCCCGCGCACCGCGCTGCCCGAGCACGAGGACCGCATCCTGCTCGCCCACTCGCCCTACCGTGACAGCGAGCGGGCGCCGCGCCATCAGGAGACGTCCCTGTACCGGGCGCCGTCCGGATCGCTGGTCTTCGCGTCCGGCACGTTCGCCTGGTCCCCGGCGCTCGACCGCCCCGGCCACGTCGACCCGCGGATCCAGCGCGCGACGGCCAACCTCCTCGACCGGATCTGCAAACGCGACTGACCCGTCCCGCCCCACCGCTGCCGCACCCGCCGGACCCGTGGCCAAAACTCATCCCCGTATGAGCGAGAATCAGGTGCACTCGTACATATCCACGGGGAGGAACCGTGTCCGGATTCGTCGAAAAGCCCGAACCTCAGCAGGTGCCGGGCCTGGTACACCTCCACACCGGCAAGGTGCGGGACCTGTACCGGAACGAGGCGGGCGACCTCGTGATGGTCGCCTCCGACCGCATGTCCGCCTATGACTGGGTACTGCCCACCCCCATCCCCGACAAGGGCCGCGTGCTCACGCAGCTGTCGCTGTGGTGGTTCGACCAGCTCTCCGACCTGGTCCCCAACCACGTCCTGTCGACCGAGCTGCCGCCCGGCGCGCCCGCCGACTGGCAGGGCCGCACCCTCATCTGCAAGTCGCTGCGCATGGTCCCCGTCGAGTGCGTGGCCCGCGGCTATCTCACGGGCTCCGGCCTCGTCGAGTACAACGAGTCGCGCACGGTCTGCGGCCTCGCCCTGCCCGAGGGCCTGACCGACGGCTCTGAGCTGCCCGCCCCGATCTTCACGCCCGCCACGAAGGCCGAGGTCGGCGAGCACGACGAGAACGTGTCGTACGAGGAGGTGGTCCGCCAGGTCGGCGCGGAGACCGCCGCCGAGCTGCGCCGGATGACTCTCGCCGTCTACGGCCGGGCCCGGGACATCGCGCGTGAGCGCGGCGTGATCCTCGCGGACACCAAGTTCGAGTTCGGCTTCGACGGCGAGACGCTGATCGTCGGCGACGAGGTCCTCACCCCGGACTCTTCCCGCTTCTGGCCCGCGGCCGAGTGGGAGCCGGGTCACGCGCAGCCGTCGTTCGACAAGCAGTACGTGCGGAACTGGCTGACGGGCCCCGAGTCGGGCTGGGACCGCAAGAGCGAGCAGCCGCCGCCCGCGCTGCCGCAGCAGGTCGTGGACGCGACGCGCGCCAAGTACATCGAGGCGTACGAGCGCCTGACCGGCGTCAGCTGGTAGCGACGGCGCGCCAGACACGCGAAAGCCCCCGGCACCTGAGGTGCCGGGGGCTTTCTGTGGAGCGAACGACGAGGTTCGAACTCGCGACCTCAACCTTGGCAAGGTTGCGCTCTACCAACTGAGCTACGTTCGCACTGCGCCGTGGCGCGAGAGCAACTATACCCAACCTCGCTCCCGTGCGAGCCGCACCGCCGAGTGCCGGTTCTCGGCGCCGAGCTTCGAGACGGCGGACGACAGATAGTTCCGCACGGTCCCCTGCGAGAGCGCGGCGCGCTCGGCGATCTCCGCGACGGGCGCCCCGTCGGCGGCGAATTCGAGCACCTCGGCCTCGCGCGCGGTCAGCGGGGAGTCGCCCGCGGCGATCGCGTCGGCCGCCAACTCCGGGTCCACATAACGGTTTCCCGCGTGCACGGTCCGAATGATCTCGGCGAGCCGCTGGGCGCTCACGGTCTTCGGCACGAACCCGCGCACCCCGGCGGACAGGGCCCGCTTCAGATGCCCGGGACGCCCATGGCCGGTCACGATCATGACCCGGCACGCGGGCAGTTCACCGCGCAGCGCTGTGGCGACCTTCACACCGTCGGCGCCCGGCATCTCCAGATCGAGCACGGCCACATCGGGCCGGTGGGCCCGCGCCATGGCGAGCGCCTCGGGCCCGGTGGCGGCCTCGGCGACGACGACCAGATCGTCCTCGAGGCCGAGCAGCGCGGCGAGCGCCCCGCGGATGAGGTGCTCGTCATCGGCGAGCAGCACGCGCACGGTCACCCGGCGCTCCTTTCGTACGCGGCGTCGCGCCGCGGTCCCACGGTGCGCCCGGCCAGCGGCACTTCGGCCACCACCCGGAACACCCCGTCCGCATCTGCCACCACACCCGCCTCAAGCGTCCCGTCGACCTCGGCGAGGCGCTCCCTCAGTCCTGCGAGCCCGGACCCGCCGCTCAGGGCCCCCGGGGCCTTGGCCCCGTCGTTCTCCACGCTCAGGACCACCGCGTCCGGCCCCACCCGTACGCCGATGTCGCAGCGCCGGGCGTCCCCGTGCCGCAGGACGTTCGTCGTGGCCTCGCGCACGACCCAGCCGAGGGCGGACTGCACGGGGCCGGGCAGCCCGGCGGCCGGGCCCGCCACGTCGCAGGAGATCCCCGCCGCGGTCAACACACCCTGCGCGCCCGCAAGTTCGGCCGACAGATCGGCCTCGCGGTAGCCGCGTACGACCTCCCGTACTTCCTTCTGCGATTCCTGGGCGATGCGCTGGACCTCGGTCATCTGGTCCACGGCCTCGGGCCGCCCGCGCCGCGTGAGCTGCACCGCGAGCTCGCTCTTGAGCGCGATCACGGCGAGATTCCTGCCCATCACGTCATGGAGATCGCGCCCGAACCGCAGCCGTTCCTCGGCGACGGCGAGTCGCGCCCTGGTCTCGCGGGCCTCGTCGAGTTCGTGGACGGCGTTCAGCAGCCAGACGGAGAATCCGGCGGTCAGGGCGAAGATCGCGGTGGTGAACAGCACGGTGGCCGCCGTGATGAGGGCGGCCGGCGCGGGCAGCCCGGACGGCACGGACGCCGCCCCGGCGCCGAGGGACGCGCCGAGCGCCGCGCCGATCACCCGCCTGCGGGTGCGCAGTCCGGGCGTGGCACAGCCCGCGCCGACCATGAGGATGCCGACGAAGAGGACGAGCGCCGTGCGGGTGCCGGCCTCCTCGTCCGCGGGCACCCGCAGCATCACGCCGAGCGTCCCGACGGAGATCACGGCGGTGGCGACCCCGTACGCGATGACCAGGCGGACCGGCTGCTCGCGCCGGCCGCGCGTCCAGTCGAGCGCCTTGGACGTGGTCACCGCGCCGAGCACGGCGTGCGCGCAGAGCGCCAGGAGCAGGGACCAGGCGAGCGCGGCCGGTACCTCACCGAAGGCGAGCGGGCCGAGCCAGAAGATCTCGACGAGCCCGAAGGACTGCAGAGACCACCGTGTGTACGTCTCCACCTTCGCCGGGGTGCTCTTCCCCCGCCACCATGCGCCAGGCCGCCTCATGTCCCCGCTCCGTCGGATCAACGCCGTGGTTCCCAGCGGAACCACCGTCGTACAGCAAACACGGCGAGGACGGTCCAGGCCACAGCGGTGGCGACGGCTCCCAGGGCGTCGTACGCGGAGAGGTCCCCGGTCCAGCCGCCCCGTACGAGGGTGATCACCGGTGTGAGGGGCAGCAGTTCGCACAGCGACGCGAGGCGGTCCGGCATGACTTCGAGGGGCACGACGGTGCCGGAGCCGAGCATCGAGAGAAGCAGCAGCGGCATGGCCGCGACCTGCGCGCTCTCGACGCTCTTGCTGAAACTCGCGGTGACGGCGGCGAGCGCGGGCCACATCACCAGGCCCAGCAGCAGCCCGAGTACGGCGTAATAGGGCGCCTGCGGAGCCCCCACGTCGAGGAACGCCGTGCAGGCGGCGACGAGCACGAGGCTCTGCGCGAGGCCGATGGCGACGGAGGGCACGGCGGCACCGGCGAGGATCTCCGCGTCCCGCAGCTCGCCGGTGCGCAGCCGCTTGAGGACGAGTTCCTCGCGCCGGGCCGCGTAGACGCCGACCAGCGCGCTGTAGACGGCGAAGAGGAGGGAGAAGCCGATGGCGGACGGCAGCAGCACCGAGCCGACGGTGAGCCCCGCGCCCTTCAGGTCCATGCTGTCGATCGACGAGCGCACGCTGAACGGCAGCACCAGCGGTACGAACACCGCGGTGAAGAGCGTGCCCTTGCTGCGGCCGATCAGCGTCAGCTCCGCGCGGGCGAGCGCCCGCATCCGCCCGGCGGCCGTCGTGCCGGCCGTGGCCGTGGGCTTCGTCCTGTCCGTCACGACCGCGCTCATCGCGCCGCCACCTCGTCCCTGTTCTCCGGGCCGGCCATGGTTTCCGTACGCGCGTCCTGAGCGATCCGCAGGAACGCCTCTTCGAGGGACGCGCTGCGCACGTCGAGCCCCCGCAGCTCGACCCGGGCGTCTCTGGCCCACAGCAGGAGCCCGGTGGCGGCCCGTTGGAGCTCGTCCGTCCGCAGCCGGATGGTGCGACCGTCCGTCTCGTGGCGGCTCACCCCGAGCTCCGCGAGCGGCGGGAGGTCACCGGGGAAGTAGCCGTCGGGCAGTTCGAAGGAGATGTGCGAGGGCTGGGCGGCGACGACCTCGTCGACGCGGCCCTCGGCGGCGATCCGCCCCTCGTGGAGGATGGCGAGCCGGTCGGCGAGCTCCTCGGCCTCTTCGAGGTAGTGGGTGGTCAGCAGCACGGTGGTGCCCTCGGCGCGCAGCTCGCGCACCAGGTTCCAGGTCGCGCGCCGCCCCTCGGCGTCGAGGCCGGTGGTCGGCTCGTCGAGGAAGAGGACCTCGGGCCGGCCGAGCAGTGCGAGCGCCAGGTCAAGGCGCCGCTTCTCGCCGCCGGACAGCTGCTTCACACGGACCCGGGACCGCCGTTCGAGCCCGACGAGCTCAAGGGCCTCACCGGCGGGCCGGGCACCGCTCGTGCACCCACCCCACATCCGGACGGCCTCGGCCACGGTCAGCTCGGACGGAAAGCCGCCTTCCTGGAGCATGACCCCGACGCGCGGCCTGACCAGGTCGCGTTCCGTGTAGGGGTCGTGCCCGAGGACCCGTACACGGCCGCCGGCCGGGACGGCGAGTCCTTCGAGGAGTTCGACGGTGGAGGTCTTGCCCGCGCCGTTGGTGCCGAGGAGGGCGAAGAGTTCTCCGCGGGCGACGGAGAAGGTCACTCCGCGCACCGCCTCGTACGAGCCCCCGTACACGCGTCGCAGATCGGTGACGTCGATCACGTGCTCGTTCGTTTCCATGCTCCGAGCCTCTCCCGACACGGAGGCGAGGAGCAGTGCGCGCTGTCACCGGACCGCATGACAAATGTCAGAGCGGGGTTCGGACATGCAGAAGGCCCCGGTCCGATGGACCGGGGCCTTCAACTGGAGCGAACGACGAGGTTCGAACTCGCGACCTCAACCTTGGCAAGGTTGCGCTCTACCAACTGAGCTACGTTCGCACTGCCTCCGATCGACTCTCATCGATCGGCGCGAGCACCAGCCTACCGCACTCCGGAGAGTGATCGGTACGCCATGCAGAGCGGGTGACAGGAATTGCACACTGCGCCTTCCCCCTGGAAGGGGGATGTTCTACTACTGAACTACACCCGCAAGACTCCGTGAGGTCCGGCCTTTCGGCCTCGCCCCTCGGCGTGCTCCAGACTTTAGCTGATCAACAGGGGTGGAGCGCAAGTCGGCTGCTCTGCGGGCTGCCCGAGGGGGTCAGTTGGCCGCCTCGAACGCCTCGTAGACCCGCTTGGGGATGCGGCCGCGCGGCGGGACGTCCATCTTGTGCGAGCGCGCCCAGGCGCGGACGGCCGCCGGGTCGGCGGACACCGCGGTGTGCTTGAAGCTCCTGACGGTCTTCCCCGAGGCGCCCTTGCCCGAGCCGGTCTGCTTGCGGCCGGCCTGGAGGAAGGGGGCCAGGGCCGTGCGCAGTTTCTTGGCATTGGCTGGATTCAGGTCGATCTCGTACGACTTGCCGTCGAGACCGAACGCGACCGTTTCTGCGGCATCTCCGCCGTCGATGTCGTCGGAGAGAGTGACCACGACACGCTGCGCCACGAATATCGGTCCCTTCGTGCGACATCTGCACCTTGACGTGCGCCGATGTCGACTGTCCGGCTGTTATGGGGCAAAGCAGAGGCGAACTGCTCGCTTTCGCCATTTCCTTTTTACCTTGCCTGGCATTGCATTGTGAAGACCGACTAAATCCCTCCGCGTGTCCGGAGGCAATGGGTCTCCGAAATCTTTCCCCCGATTTTCCACGGGGTCACCGCGCTGTTGCAGTAACGTGATCCGGCTCTCGTAGCTTCCTACGGTCTACGCGAGTAGAAATTTTGTCCGGGTAGTCTGAAGGGACCTGCTCAGCACCACACACCGGGAGTGCCAGTGGCACGCGTCGTAGTCGACGTCATGCTCAAGCCGGAGATCCTCGACCCCCAGGGCCAGGCGGTGCAGCGTGCACTGCCGCGCCTCGGTTTCGAGGGCATCTCCGACGTACGTCAGGGAAAGCGATTCGAACTCGAGGTTGACGGGCCCGTCGACGATGCCGTCCTCGCCCGTATCCATGAGTTGGCCGACACGTTCCTCGCCAACACTGTGATCGAGAACTTCACCGTGAAGGTGGAAGAGCCCGCGGTGGGGGCAGAAAAGTGACCGCTCGTATTGGAGTCGTCACCTTTCCTGGATCCCTCGACGACCGGGACACGCAGCGCGCGATCCGACTCGCCGGCGCGGAACCCGTAGCCCTCTGGCACAAGGACAAGGATCTGAAGCAGGTCGACGCGGTCGTCCTGCCCGGTGGATTCTCCTACGGCGACTATCTGCGGGCGGGTGCCATCTCCCGGTTCTCGCCGGTGATGGAGAGCGTCGTCGACCAGGCCAAGGCGGGTCTTCCCGTTCTCGGTATCTGCAATGGCTTCCAGGTCCTCACCGAGGCGCACCTGCTCCCCGGCGCGATGCTCGGCAACGACCATCTGCACTTCATCTGCCGTGACCAGAAGCTGCGTGTCGAGAACACGGACACCGCCTGGACCGCCGACTACACGGCAGGCCAGGAGATCCACATCCCGCTGAAGAACATGGACGGCCGCTACGTCGCCGACGAGCACACGCTGGACATGCTGGAGGCGGAGGGCCGCGTCGCCTTCCGTTACGTGGGCTTCAACCCGAACGGTTCGCTCCGTGACATCGCCGGCATCACGAACGAGGCGGGCAACGTCGTCGGTCTGATGCCGCACCCGGAGCACGCCGTCGAGCCGCTCGTCGGCTCCAGTCGCACCGACGGCCTCCCCTTCTTCACCTCGATCCTCAAGAAGCTGGTCGCCGCCTCATGAGCCTCGACACCGTTGAGAACGCCGCAAAGACCCCTGACGTCGAGCTTCCCTGGGCCGAACTCGGCCTGAAGAAGGACGAGTACGAGCGGGTCGTGGAGATCCTCGGCCGCCGCCCGACCGGCGCCGAGCTCGCCATGTACTCCGTGATGTGGTCCGAGCACTGCTCGTACAAGTCGTCCAAGATCCACCTGCGCCAGTTCGGCGAGAAGGCGCCGCAGTCCGACGCGCTGCTCGTCGGCATCGGTGAGAACGCCGGTGTCGTGGACGTCGGCCAGGGCTACGCCGTCACCTTCAAGGTCGAGTCGCACAACCACCCGTCGTACGTCGAGCCCTACCAGGGCGCGGCCACCGGCGTCGGCGGCATCGTGCGCGACATCATCGCGATGGGCGCGCGCCCGGTCGCGGTCGTCGACCCGCTGCGCTTCGGCGCGGCCGACCACCCCGACACCAAGCGGGTGCTGCCGGGTGTCGTCGCCGGCATCGGCGGCTACGGCAACTGCCTAGGCCTGCCGAACATCGGCGGCGAGGTTGTCTTCGACGCCTGCTACCAGGGCAACCCGCTGGTCAACGCTGGCGCCATCGGTGTCATGCGGCACGAGGACATTCACCTCGCGAAGGCGTCGGGGCCGGGCAACAAGGTCATCATGTACGGGGCCCGGACGGGCGGTGACGGCATCGGTGGCGCCTCGATCCTGGCCTCCGAGACCTTCGACGACGCGAAGCCCTCGAAGCGTCCCGCCGTCCAGGTCGGTGACCCCTTCCAGGAGAAGCTCCTCATCGAGTGCACCCTGGAGGCCTTCGCCGAGAAGCTCGTCGTCGGCATCCAGGACCTCGGAGCCGCCGGAATCTCCTGCGCCACCAGCGAGCTGGCGTCCAACGGCACGGGCGGCATGCGCGTCGAGCTGGACGACGTACCGCTGCGCGACTCCACGCTCTCGCCCGAGGAAATCCTCATGAGCGAGTCGCAGGAGCGCATGTGCGCGGTCGTCGAGCCGGAGAAGGTCGCCCGCTTCCTCGAGATCTGCGAGAAGTGGGACGTCATCGCCACCGTCATCGGTGAGGTCACCGACGGCGACCGCCTGGAGATCTTCTGGCACGGCGAGAAGATCGTCGACGTCGACCCGCGCACGGTCGCCCACGAGGGCCCGACCTACGAGCGCCCGTACGCCCGCCCCGCGTGGCAGGACGCGCTCCAGGCCGACGACGCGAACAAGCTGCCGCGGCCGTCCTCGTCGGACGAGCTGAAGCAGCAGGTCCTCGCGCTGGTCTCGTCGCCGAACCAGGCGTCGAAGAAGTGGATCACCTCGCAGTACGACCACTTCGTGCAGGGCAACACCGTCCTCGCGCAGCCCGAGGACTCGGGCATGATCCGTATCGACGAGGAGTCGGGGCTCGGCGTCGCCATCGCGACCGACGGCAACGGCCGGTACGCGAAGCTCGACCCGTACCACGGCGCGCAGCTCGCCCTCGCCGAGGCGTACCGGAACGTCGCGACGACCGGCGCCAAGCCGCTCGCGATCTCCGACTGCCTGAACTTCGGTTCGCCCGAGGACCCGGACGTCATGTGGCAGTTCGTCGAGGCCATCCGCGGTCTCGCCGACGCCTGCCAGATCCTCGGCACGCCGGTGACCGGCGGCAACGTCTCGCTGTACAACCAGACGGGTGAGGCGGCGATCCACCCGACGCCCGTCGTGGCCGTGCTCGGCGTCATCGACGATGTCGCCCGCCGCACGCCGGTCGCCTTCAGGGAAGAGGGCCAGCTCCTCTACCTGCTCGGCGACACCCGCGAGGAGTTCGGCGGCTCGGCCTGGTCGCAGGTCGTCCACGACCACCTCGGCGGTCTGCCCCCGCAGGTCGACCTGGAGCGGGAGCGGCTGCTCGCCGACATCCTGATCTCGGCGTCCCGCGACGGCATGGTCGACGCCGCGCACGACCTGTCCGACGGCGGCCTGATCCAGGCCGTGGTCGAGTCGGCGATGCTCGGCGACAAGGGCGCGCGGCTCATCGTGCCCGACGGCCTGGACGCGTTCACGTTCCTGTTCTCCGAGTCGGCGGGCCGCGCGGTCGTCGCCGTCCCGCGGAGCGAGGAGCTGCGTTTCACCGACATGTGCGGCGCACGCGGCCTCCCGGCCACCCGCATCGGCGTGGTCGACGGCGACGCGGTGGAGCTCCAGGGCGAGTTCACCCTCCCCCTCACGGCCCTCCGAGAGGCCCACGAGGCAACGATCCCGGCACTGCTGGCCTGACGATCGTCCTTACGAACAAGAGCCCTCACCCGGGCTGTGAAGTGCCGGGTGGGGGCTCTCGTTCGTACGGCATGCGCCTGGCGCCCAAGGCATAGGCTCGCCCCATGTCTCCGGCCAAGAAGCGTGCGCGTTCCTATGATTCCGCCAAGATCCGGAAGGCCGTTCTCGCGCAGTTCGGGCAGGTGCGGGACGCGGTGTTCACGCTCACCCCGGAGCAGCTCAGCGCCCCGACCCGGCTCGGTGACTGGACCGTACGGGAATTGGCGGCGCACTTCACGATGGCGGTCGGCGCGGTGGCCAGGGGGCTGGAGATGCCGGAGCCGGCCCAGCATGAACTCCCGCTCCTGGACTGGCCGTCGGGAACCGCGACCGAGTCCGGCGCCATCGCCGACGGCACCCGTGAACTCGCCGCGAGCGCACAGCCGTCCGAGCTCTTCGCGCGCACCACGGCCCGTATCGAAGAGGCCTTGGGCGAGGCCCCCGACACCCGGCTGATCCCCACCCGTTTCGGCGCGATGACCCTCGCCGACTTCCTCGTCACCCGTACCGTCGAACTCGTCGTCCACACCGACGACCTCAACGACGCGCTGCCCGGCCTCGACGTCCCGTACGACCGCCAGGCGCTCGCCGCCTGCACCCGGTTGCTCGCCGACGCCCTTGCCGTGAAGGCGCCCGGCGCGTCGACCGAGGTGCGGATCCCGCCGTTCGCCGTCGTCCAGTGCGTCGAGGGCCCCCGCCACACCCGCGGCACCCCGCCGAACGTCGTCGAGACGGACCCGCTCACCTGGATCCGCCTCGCCACCGGACGCGTCGGGTGGCGCGCCGCCCTGGACGACGCGAAGGTCAGCGCGAGCGGCGAACGGGCCGATCTCAGCAAGCTGCTGCCGATCATGGGCTGACCCGGACGGCGGACCGGTGGGAACCGATCCGCCCACCCCGCCCGTCCAACCGCCATGCACACGCAATCCCGGAACCTCACCGTCCTGGCCGCGCTCCTGCCCCTCGCGGCCGTCGCAGCGTGCGGATCACAGACCGTGTCCGTCGGGAGTACGCCCGTCACCGGGGTCCGCTGGAACGTCGAGAGCGTCACCGTCGACGGCGCCACCGCGCAGGCCCCCGAGAGCGCGTACGTGGAGTTCCCCTCGGCTGACCGGGCCCGCGGCTACAACGGCTGCAACAGCTTCGACGCGGAGGCCGAGATCGACGGCGACACGATCCGTATCGGCAGGAGCACCATGACGATGTCGATGTGCATGGACAAGAAGCAGCGGGACTTCGAGAAGACCTTCAGCCGGGCCATCGGCGGCAGCAACGAGGCCAGGACCGACGGTGACCACCTGACGCTCACCACCGACGACGGCGACACGATCGCCCTGGTCAAGGAGCGTCCGGCCCCGCTGACCGGCACCGAGTGGACCGTCACGAGCCTGCTCTCCGACGACGTCGCGACCTCGCTCCCGCCGGAGGTGGCGGGCCGGGCCAGGATGACCTTCGAAAAGTCCGGCGAGGCGGGCAAGGACGGCGCAGCCACCGGCAGCCTCGGCTGCAACCGCTTCCGCGCGAAGGCCGAGTTCCGCGACGGCCACCTCACCCTCGGCAGGCCGGTCACGACCCGCGTGCTCTGCCAGGGCCCGCGCATGGCCACCGAACGCGCCCTCCTGAAGCTCTTCGCCCAGAAGCTGTCGTACGAGATCCAGGGCCGCACCCTCACGCTGACGGCCCCCGACGGAACCGGGGCCGTGGCGGGGGCAGGCCGCGGCTGACCCGACGGCACCCCCGGCTCCCGGCCCTGGCTCCCCATCCCCGGCCCCCGCCCCCGCACCTCCGCAGCGAATTCCGTCACACTCGCACCCGCCGTCGCGCCCGGCGCCGCCCCCTCCGGTGCCCACCGCCCCGCACCCGCCGCCGACGCCGCCCCCGAGCCCGCACAGCGATGCCCGTAGCACAAGAAGAACCAGGTCAGCGCCATGATCGCGCCGAAGGGGCGGGGCGGGCGGAAAGGGGGCCGGTGAGGGGCGAAGCACCCCCGGGCCACGGCCTCAGAGCCGGGCGCGCCCGGCTCGATCAGGCGCGGGATCACGTTCGCCAATTCGGACCAGTGGTCGATCTCGCCTACACTCGGAGGCGTGCCACGTGGTGACGGTCGACTCAATCATGATCTGCTCCCCGGCGAGAAAGGCCCCCAGGACGCTTGCGGCGTCTTCGGTGTCTGGGCTCCCGGTGAAGAGGTCGCCAAGCTCACTTACTTCGGGCTCTACGCCCTCCAGCATCGAGGTCAGGAATCCGCGGGAATCGCGGTGAGCAACGGCTCCCAGATTCTCGTCTTCAAGGACATGGGCCTCGTGTCCCAGGTCTTCGACGAGACCTCCCTCAGTTCGCTCCAAGGTCATATCGCGGTCGGTCACGCCCGCTACTCGACCACCGGCGCCTCCGTGTGGGAGAACGCCCAGCCGACGTTCCGTGCCACCGCGCACGGCTCGATCGCGCTCGGCCACAACGGCAACCTGGTCAATACGGCGCAGCTCGCCGAGATGGTCGCGGCCCTCCCCAAGGAGAACGGCCGCAACACCCAGCTCGCGGCGACCAACGACACCGACCTCGTCACCGCGCTCCTCGCGGGCCAGGTCGACGACGACGGCAAGCCGCTGACCATTGAAGACGCCGCCGCCAAGATCCTTCCGGATGTTCGGGGCGCCTTCTCCCTCGTCTTCATGGACGAGCACACCCTCTACGCGGCCCGCGACCCGCAGGGCATCCGCCCGCTGGTCCTCGGCCGGCTCGAGCGCGGCTGGGTCGTCGCCTCCGAGTCCGCCGCCCTCGACATCTGTGGCGCGAGCTACGTGCGCGAGATCGAGCCGGGCGAGTTCGTCGCCATCGACGAGAACGGCCTGCGCACCTCTCGATTCGCAGAAGCGAAGCCCAAGGGCTGTGTCTTCGAGTACGTGTACCTGGCCCGCCCCGACACCGACATCGCCGGGCGGAACGTGTACCTCTCCCGCGTGGAGATGGGCCGCAAACTCGCCAAGGAAGCACCGGTCGAGGCCGACCTGGTCATAGCGACGCCGGAATCGGGCACCCCCGCCGCGATCGGTTACGCGGAGGCCTCCGGCATTCCGTTCGGCGCGGGACTGGTCAAGAACGCGTACGTCGGCCGGACCTTCATCCAGCCCTCGCAGACCATCCGGCAGCTCGGTATCCGGCTGAAGCTCAACCCGCTCAAGGAAGTCATCAAGGGCAAGCGGCTGGTCGTCGTCGACGACTCGATCGTGCGCGGCAACACCCAGCGCGCCCTGGTCCGCATGCTCCGCGAAGCGGGCGCGGCCGAGATCCACATCCGGATCTCCTCTCCCCCCGTGAAGTGGCCGTGCTTCTTCGGCATCGACTTCGCGACGCGTGCCGAGCTGATCGCCAACGGCATGTCGATCGACGAGATCGGCAAGTCCCTGGGCGCCGACTCCCTCTCCTACATCTCCATCGACGGCATGATCGAGGCCACGACCATCGACAAGCCGAACCTCTGCCGCGCCTGCTTCGACGGCGAGTACCCGATGGACCTCCCCGACCCCGAGCTGCTCGGCAAGCAGCTCCTGGAGACCGAGCTCGCGGCAGGACCGGCGAACACCGCCGCCACCGACGCCCTCCGTCGCCCGTAAGACCCCCGTCGTACGACACGAAAGTTCTCAAGCCATGTCTGAGACACCTGGTGCCAGCTATGCGTCCGCGGGCGTCGACATCGAAGCGGGCGACCGCGCCGTCGAACTGATGAAGGAGTGGGTGAAGAAGACGCAGCGCCCCGAGGTCGCCGGCCTCGGCGGTCTCGGCGGATTCGCCGGTCTCTTCGACGCCTCCGCCTTCAAGCGTTACGAGCGTCCGCTGCTCGCCTCCGCCACGGACGGAGTCGGCACGAAGGTCGACATCGCCCGCCGCCTCGGCGTGTACGACACCATCGGTCACGACCTTGTCGCGATGGTCATGGACGACATCGTGGTGTGCGGCGCCGAGCCGCTGTTCATGACCGACTACATCTGTGTCGGCAAGGTGCACCCCGAGCGTGTCGCCGCCATCGTGAAGGGCATCGCCGAGGGCTGTGTCCTCGCCGGCTGCTCCCTCGTCGGCGGCGAGACCGCGGAGCACCCGGGCCTGCTCGGCCCGGACGACTTCGACGTCGCGGGCGCCGGCACCGGCGTCGTGGAGGCCGACCGGCTGCTCGGCCCGGATCGTATCCGTACGGGTGACGCGGTGATCGCCATGGCGTCCTCCGGTCTTCACTCGAACGGGTACTCGCTGGTCCGCCACGTCCTCTTCGACCGCGCGAACCTGAAGCTCGACCAGCACATCGAGGAGCTCGGCCGCACGCTCGGCGAGGAGCTTCTGGAGCCCACCAAGATCTACTCGCTGGACTGCCTGGCGCTGACCCGCACCACGGACGTCCACGCGTACAGCCACATCACGGGCGGCGGCCTCGCGGCCAACCTGGCCCGGGTCATCCCGGACGGCCTGCACGCCACCGTGGACCGCTCCACATGGGCACCCGGCGCGATCTTCGACCTCGTCGGCAAGGCCGGCGCCGTGGAGCGCCTGGAGCTCGAGAAGACGCTGAACATGGGCGTCGGCATGATGGCGATCGTCCCGCAGGACGCGGTGGACTCCGCGCTCGCGACGCTCGCCGACCGCGGCGTGGACTCGTGGGTCGCCGGTGAGATCACCGAGCGCGGCGAGCACGCCACGGGCGCGGCGCTCACGGGTGACTACAGCAAGTAAGACCCGCAGGGCAGCACAAAACCCGGTCCGGCGGTGTTACCACCCCGGACCGGGTGAAGTGCAGTTGCTACGAAAACGAGAACTGCGAAGAACTACTGCTGGACTGCAGACTGCAGGACTGCGAGGTCAAGCGCCGCGGCGCTGCGACGAGGGACCGGACTCGTCAGAGTCCTCGTCATCCTCGTCGTCGTTATACAGATCCGCGTACTGGGCGTACGGGTCGTCTTCCTCGTCGTCGTCCTCGAACGGCTCGCCATTCGGCGGCTGATTCGAGGTCGAAGCGCCCAGCTCATTGGCCAGACGCGAGAGGTCAGTCCCGCCGCTGCTGTACTTCAGCTGGCGGGCGACCTTCGTCTGCTTGGCCTTTGCCCGGCCGCGCCCCATGGCTCGACCCCCTCGGTGACGGGGCTCGACGGCCCCAGAGTCTTGACACGCGTTCATGATCTCGAACGGGCTCTCCGCAGAGAGACCCGTCCTTAGGGCTTCCACGGTACCTGCTCCCGCGGCCATACGGTACGTCGCCCGCAGGACGCGCCTGGGCGCAGAACCAGCAAGGTGCCCTGTCCTCGCTGGTCAGCTGCGATTTTAACCTCTTCTTGGCGAGCGACCCGCCGACGGGCGTGAGTCTTGTCTCCCGCATCCGCCCACGGGCCGCTCCCGGGCACCCCGAACGTCAGCGCCGGCGGGCCTCCGCCATGCGCTGCTCGGCGATCCGGTCGGCCGCGGCGGCCGGCGGAATCCCGTCCGACTTCGCACGCGCGAATATGGCCAGCGTCGTGTCGAAGATCTTCGACGCCTTGGCCTTGCACCGGTCGAAGTCGAAGCCGTGCAGCTCGTCGGCGACCTGGATCACTCCGCCGGCGTTCACGACGTAGTCGGGCGCGTAGAGGATCCCGCGGTCGGCGAGGTCCTTCTCCACGCCCGGGTGGGCGAGCTGGTTGTTGGCCGCGCCGCAGACGATCTTCGCCGTGAGGACCGGGACGGAGTGGTCGTTGAGCGCGCCGCCCAGAGCGCACGGGGCGTAGATGTCGAGGCCCTCGGTGGTGATGAGCGCCTCGGTGTCCGCCACCGCCTGCACGGACGGGTGCTTGTCCTGAATCCGCCGTACGGACTCCTCGCGCACATCCGTGATCACGACCTCGGCGCCGTCCGTGAGGAGGTGCTCCACGAGGTGGTGGCCGACCTTGCCGACGCCCGCGACGCCGACCTTGCGGCCGCGCAGCGTCGGGTCGCCCCACAGGTGCTGGGCGGAGGCCCGCATGCCCTGGAAGACACCGAAGGCGGTGAGCACGGACGAGTCGCCGGCGCCGCCGTTCTCGGGGGAGCGCCCGGTCGTCCAGCGGCACTCGCGCGCGACGACGTCCATGTCGGCGACGTAGGTGCCGACGTCGCACGCCGTCACGTAGCGCCCGCCGAGCGAGGCGACGAAGCGGCCGTAGGCGAGCAGCAGTTCCTCGCTCTTGATCGTCTCGGGGTCACCGATGATCACGGCCTTGCCGCCGCCGTGGTCGAGGCCGGCCATGGCGTTCTTGTACGACATCCCGCGCGCGAGGTTCAGGGCGTCGGCGACGGCCTCCGCCTCGTTCGCGTACGGGTAGAAGCGGGTGCCGCCGAGGGCGGGGCCCAGGGCGGTGCTGTGGAGGGCGATGACGGCCTTGAGGCCACTGGCGCGGTCCTGGCAGAGCACGACTTGCTCATGGCCGCCCTGTTCCGAGTGGAACAGGGTGTGCAGAACATCGGCAGGGGCGCCGGTTACGTCGGTCACTGTGGTGACTCCCGGGTAAGTAGCGGCGGTTGGAGACGGTGCCCGTACGGGTGGCGGGTCCCGTTGGGCAAGAGACTAGTGCTGCCCCGCGCAAGTTCGTGGAGGGGTGTTGATCAGGGTGTCGGGTCGCCGAGGTAAAAGCCGCAGGCGCAGTCCAGGGCGTCTTCGGGTGAGCCGAAGGGCAGTCCGGTGGGCAGGAAGTTGTCCTCGTACTTGCCTCGGCTGGCGAGGTAGAGGGCGAAGCCCCAGGTGTGCAGGACGCCGGTGAAGCGCAGGCGGCACAGCGGCAGCGGTTCCTCCTCGCCCGGCAGTTCCCCTGCCACGTAGGCGAATCCGGAGCGGAAGCGCACCTGGACGCGGGCGAGCTGGGGCCAGCGTTCCTTGGCGCGGACGTTCAGACGGTGGCGCAGGTGATCCTGCATGGACTCGGGCGGATTCTTCGGCACGGGTCCATCCTGCTGGGTTACCCCCGCATACGCCATGATCATCACTTTGGTCGGGGTGGGCGAGGGTGTGGCCGGGATGGTCGAGGCGGTCGTGGTGGAGTTGGACGAGAGGGTGCGCGAGTGTCTGATCCGTACAGCGGTCTCCCTGAAAGCGCAGGTGCGGGCGGTGCTCCGGGCGCGGATTGTGCTGGCGGCGGGTGAGGGCCTGAGCAATGGGGCTATCGCGCGGGACCTGGCGGTCAGCGTGAACACGGTCCGTAAGTGGCGCGGACGGTTCGCCGCTCTGGGCCGGGACGGGCTGAAGGACGCCGCCCGCTCGGGCCGGCCCAAGGCATACGGGCCCCAGGTGACGGTGGCGATCGTGGCCGCCGCCACCAGTGTGCCCCCGCACCCGGAAGCGACCTGGTCGCACCGCACGATCGCCGCCCAGGTCGCCGGCACTGTCTTCGCCACCATTTCTGCCTCCCAAGTCGGCCGGATCTTGGCCGACTTGGACCTCAAGCCGCACCGGGTCCGCGGCTGGCTCACCCGCCGAGACACCCCTGACTTCTGGGACCGTGTCGCGGACGTGTGCGACCTGTACCGCGACCCACCTGAAGGGGCGGTGGTGCTGTCCATCGACGAGAAGACCGCGATCGCCGCCCGCGCCAGGCGCCACCCCGGTCGTCCCGTCAGGCCAGGCGAGCCCGCTCGCGAGGAGTTCGAGTACCGCCGCCACGGCACCGCCTCGCTGGTCGCCGCCCTGGACGTGCGCACCGGCGAGGTCCTCACCGAGATCATCGCCCGCAACGACGCAGCGACGTTCACCGCCTTCCTCGACCAGCTCGACACGGTCATCGCCCCAGACCAGGACATCCATGTCGTGCTGGACAACGGCTCCTCCCACACCGCCAAACACACCAAGGCGTGGCTCGCCGACCACCCGCGCTGGCACGTGCACTGGACCCCGCCGCACGCCTCCTGGCTCAACCAGATCGAGCTGTTCTTCTCCGTCCTGACCCGCCGCGTGCTGCGACACGGTGACTTCTCCAGCCGCGATGACCTCATCGACAAGCTGGAGAGTTACGTCATCGGCCGCAACGAGACCGCGAAGCCGTTCAGGTGGACCTATGACGGCAGCCCACTCAAGACCGCCTGATCAGGCCCAACACCCCTCCACGAACTTGCGCGGGGCAGCACTAGAGCCTGCGCCGAGCCGCCAGACGCGCAGTGCCGAGGATCACCCTCTCCTGGAGTACGCGCGTGTCCGGCCAGGTGCGTTCACCTTCGGCCATGGGACGATTTGCAGTGTTTTCCAGGCGCAGTCCGGGGGAGGGAGCAGCCGTGCCCAAGGTGTCTTCGGTGACCGTGCCCTACGCGTCGTATCTGCGCGTGTACGAACCCCTCGCGGCGTTCCCCGAGCCCGAGCGGAGCCACTGGGAGCGCTACGCGCAGCGCCGCGAACGCCCGTCCTACCAGGACGAACTGCGCCGCTCGCTGGCCGACTTGCTGCCGACGCCGCCGGTGCCCGTGCCGGTGCACGAGAGCGACGACGCGTTCGTCATCGAGACGGACGGGGTGGTGTGCGTGTGTCCGTGGCGCACGCGGCTGCGCGGCTGGCAGGCGCTGGACGAGCTGCCGGGCCGCCTGCCGACACCGGTGCTGGACGCGGTGCTCCCGCCGGTGGTGCGCCGGCAGTCCGCCGCGGACTACGAGCGCTGGCTCGCCCGCAACCCGGACGCCCGCCCCTGGATCCGCACGTCCACCTGGCAGATCCCGCTGAACTGGTTCGTGCTCGTCTCGGACGAGGAGCGTGAGTACGGCAAGGGGGCCGCTGACGGAGTGGCGCCGGTGCTGCGCTACCGGACGCCGATGGTGCAGGCGCGGCGCCGGGTGGCGCGGGGGCTTCGCACGCTGCGGGACACGATGGACGAAGGGCCGCTGATCGACGGTCTCGTGGATGTGGGGCGCTGGCTCGAAGAGTTCCATCCGCGTTCATTCGTCGAACTCGACTACGGCGGCCTGGTGCACGCTTTGTCCGCGGAGGATCTGGATGGTGATCATTCCGCTGCGGACGTGGCGGAGGGGATCGAGGCGCTGCGGCGCGGTGACGGTGACGGGGCCGAGGCGGCGTACGCGCGGCTGATGGAACGCTGGCGTGCCGTGCGGGACCGGCAGTTCGCGAACTGACCGTACGGGTGTGCGGGGACGTAGGTCCCGATCCGGGCTTTTGCCCTAAGCGTGATGGACCGCACTTACTACGCCCTTGCGCCCATCACCCCTCCTCGTGCCAAAATAGGACAAGGAGTTCGGGGAGGGCTCCGCTCGGCTGCTTTCGTCCGCGTTCAGCCGAAATCTCAGCATTGCACGCTATGGGGGGTCTCGTGACTCCTGGCGCCACTGTGACTGATCGTCACAGTGGCGTGACTGTCCGCTATGGCATGGTCCATCGGCTTCCGTCGCTGATGAACACCTGGGAGGGCAATTCCATCGGTTTGGCCGACGTGGCTGGACGGATGGTGTAGTTGTAGTGCCGAGGACAAGCCGTTCGTCCTATAACCGACTCGACCCGCGTCCGCCATTTCGGGCAACGCGGGTCAAGGTGCAGAATTTAGAGGAATGAACCGAGAAGGTTCGGTTCTCCCGAGGAGGCCGCTCATGACCGCTCGCACCCCTGATGCCGAGCCGCTGCTGACCCCGGCTGAGGTCGCCACGATGTTCCGCGTCGACCCGAAGACGGTGACGCGCTGGGCAAAGGCTGGCAAGCTCACGTCGATTCGCACGCTCGGCGGGCACCGCCGCTACCGCGAGGCGGAGGTCCGCGCACTGCTCGCGGGCATTCCGCAGCAGCGCAGCGAGGCCTGAACAACTGAATAAACCGGGCGTTCCGGGCTCCCCAGCCCATTTCGCGCCCAACCTATAGCTCCATACGACGCGGGTCCTGCCCCAACAGGCCCACGCCTACTCATGCTTCACGGGTGCGTCGTCGATCGCGCTGGACTCCGCCGGGTCCAGCGCGATTTTTTTATGCGCGGATCCGTGCGGGTGGGGCGGTCCGCCGGGTCTGGCGCGTGGCTTTGTGGGCGGCCCTGTGGGTCCCTGATCGAGTACCGGCGGCGTCTTGCCGGGGGCCGCGGGCGGGTGCTCGGCGGGCCGTCGGGGAGGTTCGTCCGAGGGGTCCCGGGGTGGATCTTCGCGAGTGCCCGGGCGGGCCCCAGGGGTAGTGCAATTGCACATATTAAATTGAGGTGTTGTAGGGCGGGTGTAAGAAACGCTGTTTCTAAAACTGGTCCCGTGACACCCGTCACACGCTCGCACACTTGTTGCTGGTGCGGCCCTTGGGTTAGAGGGGATTCGCGTCGCGGTGTCCGCCGTGCTCCCCCCCGGCTCCCACCGGTTGGGGCCGCCGTCCGGCGCCTTCGGTCAGGCGGTGGAGGGACTTTCGTCCTCCGGGGCCCCGTAGTCCATCTCGGGGCCTCCTGTGGGCTCTCTGCCGGGCTCCAGGGCGAGGCGCAGGAGTTGGTGGCAGACGGGGCAGTGCCGGGTCAGATGGCGGTAGCCGGAGGCGGCGGAGAGGTGGGCGCGCAGCAGGGCGCGCGTCTCGTGCCGGGCGGATGCCGCCATGCGCCACCTCCGGGTCGGGAATCCCTTGCTGTCTGAGTACCGGGGGAGCGGGATGCCGTCAAGACGGCAGGGGGTGGGGTGCGGAGGCGCGGACAGGCGGGGCGGGGCCTTACGCGCGTGCGCGCACACGACTGAGGCCCGCACCCCTCTGCGGGGTACGGGCCTCAGTTCTGCGTGCGGTCCTGACGGGAGGTGCTGCGTTTGACGGCGGCTACGCCGCGGGCGTGGCCTGCGGGTTGGGGGCGCATGACGCGGGTTGGCGGCACACGACTGAGGCCCGCACCCCTTGCGGGATGCGGGCCTCAGTCTTACGTGCGGTCCTGACGGGATTTGAACCCGCGGCCTCCACCTTGACAGGGTGGCGAGCACTCCAAACTGCTCCACAGGACCTTGCTCGCGGCACTTGGTGTTGCTCTGTGCTGCGAGATGAGACTGTACAGCAGCGCAGGCCCGGCGGTCGAACTCACTTAACGTGCCGGGTCCGTTACGGCGCTGCCGCGTCGATCGCCTTCACGATCCGCTTGTCCGAGACCGGGTACGCGGTGCCGAGCGCGTGGGCGAAGTAGCTGACCCGCAGCTCCTCCAGCATCCAGCGGATGTCCAGGACTTCCTGCGGCACGGGCCGCCCCTGCGGCATCTGTTCGAGCAGCCACGCGTACTCGTCCCGCATCTCGTGGACCTTCTCCATGCGCGACGTGTCCCGCTGGACGTTCGTCGGCATCTGGGTCAGGCGCCGGTCCGCGGCGACCAGGTAACGCACCAGGTCGGGCAGGCGCCGCAGGCCCGTGTCCGTGACGAAGCCGGGGCGGATCAGCGCCGTCAACTGCGCCCGTACGTCCGTGAGATTGGCGAGCAGCGTCGGGCTCTTCGTCGACTTCAGGCGGCGCTCGCAGGCCTGCCAGGCGGCGAGGACCTGCTGTACCTGGCCCACCGTCCGTACGGTCGTGTCGACGATCTCGGCGCGCACCTTGTCGTAGAGCTTGCGGTACGACTCCTCGTCCCAGGCGGGGCCGCCGAAGTCCGCGATGAGCTTGTCGCAGGAGGCCATGGCGCAGTCGTCGAAGAGCGCCTGGACCGAGCCGTGCGGGTTCGCGGACAGGGCGAGCTTCTGGGGGTTGGTCAGCTTGTCCGAGGCGAACTTGCCCGGGTTGACCGGGATGTTGCGCAGGATCAGCCGGCGCGTGCCCCTCCACATGGCCTGCTGCTGCTCGGCCTCCGTGTCGAAGAGCCGAACCGAGACGGTGTCCCCGTCGTCGACCAGCGCCGGATACGCCTTGACGGGCTGGCCGGCGCGCCGGGTCTCGAAGACGCGGCTCAGCGTGCCGATCGTCCAGTCCGTGAGGCCCGAGCGCTCCACGGACTCGCCGCCCGAGCGTTCGGCCGTAGCCGCTGCCGCCTGCGAGATCGCCTTGCGGGCCTTCGGCTTGAGGCGCAGCTTGAGTGCCTCCAGGTCCTTGTCCTCGGCGAGGGTCCTGCGCCGCTCGTCGACGATCCTGAACGTGATCTTCAGGTGGTCGGGTACGCGGGACAGGTCGAAGTCATCCGCCGTGACGGGGACGCCGACCATGCGCTGGAGCTCGCGGGCGAGCGTGGTGGGCATCGGCTCCTGCAGGGGCACGGCCCGCTCCAGGAACGCCTTCGCGTAGTTCGGCGCCGGGACGTAGTGCCGGCGGACCGGCTTCGGCAGGGAACGGATCAGCTCGATCACGACCTCCTCGCGCAGGCCGGGGATCTGCCAGTCGAAGCCCTCGTCGGTGACCTGGTTGAGGACCTGGAGCGGGATGTGGACGGTCACGCCGTCCGCGTCCGCGCCCGGCTCGAACTGGTACGTCACCCGGAACTTCAGCGGGCCTTGGCGCCACGAGTCCGGATAGTCGTCCTTGGTGATGGCCTCCGCGGACTCGCGGATGAGCATCGACCGCTCGAAGTCCAGGAGTTCGGGCTCGTCCCGCTTCTTCTGCTTCCACCAGCTGTCGAAGTGGGCGCCCGAGACGACATGCTCCGGGACCCGCTGGTCGTAGAAGTCGAAGAGTGTCTCGTCGTCGACGACGATGTCGCGGCGGCGGGCGCGGTGCTCCAGCTCCTCGACCTCGGTGAGCAGCTTGCGGTTGTCCGAGAAGAACTTGTGGTGCGTGCGCCAGTCGCCCTCGACCAGCGCGTTCCTGATGAACAGCTCGCGGCTCACCTCGGGGTCGATGCGCCCGTAGTTCACCTTGCGCTGGGCGACGAGCGGGACGCCGTACAGCGTCACCTTCTCGTACGCCATCACGGCGGCCTGGTCCTTCTCCCAGTGCGGCTCGCTGTATGTGCGCTTCAGGAGGTGCTCGGCGAGGGGCTCGACCCACTCCGGCTCGATCCTCGCGTTGACGCGGGCCCACAGGCGCGACGTCTCGACGAGCTCGGCGGACATGATGAAGCGCGGTGGCTTCTTGAAGAGGGCGGAGCCGGGGAAGACCGCGAACTTGGCGTTGCGCGCGCCCAGGTACTCGTTCCGCCCGCCGCGCTGCTTGGGGTCCTTGTCCGTGGACTCCTTCACGTCCTTCATCCCGATGTGGGAGAGGAGACCGGCGAGGAGGGAGATGTGGACCTGCTGCTCGGGGGCGTCGTCCTCGTTGAGGTGGATGCCCATCTGCTTCGCGACCGTGCGCAGCTGCGTGTAGATGTCCTGCCACTCGCGGATGCGCAGGAAGTTCAGGTACTCCGACTTGCACATGCGGCGGAACGCGGACGAGCCGAGCGTCTTCTGCTGCTCGCGCACATAGCGCCAGAGGTTGAGGAACGCCAGGAAGTCGGACGTCTCGTCCTTGAAGCGGGCGTGCTGCTGGTCCGCCTGCGCCTGCTTCTCGCTGGGGCGCTCGCGCGGGTCCTGGATGGACAGTGCGGCCGCGATCACCATGACCTCGCGCACACAGCCGTTCTTGTCGGCTTCCAGGACCATCCGGGCCAGGCGCGGGTCCACCGGCAGCTGGGCGAGCTTGCGGCCCTGCTCGGTGAGGCGCTTACGGACGTCCTTCTCCGCCGGGTTCAGCGCGCCCAGCTCCTGGAGGAGCTGCACGCCGTCGCGGATGTTGCGGTGGTCCGGCGGGTCGATGAAGGGGAACTTCTCGATGTCGCCGAGCCCGGCCGCGGTCATCTGGAGGATGACGGAGGCGAGATTCGTCCGCAGGATCTCCGCGTCCGTGAACTCGGGGCGGGCGAGGAAGTCGTCCTCCGAGTACAGGCGGATGCAGATGCCGTCCGACGTACGGCCGCAGCGGCCCATGCGCTGGTTGGCGCTGGCCTGGCTGACCGCCTCGATGGGCAGGCGCTGCACCTTCGTGCGGTGCGAGTACCGCGAGATGCGGGCGGTGCCCGGGTCGATCACGTATTTGATGCCGGGGACGGTCAGGGACGTCTCCGCGACGTTCGTCGCGAGGACGATGCGGCGCACCGATCCCGAGGGGCGCTGGAAGACGCGGTGCTGCTCCGCGTGCGACAGGCGCGCGTAGAGCGGCAGGACCTCGGTGAACCGGAACTTCTTCTTCTCCAGCGCGTCCGCCGTGTCGCGGATCTCGCGCTCCCCGGACAGGAAGACGAGGATGTCGCCCTTGCCCTCGCCCTGGAGCTCCTCGACGGCGTCCGTGATCGCGGTGATCTGGTCCCGGTCGGCCTCGTCGGAGTCCTCTTCGAGCAGCGGTCGGTAGCGCACCTCGACGGGATACGTACGGCCGCTGACCTCGACGATCGGCGCGTCCCCGAAGTGGCGCGAGAAGCGCTCGGGGTCGATCGTCGCGGAGGTGATGACGACCTTCAGGTCCGGGCGCTTGGGCAGCAGCTGCGCCAGATAGCCGAGCAGGAAGTCGATGTTCAGGGACCGCTCGTGGGCCTCGTCGATGATGATCGTGTCGTACGCGCGCAGCTCGCGGTCCGTCTGGATCTCGGCGAGCAGGATGCCGTCCGTCATCAGCTTCACGAACGTCGCGTCCGGGTTGACCTGGTCCGTGAAGCGGACCTTCCAGCCGACGGCCTCGCCCAGCGGGGTGTCCATCTCGTCCGCGATCCGCTCTGCGACGGTGCGGGCCGCGAGCCGGCGGGGCTGGGTGTGGCCGATCATGCCGCGCACGCCGCGGCCGAGCTCGAGACAGATCTTGGGGATCTGGGTCGTCTTGCCGGAGCCGGTCTCGCCCGCGACGATCACGACCTGGTGGTCGCGGATCGCGTCGGCGATCTCGTCCTTCTTCTGGCTGACGGGAAGCTGCTCGGGATACGTGATCTCGAGCGCCTCGTACCGGCCGTGACGCTTCGCCGTCCGGGCCTCGGCCTTCTCGGCCTCCGCCTCGATCTCGGCGAGTACGGCGGCCCGGGCTTCGGGCTTGCGGATGCGGCGCGCACCTTCGAGCCTGCGGCCGAGCCGGTGCGCATCGCGCAGGGACAGCTCGGACAGGCGCTGGGCGAGGGTGCCGAGGACGGGGGCAGGCTGCGTAGACATACGTCCTCCAGGATCTCACCTCGGAGAAACGGGTGGCGAATGGTTTTGAGGTGGGCCGGTTTCGGCTGATACCTAGGCGATTGCCACTGAAGGTCCGTTATAGGTGTTTTAACGTGTCCGTATGCCGGAGCCGAGCGACGACGATCATGAGCACGGCGCCCACGGGCGGGCGCCCACGCGCGGGGAGCGCTGGGAAGACTTCAAGAAGTCGCCGTTCCTGCCCGCGACCGTCCTCGTGTTCATCCTGGCCGCCGCCGCAGGCCTCTTCGCGGGCTCGTACACGTACACGATGGCGAACCCGACGCCGCACCGGATTCCCGTGGCGGTGGTGGGCGCGGCGAACGCGACGCACGGCGGGGCGTTCCTGGCCGGCATGGAGAAGGCGCTGAACGCGTCCCTCGAAGTGCACCCCTACGACAGCATCGCGGCGGCCGTGGAGGGCGTGGACCAGCAGAAGGTCTTCGCGATCCTCGACGTGCGGCAGGGTGACCGCGTCGCGCTCGAGGTCTCGGGCGCCTCCGGTGCCTCGGTCGCGCAGGTCCTGGCCGAGACCGCCCCGGAGGTCGGGGCCGGGCTCGGGGTCCCCGTCACCGTGACCGACATCAAGCCGCTCCAGAAGGGCGACCCGCGCGGCCTCGCGATCTTCTACATCTCGCTGGCCGCGGTCATCATCGGCTTCGTCGGCGCGATCCAGCTGAGCGTGCACGCGCGTGCCCTCAATCCGCTGGAGCGCATCGCGTACACGGTGGCGTACGCGCTGCTCGGGGCCTTCGTGATCGCGGCGGTCGTGGACTGGTGGCTGGGCGCGCTCGATCTGCCGTTCGCCTCGTCCTGGGCGATCCTCGCGCTGACGATGTTCACGTCGGGGATGGTCTTCACGATGTTCAACACGCTGTTCGGGCGATGGGCGATGATCCCGACGTGGGGGCTGATGGTGCTCCTCGGCAACCCGTCGTCGGGCGGCGCGGTGTCGTGGCCGCTGCTGCCGTCGGCGCTCGGCCGCATCGGCCGCTGGCTCCCGCCGGGCGCGTCCGTGAACGCTCAGCACACGGCTGTGTACTTCGGCGGGCACCAGCACGTGTTCCCGTTCGTGGTCCTCACGGCCTGGGCCCTCCTGTCGACCACGATCTTCTGGGTCTGGCGCCACCGCCATCCGGGTGGCCGCACCACGGAAGCGGCCCACGCGGTGGCGCCGGGGGCGTGACCCGGTCGGGTGACCGCACCCGGATACGCCGAAAGCCCCGTCGGAGGCAGGGCTTTCGGGAGGTGGCTGGGCGCGGCCTTCGGGCGGCGGGAGACGGCTCGGGCCGTGGTCCGCCGGGGAAACGCAACAGGCCCCGTCCGGGGACGGGGCCTGAATCTTGTGGCTGGGGCCGGGATCGAACCGGCGACCTATCGCTTTTCAGGCGATCGCTCGTACCAACTGAGCTACCCAGCCACGCGGTTCGCGAACGAATCGCAGCGGTCCTGACGGGATTTGAACCCGCGGCCTCCACCTTGACAGGGTGGCGAGCACTCCAAACTGCTCCACAGGACCAAGCTGTTGTGCGACACAAGTGTCGCACAAGGTGTTGCGTGCCCCCAACGGGATTCGAACCCGTGCTACCGCCTTGAAAGGGCGGCGTCCTGGGCCACTAGACGATGAGGGCTAATTGGCCCGCCTGGGCGCTTCGCAGCGCGTCGGGGACGTGAGAAGCATATGGGATGCGGGGAGGGATCGCCAAAACGGTTTAGGGAGAGGGCGCGGACGAGCCCGTGGGCGCCGTCGGCGAGGGGGTCGCGCCCGGCTGGTTCTCCTTGGGCAGGTGGCGGCTGACCTGTGCCGTCGTCAGGCCGAGGCCGCCCAGTTCGATCTCGTCCCAGGCCTGCAGGCGGCGGGTGTCGCGGTCCAGGTAGAGGACCGACGCCTGCACCGGGTCGGGGGACGCGTCGTCGACGGCGCGCAGACCGCTGCCGCCGGTCGAGCCCTCGACGCGCAGCCGCGTGCCCAGCTTCATCACCTCGGTCTGCTCGTGATGGATGTGGCCCGCGAGGACCAGTGGGACCGTGCCGTCCGTCTCGCGGGCGGCCACCGGGTTGTGGGCGATCGCGATGTCCACCGGCGTGCCCGCCGCCCGCTGGTCGCGCAGCGCGGAGGCGAGCCGGATGCCTGCCATGCGCTCGGCCGGGTCGCCCTGCGCCTTGACCGCCCGGTCCGGCGTGTACTGGGGGTCCCCGGTGCCGGCGAAGCGCAGCCCGGCGACGGTGACCGCCTTGCCGTTGTCGAGTACGCGGACGTTCTTGATGTGTTCGAGGTAGCGCTGGGTGGTCGCCGAGTCGTGGTTGCCACGGACCCAGATGTACGGGGCGCCGAGGTCCTTGATCGGGTCGAGGAACGGGTTCTCGGCCGCCGAGCCGTGGTCCATCGTGTCGCCGGAGTCGACGATGACCGAGATGTCGTACTGCTCGACGAGGGAGGAGATGATCTTCCAGCTGGCCGGGTTCAGATGGATGTCCGAGACGTGCAGGACGCGGATCGTGGACGGGTCCGGCCGGTACGCGGGGAGCGTCGACGTCACGTCGTAGAGCTTCGTCACATTGGTCACCAGGCGCGCCAACTCCTTCTGGTAGACGTCGAATTCGGTGACGATCGAGCGTGCGCTGCCGACGACCGAGGGGGCCGAGGAGAGCAGGCCGGAGAACTTCGGCTCCAGGACCGAATTGGGGTTCCAGGTCGCGTACGCCGCCCCTCCCGAGGCCGTCAGGAGGGCGAGCGCGAGACCGCCGGCGCCCAGTGCGCGGCGGGGGCGGCGGTAGACCGCGAGGCCGAGCGCGGTGGCGCCGGAGACGACGGCGACGCAGGAGCGCAGGGCGAGGTCGAGGGTGCCGTGCTCGATGTCGCGCGTGACCTCGTCCTGGAGGCCCGAGAGGCGCTCGGGGTGGTTGACCAGGGCCTCGGAGCGGACCGGGTCGAGGCGGTCGACGTCCACGTCGAGGCGGACGGGGGCCGTGTGCGACTTCAGCTCCAGGGAGCCGAGCGGCGAGACATTGATCTTCGTGCCGCCGGTCAGGGACGGGCGCAGCGTCATCCGGGTGTCCATCGGGCCGACCGGGACGCGGACGTTCCCCACGGCGAGCAGGCCGAGCCACGCGCCTACGAGGACGACGGCGGCGAGGCCCAGGGCGCGGAGGTACGGGCGGGGCTGGAGGGTGAGATCGCCGGTGGGGCGGGGGCGGCGGCCGCGACGGCGGCGGCCGACCGCGGAGGGGATGTTCCGCAGGGCGGACAGGGCGGCGACAGCGAGGGCGCGGGCCATTGGTCCCGTATGCCCATGCGGATGGTGCCGTATACCCGGACGGACAGGCCGATCTGCGGGCGGGTGGCCGACAATGGCCGTGTGCTGGAGATGACGCGCGAGGAGTTCGAGGAACTGGTCGCCGAAGCCCTGGACCGGATTCCGCCGGAGCTGACGCGGCTCATGGACAACGTGGCGGTGTTCGTCGAGGACGAGCCCCCCGCCGAGGACCCTGGGCTGCTCGGCCTCTACGAAGGGACGCCGCTGACCGACCGGGGCGAGTGGTACGCGGGCGTGCTGCCCGACCGCATCACCATCTACCGGGGACCCACGCTGCGGATGTGCGAGGCCCGCGAGGACGTCGTCCGGGAGACGGAGATCACCGTGGTCCACGAGATCGCCCACCACTTCGGGATCGACGACGCGCGGCTGCACGCCCTCGGATACGGGTGACGGCCGGGCCGTGAGCGGGCGTGTCCTCTTGCGGGGAGCGGGAGTTGGGAACGGTGACGTCGATTTTCCGGCGGTTGCCGTTCCCGTTTCAGCTTCAGCCCCAGCTTTTCAGCGCCCCGGAGGTGCTCGCCCGTGCGCCAGCTGTCCGTACCCCCTCGTCTGGTTCGACTGGCCGCGACGGTGGTGGCCGTCACCGCGGCGACCACCGGCTGCATGAGCGTCGCCCACGAGGGGGGCGGGCCCGCTCCGTCGCACTCGGCGGGGCGGCACGGCGGGCGGGCGGCCCCGGACGGCGGCGCGGTGGTCCCAGGGGGCGGCGGGGCGCGGGCGGGCGGCCGGGAGGGCGCGGACGGGTCGCCGTCGGCGGGGTCGAGCGGCACCGCGTCCGACGCGGCCTCGGGTGCCGCCTCGCCCTCCGCGAGCGCCACCAAGGGCGGGCCGACGGGTCCGGTGAAGCCGTCGGCGAGTGGGCGGACCACCCCGCCGTCCCGGCCGACCCCGACGCGCACCCCGCCGGACACGCCCACGCCGACCCAGGACACCCCCACGCCGACGCCCGACCCGACCACCGCGGAGCCCTCGTCGTCGGCGCACGAGCAGGCGTCGGCCCGGGTGCGGATCGTCCCGGAGCCGGCGCCGCAGGCGGGGATGCCCGCGTAGGAGTGACCTCGGGGGCGGATGTGAGCGGGGTCTCAGGGGATCGGTTTGCGCTGGAGGGTGGTGGCTGACTATGGTGGTAGATCGTTTGATACCAATTGCCCGGCGCCGTTAAGAGAGCGCCGCGTGGCGCGTTCTCTCCCCAGCCGTGGCTGGACCGCATTGAGGCGGTCGTTTGCGAAATTCACGGAGTTGACGGGCGCGTGCCGAGACTCCGGAAGGTTTCGCATTTCGTATGTCCATTTCCAGTTCTGACCACACCGTCATGCCCGAGAACGACGAGGCCGTGCAGGTTCTCGCCGTCGACGAGGACGTGACTGCCGTTGCCGTCGGAGAGGCCGCTGTCAGCGCCTCGGCCGATGCCGACACCGACGACGACACCCCCGCCGAGCCCACCCTGACCTTCGGCGACCTCGGTCTGCCCGAGGGCATCGTCCGCAAGCTCGCGCAGAACGGCGTGACCGCGCCGTTCCCGATCCAGGCCGCGACCATCCCGGACGCCCTGGCCGGCAAGGACATCCTCGGCCGTGGCCGCACCGGCTCCGGCAAGACCCTCTCCTTCGGTCTGCCGACCCTGGCGCGCCTCGCCGGCGGTCACACCGAGAAGAAGAAGCCCCGCGCGGTCATCCTGACCCCGACCCGCGAGCTGGCGATGCAGGTCGCCGACGCCCTCCAGCCCTACGGCGACGTCCTCGGCCTGAAGATGAAGGTCGTCTGCGGCGGTACGTCCATGGGCAACCAGATCTACGCCCTCGAGCGCGGCGTCGACGTCCTCGTCGCCACCCCGGGCCGTCTGCGCGACATCATCAACCGCGGCGCCTGCTCGCTCGCGAACGTCGAGATCGCCGTTCTGGACGAGGCCGACCAGATGTCCGACCTGGGCTTCCTGCCCGAGGTCACCGAGCTGCTCGACCAGGTCCCGGCCGACGGCCAGCGCATGCTGTTCTCGGCCACGATGGAGAACGAGATCTCCACGCTGGTCAAGCGCTACCTGACCAACCCGGTCACGCACGAGGTCGACGCCGCCCAGGGCGCCGTCACGACCATGACCCACCACATCCTGATCGTGAAGCCCAAGGACAAGGCGCCGGTCACTGCCGCGATCGCCTCCCGCAAGGGCCGCACGATCATCTTCGTCCGCACCCAGCTGGGCGCCGACCGCATCGCCGAGCAGCTCCAGGACGCCGGTGTGAAGGCCGACGCGCTGCACGGCGGCATGACGCAGGGTTCTCGTACCCGCGTCCTCGCCGACTTCAAGGACGGCTACGTCAACACGCTCGTCGCCACCGACGTCGCCGCCCGCGGTATCCACGTCGACGGCATCGACCTGGTCCTGAACGTGGACCCGGCCGGTGACCACAAGGACTACCTGCACCGCTCGGGCCGTACCGCGCGTGCCGGCAAGTCCGGTGTCGTCGTCTCGCTGTCGCTGCCGCACCAGCGCCGCCAGATCTTCCGCCTCATGGAGGACGCGGGCGTCGACGCCTCGCGCCACATCATCCAGGGCGGTGCGGCCTTCGACCCGGAGGTCGCCGAGATCACCGGTGCCCGGTCCATGACCGAGGTCCAGGCCGAGTCCGCGGGCAACGCCGCGCAGCAGGCCGAGCGTGAGGTCACCTCCCTCACCAAGGAGCTGGAGCGTGCCACGCGCCGCGCCGGCGAGCTGCGCGAGGAGGCCGACCGCCTCACCGCGCGTGCCGCCCGTGAGCGTGGCGAGGACGCCGAGGGTGTCGTCGCCGCCGTCGCCGCCGCTGCCGAGAAGGCCGCCGAGGCGTCCGTCCCGGAGCAGGCTGCCGCGCCGGCCGAGCGCCAGGAGCGTTCGTCCTCGTACGAGCAGCGCCCGCAGCGCCGTGACGAGCGGGGCAACTACGAGAAGCGCGACCGTCGCGACGACCGTCCGTCGGGCGGCTTCAACCGTGACCGTCGTGACAACGACCGTGGTGGCTTCCGTCGCGACGACCGTCCGTCCGGTGGCGGCTTCAACCGTGACCGTCGGGACGAGCGCCCCTCGGGCGGCGGCTTCCGCCGTGACGACCGTCCGTCCGGTGGTGGCTTCAACCGTGACCGTCGTGACAACGACCGTCCCGCCGGTGGCGGCTTCAACCGTGACCGTCGTGACGAGCGTCCGTCCGGTGGTGGCTTCAACCGTGACCGTCGGGACGAGCGCCCCTCGGGCGGCGGCTTCCGCCGTGACGACCGTCCGTCCGGTGGTGGCTTCAACCGTGACCGTCGTGACAACGACCGTCCCGCCGGTGGCGGCTTCAACCGTGACCGTCGTGACGAGCGCCCCTCGGGCGGTGGCTTCCGTCGCGACGACCGCCCCTCCGGCGGCCACCGCGGCAGCGACCGTCCGTTCAACCGTGACCGTCGCGACGACCGTCCTGCCGGCGGCGGCTTCCGCGCCGGTGGCCACGACCGTCCGTACGGCCGCCGTGACGACCACCGCGGTGCGGGCTCCGGCTCGACCGGCGGTTCCTCGTTCCGCCGCGACGAGAAGCCGCGCTGGAAGCGCAACGGCTGACAGCCGCAAGGCCTGATGGCCTGACGGCTTGAGCCGAGAAGGGCCCGGGAGACGATCACGTCTCCCGGGCCCTTCTCCTTTTCCGCCCTCGTACCGGCGTCCACCCGCGGGCATCATTTGGCCAAGGCCCGCGCATGCCCTGCCCCCGGCACGGGAATCGCTGGGGGCATGACAAGCGACCCAGCGGCGCAGCAACCGCCGCCTTCGACCGACGAGGAACGTCTCGCCCAGCTCGGCTACACGCAGGTCCTCGCCCGCAGGATGTCGGCGTTCTCCAACTACGCCGTCTCCTTCACGATCATCTCGGTGCTCTCCGGGTGCCTGACGATGTATCTGTTCGGGATGAACACCGGCGGCCCCGCCCTAATCACCTGGGGGTGGGTCGGGGTCGGGCTGATGACGCTGTTCGTCGGGCTCGCGATGGCGGAGATCTGCTCGGCCTACCCGACCTCCGCCGGCCTCTACTTCTGGGCGCACCGGCTCGCACCCACGCGGACGGCCGCCGCGTGGGCGTGGTTCACGGGCTGGTTCAACGTCCTGGGACAGGTCGCGGTGACCGCCGGTATCGACTTCGGCGCCGCGTCCTTCCTCGGCGCGTATCTGAACCTCCAGTTCGACTTCGAGGTGACGCCGGGGCGGACGATCCTTCTGTTCGCGGCGATCCTCGTGCTGCACGGGCTCCTCAACACCTTCGGCGTGCGCATCGTCGGGCTGCTCAACAGCGTCAGCGTCTGGTGGCACGTCGTCGGCGTCGCCGTCATCGTCGGCGCGCTCGCCTTCGCGCCGGACAGCCACCAGTCCGCGTCCTTCGTCTTCACGAAGTTCGTCAACAACACCGGCTGGGGCAGCGGGTTCTACGTAGTCCTGATCGGTCTGCTGATGGCCCAGTACACGTTCACGGGCTACGACGCCTCCGCGCACATGACCGAGGAGACCCACGACGCGTCCACCGCGGGGCCGAAGGGCATCGTGCGCTCCATCTGGACGTCCTGGATCGCCGGGTTCGTGCTGCTGCTCGGCTTCACCTTCGCCATCCAGTCGTACCAGGGAGCCCTCGGCTCGGCCACGGGCGCACCGCCCGCGCAGATCCTGCTCGACGCGCTCGGGGCGACGGCCGGCAAGCTGCTGCTGCTCGTCGTCATCGGCGCGCAGCTCTTCTGCGGCATGGCCTCCGTCACGGCCAACAGCCGTATGATCTACGCCTTTTCGCGTGACGGCGCGCTGCCGTACTCGCACGTCTGGCACACCGTCAGCCCGCGCACCCGCACCCCCGTGGCCGCGGTGTGGCTCGCCGCGCTGGGCGCCCTCGTGCTCGGACTGCCGTACCTCATCAACGTCACGGCGTACGCGGCCGTGACCTCGATCGCCGTCATCGGTCTCTACATCGCGTATGTCGTGCCGACCCTGCTGCGGCTGCGCAAGGGCGACGCCTTCGAGCGAGGGCCCTGGCACCTGGGCAGGTGGTCGCGGCCGATCGGGATCGTGGCCGTGGTGTGGGTCGCCGTCATCACGGTCCTCTTCATGCTGCCGCAGGTCTCGCCGGTCACGTGGGAGACGTTCAACTACGCCCCGATCGCGGTCCTTGTGGTCCTCGGGTTCGCGGGCGTGTGGTGGCTGGTGTCGGCCCGGCACTGGTTCCTCAACCCGGAGCACGCGCGGACCGTCGCGCGTGAGGCGGGGCGCGTGGGAGCGCCGGAACCGGTCGATCCGTGAGCGTCGGGTGCGCCGCCCGGCCGCCCGTGTGACCTCCGACAGGCCGTGGAGGCCGATACCCGATCGGCCTCCCGGCCCCGGCGGGCTATGCTCGGGGATGCGTCGGCGCGGGCCGGCGCGTGGACCCTTAGCTCAATTGGCAGAGCAGTGGACTTTTAATCCATTGGTTGTGGGTTCGAGTCCCACAGGGTCTACCGCGTGAACAGCGGCCCGGACGGCTTCGGCCGGCCGGGCCGCTGCCCTGTTCCCGCCGAACTTCGGTGCCCCTCACGCCTGCCGTACGTACCGCCTCTTCACCGCCGTCAGCGCGACCGCGTACAGGGCGAGGACCGCCGCGAGGAGCGCGTAGTACACGGGTGGCAGGGGAGTCATGCCGAGCGGGTGGGCCGCGGGGGTCAGTGGCAGCACGACGCCGACGACGGCCAGGGACGCGACCGCCCAGCGGACCGGGCCCGGGGTGCGCGGGGCGCGGCCGGTGCGCAGGAGCAGCATCACCAGAGCCTGCGTCAGAAGGTTCTCGGTGAACCAGCCCGAGTGGAACGCCGCCTCGTCGGCCGGGCCCGCCGTGGAGCGCAGGGCGAGTGCGAGGACGCCGAAGGTCGCGAGGTCGGCGGCGGCGTTGAGGACGCCGAACCCGGTGATGAAGCGCAGGAAGTCGCGCGGGCGCAGCGTCGTGGGGCGGCGCAGGGAGGCGGCCGCCGGGCGGTCGAAGGCGAACGACAGCTGGGCCGCGTCGAAGCACAGGTTCTGGGCGAGCACCTGCGCCGGGAGCATCGGCAGGAACGGCAGCAGGAGGCCCGCCGACAGCATCGCGATCACGTTGCCGAGGTTCGAGGAGAGCGTGACGCGCAGATACGTGGCGATGTTGCCGCTGCTGTGACGTCCCGCGGTGATCGCGTGGCCGATCGCGGTGAGGTCCTTGCCCGGCCGGTCCGCGGGCTGCGCGAGCACGATGTCCGCGGCGTCGCGCGCCGCCGCGACCGCGTCGCGCGGGCAGATCCCGACGTCGGCGGCGCGCAGCGCGGGCAGGTCGTTCACGCCGTCGCCCAGGAAGCCGACGGTCGTCTCCCCGCCGGCGCGCAGGGCGGTGACGATGCGCGCCTTGTGGGCGGGGGCGCAGCGGGCGAAGACGGTGGTGCGGCGGGCGAGGCGGGCCAGTTCCTCGTCCGTGAGCGCGTCGAGGGTGTCCGCGGTGTGTATGTCGCCGGGGGCGAGGCCCAGATCGCGCAGGGCGCGGGCCGCGGTGCCGGGGTGGTCGCCGGTGATGACCTTGACCGTGACGCCACGCTCGCCCAGGTCGCGCAGGGCTTGCGCGGCGGTCGGCACGAGGGCGTCGGTGAAGGCGACGAAGCCGGTGAAGGTGAGGCCGCGTTCGTCGGCGGTGCTTCCCCCACCGCCTGAAGGGCTCGGGAGGATCCCCGGGCGGTGCCGGGCGGGGCGTTCGGCGGTTGCCACCGCGAGGAGCCGCAGCCCGTCGCCGGACATTTCCGCGGCCCGGGCGAGCAGGCTCGCGCGCTCGGCGTCGTCGAGGGCACACCGCTCCAGGACGTTCTCCACGGAGCCTTTGACGGCGAGCGTGACGGTGCCGAGCGCGCCGGGCCGACGGACGACGGCGGTCGCCAGGCGGCGTACGGGGTCGAAGGGCAGGGCGGTGATGCCGTCGTACGCCTCGGTGACGGCCGGGTCCTTTGCGAGAGCGTGCGTGATGACCGCCTCGTCGAGCGCGTCCGCGGTCGGCAGGTCGGCGAGCTGGAGTGTCCACCAGGCGGAGACGGCCGCCCAGTGCAGGGCGTCGGGGTCGGTGCGGGCCGGGTCGACGGCCGGGCGGTCCTGGGTGAGGGTGCCCGTCTTGTCGACGCAGAGGATGTCGACGGCGCCGATGTCGTGCAGCGCGGGGAGCCGTTTGACGATGACGCCGTGGGTGCGGGCGAGCAGCGCGGAGCCGCGGGCGAGCGCCGTCGTGACGATGACCGGCAGCATCTCCGGGGTGAGCCCGACGGCCACCGCGACGGCGAACGGCAGGGTCTCCAGGCCGCGGCCGCGCAGCGCGGCGCCGGCCATCAGGACCAGCGGCGGCGTCAGCAGCATGAAGCGGATCAGGGTCCAGGAGATGCCGTGCACCGAGCGGTCGAAGGCGCTCGCCCCGCGCTCCGAGCCGACCGTGGGGTGGGCGGCGGCGAAGCGGGTACCGGCGCCCGTCGCGAGCACCACGGCGCTCGCGCTTCCGGAGGCCACGCTGCCGCCCTGGAAGCACAGATGCGCCGACTCGCCGTCCGCGGGCAGGTCCACGGGACGCTTGTCGGCCGGCACGGACTCCCCGGTGAACGCCGCCTGTTGCACGGTCAGGCCCTGCGCCCTCAGAAGGCGTACGTCGGCGGGGATCAGGTCGCCGGGGCCGAGCCGCACCACGTCGCCGGGCACCAACTGGCTCACCGGGAGCTCGCGTTCGGCCGGTGAGGCTGCCGCGTCGGCGCCGGGGCGGCGCAGCACGGTCGCCGTCGTCGCGACGAGCTCGCGCAGGCCCGCCATGGCGCTGTCCGCACGGCGCTCGCCCGCGGAGCGCAGGCAGCAGCTGACGGCGACCAGGACGAGGATCACGCAGGCGGTGCCCCAGGCCGCGACGGTCGCCGAGACGAGGCCGAGGCAGAGCAGGACCACGGTGAACGGGTCGCGCAGGCTGCGGGCGGCGAGCAAGGGCCAGGACAGGGGGCGCGTACCAGGCAGGACGTTCTCGCCGTGCCGGGCCAGGCGTCGCTCGGCCTCCGCCTCGGTGAGGCCGCGCGGGCCGCTGCCGAGGGAGCGCAGGAGCTGGAGGGTCGTACGGCCTGAGGACGGGGCGGCGACGTCGGCCGGGGCGGTGTCGGTCACTTTCGGGCGCCGTCAGGGCTTCTCGGGTGTCGGCACCGTCGTCTTCTCCCGTTCATCGGACCACGAAAGGCTCCCCAGCAGAGAGTTCGGGCCTTCAGTTTAGAGGCGGAACTTTTGCCGCTCCCCGCTAGTTTCTACAGAGCTGTAGAAGATCAGTACACGCCGAACGAGGAGAGTCATGGCCCTGTGGGATCGCTTCAAGGAGTCCGCGTCGACGATGCAGACGCAGCTCATGGCGAAGAAGAACGACCTGAAGAGCGGCGCCTTCCGTGACGCGAGCATGGCGATGTGCGCGCTGGTCGCCGCGGCCGACAGGAACGTCGACCCGGCCGAGCGCAGCCGCGTGGCCCAGCTCATCTCCACGAACGAGGTGCTGCAGAACTTCCCGGCGGACCAGCTCCAGAGCCGCTTCGACGCGAACCTGAACAAGCTGACCGCCGACTTCGACTTCGGCAAGGTCAGCGTCCTCCAGGAGATCGCCAAGGCGAAGAAGAAGCCCGCCGAGGCGCGCGCGGTCATCCAGATCGGCATCGTCATCGGCGGCGCCGACGGCGACTTCGACAAGACCGAGCAGGCCGTCGTCCGCGAGGCCTGCCTGATGCTCGACCTGCCGCCGCACGAGTTCGATCTGTAGGGGGATACACCGAAGGCCCGGAACCATTGGTTCCGGGCCTTCGGCCTTCAGTAGCGGGGACAGGATTTGAACCTGCGACCTCTGGGTTATGAGCCCAGCGAGCTACCGAGCTGCTCCACCCCGCGTCGGTAAACACGACTCTACGCCATTGCGGCGACAGAACGCGAATCGGTTGCCCGGAGTTCCGTGATCCGCCGCCTGGGACCCCTTTCACCCGGTCGGTCCCACCAGGTCGCCCGCCGTCTGTCCGGGGTGAACCCTGGGGTGGGGCCCGATGACGTGCGCAGACGCGGGACCGACGCGGACGGTGGCGGGAGACGAGTGGTGGGGCAGCGAGGAGGACACGGGCGAGAGGCGGAGCAGGGCCTGTCCCGGGCCCGGTTCTTCGTACGTCTGGTGACCGTGCTGCTCATCGTCGCCGGGGCGGTCTACGACTACGTCACGCCGTCGACGTTCACCGGCGTGCCCCTGTTCACCGCCGCCCCGCTCGTCGCGGCCCCGTTCTTCTCGCCCCGCGGCACTCTCCTGACCGGCCTCGCGACCGTCGCCGTCGTACTCGGGGTGCATCTCAGATACACCCGCAGTTACGACAGTGACGCCATCACCGAACTCGTCACGGTCGCCACCGTCGCCGTACTCGCCTGTGTCATGAACCGCGTCGTGCGGCGCGGCAGCGAGCAGCTCACCTCTGTGCGCCAGATCGCCGAGGCGGCCCAGCGCGCCGTCCTGCCCGAGCCCGCCGAGCGCATCGGCGGCCTGGAGATCGCGGCCCGCTACGAGGCCGCCCAGGAGGGGGCCTTCATCGGGGGCGATCTGTACGCGGTGCAGGACACCCCGCACGGTGTGCGGCTCGTCGTGGGCGACGTACGCGGGAAGGGCATGGGCGCGGTGGCCGCCGTGGCCGTCGTCATCGGCGCCTTCCGGGAGGCGGCCGAGCAGGAGGCGACCCTGGAGGCGGTCGCGCAGCGCCTGGAGCGGGCGCTCGCGCGGGAGGGGCTGCGGCGCAACGGCCTCGACGAGTTCGAGGGCTTCACCACGGCCGTGCTCGCCGAGATCCCGCACGGCAACGGCCTCGTACGCGTCATCAACCGCGGCCACCCGGAACCCCTGCTCCTGGGCGGCGACGGGGCGCTCAAGGTCCTGTCGGCTCCGGAGCCCGCGCTGCCGCTCGGGATGGGGGACCTCGGCACCTGGCCCGACCGGGCGTCCGAGACGGAGTTCCCGAGCGGGGCGACGCTGCTGCTCCACACCGACGGTCTCTCGGAGGCGCGCGACGCGCAGGGCACCTTCTACGACCCGGCGGCCCGGCTCGCGGGGCGGATGTTCTCGGGGCCCGATCCGCTGCTGGCCGCGCTCACCGCCGAGGTCCGACGGCACACCGGGGGCGGCACGACGGACGACATGGCGCTGCTCGCGGTGAGGCGGCCGTGAAGCAGCCGTGAAGCAGCGGTGAGCACCGTCATCACCTTACGTAGTCGAACGGCGTCGCTGTGCATAACATTTGACAAACCGTCAGATGAACGGCGCGTTCCGGTGACGGGTCAACTCGCCCGATTCCGCCCGCTCGTGCCCCGTTAAGTCCAGGCCAAAGGCGTTAACGATCAGTCGGAACGGCTTGGAATCGGGCCCCGGTGTCTATTAACGTTCGATAACGCAGCGCGGTCGTCCCAGCCGTCACAAGAGATGGCTCCGTGCGCACGCGCCTAATCCCGCAAGGGAGCCGGGGAACCACCAACTTGGGGTGAATCGGACGTCTTTCCTTGCGGAAGGCGTCGGTAGGAGACCTTCCTGCTCCGAACCCGTCAGCTAACCCGGTAGGCGAGAAGGAAGGAAAGGAGCGCGCCCCAGTGGCGTCCAACCGGCCTGCCCCAGAGTTCTCCTATGCGCCGATCGACGAAGAGTTCGGCGAAACGGACGAGCGGACCTGGGAGGAGTGGAATCCCACCGAGGAGTCCGTCCGTCCCGTACGCGGCAGGCACCGCGTAGCCAAGCAGCGCGGCGGTCTCGCGCGCAGCTCCACTGTTCTCGGTGTCGGTGTGATCGCGGCCGTCGGCGCGGGCGGCATCGCCACCGCGCAGGGCGGCAAGCCTCCCGTACACATCTCGATGCCCGACCTCTCGGCCGTCAAGGACTCGCTGCCCGACGCCAAGTCCCTGCCCGGCGTGGGCGCGCTGATATCCGATGTCTCCGGAGATGACGACGAGTCCGGCGCCGACGCGACCCCGCTGACCGGCGCCGGCATCACCACCGCGGACGCCCAGCAGGGCACGACCGCCGGCGAGGCCCTGCGCGCCCGCATCATGCAGCAGGCCGAGCAGCAGCAGGACCAGGCCGCCGACGCCGAGGCCGCGGCCGCCGAGGAGGCCGCCGCGAAGAAGGCCGCCGAGGACGCCGCCAAGGAGCAGGACGCCGCCAAGGCCAAGGCCGCCGCCGACAAGAAGGCGGCGGAGGAGGCCGCGAAGAAGAAGGCCGAGGCCGAGCGCCTCGCCAAGCTCGCCAAGAGCTTCACGCTGCCGGTCGCCTCCTACACGATCACCGGCACCTTCGGTCAGCCCGGCTCGATGTGGTCCTCCGGCTACCACACGGGTCTCGACTTCGCCGCTCCGACGGGTACGCCGCTGAAGGCGATCCACTCCGGCACCGTCAAGGAGGCCGGCTGGGCGGGCGCGTACGGCTACCGCACCGTCCTGGAGCTGCCGGACGGCACCGAGCTCTGGTACTGCCACCAGTCGTCCCTCAACGTCAGCGCGGGCCAGAAGGTGACCAGCGGCGACGTCATCGGCCGGGTCGGCGCCACCGGCAACGTGACAGGGCCGCACCTCCACCTGGAGGTCCACCCCGGCGGCCAGGCGACCGGGGTCGACCCCGCGCCGTGGCTGCGCTCCAACGGCCTGACGATCTGAGGCTCGTAACCCTCCGAACCCCGGTGGTCCTGACGGCAACCCCCCGACGTCAGGGCTGCCGGTTCGCCGTGCCCGGAATATCTTGATCCATATCGGTGTTGTGACAGGCCATGACTTCTCTTCGCAAGCTCGGCTCGTCAGACCTCGAGGTGTTCCCGCTCGCCCTCGGCGGCAATGTGTTCGGCTGGACCTCCGACGAGGCGCAGTCCTTCGCCGTACTCGACGCGTACGTCGCCGCGGGCGGCAACTTCGTCGACACGGCCGACGCGTACTCGGCGTGGGTCCCGGGCAACAAGGGCGGCGAGTCCGAGACCGTCATCGGCAAGTGGCTGGCCGCGCGCGGCAACCGCTCCGATGTCGTCATCGCCACCAAGGTCGGCGCCCACCCCGACTTCAAGGGCCTGTCCGCGCACACCATCAAGTCCGCCGCCGAGGAGTCCCTGCGCCGCCTCGGCACCGACTACATCGACCTCTACTACACGCACTTCGACGACCCGTCCGTGCCGGTCGAGGAGATCATCTCCGCCCTCGACGACCTGGTGACGGCCGGCAAGGTGCGCGCCATCGCCGCGTCGAACCTGACCCCGGAGCGCCTCCAGGAGTCCCTGGACTTCTCCGACCGCGAGGGCCTCGCCCGCTACGCGGCGCTCCAGCCGCACTACAACCTCGTCTCGCGCGACACCTACGAGGGCCGGCTCCAGGAGGTCGCCTCGCGCAGCGGTCTCGCGGCCGTCCCGTACTACGCCCTGGCGGCCGGGTTCCTGACGGGCAAGTACCGGCCGGGTACCGAGGTCGACAGCGCGCGGGCCGCGGGCGCGGGCAAGCACCTGCAGACCGAGCGCGGTGTGCGCGTCCTCACGGCGCTCGACGAGGTGGCGCAGGCGCACGGCGCCGAGGTCGCGACGGTCGCCCTCGCCTGGCTCGCGTCCCGCCCGACGGTGGCCGCCCCGATCGCGTCCGCCCGCACCGTGGAGCAGCTGCCGGCGCTGGTGGCCGTGGCCGACCTGGAGCTGACGGACGCGGAGCTCTCGAAGCTCACGAAGGCGTCCGCCTGATCCGGAGGCGCTCTCAGTACGTGATCCGGAGGCGCTCTCAGTAGCGGTACGGGTTGTGGGCGGTGTGCGCGTTGTGCGCGGGGAACTGGGCGACCGGCCCCGCGTACGCCGGCCCCGCGTACACCGGCGGTACCCACACGGGAGGCGCGGTGGCGCGGGACGCGTAGGCGAGGGCGGGGCGGGCCGCGTGGCGCCGCGCCCACAGCTCGTCGAGCAGCTCCCGCTCCCGTACGACATAGTCCGTGCCGGCCCGGCCGCGCCGGCCGCGGTGGCGCAGGAGCGCGAGTGACGTCGCGTACTGCTGGTACTGCGCGACGACCTTGCCCGTCTCCTTGCCGCCGTGGTGCTGCGCGAACTCGCGGGCCAGGCGGCGGGCCCGCATCGAACCGAGGGCGAACGGCTCGTCCGGGCCGACCCAGCCGGCCACCGCGTACGCCGGCAGCTCGGAGCGCACGGTGCGCAGTTCGCGCTGGCGGGTCCCGATCGCGAGCCAGGTCAGCAGTCCGAACGCGGGCATCATGAACAGCGCGTAGACCCCGAAGAACCCGAACTGGCCGAACGCCGACGAGCCGTTCCACGTGGCGTGCATGCCCATGGCGAGCAGCAGTCCGGCGATGGGCAGCAGGACGCGCCGCACCGGCCCGCGGCCGGGCGCGGTCCACGCCGCGACGCCGAAGCCGATGCCGGTGAGCACCGTGAACAGGGGGTGCGCGAACGGCGACATGACGATGCGTACGAAGAAGGTGGCGGCGGTCACCGAGGCCATGCCGGTGCCGCTGTTCAGCCGGTCGGTGCCGAAGGCGTTGCCCAGATAGAGGATGTTCTCCGTGAACGCGAAGCCGGTGGCGGTGACCCCGGCGATCACGACGCCGTCGACGATCCCGGTGAAGTCCCGTCTGCGGAACAGGAAGATGAGCAGGACGGCGCAGGCCTTCGCGGACTCCTCGACGATGGGCGCTATGACCGTCGCGCCGAGGGTGTCGGCGTTCGAGGGGTCGGCCGAGTTCGTGGCGATCCAGTGGGTCGCGAAACTGTTGGCGACGATCGCGATGAGCGCGGCGGCGCAGGCGCCCCAGGCGAACGAGAACAGCAGGTTCCGCCAGGGGCCGGGCGCGACCCGGTCCAGCCAGCGGAACGCGGCAATCAGCAGCGGGACGGGCAGGATCGCGAGGCAGAGCCCGACCAGGAACCCCTCGGTGCCGGTCTGTTCACGCACGAGGGCGAGGATCACCAGGCCGGAGAGCGCGAGGAGCGAGACGAGCGCCCAGGCGTGCACGGCCTTCCGCTCCCACCAGCGTGGATGCCGCAGCGTGCCGGGCCCGGGAGCGCCTGCTCCGGGCTGCGCGTGCGGAAACGCATTCGGATACGAGGGATAGGTCGCCACAGCGTTGACCCTAACGAGGGACGGGCCCGGCCGCGACGGGGTGTCAGTCCGCGGCGGTGACCGGTGGGGACTGCGGTGCGTGCTGCGCGCGCAGGAAGAGCAGGTCGTGGACCACATGGCCCTTGTCCAGGCCCTGGCCCTCGAAGCGTGTGAGGGGGCGGAACGCGGGCCTGGGTGCGTATCCGCCGTCGGCCTGCGTGTTCTCGTAGTCGGGGTGTTCGGTCAGGACTTCGAGCATCTGCTCGGCGTACGGCTCCCAGTCGGTCGCGCAGTGCACCAGTGCGCCCGGCTTGAGGGGGACCTTGGCCAGGCTGAGGAACTCCGGCTGGATCAGGCGCCGCTTGTGGTGGCGCTTCTTCGGCCAGGGGTCGGGGAAGTAGACGCGCAGCCCGTCGAGGGAGGCCGCGGGGAGCATCTCGCGGAGCAGGATGATCGCGTCGCCGTTCGCCACCCGTACGTTCGTCAGGCCGTTCCGCTCGGCGAGGCCCAGGAGGTTGCCCTGGCCCGGCGTGTGCACGTCGACCGCGAGGATGCCGGTGTCAGGGTCGTCGGCGGCCATCTGCGCCGTCGCCTCACCCATGCCGAAGCCGATCTCCATGACGACGCGCTTCCTGCCGTCGAACAGCTCGTCGAGGTCGAGGACGCGCTGCCCGTCGATGTCGAGGCCCCACAAGGGCCACAGCCGCTGGAGGGCGTCCGCCTGGCCGGTCGTGACGCGGCTGCGGCGGGGCTGGAAGCTGCGGATGCGCCGCTCGAAGTGCGAACCGGCGGGGTCAGGCGCGGGCCCGTCGGGAAAGCGCGGCTCGCCCTTTGCGCGTACGGGACCGGAGGCTTCGGGACCGGGGGCCTCAGGGGTGTGGGCTTCGGGGGTGCGGGGTGACTCAGACACAGTGAGGCGATTTTAGACGCCGGATCCGGCCGGGGCCCAAGCCCAGAACCCGGAGCCCGGAGCTCAGGGCCCGAGCCGAGGTCCCGGGGCTCAGGGCCCGAGCCGAGGTCCCGGGGCTCAGGGCCCGAGCGCGGCCAGGGCCCGCCGGGCGACTTCCCGGCCGATCGGGAGCGAGGCCGTCGCCGCGGGGGACGGCGCGTTCAGCACATGCACCGTGCGCGGGGCCTCGCGGATCATGAAGTCGTCGACCAGGGTCCCGTCCCGCAGGACCGCCTGCGCCCGGACACCGGCGGGCGCGGGCACCAGGTCGTCCGCGGTCACCGCGGGCAGCAGCCTGCGCACCGCCGACGTGAAAGCGTCCCGGGACACCGAGCGGCGCAGCTCACCGGCCCCGTACCGCCAGTGCCGGCGCGCTATCCGCCAGGAGCCGGGCCAGGCCAGCGTGGCGCCGAGCTCGCGCGGTCTGACCGTCGACCAGTCGTAGCCCTCGAGGGCCAGCGCGGGCACCGCGTTCGGTCCGACGTGCACGCTCTTGTCGATGCCGCGCGTGAGATGGACGCCGAGGAAGGGGAACGCCGGGTCCGGCACCGGATAGACCAGGCCGCGCACCAGCTCGGGGCGGGCCAGCTCGAAGTACTCACCCCGGAAGGGGACGATCCGCATGCCGGGGTCGTCCCCCGCGAGCCGGGCGATCCGGTCGCAGTGCAGCCCCGCGCAGTTCACCAGGACGCGCCCGCGGACGATGTCCCCGGCGGCCGTGCGCACCGCGACGCCACGCTCCGCGCGGCGGTCGATCTGCACCACCTCCGCGCCGTACCGGATGTCCGCGCCCGAGGCCTCGGCGAGATGCCGCGCCACGGAGACGTAGTCGGCGACGCCCGTCGTGCCCACGTGGATCGCGGCGAGGCCGCGCACATACGGCTCGTACTCGCCGATCTGGGCGGGGCCGAGCTCCCGCACCGGAATCCCGTTCTCCCGGCCGCGCTGGACCAGGGCGTGCAGGCGGGGCAGCTCGTCGCGTTCGGTGGCCACGATCAGCTTGCCGGTGACCGCGTGCGCGATGCCGAACTCCGCGCAGAACTCGACCATCTCGGCCGCGCCCCGCACCGCGAAGCGGGCCTTGAGCGAGCCGGGGCGGTAGTACACGCCGCTGTGGATGACCCCGCTGTTACGCCCCGTCTGGTGTCTGGCTGGGCCGTGCTCCTTCTCCAGGACGGTCACACGGGTGCCCGGTACCGCGCGCGTGAGGGCGTACGCCGTCGACAGACCGACGATCCCGCCGCCGATCACCAGCACGTCGCAGTCGTGCCCGCTCGTCATCACCGTGCCTCACCTCCCGCCCCCGATACTGCACTGCGCCACTGACATCGCGTTCAAACCCGGGCGGTATGGGTTCGGCTGCGCCGGTACCTTCACACCGCTGCCCTACGCCGGCGCCATCAGGAGCGGCCTCGCCCTCTCCCGCAGCTCCACCACGCGCGGCTCGTCCCCGTACGGCTCGAGGCGGTGCAGCAGGTCCTTCACGTACTCGGTGGTCCGGGCCGACGAGATCCGCCCCGCCACCTCCAGCGCGCGCGTGCCCTGCTCGCACGCCGCGTCCAGGTTCCCCGACTCCAGCTCGGCGACCGCCGACACCACGAGGCGTAACCCGTGCGAGCGCACGAACTCCTCCGTGGGCTTCGACAGGGCCTGCTCCGTGAAGCGCCGCACCTGGCGGGGTGCCTTCAGGTCGCGGTAGCACTCGGCGGCGTCGGCGGCGAAGCGGTCGTACGAGTAGAAGCCGAGCCACGACGGGTCGTGGTCCCCGTCGCGCGCCCGCTCCAGCCAGCCCTCCGCGGCCCGCAGCGCGGCCCCCGCGGCGTGCGCGTCACTGGCGCGCGCGTGCGCGCGTGCTTCCACGAGCCGGAAGAAGCTCATCGTCCTGGCGGTGGCGAGCCCGCGATTGCGCTCCAGGGCGGCCTGCGCGAGGTCCACCCCCTCGTCGCCGAACCCGCGGTACGTCGCCTGGAGCGACATCGACGCCAGCACGTAGCCCCCCAGGGGCACGTCCGCCGCTGCGCGCGCGAGCCGCAGCGCCTGGATGTAGTACCGCTGTGCCGCCTCCTGCTGGCCCGTGTCGAACGCCATCCACCCGGCCAGGCGCGTCAGTTCGGCGCTCGCCCCGAACAGGGCGCGCCCCACGTCGTCCGAGTAGGCGCCGAGCAGCAGCGGGGCCGCCTCCACCCGCAGGCACTCGGGGACCATCGACGAACGCCAGTCACCGCCCCCGTACTTGGAGTCCCAGCGCCGCGCGTCCTCGGCCGCCTCGCGCAGCTTCTGGACGTCGCTGTGGCCGACCTTCTGAGGAGTGTTGTCGCCGCCGCTCTCCAGCGGTTGCGCTTCGCGTGCGACCGACGAGTCGGCCGGCGTTATCAGCCATCTCGACGCGGGCGTCGCGTACGCGCTCACCGCGAAGGATCCGGCCAGCGACTGCCAGATGCCGCCGCCCGTACGGCGGCCCGCCAGGTCGAGGCGGTACAGCTCCGTCGCCGACTTCACCGCCGCCCCCACGTCGCGCGGGAAGGCGAGGCCCACTTCGGGCGCGGGGTCCGCGTCCGCCAGGCCGATCTCGTGCAGCGGCACGGGCCGGCCCAGCTTCTGGCCGATGGCGGCGGCGATGAGGTGCGGCGCCGCGCCCTGCGGCACCATGCCCTTGGAGACCCAGCGGGCCACCGAGGTCTTGTCGTAGCGAAGCGTCAGACCGCGTTGGGCGCCAAGGTCGTTGACGCGCCGCGCCAGGCCTGCGTTGCTGATTCCCGCGAGGGCGAGAACGGTGCCGAGTTTCTCGTTCGGCCCGCGTTGCTCCCTGGACATGCGCCACCCCTCGACACAGCCGGCTGCCGCGGTGGCATAAGCGCGCGGCATTCGTACACCCAGCGTAGTTCGCCGGATCCCAAGCGTTAAGGGGCATAGTTCCGGATGGCGGGAATATTGTCCGCACGGGAGTACGTGCCCGGGGCGGCGCCGTCACGGTGTGCTCCGCCCGTGTGGCCGTGCGCCTGTGCGTGCGCTCTTCTGCGGCCATGGGGGGAGGGCTTCCATGATGGTGCGTGGGTCGGCCCGCTGTACTGGATCCAGCGGGCTGGGGGATACCGCCGCCTTCATCCCCGCGGGCGGTGGACCGGTCCGGGAGGTGAAGGGCACCTCCCGGACCGTGCGTTGCGCGCTGTGGCCGATGTGGTGTGCACAGGTCTGGCCATCCACAGCCGATTTGGCCGAATATCGACGGTGCCGTACGGCGTCACCGATGCCCCCGAGCGGCCCTCGGGGGGTTCAACTGCCGCTCAAAAGGGGCGCATTCGGTGGCGCACGTGCCGCCCGGTCGCCCCTCCCGCAAGCCTCCTTCGTGGCAGCATGGGGACTCTGTTCCTGTGATTTCCTCTGATTCCTTCTGACGAGGTTCTGTCCACAACCTGTGGAGGCGGCGATGCGGTGGTTGGTGGGGTGGAGCAGTACCGCCGCCGGGCCCGTGCGGTTCGGGTCCGCGGGCTCGACCGGACCCGACGGGGAGACCGTCCACCCCGTGGGCTCCCAGCTCCTGTGGGGTGACCCCGACCCGCTGTGGGCGGTCGGCGACTGGCGCCCGGACGAGGTCAGGATCGTCAGCGCCGACGAGCAGACCCGTATCGCCGTACTCGGCACCTGCGGCGCCACCGACGAGCAGCTGCGGGTCGGCCTGTTCGCCGCGCGCGGGGGCGCCCTGCGTCACCTCACCGCCTGGTCCGGCAGCTACACCGCCGTCGTCCAGGTCGGCAGGCGCCTCATGGTCGCCGGTGATCTCGCGGGCGCGCGCCCCGTGTTCTACACGCCGTGGGCCGGCGGCACCGCGTACGCGACGGCCGCCCTGCCGCTCGCCGACCTCATCGAGGCCCACCTCGACATCGGCCATCTCGCGGCCCTGCTCGCCGCCCCCGACGTGCCCGAGGCCCTGCACGACTCGACGCCGTACCAGGGCGTACGCCGCATCCCGCCGGGCCACGCGCTGATCCTGCGCGCCGGTGCCCGAGAGATCGCCGGCTACGAACCGGTCGCATCGCTCGCCGTCGCCGCCCCCTCCGCCGACCCGGCCGGCGCGGTGGACGCCCTGCGCGACGCGCTCGTCGAGGCCGTACGCGCCCGGCTCGCCGCGCCCCGGCATGTCCCCGGCGCCGACATCGACCCGGGGCCCGTCCCCGGCATGGGCCCCGCCGAGCGGCGCGCCGCCCGCGGGATGCCTGTGCCCGGCATCGGCGCCGACCTCTCCGGAGGACCCGCGTCCGGGACACTCGCGCTGCTCGCGGCCGGACTGCCCGGACTGCCCGGCACGGTCCTCGGCCACGGCACGGGCGCGGGCGAGCGCCTCCTCGCCGTCACCTTCAACGACCTGTCCGCGGGCGCCGACGGACGCGAGGCCGAACTCCAGCGCGCGGGCGCCATCGCCGCGAACCCGCGCCTGCACCACGTCGTCGTCACCGCGGGCGAAGAGGCCCTCCCCTACGCCGAGTTGGACGGCCACCTCACCGACGAACCCGGCCCCTCCCTGATCACCGCCGCCCGCCACCGCGCGCGCCTCCTGTCGGGCAGCGCCGACCACTTCACCGGCTACGGCGCCCGCCAGGTCCTCGACGCGCACCCGGCCCGCCTCGCCGACCTCCTCATGGACCGGCGCCGGCGCCACATGGTCAAGCCGGTCGCCGCGCTAGCCAAGGCGGACGGCGGCTCCGTGCTGGTGCCCGCGCGCGTGTACGGCGCGGCGCGCAAGCTGGCCCGCACGCCGTACAGGGCGGGCGTCGAAAGCCTTGCGGAGCGGCTGTTGCAGCGGAACTTCGAGGATCCGGACGGCGAGGCGGGCGCCGTCGGCGCATCGCTCGCGGCCCTCGCGTGGGCGAGACCGGGGCCCGCCGCGCGCTGGCTGACGGGCGAGGCCCTCGCTGAAGTATCGGTTCGTCTCCAGGACGGCGCGACGCGTCCGGGGCCAGGACCGGGGCAGCGGCCGGGTGTGTTCCGGGCCCGCGCCGCCCTCGCCCGCCACGCGGCCGACCTGCGCGTCCTCGAACAGGCCGCCGAGGTCCGCTTCCAGCGCCTGCACGCCCCCTTCCTGGACAACCAGGTCGTCCGCGCCTCCCGCGCCCTGCCCGAGGCGCTCCGCGTGCGGCCCGGTGCCCGCGCCGACATCCTGCGCGCCGTCCTCGAAGGCGCCGGCGTCAGCGAACTCCCCGCCGGATGGGGCGCGCCCTCGCACGCGTCGTCCGCCGCGGCGGCCCGCACCGGCCTGCGCGTCGCTGCCGACCACCTCATCCAGCTCTTCGACACCCCGCTCCTCGCCCAGACCGGCCTGATCGAGGCCCGCGTCGTCCGCAAGGCCCTGCGCGCGGCGGCCGACGGCGAACCCCTGCCGCTGGACGGCCTCGCCGACCTGGTCTCCCTCGAACTCTGGCTGCGTCGCCTCATCGCCCGCCGCGGCACCTGCTGGACCGGCACCCCGGCCCGTCAGCGCGCCGTCCCCACGGGGAGCGTCGCACCGCAGCGGGGCGCGCTGGGCGCCGGGCGCTGAAGAGCCGTACCCCCAGCACCCTCGAACCGGAATCCGCGCGACTGAGGCCGCCCCCACCCGTGAGAATGGACCCGTGCGGTACCGAATTCTGGGCGTCACCGAGGCGTACGACGATCAAGGCACCCCCCTGCCCGTCGGCGGACAGCGGCTGCGCGCCCTGCTCACGTCGCTCGCCCTGCACGCCGGCCGAACCGCCCCCGCGGACGCGCTCATCGACGACGTATGGGCCGACGAGCCGCCGGCCGACGCGACCGCCGCCCTCCAAGCCCTCGTCGGCCGGCTCCGCCGCGCCCTCGGCAAGAACGCCGTCACATCGGAGGCGGGCGGCGGCTACCGCCTCGCCGCCCGCCCCGAGGACGTGGACCTGTACGTCTTCGAGCGCCTCGTACGTGCGGGAACGGCCGCTCTCACGGCACACGACCCGGCGACCGCCTCCCGCGCCCTGGGCGACGCGCTCGCCCTGTGGCGCGGGCCCGCCCTCGCCGACCTCGCCGACCGCACCGCCGCGACCCGCCCCGAGGCCCGGCGCCTCGAAGCGGCACGCGCGCGCGTGGCGGCCGATCTGCAACTCGGCCGCGCCGCGGACGTCGTACCGGAGCTGGCCGAACTCACGCACGCCCACCCGTACGACGAGCCGCTGCACGCCCTGCTCATCCGCGCCCTGCGTGACGCGGGCCGCGGCGCCGACGCGCTCGCCGCCTACGAGACGGCCCGCCGAACCCTCGCCGACGGCCTCGGCGCGGACCCCGGACCCGAACTGGCCGCCCTGTACGCCGACCTGCTCGACCCCGCCCGCGACTCCGGCCGCCCGGCGCCACCCCGGCAGCCCCAGCGCGACGGCAACCTGCGGCCACGCCTCAACTCGTTCGTCGGCCGGGAACCCGAACTCGAAGCCATCCGTGGCGACTTGCGTGCGGCCCGACTCGTCACCCTCACCGGACCCGGCGGCTCCGGCAAGACCCGCCTCGCCGAGGAGGCCGCCGCCGAACACCCCCGCGCCTGGCTCGCCGAACTCGCCCCGCTGGACCAGCCCGAGGCCGTGGCCGGCGCCGTCGTCAGCGCCCTCGGCCTGCGCGAGACCGTCCTGATGACCAGCGAACACACGGCGCCGCAGGACGACCCCGTGGCGCTGCTCGTCGAACACTGCGCCGCGCGCAGCCTGCTCCTGATCCTCGACAACTGCGAACACGTCATCGGCGCGGCGGCCGCGCTCGCCGAGACCCTCCTCACCCACTGCCCCGGCCTCACGGTCCTCGCCACCAGCCGCGAACCCCTGGGCGTGCCCGGTGAGGCCGTGCGCCCCGTCGAACCCCTGCCACCCGACCCGGCGCACCGCCTGTTCGCGGAGCGCGCCCGCGCCGTGCGCCCCGACTTCGACGTCACTGGCGACCCCGAGGCCGTGGCCGAGATCTGCCGCCGCCTCGACGGCCTGCCGCTCGCCATCGAGCTGGCCGCGGCCCGCCTCAGGCTGCTCACCCCCCGCCAGATCGCGGACCGGCTCGACGACCGCTTCCGCCTGCTGACCAGCGGCAGCCGCACCGTACTGCCCCGCCAGCAGACCCTGCGCGCCGTCGTCGACTGGTCCTGGGACCTCCTCGACGAGCAGGAGCGCACGGTCCTGCGCGAGGCGTCCGTCTTCGCCGGCGGCTGGGACCTGGAAGCCGCGGAGGCCGTCTGCACCGGACCCGCATCCGACCTGATCGGCGCGCTCGTCGACAAGTCCCTCCTGGTGGCCACCCCGGGCGACGGCAGCATGCGGTACCGGATGCTGGAGACGATCCACGAGTACGCGACCGAACGCGCCGCCGAGACACCACAACTGCGTACCGAGGCCGAGCGGCGCCACGTCGCCTACTTCCGCGCCCTCGTCGAGAAGGCCGACCCGCTCCTGCGCTCCGCCGAGCAACTCCCGTGGATCGAGCGCCTGGAGACGGAGCTCGACAACCTCCGCGCCGCGCTCCACCGCTCCACGGCCACCGGCGACACGGAGTCCGCGGTCGAACTCGCCCTCTCCACCGGCTGGTTCTGGTGGCTGCGTAATTACCGCAGAGAGGGAGCGGAGTGGATCGGTCACATCCTGCGGGAGCTGCTCCCGACGCCCCGCCCGGAGCGCCCGTCCCCGTCCGACTGCCGGGTTCCCCCGCGCGACGGCCGGACGTTCCCGGTGGTGGGCGATCTGGCGGACGAGGACGACCCCCTGTACTGGCGGCTCATGGAGCTGCGGCTGCTGCACATCTTCTTCGTGGCCCAGACCCTGCCCGAGAGCGCCCTGCGAGGGGAGGCCGACCGGGAGTACCTCATGCGGGTGCGCGACGCCTTCGCTCGGCCCGGGCCCGCGGGTGCCCGCTTCCCTGGCATCATCTGGCCGTTCACCGTGCACTTCCTGGACAATCCGGAGGACGTCAGGACCGCCCTCGACCAGGCCGTCGCCAACTGCCGTGTGTACGGCGGCGCGTGGGAGATCGGCGTCACCCTGATGTTCCGTACGCACACGGCCGTAGACGGGCCGGGCAACCTCACGGGCGTCGACGACGACGTCGCCGAGCTGCGGACCATCAGCCGCCGCGTCGGGGACCGGTGGATGCGCGCCCAGGTGTGCAGCGCAGCCGGGGAGGCGGCCGTCGCGCGCAGCCGGTTCGACGAGGCGAAGGGCGAGTTCGAGGAGGCACTGCGCCTCGCCTACGAGGTCGGCGCGTACGCGGAGGCGCCGTTCCTCATCGCCCGGCTCGGCGAGATCGCCTACCGCTCCGGCGAACGCGACGCGGCGCGCAAGCTCCTGACCGAGGCGATCGGGGAGGCCGACCGGTACGGGGTGCCGGACCCCCACGCGTACGTGCTGCTCCTGAACGCCTTGATGGCGGTGGAGGACGGCGAGGTGGCGCGGGCCCGCGTGCTGTGCGACGACGCGGCCACGGAGTCGTCGCGGGGCACCCCGCCACCGCAGTTCACGGCGCTCGTCGGCGGTGTCGACGCGCGGATCACGGCGGCCGAGTCGGGGCCCGCGCGCGGCCTCGCGGTCCTCACGGAGGCCCTGCGGTACGCGGTCGAGAACCGCTGCGCGGAGAGTGTCAACGCGGATCTCGCGGGCCGCGGGGCGATCTTCCTGGCCCAGCTGGGCGACACGGAGGGCGCGGTACGGGTGGTGGCCGCGTCCGACGGCTGGCGCGGTGTCTCCGAGCGGCCCCAGCCCGAACGCGCCGAGATCGAGGCGCTGGAGACGGAGGCGGCCGCCGCGCTGGGCGCCGCCCGGTACGCCGAAGCGCGCGCCGCGGGCGCGGGGCACACGGCGGCCGAGGAGGTCACGTTCCTGACGGAACGCGTCAGCCGCTTCAACTGAGGCCCCTCAACTGAGGCAGCTCACCGGCAGGTGAAACGGGACTCCGCCCAGTCCCCGACCGCGAGCGAGTCGAGCTTCGTCTGAGGCTCGGTGACCAGCCGGATCGCCTTGCGTCCCGCGAGATTCACATGAACCGGAACGGCCGGGTCCCCACCCCTGAGGACCTGCGACTTCCACAGCCGCACCCCGTCCGCGTACACGGAGAACCGCACCGCTCCCGTGCCGAGCGTCATGTCGTCGACACCGGCGAAGGCGTCGTACGCGGCGCAGCTGCGGTTGAGGTCGATGGTCACGGAGGAGTTCGCGTGGACGGTGACCCCGTTCGCGTACTCCTTGTCCGCGACGCGCAGGCCCCACCGCTGCCACACCCAGCTGCTCTCGCCGGGCCGGATCTCCGGCTTGGTGCCGTCGCCGAGTCCGGCGTACGACAGCTGGTTCAGCTGGTAGACGGCCGGGGCGGGCGGCGGGGGAGGCGTGGGCTTCGGGGTGGGTTCCGGCGTCGGCTTCGGAGGCGGCGTCGGCTTGGGCGTGGGCTTCGGCGCCGGGTTCGAGATGAGGGTCGGCTTCGGCGCGGGCCTGGGGGGAGGCGTCGGCTGCGGGGCCGGCGGCTCGGGCTTCGGCTCGGGGGGAGGCGTCGGCTTCGGCGGGGTGATGGGCTGCGAGACCGCCGGCTTCTCCTTGTGCGCCTCCGGCTTGGGCTTCTGCGGGTCACCCGCGAGGGCGATCGCCACCGCCACGGCCACGCCCGCCGCGACCACACCGGCTGCGATGCCCGCCTTCACGGGCGCGCCGAGCCCCTCGGACGCCGCGGCGCCACCGCCCGCGCCCCCTCCGGAGCTGCCGCCCGCCGCGGCCGCCGCACCGGCGCCCGCCACGCTCGCGGCGCCGCCCCCGATGAGCGCGACCACCTTCGCGTACCCGGCGGCACCGAACCAGCCGATGACCGCGACCGGCACGACACCCGGGATCCCGCTGGCCACTTCCTTGATCTGACCGGCGGCGAGCCGGCACCTGACGCACTCCTCCAGGTGCTTGCGCAGACCGCGTTCGGCCCGGGTGCGCAGGCTGCCGCGGGCGTACGCGCCGAGCCGGTCGGCGTAGCGCGCGCACTCCTCGTCCTGGGTGAGGGTGGTACTCACGTGGGCCTGGAGGTACGCCTCCTTGAGGCCCTCGCGGGCGCGCTTGGCCAGCACGCGCGTGCCGTTGGCGTCGAGCCCGAAGAGCGTGGCGACCTCACTGGGCGACTCGTCCTCGATCTCCGTGTGCCACAGGACGGCCTGCCAGCGCTCGGGCAGGGACCGGAAGGCCTGCATGGCCATGGACTGCTCGGCCTCGTGCATCGCGCGGACGTCGGCGCCGAGATCCAGCGTGTCGTCGTCGGAGACCTCGCTGGAGCGGGCGGCCTGCTGGGCGAACACCGCGAAGTCCTCGACCAGGTGTTCGCGCTTCGCCGACTTCGTCCAGCCCGCGGCGACGCGGCGCACGGTGGTCAGCAGATAGGCGCGCACCGCGTGCTCGGGCCCGCTGCCGCCGCGCACGGCCTGAAGCATGCGCGCGAACACCTCGGCCGTGAGGTCGTCGGCGGTGTGCCCGTCCCGGCAGCAGGTGCGTGCGTAACGGTGGACGGCGGCCGAGTGCCGGCGGTACAGCTCCTCGTACGCGGTGTCGTCGCCGGACCGCATACGGGCGATCAGGTCGGCGTCCGCCGGAGGCGTGTCCCGCGGGGGCGGCAGGGCGGACGTGCCGGAGCCGGCGCCGGGCTCGCGCTGCTGCGGGACGCTCGGGCCGGAGAGGTCCCCGCCCGGGGCTTCGGAGGTCTCGGAGGGACCGGAAGAGCCGGAGGGTTCGGAGCCCGGCGAGTCGTCCCGGGGTGGACCTCCCTGGCTCGGCACCTGCCGCGCGGACAGCCCACCGGTCTCGGTGCCGCCCGCACCACTGCTCTCGAGTGGCTCGTCCCGCCCGTCAACGCTCATCGCGGAAAGCCCCCGAATGCACACTCAGACCCGAACACGCGGGAAAGAGTGCCACACGGGTGGCCCACACCGCCTGCCCGTGCTCGGCAACCACTCATCCGTGGAAACTTCGTACAACGAAGTACTAGCTTTCACTCGTACGGGTAGTGATCAACGGGCGTGCCAAAAACGGGAGTTGGCCGCGCGCGACGCACATGCGCCACCCACGGCCGTCCCCACACCTGCCGCGGCCCCTCGCGGAGCCCAGCCCTACGCCGTGCCGCCCGCCCCTACGCGGGCCGCGACCGCAGCCCTTCGAGCAGGATGTCCAGAAGTCGCGACGACGCCGCGGCCTGCTGTGCCGCGTCCGGCAGCGAAGGCGCCGCCGTGGCGATGACCAGCAGCACGTCCGCCACCGTCACGTCCTCGCGGAGCTCCGACGCCGCGCGCGCCCGGTCCACGAGCTGCCCGACGACGTCGAGCAGCGCCGCGACGCCCGCGTCGTCCGCCGGTACGGCCTCGGTGACCGGGGACGTGCGCTGCTCCACGAGACGCAGGTCGGGCGGGACGACGGCGTGCCGCTGCTGCGGAACCCGCGTCTCGTCCCGGACCGCGCCCGCCGCGTCGGCCGGCTCGTCGGCGACGCCGACGCGCAGCACCTGCGGAGGCAGCAGCCGCCCCGCACCGGAGGCGACGGACGTGCGCAGGAAGCGCGACAGCGCCGACCACGGCTCGTCCTCCTGGCCGAGGGCGGCACGCGCCTGGTCGGTCAGCCGGGAGGTCTCCTCCTCGGCTATGCGCCGCACCAGTACGTCCTTGCTCGGGAAGCGCCGGTACACCGTGCCGACACCGACCCGGGCGCGCCGCGCCACGTCCTCCATCGGCGCGCCGTACCCCAGCTCGCCGAAGACCTCGCGCGCCGCGCGCAGAACGTGCTCAAGATTGCGCTGGGCATCCACCCGGAGCGGCGCCGCACGCGAACTGTCGCCCGCGCCGCGACCGTTACCGCCCGCGGCGGCCGGTCCGCCGGCCACGGCCGAAGCGGAAGCCGTCGAAGTCCATTGAGAGTCCTGAATGTGCATATGTGTTCCCCCGGTAATGACGTCTCCCCCCGGAGACTCTCCCCGCCATCGGCAACCGGAGCGTGAGGAACAGGCCAGTTCCACGGATCCGTCCGACGGATCCGTCAGCGCATCCCCCGACACCCCGACAGCACACGAACATAGTTGAGCCGGAGTCAATTCAGAAGGGGCAGGTTCCGCACGGAGCGCCCCCCGAACGGAGTAAGCGGCGATTCCACCCCGATTGCACCCCCGCACCTCACCCGTCACATGTGCGCTGACCTGCGGACATGTCCCGGACTCCGGCAATTCGCCCACCCGGCGGCCGGCGTAAGTGCCGGTCACACAATTTGCCGGGGCTGTGGACAAACTCAAGTGGCCGATGCGTCATGGGGTGGTGTCGATGCCGAAGACTGCTTCTTCCCGGGGGACGGCCCCGGAAGTCCCGCGTACGCGCGTCCTCGTCGTAGGGGGCGGCTATGTCGGGATGTACACCGCCCTGCGCCTCCAGCAGAAACTCAAACCGGAACTGAGAAGCGGCCGGACCGAGATCGTCGTCGTCACCCCCGACCCGTACATGACCTACCAGCCGTTCCTGCCCGAGGCCGCCGCCGGATCCATCTCGCCGCGCCACGTCGTCGTGCCGCTGCGCCGCGTCCTCGGCCGCTGTCGCGTCATCGTCGGCGAGGTCAAATCCGTCGACCACAGCAAGCGCACCGCCACGTTCACCACCCTGGCCACCGAGGAGGAGGGCACGGGCGCCGTCGAGATCACGTACGACGAACTCGTCCTGGCCCCCGGCTCCGTCTCGCGCACCCTGCCCGTGCCGGGACTCGCCGACCACGGCATCGGCTTCAAGACCGTTGAAGAGGCCATCGGGCTGCGCAACCACGTCATCGAACAGCTGGACATCGCCTCCTCGACCCGCGACCCCGCCATCCGCGACGAGGCCCTCACCTTCGTCTTCGTAGGGGGCGGTTACGCCGGTGTGGAGGCACTCGGCGAACTCGAGGACATGGCCCGCTACGCCGCGGGTTACTACCACAACGTCACCGCGGACGACCTGAAATGGATCCTCGTCGAGGCCAGCGACCGCATCCTCCCCGAGGTCGGCGAGGAAATGGGCCGCTACACCGTCAGCGAACTGCGCCGCCGCAACATCGACGTACGCCTGCGGACGCGGCTCGAATCCTGCGAGGACCGGGTCGCCGTCCTCGACGACGGCTCCCGCTTCCCGACCCGCACCGTCGTGTGGACCGCGGGCGTCAAACCCCACCCCGTGCTCGCCGCGACCGACCTGCCGCGCAACGAACGCGGCCGCCTCAAATGCACCGCCCAGCTCGCCGTCGACGGCGCCCCGCACGCATGGGGCGCGGGCGACGCGGCAGCGGTCCCCGACATCACGGCCGGCGAGGAGGGCAAGGAATGCGCGCCCAACGCCCAGCACGCGGTGCGCCAGGCCAGAGTCCTCGGCGACAACATCGCGGCCTCCCTGCGCGGCGAGCCCCTGACGGACTACGCGCACGAATACGCCGGCTCCGTCGCCTCGCTCGGCCTGCACAAGGGTGTCGCCCATGTCTACGGGCGCAGGCTGAAGGGCTACCCTGCCTGGTTCATGCACCGCGTCTACCATCTGAGCCGGGTGCCGACCGTGAACCGGAAGGCCCGTGTCCTGAGCGAATGGATACTCTCCGGGCTCTTCAAGCGCGAGATCGTCTCCCTCGGCTCGCTCGAACGACCGCGTGCGGAGTTCGAACTCGCGGCCGGGGGAAACCCGCCCGGCAGCCCTCCGTCGCACCCGCCGCGGGACCCGAAGGGGTCGACCTGACCGGACCGGGGAACTCCCCCTCAAGCACCGGCGTCTGACGGATGTCAGTCCGGTCGGTCAGACTGGTCCATGACCCAGGCCGGCCCCAGACCGTGGGCGGACCGACCGCCACGTTGCCCTTCCCCGCTGCTCCCGGCCCCGGCCGGGCAGGGGAGCCCCCACCCGACCTCACGAGGCTTTCCCCATAGTGAACTTCACGCGCTGGAGCGCCCGGCTCCCCGGAACGCAGCGCCGCGCGGCAGCGCGGTCCGACCATGGCGTCTCCCAAAGCCAGCGAGGGGAAGGCGCCGTGCCCGCCGCCCGCCACGAACACGCTTCCGACGGCGACGCGTCCACGCCCGCTGCCGGCATCGACGCACTGCCCGCACGCGAGGTCCTCGACCGCATCCCCGCCCTCGTCGCCCTCGTCCACGGCCCCGACCACCGCATCGCGTACGTGAACGACGCGTACGTCGCGGCCTTCGGCGACCGCCCCACCGGCGCGCCCGCGCGCGAGGCGCTGCCCGAGCTGGAGGAACTCGGCCTGCTGCCACTGCTCGACCAGGTCCTGCGCAGCGCCAAGCCGCGCACGGTCAAGTCCCGCAAGGTGGCCGGCGGCCGCTCGTACACGTTCACCTGCACACCCGTGACGGTGCCGGCCGACGGCGCAGAGGGTGCACACGAAGGGGCGGGCGGCTCCGGTGTGCTGGTCTTCGCGGCGGACGTCACCGACCACGCCGAGGCCGCCGAGCGGTTGCGCGCCAGCGAGCGCCGCCAGCGCGAGACCGCCGTCACCCTCCAGCGCTCCCTCCTGCCCCAGGAGCTGGAACAGCCCGACGACCTGCGCATCGCGGCCACCTACCAGCCCGGTGGCACCGAGGCCGCGGTCGGCGGCGACTGGTACGACGTGATCACCCTCGGTGGCGGCCGCACCGCCCTCGTCATCGGCGACGTCATGGGCCGCGGGGTGCGCGCCGCGGCCGTCATGGGCCAGCTGCGCACCGCCGTCCGCGCCTACGCCCGCCTCGACCTGCCGCCGCACGAGGTGCTCCAGCTCCTCGACGGCCTCGCCATCGAGATCGACGCCAATCAGATCGCCACCTGCGTCTACGCGGTCCACGACCCGAACGAGGGCCGCCTCGTGTACGCGTCGGCAGGCCACCTCCCCATCCTCGTACGCGACGAGAGCGGCACGATCCACCGCGCGGAAGAGCCCACCGGGCCCCCGCTCGGCACCGGCGGCTGGCTGCACGCCTCGGGATCGGTGCCGCTCGGCCCCGGATCGACCGCCGTCATGTACACCGACGGCCTGGTCGAACGCAGGGACGAGGACATCGACGAGGGCGTCGCGGCCCTGGAGCGCGCGCTCGCCGGCGCCACCGGCACACCCCAGGTCGTGTGCGACCGCCTGATCCGCGCGGCAGGCGTCACCGCGGACCACGACGACGACGTGGCCGTCCTCGTCCTCCAGCACCCGGCGCGCACGGGACCCGACGGAGAGCTGTTCCGCAACGCCGCCCTGGAACTCCTCGGTGGCGTCGAAGCGGCCCCACGCGCGCGTGCCTTCGCCTCCGGGGTACTCGCCAGCTGGCGCTTCTCGCCCGAGCTGCATGACCTGGGCGTCCTGGCCGCCAGCGAACTCGTCGCCAACTCGCTCCAGCACGGCACCCCGCCCATGCGCCTCAGGCTCCGCCGCACCGACCGCCGACTGATCATCGAGGTCACCGACGGCGACGACCACCTCCCGCGCCGCCGCCGTGCCGAACCCGCCGACGAGGCGGGCCGGGGCATCGCCATCGTCGCCACGATCGCCTCGAACTGGGGATCACGGCGCACCCCGGGCGGCGGCAAGGCGGTCTGGTGCGAATTCGCCCTGCCGCGGACCCCGTAATCCGGACGGAGCCTCAGACGGACGCGGCCGCGGGCATCGGTTCTGCCGACGCCCCGCCCTCCGCCACGATCCGGCTCTTCGCCAGCGACGGCTGGTCCTGCACGGGCGACAGATGCCGCCCGAGCCGCACCGCGAGGAACGTGATCCCCAGCGAGAACAGCACGAACGTCACGATGTACGGACCGTGCAGCGCGGCCCCCATGGGCCCGCCGACCGCCGGACCGACGGCCAGAGCGAGCTGCTTGACCAGCGCGAACGCCGAGTTGTACTGCCCGACCATCCCGGCCGGCGCCAGATCGGCGACCAGCGGGGCCACGGTCGGCGACAGCATCGCCTCACCGAGACCGAACAGCGCGTACGTCGAGATGAACGCGGCCGTCGCCATGGCCTGACTGCCGTGCCCCACGCCCGCGTACCCGGCCGCGAGCCACGCGATCGCCCACACGAGCCCGACTGCGGCGATCACCCGGGACCGCCTGCGCCGCTCGACGAACTTCAGGACCGCGAACTGCGCGACCACGATCATCGCGGTGTTGGCGGCGAGCGCGATGCCCAGCGTCGACGGGGAGATCCCGGCCGCCTCCACGCCGTACGCGCTCAGGCCCGACTCGAACTGCCCGTAGCAGGCGAAGAACAGCACGAACCCGAGGACGCACAGCTGCACCATCGCCCGGTGCCGGAACAGCGCCCGCAGCCCGCCGCCCGTCCCGGAGCCACCCTTCGGCACCGCCCCGCCGATCGTCGGCGCGTACGGCATCCGCACGAAACCCACGACCCCGGCGAGCACCAGGAACATCACGGCCTCGATACCGAAGAGCAGCGTGAAGCTCGACGGGCGGCTCTCGTCGACGATCTGGCCGCCGATGAGCCCGCCGATGCCCAGGCCGAGGTTCTGCAGGAAGAACTGCATGGCGAAGGCGCGCGTACGGGTGTCCGGCGTGGACGTCCACACGATCATCGTGGCGAGCGCCGGCTGGATCACCGCGGTGCCCGCACCGAGCACCGCCGCCGACAGGATCGCGGTCGTCTGACTGCCGGCGAGCCCGAGCCCGAGGGCACCGACCGCCGCCACCAGCGTGGCGACGACCAGGACGGGTACCGGACCGCGGCGGTCGATGGCCCGCCCCGTGAACGGCAGGACGACCAGAGCGGCCATGGCGAAGGCGGCGAGCACGATGCCCGCCGCTCCGGCCCCCAGACCTCGCACCTCAGCGACGTACACATAGAGGAACGGGACCGTGAACCCGACGCCGAACGAACTCAGCGCGCTGCCCACCTGGATCCGACGCATCGCTGCGCCCATCGCCCTGGTCACTTTCACCTGCCTTAGGAGTTAGAAGTGAAGACTTCGAAGCTAAACTTAGGAGCTAAACAATACACACCGAAGGACTTCAATGCCAAGCCGCCCGTGCCATACTGCGGGCCATGGGCGACAACCCCGGCGACAGTGAGCCGACCCTCGACGAGCAGATCGCCGCGTACCAGCGCGAGTTCCAGGACCTCGACCCCCAGGTCGAGCAGATCGTCTCCGCGCTCGGCCGCCTCAACAGGCGCATGAACGTCGCCTACGGCCGCCAGACCGCGAACCTCGGCATCACCAACGCCGAGTGGGAGGTCCTCAAGGCCCTCGTACTCTCCGGCGCCCCGTACCGCATGGGACCCGGCGACCTGGCGAAGCGCCTGGGCCTCACGCCCGCCGCCATGACCCACCGCATCGACCGCATGGTCGGCGAGGGCCTGGTCACCCGCGACCGCGACGAGTCCAACCGGGTACGCGTCATCGTCGAGCTCACCACCGAGGGCCGCGCCAAGTGGCTCGAGGCGATGCGCCTCGCCTCCGGCTTCGAGGAGGACCTTCTCCAGGACCTCTCCTCCGACGAGCGAGGCGTCCTCGGCGAAGTCCTGACCCGCCTGCTGCGCCGCGTGGAGGATGCCCAGCCGGACGCCGGCGGCCGCCTCACGGACCTCGACTGAAAAGAAGTTGCCAGGAGAGTGTTGACATGCCCCTCCTCGCTACGTAAGGTTCTTCGAGTTGCCACGGAGCCGTAACGGTTCTGCGACAGCACCTCCGCCGCTGAAGCGGCAACCCCACCACCAGCACGATCTCCCTCCGGGATCGAATTCGGCGTGCCCGAATTCAATTCGATTTCGGTGCGGCGGCCCGATTAGGCGCCGCCGGGGGAATCCGCTAAAGTTTGGGACGTCGGAACGGCCCAACAGCCGCGAAGACAAGCCCCACTGACTGGGAGTCAGGCCCGAAAGGATCTGATAGAGTCGGAACCGCCGGAAAGGGAAACGCGGAAAGCCGAAAGGCCGGAGCGGAAACCTGAAAGGCACCGAGGAAATCGGACACGAAAGAGTCTGATAGAGTCGGAAACGCAAGACCGAAGGGAAACTGCCCGGAGGAAAGCTTGAGAGAGTCTCTCGGGTGAGTACAAAGGAAGCGTCCGTTCCTTGAGAACTCAACAGCGTGCCAAAAGTCAACGCCAGATTGACAACCCCGGCCCACCTTTGGTGGGTTGGAGGTTCCTTTGAAAAAGTCCTCACTCCCACACCGGGGTGAGGCGCACTAGCGAGGACGCAGTGAATCGTGGGGATTATTCCTCCCGACGGTTCCGCTCTCGTGGTGTTCACCGGGATATCCCGGAAACATTCACGGAGAGTTTGATCCTGGCTCAGGACGAACGCTGGCGGCGTGCTTAACACATGCAAGTCGAACGATGAAGCCCTTCGGGGTGGATTAGTGGCGAACGGGTGAGTAACACGTGGGCAATCTGCCCTGCACTCTGGGACAAGCCCTGGAAACGGGGTCTAATACCGGATGACACCCCCTCTCGCATGGGAGGGGGTTGAAAGCTCCGGCGGTGCAGGATGAGCCCGCGGCCTATCAGCTTGTTGGTGAGGTAGAAGCTCACCAAGGCGACGACGGGTAGCCGGCCTGAGAGGGCGACCGGCCACACTGGGACTGAGACACGGCCCAGACTCCTACGGGAGGCAGCAGTGGGGAATATTGCACAATGGGCGAAAGCCTGATGCAGCGACGCCGCGTGAGGGATGACGGCCTTCGGGTTGTAAACCTCTTTCAGCAGGGAAGAAGCGAAAGTGACGGTACCTGCAGAAGAAGCGCCGGCTAACTACGTGCCAGCAGCCGCGGTAATACGTAGGGCGCAAGCGTTGTCCGGAATTATTGGGCGTAAAGAGCTCGTAGGCGGCTTGTCACGTCGGTTGTGAAAGCCCGGGGCTTAACCCCGGGTCTGCAGTCGATACGGGCAGGCTAGAGTGTGGTAGGGGAGATCGGAATTCCTGGTGTAGCGGTGAAATGCGCAGATATCAGGAGGAACACCGGTGGCGAAGGCGGATCTCTGGGCCATTACTGACGCTGAGGAGCGAAAGCGTGGGGAGCGAACAGGATTAGATACCCTGGTAGTCCACGCCGTAAACGGTGGGAACTAGGTGTTGGCGACATTCCACGTCGTCGGTGCCGCAGCTAACGCATTAAGTTCCCCGCCTGGGGAGTACGGCCGCAAGGCTAAAACTCAAAGGAATTGACGGGGGCCCGCACAAGCAGCGGAGCATGTGGCTTAATTCGACGCAACGCGAAGAACCTTACCAAGGCTTGACATATACCGGAAAGCATCAGAGATGGTGCCCCCCTTGTGGTCGGTATACAGGTGGTGCATGGCTGTCGTCAGCTCGTGTCGTGAGATGTTGGGTTAAGTCCCGCAACGAGCGCAACCCTTGTTCTGTGTTGCCAGCATGCCCTTCGGGGTGATGGGGACTCACAGGAGACTGCCGGGGTCAACTCGGAGGAAGGTGGGGACGACGTCAAGTCATCATGCCCCTTATGTCTTGGGCTGCACACGTGCTACAATGGCAGGTACAATGAGCTGCGATGCCGCGAGGCGGAGCGAATCTCAAAAAGCCTGTCTCAGTTCGGATTGGGGTCTGCAACTCGACCCCATGAAGTCGGAGTTGCTAGTAATCGCAGATCAGCATTGCTGCGGTGAATACGTTCCCGGGCCTTGTACACACCGCCCGTCACGTCACGAAAGTCGGTAACACCCGAAGCCGGTGGCCCAACCCCCTTGTGGGGAGGGAGCTGTCGAAGGTGGGACTGGCGATTGGGACGAAGTCGTAACAAGGTAGCCGTACCGGAAGGTGCGGCTGGATCACCTCCTTTCTAAGGAGCACTTTGGCTGCCGGGTTTCACCTGGTGGTCCAAGAGCCATTTCGTCGGCAAATGTCCGACGGTGGTTGCTCAAGGGTGGAACGTTGACTATTCGACCGGGTTCACGGGTCGGAGGCTGTGAGTACTGCTCTTCGGGGCGTGGAAAGCATGATCTCCGGGCGGGACCGGGTCGGGCACGCTGTTGGGTGTCTGAAGGTACGGCCGAATCGGTCGCCTTCAGTGCCGACCCCGGTAAAAATCCGCTTCGGTGGGTTGTGACGGGTGGTTGGTCGTTGTTTGAGAACTGCACAGTGGACGCGAGCATCTGTGGCCAAGTTTTTAAGGGCGCACGGTGGATGCCTTGGCACCAGGAACCGATGAAGGACGTGGGAGGCCACGATAGTCCCCGGGGAGCCGTCAACCAGGCTTTGATCCGGGGGTTTCCGAATGGGGAAACCCGGCAGTCGTCATGGGCTGTCACCCATACCTGAACACATAGGGTATGTGGAGGGAACGCGGGGAAGTGAAACATCTCAGTACCCGCAGGAAGAGAAAACAACCGTGATTCCGGGAGTAGTGGCGAGCGAAACTGGATGAGGCCAAACCATATGCGTGTGATACCCGGCAGGGGTTGCGCATGTGGGGTTGTGGGATCTCTCTTTCACAGTCTGCCGGCTGTGAGACGAGTCAGAAACCGTTGATGTAGGCGAAGGACATGCGAAAGGTCCGGCGTAGAGGGTAAGACCCCCGTAGTCGAAACATCAGCGGCTCGTTTGAGAGACACCCAAGTAGCACGGGGCCCGAGAAATCCCGTGTGAATCTGGCGGGACCACCCGCTAAGCCTAAATATTCCCTGGTGACCGATAGCGGATAGTACCGTGAGGGAATGGTGAAAAGTACCGCGGGAGCGGAGTGAAATAGTACCTGAAACCGTGTGCCTACAAGCCGTGGGAGCGTCGCTGTATGTGCTTGCACATACAGTCGTGACTGCGTGCCTTTTGAAGAATGAGCCTGCGAGTTTGCGGTGCGTTGCGAGGTTAACCCGTGTGGGGAAGCCGTAGCGAAAGCGAGTCCGAATAGGGCGATTCAGTAGCGCGCTCAAGACCCGAAGCGGAGTGATCTAGCCATGGGCAGGTTGAAGCGGAGGTAAGACTTCGTGGAGGACCGAACCCACCAGGGTTGAAAACCTGGGGGATGACCTGTGGTTAGGGGTGAAAGGCCAATCAAACTCCGTGATAGCTGGTTCTCCCCGAAATGCATTTAGGTGCAGCGTCGTGTGTTTCTTGCCGGAGGTAGAGCACTGGATAGGCGATGGGCCCTACCGGGTTACTGACCTTAGCCAAACTCCGAATGCCGGTAAGTGAGAGCACGGCAGTGAGACTGTGGGGGATAAGCTCCATGGTCGAGAGGGAAACAGCCCAGAGCATCGACTAAGGCCCCTAAGCGTACGCTAAGTGGGAAAGGATGTGGAGTCGCACAGACAACCAGGAGGTTGGCTTAGAAGCAGCCACCCTTGAAAGAGTGCGTAATAGCTCACTGGTCTAGTGATTCCGCGCCGACAATGTAGCGGGGCTCAAGCGTACCGCCGAAGTCGTGTCATTCCAGCATGTAGGGCCAACGCCCGCTGGGATGGGTAGGGGAGCGTCGTGTGCCGGGTGAAGCAGCCGCGGAAGCGAGTTGTGGACGGTTCACGAGTGAGAATGCAGGCATGAGTAGCGATACACACGTGAGAAACGTGTGCGCCGATTGACTAAGGGTTCCTGGGTCAAGCTGATCTGCCCAGGGTAAGTCGGGACCTAAGGCGAGGCCGACAGGCGTAGTCGATGGATAACCGGTTGATATTCCGGTACCCGCTGTGAAGCGTCAAACATTGAATCAGGCGATGCTAAGTCCGTGAAGCCGTTCCGGACCCTTCGGGGAAAGGAAAGTGGTGGAGCCGACGGACCAGACTTGTAGTAGGTGAGTGATGGGGTGACGCAGGAAGGTAGTCCAGCCCGGGCGGTGGTTGTCCCGGGGTAAGGGTGTAGGCCGTGCGATAGGTAAATCCGTCGCACATTGAGGCTGAGACCTGATGCCGAGCCGATTGTGGTGAAGTGGATGATCCTATGCTGTCGAGAAAAGCCTCTAGCGAGTTTCATGGCGGCCCGTACCCTAAACCGACTCAGGTGGTCAGGTAGAGAATACCGAGGCGTTCGGGTGAACTATGGTTAAGGAACTCGGCAAAATGCCCCCGTAACTTCGGGAGAAGGGGGGCCATCACTGGTGAGAGGACTTGCTCCTCGAGCTGGGGGTGGCCGCAGAGACCAGCGAGAAGCGACTGTTTACTAAAAACACAGGTCCGTGCGAAGCCGTAAGGCGATGTATACGGACTGACGCCTGCCCGGTGCTGGAACGTTAAGGGGACCGGTTAGTGCACTTTCGGGTGTGCGAAGCTGAGAACTTAAGCGCCAGTAAACGGCGGTGGTAACTATAACCATCCTAAGGTAGCGAAATTCCTTGTCGGGTAAGTTCCGACCTGCACGAATGGCGTAACGACTTCTCGACTGTCTCAACCATAGGCCCGGTGAAATTGCACTACGAGTAAAGATGCTCGTTTCGCGCAGCAGGACGGAAAGACCCCGGGACCTTTACTACAGTTTGATATTGGTGTTCGGTTCGGCTTGTGTAGGATAGGTGGGAGACTTTGAACTCTGGACGCCAGTTCAGGGGGAGTCGTCGTTGAAATACCACTCTGGTCGTGCTGGATGTCTAACCTGGGTCCGTGATCCGGATCAGGGACAGTGTCTGATGGGTAGTTTAACTGGGGCGGTTGCCTCCTAAAGAGTAACGGAGGCGCCCAAAGGTTCCCTCAGCCTGGTTGGTAATCAGGTGTTGAGTGTAAGTGCACAAGGGAGCTTGACTGTGAGACCGACGGGTCGAGCAGGGACGAAAGTCGGGACTAGTGATCCGGCGGTGGCTTGTGGAAGCGCCGTCGCTCAACGGATAAAAGGTACCCCGGGGATAACAGGCTGATCTTCCCCAAGAGTCCATATCGACGGGATGGTTTGGCACCTCGATGTCGGCTCGTCGCATCCTGGGGCTGGAGTCGGTCCCAAGGGTTGGGCTGTTCGCCCATTAAAGCGGTACGCGAGCTGGGTTTAGAACGTCGTGAGACAGTTCGGTCCCTATCCGCTGCGCGCGTAGGAATATTGAGAAGGGCTGTCCCTAGTACGAGAGGACCGGGACGGACGAACCTCTGGTGTGCCAGTTGTCCTGCCAAGGGCATGGCTGGTTGGCTACGTTCGGAAAGGATAACCGCTGAAAGCATCTAAGCGGGAAGCCTGCTTCGAGATGAGTATTCCCACCCCCTTGAGGGGTTAAGGCTCCCAGTAGACGACTGGGTTGATAGGCCAGATCTGGAAGCCCGGCAACGGGTGGAGGTGACTGGTACTAATAGGCCGAGGGCTTGTCCTCAGTTGCTCGCGTCCACTGTGTTGGTTCTGAAACCACGAACAACCCCACGTTTGTCACAGAGCGTGGTGCGGTTGACAGTTTCATAGTGTTTCGGTGGTCATAGCGTGAGGGAAACGCCCGGTTACATTCCGAACCCGGAAGCTAAGCCTCACAGCGCCGATGGTACTGCAGGGGGGACCCTGTGGGAGAGTAGGACGCCGCCGAACTATCTTTGATAAGAAGCCTCATTCCCCGAGTGAAAACTCGGGGAATGAGGCTTTTTTGCGTTCAGGCTCTTTCGGATTCACGCCGGCTCCACCAGCTTCGCGTCGTACGCCACAATCACCGCCTGCACTCGGTCCCTGGCTCCCGTCTTCGCCAGAATGCGGCTCACATGCGTCTTCACCGTCGATTCGGCGAGGTGCAGGCGCGCGGCGATCTCCGAATTCGTCCAGCCCTGGGCGATGACCGTGAGGATCTCGCGCTCCCGGTCCGTGAGGGCGGCGATCCGGGGGTCGGGGCCCTGGGGCGCGTGCGTGGCCGGCAAGTGCTGTACGTACGCGTCGAGGAGACGGCGCGTCAGGCTCGGCGCGACCACCGCGTCGCCTGTCGCCACCGCGCGGATCCCGGAGAGGAGCTCCTCCGGCAGCGCGTCCTTGACGAGGAATCCGGACGCTCCCGCACGCAGGCCGTCGTACGCGTACTCGTCGAGGTCGAACGTCGTGAGGATCAGGACGCGGGTGCGGTCGCCGGAGGCGACGATGCGGCGTGTGGCCTCGATGCCGTCGAGGCCCGGCATGCGGATGTCCATCAGGACGACGTCCGGGTGGAGATGTGCCGCGAGGCGGACCGCCTCGGCGCCGTCGCCCGCCTCGCCGGCGACCGTCAGGTCGTCCTGGCTCTCCAGCAGCATGCGGAAGCCGAAGCGCTGCATGGGCTGGTCGTCGACGATGAGCACGCTGGTCACGGGGAGGGTTCCTTCGGGAGGTGGAGGTGGACGCGCCAGCCGCCCGGGGGCGTGGGCAGCGGGCCTGCCTCAAGTGTGCCGTCGTAAAGGGAAGTTCGCTCGCGCATGCCGGTCAGGCCGCGCCCCGCGCCCGGCTCCGGAGCCCGGCCTCCGCGGCCCGTGTCCGTGACGCTGACGCGTACCCCGTCGTCCCCGTACAAGACGTCGACGGCAGCGGCGGCGCCCGGGCCGGCGTGCTTGAGCGTGTTGGTGAGCGCCTCCTGTACGACCCGGTACACCGTCAGTTCCTTTCCGGGGGCGAGGGAGTCGGGCCGGCCGCGCAGTGCGAGACGCACGGGCAGGCCTGCCGCGCGGACCCCGTCCACGAGCCGGTCCAGGTCCGTGAGGGCCGGCTGCGGTGCCAACGCGGTTGTGGGCGTGGCCTCTTCGCGTAGTACGTCGAGGAGGCGGCGCAGTTCCGCGAGGGCCTGGCGGCTCGTCGTGGCGATGGCCTCCAGTGCCTGTCCCGCGCGTTCGGGGTTCCTGGCCGCCGCGTAGGAGCCTCCGTCGGCGAGGCCTGTGATGACGGAGAGGTTGTGGCCGATGATGTCGTGCATCTCGCGGGCGATGCGCGTGCGTTCCGCCGCCGCGGCAAGCCGGGCCTGCTGGTCGCGCAAGACTTCGAGTCGGCGGGCGCGCTCGACGAGGGACGACGTGTACTCCTGGCGGCTGCGGACAGCGATGCCGAGCAGCGCCACCAGGGTGATCGCCCACACCTGCGGGACGATCTGCTGGTCCCAACTGCCTTTCGGATAACGGACGACGCCCACGACGACCGGCACCAGCGTCAGCGCGCAGGCGGCCGCAAGGAGCTTCGGCGGGCGGCGCAGCGCGATGTTGAACACGACGATGAGCTGGACCAGGGCCGCCTGGAGCAGGGCGCCCGTCCAGCTGTTGACGGCCCCGGCCGCCACCATCACCGCGAGTACCGTCATCGGGCACGTGCGGCGCCACAGCAGGGGCACCGTCAGCGCGAGGCTCAGGCACAGGACCAGCGGACCGGGTACGTCGGTGTTGTGGGCGATGTTGCGCCAGCCGCCGCCGGTGTAGTCGACGAGGGCGGCGATCACGAAGAAGCCCGTCAGGACCAGGTCCCAGCCGAGCGGTCGGCGCCGGTCGAAGGCGCGCACCCGCTCGGTGAGCCGCTGGACGTACGCGGTGAGGGGGAAGGGGGCTCTCTCCGGCCCCTGGGTCCTGTCGTCCGTCACCGGTTCATCCTCGTACGGGAAAGGGGTCCGCGGGGGTCATACGTCACGGCGCCTGAGGAGCAGGGCCGCGGCCGTGAGGACCGCGGCGGCCCACAACCCATGGCGGGGGAGGCCGCGCCGGCAAGGTGGGTGGCGGAGCCGAGGGATTCGGCGGACTGGGTCGGGAAGTGGTTCACGGCGCTGTCCACGGCGTCGTACGGGAGCATGCCGAGGATCTCGGGGAGGATCAGCACGGCGCCGACGAACGCGCCGATCGCGGCCGGGACCGAGCGGAGCAGGGCGCCGAGGCCGAGGGCGATCAGGCTCATGAGGGTGATTCCGGCGGCGTTGCCCGCGAGGGCGCCGAGGACGCCCGGGTCGGTGAGCGAGGTCGCCTTGTCGCCGTCGGAGAGCCAGATCTGCGCGACGAGGAACGTGATCACGTTCGTCAGAAAGCCCAGGCCGAACGCCACGGCCGCGAACACGCCGCCCGGTGAGAGCGAGGACGTGGTCGACGCGGGAGCGCGGCACGCCGTGCGTGTGGGCGAGTGCCATGAGGTGGTGGAACGCGGTGCGACCCGGGTGGATCGAGCGGGCCTCCAGGAGGGCGCCGACCTCGTGGAGGGGCGCGGCGTGGGCGGCGTAGGCGCGGCCGCCGACGGTGGCGTGGCCCGCGGTGGGGGTGTCGAGGCCGAGGAGCATGCGCATGGTCGTGGACTTGCCGGCGCCGTTCGGGCCGAGGAAGCCGGTGACGGTGCCCGGGTTGACCGTGAAGGTGAGGTCCTGGACGACGGTCTTGTCGCCGTAGCGTTTGGTGAGTCCGTGTGCCCTGATCGTCATGCTCCGACGGTAGGGAGAGGGGCGGGGACGGGGCGTCCGACCGCGGTCCGGAGCTGCCGAAATGCTGTAGTACCCCGGTACGACGGTCCCGTAGGGTCCGGCCCATGGAGCCTGCCGAGAAGTACGTCGTACGTCCTGTCCGGTCGGAGGAGTGGGAGGCGGTGCGGGAGATCCGGCTCGCCGCCCTGCGTGACCCGGCGGCGCCGATCGCCTTCCTGGAGACGTACGAGACCGCGGTCGCGCGGCCCGAGGAGTTCTGGCGGGAGCGGGCCGGACGGTTCGAACTCGACGGTTCCGGACATCAGTTCGTCGCCGAGGGAGCGGACGGCCGGTGGTGGGGGTCCGTGACCGTGCGGGTGGAGGAGGCCGGGGCGCCGCTCGCGTTCGGCGACACGAGCGACGTGCGGCAGGCGCATCTCGTCGGCGTGTACGTGCGGCCCGAGCACCGGGGGAGCGGCGTGACCGAAGCCCTGTTCCTGGCGGCCGTGGAGTGGGCGCGCTCGCTGGAGGGCCTGGAGCGGGTGCGGCTGTACGTGCACCAGGACAACGCGCGGGCGCAGGCGTTCTACCGGCGGTTCGGCTTCGGCCGCAGCGGGGCGAGGGTGGCGGTGCCGGGCGACTCGTCGAAGGTCGAGTACGAGATGGTGCTGGAAGGTCGGTAACAGGCCTTAAGGGGCCGGGAGTTCGGCGTGCGGCCAGCGAGCCCGGCCCTGCTCCCGGGACCGGAGGAGGGCCAGGGTCGGCAGACCCCGGTCCGCTCCGGTGGACAGCAGCTCCGGAAGCTGGGGAAGCGGAGCCACCGCGGCGACGTCGTCGAGGACGAGCGTCATTGGTGGGTCGAGCCGACCGGCAGATGACCGTTCGGCCATGCGCCGGCCGTGCTCGACCACGCTTGAGGCGAGGGCCGTGAGGAGGGGCATCGCGCCCGGGTCCGCCTTGGGATCCTCGATGGCTTCACCCACCACATAAAGCGTGCCCCCTTCGTTCACGAAGGAATCCAGGGTGAGCGCATCAGTTCGGTTTGGGGTGCAGGCCTCGCGGATGTGGACCGAGAACAGCGAGGAGAGTGCGCGGGCCGTCAACTCCTGTGCCATGTCCCGGCGTTCGGGGTGCGAGGTGAGCGCGGCCTCCAGCTCGCCCGCGGAGCCGGCCGCCGCCTTCGGGCTCGTACGCAGGATGCGTACGGCCTCCTGGACCTGGGTGCCCTGCGCCCAGCGGTGCACATGCCGGAACGGCTTCGCGTCCACGGCGGCGGCATGCAGAAAGCTGCGCAGCAGCGTCTCCGCCGTGTCGGCGGTGGCCGTGTCGAGTTTGGCGGTGGGCCGGATCGGGGCGAGGAGGGCGGCCGCCCGGGACGCGGCCGCGGGCTTGTCGTCGCAGCCCTGCGCCGGGTTCCAGTGGAGGCGGGCCGGGGTGTCGCACAGGTGGGTGGGGTCGTAGACGAGGACGGGGCCGAGCTTCGACCTGGCGTCCTTGGTCTCCGCCCAGACGCTCGCCGACGACGTGACGACGAGGACGGGGCCCTCGGCGTCCCTGATGGCCTGAATGGCCCGCGGGGCACGGGTCTCGGCGGGCCCGAGGACGACGGGACCGCGGGGGGCGGGGACGGTCGTGGGGGCGGCCGGGGCGGCGGAACTCTCGTGACGCTCCTGCTTCTCGTGGTTCTCCGGCTTCTCCGGCTTCTCATGGTTCTCATGGAGCTCCGGCCCGGCTGCCGGGACCTCGGAGACCGTGGCCCGGGGAGCGGGGTCGGCCACAGGCGCCGGCTCGGCCGAAGAAGCAGCGGCCGCCTCCGCCCGGCCCCTCCGCCGTACGGCCCGCCACCGCGCCACCGTCCCCGCGACGAACACCGTGAGCACGACCAGCACAAGGACCTGGCCGATGAACAGGCCCCAGAACAGCCCGTACCCGGAGAGCTGCCCGTCCGGGGTGTCCGGCCACGCGCCCGGCAGGTCGTGCGGGCGGCCGATGAGGGCGCGCATCGCCACCGGCGTGTGGCGGATCGTCACTGCGTCCGGCCAGGCGCCCTTGGAGAACAGGCCCGACAGGCCTGTCGCCGTCCACACCATGACGGTCATGCCGAGCAGGAACGCGAGCACGCCGAGGAGCAGCCCGTCGGGAACACCGCGTTCCCGTTCCCGCGGGGCGGGGCCACCCCGGCCCCGGTACCCGTACCTGTCGTCCTGCTCGTAGGCGTCGTGCCGCCGCATGCCGCTCTCGCTCTCGCCGAGCCCTACCAGTAACTTCCCAGACCTCAGACCTCAGGCCACCGACCTCAGACCTCAGGCCACCGTCGACTCCGACGAGTCCTTCAGTCGGTCGCCCAGGTGCTGTTCCACGAAGGCGGCCGCCCGCTCCTCAGCCTCCAGGTCGGCGGCGCGCATGGCGTCGTCGTCGCCGAGCGTCTCGGCGGAGGACTCCGTCATGGCGCGGTCGGTGAAGACCAGGGGCCGTTCCGTCTCGGTGATGAGGTGCTTCACGACCTGGACGTTCCCGTTCACGTCCCAGACCGCGATGCCCGGGGTCAGTGAGGGGATGATCTCCACGGCCCAGCGTGGCAGGCCGAGTACGAGACCGGTGGCCCGTGCCTCGTCGGCCTTCTGGGCGTAGATGGTCCTGGTCGAGGCCATCTTCAGGATCGCGGCCGCCTCCTTGGCCGCGGCCCCGTCCACCACGTCACTGAGGTGGTGGACGACGGCCACGAACGACAGACCGAGGCGCCGGCCGAACTTCAGGAGCCGCTGGAACAGCTGCGCCACGAAGGGCGAGTTGATGATGTGCCACGCCTCCTCCACCAGGAAGATGCGCTTCTTGCGGTCCGGCCGGATCCAGGTGTGCTCCAGCCACACACCCACGATCGCCATCAGAATCGGCATCGCGATGGAGTTGCGGTCGATGTGGGAGAGGTCGAAGACGATCAGCGGGGCGTCGAGATCGATACCGACCGTCGTCGGACCGTCGAACATGCCGCGCAGGTCACCGTCCACGAGACGGTCGATGACGAGGGCGACATCAAGTCCCCACGCCCGTACGTCGTCTATGGCCACGTTCATCGCTTCCGCCGACTCGGGTTCCGGGTGGCGGAGCTGCTCGACGATGTCGGTCAGGACGGGCTGGCGCTCGACGATGGTCTCGTTGACGTAGGCGTGCGCCACCTTGAGGGCGAAGCCCGAGCGCTCGTCGAGGCCGTGCCCCATGGCGACCTCGATGATCGTCCGGAGCAGGGCGAGCTGCCCGGTCGTCGTGATCGCCGGGTCGAGCGGGTTGAGCCGGATCCCCATGTCCAGAGCGGCCGTCGGATCCAGCCGGATGGGAGTTATACCCAGCTCCTGGGCGATGAGGTTCCACTCGCCGACCCCGTCCTCACCCTGCGCGTCGAGGACGACGACCTGGCGGTCCTTGAACCGCAGCTGCCGCAGGACGTACGTCTTCTCCAGCGCGGACTTGCCGTTGCCGGACTCGCCGAGGACCAGCCAGTGCGGGGCGGGCAGCTGCTGCCCGTACAGCTGGAAGGGGTCGTAGATGTAGCCCTTGCCGGAGTACACCTCGCGGCCGATGATGACGCCCGAGTCGCCGAGGCCGGGGGCGGCCGTCGGCAGGTAGACCGCCTGGGCCTGCCCCGTCGACGTACGGACCGGAAGCCGGGTCGTCTCCACCTTCCCGAACAGGAAGGAGGTGAAGGCGTCCGTGGCCATGGACAGCGGATCCCGCATCTCAGAGCCCTGCCTCTACCGTCGGATGCCGGTCGCGAACGGCAATGTGTTGACGAAGGCCCTGTGGTGCTCGCGGTCGCACCACTCCAGCTTCAGATAGGACTTGCCGGCGGAGGCGCGGATCGTGCGCTTGTCGCGCGCGAGGCTCTCCGGCGAGCGGGAGGAGACGGTGATGTAACCGACGAGGTTGACCCCGGCCGCGCCGCTCGCGAGGTCCTCGCCCCGCTGGTCGAGGCGGGTGTTGGCGGCGACGTCACGCGGGTCGACGGTCCGGTTCATCTTGGCGGCGCGGCTGGCCTCCGCCTCGTCGTTCGTCTTCTCCGTGAGCATCCGCTCGATGGCGACCTCGGTGGGTTCCAGGTCCATCGTGACGGCCACGGTGCGGATCACGTCGGGGGTGTGGACGAGGAGCGGCGCCAGGAAGTTCACGCCGACCGGCGTCATCGGCCACTCCTTGACCCAGGCGGTGGCGTGGCACCAGGGCGCGCGCGTCGACGACTCACGCGTCTTGGCCTGGAGGTACGTCGGCTCCATCGCGTCGAGTTCAGCCGGCCAGGCATTGCGCTTGGTCATGGCCTGGATGTGGTCGATCGGATGATCCGGGTCGTACATGGAGTGCACGAGCGAGGCGAGCCGCCCCTGCCCGAGCGGCTGCCGCACCCGGATGTCGGCCTCCTGGAGGCGCGAGCAGATATCGGTCAGCTCGCGCGCCATGACGACCGCGAGCCCGGCGTCCCGGTCGACCTTGCGGCCGCTGTGGGGACGGGCCGCGCGGGCCATGGCGTGGGCCTCGGCGGCCAGCTCGCGGGTGTAGTGCATGCAGGCCACGAGGTAGGCGCGGTGCTGCTCGCTGCTCGTCGACACCATCGACTGGAGCTGGTTGTACGACTGCTGCAGCCAGCCCGGCGTGCGGTCGTCCCCGCGCACGGCGACGTCCTTGGCGTGCGCGTCGGGGTCGGCGGGGAGCGTACGGGCGAGCATCTGGAGCCGCGTGACGAAGCCGTCCCCATTGGCGACGTGCTTCAGGAGCGTCCCGAACCGGTCGACCAGCGCCTCCTGGTCCTCACTGTCCCGCAGCCCGACGCCGGGCCCCTCGATCTCGATCGCGGCCGTGACCGTCCGCCGGTCGGCGTGCAGCAGCACGGCGATCTCGTCCGGCCCGAACGGCGCCGCCAGCCACGTCAGCCGGCCGATGCCGGGCGGCGGCCCGATCTCCACCTCGCGCCCGTCGAGCCGGACGCCGGCGTCCATGGCCCGCGACCGGTACGTCGTGCCGCGCTTCAGCTGCCGTTTGTAACTGCGGTTGATCTCGAACCACTTGTAGAAGGTGCGGTGCTTGTACGGGATGTAGACGGCCGCGAGCGCGATCAGCGGGAAGCCCAGGAGCAGCGTGATGCGCAGGGACAGGGCGGGGACGAGAAGCCCGCACATCATGCCCAGGAAAGCGCCCCCGATGATGAGGGCGATCTCGCCGGTCTCGCGGTTCTTGCCGACGATGGCGTTCGGCCGGGCACGGCCGATCAGATACGTACGGCGGGGCGTGACCGATGGGGACACATGGGACGGGGTCGTCAACGCCCTGCACCTCCTTGCCGATTGCTGTTGCCGGTGTTACCGCCGCTCCGCGTATTTCTCGCGTGCGGCGTGTTCGTGGGACTCGTACGGGGCGGAGGTGCGGCGGAGGGGACAGATCCGCCGCCACCGCCACTGCCCCCGGAGGAGGGGCGTGTGCTGTGTGCGGCCACGCCTCCCGACACGGGGTTCGCGGGGCGGGCCTGGGACTGGCCGCCACCGCTGCCGCCGCCACCGTCCGCGCGGGCGCTGTGCGTCTTGATGCCCTGCGAGACGAGTGCGGCGGGCGAACTGATCACGGCGGCCGCCTTGCTCTCGGCGCCGCGCATGATGCGGTTGTTACGGCCGTTGGCGATCTCGTCGCCGAAGCCGGGTACGAAGCGGTAGATCATGCCGCTGGCGAAGATCGCGAGCAGCACGATGGCGAGGCCGGAGACGACGGCGGCGAGGGAGTCCGGCCCTTCCGACCCGGACAACGCGCCGGCCAGCCCGAGCACGATGACGATCACCGGTTTCACCAGGATCACGGCGATCATCACGCCGGCCCAGCGGCGGACGTGTCCCCACAGGTTCTTGTCGACGAGACCGGCGTAGACGACGACCCCGAGCAGCGCGCCCACGTACAGCAGCACGGCCCGCAGATACAGCTCCAGGTACAGCACGCCCGCGGCGAGGATCGACACGAGCGAGACGACGATCAGCATGATCGGCCCGCCCCCTATGTCGTCGCCCTTCTTCAGCGCACCGGAGAACGTCCCGAAGAACGCGTCCGTCTGATCCCCCGTCGCCTTCGCCAGCACATCCGAGACACCGTCCGTCGCGGATACGACGGTGTAGAGGATCAGCGGCGTGAACGCGGACGCGATGACCGTGAGCCAGAGGAACCCGATGGCCTCGGAGAGGGCGGTACCGAGGGGGACACCCCGGACGGCCCTCTTGGCCACGGCGAGCAGCCACAGCAGCAACGTGAGAATCGCCGACGCCGCGAACACGATGGCGTACTGCTGGAGGAACTTCGGGTTGGTGAAGTCGACGTTGGCGGTCTGCTTGATGGACTTGCTGAGCATGTCCACGGTCCAGGACGCGGCGTCGGCACAGCCCTTGGCGAGGGAGGAGAGGGGGTCCAGGGGGTTGGTGGTGCCGGGGGGTGTGGCGGGGGATCCACCGCCTCCGGATTTGCCGTTGCCGCGTTCGCAGTAGGCCTTGGCGGGGCCTCGGATCAGGTCGCAGGGGTCGTTCGACGACTTGGGGTCGGGCGCCGCGAAGGCACGCGTGGCCAGAAGTACTGCCGCGGTCTGCACCGTGGTCACGGTTGTGGCAAGAGCGAGGGTGCGGCATCGGCTACCGGGCATACGTGAACCCTCCGTACTGCTCGACAGCCTTCGCCATGTCGTCGGCCGTGGAGGCCCTTTGGTCGCGACCGACCGGGACAGGCCCGTCCTTCTGCTGGAAGTCTGTGACCTTCCAGTCGCCGCCGACCCAGCGCAGCTCGTAAGTGTTGGTGAACCAGCTCTCGGACACGGGGTTCTTCGTGTCCGTGCCGGCCAGGCCGAAAAGGGACGAGTACCAGATGTCGACGGTGGCGCTGCCGCTACCGATCTTCATGGTCTTCGTTCCGACAGGGATGATCCGCGAGACGAACTTCGAGCCGTTGGGCGCCGATCCGTCACTGTTCAGGCCGATGCTGGACAGGAAGGCCTCCTGGGCATAGACCTTGTCGAGACTGGCCTGACGGTCGGCCGCGACGTCCGGGGCGTAGACGGAATCGACGATCGCGTGACGGCGATTCTTGTCGAACATCTCGGCGGAGCCGAGAGCCACCGCATAATTCGCGGCAGCGCTCTGCGCCCCCTGCTTGTCATGGGCGAACCCGGACGTGACCGGCTTCGTCCCCGTAGGGGCGGTCGGAGACGTATCCGGCTTCTTCGCGGCGCCGTCGTCCGAAGAGGAATCGCCCCGGTTGGCGAAGGCGATCGCCGCGATGAGGAGGACCACTACTCCGACCACCGTGATGAGGCTGCGCGACGAAGAGCGGGCAGGTCTGCGCGCAGCGCCCCCGTACACGTCGCCCTGCCCCCCGTCGGGCAGGCGCGTGCGGGTCTGACCTGTGCCGCCGTAGAGGTCGTCGTCGTTGCCGTCGCCCGGACTCATCCCGCGTACGCCCCCTCAGGCTCGTGCTGAACCGCCACGTACGACGGTAGCCGCGCTGCTTTCCGCGCGGGCGCGGTGTGGTGACTCGACATCAGGGAGTTGCAACCTCAGTGCAGATGAGACCGGAGCGGGCGGAACAGGGGCTAGATCGCCATGCCGTACACGATGGTGAAGAGCGTGCCGAGTGAGCCGATGATGAATACGCCGGTCAGGCCCGCGATGATGAGGCCCTTGCCCTGCTCGGCGCTGAACGTGTCGCGCAGGGCCGTCGCGCCGATCCGTTGCTTGGCCGCGCCCCAGATGGCGATGCCCAGGCACAGCAGGATCGCCACCGCCATCACGACCTCGACCATCACCTGTGCTTCCTTGCCCAGGTTCTGGAATGGGCCCCAGTCGGGGGCGATCCCGCCGATGATGGTGTCGATGTTTCCCTTGCCGGCTGCCAGCAGCATGTGTAACTCACCGCCCCAAGTGGGTAGTTCTGTCGCCCCCGCCGCAGCGCAGAGGTCAGGCCCATTCTTGCCCAGATCGCCGCGGATGCCTGCCGACTTGGCGCCATTCCTTGGCTGAGTTCCAACGTCTTCACAGGGTTGCGTATACGACGGAACGTATGGTCACTCTGTGTATCACGCTGCGTCACTCCGGGCAATGAACGCCAGGTCTGCGCCGTGACCTGAAGCGTGACGGTTCGTTGGCCACTCACCGGCCATCGACGGACGCGTCAGGCGCCCTCGGCGAAGTGGTCGAACTCGCCCGCCTGTACGCCCAGCTCGAAGGCGTCCCATTTCTGGCGCGTGGCCGTGACGGCCTTTTCAGGGGCGGAGGTCTCGCGTAGGTACACCTGATCGTCCGGGCCGAACGCGATCTCGATCCAGGGGCCGTCGCCGGCCGCGTCCTCGGGGGCGGCGCGGGTCCGGTCGAGCTGGGTGGGGGATGGGGTCTCGTCGTGGGGCATGGGCCGTCCTTCCCGGAGGTCACCGATGAAAAGCGGATTGGGTGGCTGGGGCCCGTGGGTGGTTGCCGGCGGCCTCCGTACGCCGTCGTTCCGTCCGCGGCTCGGTGGGGGCTGACTTTCGTCGCCTGATGTTCGTACGGGGGAGGGGGTTCCTCATCCGCTCCGACCACCAATGGGCTCCCGGCCAAGAAGACAAAGACCAAAGGCGGCGGCTACGGGGAGGGAGGGGAGGGGCCGGGTGGGCTGCCGGGTGCGGGCCGGTCCGTATGCGGGTGTGCGGGTGTGCGGGTGTGTGGGTGTGTGCAGGTGAGGGCCTGGGCTGGGGGTGGGGCAGCTGTCGGGGCCGCTGATTTCTTCGTCGGCGGGAGCGGAACTGGCCCGAATCTGCCAGTCATGAGAGTGCTGCCAGGAGGGCGCTGCCCCTAGCTGGGCATTCGTGGCGGGAGCCTTGGGGCGTGCCGTCCATATGGATACGAGTGGCAGATCTCGGCCTCCGGAGCGGTCATCTGCTCTCCCCGGACGGGCCGCAGCCGCGACTGAGACGTCAGACCGGCCCACCACCCGCCGCGTGCTCTTCCTGCTGTTGCTGCCTGCTTTTCGTCTTTGGTCCTTGGCCGGGAGCCCATTGGGGGTTGAAGGGAAATTTGGCCACCCCCAACCCCGTACGAAGATCAGCCGACGAAAGTCAGCCCCCACCGAGCCGCGGACGGAACGACGGCGTACGGAGGCCGCCGGCAACCAGCCAGTTACCCCAGCTACCCAATCTGCTTTTGATCGGGAACCCGCACCCGCCGAATCAGAGTGGCGAAGACGACTTCTGCCAGGTGAGGTTGGGCATGCCTCTTCCCGTTCGCGCTCGCTCATGTCGATCAGGTGCTGGAGCTGACACTCTGTCACCGTGGTCCCGCCGAGCCGCATGCGCAGGGGGGGGGCGAGGCAGGCCCCTGCGGTCGTCGCGTGGGCCCGGTCGGTGTCGGCCCCGGGCCTATGGCTCGGCGTGGTCACCATCGCGGATATCCAAGCGGCCGTGGCCGTCTCCGAATCCGTGGGAGTAGCCAGGTCAGGTGTCCCGCGCAGACGATCCGCACTCGGCAGCTCTACGTTGCACCCGAGGTTGCACCGAGGTGTTGCCCGTCAGCCGGCGCCCCCGGAGGCGGTTGGTGTCGGAGCCTGGGCATAAAGCGTGTCCCGGACGCGCTGGGCTGCCCGGGCGGCCAGGGCCACGACGCCGTCGGGACTGCTCTCCTCGGCCTCCTGGGTGGAGACGGTGACGATGACGGTGCCGATGCGCACCTCGACGGTGTACGACCAGCTCACGCCGCTGTTGGCCGGGTCATTCGGGTTGGTATGCCTCCCGCGTGCCGTGAGGATCGCCTGGTCGCCGAGACCCGTGAGCCGCTCCGCAGCGCGGAACTCCGCCTCCGGCGCACCGTCGGTGTCCCTGGCGTAGCTGGGGCAGGACTTGTGCAGCTGATACTGCAGCCCGAGATAGCGCTTGGCCTGCGAGTCCGGCAAAGAGGCCACCCGCTCGAACCCGACGGCCGTACGGCTGGCGTCCCGCTTGCTCGCTTCCTTGCTGGTCATCGGCCGCCGCGCAATGTACTGGGCTCTCGGGCCGTGCAACCCCCGCAGTTCCTCGAGCAGGCTGTTCACCTGCGTCCCGCAGTCCTCCCAGCCTGCCGACAGCCCCGACCACTGGTTGATATCGCCCTCGTACGCCTCTGCTTTGGTGGTCCCGGCCGGATGGATCTCCCCGGGCCGCAGCAGCGCGCTCTTGACCTGCGTGACGTTGAACGTCTGCCCATCGGCCGGTGTTCCGTCCACCCCAGCCACCGGGTGCGACGGCATCGGGAGCGTGCCGAGATCCGGTTCTGGGGGCGTGGTGCTGCGCGGCGCTGAGGACGTGGCGGAGGGCGGCCTGCCACCGCCGTCTGCGCCAGGGCCTGTGCTCTTCATGCCGCACCCCGTCGCCATCAGCAAACCGACGGCCATCGCGCAGCAGGTGACCCGCACTCGCACAAGTCCTCCCCAGGAACGATCGGACCCGTCACTGCAAGCCCTCAAGTGACCTCGATACTCGAGTACGTCGCCTGCTCAAACAAGCGCGCGACGTCCCAGGTCGGCAAACAAGCGACGTCGCCACGTTCGATCAGAGTCATGGCGTGGTCAGCGAAGACGCGGACCAAGTCTCCCGAGTGTGGAGATGGTCCACCCCGTCCGGCGGGCCCGCATCTAGACTGATGGCCTTGCGACGGAGGGCGGTTGACGGTGCGTAAGGCGTGGGTCGTCGGGGGCGCGCTCGCCGCCGGGGGGACCGGGTTCGTGACGCTGCTCGTCGTCGGTACGTTCATGGCCGCCGGCAGTCTTGCGAGCGGGGTCGGCAAGGGGGCCGTGGGGCTCGCCAAGGGCGCCGTGCCCAGTGCGTACCAGTCGATCGTGCAGGAGTGGGGGAACCTCTGCCCCGCGATCAATCCGGCGCTGCTCGCCGCCCAGTTGTATCAGGAGAGCGGGTTCAACCCGAATGCGAAGAGCCCGGCGAAGGCACTGGGGATAGCGCAGTTCATCCCGGGGACGTGGGCCGCGCACGGGGTCGACGGGGACGGGGACGGGGACCGGGACATCTGGGATCCGAAGGACGCCATTCCGTCCGCGGCCTCGTACGACTGCTCGCTCGCCAAGTACGTGAAGGACGCGCCGGGCAATCAGACCGAGAACATGCTCGCCGCGTACAACGCGGGCGCGTACGCCGTCATCAAGTACGGGGGCGTGCCGCCGTACCGCGAGACGCAGAACTACGTGAAGACGATCACGAACCTGGAGAAGAGCTTCGCCCGGCCGGTCGGCCGGGTGCAGCCGTCGCAGCAGGCGGCGGGTGCCATCTACTACGCGCAGAAGAAGCTCGGGACCGAGTACCTCTGGGGCGGGAACGGGACTGCCGATCAGGGTGGCCGGTTCGACTGCTCGGGGCTGACGCTCGCCGCGTACCGGGAGGTCGGGATCGAGCTGCCACGTGTCGCGAACGACCAGTACAACGCCGGGCCGCATCCCGCGCGGGACGAGCTGCTGCCGGGGGATCTCGTCTTCTTCTCGGACGATCTCGCCGACAGCCGTGCGATCCGGCACGTCGGGATCTATGTGGGCGGCGGCTACATGATCGACGCGCCGCGTCCGGGTGCCGTGATCCGGTTCGACCCGGTCGACACACCCGACTATTTCGGGGCGACGCGGGTGACCGAAGATGGTGCGAAGGCCGTGCCGAGCGAGAGTCCGGACGGAAGCCCCGAAGTGTGACGTGGCCGGAACTCTCCGTCAGAGCCCTGCCCTGAGCTGCGGCTTCGTGTCTCTCTTCGATAACGTCTGCGTGATCATTCGGTGGATTGCGGAACGAAGGAGAGGGGACCGTGCGTTCCTTTTCCTGAGCCGGTCGCGGATCGACGAAGACCGCGGATCTATGACCACGGGGGTGGACGAGCGGCGCACGACAGTGTGCGCCCACTGAGCAGCAAGACGAAGGGGCCGCGGCGAGATGGCTGGACTGGCTGGACTCTCGGCACTCGGGGCATCCGGGTCCAACCCCGACGTCGGTCTGCTCTACGACATCAACGGCCTGGCGAAGGACGCCCCCGGCTGGGTCGACAGCACCATGGCGTTCGTCGGTGAGTACGGGCTGCTGCTCGCGCTCGTGCTGCTCACGCTGTGGTGCTGGTGGGGCGTGCGGAAGCGGGACTCGCTCGACGACGCCGCCTCGTCCGTCGCCTCCGTCGTGTGGGCGCCGCTCGCCGCCGGGATCGCCGTCCTGGTGAACGTGCCGATCCGCAGTTTCGTCGAACGGCCCAGGCCCTTCACCGACCACGACGGCCTCGACGTCCTGGTCAGCGGCAAGTCGGACTTCTCCTTCGTCAGCGATCACGCGACGCTCGCCATGGCCATCGGCGCCGGTCTCTTCGTCGCGCACCGAAAGTTCGGGCTGATCGGGCTGGGGCTCGCGGTGCTCGAAGGGTTCTGCCGGGTCTTCATGGGCGTGCACTACCCGACGGACGTCGTCGGCGGATTCGCCCTCGGCACGGCGGTGGCGCTGCTTCTGTCGCCGCTCGCGTCCGCGCTGCTCACCCCGCTGGCGCGCGCTGTCGGCCGGACGACGCGGCTGCGGTGGCTGGTGTGGTCGCCTAGCGCTGCGTCGTCGGCTCGGGAGACGGTGGAGATTCCTGAGGCTCGTGAGTCGGAAGAGCGGGATCTGGCCGCTTAGCCTCGTCTGCCGCACGTCGGCACAGGAGGACGGTGCCGCCGGCGGCACCGGCGAGCGCCACGGCGCCGGACGTGACCGCGAGGGAGCCCGCAGCGGGGTGGTCCGAGCCGTCGTCCGTGACGGCGGCGGTCGTGACGCCCAGGGCGAACGCGGCGGCGGCGATCGCGAAGACGGCGGCTATCCGGGGTATCCGGGGCTTGTTCATGGTTCCAGCGATAACGCTGCGCTGCGCTTTGGGCCAGTCGAGGGCGTGTCGGGTGAGCCGTTCGTGTCGCATACCGCTGGAACGGTCGTGTGTACGTGCGAGCCGGTGGGGGCTGGTCGCGCAGCTCCCCGCGTCCCTGACGGGGCGCGTCGGAGCGGGCTCAGAGTGCCTGCGGGAACGTGAAGAAGCGGTTCGGGTCGTACTGCTTCTTGACCGTCGTCAGGCGCGCGGCCGCGTCGCCGTAGTACGCCTTGCGCCAGTCCGTCAGCGTCGGGTCCGTGTAGTTCTGGTACGCCGCCCCCGACGCGTACGGACGCATCGCCGCGTGGGTGGAATCGAGCCAGCCGCGGGCCATGGAGCCGGACGTTCCGGCCCGCCAGGACACGATGTACTGCGCGAGCATCCGGGAGCGCCGGTGCACGAAGGCGGTGGCGGTCGGGTCGACGCGGTTGATCGCTCCGCCGAGCGCGGTCAGCGCGATGCTGCCGGCGCCCGAGGTGACGTTCTCCATCTTGGCGAACATGGCGCGGATGCCGGCCGAGGAGAGGGAGCGGTCGAAGAAGTCCGAGCGGGCCGCGTACGTCTCGCGCCCCAGCGCCCCCTGCGTGCTGCGCCCCGGGGTGGTGCCCGGCAGATGGCACATCGCGTCCTCGGCGAACGCCGAGCAGCCCGCGTACACCTCCATCGACTCCTCGTAGGAGCGCCGCCTGAGGGAGACGTTCGACGCGGGGCCGGGGCCGCCGGGGCCGTCGGCGAGGCGGTCGACGGCGTTCTGGAGCTCGCGGTACGTGCCGAGGGAGAACGCGGCGATCGAGATGGTCGGCCGGCCACCCACCGCGTTGGCTATGTGGCAGGACGACCAGATCTCGTCGGGCTGCGAGGGGCCCCACTCCTGCCAGGCCCTGAGGACGGCCGTGGCCTTCGACCAGGGCCAGGTCATGTACGCGGAGACGGCCTGCGGGGCGGGGTGTGTGCGGAAGCGGAGCTCGGTGACCACGCCGAAGTTGCCGTTGCCCGCGCCGCGCAGGGCCCAGAACAGGTCCTTGTTCTCGCTCTTGTTCGCGACGACCTGCTTGCCGTCCGCCGTGATCAGCGTGGCCTGGGTGAGGCTGTCGCAGGTCAGGCCGTAGGCGCGGGAGACGACGCCGTGGCCGCCGCCGAGGGTGAGGCCGGAGACGCCGACGGTGGGGCAGGAGCCGGCCGGTATGGTGACGCCCTTCGCGGCGAGCGCGCGGTACACGTCGATGAGCTTGGCGCCCGCGCCCACCACGGCCTCGCTCCCGGAGGCCCTGATCGCGGAGAGCTTGGACACGTCGAGGATCAGGCGGCCGTCGCCGGACGACCAGCCCGCGTACGAGTGGCCGCCGTTGCGGATCGAGACGGGGACGTGGTGGGCCCGCGCGTAGGCGAGCGTGGTGCGGATGTCGTCGGGGTGGGCGACGTAGGCGACGGCGGTCGGCTTCAGGCTGTCGAAGCGGGTGTTGTAGAGCTGGCGCGCGGCCGCCCACTTGGCCTGGCCGGGGGTGACGAGGGTGCCGTCGAGGTCCTTGGCGAGTGCCTTGAGGTTCGCCGCGGCGGAGGCGCTCGCGCTGGTGGCGCGGACGGGCGCGCTGGTCGTCGCGCTGGGCGTGGTCCGCCCGCCGGCCCCCGCCGAGCCGGTGCTGCATGCCGTGGCCGCGCCTGCCGTGACGGTGGCCGCGCCGACTGCGATGAACGTACGCCGATCCATGGACGCCTCCCGTTGTTTCCCGGGGTACGAGACGTCTCGGGGAAGCGCGGGGTTCCACGCCGGGCGGTCGGGTCAGGGGCGGGCCGTGTGCTCCTCGGCGTCGGTTCTCGCCTTCGAGCGGGCTCTGCGGGAGGGGCCACGCCAGCCGCACGTGCAGCGGGCCAGGCAGAAGCGGCCTTGTTCGGCCGTGGTCGTTCGGTGGGTCTCGGGGGGTTCGGACTGCTCTTGCGCCACAGCTCAACGGTACGCGTGACGGGTGCAGGCAACTGTCGTTATCCGGTCAACAGCGGGGCCGCGGACGCTCGGACAGGGCTTGGGGGCAGACAGGCGATGGTGCAGCACGGACGCGCAGCACGAGCGGTCGCGGCGGCCGCGACGGTCGGACTGATGGGCCTCGCCACCGGCTGTTCGGCCGCCGCCGAGGCGGACAACGAGAGCCCGGCCGAGTCCGCCGCCGCCGTGCACGACGCGGCCGACCGCCTGGTCAGGGAGGGCAGTTCCAAGGCCCGTACGTCCATGGAGATGGCGAGCGGCGGGACCCGCGTCACGATCAGGGGCGAGGGCGTCTACGACTACCGGGCGCGTGTCGGGCAGCTGAAGGTCGTGCTTCCGCAGGATCCTTCCGGCGCCGAGGAGCACCGGCCCATCACCGAACTCCTCGTGCCCGGCGCCCTGTACATGAAGAACCGGGGCGCGGGGGTGCCCGCCGACAAGTGGGTGCGGGTCGACACGGCCACGATGTCGGACGGGAACCTGGTCACGGGCGGCGCCACGGATCCGCTGGCCGCGGCCGAACTGCTGCGGGGCGCGCGCAAGGTGACGTATGTGGGGGAGAGCGAGCTCGCCGGGACCGAGGTCCGGCACTACCGCGGGACCGTCGACATGGCGGCCGCCGCCCGTGCCGCCTCCCCGGCCAGCCGGCAGTCGCTGGCGGCCGCGGCGAAAGGGTTCGCCAAGGACCAGGTGCCGTTCGACGTGTACCTCGACGACGAGGGCCGGATCAGGAAGGTGTGCCACCGGTTCAGCTTCGTGAATACGAAGGTGACGGCTGCGGGGAAGGGCGGGAAGAGGGAGGTCGTCGATGTGGCGTCCACCACTCTTCTCGACGGCTTCGGGATTTCGGCGAATATCGAACTTCCCGACACAAAGGACATCTTCGCCGGGAAGATCGCCGACAATTAGCCGTCCGGAAATGGTCCGTCCGTGCCATGCGCAGCGCGTAGGCCGCTCCCTACTCTAGGAAGTCGGTTACGGCTACGGCTTACGGCTGGAAGAGGTGATGAACGTGGCTCCGGTGGGCGGCACGGCGGTTCATGACCACGTCGCCCTCGCCGAGATCGAGCTGTGCGGTGAATTGATCATCGCGGCGTCCGCCGCGGATGAGGACCGGCTCAGTGCGGACCGTATCGACGAGGTGCTGAGGGTCGCCGAGGAGCGGTGGCCCCGGGACGAGGACCCCGGGGAGTCCTGAACCCGTGAGGGGCGCGGCCGGCTGTCCGGCGCGCCCCGGCTCCGGGTCACGTACCTCACAGGGGCAGGGCGCGCGGTGCGCGTCCCGGGCGTCTCAGGTGCGCAGCATCCGTGCGATCGCCTTCGTCGCCTCCTCGACCTTCGCGTCGATCTCGTCGCCGCCCTTGACCGCCGCGTCGGCGACGCAGTGGCGCAGGTGCTCCTCGAGGAGCTGGAGCGCGAAGGACTGGAGGGCCTTGGTGGAAGCGGAGACCTGCGTGAGTATGTCGATGCAGTAGACGTCCTCGTCGACCATGCGCTGCAGGCCCCTGATCTGGCCCTCGATGCGGCGCAGGCGCTTGAGGTGCTCGGCCTTCTGGTGGTGGTACCCGTGGATTCCACGGTCGTGGTCCGTCACGTTCTCGCCGTCGTGGTCGGTCACGATCTCGGTCGCTTCCGTGGTCATCGCGTCCTCCCGTTGTATACCCCTACTGGGTATATGGTACCGAATTCCGAGGGGGTCCGACGGGTTCGCGGGACCCCGTGCTGATCACAGTGTCTGATGGGCGACACTGGGGTATTGCCGGTTAGCCGTGGCCGGATGATGCGCCTAGCATCAGCCTGACCGAATCCAAAGCACCCCGAGGACCCCACGTGCGCTTTCGTCTGACCCCCAGGGAGACGAGCTTCTACGACATGTTTGCCGCATCCGCGGACAACATCGTCACGGGCTCGAAACTCCTGATGGAACTGCTCGGGGCGGATTCCTCCGCCCGGGCCGAGATCGCGGAGCGGATGCGGGCAGCGGAACACGCCGGTGACGACGCCACCCACGCGATTTTCCACCAACTGAACTCCTCGTTCATCACGCCCTTCGACCGCGAGGACATCTACAAGCTCGCGTCGTCCCTCGACGACATCATGGACTTCATGGAGGAGGCCGTCGACCTCGTCGTCCTCTACCAGGTCGAAGAGCTGCCCAAGGGTGTGGAGCAGCAGATCGAGGTTCTGGCGCGCGCGGCCGTGCTGACGGCCGAAGCCATGCCGAACCTGCGGACCATGGACAACCTCACCGAGTACTGGATCGAGGTCAACCGCCTCGAGAACCAGGCCGACCAGATCCACCGCAAGCTGCTCGCGCAACTCTTCAATGGCAAGTACGACGCCATAGAGGTCCTGAAGCTCAAGCAGATCGTGGATGTGCTCGAAGAGGCGGCGGATGCCTTCGAGCACGTGGCGAACACGGTGGAGACCATCGCCGTCAAGGAGTCCTGAGGCCTTCTCATGGACACCTTCGCACTGATCGTGACGATTGGCGTCGCGCTCGGATTCACGTATACGAACGGCTTTCACGACTCGGCGAACGCGATTGCCACGTCGGTCTCCACGCGTGCGCTGACGCCTCGGGCGGCGCTCGCGATGGCCGCGGTGATGAACCTCGCCGGTGCCTTCATGGGCAGCGGCGTCGCCAAGACCGTGAGTGAGGGCATCATCGCCACGCCGCAGGGCGACAAGGGGATGGGCATCCTCTTCGCCGCGCTCGTCGGCGCGATCATCTGGAACCTGGTCACCTGGTACTTCGGCCTGCCGTCCTCGTCCTCGCACGCGCTGTTCGGCGGCATGGTCGGTGCGGCGCTCGCGGGCGGGACGGCCGTCCACTGGTCAGGCGTGCTCGACAAGATCGTCATCCCGATGCTCACTTCGCCGGTGATCGGTCTGATCGTCGGCTATCTCGTCATGTGCGCGATCCTGTGGCTGTTCCGGCGGTCCAACCCGCACAAGGCCAAGCGCGGCTTCCGTATCGCGCAGACGGTGTCGGCGGCCGGCATGGCGCTCGGCCACGGTCTGCAGGACGCGCAGAAGACGATGGGCGTCGTGGTGATGGCCCTCGTCATCTCTGGGCACGAGACCTACAGCGACCCGATCCCGGTCTGGGTCAAGCTCGTCTGCGCGCTGATGCTGTCCCTCGGTACGTACGCGGGTGGCTGGCGCATCATGCGGACCCTCGGGCGCAAGATCATCGAGCTCGACCCGCCGCAGGGTTTCGCGGCCGAGACGACCGGTGCGTCGATCATGTTCGGCTCGGCGTTCCTGTTCCACGCGCCGATCTCGACGACGCACGTCATCACCTCGGCGATCATGGGCGTGGGCGCCACCAAGCGCGTGAAGGCGGTCCGCTGGGGCGTCGCCAAGAACATCGTCCTCGGCTGGTTCATCACGATGCCGGCCGCGGCGTTGGTCGCGGCCGGGAGCTACTGGATCGTGAATCTCGCGTTCGGCTGACCGCGGGTGAAGTGATGCGGCTGGGGGTTCGGGGGTCGTCCCCCGGGTTGATGCAGTATCACGATGCCGGCCGCGGCGTTTCGTACGCAGTCTTCGTAGAACGAAAGAGGGCCCACCCCCCGGGAGCCAGGGGGCGGGCCCTTTGCCTTGCGGTGGCACCGCCATGCAGCACCGCAAGGAGCAGGTGGTGTCTAGCCGAAGCGGCCCGAGATGTAGTCCTCGGTGGCCTGGACCGACGGGTTGGAGAAGATCCGCTCGGTCTCGTCGATCTCGACGAGCTTGCCGGGCTGGCCGACCGCGGACAGGTTGAAGAACGCCGTGCGGTCCGAGACGCGGGCCGCCTGCTGCATGTTGTGCGTCACGATGACGATCGTGAAGCGCTCCTTGAGCTCGCCGATCAGGTCCTCGATGGCGAGGGTCGAGATCGGGTCGAGGGCCGAGCAGGGCTCGTCCATGAGGAGCACCTGGGGCTCGACCGCGATGGCGCGGGCGATGCACAGACGCTGCTGCTGGCCGCCGGAGAGGCCGGAGCCGGGCTTGTTGAGGCGGTCCTTGACCTCGTTCCAGAGGTTGGCGCCCTTGAGGGACTTCTCGACGACGTCGCCGAGCTCGCTCTTCTTGTACGAGCCGTTCAGGCGCAGGCCCGCCGCCACGTTGTCGAAGATCGACATGGTGGGGAACGGGTTCGGGCGCTGGAACACCATGCCGACCGTGCGGCGCACGGCGACCGGGTCGACGTGGGTGCCGTAGAGGTCCTCGTCGTCCAGGAGCACCTTGCCCTCGACGCGGCCACCGGGGGTGACCTCGTGCATGCGGTTCAGGGTGCGCAGGAAGGTGGACTTGCCGCAGCCGGACGGGCCGATGAAGGCCGTCACGGAGCGGGGCTCCACGGTCATCGAGATGTCCTCGATCGCCTTGTGGGAGCCGTAGTACGCGGTGAGGCCGCTGACGTCGATTCGCTTGGCCATAACTAATTCACTTCCAGATGCCGCGTCAGCGGCCGGTCTTGGGGGCCTTCCAGCGGGCGATGCCGCGGGCCACCAGGTTGAGGATCATGATGAAGGCGATGAGGACGAGAGCCGCCGCCCATGCACGGTCGTACGCCGCCGGGCTGCCGCCGCTGTTCTGGTACTGCTGGTAGATGTACAGCGGCAGCGAGGACTGGGGTCCCTGGAACGGGTCCGTGTTGATGAGCGGGTTGCCCCAGACCAGCAGCAGTACGGGCGCGGTCTCACCGGCGATACGGGCGATGGCCAGCATCACACCGGTCGTGATGCCGCCGATCGACGTCGGCAGGACGACCTTGAGGATCGTGCGCCACTTCGGTACGCCGAGCGCGAGGGAGGCCTCGCGCAGCTCGTTCGGGACGAGCTTGAGCATTTCCTCGGTGGAGCGGACGACGACCGGGATCATCAGGATGGAAAGGGCCATCGACCCGGCGAAGCCGGAGTAGCTGAAGCCGAGGATCAGGATCCAGAAGCTGAGGATGAACAGGCCCGCGACGATCGACGGGATGCCCGTCATGACGTCGACGAAGAAGGTGACCGCCTTCGCGAGCTTGCCCCGGCCGTATTCGACCAGGTAGATCGCGGTGAGCAGGCCGATCGGCACGGAGATCAGGGTGGCGAGGCCGACCTGCTCCAGGGTGCCGATGATGGCGTGGTAGATGCCGCCGCCCGGCTCGTAGTCGGTGACGACGCCCATCGAGTGCGTCAGGAAGAAGACGTCCAGGACTTTCACGCCGCGCGAGACGGTCTCCCAGATCAGGGAGACCAGCGGGATCACGGCGAGGATGAACGCGACCCAGACGACGCTGGTCGCGACACGGTCCTTGGCCTGGCGCTTGCCCTCGACTGCGGTGGCGATGCCGAACGTGCCGAGCACGAACAGGACCGCGGCGATCAGACCCCACTGGATCTGGCTGTCGAGTCCGGCTCCCAGGCCGATCGCGCAGCCGATCGCGACGGCGCCGACGGCGATGGCGTACGGGGACCAGCGCGGCAGGCGCGCGGCGCTGAGGGAGTTGGTGCCGGGGGCCGGCGGGGTGATCGTTGCGTTGCTCATGCGTTGGCCCCCGAGTACTCCTTGCGGCGGGCGATGATCGCGCGGGCCGCGCCGTTCACGACCAGCGTGATGATGAACAGGACCAGACCGGAGGCGATGAGCGCGTCACGGCCCTGCTCGGTGGCCTCGCTGAACTTCGCGGCGATGTTCTGCGCGAAGGTGCCGCCGCCCGGGTCGAGCAGGCTGGCGTTGATCTCGAAGCTGGGGGAGAGGACCGTCGCGACGGCCATGGTCTCGCCGAGCGCGCGGCCGAGGCCGAGCATCGAGGCGGAGATGACGCCGGAGCGGCCGAAGGGGATCACCGACATGCGGATGACCTCCCAGCGGGTGGCGCCGAGCGCGAGTGCGGCCTCCTGGTGCATCAGGGGCGCCTGCCGGAAGACCTCACGGCTGACGTTCGTGATGATCGGGAGGATCATGATCGCGAGCAGGATGCCGACGGCGAGGAGGGTGCGCGGGGCGCCGCCCTGCCACTCGAAGATGCCGGTCCAGCCGAAGTAGTCGTCGAGCCAGCTGTAGAAGCCGGTGAGGTGTGGCACCAGGAAGAGGGCGCCCCACAGGCCGTACACGATGGACGGTACGGCGGCGAGCAGGTCGACGACGTACGCGATCGCGCCGCCGATCTTCTTCGGTGCGTAGTGCGTGATGAACAGCGCGATGCCGACGGCGACCGGGACGGCGATCGCCATGGCGATGACCGAGGAGACGATCGTGCCGAAGGCGAGGACCGCGATGCCGAAGACCGGCGGGGTCGCGTTGGCGTTCCACTCGAAGGTCGTGAGGAAGTTGCCGTCGTTCTTGGACAGCACCATCGACGCGCGGTAGGTGAGGAAGGCCGCGATGGCGGCCATGATCACCAGAAGCAGGATGCCGGAGCCGCGCGAGAGACCGAGGAAGATCCGGTCACCGGGGCGGGTGGCGCCGCGGGCCCCGCGCTTGTCGAGCGAGGGCGTCGGCGGATCGGTGGGGGCGGGTGGAGCAGTCGTCTTCGTGGATATATCCATGGGGTTCTCCGGTCTGCGGAGCCGCGGTCGGGCGGCTCCAGGCGGCGGTGCACCGGACGGTGCGGCCCGCCCCCGATGGGGGACGGGCCGCACGCTGGGTCAGCTCAGGCTCGCGATGGTGTCGCGGACCTTGGTGTTGATCTCGGAGGGGATCGGCGCGTAGCCGAGGGCCGCCAGGGAGTCCTGGCCGTCCTGGCTCGCGATGTAGGTGAGGAAGGACTTGGTGGCCGGGAAGGTGTCGGCCTTGTTGCCCTTGTCGCAGACGATCTCGTAGGTGACGAGGGTGATCGGGTAGGCGCCGTCGGCCTTCGTCGCGTAGTTCAGCTCGAGCGAGAGGTCCTTGCCGGTGCCCACGGTCTTGGCCTCGGAGATCGCCTTGGTGGCGTTCTCGACGGTGGCCTTGACCGGCGCGGAGGCGCCCGTGTCGAGGTCGACCGTCTTGATGCCGTCCTTGGCGTAGGAGAGCTCGAAGTAGGAGATCGCGCCGGCGGTCTGCTTGACCTGCTGGGCGAGGCCGGAGGAGCCCTGGGCCGACTGGCCGCCCTTGGCCTGCCAGGCCTTGCCGCCCGAGTACTTCCAGTCCGCCGGGGAGGCGGCCTTGAGGTACTTGGTGAAGTTGTCCGTGGTGCCGGACTCGTCCGAGCGGTGGAACGCCTGGATCTTGGTCTTGGGCAGCTTCGCCTTGGGGTTCAGCTTGGCGATGGCCGCGTCGTCCCAGGTGCTGATCTTGCCGTCGAAGATCTGGGCGAGGGTCTTGGCGTCCAGGACCAGGTTGTCGACGCCCGGGACGTTGTAACCGACCGCGATCGGGCCGCCGACCATCGGGAGGTCGATGCCCTGGCCGCCGGAGCAGACCTTCTTGGAGGCGGCGACCTCTTCCGGCTTCAGCGCGGAGTCCGAGCCGGCGAAGGCGACCTGGCCCTGGGTGAACGCCGTGACACCGGCGCCCGAACCCTCGGGCTTGTAGTTGATCTGAACGCCCTTGCACTCGGCGGTGTACGCCTTGACCCAGGCCTGGATGGCGTTGGCCTGCGCGGAGGAACCGTTGGCGAGGAGCTGGCCCTTGGCGTCGTCGCACTTGATGCTGCCGGCCTTGGCGGTCGGGCCGCTGCTCGACCCGCCGTTGGCACTCGTGTCGTCCGAGCCGCACGCCGTGAGGGCCAGGGCGCCGGAGACGGCGATGGCGCCGAGGGAAAGGGCGCGGAGCCGGTTCTTGCGCTGAAGCTTCACTTTCGGATGTTCCTTCCAGGAGCCGCCGGTCGGTGATCCGGGACGGCGTGCGAAGTCTGTTCGTTCCAGGTAGGCGGTGCGGTGTTCGCCCGTGTGAGCGACTCGCACCGTGTAAGGCCGAAATTAGGCAGGACAGGTGAAGCGACCGAAGGGCATGAGTGAACGGAGGGTGAACCTCGGCGGTCGGTGCGGTGAGGTACTGTGTGACGTTTTGTGACGACACAAGCACACGCTGCGACTATGCCAGGTGGAGGGCGCTCAGCAGCGCGTCGACGAGCGACTTGTCCCGGGGCTGGGTCAGGCGGTGGCGGGCGGCCGTCGGGGAGAGCCAGGCGACACGGTCGACCTCGCGGTTCGGCGTGAATCCGCCGTCCGTCGCCTCGGCGGCCCAGTAGTCGACGCGCTTGGGGCGGCCGCCCGCGACATAGCGGGTGGTGGGGAGGCGGGCGCCGGGAGCGCACCGGAAGCCGGTCTCCTCCTCGACCTCGCGCAGCGCGGCCGCGAGGGCCTCCTCGCCGCGCTTCAGCTTGCCCTTGGGGTGTGACCAGTCGTCGTACTTGGGCCGGTGCACGAGGCAGACTTCGAGGCCGTCGTCGTACGGGGAGCGGCGCCACAGGACACAGCCGGCGGCGCGGATGACGTCGTTGTCGCCGCTGCTCATGTGGTGTGGACCGCCTCCTTCAGCCAGGCCCGCTGGAACGCGAAACGGGCCGCTTCCACGTCGTGGCGCTGGTCGGCGTGCAGGACGCCGAGCGCGTAGGCCGTCGCCGGGGCGATGCGCGGGGTGCGGGCCGCGTGGGCGGCGGCGGCCGCGGCCTCGGCGGCGTCCCGGTGCCGGTCCAGCGCGCCGGCCGCCTCGGTCTCCGCGTCGGCCGGCCCGTCACCGGTACCGGGTCCGCACGGCACGACCTCCTGGGCGTAGCGGTGCAGCCGCAGCAGGAGGCGTACGTGGTGCCAGGGGGCGTCCTGGGACGGGGGTGCCGTGTCGGCGGTGAGGCCCTGGACGAGGGCCTCCGCGTTGTAGGGGTGGCCCGCCCGGTGGAGGGGCAGCGCGGCGACGGCCTCGGCGAGGCGGGACCTGGCGGAGGCGGCCAGCGCGTCGAGGTCGGCCGTGGTGGCGCGCAGCGGGACCTCGCTGGCGAGTACGGCGACGTTGTCCGCGACCGCGTGGAAGCGGGACGAGCCGAGTGCTTGCAGCGCCGTGGAGTGGGCTCTGGTCCGGGCGAGGGTGAGCTGGCGTTCGAGCAGGGCGCCCGCCTTTGCCGCGCCCACGGTCAGATTCCCCGACGCCGTGTTCTCGGTCCGCGACAGCTGGGCCGTGCCCACCCGCCCGGGGGGAGCCGCGGGGGTCTGCGCCGGTACCGCGTGGGCGCCGGAGAGCCGGTGCAGCGCCGACAGCAGCCGCTCCAGGCGGCCCGCGTACGCGTGCTCCTGCGCCAACGTGCCCGAGAGCCATGCCAGTTCGGGGCGCAGCGCGTCGGACCACTCGGGGTCGAGCAGGGGACGGAACGTGTGCAGGGTGCCGCTGACGCGGCGGGCCGAGCGGCGCAGGGCGCGCGCCGCTCCGGCCGCCTCCTCGGCGGTTCCCCCGGGCGCGGAGCCACCGCTCTCGCGGTGCTGCCGCAGGGAGCGCAGGAACTCCGTGGCCTGCTCGCGCAGATAGGTCGCGACGGCCTCGCCCGCGGAACCCTCCGCTCCCGATGTCTCAAGGTGTTGCTTTGCCACGCCGGCGCCTCCGGGCGTCTATGAGCATCTCCTGTACGTTCCGCAGGGGCCGGCCCTCCGCGTCCTTGGCGTGCCGGACCCAGTTGCCGTCCGGTCCCAGGTGCCAGGAGGCGGTGGTGTCGGACATCCCCGTCTCCAGGAGCCGGTTCAGGGCGCCGCGGTGAGCCGGGTCGGAGACCCGGACCAGGGCCTCGATGCGGCGGTCGAGGTTGCGGTGCATCATGTCCGCGCTGCCGAACCAGACCTCGGGCTCGCCGCCGTTGCCGAAGGCGAAGACCCGGGAGTGCTCCAGGAAGCGGCCGAGCACGGACCGTACGCGGATGTTCTCCGACAGGCCCGCGACGCCGGGTCGCACGGCGCAGATCCCGCGGACCCACACGTCGACGGGCACACCGGCCTGCGCCGCCCGGTACATCGCGTCGATGACGGCCTCGTCGACCATCGAGTTGACCTTGAAGCGGACGTAGGCGGGGCGGCCGGCGCGGTGGTGCTGGACCTCGTTGTTGATCCTCGAGATGAGGCCGTCGCGCAGGGACTTGGGGGCGACGAGGAGACGGCGGTACGTCTCGCGGCGCGAGTAGCCCGACAGCCGGTTGAAGAGGTCGGAGAGGTCGGCGCCCACCTGCGAGTCGGCGGTGAGCAGGCCCAGGTCCTCGTAGAGGCGGGCCGTCTTCGGGTGGTAGTTGCCCGTGCCGACGTGGCTGTAGCGGCGCAGCGTGTCGCCCTCCTGGCGCACGACGAGCGACAGCTTGCAGTGCGTCTTGAGGCCGACGAGGCCGTACACGACATGGCAGCCGGCCTCCTCCAGCTTGCGCGCCCACTTGATGTTGGCCTGCTCGTCGAAGCGGGCCTTGATCTCGACGAGGACGAGGACCTGCTTGCCGGATTCCGCGGCGTCTATCAGCGCGTCGACGATCGGCGAGTCGCCCGAGGTCCGGTACAGCGTCTGCTTGATGGCGAGGACGTCCGGGTCGGAGGCGGCCTGCTCCAGGAACGCCTGCACGGACGTGGAGAACGAGTCGTACGGGTGGTGGAGCAGCACGTCGCGCTCGCGCAGGGCGGCGAAGATGTCGGGCGCGGACGCGGACTCGACCTCGGCCAGGTCGCGGTGGGTGCCCGCGATGAACTTGGGGTACTTCAGCTCGGGCCGGTCGAGGCCGGAGATGCCGAAGAGGCCCGTGAGGTCCAGGGGACCCGGCAGCGGGTACACCTCGGACTCGCTGATCTTCAGCTCGCGCACGAGGAGGTCGAGGACGTACCGGTCGATGGTCTCCTCGACCTCGAGCCGTACCGGCGGCCCGAAGCGGCGCCGCATGAGCTCCTTCTCCAGCGCCTTGAGGAGGTTCTCCGCGTCGTCCTCCTCGACCTCCAGGTCCTCGTTCCGGGTCAGCCGGAACATGTGGTGCTCCAGGACCTCCATGCCGGGGAACAGCTCGCCCAGGTGCTTGGGCGCGGAGATGACGTCCTCGATGGGGACGTAGCGCTGCGGCGAGGCCTCCAGGAAGCGGGAGAGCAGCGGCGGCACCTTGACGCGCGCGAAGTGGCGGTGCCCGGAGACCGGGTTGCGCACGACGACGGCGAGGTTCAGGGACAGGCCGGAGATGTAGGGGAAGGGGTGCGCGGGGTCCACGGCCAGCGGCGTGAGCACCGGGAAGATCTGCTGCTTGAACAGCGTGAAGAGCCGGGACTGCTCCTTGTCGGTGAGCTCCTCCCAGCGCACCACGTGGATGCCCTCGTCGGCGAGCGCGGGGGCGACGTCCTCCTGGTAGCAGGCGGCGTGCCGCGCCATGAGTTCGCGCGAGCGGTTCCAGATCAGTTCGAGGACTTCACGGGGCTGGAGCCCTGAGGCCGAACGGGTGGCGACGCCGGTCGCGATACGGCGCTTGAGGCCGGCCACGCGGACCATGAAGAACTCGTCCAGGTTGGACGCGAAGATCGCCAGGAAGTTCGTCCGCTCCAGGAGCGGGGTGTCGGGGTCCTCGGCCAGTTCGAGTACGCGCTCGTTGAACGCGAGCCAGCTGCGCTCCCGGTCGAGGAAACGGCCCTGGGGCAGCTCGGCGCTGTAGTCCTCGAACTCGTCGGGGTCGGCGTCGATGTCGGAGGTGAGCTCGGGGAGCTCGGGTTCGAAGTCACCGCCCGCGACCGTGTGCGGGCGGTGCGCGGCTATCGAGCCGACGGACGGCTGCGCTTGCCGGTCGGAGGCCTGGTCCTCGGCGTTCTGCTGGCTCATGGACCCATTCTTCCGCGCCCGGACCACGATGGGCGCGTCGGAGAGCGCGGGCGTGAGACGGAGTCTCCCGTTCGGGGAGTGCTCCGCCGGGGCCCCGGCGGGGTCGGGCGCGGCGGGCTGCATTCTGTGAGGGTGGCAAGCCCGTCTGAATGGTTGGTTACGGCGACATGACGTGCGGGGCATGGCGGGGCGTCCCCGGGGCGTCCATGGGACGCCCCGGCGCCCGGCGTCGGCCGGATCCGCCCGTCATGATCCGGACGAGAGGCCCTAGATCCGCTGGTCCCTGCGCAGGAGGGCGAAGACCGCCGTCACCGCGAGCGCCGTCAGGGCGAGGAGAATGCCGGTTTCGACGAGCTGCAGCGGCCAGAAGTGGGAGGCCGGCTGGAATTCGCGGTAGAAGCCCGTGATGTTGTGCTGGGCCAGGCAGCTCTTGTCACTGACGCACAGGGGGTCGGCGATGCGGGCGCCGCTCGCGGTGACCGCGCCCTCGTCGAGGAAGAGCCCGGTGAAGCCCCGGTAGCCCTGGTGGACGTCGCCCGTGACGGTGGAGGTGGTCCAGAAGTGGCCGCGGATCTCGCCGAGCGCTGTGATCACGATGCCGGTGAGGGCCAGCGAGACACAGATCGACGAGATCACGCGCCGGGCGATGAACGCCACCAGCGCGCCGAGGGCCAGACCGAGCAGCGGGAGCGCGACGGCGGTCGTGCCGAGGGAGCCGTAGACGCCGTCGGTGAACCACTGGTTCTCGGGAAGGCCGCTCGCCCCCGAGGCGACCAGGCGGCGCAGCGCCACGAGGATGCCGGTGCCCACGACGAGGAACGCGGCGGGCGCGGCGAGCTTCGCCGCCAGCCAGCGGGCCGGGGAGACGGACTGCGTCCAGGCGAGGGCGGCCGTGCCGCGCTCCAGCTCGCGGCCGATGAGCGTCCCGCCCGCGAAGGCGGCGGCGATCGCGGGCACGATCGTGATCAGGCTCGTGGTGAGCCCGAGCAGGTTGGTGTACGTGCCCGCGCCCGGCCCCGTGGCGGTGCAGGCGTTCATGACGCCCGCGACGCACTTGCCGTTGATGTGCCACCCGGAGCTGCCCGGTCCCCACAGCCACAGCAGCAGTGCCCCGGTCAGCGCGACGTACGCGGCCCACACCCACAGGGCGAGCCGGTGCAGCCGCAGGACCGTCCAGGTCAGCCCGGTCGAGGGGGAGAAGGTGGCGGTGCTCATGCGGCGGTCTCCTTCTTCGGCTCGTGCGTGTTCTTCGGCCGGCGCGTGCGCGGCTGGTACCTGCGCAGGACGAGGAACGCGCCGACGACGGCGAGCGCGGTCAGGGCGAGCAGGATGCCCGTCTCCGTGAGCTGGCGGGGCCAGTAGTCGGGGGAGTGGAGGTAGGTGCGGGTGAAGCCGGTGATGTCGTGCCGGTCGAGGCACTTCTGGCTCAGATAGCAGCCGGGGTCGGGGACCTTGGCGCCCGAGGACGTGATCGCCTTGCTGTACACGGGCAGTTCGGGCTGCAGGCGCGAGAACGGCGAGTGCTGGAACGGCCAGTTGTTGCCGCGCATCGCGCCGGCCAGGAACTGCACGAGTCCGGCGGCCACGAGGGCGGGCAGCGTGCGGCTCAGGACCAGCGCGGCAAGCACGCCGACGGCGAGGCCGAACAGGGCGGTCGCGACGGTGGCGGGGCCGATGGAGAAGGAGAACGAGCGGGGGCCGATGCCCGCCACGAGCAGGTGGTTGTGCGCGTTCCACACGAGCCGGTACAGGACGACGATCAGGCCCGTGCCGACGGTGACGAGCACCGCGGGCACCGCCAGCTTCGCGGCCAGCCAGCGGGCGGGCGACACGGACTGGGTCCACGCCAGTTGGGCGGTCCCCAGCTCCAGTTCGCGCGCGATCAGCGGTCCCGCCGCGAACACGGCGATGGCGCACGAGGCGATGCCGATCAGCGTGGACGGCTCGTAGAAGAGCGAGTCGAACGAGCCGCCGACGAGGACGACCGGGGCCGACCCCTGGAACGCGTTGTCCTGCGCCCCGGCGTAGCCGAACGTGTCGAACGCCTTCTGTGCCGCGTTCGCGCCGGGGCCCCACAGCCACAGGAGCAGGCCGACGGTGATGGCGACGTAGGCGGTCCACACCCACAGTGCCGTGCGGTGCAGGCGCAGCACGGTCCAGACGAGGCCGTCGGGGCCGGGCAGGCTGCGCCGGGCGGGGCTCTGGGCGGGGCGCTCAAGCGTCGGGGTCGTGGAGGTCATGCCGTCACCGCCACGGCGGACGCGGTCGTGCCCGGGGTGATCAGCGCCGGGGCGCCGGGGTTGCGCAGATGGGCGAGGATCAGCTCCTCCATGGACGGCTCCTGTGCCTCCCAGGCGCTGTCGAGCGGTCCGTCGCGGCGGATCAGGGCGGTCAGTCCGCGGCCGGCGGGGCGGGACTCGACCACGGTGTGCGGGGCGAGGTCGGCGGCCGTGCCGCGCCCGGTGACCAGGCTGTGCGCGGCCGTCAGGTCGTCGATGCCGCCGCCGAGCCGGATGCGGCCGGCGCCCAGGAGCAGCAAGTGGTCGCAGGCGTCCGCCAGTTCGGCGACGATGTGCGACGACATCAGGACGGTGGTGCCGTGTTCGGCGGCGTCCGCCATCAGCGTGCCCATCAGCTCGTGGCGGGCCAGCGGGTCGAGGTCCGCCATCGGCTCGTCGAGGAGCATCAGCCGGGGGCGCTTGCCGAGCGCGAGGGCGAGCGCGACGCGGGTGCGCTGTCCGCCAGAGAGCGAGCGGACCCGGGCCCTGGGGTCGAGGTCGCCCTGCTCGACGATCCGGTCGGCGTACGCGGCGTCCCAGTGGCCCGGGTTCAGCTCGGCGCCCATGCGCAGGGTGTCCGCGATGGAGAGCTGGGGGTACAGCGGCTTGTCCTGCGAGAGGTAGGCGACACGGTCGCGGTGCGCGCCGGGGGCGCCGCCGAGGACGGTGAGGTGTCCGGAGGTGGGGCGCAGGAGCCCGGCGGCGATCGCGAGGAGGGTCGACTTTCCCGCCCCGTTGGGCCCGACCAGGGCGCTGATCCGCCCGGCGGGCAGACGGAAGGAGCACTGGTCGAGCGCGGCCTGGCCGTGGCGGCCGTAGCGCTTGTCGAGCCCTGTCGCCTCGATGGCGACGGCCGGGGTGGTGCTGGTGGAACTCACTGATCCCCCTTCGGGAAGTTTTCGTCCAGTACGGCGCCGAACAGGGCGGCCGTGTCCTCGCGGTCGAGGCCCGCGGCGCGGGCCCGCCGGGCCCAGTCCGCGAGTTCGGCCCGCAGCGGCGAGTCGGCCGGGGCCGCGCCGAGCGTCCTGCGGACGAAGGTGCCGAGACCTCTGCGGGCCTCGACCAGGCCCTCGCGCTCCAGTTCGCGGTACGCCTTGAGCACGGTGTTCGGGTTGATCGCGGTGGCTTCGACGACCTCGCGGGCCGTGGGCAGCTTGTCGCCGGGCTCCAGCAGGCCGAGGCGCAGGGCCTGCTTGGTCTGCTGGACGATCTGGAGGTAGGTGGCGACGCCGCTGCGCCGGTCGATCCGGTACTCGACCACGTTCCTCAACACCACCCTTTCACTAATCAAGTAGTGAAAGGGTGGTGCAAGAGAGGGGCAGTGTCAAGTGACGACTGCCCCTCGGGTGCCGGCCGGTCGCTCTCCGCTCCCGCGGACTACGACTCCGTGCGGTACATCAGGTCCGTCTCGTGGGTGACGAAGCCGAGGCGCTCGTAGACCGTGACCGCGGGCTTGTTGTCGGCGTCCACGTAGAGCATCGCCGTCGGCAGACCCGACCTCTCCAGATGCCGCAGGCCCACCGCGGTGAGCGCCTTGCCGAGGCCGCCGCCCTGGTTGCCCGGCGCGACCCCGACGACGTACACCTCGCCGAGCTGTTCCTCGGCGTGGACCTTCGTCCAGTGGAAGCCGATGACCTCGCCGTCGGCCTCCCGGACGGCGAGGAAGAAGCCGGCCGGGTCGAACCACGGCTCGGCCTTGCGGTCGTCCAGGTCGCGCTGGGTCAGCGCGCCCTGCTCGGGGTGGTGGGCGAACGCCGCCGCGTTCACCGCGAGCCAGGCCGCGTCGTCCTCGCCGGGCACGAAGGTGCGGATGATGACGCCCTCGGGCAGCACCGGCTCGGCGAGCGCGGGGCCCTCGGCCAACGGGCGCCGCATCTGGCGCAGTTCGCGGAACAGGGTCAGGCCGAGGACCTGCGAGAGGTGGCGGGCCGCCGAGTGGCCGCCGTGCGCCCAGACCCGCAGCCGCTTGCCGGAAGCGCCGAGCAGCGCCGAGCCGAGCGCCCGCCCGTGCCCGTGCCCGCGGTGCGCGGGGTGCACGACGAGCTCGGCGGCCGGCGCCTCGATCGGGTCGGTGTCCTCCAGCTGGCCGTACCCGATCAGCTTGCCGTCGACGGTCAGCAGGAAGTGGCGCACGGCCTCGCGGGGGCCGCCGCGCAACTGCAGCCTGCCCTGCTCCGACACCGCCTGCTGCCCGTCGGCGCGGGCGGCGTCCGAGAGGATCTCCAGGACGGCTTCCGCCTGGTCGGGAGTGAGGGCGGTGAGCGTCTCGATCTGGCGGTCGGGGGTGGTGGGCACGGCATCGCTGGTCATGGACAAGAGGGTACGGCGACGTGCCCGCGCCGGGCTTGCTGCCGGGTGATGGCAATCAGCTCGTAACCGGCAAACACCTGTTGTGCTACGCGCGTTGACCCTAGGCTGCCGACTTGGTCACGACACACCGCAGGCACTTCCGTCTCACAGCACCCACACAGGGGGACGTACCCATGACTCCGCTGACACCGCACAGGACCAGACGCCGCGCCGCGTCGCGGATACTCGCCGCGGCGGCCGGGTTCGCCACCGTCGGCGCGCTCGTCGCGGCGCTGCCCGCGAACGCCACGCAGGACCGGCACCACGGGGGCACGGGCGGCCGCACGGTCGACGTGCAGCTGCTCTCCTTCAACGACTTCCACGGCAACCTGGAGCCGCCGGCCGGCTCGTCGGGCCAGGTCACGGAGAACCTGCCGGACGGCACCACGAGGAAGGTCGACGCGGGCGGCGTCGAGTACCTCGCCACGTCCCTGCGGACCGCCAGGAAGAGCCACCCGTACAGCGTCACCGCCGCGGCCGGCGACCTGATCGGGGCCAGCCCGCTGCTGTCGGGGCTCTTCCACGACGAGCCCACCGTCGAGGCGATGAACAAGCTCGACCTGGACGTCACGAGCGTCGGCAACCACGAGTTCGACGAGGGCGCCACGGAGCTGGCGCGCATGCAGAACGGCGGCTGCCACCCCAAGGACGGCTGTTTCGAGGACGGCAGGAAGTTCAAGGGCGCCGACTACCCCTACCTCGCCGCCAACGTGACGGACGAGAAGACCGGCAAGCCGATCCTCGCCCCCTACTGGGTGTGGAAGCACAACGGCGTGAAGATCGGGTTCATCGGCGTGACCCTTGAGGGCACCCCCGACATCGTCTCCGCGGACGGCGTCAAGGGCCTGAAGTTCCACGACGAGATCGAGACCGTCAACAAGTACGCCAAGATCCTCGACGAGCAGGGCGTGAAGTCGATCGTCACGCTCATCCACGAGGGCGGCGTGCCGGCCTCCGGCTCGTACAACTACGACTGCGACTCCCCGAGCGGCGGCGCAGGCATCTCGGGCCCGATCGTCGACATCGCGAAGGGCATCTCGCCGAAGGTCGACGCCCTGGTCACCGGACACACGCACAACGCGTACGTCTGCACGATCCCCGACCCGTCCGGCAAGCCCCGCATGGTCACTTCGGCGTCCTCGTACGGGAAGCTCTACACGGACACGACGCTGACGTACGACCGCCGCACCAAGGACATCGTGCGTACGTCGGTGAAGTCGGCCAACCACGTGGTGAGCCGCACGCAGCCGAAGGCCGCGGACATGACCGCGCTCATCGGCCGCTGGAACAAGCTCGCCGCGCCCGTCGCGAATCAGCCCGTCGGGTACATCTCAGCGGACATCCCGGGCCGCGGCGCCGCTTCGCCGGAGGAGCCGCTCGGTGATCTGATCGCGGACGCGCAGCTCGCGCACGCCAGGACCCTCGACCCGAAGACCTCGCTGGCCCTGATGAATCCCGGCGGCGTGCGCTCCGACCTCGTGTACAAGGCGAGCGGCAGCGAGGGCGACGGCGTCGTCACCTACGGCGAGGGCTTCACCGTGCAGCCCTTCAGCAACACCGTGAACCTGGCCGACCTGACCGGCGCGCAGGTCATCACCGCGCTCCAGCAGCAGGTCAGCGGTTCCAACGAGGCCTCGCCGAAGATCCTCCAGCCGTCGGCGGGCCTGACGTACACGCTCGACATGACGAAGACGGGCGCGGCCCGGGTCGTCGTCGACTCCATCAAGCTGAACGGCGCCGCGATCGACCCGGCGGCGACGTACCGCGTCGCGATGAACTCGTTCCTCGCGGGCGGGGGCGACGGCTTCGCGGCGCTCGGCCAGGGCAAGAACCCGCTGGTCGGCAGCGACGACCTGAAGGCGTTCAACGACTACCTGACGGCCAACTCGTCGGCCACGTCACCGATCGCGCCCCCGAAGGCGGACCGGATCACGATCGTGAAGTGACGTATCGCACGGCCGGGTCGGGGACCTGAACCGTCCCTTACTGGGAGTAATGCTTAGCGGTGGGGTCGGGACGTGTGGTGAAATCTCACGATGCGTTCCCCCCACCGCATAGCCACGTTCACGTCCGAGTCCGCCGAACTGTCTGATGTACGCACGGAGGAATCCGTTCCATCGGGCACCGTGCCGCACAACCCGTACGACGAGCTGGGCGCCCTCGCGGACCATCCGCTCGACGAGTTCCTGCACGAGGAAGACCCCGAGGCGGGGCCGGACGACCAGCCCTGGGCCAGGCCCAACCACCGCCGCGGCAGCCGCCGCCGCAACCGGTTCGCCGGGCTGCCGCTCGCCACGAAGGCCGTCGTCGGGATCCTCGTCCTCGCCGCCTTCGTCACCCTCGCGGACCGCTGGGCCCTCCTCTACGCCGAGCACCGCGCCGCGGACCGGCTCAAGGACCAGCTGCACCTGACCGCCGCGCCCGAGGTCGACATCGAGGGCTTCCCGTTCCTCACCCAGCTCGCCGACCGGCGCCTGGACGAGGTGAGGGTCACCGTCCCCGACGTCGCCGCGAGCCGCGTCTCCCTCGCCAAGGTCTCCGCGACGATCCGCGACGTACGCATCGACGGCGACGGGCCCACCGATGTGCGCGGCGCCCGCATCGGCGGCATGACCGGCGAGGTCCTGCTCACCTTCGACGACCTGAACCGTGAACTCGGCGCCTCCCAGGTCACGTTCAGCGGCCAGGGCCGCGACCGGGTCCTCGCGCGCGGCACGCTGCCCGTCGCCGGACACGACCTGAAGGTGCGCGCCGACGCCACGATCCGGCGCATCGGCGACACCGGCATCGCCACCGACATCGGCGGCATGCGGCTCGACATCGGCGACCTCGCCACGTACCGGCCCGGTACGCGTCCTTCCGAGGGCCTGCACCTGAGCCGCCGCTCCGTGGCGCGCCTCGCGACCGAGACCGCGAAGGCGAAGGCCCTGCTGTCCGTGCCGTCCCTCGTGCACCGGCTCGGCGTGCCCGACTCGGCCGTGCGCGCGGCGCTGCGCAGCGACCGGCGCCTGAGCGAACTCACCGGATCGCCGCGCTTCGTGCACCAGCTGATGTCCCTGAACCTGGTCGACCTGGCGCTCGCGCACCCGGCGCTCCTGAAGGAGTTCGGCCTCGACCCGGCGCTGCTCCAGGGCCTGACCCGGCTCACCCGCCCCGAACTCGCCGACCGCCTCTCGCTGGCGTTCCGGCTGCCGAAACTGCCGGGCGCGGGCATGGGCGACGTCCGGCTGAGTGACGTGCGGGTCGAGAAGGACGGGATCCGGGTCGGCCTGACGGGGGAGGGCCTCGGTTTCGGCCGGTAGGCCGCCCTAGGCCCCTTCGGGGACCTCCGGCGGAGGTGTGGGCGCGCCCGGCAGTTGCACCGTCGCGACCGTGCCGCCGCCCTCCGCGGCCCCGAGCTCGACGGTGCCGCCGTAGCTCTCGACCGTGCGGGCCACGATCGACAGGCCGAGGCCCGACCCCGGCAGTGCCCGCGCCGTCGGCGAACGCCAGAACCGGTCGAAGACGTACGGGAGTTCATCCGCCGGGATGCCGGGACCGTGATCGCGCACGGTCAGCCGGCCGCGCATGAGGTGGACCTCGAGGGTTCCTTCCGGCGGGCTGAACTTGACGGCGTTGTCGAGCAGATTGACGATCGCGCGCTCCAGGGCGGCGGGCTCGGCCCGTACGTACCAGGGGGCGAGCTCGGACGTGATCGTCAGCTCGGGGCCGCGCAGCCGGGCCCGCTCGATCGCGGTGCGGACCGTGTCGTGCAGCGAGACGACCTTGAGCGGGTCGTCCCCGCCGGCCAGGCCCGTACGGGACAGTTCCTGCAAGTCCCCGATGAGCGCTGCCAGTTCGGTCATCTGGGCCTTCAGTGAGGCCATCAGCGCCTTGCGGTCGTCCGGCGGGATCGCCCGGCCGGTCTCGTCGCTGCGGGTGAGCAGCTCGATGTTGGTGCGCATGGACGTGAGGGGGGTGCGCAGCTCGTGCCCGGCGTCGGCGATGAGCTGCCGCTGGAGGTCACGCGACGAGGCGAGAGAGGCGGTCATGGAGTTGAAGGACGCGGAGAGGCGTGCGATCTCGTCGTCGCCCTCCACGGGGATGCGGACGGTGAGGTCTTCGGTACGGGCCACGTGTTCGACGGTGTCGGTGAGTTCGTCGACGGGGCGGAGTCCGGACCGGGCGACCCACAGGCCCGCGGCGCCGGCGCCCACGACTCCGATTCCGGAGACGAGGAGGAGGACCAGGGCGAGTTCGTTGAGCGTGGACCGGGTGTCCTCGAGGGGGAGGGCGACGAGCAGCGCCGTTCCGGCGATCACCGGCTGACCGGGGCCGCCGAGCACGACGGGGACGGTCACCACCCGGACGGGCTTGCCGTCGGTGTCCGTGCCGTTGCGGTAGGTCTCGACGCCCGGGTTCGGGTTTCGGGCCACGGCCTTGTCGCTGCTGGTCACCTCCACCGTGCCGCTGGAATTGTCGAAGACGCAGGGGGTGCCGTCCGCCTTGATCAGCTGGGCGTAGGACGTGCTCCGCAGGGCGTTCGGACGGGCGCTGGGCCGTTGACGGCAGTTCTGCAGGAGGTTGTTGACCTCGCCGGGCTGGAGCGTCTTGTCCGTCGAGTGCAGCTGGTCGTCCACCTCCGCGTACAGCTTCCCCCGCACGATCACCCAGCACGTGACCGAGACCGCGGCCACCGCGACGGCCACCGCCACCGCGACGAGCAGCGCGAGCCGCGACCGCAGGGGAAGCGCACGGACCCGCCTGATCACTCCGCGCCCCCGGCCCGCAGCACGTACCCCACACCCCGCACGGTATGAACCAGCCTCGGCTCGCCGCCCGCCTCCGTCTTCCGCCGCAGATACATCACGTACACGTCCAGGGAGTTGGAGCTGGGCTCGAAGTCGAAGCCCCACACCGCCTTGAGGATCTGCTCGCGGGTGAGGACCTGGCGCGGGTGGGCCAGGAACATCTCCAGGAGCGTGAACTCCGTGCGGGTCAGTTCGACGGTGCGCGCGCCGCGCGTGACCTCGCGGGTCGCGAGATCCATCCGCAGGTCCGCGAAGGACAGGACGTCACCCGCGTCGTCCGCCGGGCCCGCCGCGGAGGCGTAGGCGCTGCGCCGCAGCAGCGCCCGTACCCGCGCGAACAGTTCGTCCAGCTCGAAGGGCTTGACCAGGTAGTCGTCGGCGCCCGCGTCGAGCCCGGTCACGCGGTCGCCGACGGTGTCGCGGGCCGTGAGCATCAGGATCGGCGTCCTGGACCCGCCGGCCCGCAGTCGCCGGGCGGCCGTGAGGCCGTCCATGCGCGGCATCTGGATGTCGAGGACGACCAGGTCGGGCTGGTACGCGGCCGCCTTGTCGAGCGCGTCCGCGCCGTCGACCGCGACCTCCGTGCCGTACCCCTCGAAGGCGAGACTGCGCCGCAGCGCCTCGCGGACGGCGGGTTCGTCGTCGACGATGAGAATGCGCTGGGGTTCGCGGTCGCCTTCGGCGGGACTCATGGGCGGGCTTCCTCGGGGGTGCGGACGGTGGTGGGGGGCCGGTATCAGCCTCGCACGGTGGCGCTACGGGTGCGTGCGGCGCGGCGGTGCGCGGCCGGGGTCAGCTGCCGCTGCGCAGCGCGTCGAGGTCGGCCTTGACGGTGTTGACGGGGATGGCGAAGCCGAGTCCGACGCTGCCCGCGCTCGACGAGCCCGACCCGCTGTCAGAACTGGCCGAGTACATCGCGGAGTTGATGCCGATGATGTTGCCGTTCATGTCGATGAGGGCGCCGCCGGAGTTGCCGGGGTTGAGGGACGCGTCGGTCTGGATGGCCTTGTACGTCGTCTTCGACGAGCCCGTGTCGCCGTTGAACTGCTGCCCGCCGAACTCGAACGGCCACCGGCCGTCGCTGCCGCCGCCCTGTTGCTGCTGCTGTTCCTCGTCCGTGGAGACGGTGACGTCGCGGTCGAGCGCGGAGACGATGCCGCTGGTGACGGTGCCGGTCAGGCCCTCGGGGGAGCCGATGGCGACGACCTCGTCGCCGACCTTGACGTTGTCGGAGTCGCCGAGGGACGCGGTTTTGAGGCCGGACGCGTTCTTCAGCTTGATGAGGGCGAGGTCCTTCTTGGCGTCGGTGCCGACGACCTCGGCGGTGTAGGTCTTGCCGTCGCTCGTCCGTACCTTGACCGTCGAGGCGCCGGAGACGACGTGGTTGTTGGTGACGATCTCGCCGTCGCTCGTGATGACGACGCCGGAGCCGGTGGAGCTGCCCGCGTTCGAGGTCGCGTTGATCTCCACGATGGCGGGGCTGACGGCCTCGGCGACACCGGAGACGGTGCCCTTCCGGCTGGTGGGCACGACGGCCGTGCCGGCGGAGGCGGAGGTGGACTGCTTGCCGGTCAGCTCCTGGAAGGCGTAGGCGGTGCCGCCGCCGACGGCCGCGGCGGCGATGGCGACCGCGGCGAGCAGCCCGAGCGGACCCCTGACCCGCCGCCGGTGTGCGGGCGGGGCGGGCGGCGCGGGGGAGCCCTCCGGTGTGGGAGCGGGCCACATCGCCGAACCCGGGGCGGCGTTCACCGGCTGCGGCGGGTCGTAGGCGGGCGGGGGCGGAAAGGCGCCGCCCGCCTCGGGGGTCCCCGGATACGAGGACTGCGAGTGCTGCTGCTGGCCCTGGGGGTACTCGCCGCTTCGGCGGAAGCTCTCGGTCATGGCAGCAAGCCTGAACCGCGTTCATGAGAGCCACCTGAGCGTGCCCTGAGAGTCCCGCGAGAACCCTGTTTGCCCGAAATAAAGACGCCCCGGAAAACGGCGGGTTGACTGAGGGTGAGATGCGGGAGGGCGCCGGAACAACTCTCACCTGCCTGCTGTGAAGGCCGTGTGCCGAGGGGCCCGTGGGATCTACGATCCGTGCGCCGGAGGGGGGTCTGCGGTGGTGCCCGGGTCCGAGCCCGAATCCGATGTCTTGTCCGCTCGGTGTCCGGTACCTGCCGTGGTGCGCGCCGTATGCCTCTTCTCGGGCCCTGAAGCCACTCTTCACACCAGGAGCCCTGAGTGATACCTGCCCTGCGCGACCGCTGGAGACGCCCCGTCACGGCGCTGTCCACGGCCGCTCTCGCGCTGGCGCTGAGCTGCGCCGGCGCCCTCGTGGCGCACCCCGCCACCGCGGCCGACGATCCGCCCGGACTGCCCGACGCGAGCATCGCCCGCACCGCGAATCCGGCCCCTTCCGCCTCCGACGCCGAACTGCGCAAGCGGGTCGTCGAGGCCGCGAAGACCCGGGCGACCCCGGAGACGAAGCCCAAGAAGACGCCGTTCATCATCGGCGGCACCGAGACGTCGATCTCCTCCGCGCCGTGGATGGTCCAGCTCTCGTACTACGACCCCGCGTCCGGCGACGGCTACTTCTGCGGGGGCACCCTCGTCGCCCCGAACAAGGTCCTCACCGCGGCCCACTGCGTCGCCGGTCTGGACTGGGTGAACAACGGCGCGGTCGTGGCCGGCGCCACCGGCCTGCTCGACAGCGCCAACGGCACCGTCGCGGGCGTCTGGCGCCAGTGGAACCACCCGCGGTACAACGACGCGACCATCCAGAACGACATCGCGGTCCTCACCCTGGACCGTCCGCTGGAGGACCAGTGGACGAAGCTGGTCCAGAGCAACGACACCGCGTCCTACAAGGCCGGCACCTCCGCCACCGTCTACGGCTGGGGCCTGACCTCGGGCGCGCAGGACGCCGACCTGTCGGCGACCCTGCGCAAGGTGACCCTGCCGCTGGTCTCCGACTCCACCTGCAACACCGCGATGCAGTCCGTCCTCGGCGAGGACGACTTCGTCGAGGGCTCGATGTTCTGCGCGGGCACCCCGGCGACGGGCACCGACGAGGGCACCAAGAGCACCTGCAGCGGTGACTCCGGCGGTCCGGTGGTCGTCGGCGGCCGCGTCGTCGGCATCGTCTCGTGGGGCGTCTCCGGCTGCACCGCGAAGGGCGCCTACCCCGTCTTCACCAAGGTGTCCTCGTACGTCTGGGCGGCCCAGCCGCGCATCGACGACACGGACCTGAGCTTCGACGGCCGGGCCGACCTGCTGGCGCGCACCCCCTCCGGGGGCCTGTTCGAGCAGGACAGCAAGGGCACGTCGCTCGCCACGCGCGCCTACCAGAGCGCCGGCTGGCAGACCGCGAGCTGGGCCCTCCAGGCCGACCTGGACCGGGACTTCTTCCAGGACCTGATCATGCGCGACAGCACCGACGGCAAGCTGTACCGCAGCTACTACAACCACGCGTCGGACGCCTTCGAGTGGATGCAGATCACCTCGGTGTGGGGCGGCTACAAGTCGTACGCCGTCCCCGGCGACATGACCGGTGACTCCCGCCCCGACCTGGTGGCGGTGGACGCCGACGGCTCGACGTACCTCTACCCGGGCAAGGGCAACGGCGAGTTCTACGGCAAGGTCAAGATCGTCGACAAGGCCTGGAAGGGCGTCAAGATCTTCGGCCGCGGCGACCTGACCGGCGACGGCAAGGCCGACCTCCTGGTCCGCAACAGCTCCGGCGTCCTGTACCTCTACCGGGGCACGCAGGTCGAGAAGACCCCGTTCGCCGCGCGCATCCAGGCGCGTACGGGCTGGAACTTCACCTCGTACGTGACGAGCGGCGACGTGACCGGCGACGGTATCGCCGACGTCATGGCCCGTGACTCGGGCGGCACGCTCTGGCTCTACCCGGGCACCAACAAGGCGTCCGCCGACGTCTTCGGCGCCCGCAAGAGCCTGGGCACCGGGTTCAACCAGTACAACCTGATGTTCTGAGCGACCCGGAACACAGCACGCGCGCCGGTCCGGTGTTTTCGGGCCGGCGCGCGGTCGTGTGAGGTCAGGGGCAGCCGCAGGACTGGCGGACGACCAGCCGCGAGGGGAACACCTTCAGGCGCTCACGCCGGGACCCGGCGACGCGCAGCGAGTCGTCGAGGACGAGGTCGACGGCGGAGCGCGCCATCGCCGAGCGGTCGGACGCGACCGTCGTCAGCGGCGGATCCGTCAGACCCGCCTCCTTCACGTCGTCGAACCCGGCGACGGCCAGCTCGCCCGGCACCTCGATCCGCAGCTCGCGCGCGGCCCGCAGGATGCCGAAGGCCTGGTCGTCCGTGGAGCAGAAGATCGCCGGCGGCCGCTGGGGCCCGGCGAGCAGCTCGAGCCCGATCTTGTAGGCGTCGTAGCGGTTGTACGGCGCCTCGAACAGCCGCCCCTCGGTGGAGAGTCCCGCCTCGTGCATGGCCCGGCGCCAGCCCTCGACGTGGTCGGAGACCGGGTCGCCGACGGACGGCGTCTCGGCGGTGCCGCCGACACAGGCGACGTACGGGTGACCGTGCTCGAGCAGATGGCGGGTGGCGAGCTGGGCGCCGCCGACGTCGTCGATGACGACGGCGACGTCGTCGATCGCCTCGGGGCGCTCGTGCAGCAGGACCACGCGCGCGTCCCACGCCTCGATCTCGGCCGCGGCCAGATCGTTCAGGCCGTGGCTGACGAGGATGAGGCCGGACACCCGCATGCCGAGGAAGGCCCGCAGATAGTGGACCTCGCGCTCCTCGACGTAGTCGGAGTTGCCGACGAGGACCATCTTTCCGCGCTCGGACGCCGCCTGTTCGACGGCGTGCGCCATCTCGGCGAAGAACGGCTGGCGCGCGTCCGGCACGATCATGCCTATGAGGTCGGTGCGCCGCGACGCCATGGCCTGGGCGACCCGGTCGGGCCGGTACCCCAGTTCCTTGATCGCGGCGAGTACACGCTCGCGCGTGGCCGGGGCAACCGGCCTAGGTCCGTTGTTGATGACGTAGCTCACGACCGCGGTCGAAGTACCCGCCAGTCGCGCCACATCATCCCGAGTCACCTTGGCCACGCGCGGAGTCTACGCGGATGGACCTACCGCTGGGCAGGGCGTCCGGCGGCGGCCTGGTGAGCGCCCGCCCGGGGCTGCTCGGCCGGCTCCCGCCCGGCACGGGAATCCGCCGCGGAGCCCGTGTTGTCGGTGTGCGCAGCGGGCTCCGCCGGTGCTGCGTGCTCCGCGTGGTCCGGCCTCGGAGCCGCCGCCTTGGCCTTCGCCCCGTCCGCCGCCCGCTCGACCTTCTCCGGCGTCACGAAGCGGTAGCCGACGTTGCGCACGGTGCCGATCAGCGACTCGTGCTCGGGCCCGAGCTTCGCGCGCAGGCGCCGCACATGGACGTCCACGGTGCGGGTGCCGCCGAAGTAGTCGTAGCCCCACACCTCCTGCAGCAGCTGGGCACGCGTGAAGACGCGGCCCGGGTGCTGCGCGAGGTACTTGAGGAGCTCGAACTCCTTGAAGGTCAGGTCGAGGACCCGCCCCTTCAGCTTCGCGCTGTAGGTGGCCTCGTCGACCGACAGGTCGCCGTTGCGGATCTCCATCGGGGAGTCGTCGGAGACGATCTGCTGGCGGCCCATCGCGAGGCGCAGCCGCGCCTCGACCTCGGCCGGTCCCGCCGTGTCGAGAAGTACGTCGTCGATGCCCCAGTCGGCGGTGACGGCCGCGAGGCCGCCCTCCGTCACGACGAGGACCAGCGGACAGCCGGGCCCGGTGGAGCGGAGGAGCTGGCACAGGCTGCGTACCTGCGGGAGGTCGCGGCGCCCGTCGATGAGGATGACGTCGGCACCGGGGGTGTCGACGAGGGCCGGGCCCTCGGCGGGGGCGACCCGCACGTTGTGCAGCAGCAGGCCGAGAGCGGGGAGCACCTCCGTCGACGGCTGAAGGGCATTCGTGAGGAGCAGCAATGAACTCATCGCGGCCCACCTGCCTGGGTCGTCCTGCGGTCGTGCACGTTTCGCTCGCCCATAACGTCGGTTCCTCCTCGGTCCCTGCGAGGACGTTTACGGCACTGCTTCGTACTGCTTGTTCGTACTGCTTCGTGGTGCTTCGGGTCCCGCGCCCCGGGGCCCTGTGCGCCTCGCGGCCGGCGTTCGTATACAACGCGGTCCGAAAGCACAAAAGGACCCGGGGGCTTCGCTGCCCGGATCCTCTGCCTAGGAGAATAGCCCACATGAGTTCCGGTCCGGCAGGTCAAGACGCACGATCTTCTGTGCAGCCGATCACTGCCCGCTCACGCCGTGTGATGCTGCGCACGCGGGACGGGGTCCCGATCGAGGCCGCCCACGACCCCGGACCGGGCCTCGCCGGCGGCCCGGTGATCGTGGTCGCGCACGGGTTCACGGGCGATCTGGAACGGCCGCACGTCCGGCGGGCGGCGGGGATGTTCGCGCAGCGTGCCGCCGTGGTCACGTTCTCGTTCCGCGGGCACGGGCGGTCGGGCGGGCGGTCCACCGTCGGTGACCGGGAGGTACTCGACCTGGTGGCCGCCGTGGAGTGGGCGAGGTCACTCGGGCATGAACAAGTGGTGACCGTCGGCTTCTCGATGGGCGGTTCCGTCGTCCTGCGGCACGCCGCGTTGCACAGGGGGCGCACGGAAGCGCGCGCCGACGCCGTGGTCGCGGTGAGTGCCCCGGCCCGCTGGTACTACCGCGGGACCGCGCCGATGCGGCGGCTGCACTGGCTGGTGACGCGGCCCGCCGGCCGGATCGTGGGCCGTATCGGACTCCGCACCCGCATTCACCCGCACGAGTGGGACCCGGTGCCGCTCTCGCCGGTCGAGTCCGTGCCGCTGATCGCGCCGACGCCGCTCCTGATCGTGCACGGCGACCGGGATCCGTACTTCCCCCTCGACCACCCGCGGATGCTCGCCGCGGCCGCGTCCGGCGGGGCCGAGCTGTGGCTGGAACCGGGCATGGGGCACGCCGAGCACGCGGCGGACGACGGGCTCCTCGCGCGGATCGGCGACTGGGCCACGGCATCATGGACGACGGCAACCGCCGAATAGACCGCATGGACAGACCGCATGGGAGGAACGCCGCACATGGCCAACGGGACCATCCGCTACTGGGCCGCGGCCAAGGCGGCCGCCGGTGTCGCCGAGGAGCCGTACGAGGCCGAGACGCTGGCCGACGCGCTGGACGGCGCGCGTGCGCGACACCCCGGAGACCTGGTGCGCGTCCTGCAGCGTTCCTCGTTCCTGATCGACGGAGATCCCGTCGGCAGGCGCGGGCATGAGACGGTACGGCTTGCCGAGGGCGGCACGGTCGAGGTGCTCCCACCGTTCGCAGGAGGGTGACCGCGATGAGTAACGAGCCGTACGAAGACGAGTACGGGCAGCAGCAGCCGCCCCAGCAGACGCAGCAGTGGCAGGGCCAGACCTGGGACACCCAGGTCCAGTCGACGTACTCGCAGCCCCAGGGATTCGAGCCCGGCCAGGCCCCGCACGGGCAGGCCGCGTACGGGCAGGGCCCGGCGAGCCAGACCGGTGGCGACCAACAGGCGTACGGCGAGCAGCAGGCCTACCGCGACCAGCAGGCGTACGGCGAGCAGCAGGCGTACGGCGACCAGCAGGTCTACGGCGGTGACCAGCAGGCTTACGACTATGGGCAGGCGCCGTACGGGCAGGGGCCGGCGGTGCGGACGCCGGGCGGGCAGACCACGCCGCCGCCCGCGCACGCCGCGTACGGCGAACCGGCCGCGTACGGGCAGGCCTCCCACGCCTCCGGAGTCGACCAGCAGACGCAGGTCTTCGGGACGGTGGCGGCAGCCCAGCCGCTGCCCGTCGCCGAGCCGGAGGCCGCCGCTTACGGGCCCGCCACCGTCACCGGCAACCCCCGGGTCACCGACGCGCAGCGCGCCCGTGCCGAGGGGCGGTCGCCGATCATGGAGCCGGGGATGCAGCCCGCCGCGCTGACCGCGCTGCTCGGGCTGCTGCTCGCGGGCGGCGCCGCGGTGGGCCAGTACGCGCTGCTCGTCCCGCTCGTGCTGCTCCAGGCCGTCACGGCCGCCGGCTGGTTCCGGCTCAACGGCATGTGGCCTGCCCGGCAGGGCATCGCGCTCGCCTTCGCGGGCGGCCTCGCCGCCGACGCCGCGCTGCTCGTCACCGGCCGGGAGAACGCGCCCGCCGCGATCCTCGGCACCCTCGGGGTCTGGGTCCTGCTCACCCTCGTCCTCCAGCTCCGCAGTCACGCGGCACCGGACGAGCGCATGTACGGCCTGATGGCGACGGTCGCCTCGGCGGCGCTCGCCATCGTCGCGACCGGACACCTGGCGGCCGACCCGGACGCCGTGACCGTCGGCGCCGTGGCCGTCGCCGTCGCCGTCCTCGCGCGGGCGCTCCCGCTGCCGACGCCCGCCTCCGTGGGCGTCGCGCTCCTCGCCGCCGCGGGCGCCGGAATCGCGGCCGGGGGTATGACGGACATGGGGTCCAAGGGCGCGCTCCTCGGCCTCGGCGCCGGTGTCTGCGCGCTGATCGGCCACCGCGTCGCGAGTTACGACTATCCGTCCCGCTTCGTGCACATGACGGCGGGCGTGGCCCTGCCGCTGGCCGCCGCGGCCCCGGCCGTCTACCTGCTCGGGCGGGTCGTGGGCTGAGCGTCCGGCGGGCATGCGGCCTGTCACAGCTGATCGACAAGAATCGGGCCGGGCCCCCTTCGAGGGGGCCCGGCCCGTACTCTCGCGATCAGGAACTGTCGTCCAGGTGGGGGGAAGCACCGGGCCATGCGTGCTCTGCGGATACTTCTGATCGTCGTCGTGATCCTGGGCGGCCTGTTCGTCATCGCCGACCGGGTCGCGGTGAACTACGCGGAGGGCGAGGCGGCCGACCGCGTGCGCACCAGCGAGGGCCTGGCCGGCACGCCCGACGTGTCCATCAAGGGCTTCCCGTTCCTGACCCAGGTCGCGGGCGGCACGCTGGACGACGTGGAGATCGGCATCAAGGACTACGACGCGAAGAGCGGCGGCGAGTCGATCCGGATCGCCGATCTGAACGCCGAGATGCACGGCGTGGAGTTCAACAGCAGCTTCAGTTCCGCCACCGCCGAGTCGGCCACCGGCACCGCCCGCATCTCCTACGCCGAGCTGCTCAAGGCCGTCAGGAAGCAGGACGCCGCCCAGGTCGCCCCGGGCGTGACGGCCCAGATCGACGGCCTCTCCTACGGCGGCGGCGACAAGGTCAAGGTCGCGATCACCGTGCACACGGCACTGGGCACCCTGCACCCCTCCGTCCTCAGCTCGATCAAGGTCACCGACGGCAAGGTCTCGGCGCGTGCCGACAGCCTGCCCAAGGCCGGCGCGCTCGACCTGGCCGAGGGCAGGATCCGCGCCGTCACCGACTTCCAGCAGGCGATCGACGACCTGCCGGCCGGGATCAAGCTGGACCGGGTCGAGGCGGTCAAGGACGGTGTCGAGATCTCGGTGAAGGGTTCGAAACTCGACCTCGTCGGGTAGCACCCGGAACGGCGCGTCCGCACTGCGAGACGACGCCGTCCGCACAGCAGCAATCGGGGGAGCCGCAGCGGCCCCGGAGCCCGAAGGAAGAGGCTCCGGGGCCGCGTGCGTCTCGCATCGCGGACGATCGTGTCTCAGGATGCGACACGCCGGTGACACGGCCGCCCGTGCGTACCTACGATCGGTGGCATGAAGCGACAGGCGGATCTCACGAAGCGGCGGGCAGTAGACCTGTGCCGCGTCGCCGCCATGCTCTGTCGCACCGCCTGAGCGGGACGGCAACTCCCGCTTCCCCAGGCCCCTTTGAGGCCTCCCCCGCGCGCGCCGAATGCCGTCCCTGTTCGCATGCAGGGACCGTGCCCGCACCGCACCCGCACTCCCGCACCCCGCCGCAACTGCCCCGGAGGAGAAACAATGAGCCGCAGCGACGTCCTGGTAGACGCCGACTGGGTCGAGGCGAACCTCGACAACCCGAAGGTCGTCATCGTCGAGGTCGACGAGGACGCTTCGGCGTACGACAAGAACCACATCAAGAACGCCGTCAAGGTCGACTGGCAGCAGGACCTCCAGGACCCGGTCCGCCGCGACTTCATCGACCAGGCCGGCTTCGAGAAGCTCCTGTCCTCGCGCGGCATCGCCAACGACGACACGGTCGTCCTCTACGGCGGCAACAACAACTGGTTCGCGTCCTACGCCTACTGGTACTTCAAGCTCTACGGCCACGACAGCGTCAAGCTCCTCGACGGCGGCCGCAAGAAGTGGGAGCTCGACTCGCGCGACCTCGTCGCCGAGATCGTCCAGCGCCCCGCCACCGAGTACAAGGCCAAGGCCCAGGACACCTCGATCCGCGCCTTCCGTGACGACGTCATCGCCGCGATCGGCAGCCTGAACCTCGTCGACGTGCGCTCCCCCGACGAGTTCTCCGGCAAGCTCCTCGCCCCGGCGCACCTCCCGCAGGAGCAGTCGCAGCGTCCGGGCCACGTCCCGTCCGCCCGCAACATCCCGTGGTCGAAGAACGCCAACGACGACGGCACGTTCAAGTCGGACGACGAGCTCAAGGCCCTCTACGAGGACGAGCAGGTCGACCTGGCCAAGGACACCATCGCGTACTGCCGTATCGGTGAGCGCTCGGCCCTGACGTGGTTCGTCCTGCACGAGCTGCTCGGCCAGGCCAACGTCAAGAACTACGACGGCTCGTGGACCGAGTACGGCTCCCTCGTCGGCGTGCCGATCGAGCTCGGCGCCAACAAGTAACCCTCCCGGACCCCTCAGACAGACCTGACCGACCTTTTTGGAGAAACACATGTGTGGAGCGAAGGCCGGCGGCCCCGACGCCTCGACGATCAAGCCCGGTGAGACCACCATCCAGGGCCAGGTGACCCGCGACGGCGAGCCCGTCACCGGTTACGTGCGCCTGCTGGACTCGACCGGCGAGTTCACGGCCGAGGTCCCCACCTCGGCGACGGGCCAGTTCCGTTTCTACGCGGCCGAGGGCACGTGGACGCTGCGCGCCCTGGTCCCCGGCGGCTCGGCGGACCGCACGGTCGTCGCCCAGACCGGTGGTCTCTCCGAGGTCGCCATCGCCGTCTGACACGGCTCGCCGTGTGACGGCGGCGCAGATACGGCCGAGGGGCCGCACCTCCGGGGGTTGGACGCCTACGGAATCGAGGTGCGGTCCCTCGGCTTTGTGCGGAGCCCGTGCTGAAAGGCGTGTACATGGCGGCGTTCTGCCAGCTCTCTTGAAGGCTGTGGCCTGACCCAACTTCCGTGTGCGGAAGGCGCGTCGAGGTCGTGGACTCAAGAAAACCGGGGGACCGGCCATGGCCACAGCCTGATGATCACCGTCAGGAGAACGGCAAGCTGCAGGTCTACAACCCGCGGGGCACCACGTCCTGGATCAGCGAGGACGATGTCATCAACGGTGATCTCGAGTCCGCCGCCGACGACCGCTGCTCCGAGGCCCACCACGGCGACGTCAACCGCGTCTACATCCAGCAGGACTGGACCCACCGTGCGAATGCGAAACGTTGTGCGTGCCGCGGCCGCTTCAGCCGCCGCCCTCGTCACCCTTTCGGCAGCGGTGACGGTGCCCAGTTCTTCGACTTCGAGGCGCGCGGCCGGCAGGACGACGGTGAAGCTGCTGTTCTGCCCGCACGGCCTGTGCGGGAGCGCCGCGGAGGTGAGCGCGAGCCCGGTACCGACCGCCACGCACACGGCGGCCCCGACGAAGTCGGACGACCAGGTCGCCTACTACGTCTACACGATCACCGTCCGCTGACCTGCACGGGAACGGAACGACGGAACGGAACGGAGTGACCATGGTCCAGGACCGCTCCCCGCGCACCGACCCAGGAGACGGTCGCGGAGATCGTCGCGATGCGCCGCGCCAGCAGGGACGAGGGGGCCGAGAACTCCTAGGGGTGCCTCGCAACCTGGGGGTCTAGCGGGCCTCTGGGTCTTACGGGTCTTAAGGGTATTAGGGCTCCCAGGGACCTTAGGGGTCCTACAGGTCCTAGGGATCGTTGGGTGGCCTAGCGGTCGTACGGGTCCTGGGGGCGCTTCTTGCCGTCCAGCTCGTCCCACCACTCGTCGGACTTCGCGTCGCCGGAGGGGTCGTCCCACCAGCGGTCGTCGGGCCCGCGGCGGTTGGCGACGATCGCGGCGACGGGCGGAATCACCATCGCCACGATGCACATCGCCACCGCGGCGGGCACGGACCAGAGGCGCACGACGGCCCAGGCCAGGACGAACAGGCCGATGCAGAGGCCCATCATGGCGAAGTACAGGTGACGACGCCGCGAGTACATGCTTCAAGCGTAGGTCCGCGCCGCGTCAATAGACGAGCGCCTGCGTCCCGTCCGTCATCGCCTCCTGCACGAAGACCTGCGCGCCGGCGATCCGGACACCCTCGATGACGTCCTTCTCCGTGATCTCACGGCGGGCCGCGCACTGCGTGCACAACGTGATCCGCCCGGCCGCCAGGATCGACTCGATCAGGTCGGGCAGCGGCGCGGCGTGCGGCAGCTCGAACTCGGCGGCGCGGCCCGGCAGCGCGAACCACGACGACTCACCGGTCAGCCAGAGCGAGACCTCCACCCCGCTGGCCACGGCCACCGCCGCGACCGTGAAGGCCTGCGAGCAGCGTTCGGGGGCATCGGCCCCCGCGGTCACCTTGATCACGAGCTTGTTCGCCATGGCTGAATCGTAATCAACTCCCGTACAACCAGGGATGTTGCCTGTGGGTCTCCTGTGCGCGCGGATACGGAATCCGCGCTTCGAGTTCCGTGGGGGGACCCGTTGGATGACGAACGAACACCGCAAGGGGCGCCGGAGCCGTCCGGGCCCGCGGTGCCGGTGCGGCCGCGGCGCCGCGGCCGCACCACCCTGCTGATCGCCTGCGCCGCCCTGCTCGGCGCCGTCGCGGGCGTGTGCACCGGCTACGTCGTACAGGCGGACCGGGAGCCGACGGCGCTGCCGTCGCTGTCCCTGACGACGGTCGCGAACGCGAAGGGCGAGGGGCCCGAGGTCGCGCCCCGGGTCCAGGACGGCGATCTGCGCAAGCTCCTCGTGCCCAGGCCTGCCGGGACGCAGAAGGCGGACGCGCGGCAGGGCTGGATGAACCAGTACGCCTTCGCGAACCGCTTCAAGGATCCGCGCTGGATGTTCGGGCAGCTCGCCGAGGGCGGCTTCCGCCGGGCCACCATCGAGGCCTGGCGGCGCGGCCAGTCCACGACGGAGGTCCAGCTCATCCAGTTCCGGGACGACACCGACTCCGGCTCGCGCAAGTTCCTGGACGGCCAGCAGAGCTACATGGGTGACAGCGACTGGGCGGGCAACGAGGGGGTGCCGCTCACCGGCAGCGGCAACGGGCGCGTCTACGTCTACGACAAGCCGCACACCGAGGCCGGCTACCTCCCGATCTACCAGGCCAGGGCGCTCGCCGCCCGTGGCGACATCGTCATGGACATCCGGCTGTACGACACCAGGCCGATCCCCGAGAAGACCGTGATGTCTCTCGCGAAGCGCCAGTTGGAGCGACTGTGAGCGACCTGGACACACAGCTTCCCGAACCCGGGCCCACCCCGGATCCCGCCCCCGTCGCCCCGGATCCCGCGCCCGTCGCGGGGGGTGCGGCCCGCCGCTGGCCCGCCGTGGCGGTGGCCTGCGCCGTCGTGCTCGCCGTCGGGGCCGGCACCGGCCTCACCGTCATGAAGGTCAACGCCGCCGACCGCTCGGCGCCCACCAAGGTGTGGGCGAAGCCGAAGGAGCAGAAGCAGGCGAAGCCCGGCCGGGCCAAGGCCCAGGGGCTCAGCGCCCGGCTGCTCCCGGTCCCCAAGGCCTACCGGCCGGGCCCGGACATCGACGAGTACGGCAACGACAAGACCCTCGGTGGCAGCGAAGCCGCCGCCCGCCTCAAGAGGGGCGCGCGCAACCTGCCCTCCCGCCAGCGCGAGGCACAGGACAAGGCCATCGACAAACTGAAGCTCAGGGGCATGGCCATGCGCAGCTACCAGCTGAGCGGCTCCATGGGATTCGCGGCCGACGACGACAAGAAGTCCCTCGTCGTCGAGATGCAGCTCGCCCAGATGCAGAACCGCAGGGCCGGGCGTGAGCTCAAGGAGTTCCGCAGCGAGTTCCTGCGCTCGGTGGGCGTGTTCCCCAAGGGGCCGAAGGTCAAGGGCCATCGCAACGCCGACTGTTTCCTCGCGCCCAAGGACAGCAAGGGCAAGCTCGCAATGGTCCTCTGCAGCGCGTACGAGGACGACGTCCTGGTCACCGCCACCGGTTACGGCCCCAAGCCGCTCAACACCGCCGAGGTCGCCGACCTGCTCGCCCAGCAGCTCGACCGCCTGACGTCGCAGGGAGGGCAGCTCGTATGAGCGAGACACTGCAACCGGCCGAAGAGTCGCGGCAGGCCGCGACGCCGCAACTGGCAGAGACGCGGCAACTGGCAGAGACGCCGCAGCAGGCCGAGACACTGCAGCAGGCCGAGACGCCGCAGCAGTCTGAGGAGCCGCAGCAGCAGGACCCCGTTGCCGCCGGTTCCCCGCAGCAGCCGGGTCGCGTCCCTGCCGAGGAGGCCCCGCACGCCCCCAAGGACCGGCGCGTCCTGCGCGCCGTCCTGCGCTGGACCGCCGCCGTCGCCGTCTTCGGCGTGATCGGCGCGGCCACCGCGTACGGCGTCACCGAGCAGAAGCGCACCGATCTGCCCGGCCTGGCCACCGAGAGTGACGGCCGCTGGACCTTTCCGGCGATCGAGAAGCCCCCGCTGCCCGACGGCTCCCCGGCCCCCTTCGCCGACGGCAACGACAGCGAGACCCACTACGCCGATCTGCGCAAGCTGGTCCTGCCCCTGCCCCGGGGCGCCACGCCCGACAAGGCGCTGGCCGGGAAGGACGGGTGGCTGCCCACGTCCGTGTATCTCGACGCGTACGAGAAGGAGGCGCGCCAGGACCTGGGGCAGCAGCTCAAGGACGACGGGCTGCGGCAGACAGCGGCCCGCGGCTGGACCACGCCCGACGGAACGCACACGCGGATCTACGCGCTGCGCTTCACCTCGGCGGCCTTCACACGGATCGTCCACGCCGACCTGACGGACAACGTGGCCTCCCCGGCGGACGCGCCGTACGCCGACGAGGAGTACGGCGGCTGGGCGGAGAAGGTCAACGTCCAGTACACGAAGCGGAACGTCTTCACGGAGGCGAAGCCGTACGGGAGGACGGCCGTGCGATACGCCTACATCGAGGCCGGTGACGTCATCGCCCTGGTGATCCAGTCCGGGAAGGCGGCCCTGCCGCCCCGGATCACCTTCCAGCAGACCGTCGTCCTGCAGAGCCAGCTCCTCGGCTGACCGCCCGCACCCCGCTTGGGTGACCTCATCGAGAGAGCCGGGCCCCACCCGACTAAAGTGGGGCCCGGCTCTGTACCGACCACCGCTCACCGAGGAGCACCCCGTGCTTGAGGCCTTCTTCTCCGCTCTGCTCATCCTGGTCTGCGTCGGCGTTCTCGCGTTCGCCGGGCTGACCGTGAAGAAGCTGTACCAGGGCCAGCGCTGACCCCCACCAGAGAGACGCTTCGCAGACCATGATCGAGATCCCGTCCGACCTGCACCCCGACCTCGTCCCCCTGGTGTTCCTCCTCGGTAACTGGGCGGGCGCGGGTGTCACCGACTTCCCCGGCGCCGAGAAGGCGAACTTCGGGCAGGAGGCCTCCTTCACCCACGACGGGCGGGACTTCCTCGAGTACCACTCGCACACCTGGATCCTCGACTCCGAGGGCAACAAGGTGAAGCCCCTGGAGTCCGAGTCCGGGTACTGGCGGATCGACAAGGACCGCAAGGTCGAGGTCGTCATGGTCCGTGACGACGGCGTCGTCGAGGTCTGGTACGGCGAGCTCGCCGACAAGAAGCCGCAGATCGACCTGGTCACGGACGCCGTCGCGCGCACCGCGGCCTCGGGCCCGTACACCGGTGGCAAGCGGCTCTACGGCTATGTGAAGAGCGATCTGATGTGGGTCGGCGAGAAGCAGACCCCCGAGGTCGAGCTGCGCCCCTACATGTCGGCCCAGCTGAAGAAGGTCGTCTCCCCGGACGAGGTGGCCGAGATGGCCCGCAACCTCCCGGACCTGCCCGACGACGGCATCGCCTTCTTCAAGTAGTCCCGTCGAGCCGCCCCGTTCCCGTTCCCGTTCTTCGAGCAGTCCCGAAGCCGTCCCCGGCAAGTGGACCTACACTCGGCGGTGTGGTGAGCACCGACTGGAAGAGCGACCTGCGGCAGCGCGGCTACCGGCTGACGCCCCAGCGTCAGCTGGTCCTCGAGGCTGTCGACACCCTCGAGCACGCGACCCCCGACGACATCCTCTGCGAAGTGCGCAAGACGGCGTCGGGGATCAACATCTCGACGGTCTACCGCACCCTTGAGCTGCTCGAGGAGCTGCGGCTCGTCAGCCATGCCCACCTCGGGCACGGTGCGCCGACGTACCACCTCGCCGACCGGCACCACCACATCCACCTGGTGTGCCGGGACTGCACGAACGTGATCGAGGCCGACGTCGAGGTCGCCGCCGAGTTCACGGCGAAGCTCCGCGACACGTTCGCCTTCGACACGGACCTCAAGCACTTCGCGATCTTCGGCCGCTGCGCCGACTGTGCCGCCAAGGAAGCCGGACCCTCCGGCAAGGAATAAGCCGGCCGGTGCGCTCGTCGTAGTGTCTGTGAACATGAAGAGCCCCCTCCTGTCCCTGCCCGGCGCCGTTCCCGCCGAGGGCGTGGACGAAGGCGTCGCCGCGCACTACGGCGACCTGTTCCGCGAGCAGCGCACCCTCGCCGACGGCAACGGCCTCGTCGACCTCTCCCACCGCGGCGTCCTCACCGTCACCGGCGACGACCGGCTCGCGTGGCTGCATCTGCTGCTCACGCAGCACGTCAGCGACCTCCCGGCCGGCCAGGCCACCGAGGCGCTCGTCCTCTCCGCCCACGGCCACATCGAGCACGCCCTCTACATCGTCGACGACGGCACCACCACGTGGGCGCACGTCGAGCCCGGCACGCAGGAGGAGCTGATCGCCTACCTGGAGTCGATGAAGTTCTTCTACCGGGTCGAAGTCGCCGACCGCACCGAGGAGTTCGCCCTCGTCCAGCTGCCGGCCGGTTCCATCGCCCCGGTCCCGGACGGTGTCGCGGTGCGCGAGACGGCGTACGGCCGCGACGTGTTCCTGCCGCGCGCCGACCTGGAGGCGTACGCGGAGCAGAACGGGCCCGCGATCGGGCTCCTCGCCCACGAGGCGCTGCGCGTGGAGAACCACCGGCCGCGCCTCGGCTTCGAGACCGACCACCGCACCATCCCGCACGAGCTCGGCTGGATCGGCACCGCCGTCCACCTCCAGAAGGGCTGCTACCGCGGCCAGGAGACCGTCGCCCGCGTGCAGAACCTCGGCAAGCCCCCGCGCCGCCTCGTCTTCCTGCACCTGGACGGCAGCGAGGTGCACCTGCCCCCGCACGGCGCCCCGGTCCGTCTCGCGTCCGACGGCCCCGAGAGCCGCAAGCTGGGCTTCGTCACGACGTCGGTACGCCACCACGAACTCGGTCCGATCGCGCTCGCGCTGGTGAAGCGGAACGTGCCGGTGGACGCCGACCTCATCGTGGACACGACCGCGGCCGCGCAGGAAGTCGTCGTCGAGCCCTAGCCACGCCGTGGCTACATCTCCAGAAGCACCGTGAACGGGCCGTCGTTCGTCAGGGACACCCGCATCTTCGCCCCGAACCGGCCCGTCGCCACGGTCGCGCCCAGGGCGCGCAGCTGCGCCACGACCTCGTCGACCAGCGGCTCGGCCACCGGTCCCGGCGCCGCCGCGTTCCAGGTGGGGCGACGGCCCTTACGGGCGTCCCCGTAGAGCGTGAACTGGCTGATCACCAGGAGCGGGGCGTCGATGTCGCTGCACGACTTCTCGTCGGCGAGCATCCGTACGGACCAGAGCTTGCGGGCCAGTTGGGCGGCCTTCTCCTTGGTGTCCTCGTGAGTGACCCCCACGAGGACGCACAGCCCCTCGCCCTTGATCTCGCCGACGGTCTTCGTCTGGTTGTCCTCGTCCACGACGACGCTCGCGCCGTCCACCCTCTGCACCACTGCACGCATACGGACCATCATGCCGTGCTCCCGAACCGCCCATCCGGGGCGGATTGGGGGCACTCGTGCACAGAGCGGCCACTCGGAGTGGCACGATGCTCCCACGCGGTGCACCGCGTCGGTCCGGTCGAGGGGACGGTAGGGACGCAATGAGCCACACATCGAGCATCGGGCAGCCTCCAGGGGCCCCCGTTTCGTTGACGCACGCCAGTCGCATCACCGGTACGAACCGCCTCAGCACGGCGCGCCCGCCGAAGCAGCGGGTCGCCGGCCCGGACCTTCCGGAGCCGCCCGGCCACGACCTGTCCGCGCTGCGCCTTCCCGAGCTGCGCACGCTGCGCCGCGACGCCCAGCAGGACGAGGCCGACCTGAGCTACGTACGACGGCTGCTCCAGGGCCGGATCGACATCCTGCGGGCCGAGGTCGGCCGCCGCAGGGACCCCGAGGCGCCGGTCGTGGACCGGCTCTCCGAGATCCTCACCGACAAGGCCGCCACGCACCGCTCCTCCGCCCGCCATGTCACCCTCGGCACGCCCCGCAGCGAGGAGTACCGGGACCTCGCCGCCGAGATGCTCGCCGAGGTCGAGCTGTCCGACCTGGACGCCCGAACGGACGATGAGCTGCACACGGCGATGGGCCGCCTCGTGCGCTACGAGCAGCAGGTCTCGCGCCGCCGCCACCTGCTCCAGTCGACGGCCGACGATTGCAGCGCCGAGATCGCCCGCAGGTACCGTGAAGGCGAAGCACAAGTAGACGACCTGCTCGCGTGACGCGGCCGCACCGGTGACCCCGGTGGCCCGCTGCGGGGCGGGTCTGTCCATGGCCCGCCATGGACCCGCCCCGGAAGGCCACCGATGTCCCCCTCCTCCGCCGCTGCCATACCCCCGGTCCTCGCCGAGGTCGTCCGTTCCGGCTTCGTCGAGGGCCATCACCGAGGCAGCCTGGTCGTGCTCGCCGCGGACGGGACCGTGGAGCTCGCCCTGGGGGACGTGACCGCTCCCGTCTTCCCCCGCTCGTCGAACAAGCCGATGCAGGCGGCGGGCGTGCTGCGCGCGGGGCTCGACCTGTCGGGCGAGCGGCTCGCGCTCGCGGCCGCGAGCCACTCCGGCGAGACCTTCCACCGCGATCTCGTCCAGAAGATGCTGTCCGAGCACGAGCTGACCCCGGCCGAGCTCCAGTGCCCGCCCGATCTGCCGCTCGACCCCGTCGAGACCGAGACGTACCTGGCGGCGGGTGCCGTACGGGACCGGGTCACGATGAACTGCTCCGGCAAGCACGCCGCGATGCTGGCCGCCTGCGACCTGAACGGCTGGCCCAAGGACTCCTACCTGGACCCGGAGCACCCGCTCCAGAAGCTCATCCACGAGGTGGTGGAGGAGGCCGCGGGCGAGCCCGTCGCCGCGGTCGGTACGGACGGCTGCGGGGCGCCCCTGATGGCGATCAGCCTCACCGGCCTCGCCCGCGCCTTCCGCCACTTCGTGCTCGCCCCCGAAGGCTCGGCGGAGCGCCGCGTCGCCGACGCGATGCGCGCGCACCCCGAGTACGTCGCCGGTACCCGCCGCCCCGACACCTGGCTGATGCGCGAGGTGCCCGGCGTCCTGTCGAAGATGGGCGCGGAGGCGGTCCAGGCCGTGGCGCTCCCGGACGGACGGGCGCTCGCCTTCAAGATCGACGACGGCGCGACGCGCGCGCTCGGCCCGGTCCTGGCCCGCGTGCTGCGGATGCTGGGCGTGGACGGCGGGGTCGTGGCCCGCATCGGCGAGGCGCCGCTGCACGGCGGCGGGGGCGTCGTGGGGGAGATCCGCGCGGTCTTCTAGGCCCTGTCGCCACCGGGGGCGGGGCCGCGCGGTAATCGGGTGGCCTCACCCCGCGCCCCCCGCTTAGCGTGACGGGATGACCCGCGACGACATCGACGTACGGCCCATCACGGATGACGAGCTTGCCGACTGGTCCCGCGCGCTGAACACCGGCTTCCTGCGGAGCACCCCCGACTCGCGCGAAACCCTCGACAAACGCAGGGAACTGGCGCGCGGCTCACGGATCCTGGGCGCGTTCGACGGGGGGCGCTGCGTCGCCACCTTCCGCTCGTTCCCGCAGGAGCTCACCGTGCCGGGCGGCGCGGCCGTCCCCGCCGACGCGATCTCGAACGTCACGGTCAGCGCCACGCATCGCCGACGCGGCCTCCTGAGCCGGATGATGGCGGACGACCTCGCCGACGCGAAGGCCCGCGGTGACGTCGTCGCGACGCTCATCGCCGCCGAGTACCCGATCTACGGCCGGTTCGGCTTCGGGCCCGCCACGTCGCTCAGCGAGTGGGCGGTGGACGTGCCGCGCGCCGGGCTCGACCCGCGCCGGCCGGTCCCGGACGACGGGGGCCGTATCGATCTCGTCGACGGCGAGGACGTCCGCAAGACGGGCCCGGAGCTGCACGAGCGGCTGCGCGCGAGCCGGCCCGGCGTCATCGACCGCGACGGGTTCTGGTGGCGCCGTAACACCGGACTCCTCGAAACCCCGGAAGAGCCCTGGAAAGAGCCCTTCTACGCGGTCTACCGCGCTCCGAACGGCGAGGCCGAGGGCCTGATCGTCTACTCCGTCGACGACAAATGGAGCGACACCAAGCAGCCGCACAACACGGCGACCGTGCGCGACCTGATCGCCGTCACCCCGGCCGCCGAGCGCGCGCTGTGGCACTACGTCTGTTCCGTCGACTGGATCGCGACCGTCCGCACCGGCCACCGGGCCCCGGACGACCTGCTGCCGCATCTGCTGCCCGACCCGCGCGCGGCCCGCGTCGTCACGCACGCGGACTGGCTGTGGGTGCGGATCCTGGATGTCGTACGGGCCCTGGAGGCGCGTACGTACGCGGGGACGGGATCGCTGGTCCTCGAGGTCGGCGACGCGGCCGGCCTCTCCGGGGGCCGCTACCGGCTGGACGCGGAGCCCGGGGGTGCGGTGTGCGCACCGACCTCGGAGGAACCCGAACTCACGCTGGACGTGAGCGAGTTGGGGACGCTGTGGCTGGGCGACGAGTCCGCGGTGCGGCTCGCCGCGCTCGGCCGCGTCAGGGAGGAGAGGGCGGGCGCCGCCGCCATTGCCGACGCCCTGCTGCGTACGTCCAGGCGCCCGTGGTGCCCGGACATCTTCTGAGGCGCACTTGCTGAGGTGTGCCGGCGTGCGTCTGAACCGTGCTGACGTGCTGTGGTGCTCCGGCGCGCTGTGACGCCGAGGCGTGACCGGGCTCCCGGCTCCCCTCCGGAAGGGAGCCCGGTCAGCCGCTCTGGGCCAGCAGCATCACGAGGATCACGGCCCCGATGCCGCTGATGAGGTTGTTCTTGGCCTTGAGGCCGATGGAGAGCGCGACGAACGCGATGATGCCCATCGGCCCGTACTTCCACTGGATCAGCTGCTCGAACCCGATGGCGAGGGCTGCAACGGCGATGGCGATGAACGGCATGTCTGGTCCCCCTTCAGTTCGGGAGCGATGACCAACCGGGCCAACCCTTTCGGGTATCCGACCATGTGGCTCAAGTTGGCAACCAACTCCACTGAACTTATCTCCGCCTAGCGCCGACTCATAACCACCTTTCCCTCAACTCCCCAAAGATGGCGGGAAGTTGTAGGGTTTGTCTGTGGGTCCGGAACATGCCGCGGTCGACGGTCACCGGAAGCCACCGGCGACGTATCGCCAGGTGGCCGACGAGCTGCGCGCCCGGATCAGGGCGGGCCGGCTGCGGCCGGGCGAGCGCCTGCCGACCCAGGCCCGCCTCGCCGACGAGTTCGGCGTGGAGCGCGCCGCCGTGCGCCAGGCCCTGCGCATCCTGCGCTCGGAACGCCTGCTCGCCGATGTGTCCAAGGGGACCCCGGCCACCGTCGCGCAGCACACGGGCCCCGCCTTCGCCGGCCCAGGGGCGTCGCCCCAGCCCACGATGGTGGGGCTCGGCCCGCGGGTCACCGCCGCGTTCGGCGCCCGGCACGTCCAGATCGACGCCCTGTGCCTGACCGCGGTCTCGCTGACGCTCGCGATGGGTGAGCCACTGCGCCAGATCCACGCCGGCCGTTCGAATCCGGCCAAGGTCGACGTCCGCGTCCTGCTGCCGAGCAGCGACATCGACCTCGCGTTCCCGACGCGGGTGGGCGCGGCGGACGCCCGGCTCAAGCGGAACTGGCTGGCGCAGCGCAACGCGCAGGGGCAGGTCCTGCGCCACAACCTCCTCGCCCTGCGCTCCACGCACGGGATCGACGTCCATGTCACGTTCAGGGCGCTGCCGTTCACGCCACCGATCAAGCTCTATCTGCTCAACGGCGGCGAGGCGCTGTTCGCGTACTACACACTGACCAGGCGGGGCGAGCAGATCGACCAGGAGTACCTGGAGACGTACGGGGTGCAGGGCGCGCGGTCGGTGCTCTTCCCGTTCGAACAGGGGCGGGGGCTGCGGGAGACGACGTTCGTCGAGCAGTCCCACCTGTGGTTCGACAGCCTCTGGAACACGATCAGTTCGAACCTGACGCTCACGCCGTGAGGGCGCGCGGACCCGCGGGCCTGTGTCAGAGCGCGGGTCCGGCCAGCATCAGGGCCAGGAGTACGGCTCCGATGGAGCTGCAGGTGGGGCTCTTCGTCTTGACGCCGATCGTGAGGAGCAGCAGGCCGGTGATCCCGACGGGACCGTAGCGCCACTGGACCAGCTGCTCGAAAGTGATCACGAACACAGCGGAGAAGAAGGTGAGGACGGGCATGGTGGTTCCTCCTTCGGCCATCTTGCTCAAAGTTGGCAACCAACTACTATGAAGTTGTCCCCACTTGGTCGTGATGGATAAACAACTCTTCAACAACTCCCGCCAAATGATGGTTAGTTGTAGCGTTTGGTTGTGACTCAGGAGAGCGTTGCAGTGAACGGCAGCAGAAGGTCCTCACCCCAGGAGATCGCCGACGTCCTGCGGGAGCGCATCAAGGCGGGTGAGCTCCGCGCGGGCGAGCGGCTGCCGACACAGGCGGAGCTGGCCGAGGAGTTCGGCGTGGAACGCGGCGCCGTACGGCAGGCCCTGCGCTCCCTCCAGGAGGACGGACTGCTCAGCAACGTGAGCAAGGGCAGCCCGCCGAGGATCGCCGAGCAGACCCCGGCGCGCGACGAGCCGCAGCGCACGATGGTCGGCCTTGCCCCGCGGCTGTCCGAGGCGTTCGGGTCTCCGCAGGTGCGGATCGACGCCGTCTGCCTCACCGCGGAGACCCTGATGCTGGCGCTCGCCGAGCCGCTGCGCTTCATCCACGAGGGCCGCATACGCCCCGACTCGGTCGATGTGCGCATCCTGCTGCCGGGCAGGGACATCAATCTCGCCTTCCCGGTATCGGCCACGGAGGAGGGCGACGCCGCACTCGTCCACAAGCGCTGGCTCGACCAGCGCAACGCGCAGGGCCAGGTTCTGCGCCACAATCTGCGCTCGCTGCGGTCCTCGCACGGCATCGACGTACGGGTCGCCTTCCGGGCGCTGCCCTTCACCCCGCCGGTCAAGCTCTACCTGCTCAACGGGAACGAGGCGCTCCTCTCGTACTACCTGGTCACGCGGCGCGAGGAGGAGATCGAGAGCGGCACGCTCGACATGTACGACACGCTCGGCACGGAGTCGCTGCTGTTCTCGTTCGAGAAGCGGGCGGGGCAGCGGGACACGGCGTTCGTGGAGGAATCGCAGAAGTGGTTCGACGCCCTCTGGGAAACCATCACCACGGACCTGACACTCTCCTAGTGACTTCTGATGCAACGAAGCAGACTGTTCCGGTGGCTGAAGCGACGGAATCACTTCGGGAACTGATCAAAAGGGCGCGGTTCGTGCTCTTCGACTTCGACGGGCCGATCTGCCGGCTCTTCGCGGGGCACTCGGCGGAGCGGGTGGCCGTCGAACAGGTCCGGTGGCTGGAGGAACGCGGCCTGCACGGTCTGCTCACCGAGGAGGAGCGCGCGGAACCGGACCCGCACGCCGTCCTGCGCGCCGTCGACCGGCGGCGCCCCGGCAGCGACCTGGTCGTCGAACTGGAGGAGCGCCTCACCCAGCAGGAGCTCACGGCGGTGGCCTCGGCCTGGCCCACGCAGTACGCCGACCCGCTGATCAGGACGTGGTATGCGGTGGGCGCCCACCTGGCCGTCACGACCAACAACTCCCCGGTGGTGGCGTCCCGTTACCTGGCCACGCGCGGCCTCACGACCTGCTTCGCCCCGCACGTCTACGGCCGAACCCAGGACCTCCACCTCCTCAAACCCCACCCGTACTGCGTACAACGCGCCCTCGGCGCCCTGGGAGCGACCCCCGAAGCTTCCCTGATGATCGGCGACACCCCCTCGGACTTCGGGGCGGCGACCGCGGCCGGCATCGCGTTCCTCGGCTACGCGCGTAATGAACGCACGGCGAAGGTACTGAGGGAGGCGGGGGCGGAGGTGGTGGTGTCGTCGCTGGAGCCGCTTCTGGGAGTGCTGCGGGAGCGGGGGAAAAGTGGCTGACCGGGTGATCCCGGTCGTGCGGCCCGCCCGGTCCTTGCGAGTCGTACCTGAGTGGGTTCTGGGATGCTGCCGCGTGGCGGAGTACCGTACGCCTCCTCTTCAATAACGCTGGCGCTACTCCTGGCGAAAGAATGGGCGATGGCAACGGACCCGACCACGACAGCCTGGCGACGGGCTGTCGAATTGAGTGGCGGCGAACAGTCGATCGAAGGGCCGCTCAAGGGTTACCACCATGAAACGTATGTCCTCCCTTTTCTGCCTACGGGTGACCTGTCCCGGACCGGTCGGTGGAAGTGCCGGGATCCTCGCAGTGGCCTCTTCTGGTTCGACCGTCGGTGCTTCGAATCGGAAGAAGCGCTGCTCGGCGCCCTGTCGGGGCGGATCTCGCGCATTCCTGAGGTGGTCGAGGTCGAAGGTGCCAAGCTGCAGCAGTTCATCGAGGGCAGCACGCTCGGATCGCTCGCGAAAAGGGGCAAGTCCGCTCCCTCCGACCTGACCGGTCAGCTGGGCTCCCTGTTTCGCGAAATGGCCGAGGTGCGACCCGATTCGCTCTCCATTGCCAGAAAATGCACAAAAGAGGACCAGGCGCCGGAGGGGGACTCCGCGGAATTTCTGGAACGGCTGATCAGGTTCACCGAAAAACAGGTATACGAAAAGAACCTGGAGCGGTTCGGCGGACTCTTCGGCCGCCTGGGTCTGGACGGTGAAGCCTTCACGCGTCTGCGGAAGCACGTTCTGGGGCTGGTGGAGCGGCCCTTCTGCCTTCTGCACGCGGATCTCCACCGAGAGAACCTGATCGTGGACCGGTCGTCCCGGCTCTGGGTGATCGACTGGGAACTGGCGATGTTCGGTGACCCCCTGTATGACCTGGCAACGCATCTGTACCTCATGCGGTACCCGGAAGCGCAGGTGCCCGGCGTCATCACCTCATGGCGCAGAAGCGTCGAGGATGTCAGGGCGGGAAGTTCTCAGGGCTGGGAGAAGGATCTTCCGCTCCTGATCGACTTCAAGAAGGCACAGTCGGTGTACACGGATGTGATCAGGTCCGCGACGAAGCTCAGCGCCTCTCCGGCCCGGGACAGCTCGCTGCTCTGGCTGACTGCCGTCAAACTGCGGGGCATCGTGGCCGCGGCGGCCGTCCCTCTGGGGCTGGAGACTGTCCCCTCCGTTCCCCGGATCGCCGACATGCTCGCTCGCTGGCTGGCCGGCGCCGAGGAGTGAAGGGGGCGGGGCGGCCCTGCGTACGCTTTCGCCCATGAGTGGCGACACCGGTGAAATGGGCCTCCGTGAGCGGAAGAAGCGGCGGATGTATCAGGCGATCTCCGAGGCGGCCATCGGGCTGTTTCTGGAGAAGGGGTTCGACAAGGTGTCCGTCGCCGAGGTGGCGGCCGCCGTCGAGATCTCCAAGCCGACCCTGTTCCGGTACTTCCCCACCAAGGAGGACCTGGTCCTGCACCGGTTCGCCGATCACGAGGACGAGCCCGCACGCGTCGTCGCCGGGAGGGGCGAGGGCGTGACGCCGCTCGCCGCGCTGCGGGCGCATTTTCTCGACGGGCTCGAGCGGCGCGACCCGGTGACCGGGCTGAGCGACCACCCCGCGGTGCTCGCCTTTCACCGGCTGCTCTACGGCACCCCTTCGCTGGTCGCGCGGGCCTACGGGTATCAGGAGCGGTCGGAGAAGATCCTGGCCGACGCGCTCGGCGAGGGGGCCGGGGCGCGGCTCGCGGCCGGGCAGATCGTGGCCGTACAGCGGGTTCTCGCCATGGAGAACTGGCGGCGGATCGCGGCGGGGGAGAGTGCCGACGAGGTGTGGCCGGATGCCGTGGAGGCTGCCGAGTTGGGGTTCCGTCAGTTGGAGGACGGGCTCGGGGCGCCCAGGCATGGTGAGGGTTAGTGAAAAATGTTACTCGGTTACGTTATCTCGTTCGGTGACCGCTTCCGCCGATCTCCGTGCCCTCGTCCGGGACGCCACCACCGCGACCTCTGCCGCGCCGCCCTCGCCGCGATGATCGAGGGCGCCGACGAACAGGTCGTCATCGGCGAGAACGCCTCCGCCTCCGGGGCCGACGCCGAAGTGCTCGGGCACCAGCTGCGCAGCAAGGCCAAGGAGCTGCACGAACTGCCCGAGGTCCCGCTCTTCTTCGGGCGCCTCGACTTCGCCGACGGTGTCGGCGTGCGGCTGCTGCGAACCGCCTTGACGGATTCGGGGATCGAGGTGGGCGGAGCGGATGATCCGCGGGCCCGCGTGACCGTCCTCGGGGCGTCCGTCGCCAAGGGGCTCGAGTGCGACCATGTCGTCGCCGTCGAGCCGGCCGCCGTGGCCGAGGCCGAGCGCCGCGGTCTGCACCGGCTGTACGTCGTCCTGACCCGCGCCGTGTCCCGCCTCGACGTCGTGCACAGCCGGCCGCTGCCGTTCGCCGCGGCATCCTGAGCCGTCCGCTCACTTCGGGATGTCGAGCGCCGTCCCGTAGAGCCGGGTCACCCGGAGCCTGATCACCACGCGGCTCTCCTCGACCTGCCGGCCGAGGAAGTCCGCCTCCTGCACGGGGTCGTCGAACCCCGGCGTCATGGCGAGCAGTTCGCGCCCGACGGCGTCCCCGGGCGCGGCCGTCACGTCCGACACCTCGGCCTCGCCCTCGGCGACGGCGAACGACCACATGTCGGGGCCGGTGACGTGCAGCGCGGCATGCGGGTCGCTCCGCAGCTGACGGGCCTTGAGGCGGTCGGTCGTGGTGGAGACGCGCAGGACGCGCTCGCCGGGGCTCCAGTGGTAGAGCACGGTGGACAGGTGCGGGTGCCCGGTGCGCCGGACGCTCGCCAGCGTCCCGAACCGGCCGCGGGCAAGCAGCAGTTGGAGTTCTTCGTCGGTGAGGACCCGGGGCGCGGGACCGCTCTTCGCTGCCATGACAACTCCATGGGGATCGAGTTCGAGCTGGTGTGTGATGCGGCCGGCGTGGGACGCGGGACAGGGGATGCGGGTCAGGCCGTCGTCGTGCGGGGGCCGCGCAGCACCCCGTACGCGATCACGAACGCGGCGACGAGCAGACCCGTACCGACCGTGAAGGCCAGGTGGTAGCCGCTGGTGAGGGCCTCGGCGCGGGTGCCGCCCTGTGCGGTGAGCGAGCGGGTGCGGGACGCGGCGAGCGTGGAGAGCACGGCGACGCCGACGGCCATGCCGATCTGCTGGGTGGTGTTGAAGAGACCGGAGGCGAGCCCGGCGTCGGCCTCGTTCGCCCCCGACATGCCGAGCGAGGTCAGCGCGGGCAGGGCGAGGCCGAAGCCGGCCGCGAGGAGCATCACCGGGAGGATGTCGGTGGCGTAGTGCGCGTGCACGGGGACCCGGGCGAGGAGTCCGAGTACGCCGATGAGGAGCGCGATCCCGGTGAGCAGCACGTTCCGTTCGCCGAATCGGGCGCCCAGACGGGCCGAGACGCCGAGGGAGACCGCGCCGATGACGGCGGCCGCGGGGAGCATGGCGAGGCCGGTCTCCGCGGCGCCGTAGCCGAGGACCTGCTGGAGGTAGAGAGCGACCAGGATCTGGAAGGAGAACAGCGCGGCCACCATCAGCATCTGGACCAGGTTCGCCCCGGCGACGCTGCGCGAGCGCAGGATCCGCAGCGGCATGAGCGGCGTACGGGCCCTTGCCTGCCGGACGAAGAACCCGGCGAGCAGGAGCGCGGCGACGGCCCCGGTCCCGAGCGTGCGCGCCGAAGTCCAGCCGTACTCCTCGACCTTGACGACGGAGTAGATCCCGAGCATCAGGCCGCCGGTGACGAGCAGCGCGCCGGCGGTGTCGGCACCCGCCCTGAGCCCGAGGCCTCGGTCGCGGGGCAGGGCGGGCACGGCGACCGCCAGGGCCGCGAGCCCGATGGGCAGGTTGATGAAGAAGATCCAGTGCCAGCTGAGGCCGTCGGTGAGCAGGCCGCCCAAAACCTGCCCTATCGAGGCCCCGGCGGCGCCGGTGAAGCTGAACACGGCGATGGCCCTGGCGCGTTCGCGGGGCTCGGTGAACAGCGTGACGAGGATGCCGAGGCTGACGGCGGACGCCAGTGCGCTGCCGACGCCCTGGAGGAACCGCGCGGCGATCAGGACCGCGGGGCTCGTGGCCACGCCCGCCAGGAGCGAGGCCGCGGTGAAGACCGCCGTGCCCACGAGGAACAGCCGCTTGCGTCCGACGAGGTCGCCGAGTCGCCCGGCGAGCAGCAGCAGGCTGCCGAACGCGATCAGGTAGGCGTTGACGACCCAGCTGAGGCCGGCCGGGGTGAACCCCAGATCGCTCTGGATGGCCGGCATCGCCACGGTCACGATGCTGCCGTCGAGGACCGTCATCAGCATCCCCGTGGCCAGGACGCCGAGGGCCGGCCACCTGGAGCGCTGGGGGGTGAGGAGTGCCGGAAGGGCGCGGAGTGGTGCGGAAACGGCAGGCATCTGCGGTCATCTCCTGTCAAAGGGCCACTGCGGGAGCCGCTGTGGGCCAACAGGAATGACCGTAGCAGATGGTTTTGTTGCAGACTATCTTTTACGGGCGCATATGCGAGTGGGTAGGCGGTGGGTAGGCGGGCGGGGCGGGTGGCTAGTGCCGGCGTGCCCTCCGGGGTGCCGGGTGCGGGCTCTCGGGCGGGGTGGCCAGGTGGCCGTCGACCAGGCGGTTCAGCGCGCGGAGCAGAACCTCGCGCTCTGCCCCGGGGAGCGATCCGAGCGCCTCCTCGTGTACGCGGTCGGCGATCGCCTGGCTCTCCACGGCGACCTGCGCGCCCTTCTCCGTGACCGCGATGATCCGCGCCCGCCGGTCCCGCGCGGACGGGCGCCGCTCGGCGAGGCCCGCCTTCTCCAGGGCGTCGACCGTCACCACCATCGTGGTCTTGTCCATGTCGCCGATCTCCGCGAGCTGCGCCTGGGTGCGCTCCTCCTCCAGGGCGTGCACCAGTACGCAGTGCATCCGGGCCGTGAGGCCGATCTCGGAGAGGGCCGCCGCCATCTGCGTACGCAGCACATGGCTGGTGCGGTCGAGCAGGAAGGAGAGGTCCGGTTCGGTGCGGGTGGGCGCCATGGAGGTCATGAGTGCCAGGGTAGCCAATTTGATCCGTTACGGATTATCTGCAACTTGGCGCACCCTGGGCGCGCGTCCGGTGCACCCCGTCACCTGCCGACCCGCTCGCCGAGGAACGCCTCCCACGTCCGCTCGCCCCTGGCCGCACCCTCGCGCGCCAGGTTCTCCCCGGCCCGGTACGCGCGGCCCGCCTTCCCGGGGATGCGGACAGCCAGCTTCGGCCTGCGCCTGCCCTTGGCCTGGAGGTAGCCGGCGCTCAGTTCGGCCATCCCGTACACCTTGGGACCGGCCAGGTCCGGTACCAGGCCGGCCGGCTCGCCGAGTGCCAGCTCCACCAGGCGGGCGGCGACGTCGCGCGAGTCGACCGGTTCGAAGCGGAGCCCGCCCGGGACCGGGAGCACCGGCAGCTTCGTCATCTTCTCGACCACGCCGAGGACGAGGTCGTTGAACTGGGCGGCCCGCAGCGTCGTGAACGGTATGCCGGACTCGGCGACGGCCCGCTCGGCGGCCAGCTTGTTCTTGAGCCAGGCCACCGGGACCGTGTCCGCGCCGGTCACCGAGATGTGGACGAGGTGCTTCACCCCGGCCTGCCGCGCCGCCCGCACCAAGTTCCGGGTCGCCACGTCGTCGCCCTTGGGGCCGCCCGCGAGGTGGAGGACGATCTCGGTCCCCGTCAGTGCCGTCCGCAGTCCCGGGTCCCCTTCGTCGAGCAGGTCGGCGGTCACGTACTCGACGCCGTCGGCGGACTCGCGGCCGTGCCGGCTGAGCACGCGGACCGGGTGGCCGGCCTTGCGCAGCAGGGGCACGACGTGGCCGCCCAGCGTGCCCGTGCCGCCGGTGACCAGGATCGGTGCAGTCATGGCTACTCCCGTTGGTTGCGCGGACCGGGGCTTCGCGCCCCGGTCCGGGTCGGTAGGTTCTCGACGTCTGCTTCTTTGACCCGCGCCGAGCGAGGAATGTGACCGATGGACGAGAACGCGTCCCTGCCCGAGCGTTTCGAGAAGGACAGGATCCGGCTGCGCGCGGTGGCCTACCGGATGCTCGGCTCGGTGACCGAGGCGGACGACGCCGTGCAGGAGACCTGGCTGCGGCTCAGCCGTACGGCCGACGCGCACGCGGATCACGCGGATCACGAGGACGGGGAGGAGCGGGGAGACGGGGACGCGCCGGCCGGCATCGAGAACCTCACCGGCTGGCTGACCACGGTCGTGTCGCGCGTGTGCCTCAACATGCTGCGCGCCCGCGAGAACCGCCGCGAGGACCCCCTCGACGCGTACGTCCCCGACCCGGACGCCGCCCCCGAGGACGGGCGTGACCCCGAGGAGGAGGCGCTGCTCGCCGATTCGGTCGGCGTCGCCCTCCTCGTCGTACTCGACACCCTGACCCCCGCCGAGCGGCTCTCCTTCGTGCTGCACGACATGTTCGCCGTGCCGTTCGACGAGATCGGGCCGCTGATCGAGCGGACCCCGGCCGCGACCCGGCAGCTCGCCAGCCGCGCCCGCCGCCGGGTCAGGGGCGTCGCCCCGGCGCCCGGCGCCGATCTGCCGCGCAGGCGCCAGGTCGTCGAGGCGTTCCTGGCCGCCACGCGCGGCGGGAACTTCGACGCGCTGGTCGCCCTGCTTCACCCGGACGTGGTGCTCCACGCGGACCGTACGGTCGTCCCGACCCCCGAGCCCGTCGTGGTCCGCGGCGCCGCCACGGTGGCCCGCGGCGCGATGGCAGCCACGGGCCGCGCCCTGTTCACCGGTCCCGCGCTGATCGACGGCTCGGCCGGCCTCGTGATGGCCCCCGGCGGCCGTCTGCTCCTGGTGCTCGTCTTCACGGTCACCGGCGACCTGATCGCGGGCATCGACGTGATCGCGGAACCGGAGCGCCTGCGCCACCTGGACATCACCGTCCTCGACGGTGATCCGAGCGGTCCGGACGGGGAATAGGGCTGTCGGGGTTGTACGAGGAATGGAGGCCTGCGGCGAGTGGCCGGACGCGGGCGCGGGCCCGCCCGTACGCTGGCAGCGTGACGCTCGATGACCTCGTAAGGCTGCGCCGGGCCCGGGACATGATGGACCGCGACTACGCGCAGCCCCTCGACGTCCCGGCCCTGGCGCGTGCCGCGCACATGTCGCCCGGGCACTTCTCCCGCAGCTTCCGGGCGGCCTTCGGCGAAACCCCGTACAGCTATCTGATGACCCGCCGTGTCGAGCGGGCCAAGGCGCTGCTGCGGCGGGGCGATCTGAGCGTGACGGAGGTCTGCTTCGAGGTCGGCTGTACGTCACTGGGGTCGTTCAGTTCGCGTTTCACCGAGCTGGTCGGCGAGACCCCGAGCGCGTACCGGGCCCGCAGTCACGAGCCGGGCGCGGTCATACCCGCGTGCGTGGCCAAGATCCTCACCCGCCCCGTCCGCAACGGACCGGCCGGGGGCGGGCACGTCATCGACGCCCAAGTCCTCGACGGATAACCGGAAACGGGCCCTCGCGCGTAGGCCTCACGCCGCCTTCCGGGTGGCATGGCGCACTTTTGCAAGCAGTCGCTTGCAATAGTTAGCAATGACGAGGCACTATCGGAACATGGCATCGCTCAACGTCGGCAATCTCGGTGAGTACCTGCGCGAGCAGCGCCGCAGTGCGCAGCTCTCGCTCAGGCAGCTCGCCGATGCCGCCGGGGTGTCCAATCCGTATCTGAGCCAGATCGAGCGCGGTCTTCGCAAGCCGAGCGCGGAGGTACTCCAGCAGGTGGCCAAGGCCCTGCGGATCTCCGCGGAGACGCTGTACGTGCGGGCCGGGATCCTCGATGCGGAGCGGGAGCGGGAAGAGGTGGAGACGCGCGCCGTCATCCTCGCCGACCCCTCGCTCAACGGGCGCCAGAAACAAGTGCTGTTGCAGATCTACGAGTCCTTCAGGAAAGAGAACGGGACCGAGGTGCAGCACGACAGGCAGGAACACCCCGCCGACGGCCCCCGCACGGCCGGGAGCAGCGGTGCCGAACCCTCAAGCTGAAGCCGATGTGATCCGGGAGGACCACGCCATGGCCATCACCGACGACCTGCGCAAGACCCTCAGCAACCCGACCCCCCTCTACTTCGCCGCCGGCACGGCCGAGCTCGCCTATCAGCAGGCGAAGAAGGTGCCCGGCATCGTGGAGCAGCTGCGCGCCGAGGCCCCGGCCCGGTTCGAGGCCGTGCGCAACACCGACCCGAAGGACGTCCAGGAGAAGGCGGCCGGCCGCGCCAAGGAGGCCCAGGCGGCCATCCAGGCCAAGGTCACCGAGGTGCTCGGCACGCTCGACACCGACCTGAAGAAGATCGGCGAGTCCGCTCAGGACCTCGCCCTGCGCGGCGTGGGCGTCGCCGCCGAGTACGCCGTGAAGGCCCGCGAGACGTACGAGAAGGTCGCCGAGCACGGCGAGGAGACCGTGCGGGCCTGGCGCGGCGAGGCGGCCGACGACATCCTCGAGGTCGCCGAAGCCGTCGAGCCCGCCGCGGAGCCCGTGGCCGGCGAGCCGGCCGCCGCGAAGCCCGGGCCGGCCGAGGCGTCCGTCAAGAAGCCGGAGGCCGTGAAGAAGGCCCCGGCCAAGAAGACGACGACCGCGAAGAAGACCGCGCCCTCCGGCAAGTAGCGGCACGGCGGGGTGAACAGAACGGTACGGAACGTACTGAGGGGCGGGCCGGGCACTTACCGAGTGTCCGGCCCGTTCACCGGGTACGGTGACCGCGTAGGACTGACCTGACTCGGGTGGTGGGCGTTGTGCTGATGTCGGCTTTCGGCGGCTTGATGTGGCTGCTCTACACCGCCATGCTCGTGCTCGCGGTGGTTGCTCTGGTGATGGCGGCGTTCTCGCGCGAGGACGCGTTCCGTGCGGCGGACAAGCAGAACAAGATGTTCTGGCTGATCATCCTCGGTATCGCGGTCGCGGTGAATCTGCTCGTCCCGATGCTGTTCCTCCAGCTCGCGGGGCTCGTCGCGACGATCGTCTTCTTCGTGGACGTGCGGCCCGCGCTCCAGCAGGTGTCGGGCGGCGGCCGGGGCCGCCGTGGCGGCGGCTCCAGCAGTGACGGTCCGTACGGGCCGTACAACGGCGGGCGCTGAGCCCTCCGGCTCCCGGGGGCGCGGTCGCGCCCCGGGATCAGGGGCTAGTTGCCCCGGTCCAGGAGGACGACCGCCACGTCGTCCGTGAGGTCGCCGCCGTTGAGGTCGCGGGCCTCGTTCACCGTCGCGTCGATGAGTTCCTCGCCGCGCAGCCCCTCCGTGAGCCTGCGGCGCACCATGTCCACCATGCCGTCCTGGCCCAGGCGCTGCTTGCCGTCGCCGACCCGTCCCTCGATCAGGCCGTCCGTGTAGAGCATCAGGCTCCACGTCGGGCCGAGCTCGACCTGACGGCGCGGCCAGCGGGCGCGCGGCAGCAGACCGAGCGCCGGGCCGTTGTCCTCGTACGGGAGCAGCTCGGCGCGCCGCCCCGGGCGCGCTATCAGCGGCGATGGGTGGCCCGCCAGGCACAGGCCCGCGCGGCGGCCGTCGGGGGAGATGTCGACCGTGCACAGCGTCGCGAAGATCTCGTCGTCCGCCCGCTCGTGTTCGAGGACCTGCTGGAGCGTGGAGAGCAGTTCGTCGCCGCACAGGCCGGCGAACGTCAGCGCCCGCCAGGCGATGCGCAGCTCGACGCCGAGCGCCGCCTCGTCGGGGCCGTGCCCGCAGACGTCGCCGATCATGGCGTGCACCGTGCCGTCGGGCGTGCGGACGGCGTCGTAGAAGTCGCCGCCGAGCAGCGCGCGGGAGCGGCCGGGGCGGTAGCGGGCAGCGAAACGCAGCGGGGAGCCGTCCAGAAGCGGCGTCGGGAGGAGGCCGCGCTCCAGGCGGGCGTTCTCCTGGGCGCGCAGCCGGGACTCGGCGAGCTTGCGCTGGGCGACGTCGGCGCGCCTGCGCTCGACGGCGTAGCGCACGGCACGGCCCAGCAGTCGGCCGTCCAGCTCGTCGCGGAACAGATAGTCCTGGGCGCCGACGCGCACGGCCTCGGCGCCGCGCTCCGCGTCGCCGGACGCGGTGAGGGCGAGGACGGCGTGCCGCGGCGCGAGGCGCAGGACGTGCCGGAGCGTCTCCAGCTCGTCGGCGTCCGTGGCTGCGCCGGGCGCGGGCAGGGCGAGGTCGAGCAGGATGCAGTGGACGTCGTCGGTGAGGAGCCGCTCGGCCTCGGTGAGGTTGCGGGCGGTACGGACGCGGATCGGCTTGCCCGCCGAGTCGGTCAGTTCGGGCACGCCGAGGGAGGCGGTGGGGTCGTCCTCGATGACGAGGAGCGTCAGAGGGCCACCTCCGCCGCTCTGGGCGCCGGAGGCCGTGGGCTGCCGGGGCAGCGTGACGGGCGGCGTCGGCACTGTCGCAGCCTGACCACCTTCCACGGCCGGGATAGCTCTCTGCCGCGGTACGGGTACGGGCATCGCTCGGTTCCTTCCCTCCCCCCGAGGGCGTGGTGGAGCGAAGGATCGTCGCACCACCGACGGTGGACCTTAGCGGTAGGCGGCGTCGCAACGGAATGGTGAGAGGCAAACCGCCACTGTCATATGCCGCATCAGATAACGGAATTGGGCACGCCAAAGGGCCACCGGCGGATTCGGGGATGACGAAGGTCACGTCGGTTCACTGCAACCGGAGGCGTCGGAGTGCGGTGGGTCACGTGGCCCAGCTCACGACGACGCCCCCCCGCGGCCCTTTACGCGTCGGGGCGGACGACCCCGAGGATCGCCATCGAGCCCGCGCCCGCGATCGTGACGTTCCGCCCGGGGCGCGGCGCGTGCACGATGGCGCCGTCCCCTATGTACATCCCGACGTGGCTGGCGTCGTCGTGGTAGATGATCAGGTCGCCGGGGCGCATGTCCTTGATGTCGATGTGCTTGAGCTGCTTCCACTGCTCCTGCGAGGTCCGCGGGATCGGCCGTCCGGCCGCCGACCACGCCTGCGAGGTCAGGCCCGAGCAGTCGTAGGAGCCGGGCCCCTCGGCGCCCCACACGTACGGCTTGCCGAGCTGGCCGGTGGCGAACGCGACCGCCTTCTTGCCCCGCGCCGACGCGCTGCCCTTGATGTCCTTCAGGACCCCCGAGCTGAGCCAGGCCGTCTGCTGCTTGTACTCGGCCTGCTGCTCCAGCTCCTTCAGCCGCTCCCGCTCCTTCTTCTCGAGCTGTGACTCGAGCTTCTCGGCGGCCGCGATCTTGCTCTTGACCTTCTTCTGCGCCCGGGCCTTCTCCTTGCGGCCGGCCTCGAGCTTCTTCCAGTTCCGCGTGGCGTCCTGGGCGTAGGTCTGCAGGTCCTCCTGTGTCCGGGCCATCTCGCCCAGGAGTCCCTTGGTGGCGTGCTGCCCCTGCCGCATCCGGTCCGCGCCGTCCAGGAACCGCGAGGGGTCGTCCGAGAGCATCAGCTGCGCCTCCGGCGGCATCCCGCCGTCGCGGTACTGCTGGCGGGCCGCGGCGCCCGCGCGGGACTTCAGCCGGTCCAGCTTCTTCTGGCCGGCGACGATGTCCTTGGCCAGCTGGACGATCTGTCCCGACTGCTTCTCGGCCTTCTCCTCGGCCGCGTTGTACGCCTCCGTGGCGACGGCCGCGTCGTGGTAGAGCCCGTCGAGTTCGGCGCGGACCTGCTCAAGGTCCGTGCTTCTGTCGGACGTTGACGGCGGCGCGGGCCGCGCGGGACTCGCGTACGCGGCGCCTGGCGCCGTCAGTACGGTCAACGCGCTGACCAGTGCCACGGCCGCCATGACTGTCGTGCTCCGCCTGCTCATCGCGCTCCGCCCCCAAGCCGTGAAGACCCACCAAAACTGATTTACCGTCAGTAACTTACGGATGCCCTGGGGATGGTGCCACGCCGGCGCCGAATGTGACAGAGCCGGGCAACAACTCCCTATCCGCTCCCGGCCCGCCCCATCGGTCCCGCACGCCCCTGCCCCGCACCGTCTGACGTACGGCCCCCGGAGATCGTTCCCTCGGGCTCCGGGCGCGCCTTCGTCAGTCCCGAGGAGCCAACGCCCCCCAGGCGACCGTCACTTCACCCTGCCGCCAGCGCGCAGGCCGGTCGAGCACCGGCCAGTCCGCGCTCAGCGCCCGTGCCGTCCGGATCCACCGCTGCCGCGCCCCGTACGAGGCGTAGGGGGCGGCCGCCGCCCAGGCGCGGTCGAAGTCGCGCAGGAACGCGTGGACCGGCTCGCCCGGCACGTTGCGGTGGATCAGCGCCTTGGGGAGGCGCTCGGCGAGGTCGGAGGGGCGGTCGAGGGAGCCGAGGCGGGTCGCGAAGGTGACCGTGCGGGGGCCCTCGGGTCCGAGCGCCACCCACACGTGGCGGCGGCCGATCTCGTCGCAGGTCCCCTCGACCAGGAGCCCGCCGGGCGCGAGCCGTGCGGTCAGCCGCCGCCATACGTCGGCGACCTGGTCCTCGTCGTACTGGCGCAGCACGTTCGCGGCCCTGATCAGGAGCGGGTCGTGGGGGAGGGGCACCTCGAAGCCGCCGTGGCGGAAGGTGAGGCCGTCCTGTTCATAGGGGAGGGCGGCGGCGACCCGCGCGGGCTCGATCTCGATGCCCACCACGCGCGCGCGTGGCGCCACGGTGCGCAGCCGGTGCAGCAGCTCTACCGCTGTCCAGGGCGCGGCTCCGTAGCCGAGGTCGACGGCGACGGGGTGGTCGGCGCGGCGCAGGGCGGCGCCGTGCGTGGCAGCGATCCAGCGGTCCATGCGACGCAGGCGATTGGGGTTGGTGGTCCCGCGGGTGACCGTTCCCACGGGGCGGGACGGGGGGCGCGGGCTCATGGGTACGAGGGTATGCGCCCGCCCCGAGCGCCCCAGGGTTGAGTCCCCGCCGGTAATGATTCGGCAAAATGGAAATGGAGCGGAGACCTCCGGTGTTGGAGGGGCTGAAGGAGGGTTCGTGCCCGGGCTCCGCGCCCGCGGTTCCGCGCCCCCCAGCGTCGTGCCCGCAACAAGGAGGACCGCCACGTGAGCCAGTACGTGTCCAGGCTCCGCCGTTCCGGGGCCTCGTCCCCGCGGCTCAGGTTCCCCGGCGCGCACCGCAGACCGCGTCGCGTGGCCATGCTGAGCGTGCACACGTCACCGCTCCACCAGCCCGGCACGGGCGACGCGGGCGGCATGAACGTCTACATCGTCGAGCTCGCCAAGCGCCTCGCCGCGATCAACATCGAGGTTGAGATCTTCACGCGCGCCACGACCGGCGCGCTGCCCCCCTCCGTCGAGCTGGCGCCCGGCGTCCTGGTCCGGCACGTGGACGCGGGCCCGTACGAAGGTCTCGCCAAGGAGGAGCTGCCGGCCCAGCTGTGCGCCTTCACGCACGGCGTGATGCAGGCGTGGGCGGGCCACCGGCCGGGCTACTACGACCTCGTCCACTCGCACTACTGGCTCTCCGGTCACGTCGGCTGGCTGGCCGCCGAGCGCTGGGGCGTCCCCCTCGTGCATGCCATGCACACCATGGCCAAGGTCAAGAACGCCGCGCTCGCCGCGGGAGACACCCCCGAACCCGCCGCGCGCGTCATCGGCGAGACCCAGGTCGTCCGCGCCGCCGACCGCCTCATCGCGAACACCGCGGGGGAGGCCGACGAGCTCGTACGCCACTACGAGGCGGACGCCGCCAAGGTCGCCGTCGTCCACCCCGGCGTGAACCTGGACCGCTTCCGTCCCGCCGACGGCCGCGCCGCCGCCCGGCACCGCCTCGGCCTGCCCCAGGACGCCCTCATTCCGCTCTTCGCGGGCCGCATCCAGCCCCTCAAGGCGCCGGACATCCTGCTCAGGGCCGTCGCCGTCCTCCTCGACGAGCGGCCCGAGCTGCGCGCGCGGATGGTCGTGCCCGTGGTGGGCGGCCCCAGCGGCAGCGGTCTGGCCAAGCCGGAGGGGCTGCAGAAGCTAGCCGCCAAGCTCGGTGTCGCGGACGTCGTCCGCTTCCGCCCGCCGGTCGGGCAGGACCAGCTCGCGGACTGGTTCCGCGCCGCCTCCGTCCTCGTCATGCCGTCGTACAGCGAGTCCTTCGGGCTCGTCGCCATAGAGGCGCAGGCGGCCGGTACGCCGGTGATCGCGGCCGCGGTCGGCGGTCTGCCCGTCGCCGTGCGCGACGAGACGACCGGCTTCCTGGTCCCGGGCCACGACCCGGCGGCGTACGCGCGCCGGCTGGGCGAGTTCGCCGACCGTCCACAGCTTGTGGACAGCATGGGTGCCGCCGCCGCGGCGCACGCGCAGGGCTTCGGCTGGGACACCGCGGCCTCCGCGACGGCCGATGTGTACACGGCGGCCACCTACGAGCACCGCCACCCCCGTCACGTACCCTCGCTGCATGGCTGACAGCACCATGGCCGGCGCGGCGGCGGTCATCGAGCGGGTCCTCACCGAGGCCGAGCTCGAGTGGGAGAGCCCCGAGCCCGGCTCGTCGTACGTCGTGAAGCTGCCCGGGACGCGCAAGCTGTCGACGACGCTCTCGCTGCTCGTCGGCAAGCACTCGCTCTCGCTGAACGCGTTCGTGATCCGGCACCCGGACGAGAACGAGCAGGGCGTCCACCGCTGGCTCCTGGAGCGCAACCTCCGTCTGTACGGCGTGAGTTACGCGGTCGACCAGCTCGGCGACGTCTACCTCACCGGCAAGCTGCCCCTCGCGGCCGTCACCCCCGACGAGGTCGACCGCCTCCTCGGCTCGGTCCTGGAGGCCGCGGACGGCGCGTTCAACACGCTCCTCGAGCTCGGTTTCGCGAGCGCGATCCGCCGCGAGTACGCCTGGCGGGTGTCGCGCGGCGAGTCCACGCGCAACCTCGACGCGTTCACGAATCTGACCCAGCGCCCCGTTAAGTAGCGCTCCTCTCCTGCCGGTTGACTGTTGCGCGACCCCTTCCGCCGCAGGGGGCGCCGTGGCATGCTCGCGGCCGACGCGGACATGAACAACGTTCATGTCTTTGAACGTCCTCGAACTGAATCGTGCGGAGGGTGGCGACGGTGGAGAACCTCAGCAGACGCGGGTTGTTGGGCAGCGCGATAGCGGTGGCGGCCGTGACGGTGACGGGAACCGGCGCGCGGGCCGCCACGGCACACTCCGGTGAAGTCCCGTCCGTCTGGCGCGAGTTCACCCGCACCCCCTACACGCACCCGCAGATCCCGTACGTCGGACGGGCCGGATACCGCGGGGGCCGGCAAGGCTTCGCCCGCCCCCGCGTCGTCGCCGACGTCGTGCGCGACTACGGCGCGCGCCCCGACGGCTCGGCCGACGCCGCCCCCGCGATCAACCGTGCCCTCGCCGACGCCGGACGGGCCGGCGGGGGCACGGTCCACCTGCCCCCGGGCACGTACCGCATCGACGACCTCATCCGCATCGGCCACTCCGGCGTCGTCCTGCGCGGCGCGGGCAGCACCCGCACCAAGCTGTACGCGACCCGCAGCCTCACCGAACTCGTCGGCGTCTACGGCTCCCGCTACGGCGGCGACAAGTCCAGCTGGTCCTGGGCGGGCGGCCTGATCTGGCTCTGCCCCGAGGACCGCTTCCGCACCCTCACCGACGCGATCAGGGCGAAGGCCTGGCCCTTCGAGGGCTGGACGGGCAACAAGCGCGACGAGTGGGACACGCTGACGGCGGTCGAGCCCGCCGCCCGCGGCTCCTGGTCGGTGACCGTCGCGGACGCGTCCCGCCTGTCCCGCGGCGACCTGGTCCTCCTGCGCCTCGCCGACGACCCCGGCCACACCCTCCTCGAACACATGGCGGGCGGCGGCGCGGGCCCCGAGGCGTACTTCTGGGACGACAAGACCAAGCTGACCTCGTACGTGCCCTACGAATGGCCCGTACGGATCGCCTCCGTGCACGGCCGCCGCGTCACCTTCGAACGCCCGCTCCCCCTCGACGTACGCCCCGAGTGGGACCCCCGGCTGACCACGCACGTCGGCGCCCTGACCGGTTCGGGCGTCGAGGCGCTGACCCTCGAAGCCGTCGAGACCCCGCAGTCGCAGCACCTGCTCGACAAGGGCTACAACGGTGTCGCGTTCCAGTGCGCGTACGACTGCTGGGCCGACGACGTCACCGTGCGCCACGTCGACAACGGCTTCGGCCTGGTCGCCGCGTCCGCGTGCACGCTGCGCCGCACGCGCGTCGCGGGCCGCGGCTCGCACCACCCCTACTTCTGCCGCGAGGGCTCCCACGACAACCTCGTCGAGTCGTTCACGATCGAGCAGCGCACCGTCCCCGCCCCCGCGGGCACGCAGCTGCACGGCATCAACGTCGAGGGCCTGTCGTCGTACAACGTGTGGTCGCGCGGCGAGATGAAGATGGGCACGTTCGACTCGCACCGCGGCATGCCCTTCGCGAACGTGCGCACGGACATCACGGTGAACAACAACGGCCGCCACGGAGGGGACGCCTCTGCGGGACCGCTCTTCGGGGCGCGCTTCACTCACTGGAACATCCGCGTCACGAACCAGCGCGCCGGTCTGATGCGCCTCGACGGACTCGCGCCGTACAGCGCGACCGTCGCCGTCAACACGGTCCGCGAGTTCGACCAGACCGACGTCCCGGACTTCACCGGGGATCTGCATGCGCGACTGGAGCTCTACGGCGACGGGGTGTCGGACACGGTCCGGCCGCGGAACCTGTACGACGCGCAGCGGTCGTCGGCCAGGCGGTGAGCGTCAGGAGGTGAGCGTCAGGCGGTGAGTTCGGGCTCGGCCCCGGTCTTCTCGGGCCTGGGGACGGGAGTGATGGGCTGGTCGTCCGCGGGCAGCCCCCGCATCAGGATCCAGTACCCGGCCGCCGCGGCCGTCCCGATCGCCGCGCAGCCCGCCCACAGCCACCCCGCGCCGAACCGGTCGATCGTCACGCCCGACGCGAGCGGCGCGACCAGGGCCGCCACCGACCACGACATGGAGTACATGCCCTGGTAGCGGCCGCGCCCATGGGCCGGGGCGAGCCGCGCCACCAGGCCGGACTGCGTGGGCGCGTTGACCATCTCGCCGAGCGTCCACACGACGACGATCAGGGCGTACGCGGCCATCGACCCGGCGAACGCGGTGAGCGCGAAGCCGTAGCCGATGAGGAGGGAGGAGACCGTCAGGAGCCGGCCCGCGTTGCGCTTCTCGATGAAACGGGTCAGCGGGATCTGCAGCGCGACGATGACGATGCCGTTGACGGCGGCGACGAGCCCGACGTCCGAACTGCTCAGCCCCGCCTGCCCCATGACGATGGGCAGCCCGGACGAGGACTGCGTGAACACGACGGAGATGAGGAACGACAGCCCCACCATCAGCATGTACCGGCCGTCGCGCAGGACGGTCAGCATGGTCACGTCGGCGACGGGCGCCGCGTCGGGCTTCGGCTCGGCCCGCTCGGGCCGCGACTCGGGCACCTTCACGAACACCAGGACCGCGCAGGCCAGCGTCATCGCGGCCTCCAGGAGGAAGCCGGCGGTGTAGCTGGCGGCGACGAGGAAACCGGCGTAGACGGAGGAGACGGCGAAGCCGAGGTTGATGGCCCAGTAGTTGAGGGAGAAGGCCCGCACGCGGTCCTTCGGCGCGACGAGGTCGGCCATCATCGCCTGCACGGCGGGACGCGACGCGTTCGAGGCGACGCCGAGCAGGAAGCCGGTCACCGCGATCCCGGCGGGGTCACGCACGAAGGCGAGGGCGGCGACGGTCGCGGCGGTCGCGAGCTGCGCGCCGAGGAGCGTGGGGCGCCGCCCGATCCGGTCCGTGAGCACCCCGCCGATCAGCGACGCGATCATGCCGCCGAGCCCGATGAGCGCGGCGACCAGACCCGCGTACGACGCGGAGAAGTGGCGCTCGGTGGTCAGGTACAGCGCCATGAACGTGAGGACGAAGCCGCCCAGGCGGTTGATCAGGGTGCTGGTCCACAGCCACCAGAACTGGCGCGGCAGACCGGACACACTCTCGTGTGCGGCCCGTCTGAGTGCGGTGACGGACATCGGGACGGATCCCCCCTGGGGCGCGTGCGGCGTGAGTGCGGCCTGATGGGCCTGTAAGCGGCGCCGGCCATGTCCGTAACTTACGTGGGGGAGGGCGGCGGCAGCCACTCAATTGACGGTGGCCGTCAATCGTCGGCGGGACCCGCCTCCGTACCGTCCGGCCCGTGGCCGGGCGCGCAGGGCGCCGGAGGCTTGGATTAGGCTCAGAGCCATGGCCGACGCACCGTACAAGCTGATCCTCCTCCGCCACGGCGAGAGCGAATGGAACGCGAAGAACCTGTTCACCGGTTGGGTGGACGTCAATCTCAACGAGAAGGGCGAGAAGGAGGCAGTCCGCGGCGGTGAGCTGCTCAAGGACGCAGGCCTGCTCCCCGACGTCGTCCACACCTCGCTCCAGAAGCGCGCGATCCGCACGGCCCAGCTGTCGCTGGAGGCCGCGGACCGCCACTGGATCCCCGTCCACCGCTCCTGGCGCCTGAACGAGCGGCACTACGGTGCGCTCCAGGGCAAGGACAAGGCGCAGACCCTGGCCGAGTTCGGCGAGGAGCAGTTCATGCTCTGGCGCCGCTCGTACGACACCCCGCCGCCGGCGCTGGCCCGCGACGCGGAGTACTCCCAGTTCGACGACGCGCGCTACGCGACCCTCCCGCCGGAGCTGCGCCCGCAGACGGAGTGCCTCAAGGACGTCGTCGTCCGCATGCTCCCGTACTGGTTCGACGGCATCGTCCCGGACCTCCTGGACGGCAAGACGGTCCTGGTCGCGGCCCACGGCAACAGCCTGCGCGCCCTGGTCAAGCACCTCGACGGCATCTCCGACGCCGACATCGCGGGCCTGAACATCCCGACGGGCATCCCGCTGTCCTATGAGCTCGACGCGGACTTCAAGCCCCTGAACCCGGGCGGCACGTACCTGGACCCGGACGCGGCCGCGGCGGCGATCGAGGCGGTCAAGAACCAGGGCAAGAAGAAGTAGCTTTCACGATCATGCCCCTGAGTCGCGCATACGGCGCGACTCGGGGGCATTTTCATGGCCTGGAACCTCTCGGGGACCTCGCTGGGCCCTCAGCCCCTCGGGTCCTGTGGTCGCAGCGCCCGCCCGAGAGTCTTCCGCGCGCGGTCCCGGCTGCTGGGCAATGTGGGTTCGGCCTCGTAGGCGTGCTTCGACGACAGAGCCGTCGGGGTGCCTTGGGAGTCCCAGTACTCCGTGGCCAGTTCATCGAACTCTTCAAGCTTCTGACGCATCCGGACATGGGCAGCGTAGAGCGGCACGAGGGGAACGAGTGGTGTTCTTCAGGCGCCTGCAGTCGTCCGGCGCGAGCTCATGTCTCGCAAGCAACAAGAGCACGGCCTGCCCGTTTTGGCGCGCGAGCGAAGCGGGCTGCGCGCCGGACTGCCCCGCGGCGCGTGGCTGCGGGGCGCCTTGTGGGGTTCAGTCGATCGTCTCCCCGTTGTGCATACCGCCCTTGCAGAGGTTGTCCGCCAGATCGGCCATTCCGCCGCCCTGCTTGCACTGAGAAGGGGTGACGTAGGTTGCGGCACCCTGTGCGGGTGCGGTGGCGCTGGCGGCGCCTGTGAGGCCGAGTCCGGCGAGGGCTGCCGTGGCGATGAGGGCGGGGAGGACTCGTCGAATGCGCATTTGGTTCCCCTTTCACGGATTGTCCCGGTTGGGGCACTAATCAGCTTAATCGCCATGTGGACGGCACGTCATGTTGCGGCATTGGGGTGACAGTGCTGTCGGGTGCGGGGTCGGTGACGCGACCCGTCGGACAGGCCCTGACACGGTGCGCGGCGACCACCGGGAGCTGCCCACGAACGCGGCGGCGGCAGGATGCGGTCATGCCCAAGCCGGCAAGTTTCACTGCCTGGTTGAAGACCCGCACCGATCAACACAACGCCATCGGGGATCTCGCTCGGGATGTCTCCGCTGATCCCGACTGGCCCTCGCGCAAGGGGCGGCAGGGTCGGCTCGACTACCTGGAGGAGGAGTGCGGCGCCGTCAGGGCAGCTATTGAGGCACTCGACCGTGCATGGGATCAGTACGAGGCGTACATCTCGTCACCCGTCCGGTCCGCACGGTGCGGCACATGACTGTGTCCGAGTGCGGAGCTGCCGGACCGCACTCACGCTGGGACCCTCGGAGTCGTAACCAACGGTGAGGGCCATGATCGTAACGATGGTGTCGATGCCAGAGGTGACCGTCACCCGTACGGACGTGTCCGAGGCACGTGAGCGGCTCGCCACGGCCCGATTTCTGATCGTCGACGTCGAGTTGCCGGAAGAAGCGCCGGCGGATGATGAGGGTGTGGCCCGTCAGCTCGGCCTTGAGGCTGACGACCTGGACTGGTTCGGCAGGAAGGACGAGCCCGCGCGGGCCGATTTCCTGGGGGAGAAGGCCGGCTTCGTCGTGCCCGTGATCCACGACGACCGGGTCGCTTACATCCACGCGCTGGTGACCGAGCAGTTCCTGGTCACCGTTCACCGTGGCCAGGCGGGCCTGGCGTCGAACATCTCCGCGCAGCTCCGGCACGAGAGACCCCCGGACGTCGTCGCGGTGCTCTTCCTGCTGCTCCAGGGGGCGCTGGCGACCTTCCGCCGGGCCGCCGTTCAGGACCTGCTGCTGACGGAGGAACTCGAGGACGACATGTTCCAGAAACGGCGCCCCGAGCAGGTCTACCGCCTGTCGAAGCTGCGACGGCGCTCCGCCCTCCTGCACCACTCGCTGCTTCCCTACCTTCAGGTGGTGGACGAGGTCTTCACCCGCCGGATGCTGAACCCCAACTTCCCGGAGGAGCGGCAAAGACTCGCCCAGGAGTTCCAGCACGCGGCGAGGCTGGTCCTGGCGCATATCGAGTCCCTCCAGGATGCCTCCCGTCGTGCTTTCGCCAGCTACTCCTCCCTCGCCGCGGGCGAGCAGAACGGCGTGATCAACCGGCTGGCCATCGTGTCGACGATCTTCCTGCCGCTGACGTTCCTGAGCGGATTCTTCGGCATGAACTTCACCTACCTGACCGACGAACTGGAGAGCAAGGTCGTCTTCTGGCTGCTCGCCGTGGGGCTTCAGGTGGCCGTCCTGTTCGTGGCCTTCTACGTCCTGCACCGCACCCGCATCTGGCGGCGGCTGCGGGACGAGGACTAGGGCGAGGGCTGGGACCGGGGCTGGGACCGGCCGGCCGATCACATGAGCCGGGCCGGGGATTGAGGGTCCGTCACCGCGCCGCAGGCTGGGCCGGCAGGTTGAAGACGTTGTCCGGAGAGATGATCTTGGTGATCGCCTGGCCGAAGAGGGTGCTCGGCTCCGAGTTGTCGTGGTTGATGTCCGTGTTCAGGACCACCACGAGCGTCGCCTTGGCCGACGGCAGGTAGATCGTCAGGGACTCGTAGCCCGGCAGGGAGCCGTTGTGGCCTATCCAGCCCTGGACGTTGAAGATGCCGAGGCCGTAGCCCGCACCCGGGATCGTGGTCTTCGGGGTGATGAGGCGCTGCTTCTGCGTGGCGGGGCTGATCATCGCGTCACCGTTGGGGAACGTGCCCGTGGCGACCGTGGGTGCCCAGATGCGCAGGTCGTTCAGCGTGGAGATCATCGCGCCTGCCGCCCAGCCCCAGGACGGGTTCCAGTCGACCGTGTCCTCGACCTTCCCGCTCGCGGTCTGGTTCGTGTAGCCCTGCGAGCGCGGCTCCGGGAACTCGTTGCCGGTCGGGAACAGCGTCTGCTTCATGCCGGCCGGGGTGAGGATGTTGTCCTGGATGTAGTCGTGGAGCGGCCGGCCGCTCTCCTTCTCGACCACGAGGCCGAGCAGGATGAGGTTGGTGTTGGAGTAGTAGAACTGCTTGCCCGGCTCGAACAGCACGGGGTGCTTGAACGAGTAGCCGAGGAGCTGCTGCGGGGTGAACGGCCGCTCCGGATTCGACGTCAGCGCCTTGTAGAAGTCGTCGTCCGCCGAGTAGTTGAAGAGTCCGCTGCGCATCTCGGCGAGCTGACGGATCGTGATCCTGTCCCCGTTGGGGACGCCGTCGATGTACTTCCCGATCGGATCGTCGAGGCCGACCTTCTTCTCGTCGACCAGCTGCAGTATCGACGTCACGGTGAAGGTCTTGGTCTCGCTGCCGATACGCATGTGCAGGTCGGGCGACATCTTCTGGCCGGTGCTCTTGTCGGCGACGCCGAAGGACTTCACGTACTCGCCCTTGTCCGGCGTCCACACCCCGACGGTCACACCCGGGACGTCCGCCTCGGCCATGACCTTCTGCACGGCGGTGTCGAGCTCCTTCTCCACGGCAGGAGTGAGCTTCTGAACCTGACCCGGGGTCGCCGACCCGGAATCGGACGGTGAGGGCGGGTCGGCGGCGCGGACGAAGGAGGCGGAGCTGGAGCCGGCGGACACGGAGGCCGGCGTGGCGAACGCGGGCCCACCCGCCATCGGCACCGCGAGCGTTCCCACCGCTACGGCGGTCACAGCCCCCTTGCGCAATCCCCGGGTCGAATGCGTCATGAGCTGACTCCAACCATGTGAGGAGGAACCCACAGGAAGAACCCAGACCATCGTAGGGCGGGGCCTCATGCACCGCCTCTCCAGCCACCACAGCCCCTGCGGTCACTGAGGTCAGCGCGGGTCAGTGCCTCTCCAGCAGCCCCGTTCAACGCCACCACCGCGCGGCCCGAAATGCTGATCGGCGGACCCGGCCCCGTCAGTCGACCCCACGCAGATAGACCTGGCTGGTCCGCGCATCGAGGGGATGCACCGTCACCTCAAGGGAGTTCAGCTCGCCGGCGCAGGGCGCGCACACGGGTCCGCTGCGGACGCCGGCAAGCGTCTCCGGCTCCTTGAGCCCGAGGTGCGCGAACGGCGTCATGGGCTTCACCGACTGCTGCAAGGGCGGGGCGACAGCGGTTGCGTGAACGGGCATGGTCCCGGACGAACGGATGGGCCCTGTCATTCGACAAGGCCCATCCAACCAACGGATTACTGCGCGCAGTGGCTGCGCCCCGGGCGCCGTGCGTCGTTGAGCTGACGTTGTCGCCAGGCGAGGCGTTGTTCGTGGTGCGCCGCTGGGCAAGCCGCGGTCACGCCGTCGCAGAAGCGGACTCCGTCGCCGTCGTCTCGGCCTCCGTCACCGCGGTCCCGCCCCGCATCGCCACCCGGCGCGCCCACACGTAGTACACGGGCGCCGTCACCAACAGGCCCACGAGCCATGACAGGTCCGCGCCGCCGAGCGGGGCGACCAGCGGGCCCGTGTACAGCGACGTGGCGACGAAGGGGAGTTGGACCGCGATGCCGATCGCGTACGAGGTCAGGGCCACCGGGTTGAAGCGGCCGTAGCGCCCGCCGTCGGGCGCGAAGAGGTCGCCGAGCGCGTAGCGCCCGCGGTGGACGAGGTAGAAGTCGATGAGGTTGATCGCCGTCCAGGGGACGAGGACGACGAGCAGGACCAGTACGAGGTTCACGAAGCTGGAGACGAAGTCGCTGGACAGCGCCGTCGCGATGAGGAGCGCGCCCACGAGGACCACCGCGGAGACGACGCCGCGTGCCCTCTGGCGCGGGGTCCACGCGGGGCGGAAGGTCTGGCAGATGGTGATCAGGGACAGCACCGCGCCGTAGAGGTTGAGCGCGTTGTGGTTGATGACCGAGAAGAGGAAGAGGAGCAGCACGACCGGGCCGAAACCACCCGCCGCGCTGTCGAAGCCCGCCACCGTGTCGTCCGTGCCGGGCGACGCGAGGCCGATCACCGTGCCCGCGAGGAATGCCAGAGTCGAGCCGAGACACGAACCCCAGTACGTGGCCCAGAAGGTCGACGCCGTACGGACGGTGCGCGGCAGGTAGCGCGAGTAGTCGGAGACGTACGGGGCGAAGGCCAGTTGCCACAGGGCGCTCAGTGACACCGTCGCGAGCCAGCCCGCGCACGTGAAGGAGCCCGTGGAGAAGAAGCCGTCGGGCAGGCCGCGCGCGACCACCACGGCGAGGCCGACCAGGATGCCCGCCCCGAGCACCCATGTCGCGATCTTGTTGAGGGTGTGGATGAGGCGGTAGCCGACCCAGCAGATCAGCGCCGAGCCGAGCGCCCCCAGCACGATGCCCGCGTCGACCGGCACGGCGGGCGCGAGGCCGTGCAGCGACTTGCCCGCCAGGATGATGTTCGAGGCGAAGAAGCCTATGTACATCGCGGCCGCCACGACCACGATGAGCAGCGCGCCCACGCTGCCGAACTGCGCCCGGCTCTGGATCATCTGCGGGACGCCGAGCTGCGGGCCCTGCGCCGAGTGCAGTGCCATGAAGACGGCGCCGACGAGCTGGCCCACCAGGATCGCCGCGACGCTCGACCAGAACGACTGGTGGAAGACCTGCACGCCCATGGCGCCGGTGACCAGCGGCAGCGGCGCGATGTTCGTGCCGAACCACATGGTGAACAGGTCACGGACGCGGCCGTGGCGCTCGTTCTCGGGGACATGGTCGATGGTGTGCTGCTCGACGGCCGGGGCCGCCTCGGGTGTGGCGGGCATACGGACTCCCTGTCCGGAAAACGAGGGGGCGGGCGGGGGTGTTCGGGCGTGCGGGTTGGTTGGGGAGTCTCGCCACCCTCGCGATCCCCGGTCAAACATCGATTTCCCGGGGGTTACATCTGTTTTCGAGATGCAGACAGCTCGCAGGCGCCCGGGGCACAATCCCGCCATGGCCAAGGACGCGAACTTCACCCTCGTGCAGCTGAGGTACTTCCTCGCCGCCGCCGAGCTCGGCAGCATGACCGCCGCCGCGCACCGCATCAACGTCTCGCAGTCCGCGGTCTCCACCGCCGTGCACCACCTGGAGCGCGAGCTCGGCGTGCAGCTCCTGATCCGCCGGCATGCGAAGGGCCTGGAGCTGACGGCCGCGGGGGAGCGGTTCCTGCACGAGCTGCGTGGCTTTCTCACCCACGCCGACGAACTCGCCGAATCGGCCAGGAGCCTGGGTGCCGACCTCGTGGGCGAGCTGGCGGTGGGCTGTTTCCAGACGCTCGCCCCGTTCTATCTGCCGCGCCTGCTGCGGGAGTTCGGCGAGCGTCAGCCCGCCGTACGCGTCGAGGTCGTCGAGGGCGACATCCCGGCCGTGCAGGAGAGCCTGCGCACGGGCGCCTGCGAACTGGCATTGCTCTACGACATGGATCTCGACGCCGACATCGAGTGCGAGGTCCTCGCGATGGCCCCGCCCTATGCCCTGGTCCCCGAGGGGCACCGGCTCGCGGGCGGCGGCCGGGCCCGCCTCGCGGACCTCGCGGACGAGCCGATGATCCTGCTCGACCTGCCCGCCAGCCGTGACTACTTCCGCTCCGTCGCCACCAAGGCCGGTGTCGAGCCGCGCATCAGCCACCGCACGAGGAGCTACGAGACCGTGCGCGCCCTGGTCGCCGCCGGATACGGCTGGTCGCTGCTCAACCAGCGGCCCGCGCACGACCGCACGTACGACGGTTCGAGCGTCGTCGCCCTGCCGCTCGCCGACCCGCTGCCCGCGCTCCCCGTCGTCCTGGCGAAGCTGCGCGGGGTCCGGCTGACGGGCCGCGCGCAGGCGTTCGCGACGGCGTGCCGCGAGGCGCTCAGATCCTGAGAGCCCAGCTCAGGACGGCACCGCGGAAAGCATCTCCAAAACAGATCCAGTAACACGAAAAGATCTGTTGTACGGATGCAGGCTTCCCCTCGCATAGTGGTCGCACCACAGCCCACTCGCTCCGAGGGAGGCCGCTCATGACCATTGCTCCGGACCAACTCCTCACATCCCGCCAGGACTTCGTGGCCGCGATGGGGAACGCCGCGACGGGCGTGACCGTTGTCTCCACAGAAGGACCGGCCGGTCGCTTCGCCCAGACCGTCTCCGCCATGTGCTCCGTCTCCGCCGACCCGCCCTCGCTGCTGGTCTGTGTGAACGAGCGGAGCCCCCTCGCCGCGGCCGCCGTGCGCAACGGCGTCATCGCCGTGAGCGTCCTCGCCGCCGGCCAGGCCCACGTCTCGGACGTGTTCGCGGGCCGCCCCGCCCACGGCAGCGGCCCGTACGACTTCGACTGCGCCGAGTGGGACGTACTCGCCACCGACGCGCCCGTCCTGCGCGGCGCGGCCGCCGCCTTCGACTGCCGGCTCGCCGACTCCGTCACGCAGGGCACCCACCAGGTCCTGTTCGGCGCCGTCGTCGCCTCCGCGGCGTCCGGCGCCCACCCGCTCGTCCACCACGCCCGTACGTACGCCACCCCGAGCCCCCTCAACTCCCTTAAGGAGCACGGCGCATGATCCGCACCGGAGACCAGTACCGCGAGTCGATCCGCGACGGCCGCGACGTATGGATGAACGGCGAGAAGGTCACCGACGTGACCACGCACCCCGCGTTCAAGCCGCTGGTCGACATACGCGCCCGGATCTACGACATGGCGCACGACCCGGCGACCCGGGACTCGATGACGTACCAGGACGAGTCGACCGGTGAGGTCAACGCGATCCAGCAGAAGCCGCCGCGCACCCATGAGGACTGGGACGCGAAGCGGGCGGCGACGGACGCCGTGCTGAGCGACGTCGGCGGGGTCGTCACGCGCGTCGGGGACGAGACGATCGGCGAGGTCTGGTCGCTCATCGACGGCCAGGACGTCCTCAACGCGATCAACCCGACGTACGCGGAGAACGTCAAGCGGCACATCGACCACGCGCTGTACGCCGACCCGTTCCACGTCTCGGCGAACACCGACCCGAAGGGTGACCGCTCCAAGCGCCCCCAGGACCAGGACCCGGACATGCTCCTGCACGTCGTGCGGGAGACGGACAGCGGCATCGTCGTGCGCGGCGCCAAGTACGAGACGGCCGCCGCCTACTCCAACCAGGCGTTCACGAAGCCGACGATCGCGAACTGGGGCGACTCCGAACTCTCCGACTACGCCCTCGGTTTCATCGCCGACATGGGCTCGCCGGGCCTGAAGTACATCTGCCGTACGGGCTTCGCCGGCACCAAGCCGCCCGCCGACTACCCGGTCTCCAGCCGCTTCGACGAGGTCGACACCCTGGTCGTCTTCGACGACGTCGAGATCCCCTGGGAGAACGTCCTCTTCTACCGGGACACCAAGGCCGCGACCTTCATCCGCGCCACTCTCCACCGCTACAGCGCGTTCGCGTTCACGCAGCGCAACCTGCGGCTCGCGGACCTGATGATCGGCGCCGCGCTGTGGAACGTGAAGCAGACCGGCCTGGAGAAGCAGCAGGCCGTACAGGAGAAGCTCGCGACGCTGGCCTGCTACCGCGAGGGCATCAACGCGCACCTGACCGCGTCGATCGCGATGGCCGAGCCCAGCCCGGGCGGGCTCCTCATGCCGAACCAGTCGCTGCTGTACACCGGCCGCGTCCTGGCCTGCTCGCAGCTGCACGAGATGATGCACATCGCGCGCGAGCTGTGCGGCGGGCAGATCTGCATCACGCCCGACAAGGCGTCCTTCGACCACCCGGACACCAAGCCCTGGCTCGACAAGTTCTACTCGATCAACGAGCACTGGGTCGCCGAGGACCGCCGCAAGCTCCTCGCGTACGCCCGTGACCTGCTCAACTCGGACTACGCGGGCCACCGCCTCACCTTCCAGCTCTTCGCGCAGTCCCCGCCGTTCGCGCACCTCGGCGCGGTGTACCGCAACTTCGACTGGGAGGGCCCGCTCGACCTGGTGAAGGACGCGGCCGGCCTCAGCGACAACGTCCTCGGCACCCTCGGGAGGAAGGCCAAGTGACGACCCACCGGCGCATCCGCCCCTTCAACACGGCGGACACCTATCCCGAGCAGGACCTGTCCAACGACCTCGCGCAGGCGGTCGTCGCCGACGGCACGGTCTATCTGCGCGGCCAGATCGGCCAGGATCTCGACACCCGCGAGAACGTCGGCGTCGGGGACGTCTCCGCCCAGGCCGAGAAGGCCATGGCGAACATCGCGATGCTCCTGGAGGAGTCCGGCAGCCGCCTCGACGACATCGTCAAGATCACCGTCTATCTGACGGACATCCGCTTCCGCGAGCCCGTCTACCGCGTCATGGGCCGCTGGCTGAAGGGCGTCCACTACGTCTCCACGGGCCTGGTCGTCGCGGCGCTCGCCCGCCCGGAGTGGCTCGTCGAGATCGACGCGACGGCCGTCATCCCGAAGGAGCGCCGATGACGTTCTCGATCGCCGCGCGGTGCCCGCGCACGGGTCAGTTCGGGGTGGCCGTCACCTCGTCCTCGCCGGCCGTCGCCGCGCGCTGCGCGCACGTACGGCCCGGAGTGGGTGCGGTCTGCTCCCAGAACGTCACCGACCCGCGCCTGGGCACCCGCCTGCTCGACCTTCTGGAATCAGGGATGCCCGCGAAGGCGGCCGTACGCGAGGTGGCCGCCCAGCCCCACGCCGAATGGCGGCAGTTGACGGCCGTCGGCGCCTCCGGTCCCGGCGCGGTCTTCTCGGGCGTCCGGACCCTCGGCACGTACGCGGAGGCGGTCGGCCCCGACGCCGTGGCCGCGGGGAACCTCCTGTCGGGCCCCGGGGTCCCCCAGGCGGTACTGGACGCGTTCACGGGCGCGGACCCTCGGGCTCCGCTCGCCCGCCGCCTCGTCGACGCGCTGACCGCGGGTGCGGCGGCGGGCGGCGAGGCGGGCCCCGTCCACTCGGCCGGGCTCCTCGTCGTCGACGTACAGCGGTGGCCGGTGACGGACCTGCGCGTGGACTGGACCGAGGGCGACCCGATCGCGGAGCTCGCGGAGCTGTGGAAACTGTGGGAGCCACAGCAGGAGGCGTACGTACAACGGGCGCTCGCCCCGGACGCGGCGCCGAACTACGGCGTGCCGGGGGACGAGTGAGGCCCGTGCGCGAGGCCGTCGCGAAGGCGGCGCCCGAACTCCTCGCCCTGAGCCATCGCATCCACGCGAACCCCGAGGTGGCGTGGGAGGAGGAGAAGGCGGCGCGCTGGACCGCGTACGCCCTCGACGACCTCGGCTACGACGTCGTGACCGGCACCGCGGGCCTGCCCACCGCCTTCACCGCCACCGTCGGCAGCGGCCCGCTCCACCTCGCGATCTGCGCCGAGTACGACGCGCTGCCCGGCCTCGGCCACGCCTGCGGGCACAACGTCATCGCGGCGGCCGCGGTGGGTGCCGCGGCCGGACTGGCGCCGGTGGCGGCCGAGCTGGGCCTCAAGGTCACCGTCTTCGGCACCCCGGCCGAGGAAGGCGGCGGCGGCAAGATCCTCATGCTGGAGCGCGGTGCCTTCGACGGGGTGCACGCGGCGATGATGGTGCACCCCGGTCCCGCGGACGTCGCCGAGGCCGACCCGTACGCGGTCGCGCACCTCAAGGTCCGCTACCACGGCAAGGCGGCGCACGCGGCGGCCTACCCGGAGCGGGGCCGCAACGCGGCGGACGCCTTCACGGTCGCCCAGGTCGCCATCGGACTCCTGCGCCAGCAGCTCCCGTCCACCACGCGCGTGCACGGCATGGTGACGCGCGGCGGGGAGGCCCCGAACGCGATCCCGGAGCTGACCGAGGGCCGCTGGTACGTGCGCGCGGGAAGTCTTGAGGAGCTGTCCGCGCTCCAGCCCCGCGTCGAGAAGTGCTTCGAGGCCGGCGCCCTGGCCTCGGCCTGCGACCTCGAAATAGAGCCGGAGTCCCGCCCGTACTCGGAGTTCCGCAACGACGCCGCGATGCTGGCCGCCTACCGGCAGGCGGCCGAATCCCTCGGCCGCACCTTCGACAGCTCCGGATCCCCGGCGGCCCGGATGAACCGCGCCTCCACGGACATGGGCAACGTCTCCCGCGTCCTGCCCGCCATCCACCCCTACCTGGGCATCAACTCACTGCCCGCGGTGAACCACCAGAGGGAGTTCGCGGCGGCGTGCGTCACCCCGGACGCGGACCGGGCGGTCCTCGACGGCGCGCTGGGCATGGCGCTCACCGCGGTGGCCCTCGCGGGCGACGACCGGGAGCGGGCCCGGCTCACAGCTCCGGGCAGCCGGTGACCGTCCGCGCGTAGCCGAGGAGCAGACGCCGGGCGACGTCCGGCGTCAGCTCGGCGTTGCGGCTGACGATGTGCAGCCCGTAGCCGTCCTCCAGCGCGACGAGGTTGCGCGCGAGGTCGGCGACGGGCTCGGTGAGCGTGAACTCGCCGACTGCCGCGCCGACTTCGAGCACCGTCGCGTACAGGGCGACTTCGCGCGCGAAGAGCGACGCCATCAGCGTCGCGTGCCCGGAGCTGCGGTCGGCGCGCCGGTGCAGCTCGAAGAGCAGTCCGTGCACGGCGTCCCCCGAGCCGCCCGGCAGCCCGCTCCCCACGAGGGCCCGCAGCCGTGCGACGGCCCCGGTCGCCCCGTCCACGGCACCCTGCCGTGCGGCCAGATAGCGCTCCACGGCGCCCCGGTGCACTTCGAGGACCAGCTCGTCCATCTCCGGGTAGTAGTACAGAACCGACCCCGCGGACATGCCCGCCTCGGCGGCGATGTCCTTGATGCGCAGCCCCTCCAGGCCCCGCTCGGCGATGGCGCGCCCCGCCGCGTCGACGAGGGCCTCGCGGCGCGCCGTCTGGTTCTTCGGTCTCCCAGGCTTGTTCCCCATGGGTTAATTCTCTGTTACTCAGTTCAAGTAAATCAAGTTCCTTGCGTCCAGGGCATTGACGGCCCGGCACCCCATTGTTTGAATCCGATCTCAAAGAAGTAGAGGGAGCCGCCGCATGAACACCTACGCAGACTGGCAGCGCCGAGCAGCCGAACTGACGCCACGCACCCGGGCGTTCATCAACGGCACATGGACCGAGGCGCAGTCCCGGGCCACCTTCCCCACCGTCAACCCGGCCGACGGCAAGGTCACCGCCCACGTCGCCCGGGGCGAAGCGCCCGAGATCGACGCGGCGGTCCGCGCGGCCCGCACGTCCTTCGACGACGGCCGCTGGTCCCGCACCGACCCCGCGGCCCGCAAGCGCGTCCTGCTCAGGCTCGCCGACCTGATCACCGCCAACGCCGAGGAACTGGCCCTCCTCGACACCCTCGACATGGGCAAGCCGATCGCCGAGTCGTACGGCACGGACGTGCCCGGTGCGGCCGGCGTCTTCGCCTGGTACGCGGAGGCCGCGGACAAGCTGTACGACGAGATCGCGCCGACGCCCCCGGGCAGCCTGGCGACGGTCCGCCGCACCCCGCTGGGCGTGGTGGGCGCCGTGGTCCCGTGGAACTTCCCCCTCGACCTGGCGAGCTGGAAGCTGGCGCCGGCCCTCGCGACGGGCAACAGCGTCGTACTCAAACCGGCGGAACAGTCCCCGCTGTCGGCCCTGCGCCTGGCCGAACTGGCAGCGGAGGCGGGTCTCCCCGACGGCGTACTGAACGTCGTCCCCGGCATGGGCGACACGGCGGGCCGGGCCCTCGGCCTGCACAAGGACGTCGACACCCTGGTCTTCACGGGCTCGACGAAGGTCGCCCGCCTCTTCCAGGCCTACGCCGCCGAGTCGAACATGAAGCAGGTCTGGCCGGAGGCGGGCGGCAAGAGCCCGAACGTGGTCTTCGCCGACGCGGACCTGGACGCGGCGGCAGAGCGCGCGGCCTGGGGATTCGCGTACAACGCCGGCCAGGTCTGCTCGGCCAACACCCGCCTCCTGGTGGAGAGTTCGATCGCCGAGGAGTTCACCGCCCGCGTCGCGGAACACGCGGCACGCTTCCTGCCGGGCGACCCCCTGGACCCCGACACGAACCTCGGCCCGCTGGTGGACGAAGCCCAGGCCATCAGGGTCCTCGGCGCGATCGAGGCATCGGACGGCAAGGTGATCACGGGCGGCACGCGCGACGGCGCGTACCTCACCCCCACGATCGTCACCGGCCTGCGCCCCGACGCACCCCTGGCGAGCGAGGAACTCTTCGGCCCGGTTCTGACGGTCCACGCCTTCACCACGGAGGCGGAGGCGATACGGACCGCCAACGACTCCCCGTACGGCCTGGCGGCCTCGCTGTGGACGAGGGACCTGGCCCGCGCCCACCGCGTGGCGGACGCCCTGCACGCCGGGACGGTCTCGGTGAACACGGTCGACGCGCTGAGCCCGCTCACGCCGTTCGGCGGCTTCAAGCAGTCGGGCCACGGCAGGGACCTGTCGCTCCACTCCCTCGACAAGTACACGGGCCTGAAGACGACGTGGATCACGTACGCGTGAACCCGGACACGCACCCTGGCCCGCCGGCGACCGCCCGGACGGCTCCCCGACCCTCCACACGACCTCACGAAGGGACGAACAGCATGACCCTCACCCCCGCACAGCAGCTCGCCGCCACGGACCGGGCGCACATCATCCACCCCTACCTCCCCGGCACCGCCGAGGAACGCGTCGTGATGACGGAGGGCAAGGGCTGCCGCCTCACCGACGCGGAAGGCCGCAGCTACCTCGACGCGACCGGCGGGCTCTGGCTCGCCCAGGTCGGCCACGGCCGCAAGGAGATCGCCGACGTAGCGCACGCACAGATGCAGCAGCTCGAATACTTCACGAGCTTCTGGGAGTTCTCGAACGACAAGGCGATCCAACTGGCCGAACGCCTCGCCACGTTGGCCCCCGACAACCTCAACCACGTCTACTTCACGTCGGGCGGCTCGGAGGGCAACGAGGCGGCCATCAAGATGGCCCGCTACTACCACCACCGCCGGGGCGAGGGCTCCCGCACCTGGATCCTGGCCCGCGACAAGGCGTACCACGGCATCGGCTACGGCGGCGGCTCGGCCACCGGCTTCCCGGTCTACCACGAGGGCTTCGCCCCGATGATGCCGCACGTCAGCCACCTGACGCCCCCGTGGCCGTACCGCACGGAGCTCTACGGCGACGCCGACCCCACCGACTTCCTGATCGCCGAACTGGAGGGCCGCATCGCGGAGATCGGCGCCTCCAACATCGCGGCGATGATCGGCGAGCCCATCATGGGCGTGGGCGGCATGCTGGTCCCGCCGGCGGACTACTGGCCGCGCGTACGCGAGGTCCTCGACCGCCACGGCATCCTCCTCATCTTCGACGAGGTGGTGACGGCGTACGGCCGCGTGGGCGAATGGTTCGCGGCCCAGCACTTCGACGTGAAGCCGGACATCATCACGACGGCCAAGGGCATCACGTCGGGCTACACACCGCTCGGCGCACTCCTGGTCTCCGACGAGGTGACCGAGGCGCTGCTCCAGGACCACGGCTTCCCGATGGGCTACACGTACAACGGGCACCCGGTGGCGGCGGCGGTGGCGCTCGCGAACCTCGACATCATCGAGCGGGAGAACCTCCTGTCGCGCGCCGTCACGATGGGCGAGTATCTCCACGCCCAGCTCGCCGACGCGCTGGGCGACCTGCCGATCGTCGGCGAGATCCGCTCGGTCGGCATGATGCTGGCGGTGGAGCTGGTCGCGGACCGCGAGACCCGCACGCCCCTCCCCATGAACCCGGCCCGCATGCCGCACGACGTGATCCGCAGGGAGACGGGCGTCATCGTCCGCGACTCGGCCCACAGCCTGGTCCTGTCCCCGCCGCTGATCATGACGGAGCAGGAGGCGAAGGAGGCGGCGACGGCGATGCGCTCGGTCCTCGAACGCACGACACCGGCGGGCGACATCACCAAGTAGCCCCCGGGGCCCTGCCCCACGAACCACCGAGCGCCCCCAAGCCACCCGCACCGTCCCACCCGTCCCCAGCTCACGAGGACACAGACGTGCCCGACCACAAAGAACAAGCAGCACCTCCACCCAGCACGACCACCCGCGCGGACGCGGAAAGCACCCTCACCCCCGCGGACGCCGAAGGCACCGCCACCTCCACCCCCAACCTCCACAGAAGTCTCCGCCGCTTCGACATCACGGCCATGGCGGTGGCCGCGGTGATCTCCTTCGACACGGTGGGCCAGATCGCGACGGGCGGCGGAGAGGCGGTGACGTGGACGGCGGTCATCGCGGTCGCGTTCCTCATCCCGTACGCGCTGCTCTTCGCGGAGACCGGCGCGGCCTTCCCCCAGGAGGGCGGCCCCTACGTCTGGGTGAAGCTGGCGTTCGGCCGGCTGACGGCGGCGATCACGACGCTCTTCTACTGGGTGACGAACCCGATCTGGCTGGGCGGCTCGCTCGTGTTCATCGCGGCCCAGACCTGGGACGGCTTCGTGTTCCGCCTGGGCCAGGGCACGTATCCGGACTACGCGTTCAAGACGGTGTTCATCTGGACCGCGATCCTCACGGCGGTGGTCTCGCTGCGCAAAGGCAAATGGATCACCACGGCGGGCGCGGCGGCCAAGGTCCTCGCGCTCACCGTGTTCACGGCGACGGCAGTGGCGTACGGACTGGAGCACGGCTTCCAGGGCCTGACAGGGACGGCGGACAGCACCACCGCCACCTTCACCCCCACGACAGCCGGCTTCCTGGCGCTCGTCCCGGTACTCCTCTTCGCGTACGTGGGCTTCGAGGCTCCGAACGCGGCGGGCGAGGAGATGCACAACCCGCAACGTGACGTCCCCACAGCCCTCGGACGCTCCGCGGCGATCGCGGCGGCCTGCTACCTGCTCCCCGTCCTGGCGATCCTCTCCGTGGTCCCGCCCGGCAAGGTGACCGGCATCGGCGGCTTCATGGAGGGTGCCCAGACCATCTTCACGATCTACGGAAGCGCAAGCGGCGCACTCCTGAAGGCGACCGCGCTCCTCTTCGTCTTCGCGCTCCTCACCCAGGGCAGCGCCTGGATGATCGTCAGCGACCGGATGCAGGCGATGGCGGCGGCGGACGGCGGCTTCTTCAGCCGCAAGCTGGGCGCGTTCCACCCGACGCTGGGCACACCGGTGCGCACGAACCTGCTGTCGGGGGCGATCGCGACGGTGTTCATGGTGGCGGCGATGCGGCTCGCGGACGGCGACGCGGCGGCGGTGTTCTCGGTCGTCCTGACCGTCGCGGTGACGACGCTGCTGCTCTCGTACCTGACGGTGATCCCGGCCCTGGCGGTCCTGCGCCTGCGCCACAGGGACGTACCGCGCCCGTACGAAGTGCCCTTCGGGACAAAGGGGTTCATGATCTGCGCGGCACTGGTCTACGCGTGGATCCTGACCGGCTCATGGACGGCCCTGTTCCCGGGCACGCTGGAGGCGCTGCTCGGCATCACGTACGACTTCCACGAGACGTGGGGGGTGTCGCGGACGGCGTTCGAGGCATTCACGCTGGGCACGGTGGTCGCCCTGCTGCTCATCGGGACCATCGGTCACACAGTGGCCGGAAAGATGAACGCCCGCGCGCGTGTGCGCCGTTGACGCGCCCGCCGGGCTGGGCATGAACTGAGGGACAGGCAGTTCGCCCCGAGGAGGGAACACCATGGCCGAGTCCCCCACCCCCGAAGCCGTCGCAGAGCAGCCCACGGAAGTCGCGCAGCCGCACCGGCTGGTCCTGCTAGGCGCCTGCGGCTGCGGCTCGGGCTGCGGCTGCGGCTGCCAGTCGGGCGCGCCGTGCCAGTGCGGCGGCTGTACGGGCTGACACGACGGAACATGGACGGGGGCCCCGCACCACACAGGTGCGGGGCCCCCGTCCGGCAGGTCACCCCGAGAGGGGGACCGGCTCAGCTGCCGTCGACAGGCTGCGGCTGCGGCGCCTGGATCTCGTCGGCGTGCTCACCGGTCACGAGATACACCACACGCTTGGCCACGGAGACCGCGTGATCGGCGAAGCGCTCGTAGTAACGGCCCAGCAGCGTCACGTCCACGGCGGTCTCGATGCCGTGCTTCCACCGGTCGTCCATCAGGTGCTGGAAGAGCGTCCGGTGCAGCAGGTCCATCTCGTCGTCGTCCTGCTCCAGCTGAAGCGCGAGGTCGACGTCCTTGGTGATGATGACCTCGGCGGACTTCGCCATGAGCCGCTGCGCGAGCTGCCCCATCTCCAGGACGGTCGCGTGCAGGTCGTGCGGAACGGCCTGGTCCGGGAACCGCAGCCGGGCGAGCTTGGCGACGTGCTGCGCCAGGTCACCGCTGCGCTCCAGGTCCGCGCTCATCCGCAGCGAGGTCACGACGATCCGCAGGTCCGTGGCGACGGGCTGCTGGCGCGCGAGCAGGGCTATCGCCCTCGCCTCCAGGTCATGCTGCAGATCGTCGACCTTCTGATCCGCCGCGATGACACTCTCGGCCAGCTTCAGGTCGGCGTCGAGCATGGCCGTGGTGGCGCGCCCGATCGCCGACCCGACAAGGCGGGCCATCTCGACCAGGCCCTCGCCGATCGAGTCAAGTTCCTCGTGGTACGCGTCACGCATACAACTGTCCCTCTCACTCACTGCGTGGGGCTGCTGTGCCCCACGCTCCCACGTTCGGCCCTGTACGCGTCCGTTTCCGTCACCTCAAATGAATCACCCCTGTACCCAAGGTGAACTCTGGGCGACGAGTGTTCGAGGTACCACTCGGACGGCTGTGGGCAGCGCTTACGAGGCGCATAACCTGGGGGCATGGACGTGAACGCGGCGGTCGCCGCAGCGGCAGCGATCGCCGGGGTGTGCACCGGCGTGATCGCCATGCTGGCGTTTCGCTGGAGCGAACGCGACCAGAAACGCCCCACCCGTACTTCCCTGCACACGGATCCGGTCCTTCCGCCCGGCGTCGACACCGTCCTCTCCGTGCTGCGCTCCTCCGCCGTCGTCCTGGACGAGGCGGACAGCGTGGTCAAGGCCAGCTCGGCGGCGTACGCCCTCGGCCTGGTCAGAGGCGGCAAGCTGGCCGTGGAGCCGATGCTCCTCATGGCCAGGGACACCCGCCGTGACGGAGAGATACGACAGGTCGAGCTCGACCTGCCCCGCCGCGGCACCGGCCGCGGGGACGCCCTCGCGGTCTCCGCACGGGTGGCACCCCTCGGCTCCCGCCTGGTCCTGCTCCTCGTGGAGGACCTGACGGAGGCCCGCCGCATCGAGGCGGTCCGCCGCGACTTCGTGGCGAACGTCAGCCACGAGCTGAAGACCCCGGTCGGCGCGCTCAGCCTCCTCTCCGAGGCGGTCATGGACGCGTCCGACGACCCGGAGGCGGTGGAGCGCTTCGCAGGCAGGATGCAGATCGAGGCGACCCGCCTGACGAACCTGGTCCAGGAGCTCATCGACCTGTCCCGGGTGCAGAACGACGACCCGCTGGAGGACGCCGAGCCGGTCCGCGTCGACGAACTCGTCGCCGAGGCGATCGACCGCTGCCGCCACCAGGCCGGCACGAAGCAGATCACCATGGCCGCGGGAGGCACCGCGGACCTCCAGATCTGGGGCAACCGCGGCCAGCTCGCCGCGGCTCTCGGCAACCTCGTCGAGAACGCCGTCAACTACAGCCCGGCCCGAACCCGCGTGGGCATAGCCGCGCGCCGGGTCAGCGCACCCGGCGGAGACCTCATAGAAGTGGCGGTCACCGACCAGGGTCTCGGCATCTCCGACAAGGACAAGGAGCGCATCTTCGAGCGCTTCTACCGGGTCGACCCGGCCCGCTCCCGGGCCACCGGCGGCACCGGCCTCGGCCTTGCCATCGTCAAGCATGTGGCTGCCTCGCACGGCGGGGAAGTCACCGTATGGAGCTCCGAAGGCCAGGGCTCCACGTTCACCCTGCGGCTGCCGGAGGCAGGCGCGACCCGCGACCGCGGCCCAGGACACGTAGGCGGCGACGCATACGGACACCACGACGGCAACGACGCCGACGGGCCCGACGAGACAACCGCATACGATCCCATTCCTGCCGCCCCGGAGGTCCTTCCGTGACCCGAGTGCTCGTCGTCGAGGACGAGGAATCCTTCTCCGACGCCCTGTCGTACATGCTTCGCAAGGAGGGTTTCGAGGTCGCCATCGCGGCCACGGGCCCCGACGGACTCGACGAGTTCGAGCGCAACGGCGCCGACCTCGTCCTGCTCGACCTGATGCTGCCGGGCTTGCCCGGCACCGAGGTCTGCCGCCAGCTGCGCGGCCGGTCCAACGTCCCCGTCATCATGGTGACCGCCAAGGACAGCGAGATCGACAAGGTCGTGGGCCTCGAGATAGGAGCCGACGACTACGTCACCAAGCCCTTCTCGTCCCGCGAGCTGGTCGCCCGCATCCGCGCGGTCCTGCGCCGCCGGGGCGAGCCCGAGGAGGTCGCCCCGCAGGCCCTGGAGGCCGGCCCGGTCCGCATGGACGTGGACCGCCACGTCGTCACGGTCTCCGGTTCCAAGGTCGACCTGCCCCTCAAGGAGTTCGACCTCCTGGAGATGCTCCTGCGCAACGCGGGCCGCGTCCTGACCCGCATGCAGCTCATCGACCGCGTGTGGGGCGCCGACTACGTGGGCGACACCAAGACCCTCGACGTCCACGTCAAGCGCCTGCGCGCCAAGATTGAGCCCGACCCGGGAGCCCCGCGCTACCTGGTGACGGTGCGCGGCCTGGGCTACAAATTCGAGCCGTAGAGCGCCGGGTCACGGCGGTGACCCAGCCACGGAACGCCGAAGGGCGGGACCCCCACCGGGGGTCCCGCCCTTCGCCATTGCGTACGTTGATCAGTGCCCGGCGGCGGGGCTGCCCGAGGCCGACTCGGACGGCGAGGCGGAGCCGGACGGGGTGGCCGACCCGGAGGGCGTCGCGGAGCCGGAGGCGGACTCCGACGGCTTCGTGCTCGGCACGGCCGGGATCTCGCTCGGCCCCCACTTCTTGAAGTAGCTCTCGGCCGGCACGACGAACGACTGGATCTTGACGGCGCCCGTGGTGCTGAACGTGAAGGTCAGCGCCTTCACGTCACCGTCGAGGTCGGCGGTGCTGCTGTTGGGCAGCTGCGCGGACGCGTTGCCCTTCCCGCCGAGCACGAGGGAGCCGCCGGCCGGGATCGTCACGGTCTTCTTGCCGTCGGCGGCCGACAGCTCGGCCTTCTTGCCGACGCCGTCGAGCACGATCGAGTCGAGGGTCTGGGCCTTGGAGCCATTGTTGAAGAGCGTCGCGGTCACGACGGCCGGACCCGTGGACTTCAGGTCGGGCTGCGTGATCACGGTGGCGTTCTGGATCCGGATGTCCCCGACGGAGGTCTCCGCGTTGTCCGGCTTGACCTCCAGCGTCTGGGCATTGTTTCCGGCGCCGCACGCGGCGAGCGAGGCGATCGAGAACGCGAGGGCGGCGGCGGCGAGGGCGCCGCGTCGAAGGCTGCTGCTCACGGCGGCGGCAACTCCTTGAACGTGGGCGGTAAGGGTCTGGACGCCCTGGACGGGTGTAAAGCCGCCCTAAGGGTCTGTCAGCGGGCTTAGGTTACCGAGCCGTTCGCGCGCCGCTGCACCCGACCCGCCCCTAGGGGGTTTCGGATGGATCTCGGCACCGGCCGATCCCCCGCTCCGACCGCTGCGCGCACGGCCCGCCCCACTCGCGATCACACCCCCGCCTGCCCCCCTCGGCCCCTCTCACCTCACCAAACGTGACAGCCGCATTGGCCGCCCGTTCACCATTCACATAAGGGCCGCGGGGCCGCTCCTGCGGATTTCCGGTAAGGAATGCGTGGCGGTACGGAAAATCGATCACCCGCCACGGTGATCAATTCCGGATTCAGGTCGCACGCGCCTCCGAGTCACCGAACGGAGTAGCGGAAGTGCGGCGCTTCGAACCGCGCAAACCGGGACGTTCGACCCCCTGCGGACCCTTCCAGGTAGGTGTAACGTGCGCGTTTCGGCTCTGCCGAAGAGCCGCTCCGACCTGCGAATACCTCCTTCCGCAGGCCCTCCGCAGCACGTTCCGGTTGTGGTTGTCAAGCCCCGAGATATGCCCTGACCTGCGAAAACGCCATTCAGAAGACGCCGTTTCCGTGTTACCCTGGATAGCCACGGAAGGGGTACCTGTCACATGACGTTCAAGGTTGGCGACACCGTGGTCTATCCCCATCACGGGGCCGCGCTGATCGAGGCTATCGAAACTCGCCAGATCAAAGGCGTGGACAAGACCTACTTGGTGCTGAAGGTCGCGCAGGGTGACCTGACGGTGCGTGTGCCAGCGGACAATGCGGAGTTCGTCGGCGTACGTGATGTGGTCGGTCAGGACGGTCTCGACCGGGTCTTCGAGGTGCTTCGCGCGCCGTACGCCGAAGAGCCCACGAACTGGTCGCGCCGCTACAAGGCAAATCTCGAGAAGCTCGCCTCCGGCGATGTCATCAAGGTCGCGGAAGTCGTCCGTGACCTGTGGCGTCGGGAGCGTGAGCGCGGACTGTCCGCAGGTGAGAAGCGCATGCTCGCCAAGGCGCGGCAGATCCTGGTGAGCGAGCTCGCGCTCGCTGAGAACACGAACGAGGACAAGGCCGAGGCCCTGCTCGACGAGGTTCTCGCGTCCTGACGCGTGCCCTGACCGGCACGCGGCTGCGACAAGAAGTCCCGGGCGAGAGTCCAGGCGCATGAATAATGCCGCGGTGCCCGCTGACCCTGATGGTGTCGCCGGGCGCTGCGGCATGTTCGTACCCGCACTCTGTGTCTACTCGTGGCGCCCTGACCCGCTTGACTCAGTTGGTGTGCCGGGCCCGGGCAGCTGGCTCGACCGGTGTCACGGAAGGGGTCCGGTCGAGGCGTCGCGCCCGGCACTGGTGTTGGCCATACCCACCTCGGTCGAGCACACAAACCTGAACGGAAGCGATGTCTGACGAAACGCGGCCCTCGCGCACCGCGGCCGTGATTCCGGCCGCCGGACGGGGCGTACGCCTCGGCCCGGGCGCCCCCAAAGCGCTCCGCGCGCTCAACGGCACCCCGATGCTCATCCACGCCGTCCGGGCGATGGCCGCCTCGCGGTCCGTCTCCCTCGTCGTCGTGGTCGCCCCGCCCGACGAGGCGTCCGCCGCCGAGGTGAAGACCCTCCTCGCCGACCACGCGCTGCCCGAGCGGACCGACTTCGTCGTCGTCCCCGGCGGCGAGACCCGCCAGGAGTCCGTGAAGCTCGGCCTCGACGCCCTGCCGCCCGGCATCGACGTCGTCCTCGTCCACGACGCGGCCCGCCCCCTGGTGCCCGTGGACACGGTCGACGGCGTCATCGAAGCCGTACGCGAAGGGGCCCCCGCCGTCGTCCCCGCGCTGCCCCTCGCCGACACCGTCAAGCAGGTCGAGGCCCGCACCGACGGCGGCCCCGAGCTCGTCGTCGCGACGCCCGAGCGGGCCCGGCTGCGTGCCGTGCAGACCCCACAGGGCTTCGACCGCGCGACGCTCATGCGCGCCCACGAGACCGTCACCGACAACGTGACGGACGACGCCGGCATGGTCGAGCAGCTCGGCGTACCGGTCGTCGTCGTGCCCGGGCACGAGGAGGCCTTCAAGGTGACCCGCCCCCTCGATCTCGTGCTCGCCGAAGCCGTACTCGCCCGCAGGAGGGCCAACGATGGGTTCTGAGCCGCCGGTCATCCCCCTCGTCGGCATCGGCACCGACATCCACGCCTTCGAAGAGGGCCGCGAGTTGTGGTGCGCCGGCCTGAAGTGGGAGGGCGAGGGCCCCGGTCTCGCCGGGCACTCCGACGCCGACGTCGTCGCGCACGCCGCGTGCAACGCGCTGTTCTCCGCCGCCGGGCTCGGTGACCTCGGTGCCCACTTCGGCACCGGCCGTCCCGAGTGGTCCGGCGCGTCCGGGCTCACCCTGCTGACCGAGGCCGCCCGCATCGTGCGCGAGGCGGGCTTCACCATCGGCAACGTCGCCGTACAGGTCATCGGCCCCCGGCCGAAGATCGGGAAGCGGCGCGAGGAGGCGCAGAAGGTGCTGTCGGACGCCGCCGGCGCCCCGGTCTCCGTCTCTGGCGCCACCACCGACGGCCTGGGCTTCCCCGGCCGCGGCGACGGCCTCGCGGCGATCGCCACGGCACTGGTCGTCAGGACGGGCTGAAATACCGCTCCGGGGGCGGATGTTGGCGCAGTATCGGGTACTCGTACAGGCATCCCCCCAAGGAGTGAGGCTCCATGTCCGCCCAGCTGTCCGACGAGCTCAAGGCGTTGCTCGACACCCCCGTCTTCATCACCGTCGCCACCATCCAGCCCGACGGGAGCCCGCAGGTGTCGCCTGTCTGGGTGAAGCGGGACGGGGACGACGTGCTGTTCTCCACGACCGTCGACCGGCGCAAGGAGAAGAACCTGCGCCGCGACCCCCGCGTCACCGTCGTCGTGCAACCCACCGACAACCCCTACGCGTACGCCGAGATCCGCGGCACCGCCGACCTCACCACCGAGGGCGGCCAGGAGCTCATCGACGAGCTGTCGCTCAAGTACACGGGCAAGCAGTACGCGGACTTCAACCCCCGCTCCGCCGACGACGCCGCGCGTGTCGTCGTGCGCATCACACCCCGCAAGGTCGTCGGCCGGATCTGAACGGCTGCCTGACACACGTCACAACGTCACGGTTGCGCCCCGTGTCCCCAAGGGGTCGCGGGGCACTGCCTTGGGCCCACTACCCTGGAGGCGTGACTATTCGCCTGCACGACACCAGCGCCCGGAAGATCCGTGACTTCGTCCCGCTGACACCGGGTTGTGTCTCGATCTACCTCTGTGGCGCGACCGTGCAGGCCGCTCCGCACATCGGGCACATCCGGTCCGGCCTCAACTTCGACATCATGCGCCGCTGGTTCACGTACCGCGGCTACGAAGTGACGTTCGTGCGGAACGTCACCGACATCGACGACAAGATCATCAAGAAGGCCGCCGAACAGGGCAGGCCCTGGTGGTCGATCGGGTACGAGAACGAGCGCGCGTTCAACGACGGCTACACCGCCCTCGGCTGCCTGCCGCCCACCTACGAGCCGCGCGCCACCGGTCATGTCACCGAGATGGTCGAGATGATGCGCGGCCTCATCGAGCGCGGCCACGCCTACGAGGCGGACGGGAACGTCTATTTCGACGTGCGTTCCTTCCCCGGCTACCTGGAGCTCTCGAACCAGGACCTCGACGAGCTGCGCCAGCCGTCCGGCGACGGCGAGACCGGCAAGCGCGACCCGCGCGACTTCGCCATGTGGAAGGCCGTCAAGCCCGGCGAGCCCAGCTGGGAGACCCCGTGGGGCCGCGGCCGGCCCGGCTGGCACCTGGAGTGCTCGGCGATGGCCCACAAGTACCTGGGCACCGCCTTCGACATCCACGGTGGCGGCATCGACCTGATCTTCCCGCACCACGAGAACGAGATCGCCCAGGCCAAGGCCTTCGGCGACGAGTTCGCCAAGTACTGGGTGCACAACTCGTGGGTCACCATGAGCGGCGAGAAGATGTCGAAGTCCCTGGGCAACTCGGTCCTCGTGTCCGAGATGGTCAAGGACTGGCGCCCGATCGTGCTGCGCTACTACCTCGGCACCCCGCACTACCGCTCGACCATCGAGTACAGCGAGGAGGCCCTGCGCGACGCCGAGTCGGCGTTCGCGCGGATCGAGGGCTTCGTGCAGCGCGTCGTGGAGAAGGCCGGGGGCGTCGTCGCCCCCGCCGACGAGGTGCCGCCCGCCTTCGCCGAGGCCATGGACGACGACCTCGGCGTGCCGCAGGCACTCGCGATCATCCACACCACCGTCCGCCAGGGCAACAGCGCCCTCGCCGCCGACGACAAGGAAGCCGCCGTCGCCCGCCTCGCCGAGGTGCGCGCGATGCTCGGCGTCCTCGGCCTGGACCCGCTCGACCCGCACTGGGCCGGCGAGACCGACCGCGGCGAGGACCTGCACGGCGCCGTCGACACCCTCGTACGGCTCGTCCTCGAGCAGCGCGAGTCCGCTCGCGCCCGCAAGGACTGGGCGACCGCCGACGCCATCCGCGACCAGCTCGGCCAGTCCGGGCTCGTCATCGAGGACAGCCCGACCGGGCCGCGCTGGACGCTCGGCCCGCGCTGACGACCTGCGCGAATGTGCCGCTCGGGCCTCCGGGCGGCACACTTCATATACGTACGCACATACGCATCACACAGACAGGTAGATCATGGCCGCGAACAACCGCCGCATGTCCGGCAAGAAGGGCGCGCAGGTCGGCAGTGGCGGCCAGCGACGCCGGGGACTCGAAGGCAAGGGTCCGACGCCGCCCGCCGAGATGCGCAAGGGACACAAGAAGAACCGCATCGCGGGCGCCAAGGCGAAGCAGACCACTGCCACCCGCCGCACCGCGACGCTGAAGGGCCGCGGCGGCAAGGGCACGTCCGAGATGGTCGTCGGCCGCAACTCCGTCGTCGAGGCGCTGCGCGAGGGCGTGCCCGCCTCGATGCTCTACGTCCAGCAGTTCATCGACAACGACGAGCGGGTGCGCGAGGCGCTCCAGCTCGCCGGTGAGCGCGGTGGCATCCACCTGATGGAGGCCCCCCGCCCCGAGCTGGACCGCATGACGAACGGCCTCAACCACCAGGGCCTCGTCCTCCAGGTCCCGCCGTACGAGTACGCGCACCCGGAGGACCTCGCCGCCGCCGCGTACGACCAGGGCCAGGACCCGCTGATCGTCGCCCTGGACGGCGTCACCGACCCGCGCAACCTGGGCGCCGTCGTGCGTTCCGTCTCCGCGTTCGGCGGCCACGGCGTCGTCGTGCCCGAGCGGCGCGCGGCCGGCATGACCGCCGGTGCCTGGAAGACGTCCGCGGGCGCCGCAGCCCGTACGCCCGTCGCCCGCGCCACGAACCTGACGCGCGCTCTCGAGGGGTACAAGAAGGCGGGTATCGCCATCGTCGGTCTCGCGGCCGACGGCGAGCACACCGTCGGTGACCTCGAAGCCCTCGGCGGGCCTGTCGTCATCGTCGTCGGCAGCGAGGGCAAGGGCCTGTCCCGTCTCGTCGGCGAGACCTGTGACTACCGAGTGCGGATCCCGATGCCGGGCGGCACCGAATCCCTCAACGCCGGTGTCGCGGCGGGCGTCGTCCTGTACGAGGCTGCGCGCCGCCGGTCCTGAGCCGGGTGTCCGGGCCGCGATCTTGACGCGGTCCGGACATTTGCACGCGCTCGAGGCAGTGTCCTAAACACACATCACTCGGTTAGATGAGTGTGGACACCAGAACACCCCGCACACCTACGGGGGACCGCTCGCCCGGATTCGGCCCCGGATTCGATTCCGGATTCGACGACGGCCCCGCGCTGAGCATGGTGAAGGTGCCGTGCGATCCCGCGCAGGTCGTCGTCAATCACGCGAGTTTCCGCGTGCAGCTGCCCAGGGCGCAGCAGACGCAGTCCCCTCGCGTCGCCCGGCAACTGGGCTCGCTGGACCAGACCGCCCGCATCCCCGTCGTCGGCGCGGCCGCCGCGCGCCGCCGCGCCCCGGTCGTCTGGAGCGGCCGGTCCGCGCCCGGTGACCCCGGGGCGACCGGTCTCCTCCAGGCGGCCCGCAGAGCAGGCGAGAGCACGCATCCCCGGCACGGCTTCGAGGGCGGGGAGGGCGGCGCCACCCAGGTCATCCCGCGCATCGACCTCGACAGCGACCTCAGGGACGACGCCACCGGCGAACTGCCCACGGTCACCGCGCAGGGGACCCGCCTCCTCCCGAAGATGCGCCAGTCCGGCAGCGCCTTCGAAGAGCCGTCGTACGTGGAACCCCCGTACGACGAGGGCGAGTTCGGCGACGACGAGTACGGCGACGGGGGCGAGCGGAACGCCTCCCGGCGGCACGGCGCCGACCCGGTGCGGCACGCGTACTACCCCGGCCGCCGGATGAACCTCGGCGTCGTCCTCCTCCCGCTGCGCGTCTTCCTCGGCTTCATCTCCATGTACGCCGGCATGGGCAAGCTCTGCGACCCCGTCTACTTCGACGGCGGCGACCGCGGCTCCATGGTCAAGTGGCTCAACTCGCTGCACCCGTGGGCCCTCGCCGAACCCCTGCGCGACTTCGCCCTCCAGCACCCCGTCGGCGCCGGGCTGTGCATCGCCTTCCTCCAGGTCGTCGTCGGCGTGCTCACCGTGCTCGGCCTCTGGCAGCGTGTCGCGGCCGTCTTCGGCGTACTGCTCTCGGCCGCCCTCATCGTCACCGTCAGCTGGAAGACGGTGCCCGCCTACGACGCGCCCGACATCATCTACCTGGCCGCCTGGTCCCCGCTGATCATCGCGGGCGCGCCCGTCTACTCCATCGACGGACGCCTCGCGGGCGGCGCCTGGCGCCGGCTCGGCCCGCGCGCCGAACTGTGGGATCTGCGGCGGTACGTGCTGCGCCGCGGCACCGTCGTGACGACCGTCGTCGTCGGCCTGACCCTGCTCATCGGCTCGCTGCTCGGCGGCGCCGTGCGCGACGCGGGCCGCGTCACCGCCCCCGGTCCCGGTGAGGCCCCGCGCAACGAACTGCCCGGCTCCCCGCTCCCGTCGGAGCCCGGCCGCAAGCAGCACCGCTCGCAGAGCCCGTCGGCGTCCAACACGCCGACACAGGGCGCCACTTCGGCGAAGCCGTCCGGCGCCGCGAGCTCAGCGGGATCCGCCCCGGCGACGGGCACCGCCAGCGGCGCGGGCCAGCCCAGCCAGACGCAGGGCACGGGCCAGGTGCCCCCGCGGTCGGTCCCGCCGGCCCAGCAGCAGCCTCCGGCGTCCAGCAGCGGTCCCGCCTCCAGCGGTGGTACGGGCACGGGCGGCGGCACCGGTACCGGTGGCGGCACCGGCGATTCCGGCGGTTCCGGCGACGGGGACAAGCCGGGGGGCCTCCTCGGCGGAGTACTCGGCGGCTGACCACACCCCGTAGAAGCCTGAAGGGGCCCGCACACGCTGTGTGCGGGCCCCTTCAGGTTTCGGGGGCTACGGGCTCAACGCCCCGGCGCGGCCAGCTCCTTGGCGGCCTCGGTGAGGTCCTTCGCCGTGTCGATGGCCCTCCAGTACGCGCCCTGCGGGATCGGGAACCCGGCCAGACGCTTGGCGCGGGCCAGGCGCGGGAACGTGGTGCGCTCGTGGTCACCGCGGTCCGGGAGCAGGCCCGTGAAATCGGGGGAGAAGACATAGACGCCCGCGTTGATCAGATACGGGGACGGCGGGGCTTCGACGAAGTCCGTGATGTGGCCGAACGCGTCGGTCTCCACAGCGCCCCACGGGATGCGGGGACGGGCCAGGGCGAGGGTGGCGGTGGCGTCGCGCTCGGCGTGGAAGTCCGCCATCTCGCGCAGCGAGAACCGGGTCCAGATGTCGCCGTTCGTCGCGTACCAGGGCCGGTCGGGGTGCGGCAGGTGCGCGGCGGCGTACTTGAGGCCGCCGCCACGGCCGAGGGGTTCCTTCTCGACGACCGTGGTGACGCGCAGGGGGAGTTCGGCGCCGTCGAGCCACTCCTGGAGCACCTCGGCGAGATGCCCGCAGGAGACGACCGCGTCCGTCACGCCCTCTTCGGCGAGCCAGGCAAGCTGATGGCCGATGATCGGGGTCCCCGTGCCGGGGATCTCGACCATCGGCTTGGGCCGGTCGTCGGTGTAGGGCCGCAGGCGCGAGCCCTGGCCGCCGGCCAGGACGACGGCCTGTGTGGGGTGGTGCTGGCTGTGCGTGTGCGGGTCCTGGGCCTGGGCGCTCGTCATGCCCGCACTGTACGTCGGCCCCTTCCCGGCCGGTCGTGAGGGCGTCAGCCGCGCGCCGCCGTGGCGACGCCCGTGGCGAACGCGGTGTCGCAGACGGGGCGGGCGAAGGACTGGGCGCGGGAGGGGCCGTAGGCCTGCACGGCGGCGCGGCCCAGGGCGCGTGCGATGGAGACGCAGTGCTCGGCAAGGGACGGCCGCTCGTGCATCTCCTGCTGGAGGTGGGTGAGGGCGATACCGGGGTCCTTGTCCTGGAGCTCGAGCAGCAGCTTGTCGCGCAGGACGTCCTGGGGGGCACGCGACTTGGCGCGCGCCGAGACGTTCTGCGAGGAAGCGGTGAGGATCGAGTCCGCTGAACTGCCGGACCAGTTCACTCGGGTGACCGCGAGTGTGCCGGAGAGCACCAGCATCACCGGCAGGACGAGAGCGAGGGTGCGGCCGACGCGGCGGGCGGGGCCCCGGCCTCGGCGCGGCTTCTGGGTGTAGTTGGCGGAGTGCGTCACGCGAGTGAGCGTAGCGGTCGGTGATGATTTGGCGACATTTAGTCACTCGGTCGAGGGATGGGTAATCCGGTTTTGATTTACGCGTGTTGACGCACGGGGGTCGAAATGGCGGATGTGCCGGGGTATTTGTCGACAACGCGGCGTGCGTGGAGGGTGGACAGCGGCCGGAACGCGGAGGAGCCCCGCACCGAAGTGCGGGGCTCCACAGCGGAACAGGCGGGATGTCAGTCGGTGAGGCGCTCACCGGTCGACGAGGAGAAGACGTGGGTCTCGCCCGGACGCGGCACGACGTGGAGCTGGGTGCCCTTCTCGGGGACCTGGCGGCCGTTGACCCGGACGACGAGGTCCTTGGCCTCGCCACCGACCTGCGCGGTGCCGTAGACGTAGCCGTCGGCGCCGAGTTCCTCGACGACGTTCACCGAGACGGCGAGGCCGGCCGGGGAGTCCTCGGCATCCTTGGAGAGGGACTTCGCGGCCTCGGCGCCGCCCGCCTCGACGATGTCGAAGTGCTCCGGGCGGACACCGACGGTGACGGTGCGGTCGCCGGCGTCGGAGGCGGCCTTCAGCGCATCGCGGTTCACCGGGACGACCGAGTTGCCGAACTTCACGCCGCCGTCGGTGATCGGGACCTCGACCAGGTTCATGGCGGGGGAGCCGATGAAGCCGGCGACGAAGAGGTTGGCCGGGCGGTCGTACATGTTGCGCGGGGTGTCGACCTGCTGCAGCAGGCCGTCCTTGAGGACCGCCACACGGTCACCCATCGTCATGGCCTCGACCTGGTCGTGGGTGACGTAGACGGTGGTGATGCCGAGGCGGCGCTGCAGCGACGCGATCTGCGTACGCGTGGACACACGGAGCTTGGCGTCGAGGTTCGACAGCGGCTCGTCCATGAGGAAGACCTGCGGCTCACGCACGATGGCGCGACCCATGGCCACGCGCTGGCGCTGACCGCCGGAGAGGGCCTTCGGCTTGCGGTCCAGGTACTCGGACAGGTCGAGGATCTTCGCGGCCTCTTCGACCTTTTGGCGGATCTCGGCCTTGTTCACGCCGGCGATCTTGAGGGCGAAGCCCATGTTGTCGGCGACCGACATGTGCGGGTAGAGCGCGTAGTTCTGGAACACCATGGCGATGTCCCGGTCCTTGGGCGGCAGGTGGGTCACGTCGCGGTCGCCGATGCGGATCGCTCCGCCGTTCACGTCCTCGAGACCCGCGAGCATGCGCAGGGAGGTCGACTTGCCGCAGCCGGACGGGCCGACGAGGACGAGGAACTCGCCGTCCTCGATCTCGATCTCCAGGCCGTCGACGGCCGGCTTGGTGGAGCCCGGGTAGATCCGGGTCGCCTTGTCGAACGAAACAGTTGCCATGGCTGTGAAGCCCCCTTCACCGGCAGGAACGTGCCGGACGATCCGAGTAAAGGTGGTGATCCGCTACGGCTGATGCCGCAGTGGTTTAGTCCACACGGGTGAACTGCTTCTGGACGGTACCTGTCGGGTGTCGGGTCTGTCAGTAGTCGGAGCGAAGTGACCTTCGACGAAATATTCGACAGGGTGTCGCCCGTCGTTGGTTACACTGCTCGGGCTGCTGCCTCCTTAGCTCAGTCCGGCCAGAGCAACGCACTTGTAATGCGTAGGTCGTCGGTTCGAATCCGACAGGGGGCTCTACCCGAAACCCCAGGTCGGAACTGCTCCGACCTGGGGTTTTGTCGTTCAGCGGATGCGGCGACGGCGCCTGGAGCGGGCCGCTCGGCTGTCGACGGTCTCAGTTTCGGTCTCATTGGGGCCCGGATCGGGTTCTGCGGGAGCGGGGGCGAAGAACTCGCCCATGCGACGCATCGCGTCCTTCGACAGGTGTGATCTGCCCTTCACGTAGCGCCGGGTCTGACTGATCTGGGTATGCCGAAGGATCTCCATGATCGTGGGCATGCCGACGCCCAGCTCGTTCAGGATCGTGCCGGCCGTGTGGCGGCTCCCGTCGAGCTGAAAGGACGCCTTCGGCGTCGCCCTTCGGCCGCACGGCCGACAAGAGCGCGGGGCCCTTGGCGGCGTCCTCGCGGCTGGTCGTAGTCGACGGCTGCGGCAGGGCGAAGGTACTCAGTCGGCATCGACTTCATAGAGGATCTTGTGCCTGTCTCCTGGGAGGATCGTGACCATGCAGCGGAGTCGCCACGATCAGCTTGTAGAGATAGGAGGCGGACTCCGGCTTGTCATCGAGGTCCGCGGCCGGCAGGCAGCTCGGTGCCCGGATCGTTGACTGGGCTAGCCGTGTTGCTGCGCTGGAGGGGCGGGACTGGGTTCGCATCGACACCTGGCGCACGAACACGGAACTGCACGCCTACTACGAGCGCTTGGGGTTCAAGCATGTCCGGACAGAGGCGCCGTCGCACCGTCGATCCGGATGGCTTGCCCAGAGGTCGTCAGACGTAATCGCTCTCCCAGGCCAGCCCTTGGCCGTGGGTAGGAACTGAGGATCGATCCGCACAGGTGGAGCAGTTGTTACAGGTTTCCCTGCCTCATCAAGCCCCGGCTCCGCTGCGGGCGCCGCTCCTGCCTCCGGCCCGCTCCGCCCGCGCTGCGCCGACGCGCGCCCACTAGGGGATAGGCCTGTGGCCATGAGTCGATCACCGCGTACGCGACGGTCAGGCCAGTGCCTCCGGCAGGGGATCGGCCAGCACCGGGAGGGGGCGCCGTCGCCGACCGCGGGCCCGTTGTGGCTGACGCAGGGAGCTCCCGTCCCGTATGCCATCGCCCCAGGCAGAGCTGAGCAGACGCGGCTCCTGGAGTCCAGGTCGTTCGTACAGTGGTGGTGCTGTGGTCGGGCGCGGGCAGCTCGCCGGACTCGGCGGCGGCCCGTACGCGCCCCAGCGCCGCGTCCCCTCGGTGCGCATCACCACCCCGTACCCTCCGCCCCCAGCCGGGACCTTGGAACAGTGCAGGAGAAGGGTGTCCGGCTCAACGCGCGGCACCGGTCGGGGCTGCCTACGCTGGAGGGGCAAACTGCCTGGCGCGCAGGGGGATTCCCACGCTCAGCGGGATTCGCGTCCAACTTCCCAAAGCACTGGAAGGCGGTCCCGATATGGCCACTGCATCTGAGACTCCCGTCCTCGACACGATCACTGCCATGACCATTGACTCCATCGAGCATTGCCACATGGACAAGCGGTCGTTGATTCAAGCCCGTATTGCCGCACTCGTGGCCATGGACGCACCAGCAGTCTCCTATTTGGCCCACATCGACCCTGCGATCAAGGCCGACTTCACGGTCGAGCAGCTACAGGATCTTCTCGTTGCGATCGCCCCAGTTGTGGGGACGGCACGCGTCATGTCGGCGGCAACCCACATCGGCCAGGCGTTCGGTGTCGCCATCGGACTTGCCGCTGCCGAGGCCGAGGCCATAGCCGAGGCGGAGGCCCAGAGCCGGAGCAATCCCTGAATGGTGCGTTTGCCAGCAACACCAGGCAGTCCGGCCAGGTCTAGCTGCGCGCCCTCGGGCTTCCGTTCGTCCAGGAGCGCGGCCCGCCGGCCGAAGGGCGCGGGCAGGCCCGCGTGATGGCCCGCCGCAGCGGCCACGGGGTCCGGTTCCGGCTGCGCGCCGTTGCCGGCGTCCGCGTCGTGGCGTCCTACCGCCGCGCGTGGCTGGCCAAGGACGTGGTCGCAGGCATCGTGCTCACTACCCTGCTCGTGCCGCAGGGTATGGCGTACGCCGAGCTGGCGGGCCTGCCCTCCATTACCGGCCTGTACACGACCGTTCTCTGCCTGCTCGGCTACGCGGTGTGCGGACCGTCTCGGATCCTGGTCCTGGGCCCTGACTCGTCGCTGGGGCCGATGATCGCCGCCACCGTGCTGCCCTTGGTGGCCTCGGGCGGGGACCCCGACCGTGCCGTGGCACTGGCCTCGATGCTCGCCATTATGGTGGCAGGGATCATGATCCTGGCATCGGTGGCGAAACTCGGCTTCATCGCCGACCTGATCTCCAAGCCGACGATGATCGGCTACGTGAACGGCCTCGCGCTCACCATCCTCATCGGTCAATTGCCCAAACTGCTCGGGTTCAAGGTCGAGGCAGACAACCTGGTCGGCGAGTGCGTCAGGCTGGTGCAGAAAATCGCCGACGGGGCGGTGGTACCGGCCTCGGCAGCGATCGGAGTCGGCGGCATCGCTCTGATTCTGGTGCTGCAGCGCACGATGCCGAAGATCCCCGCGGTGCTGGTGATGGTGGTCCTGGCGATCGCCTCGGTCGCCGTGTTCGGCTTGGGCGAGCACGGCGTCAGCCTGGTCGGGGAACTTCCCCAGGGCTTCCCGCCATTCACGATCCCTGACGTCCGTGCGTCCGACCTGGCCCCCTTGTTCGGCGGTGCGTTGGGCATCGCCCTCGTGTCGCTGGCCGACACAATCTCCAATGCGTCCGCCTTCGCGGCCCGGACCGGGCAGGAGGTGCGCGGCAACCAGGAGATGGTCGGCGTAGGGGCCGCGAATCTGGCCGCCGGTCTCTTTCAGGGCTTCCCTGTCAGCACCAGCGGCTCACGGACGGCCGTGGCAGAGCGCGCCGGGGCGAGGAGCCAACTCACCGGCGTCATCGGAGCGGCGCTGATCGTCCTCATGCTCCTGCTCGCCCCGGGGATGTTCCGCAATCTGCCCCAGCCCGCCCTCGCCGCCGTCGTCATCACCGCCTCGCTGTCACTGGCCGACGTAGCGGGAGGCGTACGGCTGTGGCGGCAGCGCCGGACCGAGTTCCTGCTGTCTGCCGCCGCCTTCCTCGGGGTGGCCCTGCTCGGCGTCCTGCAGGGCATCGCCATCGCCGTCGCCCTGTCCGTACTCAACGTTTTCCGGCGAGCCTGGTGGCCATACGACACCACGCTCGGGAAAGTCGAGGGGCTGGAGGGATACCACGACGTACGGTCCTACCCACAGGCCCAGCGGCTGCCCGGACTCGTGATCTACCGGTTCGACGCACCGCTGTTCTTCGCCAACGCCAAGACCTTCCGCGACGAGGTGCGGCGGCTGGCCGTCAGCGAGCCACGGCCCGAGTGGATCGTCATCGCCGCCGAGCCGATGACCGATGTGGACACCACAGCCGCCGACATGCTGGAGGAGCTGGACGAGGCGCTCAACGCCGAACAGGTCCATCTGGTCTTCGCCGAGCTCAAGGATCCCGTGCGGCGCAAGATCGAGCGCTATGGGCTGACCCGCACCATCGACCCGGGTCACTTTTTCCCGACTGTGGAGGCCGCTGTCGCCGGCTTCCGTGTGCGCACCGGAGCAGAGTGGACGCTGCCGGGGACGGAGCAGCCCGGGACGCAGCCCCCACCGTCAGGAGGCGGGCAATGAGGGGGCGGGCATGGGGATGATCAGCGCGTGCCTCGGTTGCCTTCGTCCGGTGATCAGCGAGGGTTAGGCGTGTTGATCGAGGCGGCATTGTTTGTGGGGCTGCCTCCGCTCAGTACCAGTGCCTTCGCCCTGAGGAACTCTTCCTCCGTGATGTCGCCCCGAGTGTGCATCTCCGCAAGCTTGGCGAGTTCGTCAGCGCTGGCGGGCTTGGCGCTGCCTGCCGTCTCCTTGACGTAGGAGTCGAATGCGTTGCGCTGGTCGATCATCTGCTGCATCTCGCGTCGCCCCATGCCCTTGCCGCGGGCGATCAAGTAGACGAAGACCCCGAGGAACGGCAGAAAGCACACGAAGACCAGCCAGCCGGCCTTTCCCCAGCCGCTGAGCGAGTCGTCCCGGAAGATGTCGAAGACGATCTTGAACAGCAGGTAGAACCACATGATCCACAGGAACAACCACAGCATGGTCCAGAAGACGCTCAGCAGCGGGTAGTCGTAGGCGAGGTACATCTGCGTAGTCCTTCCTCTCCTGCCCGGCCTCACCCGGGACGGCGTTCTGACTCCACGCTGGGCCCCAAGGGAGCCGGCTGCCTCACACGGTGTGGGTGAATTCGCGGCCGACGCCTCGATGCTCGCCCTGGCCGGGGCAGCGACCAGCGGCGGAGACCTCACCCCTCAGGTGTGGACGATGTCCGTATCCGCGCCGTGTGGAGCGCTGCCGGGTGCCTGGTGGGTGTCAGTGCGATCAGTGCCGGGGTGGAGGCTGAAGCCCGCGGCCGACAGGCAAGTCCCTCTGCGGCTAGCGGGCAGCGGGTGGCTGAGGTGGGAGGTTGGCCGGGGCCGGGCCGGTGGGGCCGCCGCGGGGGAGGCGTGTGGCGGTGACGAGGCCGGCGAGGGCGCCGAGGGCGAGGGTCGCCATGGCGGCGGCGTAGGCGTTCTTGGTGAGGTTGGCGACCAGGATGGTGCCGGCAATGGCCGTGCCGAAGGTGGAGCCGAGGTTGGAGATGCTCCGGGACAGGCCGGAGATCTCACCCTGTTGATCCTCCGGGAAGGCGGATTGGACCACGTTCACGGACGGGGTGAGCATGACGCCGAGCCCTAGGCCGATCAGCAGCAGGCCGGGAGCGAATGCCCACGGGTTCGGTGTACCGGCGACCAGGGCGATCAGGACGCCGATGCCGACGATGGCGAGGGCGAACCCGGCGATGATCAGTGTCCGCTGCGGAAGGCGCTTGGCGAGGCGTTCCGCAGCGAGTGAGGACGCGAGCACTCCGAGGGTGGCCGCGGTGAAGATGACGCCTGTCTCGATGGCGTCGTAGCCGCGCACGACCTGGAGATAGGTGGCGACAGTGAACGAAGTGCCCATGAGCAGCAGCCACTGGGCGTTCTGGGTGATCAGACCAAGGTTGGAGGTGCGGTCACGGAAGAGGCTGGTGGACAGCAGCGGCTCTCTTCCGGCGCGCTCTTCGCTGCGGATCCAGTGCACGAACCACGCCAGTACGAGAAGGCCGGCAGCGAGCAGGCCGAGCATCAGGCCCAGGTTGTTGTCGGCGGCGAGGATGCCCATGACGACCAGGACCAGCCCGCCGGCGGACAGGACGGCGCCTCGGACGTCGAAGTGGCGGTCGGGATCGGGCGGCAGGGGGTCGGTGATCGTGCGACTCAGCGCGATGATCAGCGCGATCACCAGGGCTTGGAAGACGAAGGCCGCACGCCAGCTGATCGCGGAGGTGATGAGCCCGCCGATCAAGGGCCCTGCGGCCGCTCCCACGCCGCCGGCGGCCATGATGACTCCGAACGCGCGGGCTCGGGACGTGAGGTCGGTGAACAGCAGCGTGGTGAGGATGTAGACCGGCGGGATGAGCAGGGCTGTACCGACGCCTTCAAAGATGGAGTTGCCCAGGATAAGCACACCGAGTCCGGGTGCTGCGGCGCTGAGGACGGCGCCGATGCCGTAGACGACGAGGCCGACGAGGAAGCAGCGTTTGCGGCCGAAGCGGTCGGTCGCCTTGCCGCCAGGGATCATCAGGGCGGCCATGACCAGGAGGAACACCGTGATCGCGACCTGTACGCCCTGAACGGTTGTGTCCAGGTCGTGACTGATGTCGTTGATCATCACGTTCATGTTGGAGCCGGCGAAACTGCAGATGAACTGCGCCAGCGCGAGCGGTGCCAGCATCCTGCCGCTACGGGCCGGTTGGGCACGCCCGTTGGCGGCGGCATCTTCGGTCATGGGACCTGGCCTCTCTTCGGGGCGGGCGGCTCAGGCGTCCGATCGGTCGACGCGGTCGAGTTCCTCATCGAGGGCGAGGGCTGCGGCGACGAGCGCGAGATGAGTGAAGGCCTGCGGGAAGTTGCCGAGTTGCTCTCCGGAGGGGCCGATCTCCTCGGCGAACAGGCCGACGTGGTTGGCGTAGGTGAGCATCTTGTCGAAGGCGTAGCGGGCCTGGTGGACGCGGCCGGAACGGGCGAGGGCCTCGACGTAGAGGAAGCTGCACAGACTGAAGGTGCCCTCGGAGCCTTGCAGTCCGTCGGGCGAAGCCGCGGGGTCGTAGCGGTAGACGAGGCTGTCGCTGACGAGCTCGTTGGTCATCGCGTCGAGGGTGCTGAGCCAGTCCGGGTCGGTCGGGGACAGGAACCCGACGCGGGGCATCAGAAGCAGTGAGGCGTCAAGGACGTCGGTGTCGTAGTGCTGGACGAAGGCGCGGCGTTTGTCGCTCCAGCCGCGCTCGGTGATCTGCCGAAAGACGGTGTCGCGGGCTTCGCGCCAGCGGGCGAGGTCGGCGGGCCGGGCGTGAACAGTGGCCAGGCGAATCGCCCGGTCGAAGGCGACCCAGGTCATCAGGCGGCTGTAGGTGAACTCCTTCTGCCCGCCGCGGGTTTCCCATATGCCCTCGTCCGGGCGGTCCCAGTGGTCGCACAGCCAGTCGATGAGCCCGGCGAACACGCGCCAGCCGCGGAGTCCGCCGATGTCGTCGGTCTGGGCGATGGCGTAGGCGGCCTCGCCGTATATGTCGAGCTGGATCTGGTCGGCCGCCGCGTTGCCGGCCCGGACCGGGGCCGAGCGCTGGTAGCCCTCCAGGTGGTCAAGGACCTCCTCGGTCAGGTGGGGCTCGCCGTCCACGCGGTACATGATCTGCAAGGGCTCGCCGGAAGCGGTGCCCCCAGCCTCCAGCCGCTCGCGCATCCACCGGCGGAACGCATCCGCCTCGGCGGTGAAGCCGAGATCGATCAGCGCACGCACGGACAAAGACGCGTCCCGTACCCAGGTGTAGCGGTAGTCCCAGTTGCGCTCGCCGCCGATCTGCTCGGGCAGGCCCATGGTGGCCGCCGCGATCGGGGCACCCGTGGGGGCGTAGGTGAGCAGCTTGAGGGTGATCGCGGACCGGACGACCATCTCGTGCCAGCGGCCCTTGTAGCGGCAGGACCGCAGCCACCTGAGCCAGAAGTCACGGCAGGCATCGAGTGCCGCCGTCACGTCCTCGACGGCCGGCCGCGGCCCACCGGGGCATCCGCTGCGCGAGCCTGGCTCGCCCGTCTCACTGGTGAGGATCACTGCGGCACTCTCACCTGCGTTCAAGGTGAAGCGGCCGGTCACGTCGACGCCGTCGGCGTGGAGTGACACCGGTGCGGTCGCCTGGACATGCAGGTCGGTATCCGGACCGTGAAAGACGACGCTGTCGTCATCGAGGCGGCTGAGCGTGTGTGAGGCGCGGCCGTAGTCGAAGCGGGGCCGGCACACCAGCTCGAAGGGAAGGCTGCCGCGGACCACCCGGGCGACACGGATGAGCCGGTGCCTGTCGACGGGGACGCGCGCGGCGATGGGTTCCATGAAGTCGATGACTTCTCCGACACCTTGCGGGGCCATGAACCGGGTGATGAGAACGGGCGTCTCTGGCATGTACAGCTGGCGCACCGTGGTCTGTTCACCGAGATCCGCGGCGAGGCGGCAGTGGCCGCCACGGTCACTGTCGAGCAGCGACGCGAACAGGCTCGGCGAGTCGAAGCGGGGCGTGCACCACCAGTCGACGGTCCCGTCGGCGGCCACCAGCGCCGCAGTCTGCAGGTCGCCCACCAGCCCGTGGTCCGCGATCGGAGGGTAGTCGTTCATGACTTCTCCCGCCAGGAAACGACGGTCGCCGACAGGGGCCCGGCATCACCGGGTACGGCGAGACTTACGGTCTGCCGAGGGGCAGACCGTCACCTCTCTATGCTCACCGCTGTCACCCGTTCACCGCATCTTGGAACGGGACGCGCTACGCGCGGAACCGCCCTCCCGCCTGCAAGCGGGTATCGCAGGATCGAATCCTGCCGGGGGTACAAGGGAAAAGTGGCACCCACTGAATCAGTAGGTGCTCTTCGCTGCGCGTTCCATCAGCTCGAGGTACGCCACCCGTCACAGCTCCCGCACGTGTCCCCGGTGCTGCACTTGTGCCGAAGCCTCGGCTTGGACCCGGGCGGCCCGCACGTTCCCCAGATTGGTCACCCAGCTCGCGAAGACGGCCGTGCCGCCGGTGAAAGCTGCGACCCACATCGCGCTGTCCCCCACGTCAGCAGCGTCGCGATCGCCTCTGGGCCCCTTCACGTCATCGGGCGCGCCGTGCAACCTTCCTCCCACCTCACGAGTCTCCACGCCGTACGTCCTGCCCTCACAGCGCGAAAGGTCCCCGTGCGCCAGAAGAGTCTCCTCGCCGCCCGGACCGGTGGTGCCATGTCCGCCGTCGTCCTCGGTAGCCTGCTAGCCGCCGCCCCGCAGGCGGCAGCCGCCGACGTCACCTGCTCGACCAACGTCTACAAGCGGACGTTCTACAAGAACACCTCGTTCTCCGGCTCCCCGGTGAGGACTGACTGCGACAGCACCATCAGCCAGAGCTGGTCCGGCAGCCCGGTCTCCGGCGTGCCGTCGAACAACTTCGGTGTCCGCTGGTCGGTAGCCCGCGACTTCGGCTCCGGCGGCCCCTTCACGTTCACCGCCTCCGCCACCGACGGCGTCCGCGTCTACCTGGACGGTGTCCGCCAGATCGACATGTGGCACGGCACCGGTGACACCGCCCGCTCCACGAGCCTCAACCTCACCGTGCCGTCCGGCAAGCACACCATCCGCGTCGACTACGTGAACTGGTCAGGCGCCGCGAAGGTCGCGTACACGTACACGCCCCGGATTTCGGCCACGTACGACAAGACGAAGCCACTCGCCCCCACCGGCGCGAAGACCGCCTACAACACCACGACCCGCAGGACGACCGTCTCCTGGTCCGCCAACAAGGAGATGGACCTGGCGAGTTACTCCCTCTATCGGCGGTCCGTCGGCTCCAGCACCTGGACGAAGGTCACCACGACCACCGCCCGCAGCCACACCGACCCCCTCGTGAACCCCGACGACCGCACGCCCTACTACTACGAGGTTCGCGCCAAGGACAAGGCGGGCAACACCTCGTCGGGCAGCACGGACACCATCGTCCGTCCCCTGCCCGTCGTCACCTCCCTGACCGGCACCTACGACAAGGCGACCGGCAAGGTCACCCTGAAGTGGCCCCTCAACACCGAGCCGCACTTCGACCACTACACGGTCCTGAGCAACGACAAGGTGGACGGCTACTGGGTCTGGGTCCCGCTCGGCACCACCAAGGGCAACACCTGGACCACCGGCCCCGTCACCGCCGACGGCGAGTGGGGCCACTACCGCGTCCTCGTCACCAACGACGGCGGCACCACCACCTACAACCCGGGCTCGCTCGACGCCACCGCCACCAATGAGCTCTGGCTCGACATCCCCGACGGCATCGCCCCCGCCTACGCCCCCGACCTGACCCTGGGCTCCTGCGCGAGCGGAATCCAGGCGACAGCCACCGACTACACGCCGGCCCCGATCCGCGACTTCACCGGCTTCGAGATCGAGCGCCGCGAGGCGGGGACGGACACCTGGTCGGTCGTCCTGCACCAGGGTTACGACCCGCGCTTCGCCGCCACGGCCACCGTCTGCGACCCGCTGCCCGCCGACGGGCGCAGCTATGAGTACCGGGCCCGTACCTACGACGCGGCCGGGAACTACTCGCCGTACAGCGAGCTCCGTGCCATGACCGTGCCGGTCGGCTGACGGTCACGGGGAACACGTGACAGGGGGCGGACAGTGATCGATGCCTGGCGACTCATGAATGGCGACGTGGATAACGTGCGCGAAGTGGAAGCGACGGACCCGACGGGTCGGCGGTGGCCTCGCTACAAGTCAGGCGATGACGCAACCGTCGCGTTCTGCCAGTGGTGACCTCGCGAGCGAGAGTCGTCGCTTGCGCTGACATCCATGCGGACTTGGGTCAGTCTCAGTTCTAGTCTCGATTGCTGCTCAATCCGGTGCGGTACGCGCTCGTCCGTGGACGTTCGGTAGGGCGCCTGACCTGCAGCGCGAACCGATTACCGGATGCCCCTGGACCCCTGTGGAACAAGCCCGGACAGCTTGTAATGCGTAGGTCGTCGGTTCGAATCCGACAGGGGGCTCCCATGGGACGAAGGCCCAGGTCACGGGTGTGACCTGGGCCTTTGTCGTGCGTGGGGGGCTTGTCAGCCGCGGCCCGCCACCCGGTCCGCGGCTCGGGCCAGGCGGGAGGAGTCCGTCGTGTGGGTGGTGAGTTCGCGGTGGTCGGCCGCGTTGTAGGTGGCGTACATGCCGTGGACGCCCAGCCAGCGGAAGGGTTCCGGTTCCCACTTGCGGACCTTGTGGTTGACCCAGGGGAGGGTCGTGAGGTCGGTGGGGCCGGACTGGCCGGAGTCCTGCTGGACCAGGTCGCGCAGGGTGCGGGCGGCGAGGTTGGTGGTGGCGACGCCCGAGCCGACGTAGCCGCCAGCCCAGCCGAGGCCCGTCGCGCGGTCGAGGGTGACCGTGGCGCACCAGTCGCGGGGGACGCCGAGGACGCCGGACCAGGCGTGGGTCACGGCGATGCCCGCCAGCTGGGGGAAGAAGCGGGTCAGGAGCGCGGTGAGGGACTCGATGGTGGCGGGCTGGGTGCGGCCGTCGTTGTCGGTCCTCGAGCCGTAGCGGTACGGGACGCCCCGGCCGCCGAGCGCGATGCGGCCGTCGGCGGTGCGCTGGGCGTACATGTAGGCGTGCGCCATGTCGCCGAGGGTCTCGCGGCCCGCCCAGCCGATGGACTCCCACTGCGCGTCGGTCAGCGGCTCCGTGGCGATCATGGACGAGTTCATGGGGAGCCAGGTGCGGCGCTGACCCTTGAGAGAGGCCGTGAAGCCCTCGGTGCAGCGCAGGATGTAGGGCGCGCGGACCGTGCCGTACGGGGTGGCGGCGTGCTTCGGCTTGATCTCCGTGACGGGTGTCGACTCGTGGATCGTGACGCCGAGCGCCTCGACGGCGGCGGCCAGGCCCTTGAGGAGCTTGACGGGGTGCAGGCGGGCGCCGTGCGGGGTCCAGGTCGAGCCGACGGCCCCGAAGACGCGGACGCGCTCGGCGGTCTCGCGGGCGCCGTGCAGGGTGCGGTCCTTCTCGCCGTACGCGAGTTCCGCCGCGTGGAAGGCCTTGAGGCGGGCCAACTGGGCCGGTGTGTAGGCGATTTCGAGTACGCCGCCCTGGTGGATGTCGGCGTCGATCTCCTCTTCGGCGGCCGCGCGGATCACCTCGGAGACGGTGTCGTTCATGGCTTCCTGGAGGCGGACGGCCGCGTCGTGGCCGTGGAGTTTCGCGTAGCGGTCGCGGCCGGCGATGCCGTTGTAGAGCCAGCCGCCGTTGCGTCCGGACGCGCCGTAGCCGCAGAACTTCTGCTCCAGGACGGTGATGCGGAGGAAGGGCGCGGCCTTCTTCAGGTAGTAGGCGGTCCACAGGCCCGTGTAGCCGCCGCCGACGATGACGACGTCGGCGGACGCGTCACCCGGGAGGGGCTCGCGGGCGGTGGGGATGCCGTCGTCCGCGTACCAGAACGATATGCCGCCGTTGACGGTGGCCTGGGCGCCGTGGGTGCCGTTCTTGCTGCTCATGGCCTCGGACGTTAGCGCTCGGCAGGGGGGTTCGGGCAGGGGGGACGGACGCCTTCCTGATTTGGGTGATCGTTTCGCCGCGCTGTCCTGTCCCGTCGCCGCAGGACCGTCAGCGGGTTCCAGGGCTCGCCCCGGTCGCGTACGAGGGGGTGGCAGGACAGGCCGATGAGGACCGAGACGAAGTGCCCCAGGTCGGTGAAGGTGCGGCTGGTGAGGAGCGGGCCGCCGTAGACGATCAGGACGACGGCCAGACAGACGTAGCGCCAGGGCGGGACGAGCCGGTACGTGAGGACGCCGACGACGCCCGCGAGCGCGTAACTCACTCCCACATCGAGGGTGTCGACCGACGAGGCGGGCGCGTGGCCGTGGCGGATCGCCCACAGCAGGGCGCCCTCGCTGATCAGGGTCGCGAGGACGTGCGCCGCCCCCACGACGGCCAGCCAGCGCCAGGTGTCGAGCCAGCGCTCGGCCTGCGCGTGGAACACCGTGTAGAGGACGGCGTAGGGCCACCAGCTGCTGTCGTCGATCCAGAACAATGAGGCGACGAAGACCCGGACCGGGTTGGTCGACAGCTCGATCAGGTTCGTGGAGCGCTGGCGCAGGAACTCGTGCTCGAAGTGCGGGTCCATGTGGTGCATGGCGACCGTCGTGAAGAACAGGGCGGCCAGCCAGAGATAGGTGCCGGGGGCGTGCCGTACGTACGACCACACGGCGAGGGGGAAACGGCGCATGGACTGCATTCAGGCACGCACATAGGGTCGTTCGGGTGATCGACATCCCGGACGGCCTGGTCGAGTCCCAGTACACCTACGCGGGTGAGCCCGGTCGCGCCTTCATCGCCGGGCTCCCGGCGCGCGTGGAGGAGTTCGTCGAACGCTGGGATCTGCGCGTCGACGGGCCCGCGATGCACGGCATGGCCGCCCTGGTCCTGCCCGTGGTGCGGGGCGACGGGACGCCCGCCGCGGTCAAGTTCCAGATCCTCGACGAGGAGACCGAGGGCGAGCCGGTCGCGCTGCGCGTCTGGGACGGCGACGGCGCCGTCCGGCTCCTCGACCACGACGCCGCCACGGGCACGATGCTCCTCGAACGGCTCGACCCCGGGCGGATGCTGGACTCCGTGGAGGACTCCCGGAAGGCCGTCCTCGTCATCGCCGAACTGCTGGCCCGGCTCACGTCCGGGCCCGCCCCGGACGGGATGCGGCGGCTGTCCGACATCGCGGCCGGCATGCTCGCCCAGATGCCGTCGGCGCTCGCGGCCGTGCCCGGCCCGGCCGACCGCGCGCTGCTCGCGGACTGTGCGGCGGCCGTGCGCGAGGTCGCGGGCGAGGCGGGTGACCGGCTGCTGCACTGGGATCTGCACTTCGAGAACGTGCTGGCAGCCGAGAGGGAGCCGTGGCTGGCCATCGACCCGAAGCCGCTCGCGGGCGACCCGGGCTTCGATCTGAAGCCCGCCATCGACAACCGCTTCGACGCGGACGAGGTGGTGTGGCGGTTCGACGCGATGAGCGGGGTGCTCGGGCTCGACCGGGAGCGGGCGCGCGCCTGGACGCTCGGGCGGGTGCTTCAGGACTCCCTGTGGGAGATCGAGGACGGGCGGCCACTGGTGCCGGACCATCTGGAGACGGCGCGCAGACTGCTCGGGCGGTGAGCGGGCCCGTGCGGGGCGCGCTGCGGTGCGCGGGGGCGCGGGCGTGCGTGTGCGGCCCGTGGTGAGTGGTCGGCCGGCCCGTGCGGGCCGCCCCGTGGTGAGTGGTTAGCCTGCCGTCATGATTCGTACCGCCACGCCCGCCGATGTCCCCGTCATCCACGCCATGGTCCGTGAACTCGCCGACTACGAGAAGGCGCTGCACGAGGCGCGGGCCACCGAGGAGCAGCTGCGCGAGGCGCTGTTCGGGGAGCGGCCCGCCGCGTTCGCCCACATCGCCGAGGACGACACGACGGGCGAGCCCGTCGGCTTCTGCCTGTGGTTCCTGAACTTCTCCACCTGGCGCGGGGTGCACGGGATCTACCTGGAGGACCTGTACGTACGGCCCGAGGCGCGCGGCGGCGGCCACGGCAAGGCGCTGCTGACCGAGCTGGCGCGGATCTGCGTCGAGCGCGGTTACGAGCGCCTGGAGTGGTCGGTCCTCGACTGGAACGAGCCGTCGATCAACTTCTACAAGGCGCTCGGCGCGGCGCCGCAGGACGAGTGGACGGTGTACCGGCTGACGGATGAGGCGCTGGCCCGGCTCGGGTCGTAGCGCGACCGGGGACCCGGGCTCGGGTCACGGGATCAGGACCACCTTGCCGATCGTGCCGCGGTTCTCCAGGGCACGGTGCGCCGCGGCGGCCTCGGCGAGCGGGAAGCGGGTCACTGCGGGACGCAGGCGGCCCGCCCCGGCCTCCCTCAGTGCGGCCAGTTCCAGCGTGCGGACCGGGTTGTCGCCGCCCGCGCGCCGCATCATCGGCGGGCCGAGCACCTGTTCCTGGGTGATGCCGCGCCGGGTGAGTTCGTCCGCGGAGAAGGTGAGGGGCTCGCCGTCGTGCAGGCCCTTGCCGGACCAGCCGAAGACGACGTGGACGCCGCCGGGGCCGAGCAGGTCGACGGCGGCCAGGCCCGCGTCGCCGCCCACCCCGTCGAAGACGACGGTCGCCGGGCGGCCGCTGAGGAACCGGCGGACCTGCCCGGGCCAGTCGGGGGCGGTGTAGTCGACGGCCAGGTCGGCGCCGTTCGCGCGGACGCGGGCCGCCTTCTCGGGGCCGCCCGCGAGGCCGACGACGGTGGCGCCCGCGTGCTTCGCGTACTGGACGAGCAGGGTGCCGATGCCTCCGGCCGCGGCCGGGATCACGGCCACCGACGCGGGGCCGAGCGGGGCGAACTGCAGGATCCCCATCGCCGTACGGCCCGTGCCGATCAGGGCGACGGCCTCGGCGAAGTCCAGGTCGGGCGGGAGTTCGTGCAGGCGGGCCGCGTCGATCACGGTGAGCTCGGCGTAGCCTCCGGGGGCGAATCCGAGGTGGCCGACGACGCGCTTGCCGAGCCAGGACGCGTCGGTGCCCTCGCCGAGCGATTCGACGGTGCCGGCGACCTCGCGGCCGGGAACGGTGGGCAGCGCGGGCGGTTCGGGCGCGGGGCCCTTCATGCCCTCGCGCAGGGCGGTGTCCAGGAGGTGCACGCCGGCCGCGGCCACGGCGATCCGGACCTGGCCGGGGCCGGGCAGGGGGTCGCCGGTCTTCTCGTAGGTGAGGTTCTCGGCGGGTCCGAAGGCGTGCAGTCGTACGGCGTGCATGGCGGGCTCCCTTGGGCGTGCGGCCTCTTGACGGCTCAGGTGCGCCCACCACCTTTCAACCTCGAGCGGACTTGAGGTCAAGTGCGGGCGTCAGGCCGCGCGGAGCCCCGGCCGGGACCCGGTGAGCGCGAGCGTGGTCGCCTCGACGGCGCTGTTGAACGACACCTCCGAGAGCACGCCGGGCGCCGCGACCTGGTCGCCCACCAGATACACACCGTCCCCGCGGTCGATCGCGGGCCGGTCCCGCCAGGTCGTGCCGGGCAGGTCGACCGCCCCCGTCCGCCCGTTCGCGAGCGCGTCCCTGCGCCAGGTCACGCGGTCGCGCCAGCCGGGGAATCCCAGGTCGAGCAGGCGTTCGGCGCGTGCCGTGCCGTCGGCCTTCGACTCGTGCGGCGCCACGGGGATGTGGCCCTGGACGAGCTGCTGCCCGCGCGGCGCCAGACTCCGGTCCTGGGCCGTGAACCGCTCCAGCCAGGCCGGGAAGTCGAGCCCGGACACGATGAAGGCGTCGCCGCGGCGGGTGCGCACGGCCAGGTCGATCAGGGTCGTACGGCCGCTGGTCCACGTCAGTGACGAGTCCCCGAGAAGGCGGCGCGCCGAGTCGAGGGACGTCGCCACGATCACCGGCCCGCCGCCCGTGGGCACGGAGTCGACGCGGGACAGCGTCTCCACGCGCACGCCCAGATTCCAGGCACGGGCAGCCATCCGGTCGATCACGGACGCCCAGCCGCCGCGTGGATAGTGCGCCTCGGGCGGCACCTTCGCGGACCGGCGCAGACGCTCCTGGACGAAGGCCGCGGAGAGGGAGCCCGGGTCGTGGTGGAAGAGCGCCACGGACGTGTAGTGGGCGGCCGCGCGGGCGCCCTCCTCGCCGACGTGGCGCGTCGCCCACGTCATGAAGTCCACGTCCACGGGCGCGTGTTCGGACCGGCGGCGAAGGAGGCGCAGAAGGGCCAGCGGAGGGGTGCGGCGCAGGGCTCCGCGGTGGTGGAAGCGCAGGCGGGAGCCCTCGACGGGCGGGATCGGGGCGAGCGGGCCGAGCAGGTCGCGCTGCTTCAGCCAGGTCCAGTGCGGGCCGCCGCTGTAGAGGGCGTGCGGTCCGTCGTGCGTGCGGTACGGGCCTTCGGCGGTGCGGGCGCGGCCGCCGAGGGTGTGGTGCGACTCGTGGAGCGTGACGCTCGCTCCGGCCTCGGCGGCGGTGACGGCCGCGGTGAGGCCGGCGAATCCGCCGCCGATGACGGTGAGGTCGGGGGTGGTCGTTGCCATGCCGCTGTTCCCCTTCGGTTGGCTGTGCTGTGCCTATGTCTGTGCCTCTACGTCTTACGACGGCTGTGCGCGGCGGAATGTGACATGGGTGGCGGAAGGGCGGCGGTCACCGATTGTCAGTGGCGGCGGGCAGCATGGGGGCATGGCGGAGAAACGAGCGGTGAGGCCGGCGAAGGCGGCGTCGGCGAAACCGGCGGCGGTGAAGAAGGCGCGGCGGCCCGAGGTGCGGCTGCCCCCGCTGGCGCCCTGGACCGGCGGCGAGCTCGAGCCGGACGGGGACTACGACGGGGTGGAGTTCGCGGCGGCCGACTTCACCGGGCAGGACGGCGGGGGCGCCCGCTTCATGGACTGCGCGCTCGAAGGGTGCGGGCTCGACGAGACGCGGCTGACCCGCGCCCGCATCCTCGATTCCACGCTGACGGGGATACGGGGTGTGGGCACGGACCTCGCGGAGGCGACCCTGCGGGACGTCGAGGTGGTGGACGCCCGGCTCGGCGGGGTCCAGCTGCACGGGAGCGTGCTGGAGCGGGTCGTGGTGCGCGGCGGGAAGATCGAGTACCTGAATCTGCGCAAGGCGCGCCTTAAGGACGTCGTCTTCGACGGATGCGTGCTGGTGGAGCCGGACTTCGGGGGCGCGCGTCTGGACCGGGTGGAGTTCCAGGGCTGTGTGGTGCGGGGCGCGGACTTCACGGGCGCCGTGATGGCGGACGTGGATCTGCGGGGCGTGGCCGAGCTGGGGATCGCGCGCGGCGTGGACCGGCTGGCCGGGGCCGTGATCAGCCCGGCCCAGCTCTTCGACCTGGCACCGGCGTTCGCGGCGCAGATCGGGGTGCGGGTGGAGTAGGGCTGCTGACCGAGAGGCGGGAGCTAGCGCTCGTCCGGGACGCGGGGGAAGCGGGCCTGGAGGTCCCAGATCGCCGGGTTGTCCGCCAGGTCCTCGTGCATGTCGGTGAGGTCGGCGATCACGTCGTGCAGGAAGTCGCGGGCCTCACGGCGCAGCTCGGTGTGGGAGAACGTCAGGGGCGGCTCGTCGGCCTCCATCCAGTCGGCCTCGATGTCGACCCATCCGAAGCGGCGCTCGAAGAGCATCCGGTCCGTCGACTCGGTGAAGTCGAGCTCGGCGTACTGCGGCCTCGACGCGCGGCTGCCGCGCGGGTCACGGTCCAGCTGCTCGACGATGTCGCACAGCGCCCACGCGAAGTCCAGCACCGGAACCCATCCCCAGGCTGTGGACAGCTCCCGGTCGGCCTTGGTGTCGGCGAGGTAGACGTCGCCGGCGAACAGGTCGTGCCGCAGCGCGTGGACGTCCGCGCGACGGAAGTCCGTCTGCGGAGGGTCGGGGAAGCGGCGGGAGAGGGCGTAGCCGATGTCGAGCACGTGAGTGATGGTGTCACGGCCGGGAGGGGGCGCCGTTCATGGGCGGGCGGGGGTGCGCGCACGGCTGTCACGGTCACCGCAGCCGTCACGCCCACACAGGCGGCCCCGGTGGTCGGCACGCGCTCAGCCCAGCAGCCGCTGTTCCTTCGCCACCGCCACCGCGCCCGCCCGGGTGTCCACGCCGAGCTTGTCGTAGATCCGGCCCAGGTGGGTCTTCACCGTGGCCTCGCTGATGAACAGGGCGCGGGCGATGTCCCGGTTGCCCAGGCCCTGGGCAAGCTGGCCGAGGATGTCGCGCTCGCGATCCGTGAGGGACGGGCGCGGGCTGCGCATACGGGCCATGACGCGGCTCGCGACCGGCGGGGACAGCGTCGTACGGCCCTCGGCTGCGGCCTGGATCGCGGCGAACAGCTCCTCGGGCCGCTCCGCCTTGAGGAGGTATCCCGTGGCGCCCGCCTCGATGGCCCGGGTGATGTCGGCGTCCGTGTCGTACGTGGTCAGGACCAGGACGTGCGGGTGCGGGCCCGCCTCGGGCGGCGCGGTCGTGATGCGCCGCGTCGCCTCCACGCCGTCGATGCCCTCGCCCAGCTGGAGGTCCATGAGGACGACGTCCGGCGTCAGCTTCGAGGCGAGCGCCACCGCCTCGTCGCCCGTGCCGGCCTCGCCGACCACCTCGATGCCGGGTGCGCTGCCGAGCAGGGCGAGCAGTCCCGCGCGCACCACCACGTGGTCGTCGCACACCAGCAGCCGTACGGGGTCGCTCATGAGGCCTCCAGCGGAATCGCCACCGACAGCACCGTGCCCTCGCCCGGCGCCGACTCGATCGTCAGCGTGCCACCCAGCTGCCGCGTGCGCGCCCGGATCGCCGGAAGGCCGTGCCCGCGCACGCCTGACTCCCGTGGGAGCTCGGGTGTGAAGCCGCGGCCGTTGTCCGCGATGTCGAGGACGACCTGATCGCCGAGGTGCGTCAGCGTGATCGCGGCGGCCGTCGCGTCCGCGTGCTCCCGTACGTTCGCCAGGGCGCCCTGCGCGATCCTCAACAGCGCGGACTCGACCCGGTCGGGCAGGGGGGCCGGGGGGCCCTCCGCGTGGAAGCGGACCGCGAGCCCCGCCTCCGACTCCCGCGCCGCCAGCGTGCGCAGCGCCTCGTCCAGGCCGCCGCCCGCGAGATCCGCCGGCGCCAGGTCGTGCACGAACCGGCGCGCTTCCACGAGGCCCCGCTCGGTCACCGACTCCGCGGTCCGCACATGGGCGCGGGCCCGCTCGGGGTCGGCGTCCCACAGCCGGTCCGCCGCCTGGAGCAGCATCTGCTGGCTGGACAGGGACTGGGCGAGCGTGTCGTGGATCTCCATCGACAGGCGCTGGCGCTCGGCGAGGGTCCCCTCGCGGCGCTCCGTCGCGGCGAGTTCCCTGCGGGTGCGCACCAGGTCGTCGATCAGGGCGCGCTGGCGTTCCGCCTGGCGCTCCATGTGGACGAAGACGGCGGTCGCCAGGGCCGCGACGGCCGGCGGCGCGAGCAGCAGGTTCGGGTCGAAGTCCCCCGCGAGGCGCAGCTGCGCCCCGACGACGAACACCGTGAGGACGCCGATCAGGACGAGCGCGGCACGGGCGGGCAGGGTGCGCAGGCCCGTGTAGAAGAGCGGGACCGCGCACCACGCGAAGCTCGGCGCGAGGACGACGAGGACCACCCACACGGCGACGACCAGGGCCAGCCAGGTGAGGCGGCGCGGGGTGGGGCGGGTGCCGAGGCCCGGGCCGAGCGCGGGGCCGAGCACGTACAGCGCGGCCAGGACCACGGACAGCGCGATGATCCACGGGGTGCGGGCCTCTCCGGGGTGGCGCAGCAGGAACCGGGCGAGGGCTCCGCCGAGCAGCAGGAAGAACGCGGTGTGCATCACCGCGGCCAGCCAGCGGGCGTCCGGATCCCGCGTCTCAGGTGCCACGCCCGTACCCCTCTCCGCTTCCGCCATCGCGCTGCTGAACTGGTCAAACACCCCCATTGTGGCCCGCTCGGGCGGTACGCGGGTCAACCGATCGGCTGACCCGGACGTCAGCCGAGCCGCGCTCCGGTCGCAGCCGGTACGTCGACGGTGCGGCCCGGTTTCCGGCCCGAGGATCGATACCAGAGCGACTCACCGACCGCCTCTGACCGACCCGACCGCCTCCAAGGAGCACCCGTCATGAAGAAGATCTCGAAGCGCGCCCGTGTCCTGACCGGTGGCGCCGTCCTCGCCGGCGTCGTCGCCGGTACCTTCGGCGCGGTCTCGGCCAGCGCGTCCGCCCCGGCCGCCGCCCCCGCCGCCGTGACCGCGGACGCCCCGGCCAGGAACCTCACCCAGTCCACGCACCTGACCACGGCCGCCGCCACGAAGGCCGCGCAGGCCGCCCTCGACGCCGCGAAGAAGGAGAACCAGCGCGTCTCCGTCGCCGTCGTCGACCGCAACGGCAACACGATCGTCACCCTCCGCGGCGACGGCGCCGGCCCGCAGTCGTACGAGTCCGCCGTGAAGAAGGCGTACACCGCGGTGTCCTGGAACGCGCCGACGTCCGAGCTCGCCAAGCGCCTCGAGCAGGCCCCGAACCTGAAGGACATCCCGGGCACCCTGTTCCTCGCGGGCGGCGCGCCCGTCGCGGCGAACGGCGCCCCGGTCGCGGGCATCGGCGTCGCGGGTGCCCCCTCGGGCGACCTGGACGAGAAGTTCGCGCAGGCCGGTGTCGCCGCGCTGAAGCGCTAGTCGCCACCCCCCCACCGACGTGGAGGCGCCCGCCGACCGGCAGGCGCCTCCACGGCGTTCGCGCCTACGATCATTCAGTGCCCCCCAGTCCACGGTCCGCCCCCGCCGTCCTCGCCCTCGTCCTGGCCCTCAGCGCCTGTTCCGCCGGTGTGCACAGCACGCCGGGTGCCGCGGGGCTGCGGGACCCGTACTTTCCGAAGCTGGGCAACGGCGGCTACGACGCCACGCACTACACGCTCGCCCTCGACGCCGACCGGCACCGGCTGACAGGTACCGCCGACATCACCGCGAAGGCCACCCAGGACCTCAGCGCGTTCAACCTCGACCTCAAGGGCCTGACCGTCGAAGGCGTCACCGTCGACGGGGAGAAGGCCACGTTCGAGCGGGCCGGGCACGAGCTGACGATCCGTCCGGCGAAGGCGCTGCGGAAGGGCTCCGAGTTCCGCACGGTCGTGCGGTACTCCGGGAAGCCCGTGACGATCACCGACCCGGACGGCTCCGAGGAGGGGTGGCTCCCCACGGAGGACGGGGTCCTCGCGCTCGGCGAGCCCACCGGGTCCATGGCCTGGTTCCCCGGGAACAATCACCCCTCCGACAAGGCGACGTACGACATCCATGTCACCGTCCCCAAGGGCCTGCAGGCCGTGTCCAACGGGGAGTTGACGAAGGAGCGGACGGCCGGCGGACGGACGGCGTTCGACTGGCACGTCCCGCAGCCCATGGCCAGCTACCTGGCGATGCTGGCGATCGGGAAGTTCGAGACCAAGGCATACAAGACGCCCGACGGGCTGCCCGTGTACACCGCCGTGGACCCGGTCGAGGCGGCCGCGAGCGCCAAGGTCCTGGCCAGGCTCCCGGACGTCATGGCCTGGGAGTCGAAGACCTTCGGCCCCTACCCCTTCTCCTCCACCGGCGCGGTCGTCGACCGGGAGAACGACGCCGGGTACGCGCTGGAGACCCAGAACCGGCCCGTCTTCCCCGGCACCCCCCCTCTGTCCACGCTCGTCCATGAGATGTCCCACGAGTGGTACGGGGACTCCGTCACGCCGAAGTCCTGGCGGGACATGTGGCTCAACGAGGGCTTCGCGACCTACGCCGAATGGCTCTGGCAGGAGCAGCACGGCGGCGACAGCGCGCAGGACACGTTCGACCGCTACTACGCGAAGGGCGGCGGGAACGCGATCTGGGCCTTCCCGCCCGCCAAGCCGTCCGGGGCCGCGAGCATCTCGGCCCCGCCCGTCTACGAGCGCGGCGCGATGGTGCTGCACAAGATCCGCGAGACGGTCGGCGACGCCAAGTTCTTCGAGCTGCTCAAGAGCTGGCCCGCCGACCACAAGTACGGCAACGCGGACACCGCCGACTTCACCGCGTACGTGGAGAAGCAGAACCCGGGCAAGGATCTGGGGCCCGTCTGGGACGACTGGCTGTACGGAAACGGAAAGCCGGACCACCCGTAGTCCCGGATGGCCCGGCCGGACTTCCCTGCGGTGAGGGTTACTTCACGTTCACCGCGGTCCAGGTCGCCGCGACGGCCTGCTGTTCGGCGCTGTTCGCGCCGTACAGGTCGCTCGCCGCCTGGAGTGTGGCGGTGCGGGCGGCCGCGTAGTTCGTCGTCGACGTCATGTACGTCGAGAGGGCCTTGTACCAGATCTGTTCGGCCTTGGCCCGGCCGATGCCGGTGAGCGTGGAGTTGTTGGAGGTCGGGGAGTTGTACGAGACCCCGTTGATGGTCTTCGCGCCGCTGCCCTCGCTCAGGAGGTAGAAGAAGTGGTTGGCGACGCCCGACGAGTAGTGCACGTCGAGGCGGCCGACCGTCTTGGACCAGTAGTCGGCGGAGCCGCCGTCCTTGCTGGGCTTGTCCATGTACCGCAGCGGGGTGCCGTTGCCGTTGATGTTGATCTTCTCGCCGATGAGGTAGTCGCCGACGTCGCTGCTGTTGTTCGCGAAGAACTCCACCGACGTGCCGAAGATGTCGGACGTCGCCTCGTTCAGGCCGCCCGACTCGCGGCTGTAGTTGAGGCCCGCGGTGGACGCGGTCAGGCCATGGCTCATCTCGTGGCCGGCCACGTCGAGCGCCGTGAGCGGGTGCTGGTTGCTCTGCCCGTCGCCGTACGTCATGCAGAAGCAGGCGTCCGACCAGAAGGCGTTGACGTAGGCGTTGCCGTAGTGGACACGGGAGTAAGCGGCCTTGCCGTCGCCCGCGATGCCGTTCCGGTTGAACGCGCTCTTGTAGTAGTCCCACGTCTCGGCCGCGCCGTACGCGGCGTCGACCGCGGCGGTCTGCCGGTTCGTCACCGTCCCGTCGCCCCACTGGTCGTCGGCGTCGTGGAAGAGCGTGCCCGTGCCGGACGTCCCGCCGTTCAGGTCGTACGTCTTGTGGCCGCCGCGCCCGCCGTCGGTGAGGTCGAACCCGCCGCCGGCCGATGCGGTGCTGCCGACCGTGACGGTGCCGCTGTACTCGCTGGTGCCGGTGCCGTTCTCGATGCCCTCGTACGAGTACAGCTTCTTGCCGGTGGCGGCGTCGGTGACGACGTGCAGCTCGCTCGGCGTCCCGTCGGCCTGAGTGCCGGTCACGACCGTCTCGTAGGCGAGGACCGGCTTGCCGGAGGCGGCCCAGACGACCTTGCGGACGTTCTTCGCGGTGGCGCTCTTGGCGTCCGAGACGGCGAGGGCCGACTTCTTGGCGGCGGCGGGGGCGAGGGAGGCGTCCGTCGACGCCACGGATATCGCGCCCTTGTGCGCCTTGGAGACGCCCTTGAGGTCGCCGTTCTTCGCGGTGTGCGTGACGAGGTCGCCGCCGAGCACGGGCAGACCGTCGTAGGTGCGCTCGTAGCGGGTGTGCGTCGTGCCGTCCGCGTCCCTGACGACGTCACGGGCGACGAGCTTCTCCCCGCTGCCGAGCCCGAGTTGGCGGGCGGCCGCCGGGGCGTCGGCCTGTGCGTCCTTGAGGGCCGTGGCCCGCTGGGGCGCGCTGAGCGGCAGGGCGGTGGCCCCGGCGTCGCGGTTGCTTGCGGTGTGGCCGGCGGCGGTTGCCGCGGTGCCGCTCTGCAGAGCCAGCACGACCATGGCGGCCGATGCCGCGAGCGCGGTGGCTCGTGCGGCGGTCCTGCGGCCGGTGGTGCGGGGAGCGGGGGAGTGGTGTGTCACTCGGACTCCTTCTGTGTCCAACGACCCGTGGGTGGTGACCCGTCGGGGGTGGGGGGCGCGGAGGAGAGAGTGACACCAGGCGCACTGCGTTTGACAGGGCGCCGTCAAAGATTTAACAGTTCGTGTCCGAATGCGGGTGGTGACTGTCCGTTATTTGCCGCTTGACAGGGAAGTGCCGGCCGGAATGCGTCGGTTGAGGGCGACGAGGGGGTGGGGGCGGAGCGTGCGGGCGCGCAGAAGGGCCCCGGCCGGGTCTCCCCGGCCGGGGCCCTTCAACTGCCGTGCTGCGGGCGTCAGGCGGTCATGACATCCATGGCGGCCATGCCGGTCACGCCGGCCGTGCCCGCGTCCCGAGCGAGAGTGTCCGTGATCAGACGTTCACGCCGAAGTCCTGCGCGATGCCGACGAGGCCCGACGCGTAACCCTGGCCCACGGCGCGGAACTTCCACTCCGCGCCGTTGCGGTACAGCTCGCCGAAGACCATGGCGGTCTCGGTGGCGGCGTCCTCGGAGAGGTCGTAGCGGGCGATCTCGGTGCCGCCGGCCTGGTTGACGATGCGGATGAACGCGTTGCGCACCTGGCCGAAGTTCTGCGAGCGGTTCTCCGCGTCGTAGATCGAGACCGGGAAGACGATCTTGTCGATGTCGGCGGGGAGGCCCGCCAGATTGACGTTGATCTGCTCGTCGTCGCCCTCGCCCTGGCCCGTGACGTTGTCACCGGTGTGGACGATGGTCTGGTCCGGCGTCGCCTTGTTGTTGAAGAAGACGAAGTGGCCGTCCGAGTAGACCTTGCCCTGCGGGTTCACCGCGATCGCGGAGGCGTCGAGGTCGAAGTCGGTGCCGGTGGTGGTGCGGACGTCCCAGCCGAGGCCCACGGTGACGGCGGTCAGGCCCGGAGCCTCCTTGGTGAGCGAGACGTTGCCACCCTTGGACAGGCTTACAGCCATTGTTGGGAGTCCTTCCCTCGTTAGCGATGCGTGCGCTTCGTAGACGAAGCTACTCGTACCCCTATGAACGCCAAGGGAGGATCCAGGGTTCCAGGTGTCTTTACTTTCTTTACCCGCTTTCCCCGGGATGGGTGCGGCGCCGGGAAAAGGGGGTGACGCGGCGCGTGTCGAGGCGCGACCATGGAACCCATGTCCGGTCCTTACTTCATCCGCGGCTCGGTGGTCCTTCCGGAGGCCGAGCTTCTCTGGCGATTCTCCCGGTCGTCCGGGCCGGGCGGCCAGCATGTGAATACCAGCGACTCCCAGGTCGAGCTCCGCTTCGACCTCGCCGGGACGGAGGCGCTGCCCGAGGTGTGGAAGGCGCGGGCGCTGGAGCGGCTCGCCTCCCGACTCGTCGACGGCGTCATTTCCGTACGGTCCTCGGAACACCGCTCCCAGTGGCGCAACCGCGAGACCGCCGCCGTACGCCTCACGTCCCTCCTCGCCGAGGCCACCGCCCCGCCGCCCAAGCCGCGCCGCGCGACCCGCATCCCCCGGGGGATCAACGAGCGCCGCCTGCGCAACAAGAAGGCACGGTCGGACACGAAGCGGGGCAGGTCGGGGCAGGGCTGGGACTGAGCGGCCTCACGGGGTCCGGGCGGGGGGGGGCTTCATCCCAACTGCCGGTACTTCCCCTTGAAGTAGGCCAGCGGTCCGCCGTCGGCGCTGGGCAGCGCGGCCGTGAGTACCCGGCCGATCACCAGCGTGTGGTCCCCGGCTGTCACCCGCTGCTCCGTGCGGCACTCCAGCGTCGCGAGCGTGCCGCCCACCAGGGGCGCGCCTGACACCTCGCCGCGTACGTAAGGGATGTCCTCGAAGAGCAGGCGGTCGCTGATGCGGCCCTTCATCGCGAAGCGGCCCGCGATGTGGCGCTGGCTCTCGGAGAGCACGGACACCGCCCACAGGGGCTGCTCGTCGAGCAGGTCGTCCATGCGGGAGCCGTTGCGCAGGCTGACGAGGACGAGTGGCGGGTCGAGGGAGACCGACAGGAACGCCGTCGCCGTCATGCCGACGTCCTCGCCCAGGGGGGCCGACGGGTCGTCCGGGTCGAGCGGCAGCTCGCGCGCGGTCACCAGGACCACGCCCGCGGCCAGTCGGGACATGGCGGCGCGGAACTCGTCGTTGCTCACCCCCTCAGCATGCCCGGCCGGGGCGGGCGCGGGGACGAAAGCGGCCGTGGGGGTTGTGGGGTGCGTGGGGGTCGTGCGGGTGGTGGGGGAGAGCGGGGGATTCTTCAGCAGCGGGGGAGTCTTCAGCACGTCTCGACGCTAGCTTCGGTGCCGTGCCCGCCACATCGGGCCTTGGGCCGAGGACGGTCCTAGGACCTGTGGTGGATTCCGTCCGGATATGGAGGTGTTCGGGGGTGTTCTCCGTTCAGGAAGTGCAGGGAGCGTGCGCCGGAGCACCCCTCAACCCTTCATCTCCTCTTGTGACTTGAGTCACAGGAGCCATATTTTGTTGACCCTGTGTACCGGGTGCACAGCTCGCTGTGATTCAGTGGCAAAGACACTGCAAGAAGAGCGTGCACACGCACGTGCGGAATCGGCGATCAGAATTCTGGAGTGCTGTCGAGGTCTCGGGGAGAGCTGAGCATGGAGACCGAGTCGGAGCCGTACGTCCGTCTTGCGACCCTGCGGCAGCTTCACCAGGTGATGGCGGACATGAACACCGCCCGCAGCCTGGCCGACACCCTGCAGACGGTCTCCGACGGAGTTGTGAACGGCCTCGGATACGAGCTGGCCTGCGTCAATCTCGTACGCCCCGACGGTGACCTCGTCGTCGCTGCCTTCTCCGGCGACTCCTCCGCCGAAGCCCTCATCACCGGCCGGGTCGGCTCCCGCGCCTCCTGGGACCGCCGCCTGTCCATGGGCGAGGCCTGGGGCGACCTGCGGTTCATCCCGCACACCGAGGGCTGGGTCCTCGACGAGGACGACGTACCGCAGTGGTTCACCGACGGGCCGCCGCCCCGCTTCGAGGACGAGTGGCATCCCGCGGACCGCCTCTTCGCCCCGATGTACGCCACCGGCGGTTCCGGAGGCGAACTCCTGGGCGTGATCTCCGCGGACCGCCCGCGCAACGGCAGGCGCCCCGGCGCCTGGGGCCGCGAGGCCCTGCAGATGTACGCCTTCCAGGCCGCCATCGCCATCAGCAACGCACGGCTGCGCGCCAACATGCAGCGCGCCCTGGTCCGGCTCGAACGCGAGCAGCAGGCCCTGCGCGCCAGCGAGGAGTCCTTCCGCCAGGCCTTCGAGTACGCCCCCAGCGGCATGGCCATCGCCGAGATGGGAGGCGACCAGCACGGGCGGCTCCTGCGCACGAACGACGCCCTGTGCCGGCTGCTCAGCCGCCCGGCGTCCGCCATGCGCCGCTACTCGTTCTCCGACCTCGTCCACCCCGAGGACATCGGCACGCTGCTGCGCACCTCCGCCGAGGGAGGCCGCGCCGAGCTGCGCCTCGGACGGCGCGACGGCACCTACGTCTGGGTGTCCCTGCGGAACTCGGTGGTGGCCGACGCCGCCGACGGGCCGCGTTTCCTGCTCACCCACGTCGAGGACATCGAGGAGCGCAAGCGCCGCGAGCTGCACCTCGCGCACCGCGCGTCCCACGACTCCCTCACCGGCCTGCCGAACTCGGCGGAGCTGCGCTCCCGCCTCTCGGCCCGCCTGTGCCGCCGCCCCCAGCTGCCCGAGCCGAGCGCCGTGGACTCCCTGGACGCGGCGTACGGGGACCGCACCGGCAGCTCGTACGACACGAACGGGCACGGATTCGACTTCGCGGGGGCCGCCGCTGCCGCCGCGGCCGGACAGCAGAACGGCGGGTCCGGGCCCTCCGGCGGGATCTACGACGACTATGGCTTCGATCACCACGTCCACATCGTCGCGCCCGAGGGGGAGACCGACGACGGCACGAAGGGCCTGGCGGTCCTCTTCTGCGACCTGGACGGTTTCAAGTCGATCAACGACCGGTTCGGGCACCACACCGGAGACGCCGTTCTGATCGAGGTCGCACGGCGTCTGACCAGCGGTGTCCGTGACGGGGACACCGTCGCGAGGCTCGGCGGCGACGAGTTCGTCGTGCTCGCCGACGGGCTCGGCCGTGCCGACGCACAGGACCTCGCCGTCCGTCTGCGGAACGCCATCATTCCGCCCATCCGGGTCGATGGGAGGGCGGTCCGTGTGGGCGCCAGTTTCGGCATCGGCTGGGCGCACTGCGGGATGACGGCCGACGAGGTGTTGAAATCCGCTGACCAGCGGATGTACATCGAGAAACGGTCGCGTGCCAAGCAGCAACGACGGGCCGGATGATCTCCTTGCGCGGGTATCGGTGAGGTCAACGCCACCCCTTGGGGCCACTCCCAGCGGGTACGCTCGCCGGGTAAGCGATACGTAGGGAGTGATCAGGGATGGCGCCCGCTGACAACGGCGCGAGCACGCCCGAGGACGACGATCCGTTCGGCTATCTGTACGCCGACGGACAGGCGGCCGGGGCGACACCGCCCAGCGGGGGCGGCGGCTACGGCTATCCGGGTCCCCGGTCCTACCACCAGGTCAGGCCGGTCGGTGAGCGGCAGTACGGGCAGCAGCCCCAGTACGGGCAGCAGCCGCAGCCGACCGCCGCGTACGGTCAGGCGCCCCAGCAGCAGCCACAGACCTACGGCCAGCCGAACGCGCACTACTCGGCCCCCGAGACGCTGCCCGGCGGCACACCGACCACGGTGACGCCCACGCAGCACGGCGGCGGTGGCGGCCGGGGACGGGGGCCCAACACCAAGGGCCTGCTGATCGGCGCGCTCGCCGTCGTGGCGGCCGTGGTCATCGGCATCGGTGTCGCGGTCCTCGGCGGCGACTCGAACGACGACGCGAAGGGCGACGCGGGCGGCCAGCCGTCCGGCGGCTCCCAGTCGGTCCAGCCGAGCGAGACGGCGTCCAAGAGCGCCGACAAGCCGGTCGACCTCCCGAAGACGGACGCCAAGGCGCTGAAGCTCGAGGGCGGCACGGCCACCGCGTCGGACGTCCAGGGCGCCAAGGCCGACGGCGGCACCTATGTGGCCGGCTTCAACCAGGTGGGCGCCAAGCTCACCTGGACGGTCAACGGCATCCCGAAGGACGGCGCGTACAGCCTGCGCGTCAACTACGGCGTGCCCGGCAAGGACGCCAACGCGACCATCACGGTCAACGGCAAGGTGCAGACCCGCCCGCTCAACATGGAGAACTTCTCCCACGCCAAGGAAGGCGACTGGGAGAAGGGGTGGACGAACACCTGGTCCGTCGTCCAGCTCAGCAAGGGCACGAACGCGATCGCGATCTCGTGCGAGCAGGGCAACCAGTGTGACGCCAACTTCGACCAGATGTGGCTGGTCAAGGGCACCAACGGCTGATCGACAGAGGCTTGCCGACAGCGGCCCGGGGCGTGCCCTAGGCCGCTGTCGTCGTCTGTTGCGTCACCGCGACCCGGCCGAGCAGTTCCTCGTACGCCGCGCGGTCGAACTCCCCGGCCACCGGGGCCAGTACCGTCGCCGCGGACAGGGCGACCGCGCGGGCCAGGCGGTCCGGCCACGGCAGGTCTTCCACGTAACCCGAGAGCAGGCCGGCGACCGCCGAGTCGCCGGCGCCCGTCGGGTTGCCCTTCACCCGGTCCGGGGCGGGGGCGCGCCAGCTGCCGTCCGGGGTGACCGCGAGGAGGCCCTCAGGGCCCAGTGAGGCGACCACGGAGTGCGCGCCGCGGCGGCGGGCGTCACGCGTGGCGCGCAGCGGCTCGTGGGAGCCGGTGAGCTCGGCGAGCTCGTCGGAGTTCGGCTTGATGATGTCGGGGCGGGCCGCGAGCCCCCGGCGCAGGGGTTCCCCGGACGAGTCGAGCAGTACGGGCACGGACGCGGCGCGGGCCGCGCGGACCAGCTGGGCGTACGCGCCGACGGGGACACCCGGCGGGAGGCTGCCGCACAGGGCCACCGCGGACGCGGACGCGAGGAGCTTCTCGTAGGCCTCGGTGAACGCGGACCACTCGGCGGGGGAGACGAGCGGGCCCGGCTCGTTGAGCTGGGTCGTGTCGCCGGTCGTGGCGTCGACGACCGCGATGGTGCGGCGGGTGGCGCCCGCGACCGGGACGAGCGCGTCCCGGATGCCGGGGGAGTCCACGAGCTGTTCCCTGAGGGCGCGGCCCGTGCCGCCGCCGGCGAAGCCGGTGACGGTCACGTCGTGGCCGAGCGCGGCGAGCACGCGCGCGACGTTGAGGCCCTTGCCGCCTGGGCGTTCGGTGACCTTGGTGACGCGGTGCGACGCGTGCGGGTGCAGCGCCGGCACGTCGTAGGTGATGTCGAGCGCGGCGTTCAGTGTGACCGTGAGGATCACGAGACCCCAGCCCACCCCTCAGTTCGGAACTGCCTTCAGTAACGCGGCCTGATCATGCCAAAGACCGGGCGGTAGGCCCAGACCTCACGCCAGCCGGGGTTCCACGATCCACCGGCCCTTGCGCATGACGCCCTTGAGCTCGAAGTCCTCGTCGAGGACCACGAGGTCGGCGTCCTTGCCGGGCTCCAGCGAGCCCACCCTGTCGTCCACGCCGAGGAGGCGGGCCGGGTTGGCGGAGATCGCGCGGACGACGTCCTCGACGGGCAGCTTGTCGATGGTGGCGGCGCGCTTGAACGCGCGGTCCAGGGTGAGCGTCGAGCCGGCGATCGAGTTGCCCTCGACGAGCCGTGCGACGCTGTCCTTCACCTCGACCTCCAGGGTGCCGAGCATGTAGCGGCCGTCGCCGAAGCCCGCCGCGTCCATGGCGTCGGTGATGAACGCGACGCGCCCGCTGCCCACGTGGTGGAACGCCAGCTCCAGGGCGGCCGGATGCAGATGCGTGCCGTCGTTGATGAGTTCGACGGTGATCCGCTCGTCCTCCAGGAGCGCCGCGATGGGGCCCGGCGCGCGGTGGCCGATGGCCGGCATGGCGTTGTAGAGGTGCGTGGCGACGGTGGCGCCCGCGTCGATCGCCTCGACGGTCTGCTCGTACGTGGCGTCGGTGTGGCCGATCGCGGCGATCACGCCGTGCTCGGCGAGTAGGCGTACGGAGTCGATGCCGCCGGGGAGTTCGGGGGCGAGGGTGAGCATCTTGGCCCGGCCGCGCGCCGCGTCGAGCAGTTTGCGGACCTCGGCCGGGTCGGGGTCGCGCAGGAGCGTTTCGTCATGGGCGCCCTTGCGGCACGGGGAGATGAACGGGCCCTCGAAGTGGATGCCCGCGATCTCGCCCTGCTCGGCCAGCTCGGACAGCAGGCCAGCGCGCTGGGTGAGGAAGTCCGTCTCGCCGGTGACGAAGGACGCGACGACCGTCGTGGTGCCGTGCAGGCGGTGTGTGCGGACGCCCTTGAGGATGTCGTCGATCGATCCCGAGGTGAAGGAGGCCCCGCCGCCGCCGTGGTTGTGCATGTCGACGAAGCCGGGCACGACCCAGTGGCCGGTGAGATCGGTGGAGGGGGCGCCGGCCGGCGCGCTGCCGGCGATCCTCGCGCCGTCCACGATCACGCGTCCGTTCTCGACGACGCCGGCCGGCAGGACGACGCGGGCGCCGGAGAGAACATTCAGAGCGGCCATCAGGCGACTACCTCCGTGGAATCGGTGGACCGGGCGAGCAGGTCCCAGGCGAGCAGGCCCGCGCCCAGGCAGCCGGCGGTGTCCCCGAGGGCCGCCGGGACGATCGTGGGCAGCTTCTGGAACGTCACGCGTTCCTCGACGGCGGCCCGCAGTGGTGTGAACAAGGTTTCCCCCGCCTCGGCCAGACCGCCACCGATGATCAGGGTGCGCGGGTCCAGCAGAGTGAGCGCCGTGACGAGCCCGTCGGCGAGCGCGTCCACGGCCTCCAGCCAGACCTGCCGCGCCCTGGGGTCACCGGACTCGACGGCCTTGGCGCAGTCCGCGGCGTCCGCCTCCGGGTCGCCGGTGGCCTCGGCCCAGGCGAGCGAGACCGCCGAGGCGGACGCGTAGCGCTCCAGGCAGCCGCGCTGGCCGCAGCTGCAGTCCGTGCCGCCGGGGCGTACGACGATGTGGCCGATCTCGCCGGCCGAGCCGTGCGCGCCGGGTTCGATGCGGCCGCCGATGCCGATGGCGCCGGCGATGCCCGTGCCGAGCGGGACGAACAGGAAGCGGTCGGCGCCCTTGCCCGCGCCGAGCCGCCCCTCGCCGAGGCCGCCGGTGCGCACGTCGTGGCCGAGGGCGACGGGGATGCCGTCGAGCCGCTCGCTCAGCAGTCTGCGCATCGGCACGTCGCGCCAGCCGAGGTTCGACGCGTACAGGGCGATGCCGTGCTCGTCGTCGACGATGCCCGGTACCGCGACGCCGGCCGCGGCGGCCGGCTCCCCGAGGCGTTCCTCGCCGTACGCGCGCAGGTCTGCGGCGAAGCCGAGTATGGTCTCGACGACCGCGTCGGGCCCGCGCTCGCGGCCGGTGGCGCGCCGCGACTGGTGGAGCAGGGTGCCGTCGGCCCCGACCAGCGCGGCCTTCATTCCGGTGCCGCCCACATCGAGGGCGATGACATGTCTCACGGGGGACAGTGTCGCGCCTCAACCCGCGAGAGGTCTAGTCCACTTGCATGGATCTTGCGTCGATGTGTACGGATGGCGCGTTTCCGCTTCCCCGGCGAAGGCCCGTTGCGGGTGCGAAACCCGTGTGGTGTAGACCTTATGGCCGGGCCTCGTGAGCATTCCGGGTCCGAAATCCTGACGAGCGACATCAAGAGGGTGGGAAACCGGCTGTGCAGCGGCGCATGACAGGTCTGACGGCGGCGGTGGCCGCGCTCGGCATGGCGGCGACGCTGGCCGCCTGCGGGGGCCCGGGCTCCGACGACGTGACCCTGAAGCTGGTGGCCGCCGACTACGGCGACTCCCCGGCGAACAGCTCCCAGAAGTACTGGGACAAGCTGTCCGCCGCCTTCGAGAAGAAGAACCCCGGCATCAAGGTCGACGTCAGCGTCTACTCCTGGAACGACGTCGACGCCAAGGTCAAGAAGATGGTCGCGGACGGCCACGCGCCCGACATGGCGCAGATCGGTGCGTACTCCGACTACGCCGCGAGCGGCAAGCTCTACAGCGCGAACGACCTGCTCTCCATCCCCGTGCAGTCCGACTTCCTGCCGCAGCTCGCCGACGCCGGCGAGGTCTCCCGCGTCCAGTACGGCATGCCCTTCGCGTCCTCCACGCGGCTGCTGTTCTACAACAAGACCCTCTTCGACAAGGCCGGCCTGACCCCGCCGCAGACCTGGGACCAGCTCCAGGCCGACGCCAAGGCCCTCAAGGCGCGCGGCGTGAAGATCCCCTACGCGCTCCCGCTGGGCCGCGAGGAGGCGCAGGCCGAGACGATGATGTGGATGCTGAGCGGCGGCTCCGGGTACACCGACGACGTCGGCACCTACAGCATCGACTCCCCGCAGAACGTCAAGACCTTCGAGTGGCTGAAGAACGACCTGGTCGGCCAGGGCCTCACCGGTCCGACCCCGCCTGCCAAGCTCGACCGCGCACAGGCCTTCGCGGCCTTCACACGCGGTGACGTCGGCATGCTCAACGGGCACCCGACGCTGATGCAGATGGCCGCCAAGAAGGGCGTCAGGTTCGGCACGGTGCCCATGCCCGGCATCCACGGCAGGGCCCGTTCGACCATGGGCGTCGCCGACTGGATGATGGCGTTCCGGCAGAACGGCCACAAGGACCAGGTCGGCAAGTTCCTCGACTTCGTCTACAGCGAGAAGAACGTCCTCGACTTCTCGCGCGAGTACGACCTCCTGCCGGTCACCAACTCCGCGTCGGACACGATGGCCGACGACAAGCGCGACCAGAAGCTCTCGCAGTTCCTCGGCGAACTGCCGAACTCGCAGCTCTACCCCGTCGGCAAGACGTCCTGGGCCCAGGTCAGCGCCGGCATCAAGCGCGAGATCGGCTCGGCCGTCGGCCCCAACGGCAACCCGGGCGCCACCCTCGGCCGCATTCAGCGCTCCGCCGACGCGGCGGAGAACGCGGAGTAGCGTCGCTGCCGTGAGCGAACCGCCGTACGCAGAGTCAGGGCCGGAGTCAGGGCCGGAGCCCGAGTCCGCCGAGGAGACGTCCGGCGCCCTGTCCCCCCGTGAGCAGGGCGTCCTCGCCCTTGAGCGGCGCGGGTGGGCATCGGCCGGGGCCAAGGAGCGAGCTGTGCGCGAGGAGTTGAGGCTCGCCCCGGTGCGCTACTACCAGCTGCTCAACGCGCTCCTCGACGATCCGAGGGCCCTCGCCCATGACCCGGTCACCGTCAACCGGCTGCGCCGGGTACGGGACGCGCGCCGCGAGGAACGCTGACCCGCACGCCAGGCGTATGGTCCGCCTCCCGCGGATAGGCTCGGCGCATGGGCAGCCCTCAGCAGCACGACCTGCCGTCGCCTGTGACCTCCGCCGGGCGCGACGGCCTCGACGTACTCCTCTCGGACCCCGCGCGGGCCGTGATCGCGCTCGACTTCGACGGCACGCTCGCGCCGATCGTGCCCGACCCCGAACAGGCCCGCGCCCACCCGGGCGCCGTCGGCGCGCTCGCCGCGCTGGCACCGCAGGTCGCCTCCGTCGCCGTGATCACCGGCCGGCCCGCGGGCGTCGCCGTGCGCCACGGCGGCTTCGCGGGCGTCCCGGGCCTCGAACACCTCGTGGTCCTCGGCCACTACGGCGCCGAGCGCTGGGACGCCGTCACCGGCACGGTCCACGCCCCCGCCCCGCACCCCGGCGTCGCGGCCGTCCGCGCCGAACTGCCCGGAGTCCTGGAGTCCGTGGGCGCCTGGCGCGGCACCTGGATCGAGGAGAAGGGCCGGGCCGTCGCCGTCCACACGCGCCGCGCGGCCGACCCGCAGGCGGCGTTCGAGGCGCTGCGCGCGCCCCTGTCCGACCTCGCGGCCCGGCACGGCCTGATCGTCGAGCCCGGGCGTCTCGTCCTGGAACTGCGGCCGCCCGGCATGGACAAGGGCGCCGCGCTCAGCGCCTACGTACGGGAAGTGGGCGCGACGTCGGTCCTCTACGGGGGCGACGACCTCGGCGACCTGTCCGCGTTCGCCGCCGTCGACGAGCTCCGCAAGGACGGGGTGCCGGGCCTGCTGGTGTGCAGCGGCAGCTCGGAGGTCACGGAGCTGGCGGAACGGGCCGACGTGGTGGTGGACGGGCCGGAGGGAGTGGTCGGGCTGTTGTCGGGTCTGGCCGGCGCGATCAGCTCCCGGACCTAGGGCCTCTCGTTCGGATCATGCTGGGCTCGCGGGGTCCGGCCCGATCCGAACGGAAGACCCCGGCCCCCGGTCTCGGCCCGGTCTAACCCCGCAGCGCGTCGAGCTGGTCCAGGAACCACTGGGCGGGCGGCAGCGCGGTCGCCGCGGCCGCGAGCCGCTTCGTGCGCTCGGCGCGCTCCCCGTCGCCCATGAGCAGTGCGGTGTGCAGGGCTTCGGCCGTCGCCGACACGTCGTACGGGTTCACCACGAGCGCGTCGTCGCCCAGCTCCTCGTACGCCCCCGCCTCCCGCGACAGGACCAGCGCGCAGCCCTCGTCGGAGACGACCGGGACCTCCTTGGCGACGAGGTTCATGCCGTCCCTGATCGGGTTGACCAGTGCCACGTCGGCCAGCCGGTACGCGGCCAGGGAGCGGGCGAAGTCGTCCTTCACATGGAGCACGACAGGCGTCCAACTCTCTGTGCCGAAGCGGGAGTTGATCTCTCCGGCGACGCGGGACACCTCGTCGGTGTACTCCCTGTAGACCGCGAGGTCCTGCCGTGACGGGTACGCGAAGGCGACGTGCACCACCCGCTCGCGCCACTCGGGGTGCTCATCGAGGAGGAGGCCGAACGCGCGCAGGCCGCGCACGATGTTCTTCGACAGCTCCGTGCGGTCCACGCGGACGATCACCTTGCGGTCCGGGCCGCCGGTCTGCTCCCGCAGCGCGGCGAGCCGCTCCTCGACGTCGGGGCGGCGCGAGCGCTCCCGGAGGAAGTCCGCGTCCGCGCCGAGGCCGTGCACCCCGATCTCCGTACCGAAGGTGCCGCCCACCACGGCCTCGCAGCACGCCGTGAACGTGTCCGCCCAGCGCCGCGTCAGGAACCCGAGCCGGTCCGCGCCCAGCATCCCGCGCAGCAGCTGCCCGGCGATGTCGTCCGGCAGCATCCGGAAGTAGTCGACCGGCGCCCACGGGGTGTGCGAGAAGTGCCCGATGCGCAGGTCGTCGCGCAGCTCCCGCAGCATCCCCGGCACGAGCGCCAGGTGGTAGTCCTGCACGACGACCGCGGCGCCCGGCCCGGCCTCCGCGGCCAGCGCCTCGGCGAACGCCCGGTTGTAGGCCTCGTACGACGCCCACTGCGCACGGAACCGTGGCCCGAAGACCGGCTCCAGGGGCGTCTGGTAGAGCATGTGGTGGACGAACCAGAGGACCGAGTTCGCGATGCCGTTGTACGCGTCTGCGTACACCTCGGGGGCGATGTCGAGCATCCGCACACCCGGCTCTCCGACGCCACGCCGCACCGCCTCGCGGTCGCCTTCGCCGAGGGCCGCGCACACCCACACCGCGCTCGCGCCGTCCGGGTCCTGTCCGATCGCGGAGAGCCCGGAGACGAGCCCGCCGCCGCCGCGCCGCGCGTCGAGCGTCCCGTCGGCCCCGAGCTCGTACGAGACCGGACCGCGGTTGGACGCGACGAGGATCTGTGCACCCTGCGTGGAAGCCATACGGGCAAACGTAGCCCGGTCCGTAAACGCTCAAACGTACGGCCGGACTCCGTGGGAGCCCGGCCGTATACGATCCGCCGTTCGCCTGCCGCGACGGCTATCCGCGCGGGTCAGTCACGCCGGCTGCGCGCCGCCGCCACCGCGAGGACACCGAGCGCGCACAGGGCCGCGGCGAGACCGCCGTACAGGAGCGTGTCCGAGTCACCGGTGTCGGCCAGCTTGCTGCCGTGCGGCCGGGGCGACTGCTGAGGTGGGGCCGGGCGCGCCTGCTCCCGCCTGGCGGTGATGACCGAGGTGCAAGGGTCGGCCCCGCCGGGCCGGGCCTGCGGGCAGTTGGTGCGCGGCACGCCGGCCGTCACGGTGACCACGGTGGCCTCTCCCGCCGTGCAGGACGCCTTCACGCGCTGTGTGATGACGACCTTGCCGTGGGACGCGACGTCACCCTTCCAGACGTACACGGACCCCCGCTTCGTGATGCTCCCGACGGAGGCGACCGGGGCCGAGCCCGCCGTCACGGGCCACTCGACGGTGGCGCCGGTGCGCTTCCTGGCCGAGAAGTCGGAGATCGTGACGGTGTTCCCGGTCTCCTGGCACGGCGGCACGGCGGCCCGCTGCGGCACGTTCGTGATGCGCAGGGCGGGCGGCGGCGGGGGCTGCGGCTTCTCGATCTCGGGGGCGGTCCCGCAGCTCGGGTCGGTGCTGCCGGCCGCGCAGTTGGAGCGCGGTGACTGCACCGCGATGCCGTTGGGCAGCTTCCCGTCGCCGCGCACCGGGTCGTGGATCTTCACCGAGTACGTGACGGTGGCGGTCTTCCCGGCGGGGATGTCACCGGTGTAGCCGATCCTCGGCGCGCTGTACGAGACGTGGCCGAGGTCCGTCCGCACGTCGCCGTTGTACGCGGCGTCGTCGAGGTAGCCGGTCAGGTCGTCGCTGAATTGGGCGTTCGGGTGGTCGAGCGAGCTGATGTTCTTCACCCTGACCGTGTACGTCAGGGTGTCGCCGGGGCCTACCGTCTCCGGGCTCGCCGTCTTGGTGACCTCCAGGTCGGGGACCGGGACGGACAGCGCGAGCGCGTTCGGGGCGCCGTACCTGTAGACGACGGTCATCGACCAGCCGGCCACGCAGCCCTTGCCGTCGGGCGCCCAGACGCCGCCGACCGCGACGGGGACGGGCGCGCCGGTGCCGGTGACGCCGGCGAACATGCTCGTGACATCGGCCTCGCCCGTGTAGTAGTGCGGGCCGTCGGTGGTCGCCGGGTCCTGGACCAGGTCCTCGGCGGAGACCTTCGCCGCCGCGCCGCCGTTCACGCCCAGCACGGGCACCGCGGCGAGCGGGGCGCCCGGCGAGGTCCGCACATCGGCGCCGGAAATGTCGCACCGCGCGAGCTGCGCGCCGCTCGGCCCCTTGTACGTGCCGTCGTTGCCGCCGAAGAACAGGCGGGCGTACGCCACCTTCGCGCCCGGCGGGATCGTCACCCGGCCGGTGCTGGAGCCGTAACCGGCCGTCGTACCGGCCGTGTTGACGCGCTGCATCACGAACGTGTCGTTGTCGCCGCCCCGGCCGCCGGCGGCGACCGAGCAGCGTGTCGCCAGGTCGGCCGGCGCGGCCGGGCAGCCCATGACCGTGTTGCCGATGGTCACGAAGCCGCCGTACAGCGATTCGTCGTAGCGCTTGGTGAACGGCGCGACCACGTCCGCCGAGGCGGGGGCCGCGGCGCCGAGCGCCGTCAGTGCGGTGACCGTGGCGACGAGCGCCCCGGCGGTGCGGGTCGCGGCTGCGCGCAGCCGTCGCTCACCCGAAACTTGTCTGAGCCACATAAAGGGCAATGTAGGCAAAACATACGATTGCCCCCGGCTACGCCACGCGGCGCTCCGCGTACTCGGTGATTTCGGTCATCGGGGGGCGTTCCTCTGTGTCCACGTCGTGCGTGCGTGGCTCGAATCCCTGTTCCCCGCGCTCGAACTGGGTGAGCACCGGACGTACGAGGTGCCCGCGCGCGAGCCGTAGCTGCGCGGTGCGGTAGATCGCCGCGGCCATCCGCCCGAGCGCCTGCCCGTCCTGGTGCCGGTGCTTGCGCACCCCCACGTCGACCTGCCCGAGCGCGTCCAGGCCCACCGTGTGCAGCGCGTCGACGAGAAGACCGAGCTCAACTCCGTAACCGACGGGGAACGGCAGGCGCTCCAGGAGCGATCTGCGGGCCGCGTACTCGCCGCCGAGCGGCTGCACGAACCCCGCGAGCAGCGGCCAGTGCAGATTGAGGACCGGGCGCGCCACCAGCTCCGTGACCCGGCCCCCCTGGCCCGCGGCGGAACCGAGCGGGCGGTCGTACATCGCCTTCACGAAGTCCACGCCGGGATCCGTGAGCAGCGGGCCCACGATCCCCGAGACGAAGTCCGCGGAGAACTCCTTGAGGTCCGCGTCGACGAAGCAGACGATGTCGCCGCCCGTCACGAGCAGCGAGCGCCACAGCACCTCGCCCTTGCCGGGCACGGCCGGGATCCTCGGCAGGATCGTGTCCCGGTGCACGACGCGCGCCCCGGCGGCCCGCGCGACCTCGGCCGTACGGTCCGTCGAGCCCGAGTCGATCACCACCAGTTCGTCGACCAGCGGCACCCGCTCCGTCATCAGGGCACGCCGGATCTCGGCGACGATCTCGCCGACCGTCTCCTCCTCGTTCAGCGCGGGCAGTACCACGCTCACCGAGGTGCCCGAGGCGCGCTTCGCGGCGATCAGCTGAGAGAGCGGGCGGTCCGACACCGACCAGGAACGCCTGCTCAGCCAGCGCTCTACTTCTTCCAGCACGGTGCGCGGCTCCTCACTGTCTGAACTATCTGATCACGAACTGTGATCCATCTCGCGGTTCGGACGACTATCTCAAGCGTCCAGGCCTTCGGTTACAGTCTTGAACAACGCCGGTGACCATCGCATGTCGGGGTCGCCGCCGCGCTTGAGTGATCAAGTGCCAGCTCAACAACCGAATAGCGCTCATCCAGAGGGACAGAGGGATACGGCCCGTTGAAGTCCCGGCAACCCTCCCGCCGACCTTGTCGAGGTCCAGGTGGGGAAGGTGCCAATTCCGTCTCGTGGCGAGATGCGCCGCGAGGAAGATGAGGAGAAAGGGCCTCGCCATCATGGCTGCGCAGACTGTCGCCACCACCACTTCCGTTGATCTCGGACCCGCCTCGGCGCTTTCCTGCCGCGAGTGCGGCACCAGCTTCCCGCTCGGACCGATCTTCGCCTGTGCCGAGTGTTTCGGGCCGCTCGAAGTCTCCTACGACCTGCCGGTCGGCGACCCCGAGTCGCTGCGCAAGGAGATCGAGGCCGGCCCCGCCAACATCTGGCGCTACGCCCCTCTCCTGCCCGTCCCGGCCGACGTCGCCGAGAAGCCGAACCTGAACCCCGGCTGGACCAAGCTCGTCAAGGCCGACAACCTCGCCCGTGAACTCGGCGTCGAGCAGGGCAAGCTCTTCGTCAAGGACGACTCCGGCAACCCCACGCACTCCTTCAAGGACCGCGTCGTCGCCCAGGCCATCGAGGCCGCCCGCGCCTTCGGCTTCACCACCCTGTCCTGCTCCTCCACCGGCAACCTCGCCGGCGCCGTCGGCGCCGCCGCGGCCCGCGCCGGCTTCCGCTCCTGCGTGTTCATCCCGCACGACCTGGAGCAGGGCAAGGTCGTCATGGCCGCGGTCTACGGCGGCGAACTCGTCGGCATCGAGGGCAACTACGACGACGTCAACCGCTTCTGCTCCGAGCTCATCGGCGACCCGCTCGGCGAGGGCTGGGGCTTCGTCAACGTCAACCTTCGCCCGTACTACGGCGAGGGCTCCAAGACGCTCGCGTTCGAGATCTGCGAGCAGCTCGGCTGGCGGCTCCCGGACCAGCTGGTCATCCCGATCGCGTCCGGCTCCCAGTTCACGAAGATCGACAAGGGCCTCCAGGAGCTGATCAAGCTCGGCCTCGTCGAGGACAAGCCGTACAAGCTCTTCGGCGCCCAGGCCGAGGGCTGCTCGCCGGTGTCCGTCGCCTACAAGGGCGGCCACGACGTCGTGCGGCCGCAGAAGCCGAACACGATCGCCAAGTCCCTGGCCATCGGCAACCCGGCCGACGGCCCGTACGTCCTCGACATCGCCCGCCGCACCGGCGGCGCCGTGGAGGACGTCAACGACGAGCAGGTCGTCGAGGCGATCAAGCTCCTGGCGCAGACCGAGGGCATCTTCGCGGAGACCGCGGGCGGTGTGACGGTCGGCGTGACGAAGAAGCTGATCGAGGCCGGCCTGATCGACCCGACGCTCACCACCGTCGTCCTCAACACCGGCGACGGCCTCAAGACCCTCGACGCGGTCGCCGAGACGTCCCAGGCGACCGCCACCATCCGCCCGAGCCTGGACGCGTTCCGCGACGCGGGCCTCGCCCACTGAAGACCCGCGCACTCCCGCGACTCCCGCACGGAAAGGCTGCAGCCCCCATGAGCGTCAACGTCCGCATCCCCACCATCCTGCGCACCTACACCGGCGGCAAGGCCGAGGTCGCCGCCGAGGGCGCGACCCTCTCCGAGGTCATCGCCGACCTGGAGAAGAACCACACGGGCATCGCGGCCCGCGTCCTGGACGACCAGGGCAAGCTGCGCCGCTTCGTGAACGTGTACGTCAACGACGACGACGTGCGCTTCGAGCAGGGCCTGGAGACGGCGACGCCGGCAGGCGCGGGCGTCTCGATCATCCCGGCCGTCGCCGGAGGCTGAGCGTCGGACACAGTGCCGGCGGCTGATCGCCCGGCCTTACCAAGGCCACACAGAGTCACCTGAATTGCCCCCTCCGCGAGAGAAGCGGAGGGGGCAATTCTGCAGGGTTGAGCGCGGTAGAGTTGGGAAGCGAGCTTCGCGCCTGTGCCGCGCGCATATATGAAGTCGGCCGCCGTCCGACAAGAAGCAGCCAAAGTGCCCAGCCCTTATCGGGTGTTCGTGGCATTTGTCGGGCCCGAGTTGCCCCGGAATCCAATGACTCCGCCGCTTATTACCGCTCTGCCGTGCCCAGAATTCTCGTCCGATTGACCTGTTGCAGACGGCAGTTGGGCAGATACATTCAGCCGCGGTCGACGCGTTCCGGCGCACACCTCCAACCAATGGGGCGTGAGGTCTGACCCGGGTCCGCGAAGTGCGGGCCTGTGCAAGGGCCAGTAATAGGGGAGTTAGTCATGGCTCAGGGCACCGTCAAGTGGTTCAACGCGGAGAAGGGGTACGGCTTCATCGCGGTCGACGGTGGTGCGGATGTATTCGTCCACTACAGCGCCATCCAGATGGACGGATACCGCACCCTTGAAGAGGGTCAGCGAGTCGAATTCGAGATCTCGCAGGGCCAGAAGGGTCCGCAGGCGGACATGGTCAAGCTCGCCGTCTGATCTCGGCGCGATCGGCCACCGACACACTCACGCCGAGAGGCCCGTACCCCGCGAGGGGTGCGGGCCTCTCGTGCGTGTGCGCGCGACCCGCGCACACCGCCCGCGGGGACCGCGCGTCTGCCGGAGGCGCTTGCACTCTCCTAGGCCGAGTGCTAATCATTGCGTTAGCACTCTGAAGGTGAGAGTGACAGAACTTGGATCGGGTCGGTGAGGCTCGCAGGCCGGGTGGGGCAAGGAACCACACGGCACGCAGGCCGTCCGTCGCGGGCACCAGCACGGTCCGTTTTGCGTTTCCACCCCGTCCGGGAGGACCACTTCACATGGCCAAGATCATCGCGTTCGACGAGGAGGCACGGCGCGGCCTCGAGCGCGGCATGAACCAGCTCGCCGACGCCGTCAAGGTGACCCTGGGCCCCAAGGGTCGCAACGTCGTCCTCGAGAAGAAGTGGGGCGCCCCCACGATCACCAACGATGGTGTGTCCATCGCCAAGGAGATCGAGCTCGAGGACCCGTACGAGAAGATCGGCGCCGAGCTGGTCAAGGAGGTCGCGAAGAAGACGGACGACGTCGCCGGTGACGGCACGACGACCGCGACCGTCCTCGCCCAGGCGCTCGTCAAGGAAGGCCTGCGCAACGTCGCGGCCGGCGCCAACCCGATGGCCCTCAAGCGCGGCATCGAGAAGGCCGTCGAGGCCGTCTCCGCCGCCCTGCTCGAGCAGGCCAAGGATGTCGAGACCAAGGAGCAGATCGCTTCCACGGCCTCCATCTCCGCCGCCGACACCCAGATCGGCGAGCTCATCGCCGAGGCGATGGACAAGGTCGGCAAGGAAGGCGTCATCACCGTCGAGGAGTCGCAGACCTTCGGGCTCGAGCTTGAGCTCACCGAGGGCATGCGCTTCGACAAGGGCTACATCTCGGCGTACTTCGCCACCGACATGGAGCGTATGGAGGCGTCGCTCGACGACCCGTACATCCTGATCGTCAACTCGAAGATCGGCAACGTGAAGGACCTCCTTCCGCTGCTCGAGAAGGTCATGCAGTCCGGCAAGCCGCTGCTGATCATCGCCGAGGACGTCGAGGGCGAGGCCCTGTCGACCCTGGTCGTCAACAAGATCCGTGGCACCTTCAAGTCCGTCGCCGTCAAGGCCCCGGGCTTCGGTGACCGCCGCAAGGCCATGCTCGGCGACATCGCCATCCTCACCGGTGGCACCGTCATCTCCGAGGAGGTCGGCCTCAAGCTGGAGAACGCCGGTCTCGACCTGCTCGGCCGCGCCCGCAAGGTCGTCATCACCAAGGACGAGACGACGATCGTCGACGGCGCCGGTGACAGCGACCAGGTCCAGGGCCGCGTCAACCAGATCCGTGCCGAGATCGAGAACTCGGACAGCGACTACGACCGCGAGAAGCTGCAGGAGCGCCTGGCGAAGCTCGCCGGCGGTGTTGCGGTCATCAAGGCCGGTGCCGCGACCGAGGTCGAGCTCAAGGAGCGCAAGCACCGCATCGAGGACGCCGTTCGCAACGCGAAGGCGGCCGTCGAGGAGGGCATCGTCGCCGGCGGTGGCGTGGCCCTGCTCCAGGCCTCCGCGGTCTTCGAGAAGCTCGAGCTCGACGGTGACGAGGCGACCGGCGCCAACGCCGTGAAGCTCGCGCTGGAGGCCCCGCTCAAGCAGATCGCCGTCAACGGTGGTCTCGAGGGTGGCGTCGTCGTGGAGAAGGTCCGCAACCTTCCCATCGGCCACGGCCTGAACGCCGCGACCGGCGAGTACGTCGACATGATCGCCGAGGGCATCCTCGACCCGGCGAAGGTCACGCGTTCCGCGCTGCAGAACGCCGCGTCCATCGCCGCGCTGTTCCTCACCACCGAGGCCGTCATCGCCGACAAGCCGGAGAAGGCCGCCGCGGGCGGCGCTCCGGGCGGCATGCCGGGCGGTGACATGGACTTCTGATCCTGATGGATCGGTAAGTACATCTCTGTCGGCCCCCGGGACCACTTGGTCCCGGGGGCCGACGGCGTGTTGTCAGACCGCCTGCTCCTCGTATGTGCGCCAGGCGTCGCGCCCGGCCTGCGCCGCGGTCTGCGCCTGGTGGAGCGTCCGGGAGGCGAGCTCGCCGGGTGACACCTCCCAGCCGCCGGTCCAGGTCCGGCCCGCGCGGACCAGTTCGAAGACGAGCAGGCCGACGCCGGCCGCGGAGACCAGCATCCCGGCGCCGGTCAGCGCCGCACCGGTGGTCAGCCGCCTCTGGTCGGGACGGAACTCGGTCCAGGAAATCTTCGAGAACGTGCTCTCAGCCATGACTTCAGAATGCGGGACGGCTCGCGCGGGCGCATGTGGAGCGCCGGGCGCCGTCAAGGCGGCCCGGTGGTGCGGTGGGAAACGACGAGGGCCACGCCGGTAGGTGACCGGGTGGCCCTCAGCAGTGGATGTCGGGGTCAGGCCGAGGCTGTCACCTTCGACGGTGTCGGCTCGCTCGGGGCGAGAGGCTCGGGCGAGCCGCCCGCGGCTGCTTCCTGGGTGTCCACGTTCAGATCCACCAGCATCTGCTTGCTGAAGCCGAAGAAGTACGTCGCCACGAAGCCCACGATGTAGCCGACCAGCAGGCCCGCGCCGTAGATCGCGACCGTCGTGCCGAGGCCCTTGTTGCCGTCGAGGAGGGGGAACAGGGCCCAGCCCGAAGGACCGATCGCCGTGGAACCGACCTTGTCGCCGATCATCGAGAAGAAGCCGACGAACGCGCCGCCCGCCGCGCCGCCCACGCACGCCGTGATGAAGGGGCGGCCGAGCGGGAGCGAGACGCCGTAGATCAGGGGTTCGCCGACGCCCAGGAAGCCCGCGGGGAGCGCGGACTTGATCGTCTTGCGGATCGACTTGTTGTGCTTGAGCCGCTTGAACACCGCGATCGCACAGCCGACCTGGCCCGCGCCCGCCATCGCCAGGACGGGAAGCAGGACGGTGTAGCCCTGCTGCTCGATGAGCGTGGTGTGGATGGGGATGAGGGCCTGGTGCAGGCCCAGCATGACCAGGGGGAGGAACAGGCCGCCGAGGACCAGGCCCGCGAAGGCGCCCGTGTTGTCGAGGAGCCAGTTCGCCGCGGTGCCGATGCCCGTGGAGATCTCACCCGCCACGAACATCAGGCCGAAGATCGTGACCAGGCCGGAGACCAGGACCGTGAGGGTGGGCGTGACCAGAACGTCCACCGCCTCCGGGACCCACTTCCTGCACCACTTCTCGATGTACGTCGCGAGGACCGCGGCGCCCAGCGCGCCCAGCACGCCGCCCTGACCGGGCGACAGCTTCTGGCCGAACGCCTCGATGTTCGCGACGCCCGCGTACACGATGATCGCCGCAACCGCGCCGCCCAGGATCGGCGTACCGCCGAACTCCTTCGCCGTGTTGTGGCCGACGAACACCGCGATCAGCGCCATGAAGCCGGAGGCGATGGCGGCCAGGGCGGGGGTGACGCCAGGCAGCCAGTGCAGGTTGATCAGCAGGCCGTTGATGCCGGCGATGATGCCGCAGCCGATCAGCGCCGGGATCAGCGGCACGAAGATGTTCGCGATCCGGCGCAGGAACAGCTTGAACGGCGTCGCGTTCTTCGCCTTGCGGGCCGCCCTCAACTCGGCGCCCTGGGCGGCGAGTTCGTCCGCGGTGACCGCGTGCGGCCCGGGGGCGGCGGCGGGTGCGGCGGCCTTCCCCTCCTCGACCAGGGTCTCGAACTCCGGGGTGACCCGGGCGACCTTTCCCGGTCCGAGGACGATCTGGTACGTCTCGTCGTCGACCACGCCCATGACGTCGGGGAGCGCCTTCAGCGCGTCCTCGTCGACGAGCGCGCGGTCGGCCAGGCCGAGACGGAGCCGGGTCATGCAGTGGGCTACGGACGTGATGTTCGATGCGCCGCCGACGAGAGGAAGGATCGCGGCGGCCGTGGCGCGGTTCTTTGAGTCAGCCATGGGTCGTGGTGCCTTGCTGTGCGTGGTGCGTGGGGGGTGGAGCAATACGGGACTGCGGGACTGCGGTACTGCGGTACTGCTGGACTACGCGGTCGTGGCCGAGGACCGGAGCGCGGCGCGCAGGTGCCCCTTGCTGTCGGTCAGGAGGCGGGCGGCCGTCGGGCCGTCGACCGAGCCGAGGATCACGAGGATGGCGTTCTTCACCTCCCCGTCCGTCGCGGCGAGTGCGGCCTCGATGTCGGCGTCGTCCGCGCCCGTGGCCAGGGCGACGATCCGACGGGAGCGGGCGCGCAGCTTCTCGTTCGAGGCGCGGACGTCCACCATCAGGTTCCCGTACGTCTTGCCGAGCCGGATCATGGTGATCGTCGACAGCATGTTGAGGACGAGCTTCTGGGCCGTGCCCGCCTTCAGCCGGGTGGAACCGGTGAGGAGCTCGGGGCCGACGACGACCTCGATGCCGTGGTCCGCGGCCGCCGCGAGCGCGCTGTCCGCGTTGCAGGACAGGCCGATCGTGAGGGCGCCCCGGTCGCGCGCGTGCTCGACGGCGCCGATCGCGTACGGGGTGCGGCCCGAGGCCGAGATGCCGACCACGACGTCGTCCGCCGTCAGGCCCAGTGCGTCCAGGTCCTGGGCCGCGAGCTCCTTGGAGTCCTCGGCGCCCTCGACCGCCTTGATCATGGCGCTCGGGCCGCCCGCGATCAGGCCGACGACCTCCCTCGGGTCGGTGTTGAACGTGGGCGGGCACTCGGACGCGTCCAGGACGCCGAGCCGGCCGGCCGTGCCCGCGCCCGCGTAGACGAGGCGGCCGCCGCGGGCCATCCGCTCGGCCGTGCCGTCGATCGCGGCGGCGATCTGCGGGAGCTGCTCGGCGACGGCGGTGGGGACGCTCGCGTCCTCGCCGTTCATGATCTGCGCGATCTCCAGCGTCGACAGCTGGTCGATCTCGGAGAGCTCCGGGCGGAACGCCTCCGTGGTGAGCGTGGCGAGCTGGGCGCGCAGTTCGCTGTAGTTGTCGGCGGCGTCGGTCGTGGAGGTCATGACGTGTGCGGCTCTTTCCGGTGCGGCGATGGGGTCGGAGGGGGGAGGGGGCGCGCGTCGCCTAGCGGGAGCCGCGCGGCGTGTGACGGTGCGCGAGCGCCTCGTACGACGCCGACAGGGCGGGGGCCGCCGTCTCGTACGTACGCTGCGCGACGCCCACGAACAGGCAGTCCACGACGAGCAGCTGGCTCGTGCGGGACGACATCGCGGCCGGCCGCAGCTCGCTCTCGCGCGCCGTGGACGTGGTCAATATGTGGTCGGCGTACTGCGAGACCGGGCCGTCGGGGCGGCCGGTGATCGCGATCGTGGCGGCCCCGTGCTCGAAGGCGACGCGCAGCGGTTCGATCACGTCACCGGTCGATCCGGAGTGCGTGATGGCGATGGCGACGTCCTTGGCGCGCAGCTGCACGGCGTTGGTGATCGCCAGGTGCGGGTCGCCGTGGGCGTGGGCGATCAGCCCGATGCGCAGGAGCTTCTGGGCGAGGTCCTGGCCGACGAGGCTGGACGCGCCGATGCCGTAGATGTCGATGCGGCGGGCGCCCGCCAGCGCGTTCACGGCCGCGCCGAGCTGCACGGTGTCGAGGCCGGCCGCGGTGTCGGCGAGGGTCTGCTGCTCGTCGTACGCGAGCTTCGCGACGACGTCGGCGATGGGGTCGTCGACCGCTATGTCCGCGGTGACGGCGGGGGCGCGGCCCGACTGCTGCTGGGCGGCGAGCCCGGCGAGGGCGAGGCGCAGGTCCCGGTATCCGGGGTAGCCGAGGAGGCGGGCGGTACGGACCACCGTCGCCTCGCTGGTGCCGGTGAGCTCGGCCAGGCCGGTGACCGTGAGGGCCGCGCAGCCGGCCGGGTCGCCGGCGACGGCTTCGGCGACCCGCTGCATGGAGCGGGTCATCGACGGCGCGAGGGTCCGCACCTTGGCCGCGAGGGCGGCCGGGGCGGGCGGCGCGTCGCCTGCGAAAATTTCCTTCACGTTGCTGGTCACATTTGAAAGATATTTTCAGGGGGGTGAGACGTCAAGAGTCCTTCGACTGTGCCGTACGGCACGTCACTCAGGGTCCTTCGGACGTTCTGAGGGGCCCGTACGCCGAGGGAGCACAATGGGCTGCATGGACCACATCAGCCCCCTCGAACAGGCACTGCACGCGGCCCGCGCCCTCGTACTCGCCGACCTCGGCTCCGGCGAGGTCGCCCACGCCGACGTCGTCTCCCTGGTCGAGGACTCCATAGTGCACCGTCGCTGGTGGGTCGAGCAGTGGCCGGAGGGGGTCGACTACGTCGCCGGGCTCGTAGCGCAGGACGTCCAGGACGGACTCCTCCAACGCTTCGGCCGCTGGCCCCTGTGCCCGGTGTGCGGCTCCGGCGAACCCCACGCCCTCGATGTGGAACCGGAGTTGGGCCCCGACCCGCACTGGGTGTGCAGCGAGGCGGGCGTGGTCGTGGCGCCCGTGGGGTCCCTCGGAACCGTCGCGCGATGACCGTCTACATCGATCCGCCGACCTGGCCCGGCCACGGGCGCATGTGGTCCCACGTGGTCAGCGACCTCTCCTTCGACGAGCTCCATCTCTTCGCCGAGCGGCTCGGCGTCCCGCCCCGCGCCTTCGAGCGCGACCACTACGACCTGCCGTCGCACCGCTACGAGGACGCGGTGCGGGCCGGGGCCGTGAAGGTCGGCTCGAAGGAGCTGGTGCGCAGGCTCACCGAGGCGGGGCTGCGGAGGCCGAAGGGGCGTCCCGCGGTGGGGAGTTGAGGTCCTTGGGGCCGGACGACGCCACGAGCTTCGTGGCCGGTCCGCGGTGCAGGCGCAGCGACACCGCCGTCGCGCCGATCGCCGTCACCGTCATCGCCGCGCCCGCCCACGCCGTCGCCGGGTAGCCGAGCCCCGCGTCGATCACCGTGCCGCCGAGCCACGGCCCGCCCGTGTTGCCCAGGTTGAACGCCGCCGTCGTCGTCGCCCCGGCGAGCGTGGGGGCCGCGCCCGCCACGTTGAACATGCGGGCGTTCAGCGCCGGTGCCGTGTAGAACGCCGAGAAGCCCAGCAGGAACGACAGCATCACCGCCGCCACCGCGAACCCGCCGAGCAGCGCGAGTGCCACCAGGAACACCGTGGACGCCGTGATCCCGCTCAGCAGCACTCCGAAGAGATGCGCGTCGGCGACCCGGCCCCCGACCGTCGTGCCGACCAGCGCGCCGACACCGAAGAGCGCGAGGACCGTCGGGACCCAGCCCTCGTCCAGGCCCGCCACATCCGTGAGCAGCGGCGACAGATAACTGAACGCGCAGAACACGCCGCCCGCGGCCAGCGCCGTCACCGTGATCGACAGCCAGACCTGGCTGTCCCGGTAGATCGCCAGCTCGCGCCGCGGCCGCGGCCTCTGCGCCGGGAGCGGGATCCGCGGGATCAGCGCCACCACCCCCACCAGCGCGATCGCCGATGCCACGCCCACCGCCCAGAACGCCGCCCGCCAGCCCAGACCGTCACCGAGGAACGCGCCCGCCGGGACGCCCAGCACGTTGGCGATCGACAGACCGCCGATCATCACCGCCATGGCCCGCGCCCGCTGTGTCACCGGCACCATCGCGATGGCAACTGCCGCGCCCACGGCCCAGAACCCGGCGCAGGCGAGCGCGCTCACGATCCGCGACGCGAACAGGACCGCGTACGTCGGCGCCAGCGCGCCCGCGACCTGGCCCAGGCCGAACACCGAGATCAGTGCGATGAGTGTGGTGCGGCGCGGCAGGCGCAGCGTCGCCACGGCGAGCAGCGGCGCGCCCACCACCATGCCGATCGCGAACGCCGATATCAGCAGGCCCGCCTGCGGGATCGTGACGTCCATGTCGTCGGCGATCGCGGGCAGGATGCCGGACAGCATGAACTCGGACGTGCCCAGTGCGAACACCGCGAGGCCCAGGATGTAGACGGCCGACGGCATACGGGTGGAGCCGCCCGCAGGGGTGTCTTCGGCGGTGTCTCCGGGAGCTTTTCGAGCAGAGTCAGGCATGACGTGACACAACGCGACGCAGCGTTGCTTAAATTCCCGACAGTTCGTAGGCGCAGAGGTCCGCCGTCGTCGAAATCCGTACGAAACCGACGCGCTCAAGTACCCGTTGCGACAGCCCGTTGTCCAGGTCCGTGTTCGCCGTCACCGCCGTGACGCCCGGCTGCGACAGTGCCCACGCGGCTATCGCGGTCACCGCCTCCGTCGCGTAGCCCCGGCCGCGCGCCCCCTCCGTCACGTCGTAACCGATCTCCACGCGGCCCTCCTCGTCCGGCGCGCTGTGGAAGCCGATCCCGCCCACCGCGCGTCCGTCCTCGACCCGCACGATCGCGTACGTTCCCCAGCCCTCGCGGTACGTGCCCGCCGCGTGCGCCTTCACCGTGTTCCCCGAGCCGGTCCGGGTGCCGTCCGGTGCGTCGCCGTCCAGCCAGGCGAAGCCGCCCGACCCGCTGTCCGCATTCAGGTCCCTGGCCGACTCCAGGGACAGCTCGTGCAGGCGTACACGCGCGGCCGCGATGGTGAGGAGTGTCATGGGCCGAGGATGCGACAGCGGCGCGCGCCGATCAACCGGTTTGCGGAGTCAGCAGGGCCAGCTCGGCTGTGAGGTTCTCGCGGGCCCGCTCCTCCCAGTGCGCCGCGCCGTACGGGGTGCGGAACAGGCGGGGCAGGGCGAGAAGCTGGCGCAGGACCGCGGCGCGGCCCTCGCGGAACGGCTCGTCCGGTACGAAGCCGTACTCCTCCCGGACCGCCGCCGCGTAGGCCGCGTACGCGCCCGGGGACGCCGCCAGGATCGCCAGGTCCGCGTCGCACAGGACCGCGCCGTTGTGGTCGTCCCCGTCCGGGTCGTGCGTCACCGTGAGCATGACCAGGCGGCTCACCTCGTCGATCTGCCGCTCTGTCAGGCCCGCTTCCGCCAGGGCCCGTTCCGCGAGGCGCGCCGAGCGCTCCTCGTTCGTCGAGCGCTCGGGGAGATACACCGCGTCGTGGAACCAGGCCGCGAGACGGACCAGGGCCGGGTCGTCCGCGTGGTCCTCCAGTGCGTCGATGTGGTCCAGGACCGCCTTGAGGTGCGTCGTCGTGTGATAGCGGCGCTGTGGCTCCGCCCAGCGGGCCAGGAGGTTGTCCGCGTAGGCCTCCGGGGTCGTCGGGGTGGCTGTCGTGGGCTGCGCCGCGGCGAGTGTGTCCGCCCAGGCTTTCCTCAGGTCGTCCCGCATGCGGCGACCCTAGACCCTGTCGGCGGGCCCTGTCGGCGGGCCCTTTCGCTCTAGTCCGGGGGTGGCTCGTACGCGGATGTTCGCTTCTGTACGCCGGCCTCCTCGTCGTACTCGCCCAGAAGGACCACGCCGAGCGCCGTGGTCACGATGACCTTGGCCGCGCGCAGGACGTTTCCGAGGCGGTGGGGGTGGTGGGTTTCCGTGGCTGCGGTGGCACCGTGGGTGAAGGTCATGGTTGTCATGGCTCCATGGTGGAATACGGGCATTCCGTGCACATCGGTCCGGAGGTGTAGGTTGCGGCGGCCGGGGTGCGTCCTGGGGGTGATCCGCCCCCTAGGGCCCGGCCCTCCATGGCTCCCCGGGGAAATAAATGTGTTGGTCGTGTGCCGGGGCGGGAGTAAGGTGGTCCGCCTTGCCCGCCTCCCTCCGTGGAGCGCCGCCGCCCGGACGGAAACCGGCCGGCTGCCGTGTGTAACCGAACCCCCGGAGCCCGGAGGCATAGCCCGTGTCCCTCGACGACCCGCTCTCCCGCGAGCGCGCCCACCTCACGTCGTCCCGTGCCGCCCTGCGCGCCATGCGCGAGGACGTGGAATCCCTCGACATCGCCGACGTCACCGCGAACTGGGTGAACGCCGCTGTTCTGCAGCGCCAGATCGACGACCGGATCAAGGCCCTGGCCGATCTGTCGCACACCCCCTTGTTCTTCGGGCGGCTCGACTACCTGCACGCCCCCGGCGCGGACCAGGCCGAGGGAGCCGAGGGGGAGCGGTTCTACATCGGGCGGCGGCATGTTCACGACGCGGTGGGCGATCCGATGGTCATCGACTGGCGCGCCCCCGTCTCACAGCCCTTCTACCGCGCCTCGAAGAAGGACCCGATGGACGTCGGGCTGCGGCGGCGGTTCGGTTACACGGGCGGGGATCTCACCGCGTACGAGGACGAGCGGCTGTCCGACCCCGCCGAGGCCGAGGTCGTGAGCGCGCTGCTCCAGGCCGAGATCGAGCGCCCCCGCGTCGGACCCATGCGCGACATCGTCGCCACCATTCAGCCCGAGCAGGACGAGATCGTGCGCAGCGGGCTCTCGGGGTCCGTGTGTGTCCAGGGAGGGCCCGGGACCGGGAAGACCGCTGTCGGCCTCCACCGTGTCGCCTACCTGCTCTACGCCCACCGCGAGCGGCTGGCCCGTACCGGGACCCTCGTCATCGGGCCGAACCGGTCCTTCCTCCACTACATCGAGCAAGTGCTCCCTGCCCTGGGTGAGTTGGAGGTCAAGCAGGCAACCGTCGACGACCTCGTCGCCCATGTGGAGGTGCGGGGCGCCGACGGCGCGGACGCCGCAGTGGTCAAGGGCGACGCGCGGATGGCCGAGGTGCTGCGGCGGGCCGTGCGCTCGCACATCACGCTGCCCGTGGAGCCCGTCGTGGTCGTGCGCGGGTCCCGGCGCTGGCGCGTGCCCGCGTATGAACTCGAGGAGATCGTGCGGGAGTTGATGGCCCGGGACATGCGGTACGGCGCCGCCCGCGACGCCCTTCCGCAGCGCATCGCCCACGCCGTTCTCGTGCAGATGGAGCGGTCGGGCGAAGCCCCCGACGACCGTGTGCAGGACTCCGTGGCCAGGAACGCGGCCGTCAAGGCCGCCGTGAAGGTCCTGTGGCCCGCCGTCGATCCCGCGAAGCTCGTGCTGCGGCTGCTGTCCGACGCCGAGTTCCTCGCCGAGCACGCGGAGGGTGTGTTCAGCGAGGACGAGCAGAAGTGCGTGCTGTGGGAGCGGCCGGCGCGCAGCGTGCGGGCCGCCAAGTGGTCCTCCGCCGACGCGGTGCTGATCGACGAGGTCACCGATCTCGTCGCCCGTACGCACTCCCTCGGGCATGTGGTGCTCGACGAGGCACAGGACCTCTCGCCCATGCAGTACCGGGCCGTCGGGCGGCGCTGCACCACCGGGTCCGCCACCGTCCTCGGCGACCTCGCGCAGGGCACGACGCCCTGGGCCACGCGCAGCTGGGCCGAGGCGCTGCGGCATCTGGGCAAGGAGGAGGCCGTGGTCGAGGAGCTGACCGTCGGATTCCGCGTGCCGCGCGACGTCATCGCGTACGCGTCCCGGCTGCTGCCCCACATCGCGCCCGGTCTCGCGCCCGTCTCGTCCGTCCGTGAGAACCCCGGCGCCTTCGAGGTCCGGGAGGCGGCGAACGGGGCCGACGACGTGGTCGCCGCCTGCGCCGAGGCGCTGGAGCGGGAGGGGTCCGTGGGCCTCATCGCGGCCGACGCCCGCATCCCGGCCCTGGCCGCGGCCCTCGCCGACGGCGGGCTCACCTACCTGGGCCCCGGCGAGGAGACCACCGCGCAGACCCGCCTCACCCTCGTGCCGGCCTCACTCGCGAAGGGCCTCGAATACGACTACGTGGTCCTCGACGAGCCCGCCGCCGTGGTCGACGGCGAACCCGACGAGCGGACCGGACTGCGTCGCCTGTACGTGGCGCTGACCCGAGCCGTCTCCGGGTTGGTGGTGGTCCACGCCGCGGAGCTGCCGGAGCAGCTCGGGGGAGCGCTGTAGGGGGCCGGGGGCCCTACAGCCCCGCGTCGACCGCTTCCCGCCACGTGCGGACCGCGTCCGTCGACACCGGGGCCGTCCAGCCCTGGGGGCGGGCCGCGCCGCCGATGTGGAAGGCGTCGATGCCCGCCGCCTTCAGGCGCGGCAGGTGGTCGAGGCGGAGGCCGCCGCCGACCAGGATCCGCTGTTCGTAACCCGGTTCGCCCGAGCGGGCCGCCTCCGCCGCCAGGACGTCGAGCCCGGCGTCCACGCCGTCCGGTGAACCGGCCGTCAGATACGTGTCGAGGCCCGGCGCGTGCGCGAGCTGCTTGCGCAGGGCGTCGCGGTCGGCGGCCCGGTCGATCGCGCGGTGGAAGGTCCAGCGGCAGCCGTCCAGCTCCGCCGTGATCCGTTCGACCGCCGCGAGGTCGGGGCCGCCCGCCGGGTCGAGGAAGCCGAGCACGAACTCGTCGGCCCCTTCCGCGCGCAGCCCACGCGCGGTCTCGGCCAGCGCGTCCAGGTCGCCCGCCGCGAAACCGTCCGCGAGCCGGATCATGACCCGCAGCGAGATGCCGACGGCCGCGCGGATCCGGCCGAACGTCTCGTGCGACGGGGTGAGCCCGTCCGCCGCCATGTCGGTGACCAGCTCAAGCCGGTCGGCCCCTCCTGCCTGGGCCGCGACGGCGTCCTCGGCGCCGAGCGCGATCACCTCCAGGACTGCACGCTTGCTCATGGGACCCCTTTGTCGGTTACGGAGGCGGGTGCGGATGCGGTGGCGGCCGGGCCTCCGGCCTGTCGTCACAACAGGGCCTAGAGGTCTAGTCCAATAGGTCAGCCTACGCGCAGACGGCCCGCGCCGACAGGTGATCAGTGGCCGTGCTCCTTCGGATGATCACCCGCGCTCTTCCCGGCGTGCACCGTGAATTCCGCCGTCCGCACGGTGCCGTTGTGCCTGAAGTCCAGGAAGAGGCGGTACGTCCCGGTGCTGGGCGCCGTCGCCGTGAACGACACCTCCGGCCCCGGCCCGCCCTTGTTCGGGTGCACGTGGAGGTACGCGAGGTCGCCGGAGCGCAGGGCGACCAGGTGCCCGTACGAGCCGAGGTAGGGCTGGAGGTCGGTGACCGGCTTCCCGTTCTTCGCGACGCTCAGGGTCAGCTCGCTCGCCGATCCCGCGCCGAGGCCGCCGCTCAGCCGCACCTCGTAGCCGTCGCCGGCGCCGGCGGTCCGGGAGGCCGCCGGAAGGTCCCGGGGCGCGTATTTTCCGGCGACCGCCAGGTCCGCCCCGAGGGTGAGGCCCTCCTTCTCCGCCTGCGGGGTGAAGTCGGCGAAGACGCGGTAACCGCCCGCCTTCGGCAGCTCGACCGGTGTCTTCCAGGTGCCGTCGGCCGCTCGGGCCGGGTGCAGATGGCGGTAGACCGTGAGGTCCCGCGAGGCCACGATCAGGTGCAGCTGCTTGCCGTGCTCCGTGCGGTACGCGGTGACCCTGCGGCCCGTGTCGTCCTTGGTGATCGCGAAACTCAGCTCGGTGCGCTCGCCGGCGGCCGCGAGGTGCCGGGTCCGCAGGTCGAGCGTGTAGCCGCGCTCGGAGATCTGCAGCCCGCCCGGGACGGCAACGGCCCCGGCGGCCGATGCGCCGTGGCCGGCGTGCCCGTCCCGTGCTTCCTCCGCTTCCTTTTCCTTCGCGTGTCCTTCCTCCGCGTGCCCTGCCGCCTTCTGTTCGCCCGCGGTGACGGGGTCCACGCTCTTGCCCACCCCGTACGCGGTGCCGAAGGTCGCGGCGACGGCGGCCGCGAAGGCGGTGATCTTCAGTCCGGTCTGCATGACGGCTCCTGGTGTGCGGACGGTGTCGGTGTCCGGTGGCTGATAGCCCGACCATACCCCCAGGGGGTATTAAGTCAAGCGGCGGGAACACTTGCGTCGGATACCCCCCATGGGTATAGATTGGATCTCGTGAGCGATACCCGCCCCGGGTACCGGAGCAGACCGCAACCGAGGAGGCCTCATGTCGGCGCATCCAGCCGCCACCGCGCCCTCCGCCGCCCAGGCGGCAGAGGTGGAACTCGCCATCGGCGGCATGACCTGTGCCTCGTGCGCCGCCCGGATCGAGAAGAAGCTGAACCGGATGGACGGCGTGGAGGCGACCGTCAACTACGCGACGGAGAAGGCGAAGGTCACCTTCACCGACGGGGTGGCGGTGGCCGACCTGATCGCCACGGTCGAGGCCACCGGGTACACGGCCCAGGAGCCGCCCCGGACCGTCGGGGAAAAGGCGGAGGAAGCGGAGCCGGACGCGTCGGCCGACCCGCTCGCGCCGCTCCGGCAGCGACTGGTCACCGCCGTCGCACTCGCCGTGCCCGTCGTGGCGATGGCGATGATCCCCGCCCTCCAGTTCGAGTACTGGCAGTGGCTGTCCCTCACGCTGACGGCGCCCGTCGTGACGTACGCGGCCTGGCCCTTCCACAAGGCCGCCTTCACCAACGCACGGCACGGCGCCGCGACCATGGACACCCTCATCTCCGTCGGCACGTCGGCCGCGTTCCTCTGGTCGGTGTGGGCGCTCTTCTTCGGAACCGCCGGCACGCCCGGGATGACGCACGCCTTCGAGCTGACCATCGCCCGCAGCGACGGCGCCGGGAACATCTACCTGGAGGCCGCCGCAGGCGTCACCGCCTTCATCCTCGCCGGGCGCTACTTCGAGGCCAGGTCCAAGCGGAAGGCCGGCGCGGCACTCAAGGCGCTGCTCGAACTCGGCGCCAAGAGCGTCACGCTGGTGCGCGAGGGCGGACGTGAGGAGACCGTCCCCGTCAGCGAGTTGAAGGTCGGCGACCGGTTCCTCGTACGGCCCGGCGAGAAGATCGCCACCGACGGGGCCGTGGTCGAGGGCGCCTCCGCCGTGGACGCCTCGATGCTGACCGGCGAGTCCGTGCCCGTGGAGGTCGCCGTCGGGGACGCCGTCACCGGCGCGACGCTGAACGTCGGCGGACGCCTCGTCGTCGAGGCCACCCGCGTCGGCGCCGACACCCAACTCGCCCGTATGGCACGCCTCGTGGAGGACGCGCAGAACGGCAAGGCGGCGGCGCAGCGCCTCGCCGACAGGATCTCCGCCGTGTTCGTGCCGGTCGTCATCGGGCTCGCGCTGGCCACGCTCGGGTTCTGGCTCGGCAACGGCGCCGGGATCACCGCCGCCTTCACCGCGGCCGTCGCCGTCCTCATCATCGCCTGCCCCTGCGCCCTGGGCCTCGCCACACCGACGGCGCTGATGGTCGGCACGGGGCGCGGCGCGCAGCTCGGCATCCTCATCAAGGGCCCGGAGGTCCTGGAGACCACGCGCGCGGTCGACACGATCGTCCTGGACAAGACCGGAACGGTCACGACCGGCCGGATGACACTGCTCGCCACGCATGTGGCGCACGGCACGGACGCGGGTGAAGTCCTGCGTGTCGCGGGGGCGTTGGAGCACTCCTCGGAGCACCCGATCGCGCGGGCGATCGCCGACGGGGCCCGCGAGAAGGTGGGCAAGCTCGGCGTCGTCGAGGACTTCGCCAACCTTCCCGGGCTCGGCGTGCAGGGCGTCGTGGACGGCCACGCCGTACTCGTCGGCCGCGTAAAGCTGTTGGGCGAGTGGGAGATCCGGCTGCCGGTGGAGCTGGAGAGGGCCAAGGCGGAGGCAGAGGCGGCGGGGCGTACGGCCGTCGCGGTGGCCTGGGACGGGGAGGCCAGGGCCGTCCTCGAAGTCGCGGACGCGGTGAAGGAGACCAGCGCGGAGGCGGTACGGCGACTGCGGGGCCTGGGCCTGACGCCCATCCTCCTCACCGGTGACAACGAAGCCGTGGCACGCTCGGTGGCCGCCGAGGTGGGCATCGACGAGGTGATCGCGGAGGTCATGCCGCAGGACAAGGTCGACGTCGTCAAGAGGCTGCAAGGCGAAGGGCGTTCCGTGGCCATGGTCGGCGACGGCGTCAACGACGCGGCGGCCCTGGCACAGGCCGACCTGGGGCTCGCGATGGGCACGGGCACGGACGCGGCGATCGAGGCCGGCGACCTGACGCTGGTCCGCGGCGACCTGAGGGCGGCGGCCGACGCGATCCGCCTGTCCCGGCGGACGCTGGGGACGATCCGCACCAACCTGTTCTGGGCGTTCGCCTACAACGTCGGCGCGCTGCCGCTGGCCGCGGCGGGCCTGCTGAACCCGATGATCGCGGGCGCGGCGATGGCGTTCTCATCGGTGTTCGTCGTGGGCAACAGCCTGCGGCTGAGGAACTTCAGGCCGCAGGCGTAGGAGCAAGCAAGCAAGCAAGCAGGGCCCGTCCCCACACGGTGGACGGGCCCTCACCCTTGACCGGTCAGCTGCCCTGCCCGCCCGCGAGGAGTTCGTCGGCGTCGATGATGCGGTACGCGTAGCCCTGCTCGGCGAGGAAGCGCTGGCGGTGGGCCGCGAAGTCCTGGTCGATGGTGTCGCGGGCGACGACGGAGTAGAAGCGGGCCTCGTGCCCGTCGGCCTTCGGGCGCAGGACGCGGCCGAGGCGCTGGGCCTCCTCCTGCCGGGACCCGAAGGTGCCGGACACCTGGATCGCGACCGTGGCCTCGGGCAGGTCGATGGAGAAGTTGGCGACCTTGGACACGACGAGGACGGAGATCTCGCCGTTGCGGAACGCGTCGAAGAGCTTCTCGCGCTGGGCGTTGCTGGTCTCGCCCTTGATGACGGGGGCGTCCAGATGCTCGCCGAGCTCGTCGAGCTGGTCGATGTACTGCCCGATGACGAGGGTCTGCTCGCCCTGGTGCTTACGCACGAGGGCCTCCGTCACCTTCCGCTTGGTCGCCGTCGTGGCGCAGAAGCGGTACTTCTCCTCGGCCTCCGCGGTCGCGTAGGCGAGCCGCTCGCTGTCGGTGAGATTGACGCGCACCTCGACACAGTCGGCGGGGGCGATGTAGCCCTGGGCCTCGATCTCCTTCCACGGAGCGTCGAAGCGCTTGGGCCCGATCAGCGAGAAGACGTCCGACTCGCGCCCGTCCTCACGCACCAGCGTCGCGGTGAGGCCGAGGCGCCGCCGGGCCTGGAGATCGGCGGTGAACTTGAAGACGGGCGCGGGCAGCAGATGCACCTCGTCATAGATCACGAGCCCCCAGTCGCGGGAGTCGAAGAGCTCCAGATGCGGATAGATGCCCTTCCGCTTCGTGGTCAGGACCTGATACGTGGCGATGGTGACGGGCCGGATCTCCTTCTTCGTCCCGCTGTACTCGCCGATCTCGTCCTCGGTCAGGCTCGTCCGCTTGACCAGCTCGTGCTTCCACTGCCGGGCGGAGACGGTGTTGGTGACGAGGATGAGCGTCGTCGCCTTGGCCTCGGCCATCGCGCCGGCGCCCACGAGCGTCTTGCCGGCGCCGCAGGGCAGCACGACCACGCCGGACCCGCCGTGCCAGAAGCCCTCGACGGCCTGCTTCTGGTACGGGCGCAGCGCCCAGCCGTCCTCCGCGAGATCGATCTGGTGCGCCTCGCCGTCCACGTAACCGGCGAGGTCCTCGGCCGGCCAGCCCAGCTTGAGGAGCGTCTGCTTGATCTGCCCGCGCTCCGAGGGGTGCACGGCGACGCTGTCGGCGTCGATGCGGGCGCCGACCAGCGGGGCCACGCGCTTGGAACGGAGGATCTCCTCAAGCACAGGCCGGTCCGTGGTCGTCAGGACGAGACCGTGCGCCGGGTGCTTGGACAGCGTGAGACGCCCGTACCGGTCCATGGTCTCGGCGATGTCGACCAGGAGCGCGTGCGGGACGGGGTAGCGGCTGTACTCGACGAGGGCGTCCACGACCTGCTCGGCGTCGTGGCCGGCGGCCCGCGCGTTCCACAGGCCCAGCGGCGTCAGCCGGTAGGTGTGGATGTGCTCCGGGGCGCGCTCCAGCTCGGCGAAGGGCGCGATGGCGCGACGGCAGGCGTCGGCCTGGTCGTGGTCGACCTCCAGGAGCAGCGTCTTGTCACTCTGGACGATGAGCGGTCCGTTCACGTGTATCCCTTCCACCGCGCTCCGCGAGGCGCGGGGCCAAACGTCCAGTGTGCCGCATGGCGCGTACGAACCGCGTACGGTCGGTCGCCGACGGGACGCGGGGGCACGGGCCCGGCGTCAGGCCTCGGCCTCCAGCTCGGCCACCCCGGTCACCCGGTGCAGCGGATACGTCCGGACCTCGTCCGCGGTGTGGTCGTAGGCGGTGACGAACCCGCCCTCCACCCGGATCGGGGCGATGACGCGCTGGCTGGCGGAGCCCTCCGCGTTCACATAGCCGATCCACACGGCCTCGCCGGTCAGGACGGCCGCCTGCATCGTGGCCAGCGTCTCCGCCGCGCTGGTGCGGGGAAGCGCCCCGCTCTGCTCGCCCGGCGCGTGCTTGCGCGGGGTCGTGGAGGCGAGGTCACCCGCGCGGATCGCGCGCACGGCGGCGGTCAGGAGCGTGCCGTCCGGAACCGGCGGCCCCTCCGGGACGGGCTCGGGGGCGCTGCGCGGCCCGGTGCGGCGGGCGTGGGCGCGGGTGATCAGGACATCGCCCTCGGGACTCTCCGCGGCGGGCGCGAACCCCATCTGACGCAGGCCCTCCAGGAGCGCCGCGGGATCGGCCTGCGCGGCCAGGACGGTCGGCGCGAGCCGCCGCAGACGCAGGCCGGCCGAGCGCTTGTCGGCGAGGATCTCGCCCAGGAGCACGTCGTCGTCGCAGCGCACGTACGCGGAGGCGGCGCCGATGCGCAGATGCCCGTGCTTACGGGCCACGTCGTCGATGAGGTACGCGAGGGGCTGCGGCACGGGCGTACGGGAGTGCGTGTTCAGGAAGTCGTGCAGGTCGGAGGCGGTGCGCCCGGAGTCGAGGGCGCGCCGTACGGACCCCGGCGTGAACCGGTAGACGGTCGCCCCGCCCTTGGACTCGACGTCGGCGAGGACGGAGAGCGCCTCGGCGAGCGGCCGTTCCAGGGGCCCGGGGGCGACGGCGGTCAGGTCGGCCTGAAGGAGGACATGGTCCAGCGGCTCGGGCAGCAGCGGCGCGAGCAGGGCGACAGCGGCCGCCTCCGCCGAAGTGGCGGCTGCGCCCCCGCCGTCAAGAAGCGTCCGCCCGTGCTCGGACAGGGCACCCCGCCCGGTGACGCCGAGCAGCTCCGCCTCCGTGAGGGTCCACCGGGCGATGCGGGCGCGCAGGTCGTCGGGGTCACCGGCGTCGTCGGAGGAGGCGGCACCGCGCAGGGGCCGCTCCCAGCGGAGCCGGGCGAGCAGGGTCTCGGGGTCCGGGGAGGCGCCCTCGGGGAGCTCGGACAGGAGCGCGAGCACGCGGCGGCGGACCTCGGGAGCGGCGGAGCGGTCGAGGTGCGGCCCGAGCACGGAGAGGGTGCGCCCGGCGGCGGAGACGGCACCGTCGCGCCCGCCGACCAGGCCGGACGTGCGGGTGGCGGGGAACCAGGCGGCGACGAGCCGGACCCAGCGCTCGGCGGCGGGCTGCTCCAGCCAGTTGTCGTAGGCGGGCGTCGCGGCGTACTGCTCGTCGGCCTCGCCGTCGGAGGCGATGAGCCCGGCGGCGTAGGCGAGTTCGACCCAGAACGCGGCGAGGGGCTCGGTGGTGTCGAGTGCGGCGGCGGTGCGCTTGAGGTCCCGCACGCTGAGCCCGCCGGCCCGGAGGACGGCGGGCCCGCCCTCGTCCCAGTCCTTGAGGAGCTCCTCGACGGTGGCGAGCGCGGTGTAGGCCTGCCCGGCGGCGGTCGCGTTCACGACGGTGGCCCGGTGGGTGGCGGCCGAATCGACGGCGGGAGGTACGGGTTCCAGGGCGCGGTGGGCGCGTCCGCCGCGCAGATGGAGGGCGGCCTCGCGGGGCAGGACGACGGTTCCGGGAGCCGTGGGCAGCAGGAGGCCGCGGTCGAGGAGCCAGCGCAGATGGGCGGCGGGTTCGGCGGTGACCTGGCCGTAGGGCGGGCCCCAGACGAGCCGGGAGAGGACCTCTACGGCGTCCGCCGGCGCTTCGTCGAGGAGGGCCGACATGCGGGGCCGCTCGGTGAAGAGCGCGGTCAGCGAGGCGACGGCGGAGACCGGGTCGTGCGTGGAGGGAAGGCCCGCGGCCGTCACGATCTCCTGGATACGGCCGGGGGACATGCCCGCGGTGGCCTCGGCGACCGTCGGGCCGAGGCCCGTGGGGGAGGGCCGCTGGGGCGCGGGGGCGAGCAGCTCACGGGCGGTGCGCACGAGGCGGAGCCGGTCGTCGGGCCCCCATAGCAGGGCCTGTTCGCGCAGGGAGGCGACGGCGTGCGGCAGGGCCGCGGAAACGGTGCGGGCGTCCACGCCCGCGTCGTCGCCTTCGTCGCCGGCGAGCAGGGCCAGGAGCGTGCCGTACGTGGTGGGTTCCGGGGCGACGGCCAGCGCTTCCGCGGTCTGGAGCGTGAAGCGGTCCAGGTGCTCGAGCGCGCGGATCACGGAGGCGCGGGTGCCCGCGCGGGTGGCCAGCTGGGTGAGGTCGCTCGGGACGGGACTGAGCAGATCGGGGCGGGCGCGCAGGAGTGCGCCGAGGGAGGCGTCGTCGCGGGCGCGCAACGCCTCGGCGAGGGACCGGGGGGCCGTACTCCCCGCCCCGCTCCCGTCCTCGGCGGCGCGGGCCGGCTCGTGAGTGCTCATCCGGGCCACGGTAGCGCCTGACCGGCCCGGCGGGCGGCGGCCCCGCTGGGCCCGGAAGAGGCCCCCGGTGCCGGGCCGGGCACGGTAACGTCGTAAAACGGGTGAACGAACCGTCAACGCCACCACCCCGGAGGGGACTTCGTGGGGATCGAGAGCGATCAGCTCGTCTTCGACTATCTGAGCCGGGTCGGCGACCTGGCCCAGCAGCGTCAACTGCCCTCCGGCACCCGGATGCGCCTGGTGTCGGAGCTGCGCAACGAGATCGAGGCGCGGCGCGCGAAGACGACGGTGGACAGTCCGGCGGCGGTGCGCCGGATCCTGGAAGGCCTCGGCTCGCCGGACGAGGTGGTCACGGGCGCGGGCACGGGCCGCGGTTCGGCGCAGCCGGAGGCGCCGCGGGCGGCGGTGCCCGTGCAGCGGTCGAAGGAGCAGCGGCCCAAGGAGCCGCGCCCGAAGGGCCTGCGGCGGATCGTGCCGGGCCCGCGCGCGGAGCCGCAGGAGGACGAGACGTCGCGGGACGCGCCGTCGCCGCCGCATCTGGCGGGGACGGACGAGCTGGGGGAGCCGGGTTCGGAGCCGGACTGGTGGCGGGTGGACAGCAGCCCGTTCGGAGTTGCGGACAGCGTGCCGGGGTTTGTGGGCGGCGTGGAGATCCCGGAGATACTCAGGCCGCCGGGCAAGGACGACCCGCGACCGCCCAGGGCACGCAGGGCCGAGGCCGAGACGGAGGAGGAACTCCCGGACGACGAGCGGGAGACGGGAACGGGGAAGGGAACGGAGAAGGGAACGGGGAAGGCGTCCGGACGGCGTCGCCTCCCGTCCGTGCCCGGCTGGTCCAACCCGCTCCTGCTGCTCGCCGCCGCACTCCTGGTCGCCGGCGCGGTCATGGGCAACTGGTTCGCGCTGGGCCTCGGCTGGATCATCGCGTACGCGTCGCGGCGGCTGAGCGAGGGCGAGTCGAAGGTGGCCGTGCTGTGGCTGCCGGGACTTGCGGTGACGGCCGGGCTCGTGTGGCTGTGGGGCCGTAACACCGGGCGGTGGGGCGAGCCGATCGCGGACGGGCGGATGAGCGACGCGATCGGCACGACGTGGCCATGGGTGGTGCGGGGCGCGGCCGTCGCCTCCGCGCTCTTCGTGGTGTGGAGGTCGCAGCGGCAACGGCCCTGACGCAAGGGCCTGTTACGCGGTCAGGTCCTTCTGGAACTCGTCGAGGATCTGGTGCGCGGCGGTGTAACCGATGCCCGCGATCCACAGGTTGTCGTCGACCTTGAAGACCTTGCCGTCCTTGGACGCCTTGAGGTTCTTCCACAGCCCGCTCTTCATCGTCCCGGTCGCCCTGGCCTTGCCCGGGTCGCCGTAGGTCGAGGTGAAGACGACGTCCGCGTCGGCGAGGTCGATCTTCTCGGGGCTCACGTCGTACGAGAACCCGTCCTTGGCCTTGTCGGTGATGGCGGGGCGGCCCACGCCGAGGTCGCCGAGGATCGAGCCGATGTAGTTCTGCTTCCCGTAGATGCGGATGTCGGCGCCTTCGACGAAGCGGACGAAGTTGATGTCCGTCGCGGCGGCCTTCTCCTTGCCGCCGATCGCGGTGGTCACCTTCGCGACGTGCGCGTCGTAGTCGGCGACGACCTTCTTCGCCTCGGCCGTCCGGCCGAGCGCGTCGGCGTGGACCTGGAAGTTCTCCTTCCAGGCGGTGCCGGTGGACTCCGTCATCACGGTCGGGGCGATGGCGCTGAGCTGCTTGTAGCGCGCGCCGTCGCGGACCTTGCTGGTGAGGATGAGGTCGGGCTCGAGGGCGGCGACGGCCTCCATGTCGGGGTTGGCGATCTCGCCGACCTCCTTGATGCCCTTCACCTCGTCTCCGGGCAGGTAGGACGGGAAGCCCTCCTCCGTCGCCGCGTGGGTCGCGCCGACCGGCTTCACGCCGAGAGTGAGGGCGGAGTCGAGCTCGCCGGTGTCCAGGACGACGACGCGGGTGGGGTGTTCGGGCACCTTCACGTCGCCCATCGCCGTACTGACCGTGTGCGTCTTCGCGGACGCCGACGCGGCCGCGTCGGAGCCGGAGTCCCCGTCGGACGAGCCGCAGGCGGTCAGGGCCAGGGCGCCGGTCAGGGCGAGGGCACCGGCGGTCAGGGCGGGGCGGGCGCTGCGGGTCATGAGGCTGCCTTTCGGGAAAGGGAGTCGGACGCGGCGCCGGACCGGGCACCGGCCTGCCAGGGCGCGCCGGGGACGATCAGCGGGGATCCGGTCACCGGGTCGGGGACGACCACGCAGTCAAGGCCGAACACCTCCCGTACGAGATCCGCCGTGACGACCTCGGCGGGCGGACCCTCGGCGACGATGCGGCCCGACTTCATGGCGACGAGATGGTCGGCGTAGCGCGCCGCCTGGTTGAGGTCGTGCAGCACGAGGACGACGGTGCGGTCCTTGTCGTGGTTCAACTGGCGTACGAGGTCGAGGACTTCGACCTGGTGGGCGATGTCGAGATACGTCGTCGGCTCGTCCAGGAGCAGCAGCTCTGTCTCCTGGGCCAGCGCCATGGCGATCCACACGCGCTGGCGCTGGCCGCCGGAGAGCTCGTCGACGGAGCGGTCGGCGAGGGCCGCTACGTCGGTGCGTTCCATGGCCTCCGTGACGGCGCGCTCGTCGGCGTCGGACCACTGCTGCCACCAGTGCTGGTGGGGCTGGCGGCCGCGGGCCACGAGGTCGGCGACGGTGATCGCCTCGGGCGCCACGGGCGTCTGCGGCAGCAGCCCGATCTGCTGGGCGATCTTCTTGGTGGGCAGCCTGGTGAGGGCTTCGCCGTCGAGGAGCACGGAGCCGCTCCTCGGCTTGAGCAGCCGGCCGAGAGCGCGCAGCGTGGTCGACTTGCCGCAGGCGTTGGGTCCGACGATGACGGTGACGCGGCCGTCGGGGACGGCGAGGTCGAGGTCGTGGACGACGGTGCGGTCCTCGTAGGCGAGGGTGAGCGCGCTGGTGCTGAGCCGGGTCACCGGTTTCCTCCCGTACGGCTGCGGATGATGAGCCAGATCAGGTACGGCGCCCCGACGGCGGCCGTGAGGACACCCACCGGGAGTTCGGTGGGGGAGAACAGGCGCCGGGCCAGCAGATCGGCCACGACGACGATGAACGCGCCCAGGAGCGCCGAGCACAGGAGCGGGATCTGGGCGGTGCGGGTCACCCGGCGGGCGATCTGCGGGGCCAGGAGCGCGACGAAGTCGACGGGTCCGGCGGCGCCGGTCGCGACGGAAGCGAGGACGACGCCCAGGAGCACGAGGCCGAGGCGTACGCGGCCGAGGCGCACGCCGAGCGCGGTCGCCGTGTCGTCGTCCATGGAGACGGTGCGCTGGGCGCGGGCGGCCCACGCGACGAACGGGACGAGGACGAGGAGGGTCCAGCCGAGCGGAGCGGCCTCGGCCCAGCCGCGGCCGTTGAGGGAGCCCGTCATCCAGATCTGTGCCTGCTGGGCGACGAGGTAGTCGCCCTTCGTCATGAACAGCGTCGTCACCGACCGCAGCGCGATGGCGAAGCCGATGCCGATGAGGACGAAGCGCGTCGCGTGCAGTCCGCCGCGCCACGCGAAGGCGTACACGAGGAGCGCGGCGAGGAGGCCGCCGAGTACGGAGAGGTAGGGCAGGACCGCGTACGACGTGACGCCGAACGTCATGGCGCCGACGGTCAGCGCGCTCGCGCCCTGGCTGATGCCGATGATGTCGGGGGACGCCAGCGGGTTGCGGGCGACGGTCTGGATGAGCGCGCCCGCGACGCCGAACGCGGCGCCGACGAGGAGCCCGACGACCATGCGGGGGGCGCGCAGCGTGCCGACGACGAGTTCGTCCGGGGACGGCCGGCCGGTGACGACCCTGAGGACCTCGGCGGGGGCGACGAAGGACTCACCGACGCAGAGATAGGCGAGGCTGGCGGCCGCGAGCAGGACCACGAGGGACACGGCGACGACGGCGGCCCTGCGGTGCAGGAGGAACGCGGCACGTCCCGCGCGGACGACGGAGTACCCGGCGGGGCGGACCCGGGGCGCGGTGGTCGTACTCATGCGGGGACCGCCTTGCGCCGGACCAGGGTGACGAGGAACGGGACGCCGATCAGCGCGGTCATCACGCCCGCGGGCACCTCGCTCGGCGGGAAGACGACGCGGCCCACGGTGTCGGAGACGAGAAGCATGACGGGGCCGATGAGGGCCGCCATCGGCAGGACCCAGCGGTGGTCGCTGCCCACGACGGCCCGGGCTATGTGCGGAACGGCCAGGCCGATGAAGGCGATCGGTCCCGCGGCGGCCACCCCGACGCCGGTCAGGACGGTCGCGCCGAGGCCGCCGACGATCCGTACGGTCGCGACCCGCTGACCGAGTCCCTTGGCGACGTCCTCGCCGAGCGCGAGCGCGTCGAGGCCCCGCGCGACGGACAGCACGAGGAGTACGCCGACGACGAGGAACGGCCAGATCTGGCCCACGATGTGGGTGTCCCGGCCGGACAGCGAGCCCACCTGCCAGAACCTGAACTCGTCCATGGCGGACGCCTTCGTGGTGAGGACGGCCGTGGTGACGGAGACCAGGAGCGCGTTGATCGCGGCACCGCCGAGCGCGAGTTTCACCGGCGTCGCGCCGCCGCGCCCGCTGGAGGCGACGGCGTAGACGGCGACGGAGGCGAGCGCCGCGCCCGCGAACGCGAACCAGACGTAGCCGGTGAGCGTGTGGATGCCGGCGAAGGCGATCGCGAGGACGACGCCGACCGACGCGCCCTGGCTGATGCCGAGGATCCCGGGGTCGGCGATGGGGTTGCGGGTGATGCCCTGGAGGACGGTCCCGGCGAGGGCGAGCGCGGCGCCGACCATCAGGCCGACGAGCGTGCGCGGCAGCCGCAGGCCCCTGATGACCTCGGCGTCGTCGCTGTGGCCGCCGTGCACGAGCGCGTCGAGGACCGCGGACGGGGCGATCGCGCGGGCGCCCACGGCGAGGCTGAGCAGGACCGCGAGAACGAGGGCCACGAGCGCGGCCGCCGTCCAGACGATGCGTCGCCGCGCGGCGGGGGCGGCTGAGATCTGACCCATGGACCAATCCGAGGTTGGTAAGGCTTAGCTAAGCGGCAATCGTACGCCCAGGCACAATGGCCCTCATGGGTGCATACGAGAGCGCGAACGGATCAGCCGCGGGACCGACGGTCGGCTTCGACCTCGACATGACGCTGATCGACTCACGGCCGGGGATCAGGGACACCTGGCTGGAACTCGCCGACCGTACGGGCGCGCAGCTCGACGCCGATCTCATCGTGACCCGGCTCGGCCCGCCGCTGGAGCAGGAGCTCGCGTACTGGTTCCCCGAGGCGCGGATCCCGGAGATGGCCGACCTGTACCGGGAGCTCTACCCGGCACACGCCATCACCGGGACGTACGCGATGCCGGGCGTGCACGAGGCCGTCGGCGCGGTGCACGCGGCGGGCGGCAGGGCGATCGTCGTCACGGCGAAGTACGAGCCCAACGCGAAGCTCCACCTCGAACACCTGGACATCGCCGCCGACGAGGTCATCGGCAACCTGTGGGCCGAGGGCAAGGCGACGGCGCTGCGCGAGCACGGCGCGTCCGTGTACGTCGGTGACCACACCGGCGACGTGCGCGGCGCCCGCACCGCCGACGCGCTGTCCGTGGCGGTCACGACGGGGCCGTGCGACGCGGCGGAGCTGCGCGAGGCCGGCGCGGACGTCGTGCTCGCGGATCTGACGGAGTTCCCCGCCTGGCTGGAGCGCTACGTCGCCGAGCGGGCCTGACGGCGCTGCGCGGCGATCCCGCGCAGCACTCCGGCCGCGGAGATCAGGAAGCCGACACCCATCAGCATGCACACCGCGTAGGCGATGGGCGGGAACGGGTCGGTTCCGAGGAACAGGGGAGCCATCGTGGCCAGGGTGGCCACGGCTCCGACGATGAAGACGATGCCGCCGGTCTTGACGAGGCCGTCGCCGGGTCCGGCGGAATTCGCTTGGGTTTTGTCACGCACCCGACCAGGGTAGTTCCCAGCGCGAAGGAACAATCCGGGTTCCTCGGGCCGTCTTGTCACGGGCTCCTGGGCCATTAGCCTGGTGCCGGCGGGTCGGGCGGCCCGCTGCAGTGCTATCCAGAGCCGTTTCCAGCGCCGTTCTTCATCGCACGAAACGGCATGACGAGTACGAGGACGAGGACTTCACGTGCCTACCGGCAAGGTCAAGTGGTTCAACAGCGAGAAGGGCTTCGGCTTTCTCTCCCGCGACGACGGCGGCGACGTCTTCGTGCATTCCTCCGTACTCCCGGCCGGCGTGGACGCTCTCAAGCCGGGCCAGCGTGTCGAGTTCGGCGTCGTCGCGGGACAGCGCGGCGACCAGGCGCTCTCCGTGACCATCCTCGATCCGACCCCGTCCGTGGCCGCGGCGCAGCGCCGCAAGCCGGACGAACTGGCATCGATCGTCCAGGACTTGACGACTCTCCTCGAGAACATCACGCCGATGCTGGAAAAGGGCCGCTACCCGGACAAGGCCTCCGGCGCGAAGATCGCGGGCCTGCTGCGAGCGGTGGCCGACCAACTGGACGTGTAACTGCCGCTGACGCACGACCTCTACGGAAACGCGAGCGCGTTCGGGCCGAGGGCGGGCACGATCCCCTCGGCCGCCGCGCGCGTGAGCAGACCGCGGATCGCCGCATAGCCGTTCTCGCCCAGGTCGGCCGTGAACTCGTTGACGTACAAGCCGATGTGCTGGTCCGCCACCGACGGGTCCATCTCCTGGGCGTGTTCCTGGACGTAGGGGCGGGAGGCCTCCGGGTCGTCCCAGGCCATGCGCACCGATGTGCGGACCGCCTCGGCGAGTCGGCGCAGCCGGTCCTCGCCCAGGCTCCGCTTCGCGATGATCGCGCCGAGCGGGATGGGCAGTCCGGTCGTGTTCTCCCAGTGCTCGCCCATGTCGGCGAGGGAGTGCAGGCCGTAGTTCTGGTACGTGAAGCGGGCCTCGTGGATGACGAGTCCGGCGTCGACCTTGCCGTCCCGCACGGCGGGCATGATCTCGTCGAACGGCATCACGACGACCTCGCCGACCCCGCCGGGCACGACGTCCGCGGTCCAGAGGCGGAACAGCAGGTACGCCGTCGACTTCTCACTGGGGACGGCGACCGTCTTCCCGGTCAGGTCGACGCCCGGCTCGCGCGTGAGCACGAGCGGGCCGCAGCCCCGGCCCAGCGCGCCGCCGCAGGGCAGCAGCGCGTAGTCGTCGAGGACGTACGGCAGGACGGCGTACGACACCTTCAGCACGTCGAATTCGGGGGAGCGGCGCTCGGCGACGCCGTTCGTGATGTCGATGTCGGCGAAGGTCACGTCGAGGGCGGGCGCCCCGGGGACGCGGCCGTGGGCCCACGCGTCGAAGACGAACGTGTCGTTCGGGCAGGGCGAGAAGGCGATCCTGAGATCTTCGGGGTGCGTCATGTGCGGTTCCAACTCTCCAGTACGGGCGCGGACTTCCCGAACGCCTCGGTGAGCGCCGCGAGTGCGTCGCCGATGCGCCAGGCCGCGCGGTCGCGGGGGCCGACGGCGTTGGAGACGGCGCGGATCTCCAGGACGGGCACGCCGTGCGCGGCGGCCGCCTCGGCGACCCCGAAGCCCTCCATCGCCTCGGCGGCGGCGCCGGGGTGACGGCCCAGCAGCTCGGCGGCGCGGGCCGCGGTGCCGGTCACCGTGGAGACGGTCAGGACGGTGCCGGTGAGCGCGCCGGTGGCCGCGGCGACGTCCGTTACGAGGGAGGGCGGCGGGAGGTGCGTGACCGTGCCGAAGCCGAGTTCGGTGACGGGCAGGAAGCCGTCGGGGGTCTCGGCGCCCAGGTCGGCGGCGGTCAGCGCGTCGGCGACGACGACGGAGCCGATGGGCGCGTCCGGCTGGAATCCGCCGCCGATCCCGGCGGAGACGACGAGACGGTACGGCCGCCCCGACAGGGCGGCGGTGGTGAGGGCGGTGGCGGTACCGGCCGCCGCGGCGGCGGGCCCGACGCCCACCGCGACGACATCGACGGCAGGGTGCGCGGCGCCCGCCTCGGACAGGCCCCTGGCCACCGCGTCCCGCTCCGCGGGGACGGCGGTGGCGATCAGGACCCGCCCACGCTCCGTCAGGCGTCCTTCTTGAGCTTGAACGACCACAGGCCGGTCGCGTTCGAGCCGCTGCCCTCGACGATGGAGACCGTCGTGGAGCTGCCCGTGGCGCCGTACTGCTGGTTGAAGAACACGCTGCCCGGGACGGTGCGGTACGTCTTGTGGCTGGAGTCGGTCAGCGGCTGACCGTTCATGAGCAGGGTCCAGCCCTTGTCCGCGATCTTCGGGTCGACGCCGAAGCGGACTGTCGCGTCGGGGTCGACCTTGATGGACTTGATGTCCTTGTTCTTGAGGCAGTCCTTCAGCGCGGAGGCGTTCAGGGCCTTGCCGTCGTTGTAGCAGGCGGCTTCCGACGTCACCGTGGAGCGGCCGACCGTGATGGTCGCCAGCGGCGTCGGCTTGTCGCAGGCCGAGAGGACGAGCAGCCCGGCAGCGACGGCGCCGGCGGCTGCCACGGTGCGGCGGTTGCGCACGGTGAAACGCAGGGAGGTCATGCGGGCAGGCTATCTGGCGGCTCGCACACACTCGCCATGCGGGTACGGCGTGCCGCATGCTCACGCCATCCGGAGTGGATCTCCCGCTCTCCCGGCCGTCCCTCACGCCACGCGGCTGCGTCCCTGGCCGCCGTGGCGCGCGGCGGCCAGCAGGCCCCGTACGGTCGTCAGCCAGCCCGTTCCGACGATCGCCGCGGCGACGCCGAGGCCCAGTGCTCCGTTCAGGGGCAGTGCGAGGCCGATGGCGCCGCCGACGACCCACGCCATCTGGAGGAGGGTCTCGGAGCGGGCGAACGCGGAGTTGCGGACCTCTTCCGGGACGTCGCGCTGGATCAGGGCGTCCAGGGACAGCTTGGAGAGGGCCTGCGCGAACCCGGCGACGGCCGCCAGGCACGCCGTGAGGGCAGCGCTGAAGAACAGCGTGGCCGTGATCGCCACGCCCAGGACCGCCGCCACCACCGTCACGATGATGATCTCCGGCGCCCGTGATTTGAGCCATGCCCCGACGGCCGTGCCCAGCGCGTTGCCCGCGCCGGCCGAGATGCCGACGATGCTGAGCGACACGGCGGCGCTCTGCCCCGGCATGGGGTGCTCGCGCAGCAGGAACGCCAGGAAGAAGATCAGGAAGCCGGAGAGGCAGCGCTGCGAGGCGTTGACGAACAGCGCGTGCGTCACGGCCGGGCCGACCGTGCGCAGACCGGGGCGCTTCTGCTTCGTCGTCTCCTTGCGCGGGCCGTGCAGATGCTGCTCGTCGGCCGCGAGGAGCGCCTTCCCCTCGCCCTTCGCCGAGTCCACCTTGTGCGGCAGCTGGAAGCACAGGACCATCCCCGAAATGAAGATCACGAACGCGCCGTAGAGGGGCCAGCGCGGCCCGAGGATCTGCAGCCCGGCGCCGACCGGCGCGGCCACACCGGTGGCGAGGAGCCCGCCGAGCGTCACCCGCGAATTGGCCTTGACCAGGGAGAAGCGGGGTGGCAGCAGGCGCGGCACGACGGCGCTGCGGACCACGCCGTACGCCTTGGACGCCACCAGGACGCCCAGTGCCGCCGGGTACAGCTGCACGCCGCCGCTGATCACCGCCCCGGACAGGACGATCGCGAGCAGCGCCCGCGCCAGCATCGAAGCGGCCATCGCGGCGCGCCGCCCGTGCGGCAGCCGGTCCAGGAGCGGCCCGACGACGGGCGCGAGGATGGCGAAGGGCGCCATCGTGATGCCGAGGTACAGGGCGACGCGCCCGCGCGCCTCGTCCGTCGGCACCGAGAAGAACACCGTGGACGCGAGCGCGATGGTGATCATGACGTCGCCGGCGCCGTTCACCGCGTGCAGTTCGATCAGTTTTCCGAGACCCGACTCGCCCGCGCCGTGCGCGTGGGTCGCTTTGCGGATTCCGCGCGCCGTGCCGGTGAACGGCAGGTGCAGGGCGCGCCCGAGCCCGCGGACCGCCCTGCGTACCGGGCCCGATCCGCCTGCTGCGCGCGAGGACGACCTTGCGGAAGTCACCCAGCCATAGTGCCCCCGGAAGGTGGTGACTAGTGCCGATATCGGCGGAGCGGGTCGCCGGTACGGCCCCCTGGAACCGCCCCGCCGCGTGGTGCAGGACACAGCTACTTGTACGTCGGTGTGGGCGCACGGGCCAGGAGAAGGTAGCGTGCGTAACGCGCCTGCGGCAGCTGTGCTCGGCCGCGCGCCTCTCGGTCATCCCGCAGAATGGGTGACGTAGGTGCGCCCGGGGACGTTCGGGCGCGGACGTCGACGCGGCCCCCTGGTCCGCTCCGTTCGTACCCCCGCGCAAGGGTGGCGCACTCGTGAGACGGCGTAGGAGAGAAGCGATACCTGTGAGCGCAGCGACAACGCGAAGCCGCACCCCTGACCGTCTGTGCGCCGAGGCGGTAGGCCTCGCGCGGACCGCGGCCGAGGAGGCCGCCGCGCCAGGAGTCGTGGGCGAGCACGTCGACGTGGTCGTCGAGGGCGACCGGGTCGTCACGCATCTCTTCGAGTGCAGGGAGTTCGGCTACCGCGGCTGGCGGTGGGCCGTGACGGTCGCGCGGGCCTCGCGCGCCAAGGTCGTCACCCTCGACGAGACGGTACTGCTGCCCGGCCCCGACGCGCTCCTCGCCCCCGAGTGGGTGCCGTGGAGCGAGCGGCTGCGGCCCGGCGACATGGGCCCCGGCGACCTGCTCCCGACCGACGCCGAGGATCTTCGGCTGGAGCCCGGCTATTCGGGTGAGGACGCCCCGCCGCCGAACTCCGTGGTGTCCGAGGAGATGGCCGAACTCGTCGAGGCGGAGGACGCCGAGCTGACGGTGGGACCGCCCGCGGAACTGCCCGTCGTGCCCGAGCGCGGCTCCATCGCGTCGGTCGCCGAGGAGCTCGGCATGCGGCGCGCCCGGGTGCTGTCCCGTTACGGCCTCCACGTCGCGGCCGACCGCTGGGACGAGGCGTTCGGGGCGAAGACCCAGATGGCGCAGGCGGCCCCCGCCACCTGCGTGTCCTGCGGTTTCCTGGCCCGGATCGGCGGCTCGCTCGGCCAGGCCTTCGGCGTCTGCGCCAACGAGTTCTCCCCGGCGGACGGCCGGGTCGTCTCCCTCGCGTACGGCTGCGGGGGGCACTCCGAGGCGGCCGTCATGCCGAAGCCTCCCCGGCCGGCTCCCCACGTGATCGACGAGACGCGCGTGGACCCCTTCCCGCTGCGCCCGGCGGCGGACTCGGGCTCGGTCCCGACGATCCCGGACGGCACGGAGGACCTGGGGCACTCGTAGCCACCGGCCGCGCAGGATTTCCCTGGTCACACAGGGCCCTCATAGGCAGTAGCGTCCCCCTCCGGCGTGCTAGGGGTGCGCTGGTGGGGGCATTGGGGTGGGGACCTTGAGACGTTCAGTTCTGCGTGTCGTGACGGCGGTGGCCGTACTCGGTCTTGCGGTGGGGTGCGGCGAGAGCGGGGGGAAGCCCCCGGCCGTCGCGAAGCAGGCCGTCCCGTCGGTGAAGCCGGCACCGAAGGTGACCGAGGAGCGGCTGAGCCGGGAGGTCCTGGAGAGGGCGGCGCTCGGCGAGGGCGACGCGCGGGGCGTCGACATCCTGGAAGTCCCGCAGAAGGAGGTGCCGTCGCTGCCTGCGAACGCCGTCCCGTACTGCGGAGCCGTCGGCCTCGGGCTCTCCCAGAACACCGACCCGAAGACCAAGGTGCGCGTGTCGCGTGGGGCTTTCGACGGCAAGCGGCACAGCGCGCTGATCATGTCACTGTTCGCGCACAACGGCGCGGACGCGCGGGCGGTGATGAAGGGCCTGCGCGCCGATCTGGCCGACTGTCCGGGCTTCAGGGACGACGACGGCGCGCACAGGACGGTGTCGAGCCGTGCGGAGAAGCTCGGCGACGAGGCGGTGTCGTACCGGGTTGCCGCCGAGTGGAACAAGAAGCATCCCCGCTTCGACACGTCCGTCGTTGTCGTCGTACGCGCCGGGTCCGTCGTGGTGATCGTGAAGGGTCAGGTGATGGGGGCCGGGCCCCAGGCCGAGCGTGACGTCAGGCTCTCGGCTCACGCCCTCGTCGAAGCCCAGCTCGGGAAACTCGCCCGTACATCCTGACCAGCCCGCTCATTGCGGGCCGCGGGCTCTCGCGCGGTAGCGTCTGCGTCGCCAGGGTTGGCCTGGGTGAACGGCAGAGGGAGACCACACCGTGAGCGTGAGCAAGATCGTGCGCCCGGCAGCCGAGGGGATGGACCCGTTCGGGACGGCCCGTCTGCGGCGTGGGGTCCTCGACGCCTGGGCCGGCAGCCCGGCCCGCTTCCGTGAGGACGCCAACGCCGAGGAGGACCTCGCCCTCGGCGGCTACCGCGACCGTCTCGTCGTCGAACTCGCCCAGAACGCCGCCGACGCAGCCGCCCGAGCCGGTGTCCCCGGCCGCTTCTCCCTGACCCTGCGCGACGGCGTGCTCGTCGCCGCGAACACCGGCGCGCCGCTGGACGCCGCCGGTGTCGAGTCGCTGTCCACGCTGCGGGCCTCCGCCAAGCGTGAACAGGGCGACGGAGCGGTGGGCCGGTTCGGCGTCGGGTTCGCCGCCGTCCTCGCCGTGACCGACGAGCCCGCGGTCGTCGGCCGCACGGGCGGGGTGCGCTGGTCGCTGGCCGAGGCGCGCGGCCTCGCCGCCGACACGGCGCGGCACAGCCCCGGCCTCGGCGACGAACTGCGCCGCCGGGACGGCCATGTGCCGCTGCTCAGGCTCCCGTTCGCCGCGGAGGGCTCGGCCCCGGACCCGTACGAGACCGTCGTGATCCTGCCGCTGCGCGACGCCGCGGCGGAGGCGCTCGCAGCGCGGCTCATCGACGCCATCGACGACACGCTCCTCCTCGCCCTGCCCGGTCTCGACGAGGTCGTCGTGGAGACCGGGTCGGGGACCCGCATCCTGCGCCGCAGGACCGACGGGCCGTACGTGGCGGTGGACGACGAGCGCGAGGACGCCGCGTCCGGCGGGCGCGAGAGCGTCACGACCCGCTGGCGTGTCCTCGTCCGCAACGGCCCGCTCGAAGCCGCACTCCTCGCCGACCGGCCCCTCGAAGAGCGCCTCCGCCCGCACTGGTCCGTGACCTGGGCCGTGCCCGTGGACACGGACGGCGCCCCCGAGCCGCCCCGCAGCGCGCCCGTGCTCCACGCGCCGACCCCCAGCGACGAACCGCTCGGCGTGCCCGCCCTGCTCATCGCCTCGTTCCCCCTCGACACGACCCGGCGGCACGCCGCCCCCGGGCCGCTCACCGACTTCCTGGTGGAGCGCGCCGCCGACGCCTACGCCGAACTCCTCGCCGGATGGCGCCCGGTGAGCACCGCTGTCCTCGGCCTGGTGCCGGGCCCGCTCGGCCGGGGCGAGCTGGACGGCAGCCTGCGCGGGGCGATCCTGGCCCGGCTGCCGCGCACCGCGTTCCTGCCGCCCGCGCTGCCGCGCACGAAGGACGACGCCGACGGACTGCCCGAGACGCTGCGGCCGCGCGAGGCCGAGGTCGTCGAGGGCGCCGGCGCCGAGACCGTGCGGGTCCTCGCCGAGGTCCTGCCGTGCCTGCTGCCCGCCGGACTCGAACGCCGCGTCGAGCTGCGGACCCTGGAGGTCGCCCGGGTCCCGCTGACGGAGGCGGTCGACCGGCTCGCCGGCCTGGAGAAGGAGCCGGGCTGGTGGCGGCGCCTTTACGACAGCCTCGCGGGCGTCGACCCGGACCGGCTCACCGGGCTCCCGGTGCCGCTGGCCGGTGGGCGTACGACCATCGGGCCGCGGCAGGTGCTGCTGCCCATGCCGGACGCGACACCGGGTGAGTCGCTCGCCCGGCTCGGCCTCAAGGTCGCCCACGTGGACGCCGCGCACCCGCTGCTCGAAAAGCTGGGCGCACTGCCCGCGACGCCCCGCGCCGTTCTGACGACCCCTCAGGTGCGGGCGGCCGTCGCCGGTTCGCTCGACGACGACGTCTGGTCCCTCGACGACGACGGCCCGGTCGGCGTGGACGAGCTGGCCGAGCTGGTCCTCACCCTCGTACGGGACGCGAACCTGGAGCCCGGGGACGAGCCGTGGCTGGGTGCGCTCGCGCTGCCCGACGACGAGGGCGAGCTGGCGCCCGCCGGTGAACTCGTGCTGCCCGGCAGCCCGTTCGCGCAGGTCGTCCGCGAGGGCGAACTCGCCATGGTGGACGGCGACCTCGCCGAGCGGTGGGGTGAGCAGCCGCTCGCCGCGTGCGGTGTCCTCGCCGGGTTCGCCCTGGTCCGCGCCGCCGACGTGGTCCTCGACCCGGACGAACTCGACCCGCGCGACGGCGACTTCGCGGAGCCGGACGACGCGGGCCTGCTCGACGCGGTCGACGTGTGGTGCGAGGACGTACTCGACCGGCTGCCCGACACCCCCGTGCCGCCCGTCGCCACCGAACTCGTCGCCGTACGCGACCTGGACCTCGTCGACGACGACCGCTGGCCCCAGGCCCTCGCCCTGCTGTCCCGTCCGCCGCTGCGTGACGCCCTCACCCAGCCCGTACGGGTCCTGCTGCCCGACGGCACGCACGAGATCGTCCGCCCGTACACGGCCTGGTGGCTGCGCGACCACCCCGTCCTCGACGGCCGCCGGCCGGCCGGCCTGCGCGCGGCGGGCGGAGACCCGCTGCTCGCCGGGCTCTACGACCCGGCGGACGCGACCGGGTTCGAGGACGAGCAGGTGCTGCGCGCACTCGGCGTACGCACCTCCGTCGCCGCGCTCCTCGACGAGCCCGGCGGCGCGGCCGAGCTCCTCGACCGGCTCGCCGACCCGGAGCGCGAGGTCGGCGCGGCCCAACTCCACGCCCTGTACGGGGCGCTGGCCGACCTCGACCCGGAGCAGGTGACCCTGCCCGACGAGTTGCGGGCCGTGGTGGACGGTGAGGTCAGGGTCGTGGACGCGGCCGACGCCGTCGTCGCGGACGCGCCCGATCTGCTGCCTCTGGCCGGCGGGCTGGCCCTGCTGCCGGTGAGTCCGGAACGGGCCGCGGATCTGGCGGACCTGTTCCAGGTGCGACGGCTGAGCGCGACCGCGGACGCCGAGGTCACCCAGGAGGGCGCCGGACATCCGGTGCCGCAGTCCGTACGCACCCTGCTCGGACCGGCGACCCCGCAGAGGTACGTCGAGCACGAGGAGCTGTTCGTCGCCGGGGTGGAGGTCGACTGGCGGCGCACGTCCGACGGCACGGTCCACGCCTCGACCCTGGAGGGCGTGGCGGCGGGCCTGGCGTGGGCGGCGGGCCAGTGGCCGCGCCGCTTCGAGGTCGCGGCCCTGCTGGAGGACCCTTCCCGCACCGCGGAGTTGGCCCGGGACCGCTGGTTCGACTGAGTGTGCTTCAGGGGCACGGGCGAGTGCGGGCAAGTAAAGGTAAAGGTGATCACAAGAGTTCACCGCCCGTACAACCGATCCCTCCAGTCGCATGTCTGATCTTGCGAGCCAACAGGCTCCTAGATCACTTGGGTCCCGCGTGACGGCATCAACACCGTGGGACCCCTTCTCCAACTTGGGGAACACATGCGCATACGTGCCACCATGGCCGCCGCGACGGTGACCGGCTCTCTCGCCCTGGCCGCTTTCGCCGTGCCGGCCGCGCAGGCCACCGACCAGCCGAGCCTGGCGCAGGCTCACCAGGTCGCCCAGAAGGCTGCGGGGCACTCGGCTCCGCAGGCCCGTTCGCTGACCGCCACCGAGGCCGGCGACCCATACGTGATGGACGCCACCTTCTCGAACATCAAGGTGAACAGCGGTAAGTCCGCCATCGTTGTCGGCACCACCAACACGGTGCACGTCTCGTACAGCTTCACCTTCACCCACGGCTCGGACGTGGACCCGACGGCCGACGACTTCGTCCCGGGCGTCGACCTCTACCGCACCGACGAGGGGAACGCCCTGTTCGGCGACGCCCCGGCGACCTGCACGGCCGCCTCGTCGACTGTCGCGAACTGCAAGGGCAGCATCGACATCAACCCGCAGGAGGCGCTGACCAACGTCGACGCCGGAGCCAAATGGACCGGCGAGGCGTTCGCCGTCGCGTACAACGGCCAGGACCCGGACAGCCCCAGCGACCCGAGCAAGATCGGCACCGCGTACCAGGACGCCGTGTCGTCCAACGCCCTGCAGCGCTACTCCAAGCTCACCGTCAACGCGTCCCCCGAGCCCGTGAAGAAGGGCGGCACGCTCACCATCACGGGCGCCCTGACCCGCGCGAACTGGGACACCCACAAGTACGCCGGCTACACCAGCCAGTCGGTGAAGCTGCAGTTCCGCAAGACGAGCTCCTCGACGTACCCGACGACGTACCTGAAGTCGGTCACGTCGTCCTCGACCGGCTCGCTGAAGACCACGTCCACGGCCACGTACGACGGCTACTGGCGCTACAACTTCCTCGGCACCTCCACCACCCCGGCCGTCAAGGCCACGGGTGACTTCGTCGACGTGCGGTAGAAGTCCTAGACGGGAAAGCGGCGGTCGACCCAGCGCCACAGGAATTCCAGGGCGACCGCCGCCACCGCCGCGATGCCGACCGCCGTCCACGGCATCGACACGCCCACCAGCTTCAGCGCGAAGAAGTCCTGGAGCCACGGCACCACGAGGACGAGCAGGAACGCCGCGCCCATCGCGGCCACCAGGCACACCCGCCACCAGGTGTAGGGCCGCGCGATGATGGCGAGGACCCACATCGACACGAGGAACAGCGTCAGCGTCGCCGAACTCGTCTCGGCGTCGAGCATGCCGGAGCCCGTGTAGGAGTGCCGGGCGATCATGTACGTCACAAAGGTGGCGGCCCCGGCGACGACGCCCCCCGGGATCGCGTACCGCATCACCCGCCTCACGAACTGCGGTTTGGCCCGCTCCTTGTTGGGCGCGAGCGCAAGGAAGAACGCGGGGATGCCGATCGTCAGCGTCGACAGCAGCGTCAGGTGCCGCGGCAGGAACGGGTACTCGACCTGGAAGCAGACCACGAGGACGGCGAGCAGCACCGAGTAGACCGTCTTGACCAGGAACAGGGACGCGACGCGCGTGATGTTCCCGATGACGCGGCGGCCCTCGGCGACGACCGACGGCAGCGTGGAGAAGCTGTTGTTGAGGAGCACGATCTGCGCGACGGCGCGGGTCGCCTCCGAGCCCGAGCCCATGGAGACGCCGATGTCGGCGTCCTTGAGGGCGAGCACGTCGTTCACTCCGTCGCCCGTCATCGCGACCGTGTGCCCGTGGGACTGGAGCGCACCGACCATGTCGCGCTTCTGCTGCGGGGTGACGCGGCCGAACACCGTGTTCTCGTCGAGGGCCTTGGCCATCCCGGGCTGGTCGGCGGGGAGCGTGCGGGCGTCGACCGTGTCCTGCGCGCCCGCGAGGCCCAGCTTCCCGGCGACGGCGCCCACCGACACCGCGTTGTCCCCGGAGATGACCTTCGCGTGGACGTCCTGGTCGGCGAAGTACCGCAGCGTGTCCGCCGCGTCGGGCCGCAGCCGCTGCTCCATGGCGACCAGGGCGACGGCCTCGGCGCCCTCCTTGACCGCCGGGTCGTCGAGGTCGCCACGGGCGCGGGCGAGCAGCAGGACACGCAGGCCCCGGTGGTTGAGCTCTTCGGTCTCGGCGAGCACCGGGTGCCCGGCCGGCAGGAGGACGTCGGGCGCGCCGAGCAGCCAAGCGCTGGAGGTGCCGTCGCCCTCGCTGAACGCGGCGCCGCTGTACTTGCGGGCAGAGGAGAAGGGCAGCGACTCGGTGCAGCGCCACTCCTCACTGTCGGGGTAGGCGTCGATGATCGCCTGGAGCGAGGCGTTGGGCCGCGGGTCGGACTCGCCGAGTGCGCCGAGGGCCTTGCGTATGTAGCCCTCGTCGGCGTCGCCGAGCGGGCGCAGCTCGGTGACGTCCATGCCGCCCTCGGTGAGGGTGCCCGTCTTGTCGAGGCAGACGGTGTCGACGCGGGCGAGGCCCTCGATGGCGGGGAGTTCCTGGACGAGGCACTGCTTGCGGCCGAGGCGGATCACGCCGATCGCGAAGGCGACGGAGGTGAGCAGGACGAGCCCCTCGGGGACCATCGGCACGATGCCGCCGACGGTCCGTGCGACGGAGTCCTTGAAGTCGGTCTGCTTGACCACGAGCTGGCTGATGACGAGGCCGATCGCGGTCGGGATCATCATCCAGGTGACGTACTTGAGGATCGTGGAGATGCCGGTGCGCAGCTCGGAATGGACGAGGGTGAAGCGGCTGGCCTCCTCGGCGAGCTGCGCGGCGTAGGCCTCGCGGCCGACCTTCGTGGCGGTGAACGCGCCGCCGCCGGCGACGACGAAGCTGCCGGACATGACCTGGTCGCCGTGGTGCTTGACGACGGGGTCGGCCTCGCCGGTGAGCAGGGACTCGTCGATCTCGAGCCCGTCGGCCTCGGCGCACACGCCGTCCACGACGATCTTGTCGCCCGGCCCGATCTCGATCAGGTCGCCCAGGACGATGGCGGAGGTGGAGATCTCGGTGGCGCGCCCTTCGCGCCGGACCGTCGGTTTCGCCTCGCCGATGACGGCGAGTGAGTCGAGGGTCTTCTTGGCGCGCAGCTCCTGGATGATGCCGATGCCGGTGTTCGCGAGGATGACGTAGCCGAAGAGGCTGTCCTGGAACGGCGCGACGAACAGCATGACCAGCCAGAGGACGCCGATGATCGCGTTGAACCGCGTGAAGACGTTGGCGCGGATGATCTCGGTGGTGGAGCGGGAGCTGCGGACCGGTATGTCGTTGACCTCGCCGCGCGCGACGCGCTCGGCCACCTCGCCGGTGGTGAGCCCCCTCGCCCGCTGGGGGAGCGGCACCGGGTGGACCGGGTCCAGCTCGGCGCCCGCGTCGATGTGCGTCATGCAAACGACAGTACGGGCGGATTTGCGGCTTCACCCCTCGGGTGCGCCAAAGATCCGACCAGGGGAGGACATGGAGGGGCGGGGGCCGGTCCCGTGGTTGTACGCGGGCGGCGCGCCGGCCGCCGCCCGGGTGCCGGGCCGGCCGCTACTCGGGTGCCGGGCCCGCCTCGGCGGCGGCGCGCTTGAGCGCCGCGTCGCGCCCCCGTACGTACCAGATGCCGATGAGCCCGAGTCCGGCGCCGGCCAGGCAGGTCCACACCCACCAGGTGTGGCCGTGCTCGTCGAACCAGCCGTAGAACGGCAGCTGCACCAGGAAGAGGACGAACCACAGGATCGTGCCGCCCGTGATGGTGGCGACCACGGGCCCTTCAAGGGGCTCGGGTGCCTCGTGCTTGGGGGTCCACTTCTCCATGGGCACAGCTTACGAGGAGCACGAAACGACGTCTTCAGTCGCCCCGGACCCCTTATGGGTCAAGGGTCTACGCGCGGAGATAGCGAATTCTTGCTCATATGTTCATACTGAAACGGCCTGAGTCTGGCCACTTCTGTTCGTAGAAAACGCCAAACAGCGCCCCCACAAGCACACGATCCAGAGGTCATCCATGTCCAGCTCGGCCCCCGCCCCGGTCGATCTCATCGAGCCGCCGTCGGCCCCCAAGAGCGGCCTCGACCGCTACTTCAAGATCTCCGAGCGGGGCTCGTCGGTCAGCCGGGAGATCCGTGGCGGCTTCGCCACCTTCTTCGCGATGGCCTACATCATTGTGCTGAACCCGATCATTCTCGGCAGCGCGAAGGACATGTACGGGCACCAGCTCGACAACGGCCAGCTGGTCACCGCGACCGCGCTCACCGCCGCGTTCACCACCCTGCTCATGGGCGTCATCGGCAACGTCCCGATCGCGCTCGCCGCCGGCCTCGGCGTGAACACCGTCGTGGCCCTCCAGCTCGCGCCCCGCATGTCGTGGCCGGACGCGATGGGCATGGTCGTCCTCGCGGGCTTCGTCGTGATGCTCCTGGTGGCGACCGGTCTGCGTGAGCGCGTCATGAACGCCGTGCCGCTCGGCCTGCGCAAGGGCATCGCGATCGGTATCGGCCTGTTCATCATGCTGATCGGCCTGGTCGACTCGGGCTTCGTCTCCCGCATCCCGGACGCCGCGCACACCACGGTGCCGCTCCAGCTCGGCAGCGACGGTCACCTCAACGGCTGGCCCGTCCTCATCTTCGTGCTCGGTGTGCTCCTCACCCTCGCGCTGATCGTGCGCAAGGTGCCGGGCGCCATCCTGATCTCCATCGTCGTCATGACGCTCGTCGCGGTGTTCATCGACGCGGTCGCCAACGTCCCGAGCTGGGGCCTGACGACGCCCAAGTGGCCCGGCAACCCGGTCGAGATGCCGGACTTCGGTCTGGTCGGCCAGGTCAGCCTGTTCGGCGGCTTCGACAAGGTCGGCCTGCTGACCGGCATCCTCTTCGTCTTCACCGTGCTGCTGTCGTGCTTCTTCGACGCGATGGGCACGATCATGGGCATCAGCGACGAGGCCAAGCTGACCGACAAGGACGGTCAGATGCCCGGCATGAACAAGGTCCTCTTCATCGACGGCATCGCCGTCGCCGCGGGCGGCGCCTCGTCCTCGTCGGCCACCACCTGCTTCGTGGAGTCCACCGCCGGTGTCGGCGAAGGCGCCCGCACCGGTTTCGCCAACGTGATCACCGGCGGTCTCTTCGCCGTCGCGCTGTTCCTCACGCCGATCGCCACGATGGTCCCGTCCCAGGCCGCCACGCCCGCGCTGCTCGCGGTGGGCTTCCTGATCCTGTCGGGGTCGATCGGGGCCATCGACTGGAGCGACTACACGATCGCCATCCCGGCCTTCGTGACGATGCTGATGATGCCGTTCACGTACTCGATCACCAACGGCATCGGGATGGGCTTCATCAGCTTCACCGTGCTGCGGGTCGCGGCGGGCCGTGCCCGTTCGGTGCCGGTCGCGATGTACATCGTCGCGGGTGTCTTCGCCTTCTACTACCTGATGCCGGCGCTGGGCCTGACCTGAGCGCCCTGACGGGGCGCGGCAAACCGCGCACCCGGCTCCTGACGGCCCGCAGGTCTCACGCGGCCCCGTAGAAAGCCTCTGTCTTCTCGACGGACGTCGCGAAGCGTTCGTCGAAGTCGTCTCGAATGAGCGTCCGGATCACATAGTCCTGGACGCTCATTCCTCTTTTGGCGGCGTGGGTCTTGAGCCGGTCGAGCAGCTCACCGTCTATCCGCAGGCTGAGCACTGTCGATCCCATGCGCAACAGGGTCGCGGGCCCCTGTCCGCCCGTGTGTCACTTTTCGTGGCCACGTCACTCATACGGGTGACGGAGGGGGTCGCGGAGGATTCAGTGGGCGGAGTCACGGGAACCCGAGTGGTCTTTAGAAAGAGTAATGAGTTAAGCTAAGGACATGCCGGATCTCTCCCATGGCGACGACGCGGCCGCAGTGAACGCCTTGCGCTCAGCGGTGATGCGCCTGTCGCGCCGACTCAAGCACCAGCGGGTCGACGAGTCGCTGAGCCCCACAGAAATGTCGGTGCTCGGCACCCTCGCCCGCTGCGGCAGCGCGACTCCGGGCGAACTCGCCCGCAAGGAGCACGTGCAGCCGCCGTCGATGACCCGCATCGTCGCGCTGCTGGAGGCCAAGGGGCTCGTCCGGCTGGAGCCGCATCCCGAGGACCGGCGACAGAAGGTCGTCACCTCCACCGAGCAGGCCGAGGCCATGCTCGAAGAGAGCCGCCGCAAGCGCAACGCGTGGCTGGCCTCGCTCGTGGAGAACCTGGACGAGGACGAGTGGGCCAAGATCCGCGCCGCCGCCCCCGTCCTGGAGAAGCTCGCCCACCTGTAAGCCCCTGTGCCATGCCCCTCGGGGCGTCGTCGACCTGCCTTCACGGCCGCCAAGGAGGCGAACCCGCATTGAGTACGGGACCCGGAGCAGACTCCGCCCCCGCACCAACCGCCCTCGACAAGACCGACCACCCCCGCAAGAGCTCGATGTTCAGCTCGCTGAAGATCCGTAACTACCGGCTCTTCGCGACCGGGGCCGTCGTTTCCAACACCGGCACCTGGATGGCCCGCATCACCCAGGACTGGCTGGTGCTCAGCATCACCGGCTCCTCGGCGGCCGTCGGTATCACCACCGCCATGCAGTTCCTGCCGATGCTCCTGTTCGGCCTCTACGGCGGCGTCATAGCCGACCGCTTCGCCAAGCGGAACCTCCTGTTCGTCACCCAGGGCGCCATGAGCCTGTCCGGGCTCTTCCTCGCCGCGCTCACTCTCACCGGGAACGTCCAGGTCTGGCACGTCTACGTCGCGGCCTTCTTCACCGGCCTCGTCACCGTCGTCGACAACCCGACCCGCCAGTCCTTCGTCTCCGAGATGGTCGGCCCCGACCAGGTCCGCAACGCGGTCAGCCTGAACTCGGCGAACTTCCAGTCGGCACGCCTGATCGGTCCCGCGGTCGCGAGTGCACTCACCGCTGCCGTCGGTCCGGGCTGGGCGTTCCTCGCCAACGGACTGTCCTTCCTCGCCCCGCTCACCAGCCTCTGCCTGATGCGCACCCGCGAGCTGCACCACACCCCGCGCGCCCCGCGCGGCAAGGGCCGGCTCCGCGAGGGCCTCGACTACGTCTCCAAGCACCCCGAGCTGATCTGGCCGATCGTCCTCGTCGGCTTCGTCGGCACCTTCGGCTTCAACTTCCCGATCTGGCTGAGCGCCTACGCCGACGACGTCTTCCACGGCGGGGTCGGCATGTACGGCGTGTTCAACACGCTCATGGCCCTCGGCTCGCTGGCCGGTGCGCTGCTCGCCGCGCGGCGCCGCTCCACCCGGCTGCGCGTCCTCGCGGGAGCCGCGGTCGGCTTCGGTGTCCTGGAGGTCGTGGCCGCGTTCGCGCCCGACGTCTGGGTCTTCGCGCCGCTGATCGTGCTGCTCGGCATCCTCGGCCTCACGGTCAACGTGACCGCGAACTCGTCCGTCCAGATGGCCACCGATCCCGAGATGCGGGGCCGCGTCATGTCCCTGTTCATGATGGTGTTCACGGGCGGTACGCCGCTCGGCGGGCCCCTGTTCGGCTGGATCGCCGACCAGTACGGGGTCCGGATCAGCTTCGCCCTCGGCGGCCTCGTGTGCGCCACGGCCGCGGTCGGCGTCGGACTGATGCTGGCCCGCGCCGCGAACCTGCGGCTCAAGCTCGACCTGCGCCGCGGACAGCAGCACGTGCAGTTCGTACCGCGCGAGCAGCTGGCCACGGCGGCCTGAGCCGAGGGGCCCGACCGTCAGACGCGCCGGGCCAGGACCTGGCCCGGCCAGACGCCGTCGGGCCCGATGAACGCCTCGGTGCGGACGAAGCCGTTCGCCTCGTAGAACGCGACGAGCTTGCCGTCGTCGCCCGCGTAGCAGTCGACGCGCAGGAGCGGGACGCCCGCCCTGCGCGTCTCCTGTACGGCGTGGGCGAGCAGCGCGGCGCCCGCCCCGCTGCCGTGCCGGGCCGCGAGCAGATGGACGTAGCGCTCGGGCTCACCGGCCGGCTCCACGTACGAGCCGGGTCCCTCGGAGAGCGTGAGCGTGCCGACCGGGGCGCCGTCGACCTCGGCGATCCATGGTTGGCCCTTGGCCACGTACTCCTCGACCATCGCCACGGCCCGCGGACGCTGCGACCACGGCCTCTCGCCCCACTGCCCCGTGCGCCCCTGTGACACCAGCCACTCCATGGCGCCGTCGAACAGGCCGACTATGGCAGGGATGTCCGCGGTACTGCCCTTTCTGATCTCCATACGGGGACACTAATCCCGTGAGACTTTTCGCAGCAGTGCTTCCGCCGGACGAGGCGGTGGCCGAACTGGGGCGCGCCGTCGACCGGTTGACGGGTTCCGAGGGGGCCGAGGGCCTGCGGTGGACCGGCCCTCCGGGCTGGCACTTCACGCTGGCCTTCTACGGCGAAGTGCCCGACGAGACCGTGCCCGAACTGTCGCGGCGCCTGGAACGGGCCGCGGCCCGCACCGCGCCCTTCCCGCTCGCCCTGCGCGGCGGCGGGCACTTCGGGGACCGGGCCCTGTGGGTGGGCGCGGCCGGTGACGTGGCGGCGCTTCGGCGGCTCGCCGAGCGGGCCGGGGCCGCGGCCCGCAAGGCCGGCCTCGACACGGAGGAGCACCGCCACTACCGGCCGCACCTCACGCTGGCCCGCGGCTCCGGCGCCGTCCACCTCACGCCGTACGCGGCCGCCCTCGACACCTTCACCGGTGAACAGTGGACGGTCGGCGAGCTGGCACTCGTCCGCAGCCGGCTGCCGACGTCCGGGGTACGCGGCGAGCGGCCCCGCTACGAGAAGGTCGGCGGCTGGCCTCTTTCGGCCACGGGTTAATCTCGAAGCGTGGACCCGAAGAGCCGTAACCGGATCATGGCCGTTGTGCTGATGCTGATGTTCGCCGTCGTCGCAGTGGCGGCCGCGGTCGGAAAGTGACCGCGGCCGCGCCGCGCCGTACCCGCGGCCGCACTGCTACCAGGCCGCGCGAGGCCCCGCCCTACCAGGCGAACGCCTCCGGTGAAGGGCCCGGGCCAGGGAAGATCTCGTCCAGGCCCGTGAGGACCTCCTCGCTCAGTTCCAGCTCGACCGCGCGCAGCGCCGAGTCGAGCTGTTCCGAGGTGCGCGGGCCGACGATGGGCCCGGTGACGCCGGGACGGGTCAGCAGCCAGGCCAGCGCCGCCTCGCCGGGCGCGAGGCCGTGCTTGTCGAGCAGGTCCTCGTAGGCCTGGAGCTGGGCACGCGTCTCCGGGTTCGCGAGCGCGTCCGCGGCCCGGCCGCTCGCGCGACGCCCGCCCTCGACCTCCTTCTTGATGACCCCGCCCAGCAGACCGCCGTGCAGCGGCGACCAGGGGATGACCCCGAGGCCGTACTCCTGCGCGGCCGGGATGACCTCCATCTCGGCGCGGCGCTCCGCGAGGTTGTAGAGGCACTGCTCGCTGACGAGACCGAGGGTGCCGCGCGCGGCCGCCTTCTCGTTGGCCTGGGCGATCTTGTAGCCGGGGAAGTTCGACGATCCGGCGTACAGGATCTTGCCCTGCTGGATCAGGACGTCGACGGCCTGCCAGATCTCCTCGAAGGGGGTCTCACGGTCGACGTGGTGGAACTGGTAGATGTCGATGTAGTCCGTCCCCAGCCGCTTGAGGCTGGCCTCGACGGCGCGGCGGATGTTGACCGCGGAGAGCTTGTCGTGGTTGGGCCAGGGCGAATCGGTGCCCGCGCCGGCCATGTTGCCGTAGACCTTCGTGGCCAGGACCGTCTTGTCCCGCCGGTCGCCGCCCTGGGCGAACCAGCTGCCGATGATCTCCTCGGTACGGCCCTTGTTCTCGCCCCAGCCGTAGACGTTGGCGGTGTCGAAGTAGTTGATCCCCGAGGCCAGCGCCGTGTCCATGATCGCGTGGCTGTCGGCCTCGTCGGTCTGCGGACCGAAGTTCATCGTGCCGAGAACGAGCCGGCTGACCTTGAGTCCTGTGCGTCCGAGCTGCGTGTACTTCATGAGTCCCCAGCCAACGACGTGGAGTGGACTCTAGGCAAGGCCCCCGGGCCGGGCGTTCGGCGGACCCCACGCCTGTCGCATCGCACGCGCGAACGTGTCCGCGAGCTTGCGCTCACCGCTCGCGTTCGGGTGCGTGCCGTCGTAGGTGTCCACGTGGATGTCGTACGACTCCGGCACCGACGCGAGGAGCAGGGGGGAGCGGCCCGAGTCGAGGTCGGCGACCGCCTTCGCGAGGAGCGTGTTGAAGTGCGCGACCTCCGCGGCGAACGGCGCGTCCGTCTCGGCGCGCACGTTCGGTATGACCGGCAGCAGGACCATCCGCACCCGCGAGTTCGCGGCGCGGGCGCCGGCGACGAAGCGGCGCACGTTCTGCGCGGTCTGCTCAGCGTTCGTGTAGAAGCCCAGATCGATCAGGCCGAGCGAGATCAGCAGGACGTCGGTGCGGGCGAGCGCGACCGCCTCCTCGATGACGGGCGCCATGTGCAGCCAGCCCTCGCCCCAGCCCGCGAGATGGGCGCGCGGGAATGCGGGGTCCGCGTCCGCGTAGTCGTGCGACACCGCGGCGTTCGCCGTCTTGTCGTAGAGCGTCTCGCGCGGCCCGGCGATCTCGAACGCGCCGTCGCCGTACGCGGCCCGCAGATGCTGCCACATCCGGTAACGCCAGGTGAGTTCGCCCGCGCTGCCTATCGTCATGGAGTCGCCGACGAATGTGAACCTGAGCATCCGCTCATCATCGCGGATCACGGGCGGGCGGAGTGTGTGACGCTGAGCACGCCCTGGCAAGCTGGGGGCATGCGTTCGTTTCTGGGTGCGGCCGGAGCCGCCGTCGTTCTCGCGTTCGGTGTCACCGCTCCCGCCGTGGCGGACGACCCCGGCAGCGACGGGTTCACCATCAAGGACCCCCGCATCACCGAGTCCAGCGGCCTCGCCGCGTCCCGGATCCACCCGGGCATCTACTGGACCCACAACGACAGCAGCGACGGCGCGTACCTGTACGCGATCGACGGCAGGACCGGCAAAACCGTCGCCACCCTCACCCTGACCGGCGTCGGCGCCCCACGCGACGTCGAGGCCATCTCCATCGGCCCCGACAACAACCTTTACGTCGGCGACATCGGCGACAACCTCGGCGGCAAGTGGTCCCACGTGTGGATCTACAAGCTGCCGGAGCCGAAGGAACTGCGCGACCAGACCGTGCGGGCGACGCAGTTCACCGTGCAGTACGCGGACGGGCCCCGCAACGCCGAGGCGCTGATGGTCCATCCGAAGACCGGACGCGTCTACATCGCCGAGAAGAACGAGGACGGCGGCGGCCTCTACGAGGGCCCCCAGAACCTGTCCGCGTCGGGCACGAACGTCTTCCGCCGCGTCTCCGGCATCGACCTGTGGGTGACGGACGGCGCATTCTCGCCCGACGGCAAACACCTCGCCCTGCGCGGCTACTTCGGCGGGATCTCGTACGCCTGGAAGGACGGCAAGCCCGAGCGTGAGGGGCAGCTGAACGTGCCGGTGCAGCCCCAGGGCGAGTCCGTCACGTACACCGCCGACGGGAAGACGCTGCTCTACGGGAGCGAGGGCCGGGGCAGTTCGGTGCAGCCCGTACAGGTTGGCGACGGGTCCGGCGGCGACTCGAAGTCGCCCTCGGGGAGCGGTGGTTCGGGCGACGGACCCATCGACACGGGGCTCAGCGCGAGCGCGGTCGGGCTCGTCGTCGCGGTCATCGCCGTCTTCGGGATCGGGCGGCTGCTGAGGCGGCCGAAGAAGTAGCGCGGCCGGGGCAGGCACTCCCCGGGCGTTCTGTCACCCTCTACGCCGATGGGGCGCCCGGCGGAAGTGCCGGGCGCCCCATCGGCGTAGAACCGGTGTGACTAGAGCTTCTCGATCACGTAGTCGATGCACTTCGTCAGTGCCTCGACGTCCGCCGGGTCGATCGCCGGGAACATCGCGACGCGCAGCTGGTTGCGGCCCAGCTTGCGGTACGGCTCCGTGTCGACGATGCCGTTGGCGCGAAGCACCTTGGCGACCGCGGCCGCGTCGATCTCGTCCGAGAAGTCGATCGTGCCGATGACCTGCGAACGCTTCGCCGCGTCCGTGACGAACGGCGTCGCGTGCTTCGAGTCCTCGGCCCAGCTGTACAGGCGCGTCGAGGAGTCCTTGGTGCGGGCCGTCGTCCAGGCCAGACCGCCCTGGCTGTTCATCCACTCCAGCTGCTCACCGAGCAGGAACAGCGTCGCGAGCGCCGGGGTGTTGTACGTCTGGTTCTTGCGGGAGTTGTCGATCGCCGTCGGCAGCGAGAAGAACTCCGGGATGTGGCGGCCCGACGCGTGGATGCGCTCGGCGCGCTCCAGGGCGGCCGGCGAGAACGCCGCCAGCCACAGGCCGCCGTCCGACGCGAACGACTTCTGCGGAGCGAAGTAGTAGACGTCTGTCTCGGCGATGTCGACGGGCAGACCGCCGGCGCCGGAGGTCGCGTCCACCAGGACGAGGGCGCCCTCGTCGGCACCCGCCACGCGCTTGATCGGGGCGGCGACACCGGTGGAGGTCTCGTTGTGCGTGAGGCCGTACACGTCGACGCCCGCCTCGGCCTGCGGCTCGGGGTGCGTGCCGGGGTCGGAGGCGATGACGGTCGGCTCGGCCAGCCACGGGGCCAGCTTCGAGGCCTTCGCGAACTTGGACGAGAACTCACCGAAGTTCAGGTGCTGCGACTTGTTCTCGATCAGGCCGTGCGTCGCCACGTCCCAGAAGGCGGTGGAGCCGCCGTTGCCCAGGATCACCTCGTAGCCCTCGGGGAGCTGGAAGAGGTCCTTGACCCCTTCGCGCACCCGGCCGACCAGGTTCTTCACCGGGGCCTGGCGATGGGAGGTGCCGAGCAGGGACGTGCCGGTGGCGGCCAGGGCGTCCAGCGCCTCCGTGCGCACCTTGGAGGGGCCCGCGCCGAAACGTCCGTCGGCGGGCTTGATGTCAGCGGGAATCTGGATCTCAGCCACGGGGCGAGCCTAGCGGCTCGCGGGAGCCTGGAATCACCGTGTCCGCCCGGTGAGACTCACGGTCCCGCCACGGGGCACCGCCCCGGCCCCCGGCTCCTCTCCTCAAACGCTGGAGGGGCTGGAACGGCACCCCGGCGCTTCGCATCAGCCGAACAGCCGTACCGGCAGCTCGAACAGGTCGTTCTGGGTCACCACCGGCTTGTGGCGCAGGGCCGTGGGCGGGACGGCGAGGGTGAGGCCGGGGAAGCGGGCGTAGAGCGCGGGCAGCGCCACCGCCGCCTCCAGGCGGGAGAGCGCCGCCCCCGGGCACACGTGCGGGCCGTGGCCGAACGAGATGTGGCGGTTCGGGGAGGTGCGTGTGATGTCGAAGTCACCCGCGCTGGGGCCGTGGGCGGCCTCGTCCCGGCCGATCGCCCCGTACGACACGATCAGCGCGTCGCCCTTCGCGATCACCTTGTCGCCGACCGGTACGTCCTCGGCGGCGAAGCGGATCAGGACGTGCGACGTCGGTGTGGAGTGGCGTAGCGTCTCCTCGACCACGGCCTCCCACGGGACCTCGCCGGAGAGGACCTGGGCGAGCTGCTCCGGGTGGGCGGACAGGTTCACCACGGCGTTGACGATCAGCGAGATCGTCGTCTCGTGGCCTGCCGCGACCATGAGCTGGAGCGTGGAGACGATCTCCTCGTCGGTGAGCCGGTCGCCGTCGTCGCCCGCCGCCAGGATCAGCGCGCTCGTCAGGTCGTCGCCGGGCTCGGAGCGCCGGGCCGCGACCGTGGCCGCCATGATCCCGGCCAGCTCCGTCAGCGTCGCGACGACCTCCGCCGGCGGGGTCTGCGTCGAGAAGAACTTCTCGAACAGGACCTTCAGGCGGGGCAGCGCCGAGTCGTCGATGCCCATCAGGTCGGCGATCACGTACATGGGGAGCGGATAGGCGAACGCGGCCTTGAGATCGACGGTGGCGCCGTCCTTGAGCAGGGCGTCCAGGAGTTCCCCGGTGCGCCGCGCGATCCGGTCGCGCATCAGCTCCACCCGGCGGGACGTGAGGGCCTGCGCGACGAGCGTGCGCAGTCTGCGATGGTCCTCGCCGTCGACCGTCAGCATGGAACGGCCCGGGTTGGCGAGGCCGATCAGCGGCCAGTCGGCCGGGATCTCGCCGCGCCGCCACGCGTCCCACACCTCGATGTCCTTCACCAGGCGCCGGTCCGTGAGGAGTTGACGTGCCTCCGCATGGTGCGTGACCGCCCATACGGGTACGCCGCCCGGCAGCTCGGCCTCGGCGAGGGGCCCCGCGGCGCGCAGTGCGGCGCTCTCGGCGTCGAGGTCGGTGACGAACGGGTCGAGGGCTATGCGGGGCATGGGAGTTGCTCCTGTCGTGGCGAACTGTTGTCGTTCCCGGGGGAGATGCATGCTGGGAGGCATGACTGCCACCGCGGGAAACCAGGACCCGGAAGGTATCGCGAGGGCACTGCGCGGCGTCGTGCGCGGGGAGGTCGACTTCTCCGCGGCCGCGCGGGCCCTGATGACCATGGACGCGTCGAACTACCGGAGAGTTCCCGTCGGCGTCGTGGCGCCGCGAGACGCCGAGGACGTGGCGGCCGTGCTCGCGGCCTGCAGGGAGCACGGGGTGCCGGTCGTGGCGCGCGGGGGCGGTACGTCGATCGCGGGGCAGGCGACCGGGACGGGCGTCGTCATGGACTTCACGCGGCACATGAACCGGATTGTGGACGTTGATCCGGACGCGCGAACTGCCGTGGTGCAGCCGGGAGTTGTGCTCGACAGGCTCCAGGAAGCGGGCGCGCCGCACGGTCTGCGGTTCGGGCCCGACCCGTCGACGCACAGTCGGTGCACGCTCGGCGGGATGATCGGGAACAACTCGTGCGGGTCGCATTCGGTGGCCTATGGAACGACAGCTGACAATATCTGTTCTCTGTCATCTGTCATCTGTCAATCCAACGGTGACATTCGTCAGCGCACCCTGGCTCGTGGCTGGCAAGGCGCCCCCGACGGCCTCCGTCCGCTGATCGAGGGCGAGTTGGCGCTCCTGCGCACTGGATTCCCCGACCTGCCACGCCGTATCTCCGGGTACGCCGCCGACGCCCTGCTTCCCGAGAACGGTGTCGACCTCGCCCGGTTCTTCTGCGGCACCGAAGGCACCCTCGGCATCGTCACGGAGGCGACCGTCCGGCTCGTCGAGGCGCCACGCGCGCGTGCCCTCGCGGTGCTCGCCTACGCCGACGAGAGCGCCGCCGCCGAGGCCGCCGCGGGGCTCCTGCCGCACGGGCCGCTCACCGTCGAGGGCATGGCCGCCGACCTCGTACGGGAACAGGCCGGCCTGCCGAAGGGGGGCGCCTGGCTGTTCGTCGAGACCGGCGGCGACACCCCGGCACAGGCACGCGCGCATGCCGAGGCGATCGTGCGGGCCGCGGCCGACGGCACCACGGACTCCCTCATCGTCGACGACCCCGCGGGCCAGCGCGCCCTGTGGCGCATCCGCGAGGACGCCTCCGGCACCGCGACCCGCATGCCCGACGGCACCGAGGCGTGGCCCGGCTGGGAGGACTGCGCCGTGCCGCCCGCCCGCCTCGGCCCGTATCTGCGGGACTTCCGGGGGCTCCTGTCGCAGCACGGTCTGCGCGGCACCCCGTACGGGCATTTCGGCGACGGCTGCATCCACGTACGCATCGACTTCGACCTGCTCAGCGAGACCGGCGTGCGGCGCTTTCGGCGCTTCTCCGAGGATCTCGCCGAACTCGTCGTCGCGCACGGCGGATCGCTGTCCGGGGAGCACGGCGACGGGCAGGCCCGCGCCGAACTCCTGCCGAAGATGTACGGGCCCGAGCTGGTGGACCTCTTCGGGCGGATCAAGGACGTGTGGGACCCGCACGGCCTCCTCAATCCCGGCGTCCTCGTGCGCCCCGCCCGCCTCGACGAGAACCTGCGCTTCGCCGTCCTGCCGCGCGGTCCCGTCGACGTCGAGTTCGCCTACCCGCACGACGGCGGCGACTTCTCCGCCGCCGTACGCCGCTGCGTGGGCGTCGCCAAGTGCCGTACGGAAGCGGCCCCTTCGGGCGGCGTGATGTGCCCGTCCTTCCGGGTGACCGGCGAGGAGGCGCATTCCACGCGCGGGCGCGCGCGCCTGCTGCACGAGATGCTCGCCGGCGAGGTGGTCACGGACGGCTGGCAGTCCACGGAGGTACGGGACGCGCTCGACCTGTGCCTGTCGTGCAAGGGGTGCCGTACGGACTGTCCCGTCGGCGTCGACATGGCCACGTACAAGGCGGAGTTCCTGCACCACCACTACGAAGGCCGCAGGCGGCCCGCGGCGCACTACTCCATGGGGTGGCTGCCGCGCTGGCTGCGTCTCGTGCAGCACGCGCGCGCGGCGGGCGTCGTCAACACCCTGGCGCGCGTAGGGCCGTTGGCCGCTCTCGGCAAGCGGCTCGGTGGGATCGCCTCGGAGCGGAGGATTCCGCGGGTGGCCCCCGAGACGTTCAGCGCGTGGTGGCGGCGGGATCTGCGGCGAAGGGTGCAGGTGGCCCGGCGGGGCGGCGCGGCGCGGTTCGGCGGCGACGGGCCCGAGGTGGTCCTGTGGCCGGACACGTTCACGGAGCACCTCGCGCCGCAGGTCGGACGCGCCGCCGTGCGAGTCCTCGAAGAGGCGGGGCTCTCCGTCCTGCTGCCCCCGACGCGCGTCTTCGACTACCGGCCGGACGGCCTCTCGGCGGTCGCCGGGCTCCTCCCGTCGCGCCGCGGCCGCGTCTGCTGCGGCCTCACCTACGTCTCCACGGGCCAGCTCGACCGCGCCCGCGCCGTCCTGCGCCGCACCCTCGACCTGATGCGGCCGGTCATCGACTCGGGCCTGCCTGTCGTCGTCCTGGAGCCGAGCTGCGCCGCCGCCCTGCGCACCGACCTGCCGGAGCTGCTGCCGGACGAACCACGCGCCCGGCACCTCGCCGACTCGGTCCTCACGTTCGCCGAGGCCCTTGAGCGGTTCGCCCCGCACTGGGACCCGCCCCGCGTCGACCGCCCCGCCGTCGGCCAGACCCACTGCCACCAGCACGCGGTCCTCGGCGACGCGGCCGAGCGCCGACTACGCGAACGGGCCGGCCTGGACGGTGAGTTGAGCGGCGGCTGCTGCGGCCTCGCGGGCAACTTCGGCTTCGAGGAGGGGCATTACGACGTGTCGGTGGCCTGCGCGGAGGAGCAGCTTCTGCCGGCCGTCCGCGCCGCCGACGACGGGGCGGTGGTCCTCGCGGACGGCTTCTCGTGCCGCACCCAGCTGGAGCAGCTGGAGCGGGAAGGGGGCCGGCCGGGGCGGCACCTGGTCGAGGTCCTCGCGGAGGCGCTGGGGATCACTCCGTAGGGCGCGTTCCGTCGGATGGCATGTCCTCGTGGGTCGCTCCGTAGGAAGCGTCCCGTCGGACGGCACGACCTCCTGGCTCACTCCGTAGATCGCGCCCCGTCGGACGGCACGACCTCGTGGGCGAGTTCGATCAGGTCCCGTACGGCGGGGTGGCGTGGGCCGTCGCGCCAGGCGAGGACGACGGGCAGGTCGGGGGCGTCGGTCAGCGGGACGTAGACGACGCCCGGGTGCGGGTGCATGCCGGGAGTGGCCGTCGTCGTGACGCCCACCGCGCGGTCGGCCGCGATGGCCGCGAGCCAGTCGTCCGTGTTCGCCACGGTGATCGTCGCGGTCGGCCGGGCGGCGGGCGGCCAGAGGTCGAGGGCGGTGGTGCCGGAGACGGTGTTCACGGCGATGGTGTGGCCGGAGAGATCGGCGAGCGTGAGCGCGTCGCGCGGGGCGAGGGGGCTGTCGGACGGTACGGCCGCGACCCGGCTCTCCGTGTGCAGGAGCTCGGTGACCAGGCCCGGCGCGTCCACGGGCCCGCGCAGCAGTGCGACGTCGACGGCGCCGCGGGTCAGCCCGGCCGTGCGGTCGTCGATGCGCAGGAGTTCGAGCGGCACGTCGGGGTACCGCTCGCGCCAGCACCGCAGCAGGGGCGTGGTGTACGGGCCCGCCGCCGACCAGGCGTGCCCGAGCCGCAGCGGGCGCCGCACGGCGCGGACGGAGTCCAGGGCGTCCTCGAACGCGGCGACGGCGGCCGCCGCGCTCTCCTGGAACGCGCGCCCTTCGGCGGTCAGCGCGAGGTGGTGGGTGGAGCGGTCGACGAGCCGTACGCCGAGCGCGTCCTCGAGGATCGCGAGGGTGCGCGAGACGGCGGGCTGGGTGAGGCGGAGCCGGGCGGCGGCGCGTGTGACGTTGCCCTCCTCGGCGATGGCGAGGAAGCAGCGCAGATGGCGCAGCTCCAGCGAGTGGAGGGCGTACGGACCGCTCATGTCTGCGGAGCATAACGGGAGCACAGTCGGCATTTCACGGACCGCGCGCGGCGGTCTTAGCGTGGCAGGTGGGCTTGCGCCGCGCTGAACGTACGGGCGGTGGAACGTCAGCCGTAAAAGGGGTCCACGATCATGACGTGGTGTACTACCTTGGACGGTGGAGTCCACCCTATTGAACTGTGGGGGGTGGCGGTGAAAGGGAAGGCTCAGACGTGAACGTCTCACGGACCGACCGGGCGGCGACCGGCGCCGACGCGGCGGCCGCCGCACTGGTGCAGCCGGAGTCCGCGGTGGCGCAGCCGGAAGTGGCGGGCGCTCCCGCTGCACCCGAGGGTGCCGCGCCGAACGGCTCCCGCTGGGGTGCGCTCGGCCCGGTCGGACTCGTGCTCGGCGGCTGTGTGTCCGTGCAGTTCGGCGCGGCCGTCGCGGTCACCCTGATGCCGCGCACCGGTGCGGTCGGCGTGGTCACCCTGCGGCTGGTGTTCGCCGCGATCGTGCTGCTCATCGTGTGCCGGCCCAAGCTGCGCGGCCACTCGCGCGCCGATTGGGGCACCGTCGTCGCCTTCGGCGTCGCCATGGGCGGCATGAACATGCTCTTCTACCAGGCGGTCGAGCGGATCCCCCTGGGCCCGGCCGTCACCCTGGAGGTGCTCGGCCCGCTCGCCCTGTCGGTCTTCGCCTCCCGCCGTCTGGTCAACGCCATCTGGGCCGGCCTCGCGCTCTGCGGCGTCTTCCTCCTCGGCGGGGGCGGCTTCGGCGGACTCGACCTGGTCGGCGCGGCCTTCGCCGTCTCGGCGGGCGGCATGTGGGCGACGTACATCATCTTCAGCGCCCGTACGGGGCGGAGGTTCCCGCAGGCGGACGGGCTCGCCCTCGCGATGGCGGTCGCGGCCGTGCTCTGCCTGCCGCTCGGTATCGCGGAGTCCGGCTCGAAGCTCGTCGTGCCGACGACGCTGGCGCTCGGCGCGGCCGTCGCCGTCATGTCCTCGGTCCTCCCGTACACCCTCGAGCTCCTCGCGCTGCGCCGCATGCCCGCGTCCACCTTCGCGGTCATGATGAGCCTCGAACCGGCCATCGCCGCGCTCGCCGGATTCCTCATCCTCGACCAGGCGATGTCCGCCCTCGGCGCCCTGGCGATCGCCCTGGTCATCGCGGCCAGCATCGGCGCGGTGCGCACGCAGGTGGGCCGGGGGCGGGCGAAGATGCCCGAGCCGGAGGCCGGGAAGGTGCCCGCACCGGAGGCCGAGTAGGCCAAGTAGGCCGAGCGTCAGGCTGGTTGACGCGCGGGTGCGGCGGACGTCGATGACGGGCTGAGCGGAGCCCCCGATGTCCGCCGCACCCGTTTCGCATCGCCTTCACCTGGCCAATTTTCATACAAGCACGCTTGATTGTTTCTCCGGGCACTGCCATGCTCCGGGGCACGCCGTCGTGCCCCGAGGGGAGCGCATCGTGTCCGACCCGTTGGCCGTGCTCGAGGATCTGCGCAGTGAGAGCGCCGAACTCGACCGGATCGTCCTTGAGCTGAGCGAGGACCGATGGGCCCTCGCCACGCCAGCGCCCGGCTGGAGCGTGGCCCACCAGATCGCGCATCTGGCCTGGACCGACCACTCCGCCCTGCTCGCCGTCACGGACGCCGACGCGTTCGCCGCCCTCGTGCGGGAAGCCGTCGCCGCGCCCGATGCCTTCGTCGACGCGGGGGCGAAGGAGGGCGCCGCGCTGCCGCCCGTCGAACTCCTCGCCCGCTGGCGCGCGGGCCGCGAGGAACTGCTCCGGTCCCTGGTCGCCGCCCCCGCGGGAACGCGCTTCCCCTGGTACGGGCCACCCATGTCGGCCGCCTCCATGGCGACGGGCCGCCTCATGGAGACCTGGGCCCATGGGCAGGACGTGGCCGACGCGCTGGGTGTCGAACGCGAGCCCAGCGACCGGCTGCGGCATGTGGCCCGCATCGGGATCCGGGCCCGCGACTTCGCCTTCGCCGTACGCGGGCTGACCCCGCCCGCCGAGGAGTTCCGCGTCGAACTGACCGCTCCCTCCGGCGACCTGTGGACGTACGGGCCCGAGGACGCGGCGCAGCGCGTGACGGGATCCGGGCTCGACTTCTGCCTGCTGGTGACGCAGCGGGCGCACCGCGACGACGTCGACGTACGGGCCGAAGGCGCCGACGCCGACCGGTGGCTGGACATCGCCCAGGCCTTCGCGGGGCCGCCGGGGCCGGGGCGTGTGGCGAAGGGGGCCGGACGGTGATCGAGGACGTACTGCGCATAGGCAACGCCTCCGGCTTCTACGGCGACCGTTTCGACGCCCTGCGCGAAATGCTCGAAGACGGCCCCCTCGACGTCCTGACCGGCGACTACCTCGCCGAACTGACCATGCTCATCCTGGGCCGCGACCGCCTGAAGGACCCCGTGCGCGGCTATGCCCGCACGTTCCTGCGCCAGCTGGAGGAGACCCTCGGCCTGGCGCTCGACCGGGGCGTGCGGATCGTCGCGAACGCGGGCGGGCTCAACCCGGCCGGACTCGCCGACTCCATAAGGGAGTTGGCGGACCGGCTCGGCCTCCACGCGCGCGTGGCGCACGTCGAGGGCGACGACCTCTCCCCGGGCGGGCGTTTCCGGGGCGCCCTCACCGCCAACGCCTACCTCGGCGGCGCCGGGATCACCGCCTGCCTCGCCGCCGGCGCCGACATCGTGGTCACCGGCCGCGTCACCGACGCCGCCCTGGTCACCGGGCCCGCGGCCTGGCGCTTCGGGTGGGAGCAGGACGCGTATGACCGGCTCGCGGGGGCCGTCGTCGCCGGGCACATCCTGGAGTGCGGGACCCAGGCGACGGGCGGCAACTACTCCCGCTTCGCCGGGCGGGCCCGCGATCTGCGGCGCCCCGGTTTCCCGCTCGCCGAACTCCACGCGGACGGCTCCTGCGTCATCACCAAGCACCCCGGCACGGGCGGGCTCGTGACCGTGGGGACGGTGACGGAACAGCTCCTCTACGAGACCGGCGGTGCCCGGTACGCCGGACCCGACGTGACGGCGAGGCTGGACACCGTACGGCTCACGCAGGAAGCCCCGGACCGCGTCCGCGTCGAAGGCGTACGAGGCGAGGCACCCCCTCCCACCCTCAAGGTCGGGCTCAACCGGCTCGGCGGCTTCCGCAACGAGGTCGTGTTCGTGCTGACCGGTCTCGACATCGAGGCCAAGGCGGCGCTCGTACGGGAGCAGATGGACGAGGCGTTCGACCGTGCCAAGTCCCGCCCCGCGCAGGTGACGTGGGAGCTGGCGCGCACGGATCGGGCGGACGCGGACACCGAGGAGACCGCGAGCGCGCTGTTGCGGCTCGTCGTCCGGGACGGCGACGCGGACGCGGTGGGCCGCACCCTCAGCAGCGCCGTGATCGAGCTGGCCCTCGGCAGCTACCCCGGCTTCCACGTGACGGCCCCGCCGGGCAAGGGCGCGCCTTACGGGGTGTTCGAGGCGGCGTACGTGGACCGGGCTGACGTCGACCACGTGGCGGTGCTGCCGGACGGGGAGCGGAAGGCGATCGCGTACGACGGTGCCACCCGCGCCCTCGTGGACGTGCCCGCACCACCCCTGCCCACACCTCTGCCACCCGGCCCCACCCGGCGTGTTCCCCTCGGCCTCGTCGCGGGCGCCCGCAGCGGCGACAAGGGCGGGGACGCGAACGTGGGGGTGTGGGTGGAGGGAGACGGAGGCGGGGGTGGGGACGGAGACGGAGACAGGGGCGGGGACCAGACCTGGCGGTGGCTCGTCCATGAGATGACAGCTGACAGATTTCAGAGTCTGATATCTGAAAGTCGTCATCTGACAGTTGTCCGGCACGTGCTGCCCAACCTCCGCGCCCTCAACTTCACCGTCACCGGCCTCCTCGGCCAGGGCGTCGCCTCCCAGCACCGGTTCGATCCTCAGGCCAAGGGGCTCGGCGAGTGGCTGCGCTCCCGTCATCTGGACATACCGGAGGTGCTCCTGTGACCGTTCTCGCCTCGGCTCTGGATGTCGGCGGTGCCGACTTCGCCGCTCACCGCGAGGCCATGCTCGGCAGGCTCGACGCCCTCGACGCCGAGCACGCCAAGGCGCTCGCGGGCGGTGGTGAGAAGTACGTCCAACGGCACCGCAAGCGCGGCAAGTTGCTTGCCCGCGAACGTATCGAGCTGCTGCTCGACCCCGATACTCCCTTCCTCGAACTCTCCCCCCTCGCGGCCTGGGGCAGCGACTACACCGTCGGTGCCTCCCTCGTCACGGGGATCGGGGTCGTCGAGGGCGTCGAGTGCCTGGTCACCGCGAACGATCCGACGGTGCGCGGTGGAGCCAGTAACCCGTGGTCCCTGAAGAAGGCCCTGCGCGCCAACGAGATCGCGTTCGCCAACCGGCTGCCCTGCATCAGCCTCGTCGAGTCCGGTGGCGCCGACCTGCCGTCCCAGAAGGAGATCTTCATCCCGGGCGGCGGCATCTTCCGCGACATCACGCGCCTCTCCGCCGCCGGGATCCCCACCGTCGCCGTCGTCTTCGGCAACTCCACCGCCGGCGGCGCGTACATCCCCGGCATGTCCGACCACGTGATCATGGTCAAGGAGCGGGCGAAGGTCTTCCTCGGCGGGCCGCCCCTGGTGAAGATGGCGACCGGTGAGGAGAGCGACGACGAGTCGCTCGGCGGCGCCGAGATGCACGCCCGTACGTCCGGGCTCGCCGACTACTTCGCCGTCGACGAGCGGGACGCGATCCGGCAGGCCCGCCGCGTCGTCGCCCGCCTCAACCACCGCAAGGCGTACGGGGATCCACAGCTTGTGGAGCCGCCCAAGTACGACAGCGATGAACTCCTCGGCATCGTGCCCGGCGACCTCAAGGTCCCCTTCGACCCGCGTGAGGTGATCGCCCGGATCGTGGACGGCTCCGACTTCGACGAGTTCAAGCCGCTGTACGGGTCGAGCCTCACGACCGGCTGGGCGTCACTTCACGGCTATCCGATCGGCATCCTCGCCAACGCGCAGGGCGTCCTGTTCAGCGAGGAGTCGCAGAAGGCCGCCCAGTTCATCCAGCTGGCCAACCAGCGCGACATCCCGCTCCTTTTCCTGCACAACACCACCGGCTACATGGTCGGCAAGGAGTACGAGCAGGGCGGCATCATCAAGCACGGCTCGATGATGATCAACGCTGTCAGCAACAGCCGCGTGCCGCACCTGTCCGTCCTCATGGGCGCCTCGTACGGGGCCGGGCACTACGGGATGTGCGGGCGGGCCTTCGACCCCCGCTTCCTGTTCGCCTGGCCGAGCGCCAAGTCGGCTGTGATGGGGCCGCAGCAGCTCGCCGGTGTCCTGTCGATCGTGGCCCGCCAGTCCGCCGCCGCGAAGGGGCAGCCGTACGACGATGAGGCGGATGCCGCCCTGCGGGCCATGGTGGAGCAGCAGATCGAGTCCGAGTCCCTGCCGATGTTCCTTTCCGGGCGGCTGTACGACGACGGGGTCATCGACCCGCGCGACACCCGGACCGTGCTCGGCCTGTGCCTGTCCGCGATCCACACGGCGCCCGTGGAGGGCGCGCGCGGTGGATTCGGCGTGTTCCGGATGTGAGGCCCATGACCACGCGAATGATCACCTCTGTACTCGTCGCCAACCGCGGCGAGATCGCCTGCCGCGTCTTCCGTACCTGCGCCGAGCTGGGCATCCGGACCGTCGCCGTGTACTCGGACGCCGACGAGGACGCCCTCCACGCGCGCGTGGCCGATGCCGCCGTACGGCTGCCCGGGGCGTCGCCCGCCGAGACGTATCTGCGCGGCGACCTGATCGTGAAGGCGGCCCTTGCCGCGGGCGCGGACGCCGTGCACCCCGGGTACGGGTTCCTGTCCGAGAACGCCGACTTCGCGCGGGCCGTCGCCGACGCGGGCCTGACCTGGATCGGGCCGCCGCCCGAGGCGATCGAGGCCATGGCGTCCAAGACGCGCGCCAAGGAACTCATGGGCATCGAGCCCCTGAAGACCGGTGACATCACGGCGGGAGACCTGCCCGTCCTCGTGAAGGCGGCGGCCGGCGGTGGCGGGCGCGGCATGCGCGTCGTACGTGAACTGGGCGACCTGGACGAACAGTTGGCCGCCGCCGGCGCGGAGGCGCTGAGTGCCTTCGGGGACGGCGAGGTGTTCGTCGAGCCGTACATCGAGGGCGGCCGGCACGTCGAGGTGCAGATCATGGCCGACGCGCACGGCACCGTGTGGGCGCTCGGTACCCGTGACTGCTCGCTCCAGCGGCGCCATCAGAAGGTCATCGAGGAGGCGCCCGCGCCAGGTCTCACCCCTGAACTAGAGGCATCTCTACGCGAGACGGCCGCGCGGGCCGCTCGCGCCACCGACTACCGGGGCGCTGGGACCGTCGAGTTCCTCGTCGCCGGCGGCAAGGCGCACTTCCTGGAGATGAACACCCGTCTCCAGGTCGAACACCCCGTCACCGAGGCCGTGTTCGGCGTCGACCTCGTGGCGCTGCAACTGCGCGTCGCCGAGGGTGAGCCCCTGGACGAGGAGCCGCCCACCGCGCGAGGCCACGCGGTCGAGGCCCGTCTGTACGCGGAGGACCCGGCCGCCGGCTGGGCCCCGCAGACCGGCACGCTGCACCGGCTGTCCGTCCCGGAGGCCGTACGCCTGGACACCGGGTTCACCGACGGTGATCCGATCGGGGTGCACTACGACGCGATGCTCGCCAAGGTCGTCGCGCACGCGCCGACCCGCGCAGGGGCCCTGCGCAAGCTGGCGGGCGCCCTGGAGCGGGCCGTCGTGCACGGACCGGTCACCAACAGGGAGCTTCTCGTACGGTCGCTGCGGCACGACGAGTTCATCGCGGGCGGCGCGGACACCGGGTTCTACGACTGGCATCTGGCCGCGCTCACGGCGCCGAGCCCGGATCCGTACGCACCGCTCGCCGCGGCGCTCGCGGACGCGCACGGCCGGTCCCGGTTCGGCGGCTGGCGCAATGTGGCCTCGCAGCCGCAGGTCAAGCACTACCGCACCGAACCCGACGGGGCCGAGCACGAGGTGCGCTACCGGCACACCCGCGACGGTCTGGCCGCGGACGGGGTACGTGTCGTCCGCGCGACGCCGGCGCTCGTCGTGCTCGAAGTGGACGGCGTGGTGCGGAAGTTCGACGTCGCGGCCCACGGGGAGCGCGTGTATGTGAACGGTGCCGCGCTCACCGTCCTGCCCCGTCTGCCCGAGCCCGTCGCACGCCAGGAGCCGGGGTCCCTGCTCGCGCCGATGCCCGGCACCGTCGTCCGGCTCGCCGAAGGCCTCGCCGAGGGCGTCACGGTCGTCGCGGGACAGCCCCTCATCTGGCTGGAGGCGATGAAGATGGAGCACCGCATCACCGCTCCCGCCTCCGGCACGCTCACCGCTCTGCACGCCGCGCCCGGCCGCCAGGTCGAGGTCGGCGCCCTGCTCGCCGTCGTACAGGAGGATCAGTCATGAACGCTCCCGTCCTCGAATCCGAGGAGCACCAGGCCCTGCGCTCCGCCGTCGCCGCTCTCGGCAGCCGCTTCGGGCGCGACTACATGACCCGCGTCGTCCGTGAGGGGGGCCACCCCGAGGAGCTGTGGGCGGAGGCCGCGAAGCTCGGGTACCTGGGCGTGAACCTGCCCGAGGAGCACGGCGGCGGGGGCGGTGGCATGTATGAACTGGCGTTGGTGCTGGAGGAGTTGGGTGCCTCCGGCGCGCCCTTGCTGATGATGGTCGTGTCGCCCGCGATCTGCGGCACCGTCATCTCCCGCTTCGGCACGCCCGAGCAGAAGGCGGCCTGGCTGCCGGGTCTCGCCGACGGCAGCCGCACGATGGCGTTCGGGATCACCGAGCCCGACGCGGGCTCCAACTCGCACCGCATCACCACCACCGCCCGCCGTGACGGGGACAGCGGCGACTGGATCCTGTCCGGGCGCAAGGTGTTCGTGTCAGGCGTCGACATAGCCGACGCCACCCTCATCGTGGGCCGCACCGAAGACGCCCGTACGGGCAGCCTCAAGCCGTGCCTGTTCATCGTGCCGCGCGACGCCGAGGGGTTCGGGCGGCGGCAGATCGACATGGAGCTCCAGGCGCCGGAGAAGCAGTTCGAGCTCGTCATCGACGACGTGCGGCTCCCGGCCGACGCGCTCGTCGGTGACGAGGACGCCGGGCTGCTCCAGCTGTTCGCGGGCCTCAACCCCGAGCGCATCATGACGGCCGCGTTCGCGATCGGCATGGGCCGCTTCGCGCTGGCCAGGGCCGTCGGGTACGCGAAGGAGCGCAGCGTCTGGAAGTCGCCCATCGGCGCGCACCAGGCCATCGCGCACCCGCTCGCGCAGGCCCACATCGAGCTGGAGACAGCCCGTCTGATGATGCAGAAGGCGGCCCATCTGTACGACGCGGGCGACGACATCGGGGCGGGCGAGGCCGCGAACATGGCCAAGTACGCGGCAGCGGAGGCCTGCGTGCGGGCCGTCGACCAGGCGGTGCACACGCTGGGCGGCAACGGGCTCACCCGCGAGTTCGGCCTCGCCTCGCTCATCACGGCGTCCCGCGTGGCCCGCATCGCGCCCGTGAGCCGGGAGATGATCCTGAACTACGTGTCCCACCAGACCTTGGGACTGCCGAAGTCGTACTAGCGACCTGAGCCGGAGATCCGGGCCCCTGGGGAGTGTCCGCGGATCATGGCCGGGCTCGCCCCGTGGGGCGCCGTGAAGTACGTCATAGTTCCGTCGGCGGGCCGTGCCGGTCTCTTCGTGGCTGTCATCGGCAACGGCCCACCCTCGTAGGTGAATCCGAGGGCGCCCCGTCGACCGTCCGGGCGGTATGTCGCCCACGGTCACGGCAGGGCGACTTAGGTAACCCTTCCCTGCGGTCGGGGGTGCCTGGTACTGATGGTCGGGTTCTGCTCAGCTCGTCGGAAGTCTCGCCATGAACCAAGACAATTCCCCTGGCCTCATACCCTTCACGATCGACCTGACCTTCGAGGAGGCCCGGCGCCGTGCCGAGGTCGTGGCCGCGCTCGGCCCCGACTGGGATCCGGCGGCCGTCCTGCGGGGCGAGGACGAGGCGCACGCCCTCCTCTACTCGGGTCTGGACGCCGAGCAGCAGCACACCTACGACCTCCTGGTGGCCGCCGGTGTCCTGCCGGGAGAGGAGCCGGGCCGTGCGGCTTCCCATTGATCCGCAGGCGGACATCGCCCGGCGCGCCTGGGTGGCCTGCCCCGTCTGCGACGACGCCCGCCACTGCACACCCTGCGCCGACCGCCGCAACTGCCGGGAGCACTGGCGCTACCTGATCTCCAGTCAGGGGCCGGTCCTCCACCTCCAGTGCCCCCAGTGCACTCATATGTGGTCCCTGAACACCCGGCCGGGCGTGACCGGGCCCGACGGCAGAACGCTCTGACCCGCGGCCGGGCGGCCGGATCCTGATTCATGCAGGCATGCTTGATTGTTTCTGTGCCCGCTGCCACTCTCTGAACGTCGCACCCACGTGAGCGGAGAGGGGCCGTGCCGCGCGCCGCCTCGGGAAAGATCCTCCGCCGACAGCTCAGGGAGACATCGTGAGCACCGAAAAGACCTTGGTCCGCTCCTCGCACGAGTGCGGGATCACCACCCTCACCCTCGACTCCCCGGCCAACCGCAACGCCCTCTCGGCCGCGCTCGTCGCCGAGCTGTCGGACGCGCTCACTGCATGCGGCAAGGACGACGCCGTACGGGCCGTCGTCCTCACCCACACGGGCAACACGTTCAGCGCGGGCGCCGACCTGAAGTCCCCGCCCCCGCCCGAGGCCCTGGTCGCGCTGCTGCGGCAGATCGTCGCGCTCGACCGGCCTGTCGTCGCGCGGATCGCCGGGCACGTGCGCGCGGGCGGGCTCGGTCTGCTCGGGGCCTGCGACATCTCGGCCGCGTCGGACGCCGCCTCGTTCGCGTTCACCGAGGTCCGCATAGGGGTCGCGCCCGCCGTCATCTCGCTGCCCCTGCTGCCGCGCACCGACCCGCGCGCCGTCGCCCGCTACTACCTGACGGGCGAGCGCTTCGACGCGGCGGAGGCGGTCCGCATCGGGCTCCTGACGACGGCCGGGGACGACGTCGACGCCGCCCTCGCCCCCGTCCTCGACGGGCTGCGCAGGTCGTCCCCGCAGGGCCTGGCCGAGACGAAACGGCTGCTCACGGCTAAGGTGCTGGAGGCCTTCGACCGGGACGCGGCCGACCTGAGCGCGCTCTCGGCCCGGCTGTTCTCCTCCGCGCAGGCAAGCGAAGGGATGACGGCCTTCCTCGAACGACGGGATCCCGCATGGGTGCTGTGACCTCATCCGGTACGGCGGTGGAGCGCGCCCCCAAACAGGACCGCAGCCGCGCCACCCGCCGGCGGCTCCTCGAAGCGGCCGTGTCGTGCCTCGCCGAACGCGGCTGGTCGGGCTCGACGGTCTCCGTCGTCGCCGAACGGGCCGGGGTCTCGCGCGGCGCCGCGCAGCACCACTTCCCGACCCGCGAGGACCTGTTCACGGCCGCCGTCGAGTACGTCGCCGAGGAGCGCTCGACCGCGCTGCGCGCCCTGCGCCCCCGCGGCCGCACCGAGGTCGTCGCCGCCCTCGTCGACCTGTACACGGGCCCGCTGTTCCGGGCCGCCCTGCACCTGTGGGTGGCGGCGTCGAACGAGCCGCAGCTGGGCGGCCGCGTCACCGAACTGGAGGCCCGCGTCGGCCGCGAGACCCACCGCATCGCCGTGGAGCTCCTGTCCGCCGACGAGTCGCACCCCGGCGTCCGCGAGACCGTGCAGGGACTCCTCGACATGGCGCGCGGCCTCGGCCTCGCGAACCTCCTCACCGACGACGGGCCGCGCCGCGAGCGGGTCGTCGCGCAGTGGGCGGCGATTCTGGACGGGGCGCTGGGGTGACCCGGGGCAGGTGACGCACGGGAACGGCGCCGCACGGAAATCCGTGCGGCGCCGTCTGTCGTGCCTGGGCCTGCCGGGGGTGATGCTCAGCCCGACATCTGCCCGTACCCCTCGATGTCGCGCGGGTCGCGGCTGCCCGGCCCGATGTAGCGGGCCGAGGGGCGTACGAGGCGGCCGGTGCGCTTCTGTTCCAGGATGTGCGCCGACCAGCCGGCGGTGCGGGCGCACGTGAACATCGACGTGAACATGTGTGCCGGGACCTCCGCGAAGTCCAGCATGATCGCCGCCCAGAACTCCACGTTCGTCGCCAGGACCCGGTCGGGCCTGCGGGCGTGCAGCTCCGCGAGGGCCGCCTTCTCCAGCGCCTCGGCGACCTCGAAGCGCGGTGCGCCCAGTTCGCGGGCCGTGCGTCGCAGCACGCGCGCGCGGGGGTCCTCGGCGCGGTACACGCGGTGCCCGAAGCCCATGAGGCGCTCGCCCTTGTCGAGGGCCCGCCGGACGTACGCTTCCGCGTCGCCGGTGCGCTCGATCTCCTCGATCATGCCGAGGACGCGAGAGGGCGCGCCGCCGTGCAGGGGGCCCGACATGGCGCCGACGGCGCCCGAAAGGGCGGCCGCGACATCGGCGCCCGTGGAGGCGATGACGCGCGCGGTGAACGTGGAGGCGTTCATGCCGTGCTCGGCGGCGCTCGTCCAGTACGCGTCGACGGCGGCGACATGCTTCGGGTCGGGCTCGCCGCGCCACCGCTTCATGAACCGCTCGACGACGGTGTCCGCCTTGTCGATCTCGTGCTGCGGCACCATCGGCCTGCCCTGCCCGCGGGCCGACTGGGCGACGTAGGAGAGGGCCATGACGGCGGCGCGGGCGAGGTCCTCGCGGGCCTGCGCCTCGTCGATGTCGAGCAGCGGTTTCAGGCCCCACACGGGCGCGAGCATGGCGAGCGCGGACTGTACGTCGACGCGGATGTCGCCGGAGTGGACGGGGATGGGGAACGGCTCGGCGGGCGGCAGGCCCGGGTTGAAGGCCCCGTCGACGAGCAGGCCCCAGACGTTGCCGAACGAGACCTGGCCGACCAGATCCTCGATGTCGACGCCCCGGTACCGCAGGGCGCCGCCCTCCTTGTCCGGTTCGGCGATCTCCGTCTCGAACGCGACGACTCCCTCGAGGCCGGGCACGAAGCCGGGGGCACTGCCGGGGTCAAGGCCGGGGTCGGACATCAGGCGGCTCCTCTGAATGTGTACGACTCTGCGGTTTTCGACTCTGCGGGTGTACGACTTTGCGTGTGTACGACGGAGGACCGCGGTGGTCGTGTGCGGTCCGCATGGGCGTAACGGTTCTGCGGCAGTATGCGCCGGACTGTTCCGGGCTGTGCTGTCCTGTTCCGGTCTGTCCGGATCCGCGGTGGTGGCGGCTCCGGGGGCTCAGGGGCCGGATCGGTCACCCCGGTGATGCCCCGTTCGGCAGGCGGTCACCCAACCGAAGGGGCGGCGGGACCGACGACAATATCCGCTGGTGCCACCCTTGGGGAGAGTGCGCGGCACTCAGTGCCACTCAGTGATGAACTCCACGCGGCCGACTGCCCCACGCGTACGGCAGGATGACCGCGTGAGCGACCACGACCACCACGCACCCCAGAACCCCGCCGTCATGCGTGCGCAGTACCGCCCGCCGGGTGAGGGACTCCTGGAGGAGGACGTCCCCGCGCGCCCGATGGAACTGTTCGAGCTCTGGTTCAACGAGGCCACGCGGGCGCGCGGCGTCCTGTACGAGCCGAACGCGATGGTGGTCTCCACGGCGGACGCGGCCGGCCGGCCGAGCTCGCGCACCGTGCTGCTCAAGGCCTACGACGACCGGGGCTTCGTCTTCTACACGAACTACGGCTCCCGCAAGGCCCGCGACCTGGCGGCGAACCACGAGATCGCGCTGCTGTTCCCCTGGCACCCGATGGCCCGCCAGGTCATCGTCTCCGGCACCGTCGCCCACACGAGCCGCGAGGAGACGGCCGCGTACTTCCGCTCCCGCCCGCGCGGCTCCCAGCTCGGCGCGTGGGCCAGCGCGCAGTCGCAGATCCTCACCTCGCGCGCCGAACTCGACACCGCGTACGCCGAACTCACCGAGCGCTACCCGGAGGGCGAGAACATCCCGGTGCCCGACCACTGGGGCGGCTTCCGCGTCACCCCGCGCACGGTCGAGTTCTGGCAGGGCCGCGAGAACCGCCTCCACGACCGGCTGCGCTACGTCCACGAGCCGTCCGGCGCCTGGCGCGTCGAACGCCTCGGCCCCTGACCCGCGGATCCGCCGCCACGAGGCCGCGCCGCTACGAGGTGAGTACGCCGTCCAGGAAAGGCTCGATGGCGGAGCGCAGCGCCTCCGGCCGGTCGTAGTGGACGAGATGCCCGGCGTCCGCGATCTCCGCGTACTCGCCCCTGGGCAGGACGCGGACCATCTCCTGCGCCTCGGCGCGGCCCAGCTCGCCGTCGAGACCGCGGACGACGAGGGTAGGGCAGCGGACCTGGGCCAGCTCCTCCCAGTGCGCGTCGTAGACCCATGTGGCCCGGGAGACCAGCATCTGCCGGTGGTCGAACACGGGCCGCCAGCCGTCGGGGCGCTCCGCCATGACCTCGGCGTAGAACTCGCCGCGCGAGGGCTGGGGCCGCTCCACCCACGGGTCGTCCTCACCGAACCACTTCCGTACGTCGGCGAGCGTGGCGAAGGGTGTGGGCCAGGCGTCGAACCAGTCCTCCCACTCCCGCTGGGACGCCGCCCCGAGCGCGGAGGCCCGCATGTCGCAGATGATCACGGCGCGTACGAGGTCGGGACGGCGCGCGGCGAGCTGCCAGGCGGTGAGCGCGCCCATGGAGTGGCCGATGACGACGGCGGGCGCGAGGCCGAGCTGGACGAGGGCGGCCTCGGCGTCCTGGATGTACGCCTCGCGGTCGTAGGGGCCCTCGGGGGGTTTCTGGCTCTGGCCGTGGCCGCGCTGGTCGAGCGCCACGGCGCGGTGGCGCTCGGAGAGCCAGCGGGCGGTGCCCGCCCAGTGCGAGGCCCGGCCCATCAGGCCGTGCAGTAAGAGCACGCCTGGGGACTGGTCGCCCTCGCCCGTCTTGGGAGGGTCGGCGAACTCCCACGCGGCGAGACTCACGCCGCCCGCCCCGGTCACGTCGATGCGTCGCACCATAGGTCCTGGCACCCCCTTGTGGTCGCGCCTGCAGTCGCGTACCCGCGCACGTTATCGAACTCTCTTTCGAAAACGCGGTCGTTCTCGGCAACACCCCTCGTTCGAGTGACCTCGCTCAAGGATTGACCGCCGCCGTCGAGGGGAGATCTTCAGCGGGAGGCGGACCGCTCGGGGAAATCGGTCCGAAGGGGATGACCCTGGGAGCTCGGGGCTCCGGGTCAGCACAGGGGAGGACAGGCCCCGGCGCCGCAAGGCGCCGGGGCCCTCTGTCTGACTGCGTCCTGTCTGGGTACGTCGGCACATCGTCCTGCCCCCTCCCCGCCCGTGCGGCCGGACCGGTGCGGACCCGAAACCGAGACGGTCAAGAGTCCTCAGGTCATATGCCTCTCGCGACAGCCTTGCACGCAAAACGTCCGCGCGCTGCGATTCCGTGCAGTGAATCTTGCTTTCTGCGAGAGTTCTCACGGAATGCGGTGACGTCACAACTGTGCCTGTGGGAACAGGAGTTGACGCGTCGGTAAGTTGCCCCGGGCCGGGGCGCCCGGTGTCCGGCTCAGCGCTTGGCGACGAACACGTGCGAGGCGATGTCCGCCGTCAGCTCCGCCGCCTCACCGCTGCTGCCCACCAGGACCCCGCCCGGCGACGCCGTCACGCTGACCACGGATCCCGGCTGGATGCCCGCACGCCGCAGGGTGTACATCAGCTGCGCGTCCGTCTGGATCGGCTCACCGATCCGGCGCACCACGACCGTCTTGCCGTCCGTGCCCGGGTCGAGATCGGCGAGGGACACCATGCCCTCGTCGAGGAACGGGTCCGCGCCGTCCTTCTCGCCCAGCTCCTCGAGCCCCGGGATCGGGTTCCCGTACGGCGACTCGGTCGGGTGCCGCAGCAGCTCGAGCACGCGGCGCTCGACCGCCTCGCTCATCACGTGCTCCCAGCGGCAGGCCTCCGCGTGCACCTGCTCCCACTCCAGGCCGATCACGTCGACGAGCAGACACTCGGCGAGGCGGTGCTTGCGCATCACGCGCGTGGCCAGCCGGCGGCCCTCGTCCGTCAGCTCCAGGTGGCGGTCCGTGGCCACGGCCACCAGGCCGTCGCGCTCCATACGGGCCACGGTCTGGCTCACCGTCGGGCCGCTCTGGTCCAGCCGCTCGGCGATCCGGGCGCGCATGGGGACCACACCTTCCTCTTCGAGCTCGAGGATGGTGCGGAGATACATCTCCGTGGTGTCGATCAGTCCGGACATACGTGCCCCTCGATTAGCTCTGCTAGCTCACCGCTAGCTCGTGCGCTGGCCCTGAACCCAATTCTGACGCATAGCGCTGACAACCGTGCCGCGCCGGGGGAACCGGGCTCCGTGCGGCGGGAACGTATTGACAGGGCACTGGTCCGGACCGCAACGTGATGCGCGGCATGCGGGCAGTAAGGGACGCAGTCAGGACCACGAAGGGGGCTTCGCCGATGAGCGACAGCAAGCTGGCCGGTCAGTACCTCGACGCCGCGATCGGCCTGCTGAGGCGGGTGCGCGACGAGGAGGACCGCAACATCGCGGCCGCCGGCACGCTCATCGCCGACACGGTCGCCGACGGCGGCCGGCTCTTCGCGTTCGGCGCGGGGCACTCCTCGCTCGCCGCGCAGGACGTCGTCTACCGCGCGGGCGGACTCGCCCTGATGAACCTGCTGTCCGTGCCCGGAGTCGTAGGCGTCGACGTCATGCCCGCCACGCTGGGCTCCGCCCTGGAACGCGTCGACGGGCTCGCGGGCGCCGTCCTGGACTCCAGCCCGGTCCGGGCGGGCGACACCCTCGTGATCATCTCGCTGTCCGGCCGCAACTCCCTGCCCGTGGAGATGGCGATGAACGCCCGCGCGCTGGGCCTGCGCGTGATCGGCGTGACGTCCGTGGCGTACGCCGAGGAGACGAAGTCCCGCCATGCGTCGGGGACGTTCCTCAAGGACCACTGCGACATCGTCCTCGACTCCAAGATCGAGGTCGGTGACGCGGAGCTCACGTACGACACCGTCGACGCCCCCTTCGGGCCGGCCTCCACGATGGTGGCCAGCGCTCTGATGCAGGCCACCATGGCGACGGCCGCGGCCGAGCTCGCCGACCGCGGCATCCAGCCGCCGCTCCTGCGCTCGGGGAATGTGGACGGCGGCCACGAGTGGAACGGCCGCATCTTCACCGAGTACGCCGACCGGATCTTCTACCGCCACTGACGCCAGGGGCGCGGCTACCGGCCGAGGACCCGCGCCAGGTCGAGCGTCCCGGCGATCCGGGCCGCGACGCTCTCCGCGTACGTGGCGTCGGTCCGCTCGAACTGCGTACGGCTGGGCCCGCGCAGGAACGTCACCACGCCCAGCGTGCGCGCCCGGCTGCGCAGCACCGCGCACAGGGCGTGCACCGTGCCCTCGGGCCACTGTCTGGCCTCGGCCCACTCGCGCGCCCGCGCCGCGTCCCGCCCGCTCGCGCTCGCCCGGACCGAACCCGTGCGCTCCACGCACTGCAGCGCCGGGTGGCCCTCCGGATAGCGCACGGGCAGCGTCGTGCGCGACACCAGCAGGCTCGGCCCCGGCGCCCCCGAAGGCGTCGCGGCCGCCCGCGCGAGGCGCACCGGTTCCGTGGGGTCCCCGTCGGCGTCGCGCTCCGACTGGCCTGCCTGCTCGTCGCCGACGACCAGGTCGATCAGCGCGTGGTCGGCGAACCCGGCCAGCGCGAAGTCCAGATGGATGGTCGCCGCTTCCGCCGGGTCCTCGCACTCGGCGGCGGCCCGCGTGGCCCGGTGCAGCTGGTTGGCCCGGAACCGCAGCTGCGCCGCCTCCTGCTCCGTCTGCTTGGCCTCGGTGACGTCCTGGAACAGCCATCCGACGCCCAGCGGTACGGGTTCCTCGGCCAGCGGTGAGGCGAGCCGCACGAAGCCGCTGCGCCAGCACCTGCGCGCGTCTCCCTCCGGGAGCCGCACCGTCACCCACAGCTCGGCGGGGACCGGCGGGGCGCCCTCCGCGAGCACATGGGCGAGCGCGCTCTCCAGCTCCTCGACGCCCTGCGAGATCAGGTCGCCGAGAGGGCGTCCGAGCAGCGCGGTGCGGCCGGAGCCGAGCGCCCGCGCGGCATGCACGTTCACGACGGCGGGCCGCAGGTCGGCGTCGACGATGACGACTCCCCAGGACGCGTCCTCGAAGAGGGCCTCGCTCAGGGCGATCGACCGCTCCAGATCGATCTGCGTGTGCACCTCGCTGAACGCGCAGTACAGCCCGGCCGGCTTGCCGTCGGGCCCGCGCACCGCGGCGGACTGCGTACGTACGAGGATCCGCCCGCCGTCCTTGGTGAGCAGTGCGAACTCGTGGACCTGCCGGCCCGGCGCCCGCATCGCGGCCATCAGCCGGGCTTCGACCTCGTCGGCGTCGGCGGTGCGCACCGCCCATCCGGAGAACCCGCGCCGTCCCACGGCCTCGGCCGCGGACCAGCCGAGGATCCGCTCGGCCTCCCGGTTCCAATGGGTCACGATCCCGTCGGCGTCGAACGCGCAGAGCGCGGCGTCCATCCCGTCGAGCAACGCGGCAAGAAGATCGGCCCCGTCCCGCTCGGGCTCGTCGGGCCCGAGCTCGTCGGTGGACCCGCTACGCCGGGAAGCACTCACCTGGCACCCCCTGCAGGCTGTGTCCGCGTGTTCCGCACTTCAAATCATTCAACTCGAACGTGACGCAGCACACACGGAGTTCGGGGAAATCGTTGCGACCCGGAGATCCGGGGGGAACGTTCCGTCCTTGATCACAGCCTACGACCTCGCGCACGGGCCGAGCCGTGGGCCCGTTAATTCACTTGAAGGCTTCCCGGACCCTTCTTAGGGTGGAGGTACACACGAAGGGAGGTGGTTCGGCAGATGTATGAATACCGGACGCGTGAGGTGACTGCGGGCTAGCAGCCCGGCGTCGCATCTCGGTTTCGGCGCCGGACCAGCACGTGAGAGCTGCGTGCAGCCGGCCCAATCCCAAGCAGTCGCCCGACCCGCGAGCCGCCGGTACGTCCGGCCGGCTTCCGCCCGTTCCGTACGGGAGGAGACCTGGCTCGCGGGTCGTCTGCGTGTGCGGACGGGCGCGGATGCCTGTGATCAGGCGAAGACGACCGTCCGGCGCCCGTTCAGCAGGATCCGGCGCTCGGCGTGCCACTTCACGGCGCGGGCCAGTGCCTGGCACTCCACGTCGCGGCCGATCGCCACGAGCTGGTCCGGTGTCACGTCGTGGCCGACGCGCTCGACCTCCTGCTCGATGATCGGGCCCTCGTCGAGGTCGGCCGTCACATAGTGCGCGGTCGCGCCGATCAGCTTCACGCCCCGCGCGTGTGCCTGGTGGTACGGCTTGGCGCCCTTGAAGCTCGGCAGGAACGAGTGGTGGATGTTGATGATCCGGCCGCTGAGCTCCTTGCACAGGTCGTCCGAGAGGACCTGCATGTAGCGGGCCAGGACGACCAGTTCGACACCCTCGGCGCGCACCAGGTCGAGGATCTGCGCCTCGGCCTCGGGCTTGTTGTCCCTCGTCACCGGGATGTGGTGGAAGGGGATGTCGTACGACTTCACGAGCTCCGCGAAGTCCGTGTGGTTCGAGACGACCGCCGCGATGTCGACGGGCAGGGCGCCGATCCGGGCGCGGAACAGCAGGTCGTTCAGGCAGTGGCCGAACTTCGACACCATCAGGACGACGCGCATCCGCTCCGCGGAGCGGTGGATCTGCCACTCCATGTGGAAGGAGTCGCCGATCGCGGCGAAGCTGGCCCGCAGCTTCTCCGCCGTGACGGGCGCGTCCGCCGAGAAGTGGACCCGCATGAAGAACAGGCCCGTGTCGTGGTCGCCGAACTGCTGGCTGTCCTCGATGTTGCAGCCGGTCATGAAGAGATAGCTCGACACGGCGTGCACGATGCCCTGCTTGTCGGGGCAGGAGAGAGTCAGGACGTACTGCTCGCCGCCGGCGGCGCCGGACGCGGGGGACGGCTCATTCATGCAGGCAAGGGTCCCATACACGTAACCCCCGCCGGGCCGCCGTCCCGCTGTTCGGACGGCAGCCGCGCGGCGCTCAGGCCGCGCGCGTCATGATCCGCAGGACTTCGAGGGTGCGGGGCGCCGCGTCGGGGTCGTCGCCGTCGCTCGTGGCGAGCGCGACGTGCGCGTCCCGCGCGGAGTGCACTGCTTCCGGCCACGCGTGGTGGTCGAGATAGGCGGAGACGGGGGCGTCGGGGCCCACCTGGTGCATGATCCGCAGCACGCGCAGCACGGCGGTGTCGACGAGCTGTGCCTCCTGGGAGTCCCGGAAGATCGTGCCGACGTACTTCTCGGCGGACCAGTTGTCGAGCCAGGTGTCCTCGACGAGGCGGTACACGGCGTCGGTGACGTCCCCGAACCCGTCCACACCCGCGAGCCAGACGTTTCGCTGGAACGCGGGGTCGGAGAGCATGTGCAGCGCGGAGCGCACATTGCTGCGCCAGCGCCACCACGGCATGTCGTTGAGTGGCATGCCGCCCATGGTGGAGGAGCGACGGCCGCGACGGGAAGACTTCTCCGAGCTTTGCACGGTCATCGATCGTACGTGCCGTTCGATTCGGCCCGTCCCGACCCCCGTAATTCACCTCCACGTCACCGCACGTTGACCGCGGGTCACTCGTGGGTTAGGGATGCGGGGGAATCGTGCAGGTTCATGACTGGCCGGCGTCGCACCACCATCCCGCGCACCTCCCGCACCCTTCGTTCCACCGTGCTTTCGGCGGCGGTGTGGGCGGCTTGTGCGTCGCTCGCCGCCGGATGCGGACTCGTCTCCGACGTCACCGGGGGCTCCAAGGACCCCATCACGGTGATGACATGGGCGCCCGAGAAGACCCAGGCGACCAACATGCCCGGCATGCCCGCCATGGCACGCGCCTACGCGCGCTGGGTCAACGCCCACGGCGGCATCGGCGGCCGCGACCTCAGGGTCATCACCTGCAACGACAACAACGACACCGTGGGCGCCGCCCGCTGCGCCAGGGACGCCGTCGAGCAGAACGCCGTCGCGGTCGTCGGCTCCTACAGCCAGCACGCCCGCTCCTTCCTCGGTCCCCTGGAGTCCGCAGGCATCCCCTACATCGGCGGCTACGGCGTCACCGACGAGGAGTTCGCCAGCCCCCTGTCGTATCCGGTCAACGGCGGCCAGCCGGCCCTGATGGCCGGGAACGGCCGGCAGCTGGCCGCCGCGGGCTGCGACCGCACCTCGCTCGTGCGCCCCGACACCGTCGCCGGCGACCAGCTGCCGCTGCTCCTCGACACGGGCCTGTCCGCGGGCCGCAACCGCGCGTCCGACGTGCGTGCCGCCGAGGACGCCACCGACTACACGGAGCAGGCCCGTCAGGCCCTCCTGCGGGCCGGCGCCGACCCGGTCGGGAAGGGCTGCGTCACGGCGGTCCTCGGCGACCGCACGGACACGTTCTTCGACTCGTTCCGCCGCACCCGCGACTCCTATCCGAAGGTGCGGATCTCGACCGTCCTCGGCAGCGTCGACCAGACGGTCATCGACCGCTCGGGCGGCAAGTCGGGCGTCTACGAAGGGGCGTACGTCACCGGCTGGTACCCGGTGGCGACCGACCGGCGGTGGGCGACGATGCGCAAGGTCATCAGCGAGCAGGCGTTCGGCGACAACCGGATCGACCCGGCGGACGCGGGCGTGCAGACGACGTGGATCGCGTACACGGTCCTGAAGCAGGTCGTCGAGTCGCTCGGTGGCGGTGACGTGACGGCGCACACGGTGCGCGGGGCCCTGGACGGCGGCCTGAAGGTGCGCACGGGCGGGCTGACGCCGACGCTGAGCTGGCGCTTCGAGGACATGATCGCGGCACGCGGCTTCCCGCGGCTCGTCAACGCCGACGTCACCTTCCAGGTGGTGCGCGACGGGCGGCTCGTGGCCGCGCGCCGCGGACTCGTCGACGTGTCGCGGACGCTGGAGGCGACCCCCACGGGCTGAGCCCGCCCAGGCCGCCTCCGGTACCGGCCGGAGCCGGCACGTCAGCTAGAGCTGGAACGGCTTGCGCTGCGGGAGGTTCCACTGCGTCGCGATGCTGTTCCACAGCTTCGACGCCTGGGTCTTCTGTGTGGAGGCCGTGCCGCTGGCCTGGTCGCCCGCGCGGCGCTGCGGGGTGGGCTTGGGGTGGCCCTTCTTGCAGCCGTTCTTGCCCGCGGCCTGGTCGGCCCACGCCGCGTAGTGGCTGTCCGCGGAGGCGGAGGCCTGCCACGCCTTGGTGAGGGCCTGCGTGAGCGCCGCGTGGTTGGGCAGCTTGTCCACGGAGAGTCCGGCGAGCCGGGTCACGAGCCCGGTGCGCTGGGTGGCGGCGCCGCGCAGGTCGCTGGCCGCCTTGCCGAGGTCCTTGCAGGCGCCGATGTTTGCCACGGCCCTGATCACCGTGTCGCGGCTGTTGTTCGAGTCGGCGAGGAGCTTGTCGAGGGCGACGGCCTGCGCCTTGGCCGGGTCGGCGGGCGTCGGGGACGAGCTGTCCGGCGCACCGGTCGCGGCGGCGGGCTTGGCGTCGTCGCCCTTGTTCTCGTCGCCCCCGCTGCTGATGAGGGCGCCCGCGCCGATGCCGACGACGAGGATGCCGACGCCGATGGCGGCGATGAGCGGCACCTTCGAGCCGGTGCGGCTCTGGCCCTTGCGGGCGGCGGCCCGCCCGGTGGGCTCGTACGGAGCCTGCGGCTGCCCGGCCGGGCCGGGTCCGCCCGGTCCGCCGGGGCCCGCGGGTCCGCCGGCGCGCGGGTCGAAGCGGGGCATCTGCTGAGTCGAGGCGGGCGCGTCCGGTTCCGGCTCGGTGCGGAAGAGGCTGTCGAACTCGGCCGGGGGCTGGCGGTCGCCGGGGGCGCCGGGGCGGATGCCGTAGGGCGCGCTCGGCGGCGGCGAGGGCACGGGCGCGATGTACTGCGTGGCATCGCTGTCGGTGCCCGCGGGCGGCATGGGCGCGGAGCCGTACGGCTGCTGCTGGGACGGCGGCATCTGGCCGGGGGCGTTCACGCGGCCCAGGTACTGGGTGGCGTCGGCGGGCACCTCGGGCGGCAGGGCCCCGGGCGCGACCGGCGCGATGTACTGCGTGGCGGCCGCGTCGGAGGGCGCGGTCGGGGCCATGTACTGCGTCGCGTCCGAGGCGGAGGCCGGCGGCATGGGCGCGGAGCCGTACGGTGCGGCGTCCATCGGCAGCGGGGCGGCCGGGGCGCCGGCGGGCGGCAGCGGCGCGGAGTAGTGCTGCTGCGGCGCGGCCGGGGGCAGCGGGGCCGCGGCATGCGGCGCGTTCTCACCCGGCAGCGCGGGCGACGCGGACGGCGCACCCCACTCGTACGTGGGCATCGGGCCGCCGGAGGCCGCCTGCGCGGACTCGGGGCCCCACGGCTGGCCCCAGGGGCTGCCGCCCGAGGGGGCGACGTGCGACTGGTCGCCGAAGGTACCCGGCAGCAAGGGCTCGCTGCCGTCGGCGGGCAGCACGACGCCTTCGTGCGCCTGCCGCACCGAGGGAAGGTGCGGATCCTCGCCCTGTCCGCTCTGCTGCGTCACCGGGACTCCTACGACTGGGGGACCTTCGGAATCGTCGGCTCACGCTACCGGGTCCCCGCACACACGTGCCACGCAGCTCAGAACCCCACAGCCTCCCCACACCCTCAAGTAACAAAACGAGCCTGCGGAACGCTGATTAGCGCCCTCCCCGAGCGGGTTGAGGCGTCCGTCACACAAGCTTCACGCGTACGTCTCCTGCACGCCGCTCACAAAACTTCACGCCGCCTGAAGATCGAGGCGCGCACCGAACTCCCGGACCACGGGTTCGTCCCGGTACGGCTCCAGGCGCCGCCTGAAGTCGTCCAGGTACTCGGCGCCCCGGTTGGAGCGCAGCGTGCCGAGGAGTTCCACCGCGCGCGTCCCCGTCTGGCAGGCCTGCTCGATCTCGCGCTGCTGCACCTGCGCCGTGGCGAGCAGCACCAGACCGATCGCCCTGCGCCGCGCCCGCGACTGAGGATGCCCGGCCAGGGACGCCTCGGCCTGCCGCCGCGCGGCCTCCGCCTGCCCCAGGTCCCGGTAGCAGTGCGCCAGTTCGTCCGCGAGATACGCGGCGTCGAAGTGCGCGATCCAGGCCGGGTCGTCGCCCGAGTCCGGTTCGGCCCGCTCCAGCGCGGCCAGCGCGCTGCCCGCCACCGCCTGCGTGGCCCGCGCGTCCCCGAGCAGGGCGTGCCCGCGCGCCTCGGCCGCGTAGAACATCGCCTCCGCGCGCGGGGTCACCCGCCCGCGCGCTCCCTCCTGCGCCGCGCGCGCCAACTGGGCGATCTCACGCGGGTTGCCGAGCTGCGCCGCCAGGTGGCTCATGGACGCGGCCAGTACGTATCCGCCGTATCCGCGGTCCCCGGCGGCCTGGGCGAGGCGCAGCGACTGGATGTAGTACCGCTGGGCGAGACCCGGCTGTCCCGTGTCGACGGCCATGTACCCGGCCAGCTCCGTCAACCGGGCGACCGTCGCGAACAGTTCACGCCCCACGGCCTCGCGGTACGAGCCCGCGAGCAGCCCCGACACCACACTGTTCAGATAGTGGACGACCACCGGCCGCACATGCCCGCTGCCGTACTGGTGGTCAAGGTCCGTCAGCGCCTGGGTCATCGCCCGCACGGCCGCCACGTCCGACGTCCCGACCCGCGGTCCCGCCGACCGCGCGACCTGTGAGTCGGGTACGGAGATCAGCCAGTCCCGGCTCGGTTCGACCAGTGCGGACGAGGCCACCGACGACCCGGACAGGAAGTCCCTGCGCCCCACGTCGCTGCGCCACAGCTCGCACACCTGCTCAATGGCGCCGAGGACGGTCGGCGAGAACTGGAGGCCGACGCCCGAGGCGAGGTTCTTGCCGTTGGCCATGCCGATCTCGTCGATCGTGACCGTGCGGCCGAGCTTGCGGCCGATGGCCTCGGCGATGATGCCGGGCGCCCGGCCGCGCGGCTGCTGGCCGCGCAGCCAGCGCGCCACCGACGTCTTGTCGTAGCGCAGGTCGAGGCCGTGCTCCGATCCGCACATGTTGACCCGGCGGGCCAGTCCGGCGTTCGAGCAGCCGGCTTCCTGGATGAGCGCCTGCAGCCGTTCGTTGGGCTGTCGCGCTACGAGAGGCCTTGCGGCCATGGCGTATACCCCCTGTGTGCACCGTGGACCATCGGGCGGACTCGGGCCTGTCGTCACACTCCCGGTCGGGCCCGCCTTGAGGTGATCAATGCCCTGAGATCAAACGGAAGATGCGCCACAAAGAAGGGCAAAAACAAGCAAGAGCCCCAACTGGTAACCGGTCGGTGGACAGCACCTCGTCTGGTCCTCCGGGCTGGCTACCCCCCGGCCGGGGCCATTCCTCCCGCGCGCCCCCGCCCATGCACCCATGCGCCCCACGTGCAGGATCGGTGCTGCGGGGCCCCGCGCGCGTGCGCCCGTAACCCCGGATGGCGGCGGGAGTTGAGAACGTCGTGGAAGAGACCATCGGAGTCACCTCGGCAGTCACCTCGCCTCCTCACATCCCCAAGCAGCGCGGAGAGGCCCTCCTCGACGCAGCCGTGCGCTACGCGGAGGAACGCCACTGGGACGTGTTCCCCGGCACCTGGCTGGAGGTCGACGAGGGCAGGCAGTACTGCTCCTGCGGCGACGCCGGGTGCGCGGCCCCCGGTGCCCACCACGCGCGCGAGGACTGGGCGAACCAGGCCACCGGGAGCGCGACCGCCGCCCGCCGGCTGTGGTCCAGGCAGCCCGCCGCCGCGATCCTGCTGCCGACGGGGCGCACGTTCGACGCGATCGACGTGCCCGAGACCGCCGGGTTCCTGGCCCTGGCCCGCATGGAGCGCATGGAACTCACCCTCGGCCCGGTCACCTGCACCCCCGACCGCCGGATGCAGTTCTTCGTCCTGCCGGGCGCCGCCGCGAAGGTCCCCGGCCTGGTCCGCAAGCTGGGCTGGCCGCCCGCCTCCCTCGACCTGGACGCGCTCGGCGAGGGCTCCTACGTCGCCGCGCCGCCCACCCGCTTCGGCGGCCGGGGCGCCGTCCAGTGGGCCTGCCGCCCCACCGCCGCGAACCGCTGGCTGCCGGACGCCGAGGAGCTCATCTCCCCACTGGCGTACGCGTGCGGGCGGGAAGGCCGCCGGTAGAACACAACAGGGCGTCCCGCGGCCACGTATCGTGCGGACGGGGCCCTTGCTCGACAGCGGAGTCGAGAGCTTGGGGAGGGTGACGGCGACGAAGGACGGCGGGCGGCACAGTGACCGAGGCGGGGACCGAGGCCGGTGCGCCGGCCGTACGCGTGAAGGACCTCTGGAAGGCGTTCGGCCAGAGCGTCGCCGTCGCGGGGATCGATCTCACCCTTCCCGCAGGCAAGTTCATCGGCCTCGTCGGGCCGAACGGCGCGGGAAAGACGACCACCCTGTCCATGGTCACCGGACTGCTCCGGCCCGACCGGGGCACCGTCGAGGTCGTCGGCCGCGACGTGTGGCGCGACCCCGTCGAGGTGAAGGCCCGCATCGGCGTGCTCCCCGAGGGCCTGCGCCTGTTCGAGCGGCTGTCGGGGCGCGAACTTCTCGCGTACACGGGCAGGTTGCGCGGCCTGCCCGGCGCCGAGGTCGACAAGCGCGCCGCACAGCTCCTCGACGTGCTCGACCTCTCCGGGGCCCAGCACAAACTCGTCGTCGACTACTCGACCGGCATGCGCAAGAAGATCGGGCTCGCCGCCGCGCTCCTCCACAATCCCGAAGTCCTCTTCCTCGACGAGCCGTTCGAGGGCGTCGACCCGGTCTCCGCGCAGACCATCCGCGGCGTCCTGGAGCGCTACACCGGCTCCGGGGCGACCGTCGTCTTCTCCTCCCACGTCATGGAGCTCGTGGAGTCGCTCTGCGACTGGGTCGCCGTCATGGCCGCCGGCCGCATCCGCGCGCAGGGGCCCCTCGCCGAAGTACGCGGCGACGCGCCCTCCCTCCAGCAGGCGTTCCTCGAACTCGTCGGCGCGAACAGCCGCGACACCACCTCCGACCTGGACTGGCTGGGAGGGGCCCGGTGACCACGATGACCGTCACGCTGGTCCGCCTCAAGCTGGCACTCCTGCGCAACGGCCTGCGCGGATCCACGGGCCGCCGCGCCGCCTACATCACCACGCTCGTCGTCGTACTCCTCGTCGCCGCGCTCCAGCTCATCGGCCTGATCGCCCTGCGCGGCAGCACGCACGCGGCGACGCTCGGCGTCATCCTCACCGCCGTACTCGCCCTCGGCTGGGCGGTGATGCCGCTCTTCTTCCCCTCCGGCGACGAGACCCTCGACCCGACCCGCCTCGTCATGCTCCCGCTGCGTCCGCGCCCGCTCGTGAGGGGCCTGCTCATCGCGTCCCTCGTCGGGATCGGCCCCCTGTTCACGCTCTGCCTCGCGGTCGGCGCGGTGATCGCCCTGGCACACGGGGCGGCCGCGTACGCCGTCGCGGTCCTGGCCGTCGCCCTCACCCTGCTCACCTGCGTCGCCCTCGCCCGCGCCGTGGCCGCCGCCAACATCCGGCTGCTCACCAGCCGCAAGGGACGCGACCTCGCCGTGCTCAGCGGGCTCGTCATCGCCGTCGGCGCACAGGTCGTCAACTTCGGTGCGCAGAAGCTCGGTTCGTCCGGCGGACTCGGGGCGCTCGACCCGGCGGGCGACGTACTGGCCTGGATCCCGCCGGCGTCCGCGATCGGCGCCGTCGACTCGGTCAGCCACGGCTCGTACGGCGTCGCGGCGGCCCGCCTCGTCCTGTGCGCGGCCGCCCTCGCCGGACTCCTGTACGCCTGGCAGCGCGCCCTGACGCGCCTCATGACGTCCCCCGACGGCTCCACGCTCCAGGCCGCCGAACCCACCCGCCGCAGGCGCACGTCCCGCGGCCCCCGCCTCCTGCCCGACGGCCGCACGGGCACGGTCATGGAGCGCGCCCTGCGCTATGTGTGGCGCGACCCGAAGACGAAGGCGGCCTGGGTGACGTCCCTCGCCATCGGCCTGATCGTGCCGGTCTTCAACGCGCTCCAGGGCACCGGCTCCATCTACTTCGCGTGCTTCGCCGCCGGAATGCTCGGCATCCAGATGTACAACCAGTTCGGGCAGGACACCTCGGCGTTCTGGATGGTCGCCATGACCATCTCCTCGCCGCACGACGCCTACGTCGAACTGCGCGGCCGCGCCCTCGCCCTCCTGACGATCACCCTGCCGTACGCGACGCTGGTCACCGTCGTCACGACGGCGATGCTCGGCGACTGGCGGGCCCTGCCCGAGGTCCTCGGCCTCTCCTTCGCCCTGCTCGGCGCGATGCTCGCGACCGGCGCCTGGTCGTCGGCCCGCTTCCCGTACTCGATCCCCCAGGAGGGCTACAAGAACGTCGCCCCGGGGCAGGCGGGCCTCGCCTGGATATCGATCTTCGGCGGGATGGTCGCGGCGGCCCTGCTGTGCGCCCCGGTCATCGCCGTCGCGATCTGGCTGCACGTGTCGGGCGCCGAGTCCGCGACCTGGCTGCTGCTGCCGGTCGGGGCCGCGTACGGAGCGGGGATCACCCTGGCGGGCCTGCGCCTGGCCGCCCCGCGCACGGCGGCCCGCCTGCCGGAGATCCTCGCGGCGGTCAGCAAGGGATGACGCGTGCCGCGGCGCGCCGTCACATCCTGCTGAGCGACGCCGTCGCGTAGAGGACGTCGTGGATCGCCTCGCGGTCGCCGTCCTGTCCTGCGGCCGCCTCCTCCGGGGTGACGTGACCGGCCGCCAGGCGGCAGAACTCGACGCCGTCCAGGGCGACATGGGCCACCTCGTGCTCCGCCGAGCCGACCGCGCCGGGGGAGTCCAGGGCGATGAGCCACTCGCCGCCGCCCGCCCCCTCGACCTCAAGGCGCAGGGTGCGGCCCGGCGCGCCCGCGGCGACGAGTCCGCGGGCCGGTGCGGCGAGGCCCGCGCGGCGGCGCCCCGCGAGGGAGTCGGGCAGGAGCCGGGCCGCCAGGTCGATCATGCGGTTCAGATGGCGGGGCGACGGCGGCTCGTACGGGTAGTCCACCGCCTCGGCGATGTCCTCGGCGTGCACCCAGCACTCGAAGGCGCGGTCCAGCATCGAGTCGCGCAGCGGCAGCGTGAAGTCCCCGTACGGGACCGACAGCTGCCCGGAGGTGCGGGTGCGGCCCGCGGAGCCGCTCGGGTCGGCCGCGAACGACACCGTGCGGATCACGGCGTGCGACTGCTCGCGCCAGGGGCCGCGCACGGCGCGGGTCGGCGGGAAGTGCGAGGCCTTCCAGAACGTCTCCGTGCGGCTCTCCGGAGTGCGGCGCTCCTCGGGCGTGACGCCGAACAGCGGGTCGTCGAGGCCGAGTGCGACGGCGACCAGGCCGTCCACGCTCATCAGGTGCGTGAGCACCCCGGCGACGGTCGTCTTGCGGCTGACCCGGTCGTCGCCCTCGTACCAGCGAAGCCGTACGGGCGCGTGCCACTCGGAGTCGCCGATGTCCTGGAGCAGGGCGTCGAGGCGGGCGGTCTCCGCGTCGTACGGAGCGGCCCACTCGGGGACCGGGATGCGGGGCGGACGCCGGTTCAGGCAGCCTTCGAGGACGCGGGAGCGCAGCATCGGGTCGAGGTCGAGGCTCTCCTCGGCATGCAGCAGTCCCACGGCGTCCCGCAGCCGCAGCGCCTCCTCGGCGCACGGGCCGCAGTCGCCGAGGTGCTCCTCCACGGCGACGCTCTCCTCGGCCGAGCACGCGGCCAGCGCCCACGCGCCGAGGAGGGACTTGAGGACGCGGTGCTCCAGGACGAGCGGCTCGGGGACGTGGTCCGGCAACGGGCGCCCGGTGTCCTCCACGGACGAGCGCGGCGTGGGTATCCGGGCGCTCGCGGCGGCGTCGGAACGCCCGGCGCCCTCGGGCTCCCCGGAGCCGTCACGGTTGTCGGGGTTGTCGGGCTGTTCGGCGTTGCCGAAGGGGCTGGGCCCGCTCACAGCGTCCTCCCGTGTCCGGGAGATCCCGGCGGGGTGCCGGAGGTGCCGCTGTCGTGCGCCGTGGACAGGAGCTGGAGGCCGAGTCGCAGGCGGCGGCGCGCCTCGTCCTCGGTGACACCGAGGTCGACCGCGGTCTGGCGGTAGTCCCTGCGCTGGAAGTAGGCCAGTTCGAGCGCGGCGCGCAGCGGGGCGGGCATCGACGTGACGATGTAGTCGGCGCGGGCGGAGGCGGAGGCGTGCCGCACCCTGCGCTCCAGCTCCTCCGTGGTGCCCTTGCCGCTGCGGACGAGCGCGGCGGACTCGGTCTGGCGCAGGCGGTGGACCGCGCGCCGGTGGGTCAGTGTGGCGATCCAGGAGCGCAGCGGCCCCTGCTTGGGGTCGTAGGCGTCGGGGTTCTCCCAGACGTGGGTGAAGACGTCGCGCGTGATGCGGTCGGCCGCGTCCTCGTCACCGAGCACGCGGTGCGCGAGCCCGTGCACGAGTGACGCGAAGCGGTCGTACAGCTCGCCGAGCGCGGCGGCCTCCCCGTGCGCGAGCCGCTGCTGCATCCTCCGGTCCCACCGGGTCGGAGTCTCCTTGGCCATGCGGCCCCCTCACCGTGTGCCTTCCCTCGAATGTAGTCGGACCCGCCGACAACGCACGTGTTCTTTGCGGCAAAGGTCGACCTGCCCGGATGCGGATGGTAAGGAGACGGTCACGATGCGAGGACCTTTGGCGCCGTGAGCGACCCAAAATCAGAACACTTGGGTCTTAACCAGGTCATATGTGATACGCCTGCAGTGGTGTTTCAGCACCTCGCGGTCGGGCAGCCGCGAGAGAAGACAACCGTAAGCAGAGGTTCCGGATCAACGAGAGGCGTGGCGCGTGACGCTCAGGGTGACCGAGGGACAGCAGGGTGGCTGGGCCGTCGTGCGGGTGTCGGGCGAGATGGATCTCGCCACCTCTCCCGCGCTGCGCCAGCAGGTGCACGACGCGGTCGCGGACGGCCGGCACAGCCTCGTCCTCGATCTCTCGCAGGTCCTCTTCTGCGATTCGAGCGGGGTCGGCGTGCTGATCGCGGCCCGCCGTCTGATGCGTTCCTGCCGCGGCGAGCTCCGGCTGATCCTGCCCGCCAAGGGGGCCGAGGACGGCTCGCACGTCAACCGCGTCCTGTCGGCGCTCGGCGTGCGCCGCCTCTTCGAGGTGTACCCGGACGTGCTGTCCGCGGTGAACGACGAGGCGTCGCCCCTCTCGGCCTGACGCACACCCGTGCGTCCGGGCGGCCGGGCACGGAAGTTGTTGCGGAATTTCTCCGGTTTTGGCACAAGCGTCGCTGTGAGGGCCCCCGGCGCCGCTCCACGACGTACGCTCCCTGGCGAGAGTACGGGCAGGACCCGTACCACCACCGATGCGAGAGGCGGCCGAGGGGACATGGACCACGCCGAGAGCACCGATCACGCCGAGTACGAGCGCAGGATCGCTGCCCGCTTCGCCGGCTTCGACCAGGACGGCAACGGCTACATCGACCGCGAGGACTTCGTGACCGCGGCCAAAGGTCTGCTCGCCGAGTTCACCACGACGGCGCGCTGCGACAAGGGCCAGGCGCTCTACGCGGGTGCCGAGGCCTTCTGGCAGGGCATGGCCGGCATAGCGGACGTGGACGGCGACCAGCGCGTCAACCGCGAGGAGTTCGTGACGGGCGCGGTGAAGCGGCTGCGGGACAACCCGGAGCGGTTCGCGGAGATCGCCCGCCCCTTCCTGCGGGCCGCCATCGCCGTCGCGGACCAGAACGGCTCGGGCCTCACGCCGGCCGCCGCGGAGCGTGTCCTTCGCGTCCTCGGCGTCGCCCCGTCCCTGGTGGGCCCGGTCGCCGCCGCGCTGGACGCGGACGGCGACGGGCGGATCTCCGAGGAGGAGATCGTCACCGCCTTCGCCCACTACTTCACCGTTTCGGAATAGCGTTCACCGGGCTCGTGCCCGAATAGCGCTCGCGCAGCTTGTACTTGAGCACCTTGCGCAGGGTGTCGTTGCGCGGAAGGGCGTCCACCAGCTCCAGCTGCTCCGGCAGCTTGTGGGTGGACAGCCCTTCCGACCGCAGATGGGACGCCATCGCCTCCAGGGTCAGCGGCTCGGTGCCGTCGCGCTGGACGACGACCGCGCACACCCGCTCGCCGCGCTCGGGGTCCGGGAGCCCGACGACCGCCGCGTCGCCCACCGCGGGGTGCGCGTGCAGCAGGTCCTCGATCTCCTTCGCGGAGATGTTCTCGCCCTTGCGGATGATGATGTCCTTGGCCCGCCCGGTGAGCACCAGATGCCCCGTGTCCCTCACGTGCCCGAGGTCGCCGGTGACGAGGAACCCCTCGCCGTCGAAGGCGGCCGCCGACTGCACGGGGTCCAGATAGCCCTGGCAGACGGCCTCCCCGCGCAGCCTGACCTCGCCGTCAACGCCGTACGGGAGCTGCTTGCCGTCCGCGTCCGTCACCCGGATCTCCATGCCCTCGGGGGGCCGTCCCTCCGTCGTGGCGAGGTTCTCCGCGGTGTCGTCGGGGGCACCCATCGTGATCATGGGGACCTCGGTCATGCCGTATCCGTGGGTGAGCTGACAGCCCATCTCCCGTACGACCGCGTGGTAGATCTCGGGTGGCTTGGGCGCGCCGCCGCCCGCGAGGAGCCGCAGCGTCGGGATGAGCCGGTCCGCCGGGGATTTGCGCTGTTCGGTCAGGAACATCGAGTAGAAGGCGGTGGAGCCGCCCGCGACGGTGACCCCGTGGCGCCGGTAGCCGTCGAGCGCGTCCGGCAGCGCGAACTGCTCGAACATCACCGCGGGGAACCCGTACAGGAGCAGCATGACCGTGTAGTCGGGGCCCGCTATGTGCGCGAAGGGGAACGCCATCGAGCCGACGTCGGACGCCGACAGGTGCAGGGCGTGCGCGAGGCAGGAGCCGCCGGCGATCAGTGAGCGGTCGGTGTGGAGGACGCCCTTGGGGTCGGAGGTCGTGCCGGAGGTCCAGTAGATCCAGCGCACGGACGTGCCGTCGGAGGGCGGGGGCGGCAGTACGGACGGGTCGCCGTCGGGCAGCGTGTCGTACGCCTCGAAGATGCCGCGTGCGCCGAGGCGCCGGGCCATCTGCGTGTGGTCGAAGCCGCGCCACACGCCCGGGGTCGCGAAGAACTCGGCCTTCGACTCGCGCAGCGCGAAGCCGACCTCGCGGTCCCGGTAGAAGGGGATGACGGGGGACTGGACGGCGCCGATCCGGGCGAGGGCGAAGGAGAGCAGCGCGGTCTCGATGCGGGTCGGGAGCTGCCAGGCGACGACCGTGCCGGGGCGTACGCCCATGTCGTACAGGCCGGCGGCGACCCGCTCGCCGCGGTCGCGCAGCTCGCCGAAGGTCAGACGCCGGTCGTCCTGCGCGTCGGGGGCGGACTGGATCAGCACGGGGGTGTCGGGGGTGAGGGCGGCGCGGCGCTCGATCAGCTCCCAGAGCGTCCCGGCGGCGCCCAGGGCGTGTGCGGTGTCGTTCACTGCTCCCCCTCGCAAAGGCAGGCCGTACCTGACGGATAGTCAGATCGTGCGAAGAGCGTAGAGCGCTGCGCCTTGTCGGTCCAGGGGTGCGGGGCTAGCCTGCTATCTGACGACCCATCAGAAACGGCGATAGAAGCCGCGTCAGCAACGCCATCAGAAACTGTCAGGTGAGGGGACACGATGGACCCGATGGAACTGCCCCGGATCATCAGCGTCGACGACCATGTGATCGAGCCCGCGCACCTCTTCTCGACCTGGCTTCCGGCGAAGTACCGGGACCGGGGGCCGCAGCCGCTCACCGCCGGGATCGGCGAGCTCGCCTACGTGGCGGGCAAGTACCAGATCACCATGGACCCGGACGGGCCCCCGACGGACTGGTGGATCTACGAGGACCTGAAGTTCCCGTACAAGCGCAACATCGCCGCCGTCGGCTTCGACCGCGACGACATGACCCTCGAAGGCATCACGCGCGCGGAGATGCGGCGCGGCTGCTGGGACCCGAAGGCCCGCCTGGAGGACATGGACCTCAACCATGTCGAGGCCAGCCTCTGCTTCCCCACCTTCCCGCGCTTCTGCGGCCAGACGTTCGCCGAGGCCAAGGACAAGGAGGTGGCGCTCGCCTGCGTGCGGGCCTACAACGACTGGATGGTCGAGGAGTGGTGCGGCGACAGCGGGGGCCGCCTCATCCCGCTCTGCATCATCCCCCTGTGGGACATCGACCTCGCCGTCGCCGAGATCCGGCGCAACGCCGCGCGCGGCGTCAAGGCCGTGACGTTCTCCGAGATCCCCACCCACCTGGGGCTCCCGTCGATCCACTCCGGCTACTGGGACCCGTTCTTCGCCGTGTGCCAGGAGACCGGGACGGTCGTGAACATGCACATCGGCTCCAGCTCGCAGATGCCCGCCGCGTCCCCCGACGCCCCGCCCGCCGTGCAGGCCTCGCTCAGCTTCAACAACGCGATGGCGTCGATGATGGACTTCCTCTTCTCCGGGGTCCTGGTCAAGTTCCCGACGCTCAAACTCGCCTACTCCGAAGGCCAGATGGGCTGGATCCCGTACGCCCTGGAGCGCGCGGACGACGTCTGGGAGGAGCACCGGGCCTGGGGCGGGGTGCGCGGCCTCATCCCCGAGCCGCCGTCGACGTACTACTACCGCCAGATGTTCTGCTGCTTCTTCCGCGACAAGCACGGGGTGGCCTCCCTCGACGTCGTCGGCCGGGACAACGCGACCTTCGAGACGGACTACCCGCACGTCGACTCGACCTTCCCGCACACCAAGGAGGTCGCCCTCGACCATGTGAAGGGCCTCGACTCCGAGACGGTCTACAAGCTCATGCGGGGCAACGCGATCCGCATGCTCGACCTGGACCTCGACAGGTAGCGGGCCGCGCCGTGGATCTCACGTACACGGACGAGGAAGAGGAGTTCAGGGCGCGGCTGCGGGAGTGGCTCGCGTCCGTGCTTCCGGGGCTCCCCCCGAAGCCGTCCCCCGACGACTGGCCGGGCCGGCGCGCCTACGACCTCGGCTGGCAGCGCAGGCTGTACGACGCCGGGTACGCGGGCCTGCACTGGCCCGCCGACGCGGGCGGCCGCGGTGCCACGCCCACGCAGCACCTCATATTCCTGGAGGAGACCGAGAAAGCGGGCGCGCCCTACGTGGGCGCCAACTTCGTCGGGCTGCTGCACGCGGGGCCGACGATCGCGGCCGAGGGGACACCCGAGCAGCGGGCGCGCTGGCTGCCCCCCGTCCTGCGCGGCGACGACGTGTGGTGCCAGGGGTTCAGCGAGCCCGACGCCGGTTCCGATCTCGCGGCGCTGCGCACGCGCGCGACACGGGACGGTGACCACTATGTGGTGAGCGGGTCCAAGATATGGACGTCGCACGCGGAGGTCGCCGACTGGTGCGAACTCCTCGTGCGCACCGACCCGTCCGCTCCGAAACACCGGGGCATCTCCTGGCTCGCCATGCCGATGGACGCGCCCGGGATCACCGTACGGCCACTGCGCACGCTCGCCGGGTCCGCCGAGTTCGCCGAGATGTTCCTCGACGACGTACGCGTCCCGGTCGCCAACCGGGTCGGCGAGGAGAACGACGGCTGGCGCGTGACGATGGTGACGCTGTCCTTTGAACGGGGCACCGCGTTCGTGGGCGAGGTCGTCGCCTGCCGCCGCGTCCTCGGCGAGCTGGCCGCGCAGGCCCGCAAGAACGGCCGCTGGGACGACGCCGTACTGCGCCGCAGGCTCGGCCGCCTCAACGCCGAGTTCCGCGCCCTGTGGCGGCTCACCCAGTGGAACGTCAGCGAGGCGGAGCTGGCCAGCGGCGTCCCCGGCGCCGGCGGCTCGGTCTTCAAGCTGCGGTACTCGCACGCCCGTCAGGAACTGTTCGATGCCGCCGCCGAAGTGCTCGGTGTCGCGGGCGCCCTCGACACGGACCACGAGTGGACGCTCGACCGCCTGTCGTCCCTCTCCTACACGATCGCCGCCGGCACCTCCCAGATCCAGCACAACATCGTCGCCGAACGCATCCTCGGCCTGCCCAAGGACCGGCCGAAGGGCCTTCGGGGGGATCTTCAGAAGGGAGGGCGGTGAGCATGCGCTTCCAGCTCACCGACGACCAGCGCGCCCTGCGCGACGGCGTACGCGACCTGCTCACCGGCCGCTTCGACCGCGACGCCCTGCGCAGCGCCGTGGACACGCCCGGGCACCTGGACCGGGCGCTGTGGCGGGCTCTGGGTGACGCGGGGTTCTTCGCCCTGTGCCTGCCGGAGGCGGACGGCGGCGTCGGCCTGGGGCTGCCCGAGGCCGTCCTCGTCTTCGAGGAGGCGGGCCGGGTCCTGCTGCCGGGCCCGCTCGTCGCCACGCACCTCGCCGCGGGCACCGTGCCGGGCGCCGCGACCGGCGAGAGCGTCGTGACGGCGCCCGCCGGGGAACTCCTTCCGTGGCGCGACGCGTCGGACGTCGTCCAGGGCGACGCGACCGGCGCCGTACCGCTGGCCTCCGTCGACCCGCTCACGCCCCTGCACAAGCTGCCGGGCCCGCACGCGCCCCGCAGCCCCGAGGCCGTACTCCTCACCGCCGCCGAACAGCTCGGCTCCGCCACGCGCACCTGCGAGCTGGCGGTCCAATACGCGGGAGAACGCGAACAGTTCGGGCAGCCCATCGGCGCGTTCCAGGCCGTGAAGCACCTGTGCGCCCAGATGCTCGTACGGGCCGAGGTGGCCCGTGCGGCCGTTTACGCGGCGGCTGTCACGGCCGACCCGGTCGAGATCGCCGCCGCCGAACTGCTCGCCGACGAGGCGGCCGTGCGCAACGCGCGCGACTGCGTCCAGGTGCACGGCGGCATGGGCTTCACCTGGGAGGCGGACGTGCATCTGCATCTCAAGCGGGCCTGGGTGCGCGCCGGAACGGGCCGTACGGCGCGCGAGACGGAGGAGGCGCTGGCGGCGGCGCTGTGACGTCCGGGGACCTGTGCGGCGCGGGGCGAACCCGTGTACGGACAGTCACGGAACGTCGATATCGGGTTGTGTCCTGCGCGGGACTCGTCACGGCACGGAGTCGGGGCCCCGCTCGGGTACCTTGTGTGGGATGCGAGTGGTTCCGAGTCCGAGCCATCCCGGTGTTGCCCCTGAGGCGGCTCCGGATCCGGCGATGCGCGCCGTTCGCAGCGCACGGGAGGGCCGCGTGCCCGCCCGTTCGACTCCCCGCAGGACGCGTCGCACAGTATGGCGCACGCGTACTCCTTCGCGCTGGAATATGCCCGAAGCGCTTGTTGGGGTGACTGTACGTCAACCATGCTGTCTTCCAAGGGGATCACGGTCCGTGAGCTCCTTGACTTGTCACAGTCCCGAGGCGATGTGTCCGCCGGTTCGGATGGTGTGAGCGGTGCAGGTGCTTCAAGTTCAGCTGGAGGTCGGGGCGGATCCCGCGGAGGTGGGGCGAGCACGCAGGTGGGTGCGCTCGCGCCTCGCAGGGTCCGGGATAGAGGCCGATGAGCCACTGGCGGAGACGCTCATCCTGATCGTCTCCGAGCTCGTCACCAACGCCGTGGTGCACACCGGCTGTCCGGCCGTTCTGCGCATGCTGCTGCCGGGCGTCCCGGCGGAGGCCAGCGTCGGCACGGTCCGCGTGGAGGTGGCCGACGCCAGCGACCGGCCCCCCGCGCCGCGGCACGCCGGCGGGGAAGAGACCAACGGTCGCGGCCTGGAACTCGTCGACGGCCTGGCGGACCGCTGGGGCTGGCGGCCCGAGGGTACGGGCAAGGCCATCTGGTGCGAGATCGACCGCTGCGGCGCTCAGGGCGCGGGGGCGGGGACGTATCAGGGGATGGCGTACGAGGCGGTGTAGTTCCGGCTCCCGGTGCCCCCTCGGGGGCAGTGGGCCTCCCCGTGCCTCTGAGTGCGCCTGAGCGCGTCGGTTCGAGCCGGGCGTGCGCCGTCATAAATGTCGCATAACTGGCAAATCTCCTTACGGGTGTTGACGCCGGGTGTCCGTTTGATCACGCTTGTGGTCGGCGATTCGTGGCGAGGGGACGCCAAGGGTTCCGGTGACGGGGGCCCTCGGCGAGTGCGGGTCGTGCCGCGGCGGCCGGCTCCCCCAGGGGCCGGGGGAGCAGGGCCCGGGCGCCGGGGGCCGGACGGCGGTGCGGGTCGCATCGCCGTCCGGTTCCGAACTCCCTTGCAGAACATGCGTATTGAGCCCTACAGGATCGCGACCGGGGCCACGGGTGTGCCGGTGCCGCCGACGAAGGGCTCGGGCATCGCCGACAGCAGGAACGCGTAGCGCGATTCTTGTGCACAGGCTGTGGACAAGTTCTCCAGATTCCAGTTCTGGCCCTGGAGCATGCCCATTTCGACCAGGTCGAGGGCGTGCACCGGCAGCCAGAGGTTCTCGATCTCCGGCGGGAAGATCTCGAAGGTGAGGGTGTCGTTCGCGACCGCGGCCACGTCGCGCGCGTGGAACCACTCGGGCGTGCGCACGGAAAGGCCGGGCGACGGATAGCCGTACGCGTGCTTGTCGCCCGCCAGATACGTCTGGATCTGGCCGGTGCGGACGAGGACGATGTCGCCGGGGCGAACGGTGACATGGCCGAACTCCGCGGCCTCGTCCAGGTCGTCGGGTGTCACGGCGTGGTCGCCGGGCAGCCGGTCCACGCCCTTCGCCGCGGCGACGTCGAGCAGTACGCCGCGCGAGACAATGTGCGGGGCCTTGTCGATGCCGCTGAACCGCGCGCCGCCGTGCGCCGTGATCGTGTCGGAGGGGCGGCCGTTGTAGATCCGGCCCGAGTGCGAGACGTGGGTGAGGGCGTCCCAGTGGGTGGCCGTCTGGAGCCCCATGGTCACCGCGTCGTCGCTGGTGGCGACGGTGCCGGGGCCGAAGAGTTCGTGGTTGATCTGGACCATGGTGTGGAGCGGGTTGACCCGGCCGGGGATCATCCCGGTCTGTACCCCGTCCTCCTTGAGGGGCAGCGCGAGCGGTGTCCGGCGGCCGGTGCGGACGGTCGCCGCGGCCTCGCGCACGACCTCGTCGGTGACCAGGTTGAGCGTGCCGATCTCGTCGTCGGCGCCCCAACGGCCCCAGTTGTTGACGCGCTTGGCCATCTCGTGGAACTCGGCAGGCAACGACATGAGTGCTCCCCGGGGGCTTGTCTTCGGGTATCTGACGGGTCATAGAATCTAACGGTCCGTCAGAAACCGCGGGAAGGGGCCGGACGTGGGGAACTTCTTGGCAGGCAAGGTGGTGGCCGTCACCGGGGCCGGGCGCGGCATCGGCAGGGCCGTCGCGCTCGCCTGCGCCGCCGAGGGCGCACGGGTCGTGGTCAACGACTACGGGGTGTCCATCGAGGGCGGCGAGCCGGCGAGCGAGATCGCCGAGGCCGTCGTCAAGGAGATCGAGGCGGCCGGCGGCGAGGCCGTCGCCGTCGCCGACGACATCTCGACCATGGCGGGCGGACAGCGGATCGTCGACGTGGCGCTCGCCCGGTACGGACGGATCGACGGCGTCGTCTGCGTCGCCGGGATCCTGCGCGAGCGGATGCTGTTCAACATGTCCGAGCAGGAGTGGGACCCGGTGGTCGCCACGCACCTGAAGGGCACGTTCACCGTGTTCCGGGCCGCGTCCGCCGTCATGCGCAAGCAGGGGTCGGGCACGCTCATCGGCTTCACCAGCGGCAACCACCAGGGTTCCGTGGCGCAGGCCAACTACAGCGCCGCCAAGGGCGGGATCATCTCGCTCGTGCGCAGCGCCGCGCTCGGACTGCACAAGTACGGCGTGACGGCGAACGCGGTGGCGCCCGTCGCCCGTACCCGCATGTCGGCGAACGTGCCCATGGAGCTCAAGGAGATCGGGGAGCCGGAGGACGTCGCCGCGCTCGTCGTCTATCTGCTCAGCGAGCGCGCCCGCGCCGAGAAGATCACCGGGCAGGTGTACACGATCGCCGGCCCGAAGATCGCGGTGTGGGCCCAGCCGAGGGAGCTGCGCTCGGGCTACGCGGAGGGCGGCTGGACCCCGGACAAGATCGCGGACTTCCTGCCGGGCACCGTCGGCGTCGATCCGATGCCGATGCTGGCGCAGCTGGAGGCGATGGCCGAGGCGGCCGCGGCGAAAGCGCGGCCCAATCAGTGACGTCGAGGTCGAGGCCGGGGGCGGAGGCGCGTGGTGGAGTTCGGGTTCGGGGATGAGGACGAGGCGTTCCGGCGGGAGGCCCGCACGTGGCTCGCGGAGCACCTCACCGGCGAGTACGCCGTCGCCCGGGGGCGCGGTGGGCCCGGGAGCGAGCATGAGGACGCCGGTGTACGGCGGTCCTGGGAACGGGAGCTGGGCGCGTCCGGGTGGATCGGGCTCGGCTGGCAGCGCGGCGGGTACGGCAACCGGGTCGCCTCGCTGACGCAGCAGGTCGTCTGGGCCGAGGAGTACGCGCGGGCCCGGGCGCCCGCACGCCACGGGCACATCGGCGAGAACCTGCTCGCCCCGACCCTGATCGCCTACGGCGACGAGGCGCAGCAACAGCGCTTCCTGCCGCCCGTCGCCTCCGGCGAGGAGCTGTGGTGCCAGGGGTACAGCGAGCCCGGCGCCGGTTCCGACCTCGCGAACCTGCGCACGACCGCCGTGCGCGACGGTGACACGTACCGCGTGACCGGGCAGAAGGTGTGGACGTCGCTCGCGCACGAGGCCGACTGGTGCTTCGTGCTCGCGCGCACCGAGGCGGGCTCGCGGCGCCATCACGGCCTGTCGTTCCTCCTCGTGCCGATGGACCAGCCGGGCCGGATCGAGGTGCGGCCCATCCGGCAGCTGACCGGCACGAGCGAGTTCAACGAGGTGTTCTTCGACGGGGCGCACGCGCGCGTGGAGCACGTCGTCGGCGGTGAGGGGAACGGCTGGCGGGTCGCCATGGGGCTGCTCGCCCTGGAGCGCGGTGTCTCGACGCTCGCCCAGCAGATCGGCTTCGCCGCCGAACTCGCCGAGGTCGTACGGACCGCGGTGCGTACGGGCGCGGCCGAGGACCCGCTGTTCAGGGACCGCCTCGTGCGGCAGTGGGCCGAGCTGCGCGTCATGCGGTGCAACGCGCTGCGCACGCTCGGCGGCGCGCAGGACCCGGGCGCCCCGAGCGTCGCCAAGCTCCTGTGGGGCCGCTGGCACCAGCGCCTCGGCGAGCTCGCCCTCCAGGCGCGGGGCGCGCTCGCCGCCGCCGGGCCCGGGGACTGGACGCCTGACCGTACGTACGAACTCGACGCCGCACAGCGGCTGTTCCTCTTCAGCCGGGCCGACACGATCTACGGCGGCTCGGACGAGATCCAGCGCAACATCATCGCCGAGCGCGTGCTCGGGCTGCCCAGGGAGACGAGGGAGTCGTCATGAGGGGTGTCGTGTTCGACGGGGTCCGGGCCGACGTGGTCGACGATCTCGAGATACGCGATCCGGGGCCGGGGGAGGTGCTCGTCGACGTCGCGGCCGCGGGGCTGTGCCACAGCGATCTGTCGGTGATCGACGGGACCATCCCGTTCCCGGCGCCGGTCGTGCTCGGGCACGAGGGCGCGGGGGTCGTGGAGGCCGTCGGCCCGGGCGTCACGCATGTGTCGCCCGGGGACCATGTGGCGCTGTCCACGCTCGCCAACTGCGGCGCCTGCGCGGACTGCGACCGGGGGCGGCCGACCATGTGCCGCAAGGCGATCGGGAGGCCCACGCAGCCGTTCTCGCGGGGTGGCACGCCGCTCTACCAGTTCGCCGCTAACTCCTCGTTCGCCGAACGGACCGTCGTGAAGGCGGTGCAGGCCGTGCCGATCCCCGCGGAGATCCCGCTGACGTCGGCCGCGCTCATGGGGTGCGGGGTGCTGACCGGCGTCGGGGCCGTCCTCAACCGGGCGCGCGTCGGCCAGGGCGACACCGTCGTCGTCATCGGGACCGGCGGCATCGGCCTCAACGTGCTCCAGGGGGCCCGGATCGCGGGCGCTTCGCGGATCGTCGCCGTCGACGCGAACCCCGACAAGGAGGCGGTGGCACGGCAGTTCGGCGCGACCGACTTCCTGACCTCGGCCGACGGGGTCAGGGAGGTCCTGCCGCACGGCGCCGACCACGTCTTCGAGTGCGTCGGCCGCGTCGAGCTGGTCCGGCAGGCCGTCGACCTCCTCGACCGGCACGGCCAGGCCGTACTCCTCGGCATGCCGGGCGCCGACGCGGAGGCGTCCTTCGTCGTCGCCTCGCTCTTCCTCGACAAGTCCATCCTGGGCTGCCGCTACGGCTCCTCGCGGCCCCAGCGCGACATCAGGCTCTACGCCGACCTGTACCGCCAGGGCCGGCTGCTGCTCGACGAGCTGGTCACGGAGACTTACCCGGTCGAGGACTTCGCGAAGGCGGCGGAGGACGCGCAGCAGGGGAGGGTGGCGCGGGGCGTGCTTGTGTTCTGACCCGGGGGACCTGCTTACGCGCCGCCGCCGTGCGTGTTCGTCGCGTGGAACGTGCGGCGGTAGGCCGTGGGGGTCACGCCCAGCGCCGTCTGGAGGTGCTGCCTCATCGACTGCGCCGTGCCGAAGCCCGACTCGCGCGCCACCTGGTCCATCGACAGGTCGCTCGACTCCAGCAGGTGTCTGGCCCGCTCCACCCGCTGCTGGGTGAGCCACTGGCCCGGGCTGACGCCGGCCTCCTCGCGGAAACGGCGCGTGAAGGTGCGGACCGACATCGCCTCCTGGGCGGCCAGGTCCCGCAGCTGGAGCGGTTCATGGAGGCGGGCGAGGGCCCAGGCGCGGGCCTTGGTCGTGGTCGCGAGCTGGGATTCGGGGACGGGGCGGTGGATGTACTGGGCCTGTCCGCCGTCGCGGTGGGGCGGGACGACGGTGCGGCGGGCCACCTCGTTGGCCACCGCCGTGCCGTGGTCGCGGCGGACCAGGTGCAGGCAGAGGTCGATGCCCGCGGCGACCCCGGCCGACGTCAGGACGTCCCCGTCGTCGATGTAGAGGACGTCGGCGTCGACCTTGATCTTGGGGAAGAGCCGCTGGAAGTGCTCCGCCGACGCCCAGTGCGTGGTCGCCGGGCGCCCGTCCAGATAGCCCGCCGCGGCGAGAACGTAGCTGCCGGTGCAGATCGACACCATCCGCGTACCGGGCCTGACCTGTGCGAAAGCCGCCGCCAGCTCGTCGGTGAGTACGCCCTCGTCGAGGACGGGGCCGTGCTCGTACGACGCGGGCACGACCACCGTGTCCGCGGTCGCGAGCGCCTCCGGGCCGTTCCTGATCAGGACGGCGAAGTCGGCGTCCGTCTCCACGGGGCCGGGTTCCCTGACCGAGCACGTCACGACCTCGTACAGTGACCGGCCCTCGGGGTCCTTGGCGCGGGTGAAGATGCGCTGGGTGATGCCGAGTTCGAAGGGGAGCACGCCGTCGAGGGCCAGGACGACCACGCGGTGGGGGCGCCGGGTGCGGGCTGCGGGAGTCTCGGGCATGGCTCCGAGTGTATGGCCCGATCCTAGCGAAGGCTGTCTTTCGGGCCACTCGTCCGGGGTGGGCCGGTGATCCGATGCTGTCTGCTGTGACGCACACAAGGGACATGACACCGACCACCGCGGCCGACGGCCCGCCCGGCGCGGGCGCCTCCCGTCCTCGTATCCACCGCGCCTGGTTCGTCGCCGTCGTCACCTTCGTGACGATCATCGGCGCCGCCGCCTTCCGGTCCCTGCCGGGGCTGCTGATCGACCCGCTGAACGAGGAGTTCGGCTGGTCCCGCGGCACCATCGGGCTCGCCGTCTCCATCAACCTCGCGCTGTACGGGCTGACCGCGCCCTTCGCCGCCGCCCTGATGGACCGGTTCGGTATCCGGCGCGTGGTCGCCGTCGCCCTGGTCGTCATCGCGGCCGGCTCCGGCCTGACCGTGTGGATGGACTCGGCGTGGCAGCTCCTGCTGTGCTGGGGCCTGCTCGTCGGGCTCGGCTCCGGCTCGATGGCCCTCGCGTTCGCCGCGACCGTCACCAACCGCTGGTTCACCGCCCGGCGCGGGCTCGTGACCGGCATCCTCACGGCCGCGTCCGCTTCGGGGCAGCTCATCTTCCTGCCCTTGCTCTCGTGGATCGTCGAGGCGCACAAGTGGCGGCCGGCGGCCGTGACGGTGGCGCTCGCGGCGCTCGCCGTCGTGCCGTTCGTGTGGCTGCTGCTGCGCGACCACCCGGCCGACGTGGGCACCACCCCGTACGGCTCCGAGGAGTTCGTCGAGAAGCCGCCGCCCGTCACCGGGGCCGCCCGCCGCACCGTGGGCGTGCTGTTCAAGGCCGTCCGCACAGGGCCCTTCTGGCTGCTCGCCGGGACCTTCGCGATCTGCGGCGCCTCCACGAACGGGCTCGTCCAGACACACTTCGTGCCGGCTGCGCACGACCACGGGATGCCGATCACCGCGGCAGCCTCGCTGCTGGCGGTGGTGGGGGTCTTCGACGTCGTCGGAACGGTGGCGTCGGGCTGGTTCACCGACCGCTTCGACGCGCGACGGCTGCTCGCGGTGTACTACGCGCTGCGCGGGATCTCCCTGCTGTTCCTGCCCATGCTCCTCGCGCCGTCGGTCCACCCGCCGATGATCTTCTTCATCGTCTTCTACGGGCTCGACTGGGTCGCCACCGTGCCGCCCACCCTGGCCCTGTGCCGTGAGCACTACGGAGAGGACAGCGCGATCGTGTTCGGATGGGTGCTCGCCTCGCACCAGGTGGGTGCCGCGCTCGTGGCCTTCCTCGGCGGCGTCGCCCGTGACACGTTCGGCTCGTACGACGTCGTCTGGTACGCGTCCGGCGCGCTGTGCGCCGCGGCGGCCCTGATGGCGCTGGTCATCCGTCGCCGTCACGCCGATGCCGATGCGGGCCTGGTGGCCGGACTCGCCTGATCAGTGCTCGAAGCGGCCGAACGCGCCCTTGTGGAACAGCAGCGGGGGCGCCTCGCCGTCCCCCGTCCCGAGCGCCTCCACCCGGCCCACCACGATGAGGTGGTCCCCGCCCGTGTGGACGGCGTGGATCGTGCAGTCGACCCACGCGGGCGCGCCCGCGATCCGCGGCGAGCCCGTCACGGGCGCCGCGTCGTGCTCGACGCCCGCGAACTTGTCCGTGCCGCGCGCGGCGAAGGACCGGCACAGCGCGCCCTGGTCCGCGCCCAGTACGTTCACGCAGAAGACGCCGGCGCTCGCGATGCGCGGCCAGGTCGTGGACGTACGGGCCACCATGAACGCCACCAGTGGCGGGTCCAGGGAGAGCGAGGAGAAGGACTGGCAGGCGAAGCCCGCGGGTGGAGCGCCGGGGTGCGGGGACGGCGCCGTGACGACGGTGACGCCGGTGGCGAAGTGCCCGAGGACGCGGCGGAACTCGCCGGGGTCCAGTGGCGCCCGCTCGTCCTCGCCCACGGCCCGTAGCTCCGGACGCGGCAGTGCGTCCACCGGCTCGGCCGACGTGGGCGCACCGACCGACCGGAGGTACCTGACCACCGTCGCTGCCATTCCTGCGTGTCCCATCACACCTACGATTGAAGCTGACGACGTGTCAGATAGGAAGTGGTGGGGCCGAATTCGATGACGGCGGCCAGTTGTGGGAAAGCTACCGGCCCCTGTACGTCGGGTCGCGACGCTCCTTGAAGGAGGCGACGCCCTCCTGCGCGTCCGCCGTCGTCATGTTGATCTCCTGTGCCGTCGCCTCCGCCGCGAACGCCGTCGCGCGGTCCGACTCCAGGGAGGCGTTGACCAGCTGTTTGGTCATGGCGATGGCCCGGGTCGGGCCGTTCGCCAGGCGCGCCGCCCACTCCTGGGCCGTCTTGCGCAGCTCCCCGTCCGGGACCGTGCGGTTGACGAGGCCCAGGCGTTCCGCGTCCGCCGAGGAGAGCGCGTCGCCGAAGAACATCAGCTCCTTGGCCCGCTGCGGCCCGATCAGGCGCGGCAGCAGATAGGCGCCGCCCCCGTCCGGGACCAGCCCGCGGCGCGCGAAGACCTCGATGAACCGGGCCGACTCCGCCGCGAGCACCAGATCGCAGGCGAACGCCAGATGCGCGCCGATGCCGGCCGCCGTCCCGTTGACCGCCGCGACGACCGGCTTCTCGCAGTCCATGACCGCCGCGATCAGACGCTGAGCGCCGAGCCGGATCGTGCGGGCGACGTCGCCGGGCACGCGGGGCCCGGTGGCCGGAGCGCCCCGCAGATCCGCGCCGGCGCAGAAGCCCCTGCCGGTCGCCGTGATGACGACGGCGCGCACGTCCGGATCCGCCGAGGCGCTGTTCAGAATGCCGATGATCTCCTCGCGCTGGTCCCAGGTCAGCGCGTTCATGGCCTCGGGGCGATTGAGCGTGATCCAGGTGACGGCGTCGGCGGTCGTGCACTCGATGGTGGCGGACATGACCTCTTCTTCCCTGTTCGCAGGCGGGCGCGGGCGGCGGACGGTACCGGCGGATCTCAGTGGCAGACGGCGAGCGCGTCGAGCGCCACGGCGCCCTGGCCCCGGGGGAGCACCATGAGCGGGTTGATGTCCAACTCGGCGAGTTCGTCGCCCAGTTCGAGGGCCATGCGCTGGACCCGCAGGACGACCTCCACCAGCGCGTCCAGGTCCACGGGCGGCGCCCCCCGCATCCCGTCCAGGAGGGGCCTGCCCCGTAGTTCGTCGAGCATCGCCCGCGCCTGGTCCTCGGCGAACGGCGGCACCCTCACCGCCGTGTCCCGCAGCACCTCCACGAGTACGCCGCCCAGGCCCACCGTCACCGTCGGGCCGAACAGGTCGTCCTGGGTGACCCCGACGACCATCTCGACGCCCCGCTCGACCATCTGGCAGACCAGGACGCCGTCCAGGTCGAGGCCCTCGTAGCGGGCGATGTCGGTGAGTTCCCGGTAGGCGTCCCTGACCTGACTGGCCGAGGTCAGGCCGACCTTGACCAGGCCCAGGTCCGACTTGTGGGCCAGCCGCGCGCCGGACGCCTTCATGACGACGGGGTAGCCGACCTGCCCGGCCGCCCGTACCGCCGCCGCGGCGCTGGTCACGAGCTGCTCGCGCGGTACGCGGATGCCGTACGCGCGCAGGAGCTGCTTCGCGGCGTGCTCGCTGAGCTGGCGGCCTGGGCGCATGAGGGCCTGCGCCTTGCGGAAGGAGGGGGAGGGCGTGCGGGGCGCATCGGTGAACGGGGAGCGGTAGGCGGCGGTGAAGCGGTGGTGGTCCAGATAGGCGCGGACGGCCGTGATGCAGTTCCCGAATGTGCGGAACGTCGCGAGGCGCGAGGAGCCGAGGAGCGTCTCGCGGTAGGCGTCCTCGGTGCCCAGCGGCGAGCCCCAGACGACACAGATCAGCTTGTCCGTGCGCTCCGCCGCCTCCGCCAGGTCGCGGGCCAGTTTGTCGCTCATCGGCGGGAACGGGCCGGTGATCGGGCAGATCAGGACGCCTATGGACGGGTCCTGGAGGATCGACTCGATGATCTTGGGGCCGCGCCAGTCACCCACCGGGTGGCCGCCGTTGTCGATCGGGTTCGCGACGTTGAGGTACTCCGGGATCCACTGGTGGAGCTCCTGCTGCTTCGCCTCGGACAGCGAGGGCAGGGTCAGGCCCGCGCGGGTGGCCAGGTCGGCGAAGTGGGCGCCGGTGCCGCCCGATATCGAGTAGACCGCCACGCCGTCCGCCCGCGGGGGCCGGGCCCGGGCCAGCAGGGCCGCGGTGTCCTGGAGCTCGTCGAGTCCGTCGACCCTGATCACGCCGAACTGCCGCATCGCCGCGTCCACCACCGTGTCCGCTCCGGTCAGCTTGCCCGTGTGCGAGGCCGCCATGCGGGCGCCCGTCTCGGTCCGGCCGACCTTGACGGCCACGACGGGTACGCCGCCCCGCGCCGCGCGGTCCGCCGCGAGGAGGAACCCGCGGCCGTCTTTCAGGCCTTCCACGTAGCACGCGATCGCCCCGACCTCGGGCTGCTCGGCGAAGTACGAGATGAAGTCCGCCGTCTCCAGATCCGCCTCGTTGCCCGTGGGTGCCCAGTGCGAGAGCCGTACGCCCAGCTCCTGCATCGTGTAGAGGGGGCGGCCCTGGTGGCCCGACTGCGTGATGAGGGCGATCGCCGGTCCTTCGAGGTCGTCGCGGAACTCGGAGAACGCGTTCAGGTTCGTGTTCGGGCCCAGCAGCCGCATGCCCGAGCGGGCGACCGCCGCGGACAGGGACGACTGCGCGGCCGCCCCTTCCTCGCCGGTCTCCGCGAAGCCCGACGCGAACGCCACCGCGAACTTCACCTTGGCCTGGGCCAGTTCCTCAATGACCGGCAGCGGGTCCGAGATGAGGAGTACGGCGAGGTCGACGGGTTCGGGCAGTGCGGAGACGCCCGGCGAGCACGGAATGCCGAAGACGGTCTCACGGGTGGGGTGCACGGGGTGGAGGCGGGCGCCCACGCGCTCCGCCCACGCGATCAGCTGGCGCGTGATGCCCGTGTTCGGGCGGCCCTCGGCATCGGACGCGCCGATGACCGCTATCGATTCGGGCCGGAAGAAACGGTCCAGGTCGGGCACCTCGCGGTGCAGTGGCCTGCCGCTCACGTCCAGGTCGTCCGTCCTGCCGTGCACGGCAGGTGCCGGCTGCTCTCCGCAGGCGATCGTGCGGGCCCGGCGGGGGTCGGTGGTCAGGGTGCCGTATGTCGATCCAAGCATCGGGTCCGCCCGCTCCTCGACTGGTGCTCACTAACTGACGTAGTGTCAGATTACTGAACTGACGCTGTGTCAGGAACAGGGCTGCACGCAAAGGCTGTTACGGGTGTTCCCGCGGGCGGGCGGGTTGGAACGGCGGGATGTGGCCACTGTGGGCGGATGTGATGGACGGGACGCGGGCGGATGACGCCCTGCGTGCGTGCAGGTGACGGGACGGCGGTGGCCGGGGTCAGCCCGCGACGGCCTTCGCGATCTTCCGTGCGTCCAGGGCCAGTTCGCGGAACATGCCGCTGATCGGGTTCGTGTACCCGGTGAAGTGGAGGCCGGGCGCGGCGGGGTCCGTCCGCCGGCCGTGCGTGGTCGGGCGGCCCCGGGCGTCCAGGACGCCGAGGTGACCCACCAGGTCCTCCAGCGCGCGGCGGTAACCCGTCGCCGCGATCACCGCGTCGGGGGCGATGTGCGTGCCGTCCGCGAGGACCACCTTGCCGTCCTCGAACGACTCGACGGCCGCGACCGGTTCGACCTTGCCCGTGCGGACGGCGTCGATCAGGCCGACGTCCTGCACGGGGATCGCGCCTTCGCGCACCCGCGAGTAGAGGCCGGTCGTGGGTCTGGGCAGGCCCTGTTCCGTCAGGTCGGGCACGCTGAGCTTCGCCATGGGGCGGGCCAGGCGGTCCACGATCGCCACGGGCAGCCTGCGGCACAGGATGCCGGTCCGCTGCGCGGGCCAGCCCGCGGTGGACCGGCGCACGATGTGGGGCGCCGTACGGACCGCGAGCCTGACGCGGGACGCGCCGCCCTCGGCCAGGTCCACGGCGATCTCGGCGCCCGTGTTGCCGACGCCGACGACGAGCACGTCGCGGCCCGCGTAGGGCTTGGCGTTGCGGTAGTCGCCCGCGTGGAGGAGCTCGCCCGCGTACGAGGGGCGGCCCGGCCAGTCGGGCAGGCGGGGGGTGTGGTTGTAGCCCGTGGCGACCACGACGGCGCTCGCGGCCAGTTCGCGACCGCCCGAGGCGCGTACGAGCCAGCCGTCCTCCGTGCGCTCCACGCGGGAGACCGCCACGCCCGTGACGATCTCCAGCTGGTGGAACTCGGCGTACTTCTCCAGGTAGCGCACGACGTCGTCGCGGGACACCCAGCGGCCGAAGCGGCGCGGGATCGCGAGGCCGGGGAGCCCGGAGAGCTTGCGGGTGGTGTGCAGGTGGAGGCGGTCGTAGTGGCGGCGCCAGGAAGCCCCGACGTGCTCCGACTTCTCCAGGATCACGGCCCGTACGCCCCGCTCGCGCAGCGCCGCGGCCGCGGCGAGGCCGCCCGGGCCGCCCCCGATGACGTACACGGGGCGGTCCTGGGTGCGTGCGGCGGGCGCGGGCTCGGTGACCATGAGTGCGAGCGTAATCACGGTTCGATTTGATGGGTCTCGGTCAAGGCCGGAATCGGTTGCGAATTCATCACGGCGTACGCCCCTTGCGTCAGCGCCCTCGCGTGCGCTGAACTGACGTTCCGTCAGAAACGGAGAGGAGGGCCCCGGTCGTGGACTCGATCTGGCTCGACGGCGTCGAATGGCTGGCCGTGCTGCGCATAGGCCTCGGACTGTGGTGGCTGGAGAGCTGGCGGCACAAGGACAAGAAGGGCTGGTTCGAGCGGGGCACCGGCATCGCCTGGGCCGCCGACGTCGCCGCGAAGCACCGGTGGAACGCCGTACGCAGCGGCTTCGGCGCGGTCGTCACCCCCCGGCCGAAAGTGATGGCGTACATCGTCGTCTACGCCGAACTGGCCCTGGGCCTCGGGCTCGTGGTGGGCCTGCTGACACCTGTGGCCCTCATCGGCGGGCTGCTCCTGAACCTCCTGTACCTGGTCCTGATGATCCACGACTGGGCCGAGCAGGGACAGAACGCGATGATGGCCCTCATCTCGCTCGTGGCGCTCTTCGCCATGTCCTGGCAGGCATGGTCCCTCGACGCGGCGATCGGACTGTTCCTGTGACTCTTCCCGCGACCGTACGGTTCGACCTCCCCGAGCCCGACGCCTTCACCCGCCCCTACTGGGACGCGGCCGCCGACGGGACGCTGCTGCTCCGCCGCTGCCGCGCGTGCGGGCGGGCCCATCACTATCCGCGCGAGTTCTGCCCGCACTGCTGGAGCGAGGACGTGGTGTGGGAGCGGGCGTCCGGGACGGCCGTCCTCTACACCTGGTCCGTCGTCCACCGGAACGACCTGCCGCCCTTCGGCACCCGCACCCCGTACATCGCGGCCGTCGTCGACCTCGCGGAGGGCCCGCGGATGATGACGGAGATCGTGGCTACCGAGGGCGACGATCTGCGCGTGGGAATGCCGTTGGAGGTCACCTTCCGTCAGGTCGAGGGCTTCTCCGTTCCCGTATTTCGCTCGCGGACGTGAGGGGACGGGCGGCACCATGCGGTCATGACAGAGAGCCCCGTGCCCGGCTGGCACCTCACCGCTGACGTCGACGACTTCCTCGCCCGCGCGGGCGACTACCTGCGCGCCGAGCCCGCCCTGCACACGGTCGTCCTCAGCGTCACCGCGAGCCTGCGGGAACGGGGGCCGTCGGTGTACGGGGCGCAGGGACAGCTCTTCGGCGTGCTGTACGGGCCGGACGGCGGCGTGAGCGGGACGTTCCTGTGGACGAAGCCCTTCCGGCTCCATGTCAGCCCCCTGGACCGGGACCAGGCGGACGCTCTCGCCGTCGCGCTCCAGGGGCGGCCGGTGACCGGCGTGTTCGGGGTCGACGCGGCCTCTGCCGCCTTCGCCGACGCCTGGCAGTCCCGCACGGGAGCGCGGGCCCACCGCGCCATCGAGCAGCGCCTGTACCGGCTCGGGGACCTGACCCCGCCACTGTCCGCACCCGCCGGGCGGCCCCGCGTCGCCACCGGGGCGGACCGGGAGCTGCTGGTCCGGTGGCACAACGAGTTCGCCGCGGACGCCGGCACTCCGGGCGGCGCCTCGGGCTCGGAGGAATGGGCCGACGAGCGGATCTCGTACGGCGGCGTCACCCTCTGGGAGACCGCGGACGGCGTGCCCGTCTCCATGGCCGGCGTGACCCGTGAGGCCGCCGGAGCGGTCCGGGTCGCGCCCGTGTACACACCGAAGGAGCTGCGCGGCCGCGGTTACGCGGGAGCGGTCACCGCCGAGGTCAGCCGCGCCGCCCGGGCCGCGGGCGCGAGCGAGGTGCTCCTCTTCACCGACCTCGCCAACGCGACCAGCAACGGCCTGTACCAGCGCATCGGCTACCGTCCCGTGCGGGACTTCGCCGTCCACACCTTCACCGCACCTGAGAACGGCTGACGCTCATGACCGACACCCCTCAGATACGCGGCCACGGACTCCTTCTGCGGGGCTGGCGGGCCGGGGACGAAGGGGACGCCGCCGCGGTGCTGCGCGGGCTCGGCGACCCCGAGTTCCGGCGCTGGAACACCCCGCTCACCCCGGTCGACGACCTCGCCGGCGCCCATGCGTACCTGCGCTCACGCCAGGAGGCGCTGGCGAGCGGCGAATCCGTGTCCTGCTGCGTCACCGACGAGAGCACGGGGGAGGTGCTCGGGCACGTCGGAGTCAACATGATCATTCCCGAGTTCAGCACCGCACACGTCGGCTACTGGGTGCTGCCCGAGGCCCGGGGGCGCGGGGTCGCGACGCGTGCGCTGAGCCTCGCCTCGCGGCTGGCGTTCGGTGAACTCGGCCTCCACCGGCTCGAACTGGGGCACGCCCTCGGGCACGAGGTGTCCTGCCGGGTCGCCGAGCGCGGCGGATACCGGTACGAGGGCACGCTGCGGGGCGCGATGTTCGAGGCGGGGCGGCAGGACGCCTTCCGTGACGCGCACCTGCACGCCCGCCTCGCCTCGGACCCCGAGCCCCGGCCGGCGTGAGCCGCCCGCGTCACGGCCAGAGCAGCTCCCGTACCCAGCCCGCCTCCGTGGCGCGGTACCTGAGGCGGATGTGGCGGCGGCGGGCGTCGCCCTGGAAGAACTCCACCTCGCGCGGCGCCAGCGCGTAGGCCGTCCAGGTCGGGGCGGGGGCCTTCGGGTCGGCCTGCGCGTGCTCCCAGGCGGCGGCCGAGGCCGACTCCAGTTCCTCCTGCGAGCCGAGGACCTCACTCTGGTGGCCGACCAGGGCCGCCGCCAGCGCTCCCGTCGAGCGGACGTGGAGGTCGGCCTGGCTCACCTCGGGCGACTGGGTGGTGACATCACCGCGTACGCGGATCTGGCGGCCCTGCGCCGGCCAGTAGAAGCCGAGCGCGGCCTGCGGGTGCGCCGCGAGCTGGCGGCCCTTGGCGCTGCCCGCGTGGGACGCGAAGTGGAAGCCGTCCTCGTCGGCGCCGTGCAGCATCACGGTACGGACGTCGGGCAGTCCGTCGCCGTCCACCGTGGCGAGGGACGGGGTGTGCGGTTCTGACTGGCCCGCGGCGACGGCCTCGGCGAACCACTCGACGAAGAGCGGCAGCGGGGCGGACGGGGCCGCGGACGGGTCGAACCCGGGCAGTTCGGTGTCCCAGACGCGCAGGGACTTCAGGATCTCTCGCAGTTCCGGCATGCACCGATTCTGGCGGTGGACGCGATCGCCCCGCCGACCGGTGGGTCCGGAAGGCGGGGCGACCCGTACGCCAGATGAGTGAAGCCCGTCAGGCGAGGCCTGTCAGATCAGGTCCATCGCCGCGACCTCGTCCGGGCTGCCGTAACTGACCGGTCCCTGGAAGCGGCGGCGGGCCGTCGCGAACCACCACACCGTCGCGATCACGAGGACGGCGACCAGCGCGATCGGCGCGTAGTTGAACGATGTCGCGTTGATCGGGGACGCCTGCGGCAGCATGAACAGGACGCTGCTCGCCACGATCCAGACCACCGCGACCGCGGCCACCGGCTTGCCCCAGCGGCCCAGGTTCCACGGCCCCTGCTGGAAGTCGTCGTGGCGCAGGCGCAGATAGATCGGAACGGCGTACGCGAGGTAGAGACCCACGACGTTGACGCTCACGATCGCGGTGAACGCCGTGTGCGACCACCAGCCCGGCACCACGAGGACCAGCGAGCAGGCCGCCGCGAGCCACACGGCCTTCACGGGCGTGCGCGTACGCGAGGAGACCGAGTGCCACCAGCGCGAGCCCGGCATGGCGCCGTCACGCGAGAAGGCGAAGATCTGGCGGGTGTTGCTCGTCATGTTGGCCAGGCCGCAGAACAGCATCGAGCCGATCACGATCAGCAGCAGGAGCTTCGCGGTCGTCATGCCGAGCGCGTCGATGAGGATCTGCACGGGCGGCGCCGACGCGCTCGCCTGCGCCGCGTAGTCGCCGATCGCGAAGACAAGGGCCAGCATGAGGATCAGGCCGGTGACGGCGGAGTAGCCGATCGACCGCATGATGCCCTTCGGCGCGTTGACCGTCGCCTGGACCGTCTCCTCCGACATGTGGAAACTGCCGTCGAAGCCGGTGAACGTCCAGCTGGTCACGAGGAGGCCGAGCAGAGCCGCGTAAATCCCGTTGGAGAAGCCGGTGTTGTTGGTGAACTGCGTGACGACCGACGCCGACTGGTGATGGTCCGGTACGGCGATCAGCGCGACCACGATGACCACCATGCCGACGAGGAGCCACCACACGGAGATCCGGTTGACCAGCGCCACCAGCTGCACCGTGTACGTGTTGGCGAGCGCCTGGAGCAGCAGGATCACCGCCGTGATGAGGACCGTCTGCTGCGCCGTCGCGTGGTACGACGGCCACTGCATGACGAGGAACGCCTGGATGAACGTCGCCGCCGCGTAGCCCGTCGCCGCGGTGCCGCCGACCTGCCCCACGAAATTCAGCCAGCCCGTGTACCAGGACCAGGCGCCCTTGTGCCGTTTCGCCAGCTTTCCCGCGGAGAAATAGAGCGCCCCGCTCGTCGGATACGCCGATGCAATTTCGGCCATCGACGCTCCGACGAAAAGCACCATGGCCGCGACGGCTATCCAGCCGAACACGAGAATGCGCGGCCCGCCGGCGTTCATTCCGAACCCGAAGGAGGAGAAGATGCCGGAGATGATGTTGATGATCGTGAAGGAAATCGCGAAATTGTCGAACGCCTTGAAGCGCCGGGTCAGCTTCCGCGGGTAGCCCATCGCGTGCAGCGTCGCGTCGTCGTCGAGCGCGGCGGAGGGCCGCCCGGATCTGGTGGGGGACGTGGGGGGAGTGGGTGCGCTGGTCAGGGGGTCGGACACAACCTCGGCCTTCCGGTGTGGGGGAATTTCCGAAACCTGTGGGGCGGCGGCGGTCAGGTGCTGTGGGGGACCGGCAGGCCGCACGCACGCCGCGCCCTGCTGAGCTGTTCCTCGGGGTCGCCGAAGACGCTCCACGGCATCCGGGACGCGTACGGGCCCATGGCCGTGAACACCGCCCGCGCCTCGAAGGCGCACTGGGCCATGTGCAGCGCGTGCGCCAGATACGCCAGGTCGAGGACCGGCGTGAAGCGGTAACCGGGCACCTGCGGCAGCCAGTTCCGGTACGCGCCGAGCGCCGTCGCCTTCCACTGCGGCTGGTCCCAGGTGTGCTCCGCGAGGAGGTGCGCCGGGTTGTGGCCCTCGACGAGGGTGACCAGGGGCAGCAGGCGCAGCGGGGACGAGGCCGGGGCGCGCTGGCTCAGATACGCGGCCACGTCCCAGGCCGCGTTCGCGCTGCCGCCGTGCCGGGTGAAGAAGAACGCCAGGAACTGGTGGTGGGCCTCGCGGTGCCAGGGGTCGAGGCGCGTGACGTGTTCGAACTGGGCCCAGGGGCCGCGGGGTTCGGTGAGCAGGCCCTGCGGCGCACGGTCGCGGGGCCGCTGGAGGCGGGCCAGGGAGAGCCGGGCGGCCCACGGGGTGGGGTCCTTGGGCGCGAGGTCCGCGGCCCGGTCGCAGGCGGCGAGCGCTATCCGGCCCAGCGCACCGATGCGCCGGTCGTGCGACTGGGCGGCGCGCAGGGTCCGGAACACGGCGACACGCGCCCACAGCAGGGCGGCGTCGGGGCCGGGCTCCTCCTCGAGCCAGCGTTCGGTGAGGTCGGAGTCGGCGGCGACGGAGGCCAGCACGAGGGAGCGGTGGGCGCGCAGTCCGAAGTCGCCGTGGGTCTCCTTGAGTACCGAGTGCGCGCCGAAGTAGCGGCCCGCCCGTAAATCCGTGCAGGCCCTGGCCAGCTCTCGGTCGTCGGCGGCGGGATGCCAGACGTACTGTCCTTCGAACGAGCCGGCGGTCATGCTCCCCTGCCACTGTTCTGCTTTTCCGTACGGACGACGGGGAGCACCCTACTCAGGTTCATGCCCTACGGAAACTGTGCATCCGAAATAACAGGTTCCGGGTCGTTTATGACGCGGAACCTGAGCGGTCCGGGATCGGTTTATTGAAATTGCAAATTTATTGTGCCGATTTACGGTTTCTTATGGACGCGGCCTCAGGACGTACCGAGCACCACCGTCCCCGACGAGCAGAACCATCCGCCCGTGCCGGACGCCACCGCGAGCCTCGGAAGCCGCCCGCCCGCCTTGCGCACCTGGCGCTCCCCGGCCTCGCCCCGCAGCTGCCGCACCGCCTCCACCAGCAGGAACAGCCCGCGCATTCCCGGGTGCTGGGCCGAAAGGCCGCCGCCGTCCGTGTTCGTCGGGAGCCCGCCGTCCCGCAGCAGCCGCCCCTTCTCCGCGAACGATCCGCCCTCGCCCTTCGCGCAGAACCCCAGATCCTCCAGCGTCACCAGCGTCATGTAGGTGAAGGCGTCGTAGATCTCCGCGAGGTCGATCTCGTCGGGTGTGACGCCCGCCCGCTCGAAGGCGAGCTTCCCGCTGACCGCCGCCGGGGACACGGTGAAGTCGTCCCACTCGGACATCGTCGTGTGCGACACGTACTCCCCCGAACCGAGCACCCACACCGGTGACTTGGCGCAGTCGGGCAGCAGGTCCTCGGCGACGAGCAGCACGGCGGCGCCGCCGTCCGAGCGTATGCAGCAGTGCAGTTTCGTGAACGGGTCCGCGATCATCGGCCCGTCGAGCACGTCGTCCACGGTGACGGGATCGCGGAACATCGCCTCCGGGTTCAGCGCCGCGTTCGCCCGCGCCTGCACGGCGACCTCGGCGAGCTGCTCCAGGGTCGTGCCGTACTCGTGCATGTGGCGCCGCGCCGCCATCGCGTACTTGGCGATCAGCGAGTGCCCGTACGGCACCTCGAACTGGAGCGGTCCGCGGGCGCCGAAGCTCAGGTTCGACGTGCGTCGCCCGGCCTTGACGTCGGAGCGGGCCGTCGACCCGTAGACGAGCAGGACGGCGCGCGCATGGCCCTGGGCGATGGCGTCCGCGGCGTGCGCCGCCATGACCTCCCAGGTGGAGCCGCCGACCGAAGTCGACTCCACCCAGCGGGGCTTGAGGCCGAGATACTCGGCGACCTCGACCGGGGCGAGGGTCCCGAGGCCCGCGCTGGCGAACCCGTCGACGACATCGGGGGGGAGCCCGGCGTCGGCAACGGCGCGGCGGGCGGCCTGGGCGTGCAGGGCGTACGGAGTGGCCTCGTCCACGCGGCCGCAGTCGGAGAGGGCGATGCCGGCGATGGCGACCCGGCGGGAACCGTGAAGTGCGGCAGTCATGAATCTGACGGTACATCAGATCCCCGGATCCGCCAGACGCTCTCTCTGTGCACATCTCTGTGCTTCCCGACCTCGCCGCCCTAGCATGACGCACCGTCAGAACAGGGGTTCCGGGGTCGCCGGGCCCCAGGGGAGGAGCCCGTATGGACGCCGCCTTCACCGCGGAACAGGACGAGATCCGCCGCACCCTGCACGAACTCATGAACAAACGCTGCGGCCCCGAAGACGTCAAGGCCGCCGTCGCCACCCCCGCCGGCTACGACCCGGCCCTGTGGTCGGCTCTCGGCGGCGAACTCGGCCTGCCCGGCCTGGCGCTCCCCGAGCGATACGGCGGAGTCGGCTGCGGAATCACCGAACTCGCCCTGGCCTGCGAGGAGTCGGGCGGCGCCCTGGCCCCCTCCCCGCTCGTCGCCACCGCGGCGCTCGCCGCCCCGCTCGTCCTCGCCCTCGGCACCGAGGCACAGCGCGCCGAACTGCTGCCCCGCATCGCGTCGGGCGCCCTGACCGCGACGCTCGCCGTGCCCGGTGAGGCTCTCGCCACCGCCCTCGGCCTGACCGGCGACAACCGCGGCGACTGGTCGGGCGGCGGCCGCGCGGGCGGCGTCCAGGCCAGGCAGGACGACCGGCATGACGGTGGCTGGCGCCTGTACGGACAGGCCGACCAGGTCCTCGACGGACACAGCGCCGGCCTCCTGATCGTCGCCGCGCACACCGGCGGCTTCGCCCGCTCACGCACCCTGCTCTTCCTCGTGCACGGCGACGCGCAGGGAGTCGTCAGGACCCGCCGGACGTCCCTCGACGAGACACGTCCCCGCGCCCGGGTCGAACTACGGGACGTGGCAGCCGAGTTGCTGGGCTCCGGCGAGGGCGGCGAGGGGGCCGCGGCTCTGGCGGCCATGGGTGACGCGGCCGCGACCGTACTCGCCGCGGAAGCCGTCGGCGCCGCCGAGCGCGCCCTGGAACGGACCGTCGAGCACGTGCGCCGGCGCGAACAGTTCGGGCGGCCCATCGGCTCCTTCCAGGCGGTCAAGCACCGCCTCGCGGACGTCTACGTCCAGGTGCAGGCGGCGCGCTCCGCGGCGTACTACGCGGCCTGGGCGGCGGGCTCCGGGAGCGGGGAGCGGACGGGCGGCCTCGCCCTCGCCCAGGCCCTGGAAGCCCTGCGCACCGCCGCGTCCGAGGCCGTCCAGCTGCACGGCGGCATCGGCTTCACCTGGGAGCACGACGCCCACCTCTACCTCAAGCGCGCGACCGGAGACGAACTGCTCTTCGGCCCCGTCCACCTGCTGCGCGCACGCGCCGCGGAATCCGCCGAGCTCTTCACCCGTCAGGAGGCGACGGCCTGATGGCACCACCTGGAGTGAGACTTCTGCAGAAGGTCTCGTCGACCCGCGCCTTCGCCCGCGTCGCCCCCCACTTCATCCCCGCGATGGACCGCACCGTGCACCGGCTCACCCGGGGAAAGGTGCTGCTCAGCGCGCAGATGCTGCCGGGGGTCATCCTGACGGCGCAGGGCGCGAAAAGCGGACTCCCACGGCGTACGCCACTCGCCTGCATGCCCGAGCAGGGGGCCGGCACCTGGCTGCTGATCGGGTCCAACTTCGGCCGCCCGGGACATCCCGCCTGGACGGCGAACCTGCTGGCCCATCCGGACGCCGACATCAACTGGAAGGGCGAGGACATCCCGGTCACCGCGCGGCTGCTCGACTCCGCGGAGCGGGAGGAGGCCTGGGCGGCGGTGCTGAAGTTCTGGCCGCCGTACGCGACGTACCAGGCGAGGGTGGAACGGGAGATCAGGCTCTTCCGGCTGGAACGCCGATAGGGCGGACCCGGGGAGGGAACTGCAACAGCGGCGGCTCACGTGACACGCGAACCGCCGCTGCTCGACAGGAACTGGAAAACCCCGAAGGACCGCTCCAGGGCTACTTCGTCGGCTTCTTGCCGGTGACGCCAAGGTGCACCAACAGGGCCAGATTGGGCTTGAGTTCGGCCTGCTTGACGCCCCAGGTCTGGAAGCCCTTCTGATGCGAGGCCACCGCCGCGAGCATCGCGACGAGCGAGCCGGCCATCGCGGCGGGGCTCACGTCCTTGTCGACCTTGCCCTTGGCCTGGAGCTCCTTGACCGTATCCGTAAGGGAGTTGTTCACGGAGTTCAGGATCTTCATGCGGATCTTGTAGAAGCGCTTGTCGCCCTCGGCCGCGCCGAGGTCGACGACGCGCAGGATCGCATCGTTCTTCCGCCAGAACTCGAGGAATCCGTCGACGAGTTCCTGCGAGGTCTGCCAGCCGGCCTTGCCGACCCATGAGCGGCCCTCGAGGAGCTGGGTCAACCCGGCGCCCTCCGTGGCCATTTGCTCGGCGATCTCCAGAACGGCGCCCTCGACGTCCGGGAAATACTGGTAGAAGGTCGCCGGTGAAGTGCCTGCCTTCCGGGCCACATCAATGACTTTGACGTCCCGGTAGGGCGAGGAGCTGAGCATCTCGCCGAGGCACTCCAGCAGCTTCTGACGCGTCGCCTGACCACGCCGTCCGGCCACGCGGCCGTCGACGGTACGTACTTGTCCTGTCATGCCGTCAGCTTACCGAGGGGTGATCGGAGCGCGATTCGGCCGACTGCAAATGGGGTTGAGGGCTCCGGCACATGGGTTGATGAGGGGTCGCCCGGGGCTTTTGCGCATGTGGGGGCCGGTGGGGTCGCAGAAGTTATCAACAGCCTGTGGAAAACCCGGTGGATAAAATTGGCCAAGTGTTCGAATTGGCTGTGCCGCCGGCCCCCGGACGCGACACCCTGCCACCCAGGGGACACCCCTCCCCGCAGTGACGGACGGCACGCCCGCGTACGGCAGGTGAACAGGAAGGACGCACGCCGATGGAGTTCGCCGAGGGCGCCCCCTGCTGGGCCGACGCCGCGCTCCCCGACGTGGAGTCGGGCAAGCGCTTCTACGGCGACCTCTTCGGCTGGACCTTCGACGAGGGCGCGGGTGCCGAGTACGGCTACTACACCCAGGCCTACCGCGACGGAAGGAACGTCGCAGCCCTCACCCCGGACCGCGACGGGCGCACGCCCACCGGCTGGACCGTCTACTTCAAGGCCCGCGACGCCGAGACCGCCGCCTCCGCCGTAAGGGGCTGCGGCGGACACCTCCTCGTCGAACCCCTCTCCATCGGCCCCTTCGGCACCATGGCGCTCGCCGCCGACCCCGAAGGAACCGTCTTCGGCCTCTGGCAGGCCGGCACCCACACCGGCTTCGAGACCCAGGGGGAACCCGGGACGTTCCGCCGCACAGAGCTCCACGCACGCGACAGGACGACCGTCGCCCCCTTCTACGCTTCGGTCCTGCGGCAGGGCGCCGCTGACCTCGGCATCTCCGCCGCCGGTAACGCCCCGGCCCGCTTCCTCGTCCACTTCGCCGTCACCGACTGCGAGGCCACGGCCGACGCCACCACCCGCCTCGGCGGCCGCGTGAAGGAAGAACCGTTCGACACCCCGTACGGACGCGTGGCCGTCCTCACCGACAACCAGGGCGCCGCCTTCGCCGTCCACCAGGGCTGAAGGGGCCCCTCCCGCTTCCCTCCCGGCCCCTCCCGCTCCCGCGGAATCCACCCGTAATGCGGCACCTCTCCCGTGACACCCCGATTTGCCCCCGGGTTCGCAACCGGAGGCCCGTACAGGAAGAATCGGGGTGCGTGCCGCCGTAGCGCTTCGGTGGTGAGACGCTGAGCGGGGACTGTGCACAGCGACCCGGTCCCGTACGGGGAGGCAGGCAAGTGGTGGATCAGCTGACGCAGCACGATCCGAGGCGGATCGGCCCGTTCGAGGTCCTCGGACGGCTCGGCGCCGGCGGCATGGGACTCGTCTATCTCGCGCGCTCGGCCTCCGGCCGGCGCGTGGCGATCAAGACCGTGCGGACCGAACTCGCCGAGGACCAGCTCTTCCGCGTCCGCTTCACCCGCGAGGTCGAGGCGGCCCGCGCCGTATCCGGCTTCTACACGGCAGCCGTCGTCGACGCCGACCCGCGCGCCGCCGTGCCGTGGCTCGCCACCGCCTACGTCCCCGCGCCCTCCCTCGAAGAAATAGTGAACGAGTGCGGGCCGCTGCCGGCCCAGGCGGTGCGCTGGCTCGCCGCCGGAATCGCCGAGGCCCTCCAGTCCATCCACGGCGCGGGCCTCGTCCACCGCGACCTGAAGCCGTCGAACGTGCTCGTCGTCGAGGACGGCCCCCGCGTCATCGACTTCGGTATCGCCTCCGGCGTCTCCAACACCCGCCTGACCATGACGAACGTCGCCGTCGGCACCCCCGCCTACATGTCGCCCGAGCAGGCCAAGGACTCCCGGAGCGTCACCGGGGCCTCCGACGTCTTCTCCCTCGGCTCCACCCTCGTCTTCGCCGCCACCGGACACGCCCCCTTCCACGGCGCCAACCCCGTCGAGACCGTCTTCATGCTGCTGCGCGAAGGCCCCGACATCGAAGGACTGCCCGCCGAACTGCGGCCCCTCATCGAGTCCTGCATGAAGATGGAGGCCCCGCTGCGGCCCTCGCCCGCGGACCTCCAGGCCCAGCTCGCCCCGCACCTCTTCGGCTCCGGCAGCGACGACAGCGGCACCGCGTCCGCCTGGCTTCCCGAGCGCTCCGTCGCGCTCATCGAGGAACGCAGGGGCGGACGGCCCCCGGTCAAGAGCAGCGGTCCCGGCCGCGGCGGCCGCGGCGGCAGCGGCGGCCGTGGCGTGCACGGCGGCGGCCCCGGCCCCGGCCCCATGCCGGCCATGCCCGCGCAGCCCCCCGGCCCGCCCCCGTCCCACGCCCCCGGCACCGGCGGCTGGCGCCCCGCGCCCGTACCCCCACCGGTCGCCGCCACCGCGGGCCTCGCACCCGACGCCGGACCCGTGCGCCTGGCCGGGGCAAAGGTCCCGATCGGCCCCGGCCCCCGTGTCGCCGACGCCCGCGCCGCCGCCGTGAAGGCACCGCCCGCCGACGCCGGCCTCGCCGCGTCCTGGTCCCGCCCCAAGACCGGCGTCAACGGCACCCCCGATCCCGTGGTCCCCGCCCCGGCCCCCGAGGCGGGCGCCGCCTGGCGCCCATGGCGCTTCCGCATGTCGAACGACGTGTGGGGCACCCCGTCCGTGGCCGGCGACCTCGTCTACGTGACCTCTTTCGAGGTACACGCGCTCGACGTGTCCACCGGCCGCCGCCGCTTCAAGACGCGCGACGTCGCCTGGTCCATGGCCGTCGCCGACGGCCGGATCCACGCCTCCGACGGCCCCACCCTCTACGCGCTCGACGCCCGCGAGGGACACGACCTGTGGCGGCTCCAGACCGACGCCTGGGTGTACTCCCTCAAGGCCGACCGCGGCACCGTCGTCACCGGCACCCGCGGCGGCGGCGTCCAGGCCTGGGAAGCCGTCAACGGCGACAAGCTGTGGGAGATCACCGGCGCCCAGACCGACTTCGAGTCCCCCGAGGCCGGACCCGTCATCCACGACGGCACCGTCTACGTCTGGCAGGACGCCCGGCTGCGCGCGCTGGAGGCCCGTACCGGCGAGGAGCGCTGGTCGTACCCGATCGGCGACGCGGCCTCCTGCGGCGGCGTCCCCGTCCGTCTCACCCAGGCCTCCGACGGCTACGTCTACGTGGCCGCCGGCACCCGCGTCCTGGCCGTCGACGTCGTGAGCGGCCATGTCCGCTGGCACTTCGAGGCGCCCGCCGTGTTCCTCTGCCCGCCCGCCTTCGCCCCCGGACCCGCCGTCACCGGCGGCGGCGTCTACCTCGCCGACCATCTCGGCACCGTCTACGCCCTCGACGCCACCGACGGCCGCGACCGCTGGCGCATCGCGACGGAGCCCCGCCCCTCCTCCATCGAACCGGTCCTCGTCTCGCACGGCCACGTCCACGTGGGCAGCGGCCAGGGCCTCTACACCCTCGACGCCGTCACCGGCACGCCCAAGTGGCGCTTCCAGGCGGGCGGCGAGGTCGTCGGCTCACCCGTGGTCGCCGACAACCGCATCCACTTCGGCGCCACCGACCACCTGCTCTACACCCTCAAGGCCGACGACGGCCGCCTCCGCTGGAAGCTCGCCACGGGCGGCGAGATCACCGGCGCACCCGTGGTCAAGGACGGCGTGGTGTACGCGTGCAGCAAGGACCGCTGCGTGTACGCGCTGGACGCGGAAAAGGGCACCGGGACGGCTTCGGCGCGCTAGGGCTTGTCGCCGGGCTGCCCACCCGGGTGCCCCTGCTGCCCCTCCTCGTACGGGGGCTCCTCGTAAGGGGGATCCGGGTACGGGGGCTGCTCGGCGTACGGCTGCATCGGGCCCTCCAGCGTGTGCTGGGGCCCGTCGAGCGTGGGCGCCGGGGGAGGCACCGGGTCGGTGAAGTGCGTGGGCTCCGGGCCGCTGTCACCGGCGTACCCCTGGTCCGCGTACTCGGGCTGCCGCTTCTGCCGCCCGCTCATCACGGCCGCACCGAGCAGCAGCAGTGCGCCGCCGACGACCGCGCCGGCCACTCCGAGCCCGAGCCCGGAACCGTCACCGGCCACCACCATCCGCCCCTCGGCCTGCCCCACCCGCACCATCCACAGCACGGCGAAGGCGAGCACCACCACGCCCGCGAACGCGACGAGCAGCCGCGACCGCAGCGCGATCCCGATCAGCGTCGCCGCGGCGGCCACCACGAACGGCAGGAGGAGGGAACCGAGCAACGCCGCGCGCGCGTCGGTCACTCCGGCACCCGTGAACAGGTCACCGAGACGGTAATAGCGCCCGTGACGGCCGTCGTACCACGCACGGAAGGGGCTGGAAACGGCGGCCGTCGCTCCGATGAGAGCGAGGATCGACCCAAGGACGTTGCGGACCATGCGCAGCCTCCTGAGTCCGGCCCGGTTCGGCTCTCGGTCCCGACGCTACGCCGGGACCACACCCCTCGCCACGCGGCGCTGCTACGGTGTCGGGTCGCCAAAAGGAACGCAAGGATCACCATATTTTCGGGGGAGCAGAAGGATGCTGCGACGAGGGTTGAAGCTCACGGCACTGGCGGCCGTGGTCGTACTCGCACTGACCGGATTCTCGACGGGCCGCGGTCACGGGTCGTCCAAGAGCAGGGGACACAGCAGCAGTAGCAGCAGCGGAGGCGGCTGCTCCAGCTCGAAGCAGAATCACAGCGGATCGTCGTCGAGCACGACAGGCGGTTCGAGTTACGACGATGACGACGACTCGTACGGCAGCTCCGGCTCGGGCTCCTCGGGCTACACGTCAGGCGGCAGCAGCTACAACAGGCGTCCCACCCGCACTCCCAGCACCTCCAGCACCTCGGGGAGCGGCCGGAGCGCCGACATCACGGCGAAGGTCCTCACGTGTGCGGGCAAGGACTCCGCGTACGCGTCCGTCGAGCTCAGGAACCGCGGCAGCCGGGACGGCCGCTACAACCTCACCCTTCACTTCCAGGACGCGAGCGACATCACCGTCATCGACGGCACCACGTCCGTCACCGTCCCGGCCAACGGCACGAAGATCGCCAAGGTGAGGCCCGGCGGCGGCGCGGACCTGCTCCAGTCCATCGACCACTGCCGGCTCGACGGAGCCCCGGCCCCGAGCTGAGGCCCTGCTTCCCCGCCGTCGGTCACCGCACCCGGAACCCGCCCGGCCGCCGCGCGGAGAACAGCTCGGCCTGCCGCTCCGGAGACAGATTGCCCAGGGCGATCAACTGCGGCGCGTGCGCGAGGGCCTGCGTGCGCGCCGCCTCCTTGGCCGCCCACACCGCCCGCACCGTGCCCTGCACGGCCTCGGTCGGATACGACGCGATCGTCTCGGCGCAGCGTACCGATGCCGCCAACGCGCCGCCGGGCGCGGTCAGTTCGGAAACGAGCCCGGTCTCGTACGCGCGCCGGGCCGAGATCCGTTCGGCGGTCCCCATGAGCGCCATCCGTGCCACCTCGCCGAACGGCATGCGCTGTGCGAGGTGGATGGTCTCGTAGGCGCTGACCATGCCGTAGCTCGTATGCGGGTCGAAGAACGTGGCGCTCTCGTCGGCGACGACGAACTCGCTCTCGCCGATGAGATAGAACGCCCCGCCGCACGCCATCCCGTTGACGGCGGCGACGACGGGCTTCCACAGATCGTTGGTCTTGGGCCCGACCGCGACGAGCGGATCGTCGATGCTGTACGGGGACTGCGGCTGCGGCACCTCGGCGTCGCGGTCGATGCCCGTACAGAAGGCCCGCTCGCCGGCGCCGGTGATGACGACGGCGCGCACCGAGTCGTCGAACCTGAACCCCCGCCAGGCGGCGGTGAGTTCATCGACGGTCGCCAGGTCGATCGCGTTGTGGCGTTCGGGCCGGTCGAGGGTGACGACGGCGACCCCGGTCTCCTTGTCGGTCTCGACGCGCACGCTCACGGCCGCTCCAGAACCCAGCGGGGCATCGTCACGCCGTCCACGTCGGTGAAGACGACCTGCACCTTCGCGCCGATGCGCAGCCGTCCGGGGTCGACGGAGTTCAGGGCCGCGTCGGCGGAGGCGACCAGATTCCCGACGAGCCGGATCCGGGGCGCGTCCGCCAGCTCGACGATGATCGCGTTGTACGGGGCGACGGCGGCGTACGCGGGCAGCAGCGGCGGATGCGGGACGACGTAGGACCAGATCCGCCCCCGCCCGCTCATGAGCCGCCACTCACTCTCGAACGACCCGCAGTGCGGGCAGCAGGGCCGAGGCGGGAAGCGCAGCTCACCGCAGGTGGCAGAGGCGCAGGCCTGTATGCGGAGTTGGGACTGGGCGGCGTAGTGCCAGAAGGGTGCACCGTCGTCATCGATGACAGGTGACAGATAACAGATTTCAGATTCTGTCATTGGTCAATCCAACTTCCCTTTTTGTCATGGGTGAGTCCAACTCCGCCAGGGCGGCGGCAGCGGCTACGGCAACTGCCCCGGCCGCGGCAACTGCCCCGCCGCGGCAACTGCCCCGGCCGCGGCAACAGCAGTGGCCACGCCGCCCCGCAGCGACAAAGTCACGCCCCCCGCAGCAGCAAGGCCGACGTAGGAACCCCCTCGCCCGCCGTCACCAGGCACGTCCCCGCGCCCGGTACCTGCGCCGTGCTGATGCCGCGCAGTTGTTTCACGCCCTCGTTGATCAGGTTGAAACCGTGGACGTACGCCTCGCTGAGCCCGCCCCCACCGGTGTTGAGCGGCAGCCGTCCGCCGATCTCCAGCGCCCCGCCCTCCGTGAACGCGCCGCCCTCGCCGCGCCCGCAGAACCCGTAGCCCTCCAGGGACAGCGGGATCAGCGGCGTGAACGCGTCGTAGATCTGCGCGACGTCCACGTCCTCCGGTCCGAAGTCCGCCTGTTTCCAGAGGTGTCGGGCCGCGGTCCACGCCGGCCCCGTCAGTGGATCGTCGTTCCAGTAGTTGACCATCCCGTGGTGCTGGGACGGCAGCCCCTGCGCGACCGAGTGCACGTACACCGGCTTCTGGCGGCAGTCGCGCGCCCGCTCGGCGGAGACGATGACGCACGCCAACGCGCCGTCGGTCTCAAGGCAGTTGTCGAAGAGGCAGAGCGGCTCGCTGATCATGCGGGCCGTCATATACATGTCGCGCGTCAGCGGCCGCTCGTACATCATCGCGGCCGGGTTCTGGTTGGCGCGGTTGCGGCAGGCGAGCGCGACGTTGAAGAGGTGGTCCCTGGTCGCCCCGTACTCGTGCATGTAGCGCCGCGCGAGCATCGCTATCTCGTCGGCGGGGCGCAGCAGCCCGTACGGGCGGGTCCACTGTGCCGGCGTCGGCAGCTGGACCGCCGTGTTCTTCCACGGACGCGGCCCCGACCCCCGCTTGCGCGACCGCCACGCGACCCCGACGCTCGCCTGCCCGGTGGCGACGGCGGCGGCCAGATGCGCGACGGTCGCGCACGATCCGCCGCCCCCGAACCCCACCTTGCTGAAGAAGGTCACGTCCCCCGCGCCGACGGCCTTGGCGACCTCGACCTCGTCGGTCTCCTCCATCGTGTACGAGGCGAAGGCGTCGACCTCGGAAGGCGCGATACCCGCGTCGTCGAGCGCGCCGAGGATGGCCCGGCAGGCCAAAGTCTTTTCGCTCTCCGGGAGTTGTTTGCCGAAGGCCGTCTGCCCGATCCCCACTATGGCCGTCGCGTCCTTGAGCCCCGCCATCGCAAGCCACCTCCGCACGCCGTGATGCCACCACGATCGTCCCGTCTGCTGACAGCGCGTCAGGCTACCGTTAATCTGACGGATAGTCAGCTACGGGTCGGCTACAGGTGTGGAGGTCGTGCGATGCGCGGGGACCTGGAGTGGGGCACCGTTCCCCAACTGGTGCATACGGCAGCCGAACGGTACGGGGAGCGTGAGGCCGTCGTCGAGGGCCGTACGCGCATCTCGTACGCGGAACTCGGCGACCGCGTCGAACGGGCCGCCGCCGCGTGCATCGCGAGCGGCGTCGAACCCGGCGACCGGGTCGCGGTCTGGGCGCCCAACACCCTCGACTGGATCGTCTCCGCCCTCGGCGCCGTGAGCGCGGGCGCGGTCCTCGTCCCCCTCAACACCCGCTTCAAGGGAGCGGAGGCGGCCTACGTCCTGGCCCGTTCCCGCGCGAAGCTCCTCTTCGTCACGGGCACGTTCCTCGGCACGTCCTACGTGGCGTCCCTGCGCCGGGCCAACGCCGAACTCCCCTGCCTGGAACAGGTGGTCGTCCTCTCCGACACGGCCCCTGACACCTCATCCGATCACGAGGACCCGCGCGTCTGGCGGACCTGGAAGGACTTCCTGGCGGGCGGCGAGGGCGTCTCGGGCGAGACGGTCCGGGCCCGCGCGGCGGGAATCGCCCCGGTCTCCCCCTCCGACATCATCTTCACCTCGGGCACCACGGGCCGCCCCAAAGGCGCGGTGATCACCCACGCCCAGACCCTGCGCGGCTACGCGATCTGGTCCGACCTGGCCGGCCTGCGCGAAGGCGACCGCTACCTGATCGTGAACCCGTTCTTCCACACCTTCGGCTACAAGGCGGGCATCATCGCCTGCCTGATGCGCGGCGCGACCATGGTCCCGCAGCCAGTTTTCAACGTGGACACGGTCCTCGCCAACATCGCCGCCGAACGCATCTCCGTCCTCCCCGGCCCGCCCACGCTCCACCAGTCGATCCTGGACCACCCGAACCGCACCGCCCACGACCTGTCGGCCCTACGCCTGGTGGTGACGGGAGCGGCGGTGGTCCCCCTGCAACTGGTGGAACGCCTGCGCGGGGAACTCGGTGTGGGCACGGTCCTGACGGCGTACGGCCTCTCCGAGGCGAGCGGCATCGTGACGATGTGCCGCCGCGGCGACGAGGCGTCGGTGATCGCGTCGACGTCCGGCCGGGCGATACCCGGCACGGAGGTGCGTGTGGACTCGCCCGGCCCCGGCGAACCCGGCGAGGTCCTGGTCAGGGGGTTCAACGTCATGAGCGGCTACTTCGAGGACGAGGACTCGACACGTGAGGCGTTCACCGAGGACGGCTGGCTGCGCACGGGCGACGTGGGGGTCCTGTCCGACTCGGGGAACCTTCGTATCACCGACCGCATCAAGGACATGTTCATCGTCGGCGGCTTCAACGCGTACCCGGCCGAGATAGAGCAGCTCCTCGGCCTCCACCCGCACGTGGCCGACGTCGCCGTGATCGGCGTCCCGGACGGGCGGCTGGGGGAGGTCGGCAAGGCATACGTCGTACGGCGCCCGGGTTCCGTCCTCACGGCCGACGACCTGATCGCCTGGTCCCGCCGCGAGATGGCGAACTACAAGGTGCCGCGAGAGGTGGAGTTCCTGGCCGAACTTCCGCGCAACGCGAGCGGGAAGGTGGTGAAGGGGGAGCTGCGGGCCGGTAAGTCACGGTAGTCGGCAGCTAGCCGAGGGCGGCACGGATCTCCTCGATCATCCGCTCGGGCCGCTGGAACACGTCGGCGGCGGTGCAGCGCAGGAGGAGGCGGACCTCCGGGCACTGGAGGACCTGGTTGAAGCGGTCGATGTCCCGCCGGTGGGCTTCTCGGGAGCCGTGGTACGCGTAGCCCTCGATCTCGACGGCGAGCCCTTCCGCCCGGAACAGGAAGTCCAGGAAGCGGCGCCGCCCGTCCGGCGTGCGTACTTCCACCTGGCTCTCGGGCCGTAGGCCGGCGTCGTGCAGGCGCAGGCGGGCGACGGTCTCGGCGGGGGACCCGGCACCGGGGTCCACGAGCTTCAGCCGGCCCCGCGCCCGGGACGCCCCGAGCAGCGGCGCGTCCAGTTCTGCGGCGAGCGCGGCGGCGGTCGTGAGCGGGGCCCGGCGCACTCGGCCCACCGTGCGCCGGGTGAGCGCCGACTCGACGGCGACCAGCGCGTCGTCCGTAGGACCGCCTGCCCGGAGCAGGTCGGCGACGGTGCGATTCACGTGCGTGACGCGCAGCCCCCATCGGACCGCGATCTCGCTCGCCGCGAGGGGCATCCGGTGCACGCGCACCCCCGTACCCTCCCGGCGGAGTGTGAGCCCGGGGTCGGTGAAGTGCAGGGTGTGGGCGCCGCGCGCGGGAGTGAGGGTCTCGATCCGCCAGAGCGCTGCGGCGCTGCGGTGACTGACGACGAGCCCCGGCTTGAGCAGTTGTACGGCGCGCAGCCGTATCGGCAGGTCGGGCCTCCGCCCGGGCTCGCCCCACGCCCCGGCGCGCAGCCGAACCCACCCTTCGTCACGCAACCGCCGCGTGAGCGTACGCCCCGCCCACCCGGCTTCCAGCGCGGCCGAGGTGAGCAACACCCCGCCCCGCGCCAACGCCCGCAACTCCGTCCCCGCCATGAGATGACTCTGCCGGAGCGGGGGATGTGGCGCTCGGGCCTGTGGATAACCAGCGCGTGAGGCGGGCGCCGGGTGGGTGGGGCCTGCGTGGCTGGCTGGCTGGCGGGGTGGGATTGGCGGATTTGGGTCAGGGGTGTGCGCTGTGGGCGGGGGTGGGGTGGCCGGGATCTGCCTGTGTGTGGCCGTGCCGGGTCAGCGCTTCAGGTCGGATACGAAGGCGGCCCAGGCCGGGGTGCGGAAGAGGAGGACGGGGCCGCCGGAGCGAGCGGTCTTCGAGTCCCGGACGGGCACGAGGGCGGAGTGGCCTTGGGCTACTTCGACGCAGTTCCCGCCGTCGCCGTTGCTGTAGGTGCTCTTCGTCCAGTGGGCGGCGCCGGGAAAGGCTTCGGCGATCTCGACGCATTCGCCGCCGCTGCCGTTGCTGTAGCTGCTCTTCCTCCAGCGCGCGGCGCTCAAGTCGAACTCGTTACTTGCCATCTCGGTAGTCCTCAGCCGCTTCCTCGATCAGGGCGAGGGACGCCGCCGGCGGCAGAGCGGCGGCCCTGAGCAGATCGTACGACCTGCGATAGTCCTTCACGAGGGCTGGATAGTCGATGAGTTGGCCGCTGTGGAGACCCTCCGTGTACACCACGGGCGGAGCGTCCGGGAAAGTCATGACCCGGATCATGCCCATCATCATGGGGTGAGCGGCCGCAGTTTGCGGAAGGACCTGTAAAACGCTCTGCGTGGATCGGACCACACGCACGATGTGCTCCAACTGCTCAGCCATCTCGCCGGGCGGCAGCAGTGGGTTTCGGATCACCGACTCGTGAACGATTCCCCAGAACGTCGGGTGGTCCTCACGCTCCCAGAGCTTCGCCCGCTTCATACGGGCGCTGACCTGGTTCTCGCCGGTCTCTGGCCGTAGCCACGGCAGGGAGGTGTGCACGACGGCCATGGCGTACGCCTCGGTCTGCAACAACCCAGGCACGATCATCGGAGCCCAGTCCTCGATGGTCTCCGCATGCTGTTCCATCTCGGCGACGTCAGCGAAGTACTCCGCGTGCCCCGACTGCCGGGCCTTGCGTGCATCTTCACAACGCCTTTGGAAAAAGCCGTCGGTGTCAAGCTTCTCGTCGACGTGCCTGGCCAGGTCCAGAGGCATACGGCGTTCGCCGCGCTCGATCTGGCTGAGAAACGGAACCCCACGGAAGCTTCCCTCCGCCAGTTGTTCGAGGGTGAGCTCCGCCAGTTCCCTCTTGAAGCGCAACTCGGCGCCGTAGAACGAGGGGACGTTCGCCGACGCGTCGGGGTCCTTGCGAGAGGACACGACTCACCACCACCGTTTGTCAGTTGCTCTGCGTAACCCAAACCCCTTTCACGCTACGCCGCCTCGCGTCACTGTGTGACTGATTCATCACGGAATGCACTCGACAGGAAGGGCGTACGCATGCATCGCCAACCCCCCACCGCCGTCGGCGCGAAGGTAGTGACCCCGTCTGGCCTGGAGGTCGAGTTGCTCGCCGTCCCGAAAGCCGTGCCGGAGATGCGCCGGGCGGTACGGGGGCACTTGGGTGTCGCGTGCCCCGAAGTGCAGCTCTGTGTAAGCGAGTTGCTGGGGAACGTGATTCGGCATGTGGGGGAGGGGACGCCGGTTCGTGTGCGGGTGGCGCGGGTGGAGGGCGTCGGGATCCGGGTCGAGGTCACGGACCCCGACCCACGCGTGCTCCCCGTGCTCCTGCACGCGACGGGGGAGGACGAGTCGGGGCGGGGCCTCGTACTGCTCGACGCGGTGGCGCGGCGATGGGGCGTGGAACAGGGCGCGGCGTCGAAGACGGTGTGGTGTGAGGTCGGAGCGGGGGAGGCGTAGTGCTGCTTACCTTGCTGGGGCGATTGCTCGCGTGGTTGCTGCCGGGCGGGGGCACTCGGCGCCGGGCCGTTCCGGCGCCGGGGGCGAGGTCAGTGGCGTCGCCCCCGCGTGCGCGGCCCCGCAGCCCTTACGCACGCGAGGCGGCGGCGGACTACCGGGTCGACGTGTCCGACGAGCCGCTGACGCGGCCCTACTACCGCCACTACCGCGCGACGGAATCCACGTGCGCCGGTTGAGTGGCGTGGGGAACACTGCCCGGATGAGCTCCGAGGCCTTCCGGAAACCGCAGGAACGGGCCCTTCGCCATGTCGCGTCAGTGGCGTCGGGCCCTCCGCTTGATCCGGCGCTGCGGGTGACGCTCAACTTCCACCCGGACCGCCTGCTGCACGGTAAGCCGATCCTGGACGCACTGGCCGACGACGGCCTCTACCGTTCACAGTTCGTCACGGGTACGAGCAATGGCGGCCTGACCGCGCATCCCGGAGGGGACCGGTGGCGCTGGGAGAGCCGGATCTTCGACGGTTCGTACGACGAGGCACCGGCTCAAGAGCGGCCTGTCTACGGGGCGTTGAACTTCCGTCGTAAGGCGGTCGGAGGGGCGCCGCGGTTCGGGTCGGCCCATTTTCGGCTCAGGGCCGAGACGGTGAGGCGGACGACGTTCTGCTATCCGGACAGTTTCCTTGAGCCGTCGGACTTCGGTGTCGCCGACCGTATGGGGCTCATCGACCTCGCCCTGGCGGACAGCCGGGACGACCTGGACGACTACATCGAGGCCCAGGTGCACGGGCCGGTCCGGCTGAACCGCCATGTGGAGGCGGTGGTCCTGGACCCGTGCTACCGCGACTCCCCGGTCGAGGCCGCGGCGCTGCGCCTCGGCTGCCCGGTGGAGTGGCACGGCGGCTTCCGTCTAGCGGTCGAGGAACTCCGCCGTCACCCGGACTACCGAGGCCAGGAGTACATCGAGCTGGCGGCGCGGATTGCCGTCGGCGGTGTACTCGACCCCCGCATCATCGGAGATGCGGCCCGCGACGGCCGCCATGACCCGCAGTCGGTCAAGAAGGTGTGGCACTACCTGGCGCGCTTCGGGGCGCCCCGCGCTTAGGGCGCGGACACGACGATGGGGCCGAGCTCGGTGAGCTCGGACCCATCGAGAGGTGCTGGATCAGGTCGCGTGGCTGTCCTGCGGCGCAACCGGGGCGTGGTTGTCCAGCGGCACAAACGTGGCGTGGCTGTCCTGCGGGGGCACGGGCGAGTGCTGGTCCGCCAGTGCCGGAGTAGCCGCGCCGGCTGCCACGCCGACGACCATGGCAGCGGTGACGAGGATCCTCTTGGTGTGCGTCATGGCAACTCCTGTGATGCGAGTGGTCATTCGGACATCAAGTGACGCTAGTGGCTGGAGATGGATATTCGATGAAATCGAACAGTTTCTGCAGGAGTTTGGCCTGAGCGAGTCGCTCACCCCGCCCGGACATGACTCGGCCGCGACGGCTCCCCCTCCGCGCCGCCGCGGCCGATCCCCGTCGGGAAGAAAGTCTTAGGCGTCCTTGGGCGGAGCCGGCGCGTGGCTGTCCTTCGTCGTGATGGTCTCGTCGACCGGCGGCGCGGGCGCGTGGCTGTCCATCGTGGTGATGGGGCCGTCGGCCGGCGGGGCAGGCGCGTGGCTGTCCAGGGTGGTGATTTCCTCGTTCTTCTTCTCTGCGCTCATGGTCGAGACCTCCTGCTGGACTGGGTGGTGCAGTGGGATGCGGAACGCCCGTTCAGCGACTCCCCCGTGGGTCTCCGAACGGGCGTTCCTGGGGCCGCTCACCATATCTGTGGGGCCCATGGCGATCCGTCTGCCCCCCGACGCGACGGCTCGATGAGTTGAGAGTGGCAGTGCGCCATAAACGTTCGATGAACGCCCAGTCCTGGGGAGGTCAGGCGGCGATGGGCGGGGACAAAAGGCTGCGCAGATCCGCGACTTCGGACGCGCCGGCCGCCTCGTGAATACTCAGCGCCTCGCGCCAGCAGGCCCGCGCACGGTCGGCCTGCCGGAGGCTGTCGAGGGAGCGCCCGAGGAGCGTCAGAACGTTGGCACGCATCCAGTCACCGCCTATACAGCCGGTGGCCAGCGCCTGTTCGGCATGCTGCGCGGCCTGTGCCGAACGGCCGGAGGAGAGATGGACCTGTGCCAATCGGAAGTGCGTAGTCCCTTCCCAGAGGCGTTGTCGGTTTTCCACGAATACCTTCAGCGCCTCTGAGAGCTGCTCCAAGGCATCGGACTGTCGCCCCGCGTAGTTAAGGGCGATCCCCAGGGCATAGCGCGCGTTGGCGAGACGCAGTGTCAGACCCAACTCGTCGTAGATCGCCATGCCTTGCGCGACCAGTTCGATAGCCGGCTCGGCACGGCCCATGGAGACCAGGACGCGGGAGAGATTGCACAGGGCGCTTGCCTCACCCGGACGGTTGCCGTCGTCGCGGAAGGCCTCGATCGCCTTGAGGAGGTAGGCCTCTCCCTCGGCATGCTCGTTCTTGCAGATGGCGATGATGCCCTGCTCATTCGGTGCGTTGGCGCTGAGCCACGGATCATCCGCCGCCTCCTTGAGGGCGGTCGCAGTGGCTGCTTCCACACTGGCTTCCTCGAACCGGCCGGAGGCGATGAGTACTTGGGTGAGTGTGACTCGGGCGCGTCCCTCCGCCCGTGCCTCGCCTGCTGCGTGGGCAGCATCCCGTGCGGCCACCGTCGCGGACTCGTAGCGCAGCGAGCTCGCTCCGGACTCGGTCAGATCCTTCGCCGCCAACAGAAGGTCGACCGCCCTGCGGAGCGTCGGTGCCCCCAGCGACTGCTGAACGCAAGCCAGAATGCAAGCCGCCTCCGCGTGCAGCCAGTCCAATGCCGTGCTGTCGTCCGTGAATTCCTGGCCCGGGTGGCGGGTCGCCTCCAGGTGATCCACCGTCCGATCCCCCGGCCGCTCAATCGCATAAACCCTGGCCGCGGTAGCCAGATAGAAGTCCAGCAGCCGGGACATCGCCGCCTCCCGCTCCTCCGGAGGCAGCTCGTCCCGCTCGGCGCACGCACGCGCGTAGAGGCGGACCAAGTCGTGGTAGCGGTAGCGGCCGGGGGCCGCGGACTCCAGGAGGGACGTGTCGACCAAGGACTCCAGGAGGTCCTCCGTCGGCTCGACCGGGAGGTCCAGGACCGCTGCTGCCGCCGCCAGGGAGATGTCCGGGCCGTCTGCCAGGCCCAGGAGGCGGAAGGCGCGGGCCTGGGCCGGCTCCAGCTGGCCGTAGCCCAGTTCGAACGTCGCCTTGACCGCCAGGTCGCCCGCCTGGAGTTCGTCGAGGCGGCGGCGCTCGTCGGCGAGCTTCGCCGCGAGGACCGAGACCGTCCATGTGCGCCGCGCCGCCAGGCGCGACGCCGCGATACGGATGGCGAGGGGGAGGAATCCGCACGCGGCGACCACGTCGAGGGCCGCCTCCCGCTCGGAGGCCACCCGTTCCGCGCCCACGATCTTCGTGAAGAGCTGGAGCGCTTCCTCCGGCGACATCACGTCGAGGTCCACGAGATGCGCGCCCACCAGGTCGACCATGCGGACGCGGCCCGTGATGAGCGCGGCGCAGCCTTCCGTGCCGGGGAGCAGAGGGCGGACCTGGGCGGCGTCGCGGGCGTTGTCCAGGAGGATCAGGACGCGGCGGCCGTCGAGCGTGGAACGGTAGAGCGCCGAGCGTTCTTCCAGGGAGTCCGGGATCGCGGAGTCGGCTGTGCCGAGTGCCCGCAGGAACGAGCCGAGGACCGTCTCCGGTTCCGCCGCGCGCGGGCCGGCGCCCTGGAGGTCGACGTACAGCTGGCCGTCGGGGAAGGACGGGCGGGCGGCGTGGGCCACGTGGACGGCGAGCGTCGTCTTTCCTACGCCGCCGATTCCGGCCACCGCCGACACCGCCATGACCTGGCCCTCCCCGTCGGGGGAGGAGGCGGACGACAGGATGTCGCGCAGTTCGGTCACGAATGACGCCCGGCCGGTGAAGTCCGGGACCGTCGCCGGGAGTTGCGCGGGGCGGAGTGGGCTCGCCGAGGGTTCCGCCGTCGGGGCGGACGGTTCCGCGAGTGCCGGGTCCGCCTGGAGGATGCGCTGCTGGAGTTCGGCGAGGCCGTGGCGCGGGTCGACGCCGAGTTCGTCGGCGAGGAGACGGCGCGTGTCGGCGTAGACGGCGAGGGCCTCGGCCTGGCGGCCGGAGCGGTAGAGGGCCAGCATGAGGAGCTCGCGCAGGCGTTCGCGCAGGGGGTGGGCGGCGGTGAGGGCGGTGAGTTCGGAGACCGCCTCCGCGTGGCAGCCCTGCTCCAGGTCCATGTCGAGGCGGGATTCGAGGAGGCCGAGGCGCCATTCCTCCAGGCGGGCGCGCTGGGTCTCGGCGTAGGGGCCGGGGATGTTGGCGAGAGGCTCGCCGTCCCACAGGGCCAGCGCCCGGCTGACCAGCTCGCGTGCCTTGCACAGGTCCCCGGCGCCCCGGGCCTTCTCCGCGTCGGAGCGCAGCGCCTCCGCCGCGGCCAGGTCGAGCGCGTCGCCGCTCACGGAGCGGATCGCGTAACCGCCGGACTCGCTGACGAGGACGCCGGGGTCGAGGATCTTGCGCAGTCGGGAGGCGTACGTACGGACGGCGGCGAGGGCCTGCGACGGGGGTTCGTCGCCCCACAGGGCGTCGATCAGCTCGGCGGCGGTCGCGGTGCGTCCCTCGCGCAGCAGGAGTGCCGCGAGCAGGGCGCGCTGCTGGGGAGAGCCCGTGGTCAGGGGCTCGTCGCCGCGCCAGGCGCGCACCGGGCCGAGCACACTGAAGCGCAGGCCCGCCGGGACTTCCGTGGCCTCGGGCAGCTCACTGCTCCCGGTGCTTTTGGAGGTCCCGGCGTACCGCTGCTCCGGTACTCGCGGTACACCGTCCATCGCTGCCCCCTGCCGCACGCGTCGGATCCAAAGACGACGAGGCCAGTTTGCCTTGTTCATGGCGGATGCGTCAGCCACGCGAGACAGCCATCACAGACACCTCACCTCAGGTCCCCGCTGTCCGGAGAGCTGACGGGTCGTCAGATGGGCGCTACCGTGGTCGACATGGAGACCAAGGAGACCAAGGAGAGCCCGCAGGGCTTCCCCCGGATCATTTCGGTGGATGACCACACTGTGGAACCGCCCGGCGTCTGGCAGGACCGCCTCCCGGCCAAATACCGGGACGAGGGTCCGCGCATCGTGCGCGCGCCCCTGAAGGAAATGACGTTCCTGGGCGGCAAGTTCGCGCCGGTCATGGGCGCGCCCGGGGGCGAGGGGCCGATAGGCGACTGGTGGGTCTACGAGGACCTGCACCGGCCCCTCACCCGCCTCGACACCGCCGTCGGCTACGACCGTGACGAGATCAGGCTCGAGGTCATCACGTACGAGCAGATGCGTCCGGGCTCGTACGACGTGCCCGCCCGCCTCGCCGACATGGACGTCAACCACGTCCAGTCCGCGCTCTGTTTCCCCACCTTCCCGCGCTTTTGCGGGCAGACGTTCACCGAGGCCAAGAACCGTGAACTCGGGCTGCTCGGCGTGCGCGCGTACAACGACTGGATGGTGGAGGAGTGGTGCGGGCCGCAGGCCCAGGGGCGGCTCATACCGCTCACCCTCGTCCCGCTGTGGGACGCCGAGCTCGCCGCGGCGGAGGTGCGGCGCAACGCCGCCCGGGGCGTACGTGCCGTCGCCTTCTCCGAGATACCGCCGCACCTGGGCCTGCCGTCCGTCCACACGGACGAGTGGGACCCCTTCCTGCGTGCCTGCGACGAGACCGGCACCGTCATCGCGATGCACATCGGGTCGTCCAGCAGGATGCCGTCGACCTCGCCCGACGCGCCGCCCGCCGTCGGCTCGACCATCACCTTCGCCAACTGCTGCTTCTCGATGGTCGACTGGCTGATGAGCGGCAAGTTCGAGCGCTTCCCGAACCTGAAGATCATGTACGCGGAGGGCCAGATCGGCTGGATCCCGTACATCCTGGAGCGCGCGGACGTCGTCTGGGAGGAGAACCGCGGCTGGGGCGGCGTCGCCGACAAGGTCCGCAAGCGGCCCTCCGAGTACTTCGCCGACCACGTCCACGGCTGCTTCTTCGACGACGCGTTCGGCCTCAAGAACCTCGACGCGATCGGCGTCGCGAACGTGCTCTACGAGACCGACTACCCGCACTCCGACTCCACCTGGCCGAAGTCCAAGGAGGTCGGCGAGGCTCAGATGGGGCACCTGGACGCGGAGGCCGTCGAGCGCATCGTGCGCGGCAACGCCATCGACCTGCTGGGGCTGACCGACGACGGACTCTGGGCGGGACAGCGGTGAGCGGCCGGGCGCCGGGGCGTCTGACCTACGGCATCCAGCTCCCGGTCCAGTCCCAGTCCACGATGTATGCGGAGAGCTGGGAGGCCGGGGCCGGCGCCGCCGACCTCGCCGAGATCGCCCGCACCGCCGACCGCACCGGTTTCGACTACATCGCCTGCTGCGACCACGTCGCCATCCCGCGCCGCCTCGCCGACGCGATGAGCACCACCTGGTACGACCCGGTGGCCACGCTCGCGTACCTCGCGGGCATCACCGAGAACGTGCGCCTCATGAGCCACGTCGCGATCATCGGCCTGCGCCATCCGCTGGCCACCGCCAAGCAGTACGCCACCCTCGACCATCTCTCCGGGGGCCGGCTGATCCTCGGGGTAGGGGCAGGTCACGTACAGGAGGAGTTCGAGGCGCTCGGGGTCGACTTCGCGCGGCGCGGGGCCGTGCTCGACGAGGCCGTGGACGCGCTGAAGGCGGCGCTCGGGCCGGAGGAGTATCCGTCGTTCAAGGGGGAGCGATACGCCTTCGAGGGGCTCGGGCAGCGGCCGCGTCCCGCGCAGAGCCGGGTCCCCGTGTGGGTGGGCGGTTCCTCGGCCCCGGCGGTGCGCCGCGCCGCCGTGAAGGGGGACGGCTGGCTGCCGCAGGGGGACAGCCGCGAGCAACTGCCCGGACAGATAGCGAAGTTGAAGCGGCTGCGGGAGGAGGCGGGCATCGAGGCTCCCGTGACCGTGGGAGCGATCGCCGAGCCCCTGTACGTGGGCGTACCCGCGTGGCACGTCGGGCGGCGCACCCTGTCCGGCGCCCCGCAGGCCCTCGCCGAGTCGCTGCGCGCGTACGGCGCGATGGGCGTGGACCAGATCCAGGTCCGGTTCCGCTCCCGGAGTCTCGGTGAGCTCACCGACCAGATGGCGGCGTTCGCCGCCGACGTCGCCGTGCACCTGAACGACTAGGCACCTCAAAGACTAGGAGTACCGGCATGGGCAAGCTGGACGGGCGCGTCGTCGTCATCACGGGCGCGGCGCGCGGGCAGGGCGAGCAGGAGGCGCGGCTGTTCGCCGCGGAGGGCGCCAAGGTGGTGCTCGGGGATGTCCTCGACGACCAGGGCGAGGCGCTCGCCAAGGAGATAGGCGGGCTCTACGTCCATCTGGACGTGAGCCGCGAGGACGACTGGGCGGCCGCCGTCGCCGCCGCGAAGAAGGCGTACGGGAAGATCGACGGGCTCGTGAACAACGCCGGGATCCTGCGGTTCAACGAGCTGGTCAGCACGCCCCTGGACGAGTTCCAGCAGATCATCCAGGTCAACCAGGTGGGTGCCTTCCTCGGGATCAAGACCGTCGCGCCCGAGATCGAGGCCGCCGGCGGGGGCACGATCGTGAACACGGCCTCCTATACGGGTGTGACGGGCATGGCGTACGTCGGCGCGTACACCGCCACCAAGCACGCGATCGTGGGGCTGACGAAGGTGGCGGCCCTTGAGCTGGCCGCGAAGAAGATCCGCGTGAACGCCGTGTGCCCCGGTGCCATCGACACCGCCATGAGCAATCCCTCGCAGCTGGACCCGGGCGCGGACACCGAGGAGGCCTCGCAGGCGCTCGACGAGCTGTACCGCAAGCTCGTGCCGCTGGGGCGGGTCGGGCAGCCCGAGGAGGTGGCGCGGCTCGCGCTGTTCCTGACCTCGCAGGAGGACTCCGCGTACATCACGGGCCAGCCGTTCGTCATCGACGGCGGGTGGCTGGCGGGCGTCAGCGTGCTGTGATCCCACAAGATCTGACGCTGCATCAGGTATTGACGCTGTACGGGCACGGTGAAACAGTCGGCACATCGAATCTGACGGTACGTCAGAAAGAGCGCAGGAGCTTCTGACGCAGCCGCCGGTCACAGACAGGGGACGGTGAACCTCCTTGGAATTCGGGCTCTTTGTACAGGGATATGTGGGCAAGCGGGCCGAGACCGACCCGCTCGCCGAGCACAAGGCGCTGATGGAGGAGACCGAGTACGTCATCCAGGCGGACAAGTCGGGCTTCAAGTACGCCTGGGCGTCCGAGCACCACTTCCTGGAGGAGTACTCGCACCTCTCCGCCAACGACGTCTTCCTCGGCTACCTCGCCCACGCCACCGAACGCATCCACCTCGGCTCCGGCATCTTCAACCCGCTCGCCCCGGTCAACCACCCCGTGAAGGTCGCCGAGAAGGTCGCCATGCTCGACCATCTCAGCGAGGGGCGGCATGAGTTCGGCAGCGGGCGCGGCGCGGGCAGCCACGAGATCCTCGGCTTCATCCCCGGCGTCACCGACATGAACTACACGAAGGAGATCTGGGAAGAGACCATCGCCGAGTTCCCGAAGATGTGGCTCCAGGAGGAGTACGTCGGGTTCAAGGGCAAGCACTGGCAGCTGCCGCCGCGCAAGATCTTCCCCAAGCCGTACGGGAAGGCGCACCCCGCCATGTGGTACGCGGCCGGCTCCCCGCCCTCGTACGCGATGGCCGCCAGGAAGGGCCTCGGCGTCCTGGGCTTCAGCGTCCAGAAGGTCTCCGACATGGAATGGGTGCTCGACCAGTACAAGTCGAACATCGGCAAGGCGGAGCCCGTCGGGGCGTTCGTCAACGACAACGTCATGGTGACCTCCACCGCGATCTGCGCGCCGACCCACGCGGAGGCCGTACGGATCGCCGCGACCGGCGGGCTGCACTACCTCCAGTCGCTCGTCTTCCGCTACCACGACACGTTCCCGCGCCCCGAGGGCTTCCCCGTGTGGCCCGAGACGCTGCCCGAGTTCAACGAGGAGATCATCGAACTCCTCATCGCCGAGGAGCTGCTGATCTGCGGCGACCCGGACGAGGTGCTCACGCAGTGCAAGCGCTGGGAGCAGGCGGGCGCCGACCAGCTGTCGTTCGGCATGCCGATCGGCATCTCCAAGGAGGACACGCTCCAGTCGATCAAGCTGATCGGCGAGCACGTCATCCCGAAGATCGACACGGATCCGGTGCACCGGACGACGCGCTTCCGTGAGGCCGTCTGATCCCGCCCGGCCCATGGACCGCCCCGGCCCCTCCTTTCCCGGACGGGGGCCGGGGCCCCTGGGGTTGCGGGTCATGGGTGACCGACACGGGGCTGTGCCCCGGACCCCCTGTCGCCCTTCGGGCTCGTCCTCAAGCGCCGGACGGGCCGAACCGGCGGCCGCACCCCGGACCCACGCGAACTCGCCAGTACTCACCCTTCAGGAGGGGGACGACCTCGTGCTCGACCACCTGATCAAAGGAGCGACCGTAGTCGACGGGACGGGAGCCCCCGCCTACGTCGCCGACGTGGGGATACGCGACGGGCGTATCGCCGTCATCGCCGAGCCGGGGGCCGTGACCGAGCCCGCCGCGGGCAGCGAGGACGCGCGCGGGCGGATCCTCGCCCCCGGCTTCGTCGACCCCCACACCCACTACGACGCCCAGCTGTTCTGGGACCCGTACGCGACGCCGTCCCTGAACCACGGGGTGACGACCGTCGCGGGCGGCAACTGCGGCTTCACGCTCGCCCCGCTGCACCCGGAGCGGCCCGAGGACGCCGACTACACGCGCCGGATGATGTCCAAGGTCGAGGGCATGTCGCTGGTCGCGCTGGAGGAGGGCGCGCCCTGGACGTGGAACTCGTTCGGTGAGTATCTCGACGCCCTCGACGGGCGGATCGCCGTCAACGCCGGCTTCATGGTCGGGCACTGTGCGCTGCGCCGGTACGTGATGGGCGCGGACGCGGTCGGCGGGCAGCCGACGCCCGAGCAGCTGGAGCAGATGCTCGCCCTGTTCCACGAGGCCATGGACGCGGGAGCGTGGGGGTTCTCCACCACCCAGTCGTCCACGCACTCGGACGGCGACGGGCAGCCGGTCGCGTCGCGGCACGCGCGGCCCGAGGAGCTGCTCGCGCTGAGCCGGGCCGTCGCCGAGCACGAGGGCACCCAGATCGAGGCGATCGTCGCCGGGTGCCTCGACCAGTTCAGCGACGACGAGATCGACCTGTTCGTCGAGATGAGCGCGGCCGCCGGGCGGCCCCTGAACTGGAACGTCCTCACCATCGACGCGGCCGTCCCCGAGCGGGTGCCGCGCCAGCTGATCCCCAGCGAGCGGGCCCGCAAGGCGGGCGGCCGGATCGTCGCGCTGACCATGCCGATCCTGACCCCCATGAACATGTCGCTCGGCACGTTCTGCGCCCTCAACCTCATCCCCGGCTGGGGCGAGGTCCTCTCCCTGCCCGTCGACGAGCGGATCGCGAAGCTCCGCGACCCGGACGTGCGAGCGGAGATGCTGCGGCGCGCGGGCAGCAAGGAGGCCGGCGTCTTCCGGCGGCTCGCCCACTTCGGGCGGTACGTCATCGGCGACACGTACTCGGAGGCGAACGAGGGCCTGACCGGGCGCGTGGTGAACGACATCGCGGCCGAGCGCGGCCAGGAACCCTTCGAGTGCATCGTCGAGATCTGCGCCAACGACCGGCTGCGGACGGTGCTTTGGCCCATGCCCAGCGACAACGACCCGGACTCGTGGGCTCTGCGCGCCGAGACCTGGAGCCACGAGGACGTGCTGCTCGGCGGGTCCGACGCGGGGGCTCACCTGGACCGGATGTGCGGAGCGCCGTACACGACGCGCTTCCTCGGGGACTGTCTGCGCGGGCGGAAGCTGGCCGGGATCGAGGAGGCGGTGAAGATGCTCACCGACGATCCGGCGCGGCTCTTCGGGCTGCGTGAACGCGGCCGGATCGAGGAGGGCTGGCACGCGGACCTCGTCCTGTTCGACCCGGAGCGGATCGACGCGGGCAAGGCCACCCTCGTCCACGACCTGCCCGGCGACAGCCCGCGCCTCGACTCGAAGGCGATCGGCATCAACGCCGTTTGGGTCAACGGCGTCGAGGTCATCCGCGAGGACGTCGTGACGGGGGCCGTGCCCGGCACCGTGCTGCGGTCCGGACGTGACACCAGGACGGTGAGCACGCTGCAGCTTCCCGGGGGGCAATCCCTGGACCCACGGCCGGACGAGAAGGCGGTCCGGGGCGCGGCGAGTGAGACCTCGGACGGCACCGAATGACGGGCGCGCAGAGGCTGTTCATCGGCGGCGAGTGGACCGAGCCGGACGGTGGGCACTACGAGGTCGTCGACCCCGCGTCGGAGGAGGTCGTCGGGCTCGCCCCCGAGGCGTCCCGCGCGCAGGTTCACGACGCGGCGTCGGCGGCCCGCGAGGCCTTCGCCTCGTGGTCGCGTACGAAGCCGGAGGAGCGCGCCGCGATCCTTGACCGGGCCGCCGACGTGATGCAGCGCGACTTCGCGGCGAACGCGGAGCTCGCGCAGGCGGAGAGCGGCGCGACGAGCGGGACCGCGCGCGGGATGCAGGTCGCGGTGGGGGTGGCGCGGTTCCGCCGCTATGCGAAGGGCGCGCTCGAACCGGTCGAGCAGGGGCTGCCGCCGCAGATCAACGAGGCGGGACCCATGGGGAAGGCGGGCGTGCTCGGGGCGCTCGCCGTACGGCAGCCCGTCGGCGTCGTCACCTGCATCACGTCGTACAACAACCCGTGGGCGAATCCGGCCGGCAAGGTCGCGCCCGCGCTCGCCATGGGGAACACGGTCGTCGTGAAGCCTGCCCCGCAGGACCCGCTGTCGGTGTACCGGATGGCGGCCGCTCTGGAGGAGGCGGGGGCGCCGCCCGGTGTGGTGAACGTGGTCAGCGGGACGGCTGTGGACGTGGGCGAGGCGGCCGTCGACTCGCCGGACGTCGACATGGTCAGCTTCACCGGCTCCACCGCGGTCGGCCGGCGCATCGGCGAGGTGTGCGGGCGCGGCATGAAGCGGCAGCTGATGGAGCTGGGCGGGAAGGGCGCGGCGCTCGTCTTCGACGACCTGGACGAGGTGGGTCTCGCCTCGGCGGTATCGGGGATCGGCACGACGTACGCCTTCTACAGCGGGCAGATCTGCACGGCGCCGACGCGGGTGATCGCGCAGCGCAGGGTGTACGACGCGCTCGTCTCGAAGCTGGCCGAGTACGTCGGCTACATGAAGGTGGGCGATCCGAGGGCGCGGGGGACGGTCGTCGGGCCGGTGATCTCGGCGGCGCACCGCGACCGCGTCGAGTCGTACGTCGAGCTGGGCCGCAAGGAGGGGGCGCGGGTCGTCGCGGGCGGCGAGCGGCCCGCTCTCGACAAGGGTTTCTACGTCGCCCCGACGCTTCTCGCGGACTGCACGAACGACATGCGGGTCGTGCGGGAGGAGATCTTCGGCCCGGTCGTGGTGGTGGTGCCCTTCGACGACGAGGAGGAGGGGGTGGCCCTCGCCAACGACAGCGAGTACGGGCTCATCGACTACGTGTGGTCGGGGGACGTGGCGCGGGCGTTCCGCGTGGCTCGGCGGCTGCGGGCCGGCGGGGTCGGCGTGAACACGGTCGGCCGGAACATGGAGGCGCCGTTCGGCGGATTCAAGCAGAGCGGGGTGGGTCGGGACGTGGGTTCGTACGCGCTGCACGCCTACAGCGAGCTCCAGTCGATCGTGTGGCAGGGGTGACGGCGGGGGATGGCGGGGTAACCGCCGGAAACATCACACGGAAAATTTTGAACCCGGCAAATCGGGCGCTGCTGCGATTACCGAATATCGGACGTCGTCGGTAATTCCTTCCGATGAATGGGGTTAACCTGAAGATGCCTTGAGGGCGTGGGATAGTTACGTGAATCAGCCATCGATTCAAAGGTGGCCGGTTTCATCTCTTGTCCCCCTTATGCGGAAACCGCAGCATTTAACGTCCTGTTCATGACTCAGCTGGACGCGCGGCCGACAGAGGCTGCCCACGACACGGCAGGCGGCGCCCCCGACGGGGGCGTCCGCAGCAAGGGCCTCGGCGGGAATTCCGTCGGGCTGGTCGGCAGCGCGGTCATCGGAATCTCGACCGTGGCGCCCGTCTACTGCCTGACCTCGACGCTCGGCTCCACCTCCGGCGAGGTCGGCCTCCAGATGCCCGCCGTGTTCCTGGCCGGATTCCTGCCGATGCTGCTCGTCGCCTTCGCGTACCGCGAGCTGAACAAGGCCATGCCGGACTGCGGCACGTCCTTCACGTGGACCGTGAAGGCCTTCGGCCCGCGCGTGGGCTGGATGTGCGGCTGGGGCCTCGTCATCGCGACGATCATCGTGCTGTCCAACCTGGCCGGCGTCGCGACGTCGTACTTCTGGCTCCTCGCGGGCGAGATCACCGGCAACACGTCCATCGGCGCCCTGGACGACAACAAGGCCGTCCACATCGTCACCTGTCTCGCCCTGATCGCCGCCGCGACCGCGATCAGCTACCGCGGCATGACGGCGACGAAGGGCGTCCAGTTCACCCTGGTTGGCCTCCAGCTCGTCGTGCTCGCCGTGTTCGTCGTGATGGCCGTCGTCAAGGCGGGATCGGCGGACTTCCCCACGTCCGTGCCGTTCTCCTGGACGTGGCTCGACCCGTTCTCGGTGAAGTCGTTCGGCGCGTTCACCGCGGGCCTGTCCCTGTCGATCTTCATGTACTGGGGCTGGGACACCTGCCTCACCGCGAACGAGGAGACCATCGGCAGCGAGAAGACGCCCGGCCGCGCCGCCCTCATCGCGATGGTCGTCCTCGTCGGCTCCTACCTCGCGACCGGCGTCGCCGCCCAGATGGTCGTCGGCTCCGGCGGCAAGGGCCTCGGTCTCGCCAACCCCGCGACGTCCGACAACGTCTTCGCCGCCCTCGCCGGCCCTGTCATGGGCCCCACCCTCGGCATCCTGCTCTTCGTCGCCGTCCTCGCCTCGGCCGCGGCCAGCCTGCAGACCACGTTCATCCCGGTCGCCCGCACGGTCCTCGCCATGGCGACGTACGAGGCGCTGCCCGCCTCCTACGCCCGCGTCCACCCGCGCTTCAAGACCCCGGGCCGCGCCACGGTCACCGCGGGCGTCGCCACCGGCGTGTTCTACACGGTCATGACGCTGGTCTCCGAGCACGTCCTCGTCGACACGATCTACGCGCTCGGCCTCATGATCTGCTTCTACTACGCGCTCACGGCGTTCGCCTGCGCCTGGTACTTCCGCTCCGAGCTGCTGCGCTCGCCCCGGGACTTCTTCTTCAAGGCCCTCTTCCCGGTCCTCGGCGGCGTCCTGCTGTCCGCCGTGTTCGTGAAGACCCTCGTCGACATGTGGAACCCGGCGTACGGCAGTGGCTCCTCCGTCCTCGGCGTCGGCTCCGTCTTCGTGATCGGCGTCGGCCTGCTGCTCGTCGGCTTCGTGATCATGCTCGTGATGGGGCGGCGCAGCCCGGCGTTCTTCCGCGGCGAGGTGCTGACGCGGGAGACGCCGGTGCTGGTCGTCGAGGACTAGGGCCTTTCGTTCGGATCAGGCCTGGCCTACTTGCCGAGGAACACCGGGTTCGTGAACGCCGTGAGCGCCCCCGGCAGGCCCGGGACCGTCGGCGCGTGCCGGACCTCGGCCCGTACATAGGCCGCGTACGACGCCGTCGTGCGCCACTCGGCCGTGCCCGACCCGGACTCGGGGAGCGCCGGCGACGTGAACAGCGTGCCCTGGTCCGTGACCACGTGGAGCGTGCAGCCCGGGGCGCCCTTGACCTCGAGGCGGACGGTGACCGGCGCGTCGGGGTCCACGGGGAGGCGCTCGCCGATGCCCGCGTGCTCACCGCGCGAGCCGGACGCCGTGAACGTCAGCTCGACGGACTTCGACTCGGCGACGTACGAGCGGCCCGCCTTGATGCCCGCCTGGATGGCCTCCCGGGTCAGGTCGTCGGCGAGGACCACCGTCTGCGGGCCGCCGATGCGGTCCGGGTCGCGGTGGGCGTCGCTGTTGCCCATCGCGGGGATCCACCGACGCGAACCCCGCGCGGACGCCACCAGCGTGTTGTCCCAGTCGGCCAGGGAGATCTCGTCGTCCGGCGTGTACGGGCCGTTCCACACCTCGACGGCGTCCGCCTCACCGAAGCCGAACTTCCAGTTGCAGCCGATGCAGGTGGCGTGCGGATGCGCCGGCACGACCAGGCCGCCGGCCCGGCGGACCTCGCGCGCGTACGTGCCGAAGCGGTTGTCGCGGGCGCGGTAGCGCCAGTCGACGAACGTGCCCGGGTCCGTGCCGAGCGCCACCACGTGCCCGTTACGGGTCGTGATCTCCTCGCCCAGCATGATGAGCAGGTCGTCGCCCGCCTGGTCGGCCCAGTGGGCGTGCGACGAGTGCGTGTTGTGGTCGGACGAGTTGATGAAGTCCAGGCCCGCCGCGCGCGCGAGCGCCGCGATCTCGGCGGGCGTGCGCCTGCCGTCCGAGAACCACGAGTGGATGTGGCAGTCCCCGCGGTACCAGGCACGGCCCCGGCCCTTGGCGCGCGAGGGCGGGTACACCGGGCGAGGCGTCTGACTCTGCTCGCCGTACGTGAGCGTGACGGTCAGCTCGTACGGGAGGCCCTCGGGCGCCACCGTGTACGGGCCGAGCGCGATGTGCCAGGTGCCCGCGCGGACCGGCCCGGGGATGTAGCCGGGCGTCGCGTCGTCCGCCCGTACGAAGAACTCGGTGCGCGCGCCGCCCGACCAGCCGCGGAAGCCCTTCCCGCCGAGCTCGGTGCCCCGTTCGTCGAACACCCCGATGTCCAGGGCGTTGTTCTGCGTGCCGGCCGGGACGGTCGCCTTCGTGTAGGTGTACGCGACGTGGATCTCGCGGACCCCGCGCGGCACCTCGACCGGCACGTACACGAAGTCGGGCGCGCCGGGCGGCAGCGTCCCCCTCACGGTCTTCGTAGCCTTCGTTCCGTCCGCCGGTGTGCGGCCGTCGGCCGCGCTCGCGAAGCTCACACTGCTCAACGTAAGCGCGGTGGCCGCTCCCGTCACGAACAGCGCGCGTCTGCCCATGCCGGTCGTGGTGTGGTCGTCCTCGCACATGCTGCGGCTCCCAGGGTCCTGTGACGTTCCGTCTGTGACGTGGGTGGTGCATGCAACTCTGGTATTGAGCCGTGAACTCCCCTGTAAGGGAAGGGGATCGGAGTCTTACGTCTGTCCGCCCGGGGAGTCCATGGACTCCTGAGGGGCGGGCCGGTAGTAATGCCCCATGCGGATCTCGACCACGATTTTCCTGACCGACGAGACCATCACGCCCGTGCGGCTCGCGCGTGAACTGGAACAACGCGGGTTCGCCGGGCTGTATCTGCCCGAGCACACACACATTCCGGTGGAGCGGGCGACGCAGTATCCGGCCGGGGGTGACCTGCCCGCCGAGTACGGCCGAACCCTCGACCCGTTCGTCGCGCTCGGGCAGGCCGCCGCCGTCACCGAGCGGCTCGGGCTCGGCACCGGCATCACGCTGATCGCCCAGCACGACCCCATCGACCTGGCGAAGCAGATCGCCACCCTCGACCACCTCTCCGGCGGCCGTTTCACGCTCGGTCTCGGCTTCGGCTGGAACGTCGAGGAGGCCGCCGACCACGGCGTCGAATGGCGCACGCGGCGCGAGCTCGGCTGGGAGCGGATGGGCCTCATGCGGGCCCTGTGGGCGCAGGAACCGACCGCGTACGACGGGGAGTTCGGAGTGTCGGTGCGGGCCAGCCACGCCTACCCGAAGCCGGTGGGCGGCGCGCCCCGCACGCTGATCGGGGGAGCGGCGGGCCCGAAGCTGTTCGCGCACATCACCGAGTACGCCGACGGCTGGCTGCCCATCGGCGGGCGCGGCCTGACCGAGTCGATGCCCGTGCTGCGGGCCGGCTGGGAGGAGGCGGGCCGCGACCCGGCGGACCTGCACGTCGTCCCGTACGCGGTCCTGCCGAGCCCGGGCAAGCTCGCGCACTACGCGGAGCTCGGCATCGACGAGGTCGTCCTCCAACTGCCCCCGGCGGACGAGACATCGGTCCTCAAGATCCTCGACGAGTACGAGCAGTACCTGTAAGGGGCGGCGCGGGGCGCAGGTGAAACGTGTACGTCGCGTGATCCCACGCACGTCAGCGCGGCGCAGACGTCGTCGGTGGGCGCTCGTATCCTCGGGAGCATGACTGATCCGGAGGCTGTACGACCCACTGCCAACGCGATGCGCCGCGCGTTGAAGCGGTCCCGCGACGGCGTTGCCCTCGACACGGCCGAGGCGGCGGTCCTGCTCCAGGCCCGCGGCGACGACCTGCGGGACCTGACGGCGTCCGCCGCGCGCGTGCGCGACGCGGGCCTGAAGGCCGCGGGCCGCCCGGGCGTCATCACCTACTCGAAGAAGGTTTTCATCCCGCTGACCCGGCTGTGCCGGGACAAATGCCACTACTGCACGTTCGTGACCGTCCCCGGCAAGCTGCGCCGGGACGGCCACGGGATGTACCTGTCGCCGGACGAGGTCCTCGACATCGCCCGCCGCGGCGCCGAGATGGGCTGCAAGGAGGCGCTGTTCACGCTCGGCGACCGGCCCGAGGACCGCTGGCCCGAGGCCCGCGAGTGGCTGGACGCGCACGGGTACGACGACACGCTCGCCTATGTGCGCGCCATGGCGATCCGGGTCCTGGAGGAGACCGGACTGCTCCCGCACCTCAACCCCGGTGTCATGACATGGACCGATCTCCAGCGCCTCAAGCCGGTCGCGCCGTCCATGGGCATGATGCTGGAGACGACGGCGACGCGCCTGTGGTCCGAGCCGGGCGGCCCGCACCACGGCTCGCCCGACAAGGAACCCGCCGTCCGCCTGCGGGTCCTGGAGGACGCGGGCCGGTCGAACGTCCCGTTCACCACCGGCGTCCTCATCGGCATCGGCGAGTCCTACGAGGAGCGCGCCGACTCCCTCTTCCAGCTGCGCCGCATCCAGCGCAGCTACCACGGCATCCAGGAAGTCATCGTCCAGAACTTCCGGGCCAAGCCGGACACGGCGATGCGCGGCATGCCGGACGCCGAGCTGGAGGAGCTCGCCGCGTGCATCGCGGTCGCCCGCCACATCCTCGGCCCCTCCGCCCGCATCCAGGCCCCGCCGAACCTGGTCGACGAGGAGTACGCGCTCCTGATCGGCGCCGGCATCGACGACTGGGGCGGGGTGTCGCCGCTGACCCCGGACCACGTGAACCCCGAGCGCCCCTGGCCGCACATCGACGAGCTCGCCGCGAAGACGGGCGAAGCGGGCTTCGAGCTGCGCGAACGCCTCACGATCTACCCGGAGTTCATCGAGCGCGGCGAGCCGTGGCTCGACCCGCGTCTCCTGCCGCACGTGCGGGCCCTCGCCTCCGCCGACACCGGCCTCGCCGACGAGGACGCGCGCCCCGAGGGCCTGCCCTGGCAGGAGCCCGACGAGGGGTTCACCGCCACCGGCCGCACGGACCTGCACCGCACCATCGACACGACGGGCCGCACGTCCGACCGGCGTGACGACTTCGACGACGTGTACGGCGACTGGGAGGCGCTGCGTGAGCAGGCCGCGCCCGGCATGGTCCCGCAGCGCATCGACGGCGACGTGCGCGCCGCGCTCGCGACGGCGGCCGACGACCCGACGAAGCTCACCGACGACGAGGCGCTCGCCCTGCTGCACGCGGACGGCCCGGCGCTCGACGCCCTCTGCCGCGTCGCGGACGACATCCGCAAGACGGTCAACGGCGACGACGTCACGTACATCGTCACGAGGAACATCAACTTCACGAACGTCTGCTACACCGGCTGCCGCTTCTGCGCCTTCGCGCAGCGCCGCACGGACGCGGACGCGTACACGCTCTCGCTCTCCCAGGTCGCCGACCGGGCCGAGCAGGCGTGGGACGTGGGCGCGGTCGAGGTGTGCATGCAGGGCGGCATCCACCCCGACCTGCCGGGCACGGCCTACTTCGACATCGCGAAGGCGGTGAAGGAGCGCGTCCCCGGCATGCATGTGCACGCGTTCTCCCCGATGGAGGTGGTGAACGGCGCGACGCGCACGGGCATGTCGATCCGGGACTGGCTCACCGCGGCGAAGGAGGCCGGCCTCGACTCCATCCCCGGCACGGCGGCCGAGATCCTCGACGACGAGGTCCGCTGGGTCCTCACCAAGGGCAAGCTCCCCACGGCGACGTGGACCGAGGTCATCACGACGGCCCACGAGCTGGGCATCCGCTCGTCGTCGACGATGATGTACGGGCATGTGGACCAGCCCCGCCACTGGCTCGGCCACTTCCGCACGCTGGCCGGCATCCAGCAGGCCGCCCTGTCCAAAAACGTGGGCGGCTTCACGGAGTTCGTGACGCTCCCGTTCATCCACACCAACGCGCCGGTCTATCTGGCGGGCATCGCGCGTCCGGGCCCGACGACCCGCGACAACAGGGCCGTCACCGCCATGGCGCGCGTCCTCCTGCATCCCCACATCCCGAACATCCAGACGAGCTGGGTCAAGCTGGGCACGGAGGGCGCCGCGGAGATGCTGCGCTCGGGGGCGAACGACCTGGGCGGCACGCTGATGGAGGAGACCATCTCCCGGATGGCGGGCTCCAGTTACGGCTCGTACCGCTCCATCAAGGACCTCGTCACGATCGCGGAGGAAGCGGGCCGCCCGGCGAAGCCGCGCACGACGCTGTACGGGGAGGTCCCGCTGGAGCGGCAGCACGCGGCGACGGCCTCCGACGGCCACCTGCCGGAACTGCTGCCGGTGCTGGGGGACTGAGCGGGATCATGCGCGAGGGGGTGGGTGAACCCATGGGCTCACCCACCCCCGTCCGTCAGTGTCCGATGAGGTCCTGCCCCAACTGGGCGTTCTTCTCGGGGACATGGACGGCGGCCGCGCCGAACGACGTGATGCCGCTCGTGGTGAGCCCGCCGGTGGCCCCGCGCAGCACCCAGGCGGCGCCGGAGTCGGTGTACGTGCCGTCCTCCAGGGGAGCGGTGGCCGTCAGGTCGGCCTTGCCGTCGCCGTTCAGGTCGGACAGGAGGACCTTCTGGCCGAAGCCGTCGCCCTTCTCCGAGGCGCCGGGCACCGCGGTCGTGGACTGGTTGAAGGCCTGCGAGCCCGTGCCGGACAGGCCGCCGCGGCCGCCCTTGAGCAGGACGACGCTGCCGGCGCCCTTGATGGTGCCGATGGCCTCGCCGGGCACGCCGACGGCGATGTCCGCGTAACCGTCGCCGTTCACGTCACCGGCGGAGAGGTCGGTGCCGAACATGTCGCCGCTCTCGCCGACCCCGGGCACGCCGGCCGTGTCCTGCGTGATGGTCTTCGTGCGGGTCGTGGACGGCCCGTCCGCGGTCCCGTACATGACGAGGACGGTGCCCTTCTCGTACGGGATGTCCTCGTAGTTGTCGCCGATGTCGTGGACGACGAGGTCGCCGTACCCGTCACCGTCGACGTCACCGACGGTGCCGCGGAACGACGACGTCAGCGACTTCGCGGTGTGGCTGACACCGGACTTGCCGCCCTTCCAGAACTTGCTGGCGTACGCGGACTCCTCGAAGCCGTGGCTCGTCACGATGTCGTCGGCGCCGTCCCCGGTCATGTCGCCGACGACGATGTCGGCGGGCCCGAAGGTCTGGCTCGTGGCGATGGAGTCCTGGCTCGCCGGCTTGCCGCTCGCGCGGTCGAAGGGGCCGTAGGAGATGGTCATCCCGGCGGCGTCGTCGTCCGGGTCGTCGCTGCGAGGGTAGTCGTCGGTGACGAGGTCGCGGTGCCCGTCGCCGTTGAAGTCGCCGACGGCGAACATCCCGGTCGACGTGGGCAGCGCGACACTGCCCTGCCCGCTCAGCCCGGCGGCCGAACCCCACAGCACGACGCTCGGCGCGCCGCCGAGCCCGGCGACGACGAGGTCGGTGTACGAGTCCCCGTCGAGGTCCCCGCTGGTGACGCGCTCCCCGAAGTAACCGCCCTCCTCGGCGGCCCCGGGTATCCCGGTGGTGGAGCGGGTGAGGACCTTGGCGTGTGCGATGTCCGGCCCGTTCTTCCCGCCGTAGACCACGGAGACGGCCCCGGCGTTCTCCTTGCCGGACACGGTCGCGCCCGGCGCCCCGAGCACGAGGTCCTGGTACCCGTCGTGATTGAAGTCGGTGGCGGGGACGCGAGGCGGAACGGGTGTGGCAGCGGCGGCGGTACCGGCGGCGGATACGAGGCCGAGCGGCACGGCGAGCGCGGTGACGGCGAGAGCTGTGACGAGTGTGCGGCGCACTGTTCCCATCCTTCTTGGTGTCCTGTGGGGGTGTTCTTGGTTACGTGGAGAAAGACGGGCCGCCGAAGGAAAACGTTGTACGCGCCCCGGAGTACGTACGTCCCAAGCCTGTAACAGGGCCTGCGGAGGCCCTCGTTCGGGATGTGCGTCCCGAACGGGCGCCTGAACACAGAGGGGCGTCCGTCAGCCGACCGGCAGGTCCTCGCGAAGGTCGCGTACGTCGCGGTGGCCGAGGGCCTTGTCCAGGTAGCGGTCGAACGTGCCGTAGCGGCTCGTCACGTCCTGGAAGCCCGAGTTCAGGTACTCGGGGCGGACGTCCGGCATCGGCTTGTACACGGCGGCCTGCGCGAGCGGCATCGCGGCGAGCGCCGCCGCGTTCTCCTTCGCGCGGTACGTGTTGCCGGCCAGGTAGTCGTCCATCACCGTGTCGCGCGGCATGGTGATGGCGGTCAGGAGCGTGGCGTCGGGTGGCCGTCGAGCGACGGCGCGCCGCGGGTTCCCGGGCCGCGTCCCGGGACATCGTCCGGTTTGCGGAAGAAAAGCGGGTGAATTGATCTCAAGGGCGACTTCGCCTGTGCCGCTTCGGCTCTCAACCGTGTACGCCCCGTCGATTACAGTGCTGCGCAGTCGTCGCACGCGTAACGAGACCCGGAGGGGAGAGCTCCCCGTGGCAGCCTCACTGACCCCCCAGCAGGGGGGACCCTCATCGGCCGTATGGGGCCGCGCCGAGCAGCAGGATTTCCGCAGCCGGGTCCGCGGCACGCTCATCGGGGCCGCGCTCGGCGACGCCCTCGGGGCGCCGCTCGCCGAGCTCTCCCTCGAGGAGGTCAGGGCCGCGCACGGTCCGCAGGGACTGACGGACCTCGCTCCCGCGTACGGGCGCCGAGGCGCAGTCACCGCCGCGACCCAGCAGGCCCTCTTCACGGTGGACGGCCTGATAAGGGCGCAGGTGCGGCGCGACACGGGCGCCTGGCATCCCCCGACCGACGTGCACCGCGCCTATCTCCGCTGGGCGGCGACCCAGCGTGACTGGGGCCCGGACGAGCGGCGCAAGGAGGACGGCTGGCTGGCCCGCGAGGAGTGGCTGTACTCGCGCCGCGGCCCGTCCCGCGACTGCCTCCTCGGACTCGGCAACGACGTCATGGGGACCCTGGACAAGCCGAAGAACGTGGCCGCCGCCGGATCCGCGGCGGCCGCCCGCTCGGCCCCGTTCGGGCTGCTCGTCGGCTGGGAGCCGCAGCTCGTCTTCCAGCTCGCCGCCGAGTGCGCGGTCCAGACGCACGGCGCCCCCGCGGCCTACCTCTGCGCGGGTGCGTACGCGGTCGTGGTGCACGGACTCGCGCGAGGCGAGAGCCTGGACGGCGCGGTGCAGCGCGTCCTCGTCCTGCTGGCCGCGCGCCCGGGGCACCAGCCGGTCACGGACGCGCTCAAGCACGCGCTCGGCGCGGTCCGCCAGGGCATGCCGTCGGCCGCCCGCGTCGACGAACTCGTGGGTGACGGGCTCGCGGAGGGCGTGCTCGCCGTGGCGGTGTACTGCGCCCTCGTGGGCGAGGACATACGGCACGGACTGTGTCTCGCGGTGAACCACGGCGGCCCGTCCGAGGCGACCGGCGCGCTGTGCGGGGGCCTGCTCGGCGCGCTGCACGGGGAGACCGCGCTGCCGCCGGGCTGGGTGACCGAGCTGGAGGGCCGCCCCACGGTCCTGGAGCTCGCCGACGACTTCGCGATGGAGATGACGCAGGGGCCCGCCCTGCACAGCCCCGCGGCCTCGTCGCCGGGGTGGCTGGCCCGCTATCCGCGGGCGTGAAAGCCGAAGCGCCGGACAGGCTGTGATCAGCCCGCCCGGCGCCCGGTGAGGAACAAGCGTTACGAGAGCCGGCCGGGCGGCTGCGAGCCGACCGCCCCGTCCTGCGGCTCCGCCGGCGCGGGAACCGCCGCCGCCCCGGTGGACCCGTCGTCGTCCGTGTTGATGCGCTCGATGAGCGCGTCCCGCTCCGGGGTGTCCTCCGGCTTGAGGTAGCCGATGAGGATGTAGAGCACGAGCGAGACGGCCAGCGGGATCGACACCTGGTACTCGAGCGGCACCCCGCCCTCGACGTTCCAGCTGATCGGGTAGTTGACCAGCCAGAAGGCGAGCAGACCCGCGGCCCAGCTGGTGAGCGCCGCCGTGGGGCCGGACTTGCGGAAGGTGCGCAGCAGACCCAGCATCATCGGGATCGCGATCGGACCCATCAGGCCCGCGACCCACTTGATGACGACGGTGATGATGTCCTTGAACGTGGGCGAGTTGACCTGGGTGGCCACCGCCATGGACAGACCGAGGAAGATCACCGTGGTGAGGCGGGCGGCGAGCAGCCCCTTGTTCCCGACCCACTGCTCCTTCGCCTTCTCCGAGACCGCGGGCGCCACGTCACGGGTGAAGACGGCGGCGATGGCGTTCGCGTCGGAGGAGCACATGGCCATCGTGTGCGAGAAGAAGCCGACGATGACCAGGCCCAACAGGCCGTGCGGCAGAAGCTGTTCGGTCATCAGGCCGTACGAGTCCGAACCGTCCGGCTTCTGCGCGTGCACCAGGAGCGGCGACACCCACATGGGGAAGAAGAGGACGACGGGCCAGACCAGCCACAGGATCGCCGAGAGGCGGGCCGAGCGCGTGGCCTCGCGGGCGGAGCCGGTGGCCATGTAGCGCTGGGCCTGGTTGAGCATGCCGCCGTTGTACTCGAAGAGCTTGATGAAGAGGAACGCCAGCAGGAACACCGTGCCGTACGGGCCGACGAGCGGCTTGCCGTGGCCCGCGAGCTCGGGCTCGTCCCAGACGCCGAAGATGCCCCCGAACGGGCCGAGCTTGGAGACGACGGCGACGAACATGGCGACACCGGCGATGAGCTGGATGATGAACTGCCCCAGCTCGGTCAGCGCGTCGGCCCACAGTCCGCCGATGGTGCAGTAGATCGCCGTGATGACGCCGGTGATCAGGATGCCCTGGTTGATGGAGATGCCGGTGAAGACGGACAACAGGGTGGCGATGGCGGCCCACTTGGCGGCCACGTCCACGATCTTCAGGAGCATGCCGGACCAGGCGAGGGCCTGCTGGGTGCCCAGGTTGTAACGGTTCTTGAGGTATTCGAGCGGCGACGCCACGTGCAGCCGTGACCGCAGCCGGTTGACACGCGGCGCGAACAGCTTCGCGCCGATGGCGATGCCGAGCGCGATCGGGAACGACCACGTGACGAAGGACGTCACGCCGTAGGTGTACGCGATGCCGGCGTATCCGGTGAACATGACGGCGCTGTAGCCGGACATGTGGTGCGAGATGCCGGACAGCCACCAGGGCATCTTGCCGCCGGCGGTGAAGAAGTCGGAGACGTTGTCCACGCGTTTGTGGGACCAGACGCCGATCGCGATCATCACGCCGAAATAGCCGATGAGCACGGCCCAGTCGAGACTGTTCATTGAGCCCCCTCCAGGGGTCTGGTCCTACTTATGAACGCCGTTCATGGTGTGGGGAGCCGAAGGGCCAGGACAACGCACCGGAGGGTCAAGGGACAGTAAAATCGTTCTACTTATTGACCTGTGTTCATGTCTATGAATTGAGATGGGGGCAAAAAGGACCGCACGGCGGTGGGCGCCGTGCGGTCGGATCCTGGCTTGTGGTGCGGAACTACCGCATCAGCTCACCCGCGTTGACCAGAAGCGACTGGCCGGTGATGGCCCGCGCCCGGTCGGAGGCGAGGAACACGGCGGCGTCCGCCACGTCCCCGTCCGTGGCCAGTTCGGGCAGCGCCATCCGCTCGGTGAGCCGCCCCAGGACCTCGTCCTGCGACACGCCCTCGGTGTGCGCGGTGAACTGGACGTACGCCTCGACCGGCGGCCCCCACATCCAGCCGGGCAGCACGGTGTTGACCCGGATGCGGTGCGGGCCGAGCTCGCGGGCCATGGAGTACATGGCCGAGGTCAGCGCGCCCTTCGAGGCCGCGTACGCCGCCTGCCACACCTGGGAGGGCGCGGCGACGGCCGACTGTGTGCCGATGACGACGACGGAGCCGCCGCCCTCCTTGAGCGCGGGCAGGCAGGCCCGGGTCATGCGCAGCGTGCCCAGCAGGTTCACGTCGATGACCTGCTGCCACGTCGAGAAGTCCGCGTCCTCCAGGCCGCCGAAGTAGCTGTCCCAGGCGGCGACATGGACCACGGCGTCGACCCCGCCGAACCGCTCGCGCGCGAGCCCCGCGAGCGCCTCGCACTGGCTCTCGTCGGTGATGTCCGTCGCCGCGTACGCGGTGTGCGTACCGTCCGGGTCGATCTGGGCGGCCGACTTGGCGAGGTTCGCCTCCGTGCGCGCGCCCAGCACGGCGTTGCCGCCGTCGCGCACCACGGCCGCGGCGACCTGGTGGCCGAGCCCGGCCCCGACCCCCGACACGACCACTGTCTTTCCGTTCAGGAGCATCCGGTCGCCTCCCGGCTATGGCAGTTCTTCTGACGGGGCGTCAGAGTAGGCCCGTCCGGTGGAGGAAGGAAGGGGAGCGTCGTGAGCGAGGACACGAGGAGTGAGGTGTACGCGGAGCTGGCATCGGTCGGCCCGTACGGGGTGCGCCCCGGGCACGCCCTGATCACCATGGTCGAGCCGCACCCCGGCCATGAGTACGCGTACAACCGCTGGTACGAGGACGACCACTACTACGCCGGCGCGATGGCGATGCCCTGGATGAACTCGGGGCGCCGCTGGGTGGCCACGCGCGAACTCCAGCTTCTGCGCTACCCGGAGAAGTCGGCGGTCGCGCAGCCGGTCACCGCGGGCTGCTACATCTCCACGTACTGGATCACCGACGGCCGCTACGACGACCACATGAAGTGGACCGTCGGCATCAACAAGCGGCTCAACCGGGACGGGCGCGTCTATCAGGACCGCACGCACGTCTTCACCGCGTTCCAGGACCACGCGGCGACCGTGTACCGGGACGGGGCGGCCGGACCGCGCGACTACCACGCCCTCGACCACCCCTACCGGGGTCTGGTCGTGGAGGTCATCGACGCCGAAGGACCCGAGCGGCGCGACGAGTTGCTGGAGTGGCTGCGCTCGCGGCACCTGCCGAAGCGGCTGGCCGGCTCACCGGCGGCGATGGTCACGGTCTTCCGCCCGACGCCGCTGCCGGGCGACCGGATGTCGTACGTGAAGCAGGTCGAGGGCGTCGACACCCGCCTCACCCTGCTGTGGTTCCTGGAGGCGGACCCGGCCCTCTGCTGGGAGGACCACTTCACGGGTCTGGACGCGGCCGTTCACGAGTCGGGCCTCGGCCGCGTCGAGCTGGTGGCGCCGTTCATCCCGACGATCCCCGGCACCGACACGTACGTGGACCGGCTGCGCGGGTGATCCGGTGAAAAAGCCGAGCCCCCTCGGCCAGGACGGCGGGCCAGTCGAGAGGGCTCTTTCAGTACCGCTGTGGTGCTCTGTTGGTGCCGAAATGGTGCTGTGATGCTGAGTTGGTGCTGGGCTGTGATGGGGAGCTCTCCGATGCCTCAGGCGGCGTCGAAGGCGCCCCGGCCGACCTCGGTCACGAAGGAGTTCCATGAATCGGGGGCGAAGCCGATCGAGGGCCCCTCGGGGGCCTTCGAGTCCCGCACCGCGATCGCGGCCAGGAGGGGGGACTTGACCTCGACGCACGCGCCGTTCCCCGTCGAATAGGAGGACTTGGTCCAGGAATTCGTGCCGCCCTGCTGAATTGCCATTTTTTGCTCCGGTCTAGCCAGTGGTCGAATTGCTGCCACCGCTCCTGTGAAGCGGTTTGCGCCAACGTGGTACTTGATGGCGTGATCGACGCTACTCGCCAACATCGGTGCGCGAAGAGGCCGTTCACTCGACCGGATGGCATATTCCAGCGGGTCTTCCGCCCCGCCGCGGCGAAGGTGTACCGTGCGGCACTTTTCTCGCGCGGGGCGGATTCTGTCCCTCTGGACCGCCTAGGGGCCCCCTCTGCGGCGCCCTAGAGGGCTTCCTGGAGCGCGTAATCCTGGGCGATCTTCGCGATGAACTGTCGGGATTGTTCCACATTCAGCGCCTGTGCCCGCAGATGCTCGTACATCACGCTGTACTTCTGTACATCGTTGGCCTTTTCCAGGTAGAGATCACTGGTGACGCCCTCGATGTAGACGACGCTCGAATCCGCGGCGTCCGGGAACTCCAGAATCGCGTACTGGCCGTTCAGGCCCGGGTGTGCGCCCATGTCGAACGGAATGACCTGCACGGTCACATGGGGCAGCTGCGACTGCTCGACCAGGTGCTCCAGCTGCTCGCGCATGACGGCGCGGCTGCCGACGACGCGGCGCAGCGCCGACTCGTCGAGCACGGTCCACAGCCGCAGCGGGTTGTCCGGGGCCGCGATGCGCTCCTGGCGGCGGAGGCGGACCTGGACCCGCTTGTCGATGTCGGTCGGCATGGTCTCCGGGAGCGCGCCCGTGATCAGTGTCTCCGCGTACGCCCGGGTCTGCAGCAGACCGGGCACGACCTGCGGATCGTAGACGCGCAGGCTCGCCGCATCCGTCTCCAGCCCGATGTAGACGCTGTACGGGATGTCGCCGAAGGAGTGCCACCAGCCCTGCTGGCGGGAGTCCTTGGCCATTTGCATGAGCGAGTCGACGATGCGGTGGTCCTCGACCTCGTAGACCCCGCACAGGTCGCGGACGTCGCGCTGGCTGATGCTGCGCCGCCCGTTCTCGAGCCTGCTGATCTTCGACTGTGAGACCAGGAGCCGCTCTGCCACCTCTTCGGCGGTCATGCCTTTGAGCTCGCGGAGCCGGCGCAGCTCCTGGCCCAACCGGCGTCGCCTGACGGTGGGATTGACATTGGACGCCACGGGACGTGCACCTCCGGCTGCGTGCCTCTGTGATTCTTTGCGTATCTTGCGAATCTGCTGCTCAGCAGATTGCCACCCTGGGCTTCATACCGCTGGGAAACGGCGGATATGCGCAGCGGACACGACAGTTGGGCGTGCGGCCGGACGTGCGGGCGGACTTGGGGCGGCGTGGCCGGACATGCGGCCGCGCGGGGCGCCGGTCCGTGTCGTCGTCCCGACGTCCGGATCCGGCACCCCGCGCGGCTCAGCGGCTCCCGGACCGGTCTTTGGGGACTGCGGTGCGGCGCTGTTGCGGTGCGGGCTGTTCAGTTGGTGCGGTGCTCAGTGCGCCACGGCGCGGGCCATCGGCCCGTGATGCGGCTGCATCGGAACCCTGCCGGGCTCCGGCGCTCCCCTGCCCGGCGGGGCCGGGCTGCGGCGTGGCTGAGCGGCCACACCGTTCTGGACGTCCATCACGGCGTGCGCCACGAGGCCGCCCATGGGGTCGTGCCTGATCAGGTCCCGCAGCCGGGAGCGGGACGATCGTCCCTCGTTCCCCGGATACAGGTGCTTGCCGAGTCCGACCGCGTGGGCCAGTGCGGCGAGCGCCGCGGTCCGTGGGTCCGGCGGTACGCCGGTACGGATCGCGGTGTCCAGCCGGGACTTGATCTCCCGGCTGATGGCCGTCTCCGTCGCCTGGTAGCGAGTCGTCGGCAGCACCCCGCACATCTGGCCGGCCACGGCATGGACCATGCCGCACCTTTCCAGATGAGAGAGATACGTCTGGCGCAACCCCAGTCGGGGCCCGCCGATCCAGTGCACCGCGCGTACCGGGGTGCCGCGCCTTCGCAGCAACTCCAGTGCGCAGTCCAAAGTCGGATCTCCGGTCGGCCGTGGTGCCACCACGGCGATACGATCCCCGTCTGGGGCTATCCGTCCGGCCAGCGCCAGCTCTACTAGCTGTGCTCCGGCCAGACCTAGGTCGAGCGACTGCGGCTGCGCTGTGGTACCCGTGGCCGGGTCCAGAGCGAGCAGCAGAAGCTCCTCCGGAATTGTTCTGCGGCTCCTGCCCATCCATGCCTCCCCGCGTGGATGAATGACAGGGTGACCCCTCTCACATTGGTCTGTCGAGGGTGCGTGGGTGCTTTGTGCGGGAACCAGTAGGTATGTCGTTCTCGTCTACCACCTGGGTGAAGCCCCCACACAGGACACTGGTACATGGTTCGGACAGCAGCGGCGTAGCGCGTGGCGCGTAGCGAGGAGGCATCGGTGGCGGGGACCCCCGACAGGTCGAAGCAGCAGGAGTCGTCGGGAGGACCGATCCCGGAGGAACGGGACCCGAGGCTCGCGATGGCGAGGCAGTCGCCGGACCGGGTCGATCAGGCGACGGCGGTGTTCTCCGTCCGGGACGTTCCGGCGGCGACGGAATCGGGTTCGGGTTCGGGTTCGGCGGAGAATTCCCCGGCGGGCTCGGATTCGGATTCGGACGCGGATGCCTCCGCCGCGGGGGACTCGGGCTCGGCTTCCGGTTCGGAATCGGAATTGGCATCGGAGCCCGGGGCGGACTCGGAGCCCGAGGCGGGTTCCGGGGACGGTACGGAGCCGGGTTCCGGCGACGAGGCGGGCGACGCGCGCCTGCGTGCCGCTGTGGCGGCCTGGGTGTCCGGTCCGCGGGACGGCTCCGCCGACGGGCCCGAGGCGGCCGGTGACGGCGCCGCTGACGTGGCGGAGAGTGCCGCGGAGGCGTCCGAGGCGGACGAGCCGGAGGCGGCAGACACAGCGTCGGACGCGGCGGAGGACGACGGCGACGGCGATGACGCCGTGGCCGACGCCGCTGAGGACTCGGCCGACGCCGAGGCCACGGACGCCCGCGAGGGGTCCGGCGGCGACGACGCGGACGCCGAATCGGCTGACGCCCCCGAGGCAACCAGCGACGACGCCGAGCCGGCCGATGCCCCTGAGGCACCGGAAGCCGAGGCGCCCGACGCCGACGCGAAGCCGTCCGACGACGTGAAGGCTGACGCGGAGCCGTCCGACGATGCGAAGGCTGACGCGAAGCCGTCCGGCGAGGTCAAGGCGCCTGCCGACGCCGAGCCGTCCGACGACGTGAAGGCTGACGCCAAGCCGTCCGACGCGGCCAAGACGCCCGCCGACGCGAAGCCGTCCGGCGAGGTCAAGGCGCCCGCCGACGCCAAGTCGGCCGACGACGTGAAGGCTGACGCCAAGCCGTCCGACGATGCGAAGGCCGACGCCAAGCCGTCCGACGCGGCCAAGACGCCCGCCGACGCGAAGCCCGCCGGTGGCGATGCCAAGCCCCCCGTCGACCAGGCCACCGCCGTCTTCAAGGCCGTCAAGCCGCCCGTCGATCAGCCGACCCAGATGCTCAAGTCGCTCGGGTCCAAGCCCGCCGGTGCGGGCAAGGCCGAGTCCGATGCCGAGCGCACCAGCAAGTTCGTGCCCCTCAAGGGGCTCGACTCGGGCACCCCGGCCAAGCCCAAGGCGCAGCCCACCGCTCCGCCGCCCGCGAAGCCCTACGTCGGGCCCGAGCGCACCACCCAGCAGCCGCTCCCACCGCTGCCCCCGCTCGACCTCCTGGCCGAGCTCACGAACACGCCGCCGCCCGCGGAGACCCCGGTCCGCACAGCCGTGCGCAGGGTCAAGATCTGGACGCCGATCGTCCTGCTGCTCGCCGTCGTGTTTGCGGTCGTACAGGCTGTCCGACCGCTGCCCGCGCCCACGCTGGCGCTGACCGCCAAGTCGACGTTCGCGTTCGACGGGGACAAGGTCTCGCTGCCGTGGCCGGCCGAGGGCCAGGGCTCGATGGACGTCAGCGGCATCGGCTCGATGGACCGGTTCGGCGAGCAGAAGCCCGTACCGATCGGGTCCGTGGCCAAGGCCATGACGGCGTACGTCGTGCTCAAGGACCACCCTCTGCAGCCGGGCAAGGACGGTCCGTCCATCGACGTGGACGCGAAGGCGGAGAAGGAGGGCGGCTACGACTCCGAGGGCGAGTCGACGCTGAACACCGTCAAGGAGGGCGACAAGCTCAGCCAGAAGGACGCCCTTTCGGCCATCATGATTCCGTCCGCGAACAACGTCGCGCGGCTGCTGGCCCGTTGGGACGCCGGTTCCGAGGAGGCGTTCGTCAAGAAGATGAACGCCACCGCCAAGGACCTCGGCATGACCGGCACGACGTACACGGACCCGTCCGGGCTGAAGGAGACGACCGTCTCCACCGCTCAGGACCAGGTCAAGCTCGGCAACGAGCTGGTGAAGATCCAGGCACTGATGGACATCACCAAGCTGCCGACGTGGAAGGACCCGTCGGGCAAGACGTGGCAGAACTACAACCGCCTCGTCCCGTACAACAACGCGGTCGGCGTGAAGACCGGTTCGACGACCAAGGCCGGCGGCAACCTGCTCTTCGCCGCGACGAAGGACGCCGGCGGCGAGACCGTGACGGTCGTCGGCGCGATCCTCGGGCAGCACCGGGCGCCGATCATCGACACCGTGAACGCGGTCAGCAAGACGGCGATGCTCGCGGCGCAGGACGCCGTGAAGGCGTCGACGATCCTGAAGAAGGGCGACGTCGTCGGCTACGTGGACGACGGGCTCGGCGGCCAGACCCCGGTCGTGGTGACGAAGAACGTCTCGGCGGTCGGCTGGGCGGGCCTGACGGTGAAGCTGGAGCTGGCGGACGGCGCCAAGGGCGCAGCCATCCCGCACAGCGCGAAGGCCGGTACGCAGGTCGGCGAGCTGAAGGTCGGAGACGGTTCGGGCGGTGCGGTCACCGTCCCGGTCGCCCTCCAGAAGGACCTGGCCGAACCCGGCTTCGGCGAGAAGCTCACCCGCGTCGGCTGACCTACCGGCCGGCCCCACGCAGAAGCGCCCCCACGGCACACAGCCGTGGGGGCGCTTCCGTAGGAGGACCGCTCACTTCGTCTTCTGCGGCTCGCACTTGGGTGCCGTCTTGCCGGACGGCCCCCCGTACTGCGAGCTGATCCGGACGTCGCCCGGCTCCTTCACCGTCAGGCGCGTGAACTCGCCCTCCTCGCGCAGGCACCCGTTGTCCGCCCACAGCCACGGCGAGTACGCGATCCGCACGATGATCGAGCCGGCCTTCGGCATCCGTACGACGAGGTTGGCGCCGTCGGAGCGGGCCACCGAGCCGGGCGCGTCCACCAGCGGCACCGCGTTCTTCACGCGGTAGATCCGCCAGTTGGTGTCCTGCCACACCGATTCGAGGTAGTCCGGTTCACTGGACACCAGCTTGTGCTCCAGCTCCGCGGGGCCGTCAGGCTCGCCGTTGTAGACGACGACGAAGCCGACGGCCCACTCGGAGAGCCAGGCGTGGTACGAGGCGGAGGAGAAGGCGCCCTCGGGTACGTCGGTGCCGCCGTGTCCCTCGTAGAAGAGCCGCCCGCGCTCGACGTCGGCCTGCCGGTTCCAGCCGCGCGCCATGTTGATGTAGGGCGCGAGGACGGCCGCCTCGCGGTGGTCGCGGGCGGGGACGACCTCGACGCGGGTGCGTTCGGCGCCGAGCTTCTTGAGCGTGGAGACGACGCCGTCGGTCTTGATCGCCCACTCGGGGACCTCGGTGTTGGCGACGACATCGGCGATGGTCTTGCCGGACAGCCAGCCCAGGGAGAGGACGATGGCGACGATGCACATCACGCGCTGCCGGTGGGGCGGGAAGAACCCGCCGAGTCTGCCGTCGTAGCGGGGCCCGCGGTTCCGGTTCATCACGGCGGCGAGGAGCAGCGCGGGCCCCACGATCTCCGTGAGCCGCTCCACGTTCGTGCCGATCGGGGTGGCGATCAGATAGGTGAGCACCACGCCGAGCGCGTACACGCCGGTGCCGAGGCGTGCCACGCGCCAGGCGCGGGGCGCGCACAGCAGGACGACCGCGCACAGGATGAGGGGCGGGAAGATCCGCCCGAACGGCATGGGCTGTTCACCCTTGAACGGGAACAGCCAGGTCGTCACGCCCACGATGAGGACCGGCGGCAGGAGCAGCGACAGGGCCTTGCCCCACTGCCGGTCCAGGAGCCACGCGGCGCCGGCCACGACGAGGAAGAGCCCGGCGACGGGGCTCGCCATCGTGGACAGCGCGGCGCACACCGTGGCGATGACGACGCGCCGGCCGTTCATGTGCGCGAGGACGGCGCCGAGTCCGAAGGCCACGCCCAGCATGAACGTGGAGCGCCCCGACACGACCTGGCACCACAGCGAGAACCCGACCACGAGGGCCGGCCACAGAGGTCTTCGGATGCCGGTGCGCTCGACGATCGACGCGGCGAGCCAGGTGGACGAGACACCGGACAGGAGCGTGACGGGGACGACGCCGAACAGTGCCATCAGATAGGGCGAGATGAGGCTGTAGTTGGCGATGTGGAGGCCGCCGTACCAGAACAGGTTGTACGCGGAGCCCGGGTACATCTTGGCGAACTCGGCCCACGCCACCTGTGCCGCGAGGTCGCCGCCGCCGGTCGCGAGGAACGCCAGCCACAGGACGTGCAGCGGCAGTATGCAGGCGGTGACGAGCAGGGCGGTACGGTGCCGGCCGTGCCAGGGCTCGGGGATGTCCGGGGACCGGCGCGCGCGTGCGGCAGGGGGTGGAGACAGTTCGGCAGAGGCCACTGCGGCGTTCCGTTCCGGTCGGACGGGCAATTGTGTTCGGAAAGACGCTAGCCGTGGCCCGAGAGTTGGTTGACGCGCCCCTGATGTTTGCGGCAAATCTACGCAGTGCAGTCGGAGTCCGACGCCGCTAGCCGCCCGGCGACGCGCAGATGTCGTCCGGCGCGTGCACCCGTCCCGACCGGCCCGACGGTGTTCCGGCGATCTGGCTGCGGACGGTCTCCAGCTGCCCGAGGAGCGTGTCGAGCGTCCCCGTCCGCGGGTCCTGGAAGTACGTCAGGACGGCCCGGTAGAACGCGTCGCGCAGCACGGGCGGCATGACGTCCGACGCGTCGAAGCACAGGGTGTCCGCGTCGTGGGTCAGATACGAGGCGACGGCCCGGCCGGTCGGGTCGTCCGGTCGGGGGTCGGTCGCGTCGGGAAAGAAGGGCCGCAGGTGCGCGTCGGTGGACCGTGACCAGGTCTTACGGCCGTCCTCGCTGGTCAGGAGCGTCACAAGGTCCTGTGCCGCCGGGTTGTCGGTGAGCACGGCGGCCATGTCGCCCGACACCTCGTACGTGTCCTTGTACGCGGCCCGCCCGTGCAGGAACCGGGCGGCCGGCTCCACGCGCAGGGTGTTGTCGGCCATGGCGCCGGGGTAGAGGGAGCGGATGAAGGAGCCCTGGTGTTCGTGGGTGCAGCCCGGGAGGGAGCCGCCGAGGAGTCCGCGCTTGGGGGCGTTCGGGTGCTCGGGGTCGGGTGTGCCCTCGAACGACATGGTCAAGGAGCGTTCGACGGACTTCGGCGACCGTGGGCCGAGGATCTCGGACCAGGTCGTGAAGGCGCGGCGCACGGCCGGGTCGTGCTTCCAGTCGAGGCGGCCGGTGGCCCACCGCGTGTACGTGTCGGGGCCCGCCTGGTGGAGGAGGATGTCCTCGATCCAGTCGGTGCCGGGCCATCCGGAGGTGGCCTGCGCGGCCATGCCCACGCACCAGTCGGGCGCCTTGGTCCCGGTGGCGCGCTTGCTCCACACCACGCTCTTGAGGTTGACCCGCAGCGGCACCCAGTAGGTGCGGTGCCTGCCGTCGAGGGTGAGGGTGGGGGACCAGGGCGGGTAGCCGCGTTCGGCGGCCTGTGGGGACAGCGGTTCGAGTTTGCCTTCGGCCGCGTACTCGGTGAGCTCTCCGATGCTGTTGAGGATCGCGACGTCGGGCGGGGCGCCGGCCTCCAGCTGCGCGACGAGGGTCTCGCGCAGGGAGCGGGTGCCCTTGTAGACGTAGTGGTGACCGCTGCGGTGCGACAGGCGGGCGAGGGCGTCCTCGAACGCGGCGCCCTCGGGTCCGGTCCACGGCCCGAGCACGACGACGGTCCGGTGCGCGTCGCCGCCCGCGCAGCCGCCGGTGAGCGCGGCGAGGGCCAGCAGGCAGGCGGCGAGCGCGAGGCGGAGCACCCTGGACCGGCGCCTCATACGGCGGTCCCCGGGCGCCCCACGAGCAGATACTCGCGCCGGTAGGCGTGGAGGGTGACGCCGGTGACGGCGGCGACGAGCAGACCGGCGGGCGCCACCCAGGGGGCCACCCCGTCGACGGCGGCGAGCCGGCCGTCGTCCAGGACGTCGTCCATCAAGTCGGCGAGCGTGACGACGGCGGTGTCACCGGGCGGGTCGATGCGGTGCTCCTCGACGGCGACCTCGGTGGCCGGCGAGGTCACCGCGTACAGGCTGCGGGCGATCGGCACGGTGTCCTCCTGGGCGGTGTACGCGTACAGCCCGTCGAGGGCGATCGCGGGCACGGCGAGCAGCGGCAGCGCGGCGGCGAGGAGCGGCACGCTGGCCGAGATGCGGAAGCGGACCCGCAGGAAGCGCAGGGTGCGCCACAGGCCGGCGATCAGCAGCACGAACGCGAGGGCCGACACGGCGGCGGCGGTGACGGCGGCGGGACCGAGCGCGGCGCGCGCCTCCAGGCGGTCGCGCAGGGCGCGTTCGAGGTCCGAGATGCGGTCGACGACGGTCGTCGCCTCGCTGCCGGTGACGGGTGCGCAGCGGGGGTAGGTGGCGTAGCGGGCGGTGGCGGGTTCGTAGGGATCGCCGGGATCGGGTGAGCAGAGCATGCTCTGGGCGTACGAGAGTCCGGCCTTGCGCAGGGACTCGTCGGAGACGTTCGTCTGGGCCCAGGCGATCCAGCGCTCGTAGCCGTCGACGAGGCCCGAGACGACGTCGAGTTCCTGGCGCTCGGCGGCGGTCAGGGCGCCGCTGCGCGCGACCTGGCTGAGGTCCTGGGCGGCGCCGGTGATCCGGGAGCCGTAACGGGGGGTGAGCCCGCTCAGCTCGACGGCGTCCCCGGCGTCGAGGCTCACCTCGGCCTCCCGCTGGGCGATCCGCAGCGAGATCCGCGCGTCGGCCAGGTCGCGCAGCGCGGGTGCGATGTGGGTGCGGATCTCGGCGGAGTCGTCGCGCAGGGACGTGGCGGTGAAGCCGAGTCCGGCGAAGGCGACGGCGGCGAGGAGGGGGAGGGCGACGAGCCGGTCGTGGAGGTAGGCGCGGTTGCGGGGCGGGTCCGCGGCCCGTGGGCCCGGCCGGTCCGTGGCCCGCACCGGCGGGGCCCACGCGTACCGCCACAGCATGCGCGCGCCCTTGAGCGCGGCGCGGGCGAAACGCTTCGCCGACGCCCCTGCCCGCCGGGACCGCCCCCGGACGGACGTCACCGGTCCGCCGCCGGTCGCCGTCCGGTGGGCCAGGGCCGCAGGAAGGGCGGCCGGGACCGGGCCCGGCGGTGCCACAGCCCGAGGGGCCTGACCAAGTAGGCGCGGTCCAGGAGGCGTTCGGCGACGGCCTCGGCGTGCGGGCTGTCGGAGCGGGCGGCCTGCCGGGCGAGCGCCCGGTAGAACTGCGAGAGCTGACGCCTCAACGTGATGTCCTCGTCCGGGAATTCGAGCCGTCCGCCCACGTCCCGCGCGTCCTGGTCGCGCCGGGCCGCCGCCTCCGAGAGCCGCCCGAGCGCCTCGGCCCCCACCGTCCCGTCCGCCACGAGGCGCTGCGCGGCCTCCCACACCTCGGCCTTCATCCGTACGCGGGCCTGTTCGTCGGTGAGCCCGTGCTCGTTGAAGAGGCGGGCGAGCCTGGTGAGCGCGGTGCGCAGCCCGTCGGCCGTCGTCGCGTACCCGACGGCGACTCGCACCGTCGCGGTGCGCGCGCCGGTGCGGTGGCGCGAGTGCTGCGGCACCGCGTCGAGCGCCTCGATGGCATGCGCGTCGGGGGTGGCGCCCCCGAGCGCGAGGCGGGCCCGTGCCGCGCCGAACGCCGCGCTGCCGAGCGAGGGGTTGCGCAGCCGTACGGCCTCGTAGAAGGTCAGCGCCTCGTGCCAGTGGCCGAGCCGCTCGGCGCAGTGGCCGAGGGCGAGCTTGGGCGCGTACTCGCCGGGGATGGCGCCGTAGACCTGGTCGAAGTAGTCGCGCGCGGACGCCACGTCGCCGGAGGCGAGGTCGAGGAGGCCGCGGTGCCAGTCGATGCGCCAGTCGTGCCGGGACAGTTCGCGCCCGATGCCGTCGACCGCGCCGCGCAGCTCCTCGGCGGCGGACGCCAGGTCCGGCCCTTCGCCCTCCGCGCGTTCGGCCCGTACGGCGACGCGCAGCCGGAGCCTGCACCGCAGGAGCCGCACCTCGGGGGAGTCCCGCCAGTCACCGGTGTGCTGGAGGAGCGCGGCGGGGTCGGCGTCGGCGAGGCGGCTGAGGCCGTCGTGGTGGGCGTCGTGCGGGTCGGGGCGCGGCACGGGCAGACGGGCCGCGGCATCGGCGGCGGACGGCGGCTCGTGCAGCGGGGCGGGCGGGACGCCCCCGGCGGGCGTCGCCCACCGGGGCAGGACCGGCGCGACCCCGAGCGCTCCGTCCAGGGCGTACGGCGACTGCATGAAGAGCGGCGACGGCTCGAACGTCTCCTGCCCGGTCCGCAGTGATCGCAACTCCCGGAAGACACCGCGCAGTTGGTCCGCCATCTCGTCCGCGTCCGCGTACCGCTCGGCCGGTTCGGGGCGGGTGGCGCGGCGCAGGGCGCGGGCCAGCGAGACGAGGCCGAGGCCTTCCGGGGCCGGGGTCGTGGTCAGCGCGGCGGCCTGCGCCGTCACCGGGTCGCCGTCGTGCATCCGGTCCAGGGCGCCGAGTTCGGCCAGCGAGTGGGGTCCGAAGCCGAGTCCGCTCAGCGTGCGCAGCGTCTCGCCCAGGCTGAACAGGTCGTCGCGCGGGGCGGACGCGCCGGACAGGGCGGGCGGGGCGAGCGGCACGTTCGGCGCGCGGAAGCCCTCGGTCGTCAGGCCGGGCGCGCCTTCCTCGCGGATGGATCCCACGTCGATGACCTTGGTGGTGGCGCCGTCGTGCATCACGTTCTGCGGCTTCAGGTCGCCGTACACCTTGCGGGGTCCGGGCCGCGCGTGCAGATGGTCGAGTGCGGACAGGACGCGCAGCCCGTACGCGAGCACGAACTCGTGGAAGCGGGCGCCGCCGAACCGGTCCGGGTCGTGCAGGGCCAGTGCGCGGATCTCGTCGAGGTTGAGCCCGTCCACGTACGGCAGGACGAGGAAGGGGCCGACGCGGGCGTGGCGGCCGTAGTTGAAGACGGGGATGATCCCCTCGTGGTGGAGGTCGGCGAACGCCTGCCGCTCGTCCTCCAACGAGCCCAGTTTCGGGGCGAGTTGTTCAGGCCGCAGGGTCTTCAGGGCGACCTCGCGGTCGTCGACCTTCCTGTCGAGCGCGAGATATACGTCGCCCATGCCGCCGCGCCCGAGACGCCGTACGACCTGATACTGCCCGGCCAGTAACTCGCCCTGTTCCAGGGCGGCTTCGACGGGACCCTCGGCCCGGCCCCGGTCGTCGCGCGGCCTGACCTCGGGCAGCGCCGTCGGATCGGGCCCCTCGTCGGGCAGCGTGACCCAGGCGTCCCGCGGCCCGTCCGGAGGCGGCATGACGAACAGCGGACCGGAGGACGCCGTCATCGGCCGCCCCTGAATTCTCCGGTTGCTCCCGCGTCCCCCTGCATGCTGCCTCAGGATAGGGGCGCGGCGTCCGGATGGCGCCCGTGCGTAGGCCTCCGGCCTGATCGTGGAATGGAGGCCCCGGCCAGTGACGACGAGTACCGGCACCAGACCGTACGCCGCCCTGAACCCGGCCCTGATCCGCTCCAGTCTCGCGGTTGTGGAACGCCGGGCCGACGCGCTGACCAAGTACTTCTACGCCCATCTGTTCAAACACAACCCGGGTCTACGGGCCATGTTCCCGGAGCGCATGGAGGAACAGCGCGACCGCCTCTTCGCCGCGCTGACCACGGCGATCCTGAACCTGGAGGACACCGACGCCCTCGTCGGCCACCTGCGCACGCTCGGCTTCGACCACCGCAAGTTCGGGGCCCGCACCGAGCACTACCCGGCCGTCGGGCGCAGCCTGATAGCGACCCTGAAGTTCTTCTCGGGCAGCGCGTGGACGCCCAGGACGGAGGCCGCCTGGCGCGCGGCGTACGAACTCATCTCCAAGATCATGATCGCCGGAGCGGAGTCCGTGCCGGAGTCGGAACCGGCCTGGTGGAACGCGGAGGTGCTCCGCCACGAGCGCCGCGCCGAGGACATCGCCGTCCTCACCGTGCGCCCGGACCGGCCGTACCCCTTCGTACCGGGCCAGTACGCGACGCTGACGGCCCCCGAGGTGCCGCAGGTCTGGCGCCCCTACTCGATCGCGAACGCCCCGCGCGCCGACGGCACCCTCGACTTCCACATACGCCGCGTCGAGGGCGGCCTCCTGAGCGGCGCCCTGGTCGACGAGGTCGCCCCGGGAGGCACCGTCCGCCTCGGCCCGCCACTGGGCACGACGACGCTCCCGAAAGCCCCGCAGGGGGAGCTGCTCTTCGTCGCCGGGGGGACGGGCTGGGCGCAGATCAAGGCGCTGATCGAGGAGTTCGCCGTCCGCCGCGGCTCCGCGACCGCCACGGTGCTCATCGGCGCCCGCACGGAAGACGACGTGTACGACCGCGGCGTCCTGGAACTCCTCGGCGGCGCGCACCCGTGGCTGCGCCTGGCCGGCGCCCTGCCCGCGCGTGACCGGCCCGACGCGGACGCGACGCTCCTGCGGGAACTGACGCGTTACGCCACCGCGCAGAGCCTGCGCCACGCGCCCGCCGAGTGGCCGCACGTGTACGTCAGCGGCCCCCCGGCCATGGTCGACACGGTGGAGACCCAACTGGCCATGCTGCACCGCGTACCGCCCGACCGCGTCCACCACGACCCGTTGGCCCGCCACGACTCGGGCGAGCGCCCGGAGACGGCGGCGGAGTGGTTCCTGGTGAAGCGCCAGGTTCCTTGGATCCGGCCCCGTCCGTGACGGTACCGGCGGTGACGGCCTCGGCGGTGACGGTACCGGCGTGACCGGACCGGCCGTCAGAGGCAGTGGACAGGGATGCGCTGGACGAGGTTGTTGGCGAAGCCGCCGCGGTTCCACGGCTGGGTGAGCGGCTGGGTGCGGCCGGTGGCGTCGGTGGCGCGGGCGCCGAGGACGTGGCTGCCGGGCGCGGCGGTCCACGTGGCGTGCCAGTGGCGCCAGGCCGCCGCGTGCCCGTCCGACGGGTCGTCGTCCGCCGGGTCCAGCGTGGCGTCGCTCCACGTGGCGCCGTCGTCCGTGGTCACGTCGACCCTGGTCACGGGTCCGTACCCGGACCAGGCCCGGCCTTCGAGGAGTACCGGCCCCGGGCGGACGACGCGGGCCCGCGACATGAAGTCGGGGAACCCGGGCGGGATCATCAGGGCGCGCGGCAGGATCCGGGTGACGGGCTCGCCGGGATCGTCGGCATTCCAGCGGAAGCGGTACGCGACGGCCTGCTGGAACCCGTCGAAGGGGGCGTCGACGAGGGTGATCCCGCGCAGCCACTTCACATGCGCCATGCCGTACCAGCCGGGGACGACGAGCCGCAGCGGGTAGCCGTGCTGCGGGGGCAGCGGAGCGCCGTTCATCGCGTACGCGACGAGGACGTCACCCGCGGCCACCGCGACGGGCAGGCTGCGCCGGTAGTCCTGCTCGACGCCGCGCTCGACCCCGTGGTCGGCGCCGGTGAAGACGGCCTCGACGGCGCCGTCGTCCACCCCGGCCTCGTCGAGGAGGACGCGCAGCGGCACGCCGGTCCAGTCCGCGGTGCCGACCGCCTCGACCAGCCAGGGCTGGCTGACCGGCCGGGGCGTGAGCAGGGCGCGCCCGTTGCCCGCGCACTCCAGAGTGACGCGGCGGGTGACGGCGGGCAGGGACCTCAGGGCCGCCAGGTCGAGGGTCAGCGGCGTCCTGACCAGGCCGTCGACCGCGAGCCGCCAGTCGTCGGCGCTCGCGTCCGGGATGTCGTAGTGGACGAGGACGTAGTGCAGGCCGGGCGGGGTGACGTCGTAGCGGAGGGCTTCGAGGGGGAGGCCGTGATTACGTGCGGCGAGCGCGAGCTCATCGGGCGTGATGCCTTCGCCGGGGGCGGCGAGCCGGCCGGGACGACTGACGCCACCGAGACCGTCAGGTCCGTTCATGAGTTGGTCCGCTCCGTCCATGTCTTCATGGTGCTCCGCGATTGCGGGGCCTGCCGGGCGGGCGGATCCTTGAAGTGTCAGCCGGCGCTCGATGAGGTGTGTCCGTGGCTGACGGGGGTGCCCGCGCGCCGGCGCACGAACCGCTCACCGACGCCCGCCGAGAGGCGGGGAGACGGGACGGGGGGACAGCGGTCCGCCCAGCGATGCGTCCCGTCGAGGAGAGCGCCATGAACGAGACCGACACCGGTACCGATACCGGCACCCCTGCCCCGGACTCCACCGCCACGGACCCGACTGCCACGGACGTCGTCGGCCTGATGCGAACCGAGCTGCGTGGCCCGGTCATTGCGCAGGGCGACCCGGAGTACGACGAGGCGCGCAAGATCTACAACGGGATGATCGACCGGCAGCCGACCGCGATGGTGCGCTGCTCGGACGCGGCGGACGTCATGACGGCGGTCGACTTCATCCGCGACCACGGACTGGAACTCGCCGTCCGCGGCGGCGGCCACAGCGGCGGCGGCCTGTGCCTCGTCGACGACGCGATCACGATCGATCTGTCACCGATGCGCTGGGTGCGCGTGGACCCCGCGCAGAAGACGGCGTGGGTGGGCGGCGGCAGCCAACTGCGCGACCTGGACCACGCGGCGCACGCGTTCGGCCTGGGGATACCCGCCGGAATCATGTCGACGACCGGCATCGGCGGCCTGACCCTCGGTGGCGGCCACGGCCACCTGACGCGCAAGTACGGCCTGACGATCGACAGCCTCCTCGGCGTGGACATGGTCCTCGCGGACGGCAGCTTCGTCACGGCGAACGAGACCGAACACTCCGACCTGTTCTGGGCGGTGAGGGGTGGCGGCGGCAACTTCGGCATCGTCACCGCGTTCAAGTTCCAGCTGCATCCGGTGCACACGGTGGGCGTCGCGCTGACACTGTGGCCGGTCGAGAAGACACGTGAAGTCCTGGAGTGGTACCGGGAGTTCCTGCCGCAGGCACCCGAGGACCTGAACGGCTTCTTCGCCGTGCTGGCCGTGCCGCCGGGACCGCCCTTCCCCGAGGAGATCCACGGCAAGAAGATGTGCGGGGTGGTGTGGTGCTGGACGGGAGACCTGGCCCGCACGGACGAGGCGATCGCGGCGGTGGAGGAAGCGGGCCCGCCCGCCTTCCGGTTCACGGCACCGATGCCGTACCCGGCGCTGCAGACCATGTTCGACGAGATGCTCCCCAAGGGCCTGCAGTGGTACTGGCGCGGCGACTTCTTCGACCGCATCACGGACGAGGCGATCGACGTACACGTCAAGTTCGCCGAGAACCTCCCCACCGCGCTGTCGACGATGCACCTCTACCCGGTGAACGCGGCCGCGGCCCGGGTCTCCGAGGACGCGACGGCCTGGGGCTACCGGGAAGCGGTCTGGTCGGGCGTCATCGCGGGGATCGACCCGGACCCGGCGAACGCGGATGTGGTCAAGCAGTGGGCGAGGGCGTACTGGCACGACCTGCACCCGTACTCGATGGGCGGCGCCTACGTGAACTACATCGGCGAGGACGAGCACCAGGACCGCGTCCAGGCGACGTACCGCCACAACTACGACCGCCTGGCGGAGGTCAAGCGCAAGTACGACCCGAACAACCTGTTCCACGCCAACCAGAACATCGAGCCGGCGGTGGGGAAGGCCGCGTAGGAACTTGGGATCGCGGCTCGATGACCGGACGGGTCACCGTCGCCCGGGGCCGTCGGTGCATTGCGCCCGGTGGCCGTGCTCCCCGCGGATCAGGGGCTGCGCGGGGCCGGGCCGGCGCTCTCGGCGTCGAGGGCCTGGCGTAGCGCGCAGACGTAGCTGGGCAGTACCTTGCGACCGGAGTTCGGGGGACCGGCGCCCCGGACACCGTCGGGCAACTGCTCGTGGCTGACGAGGAATTCGGGCCGCAGAGCCGGCGCCGCCAGGACCGCCTGCCGCCGGACGGGGCCGAGCGGCAGCGGCGTACCGCCGCGCCAGGCACGCACCGGCCCGAGCACGGTGAGCCGAACCGCCCGACGAGAGCCGTCGCCGACCCGCAGCCTCCGCTCCACGCTCACCGAGCGCCCGATCCGCGCATCATCAGAATTTCATCGGCATTGCAGCGTGTGCCGCGATGGTTTGCAAGTGCCCATCGATCTCCGGGAGTTCACCGGCGGTCGGGGTGCGCTGGACCGGCGGCGGCCGTAGCCGGGGAACGGCCGCCGCCCCTGCGGAAGGAGCGGAACATGCAAGCAGCGAGCAGCCCTGTGGAGCGCATGCTGAAAGGACGCGGACTCTTCCTCAGCGTGGAACGGAGCGACGCCGCCGAGGTGGTGTACGTCTGCGTGGACGACGGCCTTCCCGGCGGCTACCCGGTCGGCTACGTCATCTCGTCCCGCACGGGAACCTGGAGCGCCTACGCACGGGTCCGCCCCGGCCGGATCTTCACCACGGACGAGATCTCCTCGGGCCTGGAGAGCGTCGACGAAGCGGTACGCGCGGTGGTCGCCCACGCCCGCTACGAGGACGTCCTGACCGCGTGAAGCAGGGGAACCGCCTCACGTCCGATGACCGGGGGTGAACTCCTGCCCCGGCATCCCCAGCAGAACGAGATCGTGACGGCGACTGCCGTGGAGCACTCGATCGCGCAGCCGCCCCTTCTCGACGAACCCGAGCCGGCGTTGAAAGACGAGCTGACCAAGACGCGGCGACGGCGGGGGCCCGCACAGCCGATGGCCAACTACTGCCAATCGCCTCTCAGATGGGGGCTCGCCTGCTCGGCCATGGGCCGTTTCACGGGCCGGCAGCGCGCAGCGCCCAGGCGACCTACGTACGGATTGGCAAGAGCCGGCCACCTGGGCAAGTCTTCCCAGCGACCCAGGTGGGCCCCGCAATCGGCGCGCAGGTTCTGCATGTACGCCGCGTGCCGGGTCGAGTCCTGATCGATCCCGGTGCCGGACACGTAGGCCGGCTCGCTCACGCGGTCGGGAGGCTCCAGCGCGTACTGCAATGCCAGTTGAGCGCCCCACGAGTGACCCAGCAGCGCCATCCGCGCCCAGCGTCAATGCCGCTTCGCGCCTCGGTGGGGTTGACCGCTGGTGACCGTGGTTCTCCGCCGCAGATGGTGCGGAGGTGGTGCGACGTCGTGCGCGTTTCTGAGAGAAGGAAGTCGCCTCCGACGCTTCTCTGCCCATACTCCATGCGGGTGGTGTGGGCTCTGGGGCGTCACCGTCGAAGAGGGACGGCGTCAGGGGGGACGTCATGGCTCGGGCCTGACCGCCGACCGCTGACCTGCGGAATTGAGCAGACTTCCACTCAAGATGCTGGAGAGGGTATGTGCTACTAACGTGAAGTCTGTGAGAGTCGCAACCGGGGGCACGCCCGGGCGGAATTCCGGAAAGACCGGAACCAATGAGCGGCGGGACGTGCTCCCACTCAGGACTGTGACCTCTGCGAACCGCACCGTATGGCTTGCATGCGCTGTGGCCACCCGCCTTCGATTCTCGGTGGCGGAAGGAAAGGTAGAGACTCATGCGCGCACCTCATATCAAGCGTCCCCTCGCTGTAGCCGCCGCCGGTGTGATGCTGGCTGGTGGCGCCGCTGTTGGTGCCGCAGGGGTGGCTGCGGCCGCCCCTGCCCACACGGCCTCCGCGGCCAGCCACTCCTACGACCGGTGCGGCTGGTGGGATGACTGCTACGACAACGGCTACGGCTATGGCTACGACAACGGGTACGGCTACGGCTACGCCAACGGGTACGGCTACGACAACGGCTACGGCTACGCCAACGGTTACGGTGGCGTAGCCATCGTCGTGGTGGGCGTACCCGGTGGATACGGCGGATACGGCGGATACGGCGGATACTGAGCCACCCGCGTTGATGTCAGACCTGGATGTCAAAGGCCACCTACCAAGATCGGTAGGTGGCCTTTTGGCTGGTGCCCCCGGCAGGATCCGAACCTGCGACACCCCGCTTTAGGAGCGAGGAGCGAGGAGCGAGGAGCGAGGTGAGGCGACTGCGGCTCTGACGTGCGAAACCTGCCGCGAGTACGACCTCACCGAGCTGGGCCCACCCAGGGGCCGGTAGCGCTTGAGTGTCGTCTGTTCCGGCAGCCCGAGCCGTTTCGCCGCCCGGCGTCGCTCCCGGATTTCTGCAGTCGACCGCGGCTGGTAGCCGGGACCGCCACAACCGCATGAGTGGAACGTGAGGTATCCGCGCACTCGCTCTGATTCGTCGTCAATCTGCAGGCAATCCACGTACAGCCCGGAGAATCGATCACGAGCAGACAGGTGCACACCTCACCGCCTTGAGCAGCGTCACGCCAGGCGCGACGGGCAACGACGCCTCTTGCCCGCTCGGTTCGTCCAGCAGCTTCGTGATTTGTACGGCTGTAGGAGTGATCAAAGCGTGAATGACGTTACGCTCCGATCCTTTTTGCGCACTGTTCTTCAGGTGTCTGCCCGATCTGGGGCAGAGCAGCGGAGGAGAACATATGAGGAACGTCCAGAAGCTTGCAGCGGTGGCCGTGGCCACCTGCGGAATCCTCTTCGCCGGCATCGGCGCGGCCAGCGCTGACACCGGTAACGGGGGGGACAACATCCCCGTACTCAGCAACATCAACACGCTCAACTGGGACGATTCGCCCTTCTGCGGAATTCAGGTCAAGACCAAGCACAGCGAGCAGAAGACGTCCTGTCCGGTAGTGCACAACGAGGGCAGCTCTAACAGCCCCGTCTACATCGTCACCTTCAAGTCTTGATCTTCCATAGCGGTCCGGCGGTTCGCCCGCCGGACCGCTTGGCTTGTCGGGGCGTTGGCAGGCAGGTGAGCGATCCGGCTGTTGTGTCGGGTGGGCTCCCAGGGCTTCGGCATGGTTCGGCCCCGCATTTTTGATCACGTCAGGCCGAGAGGGGCCGGGGGGGGCGGGCTTGGTCCGACCGCCCCAGCCACGACGTGTTCTGACCTCGTGCTCCGTGGGCCCGCCCGGAGGATGATCTATCAGCACATGGTCAGCGGTCGTGACCGGGAGATCGCCGACCGGCTCGGATCGATGATCCGCAAGGCGCGAGGTGACGCGGACTCGTAGCGGACCTTGGGGCACGTGTGTGGCACGGCCGCGATCATGACGAAGGGCCAGTTCGAGAGGATCAAGCCTCCGAACTGGCCCTTCTGTCGGTGCCCCCGGCAGGATTCGAACCTGCGACACCCGCTTTAGGAGAGCGGTGCTCTATCCCCTGAGCTACGAAGGCGTGCGACCACTGACAGGGTAGCGGATGCGATCGTCGGGGCTCGCTCGTGTTTCGCGGTCCGGGCCGAGGACGGTTCCGGGGCGCGTCGAGGTGGCCGACGCAGGAGGACTCGCGGAAATCTCCGGATCCCCCTGTGGCACGCGTCACCGGCGACGTAGCGTCCGTAACGCCTGCGGATCGTGAACGCCTGTAGATCGTGTCCGGCCAGTTGGAAGGGGCCTTGTCCATGGAGCCGCAACCCGCCGACCCCGCTGTCGACCTGCTCACCTCACCCGGTGCACCCTTCGCCGTCGTACGCAGCGAGAGCGGTGGGCTCGAGTACGCCGACGGGCCGCGGACCCTGCGTGAGTTCGTCGAGACGACCTGGGCCTACGGGGACACGCCCTTCCTGATCGCCGGGAGCGGGCGGCTCACCTACGGGGAGTTCTTCGCCGAGGCGTCCGCTCTCGCCCGCCGGTTCGTGGACGTGTACGGACTGCGGCCCGGCGACCGCGCCGTGGTCGCCATGCGCAACCACCCCGAGTGGCAGATCGCCTTCTGGGCCGCCCAGCTGGCGGGCCTGGTCGCCGTTCCGCTGAACGCCTGGTGGACCGCCGGCGAGTTCACGTACGCCCTCGACGACTGCGAGCCAGGCGTGCTCCTCGTCGACGGCGAGCGGCTGGAGCGCGTCCAGCCGTGGCTGGAGGAGAGGGAGGGGGTGGGTCGGCCTTGGACCCTTGTCTTCCATCACGACGGCGACCTCCCCGGCGACCGCGTCGAGCGGTACGAGGACCTGCCCGCCGCCGATCCCGCGCTCGGGCCGCCCGACATCGACGTAACACCCGACGACGACGCCACCATCATCTACACCTCCGGGACGACCGGGCGGCCCAAGGGGGCCGTCGCCACGCACCGCGCACATGTCGGTGCCATCGCCAACCCCCGTTATTTCGCGGCGCTTTCGGCTCTGCGGCGCGGGCAGATTCCCGGGCAGGGGCCCGCGCCCGTCGCGCTGCTCACCTTCCCCTTCTTCCATGTCGCCGCGTTCACCGGGTTCTACGCGGCGATGGCGGCGGGCGGCACGCTCGTCCTGCTGCGCAAGTGGGACGCGGTCAAGGCGCTCCAGGCGATCCGGGAGCACGGGATCACCAACTACGGCGGTGTGCCCGCGACCGCGCTGCAACTCCTGGAAGCCGCCGAGGCCGCGGGCGACGAGATGCCGACGCTCGCCATGTTCAACACCGGGGGCGCGGCCGCGCGGCCCGACCTGGTGGCCCGGCTCACCGAGCGGTTCGGGGAGCGCGTGGAGCCCCGTAACGGATACGGGCTCACCGAGACGCTCGGCGGGGTCACCGCCAACTTCGGTGCGGAGTACCGGGCCCACCCGGAGAGCGTGGGCAGGCCCGCGCCCGCCGTGGAGGTGCGGGTCGCCGGGCCCGGCGGCGAGGCTGTCGCCGACGGCGAGGTGGGGGAGCTGTGGCTGCGCGGGCAGTCGGTGATCCGTGGGTACTGGCGCGACGAGGCGGCGACGGCCGCGGCGTTCGCGCCGGACGGCTGGTTCAGAACCGGGGATCTGGCGACGCTGCGGGACGGGCGGGTCAGCGTGGTCGACCGGATCAAGGACATGGTGATCCGGGGTGGCGAGAACGTGTACTGCGTGGAGGTGGAGGCCGTCCTGCACGACCATCCGGACGTCCTCGACGCGGCGGTGCTCGGCGTGCCGCACCCCGTGCTCGGCGAGGAGGTCGCCGCGGTCGTGCAGGTGCGGCCCGGGTCGGAGCTGGACGCCGACGCGGTCAGGGCGCACGTCGCTAAGTCGCTCGCGGCGTTCAAGGTCCCGGCGCACGTGCTCCTGCGGGACGCCCCGCTCCCGCGCAACGCCACGGGCAAGCTCCTGAAGCGGGAACTGCGCGGGCCGGTGGGGGAGGCCGTCCGCCCGGCGCCGGGTACCCCGGCTGCCCCCGCCTAGGCCAGGTCACTTCCGCGTGACCAGCACCCGGTAGTCCCCCTTCGGATCCGTCCCCGCGATCTTGATCTTCACCCCGGTCCTGGGGTCCTTGAAGGTCTCGCCGGGGGTGAAGGCGGCGTCGGAGAGTTCCGCGTGGACGTTCGGGCTGCGGGTGCAGCCGCCGCTGTCCTTGGTGGCGTCCTCGACGGTGATCGGGCCGTCGCCGGTGTCGACTCCGGCGTCGACCCGGTAGATGAGGACGCCGGGCCGGCACACGGCCTCGTCGTTGCCCGCGCGCGTGCGGACCTCGATCGCGTACCCGGTCTTGGCGGTGAGCGGTACGAAGGTGAGCTTCAGGCCACCCCGGCGGCCGAGCGGGGAGAGTACGTGCTCGCTCGTGCCGTGCGCCGACGCGCAGCTGATCTGGTCGTCCCCGAGCCAGCCGAGCTTCCACTTGTGCCAGCCGAGGAGGTCGTTGTCGGCCCCCCAGTCCTCGCTCATGATGTCCCAGTGGCCGACGGCGCCGCCGCCGTCCTGGGTGTAGAGGTCGGGCAGGCCGAAGGTGTGGCCGTTCTCGTGGGGGAGTACGCGGTAGCCGGTCTCGGCGTACGAACCGGAGCCGTCGTCCTGGCGGCTGTAGACGAACGACGCGTTGGCGATCGGGACGCCGTCGGCGATCGGCGCATCGTGGTTGCCGGCGAACGTCACGGACAGCACCGTGTCCAGGGCCGAGGGGCCGGCGTTCGGGGTGACCAGGATGTTGACCAGGTCGTAGTCGCGGAAGTCCACGTCCGGGTCGGCCTTGGCCACGATGTCGTCGATGAGGTCGCGGTAGCCGGGGTCGAAGGGCGCCCCCCGTTCTATCCCGTACGCGGCGAACGTCTTCGGCATGTGCAGCCAGTGCCGGATCGGCGCCTCCGGGCGGTAGTCGAGCTTCCCGTACGACGCGGTGCGGAACCAGTCCTGGGTCTGCGGGAAGAACTCGCCGAGGCGGTCGAGCGCGGTGCCCTGGCCGCGGGCGTCGGGGAAGTCGACCATGAGGTTCAGAGCGTGGACGGTGCCCGTGGAGCGGGCGTAACCCGCCTGTGTGGGCATGCTCTCCGACATCTGTACGGCCACTGGGCCCTGGATCATGCAGGGGTTCAGCGCGGCCGGCCGGGACAGGGACGTGGAGCCCGAGCTGGACGTGGACGGGGACTGTTCCATGAAGCGGCCCGTACTCGCAGAGGTGGTGACGGCGAGGGCCACGGCGGCGAGCCCCGCGAGCCCCGCGCTGCGCCGGGCCCTGCGTATGCGGTGCCGCAATGAGATCGCCTCGCCCTCGGTCCCCGGCAGCTCCGGGAGCGGGCTGCGTCCTTCGATCACCCTGTGACGGGGTGTGCCGGGTCGCTCGCTGGGTGCGCCGATCGTGGGGTTTTTCGAAGGCGTGACTCAGGTCACACGAATGGCGGGAAATAACCGGGGACACCTTCCCCGTTTAGCCCTACGTCCGCACGAAACGGGGAGCGACTCCCCGGAACTTGCAGGCAACGGAGAATGACCGCAACGTCCGCCGGAAGGAGCCAGAATCGTGAGCGCCGCAGCCACCACCGCACCCGCGACGGGAAAGCGCGTGCCCAAGCCGCGTGCCGACGCCCTGCGCAACCGGGAGCGGATCGTCGCCGCCGCCCGCGAGATGGTCGTCGAGTTCGGGGCCGAGGTGCCGATCGACGAGATCGCCCGCCGCGCGGGCGTCGGCAACGCCACGGTCTACCGGCACTTCGCGGACCGGGCCGACCTGCTCCGGCACGTCGTCCTCTCCGTCATGGACAGCGTCACCGAACACGCCGAACGGGCGCTCGCCGTCGCGGACGCCGATCCGGACGCGTCCTTCGGCGCCCTGCGCACGTTCGTGCACGCGGCCGCCGACGAGCGGATCGGCGCCCTGTGCCCGATGCTCACGGCCGGCTTCGACAAGGACCATCCCGATCTGCTGGCCGCCCGCGACCGGCTCGAGGCCGGCACCGAGGGCCTCATGGAGCGGGCCCGCGCGGCCGGTCAGCTGCGCACCGACATCGCCGTCGGGGATCTGATGGTCGCCCTCTCCCAGCTCACCCGGCCGCTGCCCGGCATCGCCTGCCTGGACATCGACCGCTTCGTCCACCGTCATCTGCAGCTGTTCCTCGACGGCCTGATGGCACCGGCCCGCTCGGAGCTTCCGGGAGCGCCCGCGACTCTGGAGGACCTCCGGCAGGCCTGATCCATCCCGCGCCCCGCCGTCGCCGGCTCGTCGGCGGAGCCCACAAGCATCCTCAGCAGCTTCCGTAACACCCGATATTTCACGCTTATTTGAGACTTGGAGTGCCGTCGTGGCTACCCCCTTGCCAAAAATAGATCTGCCCAAGGCAGACCCCATGCGCTGGAAGGCGCTCGTCTTCATCGCGCTCGCCCAGTTGATGGTCGTGCTCGACGCGACCATCGTGAACATCGCGCTGCCGTGGGCCCAGCAGGACCTCGGCATCTCCGACGGAAACAAGCAGTGGGTCATCACGGCCTACGCGCTCGCCTTCGGCGGACTGCTCCTGTTCGGCGGCCGGATCGCCGACATGTGGGGCCGTAAGCGGACCTTCGTCACCGGCCTGCTCGGCTTCGCCTTCGCGTCCGCGCTCGGCGGCGCGGCCCAGGGCGAGGCGATGATGCTCGGCGCCCGCGCCCTCCAGGGCGTGTTCGGCGCGCTGCTCGCGCCCGCCGCGCTCTCCCTGCTCGCGGTGATGTTCACCGACGCCAAGGAGCGCGCCAAGGCGTTCGGCATCTACGGTGCGATCGCCGGTGGCGGCGGCGCCGTCGGCCTGATCCTCGGCGGCTTCCTCACCGAGTACCTGGACTGGCGCTGGACGTTCTTCGTGAACATCCCGTTCGCGATCGTCGCGGCCGCGGGCGCCTACTTCGTCATCCGTGAGCCGGCCGGCTCCCGCAACCGCTCGTCGCTCGACATCCCGGGCGTCGTCCTGTCGACCCTCGGCCTGGTCTCCCTCGTGTACGGCTTCACGCGCGCCGAGTCCAACGGCTGGTCCGACGCCACGACGGTCGGCATGTTCGTGGCCTCCGCCGTGCTGCTGCTCGCGTTCGTGTTCACCGAGTCCAGGGTCCGCTCGCCGCTGCTGCCGCTGCGCGTCCTGCTCGACCGCAACCGCGGCGGCGTCTACATGTCGCTCGGTCTCGCCGTCATCTCGATGTTCGGCCTGTTCCTCTTCCTGACGTACTACCTCCAGGTCGTACGCGGATACTCGCCGGTGACCACCGGCTTCGCGTTCCTGCCGATGATCGTCGGCATGATCACGGGCTCCACGCAGATCGGCGCCCGGCTGATGACCCGGGTCCGCCCGCGGCTGCTCATGGGTCCCGGCTTCCTGCTCGCCGCGCTCGGCATGCTGATCCTGACGCAGCTGGAGATCGACTCCTCGTACCCGTTCCTGATCCTGCCGGCGCAGCTGCTGCTCGGCCTCGGTATGGGTACGGCGTTCATGCCCGCCATGTCCCTGGCCACGCACGGTGTCGAGCCGCGTGACGCCGGTGTCGCCTCCGCGATGGTCAACACCTCGCAGCAGGTCGGCGGCGCGATCGGCACGGCCCTGCTGAACACGATCGCCGCGTCGGCGACCACCGCCTACGTCGCCGCGCACGCGGCCGGCGCCACCAACCCCAAGCTCCTCCAGGCGCAGGCCATGGTGAACGGCTACACCCACGCCATCTGGTGGGCCGTCGGCATCCTGGCCGCGGCGGCGACGATCGCCCTCACCCTCATCAACACGGGTGTCCCGGGCAGCGCCGCCCCGAAGGCCTCCGGCTCCACGGAGGGCGCTCAGGACGAGGTGCAGATCCCGGTGATCGCGCACTGACCCCGTAGAAGACGCAGGGCACTACCGGAGCCAGGGGAGATCCGCCCCCGCCTCCTTCGGCTGAAGTCCCTCGGCGACGATCCTCATGATCTCGCCGAGGGACTTCTGCTGTTCCGGGGAGAGGCGGTCGAAGAGCGCCTGCCGGACGGCGCTGACATGACCGGGCGCCGTCCGCGTCAGGACCTCGTACCCCTCGTCCGTGAGGCACGCCAGCTGGCCGCGCTTGTCGGAGGGGCAGTCCTCGCGGCGCACCCAGCCGTTCTTCTCCAGGCGCGCGACGGCGTGGGAGAGGCGGGAGCGGGTGATCTTCGCGTTCATGGCCAGCTCGGTCATGCGCAGACGCCGGCGCGGCGCCTCGGAGAGCTGGACGAGCAGCCCGTAGTAGATGTGCGGCATGCCCGCGTCCCGCTGGAGTTGGCGGTCGAGGTGGTCCTCCAGCAGCGTGGTCGCATGGAGATACGCCTGCCAGGTGCGCTGTTCCTCGTCCGAGAGCCAGCGAGGGGCTTGGGTGCGTGCCGTCGTCATGGGTTCCACTGTACGTACCTCCTTCTTGAAGATTAAACAACCCGGAGCTACCCTGTTGGCATAGCTTGAGACTTCAAGCAATCCAGGGTCACGTCATCCAGGAGTGTCGCCATGCGTATGCCCGCCCTCTATCTCAGCCACGGCGCGCCGCCGCTCGCCGACGACGACCTGTGGACCGGCCAGCTCGCCGCGTGGTCGGCCGAACTGCCGCGCCCCAGGGCGATCCTGATGGTCTCCGCGCACTGGGAGGAGGCCCCGCTCGCCCTCGGCGCCACCGAGACCGTGCCGCTCGTGTACGACTTCTGGGGCTTCCCCGAGCACTACTACCAGGTGCGGTACGAGGCCCCCGGCGCCCCCGAACTGGCGGATTCCGTACGGAAGCTGCTGCGCGGGCCCGGCACCCCCGTCCAGGACATCCCGGACCGCGGCCTCGACCACGGCGCGTACGTCCCGCTCGTCGAGATGTACCCCGGGGCCGACATCCCGGTCCTGCAGATCTCCATGCCGACGCTCGACCCGCAGAAGCTGATGGACATCGGACGCAAGCTCGCGCCGCTGCGTGACGAAGGGGTCCTGATCGTCGGCTCGGGCTTCTTCACGCACAACCTCGCCGCGCTGCGGCAGGGCGGGATCCCGGCCTGGTCGGCGGAGTTCGACGACTGGGGGCACCGCGCCCTGGAGAGCGGCGACGTGGACGGTCTGCTCGACTTCACCCACAAGTCCCCGGCGGGTGCGCTGGCGCACCCTCGGACCGAACACTTCGCGCCACTGTTCGTGGCGATGGGGGCGGCGGACCAGGCCGGTGAGCTGGACGCGCAGCGGAGCGTGATCGACGGGTTCTGGATGGGGCTGGCGAAGCGGTCGGTGCAGTTCGGTCGGTGAGTGGCCGGGTCAAGGGCTGCGGGGGCTGGTCGCGCGGTTCCCCGCGCCCCTTCGGGGGCTCCTCCGAACCCGGGCCGACAGGCGCACTCACCCGCGCCGCTCAGACCCCGTTCAGCGGCTTCTCGTACCAGGTCACGTCCCAGTAGCGGTCGAACTTGCGGCCGACCTCGCGGTACGTGCCGACGTGGGTGAAGCCGAATCGGGCGTGCAGGCGGGCCGAGGCCTCGTTCGGCTGGGTGATGCCCGCATACGCGCGGTGGACGTCCTGGTCCGCGAGCGCCTTGAAGAGCGCGTCGTAGAGCAGGGTGCCGATGCCGCGGCCGCCCGAGTCGGGCGCGCAGTAGACGCTGACCTCCACCGAGGTGTCGTACGCCGCCTTCGCGCGGAAGGGGCCCGAGGTCGCGTAGCCGAGGATGCGGCCGGAATCGCGCTCCTGGGCAACCAGCAGCAGGTGCCGGCCGTCTTCAAGGTGGGAGAGCAGCCAAGGACGGCGCTCCTGCGGGGTGAAGACGGCCGTGTCAAAGGTGATCGGCGTCTCACGCACATAGTGGTTGTAGAGGTCGGTGAGAGCGTCGAGATCCGCTTCGCCGCCCGGCCTGACCAGCACTTCTGTGGACTCCGTCACGCTGTGGGCCTCCCCGTATCCGGCCGGTGGTGGCACAGGGTACTGCATGATCACGAAAATCGATGGTCAGCTTGGGAATTCTGTCCGGATTCCAGTCGTTGTTTCCATCGGATGCAGGGCACCCGGGAGGGTGTGCCACACCACAGGACCACAGGACCTGTCCACCGCAGGCCCCCGCCCACCATCGCAAGGGAGCACGCATGGCAACCCGTGCCGTCGCCCGTCGTAAGTCCGCCGTCTCCGGCGAGACCGACGGCGGACGCAGTGTTCGCGCCGTAGGCGGCGAGATCGCCGACCGCGACCTGGTCGGCATGTACCTCGACGAGATCGCGCGTACACCGCTGCTGGACGCTGCCAAGGAAGTCGAACTTTCCCAGACCATCGAGGCGGGCGTGTACGCCCGGCAGATCCTCGGCGGCGAGGCGGAGAGCGAAGCCGCGGGCAAGGCGTCCCGCGAGGAACTCGAAGCGCTCGTCGCCGCGGGTGAGCGGGCCAAGGACGTCTTCATCAAGTCCAATCTGCGCCTGGTCGTGGCCGTCGCGCGGCGATACCCGAGGAGCGGTCTCCCGCTCCTCGACCTCATCCAGGAGGGGAACGCGGGCCTGGTGCGCGCGGTCGAGAAGTTCGACTACCGCAAGGGCTTCAAGTTCTCCACGTACGCGACGTGGTGGATCCGGCAGGCCATCACGCGCTCGATAGCCGACCAGTCGCGCACGATCCGGCTCCCCGTCCACCTGGTGGAGGAGCTGGGGCGCATCCGGCGCGTGCAGCGCGAGTTCAACCGGAAGAACGGGCGGGATCCCGAGCCCGAGGAGATCGCCGCCGAGCTCGAATCCAAGCCCGCGCGCGTCGTCGACGTCCTGGACTGGGCCCGCGACCCGGTCTCGCTGAACATGCCGGTGGACGACGAGGGCGAGACCCAGTTCGGCGACCTCCTGGAGGACACGTCCGCCGTGTCGCCCGAGCAGTCCGTCCTCACGCTGCTGCGCAGCGAGGAGCTGGACGACCTCATCGGACGCCTCGACCAGCGCACGGCGTCCATCATCAAGATGCGGTACGGGATCGACGACGGCCGTGAGCGCACGCTCACGGAGGTCGGCAAGGAGCACGGGCTGACCCGCGAGCGGATCCGGCAGATCGAGAAGCACGCTCTTCTCGAGCTGAAGAAGCTGGCTCGGGACACCGGGTTCGATGCCGCCGCGTGAGGTTCCGGGGGCGCTGCCCCCGGACCCCCGCGCCACTCGTCGTCAGGCGCCGGACGGGCCGGATGTCACCGGCCCGTCCGTGGCGCGGGCCAGACGGCTGCTCAACTCTCTTAGATAGTCCGCCAGTTCCACCGGCCCGTGCACCGTGAACTCGCAGTCCACCAGCGCGAGCCGCAGCGCCAGCCACTCCACCGAGTCGGTCGCCGTCGCGCGCAGCCGGCAGGTCCCGTCGGGCTGCGCCTCGGGCGCGCCCAGCGCCGAGGGCAGCCGCGCCACCACGAAGTCCGCCGGCGCTTCGAACGTCACGTCGATGTCGTACGAGGGCCTGCCGCGCCCCGACATGGACCGCCGCAGATACTCCGCCGCGTCCCCCGTCGGCAGCTCCCGCGGAACGAATCGCGCACCCGTGGCGAACGGCTCCTCGACCCGGTCCACACGGAAGGTGCGCCAGTCGTCCCGGTCGATGTCGTACGCCACCAGATACCAGCGCCGCCCCGTGGACACCATCCGGTACGGCTCCGTCAGACGGCGTGACTCCGTGCCGTCGCCCGAGCGGTAGCGGAACCGCAGCCGCTCCTGCCCCGCCGTCGCCGACGCGAGGACCGTGAGCGTCTCCGTCGCGATGGACGCGCCGTCCCCGCCGGTCAGCGGCATCGTGGCGGCCTGGAGCGTGGAGACCCGGTGCCGCAGACGCGAGGGCAGCACCTGTTCCAGCTTGGCGAGGGCCCGTACGGACGCCTCCTCCACGCCCTCGACGGCGTGCCCCGCCCCGGCCCGCAGGCCGACCGCGATCGCCACCGCCTCCTCGTCGTCCAGGACCAGCGGGGGCAGCGCCTTGCCCGCGACCAGCCGGTAGCCGCCCTCCGCGCCCATCGACGCCTGCACCGGATAGCCGAGATCACGCAGCCGGTCCACGTCCCGGCGCACCGTGCGCCGGGAGACGCTCAGGCGCGCGGCGAGCTCGCCGCCGGGCCACTCGCGCGGGGTCTGAAGCAGGGAGAGCAGTTGAAGCAGCCGGGCCGGGGTGTCGGTGGTCATGGTGCGTCCCCTCTCGTTCGCGTCCCGTTGTCGTGTCCGTCCCGCTCGCGGCGCCCTCGCTCGTGACTTTCGCGGCGCATTCGTTATCGGGAGATTCCAGGGTGCGCGCCATGTAGGACATGGTGTGACCTACATGCCTCCTAGTCTCCTCGTATGACTTCACCCGTGACCACCCCCGACAGGCGACGTTGGTTCGCCCTGGCCATCGTGATGACCGCCGCCTTCATGGACCTGGTCGACGTCACGATCGTCAACATCGCGATCCCGTCCATCCAGCGCGACGCGGGCGCCACCGTGAGCCAGATCCAGTGGATCACCGCCGGATACGCGCTGGCGTTCGCCGCGGGCCTGATCACCGGCGGGCGGCTCGGTGACATCTACGGCCGCAAGCGGCTCTTCCTGGTAGGGATCGCCGGCTTCACGCTCGCCTCGGCGCTCTGCGGCTTCGCCGCGAACCCCGAGATGCTGGTCGCCTCGCGCATCCTCCAGGGCGGCATGGCCGCGATGATGGTGCCCCAGGTCCTGTCGATCGTGCACGCCACGTTCCCCGCGGAGGAGCGCGGCAAGGTCTTCGGCCTCTTCGGCATGATCGTCGGCCTGGGCGCGGTCTCCGGCCCGCTGCTCGGCGCGCTGCTCACCGAGTGGAATCTGTTCGGTCTCGAATGGCGCCCGATCTTCCTGATCAACCTGCCGGTCGGCATCGCCGGACTGCTCCTCGGCCGCAGGTTCATCAGCGAGTCCAAGGCGCCCCGCGCCCTCAAGCTCGACCTCGTCGGCGTCGTGCTGGTCACGCTCGGCCTGCTCATGCTGATCTATCCGCTGACGCGTGGCCGCGAGCTGGGCTGGCCCGTGTGGGGCCACGTCGTGATGGGCTCCAGCGTCCTCGTCTTCGGCGCGCTCGTCGTGTACGAGAAGTACAAGACGCGGCGCGACGGTTCGCCGCTGGTCGAGCTGTCCCTGTTCAAGGTGAAGAGCTTCGCCGCCGGTATCGCCGTGCAGGTCGTCTTCGGTGTCGCGCTCGGCGTGTTCTTCCTGGTGTGGACGATGTACATGCAGGTCGGCCTCGGGTGGACGGCGCTGCACGCGGGTCTGACCGGGGTGCCGTTCTCCATCGCCGTGTCGGCTGCGGCCGGGATCTCGGTGCAGAAGCTCGTGCCGAGGTTCGGGCGCAAGGTGCTCCAGACCGGCGCGCTGGCGATGATCGCCGGACTGCTGATCTACATCTGGGAGGCCGGGCGTTACGGCGCCGGGATCACGTCCTGGCAGATGGCGCTGCCGCTCGTCGTGATGGGCGTCGGCATGGGCCTCATCGTCGCCCCGCTGACCGACGCGGTGCTCTCCGACGTGCCGCGCGAGCACGCCGGTTCGGCGTCCGGGCTGATCAACACCACGCAGCAGATGGGTACGGCGCTCGGGCTCGGCCTGGTCTCCGTGGTGTTCTTCGGGACGATCGGCGACCACCTCGCGCCGACCGAGGTCGGGCAGGCGTTCACCGACGCGTTCAGCAACTCGCTGTGGTACGTCGTCGGCGTGCTCGCCGTGATCTTCCTGCTGATGTTCGCGCTGCCGGGGCGGCCCGCGCAGCACGTCGAAGGGGGCGCGCAGGAGGCGGACCCGGAGGCCGGACCGGTGGAGAAGGCGCCGGAACTGGTCTAGTTCCCGCGGGACTTCGAGTGGGCGGGCCCTCGCGCAATGGCGCGGGGGCCCGCCCACTCTCCGTTCCAGCTCGTTGTTCAGCCGGCCGTGCGGATCTCCGCGCGGTTCGCCTTCGTGTCCAGAGCCTGGAGCACCGCGCGCGGGTTGCCGCCCCGGACGACCGCCGAGCCGATGTCCTCGCGGATCGCGGCCCGCACGTCGGGCCAGGACGCCTGGTTCACCGGCTGGAACTCCGCCCGCGGCATCTGGTCGATGAACTTCCACAGCGGGCGCTGCGCCGGGTCGGAGCGCAGGGAGTCCGACGCGGACGCCGTCACGGGCAGCGCCGCCTGGCCGCCCCCGTACGTCCGGGCCGACTTACGGCTGTAGAGGTACGTCAGGAACTCGCCACACTCGGCCCTGCGGCCGTTCTGCTTGAACGCGAGCAGCCAGTCGCTCAGCCCGAGCGGTGCCGCCGCGCCCCCGTCCCGCTGCGGGAACGCCGCGTGCGCGTACGGGACCTTCGCCTCGTCGGCCGCGTTCATCAGGACCGGGTGGGCGATCATCATGCCGATCTGCCCGCGCAGGAACTGCTCGTACGCGGCCGTCCGGTCGAGGAGCTGGGGCGCGGCGCCGGCCAGGCCCTCGCCGACGAGGCGGTCGCGCAGCCAGGTCAGCGTCGCGATGTTGCTGCTGGTCGCGAAGTCGTAGCCGGTGACGCCCGCGTAGGTGCCACCGCCGGCCAGCAGCCAGGCGAGCGCCTCGTCCTCGGCGGCCTCGGGGCCGAGCTGGAGGCCGTAGGGCGTCGTCACGTCGATGGCCTTCAACGCCTTTGCCGCGGAGTGCAGTTCGTCCCACGAGCCGGGCGCGGAGATGCCCGCGCGCTCGAAGAGTGTCGTGTTGCAGAAGAGGCGCGGGGTGCTCGCCATGAACGGGATGCCGTACTGGACGTAGTGCGCCGTGCCCGCCTGGGCGAACGACTGCGTGAAGTCGGCCTGGGTGGGGATGTCGAAGAGCTCCGACACCGGGTAGAGCTTGCGCTGGTCGGCGAACGTCGCGAAGGCGTTGGACTGCGCGATGTCGGGCGCCTTGCCGTCCTTCACCCGCTGGGCGAGGGTCCGGTCCAGCTTGGCGAACGGGATCCGCTCGACATGCACCGTGACGTCCGGCTTCACCTTCTTGTACGCCTTGACGACCTGGTCCCACTGGTCTCCGATCGCGGAACCGACGCTCTGGTCGTAGCTCGCCACCATCAGGTCGAGGGAGGACTTCGACGAGCCGGAACCGCAGCCGCTGAGCCCGTAGGCCGCGGCGCCGGCGAGCCCGGCCGTCTGAAGAAGGAAACGTCGCCGCCGCACTGCTCTCGCCCACCCCTTGGTTGCACGCCAGATCGGTGGCAGATTCTGCCACATAGGCATACCATGACTTCATGCCAGGTAGCTCTACGACTGAGACGCTGACGGAACGACGCAAGGCCGCCACCCGCCTGGACATCGCCCGCACAGCGGCGGCGCTCTTCGTGGAGGACGGCCTGCGCGCCACCCGCGCCGAGGACATCGCCCGCGCCGCGGGGGTCGCCCCGCGCACCTTCTACCGCTACTTCGCGACCAAGGAAGAAGCGGTCGCCCCGCTCTTCGCCGCGGGAGCCCAGCAGTGGGCGGAGGCCGTGCGTGACGCCCCGGCTGCACTCTCCGTGCCCGAGGCGCTGCGGCACGCGGTCGCCCGGTCGCTCACCGCGGACGACGCGGCGAACGTGGAATCCCTGGAGTGGGTCAGGTCCCTGCTGCGCATGGCGGCGGAGAGCCCGGCGCTGCAAGCGGTGTGGGGCACCGCCTGCCACGCGTCGGAAGCCACGTTGCTGGCGGCCCTTGAGGAGCGGGTGGGGGGCGGGGGTGACACGGGGGTACCCCCGTCACTCGCCCTGCGCCTGGCCGCCGGGGTCGCCTGCACGGCCATTCGCGTAGGCGTGGAGACCTGGGCCACGAGCGACGCCCCGGCCGGCGGGGAGCTCGGGCCCGCGGCGCTCGCCGCGCGGTGCCTCGCGTCGCTCGGCGACTTCCCCTGGGCCCCGGCCTAGCCCCCGTCCGCGCCCGCATCCCCTGAACTCCCCTGTTCCACCCTCGACTTCTCCCTCGACTTCTTCTGGAGCACCCATGAACAACCTCACCGGCAAGACCGTCCTTGTCACCGGCGGAGCCCGCGGCATCGGCGCCGAGACAGCGCGCCGCGCCGTCGAGGCCGGTGCCAACGTCGTCGTCACCGACGTCCTGGAGGACGAGGGCAAGGCCCTCGCCGCGGGGCTCGGCGAGCGCGCCCGCTTCATGCGGCACGACGTGACGTCGGAGGAGGACTGGACGGCCGTCGCCGCGTTCGCCATCGCCGAGTTCGGCGGGATCGACGGCCTGGTCAACAACGCGGGCATCTCCACGGGCCAGCCCCTGGAGACGGAGACCGTCGAGCACTTCCGCAAGGTCCTCGACATCAACCTCACCGGCGTCTTCATCGGCATGAAGACGGCCATCAACGCGATGAAGGACAACGGCGGCGGCTCCATCGTCAACATCTCCTCCGCCGCCGGCCTCATGGGCCTCGCCCTCACCGGCTCCTACGGCGCCTCCAAGTGGGGCGTGCGCGGCCTGACCAAGCTCGCCGCGGTCGAGCAGGGTACGGCGAAGATCCGCGTCAACTCCGTGCATCCCGGCATGATCTACACCCCGATGACGGCCCAGCTCGGCATTCAGCAGGGCGACGGCGGCTACCCGAACACTCCGATGGGCCGCGTCGGCGAGGCGGACGAGATCGCCAAGGCGGCCGTGTTCCTGCTCTCGGACGACTCCTCGTACGTCACCGGCGCCGAGCTCGCCGTGGACGGCGGCTGGACCACGGGCCCGACGGTCAAGTACGTGATGGGTCAGTAGGGGCCGCAGGTGCCGCAGGCACGGTAGGTACCCCGAAGGGCCCGGTTCTCCGCGAGGAGGCCGGGCTCTTGTGCCTGTACGGCTACGGAGACGCTCGCCGACTCCGCCAAGTACGGGCACCGGCCCCGGCACCCCCGGCGTTTCGCCACTGGGTCGGCCGCCCGAACCGTGTTACTCGGGCCGAACGTCGTTCAGGCTGTTGACGATAGTCACGGACGGCGGATGTGCAGGCGCAGGCACCTGGATGAGCATCGGCACATAGACCATGTCGCCGTGCCTGAACTCGGCCTTCGCGGAAAACCGGTAGCAGGTGATCGCTTCCGGACTGCTGCGCGTCGCATAACACCGAAGTGTCGACTTCGTCGGTGCGGCCTGCGACTTCTGTGGCAGGGCACCTGACTCACTCGCTGATGCGCTCCATTCACCGAGCGCAAAACAGCAGGCGGCTGCGGCGACAATGCTGACACTCCGCAATGCTGCCTTCATCATCCTCATCACCCCGAAAGCCGTGAGTGAACTGAGTCGTTCTATCGTCGCACCCCGGCAAGAGACGCGCGAGGCGCTTCGGGTCCGTCGTGCGTGAGAGGCGGTCAAGGGCTTCGACTTGATTTTGGTTCCGCCGCATGGCGCTCCCGGAGACCAGCGGCGGCGGATGCCGAGAGTCACGGCATCCATCACGGATTGCGCGACCTTCAGTAATGATCTTCAGTGTGCACGCCGATCAGGACGGCTGGATGGCCGCTGGATAGAAGTGCGCATAGGTGACCTTTATTTCGTTGACCGCGCATTTACGTGCTGTCCCGACACCCCTTCGAGAGCATTATTTGGATTCCGTGGTCCCGCTGGCGGTTGCCGAGAGGGAAGAGGAGCCGAAGATGCCGGTTGCCCCCTGTAGTTCGGAACTGTCCGCTCATGCGAGATACGTCACGGTCCGGGGCCAAAGTCCGGGACCGTGGTGTTGACTGGGCCCATGCCTGAACACCTGTCGTACTTCCAGCAGATAGGCGTGGCGTTCCTCGCGGCCGCCACCGTGGTGTGGGTGGTGGGTCTCGTCCGGCTGGTGCGCCATGTGGGCTGGGGCGCCGAGCAGCCCCTCGCCTCGCTGCCGGTCCAGGGCGGTCCGCCCGCCCAGGAGTCCGTGCCGCTGACGCCGGACGAGCGCGACGCGTTCGCGGGCCTGGTACGACAGTTCAGCCGCCGTTAGTCGCCGGCCGCGGCCGGCGCTTGTAAAGCTAGCCGCAGCTGGGGCGGGAGCGGTCGGTGGCGCGGCGCTGCATCGCCGCGCGGGCCTCGTCCTGCGTGGCGTACACCTCGCACATGTGACGGCCGTCCGGCGTCGCCGTGTGCTCGATCTCCCAGAGACTGATCTCGCTGCCGTCGTGCAGCAGGAACGCGTGCTCGTACAGCGTGAAGCCGAGGCGCGGGCGGCCGAACGCCTGCGTGATCTGGTGCGCGTAGGCGGTGTGCAGGAGCCGGGCCGTGTCGGGTCCCGGGCGGTCCTCGTTCTCCGCGCGGCGCAGCAGGCGGCGGGCGTGGTCCGCCGAGCCGTCGGCCGCGTAACTGCGGCGCGGCTCGGGGATCGACGGGACCTGGAGCGGCAGCTCGAAGTCGGGGGCGGCCTCGCGGGGCAGCGGGAGGCGGTCCGTCGCCAGGTGGAGGTCCTCCTCCGACGTGTACACCTCGTGCTGGGTCCCCCGCCCGGGCATCGTGTTGTGGACGAGCTCCCACAGGGTGAGCGCGCTGCCGTCCGCGAGCAGCCACGTGTGCCGGTACGTCTCGCGGTGCAGGCCCGCGCTGTGGTGTGCGGAGTGCAGCGAACTGTCGTACGCGAGCGCGCAGTCGAGGCGGGCGAGGACCTCGTCGGGCAGCTCGAAGGAGTTCAGGGCCCGGCCCAGCAGGCGCCCGAGGTGCTCATCCGGCTGGTGCGTGCCGTCCGGCTGATGCGACTCGTGCGACTCGGGTGGCTCGTACGCTGCGGTGTCGTACGGAACGCTCAAGGCATCTCCCGGCGTTGCTACATGTCACCTTGTGGGTGCATACCGTAGCCCCTAGGTCGGACATCATGTCCTCGAAATCAGAAACGAACGGGCCGCGCGGGGAAGTTCCCGCGCGGCCCGTCCTGATGAGCCCGTCAGACGGTGCTGCCCGCCGTCCACTGGCTCCACGACATGTTCCAGCCGTTGAGGCCGTTGTCGGGCGCGATGGTGGTGTCGGGGGAGTGCTTGACGGTCACCACGTCGCCGACGAGCGAGTTGTCGTAGAACCACTTGGCGATCGTCGCGCCGCCCGCGCCCTGGACGTCCGCGAGGCCGATGCAGCCGTGGCTGGTGCCGGAGCGGCCGAAGGGCGGATTGCCCTTCGGGTACCAGTAGTTGCCGTGGATGAACGTGCCGGACGAGGACAGGCGCATCGCGTGCGGGACATCAGGGATGTCGTACTCGCCGCCGAAACCGACCGTCGACCCGTTCATCCGGGTCTGCACGAACTTCTCGGAGATCACCATCTGCCCGTTGTACGTGGTGTGCTGTGCGCTGCCGGCCGAGATCGGGATCGTCTTGATCGTCTTGCCGTCCCGTACGACCGTCATCGTCTGGGTGTTGACGTCGACCGTGGAGACCTGGGAGCGGCCCACGGTGAAGCTGACCGTCTTGTTCTGGACGCCCGTCACGCCGTTCGCGCCCTGCACGCCGTCCAGGTCGATCTTCATCGTGACCTTGGAACCGGCCTTCCAGTACTCCTCGGGGCGGAAGTCGAGCCGCTGCGCGCCGAACCAGTGGCCCACGATCTGCTGGCCGCTGCTGGAGGAGACCGTGATGTGCGACTGCACGGCCTTCTTGTTCGTGATCGCCTTGTCGAAGGTGAACGAGACCGGCATGCCGACGCCGACGGTGGTGCCGCCGTCCGGCGTGTACGTGCCGATGAAGCTGCCCGACGTGGTGACCGTGGTGAAGATCGAGTTGGCGGCTGCCGTACGGCCGTCGGAATCCTTGGCGGTGGCCGAGATGCGGTACTTCGTCCCGCGCTCGAGCTGTTCCTTGGGCTTCCACGTCGAACCGTTGGCGGTGAGGGAGCCCGGCACGGTCTTCCCGCTGTCGGGCTCCGTCATCTTCACGTCGGTGAGCTTGCCGGACTCGACCTTCACGCCCGTCGCGTTGATGGACGCCCCCGTCGAGCCGTCCTTGGCCGAGATCGTGATCTGCGCGGCGGACGAGCCCTTGGCCTTGGTGTCGCCGTTCTTGCCATCGGCGTTCTCCGCGTCGGCGCTGCCGCCGCAGGCGGTGAGTGCGAGCGCGCCGACGGCGACCGCGGCCGTCGCCACCAGGACCCGCCGCGCGGTACGCCTGCGGCCCTGCTCGGGCTGCCGGGGGTGCTGCTGGTGCGCGGCTGTGTCCGGGGTTGTCACGAGATACTCCATGATTCGTCAGTTACTCCAGTGCGTGTAGAGAGGGCGAACTGACCGTAAAGGTTCCTTCGGGAAGATGTGAACGGAGACACAGGTCACGCCAGGAACCGGACGGGCCGGGCGCTACGTGAATCCTGGGCTTCGTGAGTCATGAGTTCCGTGAGCCGCGTGCTCCGTGGGACGTGTGTTCCGTGTGCCTTGGCGCGCCCCCGGGTGGTGGGCGCCCGTGCCTCAACTCCCGTACAGATCCCCGTACGAGAGGAACGTCCCGCCCGGCCCCCGCACCGACTCCGCCGCGAGCACCGCCCGCACGATCGCCCGTGTCACCATGTCCGCGCCCGCCGCGAGGATGTCGTTCAGCGCTAGGGGGTTGGCCTCGTCGAGCGGGCGCGTACCGGTCGCGACGGCGAAGACGGTGTCCCCGTCGTTGAGGAGGTGCACCGGACGGACGGCGCGCGCGATGCCGTCGTGCGAGGTGCCCGCGAGCTTGTGCGCCTGGGAGCGGGTGAGCACCGCGTCCGTGGCGACGACGGCGAGCGTGGTGTTCATCGGCGGCGCCTGTCCGGCGGCCTCCTCCTTGGTCCGCGCGATCCGTTCCTGCGCCGCCGCGTGCGTCTCCGGCGAGGGGTACGGATACGGGTGCGAGTGCGGGTGGGGTCCGCCGTCCCGCGCGTCGGCCCGGTCCGGGGCGAAGAACCGCCCATAGAGCGCGCCCGTCGCCGGATCGACCGCGGAGCCCACCGCGTTGGCCACTACCAGCGCCGCGACCGTCACCCCCGAGTCGAGCACCGTGCTCGCCGTGCCCACGCCGCCCTTCAGCCCGCCGATCACCGCGCCCGTGCCCGCGCCCACCGAGCCCTCCGCGACAGGCGAGCCCGGCGCGGAGGCGGCCGCCGCCTCCACCGCCGCGCGGCCCGTCGCCGCGTCGGGCCTGGCCCGGAACTCCCCTCCGCGCCCCAGATCGAAGACGCACGCGGTGGGGACGACAGGCACCACCTCGCGCGGCCCGGCCCCCACACGTACGCCCCGGCCCTGCTCCTCCAGCCACGCCATGACACCCGACGCGGCGTCCAGGCCGTAGGCGCTGCCGCCCGTCAGGGTCACCGCGTCGATATACCGGACCACATTGCGCGGGTCGAGCGCGTCCGTCTCCTTCGTGCCCGGGCCGCCGCCTCGCACGTCCACAGCGGCGGTCATCCCGCCCTCGGGCGCGAGCACCACCGTCGTCCCGGTCAGCCAGCCGCCTTCGCCGGCGCGGGTGGCATGACCGACCCGCAGGCCGGAGACATCGGTCAGGGCATTGCGCGTGGGCGTCGTCATACGGCATGCGTATCACGCGAGTTGGGCCCGGGGACCGCCTCCGCGCACGCCCTGCGGGCGTGATGTTCACGCCCACGGCGACGGTGAGCGCGGCCACGATGCCCGCCGGCGATGTCCGCGAACTTCGCCGTGACCAGCTAACTGCGGTGCTTCGTGGGCTCCTACGGCCACGTCCATCGGCGTCTGCTGGTCGTTCTAGGTCCGCAAGGGCGCCGTATCCCCCAGCTGCCCCCACGACCCGAGCGGCCGACGACCCGAGCGGCCCGCTCCCCTGTACCTCCGTACCCCTGTACCCCTGTACCTCCGCACCTCCGCACCCCGCTCCTGACGCCCCGCCCCCCGACGGACGTACGCTGGGGGCATGAGCACCGCCCCCGACCCCGAACCGCGCGATCCGAAGAGCGCGCTGGTCTTCGACGATCCGCTGAGCACGCAGTCCTCGGACGACACGGACCAAGGGTGGGGCGAGCGGCCCACTCTCGGCAGCGACAGCGCCGCCGACCTGGCACGCTTCCTCGACGAGAAGCCGCCCCACCACCTCTGAGCCGCGGCTACTGCTCGCTGTGCCCAGAGCCGCGCTGCGCCACCAGGGCGTCGCGGATCTCCTTCAGGACCTCCAGCTCGGACAGCTCCACGACCTCCGCGGCGCCTTCCTTCGCGGCATCCCGGGCCGCCTTCCTGGCGAGGTACTTGGCCATCGGCAGCACCATCAGGAAGTACACGACCGCGGCCGTGATCAGGAACGTGAGGGTGGCGCTGAGTACCGAGCCCCACAGGATCTCGATGCCGTCGTCGCCCGGGCAGGTGCCCTTCAGGCACGACGTGTAGCCGTTCAGGTCCTTCGTGCCGAACGCGCCGACCAGTGGGTTGATGACGCCCTTCACGACGGAGTTCACGATGTTGGTGAACGCGGCTCCGATGACGACGGCGACCGCAAGGTCGATCACATTGCCGCGCATCAAGAAGGCCTTGAAGCCCTCCCACAGACTCGGCTTCTTCTTCTCGCTCACCAGAAGGCCTCTCTTCACTTGTGCAGGATGTGGAGCAAACAGCTCCGCAACCTACGACAGCGCCTGGCCGGCCTGTCCAATTCGCCAACTCGAACGAGGGACTTGACTTCGAAACCGTGCGGACCGGCCCGTCCGGGCACCCGAAATCGATCACCACAGGGTCACCGCCAGCCGCGAGGTGGCACCGGCCCCGGCGAGCCGCGCCGCCGTCTCTCGGGGCACGGACAGGACGACCAGAGCGCCGCCCTCCGCGGCAACTTCGCCGGCGGACTCCGCCGACTCCGCGGAATCCGGAACGGAACTGACCCGCGCCCCCGCCGCGACGACCCTGCCGCCCCGGCCCCCGGATTCCTGCCCGTCACCGGCTCCCGGCCCCGCCGCCACCACGTCGACCCGGTCACCGGGCCGCAGCAGCCGCACCGCCGCCGCGTCCGCGATCCGCACCGGCGCGGACACCGTCACGACCGACCGCCGCACCCGCTCCCGCCCGGAGCCCGAGATCTCGGAGCCTGAGGATCCCGCGCCTGAGGACCCGGAACCGGAGGACCCCGCCCCCGACGGCCCCGCGGCCACCAGCACCGCCGCCGTCACGGCGAGCCCCGCGGCGACCGCCCGCCGCCGGTGCCGGCCCGCACGCCGTGGCCGCCACCGCCCACCGCGCACCCGCAGCGGCGCGAAATGCGGGACCTCGCACGTCGGGGGAGTGCTGAACGGGGACATGGGCGACCACCACCTGGATCGAGAGGCATCGGAGAACATCGAGAAGCCTCGGAACGCGCAAGCTCGAAAGCTCGCCTCGCGCTCCACGATCCAGGCCCGCGCAGATTCCCGCTGAGCCCCGTGCACTACTCGCCGGTTGTGGACAACTCCCTCACCCGAAGGCGAAGTTCAGCACCGGCCAGCACCGGCCAGCACCGGCCAGCACCGGCCAGCACCGGCCAGCACCGGCCAACACCGTTCAGTACGCGGCTACGGCAGCACGATCCCCGGGTCCATCCCCCCGAGCGCCCTCACGCACAGGCAGTCCCGCTCGCCCTCTGTCGGCAGCCCCGCCACCGCGTCGAAGAGCACCGTCCGCAGCCGGTCCACATTGGCGGCGAAGACCTGGAGAACCTCGTGGTGCGACACGCCCTCGCCCGATTCGGCGCCCGCGTCGAGGTCGGTGACGAGGGTCAACGACGTGTAGCAGAGCTCGAGTTCACGCGCGAGCATCGCCTCGGGGTGCCCGGTCATGCCGACCACCGACCACCCCTGAGAGGCATGCCAGCGGGATTCGGCGCGGGTCGAGAACCGTGGCCCCTCGACGACCACGAGCGTCCCGCCGTCCACCGGCTCCCAGTCGCGGCCGCGCGCCGCCTTCACGGCGACCCGGCGCCCGGCCGGGCAGTACGGGTCGGCGGGCGACACATGCACCACGTTCGGCACGGTCCCGTCCGCCAGCGGCTCCCCGTCGAAGTACGTCTGCGCACGAGCCTTCGTCCGGTCCACGAACTGGTCCGGCACCAGAAGCGTCCCCGGTCCGAACTCGGGCCGAAGGCCGCCCACGGCGCAGGGGCCGAGGACCTGCCGGACGCCCACGGAGCGCAGGGCCCAGAGGTTGGCGCGGTAGTTGATGCGGTGCGGCGGCAGATGGTGGCCGCGGCCGTGGCGGGGCAGAAAGGCGACCTTGCGGCCCGCGATCCCGCCGAGGAACAGAGAGTCGCTCGGCGCTCCGTACGGGGTGTCGACCTGGACCTCGGTCACGTCGTCCAGGAACGAGTAGAAGCCGGAGCCGCCGATGACGCCGATCTCGGCCGTGACCCGTGTGTTCGCCGTGTTAGCCGTGCCCGGAACTGTATTCGCCATGTCCGGCACAGTATCCGCCCGGGAACGCCGAAAACCCCGTCGTCGGAGGACGACAGGGTTCCGTAAGAACTTGGCCGAAGCGGCCGAGCGGCCTTACGCGGCGGAAGAGCTCGAGGACGAGCTCGAAGAAGAAGACGAAGCGGAGGCCGAGGACGTCGACGTGGAGGACGACGACCCGGACGACTTGGAGTCCGAGGACGAAGACTTCGTGTCCGAGGCCGACTTCGCCGCCGACGACGCCGGCGAGCTGCTCGACGAGGAGCCGCGGCTGTCGTTGCGGTAGAAGCCCGATCCCTTGAAGACGATGCCGACCGCCGAGAACACCTTCTTGAGGCGTCCGTCACAGCTGGGGCACACGGTCAGGGCGTCATCGGTGAACTTCTGCACCGCCTCGAGGCCCTCGCCGCATTCGGTGCACTGGTACTGGTACGTCGGCACTTGCTTCCTCCTGGCACTCTCACTCGATGAGTGCTAACGACAATCCATAGTGACGTATTCCGCGAGATCAGTCCACTGACACGGGCACTCGGTGACCGACGCCACGCGCCACGGTCAGGCCTGTCGACGGCGGGACGAGCCGGGATCGCAGGGTCGCCAGGAGCAGCAGGGCGAGCACCGTGCCGCCCATCGGGACGAGGAATCCGGCGCCGTCCCAGAGGTGGTCCTCCAGCTGGCCGGCGACCGTGACGGCCGCTGCCTGGCCGAGCGCGACCGCGCCCGTGAGCCATGTGAAGGCCTCGGTGCGGGCGGTCGGGGGGACCAGCTTCTCGACGAGCGTGTACCCGGTGATCAGGGCCGGGGCGATGCACGTGCCCACCAGCAGGCCGATCCCGGCGAGCAGGAGAACGGACTGCGCGGCCCAGAGGCCGGAGGCGGTCACGGCGAGGGCGGTGTAGGCGAGCAGGAGGCGGCGCTGGGGCGCGATCTTCCAGGCGACGGCTCCGCAGACGATGCCGGAGAGCATGTTGCCCGCGGCGAACGTCCCGTACAGGACACCGTTCAGGCCCGGCTCGCCGATCGACTCGGTGAAGGCGGCCAGGGCGACCTGCATGCCGCCGAAGACGGAGCCGATGCCGAGGAACGCCACGATCAGGACGCGCACGCCGGGGACGCGGAGTGCGGAAACATGCTCCACGCGTGCGTGGACGTCGCCCGCGGACCGCGAGGGCCGGGGCTGCGTGCCGCGCTGCGCGGCGAACAGGAAGCCGCCCACGAGCGTCAGGGACGCCTCCGTGACGAGACCGGCGGCGGGGTGCACGCCGGTGCACAGAGCGGTCGCGAACAGCGGGCCGAGCACGAACGTGAACTCGTCCGTGACCGACTCGAAGGCGGCGGCCGTGGTCATCAGGGGCGAGCCCTGGAGCTTGACGCCCCAGCGGGCCCGCACCATGGGCCCGATCTGCGGCGTGGAGGCGCCGGTCGGGACCGCAGCGACGAACAGGGCCCACAGGGGGGCGTCGCTGAGCGCGAGCAGCGTCAGCAGGAGCACGGACGCCGTGTGCAGCAGGACGCCGGGCACGAGGACGGCGCGCTGCCCGAAGCGGTCGGCGAGCTTGCCCGTGAAGGGGGCGAACAGCGCCATGGAGACGCCGGTGGTGGCGGAGACGGCTCCGGCGGTGCCGTACGAGCCGGTGGTGTGCTGCACGAGCAGGACCGTCGAGATGGTGAGCATCGCGAACGGCTGCCGGGCGGCGAAGCCGGGGAGCAGGAACGTCCAGGCGCCGCGGGTGCGCAGCAGCTGCCCGTATCCGGGGCGCTTGTCGGTGACCGTGGCCGTGTAATTCTCTGGCACGGCCCTTGCCTTTCTGCCGCCTGGTAGCGCTGACCCGGTGGGGTGCGCCGAGAGCCGTCCTCATGCGCCGGGAACCGAGTGATACCGGGGTCCGCGCCAGGAGGGCCTGGGCCATGCAGGGTATGCAAGGGAACCGCGGCCGCTTTGCGGTCGCGCCGGCTCTACATCAGGCAGAGTCGGTGGAACTTCAAGTGTGTACCGACCATGCTAACGGTCGGACGGGCCGCTTTCTTCCGCGTAGCGGAACTTCATCCACCGGCAATCGGCCCGCCATCCACCCGCCGGCTCCCGCAAGGAGTCCCGGCTCCCGCAAGGAGCCCTGGCTTCTGCCCCGGCACCCAAGTTCCCGACCCGGCGTCCTCGCTCCCGCCCAGGCGCCCAAGTTCCCGACCCGGCGTCCTCGCTCCCGCCCAGGCGCCCAAGTTCCCGCCCGGAGTCCCGGCTCCCCGCCTACTGAGCCCGCCGTCCGCGCCCCGGGGCCCCGTTCCCCGAGAGCCATCCGGCGAGCTTGCCGCCCTGTGCCACGGCTCGCAGCCGGGCCTCGGCCTCGTCCCGCACCTGGTCCGTCGCCACCACGAGCAGTTCGTCGCCGTGCCGCAGGACGGTCGTCGGCAGCGGTACGAAGGACTGCTTCTCGCGCACGACGAGCGTGACGGCGGCGCCCGAGGGCATCCGCAGCTCGCTGACCTCGACGCCGTGCATCCGGGACTCCTCGGGGATGGTCACGGACAACAGATGTCCGCGCAGTCGCTCCAGGGGCGCCGATTCGATGCCGAGGTCGGCGGCGGACGCGGAGTCGCTGCCGAGCCGCAGCTTCCGGGCGAGCCAGGGCAGGGTCGGTCCCTGGATGAGCGTGTAGACGACTACGAGGACGAAGACGATGTTGAAGATCCGGGTGCTGTCCTCGACGCCGTTCACCATCGGGATGGTCGCCAGGATGATGGGCACCGCGCCGCGCAGTCCGGCCCAGGACATGAGGGCCTTCTCCTGCCAGGGCATCCGGAACGGCAGAAGGCTCAGGACGACACTGAGGGGGCGCGCCACCATCGTCAGGACGAGGCCGATGACGATCGCGGGCCATGCGTCGTCCACGAGGTCGTGCGGGGTGACGAGCAGGCCGAGCAGGACGAACATGCCGATCTGCGCGATCCAGCCGAGCCCTTCGGCGAAGCCGCGCGTGGCGGGCCAGTGCGGCAGTTTCGCGTTGCCGAGGACCATCGAGGCGAGGTAGACGGCGAGGAACCCGCTGCCGTGGGCCATGGCTCCGGCGGCGTACGCGGTGACGGCGATGGCCATGACGGCGATCGGGTAGAGGCCGGAGGCGGGCAGCGCGACGTGCCGCAGGCCGAAGGAGCCGAGCCAGCCCACCGCGATCCCGATCGCGGCGCCGATCGCGAGTTCGAGAGCGATCTCGCCGATGAGGGCGTACCAGTGCTCGACGGGTCCGGCCGTGGAGAAGGCCACCACCAGGATCACCACAGGGGCGTCGTTGAAGCCGGACTCGGCCTCCAGGACGCCCGTCACGCGGGACGGCAGCGGCACCTTGCGCAGCACGGAGAAGACGGCCGCGGCGTCCGTCGAGGACACCACCGCGCCGATGATGAGCGCCTGCCGCCACTCCAGGCCCACGACGTAGTGCGCCCCGGCGGCCGTCACGCCCACGCTGACGGCGACTCCGACCAGCGACAGCATGACGGCGGCCGGCAGCGCCGGTTCGATCTCTTTCCACTTCGTGCCGAGGCCGCCCTCGGCCAGGATCACGACGAGGGCCGCGTAGCCGATGACCTGCGTCAGCTCGGCGTTGCTGAACGACACGTTGCCGATGCCGTCCTGACCCATGGCCACCCCGATGCCGAGGTAGAGGAGCAGGCTCGGCAGACCGCTGCGCGAGGAGATGCGCACGGCGGCCACGGCGATCAGCAGGACCAGCGAACAGACGAGCAGGAGCTGGTTGAGGTGGTGGACAGTCAGGGGCTGTTTCCTTCCTCCGAAGGCCGTACGGGAGGGCCCGTACGGGTGTACGGGACGCCGCGGAACGACCAGGTACTTCATTACCTTACCTAATCGTTAACGCTTTCTTGACGCCGTCCAGGGTGACCTCGGGCGGTTTGGGGCCCCGGGTTCTTGACACCGCGTCCGAGGCCGCCGTGCCCTGCGCCTATGGTTGCTCCAGCGCTCCGTGACCCCACAGCCCGCCTGCAGCCCGCTCTGCCGCTCGCGAAGGACAGCAAGGACAGCGATGCCCTCGAACACCAACGCCTCTTCCGGCCATTCGTCCGGCAAGAAGAAGGGCCGCAGAGCCCGACTGATCGTGATCGTGCTGGTTCTGGCCATTGTCGCGGGCATCGGCTACGGCACGTACTGGAGCGTCAGTACCGTGCGTGCCTCCCTCCCGCAGACGAAGGGCTCGATCAAGCTCGACGGGCTCTCCGGTCCAGTGGACGTGAAACGGGACTCCTACGGGATCCCTCAGGTCTATGCCTCGTCCGACGAGGACCTGTTCATGGCCCAGGGCTATGTGCAGGCGCAGGACCGCTTCTGGGAGATGGACGTCCGCCGCCATATGACCTCCGGCCGGCTCTCGGAGATGTTCGGCAAGAGCCAGGTCAAGACCGATGAGTTCCTGCGGACGCTCGGCTGGCACCGGGTGGCGCAGAAGGAGTACGACTCCAAGCTCTCGCCCGAGACGAAGAAGTACCTCCAGGCGTACGCCAAGGGAGTCAACGCCTACCTCGCCGGCAAGGACGGCGCGGACATCTCCGTCGAGTACGCGGCGCTCGGGTTCACCAACGACTACGCGCCGCAGAAGTGGACGCCGGCCGACTCCGTGGCCTGGCTCAAGGCGATGGCGTGGGACCTGCGCGGCAACATGCAGGAAGAGATCGACCGCTCCCTGATGACGAGCCGCCTCGGCCCGCAGCAGATCGCGGACCTGTACCCGGACTACCCGTACGACCGGAACAAGGCGATCGTCCGGTCGGGCTCCTACGACAGCGCGACCGACTCCTACGGGGAGGGTTCCGGCGGGTCCGGAAATCAAACCGGCACGGGTACGGGTACGGGTACGAGCACCGGAACGGGTACCTCCACCGGCGCCGGTACCAGCACGGAAGGCGCCACCGGCACCGGTCTCGCCGGCAACACCGAGGCCCCCGACGGCCTCCAGAGTCAGCTGACCGGGCTCTCCGACGCCCTGGACCAGGTCCCCGCGGCCGTCGGCCCGAACGGCAACGGCATCGGCTCCAACTCGTGGGTGGTCTCCGGAGCGCACACCATCACCGGGAAGCCGCTGCTCGCCAACGACCCGCACCTGTCGCCGCAGCTCCCGTCGGTCTGGTACCAGATGGGCCTGCACTGCCGGAGCCTGTCTCCCTCGTGCCAGTACGACGTCACGGGCTACACGTTCGCCGGGATGCCCGGCGTGATCATCGGCCACAACCAGGACATCTCCTGGGGCATGACGAACCTCGGCGCCGACGTCACCGACCTGTACCTGGAGAAGCTGAACAGCGGCGGCGGGTACCAGTACGACGGCAAGACGGTCCCGTTCAAGACCCGCAAGGAGACCATCAAGGTCGCCGGCGGCGACGACAAGACCATCACCGTCCGCGAGACCAACAACGGTCCGCTGATCTCCGACCGGGACGACGAGCTGGTCAAGGTCGGCAAGAAGGCGAAGGTCGACGCGGCCGCCCCCGACCGGGGCGACGGCTACGGGGTCTCGCTGCGCTGGACCGCGCTGACCCCCGGCAAGTCCATGGACGCCGTGTTCGAGCTGGACAAGGCGAAGGACTGGACGCACTTCCGCAAGGCAGCCGCCGACTTCGAGGTGCCCTCGCAGAACCTGATCTACGCCGACACCAAGGGCAACATCGGCTACCAGGCGCCCGGCAAGATCCCGGTCCGCGGCAAGGGCGACGGCTCGCTGCCCGCCCCCGGCTGGGACGCCGCGTACCGCTGGAAGAGCTACATCCCGCAGTCCGCGCTGCCGTACGAGTACAACCCCAAACGCGGCTACATCGTGACCGCCAACCAGGCCGTCATCGACAAGGACAAGTACCCGTACCACCTCACCTCCGACTGGGGTTACGGCACGCGCAGCCAGCGCATCACCGATCTGATCGAGTCGAAGATCGCCGGCGGCGGCAAGATCTCCACCGACGACATGCGCACCATGCAGATGGACAACAGCAGCGAGATCGCCAAGCTGCTCGTGCCCAAGCTGCTCAAGATCGATGTCTCGGACAAGTACGTCCGTGAGGCGCAGAAGCTCCTGGAGAACTGGGACTACACCCAGAACCCGGACTCGGCCGCCGCCGCGTACTTCAACTCGGTCTGGCGCAACATCCTCAAGCTGTCCTTCGGCAACAAGCTCCCCAAGGAGCTGCGGGTCAAGGGCCAGTGCCTGAGCGTCGAGCCGGCCGGTGACACCGGCCCGGCGGACGAGGACCGCCGGGTGCGCGAGTGCGGCGAGCGCGACGCGGACTCGGCGCAGCCGGACGGCGGCGACCGCTGGTTCGAGGTCGTCCGCAAGATCATCAACGATGAGAACAACGACTGGTGGAAGGCCCCGGCCACCCGCACCGACGCCGAGACCAAGACCCGCGACCAGCTGTTCGCGCGGGCCATGGAGGACGCGCGCTGGGACGTCACGGCCAAGCTCGGCAAGGACATCGACACCTGGAGCTGGGGCCGGCTGCACCAGCTGAGCCTGAAGAACCAGACCCTCGGCACCGACGGGCCCGGCTGGCTCCAGTACGTGCTCAACCGCGGCCCGTGGAAGCTCGGCGGCGGCGAGGCGGCCGTGGACGCGACCGGCTGGAACGCGGCCGGCGGCTACGGCGTCATCTGGGTCCCGTCGATGCGCATGGTGGTCAACCTCGCGGACCTCGACAAGTCCAAGTGGATCAACCTCACCGGAGCCTCGGGGCACGCGTTCAGCGCGCACTACACCGACCAGACCGAGAAGTGGTCCAAGGGCGACCTCCTCCCGTGGGTCTCCTCGGAGAAGGCGGTCGTCGCGAACACGAAGGACACCCTGGTGCTGCGGCCGTGACAACGGGCGACACCGCATGAAAGGGCCCTCCACGCACGCGCGTGGAGGGCCCTTTCATGTCACCGGGGCAGACGGTTCACCGGAAGCGGCGCACGGCCGAAGGCGTCACCACGGCGTGCACGGGACGGTCGTGCGGCTCCTCGGGGACGCGCTCCACGACCTCGCCGTCGTACAGGAGCACCACGAGCGCCGGATCCGCGTCCGCGCGCTCGAGGCGCGCGAGGACCCTGTCGTACGAGCCGCCACCGCGGCCGAGCCGCATGCCGCGCCCGTCGACCGCGAGGCCCGGCAGCAGCACCACGTCGGCCTCCACGACGGCCTCGGTGCCGAGCGGCTCCCCGGAGGGCTCCAACAGGGCCATCTTTCCCGCATGTTGCACGCGCGCGAGGGACCCCTGTCCGTCGTAGGAGCCCCAGTCCAAGTCGTTGTCGTCGAGGAGCACGGGAAGCAGGACGCGTACCCCGCGCGCGTGGAGCGCGTCGAGCAGCGCGCGCGTGCCCGGTTCCCGGCCGACGGAGACGTAAGCGGCGACGGTCCGCGCCCCGGCCAGCTCGGGAAGTTCAAGCGCCTGGCGGGCGAGCGCCCCGGCCGCCGTCTCGACGTCATCGGCGGGCAACCCCGATCTCACCTGGAGGAGTTCTGCCCGCAACGCGTTCTTGTCAGCCTTTGACAAACACATAGCCAGCTCACAAACCCCTCATATAGGCATCAACTTAACTGGAAGCAAATCTTCCGCCCAGACGCTACGGATATGGTTCACCGCATGACTGAGTTGCACCCCAGGATCAGCAAGGCTGTCATCCCCGCCGCGGGCCTCGGCACCCGGTTCCTGCCGGCCACCAAAGCAACGCCCAAGGAGATGCTGCCGGTCGTCGACAAGCCGGCGATCCAGTACGTCGTCGAGGAAGCCGTGTCCGCCGGCCTCGACGACGTACTCATGATCACAGGCCGCAACAAGCGGCCCCTGGAGGACCACTTCGACCGCAACTACGAGCTCGAGTCGGCTCTCCAGAAGAAGGGCGACGCCGGCCGCCTCGCCAAGGTCCAGGAGTCCAGCGACCTCGCGACCATGCACTACGTCCGCCAGGGCGACCCCAGGGGCCTCGGTCACGCCGTCCTGTGCGCGGCTCCCCACGTCGGCCAGGAGCCCTTCGCGGTCCTCCTCGGCGACGACCTGATCGACCCGCGTGACCCCCTGCTCGCCCGCATGGTCGACGTCCAGGAGCAGCGCGGCGGCAGCGTCATCGCCCTCATGGAGGTCGAGCCCTCGCAGATCCACCTCTACGGCTGTGCCGCCGTCGAGGCGACCGAGGACGGCGACGTCGTCAAGATCACCGGCCTCGTCGAGAAGCCCGACCCCGCGGACGCCCCGTCGAACTACGCGATCATCGGCCGCTACGTCCTCGACCCCGCGATCTTCGAGATACTCCGCCGGACCGAGCCGGGCCGCGGCGGCGAGATCCAGCTCACCGACGCCCTCCAGCAGCTCACCGACGACGAGAAGGCCGGCGGCCCCGTCCACGGCGTCGTCTTCAAGGGCCGCCGGTATGACACCGGAGACCGTGGCGACTATCTGCGTGCCATTGTCAGACTCGCGTGCGAACGTGAGGACCTGGGCCCGGACTTCCGCGCCTGGCTTCGCAGTTACGTCACCGAGGAGATGTAGCACCTTGAGCAGCACGACCACGCACGTCACCGGTCAGCAGCACGTCTGGTCGGTGGCGGAGCACCTGGAGGACATCCTCGCCACGGTCCGCCCGCTGGAGCCCATCGAGCTCCAGCTCCTCGACGCACAGGGCTGCGTCCTCGTCGAGGACATCACGGTGCCCCTCTCGCTGCCCCCCTTCGACAACAGCTCGATGGACGGGTACGCGGTCAGGGCCGCCGACGTGGCGGGCGCGAGCGAGGACTTCCCCGCGGTGCTCACGGTCGTGGGGGACGTCGCCGCGGGCCAGGCCCGGCCGCTCCGCGTCGGGCCGGGCCAGGCCGCCCGCATCATGACCGGCGCCCCGCTCCCGCCCGGCGCCGAGGCCGTCGTCCCCGTCGAGTGGACCGACGGCGGCCTGGGCGAGGGCCCGGTCTCCGGGATGCGCGCCCACAGCGCCGCCCCCGAGGGTGCCTCCGGCGAGGTCCGTGTGCACCGCCCCGCCGAGGCGCGCGCGCACGTGCGCGCCAAGGGCAGCGACGTGAAGGCGGGCGACCGCGCGCTGGAGGCCGGCACGGTCCTCGGACCGCCCCAGATCGCCCTCCTCGCCGCGATCGGCCGCGGCACCGTACGCGTGCGCCCGCGCCCGCGCGTCGTCGTCATGTCCACCGGCAGCGAACTCGTCCAGCCGGGCGAGGAGTTGGCCGAGGGCCAGATCTACGATTCCAACAGCTTCGCCCTCACCGCCGCCGCCCGCGACGCCGGAGCGATCGCGTACCGCGTCGGCGCGGTCGCCGACGACGCGGAGACACTGCGCTCCACCATCGAGGACCAGCTGATCCGCGCCGACCTCATCGTCACCACGGGCGGAGTCAGCGTCGGCGCGTACGACGTCGTGAAGGAGGCGCTGACCTCCGTCGGCGACTCCGAGGACGAGACCGGCATCGGAGCCGGCAGCGGCGTCGAGTTCCGCAAGCTCGCCATGCAGCCGGGCAAGCCCCAGGGCTTCGGCACCATCGGCCCCGAGCACACCCCGCTCCTCGCCTTGCCGGGCAACCCCGTCTCCTCGTACGTCTCCTTCGAGCTGTTCGTACGCCCCGCGGTGCGCACGCTCATGGGCCTGCCCGCCGCGGACGTCCACCGGCCGTCGGCCCGCGCGGTCCTGAAGTCGGCCAAGGCACTCAGCTCGCCCGCGGGACGACGCCAGTTCCTGCGCGGGACGTACGACGCCGAGGCCGGGACCGTCACCCCTGTGGGGGGCTCCGGATCCCACCTCGTCGCCGCGCTCGCCCACGCGGACGCGCTGATCGTCCTGCCCGAGAAGACCACGTCGGCCGAGCCCGGTGCGGAAGTGGACGTGGTCCTCCTCGGCTGAGCGCTCCGTTCGCGCGATACCGTGTCGCGCACAACAGGCCGCGCGCCGCACCGCGCGGCCCACGGACCGGGAGCGCCAGAGCACCATGAGCAGTTCGCAGGACCGACTGACGCATATCGACGAGGCGGGCGCGGCCCGCATGGTCGACGTGTCCGCCAAGGACGTGACCGCGCGCACCGCCCGTGCCAGCGGCCGCGTCCTCGTATCGCCCCGCGTGGTGGAGCTGCTGCGCGGTGAGGGAGTGCCCAAGGGCGACGCCCTCGCCACGGCGCGCATCGCCGGAATCATGGGTGCCAAGCGCACCCCCGACCTCATCCCGCTCTGCCACCCGCTGGCGGTGTCCGGAGTGAAACTGGACCTGTCCGTCGCCGACGACGCGGTCGAGATCCTGGCCACGGTGAAGACCACCGACCGCACGGGCGTCGAGATGGAGGCCCTGACGGCCGTCTCGGTGGCCGCGCTCACGGTGATCGACATGGTGAAGGCCGTCGACAAGGGCGCCGTCATCACGGACGTACGCGTCGAGGAGAAGACGGGCGGCAAGTCGGGCCACTGGACCCGCCCGGAGGCCGGGGAATGAGCCCCTACCGCGCCCTGGTCGTCACCGCCTCCAACCGTGCCGCCGCCGGGGTCTACGCCGACACGGGCGGCCCCCGGATCGCGAAGGGCCTCGAAGCCATGGGCTTCCAGGTCGACGGACCGCAGGTCGTGCCCGACGGGGACCCGGTGGCCGAGGCGCTGCGGGCCGGTGTCGACGCCGGGTACGACGTCATCCTCACCACCGGCGGCACCGGCATCTCGCCCACCGACCGGACCCCCGAGGCCACCCGCAGCGTGCTCGACCACGAGGTGCCCGGCATCCCCGAGGCCATCCGCGCGTTCGGACGCGAGAAGGTGCCCACGGCCGCGCTCTCCCGGGGCCTCGCCGGCGTCGCGGGACGCACCCTGATCGTGAACCTGCCCGGGTCGTCCGGCGGCGTCAAGGACGGCCTCGCCGTACTCGGCACCCTGCTGACCCACGCCGTCGACCAGCTGCGCGGCGGCGACCACCCCAGACCTGACGGGGGTGCGAGCTGAACAGCCCATCCTGGCCGGTCGAGCTGACGGACGGTGACGTCTGCCTGCGCCCGATAAAACTGCGCGACCAACGGGCCTGGCGCGAGGTCAACCGCCGCAACCGCGACTGGCTGCGCCCCTGGGAAGCGACCATCCCGCCGCCCACGCCCAGCGGACCCATCGCCCACCGTCCGACCTACCGTCAGATGGTCCGCCATCTGCGCGCCGAGGCGAACGCGGGGCGCATGCTGCCCTTCGTCATCGAGTACCAGGGGCGCATGGTCGGGCAGTTGACGGTGGCGGGGATCACCTGGGGCTCGATGTGTTCGGGCCATGTCGGCTACTGGGTCGACGAGTCGGTGGCCGGGCGCGGCGTGATGCCGACGGCGGTGGCGCTCGCGGTCGACCACTGCTTCCGCACGGTGGGCCTGCACCGTATCGAGGTCTGTATTCGCCCGGAGAACGGGCCGAGCCGCCGGGTCGTCGAAAAACTCGGATTCCGCGAGGAAGGGCTGCGGCCCCGCTATCTCCACATCGACGGCGGATGGCGCGACCATCTCGTCTTCGCGCTCACCGCGGAGGAGGTCCCGGAAGGCCTCCTGAGCCGCTGGCGTCGCAAGCGTGGCGGCAACGCCGCTGGTCCGGGTGGTCCGAACACCGCGGGGCGGCCCGGCACATCGCCAAAATGAAATAAGTGTTCGAAATTGATCGGGGATCGCCCGCCGCAGGCATTAAATTCGCTCGACGGGTGGCGCGTTGATGCCTCAGTCGGAAAAAAAGCTCGAAATATCAGCCAGATCGTGCGACACACCGGCTCAATTGGCGGATGCCCCCATGCAAACCCCTCTACCGTGTGAGGCGTGAGCAGCAGCGGCCTCATCTACGCAGTCATCGTCGGGGCCTGGGCCGCCTACTTGGTGCCGATGTGGCTCCGTAGGCAGGACGAGCTGAACGAGGCCCGTCCGACGGAACGCTTCAGTACCGCCATCCGGCTGCTGTCCGGACGGGCGGGCATGGAGCGCCGATACGCCAAGGACCTGCAGACGCGCTCGCCCGAAGGGGAGGAGCAGCGCAGCGACCCGTCCGTCCCGGACGCGGCCACCGACTCGGTGGACGTCCGGGCCTTCGCCGCGCCTCCGGTCCGCGGGGAGCGCAGGAACGAGAACCGGGACGCCCGCCACGAGCGGCACCCCGGATCCGAGTCCCGCCCCGAGCCCCGGCTCAGGACCTCGCCCGCCCGGCAGGCACCCGACCGCCAGGTCTCCGCCCGGACCCCCCACGACCAGCAGGCGCACGACCGGCCGAACCGCGACCGGCCCGCCAACGACACGCACACGAACGGCAGGTCGGCAACCGGACGCCCGGGCCCCGACCGCCAGCAGTCGGACCGGCAGCCGTCCGACCGGTCCGCGGCCGAGCGACAGGCCGCCTCGGCGGACGCCGCCGCCCGTGCCCGCCGCTCCAAGGTGCTCGCGCGCAGGCGCCGCACGACCGTCATGCTCTTCCTCGCCTTCACGGCCGGCGCGGTCGTCGCCGCCGTCGGCGGGCTCGCGTTCCTGTGGGCACCCGCGGTGCCCGCCGTGCTGCTCAGCTCGTACATCTTCTATCTGCGGGCCCAGGAGCGGCGGCGCTTCGCGTACACGATGGACCGGCGCCAGGCCGAGGTCGCGGCGCAGCGGCTGCGCGAACGGCAGCCCCGCAGGCGCCAGCCCGCCGCGGGCCGGGCCGCCGCGGAGGAGGCCGAAGAGGGGCCTGCGCCAGAGGTGGAGACCGACCCCGGTCTCGAGGCGCTCGCAGCCGACCGGCGCGCGCTCGTCGAGCAGACCGACCACGCCGAGTGGGTCGACCAGCAGCGCGAGCGGCAGCGCCGCCCCGGTCACGGCGACAGCTGGGACCCGGTCCCGGTGCCGCTGCCGACGTATGTGACCGCCCCGGTCGCCCCGCGCGCCGCGGGCAGCGTCGACCTCGGCGCCCCCGACGCGTGGAGCTCGGCCCGCTCCAGCACGGCGGGCGCGGCGCAGCAGGAGCCGGACCGGCACACCGGCGAGGAGCCGGCGGCGGCGTCCGAGGAGTGCGACGGCGCGGACGGGATCGGGGACGAGCGCTGTGACGCCCGCCGGGCCGCCTCCGCGCGCCGCTCGCGCGAGCGCGGCCGCACCCCGCTCTTCGATCAGTACGACGACGGCGGCCGCCCCCGCGCGGCCAACGAGTGAGACCCGTCCGGGGCCACCCTGGCTGACCAGCCAGGAACGGATTTCCGAGCACCCCGATCGGGATGCTAGAGTTTCACTCGTTGCAAGGGCCTGTGGCGCAGTCTGGTAGCGCACCTCGTTCGCATCGAGGGGGTCTGGGGTTCAAATCCCCACAGGTCCACCGCAAGGGCCGTTCACGGGTTCATCCCGGAACGGTTCACGAGATCCCGGTCAGACGGTCACCGTCTGACCGGGATCTCGCCGTTTGAGCTCCTGCTTGTGTGAAAGTCAGCCTGCCGGGCCGCCGGGAAGCGCGGCGGTCCGCGTTGGAGCGGACCGGGGGTCGGGATGTGGACATGCCGCGGGGACCGCAGGTGTGGAGGCAGGCTCCTGCGGTCTCGCGACGTGTCGATCTTCAATTATCCGGAACGTGCCCGCTCAGGGGCTGCGGCTCAGCACCTGAGGGCGGGGCGGGACCGTCAAGCTGATCGTCGGGTAGGGCAGAAGGACATCGTTCGGCTCGAGGTCGAGGCCGGTGATCGCGCTCTGCTTGCTGGCGGCCAGATACTGCTCGAGTTCCTTGATGTTGTGGACCATGACGGTGATGGCGGACAGGAGGGTCTGGGCGACACGGCCACGGGGCTGGCGTCTCTCGCGGGCGTGCAGGGCGGAGTCGACGGACTTCAGCCGCCCGTTGCCACCTTCGATGTGAGCACGCAACGTCTGGTAGGCCAGGGCCCAGGAGGGCGTCTGCCAAGGCAGCTCCTGGCGCGTGCGGGGCATGACGTGCGCCTGCACGGCGACGGAGGACTGGCGGCAACATTTGGGGCGTTCGGCGAGCGGCAGGGTTGGGGGCTCTACGGTGGGCCGGCTGGCGGGGTGTGCGGTGCGCTCCCTGTGGGCATCGAGGTTGATGACGACCGGTACGGGCCCCTTCTTCGGCGGTGTTCCGCGGCCCTCACGCTCCTGTGCCCAAGGGCAGTTGAGCTTGGTAATGGGGCAGGCGAACCGCTCGGTTCCGCGATCGTCGAGTGTGTCCTTACGGGTGAGTGCGTAGGCCTCGATCTCCTGCAGCCGCTCTCGAAGCGGGATGCGTTCACGCTCGTTCTTGGCGCTGCGGATCTGCGAGTACAGGTCGAGCAAGCGGCGTGGCGTGAGGGGGCAGAAGAGTCGGCCGACTTTCGTGATCGCGCCCTGGTGATGGCCTTCCGCCTTGGCGGAAGTGACCTGTGGCTCAGTGAAGTCGAGCACGGGCATGTAGCCAAGGGCGCGCATCGGCCGGTGGAAGTTCTCGGGGAGGAGCTTGGTGTAGGCGCGGTCGGCCGCCGTGAAGCCACGGAGCTCGGTGAGCTGCGCCAGCACAGCGCTGACGTAGTGGGCGTGGCGGCACATTTCCTTCTCTGGCGTGTGCAGCACCATGCCGAGGATCAGCTGTGGGTAGCGGCCGGCTCGGTCCGGGTCGGCGTGGGCCGCGATGGCGAGCGTGGCGCTGTAGCCGAACTCCCGGTCGCCGCCCCCCTTGTAATGCCAGTTTGCGCTCGCCTCCAGAGCGGAGCGCTTGCGTGTGTGGGGACGGGCCCAAGTTGGCACGCAGGTGGTGTCGATCGCAGTGTCGCCGCGCCAGTGACGCATCAGACCTTTCACGAAGGCGATGCGGACAGGGGCGGTGACCAGCCGGTTGGCGAGTTCTTCCAGACGGCGGAGAGCGGGCTGTCCGTGTTCACCGTTCCACTGAGCGGCCACTTTGCGGCCTGCCGCCCTGGGAAGCCGACTGCGGCGCTGGTGCGGTGCAGCGTCCAGCAGCCGGTTCATGCGAGTCCAGGCGCGGTGGAAGCGGTTGTAAAGCGCGTTGACCGCGTCCTGGTCCTCGATGTCGCAGGTCGGAATGGCGAGGTGGGCGCGCAGCCGCTCGCTGATGCCGAACGTCATGATCTCGAAGGCGTCGTCGAGGTTTCCACTGGTTCTCTCGTAGCTCGCGCAGACCAGACCGAGCAGAACCAGACGGACGGGGTATCCGGGCGGGCCCGGGAGTCCTGCAAACTGTGCCTCGATCATCTCCATGACGCCGCTCTGATGGAGCGTGCGCCGAAGCTTCATGACCTTGCTGTCGGCCATCTCGGACGGCTCGTGTGAGCGCGGGTACGGGCGGCGAGGGCGACCGTTGCCAGGCTGATAGCGGGGGTCGTCGGCGGGAGTTCTCATGCCGAGCCGCGCAGCATGCGGGCGGTGGCCGCAGTGGTGAGCGGGGGGACCGACGCCCGGTAGGGGGCCAGGGCGGCGGTCGACTTCATGCCAGCTGCCGTGGCGATGACATCTTCTGGGACACGTTGGCGCAGGAGCTCAACGATCCAGCTGCTGCGCAGCCGGGCCAGCTTCAGTTCGGGAAGCCCCGATGCACCCTTCAGAGTTCGCTCGGCCCAGTTGGACACACCGTTCTTAGGGTCGGCGACCTGGCGTTGGGGCAGGAACAGGTATCCGTCGCCGGCAGCACACGCCCTTGCGGCGAGGGCCTCCTCCCACATCGCTCGGCAGACCACCAGCCGGTCGCTGCCTGGCACTGCGACTACCACCGCGTCCGACGGCAGCACGGTGATGTCGGTGCCGCGGGTGGCCAGTACCTCGCGGCGTGCCAGTCCGCAGCCGGCGCCGAGGGCCAGCAGGGCCAGGGCGCTGCCCCCGAGGGGGGACGTAGGGGGCAGCGTGCGGGCCCACATCAGGTAGCGGGCGAGTTCAGGCGGGGTGTACGGGGCTGTTCGCTGGCGCTTGGCGCTCATTCGGGGCGTGGGCTGCTGGCCGTACTCCAACCACAGCAAAGCCTCGCGGATGCGCAGGAGGATGCTCCGGTACGTCTGGACGGAACTGCCTTCGAGTTTCGTCCGTGCGAGCAGGTAACGCGTCATCATCTCTGGCGCCAGCCAGGCCAGCGGGTCGCGGGCAATGCCGACGCGCTCGGCGTACATAGCCAGACCGGAAAGAGCCAGCATCACTTTCGGCACCGGATATGGGACGGAATCGCAGGTCGCGGCGGCCACCATGCGAACGCCATCGGCGACCAAGGGCCACTCGGATGGCTTTTCCAACGGCTGGTAGCCGAGGATCGCGCCGCTCATAGCCGTCTCCAAAGGAACACACCACGAAAAATGGCTACACAAGTGGCCATCTGTTTCGTGAGTGTGCACTTCGACAGTCAGGAGCGCATGCGCATGACCGGAGGGCGAGGCCGTAGTAGGCCGCCGCGGGAGCTGGCTCGGGACCCGGAGAACTGGCCCGAGTCGACGTTCGTTGACCAGCCCCAGGCCAGGGTGGTGCAGGCGGTCGCACAAGCTCTGGCCAGGCAAATGACCCTTCAAGGGCTGGGGCTGCGAGGCGTCGCCGCTCTCAGCGGCGTCAACCGTCAAGCGGTCGCGAATCTGCTCGCCGGCAGTAGCTGGCCGGACGTAGCCACGTTGAGCCGTCTGGAGGACGGGCTCGGCGTGGGTCTCTACCCGGGTACCAAGGATCCGGGATCGATGCATTGCTGAACCTCCGAAACCCGCACGTCATCTGTGCAGGCAGGACGGATTGGGCTCAGCACGCCACAGGTGGCCCGACGGTGGGCTACCCTCAAAAACGGCATGCAGAAGCCCCTAACCGGACTCACATGCTCGGTGCCGCCGAGACTGATCCCTTGGCGGCACCACCAATTCACCGTCCAACGCCGTGCTGATCCTTCACGGCAACGGACGTGCTGCTAGGCGCTGCTACTTATTGATCCACCTCCGCCCCGATGTACAGGCCCGGTCCGACCTGCTTCAGATACCCCTTATCCACCAGGCGGTTGAGGCGGTGACGCATCCGCTCGATCTCTGCTCGAGGCGCACTCTTGTCGACGAGGGGGATGACTACGTCCTTGGGGCTCAGCGGTCGATCTGCCGAGCCCACCACAGTGACTACCTTCCGGTTCAGCTCGGTCAGCTGACCAGAGGGCTTCGAGACCTGCCGCTCGTCCGTCCTGTGCCGCTGTGGACCTGGCTGCCTGTCGGGGTCCGACTCGGCGGGTTCTGAAGCGCCATCCGTGGAGGACCGAGCATGAACCCTCCTGCTGCTTTCTGCTGATCCCCCACTCGCAGTTGGCTTCTTAGGGGGTACCTCTTCGAGGAGTTGCGCTGCAGTGCGCCGCGTGATTGCAAGTGCCGCCAGCCGCTCCTCGGTCTCGGCGATCTCAGCGCGCAGCCGGGCAACCAACTCCCGAGCGGCGTGTTCCTCCGCGTCGAGACGATGGAAGAGCATCTCGCTCATTGCTGACCTCCCATCAAACCCCTTACGCCCAACCGTTGTTGTGCGCGGATCCGCCCGCAACCTTGCATGCAAGCGTCACTCTAGAGCCACCGTGTGCCATCGCGGGACCCCTTGCTGAATCTCACCCACGCAAGAGGGGGGCGCGCAAACCATTGCGTCGAAGGGGGCTTGCGTAACCGCAGTGGGGATGCCCGCTAGGAGCGTTCGTCCTTCTCTGCGCCCCGTGGGGGCGGCGCCGCACGGGTCTTTTGGTTCCGGGGGTGCGGTTGGTGGACTGGCCTTGCGACGCCGATGGGGACTCGTGCAGGTGAGCGCCAACATGCAGCTCAATCAAGGGTGATTGGACCGTCGGGCAGCCAGCCGTCGAGGTAGCCGTCGATCAGGGTCGCCGTGCTGTCGAGGTGGGGCTCCTGCAGGAGTGACGAGAGCATCGCTCGTGCTGCCCACACGACAGCCGGCCCAGACCGCCCTCCTCCGTGGGTCGAGTTGGAGGCCAAGGGTGCCCTGGCGCGAGTGAGGAACACATGCTCCTCCATCCGCACCCGTGGCTCGCTGCTCGAGGGAACGGTGGCCCATCTTCGTCCGACAACTGGACCCCATCGGATGGCCGAGCCGCTGAAGCAACGCGTTCCCAGCCTCAGGGCGGCCTCGGTGTAGGACTCGACCAGCCGGACCGGGGCGTGGGGCAAGGCCCAGTGCTTGTGGACGGAATCAAAGAGTGGAAAGAGGGCTACACGCTCGTGTGCATCGATCACGACGAGAGTCACTGTGCGATGAAAGCGGGGTCCGGGGAGATGCATGGAATTACCATCGGTGCTGGCTATATGAATAGCCAGCAGGCTGGACTGGATGGCGGATGGTGCTGACGAAGAAGTAGGTCTGTCACCAGTCCCTGTTTCAAGCGGTCGCGAACGCGCCACCGCAGCTCAGAGCCCCTGCCTGGGAACCCGGCAGGGGCTCTTTGGCGTCATGGGGATGTTTGCGCTCGCCACCGGCACTCCGGAGAGATGGGGAAGCGGGCTCCTCGCCCCCTGGGACAGCCGGCTTGGTGATGCCCTCGCCACATGCTGGTGCGCGCAGGCTATTTGGGCTCTCGTCTGGAATGCCGGTCCCGGTTGACGGTCTTGTGCGCCATGGATGACCTGCGCCTGGGGCCCCGGCTCCGCGCCGTACCCAGCGGTCCTCGGCAGTCCGCCGAGGGCTCCTGAACTGTGCAGCCGGACGACTAGGATGCCGGTCGGGGCGCCGAGGGATGGGCGTGGTGACCGTGTGGTGGGGCTCGCCGAGCCGTACGAAGGCTGGCCGCGTCGAAGGCGCTTTCCGCCCCTGTCCGCGCCCACGCCAATCAGACCCCAGGAGGTCTTCCGGTGACGTCAGCTCCGCGGCCGCCCGCTCCGAAGTCGGGTCCTCCTGCGCCACGTGAGCACTGGTACCAGCCACGTCGTTCCGGCTTCCGGTGGGAGCAGGAAGGGCTTGATCACGTCCGGCAGTTGATGCCGAGGGCCGAGCCGTACCGGGCGTGGGCGACGTTTCAGTTCACGGCGGACTCCGGCCGGGTCAACGAGTGCGACCTGCTGATCGCCGTGCCGGGCGGTCTGTATCTGGTGGAGCTGAAGGGGCACCCGGGGCGGGTGGTGAACCACGGGGACACGTGGCAGTTCCACGCCGACCGGGTGCGGACCTTGAAGAACCCGCTGCATCTCACCGATCTCAAGGCCAAGGAGCTCAAGGGCCGGCTGGAGCGGGCCGCGCGGGCCATGAAGGAGGACCCGAAGCGCATTCCGTACATCAAGCCTGCGGTCTTCCTCCATGACGCGGACCTGGTGAGCGAGCTGGACGAGTTCCAGCGCACGGCGGTCTTCGGGCGCAATGACGGTGCGAGCGGGCTGCCGGGCATCTGGGACGGTCTGCTGGCACTGCCGCCCGAGCGGGAGAGCCGGCGGGTCACCCCGCAGGATAGCCAGTTGCTCGAGAGGCTGATGAAGCGCATCGGCGTCAGTCAGTCGACGGCTCATCTCCGCTTCGGGGACGGCTGGCGCCTGGAGCCGCGGGCCCTGGATGCCGGGCCCGGATGGGAGGACCGTCTCGCCGTACGCGACGACGGCCTGGTCCAGGAAGCTGGCCGGGTCAGGATCTATCTGGCCGGCGAGGCCGCCTCCGGGCAGCAGCGGCGCCGCGTTGACCGGGCGGCCCGCCGCGAGTACCAGGTGCTGCAGGGCATCAACCACCGCGGCATCGTGCAGGCCGTGCAGATCTACGAGCACCAGGGCGGCCCGGCGATCCTGTTCCGGCACCGTGAGGCGGATCTGCGTCTGGACGCCTACTTGGACGCGTACGGGGGCCGGCTCACTCCGTCGGTCCGCCTGGATCTGGTGCGGCAGCTGGCCGAGGCCGTGCGTTACGCCCACAATCGGTCGCTCTACCACCGTGCCCTCTCCGCCCGCTCGGTGTACGTCTCCGCGCGGGAGGACGGCAGCGAACCGGTCCTGCGTATCGCGGACTGGCAGACCGCGGCCCGCGACTTTGAGACGTCTCTGCACCGGTCGCTCGGGGACACACCGCTGGATGCCGGCCTGATCGCGGACATCGCCCAGGTGTATCTCGCCCCCGAGACGGATCAGGAGTTCGCCGATCCTGTCGACCTCGACGTCTTCGGCCTGGGCAGCCTCGCCTACCTCCTGCTGACCGGCCGCCCGCCCGCGGACCGGCGCAGCACCCTGGTCGACCGGCTGGCCGCCGAGGGCGGACTGCACCCGTACGCGGTGGCGGACAGCGTCTCGGCCGCCCTGGACGATGTGGTCTTCCAGTCGACCGCCGCCGACCTGCAGGAGCGGCTCTCGTCGCCCGACGACTTCCTGCGTCTCCTGGATGCCGCGGAGGCCGATGACGCACCGGCCGACCAGCCGGGGGGTGTGGTCGCGGATCCGCTGACCGTACAGCCCGGCCAGCCGCTGGACGGCATTTGGACGGTCACCCGGGTGCTGGGCACCGGAGCCACCGCACGTGCGCTTCTCGTGCGGCGCATGGAGGCCGATGGGCCGGCCGATCAGGATTTCCCGCGTGTCTTCAAGGTCGCCCTGGACCATGAGAAGGGCTCCCGTCTGTTCGCTGAGGCGGAGGCGCTCAAGGAGGTGGGCGGCGGCCACATCGCGAAGCTGCTCGCGGAGCCCCGCGAGGTGGCCGGCCGTACCGTCCTGGAGATCGAGTACGCCGGTGGATTCCGCCCACCGGGTGACCAGGACCCGGTCAGCCTCGGTTCCCGGCTGCGCGGTCAGGGGGCGCTGGGGTACGACCAGCTGGAGCGGTTCGGGAACGACCTCCTCGACGCGCTGGACAGTCTCGCCGCCCGTGGGGTGCGCCACCGGGACATCAAGCCGGACAACCTGGGGCTGTTCAAGCGCAGTGACGGTTCCTGGCAGCTGATGCTGTTCGACTTCTCGCTGGCGAACGCCCCCGACCAGGACGTCCACGCGGGCACGCGCGGCTATCTCGATCCGTTTCTGGGTGACAGCCGCCGGGCTCGTTACGATGATCACGCCGAGTGGTACGCCGCCGCCGTGACCCTGCACGAGATGGCGTCCGGTGAACGCCCGGTGTGGGGGGACGGCCAGGGTGACCCGCGCACCGTCCTCGACGCCACGCTGTACGTGGCGCGTGAACTGTTCGATCCGGCACTCAGCGACGGGCTGACCGCCTTCTTCGAGCGCGCCCTGCACCGGGACGTAGAGGAGCGCTACGACAGCCTGCGCCAGATGACTGAGGCATGGCGGCAGTTGTTCCGGACGGCGGACTCGGCCCGCCCGGCGACCACTCCGGCCACCGTCGGTGTGAACGCCGAGGACGTCGAGGACGCACGCGAACAGGCGGCCGCAGCTGCGGGCCTGACGACTCCGCTGGAGGCCGCCGGGCTGTCGCCGCGGGCCGTCTCCGTCGCGGCCGGGCTGGGTGCGGCCACGGTCGACGCGCTGCTGGACATCCCGCCCCACACGATCTCCCGCGCCCGTGGCGCGGGCAACGTGATCCGTAAGGAACTCAACCGGCGCCACCGTCAGTGGACGCACGACCTGCGCAGGAAGCCCGCGCCCAAGGCACTCGCTCCGGTCGCCGCGGACGCTCCCGAGGTTGCGCTGGAGTCGGTGGACACGCTGGTGACCCGCCTCGCTCCGGCGCAGGGCAACAGCCGCACCAAGCCGCGGCCCGACGTCGTACGTGCCACCCTTCAGCTTCCGGACGCCGAGCTGCTGGAGCCATGGCCCGCCCAGTCGGCCATCGCGAAGGCGCTAGGTGTCAGCCAGACCACTGTTTCGAAGAACCAGCTCGCCGCGATCGAGCAGTGGGCGCTCCTGCCGTGGCTCGGCCGTATCCGCGACGAGCTGGTGACGATCCTGGCCGAGCAGGGCAGGGTCATGACGGCCGAGGAGCTCGCGACCGAGTTGCGTGCCCGGCACGGTGCGGGGGACGCCAGTCCCGCCGACACCCTGGGCATGGCGCTCGCCGTGGTCCGTGCGGCGGCTGAGACCGAGGCCCGCAGACGGCCCGATGACACGGGTGGTGCCGCGGTCGAGGCCCCGGCCAGGCTGGCCGTGCTACGGCGTGCGGGGCGCGTCGTCCTGGCGCTGGAGGACCAGCCGGGCGCTGATGACCCGACGCCGGTCGAGCTGGCCGAGTACGCGGCACGCCTCGGCGAGGCCGCGACGGCGGTGGCGTACCGGGACCCGCTGCCGGGCCGGGCGACCGTGCTGCGTGAGCTGCGCGCGGTGAAGGCGCCTGACGGAATAGTGCCGCCGGCCGATACGCGGTTGGTGGAGCTTGCCGCGGCCCTGGCCCGTGGCGTTGGTTTCTCCCCGCGGCTGGAGCTCTTTCCGCTGGATCTCGATCTGCCGCGTGCCCTGCGGATCTCGCAAGCGCCTGCCGGGGTGCGGGCCCACGTCGGCATCTCCACTACCGATCTGCTGGCCCGGGTCCGCTCCCGGTTCCCCGGTCTGGCGGTCCTGGCCGACACCACGTACGTCGAGTTGGCGGAGGCCCTGACGCAGGCGGACTTCCCGCTCGAATACGTGGCGCAGCGCAAGCGTTTCCTGCCGCGCGCCCCGGAGCCGCGGGGGAGCCGTCACGAGGTGTCCGTTTCGGCGCTCACCAGCACGGGCACTCTGATCGCCGCAGCGCAGGGCGACCTGGCGAAGGGGCGGGACCCCCGCCAGGTGCTCGCCGCACGGCTGGACACCGCTCGTAGGCGAGGCGGCTTCCTGGCGCTGACGTTCAAGGGTGCGGAACTCCCGGGTCTGGCCACCAGGTTGGCTGTTCGCTACGGAGTGGTTCCGGTCTCGCTCGACGAGCTGTTCCTCACCGCGATGCGCGAACTGGCCGAGGAACAGGGGGTGCGGTGGCCCGCGCTGCTGAAGGCGGACGCGAAGTTCGCGGCCACCGGGATCATCGGTGCTGCGCTCGCGTCCTACACCCGTCTCGCGGCGGAGCGCGTGACTGAACGCGTCACCGCGCTCGCCGAGCAGGCGGGTCCGCGCACGGTGCTCCTGGCTCATCAGGCCGGTATGGCCGCCCGCTACTGGGAGGCCGGAGGCCGCGGGCTCCTCGTCGCGTTGCAGGAGGCCGCCCGGCGTCCCGCGGACGCCCCGCACGGCCTGTGGCTGCTCGTACCGGCGGAGGACGCGCACGCGACACCGGCGCTGGACGGACGCACGGTCGATGTCGTGGACCGGGCGAGCGAGTGGGCCGTACTGGACGGGCTGTCGCTGAAGGAGTTGCGGGCGGAGGCGGTGGCGTAGCGATCCCTCGCCGCCCTTGCCAGCTGCGGAGAGGGTCCCGTCCCCGGAGCTCGGGCCCCGGGCTTCGAGGCCCAAGCGCCGGTATCCGAGCTTTGACAGGCTCCGTTCACTCCTTCGTGGGTACGCGGAGGGGCCCGGCCCGAGTCTTGGGCCTCGGGACCTGAGCGTCGGGACCCGCGCAGGACCCCGCCACGGATCCGGCACCCGCGGAGGCCTCCGGCGTCGAGCGCGCTATCCCGGCCCAAGTGACGTGCCTTCGTGAGCAGTTGAAGTTGCGTTGACGAACCCTCACCCCGCACCTGCGCGATCACCATATGATCCCCAGGGTGTCGAACCGTTCGGTAGAGGACCACTTCGCCAGCGCCGCAGAGCGCCACTTCCGGGATGCCGAGTACCTCCAGGACGACGGCAGGTGGCCCAACGCGGACCACCATCTCGGCTTCGCTGCGGAGTGTGCGCTCAAGAGCCTCTTGCTGCTCTTCACCGAGGCGAGCTTGGACCCCAAGCCGAATGGCAAACCGGCCAAGATGCCTTGGATACGTAAAGAGACCGGGGGGACGCAGGAGTACGGGCACCTGCCCTGGACCGAGACTGACCTGGCGGTGCTTGCCCACGGCCAGCTGGGCAATCAACTGCTCGTCGCTCTGGAGAACCACCTCGACGCCTTCGGGAACTGGAGCGAGCAGGACCGCTACCTGCACTGCGAGCACATCACCGAGGAGACGGTCGCGGCGCTCTACGAAGCGACCCGCGCCATCGTCGGCCTGCACGAGTCCGCCCTGATCAACGGAAGCCTGTCATGAGCCCCCGCACCACCCCCGTCCGCTTCGACGAAGCCGGACCGCTTGCCCTCTCCCTCGCCCGCTCCGTGGCCGACGAGGAGTTCATGGTGCTGCTCGTGAGGGACGTGCGGGGACGGTTCACCCTGATCGTCGACGACCGCGAGCAGTCGGTGGACGAGAACCGGCGCGAACGCTGGCACGCCGCACTGGTCGAGCAGCTCACCCCTTACGTCACGGGCCGCCCGCTCACCCTCGCCTCGCAGATGATCACCGCCGACGCCCTGCTGAACTCCAAGCGAGCGGCGCCCGACACCCTGCGCCCCTCCGGCGGCGCGGGCAGCGTCCGGCTCCTCGACAACACCGTGGTCGGCGAGGACTGGGCCAATGTGTCCACACCCGGGCCCGAGGTCGACGGCACCCGCACCCATCGCACTGCCCTGTACGGCTTCAAGGGTGGTGTGGGCCGCACGACGGCGACCGCGATGCTGGCCCGCAGGCTGGCCGACGACGGCAACATCGTGCTCGTCGTCGACCTTGACCTGGAGTCCCCGGGAGCGGGCCCACTGCTCGCGGGCCCGAACGGGCTGCCCCGCAACGGGATCGTGGACCATCTCGTCGAGGCTGCCGTGGGCAGTGCCGACGGGCTGGAGCTGGTGACCCGTACCGGTTACGCCCCGCGCAGCCGCAGCGGCGAACTGTGGGTGGCGCCCGCGCGCGGGCAGGGGACGGACGGAGTCCCGTACGCGTACGTCGACAAGCTCAACCGCGTCTACGCCGATCTCCCGGGCTCCTCCTTCGCCGACCGACTGGCCGACGCGGTCGAGGCTTGCGAGAGGGCGGTGACGCTCGGGGACAGCGGCCGTCGGCCTGACGTGGTGCTCCTGGACAGCCGGGCCGGTATCCACGACGTGGCCGCCGTCACCATCTCCCGCCTGTGCGACCTCGCGCTCCTCTTTGGTGCGGACAGCGCCCAGACCTGGGCGGGCTACGGCGACCTCTTCGCGGCCTGGCAGTCCTCGGGCCGGGCCCCGGACATCCGCGAGAAGCTCCGCATGGTCGCGTCGATGGTGCCGGACACCGTGCACCACTCTATGGACGACTATCTGGACGCCTTCACGGCCCGTTCGTACGAGTGCTTCACCGCGCTCTACGACGAGCTGGCGCCGGGGGAGCCGCCCAGCGCGGCGGATGAGGGTGCCCGATACGCATTCGCGCCGAGCGAGAAGGATGACTCGGCTCCGCACCACCCGATCCCCGTCCTCTTCGAGCCCGGCTTGGTGGGACTGGGCGCGGGCGACTCCCGCAACTGGCAGGACCGCGCGTTCGTCAAGGCCGCGTACGGTGAATTCCTGGACACCGCCGTCCGGCTGATCACGGCCGGCCCCGGCGACGAGGAAGGGACGCGATGACCGATCCGCTCACCGCGCGCGAGTACCGCGACCTGCTGTCGGACGCGTTGCGGGACGCCACGGAGGCCGACACTCGGCGGCCGACCGCGCACACCCTGTTCATGCCGGACGCGCACCGCACCGCCCTCTACGTCGACAACACAGTGGTGCAGGGCGGGCGGGGCGTCGGCAAGACGTTCTGGTACCGCTCGCTGCTCGACGGCGACCTGCGGGGCTTCGCGGCCGACGAGTACCGCATCGCACGCCTGCGGAGACTGAACGTCGCCCCAGGCCACGGTATGGACCTGAACTCCGCCCGCTACCCTGGGCAGTTCATCCTGCGGTCCCTGATCGAGGCCGGCACACCGCCGTACGAGATCTGGTACACGGTGCTGCTGACCGCGCTGGGCCAGCCTGAGCTGCGGGATCTGCCCGAGTGGAGCGACAAGGTCGCCTGGGTGCGGATGAACCCCGGCCAGGCCCAGCGCACCATCGAGCAGGCCGACCAGCAGGCGCACGAGGAGAACACCGTCCACCTGCTCCTCTTCGACGCCCTGGAGCACCTGCACGGCGAGCGAGAGCAGGCCGACCGGCTGGTCGCAGGCATTCTCCAGCTTGCTCTTCAGATGCGGTTCGGCACGCGGAACATCCGCTTCAAGGTATTCATCCGGCCGGACATGTTCGACGGCGCGAAACACCACTTCCCCGACGCCTCCAAGCTCTCCGGCAACGCGGCACGGCTCGAGTGGTCGCAGACCGACCTGTTCGGCCTCCTCTTCCACTGCATGGGCAACGAGGGGGCCGAGCCGTCGGAACGCTTCCGCAAGCTCACCGGCGGCTGGGAGGACGCCGGCGGACTGCGGTACGTACCGCCGATGGCGCTTCGCAACGAGGAGCGGGCGCAGACCGAGCTGTTCGAGCAGATCGCCGATCCCTACATGGGCGCGAACTTCCGCAAGGGACGGCCCTACACCTGGCTCCCCAACCACCTCATGGACGGTCGAGAGCAGGTCAGCCCCCGCAGCTTCCTGCACGCCCTGAGCACAGCGGCCGAAGCGACCCGCTCCGAGCGCCCGTCCCACAACCGGGCCCTGCACCACGAAGCCATCCGCAAGGGGGTGCAGGCGGCCTCGGAGACCCGGGTGTACGAGGTCAGCGAGGACACCCCGTGGGTGAAGCTGGCCATAGAGCCGCTCAGCGGCTGCCAGGTCCCCATCGAGGAGGCCAGGGTGATCGAGGTGTGGAAGGAGCACGGGCTGCCCGCCGCCTTGCACGGCGAGTCCGCCCGGTACGCACAGACCGACGGCCCCGACCACGTCCGCACCGGCCCCCGTCACCCCGACGACCTTCCCCGCCTGATCGAGGAACTGATCGCCCTGGGCGTGATGAGCCGCCGCAGCGACGTGCGCCTGGACCTGCCGGATGTGTACCGGATCGCGTTCCGGGTGGGGCGTCGGGGCGGGGTGCCGATGTCGGCGGGGTGACGGCTGCGGGCCTCAGCTCCCGGGAGCCCTGTCCGGGCTGGCAGGATGGCGGTATGCATACTCCGCGTATGCGTACGCGTATGCGTACGCATATGCCGTGAGGTCACGGCAGGCTCGTCAGGGATGGGAGAGGTTCCGCCGGTGTCGTCCGAGGAAGACCGTACGAGGGCCGGGTCGCTCGACCAGGCTGCCCTGCTCAAGGACCTGCAACGGCAGGTCGTGCTTCTGCAGGAGGACCTCAGGGAGCGCACGGAGTCGGAGCAGGAGTACGCGACGGCCCTGCACGCCGAGTACGACCGCGCCCTGTTGTCCGAACGCACCGGCTCCCCGTACGAGACGTGGCGTGACGAGCGTGTGGTGCAGATCGCGGCAGCCTGGATTCTGGCCTGCGTCTTCGTCCGCTTCAGCGAGGACAACGGCCTGACCCCCGACGCCTGGCTCTCCGGCCCTGGGGAGCGCCTGGCGGAGGCGCAGGACCGTCACGACGACTTCTTCCGGCGCAGCCCCGAGCTGAACGACCGCGACTGGCTCACGGAGTCGTTCGGCGCCCTCGCCGACGAGCACACGACCGCGGCCGGCCTCTTCGACCGCCGTCACAACCCGCTGTGGGAGGTCACGCCGTCCTACGAGGCGGCGACCCGGCTGCTGGCGTTCTGGCGCGAACGCGGTGCGGACGGTGAGGTCCGCTACGACTTCTCCGACCCCGAGCTGAACACCCGCTTCCTCGGCGACCTGTACCAAGACCTCTCCGAGCACGCCCGCAAGACGTACGCCCTGCTCCAGACCCCGGTGTTCGTCGAGGAGTTCATCCTCGATCTGACGCTGGACCCGGCGATTGAGGAGTTCGGCCTCGACCCGGTCTGGAAGCACAGGCCGGACGGCTGGCACGGCGAACTCACGGACGGCGAGGTCCGCGGCCTGCGCTGCATCGACCCGGCCTGCGGCTCGGGCCACTTCCTGCTCGGAATGTTCGCGCGCGTCCTGGCAAAGTGGCGCGAGATGGAGCCCGGCACGGACGACTGGGTCCTGATCCGCCGCGCCCTGGAGTCGGTCCACGGCGCGGACAAGAACCCGTTCGCGGCGTCCATCGCCCGTTTCCGCCTGCTGGTGGCGGCACTGAAGGAGTGCGGCGTAAGGGAGTTGCGCGGCGCCCCGGAGATGCCGATCCGCGTGGCAGTGGGGGACTCGCTGCTGCACGGCCGGGGGGCGGAGAGCGTCACGGAGTCGCTGTTCGCGGAGCGGGAGACGTTCTACTACCGCACAGAGGACGCGCAGGAGTACGCACGGGACGTGGACCTGCTCGGGCGGGGGACGTACCACGTGGTGGTGGCGAATCCGCCGTATATCACGGTGAAGGACAAGCAGGAGAATGCCAACTACAAGGCTGCGTACAGCGCTTGCTACCGCCAGTACGCCCTGTCGGTGCCGTTCGCCCAGCGGATCTTCGAGCTTGCGGTACGGGCGGGCGGTGGCGAGCGCACTGGTGGCTTCACGGGGCAGATCACCGCGAACTCTTTCATGAAGCGGGAGTTCGGGAAGAAGCTGATCGAGGAGTTCTTCCCGAAGGTGGACCTGACGCACGTGATCGACACGTCGGGGGCCTTTATCCCGGGGCACGGGACGCCGACGGCCATTCTGGCTGGGCGGAACCAGAACCAGTTGCAGGCGGACAAGATCCGGGCCGTGCTGGGCGTGCGGGGGGAGCCGAGTCAGCCGGATGATGCGGCGCGGGGGCTGGTGTGGCAGGCGATCGTTAAGCAGGTGGGGAGGGCGGGGAGCGAGTCGGATTGGGTTTCGGTGGAGGACTTGGAGAGGCGCCGTCTTGCAGTCTTTCCATGGTCGCTGTCTGGAGGTGGCGCAGGCGGCCTCTTCGAGAAGATCGGCTCTGCTGCCGAACGTCGGCTCATTGCCCTCACCGACGATTTGGGGTTCGTCAGCATCACAGGCGACGACGATTCCTTCGTCGTTCCCCGGGCAACGGTCGCCCGGGAGCCCGAGCTCCCCTCTCGCGCGCTGGTTTCCGGCGAGCTTGTCCGTGACTTTGGTGTCCGCTCGGAGGATGTAGTCCTGTGGCCCTATGATGATGATTTTGAGCCAGTCGCTTTCGGTGACAAGCACCCGATGTACCGCCGCCTGTGGCGAACGCGAGCCACTCTCAATTCACGAAAACGTTTCGGTATCGCGGTGCAGGATATTGAGGGCATCTCGTGGATGGAATTCCGGGAGTTTTATTTCCGAAGGTTGAAGCCTCCCATTTTCCTGACCTACCCGTTTGTTTCTACGCATAACAATTTCTCGCTCGTTCAAAATGAAGTAGCGTGTATTCGTACCGCGCCAGTCGTCAAGTTTCCTGAGGGGGCTAGTGAGGAGCAGTATCTGGAGCTGCTGGGGGTTCTGAATTCCTCAACGGCCTGCTTCTGGCTGAAGCAGGTGAGCCATGATAAGGGAATTCGTGGCGAAGGAGGGGGATTTACCAGCGATGATTGGGAGCGATTTTATGAATTCACTGGAACCAAGCTCCAGGAGTTCCCGCTGCCCGCTCTACTTCCGCTCGTGTATGGCCGGGAACTCGATGCCCTAGCCCAGAAGCTAGCTACGTACGAGCCATCAGCTCTTGCGTCTGACACCGTCCCGACTCGTGCCGCGCTCGGCGCGGCGCGGGCCGAGCAGGTCGCGATCCGTGCCCGGATGATGGGGGTGCAGGAGGAACTGGACTGGACCGTCTACGAGGCCTATGGCCTCCTCACGCCGGTAGAGGTTGCCCGGACCACGCTCCCCCGTGAGCCCGCCGAACTGACCGATGCCGACGTGCCACAGCTAGCTCTCGGACAGCGTGCGTTCGAGATTGCGCTAGCGCGCAGAGTGCGCGACGAGGAGGCCGAGACCACCTGGTTCGAGAGGCACCGCTCCACGCCGATCACCGAGATTCCCGCCGAATGGCCCGACGCCTACAAGAACGTCGTCCAGGCCCGCCTCGACCTCATCGAGTCCCACAAGGACATCCGACTCATCGAGCGCCCCGAATACAAGCGCCGCTGGTCTACTGAACCCTGGGAGAAGCGCGAAGCCGCCGCCCTGCGTGCCTGGCTGCTCGACGCTGCCGAGCGCAAGGACCTGTGGTTCGAGGAGCGCGACGAGTTCACGTCCCCGCGCCCCCTTACCGTGAGCCAGCTCGCCGACGCCCTCCGCCATGACGAGGACGTCCAGTCCGTCGCCGCCATCTATGCGGCCGACCACCTCGGCAAGCGGGACGCCTCCCTGGCGACCGTGCTCGCCGCTGTGATCGAGCCCGAGCACGTCCCGTACCTCAGCGTCCTGCGCTACAAGGAGACTGGTCTCCGCAAGCGCGTGCAGTGGGAGCAGGTCTGGGAGCACCAGCGCGAGGAGGACCGTACCGGGCAGCGGCTCGACATCACGGTCCCGCCGAAGTACACGGGCGCCGACTTCCTAAGGCACTCCTACTGGTCGAACCGGGGAAAGCTCGATGTCCCCAAGGAGCGGTTCATCTCCTACCCGGACGCGTCCACCGACAACGATCAGTCTCTCCTGCTCGGTTGGGCCGGCTGGAACCACCGGGAGCAGGCCGAGACCCTGGCCAACCTCGTCCATGACCGTGTGGAGAAGGACGGCTGGCCGAAGGATGACCCCCGCTTCGTGCCCCTTCTCGCTGGTCTCCAGGAGGCCATGCCCTGGGTGCACCAGTGGTACGACGAGTTCGACGCGGAGTGGGACGGTAACCCGGCCGAGGAGTTCCAGAGCGCCCTCAACCTGGGCCGTACCGAACGCCACCTTTCCGAGTCCGACCTGCGTGACTGGCGCCCCGATAAGAGGCGAGGCGGCCTCAAGAAGGCCGCCAAGTAAGTCCTTATCACGCACATGTGGGCGGGACCGGAATCCGGACCCGCCCACATGTGCGTAAAGACGTGTCAGCCGCGCGAGCCATCCGCACGAACAGCGCCCACCTCCAGGGGCGGTCACGCTGTCCGCGGACCAGGAGTCGTTCTCCGTGGCGCTCCTGGGGAGGGAGCTGCAACAGCTCAAGCGCCGTTCCTTCGGGCAACTGAGTGAACAGGAGCTCGGGTAGTCGAGTGCCGGCGTTGGCGGGAATCGCTCGGGCTCTATTCCGCCTCGCTGATCCGCTCTGTTCCGCACTGCTCCGCCCGCACATCCGAGCTGGCAGGATGGAGGGGGTGGATGTTCGGGACGCGAGTGACAGCGTGACTCCGCTGTGTGTCCGACTGCGGCGGCCGGGCGGGATGTTTTGGGGAGCGGGAGCGGCTGATGGCCAGGGGCAGCAACATCGTGCTGAGGGACGTCCTCGACATCAAGGAGGACATCCACGCCGGCGACTTCAAGATCGAACTGTCGAAGGGCTTCACAGGGTCCTCCGCAGGCACGGTCGACGAGTACGTCGTCACCCCGCAGCTGCAGGAGCAGTTCGACACCGCGCTGAAGCTGATCCGTGGTGCCGTGCGGAAAAACAGCTCGTACGCCGCCTACCTGCACGGTTCGTTCGGAGCCGGTAAGAGCCACTTCCTGAGCGTGCTGCACGCCGTGCTCAACGGTGAGCCCGCCACCCGCACCAAGCCCCGGCTGCGCGAGGTGGTCGCCGAGCACGACGAGTGGCTGCGCGGGAAGAAGTTCCTGATGGTCCCCTACCACCTGGTCGGGGCCGCCAACCTGGACTCGGCGCTGCTCGGGGGATACGTCAAGACGGTCCGCGAACGGCACCCCGAGGCGCCCACGGCGCTGGTGTTCAAGGCGGACTCGTTGCTGTCCGACGCCCGCAACCTGCGGGCCTCCCTCGGGGACGACGCCTTCGCTAGGCTGCTGCCCACCGCCGGGACCGGCACCGGGCCTGCAGTGGACGACGAGGACGGGCTGAGCCCGATCGGGGCCGTTGCCGACACCGCGTGGACCTCTGCGGAGCTCGACGCGGCTTTCGCCGCGCCAGACGGGGACGAGCGTCGGGGACAACTGGTGTCCGCCCTGGTCAGCGGGCCCATGAAGGCGTACGCGGACAGCATCCGGGGCGACGCGGCCGCGTACGTGTCCCTGGACGACGGCCTCAGTGCCATGAGCGTGCACGCCCAGTCGCTCGGCTACGACGGCGTGGTGCTCTTCCTCGACGAACTGATCCTGTGGCTGCAGGCCCGAATGCGGGAGCGGACCTTCGTCAACGACGAGATCCAGAAACTCGTCAAGCTGATTGAGTCCAGCAACCCGAACCGGCCGGTGCCGATCGTCTCCTTCATCTCCCGCCAGCGCGACCTCTCCCAGCTGGTCGGCTCCGACATCCTGGGCTCCGACGTGCAGAACATGGAGCAGGCGCTGGAGTACCTCAAGGAGCGCGTCACCGTCGTCGACCTGGAGGACCGCAACCTTCCGGAGATCATCAAGGAGCGGGTGCTCAAGCCCCGGGCCGGGCACGAGCACGCGCTGGACGCCGCCTTCGAGGGAGTCGACCGGTTCAGCCCGCTGGTGAAGGACGTCCTGCTGGACGACGGCGGTGCCACCCACGCGGGCTGGGACGACTTCCGGACCGTCTACCCGCTCTCGCCCGCCCTGCTGAACGTCCTCGTCGCCCTCTCCGGCGCCCTCCAGCGCGAACGGACCGGCCTCAAGCTCGTCCAGCAGCTCCTGGAGAAGAACGCCAACGCCCAGCTCGGGCAGCTGATCCCGCTCGGCGACCTGTGGGACGTCCTGATCGACGGGACCGGGGCGGCCTTCACCGACAAACTGAAGCACGAGTCGGAGGCGGCCCAGCGTTTCCACGCCAAGGCCCGCCTCCACCTGCTGGAGAAGTACGGACGGGACGACCACCCCGACTTCCTCGCCGACGACCGTTTCGTCAAGACCCTGCTGCTGGCCGCGCTCGCCCCCGACGTGCCCGCGCTGCGCCGCCTCACCGGGACCCGGCTCGCTGCCCTCAACCACGGCTCCGTACGGTCGCGGACCGTGCCCGTCGGGCAGAAGGTCATCGACCGGATGCGGGCCCTGCAGGGCGAGTACCCCACTGAACTGCGCGCAGAGGGCGACACCGACCCCGTCTTCTCCCTGCACCTGTCTGACCTGGACGTCGAACCCCTCCTCGACGCCGTCGCCGGCGAGGACAGGTCGGGCGTGCGCCGGGTGTGGCTGCGGGACAGGCTGTGGGAGGAGCTCGGCGTCAGGGAAGGCCAACTCGTCCCCGAGAAGGAGATCATCTGGCACGGAACCCGGCGCACCGCGGAGTTCGTGTTCGGCAACGTACGCGACCCGCGCGACCTGTCGGACGAACAGTTCGCACCGGCTACCCCGGGCAACATCCGCTTCGTCATCGACTACCCCTTCGATGACGACGGCAAGTACCCCACCGACGACTACCAGCGCGTGGTCGAACTCATCAGGGACGGGTACACCGCCGCCACCCTCGTCTGGCTGCCCGACTTCTTCTCCGAGCAGCGCAAGGCCCAGCTCGGCCGGCTCATGCGGATCAACTTCCTGCTGGAGCGCGACCGGCTTGCCGACTACACCCGCAACTATCCGCCGGACGACCGGGCCAAGGCCCGCCGTCAGTTGGAGGTCGGCCGCGAGACCCTCACCCGGACCCTCACCGGCGCGCTCGCCGAGGTGTACGGGATCGCTGAGGTCAAGGACGGAACCAGGGCCGCCGAAGTGGTGGAGGGGCGTCATGTGCTCTGCATGGACCCCCGCTTCCCGCGCCCCCAGCCGGAGGGCGGGAAGCCGTTCGCCGACAACGCGCTGCACCTCGCCGGAGGGTTGCTCGCCGCGCTGTACCCCAAGCACCCCGACTTCGGCCCCCACCACAGCGGCCAGCGCAAAGCCGTCACCACGGGTGAGCTGCGGACGGCCCTGGAGTGGATCACCCGGGCCATGGACGAAGGCGGACGGGCGGAGGTCGACAGCCACCAGCTGAAGACCGTCAAACGCATCGTGGAACCCCTGGAGCTCGGCACCGTCCATGACGGCCCGCTCGTGCTGCGTGCCGACTGGCGCACCCGTATCAAGCAGGCCGCCGCCCAGCACAAGGAACGCGGGCCGCTCAACGTCGAGGATATCCGCGGCTGGATCACCAAGGACCTCGGCTACGACGGCCTCGACAAGCAGACGACGAACCTTCTGATCGCCGCCTACGCGCTGCTCGATGACCGCGCCTGGGTGTATCACTCCGGCCCGGAGACCGCCGCACCCGAGTTCGCCGCGATCGGCCCCGGCTGGGCGCTGCGCTCCCAGCCGCTGCCCAGCGAGGAGGAGTACGCCCGCGCCCGGGACCGCGCCGGGCGGCTCTTCGGAGCCCGTGCCAAGCCCGCCCTGTTCGCCCGGAACGTCAACAAGCTCGCCGAAGAGGTCCGGGACAAGGCTGCGGAGTACGAGAATTTCGTGACGGGGGTCCGTGCCTCACTGGACCAGCACGCGTCGCTGCTGGGCCTCGACGGCGACGCCCCCGCCCCGCGTACGGCGATGCTGCGCGAGGCCGCTGGGGTGCTCGCCCGGCTCAGCCGTCACGGCAGCGACGCGACCGCCCTCGTCCGGGAACTCTCCGGTCTCTCCTACGAGACCCCGGACCGGGACCTGGCCCACACCATGACCACCGCGGAAGCGGTGCTTCAGGCCCTGGACGACGCCGACGCGGCCTGGCGGGTCCTCAAGAACGTCCGGCGCCTCAGCGACCGCGACGACAGCCTGGGCGACCGGGCACGCCGGCTGCTGACCCAGGTCGCCGAGGCGGCCCGGGCCTCCGAGTTCGAGCGCTCGCTGGTACCCGTGCTCGGCGGCGTCCCGGAGACCGGTATGGCCATCGTGGAGGCGGCCCTTCATGTGGAGCAAGCGGCCCCTCAGCCGCCGTCCCCTGTTCCCGGGCCGGACCGGATTCCCCTTTCGCAGCACGGGAACCCGCCCGTGTCTTCCGACCCCGCACTCCCCCCGGCGGTGCCGAAGCCCCAGCAGCCACAGGGAGAGGCCGGCCCGGGCACACAGTCCGCCCGTCGGGTCATTGCCTCCGGCCCCTCCCCGCTGGAGTCACTGCTCAGCGACGAGCTGGGCGCCGTTCGCGCGGAGATCGAGCAGTTCCGCGCCATCCACCCGGACACCTCGGTGGAGATCATCTGGCGTGCGGTGAAGAACGGCGACGAGCAGAACGCGGAAGAGGGCAACTGATGGCCGTACGCCCCGCCGCCGGCCGACGCGCCATCGAGGTGCTCCTGGAGAGTGAACTCCCGCACGCGGAGGGCCGGAGACTGGTCCTGGTCGACGCCACCTACGAAGGAGGGGACAGGGAAACCGAGTTCACCGTCCAGATCAACGGACGCAAGCGCCAGGTGCGCATCACCGAGCAGAACTCCCCGCTAGGCATCGTCGACGCTTGGCAGCGCCACCGGTCCCAGGAGGACCCGGATGGCGACAGCGTCCTCGTCGTCACCGGCGCGGTCCCCGCCGACCAGATCGGCTGGGACCTACGCGCCCACGCCGTACGCAGGCGTTCCCTCGCCGTCGACCCGGCGGACGTCGTCAAGCAGCTCTTCGGCGCCGCGGATCTCGACGCCCGGATGGCCGGCGAGAAGTGGCTCCTGGACGCCCTGCTCGAAGCCGAACCCGCGGATCACTGGCCGCGCAGCGGAGCCGTACTCACCCGCGACCGTGCCGTACGGGCCCTGCTCGCCGCCCGGCTCGGACTCGGCGACACCACATCCGACACCCTGGACTTCGACGCCGACACGCTTTTCGCCTGGACACGAACCGGCGCAGGACCTGTCCTGTTCGCCGCACTGCCGGCTGCCGAACGAGCCGGCCTCAGCGAGTGGCTGGAGGAGACCGTCGGGCCGGCCGCGCCCACACTCCTCGCGCTGGCCGCCGACCAGCGAGGTGCCGACGCACTTCCGCTGGGCGCGCTCGCATCGGCGGCGCTCGCCGCCTCCTCGGCGGAGGCCGCCGGATTCGCCCTGGGCACCCTGTACGGCTCGGCCCTCGCCTCCTTCGACGCGTTGCGGCCCTTCGCCGACGCCGCGACCGGAGTCGTCACCCGCTGGATCGCCCAGGCCGAAAGTAACAGTGCGCACGGGACCGAGGCGCGCAGCCGCGTCCTCGCTGTACTCGACCGGGCCGATCAGCTCGCCGCCGACGCCCGGCTCAGCCCGCTCATCGGCACCGACCGCATGCTGCCTTCCGGCTACCGCGCCAGGCTGCGCGCACTCGCCGCCACCCTCGACGGCGATGTCGCGCACGCCGAGACCGCCCTGCGTGAACTCACCGAACACCAGCTCTCCGAGCTGAACGCCGAGTCCACGGACATGGCACGCACCGCCGTACGCCTGGTGCGCTGGCTCAACGCACCGATGGCGAAGACGGGGTCGACGGGCCAGGCCGTGCAGGAGCACATGGCCTCGGCGGGCTGGGCCGACCTGGCCGTCGGAATCCTGTCCGAGGGCGACACTTCACTCGACACCGCCGTCGGCGAGGCCTACCACCGGCTGATAGGGGCAGTCCGCGAGCGGCGCACCCTCCTCGACGAGGAATTCGCCCACACCCTCGCCGACTGGACGGAGATCGCGTCCCAGCAGTCGACCGGGGGCGCGCTCCTCATCGAGAACGTGCTCGCCGAAGCAGTGGCGCCGCTCGCCCGCGACGGAGGCCGGCCGCTCATCCTCGTGCTCGACGGCATGAGCGCGGACGTCGCCGTCCAGCTCGCCGGTGAACTGGACCGCAGGGTGTGGACCGAAGTGATCCCCAAGCCACGCCCCGGCAAGGAGGCGGCCCGCCAAGCGGCCGTATCCATGCTGCCGTCCCTCACCACGATCAGCAGGGCATCACTCCTGAGCGGCGAACCAGCCCAGGGCGGGCAGAGCGTGGAACGCACCGGGTTCGTCACGTTCTGGCGCAAGCGTCACCGTGTCGCCCACCTCTTCCACAAGGGCGGCTACGAAGGACCACCGGGACACCGCCTGGCCCCCGAACTGCTGGACACCCTCGCGTCCGACGCCGTCGTCGCCGTCGTCGTCAACACCATCGACGACGCGCTGGCAGACGGCCGCGAAGGCGCCCGCGGCCGGTGGAACATCGGCGACATCGCCAAACTCTCCGACCTGCTCAACGCGGCACGCGACTACGGCCGCCCCGTCGTCCTCGTCTCCGACCACGGCCATGTCCTGGACCGCACCCCGCGCGGCTACCAGCAGACCGATGCAGAAGGGGTGGGAGGCGCCCGCTGGCGCACCGGTACCCCGCAGCAGGGGGAGATCACACTGGCAGGCCCCCGTGTCCTCGCGGGCGGCGGACAGATCATCGCCGCCTGGCGGGACGATCTGCGCTACACCGGCAGACAGGCCGGATACCACGGCGGTGCCGCTCTCGCAGAGGTCACCGTTCCCGTGATCACCGTCGTCCCGTCCGCCGAACTGATCCCGGCCGGCTGGACACTGCTGCCCGCGGAACGCACCGCTCCGAACTGGTGGCGAGGCGGCGGCGACGCCGCGCCCGTGCCGGCCGGCTCCGCAGCCCCCGCAGAAAAGCCGCGCGGAAGGAAGACGGCGCAGGCCCCGCAGGGCGAAGGCATCTTCATGCTGCCCGGACAGGGCACGCTCGGCGAACAGGCCGTGCAGTCCACCCTGTTCAAGGCGCAGCGTGAGTTCGTCCGTCTCGCCCCGACGGAGAAGGCCGTCGCCGCAGTTCTCGATGCCCTGCTCGCAGCAGGCGGAAAGCTCTCCCCGGGCGCGGTGGCCGCCGCCGCACAGGCCGCCACCGGCAAGTCGCAGCGCAACCCGGAGCGCTTCGTGACCGTCCTGGAGCGGCTGCTGAACATCGACGGATACCCCGTACTCCAGCTCATCGAATCCGGGCGGACCGTTCAGCTCGACAAGTCTCTGCTTCAGCAGCAGTTCCTTGGGGGCGCCGCATGACCACCGAGGCCTCGGAGATCAGCACGGCACGCCGGCGCGACGTGATCGACGCCCTGCGGCGCGGAACGGTGCCACAGTCCGGGCTCGGACTGTTCGCCGTAGGCCTGAACCGCTTCGAAGCCACTCTCGACGACGACCTGGGTACCGTCGCCCGCGGCGGCTCCGCCTTCCACGCCCTGCGCGGCGAGTACGGCTCCGGCAAGACCTTCTTCGCCCGCTGGCTCGCCGAACGCGCCAAGCGGCGCGGTCTCGCCGTCAGCGAAGTGCAGATCTCCGAGACCGAGACCCCGCTGCACCGGCTGGAGACTGTCTACCGCAGGCTCACCGAACGCCTCACCACCGCAACCCACCAGCCCTCCGCCCTCCGGTCGGTGATCGACTCCTGGTTCTACGCGCTGGAGGAAGAAGTCCTCGACGGAGGTGACATCTCCGAGGACGACGAGGACGCTCTGGCCGAGGCCGTCGACGAACTGCTGGAGCGCCGCCTCGCCGATGTCGCCCGCACCACACCGGCCTTCTCCGCTGCGCTGCGTGGCTACCGCCAGGCCGTTGCCGCGGGCGACGGCGCCCGGGCCGAGGCGCTCATCGCCTGGCTCGGCGGCCAGAAGTCCGTGGCCGCCTCCGCGAAACGCGCCGCGGGTATCCGGGGCGACCTCGACCACTTCGGCGCCCTCGGGTTCCTCCAGGGGCTTCTCACCGTCCTGCGGGACTGCGGGCACCCCGGCCTCCTGCTCGTACTCGACGAAGTCGAAACCCTGCAACGGGTGCGCGGCGACGTACGCGAGAAGTCCCTCAACGCGCTCCGCCAGCTTCTCGACGAGATCGACGCCGGACGCTTCCCTGGCCTGTTCCTCGTCATCACCGGCACCCCCGCCTTCTACGACGGTCAGCAAGGCGTCCAACGTCTCGCGCCTCTCGCCCAGCGCCTCGCCACTGACTTCACCACCGATCCCCGCTTCGACTCCCCGCGCGCCGTACAACTGCGCCTGGCAGGCTTCGACCTGGAGTCCCTGGCCGAACTGGGCGCCAAAGTGCGCGACGTCTATGCAGGGGCAGCCCGCCACCCCGAACGGCTGGCCGCGCGCGTCGACGACGCTTACCTCGGGGAACTGGCCCGCGCGGTCACCGGGTCGCTCGGAGGGAAGGTCGGTATCGCCCCGCGCCTGTACCTGCGCAAGCTCGTCGCCGATGTGATGGACAGGGTCGACGAGTTCGAGGAATTCGATCCACGCGCCCACTACGCCCTCACTCTGAGCAGTTCCGAGCTGAATGAGACCGAACGCAGCGCGGCCACCGGCGCGGGAGACATCGAACTGGATCTGCCATGACGGAATCGGCCGACCCCTTCGATCTCCTCGACCCCGTTCTCGGCCACCACATCGTCAACACCCTCGGCTGGCGCTCCCTGCGTGCCCTGCAGGAAGAGGCCGTCGAGGCGCTCCTCAGCGGCGAGGACGCGGTACTGCTGGCGCCCACCGCAGGCGGAAAGACCGAAGCCGCAGCCTTCCCGCTGCTCACCCGTATGAACCGGCGCGGCTGGAAGGGCACCAGCGTGCTCTACGTGTGCCCGCTCAAGGCCCTGCTCAACAACCTCCACCCCCGCCTGGAGACGTACGCGGACTGGCTGGGCCGCACGGCCTCGCTCTGGCACGGCGACATCACTACCGGCAAACGGCGCCGCATCCTCGCGCAGCGCCCGGACATCCTCCTCACCACTCCCGAGTCGCTGGAGTCGATGCTGGTCAGCACGCATGTCGACCACCAGGCCTTCTTCTCGGGGCTGAACGCTGTCGTGGTCGACGAGGTGCACGCCTTCGCGGGTGACGACCGGGGCTGGCACCTGCTGGCCGTACTGGAGCGCCTGAGCCGCGTCGTTGGCCACCCCCTCCAGCGGATCGGTCTGTCCGCGACGGTCGGCAACCCCGACGAACTGCTGGCGTGGCTCCAGGGCTCCGGACACGGCCGCCGCCCGGCCCGGGTGGTCGCGCCCCACCTTCGCGAACGACCGGCGGACGGAGCGGCTCCCCTCGCGCCGCCCCCCGGCGACATCGAACTCGACTACGTCGGATCCGTCGCGAACGCCGCCACCGTCATCGCGGCCCTGCACCGAGGCGAGAAGAGGCTGGTTTTCTGCGAGAGCCGCCGCACCGTCGAGGAGCTGGGCGAGCAACTGCGGCTGAAGGGCGTGACGACATTCCTGTCCCACGCCTCTCTTTCCGTGGACGAGCGGCGGCGCGCCGAAACCGCGTTCGCCGAAGCCCGAGACTGTGTGATCGTGTCCACCAGCACGCTGGAACTGGGCATCGACGTCGGAGACCTGGACCGAGTTATCCAGCTCGACGCACCGGCAACCGTCGCCTCCTTCCTTCAGCGTCTCGGGCGTACCGGCCGCCGCCCCGGCACCGCACGCAACTGCCTCTTCCTCGCGCTCGACGCCGAAGGCCTGCTCTCCGCGGCTGCGCTCCTCCTGCAGTGGTCCCGCGGCTGGGTGGAAACAGTCGTCGCTCCTCCCGAGCCGCGCCACTTGGTTGCCCAGCAGCTCCTGGCTCTGTGCCTGCAGGAGCACCGGGTGGGCGAGAACCTGTGGCAGGAGTGGTGGGGCGGCATCGGGCCTTTCGGGCCGGGAGCAGCCCCCGTCGTACGTCACCTCGTGGAGCAGGGGTATCTGGACCAGGACGGTGGGCTGCTGTTCGTCGGTCCGGAAGCCGAACGCCGTTACGGGCACCGCCACTTCATGAACCTGACGGCCGTTTTTACAGCCCCGCCCGAGTTCACCGTCCTTAACGGTCGGTCCGAGATCGGCCGCACCGACCCCGACCTGCTGACAGAAGAGATCGAGGGCCCCCGCAAACTATTGCTCGCGGGCCGCAACTGGCTGGTGACGTATATCGACTGGCGCCGCAAGCGCTGCTTTGTGGAACCGACCGACGGGGGCGGACGCGCCCGATGGAACGGTTTCGGCGCGGACCGGATCCGCTCGTTCGCCCTCACCCGGGCCGCTCGAGACGTCCTCCTCGGCGAGGACCCGCCAGTGCGCCTGACCAAGAGGGCCACGGCCCAGCTCGCCGAGGCGCGGGACACGTACTTGCACAGCGTCCACCCCGGAGGGACAGTCATCACCCGGCACACCGACGGCGACATCCGCTGGTGGACCTGGGCCGGCCACCGCGCCAACGCCACCCTGGCCGCCTCGATGGCCTCCGTCGTGGCCCCGCGTCGGCGTGTCAACGACCAGTGGATCAAGCTCCGCGAAGACCTCACCAGTGAGGGCTGGCAGGTCGCCCTCACTGGTACAGGGACGGGGCTGTGCCTGCCCGAGGTCGACGGCAGCGCGGTTCGTGGCCTCAAGTTTGGAGAAGCTCTCCCGCCCCGCTTGGCCGAAGCCACCCTCGCCGCACGTACCGGGGACGAGGAGGGAGCCGGCAAGGTCCTTGCTGAGTCCGTGCGTTTTGTCATGCTCACCAGTGAGTAGTCACCGACGCTCCCCGTCGTTCCTTCGGCGCGCCAGGGCTGGAGTGGGCCGCTTCGACGACGCGTTCGGTCGATGGGGCGACTTCCCTCGAGGCGCCATATCACGCCGTGTGCGGATCTGCCTCAATTTCCTTCAAAGCTAGGCAAGTTGATTGGCTATCTGGTGTGGTTGTAGCAACGTTGCTGAAAGCTTGTTGCAACCTATCTTGGGGGACTTGTGTCGGTCACTGGAGACGTAGGCGCTGTGCAGCTCGGTCATCGGCTAGCTCAACTGCGCGAGCGAACCGGAATGAAGCAGGCAGAATTGGCTCGGCAGGTTGCCTGGAGTCAGGCAGTTCTCTCGCGGATCGAGGCCGGCGAACGTGCCGTCGCTGACGATGAACTCCAGGCCCTCCTGGCGGCTATTGGTACTCAGGAAGCCTCAGAATTGGCGGCCACTCTTGAACGGACCTGGAAGCACCTCCCGCGCCCGGCGCTCGACCATCCGGATCAGTACCTACTGTGGGAGGCCGAGCAACGCGCTGTGTCCTTGGCTGAACTCTCCGTCGTGCCCCACGCGCACCCGGCCTTCCAGCAGCGACTGAAGGAATATGTCGAAGAGATCTGTCACCGTGCGGAGCTTCTGCTCCGTCGTGAACACCGAATCGCCTTCATCGGCAACATCGGAATCGGCAAGTCGACAGCAATCTGCCGAGCGACAGCGCTTGAGGTACCAGGCCGTCAGGGGCGCCCAGTGCCTGTTCTCGAGGCAGGTGCTGGAGGCGTCACGTTGTGCGAGGTGCACCTCGGCACCGGACCCGGGTACGGCGTCATTGTCGTACCACGCACACACGACGACATCCGTGCCGATGTGACTGACTTCGTTGATCAGTTGCTGCAGGCGAATCACACCTCGACCGAATCGACCGATGGCGAGACGGTCCAGGCCGTTCCACGGGAGATCGAGCGCGCGATTCGCAACATGGCAGGCCTTCAGCGAAAGAGGTCTAAAGACGCCGAAGGAAAGCGCACGGACCCAGCAAAGACACTTGCAGCCGAGACGTCGTCCAAGCGAGACCTCGTGGTCGAAGTGCTGACGAGGATGGGCCTTCATCGAAGGGACCGACGCGAAGAGTGGTTCCAGCCCTCGCTCGCCTCGAACCCTCTGGAATGGATGAAGGCCACGTTTGAGCAGATTAATAATGGCCGACACCCAGAGTTTTCCCTTCCCGCTCGCATCGATCTCATCGTTCCGAATCTGGTGCAGATCGAGGACCTCGAAATTAGCATGATTGACACGAGGGGAATTGATCAGCTAACTGCACGGGCCGATCTGGAATCACACCTGGAGGACCCGCACACGGTTGCGATCTTGTGTTCTGGGTTCAATGAGGCCCCGGGGCCTTCGGTTCAGCACTTGCTCAAGCGGGCGCGGGAGATCGACAATAGGCAGATCGAGTCAAACTGTGGTGTCCTCGTCTTGCCGCGTCCCGATGAGGCGGCGGCGGTAAAAGATGAATCAGGGCTCCTCGTCGAGTCGAATGAGGAAGGGTATGAACTTAAGCGGGAGCAGGTCAGCGCGGCGCTCAATGCCTATCGCTTGAGTGATCTACCCATCGACTTTTTCAATGCCTTTGAAGATGATCCTGCCCGGCTTAAAGAGTTCCTTCGTGGGCGAGTACTGCATACCCGCGGCGAGTTCAAGAGGCAATTGTGTAACGTTCTGATGCAAGCTCAGAGCCTGCTTGACAACGTCGAGAAGGAACAAGTGCAAGAAGTTCAGCGCGAAGCAGGCCGACAACTGTCTATTTGGATCGATCTGAATTCGGCACCGGTAAAGTTTGATGGTCACGTCCACGACGACTTGCTTGACGAAATCGCTTCAGCCCACGTCAGCACGGTGAATGCGGCAGTCCACCGCGAGGGTGAGTGGCGGTCGCTGAGTTATTCACACCAACTCGGCCACGGGGCCCGTCGGCTTGCAGTGGAAGCACTGCAGGACGTGGTCACTGGATTCACGAGCACAAATGAGATGCTATGCGTCTCTCATTCTGGAGCTGGAGAATTGTTGGCACAAGCCTCACGACTGTTGACTACAGCTTACGAAGAACTCCTGCGTAGAATTCAACTCGCCAGTGTCACTCTCTATCGAGAGCAGTTTAAACAGGATCCTCACCTCTGGCATGATAGTGCGGAGGAATGGGGGAAGGGGCCCGGATACCGCAAGCGCATCTTGGATCACAATCGCAAGTGGTTCCAGCACGCTGCCCGTCAAGAGCTCGAGGTGCAGCTTGAGGCGATGCTCGCCCGCGAGTGGACTGGACTTCTCACCCGTGTTCGAGCGATCTTCGAGGGCGCGTGACCAATTAGGTGACAGCGCTAACACCGATTTTGCATGAGTCCTCGGCAGTTCTCTGTCGAGGACGTTGTGTTCGGTGGGCGTAGCTTTTTTGGGGGTTGGGCAAGAGAGGGCCAGGCCGTTGCGCCGGGTGGGTGCCGGTCTTAACGGGTTCGTCAGGCTGAGAAGGCCGTCGGGACGGTGGGATCGCTGAATAGGCGGTCACGAGGTCGTTGACCGTGTGTGATGGCTGCGATTCAGTGGCGGGGCAATTCGCGGTGGAGCATCTCGGCTCGGTCCACGCGGACGTGGAAAGCGTTCGTGATAAGGGCTGGTCCGGTCTGGCAACTGAGTCGGCGGTACCGGATCCGATGCAGCGTTGCTACTTCACATCTTTGGCCAGGACGGCGACGGCGACCTTGCCCACCACCGTCGTCAGGACGTAGTTGGTTGAGCTACTGAAAGCGACACCTACGCCGGCTGGTATCGCCTTAGCCATAGCCTTCTGGGTGAAGGTGATGGATATCCGCTTGAACAACTGCTTGATCGTGATCAAGGCGGGGCCTCGCAGGTACTGGTAGACCAGCTTCTCGGCGATCTTCAGGACCGCTGCCTTGCCGCCCTTCGCCGCCATCTGTTCTGCCGAACCCGCCAACGCGAGCACGAAGGCGAGGTGCTTCTTGTCCTCACTGCTCAGCTCGGTCTCGTACACCTCAACCAGGCACATGCACATGTCGACCTGGAGCTTGAGCACCACGGCGATATCAGTGACACCGCCACCCAAGACTGCGACCGCCGTCCCGACCCCCGGAATGACGCTCGGGGCTGCGGTGACCGCTCCAGCGGCTGCCGAAAGTTTGGAGTACCGGCCAATGATCTTGGAAGCGATCCGGCGCTTGTCCTCCAGACTCTTGGGCTCCCGCTTGAACTTGGCCTCGAATGTCGCACGGTAACCGCCCACGAGCTCAGTGGCCGCCTCCGGCGTGATGGCGATCATCTCGACGGCCTTCTGGAGCCGAGACGGTTCGAGCTCGTCTGCCGCGTGGTTCACTATTTCCCCTCCAGATCCGTTGCACCTCACGAAGAGGACAACTTGCACTGCGCACAGCCTTGTGTGCAGAAATCCAGTGACATGTGCGGCCTATCCCCGAGCCTGACTTTCACGAGTTCGGTCTCGCGGTGGGCCAGGCGAGGAATGGCCGCGGCTGATCCATCGCCGCATAGCCGAAGAGCGTTGCGCCGCTCCAACAGGGCACACTGCCCCGCGGCAGTCTTCGACCTGCCATCCACCAACCGATCGACCATGCGCATCACGTGCCGCTCCACCGAAAGCGGATAGCGGCCCGCGGCGACGTCCAGGCGCGAACTGCTCCATGCCGGGCCCTCACCGCTCTGGCAGCGGGCTCTGCCGCCGGTTGGGCCGCCACGGACTCAGGCATGGAACCTCGAGTCGCCCGAGGGGCGCTTGGAACCGCACACGACGATCGACTCCCTGCGGTCAACGGCAGGGAAGCATCGACCCACCCGGTCCGTCGCGAAATCCCCTCCCACGCTCCGCCCCCAATACCGTTCAACGAATCGTGATCGCGGGCCGCCATTCTTACGCATCTTCCGTGCGTAGATACGGTCCTTGCCCAGTAATCTGCCGCAATGGGACCCGAGTTCGTGGTGCCCTCGCTACCGTGATCCGGGTCCGGCGGTGCGTCGGTTCAGCCGACCCGTACGGATTGAGGCTGCCCGGGTGTGGTCCAGCACAGCGCGTTGTAGCCAGTGTGTCTCCGCGCTCCGGCCCAGCCCGTGGTCACAAACTGGTGTGCTGTTGCCGATGTTCCAGTGAGGCCCGCGCGCACTACCGTCAGGGATGGTGACGAACTCCGCGGTGCTGGAGTTGGTGCCCATATGGGAGATGGAGTGTGCCGATCCGGAGTTCCTGAGCCGAAGGGCGCCAACGTACGGCGTGTGATGTTGGCGCAGAGCAGCCGGAACACCGCTCTGGAGATGGCGCTGAGACGGGCGTTGCATGCGCTGGGCTTCCGCTATCGCGTTGACCTGCCGCTTCCGGGCATGCGTCGTCGACGTTCGGACCTGACGTTCGTGGTGGCGCACCGTGGTGTTCGTGCAGGGGGTGCTTCTGGCATGCCTGCCCGCAGCACATGCACGTGCCGGTGCACAATGCGGAGTGGTGGCGCGAAAAGTTCGAGGGCAACGTTCGACGGGACACCGATACGGCCACCCGCCTCGTCCGGATGGGGTTGGTGCCCATACGGATCTGGGAACACGAGGTCACCGACGCAGCGGTGGGCAAGGTGGTACGTGCCCTCGCCGAACAGGGCCATCCGCAGGCTCTGCAAATCCTGGGCGCTGCCGCGCCGACGAGCGTGTAGACCTCTGTAGGTGTGCCGTACACATGGTCGGGAAATGATCTCCGAGTGGTTGGGAAAGGTCAGAACGGAGCCTCCGTAGGTGCAGGTCAGCCCCACCCGCGAACGGCCCACCGCAATTAAGAGCCCCACCGGATTCGTCCGGTGGGGCTCTTGCCTTGCCTGCTCGCTCCCTCCCCCGTGGCGCCCTTTCCGTGATGTCGCGCGCGTCACAGGGCCTTGGCGAAGCAGCGGCTCAGTTCCTCGAAGCGGTAGTGGCCGAACTTGTTGCAGGGCGTGTAGCCGCTCGACGCGTAGAGAGCGATGGCCTCCGGCTGCTTGAGGCCCGTCTCCAGGACCATGCGGGAACGGCCGGCGGCGCGGGCGTCGTCCTCCAGGGCCGCGAGTATGCGCCGGGCCAGACCCAGCCCCCGGGCCTCGGGTGTGACGTACATCCTCTTCAGCTCGGCGTCGCCGTCCGAATATCCCTCGTCGTTCTGCTCCTGGGTGCGCCAGCCGCCGGTGGCGAGCGGGGTGCCCCCGTCGTCGTACGCGATCAGGTAGAGGCCGCGCGGGGCGTCGAACATCGTCGGGTCGAGCGGGGTGACGTCGCCGTCGTCGCCGTAGCGCTCGGCGTATTCGAGCTGGACGCGGTCGTTCAGCTTGATCGCGTCGGGGTGCCCGAAGGAGACGCGCTGGAGGGTGGGCGCCATGGGCTGAATAGTCATGCTGAGTATCGTATCTCTATGCTGGTGAATGCGGCTGTCCTTTCAAGTGTGCCGGTATGGTGCCCCGGTGCTGACTGTGACGAGTGTCAACGTGAACGGACTGCGGGCCGCCGCCAAGAAGGGCTTCGTGGAGTGGCTGGCCGGGACCTCCGCGGATGTCCTGTGCCTCCAGGAGGTGCGGGCGGAGCCCCAGCAGCTGCCCGACGAGGTGCGCGAGCCCGAGGGGTGGCACGTCGTGCACGCCCCCGCCGGCGCGAAGGGGCGGGCCGGTGTGTCGCTCTACACACGCCGTGAGCCGGAGCGCGTACAGATCGGCTTCGGGTCCGAGGAGTTCGACGGGAGCGGGCGGTACGTGGAGGTGGACCTCCCCGGCGTCGTCGTCGCCAGCCTCTATCTGCCCTCCGGCGAGGTCGGGACCGAGCGTCAGGACGAGAAGATCCGCTTCATGGGCGAGTTCCTGGCCTATCTGAAGGGCCTGCGCGAGCGGGCCGCCGCCGAGGGTCGCGAGGTGCTCGTGTGCGGCGACTGGAACATCGCCCACCGCGAGGCCGACCTCAAGAACTGGAAGTCCAACAAGAAGAACTCCGGCTTCCTCCCCGAGGAGCGTGACTGGCTCGGGCAGGTCCTCGACGAGGCAGACGGCGGCTACGTCGACGTGGTGCGCTCCCTGCACCCCGACGAGGAGGGCCCGTACTCGTGGTGGTCGTACCGGGGGCGGGCTTTCGACAATGATTCAGGGTGGAGGATCGACTACCACCTTTCGACGCCGGGGCTCGCCGGGCGGGCGGTCAAGGGGTTCGTCGAGCGGGCCGCCACGCATGACGAGCGGTGGTCGGACCACGCGCCGGTGACCGTCGTCTACGAGTAGGCCTCTGAGGCGCGAGCAGGCCCGCGCCACAAAGTCCGGTAGAGGGCTGTCCCCGCGTCCGAGCGGCGTGGCAGATTTCGGCGTGTGCGTGACGAGTGGTCCGAGTGGTCAACTGGCAACGTTGCGGGGGGACTTCATGTCCGTTCTTCCTTCCAGGCGTCGTGTGCTGCTCGGGGCCGCCGGGGCCGGGGTTGCGGCTGTGGTGGCGCCGGGGGCGGCTCGCGCGGTGGCCTCGGGGGCACCCGCGGTCATGGTCACCGAGCAGGCGAGCAAGCGGATCCTCGTGCTCGATCCGGGGCGGACCGTCTGGGATCCGGCGGTCGATCCGTCCTGTGTGCGGTGGCAGTTCTCGCCCGTCGGGGACCCGCGCTATCGGGATCTCGTGCCGGACGAGAGCTGGGTGTACCCCGCCGAGGCGAAGGTCCGGGTTCATCGCGGGCGGACGTATCTGCTGACCGCGGCGTCCTTCGGGTTCGCGGCCGTCGTCTCGTATCCGTCGGGGCGGCGGTACTGGGGTGCGACGCTCGGGCCCGGCGACGATCTCCTCAACCCCCACAGCATCGAGATCCTGCCGGACGGGAACGTGGCCGTCGCGTGCAGTACGGGGGCGCTCGTCAGGCTCTACGCCGCGTCGCTCGGCCCGCACGCCCAGCGGTTCGCCGAGGTGGCGCTGAAGGGTGCGCACGGGCTGCACTGGGACGCCCGGCGTGAGGTGCTGTGGGCGCTGGGCGACGACGAGCTGGTCGTGTACCGGGTGGGTGGCAGTCGGGTGCGGCCCGCGCTGACGCGGCTGTCGTCGGTGGGGCTGCCGGTCGCCAAGCCGGGGAAGTCGCCCGGCGGGCACGACCTGTTCCCGGTGGCGGGGCACCCGGGGCGGCTGTGGGTGACCACGAGCGCTTCCGTGTTCCAGTACGACATCGCGGGCGGGGCCTTCGTGCAGGACTTCGCCGGTGCGGCCGAGATCGTGCGGCCCGGGGTGAAGTCGATCGGGGACGATCCGCGGACCGGGCAGGCGCTCAGTACGGTGCCGGAGAGCGGCCTGGGTGAGACGTGGTGGACGACGAGGGTGGGCGTGCACCGGCCGCCGGGCTCGTACACCCTCGTCAACGGCGGGATCTACAAGGCGCGTTGGTGGTTGCCGAGGTAGGCGGCGCGGCTGCTCACTCTCCGGGTTTCTTGGCCAGGGCGCGGTCCAGGGCCAGGGACAGTTCCGCCTCGACCACGCTCTTGGCGAGCGGGCGCAGGCGCTGGAGGTCGTCTTCCGTGGCGTGCGAGAGGACCAGGTCGGTGAAGAGTTCGGCCAGGTCCTCCGCGTGGGCGCGGACGCGTTTGGCGGCCGAGAGGACGTCGGCGAGCGGGACGCCCTCGCGGACCAGGGCGGCCGACACGTCGAGCAGGCGCCGGCTGACGTGGACGATCTCCTCGCCGTCCACGCCGACGTAGCCGAGGTCCATCGCGGCTTCGAGGTTTTCCGGGGTGACCTGGCCCGCGAAGTAGTCGGCCAGTTCCTCGGGGGTGAGGCGGACAGGGGTCTCCTCGGACGGTTCGCCGAGGCCGAGGAGTTCGCCGACGTCGCGGCCACGGTCGAAGGCCTCGGAGAGTTCGGCGATGCCGCTGAGGGTGTGGCCGCGTTCGAGGAGGGCGGCGATGGTGCGCAGGCGGGCCAGATGGCTCTCGTCGTACCAGGCGATGCGGCCCTCGCGGCGCGGGGGCGGGATGAGCTTGCGTTCGCGGTAGAAGCGCAGGGTGCGCACGGTGATGCCGGCCTCCCGTGCGAGCTCCTCCATGCGGAACTCCCGGGTGCCGGTGCCTTTCGCCGCCTCTTTCGCCGCTTCTTCCACGGATGCTTTCGCCGCTTCCTTCGCCACGTGAGAACCCTATGTTGTACCGCCGGTAACTTTCGTGGCCCCGCCCCCTACCCATCAGTACGCGGCTGCTCTACTCTCCCCATTGCGCCAGTGTTCACTGGCAGGGTCGTGCGGCTAGGGAGGCGCCGGGATGACTGAGCACGAGCATGAGCACGTACGGGTGGCGGTGATCGGGTCCGGGTTCGGCGGCCTGGGGGCCGCGGTCCGGCTGCGGCGCGAAGGCATCACCGACTTCGTGGTCCTGGAGCGGGCGGGCGCCGTGGGCGGCACCTGGCGCGACAACAGCTACCCGGGGTGCGCGTGCGACGTACCCTCCCACCTGTACTCCTTCTCCTTCGCGCCCAACGCCGACTGGCCACGCACCTTCTCCGGCCAGGAGCACATCCGCGAGTACCTGGAGCGCGTCGCCGACACCTTCCGGCTGCGCCCGCACATCCGCTTCGACCACGAGGTGCAGCAGGCGCGCTGGGACACCGAGGAGTTGTGGTGGGAGGTCGAGACGTCGCAGGGGACGCTCACCGCCGACGTCGTCATCTCCGCGACCGGCCCGCTGTCCGACCCGAAGGTGCCGGACATCAAGGGCCTCGACGCCTTCCCCGGCAAGGTCTTCCACTCCGCGCGCTGGGACCACGACTACGACCTGCGCGGCAAGCGCGTCGCCGTGATCGGCACCGGCGCCTCCGCCATCCAGATCGTGCCGGCCATCCAGCCGGACGTGGCGCAGCTGACCCTCTTCCAGCGCACCCCGCCGTGGGTGATGCCGCGCGCCGACCGCGCGATCACCGGCGCCGAGCGCTGGCTGCACCGCCAGTTGCCGTTCACCACACAGGCCCGCCGCGGCCTGCTGTGGGGCATCCGCGAGCTCCAGGTACAGGCGTTCACGAAGCGGCCCAACGAGCTGGGCCTGGTCGAGCAGCTCGCCAAGCGCAACATCCACCGGTCGATCAAGGACCCGGCCCTGCGCGCCAAGCTCACCCCGAACTACCGCATCGGCTGCAAGCGCATCCTGCTGTCCAACGCCTACTACCCGGCGCTCGCGCAGCCGAATGTCGACGTCGTGGCCTCCGGGCTCAGCGAGATCCGCGGCTCCACGCTCGTCGCCACCGACGGGAGCGAGGTCGAGGTCGACGCGATCGTCTTCAGCACCGGCTTCCACGTCACGGACATGCCGATCGCCGACCGGGTCGTGGGCGCCGAGGGGCACACGCTCATGGAGTCCTGGAAGGACGGCATGAAGGCGCTGCGCGGCGCGACCGCGGCCGGGTTCCCGAACTTCATGACCGTCATCGGGCCGAACACCGGCCTCGGCAACTCCTCGATGATCCTGATGATCGAGTCCCAGCTGAACTATCTGGCCGACTACGTACGCCAGTTGGACGTGCTCGGGGGCCGCGTCGCCCTCGACCCGCGCGCCTCGGCGGTGAACGCGTGGAACCGCCGCGTGCAGGACCGGATGGAGCGCACAGTGTGGAGCTCCGGCGGCTGCAGCAGCTGGTACCTCGACGAGAGCGGCGTGAACACCACGCTGTGGCCGGGCACGACGACCGAGTTCCGGTCCGCCACGCGCCGGGTCGACCTCGGCGAGTACGAGGTGGTCAGGGCGCCGGCGGCCAAGCCGGAAGCGGTACCCGCAGCACGTACGAAGAAGGGCCGTGGCGGCAAGGTGGAGGCGGGAGCGGCATGAGCAGGCTGATGCATGTGGTGAGCGGACCCTACGCGCCGCCGGCGGCCGCGCGTGAGCTGACGGCGGTCTCCGCCGACGGCGCCCGGCTGCACGTCGAGGTGCACGGAACCGTCGACAATGCCGCGGCGCCCACCGTGGTGCTCGCCCACGGGTGGACGTGCTCGACCGCGTTCTGGGCCGCGCAGATACGTTCTCTTGCCGCTGACCACCGGGTGGTCGCGTACGACCAGCGCGGCCACGGTCGCAGCCCCGCGGCGCAGGCCCCGTACTCGACGGAGATGCTCGCCGACGACCTGGAGGCCGTGCTCGGCGCGACGCTCGCGCCGGGGGAGAAGGCCGTGCTCGCCGGGCACTCCATGGGCGGCATGACGATGATGGCCGCGTCGCGGCGGCCGAAGTTCCGTGAGCACGCGGCCGCGGTCCTGCTGTGCAGCACGGGCAGTTCGCACCTGGTGGCCGAGTCGACCGTGCTGCCGCTGAGGCCCGGGCGGCTGCGGACCCGGATCACGACGGCCGTGCTCGGCGCGCGGGCCCCGCTCGGGCCGGTCACGCCGCTCGGCAAGAAGGTCCTGCGCTACGCGACCATGGGCGCGGGGTCGTCGCCGGACAAGGTCGAGGCCTGCGCGCGGATCGTGCACGCCTGCCCGACGAAGGTGCGCCACCACTGGTCGCACGTCCTCGCCGAGCTCGAACTCGACGAGGGCGTGGCCGAGTTGCGGGTGCCCACAGCGGTCATCGCCGGTACGGCCGACCGGCTCACGCCCGTCGTGCACGCGCGGCGCCTGGCTGCGACGCTGCCGGAGTGCGTGGGGCTCACCGAACTCACCGGGCTCGGGCACATGACGCCCGTCGAAGCGCCCGACCTGGTCACCGAGCGCATCCGCGAACTGGCCGGGTACGTCACGAACGACGAGACGAACGACGAGTTGAAGGGAGCGGCATCCGCATGAGCAGGGTCAGTCTCGAAGGACAGGTAGCGGTCGTCACGGGTGCCGCGCGCGGCGTGGGGGAGCTGCTCGCGCGCAAGCTGGCGGCGCGCGGCGCCAGGATCGCGCTGGTCGGTCTGGAGCCGGACGAGCTGAAGGCGGTGTCGGAACGCCTCGACACCGACAGCGACTTCTGGCACGCCGACGTCACCGACCATGTGGCGATGGCGCAGGTCGCCGCCGAGGTCAAGCAGCGCTTCGGCAAGGTCGACATCGTCGTCGCGAACGCGGGCGTCGCCAACGGCGGCCCGTTCCTCGACTCCGACCCGGTCGCCTGGCGCCGCGTCATCGAGGTCAACCTGATCGGGTCCGCTGTCACGGCGCGGGCGTTCCTGCCGGTGCTCATGGAGAGCCGCGGGTATCTGCTCCAGATCGCGTCGCTCGCCGCGATCACGCCGGCGCCCATGATGACCGCGTACTGCGCGTCGAAGTCGGGCGTCGAGGCGTACGCGCACAGCCTGCGCGCCGAGGTCGGCTACAAGGGCGTGCGGGTCGGCGTCGGGTACCTGTCGTGGACCGACACCGACATGGTGCGCGGCGCCGACCAGGACGACGTGATGCGCGAGCTGCGGCAGCGGCTGCCGTGGCCGTCGAACAAGACGTATCCGCTGGGCCCGGCCGTGGACCGGATCGTCGCGGGCATCGAGCGGCGCTCCAGCCATGTGTACGCGCAGTGGTGGCTGCGGGGCATGCAGGGCATCCGCGGATATCTGCCCGGGGTCATCGGGGCGGTCGGGCAGCGTGAGATGCGGCGGTTCGAGCCGCGCCTGGGCAGTGTCTCGACGGGGCTTGTCGGGGCGGGCGGCGCCGCCGACGAATCGGTCAGGGGCGGCTGACGGTCACTCAGCTGCTCTGACCTGCGGTTTTAGGGGTCGGGCACGGTCCGTTACTGATCGAAATGCGTGCTCTGTCCCAGCGTGTAACTCTGGTCGAGGCCCGACCCCCTCACCCAAAAACGGGAGTGAAATCGCATGGGCATGAAGGACCAGTTCCAGGACAAGGCTGAGCAGCTCGCCGACCAGGCCAAGAAGCGGTCCGGTCAAGGCCGGGACCGCCGGGACGAGGCGAGTGAGCGCTCTTCGCAGACTCAGGACAGCATGCGTGAGCGTGGCTCGCAGTCCGAGGACTCCGAGCGGCGGCGACAGGAAGCGCAGGACAGGTTCGACCAGGACTACGACGCCTGACGCTTCGCTTCGCTGAGCCAGTCGTACGAGGGCCACCCGGGACGCCGGGTGGCCCTCGTACTTGTGCGGGTCGGCTGCGCGCGCGGGTCGGCGTGGCGGGGCCTGTGCGGCGTGCTTGTGCGGGTCGGCGTGGGCGTGCTTGTGCGGTCAGCGCGGGCGGGGCCTGTGCGGGTCAGCGCGGCGGGAGCTCGGGGCGGGCGTGGTTCGGGGTGTTCGTGTAGTCCGGGGGAGTTTTGGCCGGGGAGGCCACCAAGAGGTCCAGGGCCAGATAGACCGCGTCGTCGAGCTGGGCGTGGCGGCCCTCCGCCCAGTCCAAGGGGGTGCGCAGGGCCTCGATGTCCGGTTCGACGCCCTTGTTCTCGACCGACCAGCCGTACTCGGGGAACCAGGCCGCGTTCATCGGGACCGTGATGACCGTGCCGTCGCCGAGTTTGTGGCGGCCCGTCATGCCGACGACGCCGCCCCAGGTGCGCTGGCCCACGACCGGGCCGAGCCCGAGGAGCTTGAACGCCGCAGTGATCATGTCGCCGTCGGACGAGGTCGCCTCGTCGGCCAGGGCGACGACCGGACCGCGCGGGGCGTTCGACGCGTACGAGACGGGCTGGGCGTTGCGCGTCAGGTCCCAGCCGAGGATCTTGCGCGTGAGCTTCTCGATGACCAGCTCGCTGATGTGGCCGCCCGCGTTGCCGCGTACGTCGACGATCAGGGCGGGCCGGGAGACCTCCATGCGCACGTCGCGGTTGAACTGCGCCCAGCCGGAGCCGCCCATGTCGGGGATGTGCAGGTAGCCGCACTTGCCGCCGCTCAGCTCCCGTACGACCGCGCGGCGCTTGGCGACCCAGTCCTGGTAGCGCAGCGGGCGCTCGTCGATGAGGGGGACGACCGCGACGCGGCGGGGGCTGCCCTCGCCCTCCGCGGGCCGGAACGTCAGCTCGACCGTCGTGCCGCCCGAGCCCGCGAGCAGCGGGTAGGGGCCGGCGACCGGGTCGACCGGGCGCCCGTCGACATGCGTGAGGACGGCGCCCTCGCGGATGCCGCTGCCGGCCAGCGGGGAGCGCGCCTTGGAGTCGGACGAGTCGCCGGGCAGGACGCGGACGAGCTGCCAGCCCTCGTCGCGGTGCACGAAGTTGGCGCCGAGGAGGCCCTGGGCGCGCTGGTAGTGGGGCGGGCCCTCGTTGCGGCGGGCGGCGGAGACGTAGGCGTGCGACGTGCAGAGTTCGCCGAGCACCTCGCGCAGCAGGTCGGCGAACTCGTCGGGGGACGCGACCCGTTCGACGAGCGGCCGGTACTGGGCGAGGATCGCGTCCCAGTCGATGTGGCACATCTTCGGGTCCCAGTAGTAGGCGCGGATGATGCGCCCGGCCTCCTCGTACGCGCCGCGCCACTCGGCGGCCGGGTCCACCTCGTGCAGGATGCGGCGCAGGTCGATCCAGACCGTGGAGTCGCTGTCGCCGGCCTCCGTGGAGGGGACGGCCTGCAGCTCGCCCTCGTCGACGACGACCAGGCGCGTCCCGTCGCCGCTGACCGCGAACCAGTCGAGGTGGGTGACCAGTTCGGTCTTCTTGCCCTTGGTGAGGTTGAAGTGCTCCAGGGTGGGTCGGCCCGAGGTGTCGGCCGGGTTGACGAAGGTCTCGCCGAGCGCGCCGGAGATCGGCCAGCGCAGCCACACGAGGCCGCCGCCCGAGACGGGATGGAGCGCCGAGTACTTGGACGCCGAGACGGGAAACGGCACGACACGGTCCGCCAGACCCTCGATCTCCACGCTCGGAGTCCCGTCGGCCCCCGAGTCCTCGGTCGGGTCGAGCCCGCCGGCGGCCGTGCGCCCGTGGGGCGACAGGGCGAACGGGGAGGGCGTCGCCGACGACAGCGGCACCAGGTACGGGCGGCAGCCGAGCGGGAAGGACAGGTCGCCGGTGTGCACGTCGTACACCGGGTCGAAGCCGCGCCAGGAGAGGAAGGCGAGATAGCGGCCGTCGCGCGTGAAGACCGGATTCTCGTCCTCGAAGCGGCCGTTGGTGACGTCGATGATCGTCCGGTCCTTGATCCGGGCCATCTTGATCTGCCGCAGGGAGCGCCCGATGCCCGGGTGGGACCAGGTGAGCCAGGCGCCGTCCGGCGAGAACGCCAGGTCGCGCACGGGTCCGTTGATCGACCGGATCAGCTCGGTGACCTCGCCGCCGGTCTGTTCTGCTCCTGCTTCTTCCTCTGCTTCCTCCTCGGTCGTGTCGATGAGGAGGAGGCGGCCGTCGTCCGACGCGATGGCGAGGCGCTCGCCGTCCGGGTCGCTGACCATTTCGAGGACCCGTCCGAGCTCCCCGGACGCGAGGCGGCGCGGCTCGCGCTCACCGCTCGCGCGCGGGAGGTACGAGATCTCGACCGTGTCCTCGCCCTCCGCGTCGGTGACGTACGCAACCTGCCCGCCGGAGCCGAGCATCTCGGGCTGCCTGACCCGCACGCCCGGGTTGTCGGCGATGGTCCGGGCGGGGCCGTCGCGGTGGGTGAGCCAGTACAGGCTGCCGCGTACGACGACGGCGCTGGCCCGGCCCGTCTCGTCGACGGAGAGCCCGTCGACGTGGAGGGCGGCCGGCACCTGGTAGGGGCGGCGCCCGACGCGCGGGCCGCCGAGGCGCACGTCCAGCTTGCGCGGCACGGAGCCGGCGGAGAGATCGTCGATGATCCAGAGGTCGCCGGCGCACTGGTAGACGATCCGGGTTCCGTCGCTGGAGGCGTTGCGGGCGTAGAACGCGTCGTGGTCGGAGTGGCGGCGCAGGTCGGAGCCGTCGGGCAGGCAGGAGTACACATTGCCGATGCCCTGGTGGTCGGAGAGGAACGCGATGCGTCCCGCCACGAACATCGGTGCCTCCAGATGCCCGTCCAGGTCGGCGACGAGCTGCTCGCCGTGCAGCCACAGGCGGCCCTGGGCGCCGCCCCGGTACCGCTTCCAGGCGGCCGGATCGTGCGGGGCGGTGCCGGTCAGGAGCAGGGTCCTGCGCTCGCCGTCGAACTCGGCGACCGCGATGTCGGAGACCGGGCCCCAGGGCAGCCTGCCGCCGGGAGAGCCGTCGGTGGGGACGTCGTAGGCCCAGGTGAAGTACGAGAAGGGCTGGCCGTGCGAGGCCACGGCGAGGATGTCGGTCCGCCCGTCCTTGTCGGGCGGTGTCCAGCCGCGGACCCGGGTGTCCGTACTGCCCCAGTAGGTGAGCCGCCGGGCGGGGCCGCCGTCCACCGGCGCGAGATGGATCTCAGGGTCCAGGCTGCGCCAGGTCGTGTACGCGATGTGGTGGCCGTCCGGCGAGAACCGCGGGCTGCTCACCTTGGTCCGGTCCACCGTGACCCGCCAGGCCCGGCCCCGTCCGTCGAGCGGGGCGACCCAGAGGTCGTCCTCGGTCTCGAAGCAGAGCCGGTCCTCGTGCAGATGGGGAAACCGCAGGTACGCGTTGTCGCTCACCCACCCATGCTTTTCCGCTCCACGGGCCCCGGCAACTTGTGGGCTGCCCCGTTTCCTCTCGTGGCTTGTGGCACAGGACACGTACGAAACGGTTTCGTTTCGTTAAGGGCGGCCGTACAGTACTTCTGTACGAAACGGTTTCGTACACACCGTCCGGACCGGAACAGGAGTGCCCCATGGCTGAAGCCGCGACGACGCGCCGCAGCCGGATCACGCCCGAGCGCGAGGCCGAGCTGTACGGCGCCGTGCTCGAACTGCTCCGAGAGGTCGGTTACGACGCCCTGACCATGGACGCCGTGGCCGCCCGCACCCGGTCGAGCAAGGCCACGCTCTACCGCCAGTGGGGCAGCAAGGCCGAGCTGGTCGTGAAAGCGCTGCGGCACCAGAAGCCGTCGCGCCTGAGCGAGATCGACACCGGGTCGCTGCGGGGCGACTTCCACGAACTGGTCCTCCGTGAGGACGACTGCGAGATGGCCCAGGGATCCGCCCTGATGCGGGGCCTGGCCATGGCGGTCCACGAGAACCCGGATCTCCTGCGTGCTTTCCGCGAGCTGCTGATCGAGCCCGAGATGGAGGAGCTCCGGCATGTGCTGGGGCGCGCCGTCGACCGGGGCGAGATCCGTGCGGACAATCCGGCACTCGACTACGTCCTCCATATGATCGTCGGCGCCTTCACGGCGCGGACCCTCATCGACGAACAGCCGCCCACCCAGGCCTTCGTCACCTCGTACATCGACGCCGTGGTCCTCCCCGCTCTCGGCGCCTGACCCCTCTCCACCCAAGACCCGTCCCACCCGAGCACCTGACGCGACCGCTCACGTCGTCGGGCTGATCACCCCTGCCCCCATACGACTGACCGGGAGTACGCCCTCGTGGCCACGTTCCTCTACAAACTCGGCAAGCTCGCCTTCCGCAGGCGGCACTTCGTCGCCCTGATCTGGGTGGCGCTGCTCACCCTCGCGGGGGTGGGCGCCGCCTCCGCGCCCACGGCGGCCTCCAGTTCCTTCTCCATCCCGGGCACGGAGGCCCAGAAGGCCTTCGACCTGCTCGACCAGCGCTTCCCGGGCTCCAGCGCCGACGGCGCCACCGCGCGCGTCGTCTTCCAGGCGCCCGACGGCGAGAAGATCACGTCCGCGGCCAACAAGGCCGAGGTCACCAAGACCGTCGCGGACCTCAAGTCCGGTTCGAAGGAGGTCGCCGCCGCGGCCGACCCGTTCGTCGCGAAGACCGTCAGCAAGGACGGCACGATCGCGTACTCCTCGGTCTCCTACAAGGTCTCCTCGATGGAGCTGACGGACACCGACCGGGGCGCGCTCCAGAAGACCGTCGACGAGGCGCGCGACTCCGGGCTGACCGTCGAGGTCGGCGGTGACGCGCTCCAGGCCATGCCGGAGACCGGGGCCACGGAGATCATCGGTGTGGCGATCGCCGCCGTGGTCCTCGTGATCACCTTCGGCTCGCTAGTCGCGGCCGGGCTTCCGCTGCTCACCGCCCTGATCGGCGTCGGCATCGGCGTCTCGTCGATCACCGCGCTCGCCAACGCGCTCGACCTGGGCACCACCACCTCGACGCTGGCCATGATGATCGGCCTCGCGGTCGGCATCGACTACGCGCTGTTCATCGTCTCCCGCTTCCGCGCCGAACTGGCCGAGGGCCGCGACCGCGAGGAGGCGGCCGGACGGGCCGTCGGCACCGCGGGGTCCGCGGTGGTCTTCGCCGGTCTGACCGTCGTCATCGCACTCGTCGGGCTCGCCGTCGTCAACATCCCGATGCTGACGAAGATGGGCATCGCGGCCGCGGGCACGGTCGCCATCGCCGTCCTCATCGCGCTCACCCTCATCCCGGCGCTGCTCGGCTACGCCGGCAAGCGGGTCCACGGCCGCAAGGCCCGTAAGGTCCTGGCCGCCGAGAAGAAGCCCGAGCCGAAGACGAACATGGGCACGCGCTGGGCGAGCTTCGTGCTGCGCCGGCCGGTGGCCGTGCTGCTCACCGCGGTGGTCGGGCTCGGCGTGATGGCCGTGCCGGTGTCCTCGCTGGAGCTTGGCCTGCCCGACGACGGGGTCCAGCCCACGGACACCACGCAGCGCAAGGCGTACGACCTGCTCTCCGAGGGCTTCGGGCCCGGCTTCAACGGTCCGCTGGTGGCGGTCGTCGACGTGAAGCACTCGCAGGACCCGAAGGACGCGGTCGCCCGCGTCTCCAAGGACATCGCGGCGACCGACGGCGTCAAGACAGTCACCCCGCCCGCGTTCAACCAGGCCGGTGACACGGCGACGATCACCGTCGTGCCGTCGTCCAAGCCCAGCTCCACGCAGACCGAGGACGTCGTCCACACGATCCGCGACAAGGGTGCGGACATCAAGGCGGACACCCGCGCCGAGGTCCTCGTCACCGGCACCACCGCCATGAACATCGACGTGTCGCAGAAGCTGAACGACGCGCTCGTGCCGTACCTGGCGCTCGTCGTCGGCCTGGCGTTCCTGCTCCTGATGGTGGTCTTCCGGTCGGTCCTGGTCCCGCTGAAGGCGGCGCTCGGCTTCCTACTCTCGGTGGTCGCCGCGCTCGGCGCCGTCGTCGCGGTCTACCAGTGGGGCTGGCTCGGCTCGCTGTTCGGCGTGCAGCAGACCGGGCCGATCATGTCGATGATGCCGATCTTCATGGTGGGTGTGGTCTTCGGCCTCGCGATGGACTACGAGGTCTTCCTCGTGACCCGCATGCGGGAGGCGTACGTCCATGGGGAGCGGCCCGCGCAGGCCATCGTCACCGGGTTCCGGCACGGGGCCCGGGTGGTCACGGCCGCGGCCGTCATCATGATCGCCGTGTTCGCGGGCTTCATCGGCTCCAGCGAGCAGATGGTCAAGATGATCGGCTTCGGACTCGCGATCGCGGTCTTCTTCGACGCGTTCCTGGTGCGCATGACGATCGTGCCGGCCGTGCTCGCGCTGCTCGGCAAGCGGGCGTGGTGGCTGCCGAAGTGGCTCGACCGGATCCTGCCGAACGTGGACGTCGAGGGCGAGGGCCTGAAGACGGCCTCAGGCGGCGGCGACCCCGCGGAGGAGGACCGGGAACTGGCCCGCGTGTGACCGGGTCCCATTCCTGACCGGGAGTTCGAGGGCTCTCAGTGAGCCACCGGGGTGGCGGTCGTGTACGTCCGGCGAAGGAAGCGCACCAGCGCCTTCTTCTCGAACTGCACGACCGCCACCCCTTTCGGCGAGTGGAACTCCATGACGGCCTGGACGCGGCCGCAGGGCCAGATGTGGATGTCGCCCACGGTGGTCGGCGCGCGCAGCCCCTGCTCCAGGAGTTCGCGGGGGAAGTACCAGTCGCCCTCTTCGGGGACGGTGACGTGGACGCGTCCGTCGTAACTCAGGACTGCGGGGACGGCCGGCGCCTCGTCGGGGGAGTCCTTGACGAGGCGGGCGCGTGCGTACTGCTCGACGTCAGACATCGGGGACTCCTCGTCGTCTTTTTGTGCGTGCTGTCATCTAATGTCCCATATAAGTCATATGTGCGGCTATGCGTTCAGGGGCAGCTTCGGGGTTAATCGTGTCCACGACGCTCTTGCAAGCGGTTCGCAACAAGGCACTATCATCGGACGGTCACCAAACCTGTCGCGTGCCCCGAAGCGGAGCCCTCACTCATGCATGTCCCCGACGGATTCATCAACGCCCCTGTCTCGGCGGCCGCGGGTGTCGTCGCCGCGGGCGCCGTGGCCGTCAGCCTCCGGGGCGCGCGGCGCGAACTCGACGAGCGCACGGCCCCGCTCGCGGGCCTCGTCGCCGCGTTCATCTTCGCCGTGCAGATGCTCAACTTCCCCGTCGCCGCAGGCACCAGCGGGCACCTCCTGGGCGGCGCGCTGGCCGCGATACTCGTCGGCCCCTATACCGGAGTCCTGTGTGTGTCCGTGGTGCTCCTGATGCAGGGCGTGCTCTTCGCCGACGGCGGCCTGACCGCGCTCGGCGTGAACATCACCGACATGGCGATCACCACGACCGTCGTCGCCTACCTCGTCTTCCGCGGCCTGGTGAAGGTGCTGCCCCGGGGGCGACGCTCCATCACCGTCGCCTCCTTCGTCGCGGCGCTCCTGTCCGTACCGGCCGCGGCCGTCGTCTTCACCCTGATCTACGCGATCGGCGGCACCACCGACGTCTCGATCGGCAAGGTCGCCACCGCCATGGTCGGCGTGCACGTCCTCATCGGCATCGGCGAGGCCGTCATCACCGCGCTGACCGTCGGCGCCGTCGTCGCCGTGCGCCCCGACCTCGTGTACGGCGCCCGCGGCCTGCACCGGCCGCTCAAGCTCCGTGTGGCCGGCGAACTCGTCGACGCCCCGGGCACCGCGCCCGCACCCGTCGCCGCCCGCGGCTCCCACCGCAAGGTCTGGATCACCGGCCTCGTCACCTCCCTCGTCCTCGCCGGCTTCGTCTCCTTCTACGCCTCCGCCAACCCGGACGGCCTGGAGAAGGTCGCCCACGACAAGGGCATCGACAAGAAGACCGAGAAGCACGCCTCCGACGGCTCCCCGCTCGCCGGGTACGGCGTCAAGGACGTCGGCGACGCCCGGCTCTCCGGCGGCCTGGCCGGCGTGATCGGCGTCGGCGTCACCGTCGTCGCGGGCAGCGGCATCTTCTGGGTGCTGCGCAGGCGCCGCACCGCGGACACCTCCCCGAGCCAGATCACGGAGACCGTCTGACATGGGTGCGGGGCACGCGCACAAGCTCTACCGGCACGGGCATTCGCCCGTGCACGGCCTGCCGCCGCACACCAAGCTCGCCGCCGTCTTCTGCTTCGTGATCGTGGTCGTCTCCACGCCCCGCGAGGCGATGTGGGCGTTCGCCCTGTACGCGGTCCTGCTCGCGGCCGTCGCGTACGCGGCCAGGGTCCCGGCCGCCTTCCTCCTCAAGCGGCTCCTCATCGAGATCCCGTTCGTCGCCTTCGCCGTCCTCATGCCGTTCGTGGCGCAGGGCGAGCGCGTCGACGTCCTCGGAATGTCCCTCAGCGTCAACGGTCTGTGGGGCGCCTGGAACGTCCTCGCCAAGGGCACCCTCGGCGTCGCCGCGTCCGTCCTGCTCGCCTCCACGACCGAGCTGCGCGAGCTGCTCCTCGGCCTGCAACGGCTCAGGCTGCCGCCGCTCCTCGTCCAGATCGCGTCGTTCATGATCCGCTACGGCGATGTGATCACCGACGAGATGCGCCGCATGAAGATCGCCCGGGAGTCGCGCGGCTTCGAGGCGAGCGGCGTGAAGCACTGGGGCGTCCTCGCCAAGTCCGCGGGCGCCCTCTTCATCCGCTCCTACGAGCGCGGTGAGCGCGTGCATATGGCCATGGTCAGCCGCGGGTACGCCGGATCGATGCCCGTCATCGACGACGTGAGCGCGTCCCGCGCGCAATGGTCGTACGCCCTCACCCTCCCCTGTGCCGCTCTTGTCGTCTGTCTGCTGGGATGGCTGCTGTGACTGTTTCCCCCGCCCCGCTCTCCCTTGCCTCGCTCGAGGTCAGCGGCCTCGCCTACGCCTACCCCGATGGTCACCAGGCCCTCTTCGGCGTCGACCTGACCATCGGCCGCGGTGAGCGCGTCGCCCTGCTCGGGCCCAACGGCGCGGGCAAGACGACCCTCGTACTGCATCTCAACGGCATCCTCACCGGCGGCGCCGGCACCGTGACCGTCGCAGGTCTGCCCGTCGGCAAGCGGCACATGGCCGAGATCCGGCGCAAGGTCGGCATCGTCTTCCAGGACCCCGATGACCAGCTCTTCATGCCGACCGTCCGCGAGGACGTGGCCTTCGGGCCCGCCGCGGCCGGGGTGAAGGGGCCCGAACTCGAGGCCCGCGTGCACAAGGCCCTGGCCCAGGTCGGCATGGCCGACTTCGCCGACCGGCCGCCGCACCACCTCTCCTTCGGGCAGCGCCGCCGCGTCGCGGTCGCCACCGTCCTCGTCATGGAGCCCGAGATCCTCGTCCTGGACGAGCCGTCGTCGAACCTCGACCCGGCCTCGCGCCGCGAACTCGCCGACATCCTGCGGTCGTTGGACGTCACCGTCCTGATGGTCACGCACGATCTGCCGTACGCGCTCGAACTCTGCCCGCGCTCGGTGATCCTCAGCGAGGGCGTGATCGCGGCCGACGGGACGACCGGCGACCTCCTCGCCGACGAGGACCTCATGCGCGCACACCGCCTGGAGCTCCCCTTCGGCTTCGACCCGAAGTCCGTGAAGGTCTGAGCGGCCGAGGAATCCCCAACGATCCATGGCTGTTGCACGCAAGGTGAGTGACATGAACGGCACAGTGGCCACCGGGTTCGAAGCGGTCAGGGAAGCTTTCGCCCACAACTTCGAGGCGCTCGGCGAGCGCGGCGCGGCCGTGGTCGTCCACCGCGACGGGCACAAGGTCGTGGACCTGTGGGCCGGCACCCGCGACGTGAGCGGCGGCGCCCCCTGGGAGCGCGGCACCGCCCAGATCATGCGTTCCGCCACGAAGGGCGTGGCCGCCGCCGCGCTGCTCCTCCTGCACCAGCGAGGAGAGCTCGACCTGGACGCGCCGGTCGGCGCCTACTGGCCCGAGTTCAAGGAGCACGGCAAGGAGCACGTCCGCGTCCGCGACGTCCTCGCGCACCGCGCCGGCGTTCCCGCGCTCGACCGCCCGCTGACCCCGGCCGAGGCCGCCGACCCCGACACCGGCGCCGCGGCCGTCGCCGCCCAGGCCCCCGCCTGGGAACCCGGCACCGACCACGGCTACCACGCGCAGACCTACAGCTGGCTCACCGGCGAGCTCGTGCGCCGCGTCACCGGCCGCACCGTCGGCGCCTGGATCGCCGAGCGCATAGCCGCCCCCGTCGGCGCCGACCTCTGGGTCGGGCTGCCCGATGCCGAGGCGCACCGGGCCGGTCTCGTCGGACCCGTCGAACCGCCGGCCGCGCCCGGCGGCCTGCGCACCCGCCCCAAGAGGAACGTCGCCGACGCGTACACCGACCCCGACTCCCTGACCCGCCGCGCCTTCGGCGCCATCCACCCCGCGCCCGACGAGAACGACCCGGCCTACCGCGCGGCAGAGCTGCCCGCCTCGAACGGCGTCGCCACGGCGGAGGGACTCTCCCGCTTCTACGCGTCCCTGATCGGCGAAGTGGACGGCGGCGCCCGCCTGTTCACGCCCGCCACCGTGGAGGCGGCCCGCGCCGAGGCGTCCTCGGGCGCCGACCGCGTCCTCGTCGTCCCGACCCGCTTCGGACTCGGCTACATGCTCCACGGCGTCGCCTCCCCTCTCCTCGGCCCCGGCTCCTTCGGCCACCCCGGCCGGGGTGGCGCGCTCGGCTTCGCGGACCCCGAGTCCGGGATCGCCTTCGGATACGTCACGAACGGTCAGCAGAAGGGCGTCACCGCCGACCCGCGCGCCCAGGCGCTGGTGCGGGCCGTGCGCTCCTCTCTCGCCGCATAGCCCCCGTGTCGCCCGGGCCGGCGCCGGGTAGCGTCGGCGCATGAGGCGCTTCGAGGGGTACAGGGTCACACTCCCGGTCGACGGCGGCCTGACCTCGGCGAACCTGGGATTCCGCGCGCAGCTCCAGTAACGTCCCCGCTCAGCCGGCGGTGTGCAGCATCAGCCCGATCCCCGCCACCATCAGCCCCGCCGCCACCATGCGCGGCGTACCGAACCGCTCCTTGAAGAACACCGTCCCGATCGCCGCGCCCACGATGATCGACGATTCGCGCAGCGCCGAGATCGGGGCGAGGTCCGCGCGCGTCTGTGCCCACAGGACGAGCCCGTACGCGGACACGGACAGCGCCGCGCCGAGCAGCCCGACCGCCGCGAACGGTCGCAGGCGGGCGGTCAGTTCGCCGCGCCACGTCCAGGCCGCGTACACCGGGACGCCGAGGCAGCCGAGCATCATCAGCCACGCGATGTAGCCGAGCGAGTTCCCGGAGGCGCGCACGCCGAGGCCGTCCACCACGGTGTACGCGGCGATGGACACGCCCGTCGCGACGGCCGCCCCCACGGCCGCCCAGTCGGGCCTGCGCCCCGAGCCCCGTATGCCCCACAGGGCGAGCCCGGTCAGGCCCGCGCACGAGACCGCGACACCCGCCGCCTGCCAGCCGTCGGGGATCTCGCCCGCGAACACCGCCGCGAGCACCGTCACCACGAGCGGCGCCGTGCCGCGCGCGATCGGGTACGCCTGGCCGAAGTCGCCGAGCTTGAACGACCGCATGAGCAGGGCGTAGTAGGCGACGTGGAGGAGGGCGGAGAAGATCAGGTACGGCCAGGCCGCGGCGTGCGGGAAAGGCACGAACGGCGCGCACACGAGCCCGATGAGCGCGCCGCCGCCCGAGATCAGCGTGAAGCCGACCAGCTTGTCGGTGATGTGGTGGGCGATCGCGTTCCAGCTGGCGTGCGTGACGGCCGCGAGGAGCACGGCCGCCGCGACCACAGGGGTCACTGAGTGCTCTCGCGCACGTCCACGAGGGCCGCTCCGGCGTGTGCGACCAGCGACTTGGGGTCCATGGGGAACACGGCGTACGGGGTGCCGGCGGCGGCCCACACGGTGTCGTGGTCGAGGAGCGAACGGTCGGCGAGGACCCGCGTCCTGGTGGCGTGCCCGAAGGGCGGGATGCCGCCGATCGCGTACCCTGTCGCCGCGCGCACGACGTCCGCCTTGGCGCGGGTGACCTTTTCGGCGCCCAGCTCGCGCCGGACCAGCTCCACGTCCACCCGCGACGAACCGTCCATCAGGACGAGCACCGGCACGTTGTCCGCCGCGAAGATCAACGACTTGCAGATCTGGCTGAGTTCGCAGCCGATCGCGGCCGCCGCCTCCTGCGCGGTCCTGGTCGCCTCTGGGAAGCGGCGGACGAGCGGGAGCACGTCGGCCAGGCCCAGCCCGGCGAGGGCTTCGGCGAAACGGGGGTGCGCGGCCGTGGCGGCCGTGGCGGCGGATGCAGCGGATTCCGGGGTGCTCATGGCCGCACCGTAGCGCCCGGTGTACCCACCACGCGACCAGGTATCGGCCCCGCCGTCAGTCCCCGGCGAGCAGCATCTGCCGCACCACGGGACCCGCCGAGTCACCGCCGTGGCCGCCCTGCTGGACGACCGCCGCCGAGGCCAGGTCGCCGCGCCAGGCCGTGAACCAGCCGTTCGGCTTCTTCTGCCCGTCGACCTCCGCCGAGCCGGTCTTCGCGCCCATGTCGGTGCCGAGCCCCGACATCGGCTCGACCGCCGTACCGGCGACCGCCGTGTAGTGCAGCAGATCGCGCAGGGCGCTCACGGTCGACGGGGACAGCTTGCGGGAGGCCGTGGCGAGCGTGCGGTGGTCGACGTCGGGCGAGACGAGGTAGGGCTGCTTGAACTCGCCCGTCTCGGCGGTGGCGACGACCGACGCCATGTTGAGCGGATTCATCCGCACCCCGCCCTGACCGATCAGCGAGGCCGCCATCTGCGCCTGCGACTGCACCGGGACCGCGCCGTCGAAGCTGGGCACGCCGATCGACCAGTTGTCGCGGCCGAGCCCGAAGACCTCCTGGGCCTGCTTCGTCAGATCGCCGTCGTCCAGCTTCTTGGCCTGGCTGATGAAGGCCGTGTTGCAGGAGCGCGCGAAACTGGCGCGGAAGGTGCCGTCCTTGATCTCGAACTTGTCGTCGTTCTGGAACTTCCAGCCGCCGTACGTCACGTACTTGGGGCACGGGTGCTTCTTGTCGACGCCCGCGAGGTTCTTCTCCAGGAGCATGGACGACGTCACGATCTTCATCGTGGAACCGGGCGCGAGGGAGCCCTGGAAGGCCGTGTTGAAGCCTTCGGGGCGGGAGTTGGCGACCGCGAGGATCTCCCCGGTCGACGGCTTGATGGTGACGACCGCGGCCTTCTCCCGCTTGGCGACCTCGCGTTCGGCGACGGCCTGGGACGTCGGGCTGATCGTCGTGCGCAGGGTGCCGGGCGTGCCCTTGGAGAGGGTGACGAGCGTCTTGTCGGGCGTGTGCTCGCTCTTCTTGCCGCTGTCCTTGTGGACGACGCGCAGCTCGATGCCCGCCGTGCCGCCGGCCTTCTTGCCGTACTTCTCGCGCAGCCCGTCGATCACGGTGCCGAGCGAGGGGTACTTGGCCGCGGTCAGCTCGTTCCCCGAGCGGTCCGTCGCCTTGATCGGGGGGTCGCCGGCCGCGCCCGTGACGAGCCGGTCACCGTCCTTGAGGTCCGGGTGCACGACGGACGCCTGCCACTCGACGAGCGGCTTGCCGTCCTTGACCCGCCGTACGACGGTCAGTTCGGAGCCGTAGGCGAACGGCTTCGACGTTCCCCCGTACGAGACGTTCGCCGACACCGCGAACGGCATCCTGGCCCCGGCACGCTTCCCCGGCGTCAGCTTCACCCCGGACAGATGGGCGTCCTTGCGGTACGAGGTGAGGGCGGCCGTCGCCGCGGTGGCGTCGTCCGTGGCGGCCGCCGCCTTCGCGGTGTCGCCCGCGGCCCACGCCGTCAGGAACCGGTCGGCCGCGGTGCGGACCTCGGCCGGGGTGACGGGGCCCGTCTTGACGTGGGGCTTGTCGTCGGCGGCGGTCGATGAGTCCGAGTCGCCACTGAAGAGGGCGTAGGCGCTGACCCCGGCGCCGAGCACCACGACGGCGACCACGCCACCGATCACGGCCGCGTTCGCCTTCTTGCGCTCGGGTTGCCTGCCTCTGCTGCCCACCGGTCCTCCGTCGTTGCCTGTCTGCCCGGTCCACTGGGTTCCTCGCGGACGGCTCAGACTAAGGCGTCTTGCCAGGTGCCCCCTACGGCGGCTCAGCTACCCGCCCGTAGCACCGCCGCCACGATCGGGCCCGCGGCGTCGCCGCCGTGGCCGCCCTCCTCGGTGACAGCGGCCGCCGCGACGTCCCCGCGGTAGCCGGTGAACCAGCTGTTCGACTTGGTCTGTCCGGTGACCTCCGCCGAGCCGGTCTTGGCGCCGATGTCGGGGCCGAGACCCGCCATGACCTGCGCGGCGGTGCCGAGCGTCGCGGTGCGGTACATCATCTGCCGCAGCTGCGCGGCAGTGCTGGGCGCGAGGCCGCGGGCGGTGGCGAGTTCCCGGTCGTCGAGGGAGCGCGGCACGATCACCGGCTGCCGGAAGACACCCGTCTTCGCGGTCGCCGTGACGGACGCCATGTTCAGCGGGTTCATCTGGATCTGGCCCTGCCCGATGGCGTTGGCCGCGCGGTCGGGGCCGCCGGACGGCGGGATCTTGCCGTCCGCCGACGCGATGCCGGTCTTCCAGTTGTCCTGGCCGAGACCGAAACGGTCCTGCGCCTCGCGCGTCAACGACTCGTCCGTCAGCGGCTTCTCGTCGATGAGCTTCACGAACGCGGTGTTGCAGGAGCGGGCGAAACTGTCCGCGAGGTTGGCGCCCTCGTTGGCCTTCATGCCCGGCAGGTTGTGGAAGGTCTGGCTCTGCCAGGTCGCGGTGTCCGTGCAGGGCGCGGGGCTGTTGACCGAGGCGACACCGTTGTCGATGAGCATCGCCGCGGTGATGACCTTCATCGTGGAGCCGGGGGCCTGCTCGCCCTGGAAGGCGGCGTTGAAGCCGTCCTGGCGGTGGTTGGCGACCGCGAGGACCTGACCCGTGCTCGGCTGCACGGCCACCACGGACGACTCGTCGAAGCTCTTCACGGCCCGCTCGGCCGCCGCCTGCGCGGTGGCGCTGAGCGTCGTGCGCAGCGCGCCGGCCTTGCCCTTCACCAGCGTGAGCAGCGTCTTGGTGCCGGCGTCCTCGCTCTCGCGCTGGATGTACGTCTCCACACCCGCGCGGCCGCCGGCCGTGTCGCCGTACTTCTCGCGCAGCTGGTCCAGGATCGGCCCGAGCGAGGGGTACTTCTCCTTCGTCAGGACGGCGCCCGAGCGGTCCACGGCCTCGATGGGCGGCGCCGAGGCCTCACCCGTGACGAGGGTGTCGCCCCTGCGCATGTCCGGATGCACGACGGCAGCCTGCCAGTCGACCAGCGCCCGGCCGGTGTTGAGCCCCCGCACGACCTTCAGCGACGAGTCGTACGAGAGGGTCTTCTTCTTCCCCTCGAACGACACCGTGGCCTTCACCTTGAACGGCACCTCGGCCCCCGAAGGCGCTCCCGCCGTCAGTGTGGTCTGCGTGATGTGCGCGTCGTCGTGCCAGCCGGTCAGCGCCGAGAGCGCCGCCTCCGCGTTGTTCGTGTAGTGCGACGCGGAGTCCGGGTCGGACTTCGCCCACGCCGCGAGGAACTTCTGCGACACGTCCTTGATCTCGTCCGCCGTCGGCGGCCCGGTCCTGCGGGGCGAGGGTGCCCCCGCCGTACTCGATCCGCCCGAACCGGTCACGGCCGTCACCACGTTGTACGCGCCGTATCCCGCGCCCCCGACCATGATGGCGAACACCCCGCCGATCACAGCCGCCTTGGCCCCCTTGCGCATGCTGCGTCCCCTCCCCAGGTTCCGGTGGGGAACTTTAGGCGGCGGCCGGGCCCGGTGTGACGGGAGTGCGCAGATGTTGTCCGAACTTGTCCGAACGGAGACCGCTTGCGAGGGGGCGGGACGTCCGAGGTCAGACCCAGGAGTCCAGCCACATCCGGGACTGCCAGGAGCTGAACGGGATCGCCTGACCGGTGTAGATCGGCCAGAAGTACACGAAGTTCCACACGATCAGCAGGACGAGCACGCCGGCGCTCGCCGCGCCCACGACTCTGCGCCGCTCCCCGGACCCCGGTGGCCCCAGGATCGCGCCGACCAGCATCGCGACGCCGAGACACAGGAAGGGCACAAAAACGACCGCGTAGAAGAAGAAGATCGTGCGTTCCTGGTAGTTGAACCAGGGCAGATAGCCCGCGGCGATCGCGCACGTGATGGCGCCCGCCCGCCAGTCGCGGCGGAAGAACCAGCGCCACAGCAGATAGAGCACGGCGAACGCCGCCGCCCACCACAGCAGCGGGGTGCCGAGTGCCAGGACCTCGCGGGCGCACTTGTCGCCCGCGCCGGCCGGGCAGCCGTCCTTGCCGGGCAGCGGGGACTCGTAGAAGTACGAGACCGGCCTGCCGTCGACGAGCCAGCTCCACGGGTTCGACTGGTAGATGTGCGGGGAGCTGAGCCCCACGTTGAACTTGTAGACCTCGTGCTCGTAGTGCCACAGGCTGCGCACCCAGTCGGGGAACAGCCAGGTCCAGGAGCCGCCCCGGCCGTCGGTCGCCGCCCAGTTGCGGAAGTAGCCGCCGGTCCCGTCGGCAGGAGAAAGGATCCAGCCGAGCCAGGACAGGACGTACGTGGCGACCGCGACCGGCACCGTCGACAGGAACGCCCAGCCGAGGTCCCGCTTGAGCACGGTGACGTACGGCCGGCCGGCCCCGGCGACGCGGCGCGCGCCGACGTCCCACAGGACCGTCAGCACGCCGAACGCGGCCAGGTAGATGAAGCCGTTCCACTTCGTGCCCGCGGCGAGCCCCAGGCACAGACCGGCGAGCAGCCGCCACGGGCGCCAGCCCAGGCGCAGCGTCTCGGCGATGTGCGCGTCGGGGCGCGGCACGCCGTCCTCGCCCCTCGGGAGCGCGGCGGCCAGCTTCCCGCGCGCCTTGTCACGGTCCACGACCAGGCAGCCGAACGCGGCGACGACGAAGAACACGAGGACCGAGTCGAGCAGCGCCGTGCGGCTCATCACGAACGCGAGGCCGTCCACGGCGAGCAGCAGACCGGCCAGGCAGCCGAGGAACGTCGAGCGGAACAGCCGCCGCCCGATGCGGCACACCAGGAACACACACAGCGTGCCGAGCACCGCGGTCATGAACCGCCAGCCGAACGGATCGAAACCGAACAGCCACTCACCGATCCCGATGACGTACTTGCCGACCGGCGGATGCACGACGTACGCGGCGTCGTGCGGGAGCGGCACATGGCCGCCGGTCTTCAGGATCAGATCGTTGGCGTTCTTGTCCCAGTTGACCTCGAAGCCGCGGTGGATCAGCGCCCACGCGTCCTTCGCGTAGTACGTCTCGTCGAATATCACGGCCTTGGGGCTGCCGAGATGCCAGAACCGCATCAGGCCCGCGATCAGCGTCACGAGCAGCGGACCGAGCCAGCCCGACCAGCGGGTCACGCCCCGCGCGAGGCTGTCGGAGAGACCGAGGGTCGCCCACACCCGCGACGAAGGCGGCGCGTACGGCGGCACGAGCCGCGTGCCCACGTCACCCCTGGGCCGCGCCACGTGACCGAACCGCCGCAGCCGGCGCTCCCACGTCGACGGCTGCCGCGCCTCGCCGGGGTTCTGGCCCGGCGGGGCGCTGGTCGAGGGCGAGTGCGGCGAGGACGCAGTACTGGTCACCGCGCCATCGTAGGGAACGTCACTGTGCGAGTCCCGTGTGCGGCCCCGCCGAGTCGGCCGGCCCCGGGGCGGGACGTGTCGGCCCGCCCCGCCCCTGCGAGGATGGATCCGTGACATCAAGCCCAGATTCCCCCGGAACGCTCGTGCTCGCGGGCACGCCCATCGGAGACGTGTCGGACGCGCCGCCCCGGCTCAGCAAGGAGCTGGCCGACGCCGACGTCATCGCCGCCGAGGACACCCGCAGGCTGCGGCGCCTGACGCAGGCGCTCGGGGTGACCCCGGGCGGGCGCGTCGTGTCGTACTTCGAGGGGAACGAGTCCGCCCGTACGCCCGAACTGGTCGAGGCGCTCGCGGGCGGGGCCCGGGTGCTGCTCGTGACCGACGCGGGCATGCCGTCCGTGTCCGACCCGGGGTACCGGCTCGTCGCGGCCGCCGTCGAGCGGGACATCAAGGTCACCGCCGTGCCGGGGCCGTCCGCCGTGCTGACCGCGCTCGCGCTGTCCGGGCTGCCCGTCGACCGGTTCTGCTTCGAGGGCTTCCTGCCCCGCAAGGCCGGCGAGCGCATGGGCCGGCTGCGGGAAGTGGCGGAGGAACGCCGCACTCTCGTCTATTTCGAGGCCCCGCACCGCCTCGACGACACCCTCGCCGCGATGGCGGAGGCATTCGGCGCCGATCGCCGGGCGGCCGTGTGCCGCGAGCTCACCAAAACATACGAGGAAGTGAAGCGGGGCCCGCTCGGGGAACTCGCGAAATGGGCCGCGGAAGGCGTACGCGGCGAAATCACCGTCGTCGTGGAGGGTGCCCCGGAAAAGGGCGCGGAGTCACTCGACGCGTCCGAGCTGGTACGCAGGGTGCAGGTGCGCGAGGAGGCGGGGGAGCGGCGAAAGGAAGCCATCGCCGCCGTGGCCGCCGAGGCCGGGCTACCCAAGCGTGAGGTCTTCGATGCCGTGGTCGCGGCAAAGAATGCCGCACGGGGCGCCCCATCGGGGAGCAAAGGACTATCGTGAAAGGCAAAGCGCAGGCCGCGCATCGGGCCCCTTCCGATAAGGAAAGGCCAAATCGGATCCAATAGTCGACAGGCCTGATGCGATCGCGCCGGGAGAAGCGTCCACTGGTTGAAGGGACGCACCCGTCCCACGCTTCAGGGCGGATGTAATGCCCCGCCCCGAAGTGCCTTGTCCAGAGGGCAAGAGGAGCAGGCATGAGTGAGATCGCAGGCGCCGTACCGACCCCGACCGGTGCTGCCGCACCCCAGATACCGAACCGGAGCGCGGCCACAGCCATCGCCCACGAGTCGTACGCCTTCGCCTGCATGCGGTGCGGTCACGGTTGGGAGCAGAGTTTCGAGATCGAGCACCACATCGACGGCGACGGCGCGGAATTCGTGATGTACGTGGCGGGCGGCGAGCGTGTCCCGTCGCCGCTGACCCGGCCCACGTGCCAGAACTGCGGCGGCCATGTCGTACGGATCATGAGGGCGGGGCGGGTCTCGTCGATCCGCGGCGTGATGCAACGCGAGGGGATCATGCCGGCGGAGCAGGGCGAGGGCGACGAGCACCCCGCGAAGGAACACCACTGGCACCTCTCCGACCTGCTGCACCCCTTCCAGAACCGCAAGACCGACTGATCACCGGCTGATCACCCACCGGACCGCGACCGGACCCCGACGACCCCACCGACCCCGGCTTCGTAGGATCGGGGCATGAGCTCTGACCGTTCGAAGGACGTCACCCCGCCGCCGCTGCCCGCGCCCCTCGCGGTGCCGGTCGCCGACTCGCACACCCATCTCGACATGCAGTCGGGCACGGTGGAGGAGGGCCTCGCCAAGGCCGCGTCGGTGGGTGTGACGACCGTCGTCCAGGTCGGTTGCGACGTGAACGGTTCCCGCTGGGCCGCCGACACCGCGGCCGCGCACCCGAGCGTGCACGCCACCGTCGCGCTGCACCCGAACGAAGCGCCCCGCATCGTCCTCGGCGACCCCGACGGCTGGTCGCGGCAGGGCGAGCGGCCGGCCGGCGGTGACGCCGCCCTCGACGAGGCGCTCGCGGAGATCGACCGGCTCGCGGCCCTCCCGCACGTGAAGGGCGTCGGCGAGACCGGACTCGACCACTTCCGTACGGGACCTGAAGGCATCGCCGCGCAGGAGCGCTCCTTCCGTGCCCACATCGAGATCGCCAAGCGGCACGGCAAGGCGCTCGTGATTCACGACCGCGACGCCCATGACGACGTGCTGCGCATCCTCAAGGAGGAGGGCGCTCCCGAGCGCACCGTCTTCCACTGCTACTCCGGAGATGCCGAAATGGCCCGGATCTGCGCAGAGAACGGCTACTTCATGTCGTTCGCCGGGAACATCACCTTCAAGAACGCGCAGCCCCTGCGCGACGCGCTCGTGGCCGCCCCGCGCGAGCTCGTCCTGGTCGAGACCGACGCACCGTTCCTGACCCCCGCGCCCTACCGCGGACGGCCTAACGCCCCGTATCTCATTCCGGTCACGCTGCGCGCGATGGCCGCGGTGAAGGGCCTCGACGAGGACACCCTCGCGGCGGCCGTCTCCGCCAACACGGCCCGCGCCTTCGCTTACTGACCGGCAGCGCCCCCGGGGCGGCGCCGGGAGGGGAGGGCCGGAAATGAGCCGCGACACAGCGTAGTCGCGCCGCTTTGGAGAGTGACGATCGCTCCGCTAGGTTCTCCTCGCCGATCCGGACCCAGGAGCGTCGTCGTGAGCAATTCGCCGTACGGGACGTATGAGCCGCAGGAAACGCTCGTCGCGCTCGGAACATACGAACCACCGCCCGGCCCGCACCCGCACGCGGACACCTACCGCCCCGGCTACGAGTCGATGGAGACCCAGCCCGCCTGGCCCGTGCCCGAAGCGCTGCTGCCGCGCCCGTCCGCCCCGGCCGCAGACCCCGCCCCGCAGACCGCGGGGCGCGCCGAGGCCCGCAGAGCGGCCCGGCGCAGGAAACGGCCCGAACGGCCCGAGACCCTCAGGCGCCTGCTGCCGCAGGCCCTCGTCGTCGCGTTCCTGGCCGGCGGAACCACCGCCTTCGTCGCCGCCGACAAGACGATCCAGCTCAGCGTCGACGGCAGGCCGCGCACCCTGCACACCTTCGCGGACGACGTCAGCGAGCTGCTCGCCGACGAGGGCGTCGACGTCGGCCCGCACGATGTCGTCGCCCCCGCCCCCGGGACCGCCCTGTCCAGCGGCGACGAGGTCGCCGTGCGCTACGGCAGGCTCGTCCACCTCACCCTCGACGGGGAGCGCCGCAAGGTGTGGACCACCTCGGCCACCGTCGACGGCGCCCTGCACCAGCTCGGCGTCCGCGCCGAGGGCGCCTACCTCTCCACGTCCCGCTCGCGCCGCATCGCCGGCGACGGCCTCGCGCTCGACGTCCGCACCGAACGCAGCGTCACGGTCATGGCCGACGGCCGCGAGCGCACCATCCGCACCAACGCCGCCACCGTCCGGGACGCCGTCGACGAGGCGGGCATCTCGCTGCACGGCCAGGACACCACGTCCGTGCCGCAGGACAGCTTCCCGCGCGACGGACAGACGATCAGCGTCATGCGCATCAAGGGCAGCAGGGAGGTGCGCGAGGAGGTCATCGCGTACGTCGTGGAGCGCATCCTGGACCCGACCCTGTTCCGCGGCACCGAGGTCGTCGAACGGGCGGGCCGCCAGGGCGCCCGGCGCGTCACCTACGCCCTGCGCACCGTCAACGGCGTCAGGCAGAAGCCGCGTCGCCTGAGTGCCGAGGTCGTGCGTGAGCCCCGCAGCCGGCTCGTGAAGGTCGGCACCAAGCCCCCGCCGTCCTCCGTCGCCGGTGCCGACGGCCTGCACTGGAGCGAACTCGCCCGGTGCGAGTCCGGCGGGCGCCCCGGCGCGACCGACTCCACCGGCACCTACGGCGGCCTCTACCAGTTCGACGTACAGACCTGGCGCAGCCTGGGCGGCGGCGGCCGGCCCCAGGACGCGTCCGCCTCCGAGCAGACGTACCGGGCGAAGAAGCTGTACGTGCGGCGCGGCGCGAGCCCGTGGCCGCACTGCGGTGGCCGCCTGCACGGGTAGCCGGGGTGGTGCGGGGGCCCGCGGTCCGGTCGGGACCCGGCCGCGGCGCCCCGTACCCTGAGACCGTGAGCACCACTGACCCCCAGGGCCCCCTGCTTGGCCCCGCCGACATCCGCGAACTGGCGGCAGCCCTGGGCGTGCGGCCCACGAAACAGCGCGGCCAGAACTTCGTCATCGACGCCAACACGGTCCGCCGCATCGTCCGCACCGCGCAGGTCACCCCCGAGGACAACGTCGTCGAGGTAGGCCCCGGCCTCGGCTCGCTGACCCTGGCGCTCCTGGAGGCGGCGGCCCATGTCACCGCCGTCGAGATCGACGACGTGCTCGCCGCCGCGCTGCCCGCGACGATCGAGGCCCGCCTCCCGCAGAAGAAGGACGCCTTCGCGCTCGTCCACTCCGACGCGATGCAGGTACGCGAACTGCCGGGCCCCGCGCCCACGGCGCTCGTCGCGAACCTGCCCTACAACGTCGCCGTGCCGGTCCTGCTGCACATGCTCGACACGTTCCCCACCATCGAGCGCACGCTCGTCATGGTGCAGGCCGAGGTCGCCGACCGCCTCGCGGCAGCCCCCGGCTCGAAGGTCTACGGCGTCCCGTCGGTCAAGGCCAACTGGTACGCGGACGTGAAGCGCGCCGGCTCCATCGGCCGGAACGTCTTCTGGCCCGCGCCGAACGTCGACAGCGGTCTTGTGGCCCTGGTCCGGCGCACCGAGCCGGTGGCGACGACCGCCTCCAAGCGCGAGGTCTTCGCCGTGGTCGACGCCGCTTTCGCCCAGCGCCGCAAGACCCTGCGCGCCGCCCTGTCCGGCTGGGCCGGATCGGCCGCCGCCGCCGAGGCCGCCCTGGTCGCGGCCGGTGTCTCCCCGCAGGCGCGCGGCGAGGCCATCACGGTCGAGGAGTTCGCGCGGATCGCGGAGAACAAGCAGTGAGCGTGACGGTACGGGTCCCCGCGAAGGTCAACGTCCAGCTCGCGGTGGGCGCCGCCCGCCCCGACGGCTTCCACGGCCTCGCCAACGTCTTCCTCGCCGTCGGCCTCCACGACGACGTCACGGCGACCGCCGCCGACGAGCTGACCCTCACCTGCGAGGGCCCCGGCGCGGACCAGGTCCCGCTGGACCGCACCAACCTCGCGGCCCGCGCCGCGATCGCGCTGGGCGAGCGGTACGGGATCGAGCCCCGCGTCCACCTCCACATCGACAAGGACATCCCCGTCGCCGGCGGCATGGCGGGCGGCTCTGCGGACGCCGCAGGCGCGCTCGTGGCCTGCGACGCACTGTGGGGAACCGGTGCCACCCGGGACGAACTCCTCGACATCTGCGCCGAGTTGGGCAGCGATGTGCCGTTCAGTCTGGTCGGCGGGGCGGCGCTCGGCACCGGACGCGGCGAGAAGCTTCAACTCCTGGACGTGGGCGGCGAGTTCCGGTGGGTGTTCGCGGCCGCCGACGGAGGGCTCTCGACGCCCGCCGTCTACGGCGAGTTCGACCGCCTCGCACAGGGGCGCGCGATCCTCGAGCCGGAGGCCTCGCCCGCCCTGCTCGACGCGCTGCGTCGCGGCGACGCGAGCGCGCTGGCCGCGACGCTCACGAACGACCTCCAGCCTGCCGCGCTCTCCCTGTTCCCCGCGCTGAAGGACACCCTCGACGCGGGCACGGCGGCGGGCGCCCTCGCGGGCCTCGTCTCCGGCTCGGGCCCGACCACGGCGTTCCTCTGCGCGGACGAGGAGTCGGCGCGGGCGGTCGCCGCCGCCCTCACGGCGTCCGGCACCTGTCGCTCCGTGCGGGTCACGACGTCTCCGGCGCAGGGCGCGACGGTCGTCCAGCGCTGACGCAGCCGGACGTACTCACGGGTAACTGAGTACGTCCGCGCTGTCGGCCGCAACGGGCGCTGCGGCACCGTGGTCCCCATGACCACCGACATCACGAGCGCCGGGCGCCGGCGCCGCAGACGACGTATCGGCCGGGGGCAGGTCCTTGTACCGCTCGGCGCGATCGCCCTCGTCGGGCTGCACTCCGCGCTCGCCACCCGCGGCCACCTCCTGCCTCCGCCCGCCGGTGGCGGCTGGCAGGGCAGGGTGGCGCGGCCGCGCGAGGTCGCCGCGGTGCTCAGCCGGGCAGGCGCAGGCCCCCGCAGCCGTGCCGCTCGACGGCGCGCCGCACGAAGGCCCTGAACGCGGCCGTCGCGAACTTCTCGGCATGGGGCGTGGCGTCGCACAGCGCAAGCCGTCGCGGCACCCGCACCCCGCACCCCCGTCCGTCCCGCCCGTGTCCGAGCTGTCACAACGAAGGCGCAGGCCGGCCGATCCCTCGCGGCGACTACGCTGGAAGACTGATCCACCCCCTTGTCAGGAGCGAAATGGCAGTCAACCTGGTCAATGTCGAGGCAGTCAGCAAGGTGTACGGCACCCGTGCCCTGCTCGACGGCGTATCGCTCGGCGTGTCCGAGGGGGACAGGATCGGTGTCGTCGGGCGTAACGGCGACGGCAAGACCACCCTCATCCGGATGCTCGCCAAGCTGGAGGAGGCCGACACCGGCCGCGTCACCCACAGCGGTGGCCTGCGCCTCGGCGTCCTCACGCAGCACGACTCCCTCGACCCCGAGGCGACCGTCCGGCACGAGGTCATCGGCGACCTCGCCGACCACGAGTGGGCGGGCAACGCCAAGATCCGCGACGTGCTCACCGGTCTCTTCGGCGGACTCGACCTGCCCGGCTTCCCACAGGGCCTCGACACGGTCATCGCGCCGCTGTCCGGCGGCGAGCGCCGCCGCATCGCCCTCGCCAAGCTCCTCATCGGCGAGCCCGACCTGATCGTCCTCGACGAGCCCACCAACCACCTCGACGTCGAGGGCATCTCCTGGCTGGCGAGGCACCTCCAGGCCCGCCGCTCCGCCCTCGTCTGCGTGACCCACGACCGCTGGTTCCTCGACCAGGTCTGCACCCGCATGTGGGACGTGCAGAAGGGCGACGTCTTCGAGTACGAGGGCGGCTACAGCGACTACGTCTTCGCACGCGCCGAGCGCGAGCGCATCGCGGCGACCGAGGAGACCAAGCGGCAGAACCTGATGCGCAAGGAGCTGGCCTGGCTGCGCCGCGGCGCCCCGGCCCGCACCTCCAAGCCCCGCTACCGCATCGAGGCCGCCAACGAGCTCATCGCCGACGTGCCGGAGCCGCGCGACAAGAGCGAGCTGATGAAGTTCGCCAGCTCCCGGCTCGGCAAGACGGTCTTCGACCTCGAGGACGTCACCGTGCAGGCCGGTCCCAAGGTGCTCCTCAAGCACCTGACCTGGCAGCTCGGCCCCGGCGACCGCATCGGCCTCGTCGGTGTGAACGGCGCGGGCAAGACCTCCCTGCTGCGCGCCATGGCGCAGGCCGCCCGCACCGACGGCGAGGAGCAGCCCGCGGCGGGCCGCGTCGCCGTCGGCAAGACCGTGAAGCTCGCCTACCTCTCCCAGGAGGTCGCCGAGCTCAACCCCGAACTGCGCGTCATCCAGGCCGTGCAGCAGGTCCGCGACCGTGTCGACCTCGGCAAGGGCCGTGAGATGACCGCGGGCCAGCTCTGCGAGACCTTCGGCTTCAACAAGGAGAAGCAGTGGACGCCCGTCGGTGACCTCTCCGGCGGTGAGCGCCGCCGCCTCCAGATCCTGCGCCTGCTCATGGACGAGCCGAACGTCCTCTTCCTCGACGAGCCGACGAACGACCTCGACATCGAGACCCTCACGCAGCTGGAGGACCTCCTCGACGGCTGGCCCGGCTCCATGGTCGTGATCTCCCACGACCGGTTCTTCATCGAGCGCACCACGGACCGCGTGTTCGCCCTGCTCGGCGACGCCGCGCTGCGGATGCTGCCGCGCGGCATCGACGAGTACCTGGAGCGCCGCCGCCGCATGGAGGAGGCTGTCGCCGCCTCGATGACGGCCGCCGCCCCGGCTCCCGCCGCGGGCGCGCCGGAGAAGACGGTGTCCGCCGCGGACGCCCGTGCCGCGAAGAAGGAACTCCAGAAGATCGAGCGGCAGATGGACAAGATGTCCGAGAAGGAGACCAAGCTGCACGCACAGATTGCCGACAACGCCACGGACTTCGCGAAGGTGGCCAAGCTGGACGCGGAGCTGCGTGAACTGGTCGGGGAGCGCGAGGAGTTGGAGATGCGCTGGCTCGAGCTCGCGGAGGACGCGTGAAGCTCCAGTAACAGACCCATCACGGGCCGGTGCTCCCTTGGGAACAGGGGAGCGACCGGCCCGATGTGCTACTGCACAGGGTGATAGAAAGGTCGCTCTGGGAATTGCCTGAGAACGACCAGAGAACGTCCTGAAATCGACCAGGCGAGCAGACACATCAGTGAAGACGGGGGGAGCGCTGATGACTCAGCCGCCCAATCAGCCGCCGCAAGGCGGCTTCGGAGCACCACAGGATCCACAGCAGCCGCCGGCCCAGCCGCCGCAGCCTCCGGGGCAGCCGCCGCAGACGCCGCCGGCCCCGCAGCCCGGATACGGCTACCCGCAGCAGCCGGGCCCGTACGGTCAGCCCCCGCAGGGCGGCCCCTACGGTCAGCCCCAGCAGCCGGGTCCCTACGGTCAGCCGCAGCAGCAGCCGGGGCCCTACGGTCCGCCTCCGCAGCAGCCCGGCCCGTACGGCGCGCAGCAGCCCGGCCCCTACGGGCAGCAGCCCCAGTACGGCTACCCCCAGCAGCAGCCCCCGTTCCCCGGTGGCCCCGCGGCCCCGGGCGGCGGCGGCAAGAATCCCTTCAAGGGCCGGACCGGGATCATCGTGGCCGCCGCGGTGGCCGTCGTCGTGATCGCCGGCGGTGTGGTGTGGGCGGTCGTGGGCGGCGGTGACGACAAGAAGAAGGACCCCGTCGCCGACAAGAGCCAGGACCCCAAGCCCACCGGTTCCGCGCCGGTCGACCCGGGTGACGGCTCCGGTGACGGACGCGACGGCAAGGAGGATCTCAACGCGGGCCGCCAGGCCGGTGAGTCGAAGGTCCTCTGGTACAAGACGGCGCCCAAGGCCCCCGGCGACGGCGCGGACGCGCCCGGCATGTGGGTCACCGACACGCTCGCCGCGAAGGCGGTCTACAACGAGCTCGTCGCGTACAACATCTCGGACGGCAAGCCGAGTTGGCCGACGATCACGCTGCCGCACAAGATCTGCGGCGCCAGCGTGCAGAAGTCGGACGACGACAAGGTCGCCCTCGCGTACATGAGCGGTGTCACCGACCGGGCCAAGTGCAACCAGGTCCAGCAGATCGACCTGAAGACCGGCAAGAAGGACTGGGAGAAGAAGATCCCCGAGGGGGACCTCTTCGACGGCACCGGTACCGGCGTCGAACTCACGTACGCGGGCAGCACGTTGATGGTCGGCCGCCAGATGTCCGGCCTCGGCCTGAGCGTCAGCGACGGCAAGCAGCTCTTCGAGAAGAAGAAGTACGGCGCGGCCTGCTTCCCCGGCGCGTTCGCCGGCGGTGAGCGCCTCCTGGCCGTCTCCTCGTGCGGAGCCTCCACGGACAAGGAGCACGACGAGATCCAGGAGCTGGACCCGGCGACGGGCAAGGCGAAGTGGACCAAGCCGTTCCCCAAGGGCTGGAAGGTCGCCCGCGCCTACTCCGTCTCGCCGGTCGTCCTCTACCTCACCAACGAGGACAAGAAGAAGTGGAACATCACCACGCTGAAGAACGGCAGCAGCGCGGTGCGTTCCGAGGTCTCGGTCGACGAGGACTTCGCGCCCGAGTGCGGCTGGGCGATCCTCGACCGTGACCTCCAGGGCTGCACGGGCGTCGCGGCCGACACCAACACCCTGTACCTGCCGACCAAGGCCACCAGCGGCACCGCCAACGAGGTCGTCGCGATCAGCCTGGAGACCGGCAAGGAGCGCTGGCGCGCGAAGTCGCCGGTGGCGCAGAACATGCTGCCGCTGAAGACCTCGGGCGGCGCGGTGATCGCCTACGTCAACGCCTCGTACGACGCCGGAGGCCGGGTCGTGTCGATCGCGACGGCGGGCTCGCACACGCCGAAGACGCTGCTGCAGAACCCGGCGGGAACCGCGCAGATCGAGAACGGCTTCTACTCCAAGGCGATCGACTACGTCGACGGGCGCTTCTACATCTCCACGACGCGTCTGTCCGGCACCGCCAAGGGCGAGGAGAAACTGATGCTGGCGTACGGCAAGTGACCGCCGCAGCCCCAGTGACCGCCCACCGCACCGCCGCCCGCTCCTTCTCCCCGTCACCCGAGGTACAGACGTCATGACGCAGCCGCCCCAGCCGCCCAACGAGCCGCCGCAGGGCCCGCCGCCGGTGGGCTTCGGCAAGCCGCAGGACCCGCCGCCCGGAGGGTTCGGCGCTCCGCAGGACCCCCCGCCCGGAGGGTTCGGCGCGCCCACGCCGCCGCCCCCGCCCGGGCAGCAGCCCGGCTACGGCTACCCGCAGGCGCCCCAGACGCCGCCTCCGGCCCAGCCGCCGACGCCGCCGCAGGGCCCGCCCGGCGGCTACGGCCACCCGCAGCCGCCGGCCCCCAACTACGGTTACCCGCAGGCCCCCCAGGGCCAGCCGCCGACGCCCCCGCAGGGCTACGGCTACCCGGGCCAGCAGCCGCCGCAGTACGGCGCCTACCCGCCGCCGGTCACCACGCCCATGCAGGCGGCGGGCGGCGGCGCCGGCAAGAAGATCAGCTCCCAGATGATGATCATCATCGGCGCTGTCGTCGCGGTCGCCCTGATCATCGGCGGCGGCGTCTGGTACTCGGCCTCGTCCGGTGGCGACAAGATCGACGCCAGCACCGCGGGCCCGACCGGTGGCACCGGCGGCAAGGGCGACGGCGGGGACAAGGGCGGCTCCGGCGGCACCACCACCGGCGGCGCGAGCAAGGAGAAGGTCCCGGGGAACACCAGCTCCCAGGTCCTCTTCCAGCTGCCCCAGCACGAGGTGCCCAAGGACGAGGTGTTCAGCACCAAGGGCTCCTGGCTCACGGACACGACGTACGCCAAGGCGGGTGTGGGCGAGATCAACGGCTACGCCGCGGACACCGGCAAGAGGTCCTGGACGCTCCCGCTGCCCGGCCAGACGTGCGGCGGCGCCCCCGAGGTCACCCAGGACGGCCTGAGCGCGGTCATCAGCGAGGCGGCCCCGCGCAAGCCCAAGGAGTACGAATACCAGCCGTGCACCAAGATCACGGTCTTCAACGTCGACACGGGCAAGAAGCTGTGGACGAAGAGCGTCGGCAGCGGCGGGCGTGACATCCCGTTCAAGGAACTGTCGATCACCGGCTCCACGCTGGCGGTCGGCGGCGGCTACGACGGCGGCGCGGCCTTCGACATCAAGTCGGGCAAGATCCTGTGGCAGCCGCAGACCGGCTCCTGCGAGGACGTCGGCTACCGCGGCGGCGAGCAGCTGGTCGCCGTGCGCAAGTGCGGTGACTACGGCGACGAGAAGCACCAGGTGCAGCTCCTCGACCCGGCGACGGGCAAGCCGAAGTGGACCTACAAGATCCCGGCCGACGTGAACGTCATCTCCGTCGTCTCCACCAAGCCGGTCACCTTCGTGATCGCCACCGGCGAGGAGGTCGAGATGTCGGACCTGTTCTCCCTCGACGACACCGGCAAGCTGCGCGCCAAGGTCTCGCTGGAGAAGGACCGGTACGACTTCGACTGCGAGGTCGGCGAGATGCACGGCTGCCGTGGCATCACGGTCGGCAACGACCGCGTCTACATGCCGACCCGCGAGCACGACGGCGGCGGCGCGTCCGGCCAGACCAACGAGATCGTGTCGTTCTCCCTGGCGAACGGCCGGCTCACCGGCGACCGCGTCGACGGCGGCGAGTACACGCTCTTCCCGGTCCGCATGGACGGCGGGAACGTCCTGGCGTACAAGGACGGCCCCTACGACAAGGGTGCCGAGATCGTCACGATCGACCCGAAGACGCTGAAGCAGAAGACGCTCCTGGTCACTCCGGCGACGGAGGCCGTGACCAGTGTCATCAGCAGCATGACCCCCACCCAGTCCGAACTGCTCTACACCGACGGCAGGCTGGCCATGGGCAAGGAACTGATCTCCAAGCCGTACTCGGCGGACGAGAAGGAGTACGAGGCCGTGGTCTTCGCGGCGAAGTGACTCCGGGCCGCTCACCGCGGCCACGCGACGGCCCCGCACCCGGACGGCAGATTCCAGGGATCGTTGCAACACACGGTCGGTTGATCAGGTCGTGAGCAGTTTATGCAGACGCTCGGCTGGGGTTTCCCAGCCGAGCGTTTTGCGTGGGCGACCGTTGAGTTCTGCGGCGATGGCGGTGAGGTGTTCGTGGGGGTGGACCGCGAGGTCGGTGCCTTTCGGAAAGTACTGCCGTAGCAGGCCGTTGGCGTTCTCGTTCGATCCACGCTGCCAGGGGCTGGCCGGGTCGCAGAAGTAGACCGGTATGCCGGTGGCGACGGTGAAGGAGGCGTGGGCGGCCATCTCCGATCCCTGGTCCCAGGTCAGGGACCGCACCAGGTGACTGGGCAACGTCTGGACGGTGTCGACCAGTGCGTCGCGGACGTGCTCGGCGCTGCGGCCCTGGGGCAGGTGCAGCAGCATCACATAGCGGGTCGCTCGCTCGACCAGGGTGCCGATCGCGGAGCCGCCGTCTTTGCCGATGATGAGATCGCCCAGCCAGTGACCGGGAACGGCCCGGTCCTCGGCCTCGGCCGGCCGGTCGCTGATCATCACCATGGGGTCGATGAACCGCTTCTGCCGTTGCTGGGCCTGACGGCGCGGCTTGCGGCGGGCTCGCCCGGTGCGCAGGGCCCGGGCCAGCTCACGGCGCAGTTCACCCCGGCCCTGAATGTAGAGCGCCTGGTAGATCGTCTCGTGGACCACGTGCATCTCCGGCCGGCTCGGGAACCGTGTCCGCAAAGCCTGGCAGACCTGTTCCGGGCTCCAGCGCAGATTCAGGCGGTCCTGGATGAAGGCGCGCAGTTCGGGATTGCAGCCGATCTTCCCCGGCTTGGGGCGTGGGCGGCGCTCGTCAGCGCTGACCTGGGCGGCGTGCGGACGGTAGTGCCTGTTGCCGCGGGAATCGGTGGCGCTGTTGCGGCGTATCTCCCGGCTGATGGTGGACGGGCTGCGGCCCAGCTCAGCTGCTATCCGGCGGACGGACGCGCGTTCCTGCAGCCGGTCGGCGATGAAAAGCCGGTCGTCCTGGCGCAGGTAACGCGACGGTCCCTGAGTAGGCAAGGGACGACGCACCGCCGGATAGGTCCCCGTCGTGCCCCTCGCGTTCCGGCCGTTCCGCCAGCGTTTGCCGGTCCGGTAGTTGATCCCCACGATCCGGCACGCGTCATAGCTGGTCAGGCCCTGGTCCATGAGCCGGAAGTATTCCTCCCGCTCACGAACCAGGGCTCTGGGACCCCGAGACTTACCCCGGTCCTCCCGAATCTCGAAGTCCATCGCACCCCTTGAACTGGGGTGTTGCAACGACCACTAGAACCTGGGGACAGGGTGCGGGGCCGTCGGCATATGCGCCGCCCGCCGGGAGATTCCGGCATTCCGGGTCACTTCTCACCCGTAGGGGAAGCGCAACGCCGAACGAGCGTGTAGCTTCCGGGAGATGGAGGAGGTCGGGGAGTCGGGGGGCTTTCCGCATCAAGGGGGTTCTGGGGGTCCCACGGGATCCCGGGGATGTGGGGGGATGACTCTATGGGTGTGCGGCTCATGGTGGTCGACGACCATCGACTGCTCGCCGAGGCGCTCGCCTCGGCTCTCAAGCTGCGCGGGCACCGGGTGCTCGCGGCGGCCGCGCCCGCCGCGGGAGCGGCCGAGCTGGTGATCTCGAGGGCGCCCGAGGTCTGTCTCATCGGTACGGCGACGCCCGCGGAGCCGGGCATCTTCGACCCGATCGTGCGCATCAAGCGGGAGCGCCCGCAGGTGGCGGTGGTCGTCCTCGGGCCCGTGCCGTCACCGCGCGGGATCGCGGCGGCGTTCGCGGCCGGCGCCTCCGGCTACGTACGGCACGACGAGCGGATCGAGGGGGTCGAGCGCGCCCTCATGAAGGCCCGGGCGGGAGAGGCGGCCGTGGCGCCGCAGCTGCTGCAGGGGGCCTTCAGCGAGCTGCTCAATCCGGCCGCGCAGCCCGACGACGAGGGGCAGCGGCTCCTGCAGATGCTGACGCCGCGCGAGGTCGAGGTCCTGATGCGGGTCGGGGACGGCGAGGACACCCGGCTGATCGCGGCCGGCATGGGCATCGCCCCGAGCACGGCCCGTACGCATGTGCAGCGTGTCCTGATGAAGCTGGGGGTCGGCTCGCGGCTGGAGGCGGCGGCGCTGGCCGCGCGCACGGGGCTCCTCGACCGGGCGGGGCCGGTGCAGGTGACGAGCCACCCCGACCACCCCGGCATGCCGCAGGGGCCGGAGTCACCTGTGCGGTGAACTCCGGCCCCTGGCGCGCTGGTTACTCGGCGGCGTCGGGCGTCGGCGGGGCCGTCGGCCGCAGCTTCAGCCACACCAGGAAGAACAGCCCGAGGGCGAGCATGCCGAGGCCCGTCCACAGGTTGATGTTGATGTTCTCGGCCTTCTTCAGGTCCGCGTCGGACGCCGTGATGCCGGCGATCGTGACGATGACCCCGTAGACCGCGAACAGTCCGCCGATGATGCGCCGGATGTCGAAGAGCCGCGCCGCGGTCGCGGACTTGCGCTCCAACTCGGTTACTTCGTTGTGGAGTTCAGACATGGTTGATCGCGCCTCCGATCAGAGGGAGAAGGGGACGTAGCACAGTGCGGCGAGGACGATCGCGCCCCAGCCGAGCAGCGCGGGCTTGCGGTACCAGGCGTCGTCGCCCTCGGCGGGCGGCTCCTCCAGGCCCGGCGCCGTCGTCCCGTACACGAGGCCCGCGAGCTCGGCCTCCGGCTTGGGCGCGGTGAACAGGGTGACGACGACCATGACGACCGCACCGGCGACGAAGCCGACGATCGCGGACACGAAGTTGGCGCCCTGGTCGGTCGGGATGTCGATGACGCCCTGCTTGTAGATCCAGAAGTAGTTGACCATCGCGGCGGTGGTGCCCGCGAGCAGGCCCCACACGCCGGACTTCACCGAGGCGCGCTTCCAGAACATGCCGATGATGAAGACGACGAACATCGGGACGTTGAAGAACGAGAACAGCGTCTGGAGATAGCCCATGATGTTCGAGAACGACGAGGCGATGAACGCCGTGCCGATCGACGCGAGGACACCGACGGCCGTGATGAGGCGGCCGAACTTCAGGTAGTACGCGTCGGGCTTGCCGGTCTTCACGTACTTGGCCCAGATGTCGTACGTGAACACGGTGTTGAAGGACGACACGTTCGCCGCCATGCCCGCCATGAACGCGGCGAGCAGACCGGTCACCGCGATGCCGAGCACGCCGTTGGGCAGCAGCTCCTGCATCAGGTAGGGGATCGCGTCGTTGTACGTCAGGCCCGAACCGGCCATGCCGATCTTCGGAACGAGCACCGCGGCGACCATGCCCGGGATCATCACCAGGAAGACGATGAAGATCTTCGGGAACGCGGCGATGAGCGGGGTGCGCTGGGCGGCGGAGAGGTTCTTCGCGGACAGGGCGCGCTGCACCTCGGCGAAGTTCGTCGTCCAGTAGCCGAAGGAGAGCACGAAGCCCAGGCCGAGGATGATCGTCAGCCAGTTCGCGCCGAGCGGGTTGGCCTCACCGATGCCCGTACCGCCCCAGGCGGAGAGGAAGTTGTCGCCGTGCGCGCTCTTCAGGGAGTCGGTCATGCCACCCCAGCCGCCGACCCGCTTGAGGCCGATGATGCAGAGGGGGATGAGCGCGGCGAGGATCACGAAGAACTGGAGGACCTCGTTGTAGATCGCCGAGGAGAGTCCGCCGATGGTGATGTACGCGAGCACGAACAGACCCGCGACGACGATCGCCAGCCACTGCGGCCAGCCGAGCAGCGCCTCCACGACGATCGACAGGGCGTACAGGTTCACGCCCGCGATCAGGATCGCCGCGAAGGCGAAGAGTATGGAGCTCAGCAGGTGCGCGCTCTTGTCGAACCGCTGGAGCAGGTACTCGGGGACCGAGCGCACCTTGGAGCGGTAATAGAAGGGCATCATCACGAGGCCCAGGAAGACCATCGCCGGGATGGCGCCGATCCAGTACCAGTGGACGACCGAGACGCCGTACTGCGCGCCGGTCGCCGCCATGCCGAGGATCTCGGTGGCGCCCAGGTTGGCCGCGACGAACGCCAGACCGGTCACCCAGGCGGGCAGGGAGCGGCCCGAGAGGAAGAAGTCGAGGCTGGTCTTCACGGAGCGCCGGGCGGCGAACCCGATGCCGAGGACCACGGCGAAGTAGATCGCCAGGATCGCGTAGTCGAGGCCGTTGGTGGGCAGCCGGAGCCCCGCGGCCAGGGTTTGTGTGGGGGACAGCATGGAGAACTCGCTTCGTTGCGCGAACTGATCAGACCGGAACCTACGCGTCTATGTTCAATAAATGAACACTTCCGCTGAGGTTCTTTGTTTGATTGTGATGCGAGTGACACGTCACGCACGGAAGGATGCGTCCGTGGCCTTGACCATCCCGTTGAAGCGTGCTTTGTTATGTTTGATTATGTTGAGTTGATGCGAATGAGGAGCATCGGACGTGAAGAAGACGTCGACCCGGCTTGCCGACGGTCGCGAGCTCATCTACTACGACTCGCGTGACGACGTCGTGCGGGACGCGGTGGACCGGCGTCCGCTGGACCCCGTCGCCTCCTCCTCGCAGATCCGCCGCGACCCCCTCCTCGGGGACAGCGTCGCCATCGCCTCGCACCGCCAGGGCCGCACCTACCACCCGCCGGCCGACGAGTGCCCCCTGTGCCCGTCCGAGGACGACCGGCTCAGCGAGATCCCCGACTCCTCGTACGACGTGGCGGTCTTCGAGAACCGCTTCCCCTCGCTCGCCGGGGACGCCGGCCGCTGCGAGGTCGTCTGCTTCACCTCCGACCACACGTCGTCCTTCGCCGACCTCACCGAGGAACAGGCCGGGCTCGTCCTGGAGGCCTGGACCGACCGCACCGCCGAGCTGTCCCACCTGGACTCCGTGGAGCAGGTGTTCTGCTTCGAGAACCGGGGCGCCGAGATCGGCGTCACCCTCGGCCACCCGCACGGCCAGATCTACGGCTACCCGTTCACCACGCCGCGCACCGCCCTCATGCTGCGCTCGCTCGCCGAGCACAAGGAGCAGACCGGCGGCCGCAACCTCTTCGACGACGTACTCGCCGAGGAGCGCGCCGGCGAGCGGGTCGTCCTCGAGGGCGACCACTGGGTGGCCTTCGTCCCGTACGCGGCCCACTGGCCCTACGAGGTGCACCTCTACCCCAAGCGCCGCGTGCCCGACCTGCTCGCCCTCGACGACGGCGCGCGCACAGAGTTCCCCCAGGTTTATCTGGAACTCTTGAGGCGCTTCGACCGGCTCTTCGGAACGGGGGAGTCCCCGACGCCGTACATCGCCGCCTGGCACCAGGCGCCGTTCGGCACCCTGGACGACTTCCCCGGCGTCCAGCGGGACGACTTCGCGCTCCACCTCGAGCTTTTCACCATCCGCCGCACTTCCGGCAAGCTGAAGTTTCTCGCGGGTTCCGAATCCGGCATGAGCGTGTTCATCAACGACGTGCCGCCGGAGACCGCGGCCGAGAGACTGCGAGAGGTAGCGAGTACATGAGCGGGAAGTACCTGGTCACCGGCGGCGCGGGATATGTGGGCAGCGTGGTCGCGCAGCACCTGGTCGAGGCGGGGCACGACGTCACCGTGCTCGACAACCTCTCGACCGGCTTCCGTGAGGGCGTGCCCGCAGGGGTGACGTTCGTCGAGGGCGACATCCGCGACGCAGCCAAGTGGCTCGACCCGTCCTTCGACGCCGTCCTGCACTTCGCCGCGTTCTCCCAGGTCGGCGAGTCCGTCGTGAAGCCCGAGAAGTACTGGGACAACAACGTCGGCGGCACCATGGCGCTGCTCGCCGCGATGCGCTCGGCGGACGTCCGCAAGCTCGTCTTCTCCTCCACCGCGGCGACGTACGGGGAGCCCGTCAGCACCCCCATCACCGAGTCCGACCCCACCGCCCCCACCTCGCCGTACGGCGCCTCCAAGCTCGCCGTCGACCACATGATCACCGGGGAGGCGGCCGCGCACGGGCTGGCCGCCGTGTCGCTGCGCTACTTCAACGTGGCGGGCGCCTACGGCAGCTGCGGCGAGCGCCACGACCCCGAGTCGCACCTCATCCCGCTCGTCCTCCAGGTCGCCCAGGGCCGGCGCGACGCGATCTCCGTATACGGCGACGACTACCCGACGCCCGACGGCACGTGCGTGCGCGACTACATCCACGTCGCCGACCTCGCCGAGGCCCACCTGCTCGCCCTGGACGCCGCCCGCCCCGCCGAGCACCTCATCTGCAACCTCGGCAACGGCAACGGCTTCTCCGTGCGCGAGGTCATCGAGACCGTCCGCCAGGTGACCGGCCACCCGATCCCCGAGGTCACCGCCCCGCGCCGCGGCGGCGACCCGGCCGTCCTCGTCGCCTCGGCCGCCACCGCGCGCGAGCGCCTCGGCTGGAACCCGTCCCGCGCGGACCTCGCGGGAATCGTCGCCGACGCCTGGGCCTTCGCCCAGGCACGCCAGGAGGGGTAAGTCATGTCCGTCGCCTCGCAGTTCAGCGAACTGTACGGATACGAGCCCGAGGGAGTCTGGGCCGCGCCCGGACGCGTGAACCTCATCGGCGAGTACACCGACTTCAACGAGGGCTTCGTGATGCCGCTCGCGCTGCCGCACACCGCGGTGGCCGCCGTCGCGCGCCGTACCGACGGCATCCTGCGGCTGCACTCCGCGGACATCGACGCGCCGATCGCCGAACTGCGGGCCGACGAACTGACCCCGCTCTCCGAGTTCGGGCAGGGCGGCTGGGCCGCGTACCTGGCGGGCGTCGTATGGGCGCTGCGCGAGGCCGGGCACACCGTCACCGGCGCCGACATCCACCTCGCGTCGACCGTGCCGACCGGCGCGGGCCTGTCCTCGTCGGCCGCGCTCGAGGTCGTCACGGCGCTCGCGCTCAACGACCTGTTCGAACTGGGGCTCACCGGGCCCGAGCTGGCGCGGATCGCGCAGCGTGCGGAGAACGACTTCGTGCGCGTGCCCTGCGGGATCATGGACCAGATGGCGTCCGCGTGCGCCACCGAGGGCCACGCCCTGCACCTGGACTGCCGCGACCTGTCCGTCCGCCAGGTCCCCTTCGACCTGGCCGCCCACGGCCTCCAGCTCCTCGTCGTCGACACCCGCGTCAAGCACGAGCTCGGCGACGGCGCGTACGCGGAGCGCCGCGCGGGCTGCGAAGAGGGCGCCCGCGCGCTCGGCGTCTCCCACCTGCGCGACGTGTCCTACGCCGAACTGCCTCAAGCGCTCGCCGAGCTGACGGACCTCACCGACGAGCGGATCGTGCGCTACGTCCGCCACATCGTCTGCGACGACCACCGCGTCGAGCGGGTCATCGAGCTCCTCGACGCCGGCGACGTACGGGCGATCGGCCCGGTCCTCACCGAGGGCCACGTCTCGCTCCGCGACGACCTGCGCATCTCCTGCGCCGAGCTGGACCTGGTCGTCGACACCGCGAACGCGGCGGGCGCGCTCGGCGCCCGGATGACCGGCGGCGGCTTCGGCGGCTCGGCGATCGTCCTGGTGGAGGAACCGGACGCGGACGCGGTGACGAAGTCGATCACAGAGGCGTTCGCCGCGGCGGGCTGCACGGCGCCACGAGTCTTCCCGGCGGTCCCGTCAGCAGGAGCCCACAGACTCACTCCAGCGGCTTCGTAGGTGCGAGCTCCCTGATCCCCGGCGGACGGCCGGGGATCAGCCGAGCCGCTTGTGAGGGTGAACTCGGTGAACTCCTTGATCCCTGGCGGGTAGTCGGGGATCACGCACACGAGTTCGTAGCCGTGCTGGCGGTAGAAGCCAGGCGCTTGGCTGTGTCTCATAGTGCGCTCCGCGCACGGGCCCAGGTCTCCTCGGGTGGGCCGGGTGTGTTCAGTCGAGCCGCTTGGTGAGGGTGAACTCCTTGATACCTGGCGGGTAGTCGGGGATCACGCACACCAGCTCGTAGCCGTGCTGGCGGTAGAAGCCCGGTGCTTGGAAGTCCCAGGTCTCCACTCGGGCGCCGCGGCAGGCGCGGTCCTCGTGGGCGATGCGTTCAGCCTCTGCGAGGAGGCGGGAGCCCAGGCCCTTCGTGCGGTGGCGGTCGTCCACCCAGAGCAGGTTCACGTGGAGCCAGGTCGCCCAGGTGTGTCCGTCCAGGCCGCCGGCGATCTCGCCGCTCTCGTCCAACGCCCATACCTGGAGCGGAACTTCGCGGTCCTCGGACGTTCCGCGCAGCGACCTGAGCTCCGCCGACGCCGCGGTATTCGCCTCACGCAGCCGGAAGTGAAGAAGATCGCGCCGCTGTTTGTCGACTTCTGTCTCAATACGAAACATACGCCTCACCATAAACGCGCGGGCCAATCAGTTCTGCAAATTGCCTTCCGCTCCTGGCGCGCAGCCCTACTCTGAGGGGCAGCGCCGGTGGGGGCCGGTGCTGTTCAGGGGGCGAGACAGCCGGGTACGCGCCCGGAGTGGGGGTGGCGGTACGAGTACGGCGGCGGCCGTGCGACCGCGTCGACCTGCCTCTTCGGGCGCCGTACCCGTGCCGGACAGCCTCCCGGCGCCGGGGAATCCCCTGCTCCGCGAGGAGCTTGGGGGAGGGGGTTATACACGTGGTTCGCATCCGAGTCCTGGTCGTCGACGACCACCGCATCTTCGCCGAGTCGCTCGCCGCGGCTCTCGCCGCCGAGCCCGACGTGGACGTGTCCGCGGCCGGCAGCGGCCCCGCCGCACTGCGCTGCATGGACCGCGCGGCTGCGGAAGGGCGCCGTTTCGACGTCCTCCTCGTGGACGCCGACCTGGGGGCGGCCCTGCACGGCCCGCGCCCGGCGATGGCCGTGCCCGACGCGGCGCCCGGCCAGGACGGCCTGGTCGACGGGATCTCCCTGGTGGCGGGCGTCCGTTCGGGCCAGCCCACCGTCCGGACGGTGGTCCTCGCCGAGAAGGACGACCCGCGCCGCGCGGCGCTCGCGCTCCAGGCGGGCGCCTCCGGCTGGGTCGCCAAGGACTGCTCGCTCTCGCGGCTGCTCACGGTCATCCGGGGCGTCCTGCGCGACGAGACGCATCTGCCGCCCGCCTTGCTCACCAGCGTCCTGCGGGAGCTGACCGCGGCCCGCAAGCACCGCACCGATTCGGAGCGCCTGGTGGAGTCCCTGACGCCGCGGGAGCGCGAGGTGCTGCGCTGCATGGTCGCGGGTCTCGGCCGCAAGGCGGTCGCCGAGCGCCTCTTCCTGTCCCCGCACACGGTCCGTACGCACATGCAGAACGTGCTCGGCAAGCTCGGGGTGCACTCCACGCTCGCGGCGGTGGCTCTGGCGCGCAGGGCCGGGGTCGGGCCCGCGGACCTGGAAGCGGCGTCGTAGGGGAACGCGTACGGCTGGGGCCCTAGCCGGGGATGTTGTCGAACGGCGCGGTCAACTGCCGCAGCAGGCCCGCCAGTTCACCGCGCTGGGTGCGGGACAGCTCCGCGAGGATCGCCCGCTCCTGTGCGAGGAGGCCGGCGAGTGCCTGGTCGGCGCGGTCCTGCCCCTCGGTCGTCAGCCGGACGAGGACGCCCCGCCGGTCACTCGGGTCGGGGAGGCGCTCGACGAGACCCTTCTTGGCGAGCCGGTCGATGCGGTTCGTCATCGTGCCGGAGGTGACGAGGGTCTGCGTGAGGAGCTGTCCGGGGGAGAGCTGGTAGGGGGCGCCGGCCCGCCGCAGGGACGTCAGTACGTCGAACTCCCACGGCTCCAACTGGTGCTCGGCGAACGCCAGGCGCCGGGCCCGGTCAAGATGACGCGCCAGCCTGCTGACCCGACTGAGCACCTCGAGGGGCTCCACGTCGAGGTCAGGGCGCTCTCGACGCCACGCTGCGACCAGCCGGTCGACCTCGTCCTCCATGACGATCAGTCTAGTGGGTCCCTCGACATGAAGTCTCTTGAATTCAACTATCTTGACATCGAGATAAATCCGGGAGGATCCTGGCCGCCATGAGCGCACCCACCTGGGACCCCCAGCAGTATCTCCGGCACGCGGACCACCGCACACGCCCCTTCGCCGATCTCCTCGCCCGCGTCCAGGGCGCCCCCGCGAGGATCGCCGACCTCGGCTGCGGCGCCGGCAACGTCACCGCCCTGCTCGCCGAGCGCTGGCCGAAGGCCAGGATCACCGGCTACGACAACTCCCCGCAGATGCTGGAGAAGGCCGCCGCCCACGCTACCGACCTGCTCGACTTCGCCCCAGCCGACGCGGCCACCTGGACCCCCGGCGAGCCCTTCGACCTGATCGTCTCCAACGCCCTGCTCCAGTGGGTCCCCGGCCACACGGGCCGCTTCCCCGAGTGGCTCGCCGGCCTCACCCCCGGTGGCACCTTCGCCTTCCAGGTCCCCGGCAACTTCGACGCCCCCAGCCACGTCCTCATGCGCGAACTCGCACAGTCGGCGCGGTGGCGGGACCGGCTCGGCGACACCCTGCGCCACGCGGACGCCGTCCACACCCCGGAGCAGTACCTGAACGAGCTCACCGCGCTCGGCTGCCACGCGGACGTCTGGGAGACGACGTATCTGCATCTCCTCCAGGGCGAGGACCCCGTCCTCGACTGGGTCAAGGGCACGGGCCTGCGCCCCGTCCTGACCGCCCTCGCGGACGATCCGGAGGCCACCGACGCATTCCTGACCGCCTACCGCGCCCTGCTCCGCACCGCCTACCCCGCGACACCCCACGGCACGGTCTTCCCCTTCCGCCGCCTCTTCGCGGTGGCCCGCAAGCCGGCCGACGCCTGATGCTCCGGGCCCTGGACCACGTACAGCTCGCCGCCCCCGCGGGATCGGAGGACGCGCTGCGCCGGTTCTACGGGGACGCGCTCGGGATGACTCAGACGCCGAAGCCCCCGGCGCTGGCGGCGCGCGGCGGCTGCTGGTTCGAAGCGGGCCAGGTGCGCCTGCACCTGGGGATCGAGCGGGACTTCCGGCCGGCCCGCAAGGCCCACCCGGGGCTGCGGGTCACGGGGATCGAGGCCTACGCGGCGCGGCTCGCGGCGCACGGTGTGCGGATCACCTGGGACGGGGACCTGCCGGGTCACCGCCGGTTCTACGCCGACGACCCGGTGGGCAACCGGCTCGAATTCCTCGAACCGATCGCGCCCTGAGCCTGCGTGAGCCGAGACCCGGTCCGGTGGCGGGACACGCCGCCTCGGTGCACGGACATATCATCGCGAAGCATGTGTTATTTGGTTATGAATACACATACGCGACGCAACGTGATCGCTGCCTCGCTCGCGGCCGTCGGTTCGGCAGCCCTGTCAGCCTGTTCCGGTTCCGGGGCCGACTCCGCGGCTCCTCACTCCGGGTTGACTCCTCACCCGGAGTCCGCTCCCCGTCCCGAGGCCGGTTCGCACACGCGGACCGGCCTCTCGGATCACGGCGGACGCCCCTTCGTCCCCAAGGGGCCCGAGGGATACGTGAACCCGTCCGATCCCGAGGTCCTCGCTGCCGAGCGGGCCCGTGGGTCCGGCCCCCTCCGCAGGTACACGCTCACCGCCGCCGAGACGTCCCTCGACCTCGGCGGGCCGACCGTCAGGTCATGGGCGTACGGCGACTCGCTGCCCGGCAGGGAGGTCCGCATCACCGCGGGCGACGTCCTCGATCTCACGCTCGCCAACCACCTGCCCGTGGTGACGACCCTGCACTCGCACGGCGTCCGAATGCGCTGCGACATGGACGGCGTACCGGGCCTGACCCAGAACTCGATCCAGCCCGGCGCGGACTTCCACTACCGCTTCGCCGTGACGCACCCGGGCACGTACTGGATGCACTCGCACTCGGGACTGCAACTCGACCGCGGTCTGTACGCCCCGCTGATCGTCGAGGACCCCAGTGAGCCCTTGTCCTACGACAAGGAGTGGGTAGTCGTCCTCGACGACTGGGTCGACGGCGTGGGCGGCTCCACCCCGGACGGCGTGCTCGCACAGCTGCACCACGGCAGCGCGCGAATGGGCATGGACATGGGGGAGGGCGCCGAGGGTGACGGTTCCGGTCGCGACAGGTCCGGCGGCGCGCACACCTCGGGCCGCGGCAGGCCCGCCGGCCCCGACCGCGTCCTACGGCACTCCGGCAGCCGTCTGCTGCACAGTGCGGGCGGCAATGTCGACTACCCGTTCTACCTGGTCAACGGCCGCATCGCGCAGGCTCCTTCGGTCTTCCGGGCCCGCCCCGGGGACCGCGTCCGGCTGCGCATCATCAACGCCGGAGGCGACACGGCCTTCCGGGTGGCACTGGGTGGCCACACGATGACGGTGACGCACACCGACGGCTACCCGGTCGAACCCATGGAGACGGACGCGTTGCTGCTCGGCATGGCCGAACGCTACGACGTGCTGATCACCGCACAGGACGGGGTGTTCCCGCTGGTCGCGCTGGCCGAGGGCAAGGGCGCGAAAGCCCTGGCCGTCCTGCGCACCGGCAGCGGGGGCGCCCCCGGGCCCGGCGTACATCCGCAGGAGCTCGACGGCCGGATCGTGCCGGCCACACGCCTCGTGCCCCAGGATTCCGTAGCCCTCAGCGACCGCCGGCCGGACCGCGAGATGCGCATCAAGCTGACCGGCGGCATGAGGAGATTCGACTGGGGCTTCGATCACCGCCCCTACTCCATCGAGCAACGCCGCCCGATCCGGGAGGACGAGCGGGTCCGCCTGGCCCTCATCAACACCACCGACATGTGGCACCCCGTGCACCTGCACGGCCATACCTTCGCCCTCAGTGGCATCGACGCATGCGGAGCCCGCAAGGACACCGCCTACGTGCGACCGCACCGCAAACTCGTCATCGACTTCAACGCCGACAATCCGGGCCTGTGGATGCTCCACTGCCACAACCAGTACCACTCCGAATCCGGGATGATGACCATCCTCGGCTACCAGAAGTGACGGCGAAGTCCCGGACCGCGACGCGGTCTAAGCCTTGCGCCGCCCGATCAGGTGCGGGTTCGCCTCCATGCCGTCCAGGCCGTGCCACGCCAGATTCACCAGGTGCGCCGCGACCTCGGCCTTCTCCGGCTTACGGGCGTCCAGCCACCACTGGCCCGTCAGGGCGACCATGCCGACCAGCGCCTGCGCGTACAGCGGCGCCAGCTTCGGGTCGAAGCCGCGGTTCTTGAACTCGCGGCCCAGGATGTCCTCGACCTGTGTCGCGATGTCGGAGATCAGCGAGGCGAAAGAGCCCGTGGACTGCGGGATGGGGGAGTCGCGGACGAGGATGCGGAAGCCGTCCGTGTACTCCTCGATGTAGTCGAGGAGCGCGAAGGCGGCCTGCTCGCACAGTTCCCGCGGATGCCCGGCCGTCAGCGAGCCGGTCACCATGTCGAGGAGCTGGCGCATCTCACGGTCCACGACGACCGCGTACAGGCCCTCCTTGCCGCCGAAGTGCTCGTACACCACCGGCTTGGAGACCCCGGCCTTGGCCGCGATCTCCTCCACCGACGTGCCCTCGAAGCCCTTCGCGGCGAAGAGGGTGCGACCGATCTCGAGCAGTTGCTGGCGGCGTTCCGCACCGGTCATCCGGGTGCGGCGCGCGCGCCGGGGCTTGTTGTTGCCGGCTGGGCTCGCAGTGTTCGGATCGGTCGCCACGTGTTCCATCATGCCGCGTCAGCGGCCTGCGGCTTGCGGCGGGAGGCGATCCGCTCCTTCGAAGGCCAGCGCACGTCATGCGCCCAGCCCAGCTGCTCGAACCAGCGGATCAGCCGCGCGGACGAGTCCACCTGGCCGCGCATGACACCGTGCCGCGCCGACGTCGGGTCCGCGTGGTGCAGGTTGTGCCACGACTCGCCGCACGACAGGACCGCCAGCCACCACACGTTGCCGGACTTGTCACGCGACTTGAACGGGCGCTTGCCCACCGCGTGGCAGATCGAGTTGATCGACCACGTGACGTGGTGCAGAAGCGCCACCCGTACCAGCGAGCCCCAGAAGAACCCGGTGAACGCGCCCCACCACGACATCGTCGCCAGACCGCCGATCAGCGCCGGCAGAGCCAGCGAGAGCATCGTCCAGAAAATGAACTGGCGCGAGATCGCCCTTATGGCGGGATCGTTCACCAGATCGGGTGCGTACTTCTCCTGCGACGTCTGCTCTTCATCGAACATCCAGGCGATATGCGCCCACCACAAGCCCTTCATCAGCGCGGGCAGAGTCTCGCCGAACCGCCACGGCGAGTGCGGGTCACCCTCCGCGTCGGAGAACTTGTGGTGCTTGCGGTGATCCGCCACCCAGCGCACGAGAGGACCCTCGACCGCCATCGAGCCGGCGACGGCCAGCGCGATCCGCAGCGGCCGCTTCGCCTTGAAGGAACCGTGCGTGAAATACCGGTGGAAGCCGATCGTGATGCCGTGGCAGCCCAGGTAGTAGAAGAACACCATCAGGCCGAGGTCGAGCCAGCTCACACCCCAGCCCCAGGCCAGCGGCACCGCCGCGACCAGCGCCAGGAACGGGACGGTGATGAAGAGCAGCAGCGCAAGCTGCTCCAGCGAACGCTTCTGCTCACCGCCGAGCGTGGCGGAGGGCAGCGGAGCGCCGGTCGAGTCACTCGACGACGCGTCCGGGGCGTCATCGATCAGATCGGGGCTTGGTGTCATGGGGCGTCCCCTGTGGGGTCGAGGGTCGAGAACGGGGATGTGGTGCTGGGGGGTGTACGGAGAACTTTTACTACGCGTGCGTAACCTACGGCGTCGTAAGTATGGCAGCGCGCAGGCCAGCGGCAAGAGGCCCGGAAACGGCCCGACCGGGCGGACACCTATCCTTGGAAACGGTCGGACAGCGCGGTCCGCTCTGTATCTCCACCCGGGAACTCATACCCGGATCCCGGGTTTCCCTCCCAGACGTGCTTCAACACTGCAAGGAGCCGCACCTGTGAGCAGTGCCGACGACCAGAGCCGTGAGGCCACCTCCAGCGCCGAGCTGCGCGCCGACATCCGCCGACTCGGCGACCTCCTCGGCGAGACACTCGTACGCCAGGAGGGCCCCGAGCTCCTCGAACTGGTCGAGAAGGTCCGCCGCCTCACCCGGGAGGACGGCGAAGCCGCCGCCCGCCTGCTCGGCGACACGGAACTGGAGACCGCGGCCAAGCTGGTCCGCGCCTTCTCGACGTACTTCCATCTGGCGAACGTGACCGAGCAGGTCCACCGAGGCCGCGAGCTGCGCGCCCGTCGCGCCGCCGAGGGCGGCCTCCTCGCCCGCACCGCCGACCGCCTCAAGGACGCCGACGCCGACCACCTGCGCGAAACGGTCCGGAACCTGAACGTACGGCCGGTGTTCACCGCCCACCCGACCGAGGCCGCCCGGCGCTCCGTCCTCAACAAGCTGCGCCGCGTCGCCGCACTTCTCGAGACCCCCGTCATCGAGGCCGACCGCCGCCGCTACGACACCCGCCTCGCCGAGAACATCGACCTGGTGTGGCAGACCGACGAACTGCGCGTCGTGCGGCCCGAGCCCACCGACGAGGCACGCAACGCGATCTACTACCTCGACGAGCTGCACGCCGGCGCCGTCGGTGACGTCCTCGAGGACCTCACCGCCGAGCTGGAGCGCGTCGGCGTCACCCTGCCCGCCGCCACCCGCCCCCTCACCTTCGGCACCTGGATCGGCGGCGACCGCGACGGCAACCCGAACGTCACCCCCGCCGTCACCTGGGACGTCCTGATCCTCCAGCACGAGCACGGCATCAACGACGCCCTGGAGCTCATCGACGAGCTGCGCGGCTTCCTGTCGAACTCGATCCGCTACACCGGCGCCACCGAGGAACTCCTCGCCTCCCTCCAGAACGACCTGGAGCGCCTCCCGGAGATCAGCCCCCGCTACAAGCGCCTCAACGCCGAGGAGCCCTACCGGCTCAAGGCCACCTGCATCCGGCAGAAGCTGGAGAACACCAAGGAGCGCCTCGCCAGGGGCACCGCGCACGTGGACGGCCGCGACTACCTCGGCACCGGCGAGCTCCTCCAGGACCTCACGCTCATCCAGACGTCCCTGCGCGAGCACCGCGGCGCACTGTTCGCCGACGGCCGGATGAACCGCACCATCCGCACGCTCGCCGCGTTCGGCCTCCAGCTGGCCACCATGGACGTACGCGAGCACGCCGACGCCCACCACCACGCCCTCGGCCAGCTCTTCGACCGGCTCGGCGAGGAGTCCTGGCGCTACGCCGACATGCCCCGCGAGTACCGCCAGAAGCTCCTCGCCAAGGAACTCAGGTCCCGCAGGCCCCTCGCCCCCTCGCCCGCCCCCCTCGACGCCGCGGGCGAGAAGACCCTCGGCGTCTTCCACACCGTCAAGCGCGCCCTCGACGTCTTCGGACCCGAGGTCATCGAGTCGTACATCATCTCGATGTGCCAGGGCGCCGACGACGTGTTCGCCGCCGCCGTCCTCGCCCGCGAGGCCGGACTCGTCGACCTGCACGGCGGCTGGGCCAAGATCGGCATCGTGCCGCTCCTGGAGACCACCGACGAGCTGCGCGCCGCCGACGTCATCCTCGACGAGATGCTCGCCGACCCGTCCTACCGGCGCCTCGTCGCCCTGCGCGGCGACGTCCAGGAAGTCATGCTCGGCTACTCGGACTCCTCCAAGTTCGGCGGCATCACCACCTCCCAGTGGGAGATCCACCGCGCCCAGCGCCGACTGCGCGACGTCGCCCACCGCTACGGCGTGCGCCTGCGCCTCTTCCACGGCCGCGGCGGCACCGTCGGCCGCGGCGGCGGCCCCTCGCACGACGCGATCCTCGCCCAGCCGTGGGGCACCCTCGAGGGCGAGATCAAGGTGACCGAGCAGGGCGAGGTCATCTCCGACAAGTACCTCGTGCCGTCCCTGGCCCGCGAGAACCTCGAACTGACCGTCGCCGCCACCCTCCAGGCATCCGCCCTGCACACCGCGCCCCGCCAGTCCGACGAGGCCCTCGCCCGCTGGGACGCGGCCATGGACGTCGTCTCCGACGCCGCGCACGCCGCGTACCGCAAGCTGGTCGAGGACCCGGACCTGCCGACGTACTTCCTCGCCTCCACGCCGGTCGACCAGCTCGCCGATCTGCACCTCGGCTCCCGGCCCTCCCGCCGCCCCGGCTCGGGCGTCTCGCTCGACGGCCTGCGCGCCATCCCGTGGGTGTTCGGCTGGACCCAGTCGCGGCAGATCGTGCCCGGCTGGTTCGGCGTCGGCTCCGGACTCAAGGCGCTGCGCGAGGCCGGTCTCGGCAGCGTGCTCGACGAGATGAGCGAGCAGTGGCACTTCTTCCGCAACTTCCTGTCGAACGTCGAGATGACGCTCGCCAAGACGGACCTGCGGATCGCCCGCCACTACGTCGACACGCTCGTCCCCGACGAGCTCAAGCACGTCTTCGCCGACATCGAGGCGGAGCACGAGCTGACCGTACGAGAGGTGCTGCGCATCACCGGCGGCCAGGAACTCCTGGACACGCAACCGGTGCTCCAGCAGACCTTCTCGATCCGCGACGCCTACCTGGACCCGATCTCGTACCTCCAGGTGGCCCTGCTCAAGCGCCAGCGTGACGACGCGGCCGCCGGCTCCGAGCCGGACCCGCTGCTCGGGCGGGCGCTCCTGCTCACCGTGAACGGAGTGGCGGCGGGCCTGCGCAACACGGGCTGATCACTCCGACCGGACGATGGACGACGGCAGTTCACCAGGTGAGCGTCGCGAACGCGGCACTCAGCAACGCGACCCCGGTGGCTGCCGTCACCCATGCCCAGCGCGTCAGACGCAGCCCGCCCGCGATCACCACGGCGGCCAGCAGCAGCGCACCGCCCAGGGGAACCCACGCGTGGAAGAACCCCGCGGCCCCCGTCCGCACCACCTCGCCCGTCCCGGGCTTCACCACCACGGGGATACGCGCGCCCTTCTTCTCCGCGATCGACCGGTCGATGACGACGCGGTCGCGGGGCTGCGAACCCGGCGACAGGGGCGCGTAAGGGCCGGTGCACGTGTCGTCGGTGCACCGCGTCACCGTCATCGTGCCGCGCTCACGGCCCTTGGCGAGCATCACGTGCTGAGCCGACGCCCAGGACGCCCGGACGCCCGCGATCAGGATCAGCAGGGCCACGACCGTCATCGCGGCCCGCCGGGTGTACGAGAGCATGGCGGCGATCCTTGGCCATGGCCCCGCGAGGAGTCAAGAAGAGCCGGCAGGCCCCGGGCGAGATGCCCCGTGACCTGTCGAGATGCCCGGTGAACTCAGGAGTTGTACGCGCTCTGCGCCCGCTCCAGGCCCTCCGTGACCAGACACTCCACCGAGTCCGCCGCCCGGTCCACCAGGTAGTCCAGCTCCTTGCGCTCCGTCGACGAGAAGTCCTTCAGAACGAAGTCCGCGACCTGCATACGCCCCGGCGGACGCCCGATCCCGAACCGCACCCGGTGATAGTCCGCACCCATCGACTTCGTGATCGACTTCAGACCGTTGTGCCCGTTGTCGCCACCGCCCAGCTTCAGCCGCATCGTTCCGTAGTCGATGTCCAGCTCGTCATGGATCGCCACGATGTTGCCGACCGGCACCTTGTAGAAGTCCCGCAGACCCGTCACCGGACCACCCGACACGTTCATGAACGACATCGGCTTCGCCAGGATCACCCGGCGGTTCTGCGGACCCGGCGCACCGATCCGCCCCTCGAGCACCTGCGCCTGAGCCTTGCCGGCCCGCTTGAACTTGCCGCCGATCCGCTCCGCGAGCAGATCGGCCACCATGAAGCCCACGTTGTGCCGGTTCATCGCGTACTCGGGCCCGGGGTTCCCGAGACCCACGATGAGCCAGGGGGCAGTGGCATCGGTCGTCATCGGGACCGCGTCTCCTCACGTACAACAGACGGACACGAACATGAAAAAACGGGGTGGCGGGCCGCAGTGGCCCGCCACCCCGTCAAGCAGAGCGTACGGCTCAGGCCTCGGCGCCCTCGGCCTCGGTCTCGGCAGCCGGCTCCTCGGCCTGCGCGGCCAGGATCTGGATGACGACCGCGTCGGGGTCCGTGACCAGGGTCGTACCGGACGGCAGCGTGACGTCCTTGGCGTGGATGGCGTCGCCGCCCTCCAGGCCCGCGATGGACACGGTGACGGAGGTCGGGATGTGCGTGGCCTCGGTCTCGACGGAGAGCGTGTTCAGCACGTTCTCGACGAGGAAGCTGCCCGGAGCCAGGTCACCCTCGGTCTCGACCGCAACCTCGACCGTGACCTTCTCGCCCTTCTTGACGGTGAGGAGGTCGACGTGGACCAGGTAACCCTTGATGGCGTCACGCTGGACGGCCTTCGGGATCGCCAGCTCGGTCTTGCCGTCGATGTCCAGGGACAGCAGGACGTTCGCGGTACGCAGGGCGAGCAGCAGCTCGTGGCCCGGCAGCGTCACGTGAACCGGCTCGGCGCCGTGACCGTAGATGACACCGGGAACCTTGCTCTCACGGCGGATGGCGCGGGAAGCACCCTTGCCGAACTCGGTACGGATCTCGGCGGCAAGCTTGATCTCAGCCATGTGCACTCCTCGTAGAAAAGGGGAAAGGTGGTCACCCGGCCACGAACGGGCCTGCTACGAAGAGCGCGTCGATAACGGACCGCCGCACATAACAGTGCGGCCTCCCTCGCCGAGCAACTCCGTGAGTCTACCCGGCGGGAAGGCCGCCCCAAAATCGATCTAGAAGAGCCTCAGTGCGACTACGCCTGCTCCTCGAACAGGCTCGTCACCGAACCGTCCTCGAAGACCTCACGCACCGCACGCGCGATCGTCGGCGCGATCGACAGCACCGTGATCTTGTCCAGCTCCAGCTCACCCGGCGTCGGCAGCGTGTCCGTGAAGACGAACTCGCTCACCTTCGAGTTCTTCAGACGGTCCGCCGCCGGACCCGAAAGCACACCGTGTGTCGCCGTCACGATGACGTCCTCCGCACCATGCGCGAACAGCGCGTCCGCCGCGGCACAGATCGTGCCACCCGTGTCGATCATGTCGTCGACCAGGACACACACGCGGCCCTTCACATCACCGACGACCTCGTGCACGGTGACCTGGTTCGCCACGTCCTTGTCACGACGCTTGTGCACGATCGCCAGCGGCGCGCCGAGGCGGTCGCACCAGCGGTCGGCGACGCGCACGCGGCCGGCGTCGGGAGAGACGACGGTCAGCTTGTCGCGGTCGACCTTCGCCCCCACGTAGTCCGCCAGGATCGGCAGCGCGAACAGGTGGTCGACCGGGCCGTCGAAGAAGCCCTGGATCTGGTCCGTGTGCAGATCCACCGTCAGAATGCGGTCCGCACCCGCCGTCTTCATCAGGTCCGCCACCAGACGCGCCGAAATCGGTTCACGTCCACGGTGCTTCTTGTCCTGACGGGCGTAACCGTAGAACGGCACAATCACCGTGATGGAGCGGGCCGACGCACGCTTCAGCGCGTCGATCATGATGAGCTGCTCCATGATCCACTTGTTGATCGGAGCCGTGTGGCTCTGAATCAGGAAGCAGTCGGCGCCGCGAGCGGACTCCTGATAGCGGACATAGATCTCGCCATTGGCGAAATCGAATGCCTTGGTCGGAACGATCCCGACACCGAGAGCGTGCGCGACCTCCTCGGCAAGCTCGGGGTGGGCGCGGCCGGAGAAGAGCATCAGTTTCTTCTCGCCGGTCGTCTTGATCCCGCTCACAGCACTTGTCTCCTCAGACGCGTTCTTCCGCCGCTGCGCCCGCTCGTCCCATTAGCAGCGAGGCAGCCGAATCGTGTGCACCTATCACGGTACGCCGTGTCGGACGCACCTGTTTCCGGTCAGCCTTCGCTGCCGGCTTCCCGGGACGCTTCCTCAGCCGCCTTCGCAGCCGCACTCCCCGGACGCTTACGGGCCACCCAACCCTCGATATTCCGCTGCTGGCCACGGGCCACGGCCAGCGAACCCGCCGGCACATCCTTCGTGATCACAGACCCCGCAGCGGTGTACGCACCGTCCCCGACCGTGACAGGCGCCACAAACATGTTGTCCGAACCCGTCTTGCAATGCGACCCGACAGTCGTGTGGTGCTTGCTCTCGCCGTCGTAGTTCACGAACACACTCGCGGCACCGATGTTCGTGAAGTCACCGATCGTCGCGTCCCCCACGTACGACAGATGCGGCACCTTCGTACCCTCACCGATCGTCGAGTTCTTCGTCTCCACGTACGTACCGATCTTGGCCTTCACACCCAGCCGCGTACCCGGCCGCAGATACGCGAACGGACCCACCGACGCCCCCTCGCCCACCTCGGCACCGTCCGCCACCGTGTTGTCGACCCGCGCCCCCGCACCGACCTTCGTGTCCCTCAGCCGCGTGTTCGGCCCCACCTCGGCACCCTCACCCAGCCACGACTCACCCAGCAGCTGCGTACCCGGATGCACGATCGCGTCCCGCTCGAACCCCACCGTCACATCGACCCACGTCGACGCCGGATCCACGATCGTCACACCCGCGAGCATCGCCCGCTCAAGGAGGCGCTCGTTCAGCGTCCGACGCGCCTCCGCCAACTGCACACGGTTGTTGATACCCGCGATCTCACGGTGATCCGCCGCCACCGAAGCACCCACACGGTGCCCGGCCTCCCGCAGAATCCCCAGCACATCCGTCAGGTACTCCTCGCCCTGACTGTTGTCCGTACGCACCTTGCCCAGCGCATCCGCCAGCAGCGCACCGTCGAACGCGAACACACCCGAGTTGATCTCACGAATCGCATGCTGCGACTCACTCGCGTCCTTGTGCTCCACGATCGCCGTCACTTCACCCGACGCACCGTCCCGCACGATCCGGCCGTAACCGGTCGCATCCGGAACCTCGGCCGTCAGCACCGTCACCGCATTGCCGTCACCGGTGTGCGTCGCCGACAGGTGCTTCAGCGTCTCGCCGGTCAGCAGCGGCGTGTCACCGCACACCACGATCACCGTGCCGTCGACAGCGCCACCGAGCTCCTCGAGCCCCATGCGCACGGCATGCCCCGTGCCGTTCTGCTGCTCCTGCACGGCGGTACGGGCGTCCGGATCGATCCCGGCGAGGTGCTCACGCACCCGGTCCCGCTCGTGACCCACGACGACGACCAGGTTCTCGGGACTCAACTCCCGCGCGGCGGCGAGCACATGCCCGACGAGGGAGCGGCCACTGATCTCGTGCAGGACTTTGGGTGTGGCCGACTTCATACGGGTGCCCTCACCCGCTGCAAGAACGACGACGGCGGCCGGGCAATTGGCGCTCACGGGTGGCCCTTCGGCTTCGGATGCTGTGTGGGGTGGACATCCGCAGGATACCGGGGCGTTGTGGGCGCGAAATGGGGGCGGGCCTTGCGGGCCCGCCGGGCCGCGCCACTCCGTGAGCTCCCCCGCCAGGACTTGAACCCGGACAGATGGCACCAAAAGCCACAGTGCTGCCAATTACACCACGGGGGATGGAAACGGCCTAAGTCGGACATTTCGTCAGGCTGTCGGCCGGGCTCCCAACACTATGCCGTACCAAGTGCCTTCCATGCGACGGTACAACTCGGCGCTTTGGCGGACATAGATCACGAGGCAGCCGTGGTAGTTCTCGCCGGTGTTCTTCCGGACGGTTCGAGGGTTGTGTTTCTTGATCGTGGGCTTGCTGAATGCGGAAGCGTCGACGCCGACAACTTCCGCCCAGTGTGTCTCCGCTGCGGCAGTGTCGGCCGACTCGTGAATGCTGACGCACAGTGTCAGGCGGTCGGCGGTGACGCCGAGCACCTCGAGCCGGCGCACGAAGAGCCGGATCACGTCGGGGTCGCTGTTGATGAACTGAAGCACCTCGGAGCGGCGATAGGACTTGCTCTTGGCGCCTTCGGCCCAGTAGAGAGCGACGCCGGTCAGGAAGAGTTCGCGATCGGAGAGAGGGCCGACCGCTTCTGCGGCCTCACGCTTCGTCTCCTGGCGCTCGCTCTCCTGAGTGGCGCGCAGCTGGGCGAGGCCCGCATTCATGCGGGCGCGCTGCTCCTCGGGCGTGCACTTGGCCTCGGGTCTGGGCATGTCCCGTACCCAGAGCGAGACCGAGCTCTTCGAGCAGCCCAGCTCGGCCTGGATCTCGTTGTACGTCCGTCCCAGTCGACGCAGGTCCCGCGCCTGAGCCCGTAGATCATTTTTTGCGTTGGGGCGCTGGTTCCCGCTCGGCCGGAGGTTCGCCCCTGACGAGGCGGCTCAAGGTCTCCTTGCTGCGCACCCCCAGTTCGTCGGCGATCTGCCGAAGGCTCAACCCCTCGCGTCGCAGCGCCACCGCCCGTTCCCGCAGTCCCTCGAAGTCCGTGTATTTGCCTGTGGTCTGTGTCATAGGCGCAGGCTCGTTCGGGATGAGCTCGGGTGGGTCGTATTTGCATATGGGCCAACAGTTCGAGGGATGCCGGTTGGTTTCGCTTCTGTTCGAACGCGGACTGTGGTGAAGGGCGGCGCGGAAACTCACCGGAAATCGGGCACCTCGCGCCCGTAGGCTGGACGACATGACCACGACGGGGGAAATGCACCGGGCGGCCGGGGGGCCGTGGTGGTGGGAGCGGCGGCGTAGTGCCGTGCTCGATGTCGGGCTGGCCGTCGCGTCGGCGGCGGAGTGCGGGGTGGAAGGGGTCGGGTTCGCGCGGGACGCCGGGGTGCCGGCGGCCGTGGGCGTTGTTTTCGGTGTGCTTGCCGGGGCCATGCTGGTGCTGCGGCGGCGGTGGCCGATCGCGGTGGTGCTGGTCGGGGTCGCGGTGACTCCGGCCCGGATGGGTGTGCTGCTGAGCGTGGTGGGTCTCTACACGCTGGCCGCGTCCGAGATGCCGCGGCGGATCATCGGGGCCCTGGCGGGGATGTCGTTCGTCGGGACGCTGATCGTGTCGGTGGTGCGGGCGCAGCAGGACATGGGGCACGGGAATCTCGTGCGGGTGGGGGACTGGTTCGTTCCGTTCGTCGCCATCACGACGTCGTTGGGTGTGACCGCTCCGCCGTTGCTGCTGGGGCTTTATGTCGGTGCGCGGCGGCGTCTCATGGAGAGTCTGCGGGAGCGGAACGATTCGCTGGAGCGGGAGCTTCAGTTGCTCGCGGAGCGCGCGGAGGAGCGGGCCGAGTGGGCGCGGGGTGAGGAGCGGACGCGGATCGCACGGGAGATGCATGACGTGGTGGCGCACCGGGTGAGTCTGATGGTGGTGCATGCGGCGGCGTTGCAGGCGGTGGCCCGTAAGGATCCGGAGAAGGCCGTGAAGAACGCGGCGCTGGTCGGGGACATGGGGCGGCAGGCGTTGACCGAGTTGCGGGAGATGCTCGGTGTGATGCGGTCCGGTGGTGGCGGGCGTGAGCCGGGCGCTGCGGTGCCGTTGGCGGCGGTGGGGGTGGCGGCCGCGGCTGCGGCGTCGCGTGCCGTCGATGACGAGGACGGGCCGTCTCTGGGTGATCTCGATGAGCTGGTGGGGCAGTCGCGGGCTGCGGGCATGGTGGTGGAGCTGCTCGTCGAGGGCGATATGCGGTCGTATGTCGCGGCGGTGGAGCAGGCCGCGTACCGGGTGGTGCAGGAGGCGCTGACGAACGTGCACAAGCATGCGGCGGGCGCGAAGACGTATGTGCGGCTGGCTCACCGGGTGTCGGAGATCGCGATGCAGGTGGAGAACGAGCCGCCGCCGGACGCGGATCCGGCGTCGGATGTGCGGTTGCCGAGCGGGGGGAACGGGCTCGTCGGCATGAAGGAGCGGGTGACGGGCCTGGGCGGGGTCTTCGTGTGCGGGCCGACCGATGCGGGTGGGTATCGGGTGTCGGCTGTGTTGCCCGCGGCTTAGGGGGTGCGGGTGTAGGGCTGCGCCGCTGCTTGTGGGCGCTTGAGGCTGTGGGTTTTCCCCTCGCGGGCGGTGGTCCGCGCCGGGTGTCGGTCATGGCGGGGCCGCGCCGGGATGTACGTGCTCGCTGTTCTACGGGGCTTCGTCGCCGGGCCCATGCCATCCGCGTGTGGTGCTGGTGGCTCCGCGCGCACATCCCGGCACGTCCCCTCGCGTCTCGTAGGCGCGTGGCGGCCGGTGGGGTCTCGGGGTCTCGCGGCCCCGAGGCTGCGCTGTGGCTGTCTGTCGTGTGCCGGTGCGCTGTGGCCGGGTTCGGCGCGTGCGTGTGGGGCTATGTCGCGGTCAGGCGGGTCGGCTGGGTGCCGTTGACGAGGGTTTCCAGGGCGTGGTCGATGCCGGGGCCGAGGTACCAGTCGCCGCTGTGGTCGAGGGCGTAGACGCGGCCTTCGGTGTCGATGGCGAGGAGGGCTTCGGAGCCGGATTCGGCGCCGAGGGGGCAGACCTCGGTGTCGAGGGCGCGGCCGAGGTCGCCGAGGGTGCGGGCCATGTGGAGGCCGTGGAGCGGGTCGAGGTGGGGCTGGGCGGGGGCTATCTGGCGGCCGGGGCCCTGCGGGGTGAGGTGGAGGCCGCCGAATTCGGCCCAGGCCTCGACGGCGGCGGGGAAGACGGTGTGGCGGTGGCCGGCGGGGGATACGTGGGTGCGCAGGGCGTCGGCCCAGAATTCGGCCTGTTTGATGTCCCAGCGTCCGGGCTGCCAGCCGGCGGCGCGCAGTGCTGCGTCGACGGGGGCGGTGAAGCGGGTGCGGTCGGCGGTCATGTGGGGTGGCCTCGTCCTGTTCTGCTGCTGCCTGCGGTCGTGCGTTGGGTGCTGCAGTGCGCCGGTTCCGGTCAGTCGGTGGTGTCCGTGGCCGGGTCCACGACGTGGACGCCGAAGTGAGCGGTGAGTGCGGCGCAGGCGCGGCAGGGGCGGGCGAAGCCGCCGTGCAAGGGGTCGCCGTCCTCGCGGATGCGGCGGGTGGTGAGTTTGGCGTGTTTGAGGGTTTTGCGGGCTTCGCCGTTGGTCATGGGTTTGCGGCGGGCGCGTTTGGAGCGTTCCTCGTCGGCGGCCGTGAGGTGGCGGGAGATGAGGATCGTTTCGGCGCAGCGTCCGGTGAAGCGGTCGCGCTGGGCGCTGGTGAGGGTGTCGAGGAAGTCCTGGACGAGGGGGTGCAGGGCGGGGGCGTGTTCGCCGCGGGCGGCGGTGCTGGTCAGTGTGGCGCCGCGGACGGAGAGGGCGGCGGCGACGGTGGGCAGGATGCCGTCGCGGCGCTGGCGCAGGGCCGGGGCGGGCGCGTCCTCGGCGCTGCTCCAGCCGACGCGTGGGTCGCCGGAGGCGCCGTCGGCGGTGGCCGGGTGCCCGGTGTCGGGCTCCTGGGACGGAACGACGGCTGTGTCGGATGACGGTGCGGTGCTGCTCTGCATGTGGCGCTTCCCCTCCTGCAATCCCCCGGGTTGCGTGCACAGACTGCCAAATGCGGCCGGTGGTGCGGAAGCTGGGGCGCGGCGACACGCGGGAGCGTGGGCTCATCGTCACGGTGGGGTGACTGCTGGTCATGGAACCGGAGGGCCGGTGACCGGTGTCGTACAACCGCATAGGCTGTCGCTATCCGCGATCCATAACAGTGCCGCAGGGGGCAACCGCCATGACGACAGGTCGGCTCGGGCAGCAAGCCGCGCCGCCGAACGCGGCCTACGCCGGGCAGGTCGTGCACTTCCCGGACCCGGTCCGTGCAGCGCGCCATCCCAGGGGCGTACGGATCGACGGGAACGGCTATCCGGATTTTTCGGCCTACGCGCGTGCCGCGGCGGAGATCGCCGAGCCCCCGGAGGGGTTCGGGGTCGATGAGCTGCGGTTGACGGACTATGTGTCGGCGAACGCGGCGATGGCCGCCGCCGGGCATGACTTGTGGGACACGATCGTGCCGGTGGCGACGCCGCACGGCTGGACCTGGCATCACGTGCCGGGCAGTCGTCGCATGGAGTTGGTCCCGGTCGAGGTGAAGGCGCTGCTGCGGCATCACGGCGGTCTCGCGACGGCGGCGGTGGATCACGGCAAGCGGGGGACGCGTCCGTTGCAGGAGACGCGGCCGGCGCACTTCGGGCTGCCGAAGTCGTCGGTGGCGGTGACGGAGCAGCAGGTTCTCGGTGCCGAGGAGGATCTGGGGTACCGGTTGCCGGGCGCGTACCGGGCGTTCCTGAAGGCGGCGGGCGGGTGCGCTCCGGTGGGGGCGGCGCTGGACGCCGAGTTGGGGCTTCTGGTGGACCAGCCGTTCTTCACGGTGCGGGACGAGGCCGCGGTCAACGATCTGGTGTACGTCAACAAGTGTCTGCGTGATCACCTGACCAAGGACTATCTGGGTGTCGGGTTCGTGCAGGGCGGCATTCTCGCCGTGAAGGTCAAGGGTGACCGGGCGGGTTCGGTGTGGTTCTGCGCGTACGACGACGCGCGGGACGGCGCGGACACGGCCGGCTGGTCGGTCGCGGAGCGGGTGGAGCGTCTGCTGCTGCCGTGCGGTGACGACTTCGACGCGTTCCTGGCCCGGCTCGCGGGCAATCCGCCGGAGCTGGAGACGGTGGCGAACCTGATGGTGGACGGCGGTTTCGCGAGTGCGGTCGACGCCTCGGGCGCGGCCGTGCCGGCTGCTTCGACTGTCCCGGACGAGGGGTGAGTGTCCGATGGTGACGTTCGCGCAGGCGCAGGAGCGCGCCGAAGAGTGGATCAACGGCGATGTGCCCGGCTATCAGCACCGTGAGGTGCGGGTGCGGGAGTTCGAGCTGGGGTTCGTGGTGTGGGCCGAGGACCGCGAGGGCGGTCCGGTGTCCGACGGCGGGCGGCAGCGGCTCGTCATCGCGCGCGACAGCGGGGACGCCTCGTTGTGGCCGGGTCTGCCGGTGGGTGAGGTGATCCGGCGGTACGAGGAGGAGTACGGGCTGCCGGAGGCTTCGCCGGAGCCGGCGGACGCGCCGCCGGAGCGGGTGGACCTGAATCAGACGTCGTTCTTGTTGAGCCCTCCGGAGTGGCTCCAGGAGGCGGCGGACAAGCTGGGTATTCCGGATCGGCGGGGGGATGCGTCTTCGGCCGGCGGGTCTGGCGCGTCTTCTGGTGCCGTCCCCGGTACGGGGTCGGGGGCGTCCGTGCCTGGGCCGGCCGCCCCGGCGCCGGTGGCCGCCGACGCGGGCAGTGGTGCGACGCCGTGGCCCGCCTCGCCCGCGGCGCCTTCCGGGGCTACCCCGTGGGCCGGTACGGACACGAACGCGGACGAGGAGGAGGACCGCTCGGTCGCGCCTCCGGCGACGGTGTTCGCGCCGCCGCTGGCGGACGAGGGCGACGTGCCTGCGCCCACCGCCGCGCCGGAGGCCAAGACGGCGCTGATGTCGGGCGGCAGCAGGCTTCCGCGTACGGCGGTGGCCCCGGCGGTCGACGGGCCGGCTCCCGCCGCTCCGGGTACCCCGCCGCCGGGTGTTCCCGACGCGTACGGCTATCCGCAGGGTGCCGGTGCGCAGCAGACGCCGCCCGGCGCCCCGCCGAACTACGGCTACCCGCAGGGGCCTGGCACTCCGCCCCCGCCCAACGTGCCGCAGGCGCCCGGGAGTTCACAGGGCGGTGTGCCGCAGACTCCGCCGCCCACGTACGGCTACCCGCAGGGTCCGGGCCGGCAGCAGACGCCGCCGCCGGGTGTTCCCGACGCGTACGGCTATCCGCAGGGTGCCGGTGCGCAGCAGACTCCGCCGCCGGGTGGGCAGGGCGCGCCCGGGCGGCCGCTCGCGCCCGGGGCCGGTGACATCGCCGACGCCGCGACCAGCAAGGCGCAGGGTCCGCCCCGCGGTGCGCGCGGTGGCGGCGCGACGACTCCGCCGCCGCCCGGTGCCCCGGGCGCTCCCGGTGCGCGTCCCTCGGGGCCCGGCGCTCCGGGTACCCCGGCGGGCGGCTACGTTCCGACGCAGCTCGTGTCTCAGCTCGGCCCCGACGGGCCCGAGGCGCCGCCCGCCCCGGGTGGTACGCCGCCCGGCGGTGTGCACCATGCCGCGACGATGCTGGCCGACCCGAGCTTGGGTGGCCCCGGTGCTCCCAAGCCGCCCGGTGCCCCTGGAACTCCCGGCGCGCCGCAGCCTCCTGGTCCGCCCGGCGTCCCCGGCGCGCCGCAGCCTCCTGGTCCGCCCGGCGTCCCCGGCGCGCCGCAGCCTCCCGGCCCGCCCGGGGGGACGCCGCCCGGTGGTGTGCACCATGCCGCGACGATGCTGGCCCAGCCGGGACCGGCCGGTCCCGGCACGCCGCCCCCGCCGGCGGCACCCGGTGCGCCTGGTGCTCCCGGTGGTGGTGTCCATCACGCCGCGACGATGCTGGCCGGTCCCGGTCAGGTCGGTCCCGGCATGCCTCCTCCCGCGCCGCCGCAGGCGCCGGGCGGTATGCCGATGCCGCCGCCGATGCCCGGGCAGCAGGTTCCGGGGGGTCCGCCCCCGGCCTCGTACGGGTATCCGCAGCCCACGGGTCAGCCGACCGTCGGGCCCGGCTATCAGGCAGTGCTGCGCTACCGCGCGCCCGACGGCTCCGAGCAGCAGCTCATCCGCCGCTCGGCGCCCGGTACGCCGCACCCGGAGTGGCAGATCTTCCATGAGCTGCGCGGCATGAACATCCCGCCGGACCAGGTCCTGGAGCTGCACACGGAGCTGGAGTCCTGCGAGCTGCCGGGTGCGTACTGCGCCCGCATGATCCGTGAGCAGTGGCCGCAGGCCAGGATCACGTCCATCGCCCCGTACGGCAGGGACCACGCGTCGCGCCAGCAGGGTATGCAGCAACTGATCGCGCACCAGGGTGAGCTGCACCAGGTGGCGGACGGTCCGGCGCGGCTCGCGCCGGTGCGTGCGCCGCTGCCGCCCGCGCAGCCGATGCCGCCGGTTCCGCCGGAGGCGATCGGGCATGAGCTGGCCGCGGCGTTCGGTCCCGGGGTGTTCCGGTTCGACCAGCGGGCCGTGTCCCGTCAGGGCGTGCCGGACATCGTGGCGCACACCCTCGTCGTGGCGGGGCTGCCCGCCGACTTCGGGCCGTTCTTCTGGGCGCAGGCCCAGCCGGGCCGCCCGGTGCCGACGCTTGCCGAGCTGGCGCAGGAGCGGGGGGCGCAGCCCGCGTCGGACGCGGGTTCGTACCTCGTGATGGGCAGTGACTTCGGGCGGGCGATCTGTGTCCAGTACGGCACGGCGAACATCGTGGCCGTGCCGGTGGAGGCGGGTCCCGGCGGTGCGCCGGTGCCGCCGCAGTTCGTGAACACGGGCCTGCCCGAGTTCGCGCGCAGCCTCGCGGTGCTCGGCCGGATGTGGCCGCTGCGGTTCGGGCTCAACCAGGAGCAGGCGGGCCGCTGGACCGTCGACTTCCAGGCGCAGCTGGCCGCTGTCGACCCGGCGGCGCTCGCGTCGCCGGAGGGCTGGTGGTCGGTGCTGCTCGAGCAGATGTGGGACGGCCTGCTGTAACCCGCGTACAGAGGTACTGGAGAGGCGCGCGACCGTATCGGTCGCGCGCCTCTCCTCTTTCGGGCGGAGTGTGACCTGCCTCGCCCTCAAGGCTCTCGATTCCGACTTTCGGCAGTATTTGGCGCATCCTTGTCGAGTGGGTTGGGCGGAGTGTCTTGATTTGAGCGCTTCAGCCCGGCCGGGTGCCGGGTAGGAGAGCCGAAGAGGCGAAGAGGGGAATCAAGGATGAGCAGCGGTGCGTCGGTGTCGCCCCATGGCTTCGTCACGGGACGGGGCCGCGGCTACCGTCCCGGGCAGGTGGACGCGCTGGCCGCCGAGCTGTCCCAGGGCCGCGACGACGCCCGTGAGCGCGTCGCCCGGCTGACCGCCGAGGTCGAGGAGCTGGAGGCCGAGGCGCAGCGGCTGCGGCTGGCCGTGACGCAGCTCGCCCCGCAGACGTACGAGTCCCTCGGCGACCGCGCCCGCGAGATCCTCGCCCTCGCCGAGGAGGAGGCGGACGGGGTACGGGCGGCTGCCGCCGACGACGTCCGGCGGATCACGCAGGACGCGGAGGCCCACGCGCGGGAGACGCGTGAGGCGGCCTGCGCCGCGGCCGACGCCGTACTGGCCGAGGCCGGGCAGTGGGCCGACGAGCGGCTGGGCGCCGGCCGGGCCACGGCCGACGGGGTCCGCGTCGCCGCACGTGACGAGGCGAAGGAACGGCGCGAGGAAGCGCTCGCCGCGCTGGACGACGTGCGGGAGCTGACCGCGGCGACCCTCGCCGCGCAGGAGAAGGACCACGCCGAGCGGAGGGACGAGGCCGAGCGGGAGATCGCCGGGCAGGAGGCGGCGGCGGACGCGCGCGAGGCGGAGCGCCTGGAACTGGCCGACGGGCGGCTGTCCGAGGCGCGGCGGGCGTTCGCCGAGACGGAGGAGTCGGCCCGGCACGGCGAGGAGGACGCCGAGGCCCGCGCCGCGGAGCTCCTCGCGGAGGCGACCCTGCACGAGGAGGGCGCGGGCCGCGAGACGGAGCGGGTGCTGCGCGCGCACGGCGAGAAGTGGGACGAGGTCCGCGCCCACATGGAACACGTCCGCACCACTCTGGCCACGCTCACGGGCCGCAACCCCGCCGGCGGGGCGTCGTAGCCGGGCGCGTGGACCGTGGCGGGCCTACCCGTCCTCCCCCTTCGGGACCTGCCGCGTCGCGCCCGCCAGGATCCACGCCTCCACCGCCTCGTACTGGCGGCGTTGGCCGTCGGCCGTTCGGCGGCCGGAGGCCAGCGTGCCGAGCCAGCCGAAGAGGAAGCCCAGCGGGATCGAGACGATGCCCGTCGTGGTGAAGGGGAACCAGTTGAAGTCCTGGCCGGGGAACGCCGAGGTGGGCGAGCCCGACACCAGGTTGGTGCCCGTCATCAGGACGAGGCAGGACGCCGTGCCGCCGAGCAGCGTCCACAGCAGGCCCGTACTCGTGTAGCGGCGCCAGAACAGGCTGTAGACGAGCGCGGGCGCGAGCGCCGAGGCGCCCAGGCAGAACGACAGCGTGACCAGCGGCTGGAGGTTGTAGTGCTGGACGAACGTGGCCAGGAGGATCGCGGGCACGCCGACGGACAGCGCCGAGACGCGGGCCAGCGTCATCTCCTTGCGGGCGGTGAGCGGCGCCTTGCGGTGCGCGAAGACGTCGTGCGCGAGGGAGTTGGCACAGGCCAGGATCATTCCGGCGACCGAGGCGAGCAGCGTGAGGAAGAGCGCCGTGGTGACCGTGGTGAACACCAGCGTCTCCGCCGTGGAGGCATCCGCGCCGAACGCGGCCCGCGCCCCGAGCAGATACGCGGTGTTGCCCTGCGGGTCGGCCGCCGCGACGGCGGCCCGGCCGAGGAACGCCGTCGCGCCGAACCCGACGATGGTGATGATCAGGACGAAGAGGCCGACCGCCGACACCGCCCAGGACATCGAGCGGCGCACCTCACGCGCGCTGCGCGCCGTGTACATGCGCATCGTGACGTGGGGCAGGCACGCGCCGCCCAGGACGACGGTCAGCTCCGAACTGATCATGTCCAGGCGGGGGTTGGCCGTGCCGGCGAACTGGAGGCCCGAGTGCAGGAAGGCGTTGCCCACGCCGCTGGCCTGCGCGGCCTGTGAGGCGAGGGCGCCGGGGTTCCAGTCGAAGCGGTACAGGATCAGGAGGGCGACGGTCAGACCCGATCCGAGCAGCATCACGGTCTTCATGATCTGGATGAGGGCGGTGCCCTTCATGCCGCCGATCGCCGCGTAGCTGATCATCAGGGCGCCGAGCGCGATGACGCAGCCCGTCTTGAACCCCTCGCTGGTGAAGCCGAGGACGAACGCCAGCAGGTCACCGGCGCCCGCCAGTTGGACGAGCATCAGCGGGAGCAGTGCCGCGAGGGTGGCGGCGCAGGCGGTGATGCGTACGGCGCGTCCTGGCAGGCGGCGGGCGATCACGTCGCCCATGGTGAACCTGCCCGCGTTGCGCAGGGGTTCGGCCAGCAGGAACATCAGGAGCATCAGGGACAGGGACGTGCTCAGGGCGAGGACGATCCCGTCGTAACCGGTGAGCGCGATGATGCCGCCGGTGCCGAGGACGGTCCCCGCGGAGATGTAGTCGCCCGCGATGGCGAGGCCGTTGCGCATCGGGGTGAGGGAGCCGAAGCCGGTGTAGAACTCGTCGAGGTTGTCGCGGTCGGGGCCGGTCATGACGCACAGGAGCAGCGTGATGGTGGCGACCGCGGTGAAGGCGACCAGGGACATGCCCTGGGCCGAGCTGCTGAAGTCCGTCATCGGAAGTTTCCCCCGGCCGTTCCGGGAGCCGGACGCTGGTCCAACTCGGCTTGTCTGCGCAGCCGGTGGGCGAGTGGGTCGACTCGGCGGCGGGCGGTGTACTCGTAGAGCCAGAGCGCGAGCGCGGTCACCGGGAGCTGGCACAGGCCGAGGAAGAGGCCGGTGGAGAAGCCGCCGGGGAGCGTGCTCGTCATCAGGGAGGGCGCGAACGCCGACAGGACGAGGAAGAGGGTGAAGTAGCCGAGGGCGGTGAGCGTGGCGACGCGCCGTTGCCAGCGGTAGGCGCTGCGCAGCAGTCGCAGGTCGCTGTGGTGGCCGAGCGCGGGGTGGCGCGGGAGCCGGTGCGTGGGCGCGGGTGGTGGGGGAGGGGGTGCCCAGGGATAGGTGAGGGCGGGGTCGGGCTGCTGTTGCGGGTGCGGCGGTTGTTGCGGGTGCGGCTGCTGTTGCGAGTACGGCTGCTGTGGCTGCTGGTACCCGTGCCGGTTCTGGTTTCCGTACTGGCTCCGGCCCGTGGGGAAGGGGGCCTGCCATGGCTCGTTCTGGGGGTCGGAATATGAGCGGTGCGGTGTGTCGGACATCCCGGTTCTCCTTGCGCGGCTTGGGTCCGCCGGGGATTGCGGACGCAGGGAGCGAGGGGGGAGCCGGAACGTTACTCGTAGGTAGGCGCTTTCCGCGACGGTTCTCGCGAACTGTTCAGTCGGTTCGTTGTGAGGAGGGTGAGTGATGCTGATGCGCATCTTGTGAGCCGGCTGAGTTGCCGGCGGCCCCTGATGTCGCCTCACCCGGCCGCTCGCCGCCCCCCTCGCCGTCCTGGTCGAGCACCGGGAAACGTCGCGGCGCGAGGCACAGCAGGGCGATCAGCGCGAGCGCGGCCGCGCACGCGGCGCCCACGTAGACCGAGTCGACGGCCGCCGCCACGGCCCGCCGCAGCCGGTCCGGGTCGGCCACGGAGGCGGGGTCCTGCAGGGCCTTGGCCACCGAGTCGAGGGACCCCGCGCCGCCCAGGCGCCCGGCGAGCACGGTGTTGGCGACGGCGCCGAACAGCGCGGCGCCGACCGTCTGGCCTATCTGCCGGCAGAACAGGACGGACGCGGTCGTCGTGCCGCGCTCGGCCCACCCGACGGTCGACTGGACCCCGACGATCAGGGGTAGTTGGAAGAGTCCGAGCGCCGCGCCGAGCAGCAGCATGACCAGCGCGGGCTGCCAGGCGGCCCCGGGATAGGGCAGCATCGGGAACGCGAGCAGGATGAGGAGCGCGGCCGCGATGCCGACGACGGCCGTGTTGCGGAAGCCGATCCTGCGGTACACGTGCTGGCTGAGGGCCGCGGAGACGGGCCAGCTCAGCGTCATCACGGAGAGCACGAACCCGGCGGCCATGGGCGCGAGTCCGAGGACGGCCTGCGCGTACGTGGGCACGAACACGGTCGGCGCGACCATCAGGAGGCCCAGCGCGCCGAGCGCGAGGTTGACGGCGGCGATGGTGCGCCGGCGCCAGACCCAGCCGGGGATGATCGGTTCGACGGCCCGCCGCTCGATGGCGACGACGGCGCCGATCAGCGCGACTCCCGTACCGAACATGGCGATCGACGGAGCCGAGAGCCAGTCCCAGGCGACGCCGCCCTGCACGAGCGCGGTCAGGAGCACCCCGCCGCACGCGAACACGGTGAGCGCGCCGGCCCAGTCGATGCGGGCGCGCGGCCCCTTCTCCCGTACCGGTTCGTGGAGATGGCGCACGACGAGCCAGAGGGCGATCGCGCCGACGGGCACGTTGATCAGGAAGATCCAGCGCCAGCCCGCGTACGAGGCGAGCAGTCCGCCGAGTGCGGGGCCCGCGACGGACGAGGTCGCCCACACCGTCGACAGCCTGGCCTGGATGCGCGGGCGTTCCTTGAGCGGGTAGAGGTCGGCGGCGAGGGTCTGGATGGTGCCCTGGATGGCGCCGCCGCCCAGGCCCTGGACGACGCGGAAGGCGATGAGCGCGCCCATGTTCCAGGAGCCCGCGCACAGGACCGATCCGACGAGGAAGAGGACGCTGCCGCCGATGAGGACGGGCTTGCGGCCGAAGGTGTCGGACAGTTTCCCGTAGACCGGCAGCGTGACGGTGACGGCGAGCAGGTAGCCGGAGAAGAGCCAGGAGAAGACGGAGAAGCCGCCGAGGTCGCCGACGATCTGCGGGACCGCCGTGGAGACGATGGTGGAGTCGAGTGCCGCCAGTGCCATGGAGAGCATCAGCGCGGCGACGACCGCGCCCCGGCGCCGGTCCTTCCCCTTGCCCGCCTGCGTTGTCGCGCCGCCCACCGGATTCCTTCCCCCTGCATCTATCTCGCCCCCGACACCTTCTCACCTGACCCTGCGGGGGCGGGAGGGCGCAGCGCGACTGCGCAGGAAGGTGGAGCGAACCCTGAGAGGTGCTCCACCGTTGGGTGGACTCCCCCTAGGGGGACCTCCGTACTGCGGACAGGGGACGGTTCGTACCCCCGGAGGACGAGAGGGGTGGGGGGTTCTTCCTACCTTCAAGGGGTGGGGTTTTCCCCCGGGAAAGAGGGTGACCTACACCAGCGCGCCGGGGTACCTCCCGCCACCAGACTGAAGCACGTCGCAGAGACCTCACCGCCCTCCGGGCTCAGACCTGAAGTGCGTTGCACACACCCGATATTCCGCATGACCGACATAGGAGACTTACCGTGACAACGGCTGTGACCATTCCCAGGACCGGGGGCACTGGAGGGCAAACGGCCGTCGCCGCGCGGGCGCGTCAGGTCGTCAAGGCCTACGGCTCGGGCGAGACCCGGGTCGTCGCGCTCGACCACGTCGATGTGGACATCGCCCGCGGCCAGTTCACCGCGATCATGGGCCCCTCGGGGTCCGGCAAGTCCACGCTCATGCACTGCCTCGCCGGGCTCGACAACGTCACGTCGGGGCAGATCTACCTGGACGAGACCGAGATCACCGGCCTCAAGGACAAGAAGCTCACGCAGCTGCGCCGGGACCGGATCGGCTTCATCTTCCAGGCGTTCAACCTGCTGCCGACGCTGAACGCGCTCGAGAACATCACGCTTCCCATGGACATCGCGGGCCGCAAGGCGGACAACCAGTGGCTGGACCGCGTCGTGCGGACCGTGGGCCTGGCCGAGCGCCTGAAGCACCGGCCCGCCGAGCTCTCCGGCGGACAGCAGCAGCGCGTCGCCGTGGCCCGCGCACTCGCCGCCCGGCCGGAGATCATCTTCGGTGACGAGCCGACCGGAAACCTGGACTCCCGCGCCGGCGCCGAAGTGCTCGGCTTCCTGCGGCAGTCCGTCGACGAGCTCGGCCAGACCATCGTGATGGTCACCCACGACCCGGTCGCCGCCTCGTACGCGGACCGGGTGCTGTACCTCGCGGACGGCCGCATCGTCGACGAGATGCTCCGCCCCACCGCGGACGCCGTCCTCGACCGCATGAAGGACTTCGACGCGCGGGGGCGCACGTCATGAGCGCGAACACCGTGATGAAGACCTCCCTGCGCAACTTCTTCGCGCACAAGGGACGCATGGCCCTCTCGGCCGTCGCGGTCCTGCTGTCGGTGGCGTTCGTGTGCGGCACGCTCGTCTTCACCGACACGATGGACACGACGTTCGACAAGCTGTTCGCTGCGACGTCGTCCGACGTGACCGTCAGCCCGAAGGCCGCCAAGAGCGAGGGCAGCGACACCGGGCGCCCCGAGTCGCTGCCGGCCTCCGCCCTCACGCAGGTCGAGCGGGCCGACGGCGTCAAGTCGGCCGAGGGCGCGGTCAGTTCGATGAACGTGACCGTCGTGAACGCGGACAACAAGAACATGGGCTCCGAGAACGGCGCCCCCACGATCGCGGGCAACTGGACGCGCAACGACCTGCGTTCCATGGACATCACCTCAGGCCACGCCCCGCGCGGGCCCACCGAGGTCATGGTCGACTCCGACACGGCGAAGAAGCACCACCTGAAGATGGGCGACGAGCTGCGCACCATCGCGGCCACCGGTGACTTCAGGGCGAAGATCGTCGGCATCGCCTCCTTCAAGGTGACCAACCCCGGTGCCGCCGTCGTCTACTTCGACACGGCCACCGCCCAGCGCGAACTCATCGGCCGGAGCGGCCGGTTCACCCAGATCAACGTCGCCGCCGCCACCGGCGTCAGCGACAGCGTCCTCAAGAAGAACGTCGCGGCGTCCCTCGACGGCCCGTACAAGTTCCAGACGCAGAAGGAAGCCGCGGACGCCAACCGCAAGGACGTCGGCGAGTTCATGGACGTCATCAAGTACGCCATGCTCGGCTTCGCCGGGATCGCCTTCCTCGTCGGTATCTTCCTGATCATCAACACGTTCTCCATGCTGGTCGCCCAGCGGACCCGCGAGATCGGCCTGATGCGCGCCATCGGGTCGAGCCGCAAGCAGGTCAACCGCTCGGTCCTCGTCGAGGCGCTGCTGCTCGGCGTCTTCGGGTCGGTCATCGGCGTCGGCGCGGGCGTCGGACTCGCCGTCGGCCTGATGAAGATGATGTCCGCGGCGGGCATGGACCTGTCCACCGACGACCTGACCGTCCGGTGGACGACCCCCGTGGTCGGGCTGCTCCTCGGCACCGTCGTCACCGTCTTCGCCGCCTACGTTCCGGCCCGCCGCGCGGGCAAGGTCTCGCCGATGGCGGCCCTCAGGGACGCCGGCACCCCCGCCGACGTCAAGGCCGGCCTGGTCCGCGCCCTGATCGGTCTCGTCCTCACGGGCGGTGGCGGCTTCGCGCTCTACACCGCCACGCAGGCCGCCGAGGCGAGCGAGGGCTCCCTGTGGCTCGGCGTCGGCATCGTCGCCACGCTCATCGGGTTCGTCGTCGTCGGACCGCTGCTCGCGGGCGGTGTGGTGCGCGTCATCAGCGCCGTACTCCTGCGGATGTTCGGCTCCGTCGGCCGCATGGCCGAGCGCAACGCGCTGCGCAACCCGCGCCGCACAGGCGCCACCGGCGCGGCCCTGATGATCGGCCTCGCGCTCGTCGCCTGCCTGTCCGTCGTCGGCTCCTCGATGGTCGCCTCGGCCACCAGCGAGCTCGACAGGTCCGTCGGCGCCGACTTCATCATCGAGGGACAGAACGGGCTGAAGCCGCAGGCCGCCGAGGCCCTGAAAAAGGCCCCGTACGTCTCCCATGTCACGGAGGTCAAGTTCGTCAAGACGAAGCTGACCACGCCGGACGGTGCGAAGGAGGACGAGTCGCTCGTCGCCGCGACGCCCACCTACGCCCAGGACCTGCGGCGCGAGACGACCGCCGGTGAGCTGTCGGCGGCGTACGGGAAGAACGCGATGTCGGTCGGCTCGGAGTTCGCCGAGAAGAACCACCTCAAGGTCGGCGACACCATGAACGTCGCGTTCGAGCGCGGCCGTACCGCCGACCTGAAGATCGCGGCGATCACGTCGGACGACACCACGTTCGACAAGGGCGCGATGTACATCAACCTCACGACCGCCGAGCGGTACCTGCCCGCCGACCGGCTGCCGCTCAACGGGATGATGTTCGCCAAGGCGGACGCCGGCAAGGCCGACCAGGCCTACAAGGCACTGAAGTCGTCGGTCGCGTCCGACCCGACGGTCCACGTCAAGGACCAGACCGACTACAAGCAGACCCTGAAGGACCAGATCGGCCAGCTCCTCAACATGATCTACGGCCTGCTGGCCCTCGCGATCATCGTGGCGGTCCTGGGCGTCGTGAACACGCTGGCCCTGTCCGTGGTGGAGCGCACCCGTGAGATCGGCCTGATGCGGGCCATCGGCCTCTCGCGCCGGCAGCTGCGCCGCATGATCCGCCTGGAGTCGGTGGTCATCGCCCTCTTCGGCGCCCTCCTCGGCCTCGGGCTGGGCATGGGCTGGGGCGCGACCGCCCAGAAGCTCCTCGCCCTGGAGGGCCTGGACGTCCTGGAGATCCCCTGGCCGACGATCATCGGCGTCTTCATCGGCTCGGCCTTCGTGGGCCTGTTCGCCGCCCTGATCCCGGCGTTCCGGGCGGGCCGGATGAACGTACTGAACGCGATCGCCACGGAGTAGCTGCGCGGGGCGATGCGAACGGGGGAACGAGGCCGGCGGCCCCGGAGTGTCCTTCCCGGACACTCCGGGGCCGCCGTGCGCCCTGGGGACCATGGATGTGATCCGCGAATGATCCGCACGCGGGTGTCGGCGGCGCGTCGTAGTCTGGGAGACCCCCGGCCCGTTCGACGTGTCGGGCGGTTCGCGTTGCCCACTCCCCGGGATGGAAGCCCTTCATGAGCCTGCACGGTCTGCTGGACGCCGTAGTACGAGACCCGGCGCTCGCCGAAGCGGTGAAGGCCGCCACCGACGGGCACCGCCCCCACGTCGACCTCGTCGGCCCGCCCGCCGCGCGGCCCTTCGCGGTGGCCGCTCTCGCGCGGCGGACCGGGCGGACCGTGCTGGCCGTGACCGCCACCGGACGGGAGGCCGAGGATCTGGCCGCCGCGCTGCGCTCGCTGCTGCCGCCGGACGGCATCGTCGAATACCCCTCGTGGGAGACGCTCCCGCACGAGCGGCTCTCCCCGCGCTCCGACACCGTGGGCCGCCGCCTCGCCGTCCTGCGCCGTCTCGCGCACCCCCGCACCGACGACCCCGAGACCGGACCGGTCTCCGTCGTCGTCGCCCCCGTCAGGTCCGTGCTCCAGCCGCAGGTCAAGGGGCTCGGCGACCTGGAGCCCGTGGCGCTGAGCACCGGACAGAGCGCCGATCTGAACGAGATCGTCGAGTCGCTGGCGGCAGCCGCCTACTCCCGGGTCGAACTCGTCGAGAAGCGGGGCGAGTTCGCCGTGCGCGGCGGCATCCTCGACGTCTTCCCGCCGACCGAGGAACACCCCCTGCGCATCGAGTTCTGGGGCGACGACGTCGAGGAGATCCGCTACTTCAAGGTCGCCGACCAGCGCTCCCTGGAGGTCGCCGAGCATGGCCTGTGGGCGCCGCCCTGCCGTGAGCTGCTGCTCACCGACCAGGTGCGCGAGCGCGCCGCCGCCCTCGCCGAGGAACACCCCGAGCTGGGTGAACTCCTCGGCAAGATCGCCGAGGGCATCGCGGTCGAGGGCATGGAGTCCCTCGCCCCGGTCCTCGTCGACGACATGGAGCTGTTGGTCGACGTGCTGCCCGAGGGCTCCATGGCCGTGGTGTGCGACCCGGAGCGGGTGCGCACGCGCGCGGCCGACCTGGTGGCCACGTCGCAGGAGTTCCTCCAGGCGTCGTGGGCGGCCACGGCAGGCGGCGGCGAGGCCCCCATCGACGTGGACGCGGCGTCCCTGCGGTCCATCGCCGACGTCCGCGACCGGGCCCGCGAGCTGGACATGATGTGGTGGTCGGTGTCCCCGTTCGCGGCCGACGAGGAGCTGGGCTCGGACACCCTGAAGCTCGGCATGCACGCCCCGGAGACGTACCGCGGCGACACCGCGCGGGCGCTCGCCGACACCAAGGGCTGGCTGTCCGACGGCTGGCGCACCGTCTACGTCACCGAGGCCCACGGCCCCGCCGCCCGCACCGTCGAGGTGCTCGGCGGCGAAGGAGTCCCGGCCCGCCTCGACCAGGACCTCACCGAGCTCACCCCGGCGGTCGTGCAGGTCTCCTGCGGCTCCATCGACTACGGCTTCGTGGACCCGGCCCTGAAGCTGGCGGTCCTCACCGAGACCGACCTGACCGGCCAGAAGGCGGCGGGCAAGGACGGCCAGCGCATGCCGGCCCGCCGCCGCAAGACGATCGACCCGCTCACCCTCGAGTCCGGCGACTACATCGTCCACGAGCAGCACGGCGTGGGCCGCTACATCGAGATGGTGCAGCGCACGGTCCAGGGCGCGACCCGCGAGTACCTCGTCGTCGAGTACGCGCCCGCCAAGCGCGGCCAGCCCGGCGACCGCCTCTACATCCCCACCGACCAGCTGGAGCAGATCACCAAGTACGTCGGCGGTGAGGCCCCGACGCTGCACCGGCTGGGCGGCGCGGACTGGACGAAGACGAAGGCCCGCGCGAAGAAGGCGGTCAAGGAGATCGCCGCGGACCTGATCAAGCTGTACTCGGCGCGCATGGCGGCGCCCGGCCACTCCTTCGGCCCGGACACGCCCTGGCAGCGCGAGCTGGAGGACGCCTTCCCGTACGTGGAGACGCCCGACCAGCTCACGACCATCGCCGAGGTCAAGGAGGACATGGAGAAGACGGTCCCGATGGACCGCCTGATCTGCGGCGACGTCGGCTACGGCAAAACAGAGATCGCTGTTCGCGCGGCCTTCAAGGCCGTCCAGGACGGCAAGCAGGTCGCGGTCCTCGTGCCCACGACCCTCCTCGTCCAGCAGCACTTCGGCACGTTCTCCGAGCGCTACTCCCAGTTCCCCGTGAACGTACGGGCACTGTCGCGCTTCCAGACCGAGACCGAGTCGAAGGCCACCCTGGAGGGCCTGCGCGACGGGGCGGTCGACATCGTCATCGGTACGCACCGCCTGTTCTCCTCCGAGACGAAGTTCAAGGACCTCGGCCTCGTCATCGTCGACGAGGAGCAGCGCTTCGGCGTCGAGCACAAGGAGCAGCTGAAGAAGCTCCGCGCGAACGTCGACGTCCTCACGATGTCCGCGACCCCCATCCCCCGTACGCTCGAAATGGCCGTCACCGGCATCCGCGAGATGTCGACGATCACCACGCCGCCCGAGGAGCGCCACCCGGTGCTCACCTTCGTGGGCCCGTACGAGGAGAAGCAGATCGGCGCGGCCGTCCGCCGTGAACTGCTGCGCGAGGGCCAGGTCTTCTACATCCACAACCGCGTCGAGTCCATCGACCGCGCGGCGGCCCGCCTGCGCGACATCATCCCCGAGGCGCGCATCGCGACGGCCCACGGCCAGATGTCCGAACAGGCCCTGGAACAGGTGGTCGTGGACTTCTGGGAGAAGAAGTTCGACGTCCTCGTCTCGACGACGATCGTCGAGTCGGGCATCGACATCTCCAATGCGAACACGTTGATCGTCGAGCGCGGCGACAACTTCGGCCTCAGCCAGCTCCACCAGCTGCGCGGCCGCGTCGGCCGAGGCCGCGAGCGCGGATACGCGTACTTCCTGTACCCGCCGGAGAAGCCGCTGACCGAGACCGCGCACGAGCGTCTCGCCACCATCGCCCAGCACACGGAGATGGGCGCGGGCATGTACGTGGCGATGAAGGACCTGGAGATCCGCGGAGCGGGCAACCTGCTCGGCGGTGAGCAGTCGGGCCACATCGCGGGCGTCGGCTTCGACCTCTACATCCGCATGGTCGGCGAGGCGGTGGCCGACTACCGGGCCGCCGTCGAGGGCGGCGTCGAGGAGGAGCCGCCCCTGGAGGTCAAGATCGAGCTCCCGGTCGACGCGCACGTCCCGCACGACTACGCGCCGGGTGAGCGGCTCAGGCTGCAGGCCTACCGCGCCATCGCCTCCGTGAACACGGAAGCGGACGTCAAGGCGGTCCGTGAGGAGCTCACCGACCGCTACGGCAAGCTGCCCGAGCCGGTCGAGAACCTGCTGCTCGTCGCCGGTCTGCGCATGTTCGCGCGGGCGTGCGGCGTCGGCGAGATCGTCCTCCAGGGCAACAACATCCGCTTCGCCCCCGTGGAGCTGAGGGAGTCGCAGGAGCTGCGCCTCAAGCGCCTCTACCCGGGAACGGTCATCAAGGCGGCGGCGCACCAGGTACTCGTCCCGCGCCCGAAGACCGCGAAGGTGGGCGGCAAGCCGCTGGTCGGACGCGAACTCCTGGGCTGGGTGGGGGAGTTCCTGACGTCGATCCTCGGTTCGTAGAGTCTCGCGGGACGGGCCCGAGAAGGTGCGTTCGGAAATGCGTGACCGGGACGGGCCCGGGAAGGCGTGACCGGGAGGGGCGACGGGAAGGCGGCTGCCTGAGCGCGCCCCGGTGCGCCCGGGTGACGGGCGCGCTCACCCGATACGGTGACACCGAAGCCGGACTAGCAGGGGGGAGCGTCGTGATGCGAGGCGCTGGGCGGGCCGTCGCCGCCGTACTGGTGACCGTGGCCGCCGCCACCGGATGCACCGTGGAGCAGCAGGGCGAGTCGGGGTCCGGGCCCGAGTACAAGGCGGGCGGTGCGCTCGACGCCGTGAACTCGCTGGCCGTCAAGGGGCGGGCGCCCAAGACCGGTTACGACCGGGGCCGCTTCGGCAGCGCCTGGGCCGACACCGATTCGAACGGCTGCGACACCCGGGACGACATACTCAAGCGGGACCTGACGGGGGTGAAGTTCCGCGACGGGCGCTGCACGGTCGTGTCGGGGACGCTCGCGTCCGACCCGTACACCGGCAAGGAGATCGCGTTCGCGCGCGGCCGCAGTCAGGTCGACATCGACCATCTGGTGGCCCTCTCCGACGCCTGGCAGAAGGGCGCCCAGAAGTGGGACCCGAGCAAGCGCATCGCCCTGGCCAACGACCCGCTCAACCTCCTCGCGGTCGACGCGGGCCCCAATCGCAGCAAGGGCGAGGGCGATACGGCGACCTGGCTGCCGCCCCGCAAGGGGTACCGGTGCACGTATGTCGCCGGGCAGGTCGCCGTGAAGAAGAAGTACGGGCTGTGGGTGACGGCCGGTGAGCGGGACGCCATGAAGCGGGTGCTGTCGACCTGCCCGGACCAGGCGCTGCCCACGGGCGGCAACCCGACGTCGGCGCCGGATCGCTTCCACGCGCGCTGAGCCTTCGGGCCCGGTCAGCCGCCCATCTTGTCCAGGTCGACGATGTCCTTGTCGGCCGGCGGCGCTGCCTCGACCGGCTTGTCGTAGTCCGAGAACGTGAGCGCGCCCGGCTCCTTGGCGGACTTGGTGACGAGCTTGAGCACGTACGGCTTGCCCTCGGTCGCGACGTAGAGCGTGTACTCGTCCTTGCCGTCGGTCTCGGTGACCGTGAACGCGGGGGTGCCGTCGACCGTCGTCGCCCTGCCCTTGCGGGCGAGGGTGTCATTGCTCTTGAACTCGGCGAGCATCGAGTCGAGGTCGCAGAAGTCCGCCATGTCCTTGGTGTCGGGGCTGTCCGCCTTCGACTTCATCCAGCGGCCCGCGAGCATCTTCACGACGGCGTCGGTGTCCGCCTTGGACTCGCCCTCGCTCTGCGCGCGCAGGAACGCCTCGTCGGACTTGAGGTACATGGTCGGGCCCGTCTTGATCAGGTCGACCTTGCCCTGTCCCTTCATGCCCATCGAGCCGGCGCAGTCGCCCTTCTTGTCGAGGGCGACGTCGAGGGCGATCTGCCCGCCGTCCCCGTCGGCCGCGTTGCCCTTGATGGTGAGGGACGAGGCGCCGCGGGTGGCCTTCATCGCCTTGTTGGCGATCTGCGGTCCCGACAGGTCGGCGAAGGGGGCCTTGGGCTTGTCGCCCGGGCCCGCGGCGTCGCCGGGGCCGCCGGTCCCGCACGCGGTGAGCGAGAGGGTGGCCGTGACGGCGGTGAGGCAGAGGGCGGCAAGTGTGCTGCGACGCATGGGAGTTCTCCTCCGGGAGGTGGTTGAGGTGGTGGAGGCGGAGCGGTGGTGCACGGCCGTCAGAAGTTGCCGTTGGTGATGATCTCGCCGTCGGCGTCGTAGACCGTGACGAGGCCGTTCTTGCTGTCCTTCCAGTCCGCGAACGCGGAGGCGATCAGCTTGGAGGGGCCGGAGCCCTCGCCCATCAGGCCGCCGGTGAAGTCGGTGTAGACGTCGGCGCTGTCGAGGATGTCGTTCTGCTGGTCGGCGCCCTGGACCTTGAGGACGTGGGCGACGGCGTCCTTCTCCTTGGGCGTGCCGTTCTTCGCCACGAAGGCCTTGAACTGCTCGGCCTGCGAGGCCTTCGAAGCGCCCTTGTCACCGGCGTCGGACTTGGCGGCGTCGTCGCCCTTGCCGGCCGCCTTGCCGCCGGAGCCGCCCGCGTTCTTGTCCGCGGCGGCGGAGGTGCCGCCGCCCTTCCCTCCGTTGTCGCCGTTGTCGCCGGAGTTGGCCGATACGACGCCGATGACGACGATCCCGACGACCGCACCCAGCGCGACCTTGGTCTTCATGCCCATGGCTGATCCCCCCAACAGAAGGCGGCCCCTCGATTCCGGCGACCGCTTGTTTCGATGGGTCAATAAGAGCAGAGCTTGTGAACCGAGTCAACACGATTTACGGAGTCGAGTGTGTACACGGCCGTGAATGGGGCGCTTACGTGCTCGCGGGTATGCTCGGCGCAACAGTCATGTGGGGAGCCGAGGGGAGCACGCCGGGTGCAGGACAACGCCACAGAAGTGACCGCGGCCGGGATCGCCCGGCTCGCGGGGGTCGGACGCGCCGCCGTCAGCAACTGGCGCCGCCGCCACCCCGACTTCCCCAAGCCCGTCGGCGGGAGCGAGACCAGCCCCTCCTTCGCCCTCACCGATGTCGAGAACTGGCTGCGCGAGCAGGGCAAGCTCGCCGAGGTCCCGCTGCGCGAACGCGTCTGGCAGCAACTCGCCGGGCACCCCGCGGGCCCCGGCGTCGCACTCCTGCACGCCGGCTGCGCCCTGCTCCTCGTGCACGACCGGCCCACCGACTGGCTCGAACTCGCCGCGGTCTCCGACGAGCACCTCGCCCAGCGCCTCCCGGCCGCCCTCGACGACGTCCTGAACCGCCGCTTCGGCCCCCGCGACGAGCGCGCCGTGCGCCTGCCCGACACCGGGCTCCTGCCCTCCGTCCCGCTGCTGCGCGGCGCCGCCGAACTCGCCGCGGAACTGGGCGCCCGCCAGACGTACGAGTTCCTGCTCGGCCGTCATCTCGACGCCAACCCGCGCCAGTACACGCTCACGCCCGCGGGCCCCGCCCAGCTCATGGCCGCCCTCGCCGGACCCGCCCGCACCGTCCTCGACCCGGCCTGCGGCACCGGCGCCCTGCTGCGCGCCGTGCGCGACCTCTCACCCGAGCCTGACCAGCGCCTCTACGGCCAGGACAGCGCCCCCGACCTCGCCGCCCTCACCGCGCTCCGTCTCGCGCTCGGCACCCCGGCCGCCGACGGCGCCACCGTGCGCACCGCGGCCGGCGACACCCTGCGCGCCGACGCGTTCCCCGACGTCCGCGCCGACGCCGTGCTCGCCCACCCGCCGTTCAACGAACGCAACTGGGGCCACGACGAACTCGCCTACGACGCGCGCTGGGAGTACGGCTTCCCGGCCCGCACCGAGTCCGAACTCGCCTGGATCCAGCACGCGTTGGCCCGTCTGCGCGACGGCGGCACCGCCGTCCTGCTGATGCCTCCCGCCGCCGCCTCCCGCCGCTCGGGCCGCCGTATCCGCGCCGACCTGCTGCGCCGCGGCGCCCTGCGTGCCGTGATCGCCCTGCCCGCGGGCTCCGTCCCGCCCAACAACATCCCGCTGCACCTGTGGGTCCTGCGCAGGCCCGGCGCCGGCACACCGCCCGCGCCGGAACTCCTCCTCGTCGAGACGACCGGGGGCGGCCCGGCGGGCTCCGGTGACGGACGCGACAGGCTGCCGTGGGAGCAGGTCCAGCAGGCCGTCCTCGACGCCTGGCGGCCCTTCGACCGCGACGGCACGATCGAGGAACTGCCCGGCGTCGCCCGCTCCGTGCCCGTGATCGAACTGCTCGACGACGAGGTCGACCTCGCGCCCGCGCGCCGGCTGCCGCCCCCGGCCGCGGCCGGCGGCGCCGAGGAGCTCGCCGCGGTCCGCACCCGCCTCGGCGACACCCTGCGCCTCACCGCCGACCGCGCCCCCGACACCCCGCCCGCCGCGCAGAGCCCGGCCCGCTGGCCCCAGACGACGGTGGGTGAACTCGCCCGCGCGGGCGCCCTGTTGGTGCGGACCGCCACGGCGGTCGCAGCGGCATCGGGGCCCGCCACCGGCGGTTCCGCGCGCGTGCCCGTCCTCACCGACCACGACGTCCTCGCCGGCACCGCACCCTCCGGCTCACCCCAGGGCGGCGACGAGGAGCCCGTACTCGTCGAGGCGGGCGACGTCGTCGTGCCGCTGGCGGGCGGCGGGGCGGTCGTCCGTGTCGTCGACGAGGCCACCGCGGGCTCCGCGCTCGGCCGCGGCCTGACGCTGCTGCGCCCCGACCGGGCCGCGCTCGACCCCTGGTTCCTCGCCGGGTTCCTGCGCGGCACCGCCAACAACCGGCAGGCCAGCAGCTTTGCGTCCACCGCGACGCGCCTGGACGTGCGCCGCCTCCAACTCCCGCGCCTGCCACTCGCCGACCAGCGCCGCTACGGCGAACGCTTCCGCGCCCTGGCCGGGTTCGAGGACGCCCTGCGCCAGGCCGCGCGCCTCGGCGAACAACTCGTGCAGGGCCTGCACGACGGACTGACGGACGGCACACTCGGCCCCGAGTGACGCGTTTGACATCCGTACGACAACGGTTCCGTACAACCCGGCGCGGGTTGTCGGAGTCGGCCTATACGCTCGACACACAAAGGGTCCGTCAGCAGGAGCAGCAGGAGAAACCATGCACGGCCAGGGCTACATGCCACCGCCACAGCGCCCGTCGCATGGCGTGCAGATCGGGTTGCGCGTCCTGTTCGTGGCGCTCGCCGTGCTGAGCATCGGCTTCCTCGCGTGGGCGGCGCTGCTGCGCCTCGCGCTGACGACGCGCAGCAGGACGGACTGGATCATCTTCGCGTCCGTCGCCGCGCTCCAGGTCGGCACGGTCGCGCTGCTCGCCACGGACCCGGGCGTCGACGATTTCACGACGTGGCGCGGCGACGCGGGCATGATGATGCTTCTGATCACGCTCGCCGGAGTCGTCTTGTACTACCTCGTCGCCGACATCCTCCACTGCCGCAAAGGGCGCCTCGGGTTCTACGGCGGCTACGCGAGCGGGTACCACCCGCAGCAGCAGCCGCTCCAGCAACCCCCGCTCCAGCAACCCGCGTACGGGTATCCGCAGGCGCAGCACTACGCGCCGCCCTCCACGCCGCCCGTGCACGACCAGCTGACCCAGACCGCGGGCCCGGCCCCCACACCCGTGCCCACCCCCGCCCCGCAGCCCCAGGCGCCGCCGCCCCACCGCATCGACCAGGTCCGCGCGGAACTCGACGAACTCAGCGACTACCTGCGAAAGCAGGAAGGCGGACGGTGACCCACCCCCTGAACGCGTCCGGCGGACAACTCGTCGCCGGGCGCTACGAGCTGTCCACCCTCATCGGCCAGGGCGGCATGGGCCAGGTCTGGACGGCGTACGACCAGCGGCTCGACCGGCGCGTCGCCGTGAAGCTGCTGCGCCCCGACCGCGTCGCCGGCCAGGAGGCCGACGAGCTGCGCCGCCGCTTCGTGCGCGAGTGCCGCGTCACGGCCCAGGTCGACCACCCCGGCCTGGTCACCGTCCACGACGCGGGCACCCAGGGCGAGGACCTCTACCTCGTCATGCAGTACGTGGACGGGGCCGACCTCTCCGACCACCTCGCCGAACACGACCCCTACCCGTGGCAGTGGGCGGTCTCCGTCGCGGCCCAGCTGTGCGCCGTCCTGTGCGCGGTGCACGCCGTGCCGATCGTGCACCGCGACCTCAAGCCGCGGAACGTGATGGTCAAGCAGGACGGCACCGTCACCGTCCTCGACCTCGGCGTCGCCTCCGTGCTCGACACCGACACCACCCGCCTCACCCACACCGGCTCCCCCATCGGCAGCCCCGCCTACATGGCGCCCGAACAGGCCATGGGCGGCGCGGTGGGCCCCTACACGGACCTGTACGCGCTCGGGGTGCTGCTGCACGAACTCCTCAGCGGAGACGTCCCGTTCGCGGGCTCCACGGCCCTCGGCGTCCTGCACCGCCACCTCTACGAGCCGCCCCTGCCGGTCCGCCGCCTGCGCCCCGAGGTCCCCGAACCCCTGGAGGCGCTCGTCCTGCGCCTGCTCGCCAAGGACCCGCAGCACCGGCCCGCCTCCGCGCAGGAGACGTACGAGGCCCTGCTCCCGCTGCTGCCCGCGCGCGGCGTACCGAGCGGCGGTCCCCTCGACCCGACCCGCCCCTTCCTGCGCCCGCACGCCCCCTGGCCCGACCGCGCCCGCACCCCCGCCCCGCAGCCCGCCGCGCCCACGCCCCACACCGACAAGCCGGACGTCGCGGGCGCCGTCGACGAGGTCAAGCGCCTGCTCGGCGAGGGCCGCATCACGCAGGCCGTCGACATCCTCGGCGCGATCCTGCCCGCCGCCGCGGCCCAGCACGGCGAGCACTCACCGGTCGTCCGGACCCTGCGCAAGCAGTACGCCGCGACGCTCATGGACGACGGCCAGTACCGCCGCGCCCTGCCCGAGCTGCGCCACCTCGCCGACGAGCGCTCCGCCGAGGCGGGCCAGGCCGACCCGCAGTCCCTCCAGTTCCGCTACGAGGCCGCGCAGTGCCTGGAACAGCTCGGCGAACCGGCCGCCGCGCTCGCCGAATACCGGGCACTGCTCCCGTACTACCAGAACCAGTACGCGACGACGGACATCACGTTGCCCCTCGAAGTCCGGCGCCGCATCGGCCACTTGCTCCTCGCGCTCGGCGACCGGGCCGCCGCGCACGACACCCTCGTACGTCTCCTGCACGACGCGGAGCGTCTCCACGGGCCGGGACACCCGTTCCCGGCCGAAATCCGCCGCACCTTGCAGTGGCTGGGGCAGGTCCGGGGCTGAGCCGGGGCGGGCCGGGCGCGGGGGAGTGCCTCAACTCCCGGCGAATCGTTGGGTCGAATAGGTGGCCGAGAGCTCGGCCACTGCCTAACATCGATCACCGCCGGACTTTGTGCACCGACGCACAAACTCTTCGCAGGGAGGCCCACCTTGCATCGCCGCAACAGCCGCCGCACCGCGCTCGTCCTCTCCGCCGCCGCCGTAGCCGCGGTCCCCCTCCTCACCGCCTGCGGCGACGACGCGCATCCCGGCGCCGCGGCCGTCGTGGGCAGTGACCGCATCACCGTCTCCCAGCTGGAGAACCGGGTGAACGAGGTGCGTGACGCCCAGCAGACCGCCACCAAGGACGACCAGCAGTACGAGCAGGCCATCGCCAAGTCCGGCAGCCTCACCCGGAACACGCTGCACTCCATGGTCTTCGACCGGGTCCTGCACCGCGCGGCCGCCGACGCGGGCGTCGGGGTGAGCCGCAGGCAGATCCAGGAGCGGGTAGCCGCGATGGCGCAGCAGGCCGGCGGCGTCCGGCAGATGCGGCTCGCCCTGCTCGAGCAGTACAACATCGCGCCCGAGCGCATCGCGGACAGCGCCCGCACCGACCTCGAGGTCATGGGCCTCGCCCAGAAGGTCGGCGCGAACATGCAGTCCCAGTCCGCGAGCGACCAGGCCCCCTTCTGGAAGGCGCTCGACCAGGCCTCCAAGGAGCTGCACGTCGACCTGAACCCGCGCTACGGCACCTGGGACATCGCCAAGAGCCACGGCCGCGCCGACGCGAAGACGCCGTGGGTGCGCGAGGTCACGTCCCCGAAGACGGGGGACGAGCAGACGGCGTAGGGCGCGGCAGGCGGCCTGGGTTACGTTCGAGGCGTGAACGCCGAGAACGCACCCGACGCCGCCCCGACCGGCCGCATCGTCCTGCTCACCACCAGCCACCGCGTCGCCCCCGGCCTGCTGTCCTGGTCGGCCTGGCAGCTCCTGCACGCCGCCGACGAGGTCCTGTGCGCCGACGCCGCGCACCCACAGCTGCCGTATCTGCGGGAGGCAGGTATCGAGGTGCGGGAGGCGGCCCCGACGGCCCACGAGCTCGTCGACGCCTGTGCCGGGGGCCGCACCGTCGTGGTCGTCGCCACCGCCGAGGGCGACCGGCGCCTGACCGACGGCCTGGCCGCGCTCGCCGGCTCGGGCCGTGTCGCGATGCCCGACCTGGAACTGCTCCCCGCCTCCTACGACCTGCCGGGCGCCCGCCTCCTCGATCTGGTCCAGGTCATGGACCGCATCCGCCGCGAGTGCCCGTGGTCCTCGCAGCAGACCCACAAGGGCCTGGCGAAGTACGCGATCGAGGAGGCGTACGAACTCGTCGAGGCGATCGAGGACGGCGACCGGGACGAGCTGCGCGAGGAGCTCGGGGACGTGCTCCTCCAGGTCGTCTTCCACGCCCGGATCGCCGAGGAGGCCTCCGGTGAGGAAGGGGACGAGGCGTTCTCCGTGGACGATGTCGCCGGCGGCATCGTCGAGAAGCTCATCCACCGTCACCCGCACGTCTTCGGCGACGACACGGCGCTCACGCCGGAGGACGTGAAGGAGCACTGGCTGCGTACGAAGGCCGTCGAGAAGCAGCGCGAGTCCGTCACGGACGGGGTGCCGGTGGGACAGCCCGGCCTCGCGCTCGCGGCGAAGCTGGGATCCCGGGTCCGCACGGCCGGCCTCGACGTGCCGGCGCCGGGCGGCGAGGGCGTCGGCTACGAACTGCTGACGCTCGCCCTGAGCGCCGAGGCCGACGGCGTCGACCCGGAAGCGGCGCTGCGCGCGGCGGCCCGTGCGTACCGGGACGCGATCCGGGCGGCGGAGGGGCTGGCCTAGGTCGTGTCCGCGGCGGGGTCCGGCAGGAGGGGGCGTCCCGGGCCGGATACCGTCGAGGCGTGACCGACAAGCCCGCGCAGCGCACCGCTCCCGAACTCTTCACCTGGGAGTTCGCCACTGATCCGTACCCTGCCTACGCCTGGCTGCGCGAGCACTCGCCCGTTCACCGCACGACGCTCCCCAGCGGTGTCGAGGCCTGGCTGGTCACGCGGTACGCGGACGCGAAGCAGGCACTGGCCGACCAGCGCCTGTCCAAGAATCCGGCGCACCATGACGAGCCTGCCCACGCCAAGGGCAAGACCGGCATTCCGGGCGAACGCAAGGCCGAGCTGATGACCCATCTGCTCAACATCGACCCGCCGGACCACACCCGCCTGCGCCGCCTCGTCTCGAAGGCGTTCACCCCGCGCCGCGTGGCCGAATTCGCCCCCCGCGTGCAGGAGTTGACGGACCAGCTCATCGACCGGTTCGCCACTGAGGGCGAGGCCGACCTGATCCACGACTTCGCCTTCCCGCTCCCCATCTACGCGATCTGCGACCTGCTGGGCGTCCCGCGCGAGGATCAGGACGACTTCCGCGACTGGGCGGGCATGATGATCCGCCACGGCGGGGGCCCGCGCGGGGGCGTCGCGCGCTCCGTCAAGAAGATGCGTGGCTATCTGGCCGAACTCATCCACCGCAAGCGCAACGACCCGGGCGACGACCTCATCTCCGGCCTCATCCGCGCCTCCGACCACGGCGAGCACCTCACGGAGAACGAGGCCGCCGCCATGGCCTTCATCCTTTTGTTCGCAGGGTTCGAGACCACGGTCAACTTGATCGGCAACGGCACGTACGCCCTGCTCACCCACCCCGAGCAGCGCGAGCGGCTCCAGCGGTCGCTGGCCCCCGGCGCCGACGAACCCGGCCTTCTGGAGACCGGAATCGAGGAACTCCTGCGCTACGACGGCCCCGTGGAGCTCGCCACGTGGCGCTTCGCGACCGAACCGCTGACCGTCGGAGGGCAGGACATCGCCGCCGGTGACCCCGTCCTCGTCGTGCTCGCCGCCGCCGACCGTGATCCGGCGCGCTTCGACGAGCCCGACACCCTCGACCTCTCCCGGCGTGACAATCAGCACCTCGGATACGGGCACGGCATCCACTACTGCCTCGGCGCCCCGCTCGCGCGCCTCGAGGGGCAGACCGCCCTGGCGACGCTTCTGACGCGTCTTCCGGACCTGCGACTCGCGGGGGATCCTGCCGATTTGCGCTGGCGCGGCGGGCTCATCATGCGGGGATTGCGCACGCTTCCGGTCGAGTTCACGCCGCATCAGGAGGGCCCGGACGAAGCCCCGTAACTGACGGTCCGTCAAGACTGTGACTTTCATGTGATCTCGGCTGCATCGACTTGTGACAAGCGTTCGACTCCCGCTACGTTCACCAGTCATCGCGGCACCACCCGCCGCAGCATTCCCCGAGCCCCCGAAAGGCGCCTCCATGCTCACCGGGAACGGTCGTCACCGTCGCCCCCGCCAGGCTCCCGCGCTCATCGTCGCCGCGGGAGTGGCCGGCTCCGCCATCGCGATTCCCCTGCTCGGCGCGACCAGCGCGAGCGCCGCGTCGACGGCCACGTGGGACAAGCTCGCCGAGTGCGAGAGCGGCGGCTCCTGGAGCGCCGATGCGGGCAACGGCTATTACGGCGGGCTCCAGTTCTCGCAGGAGATCTGGGAGGACTACGGCGGCCTCGACTTCGCGCCGCGCGCCGACCAGGCGAGCCGCTCGCAGCAGATAGCCGTCGCCGAGAAGGTCCTCGCCGACCAGGGTCCGCGGGCGTGGCCGGTCTGTTCGGTCACCTCGGGCCTCACGACGGACGACGCGGCGGCCAAGGTCGATCCCGGCGCGGCCCTGCCGACCCCGTCCGCGTCCGCCGGCGACTCCGGCAGTGACGACGCGGCGAACGGCGACACCACGAAGGATGACGCGAGCGACGAGCCGGCGGACTCCGTGTCCTCGGGCGCGAAGGGCGACTCCCGAGAGAAGAATCACGACAACTCGGGCGATACCTCGGGTAACACCGTGGATGACGTCAAGGGTGACAAGTCCGGCCGGGACGGCTCGACTTCGACCCCCGGTGCGCCCTCGTCGGAGGCCTCCGGCAGCCCGGACTCCGCCACTCCGCCCGCCTCCGGCCGGCACCGCGGCGGCGCCGCCGAGGACGACGCCACGGGCTCCTCGCGTGCCGACGACAGCTCGGGCCGCCACGCCTCGCGCGGTGGTGAAAGCGGGCGCAAGGGAGCGAATGCGGACGAAGGCGCCTATACCGTGCGCGCCGGCGACAACCTCTGGGACATCGCCGACACCCATGACGTGGACGGCGGATGGGCCGCTCTGTACGCCGAGAACAAGAAGACGGTCGGCGCCGATCCCGACCTCATCCTTCCTGGTCAGAGTCTGGATCTTGGGCTCGAATCGGGCGAAAAGTAGCGGGAGTTCGGGCCGAATGTCCGCTTTGGCGAGAGTGAGAGATGGGTCTCAAGGCCCTGATCGTCTTTGAAATTCGGGCGATCCACTGCTTACGGTCATCACCGCTCGCCACAGCGGGCCCCGTCGGATGTCACGCCGAATCCTGCCAATGTCCGTACGGGAACAGTCGTCGCGTAAGCGCCGTAGGCAGGAGCGGGGGACCCAAGGTAAGTGCCGGCCCCGGCCGTCGAGAGACGGCCGAACGACCGGCTTGGGGTTAAGTCGCACGCAGGACGTGCGACCGGGCACTCATCCGGCCCGAACCCGACAGCTCACCTCGTAGGCGTCGGTGAGGGGATCTCTCGATGCTGTTTTCCAGCAAGGGCAAGCACCGCCGCCCGTCCAAGGCCGTCCGTGTCGCCACGCTCGCCGGTGTCGCCGGTGCCGCTGTCGCCGTCCCGCTGATGGGTGCCACCGGCGCCTCCGCCGCCACCGCCTCCGAGTGGGACGCGGTCGCGCAGTGCGAGGCCGGCGGCAACTGGTCGATCAACACGGGCAACGGCTACTACGGCGGCCTCCAGTTCTCCTCGTCCACGTGGGCCGCGTACGGCGGCACCGCCTACGCCTCCACCGCCGACAAGGCCTCCAAGGCGCAGCAGATAGCCGTCGCCGAGAAGGTCCTGGCCAGCCAGGGCAAGGGTGCCTGGCCGAGCTGCGGCGTGGGCCTGTCCGCCGCCTCGACCGGCTCCGCCCCGGCCGCCGCCCCGCAGCCGGAGCGCAAGGCCGAGCAGCCGACCACCCGCAGCCAGGAGCGCACGACGCCTGCCGCCCCGAAGCAGCAGTCGAAGAAGACCGTCGAGACCCCGGCCGGCAAGAAGGTCGAGAAGGGTGACGGCGAGTACAAGGTGAAGGCCGGCGACACCCTCAGCACCATCGCCGAGGCGCACCACACCAAGGGCGGCTGGGCGAAGCTCTTCAAGCTGAACAAGGACATCGTCGAGGACGCCGACCTGATCTACCCGGGCCAGCAGCTCCACCTCAAGTAAGTAATAGAGGAGGGCGGCGGCCCTCAGGCCGCTCGGGTACCGGCTTTCGGCGGACGACCGGTACCACGCCAGGCCCCCAAGACTCCCCGCCCCGGGTGCGCATTCCCCCGTCGCACCCGGGGCGGGGTTTTGGTGCGTGAGAGGCCCTGGGCTTTCGTCCGTTGTCGGCCGGGGCTTTTTGTTCCGTTCGGAAACAATTCGCTCTCGGTTTGTCCACGGGCCGGTCGGTCGGCTGGTCTGAGGCCCGGAGCCGGTTAGGCTCAGGTGTTGCCGGACCATGCGGCCCGGCGTAGTTGCGTCACATCCCAGAAGGAGATGCTCGTGCCGTCCATCGACGTCGTCGTAGCCCGGGAAATCCTGGACTCCCGAGGCAACCCCACGGTCGAGGTCGAGGTCGGCCTCGACGACGGCAGCACCGGTCGTGCCGCTGTCCCGTCCGGTGCGTCCACCGGCGCGTTCGAGGCCATCGAACTCCGCGACGGTGACCCGAACCGCTACCAGGGCAAGGGTGTCGAGAAGGCCGTCCTCGCCGTCATCGAGCAGATCGGCCCGGAGCTCGTCGGCTACGACGCCACCGAGCAGCGCCTGATCGACCAGGCGATGTTCGACCTGGACGCCACCGACAACAAGGGCTCGCTCGGCGCCAACGCCATCCTCGGCGTCTCCCTCGCCGTCGCGCACGCCGCCTCCGAGGCCAGCGACCTGCCGCTGTTCCGCTACCTCGGCGGTCCGAACGCGCACCTGCTGCCCGTCCCGATGATGAACATCCTCAACGGTGGGTCGCACGCCGACTCCAACGTCGACATCCAGGAGTTCATGATCGCGCCGATCGGCGCGGAGTCCTTCTCCGAGGCCCTTCGCTGGGGCGCCGAGGTCTACCACACCCTCAAGAAGGTGCTGAAGACCAAGGGTCTGTCCACCGGCCTGGGCGACGAGGGCGGCTTCGCCCCGAACCTCGGCTCGAACCGCGAGGCCCTCGACCTCATCGTCGAGGCCATCAAGCAGGCCGGTTACGTCCCCGGCGAGCAGATCGCGCTCGCGCTCGACGTCGCCGCGTCCGAGTTCTACAAGGACGGCAAGTACGAGTTCGAGGGCAAGTCCCGCTCGGCCGCCGAGATGACCGAGTACTACGAGGAGCTCGTCTCCGCGTACCCGCTGGTCTCCATCGAGGACCCGCTGTACGAGGACGACTGGGCCGGCTGGAACGTCATCACCGAGAAGCTGGGCGACAAGGTCCAGATCGTCGGCGACGACCTCTTCGTCACCAACCCCGAGCGCCTCGCCCGCGGCATCGAGGAGGGCTCCGCCAACGCCCTGCTCGTCAAGGTCAACCAGATCGGTTCGCTGACCGAGACCCTGGACGCCGTCGAGATGGCCCAGCGCAACGGCTTCAAGTGCATGATGTCCCACCGCTCCGGCGAGACCGAGGACGTCACGATCGCCGACCTCGCCGTCGCGGTGAACTGCGGCCAGATCAAGACCGGCGCCCCGGCCCGCTCGGACCGCGTCGCCAAGTACAACCAGCTCCTGCGCATCGAGGAGATCCTCGACGACGCCGCGGTCTACGCCGGCCGCAGCGCATTCCCCCGCTTCAAGGGCTGAGCACACCCGTAAGGCACTGCCTTAGGAAGCGTCGTACGTACGTCCCCGCACCCGGTCCCGTACCGTGTGCGGGGACGTACGCACGTAAAGGGGAGGCGCGAACATGGCCGGGAGAGTCCGGGACAGGGACCGTGACCGGTTCTCCACCGCGACCCGGCTGCGTCTGCTCGGCGAGCAGACCGCCGAGCGCGTCTACCGCTCCCAGACCAGACGCCAGGCCCGCCGCTCCCGCCTCACCGGCCGGGCGGCACTCCTGGCCCTCGTCCTGTGCACCCTGGTCGTCGCGCTCGCCTACCCCATAAGGCAGTACGTCTCCCAGCGCGGGGAGATCGCCGACCTCCAGCGCCGGCAGCAGGAGGCCCAGAGCAGGGTCGACAGGCTGCGTGACGAGAAGGCACGCTGGCAGGACGACTCGTACGCCGAGCAGCGGATCCGCGACCGGCTCCACCTGGTGATGCCGGGCGAGACCGGCTACGTCGCGCGCGACCCCGACGCGGCGAAGCGCACCCGCTCCGAGGGGGACGCCAAGGGCCGGCCCTGGTACTCGAATGTCTGGGACGGCGTCGACAAGGCCGACCGCCCCGACAACTGACCCGCGCTCACCGAAGCCCGAAGCCCCGAATCCCGAATCCGCAGTACCCCCACCGAAGTTCACTGAAGGAAAGCCCCCAGGCATGGACACGCCCCCGCCCCAGACCGAGCCGACCGCGCCCACGGACGCCGACATCCAGGCGTTCAAGGAGCAGCTCGGCCGCCCGCCGCGCGGCCTGCGGGCCATCGCGCACCGCTGCCCGTGCGGAAACCCGGACGTGGTCGAGACGGCGCCGCGCCTCGAGGACGGCACGCCCTTCCCGACGACGTACTACCTCACGTGCCCGCGCGCCGCGTCCGCGATCGGCACGCTGGAGGCGAACGGCGTCATGAAGGAGATGACGGAGCGCCTTCAGACGGACCCCGAGCTCGCGGACGCGTACCGCAAGGCGCACGAGGACTACATCGCGCGCCGCGACGCCATCGAGGTCCTCGAGGGCTTCCCGAGCGCGGGCGGCATGCCGGACCGGGTGAAGTGCCTGCACGTCCTGGTCGGCCACTCCCTGGCCGCGGGCCCGGGCGTGAACCCGCTCGGCGACGAGGCCATCGCGATGCTGCCCGAGTGGTGGGCGAAGGGTCCCTGCGTGTCGGCCGCGCCCGAGGAGAGCGAGTGACCAGGGTCGCCGCCGTCGACTGCGGCACGAACTCGATCCGGCTGCTCGTCGCCGACGCCGACCCCACCACGGGTGAACTCGTCGAACTGGACCGCCGCATGACGATCGTGCGGCTCGGGCAGGGCGTGGACCGCACGGGACGCCTCGCGCCCGAGGCGCTGGAGCGCACCTTCGCGGCCTGCCGCGAGTACGCCGAGGTCATCAAGGCACACGGCGCCGAGAAGATCCGCTTCGTGGCCACCTCCGCGTCCCGCGACGCCGAGAACCGGGACGACTTCGTGCGCGGGGTCATGGACATCCTGGGCGTCGAACCCGAGGTCATCACCGGTGACCAGGAGGCCGAGTTCTCCTTCACCGGGGCGACGAAGGAGCTGACGGGCCGGGCCGACCTCGACAGGCCCTACCTGGTCGTGGACATCGGCGGCGGCTCGACGGAGTTCGTCGTCGGCGAGGACACGGTCGTGGCGGCGCGCTCCGTCGACATCGGCTGCGTCCGTATGACGGAGCGCCACCTCATGGGGGAGGACGGCCAGGTCACCGACCCGCCGACGCCCGCGCAGATCGAGGCCATCCGCGAGGACATCGTCGAGGCCCTCGACCTCGTGACGCAGACCGTCCCGCTGACCGCGGCCCGCACCCTCGTGGGTCTCGCCGGTTCCGTGACGACGGTCGCCGCGCTCGCGCTCGGCCTGACCGAGTACGACTCGGTGGCCATCCACCACTCCCGTATCTCCTACGAGCGCGTCGCCGAGCTCACGGACTGGCTGATGACGTCCACGCACGACCAGCGCTCCCTGAACCCGGTCATCCACCCGGGCCGCGTCGACGTCATCGCCTCCGGTGCGCTGGTGCTGCGCCTGATCATGGAGTGGATCGGGGCCAAGGAGGTCGTGGTGAGCGAGCACGACATCCTCGACGGCATCGCCTGGTCGATCGCCTAGCCCGTTCCCGGCCCGGTCCAGGCCTTTTCCCGACCCCTTCCCGGCCCCCCTTCCGAGCTGCCGGTACCGCCCGTGGCTGACTCCCCTGAGCGCTCAGGACGTCGTCTGAGCGCGGTCGAGGAGGGGGGCGACACGCTGCGGCGACACCCCGTCGGGAAAGTTCGTGAAGTTCTTCACAAGGAATTCGGCCTCATGGGGCAAGGTTCCGGGCCAGATGGCCCGTGGGAGGGGGTCTTCGGGCTCTGGCGGCTGCCACGCGGGGCGTTCCAAGCTTGTTGCGGGCGGATGAACCGGATGAGTGGTCCACCCCCGCCGAATGCCCGGAGCGGCAGCTCAAGAGGGGTGTGAAACGACCGGCGTCATACCGTGGTTCCCTGCCAGGGCCATGACCTCGGTCACGTGGGCGGCGGAGTGTAGCAGAGGCCCCGCCCATGCTTGTGAAGGGGCGCACGAGCGACCCCCTCCGGACGGGTGGATACTCGATGGCATGAGCACCACGGAGCGTCCCAGGATCCTCGTAGTAGGCGGTGGGTACGTAGGCCTGTACGCAGCACGACGCATTCTCAAGAAGATGCGTTATGCGGAAGCGACCGTCACGGTCGTGGACCCGCGCTCGTACATGACTTACCAGCCCTTCCTCCCCGAAACCGCCGCCGGCAGCATCTCGCCGCGCAACGTCGTCGTCCCGCTGCGACGCGCTGTGCCCGGAGCCGAGATTCTCACCGGCCGGGTCACCACCATCGACCAGGACCGCAAGGTCGCCACGGTCGCCCCGCTCGTCGGCGAGGCGTACGAGGTTCCCTTCGACTATCTGGTGATCGCGCTCGGCGCGGTCTCCCGCACCTTCCCGACGCCGGGCCTCGCCGAGGTCGGCATCGGTATGAAGGGTGTAGAGGAGGCCATCGGCCTGCGCAACCACGTGCTCGAGCAGCTCGACAAGGCCGAGTCCACGAACGACGAGGAGATCCGCCGCAAGGCGCTCACCTTCGTGTTCGTCGGCGGTGGCTTCGCGGGCGCCGAGACGATCGGTGAGGTCGAGGACCTGGCGCGCGACGCGGCCAAGTTCTACAAGAACGTGAAGCGCGAGGACATGCGCTTCGTGCTCGTCGACGCCGCCGACAAGGTGCTGCCCGAGGTCGGCCCCGAGCTCGGCGTGTACGGCAGGAAGCACCTGGAATCCCGTGGCATCGAGGTCTACCTGAAGACCACCATGCCGTCCTGCGTCGACGGTCACGTGGTGCTCAGCAACGGCCTCGAGGTCGACGCCAACACCATCGTGTGGACCGCCGGCGTCAAGCCGAACCCGGCCCTCGCGCGCTTCGGTCTCCCGCTCGGCCCGCGTGGCCACGTGGACACCCAGGCCACCCTCCAGGTCGCGGGCTCGGACTACATCTGGGCCGCGGGCGACAACGCCCAGGTCCCGGACCTCGTCGGCCGCAAGGCGGGCAACGAGAACGCCTGGTGCCCGCCGAACGCGCAGCACGCCATGCGTCAGGCCAAGGTCCTCGGCGACAACGTGGTCTCCGGCATGCGGGGCTTCCCGCAGAAGGAGTACAGCCACAGCAACAAGGGCGCGGTCGCGGGTCTCGGCCTGCACAAGGGCGTCGCGATGATCGTCATGGGCAAGATGAAGATCAAGCTCAAGGGCCGTCTCGCCTGGTACATGCACCGTGGCTACCACGGGCTCGCCATGCCGACGTACAACCGCAAGATCCGTGTGATCGCCGAGTGGACGATCAACATGTTCCAGAAGCGCGACATCACCGCGCTCGGTGCCCTGGAGACTCCGCGCGAGGAGTTCTACGAGGCCGCCAAGCCGGCGCCGGCCCCGACCCCGGCCGAGGCTCCGAAGGTCGAGGAGAAGGCCAAGGCCTCCTGACCCCGGTCCAGTAACACCCCTGAAGGGGCGCTCGCCATCCGTGGTGCGAGCGCCCCTTCGGCGTTCCCGGATCCGCCCGGCCGGCACTCCGGTCCATCGATATACGTGGCGGCTACATGTATTTTGCCGATCCGTAACGCAGTAACGGGACTGCGAGAGCGCTCCGTTGGTGTTTACGTGGTGTTGGACGATTCCGGGATCGTCTCCCATTACGGAGGTGTGCGCCATGCAGGACGCCGCACAGCGGCTGAAGAACCTCGCCGAACAGCTACTCGGAGTACCGCTTCCCGTAAGGCTTCGCGCCTGGGACGGTTCGGAGGCCGGGCCGCCCGCCGGACCCATTCTCGTCGTACGCAACCGCCGCGCCCTGCGCCGCCTGTTGTGGAAGCCGGGAGAACTCGGCCTGGCCCGCGCCTGGGTGGCCGGTGACCTGGACGTGGAGGGCGATCTGTACGACGCCCTCGGCCGGATGGCCGGGCTCATCTGGGAGCGCCCCGAGGGGGACGGCAGGAGCCTCGTCGAGGCCCTGAAGGAGCCCAGGGTCAGGGCCGCCGTCGCCGAGCTGGTCAAGCTCGCCGCGCCCTTCCTGCCGCCCGCGCCGCCGGGCGAGGAGATGCGCAGGCGCGGCCGCCTGCATCTGCACACCAAGGGCAGCGACCGACGGGCCATCAGCCACCACTACGACGTCGGAAACGACTTCTACGAGCTGGTCCTCGGCCCCTCGATGGTCTACTCGTGCGCGTACTGGGACTCGCCGGACGGCACCCTCGAGGACGCCCAGCGCGACAAGCTCGAACTCGTCTCCCGCAAGCTCGGCCTGGCGCCCGGTCAGCGCCTGCTCGACGTCGGCTGCGGCTGGGGCTCCATGGCCATCCACGCCGCCCGCGAGTACGGCGTCAGCGTCGTCGGCGTCACCCTCTCGCAGGAGCAGGCCGCGTACGCCCGTAAGCGGGTCGCCGAGGAGGGGCTCACCGACCGGGTGGAGATCCGGGTCCAGGACTACCGCGACGTGCGCGACGGCCCCTTCGACGCGATCTCGTCCATCGGCATGGCCGAACACGTCGGCTCCGAGCGGTACCTGGAGTACGCCGAGGCGCTCTACGCCCTTCTCAAGACGGGCGGCAGGCTCCTCAACCACCAGATCGGCCGGCGCCCCCAGAAGGACGAGTCGACGTACGAGGTCGACGAGTTCATCGACGCGTACGTCTTCCCGGACGGGGAACTCGCGCCGGTCGGCACGACCACCGGGCTCCTGGAGCGGGCCGGGTTCGAGGTCAGGGACCTGGAGGCGATCCGGGAGCACTACGCGCTCACCCTGCGCCGCTGGGTGGCCAACCTGGAGGCGGGCTGGCCCGCGGCCGTGAAGTTCACGAGCCCCGGCCGGGCCCGCATCTGGCGCCTGTACATGGCCGCGTGCGCGCTGAGCTTCGAGCGCAACAAGATCGGGGTGAACCAGATCCTCGCCGTGAAGACGCCCCTGTCGGGCGACCCGGGTATGCCCCTGCGGGCGCGTACCTGGAACTGACGGCCCGGACACACGGATGGGGCGCATCGGCACTCGGCCGGTGCGCCCCATCCCCCGTCCCGCTACTCCGACTTGATGGCCGCGAGCATGTTCAGCCGGGCCGCGCGGCGGGCCGGCCACAGGGCCGCCAGGATGCCGACGAGGGCGGCCAGGGCGAGGAAGATCCCGATCCGGCCCCAGGGCAGGACCAGCTCGTACGTCGACAGGGTCATCGCCATGAGCCGGCCGGCCGCCCAGCCGAAGAACACGCCGAGGCCGACGCCGAGCACACCGCCGAACAGCGAGATCACCAGGGACTCCAGGCGCACCATGCGCTTGATGCCCTTGCGGTCGAGGCCGATCGCGCGCAGCATGCCGATCTCCTGCGAGCGCTCGAACACCGACATGGCGAGGGTGTTGATGACGCCGAGGACGGCGACGATGACCGCCATGGCGAGCAGGCCGTAGAGCATGTTCAGCATCAGCGTGAACATCTTCGAGATCGCGTTGGAGATGTCCTGCTTGTCCTGGACGAGGATCGCCGGGTTGTCGCCGAGCGCCTTCTCGATCCGGTCCTTGGCGGCGGCGGACGTGCCGCCGTCGGTCTTCACCATGACCTGCATGTCGGACGGGTCCGTGACATGCGGGGTCAGGACGGCGGAGTCCAGCATGATGCCGCGCATCATGTCGTTGCCTTCGTAGACCCCGGCGACGGTCAGCTGCTGCTTCTTGCCGTCCTCGAAGTTCGTGGTGAACGTCGAGCCGGTGCGCCAGCCGTGGTCCTTCGCGGTCTTGTCGTCCACGACGACGTCACGGCCGCCGATCCGGAAGATGCCGCTGTCGACCTTGAGATCGGTCAGTGAGCCGATGGTCGCGCCGTTGACACCGGTCAGGAACTCGGTCTTCCCGTCGATGCGCGAGGGCGAGTTGCCCAGGCCGCTGGTGGCGGTGACGCCGTCGACCTCGGCGAGCTTGCCGGCGACCTCCGGGGACAGGGAGTTCATGTTCGCCATGGAGACGACGTAGTCGGCCTTGAGGGCGGACGACGCCATCTTGTCGATGGCCTGCTGGGCGCTGCCCGCGATGACCGTCATGCCGGTGATCAGCGTGAGGCCGATCATCAGGGCGGAGGCGGTCGCGGCGGTGCGGCGCGGGTTGCGGACGGCGTTCTGGCGGGCCAGCTTGCCGGAGATCCCGAAGACGCGCAGGACCGGTCCCGCGGCCGCGATCAGCGGGCGGGACAGCAGCGGGGTGAGGATGAAGACGCCGATCACGAGGAGGCCCGCGCCGAGGCCCAGGGGGGCCTGCGCCGAGGTGCCGTCGCTCATCGTCGTCGCGTACAGGGAGGAGGCGATGCCGGCCGCCGCGAACAGCGCGCCGATCGTGTTCCGTACGACGAGGGAGCGGGTGGTCGCCGTGGCGTGCACGCTGCTCATCGCCGCGACCGGCGGGATCTTCGCGGCGCGGCGGCCCGGCAGCCACGCGGCCAGCATGGTGATGACGACACCGACCACGAGGGACGTGACGACCGTGCCGGGCGAGACCACGAGCGGCCCGTCGGGGATCTGCGCGTCGGTCGCGCCCATCAGGGAGCGCATCCCGGCGCCGATGCCGATGCCCGCCGCCAGACCGGTGACGGCCGCGACCGCGCCGACCACGAACGCCTCCGCGAGGACGGAGCGCGTGACCTGCCTGCGCGAGGCGCCGACGGCCCGCATGAGCGCGAGTTCCTTGGTGCGCTGGGCGACGAGCATCGTGAACGTGTTGGCGATGATGAAGACGCCGACGAAGAGCGCGATACCGGCGAACACCAGCAGGCTCGACTTCATCGAGCTCATGCTGGACGAGATCTGCTCGGCCTGGTCGTCGGCGAGCTGCTTGCCGGTCGTGGTCTCGGCCTGCCCCTTCGGCAGGGCCTTGTCGAGGGCGCTCTGCAGGGTGGCCTGGCCGGTGCCCGCCGCGGCCTTGACGTCGATCTCGTCGTAACTGCCCTGCTTGTGCAGGAGCTGCTGCGCGGTCGCCGTGTCGAACAGGGCGAGGCTGCCGCCGGCCGCGACGTTGCCGTCCTCGGTGGTGAAGATGCCGGTGACGGTGGGCGTCAGGACGGGCCCGTCGATGGACATCCGTACGGTGTCGCCGACCTTGTAGCCCGCGCGCTTCGCGGTCCGCGAGTCGAGCGCGACCTCGCCCTTGCCGCTGGGCGCCTTGCCGCTCTTGAGCGGGTAGCGCGGGTCGCGGTCGCCCCAGTAGTTGGCGCCCTGGGTGGAGAAGCCGTTGCCGACGAGCTTGCCGTCCTTGTCGGCGACGGCCGCGAAGCCGCTGACGACGCCGATGGCGGAGGCGGCGCCGGGTGTCTTCGCGGCCCGGTCGAGGGTGGCCTGCGTGAGCTTCGGGGCCTTGGCGACCCGGTCGCCCTTCGACTCGGCGGTCTTGGGCGTGACGGCGACGTCGACCTGGTCGAAGCCCTTGGCGGAGCTCTTCTGGAAGGCGTCGGAGATGGTGTTGGTGAAGACCAGGGTGCCGGAGACGAAGGCGACGCCGAGCATGACGGCGAGCACGGTCATCAGGAGCCTGGCCTTGTGCGCGAACACATTGCGCAAGGCGGTACGGAACATGGGGTTTCTCAGTCCAGGAGTACGGCGACGAGGCGGTGGGGCGGCGGGGCGGCGACTGTGCGGGCGGGCGTCAGCTCGTGCGTCCCTCGGCGTCGAACTCGGGGGTCCGGGGGGACCCCCCGGAAGAACGCGGCATACGGTCCAGGACCGAGTCGGCGGTCGGGGCGTACACCTCGTCGACGACGCGGCCGTCGGCGAGGAAGATCACGCGGTCCGCGTAGGCGGCGGCGACCGGGTCGTGGGTGACCATGACGACGGTCTGGCCCAGCTCGCGCACGGAGTTGCGCAGGAAGCCGAGGACCTCGGCGCCGGAGCGCGAGTCCAGGTTTCCGGTCGGCTCGTCACCGAAGATGATCTCGGGCCGGGAGGCGAGGGCACGGGCGACGGCCACGCGCTGCTGCTGGCCGCCGGAGAGCTCCGAGGGCCGGTGGGCGAGCCGGTCGGACAGGCCCACCATCGTGATCACGTTCTCCAGCCACTGCTTGTCAGCCTTGCGGCCCGCGATGTCCATGGGGAGCGTGATGTTCTCCAGGGCCGTCAGGGTGGGCAGCAGGTTGAACGCCTGGAAGATGAAGCCGATCTTGTCCCGGCGGAGCTTGGTGAGCTGCTTGTCCTTGAGGGACCCGAGCTCGGTGTCGCCGATGCGCACGGAGCCCGACGAGAAGTTGTCGAGGCCGGCTACGCAGTGCATCAGGGTCGACTTGCCGGACCCGGACGGGCCCATGATCGCGGTGAACTCGGCCTGCCGGAAGTCGACGGAGACCCGGTCGAGCGCGACCACCTGGGTCTCGCCCTGTCCGTAGACCTTGGACAGATCCGTGGCGCGCGCGGCCACTGCGGTGGCCTTGCCGGCGATGGGGGTGGTGGTCACGGAAGGGGGCTCCTGTCGGTCGACGGGTGGGGACGGGGTCCCGTTGGGGGGACCTCTCCATCGTCGTGGCCGTCTCGGGCCGTGAAGTCAGCCGCTGTTCCGGTTCCTGGGGGCGACTTCGGGGGGACCGGGGCCGCCCGGGTCATACCTGGGGATGACCCGGGACCCTGAGAGCGAAGATCACCGCGGGAGGTGAAATCCCGTCAATCCACGGTGACGGGGACGAGGGCGCCGAGGGGCGTGGAAGGGCCTGCGGCATGTGCGGATGGCGGCTACCGTGGTCTGATGCACCCTCAGGCGCCAATAAAATAAGACAACATCGAGCGGGCGTTCCGCTGTTCGGGGGATCTGTCCCGATAGGCTCGGAACCTCGTTGCGGAGCCCACGGCCTGCCCGGATGGTGGAATGCAGACACGGCGAGCTTAAACCTCGCTGCCCCTTCGCGGGCGTACCGGTTCAAGTCCGGTTCCGGGCACCTCCCGCTTCTCCTCCTCGCTCTCGAACCACATCATTTCTGAGCCGCTTCCTGTCGCCGCGTGTCGATCGCATCCGATCGCCGCGGCGTTTTTTCGTGCCCTCCGGAGTCCAGTGGCCGTTTTCTCCGCTCGGGACCGTTGACAGCGGTTCGAGCCGGGCGGAGACTCCGCTGAGCACATTATGAACGAAAGTTCACCACGCGAACAAGGCTGAGCGAAAAAGAAGGTACCCATGCGCACCACCGTCGGCATCATCGGAGCGGGCCCCGCCGGACTGCTCCTCGCCCGGCTCCTGCACAACGCCGGAATCGACTCCGTCGTCCTGGAGGGCCGCGACCGCGCGTACGTCGAACAGCGCCAGCGCGCCGGGATCCTGGAGCAGGGCACCGTCGACGTACTGCGCGAGGCGGGCGTGGCGGAGCGCATGGACCGCGAGGGCCTCCCGCACGACGGCATCGAGCTGCGCTTCGACAAGCGCCGCCACCGCGTCGACTTCCCCGCCCTGACGGGCGGCAGGTCGGTCATGGTCTACGCCCAGACCGAGGTGTGCAAGGACCTCATCGCCCTCCAGCTCGCCGAGGGAGGCCCGCTGCTCTTCGAGGCGGAGGCGCTGGCCGTCGAGGGTGCCGAGACCGAGAGCCCGAGCGTCCGCTTCCGCCACGAGGGCCGCGAGGACGTCCTCGACTGCGACTACGTCGTCGCCTGCGACGGCTCATGGGGCGTGGGCCGCAAGGCCGTACCCGCCGACGTCTCCCAGGTCTTCGAGCGCACGTACCCCTTCGGCTGGCTCGGCATCCTCGCCGATGTCGCCCCGTCCCACGACGAATTGATCTACGCCCGCCACGACCGCGGCTTCGCCCTCCTGTCCATGCGCTCCCCGTCCGTGTCGCGCGCCTACCTCCAAGTCCCCGAGGGCACGAACGCCGACGACTGGAGCGATGAGGAGATCTGGGACGAGCTCGACCGCCGCCTGGAGACCTCGGACGGCTGGAAGCTGGAGCGCGGCCCCATCACCTCCAAGTCCGTCACCCCGATGAGGAGTTACGTCCACGAGCCGATGCGCCACGGACGGCTCTTCCTCGCCGGGGACGCCGCCCACATCGTCCCGCCGACGGGCGCCAAGGGCCTCAACCTCGCCGTCGGCGACGTCGTCACCTTCGCCCGCGCCCTGACCCACCGCCACGAGACCGGCTCCACCGAGCTCCTCGACGCCTATTCGCAGACCTGCCTGCGCCGCGTCTGGCAGGCCGAGCGGTTCTCGTACGCGATGACGACGATGCTGCACCGCGCCCCCGACGCGACGCCCTTCGACGACCGCATCCAGCGCGCCCGCCTCGACCGGATCACGGCCTCGCGCGCCGCCGAGTCCGACCTCGCAGAGGGCTACACGGGCTTCCCCCTCGACTGAGTCCCGTCCACGTACCGCCGCACACCCGTCCCCGCGTACCCACGACGAAGTGAGTGCTCATGTCCCCCGACACCTCCCACGGCACCGCCATACCCTCGCCGCCCCGCACCTTCAGGGCCGTCGCCCCCGTCATCGCTCTGTGCTGGCTCGTCGTCTTCTTCGACGGCATGGACGTCAACATCTACGGCGCCGTCATGCCGCACCTCCTCGACGACAAGGGCTTCGGCTTCACCGCGTCCACCGCCGGCACGATCGGCTCCTGGACCACGTTCGGCATGCTGATCGGCGCACTCGGCTGCGGCACACTCACCGACTGGCTCGGCCGCAAGCCGATGGTCACCGGCTCCGTCGCCCTCTTCTCCGCCGGCTCCGCCGTGTGCGCGCTCGCCCCGAGCGCCGCCGTCTTCGGCGGGGGCCGCTTCCTCGCCGGGCTCGGACTCGGCGGCCTGATGCCGATCGGGCTCGCGATCGTCGCCGAGTTCGCCCCGCCCCGCAGGGCCGCCCTCGCCACCGGCCTGATGATGACCTCGTACCACGCCGGCGGCATGGTCGCGACGGGCCTCGGCCTCGCGCTCGGCCCCGACCACGGCTGGCGCGTCGTCTTCTGGACGGGCGTCATCCCGGCCGTCATCGCCGTCCCCCTCGTCCTGAAGTGGCTGCCCGAATCCCCGGCCGTCCTGTTCGCCAAGGGGCGTACCGCCGACGCGAGCGCCGTCGCCGCCCGCTACGGGCTGCCCGAGCCGACCCGCGCCGAGGCCCCCGCCGCCGGCGCCAAGGGCCGCTTCGCCGCCGTCGCCTCGCTCTTCGCACCCGGTACCCGGGCCGCGACCCCGCTCCTGTGGGTCGCCTCCTTCGCCGGCCTGCTCCTCGTCTACGGCGTCTCCACCTGGCTGCCCGAGCTGATGCGCGCCTCCGGCTACTCGCTCTCCTCGTCCGTCACCTTCCTCATGGTGATCAACGCGGGCGGGATCGTCGGCATGCTCGTCGCGGGCCGCGCCGCCGACCGGTTCGGCGCGGTCAAGGTGTCCGCGCTCTGGTTCGTCCTGACCGCCTGCGGCGCCTTCCTGCTCCGCGCCCACCTGCCGCTCGGCGTCGCGTACGCCCTGGTCTTCGTCACCGGCGTCTGGCTGTTCTCCGCCCAGGTCATGGTCTACGCGGCCGCCCCGTCCGTGTACACGCCCGGCCAGCGCGCCACCGGCCTCGGCTGGATCACGGGCGTGGGCCGCACCGGAGCCGTCGTCGGCCCCTGGCTGGGCGGCGCGGTCGTTGCCGGAGGCAACGCGGGCCTCGGCTTCACCACCTTCGCCGCGGCCGCGGTCCTCGGCGCCGTCGCCATCTCCCTGGTGCCCCTCGTTCGGCGGAACACCGGGCATGCCCCGGACGTTTCGGGTAACAGGATGGGAAAGATCCTCCCTGAGCACTAGGCTGGGGTCTTTGCCTGCCTATTACCCTTGAGCCAAGGCCGCGCAGGGTGGCTATGGAGGAGTGAGATGAGGAGCAGTAACCCGGTCTTCTCGCGACGGGGGTTCAGCCGCGACAACGGCTACGCGGGCTTCAACGCGCAGCCGCAGGCCGGGGGACCCGCAGTCGGCACACAGGGCAACGCCTACGCCGGCAACAACCCGTACGCGCAGAACCCTTACGCCCAGCAGGACCTGCAGTACGGCGCTCCGCCGCAGGCCCCGGCCACCACCGGCCGTATGACGATGGACGACGTCGTCATGCGCACCGCCACCACGCTCGGTGTCCTCGTCCTGACGGCCGCGCTCGCCTGGGCGCTGCTGCCGGTCGACACCGCGAACATCAACAAGTCGTACGGCATCGCGATCGGCGCAGGCCTCGTCGCGATGGTGCTGGGCCTCGTCCAGTCGTTCAAGCGCAAGGCGTCGCCGCCGCTCATCCTGGCGTACGCGGCGCTCGAGGGTGTCTTCCTCGGCGTCCTGTCGAGCATCGTCGACAACTACATCGCGAGCGGCGCGGCCATGCAGGCCGTGCTCGGCACGATGGCGGTCTTCGTGGCCGTCCTCGTCGCGTACAAGGCCGGCTGGATCCGCGTCAACCGGCGCTTCTACGGCTTCGTGATGGCCGCGGCCATGGGCTTCATCCTGCTCATGGCGGTGAACCTGCTGTTCGCCGTCTTCGGCGGCGGTGACGGCCTCGGCTTCCGCAGCGGCGGCCTGGGCATCGTCTTCGGCATCATCGGCGTGCTGCTCGGCGCGTGCTTCCTGGCCCTCGACTTCAAGCAGGTCGAGGACGGCATCGCGTACGGCGCCCCGCGCGAGGAGGCCTGGCTCGCCGCCTTCGGCCTGACGATGACGCTCGTGTGGATCTACCTCGAGTTCCTGCGCCTCATCGCGATCCTGCAGGGCAACGACTGATCACCCGGCAGTCAGACCTGAAAGGGCCCGCGCACCATCGGTGTGCGGGCCCTTTTTTCATGATTGCGGCTGTCGTGGGGACGATGGGGTCGGGGGTGGAACGCTCAGCCCAGGCGGCGGGCGGCCCGCCGCAGGTCGTACTCGTGGATGATCGCCTTGGCATGGCCGTACGCGAGTTCGTGCTCCCCGCGCAGCCAGCTGACCTTGTCTTCGAAGCGGAGGAAGCAGGGGCCTTCCTCGACGGTGCGCAGCCAGTCGGAGATCTCACGACCGGTGCAGTGGGGGATGCGAGCCAACAGATTCTGGTGGGTCTCCTGCGAGAACACTTGGGACATCGGCGCCTCCGGACGCGTTGCGATGTAGCCGGTCCTTCAGGCCACCGTGCCTGAGCGTTCGGTTGTTGGCAACAGTCGAGGGAAGGCGCATAGGGTCGCGGCATGCTCGATACGACGCCGTTGACGGACGCAGTGGACCGATTCGCCGACCGGCTGCGCGCCGCGCCGCAGAGCAGGCTCCAGCGGGGGGCCGCCGCCGAGGCGCTCGCCCTCGCCAGGGAACTGTCCGCGTGGGCGCAGCGCCTGGAGGACCCCGAGGGACCCGTACGGGAGATGCCGGACGCCGGGATGTTCGCCGGGGCCGACCAGATCACCGTCGCCGCACGCGACCTGTCCGTCGTCCTTCAGAACCCCACCCAACTGGGCGAGGCGCTCACGCTCGTCGAGGAGGCACAGAAACGCGCCGGGGTGTGAGCCGACCCGGCGCGTTCTTCGATGGGTGGGGGCGGAAGCCGAGCGGGGGTGCTCAGACGGAGGCTATGACCCGGTCGGCCAGGATGTAGACGTTCTCGCGGCCGCAGGCGAACGTGAGCGCGTACGCGCCCGAGACACCCGAGCCGCCCAGCAGCACCGGGGACTCGCCCTCGCGCAGCGCCGCGGCCAGCTGCTCCGCGGTCTCGCGGTGGCCGGGGGTCATGCAGAGCGTGGTGCCGTCCACGAAGACGTACACGTCGAGCGTGCCCAGCGGGCCCGGGCGCACATCGGCCAGGGCGGTGCGGGCGTCGGCCAGCTCCTCCAGACACGTCACCGTCCGCTCGTGGTCGCTGCTTCCGCCCGAGACGGGCGACTGCACCGGCACGAAGTCGGGGTGCGAGGGGTGACGGCGACGGGCGGCCGCGAGCTCCGCGGACTCCCCGGAGAACTCGTCGGCGCCCGCGTCGGCCGGCTCCACCACGGGCTCGAGGCCCGCCGCGAGACCCGGCTCCAGGCCCGCGAAATCGGCCTGGCGCGGCATGAACAGATCGTCACCGAGGCCCAGCGCGCCACCGAGCACGGACGGCGTGTCGGAGGCGTCCCGCGCCTCCTGCGCGGCCCAGAAGGCACGCGCTTCGGCGAGCTCGCGCTCCCGCTCCTCCGCGAGTGCGTCGGCGACGGCCGCGCGTATCTCCTCCGTGTCGGGCGTGGTGCGCGCGGCGGGCACGCCACGACCGGCGCCGACGGCGCGGTCATGGGCGAGCTCGTCCCGCAGTTCGGTGATCTGCCTGCGCAGTCCGTGGACGGTGTGCAGGGCAGCGGCGCCCACGGCCGTGGCGGCGGCCGTGGCGATGAGCAGAGCAAGAGGCATGGCGCTCACTGACGTACTCCCGGTTTCAAGTCGACCCCCGACTTCCTACATCAGCTTGAAGCCTGGACCATCCCGCTGTCAGTGCATTACGTCACGAAATGGACAGTTATTTGGCCGGGTGTTTCGGGGTGTTATGCCCTGGGAACCCTGCTGACCTGCAAGAACCGTCTCCCCCAGGAGATACGTCACATCCTGGGGGAGATTGGATCACGATTCAGCAGAGGCGCAACCCGGCCCCGGGGTCGTCAGCTCAGCTGAGGCGCTCGATGACCATCGCCATGCCCTGGCCACCGCCGACGCACATGGTCTCCAGACCGAACTGCTTGTCGTGGAACTGGAGGCTGTTGATCAGGGTGCCGGTGATGCGGGCGCCCGTCATGCCGAAGGGGTGACCCACGGCGATCGCGCCACCGTTGATGTTCAGCTTGTCCTCGTCGATGCCGAGGTCGCGCGCGGAGGGGATGACCTGCGCGGCGAACGCCTCGTTGATCTCGACCAGGTCGATGTCGCCGATGCCGAGGCCGGCGCGCTTCAGCGCCTGCTTCGACGCCTCGACCGGGCCGAGGCCCATGATCTCGGGGGACAGGCCCGAGACGCCGGTGGAGACGATGCGGGCGAGCGGCGTCAGACCGAGCTCGCGGGCCTTCGTGTCGGACATGATCACGAGGGCCGCGGCGCCGTCGTTGAGCGGGCAGCAGTTCGCGGCCGTGACCAGGCCGTCGGGGCGGAAGACCGGCTTCAGGCCCGAGACGCCCTCCAGGGTGACACCCGCGCGCGGGCCGTCGTCCTGCGAGACGACCGTGCCGTCGGGGGTGGTGACCGGGGTGATCTCCCGCTCCCAGAAGCCGTTCTTGATGGCCTGCTCGGCCAGGTTCTGCGAACGCACACCGAACGCGTCCATGTCCGCGCGCGTGACGCCCTTCGTCCGCGCCAGGTTCTCGGCGGTCTGGCCCATCGCGATGTACGCGTCCGGTACGAGGCCGTCCTCGCGCGGGTCGTGCCAGGACGCGCCCTCGGACTCGGCGACGGCGGCCGTACGGGCCTCCGCGTCGGCGAACAGCGGGTTGTGCGTGTCCGGCAGCGAGTCCGAGTTGCCCTTCACGAAGCGCGACACCATCTCGACGCCGGCCGAGATGAAGACGTCACCCTCGCCGGCCTTGATGGCGTGCAGCGCCATGCGGCTGGTCTGCAGGGACGAGGAGCAGTAGCGGGTGACCGTACATCCCGGCAGGTGGTCCATGCCCATCTGCACGGCCACGATGCGGCCCAGGTTGTTGCCCTGCTCGCCGCCGGGCAGACCGCAGCCGAGCATCAGGTCGTCGATGTCCCGCGGGTCGAGCTCGGGGACCTTGGCCAGCGCGGCCTGGATGATCGTGGCGGTCAGATCGTCCGGGCGCAGGTCCTTGAGGGACCCCTTGAAAGCGCGGCCGATGGGGGAGCGGGCGGTCGAGACGATCACGGCTTCGGGCATCACGGCTCCAAGAGGTCTACGTACGAGCTATTCGCCTACGAGCTAAAGGCAGGACCGTGAGGGAAGTTACCTGTACGTACAGTCCAGGTCACCGGTGTGCGCGTGTGATGCCTGCCGCATTTTTCTAAGCGCTTGCTCAGGGCGATGTCCGGGTAGCGGTTCTCCGGCCCGGGAGCGGGGTCCAGGGCACGAGGGCTCCGCCCCGGACCTCGCTCCCGGACGGGTCAGAGGTTCAGCGGCGCCGGGTCCTGGGTCGTCACCCGCCGGCGCCTGCGGCGCTTCAGCAACGCCCAAGGTCCCCTCGGACCCGTAGGCATCGCCGCCGTGACCTCCGTGCCGCCCTCTTCCGCCGCCTGGGCCGCAGCCCTGGCCACCGGCAGGAATCCCTCGCGCCGCGACACGTCCGGACGCTCCTCCTCCGGCCACAGGCCCAGCGACGCGCACAGCGTCGGCAGCACCGCCATCGCCGCCGTCGCATAGCCCTCGGCCGACGGGTGGTAGTTGTCGGGGCCGAACAGCTCCCGCGGGTTGGCCAGGAACTCCGGGCCGAGCAGGTCACCCAGCGACACCGTGCGCCCGCCCTGCTCCACCGCGCCGATCGTCTGCGCCGCCGCCAGCTGCCGCGAGGCCCGCCGCGCCAGATACCGCAGCGGCTGGTTCACCGGCTCGATCGTGCCCAGATCCGGGCACGTCCCCACGACCACCTCCGCACCCGCCGTCCGGAGCCTGCGCACCGCCGCCGACAGATGACGCACCGAGCGGGTCGCCGGCATCCGGTGCGTCACGTCGTTCGCGCCGATCATCACGACACACACGTCCGGCACCCAGTCCGGATCCGACAGGATCACCGCGACCTGGCGGTCCAGATCGTCGGACATGGCCCCCGGCAGAGCCACGTTGCGCATCTCCACGGGCCGCTCGGCCACCGCCGAGAGCCCCGACGCAAGCAGCGCGGCCGGCGTCTGCCGGGCCCGGTGCACACCCTGCCCCGCCGCCGTCGAGTCCCCCAGCATCGCGAACCGCAGCGGCTCGGTCTCCGCCACCTCGGTGCCCTGGCGCTCGGCGAACACCCTCCCGTACAGACCGTTCGCCGACGGGACCTGAACGCTTCCCCTGCCGTGGTTGCCCACCTGCCGCTTCGCCAGCTGGACCTCCGCGATCAGCAGACCGACCGCGGCCGCGCCGACCAGACCGATCCCGCCGCCGCCGTACGCCGCGCCCGCGGCGATCCGCCGTGCCACCCTCGCCCTCGACATACGTCGCAGCCACCTGCCTCTGCGTAGTCCTTTTCAGCCGTACATCCAGTCATTGCCCCGTAAGCACCGTCGGCCAATCGCAACAGGCGATGAAGCGGCGGCACTCGGCTTACGCTGACCGCACATCACATCGCGGATCCCTCACAGATCCATCGCAGCCCGGAGACAACGGTGCAATTCCACGACTCGATGATCAGCCTCGTCGGCAACACCCCGCTCGTCAGGCTCAACAGCGTGACCGAAGGCATTCAGGCGACCGTCCTGGCCAAGGTCGAGTACTTCAACCCCGGCGGTTCGGTGAAGGACCGCATCGCCCTGCGCATGATCGAGGCGGCGGAGGAGAGCGGTGCCCTCGAGCCCGGCGGCACGATCGTGGAGCCGACCAGCGGCAACACGGGCGTGGGCCTGGCCATCGTGGCGCAGCAGAAGGGGTACAAGTGCATCTTCGTGTGCCCCGACAAGGTCTCCACGGACAAGATCAACGTGCTGCGGGCGTACGGCGCGGAGGTCGTCGTCTGCCCGACGGCCGTGGACCCGGAGCACCCGGACTCGTACTACAACGTCTCCGACCGGCTGGTGCGTGAGACGCCCGGCGCCTGGAAGCCGGACCAGTACTCCAACCCCAACAACCCCCTCTCGCACTATCACTCCACCGGCCCCGAGCTGTGGGAGCAGACGGAGGGCGAGATCACGCACTTCGTGGCGGGCGTCGGCACGGGAGGCACGATCTCCGGGACCGGCCGCTATCTGAAGGACGTGAGCGAGGGCCGCGTACAGGTCATCGGCGCCGACCCGGAGGGCTCCGTGTACTCCGGCGGCTCCGGGCGCCCGTACCTCGTGGAGGGCGTGGGCGAGGACTTCTGGCCGACGGCGTACGACCGCACGGTCGCGGACGAGATCGTCGCGGTCTCCGACAAGGACTCCTTCCAGATGACCCGCCGCCTCGCCAAGGAGGAGGGCCTCCTCGTGGGCGGCTCCTGCGGCATGGCGGTGGTGGCGGCCCTCCGCGTCGCCGAACGCCTCGGCCCGGACGACGTGGTGGTGGTCCTCCTCCCGGACAGCGGCCGCGGCTACCTCAGCAAGATCTTCAACGACGAGTGGATGGCCGACTACGGCTTCCTCGCCGACACGGGCACGAGCGCGCGCGTGGGCGACGTCCTCCAGGACAAGGAGGGCGGCGCGCTGCCGTCGCTCGTCCACATGCACCCGGAGGAGACCGTCGGCGAGGCCATCGAGGTGCTGCGCGAGTACGGCGTCTCGCAGATGCCCATCGTGAAGCCGGGAGCCGGACACCCGGACGTGATGGCGGCCGAGGTCATCGGCTCCGTCGTCGAACGGGAGCTGCTCGACGCCCTGTTCACGCAGCGCGCCTCGCTCGGCGACCCGCTGGAGAAGCACATGTCGTCCCCGCTGCCGCAGGTCGGCTCGGGTGAGCCGGTGGAGGACCTGATGTCCGTGCTCGGCTCCGCGGACGCGGCGATCGTCCTGGTGGAGGGCAAGCCCAAGGGTGTGGTGAGCCGTCAGGACCTCTTGGCCTTCCTCGCGAAGAGCGGCGGGAAGTAAGGCGGAGCGGGTTCGTGCAATCGGTACGAGCGCGACACGTGCGCGCAGCACCCGCTTAACACGGGTCCGGCACATTGGTGGGTGTCGGCAGGGGTGGGAGCGGCTCCCCGCCCAGGCCGGCACCGTAGCGGCGTCAAGGACCTCCGGAGCGGCTCCCGGACCTCCATGGACGCCTGCGGACGCGGTGACCCGGTCCTGACCCGGTTCCGTGTCCTTCGCGGGGACCGCCGTCGTCCCGCCCCCCGTTCGCGGGGGTGCGGCGGTCCCCGCGCCACACTCCTCTATTCGGCGAACAGGCCCCGCTCCGCGGCGCGTACGTCGAATTCCTCCAGGCGGGCCTGCGCCTCGGGCAGGTTGTCGCACATCGCTTCCAGGAGTACGCGGCCGAGCAGCATCGGTGAGCACGCCGTGTCGAAGGCGAGGCCCTCGCCGACCGCGGCGGGCAGGAGCAGGTCCGAGTGCTTGGCGACGGGGGCGAAGGCCGAGTCGGCGACGGTGACCACGGCGAGGCCGGCCGACTTGGCGTAGGCGAGCGCGTCGACGACCTCCTTGGGGTGGCGGGGCAGCGCGAAGCAGAGGAGGGCGGTGGCTCCGGCGCGGACGGCGGCGTCCACGCGGTCGGCGAGCATCGTGCCGCCCTCGTCGAGGAGCCGTACGTCGGGGTGGACCTTCGCCGCGAAGTACGAGAAGCCGTAGGCCTGGGAGGCGGCGGCGCGCAGGCCGAGGACGGGGAGCGGGCGGGAGGCGGCGAGGAGGCGTCCCGCGCGTTCGATGGGGGCGGGGTCGGCGAGGAGCTGCGCGAGGTGGCGGAGGTTCTCGATCTCGGCCTCGACGGCCTGCTGGTACTCGTTGGCCGATGCGGGCGTGGTGGGTTCGACGGGGGCGACCTCGCGCAGGTGTTTGCGCAGGGCGGGGTAGCCGTCGAAGCCGAGTGCCACGGCGAAGCGGGTCACGGACGGCTGGCTGACCCCGGCGAGTTCGGCGAGTTCCACGGAGGAGAGGAACGGGACGTCGGCGGCGCGGCGCACCATGCAGTGCGCGATGCGGCGCTGAGTGGGTGTCAGGCGGTGAACCTCGAAGAGCTGTTGCAGTCGTGCGGCTGGGCTGTCGTTCATTCCGTCCCCCCAGGGCGGTCTGATCCGGCCGCGGTGGATGTCGCGGCCGGTCCGTCTGTTCCGTCGGCGATGCGGGTGAAGCTGTCCAGGAGCCCCGCCGCCCGGGTGACATCTTCCGTCAGGGGGCGGTCGGTGGCGTCGGGGTCGAGGACCGAATCCGCTAGGGCGAAGGCGCGGCCGACCGGGAGTTCGGGCTCGGGGCGCATGTCGCGCTGGCGCAACGCCCGTACCGCGGCGACGAGTTCGCAGCCCACGACGAGGCGGTAGGCGTCGCAGACGCGCAGGGTCTGGCGGGCGGCGAGGGACGCGAAGCTGGCCTGTTCCTCGACGCCGCGGGAGAGGACCGCGTGGCCGAGCGACGCGGGGGCGGCGAAGGCGCGCAGGTCGCCGAGGGCCGCTCCGGCCGCGTATTCGAGGATCATCACGCCCGACGAGGCGGCCTCGCCGTCGGCGAGGAAGGGGCGCAGGCGGGTGTAGGAGGGTTCGTTGAGGGTGGACAGGCGTGAGGTGGAGAGCCGGGCGACCTGGGCGATGGCGAGCCTGAAGTGGTCGAGCGCCAGGGCGAGTTGGGCCATGTAGAAACCGCCGTGGTGGTAGGCGGCCATGTCCTGGGGGGAGATGAGGGGGTTCTCGGCGGCGGCGTTGATCTCGACGGTGAGTACGTCTTCGAGGGCGTCGGCGGCGTCCTGGGCGGGGCCGTGGATCTGGGGGACGCAGCGGAAGCCGTACGGGTCCTGGATGCGGCCGAGGGGCGGGGTGGGGCGTTCGGGGGCGCCGAGGATGGCGCGCATGCGTGCGGCGACGTCGTACGAGCCGCGGTGGTGGCGGGCCTCGTGGACGGGCAGGGCGTACGCCTCGTAGGAGCCGTCGACGGCCAGCAGGGAGAGTGCGGCGACGAGTTGGGTGGCGGAGATCAGGTCGCGCAGTTCGTGGAGGGCGAGGGCGGACTGGCCGAGGGTGAGGGCGTTGCTGCTGATGAGGGCGAGGGCGTCGTTGTTGTCGAGGGGCTGGGCCTCGGGGGCGCCGTCGCCGCGCCAGGGGTGTTCGCCGGCGAGGGCGAGGCCCATCTGGGCGAGGGCGGCGATGTCGCCGGTGCCGACGGAGCCGAATTCGTTGACGACCGGGTGGGCGCCGGTCTCCAGGGCTTCGCACAGGGCCGTCACGACGGTGGGACGTAGTCCCGCGCCGCCGGCGAGGAGCTGGTTGGCGCGGACGGCGAGCATGGCGCGGACCTGGCGTGCGGGGAGCTCTTCACCGATGGCGCCGGCGTGGCTGCGCAGCAGGCGCAGGCCGTGGTCGGCGGCGGCCTCGGTGGGCACGTCCTCGTTCCGGTTCGCGCCGACGCCGGTGGAGCGGCCGTAGACGCGGCCCCAGGCTGCGATCTCGCGGGCGGCGTTCCAGGACTCCTCGACGCGCTTCATGGCGTCGGTGCCGGGGACGGGTCTGGCGGCGGAGTCGGCCAGCCGGACGACGTCGGGCACGGGGAGCCCGTGGCCGTCGAGCACGACGACGGGCGTGGGACGCTGGGGGGCCGTCATGCGGGGCTTACCCGCGGTGTCCGCGATGTGAGACGACATGATGCGCCAAACCCTCCTTAACCGGACGTCTTGTCTCGTTCCTCGGCCGCGTTAACCAGCGATTTACCTGGCGATGTGTGCCGGGGCATTGACAACTTATTCAGATACAGAGAACTCTGCATGACGATATGCAGCCCGGGCAAGGGGACTCCACATGATCCAGTTCGATACGGTCCACAAACGCTTCCCGAACGGCACGACGGCAGTGCACGACCTGACGCTCGACATGCCGGAAGGGGGCGTGACCGTCTTCGTCGGGTCTTCCGGTTGCGGGAAGACGACCAGTCTGCGGATGATCAATCGGATGGTCGACCCGACCTCCGGCACCATCCGCGTCGGCGGCCGCGACGTCCTTGAGCAGGACGCGGCCGAGCTGCGCCGCTCCATCGGGTACGTCATCCAGCAGTCGGGCCTCTTCCCGCACCGCACCGTCCTCGACAACATCGCGACCGTGCCGCTCCTGCTCGGCTGGGGCCGGCGCAAGGCGCGGGCGAGGGCGGCCGAGCTCCTGGAGACCGTCGGCCTCACCGCCGAGGCCGGCAAGCGCTACCCGCACCAGCTCTCCGGCGGCCAGCAGCAGCGCGTCGGCGTGGCCCGCGCGCTCGCAGCCGACCCGCCGGTGCTGCTCATGGACGAGCCGTTCGGCGCGGTCGACCCCGTCGTGCGTACGCAGCTCCAGGACGAACTCCTGCGTCTTCAGCAGGAGTTGAACAAGACCATCGTCTTCGTCACGCACGACATCGACGAGGCCGTGCGGCTCGGCGACCGGATAGCCGTCTTCCGCACGGGCGGTCACCTCGTGCAGTGCGCGCCGCCCGCCGAGCTGCTCGCCCGCCCCGCGGACGACTTCGTCGCCGACTTCCTGGGCGCCGAGCGCGGCCTGAAGCTGCTGTCCCTGACCACGCTCGCGGACGTCGGCCAGGGGCCGGCCCCCGAGGGCACCGGCTGGGAACTGGTCCTCGACGCGGCCCGCAAGCCGCTGCTGTGGCGCGACGAGGGCACCTCCGCCGAGGTGCCGGTGCGCCCGCTGCGGGACTCGGACTCGCTCCTGTCGGCGCTGAACGAGTCGATCGCGGCGCCCGGCGGCCTCGTGGCCCGGGTCGACGCCGACGGGGTCCTGACCGGCGTCACGTCCCGCGACGAGATCCACGACCGCGCGGGCCTCGCCCACATAGCCGCCGGCACCCGCCTGGACACCCCCGAGAACGCCGGCGACACCAGTGACACCGCCGTCCACGAGGACACGGACGTGGCCTCATGACCATCGACTGGTCCTGGATATCGGAGCACACCTCCGACCTCACCACGCTCACGCTCTCGCACCTCCAGGCGGCGCTCTCCGCCGTCGTGCTGGGCCTGGTCATCTCGCTGCCGCTCGCCGTCGTCGCCCATCGCGTCAAGCCGCTGCGCGGCTTCCTGCTCGGGTTCTCGAACGTCCTGTTCACGATCCCGTCGATCGCGGTGTTCGTCCTGCTGCTCCCGGTCTCCGGTCTCACCCGCACCACCACGGTCATCGGCCTGACGATCTACACGCTCGTGGTGCTCCTGCGGAACACCGTCGAGGGCCTCGACTCGGTGCCGGCGAAGACCAAGGAGGCCGCGAAGGCCATGGGGACGCGCCCGCTGCGCACCCTGCTCACCGTCGAACTGCCGCTCGCCCTGCCGGTGATCATGGCCGGGGTGCGCATCGCGACCGTCATGGCGATCTCCCTGGTCTCCGTGGCGACGTACATCGGCGACGGCGGGCTCGGCCAGCTGTTCACCGACGGGTTCCAGCGCAACTTCCCGACCCCGGTCATCGCCGGCGTCGTGCTGACCCTGCTCCTCGCGCTCGCCGCGGACGCGGTCCTCGTCGCCGTGCAGTACGTGCTGACCCCCTGGACCCGCCGCCGGAGGAGTGCCTGAGATGTACGAGCTCTTCAAGAACCTCGGCGCGTGGCTGGTCGACGCCGACCAGTGGGCGGGCCCCGACGGCATCGGGCACCGCCTCGCCGAGCACCTGCAGTACTCGCTGCTCGCCACGCTCATCGCGGCCGTCATCGCCCTGCCGCTCGGCCTGCTCATCGGCCACACCGGGCGCGGCGCGTTCCTCGCGATCAACCTGTCCAGCTTCGGCCGCGCGCTGCCGACCGTCGGCCTGGTCGTCCTCGTCTTCCTGGCGAGCGGCCTGTCCATGTGGCCGGTCTACATCGCGCTCGTGGCCCTCGCGGTCCCGTCGATCGTCACCAACACGTACGCGGGCATGAGCGCCGTCGACCCGGAGGTCAAGGACGCGGCGCGCGGCCAGGGCATGCGCGGCCACCAGGTCCTGTTCCAGGTCGAGCTGCCGCTCGCGATGCCCCTGATCATGACCGGCCTGCGGCTCGCCCTGATCCAGGTCGTCGCCACGGCGACCATCGCCGCGTACGTCTCCTTCGGCGGCCTCGGTCGCTACGTCTTCGACGGGCTCGCCCAGCGCGACCTCGTGCAGGTGCTCGGCGGTGCCGTCCTCGTGGCGGTCGTCGCCGTGGTACTCGACCTCGCGCTCTCCGCACTGCAGCGCGCCCTCTTCCGCCACCGCCCCGCCAAGTCGGCCTAGGAGCACGCAAGATGAACCGCAGGACTGTCATCGGCGGCCTGTTCGCCGCAGCCTCCGTCCCCGCGCTCGCCGCATGCGGCGGCGGCATCACCTCTCTCGACGGCCAGGGCTCGGGCGGCGGGGGCGGCGGCTCCAGCAAGAACGGCGTCACCATCGGCACCGCCAACTTCACCGAGAACCAGGTGCTCGGCTACCTGTACGCGGCCGCTCTCGAAGCGGCCGGCGTGAAGACGAAGGTCCGCCCCAACCTCGGCACCCGCGAGATCCTCATCCCCGCCCTCGAGGGCGGGGACATCGACCTGCTCCCCGAGTACCAGGGCGCCCTCCTGCACTACCTCGACCCGAAGTCGACGGCCACCGAGGAGGGCGAGATGCAGAACGCCCTCGCCGTCGCCCTGCCCAAGGGCCTGCAGATCCTGCCCTACGGCCTGGCGGAGGACTCCGACGCGTTCGTCGTCACCCGCGAGACGGCCAGGAAGTACAAGCTGACCTCGCTCGCCGACCTGGCGAACCACAACGGCAAGCTCGTCATCGGCGCCGCCCCCGAGGTGAAGAAGCGCCAGGTCGGCGCGGTCGGCCTGAAGGACGTGTACGGCGTCGAGTTCAAGGAGTTCAAGTCCCTCGACTCGTCGGGGCCGCTGGTCAAGGGCGCCCTGAAGAAGGGCGACGTCGACGTGGCGAACCTCTTCACCACCGACACGGACATCGTCGACAACCACTGGGTCGTCCTCACCGACCCCAAGAACCTCGTCCCCGGCCAGCACGTCGTCCCGCTCGTCGCCGACCGCAAGGCCGACTCGACGGTCCGCAAGGCGCTCGCGCGCCTGGGCAACGTACTGACGACGGAGCAGCTCACCGAGCTCAACCGGCAGGTGGACAAGGACAAGAAGGATCCCCAGGACGTCGCCGACGCGTACGCGCGTCAGCACGGGATCAGCAAGGGCTGAAGGAGAGTCGGATCATGGCCGAAGCACTCGTGGAGCGCCGCTCCATCGACGTAGTACCCGACGCGGAACGCCACGGAACGGCGTTCTCGCAGTTCACGCTCTGGCTCGGCGCGAACCTCCAGATCACCGCCGTCGTGACGGGCGCGCTCGCCGTCGTCTTCGGCGGCGACGTGGTCTGGTCGCTCGTCGGTCTCGTCGTCGGCAACCTGCTGGGCGGCGCCGTCATGGCGCTGCACTCGGCGCAGGGCCCCAGGCTCGGCCTGCCGCAGATGATCCAGTCCCGCGCCCAGTTCGGTGTGCGCGGCGCGGTCGTCCCGCTGCTCCTGGTGATCCTGATGTACGTCGGGTTCTTCGCCAGCGGCAGCGTGCTCGCCGGGCAGGCCGTCGGCGAGCTCACGCACACCGGGGACACCACGGGCATCGTCGTGTTCGCCCTGGTCACCGGGGCGATGGCGACCGTCGGCTACCGCGTCATCCACGCGCTCGGCCGGGTCGCCAGCATCGTGTGCGCGATCGCCTTCGTCTACCTCGGCATCCGGCTCCTGGACCGGGTCGACCTGTCCGCGCTGCTGCACGATGCGCACTTCGACGCCCCGATGTTCCTGCTCGCCATCTCGCTCTCCGCGTCCTGGCAGCTCGCCTTCGGCCCGTACGTCGCGGACTACTCGCGCTATCTGCCCCGCACGACGTCGGCGAAGTCCACGTTCTGGTGGACGCTGTCAGGGTCGGCGATCGGCTCGCAGTGGTCGATGACGTTCGGCGTCCTCGTCGCGGCGACGGCGGGCGCGAAGTTCCTCGATAACCAGGTCAGTTACGTGGTCGGCCTCGGCGGCGCCGGGATCATCGCCTCGTTCCTGTACTTCGTGATCGCGCTCGGCAAGCTGACCATCAACGTGCTCAACACGTACGGCGGCTTCATGTCGATGGTGACGAGCGTCAGCGGATTCCGCGGGCAGAAGGTCCTCTCGCAGCGCGCCAGGGCCGCGTACATCGCGCTGATCATGATCGCGGGCACGGCGGTCGCGCTGGTCGGCAAGGACAGCTTCCTGTCGTCCTTCAAGGACTTCCTGCTGTTCCTGCTGACGTTCTTCACGCCCTGGTCGGCGATCAACCTGGTCGACTACTACCTGATCTCCAAGGAGCGGTACGACATCCCGGCCCTCTCCGACCCGCACGGGCGCTACGGCGCCTGGCGCTGGGACGCGCTCACCGTGTACGGCGTCGGGCTCCTGGCCCAGCTCCCGTTCCTCGCCACGGCCTTCTACACGGGTCCGCTCGTCGGGCCGCTCGGCGGCGCCGACATCTCCTGGATCGTGGGGCTCGTGGTGCCGGCCGTCCTGTACTGGGCCGTGGCCCGGCGCAACACGGCGCACATCCCCGAGCGGACGCTGCGTGAGCCGGTGGCGGCCGAGTAGGGCACGGCCCAGGGACAAGAGGGGGGTTAGCCCCACTGTCACGGCGGCGCCGGCTCCGTAACGTTGGCCGGTATGGAAGCCCGTGACGCCGAACTCAAGAAGGAACTCGACGCCACCCTGCACGCACGCAGGGAACTCGGCGAAGAGTACGAGTCCGCGCTCGTCGACTCGTTCCTGGACAAGGTCGAGCAGCGCCTCGACGGTGCCGTGGACCGCCGCGTGCGGCGGCAGCTGGCGGAGCAGCAGATGGTCGTCGCCCGGGGCGCGCGCTCCCCGAGCGGCGACGGCGACAGCTGGGGCGAGCGCTTCGGCTTCGGCATCGTCTCCCTGGTCCTCGCCATCCCGCTGTCCGCGATCGCCGTCGTCAACGCTGATCTGCCCGGCCTGCTGATCGCCTGGACGGGCATCGTCGGGGTGAACGCGCTGCACGCGGTGCGGTGGATGCCGCGCTTCGGGGCGACGCGCAAGCAGCGCGAGACGTCGGACTGGGAGGACTGAGACCCGTTACCGCCAGCGCCGCGCCCGGCGGGGCGCGGCGCTCCGGGCGGCGGGAGGCTCAGACCTCGAGCTCGGCCTCGATCTTCTTCAGCTGGTGGCGTGCCATCGCCAGATTGGCGCGGCTCTTGTCGAGGACCAGGTAGAGGAAGAGGCCGTTGCCTGAGCGCCCCGACAGCAGGCGGATCAGGTGGTACTGGGTGCCGAGCGTGATCAGGATGTCCTCGATCTCGTCCTTGAGGCCGAGGTGCTCCATGGTGCGGAGCTTGGCCCGTACGACGTCGGTGTTGCCGGCGGCGGCCACTTCGAGGTCGAAGTCCTTGGTGCCGCCGATGGTGCCGAGCGCCATGCCGCTCGTGTAGTCGACGAGCGCGGCGGCGGCGGCGCCTTCGATCGAGGTGACGGCGTCCTTGAGGGCGGCTTCGGTGTTGGCCATGGTCGGTCCTTTCGGGGGATCGCGTGTGCGGTGGTTTCGTTCAGGAAGCGGACTGGGGCGGTACGGGGCGGGTGGGCAGCCGCTGCTGCCGGGTCGACGGCCGGGGCTGGCGCCGGTCGGGCGCGGGCGGTTCGACGGGTGTCAGGACGTCCGCCACGAGTTCGCCGATACGCGCCCCGCTGCGGCGGCCCTCCAGGTGCAGGCGGCCGACGCTGACCTGGTCGTCCGCGAGCAGCGTCAGGACCGCGGACGGGCCGGCGGCGTAGGTGGCCACATAGCCGTGCGTGCCGCGCACGAGGAGTTCGCGGAGGTCACCGCGCCCCGTCGCGTCGGCCATGCGCAGGGCCACACCGAGCGAGGCGGCGGTGAGCGCGGCGATGCCCTCGGCCTCCACGCCCGGGGTGTCGTGGGCGAGGACGAGCCCGTCGACACCTGCCGCGAGCGCACCCGTGAGGCGGGGCACGCGGGCTCTCAACCGGTGCAGTTCTTCGAGGACTTCGGCCTCGGCCGTCATCAGCTGTCTCCTCTCGGCACGCTGGCGGAGCGCGCGTCTCACAGGGCCTCCAGCGCGTCTCTGAGGCGGCGTAACAGGGCGACATCGGGGTCGGTCGACGCCGCGCCCGCCCAGGCGGGCGTGGCCGGGGGCGGCAGCGGACGCGGCGCCGCAGCCCGTACGAGGCCGGCGGCGGCGAGCCTGCGCAGATCCACCAGGGTGTGGAAGGCGGGCCTGCCGAGGACGTGGGAGATGTCGGCCGCGGTGCGCGCCCCGTCGACCAGGGCGAGCACGGCGCGCTGGCGGGGCGGGACCGCGGGGCTGTGGCCGCCGCCCCGTTCGAGGGGTGCGGTGTCGGCGGCGGCGTCGGGCCAGATGCCGTGCAGCAGCTCGCGCCGGCGCAGCGTCTCGGCCTCCACGGACGCGACGGAGACGGGGTGGACGGTGCCGAACCAGTGGGCGGCGCCGTAGCGGAAGCGGGCCGGAGCGCCGCTGGGCGCGAGTGCGAAGAACGCGGCGTCGTAGAGGGCGCCCAGATGGCACAGTTCGAGCGCCCCGTCGGTGAGCCGGCCGCTCTCCACGAGGTACCGGCCGACCCGCTGCCGTGTCCCGGCCGCGTCGACGGCCTCCCACCAGCCGTCGGGGTGCAGGGCGCCGCCGGTGGTGAGCAGGACGTCGATGCCCGGCGTCGCGGGGCTCTCGGCGTGCACGACCTGTCCGTCGGCGAGGTAGAGCGTGCCGCGGTCGCGCAGCAGGGCGCCGGTGGCCCGCTCCTCGGCGAGGCGGCGCAGCATGGGGGAGACCCCGGCCGGTGTCGTGGTGCGGCCCTCGGCCCTGGCCGCCGCCGTCGTGGTCACCCGAGCACCAGCCGGTCCGCCATCTCGCCGAGCCGGATGCGGGACAGCGCCAGGTTGCCCTGTTCCCGGTCGAGCCAGAGATGGAGGAAGACGCTGCTGTCGAACGTGGTCCGCACGAAGCGCAGTACGTGATAGCCGTCCCGGCTGGTGACGATGACGTCCTCGACCGGCGGCTCGCCGGCGGACCAGTCGGCGCCGCCTGCGGGTGCGAAGGCGCGGTGCTCGGCCGTCATCCGGGCCAGCTCGGCGGCCTCCGCCGCGGTCGCCTCGTGGTCCCCGTTCGGCGAGTCCCCGACGGTGCCGAGGGCGAGTCCGCTGGTCCAGTCGACCACGGAGGCACCCCGCGCACCGGGCAGCCGCATGGCTTCCAGCAGGCACTCGTCGATTCCGGGCACACCGGACTCCTCCCGTACGTGACGTTCGGCCGTGTGCACGACGCTACGCAACGTACGGAGGCCAGGTGAGGGTTCTGGCATTTTCCAGTGGAACATGCGCGGAGCGACTAAAATCCGCCAACCGGCCTGATAGTCGCGGGAGTCGAGGCACCGCCCTACCCGGAGGAAGCTCCTCCGCGCGGCCCTCCCGGAGCCCCGGCAGCGCCTTTGGAGCGTTGCCCGCCGGACCTCCTGAAGATCTCTGTGACCAGGTAATCACCCATGCCCGGCGCGCCGCCACGGCAACCGGCCGCCGAGATGTATTGACTAGCTCTATTCAGAACGCCAGGATGTGAATAACTACGGCAACAGTTTCTAGGAGGCAGCCATGTCAGGACCCCGCCCCGTACGAGCCCCGCGCGGTACGGAACTGAACACCCTGGGATGGCAGCAGGAGGGTGCCCTGCGGATGCTCATGAACAACCTCGACGCAGAGGTCGCCGAGTACCCCGACAAGCTGGTCGTCTACGGGGGCACCGGCAAGGCGGCCCGGTCCTGGGAGGCGTACGACGCGATCGTGCGCACGCTGAAGACGCTGAAGTCGGACGAGACCCTCCTCGTGCAGTCCGGCAAGCCGGTCGGTGTCATGCGCACCAGCGAGTGGGCGCCGCGCGTGCTGCTCGCCAACTCCAACCTGGTGGGCGACTGGGCCAACTGGGAGGAGTTCCGCAAGCTGGAGGCCGAGGGCCTCACCATGTACGGCCAGATGACGGCCGGCTCGTGGATCTACATCGGCTCGCAGGGCATCGTCCAGGGCACGTACGAGACCTTCGGCGCGGTCGCCCGCAAGAAGTTCAACGGCACTCTCGCCGGCACGATCACCCTCACCGCCGGCGTCGGCGGCATGGGCGGCGCCCAGCCCCTCGCCGTGACGATGAACGAGGGCGTCGCGATCTGTGTCGACGTCGACGAGACCCGCATCGACCGCCGCATCGGCACCCGCTACCTGGACGTCAAGGCCGACAACCTGGACCACGCCCTGGAGCTCGCGGTCCAGGCCCGCGACGAGCGCCGCGGCCTGTCCATCGGCGTCGTCGGCAACGCCGCCGAGATCTTCCCGGAGCTGCTGCGCCGCGAGGCCCCGATCGACATCGTCACCGACCAGACCTCCGCCCACGACCCGCTGGCCTACCTGCCCGTCGGCATCTCGGTCGAGGACTGGGACAAGGAGCGCGAGGCCGACCCGGCCGGCTTCACCGACAAGGCGCGCCACTCGATGCGCCTCCATGTCGAGGCCATGCTCGGCTTCCTCGACAAGGGTGCCGAGGTCTTCGACTACGGCAACTCCATCCGCGACGAGGCCCGCAAGGCCGGCTGCGAGCGCGCCTTCGACTTCCCCGGCTTCGTCCCGGCGCACATCCGCCCGCTGTTCGAGGAGGGCCTCGGCCCGTTCCGCTGGGCCGCCCTGTCCGGCGACCCGGAGGACATCGCCAAGACGGACAAGGCGATCAAGGAGCTGTTCCCGGAGAACAAGCACCTGCACCGCTGGATCGACATGGCCGGCGAGCGGATCGCCTTCGAGGGTCTCCCGGCGCGTATCTGCTGGCTCGGCTACGGCGAACGCCACCTGGCCGGTCTGAAGTTCAACGAGATGGTCGCCTCCGGTGAGCTCTCCGCCCCGGTCGCCATCGGCCGTGACCACCTCGACTCCGGCTCGGTCGCCTCCCCGTACCGCGAGACCGAGGCGATGAAGGACGGCTCCGACGCCATCGCCGACTGGCCGCTGCTCAACGCCCTGGTCAACACGGCCTCCGGCGCCTCCTGGGTCTCCATCCACCACGGCGGCGGCGTCGGCATGGGCCGCTCCATCCACGCCGGCCAGGTGTGCGTCGCCGACGGCACCGAGCTGGCCGCGCAGAAGATCGAGCGCGTCCTGACCAACGACCCCGGCATGGGCGTCATCCGTCACGTCGACGCGGGCTACGAGCACGCGGCCGACGTCGCGGCCGAGCGCGGGGTGCGGGTGCCGATGCGCGAGGGTGACGACGCGTGACGAGTGCTTCCTTCGGCGAGATGTGGCGCGACCTCGCGCCCATCGGCCGCAACAACGAGAGCGGCGGCTACCGACGCTTCGCCTGGACCGCCGCCGACACCGACTGCCGGGCCTGGTTCAAGGACCAGGCCGAGTCCCGCGGCCTGACCTACGAACTCGACCGCAACGGCAACCAGTGGGCCTGGCTCGGCGACCCCGCCGCGGGGGACGCCGTCGTCACGGGCTCCCACCTGGACTCCGTACCGGACGGCGGCGCGTTCGACGGGCCCCTCGGGGTCGTGTCGTCCTTCGCCGCCCTCGACGAACTCCGCCGCAGGGGAGCGGAGTTCACCCGCCCCCTCGCCCTCACCAACTTCGGTGACGAGGAGGGGGCCCGGTTCGGCCTGGCCTGTGTCGGCTCCCGCCTCACCGCGGGCCGGCTCACCCCGGAGCAGGCGGCGCAGCTGCGGGACGGCGACGGCGTCAGCCTCCCGCAGGCCATGGAGCGGGCGGGCCACGACCCGGAGACGATCGGCCCCGACCCCGAGCGGCTCGCGCGCATCGGCGCCTTCGTCGAGCTGCACGTGGAGCAGGGGCGTGCCCTGGACCTGTCCGGCGACGCCGTGGGCATCGCGAGCGCGATCTGGCCGCACGGCCGCTGGCGCTTCGACTTCCGCGGCGAGGCCAACCACGCGGGCACCACGCGTCTCGTGGACCGCCGCGACCCGATGCTGTCGTACGCGCAGACCGTCCTCGCGGCCCGCCGCGAGGCGGAACTCGCGGGCGCCGTCGCCACGTTCGGCAAGATCTCCGTCGAGCCGAACGGCGTCAACGCCATCCCGTCCCTGGTCCGCGGCTGGCTCGACTCCCGCGCCGCCGACCAGCAGACCCTCGACACGGTCGTCACGGCCGTCGAGAAGGCGGCCCGCGAGTACGCCGACGCGCACGGCATCGACCTGGAGACCGTGCGCGAGTCGTTCACGCCGGTCGTCGAGTTCGACCACGCGCTGCGCGACGAGCTCGGCCGCATCCTCGGCACCGACGACCAGCTCACCGTCCCGGTGCTCGGCACCGGCGCGGGACACGACGCCGGAATCCTCGCGGACTCCGTGCCGACCGCCATGCTGTTCGTGCGCAACCCCACGGGCGTCTCGCACTCCCCGGCCGAACACGCCGCGGAGGACGACTGCCTCGCCGGAGTGAGCGCACTCGCCGACGTACTGGAGGGCTTGGCGTGCAGGTGACGTACTGGCTGGAGCATGCCTGGCTCGACCCGGAGGTCGAGCCGGGCGTGGTCGTCGAGGTGTCGCAGGACGGCCGCATCGCGGACGTGCGCACCGGCGTCGACACCCCGCCCCCCGGCGCGACCGTTCTGCGCGGTCTGACCGTCCCCGGCCTGGCCAACGCCCACAGCCACGCCTTCCACCGCGCCCTGCGCTCCACCGTCCAGGTGGGCTCGGGCACGTTCTGGACGTGGCGCGAGGTCATGTACTCGGTCGCGGACCGGCTGACCCCGGACACGTATCACGCGCTGGCCAGGGCGGTGTACGCGGAGATGGCGCTCGCCGGGATCACCACCGTCGGCGAGTTCCACTATCTGCACCACGCGCCGGACGGCACCCCGTACGACGACCCCAACGCGATGGGCGAGGCCCTGATCGCGGCGGCCGCCGAGGCCGGCATCCGCATCACGCTCCTCGACACGGCGTATGTCTCGTCGGGCTTCGGCAAGGAGCCGGACCGCCACCAGCGGCGCTTCTCCGACGGCACCACCGAGGCGTGGGCCGAGCGGGCCACGCTCCTCAAGGACCGCGACCACGCGCGCATCGGCGCGGCGATCCACTCCGTGCGGGCCGTCCCCGCGGACCAGCTCGACACGGTCGCCGAGTGGGCGGGGACGCGCGGCGCGCCCCTGCACGTCCACCTCTCCGAGCAGACCGCGGAGAACGAGGCGTGCCTGGCCGCGCACGACTGCACGCCGACCCGGCTCCTCGCGGACCACGGCGTGCTCGGCCCGAACACCACGGGCGTCCACAACACGCACCTCACCGACGAGGACATCGCCCTGCTCGGCGGTTCCGGGACGGGCACGTGCATGTGCCCCACCACGGAACGCGACCTGGCCGACGGCATCGGTCCCGCCGTCGCCCTCCAGAAGGAGGGCTCACCGCTCTCCCTGGGCTCGGACAGCCACGCCGTCATCGACCTCTTCGAAGAGGCGCGGGCGATGGAGCTGAACGAGCGGCTGCGCACGCGGACGCGGGGCCACTGGACGGCGGCGGCGCTGCTGCGCGCCGCCACGGCCGACGGTCACGCGGCGCTCGGCTGGAACGACGCCGGCCGGATCGAACGCGGGGCCCTCGCCGACCTCACGACGGTCGCGCTGGACTCCGTACGGACGGCGGGCCCGGTGCCGCGCCTCGGGGCGGAGACGGCGGTGTTCGCGGCGTCGGCCGCGGACGTGCGGCACACGGTCGTGGGCGGCCGGCACATCGTCCGTGACGGCCGGCACGAGCTGGTCGGAGACGTCCCCGGGGCGCTGGCCGCGGCGATCGGGGCGCTGCGGGCGTAAGGCTGTCCCCTCTCCCTCAGCCCGCCTCTTCCCGAATGTCCTCGAACGCCGGACGGGCTGACACGACAGCCCTCCGGCGTTTGAGGATTTTCCACCCACGGAGAGGAACCATGACCACCACCGTCATCACCAACATCGGCTCCCTGGTCACCAACGACCCGGCCCACGGCGACAGCCCGCTCGGGCTCATCGAGAACGCGGCGGTGGTCGTCGAGGGCGACCGGATCGTCTGGGTGGGGCCGCAGGCGAAGGCCCCCGCCGCCGACGCCACCCACGACGCCGAGGGCCGCGCCGTCATCCCCGGCTTCGTCGACTCGCACTCCCACCTGGTGTTCGCGGGCGACCGCACCCAGGAGTTCAACGCCCGTATGTCGGGCCGCAGTTACTCCGCCGGAGGCATCCGTACGACGGTCGCGGCCACCCGCGCCGCCACGGACGCGGAGCTGGAGGCGAACCTCACGCACTACCTCGCCGAGGCGCTGCGCCAGGGCACGACGACGTTCGAGACGAAGTCGGGCTACGGGCTGACCACCGAAGACGAGGAGAGGGCGCTGCGCATCGCGGCGCGGCACACCGACGAGGTCACCTACCTCGGCGCGCACATCGTGTCGCCGGACTACGCGGACGACCCGGCCGCCTACGTCGCGCTCGTCACCGGCGAGATGCTGGACGCCTGCGCCCCGCACGCCCGCTGGGTCGACGTCTTCTGCGAGAAGGGCGCCTTCGACGGCGACCAGGCCCGCGCGATCCTCACGGCCGGCAAGGCCCGCGGCCTGCACCCCCGCGTCCACGCGAACCAGCTCGGCCACGGCCCCGGGGTCCAGCTCGCCGTCGAACTCGACGCGGCGAGCGCCGACCACTGCACGCACCTCACGGACGCGGACGTCGACGCCCTCGCCAACAGCGCGACGGTCGCCACGCTGCTGCCCGGCGCCGAGTTCTCCACGCGCGCCGAGTGGCCCGACGCCCGCCGCCTCCTGGACGCGGGAGCGACCGTGGCGCTGTCCACGGACTGCAACCCGGGCTCGTCCTTCACGTCCTCGGTGCCGTTCTGCATCGCCCTGGCCGTACGGGACATGGGGATGACGCCGGACGAGGCGATCTGGTCCGCGACGGCGGGTGGCGCGCGGGCGCTGCGCCGCGACGACATCGGCCGCGTGGCGCCGGGCGCGTACGCGGACCTGGCCCTGCTCGACGCGCCGAGCCATGTGCACCTGGCGTACCGGCCGGGCGTGCCGCTGGTGTCGGCGGTCTGGCGGCGCGGAGTACGCGCCGCCTGAGCCGTGACACACGTCGCCTCCGCGCTGCGTGCGCGGAGGCGACGGAGGTCATGGCTCAGGCGTGACGGCTATTCCTCGAGCGTGAGGCCCTTGCGCAGGCGTACCAGCGTGCGCGACAGCAGCCGGGACACGTGCATCTGGGAGATGCCCAGCTCCTCACCGATCTCCGACTGCGTCATGTTGGCGACGAAGCGCAGGGAGAGGATCTTCCGGTCCCGGGACGGGAGTTCGGCGATCAGGGGCTTCAGGGACTCGACGTACTCGATGCCCTCGAGTCCGTGGTCCTCGTACCCGATGCGGTCCGCGAGGGCGCCCTCGGAGTCGTCCTCCTCGGGCTGTGCGTCCAGGGAGCTGGCCGTGTAGGCGTTGGAGGCGGCCATGCCCTCGACGACCTCGTCGTTCGTGATGCCCAGGCGCTCGGCGAGCTCGCCCACCGTCGGTGCGCGGTCGAACTGCTGGGCGAGTTCGTCGCCCGCCTTGGCAAGGTCGAGACGAAGCTCCTGGAGCCGCCGCGGAACGCGGACCGACCAGGACGTGTCACGGAAGAAGCGCTTGATCTCGCCGACGATGGTCGGCATCGCGAACGTGGGGAACTCGACGCCGCGGCTCAGCTCGAAGCGGTCGATCGCCTTGATCAGGCCGATCGTGCCGACCTGGATGATGTCCTCCATCGGCTCGCTGCGGGAGCGGAACCGGGACGCCGCGAACTTCACCAGGGCGAGATTGAGTTCAACCAGCGTGTTGCGGACATACGAATACTCGTGGGTGCCCTCTTCGAGGGACTCCAGCCGTTCGAAAAGCGTTTTGGACAGGGCCCGGGCATCCACGGGGCCCACCTCGTCGAAAGGCGGGATCTCCGGCAGGCCGGCCAGGTTGTCGAAGGCCTCGTGTTCCGGTGGGGGTGTCGACGTCGACGCCTGGTCAGTACGCGATTCGTCGAGCCGGGGTGACATGATGTCCTCCATCGTTCTCGGCATATGGCTGCCGGTGCCAATACGTGCACTACGGTGTGCGGCGCCTCCAAAGCCGGCCGTGGTCGATAGCTGTCCTTACTAGGCCTACCCGCTTTTACGCTCCGCCCGCAAGTGCGTTCTGTGCGTAAATGTCCGATTCCTAGGGGTTGTTCGGGTACCGGAGGGCATACTGAAGGCGTAGTGTTCGAGGGCGTCAATGAACAGCCACGACGGTCGAGCAGACTCGGAAGAGAGAGACGTCATGGACCGCGGGACAGTCGGCAGCGCGCATCGGGGCCGGCTTCTGGTCGAGGTGCGGGAAGAGGGCGTCAGCGCCGTCGTGACTCCGGCGGGTGAGCTGGATCACCACACCGCCGATCTATTGCGAGAACCCCTGGAGAGCTGTCTCACCGCCGGATTCTCACGGTTGGTGATCGACTGCTCACGGCTCGAGTTCTGTGATTCGACCGGGCTCAATGTGCTGCTCGGTGCCCGTCTCAAGGCGGAGGCCGCCGGCGGCGGAGTCCATCTGGCCGGGATGCTGCCCGTGGTGGCCCGGGTCTTCGAGATCACCGGCGCGGAAGCCGTCTTCACCGTCCATGAGTCGCTGAGCGCGGCTCTCGACGACTGACGGGACGCGTACGCAGGTGAAGCACGGAAGTTACGCGTCAGTTGTCTCTACGTGATCGAGGCGTTACCAGCGTCACACCAGCCATGCCGAACAAGTGGGTGTTCTCACGGATCGGTCGGGCAGGAGACATGCTGGGTCCCACGCCGGACCACGCCGCCACGGCGGATCTTTTCCACACATCACACGTCAAGAGTCTCGGTGAGGTGAAGTGCTGATGGGCACCACCCGGCCTTACTCGCCGGGCGACCGCGGCCCGGAGCCGGAAGCCGCCGGCGAAACCGGTGGCACGCCAGGTCTGCCCCCCGTCGACGTCGGGCGGGCAGCCGGGCACCAGAGCCGCAGGCTGAACCTGGTCGGGGCGGCCGGCATCGTCCCCCTGGCCCGTGACTTCACCCGCGAGGCGCTGCACGCGTGGGGCTGGATGCCGGCGGACACCGCCGACCGGCGGGCCGCCGCCGAGGATGTCCTGCTCGTCGTCTCCGAGCTGGTCACCAATGCCTGTCTGCACGCAGAGGGCCCCGAGGAGCTGCGCATCTCCTGCGACGGCAAGGTGCTGCGCATCGAGGTCTCCGACCGGGGGTCCGGACAGCCTGCGCCCCGGACCCCGCACCGCGCCGGCCGCCCCGGAGGGCACGGGATGTTCATCGTGCAGCGCCTGTGCGTGGACTGGGGGGTCGTCAGGACCGCAGGCCTCCCCGGCAAGACCGTGTGGGCCGAAGTCGGGGCACCCGCCTGACGGGAGCCCTTGGGGGGCCTGGGGTTACCCCGGGTTCGCACGTCTCTTCGCACGCGCCGGATCCCTTCGGATCCGGCGCGCACTTATGTCTTCCCTCGACAAGGTCCCCGGCGTACCTTGAGCGCCCAATCTGATGTGCCGTCAGTAACTTGGCGCGTGCAACTCAGGAACTCCCGGCATGAGGGGAACTCGAGGTGTCGTACCGGACGTACCAGAAGCGAACGGCAGCGCTCGCGCTGGCCGCGGCCCTGGCCGGCTCCGGGGTGCTGATGGCCGCCCCCGCAGCCCAGGCCGATGTGCAGGACGTCAACTACCAGTGCAAGACGCCGATCGGGAACAAGGGAGCGGTCTCCCCGATCGACATCAAGGGCGTGAAGAGCGGCAGCGGCTACAAGATCACCATGTCCTTCCAGAAGGGCGTCTCGTCCAGCCCGGTCGAGCTCGGCAAGGGCGCCATGAAGCCCAGCGCCGTCATCAAACTGGGGGGCGCGGAGACCGGCTCCCTGCCGGTGTCCGGGCCGCCGAACGCGGAAGCGGTCCCCGCCAACACCCCCATCAAGATCAGCGACCTGTCGGGCACCTACACCCCGGCGAAGAGCGGCAAGGTCACCTTCACGGCGGGTGTCCTCACCATCAAGGCGCTCGGCACCACGACCACGTGCACACCCGCGAACAGCCCGAAGCCGTCACTGACCCTGGACGTCAAGTCGGCCGGGGGTGGCGGCACTTCGGGCGGCTCGCAGAGCACCCCGTCCGGCGGCGAACTGCCGCAGACGGGACCCGAGGACTCCGCGATCGCGCTCGGCACCCTCGGCGGCACGGTGCTGCTCGCGGGCGCCGCGGGCGTGCTGTGGCTGACGCGGCGTAACCAGGCGGCGCGCTGACCTCGGCGGCCGTGCCCGTCCGACATCCGTACGCGACGACCTGGAGCCGCCGATGCCGTCCAGTCCCCGGGCCCGGGCCCGCGCCCGCCTGCGCGCGCTGTGCGGGGCCGCCGTCCTGCTGACCGCGGGGGCGGGGGTCCCGGCGGCCGCGGCCGGCACGGCGCCCGCCTGGTCCGTCTCGCCGTCGGCCGGCGGCGGCACCAGACCCGCGCAGGACGGGCGCCCCTACTTCTACGCGGAGGGGGTGCCCGGCACCGTGCTCCAGGACGAGGTGGCCGTCACCAACCCCGGCAGCCGCCCCCTGACCGTACGGCTGCGTGGCGCCGACGCCGACAACACCGGCACCGGCGCCCTCTCCCTGCGCGCGAGGTCGACCGACACGGGCGCGTGGATCACCTTCGCCCGGCGCGAGGTGAAGATCCCGGCGCGCACCCGCGCCGAGGTGCCCTTCACCGTCACCGTCCCGGCCGACGCCACGCCCGGCGACCACCCGGGCGCCGTCGTGGCGAGCGCGAACGGGCGGGACTCCGGGGTCAGCGTCCATCTGCGGGTCAGCGGCCCCACCCTCTCGGCGCTCACCGTCGAGCGGGTCCGGGTCGCCGGCGGCCGGATCTCGTACGACCTCGTCAACCGCGGCAACACCGTCCTGACCCCGAGGCTCGCCGTGCGCGCCGACGGCGTACTCGGCCGGGCGCTCGACCGGCGCCCGCGCACCCTGCCGGTCGAGCTGCTGCCGGGCCGACGCGTCACCCTCAGCGAGCCCTGGAAGAACGCCCCCGCCCTCGACTCGGTCCGGGTGCGGCTCACGGTCACGGCCGGGGGCGGAGCGCACGACGAGGCGACGGCGACGAAGCGGTTCGTGCCGTGGGCGGCGGTCGCCGGAACGTGCGCCGTGATCCTGGCCGCCGGGGGCGCGGCCTTCTGGTTCGTACGCCGACGGCGGCATTCGACCGGTGGCCATGCCGGGAACGGCAAGAACGGCAAGAACAGCGAGAGCAGCGAGAACGGCGCGAACAGCGGGAACCACGGGAGCCAAGAGATCCAAGGGAGTTGGTCATGAACCGCCGCCACCGCTGCGGGCCCCGGCTGTGGGCGGCAGCGCTCGTCCTCGTCACCGCGCTCGGCCTCGCCGCCCTGCCGCTGCAGGCCGCCTCCGCCGCCGAGGGGCCGGTCGTCACCCTCTCCAAGTCCCAGGCGGGCACGGGCGGTTCGATCACCGTCGGCGGCTCGGGCTGGCGTCCCAGGACGCTGCTCATGATGCTGATCTGCGGTCAGTCCGAACCCGGCAGGGGAGTCATCGGCGGCACGAACTCCTGCGCCAACGCCGACGGCCGCGCCGTCACCACCGGGGACAAGGGCACCTTCAGCAAGAAGCTCCCGGTCGCCGAGCCGCCCGTGCCCTGCCCGTGCGTCGTCCACGTGGCGACCGTCACCGGCGACAAGGCGCAGGCGGACGCGGTGCTCGAGGTCGCGGGCCATCCGGTCAAGGCGCTCCCCGCGCAGTCGGGCGCCGGCAAGCTGTCCGTCCTCACCGACACCCGGCTCGACGGTTCGAGCGGCGTCCTGACCTGGTTCGGCGCCCCGGCGTCGCGCACCTTCGTCTTCACCGTGGGCAACGTCGGCTCGGCCCCCCTCAAGGACCCGGTCTTCCAGGTCGGCACTTCCCACGGCGTGTTCGCCCCGCAGTGGGAGGACCAGCAGTGGCGCGGCACGATCGACCCCGGCAGGAAGGCGCAGATCAAGCTACCCGTCGAGCTCACCTCGGGGGCACACGGCAACTACCTGGTCTCCCTCAAGTTCGGCGGCAAGGTCCTCGCCGAGCAGCCGTGGGGCGTCGGCCGCCCCTGGGGCGTGACGCTCTTCTGGATCCTGCTCTGCGTCGTCGTACCGGCCGCCGTGTTCCGGATCGGGATGGCCGTCGTCGACCGCGTACGCCCTCGGCGCTCCGGCGGCGCGGGCCGGCACCGGGGCGCGCTGCACTTTCCCGAACTGGCCGCGCGCGTACCGAAGCTGCGCCTGCCCGAGTCCTCCCGGCGCGCCGCGAGCCCGCCGCGCGACACCACGGGAACCGGCACCCACACCACTACGGCCCTGCCCTGGTTCACCCCGGACACCGATCCGGGCGCACCGGCCGGTCAGCTCTCCGCACCGTCAGACAACAGCCCGACAACGAAGGGAAACACGTGAGCACCCAACGGAGAGTGAGCGCGGCCGGCGTCGCCCTGATGCTGGGCGGTGCGGGCCTCCTGCTCGCCGCCGCACCGGCACAGGCCGCCGAAGTCGCGTACAAGACCGAGTGCATCCCGCCCTCGATCTCCGGCCTGCCCCCCGTGGAGGGCACGACCAAGGTGGAGATCACGGCGCCCGCCGAGGCGAAGGTGGGGGACGAGGTCGAGGTCGTCTGGAAGACGACACAGGCCGCCTCGAACAACCCTGACGTCCTCGACCTGGACAAGGACACCGTCAAGCCGACGGGCACGGTGAAGGTGGGCGGCGCGCAGACCGCGGACCTGGCGGTGGAGGGCGCCCGCTCCAACCCGCCGATCAAGAAGAACAGCCCGATGGTGCTCTCCGACATGAAGGGCAAGATCAAGCTGACGGCGCCCGGCGAGGTGACGCTGACCCCTGACAAGTACAACATCAACGTCAGCAAGCCGATCTCGACGGACACCAAGTGCTCGCCCAAGGAGACCGTGAAGCCCGGCGCGACCATCAAGGTCACCGACGCGGGCGGCACCACAGGCGGGCTGCCCACGGGTCTCCCGACGGGCCTGCCCACGGGCGTGCCGACGGGGCTTCCCACCGGGCTCCCCACGGGTCTGCCGACAGGCAGCGCCGGCGCCACTCCCACCAGCGGCTCCAGCTCCGGTGGCGGTGACACCGGCGGCAGCGGGAAGAGCGACTTCACCGGCAAGGAAGTCCAGATCCCCTACAAGTGCAAGACACCGATCGGCGACAAGGACGCCACCTCGCCGGTGCAGATCAACGCCAAGAAGGACGGCGGGAACTACGGCCTCACGGTCCAGTTCAAGAAGTCCGTCATGGACAGCCCGGCCGACATCCCCGCGGACTCGGTCAAGCCGTCGATGGAGGTGAAGCTGGGCGGCGCCGACAAGGGCACGGTGCATGTGGAGGGCCCCACGAACAAGGAGCCCATCAAGTCCGGTGAGCCCATCAACATCCCCGACCTGACGGGTACCTACAAGCCGGGCGCCGACGGCAAGTCGACCCTGTCGCCCGGAGTCCTCACGGTGAAGGCCCTCGGCACGACGACGACCTGCACCCCGTCGAAGACGGAGGTCTCCCTGGAGATCGACACGGCGGCCCAGCCGGGCGGCGCGGCCGGCGGCTCGGGCTCCGGCTCGGCGGGCGGCTCGGACACGTCCGGCGGCCTCGCGGAAACGGGCTCCTCGAACGACGGCATCCTGCGGGCCCTCGGCCTGGTGGCAGGCACGGTGATCCTCCTGGGTGGAGCGGTCTTCACGTTCCTGCCGAAGCGGCGGGCGCGACTGCGCTGACCGGGCACACCCCGTAACGCCGAAGGGCCGCCGCACCGAATCCGGTGCGGCGGCCCTTCAGATGTCCACAGGCCGATCAGATGCCTGCCGGCAGAGCGGAGCGACTAGTGGACGTCGCCCATGAGCTCCTTGACCTTCTTGCGGTACATGAAGACCGCGCCACCCGCGATCACCGCGAGTGCGGCCTCCAGGGCCACGACGCCCGAGCCGTTGAGGTCGGCGCCGTAGGTGGAGAGCAGACCCGTCACCGCGTCGCCCGCCGTCACCGCGAGGAACCAGACACCCATCATCTGGGAGCCGTACTTCGCCGGGGCCATCTTGGTGGTCACCGAGAGGCCGACCGGGGAGAGCGTCAGCTCGCCGACCGTCTGGACGAAGTAGATCAGGACGAGCCACCAGGGGCTGACCTTGCCGTCGCCCGCGGCCGTCAGCGGCAGCAGGAAGACGAAGAAGGAGATACCGATGAGGGCCAGACCCAGCGAGAACTTGGTGACCGTGCTCGGCTCCTTGCCCTTGCGGGCCAGCGCCAGCCAGATCATGGCGGCGACCGGGGCCAGCGCCATGATGATCACCGGGTTCACGGACTGGAACCAGGAGACCGGGAAGTCCCAGCCGAAGACGCTCGTGTTGGCGTGGCTGTCGGCGAAGATCGACAGGGTCGAGCCACCCTGGTCGTAGATCATCCAGAAGACGGCGGCGGCGACGAAGAACCAGATGTAGCCGGAGACCTTCGACTGCTCGGCGCTCGTCAGTTCCTTGTCGCGCTTGATGCGGCCGAGGACCATGATCGGGACGATCAGGCCGATCAGCATGAGCGGGACCATCACCCAGTTCAGGGTGTAGGTGCCGGTGCCCACGACGATGCCGTAGAAGACGACCGCGATGAGCAGCCAGATCATCGACTTCTTCAGCGTGGCGGCGCGCTCGGCGGCGTCCAGCGGCTTCGGGACGACCGACGACTTCTCCGACAGGTGGCGGGTGCCCAGCAGGAACTGGCCGAGGCCGATCGCCATGCCGACCGCGGCGAGCGCGAAGCCGATGTGCCAGTTCACGTTCTGGCCGACGGTGCCGATGACCAGCGGCGCGGCGAACGCACCGAGGTTGATGCCCATGTAGAAGACGGTGAAGCCGCCGTCACGGCGCGGGTCGTCCGGGCCGTTGTACAGGTGGCCGACCATCGTCGAGATGTTGGACTTCAGCAGACCCGAACCGACGGCCACGAAGAGCAGACCGACGTAGAAGACGCCGTTCGACGGGACGGCCAGCAGCAGGTGACCAACCATGATCACCGCACCGGCGATCGCGGTCGTCTTGCGCGGACCCCACACGCGGTCGCCGAACCAGCCGCCGGGCATGGCGAGCAGGTACACCGTCGAGACGTAGACGGAGTAGATGGCGATCGCGGTGGCAGCGTCGAGGCCGAGCCCCTCGGGGGCCACCAGGTACAGCGGAAGCAGGGCGCGCATGCCGTAGTAGGAGAAACGCTCCCACATCTCGGTCATGAACAGAGTGGCCAGACCGCGAGGGTGGCCGAAGAAGGTCTTGCCGCCGGAGGGTGCCCCGGTGGATTCCTTCGTCAGGCTGGTCGCCATGGAAGTTCCTTGCTGGTACGGGTCGCGGGTCGTGGGTGACCGCGCGGCCAGTGAGGGGGGTGGCCGGCACCGCAACATGCCGTCCTCTTCCCCACGCCCACAGGGGATCGCCTCCGCGTGCGAAGACGCTTACGGAGGCCAGGTACGGCTGTTCCGGGATCCACACCCCGTGCGCGTCTTAGCGTCCGGGGTCCGGCCCACAGGTCATTCCTTCAACGCTGGCGGTAACCAGCTCACACATGAAAGAGACCTTCGCAGCGCAGTGCGCTCAAAGGTCGTTCTTTAGTGCATCAGGCGTTGATTCACCATACGACACCACAGTGCGGCATATGGAAGGACTTGAGACATGGATCACAGGTCTCGACGGAACCGTTCGCGCGGATTCGAAGGCGCCCGCCAGGATCTCATCCCACAGCCGCAGGCCCGCCCGGCCGGGTCACGGCCCTGGTGGATCGCCCCCCGGCCGCGGTCCGGCGCGGACTACCATCACTGCATGACCCGTGTACTGCTCGCCGAGGACGACGCGTCCATCTCGGAGCCACTGGCCCGTGCCCTGCGCAGGGAGGGTTACGAGGTCGAAGTGCGTGAGGACGGCCCGACCGCGCTCGACGCCGGACTTCAGGGCAGCATCGACCTCGTCGTACTCGACCTGGGGCTGCCCGGCATGGACGGCCTCGAGGTCGCCCGGCGGATGCGCGCCGAGGGGCACACGGTGCCCGTCCTCATCCTGACCGCCCGCGCCGACGAGGTGGACACCGTCGTCGGCCTGGACGCCGGCGCCGACGACTACGTCACCAAGCCGTTCCGCCTCGCCGAACTGCTCGCCCGTGTACGGGCGCTGCTGCGCCGCGGCGCCGCCGAGCCCCAGCAGCCGCCCGCCACGCACGGCGTCCGCATCGACGTCGAGTCGCACCGCGCGTGGATGGGCGACGAGGAACTCCAGCTCACCGCCAAGGAGTTCGACCTGCTGCGGGTCCTGGTGCGCGACGCCGGCCGAGTCGTCACCCGCGACCAGTTGATGCGCGAGGTCTGGGACACCACCTGGTGGTCCTCGACGAAGACCCTCGACATGCACATCTCCTGGCTGCGCAAGAAGCTCGGCGACGACGCCGCCAATCCCCGCTACATCGCCACGGTGCGCGGCGTCGGCTTCCGTTTCGAGAAGAGCTGACGTACTGGTACAGCTATGCGCCGCCGTCTGATCAACTCCACGCTCGCCGTCGTGCTCGTCGTGATCGCTGTCTTCGGGGTCTCGCTCGTCATCGTCGAGACCCGCACGATCACCAACAGCGCCCAGGAGCGGGTGGACTCCGAGGCGGTCCGGCTCGTCAGCATCGTCGACAGCCGGCTCCTCGGTGACGAACAGGTCACCGGCGCGATCCTGCGGAACCAGGTCGGCCCCGACCGGTACGCCAGGATCGAGCTGCCGGGGCGCACCCCCATCGAGATCGGTGAGCGCCCCGCAGGGGAAGTCATCCAGGCCACCGCCAAGGGCGAGAAGGGCGAGACGGTCACCGTCGAGGAGCCGCGCTCCTCCGTCACCCGCGAGGTCGGCCGCACCCTGCTGATCATCGCCGGGGTGGCGCTGCTCGCCGTCATCGCCGCGGTCCTGCTCGCCGTACGCCAGGCCAACCGGCTCACGTCCCCGCTCACCGACCTCGCCTCCACCGCGGAGCGCCTCGGCTCGGGCGACCCCCGCCCCCGCCACCGCCGCTACGGGGTGACCGAGCTGGACCGGGTCGCCGACGTCCTCGACTCCAGCGCCGAGCGGATCGCCCGCATGCTGACCGCCGAGCGGCGCCTGGCCGCCGACGCCTCGCACCAGCTCCGTACGCCCCTCACGGCGCTCTCCATGCGTCTGGAGGAGATCACCGTCACCGACGACCTGGACACGGTGAAGGAGGAGGCGACGATCGCGCTCGCGCAGGTCGAGCGCCTCACGGACGTCGTGGAGCGGCTGCTGACCAACTCGCGCGACCCGCGTACCGGGTCCGCGGTCTCCTTCGACCTGGACGAGGTCATCAAGCAGCAGCTGGAGGAGTGGCGCCCGGCCTACCGCAGCGCCGGCCGCGCCATCGTCTCCTCGGGCAAGCGGCATCTGAAGGCCGTGGGCACTCCGGGCGCCGTCGCCCAGGTCCTTGCCGCGCTGATCGAGAACTCGCTCATGCACGGCGGCGGCACCGTCGCGCTGCGCACCCGCGTCACCGGCAACCAGGCCGTCGTCGAGGTCACGGACGAGGGGCCGGGGGTGCCGGGAGATCTGGGTGCGCGGATCTTCGAGCGGACCATCAGCGGCCGCAACTCGACGGGCATCGGCCTCGCGGTCGCCCGCGACCTGGCCGAGGCGGACGGCGGCCGCCTGGAGATGCTCCAGACGAACCCGCCGGTGTTCGGGCTGTTCCTGTCGCGTACGCCGCTGAAGAAGCCGGCGCCCGGTGACGGGCCCGAGACGGTCCGCTAGCTGACCAGTCGGCCAGTCGGCTGATGACCGGCCGGCTGGTCGGTGAGCGGACCCGGCCCGGTCAGCGGTGGGTGCGCTGCACGTCGGAGCGGCGGTCCTCGCGCCCCTCCGGCCCGTCCCGGCCGTCCCGGGTCTCCAGGAACGATTCAGCCCGCGTGGCGGTCTCGTGGCCGGGCAGGGTCTTGAAGACCCACGTGCGGTACGACCAGAAGCGGAACAGCGTCGCGATGCCGATGCCGATGACTTTGAAGATGTTGCGCTGGAGCGAGCTTTCCCAGCCGAAGCCGTAGATCGCCACGTACAGGACGCCGTTCTCGATCACCAGGCCGACCGCGCTGAACGCCAGGAAGAGCGACAGCTCCCGCGTCCGGCCGCTCTTGTCGCGGTCACGGTAGGTGAAGTAGCGGAACCCCACGTAGTTGACGGCGATGGCGATGACCGTGGCGATGATGTTGGCCCGCACGGCCTGGAGGTTCGTGGTGTGCCACAGAAAGTTGGAGACGCCGAAATTCACCAGGGTCCCGAGCGCGCCCACGGCACCGAACTTGGCGACCTCACGGCCGAGCTGGTCGAGCCGCGCACGCCATGTGGCAGGTCCGTTCATCGTGCTTGCCCCAGCCCCCGTAGATTCCGATATATCGACCCCGTCATGCTAACCAGGCGGCTGGTCGGGCGCCTGGGGACGCCGGTAATCCTGGCACCGCGGGGCGGCCGATACCCTGGGGGTGTGACGTTCCCGGTAGTCGGCATGGTCGGCGGGGGGCAGCTCGCTCGTATGACACACGAGGCGGGCATCCCGCTCGGCATCAAGTTCAAGCTCCTCAGTGACACTCCTCAGGATTCCGCGGCGCAGGTGGTCAGCGATGTCGTCATAGGCGACTATCGCGACCTGGACACGCTGCGTGACTTCGCGCGGGGCTGTGACGTGATCACCTTCGATCACGAGCACGTGCCCACGGAGCACCTGCGGGCCCTGGAGGCGGACGGCATCCCTGTGCGCCCCGGACCCGATGCTCTGGTGCACGCCCAGGACAAGGGTGTGATGCGCGCGAAGCTCACGCAGATCGGTGCTCCCTGTCCGCGCCACCGCATGGTGAAGGACCCCGCCGACGTGGCGGCCTTCGCGACGGAGGGCGTCCCTGGCGGCGATTCCACCAGTGACGGGTTCCCCGTGATCCTCAAGACGGTGCGCGGCGGCTACGACGGGAAGGGGGTGTGGTTCGTACGGTCCCTGGAGGACGCGGCCGAGCCCTTCAAGGCCGGCGTCCCCGTCCTGGCGGAGGAGAAGGTCGACTTCGTACGGGAGCTCGCGGCCAATGTCGTCCGCTCCCCGCACGGCCAGGCCGTGGCCTACCCCGTCGTCGAGTCCCAGCAGGTCGACGGCGTGTGCGACACGGTGATCGCGCCCGCCCCCGGCCTCGACGAGGATCTCGCCCTGCGCGCCGAACAGCTGGCCCTCGGCATCGCGAAGGAGCTCGGTGTCGTCGGGCACCTCGCGGTGGAACTCTTCGAGACCCGCGACGGCCGCATCCTCGTCAACGAACTGGCGATGCGCCCGCACAACTCCGGCCACTGGACCCAGGACGGGGCCGTGACCTCGCAGTTCGCGAACCACGTCCGCGCCGTCCTCGACCTCCCCCTCGGCGACCCGCGCCCGCGCGCCCCCTGGACGGTCATGTGCAACGTCCTCGGCGGCGACTACCCGGACATGTACTCCGCGTACTTGCACTGCATGGCCCGCGACCCGAAGCTCAAGATCCACATGTACGGCAAGGACGTGAAGCCCGGACGCAAGGTGGGCCACGTCAACACCTACGGCGACGACCTGGACGACGTGCTGGAGCGCGCCCGTCACGCAGCCGGCTACCTCAGAGGAACGATCACCGAATGAGCACGTCCCCTGTCGTTGGCATTGTCATGGGTTCCGACTCCGACTGGCCCGTCATGGAGGCCGCCGCCCAGGCTCTCGACGAGTTCGAGATCCCCTACGAGGTGGATGTCGTCTCCGCGCACCGCATGCCGCGCGAGATGATCGCGTACGGCGAGAACGCCGACGGCCGCGGCCTCAAGGCGATCATCGCGGGTGCCGGGGGAGCCGCCCACCTGCCGGGCATGCTCGCCTCCGTGACCCCGCTGCCCGTCATCGGCGTCCCGGTCCCGCTGAAGTACCTCGACGGCATGGACAGCCTGCTGTCCATCGTGCAGATGCCCGCGGGCGTCCCCGTCGCCACCGTCTCCGTCGGCGGCGCGCGCAACGCGGGCCTGCTCGCGGCCCGTATCCTCGCCACCCACGACGAGGAACTCCTCGGCCGCATGCGGGAGTTCCAGCAGGAGCTGAACGACCAGGCCACGGAGAAGGGCAAGCGACTGCGCGCCAAGGTCGAGGGCGCGTCCGGCTTCGGCTTCGGGAAGTGACCCGATGACCACCTCCCTGGAGCGGGCCCGCGCGATACTCGCCGACTTCCCCGTCGTCGACGGCCACAACGACCTGCCGTGGGCACTGCGCGAGCAGGTCGCGTACGACATCGACGCGCGGGACATCGCCGTCGACCAGAGCGCGCATCTGCACACCGACCTGGCCCGGCTGCGGGCCGGCGGGGTCGGCGCGCAGTTCTGGTCCGTGTACGTGCGCTCCGACATGGCCGGCGACGTGGCCGTCAGCGCCACCCTGGAGCAGATCGACTGCGTCCAGCAGCTGATCGAGCGCTATCCGGCCGACCTGCGCCGCGCGCTGACGGCCGCCGACATGGAGGCCGCCCGCACCGAGGGCCGTATCGCGTCCCTCATGGGCGCCGAGGGCGGCCACTCCATCGACAACTCGCTGGCCACGCTGCGCGCGCTGCACACCCTGGGTGTGCGCTACATGACGCTCACGCACAACGACAACATCGCGTGGGCGGACTCGGCGACGGACGAGCCGGGCGTCGGCGGGCTCTCGCCCTTCGGCCACGAGGTCGTGCGGGAGATGAACCGGGCCGGCATGCTCGTCGACCTCTCGCACGTGGCGGCGACCACGATGCGGGCCGCGCTCGACACGTCGGTCGCGCCGGTGATCTTCTCCCACTCGTCCGCGCGCGCCGTGTGCGACCACCCGCGCAACATCCCGGACGACGTCCTGGAGCGGCTGCCCGCGAACGGCGGCGTCGCGATGGCCACGTTCGTGCCGAAGTTCGTCCTCCAGGCCGCCGTCGACTGGACGGCCGCCGCGGACGACAACCTGCGCGCGCACGGCTTCCACCACCTGGACACGTCGGCGGAGGCCATGAAGCTCCACGGCGCCTTCGAGGAGGAGCACCCGCGCCCGGTCGCCACCGTCTCCACGGTCGCCGACCACCTCGACCACATGCGCGAGGTCGCCGGCGTCGACCACATCGGCATCGGCGGCGACTACGACGGCACGGCGTTCCTGCCGGACGGCCTCGGTGACGTCTCGGGCTACCCGAACCTGATCGCGGAGCTCGTCGACCGCGGCTGGTCGGACGCCGACCTCGCCAAGCTGACCTGGCAGAACGCGGTACGGGTCCTCGGTGCGGCGGAGGACGTGGCCCGCGACGAGCAGGCGCGGCGCGGCCCGTCGAACGCGACGCTCGACCAGCTCGACGGCTGAGCGACCGGGCTCGACGGCCGGGCGACCTGGCTCGACGGCCGGGCGACCTGCGGAAACCTCCGGAGTGATGCCGCTCCGGAGGTTTGCGCGGCCCGAGGTGTCGCCCGAACGCGTCGCCCACCAGGTGGGTGCGGGCCATGTGACGGTGAACGTCACTGCCGACACCGTCGACGCCCGGAGCTTTGCCATGGCAGACCTGCAGGACGAACTGACCGCCACCGCCGAGGTGGGCGAGCTCGCCGAGCTCTCCTCACCGACCGAGGGGTGTGAGACGGGTGGCGGGCCCGCAGTCCGTCGGCCTCTGCGGCGCGTACGACACCGGAGCCGTGCACCCGGACGGCCTCGCCGCCGTCTCGCGCTTTCCGTACCTCATCGCGGAACTGATCGAGCGTGGCTGGCCGGAGTCAGATCTGGCACAGCTCACGTGGGGCAACGTCCAGCGCGTGCTGCGCGAGACGGAGTTCGCGGCACGGGCTGCCGCGCTGCGCCGCCCGCCGTCGACGGCGAGGAGCGAACGCCTCGACACCTGAAGGGTGCGCGGGGGAGCGGACTCAGCAGGCGCACAGGCAGAACGGGTGCCCCGCCGGGTCCGCGTAGACCCGCCAGGTGCGCGAGCGGTCCTCCGCGTCGAGGACCCTCGCGCCCAGGGCCAGGACGCCCTTCTCCGCCGTGTCGAGGTCCTCGACCGTGAGGTCCAGATGGAACTGCTGCGGCCGGTCGCGCGCGGGCCAGGCCGGCGGCTCGAAGTCGGGTGCCGCCTGGAACGCGAGCGGTCGGCCGCCCGGCACCTCCAGGTCGACCCATGTGCCGTCGTCGCTCGTCACTTCGCCGCCGAGCACCTCCGCGTAGAAATCGGCGAGCGCGCGCGGTTCGGGACAGTCCAGGACGACGACACCCAGCGTGGCGAGAGCCATGACATCTCCTCGGTGTGAGGGTTACCCATAGAGGACTTCAAGAGGTAACCGCGTTACTGCATGCTCCCGCAGTAGAGGTAACGTCGCAACCATGAATGACCGCGTGCCCGCACCCGGGGGACTGGCCCTGATCCAGGCCCTGGTGAACACCCTCGACATCGAGACGGGCGCCGACGCACTCGACACGGAGAAGGGGCGCGGGGCCCTCGGCCTCACTCAGGAGGAGACGGAACCGGCGCGCGAACTGCGCGAATCACTGCGCGTCGCCTGCCTCGCACACGGCGGGCACGCCCCCCATCGCTCGGTGACACCCCTGCACCGGCTGCTCGCGGAGGCCCCGCTCCTGGTCGCCGTCGACGCGACGGACGGCTCGGCCTCTCTCGCGCCGGCGGACCCGCACGCTCTCGTCTCGCGCGTCGCGGCGGCGATCGCCCAGGCGCACGCGGACGGCACCTGGCCCCGCCTGAAGGCCTGCGAGGCCCCCGACTGCCACTGGGTGTACTACGACCGCAGCCCGGCGGGCCGCGGTCGCTGGTGCTCGATGGCGGTGTGCGGAGCGCGCGCGAAGATGCGCCGCTACCGCGCGAAATAGAGGCTCAGGCAGCCGGGCGGCCCATCGCCCGGTACGTCCAGCCCGCCTTGCGCCACAGCACCGGGTCCAGCGCGTTGCGCCCGTCGAGGATCAGCCGCGTGCCGGCCAGGTCACCGAGCGCCGCCGGGTCCAGCTCGCGGAACTCGCGCCACTCCGTCAGGTGCAGCACCACGTCCGCGCCCCGCACGGCCGCCTCGGCGGACTCCGCGTAGCCGAGCGTGGGGAACAGGCGCCGCGCGTTGTCCATGCCCTTCGGGTCGTAGACCGTGACCTGGCCGCCCTGGAGGTGGATCTGCCCGGCCACGTTCAGCGCGGGGGAGTCCCGTACGTCGTCGGAGTCCGGCTTGAACGTGGCACCGAGCACTGCGACCCGCTTGCCCAGGAACGAGCCGCCGCCGAGCGCCTCGCGGGTCATCTCGACCATCTGGCCGCGGCGCCGCATGTTGATGGAGTCGATCTCGCGCAGGAACGTCAGCGCCTGGTCGGCGCCCAGCTCACCGGCTCGCGCCATGAACGCGCGGATGTCCTTGGGCAGACAGCCGCCGCCGAAGCCGATCCCGGCCCGCAGGAACTTGGACCCGATCCGCTCGTCGTAGCCGATCGCCTCGGCGAGCTTCGCGACGTCACCGCCCGCGGCCTCGCACACCTCGGCCATCGCGTTGATGAAGGAGATCTTCGTCGCGAGGAACGAGTTGGCGGCCGTCTTGACCAGCTCGGCCGTCGGGAAGTCCGTCACCACGAACGGCGAGCCCTGCCCGACCGGCGTCGCGTACACCTCGCGCAGGGTCTTCTCGGCGAGGTCGCTGCGCACGCCGACCACGATCCGGTCCGGGTGCAGCGTGTCCTGCACGGCGAAGCCCTCGCGCAGGAACTCCGGGTTCCAGGCCAGCTCGACCTCGCCGCCCGCGGGCGCCAGCTCCAGGATGCGGGCCGCGAGCCGCTCGGCGCTGCCGACGGGCACGGTCGACTTGCCGACGACGAGCGCCGGCTTGGCCAGGTGCTCGGCCAGTGACTCCACCGCGGCGTCGACGTAACTCATGTCGCAGGCGTACTCGCCGTGCTTCTGCGGGGTGTTCACGCACACGAAGTGGACGTCACCGAACTCGGCGACCTCGGCCCAGTCCATGGTGAAGCGCAGCCGCCCGGTCGACCCCTCGATGCCGGCGACGTGCTTGCGCAGCAGCTCCTCGAGACCGGGCTCGTACATGGGGACCTCGCCCCGCGTGAGCATCTCGATCTTCTCGGGCACGACATCGAGCCCGAGCACCTCGAAGCCGAGTTCGGCCATGGCGGCGGCGTGCGTGGCGCCGAGGTAGCCGGTGCCGATCACGGTGATCTTCAAGGCCATGGGAGCTCCAGAGGTGTACGGCTGCAGTGCGGCCCCGAGCATAGTCGGGCGTGGCACGGCCCCTCACAGGGCACGTTTCCCCTGTCGCGTAGCTCACGTATCCCTTAGGTGGGCAGAGGCATAAAATTTGGGTTACTTAACGGTAATTAGCGTCCTTGGAGCGTGAGTCACCTTGGCAGGTTCGCCCGAATTCGACCTGTACCGTCCGGCCGAAGAGCACGACATGCTCCGCGAGTCCGTGCGGGCTCTGTGCGAGGCGAAGATCGCGCCGTTCGCCGCGGCGGTGGACGAGGAGGCGCGTTTCCCGCAGGAGGCCCTCGACGCACTGGTCGCCAACGACCTCCAGGCGGTGCACGTACCGGAGTCCTACGGCGGCGCCGGGGCCGACGCCCTCGCGACCGTCATCGTGATCGAGGAGGTGGCCCGCGTCTGCGCCAGCTCCTCCCTCATCCCGGCCGTGAACAAGCTGGGCTCGCTGCCCGTCATCCTCTCCGGCTCCGAGGAACTGAAGAAGAAGTACATGACGCCGCTCGCCAAGGGCGAGGGCATGTTCTCGTACTGCCTCTCCGAGCCGGACGCGGGTTCGGACGCGGCGGGCATGAAGACGCGTGCGGTCCGCGACGGCGACTTCTGGGTCCTCAACGGCGTGAAGCGCTGGATCACCAACGCCGGCGCCTCCGAGTACTACACGGTCATGGCCGTCACCGACCCGACCAAGCGCTCGAAGGGCATCTCCGCCTTCGTCGTCGAGAAGTCCGACGAGGGCGTCTCCTTCGGCGCCCCGGAGAGGAAGCTCGGCATCAAGGGTTCCCCGACGCGCGAGGTCTACCTCGACAACGTCCGCATCCCCGCGGACCGCATGATCGGGGAAGAGGGCACCGGCTTCGCCACGGCGATGAAGACCCTGGACCACACCCGCGTCACCATCGCGGCGCAGGCCCTCGGCATCGCCCAGGGCGCCCTCGACTACGCCAAGGGCTACGTCAAGGAGCGCAAGCAGTTCGGCAAGCCGATCGCCGACTTCCAGGGCATCCAGTTCATGCTCGCCGACATGGCCATGAAGATCGAGGCCGCCCGCGCCCTGACCTACCAGGCCGCGGCCAAGTCGGAGCGAGGCGACGCGGACCTCACCTTCCAGGGCGCCGCGGCCAAGTGCTTCGCCTCGGACGTCGCCATGGAGGTCACCACGGACGCCGTCCAGCTCCTCGGCGGCTACGGCTACACCCGCGACTACCCGGTCGAGCGCATGATGCGCGACGCGAAGATCACGCAGATCTACGAAGGCACGAACCAGGTCCAGCGCATCGTCATGGCGCGCAACCTGCCGTAGTCCAGACCTCTGAAACAGCCCCCGGCGCCGCGCCGGGGGCTGTTCTACGCCCGGCCGATCTCACCAACTCCCAATGCGGCAAGGACCGTACGCGGTCTGTGACGTGTGTCGTACGCTGTGCGCCTGTGGTCGCGCCCCGAGGGGCGCGGGCCGCGTGGGGCCGGGGGGCCGCCGTACCTGCGGGCCGGCTCGTGACGCGCACTCCCGGTGCTTACAAGGGAGTTGGGGGATGGTCATGGGGGGCCTGACGGACCGGCACGTGGTCGGCCAGCGGATCGGTGACCTGGCCGACGAGGGCGGGCTCGCACCGAGAGCCGAGGAGCTCCAGGCGCTTGCCAAGGCGTTGCGTGCCGCGGACACCGACGGCCTCGGTACCTGGGCCGACCTCGACCTGCTCGCCGCGTACGGGCGGCCCGAGAGCGTGGCGGTCGACCCGGCCGTCGAACACAAGGCGTGGGGCTGGCTGGAGGCCGGGCTCGGCGCGCTGGTCTTCCTGCCGCTGCTGTTCACCTGGCACGGTCTGACCCAGGCGTCCAGCGCGTACGGGGCCCTTACGGGCGACAACCCGAAGGCCGCGGCGCGGCCCTTCCTCCAGCTGTGGCAGTCCGGGTTCGAGGGGCACCTCGCCGGGCTCTACACCTTCGGCACGGTCGCGATGAGCGCGACGGTCGCGATCGCGTGCTGTTCGCGCTGGCGCTCGTGCACAGCTTCCGCAAGGCGGCGGTCGACCGTCGAGAGGAGGCCGCGCGCCGTGCCGCCGAGCAGCTGATGGCGCGTCTGGTGCCGGCCCTCAGCCGTGCCCAGCTCGTCCTCAACGAACACAGGATGTCGTCCCCGGTCAGGTTCGCCGCCGAACTGACGGGGGCAGCCAAGACGCTGACCCGGCTCGGCAACCGGGCCGCGAAGACCAACGCCGAACTCGCCGCCGCCGCCGAGACGGTCGGCGCGGCCCTCAAGGAGGCGGAGCGCCAGCTGGGCGCGGTCGGCACCTCCGTACGGCCGCTGGAGGAGGCTGCCGGACGGATCGAGACGGCCGTCAGCGGCAGCGGCGCGATGGTGCGCGAGGCGCTGGAGGAGGTCCGGGCCGTGAACGGCGAGGTCCGCGACAGCCTCGGCAGGGCCGGGGAGCGCGTCGAGGACTCCGTGACCGTACTCGCCGCCTCGCAGCGGTCGTTCACGACCGGCGTCGAGGTCGCCGCCGATGTGTCGGCGCAGGTTCTGGGGCGCCTTGACGCAGCCGCGGAGGAGTCCGCGCGGCTCTTCGCCGCCGCCGAGGAGTCGGTACGGGAGTCCCGGAAGGTGGCGGAGGAGACGCAGGACGCCGTGCGGGACTCCCAGAGCGCCGCGCAGGAGACCCGGACCGTGGTGCGGGCGATGGCCCAGCAGACCGGTGCCCTGCGCGAGACCGCCGAGAAGTTCGCGCAGCTGGTGGCGGTGGTGCAGACCTCCGGGGGAGTCGGTCTGCCCGTCCCCCGGCCGCCGGAGGGCGCGCCGCCGGCGCAGCCCGTACCGTCGTGGCCCGCGCGCGGTGTGGATCTCGGCAAGCCCGGCGACGCGGGTGAGGCCAGGGGGCACTCCGTCGAGGACGCGGTGCCGGGCCGGCCGGGCTCCGCGGGATGAGGGCGCGCGGGTTCAACCCGCTGCACCTGGCGGGCTGGCTCTTCGCCGACATGCTGCTGGTCCTCGCGCTCGTCGCGATGGGCGACCAGGGCGACCCCCAGGCCGCGGAGGCCCGACCGACGCCCTCGGCGTCCGCGAGCGGGAAGCCCGCACCGTCGAAGAGCCCCGAGCACAAGGGCCCGCGCGCGGTGACCCGTACGCCCGTCAAGGTGTCCATCGACGCCGCTCAGGGGGACCGGGACCGTATCGAGGAGCGGCTGCGCGCGGTGACGGAGAAGTACCGGGGACGGCAGGCGGCGTTCGTCCTCACCTTCGGCCGCAACAGCGACCCGGGCGCCGGCGGCGCGTACGCCCACCAGGTCAACTCGCTGCTGACGAAGGCCCGTCCGGACATGTTCAGGAACGCGACCACCCGCGACTTCTGGAAGGGCGCGGCCACCGGGGGCCATGCCGACATCGAGATCTACTTCTACACCTACGCGAACTGACGACAGGCTTTCCGGAGGCACGAGGCCATGCAGATTCTGCCGTTCTACCTGCTGTGCGACGAGTCGGGCTCGATGACGGGGGACCCGATCGAGGCGATCAACAGCGCATTGCCCGAGCTTCACCACGAGATCAGCACCAATCCGACGGTCGCCGACAAGACCCGGTTCTGCCTGATCGGTTTCTCCGACGACGCGAAGGTGCTGCAACCCCTGGTCGACCTGAGCGACATCGAGGAGGTCCCGGCGCTCGCCGCGGGCGGACTGACGTCGTACGGCGCGGCCTTCCGCGAGCTCCTGCGCTGTGTCGAGGCGGACGTCGCGTCGCTGAAGGCGCAGGGGCACGAGGTGTACCGGCCGGTCGCGTTCTTCCTGTCCGACGGCATTCCGACCGACGACGGCTGGGAGCAGGACCACAAGGACCTGCTCGGCTCGAAGTACGCCCCGAAGATCATCGCTTTCGGGATCGGTGACGCGGAGGCCTCGACGATCGGGCAGGTGGCGAACTTCCGCGCGTTCATGCAGCAGGACTCGACCGTGTCACCGGCGAAGGCCCTGCGGGAGTTCGCCTCCAGCCTGACCCGTTCCATCGTCCGGTCGGCGAGCAGCATCCCGGCCGACGGCGGGAGCGGTTTCACCCTGGCCGTGGACGAGACCGTCCCGGGCTTCTCCACCGTCTCCCTCGACAAGCTGTGAGCGAAGGGCGTACGCGGATGAACGAGAGCGAGGAAGCGGCCCGGCGGCACTGGACGCCGACCGACCCGCACGGCTTCGTGGTGTCGGACGGCGCCCCGGCGGTGCGGGACGACTATGAGCTGCCGGCGTCGGTGCAGGGCGCCGACGGTCCGGCCCTCACCTCATCTCCCGTCCCCGCTCTCGGCGCGCCCGCCCACAGCGGTCCGAAGGCGCCGAGCTATCCGCCCGTCCCGCAGGGACTGCCCGCCGTGACAGGGGACCTGGCGGCGGCCGTGCTGCCGGACATCGTCCTCGACGGTGCCGCGTACCCGGGACTGAGCGTCCGCGCCGCCTCCGTACGCGGGGACTCGCACCGCTATGCCGGGGAGCCGCGGCAGGACGCGCTGTGCGTGACCCGCGTCGGTGGCGACGAGCACGGCGGTGAGCTGCTGATGCTCGCGGTCGCCGACGGAGTGGGCTCGGCCCCGCGCTCACACGTCGGGTCCAACGAGGCCTGCCGCCTGGCCGCGCGCTACCTCGACCGCTCCACGTCCCTGCACGAGTCGATCCGCACCGGCGACGCCGAGCGGTTCCAGCGCACGGCCGACGACGTGGTGCGCCAGATCGGCAACCTGCTGGGCGACCTCGCGTTGCAGCACGGCGAGCGCCCGGACGCCTTCGCCACCACACTGCGGATCCTGTTGGTCCCGCTCGACCCGCGCATACGCACCCGCGGCTTCCTGGCGGTCGGGGACGGCGGCACGGCCCTGCTGCGCCGCGGCTACTGGCACCTGGACGTCGTGACAGACGCCGACGGCGACAAGGACAGCGACGTCATCGACACGCGCACCGCGGCGCTGCCGCGCGCCCGCAGCGCCGTGACGCGCCTGCTCCACGCGCACGCCGGCGACGTCCTCGTCCTCAGCACGGACGGCCTGTCGTCCCCGCTGGCGGGCGACGCCGGTATGCGGGACTTCCTCGCCGAGGCGTGGAACGGCGACGAGGTCCCGGCGCCGGCCGACTTCCTCTGGCAGTTCCAGTACCGGGTCAAGTCCTACGACGACGATCGCACCGCCGTCGTCCTGTGGGAGCACGGGGAGGCGCAGTGACGTTCCACAACGGCGCCGATCTCCCGTACAGCGGGCTCAAGTTGCTCGGCAAGACGGGGGACGGCGGGCAGGGCGAGGTGCACGCGGTCGGCGGCCCCGGTGACCTCCTCTACAAGAGCTACCGCGAGCCGCACAAGGTCGATGGATCCTCCCTGGCGGCCCTGGTGGCGTACCGTCAGGCTCTTGCCGCCGCCGACAGGGAACGCCTCGACGCGGAGACCGCGTGGCCGCTGTGCAGGGTCCTCGACGCGGGGACGGTCACCGGGTTCCTGATGCGCAGGGCGCCGGCGACGACCAACTGGCGCACGCCCAGAGGCGATACGAAGCTCATCGAGCTGTCCTATCTGCTCCGTGAGCCCAAGGCGGCCTGGCAGGCGGTGCCGCAGCCGGAGCCGGATGCCCGGCTCGGGATCGCCGTCGCCCTGGCCGGGCTGTTCGGGCGGCTGCACGCGGCGGGGCTCGTGGTCGGTGACCTGTCGCAGGCCAATGTGCTGTGGACCCTCACGCCCGAGCCCGCCGTCTTCCTGCTCGACTGCGACGGCATCCGGCTCGTCGGCCGGCCCGCCGTGCTCGACCAGGCGGACACCCCTGACTGGCACGACCCGCTCGCCCCGGCCGGGACGGCCACCGTCGACAGCGACCGGTACAAGGCGTCACTGATGATCGGGCGGGTGCTGATGCGGGACCCGTACGCGCATCCGGGCCGGCCGATGGTGCCGCTCTCCGGCGTCCTCGACGACCGGCGCGAGGCGGCGGTGCGCGGCCTCTGGGCCCGCGCGGCCGGTCCCTACGGGAGCCGGCCCGATCTCGGGCAGTGGCAGACCGCGCTCGCCGGACGCGAGACGATCAAGCTGATCGCGGCCGCTCCGGCGCCCCGCCCCGCGGTCGACCGTTCGATGTTCGACACCGCCCGGCAGCGCGGCACGATACAGCTGAACGGCCGGGGAGGACCGGGGCAGCCGGCCTGAGCCGGAGATCCGAACCGGCCAACTGCCCCGTCTCTCGCGTCAGTTGCCCGAGACCGTCACGGTCTCGTCGTTCTTGAGCTCGCCCACCAGTTGCTTGACCTTGGTCTTGTCCCAGACGAGGTTGCCGTTGACGGAGCCGGAGACCGGCATGTTCATCGACTTGCCGTCGCCGCCCGTGACGCCCTTCATGGCGAAGAACATCGAGCCCAGGTCCCACAGGCTCATGTCCTTGTCGACGACGAGCGAGTCGAGGCCCGCGCCCATCGTCGGGTAGAGCTTGAACGGGTTCATGACCGTCGACGGGGTGGCCACCTGGTGGGCCAGCGCCGACAGGAACGCCTGCTGGTTCTTGGTGCGCTGGAGGTCGCTCGCCGCGAACGCGTGGCGCGTACGGACGAAGGCCAGGGCCTGCTGGCCGTTCAGCGTCTGCTTGCCCTTCTGGAAGTCGGCTCCGGACCACTTGTCCTTGAAGCCCTCCTTCAGGTTCATCTCGACGCCGCCGACCGCGTCCACGATCTTCGCGAAGCCGCCGAAGCCGATCTCCGCGTAGTGGTCGATGTGCAGCCCGGTGTTGAACTCGACGGTCCGAACGAGCAGTTCGGGGCCGTCCTCCGCGTAGGCGGCGTTGAGCTTCACCTGGCGGCCCTGGTTCGGGTAGAGCTTGCCGGAGTCCGAGCCCTTGTAGGACGGGATGGTGACGTTCGAGTCACGCGGCAGGGAGATCATCGTGCTGCCGTTGTCGCCGGTGTGCAGGATCATCATCGTGTCCGTGCGCTTGCCCTCGGCGGACCCGGTGTGCAGCTTCTTCTTCTCCGCGTCGGACATTCCGGCCCGGCTGTCGGTGCCGACGATGAGGTAGTTCGTGCCCTGGCCCGTCTCGGGCCTGTCTATGACCTTGGCGAGGTCGACGTCACGGTGGAGCTTGGAGTCGGCCCAGAAGTACGTGCCGATGCTCACACCGACGAACACGACGACGAGGGTGAGGACGGCCCACTTGATGCGCCGGCGCCAGTTCGGCCGCGGACGCGGGGGCGCGTACCCGTCGGCCGGATCGTTGTCGTTCGGTACGTAGCCGCCGCCGCGTCCGCCGCCACCGCCGTAGACCTGGCCGGTGTTGTAGCCGCTGTCGTACTGGTCCCCGTAGCCCTCGCCGTACGAGGGCTGCGCCGGGACCGTGGGCCGGGGCGGCGCGGAGCGGCGGGGGCCGCCGCCCTGTCCGCGCTGCACATGCGGCATCGCGCGGGCGCCCTCGGGGCGCGCGCTGGCACTGCCGCGACCGTAACCGCGGTCGCCGCCGCCCTGACTGTCGCCCCAACCCTCTGGCCAATCGTTCATGGCCCCAGTGTGCAGTCCTGGGCTGTGTGCCCCACAAGGGTGGGTAGCGAATCGGGCCAGGGCTGTTGCAGAGCTGACACAAAGCAGCCCGTGTCCTGCCCGGCATAAGGTGGAGGCCATGACAGACCAGGCCCGCGGCACGGAATCCGAAATTCCGGGTAAGCCGACCTCAGCTTCCCGTACGACGTTGTCGCACATCATGACCCACAACGACACCAACCTGCTCGGAACGGTACATGGTGGCGTGATCATGAAACTGGTCGACGACTCGGCGGGCGCCGTGGCCGGACGGCACTCGGGCGGACCCGCCGTCACCGCCTCGATGGACGAGATGGTCTTCCTGGAGCCGGTGCGTGTGGGCGACCTGGTCCATGTGAAGGCACAGGTCAACTGGACGGGCCGCACCTCCATGGAGGTCGGGGTCCGGGTCCTCGCCGAACGCTGGAACGAGTCGACGCCGGCCCAGCAGGTCGGCTCCGCGTATCTCGTGTTCGCCGCGGTCGACGCCGACGGCAAGCCCCGCTCGGTGCCGCCCGTGCTCCCGGAGAGCGAGCGCGACAAGCGGCGCTACCAGGAGGCCCAGATCCGCCGCCAGCACCGGCTCGCGCGCCGCCGCGCGATCAAGGAACTGCGGGAGCAGCGCGCGGCCGACGGCATCGAGGACTAGGCCCAGGACCAGGCCCTTTTGCTCGGCGGCGGCGGGGCGTCAACCGCACGCGACCTGGTCCCCGGTGACCGCCCCGAACTGGCCCTGGCGGTCGTCCTCGGCCCGCACCGCGCTGACCGCCTTGAAGTCGGGGCCCGCCACCACCTTCAGTACCGCGCCCTGTCCGTTCACGGCCTGGAGCTGCGCGCCGGGCAGCGCCGTCGCCAGCGCCTTCGCCGACCGGTCCCAGCGCGGGTCGTAGAGAACCACGGTGTGCTGGGCGGTGCGCTGCGCCGCGTTCATCGGCGTACCGCTCGTGCGGAACCCCGTCGCCCGCAGCCCCGCGTCCACCTTCCTGCCGAGACCCGGTGTCATCGTGCCGTTCTCGACCTGGACGCGGATCTGCTGCGGGGCGACGCCGACGACCGTCTCCTTCTTGTTCTTGTGGTGCACGGCGAGCGGCTTGTCCTCGCGCAGCGCCTCGAACAGCTTCCCGGACTTCACCGGATCCCACTTCACCGTCGAGCCGATGCCCTGGACCGGGAAGCTGACGTTGCCGATCGGCACGGTCGTGAACTCCGAGGACGACGGTGAGAACCTCCGCATCGCCTGCCCGAGCTCGACCATCTGGTCCGTGCCGAACTCCCGGTCCGCGCGCACGGAGCTGAGCAGGGTGTGAGCCACATCACGGAACTTGACCGGGTTCAGGAGCACCCCGGACGACGTGGTCTTCGCGATGAGCGCGGCGAGGAAGCGCTGCTGGCGCTGCATCCGGCCCAGGTCGCCCGCCCCGTCGGTGTGCCGGGCGCGCACGTACTGGAGGGCCTGGCCGCCGTCGAGCGTGTGTGTGCCGACGGCCATGTCGAGCCCGGTGTACGAGTCCTTGAGCGGCTTGGCCGTGCAGATCTCGACGCCGCCGAGCACGTCCACCGTCTTCATGAAGCTGGTGAAGTCGACCTCGAGATAGTGGTCGATCTTCACGCCGGTCATGTGCTCGACGGTGCGCACGGTCAGATGGGGCCCGCCCTCCGCATACGCCGCGTTGATCTTCACCGGGTGCTGGTGGTGCAGCTGGCCCGTCGTCTGGTCGGTGTGCGAGGGGATCTCGGCGTACGAGTCCCGGGGCAGGCTGACGATGCTCGCGCGGTCCCGGTCGGCGGAGAGGTGCACGATCATGATCGTGTCCGTGCAGTGACAGGGCGCGCCGCCCAGCCGGTACTTCTTCTTCTCCGCCGGGGTGATCTTGTCGCGGCCGTCGGTGCCCACGAGCAGCACGTTCATCCCGTGACCGCCGGAGGGCCGGTTCTTCATGTCCTTGAAGGGGTCGATGCGGTTGATCTCGGTGTCGAGGCCGGTGACGACCGCGTGCCCGATCCCGGCGGCCGCGAGGACCGTGACCGAGACCGTCGTTGCCACCCGCATGGCCCACCGGGACTTCTTCCTCCGTACGGGGGCGGGCACGGGGGGACGGCCGCGCTCCTGCCGTGGGGGACGTGGTGGGCGTGCGGGGGATCGGGTCGGCGGACTGGGCACGTGGGGGACACCTCCGAGAAGGTGGGCGTGGGATCGCGAGCACCGTAGGCCGATACGATCTCCTGCCCGCGGTAGCGACCACGGCGGCGCGCGCCGGTGTCCCCCATTAGCGGTAACGTGACGCCTGATGAACGCGAATTCCGACAAGCAGCTTCCGCCCGTATCGGTGATCATGCCCGTCCTCAACGAGGAGCGGCATCTGCGTGAGGCCGTCGAGGCGATCCTGGCGCAGGAGTACGACGGCGAGATGGAGGTCGTGGTCGCCCTCGGCCCGTCCACCGACCGCACGGACGAGATCGCCGCACAGCTCGTCGCCGAAGACCCCCGCGTCCACACCGTGGCCAACCCGACGGGCCGCACCCCCGCCGCGCTGAACGCCGCGATCAAGGCGTCCCGTCACCCGGTCGTCGTCCGCGTCGACGGGCACGCCGCGCTCTCGCAGGGCTACATCGCCACCGCCGTCCGCCTCCTGGAGGGGACCGGCGCGATGAACGTCGGCGGCATCATGCACGCCCAGGGCACGAACGACTGGGAGAAGGCCGTCGCCGCCGCGATGACCTCGAAGATAGGCGTCGGCAATGCCGCGTTCCACACGGGCGGTGAGGCGCAGGCCGCCGAGACCGTCTACCTCGGTGTCTTCCGGCGCGAGGCCCTTGAGCGGCAGGGCGGCTACAACGTCGAGTTCATCCGCGCCCAGGACTGGGAGCTGAACTTCCGCATCCGCGAGGCCGGCGGCCTGATCTGGTTCTCGCCCGAGCTGAAGGTCTCGTACCGGCCGCGGCCCAGCGTGAAGGCGCTCGCCAAGCAGTACAAGGACTACGGTCGCTGGCGCCACGTCGTCGCCCGCTACCACTCGGGCTCGATCAACCTGCGCTACCTCGCGCCGCCGGTCGCCGTGTGCGCGATCGCCGCGGGTGTCGTCGTGGGCGTGCTCGTGACGCCGTGGGGCTTCGTGATCCCCGGCGGCTACCTGGCGGCCATCGCGGCCGGTTCGGTGCCGGCTGGCAAGGGGCTGCCCCTGAAGGCGCGCCTGCAGATCCCGGTCGCGCTCGCCACGATGCACATGTCGTGGGGCTGGGGCTTCCTGACCAGCCCGCGCTCCCTCGCGAAGAGGGTCATCGCGTCGCGGCGCCCGGCCGTACTCAGCGAGGCGTGAGCTTCTTCCCCGGTCTCTGAGGGGGCCGGTCTCTGAGAGGCCGGTCTCTCCGGGGCCGAGTCCGTCGGCCCCGGAGCACGCGTCACCAGGTGAAGTTCTTGTTCACCTTCATACAGGCCTTCGTGTCCGAACCGTTCAGCGCCAGCGCCGTGTCCGGGGTGGTGTCGTCGTCCTTCGAGGACTTCGGGTAGGTGTTGCCCTCCCGCCAGTCGTCGCCCACGACGAGCGTCACCCCGGAGACATCGGTCGACTTCTTCACCGAGTCCAGCGGAATACCAAGGGACTTGGCGACCCGCTGGGCATCGCCCTCCAGATCGACGCTGGGAAAGCGGATGACCGTCTTCTCCTCGCTCAGTGACTGCGACTGGTCGGCGGACGCCTTCGTGAAGCCCTTCGCGGTCAGGATCTGCGCCACCGTGCCGGCCCGGCCCGACGCCGCGGGCAGCTCCGCCGTCCGTGTGCCGTTCTGCACCTGCACCGCGATCTCGCCGTCGGCCGCCGCCGGATCGTCCGACTCCTTGGGCGGCGCCTTCTTCTTGTCCTTGCCGTCCAGGGCCACGTCCTCGCGCACGAGCCGGAACAGCTTGTCCGCGTCGCCCGGCTTCGGGGCCACGCGCGCGCCCACGTACACGAACGGCATCGTCGTCATCGTGATGCGTTTCGGCGCCGGCTTCTTCAGCTCGTTGCTGAGGTCGTAGAGCTTCTTGACCGTGTCGAGGCCCTCGTCGACGTGGAGCGCCCTCGTGGCCTCCTCGGCGAGGCTGCGCAGCTTGCCGGGGTTGGTGATGGTCGCGTTCTCCCGCATCTGGCGCACCATCGAGTTCATGTACATGTGCTGCGCCTTGGTGCGCGCGATGTCGCTGCCGTCCTCGAAGCCGTAGCGCGTGCGCAGCCACTGCAGGGCCTGCTTGCCCTTGACCGGGTGGGTGCCCTTGGCCAGTTTCAGGCCCGAGCCGTGGCCGAGGCGGTCCTTGGAGTAGATGTTGGCGTCGACGCACACCGGTACGCCGCCGATGGCGTCCGCCATGGAGACCACGCCCGCGAAGTCGACCATCATGAAGTGGTCGATGTGGATGCCGGTCAGCAGTTCCCAGGTGGCCACCGTGCAGCCGGGGCCGCCGCGGCCGAGCGACTCGTTCGTCATCTGCCGCCCCACCGTGGCCGGGTACTCCGTGCCCGTCTTCGGGTCGGTGCACTTCGGCAGCTTGAGCAGGGTGTCGCGCGGCATGCTCACCACCGACATGTTGCTGCGGTCCGCGGAGAGGTGGACCAGCATCTGCACGTCCGCGAGCGGCACGCCGCCGAAGGTGTCCTTGGCGCCGCCGAGTTTCTGGTTGGCCTTGGAGTCCCGCGCGTCCGAGCCGATCAGCAGGATGTTCAGCGGGGTCTGGCCCGCCGCATTCGGCGTCGGCTTCGCCGCATGGTGCTCACCGATGTTGAGCTTGTCCGTCTTGATGTTGCTGTTGAGATGCTGGTACCAGAGGTAGCCCGCTCCCGCGGTGCCGACCGTCAGTACGGCGAGGGTGATCGAGAACCAGCGCAGTATCCGGTGTCTGCGGCGCCGCGGGCGCGCGCCGGCGCGCCGGTGACCGCGCGGCCTGCCGCCGTCACCCTGCCCCTTGTCCTGGCCCTGTCCGCGCTCCGGCCCCCCGGCCTCGCGCGGCGGGCCGACCCTGCCCGGGCCGACCGCGTTGCCTCGCTGACGGACCCGTGCTCGCGGCCCGTCGCCGCGCACACTGCTCTGCCTCATGCCCCACCCCTCCCCGCCCCGGCCTACACGTCGGCCGCCCCGATCCTGTCTGTTAGACAGTCAAGAGGCGGCCGAGGTTGGTCACTTGGCGCACACAGTCTTGTCAGCCGTCGATTTCTCGACGTTGTCCGGAGCCTTCGACGGAGCGGCGATGGGTGTGCCGGCGCTCTGGAAGTCACCACCGAGCGTGAGGATCATGGCCGGCAGGCCCTGATCGTTCTTCTCGCTCTTGCCGGGCTTCAGCGCGGAGGCCGGCAGCCCCATGATGTCGGCCAGCCGCCGCGCCTGGTCGGCCTGGTCGGGAGAGTACTCGAGGGTCGTCTTCGACAGCTTCTTCGGCGCGTTGCCCAGCTGGGTGGACTTCGTGACGCCCTCGTTGTTCTGGAGCCAGGTGAGGGTCTGCTGCGCGGCACCCACGGTCTCGCTGCCGTTGTAGATGTCGACGCGCACGTCGGAGGCGGCGGACTTCGGGCCCTTGAGCTTGGCGGCCTCGGCGGCCTTCTCCTTCTTCTTCGTCTCCGTCAGCGAGACGTCGTTCTTGATCATCGAGAAGACCTGGGGCGCGAGCGTCGGGTTGACGATGACCGTCTTGTGGACGACTCCGTCGGCAGGGTTGTCGATGACCGGCGTCGTGATGAAGGAGATGTTCTTCGGCGGCACCTTCTTCAGCTCGAGCGCGATGTCCTTGAGGTGGCTGAGGCTGCCTATCCCCTTGTCGACGGTGAGGGCCTTGGTGGCCGCCTCCGCGAGGCTCGTCAGCTTGGTGGGGCTGGTCAGGGTGTCGCCCGAACTCATCTTGCGCGCCAGCGATCCGAGGAACTGCTGCTGCACCTTGATGCGGTCGAGGTCACCCTGGTTGCCGAAGCTGTGCCGGGTGCGCAGGAAGGCGAGGGCCTGTTCGCCCTCGACGACGCTGTGGCCCTTCGGCAGCTTGAGGTGCGACTCCGCGTCGTCGACGGGCTTGGCGACGCAGACGTCGACACCGCCCACCGCGCTCGACAGCGTCTTCACCGCGTTGAAGTCGGCCATCATGAAGTGGTCGGGGGTGATGCCCGTGACCTTCTTGACGGTCTCCATGGTGCAGCCCGGGTCCCGGTCGTCCTGGCCGAGGCTGGTGTTGAAGCGCTGGTCCGGCGTGCCGTCGATCGTCCTGAGCGAGCCGTCCTTGTCACGCACCTGGCATGCCGGGATGTCCACGATGAGGTCGCGGGGAATGCTCAACGCGGTCGCGTTCGTACGGTCTTTGGAGACATGGAGCAGGATGTTGGTGTCGGCGTGGCCGACGCTGCCCTTGTCGCCGTAGCCCTCGTTGCCCTTCCCGGTGCGCTTGTCCGTGCCGATGATGAGCAGGTTGAAGGCCTCGTCCTTGCTGAAGCCGTTCTTGGCGCCCACGACGTCGGTGGTGTTGATGTTGCCGTCGAGATGGCGGAGGTACAGGTACGCCCCGCCCACGGCGGCGACCAGGACGAAGGCCATCGTGCCGCCCGTCCACAGAAGCGCCTTCTTCGCCCGCGACTTCTTCTTCGGCCTCGACCGGCGCCTGCCGGCCGGCTCCGGCTGCGGGGCCCGCCGCCTGCGCTGGCCGGGTACCTCGCGGCTGTCCTGTTCCTCGCGGGTCCTGCCGTTCTGCCCGTTCTGCCCGGTCCGTCCCCGTTGCCCGGTGGGGCGTTGGGAAGGCCTGCGAGGTCCGGGTACGGCCGACTGCCCAGAGGAAGGGTTCAGTCGCAGTTCGTAATCGCCGGTGTTCGGGTTGAGTACCCACTGGTCTGCGGGGTCGATGTTGTCCGCCCGCCCACGGCCTTGCGCGTCCACGGTTGTCTGCATCCTCCGTCGGGGCCACGCGGCGCCTTGTCCCCCTCAAGAAGGCGCTCGGTCAGTCGGTAATCAGTGCGCGACCGGCATTGGCCGGGTGCACCGGATCGCTCACACTATCCGCCCAGTTCAGCGTCGAGCGACGGCGGTGACAAATTCCACTCCCCTACAACTGGGCAATCCGTCCTATTTCTTTGGACGTGGCGCGAACCCCTTGGGTATCGCTTTACCCACAGGCATCCTGGGCGGCCGTGTTGCCGCGGAATGTGGGTGCCGGACTGGGGGAGGAACCGGACAACACGGAGGGGTCGCCGGGCTTCCCGTCGTCGTATCCGTCGTGCTCGTACGCCATGTTGTCCGTGTCCGAGCCGTCCTCGCCGGAGCCGTCGGAGGAACTCTGGGCGGAACTCTCCTTCGGGGTCTTTTTGGCGACCACCACGGGGGCGTCGGTGCGCAGTTGCGTGAAGAGCTGCTCGGCCGCGGGCTGGACGAGTTGGTCGCGGTTGGCGTTGTAGATGTAACTGCGCCGCGGCACCGTCAGGAATTGGACGTGTTCGGTCGGAATGTCCCGCATTCCGCGTACGAGGTTGTAGAGACCGCGCAGACTGGCGAGCCCGGGGTCCGTGGTCAGGGAGGAGGTGGCCGCGTCGAGCACGGGGTACAGCTTCGTCGGGTTGAGCAGCACCTGGTTGCTCTGCACCTTGTTCACCAGGGCGCCGAGGAACTGCTGCTGGCGGTCCATCCGGTCGGTGTCGCTGCCGTTGCCGAGGCTCTTGCGGGCCCGCACGTAGCCGAGCGCCTGCTCGCCGTTGAGCGTCTGCTTGCCCGCGGGCAGCTTCAGGTGTGCCGCGCGGTCGTTCATGGGCTCCGTCAGGCAGACCGCGACGCCGTCCACGGCGTCGACCATGTCCTTGAACCCGCTGAAGTCGACGATCATGTGGTGGTCGACGCGGATGCCGGTGAGCTTCTCGACCGTACGGATCGTGCAGGCCGAACCGCCCTGCTCGAAGGCGTAGTTGAACATCGCGAACATGGGGCCGCTGCGGGTGCCCTTGCGCGTGCGGCAGCTCGGTATGTCCACCATCAGGTCGCGGGGCAGCGAGACCGCGAGGGCTCTTTTGTGGTCGGCGGATATGTGCAGCAGGATCGTCGTGTCCGAGCGCTGGGTGCCCGAGTCGCGGCCGTACTTGCGGTTGCCGGCGCCGGCCCGAGAGTCGGAGCCGATCAGCAGGATGTTCTGCGCGCCGCGCACGAGCGAGGTGGGCCGCTCCTTCTCGTAGCGGGCGAGCTCGGCGGCCGCGTCGGTGTCCTCGGTGATGTTCCCCTGGAGCTTCTCGTAGACCGCCCAGCCGGTGCCGCCCGCGGCGAGCACCACGACGCCGACGCCGATCGCCGTGTACCGCAGCCAGCGCCGGCGCCGCCGGGCCGTGCCCGCCCCCGTGGGGGACGAGCCCGCGCCCGGCCCGTGCGTGGCCGGCCCCGCCGCGTCGTCGTCGCCGGGGTGCCGCGGTTCAGGGGGCGGGCCTGCGGATTCGGTCACGTGAGTCCACCCCTCATGACGACGACGGTGCGCAGGTGCGCCCCTTCGACCATCGCCCGGCACGGGGCCCGGGGCCCGGCGGCCCAGGGGTGGACAGGGCCGAACGGGTGACGCCGGCCCGGGTGTCTCAGCGCGCGGTCGCCGAGACCCGCTCGTTCTCCACCCGCTTGGCCAGGGACTCCTGGTCCAGGCCGTCGAGGTGGCGGCACAGGACGACGGAACCGCCGGTGGCGAGCGGCGCGTACAGGCCCGCGCTCAGACCGCGCCAGGTGTCGTACGGGAGTCCGGACAGCAGGCGCGAGCCGGGGCCCGTCAGGCCGAGGTCCGTGGCGTCGGCCCGCGCCTTCTCGACGACCTCGGCGCCGGTGAGCTCGGCCCCCGCGACGACGAGCGCGGGCTCCTCCGGGTCCACCGGCGAGAACGGAGCGAACCGGTCGCCCTGCCCCGGCACCTCGACCGCGTAGTCGGCGAAGCCCTCCGGAGGCTGCGGGAAGCGGCCGCCGAGCGGACGCAGGGCGAGCGCCACCCGCTCGCCGGAACAGGCGCGCGCCCGCTCCAGCGAGTCGGGGCCGCTGACGACGAGGTCGGCGGCGGCCGGGTCGCCGTCGACGTCGGCGACGACTCCGACCGACGCGCACGCGAGCAGCCACACGGCGCTCTGCCAGTGCGCGGGCAGCAGCAGCGCGAGCCGGTCGCCGGGCTGTGCGGCGAGGTCGCCCTGGAGGAGATTGGCGGTCTTGGCCACCCAGTTGGCGAAGGTGGCCACGGACAGTTCGACGCGTTCGCCCGTGGCGTCGTCGTAGAAGGTCACCAGTGGGCGTCCTGGATCGGCGGCGAGCGCGGATCGCAGCAGGTCGGCGGGGGTGCGGTCGGTGGCGTTCACGGGCGCAAGGGTACGCGGGGCGTGCGGTGCCGTGCGGCCGGACGGGGGAACCTCGACGTCGTGTCGGCCCGATGAGCCGTCAATTCCCCTGTCCACCAATGACACTTCCCGATGGACAGATATGTACGGCTATGTCCACGATCGTTGGCATGCGTGGATTCATAGCTTCCTCGATCGGCGTCGCGTGTGCGGCCGCCCTGTCCCTTCCGCTCGCCCTGTCTTCCGGAGTCGGGGCAGCCACGACCCCTTCGGCCGCCAGGGCCCTGACCGCCGGAGCCATATCCGGCAGCACCCAGTCGCTGCCCCTGTCCGTGCTGCCCCGCGACCGCGGCCTGCGCGCCCCGGGCGAACAGGGTCTGACGCAGCGTGATGTGCACCCCTTCTCCCTCGTCGGCGTCGTCTGGGACGACCCGGCCGCCGCGCTGGAGGGCCGCGTTCAGGTGCGTACGCGCGCCACGGGCACCGCCCGCTGGTCCGGCTGGCAGGAGCTGGAGACCCACAACGGCGACCACGCCCCCGACCCCGGGACGGCCGAGCACGACTCGGGCCGGCTGCGCGGCTCCACGGCCCCGCTGTGGGTCGGCGCCTCCGACGGCGTCGAGGTGCGCGTGCGTCCCCAGGCCGCCCCGGCGCACCAGGCCGCCGCGCCCGCCGCGAACTCCGCCGCTCAGGCCGCTCTGCCCAAGGGTCTGCGCCTCGAACTGGTCGACCCCGGCGACGAGCCCCCGCCCGGCGGCGCCCCCGCCGAGGGCCCCCGCACCGGAGCGCTGACCGCAGAGTCGGCGGCTGCCTCCGCCGTCAACGCGGACCTGGCCCCGCTCGGCGCGGACGCCGTCCCCGCCCTCGGCAAGAAGGAGACCGAGAGCGAACTGATCGAGGCCCGCGGCGGTGAGGCCGACGCGAAGGTCAGCCCCTACATCGGCCCGCGCCCGCGCATCGTCACGCGCAAGGGCTGGGGCGCCGACGAGACGCTGCGCGAGCGCACCTTCGCCTACACCACGAAGGTCAAGGCGGCCTTCGTGCACCACAGCGCCACGGGCAACAACTACACCTGCTCGCAAGCCCCTTCACTCATCCGCGGTATCTACCGCTACCACGTGAAGAGCCTGGGGTGGCGCGACATCGGCTACAACTTCCTCGTCGACAAGTGCGGCAACATCTACGAGGGCCGTGCCGGTGGCGTGGCGAAGCCGGTCAAGGGCGCCCACACCCTCGGGTTCAACACGAACAGCATGGGAGTCGCGGTGCTCGGCACCTTCGGCACCTCGAAGCCGTCGGCCGCCGCGGTGAAGGGCCTCGCCCGTCTGGCGGCCTGGAAGCTTGGGCTCTACGGGGTGAATCCGAGCGGCAAGACATATCTCACGTCAGCCGGTGGCAATCTGTACCGCAAGGGAAAGAGCGTACGGCTGAACGTGATCTCGGGGCACCGGGACGGCTACGCGACCGAGTGTCCGGGGCGCCTCCTCTACAACAAGCTCGGCACCGCCCGGTCCACATCGGCCAGTCTCCAGGGCCGCTGACGCCCGGCCGCACCGCACAGTCTGCATACACTGGCCGGCCGAAAGGCAGTTCGACCGGCCCCAGCAGGAAGCAGAGACGACAGGTGACAGAAGCGATCCTCCTGGTCGGCGGCAAGGGCACCCGACTGCGACCGCTCACCGTGAACACACCCAAGCCGATGGTCCCGGCGGCGGGCGTCCCGTTCCTCACCCACCAGCTGGCCCGGGCGAGAGCCGCGGGCGTCGAGCACATCGTGCTCGCCACCTCGTATCTCGCCGAGGTCTTCGAGCCGTACTTCGGTGACGGCTCACGCCTCGGACTGCATCTGGAGTACGTCACCGAGGAGGAGCCCCTCGGTACCGGCGGCGCGATCCGCAACGTCGCGTCCCGGCTCCACTCGGGACCCGACGACCCGGTCCTCATCTTCAACGGCGACATCCTCACCGGCCTCGACATCCGCGCCCTGGTGCACGAGCACGAGACCACCGGCGCGGACGTCTCCCTGCACCTGTCCCGGGTCGAGGACCCGCGGGCGTTCGGTCTGGTCCCCACGGACGCGACGGGCCGGGTCCAGGCCTTCCTGGAGAAGCCCCAGACGCCCGAGGAGATCGTCACCGACCAGATCAACGCGGGCGCCTACGTGTTCCGCCGCTCGGTCATCGACACGATCCCGACGGGCCGCCCCGTCTCCGTGGAACGCGAGACGTTCCCCGGCCTGCTCGCGTCCGGCGCCCACCTCCAGGGCATGGTCGACTCCACGTACTGGCTGGACCTGGGCACCCCCCAGGCCTTCGTGCGCGGCTCCGCCGACCTCGTGCTCGGCCGCGCGCCGTCCCCGGCGGTCCCCGGCCGGCGCGGCGACAGCCTCACGCTGCCCACCGCCTCCGTCGCCCCCGGCGCGAAGCTCACGGGCGGCACGGTCGTCTGCGAGAACGCGACGGTCGGCGAGGGCGCCCGCATCTCGGGCAGCGCGATCCTCGCGGGCGCGACGGTCGAGGCGGGCGCGGTCGTCACCGACTCCCTGATCGGCCACGGCGCCCACGTGGGCGCCCGCACGGTCCTGACGGGCGCGGTGATCGGCGACGGCGCGACGGTCGGCGCGGACAACGAACTCCAGTCGGGCGTACGGGTGTGGTGCGACGCCCGTATCCCGGCGGCGGCGGTGCGCTTCTCCTCGGACCAGTAGGGGCCGGCGAGCCCGACCCCCTACGCTGCAAGGAGCACCCCACCACCCGACGAGGACCCCTTGGCCGGCCGATACGCCCCCCGCCCCACGCGCACCACGGTGCGCGGCGGCGAGACCGTCGTGCCCAGGGCCGTCGTGCCCCGAGCCGTCGTGCCGCGCCCGGCGACCGAGGTGCACACCCGTCGCTGGCTACCGAGGGGCCCGTTCGACCTGGGCCTGACCCTGGGCCCGCTGCGCCGGGGGCCGGCCGACCCCGCCTTCCGTGTCACACCGGACGGCTCGGTCTGGCGGGCCACCCGCACCCCCGAAGGCCCCGGCACCCTGCACGTGGCCCTGCGCGGCGGAGTCATCGAGGCGGAGGCGTGGGGCCCCGGCGCGACCTGGCTCCTTGCCCAACTCCCGGCACTTCTCGGTGATTTGGACGAGCCCGAGGCGTTCGAGCCGCGCCACAGGCTCCTCGCCCACGCCCGCCACCACCGGCCGGGACTGCGCCTGCTGCGTACGGGTCTGGTCATGGAATCGCTGATTCCGTCGATCCTGGAACAGAAGATCACGACGGATGAGGCGTACCGCGCCTGGCGCATCCTGCTCCGTACGTACGGCACCCCGGCGCCCGGCCCCACCGCCGGGCTCGGTCTCCACGTCATGCCGGAGCCGCGCGTCTGGTCTCTCATCCCGTCCTGGGAGTGGCACCGCGCGGGCGTCGACAACAAGCGGGCCTCGACCATCCTGCGGGCCGTCAAGGTGGCCCGGCGTATGGAGGAGGCCGCGGCGATGACCCCGGCCGACGCCCGCGCCCGCCTCGAACTGATCCCCGGCATCGGCCCCTGGACCTCCGCCGAGACGGTCCAGCGCAGCAACGGCGCCGCCGACGCCGTGACGACCGGCGACGTCCACCTGCCCGGCATCGTCGGCTACGCCCTCGCCGGCAACCGCGACGCCGACGACGCGGAGATGCTGCGGCTCCTCGCCCCGTACGAGGAGCAGGGCCAGCGCCACCGCGCGGCCCGCCTCATCCTCCTCAGCGGCCGCACACCCCCGCGCAGACAGCCGAAGATGCGCCGTACGAACATCGCCGACTGGTAGCCGCTCTCCTAGCGCACGACCACGAAGTCACCGGCGTCACGCGCCGGGCGCTCGGCCGGGGCGGCGGCCGCGTGCCCCACGGCCACGGCGCCCATCGGGTCCCACTCCTGCGGAAGCCCGAGCGCCTCGCGCACGACATCGCGGCAGAACATCGTCGACGACACCCACGCGGAGCCGAGCCGCTCACCGGCGAGCGCGACCAGGAAGTTCTGCACGCCCGCACCGGCCGCGACCACGAACATCTCCCGCTCGGCGGCGTCCCGCCGCGCGTGCCCGTACGTGTGCGACCCGTCCATCACCAAGCACGGCACGACCAGATACGGCGCCCGGCGCAGCACGTCACCGCGGCGCACGCGCTTGGCGACGGACTCCTCGCTCTTGCCGTCGCGCCGCAGGTCCTCCACCCACGCGTCCCGCATCGCGTCGAGCAGCCGGACCCGCGAGTCCTGCGACTCCAGGAGCACGAACCGCCAGGGCGTCGTGTGGTGCGGGGCGGGCGCGGTCACGGCCGCGGCGACCGCGCGCCGTACGGCTCCCGGGTCGACCGGCTCGTCCGTGAACGCCCGCACCGTACGCCGCTGCGTCACGGCCTCCCGTACGGCCTCGGACGTGCCGAGCCGGAACATGTCGTCACGCGCGACGCGCACCAGCTCACGCGCGCCGGTGCCCTCGCCCACCACGTGCGCGAGCCCGCGCACGACGGCGACGGGCAGCCCGGCCGCCTTGCCCTTCACCAGGTCCCCGGCGGCGGCCAGCTCGTCCGCCGTGGCGACGACGGTGGCGCTGAGCGGATTGCCGTACGCGTCCGTGCCGCCGCGCAGGTCGTCGAGGACGTGCACGCCCGCGGCGCCGATGGCGACATCGGTCAGGCCGTTGCGCCAGGGGCGGCCGAAGGTGTCCGTGACGACGACCCCGACGTCCACGCCGAGCGCGTCCCGCAGCCCGTCCCGGATCGCCGCGGCGGACGCGTCGGGGTCCTCCGGGAGCAGCAGCACGGTGCCCGCGGGCGTGTTCGACGCGTCGACGCCGGCGGCGGCCATGACCAGGCCCAGCTTGTTCTCGACGATGCGCAGGGTGCCGCGGCGCGCGACGACGCGTACGGTCTCGGCGTCTATGGCCGCCTCGCGGTCGGTGGCCTCGACGATCCGGCCCTCGGCCTTGCTGACGATCTTCGAGGTGACGAGCAGTACGTCCCCGTCGACGAGGCCGGCCTCGGCGGTGGCGATCAGCTTGGCGAGGTCGTCGCCCTCCCGGACCTCGGGAATGCCGGGGAGTGCCCAGGCGCGGAAGGAGGGAGCGTCACTCACGCGCGGACCTCCTCCGCGAGCGTGAGCGCCTCACGCGCCATCTGCGTCGTCGCGTCCAGGTCGGACATCATCAGCGGCACCGCGCGGCAGCGGATGCCCGCCGCCTCGACGCGCTCCACGGTGCCCGCGTCCACCGTGTCGACGAGCCACCCGTCGAGCAGTCCCGACCCGTAGTGCTCGGCGACCGCGGCGGCCGTCGAGTCGACGCCGACGGCGGCGAGGACCTTGTCGGCCATGCCGCGCACGGGCGCGTCCCCGACGATGGGCGAAAGCCCGACGACGGGCACACCGGCTTCGGCGATGGCCTCGCGGATGCCGGGCACGGCGAGGATGGTCCCGACGCTGACGATGGGGTTGGACGGCGGGAAGAGGATGACGTCCGCTTCGGCGATGGCCTCCAGGACACCCGGCGCGGGCTTGGCCTGCTCGGCGCCGACGGGCACCACCGCGTGCGCGTCCACGGAGGCCCGCAGCTTCACCCAGTACTCCTGGAAGTGCACGGCCCGGCGCTCCCCGTCGAGGGTCACCGCGACATGGGTCTCGATGCGGTCGTCGGACATCGGGATGAGCCGCACGCCTGGCTTCCAGCGCTCGCACAGCGCCTCGGTGACCGCGCTGAGCGGATAGCCGGCGTCCAGCATCTGCGTACGGACGATGTGGGTCGCGAAGTCCCGGTCGCCGAGACCGAACCACTCGGGCCCCACCCCGTACGCGGCGAGCTCCTCCTTGACCAGATACGTCTCGTCCGTACGCCCCCAGCCCTGCTCCTCGTTGATGCCGCCGCCGAGCGTGTACATCACCGTGTCGAGGTCGGGACAGACCTTCAGGCCGAAGAGATGGATGTCGTCCCCGGTGTTGCCGATGACCGTGATGACCGCGTCGTCCGGTGCCGCCTGCTTGAGACCGCGAAGGAACCGGGCACCACCGATGCCGCCTGCCAGAACCACAATGCGCATGTGTCCAGCATCGCAGGCGGGTACGACAGTTCGTCAGGCGGTCACGGCATCTCGCGTGGCGTCGCTGACGCAGCGGGGGGCGTGCATGGGCATCTCGGTGAGGCCGGGGTAGTACACGTGGAGACTGACGGCGGGTTCCAGCGCGTCGTTGACGACCTCGTGGACGTAGCCGGGGGCGAAGACGCGCTGTGCGCCGGGCGCGAGGGTGCGGGAGCCGCGCTCCGAACGCTCCGTCAGCTCGCCCTGGAGGACGGTCAGTATCCCGGAGGAGCGGCCGTGGTCGTGCAGTCCGCTGCCCTGTCCGGGCACCCAGGACAGGAGCCAGACCTCGTAGCCGGGACCTGTCTGCAGGCGGTGGTACCAGCGGCTGGTGGCGTCGTACTCGACGAGGTGTTCCCACCGGCCGCGGTCGGCGGCGATGGTGCGGGCCAGGCCGGCGAACTCGGCGACGGTGGCCGGGTGCTCGCGCGCGGGCTGGAGCAGGTGGGGTACTTCGAGGATGTCGCCGGCGATCTGGAGGTCGCTGTTGCTGTTCATGGGTATGGGGGTTCCTCGGCGGAGTGCGGTGTGCTGGGGGATGTCGCTTGACGGCGCCCGGCACAGGTGAACTGCCGGGGGAGTGGAGCGAGGGGATTCAGCCGGAGCGCGGTGGGCTCAACAGCTGGGACAGCAACAGCGACAGCGCGCGTGGGCAGCACCGAGGGACCCGGGTCGGGTCACGGAAAGCGCCAAGTTCGCGAGCATGCCCACCAGGACACCGGTTCATTCCTCCTCTGTCAACTAGGTGTCCGGATTGTGGGATATGTTTCACCTCATCCGGTTACCCTGCCAGGCGAAAGGTTTGTTCACCTTCCGGCCGGGACACATGGCGCATCAACCGGGCGTGCAAACGCCGTCGCGTTCCCGTGATCCGAATGTGATCCGGAACGCTCCGGCGCCGCTCCCGGAACGAGATCAACGCCCGAGGCGTCCTTCCTTGCAGAGGCCCGCGTGAGGTCTGCCGGAGCTCTTGGGGGAGCGACGGCCGGGATGGGCCTCTGGCAAGTGTCAAGATTTAGGCCGATTTGAACACTTTCCGCATACCCTTGGTTCCGCAGAGTGAATAAGGGACCCAATAGCAGATCTCGGCTTGACTGGCTCGTATCGGCACACTTGTAATTTCACTCGTGTCGTTCAGCCGAAATCGGTGACGGCAGCATCACGGGGACGCACAGACGGACGAGGGGCGCACTATGACCGAGTCGTTTCAGCAACTGCTGGTCGAGGACGCGGAAGAGGAACTCGGCTGGCAGGAGCGCGCACTGTGCGCCCAGACCGACCCCGAGTCCTTCTTCCCGGAGAAGGGCGGCTCCACCCGGGAGGCCAAGAAGGTCTGCCTCGCCTGCGAGGTCAGGTCCGAGTGCCTCGAGTACGCACTCGCCAACGACGAGCGGTTCGGCATCTGGGGCGGCCTCTCGGAGCGGGAGCGGCGCCGCCTGAAGAAGGCCGCGGTCTGAGGCGACAAAGACTGCGGAACGCCGCAAGGCCGCACGAAGCCCCGAACCAAGGCCCGCAGCCGGGACCGGAGCCGGGGCCGCACCGAGGACCGCAGCAAGGACGCCGTCCGAAGACTCTTTTCCGCGTAGCGATCGGCCCGTCGCCCTGGGTTGTCCACAGGGGGCGGGCCGCCGTTGTTGTCAGCCGTTAGTGTGGGGCCCCGTCCGAGACGACCCAGCGCCCCGCGGGGCACAGGCGTCCACCGCAGTCCAACGAACCGGGGCCCGTACCTCGATGTCCGTGCACAGCCATTCGGCAGGCCAATTCGACACTGCCGCAGCCGCGTTCAACCCGGGGCACGCCGCAGGGCCAGACCCGGCCAGGCCACCCGAGTTCCCCAGACATGTCGTCACCGCCGTGCTCGTCTCCCACGACGGAGCACGCTGGCTGCCCGACGTCCTGTCAGGACTGCTCGGCCAGGAGCGCCCCGTACAGAGCGCCGTAGCGGCCGACACCGGCAGCGCGGACGCCTCCGCCACGCTGATCGCCGACGCCATCGGCGACGAGCGCGTTCTCCACCTGGCCCGCCGTACCGGCTTCGGCCAGGCCGTCGACGAAGCGGCGCGCACCGCGGGAGTGCTGACCCAGGAGGAGCTGCCGTACCTCAAGCGCCCCAGCGGCTGGGACCCCGTCAGCCGGAGCTGGCGCGACGACGCCTACGACATGCCGGAGTTGCCGCACGGCGAGCCCGAGCAGTGGCTGTGGCTCCTGCACGACGACTGCGCGCCCGAGCCCGACGCGCTCGCCGAACTCCTGCGCGTCGTCGAGAACGAGCGCGAGATCGGCAACGAGGTCGCCGTCGTCGGACCCAAGCTGCTCGGCTGGTACGACCGCAGGCAGCTCCTCGAGGTCGGCGTCTCCATCGCCAACTCGGGGCGCCGCTGGACCGGCCTCGACCGCCGCGAGCAGGACCAGGGGCAGCACGACCACGTGCGACCCGTCCTGTCCGTGTCCACCGCCGGCATGCTGATCCGGCGCGATGTCTTCGAACAGCTCGGCGGGTTCGACCGCAGGCTGCCCCTGATGCGCGACGACGTCGACCTGTGCTGGCGCGCCCAGGCCGCCGGGCACCGCGTCGTCATCGCCCCCGACGCCGTCGTCCGGCACGCGGAGGCCTCCTCGCGCGAGCGCCGCACCGTCGACTGCGTGGGCCGCACGGCGACGTCGCCGCACAAGGTCGACAAGGCCGGCGCCGTCTACACCCTGCTCGTCAACGCCCCTACGGCCGTGCTGCCCTGGGTGCTCCTGCGCCTCGTCATCGGCACGCTCGCGCGTACGCTCGCGTACCTGGTCGGCAAGGTTCCCGGCCAGGCGCTCGACGAGATCACCGGACTCCTCGGCACCCTGCTGCGGCCCGAGCGGATCCTCGCGGCCCGCCGCAGGCGCGGCAAGGGAGTGGTCGACGCCAAGGAACTGCGGCCGCTCTTCCCGCCGCCGGGCGCCACGGTCCGGCTCACCGTCGAGCAGGTCGCGGGCAGCGTCTTCGGCGCGTCCGACCCCGAGATCAACGCCGCGGGACGGCACGGCAGCGCCGTCGAGTCCGGCCCCGGCGGGGACGACGCGGACTTCCTGGAGATCGAGCAGTTCGCCCGTCTCAAGCGCATCGCCCGCAAGCCGGGACCGGTGCTCTTCGTGGTGCTGCTGTTCGTGTCGCTCATCGCCTGCCGCGCGCTGCTCGGCGGCGGGGCGCTCGCGGGCGGCGCGCTGCTGCCCGCTCCGGGTGACGCGTCCGCCCTGTGGTCGCGCTATCTCGACGGCTGGCACGCGGCCGGCACGGGCGGCACCCAGTCCGCGCCGCCGTACCTGGCGCTCGTCGCCGCGTTCTCCACGCTCCTGTTCGGCTCGACCGGACTCGCCGTCACCGTGCTCCTCGTCTGCTCGGTGCCGCTCGCCGGCTTCACCGCCTACTTCGCCTCGCGCCCCCTGGTCACCTCGCGCCTGCTGCGCGCGTGGGCCTCGGTCGCGTACGCCTTCCTGCCCGCCGCCACCGGCGCGCTCGCCGGCGGCCGGATCGGCACCGCGGTCCTTGCGATCGTGCTGCCGCTCATCGCGCGCGCGGGGTTGTCCGCCAGCGGCTTGATGAACCACGCGGGGGCGCGCGGCAGCTGGCGCGCCACCTGGGCGTACGCCCTCCTGCTGACCCTCACGACGGCCTTCACGCCCATCGTGTGGCCGATCGCGCTCGTCCTCGGCATCGCGCTCCTCGCGGTGCGCCGCGGCGACATCACCGCGTACGGGCTCCGCTTCCTGGCCGCGCTCGGCACCCCGCTCCTGATCCTCGCGCCCTGGTCGCTGACGCTGCTTCCGTTCGGCTTCTTCAAGGAGGCGGGCCTTCCGTACGGGAAGGGGTCGGCGTCCGCACTCGGCCTGCTCGGCGCCTCGCCCGGCGGCTCCGGCACCCTCGGCGGACTGCTGCTCATCGGCATCGTCCTCGCCGGGCTCGCCGCGCTCCTGCGTACCGAGCGCCGTGCCGCCGTCCTCACCGCCTGGGCGATCGCCCTGGTGGCCCTGGTCTTCGCGGCCCTGTCGAACAGCTCGGCCTGGGCCGGGCCCGCGACCCTCGTCTACGGCATCGCCCTCCTCGCCGCCGCCGTGCTCGGCGCCGACGGGGCACGCTCGCGCGTGGCCGAGCAGAGCTTCGGCTGGCGGCAGCCGGTGGCGGCCCTCATCGCGTTCGCCGCGGTGGCCGGACCGCTCCTCGCCGCGGCGGGCTGGATGATCCGCGGGGCCGACGGCCCCCTGGAGCGCCGCGACCCCACCCAGGTGCCCGCGTTCGTCGCCGAGGAGAGCGACACCCAGGACCAGGCCCGCACCCTCGTCATGGACAGCGACTCGGCCGCCAGGGTGTCGTACACCCTGGTGCGCGGCGCCGGCGCGCGCCTCGGTGACGCCGAACTGACCGAGGCGGGCGGCAGCAACAAGAAGCTCGACAAGGTCGTCGCCAACCTCGTCGCCGGCTCCGGCGCCGACCAGGCCGACCAGCTCGGCGGCTTCGCCGTGCGCTACGTCCTCGTGCGGGCGGGCGCGCCCCGGCAGATGAGCCGCGTCCTCGACTCCACGCCCGGCCTGTCCCGGCTCAGCCAGCAGGACGGCACCGCCCTGTGGCGCGTGGACCGGCAGGTCTCCCGCGCCGCGATCGTGTCCGGGTCCGACGAGCCGCAGCCCGTCGCCGCGGGCCCCGTCGAACTGCACACGAAGATCCCCGAGGGCAAGGCCGGCCGCGTCCTGCGCATCGCCGACACGGCCGACGAGGGCTGGACGGCGACGCTGGACGGCGCGCCCCTGACGAAGACGACCGTCGACGGCTGGGCGCAGGGCTTCGAACTGCCCGCCACGGGTGGCCGCCTGGACGTCACGTTCGACGCGCCGATCTCGCACGCGGCCTGGCTGTGGGCGCAGGGCGTGCTCGCTCTCGTCCTAGTGGTGCTCGCGCTGCCGGGCCGGCGCAGGGACGTGGACGACGACCTCCCCGAGGAGCCCGTCGTGCCCGCGCAGGCCGTCGAGGGCGAGGGCCGCAGGGCCCGCCGCCTGCGCGCCCAGGCGGAGGCCGAACAGGCCGCGGCCGAGGACACGGACGGCGCGGTACCCCCGCCGCCCTCGGAGGAGGAGCTCGCCGCGGCCGGTGTGCCGCAGCAGCCGTCGTACGGCGAGTGGGACACCCCCACGTACGCGGCCGACGACTACGGCCAGTACCCCGCGGGCGATCAGCAGCAGTACCAGGGCGGCGCCTATCAGGGCACGTACGACCCGACCCAGCAGGCGGATCCCTATCAGGCGGACCCCTACCAGGCCGGCCAGTACGACCCGTACGCCTACGGGGACACGTACAACGCCCAGCAGCAGTACGGGGAGCAGGCCTACGACGCCCCGTACGAGCAGCCGCAGCCGCCCGCGCAGCCGCCGCACGGCACCGACAGTGAGCGCCCCGACGGGAGCCAGCAGTGAACCGCACCACCCTGTCCCTGATCGCCGCGGCCGCGGCCCTCGCAGCCGTCACCGGTTTCGCGGCGGCCACCGCGCCCGGCGGCGGCGACTCCGCGAAGGCGGCCGCGCGGCTGCCGGTGGAGCGCTCCAGCCTGTTGTGCCCCGCGCCGAGCACGTCGGACCTCGCCGAGACCGTGTACACCTCGTACACACCGGCCTCGAAGGGGTCGGGCAGTTCGGGCAAGGCCGCCCTGTCGCCGGCCACGCGCGAGCTGACGGACGGCACCGGGAGCGGCAAAGGCAAGGCCGACAAGCCGGTGCTGTCCCCGCTGAAGCCGGGCAAGCCCGTCGCCGGTGAGTCGTCGGGCGCCGAGTCGCCCGCGCTCGTGGGGAGCGCCGACGGGAATCTCGCGCCCGGCTGGACCGTGCAGCAGACGACGGAGGTGGCCGCCGGCACCGGCCGCGGTCTTCTCGGGGTGAACTGCTCGGCGCCGGACACGGACTTCTGGTTCCCGGGCGCCTCCACCGCCAAGGAGCGCAGCGACTACATCCACCTCACGAACCCGGACGACTCGGCAGCAGTCGTCGACGTCCAGCTGTACGGGGCGAACGGTGCCATCAAGTCCGATGTGGGCGAGGGCATCCAGGTCCAGCCGCACTCCAGCGTGCCGGTCCTGCTGTCCACCCTCACCGACAAGCCGCAGACGAACGTCACGCTCCACGTGACGGCCCGCAGCGGCCGGGTCGCCGCCGCCGTCCTCGCCGCGGACGACAAGCTCGGCGGCGACTGGCTCCCGGCGTCCGCGGACCCCGCGGGCACGGTCGTCCTGCCCGGCATCCCGAAGGACGCCACGAGCGTGCGCCTGGTCGCCTTCACGCCCGGCGACAACGACGCGGACCTGAAGATCCAACTGGCCACCCCGACCGGCCGCATCACCCCGGCCGGGCACGAGAGCCTGCACATGAAGTCGGGGATGACGGCCGCCGTCGACCTCGGCGACGTGACACGCGGCGAGGCCGGCTCCCTCGTCCTGACGCCCACGGGCGACTCGGCCCCGGTCGTGGCCGCCCTGCGCGTCGTGCGCGGCAAGGGCGCCGACCAGGAGTCGGCGTTCATCCCGGCGACCCGGCCCGTCGGCGCGCGGGCGACCGTCGCCGACAACCGCGCGAAGGGCTCGACGCTGTCGCTGACGGCGCCGGGCGCGGCGGGCACGGTCAAGGTGACGGCGTCGGCGGGTACCGAGGGCGGGACCCCGGTCACGAAGACGTACACCGTGAAGGGCGGCACGACGATGTCCGTGCGGCCGCCGGTCCCGGCGGGGCTCAAGGGGTCGTACGCGCTGACGGTGGAGCAGGTGTCGGGCGGGGAGGTCTACGGCTCGCGGATGCTGGACGTGTCCGACGCCGACGTCCCAGGCGTCCCCATGTTCACGGTCCAGACGCTCCCGGACGACCGGGGGACGGTCTCGGTGCCGCACGCGGACCAGGATCTGTCGGTACTGCAGAAGTGATCTCGACGTGACCCGGTCCGCCGGGTCACTCCTCGTCGCCGTAGCGCGGATCGACCGTCTCCGGGGACAGGCCGAGGAGTTCGGCGACCTGCTCGACCACGACCTCGTGCACAAGGGCCGCGCGCTCGTCGCGGCCCTTGGTGCGGATCTCGACCGGGCGACGGTAGACGACCACGCGCGCGGGGTGCCCCTCACGCGCCGCGATCGTGGAACCCAGGGTCACCGACTCGTCGCTCCAGCCCTCGCCGGCCGTGCCGACCGAGGGCACATCGAGGATGAGGAAATCGATGTCGGCGAGCTGCGGGAAGCGCCGCTCGAGCCGCTCCACGGAGTCCTGCACCAGATCCGCGAACCCCGCGGCCCGGCTCGCGGAGAGCGGGACCTGAGGAGGGGCGACGGGCCCTCGCATGCCCCTGCCGTGCCGGTCGCGGCGGCGGGGAGGCTTCGGCTCTGCGGCGGGGGGCGGTACGGGGTTCTCCATCACTGACGCAGCGTAGTCCTCCCGCGCACGCACCCGCCCGCGGTGGCCCGCACGGAACCGGCATGTCGCTTCCTGACCGATCAAGCCAAACTTGGGCGCGATTCGGCATCCCTCCCGGACCGGTGACCGCGCGGCTCCTGTCGGTATTTGCCCCGCCCGGTGACCACGCGCACCAGGGGCGCGGGGCGTACCACCCCCGGTCCGCGCAGGTCAGCGGGGCGCTCCCGGAACCCTGTGTGCGCCGCTGCGCACCACGACACGGTGGGGTGACCTCCCGGGGAGTCGTCGCGGCCCGCTCAAGAGTGCGGTACCGTCCATCGCTGTGAGCCCTGTACGTCGCTGTTCGCGCACCGCTTGCGGCCGTCCCGCCGTCGCGACGCTGACGTACGTCTACGCCGACTCGACCGCGGTCCTCGGCCCCCTCGCCACCTACGCCGAACCCCACTGCTACGACCTGTGCGCCGAGCACTCCGAGCGCCTCACCGCCCCGCGCGGGTGGGAGGTCGTCCGGCTCGCCGACACCTCCGGCCCCTCGCGCCCCAGCGGCGACGATCTGGAGGCCCTGGCGAACGCCGTGCGTGAGGCGGCCCGCCCGCAGGAGCGCGCGGCCGAGGCGGGCGGCTCGGGCCCCCGCACGGCGGACCCGATGGAGGTCGCACGCCGCGGCCATCTGCGGGTGCTGCGCTCACCGGACAACTGAGCCGGACCCCCACCCGGTAGCCGGGCCGGCGGCCGGATTCGGACTTCGGTTTCCCCTTTACGGAATCTCCTTCGTCCCACTCATTGACCTGAGTTTGTTGCGGACACAACAATTTCGCCACCCAGAGCCCCGGGAGGCGCCCGTGTTCGTCCAGCAGCTTGAACCGGTGGCCGGATCGCTCGGTCTGTCCGCACTAGTCGCGACCCTGCCCCTGGTCACCGTGCTCGTCCTGCTCGGCGCCGTCCGCATGAAGGCCCACCTCGCGGGCCTCGTCGGGCTCGCCGTGGCCGCCCTCGTCGCCTGCCTCGCCTACGGGATGCCCGTCGGCCAGACCGTGTCGAGCGCCGCACAGGGGGTGCTCTTCGGGCTCTTCCCCATCATGTGGATCGTCGTCAACGCCCTGTGGGTGTACCGGATGACCGTCCGCACCCGGCACTTCGACATCCTGCGCCGCTCCTTCGGGCGGCTGTCCGACGACCCGCGCATCCAGGCCCTCGTCATCGCGTTCTGCTTCGGCGCCCTGCTGGAGGCGCTCGCCGGATTCGGGGCACCCGTCGCGATCTGCTCCGTGATGCTCGTCGCGCTCGGCTTCGACCCCGTGAAGGCGGCCGTCGTCGCCCTCGTCGCCAACACCGCGCCCGTGGCCTTCGGCGCGATGGGCACCCCCGTCGTCACCCTCGCCCAGGTCACCGGGCTCCCGCTCGACTCCGTCGCCTCCGTGGTGGGCCGTCAGACACCGCTGCTCGCCCTGCTGGTGCCGCTCATCCTCGTCTGGCTCGTGGACGGGCGGCGCGGCCTGCGCGAGACCTGGATACCCGCCCTCGCCTGCGGAGTCGCCTTCGCCGCCGCCCAGTTCGCCGCCTCGAACTACGTCTCCGCACAGCTCGCCGACATCGGGGCCGCGCTCATCGGCGCGGGCGCCCTCGTCGCCGTGCCGCACGCGCGCAGGCCCGCCGCCGAACCCGTACGCGCCGCCGTCCTGACCGGCGTACGCAGCGAGGAGCTCGACCAGGACGACCCGCGGCCCGAGGTCCTGCGCGCCTACGCCCCGTACGCGCTCATCGTCGTCATCTTCTCGATCGCGCAGATCCCCGCGGTCAAGGACTGGATCGCCCAGGCGACACGCGTCTTCGACTGGCCCTTCCTGAACGTCGCGAACCCCGAGGGCAAGCCCGTCGGCGGCAACGTCTTCACCCTGCCGCTCGTCTCCACCGGCGGCACCCTCGTCCTCCTCGCCGGCGCGATCACGGCCGCCGTCATCGGCGTCCACGCGCGCGTGGCCGTACGCGAGTGGCTGGCGACCGTGTACGAGCTGCGCTTCGCGATCCTCACCGTGACGAGCGTCCTGGCCCTCGCCTACGTCATGAACCTGTCCGGGCAGGCCGCCACCATCGGGCACTTCGTCGCCGCGGCCGGTGCGGGCCTCGCGTTCCTGTCGCCCGTACTCGGCTGGTTCGGCGTCGCCGTCTCCGGATCCGACACCTCCGCCAACGCCCTGTTCGGCGCACTCCAGGTCACCGCCGCCCAGCAGTCGGGCCTGTCCCCCGAGCTGCTCGCCGCCGCGAACAGCTCGGGCGGCGTCCTCGGCAAGATGATCTCGCCGCAGAACCTCACCATCGCGTGCGCCGCCGTCGGGCTCGCGGGCAAGGAGGGGGACCTGTTGCGCAAGGTGCTGCCGTGGAGCGCGGGACTGCTGCTCGTGATGTGCCTGATCGTGATGGCGCAGAGCTCCCCGGTCCTGGGCTGGATGCTGCCCTGACAGCTGACTGTCGGTCCGTACGGGTAGTTTGTGCTGTCCGAAGCGGACTTCAGGAGAGTTGGGTGACCGTGGCTGCTGATCTGTCGCAGATCGTCAAGGCGTACGACGTACGCGGAGTGGTCCCGGACCAGTGGGACGAGCACCTCGCCGAGCTGTTCGGTGCCGCCTTCGTGCGCGTCACGGACGCCGCGGCCATCGTCGTGGGACACGACATGCGGCCCTCGTCACCCGGCCTCACCCGGGCCTTCGCGCGCGGCGCCGCCGCCCTCGGCGCCGACGTGACCGAGATCGGCCTGTGCTCCACCGACCAGCTGTACTACGCGTCGGGCGCGCTCGGCCTGCCCGGCGCGATGTTCACGGCCTCGCACAACCCGGCCCAGTACAACGGCATCAAGATGTGCCGCGCCGGCGCCGCCCCCGTCGGACAGGACACGGGCCTGGCGGAGATCCGCGAACTGGCCGAGAAGTGGCTGGAGACGGGCGCCCCCGAGACCGCCGTGAAGGCGGGCACCCTCACCCGGCGCGACACCCTCGACGACTACGCGGCCTACCTGCGCTCCCTCGTCGACCTCACGGAGATCCGCCACCTGAAGGTCGTCGTCGACGCGGGCAACGGCATGGGCGGACACACCGTCCCGACCGTCTTCGCGGGCCTGCCGCTCGACCTCGTCCCGATGTACTTCGAGCTCGACGGCACGTTCCCCAACCACGAGGCCAACCCGCTCGACCCGGCGAACCTCGTGGACCTCCAAAAGCGCGTCCGCGAGGAGGGCGCCGACCTCGGCCTCGCCTTCGACGGCGACGCGGACCGCTGCTTCGTCGTCGACGAGCACGGCGATCCCGTCTCCCCGTCCGCCGTCACCGCCCTCGTCGCCTCCCGCGAACTGGCGAGGAACGGCGGCACGGGCACGATCATCCACAACCTGATCACCTCCTGGTCCGTCCCCGAGGTGGTCAAGGAGCACGGCGGCACACCGGTACGCACGCGCGTGGGCCACTCCTTCATCAAGCAGGAGATGGCCACCTCCGGAGCGATCTTCGGCGGCGAGCACTCGGCGCACTACTACTTCCGCGACTTCTGGAACGCGGACACGGGCATGCTCGCCGCGCTCCACGTCCTCGCCGCCCTCGGCGGCCAGAGCGGCGCCCTGTCCGCCCTGGTCGCCGAGTACGACCGCTACAGCGGCTCCGGCGAGATCAACTCCACGGTCGACGACCAGGGCGCCCGCCTCGCCGCGATCAAGACCGAGTACGCCGGCCGGGACGGCATCACGCACGACGAACTCGACGGCCTGACGATCACCTCCGCGGACTGGTGGTTCAACGTCCGCCCGTCCAACACCGAGCCCCTCCTCCGACTGAACGCGGAGGCCAGGGACGAAGCCACGATGACCAAGATCCGCGACGAGGTCCTGGCGATCATCAGGGCCTGACCACGGCCACACCCGCCGGGAACCCCGTCCGAGCAGCCGTGCCCCCGCCCCCGGCGGTACGCTGACCAGGCCGCACGCACACACATTCACACTGCCGAAGGGACACCCCATGCCGCTCGAAGCCGGCCTCCTGGAGATCCTCGCCTGCCCGGCCTGCCACGCCCCCCTCAAGGAGGCGGACGCCGAGCTGCTCTGCACCGGATCGGACTGCGGCCTCGCCTACCCGATCCGCGACGGCATCCCCGTACTCCTCGTGGACGAGGCCCGCCGCCCCGCATAGGTCCCACCCCCAGGCCCCGCACGGGCCGTCCCGGAGGCTGACACCATGCTCGACGAAACGCTGCTCGACGCCCCCGAGGCCCTCACCAGGGTCGACCGCCGCGGACTCCTGCGCGGCGCCGCCGAGGCCGGCGCCCGCGTCCGCACCGCGGTCCGGCACGCCGCGGAGGCCGGGATCACCCAGCTCAAACCGGACGGCCGCCCGCGCGCCGTCCTCTTCGCCGGACCCGGCCTCGCCGCCACCTGCGTCGCCGACCTGCTCAACAGGCTCGCCGGCGCCTCCTGCCCCGTCGCCCGACTGCGCCCCACCGGAGTCGCCCCCGCCGCGGGCGCCCTGCGCTGGGAGCTGCCCGGCTGGGCGGGCCCCGTGGACCTGCTCCTGATCGCGACCACCGACGGCACCGAACCGGGCCTAGGCCTCCTCGTCGAGCAGGCCTACCGGCGTGGCTGCACCATCGTCGCCGTCAGCCCCGCGGGCGCCCCCCTGAGCGACGCCGTCGCCGGGGCACACGGCCTGTTCGTACCGATGGCGACCGCCCCCTACGAGGAGGACGAACCCGCCGCGGCCTCCGCACCCGGCGCCCTGTGGGCCCTGCTCACCCCGCTGCTCTCCCTCCTGGACCGCACCGGCCTGCTCTCCGCGCCGGCCGAGACCCTGGAGAAGGTCGCCGACCGCCTCGACCGCACCGCCGAGCGCTGCGGCCCCGCCATCGCGACCTACAGCAACCCCGCCAAGACCCTCGCCGCCGAGCTCGCCGACGCGCTGCCCCTGATCTGGACCGAAGGGCACGCCGCGGGCCCGGCAGGCCGCCGCTTCGCCGCCGCGCTCGCCGAACTCGCCGGCCGCCCGGCCCTCGCATCCGACCTGCCCGGAGCGCTCCCCGCGCACGGCCGCCTCCTCCTCGGCGACCTCGCGGGCGGAGCCGACCCCGACGACTTCTTCCGCGACCGGGTCGACGAGGAACAGCCGATGCGCGTCCGTGTCGTCCTCCTGCGCGACCGGCCCGGCGGCCTCACCGCCGCGCCCGCCGCCCGCGAGCTGGCCCTCGGCCACGACACCCCGATCAGCGAGCTCGAACCCGAAGAGGGCGACGAACTGGAAACCCTCGCCGAACTGATCGCCGTCACGGATTTCGCCGCCGTTTACCTCGCGCTCGCCTCGGGCGCATGACGTGGAACCGGCCGGTCCGAACACCGGCCGGCCCCTGACCCGCGTACGGAGAAGAACACCTGATGGACCGCCTCACCAACACCGTCCGCCCCTATGCCTGGGGCTCGACCACCGCCATCCCGCACCTCATCGGTGCCGAGCCGACGGGCGAGCCGCAGGCCGAGATGTGGATGGGCGCCCACCCGGGAGCCCCCTCACAGACCGGGCGCGGCGCGCTCAACGAGGTGATCGACCAGGCCCCCCAGCGTGAACTCGGCCCGCAGGCCGTCGCGAAGTTCGGCCCCCGCCTCCCCTTCCTCCTCAAACTCCTCGCCGCGGGCGCCCCGCTCTCCCTCCAGGTCCACCCCGACCTCGCCCAGGCCAAGGAGGGGTACGAGGCCGAAGAGCGCGCCGGCGTCCCCATAGACGCCCCGCACCGCAACTACAAGGACGCCAACCACAAGCCCGAACTGATCTGTGCCCTCACGCCGTTCGAGGGCCTGTGCGGATTCCGCGCCCCCGAAGAGGCCGCACGCCTCATCGAAGGACTCGGCGTCGACTCCCTCAAGCCCTACGCAGACCTGCTGCGCGCCCACCCCGAAGAGGCCGCGCTGCGCGAGGTCCTGACGGCCGTACTGAGCGCGGACCCCGCGGAGATGGCCACCACGGTCACCGAGGCCGAGGCCGCAGCTGACCGCCTCGGCGGCGACTACGCGCCCTACGCCGGGCTCGCCCACCACTACCCCGGCGACCCCGGCGTCATCGCCGCCATGCTGCTCAACCACGTCCGCCTCAACCCCGGGGAGGCCCTCTTCCTCGGCGCCGGCGTCCCGCACGCCTACATCGACGGCCTCGGCGTGGAAATCATGGCCAACTCGGACAACGTCCTGCGCTGCGGCCTCACCCCCAAGCACGTCGACGTCCCCGAACTCCTGCGCATCGTCCGCTTCGAGGCCACCGACCCCGGCATCCTCCGCCCCGAGGCGTCCCCCGACGGCGAAGAGGTCTACGCGACCCCCATCGACGAATTCCGCCTCTCCCGCCACGTCCTGCCCGAGGGCGCAGCCCCGCACGACGTGACCGCCGGGACCCCGCAGATCCTGCTCTGCACCGCGGGCACCGTCCACGCCGGTGAACTCGCCCTCACCGCAGGGCAGTCGGTGTTCGTCCCCGCAGGCGAAAAGGCCGAAGTGTCCGGAGTCGGCACGCTCTTCCGGGCAACCGTGGTGGCCTGACGCGCCCCAGCCGTCCCGGGCTGCAACAATGACCCACCGCAAAGGGTGGGCAAAGCCCGGGACGGCGTACGCGGACAGATCCGTACGACCAGGACCGGGACGGCGTACGAAGGGACATCGGGAACACATGAGCGCTTCAGGCGGCACAAAAGCGATCGTGGCGGCACTCGCCGCCAACCTCGCGATCGCGGTGGCGAAATTCGTGGCGTTCCTCTTCAGCGGCTCGTCCTCGATGCTCGCCGAGAGCGTCCACTCGCTCGCCGACTCCGGCAACCAGGGCCTCCTCCTGCTCGGCGGCAAGAAGGCTCAACGCGAGGCGACCCCGCAACACCCCTTCGGCTACGGCCGCGAGCGCTACATCTACGCCTTCCTCGTCTCCATCGTCCTCTTCTCGGTCGGCGGCATGTTCGCCGTCTACGAGGGCTACGAGAAGATCAAGCACCCGCACGCGCTCGAGAACTGGTACTGGCCGATCGGCGTCCTCGTCTTCGCGATCATCGCCGAGGGCTTCTCGTTCCGCACCGCCATCAAGGAGTCCAACGAGCTGCGCGGCAAGCTCACCTGGTCCCAGTTCATCCGCCGCGCCAAGGCACCCGAGCTGCCCGTCGTCCTCCTCGAGGACTTCGGCGCGCTGATCGGTCTCGTCCTCGCGCTCGCCGGCACCGGCCTCGCCCTCGCCACCGACGACGGCCTCTGGGACGGCATCGGCACCCTGTGCATCGGCATCCTGCTCATCGCCATCGCGCTCGTGCTGGCCGCCGAGACCAAGTCGCTGCTCCTGGGCGAGGCCGCGGGCATCGACGACGTCAAGAAGATCGAGACCGCGCTCGTCGACGGAGACACCGTCACCGGCGTCATCCACATGCGCACCCTCCACCTCGGCCCCGAGGAACTCCTCGTCGCCGCCAAGATCGCCGTCCAGCACGACGACACGGCCACCGAGGTCGCCAACGCCATCAACGCCGCGGAGGCCCGCATCCGCGAGGCCGTCCCGATCGCCCGTGTGATCTACCTCGAACCGGACATCTACAACGAGGCGGCCGCCTCCACCGGCACCAACCCGGCCAAGACCCCGGACAGCCCGACCCCGGACAACTCGGCCCCCGACAGCCCGGGCCCGGACGCCAACTGACCTCCCCGCTCACCGCCGGACCCGGAGGCGGGCTGGGTCCGGCTGGGCCGATCGGTGTAGATTCGTCACTGAGCCAGACGTCGCTGCTGATGGCGGTCGGGCGGCCCGCACGACGGGCCGGCCGAGGGAGAGAGGGCCTCCGACGGACTGCGCTGCGAGCGCCGGGCACTCGTATGTCCATCGCCGCAGACCAGCCATGCCCACCTCGACCCACCACCACGAGGAGCAAGCTCCCTATGACGACTGTCGACAATCGGCAGGACCAGGACTTCAAGGTCGCCGATCTCTCCCTGGCCGACTTCGGCCGCAAGGAGATCACCCTCGCCGAGCACGAGATGCCCGGCCTGATGTCCATCCGCAAGGAATACGCCGCCACGCAGCCGCTCGCCGGCGCCCGCATCACCGGCTCCCTGCACATGACGGTGCAGACCGCCGTCCTCATCGAGACCCTCGTCGCCCTCGGCGCCGAGGTCCGCTGGGCCTCCTGCAACATCTTCTCCACCCAGGACCACGCCGCCGCGGCCATCGCCGTCGGCCCGAACGGCACCCCGGACAACCCCCAGGGCGTCCCGGTCTTCGCCTGGAAGGGCGAGACCCTCGACGAGTACTGGTGGTGCACGGAGCAGGCCCTGACCTGGCCGAACACCCCCACCGGCGGCCCGAACATGATCCTGGACGACGGCGGTGACGCCACCCTCCTCGTCCACAACGGCGTCCAGTACGAGAAGGACGGCAAGGTCCCCTCGGCCGACACCGCCGAGTCGGACGAGCACCGCGTCATCCTCGAGCTCCTCAACCGCACCATCACCGACGGCTCGCAGAAGTGGACCCAGCTCGCCTCGGAGATCCGCGGCGTGACCGAGGAGACCACGACCGGCGTCCACCGCCTCTACGAGATGTACCGCGACGGCACCCTGCTGTTCCCGGCGATCAACGTGAACGACGCCGTCACGAAGTCGAAGTTCGACAACAAGTACGGCTGCCGCCACTCCCTCATCGACGGCATCAACCGCGCCACCGACGTCCTCATCGGCGGCAAGACCGCCGTCGTCTGCGGCTACGGCGACGTGGGCAAGGGCTGCGCCGAGTCGCTGCGCGGCCAGGGCGCCCGCGTGATCATCACCGAGATCGACCCGATCTGCGCGCTGCAGGCGGCGATGGACGGCTACCAGGTCGCGACGCTCGACGATGTCGTCGACAAGGCCGACATCTTCGTCACCACGACCGGCAACAAGGACATCATCATGGCCTCGGACATGGCCAAGATGAAGCACCAGGCGATCGTGGGCAACATCGGCCACTTCGACAACGAGATCGACATGGCCGGCCTCGCGCAGATCCCCGGCATCGTCAAGGACGAGGTCAAGCCGCAGGTCCACACCTGGAAGTTCCCCGACGGCAAGGTCCTCATCGTCCTTTCCGAGGGCCGCCTCCTGAACCTGGGCAACGCGACGGGCCACCCGTCCTTCGTCATGTCCAACTCGTTCGCGGACCAGACCCTGGCCCAGATCGAGCTGTTCACGAAGCCCGACGAGTACCCGACCGACGTCTACGTGCTCCCCAAGCACCTCGACGAGAAGGTCGCCCGTCTCCACCTCGACGCCCTCGGCGTGAAGCTGACGACGCTGCGCCCGGAGCAGGCCTCGTACATCGGCGTAGAGGTCGACGGCCCGTACAAGCCGGACCACTACCGCTACTGATCCCGAGCGGACCCCGGTGCTACGCAGGCCCCTCGCACTCCGGTGCGGGGGGCCTGCCCCGTACCGGCCCGGCATCCCGCACCATCCGACGTCCGCACGACCCCGAAGGACCTCGAGAGCCCCCATGCCCCGCGGCCGCTATTCGCTCCACGACACCCACGACCACACCCCCCTCGGCGAAGAACACTTCCACTGCGCCCCCGGCCCCTCCGGCTGGCGCTACGTCTCCCAGACCATCACCCCCTCCGGCGAGCACTCCGGCTCCGTCGACCTGGCCATCGACGAACTCGGCCGCCCCATCCGCCTCGAACTCAACGCGGCGAGCTGGCAGGTACGAGGAGCAGCCATCGACGGCGTCACCTGGGTACGCACCGACCCCACCGGCACCTACGCCACCGAGGGGAATGCCCCCGCCCACGCCTTCACCGGCACCTCGCCTGCCTTCCTCGTCGCCACCGCACGCCTGCTGCGCCTCACCCCCGCTTCCCCCGCGACCCGCGTCCGCCTGGTCCGCTTCACCGACCCCGTCCTGGCCCCCCTCACCCTCGACCAGTCCTGGGCCCTGCTGAAAACAGAAACACACGCCACTGACACCGGCCCCCTGAACGTCGACGAATACCAGGTCACAGACCTGGACACGGGGGAACGACAGGCCGTCCACCTAGCCGGCGACGTGGTGCTCGCCGCCCCCGGCATCGAGCTCGAACACCTCGAATCCCCGCCCTCGACCTTCGCCTGAGAGACGGCGGACCCGCGTCAGGCAGGCGGCACGAAACCCGTACCCGGCCCCTCGTCCTCGCGAGGACGCGCAGGCGCGACATCGAGAGTGGGAGGAGCCGCCGCGACAGCCGGACCCACAGGCTGCCCAACCGGCGCCCCGGCACCCGGATACACCGGACCCGGCCCACCCACCGGACCCACCCCGACCGGAGCCACCCCCACCGCCCCGCCGCCGAAAGCCCGCTGCGCGTCCCGCGACTGCCGCTCATGCACCACCGCGGCCAAATACGCCGCAGGCGGCACATCCCGCGGCGCCGGAGCCCCCGTACACGCCGCCAGATCACCGGCAAGCCGCTCCGCCATCGCCCAGCCCACCTGCGGATCCAGCTGCCCCATACGCGTCAGATACGACCGGACCGCCAGCCACAGCCCGTCCGGCACCCCCGACAGATCGAGCCCGGCGAACCGCCCCACCAGCCACGGAGGCGGCGGAGGCACGAACCGCGCCGGCCCTGCCGGCACCCGTTCCCGCACGACGAGCGTCCCCGCGAACACGTCCCCGAGCCGCCGCCCCCGCTCGGACACCAGCGACGCGATGCACGCGACCACCCCGAACGTCATGAGGATCTCCACGACCCCGACGGCCCCGCGCACCAGCGCATGCCGGAACCGGATCGGCCCCCCGTCGTCCCGCACCACACGAAGCCCGCACGCCAGCTTGCCCAGCGAACGCCCATGGCTCAGCGTCTCCACCGCGATCGGCACCCCGACAAGCACCAGCACGAACGTCGCTACCGCCACAGCCGCGGCCGCCGCATCGTCCAGGGAAGCGGTGGACGCCACGATCCCCATCGTCACCACGATGTACACGGTGAACGCCACGATGAGATCGATGACCACCGCCAATGCCCGACTGGGCAGCTTCGCGGGGCGCAGCTCAAGAGCCACCGCCTCGCCCGTCACAAGCTCACTCACGCCGGCCGTCCTTCCCTGCCCTGCCCTCGGAACCGCCAGTCTGCCAAGCTGAGGGCACATCGCGCCGCAGAGGTAGCCACAACAACAGCAGCCGAGGAGCAGCCGACCCGATGGACCTCGACGTCTTCGTGTCCGCCCACCGAGCCGAGTGGGACCGCCTGGACGCGCTGCTGCGCCGCCGACGCCGCCTCAGCGGCGCCGAAGCCGACGAACTCGTCACCCTCTACCAGCGAGCCGCGACCCACCTCTCCCTGATCCAGTCCAGCGCCCCGGACCCCCAGATATCCGGCCGCCTCACACAACTGGTGGCACGCGCGCGTAGTGCCGTGACAGGCACCCGCCGCGCCTCCTGGCGCGACGTGACCCGCTTCCTGACCCAAGGCTTCCCCGCGGCGGTCTACCGCTCCCGCCACTGGTGGGTCCCCACCGCACTGCTCTCCACCGCGATAGCCGCCCTCCTGGGCTGGTGGATAGGAACGCACCCCGAAGTTCAGGCGTCGATCGCCGCCCCGTCCGAACTGCGCGACCTCACGCGCCCGGGCGGCCAGTACGAGACCTATTACTCCAGCCACCCCGCAGCCTCTTTCGCCGCCCAGGTGTGGACGAACAACGCCCAGGCGGCCGCCATGTGCCTGGTCCTGGGCATCTTCCTGGGCCTCCCGGTCCTCTGGATCCTCTTCCAGAACATGCTGAACCTGGGCGTGGGCATCGGCCTGATGTCCTCGGCCGGCCGCCTCGACACCTTCCTGGGCCTGGTCCTGCCGCACGGCCTCCTGGAACTGACGGCGGTCTTCGTAGCGGCCGGTACGGGCCTGCGCCTCGGCTGGACCCTCATCGACCCGGGCCCCCGAACCCGCCGCGCGGCCCTCGCCGAGGAAGGCCGCGCCGCCCTGGGTATGGCGATCGGCCTGGCGCTCATCCTCTTCATCTCGGGCGCCATCGAAGGCTTCGTCACCCCTTCGGGCTTGCCGACCTGGGCCCGCATCACCATCGGAGTCCTCGCCGAGCTGGCCTTTCTCGTCTACGTCTACGTGCTCGGCGGCAGAGCGGCTCGCGCCGGCGAGACGGGAGACCTGGACAAGGCGGAGCGCAGTGCCTCCGTACCCACCGCCGCCTGATGTGCGTTCACGGCGTCTGACCTGCTAGTCTCCTCCTCGCCCCAAAAAAGCCGTTGACACTGACGGTCTGGGGAGGTAGATTTGAACAGTTGCCTGGGATTCGACAGAGTCACCCGCAACGACTAGGGTCTAGCTCGCTTCCGAGAATTCTTCTCCAGAAGCGCACCCCCGATAAATCGGAAAATGAACGCCGGTCAATCCGGCCGAGAACTTCTGATAAAGTCGGAACCGCCGGAAAGGGAAACGCGAAAAGCCGAAAGGCCGGAGCGGAAACCTGAAAGGCACCGAGGAAATCGGACACGAAAGAGTCTGATAGAGTCGGAAACGCAAGACCGAAGGGAAACTGCCCGGAGGAAAGCCTGAGAGAGTCTCTCGGGTGAGTACAAAGGAAGCGTCCGTTCCTTGAGAACTCAACAGCGTGCCAAAAGTCAACGCCAGATTGACAACCCCGGCCCACCTTTGGTGGGTTGGAGGTTCCTTTGAAAAAGTCCTCACTCCCACACCGGGGTGAGGCGCACTAGCGAGGACGCAGTGAATCGTGGGGATTATTC
>NZ_CP109449.1:6400000-7865000 GCF_035918215.1 Streptomyces sp. NBC_01474
GCCTACAAGCCGTGGGAGCGTCGCTGTATGTGCTTGCACATACAGTCGTGACTGCGTGCCTTTTGAAGAATGAGCCTGCGAGTTTGCGGTGCGTTGCGAGGTTAACCCGTGTGGGGAAGCCGTAGCGAAAGCGAGTCCGAATAGGGCGATTCAGTAGCGCGCTCAAGACCCGAAGCGGAGTGATCTAGCCATGGGCAGGTTGAAGCGGAGGTAAGACTTCGTGGAGGACCGAACCCACCAGGGTTGAAAACCTGGGGGATGACCTGTGGTTAGGGGTGAAAGGCCAATCAAACTCCGTGATAGCTGGTTCTCCCCGAAATGCATTTAGGTGCAGCGTCGTGTGTTTCTTGCCGGAGGTAGAGCACTGGATAGGCGATGGGCCCTACCGGGTTACTGACCTTAGCCAAACTCCGAATGCCGGTAAGTGAGAGCACGGCAGTGAGACTGTGGGGGATAAGCTCCATGGTCGAGAGGGAAACAGCCCAGAGCATCGACTAAGGCCCCTAAGCGTACGCTAAGTGGGAAAGGATGTGGAGTCGCACAGACAACCAGGAGGTTGGCTTAGAAGCAGCCACCCTTGAAAGAGTGCGTAATAGCTCACTGGTCTAGTGATTCCGCGCCGACAATGTAGCGGGGCTCAAGCGTACCGCCGAAGTCGTGTCATTGCGATATATACCCCCAACGGGGATCGTGATGGGTAGGGGAGCGTCGTGTGCCGGGTGAAGCAGCCGCGGAAGCGAGTTGTGGACGGTTCACGAGTGAGAATGCAGGCATGAGTAGCGATACACACGTGAGAAACGTGTGCGCCGATTGACTAAGGGTTCCTGGGTCAAGCTGATCTGCCCAGGGTAAGTCGGGACCTAAGGCGAGGCCGACAGGCGTAGTCGATGGATAACCGGTTGATATTCCGGTACCCGCTGTGAAGCGTCAAACATTGAATCAGGCGATGCTAAGTCCGTGAAGCCGTTCCGGACCCTTCGGGGAAAGGAAAGTGGTGGAGCCGACGGACCAGACTTGTAGTAGGTGAGTGATGGGGTGACGCAGGAAGGTAGTCCAGCCCGGGCGGTGGTTGTCCCGGGGTAAGGGTGTAGGCCGTGCGATAGGTAAATCCGTCGCACATTAAGGCTGAGACCTGATGCCGAGCCGATTGTGGTGAAGTGGATGATCCTATGCTGTCGAGAAAAGCCTCTAGCGAGTTTCATGGCGGCCCGTACCCTAAACCGACTCAGGTGGTCAGGTAGAGAATACCGAGGCGTTCGGGTGAACTATGGTTAAGGAACTCGGCAAAATGCCCCCGTAACTTCGGGAGAAGGGGGGCCATCACTGGTGAGAGGACTTGCTCCTCGAGCTGGGGGTGGCCGCAGAGACCAGCGAGAAGCGACTGTTTACTAAAAACACAGGTCCGTGCGAAGCCGTAAGGCGATGTATACGGACTGACGCCTGCCCGGTGCTGGAACGTTAAGGGGACCGGTTAGTGCACTTTCGGGTGTGCGAAGCTGAGAACTTAAGCGCCAGTAAACGGCGGTGGTAACTATAACCATCCTAAGGTAGCGAAATTCCTTGTCGGGTAAGTTCCGACCTGCACGAATGGCGTAACGACTTCTCGACTGTCTCAACCATAGGCCCGGTGAAATTGCACTACGAGTAAAGATGCTCGTTTCGCGCAGCAGGACGGAAAGACCCCGGGACCTTTACTACAGTTTGATATTGGTGTTCGGTTCGGCTTGTGTAGGATAGGTGGGAGACTTTGAACTCTGGACGCCAGTTCAGGGGGAGTCGTCGTTGAAATACCACTCTGGTCGTGCTGGATGTCTAACCTGGGTCCGTGATCCGGATCAGGGACAGTGTCTGATGGGTAGTTTAACTGGGGCGGTTGCCTCCTAAAGAGTAACGGAGGCGCCCAAAGGTTCCCTCAGCCTGGTTGGTAATCAGGTGTTGAGTGTAAGTGCACAAGGGAGCTTGACTGTGAGACCGACGGGTCGAGCAGGGACGAAAGTCGGGACTAGTGATCCGGCGGTGGCTTGTGGAAGCGCCGTCGCTCAACGGATAAAAGGTACCCCGGGGATAACAGGCTGATCTTCCCCAAGAGTCCATATCGACGGGATGGTTTGGCACCTCGATGTCGGCTCGTCGCATCCTGGGGCTGGAGTCGGTCCCAAGGGTTGGGCTGTTCGCCCATTAAAGCGGTACGCGAGCTGGGTTTAGAACGTCGTGAGACAGTTCGGTCCCTATCCGCTGCGCGCGTAGGAATATTGAGAAGGGCTGTCCCTAGTACGAGAGGACCGGGACGGACGAACCTCTGGTGTGCCAGTTGTCCTGCCAAGGGCATGGCTGGTTGGCTACGTTCGGAAAGGATAACCGCTGAAAGCATCTAAGCGGGAAGCCTGCTTCGAGATGAGTATTCCCACCCCCTTGAGGGGTTAAGGCTCCCAGTAGACGACTGGGTTGATAGGCCAGATCTGGAAGCCCGGTAACGGGTGGAGGTGACTGGTACTAATAGGCCGAGGGCTTGTCCTCAGTTGCTCGCGTCCACTGTGTTGGTTCTGAAACCACGAACAACCCCACGTTTGTCACAGAGCGTGGTGCGGTTGACAGTTTCATAGTGTTTCGGTGGTCATAGCGTGAGGGAAACGCCCGGTTACATTCCGAACCCGGAAGCTAAGCCTCACAGCGCCGATGGTACTGCAGGGGGGACCCTGTGGGAGAGTAGGACGCCGCCGAACTATTTTTGAAGAAAACCCCCGTAACGGATGAGAATCCTGTTACGGGGGTTTTCTGCGTTGTACGCCAAGCATTGTGCCGGTCCCGGGCCGGTCCCCTTGGTTTTTCCGGCCGGACCCCTTTTCAGGGTCCGGCCTTTTTTCCTCATATTCAGAGTCGGCCCGCTGCCTTCAAAGCGAGGTAGGCATCCGCCAGTGCCGGTGCGAGGTCGTTCGGGGTGGCGTCGACGACCGTGACGCCGCGACGGATGAGCAGTTCCGCCGTGCGGTGGCGTTCCGCTTGGGCCTGGGCCGCGGCGGCAGCGTCGTAGACCGCTTCGGTGTTTCCTCGGGAGCTGGCCATTTCCGCGATCGTCGGGTCCGCCACCGAGGCCACCAATACCGTGTGGCGTTTGGTGAGGCGGGAGAGGACCGGGAGGAGGCCCTCCTCCACGGGAGCCGCGTCGAGGCTCGTGAGGAGGACGACGAGTGAACGGCGAGGAGCTGTGCGCAGGGCCGCCGCGGTCAGGCCGCGGGCGTCCGTTTCGACGAGTTCCGGCTCCAGTGGGGCCATGGCGTTGACCAGAGCCGGCAGGAGTTCACCGGCCGCGCGGCCCTGGACCAGGGCGCGGATGTGGCGGTCGTAGGCGAGGAGGTCGACCCGGTCGCCGGCCCTGGAGGCCAGTGCACCGAGGAGGAGCGCGGCGTCCATCGACGCGTCGAGGCGGGGTGCGTCGCCGACGCGGCCGGCGGAGGTGCGTCCCGTGTCGAGGACGATCAGGATGTGCCGGTCGCGTTCCGGGCGCCAGGTGCGGACCGCGAGTGTCGACTGACGGGCGGTGGCGCGCCAGTCGATGGAACGGGTGTCGTCCCCGGGAACGTACTCGCGCAAGCTGTCGAATTCGGTGCCCTCGCCGCGGGTCAGGACGCTGGTGCGGCCGTCGAGCTCGCGGAGGCGGGCCAGTTTCGAGGGCAGGTGCTTGCGGCTGTGGAACGGGGGGAGGACGCGGACCGTCCAGGGGACGTCGTGGCTGCCCTGGCGGGTGAAGAGGCCCAGCGGGCCGTACGAGCGGATCGTCACCCGGTCGGCCTTTCGGTCACCCCTGCGGGTGGGGAGCAGACGGGTGATGATGCGGCGGCGTTCGCCCGGGGGGATCGTCAGGCGGTGGCGGGACGCCGCGACCTCGGTGCCGGGGGGCCAGCTGCTGGGTGGCCAGGCGTCGCGGAGCTGGGCGCGCAGGGGGCGGCGCGAGGGGTTGGTGACGGTGAGGGTGACGTCGGCCGGGTCGCCCAGGCGTACTGCGGTGCCGCCCGAACGGGTCAGGCGCAGTCGGCGTACCGGGGCGGCCAGGGCGAAGTCGCAGGCGCAGGCCAGGGCCAGGGGGGTGTTCACGGCCAGGATGCCGGTCCAGCTGGGCTCCCAGATGCCTACGGGGAGGGAGCCCAGGGCGGCGAGCAGGGCGGTGCGTCCGGTGAGGGCCATGGGTCCAGAGCCTTGCGTCAGCGGGGAACGGGGACGTGGGCCAGGATCGCGTTGATGACCGAGTCGGGCGTGACGCCCTCCATCTCGGCCTCGGGGCGGAGCTGGATCCGGTGGCGGAGCGTGGGCAGGGCGAGGGCCTTCACGTCGTCGGGGATGACGTAGTCGCGGCCCGTCAGCCAGGCCCAGGCGCGGGCCGTGGACATGAGCGCCGTCGCGCCGCGGGGGGAGACGCCCAGGGTGAGGGACGGGGATTCGCGCGTGGCGCGGCAGATGTCGACGACGTAGGCCGTGATCTCGGGGGAGATCGCGGTCTTCGCCACGGCTGCCCGGGCGGTTTCCAGATCGGCGGCGGTGGCTACGGGGCGTACGCCCGCGGAGCGCAGGTCGCGCGGGTTGAAGCCCTGGGCATGTCGGGTCAGGACGTCGATCTCGTCCTGACGGGAGGGGAGGGGGACGGTGAGCTTGAGGAGGAAACGGTCCAGCTGGGCCTCGGGGAGGGGGTACGTGCCCTCGTACTCGACGGGGTTCTGCGTAGCCGCGACCAGGAAGGGGTCGGGGAGCGGGCGGGGGGTGCCGTCGACCGTGACCTGGCGCTCCTCCATGGCTTCGAGGAGGGAGGACTGGGTCTTGGGCGGGGTGCGGTTGATCTCGTCCGCGAGGAGCAGGTTGGTGAAGACCGGGCCGGGCTGGAACGAGAACTCGGCGGTGCGGGCGTCGTAGACGAGGGAGCCCGTGACGTCGCTCGGCATCAGGTCCGGGGTGAACTGGACGCGCTTCGTGTCGAGTTCGAGGGAAGCTGCGAGGGCGCGTACGAGGAGGGTCTTGGCCACTCCGGGGACGCCTTCGAGGAGGACGTGGCCGCGGCAGAGGAGCGCCACGACGAGGCCCGTGACCGCGGGGTCCTGGCCGACGACGGCCTTGGCGATCTCCGCGCGCAGGGCCTCCAGAGACGCCCGTGAGCTGCGGGGATCTCCGGTGGGCCCGGCGTTGTCAGTGGTCGGGGCCATCATGAGTGGCGTACCTCTCTTTCGAGGGCGTCGAGTTGGTCGGCGAGGGCTGTCAGGGCCGCGTCGTTGGCGGGCGGCGGGCCGAAGAGGAGGGGGTGTGGGTCCTGGCCGGGGGTGTGGAGTGCGGCGGTCAGGGCGGGGAGCAGGGTCTCGGGCGTGTGGGCCTGGGACGGGGGGACGCCGATGAGGGGGGCGAGGCGGGTGCGGGTGGCGGTGCGCAGAGCGGAGGCGGCGCGGTCGCGGGCGTTGGCCTTGCGGTAGAGGCGGGCGCGTCCTTCGACGGCTTCGGAGGCGCGGATCGCCACGGGGAGGCGTTCGGGGACCAGCCGGCCGAAGCGGCGGCCGCGCCAGAACGCGGCGAGGACGGCCGCGACGCAGAGTTGCAGGGTGCCCCAGAGCCATCCCGAGGGGAGCAGGTCGAAGAAGCTGCGGCGCTCGGAGCCGGTGGCCCGGGCGTCGTCGGAGAGGGAGGGGAGGTACCAGACCAAGTGGGGGCGGGAACCGAGGAGTTGCAGGGCGAGCGAGGCATTGCCGTGCTCGTCGAGGCGGTCGTTGAGGAGGATGTCGGGGGCGCCGATCAGGACGGTGTCGCCGCCCTTGGCCTCCGGCAGGCGCAGCAGGGTGGGGAGGCTTTCGCTGCGGTAGCAGGTGTCGGCGTCCACGGGGTACGTGGCGTAGCGGCGGCCGCCGGTCTCGGCGTCGCCGGCGCGGCGGGCGGCGGACAGGGTGCAGCCGGGGCGCGCGAGTGCGTCGAGGCTGGGTGTGGGGTCCACGGTGACGTGGGGGGCGAGGGTGCCGAGCGAGGGGGCGCCGGGGGCGATCAGGACGGTGCGGCCGCCGGAGTCGGTGGTGGCGGCGTGCAGTTGGGCCTGCTGGCGGCCGGTGAGCAGGTCCGGGGACGCGACCAGGACGGTGGTGTCGGGGCCTGCCGCGTCGCGGGCCTCGGCGGTGGTGGTGACCACACGCGTGGAGACGCCCCGGTCGGCCAGGAGGTGGGCGACGGCGCGGCTGCCGCCCGGGTCGGCGGAGCGAGGGTCGAGGCGGCCGTGTGCGGCTTCGGAGCGGACGAGCGCGATGGCGACGGCGGCGATCAGCAAGATCGCGGCGGCGATGAGCAGGCCGCGCGTGCGGGTCCAGAGCTGGCGTGGGGTGCGGGCCGTGGAGGTGGCCGGTGGCTGCTCGCCCGGGCGCGCCGGTGGCGTGGAGTCCTGTGCGTTCTGAGGGGCGGCGGTGGGAGCTGTCGGATGCTGGGTGGTCACTCGGCGGCTCCTCGGGGAGCGCTGCCGGTGAGCGTGGGGGTGGTGCGGTCCAGTTCGGAGTCGAGCGTGGTGAGGCGCTCGTACGTCTGCGGGGTGGCGGTGCGGCCGCCGTATGTGACGTCGTCGAAGTCGCGGGCCGCGGTGCGCAGTCGGTCCGTGTGCGCGGGCAGGGTGCGACCGGCTTCGCTGGCGGCCTCGTCGGCGGTGCGGCCGGGGCGCGGGTCGAGGAGTGCGCGTTCCTCCAGGGAGCGGACGATGGCGCGCATCCGTTCCTGCACGGCCTGGGTCCAGTGGCCCTGGGCGGCGTGCGCCTCGGCGGCCGCGCGGTGTTCGGCGGCAGTGCGGGGGCGGTCCTCGAAGAGCGCGGCGGTGGAGTGGGCGGAGCGGCGCGGGGTGCCCAGGCGCCACCACAGGGCGACGGCAAGGGCCACGACCGCGAGCACGATGACGAGCAGGCCGAATCCGCCGCCGGGTGTCGCCCCGGAGGCGGCGGAGAACAGCTTGTCGAGCCATTCCCAGAAGCGGTTGAGGCCCCGTTGGAGGAGGCTCGTGTCGTCCTGGTGGTACGCGGGCACGGACAGCTCGCGTCGGGCCGCTTCCCGCGCGGGGTCGCGCCCGATCGTCACCGGTGGTTCGTCGCTGCCCGTGCGCGAGCGCAGCGCGGCAGCCCAGAGCACTCCCCCCGCCGGGCTCACCGCATCAGCTCCCCGGGGTGGGGCTCGTGGTGTCGCCGTAGCCCTGGAGGCCTGCCGCGCGGCCGAGTTCGAGGTCGAGGGCCTCGCGGCGGATGCGCTGGTCGATGTAGAGGAGCACGGTGACGCCCGCGGTGATCGGGAACGTGAGCATGGAGCCGATCACGGAGCCGACGCCGGTGACGATGAGGAACGTCCAGCCGAGGTCGCCGGTGCCGCCGTCGAGGAGTCCGCTGACGCCTTCGCCGCCGAGTGCGGCGGCGAGGAAGGTGAACGGGATGACGATGATCGACGAGACGAGTCCGGCGATGATCCCGGCCAGCAGCTGGATGCCGAAGACCCGCCACCAGGAGCCGCGGACCAGCTTGGCGGAGCGGCTCATCGACTTCAGGATGCTCTGCTTCTCCAGCATCAGGGCGGGCGAGGCGAGCGAGAAGCGGATCATCAGCCAGATCGCCAGGACTGCGCCGCCGAGGGCGCCGAGGGCGATGAGTGGGGCGCCGGAGTCCGAGGAGCTCAGGGCGGCGACGAGGATGCCGGGCAGCATGCAGACGAGCAGGACGGCGGCGGCGATGAGCGGCAGGAGGAGCGTCAGGCCGGCCAGCTTGAGGAGCTGGGGCTTGGCGTCCTTCCAGGCCTCCCCGGTCGTCACGGACTTGCCGAGGACGGCCCGGCTGGTCACGGTCGTGAGCAGGGCCGTGGCGACGATGGTGCCGAGCAGGTAGACGATCTGGACGACGCCCGAGCTCAGCAGGGTGTCGCCTACGGCGCGCGTCAGTTCGCTCGCGGTCGCGCTCGGGTCGTCGAGGGCGTCCGTGTTCGTCGAGTTGTTCAGGACGAGGCCCTGGAGGAGGACGACGACGATCTCGATGAGTACGGCCACGGAGAGCGAGATCCCGAGGACGGTGCGCCAGTGCGCGCGCATCGTCGACACGGCGCCGTCGAGGATCTCGCCGACGCCGAGCGGGCGCAGCGGGATGACGCCGGGCTTGGCGGCCGGGGGCCTGCCCTGCCAGGAGCCCCATCCGGCTCCGTAGCCACCGCCTGGGCCGCCGTAGCCGCCTCCACCGCCGTAACCCCCGGGGCCTGCGGGGCCGCCGGGGGATCCGCCGCCCCAGCCCTGGGCCGGAGGAGACGGTGGGGGCGGGGTCCGGCCGGTGCCGGACGGGGCGGACCACTGCGCGGGCGGCGGCTGCTCCTTGGACCACTTCGGGTCGGGAGCGGCGTCCTCGCCGTCGCCGGTGCGGCCGTCCTGGCCGTCCTGCTCAGGCTGGTCGTCCTGGCCGTCGGAGGGGGCAGATCCGGGCGAGGCCCAGCCCGGAGTGTCGTTCATCGTCGCTCCTTCACGGTGCCCGTCCGCGGTCGCGGCGGCAGCTTGGCGCCCATCGTGCCACGGTGTGCCCCGGAGTTGACCGGGTGCCGTATGGGCTGCACACCTTCAATTGTCCGCCGGGTACGGGGCAGACTGGGCGGATGGCTGATCAGTACGCGCAAACCGGCGACGACAAGCGGCCCACCGACATACCCGTACTCCGATGGGAGGAGCCGGCCGAGGGGCCCGCGCTCGTCCTGCTCGACCAGACCAGGCTGCCCGTGGAGGAGGTCGAGCTGGTCTGCACCGACGCGCAGGCGCTCGTCCAGGCGATCAGGACGCTCGCCGTGCGGGGAGCGCCACTCCTCGGCATCGCGGGGGCGTACGGGGTCGCCCTGGCCGCGGCACGGGGGTTCGACGTGGACGAGGCGGCCTACGCGCTGGCCGGCGCGCGGCCCACCGCGGTGAATCTCGCCAGAGGCGTGCGCCGGGCTCATGCGGCGTACCGAGCCGGGCTCGGGGCCGAGGGGGACCGGGAGCGGGCCGCCCGGGACGCACTCGCCGCGGCGCGGGCGCTCCACCGGGAGGACGCCGAGGCCAGCGCCGCCATGGCCGGGCACGGCCTCGCGCTGCTCGACGAGCTGATGCCGGGCGGGCAGCATCGGATCCTCACGCACTGCAACTCGGGGGCGCTGGTCTCCGGGGGTGAGGGCACCGCGTTCGCGGTGGCGCTCGCCGCGCACCGGGTGGGACGGCTGACCCGGCTGTGGGTCGACGAGACGCGGCCGCTGCTCCAGGGCGCGCGGCTGACCGCGTACGAGGCGGCCCGGGCGGGGATGGCGTACACGCTGCTCACGGATAATGCGGCGGGGTCGCTGTTCGCGGCCGGTGAGGTGGACGCGGTGCTGGTCGGGGCCGACCGGATCGCGGCGGACGGTTCCGTCGCGAACAAGGTGGGGACCTATCCGCTCGCGGTTCTTGCCAAGTACCACCACGTGCCGTTCATCGTGGTGGCGCCGGGGACGACGGTGGACCCGGACACCCCCGACGGAGCGTCCGTCGAGGTGGAACAGCGGGCCGGACATGAAGTGACAGAGATCACAGCGCCCCAGGCGTCTGTGGCCGGGGTTGAGGCGGGATGCGTGATTCCGGTGGCTCCGCTGGGGACGCAGGCGTACAACCCCGCATTCGATGTGACGCCGCCCGAGTTGGTGACGGCGATCGTCACAGAGTGGGGAGTGGTTTCCCCTGTGACAGCTGAAGGACTGGGCGAGCTGTGTGCCAGGTCACGCCAGGTAACGATTAAGTAATGGGATGATGTGGCCTATGAAGGGACGAGTCCTTGTCGTCGACGACGACACCGCACTGGCCGAGATGCTCGGCATTGTGCTGCGTGGTGAAGGTTTTGAGCCGTCGTTCGTAGCTGACGGCGACAAGGCGCTGGCCGCTTTCCGTGAGTCCAAGCCGGATCTGGTGCTTCTGGACCTGATGCTTCCCGGCCGGGACGGCATCGAGGTGTGCCGCCTGATCAGGGCGGAGTCCGGGGTGCCGATCGTGATGCTGACCGCGAAGAGCGACACGGTGGACGTCGTGGTGGGCCTCGAGTCGGGCGCCGACGACTACATCGTGAAGCCGTTCAAGCCGAAGGAGCTCGTGGCCCGTATCCGGGCGCGGCTGCGGAGGTCCGAGGAGCCCGCGCCCGAGCAGCTCGCCATCGGTGACCTGGTCATCGACGTGGCCGGGCACTCCGTGAAGCGGGAAGGGCAGTCGATCGCGCTGACGCCGCTGGAGTTCGACCTCCTGGTGGCGCTCGCCCGCAAGCCGTGGCAGGTGTTCACGCGTGAGGTCCTCCTCGAGCAGGTGTGGGGCTACCGGCACGCGGCCGACACCCGTCTGGTGAACGTGCATGTGCAGCGGCTGCGCTCGAAGGTCGAGAAGGACCCCGAGCGTCCGGAGATCGTGGTGACCGTCCGTGGCGTCGGTTACAAGGCCGGACCGAGCTGACATGTCCCGAGACAGTGCCGCTCCGGCACCCGGGGGGCCGGGAATCCGCTCGGGGCGGCCTGTGGGACCGAAGGCCGGGCGTGGCTCAGTGCTGCGCCGGGTCCTCGACGGCGGTCTGCTGCTCCAGGGCGGAATGAAGGGCAGCCCCGTGCTGCGCCTGTTCACGCGCTGGGTGCGGCGGCCGCTGCTGCCCGCCATGCGCCTGTGGCGGCGCAACATCCAGCTCAAGATCGTCGTCACGACGCTCCTGATGTCGCTCGGCGTCGTGCTGCTGCTCGGCATCGTCGTCATCGGTTCCGTACGCAACGGCCTGCTCGACGCCAAGGTGAAGGCGTCGCAGAGTCAGGCCGAGGGCGGCTTCCGGGCCGCCAAGGACAAGGCCGACACAGCCGCGGCCGGGGCACGCGACGGCGCGACGACGGACAGTCGCGCCCCCCTGAACACGAACAACTGGATGAGCGAGCTGGTCACCCAGCTCTCCTCCGGCGGCCAGAGCGCCTTCGACGTGGTGACGCTCAGCCCGCCCGGGGCCGACAGCGGCGACAGCGTGCGCGGACCGCGGGCCTCCGGCGGCGTCCTCGACCCCAGCGTCCCCGACGACCTGCGCGAACGGGTCGAGAAGATGACGGGCGCGTCCCAGGAGTACACGCGCATCGTCTACGAGGACGGCAAGGACTCCCAGCCCGGCCTCGTCATCGGCAAACAGATGACCGACCCGAAGGGCCACGCCTACCAGCTGTACTACCTCTTCCCGCTCACCCAGGAGGAGAAGTCGCTCGGCCTGGTCAAGGGGACGCTCGCCACGGCAGGGCTGTTCGTCGTGGTGCTGCTCGGCGCCATCGCCTGGCTGGTCGTACGGCAGGTCGTCACGCCCGTGCGGATGGCGGCCGGCGTCGCCGAGAGGCTGTCCGCCGGACGCCTCCAGGAACGTATGAAGGTCACCGGCGAGGACGACATCGCCCGGCTCGGTGAAGCCTTCAACAAGATGGCGCAGAACCTCCATACGAAGATCCAGCAGCTCGAGGATCTCTCGCGGATGCAGCGACGCTTCGTGTCCGACGTGTCGCACGAGCTGCGGACACCGCTGACGACGGTGCGCATGGCCGCCGACGTGATCCATGACGCGCGCGTGGACTTCGACCCGGTCACCGCGCGGTCGGCGGAACTGCTCGCCGATCAGCTGGACCGGTTCGAGTCACTCCTCTCGGACCTCCTCGAGATCAGCCGCTTCGACGCGGGCGCGGCCGCCCTGGAGGCGGAGCCGATAGACCTGCGGGAAGTCGTACGGCGTGTGGTGGGCGGCGCCGAGCCGCTCGCCGAGCACAAGGGCACGCACGTGCGGATCGTCGGGGACCAGCAGCCCGTGGTCGCCGAGGCGGACGCCCGGCGCGTGGAGCGCGTCCTGCGCAATCTCGTCGTCAACGCCGTGGAGCACGGCGAAGGCAAGGACGTGGTGGTGCGGCTCGCCGCGGCCGGCGGCGCGGTCGCCGTCGCCGTACGCGACTACGGCGTGGGCCTCAAGCCCGGCGAAGCCACCCGCGTCTTCAGCCGCTTCTGGCGCGCCGACCCGGCACGCGCGCGTACCACCGGCGGCACGGGCCTCGGCCTGTCCATCGCCCTCGAGGACGCCCGGCTGCACGGCGGCTGGCTCCAGGCGTGGGGCGAGCCCGGCGGCGGCTCACAGTTCCGGCTGACGCTGCCGCGAACGGCGGACGAACCCCTGCGCGGGTCCCCGATACCGCTGGAACCGGAGGACTCACGGCGCAACCGCGGCCTGAGCGAGGCAGGGCTTCCGCTCGGCGGGGGCGCCGGCAAGCTCGCGACGGTTCCGGCGCAGACAGCGGGCGCGTCCCGCGTGCCGTCGCCCGTACCGGCGAAGGAACCGGCCGCACCCCGGTACGCGGTCGATCCCGCGGCGCTGCCCGGGAACGGCTCGCGGGTCGTGGCCCGCAGCGACACCGCCGCACCGGCGACACGCGGTCAGGACACAAGGGGTCCGGAAGGACCCTGGGAAGAGCAGGCCGGACCGGCCGAGGGAGCCGACGGCAGCGGCGAGGGAAGTGGGGGCGGGCGTGCGCGGTGAGCGAGGGCGGCCACCGTTGGCCGGACGGCGGCGCGGGCTGCGTACAGGTGTGCTGCTCGGCTGCGGCACAGTGGTGCTCAGCGGCTGCGCGTCCATGCCGGACAACGGCGGACTCCAGGCCGTGGAGGCGTCGCAGCGGCCTGACTCACAGGTGCGCGTCTTCGCGATGCCGCCCCGTGAGAACGCCGGGCCCGTCAGCATCGTCGAGGGCTTCCTCGAGGCGCTGACCAGCGACGATCCGCAGTACACGATGGCGCGCAAGTACCTCACGGAGAAGGCCGCCAAGGGCTGGCACCCCGAGGAGCGCACCACCGTCCTCACGGACGGACCGAGCACTGGGCCGGCGAGCAGGCCCAGCGCCGGCGAAGAGGGCCGTACGTTCAGACTGAGCGGCCATCAGGTCGCGTTCGTGGACCAGCAGCAGGCGTACCGGCCCGACGGCACCTCGTACAGCAAGACGCTGCACCTCGTGCAGGAGAACGGGCCCAAGGGCAAGCAGTGGCGCATCGACGGGCTGCCGCAGGGCGTCGTTCTCGGGCAGTCCGACTTCCAGCGCATCTACCAGTCCGTCAACAAGTACTACTTCGCGCTCGACGAGGAGTCCTCCGGCGGCGGCGCGCAGAGCGGTGGGGAATCGGGTCCGGGTTCGGGTTCGACCAGCCGTCAGAAAAGGCTGGTCGCCGACCCCGTGTACGTCCGTCAGTGGATAGACCCCCTCACGCAGACGGTGCGGGCCCTTCTTGCGGGACCCACGCACTGGCTGAACCCGGTCGTGACCACGACATTCCCCTCCGACACGCGGCTGCGCAAGGGCGTGAAATCGCTCGCGCCCGACGACGAGAACAATCTGAAGGTCCCGCTGAACGCGCAGGCCGACCACGTCGGGCAGGCCCGCTGCAAGGAGATGGCCGCCCAACTCCTGTTCTCCCTGCGGGATGTGACGTCGGCGAACGTGTCGCAGATCGAGCTCGAGCGGTCGAACGGGTCGCAGCTGTGCGTCCTGAGCGAGAGCGACGCCGAGGCCCTCGTGGAGCCGCGCACCTCCGGGCCCTCCGACGACCAGTACTTCCTGGACGACAAGGGACGGCTCGTACAGATGTCGGGTGCCTCCCGCACCGCGAAGGACCCTGAACGGGTGCCGGGTCCGCTCGGTGACGGCGAGCAGCGCATGCGCTCGGTCGCCGTCTCGCGCGACGAGACGCAGGCCGCGGCGGTGTCGAACAGCGGCAGCGCCCTGTTCGTCGGGTCGTTGGTGGCGGGCGCCTCGCTCGGCGACCCCGTCGTACGCAGCAACGCCAAGTCCGAGAAGGACCGGCTGACGACGCCCAGTTGGGACGGACTCGGCGACCTGTGGGTGGCCGACCGCGACCCGAAGAAGCCACGACTGCTGATGTTCGGCCGGGGCATGGCGGACAAGGTCCACGAAGCCGACGTCTCCGGTCTCGACGGCGGGCGCATCGAGGCCGTGAAGGTGTCGGCAGACGGAGTGCGGATCGCGCTGCTCGTGGCCGAGAAGGGCAAGACCACGCTGCGGATCGGGCGCGTCGAACGCGACTTGGGACCGGACGGCAAGCTCACGGTCTCGGTCGACGAACTGCGAGCCGCGGCACCCCAGATGGAGGAGGTCACGGCCATGTCGTGGGCCGGCGGAAGCCGACTCGTGGTCGTCGGACGCGAGTCCGGGGGTGTGCAGCAGCTGAGTTACGTCCAATGCGACGGCTCGGCGCCGACGGGGCAGGCACTGCCCGGCCTGACGGGCGTGAAGGAGATCGCGGCATCCGAGGACGACCGCCTGCCACTCGTCGCCCACTCGGACGACGGGATCGTCAGGCTGCCGCCGGGTCTGCCGTGGCAGACGGTGCTCAAGGACGGGACGGCGCCGGTCTACCCCGGGTAGAGAGGGCTGAGGGGCGGCGGGACGGCATGAAATACGCCGCTCCCCCTCCCGCCGGACGGAGTTGAGTCCTCCGATTGCAACGGAGTGTGTCCGTCCGGGAGTTATCCACAGGGGGTTATCCACAGAGGTGGCCGCAGCCCGCCCCGCTTGGCACAGTGGTGGACATGCGGGGGTGGTTGCAGGACCTCGGAGATCTTGCGCTGCCGGCCGAGTGTGGAGGCTGCGGTCGGCCGCGTACGGCGCTCTGCGCGCGCTGCGGGGACGCCCTGTGCGGCGGTGCGCCGGGCCGGGTGCGGCCGAGCCCTGAGCCGCCCGGGCTGCCGGTGGTGCACGCGGCCGCTCCGTACCAGGACGCGGTACGGGCCGTACTGCTCGCGCACAAGGAGCGGGGGGCGCTGGGTCTCGCGGAGCCCCTGGGCGCGGCCCTCGCGGGGGCTGTGCGGGCGGGGCTGAGTGAAGCGGGGAGTGGGGGAGGGGGCGGGGGTGGGGGCCCCGTAGACGGGCGTACACAGGCCGATGGACGTACACAGGCGCACGCGCGTACGCAGCGAGACACGCACACCCAGGTACGTGGCGTGCGTGGCCAAGCAGGCGCGCGAACCTCGGCAGGTGACCGCACCCAAGCAGGCGCGCGAACCTCGACAAGCGCTCGAACCCCAGCAGGCGCGCGAACCCCGGCAAGCGCTCGAACCCCAGCACGCATGCGAACCCCGGTAAGCGCGCCCACCCAGCCAGCCGTCCTCGTCCAACCTTCCACCCCCCTCCTCCTGGTCCCTGTTCCCTCCGCGCGGAAGGCTGTTCGGGCGCGTGGGCATGATCCTGCGCGGCGGATCGCGTATGCCGCTGCGGCTGAGCTGCGTCGGGCGGGGGTGCCTGCCAGGGTGCTGGCCGCGTTGCGTCAGAGGCGGGCCGTTGCCGATCAGGCCGGGCTCGACTCGCGGCGGCGTCTGGCCAATCTCGCCGGTGCTCTGGAGGTGCCCGCGGGAGCCCGTGCGCTCCTCGCCTCGGGTGGCTGGATCGTGTTGGTCGACGACGTCATGACCACCGGCGCCTCATTGGCGGAGGCGGCCCGCGCAATGCGTGCGGCAGTGGTCAGGACGGCAGAGGATGAGAGTGACGGGTTCACGCCGGGATGGGTGGGAACTGCACGGGAATTGCCCCCGCGCAACTCGATCAGTGCGGCCGTGGTCGCCGCCTCTCCGAGTTCTTTCGAAATAAACCGGAACTGAGCGTAAACCTGCGTCGTTGCAGGTAGTGAGAGGGGTAATTCACCTGAACGGAGGTACGCGTCAGTAGAGGGTGACGACATCCGTCCGGGCGAGATATGTTCGGTTGTGAGGAATGGTTGACGCCGTCCTCGGCAATCGGGAATGCCGTGTCGTGGGTGCAGCAGGTTTTTTCGGCAATCACCCGCGATGATGGGGTGTAGATCTTGTCCATGGGGGAGGAGGAGGTGGAAGTCGCCGAGTCAGAGACTCCGGAAGTGGCCGGAGTCTGGTGCAACAGGGAGATGCTCCGCCGATGGAGCGGGGCGATCCGGGAACGGAGTTCTGCGTGGACATCGTCGTCAAGGGCCGCAAGACAGAGGTGCCCGAGCGGTTCCGCAAGCACGTGGCCGAGAAGCTGAAGCTGGAGAAGATCCAGAAGTTTGACGGCAAGGTGATCAGCCTCGACGTGGAGGTGTCCAAGGAGCCCAACCCCCGACAGGCCGACCGCTGCGACCGCGTAGAGATCACACTCCGCACGCGTGGCCCGGTCATCAGGGCCGAGGCTGCGGCCAGCGACCCGTATGCGGCGCTCGACCTGGCAACGGACAAGCTCGAGGCGCGCCTGCGCAAGGAACACAGCAAGCGGTCCACCCGCCGCGGAAGCGGCAGGCTCACGGCCGCGGAAGTCCCCGATGTCGTCCCCACGGCGACTCTGAACGGGGACGGCTCAGTGGTCAACAACGAGGAGCCCGGCGGAGTGCCGACCACGAGGATCGGCTCCCTCGAGGTCCAGGGCGAAGGCCCGCTCATCGTTCGAGAGAAGACGCACGTCGCTGCGCCCATGTCGCTCGACCAGGCGCTCTACGAGATGGAGCTGGTCGGGCACGACTTCTACCTCTTCGTCGACTCCGAGACCAAGGAGCCCAGCGTCGTCTACCGGCGCCACGCCTATGACTACGGCGTGATCCACCTCAACACCGACCCGATGGTCACCCAGGCGCAGTCGTCCGAAGCGGGCGGGGCGCTCGGCGGCTGAGGCAGGCGGAACAACACCGCTGAGCCCTCGGGAGACAGCCGGAATTGGTGCCCCTGGGAGCGCGTGCGCCCCCAGGGGCACCATCGTGCGACCCCCGTGCACACCGCTCTGTCACCGCACCGACGCCAAGGCATGAAATCATGGCCGTGCCGGGTCAACCGGTGTGCCGCTGCCTCGGGTTGGCGTGGCACCGGTAGACGGGCCATGGCCTTCAGGGGGAGGAACGATGGCGGACAGCTTCGGACCGATGCGGGACGACGGCGCCGGTACGGCCGGTGACGGTGTCCAGGGCATGGGCCCGGACGAGAGCGCGCCGCGCAAGGAGCCGATCCGGGTCCTCGTGGTGGATGACCACGCGCTGTTCCGGCGCGGGCTGGAGATCGTTCTCGCGGCCGAGGAGGACATCCAGGTCGTCGGCGAGGCGGGTGACGGCGCCGAGGCCGTGGACAAGGCGGCCGACCTGCTGCCCGACATCATCCTGATGGATGTACGGATGCCCAAGCGCGGCGGGATCGAGGCGTGCACCTCCATCAAGGAGGTGGCCCCCAGCGCCAAGATCATCATGCTCACCATCAGTGACGAGGAAGCCGATCTCTACGACGCGATCAAGGCGGGCGCGACGGGCTATCTGCTCAAGGAGATCTCCACGGACGAGGTGGCGACGGCCATTCGCGCCGTGGCCGACGGGCAGTCGCAGATCAGCCCCTCGATGGCGTCGAAGCTCCTCACCGAATTCAAGTCGATGATCCAGCGCACGGACGAGCGGCGCCTCGTCCCCGCGCCGCGGCTGACCGACCGCGAGCTGGAAGTCCTGAAGCTGGTCGCCACGGGTATGAACAACCGCGATATCGCGAAGCAGCTGTTCATCTCCGAGAACACCGTGAAGAACCATGTGCGCAACATCCTGGAGAAGCTGCAGCTGCACTCCAGGATGGAGGCCGTGGTCTACGCGATGCGGGAGAAGATCCTCGAGATCCGGTGACGGCGGCCGGGTGACGGCGGCTGGGTGAGAGTGGTCAGTCGAGGGCGGTGACCAGGGCCGGCTTGAGGCCAGGCAGGTCGACGCGCTCGATCCGGACCGTGTCACAGCCCACCCACTGTGCCGCCTCCCGCAGCGCCTGCGCCACGGCCGGGACCGCTTTCGCGCTGTCCAGGGAGACCTGCTTGGCGACCAGCGTGCTCCCGTCGCGCGCGGGGTCGACGCGGCCCACCAGGTGCCCGCCCGCGAGGACCGGCATCGCGAAGTAGCCGTGCACCCGCTTCGGCTTGGGGACGTACGCCTCCAGGCGGTGCGTGAAGCCGAAGATCCGCTCCGTGCGCGCCCGCTCCCAGATCAGGGAGTCGAAGGGCGAGAGCAGCGTCGTACGGTGGCGGCCGCGCGGGACGGTCGCGAGCGCCGCCGGGTCCGCCCATGCCGGCTTTCCCCAGCCCTCCACGGTCACGGGAACCAGGCCCGAGTCCTCGACCACCGCGTCGAACTGCTCGTTCTTCAGGCGGTGGTAGTCCGCGATGTCGGAGCGCGTGCCGACGCCCAGGGACTGTCCGGCCAGGCGGACCAGGCGGCGCAGGCACTCCCGGTCGTCGAGGTCGTCATGGAGCAGCTCGGCCGGGACGGCGCGCTCGGCGAGGTCGTAGACCCGCTTCCAACTGCGGCGCTGCGTGCACACCACCTCGCCGTACATCAGGGCGCGCTCCACAGCGACCTTCGCCTCGGACCAGTCCCACCACTCGCCCTTGTTCTTCGCGCCGCCCAACTCCGTGGCCGTGAGCGGGCCTTCGGCGTGCAGCTGCTTGATGACCTGCTCGTACGCGCCGTCGGGCAGGTCGTGGTGCCAGTGCGGGCGGGTGCGGTAGGCGCGGCGGCGGAACGCGAAGTGCGGCCACTCCTCGACGGGCAGGATGCACGCGGCGTGCGACCAGTACTCGAAGGCGTGCGGCGCGCCTGACGTGCCGGGGGTCCAGTACGCGTCCTCGACCGTTCTGCGGCCGACCGCGCCGAGGCGTGCGTACGGGATGAGTTCATGGGAGCGGGCCAGCACCGAGATGGTGTCGAGCTGGACCGCTCCGAGGTGACGGAGCACGCCGCGGACCCCTGCCCCACGGTCCGGCGCGCCGAGGAACCCCTGGGCCCGCAGCGCGATGCGGCGGGCCTCGTCGGCGGTGAGTTCGGCGGCGGGGCGCGGCGTGGTCGTCATGCCCCGAACGATAGGGCGCGGCACTGACATCAGTCGGGCCGGGACCACAAAGCGCTGCCCGTCAGGCGGCGCCGGAAGCCGTCAGGCCGGGCCGGGAAGTGTCGTCCCGGGGTCGTGGACGCCGTCACGCAGGCGCCGGGAGGTAGGGCAGCGCCGCTGGGAGGCCGAGGTCCGAGGGGAGGAGCGAGGCGACCCAGCAGTCGCGCAGCACGCCCTTGTTGGGCAGGCCCGACCGCATGACGCCCTCCACGGTGAAGCCGGCCTTCTCGGCGACGGTGCGCGAGCCGACGTTGCCGACCTCGGCGCGCCACTCCAGGCGCGTACAGGCCAGGTCGGTGAAGGCCCAGTGGGCCAGGGCGAGCACGGTTTCCGTCATGTAGCCGCGGCCGCGGTGCTCCTTGCCGGTCCAGAAGCCGACCTCCCAGGCGCCCGCGCGCGGGTGGTGCAGGCTCGCGGCGGCGATCACGGGGCCGTCCTCCTGGAGCCGCACGGCGAAGGTGTACTCCGTGTCGGCGCGCCAGCCGTCCGGGACCATGCGGCCGACGAAGTGCTCGGCGTCCACGCGCGCGTAGGGCGACGGGACCGTGGTCCAGCGCTGGATGTCGGGGTCCTGGGCCGCGAGATACACCTCGTCGGTGTCCTCGGCGGTGAACGTGCGCAGCCGCAGGCGGTCGGTGGTGAGTACGACGGGTTCCATCGGCCGATTCTGCTCGGGGGCCGACAATGACGCCAGCAGAATTCGCGGAGTGAGCGCGCTGTTACCTTTCGTATTCGGGGTGCGCACCTTCGTGCGGCACCTTGAGCGGTCCTCGTGCGTTGTCCGTGTGGCTGTGGTTACGGCAGACCTCCCGGCACGCCGGGGTCCTCGCATACGATGGCCGTTGCTCTATACCGTCACACCCGACCGTGCCAGGCCCGACCGGCAAGGAGACCAACCCCCGTGTCCGTCCTCTCGAAGATCATGCGTGCAGGCGAAGGCAAGATCCTGCGCAAGCTGCACCGCATCGCGGACCAGGTCAACTCTCTCGAAGAGGATTTCGTCAGCCTCTCCGACGCCGAGCTGCGGGCCCTCACCGACGAGTACAAGGAGAGGTACGTCGGCGGCGAGAGCCTCGACGACCTGCTCCCCGAGGCTTTCGCGACGGTGCGCGAGGCCTCCAGGCGCGTCCTCGGCCAGCGCCCCTACGACGTCCAGCTGATGGGCGGCGCCGCGCTCCACCTCGGCTACGTGGCCGAGATGAAGACCGGTGAGGGCAAGACCCTCGTCGGCACGCTCCCCACCTACCTGAACGCGCTGTCCGGCAAGGGCGTCCACCTGATCACGGTGAACGACTACCTGGCCGAGCGCGACTCCGAGATGATGGGCCGCGTCCACAAGTTCCTCGGCCTCAGCGTGGGTTGCATCCTGGCGAACATGACGCCGGCGCAGCGCCGCGAGCAGTACAACTGCGACATCACCTACGGCACGAACAACGAGTTCGGCTTCGACTACCTCCGCGACAACATGGCGTGGTCCCAGGACGAGCTCGTCCAGCGCGGCCACAACTTCGCGGTGGTCGACGAGGTCGACTCGATCCTCGTCGACGAGGCCCGTACGCCGCTGATCATCTCCGGCCCCGCCGACCAGGCCACGAAGTGGTACGGCGACTTCGCGAAGCTGGTCACCCGCCTGAAGAAGGGCGAGGCCGGTAACCCGCTGAAGGGCATCGAGGAGACCGGCGACTACGAGGTCGACGAGAAGAAGCGCACCGTCGCCATCCACGAGCCCGGCGTCGCCAAGGTCGAGGACTGGCTGGGCATCGACAACCTCTACGAGTCGGTGAACACGCCGCTCGTCGGTTATCTGAACAACGCCATCAAGGCGAAGGAACTGTTCAAGAAGGACAAGGACTACGTCGTCATCGACGGCGAAGTCATGATCGTCGACGAGCACACCGGCCGTATCCTCGCCGGCCGCCGCTACAACGAGGGCATGCACCAGGCGATCGAGGCGAAGGAAGGGGTGGACATCAAGGACGAGAACCAGACGCTCGCCACGATCACCCTGCAGAACTTCTTCCGTCTCTACGACAAGCTCTCCGGCATGACCGGTACGGCCATGACCGAGGCCGCCGAGTTCCACCAGATCTACAAGCTGGGCGTCGTCCCGATCCCGACGAACAAGCCGATGGTCCGCAAGGACCAGGCCGACCTGATCTACCGCACCGAGGTCGCCAAGTTCGACGCGGTCGTCGACGACATCGCCGAGAAGCACGAGCAGGGCCAGCCGATCCTCGTCGGCACGACGTCCGTCGAGAAGTCCGAGTACCTCTCGCAGCAGCTGTCCAAGCGCGGTGTGCAGCACGAGGTGCTGAACGCGAAGCAGCACGACCGTGAGGCGACGATCGTCGCCCAGGCCGGCCGCAAGGGCGCCGTCACCGTCGCCACGAACATGGCCGGTCGAGGCACCGACATCAAGCTCGGCGGCAACCCGGACGACCTCGCAGAGGCGGAGCTGCGCCAGCGCGGCCTCGACCCCGAGGAGCACATTGAGGAGTGGGCCGCCGCGCTGCCCGCCGCCCTGGAGAGGGCCGAAAAGGCCGTGAAGGCCGAGTTCGAGGAGGTCAAGGAGCTCGGCGGGCTCTACGTCCTCGGCACGGAGCGCCATGAGTCGCGCCGTATCGACAACCAGCTGCGTGGCCGTTCCGGCCGTCAGGGTGACCCGGGCGAGTCCCGCTTCTACCTGTCGCTCGGTGACGACCTGATGCGCCTGTTCAAGGCCCAGATGGTCGAGCGCGTCATGTCGATGGCGAACGTCCCGGACGATGTGCCGATCGAGAACAAGATGGTCACGCGTGCCATCGCGTCGGCCCAGTCGCAGGTCGAGCAGCAGAACTTCGAGACCCGGAAGAACGTCCTCAAGTACGACGAGGTCCTCAACCGGCAGCGAGAGGTCATCTACGGCGAGCGGCGTCGTGTCCTGGAGGGCGAGGACCTGCAGGAGCAGATCCAGCACTTCATGGACGACACGATCGACGAGTACATCGGCGCCGAGACCGCCGAGGGCTTCGCCGAGGAGTGGGACCTGGACCGGCTGTGGGGCGCCTTCAAGCAGCTCTACCCGGTGAAGGTCACCGTCGACGAGCTGGAGGAGGCCGCGGGTGACCGTGCGGGTCTGACGGCCGAGTTCATCGGGGAGTCCGTCAAGGACGACATCCACGCGCAGTACGCGGCGCGGGAGGAGCAGCTCGGTTCCGAGATCATGCGTGAGCTGGAGCGCCGCGTGGTCCTCTCCGTCCTGGACCGCAAGTGGCGTGAGCACCTCTACGAGATGGACTATCTCCAGGAGGGCATCGGCCTGCGTGCCATGGCGCAGAAGGACCCGCTGGTCGAGTACCAGCGCGAGGGCTTCGACATGTTCACCGCCATGATGGAGGGCATCAAGGAGGAGTCCGTCGGCTATCTGTTCAACCTGGAGGTCCAGGTCGAGCAGCAGGTCGAGGAGGTCCCGGTGCAGGACGCGGCGCCGTCCCTGGACAAGCAGGACGCGGTGCCGGCCGGTGTCGGCCGTCCCGAGATCCGCGCCAAGGGTCTCGACGCCCCGCAGCGTCCGGACCGCCTGCACTTCCAGGCGCCGAACGCCGAGGGCGGCGTGGACGAGATGGACTATGTCACCGAGGACGGCCCGACGCGTTCCGAGGCCGACGGCCTTACGCGCGCGGAGCGCCGCAAGCAGCAGAAGGGCGGGCGTCGCCGCAAGAAGTAGTGCGCGGCGCGCTCTGACCGAGCGTGGGTGAAGGGGCCGGACACCACCTGGTGTCCGGCCCCTTCCGTCGTCCCCGGCGTCACCGGTCCTGTGGGGTGAGCGCCGGGCGCCCGCCCATCTCGACGGCCGTGCAGAGCCAGCGGTGGTCGTCGCCCCGGTGCAGGCGGAAGGCGAGGGCGTGCAGCCGGGGGCCGGCGCTGATCCGGGCGAAGACTTCGTAGACGCCGGGTTCGGGCTGGTAGTGGCCGATGCCGCGGACGACGGGCTGCCGTCCCCGGTCGTTGAGGGGCCGGTTCTCGGCGAGCCGGATCAGGGCGTCGTAGAGGGATCCGGCGAAGTGGCGGGAGGCCCAGTGGACGGGGCGCTGGCCGCTGAGCATCAGCAGGAGGCGCTCGGTGAACAGCTCGGCGGGGTGGGGCGGCAGCTGGGGCGGGACGCGCACGGGCCGCGCGCCGGGGCGCCTCGCGTCCTGCCTGCCGGGCGGGCGGCCGCCCGGGGGCCGGGTCGTCCTGGGGCGGCGGCGCGGCTGGTCCATCACCTTGCGCAGCGGTTCGTGGGCGGTGGGCTCGTGCATGTCTGGGTCCCCGTTCGGCGTCCGACCGGTTGATACCGATCGGTAACTTTGCTTGGGGATCTTGTACGTGGACGGCGGCGCCGCCCGCAAGGCCCGAGGTGCCCGGCGCGGGCGGTCGGAAAGATCACCTATCCGAGTGATCGGACGGCGGACGAGGCGTGCGGGGACAGGGTTCGGGAGGGTCACGGAGGGGTCCGGCGTGGACGTGCGGACGGGGGGTGACCGGCACCCCTAAGGGGGACTCCCGCACGTATCCTGAAGGCCCTCTCGTCGACGAAAGTGGCCCGCCATGCGCGTGTACGTCCCCCTGTCCCTGCCCCGTCTCGCCGAGGCGCACCAGGCGGGCGAACTGGGACCCGGGCCGCTCACCGCGTATGCCGTGACGCCTGCGCTGCGCGAGTGGTACGTCTCCGACGACATCGAGGAGCTGGAGTACGCGGCCCTCAACCGCGCGGCGGTGGCGTCTTTGCGGCTGATCGCCGGGGAGCCGGACGCGCCCCGTAAGCGGGTCGTGGTCGCGCTCGACGTGCCGGACGGCGCCGCGGTGGCCGACCCGGACCGCGGGCTCGACCCGGGAGCGCTCGGTGAGGTGCGGATCGCGAACACGGTCCCCCTGGTCAAGGCCGCGGCGGTGCACGTGGACTCCGCCGACGCCGAGAAGGACGTGACGGCGGCGGCCGCGGCGCTCGGGGCGGCGGACCAGGGCGATGACGACGCACAGTTCGTCGTCGACGGCGCCGAGGACCACGAGCTCCTCTGGTTCGCCACGCAGGAGATCCCGAACCTGCTCGCCTGAGTGGCCGACCTGCGCGAACGTACGATTGTCGGTCCCTGCGGGTAGGTTTTCGGCATGGGGAAGCACGCAGCCGGAGCACACATCGTCTGGGACTGGAACGGGACGCTGTTCCACGACAACGACGCGGTCATCAGCGCGACCAACGCCGCCTTCGAGGAGATCGGACTCGAACCGATCACCCTGGAGCGGTACAGGGAGCTGTACTGCGTGCCGATACCCCGCTTCTACCAGCGACTGATGGGCCGGCTGCCCACCGAGGCCGAGTGGGAGCGCATGGACACCGCCTTCCAGCGGCACTACACGCTCCGCCGCACGGCCTGCGGGCTCGCCGACGGCGCGGAACTCCTCCTCGCCGACTGGCGCTCCGCGGGCGGCAGCCAGTCGATCCTCAGCATGTATGGGCATGACGAACTCGTCCCGCTGGTACGGGAGTTCGGGATCGAGTCGCACTTCCTGCGGGTCGACGGGCGCACCGGTCCCTCCGGCGGCAGCAAGGCCGAGCACATGGTCCGTCATCTCGGTGCGCTGGCAATTTCGGGGGTGGCACCGGGGCGCACGGTGGTCATCGGGGACGCGGCCGACGACGCGGTGGCCGCGCTGCACGCCGGCGCCGGCGCCGTGCTCTACACCGGCGGATCGCACAGCAGGGCCAGCCTCGAAGGCGTGGGGGCACCGGTCGTGGACACCCTCGCCGAGGCCGTGGGGGTGGCACAACGCCTGGCGGAGTAAGTGAATCCGCTCACACTCCACAGCGGGCGCGCACGGTGAACACGCACGTGGAGCACATCCTGGCCAAGTCGGGCGTCGCGTCCCGTACAGAGATCGCGGCGGTCGAGGGAAGCCGTAGCCCTGCGGGGTTCCGTCGTGTCGCGCCAGGAGCGCCATGCGGGGGGCGGCTGCCCTCGTCTGCGGGGCAGCCGCCCACGATCCCCTCAGGCCTCAGGCCTCAGGCCTCAGGCCTCAGGTCACCGGCGCCTTTGCGCGCAGCACCGTGAGGAACTCCCGCATCCACCCCGAGTGGTCCGGCCAGGCGCGGGACGACACCAGCGTCCCGTCGACCACCACTTCCGCGTCGCGGAAAGCCGCGCCGGCCGCCTGCATGTCGGGCTCCAGCGCCGGATAGGCCGTGACGTTGCGCCCGCGCAGCCCGTCGACCGCCGCCGTGAGCAGCGGACCGTGGCAGATCTGGGCCACGGGCTTGTCGGCGTCGAAAAAAGACTTCAGAATCTTGCGCAGCTCCGGGTCGTTGCGCAGATACTCGGGGGCGCGGCCGCCCGGGATCACGACAGCGACGTACTGTTCCGGCTCGACCTCGGCGAACGCGAGATCGGCGGGCCAGGTGTAGCCGGGCTTCTCCGTGTACGTGTCGAACCCCGGCTCGAAGTCATGGACGACGAACTGCAACTTCTTGCGCTCCGGGGCGGCGATGTGGACGTCGTAGCCCTCCTCGCGCAGGCGCTGGTAGGGGTACAGGACTTCCAGTGACTCGGCGGCGTCGCCGGTCACCAGGAGGATCTTGGGTGCCATGGCTGTGCGCTCCCCTCGGAGCCTTCGGGCCGGGGTGTCCTCCCCTCAACGTGGACCCGGCCGGACCGTTAGGCAACCCCTCTTGGCATCCATCCGCGTCGCTGTCCCTGTGCAGAGTGTCAAAGTTCGACCGCTGTATTTGTACACATACGGCTCATGACGACTCCCGGGTGAGGGGCGATAGCCTTGACCCGTGATCAGCGCGATATCTCGCGGGGGCATCGTCGCCCCCTGCCCGCGCCGGGAGCACACGGAGATCTACATCCGTGCCCGGTGCTCCGCTGACCATTCCCTTCGGGACGGAACATGGATGCCGTCCCGGCTCCGGGCAGGAAATACGCCAAAAATGGCGGATAAACGCCCGCTCATCTCTCATCCCGGCATACCGTCGACATCGACCGGAGACCCCGCGTCGTGGCGTTGTGCCGCATCAATTTCTTCAACGTCACGCAACGGCGCGCGACAGGAGCCAGAGGACAATGCAGACCAAGCTGGACGAAGCCAAGGCCGAGCTGCTCGCACGGGCCGCCCGGGTAGCTGAGAACAGCCCGGCAGGGGGGCATCTCCCGGCCGGGACGAATGGCGAGGGGGCTCCGGACCAGGAGTCCGTGCTCGCGTTCCTCCAGCGCTACTACCTGCACACCGCCCCCGAGGACCTGGCCGACCGTGACCCGGTCGACGCCTTCGGTGCAGCCGTCTCCCACTACCGGCTCGCGGAGGTCCGCCCGCAGGGCACCGCGAACGTCAAGGTCCACACGCCGACGGTCGAGGAGAACGGCTGGACCTGCAGCCACTCCGTCGTCGAGGTCGTCACCGACGACATGCCGTTCCTGGTCGACTCGGTCACCAACGAGCTGTCCCGCCAGGGCCGCGGCATCCACGTCGTGATCCACCCGCAGGTCACCGTGCGCCGTGACCTGACCGGCGAGCTCCAGGAGGTCCTGCCCGCGGGCAGCGCCTCCGACAGCCACGACACGCTCACCGAGTCGTGGATCCACGTGGAGATCGACCGGGAGACCGACCGCGCCGACCTGAAGCAGATCACCTCCGACCTGCTGCGTGTCCTGTCCGACGTCCGTGAGGCCGTCGAGGACTGGGAGAAGATGCGGGACTCGGCGCTGCGTATCGCCGACGACCTGCCCAGCGAGCCCACCGCCGACGACCTGCGCGCCCAGGACGTCGAGGAGGCCCGTGAGCTGCTGCGCTGGCTGTCCGCCGACCACTTCACGTTCCTCGGCTACCGCGAGTACGAGCTGCGCGAGGACGACTCGCTGTCCGCCGTCCCCGGCACCGGCCTCGGCATCCTGCGCTCCGACCCGCAGCACGGCAGCGACGACCACCACCCGGTGAGCCCGTCCTTCAGCCGGCTGCCCGCCGACGCGCGCGCCAAGGCCCGCGAGCACAAGATCCTCGTACTGACAAAGGCCAACAGCCGCGCCACCGTGCACCGCCCCTCGTACCTCGACTACGTCGGCGTGAAGAAGTTCGACGCCGAGGGCAATGTCATCGGCGAGCGCCGCTTCCTCGGCCTCTTCTCGAGCGCCGCGTACACGGAGAGCGTCCGGCGCGTCCCGGTCGTGCGCCGCAAGGTCCAGGAAGTGCTGCGGGGCGCCGGGTTCTCGCCCAACAGCCACGACGGCCGCGACCTGCTCCAGATCCTGGAGACGTACCCGCGAGACGAGCTGTTCCAGACCCCGGCCGACGAGCTGCGCGCCATCGTCACCAGCGTCCTCTACCTCCAGGAGCGCCGCCGGCTGCGGCTGTACCTGCGCCAGGACGAGTACGGCCGCTACTACTCGGCCCTCGTCTACCTGCCGCGCGACCGCTACACCACCGGTGTCCGGCTGCGGATCATCGACATCCTCAAGGAAGAGCTCAACGGCACCAGCGTCGACTTCACGGCCTGGAACACCGAGTCGATCCTGTCCCGGCTGCACTTCGTCATCCGCGTCGAGCCGGGCACCGAGCTGCCCGCGCTGACCGAGGCCGACACCGAGCGCATCGAGGCGCGGCTCGTCGACGCCGCCCGCTCGTGGGCCGACGGCTTCGGCGAGGCGCTGAACGCGGAGTGCGGCGAGGAGCGCGCGGCCGAGCTGGCCCGCCGCTACTCCGGCGCCTTCCCCGAGGGCTACAAGGCCGACCACTCGCCGCGCGCGGCGGTCGCCGACCTCGTCCACCTGGAGGCCCTCAAGCGCGGCGAGAAGGACTTCGCGCTCTCGCTGTACGAGCCCGTGGGCGCTGCCCCTGGCGAGCGCCGCTTCAAGATCTACCGCACCGGCGCCCCGGTCTCCCTCTCGTCCGTCCTGCCGGTCCTCAACCAGCTCGGCGTCGAGGTCATCGACGAGCGCCCGTACGAGCTGCGCTGCTCGGACCGGACCACCGCGTGGATCTACGACTTCGGTCTGCGGATGCCCAAGTCCAACGGCAACGGCGACTACCTCGGTGACGACGGCCGCGAGCGCTTCCAGGAGGCCTTCACGGCGACCTGGACCGGTGCCGCCGAGAACGACGGCTTCAACTCCCTCGTCCTGAGCGCCGGTCTGAACTGGCGGCAGGCGATGGTGCTGCGCGCGTACGCCAAGTACCTGCGCCAGGCCGGTGCGACGTTCAGCCAGGACTACATGGAGGACACCCTCCGTAACAACGTCCACACCACCCGCCTTCTGGTGAGCCTCTTCGAGGCGCGCATGTCGCCGGAGCGCCAGCGGGCCGGGACCGAGCTGATCGACGGGCTCCTGGAGGAGCTCGACGGGGCGCTCGACCAGGTGGCGAGCCTGGACGAGGACCGGATCCTGCGGTCCTTCCTGACCGTCATCAAGGCGACGCTGCGGACGAACTTCTTCCAGAAGGCCGACGACGGCAAGCCGCACGCGTACGTCTCCATGAAGTTCGACCCGCAGGCCATCCCCGACCTGCCCGCGCCGCGCCCCGCCTTCGAGATCTGGGTGTACTCGCCGCGTGTCGAGGGTGTGCACCTGCGCTTCGGCAAGGTCGCGCGCGGTGGTCTGCGCTGGTCCGACCGGCGTGAGGACTTCCGTACCGAGGTCCTCGGCCTGGTCAAGGCGCAGATGGTGAAGAACACCGTCATCGTGCCGGTCGGCGCCAAGGGCGGCTTCGTCGCGAAGAACCTGCCGGACCCGAGCGTCGACCGTGACGCCTGGCTGGCCGAGGGTGTCGCGTCGTACAAGACCTTCATCTCGGCGCTGCTCGACATCACCGACAACCTGGTGGCCGGCGAGGTCGTGCCCCCGGCGGACGTCGTGCGCCACGACGAGGACGACACGTACCTCGTGGTCGCGGCCGACAAGGGCACGGCGACGTTCTCCGACATCGCCAACGCGGTCGCCGAGTCGTACAACTTCTGGCTCGGTGACGCCTTCGCCTCCGGCGGCTCGGCGGGCTACGACCACAAGGGCATGGGCATCACCGCCCGCGGCGCCTGGGAGTCCGTGAAGCGGCACTTCCGGGAGCTGGGCACCGACACGCAGACCGAGGACTTCACGGTCGTCGGCGTCGGCGACATGTCCGGTGACGTGTTCGGCAACGGCATGCTGCTCTCCGAGCACATCCGCCTGGTCGCCGCGTTCGACCACCGGCACATCTTCATCGACCCGCGGCCCGACGCGGCCACCTCGTACGCCGAGCGCCGGCGCCTGTTCGACCTGCCGCGCTCCTCGTGGGCCGACTACAACAAGGAGCTGATCTCCGCGGGCGGCGGCATCTTCCCGCGCTCCGCCAAGGCGATCCAGCTCAACGCGCACATCCGCGAGGCACTCGGCATCGAGTCGGGCGCCGCGAAGATGACGCCGGCCGACCTGATGAAGACGATCCTGCACGCGCCGGTCGACCTGCTGTGGAACGGCGGCATCGGCACGTACGTGAAGTCGTCCGCCGAGTCGAACGCGGACGTCGGCGACAAGGCCAACGACGCGATCCGCGTGGACGGCAAGGACGTGCGCGCCAAGGTGATCGGCGAGGGCGGCAACCTCGGCGCGACCCAGCTGGGCCGTATCGAGTTCGCGCGCAAGGGCGGCAAGGTCAACACCGACGCCATCGACAACAGCGCGGGCGTGGACACCTCCGACCACGAGGTGAACATCAAGATCCTGCTCAACACGCTCGTCACCGACGGCGACATGACCGTCAAGCAGCGCAACAAGCTGCTGGCGGCGATGACCGACGAGGTCGGCGCCCTGGTGCTGCGCAACAACTACGCGCAGAACACGGCCCTCGCCAACGCGGTCGCCCAGGCGCCCGACCTGCTCCACGCCCACCAGCGCTTCATGCGCCGCCTGGGCCGCGAGGGGAACCTCGACCGGGCCCTGGAGTTCCTGCCGGCCGACCGGCAGATCAAGGAACTGCTGAACTCCGGGCGCGGTCTGAGCCAGCCCGAGCTGGCCGTACTCCTCGCGTACACGAAGATCACGGCCGCGCACGAGCTGATCCAGACGTCGCTGCCGGACGACCCGTACCTGCGCAGGCTCCTGCACGCCTACTTCCCGCAGGCGCTGCGCGAGCGGTACTCCGACGCGGTCGACGGGCACGCGCTGCGCCGCGAGATCATCACCACGGTGCTGGTCAACGACACGGTGAACACGGGCGGTTCGACGTTCCTGCACCGGCTGCGCGAGGAGACCGGGGCGTCCCTGGAGGAGATCGTGCGGGCGCAGCTCGCCGCGCGCGAGATCTTCGGCCTCGGCGAGGTCTGGGACGCGGTCGAGGCGCTCGACAATGTCGTCGCCGCGGACGTCCAGACCCGGATCAGGCTGCACTCGCGCCGCCTGGTCGAGCGCGGCACGCGCTGGCTGCTCAACAACCGGCCGCAGCCGCTCCAGCTCGCCGAGACGATCGACTTCTTCCGTGAGGGCGTCGCCGAGGTCTGGTCGGCCATGCCGAAGATGCTGCGCGGCGCGGACGCCGAGTGGTACCAGTCGATCCTGGACGAGCTGACCGCCGCGGGCGTGCCGGAGGAGCTGGCCCAGCGGGTCGCCGGGTTCTCCTCGGCCTTCCCGACGCTCGACATCGTGGCGATCGCCGACCGCACCGGCAAGGACCCCTTGGCCGTCGCCGAGGTGTACTACGACCTCGCGGACCGGCTGTCCATCGCGCAGCTGATGGACCGGATCATCGAGCTGCCGCGGTCCGACCGCTGGCAGTCGATGGCCCGCGCCTCGATCCGCGAGGACCTGTACTCGGCGCACGCCGCCCTCACGGCCGATGTGCTGACCGTCGGGAACGGCGTGTCGACTCCGGAGCAGCGCTTCGACGCGTGGCAGGAGAAGAACGCGCCGATCCTGGGCCGCGCGCGGACGACCCTGGAGGAGATCCAGAGTTCGGACGCCTTCGACCTGGCGAACCTGTCGGTCGCGATGCGCACGATGAGGACGCTGCTGCGCACGCACTCGTAGGGTCCGCATCAGCGAACGGGGGCGCCCCGCACCGGAACTCCGGTGCGGGGCGCCCCCATTTCACCGCCCGGACTCTTTCCGTTCTCTTCCCTTTCTCCGGCAGGTCTCTTGACCGGGTCTGACCTGATGGACCTTGCGCCCAATCGGTTGTTCGTGACGGCGCGTCAACCCCAAGTGGTTCGTCATAAGCCATCGAATCGGGCATAGCGTCTAAAGTTGGGCCCGATTGTCGGATCGGCGGTACGGAGCGGAGAGGTCGGGAAGGGTCCATGACGGAAGCGATTCTGCTGGTCGGCGGGCTGGGCACCCGGCTGCGTCCGCTCACGGTCAACACGCCCAAGTCCATAGTGCCGGCGGCCGGGGTCCCCTTCCTGGCCCACCAGATCGCGCGGCTCGCCGCCGCGGGCGTCGACCACGTCGTCCTCGCCACCTGCTATCTGGCCGAAGTCTTCGAGCCGTACTTCGGCGACGGATCGGCGCACGGCGTCCACCTCGAATACGCCGCCGAGTACGAGCCGCTGGGTACCGGCGGCGCGATCCGGCACGCGGCCCGCCGCCTGATCTCCGCACCCGAGGACCCCGTCCTCGTCTGCAACGGCGACATCCTCACCGGCCTCGACACCCGCGCCCTCATCGACCGGCACCGCGAGCGCGAAGCCGATGTCACCCTCCACCTCTCCCGCGTCGACGACCCCAGCGCCTTCGGGCTCGTACCCACCGACGCCGACGGCTGCGTACTCGCCTTCACCGAGAAGCCGCAGACGCCCGAGGAGATCGTCACGGACCAGATCAACGCGGGCTCCTACGTGTTCCGCAGGTCCGTCATCGACAGCATCCCCGCCGGGCGGCCCGTCTCCGTCGAGCGCGAGACGTTCCCCGGCCTGCTCGCCGCGGGCGCCTATCTGCACGGCATGGTCGAGGACTCCTACTGGCTCGACCTCGGCCGGCCCGAAGCCTTTGTGCAGGCCTCCGCCGACCTCGTGCGCGGGGTCGTCCACTCACCCGCCGTGCCCGGAGTGCGCGGCGAGTCCCTCGTACTGCCCGGCGCCAAGGTCGCCGCCGACGCCTGGCTCGCCGACGGGACCGTCGTCGGGGCGGGCGCCCGGGTAGGTTCAGGGGCCGTCGTCCACGGTTCCGTGCTGCACGACGGCGCGACCGTGGGTGCCGGTACCTACGTAAGGAACAGCCTGATCGGCGCGGGTGCGCGGATCGGGCGGCGCTCCGTCCTGCACGGCAGCGTCATCGGTGACGGCGCCCGCGTCGGCGCCCACAACGATCTGCGGAACGGAACCCGGGTGTGGTGCGAGGCCGTACTGCCCGACCGGGCCGTCCGCTTCTCCTCCCTCGCCGGAGAAGGGCTGACCGAACAGTGAACAAGAACTCTCCCGACATCGGGGCCACACCGGCCGCCGCGAAACCGCTGCCCGACGACTGGGCCCGCACCCCCCTCACCGTCGTCATGCCGACGTACAACGAGGCGGGCAACCTGCCCGGCATGGCCGACGCCCTCATGGCGCTCCCGCTCCCGGGCCTGCGCCTTCTCGTCGTCGACGACTCCAGCCCCGACGGCACCGGCGACATCGCCGAGCGGTACGCCGAACGGCACGGGCGCGACCGGATGAGCGTCCTGCACCGAGCCGGGAAGGAGGGCCTCGGCCGGGCCTACGCGGACGGCATGGCACGGGCCGTCACCGACGGGGCACGCTACGTCCTCCAGATGGACGCCGACGGCAGCCACCCCGTCGGCAAGGTCCCCGCGCTCCTCGGCACCGCCCTCTCCACCGGCGCCGCCGTCACCATCGGCAGCCGCTACGTCCAGGGCGGCACGCTCGCCGACGCGTGGGGCGCGCACCGCAGGCTCCTGTCCCGCTGGGCCAACGCCTACGCGGGCACCATCCTCGGCACCCGCGTCCGCGACATCACCGGCGGCTTCAACCTGTGGCGCGAGGACGCCCTGCGCGCCATCGACCTGGCGTCCGTGGACAGCGCGGGCTACAGCTTCCAGGTCGAGATGAAGTACCGCGCCGTGCGCCGCGGCTTCGGCGTCATGGAGGTCCCCATCCACTTCGAGGACCGCACGATCGGCGAGTCCAAGATGAACCTGATGGTGCAGCTCGAATCGGTCACCATGCCGTGGAAGCTGCGGGCGAGGGCGCGCCGATGACGGTCCCCACCGCGGTGCGCGAGGCGCCGCCCGTCGTCGCACCCGTCCGGGTCCGCGTGCGCCGCCTGTCCATGGAGGTCGCCAAGTTCGGCGTCGTCGGCGGGAGCGGAGTCGCCGTCAACTTCCTCGTCTTCAACCTGCTGCTGCACGGCCTCGGCCGGGCCCCGATGACGGCGACGGTCCTGGCCAGCTGTGTCGCCATGGCCACCAACTACCTGGGCTTCCGCTTCTTCGCCTACCGGGACCGCGCCTCCCGCACCCGCCGCCAGATCGCGCTGTTCTTCGGCTTCAGCGCGCTCGGCGTCCTCATGGAGAGCGTCCTGTTCTACGCCGGATACCACGGCGCCTCGATGACCGGACCCCTCGCGTCGAACGTCGCCAAGGCGCTGTCCATCGTCCTGGCCTCGGCGTTCCGCTTCCTCGTCTACCGGACGTGGGTCTTCCAGCACGATGCGCGCCGCGAGTAACGCGGCCCTCAGGGCCGCCGCCCCACTGGTCCTCCTGCTGCTCCTCGCCCTGCTCGTGGCAGTCGCCGTTCGGCTCCCATGGGCGGGCGACCTCGGCATCCACGCGGCCACCGTCGAGCGTCTGCGCCACGATCTCCTCGACCCGGGCAACCCCCTGGTCGACGAGAAGACGCCGAGCCCGTACTACTCGCCGTGGACGGTGTTCCTCGGCGCCCTCGCCGACATCACCGGCCTCGGCACCTTCACCGTCCTGCGCATCGCCGCACTGATCTCGCTGACGCTGCTCGTGACCGGCGTGTGGCGGTTCACCGGCACCTTCACCGACGCGTCCATGGGCCGCACCCGGCGCACGGCGGTCAGCGTGCTCGTCCTCCTGTGCCTACTCCTCCTGTGGGGCACGAGCCTGTTCAACTGGAGCGGTTTCCTCGGCCTCAACTCCCTTGCCCTGACCGTCTCCTACCCCAGCACGTTCGCGCTGGGTGTGTCCTTCCACTTCTGGGCGCTGCTGCGCGAGGCGCTCGCACGCGGCTCGGGCCTGCCCGTGTTCCTCGGCCTCGGCCTGCTCTGGTCCGTGATCCTGCTGAGCCATCAGTTCTCGGGCGTCGTCGCGTCGTTCGGCGCGCTGGCGATGGTGGCCGGGGCGCGGCCCTGGCCGGTGCGCGCGGTGTGGACACGGCTCGCGGCCGGGCTCGCCATCGGTGCGATGGTGCTCGCCGCGTGGCCGTACTACTCGTTCTTCTCGCTCTTCCACGCGCAGGGCCTGGAGGAGATCCACCGGGCCCTGTACGGGAACCTGCTCGGCCGGTACTGGCTCCTGCTGCCCGGCGTGTTCGCCCTCGCCCTGCGCCTGCGCAGGGACCGCCGTGATCCGCTGGTGGTCTTCTTCGTGCTCGGGGTGCTGATGTTCGTGGCGGGCGGGGTGAGCGGCCACTACTCGTGGGGCCGGGTCCTGCCGGCCGCCGTGATCCCCGCGCAGGTCGCGGCGGGCCTCGAGGTGTTCGGGGCGGGGCGCAGGGCGGTACGCACGGCGTTCGCCGCGGTGCTCGGCGCGGCGCTCCTCGCGGGCGCGTGGACCCAGTCGGGCACACTCGGCTACGTCCTGCCGCGCGACGCCCTGCCCCGGCCGATCGCCGACCGCTACAACCCGCCGTGGCGCGGCTACCAGTGGATGACGCCCTGGGCGAAGTACGGGGACGTGGTCCTCGCCACGATGTTCCCGGCGCGGCAGATCCCCGCGTACGGGGCCTACACCGTCGCCCCCGGCTACCCGGACTTCTTCCTGCCCGACGAGACGGCCCGCACCCGCGCCGTGGACACCTACTTCGCGCCCGGCACCACGCGTGCCGAACGCCTCGACGTCCTGCGCCGCTACGAGGTGCGGTGGATCGTGAGCCACCGCGACGACGCCGGCCTCGCCGCGACCGACCCGGCACTGCACAGGGTCGCGACGGGCCCGGGAGGCCAGACCCTCTACGAGGTGAGGTCGTCGGCGACCCGGGCTAACGCAGTGCGCTCTTCACCAGGCGTACCGCGTTCCGTACCCGCCCGTCCGACACCGTGACCAGCCTGCGCGCCACCGGGTGCGTCACCCGGGCCGTGAGCCCCGCGGGCTGCCAGCGGATCTGGAGGCGCCCCGCGCCCCGCCCCTCCGGCTCCAGCGTCACCTGGTGCGGGGCAGCCCCGGAGTGGTAGCCGACGCGGGCGGTGAGCGTCGGGAAGTCCAGTGGCGCGAGCAGGACCGCCGTGTTGCGCAGGCTTCGTTCCTGGAGCTGGAGCACCGGATGCCGTACGCCGTCGAAGCCGTGCACCGGGAGCGGGGCCGCCGCCGGATCGAGCCGCACCCGCCCCTCGAAGACGCCGGGCCGCACCGGGTCGAGCCGCAGCTGTGTCGTCATACGGCGTCGCCCCGGCGCCACGACCAGCGAGGCGACGTGCGGCCCGACGGCGAGGCGCAGACCCGGGTCGTACGTGCGCACCGACAGGTCGACGGTGGTACCGGGGCCGCGCTCGATGGCCGTGATCTCGTGGCGGAACTGGGCTCCGGGGAACGGGCGCGCGTACAACTCCTGGTCGGACAGATCGAGTTCCGTACGCGCCTCGTCCGACTCCGGGACCACCGACCCCCAGTACACGGCGCCGGACGCGTCCGTGGCCGTCTCGCGCGGGGCCACCACGTGACCGAGCCCGCGCGCGGCGAGCCGGGCGTCGGCGAGGCGACCGTCGCGCACCAGTCGCAGGACGACCCGCTCCGGGCGCGGCAGCCGGGCGTACGCGCCAGGGGACAGCGTCGCCAGATACGGGTTCACGATCTCGGCGAACCCGGCCAGCCATGTGTCGTCCCGGAACGGCAGGTCGCCCGCGTACATCCGGAAGTCGTGCTTGAGGAACTTGTAGTCCTTGTCCTCGCGCACCCCCGCGTGGCCGCCCGTCGCGAGGAACTCGTCGATGAGCTCCTGCACGTGGACGCGGTCGCGGACGTTGCTCAGCTTGTGCCGCTGGTTGGAGATCGACGCGTCGTCCGCGGCGACGAACGGCGCGATGTACCAGCGGTAGACCGGCTCGGGGACGACGGTGAAGGACTTCGCGAGGCAGTACGCCTGCGCCGAGAACAGCTGGTCCTCGTAGTGGATGCCCTCGGGGAAACGCAGCTCGTTGCGGTCGAGGAACTCCCGCTTGTACATCTTGCTCGTCGACAAGTGCTCGAAGAACAGGCCGGGTTCCGCGTCGATCCCGTCGACGGTGCGGCGCTCCGCGACCAGGTGCGGCATCCACGTAGACGTGCGGCCCGTGTCGACGCGGACCCGCTCGACCGCGCCCATCGCGAAGTCGATCTCCCGCTCGCGGTGCGCCGCGAGCAGCAACTCCACCGAGTCCCGGGGGAGTTCGTCGTCGCTGTCGAGGAACATCAGATACGGGGCGCGGGCGATGTCGAGCGCGCGGTTGCGGGGCGCGCTGCACCCGCCGCTGTTCTCCGGCAGACGCAGGTAGCGCACCCGCGGGTCCGAGGCGGCCAGGCGGCGCGCCACCTCGGGGGTGGCGTCCGTCGAGTGGTCGTCGCTGATGACGACCTCGATGTTGCCGTGCGTCTGGTCCAGGACCGAGGCGACGGCGCGCGGCAGCCGCCCGGCGTCGTTGTAGACGATGACGGTGACCGTGACGTCGGGGTTGATCGTCCTCGTGGGCGTGGTCATCGGCGGCCTGCCTCCTCGGGGGTGGGCGCGGGGATGCGCTCGTCGACGGGGATCACCGGGGGCAGCGACGCGTCGCTCTCGCCGAGGAAGACCCGGCGCACGACCCGCTCGGCGGCGTGGCCGTCGTCGAACTCGCAGAACCGGCGCCGGAATGCGGCCCGCGCCTTCCCCGACGCCTCGTCGCGCCACGCGCCCGTCGCGAGGATCTCCGTCAGCTCGTCCTGCGTACGGGCGACGGGCCCGGGCGCCTCGGCGATCAGGTCGAAATAGACCCCGCGGGTCTTCGCGTACATCTCCCAGTCGTCCGCGTAGACCACGATCGGGCGGTCCAGATTGGCGTAGTCGAACATGATCGACGAGTAGTCCGTGACCAGGGCGTCCGCGGCGAGGCAGAGGTCCTCGACCGGGTCGTACGTGGACACGTCGATGACCCGGCCGCTGCGGCGCAGCTCCGCGAGCGGTGAGGCCGCCCCGCCGTAGAAGTAGTGGCCGCGCACGAGGAGGACGGTGTCGTCGCCCAGTCGGTCGGCGAGCGTGGCCAGGTCGAGGCGCGGGGTCCAGGAGGCCTCGTAGTCGCGGTGGGTGGGCGCGTACAGGACGGCCCGCCGGCCCGGCGTGATGCCGAGGCGCGCGCGAACAGCCCGTATGTCGGCGGCCGTCGCGCGGTAGAAGACGTCGTTGCGCGGATAGCCGTACTCCAGAGGGACGTAGTGCGCGGGATAGGCGCGCTCCCACGTCCGGGTGGAGTGGCTGTTCGACGTGACGCTGTAGTCCCACTTGTCGACGCGGGCGAGGAGCTGGCGGAAGTTGAGGCCCTTGGACGCGGTCGGGTACTCCATCTGGTCGAGGCCCATGCGCTTGAGGGGCGTGCCGTGGTGGGTCATGACGTGGACGGCTTCGGGGCGCTTGACCACGGCGTTGGGGAAGTTGACGTTGTTGACGAGGTACTTGGCGCGGGCCATCACCTCCCAGTAGCGGCGGGAGCCGGGCACGACGTGGTCGGTGCCGGGCGGCAGGAGCGGCGCGTGGGCCGCCGAGACGACCCACACCTGGTGGATGCGCGGAGCGAGTTCGGCGGCCTTCGCGGCGATCGCGGCCGGATTGCAGGCCATCCCCCGGTCCCAGTACGCGGAGAACACCGCCAGGTCCGGGTCCACGGGCCGGCGCAGCTCCCGCCGGTAGCGGTGGTCACGGACCTTCGCGCCGATCCGCCGCTTGCGCTGCCTGACCGCGGACTTCAGGCCGCGCCGCTTGTGGTTGACGCTCTGGAAGGCGCGGTAACGGGCGTACGCGTCCTCTTCGAGCAGCCGGCGCCGGATGCCTTCGAGCCCCGCGGGCCTGCGGTATCCCTCCGGCCGCCACGCGACGGCCGCGCGGGAGGCCCGGCGGAAGAACTCGCGGTTCACCGGCTCCGGCATCCCGGCACGGGCAACGATCCGCATGCACTCGGTCGCCATCACGTCGTACAGCACCGCGCGGGGACCGGTCGGCGTGCCGCGGCCGGCCATCAGCCGCTGGAGGTCCTCGTACTCGCCGACGGGCGCGTAGTACTCCTCCGGGGTGAGCGGCGGCAGGCTCGCGGCGCGCAGCCTGCGCTCGTCGAGCACCACCTGCTGCAGAGCGGTGACGCGGCCGGCGAGGACGAGGGCGGCGCGCGCCGCGAAGCGCTCGTCGGTGGCGGCCAGTCGGTCGCGGTGGTCCCGCCAGAACGCGGCGCGCAGGGCGCGGTTGCCGAGCAGCGGGGTGACCCGCAGGAGGTCGGGGCAGTCCGCGAGGGCCAGATCGCGGTCGCCCGCCCTGGCCAGCAGACGGGCGTCGGAGCCCGGGATGCCGGCGGCGTGCCAGGTCGAGCGGACCTGGTCGGCGAGTACGACATCCACGCGCTCCGCGCCGTCCGGGAGGCCGGCGACCCGGTCCCGCAGCGCTCGCAGCGCGCCGGGGGGCACCCGGTCCTTGGCGTGCACGAACAGCAGCCACTCGCCCGAGGCACGCTCGCCGCCGGCCGCGCGGGCCTCCTCGTCGGAGATCGCGCGGGGCAGGGCCAGAACGGTGACGCGGCCCGGCACGTCGGCGGTCGGCGCCGGATCGTCCACGGCGGCGACGACGAGCTCCGCCCCCTCGGGCAGCTGGCCGGTCACGCTGTCCAGACAGTCGGCTAGATGCCCCTGCACGTCCCGGCCGTACACGATGACGCTGAGTTCCTGCACGGTCGCCGTCCCTTCTTCTCCTGGCGCACCATAGTGTCACCAATCGGATAAAAGGGATAAGGGGAGCGGGTCCTGGATCGGCCTCAGGCGGAAGCGGCGGCCCTGGCCTTCTTGGGTTCCGTCCCGCCGCCGTCCGGATTGGTGAACGCCTCGTACGCCTTGAGGACCTCGTCCGTCGGCCCGTCCATGCGCAGCTCGCCGCGCTCCAGCCACAGGACCCGGTCGCAGGTGTCACGGATCGACTTGTTGTTGTGACTGACGAGGAAGACCGAGCCGGCCTCCTTGCGCAGCTCGCGGATCCGGGACTCCGAGCGCTTCTGGAAGGACCGGTCGCCGGTGGCCAGGGCCTCGTCGATCAGCAGCACGTCATGGTCCTTGGCGGCGGCGATGGAGAACCGGAGGCGGGCGGCCATGCCCGAGGAGTACGTCCGCATGGGCAGCGTGATGAAGTCGCCCTTCTCGTTGATGCCGGAGAAGCCGACGATGTCTTCGTAACGCTCGCGGACCTCCTCGCGGCTCATACCCATGGCGAGGCCGCCGAGATGGACGTTGCGCTCGCCGGTGAGGTCGTTCATCAGCGCCGCGTTCACGCCGAGCAGCGAGGGCTGGCCATGCGTGAAGATCCGGCCGTTCTCCGTCGGCAGCAGCCCCGCGATCGCCTTGAGCAGCGTCGACTTGCCCGACCCGTTCGTGCCGATCAGGCCGATCGCCTCGCCCTTGTACGCGGTGAACGAGACCTTCTTCACCGCGTGCACCTTGCGCACGCCGGCCCGGGCCTCGGCCTTCTTCCGGCCGCCGACGATGCGGCCGAGCGCGGCGGTCGCGGTGCCGCGGCCCGCCCCGGTGCCGTTCACGCGGTAGACGATGTCGACGTGGTCGACGATGACGGTGGGGATCCGCTCCCCGAAGGTGTCAGCCACGGCCGTACGTCTCCTCTGCCTTCCAGAAGTAGATGAACCCGCCGACGCCCGCGAGCAGCGCCCACCCGGCCGCGATCGCCCACACGTGGGGCGGCAGCTGGCTGTGGTGGAAGCTGTCGATCAGGGCGAAGCGCATCAGGTCGATGTAGACGGCGGCCGGGTTCGCGGACAGCAGTACGTGCACGACGTGCGGCAGGTGCTGGTTCTTGAGCACCTTGTCGATGCTCCACATCACGCCGGACGTGTACATCCACGTACGCAGCAGGAACGGCATCAGCTGTGCGATGTCCGGCGTCCTCGCGCCCATCCTCGCCATGACGAGGGCCACGCCGGTGTTGAAGACGAACTGGAGCAGCAGAACCGGCAGGACCAGGAACCAGGAGAGGGCCGGCGGAACGCCGAAGCAGAGCAGGATCACCACCAGCGCGCACATCGAGAACAGCAGCTGCTGGAGCTGCTGGAGCGCGAACGACACCGGCAGCGCGGCGCGCGGGAAGTGCAGCGCCCGTACGAGACCGAGGTTGCCGGAGATCGCGCGGGTGCCCGCCATGATCGAGCTCTGCGTGAACGTCCACACGAACACGCCGGTGACCAGGAACGGCACATAGTCCGGCACGTTGTGCTTCGTGTTCATCAGCACGCCGAAGATGAAGTAGTAGACCGCCGCGTTCAGGAGCGGGGTCGCCACCTGCCACACCTGGCCCAGCTTCGCCTGGCTGTACTGCGCCGTGAGCTTGGCCGTCGCGAACGCGGTGATGAAGTGGCGCCGCTGCCAGAGCTGGCCCACGTACGCCGCGAGGGTCGGCCGCGCGCCGCTGACCGAGAGGCCGTACCGCGCGGCAAGCTCCGCGGGATCTTCCACCGGCGCGGTGGCCGCCGGCGGGGGAGGTGTGTCGACTGCCTGACTCACATCCGCTGCTTTCGCTCAAGGGGTCGGAGACGTCGGAACGGGTCCGTATCGTCGTGACGTGAGCGTAGGGCGTCGCTACGTCGGAACGCAACCGTTTCGTCGTAACGCCGTAAGCTGTTCACCATGACGACCAACGCCGACTCCGCCAAGCCAGCGCGTCGCCGGGCCCCCGCAGGGGCAGCCGTGCTCCGTGAGGATGTGACCGACGCCATCCGGGCAGCCGTCTTCGAAGAACTCGCCGCCGTGGGCTACGCCCGTATGTCCATCGAGGGGATCGCGCGCCGCGCGGGCGTCGGCAAAACCGCCGTCTACCGCCGCTGGCGCTCCAAACTGCACCTGGTCCTGGACCTGGTCTCCGCCATAGCGGTGCAGGGCCTGCCGGCCCCGGACACCGGTTCCCTGGAGGGCGACCTGCGCCTGCTCTACGAGGTCACGTCCCGGGCCCTCAAGCACCCGGTCGCGGGCCAGATCATCCCCGACCTCCAGGCCGAGGCGGCCCGTAACCCGGACATCGCGGAGGCCATGCAGAAGGCGCTGCGCGAAGGCCAGCACGGGGTGGCGAACGGCATCGTGCGCAGCGCCGTCGCACGCGGGGAGGTCAGGGCGGACCTCGACGAGGACCTCGCCCTCGACCTGATCTCGGGCCCGCTGTACTGGCGCGCCGTGGTGGTGCGGACGCCGTTGCCCAAGGGGTACCTGGGGAAACTGGCGTCGGCTACGGCGGCGGGGTTGAGGGCGCTGTAGTTGTTGTAACTGTTGCTAGCGCTGGGCTGCGTAGGTGATGAAGGCGGCCCAGGTGGTGGGGGTGGCGGTGAGGCGGGGGCCGTCGGGGTTCTTGGAGTCGCGGATGTGGATGGTGGTGGGGGTGGGGGCTACTTCGATGCAGTCGTTGCCGTCACCGCTGCTGCTGTAGCTGCTCTTGAACCAGCGCAGGCCGGAAACGTTCACTGCAGTGGCTTTGCGGATCATGGGTCTCCCAGCATTTGCTCGATGAGGCCCCGCGACTCCCTCGGCGTCAGAGCCTGGGCCCGGATCATGCCATAGCGCAGCTCAAGCACCCTGAGCTGCTTGGGGTCCGAGACCGGACGGCCGTTGAACGCGCCGTCGGAGCGCCCCACCGCGCTGCCGTCCGGGAACTTCAGCACCTCGATCAGCCCGCCTGTTCCGGGATGTTCCTCACAGCTGGTCGGCAGAACTTGAAGTGCAACGTTCCGCAACTGCCCGATTTCCAGCAGCCGTTCGAGCTGCCGACGCCACACCATTGTGCCTCCGACCGGACGCCGGAGCGTCGCTTCCTCCTGGATAAAGCTGATCGCCGGGGCTGGATCGCGGTCGAAGACGACCCGTCGGGCCAGTCGGGCCGAGACCACGCGTTCCAGGTCGTCCGACGAATAGGCGGGCAGCCATCCGCCGAACAGCGTTCGCATGTGCCCCTCTGTCTGCAGAAGGCCATGCACGTTGTGGTTGCTGTAGTGGGACAGCTCGACGGCTCGCGCCTCAAGGTCCGCCAGTTCCCGGACCTTTCTCGGGTACCGCGCACGCCTCATGCTCGGTTTCATCGACGTCACGAGCCCGCCCGTGCGGAGGACCTCGTCCACCTTGTCCAGGTACTCCGGCCGAGGAATGCGCGCTCCCCGCTCGATCTTCCGGACGAGGTCCTCCCCGTACCCGATTCGCTCGGCGAATTCAGGGACGTGAAACCCGGCTGTCTCCCTCAGAAGCCTCAGCTGCTGCCCGACGACTTCCACCGCCGAGGCAATTCCGTCCTCGGGGTCCACGTCCCAACCCGGCTCATCCATGCCCACCCACCTCCAACGCCCACACCTACCCGCACGGCATCGGGGACAGCCGAGACAGAACTGGACAACGCTGGACAGTCCCCGTACGCACCGGAGTCATCGCTGCTCATGGCGTCCGCGCTCCGACACGCTGAGTGACATGGAAACAGAAACTCAACTCCACGCAACCGCACGCCAGTTCACCGTGCTGCTCTCGGCCACGCCGCGCGGGGCGCGCCTGGCCAGGCTGCTCTCGACGGAGCAACTCCGCGCCTGGGGAATCCCGTTCGAAGCGGCAGCGCACGTCGTGGCGGAGCTGGCGGCGAATGCCGTGACGCATGGGCGTGTGTCCGGCCGGGACTTCCGGTTCACGCTCCTGGCGACTCACGGGGTGATCCGGATCGAGGTCACGGATACGCGCGGGGAGCGGGTCCCGGAGTTGCGCCACCCCGGCGGCGAGGAAGAGACGGGACGAGGCCTGCAACTGGTGGACGCGCTGGCGGCGCGCTGGGGTGTGACGCCCGGCCCGGCGCCGAGGAAGATGACGTGGGCGGAGTTGTCCGTGCCCCGGGTGAACTGATCAACAGCGGATTGCGTGGCTGGTGTGGGTGGGCGGTCGCGGGAGCCTCCATCAGTTTTCCGCTCGTCCGCGGACTGGTGGGGGCCGACGGGCTCGGTCACAGTCGGCCCCGGTTCGGCACCTCGAGTCGCCGCCTGCGTTCGCGAGCCGGACCGGGTCCGGGAGTTCAGGGGTTGCCTGGACGTCGGACGTGGTCAGCGGCCCGCGGCGGGCGCTTCGTCGCGTCCTACTCCTCCGGCTCCCAGGCCTGGAGCAGGTCGAAGAGACCTCGGTCGCCGTCGAGCTTCAGGGAGTCCGCCGGGATGCGGTCGTACACGAAGAGAACCAGCTCACTGGCCGTGCCGCGAACGGAGACGCCAGGCGCGTTCGGGCCCTCGTCGGCAGCGGCGACAGGCGTCGTACCGGGCGCGGAGATACGGGTGGAGCGTGCGCCGTCGCCGTCTACCGTGAGGCGCCAGGAGCGGCCCTCGGTGGCGTGGAAGTCGAAGGCAGTGGGCTTGTGCGGCCAGGCACTCGTCGTTGCGACGCAGGTGAACAGGAACTCCTCGACACCGTCGAGTGCCACCTCATCCGGCAGCGGCTCCGGGGTACCCACAGTGACCTGGGCGTCGTAGGTGTGCACCGCGAGCTGCTGGAGCTGGTGCCGGGCGACGGCGCCACAGGTCTGCGGCGACTGGGACGCACCCCACCACGTCCAGCAACCGCGATCCGGGCCGGCCTCCCGCAACGCGTCCAGCAGTTGCTCCGTGGACTCCGCCAACCAGGCCGGCAGGGCCTCGCGCTCCCGAGGCGCAGCCGGGGCGCCCTCCGCTGCGGACTTGGCCGGAGCAGGCCCTGCGGCGACGGTGGCGGCCCAGTCGCGACGCCCCTCGCCGATGTGCTGCGCCAGATCGAACAGTGTCCACTCGGGGCAGGTCGGCACCTGCACGTCGAGGCTGGGCGCGGAGGCGACCGCGGCGCGGAAGGCGGTCGAACGTTCGTCGATCAGCTGCAGAAGGTCGGCGAACTCAAGTGTCGTTGTCACACCGACTATTTATCACCGAGTTCCGACCATCGGACAGCGGTTTTCCCAGCCCCGCGGCGGGCGCCCGGATGGCCGAGACGGTCAGTCGGCCGGCGAATACGCAGCTCAGGCCTGCCTCGGAGAGTGAGCCTGTGGCTCAAATCTGCCAGAGCGCGCCCTCAACAGCCGCCCTCGGCAAGGCGGATGCAGTCCCGCCTCGGCCCGACCCCGCCCGTACGCGGAGGATTGGCAGATCTGGGTCATGCGGCCACGCGCCACGAGCCACGCGCCACGGCGACCACGCGGCGGACGCCGCCGATTCCGGACGTCGACCACCCGGGGGAGCCGCTCGCGCGTCGGCCCGAGCCGAACGGGGACTCACCTCACGGCGGTCCCGTGGACCCGGACCCAGCCCTGCCATGCCGACTCGACCATGTCGCGTACGTCGCGCTTAGCCGTCCAGCCGAGCTCCGTCGCGATGCGGTCCGCGGAGGCGACGACGCAGGCCGGGTCGCCGGGGCGGCGCGGGGTGACGACGGGGTCGGTGCCGTGGCCGGTCGTCGCGTTGATCAGCTCGACCATCTCCAGGACCGAGACGCCTTCGCCGCGGCCGATGTTGAGGGTGAGGTCCGTGCCGGGGGCGGCGGCGGAGAGGCGGCGGGCGGCGGCCACGTGGGCCTCGGCGAGGTCGACGACGTGGATGTAGTCGCGTACGCAGGTCCCGTCGGGTGTCGGGTAGTCCGCGCCGAAGATCCGCGGGGCCTCGCCGTCGGTGAGCTTCTCGAAGACCATCGGTACGAGGTTGAAGACGCCGGTGTCGGCCAGCTCGGGGGTGGCCGCGCCCGCCACGTTGAAGTAGCGCAGGGAGGCCGTGGCCAGGCGGTGGGCCCGGCCCGTCGCGCGGACCAGCCACTCGCCGGCGAGTTTCGTCTCGCCGTAGGGGCTCATCGGCAGGCACGGGGTGTCCTCGGTGACGAGGTCGACGTCGGGCATGCCGTACACGGCGGCGGACGAGGAGAAGACGAACGACGGGACGCCGCTCGCGGTGACCGCCTCCAGGAGGACGCGCAGGCCCTCGACGTTCTCGCGGTAGTAGTGCAGCGGCAGCTCCACCGACTCGGCGACCTGCTTCTTCGCGGCGAGGTGGACGACGCCGGTGATGCCGTGCCCGGCGATGGTGCGCGCCACGGCGTCGGCGTCCAGGGTCGAGGCGACGACCAGGGGTACGCCGTCCGGGACGCGCCCGGCGATGCCGGTGGACAGGTCGTCGTAGACCACGGTCCGCTCGCCCGCCTCCTGCATGGCGCGGACGACGTGCGCCCCGATGTATCCGGCACCGCCGGTGATCAGCCAGGTCATGTCGGTTCAGGGTCCCCTCGGTCGTGTCGTGTCCCGTCGTGCGCGTGCCGTCGGCGTTCTAGTGAACCAGGCGGTTGAGGCGGCCGCGTGCCACCGCCAGGGCTCCGCGTACGCCGGGCGCGAGGCGTACGGCGAGGGCGCCGGAGTGGGTCGCGTACGGATGGGCGAGCAGCATGCCGTGGCGCAGGCTCGGCAGGGCGGTGCGGCGCAGGAGGCCGGGGCCGGCGGCGGCGTGGGCGCTGGCGTCGCGGCTGGTGCCGTCGGCGAAGTTCACATGGAGGCGCAGGTCCCAGGTGCCGGTGGCGAGCGCCGACAGGTCGAGGGACGCCTCGGCCTCCCAGGTCCCGGCGTGGGGCCCGGGCACGAAGGTCACCGTGCGGCGTCTGGCGGGGCGGTGGCGCAGGCGGTCGATGACCTCGATGTCGACGGTGGCGGGGCCCGCCTCGGCGACGCGCCCGTACAGGTCGTGCAGGAGCAGCCGCAGCCGTGAGCCACGCGCGCGTGGCTGCAGTTCCGCCTCTATGGCGATGGGGAGCAGGTCCATGGGGCGTGCGAGGAGGTGCTCAAGGGTCACCTGGGGGAGGTCGTCGGACCAGATGGGCGTGCCGTCGGCGGCGCGTGCGTAGGGCGGGCGCAGGCGGGCGGGGCGGGCCGCGACCTCCTTGAGGCGGGGCAGGTCGCGCGGGTGGTCGGAGGCGAGGATCACGCGTGCGACGACGCGGCCGGGGGCGGGCGCCGCGTCGATGTCGGCCGTGTCGAACGTGGCGAGGTAGGCGCGGGTGCGGTCCCACCACTCGGCGCGGTACTCGGGGCTGCGCAGGTCGAGCTCGCGGGCGTACATGCGCAGGCTGTGGTCGAGGAACCGGGTGCGGGCCGCGCGTGCGAGGCGCTTGTGCGAGGTGGTCAGGAGGATGTCGACGGACTGGCGGTGCGCCTCGATGCGGGCGGTCCAGTTGTCGAGTCCGGCCCGGTCGAGGGAGAGCGACAGGCGGCCGGCGTCGCGGCGCACGTTCCAGACGTAGACCGTGTCGGGGACGAGCGCGATGCGCGGTGCGGCGGCGAGCACGCGCGCGATGAAGACGAAGTCCTCGTAGACGAAGTGGCCGTCAGGGAAGCGGATCCCGTGCTCGCGCAGGAAGTCCGTGCGGTAGAGCTTGTTGACGCAGAGCGTGTCGTGGACGAGGCGGGGGCGGCGTTCCGGGTGGGGGACCACGGCGGCGTCGGCGTACAGCTCGGGCTGCCACGGGATGTCGCGGCCCGAGGGGAGCTCGCGGCGCACGCACAGGCCGGCGGCGACCTCGGTGCGGTGGGTGAGCGCCGCGCCGAGCAGGGCGTCGACGGCGCCGGGCGGCAGCACGTCGTCGCTGTCCAGGAACATGACGTACGGGGCCGAGGCACTGTCGATGCCGTCGTTGCGCGGGGTGCCGCAGCCGCCGCTGTTCGTGGCGCGGCGCACCACCTTCAGGCGTGGCTCTTCGTCCGCCATGCGCTGGAGGAGCTCGCCGCTGCCGTCCGTCGAACAGTCGTCGACGGCGATCACCTCGCGGACGGCGGGGCCCTGGGAGAGGGCGGAGCGTACGGCGTCGGTGACCTGTGCGGCGTCGTTGTAGCCGATGACGACGACCGAGACCTGCGAGCGCTGTTGCGAGGGCTGCTGGGGCTGGGACTGCATGGCTTCCACAGAAGGAAATCCTAGGTCTTTGCGGTAATTGTCCGGTAAGCAAAACTCCTACGCCTTGGTTCCCTTCCAGAGGGAACGGAACGAGAGGACGGCCCCTCCGAGGAGCAGGCCGTTGCGCGCCAGCATCAGCAGCGAGCCCGTCCACGTGGCCGCCTCGACGTCGCGGTACAGGACCGGGTACGCGAGCGCGCTCAGGCCGGCCGCCGCCAGGACGAGCAGGGCGACGGGGCGCTGGGTGGTGTGGCGCGAGGTGAGGCAGACCGCGGCGAGCCCGAGCAGCCAGATCAGGTACTGCGGGCTGATCACGCGGCTGGTGACGGTGAAGAGCAGGACGGCGCAGAGCGCGGCGTCGTACGGCGTCGCGGGGCTCCAGTTCAGCGCCCGTAGCCGCCAGAACAGCAGCAGCGCCGCCGCGACGGCGGTGAGCAGCAGGGAGGCCGCGGCCACCACGCCGACGTACGGGCCGACGTACTCCATCGCCCCGAACCGGTAACGGATGTGCCCCGACCAGCCCGCCCGCCGCGCGAAGGCCAGCACCGTGCCGCCCAGCGACTCGATCTGCACGCCCCGCTCGCCCTGATGGCGCAGGAACGAGAACGGCGAGCGGAACGCGACCGCGAGGACCAGCAGGATCGCGGCGCCGGACGTGAGTGCCGCCGTCCACGCCTCCCGGCTCGTACGTCCCCGGGGTGTGCCGAGCAGGGCGAGCGCGGGCCACACCTTCACCAGCGCGCCGCACGCCGCGAGGAATCCGCCCGCGCGCGGGAACCGCCCCATGAGCAGCAGCGCGAACACGGCGAGCGCGGTGACCTCGATGTCGTAGCGGGCCAGCGGGATGTGGAGCAGGAGCGGCAGCCCGGCCACCCACAGCCAGGCGCCTCCCGTGCTGCGCCGTGGCCGCGCGCCGGTCCGGGCGAGTGCGAGCGTGACCAGGGCGTCCGTGGCGAGGGTGAGCGCGACGAAGGCCTGGAAGTAGGTGAGGCCGGGGATCAGGCCGGGCGCCAGGAGGACGGGGCCCGCGCCCGGTGGGTACTGCCACATCGGGTCGCCGGCCGGGAAGGCGCCGCCGGCGAGGGTCGCGTACCAGCCGGCGTACAGCGTGTACACCTCGCGTGCGATGCCTCCGACGCCGAGCGGGGCGCGCTCGTCCGTGAGGAGCAGGGCGAGCATCGCGGCGCGGGTGGCCAGCCAGGTGAGGGGAAGCGCCGCCCGCGCGAGAGGGCCGGGGTGGACCCAGGTCGCGTGGACGGGTGCTGCGGCGGTGGGTGGCTGAGTGTCGAGCGTCACCTGTGCGAGCGTACGAGCGTATGGCCGCATATGCGGTGATAATCAGCCAAATGCGGCTTTCGTGTCGGGCGGGGGTGGCTCTGCCGGGCGGGGGCGTCACGCGTCCGGCGCGGGTGGCCGGTCAGGCGTCGAGCGCCGCCCCGTCCAGTGTCGTCGTCAGGCGGTCGAGGCGGGCGCGCATGTCCTCGATCTCCGCCAGGTCGAACCCCGTGGCCGCCGCGATCCGGCGCGGCACCAGCGCCGCGCGCTCCCGCAGCTCGGTGCCCGCGGAGGTCGGCCGGACGTTCACCGAGCGCTCGTCGCGCGCGTTGCGCTCCCGCTGGACGAGACCGGCCGCCTCCAGCCGCTTGAGCAGCGGGGACAGCGTGCCCGAGTCCAGCCGTAGTCGCTCCCCGAGCCGCTTCACGGGCAGCTCGCCGTCCTCCCAGAGCACCAGCATGACCAGGTATTGGGGGTAGGTCAGGCCCAGGTCCTTGAGGAGCGTGCGGTAGACGCCGCCGAACGCGCGCGACGCGGCGTTCAGGGAGAAGCAGATCTGCCGGTCGAGTCGCAGGAATTCCTCGTCGCCGGGCGTCTTGGGCGTCTCGGTCGTCTCGGTGGTCATGGGTCCAGGGTAACCGGGACTTCTGGCGTGCCATTCAGTTGCCCACAATTAAATTGCGTGCTCTACTTGTGTCCGTCAGGGCAGCACGCACTCCGCCGCGGACGTCACCGCGGACCCCATCTCAGGAGGATGTTTTTCATGGAAGCGATCTACACCGCCGTAGCCACCGCCACCCACGGCCGTGACGGCCGCGCCGTCAGCTCCGACGGCCGCCTCGACCTCCAGCTGGGCATCCCCACGGAGATGGGCGGCAACGGTCAGGGCACCAACCCCGAGCAGCTCTTCGCCGCCGGGTACTCCGCCTGTTTCGCCAGCGCGCTCGGCCTGGTCGGCCGCGCCGCGAAGGTCGACATCAGCGACGCCGCGGTGACCGCCGAGGTCGGCATCGGCAAGCAGGGCGAGGGCTTCGGGCTCGCGGTGACGCTGCGCGTGGAGCTGCCGGAGACGGTCGACGCCGAGACCGGCCGCAAGCTGGTCGAGCAGGCCCACCAGGTCTGCCCGTACTCGAACGCGACCCGCGGCAACATCGACGTCGAGCTCGTCGTCGAGTAGTCGCCCTGCTCGCGGGGTGCTCGTCCTGCCTCCGGGGTGTCAACGTCTCCTGGGGGAAACCCCGTTGACCCTCGCGAGCACCCCGCCCGTGCGCGCGAAGCGCCCGCGATTGCCGGTTGCCGCCGTTCGCCCCATGCGCCCATGACGGCAAGGCTGCGTCACAAATCCGATCAATTGGGACAGGATCGGCGCGTGCGCATCTCTTCGGACGGTCCGCGCGGCCGCACCCCCAGGGCCCTTCCCGCCGCCGCACCCGCCGTGACCGCGGTCCTGCTGCCGGGCGTGGTGATACTGGGCCTCGGACTCTGGGGGCTCGACCGCGGCACGATCTGGCGCGACGAGGCCGCGACGATACTCGTCGCCACCCGCTCCCTTCCCCAGATCCTCCATCTCCTCGGCAACATCGACGCGGTGCACGGCCTCTACTACGTGCTGATCCACTTCGTGCTCGGCGGGCAGACGGACGCCTACCTGATGCGGCTGCCGTCCGTGCTCGGCGCGACCGCGGCGGCCTGCCTCGTCGCCGCGCTCGGCATCCGGCTCGCCCGGCCCCGCGTCGGCCTCTGGGCCGGACTCCTGTACGCCGCCTCGCCGTTCACCGGCTACTACGCGCAGGAAGGCCGCTCGTACGCGATCGTCGCGGCGGGCGCGGCTGCGGCGACGCTCATGTTCGTCCACTGCGTACGGCATCCGTCGTGGCCCGCGTGGGCCGGGTACGCCGCGCTCGTGACGGTGACCGCGTGGCTCCACGAGTTCGCCGTGCTCGTCCTCGCCGCGCACGCCGTCACCCTCCTCGTGTCCCGCGCGGCCCCCGTGCTGTGGCGGGGCTGGGCTGCCGCCGCCGCAGCCGCCGTCCTGCTGGTGCTGCCGCTCGCCGGCGAGGCGCGGGGGCAGAGCTTCCAGGTGGCGTGGATCCGCAGGCCGGGCTGGGAGGACGCCGAGGCGCTGCTGCGGCTCGCCGCCGGGCACCCCGGCGCCGTCTTCAACACCACGCTCCTGCTCGCCGCGGCCGCCGTGCTCACCCCCTCGGTCCGCCGCGGGACATGCGGGCTCGCCGCGGTCGCGCTGCCGCTCGCCGTCGTGCCGCCCGCGGTGCTGCTCACCGTGTCGCAGTGGCAGCCGCTGTACGCGCCGCGCTACACGTTCTTCGCGTTCGCCGGGCTGCCCCTCCTGGTGGCGGCCGGCGCGGACACGGTCCTGCGGCGCCTGCCGGAACGGGTGCGGCCCTCCGCGTACGTCCAGGTGACCGCCGGGGCCGCCCTGGTCGCGGTGGCGTTCTGGGCGCAGTTCCCGGCGCAGCTGCGCGAGCGGTCGCCCGAGAGCCGCAGGGACGACTTCGGGGCGGTCGCGCGGATGGCGGAGCGGGATCTGCGGCCCGGCGACGCGCTGCTCTACCTGCCGAAGACCGGCCGACGCCTCACGGAGACGTATCCGCGCGCGGTGGCGGGCGTGCGCGACGTGGCGCTGAAGTCGACGGGCGCCCGCTCCGGAACCCTGTACGGCGTGGACGCGAGCCCCGCCGAACTCCGCGCCCGGATGGCGTGCCTGGCCCGCGTCTGGGTCCTCTTCGACGCGGAGGCGGGCCGCCCCGGCTGGCGCACCCGCAATCCCGTCGAACTCACCAAACTCGTGCTCCTGGAACGGGACTTCACCCCCCTCGCCGAATCGAGACGCCGCAGCGGGCTGCTGCGCCTGTACGAGCGGGTGGGCGGCCCCGCGTCCACCTGCGCTGCCGGCGCGGGGTCTGCCCCGGCGACCGCCACACCTACCGAGCCGACGTCGGAGTCCCCATGAACGCCACGCTCCCCGCCCTCCTCGACAACCGCCGCCCCGACCGGGCGCGGCCCGTGCCCGCCGCCCGCGCCTCGCCCGCCGGACCCGCGTCCCGCCTGCACCGGTGGGCCGACTCCGCAGCCGTCCTCGCCGCCACCGCGCTGATCGCGGTCAGGACCGCCGGACTCGGGCGCTGGATCGTCGACGACGCCGCCGTCACCTTCGCGTACGCGCGCAGCATCGACGAGGGCCTCGGCCCGGTCCAACTGCCCGGCGCGTCACCGGTGGAGGGCTACTCCAACCCGTCCTGGCTCGTCCTGATGGCCGTCGGGCGCAGGCTCGGCCTCTTCGACCACGGCGCGTTCCTGGGCGTCAGCGACCTCGTGCTCTACCCGAAGGCACTCGCCCTGCTGTGCACGGCCGGCACGCTCGCGTGCATCGCGTGGGCGGCCCGCTCCGTGGCGCCCGGCCGCGCGTGGGCGGTGACGCTCCTCGCGGGAGCCGCCCTCGCCACGAACCTCTCCTACGTGGCCTGGTCCTTCTCCGGCCTGGAGAACCCGCTGTACGGGCTGACCGCGGCGGGGACGGGGGCGGTGCTGGTGCGGGCGGTCGCCCGGGGCGGCCTCGCGGCGCCCCGTACCGCCGTGACCGCCGCCGCGATCGCCCTGCTCGCCGCGCTGACCCGGCCCGACGGCGCCGTACTCGTCGCCGCCTACCCCCTCGTCCTCGCCCTCTTCGTGCGCCGCCGCGACCTGGCCCGGTCGGTCCGCGCGCTGGCCCTGCACGCCGGTGTCGTCGCCGTGCCCTACGGCGCGTTCCTGCTGTGGCGGCACGCCGTCTTCGGACTGTGGGTGCCGAACACGGCGGTCGCCAAGGCGCAGCGGACCCCCGAGCTCGCCCAACTCGCCCAGACAGGCGATCTGTTGACGTACACGGGCTGGGCCGTCGCGCTGATCGGCGCGCTGTGCGCCGGTGCCGTGCTCGCCCGGCCCGGCACGGCGCGCCGGGCCCTGGTGGCGCTGCTCGTGCCGCTGCTCCTGTCGCTGCTCGCGTACGGGGTGCTCGGCCGGGACTGGATGGCCCTGTACCGGTTCGCGACCCCGGTGTGGGTTCTCGCGGCGGCTGTCGCCGCGCTGTCGGCCGTAGCGGTGTGGGAGGCGGAAGGAGCCCGTGGCCGGGCCGTCCTCGTCATGGCGCTGACCGGCGCGCTCGTCCTTGCGCACACCGGACAGGCCGCACGCGAAGCCTCGTTCAGGGCCCACCCGACGCTCTCCATGTGTTTCGTCGCCGAACGCTACGGCCAGGTGTTCAACACGTACGCGGAGCGCCTCGGCCTGCGGCACGCCACCGTCGCCCTGCCCGACCTCGGCGGCACACTGCTCACCACGCGGCTGCGGGTACTGGACCTGGCGGGCCTGACCGACCGCCGCATCGCGGACGCGTACGCCTCCGGCGACATGCGCGCCCTGCGCGACCACGTCCTGCGCGCCGAGCGCCCCGAACTCCTGCACGTCCACGGGGCCTGGGTGAACAAGCCGGGCCTGACCGCCGCCCGCCTGGCGGACGCCGGCTACGTCCCGCTGTACCGGCAGCAGAACGGCGGTGACTTCGTCCGGGCCGACGCCGTCCGTGATCCGGCCCGCATCGCCGCCGTACGTGCCTGGGCCGCTCCGCGCCTCGACCGCCTGATCGCGGACCAGAACCACACCGGCAGCTGCGGCGCCACTCTCACAGGGCGGGGAGCCGCCCTGTGACAGCCACCCTTCTCCCTTCGCCCACCCGCTCCCGCGATGCGGAGGTGCGGGCGCCGCGGCTCGATTCGCTCACCGGGATGCGCTTCGTGGCGGCGCTCGCCGTCTTCGTGCACCACACCACCGGGCTCGCCCCGGGCAGCGGCCTGGCTCAGGCGCCGGTCCTGTTCCCGTACTCGACCATGGGCGTCAACGGCGTCGGGTTCTTCTTCGTGCTGTCCGGGTTCCTGCTGGCCTGGGGGCACCGCCCCGGCACGCGTCGCGGTCTCTTCTACTGGCGTCGCGCCGGACGCATCTGGCCCGCGCATCTCGCCGCCACGATCCCGTGCGTCTGGGTGTTCTACCTCTGGGGCGGCGTGCCCACGGACGCGTTCAGCTTCGTCACGTCGCTGCTGCTCGTGCAGACCTGGTTCCCCGGCGTCGTGCCGATGTTCCCGGGCAACGGCGTGGCCTGGACGCTCAGCGTCGAGGTGTTCTTCTACCTCCTGTTCCCCTGGGTGATCGGTCCGGCCCTGCGCCTGCGCACCCGCACCCTCGCGCTCCTCGCGGCGTCCGGTCTCGCCGCCATGTGGGCCGTCAACTGGTGCGCCGCCGCGCACCTTTCGCCCTTCGCCCGCGAATGGGTCATGCGCCACCCGGTGACGCGCCTGCCCGAGTTCGCGGCCGGCCTCGTCTGTGCGATCGCCCTGCGCCGCGGCCACCGGATCGCCCTGCGCCCGGCCGTACTGCTCGCCTCCTTCGCCGCGTACACGGCCGTGTACTGCCACCGGACCGACTGGTTCTCGTTGGGCACGGTGGGTCAACTGGAATGGACGGTCAGGCCGTTCGTCGCCGTGTTCTCGGCGCTCTTCATCGTCGCGTACGCCCAGCGCGAGCTGTCCGGGCGCCGCGGAGCGCTCTGCTCACGCCCCATGATGCTGCTCGGCGCGTGTTCGTACGCGTTCTACCTGCTGCACCAGACGCTGAACCGGTACGTGCAGGACACCTGGGGCCGGATGCGGCCCGACGACTCCGCCGTGTTCGCGCTGTGCGGACTCGCCGTCGCGGTGATCGCTCTTTCCTGGGCGCTGTTCACGTACGTCGAGGAACCGGCCAGAAAGTGGTGGTCCCGGCACACGCCGCGCCGCCTCGCACGGTGACCCCACGCGGACATGCGCGTTGAAAAGCCATCAAGTCACCCCAACCCCCTTGATGGAGGCCGTCATGCACCAGTCCGCGTACGAACAGATGGAGCTCTGTGTCCGGAGCTACCTGCCGCGCGGGCGGCGGCTGAGGGTGGTCGATCTCGGGGCGCGGGTGTCGGACGGGCAGGTGCGCACGCACAAGTCGCTTCTGGAGGGGTACGACACCGAGTACGTCGGCGTCGACGTGCTGGAGGGGCGCAACGTGGACGCGGTGATGGCGAAGCCGTACCGCATCCCCCTCCGCTCGAACAGCGCCGACTTCCTCATCTCCGGCCAGGCCTTCGAGCACATCCCGTTCTTCTGGGCGTCGATGCTGGAGATCGCCCGCGTCCTCAAGCCGGAAGGTACGGCGTTCATCACGGCCCCTTCGCGCGGCCATGTGCACGACGCGCAGGACTGCTGGCGCTACTACCCGGACGGGATGCGTGCCCTGGCCGCGTACACACGTCTCGAACTGAGGGAGGTGTACACCGACTTCCCGCCGATGAAAGGCATCCGGCACGCCTACGGCAGCATCGACGCCAAGCACGCCTACTGGGGCGACACCGTCGGCGTCTTCCGTAAGCCGGCCACGTACCCGCGTCTGACCATGGCGTTCGTGCGCTCGACCACGCGCTGGTGGGCCAACCGTGTCGGTGGTGTCGACGGGGTACCGCTGCCCGTGCCGCTCGCCGGACGGGAGCAGTGCGGCCGCCCGTCGACGATTCCCAGGCCCGCGGGTGTATCAAATGGTTAGAAAATCCCGGCGGTTGACGAAAAGTGACATGCGGAATATCACGGACGTAAGGTGCCGCGCATGGCATGGCGAAGCGCCGTGAATGGCGTCATCAAGCAGCTCACCGGGTACCAGCTGACCCGCGTACCGGTGCCCGCTCCCCGGCAGGCCGCCCGCGCGCCCGAGTCGGCGCGACCGGCCCCGGCGCCCAAGCCGAAGCCGTCACCGAAACCCAAGGGCCTGGTCCTCCCCGAGGACTACGACGACGAGGCGAAGGACATCATCCGCGCGGTCAAGCCGTACACGATGACGTCCCCGGAGCGGCTCAACGCCTTCATCCTCGCCACCCGCCACATCGTCGAGCACGACATCCCCGGCGACATCGTCGAGTGCGGTGTGTGGCGCGGCGGTTCGATGCAGGCCTGCGCCAAGGCCCTCCTCGCGCAGGGCGACACGGGACGCGACCTCTACCTCTTCGACACGTACGAGGGCATGACGCCGCCCACCGAGGAGGACCTCAGGCGCGACGGGAAGTCCGCCGAGGAACTGCTCGCCGCCCAGGGCAAGGACCGCCCGATCTGGGCCGTCGCCACCCTCGACGACGTCAAGTCCGGCTTCCGGGCCGTGCCTTACCCCGAGGACCGCCTCCACTTCGTGCAGGGCAAGGTCGAGGACACCGTCCCCGGGCAGGCCCCGGAGCGGATCTCGATCCTGCGCCTCGACACCGACTGGTACGCCTCCACCAAGCACGAACTCGACCATCTCTACGACCGGTTGGTGCCCGGCGGCGTCCTCCTCATCGACGACTACGGCTACTGGCAGGGCTCCCGGCAGGCCGTCGACGAGTTCCTGGAGAAGACCGGCGAGCGGCTGCTGCTCCTGCGCATGGACGAGGGGCGCATCGCCGTCAAGCCCTGACCCGGCCCGCGACCCCCGACCCGTCCGATCCCGCGCAGCGCGGCCGCCCGCCGGCCCGCTGCGCGGGATCGTCTGCGTGATCACCCGAATGGCTCAGGCGTGGTGACCCGGATCCACAGGGCCGGTTGTTAACCAGTAGTCCCTCGCGGGTCGCGCAGCCGTGCCCGTCAGTTCTCCGGAAGGAATGTGCGCAGCGCATGACACCCCGACTCACGGTCGTCGTCCCCATCCACAACGTCGAGGCGTACCTCGACGCCTGCCTGGAGTCGCTCGCCGCACAGACCATGCCCGACCTCGAAGTCGTGATGGTCGACGACGGCTCCACCGACGGGAGTCCGGAGATCGCCCGCGCCATGGCCGGGCGCGACCCGCGCTTCAGTTACGTCGGGCAGGAGAACGCGGGCCTCGGAGCGGCGCGCAACGCGGGTGCGGCGCGGGCCACGGGCGCGCATCTCGCCTTCGTGGACAGCGACGACGTGGTGCCGCACGACGCGTACGAGCGCATGCTCGACGCCCTGGAGGAGTCGGGCTCCGACTTCGCCACCGGCAATGTGCACCGGCTGCGCGTCGACGGGACGACCGAGCAGTCCGCCATGTTCCGCAAGGTGATGGGCAAGGACCGCGCCGCCACCCACGTCACCCGGTACTGGGACCTGCTCGGGGACCGCATCGCCTGCAACAAGGTGTTCCGCAAGGACTTCTGGGACCGCCACGCGTTCGCGTTCCCCGTGGGCGTGCTCTTCGAGGACACCCCGGTCGTGGTGCCCGCGCACTTCCTCGCCCGCAGCGTCGACGTCCTGTCCGGGCCCGTCTATCTGTGGCGCGACCGGGACGGCTCCATCACCAACCGGCGGGCCAGGCCGCGCGCCGTCGCCGACCGCACCGCCGCCGTCCGCTCGGTCAGCGGCTTCCTCGGGGACAGGGCGCGCGAGACGGCCGGCACCCCTCAGGCGGCGGGCTGGGCGGAGGGCAAGCGGCGTTACGACGCGACGGTGCTCGCCGGGGACCTGTGGCTGTTCATGGAGGCGCTGCCGCTCGGCGACGCCGAGTACCACGAGGCCTTCCTCGACCACGCCAACTCCTTCGCGGACACCGTCGACCCGGCCGTCCTCACCGGTCTTCCGCTGGCCCTGCGCGTCAAGTGGCAGCTCATCCGGGAGCGCCGCCTGACCGAGCTGCTCGCGTTCATGACGTACGAGAAGAGCAACGGCACGACGTTCCTGGCGCGCGGGCCGCGCAGGAGCCGGGCGCAGTTCCCGCCCGTCACCGGGCCCCTGCCGCGTGCCGTGACCGCCCTCCGGCGGGCCGATCTGCCGCTGAAGTCGCACATCACCGAGGCGTCCTGGGACAAGGACGGACGGCTGCGGCTCAAGGGGTTCGCCTATGTACGGAACCTGCCGGCGGGCCGGGTCGGGGCGCGCGCCAAGTTCGCGTGGCTGCGGGCGGGCAAGCGGCGCGCGGTGCCCCTGAAGGTCCGTACCGTCCGCTCCCGCGAGGCCACCTACCGCTCCAAGCAGGGGCTGCACAGTTACGACCGGTCCGGGTTCGAGACGGTCATCGACGCGGCCCGGCTCGTCACCAAGCGGCCGAGCACCACCTGGAACGTCGAGATGGCCGCCTTCGGAGGCGGCCTGCTGCGCACCGGGCCCGTGCGGATGGGCGGGCTCGCCGAGCTGCCCGTGCGTTATCTGGACGACTTCCTGCGCATCGCGCCCCGGCTCAGCGCGGGCCGGCTCCGGCTGCGGGCCGAGCGGGTGAAGGCCCGGCTGGTGCGGCACGAGGAGTCCGGCGGCACCCTCAGGCTGGAGGGTGAACTCGCCCCCGGGACGCCCGGCGACCTCAAGGCGCTGCGCGTCGAGAACTGGCACACCAAGGAGGCGTACGACCTCGCTGTCGAGCGCTCGGGGCGCACCTTCGCCGCCGAGCTGCGCCTGGAACTGATCGCGGGCGCCGGGACCGACGACTCCGGGGCGCCCCGCAAGACCGACCCGTGGGGTGTCGGCCTCGTACGCGGGGACGACGAGTGGTCGGCCCTCGCGGTCCGCCCCGACACCCCGGCGGGCCGCCACCCCGTCGGCGCAGGCCGCGAACTGCTCGTCCTCGCCAACGCCGCCGGGAACGTGGAGCTGCGCAACCAGACGGTACGGCCCCTCGTCGACACCCTGACCTGGGACGAGGACGGGCGGCTCGCCGTCGGGGGCAGCTTCCCCGACGAGTCCGACACCGCGTGGGAGCTGCTGCTCCAGCACAGCGGCCACGACGAGGTGGCCGTCCTTCCGGTCGAGGTGACCGACGGGCGGTTCGGCGCGGCGCTGTGTCCGGACGCGGTCGCGGGCCCCGCCGGAGTCCTGCCGCTCGCCGAGGGGCGCTGGTACCTGTTCCTGCGCGAGCCCGGCGAGACCGACCCCGGCCGGTACCGCCAGGTCCATGTCGCGCCCGCCCGCCACGAGAGCCTGCCCCTCGTGCGCGCCCTGGGCGGCCGGGACTTCACCGTCGGGCGCCGCTACTACGACCGCCTCGTCATCGAGTCGGGATCCGTCCTCGCCGTCACGGAGCGCGGCGGCGCCCAGCAGGCCGCGCTGCGCACCCGCTACGCGTCCCTGCGCGTCGAGCCCCGCACCGACACGGTCCTGTACTCCAGCTTCGACGGCCGCCAGTGCTCGGACTCGCCGCGCGCCGTGCACGAGGAGCTCGTCGCCCGCGGCGAACCCCTGGAGCACCTGTGGGCCGTGCGCGACCAGCAGGTCACGGTGCCCGCGAGCGGCCGGCCCGTGGCCCTGTGGAGCACCGAGTGGTACGAGGCGCTGGCCCGCAGCCGCTACGTCGTCACCAACACGCAGCTGCCCGACTGGTTCGAGCGCGCCGAGGACCAGTACGTCGTACAGACCTGGCACGGCACCCCGCTCAAGCGCATCGGCCGCGACCTGGCGGACAGCCCGTCCGGGGACCGGCGCTACATCGCCACGCTGCCGGAGCGTGCCGCGCAGTGGAACCTGCTCGTCTCCCCGAACCGTTTCTCCACCCCCGTCCTGCGGGGCGCGTTCGGCTACCACGGCGAGGTCCTGGAGTCCGGCTACCCGCGCAACGACCTGCTGCACGCGGCGGACCGCGCCAAGGTCGCTGCCGCGGTCCGCGAACGCCTCGGCATCCCCGAGGACAGGCGCGTCGTCCTCTACGCCCCGACCTGGCGCGAGAACCAGCCGCGCAGGGGCGGCCGTTACGGACTCGACCTGCGTCTGGACCTGACGGCGGCCCAGCGCGCCCTCGGCGAGGACCACGTCCTGCTCGTGCGCCGCCACTACCTGGTCGGCGGCACCGTCGCGGGCACCACGTCCGGCTTCGTGCGCGACGTCACCCGCTACCCGGACGTGGGTGAACTCCTCCTGATCAGCGATGTGCTGGTGACCGACTACTCGTCGCTGATGTTCGACTTCGCGCAGACCGGCCGCCCGATGCTGTTCCACACCTACGACCTCGACCACTACCGGGACACGCTCAGGGGCTTCTACTTCGACTTCGCCGCGCAGGCGCCGGGACCGCTGCTCGCCACCGGCGAGGAGGTCGTCGAGGCGCTGCGCGACCCGGTTGCCGCGACCGCCGGGCACCAGGAGGCCTACCGCCGCTTCCGCGAGGTGTTCTGCGACCTGGACGACGGGCGCGCCTCCGCCCACGTCGCCGACGCCATGCTGCCGGGAGGCCGCCGATGACCACCCTCGAGGCGTACGACATCAGCTGCGTCGTCGTGTGCGGCACGGACGCCGCGGCCCTGCGCGACACCGTGCGTTCCGTGCTCGACCAGACGCTGGCCGGCACCGAGGCGGTCCTCGTCACGGCCGGGCCGGACGACACGGCCGCGTCGCTCGCGGCCGCCGATCCGCAGCGGATCCGGCTCGTCCACGCAGGGGCGGAGAGCCCCGCGTGCGTCCTGCGCGACCTGGGTCTCGCCGCCGCCCGCGGCCGGTACGTCATGGTCGCCGCCGCGGGCGAGCGGCTCGAACGGCACGCCTGCCGCAACCTCTTCGAGGCGGGCCGCCGCACGGACGCCGACCTGGTCGCGGGCCGCCGGGACAGGGCGCCCTCCTGGCACAAGGAGCTGCACGCCAGGTCCCGCGTCGTCGAGGACCTGGCGGACGCGCCCGAACTCGTCACGCGGGACAGCCTGAGCGGCGGGTTCTGCGTCCGGCGCGGCGTACTCGGCGCGCTGTCGGGTGCCGGGCGGGCCCTCTTCGGCGTGCGGGCCGCGCTCGCCGCCCGCCGCATCGCTCTCGTCCCGAACCTGATCACCACCGGATGCGCCCCGGCCGACCCGGTACGGGACCTGCCCCGCGCCGCCGACGCCCAGCGCGACACTCTGGAACTGCTGAGCGGCGACGACGCCCTGCGCGCGGCCCGCGAGAGCGCCTTCCTCACCGACCACGTCGTCCCGTGCGTCCGCGCCTTCCTGCCGCTCGGCCCCGACGACCGCCGGAAGGCGGCGGACACCCTCGCCAGGAGCCTGGACAGCCTCGTCACCCCGCAGGCGCTGGACGCGCTGCCGCCCGTCGAGCGCATCGGCGTACGGCTCCTCACCGACGGCGACGCGGACGGCGTGCAGGCGGCCGCGTACGCACTGGCCCGGCCCGGCACCGTCGTCTCCCCGCTCGTCAGGACGGGTGACGGGCGGGTCCGCTGGAGCGCGGAGCACGCCGACGACGACACGTTCGACGTCACCGAACTCGGTCACCAGTACCGGCAGTTCACCGACCTCCGTCTCCTGAACCGCGTCACGCACTGCCTGCGCCAGGGGGCGGTGCTCGCCGTCGAGGGGCGGCTCGTCGTGCCGCTCGGACTCCTCGACGACCGGCCCGCGCTCGCCGCCCGGCTCGACCTCTCGGTGCGCGGCGGCCGCGCGCACACGCTCTCCGTGCCGGTGCGGGACGTACGCCAGGAGGACGGGGGCGTCGTGTGGCGGGCCGAGCTGCCCCTCACCGGCGCGCTGCGCCCGCGCGGCATCGGCGACCGCGTGTGGGACCCGCGGCTCGTCCTCACCGTCGACGGCGTCCCCGTCACCACCGACCTGCTCGCCGACAAGGCGGCCGTCCCCACCCGCGCCACCGCCCTGCCGGCCCGCCCCCTCCTGACCCGCCTCACCGCCGACACCTGGCAGCCCTACGTCACGGCCAAGCACCACCTGGCCGTCTGCCTGCTGCCCCGCCGCCGCGCGGCCCGCGCCGCGCAGGCCCTGGCGCACTACGTCACCCACTTCAGGCCCGCCCGCAAGCTGAAGCCCGCACTCCGCACCCTGCGCAAGAAGCGCGAGGCCCTGCGCTCCCAGCGCGTCAAGCTCCGCGTGTACCGGCGGATCCTGTCCCGACTGCCGGTCAGCAAGGGCCTCGTCGTCTTCGAGAGCCACATGGGCAAGTGCTACGGGGACAGCCCGCGCGCCGTGCACGAGGAACTCCTCGCCCGCGGGGCCGGGGTGCGCTGCGTCTGGTCGTACGCCACGTCGCCCGCCGGGTTCCCGGACGGGGCGCGGCTCGTGCGCCGCTGGTCCTGGCGGTATCTGTGGGCGCTGGCCCGCGCCGAGTGGTGGGTCGACAACCAGGGGTTCCCGCACGCCCTCGACAAGCCGCGCCACACCACGTATCTCCAGACGTGGCACGGATCCGCGTACAAGCGCATGGGGTTCGACGAGGCGCGGCACAGGACGCGGAACGCGCCGGAGCGCGAGAGACTTGGGCGCGCGGTCGGCCGGTTCGACCACTTCATGGTCCGCTCGGAACACGACGTGCGGACCCTCGCCCGCGCCTACCGCATCCCCGAGGAGCGGCTGCTGCGCGCCGGCTACCCGCGCAACGACCGCCTCGTCGAGGCCCGCGAGCGCGACGAGCGCGAGGGCCGCTTCCCGCGCCCCCCGCTCGCCACGCAACTCGGCATCCCTGACCACCGCAAGGTCGTGCTGTACGCCCCCACGTTCCGCGGCGTCCCGAAGGAGGGGCAGGTCGTCCAACTGCCGCTCGATGTGAGGGAATTCGCCGAGCGCTTCGGTGACACGCACGTGCTGCTCGTGCGCGCCCACTACATGGAGGCGGCGAGCCTTCCGGTCACCCCTCCCGGCACCGTCGTCGACGTCTCCGGCCACCACGACGTGAGCGAACTCCTCGTCCTCGCCGACGTGCTGATCACCGACTACTCGTCGATCATGTTCGACTACGCCCTCCTCGACCGGCCCCTCGTCCATTTCGCGCCGGACCTCGACGCCTACGCGGCGGACCGCGGCACCTATTTCGACCTGCGCAAGCGCGCCGGCGGGCCCGTCATCGAGACACAGGAGGAGCTGCTGCGGACCCTCGACAGGCTCAAGAAGACGGACGGGGAGTGGCAGGCGGCACGCCGCGCGTTCGCTGCCGAGTTCGGCGCGTACGACGACGGCGGCGCCGCCCGCGCGGCCGCCGGCCTCATCCTCGGGAAGAAGGCCCGCGCATGACCTCCACGACCGCCCCGCGCACGGGCCGCGACCTCTTCCTCGTCGCCAACACCGTCGACGAACTGGGCGGCGTCACCGCCTGGACCCACCAGATGGCCCGCCTCTTCCAGGGCGCGGGCCACCGCGTGCACGTCATCGGCGTCCACGAGGCGGAGCTCAAACTCCCCCTCCCCGCCGACCTCGGCTACGAGGTCACCAGCCTCTACCCCGCCCACCCCCCGACCCCGCGCCCCGTGCGCGGGGTGAACCGCCTCAGCCCCGCCGCGCACCGCCGCGAAGCCCGGCGCCTCGCGGACCGCGGGCGCGCCGTCGCCCGCCTCTCGGAGCTCTTCCGGGCAGCCCGCCCCGGCGCCGTCGCCGTCGTCACCCAGGTGTGGCCCATGGAGTGGCTGCGCGAGGCGGACACCGCGGGCCTGCGGATCATCGGCATGAGCCACGAGTCGTACGCCTACACGCGGGCCTGCCACCGCTACCGCTCCGTCAAGCGGAACTACCCGTCCGCCGACCGCTGGCTCGCCCTCACCCAGGAGGACGCCGACGACTGGATCGCCGACGGCATGCACAACGTCGGCGCCATGCCGAACGCCCTCGCCCACCTCCCGGAGATCCCCTCGCCGCGCACCGCGAAGGTCGTGTGCAGCATCGGGCGCCTCGCCGACCAGAAGGGCATCGACATGCTCGTCGACACCTGGGCCGAGGTCGCCCCGCACCGGCCCGACTGGACCCTGCGGATCTACGGCGCCGGATCCGACGAGCCGGACCTGCGGCGCCAGTGCACCGAGCTGGGCCTCGACCGGTCCGTGCACTGGATGGGCCGCACGGACGACGTGGCGGGCGCGCTCGCCGAGAGCGCCGTGTTCGTCCAGTCGTCGCGCGGCGAGGGCTTCCCCCTCGCGCTGATGGAGGCCATGGCGAGCGCCGTGCCGTGTGCCGCGTTCGACTGCGCGCCCGGTGTGCGGGAGATCGTGCGCGACGGCGAGGACGGGCTCCTCGCACCTCCCGGCGACACCGCGGCGCTCGCCGACCGCCTCCTGCGCCTCACCGGCAACCCGCGGCTGCGGGACGCCATGGGGGAGCGGGCCCGGGTCAATGTGCAGCGGTTCTCCGAGGAGCGCGTCCTGGAACGCTGGGAGGAGCTGTTCGCCCTGCTGGAACGGTGACACCCCGGCCCGCGCCTTCGGGGCTCAGGAGCGTGGGCCGACCGGCTCACCCGAGGGCACCCGGCGCGGCCCGGCGAGCGACACCGCGGGCAGGGACCGCGGCTCCTCGCCGAGCACGACGTGCCGCACGACCCGCTCGGCCGCCCGCCCGTCGTCGTACGGGCAGAACCGCTTGCGGAACGCGGCCCGCAGCTGCGCCGAGCGCGAGCCGCGCCAGTGCCCGGTCGCGAAGATGTCGATCAGCTCGTCCTCGCTGCGGGCGACGGCGCCGGGCGGGGACGCGCGCAGGTCGAAGTACGTGCCCCGCGACGCCTCGTACGCCTCCCAGTCGTCGGCGTGGATCACGATGGGGCGGTCGAGGTTGGCGTAGTCGAACATCAGGGACGAGTAGTCGGTGACGAGGGCGTCCGCCGCCAGACAGAGCGACTCGACGCTCACGTGGCCGGAGACGTCGATGAGGCGCCCGGCGCTCTGCGCGAGAGGCGCCGGGTGAAGCGGGTGGGCGCGGGTCAGGACGACGAAGTCCGTGCCGAGCCGGCGCAGCACCCGCTGCAGGTCGAGGGCGCAGGTCTGGGTGCGGCGGTAGTCGCGATGGGTCGGCGCGTAAAGGATCGCCGTCGCGCCGTCCGGAATACCGAGGCTCTCGCGGGCGTGGGCCACGTCGCGCGAAGTCGCCCGGTGGAACGCGTCGTTGCGCGGACACCCGTACTCCAGCGTCGTGTACGCGGACGGGTAGGCGCGCTCCCACACGAGGGTGGAGTGCCGGTTGGCGGACAGGACGTAGTCCCAGGTGTCGACGGAGCGCAGGAGCCGGCCGAAGTCCTGGCCGCGGGCCGCCGCCGGATGGTCCTGGAGGTCGAGGCCCATCTTCTTCAGGGGCGTGCCGTGCTGGGTCTGGATCACGACCTGCCCGGCGCGCTTGACCAGCCTGTGGTCGAAGTCGACGTTGTTGACCAGGTACCTGGAACGGGCCAGCGCCGTCCAGTAGGCGGCGGTCCCGGGCCTCAGGGCGCGGGTTCCGGACGGCAGGGAGTGGTGGTGCTCGGGCTCGGCGATCCACGCGGTGGCGACGTGCGGCGCGTACGTGCGGAACGCGGCCTCCAGGGCGCCCGGGTTGCAGCCGTGGCCGCGCCCCCCGTAGCTGGAGAACACGGCACGGTCCGCACGCACCGGGAGCAGCAGCTGGACGCGGTAGTGCGCCTGGAGGGCGGCCGCCCGGGCCGCGCTCCGCAGCCGGCCCGCGAGCCCCCGGACCCGCCGCACGCAGCGCATCGCCGCGGCCAGCGACCGGTACGCGCGATGCGAGCCGAGCCGCACCAGGCCGTGCCGGAGCCGGTCGCGGGCGGCGACGGGCACCCCGGGGACGCGGTAGCGCCGGTAGTGCGCGCGGGCCCTGCGCAGGAAGTCGGGGCGGGAGCCGCGCGGCAGCCGGTCCGGATGCGTGAACACCGTGGCGAAGTGTTCGACCATCCGCCGGAACAGCAACGGGCGCCACGCGTCCGCGAGTTCGGTATGTGCGTCGAGGAACGCGAAGACACGGTCGTACTGGTCGAAGACGTCGAAGTGCTCGCGGGACGGGGTGCCCAGGATGTTGCCCCGGCGGCGCTGACGGTAGTGGACGCAGACCCGGTCGAGGGTGGCGATCGTCCGCGCCGACATCAGGACCGGATAGGTCCAGGGGGTGTCCTCGTAGTAGCCGGGCGGGAAGACGAAGCCCTGCTCCTCGACGAAGGCGCGCCGGTACGCCTTGTTCCAGGCCACCATGAGGAGTTGGAGGATCTCGGGCCGGTCGACGAGCGCGAACGGGGCCGGTCCGTCCTGCGCGAGACGGTCCGCGTACTGGTTGCGCACGGCCTCGCCCGTCCAGTACGTGCGGGCGTAGTCGTAGACCAGGACGTCGGGACCGCCGGTCGCCTCGATACGGTCCGTGATCGCCTGGAGCGCGCCCGGGGTGAGCGTGTCGTCGCTGTCGAGGAAGAGGACGTAGTCGCCGGTGGCGTGTTCGAGGCCGGTGTTGCGGGCGCGGCCCAGCCCCACGTTCTCCCGCAGATGCACCGTCCGGACCCGCTCGTCCCGCGCCGCGAAATCGTCGGCGATCGCGCCGCTCGCGTCCGGCGAGCAGTCGTCGACCGCGATCACCTCAAGATCGGAACATGACTGTTCCAGGACGGATTCGAGGCACGCGTGCAGGTAGGCCTGCACCTTGTACACGGGGACGATGACACTGAACCGGGGCAAGGCACATCCATGGGTCGGCACGGGGCATACTGCCCGGCAACGGCCGATGGAATGATCCGGTTACGCCAGTTGTGGCATACGGGGGACCTCGGTAACCGAAGAGGGGCGAACCGTGACCGGTCCGCCCCTCAATTCGCCTGCGGATACGGCTATTTCACCGCTCCTGCCATCACACCGGACACGAACTGCCGCTGGAAGGCGAAGAAAACGGCCAGCGGGATCACCATGGAGATGAAGGCGCCGGGCGCCAGGATCTCGATGTTCCCGCTGAACTGCCGCACCTGCTGCTGGAGCGCGACCGTCAGCGGCTGCGAGCCGGAGTCGGAGAAGATCAGCGCGACCAGCATGTCGTTCCACACCCACAGGAACTGGAAGATGCCGAGCGACGCGATGGCCGGCCCGCCGAGCGGCAGGACCACCGTCGCGAAGAGCCGCGCCTCTCCCGCGCCGTCGAGCCGCGCCGCCTCCAGGAGTTCACGGGGGATCTCCGCGAAGAAGTTGCGCAGCAGGAAGATCGCGAACGGCAGCCCGAAGCCGACGTGGAACAGGATGACGCCGATGATGCTGCCGAAGATGCCGATCTTCCCGAAGAGTTCGGAGAGCGGGATCAGCGCCACCTGCACCGGCACCACCAGCAGCCCGACGACCGCCATGAACCAGCCGTCACGGCCCTTGAAGTCCATGCAGGCGAAGGCGTATCCGGCCATCGACCCGATGATCACGACGAGGAGCGTCGCCGGGACCGTGATCCAGATCGTGTTGAACAGGGCGTGGGTGATCTCGTCCTTCTCCAGGAGCGACTGGTAGCTCTTGGTCGTCAGCTGGGCCGGGGCGGTGAAGACCTTCCACCAGCCCGACGCGGCGATGTCCGTCGGATCGCGGAACGAGGAGACCAGCAGCCCGAAGGTCGGCACCAGCCAGAACAGGCCGACCACGAGCAGGAAGGCACGCAGCGCACCGCCCGCCGCGCCGCTCGCGATCCGGGCGGCGAGCGAACGCTTGGCGCGCACGGACGTGTCGAGTGCGGTCACCGCTGACGCTCCTTCCGCAGCCGGCGGATGTTGACCCACATCACCGGGAGGACGAGCAGCAGGAGCAGCACGCCGATGGCGCTGCCCGCGCCGAAGTTCCCCTGGCCGCCGAACGCGGACAGGAACAGCTGCAGGGCCAGGACGTTGGCGTCGTCCTGGGACGGCTGCGGGGCGATGATGTAGATCAGGTCGAAGATCTTCATCACGTTGATCATCAGCGTGACCAGGACGACGGTCAGGACCGGCGCGAGCAGCGGCACGGTGACCTTGCGGAACACCTGCCACTCGTTCGCCCCGTCGACGCGCGCAGCCTCCAGGAGGTTACGGTCGATGCCCGCGAGCCCGGCCGCGATCAGGACCATCGCGAAGCCCGCCCACATCCAGGCGTACGCGCCGATGATCGACGGGGTCACCAGGGCCGGGCCGAGCCACTCGACGCCGTTGTAGGCGGTCGCGAAGTTCGATCCCGGCAGCCGGAGTTGGGCGCCGTCCGCCGCCTTGGGCAGGGTGAAGGTGCCGTCGGCGCCGCTGGTGGTGGACGCGACGACCTTGCCGCCTCGCACCGCCTCCACCTTGACGCCCTTCAGGGCCTTCTCGCCCGCGTCGACGGCGCCCTTCGTGCCGCCTCCGCCGAGCTTGAAGTCCAGCCAGACCGTGCCCGTGACCTTGTCGCCCCCGGTGCTCGCCGCCTTGGCGTTCTGCGGGCTGCCCGGCACCTTGTCGGGCGCGATGCCGACCAGCGGCAGGAACGCCGGGGTGCCGGCCCGCGCGGTCTGCTTCGTGGTGAACGATCCGCCGCCGGACGCCTTGAGGTCACTGCCGATGGCGGGGCGCGCCTTCGGGTAGACGGAGGCGTCGGTGAACGCGTCGTGCACGGACGTGACGATCGCGTTGGCCGCGCCCTGGTTCGGGTCCTGCTCGTAGACCAGGCGGAAGATGATGCCCGCCGCCAGCATCGAGATCGCCATCGGCATGAAGACGATCAGCTTGAACGCCGTGCCCCAGCGCACCCGTTCGGTGAGCACGGCGAAGATCAGGCCGAGCGCCGTGCACAGGGCCGGCGCCACGGCCACCCAGATCGCCGTGTTCCTGACCGCGATCAGCGTCTGGTCGTCGCGGAAGATGTCGACGTAGTTGTCGACGCCGACGAAATGGGAGCCGCCGGAGTCGTAGAGGCTGCGCCAGACCGAGTACCCGATCGGGTAGACCACGAGCGCGCCGAGCAGGACGAGCGCGGGCAGCAGAAACAGCGCCGCCACCCACGGCCGGGTCCCGATCACGCTCTTGCGCGGTGTTGCGGACGGCGCCGGCGGCAGTGCGCCGGCGCCCCCCGCCTTCGCCACGGAGGACGACATACCGCGCCGTCAGCCGTTCTTGTACGCCTTGGCGGCGTCGGCCTCGAGTTGGCGCTGGGTACCGGCGACGTCCTTCGGGTTCTTCAGGAAGTCCTGGAGGCCCTTCCACTCACCGACACCCTGCGTGCCGCCGAACGCCGCGGGCGCCTGGTCGGACATGTCGAAGCGGAAGTCGTCGCCCGCCGCGAGCAGCGCCTTCGCGATGTCCCGGGTGACCGCGTCCTTGTACTTGGAGGTGTCCATCTCCTTGTTGGGGGAGATGTAGCCGCCCTGCGCCGCCCAGATCTCGGCCGCGTCGGTGGAGGAGAGGAACGTGACGAGGGCCTGGGCGCCCTTGCCGCCCTTGAGGGCCACGGCCACGTCGCCGCCGCTGACCACGGGGGCCTTGTCGCCGACCGCGGGGAACGGGAAGACCTTGGCGTCCGTGCCTACCTTGGCCTTGGTGTCCGCGTTGATGTTGGCGGTCACGAAGTCGCCCTCGTAGACCATCGCGGCGGGGGTGTCACCGGAGAACGTCTGCGTGACGGACTTCGGGAACTCGGTGCCGAGCGCGCCCTTGCGGCCGCCCGCGATCAGGTCGTCCTTGCCCCACAGCTGGGCGAGCGTGGTCAGCGCCTCCTTCACGGAGGGGTCCGTCCACTTGATCTTGTGGGCGGCGAGCTGGTCGTACTTCTCCGGGCCCGCCTGGGAGAGGTAGATGTTCTCGAACCAGTCGGTGAGCGTCCAGCCGTCCGCGCCGCCGATGGAGACCGCGGGGGAGCCCGCGTCGGACAGGGTCTGCGCGGTGGACAGGAAGTCGGCCCACGTCTTCGGGGTCTTGGAGATCCCGGCCGCCTCGAACGCGGCCGTGTTGTACCAGACCAGCGACTTGTTGGCGGCCTTCACATAGACGCCGTACTGCTTGCCCTTGTACGCCCCGAGGTTCTTCCACCCGGCCGAGAAGTTCTTGTCGACCTGGGCCTGCGCCTCGCTGCCCAGCGGCTTGATCCAGCCCTTGTCGGCGAACTGGTGCAGCACGCCGACCTGCGGCAGGAACGCCACGTCCGGCGGCTTGCCGCCCTCGATCTTGGTACTGAGGAACGTGGCGGTGTTGTTGCCCGTCGGCACGAAGTTGACCTTGGCGCCGGTGCGCTTCTCGAACTCCTTGAGGACCTTGGTGAAGTTGTCCTGCTCCGGCCCGGTCCAGACGGCCGCGACCTCCAGGGTCTGCCCGTCGAGCTTGGGAAGCTTGACGGAGGCGCTGCCGCTCTCGCCGCCGCTCGGGTCCTTGCCGCTCTTGTCCTTGCCGTCCCCGCCGCCACAGGCGGTCAACGTCAGCGCGAGAGCGCCCGCGGTCAGAGCTGCCGCTGCGGCCTTCGCTGCCCCGGACGTCCTGGACGCCCTTGAAGTCGTGCGTGTACGAATGCTGCGCATCGCTGCCCCGTTCTCGTCCCGAACGCTGAACGTACGTCCCGAACGCTGAACGTACGTATGTGCGCTGTGCCGTGGCGTCTGGTTCTACGCCCGGCCGGGGACCCCCGGCAAGGGCACCTGCCGGGTCAGCTCGAAGATCGTGACGGGGTCGTGATGTCGGCCTTGAACATGGGGTGTTGGGAATTCCCGGGCCGTCCCGCCGGGCGTGCCGTCACAGGAGGGACGGCACCTCCCGTGCCGCGACGGACCGGGCGGCCCGCTCCAACGCGCTGGCCAGCAGGGCGAGATCGGTCGGCCCGTTCCCCAGCTCCCGTACGGGGCGCCGGGTCGGCGGGTCACCCATCCGCGTCCAGTCGAGCGCCACCACCGTGGGCCGCTGCGTGGCCGTACGGGGGATGCGCCCCGTGACCCGGCCCGCCTGGAACGCCAGCTCGCGTCCGTCGGCGCCGGAGAGCCGGCCGCGGCCGGGTGCCGGATCGTCGGGACCGGCCGACGGGGCGTCGAGCACGACCCGAAGCGCCACACCCCACGCCGGCTCGGAACCGGACGCGCGGGCCGCGACCAGATGCACCCCGAGCCGCTCGCCGCCCCGGACGACGGCCTCCAAGGCCCGTACGACGGATCCCGCGGCGGGCCGCCCCGGCGAGCCGAGCGGCGGCGAGAGCAGCGCGTCCAGGTCGTCCACCAGGACGACGAGCCGGGGCAGAGGCGGCGCCGGGTCGGCCTCCTTGCGGGCGGCGGCGGGCCGCAGGCGCATGGTCGAGCTGGGTGGCGCCTCCAGGTCCCCGGCGCCCTGGTCGGACGTGCGGGGCGGCGCGGGGCGCTGGGAGACCATCCGGCCCGACACCTCGCGGTGGGTGTGCCAATCGGCGAAGTGCTGGCGCCCGAGCAGCTCGGCGCGGCGCTTCAGCTCGGCGGCGAGCGACTGGGCGAACTCCCGCATACGCACCGGGTCGTTGGCCGCCAGATGGGTCGTGACGTGCGGCAGGTCCGTGCAGACGCGCAGTCCGTCGCCCCGGTCGGCGCCACCCGTGCCGTCCCGGCCGTCGACGAGGACGAGCCCGAGCCGGTCCGGCCGCTCGGCCGCCGCGAGCGAGGCGGCGATCGAGCGCAGCAGCTCCGTACGGCCGCTGCCCGCCGGGCCCTCGATCAGGAGATGGGGGCCCTCCGCGGCCAGGTCCACGACGACCGGGCCGCGCGGCCCGGCGCCGAGCACGGCCCAGGCGCGCCCGCCGAGCGCCTCAGTGTCGTCCCCGGCGGCTGCCCAGCGGGCCATCAGGGATGCGGGCGTGGCCCGCGCGAGCCCCAACTCGTCCAGCAGGCGGGCGATCTGGGGCAGGGGTGCCGAGACCCGGGGGTGCGGCTCGCTCGGGCCGCTGTCGGTGCGCAAGGGGGCGAGGGCGCGCGCGAAGCGCTCGGCCCAGGCCGCCGACACCGCGTCGATCGCGGCGACCGTGCCGTGCCCGACGACCTGGCCGTGGGACGTCCGCAACAGCCGCAGCGCCGTCGCCACGTCCCCGCTGAGCAGCGCGACGGCGCCGCACGACTTGAACGCGGGCGACACGGCGCACGCCATCTCATAGGTCTGGGTGACCGGCGACGCGGGCGAGGACGCGGGGGCCTCGGCGAGACAGATGACGTGGATCCCGGCCCGGCCCCCTTCCGTCGCGAGCCGCACGGTGGCCTCGCGCAGCCCGGCCGGCCCGGGGTCCCCGTCGACGACGAGAACGGTCAGCGGGCCGGTCCAGCGGTGCCCGGCGCCGGGTCCCTGTGCCGTCCCGGGCGGCCAGGCATCCTCCGTGGCGGGGTGCCCGGCGGCGTACTCCGACGCGCGCCTGACCCGGTCCGTGGTGGGCCTGGAATCCCCGTGGCCGTCCGCCACGGCGTCGGACCGGCCGCCCGGACCCTCGTGCCCGTACGGCCCGGGCGCGGTCATACGGCCCCCGCGCTCCCCGGCGTCGGCGGCTTCACCCGAACGGGACCTCGGCACCATGGGCCCGAAGCCGGCCTGCTGCTGCCCCGCGCGGGCGGCCGCCGTCCCGGCGTCGGAGCGGCGCGACTCATCCGCGATGTGGTCGTCGAGACGGCGCAGGAGCTCGCCCGTGCGGGCCACCGCCTGCTCACGGTCGTACGCCAGGAGGAGCCGGCAGTCCTGGCCGTGCGCGGGACGCAGATGAGGGAGCCAGCCGAGCCAGGACCACTCGGCCGCGCGGTCCTGGACGCCGCGCGACCGGTCCGTGCTGACCAGGACGATCTCCAGCACGTCCGGTGAGTGCAGCGCCGCGAGCTGCGCGACGACGGAACGGGCCACGCCCGACAGCCGCGCCCGCGGCCCGGCGAGACCGAGCGCGCCCGCCTCCCGCAGCCCCACCGTCACCGGCACGCCGGGCAGCAGCCCCGTGCGGTCCGGGGACGTCCGGTCGTCCGTGCCCAGCCGCACCGCGAGCGCCTCGGGGTGCTCGGGGCCGCGCTCCCAGAGCCGGTGCCCCGGGCCGAGCGCGGTGAGCAGCAGCGCGGCGGCGTCGGGCCACGCCTCGGAGGATCCCCTGGAGGAGGGGGAGGCGGGCGCGAAGGTCTCGGGGACGTGCGGCGGCCCGCCGTCGTAGGCGCCGCTGTCGTACGGGGACAGGTCCCCGTCCGTGCGCCCGCCGGCCAGGCGCCGTGCCCAGGCGCCGAGCCCGCCGCGCCTGCGCTGCTCGCGTGGCACGGGCGTCCCGCGCGCGGGGGTGATGATCGGCGTGCTCTCGACGGAGGGCGGCCCGCCCTGCTCGGGCACGACGGGGCCGGAACCGGCGGCGAGCGCGGCGGGGCCGTACGTGTGCCGGGTCTCGCCCGCGTGAGCGGGATCGGCGGAGGGGACTTCGGATGCGCCCGCGTCCGGGGTCGTCACGCGGACGTGGCCCTCGCCGTCGGGCGCCGTCCGCAGTACGGGCCCCGAGGAACCGTTGAAAGCCGAGGAACCCGCGGCACCCTCGGGGGCCAGCCGCAGAGTGGACTCACCGAGGCGCAGGAGGGCGCCGGGGGCGAGCCGGGCGGGGCGGTCCCCGACGGGGCTGCCGTCGACCGTCGTCCCGTTCGTCGAGCCCAGATCCGTGACCGTCACACGGCCGTCCGTGCCGAGCGTCACAGCGCAGTGCATCCGGGACACATCGGGGTCGTCGAGCGCGACATCGGCGTCCGCGGAGCGGCCCACGCGGATCTCGCCGCCGTGCAGCAGATGCACACCGCCCGCGTCGGGCCCCGCCACCACATGGAGCTGCGCCGCGGCGCCCTCGATCTCGGGTCCCGGCTCGGCGGGAACGCCCAGGGACAGCACGGCCCCGTCGGTCAGCGGCGGCTCGCCCAGCGTGCACCGCTGCCCGTCGAGCCGCTCGGGTCCCGCGTAGAGGATCGCCGTGCCCTCACCGCCGGCGACGGCCGCCACCAGGGCGGAGGCCACCGCGGCGAGCGCGGTGCCCGCCGGGGCGGTGACCAGCACGTCGCACGACGCCGCGCGGCCTTGCGGGTCGGGGCGCGTCCCCAGGGGGTCTACGACGGTCAGCCGGATCTGCATCGCGTCAGCGGTCCCTTCTGCGCGGGCGCCCGGGAAGGGGCTGCACCGCGGTCACCCCACCGCAGATCCCCCACCGCACAACGGGCACGTAGGCCAGTACGAGAGGCATCCTCGCACTTGCCACCGACAACACGCCCGTCGGCCACCCGTAAGTGATCTTGATTGGTCGGCTCTGCCCGCAAAAGTGCCTGCATGATGCCGCTTGGGACCGCTCACGCCCTTGCCGGTGGCAACCAACAGCCCACCCCGAGCGTCTTTCCGTCGAACGCGGCTCCGGCGGGCAGGGAGTCGCGGAAGATCAACAGACAGTGGGTTGTTCGACGGCACTACAGTGGGTCGGAACACCCAGGAACGAGCAAGACCAAGCAGTACGCCAGTACGCAGCAAGCAGGGAGCGCATGACGTGCGGCCGGTAGGCAGTAAATACCTGCTCGAGGAGCCGATCGGACGCGGCGCCACGGGCACCGTCTGGCGGGCCCGCCAGCGGGAGACCGCGGGGGCCGAGGCGGCCGTCGCCGGGCAGCCCGGCGAGACCGTGGCGATCAAGGTCCTCAAGGAGGAGCTCGCCAACGACGCGGATGTCGTGATGCGCTTCCTGCGCGAGCGCTCCGTGCTGCTCCGCCTGACGCACCCGAACATCGTGCGCACCCGCGACCTGGTCGTCGAGGGCGAGCTCCTCGCCCTCGTCATGGACCTGGTCGAAGGCCCCGACCTGCACCGCTACCTCCGCGAGAACGGCCCCTTCTCCCCGGTGGCCGCGTCCCTGCTGACCGCCCAGGTCGCGGACGCGCTCGCGGCGAGCCACGCGGACGGCGTCGTGCACCGCGACCTGAAGCCGGCGAACGTCCTGCTGAAGCAGAACGGCGGTGAGATGCACCCGATGCTCACCGACTTCGGCATCGCCCGCCTCGCCGACTCCCCGGGCCTGACCCGCACGCACGAGTTCGTCGGCACGCCCGCGTACGTCGCGCCGGAGTCCGCCGAGGGCCGCCCGCAGACCAGCGCGGTGGACATCTACGGCGCCGGAATCCTGCTGTACGAGCTGGTCACGGGCCGGCCGCCGTTCTCCGGGGGGTCCGCGCTCGAGGTCCTGCACCAGCACCTGAGCGCCGAACCGCGCCGCCCGTCCACGGTGCCCGACCCGCTGTGGACGGTCATAGAGCGCTGCCTGCGCAAGAACCCCGAGGAGCGCCCCAGCGCCGAGAACCTCGCCCGCGGCCTGCGCGCCGTCGCCGAGGGCATCGGCGTGCACGCGAACTCCGCGCAGATCGCGGCCGCCGAGGGCGTCGGTGCCCTCCTCATGCCGGATCCGGCGCCCGCGCAGGTGCCGGGCATGCCCGGTGCGGCCGACCCGACGCAGGTACTGCCCAGTAACGCGGGCTCGTACGATCCGAACGCGGCGACGAGCGTCATGCAGTCCACCGGCATGGGTGACGCCGACCCCACCTCGGTCCTGCCGAACCGGGGCGCGGCCGACCCGACGGCCGTCATGCCGCCGGTCCCGCCGCACCAGCCGGGCGCGAACCCGGACGACCCGCACCCCTGGCAGAACCAGATGCGGGCGGCCCGCGACCGCAACGAGCAGACGCAGGTCCAGTACCTGGACCCGAACGACGACCCGCTGCGCCGCCGGCCGCAGCGCCAGCAGGGGCACCCGCAGCAGCAGCCCCAGCAGCCGCCTCAGCAGCAGTACGCGCCCCAGCAGCCCCGTCGGCAGCAGCCGCAGCAGCCGCAGCGGTACGCGCCGCAGCCCCAGCAGCAGTACGCGCCGCCGCAGCAGCCCCGCCAGCCGCAGCCGCAGGCGCCGCAGCGTGAGCCGCGGCAGCCGAGGCAGCGCAGTGCGAACCGGATGAAGATCCCGGGGCTCGGCTGCCTCAAGGGCTGCCTCTTCATGGTCGTCATGTTGTTCGTGGTGAGCTGGCTCGTCTGGGAGTTCACCCCGCTCCAGGACTGGATCGGCACGGGCAAGGGTTACTGGGCCCAGCTGTCGGACTGGTACGACACGGTCACCGGTTGGATCGGCGATCTGGGGAGCGGCAGCGGGGGTTCCGGCAACTGAAGTGAGCCGCACGCACCCGGCGTTGGGTGCGATGTTGGAGATTTGTCGACTTCCGGAGGGTGATTTCCCCCGCGGATGTGATGGTTGGCGTCCGAGCCGCGTAGCTTGGGCGCCAACACGCGTCTGTAGGAGCAGTCTTGGCACGGAAGATCGGCAGCCGGTACACCGCGAACCAGATCCTGGGACGCGGCAGCGCCGGCACGGTGTGGCTGGGCGAGGGACCCGAGGGGCCCGTCGCCATCAAGCTGTTGCGTGAGGACCTGGCCTCCGACCAGGAGCTCGTGGGCCGCTTCGTCCAGGAGCGCACGGCCCTGCTCAGCCTCGACCACCCGCGCGTGGTCGGCGTCCGTGACCTGGTGGTCGACGGGAACGACCTGGCCCTGGTCATGGACCTCGTACGGGGCACAGACCTGCGCACCCGGCTCGACCGTGAGCGGCGCCTGGCCCCCGAGGCCGCGGTCGCCATCGTCGCGGACATCGCGGACGGGCTCGCCGCCGCGCACGCCGCCGGGATCGTGCACCGCGACGTGAAGCCGGAGAACGTCCTCCTGGACATGCAGGGCCCCCTCGGCCCCGGCGGCTCCCACCCGGCGCTCCTGACCGACTTCGGCGTCGCCAAGCTCATCGACTCCCCGCGCCGCACCCGCGCCACGAAGATCATCGGCACCCCGGACTACCTCGCCCCCGAACTCATCGAGGGCCTCCCGCCGCGCGCCGCCGTCGACATCTATGCCCTGGCGACGGTCCTGTACGAGCTGCTCGCCGGGTTCACGCCCTTCGGCGGCGGCCACCCCGGCGCGATCCTGCGCCGGCACGTCACGGAGACGGTCGTCCCGCTCCCGGGCATCCCCGACGAGCTGTGGCAGCTCCTCGTCCAGTGCCTGGCGAAGGCGCCCGCGTCCCGTCTGCGCGCCTCCGAGCTGGCGGCCCGCCTGCGCGAGCAGCTGCCCCAGCTCGCCGGGATGGCGCCCCTCGACGTGGACGAGCCGGACACCGAGCCAGACCCGGAGCCGGAGGCCGCCCCGGCCGCGCCCGAGACGCCCGCCGCCCGCCGCGGCGCCGTCCCGCTGGTCCCCGGCGCGACCCCCGCCGACTCGAACAGGGACACGCACACGTCGATGCGCGTCCCGGCCCCCGACGAGCTGGCGGGCGGCGCCCGCGGTACCGCCCGCGCCCCTCGCGCGGCCGGAGCGCCCCGCCCCGGTTCGGCCCGCCACCGCGCCTCCGCCCGGCGCCGGAGGATCACGCTCGGCGTGGCCGGAGCCGTCCTCGTGGTGGCGGCCGGCATCGGCACGTGGGCGGCCGTGGGCGGCGACGACGCGGACGCGACGCCGGGCAAGAACCCCGGGCAGTCGGCTCCGGCCTCTCCCTGAGGCGGCCCGGCAGGCCCCCGGACCCGGCCCCGCGGCCACCAGGACCGGAGCACTTGCCCCAGCCGTTACGCTGGTGTCGTGGCAGTCGTCGACGTTTCCGAAGAGCTCAAGTCCCTCTCCTCGACCATGGAGTCGATCGAGGCCGTCCTGGACCTCGACAAGCTGAGGGCAGATATCGCCGTGCTCGAGGAGCAGGCGGCCGCACCGTCCCTGTGGGACGACCCCGACGCGGCACAGAAGATCACCAGCAAGCTGAGCCACCTCCAGGCCGAGGTGCGCAAGGCGGAGACCCTGCGCGGCAGGATCGACGACCTGAGCGTGCTCTTCCAGATGGCCGAGGAGGAAGACGACCCGGACACCCGTGCCGAGGCCGAGTCCGAGATGACCTCCGTCAAGAAGGCGCTGGACGAGATGGAGGTCCGCACCCTCCTGTCCGGTGAGTACGACTCCCGGGAGGCGCTGGTCAACATCCGCGCCGAGGCGGGCGGTGTGGACGCCGCGGACTTCGCCGAGCAGCTCCAGCGCATGTACCTGCGCTGGGCCGAGCGCCACGGTTACAAGACCGAGGTCTACGAGACGTCGTACGCGGAAGAGGCCGGCATCAAGTCGACCACCTTCGCCGTGCAGATCCCGTACGCGTACGGGACGCTCTCGGTCGAGCAAGGCACGCACCGGCTGGTCCGTATCTCGCCCTTCGACAACCAGGGCCGCCGCCAGACGTCCTTCGCGGGCGTCGAGGTGCTCCCGGTCGTCGAGACGACCGACCACATCGACATCGACGAGTCCGAGCTGCGCGTGGACGTGTACCGCTCCTCGGGCCCCGGCGGCCAGGGCGTGAACACGACGGACTCCGCGGTCCGTCTGACCCACCTGCCCACCGGCATCGTCGTCTCCTGCCAGAACGAGCGCTCGCAGATCCAGAACAAGGCGACCGCGATGAACGTCCTCCAGGCCAAGCTCCTCGAGCGGCAGCGTCAGGAGGAGCGGGCCAAGATGGACGCCCTCAAGGACGGCGGCAGCTCGTGGGGAAACCAGATGCGTTCGTATGTCCTGCATCCGTACCAGATGGTCAAGGACCTCCGGACGGAATTCGAGGTCGGTAATCCGCAGTCGGTGCTCGACGGCGAGATCGACGGATTCCTCGAAGCGGGAATTCGCTGGCGCAAGCAGCAGGAGAAGTAACCTCAGGTCTTTTCCAGCTTTGTCGACAAGGCAACTGCCGCCCACCGGGCGGCAGTTGCCTTTTACGTCACAGTCACATGTCCGTACGTCGGTCAACTCCCCTGATTTCGGGCATCACGTACGCAACGACCTTGACGCTGACATGAAAACTGGGAAGGCTGACGCGCGGCATGCGTATCAGTGGGACGCGTGTGCACCGGGGGACGGGCCAGCAGTCGCCGACTACCCCCCGGGCGGCCCCCGTCCCGCGCGCTGCTCCATCAACGATTAGCTACTGGGGGTAGCAGGCAGATGACCAAGAAGACGCGCATTCGTGTCGCGCGGATAGCAGCCGGTGCGGTGATCGCGGCGGGTGCGTCGCTGACCGCCGCGGGCGCCGCTTCGGCCCTCGACATCGGCGTCAACCTTCCGGGTGTCGGTGCGAAGGTGCACGCGGGCGAGGACGGTGTCGCAGCCGGTGTCGCCATCGGCGGCGAGGAGGACCCGACGGATCCGCCCACCGGCCTCCCGACGGACCCGCCCACCGAGGACCCGACGGACCCGCCCACTGAGGACCCGACGGACCCGCCCACCTCGGAGCCGACTGACCCGACCGAGGAGCCCACCGAGCCGACCGAGGACCCGACCACGCCGGGCAACGGCGGCGGCCACCACCACGGCGGTGGCGGCGGCAACCACGGCGGCGGGAACGGCAACACCGACCCCGACGGCGGCAACAACCCGGTCGAGCAGGGCCAGGGCAAGGACAGCCTGCAGGACACCGGCTCCGTGCCGGTCGCCCAGCCCGCCCAGAACGGCAAGTCCGGCGGTGAGCTGGCCGAGACCGGCGCCGCCGAGACCACGTTCCTGCTGATCGGCGCCGCGACGATGATCGCCGGCGGCATCGGCTTCCGCCTGCTGCCCCGCCTCGTCGGCGGCGGCCGCACGGTTGCCTAGGCAGCCGTAGGCGCGTACGTCCGCACGTAACGCGAGAAGGGCCCGGAGCATCGCTCCGGGCCCTTCTCGGTGTCTTAGACGGTTTGGTGGGCGAGGAGCGCCACCGCCGCGATGAGCACAGCCACAAGCACTATCAGGGCCATCGGGTGCAGACCCGCGAACGGGCTCTCCTGCTGAAGTCGCTCACGGTTCGCCCGGCATACGGGGCAGCGACCCTCGCTCACGGGCGCCGCGCAGTTCGCGCACACCAGCCGGTCATAGGTCATGCGCTCTTCCTCCTCCCGCGCGGCGGAGCCGCCACAGCACAATTCTCTCCGCACAACGCTCCGGGGAACGCAACCGTTCCCCCTACCACTGTGCCAGCTTCCGGGGATTTCGGCGCACCTCCCCGGATGCTGCCCCTTTTGGACCCGTTCCGTTCCCGCCAGGACCTGTCTGTGACCGGGCAATCATCGGGACAAACCGCTCAACCAAGGACGCCGACTGCGGCGGGCAGCCGGGTTCGCGTATGGTCACGCTCACCTACCCCCGACGCCCACGATGCACCGAGGCGCACCCGTGATCCGATTCGACAACGTCTCCAAGGCCTACCCCAAGCAGACCCGGCCCGCCCTCAGGGATGTGTCCCTCGAGGTCGAGCGCGGCGAATTCGTCTTCCTTGTGGGATCTTCCGGCTCCGGAAAGTCCACCTTCCTGCGGCTGGTCCTGCGCGAGGAGCGCACCAGCCACGGCCAGGTGCACGTCCTGGGCAAGGACCTGGCACGACTGTCCAACTGGAAGGTGCCGCAGATGCGCCGCCAGCTCGGCACGGTCTTCCAGGACTTCCGGCTCCTGCCCAACAAGACCGTCGGCGAGAACGTCGCCTTCGCGCAGGAAGTCATCGGCAAGTCCCGTGGCGAGATCCGCAAGTCCGTGCCCCAGGTGCTCGACCTCGTCGGCCTGGGCGGCAAGGAGGACCGGATGCCCGGCGAGCTCTCCGGTGGTGAGCAGCAGCGTGTGGCCATCGCCCGCGCCTTCGTGAACCGCCCCAAGCTCCTGATCGCCGACGAGCCGACCGGCAACCTCGACCCGCAGACCTCGGTCGGCATCATGAAGCTGCTGGACCGGATCAACCGCACCGGGACGACCGTCGTGATGGCCACCCACGATCAGCAGATCGTGGACCAGATGCGCAAGCGCGTCATCGAGCTGGAGAAGGGCCGTCTCGTCCGCGACCAGTCGCGCGGCGTCTACGGCTACCAGCACTGAGCCCCGTGAGCACCAGAGCACTGAGAAAGGCCTGAGCAGACGCCATGCGCGCCCAATTCGTCCTGTCGGAGATCGGCGTAGGTCTCCGCCGAAATCTCACGATGACCTTCGCGGTCATCGTCTCGGTCGCCCTCTCGCTCGCCCTGTTCGGCGGCTCGCTGCTCATGCGTGACCAGGTGAGCACGATGAAGGGCTACTGGTACGACAAGGTCAACGTCTCGATCTTCCTGTGCAACAAGGGCGACGCCGAGTCGGACCCGAAGTGCGCCAAGGGAGCCGTCACCGCCGAGCAGAAGCAGCAGATCCGCTCCGACCTGGACAAGATGCCGGTCGTCGAGAAGGTCTCCCACGAGTCGGCGGACCAGGCGTACAAGCACTACAAGGAGCAGTTCGGCGACTCCCCGCTGGCCAGCTCGCTGACGCCGGACCAGCTCCAGGAGTCGTACCGGGTCAAGCTCAAGGACCCGGAGAAGTACCAGGTCGTCGCGACCGCCTTCGACGGGCGTGACGGGGTGCAGTCCGTGCAGGACCAGAAGGGCATCCTGGACAACCTCTTCGGACTCCTCAACGGCATGAACTGGGCGGCGCTCGCCGTGATGGCGCTGATGCTCGTCGTCGCGCTGATGCTGATCGTCAACACGGTGCGCGTCTCGGCGTTCAGCCGCCGCAGAGAGACCGGCATCATGCGCCTGGTCGGCGCGTCCAGCTTCTACATCCAGATGCCGTTCATCATGGAGGCCGCCGTCGCCGGAGTCATCGGCGGTGTGGTCGCCTGCGGCATGCTCCTCGTGGGCCGCTACTTCATGATCGACCACGGTCTGGCGCTCTCGGAGAAGCTGAACCTGATCAACTTCATCGGCTGGGACGCGGTCCTGACCAAGCTGCCGCTCGTCCTCGCGATCGGCCTGCTGATGCCCGCGATCGCCGCGTTCTTCGCGTTGCGCAAGTACCTGAAGGTGTGACAAGACTCCCCGGAGTCGCAGGGCGCCGTGCGGTTCAACGAGCCGTACGGCGCTTCGCGTTGTCCTAGACTCACCGTCATGTCGGGCCCCGAACTGTTCTCCAGGCCCCGCCGCTTCGGCCGCGGGGCGGCCCTGACATTGGTCTTCGCGAGCGTCCTCGCGACCGGCGTCGCGACGGGTTCGTGGAGCGCCGAGGGCGGCAAGTCCGAAGGGCGTCCGGCCGGTTCGGCCACCGGCGGCGGACACGAGGACGTGCGGGACGCGGCCGCCGAGGCGATGGCCGACGGCAAGTCCCCAACGCAGGCCGCCGAGGAGGCCGTCAGTCGCAGCGGCGACCGCTGGGGCGCGGTCTACTCGCAGGGCGAGTACAAGGAGTTCGAGCAGGAACTCGACGGCCAGTACACGGGCGTCGGCCTCTGGGCCAGGCGTACCGCCGACGGCCGGATCGAGGTCTCCAAGGTAGGTTCCGGTTCCCCCGCGGCGCACGCGGGCGTGCGTCCCGGCGACCGGCTCCGCACCGTCGACGGCCGGCCCGTCACCGGCCGCCCCGTCACCGAGGTCGTCTCCCTACTGCGCGGCGAGCACGCGGGGACGGCGGTCCGGCTCGGCCTGGCGCGCGGTACGCGCGCGTGGACCGAGACCCTGCGCCGGGCCAACCTCGCCACCGAGTCCGTCGCCGTCTCCCGCCTCCCCGGGGGCACCGTCCTGATCAAGGTCGCCGCCTTCACCAAGGGCTCGGGTGATCGCGTACGGTCCGCCGTGCGCGACGCCCCCCACGGAGACGGCGTCCTCCTCGATCTGCGCGGCAATTCGGGCGGCCTGGTCACGGAGGCGGTCACCGCGGCGTCGGCGTTCTTCGACGGCGGGCTCGTGGCGACGTACGACGTACGAGGACGCCAGCGCGCCCTGCACGCCGAGCGCGGCGGCGACACCTCCAGACCGGTGGTCGCGCTCGTCGACAGCGGCACGATGAGTGCGGCCGAGCTGCTCACCGGGGCTCTCCAGGACCGCGGCCGCGCGGTCGTCGTGGGCTCGAAGACCTTCGGCAAGGGTTCGGTCCAGATGCCGAGCCGGCTTCCCGACGGCTCCGTGGCCGAGCTGACCGTCGGCCACTACCGCACCCCCACCGGCCGCGCCGTCGACGGCCGGGGCATCACCCCCGACCTCGAGGCCGAGGAGGGCGCCCGGCAGCGGGCCGAGACAGTATTGAGTGGCCTCGGGGACCCCTCGTAGTGCGAAAATGGGCGCACTATGTCTAAGGGAATGTTCGTACCGAAGGAATCACAGCCCAAGCAGGGCGCGTCCGGGAAGTCCGCCAAGGACAAGGACGGCAAGCGCAAGATCGTCGCGCAGAACAAGAAGGCCCGGCACGACTACGCCATCGTCGACACGTACGAGGCGGGCATCGTCCTGACCGGCACCGAGGTGAAGTCGCTGCGACAGGGCCGCGCCTCGCTGGTCGACGGCTTCGTCCAGATCGACGGGAACGAGGCGTGGCTGCACAACGCCCACATCCCCGAGTACAGCCAGGGCACCTGGACCAACCACTCCGTGCGCCGCAAGCGCAAGCTTCTCCTGCATCGCGAGGAGATCGACAAGCTGGAGTCGAAGTCCCAGGAGACGGGTCACACGATCGTGCCCCTGGCCATCTACTTCAAGGACGGCCGCGCGAAGGCGGAGATCGCGCTCGCCAAGGGCAAGAAGGAGTACGACAAGCGGCAGACGCTGCGCGAGCAGCAGGACCGCAGGGACTCGGACCGCGCCATCGCGTCGGCCAAGCGGCGGCAGCGGGCGCGGGAGCGCTGAGCCGCGCTCGGGTCCTGCCCGGTCCGCCGGTAATAGGCTGGCACCGTTGCCCGTCGGTCACGTACGATGGGTGTTGTCCCGCTGGTGACGGGACGCCCCGGATCGAAAGATCCGGTTTTGAAAAATCAACATGGGGATGATCGGTTTCGACAGCGGCTGTCGAAGCAGGGGAAGCGTGTCGAGGAAGCGACAATGATCTCGTTAACCATATGTCGCAACCAATAATCGCCACTTCTAAGAGCGATTCCCAGTCCTTCGCCCTCGCTGCCTAATAAGCAGTGAGTGAAGGACCCTAAAAGGGTGTCAGCCCGGGGATGTTCCCGACCCGGATCCTGGCATAATCTAGGGGACTAAACCGTCGAGCCCGGTCACGGGGTTCGATGGGAAATCAAACAGTGACTGAGCCCGTCGGAGACTTGTTCGCGTGATCTCCGGGGCTGAGAAAATCGAAGCGAACTGCACACGGAGAAGCCCTGCTGCTGCACCGTTGGACGCGGGTTCGATTCCCGCCATCTCCACAGAATTCCCATGTGAGACGAAGGCCCGGCTGCGATGCAGCCGGGCCTTCGTCGTGCCGTCGTTGTGCCACAGGCGCGCGATGAGTCCTGTGTGGTCCGGGGGACTCGGCTGACGCACCCTGTCCCTGGGCGCCGCGATCCGGGATGCTCCTGAGGCATGAGTAGACCCGACGGACCTGTGAGACGACTCCTCAATCCCCTTGCGCGTCAACGGCGTTACCTCGTCTGGCCCGCCCTCGTCGCGCTCGCGGCGGGCCTGACCTGGGGCTCACCGGCCGGTGCCGACGGCGACAGCACCGGCCTCCCCGAGGCCATGGACACCATCCTCGGCGACCCGTCCATGGAAGGCGGCGCGGCGAGCGTCGTCGTCGCCGACGCGAGCAGCGGCGACATCCTTTACCAGCACAATCCCACCGGACGCCTGATGCCCGCGTCCAACACCAAACTCCTCACCTCGACCGCCGCGACGGAACTCCTCGGCACCGGCTACCGGTTCACCACCGACGTGCTCAGTGACGGGCGGCAGCGGGGGAGCGTCCTCGACGGCGATCTCTATCTGCGCGGCACCGGCGACCCGACCGCCCTCGCCAAGGACTACGACGAGCTCGCCGCCAAAGTCGCCGCGTCGGGCGTGAAGTCGGTCAGCGGTCGCCTCGTCGCCGACGACACCGCCTTCGACAGCCAGCGCCTGGGCCGCTCGTGGGCCGCCGACGACGAGTCCTCGTACTACTCGGCGCAGATCTCCGCCCTGAGCGTCGCGCCCGACACCGACTACGACACCGGAACGGTGATCGTCGAGGCCTCGCCGGGCGCGAAGGCCGGGGACAAGCCGAAGATCACCGTCACGCCGAGGACTCACTACGTGGACATCGACGTGCGGGCCACGACCGTCGCGGCCGGCGGTGACGACAGCCTCACCGTCGAGCGGCGGCACGGCACGAACACGGTCACCGTCAGCGGCACCGTTCCCGTCGGCGGGGACACCACCAAGGAGTGGGTCACCGTCTGGGAGCCCACCGGATACGCGGCCTCCGTCTTCCGCGACGCGCTCGCCGCGCACGGCGTGAAGGTGTCGGGCGGAACGAGGCTCGGGCGGGCCACCCCGACGGGCGCCGTGCGGCTCGCCACGCACGACTCCATGCCGCTGAAGGACCTGCTGATCCCCTTCATGAAGCTGAGCAACAACATGCACGCCGAGATCCTCACCAAGGCCATGGGCGCGAAGGCGACCGGCCGCGCCGGGAGCTGGGACGACGGACTCGCGGCGATCCGCGGCTATCTGACGGGCATCGGTGTCGACACCGGGCGGCTGCGCCAGGCCGACGGGTCCGGGCTCTCCCGCATGGACAGCATCCCGGCGGGCCAGATCGCGAAGCTGCTGCTCGCGGTGCGCGCCGAGCCGTGGTTCGGCGACTGGTACAAGGCGCTGCCGGTGGCCTGCGCCCCGGACCGGTTCGTCGGCGGCACCCTGCGCTCGCGGATGTGCGGGACACCGGCCGCGCTCAACGCCCGCGGCAAGACCGGGTCCCTGACCGGCGCATCCGCGCTCTCCGGCTATGTGAAGGACGCCGGTGGACGTGATCTCGTGTACAGCATCGTCCAGAACAACTACCTGGTCGACTCCGTCAAGCCCCTTGAGGACGCGATCGTGGTGACGCTCGCGAAGTCCGACGCGGACGCGGCGGTCGCCGTGCAGCCGCGCTCGCTGCGGTCCGTGCCGGTGTCCGAGCGGAAGGGTGACCTGGAGTGCTCGTGGCGCAAGCCGGCGGTGTGCTGACGGCTGCGGGTGACTACGTACGGTCGCGTACGTCGCTGCGTACGTAACCGATGAGCGCGAGTGCGAGCGCGCACGCCGACGCGGCGGCCGGGACCGCGTAGCCCGCGGTGGGGCCGAGGCGCTCCACCGCGGAGCCGCCCGCCGCCGCCCCGCAGGCGATGCCCCCGAGCAGGCCGGTCACGGCGAGGGTCATGCCCTCGTTCAGCTGGCCCTCGGGGGTGCGGGCCTGGACCAGCGTCATGCCCGTGACCATCGTCGGGGCCGTCGCCATACCGGCGACAAGGAGAGCCCCGGCGACCACAAGGAGGGAGCCGGTGAGCGCCGCGAGCAGGGGGAGGGCCAGCAGGACGGTCATCGCGGCGACGCACCACGGGTGGCGGCGCGCCGCGGGACCGGCGGGCCGCACCGCCCCGTAGACCAGGCCCGCCGCACCGGAACCCGCCGCCTGGAGTGCGAGGACCGCGCCGGCCGCCGCCTTGTGGCCCGCCTCGTCCGCGAACGCGAGCGTGACCACCTCCATCGAGCCGAACACGGCGCCGGTGGCGAGGAACGACGCCAGAAGAACGGGCATCCCGCGCGCGCGGAGGGGCGATTTCGTGGCCGTCCGCCCATGGGTGGGCGGTTCCGTGGCGCGCTGCGCGGCGAAGACCAGTACACCGGTGATCAGCAGGACCGCGCCGATCAGGGTGCCGGCCTCCGGGAAGAGCGACCCGCACAGGAAGGCGGCGAGCACCGGGCCGAGCATGAAACACAGCTCGTCCACCGCCTGTTCGAAGGAGTTCGCGGTGTGCAGGGCGGCCGGGTCGCCCTTGAGGAGATGGGCCCAGCGGGCGCGCGACATGCCGCCCGTGTTGGGCGTCGTGGCCGTCGCCGCGTAGGCCGCGAAGAGCGTCCAGTCGGGCGCTCCGTAGTGCACGCACAGGAGCAGGGCAAGGGATCCGCAGACCGCGACCGCCGTGGCGGGTACGGCGGTCCTGGCCTGCCCGTACCGGTCCACGAGGCGTGCCGTCCACGGGGCGACGACCGCGGTCGCGGCCATCCCGGTCGCGGTGACGGCCCCGGCGAGCGCGTACGAGCCGCGCGCCCCGGCGATCATGATGACGGCGCTGACGCTGAACATGCCCATGGGGAGGCGGGCGAGGAGGTTCCCGAGCGTGAAGGCGAGGGCGCCGGGCGTGGACAGGAGCCGGACGTACGGGGAGCGGCCGGGCTGTGGCCGGTGGGTGGGGGTCAGGGGAGCGGTGGCGGGCTCGGATATCGCGTCGGGCATGTGATCAGCGTCGCCGTGGGCCGGGCGCCCGGTCCAACACCTTCTCCGTACCGATTCACGCGCCGGCGTTGTAAGTTCGCCGGATGCCCGACCAGCCGACCGCGCCCGGCGCGTCCGCCCCCGCCCACCTGGAGCCCCGGCTGCTGCGCGCGTTCCTCGCCGTCGCCGAGGAGCTGCACTTCACGCGCGCCGCAGCCCGGCTGTACGTCGCGCAGCAGGCCCTCAGCAGGGACATCCGCCGGCTGGAACGGGAGCTGTGCGCCGAGCTGTTCGCGCGGAGCACGCGCCAGGTCGCCCTGACCGCGGACGGGGCGCGGCTGCTGCCGTACGCGCGGCGGGTTCTCGACGCGCAGGACGAACTGCTCGCCGCCTTCACGCGCCGCCCGGCCGCAGGGGCGGTGCGGCCACTGCTCGTCGACGTGAACAGCCCCGGCCTCGTCTTCGAGCGCATCCTGGAGCGGGCCCGCGAGTTCGCCCCCCAGTGCGAACTGATGGCCCGCTACGAGAGCGGTCTGACCGGCGCCGCCGCGGAGATGGCCGCGGGCCGCCTGGACGCGTCGTTCGGGCGGTACGCGGGGCTCGATCCGGCGGTGCGGGTGCGCCTTTCGCAGCAGCCCGTGCGGTACGAGCCGATGACGGTGGTCCTGCCGGACGGTCATCCCCTCGCAGCCCTGGAGGCCGTGCCGCTCGCGCGGCTCGCGGGCGAGACGGTGTACGCGGGCGCGGGCAATCCCCGTACACCGGAGTGGACCGACCTGGCCGGGCGGCTCTTCGAGGGGCGCGGGATAGCGGTCGCGCCGCCCGCGCCGCTCGCCGTGGGCGTCGAGGAGTTCCGGCGGATCATGGCCAAGACCGGGACCCCGGTGCTCGCCGCGGGGGACTTTCCGGCCATGCCCGGCTCCGTCGTGAGGCCCCTGACCGACCCCGTGCCCCTGTCGCCGGTGTCGCTGGTGTGGCCAACAGGACTCGTGCACCCGGGGATCGACGCGCTCCGTGCCGCGGCGGCCACGCTCGCGGAGGAGAACGACTGGCTCCGTAAACCCCCAGGAGCCTGGATACCGGCCATAGATGCACTCATCATGATGAATCAGGACTGAGGGTTGGGCACGGCTGTCACTCGCGTGCGCTACATTCGTCGTCCGAGCGCATTGTGATAAGGGGGGCGCTCGGATCGGGTGGGGGCCCGGTCCGAACGACGAGGGCTCGGTACGTCGTGCGCGCACCCAATGTTCATGTCCTTGGGGGGATGTGCGTACGGTGGAACATTGGCGAGAAAATGCCCGTTCCGGGCAGACTCACGATCCTAATGAAGTAACGGTCCAACTCGACGGCGCAGGCCGTCAGTTGGACGAACTCATCGCTGCGCGGCGCGAGGGTGCCGCCGACAAGGAAGTCCCGGTCTTCGTAGACGACTCGGGCCGGCGAAACCGCAGATACCGCCGCTTCGGCGCGATCCTCGGGATGATCTGCGCGGTCTACGCCGTCGTCATCGTGGCGACACTGCTCTCCGGAAACTCGAACGCTCCCTGGCTGCCCATCCAGGGCGAGGACCGCGACAAGCCCGCGGGCAAGGTGGACACGTCGCCGCTGCCCGCCGACCCGGCGGCCAGGCCGTCCTCCTCGGCGGCCGCCACGGCCGATCCCGGCGCTTCCGGCACCGCAGCGGCGACCAGCGAGCCCAGCGCCGGTTCGTCGACCGGCGTCGACGGCAGCGCGAGCGCCAAGCCGGGAGACAAACCCGGTAAGTCGCCCGACCCGAAGCCGTCCGGCGGCCCTGGCAAGCCGGACCCCGGCACTTCGCCCGACCCCGGCCCCGGCCCCTCGGAGCCGCCCAGCTCGCCCGGTCCCGGCGGGCCGTCCCCGTCGGACAGCGGACCACCCGTCGAGCCGTCGGACTCCCCGGCCCAGGACGGCACGCAGACCGTCGCCGCGCCGCCCGTCGGGTCACCCCTCGCGTCGCCCGTCGACCCGAGCCAGAGTCCGGCCGGACCGCCGACGGCCTCGTCCCCGGAAAGCAGCATCCTGTAAATGTCCTCCCGCCCACGCAGCAACCGCAGGGCGCTGCTTCGCCGCCGCCTGCCGATGCGCTACCTGCTGCCGTCGCTGCTCCTTGTCGCCCTGCTCGCGATGCTCATGCTCCGCGGGTACGTGCACAGCGAGATCCTCGCCGACCACCGCATCCAGCCGCCCGCCGCCACCGATCACGTGCCCGAGAAGATCCTCGAGGGCGGCCCCGTCATCGACACCCGCGGCGGGCGCGAGACCAGCATGAGCGTGCCCGAGCACCGGCTCGTCCTCACCTTCGACGACGGCCCCGACCCGGAGTGGACCCCGAAGGTCCTCGACGTCCTGAAGGAACACCACGCGCACGGCGTCTTCTTCGTCACCGGCACCATGGCCTCCCGCTACCCGGACCTGGTCAAACGCATGGTCGACGAGGGCCACGAGGTCGGCCTGCACACCTTCAACCACCCCGACCTCTCGTACCACTCCAAGAGCCGCATCGACTGGGAACTCACCCAGAACCAGACGGCCCTGGCCGGTGCGGCCGGCATCCGCACCTCGCTGTTCCGGCCGCCGTACTCCTCGTTCGCCGACGCCATGGACAACAAGTCGTGGCCGGTCACCAAGTACATCGGCAGCCGCGGGTACATCACCGTCGTCAACAACACCGACAGTGAGGACTGGAAGCGCCCCGGCGTCGACGAGATCATCCGCCGCGCCACGCCCAAGGGTGGCAAGGGCGCGATCGTCCTGATGCACGACTCCGGTGGCGACCGCTCACAGACCGTCGCCGCCCTCGACCGCTTCCTGCCCCAGCTCCAGAGCCAGGGATACGACTTCGTCAACCTCACCGAGGCGCTCGGCGCACCCAGCGCCCACACGCCCGTGCACGGTCTCGAGCTGGCCAAGGGCAAGGCGTGGATCTACGCCGTCGACGCGTCGGACAACGTGACGGACGTCCTCGTCGTGGGCCTCGCCGTGATCGGCGTCCTCGTCTTCACCCGCTTCGGCCTGATGCTCCTCCTGTCCGGGGCGCATGCCCGACGCGTGCGGCGCCGCGGATTCTCCTGGGGGCCGCCCCTCACCGAACCGGTGTCGGTCCTGGTCCCGGCGTTCAACGAGGCCAAGTGCATCGAGAACACGGTGCGTTCACTCATGTCGAGCGAACACCCCATCGAGATCATCGTCATCGACGACGGCTCGACCGACGGCACGGCCCGCATCGTCGAGAATCTGCGCCTGCCAGGCGTCCGGGTGGTCCGCCAGCACAACGCGGGCAAGCCGGCGGCGCTCAACAGGGGCCTGGCCAACGCCCGGTGCGACCTGATCGTGATGATGGACGGCGACACGGTCTTCGAGCCGTCCACCGTCCGCGAGCTCGTCCAGCCCTTCGGCGACGGCCGCGTCGGCGCGGTCGCGGGCAACGCGAAGGTCGGCAACAAGGACTCCCTGATCGGGGCCTGGCAGCACATCGAGTACGTGATGGGCTTCAACCTCGACCGCCGCATGTACGACATGCTCCGCTGCATGCCCACGATCCCCGGGGCCGTGGGCGCCTTCCGCCGCAGCGCGCTGGAGCGCATCGGCGGCATGAGCGACGACACGCTCGCCGAGGACACCGACGTCACCATGGCCCTGCACCGGGACGGCTGGCGCGTCGTCTACGCCGAGAAGGCCCGCGCCTGGACCGAGGCCCCGGAGTCGGTCCAGCAGCTCTGGTCCCAGCGCTACCGGTGGTCGTACGGCACGATGCAGGCGATCTGGAAACACCGCCGCTCCGTGATCGAGTCGGGCCCCTCCGGGCGCTTCGGCCGCATCGGCCTGCCGTTCGTCGCCCTCTTCATGGTCCTCGCACCGCTCCTGGCGCCCCTCATCGACGTCTTCCTGCTCTACGGCCTCGTGTTCGGCCCCACGGAGAAGACGATCGTCGCCTGGCTCGGCGTCCTCGCCGTCCAGGCCGTCTGCGCGGCGTACGCCTTCCGGCTCGACCGCGAACGCATGACCCATCTCATCTCACTCCCGCTCCAGCAGGTCCTCTACCGGCAGCTGATGTACGTCGTGCTGCTGCAGTCCTGGATCACCGCGCTCACCGGCGGCCGGCTGCGCTGGCAGAAGCTGCGGCGCACCGGACGCATGGACCTGTCCGGTATCGCATCTCATGGGCGCCAGAACACGGAAGATCGGAAACAAGTGGCATGACCAACCCAACACCTGTTGCCGGGCAGTTGCATCAAGGGCGCTTCACCGTTCCCGCGCAGCCTGTTGCGGCGGAGCCTCGGCGCGCCCCTGAAAGGGACCGCTACTTCGACTTCCTCCGGGCTCTGGCACTCTTCCGCGTCGTCTTCTACCACCTGATGGGTTGGGCCTGGCTACCCGTCATCTTTCCCTCCATGGGCGTGATGTTCGCGCTGGCGGGCAACCTCATGGCCCGCTCCCTCAAGCGCCCACCCGTCCAGGTCATACGTAGCCGGATGCGCCGACTGCTCCCTCCGTTGTGGCTCCTCGGCGCGATCGGGCTGTCGGGGATGCTGCTGCAGGGCTGGGGTCCCGATTCCGAAGGTCATCCAGGCTGGTGGTGGCTGCACCTCACCTTCTGGGTTCTGCCGCTGAGCGATCCGCCTTACGCCGAGGGCCTGCACGGGATCCACGGCATCCTCGGCGACGACTGGGCCTCGGAACTTGCGGGGCCACTCTGGTACATCCGCGCGTACCTCTGGTTCGTCCTGCTATCGCCGTTCCTGCTGAGGGCTCTGCGGGCACTGCCGTGGGCGACAGTCCTGGCCCCGATCGTGTTGTCTGCTGGCCTTGAATTCGGCTACATCCACATTCCGTATGTTCGGATCGACTCGAACCTCACCGACTTCAGCACGTTCGGCGCCTGCTGGATCCTGGGCATGGCACACCACGAAGGCGTTCTCCGGCGCATCCCGCGCTACGGCGTCCCGTCCGTAGTTCCGGCCATCGCTGCTCTGGGCTTGTGGTATGCCCTGACCCACGGCTTCAGATCAGGCCACGACCTGGACGACATCCCGTTCGGGCAGTCCCTGTGGTCCTTCTCGACAGTGGTGCTGCTCCTGCACTACAGCCCGTCGTGGTCACAGTGGCCACGGTTGCTGCGTCCCTTCGACAGATTGATCACACTGCTCAACTCACGTGCCGTGACTATCTACTTGTGGCACAACGTGTGCATTCTCATCGCAGCGACCATGTGGGATCAGCTGTGGAACGTCGATGTGATGTGGCGGCACTTTTCCTGGCTTCTGGAGAGCCCTTGGCCCGTTCTGGTCTTCGTGTGGCTTCTCGTCGCTGTTTGCATCATGACCTTCGGCTGGGCCGAGGATCTCGCTGCCAAACGCAAGCCAAGGTTGTGGCCGGACGGCAGGGAGAAGAAAGGACCGCGGAGCGGGGCGCATCGGGGGTGAAATGGTGTGGGGCGGGGTCTTGGGTGGTGAGCCCGCCCCTGACGGGTCGTCGCGCCTGGCGAGCATGACCCAAACCGAGTGGACCCGCGTCAAGCCCGCCACCGCAAGGTACGTAGAGGACCTGGCCGCCAAGCGGCGCCCGCGGCTGTGGCCGAACGGCGTCAAGAAGCGGGCACACAGCCGCTAGACGGGGTTGTGCGGTGAGCAGGGGTGGGGGAGGTTGGGGCATGAGCGACCAGTGACCGCAGGACCACGAGGGGGACCCGGACCGATGACACAGCCTCCCGGCCAGCCACCGCAGGACGGATCCGGGCACCACCCGGCGTACGGGCCGCCGCCCACCCCGCCGCAGGCGCCGTCCGGCGGCGGGCAGGACAACCCGTACGCCGGGGCGCCGACCCCGCCGCCGACTCCGCCGCAGACCCCGCAGACACCGCCACCGGCCCCTCAGGGCCAGTCCGGCTACGGCGACCAGCCCGCTTACGGGGATCAGCCTGGCTATGGCGACCAGCCCGGCTATGGAGGCCAGCCCGGCTACGGGGATCAGTCGGGATACGGCGCTCAACCCCCCTACGGTCAGCCCTCGCAGGGACAGCCGCAGGGGCAACCCCCGTACGGGCAGCCCCCGTACGGCGGGCAGCCGCCCTACGGCGGGGGTGCCTATCCGCCGCCCCCGCCCCCGCAGGGCAGCGGTGGCAAGCGGCGGACGGCCGTCATCGTCGGGTCCGCGGTCGTCGCGCTCGTCGTGATCGTCGGCGGGATCTTCCTCGCCACGAACAGCGGCGGCGGCGACGACAAGCCGAAGGCGAAGGACTCCGTGTCCGCGGAGCCCACCGTGTCGGACGAGCCCTCCGACGAGCCCACGACCGAGGACCCCACGACCGAGGACCCCGTCGAGGAGCCGAGCGACCCCTCGGGGACGGTGGAGGAGCGGCCCGCCGGGTCCACCGGCTATCAGGGCCAGTGGCAGGACGAGCAGGCCAGGACCCTCACGGTCGGTGACAAGGTCGCGACCGGCACGGCCAAGGGCAAGTACAGCGTGTCCTACATCGACGCGGGCGGTAAGGGGATCTGTACCGGCATCGGGGAGAACCGCAGCGGCGGGGCGTTCCGGATAGCCGTCAAGTGCATGGGCAAGGACACCGGCGACGAGGTCTTCGGGGCGAACCTGACGCAGGCCGACGACGTGGTCACGCTGAAGTGGGACAAGGGCGGCTCGGCAAGCCTCAAGTGGGCGGGCACCACGACCTGACCACGCCCACGACCTGACCCACGCCGGGGAGCGAAGCTCACCGCCGGGCCCCGTGCCCGGTGAGAGCAACGTTCCCCGCCGGTCACGGTGCGGCACAGCGCGGTAATCCCGCCTCCCTACCTTCGGGGTCATCAGCCGAGAACCGTGACCCTGGAGGCGTGTGATGGCAGCCCGGAGTTGGATCCAGAGGTGGGATCCGGAGGACGAGACGTTCTGGTCGCAGGAGGGCGGCGAGAAGGTCGCGCGGCGCAATCTCGCGTTCTCCATCCTGTCCGAGCACATCGGGTTCTCGATCTGGACCCTGTGGTCCGTGATGGTCCTGTTCATGGGGCCCGAGTACGGCATCGACCCGGCCGGCAAGTTCTTCCTGGTCTCGATGGCCACGCTGGTCGGTGCGGTCGCCCGCGTGCCCTACACCTTCGCCGTGGCCCGCTTCGGCGGCCGGAACTGGACGATCTTCGCGGCGAGCCTGCTCCTGATCCCGACGGTCGCCGCGTTCGCCGTGATGGAGCCGGGGACCTCGTACACGACGTTCATGGTGTGCGCGCTGCTCACCGGGGTCGGCGGCGGCAACTTCGCCTCGTCGATGACCAACATCAACTCCTTCTTCCCGCTGCGGAAGAAGGGCTGGGCGCTCGGTCTGAACGCGGGCGGCGGCAACATCGGCGTCCCCGTCGTGCAGCTCGCCGGGCTCGCCGTGATCGGCGCGAGCGGCGGGCCGCGCGTACTGCTCGGGATCTACATCCCGCTCATCGCGGTGTCGGCTATCTGCGCCGCGCTGTTCATGGACAACCTCGCGACCGTGAAGAACGACACCGGCGCCGCCAAGGAGGCCGTGCGCGACCCGCACACATGGATCATGGCGTTCCTGTACGTCGGGACGTTCGGGTCGTTCATCGGCTACAGCTTCGCGTTCGGGCTCGTCCTGCAGACACAGTTCGGCAGGACGCCGCTGCAGGCCGCGTCGATCACGTTCATCGGGCCGCTGCTCGGCTCCCTGATCCGGCCCGTCGGCGGCCGGCTCGCCGACCGGTTCGGCGGCGCCCGCATCACGCTGTGGAACTTCGTCGGGATGGCCGCCGCCACCGCCGTGGTCGTCCTCGCGTCGACGCAGAAGTCGCTGCCGCTGTTCACCACGGCGTTCATCGCCCTGTTCGTGCTCACCGGCCTGGGCAACGGGTCGACGTACAAGATGATCCCCGGCATCTTCCAGGCCAAGGCAGCCGCCAGGGGGCTCGCGGGGGAGGAGGCCGCGGCGTACGGGCGGCGTCTGTCCGGGGCCTCGATGGGGCTGATCGGCGCGGTGGGCGCGCTCGGCGGGCTCGGCATCAACCTCGCCTTCCGCCAGTCCTTCCAGACCGCGGGCACCGGCACGGCCGCCTTCGTCGGGTTCCTCGTCTTCTACGCGGCGTGCTTCGCCCTCACCTGGGCTGTATACCTTCGCCGCCCGGCCGCCGCGGAGGCTCCCGTCGAGGCCACGGAGGCGGAGCCCCGGCTCAGCTACGCCGAGGTGTGACGTAACACCGCTGACATCATGGGGAACCGAGCCCGTCACGGGACGTTGACAGGCTCGGTCGACCCCGGCAGAACCACCCGAGCGGGACGAGAGCCACATGTACGACGCACAGCAGGGCCCCCCGGCGGGGCAGCACGGCCCCCTCGCGGGCTTCACCGTGGGCGTGACCGCCGCGCGCCGCGCCGACGAGCTCGGCGCGCTGCTCCAGCGGCGCGGCGCCGCCGTCCTGCACGCCCCCGCGCTGCGCATCGTCCCGCTCGCCGACGACAGTGAGCTCCTCGCGGCGACCAAGGACATCGTCGACCACGCGCCCGACGTCGTCGTCGCGACCACCGCCATCGGGTTCCGCGGCTGGATCGAGGCCGCCGACGGCTGGGGCCTGGGCGAGGCGCTCGTCGCCCGGCTGCGCGGCGTGGAGCTGCTCGCCCGCGGGCCCAAGGTCAAGGGCGCCGTCAGGGCCGCCGGGCTCACCGAGGAGTGGTCCCCGTCGTCCGAGTCGATGGCGGAGGTCCTCGAACGGCTCCTCGACGAGGGCGTCGACGGCCGCCGGGTCGCCGTCCAGCTGCACGGCGAGCCGCTGCCCGGCTTCGTCGAGGCGCTGCGCGAGGCGGGCGCCGACGTCGTGGGGGTGCCGGTGTACCGGTGGATGCCGCCGGAGGACATAGGGCCCCTCGACCGGCTGCTCGACGCGACTCTCGCCCGGGGCGTCGACGCGCTCACGTTCACCAGCGCGCCCGCCGCCGTGTCCCTGCTCTCCCGGGCCGAACTGCGGGGCCAGCTACCGGAGTTGCTCGCCGCCCTGCGCCACGACGTCCTGCCCGCCTGCGTCGGTCCCGTGACCGCGCTGCCCCTGCAGGCCCACGGCGTGGACACCGTGCAGCCCGAACGCTTCCGCCTCGGCCCGCTCGTCCAGCTCCTGTGCGCCGAACTCCCGGGCAGGGCCCGTACGTTGCCGGTCGCGGGCCATCGGGTGGAGATCCGCGGGCAGGCCGTCCTGGTCGACGGCGACCTGCGCCCGGTGCCGCCCGCCGGGATGTCGCTCCTGCGTTCCCTGTCGCGCCGGCCCGGCTGGGTGGTGCCCCGTGCCGAACTGCTGCGCGCGCTGCCCGGCGCGGGCAGCGACGAACACGCGGTGGAGACGGCGATGGCCAGACTGCGCTCGGCACTCGGCGCCCCCAAGCTGATCCAGACGGTGGTCAAACGCGGCTACCGCCTGGCCCTGGACCCGGCAGCGGACTCCAAGTACGCGGACGAGTAGGACAGTTCGGCGCCGGCTCGCCCGGCTACCGTGGACGGATGGTCACCGACGCCTTCCGGATCCGCCCCGCCGAGCCCGCCGACGCTCAGGCCATCGCCGACGCCTATCTGCGCAACCGCGAGCACCTGCGCCCCTTCGAGCCGCACCGCGGGCCCGAGTTCGGCACCGCGGCAGGTCAGGCGGCGCGGCTCGCCGAGCCGGGCAGCGCACGCTGGGTCGTCACCGACGGCGACCTCGTCATCGGCCGCGCCGACCTCTCCGGCATCGCGCTCGGCCCGTTCCGCAGCGCCTCGCTCGGCTACTGGATCGATGCCGGCCATGTGGGCCGCGGCCTCGCCCGCCGGGCCGTGCGGGAGGTGTGCCGGGCCGCCCGCGACGAGCTCGGCCTGCACCGCGTCGACGCCAGTACCCTGCTGGACAACCACGCCTCCCAGCGCGTCCTCGCCGCCTGCGGATTCGAGCGCTACGGGACCGCTCCCGAGTACCTCCACATCAACGGCCGCTGGCGCGATCACCACCTCTTCCAGCGGATCCTGCACGACGGCCCGCCGGCCCGTCCGTGAACCCTTGGTCCGTGAACCCTTCGTGAGGGGCCCGGTACCAGGGGTTCCGGCGGTGCGTGCGTGCGGGCACTGTAGGGGCATGGCATCGCCATCGTCCTCGTCCTCGTCCTCGTACGAGCTGCGCTTCGACTCCGGGCGCAGTTCGCTGGATCTCCTGGCCACGGCGCATCCCGACGAACGGCTCGACTCGGTGGGGCGGCTGCGGGCCTGGTTGGTCGGCTCGGGGCTCGTGCCCGCGGACACGCCGCTGCGCGGAGCCGACGCGTCCTGGCTCGCCGCCGTGCACGAACTGCGCGCCCACATCGGTCAGTTGGTGCGCGGAGAACTCGACGGCAGGCCCGCGTCCGGCGCTCTGGAGCGGGTCAACGCCCTCGCCCGCGCGGCGCCGCCCGCGCCCCGCGCGACCCGCCGCACCGACGGCACTCTCGCCAGGGACCTGCACGCCGACCCCGGCTGCCGAGAGCTGCTCGCCGCCGTCGCCCGCGACGCCGTGGAACTGCTCACGGACCCGGTCGCCCGCTCCTGTCTGCGCCGCTGCGAGGGCGACAGCTGCCCGATCATCTACCTCGACACGTCCCGGGGGCGCCGCCGCCGCTGGTGCTCCAGCGAGGTGTGCGGCAACCGCGAGCGGGTGGCGCGGCACCGCCGCAGGGCGGCACTCACCCGGGCCTGAGGATCCCCCGAAGAACTCCCCCGAACCCTTTTTGACATGTCCCGGCAGATCGTTTGAACGCTTCGCGGCCCGCTTACGTACTGGGGTGCGTCCAGCCCAGCGGCGTCACAGCCGGAACGCTCAACCAGGGGACAGCGGAGGTAGGCGTGCGCAAGGATTCCGCCGTGGCCGATGAACGCCCGCCGAGGGCACGACATCGCGCGCCGCAGCCTCCTGAGCCCGACGAGGAGCTGATGCGCGCGCTCTACCGCGAGCACGCGGGTCCGCTTCTGGCCTATGTGCTCAGGCTGGTGGCGGGGGACCGGCAGCGCGCCGAGGATGTCGTGCAGGAAACGCTCATCCGTGCCTGGAAGAACGCCGGTCAGCTCAACCGAGCGACCGGTTCGGTACGCCCCTGGCTGGTGACGGTCGCCCGGCGCATCGTCATCGACGCTCACCGCAGCCGGCAGGCCCGGCCGCAGGAGGTCGATCCGTCGCCGCTGGAGGTCATCCCCGCGGAGGACGAGATCGACAAGGCGCTGTGGCTGATGACGCTTTCGGATGCGCTCGAGGACCTGACGCCTGCCCACCGCGAGGTACTGGTGGAGACGTACTTCAAGGGGCGTACGGTCAACGAGGCGGCCGCGACACTCGGCATTCCCAGCGGAACGGTGCGCTCACGGGTGTTCTACGCGCTGCGTTCCATGAAGCTGGCGCTGGAGGAGCGGGGGGTGACGGCATGAGTGCCTCGTACGACGACTACGGACCGCATGGGTCCGGTGACGTTCACGAGACGGTCGGCGCCTACGTGCTCGGTGTCCTCGACGACGCCGAGGCGAGCGCCTTCGAGGCGCATCTGGCGGGCTGCGAGCTGTGCGCACGCCAGCTGGAGGAGTTCGCCGGCATGGAGCCGATGCTCGCCGCCCTCGCGGACATCCCCGAACCGCAGGGCACCCCCGCCAGAGAACGCCTCGGCGCACAGCTCGGCGCCCGCCCGAGCGACCAGCTCGCCGGCCGGCTGTTCGACGAGGTGGCGCAGAAGCGGGCCCGCAAGCGCCGCCGCGGGATGTACTTGGTGGCGGCTGCCGCCGCGCTGATCATCGGCGGTCCGCTGACGGTGATGGCGGTGAACGACGGCGGCTCGGACAACGTCGCCGTGGCGCCCCAGCCCACCAGCCCGGCCGAGATGTTCTTCGACCACATGCGCGACAGGGTCAAGGCGACCGACCCGAGCACCAAGGTCACCGCCACCGTCGCCATGGAACCGAAGGCATGGGGCACCCACGCCGTCCTGGAGCTGAAGAACGTCAAGGGCCCGCTGAAGTGCTCCCTGATTGCGGTCGGGAAGAACGGCCAGCGCGAGACGGTCACCACCTGGGCCGTCCCGAAGTGGGGTTACGGCATTCCCAACAGCAAGCACGAGGCGTCGAAGTACCCCTTGTACGTGCACGGAGGCGCCGCGTTCGAGCGCAACGCCATCGACCACTTCGAGGTCGAGACGCTCGACGGAAAACGCCTCGTGGAGGTCGACGCGTAGCCCCGGCAGCCGGATGCGTAGCCTCCCGGGCCTCCCTTCGCGTACCTTTGACGGCTGCCCAGCACGTCAGAAGGGGGCCCGGTGGCCGCTCAGGCTCATCAGCAGACCGCGCTCGACCAGGACCGCGATTCCGAACGGGATCGCGAGATCGGTGTCGAACAGGAACACCTCGACCAGGTCTACCGCCGGCTCGAGGAAAAGATCCACGAGGCCGAGTTCCTGATGAACGACGCGGCCCAGCGGGGGCAGGTCGGCACACCCGGCGCCCTCGCCGAGCGCGACGCCCAGGTGTTCCGCGCGGGGATCCACCTCAACCGCCTCAACAACGAGTTCGAGGACTTCCTCTTCGGACGGATCGACCTGCTGCTCGGCAAGGACGGCAAGAAGGGCCCCGACGGCGCGTACACGGCCGTGGAGCCCGCCGAGGGGTCCGTGCGCGAGGACGCGGAGGGGAAGCGGACCGCCGACATCGCCGAGACGCTCCACATCGGCCGGATCGGCGTCCTGGACGCCGACTACTCGCCCCTGGTCATCGACTGGCGCGCGCCGGCCGCCGCGCCCTTCTACCGCTCGACCCCGGTCGATCCGGGACGGGTCGTGCGCCGCCGGGTCATCCGCTCCAAGGGCCGCAAGGTGCTCGGCGTCGAGGACGACCTGATGCGCCCCGAGCTGACCGCGAACCTCGACGGCGAGCAGCTGCCCGTCATCGGCGACGGCGCGCTGATGGCCGCCCTCGGCCAGGCACGCAGCCACACCATGCGCGACATCGTGGCGTCCATCCAGGCCGAGCAGGACCTCGTGATCCGGGCCCCCGCCGCGTCGGTGACGTATGTGGAGGGCGGCCCCGGCACCGGCAAGACGGCCGTCGCCCTGCACCGCGCCGCGTATCTGCTCTACCAGGACCGCCGCCGGTACGCGGGCGGCATCCTGATCGTCTCCCCGACCCCGCTCCTCGTCGCCTACACCGAGGGCGTCCTGCCCTCGCTCGGCGAGGAGGGCCAGGTCGCGATCCGTGCGGTCGGCTCACTGGCCGACGACGCCTCCGGCGCGGAGGCCACGGTCTACGACTCCCCGGCGGTGGCCCGCGTCAAGGGCTCCTCGCGGATGCTGCGCGTCCTGCGCAAGGCCGCGCGCGGAGCCCTGGAGACGGGGACCGTGACGGCGCCGCAGCAGAGGCAGGGCCAGCTGGCCTTCGGCGACGACGACTCCGACGGGGACGAGGCACAGGCCCCCGCCGAGCAGCCCACACGCCTGCGCGTCGTCGCCTTCGGCCGCCGCCTGGAGCTGGAGGCCGCCGACCTGGCGAGGATCCGCCAGAACGCGCTGAGCGGCACCGCCCCCGTCAACCTGCTGCGCCCGCGCGCCCGCAAGCTCCTCCTGGACGCCCTGTGGTCGCAGTCCGGCGCGGGCACCCGCCACAGCGACCCGGAACTCGCAGCGGAGCTGCGCTCCTCGTTCGACGACGACATCACCTCCGAGGACGACTTCCTGCGCTTCCTCGACGCGTGGTGGCCCGAGCTCACCCCGCGCGGCGTCCTCGCCGCGATGGGCGACGAGCGCCGCCTCGGCCGCTGGGCCCGCCGGATCCTCAACCCCGGTGAGGTCCGCAAGGTCGCCCGCTCGCTGCGCCGCGACGCCCTGTCCGTGCACGACGTGGCGCTCCTCGACGAGCTGAACGCGGTTCTCGGCGCCCCCGTACGCCCGAAGAGGAAGCGCGAGTACGACCCCTTGGACCAGCTCACCGGTCTCGAGGAGCTGATGCCCTCGCGCGACGAGACGCAGCGCGAGCGCGCCGAGCGCCTGGCCCAGGAGCGCACGGAGTACGCGCACGTCATCGTCGACGAGGCGCAGGACCTCACGCCCATGCAGTGGCGGATGGTCGGCCGCCGCGGCCGGCACGCGACCTGGACGGTGGTCGGCGACCCGGCCCAGTCGTCCTGGTCGGACCCGGACGAGGCGGCCGAGGCCCGCGACGAGGCCCTCGGCTCCCGTCCGCGCCGCCGCTTCACCCTCACCGTGAACTACCGCAACCCGGCCGAGATCGCCGAGCTCGCCGCCAAGGTCCTCGCGCTCGCCATGCCGGGCTCCGAGTCCCCGTCGGCGGTCCGCTCGACGGGGGTGCGCCCCCGGTTCGCGGTCGTGCAGGACGGCCTCGGGCACACCGTCCGCGAGGAGGCGGCGCGCCTGCTCGACCAGGTCGACGGCACGGTCGGCGTCGTCGTCGCGATGAACCGGCGGGACGAGGCGGCGCGCTGGCTGGCGGGGCTCGGCGACCGCGTGGTCGCGCTCGGCAGCCTGGAGGCCAAGGGCCTGGAGTACGACGCGACGGTCGTCGTGTCGCCCGCGGAGATCGCCGACGAGTCCCCGGCGGGCCTGCGAGTCCTGTACGTGGCGCTGACCCGTGCCACGCAGCAGCTCACGGTCGTTTCGGGCAGCCGCGACGAACCGGACGCGGACGGGGTGCCGGATCTGCTGCGTGAATGAGTTCGAGGGATGGGAATTGCCTTCCGGGGATCCTTTGTTACCTTGGACGTGGCACCGGCTCGATCCAAGCCCCCGGGCCCAACCTTCGTCGCTACGAGCGACCACTTGCCGCGAGGCGAGCATGGCGGGTCGGTGTCGTTAACGTAAGTGAGAGGTCCACGTCAGCTGACGTGGACCTCTTTCTGTTTCCCACCACTTCTCGTATGGTGGAAACAACTTTCCGAAAGTGCGCGACCGGGGTGCTGTCCGGGCGGTGAACAAAACGTTCGCAATCCGGGGCGGCTACCACGTACTCAGCGGTAGGTGCGACGATCGGACGGAAAAACAGCAGCAGCCACACGGTGAAAGCAGAGGAAGTCGGCCATGGCAACGGCGCCCAGCGTCTCCTACTCGATGACGGTCCGCCTTGAGGTGCCCGCCAGCGGAACAGCGGTATCCCAACTCACGACGGCCGTGGAGTCCCACGGAGGCTCGGTGACCGGTCTCGACGTGACGGCGTCCGGCCACGAGAAACTCCGGATCGACGTCACGATCGCCGCGAGCTCCACCGCGCACGCCGACGAGATCGTCGAGGGCCTGAACGGCATCGAGGGCGTCGTCCTCGGCAAGGTCTCCGACCGTACGTTCCTGATGCACCTCGGCGGCAAGATCGAGATGCAGTCGAAGCACCCCATCCGCAACCGTGACGACCTGTCCATGATCTACACGCCGGGTGTGGCCCGCGTGTGCATGGCGATCGCCGAGAACCCCGAGGACGCCCGGCGTCTGACGATCAAGCGGAACACCGTTGCGGTCGTGACGGACGGCTCCGCCGTGCTCGGCCTCGGCAACATCGGCCCGATGGCCGCCATGCCGGTCATGGAGGGCAAGGCGGCCCTCTTCAAGCGCTTCGCCGACATCGATGCCTGGCCGATCTGCCTGGACACCCAGGACACCGACGCGATCGTCGAGATCGTCAAGGCCATCGCCCCCGGCTTCGCGGGCATCAACCTCGAGGACATCTCCGCCCCGCGCTGCTTCGAGATCGAGGCCCGCCTGCGCGAGGCCCTCGACATCCCGGTCTTCCACGACGACCAGCACGGCACGGCCATCGTCGTCCTCGCCGCCCTGACGAACGCCCTGCGTGTCGCGGGTAAGGCCATCGGCGACATCCGCGTCGTCATGTCCGGCGCGGGCGCGGCCGGCACGGCGATCCTCAAGCTCCTGATCGCGGCCGGCGTAAAGAACGCGGTCGTCGCCGACATCCACGGTGTCGTGCACGCGGACCGCGCGGACCTCGTCGACGCCAAGGCCGATTCTCCGCTGCGCTGGATCGCCGACAACACCAACCCCGAGGGCCTCACGGGCACGCTCAAGGAGGCCGTGCGCGACGCCGACGTCTTCATCGGCGTCTCCGCTCCGAACGTGCTCGACGGCGACGACGTGGCGGCCATGGCCGAGGACGCGATCGTGTTCGCGCTCGCGAACCCCGACCCCGAGGTCGACCCCGCAATCGCGCGTCAGACGGCGGCAGTTGTGGCCACGGGCCGCTCGGACTTCCCGAACCAGATCAACAACGTCCTCGTGTTCCCGGGCGTCTTCCGTGGCCTCCTCGACGCCCAGTCGCGTACGGTCAACACGGAGATGATGCTGGCCGCCGCGGCCGCCCTGGCGGACGTGGTGAGCGAGGACGAGCTCAACCCGAACTACATCATTCCGAGCGTCTTCAACGACAAGGTCGCGGGCGCCGTCGCCGGAGCGGTGCGTAACGCCGCGAAGGCCGTCGGCGGCGCTGTGACGGGCGCCACGGCCTCCTGAGGCCCGGCGCGTCGCGGAATGCGGGGCCCCTGGACGCCCTCTAGGGTGGCCGGGAAGCACGGCCCCACCCCGCCCCATACCGGGACGGCGACGCAATCCGTGTGACCCCCAAGGGCGCCGGATTGGCTTTCCCGCCGCTGGTGGGGGCAGGATGCGTCTTCGGGCGCGAGGGTCTGAAGACGGACCCGGGTCCGGGGCCTGACCGAGGACCCTGGCAGCATCGGCTTCGCTGTGCCCAACATGCGGCTCCGCCGCGTGGCACGCCTCAACGGCAAGAAGAACACGGGAGTACAAACATGAACCGCAGTGAGCTGGTGGCCGCGCTGGCCGACCGCGCCGAGGTGACCCGCAAGGACGCCGACGCCGTGCTGGCCGCGTTCGCCGAGACGGTCGGCGAGATCGTCGCCAAGGGCGACGAGAAGGTCACCATCCCCGGCTTCCTGACCTTCGAGCGCACGCACCGTGCCGCTCGCACCGCCCGCAACCCGCAGACCGGCGAGCCGATCAACATCCCGGCCGGTTTCAGCGTGAAGGTGTCCGCGGGCTCCAAGCTCAAGGAAGCCGCCAAGGGCAAGTAACCCAGGCAACAGAAGGGGCGGCCACCCGGTTCGGGTGGCCGCCCCTTCTGCGTTTTGTCACGGGGGTCCTGCCGGCGCTCAGGAAGGGCGCCGGCAGGGCCTGTGGCTAGCCCAGTGCCTTGCCCGGCAGCTCGACCTTCGCGCCGAGCTCGACGAGCTTCTCCATGAAGTTCTCGTAGCCGCGGTTGATCAGGTCGATGCCGTGGACGCGGCTCGTGCCCTGGGCGGCCAGGGCGGCGATCAGGTACGAGAAGCCGCCGCGCAGGTCGGGGATGACCAGGTCCGCGCCCTGGAGCTTCGTCGGGCCCGACACGACCGCGGAGTGCAGGAAGTTGCGCTGGCCGAAGCGGCAGTCCGAGCCGCCCAGGCACTCGCGGTAGAGCTGGATGTGCGCGCCCATCTGGTTCAGCGCGGACGTGAAGCCGAGGCGGGACTCGTAGACCGTCTCGTGGACGATGGACAGGCCCGAGGCCTGCGTCAGCGCCACGACGAGCGGCTGCTGCCAGTCGGTCTGGAAGCCGGGGTGGACGTCCGTCTCCAGGGCGATCGACTTCAGCGAGCCGCCCGGGTGCCAGAAGCGGATGCCCTCGTCGTCGATCTCGAAGGCGCCGCCGACCTTGCGGTACGTGTTCAGGAACGTCATCATCGAGCGCTGCTGGGCGCCGCGGACGTAGATGTTGCCCTCGGTCGCCAGGGCGGCCGACGCCCACGACGCGGCCTCCAGGCGGTCCGAGAGGGCGCGGTGCGTGTAGCCGCCCAGCTTGTCGACACCCGTGACCCGGATGGTCCGGTCGGTGTCCATGGCGATGATCGCGCCCATCTTCTGCAGAACGCAGATGAGGTCCTCGATCTCGGGCTCCACGGCCGCGTTCGAGAGCTCGGTCACACCCTCGGCCAGCACGGCCGTCAGGAGGACCTGCTCGGTCGCGCCGACCGACGGGTACGGCAGCCGGATCTTCGTGCCGCGCAGCCGCTGCGGGGCCTCCAGGTACTGGCCGTCCGCCCGCTTCTCGATGGTCGCGCCGAACTGGCGGAGCACCTCGAAGTGGAAGTCGATCGGCCGGCCGCCGATGTCACAGCCGCCGAGGCCCGGGATGAACGCGTGGCCGAGCCGGTGCAGGAGCGGCCCGCACAGCAGGATCGGAATGCGCGAGGAGCCCGCGTGCGCGTCGATGTCGGCGACGTTGGCGCTCTCCACGTGCGACGGGTCCATGATCAGCTCGCCGGGTTCCTCACCCGGGCGGACCGTCACGCCGTGCAGCTGGAGGAGGCCGCGTACGACCCGGACGTCCCGGATGTCCGGGACGTTGCGCAGTCGGCTCGGCTCGCTGCCGAGCAGCGCGGCGACCATGGCCTTGGGCACGAGGTTCTTCGCGCCGCGGACACGGATCTCGCCCTCCAGCGGGGTTCCGCCGTGGACAAGCAGTACATCGTCGGTGACGGTCATGAATCTCGCGTTCCGATGAGATGGACAGGACAGGTGGGCAGGACCGCAGGGCGGAGCCGTCGGGCGAGGCCTTTCGGGCCGGGCCGCTGGGGCGGGCCAAGGCATAAGCCTAAGGGCCGCCTACCCCCCTTCCGTAAGCCCAAGTGCACCGGGGGGACGTCATGACTTCGCTACAACACGAAATGTCGCTAAACGGGCGCGGAGGGTCACCTTCCGGGGGCGGTTCGCGGCGCGCGCCCCGGGCGCGTGAGGCGTCTCTGAGCTGGGCGCACCCCGGAAGGGCCATTGACTCCCCGCTCGGCGGCAAGATGCGGGATCATGTCTGGCATGACCGAGGTGTCCTCGCTCACAGGGCGGCTGCTCGTGGCCACACCCGCCCTCGCGGACCCGAACTTCGACCGGGCGGTCGTGCTGCTCCTCGACCACGACGAGGAGGGCTCGCTCGGCGTCGTCCTCAACCGGCCCACGCCGGTCGGGGTCGGCGACATCCTGGAGGGCTGGGGCGAGCTCGCCGGCGATCCGGGCGTCGTCTTCCAGGGCGGCCCGGTCTCGCTCGACTCGGCGCTCGGCGTCGCGGTGATCCCCGGCGACGAAGGGCCCCTCGGCTGGCGCCGCGTCCACGGCGCGATCGGCCTGGTCGACCTGGAGGCCCCTCCCGAGCTGCTCGCCTCCGCGCTCGGATCCCTGCGGATCTTCGCCGGGTACGCGGGCTGGGGCCCGCGCCAGCTGGAGTCCGAGCTGACCGACGGCGCCTGGTACGTCGTCGAGTCGGAGCCGGGCGACGTCTCGTCAACGGACCCCGAGGGGCTGTGGCGGGCGGTGCTGCGACGTCAGCGCAGCGACCTGGCGATGGTGGCGACGTACCCGGACGATCCGTCGCTCAACTGAGGCCGCCGGCCGGTGCCGTGATCGACGGGAACCGGGGGTGCGGGCCCTTCACCCCGAGGCCGCTGCCCCTTCCCCCGGCGCTTCAGTACCCTTGGCCTTTATGAGCACTCTTGAGCCCGAGCGCGGGACAGGTACGGGGACCCTCGTAGAGCCGACGCCGCAGACATCGCACGGTGACGGCGACCACGAGCGCTACGCCCACTATGTCCAGAAGGACAAGATCATGGCGAGCGCCCTCGAGGGGACGCCGGTCGTCGCGCTCTGCGGCAAGGTCTGGGTGCCGGGCCGGGACCCGAAGAAGTACCCCGTGTGTCCCATGTGCAAGGAGATCTACGAGTCCATGGGCGCCGGCGGCGACAAGGACAAGGGCGGCAAGGACAAGAAGTAGTGGCAAGAGGTAGCGGGCGGGAAGTGGTGGCCCGCGCCGCCGCGGAAGGTTCCTGAGTCTGCCGCGAAAGGCCCCCGAGGTGCGCATCTGTCGCGCCATGGGGGCCTTTGTGCTGCCTCCTCGACCGTTGCGCTCAGTGGTCTGGACCTCCTAACCTCCTCGGTGTTGTGCACAGCAAAACCGCCATTGCGTATGTTGCAACGACACTTCGGAGGCTGCCCCCATGAAGCTCCCCGTCCGAATGGCCTTGCCCCTGGCCGCACTTGCCGTCGCCACCGCCTGCGCCCCCGGGACCTCGGACAACGGCTCCGCCGGGGACGACAAGAGCGGGACTCTGCGCGTCTGGCTCTTCCAGGAGGTCAACAACCAGCCGAAGCATAAGGTCGTCGACGCGGCCGTCGCCGCCTTCGAGAAGTCCCACAAGGGCGCCGACGTCAAGGTCGAGTACATACCCGTCGAGACCCGCGCCGAGAAGATCAAGGCCGCCTTCAACGACCCGAAGAGCGCACCCGACGTCATCGAGTACGGCAACACCGACACCGCCGGATACGTCAAGGACGGCGGCCTCGCCGATGTGAGCAAGGAGTTCGGCGCCTGGTCCGAGGCCAAGGACACCGACCCGACGGCCGAGGAGTCCGTGACCGTCGACGGAAAGATCTACGGCGCCCCCTACTTCGTCGGCGTACGCGCCCTCTACTACCGCACCGACGTCTTCAAGGACCTCAAGCTCGACGTCCCGACGACACAGACCCAACTCGCCGCCGCGGCACGGAAGATCCACAAGGAGAGGCCGGACCTGTACGGCCTCGCGGTCGGCGGCGCCTACACGTACGGCGCCATGCCCTTCATCTGGTCCCAGGGCGGCGAACTCGCCGAGAAGAAGGGCGGATCGTACGAGTCGACCATCGACAGCCCGGCCGCGCGCAAGGGCATCGAGGCGTACACGTCCCTCTTCGGCGGCGACAACTGTCCCGCCGCGAAGTGCGCGGGCATGGGCGGCAACGACACCGTCACCGCGTTCGCCTCCGGCAAGGCCGGCATGGCCATCGGAGGCGACTTCAGCCACCAGGCCATGGAGGACGGCAAGGTGAAGGGCGAGTACGCCGTCGTGCCCCTGCCCGGCGCGGACAAGGGGGACATCGCCCCCGCTTTCGCGGGCGGCAACAACATCGGCGTACTCAAGAGCACCTCGCACCGCACGCTCGCCGTGGACCTCATGAAGAGCCTCGCCTCGAAGAAGACACAGGGCGAACTCTTCGACGCGATGGGCTTCCTGCCCACGTACACGGATGTCCGCGCGAGCGTCGCGAAGAAGGGGCCCTTCGTCGCGCCCTTCATCAAGACCCTCGGCGCCGGCGCCAAGTTCGTGCCCGCCTCGCCCGCCTGGGGCCAGATAGACGCCTCGCTCGTCCTGCCGACCATGTTCCAGGAGATCGTCAGCGGACGTAAGGACGTGGCGACGGCCTCGCGGGACGCGGCGAAGAAGATGGACACCGCCTTCCGCACCGGGGGCTGACCACGTGGCCACCACCACCGCCCGCCGCACCGGCGCCTGGACCCCCTGGCTCTATCTCGCCCCCGCCCTGCTCCTCCTCGGCGGACTCCTCGTCTACCCCGTCTGGCAACTCGGCCTGATCTCGTTCCTCGAATACACCCAGGCCCAGGTCAGCGGCGGCGAACCGACCACCTTCCAGGGGCTCGGGAACTACGCGACGCTCTTCGCCGACGAGCAGTTCTGGCAGGTGCTGCTCGCCACGGTCCTGTTCGCCGCCGCGTGCGTCGTCTCCACGCTCGCCGTCGGCTGCGCCCTCGCCGTGCTGCTCACCCGCGTACGGGCCCTGCCCCGGCTCGCCCTCATGCTGGCCGCGCTCGGCGCCTGGGCGACCCCCGCAGTGACCGGCTCCACGGTCTGGATGTTCCTCTTCGACCCGGACTTCGGCCCGGTCAACCGGGTGTTCGGGCTCGGCGACTTCTCGTGGACGTACGGCCGCTACAGCGCCTTCGCGCTCGTCCTGCTCGAAGTGGTCTGGTGCTCCTTCCCGTTCGTGATGATCACCGTGTACGCGGGCATCAGGGCGGTCCCGGCGGAGGTCGTCGAGGCGGCGGCGCTCGACGGGGCCTCGCAGTGGCGGATCTGGCGCTCGGTGCTCGCACCGATGCTGCGGCCGATCCTCCTCGTCGTCACCGTCCAGTCGGTCATCTGGGACTTCAAGGTGTTCACCCAGATCTACGTCATGACCAACGGCGGCGGCATCGCGGGCCAGAACCTCGTACTCAACGTGTACGCGTACCAAAAGGCCTTCGCGTCCAGCCAGTACGGCCTCGGCTCGGCCATCGGCGTCGTCATGCTGCTGATCCTGCTCGCCGTCACGCTCGGCTACCTGCGGATCCTGCGCCGCAGAGGGGAGGAGCTGTGAATCCGGTACGGGTGAGGGTGCGGCGGCCGTGGCGGCTCGCCGCCGAGGCGTCCGCGCTCCTGATCGCCCTCGTCGTCGCCTTCCCCCTCTACTGGATGGTGCTCGGCGCCTTCAAACCGGCCGGCGAGATCGAGTCGACCGAGCCGAGACCCTGGACGCTCGCGCCCTCGCTCGACTCCTTCCGGCGCGTCTTCCAACAGGAGGAATTCGGCCGGTACTTTGTCAACAGCCTGATCGTCGCGGGCACCGTCGTCGTGGTCTCCGCCCTCGTCGCATTCCTCGCCGCGACCGCGGTGACAAGGTTCCGGTTCAGGTTCCGCACGACGCTTCTCATCATGTTCCTGGTCGCGCAGATGGTGCCCGTCGAGGCCCTCACCATTCCGCTCTTCTTCCTCATGCGGGATTTCGGGCAGCTCAACACACTCGGCTCACTGATCCTGCCCCACCTGGCGTTCTCCCTGCCGTTCGCCGTGTGGATGCTCCGGGGCTTTGTGAAGGCCGTCCCTGAAGCGCTTGAGGAAGCCGCGTACATCGACGGGGCGAGCCGCACCCGGTTCCTCTGGCAGATCCTTTTCCCGCTGGTCTTTCCCGGCCTCGTGGCGACCAGCGTCTTCTCCTTCATCTCCACCTGGAACGACTTCCTGTTCGCGAAGTCCTTCATCATCAGCGACACCTCGCAGTCGACCCTGCCCATGGCCCTGCTCGTCTTCTTCAAACCCGACGAGAACGACTGGGGCGGCATCATGGCGGCGTCGACGGTAATGACCATTCCGGTACTGGTCTTCTTCGTACTCGTACAGCGGCGCCTGGTGTCCGGGCTCGGCGGCGCGGTTAAGGACTGACGTCAGTGACTTCGGCAGATCTCATTCCCGCACCCCGCCGGACGGCGCCCGGTGACGGCCTCCACGAACTCGGCGACGCCACCACGATCGACGCCGGCGCGGGCACCGAGGGCGTCGCCCGCTGGCTGCGCTCGACCGTCGGAGCGGCCACGGGCCTCGGCCTGCTTTACGCCGGCACCGGCGTTGACCTGCGCGACGGTGAAACCCGTATCGAGCTGCGCATCGACCCGGAACTCGGCCCGGAGGCCTACCGGATGACCGTCGACCGGCGGACCGTCCGTATCGAAGGCGGCGGCGCGGCCGGCGTCTTCTGGGGCGCCCAGACCTTCCGTCAGCTCCTCGGCCCCGACGCGTTCCGGCGCGCACCCCTCGATCCGGGCCGCAGGTGGACCGTTCCCACCGGCACCGTCGAGGACGCCCCCCGCTTCGCCTGGCGCGGCCTGATGCTCGACGTATCACGCCACTTCATGCCCAAGGACGGGATCCTGCGCTATCTCGACCTGCTCGCCGCGCACAAACTGAACGTCTTCCACTTCCACCTCACCGACGACCAGGGATGGCGCATCGAGATCAAGCGCCACCCCAGGCTCACGGAGCAGGGCGCCTGGCGCGCACGCACGAAATTCGGCCACCGCGCCTCCCCTCTGTGGGACGACCGTCCGCACGGCGGCTTCTACACGCAGGACGACATCCGGGAGATCGTCGCGTACGCCGCCGAACGGCATATCCGCGTCGTCCCCGAGATCGATGTACCCGGCCACTCCCAGGCGGCCATCGCGGCCTATCCGGAACTCGGCAACACGGACGTCGTCGACACCGCCTCCCTCACCGTCTGGGACAACTGGGGAGTAACCCCGAACGTACTCGCGCCGACCGACCACACGCTGCGCTTCTACGAGGGCGTATTCGAGGAACTCCTCGGCCTCTTCCCCGCCGACGTCTCGCCGTTCATTCACATCGGCGGCGACGAGTGCCCCAAGGACCAGTGGAAGCTGTCGCCCACCGCGCAGGCCCGGATCGCCGAACTCGGCCTGAAGGACGAGGACGAGCTCCAGTCCTGGTTCATCCGGCACTTCGACACCTGGCTCACCGAACGCGGCCGCCGCCTCATCGGCTGGGACGAGATCCTGGAGGGCGGCCTCGCGCCCGGCGCCGCCGTGTCGTCCTGGCGCGGCTACCAGGGCGGCATCACCGCCGCCCAAGCCGGACACGACGTCGTCATGTGCCCCGAGCAGCAGGTGTACCTGGACCACCGTCAGGCGCCGGGCGACGACGAGCCGATGCCCATCGGATACGTCCGCACGCTGGAGGACGTCTACCGCTTCGAGCCCGTCCCCCCGCAGCTCACCGAGGAGGAGGCGCGGCACGTCCTGGGCACCCAGGCCAACGTGTGGACCGAGGTGATGGAGAGCCAGGCCCGCGTCGACTACCAGGTGTTCCCGCGCCTGGCCGCCCTCGCCGAGGTCGCCTGGAGCGCCCTGCCCGCGCCCGCCGAGCGCGACTACGCGGACTTCCGGCGCCGAATGACCGCCCACTACGGCCGTCTTGACGCCCTCGGCGTCGGCTACCGCCCGCCCACAGGACCCCTTCCGTGGCAGCAGCGACCGGGTGTGCTCGGACGCCCGATCGAGGGGGCGCCCCCGAACGTGTGAGACGCCCGCCGTACGCGTGCCCCGGGGCTCCGGCCCTGGGACCGTGGGACCGCACGAAAAAGCCTTACAAAAATCACCGAAGAGTGGCAATGCGTACCGACCGGTGACCAGGGGTGAAATCGATCCATCTCCCTGGTCCTCGGGGCGAAAGCCTCCTAGCGGACCCCCTCGCCGGGCCCCCGGGAAGATGTGCCAGAGTTGCCACGTCCGGCCTGTCAGCACGTACCGTACGGCGGAACAGGCGTAACGGCGCGAACGACGGCTCACATGCCGAAGCCGCCGGGCGAAGTGCCGGACATCGGGAAGGGGCAGCCGGTTTGACCACGCACGCAACGCAGGCCGTGACGCTCCCGGGCTCGCTCGACGAGGCCGTGGCAGCACTCGCCGCCATGCCCGCCGCGGTCCCGGTCGCGGGCGGCACCGACCTGATGGCCTCGGTCAACGCCGGACTGCTGCGCCCCGCCGCCCTCGTCGGTCTCGGCCGCATCAGCGAGATCCGCGGCTGGCAGTACCAGGACGGTCACGCTCTGCTCGGCGCCGGCCTCACCCACGCCCGCATCGGACGCCCCGACTTCGCCGCTCTGATCCCCGCGCTCGCGGCCGCGGCCCGCGCCGCCGGACCGCCCCAGATCCGTAACGCGGGCACCCTCGGCGGCAACATCGCCTCCGCCGCGGCGACCGGCGACACCCTGCCCGTCCTGGCCGCCCTCGAAGCCACCCTCGTCATCGCGGGCCCCGGCGGCGCGCGGCGCGAGGTCCCCGTCTCCCACCTGCTCGCGGGCATGGAGATGCTCAGCCCCGGCGAACTCATCGGCTTCGTGCGCGTGCCGCTCCTGCACGCCCCGCAGACCTTCCTCAAGGCCACCGGCCGTACCGGCCCCGGACGCGCCCTCGCGTCCGTCGCGCTCGTCCTCGACCCCGCGAGGCGCGGCGTGCGGTGCGCGGTCGGCGCCGTCGCGCCCATGCCGCTGCGGCCCCTGGAGGCCGAGCAGTGGGTGGCCTCGCTCATCGACTGGGACGGCGAGCGGACGCTCGTGCCCGAGGCGCTGACCGCATTCGGCGAGTACGTCGCCGCGGCCTGCATCCCCGACGCCGCCCCGGCCCCGGACGGCACCCAGGAACAGCTGCCGCCCGCCGTACTGCACCTGCGACGCACGGTCGCCGCGCTGGCCCGACGTGCACTTGGGAGGGCGCTGTCGTGACTGACGAGCACAACCACGGTGGCCACCAGGGCGGCGGCTGGGAGCCGCTGCCCCAGGGCGACTACGACGCGGACGCCACCGCCTTCGTGCAGCTCCCCGAGGGTGGCCTGCCCGACGTGCCGCTGGCCGCGCCGGGACACGGTTACGTACCGCCGCAGATCACCATCGCGCCCGGCGGCCCGGCGGCCACGGACCCGGCGGCGACGGGTGTGTGGGTGCTGCCGCCCGACGTGACGGGCGCGCAGGCGGCGCCCACGGGCGCGGCGACCGGCGAGGTGCACTGGCCCGAACCTGCCGAACACGCCGAGCCGGCCGCTCCGGAGGCGATGCCTTCGTACGGTCACGGGGCCGGAGTGACCGGGCAGTGGAACTTCTCGGACGCCGGGCACCAGGCGCCCCCCGCCCACGGCCATGCGGTGGCCGAACCGGCGGGGCAGGCGGGACAGACCGGGCAGTGGTCGATTCCGGTCATCGCCGAAGGGGATCTTCCGGACGAGTCGGGCGAGTTCACTACATCGTCCATCGCCGCGCAGTGGGGTCGGACGCCTCCGGCGACTCTGCCGGGGGGCGCGGTGGCGCCCTGGGCGGCGGAGGAGTGGGCGCGGGAGCCTTCGGGGGGCGTTCCGGAGCCCGAGGTCGAGCCCGAGGTCGAGCCCGAGTTCGAGCCCGAAGTCGCGCCTGAGATCGCGCCGGAGCCGGCGCAGGGGAATGTAAGCGGCATACACGCCGTACACGGCGGACGCGGTGAACCCGAGCCGGTCGGGACGGCGGACAGCGAGGCGCATGCCTTCGCGGACGTCGCCGCCGAATCGGCGGAGGAGCCGGTGCGGGTGCCGACCGCCGAGGCTGCGGAGGTCCCGGAGGTCTCTGCGGCTCCGGCGGCTCCTGAGGTCGACGAGGCCCCCGAGGTCACCGAAGCCCCCGCTCCTGAGGACGCCGCCCCCGACGAGCCCGCCCCCGACGCAGTGGTCGCCCCTCTCCACGACGACCACCCCCTCGCCTCCTACGTCCTGCGGGTCAACGGCACCGACCGTCCCGTCACGGGCGCCTGGATCGGCGAGTCCCTGCTCTACGTCCTGCGCGAGCGCCTCGGCCTCGCCGGGGCCAAGGACGGTTGCTCGCAGGGCGAGTGCGGTGCCTGCAATGTGCAGGTCGACGGCCGTCTCGTGGCCTCCTGCCTCGTGCCCGGTGCCACCGCCGCCGGCAGCGAAGTACGCACCGTGGAGGGCCTGGCCGCGGACGGGCAGCCCTCCGACGTGCAGCGCGCCCTCGCCGGCCGCTGTGCCGTCCAGTGCGGATTCTGCGTGCCCGGCATGGCGATGACCGTGCACGACCTCCTCGAGGGCAACCCGGCCCCCACCGAACTGGAGGCCCGCCAGGCGCTGTGCGGCAACCTGTGCCGGTGCTCCGGCTACCGCGGGATCCTGGACGCCGTACAGCAGGTCGTCACCGAACGCGAGGCGACGGCGACGGGCGCGATCATGGCGGCGGACTCGACGGGCCCGGCCGCCTCCGCGGATGACGCCGGGGGCGAGGCCCGCATCCCGCACCAGGCGGGACCCAGCGCGACCGAAGGTATTCAGGACGGAGGCCTGGCGTGAGTGACGAAGCAACAGCCACCGCGCCCCCCGTGGAGGAGCCACTGCCGCACGGCCTCGGGGCCTCCCTGCCGCCCGCCGAGGCGCGCGCCAAGACGGAGGGCACCTTCCCGTACGCCGCCGACCTGTGGGCCGAGGGCCTGCTGTGGGCGGCCGTCCTGCGCTCCCCGCACCCGCACGCGCGCATCCTGTCCATCGACACCACCCACGCGCGCGAGATGCCCGGCGTACGCGCCGTCATCACGCACGAGGACGTCCCCGGAGCGCCGCTTCCCGGTCACCGCGCCGCGGACCGCCCGGTGTTCGCCTCCGACGTCGTACGCCACCACGGCGAGGCCATCGCGGCCGTCGCCGCCGACCACCCGGACACCGCGCGCATGGCGGCCGCGGCCGTCCTCGTCGAGTACGAGGTGCTCGAACCGGTCACCGACCCCGAACAGTCCTTCGCCGCCGAACCCCTGCACCCCGACGGCAACCTGATCCGCCACATCCCCCTGCGCCACGGCGACCAGGACGCGGTCGGCGAAGTCGTCGTCGAGGGCCAGTACCGCATCGGCCGCCAGGACCCGGCCCCTATCGGCGCCGAGGCCGGCCTCGCCGTCCCGCGGCCCGACGGGGGAGTGGAGCTCTACATCGCCTCCACCGACCCGCACGGCGACCGCGACCTCGCCGCCGCCCGCTACGGCCTCGAACCCGAGCGCGTGAAGGTCGTCGTCACGGGCGTGCCCGGCGCGACCGGAGACCGCGAGGACCAGAGCTTCCAACTCCCGCTCGGACTGCTCGCGTTGAGGACCGGCTGCCCGGTCAAGCTCACCGCTACGCGCGAGGAGTCCTTCCTCGGCCACGCCCACCGCCACCCCACCCTCCTGCGCTACCGCCACCACGCGGACGCCGAGGGCAAGCTGGTCAAGGTCGAGGCGCAGATCCTCCTCGACGCGGGCGCGTACGCCGACACGTCCTCGGAGGCGCTCGCCGCCGCGGTCTCCTTCGCCTGCGGCCCGTACGTCGTCCCGCACGCCTTCATCGAGGGCTGGGCGGTCCGCACCAACAACCCGCCCTCCGGCCACGTACGCGGAGAAGGCGCCCTCCAGGTCTGCGCCGCGTACGAGGCGCAGATGGACAAGCTGGCGAAGAAACTCGGCATCGACCCGGCGGAGCTGCGCCTGCGCAACGCCATGGCGACGGGCGACGTACTCCCGACCGGGCAGACGGTGACGTGCCCGGCACCGGTCGCCGAACTGCTGGGCGCGGTACGGGACTTCCCGCTGCCGGAGCTTCCCAGGGACACCCCCGAGGACGAGTGGCTGCTGCCCGGAGGCCCCGAAGGCGCGGGCGAACCCGGCGCGGTGCGCCGCGGCGTCGGCTACGGCATCGGCATGGTGCACATGCTCGGCGCGGAAGGCACCGACGAGGTGTCGACGGCGACGGTGAAGGTCCACGACGGCGTGGCGACGGTCATCTGCGCTGCCGTGGAAACCGGCCAGGGTTTTACTACTTTGGCGAGGCAGATCGTCCAGGACACCCTCGGCATCGACGAGGTCCAGGTCGCCCCGGTCGACACGGACCAGCCGCCGGCCGGCCCCGGCTGCCGCGGCCGCCACACCTGGGTCTCCGGCGGAGCGGTCGAACGCGCCGCGAAGATGGTCCGCACCCAGCTTCTCCAGCCCCTGGCGCACAAGTTCGGCATGTCCACGGAGCTGCTCCAGATCGCCGACGGCAAGATCACGTCGTACGACGGAGTCCTGTCGACGACGGTCACCGAGGCGATGGACGGCAAGGAACTGTGGGCCACGGCCCAGTGCCGCCCGCACCCCACCGAACCCCTCGACGCCGACGGCCAGGGCGACGCCTTCGTGGGCCTCGCGTTCTGCGCGATCCGCGCGGTGGTCGACGTGGACATCGAACTCGGCTCGGTGCGGGTGGTGGAACTGGCGGTGGCGCAGGACGTGGGCCGAGTCCTCAACCCGGCCCAGCTGACGGCCCGTATCGAAGCGGGCGTCACGCAAGGCGTGGGCGCCGCCCTCACGGAGAACCTCCGCACCCCCAGGGGCCTGGTCCGCCACCCCGACTTCACGGGCTACGCGCTCCCGACGTCCCTGGACGCCCCCGACATCCGCATCGTCAAACTGGTCGAGGAACGGGACGTGGTGGCCCCCTTCGGAGCGAAGGCGGCAAGCGCGGTCCCGGTGGTCGCGTCCCCGGCGGCAGTGGCCTCAGCGGTCCGCGCGGCCACGGGCCGCCCGGTCAACCGCCTCCCGATCCGCCCGCAAGCGGCGGTGGTGACGAACGCGTCCGCTCCGGCGATGGTGTCGACGGACTGATCCTCTCCGGATTGGCCTGATCCCGCCCGGCCCGGAGACGGCGATGCTGACGAACGTCAACGGCGCCTCTGACGATGGCGACATCAACGGAGTGAAATGCCAAGCCCTGTCTGCCCGTTGCGACTTGTGACACGTCGTGTCGTTGTGTGACGCGATGTCGATGGACTCTGCAACGGGCGACGTGTGAACTGACAGTGCGCTTGGCTAGAGTTGTTGTCGAGACTTCGTAGACGAGGGCGCCCGCCGATGGACCTTCGGCGGGCGACGCGACGGGACGAGCGGTCTGCATGACGCCGGCCGACGCCGCTCGACGAGCGGTCTGTACGGGACGCGGGGAACGGGGAGGACGCGATGGCAGAGGCAGCGGACAAGGGCGGCGGCAGCGACGGCTCGCCGTGGGCCTTCTTCGGCGTACTCGGAGCGGTGGGGGCGGCACAGGCGGCGGTGGGGGAGGTGGTCACCGAACTTGAGTCGTTCACTAAGTTCCAGCAGCGGGTTGATGAGCTGATCAAGAACCTCAAGGGTTCTGACGCAGGCCCTAAGAAGATCGGCCAGGAGCCGCTCACACGTCATCAGTTCGGGGGTGGCAGCGGGGCCTGGGGCGACGCCGCAGGCCTGTACACGTCGTACCAGACGGTGCTCACGGAGCTGGAACACCTGTCACAGGTCCTTTCCGACTCGATAGAGGGCATGGGGATCGCGGTGCTGGCTTCGCACAAGACCTACAAGGGGATCGACACAGATCTCCGGGACCGCATGCTGGCGATCAGCACGGAGACGAAGCAGCACTACGGCGGCGACTACGACCCCGAGAAGTCCAAGCTGTGGCACCACGGTGAGGGGCCGAAGATGGATGAGATCGGGACGGAGCAGACCAAGAGCGACGCCGGTGACTCCGGAGCATCGAGCAAGTCTGCTCCGGACTCCAAGGGCAGCGGGACGGAGAACAAGCTCTGATGGCCAAGGACCCGTTTGACGGCATGAGCCATGAGCAGATGCTGGAATGGCTCGACCAGGCGAACTCCGGCACGGTGCAGGCAGCGGCCGACAGGCTTGCCGCGGCGGCCAAAGAGATCCACTCCATCGCCGAGGATCTGAAGGTCCGGCCCCAGTGGGTGGAATGGAAGGGCCAGGGCGCGGAGTCGTTCCGTACCTGGGCAGGAGATCTGGCCAACGCGACGTTGACCCTGGGTGATTTCAGCCAGGACTCGTCGAAGTGGCTCGCCCAGGCATCGAAGGCAATCGGCACAGCCCAGGCTTCCATCCCGCGGGACAAGGCCAGTGCGCAGTCGAACCTGGATGCGGCGAAGGCGGCGCACAACGACCCTGACGCCGGGGCCGTCGCGAGCAAGTCGTCGGCCGAGCTTCAGGCGATCGCGGCGAACAAGGAGAAGGTCCGGCAGGAAGCCGCCGGTGAGATGCGGAAGTTGGGACAGGCGTACTCGCTGTCCTCCACACAGATGTCGGGATTGACCCGGCCGAAGTTTCCGCCGCCGCCGAAGGCCCTGGTGCCCGACAGCGTCTCTCGAGACTCCTCACAGAGGGAGGGAGACGGCGGGGCTGCTGCGAAGTCCGTGTCTGCAACCGGAACGACCAGGTCTGTGGCTGAGGCGACGGGTCACACGACCCCCACTTCGGATGTGACAGCGGCACACCACGGGACAGTCACACCGGAACGCGCGATGCCGAACCTTGACGAACGTCCCACTCAGGTGGGCATCGACTCGGTAGGTACGCTGCCTGAAGCCAAGCAGCCCCTTCCGACCACTACCGGACCAAGCCCGGTTGGCCCTGGCCCGACGGGTCCCGGAGGCATGCCCCCCTCAACCGGAATGATCCCGCCGGCCTTTGGCGGCCCAGGACGAAGTCCCGTCACTGCGCGAGGCACCGGACCGTCGGTCACGGCACGAGGAACCTCTCAGGCGGGTCGAGCCGCAGGGATGCCTCGGACAGGCATTGCACCGGCTGAGGGTGCTACCGGTCGTCCGACCACGCCGGGGACACGCGGCCCCATGATGCCCGGCCAGAGCGCCACGGGCCGGGCGGTGTCGGGTCAGCCTGGTCGACTTCCGACCAACGGCGGCGTGGCGGGTGGGCGTCCTCAACCGACAACGGGCAGGCCTTCAACGGGTATTCCCCGCGGCACGGTGGTGGGCAGGGAGGGTGCCACAGGCGGCCGAGGCACACCGGCTCAGGGAGGGACGGGAGCCAGGCCGACGCCAGCAGGCGGAAGCGCAGGTTCGCGCGGCGGGGCCTCGGGACGACGAGTAACCGGGGCAACGGGCGAGAGCGGCGGCATCGTAGGAGGTCGGCCGCAGCAGCAAGGCCGCGCAAATGCTCGCTCGTTCAGTTCCGGGGGCTCAGGTTTGGTCCGCGGTCAGGGCACCGGGGGAGCATCCCAAGAAGGTACTCACGGCACGGGCCAGGTGGGGCGCGGAGGCACGGTGCCCCGCGGCGCTCAACCTCAGGGTCGCCAAGATGAGGAGCAGGGCGACCGCCCCGACTACCTCGTAGAGAACGAGGCGACCTGGCAGCCGAACGACCAGAGGAATGTGCCACCCGTCATCGATGATGCCCCCAAGAACAGCGAGAGGTAGTCGCATGTCCAGCAGCCGCACTCGTTACGGCCGCCGAGTGGTTTCCTCGACAGCTCTCGGATTGCTGCTGGTGGGTGCCGCAGCCACGCCCGCCCTCGCGGAATCCAATCGCGAAAAGCAGTGGTACCTCACTGCAATGAAGGCCGAAAGCATGTGGCGCACCAGCAACGGTGAAGGCGTCACTGTCGCTGTGATCGACTCCGGGGTCGAGTTGAGCAACCCGGACTTGCAGGGGCGGATCCTGGACGGTTTGGACCTGGCGCCGAAAGAGGCCGGCGATGAGCACACCGACTATGAAGGTCACGGTACCGGAATGGCCGGTCTGATCGCCGGGACGGGAGCACGGCGAGGTGGCCAGGGGGCTTTCGGCTTGGCGCCGGGCGCCAAGATCCTCCCGATTCGGATGCCGGACGGGAGCAAGGCGAACAACCAGTACGGTGCGGCTGAACAATTCAACAAGGTCGCTCCGAAGGCAATCCGGTTCGCGGTGGACCACGGCGCCAAGGTCATCAACATCTCCCAGGGAGTTCTCAACGGCTCGCCACAGCTCACGGACTCAGTGGATTACGCGCTGAAGAAGGGTGCGCTGATCTTTGCTTCCACCGGAAATGATGGAGAAGGCCTAAATAAGGCGGAATATCCGGCGGCCACTCCGGGGGTAGTCGCTGTGAGTGCGCTCGGCAAGGATCTCCACATGACGGATGAATCCACTCACGGTAAGCAGGTGGATATCGCCGCTCCAGGCGATGACATGGTCCACGCTTGTGGGAGCAAGTCCAGCGACACCGGTCTCTGCAGGAGCCACGGCACCAGTGATGCCACGGCTTTGGCTTCCGCCAGCGCTGCTCTGATTTGGTCCAAGCATCCGAACTGGACCAACAACCAGATTCTCCGGGTCATGCTCAACACCATTGGCGGCGCAGCCAATGGGGACAGGCGTAACGACTTCACCGGCTACGGATCGGTCCGCCCCCGCATCGCCCTGACGAACCCAGGAAACCCGGGTCCGGCCGACAAGTATCCGCTCCCGGACTACCCCGTTGCAGCCGCCAAGTCGCCGTCTGCCGAGCCCTCCAAGGCCGAGGGTGGGGTCAAGTCGGCTGCGCCGGCAGCTGCGTCCAAGAGCGATGACAGCAACACCCCTCTGTGGATCGGCATCGGCGTGGGCGCCGCAGTCGTGATTGCTGCGGGTGTCGCCGTAGGCGTCACCCGCAGCCGCAAGCGCAGCGCTGCTCAGCAGCCGCCCGCGTATCCCTACGCCCCGGCCTCGGTTCCCGCACCTGGTCCCGGTCAGCCGCAGCAGTACCAGTCATACGGCGCCCCGCAGAACCACCCTGTGGGCCATGACCCGAACTCGCCGTACGGCGGTCCGCAGGGGCCGGGTCCGAGCACGCGCGGCTGAAGGCCTGCGGGGTGAGAGGCATCAAGGCCTCTAGTAGGGCTCCGTTAGGTCTGTCTCGCCGTCCTATTCGGGGGCATGTTGGAGGGTATGGACACGCATGAAGTGAACCGTGCTCGGGCGAAGTTGGCGTTATTCGTGGCTGACGTGTTCGCATCGGTGCCGCGCAAGGATCAGCGGGCGAAGGGTGACTGTTATCTGCGGGGACTGATGCTGGACGGGCGGCGTAAGTCGATCCAGCCGATGGCGGAGCGGCTGCCGGATGGCAACGAGCAGAACCTGCAGCAGTTCGTGAACCAGTCCACCTGGGATCCGGTGCCGGTGCGGCGGCGGATCGCGGAGCGGATGGTGCCGCAGATCAGCCCGGATGCCTGGGCGGTCGATGATGTGTCGTTCCCCAAGGACGGGAAGATGTCGGTGGCGGTCGCCCCTCAGTACTGCGGGGCTTTGGGCAAGCAGGCCAACTGCCAGGTCGCGGTGAGCGTGCACGCGGTCTCCGACGCCGCGTCCTGTCCGCTGCAGTGGCGATTATTCGTGCCCCAGGAGTGGGCGCACGACGCCGGACGGCGGCAGAAGACCGGGATACCGCCAGAGGTCGGGCACCGGGAGAAGTGGCGCCTGGCATTGGACACCCTTGATGAGCTGGCCGGGTGGGGGCTGGTGCCGCCGGTGGTGGTGGCCGACGCCGGCTACGGGCAGAACGCCGACTTCCGCGACGGCCTGAGCGAGCGGGGCATCACATATGTCGTGGCGGTCCGTTCGGACGTGACCGTCCACCCGCACGACGCGCAGCCCACCGCCCCGGCGTGGTCCGGGAACGGCCGCAAGCCGCAGTCCCGCTACCGCGATAAACCGTCCTCCGTGGCCGCTTTGACCGCTGGCCATGGCCGGCCGGCGTTCACCGAGGTGACCTGGCGTGCAGGCTCCCGCGGGCCGATGCGCTCGCGCTTTCTGGCACTGCGGGTGCGGCCGGCCGGGGTCAAGGCACGCCGCCTGGCCCAGGCAGCCGCCACCGCGCGGCAGGGCTGCTGGAACGGTGTCCTGCCCGAAGTGACGCTGCTGGCCGAGTGGCCCGAAGGCGCCGAAGCACCCACCGACTACTGGCTGTCCAACCTGCCCGCCGACACCCCGCTTGCCGAACTGGTCCGCCTGGCGAAGATCCGCTGGCGCATCGAGCACGACTACCGGGAACTCAAACACGGTCTCGGCCTGGACCACTTCGAGGGCCGTTCATGGATGGGCTGGCATCACCACGTCACCCTGGTCACCGCCGCCCACGCGTTCCTCACCGAACAGCGCCTGGCCCCAAAAGCCGATACAGCGGACTCACCCTCTACCAGATCCTCGACACCATCCAAGAGCTGCTGAACTGCTGGACCGGCACCTGCACCACCTGCCACCGCCCCCTGCCCAGAACATCAACCACCAGCCAGAACCCAAGAACCACAGCAACTTAACGGAGTCCTACTAGCCCCTTCGATCGCCTCGAATTGCGGTCGGCCGCCGGTCATGGAACATCGAGAGGTAGCGCATGCCCACCATGAGCACTCGTTGCCGACGCCGCGGTGCGGCAGCAGCGTCCGCTCTCGGTTTGTTGTTGGTGGGCACGGCAACTACTTCCGCACACGCTGACTCGACGCGATCCCAGCAGTGGTTCCTCGACGCCATGCAGGCCGAGAGCATGTGGAAGACCAGCACAGGCAAGGGCGTTACCGCCGCTGTCGTCGACACGGGTGTTGATCCGTCGAACCCGGATTTGCAGGGCCGCATCGTGCAGGGTGAGGACCTGGCTCCCGATGAAGCCGGCGACGAGACCATCGACCGGAACGGTCACGGGACAGGCATGGCAGGTCTCATTGCTGGAACCGAGGCGTACGGCGGCGGACAAGGCTCCTTTGGCCTTGCTCCGGGCACGAAGATCATGCCGATCAGACTGCCCGACGTGACGAAGTCAGCGAACAAGTGGGAGTCCGAGGCCAAATTCGAAGACTCCGTAGCGACGGCGATTCGCTACGCTGCGGATCACGGAGCACGGGTCGTCAACATCTCTCAAGGGGTTGCGGGGGAGCCGGGGGATTTCTCAAAGATCACCAAGGCCGTCGACTTCGCCTTGAAGAAAGGTGTGTTGATCTTTGCTGGTACTGGAAACGACGGCGACAAGGGCAATTCCCTCAGCTTTCCCGCAGCCACGCCGGGCGTAGTCGGCGTCGGGGCCATCGGGAAGGATCTCCACCGGGCAGCGTGGTCGACACATGGAGCTCAGGTCGACATGTCCGCGCCCGGCGAAGACATGCTCCATGCATGTGGAGGGAAGACCGGCCTGTGCAAGACGGACGGAACCAGTGACGCCACCGCCATCGTTTCCGCCAGCGCGGCCCTGCTCTGGTCCAAGCACCCCGCCTGGACGAACAATCAGGTCCTCCGGGTCATGCTCAACACCATCGGTGCTCCCACAGACGGTGAGAAGCGCAACGACTCCATTGGCTACGGAATCGCCCGCCCGCGAATCGCCCTGACAAGCCCAGGCGATCCCGGCCCGGCCGGCAAGTACCTGCTCCCGGACTACCCCGTCACAGCGTCCAAGTCGCCGTCGACCAAGCCCTCCAAGGGCGCCCAGGCTCCAGGCGACAGCAGCTCCGCAGCTCCGGCGGCGGCGTCCAAGGGCGATGACAGCAACACTCCCCTCTGGATCGGCATCGGAGTAGGCGCGCTTGTCGTGGCCGGTGCCGCGAGCGCCGTTGCGATCACCCGCAGCCGACGCCGCGCGGCGGCCGCGCAGGCCTCGCCGCCGCCCTACCCTCCGGCCCAGCCGCCCTTCCAGGGGCAGCCTTACGGGGCACCGCAGTTCACGAACCCACAGCCGTGCGCACCTCTACCGAACGACAACCAGCACAACCCCAACCAGGGCCGCTGACGGTCCCCATCCGGGACGTCCCACACGATCCTGAACGGGCAGACGACGCCGACCCCGTCGCGCTGGCCGCCGCCTTCAAGGCGGGCCGCGAGCAGGCCGAGACGCCGAGGACGCCCCCGGCTCACCCGATGTCAGGCTCACCGTCCGGCAGGTTCTCCGCGGCGGTGCACTGTCGGTTGTCCTGGGCCGCGTGCCGGGCAGTGGCGGCGGCCAGGATGGCCGCGTTGGCGCGCGCTGCGTGGTCCTTCATGGCTGGTCCGCCGCTGCCGCCCTCGCCGACCGAGACCGACAGAAGCTCGTCGCCGCCCGAACGCACAGGGCAGCTGACGAAGAGGTGGGCGCCGGTGCCGTCCAGGTACCCGATCGTGTCCCTGAGCGTCAGCGGCGTATGGCCGGACTCGCGCGCATCGAGCTCGGCCTCGGTGCGGGTGTAGTCGCCACCCTGGAGCAGCCGGTACCCGACGTCGACCTTGGCCCCTCCGCCGGTCAGCAAGCAGTGCCCAAGTGCCCAGCCGCGCTTGGCTTCCTGATTGTGCCCGGCGGAGGCGCACTTGTAGGCGTTCCTCTCTTGGAACTTCTTGCCGGGCTCGGGCATGAGGCCCTTCACTGCCGCGCCGGGCAGCGACTTCTCGCACACCTTCCCGGGCACCGCTACGGCGGGTCCCTCGTCGGGCCACAACAGCCAAGCGCCGACTCGGGCCAGAACCAGCAGGACGCCCGCCGCGACGGCCGATACCTTCCAGGGGCGGCCGTCGCGGCGGGCAGGAAGTCGTCGTCGCGGGGGCTGCGTCCGTCACGTCCTCATCCTGTCGAGGCCGTCAGTCCTGAGGGCACATGGCCGGAACGAGCGCTTTGGGCTCCGGGGCGGGTAATGGCCGACCCACCTTCGTTGTGTCAATCGGCCTGGGCTGAAGGCACTTGATATGGCAAGGATGCCTGTGAGGCGCAACCCAACTCCTTTGCCATGGCGCGTGAGACGGCGTTGAGGACGGCCATCCTGTCGCGCCCTGTGCTCTTCGCCGAGAGCTGGTCCGGGAGTCCAACAAGCTCTGCCTCGACGTAGGGCGTGGACTGCGCCGACTCATCGGGATTCTGCGTCGAGCACTTGAAGTACAGCGAGGCCCCAGTGGTGCCGTGCGTCGCGGCGTACACGCCCATCCGGTAACGGGACGGATCCGAGCCTTCGCTGTCACCTGTGGTCGTGCTCGGGTGGTGCTTAACAGCCGAGAAATCCACGGAGATCAATGGATGACCGGTGGTGTCTCCCGATTTGAAGACGACACACTGGTTCCGTTGCGTCATGTCCTTGTGAAGTGTGTCCGCGGCTCGTTTTAGCGAGAACTTGTTGGGCTTTCCAGAGTCATTAGTTCCGGGGAGTTCAGTGAACGCCTCGGTGTCACCCATGCGCTCGAGAGCCGCAGCCGCCGAAGCGTCGAGGGTTGACGCGCATACATGGGAAGCGGTCAAGCTCGGCTCAGCCTTCTTTCCGCCGTCGCCGTCACTGCACGAGGCAAGGCCGAGCGTAGCCAGGGCAATACTCGCCGCCACCTGGCACGTAATGCGGGCACGTGGCCGTCTGCTGATCCGTTGCACAGGTCAGTCCTTGTGTGGAGCGAGGCCACGGTAGTCGTTTTCTTGCGAGCCGGTTCCGTAGTACGCGTTGTTGATGTCCTCGTTCCAGTCCTGTTGGTTGCCGATATCCTTGGCCTTGGGGCTGTCCTCAATGTAGGACGCATATTCGGATCCGAGCTGATTTACGCCCTTCTTGTAGAATTCACTGCTCGTCACCTGAGCCTGTTGAGTGGGATCCTTTTCTGCCGCGTCCACACCCTTGTCGACCTGATGCCCGATAAAGGTATTAACCGCCTCCCCCACGGTGTCCGCAGCGAGCGGCGCGACTACGAGAGCGGCTGCCGTGGACCCCGGAAGCGGAATCGCGGCGATACCGCCGCCGACGACCGCTCCGGCCCCGAGCTTGATCCAGTCGGCGGACCGTCCCAGCGATTTGTTGGCCTCTTCCGAACCAGCCTTGTACGTAGCTTCGGCCTGCTGAACCCGGGAGTTGTCGAGAATGCCCCGGGCCTGGGCCTCGGTGGTCAGCACGTCATGGGCGTGTCCGATGTTGGCGTCGGTCGTCGGGGGGTAGGCGTCGAGGGCGCTCAGTGCGTAAAGGTGCTGCGCGGCAGTGACGGCACGGTGTGAATTCTCGTCCTGTCCGAGAACGCTCAAGAAGTTGATCGCACCCTCGTTGGTGAAGTGCGCGCGCCCGGGATATTTGGGTGGGAAGGTATCGCCGTCCATGGCGCTCTCGCCGACACCGGACAGGTTGTAGTCGAGGTCGTCGATGTAGGCGCCGCCCATCTTGCCCAGACTGTCGGCCAGTTCTGGTTGGGCATGCAGCATATCCGGCCCCTCTTTGCTGCCGTAGAGGTATGCGACCTGCTCCATGACGCCCGCTGTCGCGGCTGTGCGGTGATCTCCGGCCTGCATGGCCTTTGCGTCGGCGTCGTATGGGTAACCGATGGTGGCTGCTTCCAATGCGTGCCCGAGGGAGTCACGTCCAGCCACGACCTTGTCATTGCCGTCAAGCGTGGCATCGGAGAGCCAGATGCGGTCCTTGGTCAGGTACTTGAGGTGGTCGTTGATCTCGGAGTCCTTGTCAACGCCGGCCCCGGAGCCGTCAGGCTGCTCGAAGAACTGCGTCGACGCGTCCGGGTTGTGCCCGAGCGCTTCGAGGAAACCAGTCATCGGATCGCGACCGCGGTCGTCCTTGCCCCAGAAGTTGAGGTCTCCCTGGTTCCAGTTATTGACCCAAGGGCTGAGCCCCTTGACGTTGTGTTCCTTGTCGAACGCGTAGAGCTTGTCTCCGTAGTCGTTGAGGAACTGGTCGTCGTAGTCACCGAAGCGCATGAGGTTGCTCATGACGGCGAAGCCGCGAGGGTTGTTGGCGTCGTCAGTTCCGAGTTCGCCCGACCCCAGACTCACCATCTGCTTCTCCCAGCCCCGCATGTTCGCGCTGTCCGAGAGCGTGGCTGTTCCGAGCGTGATGCCCAGGTTCTTCTGAAGCTTCTTTGCCAGAGCCCCGCGCTCCGGGTCGTAATGCATTCCGTAGGGATCGGCAATGCCCGCGTAGAACGTCATGATCTTCTTCGGGCCCGCGTCAACGGCGAACTGCTCGGCGAAGAGAGGATCGTTCTTGTACTTGGCCAAGGTTGAATCGAGGGACGACAGCTCCGTGTTCGTCACGTCATGTGGGTCCTTGCGCAGCGTCTTAGCGGCCTCCTCGGCTGCCTTGATCGCTGCGGCTGCAGAGTCCCGGTCGTTGTAACTGGCGTCCGAGAAGCCGTACTCGGCATGGTCGACGATGAGGCGCAAGGCTTTGGCGGCCGTTGTGTCGCTTTCGCTGGCCTTCTTGAGGATTCCCTCGATCTGGTCACGCAGGCTGGCTGCATTGGTCTTGGCGCCGGCAGGGTCGGTCGTGGGGTTGGGAATGACGTTGAACGAGCCGTTACCTGTGTCCACCACCGTCATGTTTGTGGTCGAATCGATCAAGGTGTTCAACTGGGTCTTGTATGTCCCCAGTTCGCCACGGGTGTCCTTGAGGATCTTGGTGACGGTGTCCGCCTGTGTGTGGGCGTCACTGAACTCCCCCGAGGTCTTGTCGACGAACTCCCGGGTGACGGCCGCGTTGTATCCCGTCCAGTTGGCCCTGTCGGCTTTCCCCTTGAGGTTCTTTTCGGCGTTGTCGGCGACGGTTTTGAGGCCCCGTGCCATCTGATCCCAGTCGTCGATGGCGTCATCGAGCTGGGAGAAGTTGAGGTGGCGGAGGGCGTCGAGATCCATCAGTGTCCCGTCCCTCGCTCGTCGAAGCCCTTGTCCAGCTGGGCGATGCTGCTGATCGTGCCGGCGATGTATACCTCGTCCTTGGCGTGCACACCTTTGGTGTAGTCAAGGTGGTTGGAGATGTGGGCCGTCGCGTCGAGAAGGTTCTGAACTTGGTCGACCCAGTGCGTGGCGACGTGATCCAGCGCCTCCCCCAGCGCGAACCCGTCGCTCTTCTTCAGGCTGCTCGTGACCTTCATGGAAGAGAGGCGGGCGCGGTCGCTGACGCCCTCGAATTCTGTGCGGAGTTCCTATGCGGCGTTACCGACTGCTGCCAGGTCTGTCTGGTTGACGGTGAGATCGCCGTGCGGGCTCGCACCTCCGCCGCCTGGATCCGTCGGAATACTGTTGAGTTGCATGTTGGCCGAGTGCCGGGCTGCCGCCTCGGCCTTGAGCTGATCCCATTCTTCCCAAGCCATGGGTGAGCACCTTTCCCCCGTGTACCCGGTTGCTTCTGTGATCGCCAGATGCGTTGGTTCGATCAAGTTAGCAACTCGCTGCGAAGATCACAGATCGGAGGGTGATACCGCAGATGCAAACCGGGAGGAATACCTCAACCGCCGCTGGGGCTAGGCCACCTTCGACTCGGGCGGGCGGCACGTGGCGCACTTGCCTGGCTCCGGGGAGCGGAATGCGCGGTCGCAGCCGTCGCAGTTCTGGAGTGGGGCCGGGCGGGGTGGGGGCGGGGTCGTGGGTGCGCGTGCGGGCAGGGGTGGGGGGAGTAGCTCCGTCAGGCGGTGGGACAGGAGGGCTGCCGGGCTGCGGAGGGGTTCCGGTGGGAGGCCGGCCGTGAGGGTTCGGCGGACCGCCTCCGGGGTGATGCCGCGGTCCAGCCATGTCGTCACCGCGGGCGCCAGACGGTGTACGTCGCGGGTTGCGAGCAGGAGGCGGGGGTCGTCGCGGCGTAGGTCTGCGAGGAGTGACGCGGCCGGGTCGGAGGGAGTGGAGGGCGTTGAGTTCTCGGGGGTCGCGGCCGGTGGCGTTGAGGGGGCGATTGGCAGATTTGGGCGCGGGGGAGTTGCCGGAGTGTGGGGTTTCCGCGAGGGATTTGGCGCTGAACTGCCAATCATCGCGCGCGGGTTGTTGTACGACGTCGTGCGCGTGACCACTCGGCCTGATGCCAGGCGCTCTCGGGTTCGGGTCAGGTAGCCGTGTGCTTCCAGTTCGCGTAACGCCGCTGCGATGCGGACCTCGCCCTCCGGGAAGCGGGATGCCAACGTCTTGATCGTGGCGCTGGCTCCGCGTGAGAGTGACTGGATGTGGGCCGCCAAACCGATGGCCGTCAGGGAGAGCTGGCGGTGCTGGACCAGGTGGTTGCCTACGACCGTGAAGCGGTCCGCGTGGCGGCGGTTGATGTGGTGGATGCCGCCCGGGGGAACGTCCGCCGGAACCTGGGACTGGCCGCACGGGGGCGCGTTAAGCTGCTGATCAGCCATCGGGAAGGTTCTGCTTCCTTGGTGGTTAGGCCCTCGCCTCGGGATGCCAGTCCCTGCGGGGGCCGTTCTGTGTCTTGGGTTGCGTTTGTGCTGCTCTGGGTGAGCGTGGGGTGTGAACGGGGCTTCTTGCAAGCCCAGTTGAGGGTGATCACCCTTGTGGGTGAGGTGCGGGTCCGGGGATCTTGGATTGTGTGGTTGCTCTCCGGGGGTGGTCGCTGAGCCTCCATCTCTTTCGTTGTTCTGCTTCTGTGCGTGGGGGCGGGCTTTCTCGGGCTGAGGTTCGGGAGGGCGGGGCGATGGATTGAGCGAAGGGGAGGAGAAGTCGGGTCCGCGTTCTGACGTCAGGAGGACGGCGTCAGCCCTGACCGGGCTCGGGGCCTGCCTGCGGCGGGGGTGCGGGGGAGGTTAAGGAGGGTTCTCTCCCTGGGGTCTTAGCTTTTGATCGCGTGACCCGCCGGGCAATGGGCCACCGCGTCGTGAGTTCCTCGATGTGGTCGAGACGTCTTCGACAGCACCAATTCCGCCCATACCGTCTTGGCTGGGGGTGGCCCCAGTTTCGTACCCCATGCTGGAGTGGTCCAAGAGCAGCTACAGCAGCAGCGACCCAGTGACTGCGTCGAAGTCGCCACTACCTCGATAGCCGTCCACATCCGCGACTCCAAGGCCTCTCAGAAGCCGCACCTCGTCGTTTCGCCGGTGGCCCGGTCTGTCTTTGTCGCTGCGCGGTGAGTTACCAGCCCGGCTCGCCGTCGCGGGCGTAGTCGTACTCGTCGCCGTAGCGCATGCAGGTGTTTTCGGCGCGGATGAAGGGCTTGTCCGTGTAGTAGTCGTCCGGGGCGGTGGCGAGTGGAGCTCCGGGCCGCGCTGTCGCGGGTGCAGGTGCCGTAGAGATCGCCACCGGTGTGAGGTGGCTCCGGCGGGAGAGGGAGGTGCCGCTGTCGTGGCTGCACGGCGCGGTGAGGCCTTTGGTGCGGCCGGGGCGCCACCACTGCCGCGCGACCTTGGCCGGCGCGACAGCGGTGACGATATCCCCCGTTATCCCCCGTTGTGTGAGCCGGTTCGCCCCGGGCTCACGTCCCCGTACGCCCATGCGCGACGCGCTAATGCTCCCCGCCGCGCATTAGGGTGTGGCCACGCTATCCGCAAGCCGGTCGGGCGCGCAAAGGGAAACTGACAGGAATCGTCCTGACCGCACGTGAAGATCTGGTGCCCATCGGACCCGTGCCCGGTTGGCGTCCGGCTGGGTCCTGCCCGGCGGCTCGGCGTTTGCCTGGGTGTCGCGGCGTCTACATTGGCGTCGATGACTGAGCGACCACAGCACGGCTCCGCCCGCCCCGGCGGACGTACGGCCCGCACCCGCGCGGCCGTCCTCGCGGCCGCGTTGCACGAGCTTGAAGAGACCGGGTTCAGCGGGCTCACCCTTGACAAGCTCGCGGCCCGTTCGGGTGTGCACGTCTCGACGATCAGGCGCCGCTGGCGCAGCGTCGAGGGCGTCGTCGTCGATCTGATGGCCCAGCACAGCAAGACGATCGCCACGCCGGACTCCGGTGAGTTCCGTCAGGACCTGTACGAGCTGGCCGAGGCCATCGCCGGGTTCCACACCCAGCCGCGCAGTCGCAACCTCGTCGAGGCGATGGTGGCCGCCGCCGCGTATGACCCGCACATCGCGGATCTTGTCCGCGGCGCTTTCGTCGCGCGCACCGAAGTCGTGACGGCGCTGGTTCACCGTGCGGTGGACCGGGGTGAGGTTCCGCCGGGCACGGACGCGTACGAAGTCATCGCCGCCCTGAGCGCGCCCTTCTATTACCGGTTGCTCATCATGCGGGGCTCCATCGACGAACGGCTGGTCCGCGCGAGCGCCGAGGCGGCGTACCGGGCGGCGCGTGGCGGGGTTTTCGGTGGGGAGGGGGCGGGGGGCTAGATGTGCAGTCGGTGTGAGGGCCCGGCCGCCGCACGTGGGCGGGTGCAGCGATCGACTCCAGCCGAACGGGCGCGGCCGCGTGGTGCCGCCCGCACGACTCATTCATGGCGGTGACCAGCGCAGACGCGTGTGTGACGGTCGCGCGCCGGGCGTGCAGATCGAGCAAACTTCGGCCCTCTTCGTACCCTCAGGCGCTGCCGGGAACTTACTGTTGAGTACGAGGGCCGCCCCACTTCCCCCCCCGTGGTTGGGCGGCCCTCATTCCGTTTGCGGAAGCTCGGTGGTCATCCAGTGGCCGCACGGTGGAATTGCAATGGTCCAGGCCTATGGTGTGGCGGCACTGCCGCGTCACGGGGGTGGCAGGAGTGGTCGGAGGGGCCCCGTATCTGATGCGGGGCCCTGTACGACCGATCGTGGGGTTCGCTGCGACTCAGCGTGAGGTTCGCTCTGCGCGGGGAGGTTCGCTCCGCGGGTGAGGGGCGGGCTGGCGCGCCGACTGGGCCGGGGTGGCCGACTGCGGGTCTCGGTGAAGCCGTACTTTGGGAGTGCGAACTTCGCGGAGAGAGGACGGCAGCGGTGACGACAGGTGAGTCTTCAGGTCGCCAGGATCCGGCGGACGGGCCCGAGCCGCGCTCTTACGAGCCGGGCCCCTCCGCCGGGAAGCTACTGCTGTTTGTGGCGGTGTTCGTCGCGTTCGCGGTGATTGTTGTCGGTGGGGGCGTCATTCTTGCGGCCGGAGGGTGAGGCCGACTCAGGGCGGTGCGCAGCCCACGGCCTTCATGGTCGCGGGCATGTAGGCGCGCATGAACTGCTCGATGTCACTTCTCAGGTGTAGCACCGATCCTTCCTGGGTCAGTCTTAGGGCGATGGTGAAATGATCTCCCTTGCCACTTTTGCATCGAGTGGTAGAGATCGCCCCGTTGTCTCCGATGGCCGCGGACTCGGCCAAGCGCATCCGAGTGGGGTCCCAAAGGCCGGTGACAGCGTCGTCAGGCGAGGCGAATTTCAGCGGATCGATGGAATCCGGATGCCAGGAGAACTGGAATCGGAGAGCCCGCTCCTTACCGACGCTCACGATGCACCACGCCGACCCGGATTCCCCCCAGCCGGCGCTATGCCACTCGGATACTTTTTCACTGGGCTTCAGCAGTGGTTCGATGAGACCCCTGGCGACCTTCGTGCCGCAGATAGATTTTGGCGGAGTGACGTGTTGTGCGCTACAGGAAGTCAGCGTGACTAGGGATGAGAGGGTGGCCAGGGTGAGTGGTCCAACTGATTTGCGATTGAAGCTCACTTGCTCCCTTTCCCGGAAACGCCACGCGCGCGCTCGATTCCCGCACTTGCAGCCTGCTCCGTATAGTGGCGCAGTTCGTATGGGGCTTCCCCGCCACTACCGTGCACCTTCCACCACTCCTCGGTGAGAGCCATCAGCTGCTTATTCCTGCTACCGTATTCCGCGACTGCGGCGTCGGAGGCTTTTTCGTCTAGCTTCTCTTGTTCGTCAGCAAGCCATTTTTCTGTGACGTAGTCGACACCTGCCTGAACTTCATCACCACCCACGGGGATGTAGCCGATGGCTTGGTCAACCACCCATTTGTGCTTGAATTCGGCAATCTTTGGGTCACCTTTTGCTTCAACGCTCGCCTGCTCCAAGAACCCCATCGTTCGCCCCGCTTGAATTAGAGATTCCTTGGGGTGGGCTTGGTCGGAGGCGTGAATGTCTGAGATGATGGCGTGGTTGATTCCGCTGTTGAGCGTTGCGTATGATCCCTGATCTTTGGAGATCTGCTTCACGACTTCATAGAGCTCATCTTGCTTTAGCTCGGGATCCGTCATGTCGATGTCGCTCGCCGCCGCATGCACCGTATCCCCGTGATTGACGAGGATCTTTGCCATGGGTTCCCGCAAGGACGCCGGGAACTTGTCGCCCTCGTCTGCCAGGTACTTCAGGGACGACTTGAATACCTTGTTGTTGTCGGCGGAGTGCTCCACGTACTTGGCGTTCGGGTCCGACGGGTCCAGGCCCGTTGCTCCTGCCTGGAGTGCTGCCGCGAAGCCTGCTCGGGTGTCCGTGTCGAGGGACGGTGTGTACACCGTCGCCTTCGGCGTCTCCTCCGTGTGCAGCGTGATCTTCCAGTCGCGTTCGTGCATCAGGTACTTCATGCGGTCGTCGTCTTTGAGGTAATGCGCGGCCGTGGCCGGCTCGTGGCTCATGATGCCGAGTACGCCGTCGACCGGGTCGTTGGCGAACCAGCCGTCCTGATTCCCGCTGTACTCGCCCTTGAGGTCCCAGATATCCGGGTTCTTCTTCTCGGCCTTGATCATGTCGTCGCCGAGGTCCTCCAGGTAGTCGCGCCCGTATCCGTCACCGTGCTGCATGAGCGTGACCAGCGACTGGTATCCGTGGACCTTGTCCAGCCTGGCTGCCTGGAAATCGGTGTCGCAGCGGGCGACGCCCGCCTTCCGCATTTCCGTCCGCCAGTCCTTGTACCACTGGGAGTCGGGGTCCTTGGTGGCCGTTGCGAGGGAGTTGGCGAGGCCCGTTTCGAGGGATGCGTAGTCCGCCGCGCGCCGGGGGTCGGTCATGTGGGCGAGGTCGCCCAGGTTGTTGGTCAGACGGATCGTGCCGCTCGGGCCCAGGCTGTCCAGGAGGGTGCGGCTGAATGCCGGATCGTGGCAGTTGTCGCGGAACGAGCGTTTCAGTTCGGCCAGTTGGGATGGCGTGAGTCGCTCGCCGTCGGCGAGTTCGCGGGCGGATTCCTTTGCTACGGCGACCTCGTATTGTTCGATGTCCCCCTTGGCGCGGGCGTTGAATCCGTTTCCCGTACCGTCGGTGAGGTCGGAGTCGAAGACGGCTGCGCTCAGCGCGATCTCGACGCCCGTGTCGGCGTCCCCCACTGCACGCACTGCCTTGTCGATACGCGCCTGCCAGGATTCCACCGCCCTGTGAACCTCGGCCCTGCTGCCGGGGTCGTGCATCGCCGAGCCGGACTCGCTCACGGCCGCGCGTTCCTCGTCGTATGCCACCAGACCGCGTTCCGAGACCTTTATGCCGGCCTTGACGGCTGCCTCGCGCTCGGACTTGAGGTGGACGCGCAGCGTGGTGAACTGCGCGTGAGCGTCCCGGAGGAGCGAGGCGATCGCCTTTGCTTCCGTCTGGGCGTTCTGGAATTCGTGGAGCGTTACGTCGAAACGTTTGCCGGCCGCGTCGGCGCTCAGGCCGGTCCAGGTCGCGGGGGACGGCGGGCCGGGCGTGATGCCGTGCACGTCCCGCTTGTACTCCGTCTCCCGCTTTCCGAATTCCTTCGCCATACCGTCCCAGCGGTCGGCCGCCGTGGTGAGCGTGGCGAGGTCTGTGGTCATGATCTCGTGGTACGTGGGCATGGGTCGGTCCTCGTGCCTCGGTCGGGGATGAGCCGTACGGCGGTCAGTAGCGGTCGAGCATCGACGACGTCCGGACGTGTGCCCCCACCCCGAAGTCCGTCCCCTGGAGGAGTGCCGTGGTGGCGCGCAGCGACACCTTCTCCGAACTCAGCCTGTTCATAAGGGACTTCACTTGATCGCCCCAGGCCTTGTGCGCCTTCTTCAGGGACGACGACGTGACCCAGCCGTGCCCGTCCTTCGCGTCGAACGCCCGGACGGCGGCGCCCGTGTCCTCGTCCGCCCACTCGCCCGAGCGGCGCGTGCCGGGCTCGATGTCGCTCTCGATCGCCCGGGCCGCAGCACGCTTCCGCGCCGGCGACGAAGCGAGGTTCTGCTGCCCCTGGGCAGGTCCGATGACCATGATGCTGATGTCCTCCCCGTGTCGGTACTCACATCCCCCGTGCCGCCCAACTGCCTTGTGGCTGGGCGGGATTCTGGGCAACGAGGGACAGGACGCGCTGGTCACCCCACGTCCGGGTGATCAGTGCCGAAGCCCGGTAGCGGGCGGGGTGGACGGGCATCCGTCTCGGGTGACGTAATCCGTCTGCCTTGACGGGGTGCGCTGCGATACCTGGGCCGATGCCGTCACCGCCGTAGGCCAACGCCAAAGGGGCGCCCCGCCGAAACGGGGCGCCCCTTCACGAGCGTGCTGGTCGAGGCCGTGACCGGAATCGAACCGGTGTGCTTCGCTTTGCAGGCGAATCCCTAAACCACTCGGGCACACGGCCAACTGAGTTCGGAACAACGTTCGTTGAACTCGATGTCTTGACCGTACGGCCCGTCCGCCGTCGCGCCAAGAGGGGCGCGTGCGTCGCAATGTGACTGCCATACGGCGTTCATGGTGGGCGGGGCGTGTACGAGGAGTCGTACGACCAAGGGACCAGGGGAACGGGGACCATCGACAGGGGTCAATCGGTGTCGTGCCCCTTACCCTGAAGTCCATGACCGCCCTGGAACCGTCCGGTGTCGGGGGCGATGCCGCCCGGGACATCGCCCCCGACGCCCTCGCCGAACTCGCTGCCGAACTCGGTGCTGATGGCGCTGCCGATATGGCTGCCGATCTCGCTGCCGACGTCAGGGCCGGTGAAGGCGTGCTCGGGCGCGGCTATCGCGCCCTCAGCATCGGCATCGTTTCCGTCGTCCTGCTGATCGCGTTCGAGGCCACCGCTGTCGGGACCGCCATGCCCGTCGCCGCGCGTGAGCTCGACGGGGTGTCGCTCTACGCGTTCGCCTTCTCTGCCTACTTCACCACCAGCCTCTTCGGCATGGTGCTGTCCGGGCAGTGGGCCGACCGGCGTGGGCCGCTGGCGCCCCTGGGGGCGGGGATCGCCGCGTTCGCGGCCGGGCTGCTGCTCGCCGGGACCGCGGGGTCGATGTGGATGTTCATCGCCGGGCGGGCCGTGCAGGGGCTGGGGGGCGGGCTGGTCATCGTGGCGTTGTACGTCGTGGTGAGCCGCGCCTATCCGGAGCGCCTGCGGCCCGCGATCATGGCCGCCTTCGCCGCGAGCTGGGTCGTCCCCTCCGTGGTCGGGCCGCTCGCCTCCGGCGCCGTGACCGAGCACCTCGGATGGCGGTGGGTGTTCATCGGGATCCCCGTGCTGGTCGTGTTCCCGCTCGCGCTCGCCCTGCCGCAGATCCGGCGTCGCGCCGCCGGACCCGCCGAAGGCGCCGTCCCGGGCGCCGTCGACCGGCGTCGTGTCCGGCTCGCTCTCGGGATCTCCTTCGGCGCCGGGTTCCTTCAGTACGCGGCCCAGGACCTGGCCTGGGTCTCCCTTCTTCCTGGCGCCGTGGGCGTCGCCCTGCTCGTGCCGGCCGTGCTCGGGCTGCTGCCCCGGGGTACGTACCGCGCCGCCCGCGGTCTGCCCGCCGTGGTCCTCCTGCGCGGGGTCGCCGCCGGGTCCTTCATCGCGGCGGAGTCCTTCGTGCCGCTGATGCTCGTCACCCAGCGCGGGCTCTCGCCGATGGCTGCCGGGCTGTCACTGGCGGTGGGCGGGGCCACGTGGGCGCTGGGCTCGTACGTGCAGTCCCGGCCGGGACTGGAGCCGTACCGGGAGCGCATGATGGCGGGCGGGATGGTCCTGGTGGCCGCGGCCATCGTGACCGCGCCGAGCGTGCTGATCCAGGCCGTGCCGGTGTGGATCGTGGCGGTGGCGTGGGGCTTCGGGTGTCTCGGGATGGGCCTGGTGATCTCGTCCACGAGCGTGCTGCTGCTCCAGTTGTCCGCGCCGGAGGAGGCGGGGGCGAACTCGGCCGCGCTGCAGATCTCGGACGGCCTGTCGAACGTCGTCCTGCTGGCCGTGGGCGGCGCCGCGTTCGCCGCGCTCGGGGGCGGGGCGGTGGGAGCCGCGCACGGCGAGACGGCGGCCGGCGGGTCGCATCCTGCGGCGTTCGCGGCGGTGTTCCTGCCCATGGCCGTGGTGGCGCTGGTCGGGGCGTGGGTGGCCACCCGGGTACGGGCCGAGCGGCGCTGACGGCCCGTCCCGTGACCGGTGTGAGCCTGACCGCAGGACCGGTGTGAGCCCCACCGCACGACCGGTGTGAGCCTCACCGCACGACAGATGTGAGGCCCGTCGCATCCGGTGCCCGAGCTCCCGAGTCTGCCCCGGGAAGCGAGGGGCCCACCGGTAGGGTGGCCCGGTTGTCGTACGTACCCGACCCCTTCGAGCATCGCCCCGTCCCGCGCCCCGCCCCCTACGCGTAACCCGCCTCGTCGCCCCGTTCCCGCGCCCGTCGAACCCGGAGACCGTGACTACCACCGCCGCCGCCACCACCGCTTCCGCCTCCTCCCACCACCTCTCACCCGCCTTCCCGGGCCGCGCCCCCTGGGGCACCGCGGGCAAGCTGCGTGCCTGGCAGCAAGGGGCCATGGAGCGGTACCTCCAGGAGCAGCCGCGAGACTTTCTCGCCGTCGCCACCCCGGGCGCCGGCAAGACGACGTTCGCGCTCACCCTCGCGTCCTGGCTGCTGCACCACCACGTCGTGCAGCAGGTGACCGTGGTCGCGCCGACCGAGCACCTGAAGAAGCAGTGGGCCGAGGCCGCCGCGCGCATAGGGATCAAGCTGGACCCGGAGTACAGCGCGGGGCCGCTCAACAAGGAGTACCAGGGCGTCGCCGTCACGTACGCGGGTGTGGGCGTGCGGCCGATGCTGCACCGCAACCGCAGCGAGCAGCGCAAGACGCTCGTCATCCTCGACGAGATCCACCACGCCGGTGACAGCAAGTCGTGGGGCGAGGCGTGCCTGGAGGCCTTCGAGCCGGCGACCCGCCGACTCGCCCTCACCGGTACGCCGTTCCGCTCGGACACGAACCCCATCCCCTTCGTCCAGTACGAAGAGGGCAAGGACGGCATCAGGCGCTCCTCCGCCGACTACACGTACGGCTACGGCAGCGCGCTCGGCGACGGCGTCGTGCGGCCCGTCATCTTCCTCTCCTACAGCGGCAACATGCGGTGGCGCACCAAGGCCGGCGACGAGATCGCCGCCCGGCTCGGCGAACCCATGACCAAGGACGCCATCAGCCAGGCCTGGCGCACCGCCCTCGACCCGCGCGGCGAGTGGATGCCGAGCGTGCTGCGCGCCGCCGACCAGCGGCTCACCGAGGTCCGCAAGGGCATCCCGGACGCCGGCGGTCTCGTCATCGCCGCCGACCAGGACTCCGCCCGCGCCTACGCCAAGCTGATCCGGGAGATCACCGGCACGAAGCCCACCACAGTCCTCTCCGACGACACCGGCGCGTCGAAGCGGATCGACGACTTCTCGGGGAGCAACGACCGCTGGATGGTCGCCGTCCGCATGGTGTCCGAGGGCGTCGACGTGCCCCGGCTCGCCGTGGGTGTCTACGCGACGACGATCTCGACCCCGCTCTTCTTCGCGCAGGCCGTGGGCCGTTTCGTACGTTCACGGCGGCGCGGCGAGACCGCGTCCGTCTTCCTGCCCACCGTCCCCGACCTCCTCGGCTTCGCCAACGAGATGGAGGTCGAGCGCGACCACGTGCTCGACAAGCCGAAGAAGGACGGGGAGGAGGACCCCTACGCCGAGTCCGAGCAGGAGATGGACGAGGCGAACAAGGAGCAGGACGAGGACACGGGGGAGCAGGAGCAGTTCTCCTTCGAGGCGCTCGAGTCCGAGGCCACGTTCGACCGGGTCCTCTACGACGGCGCCGAGTTCGGCATGCAGGCCCACCCGGGGAGCGAGGAGGAGCAGGACTACCTCGGCATTCCCGGGCTCCTCGAACCCGACCAGGTGCAGATGCTGCTCCAGAAGCGGCAGGCCCGGCAGATCGCGCACAGCAAGAAGAAGCCGGACAGCGAGGCCGACCTCCTTGAGATGCCGGCCGAGCGGCGGCCCGTCGTCTCGCACAAGGAGCTCCTCGAACTCCGCAAGTCGCTGAACACGATGGTCGGGGCGTACGTACATCAGAGCGGGAAGCCGCACGGCGTCATCCACACCGAGCTGCGGCGGGTGTGCGGGGGGCCGCCGAGCGCGGAGGCCACGGCCGGGCAGTTGCGGCAGCGCATCGCGAAGGTCCAGGAGTGGGCCACCCGGATGAAGTGACATCCGCGCGTCGTGCCGGGTCGGCAAGCCGGAAATCGTGTGCGTTACGTGCAGAGGTGGTGCACGCTCCGTTGATCGCGCCCCGCGTAACGGGGCAATCGGTACAGGTCAGGATAGTTACTGCCCGGATTCTGGACGGAGTCTTCCGCTGAGCGGGACGACCTCGCTACATTCCCGGCAACGCACACGCCCCGTGGCAGAGCCGCCGCGGAGCGCAGCCGGTGCGCCATGCGCCTCCGCCCGGGACCATCCGAACCGGGTCGATTGCCGACCGGCGGCCTCTGACGCGCGTCGCCCACGGGACCGGCGTCGCAACCGCCGCGGAGGGGGCCGCCGCCTTCACCACTAAGGAGTGGGCGTCGTGACCGCGGAGACCTCCCAGACGCTCGACCGAGGACTGCGTGTCCTCAAGCTGCTCGCCGACACCGACCACGGACTGACGGTCACCGAGCTGTCCAACAAGCTCGGCGTGAACCGCACCGTCGTGTACCGCCTGCTCGCCACGCTCGAACAGCACGCCCTGGTCCGACGCGACCTCGGAGGCCGAGCACGTGTGGGGCTCGGCGTGCTGCGCCTGGGCCGCCAGGTGCATCCGCTGGTACGGGAGGCCGCGCTGCCGGCGCTGCGATCTCTTGCCGAGGACATCGGGGCCACCGCGCATCTCACGTTGGTCGACGGGTCGGAGGCGCTCGCCGTGGCCGTCGTCGAGCCGACCTGGACGGACTATCACGTGGCGTACCGGGCGGGGTTCCGGCATCCGCTCGACCGGGGGGCCGCGGGGCGGGCGATACTCGCTGCGCGGCAGGGGCTCGTGCCCGAGCCCGGTTACACGCTGACCCATGGGGAGCTGGAGGCCGGTGCCTGTGGCGCTGCGGCGCCGTTGGTGGGGGTGACCGGGCTTGAGGGGAGTGTGGGGGTGGTGATGCTTTCGGACTCCGTGCCTGAGCGGGTGGGGCCGCGGGTTCTTGATGCGGCGCGGGAAGTGGCCGACGCGTTGCGCTAGCGCGCTGCCTGGGCGGTTATTTGTGCGGGGTATCAGTGCCGGTGTTTGTGCGGGGTATCAGTGGCGGGCGTTTTGCGCAGTTCCCCGCGCCCCTTGAAAGGGTCCGATTCCGTCTGCGGGTCAGTCTTGGTTGATTGCGCAGTTCCCCGCGCCCCTGGATGAGGCGTCGGTTCGTTGTCGGCTGCCGGTTCGTCTCGGCTGGTCGCGCAGTTCCCCGCGCCCCTGAGTGAAGCGGTGCCGATTCCCGCGCCCCTGAGTGAAGCGGCGGCGTTTCCCGCGTGTCTTGGATGGCCGACGGGGTGCCCCCGCCACAGTGGTTGCGCCTGTCCCTCGCGTTAGATTGGGCTCGTGCTTCTCTCTCGGATTTCTCGGCCCAGGGCCCTTGCCGTTTGTGCTCTGCCTGTGGTGGCTCTGCTTGCCGTGGCGGGGTTTGCGCCGCTGCCGTTCGCCATCGCGCAGCCCGGGCCGACCACGGATGTGCTCGGGGATTCGAAGGGGAAGCCCGTCATCGAGATCTCCGGGGCGCCCACCCGTGACACCTCGGGGAAGCTGCGCATGGTGACGATCGTGGCCACGGGGCCCGACGCGGAGGTGAGTCTGGGCGATGTCGTCGACAGCTGGTTCCGTACGGACCGTGCGGTCATGCCCCGCGACGCCGTATACCCGGCGGGCGACTCGACCAAGGAGATCGAGCAGCACAACCTCGGCGAGATGAAGAAGTCGCAGGACTCCGCGACCGAGGCCGCGCTCGGCTATCTGAGCAAGGACCCGCAGGACGTGCACGTGAACCTTCAGCTCGCTGATGTCGGCGGGCCGAGCGCGGGGCTCTTCTTCTCCCTCGGCATCGTCGACAAGCTGGACGGCAACGGCAGCGGCGGCGACCTTACCGGCGGCCGTTCCATCGCCGGTACGGGCACCATCACCTCCGGCGGGAAGGTCGGCGCGGTCGGCGGGGTCTCGCTCAAGACGCAGGCCGCCTGGCGGGACGGCGCGAAAGTGTTCCTGGTGCCGAGGGCCGAGTGCGGCGACGCCAAGGCCGAGTTGCCCAAGGGCATGCGGCTGATCCCCGTGACGACGCTGCGGGGCGCGGTGTCCGCGCTGACGGCCCTGGACAAGGGCGACGCGAGCAAGGTCCCCAGTTGCTGAATCCCTGCCCCTGACGGCCGGAGCCCCCGGCAGCCGGATCAGCTCACTCCGTCACGAAGCCCTCCTGCACCAGCCACTCCTTCGCCACGTCGTGCGGGTCCTGGCCATCGACGTCGACCTTCGCGTTCAGCTCCTGCGCGACCGTGTTGTTGAGCTTCTTCGTGATCGGCTCGATGACCTTCGCCATCGCCGGATACTTCTCCAGGGACTTGGTGTTCATCGCCGGGGCCGCGTTGTAGTTCGGGAAGAAGTGCTTGTCGTCCGCCATCACCCGGAGCTTCATCGCCCTGATGCGGCCGTCGGTCGTGAAGACCTCGCCGAACGTGCACGTGCCCTTCGCGGCCTGCGTGTAGATGATCCCGGTGTCCATCTGCGTGATGTTCGCGGTCGGGATGTTCATGCCGTACGCCTTCTCCATGCCCGGCAGCCCGTCCGCGCGGTTGGCGAACTCGCTCTCCACGCACAGCGTCACGGCCTTGGGGTTCTTCTTGGCGAGCGCGGCCACGTCCGAGAGGGTCTTCGTTCCGTACTTCTTGAAGTTGGCCTCGTTCATGGCCAGCGCGTACGTGTTGTTGAGCGCGGACGGCGGCAGCCAGGTGATGCCGTTCTTGAGGTCGGCGTCGTGCACGGCCTGCCACTGGGCCTGCGGGTTCGGGATGGGATGGGAGTGGCCCAGGTAGGTGATCCAGGCTGTGCCCGTGTACTCGTACATCCCGTCCGCGTCACCGTTCTTGATGGCCTCGCGGGCGCCGATGGAGCCCTGGATGCCGGTGCGGTCGAGGACCTCGGCGCCGGCCGCCTTGAAGGCGATGCCCATCATGGCGCCGAGGATCAGCTGTTCGGTGAACTCCTTCGATGTGACGGTGATGTTGGCGCCCTTGAGCGGCTCGCCCTGGCCGACCGAGCCCGGTTTCACGTCGTCGACCATCGGGCTGCCGCTGGTCAGTCCGCAGCCTGCGAGCAAGGACGCCGTGAGGCACGCTGCCGCCGCCGCACGGTACGTACGCCTCATACCCGGACCTCCAACCCGCGGGGTCGCAACAGGAGTTCGGCCAGTGACGCCAGCCAGTCCACGAGCAGGGCCAGCGAGACCGTCAGGACCGAGCCCAGGACGAGGACCGGCATGCGCTGGTTGGTGATGCCGGTGGTGATGAGGACGCCGAGTCCGCCACCGCCGCCGAAGGTGGCGAGGGTCGCCGTGCCGACGTTCAGGACGAGCGCGGTGCGCACGCCCGCGAGGATCAGCGGCACGGCCAGCGGCAGTTCGACCTTGCTGAGGACGCCGAGCGGTGACATGCCGATGCCGCGCGCCGATTCGAGGAGTGTGGGGTCGTTCGCCTTCAGGCCCGCGATCGTGTTGGAGAGCACGGGCAGGATCGCGTAGATGATGATGCCGATCAGGGCCGACCGCCGGCCGATGCCCAGCCAGATCACCAGCAGGGCGAGCAGGCCGATCGCGGGGGTGGCCTGGCCCATGTTGGCGAAGGCGAGGGCGACCGGGGTCGCCTTGCGGAACATCTTGCGGGTGAGCAGGATGCCCAGCGGGATCGCGATGATCAGCACGAAGAACGTGGAGACCACCGTCAGGTAGATGTGCTGCTTGAGGAGCTTCCACACCACACCGCCCGCGATGGCGTTCTCGGAGATCGTGTCCAGGGTGGCCTGCTGGAACCAGATCCAGGTGGCCAGCAGCACGGCCGCGACCACGGCCGGCAGGAACGTGAGCTTCTGCCAGGAGATCCGGGGCTTCTCGCGGACCGGTGGCGCCTCCTGCTCGGCCTCGCCCTCGTCGCGGAAGGCGACGCCCTTTACCTCGTGCTCGCCCTCCGGGCGCTTGCCCGGGGGCGACTTGGGGGTGTTCACGCCTTCGGTCCCCCCTCGCCTTCCTGCTCCTGGTGGGTCTGCTGGGCCCGCAGTTCCTCCAGTTCGTGCTGGTGCTCCACGGCTTCGAGTCGGTCGGCGTCCAGGAGTTCGTGCACGGAGTTCATCAGCGTCTCCATGTCGACGACGCCCTCGTACTCGCCGCGCCGCCCGGTGACCGCGACGCGTCCCGCGTTGTCGGTCAGGACCGCTTCGAGCGCGTCGCGCAGGGTCGCGTCCCGGGTCACCGTGTCGTGCACGAGGGTGCCCGCGCGGGCCAGTGACCCCTTGGCGCGCATGAGGTCGCCGCGCCGCAGCCACTTGTAGGGGCGGCGCTTCTTGTCGAGCAGGAGCAGTTCGTTGGTGCCCGCGTCGCGCAGCTTGTCGAAGATGGTCTGGAGGGGGTCGTCGACCTGCACCGTCGGGTAGTCGGTGACCTCCACATCCCGTACGCGGGTGAGGTTGAGGCGCTTGAGGGCGGCGCCCGCGCCGACGAAGCCGGACACGAAGTCGTCGACGGGGTTGGTGAGGATGGCCTCGGGGGTGTCGAACTGGGCGATGTGCGAGCGCTCGCGCAGGACCACGATGCGGTCGCCGATCTTGATCGCCTCGTCGAAGTCGTGGGTGACGAACACGATCGTCTTGTGCAGCTCGCGCTGGAGGCGGATCAGCTCGTCCTGGAGGTGGTCGCGGGTGATCGGGTCGACGGCGCCGAACGGCTCGTCCATCAGGAGTACGGGCGGGTCGGCCGCCAACGCCCGTGCCACGCCCACGCGTTGCTGTTGGCCTCCGGAGAGCTGGCGTGGATAGCGGCCGCGGAACTCGGCCGGATCGAGGCCGACCAGGTCCAGCATCTCCTCGACGCGCGCCTTGATCCTCGACTTGGACCAGCCGATCATCTTCGGCACCAGGGCGATGTTCTGCGCGACCGTCATGTGCGGGAAGAGGCCCGAGGACTGGATCGCGTAGCCGACCTTGCGGCGCAGCTTCACCGGGTCCATGTCCGTGACGTCCTCGCCACCGATCCTGATACGGCCGCTGGTGGGCTCGATGAGCCGGTTGATCATCTTGAGGAGGGTGGTCTTGCCGCCACCCGAGGGTCCTACGAAGATGACGGTCTCGCCCGCCTTGATCTCCAGGCTGACGTTGTCGACGGCCGGGGCGGCGGACCCCGGATAGCGCTTGGTGAGGTTCTCCAGCTCGATCGTCGCCCCCATCGTGGAGGAGGGCTGCCCCGCGCCGGCGTCGGCGGTGGCGGTCGCCGTGGCGGTGGACGCGGGGGTCTCTGGCACGGAGTCAGACACGGATCCCCCTCGGGATGGTCATGCGGCCGATGAGGACGTAGGCGGCGTCGAAGAGGAGCGCGAGGATGATGATGCCGATCGTGCCCGCGAGGACCTGGTTGAGCGCGTTCTTGCTGCCCAGGGACGCGATGCCGCGGAAGATCTCGTTACCGAGGCCGGGGCCGGACGCGTAGGCGGCGATGGCGGCGATGCCCATCAGCATCTGGGTGGAGACCCGGATCCCGGTGAGGATCGGCGGCCAGGCCAGCGGCAGCTCCACCTTGGCGAGCCGGGCGATGCGGGACATGCCGATGCCGCTCGCCGCGTCGATGAGGGAGGGGTCCACGCCTCGCAGGCCCACGATCGAGTTCCGCACGATGGGCAGCAGCCCGTACAGGGTCAGCGAGATGACGGTCGGCGGGACGCCGAGGCCGACGATCGGGATCAGCAGACCGATCATGGCGAGCGAGGGGATCGTCAGGATGGTCGAGGTCGCCAAGGTGGCGACGTTGCCCGCCCACTCGCTGCGGTAGGTGAGGACGCCGATGAGGACGCCGGCGAGGGTCGCGACGACCATGCACTGGAAGACGAGGCTGGCCTGCTGATAGGCATCCGCCAGCAGCTGCTGATGGCGGGTGCTGATGTACTCCCAGAAGTTCATGGGCCTCACCTCCTTGCGCCGGGCTGACGTCCGGCCGGCTTCGGCCGGTGGTCCGGGGTTGTCCCCGGGAAGACGCAGCGCCGGCGCTCACCTCGTCCGGGCGGACTCCGTGAGCGTCGAGGACGTGCCGGTCAGGAATCCGACGAGGCCTGCTCCACGAGCGGGATGATCCGCAGCGGAACGGGGTTTTCCATGACGATCGCGGTGGAAGCCCGGACGATGCCATCAAAACCCACGACCCGGTCGATCACCCGCTGGAGATCGGCGTTCGAGCGGGCCACGAGGCGGCACAGCATGTCGCCGCTGCCGGTCGTCGTGTGGAGTTCGAGGACCTCGGGGACCGTGGTCAAGTGCGCCCTGACATCGGATCCTTGACCCTGCCGGATCTGGAGCGTGGCGAACGCCGTGACCGGATAGCCGAGGGCCGCCGGGTCGACCTGAGGCCCGAAGCCGCGGATGACTCCGTTCGACTGAAGCCGGTCGAGGCGCGCCTGCACGGTGCCGCGCGCGACCCCCAGGCGCCGGGACGCCTCAAGGACCCCGATCCGGGGCTCGCGCGCGAGCAGCAGGATCAGCTGTCCGTCCAGATGATCGATCGCCATACGGGCCTCCGTGATGGTCATCCTGTACAGATCGCTCGCCCATATTGCCGATCCGCTGAGCAGATTGACCACCGGAATCGCAAACTATTGCGCACCTTGTGGTTAGGAGAGAGCCTCGGACCATGGCAGCTACTTCTGCGCACATCCAGCCCACCCCCGACACCGCGCGCGAGGCCGACCCCTTCCCGGTGAAGGGAATGGACGCGGTCGTCTTCGCCGTGGGCAACGCCAAACAGGCCGCCCACTACTACTCGACCGCCTTCGGCATGAAGCTCGTGGCCTACTCGGGCCCGGAGAACGGCAGCCGCGAGACGGCCTCCTACGTGCTCACGAACGGCTCCGCCCGCTTCGTGTTCACCTCCGTCATCAAGGTCTCCACCGACTGGGGCCACTTCCTCGCCGACCATGTGGCCGAGCACGGTGACGGCGTCGTCGATCTCGCCATCGAGGTCCCGGACGCCCGCGCCGCGTACGCGTACGCCGTCGAGCACGGCGCCCGCGGCATCACCGAGCCGTACGAGTCCAAGGACGAGTTCGGCACCGTCGTGCGGGCTGCGATCGGCACGTACGGCAAGACCCGCCACACGCTCGTCGAGCGCACCGGGTACGACGGCCCGTATCTGCCCGGCTTCGCCGCGGCCGATCCGATCGTCGAGCCGACGGCCAAGCGCACCTTCCAGGCCGTCGACCACTGCGTCGGCAACGTCGAGCTCGGCAAGATGAACGAGTGGGTCGGCTTCTACAACAAGGTCATGGGCTTCACGAACATGAAGGAGTTCGTGGGCGACGACATCGCGACCGAGTACTCGGCGCTGATGTCGAAGGTCGTCGCCGACGGCACGCTCAAGGTCAAGTTCCCGATCAACGAGCCGGCCATCGCCAAGAAGAAGTCCCAGATCGACGAGTACCTGGAGTTCTACGGCGGCGCCGGCGTCCAGCACATCGCGCTCGCCACGAACGACATCGTCGCGTCCGTACGGACCATGCGCGCCGCGGGCGTCCAGTTCCTGGACACCCCCGACTCGTACTACGACACCCTAGGCGAGTGGGCCGGCGAGACGCGGGTGCCCGTGGAGACGCTGCGCGAGCTGAAGATCCTCGTCGACCGCGACGAGGACGGCTACCTGCTGCAGATCTTCACCAAGCCGGTCCAGGACCGGCCGACCGTCTTCTTCGAGATGATCGAGCGGCACGGCTCGATGGGCTTCGGAAAGGGCAACTTCAAGGCGCTCTTCGAGGCGATCGAGCGCGAGCAGGAGAAGCGCGGCAATCTGTAGGGGGCGCGTCTAGGCTGGCCCTATGGCCAGGATCAACGACGTGGGCGGCATGACAGGGTTCGGCGCCATCGACACCACCGACGACGCCGAGCCCTTTCACGCGGACTGGGAGGCGCGCGTCTTCGCCCTCCAGCGCGCGCTCCTCGTCAAAGGGGTCTTCAACCTCGACGAGTTCAGGGACGCCATCGAGACGATGCCGCCGGGCGAGTACCTCGCGGCCTCGTACTACGAGCGCTGGTTCCACGCGATCCGCACGCTCCTCGAACGCAAGGGCGTCATCGAGGAAGGGGCGCTGCGCGATGACTGACCGGTTCGCGGCCGGCGCCCACGTCCGCACGTACCCGCACGACCCGCCGCACCACACGCGCCTGCCGCGGTACGCCCGCGGAAAGCGCGGCGTCGTGGTCGAGCCGGAGGGGCGGGCACCGCTCGCCGACGTGCGCGCGCAGGGCCGGGACGACGCCCCTGTCGAGATGATCTACGCGGTCCGGTTCGCGGCGCGCGAGCTGTGGGGCGAGGGCGACCACCACGTCGTACTCGACCTGTCGGAGAGCTATCTGAGGGAGGCCGAGTGATGTCCGGTACGCACGAGGACGCGGTGATCTCCCGTCAGGTGCGATGCCTGGAGAGCCTGTTGGAGGCGCAGGACATCGTCGGGGGCGACACCGTCGACGAGGTCATCGACGGGTTCCTGGCGGGCGCCTCGCCCGTGAACGGCGCGAAGGTCGTGGCCCGCGCGTGGACCGACCCCGCCTACCGCGAGCGGCTCCTCGCCGACGGCACCGCGGCGGTGGGTGAACTGGGCTTCTCCGCCGGGGGAGTTCAGAAGCAGCGGCTGCGCGTCGTCGAGAACACTGCCGGCACGCACAACGTCATCGTCTGCACGCTGTGCTCCTGCTATCCCCTGCGTCTGCTCGGTCCCTCGCCCGGCTGGTACAAGAGCGAGGCGTACCGCTCCCGCGTCGTGCGGGACCCGCGCGGCGTCCTCGCCGAGTTCGGCGTGACGCTCCCGGAGTCCGTGGACATCACGGTCTGGGACTCCAGCGCGGAGACGCGGTACATGGTCCTGCCCAGGCGCCCCGCGGGAACGGACCGCCTGAGCGAGGAAGAACTGGCGTCCCTGGTCACGCGGAACGGGCTCATCGGGACGGGTGTGCTTTAGGGGGCCGCCGGGGTCCCGGGTCCCGGGTTCGGGGGGTTACGCGCCGGGGGGCTTGGGCGTCTGAGGGGCCTGCCGGGGCGATGGCTCGGCCGGGGACGGAGGCCTGGCAGGCGGGGCCGCGGACTTGGGCGGCGCGACGGGGGCGGTCGGGCGGGCCGCGGGGCTTTGGCCCGCCGGACGCTGGGATCCGGGGCGCTCGGGGGCCGAGCTCCTGGGTGCCGCGTGGTGCCCCGGCGCCGGTGCCACGTTCGCCCCCGTCTCCCGCGCCTTGTCGGGCCGGTCGGCCGGCGGGTCGCCCAGCGCGGCCAGCGCCTCCTTCGCGAGCGGGGACAGGAGCGGCGAGAACGTCGGGTTGATGCGCAGGGCCTCACCGATGTGCCGGCGGGCGGGCCCGTCCAGCCCCAACTTCCTTTCCACTTCACCCCGGTGGTAGGCGATCAGCGCACTGCGTACGGTGCCCCCGTGCTCCGGGTCCGTCGCGCGCTGCGCGTACTTCAGCGCCTCCTTGTCGTCGCCCGCCCTGTGCAGCGCCCAGCCCAGCGCGTCCGCGGTCTGCACGCTCGGCGCCCGCTTCCACTCGGCCCGCAGCCGGGTCACGGCCGCCCGCGGGTCCCCGTGGTCCGCCTCGAACCGGCCGAGGAGGAGTGAGTCGTCGACCCCGTTCGCCCCGTCCGCGTCCACCCGCTTCCGCAGCAGGCCGTACTGTGCCTTCGCCGCGTCGCCGAACCCGATCGACTGGTACAACTCGCCCAGTTCCAGGGCGTACTCGGGTCGCGGATACCTGGCGAGGACGCTCCGGTACGCCTGGACCGCCTCCGTCGTACGGCCCAGCGACGCCAGGGCGCGGCCCTTCCCGGCGAGCGACGCGTCATGGTCGGGGTCGGCCGCGAGGGCCTGGGCGAAGTAGTTCAGCGCTTGTGCGGGCTCGCCCCGCTCCCACATCAGCTGGCCCGCCCGGTGCAGACACACGGCCTGCTCGGACGGTGTCGAGGCGAGCGCCGCCGCGTCGGTCAGCGACGCGAGCGCGTCGTCACGCCAGCCGCGGTCCCGGTAGACCTGCCCCTCGCGCGCCATCACGGCCGCGCCTGAGCGCAGCTTCGTCAGCGTCTGCAGGGCCCGGTCCACGGCCTTGTAGTCGCCGAGCCGCCCGTAGGCGTCGATGAGCAGCGGATACGTCGTCCACCGCTTCGGCGCCAGCTTCACAGACGCCTCGCCCCACTTCTTCGCGGCGCGGTAGTCGTGCCGCGCGTCGGCGAGCGCGGCGAGCCCGTTCAGGGCGTCCACGTTCCCGGCGGGCCGCGTCTTCAGCGAGATCTGCAGCGCGCGCTCGGCCTTCGGGTAGTACGCCGAGTCGGCCGTCCGCTGCCCCCGCTCCACGTAGGCGGCCCCGAGCACCGCCCACGACCGGTCGTCACGCGGATGGGCCCGCAGATACGCCTCGCGCTCCCTGATGAGGGCCATCAGGTCGGGCAGCGACGCGGCGGCCCCCGCGGCCTCCGCGGTCGCCGCGCGGCCGGCGGACCCCGGAGCGGGGGCCGCGCCGCGCTCCGACGAAGAGGGCGGCACCAGCAGGATGCCGCCGAGCACCAAGGCCCCCGTGACGGCGCTGACCAGTCCGCCCCTCGCCAGCGGGGACAGGGGGCGCTCCGGCTCGGGAACCGTGGTCGGAGCCTGCTGTTCCGCTTCGATCTCCTCGGTCTTCATGGCGCACACTGTGCGTCAATACGAAGAGCACATCACGGCAACATCCCGGCAGGTGAAGGCCGCCGCAGACGGGTTCACACCGATGGCCCCGAGTGCGAGGCTGTGATCATGAGCCGCACACTCGTCGAACGACTTCAGGAAGGCCTGCCGGCCGGGGCGGTCCTCACCGACCCCGACGTCACGGCCTCGTACGCCAATGACATGGCCAGCTTCTGCGACGCGGGAGCGCCGGCCGTCGTGGTGCTGCCCCGCACCGTCGAGCAGGTCCAGCACGTGATGCGCACGGCCACGGAGCTACGGGTCCCCGTCGTCCCGCAGGGCGCCCGCACGGGCCTCTCCGGCGCGGCGAACGCGTCCGAGGGCTGCATCGTGCTGTCCCTGGTCAAGATGGACCGCATCCTGGAGATCAACACCGTCGACAGGATCGCGGTCGTCGAGCCGGGCGTCATCAACGCCACGCTCTCCCGCGCCGTCAACGAGAAGGGCCTCTACTACCCGCCGGACCCGTCCAGCTGGGAAATGTGCACCATCGGCGGGAACATCGGCACGGCGTCGGGCGGCCTGTGCTGCGTGAAGTACGGGGTGACGGCGGAGTACGTCCTCGGGCTCGACATCGTCCTCGCCGACGGCCGGCTCCTGTCCACGGGACGCCGCACGGCCAAGGGCGTCGCGGGCTACGACCTCACGCGTCTGTTCGTCGGCTCCGAGGGCAGCCTCGGCATCGTCGTACGGGCCACACTCGCGCTCAAGCCCGAGCCGCCGCAGCAGCTGGTCCTGGCCGCCGAATTCGCTTCCACGGACGCCGCCTGCGACGCGGTCTGCAAGATCATGGAGGGCGGTCACGTCCCGTCGCTGCTCGAACTCATGGACCGTACGACCGTGAAGGCCGTCAACGCGATGGCCAACATGGGGCTCCCCGAGACCACCGAGGCGCTGCTCCTCGCGGCCTTCGACACCCTCGATCCGGCCGCCGACCTCGCCGCCGTCGGTGCCCTGTGCGAGGCCGCGGGCGCGACCCAGGTCGTCCCCGCCGAGGACGCCGCCGAGTCCGAACTCCTGCTCCAGGCCCGGCGCCTCTCGCTCACCGCACTCGAAGCGGTCAAGGGCACGACGATGATCGACGACGTGTGCGTGCCGCGTTCGAGGCTCGCCGAGATGCTCACCGGCGTCGACCGCATCGCCGAGAAGTACGGCCTCACGATCGGCGTCTGCTGCCACGCGGGCGACGGCAACACGCACCCCACCGTCTGCTTCGACGCCCAGGACGCCGACGAGGGCCGGCGGGCCCGCGAGTCCTTCGACGAGATCATGGCGCTCGGTCTCGAACTCGGCGGGACCATCACCGGCGAACACGGCGTCGGCGTACTCAAGAAGGAGTGGCTGGCGCGCGAGCTCGGCCCGGTCGGCATCGAGATGCAGCGCGCCGTCAAGGCGGCCTTCGACCCGCTCGGCCTGCTCAACCCGGGCAAACTCTTCTGACGCCCGCCACTCCTGGTCGGTCGGCCCGCATCCACCCCCGTGGGACGCGCGCTCACTCACCGTCCTTGGACTCGTCCGAGGGCCACGGGTCGCGCAGCCACAGGTCGTCGACGCGGCCCGAGGCGGGAGCGAGCAGCTCGGCGAGGCCGTCGTCGATGCCGAGCCGCTCGGACTCAGAGCCCGGAGGGACCACCCGCAGTGTCCGCTCCAGCCAGGCGGACACGGCGGCGGCGGGCGCTTCCAGGAGCGCGTCGCCGTCCGGTGAACTCAGCGCCATGAGGACGACGCTGCGGCGGTCGACCTTCGTCGGCCACACGCGCACGTCCCCGTGCCCGCACGGCCGGAACACCCCTTCCACGAGCAGCTCGCGCGCGAACGTCCAGTTGACCGGGTGCTCGGAGCCGATGTGAAAGGCGATGTGGACGGCGTACGGGTCGTCGGTCCGGTAGGTGAGCCGGGCAGGGACAGGGATGCTGCGCTCGGGCGACAGGACAAGCCTCAGCTCGAGTTCGCGTTCCACCACGGTGTGCATGTCGTGCGTTTCCTCTCCTCGTACGGGTCGTGCGGGGGCTCGCGAGAGCGGGCCCGTGCAAGGAGAGAGGGCGAAGGGCGCGGAGCATTACGCGAGTTCCGGAAAGTTTTTCGGCGTCCCCGGAAAGTGGTCCGTACGGGCGGACCCGCCCGGTGGCGGGCGGTGGTCTGATAGATGTGGACCCCCAACAAAACCCCCGAGCAGATACGGGACGACGGACATGAGCGCCCCAACTCCGGCACCCGGCGACGACAGGCCCCGCGACGGGTACTACCCCGACCCGTCCATTCCCGGATACGTCCGGTACTGGAACGGTGCCGCGTGGGTGCCCGGCACGAGCCGCCCGGCCCCGTCCGACGGCGAACCCCTCGCCGCCCCCGCCGGGGTGACCCCGGCCCCCGCGCCCGCCCCCACGCCTGCGCCCGCGCCCGCGTCCGTGGAGGAGACCGGCCCGATCTTCCTCGACGAGGAGCCGGAGCGGTACTCGGACGAGCCGGCCGCACCCGAACCCGCCACGGCCTGGCAGGCGGACGCGTCCCGCCAGACCGGCTTCGGCGGCGAGCAGGACCGCCGTGTGTCCTGGGGCGCCGACCCGCGCGTGCCTGCTCCGCAGCAGCAGGAGCGCGCGGACGGGGCGGTCACGAACCGCCCGGCACAGCCGGAGCCCCCGACGCCGCCCACGGACGGGACGGTCACGTTCCGCCGCCCCACCCCGCCCACGGACCGCCCCGAGGGCACGATGACGATGCGAGCGCTGTCCGCTCGTCAGGTACCGGGCCAGCAAGGGCCTGCGGTACAGGGCCAGCAGGGCCAGGGGCAGGGTCAGCAGGTTCCGGGTCAGCAGGTTCCGGGTCAGCAGGGTCAGCAAGCGCAGGCCCAGCAAGCTCAGCCCCAACAGCCCGTCGCCCAGAACCCGCAGGCGCCCCAGCAGCCCGCGCCCCCGCAGGCCGACGGCCAGCCCCGGTCCGGCCCCCAGTCGCAGCCGCAGCCCCAGCCTCAAGCGGGCTTCGCCCCGCAGGGGCCGGTCCAACAGCCCCAGGCCCAGGCCCAGCAAGCGCAGGCCCAGCAAGCGCAGGCCCACCAGGCGCACGCCCCGCAAGCCGCCCCTCTCCACCCGCACGCGCCCTACGCACCTCAGGCCCCCACCCCGGTGCAGCAGCCCCAGGCCGGCCGCCCCGGCGCGGTCCCGCCGCAGGCCGCCGGTGCCGCCTCCGGCACTCCCATGACCTCCGGCCCCGGCGGCGGTTCGCCTTCCTGGGCGCAGCAGGTTCACCAGCTCGCCCAGCCTCAGTCCGCGCAGCCCGCCACAGGCGAACCCGCGGAGCCGGAAGGCCCCGTCACGCCGTGGAAGCCCGTGGCCAACGACCCGTTCCTGGCGGCAGCCCAGGCGCAGGCGTCGGCGCGGCCCGCGGGGCTCGGCAAGCGTCTTGCCGCGCGGCTCATCGATTCGGTGGTGCTCGGCGCCGTCACCGCGGTGGCGGCCGTCCCGCTCGGCACCAAGGCCATCGACCACATCGACGGGAAGATCGACGCGGCGAAGGCGTCGGGCCGCGAGGCCACGGTCTGGCTGCTGGACGGCACGACGGGCGCCTACCTCGGCATCGTCCTCGCCGTCCTCCTCGTCGCCGGCATTCTCTACGAGGCCCTGCCGACCGCCAAGTGGGGCCGCACCCTGGGCAAAAAGGTGTGCGGGCTCCAGGTGCGGGACATCGAGGAGCACGAGGCGCCGACGTTCGGCGCGGCGCTGCGGCGCTGGCTGGTGTACAGCGTGACCGGCCTGCTGGCCATCGGCGTCCTCGGCGTGCTGTGGTGCCTGTTCGACCGGCCGTGGCGCCAGTGCTGGCACGACAAGGCGGCCCGTACGTTCGTCGCGGGCTGACCCCGGCCGTCCCGCTCGGCCGCCGCACGGGCGAGCAGCCGTACTCCGGACGGCGGCTCGCCGGATGCGGAGTCGGGGGGTTCGCGGTCGACTCGGGCCATGAGCACCGAACCGCCGCCCCCCGGCTCAGGTCAGCCCCCGGAAGACGACCCGTTCAGAAAGCCGCCACCGTCCCAGGGCGGCGGCTCACCGTACGACGGCCCGCAGGACCCGTACGGGACTCCTCAGGGCCCCCAGAACCCTCAGGGCCCCCACGGCCCTCAGAACCCCCCGGGCTCGGGGAATCCGTACGACTCCCCGCCGCCCCCGCCCGGCGGCACCCCACCGCCCCCGTACGGCGGTGGTGGTGAGGGTGGCCCCTACGGTGGTGACCCCTACGGTGGCGGTCCCTACGGGGATGACCCGCTGGCCGGGATGCCGCCGCTGGCGGACAGCGGCAAGCGCGTGCTCGCGCGGATCATCGACATCATCCTGGTCAGCATCGTCGTGGGGCTGCTGTCCTGGGCCTTCGGGATCGCCGAGTACCAGACGAACCCCGACAAGATCCAGTACGGCAGACAGTTCGGCCAGTCCGTCCTCGCCGCGGTCCTCTACATCGGGTACGACACCTTCATGACCGCGAAGACCGGCCAGACCCTGGGCAAGCGGCTGCTCAAGCTGCGTGTGGCGAACCTCAACGACGGTGCCACGCCCAGCGTCCAGACCAACCTGGTACGCGCCGCGGTCCTGTGGCTGCCGGCGGTGTTCTGCTGCGCCTGCATCTGGACCGCGATCTGTGGTGGCTGGAGCTTCTTCGACAAGCCCTACAAGCAGGGCCTGCACGACAAGGCCGCGAAGACGGTGGTGGTCAGCACCGGCTGAGCAGGCGCGGGGTGGTGCTTCCGGCGGGTCCGTGGGTCACGGGCCCGCCGGTCCGCGTGTGCCGGACGGCGTGACCTCGTACACGGACTCGGGGGCGGCCTGCGGGGCGGCCGCCGAGGGCACGGTCGCTCGCTGCACCGGCATCCGCTCCTCCGCCGCGACGGCAGTCGCCGGTACGGCGGAGGGCCGCGACTTCGGCAGGGGGACCGTCAGCGCCACGAGGAGACCGAGGCCGAGTGCGGCCAGGGCGATGATCGCGACGCCGAGGCCCGAACTCGTCTGCGACAACAGCAGCATGGCGAGTGTCGAGAAGATCACGGTCGCGGAACCGTAGGCGAGCTGTGCGGCAGTCGGACGCGGCATGGCGTTATCCGTCCTCGGGACAGCGGATGCTTACTTCACTGGCGTATAGCAGGAGCCATTGGCAGCTGCATATGTAAGGGATGCGGAGCCAGGTCGACTTGGCCGTAGCGCGCCGTCAAATGACTCTAATCCGACGCATGCCCGAGAGGAACGGGCGGTAAGCGTGACCTAACCCACGGTGCCGGTGCACGGGGGGCGCACGGAGTCACCGAGTCCACGAAGTGGACGGTTCGGCGCGCCCGTTGGCGGAAAGTCCGCGTCCGGATATCGGTGTCGCGCCACTGCATAGTGCACTCCGGTTGCCCCAGTCAAGGTCTGTTATTTCTCCTTCACCTCCGGTCAAATAGCGTCACTTGTGATACGTGGCTGAATAGCCACGGAGGAGGGGAACCATCAAGTGACCACCAAGAGACGGGCGTTGAGATCCGCCGCCGTGCTCGTGACGCTGGCCGCGACCGCGGCTGCCGGATCGGTCCTCGCGACGGGCGCCCAGGCCGACACCCCGGCCGTAGGAAGCTCCACGTCGCACGGCAAGACGTACGGGGGCAAGGGGCACGTCATCGGCGGCCCCTTCAGCCAGCAGATGGAGCAGCAGCGCAAGACCGCGCTGGAGCAGGTGCTCTCCGGGAAGTCGAAGGTCGAGAAGCGCGACGGCTCGCAGGTCGTGAAGCTCGGCAAGGACAAGTACGTCGAGCTGGGCCGGGAGCGGACCGACAAGATCTTCACGATCCTGACGGAGTTCGGCGACAAGGTCGACAACACGACGCTGGTCGACCGCGCCGACGACGACACGCCTGACCTGAAGCCCAAGTACGGGGGCACGCCCGGCCCGCTGCACAACCGGATAGCCGAGCCGGACCGTGCCAAGAACAACAGCACGGCCTGGCAGAAGGACTACAGCAGCAAGCACTTCCAGGACCTGTACTTCGGTACGGGCAAGGGAGTCGACTCGCTGAAGACCTACTACGAGAAGACGTCGTCGGGCCGCTACTCGGTCGACGGCGAGGTCTCGGACTGGGTCAAGGTCCCCTACAACGAGGCCCGTTACGGCTCCAACTACTGCGGCGCCGACAACTGCCCGAACGTCGAGGACCTGGTCCGCGACGGCGTGACCGCGTGGGTCGAGCAGCAGAAGGCGGCCGGCAAGTCCGACGCCGACATCAAGGCGGACCTGTCCCAGTACGACCAGTGGGACCGTACCGACCACGACAACGACGGCAACTTCAACGAGCCCGACGGCTACATCGACCACTTCCAGATCGTCCACGCGGGCGAGGACGGGTCGGCCGGCGGCGGCGCGCAGGGCGGCGACTCCCTGTGGGCGCACCGCGGTTACGCCTACGGCCGCGACGACGGCGACACGGGCCCGACCGGCTTCAAGGCGGGCGGCACCCCGGTCGGCGACACCGGCATCTGGGTCGGCGACTACACGATGCAGCCGGAGAACGGCGGACTCGGCGTCTTCGCCCACGAGTACGGCCACGACCTGGGCCTGCCCGACCTGTACGACACCACGTACAGCGGCGAGAACTCGGTCGGCTTCTGGTCCCTGATGTCGGCCGGCTCCTGGCTCGGCACCGGCAAGGACTCCATCGGCGACATGCCGGGCGACATGACCGCCTGGGACAAGCTGCAGCTCGGCTGGCTCAACTACGACAAGGCCAAGGCGGCGACCAAGTCGACGCACACGCTGGGGGTTTCGGAGTACAACACCAAGCGCAAGCAGGCCCTCGTCGTCGAGCTGCCCGAGAAGAAGAACGTCACCACCGAGATCGTGAAGCCCACCGAGGGCGCGAAGCAGTGGTGGTCGGACTACGGTGACGACCTCTCGAACACCCTGGCGCGCCCGGTCGATCTGACCGGCAAGTCGAAGGCGGCCCTCGAACTCGACGGCTGGTACGACATCGAGAAGGACTACGACTACCTGTACACGCAGGTGTCCACGGACGACGGCGCCAGCTGGAAGACGATCGACGGCACCGCCGACGGCGTCACCATCCCGCGCGACGGCGGCGACAAGCCGGCCCTGACCGGCGTCTCCGGCAAGTTCCAGCACCTGGTGTTCCCGCTGGACGCCTACGCGGGCAAGAAGATCAGCGTCCGCTTCCGCTACAAGACGGACGGCGGCGCCGGCGGCATGGGCTTCACCGCCGACAACCTCACCGTCAAGGCGGACGGCCAGGCGCTGTTCACCGACAACGCCGAAGGTGACGACAACGGCTGGACCGCGCGCGGCTTCTCGCGCGTCGGCGCCTCCGTGACCGGCGACTTCCCGCAGTTCTACCTCGCGGAGAACCGCCAGTACATCTCCTACGACAAGACCCTCAAGGTCGGTCCGTACAACTTCGGTTGGCGTGACGGCGGTGCCAAGAACGACTGGGTCGAGCACTACTCGTACCGTCCCGGCCTGATGATCTGGCAGTGGGACACCTCGCAGCGCAACAACAACGTCGGCCAGCACCCCGGCAAGGGCCTGATCCTGCCGGTCGACGCGCACGCCAAGCCGCTCAAGTGGGCCGACGGCAAATACATCACCAACAAGATCCAGCCGTACGACGCCGCGTTCAGCTGGTTCCCGAACCGGGGCTTCTCGCTGCACAAGCTCGGCGTCGAGACCAAGATCCCGGCACAGCTGGGCGTTCCGGTCTTCGACGACCACAAGGGCACGTACTGGTACAAGGAGAACCCGACCGGCAGTGTCCAGACAACTGACACCAACACCCGGATCTCGATCGTCGGGCAGCCGCTCGACGGCTCGTCGATCACGGTGAAGGTGGGCCCCTCGGCGAAGTAATCCACATCGCCGCAGGTCAGAGCATGATCGGCCGTCGCCCTCTAGCGGGCGGCGGCCGATCGTGTTTAGGTGCGTCCTGTGAGTTCCTTATTGACACTACGTCTCACGGGGGTGTGACAGTCATGTCCGCAGGAGGCTTCTGCAAGCTGCCGAACGGCAGCGTGGTGGTGGCGCTGACCGTGCCCAGCCCGTCGCCGGACGACGGTGCGGTACGGGTCCTGGTGCACGCGGCGAACCGCGCCCGCGCCCTGACCCGGCTGCGCAACCTGGGTCTGCGGGCGATCTACCTGAGGGGCAACGCGGAGCCCCCCACACCCGACGAGGTCACAGCGGTCCTGCACCACCCGGACGGCCTGCTCTGGCGGGCCGCCCCCCGCTGCACGGCGGGCGAACTGTGGCACCCGATCAGAGCGCTCATGAGACCGAGGCACCCCGACCGGGCCGGCTATTCCAGTTCGGCCTCCAGCCCGGCGGGCCATTTCGGTGCCGGTCATTCCAGGGCGGGCCGTTCCAGCCCCTCCGGCGTGTGAGGAGCGGGGTCCGGGCAGAGTCCCGGGCCACGCGCGGCGGAGCCGCATATCGACACGGCCGGGCGGGCCGGGGGGGCCGGGGGAGAAAGAGACTCAGACGACGGGCTTACCGCTCAGCTCGACACCCGAGCCCCGCATCTCCTCAAGCGCCGCCGCAGTGGTCACCGCGGCCACCCCGGCCGTCAGATCGAGCAGTACCTGAGTCCGGAACCCCTCCCGCACCGCGTCCAGCGAGGTGGCGCGAACGCAGTGATCCGTGGCGAGCCCGACCACGTCCACCTCGGTGATCCCTCGCGCGCGGAGCCAGTCCGCCAAGGACACCCCGTTCTCGTCGAGCCCCTCGAACCCGCTGTACGCGGCCGCGTACGCCCCCTTGTCGAAGACGGCGTCGATCGCGCCGGACGCGACGACGGGCGCGAAGTTCGGGTGGAACCCGATGCCCTCCGTGCCCGCCACGCAGTGCGGGGGCCAGGAGTGGACGAAGTCCGGGGACTCGGAGAAGTGGTCACCGGGCGCGATGTGGTGATCGCGGGTGGCCACGACGTGCCGGTACCCGGCGGGCGCCTGTCCGATCAGCTCGGTGACGGCCGCGGCAACGTCCGCCCCGCCCGCCAGCGCGAGGCTGCCTCCCTCACAGAAGTCGTTCTGTACATCTACGACGATCAGTGCGCGGCGCATAGGAGGTGTCCTTCGGCTGGGAGACTTCGAGCGTAGAGACTTGAAGTGCGTTGCGGGAGAGGGCATGTGCCCGTTAAACGGGCGTGCTCACCAGATACTCCGTAGGGATCACCGCTTCCCCGCGCGACAGCTGCTTCGCCGAGAGCGGCAGCCCGTCGAGCGCTTCGATGTGCCGCTCGCGCACCGCGTCCAGCGGCTCGCGGGCCACGACCGTGCCGCCCTTGACCAGCTCGACCAGGAGCTGCCGGTCGACGAGATCGGCCGGGACGGGACCCGTGCCGAGCACCTCGGCCTCGGCGACCCCCTGCTCGTCGCGTCGCCGCGCGGCCCACTTGCGGCCGCCCACGGACGTCTTCGCGCCCATGGACTTCTTCGCCACGGGCAGCAGCGGCGCCTTCGGATCGGTGGACTCGGCGCGCGCGACCAGCTTGTAGACCATCGAGCACGTCGGGTGCCCCGAGCCGGTGACCAGCTGTGTTCCCACTCCGTACGCGTCCACGGGCGCGGCCGCGAGCGAGGCGATGGCGTACTCGTCGAGGTCTGAGGTGACGACGATCTTCGTCTCGGTGGCGCCGAGCTCGTCGAGCTGCCCGCGCACACGGTGCGCGACGAGCAGCAGGTCTCCGGAGTCGATGCGTACGGCGCCCAGCCCGGGCCCGGCAATCTCCACGGCGAGGCGCACGGCCTCCGTGACGTCGTACGTGTCCACGAGCAGGGTCGTGCCCTCGCCGAGGGAGTCGACCTGCGCGCGGAACGCGTCGCGCTCGGTGTCGTGCAGCAGCGTGAAGGCGTGGGCGGACGTGCCGACGGTCGGGATCCCGTACCGGAACCCGGCCGCGAGGTCCGACGTGGTGGCGAAGCCGCCCACGTACGCGGCGCGGGACGCGGCGACGGCGGCCAGCTCGTGCGTGCGGCGCGCGCCCATCTCGATCAGCGGCCGGCTGCCCGCGGCGGAGGCCATGCGGGAGGCTGCGGCGGCGATCGCCGAGTCGTGGTTGAGGATGGAGAGGATCACCGTCTCCAGCAGGACGCACTCCGCGAAGGAGCCCTCGACCCGCAGGATGGGGGAGCCGGGGAAGTACACCTCGCCCTCGGGGTAGCCCCAGATGTCACCGCTGAAGCGGTAGGCGGCCAGCCATTCGATGGTCCGCTCGTCGACGATGCCGCGCTCGCGCAGGAAGCCCAGTTCGCGAGCGTCGAACCGGAAGTTCTCGACGGCGTCCAGCACCCGTCCGGTGCCTGTCACGACGCCGTACCGGCGCCCCTCGGGCAGCCTGCGCGTGAAGACCTCGAAGACCGAGCGCCGGTCGGCCGTGCCCGCCTTGAGCGCGGCCTGGAGCATCGTGAGCTCGTAGTGATCGGTGAAGAGCGCTGTCGACGGAACATCCACCGGCAGGCCAAGGTCCGCTGTGTTCATATCCGGGATGCTACCTCCAATTAGCGTCAGTGTGACGATTTCCGTGGCCCATTTGTGCGGTCGCCGCCCCCTAGTGGCAGCATGGGCTGTGTGACGGCTCCTGCACCCCTAGAGATCGAACGCACCGAGTCGGCGGAGGAGACCTTCGCCGTGCCGGAGCCGGACGTCCCCTGGATCACGCTCGTACACAACGACCCGGTCAACCTCATGAGTTATGTGACGTATGTCTTCCAGACGTACTTCGGGTACTCGAAGGACAAGGCCACCAAGCTGATGCTCGACGTGCACCAGAAGGGCCGTGCGGTCGTCTCTTCCGGGTCCCGCGAGGAGATGGAACGCGACGTGCAGGCCATGCACGGCTACGGTCTGTGGGCCACCCTTCAGCAGGACCGCAAGTAGCGCACGCAAGCAGCGACGGAGTAGCGACGCACCTGATGCCAGGACACTTCGAACCGATTCCCGGCGGCGGCGCTGCCGTCGCGCTCGACGAGGTCGAGATCTCGATCATCCGCTCCCTGGCGGTCCAGCTCCTGGAGCTGATCGGCCCCGGGCCCGGCGGGGACGCGTCCGACGACCCGCTCGCCGAGCTCTTCGCGGAGGGTCCGAGCGAGCCGCCGTCCGACCCGGTGCTCCAGCGCCTCTTCCCCGACGCCTACGGCGGCCCGGGCAGCGAGGAGGCGACGGTGGACCAGGCGGACGAACAGCACGCGCACTCCGCCGAGTTCAGGCGCTTCACCGAGAACGACCTGCGGGCCGGCAAGCGCGAGGACGCGCTCGCGGTGATCCGCTCACTGGACGCGCTGACGTCCGCCGGTGAGGGGGGAGCGGTCCTCAAGCTCTCGCCCGAGGAGTCCCTGCGCTGGATGCGCGCGCTCAACGATCTGCGCCTCGCGATCGGCACCCGCCTCGACATCACCGACGAGGAGGACGCGGATCTCCTCTACCGGCTCCCCGACGAGGACCCGCGCAAGCCGATGGTGATGGCGTACCTGTGGCTGGGCGGGCTCCAGGAGACTCTGGTCGAAACCCTTATGCCCTGACCTGTCAGGACATATCGAGCGGAGTCCAAGCGTCCGTATGTAAGCGCGTTCGCTCAGCGGTTGCTCAATTCCGGATAACGATCCTGTCACTTGAGCGGTCTTGTATGCCGCACGAGGGGTTTTTTGTCCGGTTTTTCCAGTGGTGTGTGCCACACGTGCCTTTCTCGATCAGTGTTGCCGTCGTGATAAATCTTCACGACCGCCCGACGGACGCCACCCCTGTCCCGTCGGGTGCGCCCCGACCGGCAGACCGCCGGTAGGCACAGCTCCATCCATCCAGGGGCCCAGACCCCGAGGATCGTCACAGTCGATCCGAGCCGCAGCGGCACGGATCGGCATGGAGAAAGGCGCAACACCATGACCTCAGTGCAGGTCGGCAAGCAACACGACGGCAATGAGGCCGTGGCCCCCGGCGAGTCCGGTGAGGGCGAGGGTTACCAGCGCGGACTCGGTGCCCGGCAGATCCAGATGATCGCCATCGGCGGCGCCATCGGGACCGGCCTCTTCCTCGGCGCGGGCAAGGGCATCTCGAAGGCGGGCCCCAGCCTGATCCTCGCGTACGCCATCGCGGGCCTCGTCATCTTCTTCATCATGCGGGCGCTCGGCGAGCTCCTCATGTACCGCCCCGTCTCGGGCTCCTTCTCTGAGTACGCGCGTGAGTTCATCGGCCCCTTCGCGGGCTTCGTGACCGGCTGGACGTACTGGCTCTTCTGGGTCGTCACCGGCATCACCGAGGTCACCGCGGCCGCCCAGTACATGAAGTACTGGACCCACGACAGCGTTCCGCAGTGGCTCACGGCGCTCGTCTTCACCCTCATCCTCTACGCCGTGAACCTGATCTCCGTGAAGCTCTTCGGTGAGCTGGAGTTCTGGTTCTCGATGGTGAAGGTCACCGCGATCGTCGGCATGATCCTCATCTGCGCCGGCATCCTCACGGTCGGCTTCTCCGACGCGGGCGACACCGCCTCCGTCACACACCTGTGGTCCGACGGCGGCTTCTTCCCGAACGGCATCGGCTCCACCCTCATGACCCTCCAGATGGTCATGTTCGCCTTCCTCGCCGTCGAGCTCGTCGGCGTCACCGCGGGCGAGTCCAAGGACCCGAAGACCGTCCTGCCCAAGGCCATCAACACCGTGCCGTGGCGCATCGCCGTCTTCTACGTCGGCGCGCTGATCATGATCCTCTCGGTCGTGCCGTGGACGAACTTCCAGCCGGGCGTCTCCCCGTTCGTCGCCGCCTTCGAGAAGATGGGCCTCGGCGTCGGCGCCGCCATCGTCAACTTCGTCGTCCTGACCGCGGCCCTGTCGTCCTGCAACTCCGGCATGTACTCCACCGGCCGCATGCTGCGCGACCTCGCGCTCAACGGCCAGGGCCCGAAGTTCTTCACCAAGCTCACCAAGTCCGGCACGCCCCTCATCGGCACGACGGTCTCCGCCGCGATGATGCTGGTCGGTGTCTGGATCAACTACCAGTGGCCCGGCGAGGCGTTCAACTACGTCGTCTCCTTCGCCACCATCTCCGGCATGTGGGCCTGGATCGTCATCCTGATCTGCCAGATCCGCTACCGCATCAAGGCCGACCGCGGCGAACTGCCCCAGTCCTCCTTCAAGGCCCCGGGCGGCATCATCCCCAGCATCCTCGCGCTCGCCTTCATCGGCATGGTGATTGTGCTGATGGGCATCGACAAGGACGCCCGCGTCTCGCTCTACTGCGCGCCGCTGTGGGCCGTCATCCTCGGCATCTCGTACGTCGTCCTGCGCAGCCGCAACCCGCAGAGCGCGGCGTTCGCGAAGCGCAAGCAGCCCGAGCAGCCGACGCAGTCCAAGTAGTCGACGCAGTCCGAGCAGTTCCGGGGCAACACCCCATGTCTCAGCATCCGGGCCCTCCCGTACCGCACTCCGGTACGGGAGGGCCCGTCTGTTTATCCTGAGCCCCATGCTGACCCTGACCCAGGCCCTCTACGACCAGATCGTGGCCCACGCGCGCGCCGACCACCCCGACGAGGCGTGCGGCGTCGTCGCGGGGCCGGTGGGCACCGGCAGGCCCGAGCGCTTCATCCCGATGCTCAACGCCGCCCGCTCGCCCACGTTCTACGAGTTCGACTCGGGTGACCTGCTGAAGCTGTACCGCGAGATGGACGACCGGGACGAGGAGCCCGTGATCATCTACCACTCGCACACCGCGACCGAGGCCCACCCCTCCCGTACCGACATCACCTACGCGAACGAGCCGGGCGCCCACTACGTCCTCGTCTCCACCGCGGACACCGACGACGCGGGACCCTTCCAGTTCCGCTCCTTCCGGATCGTCGAGGGCGTCGTGACCGAGGAAGAGGTCGAGGTCACCCCGTAGCCATGGCCCGCATTCCCGGACACGTCCCACCCAGCGGACGGATATCGACCACATGGTGAGATCACACTCCGGGATCCCGGACGGGAATCGATACGATGACCCCATGGTTCTTCACGACGTGAGCGACAAGACGCCGGGCATGCTGCTCGTGGCGCGCCTCCACGTCGACCTGTGCCGCCTCGCCAGCGCCATCTGTCCCGATTCCTGACGCGTCCCCCGCACTGCTTCGCAGGCTTCGGGCCGCTGCGGCGGACCCCGTCCGCCGGTCCGACGTGTCGTGGGCACCGCTGTTTCAGCGCACGCCAAAGCCCTTCCGTACCCTCCCCTGCTACTGGAGTCCAGCCATGGCCATCGAGGTCCGCATTCCGACCATCCTCCGCACCTACACCGACGGCCAGAAGTCCGTCGAGGGCAGCGGAGACACGCTCGCCGAGCTCTTCGCAGACCTCGAGACCCGTCACACGGGCATCCAGGCCCGCATCGTGGACGGAGAGCAGCTGCGCCGCTTCGTGAACGTCTACCTGAACGACGAGGACGTCCGCTTCCTCGACGGCATCACCACCAAGCTCGCCGACGGCGACAACGTCACGATCCTGCCGGCCGTGGCCGGCGGCATGGCCTGATCGGGATGCGGTACGACTCCCCGCTCGCCGCGGTCGGCAACACGCCCCTGGTGCGGCTGCCGCGGCTCTCGCCGTCCGAGGACGTACGGATCTGGGCGAAGCTCGAGGACCGCAACCCGACCGGCTCCATCAAGGACCGCCCCGCGCTCCACATGATCGAGCAGGCCGAGAAGGACGGCCGGCTCACCCCCGGCTGCACCATCCTCGAGCCGACCTCGGGCAACACCGGCATCTCGCTGGCCATGGCGGCCCGCCTCAAGGGCTACCGCATGGTGTGCGTCATGCCGGAGAACACCTCGCAGGAGCGCAGGGACCTGCTCGCCATGTGGGGCGCCGAGATCATCCCGTCGCCCGCGGCGGGCGGCTCCAACACCGCCGTCCGCATCGCCAAGGAACTGAGCACGCAGCACCCGGACTGGGTGATGCTCTACCAGTACGGCAACCCGGACAACGCCGGCGCCCACTACGCGACGACCGGCCCCGAGATCCTCGCCGACCTGCCCTCCGTCACGCACTTCGTGGCGGGCCTCGGTACGACGGGCACCCTCATGGGCGTCGGCCGCTATCTGCGCGAGCAGAAGCCGGACGTGAAGATCGTCGCCGCGGAGCCGCGCTACGACGACCTGGTCTACGGCCTGCGCAACCTCGACGAGGGCTTCGTCCCCGAGCTGTACGACGCCTCCGTCCTGACCACCCGCTTCTCGGTGGGCTCCGCCGACGCGGTGACCCGCACCCGTGAACTCCTCCAGCAGGAGGGCATCTTCGCGGGCGTCTCCACCGGAGCGGCCCTGCACGCGGCGATCGGCGTCGGCCGCAAGGCGGTCGCGGCCGGGGAGTCCGCCGACATCGTCTTCGTGGTCGCCGACGGCGGCTGGAAGTACCTGTCGACCGGCGTCTACACGGCGGCCACGACGGAAGAAGCGATCGAGACGCTGCACGGCCAGCTCTGGGCGTGAGCACGAAGCGTCGAAGCGGGGGCCGGGCCGGCAGCAGTACGGCCCGGCCCCCGCTCTCACGTAAGCCCGTTTTCGCGTAAGCCCGCTCTCACGTCAGCCTGCTCTCACGTCAGCCCGATTTCGCTTAGGCCCGCTTCTACGCAAGCCGCTGTCACGTAAGCCCGCAGGCGCGTCAGCCGCTCTCACGTCACCCCGCAAGATGCCGGACCTGGTCCCAGACCACCGGGTCCAGCACCCCGGCCCGGCGCCGGAAGTCACTCACGGGAACCTCGCGGAGCTCATCCGTCTCCAGGAAGCTCGGTCTGCCCTGCGCGTCGCCCACGGAACCGGGCGGCAGCGCGATCACCCCGGCCCGCTCGTCGTGGTACTTGCTGGTGATCTTCGCGACGCGCGCCTGCCGTCGGCGCACCGTCAGCACGAGGCACGGCCGGTCCTTGGCCTGCCTCTCGCCCTCCACCGCCCTGCCTGACGCGCTGCGCGCGGCCCCTTTTGGCGCCGGCCCGTCCTCGTACGGCACCAGCGCCCACCAGATCTCGCCCGGCTGCGGCCGCGCACCCGGTCCGCGCGGCCCCCGCGGCGGGCGGGTCCGGCCGCCGGGCCGACGGCGCCCGCGCCCCCACCCGTCGACGAGCGTCGCGACGAGCGCGAGCAGCAGCACCGCGGCGAGCGCGAGCCACCATGACGTGTCCATACGGAAGACGGTACCGGTGGCACGCGCGCGACGCCGCACCTGACGCACGCCCCCCGAACCGGTGACAGCACAGGTGAGTTCTCCCACAACGGCCCACGACGGAGGAGCGACCGGCCCTTTTGCGCCTTACGCTCGACGGACCGCTCGACCCCTCTTCCTTCTGCTCCCATCCCGCTCTCTGACTGCCAGCGCGGAGGTTCCGGCTCTTATGAAGCTCACCGTCGTCGGCTGCTCGGGGTCGTTCCCGTCCGCGGATTCGGCCTGCTCGAGCTACCTCGTCGAGGCCGACGGCTTCCGGCTGCTACTCGACATGGGCAACGGCGCCCTGGGCGAGTTGCAGCGCCACTGTGGTCTCTACGACCTCGACGCGATCTTCCTCAGCCATCTGCACGCCGACCACTGCATCGACATGTGCGGCTACTTCGTGGCGCGCTACTACCGCCACGACGGCGGCCGCTGCGCCCCGATCCCGGTCTACGGCCCCGAGGGCACGGAACAGCGCCTCACCACGGCGTACGCGGACACGCCCTCCGCCTCCTCGATGAGTGAGGTCTTCGACTTCCACACCGTGAAGCCGGGCTGGCATGAGATCGGCCCGTTCACCGTGCGCACGGAGAAGGTGTGCCACCCCGTGGAGGCGTACGGCATCCGCGTCGAGCACGGCGGCAGGTCACTCACGTACTCCGGGGACACGGGCGCGTGCGCCGTGCTCGACGAACTCGCCGCGGACAGTGACCTGTTCCTGTGCGAGGCGGCGTTCACGCACGGCAAGGAGAACATCCCCGACCTCCACCTCAACGGCCGCGAGGCGGGCGCGTCCGCGGCCAGGGCCGGCGCCCGCCGCCTCGTCCTCACCCACATCCCGCCGTGGACGGACCCCGAGGTCAACCTCGCGGACGCCCGCGCCGTGTACGCCGGACCGGCCGAACTGGCCGCGCCCGGGCGGGTGTACGAGATCTGAGCGCGGCATGACGAAGGCCCCCGGAACCGCATCGGTTCCGGGGGCCTTCGCCGTCGTGCGGGGGCCGTGGCCTACTTGCTCTCGGCCTTGAGGAGCTCGGCCAGTTCCTCGTCGGACTCACGGCCCGGCGTAGGAATGTTGAACTTGGTGATCGCGAACCGGAAGACCACGTAGTAGACCACCGCGAAGCAGAGGCCGACCAGCGCGAGCCCCAACGGGTTGGTCGCGATACCGAGGTTGAGGAAGTAGTCGACCGCGCCGGCCGAGAAGCCGAAGCCGTCCTTCATGCCGAGAGACCAGGTCAGCGCCATCGAGACACCGGTGAGCACCGCGTGGATCGCGTACAGGGCCGGGGCGATGAACATGAACGTGAACTCGATCGGCTCGGTCACGCCGGTGACGAACGCGGTGGCCGCGAGCGAGAACATCATGCCGCCGACGACCTTGCGGCGCTCGGGACGGGCGCAGTGGACGATCGCGAGGCAGGCCGCCGGGAGGGCGAACATCATGATCGGGAAGAAGCCGGTCATGAACTGGCCGGCGCTCGGGTCGCCCTGGAGGAAGCGCGCGATGTCGCCGCTCTTGCCCTCGTACGAACCGGCCTGGAACCACGGGAACGAGTTGAGCAGGTGGTGCATGCCGATCGGGATCAGCGCACGGTTGGCGACACCGAAGATGCCGGCGCCGACCGCGCCCGAGCCGACCAGCCACTCACCGAAGTTGTGCAGGCCGGTGCCGAGCACGGGCCAGATGAGACCGAAGACGATGCCGATGACCAGGCCCGCGAAGGCGGAGAGGATCGGGACGAGGCGGCGGCCGCCGAAGAAGCCCGCCCAGTCGGGCAGCTTCGTCCGGTAGAACTTCTGGTAGAGCAGGGCCACGACGACGCCCATGACGACACCGCCGAGCACACCGGCGTTGACCGGCGCCGCGTTCATGACGATCTTGCCGTCGGCGACGGCGGCGACCTTCGGCAGGTTGCTGTCCGTGAAGGTGGCGAGCACCTTCTGGAAGACCAGGTAGCCGGTGACGGCCGCGAGCGCGGTGGAGCCGTCGGACTTCTTGGCGAAGCCGATGGCGATACCGACGCAGAACAGCAGCGGCATGTTGTCGAGCAGCGCACCGCCGCCCGCCGACATGTACGACGCCAGCTTGGTGATGAAGGTGGGGAACGAGTCCCTGCCGAGCATGTCGGGCTGCCCGAACCGGACCAGGAGCGCGGCGGCGGGCAGCACCGCGACCGGCAGCATGAGGCTGCGGCCGATGCGCTGCATGACAGCCATCGCGCCCGCGCCCTTCTTCTTGGCGGCCGCGGGGGCGGCACTGGCCGTGGTCACAACTTCCTCCAGTAGGCAAGGCGCCGCCCGGGGGAAAGGTGGGGACGGCGGCGTCTCGGAAACCCGGCTCTGCGGCCGCGTGGTCTACACCACTCAGTGGTGTAGACCTGTTGTAGCACGGTGAAGGTCGTATAAGGAACCCGCTCCTTCCCGGGATCCTTGTGCGCTCGGTCATATGCGACAGCGCGAAACAAAACCCCCGGACCAGGAGGTCCGGAGGCTGCGGGAGCTCGGGGCTCGGGGGAGCGGGGGTCAGGCCTTCGTGACGTCCTCGACCTGGTCCTCCGGCTCGCGGCCCGGCGTCTTCAGGTCGAACTTGGTGATCGCGAATCTGAAGATCGCGTAGTAGACCGCCGCGAAGGCCAGCCCGATCGGGATGATCAGCCAAGGCTTGGTCGCCAGGCTCCAGTTGATGACGTAGTCGATCAGACCCGCCGAGAAACTGAAACCGTCGTGCACGCCGAGCGCCCACGTCACCGCCATCGAGACACCGGTGAGGACCGCGTGGATCGCGTAGAGCACCGGCGCGACGAAGAGGAACGAGTACTCGATCGGCTCGGTGATCCCGGTGACGAACGAGGTCAGGGCGACCGACAGCATCAGGCCGCCGACCACCTTGCGGCGCTCCGGGCGCGCGCAGTGCGTCATCGCCAGGCACGCGGCCGGCAGCGCGAACATCATGATCGGGAAGAAGCCCGAGGTGAACTGGCCCGCGTTCGGGTCGCCCGCCAGGAACATGTTGATGTCACCGTGCACCTCGGTGCCGTCCGGCTTCGTGTACGTACCGAACTGGAACCAGATGGGCACGTTCAGGAACTGGTGCAGGCCGATCACCAGCAGCGCGCGGTTCGCGACACCGAAGATGCCGGAGCCGAGCCAGTCCAGACCCACGAGCCAGTCGCTGAAGCTCTCCAGGGCGTCACCGATCGGCGGCCAGATCCACAGGCAGATCGCGGCGACGACGATGGCGACGAAGGCCATGATGATGGGGACGAGACGGCGGCCGTTGAAGAAGCCGAGCCAGTCGACCAGCTTGGTGCGGTGGAAGCGCTGCCAGAAGAAGGAGGCGAGCAGGCCCATGACGATGCCGCCGAAGACACCCGGATTCTGGTACGTGTACGCCGCCACCGTGTGGTCCACCGTCACCTGGCACCCGGTGGCGACCGCCTGAGAGCCGGCCGGGCAGCCCTCGGGGAACTGGCGCAGGACGTTGAAGTAGACGAGGAAGCCGACGACCGCCGCGAGCGCCGTCGAACCGTCCGCCTTCTTGGCCATGCCGATCGCCACACCGATGCAGAACAGCAGCGGAAGACCGAGCGCGCCGTCGAGCAGGGCGCCGCCGGCGCCGACCATCACCTTGGAGACATCGGTCCACCCCAGGCCCTGGTCACCGAAGACGTCCGGCTGGCCGAGCCGGTTGAGGATGCCGGCCGCCGGCAGTACGGCGATGGGGAGTTGGAGACTGCGCCCCATCTTCTGCAGCCCCTGGAAGAGGTTGTTCCAAGGGCTGGGTTTATAGACGGCCGCGCTGTCGGCGCTCATGGGCGTCCTCCCGGAACAAGGCGCTGGGGCGGTACGTTTGGCGGTCGTGGGAAACTGGTGTAGACCAGTTGAGGGACGGGTCGGTCGGCGCCGGCCTATGAGGGCATGACGCCGTGATCGTCATCATTCGTCACGGGTTGCATGACCGCTCGTGAAGATGGGCCAACCGTGGGTTACCGTGACAAAGCGGGCCCATGGCGGGCCAAGAGAGAAGTCAGGGAGAACCACATGGCCACCAAGGCTGAGAAGATCGTCGCCGGGCTCGGCGGGCTCGACAACATCGAAGAGGTCGAGGGCTGCATCACCCGCCTGCGCACCGAGGTCATCGACCCCAGCAAGGTCGACGAGGTCGCCCTGAAGGCCGCCGGCGCCCATGGCGTCGTCAAGATGGGCACCGCCATCCAGGTCGTCATCGGCACCGACGCCGACCCCATCGCCGCCGACATCGAAGACATGATGTGAGCGCCCGGCAATCCGCCTAGGCGCCACACGAAGAAGGCCCCTCACCGGACACCCGGAACGGGGCCTTCGACGTTTTCGCTAGGCTCCCTCCCATGTCTCGCATCGACGGCCGCACCCCCGAACAGCTCCGCCCCATCACCATCGAACGAGGGTGGAGCAAGCACGCAGAAGGCTCCGTACTCGTCTCCTTCGGCGACACCAAGGTCTTCTGCACCGCCTCCGTCACCGAAGGCGTCCCCCGCTGGCGCAAGGGCAGCGGCGAAGGCTGGGTCACCGCCGAGTACTCGATGCTCCCCCGCGCCACCAACACCCGCGGCGACCGCGAATCGGTCCGCGGCAAGATCGGCGGCCGCACCCACGAAATCAGCCGCCTCATCGGCCGCTCGCTGCGCGCCGTCATCGACTACAAGGCCCTCGGCGAGAACACCATCGTCCTCGACTGCGACGTCCTCCAGGCCGACGGCGGCACCCGCACCGCCGCCATCACCGGCGCCTACGTCGCCCTCGCCGACGCCATCACCTGGGCCCAGGGCAAGAAGCTCATCAAGGCCGGCCGCCAGCCCCTCACCGGCACCGTCTCCGCCGTCTCCGTCGGCATCGTCGGCGGCATCCCCCTCCTCGACCTCTGCTACGAGGAGGACGTACGCGCCGACACCGACATGAACGTCGTCTGCACCGGCGACGGCCGCTTCGTCGAGGTCCAGGGCACCGCCGAGGCCGAGCCGTTCGCCCGCGACGAACTCAACTCCCTTCTCGACCTTGCCGTTTCGGGCTGCGCCGACCTCGCCGCCGCCCAGCGCGCGGCACTCGAGGCCACCCTCCAAAAGTAAAGAGCACGCCAAGTAGGGTGCAACCCGAAAGACGCCAACCGCGTCACTACGGACGGGCGTACGGCATCTCGCCGTACGCCCGTTTCCGCACACAGGGGAGGACCGCTCCATGGCCGCGCGCCCACGCCACCGTCGCCGCATCGCCGTCATAGCCGCCACCGCGGCACTCATCGCCGTACCGGCCGCCGCCGGCTGCGGCGCGCTCGACAAGGCGCTCGACTGCGTCCAGACCGCCGACACCATCGCCGACAGCGTCAGCGACCTCCAACAGGCAGTCGAGAACGCGACGAACGACCCCGCGCAGGCCGACAAGGCGCTCGACTCCATCGACAAGAACCTCGACAAGATCGGCGACAAGACCGACAACGCCGACGTCTCCAAGGCCGTCGACGACCTCAACACGGCCGTGGCCAACGTTCGTACGGCCATCAAGAACGGCGACGGAACCCCTGACATCACCCCCGTCACCGACGCCGCCGGCGAACTGACCAAGGTCTGCACGCCGTAACACCGGCACGAGCATCGCCGCGAGCACGGGCGCGATACTGGTCCCCATGACCCGCCTCATCCTCGCCACCCGCAACGCCGGCAAGATCACCGAGCTCAGGGCGATCCTCGCCGACGCAGGCCTGCCCCACGACCTCGTCGGCGCGGACGCCTACCCCGACATCCCCGACGTCCGGGAAACCGGCGTCACCTTCGCCGAGAACGCCCTCCTCAAGGCCCACGCCCTCGCCAAGGCCACCGGCCTGCCCGCCGTCGCCGACGACTCGGGCCTGTGCGTCGACGTACTCGGCGGAGCGCCCGGCATCTTCTCCGCCCGCTGGGCCGGCCGCCACGGCGACGACAAGGCCAACCTCGACCTCCTCCTCGCCCAGCTCGGCGACATCGACGCCGACACCCACCGCGGCGCCCACTTCGCCTGCGCCGCGGCGCTGGCCCTGCCGGACGGCACGGAGCGAGTGGTCGAGGGCCAGCTGCGGGGGGTGCTGCGGCACGCCCCGTCTGGCGCGAACGGCTTCGGCTACGACCCGATCCTCCAGGTGGAGGGCGACACCCGGACCTGCGCCGAACTGACCCCGGACGAGAAGAACGCGATCTCCCACCGGGGCAAGGCGTTTCGGGCGCTGGTGCCGGTGGTGCGGGAGTTGTTGGGCTGACGCGAAAATGCCGAGGGGCCGTCCAGCCGGACGGCCCCTCGTGCGTGCGGTCGGAGGGATTCGAACCCTCACGGGATTTCTCCCACCGGGACCTAAACCCGACGTGACTGCCAGATTCCACCACGACCGCTACATAACGGACACCTCGCCTTCTCGGCGAGATCCGTCCCGTCAGTGTACGGCGACGCTACTCGGCGCGGGAGCGCGCGTGCTGCGTCGGCATCAAGTTCTGGTCAACGCGTGCCAGTTCGGGCATACGTGGCGCAGCCGTGTGGGTCAGAACCTCGGCGCCCGTGCCTGGGACTCCACCAGTTCTGCCGCTTCCTCCTGTGTCTCCACCGATGGAGGGGAGCCCGCCAGGGGCTGTTGGGCCGTTTCCTTCATGCAGGCCACCGCGATGACGCCGACCAGGGCCGCGGCCATGGCGTAGTACGCGGGCATCATGTCCGTGCCCGTGACGCTGATCAGGGCGGTGACGACCAGCGGTGTCGTGCCGCCGAAGAGGGATGCCGAGAGGTTGTAGCCCACGGAGAGCGAGCCGTAGCGGACCTGGGTGGGGAACAGGGCCGGGAGGGCCGCCGACATGGTGCCGAGCATGCAGACCAGGGACAGGCCAAGGAGCAGCATGCCGAGCGAGACCGCCCACAGGGCGCCGTTCTTGACCAGCAGGAACGAGGGGATGGAGAGGAAGAAGAAGCCCAGCATCCCCGCCATGAGGAGCGGCTTGCGGCCGAAGCGGTCGGAGAGCCTGCCGACCTGGGTGATGACCAGCATGAGGACGACCATCGTGGCGATGAGGATGAGCAGCCCGTGGGACTCCTTGTAGCCCATCTCGTCGGACAGGTACGTCGGCATGTACGACAGGAGCATGTAGTCGGTGATGTTGTAGGCGCCGACCAGGCAGATGCACAGGATGAGCGTCGGCCAGTAGCCGCGGAAGATCTTGGCCAGGTCGCCCTTCGCGGTGGTCTCGACGTTCGAGGCGGCGTCGGACGCCCGGTGCGAGGACTCGTCCTCGAGTTTCTGGAAGGCGGGCGTCTCGTCGAGGCGCAGCCGCAGGTAGAGGCCGACGAGGCCGATCGGGCCCGCGACCAGGAACGGGACGCGCCAGCCCCAGGACTCCATGCCCCCGCTGCCGAGGAGGGTGGTCAGGATGGTGACCAGGCCCGCCGCGCCGACGTAGCCGGCGAGGGTGCCGAACTCCAGGAAGCTGCCGAAGTAGCCGCGGCGCTTGTCGGGTGCGTACTCGGCGATGAACGTGGAGGCGCCGCCGTACTCGCCGCCCGTGGAGAAGCCCTGGACGAGGCGGAAGAAGATCAGCAGGACGGGTGCCCAGAAGCCGATGACGGCGTAGGACGGGATCAGTCCGATGGCGAACGTGCCGATCGCCATCAGGATCATCGTCATCGCGAGGACCTTCTTGCGGCCGATCTTGTCACCCATGGGGCCGAACACCATGCCGCCGATGGGTCGCACCAGGAACGAGACGGCGAAGGTCGCGAAGGAAGAGATCAGCTGGACCGTCGCGTTCCCGGAGGGGAAGAAGACGTGGCCGATGGTGACGGCGAGGTAGCTGTAGATGCCGAAGTCGAACCACTCCATGGCGTTGCCGAGCGAGGCCGCCTTGACGGCCCGCTTCACGGCCGCCTCGTCGGTGACGGTGATGTCCGTACGCCGCAGAGGTGGATTCTTCCTGCGCTTCACGGCGCGGAAGAGGGTCCTGTGGCGTTTGACCGCCGCGGGGTCGGCGGCAGACCCGGTCTGCTCCGGGTCGAGGACGCCCGACATGGAGTGATCCCTTCTGTGGACGCGTTGTTCCACGGAATCACTTGCTCGAAGGTGGCGATCGCAAACGGAAGTCCCCTTCGAGGGGACTTCCGTCACATCTGCGCGTACCCGGAAGGCCTGCGGTGATCCGCGGCCGGGGGTCAGATTCCGAGATCCTTGATGATCTTCGCTACGTGGCCGGTGGCCTTCACGTTGTAGAGGGCGCGCTCGACCTTGCCGTCCTCGTCGACGACGATCGTGGAGCGGATCACACCCGTCACCGTCTTGCCGTAGAGCTTCTTCTCGCCGTACGCGCCGTAGGCCTCGAGGGTCTCCTTCGAGGGGTCGCCGAGGAGGGTGACCTTGAGGTTCTCCTTCTCGCGGAACTTGGCGAGCTTCTCCGGCTTGTCGGGGGAAATGCCGATCACGTCGTAGCCGGCGCCCGCGAGGACGTCGAGGTTGTCCGTGAAGTCGCAGGCCTGCTTGGTGCAGCCGGGGGTGAGGGCGGCCGGGTAGAAGTAGACGATCGTCTTGCGGCCCTTGTGGTCGGCGAGGGAGACCTCGTTGCCGTCCGCGTCGGGCAGCGTGAAGGCGGGGGCGGTGTCGCCGGTCGTCAGTCGCTCGCTCATGGTGGGACTCCTCGTACGGGATACGGGTACGGGACCCGAGCGTAATGGGGGTGCCGTGGGGTGCGACGGCCGCCGAGCTGACAGACTGTCCACGACCAGTGCCATAACAGCGACCACGGAGGCAGCGCGGTGTCGGACACGTCGAGAACGTCGGATGCGCGGACCCCGGCGCAGATCGAGGCGGACATAAAGCGCCGTCGCGAGGCGCTGGCCGAGACTCTCGACGAGATCGGGGTGCGAGTGCACCCGAAGACGATCGTCGGTGACGCGAAGGCCAAGTTCGTCGCGAGTGTCGACCACACCGTCGGGCGGGCCTATGTAAGCGCGAACCGGCTGGTGTCGGACGTGAAGGTGCAGTTCGTCTCCGAGGACGGTGCGCCGCGTGTGGAGCGCATCGTTCCGGTGGCTGTCGCCGTGGTCGGGCTGGTGGGGCTGCTCGCCGTGACCGTGCGGCGCCGCAAGCGCTGACCCTTCCTGCGCACGGGCGTGGCCGCGGCAGGTAGGTTTCGGGGCGTGAGCGCCAACAGCGAGAAGCACAGCACCCAGCACGACAAGTTGCCCATCCGTATGCTGCACGACCGTGTGCTCGTGCGGCAGGACTCCGCCGAGGGCGAGCGGCGCAGTGGCGGCGGCATCCTGATTCCGGCGACCGCGGCGGTCGGGCGGCGCCTGGCCTGGGCCGTGGTGGTGGCCGTCGGGCAGAACGTGCGGACGGTGGAGCCGGGCGACCGGGTGTTGTACGACCCGGAGGACCTGGCCGAGGTGGAGGTGCGGGGTGTCGCGTACGTGCTGATGCGTGAGCGCGATCTGCACGCGGTGGCCGCCGACCGGTTCGAGGGCTCCCAGGATTCGACGGGCCTGTACCTGTAGATCGCACGGCTCGTACGCATTGCCTCACTCAAGGGCTGGTGACCGTTGTCACCAGCCCTTTTGCGCGTTCTTTGCTACCTTTGGGGGACCCCGACGAGACGCGCCGTACCGGGTATCGCAAAGACGACGCACCCCTGTTGATCCAACTGACGGAGGTGCCTGTCATGGCCTGGGTTCTTATCGTGATCGCCGGTTTTCTCGAGGTCGGCTGGTCGATCGGCATGAAGTTCACGGACGGGTTCACCCGGCTGTGGCCGAGCGTTTTCACCGGCGCGGGCATCGTCGCCAGCATGGTGATGCTCTCCTACGCCGCCAAGACCCTGCCGATCGGTACGGCCTACGGCGTATGGGTGGGCATCGGTGCGGCCGGTGCGGCCGTCGTCGGCATGCTGGCGCTCGGGGAGCCGGCGACGGCGGCGCGGATCTTCTTCATCGTGCTGCTGATCGTGGCGATCGTGGGGCTGAAGGCGACGTCGGGCCACTAGACACCGGCCCGGTCACCGCCCGGGGTCGGATTCGGGGTCGCGGGTGGAGTCCGAGTCGTCGAGCAGTTCGTTCACCGGGCCTGACGGTGTGTTCGGTTCCTCCGACGGAGTCGCGAGGGTGGGCTCCGCCGGTGTGGACGGTTCGGTCGGGGGGCCGGACGACGCCGGTTCGGACGGGGGCTCGCTGGAGGGCTCGCCGGTGGTCGGTTCGGTGGACGGTTCGTCGGGTGCGGCCGAGGGGATCTCGGGCTGTTCGGCGCCGGACTCCAGGTCCAGGTCGAAGTCCTTGGGCGTACTGCCCTCGAGTGCGGCCTTGGTGAACTGGGCCCAGATCTGCGCCGGGAAGCCGCCGCCGTTGATGCGGGGCAGGCCGAGCGCCCCGTACAGCGGGGTGTGGGCGCCGGTGTCGGGGTTCTGGCCCATGACGGCGACGACGGTGGCGAGGTCGGGGGTGTAGCCCGCGAACCAGGCTGCCGTGTCCTCCTCGGCGGTGCCGGTCTTGCCGGCGGCGGGCCGGCCGGCGGCGAGGGCGGCGGTGCCGGTGCCGCCCTCGACGACGCTCTGCAGGACGGACGTGGTCGTGTCGGCGGACTCGCGGGTGACGGCGCGCTCGGTGCGCCGGTCGGGCAGGTCGATGTTCTCGCCGTCCTTGGTGACCTCGGCGACGAGTGTGTACGTGGCGCGCTTGCCGTGGTTGGCAAGGGTGGCGTACGCCTCGGTCATGTCGAGGACGCTGGCCGTGGACGGGCCGAGCGCGATCGAGGGGGACTCGGTCAGGTCGGGGGTGTCCTTGGGCAGCCCGAGGGCGATGGCGGTCCGCTTGACCTTGTCGGAGCCGACGTCGACGGCCATCTGCGCGTAGACGGCGTTGACGGACTTGTCGGTCGCGGTGCGGACGGTGATGGGGCCGTAGTCGGTCTTGTCCTCGTTCTCCGGGGCGTAGTAGCCGCCGCTCCAGCCTTGTACGGGGCGGGCGTTGGTGCCGTCGTAGACGGTGTTCGGGGTGATGGTGCGGCCGTCCTGGGTGGTGGAGGCGTTCTCCACGGCCGAGGTGAAGACGAACGGCTTGAACGTGGAGCCGACTTGATAGTCGCGGCGCGTGGCGTTGTTGACGTACTGCTTCGTGTAGTCGATGCCGCCGTACATGGCGAGGACCTTGCCGGTCGCGGGGTCGATGGCGGCGCCGCCGGCGCGGACGTTGCGGTCGGCCGCGCGGTTCTCCTTGTCGAGTCCGGACATCAGCTGGTCGTCGACGGCTTTGACGAAGGCGTCCTGTTTCTTCTTCTGGAGCGTGGTGGTGATGCGGTAGCCGCCGACGGCCAGGGTGTCCTCGTCGATGACGTCGTTGTCCGTGAGGTAGTCCTTGACGGCCTGGACGAGGTAGCCGCGCTGGCCGGACATCCCGGCGGGGCCCTTGGCGTCGTCGGGCATGGGGAACGTCATCTTCTTGCGGTCGGCTTCGCTGAGCCACTTCTCCTTGACCATGCCGTCGAGGACGTAGTTCCAGCGGGCGACGGCCTGCGCCTTGTTCTCGGGGTGGGCGATGACGTCGTACGAGCTGGGGGCGTTGAGGAGGGCCGCGAGGTAGGCGCCCTGCGCGGTGGTGAGGTCCTCGACGTCGACGCCGTAGTAGGCCTGGGCGGCGGCCTGGATGCCGTAGGCGTTGCGGCCGAAGTAGCTGGTGTTGAGGTAGCCCTCGAGGATGTGGTCCTTGCTCTCCTCGCGGTCCAGCTTGATCGAGATGAAGAACTCCTTCACCTTGCGGGTGATGGTCTGTTCCTGGCCCAGGTAGTAGTTCTTCACGTACTGCTGGGTGATCGTCGAGCCGGACTGCTTGCCCTTGCCGGTGACGGTGTTCCAGGCGGCGCGGACCATCGCCTTGGGGTCGATGGCGGACTCGCTGTAGAAGTCGCGGTCCTCGGCGGCCAGGACGGTGTGCTGGACGTTCCTGGGGATCTGGGAGAGGGAGACGTTCTCGCGGTTGATCTCGCCGTCGCGGGCGAGCTGGCTGCCGTCGGCGTACAGGTAGACGTTGCTCTGCGCGGTGGCGGTGGCGTTGGCGGGCGGGATCTTGACGAGGACGTAGCCGAGGGCGAACAGGCCGATGCACAGGAGCAGGAAGCAGAGGATCGTGCCGAGGGTCATGCGCCAGGTGGGGATCAGGCGGCGCCAGCCCGTGCGCCGGGGGCGTGTGCGTTTCGCCGGTTTCCCGGCCTTCCCGGACTCTGCGGCCTTCGGCTGCTGCGGCTCGTCGCTCATGCCCTGTGGAACTCCTGTTTCCCTCCGTACGTCACGTACGCCTCGTACGGCTCTTTACTTCCTGCCGGACACTCTGGCATCGATGGGTGGTGCGGCCGGGGCGTGGCACGCGCCGGGGGAGCCGAAAATGCGTGGCACGGTACACCCTGCTCCCGCTAGGCTCCTGCGCTTTGGTCCGGAACGGAAGACGGGAGCGCGAGGGAGTGTTCGTGGGGTCCTGCCGTCTGTACGCGGCCGTCGCGGCCGGTGGGTTCCGGCGCTACGCGACGTACCGTTCGGCCACCGCGGCGGGCGTGTTCACGAACACGGTCTTCGGGTTCATCGTGGCGTACACGTACCTGGCGCTGTGGGACGAGCGGCCGGGGCTCGGCGGGTACGACCAGGCGCAGGCGCTGACGTATGTGTGGATCGGGCAGGCGCTCGCGCAGGCCCTGTCGATGTTCAACACGGGGTTCGCCGTCGACATGGTGGCGCGGATCCGTAACGGCGACATCGCTGTGGATCTGTACCGGCCTGTGGACCTCCAACTTTGGTATCTGGCCGGTGACTTGGGGCGTGCCCTGTTTCAGTTGTTCAGCCGGGGTCTGGTGCCGCTGACGGTGGGCGCGCTCGCGTTTCCGCTCGCGCTGCCGGGCGATCCGGTGGTGTGGCTGGAGTTCCTGGTGGCGGTGGTGCTGGCGGTGGTGGTGAGTTTCGCGATCCGCTATGTGCTGGCGCTGAGCGCGTTCTGGCTGCTCGACGGGTCGGGTGTCCTGCAGTTCGGCGGTCTGGTGGGGATGTTCTTCACGGGGCTGCTGCTGCCGTTGAACGCGATGCCCGGCGCGCTCGGTGACATCGCGCGGGTGCTGCCGTGGGCGTCGCTCCTCCAGATGCCGGCGGACATCCTCCTCGGCGCCCGCTCCGGCGCGGCCGAGGTCCTCATGGCGTACGCCTTCCAGGCCGGCTGGGCGGTCGTCCTGCTCGCCGCGGGCCGCCTCCTCCAGTCCTCCGCGACGCGCAAGGTGGTGCTCCAAGGTGGCTGACGTCGGCGGGAGCGTACGGGTCTACGGCCTGATCGCCGCGATGTGGATCCGCTCCACCCTGGTCTACCGCACGTCGTTCGCGGCCGCGGTCCTCACCAACTTCCTTGTCACGGCACTCGATTTCGTCGTGATCTGGATGATGTTCTCGCAGGCGACCTCGATCGGCGGCTACAGCTTCGCGGAGACCGCGTTCCTGTACGGGACCGCTTCCGTCTCCTTCGGGATCACCGCTCTCCTGCTCGGCAGCGTCGACGATCTCGGGCTGCGGGTGCGCGACGGCTCCCTCGACGCGTTCCTGGTGCGCCCCGCCCCCGTGCTCGTACAGGTGGCGGCGGACCGCTTCGGCCTGCGTCGCCTCGGCCGTTTCCTCCAGGGCGCCCTGGTCCTCGGCTGGTCGCTGACGCGCCTGGACCTCGACTGGACGCCGGCCAAGCTGCTTCTGCTGCCGGTGATGCTGCTGAGCGGCGCGGCGATCTTCGGCGCGGTGTACGTGGCGGGGGCGGCGTTCCAGTTCTGGGCGCAGGACGCGGCGGAGGCGCAGAGCGCGTTCACGTTCGGCGGGCTGACGCTGCTCCAGTACCCGCCGACGGTGTTCGCCAGGGACTTCGTGATCGGCGTGACGTTCGTCGTGCCGCTGGCCTTCGTCAACTGGCTGCCCGCGCTGTACGTGCTCGGCCGCCCCTACCCCGTCGGCCTGCCCTGGTGGCTCGCCTTCACGCCGCCGCTGGTGGCCGCCGGGAGCTGTGCGCTCGCGGGTCTGGCCTGGCGCGCGGGTGTCCGTTCGTATCGCAGCACCGGGAGCTGAAGACGTATGGCTGAGGACTTCATCGAGGTCGACGGCGTGGAGAAGGTCTTCGACGTGCGCAGGAAGACGGGACTGCTGCGGCGCGAGCGCCATCAGGTGCGGGCCGTCGACTCGCTGACCTTCAGCGTGCCGCGCGGCGAGATGGTCGGCTACATCGGGCCGAACGGCGCGGGCAAGTCCACCACGATCAAGATGCTGACCGGCATCCTCACGCCGAGCGCGGGCCGGCTGCGGGTCGCGGGCATCGAGCCGTCCCGGGAGCGGACGCGGCTGGCCCGGCGGATCGGCGTGGTGTTCGGGCAGCGTACGACGCTGTGGTGGGACCTGCCGCTGATCGACTCGTACCGGCTGATGCACCGCATGTACCGCATCCCGGACGCCCGTTACCGGGAGAACCTCGACCGGTGCGTCGAACTGCTCGAACTGGGCGGTCTGCTGGACACGCCGGTGCGGCAGCTCTCCCTCGGGCAGCGCATGCGCGGCGACATCGCGGCGGCACTCCTGCATGACCCCGAGGTGCTCTACCTCGACGAGCCGACCATCGGGCTCGATGTCGTCTCCAAGGTCAAAGTGCGGGGATTCCTGCGGGAGTTGAACGAGGATCGCGGTACGACGGTGCTGCTGACCACGCACGACCTGACCGACATCGAGCAGCTGTGCAAGCGCGTCATGGTCATCGACCACGGACGTCTCATGTACGACGGCCAACTCGACGGCCTGCACCAGGTGGGGGAGAGTGAGCGGACCCTCGTCGTCGATCTGGAGCGTGAACTGCCGCCCCTGGACGTGGAGTTCGCCCGGGTGGTGAAGGTGGACGGGCCGCGCCAGTGGCTGGCGTTCCCGGCCGCGCAGTCGGCGGCGCCGCTGGTCGCGCAGATCGCGGCCGGGTATCCGCTGGCGGATCTGTCGGTGCGGGAGCCGGACATCGAGTCCGTGATCGCCCGGATGTACGCGAGGGAGGAACCATCCCTGGGAGGAACGGCCGCACCCTCGTAGGCTGACCCCATGACGGACGAACGCCCTGAGCGCCCCGAGCTGAACGACCTGCCCGAGCTGCGGGCCTCCGACGCCGACCGGGACCGGGTCGCGGAGGCACTGCGGGACGCCCTCGCCGAGGGACGCCTGGACATGGAGGAGTTCGACGAGCGGCTCGAGGCCGTGTACGCGGCGCGTACGTACGGCGAGTTGGCGCCGATCACGCGTGACCTGCCGGGAGCGGGCGCGGCGGCGCCGGGGCCCTCGGTGAGCTTCGTGAAGGAGCCGCAGCCCGAGGGCGCGGTCGACTGGCGGGCCCGGATCGGCGGGGAGGCCACGTCCACGTGGGCGCTCGCGCTCTTCGGCGGGTTCGGCCGCAAGGGGCGCTGGACGGTGGGTGAGAGGTTCACCGCGTTCGCGATGTTCGGCGGCGGCGAGATCGACCTGCGGGAGGCGCGGTTCGCGTCCCGTGACGTGGTCATCAACTGCTTCACGATCATGGGCGGGATCCAGATCAAGGTGCCGCCGGAGCTGGACGTCGCCGTCAAGGGCTTCGGCTTCATGGGCGGCGTCGACGACCGGGCGTCGGGCGAGGGCACACCGGGCTCCCCGCGCGTCGTCGTGCGGGGGTTCGCCCTGATGGGCGGCGTCGGCGTGGACCGCAGGGTGTCGCGTGAGGAGCGCCTTCGCCTCAAGGAGGAGCGCCGCCAGGACAAGCTGGACCGCAGGACGGCGCACCGTGAGGCGCTGGAGGGGCACCACGAGCGGCACGCCGAACGCCATCACCTGCGGCACGAACGCCATGAGGAGCGGCGCGAGCGCCAGTGGGAGCGGGCGGAGGAGCGCCGCGAGAGGCGTGAGCCGTAGCGCCGGGGCGCGCTACAGCTCGGCCGGCGTCGACCCCTTCAGCGTCGTCAGGTTGAACGTGTCCGCCATCCTGCGGAAGCCGGAGTCGCTCGGGTGCAGGTGGTCACCGGAGTCGTATCCGGGCAGCAGCTTGCGCGGGTTGTACGGGTCGCGCAGTGCCTTGTCGAAGTCGACGAACTCGTCGAAGACCTTGCCGGAGCGGATCTGCGCGTTCACGGACTGGCGCACGATGTCGAGGCGGGGCTCGTAGCCGCGGTGGCCCTGGAACGGCATGAGGGTCGCGCCGACCACGCGCAGGCCGCGGGTGTGCGCCTGCCGGGTCAGCTCCCGCAGCCCTTCGACGATCTTGTCGGGGTCGTTCTGGTGCGGGTTGCGGAGGATGTCGTTGATGCCGAGCGCGATCACGACGGCCTTGACGCCGGACCGGTCGAGGACGTCCCGGTCGAAGCGCGAGAGTCCGCTCGGGTTGTTCGCGGGGCGGCCGAGGCCGTCGGACAGGATGCGGTTGCCGCTGATGCCCTGGTTGACGACGCCGTAGCGCGCCGCGCCGTTCTCGTCGCGCAGTCGGGCGGCGAGGACGTCCGTCCAGCGGTGGTTGGCGCCCACCGTCGAGGTGACGCCGTCGGTCAGGGAGTCGCCGATCACGACGACGGTGCCGTCCGACTCGTTGCTGAGCACGTCGAGCGCGGTGACGTAGCGCCAGTACGGGGTCTGCTCCGTGTACGCGGCGCCGGTCGCGTCCTCCGCGCGGTCGCCCTGGGCGACGTACGACATCTGGCGGGCCTGCGGGTGGAAGGTGACCGGACCCGACGGGGTGGGCGAGTAGCTCGTGACGAGCATGTCCGCGTCGTGCGGGACGTGCAGCCGCACGGCGTCGCTCATGGCCTGGGAGCCGGCCGGGATGACGACCGAGGTGTTGCCGGCGAAGGTGAGGCGGCGCAGCGTGCCGGCCGCGGCGGCCGGGCTGTTGGGCGCGGCGGCGACGGCGACCGAGGCGTGCGTGATGCTGAGCGGCTGCTGCCCGTAGAGGTTGGAGAACGTGATGCGGGCGCTGGTGCCGCCGATGCTGGTGTGCACGACGTTGCGCACGGAGCGGCCCGCGAGGCCGTCGGTCTCGGTGCCGGGCTCGCCGCCCGCGGGAGAGGCCGACCAACTGCCCGACCAAGTACCGGTGGAGGCGGGGGCGGCCGAGTTCTGCGGGTGCCGGGGGCCGGCGCTGACCGTGCTGTTCGAGCCGTCGTAGGCACCGGAGACGCCCAGGTATATGGCGGCCGAAATCACGACGACCAGGGCCGCGAGCGCGGCCAGCAGGGCATAACCGTGGCGCTTGGTCATGCGGGGGTGTCTCCTCGGGGAGCGGGAGCCCCGAGGCTCCGGTGTGATGATCCCATGATGCTTCATGGGCCGGGAGGAAGCCGACACTGCCCCCCTCCGCCTTTTGAGACGCCGGGAACTTGTCGTCCGTTCCGGGAGTCGGTCAGGTAGGGACAATGTGTGAGAGGGACGACACGGGGGACAGCCGGGTGAGCGGACTTGTGACGGGCGGAGTGAGGCGAGTGGACGAAGTGGAGGACGCGAAGCGCGCGGCGGCCGCGCGCGGTACGGAGGAAACGGACGAAGCGGGCATGGGTGAGCATGCCCGTGCGGGCGGCGCCTCATTCGCGACGCGGCCGGCCCCGTTCGGCGCGGGCCCCGGCTCCTTCAGCCCCGCCGACGTGGAGAAGCAGCGCGGCGTACGGCGGATGAAGACCACCGCCACCGGCCTGCTCCTGCTCGTCGCCGTCATCTACGTACTCGCCAAGTGGGGGCAGAACTCCGGCGCCGGAGCCTGGGCGGGCTACGTCGCAGCCGCCGCCGAAGCGGGCATGGTCGGCGCCCTCGCCGACTGGTTCGCGGTCACCGCGCTCTTCCGCCGCCCCCTCGGCCTGCCCATCCCGCACACGGCGATCATCCCGACCAAGAAGGACCAGCTGGGCGTCTCGCTCGGCGAGTTCGTCGGGGAGAACTTCCTCTCCTCCGACGTCGTACGGCAGCGGCTGCGCGCCGTCGGCATCGGTGGCCGGCTCGGCACCTGGCTGGCCGAACCGGAGCACGCCGACCGGGTGACGGCCGAGCTCGCCACCGCCCTGCGCGGCGCCCTCACCGTGCTGCGCGACTCGGACGTCCAGGCGGTCGTCGGCGAGGCCATCACGCGCCGCGCCGACGCCCAGGAGGTCGCGCCCGGCATCGGCAAGTTGCTGGAGAAGGTCGTCGCCGACGGCGGCCACAAGCGGGCCGTGGACCTCATCTGCGCACGGGCCCACGACTGGCTGGTGCGGCACGGGGACTCCGTCATGGACGCGGTGCAGGGCGGCGCCCCCGGCTGGACCCCACGGTTCGTCGACAGGAAGATCGGCGACCGCGTCTACAAGGAGCTCCTGCGCTTCGTCACCGAGATGCGCGACATGCCCGAGCACCCGGCCCGCGGCGCCCTCGACCGCTTCCTCGGCGACTTCGCCTCCGACCTCCAGTCCGACACGGACACGCGGGCGCGCGTCGAGCGCCTGAAGTCCGAGATCATCGCCCGTCCCGAGGTCCAGGACCTGATCGCCTCCACCTGGTCCGCGGTCCGCGCCATGATCGTCGCGGCGGCGGAGGACGAGCGCAGCGAACTGCGGCTGCGCGTACGGGCCTCGCTGCTCTCCCTCGGCCGCCGGATGGCGACCGACCGCCGCCTCCAGGACAAGGTCGACGGCTGGGTCGAGGGCGCGGCCACGTACGTCGTCACGACGTACCGCAAGGAGATCACCTCGCTGATCACGGACACCGTGGCGGGCTGGGACGCCGAGCACACCTCGAAGAAGATCGAGGCGCACATCGGCCGTGACCTGCAGTTCATCCGGATCAACGGCACCGTGGTGGGCTCGCTGGCAGGGCTCGCGATCTACGCGGTGTCGCGGGCGCTGGGGGCGTGACGCGCTGACCTTGCGGCTTCCGCAGGGTCAGCGCGAGGAGAGCCGCCCCCGCGCACAGCGCGCCCGCGCCCACCCACACCGGGTCGTACGAGCCGAAGGCGTCCCGCGCCATCCCGCCCGCGAACGCCACGGCCCCGGCCCCGACCTGGTGCGCGGCGCTCACCCAGCCGAACACGACCGGTGCGTCCGCCCCGTAGTGGGCGCGGCACAGCGCGATCGTCGGCGGCACGGTCGCCACGTCGAGCAGCCCGAAGACGACGGTGAACGCGACGAGCGGCGCGTCCACGGCCGACGTCAGGAGCAGCGGCAGCGCGAGGAGGGTGAGGCCGCGCAGGGCGTAGTACACGGCGAGCAGGCGGCGCGGATCGGCGCGGTCCGTCAGCCATCCGGACGCCACCGTCCCCGCGACATTGAAGATCCCGATGAGGGAGAGCAGCGACGCGGCGACGGTCACCGGCATCCCGTGGTCGTGGGCGGCGGGCGCGAAGTGCGTCCACATCACTCCGTTCGTCGAGGCGCCGCAGACCGCGAAGGTCCCCGCGAGCAGCCAGAACGGGCCGGTGCGGGCGGCGCGGGCGAGCGTGCGCAGGGCGCGCCGCGCGGCGTCCTCCCTCAGGGCCGGCCCCTTCCGCGGATCGCGCACCGCGGCCCACACCACGGGCAGCGCGCCGGCCGCGGCGAGCGCGAGAGCCGCGGCGGCCGCCCGCCACGAGTACGCGTCGATCACCCACGACAGCACGGGCAGGAACACGAACTGCCCCACCACGCTCGCCGCCGTGAGCAGCCCGGTGACGAGCCCGCGCCGCGCCACGAACCACCGCTCGGTGACGGTCGCGGCGAACGTCGTGGCCACCGCCCCCGTCCCCAGGCCCACCAGCACGCCCCAGTACAGGACGAACTGCCAGGGCGCGGTCATGGTCGTGGCCAGCCCGGCCCCGGCCCCGACGAGACACAGGGCGCCCACGGCGACGCGCCGCATCCCGAGCCGGTCCATGAGCGCCGCGGCGAAGGGGGCACTCGCCCCGTACACGACCATGCTCACGAGCGAGCCGAGCCCGACGGACGCCCGTGACCAGCCGAGATCCTCGTGCAGAGGCCCGACGAGCAGACCGGCGAGCGTGCTGAACGCACCGGCCGTGACGATGGCGAGCGCGGCCCCGGCGGCGACGGTCCAGGGCGAGCCGGGTTTCCGGGGGTGCGGCCGGGGGCTGGAGTTCTTCATGACTTCACCCTGTGACGGAGGCACCCGCCGCCACGACTGGCCAGATGGCCATGAGGTGAAAGAATCTGGCCATGACTCCCGTAAGGCCCGCGACGCCGGCGCACAGCGGTCGCCGGACCGTCGCCGTCCTCGTGCGTGACGGCGTCCTGCCCATGGAACTCGGCCTGATCCACCAGCTGTTCGGCACGGCGAGGTCCGCGGCGGGCGAGCCGCTCTACGACGTCCGCACCTGCGCCCCGCGCCCCGGCAGGATCCGCACGGACGCGGACTTCCCGATCTACGCGGAGCACGGCCTCGAGGCGGTGGCGGCCGCGGACACGGTCCTCGTGCCGGCGTCGCACGAGACGGACGAGGGCCTGCGACCGGGAGGCCTGCCCGAGGAGCTGGCGGAGGCCCTGCGCGAGGCGGCGGCCCCTAGTGGGGCGGAGGCCCTGCGTGACGCGGCGGCGGCCCCCAGTGGGGCGGAGGAGGTGCGTGGGGCGGAGGACGCGTCCGGGCAACACCCCACGCGGGGCCCCCGCCGCATCGCCTCCATCTGTACGGGCTCGTTCGTGCTCGCCGCGGCGGGACTGCTGGACGGCCGGCGTGCGACGACGCACTGGATGTCGGCCGATCTCTTCGCGCGCACGTTCCCGTCCGTGACGGTGGACCCCGGCGTCCTCTACGTCGACGAGGGCCGGATGCTCACATCCGCGGGCGAGGCGGCGGGCATCGACCTGTGCCTCCACATGATCCGCCGCGACCACGGCGCGGCCGTCGCGGCGGAGGTGGCGCGCCGCACGGTGGTGCCCCCGCACCGTGAGGGCGGCCAGGCGCAGTACATTCAACGCCCCGTGGAATCAGCGGGGTTGACGTCCACGTCCGCGTCGCGCGCCTGGGCCCTCACCCGCCTCGCCGAGCCCCTCACCCTCGCCGAACTGGCCGCACACGACGCCGTGTCCGTGCGCACCTACAGCCGCCGCTTCCGGGAAGAGACCGGCCTCACCCCGATCCAGTGGCTGACCCAGCGCCGGGTGGACCGCGCCCGCGAACTCCTGGAACAGACCGACCACACGGTCGACCGCATCGCGACGGAGGCGGGCTTCGGCACGGGAGCCTCGCTCAGACAGCACTTCCAGGCGGGGCTCGGGGTGTCGCCGGGGGCGTACAGGTCGACGTTCAGGGGGAGGTGACGCGCACCTTCCGCAAGGATGACCGGGAGTCCGGGCACCGACCGGACCCCACTCCACCGCACGGGAGCCCCCGATGACCATCCGCAGGATCGTCCCGGACCTCACGACGAAGTCGCCGGAGTCGATGGCCGAGAACCGCGACTTCTACGGCCTGCTCGGCTTCGAGGAGGTCATGAACCAAGGCTGGGTGATGACACTCGCGTCCCCCTCCAACCCGACCGCCCAGGTCAGCTTCCTCACCCACGAGGCGACCGCGCCCGTGGTCCCGGACCTCAGCGTGGAGGTCGAGGACGTGGACGCGGTCTACGCGCAGGTACGCGCATCGGGCGCCGAGATCGTCCACGACCTCCGCGACGAGGAGTGGGGCGTACGCCGCTTCTTCGTACGGGACCCGGAAGGGCGAGTGGTGAACGTGCTGCAGCACCGGGGCGCGTAGTCCCGGAAAGGTCTGGCTTACGCGGCGCGCCGGTCGGCCAGCACGTACGACGCGGCGGCGACGCCCCCGGCGACCGTGAACACGGCGGGCCAGGCGCCGAGCTTCTTGGCGAGCGGGTGCGACCCGGCGAACGCGGCGACGTAGGCACCACCGAGGACGGCGGCGACCCGGCCCCCGGCGGCCTGCCGCCACTGAGCCCCGGCCGCGACACCGGCGGCGGCCAGCACCACGCCGCCGAGCTGCCGCTTCTTGGTGAACCGCGCCACGGCGTACCCGCCGACAATCCCACTCGCGGCCACTGCGGCCGCCGGTACCTTCGCCATCACTGCCTCACTTCTCCGTCATGTGCGGCCCGGGTGGACCGGGACCGATTCGAGGCTAACGCGCGGGATTGCGGCACCTGCGGGCAGGTGCGGTTCCCTGTGTACGGGGATCCGGGAGGCCGTCGTATGTGGCCCGCCGTGCACTAGAATTCCTGTGCGATCAACGGGGGTTGAGCGCCACATGTGACCGGGGGAGCGGCGTGATGGGCGATCCAAAAGATCTACGGGTTCCACCCGAGAAGCTGACCAAGCTCGCGGACGACCTGGACGGCATGCAGGACCACCTGGACACGCAGGTGAAGCGCATGGACACGATCGTCGACAGCATCGAGGCGGGCTGGAGCGGCCCGGCCTCGACGGCGTACCGGGGATTTCACCGGGCGGCGGCCGAGGACGCCGTACGGATCCGCGAGGTGATGAAGGTCCTGGAGCAGGCGGTCCGCATGAGCCGCGACGGCTTCACCCAGCTCGAACTGGACAAGCTCGACCAGTTCCGCCGCATCCAGGTCAACGTCGACGTGGCGGGCGAGGCGGACAAGCTGTCCACGCCGAACGTCGAGCCGGCTGCGCCGCCGTCACGGCCGCGCAGCGGCCTGGACAGCTTCTGACCCGGCCGGTCCAGCCGCTCGCCTCACCCGTCTCACCTTCACCATTCGCCGCCGCATCCGTACGCAGCCGTGGACCGCGAGCCCGTACGCAGATGTAGCCGCAGCCATCACTCGTAGCCGCAGACGTGCACAGCGACAAGGGGGATCCGTGCCGCCCAGCGACGCCGACGACCACATATCGGTCACCTTCACCACCCTCCACCATCTCGCGGTGGAGCTCGAGGACATCCTCAAGCAGCTCAACGGCCGGATCGACGACCTGTACGAGCGCGTAGAGCCCGTCGTCCTGTCCTGGCAGGGCGAGGCCCGGGAGATGTTCGTCGACAAGCTCGACGAGTGGGACCACTCGGCGCAGGATCTCCAGGCGTCCCAGAAGTGGCTGCACGAGATCGTGACGACGGGCCACATCAACTACGCGGCGGCGCACCGGGCGGTCCTGCGCGGCTGGGGCGCGGCCTGATGGGGACGCCGGCGCCGAGCAGCGGCACCATCGACGTCAAGCCCTCCACCCTGCACCAGGTCGCGGGTGGGTTCGCGGGCGAGCAGACGCCGTTCGACAAGGCCGCCAAGAACTTGATCAAGGAGCTGAAGGAGTACCCCGACGCGGGCGGCTACGGCACCGCCCCGCAGGCCTTCGCCGCCTCCTACCTCAAGGCCGGCAACCGCTACCTGGAGGTGTGGGCCAGGTCCGTCGTCAGTATCGGGGGCGCCGCGGTCGGGTTCGCCACCACAGCGAACAACTACTCCAAGGCGGAGGCGGCCAACGACGCCTCGGGCAAGACCAAGCCCCAGATCCAGGCCCCGCCCGTCGTCATCGACAAGGCCCCCGACTACGGCTCGGTCCCCGACCTGAAGTGGGGCGACGACGACGGCGGAGACGACTTCATCCGCTCGCTCCTGGAGTGCATCCCGGACGTCGTCTGGCACCTCATCCGCCCGCTGCTCGAACACGCCTTCCGCTGGGGCAAGGTCGCCGAGGTCTACCCGTATCCGCAGCAGCACTACCTCAACTCGCTGTCGCAGTCCTGGGCGGACATGACGAAGGCGCTGTCCTGGGCCGAGGGCAATCTGACGGGCCAGATGTACGGCATCACCCAGCAGAGCAACAGCGAATGGCACGACGCCATGCGCCAGTTCTGCAGCTCGCTGTGGGGCACCACGGCCTGGGGCAAGACGACGGCGACCTACGAGTGGAAGCACGACTCGGCCGCCAACCAGAAGCCGAGCCACCCGGTCATGTCCGTCCTGTTCGACACCGCGATGAAGATCAGCGACCTGCTGCGCGAGTTCGCCGAGGCGGCGGTGTACGTGAACGGCGAGGTCTGGGACATCTACTTCGACGCGGTCAAGAAGGCCGTCGGTGACATCGACCTCAGTGACGGCGTCGACCTCAAGGACCTCAAGGAGGGCGCGAAGGGCGTAGGCCGTTTCCTCAAGGGCCTCGCCAAGGGCGGCGCCGAGCTGAGCGTCGAGATCACCCTCAACATCGACACAGCCGCGCTCAACCGCGTCGTGGAGGAGTACAACCGCCGGGTGAACGCCCTCGTGCCTCAACTCAACGCACTGATGGATGCGTTGGACGAGGCGCACCGAAGTGCTCCGACGTACGCGGCGGAGGAGGCCCGCGCGGAATCCTTCGGCGCGCGCTCGCTGAACGACTTCAAGCAGGAGCACAAGTACACCAAGGACGCGGACGAGAAGAACCACTTCTACGCCATCGACCTGGCGAATGCCGAGGGCCTCTACGGCGGACACAGCGTGGACAAGCACGTGGGCAAGACGGACGAGCAGCTCGCCCAGAGGCTCCGCGATCAGCAGCTCGTCCGCCCGGACGGATCCGTGCGGCCGGAGGCGGCTTCGTCGTTCACGAACATGGCATCCGCCCAGCGCTTCACGCAGGACACCCTGGACGACATCGACAACGCGGGGAAGATCGAGCGCTGGCTCGATCGGCTGGAGAGGGCACCGACCGCGAACGAGAGGTCGACGCTCACTCTCGACAAGCCCTTCACCGAGGTGACGGGACGGACCGTCACCCGCGGCTCGTACGACAATGACGGTCTCGCGGCGAAGGGCGCCGATACCCATGGGGTGAACGTGGTCCTCCGGTACAAGAGGGGTCTTGAGCCACCCTTTATCGTGCTCACATCCATGCCGACCGCCTGAGCGGAAGGTCCTGAGCCCCCGAGCGGAGAGGAATAACCACCACTGTGACCATCCATACCGGCGCCGTTTACAACAACGGTGTCGTGGCGAGGCTCCTCGACGTACTCGTCGCGGCGCGAGAGCACACCCCGGCCACACCGCCCGGGGACGAGCTCGCGCGTGTCAACCGCACGCTGGACAGCAACGCCGCCGTGAGCTGGGCCATGCCGAGTGCCACCCTGACCGCCCTGCTCGACCTCATTGCCGGGCAACTGGAGCGATCGGCGGACGCGTCCCTCCCCGTCGGATTCGCCCAACGCCTGAAAGCCGCGGCGGGGGAGCAGGACCGGCTGGAATTCCTGAGGGAAACGGCCGCGACGCTGCGTGAATTGCAGCGAGAGGGCATCCCCCGCTTCGACGATCTGCCCCTGTCCCCGTGGGAGGCCGAACTCAGATTCGCGGCCTTGAGGGACTTCTCGTGGTGGGTTGAATCTGACGAATACGGCGCCTTTGACGAGGGAGTTCGCGACGGGGTGGCGAGCGAGCATCCGGACGGCTGCGCGGAGCGTGTCCCGCCCTTGATCGCAGAGCTGCACGCGGCCCTGCTGCTCGAAACGGACGCCGCTTCCTCCGCGTCACTTCGGTCGGTCGTGCCGTGGGCCACGCCCCCGGTCCTGCGGGAGATCCTGCGCCTGGCATCCACCCACCTTCTCGAAGCGCACTGAGGCCGCCCCATGCCGCAACCCAACCGCTCCGCCACCTACCCCGACCGCGAGACCGCGCAGTGGGCCACCCAGCAGGTGGTCACCGCCAACGAGCAGCTCATCCACCGCTGGCTCGCGCAGTCGACCCGCTCCCGCCTCGCCATCGAGGCCGCGTGGCCGTCCCGCCAGGACCCGGTCGGCCGGGTCCTGCTCCAGGCGATGATGCTGGCGGGCCGCGACCCCGTCGACGTACGGGCCGCCCGCGTCATCCTCAAGCGGGACGACGCGAGCCGGCACGGCTTCGCCGTGCACGCCACGTTCCCGGTCTACCTGTAGCCACCCGTATCACCCCGTAGAGGACGCCGCAGCCGTGCCCATGAAACCCCTCGAACACGACCGACGTTACGGCGAGTTGGACCAGGTGATGCGCGCCTACGACGGCCAGCCCGCCGACGACACCGAGGACAAGCCGAGCGCCGCCCTCACCGCCTACCTGCGTCACACCTGGCACGCGCGCCCGTGGGCGCTGGCCGCCGCCGAAACGCAACTGCGCGAGTACTCCCGTAACCCTCCGGGCCGAGTGCGCCTGCGCCTGGGCGAGTTCTATTCGGTGCCGGACGTAGGCCTGCCCGAGGGCGACATCCAGGGCTGGTTGGCCATCCTCGCCGACCACATCAAGCACAGCATCGAGGAGGGCGAAGTCCCGCCGCCTTCCGCCCCCGTGACCCACTGGGAGTGGCGCGCCCGCCTTCCCGAGGCGGCCCAGTTCCTCGGAGGCTGGTTCTCCCAGGACATGCCGGACGAGTTCGCAGACCAGGACGCGGCGGTCACGGACTACATCACCACCACCGACCCCCACCTCAAGGCGCGCCTGGCGGGAGAACTCCACGAACTGCTGGCCCTGCCCCTGGACGAGTCGGACTACGCGCTGGCGCTGACGGAACTGGGCATGGAGGTCGACCCTCCGGCGCCGTTTAGCCCGTCGGGGTGGCTGGCGCGGGTGGCGGAGCAGGTGGGCGGGGGAGGCTTCGTGGCGGATTACGGGGAGGGGCGGACGCCGGGCGGAGAGTAGGGGGCCAGCAAACAGTCGGTCACAGGACACGGGTACAGATACCCCAAGGCCCGCTCGGCGTAAGGGGGTTGAAGGCCGCCCAATAAAACGATTCGCGGCCGAAGGCTGGGGTGCTACGTTCCCGGCCATGCCCAACACCACTAACACCGCCATGGCTGCCAAGGCCGAGATAGACGCGATCACGGCGGAATTCTTCGGCGCGTTCGACAACAGGGGCGGCAGCGAGGCGGACGTCGACCGGATCCGCCGGCTCACGATCCCGGGCGCCGTGATCGTGAGCACCGGCCTGGCGACCACGGCCTACACGGTGGACGAGTTCATCGAGCCGCGCCGCAAGCTCCTGTCGGACGGTCGACTGGTGGAGTTCTCCGAGTGGGAGACCTCCGAACACACCCAGATCGCGGGCGACATCGCAGCGCGCTTCGGCGAGTACCGCAAGTCGGGCGTCATGAACGGCGAACCGTTCGAGGGCGGCGGCACGAAGTCCATCCAGTTCGTCCGCATGCCGGAGGGCTGGCGGATCGCTTCGTTCACTTGGTACGACCAGCCCTGACGGACGCGGACGCTGCGCGGAATCCGGGGGCCATCGGCGATCTTTTACTGACCCGCGCCCGTCTGCATCTCGGCGTCGGCCGGCTCGTCGTCATCACCAGCAGGCACGGGGAGCCGGTCCCCTCTGCTACGGGCGATGCGGTGCACGTCGTGAAGCGCCTCGGCCAATCGGGCTGCCAGAAAGCGGAGTTGGTGCGCGGTCGTCCTGCCGTCGCCTTCGCCGTCGCCAAGGAGGTCGGCGGCATGGTCGAGGAGTTCTACGGCCATGTCGAGCTGAACGGACTCGATGTTGTCGGCTACGCGGGAGAGGTGGCTCTTGCCGCTGCCGTCGCTTACGAGGTAGCAGGGCTTCCCGCCCAGGTTGGACCAGGGGAGGAGGCGCGGCCGGCTCACGGTTGTGGCGTCGTGGCTCTGGCAGATCACGCGACCACCTCAACGCCGGGGATGCGGCGCGGGCCGATGTCCACTCCGTGCACGGCGAGCCAAAGGGTGCGGCGTCGGCCGCGTTGCCGCTTCGCCTGCTCGCGTTGCTCATGGGCGAGGAGGTAGGGCCGGACGAGCCGGGAGTCTTCACCGCGGAGGGGGGCCGCGTGCGGGGAGGGGCGGCGAGGCGGGGTGGGGGCTGCGGGCGCGGGGTTCGGCGGCGCCCCCGCGTGCTGCCGGTGCCGCCCGGAGGCGGGCCACGCAAGCCGCAGCAGCGCCTTGATGAGTCGGGCGATGGGGTTCAACACGTCGTCAATTCCTCTGAAGTTGGTAGCCATGCCCCCGGGCCGTTTCGAGGACGGTCGCGGGGGTCTTCCGCGCCTGAGGGCAGGTCGACCTGCATGGACATCGCTGTGTAGCGATCCACTTACAGAGTGAGATGGGGCGGGTTAGTCTCACCAGGGGGTCAGAGGTGACAAAGCATCTGTCGCACGGGAGTTGACGATGAGCAACACCTATGGGGAATGGTTGAAGGCGCAGCGTGAGGCGGCGGGTGTAACGCAACAGGAGCTGGCCACGGCGGCGGTCATGACGCGTTCGCACATTTCGCACATCGAGGCGGGGCGACGGCTTCCGTCGAAGGCGGACGCACGGAGGCTCGACAAGGCCCTGAACACCGGGAACGTGTTGACTAGCTTCCTTCCCGACGGCGACGGGGCGGTGGCTGAGCACTTCGAGTCAGCTCATGCGCTCGAGCAACAAGCGGTTGAACTCAGGGAGTTCGCTCTCTCCTTCGTCCCCGGGATCCTCCAGACGGAAAGGTATGCCCGTGCGGTTTTGAGCCCTTCCTACCCTCCCGTGAGGGGAAAGGAATGTGACAGGCTCGTTGTCACACGGCTTGAGCGAGCGAAGATCCTTGAGGATCCCGTGTCGCCCGTAGTGTGGGCTCTCCTGGACGAGGCCGTGCTGGGCCGACCCATCGGTGGCCCCGACGTCATGGCCGAGCAGATCATGCACATCGTCAGGCTGGCCGAGTCGGGACGCATCCGCGTGCATGTACTGCCGCGCTCCTTGGGGTTCCACCCGTTGCTGGAGAGCATGTTGACGCTGATGTGGTTCGACGATCAGCCGCCGGTGGCATACAGCGAGGGGGTACGGATGGGGAAGGTGCATGACTCCCCGGCCATGGTTCAGGAGCTGCAAGGTCGTTACGATCTTGCGCTAAGCGACGCACTGCCGCTCAAGGAGTCACTGGCCCTGCTACGGGCGACGGCAAAGGACTACGGACATCATGACTGAACCGATCATCTGGAACACTGCCGGACTGAACGGCTGGCGGAAGTCGTCCTACAGCGGCAGCGAGGGCGGCAGCTGCCTGGAAGTCCTGGACAACCACCCCGCAGGCATCCCCGTCCGCGACTCCAAGACCCCGAACGGGCCTGCACTGGTCTTCCCTTCGGCTGACTGGTCCTCGTTCATCACAGCGGTCAAGGCGGGAAACCTCCACTCCTGACCGCTCGCCTGGAGGTATGGCAGCCATCTCAACGCTGTCGCACCTCCCGATAGGGAACCCTCTACGACGCGAGGCCGACCAAGGCCTGTTGCGGAATTGCTGGTCACGCGCCTGTGAGCGGCAATACGGGCGACTGCTAGCGTCCAGATACATGAACGACAGTGTGTATGTGGGCAACGCTGGCGAGGACGCGGCGCTGGACCGGGGGTGGCTCCTCGGGCACTTCAAGGACGTCGCAGATCCTCGTCACAGTGAGGATGTAGAGATCAAATGGGGCGTCCACCCGCGTGGCGACGAGCGAATGCAGTGGGTCAGAGGTGAGGAACGAACGGCTCTCCTGGTCCTCATCAGCGGTCGCTTCCACGTAGAACTCCCTGGTCGCCGTGTGCTCTTGGCCCAGCAGGGTGATTACGTGGTGTGGGGTCACGGAGTCGATCACTCTTGGTTCGCGGAAGAGGAGTCAGTAGTGCTGACGGTTCGGTGGCCGTCCGTACCCGGCTATGCGGTAACGCAGGAGGAGGGTACGGCGCAATCGCATGCCTGACTGCGAAAGCACATGTCGCGGCCCCGACCGTGAATCAGATCATGTGCGACGGGACAGCTGCGTTCTCGGCCGGGGCTACATTGCTCCTTTATGTCACCTGATTAATTCAAGCGAGCCGGGCAGTTAAGGCAAGACATTCCTCTAGGTGTGCCATCTGAAGGGGGATTTTGGTCAGAGCCCTGGAGTTCTGTGAGATTGCCGCTTTCGTCGCGGTAAATTATACCCACGTCGTGCAGGGTGAGTAGCTGGCGAATGTCTTCACCAGGTAGTCCGGGTGCCAATAGCATGCAGCGTAGCGGTATGCCGTTTTCTATCGAGTTCAAGTGTCTGCTCACATCCATAAGTTGCATGAGCGCATCCTTGAGGGCCTGGCGTGACGTACTCCCCGCTGGTTCGTAAAGAGTGTGTGCACTCTCGTCGTACAAGGAGGCTTGAAGAGTCTCTTCAATGTCTCTGACCTGCACTTCAAGGCGTCCAAAGTTGTGTTGCCGCTGGCTGAGGATTTCCTCGTAGTCGGCGATCAAGTCCTCTTGATTGCGTGCCGCTACAGTCGCTGCTGACATATCCCGCTGGCGCGCATCCCTGACTTCTTTGGGCTCCTCCAGTCGCATACGCCTTCGGTAGGGAATGAAACTTACCTTGGTCTTCTTCGCTGGCGGAATCGTGTCGGCTTCCGACCGGAAAAAGGCGCCGATCGGGCGAAGACGGAAGACGATGACATCACGCTTCTTCTTGTCCTGACCTCGGGCCTGGCGAACGGTATAGGGTTTGGTTTCATCCAGTTCAAAGGCGCCAATATATCGGTGTGTCTTCGTGTCGCTTCCTGGCGCCTTGCCGTACGCAATGAACAAATGGAGAATGCGTCCCTCTACGGCATGCCGTAATATCGACGCATTTCCGCCGACAAATGCTTGATCGTCCCGGGGGCCGGCGCCGGTGTATTCGAAGACGGGACCAAAGCGATCCTCTTCGCGGAGCCATCCGTCTCGGTACCCGTACTGCTCTCCTGACCCGATGTCCGAGTAGAGGACTACTGTCTTTTTCTCCACGGATGGAGTGATGCCGCCTTGCGGGCTTCCGCCCAGTTCCTTACGGATGTCGGCACGTGTCCGGATGTCTCCAGGTTGGAACGAGGAAGGGAAGGTCGTCATGATCGAAGGTTAGTTGCTTTCGTAGACATCGAAGGAGCAAGTTGGCTGATATGCAAGCGACTTGGGATGTGTCTCGACTAGTCCGCTGGCCCTCGAGAGATGATGCGTGCATGGATCAAGGACTAGCGGGGGTAGTTGCCGGCATCGTGGGCACGGGAGGCGCGGTCGTTGGCGCGGCAGTTGGCGCAATAGCGGGTGTGCGGGGCGCGAGAATCGGCGGAGTGAAGGCTGTCGAAGCGGCGCTTGTCCAAGTAGAGCGGCAAGCCGCAGTTGAGCATCTTCAGTGGGTACGCGAGCAGCGGCAGCAGGCCTGCGCGAAGCTACTTGATGCTCACTCGGCGGCAGAGGACGCTCTGAAGCGAGCAGCTGCTGTGATACGTCGCGGTGGCAGCTTTCCCGACGCGGAACGCGACGAACTCACCAACCACATCTTCACTTTGCAGTCCTGCACGAGCCAACTTGCGCTCTGGGGACCTGATGAGGCGGTGCGCTTGGCGCAGCTCCTCCGAGCCAAGACGGCTGAAGCTGCAGTGGCATTGACGCAAGCTCAACATGGAGTCGCCGATGCCGCGGGAGACCTGGAGTTGAGATGGGCTCGGTGGGCAGAGGGGAGTCGAGCCGTGACGGCCTTACGGACTAGTTTCCTTGAGTTCGCCGGACAGGTGCTGCGCGACCCGCGCCAGTCGTCCACGTAGGAGGGCCACGACCGGGGTGATAGTGGCCCTCCGCTGGCCTTGACTAGCTGGCGGCTACGGCCGAGTACGTCCAGACTTCCGCCGGAATCTCGTGCTTGAGCTTCCATGTGATCGCCATCGGCTTGCTGCCCTCGTGCTTGTCGTACTCTGCCGGGCCAAGCAGCATCCATGGTTGGGCCCCGCCGATATCGGTGCTCTTGTATCGGCGCACGAAGAGAAGAACGTGACTACCTTCGGCGACATGGTGCTGGTAGCGCTGTCCGGTGGGAGAGCTCTCCGACGTCTGGTTCTGAGACTCCCAGTGGAAGAGCTTCGTAGTCACCGCATAGTCGTGGTAGCGGGTTTGTGGGGAGAAGTCCTTCTCGTCCTTCTCTCGAGTGATAAGCAAGGCATCCGTCTTGAAGGACTCGCACCACTTCACGCCTTCGCGGAAGTCGCCCGGCATAACCCCCCCGATGTACGACTGGCCGAGCGCTGGAAGGATTTCCTCGCGGGTGTACGAGGCGTGGATGGTTAGCGGCACGCCGGCATGGTCGCCAAGCAGGGGAAGGGGGACGTGTTCGGTGTGGGCGAGGTTGTACGCGAGTACTTGCCGCAACTCGCTGCGCACGGCGCGCTGCTCGTGCAGGGCGGCGAACCCGGCGTCATACTCCGCGAAGCCTTTTCGCATAGTGCCGCCTAGCGGCCACAGCTGGAAGAAGAGCATGCGGGCGTAGGCCTGCCCTTGCCCGTCGAGGTCCACATAGGCGGGCGCGTCGTCCTCGAGCATCCGTGTGTATGCCGCCACCCGCAGCGGATCGTCGACGTGCAGGAAGGATGGCACGCGCTTAAGGAGTGCAGCTTCACCTGTTGGCGGCTCGCCCTTGAGGAGCCGAGCCCTACGGAGCAGGCCCGTCCACGAGTTGCCACTACCGCGGTAGAGCTCCTTCAACTCCCGTCCGCTTTCATCGAGATAGCGGCTCAAGCGGGTCTCGCCGTAGTCCGCCACCTCTCGGGAGAGCGCAGTCACGTTCACGCCGATTTGGGCCTTGATGTTGTCGAGGATGGTGTGCTTCGCCTTCTCCTCTAGGAGGATCTGGCAACCCGATGGAAGCTGGGGGAAGTCCGCTTCAATGTGGTCGAGGAGTCGCTTCCGAGTGAGGTTTGTCAGCGCCCGGAACTGGTTCTCGAATCGGAACTCCTTGCGGTGCTGACCGATGAAGTCGAGCACCATCAGTACGGCCTTGTCCTCGGTGCGCCGCAGGCCGCGTCCGAGTTGCTGAAGGAAGACCGTTGCGCTGGCTGTGGGGCGTAGCAAGAGCAACGTATCCACATCGGGAATATCCAACCCCTCGTTAAAGAGGTCGACCGAGAAGATAACTTGGAGATCTCCGGTCTTGAGGTCGTCAAGTGCCCGCTTGCGCGTCCCCGCGTCCGTCTCGCCGGACAGTGCGATGGCATTCAGTCCAGCGGCTTGGAAGAAGTCAGCCATGAACTCTGCGTGCCGGACCGATACGCAGAACCCAAGGGCTTGCATGGATCCCGGATCTGCAATCTTCTCTTGGACTTTCTTTACGATAAGTCGAGCTCGTGTCTTGTTGCCGGTAACTACGTTACTGAGGGCAGTTTCGTCATAGCCGCCCCGCTTCCAAGTTACTGAGCTCAAGTCAGTATTGTCGCTGATGCCGAAGTAGTGGAAGGGGCTGAGGAGATCGTTCTCCAGGGCTTCCCAAAGCCGCATTTCGGCAGCGATCCGCCCATTAAAGAACTCATCCTGGATGTTGCGGCCGTCTGCTCGCTCCGGCGTTGCGGTCAGGCCGAGTAGTTCCATCGGCTTGAAGTGCTCGATGATCTTTCGATACGTCGGCGCGGTTCCATGATGGAACTCATCGATGACGATCACGTCAAAGTGATCAGACGGCAAGTTTTCCAGGGCGCGTGCATTGAGTGACTGAACGCTGGCAAATACGTGAGTCCGCTGCTCGGGTGACTCTCCACTGTGCATCGCCTCCCCGAAGTTGGCGTCCACTAGCACGTCTTGATACGTACGCATCGACTGCTGGAGGATTTCCTTGCGATGCGCGACGAACAGCAACCGTAGGTCGCGACCAGCTTTTTTGCGAAGCTGCTTGTAGTCGAGCGCGGCCATCACCGTCTTACCGGTGCCAGTAGCGGCCACAAGAAGGTTGCTGTGCCGATCATGTACCTCTCGCTCGACCTCGAGGCGCTCGAGCATGTCGCGCTGATGCGCGTACGGGCGGACTTCGAGGCCGGAGAGCGTGATCCTGCGAGGGGCGTCCGTCTTTGACGAGGATCCGCTCGCGATGAGGAGCGCTTCCTTTAGGCGTGCGCCGTCAGCTTCTGGATCGTACGACTCAAAGGACAGGTCGTTCCAGTACGCGTCAAATGTCGCCCCGAACTTGCGCATTACATCGGGTGTAGCAACGGAGGACAGGCGTACGTTCCACTCCAGGCCGTCGAGGAGAGCTGCTTTGGAGAGGTTGGAACTGCCTACGTACCCGGTGTCGTAGCCGCTATTTCGGTGGAACAGCCAGGCTTTGGCGTGGAGTCGAGTCGACCGCGTCTCGTAGTTGACCTTGACTTCGGCATTGAATTCAGTTACCAGCCGATCCAGGGCTCGACGGTCGGTAGCGCCGATGTAGGTGGTCGTGAGGACGCGAATGGGTACGCCCCGCTCGCGCGCTGCTGCCAAGGATTTTTCGATGACGTGCAAGCCGTGCCATTTGACGAAGGCGCAGAGTAGGTCCACGCGGTCTGCGGTGGCGAGCTCGGCGCGCAGCTCGAAGCCGAGGCTGGGGTCATCCGGTGAGTTGGTGATGAGTCCAGCGTCGGAGAGGGGAGTGGCGGGCCGTATGGCGAAGACGCCAGGCGCTTCTTGCCTTGCCAGAGCCAGGAGTTGGTGAGGGCCTTCGGCCACCAGCTCAACCCACTCCCGAGCTCCATCCAGGGTGCTTATGGACTCCAGGATGTGGTTGGCGGCGTGCACTCGCTCTTCGGCTGCTATGCCTTCGAGGACGCGCTTCACTGTCGTGGCGACGTGCCGCGCTAGCACGTGGGGAACGGATTGCTCTCCAACAGCACCGCTGACTGGATTCCATCCGAGGTTGGCTAGTTCCTTGAGCTGCTGCTCAAAACGCATGGTGATGAGTTGCTCGTACAGCCCGGCTGACGGAACCGACGTTGAGTTGCTGATGTCAGACACGCTTGCCCCCGAAAGTCATCTGGCTTACGCAGATGTTCTATCAGGGGCGAACGTTGATCTGGCTGGGTGAGGAGTTTTGAGTGGGCTGCCATTCCTGACGCGCCCCGCAAGACCACCCCGCCGTGGCCAAGGGGCTGTTACCCCTCCGCCCCATGACACTCCCCATACCCCCGCCCCGACCCGCACCAGCACTCCGCGCCCCGCTCCGGGGGCCACGGGGTCGCGCGGCCTCGGGCCGCCAGTGTCGTGGCGTACTGCGGCAGCAGCGACGCGTCTGTGGGGGACGAGGACTCCGACGCCGCGAACGCCTCGTACGACGGGATCGTGCCCGCGACGATGCCGAGGTTCGGTGTGCCCGAGGCCGAGAGTTCGCGGAGGGAGGACTCTATGGTCGACAAGTGCTCTTCGTGGGACGGGTATTCGGCGGAGAGGGAGGGGTACGCGGCCAGCAGTTCCGTCAGCTCCGTCGACGGCCAGTGCAGTACCGCCACCGGGAACGGGCGGGACAGTGCCTGCCTGTACGAGCCCAACTCCGCGCGCAGGCGCAGGATTTCGGCCCTCAGCTCCGCCGGGTTGTCCGAGCCGAGCGCCCACGTCCGGTTCGGGTCGTGGAGTTCGTCCAGGGTCACCTCGGACTTGTGGACGCGGTCGGCGAGCGCGTCCCACTCGTCGTGCTCCGCGCCGATCAGACGGCGTACGCGGTGGCGGCCCAGGAGCAGCGGGTGCGTCTCGTACGGCGGGTTCGTGCGCTCCGCCTCCGGCAGGAGCAGCGTCAGGGCCTCCGTGAATGATTCGTGCGCCGCTTCGAGTTCGTCGTGCGACTCCAGGGCCTCCGCCACGATCACGTACGCGGCCGGGTCCTTGGGGGCAGCGGTCCGGATGCCCGTGATGATCGCGCGGGCCTCGGCCTCGTGGCCGTACTCCCACAGGTTCGCGGCCATCAGGGCCTTCACCAGGTGCGGCTGCTCCAGCTCGGGCGGCGGTCCGGCGAGGAGGCCGTCGTACAGCGAGGCCGCGCGTTGGCGGGCGTCCGCCAGTTCGTAGTGCGCCGCGGCCTGGAGGAGCAGCTGCTCCGCGTCCTCTGGGTACAGGCCGGCGATGCGCTCCAGGCGCTCGGCTTCGGCGATGTGGTTGACAGGGTCTACAGGCTCGGCGGGCGTAGCAGGCGTGTCGGGGCGCATGGGTGACACCGTACTGCCGACCACCGTCACCGGCGCCAGGTCACCACAGGCTCGCGTAGCCGTTGCTTTCGTTCAATACGTACGCCATGCGCCAGACCACCACCGTCAGCGTGCCCGCCCACAGGACCATCCCCGTCCACAGCCAGGCCACGCACGAGCGGTAGCGGCCGTCGGTGTCCAGGGCCGCCAGCGCGGGGTGCGCCGGGTCGACGCGTATGCGTACGCGGCGGCCTTCGGGGAGCGCGTGGGGGCTCACCTCGTCGGGCAGCGCCTGTTCGTGCGCCGTGCCGTCGGCCGCCGTCCAGCTGACCACCGGGTGCAGCACCGCGTACGACGCCTCGTTCGACGCGACGTGGCCCGTCACCGTCGCGTCGACCACCGTGCCGGTGCTGCGCCGGAGCGTCTCGGTGACGAGTTGCAGCACCTGCGAGGTGGCCAGGACGAGGCCTGAGATGAAGGGGATCAGCGCCAGCAGCCAGAGGGGACCCATGGGGCGTGAGCTTAAGGGCGGGTCGGCCGGGCGGTGGAGGGTGGGGGAGTGGCGCCGGGTGCGGGGCGGCCAGCCCCCTCAGACAGCCGGCCGGCTCCATAGGTGGTCCCTCAGACAGTCGGCCGGCTCTATAGGTGGTCGGCGGGCCCCGCAGGTAGTCGGCCGGTCACTTCCCTGGTGAGTTGCGGAGGCAGGGCCTATCTTGCGGCCGTGCGCGAGTGGAAGCGGGAGTGGCAACGGGAGCGGGAGCGGCGACCGGTCGTCGTGCGGCAGGGGCCGCGCGCTGGACGCCGTGCGTTCGGTCGCCGCCCCTCGGCCCTGCGCGCGGGACGCCGTACGCACGTGGGTCGGCGCCCCTCGGCCCTGCGCCGCGCCCTGTGGACCGGCGCCGAGGTCACCGTCACCCTCGGGGTCGTCCTTCTCCTTCTCGTCGTCCATCAGCTGTGGTGGACGAATCGTGAGGCCAGAGCCGGTGCCGAGCGCAAGGTGCGGGCGCTGGAGCACGAGTGGGCGGCCACCCCCTCGGACGGGCAGGGCGACGGGGGCGAGGGCAGCGCCTCGGATCGGACCGGTGACGAGACCCCCGCCGGCTCGTCGGGCGGCGAGGGCGCCGGTGGCGGCTCCGCGCGCCGGGCGCCAGCCGCCTCCGCCCCCCGCGAAACGCCCCGCTGGGACCAGGCCTACGCCGTCCTCACCATCCCCCGCCTCGGCCTCACCGTCCCCGTCGCCGAGGGCGTCGGGAAGCAGAACGTCCTCAACAAGGGCTACGTCGGCCACTACCCCGCCACCGCCCAGCCCGGCCGCCCCGGGAACTTCGCGCTCGCCGGGCACCGCAACACCCACGGGGAGCCCTTCCGGTACATCAACCGGCTGCGCAAGGGTGACGAGGTCCAGGTCCGTACTCGCGGCGCCGTGTACACGTACGTCGTCGACAAGACCCTCGCGCAGACCTCCGCGCGTGACGGCGGCGTCATCGCGGGTGTGCCGCGCAGCGAGGTCGTGCGGGGCGCCGGGTACAGCCAGCCGGGGTACTACATCACGCTCACCACCTGCACGCCCGAGTACACGTCCAGGTACCGGCTCGCGGTGTGGGGGAAGCTGCGGTCGATGCGGCCCCGGTGAGCGGGTGGTTGCGGCCCCGGTGAGCGAGGGGCCGAGAAGCCGCCCCTTCATCCGATCCGGGCCCATCCTGTATAACGGGCAGAACGCCACAACACGTGGGCACGGACCGGACAGCGGGAAGGAGGGACGCCGGACATGACGCGCACCTGGGGCACGGCCCTGCGGCCCGCCGCCCTGCTCCTGTTCCTCCTCGTCGAGACCGTTCTCGTCGACACCGGCAGCCTCACCGCCGCCGTCGCGTTCGCCGCGACCGCCGCCGCGGGCTCCGCACTCGCCGTCTGCTCCCTGCTCGCCGCGCGCAGCGCCCCCGCCGTGCCCCGCACCCGGATCCGCACCGCGATGCGCGACCGTGAGCAACGCACCGCGTTCCTGCCGCAGCGCGATCCGGACGCCCGTGGGCGCAGCCGCCCCCGAGCACCCGGCCGTCTCCTCCTGACGGCCGCGTAGGGGACCCGCTCCACCCGCAGTCCCCCTGCGTACGGGCCGTCACGCCGATCGGCCGCCCTTCCCGGCGGTCTTCCGATTCCGGCACGACGGGACCCCCGGAGGGCTCACCCATGTCGACGTTCATGTCTGTCTTCGCCAGCCTGGTCGAGCACATCGCCGACCTGCTCGACCCGATCTTCCACGCCTCGGCGACCGCGGCGGCGACCGTCCTGTTCACCGCGTTCGTACGCCTTCTCGTGCACCCTCTGTCCCGGGCCTCGGCACGCGGGCAGCGCCAGCGCGCCAAGCTCCAGCCGCGCATCGCCGAGCTGCGCAAGAAGCACAAGAAGAGCCCGGAGAAGCTCCAGAAGGCGATCATGGAGCTGCACAAGGAGGAGAAGGTCTCGCCGCTGTCCGGCTGCCTGCCGAGCCTCTTCCAGCTCCCCGCGTTCTTCCTGCTCTACCACCTGTTCTCGAACGGCAGCATCGGCGGCGAGCCCAACGCGCTGCTCGGCCACACCCTCGGTGCCGCGCCGCTGGGCGGGCGCTTCAAGGACGCGCTCGCGGACGGCGGCCTCTTCGGCGCGCAGGGCGTCGTCTATCTGGTCCTGTTCGCGATCGTCGCGACGGTGGCGAGCTTCAACTACGCCCGTACGAAGCGTCAGATGGCCGCCCAGCCGATGCTGCCGGCCACCGCGGACGGGCCGCAGGCGCCGGGCGCGGGCGCGATGGCCTCGATGACGAAGATCATGCCGCTGATGTCGTTCATGACGCTGTTCACGGTGGGCTTCGTGCCGCTCGCCGCCGCCCTGTACGTGGTGACGAGCACGACGTGGAGCGCCGTCGAGCGGGCCGTCCTCTACCGCGACATGCCCTCCGCCGCTGCTCTTGCTACCGCCGCGTAAAGGTCCAGTCCGTGAACGAGGTATTGCGGACTGGATGAGGACCTTGGACGATCGACCAGTCCTCCGATGGCTGCACCCGTCGCGAGGTCCCTCCTCGATCAAGGAGTCTCAACCATGAAGCTGCTGCGAGTCGGTACCGCCGGGGCGGAGCGCCCGGCCCTGCTCGATGCCGATGGTGTCCTGCGTGACCTGGCCGGAGTCGTCCCCGACATCGACGGGGAACTGCTCGCCGACGACGCGGCGCTGGGTCGCGTACGGGCCGCCGCCGAGTCCGGCGAGCTGCCCGTGCTCGACGCGGACGGCCTGCGGGTCGGCCCGCCGGTCGCGCGGATCGGCAAGGTCGTGTGCATCGGCCTGAACTACCACGACCACGCCGCCGAGACCGGTGCCGAGCCGCCGTCGGAGCCCGTCGTCTTCTTCAAGGCGGCGGACACGGTCGTCGGCCCCGACGACACCGTGCTCGTACCGCGCAAGTCCGTGAAGACGGACTGGGAGGTCGAGCTGGCGATCGTCATCGGGCGTACGGCGCGCTACCTGGAGTCGCACGAGGAGGCCCTCGCGCACGTCGCCGGATACGCGGTGGCGCACGACGTGTCCGAGCGCGAGTTCCAGATCGAGCGCGGCGGCACCTGGGACAAGGGCAAGAACTGCGAGACGTTCAACCCGCTGGGCCCCTGGCTCGTGACGGCGGACGAGGTCGCGGACCCGCAGGCGCTCGGCCTGAAACTGTGGGTGAACGGCGAGCTGAAGCAGAACGGCTCCACGGCCGACCAGATCTTCCCGGTCGCCGAGGTGGTCCGGTACGTCAGCCAGTTCATGACCCTGTACCCGGGCGACGTGATCAACACGGGGACGCCGGCGGGTGTGGCGATGGGACAGCCCGAGCCGAAGCCGTATCTGCGGGCCGGGGACGTGGTGGAGCTGGAGATCGAGGGTCTGGGGCGCCAGCGCCAGGAACTCAAGGACGCGTAGCGCTCCGCGCCGGGGCGGGGGAACTGCGGTGCCGGGTCGGCCGTCGTGAGTGGTGCCGGTCCGTTGTGGCTGGTCGCGCAGTTCCCCGCGCCCCTCGCAGGGGCGTCCGGCTAGCCCGCGATGAAGAGGTCCAGGGCCTTGACCACCAGTGCGTGGTCCTCCAGCTGAGGGAGGCCGGAGACCACCACCGCTCCGATGACTCCCGCGCCCTCGACGGCCAGCGGGAACGCGCCGCCGTGCGCCGCGTACGTGTCCGGGTCGAGCCTGGACGAGTCCTCGAACGTCGTGCCCTTCGCCCGGAAACGGGTTCCGACCAGCAGCGACGAGCAGGCGTAGCGCTCCACGACGCGGCGCTTGCGGGCGATCCAGGCGTCGTTGTCCGGGGTCGAGCCCGGGAGTGCCGCGTGGAAGAGCTGCTGGCCGCCGCGCGTGACGTCGATCGACACCGGCGCCTTGCGCTCCCTGGCCAGCTCGACGAGCAGCGAGCCCAGCTCCCAGGCGTCCTCGTGACCGAACTTCGGCAGGACCAGGCGGCGCTCCTGCTCCTCGATCTCCTCGACCGTCGGCGCGCTCACAGGGCCACCGTCACACCGTCGCGGGCCGAGCGGCGGGCCGCCTCCAGGACGTCGAGCGCGGCCGCGGCCTGCTCGGCGGTGACCGGGTTCTCGCCGGTGCCGCGCAGGGCGGCGGCGACGGCCGCGTAGTACGCGGGGTAGGCGCCGGGGAGCGTCTCGACGGCACGGCCGCCGCCGGTCAGCGGCGACTCACCGGAACCGATCCGCCCCCACATCGACTCGGGCTCCACGCCCCAGGGCTCGCCGGCCGCCGGGATCGTGCCCTCGCGCAGCACCGCCTCCTGCGGGTCGAGGCCGTACTTCACATAGCCCGCCTGCGAGCCGAGGACGCGGAAGCGCGGGCCGAGCTGGGCCGCGGTCGCGGAGACGTACAGGTGGGAGCGGACGCCGTTCGCGTGCGTGATCGCGATGAACGTGTCGTCGTCTGCCGCCGCGCCCGCACGCCGCACGTCGGACTCCGCGTAGACCGAGACGGCCGGGCCGAACAGGACGAGGGCCTGGTCGACGACGTGGCTGCCGAGATCGTAGAGGAGACCTCCGATCTCTTCCGGGTCGCCGGACTCGCGCCAGCCGCCCTTGGGCTGCGGCCGCCAGCGCTCGAAGCGCGACTCGAAGCGCCAGACGTCGCCGAGCTCGCCCTTCGCGATCAGGCTCCGCAGCGTGAGGAAGTCGTTGTCCCAGCGGCGGTTCTGGAAGACCGAGAGCAGCAGGCCGCGCTCCTCGGCAAGCGCCGCCAGCTCGCGTGCCTCGGCCGCGGTGCCGGCGATCGGCTTGTCGACGACGACCGGGAGGCCCGCCTTGAGGGCGGCCGTCGCGATCGGTACGTGCGTCTTGTTCGGGGAGGCGATGACGATCAGGTCGAGCTCGTCGGCCCGCGCCCACAGCTCGTCGGGGGTGGCCGCGCAGCGGATGCCGTCACCGAAGGAGGCGCGGGCCTGCGCCTGGCGCTCCGGGTTCGAGGTGACGACCGTGTCGAGCGCGAGGCCGTCGGTCGCGGCGATCAGCGGGGCGTGGAAGACGGAGCCCGCCAGGCCGTAGCCGACGAGACCGACGCGGAGGGGGGAGCCGGTGGTCCCAGCCGTACCTGATGTCATGCCTTCAGTCATGCATCCACTTAAGCAACGGTGTTGCCAAAGTGCAAGCGGAGGGGACAATGGGGGAGTGAACAGGGCTTACTCCGGGGTCAATCTGGCAGTGCTGCGAGGCCATAACGCCGCACTCGTACTCGATCTGCTGCGCACGGCGGGTGACGGGGGCATCAGCAGGCTCGAACTGGCCGAGCGCACCGGGCTCACACCGCAGGGCGTCAGCAAGATCACGGCACGGCTCAGGGAGCAGGGCCTGGTCACCGACACCGGCCGGCGCGCCTCGACGGGCGGCAAGCCGCGCACCGTCCTGCGCCTCGTGCCGGACGCGGGGTACGCGGTCGGTCTGCACCTGGACCGCGACGAACTGACGGCGGTCCTGGTCGACCTCGCGGGCACGGTCGCCGCCGAACGCCGCTCCCCGCTGGCCTTCGGCGCGGGCGGCGACGCGGTGGTGGAGACGGCGGCGAGCGAGGTGGAGGGCCTGCTCGCGGGAGCGGGAGCGGGAGCGGGAGCGGGAGCGGGAGCGGGAGGAGGAGCAGGAGCGGACGCGGGCGCCGGGGGCGCCGGGGGCGCCGGGGGCGCCGCGGGCGCGGATGCCGGAGACCCGGGCCATCTCGACGCGCAGGACCCCGTGCACCCGGAGCCCCCCACCCCCCGCGTCCTCGGCGTGGGCGTCGCCCTGCCCGGTCCCCTCGACCACTCGTCCGGGGTGCTGCACCGCGTCACCGGGTTCCCCGAGTGGGACGGGTTCCCGCTGCGGGACGCGCTCGCGGCGCGGCTCGGGCTCCCCGTGGTCGTGGACAAGGACACCAACGCGGCCGCGCTCGGCCTCACGCTCGCCGGGTGCGGCGACTCGTTCGCGTACCTCCACCTCGGTACGGGACTCGGCGCTGGACTCGTCCTGGGCGGCGCGCCCTATCGCGGGCCGCGCACGGGAGCGGGCGAATTCGGACACCAGGTGATCCAGCTGGACGGCCCGCCCTGCGGCTGCGGCAACCGCGGCTGCATCGAGGCGCTGTGCCTCGCGGCGGTCGCCGCCGGTTCCTTCGACGAGGCCGCGCGCGTGCTCGGTGAGGGTGCGGCCAACATGGTCGGCCTCCTCGACATCGACCTCGTCCTGCTCGGCGGGCGCACGGTCGCGGCCGCCGAGGAGCGCTTCGTCGAAGGGGTGCGGGCGGTCCTCGGGGAGCGGGCGCGGCGCGGCGGCACGGTGGAGGTCCCGGTCCTGAGCGCGCCAGGGTCGGAGAGGGTGGTGGTCGAGGGCGCAGCCCAGCTGGTTCTCGCACCCCTGTTCGGCCGGGCGCACGGTCACTTCCCGGCCAACCGGAATGACAGAAATCTGAGCTGATCGAGCGGAATCGCTCGTGCATCGGGCCGTACGGGGCTCTGCCGGGCGGGTACGGGGCGCGGCGCGCGTGACATGGTCGCGGCGGCTGTACCCTTCCCGACCCGCGATCAGCAAAGGCTCCCCATGCGACCGCGTATCCCGCTCGCCGTCACTGCCGTGGCCCTGACCTCCGTGGTGACCGGCGGCCCCGCCCTCGCGGCCGACCCGGTCGGGTCCGGGTCCGACCCGCGCGAGCCCACCTGCGCCGCCGAGCACCCCGCCGACTTCCCGATCGGCACCCGGATCCACGGCGGCCCCGCGACCTACCACCCCGGCGGCGGCTTTCGGACCTGGTCCCTCGACCTGACGAACAAGACCGACGCCGAGTGCGCCGACATCCACCCCGTCCTCGTCCTCATCGACAAGAAGCGGACGCTGGAGACCCGGCAGATCCAGCTGGAGTTCTCCGACGGCAAGCGCCAGCACCCCGTCCGCTTCGAACGGACCGACCGGGACGAGAACATCGGCGTCTTCGACGACGGCTTCCCCGGCTTCCGGGTGGGCCCGGGCAAGACCGTCACCGTCCGGGCCCGGCTCACCTTTACCTCCGACGCCCGGCCGAACAGCGTCGTCGCCAACGCGGCCGTCGTGCAGCGCCGGGACGACGACGGCGACTGGGTGGGGGAGTCGGGCGACTACCGGTTCACGCTGACCGACGAGGAGAAGGACGGCGGCGGCGAGCAGTCCGGACGGCCCCCCGGCGAGCAGCGCGACGGGGATGACGGCCTGCTGGAGCCAGGCCGCGACAGCGGCACCGCGAGCGGCCGGCCCACCGACGGGCCCGGCCCCACCACTACCGCCCCCAGCCCCAATCCCACCTCCGCCCGCACCCTCACCCCCACCGCCGGTACAGGCACCGGCACCCCCACCGCCGATACAGGTCCAGGTACCGGCACGGACACCGGCACCGGCACGGACACAGACACAGGCGCCGACTCAAGCACCGACTCAAGCACCGGCACAGGCACCGAGGGTGACCACGGCGACCTCCCTCTCACGCCCGGCGAACTCGCGCGGACCGGGCCGCGCTCCTTGCGCGGACTCGGTCTCACGTCCGGCGCCCTGCTCGTCGGTGGCGCCGCCCTCGTGGCGGCCTCCAGGCGGCTGCGCACCGACCGCCGGTGAGGGCGGATTCCGGCCACACCGCCCTCCGCGCGCACCGCACTCCGGGACCGCCCCCGACACCCCGTTAACAAATGTCTGCGAACATCCCTGGGTGGATTACCCGAACGACCAGGCACCTGGCGCACCCGTACGCGCCGGCATCCCCGAGCACGGCCGCATCCCGAAGTACTACGCGGTCAAGGCCCATGTCTCCGCGCTGCTCGACGAGCTGGGCGAGGGCGAGCCGCTGCCCACCGAACGGGACCTGGCCCTGCGCTTCGAGGTGGCGCGCGAGACCGTGCGCCAGGCGCTGCGCGAGCTGCTGCTCGAAGGGCGCCTGCGCCGGCAGGGCAGGGCGACGGTCGTGGCCGGGCCCAAGCTGGAGCAGCCGCTGTCGATGGCCAGTTACACCGAGGGCGTGCGCCGCCAGGGCCGCCGCCCGGGACGTACGCTCATCGGCCTCGACCGTTTCCCGTGCCCGCCCGCCCTCGCCGGCGAGATCGAGGTCGAGCGGGGTGAGCCGGTGTGGCACATGGAGCGTGTGCTGCTCGCCGACGACGAGCGCGTCGGCCTGGAGAGCACGTATGTCGCCGTGGCGCGGATGCCACGCCTCGACGTGGACTTCGACCCGGACTCGTCCTTCTACACGTATGTGCACGAGCGGCTCGGGATCGAGTTCGGGTCCGCCGACGAGCGCATCGAGACCGTGCTGGCCACCCCGCGCGAGGCCCTCCTGATCGGCACGCCGCCCGCCCTGCCGATGCTTCTCATCCACCGGGTGTCGTCCGACACGAGCGGCCGGCCCACGGAAAGGGTGCGGACGCTTTACCGGGGGGACCGGTTCTCGTTCACCACGCGTTTGGGCAACTGACCGCCAGGCGGCGGCAGTTGACCCACTTCGATAACGGAAACATAACGGGTCTAGGCCAACCTTGGGTGGCCGTTCACCGTCCCGTTGCCGTGCGGACCTACACGGGTCATCCGTCCCGAGGAGCGTGGCCGCCGTGAGAGAGAAGACCGACCCCATACCCGCCGTGCGCCTGGGAGCTGAGAGCTGATGGCGAGCGGCATCCGCTTCGACAAGGTGTCCGTCGCCTACGGTGCGAACACCGTCCTCCACTCCCTCGACCTGACGGTCGAGCCCGGCGAGGTCATGGCGCTGCTCGGCCCGTCCGGCTCCGGCAAGACGACGGCCCTGCGCGCCGTCGCCGGATTCGTGCGGCCCGCCTCGGGCCGCGTCCTGATCGGCGACCGCGACGTCACGGACCTGCCGCCCCACCGGCGCGGCATCGGCATGGTCGTCCAGCAGTACGCCCTGTTCCCGCACCTGCGCGTGGAGGACAACGTCGCCTTCGGTCTGAGGGCGCAGAAGGTCGCGAAGGCCGAGATCCCCGCCCGGGTCACCGAGGCCCTGGAGATGACCGGCATGGCCTCCTACGCGAAGCGCTACCCGCGCGAGCTGTCCGGCGGACAGCAGCAGCGGGTGGCCATCGCGAGGGCCCTCGCCATCCGGCCCGGGGTGCTCCTGCTCGACGAGCCGCTCTCCGCGCTCGACGCGCAGTTGCGCTCCGGCATGCTGGCCGAACTGGCACGCCTGCACCGCGAACTGCCCGACGTGTCGATCCTCTACGTCACCCACGACCAGGTCGAGGCACTCACCCTCGCCGACCGGATCGCGGTCATGGACAAGGCGCGGCTCCAGGACTGCGGGACCCCGCAGGAGCTGTACCGCAGGCCCCGCACCGAGTTCACCGCCTCCTTCGTGGGCAACGCCAACCTCCTTCCCGTGCAGGTGGGTTCGGGATCGGTGTCCTTCGCCGGCGCCCAGTTGAAGGTGCCCACGGGCGGCGTCGCGTCCGGGGTGTCCGCCACACTGTGCGTGCGCCCGCACCTCGTCGGACTCGGCGACGGGCCCAACGCCCTCACCGGGTCCGTGTCCGAGGTCCAGTGGCGCGGCTCCACCCACCGCCTGTACGTCGACGTGGACGGGCACCGGCTCAAGGCCGACCTGCGCGAACTGCGCACCCCGCCCGCGCTCGGCGACGAGGTCACCGTGCACTTCGCCCCCGAGGACGCGGTGCTGCTGTCGGCCGGGGTGAGCAAGGATGGCTAGCGCCACGCTGAGCACGCCGGTGAGCAAGACGGCGAACCCCCGCAGGGGGATGCCGAAATGGGTGTGGGCGCTGCCGCCCGTCGCCGTACTCGCCCTCATGTTCCTCTACCCGCTCGCCCTCGTCGTGCAGCAGTCCGTGCAGCCCGACACCGGCGGCACCTCGCTCAAGCCGTACGCCGACGTCTTCGCCTCGTCCGCGTTCCGGGAGGCACTCGGGACGACGGTGTGGCTGGCGCTGGGGGCGACCGTCGGATGCCTCGTGCTCGGGTTCGCGCTCGCGCTCGTCATCGCGTTCGTCCCGTTCCCCGGCGGGAAGGCCGTCGCCAAGTTCATCGACGTGTTCCTCTCCTTCCCGTCCTTCCTGATCACCCTCGCGCTGCTCTTCGTCTACGGATCCGTGGGCATGGCCAACGGACTGTGGACGGACGTCACGGGTGCCGCCTCCGGGCCCTTCCAGTTCCTCACCACGCCGTGGGGCGTGCTCCTCGCCGAGGTCACGTACTTCACGCCGTTCGTGATGCGGCCGCTGCTCGCCGCGTTCTCGCAGATCGAGACCGCGCAGCTGGAGGTGGCGTCCTCCCTGGGCGCGAAACCCGCCCGCATCGTGCGGCAGGTCATCCTGCCCGAGGCGCTGCCCGCGCTCGCCGCCGGCGGCAGCCTCGTCCTCGTCATGTGCCTCAACGAGTTCGGGATCGTGCTCTTCACCGGCGCCAAGGGCGTCACCACGCTCCCGATGCTCGTGTACAGCAAGGCGATCCTCGAGTCCGACTACCCGGGCGCGTGCGTGGTCGCCGTCGTCAACGTCCTGATCTCCGTGGGCCTCTACGGCCTCTACCGGGTGGTGAGCCGCCGTGCTGGTGCATAGCCGTAAGGGCAAGTGGGCCACCTGGGTCCTCTTCTTCGCCCTCTTCCTGCCTCTGTTCGCGCTGCCGCTGCTCGTCGTCGTCGCCGCGTCGTTCGCCACGAGCTGGTCGAGCGCCCTTCCGACCGGATTCACCGGCGGTCACTACCGGGCCGCCACCAGCGGCGCGTCCCTCCAGGCGCTCACCACCAGCCTGGTCACCGCCGTCGGCGCCAGCCTCCTCGCCCTCCTGATCGGCACGTGGGCCGCGCTCGCGGCCGCCGCGCTCAAGAAAGGCGGCCGCAGGGTGCTCGACGCCCTGTTCATGCTGCCGGTCGCCGTGCCGTCCGTCGTGGTCGGCCTCGCCGTGCTCGTCGCGTTCTCCAAGCCGCCGATGGTGCTCAACGGCACCCGCTGGATCGTCATCCTGGCGCACACGATTCTTGTCACGGCGTTCGCCTATCAGTCGGTTTCGGCCGCGATCGTACGACTCGACCCCGCGTACGAACAGGCCGCCGCGTCACTCGGCGCCCGCCCCTCGTACGTCCTGTGGAAGGTGAAGCTGCCCCTCCTGCTGCCGTCGCTGAACGCGGCCGCGGGACTCTGCTTCGCCCTGTCCATGGGCGAGCTGAGCGCCACGATGATGCTCTACCCGCCGGACTGGACGCCACTGCCCGTGCAGATCTACGCGATCACCGACCGCGGCTCCCTGTTCACCGGATCGGCGCTCTCCGTGATCCTCATGGCGACGACGCTGCTCGTCCTGCTGCTCGTCTCGCGGATCCGCACCAAAGCCTCTTACCGCTAGGCCTCGTACCGCCCTCATGCCCTGACCCTCTGCAAGGAGTTCACCTCGCCATGCGCAGAAACACGCTCAAGCCGATCGCCGCCGTCACCGGAAGCCTCGCCCTCGCCGCCACCCTCTCCGCCTGTGGCGGCAACTCCGCCGCCTCCGACGAGAAGACCGTCACCGTGTACAGCGCGGACGGTCTCAAGGGCGAGAACGGCGACGGCTGGTACGACCAGGTCTTCAAGGACTTCACGAAGAAGACCGGCATCAAGGTCGAGTACGTGGAGGGCGGCTCCGGCGAGATGGTGCAGCGCGCCGCCCGCGAGAAGTCGAACACCCAGGCCGACGTCATCGTGACGCTCCCGCCGTTCATCCAGCAGGCCGACGGCAAGGGCCTCCTGCAGAAGTACACGCCCCAGGGCGCCGACCAGGTCGACGGGGCCGACAAGGCCGCCGACGGCACCTGGACCTCCGTCGTCAACAACTACTTCGGCTTCGTCTACAACAAGAAGGACCTGAAGACGGCGCCCACCACGTGGGACGAGCTCCTCGACGGCAAGTACAAGAACAAGCTCCAGTACTCCACGCCCGGCGTCGCCGGCGACGGCACCGCCGTCGTCGTCAAGGCCATGCACGACTTCGGCGGCAAGAAGCCCGCCATGGACTACCTGAAGAAGCTCCAGGCCAACAACGTCGGCCCGTCCGCCTCCACCGGCAAGCTCGCCCCCAAGGTCGACAAGGGTGAACTCCTCGTCGCCAACGGCGATGTGCAGATGAGCTTCGCGCAGTCCAAGACCATGCCGAACCTCGGCATCTGGTTCCCGAAGACCTCGGCCGGCAAGCCGACCTCGTTCGCCCTGCCCTACGCCGGCGGCCTCGTGAAGAACGCCCCGCACAGCGAGAACGGCAAGAAGCTCCTCGACTTCATGCTGTCCGCCAAGGCGCAACAGCAGGTCAGCTCCATCGGCGGCGGCTTCTCCGCGCGCAAGGACGTCAAGGCGACCGACGAGAACGCCATCGCCCTCGCCAAGACGATGGACGGCGTCGAGATCTTCGAGCCCGACTGGAACGACATCGACCAGAACCTCCAGACGTACGTGGAGGACTGGAAGTCGGCGACCGGCAGCTGACCTGCGGACCGCTTCCGCAGACTCGGCGGGGTCGAGATCAGCCGGTGCTGATTAGGCTGGGGGCGTCGGCACAGAGTGGTCCCGGCGACCCAGCTATTTCTTGACCCCAGCGTTTTCTTGTATGGCAGGAGACCGGCACATGGCAGAGCGCAAGCCCATCGAATCGTGGCTCACCGACATGGACGGTGTGCTCATCCACGAGGGCGTGCCGATCCCCGGCGCCGATGCCTTCGTCAAGAGGCTCCGCGAGTCGGGCAAGCCCTTCCTGGTGCTGACGAACAACTCGATCTACACCGCCCGTGACCTCCAGGCCCGGCTGACCCGCATGGGCCTGGAGGTGCCGGTCGAGAACATCTGGACGTCGGCTCTGGCCACCGCCAAGTTCCTCGACGACCAGCGCCCCGGCGGCACGGCGTACGTCATCGGCGAGGCCGGCCTGACGACGGCGCTGCACGACATCGGGTACGTCCTCACCGACCACGACCCCGATTACGTGGTTCTCGGCGAGACACGCACCTACTCGTTCGAGGCCATGACGAAGGCCGTCCGCCTGATCAACAACGGCGCCCGCTTCATCTGCACCAACCCGGACGAGACCGGCCCCTCCACCGAGGGCCCGCTGCCCGCCACGGGCGCCGTCGCCGCGCTGATCACCAAGGCGACCGGCAAGCAGCCCTACTTCGCGGGCAAGCCGAACCCGCTGATGATGCGCACCGGCCTGAACGCGATCGGGGCGCACTCGGAGTCCAGCGCCATGATCGGCGACCGCATGGACACCGACGTCCTCGCGGGCCTCGAGGCAGGGATGAAGACCTTCCTCGTCCTGACGGGTCTGACCGGCAAGGCCGACATCGACCGCTATCCCTTCCGGCCTTCCGAGGTCGTCAATTCCATCGCTGACCTGGTCGAACTCGTCTGATCCCGCTCCCGGGGGCGGCCTTTTCCGGCGCCCCCGGGATGCGGATCGGGCCTGCGCGCGTGACCCTTCCAATACAGGAGGTTCACAATGCGTAGAGAGATGTTCGCTCTCCGTGCCATAGGGGCGGCCGCCGTTCTGGTGACACTGCCCGTCGCCGCCGCCCACGCGGAAGGCGGGGAATCCGACGGATCCACCGGTTCCGTCACGGTCACCCCCTTCGCCCCCGCCACCGGGACCCAGGTAGACCTCAGGGTCTCCGGTTGCAAGGAATCCAAGGGCAAGGCCTACTCGGACGCCTTCGAGACGCCCGGCGATCTCGCCCCGTCCGCGGACCAGCCCACGCTGACCAGCCAGGCCCGCATCCGCTCGTCCGCGACGCCCGGGATCTACGAGATCAAGGTGACCTGCGACGGCGTCAGCGGCAAGGTCAAGGGCAGCGTCCAGGTCCTCCAGCCGGGCCGGCCCGCGCCGGTCCCCACCGCACCCGTGCACGCGGGCGGCGGCGGTACCGCGCAGCTCACCGCGGCCCACACCACCGAGATCGTCGACGGTCTGCGCGAGGAGGGCCCCGGCACCCGGCACACGGTGCTCGGCCTGGTGCTCGCGGCGGTCGCGGCCGTCGTCGTGGCCCTGCGCAGCGTCCGCCGGCGCCGCTCCGACTGAGCGGGGGCCGAACATGGCTGACGGCGAACGACCGCACGGCAACGGGCGGCTCGTGACCGGAGTGGCCTGGGCCGTACTACTGCTCGGCCTGTGGCTGTGGGGCCGCGAAGTCACCGATATCCACGGCCTGTCCGCGCCCACGACCGGCGACGCGGCCGCCGTCGGACGTCCCCTGGGCATCGAACTGCCGCCCGCGCACAAGCCGATGGCCGGCGCGGAGCCGCAGCACATCGATGTCTCCGCACTGAAGATCGAGGCGCCGGTGAAGGCCCGCGGCCTCGACGGGAGCGGCGCGATCGACCCGCCGCCGTTCTCGCAGGCAGGCGTCGTCGGCTGGTACGGCGGCGGCGTGAAGCCGGGCGAGCGCGGCACGGCCCTGCTCGTCGGGCACGTCGACACGGACACCAGGCCCGCCGTGTTCTACCGCCTCAGCTCGGCCAAGCCGGGCGACAAGGTGCGGGTCGCACGGGACGACGGCTCCGTCGCCGAGTTCACCGTCGACGACGTGCAGGTCTTCAGCCGCGACCGGTTCGACGCGCAAAAGGCGTACGGCCAGCGGCAGTCCGACCGGGCCGAGCTGCGGCTGATCACGTGCGGCGGCTCCTTCGACCGGGCGTCGCACACCTACACCGCCAACGTCGTCGTGTCCGCGTACCTGACCGGCGTGCCCGACGCGCCCGCGCGCTGACAACCTGGCCCGGCCGGCGGCCCGCTCCCCCCGGGGGAGACGCCGGCCGGGCTGGTCCTCGACCGCGCGCGCTCGGGCTGCGGGAGTAACCCGGCGTCGCCGCGGGAGGTCAGGAGAGACCTGCCCTCCCGGAGAGGTGGTGCAGGCCGGGGCTCGGGCCGCTCACGACGACTCTAGAGCGGATGGGCGACGCGGCCTAGAGGCTGTTTGACGCCAAGTCCGGATGTGCTCGCACCCCTGGTGAACACCGAACGCGGGCGCTGTAACAGGTATTTGACGAACCCTGTCGGCCTTCGTGGTCGCGGCGACCCGTATGCCAGGATTGAGAGTCGTACAGGGCACCCAAGGGGGAGTGGATGTACCGCAAGGACGCAGGCCGCGTACGCGGTGTCGGCGCCTGGGGGGTGAGGGCGGGAGCGGCGGCCGTGGGGGCGGCGCTGCTGGTGTCCGGATGTTCCTCCGGGGACGGCAAGGACAAGAACGGCTCACCGTCACCCGTGAAGCAGCAGCCGAAGGGGTCCGACCCGTACTGGGTCAACCCGGACGGCAGCGCAGCCAAGCAGGTCGCCGCCTACGAGAAGGCCGGCAAGAAGGACGACGCCGAGCAGATCCGGAAGATAGCCGAGCAGCCGAGCGGCGAGTGGATCCTCCCGGAGAACGCGGAGGACCAGGCCCGGGGCTACACCGAGGCCGCCGACCAGGCCGACCGGGACGCCCTGCTCGTGCTCTACGACATCCCGCACCGCGACTGCGGCCAGTTCTCCAAGGGCGGCGCGGCCGACGGGAACCAGTACCGGGCGTTCATCGACAGCGTCGCCAAGGGCATCGGCGACCGGCACGCGACGGTGATCCTGGAGCCGGACGCCGTGCAGCACATGGTGGACAACTGCACGCCGGAGGAGTTCCACGAGGAGCGTTACGACCTCCTCAAGGGTGCCGTCGGCAAGCTCAAGTCGCTGAAGAACACCACGGTTTACCTCGACGCGGGCAACGCCGGCTGGGGCAAGCCCGACCAGATCTTCCAGCCGCTCCAGTGGTCCGGCATCGACCAGGCCGACGGCTTCTCGGTCAACGTGTCGAACTTCTACACCACCGCGGACTCCGTGAGGTACGGCAAGGAGCTCTCGGCGAAGGTCGGCAACAAGCCGTTCGTCATCGACACCAGCCGCAACGGGAAGGGGCCCTACACGGGCGGCGACCCGGACCAGCGCTGGTGCAATCCTCCCGGGAGGGCGCTGGGCGAGGTGCCCGGCACCAGGACGGGCGACCCCCTGGTCAAGGCGTACCTGTGGGTCAAGCGGCCCGGCGAGTCGGACGGCGACTGCAAGGGCGGCCCGAAGGCGGGGGCCTGGTGGCCGGAGTACGCGATCGGTCTCGCCAAGGCCACCAAGTAGGGGCAGCGGCCGGAAAAGCCTTAAGGGGGTGGGGGCTCGGACCCCCACCCCCTTACGTACGCGCCCCTACGGCACGTGCACCCACTGTGCCTTGCTCGGCGTGCCCTGATCGTCCGTCACGAACAGCATGTACCAGCCCGACTCGACCAGGCTGCGGTTGTTCGGGATGGTCACCGTGACGCTGTCCTTCGACTTCTTCAGGTCGAGGGCGATCGACGTCTGGTCGACGTCCGTGACGTGTGTGGACGCGCTCGGCCTGATCAGCCGGGCCGTCCGGATCGCCGTCGCGTGGTCCGACCTGTACGTCGCCGTGCCGCCGCGCGCGACGGTCTTCGTGCCGCCGCCGAGCGTGGGCCGCGAGTCCTGGTACAGGTACGGCGGGGTGTAGATCTCGATGCGCTGCTCGAAGACGCCGGGCTTGGTGTTCGCCTTGTCGGCGTAGAGCGAGTCCGAGCCGAAGAACATCACGCGGCCGTCGGGCAGCAGGATCGAGCCCGAGTGGTAGTTGCGGCCGACGAGCGGGTCGGCGACGCGCTTGAACGTGTTGGTCTTCACGTCGTACAGCCGTGCCTGGTGGATGTTCGAGTCGCCGCGGCCGCGGTAGTCCTCCGAGCCGCCGGATACCAGGACCGTGTCGTCGGGGAGCGTGGAGGACTGCGGGTAGCGCGTGCCCTTCTCCAGTTCGGGGCCGTCGACGAACTTCGGGTCCTTCGCCTTCAGGTCGACGATCCGCGTCCGGCGGCTCGACTCCTTGGACTCGCCGACGCCGCCGCCGCCGACCACCATGTAGCGCTGGTCCTGCGCGGGCGGCAGCTCCACCGTGCCGGCGGTCTCCATCAGCTTCGGGTCGCTCAGCCCGGGAATCTTCCGGAACGTGTTGGTCGCGAGGTCCCAGATGCCGGGCGTGCGGCCGACGTTGTCGGGTCCGTAACCCGCGTTGGCGCCCGAGTAGAAGATCTTCCCGTCCTCCATCTGGAAGAGGGCCGGGTACGTCGGGAACTGGCGGATCCCCTTGGTGTACGTCCACTTCTTGGTCTTCGGGTCGTACGTCTCGTTCTTGCCCGGGACGAGCTGGCCGATGTCGTCGAGCCCGGAGACCGAGAGGACCTTGCCGTCCGAGAGCGTGGTCAGCGTCGGGTACCAGCGCGCCTCGTTCATCGGGTCGACCTTGATGTACTTCTCGGCGACCGGGTCGAACTCGTAGCTGTCCCTGATCCCCTGGAAGTCCTTCTTGTCCAGGGCGAGCTTCTGCGCGATGCCGTAGACGTTGCGCGCGTCGGCGCCCTTGAGGCCCTGCACGCGGTAGTTGTCCTGCGTGCCCGTCTCGTACTTCGTGCCGCTCTTCTGCGCCTCGACGTAGACCCGTCGGATGCCCGGGTCGTTGCGCAGGAACTTGCCCGTCCTGGGGTCGAAGACCTTCTTCGCCCGCTCGATGGTGATGTTCTCGCTGGTGACGAAGGTCTTGCCGTTCTCCTTGCCGGTGAACCTGGACCCCTTGGGGATCGTCTTCGGCTCGTCCGGGTCCTCGTTGTGGACGATCATCAGGCCGCCGGCCTTGGTGACGTCGCCCTTGAGCTTCTCGTAGCTCTTGGTGCCGCCCGCGATGAGCAGATTGCCGTTGGCCAGCTGCGTGTGGCCCGTGCAGAACAGGTCGCTGGGCGTGGGGATCTTCTTGATCGTCCCCTTCACCGGGTCCCAGAGCCGGGTGTCGAACTTCTTCGCGTCGAAGTTGTCCTGGTTGTTCCCGGACCCGGCCACGAGCAGGATCTTGCCCGTATGCAGCAGGGCGGCGTGGATCGTGTTCTGCCGGTACTCCTTGGGGAACTCGACGATGTCCCACTTGCCGTTCTCGGCCTTGTACTCAGGCCTGTTGATCTTGTACTCGTGGTACTTCGCCGAACCGAACCGGTAGAGCCACGGCCCGTTCATCCCGGCAAGCGCTAGCACCACCACCGAGCCGATGGCTATGCGTCGGGCACGGCGGCGGCTGGCACCGTCTTTCATTTCTTACGTCCCCCAAGGGCGATCTGCATGGTCTGGTCGGGCGCGGCCCAACTCGGCTTCTCCTGCGCGGCGTGCGCCGGCGCAGCCGGGTGCTCCCCTTGGTCCGGGGGAGCGGCCGGTGGCTTCGGCTTCTTCCTGTCCTGCCGCATCGTCCACCGCCAGACGAAGATCGGGGAGGCCGTGATGAGCAGCGCGAACGAGGCCCAGGTGAGCATCGCCGGGTGTGCGTGCCCGTACACGAAGGACGCGGTCATGGACGCCGCGAAGACCAGGATGAAGAACAGGTGGATGCGGAACGTGCCGAACAGCGTGTCGGGGCTGGCCGACTCGCCCTTGGGGGTCACCACGAACGTGCTCTTGCGCCGCAGTACGGCGTCCATCAGGGAGCGTGCGTAGATCGGCGCGGACAGTGCCGACATCACCATGCCCGCGATGCCGCCGGAGCCCTCGGGCTCGTGCGGCGACACGTTGTGGCGGCGGTTCCAGATGTAGAGGCCGATCTGCAGCGCGGACGCGTTGCCGTACAGCATCAGCCAGATGGTCGGGTCGATGTTCACACCGGACGCGCCGAGGCCGAGGAACAGGGCACAACTCAGCGCCGCCAGAATCCAGTTCATAGCGGACATCGGGTAGAAGATGACCATCATCGTGTAGTTGAAGAAGCGGCCCGGCGGGAGCGAGAACGGCGCCTTCCAGAACTGCTTGAGGATCGTCTCGTACGTGCCCCGGGACCAGCGCAACTGCTGCGTGAAGAAGTCGGTCCAGGCGTTCGGGCCCTCACCTACGGCGAGCACGTCGGGCGTGTAGACCGACTTCCACTTCTTGCCCGTGGCCGGGTTCTTGGCGCGGTGGATCTCGAAGCCCGTCGCCATGTCCTCGGTGATCGAGTCGTACAGACCGCCGATCTGCTTGAGGGTCCTGATGCGTACGGCGTTGGAGGTGCCGACGAACATCGGGGCGCCGTAGGCGTTGCCCGCGCGCTGGATCAGCGCGTGGAAGAGGAACTGCTGGGACTCGGCGGCCTTCGTGACGAAGGAGTCGTAGTTGCCGTAGACCTGCGGGCCGATGACGAAGCCGACGTTCTCGTCGCGGAAGAAGCCGAGCATCCGCTCCAGGTAGTTGGGCAGCGGCACATGGTCGGTGTCGACGGAGGCGAAGTAGTCGTAGTCGTCGCCGTGCGCGTCCAGCCAGGCGTTGTAGTTGCCATGCTTGGTCTTGGCGCGGTGCGGGCCCTTGGCCTGGTTCCACCTCGCGACGCCCTTGCGGGAGAAGTGGTGCACACCGAGGCGCTCGCAGACCGCCTTCACCTCGGGGTCGTCGCCCTCGTCGAGGAGCCAGATGTGCAACAGCCCCCGGTGGCGCAGCTTCACGGCCGCCTCCAGGGTCTTCGTCACCATCTCGATCGGCTCCTTGCCGGGCACGAACGAGGTCAGGAACGCGACTCTCGTGCCGGTCTCGGGCACCACCGGGATCGGGTCGCGGGCGACGAGCGTGGCGTGCGCGTTCGACAGCACGTTCATGCAGCGGAAGAACTCGATCAGGCCGATCGACACCAGCATCACGATGTCGAGCGCGGGCAGGAAGTCGTACGCCGGGTAGTCCCGCTCCGTCCAGTGCTCGGGCTGGAGCAGCCAGAAGAGCAGTACGAGCGAGAGGAGCGGCGCGGCGCCCAGCATCAGCGCGGCCCGCAGCCGGTGCGGCTCCTGCGAGAGCAGCGAGCGGTACTGCACCTTGTACGGCTTGCCGGGCTCGGGCTGGGTCAGCGGCCCCGCGAGCCGGCTGTAGTGCTCGTAGTCGTAGCGCGGAAGGGCCTTCTTGATGCGCCGGAAACCGCCGGTCCGATGCGGCGGCACGCGTAGCTGGGTGGTCTGGGACGGATCGAAGTTCTGCCGGGCGCCTGTCGGCGTCGACGTCATGAGTCATTCCCCCCGCACGCAAGTCACTGCGTGGTCGTCGGTCATCCGTCCGGTTCGGTCCCCCTTGACCTTGCCGGACGTGTCAGTGGCAGGCCACGGTCCCCCGTCTAAGAGTGAGACGACGGCCTTCCGGTTGCATGATGCCCCCCTCGGCATCGCTTCATGAACGGGGCCCCCGTCCCTGAGTCGAGCGCAACCGGCGTCGGCCTGGTGCCGGCCCAACTGCCGTGTGCTGCCTGCCTCATCGGAGCCAATGGCTCCCGGACAGGGTTCTACGCACCTCATCATGATCGCAAGGGCGATACGAAGCGAAACATGCTGTTTACCGGTCATACGTGCGATTTGATACGCCTGTTGGGGCGGATGGGGCGCTCAGGCGTCGTGCACGGGGCGCGCGCCGGGGTGCTCAGGCGTTGCTCGTCAGGTGCTCGCCGGGGTGCTCAGGCGTTGCTCATGGCTTGCCCGTCGGCTTGTCCGTCGGGTTGCCCGTCGGTGTGCTCAGCCGGGTGCGGATGTCGCCGAAGTGCTCCCTTATGGCGCGCTCCGCGCGCAGCGGGTCGCCGGAGCGCACCGCGTCGACGATCTCGCGGTGCTGGAGTCCGGTGACCTTCGGGTCGTGCGGGATGGCGACGAGGTCGGTGCGTACCCGGTGGAAGGCGTCCCAGAACGCCTCCATGACCTCGCCGAGCAGCGGGTTTCCGAGGCCGCGGTAGAGCGTCGCGTGGAAGGCGCGGTCGGTGCCCGGGCTCACGGCGCCGTCGGTGGCCGCCTCGGCGTCCATGCGGTCGACGAGGGCGTCCAGTTCGGCCAGGTCGGCCTCGGGGACGCGGCCGGCGAGGCGCGCGATGAGGCCGGTCTCGACGGCCTCGCGCAGTTCGAGGAGCTGGAGCAGGCTGTCCTCGCCGCGGTAGTGCCCGGCGACGGTGCGGAAGGTGAGCCCCTCGATCATGGGGGCCATGGACATCGGTCCGACGTAGGTGCCGAAGCCGTGCCGGATCTCCACGATGCCCATCGCCTGGAGGGCCTTGAGCGCCTCGCGCACGGAGTTCCGGCTGACGCCGAGGAGCTCCATCAGCTCGGGCTCGGTGGGCAGGGAGGCACCGGACGGAAGCCGCCGGTCGATGATGAGCTTTTTGATCCGCTCCTGGAGGTCGCGCGCCATGGGCCCACGTTATCGGCAGGAGCGGCAGCCGTAGCCCCCCGAGCAGCAGAAAGGGGCCCATCGCACGAGGGCCCGCCAATGGCGAAGGCCCCCCACTCGCGTGGAGGGCCTTCACCGTGTCTGTGCGCCGCCAGGGACTCGAACCCCGGACCCGCTGATGCTGTGTCTTTCCGGGGGATGACCCCCGGACCCCCAGCCGTCTTTGCTGCGTCGGGGCGGGCCTGCCAATAGTGAAGGCCCCCCACTCGCGTGGAGGGCCTTCACTGTGTCTGTGCGCCGCCAGGGACTCGAACCCCGGACCCGCTGATTAAGAGTCAGCTGCTCTAACCAACTGAGCTAGCGGCGCCTGCTGACCTGGAGAACTCTACCTGAATCCCTGGAGTGCTCCGGACCACCACGCCTGTCCGTATCATCCCATTTATCCGGTAAATCAATCATTCGGACCGTCAACATGCGATATCGCCAGAGAGTTGAGAGGCTTCCGTTTGTGCAGATTGTTGGACATTTCATTCTGGAGTGTGAGGGGAATCGCATGAAGGCTCCGGTGTTCGAGGAATTCGATCCTGCGAGCGACTGCGACTGCCCGGGGTGTCTTCACTGGCGGGGCGCCGCCCGGAGCTCCCCGTCGTCGCTGACGATCAGTCTCGGCGGCCACCCCGCCGCCCACGGCGCCCGGCGCGCCCTCGTCCTCGCGGCCGCGGCCGGCACGGTCATCGGTGGCGCGCACACGGTCCCCGCCGTCGCGTCCGACCACGGGCCGGTCAGGCCGGGGCTGCCGTCCTCGGACGAGCCGCCGACCCCGCAGGGCGGGTCGGGCCCGCTGCACGGACCGGCGGGCAGCCCGGGCTCGCCCCCGAAGCACGTGACCGGACTGCCGGCCACGACCCGCGCGGCGATCGTCAAGCGGGCCAAGGTCTGGCTCGCCGCCAAGGTGCCGTACAGCATGGTGAAGTTCTGGAGCGACGGGTACCGGCAGGACTGCTCCGGCTTCGTCTCCATGGCGTGGAACCTCGGCAGCAATGAATGGACCGGGAGCCTCAACAAGTACGGGACGCGCGTCACGCGCGAGCAGCTCCAGCCCGGCGACATGCTGCTCTTCCACAACCCGTCGAACCCTCAGAAGGGCTCGCACGTCGTCCTCTTCGGTGGCTGGACCGACTACACGCACACCTACTACGTCGCCTACGAGCAGACGCCGCCCCGCGCCCGTAAGCAGTCCACGCCCTATGCCTACTGGAGCAACTCGTCCCACTATGTGCCCTATCGCTACAAAGGGCTGAAGCAGGAGGAGAAGGCGGCGGTCGGCGGTTCGGCGTCGACGGCGTTCCCGGGCGCCAGGTCGTTCGGTGCCGGGGCGGGCAACGCGCACGTCACGCGGCTCGGGAAGCTGCTCGTGGACCGGGGCGGGGGGCGGTTCTACACGACCGGACCCGGGCCGCGCTGGGGTGAGGCCGACCGGCTCGCCACGCAGGCGTTCCAGCGCGCGCAGGGCTGGACGGGCGCGAACGCCGACGGCCTGCCCGGGTCCACGACCTGGGCCTATCTGGTCGGCGGCAAGGGCAAGGACATTCCGCCCGTCGCCGGGAGCGCGTCCCGCCCCGGCTCCGCCGCGTCGAAGGTGCCGCCCTATCCCGGGCGCGGCATGTTCCGGCCGGGCGCGAGCAACGCGTACGTCACCCAGCTCGGCAGGCAACTGGTGAAGAAGGGGTTCGGCAAGAGGTACACGAATGGCCCGGGCCCCCGCTGGGGCGAGACCGACCGGCGGGGCGTCGAGGCGTTCCAGCGGTCCCAGGGCTGGCGCGGCGGCGCGGCCGACGGCTACCCGGGGCCCGAGACCTGGCGACGGCTCTTCTCGTGAACGCCCACCGGCCGGCCGCCGGCGGGGCCTGAGGTCCCGCCGGCCGCACGCGGCCCCGGGGGGCGCGGCGACTCGCCTCGCCGCGCACCCCGCCCCCTCCGGCTCTGCCGGGCCGGAGGTCATCGCGGATGTACGGATCCAGTACGGAGGCAAGGATGAGTACGACGACTGAGTGGCCGGAGAGGCCCGAGCCGCCCACGGAGGCCGACGGCGGCGGTGCGCGTGACGGTCACGGGGTGTCCGCGGGAGTCCGCGCCGCGGGCGTCGCCGAGCCGGGAACCGAGACGTCCGGCGGGTGGGGCGCCCGGCTGATCCGCGGCGGGGCCACCACGGAGATCCCGGTGCATCTGCTTTCCCGGGACGGGCCCGCCCCCGTCTCGGTGCGGCTGCGGCCGGCCGTCGTCGGGCGCCGGCGGAGCAGCGGCGAGCAGCCGCACGTCCCGCGCCGGTTGCCGCCGCGACCGCCCTCGCGTCCGGCGCCGGTCGTCGACCCGGACCTCGTCGAGCGCCCCGGGCGCACGCTGCCCGGCGCGGTCGGTGTGCTCGGCGGTCTCGCGGGCGCGGTGGGCGGCGCCGCGTCGCTGTGGTGGGGCGGGGTGCTGCCGCGCATCACGGCGCTACCCGTCCCGGCGGGGGCGCAGCCCGGGCCCGTCCACTGGGCGGCCGTCGCGGGTTCGGGCGCGCTCGCCCTGTTCGGGTTCGGCGGTCTCGCGCGCGGCCGGACCGGCAAAGCGTGGGTGCTCACGCTCTTCGGCCGCTACCGCGGAACAGTCCGCCGCACCGGCCTGACGTGGGTGAACCCCCTGTTCCTGCGCCGCCGGACCGACGTACGCCTGCGGCACTGGCGCAGCGAGGCGATGCCGGCGGTCGACGCGAACGGGGTCGCTCTGCGCGTCGTCATCCTCGTCGTGTGGCGCATCAAGGACACCGCGCGCGCCGCGCTCGGCGTGGAGGACCACCAGGAGTATCTGCGCCAGTGCGTGGAGGCGGCGATGGCTCGGGTGCTCTCCCAGCTGCCCGCCGACGCCTTCCACCAGGACGCCCCGACCCTGCGCGACGCGGAGGCCGTCGGCGACGCGCTCACCCGGCAGCTCGCCGCCGACGTGGCGCCCGTCGGCATCGAGGTGTTCTCGGCGCAGCCGACGAGGATCGAGTACGCGCCCGAGGTCGCCGCCGCGATGCAGCGACGCCGGATCGCGGCCCTCGACGCGCAGCACCGGGACAGCGTCCTGACGTCGGTGGTCGACTCGGTCGAGGACACGATGACGCGGCTGACGGCGCGCGGTCTGGTCGAGCTGGACGACTACGAACGCAAGGCGCTGGTCAAGGATCTGACGGTGGCGTTCTACACCGGCCGGGGCGGCGACGCGTCGTAGAGTCCCCGCCATGGGGATCTCGAGACTGACGGCCGAAGCCCGGAAGCTCACCGCGTCGGGCCCGCGTGTCCTGCTGGGGATCGCGGGCCCGCCCGGAGCCGGGAAGTCCACGCTCGCGCGGGCCCTGGTCGAGCGGATCGGGGAGCAGGCCGCGTATCTGCCGCTCGACGGATTCCATCTGGCCAACGCCCAGCTGGAACGCCTCGGGCTGACCGCGCGCAAGGGCTCCGAGCCGAGCTTCGACGTGCGGGGGTACGTGGCGCTGCTGCGGCGGGTCCTCGACGACACCGCCGCGGACATCTACGTACCCGATTACGACCGCACCCTTCACGAGCCCGTGGCCGCCCGGCATCTGGTGCCGCCCGCGGCCCGGCTCGTCGTGACCGAGGGGAACTATCTGGCGTGCGACCTGCCGGGCTGGCGGGAGGCGCGGGAGCTGATGGCGGGGTGCTGGTACGTCGAGGCTCCGGTGGAGGTGCGCCAAGTCCGGCTGGTGGAGCGGCAGTTGGCGGGCGGACGGGACGCGGCGGGGGCTCGCGCGTGGGTGGCCGGGAATGACGCGCCCAACGGCGAGCTGGTCGAGACCTCCCGGGAGAGATGCGACCGGATCCTCTCCACGATTGGTATGGACATGTCTTTCGGTATGGACACGGTCAACTGACGGCAATAATCTGTGCCTTGGTCTAGACCTGATGTAGCACTGTGCGCACGGCTCACCGGAACTCCCCCACGTTCTCCAGGAGCGGCAGCATGCGAAAAAGGATCTACGCGGCCCTGCTCGGCCTCACCACGGCGGGGGCCTTCGTGCTCTCGTCGGGCGGCGCGAGCAGCCACGGCTACACCGACCTCCCCATCAGCCGGCAGAAACTCTGCGCCGACGGCACGGTCACCGGATGCGGCAACATCCAGTGGGAGCCGCAGAGCGTCGAGGGCCCCAAGGGCTTCCCGGCGGCCGGCCCCGCCGACGGCACGATCTGTTCAGCGAACCACGGAGAGTTCGGCGCGCTCAACGGCGCCAAGGCTCCCGACGGCACCGCCTGGCCGACGACCAAGGTCACCGCGGGTGCGAGCCAGACCTTCCGCTGGCAGTTCACCGCGCGGCACTCCACCACGGACTTCCGCTACTACATCACCAAGAACGGCTGGGACGACAGCAAGCCGCTGACCAGGGCCGACCTGGACACCGCGCCGTTCCTCACCGTGCCGTTCAGCGGCCAGCCCCCGGCCACCCTCTCGCACACCGGCACCCTGCCCTCCGGCAAGAGCGGCCACCACGTGATCCTCGCGGTGTGGACGATCGCGGACACGGCGAACGCGTTCTACGCGTGCTCGGACGTTCAGTTCTGAGCATGGCTTGAGGCTCCCGGGGCCTTCGCGCGGGTAGGTTCCGTGCACGCCGTTCCGCCCGGGGCGGCGCGCACGGAACGTGGTATCGGGGGATGGCCATGCAGGTGTTGTTCTTGATCGTGCCGGTGTTCATCGCGTCGGTGGCGCTTTTCATGGCGGTGACGCTGACGCGCCGATCGATGCAGGTCAGAAGGGCCTGGGCGAGCGGTCTGACCGCAGAGGCCCGCTGTCTGCGCGCGTTCACCTCGACGAGGCGTGACAGCGACGGCCACCGGAGCACCACACAGCACCACGTCTACGAGTTCACGGCCGGTGACGGACGCCCCGTCAGGTTCGAGGAGGCCAACGGGCTCGCGACCACCGTGCAGGGCGATGTCGTGATGGTGTACTACACCGCCGACCGCCCCGACCGTGCCACGGCGCACGCCCCGGCCCCGGTGCGGGCCGCGGCGGGCATGGTGTTCCTCCTGGGCTTCCTCGGTCTCGTCGTCGCCTTCTGCGTGTTCTTCGTTGTCGCCGCCGCCGAGATGCCCTTCTGACCCGAGGCCCCCATGGATGCCGTCTTCCACATACTCTTCCCGGCCCTGATCCTCGTCCTGATCTGGGCCGGCTACGCGATCGTCCGCAGAAGCAACGAGCGGCAGGCCGCCTGGCGGAGCGGGCTGACCGCGCGAGCGCGGGTCGTCCGGGCCTATGTGACGGTCCAGGTGGTCAACAACATCGCCCGCCGGATCCAGTGGCACGAGTACGACTTCACCACCGCCGACCGGCGAGCGATCCGGTTCAAGGAATCCGGTGGGCCGCCGAGCCGGGCCGCCGGTGACGAGGTGGTCGTCCACTACACGGTCCAGCAGCCCGACAAGGCCACCGCGTCGGAGCCGAGTCCCGGCAAGGACGCGTTCGGCGTGATCTTCGGCCTCGTCGTCATCGTCGTGACCATCGGCATACCCATCAACGTCATGGTCCAGTACGGCTGATCCGCCGCCGGGGGTCTCCACTTCTGACGGTACGTCAATTATGGTGCGCGGTCATGGGTCCCATGAGGCGTACCGTCGCGGAACTCGTACAGGAAAGATGGGGCGACCACCGCCCCGGACTGTGGTGCGAGGACCAGGTCCTCAGCCATCACGAAGTGGCCGCGGGCGCCGCCGCCCGGGCCGCGCTCCTCGCCGACCTGCTGCCCCGGGGAGCCGATCCGCACCTCGGCGTACTCCTCGACAACACCCCGGAGTTCCCGCTCTGGCTGAGCGCCGCGGCCCTCGCGGGCGCCGCCGTCGCCGGCGTCAACCCGACCCGGCGCGGCCCCGAACTCGCCCGCGACATCCTGCACACCGACTGCCGCGTCCTCGTCACCGAGCGCGCCCATCTGCCGCTGCTCGACGGTCTCCGGCTCCCGGGCGTACGCATCCTGGTGACGGACTCCGACGCGTACGCCGAACTGCTCGCGCCGTACGCGGGCGCCAAGCCCGATCCCGCCCGCGCCACCCCCGCAACCCGCATGCTGCTGTACTTCACCTCCGGCTCCACGGGCGCGCCCAAGGCCGCGATCTGCTCACAGGGGCGGCTTGCGGCCGCCGGGCAGTCCCTCGTCGGCCAGTTCGGGGTGCGCCGCGACGACGTCCACTACATCTGCATGCCGCTCTTCCACGGCAACGCGGTGATCGCCGACTGGGCGCCGGCCGTCGCGGCGGGCGCGGGCGTCGCGCTGCGGCGCCAGTTCTCGGCGTCACGCTTCCTGGACGACGTACGGGCGTACGGAGCCACGTACTTCACGTATGTCGGGCGGGCCGTGCAGTACATCCTGGCCACCGACGAGCGGCCCGACGACCGGGACAACCCGTTGCGGGTCGGCTTCGGCACGGAGGCGGGGGCGGTGGACGCGGCGCGGTTCGCCGAGCGGTTCGGGGTGCGGCTCGTCGAGGGATACGGGTCCTCCGAGGGCGGCGCCGCCATCCAGTGCTCGGCGGGAACGCCGGCCGGGGCGATAGGCCGGGCGACGCCCGGGGACGACCTGGCCGTCGTCGACGCGGTCACTCGGCGGGAGTGCCCGCCCGCGGACTTCGACGTGGACGGGCGGCTCCTCAACGGGGCGGCCGCGATAGGGGAGTTGGTCAACCGGGGACGGACGCCCTTCGAGGGGTACTGGCGCAATGAGGACGCGTACGGACAGCGGGTGCGGGACGGCTGGTACTGGACGGGGGACCTCTTCTACCGCGACCGCGAGGGGTTCCTGTACTTCGCGGGCCGCACCGACGACCGGCTGCGCGTCGACAGCGAGAACCTGGCGCCCGCGATGATCGAGAACATCCTCGCCCGGTACGTATATGCCGCCGCCGTCGCCGTGTACGGGGTGCCGGACCCGGTGGCCGGCGACCAGGTGATGGCGACTCTCGCCCTGCGCGGGACGGACACGGCCGGCCCCTTCGACCCGCTCGCCTTCGCCGAGTTCCTGCTGTCCCAGGCCGACTTGGGGACGAAGATGGCGCCGCGCTTCGTCCGGATCGTGGAGCGGATGCCTGTCACCGCGACGAACAAGGTGCACCGGGTGGGGCTGCGCCGCGAAGGGTTCCGGTGTGCCGACCCCGTGTGGTGGCGGCCACCGGGGGAGAGCGGGTACCGGCGCCTCACCGATGCCGACGTCGTGGCGCTCACGGAGGAGTACGCGGCACACGGGAGGTCGGAACTGCTGGACCGGTGAGCCGGGTGTGCTCGTGGGGCCGGTCAGGCGAACGCCGCCGCGTTGCGGGCCGCCCACTGGGCGAACGTGCCGGGGTCGCGGCCGAGCAGGGTCCGCACGTCCGGGCTCACCCGCTGCTCGGCGGGGCGCGGCGAACCGAGGATGTCGAGCGTGCCGTCCACGACCGGTTCCGGCATGAACCGCGTCATGAAGGCGCGGGCCTCCGCGCGGCTCAGTTCGGTGAACCGCACCTCGGCGCCGATCGCCTCGCCGAGTGCCGCGGCCTGCTCGCGCGGTGAGACCGCCGCCGGTCCCGTCAGCTCGTAGGCCCGGCCCGCGTGACCGCCCTCGCGCAGTACGACGGCTGCCGCCGCGGCGATGTCCGCCGGGTCGATCACCGGCAGCGCCACATCGGCGAACGGGGCGGCGACGGTGCGGTGGGCGCGTACGGAGTCGGCCCAGGCGAAGGAGTTCGAGGCGAACCCGCCGGGGCGCAGCAGCGTCCAGTCCAGGCCCGACTGGCGTACGGCCTCCTCGAACGCGTGCAGCCTGGCGTGCGAGACGGCGTCGGGCCGCGTCACCGCCCCCTGCGAGGAGAGCAGGACCACCCGGCGCACGCCGGCCGCCTTCGCCGCGTCGAGCACGGCGGCCGCCGGCTCCCCGGCCTGATGCAGCTCCGCGCCGATCAGCAGGAACAGCGCGTCGGCCCCCTCCAGCGCGGGCCGCAGACTCTCCGCGTCGCCGACGTCCGCCTGGACGTGGCGTACGGGCAGGTCGGGCGCGGGGCGGCGCGATACGGCGGTGACCTGCTCGCCCGCGGCGTTCAGGGCGGTGACGAGCGGACGGCCGACGTTCCCGGTGGCACCCGTGACAACGATCATCTTCAACTCCCTTGTCCTGCGGGGTTCTTGAGGCCCCGCTCGGTTCTCGAAAGCTAGCATCCTGAGTAAAGTAGGTACCTAGAGGAAAGTGACTTCCCGGGAGGGCTGTATGAGCGGCAGTACGCGGTGGCAGGGCGGCGGGCCCGAGCAGGCCTGCCCGATCTCGCCGGTCCTCGACATCGTCTTCAGCCGCTGGACCACGCCGATCCTGTGGGCGCTCAACGAGTACGGCACCCAGCGCTTCGTGCAGCTCCAGCGTGCCATCGGCACCATCACGCCGAAGGTGCTCACGCAGCGCCTGCGGCAGATGGAGCGCGACGGACTCGTCGTGCGCACGTACTACCCGGAGGTGCCGCCGCGGGTCGAGTACGAGATCAGCGACCTGGGCCGCAGCCTCGCCCCGCTGTTCGCGACACTCGCCGAGTGGTCGTCCGGGCACCTTCCCCTGGTCGAGGAGGCCCGGCAGAGGTTCGACGCGGGGGAGTCGACAGGTCCGTCTCCGGTCACGGGGCCGACTCCGGTCACGGGGCCGTCCCCTGCTACGGGGCCGTCCCCGGCTGCCGGGCGCTCTCCGGCTGCCGGCCCCGCCCGATGACCTCCCTCGCCGCCTCCCTGCGTGGTCCCTCCTACCTGCGCGGCAGCGCCCCGTGGCGCGCCGCCGGGTATCTCTCGGGAGGGGTGCTCGTGGGGGCGCCGCTCCTGGTCACCTTCGTGACGCTCGGCGTCGCGGGCGCCGTGCTCTCCCTCGTCCTCGTGGGGCTGCCGCTGCTCGCCCTGCTCGCGCTCGCCGGGGTCCCGGTCGGGGCGCTGGAGCGACGGCGGCTGCGGCCCGTGACCGGGCAGACGGCGCCCAGCCCGCACCGCACACCGGCCGACCCCGGCGCCACGGCCTGGCTGCGCATGCGCCTCGGTGAGCAGGCCACCTGGCGCGAACTCGCTTACGCCGCGCTCCTCGCCCTCGTCCTGTGGCCGCTCGACCTGCTGGTCCTGGCCTGCACGATCGGCCTGGCGGGGGCGGTGACGGCGGCGCCGCTCCAGCTCGCGAGCGCCGGGCACGACACCCGGGTCGTGAAGCTCTGGCTCATCGACTCGTACGGGCAGGCCGCCCTGTGCACCGTCGCCGGGCTCGCCCTGCTCGCGGTGCTCCTCTACCCGCTCGGCGCCTACGCCGCAGCCCGGGGCGCGCTCGCCCGGCTGCTGCTCGCGCCCCGCGAGACGGAGGAGGAGGCGCGGCTCGCGGAGGTCACCAGGTCGCGGGCGCGCCTGGTCGCCGCGTTCGAGGCCGAGCGGCGCCGCATCGAGCGCGACCTGCACGACGGTGCCCAACAGCGCCTGGTCGCCCTCACGATGAGCCTCGGACTCGCCGGCCTCGACGCCCCCGCGACGGGACCGCTCGCCGAACGCATCGCCGCCGCGCGCGACGAGGCCGGCCAAGTCCTCGTGGAGCTAAGGGAGTTGATCCACGGAATCCACCCCCAGGTCCTCGTCGACTACGGGCTCGCGGCCGCTCTCGACGACGCCGCCGACCGCTCGGCCGTCCCCGTCGACACCCGCATCGACCTGCCCCGCCTGCCCGGACCCGTCGAGTCCGCCGCCTACTTCGCGGTGTGCGAGGCCCTCGCCAACACCGCCAAGCACAGCGGTGCCACCCGCGCCTGGCTCACCGCACGCCACGAGCGCGGCCGCCTCGTCATCGACGTGCGCGACGACGGAGGCGGCGGCGCCGACCCCGTGCGCGGCAGCGGGCTCACCGGACTCGCCGACCGGCTCGCCGTCCTCGATGGCACACTGACGATCAGCAGCCCGGCCGGTGGGCCGACCGCACTGTCCCTGGAGATTCCGTGCCCAGCGCCCTGAGAGTGGTCCTCGCCGAGGACGCGGTGCTGCTGCGCGAGGGCCTCGTGGGCCTGCTCGCCCGGTTCGGGCACGAGGTGGTCGCCGCGGTCGGCGACGCGGACGCGCTGCGCGCCGCCGTCGCCGAGCACTCGCCGGACCTCGTCCTCACCGACGTACGGATGCCGCCCGGCTTCCAGGACGAGGGCCTGCGCGCCGCGCTCGCCCTGCGTGCCGATCGCCCCGGCCTGCCGGTCCTGGTCCTCAGCCAGTACGTGCAGCGCTCCTACGCGGCCGAGCTCCTCGACACGGGCGACGGCACCGGCGTCGGCTATCTGCTCAAGGACCGCGTCGGGCAGGTCGAGCAGTTCGTCGAGGCGGTGGAACGGGTTGCCTCCGGCGGCACGGTCGTCGACCCCGAAGTGGTACGCCGGCTGCTGCGCCGCCGCCGCGACCCCCTGGAGCGCCTCACCCCGCGCGAGCGCGAGGTGCTCGCCCTGGTCGCCGAGGGCAGGTCGAACGGCGCGATCGCCCGGGACCTGGTGGTGAGCGAGGCCGCAGTCGGCAAGCACATCGGCAACATCCTGGGAAAACTGGACCTGCCACCGGCCGACGACTCGGACACCCATCGAAGGGTGCTGGCGGTGCTGGCTTATCTGCGGGCTTGATGCGTGCGCGGCCGCACGCGAAAGGCTCCGCGAGGGCCTGCCAATAAGTGAAGGCCCTCCACTCGTGTGGAGGGCCTTCGCTGTGTCTGTGCGCCGCCAGGGACTCGAACCCCGGACCCGCTGATGCTGTGTCTTTCCGGGGGGTGCCCCCCGGACCCCCAGCCGCCTTGGCTGCGTCGGGGCGGGCCTGCCAATAAGTGAAGGCCCCCCACTTGCGTGGAGGGCCTTCGCTTGTCTGTGCGCCGCCAGGGACTCGAACCCCGGACCCGCTGATTAAGAGTCAGCTGCTCTAACCAACTGAGCTAGCGGCGCCTGCTGACTCGAAAATAATACCTGGTCCTGAGGGGTGCTTCGCACACCCCGGGCGTGGGTCCTAGATCGTCAGGGAGAGCAGCACCGGAGCCGCCCCGCGGTTCAGGGTGTCCGCCGCGTGGTGCAGGCGGTGGGCGTGCTCCAGGGGGAGTGAGAGGGCGAGGCAGCCGACCGAGGAGCCTGCCGTGATCGGGACAGCCGCGCACACCGTGCCCACCGCGTACTCCTGGAGGTCGAGGACCGGCACCGTCGCGGGCTGGGCGTCGAGCTTGGAGAGCAGGACGCGCTCGTTCGTGATCGTGCGCGAGGTGAGGCGGGCCATCTTGTGGCGGGAGAGGTGGTCGCGCCGCCCGTTGAGGTCGAGCTGGCCGAGGAGGCTCTTGCCGATCGCGCTGGCGTGCGCGGCGGAGCGGAAGTCCACCCACTCGTTGACTGCGGGGGTCGTGGGGCCCTGGGCGAACTGGGTGATGCGGATCTCGCCGTCCACGTACCGGCTGAGATAGACCGCCGCGCCCACCGTCTCGCGCAGCCGGTCGAGGGTGCGCTGGAGGCTTGTGGTGAGCGCGTCCTCGCGGCCCTGCGCCGAGCCGAGGCTGGTGAGCGTCTCGCCCGTGACGTACGCGCCGTCGGACGTCTGCTCCACGTACCCGTCGCGGCGCAGCATGCGCAGCAGTGGGGTGAGCCGGTCGGCGGGCAGCCCGGTCTCGTTGCTGAGCTCGGTGCCGGTGACGCCGACGCCGCGTCGTGCGACGGTTTCGAGCACACGAAGGGCGTGCTGCACCGAGTGGTGCTGCGCGATCGGCTCGTGCTTCAGCGCCACGGCATCCCCCTGCAAGGACCGGTTCCGGACAGCTGGCCGCGCTCCACGATAGCCGTCAAGGGGCCTTTGTGGGGCGCCTGTTGGCGACTTTGGTGGCGCGCTCCGGGTCTGTCAGCAGGAACGCGCCACCCTGGCATATGCCAAAGTCATGCCCCAGGTTCGGGACCTCGATACTTAACGGCCCTCACCGATCGTGGTCACAGAACTGCGCTGAGAAATTCCCGCGTCCGCTCGTGCTCCGGATCGCTGAAGATCTTCTCCGGCGACCCGGACTCGATGACCCGGCCCGCGTCGAACATCAGGACCTGGTCCGAGATGTCGCGGGCGAAATTCATCTCGTGGGTCACGCAGAGCATCGTGATGTCCGTGGTGTGCGCGATGTCGCGCAGCACGTCCAGGACGCCGGCGACGAGCTCCGGGTCGAGCGCGGAGGTGACCTCGTCGAGGAGCAGCACCTGCGGCCGCATCGCGAGGGCGCGTGCGATGGCGACGCGCTGCTGCTGGCCGCCGGAGAGCTGCGTCGGGTACGCGTCGCAGCGGTCGCCGAGACCGACCATGTCGAGCAGCTCGCGGGCGCGCTGCTCCGCCTCGTCCTTGGAGAGGCCGAGCACGGTGACCGGCGCCTCCATGATGTTGCGCAGGACCTTCATGTTCGGGAAGAGGTTGAACTGCTGGAAGACCATCCCGATGTTCTTGCGGACCTCGCGGATGTGCTTCTCGCCGGCCGGGACGAGCGTGCCGGCCTTCTCCTCGTGCGTGAGGTAGTCGCCGTTGACCTTGATCGTGCCCTCGTCGGGCTTGATCAGGGTCATCAGGAGCCGGAGGATCGTCGTCTTGCCGGAGCCCGACGGGCCGATCAGCGTGACGTGCTTGCCCGAGTCGACGGAGAAGTCGAGCTCGTCGAGGACGGTGTTGCCGCCGAAGCGCTTGACGACCTTGTCGAAGCGGATCAGCTCGCTGCCGTCCACCTTGGGGTTCGGCTGGTCTTTGGGGAGGTTCGCGTCAGCGGACAAGACGTCGCTCCAGGGCTCGGAGGAGGAGGGAGGAGGGGTAGGCGATGACGATGAAGGCGACACCCACGACGGTCAGGGCCTCCGTGTACTGGAAGGTCTGGGCCGCTTCCAGGCGGGACCGCTGAAGCAGTTCGAGCACGCCGATCCCGGCGAGCAGCGGGGTGTCCTTCAGCATCGCGATCACGTAGTTGCCGAGCGCCGGGATCACGCGGCGGATCGCCTGCGGCAGGATCACCGCCGTCCACGTCCTGCGGTACGGCAGGCTCAGCGCCCGTGCCGCCTCCCACTGGCCGGCGGGCACGGCCTCGATGCCCGCGCGGTAGACCTGCGCGGTGTACGTCGAGTAGTGCAGGCCGATGGCGACGATGCCGGTGGTCAGGGCGGAGAACTGGATGCCCCACTCCGGCAGCACGAAGTACAGGAAGAAGAGCTGCACGAGCAGCGGGGTGTTGCGGATGAACTCGGTGACGATGCCCACCGGCCAGCGCACGAAGCGCGTCGGGGCGCGGAAGGCGATGGCCCAGACCAGGCCGAGGCTGAAGGAGATCAGCGAGCCGAGGACGAGGGCCTGGAGCGTGACGAGCACGCCGTCCCAGAAGTGCGGCATGAAGTCGGCGACGGCCGACCAGTCCCAGGTGCCGGATGCGGTGGTGATCACGCGCCGCCACCTCCCGCGCTGGTGGGAACGGGAGCGGTCTCCGTCGCCTGACGGATGTTGAGCTTGCGCATGAGGCCGGTTCCCGGGTCGGGGCGCCGGCCTATGCCGGCCTTGGTCTTGCGCTCGAGCGCGCGCATCCCGCGCGTGAGCAGGAAGGCGATCACGAAGTAGATGACCAGGGTGATCGCGTAGATCTGGGCGCTCTCCTGGGTGGCGAGGCGCACCAGATACGCGGCGAACGAGACGTCACCGATGCCGAGCAGCGAGACCAGGGCGGTGCCCTTGAGGAGCTCGACCAGCAGGTTCGAGAACGGCGGGATCATCTCCGGTACGGCCTGCGGCAAGAGGATCAGCCGCATCCGCTGCCAGGGGGTGAAGCTCAGCGCGACCCCCGCTTCGCGCTGCGCGGGCGCCACGGCGTTGAGCGCGCCGCGCACCACCTCGGCGCCGTACGCGCCGTAGGACAGGCCGAGCGCCAGGACCGCGGCCCACATCGGGACCAGCGACCAGCCGGCGAGCTGCGGCAGCACGAAGAAGATCCAGAACATCAGGATCAGCGCCGACGTGCCGCGGAAGACCTCGGTGTAGAAGCCGGCGACGAAGCGCACGGTCTTCAGCCGGTGGGTGCGGGCCATGCCCACGCCGAAGGCGACGACGGTCGCGAGGGCCGCGCTGTACACGGTCAGCTGGATCGTGATCCAGATGCCCGGAAGGACCCAGTGTTCCCACAGTCCCGCTGTCATTTGCACAGCTCCTCTGCGGTCAGCTTCGTCATCTCGGCCTGGGTGAAGCCGAACGGCCGCAGGATGCGGAAGAGTTCGCCGCTCGCCTTCATCTTGTGGATCTCCTTGTTGAAGGCGTCGCGCATCTGGGTGTCGTTCGAGCGGAACGTGAATCCGCCGCCGTCGACGTGCTTCTTGCCTCCGACCAGGGGAGCGAACGGCTCGGTGTGCTCGGCCCTGCGGCTCTTCTTCGTCACCTCACGCGTGGTGAGGGCGGTGCCGGCGAACACGTCGATGCGTCCCGCCTCCACGGCGTTCAGGCCGGCGACCTGGTCCTGGAGGATGACGATGTCGCTCTCCTTGTAGCCCGCCTCGACCGCGTAGGCGATCTCCGCGTAGCCGGTGCCGGTGCCGAACTTCGCCTTCGCCTTCACGCAGTCCGCGTAGTCGTGCAGGTCCTTCGGGTTGCCCTTGCGGACGATGAAGGAGTCCAGCATCTGGTACTCGGGGTCCGAGAAGATGACCTGCTGGCAGCGCTCCTTGTTGATGTACATCCCGGCCGACACCACGTCGAACTGCTGGGTCTGCAGGCCGGGTATCAGGGAGCTGAAGTCGGTGGCGACGGGCTGGACATGGCCGACACCGAGCCGTTTGAAGATGACCTTGGCGAGTTCGACGGCCTCACCCGTGAACTTGCCGCTGTCGTCGATGTAGCCGTACGGCACCTCGCCCGCGATCCCGAGACGCACCGTGCCCTGCCCCTGGAGCCGGGCGAGGGTGTCGCCGTTCGGTACGCGGCTGCAACCCGCGGCCCCGAGGGCGCCGGCCGCTCCGACAGTGGTGGCACCGATGAGCAGGGATCGTCGGCGTATGCCCCTTCTGTTGCTTTCTAGGCTTCGTGTTCCTTCTGTGACATTCCAAATAGGTGGAGCCATGGGCGCGCGGCTACCCGACTCGACACGACCTATGCGTATCAGTTCAAGCCCCTGATGCGAGCGGGGCGCCCTTGACCCAGGGGGGAGCATGGGGCTGAACATGGAGGGCATGGCCGACCGATACATCGAAGTCTCCCTCGCCAAGCGGGGAGTTCAGTGCACGGCAAAGCTGCTCGACGACCGCGCTCCGCAGACCTGTGCGGCGGTGTGGGACGCGCTTCCACTGGGCTCCGACGTCTACCACGCGAAATACGCGCGCAACGAGATCTACGCCCTTTTCCCGGCATTCGCGGACCGGGAGCCACCCCTGGAGAATCCGACCATCACCCCCATTCCGGGGGACCTCTGCTATTTCTCCTTTTCCGGTACGGAACTGGGAACCCAGGCATACGGCTACGAATCCGGTGCCGAGCTCAAGCCCGGCGCGGCCGTCGTCGACCTCGCCCTCTTCTACGAGCGCAACAACCTGCTGATCAACGGCGACGTCGGCTGGGTCCCGGGCATCGTCTGGGGCCAGGTCGTGGAAGGCCTCGACCGGATGGCCGAGGCCTGCCAGGACCTGTGGCGCGGCGGCGCGCTGGGCGAGACGCTCGCGTTCAGGCGGGCGTAGGCGCCGGAATCCCGGCGATCCCCGCCTCGTACAAGGTGTGCGCGGCACGCAGGACCAGCGCGTCCGCGTGCCGCGCGCCGACGATCTGAAGACCCACCGGCAGCCCGTCCGCGTCCACCCCCACCGGGACGGTCGCCGCCGGCTGCTGCGTCAGGTTGAACGGGTACGTGAACGGCGTCCACCCCGTCCAGCGCCGCAGCCCCGACCCCTTGGGCACCTCGGCGCCCGCCTCGAACGCCGTCAGCGGCAGCGTCGGCGTCACCAGCAGGTCGTACGACGAGTGGAACCGGCCCATCCGCCGCCCGAGTTCGGCCCGCGCGTCGACCGCCGCGAGATACGTGAGCGCGCTGACCCCGGACCCGTGCGCACAGATCTCGCGCAGGCCCGGATCGAGCAGCGCGCGCTGTGCGGGCGACAGGTTCTGCGTCACCCGCGCCGCCCCGCTGAACCACAGGGTGTGGAACGCCTCGACCGGGTCCGTGGCGTCCGGATCTGCCTCCTCGACGTACGCCCCGAGCCCCGCGAGCCCCTCCACCGCCTTGCGGACCGCCGCCGCGACCGCCGGCCGCACCGCGACCTGCCCGCCGAACGACGGCGAGAACGCGACGCGCAGGCCCCGCACCCCGCCGCGCAGCCCCTCGCGGAAACCGCCCTCCACCGGGCCGAGCTGTGTCCAGTCACGCCAGTCCGCGCCGGTGATCACGTCCATCATCAGTGCCGCGTCGGCCGCGTCCCGCGTCATCGGCCCCACATGCGCGAGCGTCCCGAACGCGGACGCGGGATAGAGCGGCACCCGCCCGTAGGTCGGCTTCAGGCCGAAGATCCCGCAGAACGCCGCCGGGATCCGCACCGAGCCGCCGCCGTCGGTGCCCAGGGACAGCGGCCCCGCCCCGAGCGTCACCGCCGCCGCGCTGCCGCCGCTCGATCCGCCCGAGGTGCGCGAGAGGTCGTACGGATTGCGGGTCACGCCCGACAGAGGCGAGTCCGTGACGCCCTTCCAGCCGAACTCCGGCGTCGTCGTGCGGCCCACGAACACCGCGCCGTGCTCGCGCAGCCGCGCCACGGACGGCGCGTCCTCCTCCCACGGGCCCTCGGCCCGCACCGTGCGCGAGCCGCGCAGCGTCGGCCCGCCGCGCATCAGCAGGATGTCCTTCACCGACACCGGGACCCCGTCCACCAGCCCCTGCGGCTCACCTCTGCGCCAGCGCTCCGCGCTCGCCTCCGCCTGCGCGAGGGCGGTCTCCGCGTCGAGCCGTACGAAGGCGTTGACCGCGGGATCCACCTCCTCGATGCGGCGCAGGACGGCCCGCGTGGCATCGACGGGGCTGAAATCGCCCTTGCGATAGCCGTCGACGAGCGCTTCCGCGGTCAGCTCGGTGAGCTCGGTCATCCGCTCTCCTCAGGTCGATCCGGGAGTGCCGGTCCGGGACCTGGATCAGTTGGATCAGCCAGATCATTCGGATCGGTCAGTGTCCGGGGACATACCCACGTTTCTTGTCGACCACGTTCGGAAGCGGCTCCCCGGACGCCCATTTCTCGTAGAACTCCACGAACTGGCGCGACAGTTCGTCCCGCCAGCCGACCGTGTCGCCGCTCATGTGCGGGGAGACGATCAGGCCGGGCGCGGTCCACAGGGCGCTGTCCTGCGGCAGCGGCTCGTGCTCGAACACGTCGAGCGCGGCGCCCGCGATCCACCGCTTGGCCAGCGCGTCGGCGAGATCGTCCTCGACGACGAGCTGCCCTCGGCCCACGTTGATGAAGCGGGCGGACGGCTGCATCATCCCGAAGAGCCGCGCGTCGAACATGCCGCGCGTGTCGTCGGTCAGCGGCGCCGCGCACACCACCCAGTCCGCGCGGGCGATCAGCCGCCCGAGGTCGGCCGGCCCGTGCACGCCGGACCGCGCGGTGCGCCCGACGAGCGCCGCCGTGATCCCGAGCGCCTTCAGCGTCGCGACGATCGCCCGGCCGATCGGCCCGGAGCCCACCACGCACGCCCGGGTACCCGCGACGCGCTGCGTCTCGCGGTGGCGCCATTCGCGCTCGCCCTGGAGAGCGAGCGTGCGCGGCAGGTCCTTCGCCATGGCGAGGACGAGCGCGCCGACGTACTCGGCGATCGGCTGGTCGAAGACGCCGCGCGCGTTCGTCACGACCGTGTCCGAGGCGGCGAGTTCCGGGCACATCAGCCGGTCGACGCCCGCGCTCGCGGTGTGCACCCAGCGCGGGCGCGGGCCCTCGCCCGGCCAGGCGCGGCGCACCGCGTCGGACAGGAAGTCCCACACCAGCAGCACGTCGGCCGAGGGGAGTTGAGCGGCGAGCGTCGACTCGTCGGCGTGCACGACGCGCGCCCGTCCCATGAGCCGGCCCAGGCGCGGCGGGGGGTCGTCGTCGAGCACCAGCAGGGTCACGTCAGACACATTCGCTCCGGTCGTCGGGCCGGGCCGTCATGGGCATCGGGCCGGGAATCCGGCTGGTCGTCGAGTTGGACATGGGGCCGGTCATCGGCAGAAACCGTTTCGCAACGATGGTCCGCTTCATTGGTAGGAAAAAGTGCGGATTGACCACGCTGGCACCCGAACCTACCTTCGTCAACAGAGGCACTTTTCCGTTGCCCAGCCCTGTCCCGACGTCCCGGCCCGACGGCCGGCTCTCCGCTGCATCGTCTCGTACGTCTCAAGAGACTTGGGGCCTGCTCATGGACGTCTCCTTCCTCGGCGGACCACACCCGCAACGCGGTGTCGGTGTCGTCGCACCCTTCGACTTCGCCCTCGACCGCGAACTGTGGCGCTGGGTTCCGGACGAGGTGTCACTGCACCTCACCCGTACGCCGTACGTGCCCGTCGAGGTCAGCCTCGACCTGGCCCGTCTGGTCAGTGAGCACGAGACCCTCGGCGAGGCGGTGCGCGCGCTGAGCGCCGCCGAACCCGAGGTCCTCGCGTACGCCTGTACGTCGGGCAGCTTCGTCGGCGGCATCGCCGGCGAACGCGCCATGTGCGAGGCCATGTTCCGGTCGGGCGAACGCCCCTCCGTCACCACGTCGGGCGCGCTCCTCGAAGCGCTCGCCGAGCTGGGCGCCCGCCGTATCGCCCTGGTCACGCCGTACACGCGGTCGGTGACCGAGTCGCTGGAGGAGTATCTGGCCGAGGCCGGCATCACCGTCACGGGCCGCGCCTTCCTCGGCCTGACCCGGCACATCTGGAAGGTTCCGTACCGGGACGTGGCCGACATGGCCAGGGGCGCGGCCCGCCTGGACGCCGACGCGCTGTTCATCAGCTGCACGAACCTGCCGACGTACGACGTCATCCCGCAGCTGGAGGCCGAGCTGCGGATCCCGGTGATCTCAGCCAATCAGGTCACGGTGTGGGCAGCGCTGCGCAGGCTGGGTACCCGTGCCGTGGGGCCGTATCAGGCGCTGCTCGACGAGTCGGCGCGCCACTGGCCGGCCCCCGAGCTGCCGCAGATGCCGCAGGAACCGGCCCATGAGCTGCCGGAAGAACAGGAAGGGTGGGCATGACCGCAGTCGGATTTCTCTACCCGGGACACTCGGCCGAGGACGACTATCCGCGTATCGAGATGCTGATCGACAGCGATGTGAGGCTGCCGCTCGTCCACACCGACATCGGTGAGGACGCGCACCGGGTCGACGCGCTGATCGAGATGGGCTCCCCGCAGCGGCTCGCCGCCGGTGTCGAGGAGCTGCGCCTGTCCGGCGCCGAGGCGGTCGTCTGGGCGTGCACCAGCGGCAGCTTCGTCCGGGGCTGGGAGGGCGCGCACGAACAGGTGCGGGACCTGGCCAGAACCGCGGGCCTGCCCGCCTCCAGTACGTCGTTCGCGTTCGCCCACGCCGTGGGCGAGGTCGGCGCGCGCAGCGTCGCGGTCGCGGCGACGTATCCGGAGGACGTGGCGGAGCACTTCCGCACGTTCCTGAAGGCGGCGGGCATCGAGGTCGTCTCGGTGCGCGGCAGCGGCATCGTCACGGCGGCCGAGGTCGGCACCTGGGGGTGGCCGGAGGTCAGGGCGATGGCGGAGGCCGGCGATCACGCGGACGCGCAGGCGCTGCTCCTGCCGGACACGGCCCTGCACACGGCGGCCTACGTCCGTGACCTGGAGCAGGAGCTGGGCAAGCCCGTGCTGACGGCCAACCAGGTCACCGTGTGGGAGGCACTGCGGCTTGCGGGGCGACGGGTGAACGCACCGGCGCTCGGCGCGCTCTTCACCAAGGAGCCGCTGGTGCAGATGTGATCCTCGTCAGGCCTTCGGAACAGGGCGTCCGGAATAAACCGGAGCCATCCTCCGTTAAGACCGGGCGCAGACAGCACCGTACTTACAGGAGGACTCCGTGGCCGGTAACGACGAGATCCGGGCAACCGCCCAGGGCACCGCCCCCGTGCCCCTCTCGGTCCTCGATCTGGTGACCGTGGGCGCCGGCCGCACCGCCACCGACGCCCTGCGGACCAGTGTCCAGATCGCCAAGCTCGCCGAGAACCGCGGCTTCAACCGCTACTGGGTCGCCGAACACCACTCCATGCCGGGCGTGGCGTCCTCGTCCCCGGCCGTGATCCTGGCGCATCTCGCCGCCCACACCGAGCGCATCCGCCTCGGCTCGGGCGGCGTCATGCTGCCCAACCACGCGCCCCTGGTCATCGCCGAGCAGTTCGGCACCCTGGAGGCGATGGCCCCGGGCCGTATCGACCTCGGCCTCGGCCGCGCCCCCGGCACCGACGGCGCGACGGCCGCCGCCCTGCGCCGCACCGACAGGCTCAACGAGGGCGCCGACGACTTCCCCCAGCAGCTCGCCGAGCTGACCCGGTTCCTCGACGACGACTTCCCGGACGGCCACCCCTACGCCCGCATCCACGCGGTCCCGGGCCCGGTCCAGGCCACGTCCCCCGGCGGCGTGCAGTCCCCGCACCGCCCGCCGATCTGGCTCCTCGGCTCCTCCGGCTTCAGCGCCCGCCTCGCCGGTGTCCTCGGCCTGCCCTTCGCGTTCGCGCACCACTTCTCCGCGCAGAACACGGTCCCGGCCCTCGACCTCTACCGCGAGTCCTTCAAGCCGTCCGCGGTCCTGTCCTCCCCGTACGCCCTCATCGGCGTCTCCGCGCTCGCCGCGGACGAGGAGAGGGAGGCCCGCCGCCAGGTCCTCGCGGCCGCCCTCAACATGGTCCGCCTGCGCACCGGCCGCCCCGGCCTCGTCCCGACCCCCGAGGAGGCGGAGACCTACGAATTCAGCCCGATGGAGCGGGAGTTCGTCGACAGCTGGAACTCGAACGTCATCCACGGCACCGCCGACGAGGTCCGCGCGGGCCTCGACGACCTCCAGAAGCGCACCGGCGCCGACGAGCTGATGCTCACCGCCAACGCCCACACCGCCGAGATCCGCCTCCGCAGTTACGAACTCGTCGCCGACGCGTACGGGCTGCCGCTCGGCTGACCCGGCCGACCGGGGGTGCCGCCTCGCTCGGGGAGGCGGCACCCCCGGTCTCTCACAACCGTCGGCGAAGCCGTCAGGAAGCCGTCAGCAGCGCGGAGATACGATCCGGCGCCACCGGGCGTGAGTACAGCCAGCCCTGCCCCGTGTCGCAGCCGATCTGGCGCAGGCGCGCCGCCTGCGCCGCCGTTTCCACGCACTCCGCGGTGACCGTGAGACCGAGCCGGTGCGCGAGCTGCACCATGGCCTCGACGATGACGGCGTCCGCCGGTGTCGCGTGCTCGCCCCCGTCGTCGTACTGGAATCCGCGCACGAACGAGCCGTCCAGCTTCAGGACCGACACCGGGAGCCTGCTCAGATACGCGAGGTTCGAGTAGCCGGTGCCGAAGTCGTCGATGGCGATGTGCACGCCCATGTCGCTGAGCGACTGCAGGGCCTGGAGGGGGCGGCCCGCCGAGCCCATCACCGCCGACTCCGTCAGCTCCAACTGGAGGAGTTCCGGGGCGAGTCCGGTCTCCGCGAGGACCTCGGCGACATCCGCCACCAGGTCCGAGTCCCACACCTGACGCACCGCCACGTTCACGCTCACGTAGACCGGCGGGGCCTCGGGGTGCTCCAGCTGCCAGCTGCGCGCCTGCCGGCACGCCGTGCGCAGGATCCACCGGCCCAGCTGCACGATCGATCCGTCCTCCTCGGCCAGTCCGATGAACCGATTCGGCGTGAGCATTCCGAACTGGGGGTGATCCCAGCGCACGAGCGCCTCGACGCCGCGCAGCACCCCGTCGCCCAGATTCACCAGGGGCTGGTACTCGAGGACGAACTCGCCGCGCTCCACCGCGGGACGCAGGCCCGACGACAGGGCCTGGCGGGTCATCCGGTGCGCGTTGCGCTCCGGGTCGAAGAGGGTCCAGCGCGCCTTGCCATCGGCCTTCGCCCAGTACAGCGTGGTGTCCGCGGCCTGCATCAGGCCCGTCGCCGTCGTGCCCTCCATGTGCCGCTCCACGACCCCGATCGAGGCCGACACGGCGAGCCGCTGCCCTGACAGGTCGAACGGCTCCTGGACCGCGCGGAGCACCGATTCGGCGAGCCCCGCAAGCTGTTCCGTACCGGCCGAGTCCTCCACGAGCAGCGCGAACTCGTCGCCGCCGAGCCGTGCGACCAGCGGCGCCGCGGCTCCCCGGCCGTAGCCGATCCGGTCGGCGCAGCGCGTCAGGCGCTCGGCGACGGCGGCGAGCAGCCGGTCCCCGATGCCGTGCCCGAGCGTGTCGTTGACCGCCTTGAACCCGTCGAGGTCGAGGTAGCACAGCCCGATCCGGCCGCTGCCCGCCCCGTCGTACGCGCCCGCCTCCAGCGCGGCGGAGAGCCGCTCGAAGAACAGCGTGCGGTTCGGCAGCCGGGTCACCGGGTCGTGCATCTGCAAGTGCCGCAGCCGCGCCTGGAGTTCACGGCGGGCGCTGATGTCGGTGAGGGAGAGCAGCACCGTACGGCCGCCCGGCACCGGCGAGACGGTGACCTGCACCCACACGGAGTGCCCGTCGGGGTGCTTGATCCTGCGGGTGCACGTCAGCCGCGCCTGCCGCCCGCGCAGCACCTCTTGGTACGTGTGCCAGGTGCGGGAGTCGGACGCCAGGTCCACCAGCTCCGCCGCCGTGAGCCCGGTCAGCCGGCCCGGGTCCTCCACGCCGAGCATCACGGCGAGCGCGGCGTTCGCGGTGACCACCTGGCCCCGGCGGTCCACGACGGCCAGGGCGAGGGGTGCGGCGAGGAAGGCCGAGAGGTAGGGCGCGGGCGGGGACGCCGGCGGGGGAGGGGGTTCGACACCGAGCGCCTCGTGGACCCGGGCGTCCGGGCCCGTGCGTACGGAGTCGGGGGCGGGGGCGTGCGGGGGCGCCGCCACTGCTGCGGAACTCTCCGTGACGGCGCGGCGGGTGGAGTCGGGTGCCGCGTCGGCCGCGGTCATCGGCCCTTCGGACATTCCGCTCACCGCTCGCTCCCGCAGTGCAGTCGTTCCGGGGGTCCGGGAGGGTTGCTCCCGGGTCATCACAGTCTGGGTGGCGAACGGCCTTCGCAGCCGGGCCCGCGCAGGAAAGTGTGCCGATCATAGAGGCAGCCCCGAGGCGCGAGCCAGCCTTGCCCGCCCGATCCGCCGGTTCGGCGGCATCCCGGGGTGGCCGGCAGATCGTTTCTGCTCGTCTCTGGCACTGCTTCTGGCCTCCCGCGATCACGCGTGACGTTCTGTGACTGACCGGGGTGTCGCCCCCTCACCCGACCGGGCCAGATAAACAGGGCGAAGTACTACAAATCCCCACACTCTGGGTTGGGTGTCCCGCTTTCCCCATCCGGAGGTCGACTTGCCGCGTCCGCTGCCACCCGGTGGAGTGGAGAGGCCCCGCCTGCGCTCCGTCGGTGCGGCCCTCACCGCGCTCACCGCCATGGCCGCCACGTCCCTGGTCGCAGGCCCCGCGATCGCCGCCCCGTACGCGGGTCCCTGTGCGCTGGAGCGCACGGCGGCTCACCACTCGGAGGGCCTCGACACCTGGAACAACGCCTACCCGCGCCCGGTCCGGACCCTCAACGCGGTGATGGTCTTCCTCTCCTTCCCCGACTCCCGGCCGACGACCACCCCCGAGGAACTGACGGCCGACTACTTCCCCGCCACCAGCGACTTCTACAAGCGGGCCTCCTACGGAAAGTTCCACCTGGTCCCGCACCCGCAGCGCCGCTGGCTCCGCATGCCGCACGCCTCGACCTCGTACGCCATAGAGCGCGACTGGGACGCCGCGCACCGTGGCGCCTATCTGCGCGACGCCCTCGCCACGGCCGACCCGCACACCGACTTCAGCAAGTTCGACATCGTCTACTTCGTCGCCGACCCCGATGCCCCGGGCGTCGACTCGGACGCCACGAAGGTCGTCAACTTCGACCATCCGATGCGCGCCGACGGTACGGACATCAAGCGCGTCGTCACGGTCTTCGAGCAGCATCCGCCGGACCGCAACGTCCTGGCCCACGAGACGGGCCACGTCTTCGACCTGCCGGACCTCTACCACCGGCCGACCGACGGCAAGGGCGACTGGGACACGTATGTCGGTGACTGGGACGTCATGGGCAGTCAGTTCGGGCTCGCACCCGACTTCTTCGGGTGGCACAAGTGGAAGCTGGGGTGGCTGGACCGGCGGCAGGTGGTGTGCGTGACGGGCAGCCGGCGGCTCACCCTCGAACCCCTGACGTCCGCACCCGCGCGGGCGGGCGCGGCGCCCGGAACCAACGGTCCGCCCTTCGGCGTGGGCGACGGGACGAAGCTCGCCGTCGTGCGCACCGGGGAGGACAGCGCGATCGCTCTGGAGGCCCGCGGCGCCGACGGCAACGACGCGGCGACGTGCTCCGAGGGTGTCCTCGTCTACCGCGTGCGCAACGAGACCCCCTCCGGCAGCGGTCCGGTCCAGGTGCTCGACGCGCACCCCGACACGGACGCGTGCTACGGCGACTCGGTCTATCCGCCGCTCGCGGACGCACCGGTACGGGTGGGCGAGAGTTTCACGGTGCCGGGCGAGAACGTACGGGTGAAGGTCGAGGGGCGCACGCGGTCGGGGGCTTGGACGGTCAAGGTCGAGACGGGCTGAACGACTGTCGTGGTGGCCACGCCGGCGCACCGGTGTCGCGAGGAGCGGCAGGTCTTCCGAGCGCCCGCCGCACCGGCATACATAAGAAGCCCCCCACTCGCGTGGAGGGCCTTCGCTGTGTCTGTGCGCCGCCAGGGACTCGAACCCCGGACCCGCTGATGCTGTGTCTTTCCGGGGGACGACCCCCGGACCCCCAGCCGTCTTCGCTGCGTCGGGGCGGGCCCGCCGATAGCGAAGGCCCCCCACTCGCGTGGAGGGCCTTCGCTGTGTCTGTGCGCCGCCAGGGACTCGAACCCCGGACCCGCTGATTAAGAGTCAGCTGCTCTAACCAACTGAGCTAGCGGCGCCTGCTGACGTCGTAGACCTTAGCATCCTGATCCGGGCCAGGAAAAATCGATATCCGCATCGCAGGTTTGGCACTCGCGCGGGCCGCCCGGACGCAGGCCCAGAGCAGTACCTCGGGCCCCGGCAGCCACGGGTGGCGGGTGTCGGGGGCGACCACCCAGCGTGAGTCGGCGCGGGGACCCCCGGCGTGGTCGGTGCCTCCGGCCGGCGGCGGGACGGTCACGGCGTCACCGCTTCCATGGCACAGGAGAGGTGGCACGGCGGGGCCCCATTCCTCCCACCCCAGGAGCGAGGGCAGCCGGTGGGCGGTGCCGGGTGCCGCGAACAGGAGCATGCGGCCGCGGCGCGCGGCGACCGGGCCCGAGCCGGGGCCGTCCTCCCACAGCGCGTCCAGCATCCGGCGCCCGAACATCGACGGCGCGTTCACCACGTCGAAGGCGGTGCCGCAGGGCAGCACCACGGGGGCGCCGGGCCGTGACTCCCAGAACGCGAGGGTGCTGCGTGGATGCGTTCCTGCCGACGCGAGCCACGCGGAGCCCTCCCGGGTGGCGCCCGCTATGTCGAATCGCTCGTACCGGGTCAGCGGGCCGGTGCTGTTCTGGGGATGTGTGGCGCTCATAGCATTTACATCTACCGGCCGTGAGCGCGCGACTTCCCAGGGTTGCCGGAAATCGGGACAGGAGGGGGCGGGGGGGAGTATCTTGCCCCGTGGCATATGCCAGATGATCTTTACGGGTGTGGGCGCTGCGGCGTTGCTACGGCCCGTTCTCGGCAGGCCCGCGCATCAGGTCGCGGCCGAACTCGACCATCTTCTTCGCGTAGTCCTCGGTCCACTGCGCCTGCTCGGCGATCGCTGCGGCCGTCAGGCGGTCGAAGCGGCGCGGGTCGGCGAGCTGGGCTGCCGCCATGGCCTGGAACTCCATGGACCGGTCGGTCGCGGCACGGAACGCGTGCGTCAGCTCCGTGGCGCGGGCGAGCAGCGCACGCGGGTCCTCGATCGCCTCCAGGTCGAAGAAGTGCTCCGGGTCCGCGGCGGCCTCGGCCGGCTCGAAGAGCAGCGGGGCCGGACGCATCCGCCTCTCGGTACGGGCCCGCTCGGGCTCGGCCATGATGTTCCTCCTCGTACGGTGTGCAGCCCCCGTCGCCGCCGGGGCCACCTTCTATTCTCCGCAGGCCCGCAAGAGCGCCCCTTTCTTCAGTTCAAGGCGTCCACGCCACCCGGTGTTCCGTGAGGCGGGCCAGTACCGCGTGATTCGCCTCCCAGCCGTCCGGGAATTTCACCGTCACTCCCAGTTGGACCGGTTCCGTCGACGGGTGGTCGTCCAGGAGGTCGGGGACGCCCGCGCGGCAGACCACGATGCACGCGTGGCGGTGGCGGGACGCCAGGACGCACAGGCGGCCGGTCTCCAGGTGGAACGCTGTCGCGTCGGGGCGGCCCGAGAGCGGGTGCAGGACGACCGTGACGTCGAACTCGCGGCCCTGCAGCCGGTTCGCCGTGTCCACGGTGACGTCCGTGACGCCGAGCTCCGCGAGTGCCGAGCGCACCGCCGCCGCCTGGTCGCGATGCGCCGTGCCGACCGCGATGCGGTCCGCCGTGAGGGGGGACGGGTCGGGGCCGCGCTCCGAGAGCGTGACGCCACCGCGGTCGAGCAGGCGCCGCACCACCTGGGCCAGGGCCCGTACCGCCTCGGGATCCGTGCGGGGCGTGTGCGCGGCCGGGAGTTCGAGCAGGCCCCAGCCCGACTCCGCCGCCTCGTCGATCACCCGGTCCGGGCCCGAGCCGTCGGAGGCCACCGTGAACCCCAGGCTGCGGTCGCCGTGGTCCGTACCGCTGCGGAACGGCGTGTACGGGTAGAAGGCGCCGGAGACCAGCGGCGCGGCGGACGCCGGGAGGCGCCAGGAGACAGGGAGCCGGTGCTGCGGCAGCTCGGGGTTGTGCGCCAGGAGCGTCGTCACGGCGGACGCCGACGGGTCGTACGACAGGCCCGCCCACTGTTCGGCCCCGACGATCGCGAACGGGTCCAGCTGGCCCGGATCGCCCACGAACAGCGCCCGCTCGAACAGGCCCGCCACAGCGAGCAGCGCGTCCGAACGCATTTGGTACGCCTCGTCGACGATGGCGTGCTGCCAGGGGTCGATGTCCTTGACGTGTGCCCACTTCGCGGCCGTCGAGATGACGACCGGCAGCGGCGCGAGGTCACCGGCCTTGGTCGACTTGCGCACGTTGACCAGGTCGTCGAGTGCCTTGTCGTACGGGTCGGGGTCGCTGCTGTGCAGGCGCCCGACGGGCAGCTCGGGGTTCTTCTCGGCGAGGCGCAGGACGAGGTCGTCGACCTGCGCGTTCGTCTGGGCGATGACCATCAACGGGCGTCCCGCCTCCGCCAGTTCGAGCGCGGCCCGCACCACGAGTGTCGACTTCCCGGCGCCGGGCGGGGAGTCCACGACGGTGCCGCGGGCCGTGCCGTGCAGGGTGTCGTGGAGGATCGCGGCGGTGGCGCGGCCGGCCGCCGCCCCCGGGTCGAACGGGGCGTCGCTGCTCGTGCCGGAGCGGCCTCGCTGATGCGGTGCGGCCGTCACAGCAGATCCTCCGTGGTCACGGCGTCCGGCGCCTCGGGCACCGGCGCACCCGAGCCGTCCATGCGCGGCGGACCGCCGTGTGTCCACGGCGTCTCCTCCGGGTCCGGCAGCTTCGGGCCGCCCCGCTGCTCGTGCTCGAAGAGCGTGAAGCACACCTGGTCACCCTTCTCCGGGACGGATCCAGGCTCCGGCTCCTTGCCGCGGCCCATCTTGTCCAGGACGCGCAGGACGACCCCGCCCCCGGCGTCGTACGACACGAACTCCGCGGCCTGCGGCTTGCCGTCGAGCGAGCGGTACACCTTCGTGCGCTCGCCGAGATGCGGCACGTCGTCGGTGCGGACGGTGATCAGGGGGCGCGGCCGGTTCCTCTCGTTGTACGCCGGCACCGACTCGGTCACCTCGCCCGCGAACGCCTCCCCGGTGAGCCTGCGGCCCGCCATGACCAGCGGGTCGTCGAGCGCCTCCTGCGCGTCCAGCCTGGCCTGCTCGCGCTCGCGCGTCGCCAGCTTGTTGGCCGCCGTCACCGCGTCGTCGCGGCGCGGCTGTGGCGGCTCGCCCGCGGCCACGCGGTCCCGGTGGCCGGTGAACGACCAGCGGTCGCGCGTCCAGCGCTCCGCTGCGCGCGGCCCCTCGGGGAGCGTGCACAGCGCGTCCAGGCCGCGCCACACCGCGTCCCAGGTGGGCCGGGTCCGGCTCTCGACGAGCGCGTGGATCTCGCGCTCGGCCGCCGTCAGCGCGGCCAGCCTCGCGTCCGCCTCGATGCCGTCCTCGGCGGCGGCCAGCAGGGTGCGGGCCTTGTCGTAGCGCTCGATCGCGGGCGCCAGCAGCTTGTTGTCGAACGCGGGGTCGGTGGCCGGGCCCGCGGGCGGGCAGACGAGCTGGCCGTCCTTGTCCCGGGCCAGCTCGGCGCGGAGCGCGGCCTCGGCGCCCGACGTGCCCTCCGGGGCCTCGATCCAGGCGAGCAGCGCGCCCAGGTGCTGGTCCTCCAGGGTGGACTGGCCCGTCGCCCAGTGCCGGGACAGCAGGTCCGTCATGGCGAGCAGCAGCGCGGAGCCGGGAACCCTGGCCCGCTCCCCGAAGTGCGTCAGCCAGCGGCCCAGGAGCGGGACGTGGGGCGGCGCGGGATAGGGCGCCTCGGGCTCCTGCTCGGCGGTGCGGCGGAACCGCATCGAGCGCCCCAGAAGCCGTACGAACTCGATGCCGGAGCGGCTCGGCAGGATCAGCTGCGGCGCGTCCGCGCACAGCTCGACCTCCACCTTGACCCGCTTGCCGGTCGTGGGGTCCGTCTCGGCGCGCTCGGCGGCCTCGACGTCGGCCGCGAACCCGTCGACGTACGGCAGGACGATCCCTGCCAGCTCGGCGAGGAAGGCGAAGCGCAGGTCCCGGTCGCGTGGCTGGGGCACCACGAGGAGCCGGGGCGAGGTGCGCTCCGTGCCGACGAGCGCGCCGAGCGGGGCGCCCGCCTCACCGGCCGTGATGAGCGGGACGAGGACGAGGGGGCGCTGCGACAGACGGCGGTGCCGCACGGTCGCGACCGGCTGGGCGCGCCCGCTCTGCACGGCCTCCAGGCGGGCCAGATCGTTGATCAGCGGCATGCCGGCGCCGCCTCTCCCCGCGCGCCGAGCGCCTCGGCGCGCAGCCGGGCCGCCCGGCGCAGGGCGGCGACCGCCGGGTCCAGCGGGTCGCCGGAGTGGCCATGGGCGGCGGAGAGGACCTCGTCGACCGTGGTCAGACCGCCCAGTTCGGCCCGCAGGCCGCGGCCGAGCGCGGTGACCGCGCCCTCCTCGCGGGCCCGGTCGCGGCAGTGGAACGCCAGCTCGCACGCGGCCAGGCACTCCGGCGCGTACGTCGCCGGCACCGACTCGACCGCCTCCGTCAGCTCGTCCACGGGCAGCGTGACGTCGAAGCAGGTGCCCTCGGGCAGCGCGTCCGCGATGTCCTCGATGCGGGTGAGCCGCTCCAACTGCCGCCGCGTCACCGACAGCTGCTTGGGTACGTCGACGGCGGACGCCGCCGGAAGGTTGCTGAAGTCCTTGGGGCAGACGAGCAGGATCCGGTGCCTGACCTCGGGCGCCGGGTCCAGGTGCCCGGCGACCCGCTCAAGGGCCAGCACGTACACCGCGGCCTGGCGGGCCGCTGCGCCGACCTTCGCCGCGTCCGCGCTGCCGTCGATCATCGGGAAGGACTTGATCTCGACGACCGTCCACGTCCCGTCGGGGTGCACGACCACCGCGTCCGGTTCGAGGAAGGCCGGGGTGCCCGCGACGTCCAGGGCGAGCATGGGGTGCTCCAGGAACGTCCAGGCGCCGGAGGCGGTCGCTTCCGCCGTCGCCTCGCGCAGCGCGAGCGCCGTACGGGCGGTGCGGCCCTCGGGCCCGACCGCCGTCAGATCCGGCGTACGGGCCTCGCCCGGCACCGGCTCCGGGCCGCCGCCCATGCGCTCGTGCACGAGCCGGAGCAGCTCCGTGCCCCCGTCGGCCTTGACCTTCGCCTCGAACGCGTTCCCCCGCATGAACGCGAACTGCGACTGGCCGAATCCGGACGGCGCCCCGAGCGCGTCCGCGAGCCGCGCCTTGTCGACACCCGCCCCGTCGAGCAGCGCGCGCCGCCGGCACCCGGGGTTCGCCGCGAGCGCGGCCAGCGCCCGCGCGTCGAGCGCCCGTGGCGGTATGTCACTGCCACGCAGCTCAGCGAGCTTTCCCCAAACTCTCGGCTTCGCTCGAGCAGGGGAGGCCCCAATCCGCAGTGCCGCCCCCCGCGTCGGAGGAGCGGGCACCCGGGCCGCCGCCCGGTCCTGCACTGACCTTGCGCTGTCGGGGAATTCGCTCACCCGCCGAAGTCTGGCACTCCCCACTGACAATCGAGGACGCCGCCGTGGAGGCCGGGGCGGGAGAGGTGCGGCCGGGCCGTGCGGAACCGGCCACGGGCGCGCTGCGCACCCGGGCCCGTACGAGGTCCGCGGTCCGCACCACGCGCCGGCTCACCAGGAATCCGAGGCCCATCACGGCGGCCCCGGCGAGCGCGTCGAGGAAGTAGTGGTTCGCGGTGCCCATCACCACGAAGGCGGTGATCAGCGGGTAGGCGATGCCGGCCGCCCTGACCAGCGGCGTACGGCCGTGGCGCCACAGCATGACCCCGCACCACATCGCCCAGCCGACGTGCAGGCTGGGCATCGCCGCGTACTGGTTGGTCATGCCGCCGAGCCCGCGCGGGGCGCTCGCCTCGCCGCCCCACCAGCCCCACGAGCTGTACTGGGCCATGGTGTCGACGAAGCCGTGGCCGGGGGACAGCAGGCGCGGCGGGCAGGTCGGTACGAGGGTGAAGCCGATCAGGCCGATCAGGGTGGAGGTCATCAGCCAGGTCCGGGCGGCGCGGAAGTGGGCGGCGCGGCTGCGGAAGAGCCAGATCAGGATGCCCGGGGTGACGAGGTAGTGCAGTGAGGCGTACCAGAAGTCGGCGGGGACACCGATCCAGGCCTCGGCGGTGAAGAGACGGTTCAGCGGGTGTTCGAGGTTGAGATGGAGTGCCTTCTCGGCCCGGAGTATCGCGAGGCCGTGGTCGACGGCGCCCGCCTCGTCCCCGCGCACCATGAGCCGGCCCGCCGAATAGGCGGCGTACACCAGCACGATCAGCGGCAGTTCGGTCCACCGGCGCAGCCGGTCGCCTGTCGCCGCAGTGGACGGTGCCTCGGTCTGCGACATCGGGCCGCTCCCCCTTAACTCCCTGTACGGCGGCCCGTGGCCACGTGGACCACTTTACGGTGTATGTGTCCGCCTGGAAGGGGCGCCTCCGACCCACGAAGACGCAACGATCGCCCGGTGGGTTGCCTGAATCCTGGGTGAGCGATGATGGAACGAGCGGGCGCGCCTGGCCTGACTTATCGGTACATGGCGGCCCTTTTCACCCGCCCTCGGAAAGGTCACCCATGGCACCGCGCATCCTGTTGGCCCGGCATGGACAGACGGAATGGTCACTGTCCGGGCGGCACACCGGCAGGACCGACATCCCCCTCCTCGAAGAGGGACGGCGCGGCGCGAAACTCCTCGGCGAACGCCTGCACCGGGCGCCCCTCGACGGACTCCCCGGCGCCGAGGTCCGCACCAGCCCGCTCTCCCGCGCGCGCGAGACCTGCGAACTCGCCGGCTTCGGCGACCGCGCCACGGAGTGGGACGCGCTCATGGAGTGGGACTACGGCGCGTACGAGGGACTGACCCCCGCCCAGATCCAGGAGCGGCGCCCCGGCTGGTTCATCTGGCGCGACGGCGTCCCCGAGGGCGAGACCCTGGAGCAGATGACCGCCCGCGCCGACGAGGTCGTCGCCTGGGCCAGATCCGAGAACCGCGACGCCCTGGTCTTCGCGCACGGCCACATGCTGCGCTCCATCGGCGCCCGCTGGCTGGGCCTCCCGCTGGACTTCGCGGCCCGCATCCGCCTCAACCCGACGTCCCTGTCGGTCCTCGGCTGGGCCTACGGCGAACCGGCGATCGAGTCGTGGAACGACATCGGCCACCTCGCGGGCCACGAGGGCTAGGGCCTTTCGTCCGGATCGGGCCGGGCTAGCAGGAGTCCTGGAGGCGCCGGAGGCGCTCACACCGTGCGCGGCGCCGACGCGTGCTGCTCCAGGAACGCCGAGACGCCCGACGCCCTGCGGTGCGGAAGAAGCACGCGCGCGGTGGTCGCCAGCATCGACTGGATGCGCGACGACTGGACCTCGGTCAGCAGGTGCAGGACCCGCATCCCCGCGGACGCGGCCTCGTCGGGCTGGCCCGCGCGCGCAAGGTCGTCGGCCAGCTCCGCCGTGTACAGGGCGATGTTCCGGGTGAAGTGCGGGTCCTGGAGAGCCGCGGCGCGACGCGCGTGCCGGGCGGCGCGCGTCCAGTCGCCGAGCGCCGAGTAGCACTGCGCCTCCAGGCCCTCCAGCTCGGCCTCGCCGTAGAACGTCATCCACTCCGGGTCGTCGTCCGACCGCCCGCGCGCGAAGAGGGCCTGCGCCCGGGCCAGCGCCCGCTCACACCCCGTACGGTCGCCGAGCCCCGCCCAGCCGCCCGCCTCGCGCAGCGCGAGCAGTGAGAGCAGTCGCGGCGACGCCAGCTGGGAGGCGACGCGCGTGGCCGCCTGCGCCGCCCGCACCGCCTCCCTCGGCCGCCCCGCGTCCCGCGCCAGGAACGCCGTGTTGCAGAACGCGTGCGCCTCCAGCGCCGGGTCGCCCGCCACGCGCGCGGTGGCCAGCGCCTCCGCGTAGTGCGAGCGCGCGTCGTCGAAGCGGCCCGAGTCGTGCGCCAACCAGCCTACGGAGATGGCCAGTTCACCCGCCCCGGCCTGGAGCCGCTCGGCCGTGCCGGGCGCCGCCGTCCCCGCGTCGAGCAGCGCGAACGCCGTACGCAGCGGGGCCGCGGCCCTCTTGTAGAGCCCGTCGGCGCCGTGCCGGTCGTCGAGCAGCCGGATCCGGCGGATGGCCTCCTCGACCGCGCCGACACCGGCCTCGGGCGCCGCGCGCCGGCCGTGGCCCGAGGCGGTTGACTTCGCCGCATGGGCTGCCGTGCCGTCGGCCGCGATGCCGAAGGGCGCCAGGGAGGCGATGGCCACGGTGGCCGTCCCTCCGGTCATGAATGCGCGACGCCGCACGTCGCTCTCCTCGTCGTGGTGCGGGAACTCGAACTCGGTGTGCGCGAGGGGTACGGGCTCCGCGGGGCGTGCCGCCCGGCCGCGTACGGCGGAGCGGGGCGCGAACCCCAGATCCGTGAGCGAGCGGCCGGGGAACATGTGCAGGAACACCCGCTCGTACGCGTAGTTGGGACAGCGGATCTCGCCGGCCTCCACCCGTCCGATGTAGCGCGCGTCGCAGCTGACCCGCTCGCCGATCTCCCGGGCGGCGCGTCGCACCGCGGCCGCGAACTCGCCCGGAGAGCGCTGCCCACGCAGCCGCCTGAAGGCGAGATTCGGCCGCGGGGACTGCGCTGACGATGCCACCGGTGACGGCGTCATGACCGGGCCCTCTCGTGCGAACCGTGCCGGATCACCGGGGAGTTGGGTCTCTGTGAGCCCTGGTGCAACCCCTGTTCCGACGGGGCACGAAGGTACCTGCTGTAACGACTCCGACACACAGTGTTTAGCTACAAACCGGATATCTCACCCCTCATCCGCCATGAAGTGCCATCCTTTGCGGCGGCGTGCCGCCGTAGCTGTTGACGCCTACGGGCGTTGAACCTTGCGGGGCCGGAGCGGTCGCGTTCCGGTCGTGCAACCCGTACGCGAGAGCGAGGAGGGGCTGACGTGTTGGAGGCATCATTTTCGACGGCGCGGCACCGGCCGACCCAGGACCACAGCACGCCACCCCGTGACAGCGCGTCCTGCGACGTGGTGACCGTTCCGGCGCGGCAGGGTCTCGAAGCCGTCGACATCCTGCGCCGCGGCGCCACCGAGGCCGTCGGCCCGGTCCTGCACGACGGGGAGTGCGACACCCTCGGCTTCCTCGTGCCGCCCGGCACCGCCGACGCCTGGGACGTCCCCGGCAGCGCCTGCACCCACACCCCCGCGTCGTCCTCGCCGGAGCGCGGCCCCGGTGCGGGCCTCGTGCGGCCCGCCCCCGTCGAGGGCGGCGGCTGGCTGCTCCCGCCCGGCGAGGCCGAGCTCGTCACCGACCCGGCGGTCCTGCGGGCGGCGCTCGGTGAGGCGGCCCGCATGATCGAAGCCGCGGACAACTGCCGCTGAGGCCGGCCGCCAGGTCCTTGCGGTCCCTGGCCTCGCGGCCGCTGGGCCGACTCGTCTCCGCCCGTCGATAATGGACGGATGGCAAGGTCAAGGGCAAAGAACAAGCAGGCCGGAGCGGCCCGCGGCGGCCGGGAGGCCGTCGTCGAGGCCGTCGACGGCGGGCTCGCCGAGCTGATACCCGACCGGGACCGGCCGCGCGCCTGGACGCTGCTCGTGGACGGTGCCCCGCAGTCGCACGTCGACCTCGACGATCCCGGGCACCTCGAATTCGAGTACCAGCGCAGGATCGGCCACGCCATCGACCTCGCCGTGGACAAGGGCCGCCCCGTGCACGCCGTGCACCTGGGAGGCGGTGCCTTCACCCTCGCCCGCTACATCGCCGTGACCCGCCCCCGTTCCACCCAGCAAGTGGTCGAACGCGACGAGGCGCTAGTCCAACTGGTGCGCCGTGAGCTGCCGTTGGACCCCGGCTCCCGGATCCGCGTCCGTGCCGGCGACGCCCGCGAGGGCCTCGTGAAACTCCCCGACGGCTGGGCCGACCTCCTGATAGCAGACGTGTTCAGCGGAGCGCGTACGCCCGCGCACCTCACCAGCTCTGAGTTCCTCACCGAGGTTCGCCGGGTGGTCAAGCCCGGCGGGTGCTACGTCGCCAACCTCGCCGACGGGCCGCCCCTCGCGCATCTGCGCGGGCAGATCGCCACCGCCGCGACCGTCTTCCCCGAGCTCGCCCTCGTCGCCGACCCGGCCGTCCTGCGAGGCAAGCGCTTCGGCAACGCGGTGCTCGTCGCCTCCGACCGGGTCCTGCCCGTAGCCGAACTGACCCGGCGCGCGGCCGGCGATCCGCATCCCGCCCGCGTCGAACACGGCAAGGCCCTCTCGGACTTCACCGGGGGCGCCGATGCCGTCAGCGACGCGCATGCCGTCGCTTCGCCCGCTCCTCCGCCGTCCGTGTTCCGGTGACGGGGGCCGGGACCGAGAGGGCGTTCTGGGCAGGCCGGGGCGGGTGGCCGTGCGAGTGGTCAGTACTTCGCCACTTCCACGCTCGGCGCGTGGTCGTGCCACGTGCAGAACACCGAGACCTTGTCCGTGCCCGAGGTGAACTCCACCCTGATCCAGGTCGAGTCCTTCCACACCTGCACCGACCAGCCGGCCGCGGGCGTCGCCGACACCAGCGTCGCCGAGTCCTTGCCCAGGTCGAACACAGCACGGCCGCCCGCCGTCGCGTAGCCCTTCACCGTGCCGGACGCCGACGGCGACGGTGACGCGGGCGGCTTGGCGGAGGCGCTCGGTTTCGCCGTGCGGCTCGGGGGCGGGGTGGCCGAGCCGGGGGCGTGTGACGGCTTCTGCGATGCGGAGCGGGACGGCGACGCCGGCGACGCCTCCGGGCGGTGCGTCGACGACGCCCGCGCGTCCACCGCTCCCGCGGCGATCGGCACGGCGCGCGGCGGGTCGTACGCCGTGCCCGCCATCACCGTGTGCACGCCCCACCACGACAGCGTGACGGCCGCACCGGTGGCCAGCAGCCAGGCCGCCGTGTGAACAAGTCCTCTGCGCATGGGGTGCATCGCGGCCATACTGCCGCACCCGCCCCACCCGTGTCCCAGAGGGACCGGGGTTGCCCCGGACCTGGGCGGAAGAAGGACCGGCGTCCCCCGTATGGCGTACGGTGCCGCCCATGGCAAGTGTGCTCGTGGTCGAGGACGACCAGTTCGTGCGCTCGGCCCTCATCCGGCACCTGACCGAGGCCTCCCACACCGTACGGAGCGTCGGCACGGCCCTGGAGGCGCTGCGCGAGGTCGCCCATTTCCGTTTCGACGTCGTGATTCTCGACCTCGGCCTGCCCGATCTGGACGGCTCCGAGGCGTTGAAGATGCTGCGCGGCATCACCGACGTACCCGTGATCATCGCCACGGCCCGCGACGACGAGACCGAGATCGTCCGGCTCCTCAACGACGGCGCCGACGACTACCTCACCAAGCCGTTCTCGCCCGAGCACCTGTCCGCGCGCATGGCCGCCGTGCTGCGCCGCGCGCGCTCCAGCGCCGCCGCCGAGCCGCCCTCGCGGCTCCTCCAGGTCGGCGGCCTCGCGATCGACCCGCTGCGGCGCCAGGCCGAACTGGACGGGGCGCGGCTCGATCTCACCCGGCGCGAGTTCGACCTGCTCACCTTCCTCGCGGGCAGGCCCGGCGTCGTCGTACCCCGCAAGGAACTTCTCGCCGAGGTGTGGCAGCAGTCGTACGGGGACGATCAGACCATTGACGTCCATCTGTCGTGGCTGCGAAGGAAATTGGGTGAAACGGCCGCGCGGCCGCGCTATCTGCACACTCTGCGGGGTGTCGGTGTGAAGCTGGAGCCGCCGCGGGCGGAGGGCGGGCCGGCATGAGGTGGGCCCTGGTCAAGGTGTGCCTCGCCGTCACCGCCATGGTGGTGGTGGCTTTCGCGGTTCCTCTCGGCCTCGTCATCAAGGAGATGGCCAGGGATCGTGCCTTCTCCAACGCCGAGCGGACCGCCGCCGCGATCGGGCCCACCCTCTCCATCACCACCGACCGTGACGAACTGACCCGCGCCGTCGCCTCCACCGAGGCCGGCGCCGACGGCCGCATGGCCGTGTACATCCCGGCCTCCGATGGCGCCCCGGCGATCCAGGTCGGCACGTCGCGCGCCGGGGACGGGCACGTCGGCCTCCGCCAGGCCACCGTCGCCGATGTGCCCGGCGGGTCCGTGTGGCTCCAGCCCATCGCCGTCAGCTCCGGCATCGCCGTCGTCGAAGTGTTCGTGCCGGAGTCCGAGGTCACCAACGGGGTCGCCACCGCGTGGCTCGTGCTGGCCGGTGTCGGTATCGCCCTCGTCATAGGGTCCGTGGCCGTCGCCGACCGGCTCGGCGTACGCATGGTGCAGCCCGCCCAGCGCCTCGTCTCCGCCGCGCACGATCTGGGCGAGGGGAAGCTCGGGGCCCGCGTGCCGGAGGAAGGGCCTACGGAACTCCGGCTCGCCGCAGTCGCGTTCAACTCCATGGCCGATCAGGTCGTCCAGCTTCTCGCCAACGAGCGGGAGCTGGCCGCCGACCTCTCGCATCGGCTGCGTACGCCTCTCACCGTTCTGCGGCTCAACGCCGTCTCGCTGGGGGAGGGCGCCGCCGCCGAGCAGACCCGCGCCGCCGTCGAGCAGCTGGAGCGTGAGGTCGACACCATCATCCGTACCGCCCGCGACGCCAAGCCGCAGACCGCCGCCGCGGGACCCGGGGCAGGGTGCGATGCCGCCGAGGTCATCCGCGAGCGTATGGACTTCTGGTCCGCGCTCGCCGAGGACGAGGGGCGCAAGGTGCGCGTCGCCGGGGTCGACCGTCCTGTACGTATCCCGGTGGTCCGGGGGGAGCTGGCCGCCGCGCTCGACGCGCTGCTCGGGAATGTCTTCCGGCATACGCCCGAGGGCACCGCCTTCGCCGTCGACGTGCACAGCGGCGAGGACGCCGTGATCGTGCTCGTCTCCGACGCCGGGCCCGGGATTCCGGACCCGGACGCCGCGATGGCCCGCGGGCGTGGGTCCGGCAGCGACGGGTCCACCGGACTCGGGCTCGACATCGTCCGCCGGCTCGCCGAGTCGACCGGGGGCGATGTGCGGATCGGGTCCTCCGTACTCGGGGGGACCGAGGTGCGGATCTGGGTGCAGCTGGACGGGCGGGGACCCGGTGGTGCTGTGCGGCGGGGGCATCGGGGCGGGGTGCGGCGTGGGCGTAAGCGGGGCGCCGGCTCGGGGGGTGGGTCAGGGGTCGGCTCGGGGGCCGGGGCGGGTGCGGGTGCCGGGGCGGGCGCTGGGTCCGGTGCCGCTGTGTAGTCGGGTGGGGCCTCATCGTTTCGGGGTTGGTCTCTACCTTTAATCCGTTCCGATGGCTTCCTTAAGCCCTCCATAAGAACCTCGACCGCCGGTGCTGATGCCCTGTTTGCCGGGTTCCGGATCGCTAGCGTGCTGCCGCACCCCCACCCCCGTACAGCTAAGGCAGGCACGCGATGAGCAGCACGCACCGGCGCAGGGTCAGCGGCAGGAACAAGGCGATAGGCGGGCTCGTCGCCACGGCCGTCGTGGGCGGCGGCGCCTTCCTGTTCTCCGGTACGGCGCAGGCCGCGGGGGTCGGCGCCGCGTACACCAAGACCAGCGAGTGGTCCGGCGGTTACACCGCCCAGTACGTCGTCAAGAACGACTCGGACAAGGCCCAGTCGGACTGGAAGCTCGAGTTCGACCTGCCGTCCGGCAGCAAGCTCGGTTCCCTGTGGAACGCCGAGTCGTCCGTGTCCGGCTCGCATGTCACCGTGACGCCCGCCTCCTGGGACAAGGAAGGCATCGCCGCCGGGAAGTCCGTGACCGTCGGGTTCGTCGTCACCGGCGACGCCGATCCGGCCGGATGCCTCATCAACGGCGCCAAGTGCTCCGTGGACGACGGGGCCACGCCCGAGCCCAGCGGACGCCCGACGGAGTCCGCGACTCCCACCCCGAGTGCCGGCGCCTCCGCTTCGGCCACCGCCAAGCCCACCGAGACCGCCACGTCGACGGCGAGCCCGTCGCCGTCCTCGTCCTCCGGCACCGGTTCGGGCTCCACCGCCGCGGCGGGCTTCGCCCCGTACGTCGACACCTCGCTCTACCCGAAGTTCGACCTGGTCGCCTCCTCCAAGGCCACCGGCGTCAAGGAGTTCAACCTCGCCTTCATCACCTCCGGCGGCTCCTGCACCCCGAAGTGGGGCGGCGTGACCGACCTAAGCAGTGACGAAGTCGCCGCCCAGATAGGCGACTTGAGGGCCGCCGGTGGCGATGTGCGCGTCTCGTTCGGTGGCGCGTCCGGTACCGAGCTGGCGCAGGCCTGTTCCTCGGCCTCCGACCTCGCGGCGGCGTACCAGAAGGTCATCGACCAGTTCAAGCTCACCAAGGTCGACTTCGACGTCGAGGGGGGCGCCCTGCCGGACACCGCCGCCAACACCAAGCGTGCCCAGGCCATCGCCACGCTGCAGAAGAACAACCCGGAGCTGAACGTCTCCTTCACGCTCCCGGTGATGCCCGAGGGCCTCACGTCCGACGGCGTGAACTTCCTGAAGAACGCCAAGTCCAACGGCGTTTCGACCGACCTCGTCAACATCATGGCGATGGACTACGGCGCCTCTTACAGCGGCGACATGGGTACTTACGCCGAGCAGGCCGCCACCGCCACACAGGCGCAGATCAAGAGCGCACTCGGGCTGTCCGACGCCGCCGCCTGGAAGGCCGTCGCGATCACCCCGATGATCGGCGTCAACGACGTCTCGTCCGAGGTCTTCCAGGTCGACGACGCCACGCAGCTGGTCGCCTTCGCCAAGGAGAAGGGACTGGGCGGTCTGTCGATGTGGTCCGCCACTCGTGACAAGGCGTGTGAGGGCGGGGCGTCCAACTCGGCCCAGCCGACCTGTTCCTCGATCGAGCAGTCGGCCAACGCCTTCCAGAAGGCCTTCGCCTCCTTCAAGTAGCCCTCCCCCCACGGGAAGCTGCGCGCCCCGGCCGGATCCAGATCCCCCACTCGGCCGGGGCGCGCGTTTGTGTTCCGGTTCGTTCTGGGGGGGGGTGCCGCCGCTTTTGTGTGGCTCGCCCTTTGGGTGCGCCGCCGTTGTGCCTTGTCTTTCGGATGCGGGGCCGCGGGGGTATGTACGTGCTCGCTGTTCTACGGGTGCTCGTCAGCGAGTTGGCTGCCGGCGTGGTGCTGGTGGCTGCGCGCGCACATGCCCCCACGTCCCCTCCCGTCTCGTACGCGGCTGCTGCTCGGTGGGGCTCCCTGCCCTCGGGCCGCTTCTCGTACGCGGCTGATCGCCGGTGGGCGCTGCTAGTTCACCGGCGGGAGTTGGTTGGTGCGGGACGCTTGTGCGTACCAGTGCGCGCTCGACTTCGGTGTACGTTTCTGGGTCGCGTAGTCCACGTAGACGGCCCCGAAGCGCTTCTCGTAGCCGTACGCCCACTCGAAGTTGTCCATCAGCGACCAGAGGTAGTAGCCGCGGACGTCCGCGCCGTCCTTGATCGCGCGGTGTACGGCGGACAGGTGGCCGTGGAGGTACGCGATGCGCTCCGGGTCGTGGACCCGGCCCTCCGGGTCCGGCTTGTCGTCGTACGCCGCGCCGTTCTCCGTGATGTACAGCGGCAGGCCCGGCGCCTCCCTGGTGTAGCGCATGATCAGGTCGTGCAGGCCCGTCGGGTCGATCGTCCAGCCCATCTCCGTGCGCTCGCCCGGGGATTGGTGGAAGGCGACGTCGTCGGCTCCTGGCCAGGGGGAGTGTTCGCTCGCGCCGTGGCCGTCGGATCGGGTCGTGGGGGCCGACGGGGCCGAGGAGACCAGGGACGGCGTGTAGTAGTTCAGGCCCAGCGCGTCCAGTGGCTGGTGGATCGCCGCCAGGTCGGTGGCGTGGACGAAGGACCAGTCCGTGATGCCCGCGGTGTCCGTGATCAGGTCCGCCGGGTACTCCCCGTGCAGCATCGGGCCGTGGAACACGCCGTTGGCCAGGTTGTCGATGCGCCGGCGGGCGTCGTTGTCGGCGGGACTGTCGGGTGAGAGGGGCCTGACCGTGGAGGAGTTGAGACTTACTGCCACCTCTGCTCGGGACGGAAGTGTTTGGCGCAGTGCCTGTGTTGCCAGGCCGTGTGCCAGGTTGAGGTGGTGGGCCGCTCGGAGCGTTGCCGCCGGTTCCGTCCTGCCTGGCGCGTGCACACCCGAGCCGTAGCCCAGGAACGCACTGCACCAGGGTTCGTTGAGCGTGATCCAGAGGTCCACCCGGTCGCCCAGCGCCTCGCCGACCATGCCCGCGTACTCCGCGAAGCGGTACGCCGTGTCGCGTGCCGGCCAGCCGCCCGCGTCCTCCAGTTCCTGCGGCAGATCCCAGTGGTAGAGCGTCAGGGCCGGCTTGATGCCCTGGGCGAGGAGTTCGTCCGTCAGGCGCCGGTAGAAGTCCAGGCCCCGCTGGACCGCCGGGCCGCGGCCCGTGGGCTGCACCCTCGGCCACGAGACCGAGAAGCGGTATGTGCCCAGGTCCAGGCCCTTCATGAGCGCCACGTCGTCCCGGTAGCGGTGGTAGTGGTCCACCGCCGTGTCGCCCGTGTCACCGCCCGCCGTCCTGCCCGGCGTATGGCTGAACGTGTCCCAGATCGACGGCGTCCTGCCGTCCTCCCGCACCGCCCCCTCGATCTGGTACGCCGATGTCGCGGCGCCCCAGAGGAAGTTCGGCGGGAAGGTGGGGGCGGCGGTGGAGGTGAGGGTGGGATCTGTTGTGGGTGTCTGCGTAATGGGCTTAGGCATGGAAGCGCTCCCATCGGTAGGAAGTTGTGGGGTGGGGCCGCCGCGCGCGGCGGCCCCCGAGAAACGTCAGCCCTTTACCGCGCCCTGCATGATGCCGCCGACGATCTGCTTGCCGAACAGCAGGAACGCGATCAGCAGCGGCAGCGTGCCGAGCAGGGCTCCGGCCATGATCACCGAGTCGTCGGGGATGTAGCCGGTGCCCAGTTGGTTGAGGGCCACCTGGACCGTCGGGTTCTCTCCGTTGAGCGCGATGATCGGCCACAGGAAGTCGTTCCACGCCATCACGAACGTCAGCAGCCCGAGCACCGCCATCGCCGGGCGCGCGGCCGGGAAGACCACGTGCCAGACGACCCGCAGACTGCTCGCCCCGTCGACCCGGGCGGCCTCTATGAGTTCGGTGGGCAGCGCCTGGACCAGGTACTGGCGCATGAAGAACGTACCGAAAGCGCTGACCAGGGTCGGCAGGATGACCGTCTGCAGATGGTTCGCCCAGCCCAGGTCCGTCATCCACAAGTACAGCGGGACCACCGCGAGCTGGGGCGGGATCATCATCGTGCCGATGGTGATCAGCAGCAGCGTGGTCGAGAACCGGAAGCGTAGTTTGGCGAAGGCGAAACCGGCGAGTGTGGAGAACAACACCGTGCCGACGGTGATGGTCGCCGCCACGAGGATGGTGTTCCACATCGCGGTGCCCATGCCGGCCTGGTTCCAGGCGGTCTCCAGGTTCTTGAACAGGTTTCCGCCGAACCAGAACGGCGGTGGTGTCTGCGCGAGGCGGGTGTTGGTGCGTGAGGCCGCGATCGTCGTCCACAGCAACGGGGCGAGCGAGATCACGGCGAACAGGATCAGCACGAGGTACGTGACCGGACCTGCGTGCAGTTGCTTGCCCGCGCCCAGGATCCGCCGCCAACGCGGCGGTTCGGCGTCCTGCGCGACCTGAGGCGGTGTCGCGTCGGTGATGGTGGTCATTGGGATTTCCTCAGCCGTCGGGTGATCAGCAGGTTGACCGCGGCCACGATGAGCAGGATCAGGAACATCGACCAGGCGATCGCGGATGCCTTGCCGAGGTTGCCGACGATCCAGCCCTGGTCGTACATGTACAGGCCGAGCGTCTGGTACTGGTGCTCGGACCCGCCCTTGGTGCCGCTGACACCGCCGAACAGCAGGGGCTCGCCGAAGAGTTGGGTCGCGCCGATCGTGGAGACGACCACCGTGAACAGGATCGTCGGACGCAGCATCGGAATGGTCACGTGCCGGAACTGCTGCCAGCGGTTCGCGCCGTCCAGGGCCGCCGACTCGTACAGGTCGGCCGGGATGGCCTGCATCGCCGCCAGATAGATCAGCGCGTTGTATCCGGTCCACCGCCAGATCACGATCGAGGAGACCGCTGCTTGCGAACCCCAGTCGGATTCACGCCAGTTGACCGGGTCGATGCCGACCAGGTCGAGCGCCCAGTTGATCATGCCGGTGTCGGGCGAGAAGAGCAGCACGAAGACGAGCGTCGCCGCCGCCACCGAGGTGGCGTACGGGGTGAGCATGACGACGCGCCACACGGTGGAGCCGCGCAGCCGGTAGTTGAGCATGTGCGCGAGCCAGATCGCCGCGATCAGCTGCGGCACGGTCGAGATCACGCCGATGGTGAACGTGTTCTTCAGCGCGTTCCAGAAGAAGTCCGACTGGAAGAGGTTCGTGTAGTTGTCCAGGCCCGCCCAGGTCTGGCCGTCCAGGTTCGACAGCTGCACATGGTGCAGCGAGTACCAGGCGGTGTAGAGCAGCGGCACCATCGAGAAGGCGCCGAAGATGATGAAGAAGGGGGAGATGAACGCGTACGGGGACGCCTTCATGTCCCAGCGGTACAGCCGGCTGCGCCAGGTGCCGGCGCCCGTCGGCGCCGTACCGCGACCCTGAGCGCCCCGGGCCGCGCCCGGCTCCTGGGAGCCGGGCGCGGTGTCGGCGCTCGTCGCGGACTGCGCGAGAGCCTCGTCGGAGCTGGTCACTGGTCGAGCACGTCCTTGACTTCCTTGGTGGCCGCGTCCCAGCCCTGCGCGGGCGACTTGCCCTTCTGCTCGACCTGGAGGATGCCGGTGTCGGTGATCGCGGTGCCGATCGGCTGGTCCTTGATGCCGAAGACCTGGACCGGGATGGTCTTTGCCGAGTCGGAGAAGATCTGTGTCAGGGGCGCGTCGGAGAAGTACGCGGTCGTCGCGGCCTGCGGCTTCAGGTCGGCGTACGCCGAAGGCATCGACGGGAAGCTGGCCTGCTTGGCGAAGACCTTCGCCTGCTGTGCGGGCGCGGTCAGCCACTTCGCCAGCGCGATGGCCTCCTTCTGGTGCTTGCTCGCCGTCGGTACACCGATGAACGAGCCGCCCCAGTTGGCCGCGGTCGGTGCGGCCGCCACGTCCCACTTGCCCTTGCCGGCGTCACCGGACTTCTCCTGGATGTAGCCGAGCATCCACGCGGGGCAGGCCACCGTGGCGAAGGTGCCGTTGGCGAAGCCTTGTTGCCACGGCTTGTCGAACTGCTTCAGCTTGGCCGACATGTTGCTGGTCGCCACCTCCATGGCGGCGTTCCAGGACTTCTTCACCCCCGTGGACTTGTCCCAGATGACGCTGCCGTCCTTGTCGTAGTACCGCTCCTTCTCGCCGCCGAGCGCCGCGTTGTAGACGGAGGACGCGGAGTCCACGTACTTGGTGCCGTTCGGCGCCTTCTTCATGTACTGCTTGCCGAGGTCGACGTACTTGTTCCAGTCGCCCTGCCACTGCGCGGCGAGCTTGGTGCGGTCGGTCTCCAGACCGGCCTTCTCGAACAGGTCCTTGCGGTAGCAGATCGCCATCGGGCCGACGTCCGTGCCGAGCCCGATGAGCTTGCCGTCCTTGGTGGTGGCCTGGGCGTTCTTCCAGTCCAGCCACTGCGACTTGTCGACCTCCTTGCCGAGGTCGACGAACTTGTCGGCCTGCGTCTGGACGGCCTCGGTGATGTTGCCGACCTCGATCGCCTGGATGTCGTCCGTGCCGGATCCGGCCTGCAGCCGGGTAAGCGTCTTCGGCCAGTAGACGTCGGTGCGGGTGGTGACGTTCTCCTTGATCGTCACGCCCGGGTGCAGCTTCATGTACTCGTCGTAGAGCCCGGCCTGCTTGTAGCCGAAGACGCCGAACGTGCCGATCGTGAGCGTGGTGCCGCCCTTGTTGCCGGCACCCCCGCTCGAACCGCCGTCGGATCCTGAGTTGTCATCGGTCGCGCATCCGGCGAGCAGCCCTGTAGCCAGGGCGGCGACGACCGCGAAGGTCATCGCGCGTCGGGACGTGCGGGCAGTCGTGCGCATTGTGTCCTCCAAAGTACTCACTTGCTCTGAAGTGCCAACCCCGGCCAACTGCCTTGCTACGCCCGTTCGTTCACGTGCGGCTCGGGCGGGGAACGTGCGGCTTCTGTATACGCCCAGTAGAGTGGGAGCGCTCCCATAGGTGATGTGTTGAAGGGTCGTCGCTCGGCCCGGGGGTGTCAAGACGCCGGGCAGCGGCAACTTGGTGCGGTTATCGGGCTGTTAGATTCCGCGTGAGACTTGGGGAGGTGGGAGCCATGGCGGCTCGCGGCACTCACAGCAGGCGTCCGACCCTTGAGGAGGTCGCGGCCCGGGCGGGCGTGGGCCGGGGCACGGTCTCCCGGGTGATCAACGGCTCGCCCCGGGTGAGCGACGCGACCCGCGCCACGGTCGAGGCCGCCGTCGCCGAGCTCGGCTACGTGCCGAACACGGCGGCCCGCGCCCTCGCCGCCAACCGCACCGACGCCATCGCCCTCGTCGTGCCCGAACCGGAGACACGTTTCTTCGCGGAGCCCTACTTCTCCGACATGCTGCGCGGCGTCGGTGCCGAGCTCGCCGAGACCGAGATGCAGCTCCTGCTGATCTTCGCGGGCAACGACCGGGAGCGGCAGCGCCTCGCCCAGTACCTCGCGGCGCACCGCGTCGATGGCGTCCTGCTGGTGTCCGTCCACGCCGACGACCCGCTCCCCGATCTGCTCAGTCAGCTGGAGATCCCCGCCGTCATCAGCGGCCGACGCTCCGCCGCCGAGACGCTGCCCTCGGTGGATTCCGACAACTTCGCGGGCGCGTACTCGGCCGTCGAGCACCTCCTGAGCCGCGGCCGCACCCGCATCGCCACGATCACCGGCCGGCTCGACGTGTACGGCGCCCAGCGCCGCGTCGACGGCTACCGCGCCGCAGTCGATGCGGCCGGCCGTGAGGTGGACGAGCGGCTCATCGTGCCGGGGGACTTCACGGAGGAGGGTGGCCGGCGCGCGATGGCCGAGCTCCTGGAGCGCTGCCCGGAGGTGGACGCCGTGTTCGCCGGGTCGGACGTGATGGCTGCCGGTGCCCGCCAGGTGCTGCGCGAGGCGGGCCGCCGTCTCCCCGACGACGTCGCCCTGGTCGGCTACGACGACTCGGCGATCGCCCGGCACATGGACCCGCCCCTGACCAGCGTCCGCCAGCCGATCGAGGAGATGGGCCGCGCCATGATCGACCTGCTGCTCGCCGAGATCGCCGACCGGCGCCCGGCCGCGTCCCGCACACTCGACGGCCGCCAGCTGGTCCTTCCGAACGAACTGGTGGAGCGCGCTTCGTCCTGAGTGGTGCGCGCGTCGGCCTTAGGCGTGCGTGTCGTCCTGGGCGGCGCGGGGCGCCACAATGATCAAGGCCCCGGTTCTTTCGAACCGGGGCCTTGATCATTCAGGGTGAGTGACGGGACTTGAACCCGCGGCCACCTGGACCACAACCAGGTGCTCTACCAACTGAGCTACACCCACCATGTCCGGTCGTATGTCGTTCTTCCGACCGGCCGAGAAAAAGTGTACAGGGTCCGAAGGGGTGCTCGCGCACCCCTTTTCCGGACCCCGTACACAGGGGTCGGAAATGCGGTGCGAGGCGCTATTCCGCAGGCGGCGCGTGCTTGGCCGCGATCTTCTTCGCGGTGTCGGAGTCCGGTCCCGGCTGCGGGACGAAGACCGCCTCGCGGTAGTAGCGCAGCTCGACGATGGAGTCGCGGATGTCGGCGAGCGCGCGGTGGTTGCCGTTCTTGTCCGGACTGTTGAAGTACGCCCTCGGGTACCAGCGGCGCGCCAGTTCCTTGACCGAGGACACATCGACGATCCGGTAGTGGAGGTAGTCCTCCAGCGTCGGCATGTCCCGCAGCAGGAATCCGCGGTCGGTGCCGACCGAGTTTCCGCACAGGGGCGCCTTGCCCGGTTCCTTGACGTGCTCGCGTACGTACGCGAGGACCTGCTCCTCGGCGTCGGCGAGCGTAGTGCCGCCCGCGAGTTCGTCGAGGAGGCCCGAGGCGGTGTGCATCTGCCGCACCACCTCGGGCATGGTCTCCAGGGCCTCGGCCGGCGGGCGGATCACGATGTCCACGCCGTCGCCGAGTACGTTCAGCTCAGAGTCGGTGACCAGTGCGGCCACCTCGATGAGCGCGTCATTCGCCAGCGAGAGCCCGGTCATCTCGCAGTCGATCCACACCATGCGATCGTTCATGTGCCTTACCCTACGGCGCACTCCTCTGCCCGGGCAGACTCGCGCGCCCCGTCGCATACGCATCCGAGCCCGGTTTGCCCGGATCTGTCGGCAGTGAGGCGGTGGGTCCGGGGTAGGTTCCGGCCGTCGCGGTGCGCCGTGACTGGGCCGGGACCGGGGCCTCCGATCCCGGCGCCGCCGCGATCTCCACCGGCTTCTCCGGCTGCGGCCTGCGCGCCCGGTAGGCCGCGCGGTACGCGGCCGGGGACGAGCCGAGCTGGCGCCGGAAGTGCCCGCGCAGGGCGACCGGCGAACGGAAGCCGCAGCGCCCGGCGACCTCGTCGACCGAGTAGTCGGAGGTCTCCAGGAGCCGCTGGGCCTGCAGCACCCGCTGGGTGATCAGCCACTGCAGGGGGGCGCTCCCGGTCAGGGAGCGGAACCGGCGGTCGAAGGTGCGGCGGCTCATGTAGGCGCGCGCGGCGAGGGTCTCCACGTCGAACTGCTCGTGGAGGTGCTCCAGCGCCCAGGCGACGACCTCGGCCAGCGGGTCGGCACCGATCTCCTCAGGTAAAGACCTGTCGAGGTAGCGTTCCTGGCCGCCGCTGCGGCGCGGCGGGACCACGAGTCTGCGGGCGAGCGCTCCGGCGGCCTCGTTGCCGTGGTCCGTGCGCACGATGTGCAGACACAGGTCGATGCCGGCCGCGGTCCCGGCGCTCGTCAGGACGTCACCGTCGTCCACGAAGAGCTCGCGCGGGTCCACGTGGACCGACGGGTAGCGCTTGGCCAGCGTCGGCGCGTACATCCAGTGGGTGGTCGCCGGGCGGCCGTCGAGCAGGCCGGCCGCGGCGAGGACGAAGGCGCCGGTGCAGAGGCCGACGATGCGCGCGCCTTCCTCGTGCGCGCGGCGCAGCGCGTCGAGGGCCTCCTCCGGGGGCGGCGAGGTGATCGACCGCCACGCGGGCACGACGACGGTGCCCGCCCGCGAGATCGCGTCGAGCCCGTGGGGCGCGGTGAGTTCGAGGCCGCCCGTCGTGCGGAGCGGGCCCTCCTCACCGGCGGACACCAGCAGCCGGTAACGCGGAACCCCGGCGTCCTGGCGGTCGATGCCGAACACGGAGAGCGGAATGGAACTTTCGAAGATGGGTCCGCCGCTGAACAGCAGCACCGCGACTATTTCCCGGCGGCGTCGCCCGGAAAGCTTCCGAGCTGCCGCCTCCGGCGCAGCAGTGGAGTCGTGGCTCATCCCGCTAAGCCCCCCTCGGTGGTCGCGGCGCCCTTAGTGGTGTGACGGGCTTGTCGCTCCAGCACGTTTCCCCTCGGTCCTGCAGAGTCCCCCGCCGATGGACAGTCATGATCGAATCTACTGCGTCAGGTGGTCCCGTCGTGACCAGTTCGGGATCCGGCGCATTGTCGACATGGCAACTTGGCGTGAAGCATTCGATCACGAAGCGTGGCACTCAGGGGCGTTGCAGGGAAGTGCGCCTCAACTCAGTGGCCGGTCCCCGTAGGGTGCAAGCGCCTTCTACGGTCCTTTCATGCCTGGTGGCACGGGGGTTGGAGGCGGGTGACGGCAAGAAATGCGCGGCCGGGCGAAGTTGGCTGAAAATATACGCGGTAGTGCGCGGAAACCAGTCAGCCCTCCGGCGCACATCATCCCGTGCGGCGACCGCCCTTGCGCGCCCCCGGCACCGTCCCGCCGCGCCGGCCCCGGTGGCCGCAGGACCGTACCGGAGCCGGCCGCGCCGCGCACCGCTCGGACCGGCGCAGAAGCGCCCGGCAGGCCCCGGTCACCGCGGCGAGGCCGAGTGCCGCGCCCAGCGCCCCGGCCAGTGAGATCCCGTACCCCACCAGGACGACCGGGACCAGGACGCAGCTGAACGCGGCCCAGCGGACGACGTCGCTCACCGTGTCCGTGCCGGACGGTTCCGTGGTCTTCCGCCGGCCGCCCTCGTTCGCGCCCTCGGGCGGCCGCCGCTCGCTTGAAGCGGTGTCGGGCGGGTACACGATGGACGGTCCGGGCACGGCGCACTCCCTGTTGCTTTGGGTACGCACGTTCAACGCGTGGTGGTCCGGCCGGTCACTCGGCCGAACCGGGGGCTCCCGAACCGTACCCAAACCGTCTGTACGAGGCAGCAACCATTGCCATACGGGCGCGGCCTCGGGCATGCTCCCCTGAACGCCGCGGAGCGTGCGCTTAACCGGGCAGACGACTCTGGGCAGAGGAGGAGTGTCGCCGTACCCTTGGGGGTATGGGCTTGGGAAGATGATTCCCGGACACAGCTCCGCCGCTCCCTGTCGTCCCTCCACCGAGGATCCGCCGAGGATCCAGAGGACCTAATCGCCGAGATACCCATGGCCGGTCACGAATTCCCTGAACCCGCGGACCGCAAGCGGCAGGTCGCCGATCCCACGGCGACGCCCCAGGCGGCGGAAGAAACACGTCAGTCCTGCGATCCCGCCTTCAAGCACGGAGTGGTCGTCGGCTTCGACGGCTCGACCTCCAGCGAGCGGGCCCTCGCCTACGCCATCGGCATGGCATACCGCTCGGGCTCCGGCCTGATCATCGTGCACGTCGCCAACCGGCTGCCCACCACGGTGTGGGCGGGCTGTGAGCCGCCGGTCTTCGTGGATGTGCCGGACCACCGCACCGAGGTGCTCGGTCTCGAACTCGCCTGTGCGGACTATCTGTCCGAGGTGCCCTGGATCCTCGTCGAGCGCGGCGGCGACATCTGCCACGAGCTCGAAGAGGTGGGCCGGGAGTACGAGGCCGACGCGATCGTCGTCGGCTCCACGCACGGGATCGTCGGCCGGATCTTCGGCTCGGTCGCGGGACGGCTCGCGCGGCGCGCCAGGCGCCCGGTCATCGTCATCCCTTAACTCCCTTTGGCCCCAGGCGAGATGGATAAATCTACTCGCGCGTAGAGGTGCTTTGTGCCTTTGTGAAGGGTACATACCGGTCGCTGGACCATCGCAGGGCCCAGTACCGCGCGCAGCACAACTGCACCCGCATGAAGGGAGCCCGCCGTGGACAAAGACGTCTCCGCGGGAAGCACGACCTCCACTCTCGGCCATCTCGCCCTGGGACTCACCCTGTTGGCCTTCGGCCTCGGTCATACCGAAGTGATCGACGGTGTGACGGCCGCGAATGCCGTATCCCTCGCGACGTACGTCGGTGGCATCGCCCTGTTCGTCGCCGGTCTGCTCGCCTACCGCGCCAGTGACGCATCGACGGGTACGGCCTTCGCCGCGCTCGGCGCGTTCTGGTTCACCTGGGGTGTCACGGCCGGCGACGCCATGTCGGCCAACGCACAAGGGCTGTTCATGCTCCTGTTCGCGATGCTCGCGCTCAGCCTGACCCTCGGGGCGTCCGGCTCCGGGACCATGGTGCGCGGGGCGTACGGGGCGCTGTGCGTGGCCCTGCTGCTGCTCGCCGTGGCGGCGTTCGGTGACACGGCCGGGCTCGCCAAGGTCGGCGGCTGGTTCGCCGCGGTGGGCGGGCTGCTCGCCTGGTACGCGGCGACGGCGGCGCTGGGTGGGCTGCCCACGGCCCTGCCCGGGCGTGCTGCCGGCCGGGGGGTGACGGCCACCGGCTGACAGCCGGGGGCCGGGGAATGGGCGCCCCGGCCTCCCTCGAAGGAACGGGTCCCTGTGCGCTTGGTGGCGCGCACAGGGACCCGTTCTTGTGTACTCGTACTGCGGGGGCCGACTACTCCACCGTGACGGACTTCGCCAGGTTGCGGGGCTTGTCGATGTCGCGGCCGAGGGCCAACGCCGTGTGGTAGGCGAGGAGTTGGAGCGGGATGCCCATGAGGATCGGGTCGAGCTCGTCCTCGTTCTTCGGGACGACGATCGTGCGGTCGGCCTTCTCCTGCTCCTGGTGCGCGACCGCGAGGATGCGGCCGGAACGGGCCTTGATCTCCTCGAGGGCGGCGCGGTTCTTCTCCAGCAGGTCGTCGTCCGGGACGATCGCGACCGTGGGGAGCGCCGGCTCGATCAGGGCGAGCGGGCCGTGCTTCAGCTCGGAGGCGGGGTAGGCCTCGGCGTGGATGTACGAGACCTCCTTGAGCTTGAGCGAGGCCTCGCGGGCGACGGGGTAGCCACGGACACGGCCGATGAACATCATCGAGCGGGCGTCCGCGTACTCCTCGGCGATCTTCTTGATCGCCTCTTCCTGCTCCAGGATCTCGGTGATCTGGCCGGGGAGCTTGCGCAGGCCCTCGATGATCCGCTTGCCGTCGGCGACGGACAGGTCGCGGATGCGGCCGAGGTGGAGGGCGAGGAGCGCGAAGGCGACCGTGGTGTTGGTGAAGCACTTGGTCGAGACGACGCAGACCTCGGGGCCCGCGTGGACGTACACGCCGGCGTCCGACTCGCGAGCGATGGCCGAGCCGACGACGTTCACGACGCCGAAGACGCGGGCGCCCTTGCGCTTCAGCTCCTGCACGGCGGCCAGGACGTCGTACGTCTCGCCGGACTGGGAGACCGCGATGTAGAGGGTGTCGGGGTCGACGACCGGGTTGCGGTAGCGGAACTCGGAGGCCGGCTCGGCGTCCGCGGGGATGCGGGCCAGCTCCTCGATCATCTGCGCGCCGATCAGGCCCGCGTGGTACGAGGTGCCGCAGCCCAGGATCTTCACGCGGCGCACGCTGCGCGCCTCGCGGGCGTCGAGGTTGAGGCCGCCCAGGTGCACGGCGGAGAAGCGCTCGTCGATGCGGCCGCGCAGGACGCGGTCGACCGCCTCCGGCTGCTCGAAGATCTCCTTGTGCATGTACGTGTCGTGGCCGCCCATGTCGTATGAGGCGGCCTCCCACTCGACGGTCGTCGGCGACGCGGTCGTGCGCGTGCCCTCCGTCGTGTAGGTGCGGAAGTCGTCGGCCTTGAGGGTGGCCATCTCGCCGTCGTCGAGGGTGACGATCTGGCGGGTGTGGGTGACCAGGGCGGCGATGTCCGAGGCGACGAACATCTCCTTCTCGCCGATGCCGAGGACGACCGGGGAGCCGTTGCGGGCCACCACGATGCGGTCGGGGAAGTCGGCGTGCAGGACGGCGATGCCGTACGTGCCCTCGATCAGCCGGAGCGCCTCGCGGACCTTGTCCTCGAGCTTCTCGGCGGGGGAGCGGGCGATGAGGTGGGTGAGGACCTCGGTGTCCGTCTCGGAGAGGAAGGTGACGCCCTCGGCGGTCAGCTTGGCGCGCAGGTCGGCGGCGTTGTCGACGATGCCGTTGTGGACGACGGCGACCTTGTTGTCCGCGGACATGTGGGGGTGCGCGTTCTCGTCGGAGGGTGCGCCGTGGGTGGCCCAGCGGGTGTGGGCGATGCCCGTGGTGCCCTTGAAGCGGGCGGGCACCTTGGCCTCCAGGTCGCGCACGCGGCCCTTGGCCTTCACCATTTTCAGGCCGCTGGCCTTCGGGCTGGTGATGACGACGCCCGCGGAGTCGTAGCCGCGGTACTCCAGGCGCTGCAGCCCCTCGAGCAGCAGCGGTGCCACGTCACGCTTACCGATGTAACCGACAATTCCGCACATATGTGTACTGATCCCCTCTAGCCGTAGACGATGCGCCGCAGCTGCCGCAAGGACAGCTCGGGCGGCGCGACCGCGCGGTACTTCAGGTCCGCCGAGATCCGTTCGAAGATCTCCGCGTTCACCAGGCCCTGACCCTGGAGCTCGCGGTGGCGGCGACGGACGAACACCTCGGTCGTCTCGTCGAAGTAGGCGAGCACGTCCTGGATCACCCGCAGTGCCTCGCCCCGGTTCAGGGACGAACTGCGCGTCAGGTGATCAACAAGTTCGTCGTGCACTCGGATGATCCTGGAGGAAGAGGGGACAGTTCGCAAGAATTCTGCCCGATTTCGGGCAGGGTTGCGTCATCCGGCATGGGCGCCGGGGTTCTTGGGACAGCTGTGGTCAAGGCTTGAAGGGCGCCATGCCGCTTGTTCCCGTTGCGTTCACATGCCGTATCCGGCCGGGATGAGTGACCCGAGCAACTTTTCCGGTCATGGACATTCCCCGTATGGGCGTACCCGAGCAGCTCGCCGACCGGAGCCTGGCCGAGCAGCACGAGTACCTGCGCAGCAAGTTCTCCCGCCGCACGATGATGCGCGGCGGCGCCGTCACCCTGGGCGCGATAGCGGGCGGCGCCTTCGTGCCGGGTGCCGCGAGCGCCGCCGTCCCCACCCAGACCGGGCGGACCCCCGGCCAGGTGCCCTCCGCCCAGAAGGTCGACGGCGCGCTCGTCGCGCCCTTCGCCCGCCACCTCGCCTACGGCACGGACGCCCGTACCGAGATGACCGTCTCCTGGCAGGTCCCGGTCGCCGTCAAGAATCCGTACATCCGCGTCGGCGTCCACCCCTGGGACCTGTCGCGGAAGATCGAGGCCGAGGTCCGGCCCCTCTACACCCCGGCCGGGGTCGGCACCGGCGCCGACCACACCCAGTACTACCTCCACGCCCAGCTGACCCGGCTGCGCCCCGGCACCACCTACTACTACGGCGTCGGCCACGACGGCTTCGACCCGGCGGCCGCGCACCTGGCCGGCACGCTCGGCACCTTCAGGACGGCGCCCTCGCACCGCGAGCCGTTCACCTTCACGGCCTTCGGCGACCAGGGCGTCAGCTACCACGCGCTGGCCAACGACAGCCTGATCCTGGCGCAGAACCCGGCGTTCCACCTGCACGCCGGAGACATCGCCTATGCCGACCCGTCGGGTTCGGGCCAGACCGGCGACACGTTCGACGCCCGCACCTGGGACCAGTTCCTCGCCCAGACGGAGTCCGTCGCCAAGCAGGTGCCGTGGATGGTCGCGTACGGCAACCACGACATGGAGGCCTGGTACGCGCCGCACGGCTACGGCAGCCAGCAGGCCCGCTTCACCCTGCCGGACAACGGCCCCGACGCCAAGAACCTGCCTGGCGTCTACTCCTTCGTGCACGGCAACACGGCGGTCATCTCGCTCGACGCCAACGACGTGTCCTGGGAGATCCCGGCCAACCTCGGCCTGTCCGGCGGCACGCAGACCTCGTGGTTCGAGCGCCAGCTGAAGAAGTTCCGCGCCGACCGCGACATCGACTTCATCGTGGTCTTCTTCCACCACTGCGCGTACTGCACCGCCACGAGCCACGCCTCCGAGGGCGGTGTGCGCAAGGAGTGGGTGCCGCTGTTCGAGAAGTACACCGTCGACCTCGTCATCAACGGGCACAACCACGTCTACGAGCGCACCGACGTGCTCAAGGGCGACCGGGTCACCAAGGAGCTGCCGATCGGCGGCACGGCGTACCCCGAGACCGACGGCATCGTCTACGTCACCGCGGGCGCCGCGGGCCGGAGCCTGTACGCGTTCCCGGTCGACGACACGTACGAGGGGCACGAGAAGGAGATCGATCCCTTCACGTCCTTCGTCGTCCAGCCCGACGGCAGCAAGAAGAACATCACCGTCGACTGGTCGCGCGTGCGCTACACGAACTACTCGTTCCTGCGCGTCGACGTGGAGCCGGCGCCGGCGGGCCACACGGCGAAGCTGACGGTGCGGGGCCTCGCGGAGACCGGTGAGGAGATCGACCGCTTCGTCATCGCGCGCAAGGTGCGGCGGGGCTGAGACCACGGCAGGGCCCGCCCCTTCGGGAAGGGGCGGGCCCTGCGCTGCGTCCTCCTCGGCAGCGCGCTCTTCGCCACGCTGAACTCCTCGTCCGTCAGCACCCCGGCCCGGTGCGACTGACACGGGCACCGCCAACACGGCTGACGCAAAGGCCGGTTCAGCCAGGGTTTCTGTCGCCCGCCCTGGTGCGAATTGGTCTACACCCTTGACCCGCTCATGGGGTGGACGGTACCCATGGTGACTGTTCGGCTGCACAGATGTGAAAACCCCCCGCGATCCACGACCTAGTCGCTCGTCGAAGGGACCGTTTGTGAGACAGCAACAGAAGCAGCGCCGCAGGACCGCCCGGCTGTTCGGGTCGCTGCTGCTCGTCGCGGCCGCGGGGGTGTCCGCCGTCGGCGCCGCCCCGTCACCGGGTGCGGGATCCGCCGCCGCGACCCCGCTGGGCCAGGTGGTGCCCGCTCCGGCCTCGGTGGCCGCGGGCGGACCGGCGTACGAGATCACCTCGAAGACGCGGATCCGCGTCGAGAAGGACTCGAAGGAGGCGCGGCGCGTCGCCGACTACCTCGCGGGCGTGCTCAGGCCCTCCACCGGTTACCGGCTGCCCGTCACGGGCCAGGGCGGTCACGACGGCATCCGTCTCGAACTCAGCGGCAGGGCGAAGGACTTGGGGGCCGAGGGGTATCGGCTCGTGTCCGGCCGCGGCTCCGTCACCATCACCGCCCACAAGGCCGCCGGTCTCTTCCACGGCGTGCAGACCCTGCGCCAGCAGCTGCCCGCCAAGGTGGAGAAGAGCAGCAGGCAGACCGGGCCGTGGCTCGTCGCGGGCGGCACCATCGAGGACAGCCCCCGGTACGGCTACCGAGGCGCCATGCTCGACGTCTCCCGGCACTTCTTCGGGGTCGACAAGGTCAAGCGCTACATCGACGAACTCGCCCTGTACAAGGTCAACAAGCTGCATCTGCACCTGAGTGACGACCAGGGGTGGCGCATCGCCATCGACTCCTGGCCGAAGCTCGCCACGTACGGCGGGTCCACGCAGGTCGGCGGCGGGCAGGGCGGTTACTTCACCAAGGCCCAGTACAAGGAGATCGTCCAGTACGCCGCCTCGCGGTATCTGGAGGTCATCCCCGAGATCGACATGCCGGGCCACACGAACGCGGCGCTCGCCTCGTACGCCGAGCTGAACTGCGACGGTGTCGCGCCGCCGCTCTACACCGGCACGAACGTCGGTTTCAGCTCGCTGTGCGTCAACAAGGACCGCACGTACGACTTCGTCGACGACGTGATCCGTGAGCTCGCCGCCATCACGCCCGGCAAGTACCTCCACATCGGCGGCGACGAGGCGCACTCCACCAGCCATGAGGACTACGTCACGTTCATGGACAAGGTGCAGCCGATCGTCGCCAAGTACGGGAAGACCGTGATCGGCTGGCACCAGCTGACCGGCGCCACCCCGGCGAAGGGCGCCCTCGCCCAGTACTGGGGTCTCGACGGGACCAGCGCGGCCGAGAAGGCGCAGGTCGCGGCGGCGGCGCAGAAGGGGACGGGGATCGTCATGTCGCCGGCCGACCGTCTCTACCTCGACATGAAGTACAACAAGGACACCCCGCTCGGCCTCGCCTGGGCCGGGTACGTCGAGGTGCAGCGCTCGTACGACTGGAACCCGGGCAGCTACCTTCCGGGCGTTCCGGCGTCGGCCGTCCAGGGCGTCGAGGCGCCGCTGTGGTCGGAGACCCTGTCGACCTCCGCGCAGGTCGAGTACATGGCCTTCCCGAGGCTGCCCGGTGTCGCCGAACTGGGCTGGTCCCCGGAGGCCACGCACGACTGGAACACGTACAAGGTGCGGCTCGCGGCGCAGGCTCCGCGCTGGGACGCGCTCGGCATCGGCTACTACAAGTCGACGCAGGTGCCCTGGCCCGCGGGCTGAGGGCGGACAGGCAAGCGAGTGGGGCTCCGGACCCGACACAGTCGCTGTGAACTGCAGCGTCTCCGGAGCCCCACTCACGTCTACGCGATCGGGTTCGGCAGCGTCCCGATCAGCTGAAGGGCCCCCGCCGGGTCCGCGAGGTCCACCATCTGCTCGTTGTTGCGCAGCTGGAGCCGGTTGAGGCAGGACAGCGTGAACTCCGGGGCGAACATGTCGTACTGCCGGAATTTGTCGGCGAGTTGGGGAGCCGACTCCTGGTAGTCGCGGACGCAGTCGGCGACCGCCCGCCAGAACGTGTCCTCGTCGAGCACGCCCTCCGTGACCAGGTTCGCCGCGAGGAAGCGGAAGAAGCAGTCGAAGACGTCCGTGAAGATGGACAGCAGTTTCTGGTCGTCGGGAACCTCGACCCGGATCCGGTCGACGCCCGGCGGGAGGACCGCGTCGGGGTCCATGACCGCGATCTCCTCGGCGATGTCCTTGAAGATCGCCCGCTGGACCGTGCCGTCCTCGCCGAGCACCAGGATGACGTTCTCGCCGTGCGGCATGTACACGAGGTCGTACGCGTAGAAGCTGTGCAGCAGCGGCGTGAGGTACGACCGCAGGTACGGGCGCAGCCACTCGGCGGGCGTCAGGCCCGAGCGCTCGACGAGGGCCGCGGCGAACGAGCGGCCGTCGGCGTCGACATGCAGCAGCGAGGCCATCGTGGCGAGGCGCTCCCCGTCGGCCAGGGACGGGACGGGCGACTCGCGCCACAGGGCGGCGAGCATTTTGCGGTACGGGGAGTAGCGGTCGGTCGCGGCCTCGTACTCCAGGTGCCGGTAGCCGACGGCGGCGCGCTCGCGGATGATCGTCAGGCCGGTCGCCTTGAGGACCTCGTCGTTCTCGATGAGCTGCGCGAGCCAGTCGTTGATGGCCGGCGTGGCCTCCATGTACGAGGCGGACAGGCCGCGCATGAAGCCCATGTTGATGACGGACAGGGCCGTCTTCACGTAGTGCCGCTCCGGGTGCGACGCGTTGAAGAACGTACGGATCGACTGCTGCGCGAGGTACTCGTCGTCGCCCTCGCCGAGGAGCACCAGATGGCGCTGGGCGACCTCGGCCGCGAAGGTGACCGACAGCTTGTTCCACCACTGCCAGGGGTGGACGGGAATGAGCAGGTAGTCGTCCGGGTCCAGGCCCTGGTCCGTGAGCGTGGCCGCGAACCGCGCGAGGGTCTCCTCACCGAGCTCGGCGCGCAGGTGGGACTCGTGGTCGAGCCCGGCACCGGCCGTGAACGCGGCCCGCTCCCGCGTCGCCGCCAGCCAGATCAGCCGGATCGGGCTCGCGGTCTCGGGGGCGTACGAGAGGTACTCGTGGACGCCGAAGCCGAGCCTGCCGTTGTTGGCGACGAAGCAGGGGTGGCCCTCGGTCATGCCCGTCTCGATCTCCTGGAAGGAGCCGTCGAAGGCGAGGGAGGCCGCGGTGACCGGGGTCTTGGCGAGCTTGTAGCAGGTGCCGGAGAGGGTGGAGGAGATCTCCTCCAGGTAGACCGGCAGGATCGCGTCGCTCAGGCCGAGCGAGGACTTCAGCTCGATGAGGAACTCAAGTGCGCTGAGCGGGAGTTCGGCGCCGTCGCGGTGGCGCGAGATCGAGTCCGCAAAGACCTGCCAGTGGTCGAGACGCAGGCGGCGGGCGGCGAAGCGGTACTCGGTCGCGCCGTCGTCGGAGCGCACCGAGTACCGGTCGTCGCCGAGGGACTCCGGCGTGAGGAGGCGTTCGTGGGTGAACTCGGCGAGTGCCTTGCGGATGAGGAGACGGTTGGCCTCGGCCCAGAGCTCGGGGGAGAGGTGGGTGACGGCGTCGGAGAGCGTCATACGGCGGCCACCCCCGTGGCGGCGAGGAACTGCTCGCGGGTGCAGAAGCTGAGCAGCGCCTGCTTCTCGGGCTTCTGGACGACACGCGCGGGGACGAAGCCGACGGCCTCGTTCAGGGCGTGCACGGCCTTGTTGCGCACGTCGGGCTCGACGACGACGCGCCGGGCCGCCGGGTCGGCGAACAGGAACTCCATCACCGTGGTGATCACGGCGCGGGTGAAGCCGGGGATGCGGACGCCGCTGGGCGCCGTCAGGAAGTGCATGCCGACATCGCCGGGCTCGGGCTCGTACAGGCCGACGAGTTCGACGTGCGCCGGGTCGTAGCGCTCCATGAGGAAGGCGGGTTCGCCGTCGTGGAGGCCTATGAAAGCGTCGTGGTGCCCGGCCGCGGCTATCGCCATGTACTCGCGCTCCACGTCCTGCAGTTTCGCGTCCTGCATCAGCCAGAACGCGGCCTTGGGGTCGGTGACCCAGCGGTGCAGCAGCTCGGCGTCCGCGACGGGGTCGAGGGGGCGGATGCTGAAGGTGCCGGTGGGGGAGCCGGTGGGGGTGCTCATGCGGCGAACTCCTGGAACGCGATGGTCTTTTCTACGGGGTAGTACTCGGTGCCGAGCAGCTCACGGATGATGAACGCGTTGCGGTACGCGCCCATGCCCAGGTCGGGCGAGGTGATCGAGTGCGTGTGCGCGCCGGCGTTCTGGACGAACACGCCGCGGCCCGTGGTGTCGACGGAGTAGTTGCGGGCGAGGTCGAAGCGGCCCCGGCTGTCCCAGTTGAGCCGGTCGCGGACCGGCTCCAGGAAGGCGGGCGTCTCGTACTTGTAGCCCGTGGCCAGGATCAGGCCGTCGGTGCGCAGCTCGAAGTCCTTGCCCTGCTCCTCCTGGCGCAGGCCGAGCGTGTACGTGCCGTTCTCGTGACTCGCACTCTGCAGAGTCGAGTTGGTGAGCAGTCGGGTGGGGACGGGCCCGGCCAGGTTCTTCTGGTAGAGCAGGTCGAAGATCTCGTTGATGAGGTCGCCGTCGATGCCCTTGAAGAGGTTCTTCTGCTGGGTCTCCAGGCGGTAGCGGGTCTCCTCGGGCAGCGCGTGGAAGTAGTCGACGTACTCGGGAGAGGTCATCTCCAGCGTCAGCTTCGTGTACTCGAGGGGGAAGAAGCGCGGGGAGCGGGTGACCCAGTTGAGGCGGTAGCCGTGGACGTCGATCTCGCCGAGGAGGTCGTAGTAGATCTCCGCGGCGGACTGGCCGCTGCCGACGAGGGTGATCGAGTCCTTCTGCTGGAGCTCCTGCTTGTGGTGCAGATAGCGGGAGTTGTGGATGGCGTCGCCGCCGAGGCCCCGGCAGGGCTCGGGGATGTGCGGCGGGGTGCCGGTGCCGAGGACGAGGCGCGGCGCGCGGTAGGTCTCGCCGCCCTCGGTGTTCACGACGTACACCTCGGCGGCCTCGTCGTACGACACCTGCGTGACGGTCGTGCCGAAGCGGATGCCGGTGAGTTTCGCGGCGGCCCAGCGGCAGTAGTCGTTGTACTCGGTCCGCAGGGGATAGAAGTTCTCGCGGATGTAGAAGGAGTACAGCCGCCCCGATTCCTTGAGGTAGTTCAGGAAGGAGTACGCGGAGGTCGGGTCGGCGAGCGTGACCAGGTCCGACATGAACGGCGTCTGGAGGTGGGCGCCCTCGAGGAACATCCCCGAGTGCCACTCGAAGTCGGGCTTGGACTCCAGGAAGACACCGTTCAGTTCGGCTATCGGCTCGGTGAGGGCGGCCAGGCCGAGGTTGAAGGGGCCGAGGCCGATCCCGATGAAGTCGAGGGGATCAGGGGACTCAGGAAGCTTCGACAAGGTTCTCTCCCAGGTACTGCTCGGCATGGCCGGCGATCAGATCGAGGACCGCGACGATGTCGTCGACGGTGGTCTCGGGGTTGAGCAGGGTGAACTTCAAGTAGTGGCGGCCGCCCACCTTGGTGCCCGCGACGATGGCGTCGCCGGAGGCGAACAGGGCCTTGCGGGCGTACAGGTTGGCGCGGTCGATCTCCGCGGGGTCGGTGACGCCGGCCGGGATGTGGCGGAAGACGAGGGTGGACAGTCGCGGCTCGACGACGACGTCGAACCGGGGGTCCGCGGCGAGCAGCTCCCAGGCCTTGCCCGCCAGGTCGCACACCTCGTCGAAGAGCTGCCCGACACCGTCGGCGCCCATCACACGCAGCGTCATCCACAGCTTGAGCGCGTCGAAGCGGCGGGTCGTCTGGAGGGACTTGTCGACCTGGTTGGGGATGCGCTCGGTGACCATGCGGCGCGGGTTGAGGTAGTCGGCGTGGTACGTGGCGTGCCGCAGGGTGGCCGCGTCACGGACCAGGACGGCGCTCGAACTCACGGGCTGGAAGAACGACTTGTGGTAGTCGACGGTGACGGAGTCGGCGCGCTCGATGCCGTCGAGGAGGTGCCGGTTCCTGACGGAGGCGAGGAGCCCGCAGCCGTACGCGGCGTCGACGTGCATCCAGGTGCCGTACTGGGCGCAGAGCTCGGCGATCTCGGCGAGCGGGTCGATGGAGCCGAAGTCGGTGGTCCCTGCCGTGGCGACGACCGCCATGGGTACGAGGCCCTCCTCGCGGCAGCGCGCCAGCTCCCGTGCGAGGGCGACGGTCTGCATCCGCTTGTCGCGGTCCACGGGGATGGTGACCACGGCGTCGGGGCCGAGGCCGAGGAGCGTCGCGGACTTCTTGACGCTGAAGTGGCTGACCTCGGAGGCGAACACCCGCATTTTCGTGGGGTGTTCGGCGTTCTCGGACTTGGTCTCGTCACGGGCGAGCAGCAGCGCCTGGAGGTTGGACTGGGAGCCGCCGGAGGTGAAGACGCCGTCGGCGGCGGGGCCGAGGCCGATGCGGCTCGTGGTCCAGTCGATGAGTTTGCGCTCGATCAGGGTGCCGCCGGCCGACTGGTCCCAGGTGTCGAGGGAGGAGTTGACCGCGGAGAGCACGGCCTCGCCGACCACGGCCGGGATGACGACCGGGCAGTTGAGGTGGGCGAGGTAGCGCGGGTGGTGGAAGTAGACCGCGTCGCGGAGGTAGACCTCTTCGAGCTCGTCCAGGGCGGCGGTCGTGTCGAGGAGGGGCTTGTCCAGGTCGACGGCGTCGATGCGGGGCGTGAGCTCGTCGACCGTGACCCCGGTGAACGGCCGGTCCGTGGTGGCGAGTTTGGCCGCCACCCGCTCGATTCCCTCGGTCACGGAACGGCGGTAGTGCTCCGCGGTCGTGTCGTTGAGCAGGTGCGAGCGCATGAACGGTCCTCCGGGTGGGGGCAGGAATGCGAGTGAGCGGGGAAGACGGGCGGCATGGGAAAGGGGCGAGGTCCCAGCGCCTGACTTAGGTTAGCCTAACCTAAGTTGCACTGGCGACCCCGCCCCTCATGAGTGGCCGGAATGTGCTGCCCGTCAGCCCTCGGCGGCCGCCTCCTGAGCCTCGGCGACGCGCAGACCGTCCTCGCTGAGCCCCTTGCGCCAGTAACCGACGAACGTCACCGACCGCTTGTCGTAGGCGCGTTCGCGCACCAGGTGGCGGCGCAGCTCCTTCATCGTTCCGGACTCGCCCGCGAGCCAGGCGTACGGACTCGAAGCGTCCGGCAGTTCGGCCGCGCGGATCGCGTCCAGTGCGGACGGCGCGTTCTCGTCACGCACGAGCCAGGTGACGGTGACGTCGCCCGAGGTCTCGATCGCCGGGATGTCCTCGCGGTGCGGGACCTCCAGCCAGACATGTGCGGGCAGTTCCGGCGGCAGCCAGGCGAGGATGCCCAGGGCGGCGGGCAGAGCGGTCTCGTCGCCCCACATCAGGACGTGGTCGGCGCCCTCGTGGGGGCGGCAGCGTACGGCCGTGTTGTCGGCGACCGCCGGGCCGAGGACCGTCACGCGGTCACCGGCCTTCGCCGCCTCGGCCCAGACGCAGGCGGGGCCCGTGCCGCCGGGGCCGTCGTGGTGCAGGACGAAGTCGATGTCGACCTCGCCGGGTTCGCCGGGTTCGCCGGGCGTGCGGCGCTGCCCGCTGACCGTGTACGAGCGCATCACGGCCCGCACGTCGTCCGGGAGCGCCCGGTACGCGGCGTGCCAGGCGCGCCCGTCGTCACCCGGCTCGGCGGCCGGCAGGACGGGGGCCTCCTGGCCCGGCCGCGGCAGGAACAGCGACAGGCTCTGGTCGCGGCCTCCGGCGTGGAAGTCCACGAGTCCGGGCCCCGTGAACGTCACGCGCCGCAGCGACGGACCGAGCCGCCGCGTCCGCGCTACCTGGAGGTCGAAGAATCGGAAGGGTGCGATCGCGGGGGACTCGGTCGTCGTCATGTGTGTCAGCCGACCTTCTTCGCCTTCTCGATGGCCTCGGCGAGGCCCTCGAGCATCGGGGCGCACTTGTCGTACGAGTAGATGGGCTCGGTGACGCGCGGGATGACCTGGCCGGCCTTGACGGCGGGCAGCTTCTTCCAGGTGGCCTTGTCGCGGTCGAGGTCCGCGGGCTGAATGGTGGCCGTGCGGTTGTCCATCATGATGACGTCGGCCGGGTACTTGTCGATGTTCTCCCAGCTCAGGTTCTCGAACCAGCCGCCGGACGCCTTCTTCGCCTTATCCGAGGGCTCGACGAAGTTCACGCCGAGCGACTTGAAGTACTCCAGGTCGGCGGAGAGGTTCGTGCCGGAGACGTAGAAGATGTCCTGGCTCGCGGAACCGACGAGGACCCTGATCTCGGGGTGCGCCTTGGCGGCCTTGCGCAGGCGCGCGGCCGCGGCCTCGAAGCGCTTCTTGGCCTTGACGACCTTGTCGGCCTTCACGTCGGCGCCGAGCGACTCGGCGAGGGCGAGCAGGCGCTGCAGGGGCTGCGTCATCTGGCGGTCGTAGACGGAGATGCCGACGCTCGGGGCCAGCTTGAGGATCTTGTCCTTCGATTCCAGCGGGACGGACCAGAGGGTTCCGGCGGTGTCGTACACGGTGGTGACGAGGAGGTCCGGGGCGAGGCCCGCGTACTTCTCGATGTTGAAGCGGCCCCACTCGTTGCCGATGATCGTCACCTTGTCGACGTCGATGTCGCCGGCCTGGACGTCGGCCTTGCCGTCCGAGGTCTTCGTCGGACCGAAGACGCCCTTGCACTCGATGCCGTAGTCCCACAGGGCGGCGGCGACGCTGGTGAACGCGACGACGTTCGCCGGGACCTTGTCGGCCTTCGCCGTCGTGCCGCGGTCGTCCTTGAAGGACCAGGGGCCGGACTTGGCGCTGCCCGACTTGGCGCCCGAGCCGCTGTCCTTGGAATCGCTGCCGCAGGCGGCGAGCGCGGCTCCGAGGCCGAGGGCGCCGCCCGCGGCGAGGATGCCGCGACGGGAAGGGGTGGTGAGACGGGCATTGGGCATGACAGTGGCTGCTTTCGTGACGAACGGAGGGCCGCTGGCCGGATTCTGACTTAGGTTAACCTAACCTAAGCTGTTGTCCAGAGGGCCCCCTCGCCGCCGCCCTCTCAGCCCGTCAGGCCCAGCTCCCGCGCGATCAGCATGCGCTGCACCTCACTCGTGCCCTCGCCGATCTCGAGGATCTTCGAGTCGCGCCACATGCGGGCCACCGGGTACTCGTTCATGAAGCCGTAGCCCCCGTGGATCTGCGTGGCCTCGCGCGCGTTGTCGACCGCGATCGTCGACGAGTAGAGCTTGGCGAGCGCCGCCTCCTTCTTGAACGGCTCACCGCTCACCAGCCGCGAGGCCGCGTCACGCCACGCGAGGCGGGACGTGTGCGCCTTCATCTCCATGTCGGCGATCTTGAACTGGATCGCCTGGTACGAGCCGATGTTGCGGCCGAACGCGTGCCGCTCCTTGGCGTACTTCACCGACTCGTCCACACAGCCCTGCGCCAGACCGGTGGCCAGCGCGGCGATCGCGATGCGTCCCTCGTCCAGGATTCGCAGGAACTGGGCGAATCCGCGGCCCTGTTCGCCGAGCAGGTTCGCCGCGGGGACCCGTACGTCGTCGAAGTGCAGCTCACGCGTGTCCGACGCGTTCCAGCCGACCTTCGAGTACGGCGCCGCCACCGTGAAGCCCGGCGTGCCGGACGGCACGATGATCGAGGAGATCTGCGGCTTGCCCTCGGGGGAGCGGCCGGTGACCGCCGTCACCGTGACCAGACCGGTGATGTCCGTACCGGAGTTGGTGATGAAGCACTTCGTGCCGTTGATCACCCAATCGCCGGTCGCCTCGTCCACCCTCGCGGTCGTGCGGGTCGCGCCCGCGTCCGAGCCGCCGTCGGGCTCGGTCAGACCGAACGCGCCGAGGATCTCGCCGGAGCACAGCCGCGGCAGCCACTCGGCCTTCTGCTCCTCGGTCCCGAACAGGTGGAGGGGCATCGCGCCGAGCGAGACGCCCGCCTCCAGCGTGATCGCCACGGACGAGTCGACGCGCGCCAGCTCCTCCAGGGCGATCCCGAGGGCCAGATAGTCGCCGCCCATCCCGCCGTACTCCTCCGGGAAGGGCAGCCCGAACAGGCCCATGCGGCCCATCTCCCGCACGATCTCGTACGGGAACTCGTGCCGCTCGTAGAAGTCGCCGATCTTCGGGGCGACGACGTCGTGCGCGAACTCCTCGACGGTGCGGCGGAGTTCTTCGTGCTCGCTGCTCAGGCGGTGGTCCATCTTGTTCACTGCTCCTGTAGGGGCTGTGCCGTCTTCACGAGGGCGCGGACGGTGCGGGACGGGCTGGGCCGGCCCAGCTGTTCGGCCATCCACGCGCTGGTGGCGGTGAGACGGCCCAGGTCGACCCCGGTCTCGATACCGAGGCCCGAAAGCATCCACACGAGGTCTTCGGTGGCGAGATTTCCGGTGGCGCTCTTCGCGTACGGGCAGCCGCCGAGGCCGCCCGCGGAGGCGTCCACGGTGGTCACTCCGTGCTGGAGCGCCGCGAGGGTGTTGGAAAGGGCCTGGCCGTACGTGTCGTGGAAGTGAACGCCGATCGCGTTCGTCGGCACGCCCTCCTCGTTGAGCTCGGCCAGGAGCGTCTGGACGTGGCCCGGCGTCGCGACGCCGATCGTGTCGCCGAGGCTCAGCTCGTCGCACCCCATGTCCATCAGGGCCTTGGCGACCCGGACGACCTGGTGGACCGGGACGGCGCCCTCCCACGGGTCCCCGAAGCACATGGAGAGATAGCCGCGCACATGCGCCCGGCCCTCCTTGGCGCGGGTCACGACCGGCTCGAACATGGCGAGCGCCTCGTCCACCGTCCGGTTCAGATTGGCCTTGGCGAACGACTCCGTGGCGCTGGCGAAGACGGCGACGCGGCGCGCCCCGAGCGCGAGGGCCCGGTCCAGACCCCGCTCGTTCGGCACGAGCACGGGCAGGTGCGGGCGGGGCTCGATGTCCTGGAGGAGCGGGAACAGGGCTTCAGCGTCGGCCAGTTGGGGCACCCACTTGGGGTGCACGAAGCTGGTCGCCTCGATGGTGGTCAGGCCCGCGGCCGCGAGGCGGTGCACGAACTCCGCCTTCACCTCAGTGGGGACCGTCGCCTTCTCGTTCTGCAGTCCGTCGCGCGCGCCGACCTCGTGGATCCGCACGCGCGCGGGCAGATCCTGGGAGGGCACGACCATGGGCAGGGCGGCGGGTACGGGGGTGCTCATGCCGTCATCTCCTCGTGCGGCGTGACGACCGCGAGGATCTGGTCCATCGCGACGGTCGTGCCCGGTGTGACGTCCAGTTCGGCCACGGTGCCGGCGTGCGGGGCGGAGATGACGTGCTCCATCTTCATCGCCTCGACCACCAACAGGCTCTGCCCCGCGACCACTTCGTCGCCGACGGCCACCTTCACCACGGTGACCGTGCCGGGCATCGGCGCGGTGAGGGAGTCGGCGCCGGAGTGCGCGGCGCCGGACAGCGAGGCCGCCACCGGGTCGAAGTCCTGTACGTGCCAGGCGTCGCCTTCGCGGCCCAGCCAGTCACCGGCCCGGTGGAAGGTGTGGGTCAGGCCGTCCAGGTGGACGGTGACGCTGTTGGCGCCGACGGTGTGGGTGCCGCGCGCGCGGTGCGTGACGGGTTCGAGTCCCGCGACCTTGAGGTGGAAGTCGACCGGTGAGGGCGTGCCGCCCAGGCGCCAGCCGGTCGGCTGCGCGAACGGGTCGGTCCAGCCGGATCCCGACGGCGTCAAGGCTGCCCGGCGGACCGCGGCGGCCGCCTCGTACACCTCCTCCGGCACCTCGCCGGGAACCAGGCCGTCGGCCTCGCGCTCCACGAGCCCGGTGTCCAGCTCGCCCGCCACGACCGCCGGATGCGCGAGCAGCCGCCGCAGGAACCCGGCGTTCGTCGGCACGCCCAGCGTGACCGTCCCCGCGAGGGCGGCGCGCAGCTTGCGCAGGGCGGTCGCCCGGTCGGGCCCGTACGCGATGACCTTCGACAGCATCGGGTCGTACAGGCTCCCGACCTCCGTGCCCTCGCTGAGGCCGGAGTCGGTGCGCACCCCGTCGCCCTGCGGCTCGCGCAGCGAGACGACCGTGCCGCCCGACGGCAGGAAGCCGCGCGAAGGGTCCTCGGCGCAGATCCGCGCCTCGACCGCGTGCCCGGTCAGCTCGATGTCGTCCTGCGCGTACGGCAGCTGCTCACCGGCGGCGACCCGCAGCTGCCACTCCACCAGGTCGACGCCCGTGATCAGCTCCGTGACCGGGTGTTCCACCTGGAGGCGGGTGTTCATCTCCATGAAGTAGTACGACGACGGGTCGTTGCCCGGCACGATGAACTCCACCGTGCCCGCGCCGCGGTACCCGCACGAGCGGGCCGCCTGCACCGCGGCCTCGCCCATCGCCGCGCGCGTCGCCTCGTCGAGGAGGACGCTCGGCGCCTCCTCGATGATCTTCTGGTGGCGGCGCTGGAGGGAGCACTCGCGCTCGCCCAGGTGGATCACGTGCCCGTGGCCGTCGGCCAGGACCTGGATCTCGATGTGCCGGGGGCGGTCGACCCAGCGCTCCACGAGCAGCGTGTCGTCGCCGAAGGAGGCGCGGGCCTCGCGCCGTGCGGCCGCGATCTCGTCGCCGAGCAGCGCCTCGTCACGCACCAGACGCATGCCCTTGCCGCCGCCGCCCGCGGACGGCTTGAGCAGCACGGGCATGCCGATCTCCCGTGCCGCGTCCGCCAGTTGGGCATCGGTCAGGCCGCTGCCGGACGAGCCGGGCACGACCGGGACCCCGGCCGCCTTCACCGTCTCCTTGGCGCGGATCTTGTCGCCCATGAGGGAGATCGCGTCGGCGGAGGGGCCGATGAAGACGAGGCCGGCGTCGGCGCAGGCTCGCGCGAACGCGGCGTTCTCCGCGAGGAAGCCGTAGCCCGGGTGGACGGCCTGCGCGCCCGTGCGCCCGGCCGCTTCGAGGAGCCGGTCCACGCGGAGGTAGCTCTCGCCCGCGGGCGGCGGCCCGATGCGGACCGCCGTGTCGGCCTCGCGCACATGGCGGGCGTCGGCGTCCGCGTCGCTGTACACGGCCACCGAGCGGATGCCGAGCACCCGCAGCGTACGGATGACGCGGACGGCGATCTCGCCGCGGTTGGCCACAAGAACGGTGTCGAACATGCTCATGGGGTCCCTCCCCTCACATCCGGAAGACGCCGAAGCCGCCGGACTTCTCCGGCAGTGGCGCGTGGGCACAGGCGGTCAGGGCGAGGCCCAGGACCTGCCGGGTCTCCAGCGGGTCGATCACGCCGTCGTCCCAGAGCCGGGCCGTCGCGTAGTACGCGTTCCCCTGCTCCTCGTACTGGGCCCGGATCGGCGCCTTGAAGGCGTCCTCGTCATCGGCGGGCCACTCTTCGCCGCGCGCCTCCAGCTGGTCGCGCTTGACGGTCGCGAGGACGGAGGCGGCCTGCTCGCCGCCCATGACGGAGATCTTGGCGTTGGGCCACATCCACAGGAAGCGTGGCGAGTAGGCCCGGCCGCACATCGAGTAGTTGCCCGCCCCGTACGACCCGCCGACGACGACGGTCAGCTTCGGCACGCGGGTGCTGGCGACGGCCGTGACCATCTTGGCGCCGTGCTTGGCGATCCCGCCCGCCTCGTAGTCGCGCCCCACCATGAAGCCCGAGATGTTCTGCAGGAACACCAGCGGGATGCCGCGCTGGTCGCACAGCTCGATGAAGTGCGCGCCCTTCTGGGCGGACTCGGAGAACAGGATGCCGTTGTTCGCGACGATCCCGACCGGGTGGCCGTGGATGCGGGCGAAGCCGGTGATGAGGGTCTGCCCGAACTCCGCCTTGAACTCGGCGAACCGCGAGCCGTCCACCACGCGCGCGATGACCTCCCGCACGTCGTACGGGGTGCGGGAGTCGACCGGCACCGCGCCGTACAGCCCCGCGGGGTCCACCTTCGGCTCGATCGCCGGGGTGACCGACCAGGGCAGCGGGCCGCGCTCCGGGAGCGTCGAGACGATCGTCCGCACGATCCGCAGCGCGTGCGCGTCGTTCTCCGCGAGATGGTCCGTGACGCCCGAGACCCGGGAGTGCACCTCGCCGCCGCCCAGTTCCTCGGCGGTGACGACCTCGCCGGTGGCGGCCTTCACCAGGGGCGGACCACCCAGGAAGATCGTGCCCTGATTGCGCACGATCACGGCCTCGTCGCTCATCGCCGGGACGTACGCGCCGCCCGCCGTGCACGAGCCGAGGACCGCCGCGATCTGGGGGATGCCGGCGCCCGACATCCGTGCCTGGTTGTAGAAGATCCGCCCGAAGTGCTCGCGGTCGGGGAAGACCTCGTCCTGCATCGGCAGGAAGGCGCCGCCCGAGTCCACCAGGTAGAGGCACGGCAGCCGGTTCTCCAGGGCCACCTCCTGGGCGCGCAGGTGCTTCTTCACCGTCATCGGGTAGTACGTGCCGCCCTTGACCGTCGCGTCATTGGCGACGATCACGCACTCGCGGCCGCTGACCCGCCCGATCCCGGCGATCACCCCGGCGGCCGGGGCCTGGTCCCCGTACATCCCGTCGGCCGCGAGCGGCGCCAGCTCCAGGAACGGGGAGCCCGGGTCGAGGGTTGCGTCCACGCGGTCGCGCGGCAGCAGCTTGCCGCGCGCGGTGTGCCGGGCGCGGGCCCGCTCACCGCCACCGAGCCGGGCCGCGGCCAGCTTGCCGCGCAGCTCGTCGGCCAGCGCCTCGTGCGCCGCCTCGTTGGCCTTCCAGGCCTCCGAGGCGGGGTCCGCCGCGCTCGTCAGCTCCGGTGCCTCCTGCATCGCGCAGTCCCCTCATTCGGCTCGCGTCGTTCGGCTCCCGCTCGGTTAATGAGCGTTAACGCGTTTCCCTCAGGTTAACGACCGCTAACGTCGCTGTCTAGAATTACCTTCATGGCCACCAGAACCGACGCCCCCACCCGCCGCGAGCAGATTCTCAAGGAGGCCGCGCGGCTGTTCGCCGAGCGCGGGTTCCACGGAGTCGGCGTCGACGAGATAGGTGCCGCGGTCGGCATCAGCGGACCCGGGCTCTACCGCCACTTCGCGGGCAAGGACGCGATGCTCGCCGAGCTGCTCGTCGGCATCAGCGGGCGGCTCCTGACCGGCGGCAAGCGCCGTCTGGCCGAGTCCGACGGCGGCGATCCCGAGGCGCTGCTCGACTCGCTCATCGAGGGGCACATCGACTTCGCCCTCGACGACCGCCCCCTGATCACCCTGCACGACCGTGAGCTGGACCGCCTGCGCGACAGCGACCGCAAGCTGGTGCGCCAGCTCCAGCGCCAGTACGTCGAGCTGTGGGTCGAGGCGGTGCGCGAGGTCTATCCGGGCCTGGTCGAGCAGCCCGCGAGGGCCGCCGTGCACGCGGTGTTCGGCCTGCTCAACTCGACCCCGCACCTCGGCAGGTCCGGCGGACTGCCCGGCCGCGAGGCGACGGCGGGCCTGCTGCACCGCATGGCCCGGGGGGCGTTCGAGGCCGCCTAGGGCCCAGGCGTGACGTGCGTCTCTGGACGCTCCAGAAACTGGCGGGTAACCTAAGCTGAGCAAGCGCTTAGTCGTGCAGTGATGCCGTTTCCGAAGGAGCAGGTCGTGCGCCGTACCGTTTACAACGAGGACCACGAGGCGTTCCGGGACACCATCCGCGCCTTCATCGAGGCCGAGGTCGTGCCCGTCTACGACGAGTGGTTCGCGGCCGGGCAGGCCCCGCGCGACTTCTACTACAAGCTCGCCGAGCTCGGCGTCTTCGGTATCCGCGTGCCCGAGGAGTTCGGCGGCGCCGGCATCGACTCGTACAAGTTCGAGGCGGTGATGTACGAGGAGACCTCGCGCGCGGGCGTCCAGTTCGGCGGCTCCGGCGTGCACGTGCTGCTCGGCCTCCCGTACATCAAGATGCTCGCCACCGACGAGCAGAAGAAGCGCTTCCTGCCGAAGTTCGTCTCCGGTGAGGAGATGTGGGCCCTCGCGATGACCGAGCCGGGCACCGGCTCCGACCTCGCGGGCATGAAGACCACCGCCAAGCTGAGCGAGGACGGCACGCACTACGTCCTCAACGGCGCCAAGACCTTCATCACCGGCGGCGTCCACGCCGACAAGGTGATCGTCTGCGCCCGCACCGACGCGCCCACCGCCGAGGACCGCCGTCACGGCATCTCCCTCTTCGCGGTGGACACCAAGTCCGAGGGCTACTCCATAGGCCGCAAGCTCGACAAGCTCGGCCTGAAGACCTCCGACACCGCCGAGCTGGCGTTCGTCGACGTGAAGGTCCCCGTCGAGGACCTCCTCGGCGAGGAGAACAAGGGCTTCTACTACCTCGGCCACAACCTCGCCTCCGAGCGCTGGGGCATCGCCTTCGGCGCCTACGCGCAGGCCAAGGCCGCCGTCCGGTTCGCCAAGGAGTACGTCCAGGAGCGCGCCGTCTTCGGCAAGCCCGTCGCCTCCTTCCAGAACACCAAGTTCGAACTGGCCGCCTGCCAGGCCGAGGTGGACGCGGCCGAGGCCGTCGCCGACCGCGCCCTGGAGGCCCTCGACGCGGGTGAGCTGACCCCCGCCGAGGCCGCCAGCGCCAAGCTGTTCTGCACCGAGGTCGCGCACCGCGTCATCGACCGCTGTCTCCAGCTGCACGGCGGCTACGGCTTCATGAACGAGTACCCGATCGCGCGCCTGTACGCGGACAACCGCGTCAACCGCATCTACGGCGGCACCAGCGAGATCATGAAGACGATCATCGCGAAGGACATGGGCCTGTAACCCGCCCGTCCCTCCGCCTTCTGTAGAACTGGCTGTATGAATCAGGCACTGGAGTCCCTGCTCGATCTGCTCGACCTGGAGCAGATCGAGCAGGACATCTTCCGCGGGCAGTCCCGCTCCGCCGTCGTCCCCCGGGTCTTCGGCGGACAGGTGGCTGCCCAGGCGCTCGTCGCCGCCGGGCGCACCGTCCCCGGCGACCGGCACGCCCACTCGCTGCACGCGTACTTCCTGCGCCCCGGCGACCCGGGCGCGCCCATCGTGTACACGGTCGACCGGATCCGCGACGGGCGCTCCTTCACCACGCGCCGGGTCGTCGCCGTCCAGCACGGGCAGCCGATCTTCCATCTCTCGGCGTCCTTCCAGACGTACGAGGACGGGCTCGAGCACCAGGCGGCCATGCCGTCCGCGCCCGACCCCGAGACACTGCCCACCGCCGCCGAGATGCTGCCGCGCTACGCCGACGCGTTCGTCGAGCCCGGAGTCGCCGAGCGGCTCCTCGAAGCGCGCGAGGCCGTCGACCTGCGGTACGTGGACGCGCCGCCGTTCGGCAGCGTGGGCACCCCGCAGGAGCCGCGCTCGCAGGTCTGGTTCCGTACGAACGGCAAGCTCCACGGCGTCATCGACGAGCCGCTGCTGCACGTCTGCCTCGCCACGTACGTCTCCGACATGACGCTCCTCGACTCCGTGCTGCTCGCGCACGGGCGCGGGGGATGGGCCGTGGGCGACGTGGTCGGCGCCTCGCTCGACCACGCGATGTGGTTCCACCGGCCGTTCCGCGCGGACGAATGGCTCCTGTACGACCAGGAGTCGCCGTCGGCCTCGGGCGGGCGCGGCCTCGGCCAGGCCCGCATCTACACGCGCGACGGACAGCTCGCCATCTCCGTGATCCAGGAGGGCGTCGTCCGCGTCCCGCGGTGAGCCCGCGTGGTTCGCGGCGGGCGGGGATGGGACATACCGTCACGTGCATGGGCACGAGCGCTGAGCAGAGTGGGACGGCCGGGGACGCGGGCGAGGACGGCGGGGGCGAGAGCGTCACCACCGTCCTCGTGGCGGCCGCCGCCAATCTCGGGATCGCCCTCGCCAAGGCCGTCGCCGGAATCATCAGCGGGTCGAGCGCCATGCTCTCGGAGGCCGCCCACTCGGTCGCCGACACGGTCACCGAGGTGCTGCTGCTCACCGCGCTGAAGCGCAGCGAGAAGCCCGCGGACGAGGAACATCCCCTCGGCTACGGGCCCGAGCGCTACATCTGGGCCATGCTCGCCGCCGTCGCCACGTTCGTCGGCGGCGCCGTCTTCTCGATCTACGACGGCATCCACACCCTCGTGGCCGGCGAGGAGCTAGGCGACCCGCTCATCTCGTACATCGTCCTCGCCGTCGCCTTCGTCCTGGAAGGCTTCTCCCTGCGCACCGGGATCAAGCAGGTCCGCGGGGAGGCCGCCCGCACGGGGGCGCCCGTGGGCCACTATCTGCGCCGCACCCCCGACACGGCCGTCAAGGCCGTCGTCATGGAGGACTCGGCCGCCCTCGTCGGCCTGCTCCTCGCCGCGGGCGGACTGCTCGGCGGTCAGCTCACCGGCTCCGGCGTCTGGGACGCCATCGCCTCCCTGTGCATCGGCGCGCTGCTCCTGTACGTCGCCTGGGTCCTCGGACGGTCCAACGCCGAACTCCTCATCGGGCGCCCGCTGCCCAAGGCGGTCCGCCTGGAGATCCGCGAACTGCTCGCCGGCGTCGAGCACATCGAGGCCGTGCTCGAACTGATCACCCTCGTCCAGGGCCCGCGCGAGGCGCTCGTCGCGGCGAAGGTCGACCTGCGTGACACCTCGACCGCCGCGCAGATCGAGTGGGCCTGCGAGGAGGCGGCCGCCCGGCTGCGCGAGCGGTTCCCGAACGTGACCCGGGTCTACCTCGACCCGACGCCCGGGTTCGCGCAGCGGCGCGAGGAGGGGCTCAACCCGTGGGGCTGAGGCCCGCCGCGTCGAGGAGATAGGCCGTCATCGGGTCGTAGTGGCGCGGGCTCGTGACGTGGTCGTCGAGCGGCACCGTCACCTGAAGGGTGCCCTCCGCCTCGCCGACGAACAGCGCCGGGTCGTTGCAGTCCGCGTATCCGATGGAGTCGATCCCCCGCTGGCCGGCGCAGCCCGCCCAGCCGTGGTCGGCGACGACCAGGTCCGGCAGCGGGCGCCCCTCGCGCTCCAGGCCGTCCAGGATCCGCGCCATGGGGTCCGGGGAATGCGTGTGCCAGAGGGTCGCGCCGCGCTCCAGGACCGCCACGTCCGCGAACTGGAAGACCATGCCCTCGTCCGTCGACAGGCCCTCGGGGATCACGACGATCTCGCAGCCCGCCGCGCGCAGCGCCGCGGCCGTCGCGCGGTGCACGTCGAGGAGGCCGCCCGGGTGGCCCGTCGCGAACAGGACGCGCTCCTTGCCGGCCGCCGCCTTGCGCAGCCGGGCGCCCATCCGGTCCAGGGCGTCGACCGTGAGCTGCGGGTCGATGGTGTCCTGGCCGAAGCGGTACTCGGGGTCGTCGTTCACGCCGCACCGCTCCGCCATCACCGCGAGGACGTCCTGCTCGTCGCTCCAGCGGTCGCCGAGCTCCAGGCCGAGCCAGTAGTGGCGGTCGCCGTTCGCGAGCCTGCGGTAGTGGGAGAGGTTGTTGTCGCGGGGTGTGGCCACGTCGCCCGCTATGCGGGTGCGGATCAGATGGTCGACGAGCGCGGCGCGGCTGGGGATCCCGGGTATCGGCATGCCCCCCATTGTGCCGTCGGGCGCTGTGAGGAGCCCCGATGTCCCGGAGGGTGGGACGGGTGTCACTCTGTGTGGCGCAGGGCGAACCACAGCTCCATGCGCACGTCGGGGTCGTCCAGGTCGGTGTCCAGGAGCGTGGCGCACTTGGCGATGCGCTGCCGCACGGTGTTGCGGTGGACGGCGAGCGCGGTGGCCGTGCGGTCCCAACTCCCGTGCAGGGACAGCCACGTACGCAGTGTCTCGGTCAGCGCGGGTGTGTGCGCGATCGGGGCGAGGAGCGTCCGGGCGTGCGCCGTCACCTCCCCGGGGTCGAGGAGCGAGGCGAGTCCGCGCGCGTCCGCGTGGTGGTGAACGAGCGGGGCGCGGGTCGCCTTCGCCCGGGTCAGGGCCCGCGAGGCCTGCGCGTCGGCCGCCGCCAGGTCGTCCGTGGGCGCAGTGCCGCTCACCCCCATCATCCAGCCCTCCTGGGCGACGACCTCCTGGTCCGCGGGGAGCAGGGCGCGTACGAGGGAGTCGGTCGCGTCGAGGAGGGGCGTGCCGAGGGAGACGGGGGGAGGGGACGGGCGGTCGGGTGCGGCGTGGACCACCCGCCACGTGCCGTCGCCGAGCAGCGCCGCGACGGCGGCCGGCTCCTCGCCGAGCAGGAGCCGGACCAGGGCAGCCGAACGCGCCGCCTCGGCCGTCGTCTGGTGTTCGCCCGTGAGCAGGGAGAGCAGGACCACCGCGACCCCCGCGATGGTGTGGTCGCCGGGGTCGCGGTGGCCGACCGCCGTCCCCAGCGCGTAGCCCTGGCCGCCGCCCAGCGCGTACGCCGCCAGCTGCGTGCCGCCCACCGTGTCCGCCGCCGACGTGGGCGCGGGGAAGAGGCGGGTCTCGCCGGGGCGCACGATCCGCATCAGCTGCGCCATCGCCGCGCTCACCTCGGCCGACGGGTCGGGGCCCGCCCGGCCGACCTCCGTGCCGTCCGGCGCGGTGAGCACCGTCCAGCCGCTGGTGCGCTGCGCCAGCTGCCGCAGCACCGCGGGCACCGGGTAGGGGCGCGCCGCCGCCGTGGCGAGGCCCTGCTGCGCCTCGCTGACGCGGCGCAGTTCCGCGTGGCGCGCCTGGGCCATCAGCTGCCACACCGCGCGGGTCACCCCGCTGAACGTGGAGTGGGGCGGCACCTCGAAGAGCGGCAGCCCGTGCCGGTCGCAGGCCTCGACCAGGGCGCGCGGCACCGTGTCGTGCACCGGCGCGACCCCGAAGCCGAGCGCCGCCCCGCCCGCCGCGACGATCCGTGCCACGTAGTCGTCGTAATAGGGACCCGTGCCCGCCGACTCCGTCGCGTGCACCCCGGCGGTCAGCAGCAGCTCACCGCCGAGCAGATACGGGTACGGGTCGGCCATCTCGGACGTGTGCGCCCAGTGGATCACCGTGTCGGGGCCCACGGGCGGGCCCGCGATCTGGCGCAGGCCCAGGTCCTCGCGGGCGAGCAGCGCGGTGAGCGGCACCGGCGGGGTCGGCGGAACGGCCGGTGCGGGGGGCACAGAGGGGCCTGGCGGGCCCGCCGCAGGCCGGGTTGCGTCCGGCATGGTGGATGTTTTCTCCATCCAGTCGCGTGAGAGTGGATAAAAAGTACACTTCAGCGTTGCTTTCAGGCCACCTAAGGTCGTGCCGACCGCAGGCCTCGGGTACGGGCGGATGTCCCCACGGCCGGTCACCCACCCCATCTGCACGACACGCCACCGAGGTGCGCGAAGGAGGGCCCTATGGCCGTCGACTACACAGTGATCGTCGTCTATCTCGCCGGCATGCTCGCCATGGGCTGGTGGGGCATGCGCCGCGCCAAGTCCAAGAGCGAGTTCCTCGTGGCGGGCCGCAGGCTCGGCCCGATGATGTACTCCGGCACCATGGCCGCGATCGTCCTCGGCGGCGCCTCCACCATCGGCGGCGTGGGCCTCGGCTACCAGTACGGCCTGTCCGGCGCGTGGATGGTCTTCACCATCGGCCTCGGCCTGCTCGCGCTGTCCGTGTTCTTCTCGGCGCGCATCGCCCGCCTGAAGGTCTACACCGTCTCCGAGATGCTCGACCTGCGCTACGGCGGCCGGTCCGGACTCATCTCCGGCGTCGTGATGTGGGCGTACACGCTGATGCTCGCCGTCACCTCGACCATCGCCTACGCCACGATCTTCGACGTGCTGTTCGACATGAACCGCACCATCGCGATCATCCTCGGCGGCTCGATCGTCGTCGCGTACTCGACGCTCGGCGGCATGTGGTCCATCACCCTCACCGACATGGTGCAGTTCGTGGTGAAGACCATCGGCGTGCTGCTCCTGCTGCTGCCGATCGCCGTCATCAAGGCCGGCGGCTTCAGCGAGATGAAGGCCAAGCTGCCCACCGAGTACTTCGACCCGCTGGGCATCGGCGGCGAGACGATCTTCACGTACGTGCTGATCTACACGTTCGGCATGCTGATCGGCCAGGACATCTGGCAGCGCGTGTTCACGGCCCGCAGCGACAAGGTCGCCCGCGTCGGCGGCACCGTCGCGGGCACCTACTGCCTGGTCTACGCCGTCGCCGGCGCCGTCATCGGCACCGCCGCGAAGGTCATGTACCCGAAGCTGCCCAGCGCCGACGCCGCGTTCGCGACCATCGTCAAGGACGAGCTCCCCATCGGTGTGCGCGGCCTGGTGCTCGCCGCCGCGCTCGCCGCCGTCATGTCGACCTCCTCCGGCGCTCTGATCGCCTGCGCGACCGTCGCCAACAACGACATCTGGTCGCGGCTGCGGGGCGCCATCAAGCCCTCGGGCGGCGACAAGGACGAGCCCCACGACGAGGTGAAGGGCAACCGCCTCTTCATCCTGATCATGGGCGTCGCGGTGATCTGCATCGCCATCGCGCTCAACAACGTCGTCGAGGCCCTGACCGTCGCCTACAACCTGCTCGTCGCCGGGCTCCTCGTGCCGATCCTCGGCGGCCTGCTGTGGAAGCGCGGCACCGTGGCCGGCGCCCTCGCCGCAGTCTCCGTCGGCGGACTCTCCGTCATCGGCCTGATGTGGGGCTACGGGATCCTCGCCAACGAGCCCGTCTACTACGGCCTCCTGCTCTCCCTCGCCGCCTTCGTCATCGTCTCCCTGGCCACCAAGCCGACCGACGCCGCGGTGCTCGCCGCCTGGCGCGAGCGGCTCGCCGGGCGCGGGGCCGAGGCGGAGTCGGACGCGGAGCCGGCCACCGTCACCCAGTAAATTCGGAAAGCGCCGCGTAGCCCCGCCGAGGGCTGCGCGGCGCCAAGAAGCGTAGGAAAGAAGGCAATTCGCATGAGCAGCAACGAGACGCCCCGCGGTCCGGTCGACTCCTCCCGCGTCCCGCGGTACGCCGGTCCCGCCACCTTCGCCCGGCTGCCCCGCCTCGACGAGGTGGGCACCGCGGACGTGGCCGTCGTGGGCGTGCCCTTCGACTCGGGCGTCTCGTACCGGCCGGGCGCCCGCTTCGGCGGCAACGCGATCCGCGAGGCGTCCCGGCTGCTGCGCCCCTACAACCCGGCGCAGGACGCCTCCCCGTTCGCCCTCGCGCAGGTCGCGGACGCCGGTGACATAGCGGCCAACCCGTTCAACATCAACGAGGCCGTCGAGACGATCGAGGCCGCGGCCGACGACCTCCTCGGCACCGGCGCCCGCATGATGACGCTCGGCGGCGACCACACCATCGCGCTGCCGTTGCTGCGCTCGGTCGCCAAGAAGCACGGCCCGGTCGCGCTGCTCCACTTCGACGCGCACCTCGACACGTGGGACACGTACTTCGGCGCCGAGTACACGCACGGCACCCCGTTCCGTCGCGCCGTCGAGGAGGGCATCCTCGACACTGAGGCCCTCTCCCACGTCGGCACGCGAGGCCCGCTGTACGGCAAGCAGGACCTCACCGACGACGAGAAGATGGGCTTCGGCATCGTCACCTCGGCGGACATCTACCGCCGCGGCGCCGACGAGGTCGCCGACCAGCTGCGCCAGCGCATCGGCGACCGCCCGCTGTACATCTCCATCGACATCGACTGCCTCGACCCGGCCCACGCGCCCGGCACCGGCACCCCCGAGGCCGGCGGCATGACCTCGCGCGAGCTCCTGGAGATCCTGCGCGGCCTGTCGTCCTGCAACCTCGTCTCCGCCGACGTCGTCGAGGTCGCCCCGGCCTACGACCACGCGGAGATCACCGCCGTCGCCGCCTCGCACACCGCGTACGAACTGACGACGATCATGTCCCGCCAGATCGCGCAGAGCCGCGCGGCGAAGTAGTCCCCGTCGGGTTGTGGGCAGTCGTTCCGCTGGGGGTCCCCCCAGGTCCTTCAGACACTGGGGGAGGAACGGGTGGGCACAACCCGGCCACCGGGCCGCACCCGACCGACCACGCCACGCCCCGAGGGACCCATGACCCACGACCACGACCTGGAACTGCTGCCCACCGCCGCGCAGACGGCGGCCGCGCTGAACCCGCCCGCCGGCCGCAACGGCGGCGACCTCGTCGTCGAGACCCTGCACGGCCTCGGCGCGTCCACCGTTTTCGGCCTCCCCGGCCAGCACGCGCTCGGCATGTTCGACGCGCTGCGCCGCTCGGACCTGCGGTACGTGGGCCTGCGTGTGGAGAACAACGCGGGCTTCGCGGCCGACGCGTACGGGCGCGTGACCGGTGAGGTCGCGCCCCTCCTGCTCTCCACCGGACCCGGCGCGCTCATGTCGCTCGCCGCGCTCCAGGAGGCGGCGGCCGCGTCGGCGCCGGTCCTGGCCATCGGCAGCCAGATCCCGGTCGCCGGGCTCGGCGGCGGACGCCACGGCTATCTGCACGAACTCCGCGACCAGCAGGCCTCGTTCCGGGACGTGGTCAAGTCCGTCCACACCGTGCGGACGCAGTCGCAGATCCCCTCCGCGATCGCCGCCGCCTGGGAGTCCGCCCTCACCGCGCCGCACGGCCCGGTCTGGGTGGAGATCCCGCAGGACGTGCTCCTCGCGCAGACGGCCCTTCCGGTCGTCACGGCGATGGACGCGACCCCGCGCGACCTCGTGCCGCGCCCCGAACTGACCGCCGTGGCCGCGGACTTGCTGTCCCGCGCCGAGCGTCCCGTGATCATCGCGGGCGGCGGCGTAGTGCGGTCGGACGCGAGCGGCAAGCTGGTCGCGCTCGCGGAGAAGGTCAACGCCCCGGTCGTGTGCACCTTCGGCGGCAAGGGCGCGTTCCCCTGGGAGCACCCGCTCTCGCTCCAGTCGTGGATGGAGGACCGCCACACGACGGACCTCCTGGAGGACGCCGACGTCCTCCTCGTCGTCGGCTCCGGCCTGGGCGAACTCTCCTCGAACTACCACACGTTCGCACCGCGCGGCCGGGTGATCCAGATCGAGGCGGACGCCGGAAAGCTGGAGTCCAACCACCCGGCGCTCGGCATCCACGCCGACGCGCGCCTGGCGCTCTCGGCGCTCCTGGAGACGGTCACGGAACGCCCGGACCCGTCGGTACCCGAACGGGTCGCGACGCTCCTCGCGGCGGTCCGTGAACGGCTCGACGGCCAGGACCTGTCCTTCGAGCGCGAGATCCTGGGTTCTGTGAGGGCGGCACTCCCGGCCTCCTCGCCCTCCTTCTGGGACATGACGATCCTGGCGTACTGGGCCTGGTCGGCATGGCCGGGCGCGCTGCACTCGGCGCAGGGCGCGGGTGGCCTCGGTTACGGCTTCCCGGCCGCGCTCGGCGCCGCCGCGGCCGACCCGTCGAAGCCGGTCCTCGCGGTGTCGGGCGACGGCGGCGCGATGTACTCGATCGCGGAACTCGCCACGGCGAAGCAGTACAACCTGCCGGTGACCTGGCTGATCGTGGACGACGGCGGCTACGGCATCCTGCGCGAGTACATGACGGACGCATTCGGCGAGGCGACGGCGACGGAGCTCGCCCGCCCGGACTTCGTGGCGCTCGCCGAGTCGTTCGGGGTCCCGGGGGTACGGACGTCACCCGAGACGCTCCAGGACGACCTGGCCAAGGCGCTCGCGGAACCGGGCCCGTCGGTCGTGGTGCTCCCGGCGCTGCTGAAGATGTTCGCGCCTACGCATCTGGGCTGAGGCGATCAGGGCGATCGGCTGTTCGCGCGGCGGCCCCCGGGAGATGTCTTCCCGGGGGCCGCCGGCGTGTCCGGTCCCTGGTCCGCCGGGGGCCGCGTCCACGGGGTGCCGGGCAGCTCCATGACGCGCTCCCGGAACTGTTGGGGTTCGTACAACCCTTCGCCCCCATTCGAGAGTCATGTGAAACGAGTGCGCTGGAGGCGTGCTCGTTTCGATCTGGGGGGAAACGCATGACTCGCCGAATATCCATACGTGCTGCCCGCGTGCTCCCGGCGGTCATCGCCGCCGGGGTGCTCGTGCCCGTGGTCGCGGGCGCCGCGCCCGCGTCCGCCGCGACCACACCGCAGGTCACTTGTTCTTCCGACAAGGCCGGCCTCGCCGCGAAGCTTCAGAAGGGCATCACCGCCGCCCTCGCGAGCCGCAAGGGCACCGTCGCCGTCGGGCTCCACGACCGGACCACGAACACCACGTGCTCGCTTCGGGCCACGTCCTCGTACGACTCCGCCAGCGTGGTGAAGGTGACCGTTCTCGCCACGCTGCTCTGGGATGCCAAGAAGACCAACCGGTATCTGACGACGCGCGAGGCGAACCTCGCCACCGCCATGATCACCAAGTCGGACAACACGGCCACCACATCGCTGTGGAAGCAGCTCGGCACGACCAAGGTGAAGGGCTTCCTGAAGGCCGCCGGGATGACGCGGACCGTGCCGGGGTCCGGTGGCTACTGGGGGCTGACCCAGATCAACGTCCAGGACGAGCAGAAGCTGCTCTCGCTGGTCACCGCCAAGAACTCCGTCCTCAGTGACAACTCCCGCGCCTACATCCTCAAGCTCATGGGGAAGGTCGTGTCGTCGCAGCGGTGGGGCACCCCGGCCGGTGCGCCCTCGTCCGTCGCCGTGCACGTCAAGAACGGCTGGCTGCAGCGCTCCACGCACGGCTGGCGCGTGCACAGCATCGGCGCGTTCCAGGGCGGCGGACACGACTACACGATCTCTGTCCTGACACACGGCAACAGCACGATGAGTTACGGCGTGGACACGATCCAGGCCGTGGCGCGGGCCATACACAAGGACCTGACGCCGACCGCCCCGGCCGCGTCCCGGTACACGCCGACCAGCACGCCCAGGGAGGCCTTCATCGCCGTACCGCAGAAGTGAGCGCATGACCGGCCGGCAGGGACGGGGCCGGCCGAGGACCGAAGGACCGGGCGGCCTCCGTCCTTGGTCCCGGTCTGCTCCCTGATTTGTTGCGGCGGGATGAAATCCGCCGGTCTCCGCGTTGGGCCTCTCGGCAGGTCAGGACAACAGGAGGCGGACACGTGGCGGAGCAACGGGGCTGGGGCCGGCGTCTCGCCGGGTACGCGTGGCGGTACCCGAAGGACGTCGTGCTCGCGCTCGGCGCGTCCCTGGGCGGCATGGCCGTCATGGCGCTGGTGCCGCTGATCACCAAGGTGATCATCGATGACGTGGTCCAGGACCACACCCGCTCCATGGGCCCGTGGGCGGGCGCCCTGATCGGCGCCGCCCTCGTCGTCTACGTCTTCACCTACATCCGCCGCTACTACGGCGGCCGCCTCGCGCTCGACGTCCAGCACGACCTGCGCAACGAGATGTACGGGACGATCACCCGGCTCGACGGCCGGCGCCAGGACGAGCTGTCCACCGGCCAGGTCGTCGGCCGGGCGACCAGCGACCTCCAGCTCATCCAGGGCCTGCTCTTCATGCTCCCGATGACCATCGGGAACGTCCTGCTCTTCCTGATCTCCCTCGTGATCATGGCGTGGCTGTCCCTGCCGCTCACCCTCGTCGCGCTCGCCGTCGCCCCCGCCCTCTGGTTCATCGCCAAGCGCAGCCGCTCCCGCCTCCACCCCGCCACCTGGTACGCGCAGGCGCAGGCCGCCGCCGTCGCCGGGGTCGTGGACGGGGCCGTCTCCGGCGTGCGCGTCGTGAAGGGCTTCGGGCAGGAGGACCAGGAGACCGGGAAGCTCAGGGAGGTCGGGCGGCGGCTGTTCGCCGGCCGCCTGCGCACCATCCGCCTGAACTCCAAGTTCACCCCCGCACTCCAGGCCGTGCCGGCCCTCGGCCAGGTCGCGATGCTCGCGCTCGGCGGCTGGCTCGCGGTCCGCGGCCAGATCACGCTCGGCACGTTCGTCGCGTTCTCCAGCTACCTCGCCCAGCTCGTCGGCCCCGTCCGCATGCTCGCCATGGTCCTGACCGTCGGCCAGCAGGCCCGCGCCGGCGTCGAGCGCGTCCTCGAACTGATCGACACGGAGCCGTCCATCGAGGACGGCAAGATGGAACTGCCCGCCGACGCCCCCGCGACCGTCGAGTTCGACGACGTGTCGTTCTCGTACGAGGGCGCCGACCGGACCGTCCTCGACGGACTGTCCTTCGAGATCCCGGCCGGCCAGACCCTCGCCGTCGTCGGCTCCTCCGGCTCCGGCAAGTCGACCGTCTCGCTGCTCCTGCCGCGCTTCTACGACGTCACGCACGGCGCCGTCCTCGTGGGCGGCCACGACGTGCGCGAACTGACCCTCGACTCGCTGCGGGCCGCGATCGGGCTCGTGCCCGAGGACTCCTTCCTCTTCTCCGACACCATCCGCGCGAACATCGCGTACGGCGCCCCCGACGCGAGCGACGAGCAGATCGAGACCGCGGCCCGCGCCGCCCAGGCCGACCGCTTCATCGCCGAGCTCCCCGACGGCTACGACACGACCGTCGGCGAGCACGGCCTCACGCTCTCCGGCGGCCAGCGGCAGCGCATCGCGCTCGCCCGCGCCATCCTCACCGATCCCCGCCTCCTCGTCCTCGACGACGCCACGTCCGCCGTCGACGCGCGCGTGGAACACGAGATCCACGAGGCGCTGCGCGGCGTCATGGCCGGCCGCACCACCCTCCTCATCGCCCACCGCCGCTCCACCCTCGGCCTCGCCGACCGCATCGCCGTCCTCGACGGCGGGCGCCTCGCCGCGATCGGCACCCACGAGGAGCTGGAGGCCGGATCGGCCCTCTACCGGCGCCTGCTCACCGACCCCGACGAGCTCGGCGGGGTCTCGCCGGGCCACATCGCGCCCGCGCTCCCCGACGAGGACACCTCCGTACGCGACGAGCTGGACGCCGAGTTCGACGCCGAGCGAGGCATCACCCCCACCCTGTGGACGGGTGACCGAGAGCCGAAGGACACAGCGCTCTCCGGGATGCCCGCGACGCCCGAGCTGCTCGCGCAGGTCGATGCCCTGCCTGCCGCGACCGACGTCCCGGACATCGACGAGGCGCGCGCGGTGACGGCCGAGGAGTCGTACGGGCTGCGCCGCCTGCTGCGCGGATTCGGCGCGCCCCTGCTGATCAGCCTCGTGCTCGTCGCCCTCGACGCCGGCATGGGCCTGCTGCTCCCCGTGCTGATCCGGCACGGCATCGACGAGGGCGTCTCGAAGCTCGCGCTCGGCGCCGTGTGGGCGGCCGCCGGGCTCGGCCTGGTCACCGTCCTCGTCCAGTGGTGCGCGCAGATCGGCGAGACCCGCATGACGGGACGCACCGGCGAGCGGGTCCTCTACTCGCTGCGCCTGAAGATCTTCTCCCAGCTCCAGCGGCTCGGACTCGACTACTACGAGCGGGAGCTGACCGGGCGCATCATGACCCGGATGACGACCGACGTGGACGCCCTGTCGACGTTCCTCCAGACCGGTCTCGTCACCGCGTTCGTCTCCGTCGTCACGTTCTTCGGCATCATGGGCGCGCTCCTCGTCATCGACGTCCAGCTGGCCCTGGTCGTCTTCGCGACGCTGCCGCCGCTGATCGTCGGCACGTTCTTCTTCCGCCGCTCCAGCGTCAAGGCGTACGAACTCGCCCGTGAGCGTGTCTCGGTGGTCAACGCCGACCTCCAGGAGTCCGTCGCCGGGCTGCGGATCGTGCAGGCGTTCCGGCGCGAGCGCTCGGGCGCCGAGCGGTTCGCCGAGCGCAGCGGCGCCTACCGCAGCGCCCGTATCCGCGGCCAGTGGCTGATCTCGGTGTACTTCCCGTTCGTGCAGTTCCTGTCGTCCGTCGCCGCGGCCGCGGTCCTGATGGTGGGCGCGGGCCGGGTCGAGGCGGGCACCCTGACGACCGGCGCGCTCGTCGCGTACCTCCTCTACATCGACCTGTTCTTCGCGCCCGTGCAGCAGCTCTCCCAGGTCTTCGATGGCTACCAGCAGGCCACCGTCTCGCTCGGCCGAATCCAGGAGCTGCTCCAGGAGCCGACGTCCACGAAGGACGCCGAGGAACCCCTCGACGTCCTCTCCCTGCGCGGCGAGATCGCCTTCGAGGACGTGGGCTTCGCGTACGGGGCCGCCGACGGCTCCGAGGCGGCGCTCAGCGACGTGGCCCTGCGCATCCCCGCCGGGCAGACCGTCGCCTTCGTCGGCGAGACCGGAGCGGGCAAGTCGACCCTCGTCAAGCTCGTCGCCCGCTTCTACGACCCGACGGCGGGCCGCGTCACCGTCGACGGCACCGACCTGCGCGCCCTCGACCTGACGAGCTACCGCCACCGCCTCGGCGTCGTACCGCAGGAGGCGTACCTCTTCCAGGGCACCGTGCGCGACGCCATCGCCTACGGCCGCCCCGACGCGACCGACGCCCAGGTGGAGGCGGCGGCCCGAGCGGTCGGCGCGCACGAGATGATCGCCACCCTTGAGGGCGGCTACCTCCATGAGGTAGCGGAGCGCGGCCGTAACCTGTCGGCCGGGCAGCGGCAGTTGATCGCCCTGGCCCGCGCCGAGCTCGTCGACCCCGACATCCTGCTGCTCGACGAGGCGACCGCCGCGCTCGACCTCGCCACGGAGGCCCAGGTCAACCAGGCCACGGACCGGATAGCGGGCAAGCGCACGACCCTCGTCGTCGCGCACCGGCTCACCACCGCGGCCCGCGCCGACCGGGTCGTGGTGATGGCCGACGGGCGCGTCGCGGAGGACGGCACGCACGCCGAGCTCCTCGCGCTCGGCGGGCGGTACGCGGAGCTGTGGCGGACCTTCGCCGGCGAGCCCGAGCCCGAGGCGGAGATCAGCTCTTCGCTGTGACGGCGGGACCGGTGCAACCGACGGGTGTGTGTGCGGCGTCCGTTCATCAGTACGCTGTGGCACACGTGACTGGAGGGGCGACGGTGGGTGGAGGCATGAGCGAGGGCGCCATACGCAGACGGCTGGCGGCCGCGGCAGCAGTACTGATCTCCTCGGCGCTGCTGGCCCTCGCGGGGCCGGCCGTCGGCACGGCCCAGGCAGCGGCGATCTGTCCCGGCCACAAAGTGCGCACCCTGCCGTTCTCCACCGGCAGGACGGTCCTCTACCGCAGCGGGAACTACCTCTGCGCGGTCACCCTCCCCAAGCGCGAAGGCGTACGGCAGAAGATGTCGGTCAGCGTGCAGGCCCGCGGCAGCAGGCCCGTTCAGGACAGCGGGCGCTACACCCACCACGCGGGCCCGGTGACCGTCCACACGGGCCACCGCTGCGTGTGGGTGAGGGGCGCGGTCGGCGGGGCGTCGGTGAGCTCGGGCTGGATCTTCTGCTGAACGCGTGCCCCGTGCGCTCACAGAACACCAAGAACCCCTGACAGAACAGATGTTCCTCCGCTAGGTTCCGGTGCGCATCTGTGTTCTACAGGGGAGTATGCATGCGCAATGCGCTGAGATGGCTGCTGGCGCTCGTGGTGCTGATAGGCACCGCGAGTACGGCCACAGCGGCCACCGCCGCTCAGGCCCGGCCGGCGGCCGCCGACACCAGTACCGATATCAAGGACCGGCTCCTCGCCATACCCGGCATGAGCCTGGTGGAGGAGAAGCCCTACACCGGCTACCGCTACTTCGTCCTCAACTACACCCAGCCGGTGGACCACCGGCACCCGTCCATGGGCACGTTCCAGCAGCGCATCACCGTGCTGCACAAGGACGTCAGCCGCCCGACGGTCATGTTCACCAGCGGCTACAACGTGTCCACGACGCCCAGCCGCAGCGAGCCGACCCGCATCGTCGACGGCAACCAGATCTCCGTGGAGTACCGCTACTTCACCCCGTCCCGGCCCGCCCCGGCCGACTGGTCCAAGCTCGACATCTGGCAGGCGGCCAGTGACCAGCACGGCATCTACCAGGCCCTCAAGCCGATCTACGGCAAGAACTGGCTGACCACCGGCGGTTCCAAGGGCGGCATGACGGCCACGTACTACGAGCGCTTCTACCCGCGCGACATGGACGGCGTCGTCGCGTACGTCGCGCCGAACGACGTCGTGAACAAGGAGGACTCGGCGTACGACGACTTCTTCAAGACGGTCGGCCCGAAGGACTGCCGCGTGGCGCTGCAGAACGTGCAGCGCGAGACGCTGGTGCGCCGTGACGCCCTGGAGAAGAAGTACGCGGAGTACCTGAAGGCCAACAACTACACGCTGGACACCGTCGGTTCGCTGGACAAGGCCTACGAGGCCACCGTCCTCGACCTGGTGTGGGGCTTCTGGCAGTACCAGCCGTCGCAGACGGCGTGCGCCGAGGTGCCCGACGCCGCGACGGTCACCGACCAGGCGCTCTTCGACTACGTCGACGCCGTCGGCGGCTGGTCCTCGTACGCGGACCAGAGCCTCGCCACGTACACGCCGTACTACTACCAAGCGGGTACGCAGCTCGGCTCGCCCGACATCAAGCAGCCCTGGCTGGGCAACCTGTCGCGCTACGGCTACCAGCCGCCGCGCAACTTCGTGCCGCGCTCCATCCCGATGAAGTTCCAGCCGTCGGCGATGCGCGACGTGGACTCCTGGGTGCGCCACCACGCGACACGGATGCTGTACGTCTACGGCTCCAACGACCCGTGGGGCGCCGAGCGGTTCCGCCCGGGCAAGGGCTCGACGGACTCGTACGTGCTCACCGCCCCCGGCGCCAACCACGGGGCGAACGTCGCCGGTCTGAACGCCGACGACAAGACGTTCGCCACGGAGCGGATCCTGAAGTGGGCCGGCGTCTCCGCCCCCGCCGCGCAGGCCGCCAAGCCGCTGGCCCCGTACGACGCCAGGCTCGACAAGCGTGACGTCCAGCGTGAGCTGACCCTGCGGCCGTAGGGCCTCTTGTTTGGATCAGGCTGGGCTCGCGGGGTCTGTGATCCAGCCCGATCCGAACGAAAGACCCTGACCCGCCGGAACTACACCCGGACCGCGCATCCCACCGGTTCGGACCCGCCCAGCGTCACGTACAACGCCGTGAGCGCAGGGCACTCGGCGCGGTCGACCGTCGCGGCGGCCACCCGGTACCGGGGTTTCTCCTCGCCGGAGCCGTCGCAGGCGGTCTCGCGGACCTGGCCGCGGCCCGCCGCGTACACGCAGTCCCCGACGATCGTGCGGGGCCCGCCGCCGCCCCCCGGATCCCCGGGGTGCGGCGGCTCCAGGTTGCGCATGCAGGCGTAGCCCTGCGGGATCTCCCCGGCGGCGGTTCCGTCGCTTCCGACGGGCGGGGGCCGGTCCTCGCTGAGGTGCAGGACGAAGTCGGTGCGGGCCGGGCACATCGGCCCGTCCGCCGCCTTTCCGTCGTAGCGCGCGGTGACCCGCGCCACCGCCCGCTCGCTCCTGCACGGCACCTCGGTGAACGTGTTGCGCCCCCGCGAGCTGCACTCGTCCACGCCGAGGAACACCACCCCGTACCCCGACGGCGACCGGTCGGCCCCCGGCGAAGGTCCGCCGGACCCCGGATTCGGCGACCCCTGACACGCCACGAGCGTCATGGCGAGCGACGCCGCGCACACCGCCCCCACCCTCCGCGCCCTGTTCCACGCAAGCATGGCAATCCCCCCGATACACGCCTCAGCGTGACCCGCCGGGGCGGGCGCACGCCAGGCGTACAGGGTGGTTTGGGCCAGTTGGGGGTGGTGCGCCGGGTGTGCGGCGTACGTCTAGTACGACAATCCGTAGCCGATCGGGTACAGCACCTGCGCCGGATCGTCGGCCCGCTGCACCGGAACGGGCAGCTTGCCCCGCGGCCTGGCCCGGCCGGCGATCACCCGGACCGCGGCCCGCAGTTCGACGTCGGTCCACGAGTACGAGGCGAGCGAGGCCCCGACGCCTGGCACTTGCGCGATGTCGTACGGGTTGCGGATCGCGACCGCGACGACCGGGACGCCGGTGGCGGTCAGGGCGTTCACGAGCCGCTGCTGAGCGCTGCCCGCCGTGACGTTGTACGTGCCGACCAGGACCGCGTCCTTGCCCTGAGCGGCGGCGACCGCCTCGTCGATCTTCGCCTGGTTCGGTGCCGTCCCGGTCGACAACACCGTGGCGGCGAAGCCGAGTTCGGTCAGGGCCTGGCCGAGTGTCGTCGTCGGCGGGCCCGTCGTGCCGGAGGGCGAGGCCGGGTCGGCGCCGACCACGAGGACGTTCCTGTGGGTGCGGCGCGACAGCGGGAGCAGCCCGTTCTTGTTGAGCAGGAGCGTCGTGGTGGCCTCGGCGATGCGGTCGGCGGCAGCCAGGTGCTCCCGGGTGCCGACGGTCTTGTCGACGCCGCGGCCGGTGACGTACGGCTCGTCGAACAGGCCCAGCTTCTCCTTTAGGCGCAGGACGCGCAGGATCGACTCGTCGAGGCGCTCCTCCGTCAGCTCGCCGTTCTTCACGGCGCCGAGGACGGCGTTCCAGGACACCTCCAGGGAGGGCGGGTTGAGGAGCTGGTCCACGCCCGCCTTCAGGGCGAGCACCGGCACGCGGTCGTCGCCGTACTTGTCGCGTACGCCCTGCATGCCGAGGGAGTCGGTGACGATGAGGCCCTCGAAGCCGAGTTCCTGGCGCAGGATGCCCGTCATGATCGGGTGCGAGAGCGTCGCCGGGTCGCCCGAGCCGTCGAGGTCGGGGACCATGATGTGCGCGGTCATGATCGAGTCGATGCCCGCGGCGATGGCGGCCTTGAACGGCGGCGCGTCGATCTCCTGCCACTGCGCGCGCGTGTGCGTGATGATCGGGAAGCCGAAGTGGCTGTCGGTGGCGGTGTCGCCGTGGCCGGGGAAGTGCTTGGCCGTGGAGGCGATGTCGGCGCTCTGGTAGCCCTTGACCTCGGAGGCGACCAGGCCCGCGACGGCCTCGGGGTCGGCGCCGAAGGAGCGCACGCCGATGACCGGGTTGGCCGGGTTGATGTTCACGTCGGCGTCGGGCGCGTAGTTCTGGCGGATGCCGACCGCGCGCAGTTCGGCGCCGGCGATCCGGCCCAGGGTGCGGGCGTCGGAGCGGGAGCCGCCCGCGCCGATGGCCATGGCGCCCGGGAAGAGTGTCGCGGGCTCGCCGACGCGGCAGACGATGCCGTGTTCCTGGTCGGTGGAGATGAGCAGCGGGATACGGCTCGGCTGGGCGAGGCCCGCGCGCTGGATGCCGTTCGACAGGTCGGCGATCTGGTGCGGGTCGCGGGTGTTGTGCGCCCAGGTGAAGTAGATGATGCCGCCGAGCTTGTACTTGTCGATCAGTTCGGCCGCGGTGCGGACGCCGATCTCGGCGAGGTTGGCGTCGATGTCGGCCTGGTCGGGGTCGGTGGCGGAGTGGCCGTAGACCCGCATCACGAAGAGCTGGCCGACCTTCTCCTCGAGGCTCATCCGGGAGATGAGCTGCTTGAGTCGCGCGTCCTTGCCCTTGCGTGACGTGTCGTCGGCCTGGGCCGGGGCGCCGGACAGGGTGACCGCGGCGGCGCCCGCGGTGGCGGCGGCGAGCAGGGTGCGTCTGGACAGGCTGTGGTGCACGTGCGCACTCCTTCCGGAGGAGAACTGGTGATCCATACCCTGAAAGAAACTTCCGAGGGCCACGATTATCCGGAAAGTTTCTGCCAGTCAAGGGTGCGCGCAGTCGGTGCGGCAGAAGGGTCGGGGGAGGGGCCGGGGAGGGGCCGTCACCGGCGCAAAGGAAGGGGGCGCGCCGGTGACGGCGTGCTGCCGGCCGCAGGCGGCGGAGAGGGTGGTCAGCATTCGCAGCCAGCAGCGAGGCCGACACCGCTCTGCGGGGACTCTCCGGCAGCACGCCGTTCTGACGGAGCGGTACGCGGGCGGGTTCCCCACCTCCCGAGGATTGCCGGAAAGTGGTGCGCCGGTGAAGCCAGGGGAGCGGCACCGCTCCTGAGCGCCGGTCAGCGAGTCTGATCCACCTGATCACCTGATCGGCCTGACCCGTCTAGTCCGGCTGACCCGTCTGACCCGTCTGACCCGTCCGACCCGTCTGATCCGGCTGATTTGTCTGATCCGGCGCCCGGGTGACCTCGCCCCACCGCTCCCGCAGCGTCCGTACCGCCTCCGCGATGGCCGGCCTGCGCGACGCCCCTGTCCGCCACAGCGCGTACAAGTGCCGTACGGGCATGGGATCCAGCGGCACGGCGACGACGCCGTCCGGCAGCGGGCCGCGGCCGAGCCGGGGGATCAGTGCGACGCCGAGCCCGGCCGCGACGAGCGCGGTCAGCGTCGGGTTCTCCTCGGCCTGGTGCCTGATGTCGGGCTCGAAGCCCGCCGCCCGCAGCGTCCGCACCAGCCAGTCGTGGCACACCCGACCCGGCGGCTGTGACACCCACCGCTCGCCGCCGAGCTCCTCGCGGCGCACCGCGTCACGTCCCGCGAGCGGATGCCCGGCCGGCACGAGCAGGTCGCACAGGTCGTCCCCGATGGCGGCCTGCTCCACGCCGGCGGGGGCCGGCAGCGGCGCGATGTCCCAGTCGTGCGCGACGGCCAGGTCGACGGCCCCCTTGGCGACCAGATCGACCGACAGATGCGGGTCGACCTCCGTGAGCCGGGCATCCAGCGCGGGATGCCGTACGGCGAGATCCGCGAGGACGGACGGCAGCAGACCGCGCGCCGCCGAGGCGAACGCGGCGATCGTCAGCCGCCCGGCCGGGAGCCCGCGCCGCTCCTCCAGATCGGTCTCGGCGCGCTCGACGATCACCATCAAGTCCTGTGCCGTACGGGCGAGTTCGACGGCCTCGTCGGTGAGGCGGACGCCCCGCCCGTGCCGTTCGAGGAGCACGGTCCTCGTCTCCCGCTCCAGCTTGGAGATCTGCTGCGAGACCGCGGACGGCGTGTAGCCGAGCGCCGCCGCGGCGGCCCCGACCGTGCCGTGCACGGAGACGGCGTGCAGCGCGCGCAGCCGCTGGAGATCGAGCATGCCGGCCTCCCGGTGGGCCTGGGGCGGAGCCTGGGGTATTCATCAGCGTTACTGAATTCAAACATGCAGACATTCGCGCTGGTGCTACACGGTCGTGCCCGGTGATCCTCGACGCATGGCTCCTACGCTCCCCATGCGCCCGTCCCACATCGCGCTCGCCGTCCTCGTCACCGCCATCTGGGGCGTCAACTTCGTCGTCATCGAGGTCGGCCTCGACCACTTCCCGCCGCTGCTCTTCTCGGCCCTGCGCTTCCTCGTCGCGGCACTGCCCGCCGTGTTCTTCGTGGGGCGGCCCAAGGTGGCGTGGAAGTGGGTCGTCGGTGTCGGACTGGCCCTCGGCGTCATGAAGTTCGGCCTGCTCTTCGTCGGCATGAACCAGGGGATGCCCGCCGGGCTCTCCTCCCTCGTCCTGCAGATCCAGGCCGTGTTCACCGCCCTGTTCGCCTTCGTCGCGCTCGGCGAACGGCCCGGCCGGATCCGCCTCGCCGGCATGGGCGTCGCGCTCGCCGGGATCGGGGTCGCCGCCGCCGACGAGGGCGCGAGCGGCCCCCTGCTCGGCTTCACGCTCGTCGTCGTGGCCGCCGTCGGCTGGGGCGTCTCGAACGTCCTCACCCGCAAGGCGGCGCCGTCCGCCCCCTTCACCTTCATGGTGTGGACGTCGGCCGTCCCCGTCCTGCCGCTGCTCGCGCTCTCCCTCACCTTCGAGGGCTGGGACCGCGACACACAGGCGCTCGCGTCGCTCGACCTGACCGGCGCCGGCATCATCGCGTTCGTCGCCTGGGTCACCACGCTCTTCGGCTTCGGCGCCTGGAGCTTCCTGCTGCGCAGCCACCCCGCCTCGTCGGTCGCCCCGTTCACGCTGCTCGTCCCGGTGTTCGGGATGTCGTCCGCCGCGCTCTTCCTCGGCGAGAGCGTCAGCCCCCTGCGCTGGTGCGCCGCCGCGCTGCTCGTCGGCGGCGTCGCCCTCGCCTCGCTCGCGCCCGCTCCCCGGAACCGGGCCGTCCAGCGTGTGGACACTCCGGCGCCCGCGCGGCCCGTCGAGGACCATGAAGCGCATGCCAGTCGTTGAGATCCCCGGTTCCAAGTCCGTGACGGCGAGGGCCCTGTTCCTCGCCGCGGCCGCGCAGGGCACCACCACCCTCGTGCGCCCCCTCAGCTCCGACGACACCGAGGGCTTCGCCGAAGGGCTGATGCGGCTCGGCTACGGCGTGGAACGCGGCTCGGACGCCTGGCACATCGAGGGCCGCCCCACGGGCCCCGCCGCCACGGACGCCGACGTGTACTGCCGGGACGGCGCGACCACCTCCCGCTTCCTGCCCACGCTCACGGCGGCCGCCGCGCACGGTACGTACCGCTTCGACGCCTCGCCCCAGATGCGCCGCCGCCCCCTCGCGCCGCTCACCAGGGCCCTGCGCGACCTGGGTGTGGACCTCCGTCACGAAGAGGCCGAGGGGCATCATCCGCTCACGGTCACGGCGGGCGGGGTCCGGGGCGGCGACGTCACCCTCGACGCGGGCCAGTCCTCCCAGTACCTCACCGCGCTCCTGCTGCTCGGCCCGCTGACCAGGACCGGCCTGCGCATCACGGTCACCGACCTGGTCTCGGCGCCGTACATCGGGATCACCCTCGCGATGATGCGCAGCTTCGGGGCCGAAGTCCGCCGCGACGGCAGTGTGTTCACGGTCGCGCCCGGCGGCTACCGTGCCACCACCTACGCGATCGAACCCGACGCCTCGACCGCGAGCTACTTCTTCGCGGCGGCGGCCGTCACCGGCGGCGAGGTCACCGTCGAAGGGCTCGGGAAGGACGCGCTCCAGGGCGACCTGGGGTTCGTCGACGTACTGCGGCGCATGGGCGCCGGGGTGACGACGACGGCGGACCGCACCACGGTCACCGCCCCCGGCCCCGCGGGCCTGTCCGGCATCACCGTCAACATGCGGGACATCTCCGACACGATGCCGACCCTCGCCGCGATCGCGCCGTACGCGAGCGGCCCCGTCCGCATCGAGGACGTCCACAACACCCGCGTCAAGGAGTGCGACCGCCTGGACGCCTGCGCGCAGAACCTGCGCGCGCTCGGGGTGACCGTGGCGACGGGACCCGACTGGATCGAGATCCAGCCGGGCACCCCGGCCCCGGCGCAGATCACCACGTACGGGGATCACCGCATCGCGATGTCCTTCGCGGTGACGGGCCTGCGGATCCCGGGCGGCGTCACGTTCGACGACCCGGGGTGCGTGCGGAAGACGTTCCCCGACTTCCACGAGGCCTTCGCGAAGGTGTTCGGACAGCCGTCTACGCCGACTCGTTGAGCAGCCGGGCGAGATGCTCACGCCCCGCCGTCAGAAGCCCGGGCAGCGGGGCGGCGTCCGGGTACCAGCGCTTCTCGTACTCCCAGCACAGCCACCCGTCCCAGCCCTCGCGGCACAGCACGTCCACGACCTCGGTGAGCGGCAGCACGCCCGCGCCCAGCGCGAGCGGCATCGTGTCGTCGGCGCTCGCGATGTCCTTCACCTGTACGTAGCCCAGGTGCGGGGACAGCGCCGCGTACGACTGGACGGGCTGCTCGCCGCCGAGCCATGTGTGCATGACGTCCCACAGGGCGCCGACCTGCCGGTGTCCGACCGGGCCGAGCACGCGGGTCGCGTCGGCTCCGGTGCGGTGCGAGTCGTGCGTCTCCAGGAGGATGCGCACGCCGAGGTCCGCGGCGTACTCGGCGGCGGTGCCCAGGCGCCGGGCGGCCGTGGCGTCGGCCTCGGCGCGGCTCTGCTCCGTTCCGCCGCCCGGGAAGACGCGTACGTAGGGCGCTCCGACGTCGCGGGCGAGTTCGAGGAGTGACCTGATCTCCGCGATCACGGGTTCGTCCTCGCCGGGAGCCGCCACCCGCGCGTACCCGGCGAGCCCGAGGATCTCGACGCCGGCGGCCTTGAACTCGGCGGCGGCGTCGGCCCGTTCGGTGAGCCCGAGCCCCGGGTGTACGGGTTCCTCGGGATGGGCGCGCAGCTCGACACCGTGATACCCGTGATCGTCGGCGAGCCGGACGACATCGGCGAGGGGGAGCCCGGGGACCCCGAGCGTGGAGAAGGCCAGTTTCATGGCGGGGACGCTACCGGGCCCCGGGCAGGGGTCAAGGGCACGCCGGGCGCGAGTGCGGCGGCCGGGTGAAGGGCCGCGCGACGCGCCCGTGCCCGAGGACCGCGCCTCGCGCACCCGCCCGCGTCCGAGGGCGGCGTCTCACTCGCCCGCACCCGAGGACCGCGCCTCGCGCACCGGCCCGCACCCGAGCGGGGCGGTGCGCTCACCCGCCGGAGGCCTACGCCTTGGACGGCACCCCCGTCGACCTCCGCACCATCAACTCCCCCTGCACCACTGCCATCCCTCCGGCGGGAGCCGCCTCGCGGCCCATGGCGATGCGGCCCGCGCGGGCCCCCGCCTCCGCCAGCGGCAGCCGGACCGTCGTGAGAGCCGGTACCGCGTCCACGCTGAACGGCAGGTCGTCGAAGCCGGCCACCGACACGTCGCCCGGAATGCTCAGGCCCGCCTCCCGCAGCGCGGCGCACGCGCCGAGCGCCACCGTGTCGTTCGCGGCGACCACGGCCGTCAACGACGGTTCGCGGCGCAGGAGTTCGACCGTCGCCTCGTAACCGGACCGCCGGTCGTACGGGCCGTGCACGGTCCACCCGGCGTCGTCGGGCACGCCCCGCGCCGCCAGCGCCGCGCGGTGCCCTTCGAGGCGGTGACGGGTCGTCGTCCGTTCCTCGGGCCCCGCGATGTAGCCGATCCTGCGGTGGCCGAGGTCGAGGAGGTGGTCCGTGAGGGCCTTGCCGCCGCCGCGGTTGTCGAAGGCGAGCGCCACCGCGTCCGCGTCCGGCACGGGCGGCCGCCCGCACAGGACGACCCGGGTCCCGGCGTCCGCGAGGCGCCGCAGTTTCCCGGAGATCGCCTTGGCGTGCTCGGCGTCCTCGACGGCGCCGCCCGTGAGGACGACGGCCGCCGCCCGCTGGCGCTGGAGGAGTGTCAGATAGGTGAGTTCGCGCTCGGGTGACCCGCCGGTGTTGCACACGACCGCGAGCCGCTCGCCGCCCGCGCGGCCGCCGGGCCCCACGATCTCGGACTGCACGGCCCCGGCCATGATCCCGAAGAACGGGTCGGCGATGTCGTTCACGAGGATGCCGACCAGGTCGGAGGTGGCGGCGGCCAGGGCGCTGGCCGGCCCGTTCAGCACGTAGTCGAGGTCGTCCACCGCGCGCAGCACCCGCTCGCGCGTGGCCGCGGCCACGGGGTAGTTGCCGTTCAGCACGCGGGACACGGTGGCGGGGGAGACCTGGGCGCGGGCCGCCACGTCCGCCAGGGTCACGGTCATCGCATCATCCTCCGGTCGCCGTCCGGTCCCCCGTCCGGCCTCGCATCCCGTTTCATCAGCCCCCGGTCTTGTCCGACCGGCTGTGCAGAGGCTAGCTTCTTCACGTGTAGAAAGCGCTTGCTACGACGAGCGTGTTCTTCATCGGCGTCTGTACGAAGGGACTCTCGTGACACGCAAGACGGTGCGCATCGCCATGAACGGGGTGACGGGGCGCATGGGCTACCGCCAGCACCTCGTCCGCTCCCTCCTCGCCCTGCGCGAACAGGGCGGCCTCGACCTGGGCGACGGCACGGTGCTGTGGCCGGAGCCGGTGCTCGTCGGCCGCCGCGAGCACGCGCTGCTGGCGCTCGCCGAGCAGCACGGCCTCGACCCGGCGAACGTCTCCACCGACCTCGACGCCGTCCTCGCCGACGACACGGTCGACATCTACTTCGACGCGCAGGTCACGTCCGCCCGCGAGGAGGCGCTCAAGAAGGCCATCGCCGCTGGAAAGCACCTCTACACGGAGAAGCCCTCGGCGACGAGCCTCGACGGCGCGCTCGAACTGGCCCGGCTGGCGAAGGCGAAGGGCATCAAGCACGGCGTCGTCCAGGACAAGCTGTTCCTGCCGGGCCTGCTCAAGCTCAAGCGCCTCATCGACGGCGGCTTCTTCGGGCGGATCCTTTCCGTGCGCGGCGAGTTCGGCTACTGGGTCTTCGAGGGCGACTGGCAGGAGGCGCAGCGGCCGAGCTGGAACTACCGGTCGGAGGACGGCGGCGGCATCGTCGTCGACATGTTCCCGCACTGGGAGTACGTGCTCCACGAGCTGTTCGGCCGCGTGACCAGCGTGCAGGCGCTGGCCTCGACGCACATCCCGCAGCGCTGGGACGAGGGCGGCAAACCGTACGACGCGACGGCCGACGACTCGGCGTACGGCATCTTCGAGCTCGACGGCGGCGCCGTCGGGCAGATCAACTCCTCCTGGTCGGTACGGGTCAACCGGGACGAGCTCGTCGAGTTCCAGGTGGACGGCACCGAGGGCTCGGCCGTCGCCGGACTGCGCAACTGCCGTGTCCAGCACCGTGCTTCGACCCCGAAGCCCGTGTGGAACCCGGACCTGCCCGCCACGTACTCCTTCCGCGACCAGTGGCAGGAGGTCCCCGACAACCAGGAGTTCGACAACGGCTTCAAGGCGCAGTGGGAGCTGTTCCTCAAGCACGTGTACGCCGACGCGCCCTACCGCTGGGACCTGTTCGCCGGCGCCCGCGGGGTCCAGCTCGCCGAGCTCGGCCTGAAGTCGTCGGCCGAGGGCCGCCGTCTGGACGTCCCGGAGATCTCGCTGTGACGATCCGACTCCCCGGCCCCGGCGGCGCGCTGCATGACTACACCCCGCGCGCCGAGCCGGCCTCCTTCACCACGGGCGCGCCGCTCGTCTCGCGGACCGTCTTCTCGGCGGCGCACGTCGTCGCCGACCCGCTCGCCGACGCCGGCCCCGACATGGCCGCCGTCGACTGGGACGCGACGCTCGCCTTCCGCCGTCATCTGTGGGCGCACGGCCTGGGCGTCGCCGAGGCCATGGACACCGCCCAGCGCGGCATGGGCCTCGACTGGGCGGGCGCGGCCGAGCTGATCCGGCGCTCGACCGCCGAGGCCAGGTCGGCCGGGGGCGCCATCGCGTGCGGGGTGGGCACCGACCAACTGGCCGGGCCCGCCACGCTCGCCGAGGTCCGCGCGGCCTACGAGGAACAGCTCGCGCTCGTGGAGGGGACGGGCGCGCAGGCGATCCTCATGGCCTCGCGGGCCCTGGCGGCCGCGGCGTCCGGACCCGAGGACTACCTCGATGTCTACGGGCATCTGCTCCGCCAGGCATCCGAGCCCGTCATCCTGCACTGGCTCGGCCCGATGTTCGACCCCGCCCTGGACGGCTACTGGGGTTCGCCGGACCTCGACGCCGCCACCGAGACGTTCCTCGACGTCATCGCCGCGCACCCCGACAAGGTCGACGGCATCAAGGTCTCGCTCCTGGACGCCCGGCGCGAGGTGGAGCTGCGCCGCCGCCTCCCGCGGGGCGTGCGCTGCTACACGGGGGACGACTACAACTACCCCGAGCTGATCGCGGGCGACGAGCAGGGCTTCAGCCACGCGCTCCTCGGCATCTTCGACCCGCTGGGCCCGCTCGCGGCCGAGGCGGTGCGCGTCCTCGACACGGGGGACACCGCCAAGTTCCGTGAACTGCTCGACCCGACGGTCGAGTTGTCCCGGCACCTCTTCGAGAAGCCGACCCGCTTCTACAAGACGGGCGTCGTCCTGCTCGCCTGGCTCGCGGGCCACCAGTCCCACTTCACGATGGTCGGCGGCCTCCAGTCGGCCCGCCCGCTCCCGCACCTCGCGCGCGCCTACGAACTCGCCGACGGCCTCGGCCTGTTCCCGGACCCCGCCCTTGCCGAGACCCGGATGAAGTCCCTGCTCAGCCTGTACGGAGTCGACCAGTGAGCCACGCCCTCGACCGCTTCTCCATCAACCAGATGACCGTCAAGCAGCTCGGCCTCGAAGAACTCGTCGCGGCCTGCGCCGAGTTGGAGGTCCCGGGCGTCGGCCTGTGGCGCGAGCCCGTGCAGACGTACGGGGTCGAGGCCGCGGCGAAGCTCGTGCGGGAGGCCGGGCTCGCCGTCACCACGCTGTGCCGGGGCGGCTTCCTCACCGCGATCGACGCGCACGCGCGCGTGCGGGCCCTCGACGACAATCGCGCGGCCGTCGACGAGGCCGCCGCCCTCGGCACGGACACGCTCGTCCTGGTCTCCGGCGGCCTCCCCGAAGGAAGCAAGGACCTGCACGGTGCGCGGGAGCGGATCGCCGACGCGCTCGCGGAGCTCGGCCCGTACGCCGCCGAGCGTGGGGTCCGGCTCGCCATCGAGCCGCTGCACCCGATGTACGCCTCCGACCGCTGCGTCGTGTCGACGCTGGCGCAGGCGCTCGACCTGGCCGAGCGCTTCCCCGCCGAGCAGGTCGGCGTGTGCGTGGACACGTATCACATCTGGTGGGACGACCGAGCGCCCGCGCAGATCGCGCGCGCCGGGGCGGGCGGGCGGCTGCACGCCTTCCAACTGGCCGACTGGACCACGCCGTTGCCCGAGGGCGTCCTCAACGGACGGGGGCAGATCGGTGACGGCGCGATCGACATGCGCGCGTGGCGTGGCCTGGTCGAGGACGCCGGGTACGCGGGGCCCATCGAGGTGGAGCTGTTCAACGACGGGCTGTGGGCACGCGACGGGCGCGAGGTCCTCGCGGAGACGGCCGACCGCTTCGTGCGGCACGCCGGCTGAGGCCTCCCGGCAGCGGCCGCCTTCGGGGCAGCGGCGCAGGGTGGCGGCTACCTGGGGCCGCCGCCCGCCTTCCTGCCCGCGGCCCGCTTGGTGAAGACCGTCAGCAGCACCGGGATCAGGAGTTCGACGACCCGGGAGACCGTCGCGGGCGGCAGGCCCGTCTTCTTCGCCACGGCGTTCGCGACCGGGCGGCTCATCTTCGTCAGGAGCCCGGACATCAGCCCGCCGGCCGCCAGCCCGCCGAGCCCGCCGAGGGTGGCCACGCCCTGCAACGGCTGCTGCTCCTGTGTCTCGGCGAGCGCCTGCCGGACCTCCTCGGCCTGCGCGGGATCGGCCGTCGCCTTCTCCCTGAGCCCTCCGGAGAGCTCGGAGACGGTGGTGCCCACGACGTCATGCGCACCCGCCGCGTCCGTGCCGAGCAGGTCGGCGATCTCGCCGAGCCGGTCGTCGCCGAGCTCGTCGAGTACGTCCTCCTTCAGGGAGGGTTCGGCAGATCCGGTGTGTTCGCTCATGCCGGAAACGCTACGTCTGCCCCGCTGCGTCGGCACCCCGAAAAGATTCTGGGCGGACGGTGCAACCCTTTCCGCGGTTTGCGGGTCGTATGTGGCATCAGGACTTCTGGAGGGGGATCCGGGGGGATCGCGGGGGTTCTGATGGGGAGGGGAAGCGTCAGGGGGTCCGGTCCGCCGACCGGGCCCCCTTTTGCATGCCCACAAGCAGGACCTGCCTGGACTTTGCCTGGACTTTGACTTAGAAGAAGACCCCGCAGCGCAGCAGCACATTCGCGTACGGCCGCGCCTCCCCCGTACGGACGACCAGCCGCGCGCCCCGCGAGAGCTCCTTCAGCTCCTCGTGCGGGACGAAGGCGAGCGCGGGAAGGCGCTCCGCGAGCAGCCCCGCGGCCTCGGGGTTCGCGGCCCGGATCTCCGCGGCGGCCGTCCCGCCTTCCACCACCAGCTCGTCCAGGAGCCCGTCGACGACCTCGGCGAACGACGGGACACCGGCCCGGAACGCCAGGTCCACGACCCGCGGCCCCGCCGGGATCGGCATGCCCGCGTCGCACACGAGCACGCCGTCGCCATGGCCCAGCTCGGCGAGCGCGCCGGCCAGGTGGCGGTTGAGTATTCCGGCCTTCCTCACAGCGCCGCGACCTCGGCGGTCGTCGGGTAGGACGCCTGGGCGCCCTCCTTCGTGACCGCCGCCGCGCCGACGCGGGCCGCGAAGGCCGCCGCGTCGGCGAGGCTCTCGCCCGCGCCGAGCCGCCACGCCAGGGCCGCCGTGAAGGCGTCCCCCGCACCGGTCGTGTCCACGGCCGTGACCTTGACGGACGGCACGCGGCGCGTCGCCGTGCCGTCGGCCACCAGCGCGCCCTCGGCGCCCAGCGTGATCACGACGGAGCGCGGCCCGAGGGCGAGCAGTGCCCGCGCCCAGTCCTCGGGCTCGCCGGTGACGTCGGCGCCGAGCACGACCCGCGCCTCGTGCTCGTTGACGATGAGCGGGTCGCAGGCCGCGAGGACCTCGGCGGGCAGGGGAGCGGGCGGGGACGGGTTGAGGACGAACCGGCTGCCCGGGGCCAGCGCCCGTACGACCTCGGCGACCGTGTCGAGCGGGATCTCCAGCTGCGCCGAGACCACCTGCGACGCCTGGAAGAGGCTGCCTGCGGCCTTGACGTCCTGCGGGGTGAGCCGGGCGTTGGCACCCGGTGCCACCACGATGCTGTTGTCCCCGGACGGGTCCACCGTGATCAGGGCGACCCCGGTGGGCGCCCCGCCGACGAGAACGCCGACCGGGTCGACACCCGCCGACCTCATCGAGTCGAGCAGCAGCCGCCCGTGCCCGTCGTCGCCGACCCGCGCGAGCAGCGCCGTACGGGCCCCGAGGCGCGCCGCGGCGACGGCCTGGTTGGCGCCCTTGCCGCCCGGGTGGACGGCCAGGTCCGAGCCGAGGACGGTCTCCCCGGCGCCCGGGCGGCGCTCGACGACGGTCACCAGGTCGGCGTTGGCCGACCCCACCACCAACAGGTCGTAGTCGTGCATCGCTGTCACTTTCTCCGCGTTCTGGACGGGCGTTCTCGACGGGCAGGTCGGGTGCCCGGGCCGGTGACCCGAGACCCGCGACGGCTACTTGAAGCTCGCGACGTTCTTCGAGGTGACCACCTTCACCGGCACCTTCACCATCTCCGCGACCTTCTTGTCCTTCGCCGCCCTGACCGCGTTCTGCACGGCGATCCGGCCGAGCTCCTTCGGCTGCTGCGCGACGGACGCGTACAGCGTGCCCGCCTCGACGGCCTTGAGGCCGTCCGGCGTGCCGTCGAAGCCGACGACGGCGACGGACTTGCCTGCCTTGGAGCCGAGCGCCTTGATCGCGCCGAGGGCCATCTCGTCGTTCTCGGCGAAGACGCCGTCGACGCCCGCGTTGGCCTGGAGCATGTTGGTCATGACGTCGAGGCCCTTGGTGCGGTCGAAGTCCGCGGGCTGCTCGGCGACGACCTTGATGCCGGGGTACGCCTTGATGCCCTCGGCGAAGCCCTGCCCGCGCTCCCGGCTGGCGGAGGTGCCGGCCGTGCCCTGGAGGATCACGATCTTTCCGCTGCCGCCGAGCTTGTCGGCGAGCGTCTTCGCCGCCTGCCGGCCGCCCGCGACGTTGTCGGAGGCGACGAGCGTGGCCGTCTTCGCCTTGTTGACGCCGCGGTCGGCGGCGACGACGGGGATGTCCGCCTTGTTGGCGCCGCGCACGGCCGGGCCGACCGCGTCGGAGTCGACGGGGTTCACGATGACCGAGCTCATGCCCTCACTGGTGAAGTTCTGGAGCTGGTTGGCCTGCTGGGACGCGTCGTTCTGGGCGTCCGTGACCGTGAGCTTGACGCCCTCCTTCTTCGCCTCGGCCTGCGCGCCCGCCTTCATCTGTACGAAGAAGGGGTTGTTCAGCGTCGAGACGGACAGGCCGAGCTTGGTCGACGTACCCGAAGAGCCTTTGTTCCAGAGGGAGATGCCGCCGATGATCGCCGCGGCGACGACGGCCGCGATCACGTACTGGGCGGCCTGTTTGCTCTTGGAGCCGCCCGGCCCGGACGTGGCGCCGGCGGCCGTCGGGGTCGCGCCCGCCTTGCGGCGCACGGTGTCGAGGAGCACGGCGAGCGCGATGACGACGCCGATGACCACCTGCTGCCAGAACGCCGACACGGAAAGGAGGTTGAGGCCGTTCCTGAGCACCGCGAGGATCAGCGCGCCGATGAACGTGCCCGACGCCTTGCCGACGCCGCCGGACAGCGAGGCGCCGCCGATGACGACCGCGGCGATGGCGTCCAGCTCGTAGCCCTGCGCGGCCTGCGGCTGCGCGGAGGTCAGACGCGAGGCGAGGACGATGCCCGCGACGGCGGCGAACAGGCCCGACAGGGCGTAGATGACGACCTTCTGCCGCTTGACGCGCAGCCCGGACAGGCGCGCCGCCTCCTCGTTGCCGCCGATCGCGAACATGGACCGGCCGATGAACGTACGGCCCAGGATCAGCGCCGTGATCAGCCCCATGACGACCATCACGAGCACCGGCACTGGCAGCCAGCCGCCGAGCGTGTCACCGATCCGCGAGACGGACTGCGGGAACGGGATCGGGCTGCCCTGCGAGATGACGAGCGACAGACCACGCCCCACCGACAGCATCGCGAGCGTCGCGATGAACGGCGGGAGCTTGCCGTACGAGATCAGCGCGCCGTTGACGAATCCGCAGGCGACACCGGTGACGACGGCGAGGATCACGGCGATCCACACCGGGACGCCCTCGCTGGTCGCGGCCCACGCGAGGACCGTCGCCGACAGGGCGGCCACGGAGCCGACCGACAGGTCGATGCCCGCCGAGACGATGACGAAGGTGACGCCGAACGCGAGGATCGCGGTCACGGCGGCCTGCACGCCGACGTTCAGCAGGTTCTGCGTGGTCAGGAAGTCGCCGGACAGCAGCGACATCGCTATCACCAGGACGACCAGGGCGCTCAGCGCGCCGTTGTCGAGCAGGACGCGGCGCAGGCCACCCGCGCCGGCCGTGCTGCTCTTGAGCGTGTCAGTGGCCACGGGAGCCCTCCACTTCATTGTGTACGGGGGTGGTTGTCGGGGATGTCGCGGTGCTGACGGCGAGCGCCATCACGGAGTCCTGGGTCGCTTCGCCGGCCGCGAGTTCGCCCGCGATCCGGCCCTGCGCCATGACGAGGACCCGGTCGCTCATCCCGAGGACCTCCGGCAGATCGCTGGAGATCATCAGGACGGCGTGCCCGGCCGCGGTGAGTTCGTTGACGAGCTGGTAGATCTCGACCTTCGCGCCGACGTCGATGCCGCGTGTCGGCTCGTCGAGGATGAGGACCCTGATGTCGGCGAGCAGCCACTTGCCGATGACGACCTTCTGCTGGTTGCCGCCGGACAGGGTCCGCACATGCTGGCCGAGCCCGGCCATGCGCACGCCGAGCTGCTCGGCCATGCGGGCGGCCGCGACGCGCTGGGACCTGCGGTCCACGAGGCCCGCGCGGGTTGCCGAACGCAGCGTGACCAGGCCCAGGTTCTCCTCGACGGAGGCGTCCAGGAGGAGGCCCTGCCCCTTGCGGTCCTCGGGCACGAGCCCGACGCCGGCGGCCATCGCCGCGTTCACGTCGTGTCGCGGCAGCCGCGCGCCCGCGACCTCGACGGTGCCCTTGTCGTACGGGTCGGCGCCGAAGACGGCCCGTACGACCTCGGTACGGCCCGCGCCCACGAGGCCCGCGATGCCGACGACCTCGCCGGCCCGCACCTCGAAGTGCACATCGTGGAAGACCCCGTCGCGGGTCAGCCCCTCGACCCGCAGCAACGGAGCGTCCGTGGCGTCGAGTTCGGGCCGCTCGCGCGGGTACTGCTGCTCGATGCTGCGGCCCACCATGAGCCGTACGAGCTCGGCCTCGGGGGTCGACGCGGGGACCTGGCCGACGCTCTTGCCGTCGCGGATGACCGTGACGCGGTCGCCGAGCGCGGCGATCTCCTCCAGGTGGTGGGTGATGAAGACGACGCCGACACCGTCCTCGCGCAGCGCGCGCACGATCCCGAAGAGCTTGTCCACCTCCTCCGAGGTGAGCACGGCCGTCGGCTCGTCCATGATCAGGACGCGCGCGTCCAGGCTCAGGGCCTTCGCGATCTCGACCATCTGGAGCCGGGCGATGCCCAGTTCGCGCACCCGGGTCCGGGGCGACACCGTCAGGCCGACGCGCCGCAGCAGCTGCTCGGCGTCGGCCTCCATCTTCTTCCGGTCGATCATCCCGAGGCGGCGCGGCTGGCGGCCCAGGAAGATGTTCTCGGCGACCGTCAGATCGGGGACGAGGTTGAACTCCTGGTAGATGGTGGCGATCCCGAGGCGCTCGGCGTCCTGCGCCCCGTGGATACGGGTCTCCCGGCCGTCGACGACGATCCGGCCCGCGTCGGGCCGGTAGGCGCCGGAGAGCATCTTGATGAGGGTGCTCTTGCCCGCGCCGTTCTCGCCGAGCAGCACGTGCACCTCGCCGCGGCGCAGATCGAAGTCGACGCTGTCGAGCGCGACGACGCCGGGGAACGTCTTGCGTATCCCCTCGATGCGCAGCAGCTCGTCGGGCGGCCCGGCCGACTCCTGGGCCTGCCGCTCTTCCGGGTTGCTCACGGGTTCCTCCTCGTTGAGGTCGTGGCGGTGGGGGTGTCTGCGGGAGCCGGGGCCGGGCTCTTCGTCTCGCCGCAGGACCGGCGGACGACCAGGCGCGCCGGCAGTGTCACCGACTGCGGGGGCCTGCCCTCGATGCGGTCGATCAGGGCCCGTACGGCGGCCCGGCCGAGCTCCTTGGTCGGCTGGGCGATTGCCGTGACCGGCGGGTCGGTGTGCACGAACCAGGGGATGTCGTCGAAGGCCGCGAGCCCTATGTCGTGCGGGACGCGCAGTCCGGCGGCCCTGATCGCGTCGAGCGCGCCGAGCGCCATCAGGTTGTCGGCGGCGAACACGACCTCGGGCGGCTCGGACAGGGCGAGGAAGCGCTCCGTCGCGCGCCGGCCGCTGTCCGCCTGGAAGTCGCCCTGCCCGATGTAGGCGTCCGGCAGGGATATCCCGTACGCGGCGAGCGCCTCGCGGAACGCCTCGACGCGCTCGCTGCCGGTCGTGGTGGCGGCGGGTCCCGCGATGATGGCGAGGCGGCGGTGGCCGAGGGCGTGCAGATGGGCCACGAGGTCGCGCACCGCGGCGCGCCCGTCGGAGCGGACCACGGGCACGTCCAGGCCCGGGATCCAGCGGTCGACGAAGACCATCGGCGTACCGGCGTGCGCGGCTTCCAGCATCAGCGGCGAGCCGCCGTCGGTGGGGGAGACCAGGAGGCCGTCGATGCGCCGGTCGACGAGGGTGCGTACGTGGTGGTCCTGGATGTCGGGCTGCTCGTCCGCGTTCCCGATGATGACGCTGTAGCCCAGCGCGCGGGCCTCCTCCTCGACGGAGCGGGCCAGCTCGGTGAAGTACGGGTTGAGTACGTCGCTGATGACCAGGCCGAGCGTGCGGGTCTGGGCGGTGCGCAGAGAGCGGGCCACGGCGTTCGGGCGGTAGCCGAGCGAGTCGACCGCGCCGAGCACGCGGGCGCGCGCGTCCGGGCTCACGGACGGGTGGCTGTTCAGCACCCGCGAGACCGTGGCGACGGAGACACCCGCCGCCGCGGCGACGTCCTTGATGCTCGCCATCGCAGGACCACCTCCTTGTGGCTGCCTGGTCCGGAACGGATCCGAAACCTGGTCCGACACCGTCATGGAATCGATTACACGGAGGATTGGAATCGATTACACGGGTTGTTGGCAACCCCCGTTCCGCTTGTCGAGACCGGATCGTGATGTACGCCGCCCTCGCGGCCGGTGTCGGACGGCCGTGTCAGTGGTGCGTGAGACGCTGGCGGAGTCAGTCACGGAACCCGCACGGAAGGGGCACACGCCCGTGAACCACGCACAGCTCACCGCGCTCGGCCGGGCCCTGCGCCTCCTCGGCGAGCACGGCGAGGGCCTCAGCACCGACACACCCGACAGCAAGCTGCACGAGATGCGCGCGGACGTGAAGCGCGCGCTCGACCTCATCGAGGACTCCGTCACCGGCGACCCGCCCACCACGCGCTGCCCGGAGCACCCGACGGGCCCGGTCGACGAGAACGCGCAGGACCTGTGCCTGCTCTGCGAGACCCGCCGCCGCGTCGCCCGCCGCTCCGAGATCAATGGCACGTATCCCACGAGACCCCGGCAGGGCGAGAGCGCGGACGCCCCGGCGATGTCGCGGTACGGCGTCCGGGAGGACCGCCCGCAGCCCCAGCAGCGCTGGCTCCCCGAGAAGTGGAACGGACAGGTGTGGCAGCTGTGCGGCACCCCGCGGCACGACCGCAGGGAGGCCGAGCACTATCTCGCGGCCCAGCGCAGGGAGCCCCGCGCGGCCTCGGCGTACCGCCTGGTCCACGCCTTCACGGACTACGAGGTGGTGCGGGTCTGGGGTACGCCCGTCAAGGTGGACATCGAACCCATGGGCGGCCTGTAGTCCGTAACCCGGGTACCGCTCCCCGGGTGTCCGACCCCACCGGTACGGTCGCCTCATGCCGAACCCGGGGATGGCGGTGCTCGAGGGGGTCCTCGAGCGGATCACGTACGCCAACGAGGAGAGCGGGTACACGGTCGCCCGCGTCGACACCGGCCGCGGCGGCGGTGATCTGCTCACCGTCGTCGGCGCGCTGCTCGGCGCGCAGGCCGGCGAGTCGCTGCGCATGGAGGGCCGCTGGGGCTCCCACCCGCAGTACGGCAAGCAGTTCGCCGTGGAGAACTACACGACGGTCCTGCCCGCCACCATCCAGGGCATCCGCCGCTATCTCGGATCCGGCCTGGTCAAGGGCATCGGCCCGGTCTTCGCCGACCGGATCACCCGTCACTTCGGCCTGGACACCCTCGACATCATCGAGCAGGAGCCGGGCCGCCTGATCGAGGTGCCGGGCCTCGGCCCCAAGCGCACCAGGAAGATCGCCGACGCCTGGGAGGAGCAGAAGGCCATCAAGGAAGTGATGGTCTTCCTCCAGAGCGTGGAGGTGTCCACGTCGATCGCGGTGCGCATCTACAAGAAGTACGGCGACGCGTCGATCTCCGTGGTCAAGAACCAGCCTTACCGGCTCGCGTCCGACGTCTGGGGCATCGGCTTCCTCACCGCCGACCGCATCGCGCAGTCCGTCGGCATCCCGCACGACAGCCCCGAGCGTGTCAAGGCGGGCCTGCAGTACGCGCTTTCGCAGTCCACGGACCAGGGCCACTGCTTCCTGCCGGAGGAACAGCTGATCTCCGACGCGGTCAAACTCCTCCAGGTCGACACGGGCCTGGTCATCGAGTGCCTGGACGAGCTGGCGGGCGAGGAGGAGGGCGTCGTACGGGAGCGGGTGCCGGGCCCGGAAGGCGGGGAAGAGCTGGTGACCGCGGTCTATCTCGTCCCCTTCCATCGCGCCGAACTCTCCCTGTCCGCCCAGCTGTTGCGCCTCCTGCGCACGGACGAGGACCGGATGCCGGCGTTCCGGGACGTCGCGTGGGACAAGGCTTTGATCTGGCTCGCGGGGCGGACGGGGGCCGAGCTCGCGCCCGAGCAGGAGGAGGCGGTGAAGCTCGCCCTGACGAAGAAGGTCGCCGTCCTCACCGGAGGGCCCGGCTGCGGCAAGTCCTTCACGGTCCGCTCGATCGTCGAACTGGCCCGCGCCAAGCGGGCGAAGGTCGTCCTCGCCGCCCCCACGGGCCGCGCCGCCAAGCGCCTGGCCGAGCTGACCGGTGCCGAGGCGTCCACGGTCCACCGCCTGCTCGAACTCAAGCCGGGCGGTGACGCGGCCTACGACCGGGACCGGCCGCTCGACGCCGACCTCGTCGTGGTCGACGAGGCGTCGATGCTCGATCTCCTGCTGGCCAACAAGCTGGCCAAGGCCGTGCCGCCGGGCGCCCATCTGCTGTTCGTGGGCGACGTCGACCAGCTGCCGAGCGTCGGCGCGGGCGAGGTGCTGCGGGACCTGCTCGGCGAGGGCGGCCCGGTCCCCGCGGTCCGCCTCACCCGCATCTTCCGCCAGGCCCAGGAGTCCGGCGTCGTCACGAACGCGCACCGCATCAATGGGGGTCAGCATCCGCTCACCCAGGGCCTCAAGGACTTCTTCCTGTTCGTGGAGGAGGACACGGAGGAGGCGGGCCGGCTCACCGTCGATGTCGCCGCCCGCCGCATCCCCGCCAAGTTCGGCCTTGACCCGCGGCGCGACATCCAGGTTCTCGCCCCGATGCACCGCGGTCCGGCCGGCGCCGGCACCCTCAACGGCCTGCTCCAGCAAGCCGTCACGCCCGCCCGCCCCGACCTCCCCGAGAAGCGCTTCGGCGGCCGGGTCTTCCGCGTGGGCGACAAAGTCACCCAGATCAGGAACAACTACGAGAAAGGGGAGAACGGCGTGTTCAACGGCACCGTCGGCGTCGTCACCTCCCTCGACGCGGACGAGCAGCGGCTGACCGTACTCACCGACGAGGACGAGGAAGTCGTATACGAATTCGATGAGCTGGACGAGCTGGCTCACGCATATGCCGTGACGATCCACCGCTCCCAGGGAAGTGAGTATCCGTGCGTCGTGATCCCGGTTACGACCGGCGCCTGGATGATGCTGCAGAGGAACCTCCTCTATACGGCGGTCACGCGGGCCAAGAAGCTGGTGGTGCTCGTCGGTTCACGCAAGGCGCTCGGTCAGGCGGTGCGCACGGTCTCCGCCGGAAGGCGTTGCACGGCACTCCGTTTCCGGCTCTCCGGGGGCACATCCTTCGGTTTGGTAACTTTCGATCGATCAAATGAGTCGGAAACGTCACACGGGCTTTCCGGAAGCGGGGCGAAGGGGGCAGGATGAGCAGGTTGGCGGCACTCAGTGCCGCGAATAGGCCCAATGGTCGACCCCGAGTGCACTCTGCTGGGCCAAGTGGGGGATGGTAGAGAACAGTCAGGGCACCTCGAAGAAGAGGCACTACGTCGGTGAGGGATGACGTGAGCGACAACTCTGTAGTACTGCGGTACGGCGATGGCGAGTACACCTACCCGGTGATCGACAGCACCGTCGGTGACAAGGGCTTCGACATCGGGAAGCTCCGGGCCCAGACCGGTCTGGTGACCCTCGACAGCGGATACGGCAACACCGCCGCCTATAAATCCGCGATCACCTATCTCGACGGTGAGCAGGGCATCCTCCGGTACCGCGGCTACCCGATCGAGCAGCTGGCCGAGCGTTCCACCTTCACCGAGGTGGCCTACCTGCTGATCAACGGCGAGCTTCCGACCGTCGACGAGCTCTCCACTTTCAAGAACGAGATCACCGGGCACACGCTGCTCCACGAGGACGTCAAGCGTTTCTTCGACGGCTTCCCGCGTGACGCCCACCCGATGGCGATGCTGTCCTCCGTGGTCAGCGCGCTGTCGACGTTCTACCAGGACAGTCACAACCCGTTCGACGAACAGCAGCGCCACCTGTCGACGATCCGGCTGCTCGCCAAGCTGCCGACCATCGCGGCGTACGCGTACAAGAAGTCGATCGGCCACCCGTTCGTCTACCCGCGCAACGACCTCGGCTACGTCGAGAACTTCCTGCGCATGACGTTCTCCGTGCCGGCGCAGGAGTACGACCTCGACCCGGTCGTCGTCGCCGCGCTGGAAAAGCTGCTCATCCTGCACGCGGACCACGAGCAGAACTGTTCGACGTCCACCGTGCGTCTGGTCGGCTCCTCGCAGGCGAACATGTTCGCCTCGATCTCCGCCGGTATCTCCGCCCTGTGGGGCCCGCTGCACGGCGGCGCCAACCAGTCGGTCCTGGAGATGCTCGAGGGCATCCAGGCCAACGGCGGCGATGTCGACTCCTTCATCCGCAAGGTGAAGAACAAGGAGGACGGCGTCCGCCTGATGGGCTTCGGCCACCGGGTGTACAAGTCCTTCGACCCGCGCGCCAAGATCATCAAGGCCGCGGCGCACGATGTCCTCTCGGCCCTCGGCAAGGACGACGCGCTGCTGGACATCGCGCTCAAGCTGGAGGAGCACGCGCTCTCCGACGAGTACTTCGTCTCGCGCAACCTCTACCCGAACGTCGACTTCTACACGGGCCTCATCTACCGGGCCATGGGCTTCCCGACCGAGATGTTCACGGTCCTGTTCGCCCTCGGCCGGCTGCCGGGCTGGATCGCCCAGTGGCACGAGATGATCAAGGAGCCGGGATCGCGCATCGGCCGCCCGCGCCAGATCTACACCGGCGAGGTCCTGCGTGACTTCGTGCCCGTCGAGGCTCGCTGATCCTCGGCCGGGGGTCCGGGGGCTGTTCCCCGGGCCGGCGCAGTACCGGCGAGGTCCCGCGTGACTTCGTCCCCGTCGAGGCCCGCTGAGGTCTCGCGCCGTGCACCTCGCGCTGCGTGACCGCACACCATGCAGCGCACCCCCCGCGTCGAGCGGGAGCAGAAGTGAAGAGAAAGCGGAAAGCGCCCCGCTGCCAGTCCCCCCACGGGCCGGCAGTCGGGGCGCTTTCCTTTTTCCCGGTGCGGATTCCCCCCACGGGATCCGTCCGGGCGTCTACGGTGCGGTCTGCCGGGACGCGTACACGGGAGGGCCGCTCAAGCTCTCCGTGGCACGTGTCCCGGCCAACGCGGTCGGGTCCGTCCCCCAAGACGGCCCCGGTCAACACAGAAACGCCCCCCAAGACGTTCCTGCATCGCCTCCTTAGACTCGCGAGAACCTCAAATGGTTACGTTCAGATCACTGTGATCTGCGTCTCTTGCATATGTCCTGATCGTGCGCAAGAGACCCCATATGTAGATCGAGGTTCGGACGTGAGAATGCTGCGGTTGTGATGTGAGGCGAATGTGAAGACCCCTTGATGATGGGCCAGACCAGGGGCGATGTGAAGTCCTTCCAGAAAAAGGGCCGCTCACCTTCAGGAAAACGTCCTCAGCCGGAGGCTGTTCGTCACGACGAACACGGACGAGAACGCCATCGCGGCGCCCGCGATCATCGGGTTCAGGAACCCTGCGGCGGCCAGCGGCAGCGCGGCCACGTTGTAGCCGAAGGCCCAGAAGAGGTTCCCCTTGATGGTGGCGAGGGTGCGGCGGGAGAGCCGGATCGCGTCGGCGGCCACGCGCAGGTCCGCGCGCACCAGCGTCAGGTCGCCCGCCTCGATCGCGGCGTCCGTGCCGGTGCCCATCGCGAGCCCCAGATCGGCGGTGGCGAGCGCCGCCGCGTCGTTCACGCCGTCGCCGACCATGGCGACGGTGCGCCCCTCGGCCTGCAGACGCCGGACGACGTCGACCTTCTCCTGCGGCAGGACCTCCGCGTACACGGCGTCCTCGGCGATCCCGACGGCCCGCGCCACGGACTCGGCGACGATCCGGTTGTCGCCGGTCAGGAGCACCGGCGTGAGGCCCAGGGCGCGCAGTTCGGCGACGGCCCGGGCGCTCGTCGGGCGGACCGCGTCGGCGACCGTGATGACACCCCGTGCCTCCCCGTCCCAGGCGACGGCGACGGCGGTGCGACCCGCGGCCTCGGCGGCGGTCTTGGCGGCGGCGAGCGCGGGCGGCAGGGCGATGCCGTGCTCGGCGAGGAGGCGCTCCCGGCCGACCAGGACGTCGTGCCGGTCCACCACGCCGCGGACGCCGAGCCCGGCGAGCGCGGTGAAGCGGGTGACGGCGGGCAGTGTGCCGGCCCGGTCGGCGGCGCCCTTCGCGACGGCCCGGGCGACGGGGTGCTCGGAGGCGTGCTCCACGGCCCCGGCCAGCCGCAGCAGGGTCTTCTCCTCGACGCCCTCGGCGGCGTACGAGTCCTGGAGCGTCATCCGGCCGGTCGTCACCGTGCCGGTCTTGTCGAGGACGACGGTGTCGACGCGCCGCGTGTTCTCCAGGACCTCGGGGCCCTTGATGAGGATGCCGAGCTGAGCGCCGCGGCCGGTGCCGACCATGAGCGCGGTGGGCGTCGCAAGGCCGAGCGAGCAGGGGCAGGCGATGATCAGGACGGCGACGGCCGAGGTGAACGCGGCGGTCACCTCGCCGGTGGCGAGCAGCCGGCCGGCGAACGTGCCGAGCGCGATGACGAACACCACCGGCACGAACACGCCGGCGATCCGGTCGGCGAGGCGCTGCACCTCGGCCTTGCCGGTCTGCGCGTCCTCGACGAGGCGCGCCATGCGGGCGAGCTGGGTGTCGGCGCCGACGCGGGTCGCCTCGACGACGAGCCGGCCGCCGGCGTTCACGGTCGCGCCGGTCACGGCGTCGCCGACGGCCACGTCCACGGGCACGGACTCGCCGGTGAGCAGGGCGGCGTCGACGGCTGAGGCCCCCTCGACGACGGTGCCGTCCGTCGCGATCTTCTCGCCGGGCCGCACGACGAACCGGTCGCCCGGCCTCAGCCGCCCGACCGGCAGGCGCACTTCCGCGCCCGAGGCGTCCAGCACGGCGACGTCCTTGGCGCCGAGTTCGAGCAGGGCGCGCAGGGCGGTGCCGGCGCGGCGCTTGGAGCGGGCCTCCAGATAGCGGCCGAGCAGGATCAGGGTGACGACGCCCGCGGCGACTTCGAGGTAGATGGTGGAGGCGGCGTCGGTGCGGTCGACGGCGAACGTGAATCCGTGCCGCATCCCGATCGTCCCGGCGTCGCCCAGGAACAGGGCCCACAGCGACCAGCCGAACGCGGCGAGCGTCCCGACGGAGACGAGCGTGTCCATGGTGGCGGCGCCGTGCCGCGCGTTGGTCCAGGCGGCCCGGTGGAAGGGGAGTCCGCCCCAGACGGCGACGGGGGCGGCGAGCGTGAGGGAGAGCCACTGCCAGTTGTCGAACTGGAGGGCGGGCACCATTGCCAGGAGGACGACGGGCAGGGAGAGCAGCGCGCAGACGACGAGCCGCCGGCGCACAGGGGCGGTGGGGTCGGGCTCGGCGCCGGTCCAGGACCCGCTCCCGGCTTCCGTGCGGTCCTCGTCCGGGGGGTCGTCGCCGGCCCTCTCCGGACCGTCCGCGGCGGCTTCGACCGGCTCCTCCCGGATGATCGGCTCCGCCGTGTATCCGAGCTTCTGCACCATGGCGACCAGGTCGGCGACCTCGACCCCGGGCGCGTACGCGACCTTCGCCTTCTCGGTCGCGAGATTGACCGTCGCCGTCACGCCGTCGAGGCGGTTGAGTTTCTTCTCGATACGGGCCGAGCAGGAGGCGCAGGTCATCCCGCCGACGGCGAGCTCCACTTCGGAGAGCGGCCCGGCCGTGGTGTCCGTGGGCGTGGTCATCGCGGTTCTTTCCAGGGGCGTACGGGACTACCGCCGAGCGTACGACCACCGGCGCCGGGCCGTGACGGGCGGCCCGGCGCTCCCTGAGGTCTCAGGCCCTGCCGGCCAGCTCGTAGCCCGCCTCGTCGACGGCGGCCCGGACTTCCTCCTCGTCGAGGGGCGCCGCGGAGACCACGGTCACCTGACCCGTGGAGGCCACGGCCTTCACCGACATGACGCCCGCCAGCCCCGAGATCTCGCCCGACACCGCGCCCTCGCAGTGGCCGCAGGTCATGCCGGTCACCTGGTACACGGTGGTGACGGCTCCCTCGGCGCTCCCGGCGGTGTCCGAGTGGCACGAACCGCTGGGCGAGCAGCAGGAACCGGTCGACTCGGTGCCGATCTGGGGGAGCTCGGTCTGGGCGCTCATGTCGTTCTCCTTGTCGAAGGCCGCGTGCGTCCCGGTCTGCGCAGGCGTGCGGCGTACCGTGCGAGTGAGGAGCCGGGGCGTCCCCGGGACCTCCTGACACTCACGACTGTATACCCCTAGGGGGTATTTCTCCAAGAGGGATCGCGGCGGGCGAGCGAACGTACCCAGGCGATCCCCGCGAGCGAGATGATCACGAGACCGCCCACCGAGAAGAACGTGAAGAGGTACTTCTGGGTGTCCGTCGGCTGCGGGATGCGGCCCGCGGCGAAGAGTGAGAGGGGCAGGTCCGTGGCGGTGAGCCGGGCGACGATCCAGATCGCGAGGCCGTGCATGGAGTCCCACAGAGCGTGCAGCAAGGAGACGCCCAGACAGGTGAGCACCACCGGCGCCGCGAGGCGATAGCGCCCGTTCGGCCTGCGGAAGGCCAGCAGGACGGCGCCGGAGATCGCCGTCCACAGCCCGTGCCCGAACGGTGCGAGCAGCCCGCGCAGCACCTCCGTCTCCAGGAGCGAGCGCAGGTCGATGCCCTGCATGCCGACGGCCGCGTCGAACGCGTAGCCCGCGCTCTCGAAGGCCGCGAAGCCGAAGCCGACGGACGCGCCGAGGACGAGTCCCGCCCGCGGCCCGCGTACCCGCGGCTGTGTGCGCAGCATGTACATCAGGGCGGCGAGCTTGACCGCCTCCTCGATCAGGCCGACCCCGACGAACATCCACAGCGAGGGGTGCAGCAGGTGGTACTCCATGACCGAGGCGCCGAGCACCCCGAGGATGCCGCCGACGACGAAGCTGCCGAGCATCAGGCTCACGCCCAGGTCGCGCGCGTGACGCTCGTACGCCCACAGCACGAACGTGCCCGGGACGAGGAAGCTGCCGAGCAGGATCAGTGTCGGCAGGAGCGTGGTGTTCCTGGTCGCGTAGGTGACGACGGCGGTCAGGGTCCACAGGGCGAGTCCGCCCCACAGCCAGTGCTTCCACAGTCCCGCCCGGATCCGCGGCACGGACGACGGGGGCCGCTTGGGGCCGGGGATGCGGGCTCGGGGCGCGCGGGGCGGCTGTGCTTGGGTCACGGCAATTCCCTCTGAGTGGGGAAGATTTGTGACGGAGTTTACGTAGATACGCATTTTGTCGCACCGTGAGTTGGTGCGGGGGCAGGGTCCCGGTGTCCGGGCCGGGGGCTACGTTCGTCCGGTCGGGTGACCGTCAGGGTCTTTCGTTCGGTGGAAGTGAGGCGCGAGGGCGATGCGGGCTGTGGTGTTCGAGAAGTTCGGGGAGCGGGCCGAGGTGCGGGAGGTGCCCGATCCGGTGCCGGCGCCGCACGGCGTGGTCGTACGGGTCGAGGCGACGGGCCTGTGCCGCAGCGACTGGCACGGCTGGATGGGCCACGACCCGGACATCCGCCTGCCGCACGTACCCGGGCACGAACTCGCCGGAGTGGTGGAGGCGGTGGGCGCCGATGTCCTGGACCGGCGGCCGGGCGACCGGGTCACGGTCCCGTTCGTGTGCGCCTGCGGCACCTGTGCGTCCTGCGCGGCGGGCGACCACCAGGTGTGCGAGCGCCAGACGCAGCCCGGCTTCACGCACTGGGGCTCCTTCGCCGAGTACGTCGCCCTTGACCACGCCGCCGTGAACCTGGTGGACGTGCCGGACGAGTTGTCGTTCGCGACGGCGGCGGGCCTCGGCTGCCGTTTCGCGACCGCGTTCCGCGCCGTGGTCGCGCAGGGCCGGGTCGCCGCCGGGGAGTGGGTCGCCGTGCACGGGTGCGGCGGCGTCGGCCTGTCCGCCGTGATGATCGCGGCGGCGAGTGGCGCGCGGGTCGTCGCGGTCGATGTCTCGCCCGCCGCGCTGGACCTCGCCCGCACCTTCGGCGCCGCCCACTGCCTGAACGCCTCCGAGGTGCCCGATGTGGCCGCTGCCGTACGGGAGTTGACCGGCGGCGGGGCGCACCTGTCGCTCGACGCGCTCGGCTCACCGGTCACCTGTGCCGCCTCGGTGGGCGGGCTGCGGCGGCGGGGCCGCCATGTGCAGGTCGGCCTGCTGCCGCGGGACCCGGTCGTGCCCATGGGCCGGGTGATCGGCCTCGAACTCGAACTCCTCGGCAGCCACGGGATGGCCGCGCACGCCTATCCCCGGATGCTGGAGATGGTCCGCGCCGGGGTCCTGCGACCGGACCTCCTGGTCACCTCCACGATCACGCTGGACGCGGCACCCGCAGCGCTCGAGGCGATGGGGGCGGCGCCCGGCGCGGGCGTGACGATCATCGAACCGTGGGCGTGAGATTCCTGAGCCTCGGTCAGGGCCGCCCCTGATGCTCCGCCCACTCCGGGGCGAGGACCGACATCAGCGTCGAGTCGTACCACTGGCCGTCGCGCAGTACCGACTGCCGGGCCACGCCTTCCTCGACGAAGCCCACCTTCTCGTAGACGCGGCGGGCCCGGTGGTTGTGGCTGAAGAGGTCCAGGGCGATGCGGTGCAGGCCCAGGCGCTCGAAGCCGTGGCCGACGATGAGGCGGACCGCCTCCGTGCCGAGGCCCCGGCCGCGGCCCTCGGGGCCGACGAGCGTGCGGAACGTGCAGCTGCGGTGCTCCGGGTCCCAGTCGTACAGGACGACCTCGCCGACGAGCCGGCCGGTGGCGCGGTCGGTCACCGCGAGGTCGAGGCGGTCGTCCTGGGCGCTGCGTGAGCCGTACCAGGAGCGCAGGGAGTCCACGGTGAGCTCGTTCGACGGGTCGCCGGTGAAGCGGCGGACCTCCGGGTCGTCGATGATCTCGGCCATCGTGTCGGCGTCGGCGGCGGTGAACGGCCGCAGGACGGTCTTCTCGCCGGTCAGTACGGGCTTGGCGGAGAAGCCGGCCGCCAGGGGTTCTCGGGTCATCCGGGGATTGTCCAAAGGGGCGGCCGCGCGGGGCAATCGAATAACTGGGGCGCCGCCCGGCACGGTGGCATGCGTGCGGGGCGGCGCCGGTGCGACGGAGGGTGGTGGTCACTGCTTGAGGCCGCGGTTGCGGGGGCGGGAGGCGACCCAGGCGTGGACGGTGTCCGCGTACCAGTACGGCTTTCCCGACTCCACGTGGTCGGGCGGGGGCAGGAGGCCGTGCTTGCGGTACGAGCGCACGGTGTCCGGCCGGACCCGGATGTGAGCGGCGATGTCCTGGTACGACCAGAGCCTTCGGTCGGTCATCTGTGGCTCCTTGCTGCGGGTGCCGCAGCGGCGGCTCGGGGTGGCCGTCGGGGGAGCTGCGGCGCGAACGCTGGCGATCAGTCAGCGTGTGCCCGGACAACGACCCGCCCAGAGCGGAGGCGAGGGGCTGTCGACGGGGTGTGACGCAAGACCCGCGTATACGGGACATGTGTGACAGGAAAGGGGTGTTTGTGACGCGAGTGACGCATTGGCGGCACAGGGAAGGCGCGTACGCGGGCGTGACCGTTCGCCCGGTGGCGCCTCCTCCTACACCCCGCACGACCTCAGATAGCCCCTGGTGCGGCGGGCGATGGGCAGCGGACGGTCCGGCTCGCACGGGTACATGTCCTGCTCGACGATCGCGAAGAGATCGACGTCGAGGCGCTGCGCGGCCGCGATGACGGGCTCCAACGCGGGCTCCCCGGCCGGGGGTTCGCACATCACGCCGCGCGCCACGGCGGGCCCGAACGGGACCCCGCCCGCGCGGACCCCGGCGAGCACGGCCGGGTCGACCTGCTTGAGGTGGAGGTAGCCGATGCGCTCGCCGTACGTCTCGATGAGCTTGACGCTGTCGCCGCCGCAGTACGCGTAGTGGCCCGTGTCGAGGCAGAGGGAGACGAGGTCCTGGTCCGTGGAGTCGAGGAAGCGGGCGACGTTCTCCTCGGAGTCGATGTGCGTGTCGGCGTGCGGGTGGACGACGGTCCGCAGGCCGTACCGCTCACGGACCTCGTGGGCGAGCCGCTCGGTCTGGGTGGTCAGGTCGCGCCACTGCGCCGCCGTGAGCGAGGAGTCCTCGATGACCTCGCCCGTCTTGTCGTCGCGCCAGAACGCGGGGATGACGACGAGATGCCCGGCGCCGGTCGCGCGCGTGAGTTCGGCGATGGCCGAGACGTGCTCCCACGTCGCGTCCCAGACGCCGGGGCCGCGGTGCAGGCCCGTGAAGACCGTGCCGGCGGAGACCTTCAGGCCGCGCCGTCCGGTCTCCTCCGCGAGCACGTCCGGGTCCGTGGGCAGATAGCCGTACGGGCCGAGCTCGATCCACTCGTAGCCCGCCTCGGCGACCTCGTCGAGAAAGCGCCGCCAGGGGACCTGGCGGGGGTCGTCGGGGAACCACACGCCCCAGGAGTCGGGTGCCGAGCCGATGCGGATACGGGGTGACATCGTCGTCATGGAACCAGCCTTCAGGGCGCCGGAGACGGGTGTCAAGACGTGGTCCGAATGTCCGGACAAAATGTTGACAGGGTCTTGAGGCAGGGCTAGACCTGAGCCTGAGACCGCCGAAGGGGCGCGCGCCCCGCCGAAGGGAATCCGTATGCAGCCCAGTCCCGGCGAGCCGTACGACCTGATCACCATGGGCCGGATCGGCGTGGACCTCTACCCGTTGCAGACGGGCGTGCCGCTGGCGGAGGTGAACACGTTCGGCAAGTTCCTGGGCGGATCGTCGTCGAACGTCGCGGTGGCGGCGGCCCGGCTCGGGCGCCGCACGGCGACGGTCACCCGCACCGGGGCGGACCCCTTCGGGGAGTATCTGCACCGCCAGCTGCGGGAGTTCGGTGTCGACGACCGCTGGGTCACCCCCGTGCCGGGCCTGCCGACGCCCGTCACGTTCTGCGAGGTCTTCCCGCCGGACGACTTCCCCCTCTACTTCTACCGCCGGCCCAAGGCGCCCGACCTGGAGATCCACACCGCCGAACTCGACCTGGACGCCATCAGGGCGGCCCGGGTCTTCTGGGTGACGGGGACCGGGCTGAGCGAGGAGCCGAGCCGCTCGGCGACCCTGGCCGCGCTGGCGCACCGGGCGAAGGCCGGCATCACCGTCTTCGACCTCGACTGGCGGCCGATGTTCTGGGAGGACCCGGAACAGGCCAGGCCCCACTACGCCGAGGCCCTGCGCCACACGACCGTCGCCGTCGGCAACGTCGACGAGGTCGAGATCGCCACCGGCGAGCGCGAACCGGCCGCGGCGGCGCGGGCGTTGCTCGCCGCCGGGGTGCGCCTCGCCGTCGTCAAACAGGGCCCCAAGGGCGTACTCGCCATGGCCGCGGACGGCAGTTGCGCGGAGGTGCCGCCGCTGCCCGTCGACGTCCTGAACGGGCTCGGCGCGGGCGACGCGTTCGGCGGCGCCCTGTGCCACGGACTGCTCGCCGAACGGGAGCTGGAGGACGTCATGAGGTTCGCGAACGCGGCGGGCGCGATCGTCGCGTCCCGCCTGGAGTGCTCGTCGGCGATGCCGACCCGCGACGAGGTAGAGGCCGCACTCACGGCGGGAGAGGTCCGATGAGCCGGGCGGGCCGGGTCGGCGGGAGCAGCCCGGGACACGTTCCCGCGCGGGGCGGCCGGGACATGAGCGTCGATCCCCTGAAGCTGGTGCGACTGCGGGCCCACCACCCCGAGGCCGTCGCCGAGGCGGCGGCGCGGCGGCCGCGCAGGCCGCTGATCGCGCACGAGGCCGGGCGCCTCCTGATCGTCGCCGCCGACCACCCCGCGCGCGGCGCCCTCGCCGTGGGGGAGCGGCCCTTCGCCATGGCCGACCGCGCCGACCTCCTCGGACGGCTCTGCCTAGCCCTGTCGCGGCCCGGTGTCGACGGGGTCCTCGCCACCGCCGACATCCTCGACGACCTGCTTCTGCTCGGCGCGCTCGACGGCAAGGTCGTCCTCGGCTCGATGAACCGCGGCGGGCTCGCCGGGGCCTCCTTCGAACTTGACGACCGGTTCACCGGACACCGGCCCGCGGACCTGCACCGGCTGCGGTTCGACGCCGGCAAGCTGCTCCTTCGTATCGACTACGACGACCCGGGATCGCTGCGCACCATGGAGTCCGCGGCCCGCGTCGTCGACGAGATGGCCGAGCTGCGACTGCCCGTGTTCGTCGAGCCGTTCCTGTGTCACCGCGATCCGGCGAGCGGGGCCCTGCGCAGCGACCTGGGCGCCGAGGCCGTCACCACGTCCATCGCCATCGCCTCCGGCCTCGGCGGCAGCTCCGCGTACACCTGGCTCAAGGTGCCCGTCACCGACAACCCCGACGACATGGCGCGCGTCATGGAGACGTCGACGCTGCCCGCGGTGCTGCTCGGCGGCGATGTGGGTGACGACCAGGACGCGGCGTACGAGAAGTGGCGGCACGCGCTCCAACTGCCCACCGTGCAGGGCCTGGTGGTGGGGCGATCGCTGCTCTACCCGGCCGACGGTGACGTGGCCGGCGCGGTCGACAGCGCCGCGTCGCTGCTGTAGGAGGGGACGGTGACGAACGACAGGGACCTCATGAACCCGTACCTGCCCCGGGGGAGCGCCGCCGACGGGCCCTACACCCTGGCCGTCGGCCCGGAGCGGGCCGGCTGGTCCCGCGCGGGGCTGCGAGTGATCGAACTGAGGCCCGGACAAACCCACGATCTGGACACCGGTGCGAGTGAATGGATCGTGCTGCCCCTGACAGGTGGTTGCACGGTGCACACGGGAGGCCGGATCATCGAACTGCTGGGCCGGGAGAGCGTGTTCGGCGGGGTCAGCGACTTCGCCTACGTGCCCCGCGACGCCCATGCGCAGATCGCCTCCGGCGCGGGAGGCCGCTTCGCCCTGGCAGGAGCGAAGTGCGAGCGTAAGCTCCCCGCCCGCTACGGCCCCGCGCCGGAGGTTCCCGTCGAGCACCGCGGCTCCGGCACCAGCGCCCGCCAGGTGCGCAACTTCGCGTCCGCCGACGCCTTCGAGTGCGACCAGCTCATCGCCGTCGAAGTGATCACGCCCGGCGGGAACTGGTCCTCGTACCCGCCCCACAAGCACGACGAGCACCGGCCGGGCGTCGAGACCGAGCTGGAGGAGATCTACTACTTCGAGATCGAGGGGCCCGGCGGGTACGGGTACCAGCGCGTCTCGCCGTCCAGGCCCGGCGGCACCGACCTGCTCGCCGAGGTCCGTACGGGCGACGCGGTCCTCGTCCCCGACGGGTGGCACGGCCCGTCGATCGCGCAGCCGGGACACACGATGTACTACCTGAACGTGATGGCGGGACCGGGCGAGGAGCGGGAGTGGCGGATCTGCTTCCACCCCGATCACCTGACGGAGGGATACCGATGACGCGGCTCACCACAGCACAGGCCCTCGTGCGGTTCCTGTCCCGGCAGTACACCGAGCGCGACGGCGAGCGGCGCCGCCTGATCGACGCGATGTGGGGCATCTTCGGGCACGGGAACGTCGCCGGGATCGGCCAGGCACTCCTGGAGTACGCCGACGACATGCCCTACCACCAGGGCCGCAACGAACAGGCCATGGTGCACGCGGCCGTCGGCTTCGCCCGGCAGAGCGGCCGGCTCGCCGCGCAGGCCGTGACCACGTCCATCGGGCCCGGCGCCACCAACCTCGTCACCGGCGCCGCCCTCGCCACCATCAACCACCTGCCTGTCCTGCTGCTGCCCGGCGACACCTTCGCGACCCGGCCCGCCGACCCCGTGCTCCAGCAGCTCGAAGTCCCCTACGCGGGTGATGTGTCGGTCAACGACTGCCTGCGCCCCGTCTCCAGGTACTTCGACCGGATCACCCGGCCCGAGGCCCTGATCCCGGCGGCCCTCGCCGCGATGCGCGTCCTCGCCGACCCGGTCGACACGGGCGCGGTCACCCTCGCGCTGCCGCAGGACGTGCAGGCCGAGGCGTACGACTGGCCCGACGCCTTCTTCGACGAGCGGGTGTGGGGCGTGCGCCGGCCCGCGCCCGACCCGCGCGAGCTGGACGAGGCCGTCCGCGCGGTGCGCGCCGCGCGCAGGCCGCTGCTCGTCGCGGGCGGCGGCGTGCACCACAGCCGGGCCGAGGAGGCGCTGAAGGAGTTCGCGGATGCGACCGGGATCCCCGTCGCCTCCACCCAGGCCGGCAAGGGCTCCCTGCGCTGGGACCACCCCGCGGACGTCGGCGGCATCGGTCACACCGGCACCGCGACCGCGAACGAACTCGCCCGCACCGCCGACCTCGTCATCGGCGTCGGCACCCGCTACACCGACTTCACGACCGCGTCCGGCACCCTCTTCGGCTCCGGCCGCGTGCGCTTCCTCAACCTCAACATCGCGGCCTTCGACAGTCACAAGATGGCAGCCCTGCCGCTGGTCGCGGACGCCCGCACCGGCCTGGAACAGCTCACGGCCGGGCTCCGCGGCCACCGTGCGGAGCCCTCGTACGTCATGGAGTACAGCGACGACAAGGAGCGCTGGGAGTACCGCGTCGACGCCTGCTTCACGGCCGACGACGACCTGGCGCACCCCACCCAGCCCCAGGTGCTCGGCGCGCTCGACGAACTCGTCACCGAGGACGACATCCTGATCAACGCGGCCGGTTCGCTCCCCGGCGACCTGCACAAACTGTGGCGGGCCCGGTCCCGTGACCAGTACCACGTCGAGTACGGCTACTCCTGCATGGGCTACGAGATCCCGGCCGCGATCGGGGTCGCGCTCGCCGCGCCGGGCCGTCCCGTGTGGGCGCTCGTCGGCGACGGCACGTATCTGATGATGCCCACCGAGATCGTCACCGCCGTCCAGGAGAACATCCCGGTCAAAGTGGTCCTCCTGCAGAACCACGGGTACGCGTCCATCGGCGGGCTCTCGGCCTCCGTGGGCGGCGAGGGGTTCGGTACGGGCTACCGCTTCCCGGCCGCCGACGGCACGTACACGGGCGCCCCGCTGCCCGTCGACCTCGCGGCGAACGCGGCCAGCCTCGGCATGACGGTGCTGCGCGCGAAAACCGTCCGTGATCTGCGGGAAGCCCTCGCGGCGGCGCGTGCGGCGGACGGTCCCACATGTGTCTACGTGGAGACCGAAACGGCAGACACAGTGTCGGGCGCGCCCCCCGCGCAGGCGTGGTGGGATGTGCCCGTGGCCGAGACAGCGACCCGACCGTCGGCGGTCAAGGCCCGCGAGGAGTACGACCGGCACGTCACCGCTCGGCGCCGCCGGCTGTGAAAGAACGCGAAAAACCCGAAACACCCGTAGGACCCCAAAGGAGCTTGCCCTCATGACGACCGACGTCAAGACCGTCAACCACTGGATCGGCGGGAAGACCGTCGAGGGTGTCTCGGGCAATTTCGGCCCGGTCACCGACCCCGCGACCGGCGCTGTCACGACGCAGGTCGCCTTCGCCGACGTCGACGAGGTCGACGCCGCGGTCGCCTCGGCCAAGGCCGCGTACGCGACGTGGGGCACCTCGTCCCTCGCCAAGCGCACCGCGATCCTCTTCAAGTTCCGGGCGCTGCTCGACGCCAACCGCGACGCCATCGCCGAGCTGATCACCGCCGAGCACGGCAAGGTCCACTCGGACGCGCTCGGCGAGGTCGCCCGCGGCCTGGAGATCGTGGACCTGGCCTGCGGCATCACCGTGCAGCTGAAGGGCGAGCTGTCCACCGAGGTCGCCTCGCGCGTCGACGTGTCGTCGATCCGTCAGCCGCTCGGCGTCGTCGCCGGCATCACGCCGTTCAACTTCCCGGCCATGGTGCCGATGTGGATGTTCCCGCTCGCCATCGCGTGCGGCAACACCTTCGTGCTGAAGCCGTCGGAGAAGGACCCGTCGGCGTCCATGAAGATCGCCGAGCTGCTCTCCGAGGCCGGTCTGCCCGACGGTGTCTTCAACGTCCTGCACGGTGACAAGGTCGCCGTGGACCGCCTCCTGGAGCACCCGGACGTCGCGGCCGTCTCCTTCGTGGGCTCGACGCCGATCGCCCGCCACATCCACACCACGGCCTCCGCCAACGGCAAGCGCGTGCAGGCGCTCGGCGGCGCCAAGAACCACATGCTGGTCCTGCCCGACGCCGACCTGGACGCCGCCGCCGACGCCGCGGTCTCCGCCGCGTACGGCTCCGCGGGCGAGCGCTGCATGGCCATCTCGGCCGTCGTGGCCGTGGGCTCCGTCGCCGACGAGCTCGTCGCGAAGATCAAGGACCGCGCCGAGAAGATCAAGATCGGTCCCGGCAACGACCCGACCTCGGAGATGGGCCCGCTCATCACCGCCGCACACCGCGACAAGGTGGCGTCCTACGTCACCGGCGCCGCGGCCGAGGGCTGCGAGGTCGTCCTCGACGGCACCGGCTACACGGTCGAGGGCCACGAGAACGGCCACTGGATCGGCCTCTCCCTGCTCGACCGCGTCCCCACGACCGCCAAGGCCTACCAGGACGAGATCTTCGGCCCGGTGCTCTGCGTGCTGCGCGTCGACACGTACGAGGAGGGCGTGGCGCTCATGAACGCCTCGCCGTTCGGCAACGGCACCGCGATCTTCACCCGCGACGGCGGCGCCGCCCGCCGCTTCCAGCTGGAGATCGAGGCGGGCATGGTCGGCGTGAACGTGCCGATCCCGGTGCCGGTGGGCTACCACTCCTTCGGTGGCTGGAAGGACTCGCTCTTCGGCGACCACCACATCTACGGCAACGACGGCACGCACTTCTACACCCGCGGCAAGGTCGTCACGACGCGCTGGCCCGACCCGTCCGACGCCCCCGTGGGCGTGGACCTGGGCTTCCCGCGCAACCACTGAGGTCCCGGCAGGACCAGGTGCCCCGGCCGCCGCACAGCGCGTCCGGGGCACCTCTGTGTGTGCCCGGGGCGCCGGGGGAGTGTCCGGAGTGCGGACGATTTTCGACGGACTTCGGAGCGGGGGCTGCGGTTCCCGTACGTAGGGGATGTATCGGGTGTCCCAGACGGCACGGCCTGTTCACCTGGGAAAGCAAGGTCATTCATCCGGGATGCCTGATGGAATGCACTTGCTGCGGCGAACCGTCTTGGAAGTGACCGCAGTTGGATCACGCGTCCGGTGCGGAATCCGCAGCTAAACGGCCGTTGACGTTCCGGATTTCGCACGGTGCAATGACGCGCCGGGAGCGGACGAACAACCCCCCATCGCGACAGCCCTTCGGAGGCGATAGCGCTCCCGGCCCGAGTATCAGAAACATCTGCCGCACGAGTCGATCGGAACCGCTCCCCCATGTCCGACACGCTTCGCACAAGCCCCACGACCGTCACCGAGGAGCCCCTCGCGCCCCTCGGCAACACGGCCAGTCCCCAGAAGCTCAAGCGTTCCATCGGCGTCGTCGGCGGCACCCTGCTCACGCTCTCGTGCGTGACGCCCGCCTCCACGCTCTTCGTGGTCGTCCCCGACCTGTTCTCCTCGCTCGGCACCGCCACCGCGCTCACCATCGCGATCGGCTCGCTGCTCTGCATAGCTGTCGCGTTCTGCTACTCGGAGCTGGGCACCCTCATCCCCAGCGCGGGCGGCGAGTACGCCATGGTGTCGACGCTCGCGGGCCGCCTCGCCGGCTGGCTCGTCTTCGTGCTCTCGCTGCTCGTCGTCATGATCGTGCCGCCCGTCATCGCGATGGGCACCGCGGACTATCTCGCCCCGCTCGTGCACCTGCCCGCCGCCGGCGCCGGAGCGGGCGTCATGCTCCTCGCCACCCTCGCGGGCCTGCTCGACCTGCGCGCCAACGCCTGGATCACCGGCATCTTCCTCGTCCTCGAGGTCATCGCCGCCGGAGTCGTCGCCGTCCTCGGCTTCGCCCACTCCGAGCGCGGCGCCGGCTCCCTCGTCGACCTGCACGTCTCCGGGGCCGGCGGCCACACCGACACCGTCACCGCGATGCTGATCATCTCCGGGCTCGCCATCGCCCTCTTCATCACGCAGGGCTTCTCGACCGCGGTCTACCTCTCCGAGGAACTGGAGAACCCGCGCCGCAACGTGGCCCGCACGGTGCTCGCGACCCTCGCCATCTCCACCGTGGTCATCCTGGTGCCGGTCGTCGCCATCACCATGGGCGCCCCCGACCTCGCCGCCCTCACCAGCGGCGACATCAGCGGCATGGTCGAGGCCTGGTCCAACTCCGCCGTCGGCACGTTCGTCAGCCTCTGCGTCGCCCTCGCGATCATCAACGCGGGCATCGTCATGGTCATCCAGAACTCCCGCGTCCTGTTCGCCTCCGCCCGCGACAAGTCCTGGCCCGAGCCGGTCAACAACGCGCTCTCCAAGCTCGGCCTCTTCGGCTCCCCGTGGGTCGCGACCCTCGTCGTGGGCGTGCCCGGGGCGGCCCTCTGCTTCGTCAACCTCGACACCCTGTACGGCGTGACCGGCGTCTCCGTCACCGGCATGTACCTCCTGGTCGCCGTGGCCGCGCTGCTCGCCCGCCGCGGCTCCCACCGCGACCAGCCGGCCTGGCGCATGCCGCTGTGGCCCGCGGTGCCGGTGGTCCTGATCGCCGTACTCGCCTACATCCTCAGCCAGCAGGAGGTCTCCTACCTGCTGTGGACCGGCGGCATCACCGCCGCGGCCACCCTCTACTGGGCGCTCTACCTGCGGCCGCGCAAGGACACCCGCTGGCTGGTGTCGATCCCCGAGGACGAGCAGGTCTGAGCGCCGGCTCCGCCCCGGGCGGCGCTCAGACGAACGACCACTCGATGACGGCGCACCCACCGCCGTCCCGGCCGCCCGCGCCGCGATACGTCGCGAGCGCGGGCGCGTTGTCCGTGTCCACGCCGACCCACATCCCGTAACAGCCCCGCTCCCTGGCCAGCGCCGCCAGCGCCTCGACCAGGGAGCGGCCGACGCCGCGGCGCCGGTACGGCTCGGCCACCGACAGCTCGTACAGGAACATCTCCACCCCCTTGTCCGGGTGAACCGTCTCCACCCCGCTGACGAAGCCCACGGGCTCGTCGTCCTCGTAGGCCAGGAAGAGATGATGGCCCGGCGTCCGAAGGAAACGGGCCGACCACTCGGGAAGAGCGGGCCCGTCGAACAGAGGCCCGGCGGCGGTCAGTTCGTCGACGGTGCGCGCACGGCGGATGCCGGATTTCTGCATGACGCTTCGTACCACGAGCGGTGTACGCGAGGGAGGGACCCTACTCCCCAGGGAGGTCCCCCGGTTCACACCGGGGGCTGCCCCCGTTGTCGGCGGGCGCCCGTACCGTTGACGCATGGATCTACGACTGACCGGACCGCGGGCCAGGCCACGGCGGTGGGCGGCCGCCGCCGCTGCCGTCGTGGTGCTCGCGGGCGCAGGCACGTGGACGGCCGCGGCCGCCTCGGACGACGCGCCCCCCGTGCAGCGCCGCGACAGGGTGATGGACACGGGCGGAGCCAGGATCGACACGTCGTACTTCACGACGCCCGGATCCGAGCGCCGCCCCGCCGTCCTGCTCGCCCACGGCTTCGGCGGCAGCAAGGACGAGCTGCGCGCCCAGGCCGAGGGCCTCGCCCGCGACGGATACGCCGTGCTGACCTGGTCGGCGCGCGGCTTCGGCCACTCCACGGGCAAGATCGGGCTCAACGACCCGAAGGGCGAGGTCGCCGACGCGTCCAGGCTCATCGACTGGCTGGCGAAGCGGCCCGAGGTGCAGCTCGACAAGAAGGGCGACCCGCGCGTCGGCGTCACCGGCGCCTCGTACGGCGGAGCGGTCTCGCTGCTCGCCGCCGGGTACGACGACCGGGTCGACGCCATCGCCCCGCAGATCACGTACTGGAACCTCGCCGACGCACTGTTCCCCCAGGGCGTCTACAAGAAGCTCTGGGCCGGGCTCTTCATCAACACCGGCGGCGGCTGCGACCGGTTCGAGCCGCAGCTGTGCCGCATGTACGAGCGCGTCGCCGAGGCCGGGAAGCCGGACGCCGCGGCCCGCGCACTCCTCGAGGAGCGCTCGCCGATCGCCGTCGGCAAGCACATCAAGGTGCCCACGCTCCTGATGCAGGGCCAGACCGACTCCCTGTTCCCGCTCGGCCAGGCCGACGCGGCCGCCAAGGCGATCCGGGCCAACGGCGCGCCTGTCGACGTCGACTGGATCGCGGGCGGTCACGACGGCGGCGACCGCGAGACGGGGCGGGTCGAAGCCCGCGTCGACTCCTGGTTCGACCGCTACCTGAAGGACGACAAGGCCGCCGACACCGGCCCCGCCTTCCGCGTCACCCGCACCGGAGGCGTCGACTCGACCGACGGCGCCGCCCAGCTGCGCGGCGCGAGCAGCGACACGTACCCGGGCCTCGCGAACGACCCGCGCCGCGTGCCGCTGACCGGGCGCGAGCAGCGCGTCGACAACCCCGCAGGGGCCAGCCCGCCCGCCATCTCGAACCTGCCGGGGCTCGGAGGCGGCGGCGGTGGCGGACTCGGCCAGCTCTCCTCCCTGGGCGTCGGCCTCTCCCTCGACTTCCCCGGCCAGTTCGCCCACTTCGAGTCGGCGCCCCTGCGCGACGACCTGCACGTCACGGGGTCCCCGACGGTGACGGTGCACGTCACGTCCGACAGCGACGACGCCGTCCTGTTCGGCAAGGTGTACGACGTCGCGCCCGGCGGCGGGTCCCAGCCGGTACTGCCCTCCCAACTCGCCTCGCCCGTAAGGGTGGTGGGCTCCGGAGCCGGCGGTGGCAAGGACGTCACGCTCACGCTCCCCGCCATCGACCACGAAGTGCAGAAGGGCCACCGGCTGCGCCTCGTCCTGTCCTCCACGGACCTCGGCTACGCGTCCCCGACGCACCCCGCCACGTACAGCGTCTCCCTCAAGAGCGACCTGTCCGTGCCCACCGCACCCGCCGTGCGCACGGCCGCCGCGCCGCTGCCCGCCTGGGTGTGGTGGCTGCCCCTCGCCGGCGTCCTGGCGGCGCTCGCCCTGCTGCTCACCGGGCGCCGCCGCGCGAGCGCGGGAGCCCCGGCCCCGGACCTCGCCGAAGTCCCGCTCCAGATCACCGACCTGAGCAAGAAGTACGCGAAGTCCGCCGACCGGTACGCGGTCCGTGACCTGTCCTTCCGCGTGGAGAAGGGCCAGGTCCTCGGCCTCCTCGGGCCGAACGGCGCGGGCAAGACCACAACCCTGCGCATGCTGATGGGCCTCATCGGGCCCGACGGCGGCGAGATCCGCGTCTTCGGGCACGCCATCAGGCCGGGCGCGCCCGTCCTGTCGCGGGTCGGCGCGTTCGTCGAGGGCGCGGGCTTCCTGCCGCACCTGTCCGGCCGGGAGAACCTGGAGCTGTACTGGGCGGCCACCGGCCGCCCCGCCGAGGACGCGCACCTGGAAGAGGCCCTGGAGATCGCCGGGCTCGGCGACGCCCTTGCCCGCGCCGTGCGCACCTACTCACAGGGCATGCGCCAGCGGCTCGCCATCGCGCAGGCCATGCTGGGCCTGCCCGACCTCCTCATCCTCGACGAGCCGACGAACGGCCTCGACCCGCCCCAGATCCGCGAGATGCGCGAGGTGATGATCCGGTACGCCGCCGCGGGCCGCACGGTCATCGTCTCCAGCCATCTCCTCGCCGAGGTCGAGCAGACCTGCACGCACCTGGTGGTCATGGACCGCGGCCGCCTGGTGCAGGCGGGACCGGTCGCCGACATCATCGGCTCCGGCGACACCCTCCTGGCCGGGCTCGCGGCGGACATCTCCGACGCGCTGGTGGAGAAGGTGGAGGCGCTGCCGGGCGTGGAGTCGGCGGCCCGCGCGGACGGCGGACTCCTGGTCCGTCTCGCCGCTCCCGCGCACACGGGTGTCCCGGCGACGGCCGGGGCGGTTCCCGCGGAGGTCGCCACGGAGAGCGCCCCGGCGGCGCCCGAGGACCCGGCCCGGTCCGCGGTCCTCATGCCTCCCGCCGGCGACCGGGAGACGGCCGCCGCCAGGCTCCTCGCCGAGCTGGTCCGGCTCGACGTGCCGGTCGCATCGCTCGGCCCGCACCGCCGCCTCGAAGACGCGTTCCTGACCCTGATCGGAGGCGAAGCCGGATGACCGCGCTCGTCGAGTCCACCGACGTGGCGCCCGGATACCGCGCGCGCCGCACCCTGCCCCTGCGGGTCGAGGCCGTACGCCAGCTGAAGCGGCGGCGCACGCTCGTCATGGGCGCCGTCCTCGCCCTGCTGCCGTTCGTCCTGGTCGTCGCGTTCGCCATCGGCGGCGACCCGGGCTCGCGCAACGGCCGGGTGACGCTGATGGACACGGCCACCGCGTCCGGCGCCAACTTCGCCGCGACGTGCCTGTTCGTCTCGGCCGGGTTCCTGCTCGTGATCCCCGTGGCCCTGTTCTGCGGGGACACGGTCGCCTCCGAGGCAGGCTGGTCCAGCCTGCGCTACCTCCTCGCGGCGCCCGTGCCCCGCGCCCGCCTCCTGTGGAGCAAGCTCACCGTCGCCCTCACCCTCAGCCTCGCCGCGATGGTCCTGCTGCCTGTCGTCGCCCTCGCGGTCGGCACGGCCACGTACGGCTGGGGCCCGCTGGAGATCCCGACCGGCGGCGCGCTCCCCGCGGGCACGGCGGCGCAGCGGCTGCTCGTCGTGATCGCGTACATCTTCGTGTCCCAACTGGTCACCGCGGGACTCGCGTTCTGGCTGTCGACGAAGACGGACGCGCCGCTCGGCGCGGTCGGCGGCGCGGTCGGGCTCACCATCGTGGGCAATGTGCTCGACGCGGTGACGGCGCTCGGCGACTGGCGCGATTTCCTGCCCGCGCACTGGCAGTTCGCGTGGGCGGACGCCATCCAGCCGCACCTGGAGTGGGGCGGCATGATCCAGGGGACGGCCGTCTCGGTAACGTACGCCGTCGTCCTGTTCGCCCTGGCCTTCCGGGGATTTCGCCGCAAGGACATCGTCTCGTAGGTCTCCGGAGGATCACCCTCCGGCGTCGGCGGGCCCCCTCCGTAGCCGCATCGAGATTCATCCGCAACGCCACCGACTGCTCGTTCCGGCCGTCTCGGACGTCACATTCACAAGGGTTGACGCAGCGATCGGCGAACCGAGGGGGCACGGATGAGGCCTGACAGCGAGCACCGGGCAGGGGACCGCGACCGTACGCGGGCATCGGCGCTGGCGCGGAGGCGGCCACGCGCACGGACACGGGCGGTCGGCCTGCTCGCGGCGGCGCTCGTGGGCTGCCTCCTCGTCACCGGGTGCGGGGGCGGGAGCGACGGCTCCTCGGCGGACCACGGCAAGGCGCGGCGCGCGGGCCCGCTGCCCGCCCCCGCACCGGCCCGCCCCTCCGCACCCGCGACGCCCGCGCCGGGCACCGAGGCCGACGGCGAGCAGCGCGACATCGCGCCGACCGACACCCCGTCGCCGACGCCCGCGGACTACCTCTCCACGTTCGCCCTCGACGTCGACACCGCGTCCTACGGCTACGCCCGCCGCACCCTCGCCGACGGGCGCCTGCCCGACCCGAAGACCGTGCGGCCCGAGGAGTTCATCAACAGCTTCCGCCAGGACTACCCGCGCCCCGAGGGCAACGGCTTCTCCGTGACGGCGGACGGGGCCCGCGCCGGCGAGGAGGGCTGGTCCTTCCTCCGGGTCGGCCTCGCCACCGGCCCGGCGGCCCCGGCGTCCGAGCGGCCGCCCGCCGCGCTCACCTTCGTCATCGACGTCTCCGGCTCCATGTCCGAAACCGGCAGGCTCGACCTGGTCAAGCAGTCCCTCGGCGTCATGACCGACCAACTGCGACCGGACGACTCACTCGCACTCGTCACCTTCAGCGAGACGGCCGAGACGGTGCTGCCGATGACCCGCGTCGGCGGCGGCCGGGGACGGGTCCATGACGCGATCGACCGCCTGGAGCCCATGTCCTCGACGAACCTCGACGCGGGTGTCCGCACCGGCTACGACACCGCGGTCGAGGGAGCGCGCCCCGGCGCCACCAACCGCGTCGTCCTCCTCTCCGACGCCCTCGCCAACACCGGTGAGACCGACGCGGACGCGATCCTCGACCGGATCTCCGACGCCCGGCGAGAGCACGGCATCACGCTGTTCGGCGTAGGAGTCGGCAGTGAGTACGGCGACGCCCTGATGGAGCGCCTCGCCGACAAGGGCGACGGCCACACGACGTACGTCTCCACCCCCGAGGAGGCCCGGAAGGTCTTCTGCGACGAGCTGCCGCAGAACATCGAACTGCGCGCCCGTGAGGCCAAGACGCAGGTCGCCTTCGACCCGCAGACCGTGCAGCGGTTCCGGCTCATCGGCTACGACGACCGGCAGGTCGCCGACGACGACTACCGCAACGACCGCGTGGACGGCGGCGAGGTCGGCCCCGGCCACACCGTGACCGCGCTGTACGCGATACGGCTGCGCCCGGGCGCGAGCGGCCACGTCGCGACGGCGGGCGTGCGCTGGCTGGACCCCGACACGCGGGCCCCGCACGAGGAGACGACCCAGATCGAGGCGTCCGCGCTGGACACGGACGTATGGCGCTCGAACCGCGGCCTCCAACTGACGGCCACGGCCGCCTACTTCGCGGACGCGCTGAGGCAGGGCGCGCTGCCGGGAGCGCCCACGCTGTCCCAACTGGCCTCACGTGCGGACAAGTTGGCCCGCGTGACGGAGGACAAGGACGTGCGGCGGCTCGCGGAAGCGATACGCAGGGCCGACGAACTACGGATCTGAGGGCAGCCGTACCCGCTCGCGCAGGTTGGAGAAGCTGTCATTTTGCCCTGTAGGTTCTGGGTGAATATCGAGGCGGAGTAATCGACCGCCGAATAGGGCGGCGTAAATTCTGTATGAATGCCTGTTCAGTTCCTGAAGGGTGATGAGAATTGAACTCAGACGTAACTGATCGAGTTCTCATCCCATTTGGTCATTCCGCGGCCGGAGCCCGCGTAATGTTTTCCGTGTCGAAGCCGGAAAGGGCTTACGGCAAAAGGAAAAGCGTCACCGAGAAAGGGACCACCCTCATGAGCTTCCACAAGATCGCCCCCGTCAAGAAGACCCGCAAGCCCGGCGCGAAGCCGGCCGCCGCACACCGGGCGGCGCCCAAGCCGAAGCACCAGCCCCGCCGCCGTCCGGTCGGCAACAAGGCCGGCAAGGACTGCTGAACCGTGCCGTCGAGGCGGGCCCCAGGCGTGCGCCGGGGGCCCGCCTCAGCCGTGTTCCCGGTTCGGACAGAAGGAGTTGAGGAAGTCGGAGGAGTCAGAGGGATTGGGGGAGTTGATGGAGCATAAAAGCACGGGTGCCCGTCAGGCGTTCCGGCGATTCTGGCCGTTGACGCGTGGTGACCGCAGATGGCTGGTCCTGATCATTGTCTGCGTCGTGGTCGCCGCGCTCGCCGAGACAGCCTCGATCCTGATTTTCGCGCATCTCACCGACCACGCGCTGGCTGCGGGATCGCTCTCCGCATTCTGGGTGCCCGCCGCGCAGTGGCTCGGTGTTGCCGTGATCGGCGCCGCGGTCGGGTATGCCGGGAACTCGCTCGCTGTATGGACCGCGGAGCGGTTCGTCCTGCGGCTGCGCGCCGGCGTGTTCCGTCATGTGCAGGGGCTGCCCCCGCACTTCTTCCAGAAGCACCGGCAGGGCGATCTCGTCGAGCGGCTCACCGGTGATGTCGAGGCCATCGAACAGATGGTGGTGTCCGGCGTGGTGGGCACCGTTTCCGCGTTGTTCTCCACCGTCTTCTACATGGCCGCTGCCCTCTGGCTCCGCTGGGACCTCGCCCTCGTCACCTTCCTGCTCGCCCCTCTCTTCCTCGTCGCCGCCCGCCATTTCGCCGGCCGCATCAGGTCCGCGGCCCGTGAGGAGCGCACCGCCGACGGCGCCATCACCTCGGTCGTCGAGGAGTCCCTCGGCAATGTCGTCCTCACCCAGGCCTACAACCTGCGCCGGGACGAGGAACGCCGGCTCGACCACGAGGCCCGTGCGTGGCTGCGCGCCTCCGTGCGTGGCGCCCGCGCGAGCGAGCTGTACGAGCAGTTCGTCGAGGTCGTCGAGACGCTGTGTGTGCTGGCCGTCATCGGATTCGGCGCCTGGGAGATCGCCGCGGGCCGTATGACGCTCGGCGATCTGCTCGCCTTCGCGGCCTTCATCGGCTACCTCTATCCGCCGATCCGCAACCTCGGGCAGCTGGGCCTCACGCTCACCGCCGCCACGGCCGGAGCGGAACGGATCCAGGAGGTCCTGGACGCCGAGCCCGCGGTGACCGACCCCGTCTCACCCCGGCCGGCCTGGCCCGTGCACGGCCGCATCAGCCTCGAGGGCGTCTCCTTCCGCTACCCGGACGCTCCCGCGGAATCGCTGACAGACGTGTCACTGACCGCCGAGCCCGGCGAACTCGTCCTGATCACAGGGGAAAGCGGAGCAGGCAAGTCGACCCTCTCCAAGCTGCTGCTGCGCTTCTACGACCCGACGGCCGGGACCGTACGCCTCGACGGGGTGCCGCTCACCGACGTACCGCTGGAGTTCCTCCGCGAGAACGTGGCCCTGCTGCCCCAGGAGACCCTGATCCTGCACGGCACCATCCGCGAGAACATCTCCTGCGGCCTCCCGGGCGCCGGCGAGCGGGAGATCCGGCAGGCGGCAGTGGACGCGGCCGCCCACGAGTTCATCACCGATCTGCCCGAGGGCTACGACACCCGGATCGCCCCCGCCACCGCCGCCCTCTCCGGCGGTCAGCTGCAGCGCATCGCGATCGCCCGCGCCGTGCTGCGCGGCGCCCCCGTCCTCGTTCTCGACGAGCCGACCGCCGGACTCGATGCGCTGGCCGCACGACGCGTGGTGCAGCCGCTACGCCGGCTGATGGCGGGCCGTACGACCATCGTGATCACCCACGATCTGGCGCTGGCGCCGGACGCGGACCGCATCCTTGTCGTGGACGGCGGCCGTCTCGTGGAGTGCGGTACGCACCGGGAACTCCTCGCCAGGGGCGGGACGTACGCGCGGCTGCGCAGCGCTTAGCCCTGGGACCTGTCTTCGAACAGGCCCTAGGGGAGCGCCGCCCCCCGAGCCGTCACCCACAGCTCGTACCACTCCTCGTGGGTGAGTTCGGGGTCGCGGCGGGCGGCGTCGCGGCAGGCTCGGATGCGGGTGGGGTTGGCCGTGCCGATGACCGGGGCGATGCGGGCCGGGTGGCGCTGGAGCCACCACAGGATGATCGTCTCCGGGGTGGTGTGCTTCTTCTCGGCCAGGGCCGTGACCAGCTGGGCCGTGGCGTATTCGGCGGGGGTCGCCTCGCGGCCCGTGTAACTGCCCTGGGCGAGCGGACCCCACGCCTGGAGGCGGATCCCGTGGGTGGCGCAGTGTTCCAGGGTGCCGAGCGGGAAGCCGTTCGTGGCGGCCTCGGGCGTGTTGACCAGGACTCCGGCCTCCACCCAGTCCCGGCTCTTCAGGCTCATCTCCAGCTGGTTGGCGACGAGCGGGAAGTCCAGGTGGGACTGGAGGTGGGCGATCTGGTGGGCGCTCATGTTGGAGACGCCGAAACTCCTGACGAGGCCCTGCTCCTGGAGCGAGGTGAGGGCCTTGGCCACTTCGCCCGGGTCCGCCAGCGGGTCGGGGCGGTGCAGCAACAGGACGTCGACGTGGTCGGTCCGCAGCCGGGTCAGGCTCTCCTCGACGCACCGCACGATGCGGGCGCCGCTCAGGTCGTACACCCCGGGGCGGTCGCCGTCGGCGAGGCGGATCCCGCACTTGGTCTGTACGGTGATGCGCTCGCGCAGCCCGGGCGTCCGGGCGAGCACCTCGCCGAACACGGCCTCGGCCTTGCCGTCGCGGTAGATGTCGGCGTGGTCGAACGCGGTGATGCCGCTGTCGAGGGCCGCCTGCACGGCGGCCTCGGCGGCGTCGATGTCGGCGGCCTTGTAGGGCGCGGAGTCCCAACTCCCGCCCAGCCCCATGCATCCGTAGATCAGCCGGTCCTGGTCAGTGTGCGCGTGCGGGTGCGCGTGCGCGTGCGGTGTCGTGGTCACCCCGGCAGCGTAGGGCCCCGCCGTCACGGCTTGGGGAGGTCGAAGTAGCGGTTGAGGCCCGCGGCGAACGCGACATCGCCGGTGATCTTGACCTTGCGCATCATGAACATCATGACGGGGCTCTGATTGCCCGAGACCAGCTTCAGGAAGTCCGCGTCGCCCATGGCGAGCGTGACGCGCGGCGTGGCGTCCGAGCGGCCCTCGGTGACCGTGCAGGTCCCGTCCGCGATCGCCGTCTCGAACACGGCCTCCGCCTGGTCCGCGGCGCTGGTGACCTTCCAGCGGATCAGGGCCTGGAGCGAGCCCGCGGCATCCCGCTTGAACTGCCGCTCCATGCGCGCGAAGACCTCTTCGAGGATGCGGGCCCGCAGCTCGCCGTCCCGCGCGATCCGGTCGATCTCCTTGGCGGACAGGCCCTTCACGATCGCCGCGAACTGCTCGGGCGTGACCGCCGAGAAATCGAGTCCGGCAATCCCGTCGCGCGTGCTTGCGCCCTCGCCCATGGAACCCTCCGTGTGCCGAAACTGCTTACCATTCAGTAAACTTACCAATCGGTAAGGTTACGGCCGGGGCAGATGGGCTGACAAGCGTGACGGGTATAACGGGCGATCCGGCAGAAGGCTACGGGGGGCTCGGAGAGCCTTCGGGGGCGAGCGGTGGCGGACCGGGTGCCCCTGCCGGCCGGCGGCGCCGTGTCCCGCGCCGCGAGCGCGAGCAGCAGATGATCGACGTCGCCGTGCGGGTCTTCGCCAAGCGCGGGTACCACGCCGCGTCCGTCGACGAGATCGCCGAACTCGCGGGCGTTTCCAAGCCGATGGTCTATCTCTACCTCGACTCCAAGGAAGGGCTGTTCCTGGCGTGCCTGTGCCGGGAGTCGGCCCGGCTCGTCGCCGCGTTCCAGGGGGCGGCGCGGGCGGGCGGCGAGCCCGAGCAGCGGCTCTACGCGGGCCTCGCCGCGTTCTTCGGGTTCGTCGCCGGACACCGTGACTCCTGGGTCGTCCTGCACCGTCAGGCCTCCGAGCTCAGCGCCGCCATCGCCGCCGCGGTCGCGGAGGCGCGCCGGGCCGTCATGGCCGAGGTCGCGGGCCTGGTCGGGGACGGCATCGCGGACAGCGGACGGGGGGCCCTGCTCGACGCCGAGGACGCCGATTTCGTGGCCCACGCGCTCGTCGGCGCCGCGGACGCGCTCACCGACTGGATGGAGCGCCACCCGGGCCAGTCGCCGGACGGGATCGCGCTGCGGCTGATGAACATGGTGTGGGTGGGGATGCGGCACGTCCTCGACGGCGAGGTCTGGACCCCGCGCGAGGCCTGACCGCGCGGGACCCTCACCGGCCCGCGCAGTTCGGTCGCGTCGGCCCCATTGAATTTCCGTTACGCGTGAGTAAGTTGACGGCCGAGTAAGTCTGTAAGTCTGCGTGGGACGAGCGAGACGCAGGGATCACGTCAGCCGCGACCTGGAGCCGTCATGGGCGTACGCAAGGATCTTCAACGGGCACAGCAGCGCGCTGACTTGACGGACCGGGCCACCGTCGAGACCGTCAAGGACGAGCACGGAACCGTGCGCGAGGTGCGCACGGCCGCCCTCGCCGCGGACCCCGGCGGGAGCACGCCCGCCGACATCCCCTTCACGAACGCCGCCGAGGCGCCCGACGCCGTGGTCCTGCGGCGCAAGGAGGGCGAGCGCTGGCGTCCCGTCACGGCGGCGGCCTTCGCGCGTGAGGTGACCGCGGCGGCCAAGGGGCTGATCGCGGGAGGCCTCGAACCCGGCGGGCGCGTCGCCCTCATGTCCCGTACGCGCTACGAGTGGACCGTCCTCGACTTCGCCATCTGGGCGGCCGGCGGGCAGACCGTACCCGTCTACGCCACCTCGTCGGCCGAACAGATCGAGTGGATCGTCCGGGACTCCGGCGCGCGCCATCTGATCACCGAGACACCCGAGAACACGGCCACCGCGCGGACCGCGCTCGCCGCGCTGCCCGAGGGGGAGCGGCCGCGCTGCTGGGAGCTGGACGCGGGCGCCGTACTCGAACTCGCCACCCTGGGGCGGGAGGTGGAAGACGACGAGGTGACCAAGCGGCGCACTGCCCTCACCCCCGACACCGTCGCGACCGTCTGCTACACCTCCGGGACCACCGGGAAGCCGAAGGGCTGCGTCCTCACCCACGCCAATCTGCACACCGAGGCCGCGAACACGGCGGAGCTGCTGCATCCCATCTTCAAGGAGGTGACCGGACAGGTCGCCTCGACGCTGCTGTTCCTTCCCCTGGCGCACATCCTCGGCCGCACCATCCAGATCTCCTGCATGCTCGCCCGTATCGAACTGGGCCACTGCCCCGGTATCAGGCCCGACGAGCTGCGGCCCCAACTGCGCTCCTTTCGGCCGACGTTCGTCGTCGGGGTGCCGTACCTCTTCGAGAAGATCCACGACACGGGCCGGGCCACCGCGGAGAAACTCGGCCGCGGCGCGTCGTTCGACCGGGCCGACCGGATCGCGGTGAACTACGGCGAGGCGCACCTGGCCCGCTTCCTCGGCCGCGGCCGGGATCCCCGCGGCAAAGGCCCGTCCCTCGGTCTCAGGATCGCCCGCGGCCTCTACGACCTGCTGGTGTTCCGCCGCGTGCGCAAGGAGCTCGGCGGGCGCCTGCGCTACGCGATCAGCGGCGGCTCCCCCCTCGACCGGCGCCTCAGCCTCTTCTTCTACGCCGCCGGGATCCTCGTCTACGAGGGGTACGGCCTGACGGAGACCAGCGCCGCCGCCACGATCACTCCGCCGCTCGCCCCGCGTCCCGGGACGGTCGGTCTCCCGGTGCCGGGCACGGCCGTCCGGATCGCCGACGACGGGGAGGTACTCATCAAGGGCGGCATCGTGTTCGGCGGATACCGGAACAACCCCGAGGCGACGGCGGAGGTGCTGGACGGCGGCTGGTTCGCCACCGGTGACCTGGGGGCCCTCGACGAGGACGGCTATCTCACCATCACCGGCCGCAAGAAGGACATCATCGTCACCTCCGGCGGCAAGAACGTCTCGCCGGCCGTCCTGGAGGACCGGCTGCGCAGCCGCCCGCCGGTCGGCCAGTGCATCGTCGTGGGCGACAACCGGTCCTACGTCGCCGCGCTGATCACGCTGGAGCCGGAGGCGGTCGCGCACTGGCTGTCCGTACGGAAGATGCCCGCCGACACCCCGACGGCCGACGTCGTCCGTGACCCGCGGATGATCGCGGCGGTGCAGCAGGCCGTCGACTATGCGAACGAGGCGGTCTCGCGGGCCGAGTCCATACGTAAATTCGCCCTGGTGGAGGGCGAGTTCACCGAGGACAACGGGCTGCTCACCCCCTCGTTGAAGATCAAGCGGCATGCGGTCGCGGGCGCGTACGAGGGGGAGATCGAGGACCTCTACCGGGGCTGACCGCCCGCCGCCGGAACCGGTATCGAGGCCGGGGCCGCGATCGGGGTCCGGTGCGGGGCTGCTGCGGGCGGCAGGCCGTGGGCGAAGAGCGCGGCGAGGTCGGCGGGCGAGGCGCCCGTGCGCTCACCGGCCAGGTCCCACAGGTCCAGCCAGCCGCGCCGGACCCGCGCGGCGAACGCGTCCTGGCCCGGCGACGCGGCCGTGGCGGCGGCCTGGAGCAGCATGAGGGTGACGTCCCGGTCGGCGCGCAGCTCCGCGTACGCCCGGCCCATCCCCTCCACGGTCGCGGGCGCCTCGCCCAGGGCCTGGGCGAGGCGCTGGAAACAGCGGTCGGTGGCCGCCTCGAACAGGGCGTGCTTGGTCGGGAAGAACCGGAACAGATACGGCTGCGACACCCCGACCCGCCGCGCGATCGCCTCCGTCGACGTGCCGTGGTACCCGCGCCCGGCGAACTCGACGAACGCGGCCCGCACGACGGCCTCCCGCCGCTCGCCGGCGCTCAGCCGCATCGCGTGCTCACCCCGCACCGCCCGCACACGCCTGCCCGGCAGCGGTCGATGCGGGCCACGATCGGGGTGGAGTGCATCCGGGGTCTCCTTGCGGGCCGGTTCAGAGCAGGACGTCGTCTCCCCTGGACACATCAAGCGGGTCCCAGCCCTCGCCTCGTTCCGGGAGCAGGGACGGGTCCGAAAGGACGGATCCGGTGTGCACCTCGTGCATCAGGCGGCGGTCCAGGATCCGGCCCGCGCAGGCGATGCCGCTGACCGCCGAGCCCGTGATGCCGTTGCCGTAGCGGGTGTCCGCGCCGGCGATGTAGAGGCCCTCGACGCAGGTCGCCGAATCCGGGCGGGCCCCGGCCGCGCCCCAGTGCGCCATGCCGAAGGGCGTACCGCCGCTGGAGAGCGTGAAGCGCTCGTGGGTGAGGGGAGTCGCGGTCTCCAGGTGCGTGAGGTGACCGCGCAGCGGGCCGAGCAGCTCCTCCGCCGCGTCCAGGACCGCGTCCGTGAGGCGGGCCTTCTCCTTCTGGTACACGGGGTTGCGGCGGTACTTCTCGCCGTCCGCGGGGCCCGTACTCACGCCCCACTGCTCGAAGCCGGGCGGGCACAGCGTCATCAGCTGGAAGTTGGAGTGGCCCGGAGGGCAGATGCGAGGGGTGACGTCGTCCTTGCCGGAGGCGAACGAGGCGAAGAGGAAGTCCGAGCCGCCCTCCACGGTGCCGGCGCGCAGCCCCGTGTAGAACCGTTCGATGTCGTCGCCGCGGTACCACCACAGGTTGGCGTGCTGTTCGATGTCCCGGTCGAGGGCCACGTAGACCGCCGCCCAGGGGAGCGCCATCCGCGCGTCGCGCGTCTTGGCGGCGAGCCGGCGCGGCAGGTTCTGCGCGCCGACGAGGTCCAGCATGGTGCGCCGGTAGTCGGCGTTCGAGACGACGACCGGGGCGGGCGCGCGGCTGCCGTCGGCGAACTCGACGCCGCGCGTGCGGCCCTCCTCGACGGCGATCCGCGTCACCCTGCTGTACGTGCGCAGTGTGCCGCCGTGCGCGCGGATCACTTCGAGGAGCCCGGCCGCGAGCATCTGGCCGCCGCCCTGCGGGTAGTAGGCGCCCCGGATGTAGTGGTCGGTGACCGTGGCGTGCAGGGCGACGGTCGCCTCGTCGGGTGCCATGCCGTAGTTCGGCGACTGGGCGGCGAGCAGCGTACGGGCCCGTGGCGACAGGCCGCAGTGGTCGAACAGCTCGGTCAGGGTGCGGCGCCCCCAGGCCACCGACTGCGGGGCGTGCTGCGGGAGTTCGGACATCGGGAGGTCCTCGGCGGCGACGATCGCGTCCCGCCGCTCGGTGCCGAGCCCCGCCACGACGTCGAGGAACGTGTCGATCCCCGCCGCGTCGTCCGGGCACGCCTCCCGGAGCCGCTTGCGGTACGTCGCCCAGTCCGCCGGCATGTCGAGCGTGGCGCCGGGAATCACGACGCGGTCGAAGGCGTCCGGGTTCATCTCGCGGTACGTGAGCCGTTCGCGCAGGCCGAGCCCGTCCAGGACCGCGGGCAGCAGTCCGTCCGGCCCGCAGTCGCCGAGATAGTGCACGCCGACGTCGAACTCGTAGGCGCGGCGCCTGCGGAACACATGGCTGTTGCCGCCCGCGACGCCGCCCTGCTCGGCGACCAGGACCCGCTTGCCGGAGACCGCGAGATACGCGGCACAGACGAGACCGCCGATACCGGAGCCGACGACGACCGCGTCCCAACTGTCCGTAGTCTCCGTGGAGGTCATGCAACACTCCGGGTCGGCGTCGACGGGAGCGGGGTCGGCACCGCGGGCAGCTGCCCCGGTTCGCCGACCGTGAGCCGGGAGACGCGCGGCGCGGTCTTGCGGGCCAGGCCCGTGAGCGTACGGCCGGGGCCGATCTCGACGAACATGTCGCAGTGCAGCTCGTCGGCCATCGTGCGCACCGAGTCCGACCAGCGCACCGGGGACGTCAGCTGCCGCTTCAGGAACTCGGGCCAGCCGTCGGAACCGCGGTAGGGGCGTGCGTCGACGTTCGCCACGACCGGCGTGAAGCCGTGCAGGAACTCGGTCCCCGCCAGTGCCCGCTCGAACGACACGGCCGCCGGGGCCATCAGCGGCGTATGGAAGGCGCCGCCCACCGGGATCGACACGACACGCGTCGCCCCCAGCCCCGCGGCCACCGCCGAGCACCGCTCCACGGCGTCGGCCTCGCCCGAAAGAACGGTCTGCTGAGGCGAGTTGAGGTTCGCGACCCAGACCCGGCCGCCGTCCTCGCGCACCGACGCGGCGGCCTTCTCCAGTTCACCGGCGGACAGCCCGAGGACCACGGCCATCGTGCCGGGCGCGTCCGCGCACGCCTTGCGCATCGCCTCGCCGCGCGCCGCGACGAGCCGTACGCCGTCCTCGAAACCGATGACTCCGGCCGCGACGAGCGCCGCGTACTCGCCGAGGCTGTGGCCCGCGCACACCAGGGGGCGGCCCGCGGCGGGCAGGACCTGCCGCAGCTCGCTCAGGATCACCATCTCCAGGACGAACGTGGCGAGCTGCGCGTTGTCGGTGCGCCGCAGATACGCGTCGTCGGAACGGAGCAGCAGCTCCACCACGTCACGCCCGGACACCTCGCTCGCCCGCTCGGCCAGGAACCAGCCGGGGCTCGACGCCCACGGCCGGCCCATTCCCGCCTGCTGCGCGCCCTGCCCCGGAAACACCAGAGCCAATCGCGGACCTGTCATCTCGTCCATCGCCTTCTTCTGTCTCCCGGAATTACGGCTACGGCGATGATTCCAGAAGGATTTGGAACCGCCGTAGAGGGCAGATAAAAGGTCTCCGAATAGTCGCGCGGGGCGGGGGAGAAGCCTTTGCTGTCACTTTCGGGGAATGCGCTGCCTCTTTCGTTGGGCGCCCCTTGTCCGGCCCGCTCCGGCCCGCTTACGTTCCCTTCGTCAAGGCAGCAGGCGATGAGAGGAACACACATGACTCAGCAGACCGTGGCGTCGGCGGCCGGCTACCACGAGCAGGTGAGCCGGATCGTCATCGAGGAACTCGAGCTGGAAGAGGGAGAGCTGACGGACAGCGGTCATTTCATCGACGACTACGACAGCGACTCGCTCTCCCTCATCACCGTCGTCTCCCGAATAGAGAAGGAATTGGGGGTTGCCATTCCGAAGGACACCCTCGGCGATCTGGTGAATCTGCGCCTCCTCGTCGACGCCGTCGTGCAGCACGCCGCGGACCAGCAGGCGGGGGAGAGCGCGAATGGCTGACACCGCCGGTGCGGTGCGCCCCTCGCGCCGCGTCGTCATCACCGGACTCGGCGCGGTGTCGCCCGTCGGCATCGGCGCCGACGTGTTCGCCGCCGCCGTCCGGGCGGGCGTCAACGGCACCGCCCCCATCGAGTCCTTCGACGCGAGCGCCTTCCCGCGCCGCAAGGCCGGCGAGGTCCTCGACTTCGAGCCCGCCGACCACCTCAAGCGGCTCGACCCGCCGCGCTGGGGTCGCAGCGGCCTGCTCGCGGCGGCCGCCGCCCGGCTCGCCGTCGCCGACGCGGGCATCGACGAGGAGCAGCTCGACACGGCCCGCGCGGGCGCCGTCATGGGCACCACCAGCGGCGAGTCCGCGGTCGTCCAGGCCCTCGCCGAGCAGTGGATCGAGGGCGGTCTCGCCTCGATCGACGGCGAACTCGCCGGCCAGACACCGGCGTCCAGGATCGCCAACGCGGTCAGCGCCGAACTGCGCCTCACCGGCGAGACGCAGACCATCCCGACGGCCTGCTCCGCCTCCAACTACGCGCTCGGCTACGCCTACGACCTGGTGCGCAGCGGCGAGGCCGAGGTGATGCTCGCGGGCGGCGCCGACGCCGTCAACCGCCTCACCCACGCCGGGTTCTACGCGCTCGGCGCGATGGCCGAGGACGTGCCGCGGCCCTTCGCCGCCGACCGCTCCGGCATCGTCACCGGCGAGGGCGGCGCCGTCCTCGTCCTGGAGACGTACGAGCACGCCGTGGCGCGCGGCGCCCGGATGTACGCGGAGATCCTCGGCTACGCGGCCAACTGCGACGCCGCCCACATGGTGCACCCCGACGCGACCAGCATCGCCGCGGGCATCAGGGCCGCGCACGAGGCGGCCGGCGTCGAGCCCGCGCAGATCGACTACATCTGCGCCCACGGCACCGGCACGCCGACGAACGACTCCACCGAAGTGGCCGCCGCCCGCGAGGTGTTCGGCGACCGCATCCCGCCGATCAGCTCCATCAAGTCGATGCTCGGCCACACCATGGGCGCCGCGTCCGGCTTCGGCGCGATCGCCTGCTGCAAGGCGTTCGAGCAGGACTTCCTGCCGCCCACGGCCAACGTCACCGAGCCCGACCCGGCGCTCGGCGAGGGCGTGGACTGCGTGCCCGGCGTCGGCCGCGAGGCCCGCCTGGACATCGTGCAGAACCACGGGTTCGCCTTCGGCGGGAACAACGTCATCACCATCCTGGGGAGGGTCTCGTGACGACCGCGACTGCGACCGCGGGCACGACCGCCGTCGCGACCGCCGCACCGCTCCACGTCACCGGCGCCGGAGTCGTCTCCGCGGCCGGGTACGGCCTCGCCCCGCTCGGTGAACTTCTCCTCGAGCAGGGCGAGCTGGAGAAGAGCCCGGTCGGCGAGGACGCCGACACGTACCCGCCGCGCCCCGTCCGCGCCGTCCACGGCTTCGACGTCAAGGAGCACCTGGGCCGCAAGGGCACCAAGTACCTCGACCGGCTCACCTCCTTCGGCCTCGTGGCCTGCAAGGAGGTGCTCGAAGGGGCGGAGGTGAGCGGCGGCCGCACCGGCGTGGTGCTCGCCACCAACACCGGCTCCGTGTCGACCCACAGCTCCCTCCTGTACGACACGCTGACCCTGGAGAAGCCGTACCTGGTGAACCCGGGCCAGTTCCCGAACACCGTCATGAACAGCACCTCCGGGCAGATCGCCATCCGCAACGGCCTGCGCGGCCTGAACGCGACCGTCGCCGGCGGCCAGACCGCCTCGCTGCTCGCGTTCCGGCACGCACGCCTCGCGCTCGGCCTCGGCCGCGCCGAGCGGCTCCTCGTCGGCGGCGTGGAGGAACTGAGCGCCCCGGCGGCGTGGGCGTGGCACCGCACCGGGGTGCTCCGCGAGGACGCGGCACTCGGTGAGGGCGCGGCCGTCTTCACCGTTCAGCAGGACCCTGCGGAGGGGGCCCTGGCCGAACTCCTCGCGTGCGAGGTGCGGTTCACGCCGGACCCGCGGCAGTATGCCGAAGGTCTCGCGAACGCCGTCTCGCGCGCCCTCGACCGCAGCGGGGTCCGCCCCGAGGAGGTGACGGCCGTCTCCCTCGGCGCCGCCCACCACCGCGGCCTGGAGCGGATCGAGGAGCGCGGCGTGCGGGCCGCGCTCGGGGGCGAACTGCCGCGCGCCGTACGGGTCGCCGATGTGCTCGGCGAGACGTACAGCGCCAGTGGCGCGCTGCAGCTCGCCGCCCTCCTCGCCCTGTGGCAGGCCGAGCCGCCGGCCTCGCCGGTGACGGCGCTCGTCACGTCCGTGGGCCGGGACGGCAACGCCGCGGCCCTGGTGGTGCGCAGCCCCCGCTGAGGCCTGCCCCGATGACGGCAGCGGCGCCCGCGAGTCTCCCCGCGGGCGCCGCTGCCTTTTCCGTTCACCGCCCCTGAAGGAGCCCGTATGTCCGCCGCCACCCTCGACCCGGCCTGCGCAGGCCGCATCTACCCGCCCACCGAGCCGTACGAAGTGGGCCGCGAGAAGATCAGGGAGTTCGCCGCCGTCCTCGGGGCGCCTGCCGGTGACGGCGCCGTCGCGCCGCCCACCTTCCCCATCGTGCTGTCCCTGCACGTCATGAAGCAGATCCTCGACGACCCGGACCTCGGCTTCGACTTCGCGCGGGCCGTCCACCGCGACCAGCGCTTCGAGTCGGTCCGCCCGGTGCGCGCCGGGGACCGGCTCACCGTCACCATCGAGATCGTCGCCGCCGGGACGGTCGACGGGAACGACGTCGTCACCCTGCGCGGACATCTGCGCGAGGCGGACGGAGGCGCGCCCGTGTGCACGACGACCTCGACCCTCGTCTCCCGTAAGGAGGAAGCCGTATGAGCCAGGTACCGCGGCCCGGCGACCGGCTGCCCACCCGTACCTTCCGCTACACCCGCGAGCGGCTCGTGGCCTACGCCGCCGCGTCCGGCGACCACAACCCCATCCACTGGTCCGACTCCCGCGCCGCCGCCGTGGGCCTGCCCGGTGTCATCGCGCACGGCATGCTCGGCATGGGCGTCGCCGCGACCGCCGTCACCCAGTGGGCGGGCGAGCGGGCCACCCTCATCGAGTACGGCACCCGCTTCACCCGTCCGGTCCTCGTCCCCGACACCGCCGACGGCGTGGACCTCACCGTCGACGGCACCGTGGGCGACGTCAGGGAAGACGGGACGGTTCGGGTCGATCTGACGGTGCGCTGTGCGGAGCAGAAGGTACTGGCGCGGACGCGAGCGGTGCTGGCGTACGGCCGATAGCGAGCCCCGCGAACGCCCCAGCGAACACCACGGCGGCCCCCGTCAGCACCGCGCTGCGGAGGCCGCCGTGCGCGTACACGGCGGTCAGGAGGGCGATGCCGAGGGCGCCGCCGAACTCGCGGATCGTGTTGTTCACGCCGGACGCGAGATTGTGCTCGTGCTCCGCGACCGAGCCGATGACCGTCGCCGGGTTCGCCGCGAAGACGAGACCCATACCGACGCCCGCGAGGACCATGGCGCCGACCATCTGCCCGTACGCCAGACCGGGCTTCGAGATCAGCGCCAGCCACACCAGCGCGACCGCCTGGAGCAGACACCCCGCCGCCTGGAGCGGACCGCCGCCCACCCGCCCGACCAGCGCGCTGGCCAGCGGCACGATCACCATCGGCGCAGCGGTCCACGGCAGCGTACGCAGACCCGCCTCGAACGGTGAGTAGCCCATCGGCCCCTGCATGAACTGCGCCAGGAAGAAGATCGCGCCGAACACTCCGAAGTACATGGTCAGGGCCAGCGCGTTGCTCAGCATGAACGGGCGTACGCGGTAGAGGTGCAGCGGCGCGAGAGGCGTCGGGGTGCGCCGCTGCCACCGGGCGAAACCGGCGAACAGCGCGGCGGACACGGCGAGTCCGGCCGGTGGACGCACCGCGGCCCAGCCACTGTCGGCCGCCTGCACGATGCCCCACACGGCAGCCACCACCGCACCCGTGACGAACGCGATGCCCGGCACGTCGAGGCGGCGCGGCGCGCCCTTGGACTCGCGGATCGCCCACAGGGCGAGAGGGAGCGCGACCGCCCCCACCGGCACGTTGATCCAGAAGATCCAGTGCCAGTCGAGGCCCTGCGTGACCAGGCCGCCGGCCATCGGGCCGAGCGCGATGCCCAGGCCGTTGACCCCGCCCCACACGCCGACCGCGAGCGGCCTGCGCTCCGGGGCGACGGCCGCGACGGCCAGGGTCAGTGAGACCGGCAGGACGGCAGCGGCCCCCGCCCCCTGCACGACCCGGGCGGCGACGAGCAGGCCCGCCGAGTCGGAGAGCGCGCACGCCGCGGACGCGACGGTGAAGAGCCCGATGCCCCACACGAAGACGCGCCGCCGGCCGATCCGGTCGCCGAGAGCGGCGCCCGCGAGCAGCAGCCCCGCGAACGCCAGGATGTATCCGTTGACGACCCACTGGAGGCCGGACTGGCGCACCCCCAGATCACGGGAGATGACGGTCAGCGCGTTGGTCACGACGAGGTTGTCGACGGCCACCATGAACATGGGCAGCGAGGTCGCGATCAGCGCCCATGCCGCCCCCTTTGCTCGCACGATGTCTTTCCTTCCTTACGGCTTGGGGACGCGAGGAGGCCGCCGGCCCTCGAGAGGTCCGGCGGCCTGGCCCGCGCGTACGAACGGCGTTACGCCTGCGTGCCCGCCGGCGGCAGCTTCAGCTCGACGGCGCCGATCTGCGCCAGCAGGAACAGGTCCTGGCGGCAGGCCCAGTGCTCGTGCACCAGACCGTCGTCACCGACGCGGTAGATGTGGATGTGCTCGACGTCGACCTTGTTGCCGGTGCCCTCGAAGCCGAGGAAGTCGCCGGTGTGGATGCCGGTGAAGCGCACCCGGATGACGGCCTTGTCGCCGTCGGCGAACGAGTCGATGTGGTCCCAGCTCGCCTCGGAGAACACGGAGTTCATCCAGCGGGCGGTGCCGAGGTAGCCGGAGGGGCCGCCGGGGGTGCCGGGCGGGGCCTCGTAGTCGACGAAACCGGGGGCGACCAGTTCGTGGGCGACCTTCTCGTCGAGGTCGTTGAAGATCTTTCCCATCTGCTGGGCGATCTCCAGAACGGTGGCGTTGGACATGGAGGTCCTTTCCTGTAGCGGGAGTTGGGAGGGGTGTTCTCCGGTGTGGGGGGAGTCAGTGGCCGACGCCGAGGCCGCCCGTGACCGGGAGGATCGCCGCCGTGACGTACGAGGCCTCCTCGCTCGCCAGGAAGCGGACGGCGGCCGCGACCTCGTCCGGGGTGCCGGCCCGGAACAGGGACGTCTGGCCGAGGACGTGCTGACGCCGGGCGTCGGTGACGTCCTTGACCATGTCGGTCTCGATCAGGCCGGGCGAGACGATGTTGACCGTGATGTTGCGGCGGCCCACCTCGCGGGCGAGCGAGCGGCCGAAACCGATCAACCCGGCCTTGGACGCCGCGTAGTTGGTCTGGCCCGGGGCACCCGCCATCGCGCTCATCGAGGACATGAGGACGACCCGGCCCCAGCGGGCCTTGAGCATGTCCGGCACGACCTCCCTGGCGACGGTCACCGCCGACATCAGGTTCGTCTCGATGACCGCGCGGAAGTCGTCGTCCTCCATGCCGACGAGCAGCTCGTCGCGGGTGATCCCCGCGTTGGAGACGAGCACCTGGATCGGCCCGTGCTGGATGCGGGCCTCGTCGACCGCGCGCCGCACGGACTCGGGGTCCGTCACGTCGCAGCGCACCCCGAACAGGCCCTCGGGCGGCTCACCGGTGCGGTACGTGACGGCGACCTTGTCGCCCTGTTCGGCCAGGGCGCGGGCGGTGGCGAGGCCGATGCCCCGGTTCCCGCCGGTGACGAGCACGGAACGGCTCACGGAGTCAGCTCCTAGGAGTGGGGGGACAGGGCCGCCGGCAGGAGGGCATCGAGCCGCTCCGCCGCCTCGGCGGTGTCGGTGAAGTGGATCGCCTGCCAGCCGGCCGCCTCCGCGCCCGCGCAGTTGTGCGCCAGGTCGTCGACGAGCACGCAGTCCTCGGCCGGCACCCCGGCCCGCCCGGCGGCGAGGGCGAACATGCCGGGCGACGGCTTGCGGTGGCCGACCTCGAAGGACAGCAGGACGTCGTCGAAGAGCTCCGCCGGATCGACCATGCGGCGCCAGTGCGCGTCCCAGGTCGGCACCATGTTGGAGAGCATCCCGACGAACGCGCCGCGCTCGCGCGACGTGCGCAGCGCCGCCACCCACGCGTGGTTGGTCTCCCGCCCGTCGAACCAGGCGTCGGCCAGCGTCGTCAGGTGCACGCCGGTCACACCGTGGTCGGCGGCGAGCACCTCGGAGACCTGCGTGAGCCACTCCTCCTCGGAGACGAGAGGGGTGTCGATCGGCTCCATGATGTCGCTGGTGCCGTAGCGGGCGGTCACCTTGCCGAGCGCCTGCTGAAGGGCCTGCGGGTCGATGCCCTGCGACTTGCAGAAGGTGCCCATCGTGTGGGCGATCGGCGGGGTGAGGACCCCGCCGAAGTCGGTCCAGACGGCGAGGCGCCGGGGTGCCCGCGCGTCCTGCGTGCTGCTCACAGCTCACTCCCGGGTGCGACGGTGACGGTGACGTGCGCGATCTCGGCGTCGCCCTGGAGGAAGCGCACGGGGGTCTGCGTCCGGCCGCCGTCCGCGCGCATCCGCGGCGCCTCGGCGTGCACCGGCTCGTCGAGCTCCGCGAACCGCGAGAAGCGCGCCTCGAACCCGACGGCGTACGTCGTCCGCGGCTCGCCCGTGGACAGCAGGGCCAGCTGCCGCGCCGCCTCGACGAGCGTCATCGCGGGCAGGTGATCGTAGACGTGGTCGAACAGCGCGCGGTTGTCGAAGCGCGGGGTGACCTCGGCCGAGACCGCGGAGGGGGACGTCTCGGGGCGGGACAGGACGACGTTCAGCGGGTTGCCGCGGCCCACCCGGGCGGGCTCGGCCTGCCAGATGTCGTCCACGGCGGCCCCGTGGTCGCAGAAGTCCGAGGTGAGCGGGGCGGGCGTGCCGCGCTGGGCGTGCCGCAGGACCTCGTTCTCGTGCTGGTTGAGGAACAGCACGTCCATCTCGTGCTCGCCGACCTCGGTGTCGTCGACGAAGTACCGCTGGGCGACCTTGCCCTTGCGGTAGCGGCCGCGCCGCGTCGGCTGCCCGATGTACTCGGTGTCGATGCGCAGCCGGCCGGGCTCCGGGCCGACGACCAGTTCCTTGAGCCCGTACAGGTCGAACCGGAACGTGTCGACGATCATCGTGGTGCCCTTGGAGAGCCCGATGTGCGCGTGCGACCCGGCGATGGCCGCCTGCCGGCCCGACTCCAGGAGCAACAGCGCGTCGTAGACCGCCGGCCGCTGCACATGGTCGCTGTAGTAGCCGTGGGTGAGCGGGAGTTGGACCGCGGAGCGGACCTTCTTGGCGGCCAGCGCCCTGATGTCCGTGACGAAGACCTCGGAGACCGCGGCCCGGTGGACCAGGGAGCGGTCGACGGTGCGCCCGTAACTGAGTTCGGCGGGCGCCGAAGGAATCTCCGGAGCCACGTGTGTGGTCATACCTGTTTCCTTTGGCTGGGGTCCCTCGAAGACGTCTCGCGCGGACATCTCGTGAAGACATCCGGTGAGGCTTCCGTCCGAGCGGAGGGGTTCGCTGCCGAATGAGCGTCGCAGGGGCGCATGGAAGCGCGATGGCGCGGGAATTCAACGGCGATAAAAGCGTCTTCGCATTTCCGTGCACCGACTGGGGAGCATGCCGCGGGGAAAGCGCAGTATCCTCGTGGAATGCGTATCGGAGAGCTGGCGCGGCGTACCGGAGTTCCGGTCCCCACCATCAAGTACTACTCGCGCGAGGGCCTGTTGCCCCCGGGCGAGCGCACCAGCCCGAACCAGGTCGCGTACGACGATTCCCATGTCCGCAGGCTCAAGCTGATCCGGGCGATGCTGGAGGTCGGCGGCCTGTCCATCGCGGCCGCACGCGATGTCCTGTCCGAGGTCGACTCCCCGACCCGCACGGTCCACGGCATGCTCGGCGTCGCCCAGTCCGCGGTGACCAGGGCCGCCGTCGAGCGGGGCACCGACGAGGACCGGGAGCGGGCCGAGGGCGAGGTCCGTGAGCTCGTGCTCCGGCACGGCTGGGCGGCGAAGCCGGAGAACCCGGGCTGGCAGGCGCTCGTCCAGATCGTGCTGACCTACCGCGACCTCGACCGGGGCGACCTGCTCACCCTGCTCGACAAGTACGCCGCCGCGGCAGGGGAGTTGGCGGTCGCCGAGCTCGGCGCGCTCGCCGATGTGCCCAGCGCCGACGGCAAGGTCGAGGGCGTCGTCCTCGGCACGGTCCTCGGAGACGCGGCCATGGCGGCGCTGCGCCGGATCGCCCAGGAGGACGCCTCCGGCCGGATCCGCAGCGGGCGCAGGCACAGCGCGTAGCCCCCGCCGGCTCACCCTGCGTACGCCAGCAGTGGCGCCACCGGCGCCAGATGGTGCACATGGGCGGGCGGCAGATTCCCTAACACCGTCTCCGTGCGGAACCGGTGCCGGTCCAGGGTCCGCCCGACGACGGCCTGCACCGCGAGGGTCCGCTCGCGAGCCCCGCCCGTCGTGAACACCCGGCGCAGCGGCGGCATCCCCGCGTAGGCGAAGAACGACAGGGTGCCGCCGGGACGCAGCGCCGCGAGGAGCCGGCCGAAGATGTCCTCGACCGTGCCCGCCTCGAAGTTGGCGAACGGCAGCCCGCACACGATGGTGTCGTAGCTCCCCAGTTCATGCTCCTGCACGAGCCCGGTGAGCAGCCGCACCCGCTCGTCGCCGCCGTAGTCGCGGTGCAGGAGCTCGGCGAAGCGGGGGTTGGCCTCGACGAGGTCGAGGGTGTCCAGGGCGCCGAGCGAGGCCCTGACGCGCCGGGTCACGGCGCCCGTGCCGGGGCCGACCTCGAGCACCGCGCGGGCGCGGCCGGGACTGGGGATCACATAGCGGGTCAGGGCCCGCGCCAGCAGGGGACTGCTGGGCGCGATGGCCCCGGTGTCCCGGCGGGTGCGGGCGAACTCTCGGAGGAACAGCGTCACATCGGTCATGGTCACCTGCGTCATTAGTGATAGTGAAACTATCGATAGCGTAGGTTACTGTTGGAGCTGAGGACACGCCCAGCCGCTGCCCACAGCGACGCTAGTGGGCCTCTGACCTGGGAACACGCCTCACCAAAGACCCAGCGCATGCCTCCAAAGAGGCATCGGGCCCAGGGAAAGGGAGACCGATGGACTTCGCCTCACTCGTGTCGTGGGTCGACTTCACGTCCGGCCTGTCCACCCGTATGTCGGGCGCCGCCTGCTGGGCGTACGCGATCCTCGCCATCACCACGCTGCCGCCCCTGCTGCCCAACGCGGTGCTCCTGATCACCGGCGGGATGCTTGCCGCGCGCGGCGAGATGTCCCTCGTCCTGGTCCTGCTCTCGGTGGCCGGCAGCGCGCTCGCCGGTGACGTCCTCATCCACCGCTTCGGCTGGTTCGCCGGCCGCAGGGTGCGCGGCGGCGCCGCGGGGCGCGGGCGCAGGGGCGAGCTGTTCGACTGGGCCGCGGGGCGGGTGCAGCGCGGCGGGATCCCGTTCGTCGTCGGCGTCCGCTTCCTGCCCAGCGGGCGCCTCCTCGGCGGGCTCGCGGCCGGTGCGGCGCGCTACCCGGCCGGCAAGTTCGCGATCGGTGCCGCACTCGCCGAAGTCGTCTGGGCCGCCTACTCGGTGGGCGTGGGCTACTTCGGCGGAGCGGTCAGCGACGACCCCGTGTACTCCGTCGCGATAGGCCTCGGCCTGTCCGTCGCCGTCGGCGCGGTCGCGGCGCTGGCCCAACGCAGGGCGGCCGCCGCGACTGCGCCGAATGTTTCGAAGGGGACATAGCGCATTCCCCGAAACGCGGATATCGGACGCGCACCTTTCCTGGAAGTCTCGGAATTCGCGTGCTGCGTACCGGAATTCACCGCAGTCACCCGCCGCCGACGTCACACGAAACAGACGCTCGCCACACGCCATTTGATTGATTCAGGGAGACAGAAGTGTTTGCCGCTATCGGAAAGTTCACCGCGCGGCGCCGGAAATGGGTCGTCATCGCGGCAGTCGTCTTCACGCTGTTCGCCGGCGTGTGGGGCACCGGGGTCTTCGGCTCGTTCACCGGCGGCGCCGGCTTCGACGACCCGGCCAGCGAGTCCGTCCAGGCCGACAAGGTCCTCGACGGCCCGCTGGGCCGGGAGTCCAACGACCTCATCGTCCTGTACGAGGCGAAGAACAAGAACGCCACCGTCGACTCCTTCGGCGCAGCCGTCCGCGCCACGCTGGACGACGTCCCGCGCGCCGGTATCGCCCGCCTGGACTCGTTCTGGCACCCCGGCACCCAGAGCCCGGGCGCGTACGTATCCAAGGACAACCGACAGACGTACGCGACCGTCCAGTTCACCAGCGACGACGACCAGAAGCAGGTCGAGGCGCTGGAGAAGATCAAGAACGACTTCGCGGCCGACGGCGTCACGGTCCGCTACGGCGGCGTCGCCGCGATGACCGACCAGGTCAACACCCTCACCGGCTCGGACATCGCGCGCGCCGAGATGCTGTCGGTCCCGATCCTCCTGATCCTCCTGGTCCTGATCTTCCGCAGCGCGATCGCGGCGCTCCTGCCGCTGGCCGTCGGCTCGTTCGTGGCCCTGGGCTCCTTCGTCGTGCTCCGCGTCCTGACGATGTTCACGGAGATCTCCAGCACCGTCATCAACGTCATCACGATCCTCGGCCTCGGTCTCGCGATCGACTACGCGCTCTTCCTCGTCAACCGCTTCCGCGAAGAACTCCACGCGGGCGCCGACGTCGACACGGCCGTGGAGCGCGCCACCGCGACGGCGGGCCGAACGGTCGCCTTCTCCGGCATCGCCGTGGCGATCTCCTTCGCGGGACTGGCCTTCTTCCCCTCCCGCTTCCTCTCCTCGATGGGGTACGCGGCGGTCGCCGTGGTCGCGTTCGCGGTGGTCGGCTCCCTCACCCTCCTGCCCGCCCTCCTGCGCTACACCGGGCACGGCATCGACAAGTGGCGTATCCCGCTGGGCGGCAGGAACCGTGCCCCCAAGCCGGAGAAGGAGGGACGCTGGTACCGCACGGCCCACGCGGTCATGCGCAAGCCGCTGATCTCCTCGCTGGCGATCGTCGCCGTCCTCGTGGGCCTCGGAGCCCCGCTCCTCGGCGTCAACTGGGCACGCCCCGGCGAGTGGGTGCTGCCCTCGGACGCCGACGCGAAGGTGGTCAGCAAGACGCTCGCATCGGACTTCGGGACGAACCCCGCGCAGATCATGACCTCGGTCGTCCAAGGCGCCACCGGCCCCGTGGACCGCGCCGAAGCAGCGGCCTACGCAGCCGAGTTGGCCAAGGTGGACGGCGTGGCCTCCGCGACCGCGACAGCCTTCGAGGGCAACGACGCGCGCATCACGCTCCGCTACACGCCGGACGCCATGTCCGACGCCGCGCAGAGCATGGTCCACGACCTGCGTGCCACGGCGCCCCCGGCCGGAGCGGACACGCTCCTGACGGGCATGCCCGCGTCCCGGGTCGACATCGTCGGCATGATCGGTGAACGGCTCCCGTGGATGGCCCTGTTCGTAGCGGTCGTCTCCTTCTTCGTCCTCTTCCTGGCCTTCGGCTCCCTGCTGCTCCCGCTCAAGTCGGTGATCCTCAACCTCCTCTCGCTCCTGGCCGCGTTCGGAGCGATCAAGTGGATCTTCCAGGACGGCCATCTCTCGGGCCTCCTGGGCTTCGAGCCGATCGGAGCGGTGGACGCCAACTTTCCGGTCCTGGTCGTGGCGATCGCGTTCGGCCTCGCGATGGACTACGAGGTGTTCCTGCTCTCCCGCGTCCGTGAGGAGTGGGAAGTGAGCGGAGACCCGGTCGAGTCGGTGGCCCTGGGCGTCCAGCGCACAGCCAAGATCATCACGAGCGCGGCACTGCTGCTCGTCGTGGTCGTAGGCGGCTTCATGGCCTCCTCGATCCTCTTCATGAAGATGATTGGGGTCGGCCTGGTCATCGCGGTCCTCGTGGACGCGACGATCGTACGAGGCCTGCTCGTGCCCGCGACGATGGCGCTGCTCGGCAAGTGGGCCTGGTGGGCACCGGCCCCGCTGACGCGCTGGTGGTCGAAGTACGGCTTCCGCGAGTCCTCGGCCCCGCCGCCCCCGCCCGCGCCCGCCCCGGCACCGCGCACCGAGGCGCTGCGGTGACGTTGCCCTCCGCAGGGCGGGCGGGTGAGGCGCCCAGCACGGAGGCGCCCGCCCCGCCCGCCCCCCGAACCGGGACGGCCGGCCACCCCGGTCCGGCCGTCCCCTCACCCGCGCCGCGCCCCGGCCCCGTCACTCCCCCGTCGACGGCAACCCGGGGCGCGGCGTCCCCCCGAAATGACGACGAGCCCGCCCCCGCCCCCGATGAACAGCCGGGCCCTGCTCTCGATGAACAGACAGGCCCCGCCCTCAATGAGCAGACAGGTCCCGCACCCGAACAACAGACAGGTCCCACCTCCAAGGACGACCGGGACGCGCGTGCCGCGGATGATCGAGACGTGCTCGCCGTGGACGACGGGGCCGCACTCGCCAGGGGTGACCGCGACGCGCTCGCCGTGGACGACGGAGCCACACTCGCCAGGAATGACCGGGATGACCGGGATGGCATAGATCGCCTGGATCGCCGGGATAACTGGGCCGCGTCAGGCGGGGACGACCGACTCGCGCTCGCCGGAATCATCGCGGCCGGCGTCACCGCGGTGCTCGCCGCGCTCTTCGGGGACTGGGGAACCTGGTCCGCACCTCTGGGCGACGGCCTGCCCGGCTTCCCTCTCGCATGGGGAGTGACAGCGGGACCGCCGGTCGTACTCATAGCCCTGGCCGGCGTGTTCGTGGCCTGGGCGGGCGCGCCCTCCTTCGCGCGTACGTGGGCGCACACCGCCGCCGCACTGGCAGCGGCCACCGGTCTCCTGGCCCTGTTACGGCTTCCCGTAGGTCCCGACACCACCTGGGTGGCGCTGGCCGAGGCCTCGCACGCGGGCCTGTTCGGGGTGCTCGCGGGCTGGGCCCCGGCACTGGCGGCGCTGGCCGTCACCCGACGGCGCGCGGACGGCCGTACGGGACTCACCCCATACGTCTGGGTAACGGCCCTGGCGGCCATGGCGCCCCTGCTCGTCCTGGCTGCCGGAACGGCGTGGAGCAGCCCGGCTCACGGGGCCCTGTGCACGGCGTCGGAGTGCATCAGCCCGCGCGCCGGCCTCTTCTTCACCGGCGAGGTCACACTGCGCCTGTCCCTACCCGCCTGGGCGGCGGCGATCGCCGTGCTGGCGGGGGCCCGACGGGCACCCCGGTTCCGCGACCTGCGCGCGACCTGGCAGATCCTCGTGGCCTTGGCGGCGGCGGGCTTCGCGATCCTGCTGGCACCCGGGCTGGTACTCGGAGCCAAGATCTGACGCGCAGGCCCACCGACTGTCCACCCGCCGACGAGAGGGGGCCACGGAGCCCCACCGGCCGATGAGCCACGTACGAAAAAAGGGCGGGCGCCAGGGAAGGGGCAGCCTCACCGAACGACGGGCCGCGCGCGAGCCGCGGCCCGGAAGGCGGCGAGTCCCACCGGCCGTGAGACGCCGACGAGACGGGAGGGGACGTGGGGGCATGTGCGCGCGGAGCCACCAGCACCACGTACAGGTAATCAGCTAGCTGACGTGCGCCCGTAGAACAGCGAGCACGTACATGCCCCCGCGGCCCCGCACCCGAAAACACAACGGCCGAAGACAGCCGGCACAGCAAACGATGCCGAAGCCCAAACCCGCCACTCGTCGCCCCATGACGCTGGCCCGACCATCCCTCCACGACGACGGAGAGCCGAACCATGAACGCGACGCACCATCCAAACCGCCGAAGGCTGCTCGCAGCATCCGCGGCAGGAGTCGTCGCCGCGCTGGCCTGGACCGGGGCAACCGCCGTCGCGGGTGACGCCCCGCGCCCCCGCGCCAGGCGCGCGTACATCGGCGGGTTCACGCTCGGCGAGTACGGCCTGCCGGGCCTCCCCGGCATCGGCATCGCCCGGGTCGGCGCGGCCGGACAGCTCGAACTCACCGGCTGGCAGCGGGACATCGTGAACCCCTCCTACCTCACCCTCGCCCCGAACCACAGCCACCTGTACGCCGTGAGCCAACGCCCCGGCGGCGCCACCGGCTCGCTCCACGCGTACCGCATCGACGGAGACCGGCTGCACCCCCAGGGCCCGCCACGCTCCAGCCACGGCGCCGCCCCCGTCCACCTGGCCGTGCACCCCGACGGCCGTTTCCTGCTCACCGTGAACTACGACTCGGGCCACCTCGCCGTCCTGCCGGTGCACCCCGACGGCTCCCTAGGCGAGGCCGTCCAGGTGCTTCGTCACCACGGCCACGGCCCGCACCCGCAGGAACAGCGAGGCCCCCACCCGCACATGATCGCCTTCGACCCCGCGGGCCGCCGCGTCCTCGTCCCCGACAAGGGCAACGACCACATCTACGTCTACGACTTCGACACCCGCACAGGCCGTCTCGAGCTCGCCGACCGGACCCATGTCGGCCGAGGCATCGGCCCACGCCACCTCGTCTTCCACCCCGCCGGCAAGCTGGCCTACGTCACCAACGAACTAGGCCACTCCGTGACCGTGCACGCGTACGACGCGGTCACGGGCCGGCTCACGCCGGTCTCGCACGCCTCCGTGGCCCCGCCCGGCATCAACCCACGTAACGCCCCCTCCGCCGTCCACCTCACGCGAGACGGCCGCACCCTGGTGACGGCTGACCGGGGCCTCGACACGGTCGAGTCGTTCCGCGTGGAGAACGCGGGCCGCACCCTCACGCTCCTCGCGTCGCAGCCGGTCACAGCGAAGGCCCCGGGGACCCGCTGGCCCAGGGACGTGGCACTCGACGCGTCGGACCGGTTCGTCTACACGGCGAACCAGGCGGGCCAGTCGGTCAGCGCGTTCCGCCTGGACCCGGCCACGGGCCGCCTCGCCCCGGCGGCCCAGCCGCTCCAAGTGGCGAGCCCCAGCTGCGTACTTCTGGCGTAGAACGCACCGCACCGCACCGCACCGCATCGCATCGCACCACACCGCGACACGAGCGAGGGGCGACTCCCAGATCCGCAGATCCGGGAACCGCCCCCACGCACGTGCACCACCCACCTAGGGCCGCCAAGGCACCACAGTCACCTTGCCGTCGGCCCGCCCGCTGGCCACCGAAGCGGCATAGCCGTCCGGCGACCGCACGCTACGCACGAACCACTCGTGACCGGAGCCCGGCACCCGCGCCGCCCGCCAGGTGCCGAAGACGTGCCCGGTATAGCGCGGCGGCGTCCGGCTCAGGCCCGTACCCGCGGCCTTCACCAGCGCCTCGGCGCGCGTCCACTGCTCGAAGCCGTGGGTGTTGCGGCCGCCCTGGACGCAGGGGATCCGGCTCCAGTCCATGTCGGCCCTGACCCGCTCGATGTCGACGCCGACGGGTACCTCGGCCGAGTCACCGACAGCGATGAGGGCGTACGCCGCAGAGTGCGACAGGCTCGCCGACAGCGTGGTCCCGTCGGGCGCGAACGGCACGGGCTTGCCGTGCCCGTCGTCACGGCAGCGCGCACAGAACCGGCGGAAGCCCACGTCGGCAGGGCCGACCCCGAGCGCCTGCCCGAGCACGGTCCGGTACACGTGGTGGAGGGCCAGGTACCGCACCCGGTCACCGCCCCGCCGGAACCGCGCGAAGCGCGCACGCTCGGCCGGGTCGAGAACGCCGTACGCCTCTTCATGGGGAACGGCGGAGGCCGCCGCGGCGATGGACACAGTCCAGACCCGAATGAGCCCGGAACAACCCCCCACCGAACCACTGGCTGAACGACTCCCCAGCCCACTCCCCGTTCCGACAAAGGTGCTGCTCAAGCCGCCGACCCGCCCGCCAGGATGTGATGCTGAAGCTGCCGCAGGTCCTCGGAGGGCTCCAGCCCCAGCTCCTCGGCCAGCACGGCCCGTACGTCATGGAAGGCGCGCAGCGCGTCCCCGCGCCGCCCGCACCGGTGCAGCGCGTCGATGAGGCGCGCGTGCAGCCACTCGTTGAGCGGGTCGACGGCGACCAGGCGGCGCAGCTCGGGCACGAGCTCGCGGTGGCGGCCGAGCCCCATGGCCGCCTCGATGCGCAACTCCTGGGCGCGCACGCGCAGTTCCTCGATACGTGCGGCATGCCCGGCGAGTACGCGGCCCTGGCCGACATCGGACAGAGTCCGCCCACGCCACAGCCCGAGCGCGGTGTCCAGGCGCTCCAGAGCCTTCTCGCGGCGCCCGGCGCGCAGCTCGGCGCGCCCCTGCCCGTACAGGCGGGTGAAGTTCTCCAGGTCGAGGCGCCCCGGCGCGGTGCGGAGCGAGTACCCGGTGGCCTCGGTGGAGATGACGTCGCGGACGGCGCCGGCGCCGAGCTCGCGCTCCAGCTCCTGGCGCAGGTGGTAGATGTGCGTGCGCACGGTGCTGACGGCGGTGGGCGGCGGCGCCCCGTCCCAGAGTTCCTCGACGAGCGTGTCCACCTCGACGATGTCGTGGGCGCGCACGGCGAGGAGCGCGAGCAGCTTGCGCACCTTGGGCCCGCGCGGCCGGTGCGTCACGCCGGCGCCGACGGCCTCCAGCGGGCCGAGGATGCGGAAGCCGACGCTCCCGTCGGGTTCCGAGGCCGTGACGCCCGGTATTCGGAAGCGGGCCTGGGTGTCGCGCATCGTGGGTCCCCCGTTTCTGTCGGAACTGCTCATGCGATGGGCTGGGCGAAGGTGACGAGATGCGCCGCGTACTGGGTCACCATGAAGATCCGGTACGGCAGCCGGCGCCGGGCGCGCGAGTCGTCGCGGCGGGTGGTCAGCGCGGCGGCGCTCAGTGCGAGCGCCCCGCACAGGACCACACCGGCGGGCGCGAGCAGCCCGTACGCGGCCTTGGCCACGGCGCACACGAGGAGCGCGGCGCCGATCCCCACGGCGCTCAGCGACGCGATCAGTGCGGTGACGGCGCTGCCCCAGACGACGGTCCAGTTGCGGCGGCCGTGCTTGGCGTCGCCCTCGGCGTCGGAGAAGTCCTTGGCCACCGCGCCGACCATGCCCATCCACAGGCACATGGCGGCCGAGAAGGCGAGCAGCGCGGGGGACAGGGGCGCGGCGCCGCTCAGGGCGCCCGCGGTGTAGGCGAGGGCGCCGCTGGCCACGACGACGGCGATGGTGCCGGGGGTGCGGCTCTTGAGGGCGAGGCCGGGCGCGGAGTACGCGTATCCGAGCAGCAGCATGCCGGCGGTTACCAGGAACATCAGCGGGCCGAGCACGGCGCCGCCGATGAGGGCGAGGGCGGCGAGCACCCGGGCGGTGGTGCGGGCGAAGCGGACGGGCAGGGCGCCTCGTGCGATGGGCCGCACGGAGCCGTTGGCCCGGTCCTCGTGGATATCCGTGACACCGTTGTAGAGATAGGTGAATGCGACGGAACAGAACCAGACGGCCGCGCCGAGAACGAGTGACGGCCGAATTGTCAGGTGGGACACGTAAGAAGCGGTTCCGGTCGTACCGGCCACCAGGAAGCGCAGCAGAAAGATGACCTGCACGGCATACCTGGATTCCTGTGCGCACAGGGCCAGGAGACGGAACGTCCCCAGGACACCGGCCGATTTTCCGGATCGCGGAGTCGTGGTGGGTATCAGGGTTTTCGCAGGCGTCGCTATCGACATACCTGCGAATCTAATCCGAGTGAGGGAGAGGTGACAGACTCTCCATGGGCCACGGGGATACTCCCTAAGATGTATCCCCATGACTCAACCTGCCTATGGGTTGGGCGATTTCGCGTCACGTGCAAGGCCCTGCGGTCTTCTGATCAGCTGCGCGTCCACCGCTTTGTTGACGGCGTCGATACGTGATACGGCGTGGAGTTTCTCGAAGATGTTGCGCAGATGCCGCTTCACGGTGCCTTCGGTAATCCGCAGCCGGGTGGCGATCTGGCGATTACTCAGAGCGGCCGCCGCCTGCGTGAGCACTTCCCGTTCCCTGGGAGAAAGGGTCTGTTGCGGCTCACCGAATCCGGATTCTGGAATTCCGCTGCGGGGCACGGCGATCGTCACATGCGGATCGCGCGCCGCAGTATTCCGGATCGCCGACAGGAGCGACTCGCGCGGCACGCTCTTGTGCAGATAGCCGCGCGCGCCCCGGGCGAGCAGCTCCTGCACCAGCTGCGCGTCGTTGTACATCGTCAGCATCAGCACGTGCAGTTCCGGGAAGCGCCCCGTCAACTCGCTGACGACGCTGGGTGCGTGGTGATCGGGCATCTCCACGTCGAGCAGTACGACCTGCGCGCCCGTGCGCTCCACCAGGTCGCCCAGGCCCTGCGAGGTGTCGACGTCCGCCACGACCCGCAGGTCGTCCTCCGCGTCGAGCAGCTGGCACAGGGCGGTGCGCAGCAGGGAGTGGTCGTCGACGGCGATGATGCGGATCGGCTCAGCCGTGCCGTGCCGTCCCTCGTCCGTCGTCTGCATGTTCCTCCTCGTCCAGGGGGACGGACAGCTCGATGGCCGTGCCGTGCCCGGGGGCGCTGTCGATGGTGAGCCGGCCGGCCAGGAGCTGCGCGCGCTCGGTCAGCGACGCGAGCCCATTCCCCTGTCGCCGCCCCGGTACGAAGCCGATGCCGTCGTCGCGCACGGATGCCTGGACGTGACGCGCGTCGACCTTCACGTCGATGGTGACGCGGGACGCCGAGGCGTGGGCCAGTGCGTTGCGCAGGCACTCGCGGAGCATGATGAACAGGTCGTCGCTGACGCCGCGGGGCAGCAGGTCGTCCGGGTCGTCGACATGGATCTCCACCACGGGTTCGTCGATCGCCATGGCGCTGACGAACGCGGACAGGGCGAGCTGGAGAGAGCGGCACGTGTCCGACCTGGTGCGCAGCTCGGTGACGATGTCCCGGGTGGTGTAGAGCGTCTCCAGGATCGCCTGTTTGAGGCTGCCGAGCCGGGCGTCCGACGAGGCGGCGTGCTGCGTGAGTTCGTAGAGCTCGAGCTGGCGCAGGGCGAGGCTGGCGGTGCTGCCGATCCGGTCGTGGATCTCGCGGGCCATGCCGTGCCGGCCCTGCTGCGCGGCGTCACGCACGACGTCGAGCAGGAAGAGGTCGTACCCGCTGGACCCTTCCTCGAGGCGTCGCGTGATGGCGGACTGCAGAATGGGCGGCACCTTCATCAGGTAATGCTCGGAGCCGGGCCGGTCCGCGAAGATCCGCCCCAGGAACTCCATGGTGATCTGGAAGAACATGGATCCCGCGCGGACCGAGTGGACCGGCGGAATTCCCTGTGAGATCCGGGCGCCGCCGAGACGCCGGGTCTTCTTCATGAGCTGGGGATTGAGCGGCGCTTCGGTGCCGTACCGCAAGGCGTGCACGCATTCCCCGAGAATGTGCTGGGCCTGCTCGCGGCAGGATGTCCAGGCTTCCTGATCCATACCGAGCGGATTGTTCTGATCGAGCAGAGCCCGCCGATAGGTGTCGAGCAGTTCCGCTTCCAGTGCCTGTAATTCCGCAGCGAGCGTCGCGCCTTCAGGATCCGGAGTCTCCCCCTGGATTTCCTGCGGCGATGCGTCGTGCACGTTTCCTTCCCCCCGTCGATACCCGTCGCCGCTTCCAGGTCCGGACTACGTTGTCAAGAGGGAAGACGGTTCGAAGATCGGATTGAGCATGCCTCGTGCCGCGACGGGGTGTCAAGCGACAACCGGGATACTCCACCGTATAGGCGCGGCCTTCAACTACCTGTATTTACGGGCCTGCTGACAAGGTAATCGAAGGCGTCTTCGTCAGCTCTCGCGGGCGGCATCCACTACTTCGTCATGAGCGGAACGCGCAGTTTCCCGACCCGTCACGTCCGTGGGCCCGCCCCGGGTCGTATCGCCTGTTTCGGCCAACTTCTGGGCCGAGCACGAGAAATGTTCATGAATCAGCCGGCGCAGCGCGGAAAGCGCGACGTCGCCGAGCACGGTGCCGGACACCATGCTCGCCGCGGCACTCTCGGGGTCGGGCTGCCGGCGCAGCAACTGCACCTCGATGTCGACAACCCGCTCGAGCGCCTCCGCATACGTCTCCAGGAGTCGCGGCAGATCGCGCTGTTCCAGCCATTCGCAGGTGACCAGGACCTGGGTGAGCGTCTGCCAGGCCGGATTGTCCGGGCTGACCTGCCACGACCGCTGCTCGGCGAGCGCCGTGGTCCGCTCCTTGGCGCGCTCCCACTCCTGATCCTGCGACACGGACCCGCGCGCGGGCAGCGCGTACTGGACCGCGCCGAGCAGCTCGTGCAGGGGCGGCGAGGCGTCGATCCGCCCGACGATCTGCCGGATCGCCGCGGGGGAGAGCCCGCCGACATCGAGCAGTGTCCGCACGAGCGCCACCCGCCGGACGTGGGACTCGTCGTACTCCTGGGACTCGTCCAGAGCCGGCAGGAGCTCCATGCGCAGATAGAACCTGAGCATGCGGTCGGGGACGCCGGTCCGGCGGCTCAGATCGGAGAGCTGCGGCACGTCTCACTCACCTTCGGGCCAACTCGGCTGAACAGCCGTCTACTTCGGGGTGTACGGGCGGATCCGTGCGGAACGGCGAGGGGAATCAGCGGGACCATATGCAGCATCGGAACACGGGCACAAGACGGCCCGAGTGAACTCGATCACCACTACAACCAAGGAAGTACCCGCGCTGCCCCCTGCGACCGGACCGATCGCCGCTCGGGCGTGTCGGGGGTGGTACCGGCGGGGGTGACCGCCGGATCCGTCGGTGCGGTATCGCTTACGTCACCGCTACGGCCGACTCGCTAGCGTCCGGCGGACCCCATGAAAAAAGCCCTCCCTGAGGAGGGCCGGCAACCCGGAAAAATGCGGCGCCCCCGGCAGGACTCGAACCTGCGGCCAAGCGCTTAGAAGGCGCCTGCTCTATCCACTGAGCTACGGGGGCCGGTGTGTGGCCAGTGGCTCGGGACGGATGTGGGGGAGATCCGTGACCTTGCCGGGACCAAGGATAGGGCTCCCGGATCCCTGTCCCTGCTGCTTCGCCTCCGTGGCACGATGTGGAGGTTCGGTGAAGCGGTCCTGATAATCGCAGGCAGGTACGAATCCTGCACCGCTTTTGGCGTCTCACGCCCCGGGTGTTGTGCACTCGTTATGCCTGCGCCCCAGTCGTCCCTTCCGTCCCATGGACCGGATGGGCCGCATCGGCGCGCAGAGACGTCCATATGCTTCAGAAAGCCGCCAAAATTGGGCATTCTTCGCATGTGGTGACCTTGGACGTACGGCCTCAGCTGCTCGACGCACTCTCCGCGCTGCGCGACCGTGTCGCCGCCGCGCGTTTTCCTCTCCCTCTCCCGGGGGCGCCGCGTGCGCGTGCCAACCGGGCAGAGCTCCTCGCGCAGCTCGACGACTATCTCGTGCCCCGGCTGCGGGACCCCGAAGCCCCCCTGCTCGCCGTGATCGGCGGGTCGACCGGTGCCGGGAAGTCGACCCTCGTCAATTCCCTCGTCGGGCGGAAGGTCAGCGAGGCCGGGGTGCTGCGGCCCACGACCCGCACCCCCGTACTCGTCTGCCACCCGGAGGACCACCGCTGGTTCTCCGGGGCCCGAGTCCTGCCCGACCTCACCCGCGTATGGACGCCACGGCGGCCCGACGACACAGAGCTCGGGGCCTTCGCCCCCGCCGACGACGACGAAGACGTCCTGCGCGTCGAGACCTCCGGCAACCTGCCCCGCGGGCTCGCCCTCCTCGACGCGCCCGACGTCGACTCCCTCGTCGCCCACAACCGCGTGCTCGCCGCCCGGCTCATCAGCGCCGCCGACGTCTGGATCATGGTCACCACCGCCTCCCGCTACGCCGACGCCGTGCCCTGGCGCCTGCTGCGCAGCGCCAAGGAGAACAACGCGACCCTCGTCACCGTCCTCGACCGAGTGCCCCACCAGATGGTCGCCGAGGTCTCCCGCCAGTACGGGGCCCTGCTCGCCAAGGCCGGACTCGGCGACGTACCGCGCTTCACCGTCCCCGAACTGCCCGAGTCCACCGGCGGCGGCGGCCTCCTGCCGGCCTCCGCCGTCGCCCCCCTGCGCGCCTGGCTCACCCACCGCGTGCAGGAACCCACCGCCCGCTGCACGGCCATCGCCCGCACGGCCAACGGCGTCATCGACTCCCTCCGGGTCCGCACCCCCGAACTCGCCGGCGCCGTCGCCTCCCAGTACGCCGCCGCCCTGCGCCTCACCGCCACCGTCGACGAGACGTACGCGAGGGAGGACGCGCGTGTGCGCACCCGGCTCCAGAGCGGCGGCGTGCTCGCCGGGGACGCCCTCAAGCGGTGGCGCAGCTACCCCCTCGACTGCGCGCCCGCCGAACTCCTCGACGCGCTCACCGAGAGCCTCGGCGCGCTCCTCCTGTGCGCCGTCACCGCCGCCGACGAACGCATCGACGAGGCCTGGCGCCGCGACCCCGCGGGCGCGGCGGACGGACTCGCCGCCCGCGACCCCGACCTGGAGACCGCGGAACACCGCATCGGCATGGCCGTACGCCGCTGGCGCCGCGTGCTCGAGGAGTACGCGGAGGAACAGGTACGCACCCTGGACGCCACCCCGCCGCCCGACACCGAACTCGTCGCCGCCCTCCTCGCCACCGCCCTCCTCGGCGGGAACCGCGCCCGCAGCGCGGGCGAGAGCCTCGCCGAACGCATCGGCGCCCAAGGGGCCCTGCGCCTGCGTGACCGGGGCGGGCGGCTGCTCAGGGACTACCTGGACAAGGTGCTCGCCGTGGAGCGCGAACGCAGGCTCGCGCCGCTCGACGCACTCGACGTACATCCCGAGTCCCAGGCCGAACTGATCGCCGCGCTGTCCGTACTGCAGAAGGAGAGGTGACCGCGGTGACCGCCGTCACGGACCACACCGAACACGCCGAACACGCCGATGGGACGGAACCGGCCGGGCGGGTGGATCCGCCGGGGGACGACGCGGACGGCTCCGGCGGCGGCGCCTGGGACGACGGGCTCATCGCCCGGCGAGTGGCGGACTCCGGCGTCTTCGACGTGGAGGACGACCCGTACGCCCACGAGCACGAGCTGCACGGCGCCGACGCGGAACTCGTCGCACGCCTCGACGCGCTGCGCGAACTCGTCGGTCTCTCCCGGGCCCGCGTCGACGGCGCGGCCCTCGCCGAGGCGGGTCACGTGCTCGACCAGGCGGCCGCCCGGCGCCGGCTCTCCCACCGGCACACCGTCGTCGCCATCGCGGGCGCCACCGGCAGCGGCAAGTCGACCCTCTTCAACGCCCTCGCGGGCGTGCCCCTGTCCGAGACGGGACTGCGCAGGCCCACCACCTCCGCGCCCATCGCGTGCAGCTGGACGGACGGCGCCGCGGGGCTCCTCGACCGGCTCGGGATCCCCGGCCGGCTGCGCCGCCGCCCGCTCCAGGGCCAGGGCCCCCAGGGCGTGGACGCGCCGCTCAAGGGGCTCGTCCTGGTGGACCTGCCCGACCACGACTCGGCGGCCGTCGCGCACCGTGAGCAGGTCGACCGGATCCTCGAGCTCGTCGACGCCGTCATCTGGGTCGTCGACCCCGAGAAGTACGCCGACGCGATGCTGCACGAGCGTTATCTGCGGCCCCTGGCCGGCCACGCCGAGGTCACCTTCGTCGTCCTCAACCAGGTGGACCGGCTGCCCGGCGAGGCCGCCGACCTCGTACTCGACGATCTGCGGCGCCTTCTCGACGAGGACGGGATCGCGCTCAGCGAGCACGGTGAACCGGGCGCGACCGTGCTCTCCCTGTCCGCGCTCACCGGTGACGGTGTCGATGAACTGCGCGAGTCCCTTGACCAGTTCACGCGGGAGCAAGGCGCCGCCGCCCGCCGGATCGAGGCCGACATCGACGCGGCGGCGCTGCGGCTGCGGCCCGTCTACGCGACCGGGCGCAAGAGCGGGCTCAGCGAGGACGCCCGCGAGGAGTTCACCGACCGTCTCGCCGACGCCGTGGGCGCCGAGGCCGCGGGGCAGGCGGCCGAGCGCGCCTGGCGCCGCAACGCCAACAAGGCGTGCGGCACCCCGTGGCTGCGGCTCTGGCACTGGTGCGAGGGCCGGCGCACCCCGAGCGCCACTCTGACGGTCAGGCCCGTGCCCTCCGACGAAGAGGCGACGGCGCGCCAGCGCGTGGAGCACGCGGTGCGCATCGTGGGCGAGCGGGCGTCGGCGGGACTGCCGGGGCCCTGGGAACAGGCGGTGCGGGAGGCGGCGACGCGAGGCGCGGAGGGGCTTCCGGAGGCGCTCGACGACCTGGCGGTCTCGGCGGGGTCGCCGCCGCCTCGGCTGCCGAGGCCCGGCTGGTGGCCGGTCGCGGTACTCGCCCAGATCTCCATGACGATCGTTCAGGTCATCGGCGGGCTGTGGCTGTTGGGGCAGATCATCGGCGTCCTCGACCCGAACCTCGGGGTGCCGGTGCTGTTGATGCTGTGCGGCATCGTCGGCGGACCGTGCGTGGAGTGGTCGTGCCGGATGGCGGCGAAGGGGCCGGCGCGGCGCTACGGGCTCGACGCGGAACGGCGCCTGCGGGAGGCGGCGGCGGGGTGCGGCCGGGCCCGCGTCCTCGACCCGGTGGCCGCCGAGCTTCTGCGGTACCGGGAGGTCAGGGAGCAGTACGTGAAGGTGACGGGGTGAGGCGCGGCCCCCACCAGGCCCCGGCTGGGTGACCGGGTTTTCCACAACCGGCCGGTAGAACACAGGCTTCAGCGGGCTCGTCCCGGCACAGGCACTCTGAGAGCGCGAACCCGGAACCGTCCGGGAACGCGGTACGGACGAGGCCGTGCGGGACGGGCCCGTACGCGTCCGTGCGCAGGGGAGGGGTGGACCGACATGAGCGAGACGACGGTGACGGTCGTGGGGAACGTCGCGACGACGCCGGTGTACCGGGAGCTGCCGAAGGGGCCGGTGGCGCGGTTCCGGCTCGCGGCGACCGCCCGGCGCTTCGACCGGGTGCGCAACGAGTGGGTGGACGGGCACACGAACTTCTTCACGGTGTGGGCGTGGGGCGCGCTCGGCACGAATGTGCAGGGCTCGCTGTCCATCGGTGAACCGGTGCTCGTGCAGGGGAGGTTGAGGGTGCGGGACGAGGAGCGGGGCGGGCAGCACTGGACGTCGGCGGACATCCAGGCGTCGGCCGTCGGGCACGACCTGTCGCGCGGGACAACCGCGTTCCGGCGTGCCCGGCAGGGTCAGCCGGGGCGCCGACCGGACGGCGACGAGCCGTCGTTCGAGATCGATCCGCAAGCGGATGGTGAACCCGAGGAGCAGGGCGAAAAGAGCGAACAGCGAGAACCGGCCGCCGTCGGCTGAAATGTGCCGATGAGCCTTCGGATCGAGGCGCGTTGCGAATGCGGCCCGAAGTGCGGCTTATCGGCGAATGAACACCGGTTCCATGCCGTTGATTTGTCGATAAGCCAGGGCCGTAATCATTAGCGGCGATAACGATTCCGAGTCGGATCGCTCTCGTACCCCTCTGACCTGGGGACTGCGGTGCGCGGCTTCCTTAGGATGCCGGGCGTAGCCCACGGGGCCATTGATTCGGACGTCTGCTCAAGCGTCTGATTCACACATCGTTCTGTCGGCGGGACGTCACCCCCCTCGTGCCAATGTCTCCCGCCTGAAGGGGAATTCTGTGTTCTCTGCGGTATCTGTGTTGTCGGCGGTCACCCCTCGCGGGCGGGGCGCCGCCCGCCTCGCCGCGGCGGCCCTGGTGTCCGGACTCGTGGCCACCGCCGCGATATCCGGCGCTGGTGCGGCCTCTGCGGACGAGGTCCCCCAGCAGCAGGGCGGCGCGACCGCCACGATCGGCGGGCTCAAGACCTACGGTCAGGCCGTCATCCACGACCACGGCCAGGACCAGCCCGTCTCCGCCGGACTCTTCGAGATGTCCGTCGACAACGGCGGCACGCTGCAGACGTACTGCATCGACATCCACAACCCGACCCAGCGGGACGCCAAGTACCAGGAGACCCCCTGGAGCGGCACGTCGCTGAACGGGAACGCGGACGCGGGCAAGATCCGCTGGATCCTGCAGAACTCCTACCCCCAGGTCAACGACCTCGCCGAGCTGGCCCGCAAGGCCGGCGCCGGCAGCCTCACCGAGAAGGACGCCGCGGCCGGCACCCAGGTCGCCATCTGGCGCTACTCGGACGGCGCGGACGTGGACGCGGTCAGCCCCGCGGCCGAGAAGCTCGCCGACTACCTGCAGAAGAGCGCCCAGCCCCTCGCCGAGCCGAAGGCCTCGCTGAACCTGGAGCCCTCCGCCGTCTCCGGCCGCGCCGGTGACCGGCTCGGCCCGGTCACGGTCCGTACGAACGCCGACAGCGTGAGCGTGACGCCGCCCGCCGACGCGGCCGCCAGCGGGGTCAAGGTCGTCGACAAGGACGGCAAGCCCGTGACATCCGCCGTCGACGGCGGGCAGCTGTTCTTCGACGTCCCCGCGGACGCCGCCGACGGCACGGCCGCGCTGACGGTGCAGGCGTCGACGACCGTGCCCGTCGGTAGGGCCTTCGCCTCCGAGACTCGCAGCCAGACGCAGATCCTCGCCGGTTCCAGCGAGTCCACGGTCTCCGCGACCGCCACGGCGAACTGGGCGAAGAAGGGCGCGGCCCCCGCGCTGTCGGCCCAGAAGAACTGCGCCAAGGGCGGCGTGGACATCACGGCGACCAACAAGGGTGACGAGGCGTTCACCTTCAAGCTGATGGGCATCGAGCACACCATCGCGGCCGGTGCCTCGCAGACGGTGACGATCCCGCTGCAGGAGGACCAGGCCTACGACTTCACGATCAAGGGTCCGAACGGCTTCGAGAAGCGCTTCAAGGGCGTCCTCGACTGCAAGACCGAGAGCACCACGGGCGGCGGTGAGCAGCCGTCGTCGCAGCCCAGCCCGGCCTCCGTGGGCGGCACCGGCACCCAGGCCGGCGACCTCGCCGAGACCGGCAGCTCGAACGCCACCCCGATGATCGCGGGGATCGCCATCGCCCTCGTGGTGATCGGCGGCGGAGCGGTCTTCCTGGTCCGTAAGAAGAAGGCCCCGACCCAGGACTGACCCCACACCACGCCCGACCTCGGTCCCGGCCCGCCTCCACGGCGGCCGGGGCCGTATGCGTTCCCGACCGCACCCGGAGCGTCACCAAGAGTGACGCACGCCACGCGGTTTCCATCCAGGGATGGACGTCAGGCAAGATGGGGTGTATCTGCCCACACATCGATTGCCGGACGGTTTCTCTTGGCTGAGTTCATCTACACCATGCGCAAGACGCGCAAGGCGCACGGCGACAAGGTGATTCTGGATGATGTCACCCTGAACTTCCTGCCCGGCGCGAAGATCGGTGTCGTGGGTCCCAACGGTGCCGGTAAGTCCACGGTGCTGAAGATCATGGCGGGCCTCGAGCAGCCGTCGAACGGCGAGGCCTACCTCTCGCCCGGGTTCAGCGTCGGCATCCTCATGCAGGAGCCGCAGCTCGACGAGTCGAAGACGGTCCTGGAGAACGTGCAGGACGGCGCCGCCGACACCATGAAGAAGCTCCACCGCTTCAACGAGGTCGCGGAGCTCATGGCGACCGACTACTCGGACGCCCTCCTCGAGGAGATGGGCAAGCTCCAGGAGGACCTGGACCACGCCAACGCGTGGGACCTGGACGCGCAGCTCGAGCAGGCCATGGACGCCCTGGGCTGCCCGCCCGGCGACTGGCCCGTCAACAACCTCTCCGGTGGCGAGAAGCGCCGCGTGGCGCTGTGCAAGCTCCTCATCGAGGCCCCCGACCTGCTGCTCCTCGACGAGCCCACCAACCACCTCGACGCCGAGTCGGTGAACTGGCTGGAGCAGCACCTCTCGAAGTACGCGGGCGCCGTGGTCGCCGTGACCCACGACCGCTACTTCCTCAACAACGTCGCCGAGTGGATCCTCGAGCTGGACCGCGGCCGCGCGCTCCCCTACGAGGGCAACTACTCGACGTACCTCGACAAGAAGGCCACGCGCCTCAAGGTCGAGGGCCGCAAGGACGAGAAGCGCGCCAAGCGGCTCAAGGAAGAGCTCGAGTGGGTGCGGTCCAACGCCAAGGGGCGCCAGACCAAGTCCAAGGCCCGTCTCGCCCGCTACGAGGAGATGGCCGCCGAGGCGGACAAGATGCGGAAGCTGGACTTCGAGGAGATCCAGATCCCGCCGGGCCCGCGCCTGGGCAGCATCGTCGTCGAGGTCGAGAACCTCTCCAAGGCCTTCGGCGACAAGGTCCTCATCGACGACCTGTCGTTCACGCTGCCGCGCAACGGCATCGTCGGCGTCATCGGTCCGAACGGCGCGGGCAAGACCACGCTGTTCAAGATGATCCAGGGCCTCGAGACGCCGGACAACGGCTCGATCAAGGTCGGCGACACGGTCAAGATCTCCTACGTCGACCAGAGCCGCGCCAACATCGACGCGAAGAAGACCCTCTGGGCCGTCGTGTCGGACGAGCTCGACTACATCAACGTCGGCCAGGTCGAGATGCCGTCGCGCGCGTACGTCAGCGCCTTCGGCTTCAAGGGCCCGGACCAGCAGAAGCCGGCCGGCGTCCTGTCCGGCGGTGAGCGCAACCGCCTCAACCTCGCCCTGACGCTCAAGGAGGGCGGCAACCTGCTGCTCCTCGACGAGCCGACGAACGACCTCGACGTCGAGACCCTGTCGTCGCTGGAGAACGCGCTGCTCGAGTTCCCGGGTGCGGCCGTGGTCATCTCCCACGACCGCTGGTTCCTGGACCGGGTCGCCACGCACATCCTCGCCTACGAGGGTGACTCCAAGTGGTACTGGTTCGAGGGCAACTTCGAGTCGTACGAGAAGAACAAGATCGAGCGCCTCGGCGCGGACGCCGCGCGTCCGCACCGTGCCACGTACAAGAAGCTGACGCGAGGCTGATCGTGCGTCATATCTACGCCTGCCCCCTGCGCTGGTCGGACATGGATGCCTTCGGGCATGTCAACAACGCTGTCTTCGTGCGGTACTTGGAAGAAGCGCGGATCGACTTCATGTTCCAGCTGGCGCCCGGGGACGGGTCGCCGTCGTTCTCCGGCGGGTCCGTCGTGGCCCGCCATGAGATCGACTACGTACGCCCGCTGGTGCACCGGCACGCGCCGGTCACCATCGAGTCGTGGGTGACGAAGATCAGCGCCGCGTCGCTCACGATCGCGTACGAGATCAAGGACGAGGACCAGGTCTACGTGCGGGCCTCGACCGTGGTCGTGCCGTTCAACCTGGAGGCGCAGCGGCCCCGGCGGATCACCGCCGAGGAGAAGGCGTACCTCAAGGAGTACATGGACGACAGCGCCGACAGCGGCTCGGGGGCGCTGGCCGCATGACGGCACCCGTGCTGCACTTCGCCGACGCCGGGGAAGGGGCGGACCTCGCCGCCTTCCTCGGCCGGCTGGTGCACTACGACCGGGCCGCCGCCGTGCGGCTCCAGGCGGGCGGACAGGCGCTGGCCGTCTTCGGGCGGCCGCCGTCGTTCGAGGTGCTCGCGATCCGCACGGCCCGCCTCCTGAAGCCGTACGAGTACGGGCTGGACAGCTCGCTCGACGTGACCGTGTCGGCCGGTGAGCTGCTCGAGTCGATCGACGAGGCCGCCGGGACCGCGCGCGTGCCCGCCGCGGTGACCGGTCCTCCGTGGGCCGGTGTCCTGCCCCCTCGCGGCGGCTGGGAGCTGGTCCCCGGCTTCCCGGACGTGGACGTCGTACGCGGGCTCGTACGGGCCGCCGTCGCCGAATTCAAGGCGCGTGTCGAGGAGCTGGCTCCCGACGCGCGCACCCGCGTCGAACTGGACCGGATCGGGCGCGAGATCTGGTCGCGGACCATCGGTGACACCGGAGTTCCGGTGCGCGCCGCCCACGCGGCCCAGTCGCTCGGCTTCCTTCGCGGGGACGCGCTCGACCTCCTGAGCAGCGGCTCGTGGCTGCGGCTGCGCACGGCCTACGGCTCGGTGGCGCTGCGGCGCGGCAACGGGCTCTCCGGCCTCTTCGTGACGCCCGCCTGACCGACGGCACCGGACACCCGTCTGAAGGATCAGCCCTGCTCGGTGTCGTCCGGCCACACCCCGATGTGGTCCTCCTCCAGCTCCAGGAGCACCCTGTCCCGCATTCCCAGTGCCCGCGTGTGGTCCGCGGGGAGCTGGAGCCGGCCCGCGCGGTCGAGCATCGCGTACTCCCGTGAGATCAGGGACTCCTGGCCCGTCGCCGCGTCGACCTCCGTGCGGCGCAGGACCTCCGTCGAGGTGCGGCCGTCGCGGATGGCGACCGTGCGGCGGACCTCGGAGGCGACGGTCTGGTCGTGCGTGACGATCACGATGGTCGTGCCCAGCTCCTCGTTCGCCGTGCGGAACGCGGCGAAGATCTGCTCGCCCGTGTGGGAGTCCAGTTCGCCGGTCGGCTCGTCGGCGAGCAGGACCGACGGCTCGTTGGCGAGCGCCACCGCGATGGCGACGCGCTGCTGCTGGCCGCCCGACAGCGCCTGCGGACGCCGGTCGCGGCAGTCGCCGACCCCCAGCATTTCGAGGAGTTCCACGGCCCGCCGGGACTTGTGCGAGCGCTTGGTGCCGCCCCTCAACTGCATCGGGAGCGCCACGTTCTGGGCCGCCGTCAGGTAGGGGAGCAGATTGCGGGCCGTCTGCTGCCACACGAAGCCGACGATGTCCCTGCGGTAGCGCAGGCGCTCCTTCGCGCCCATCGTGAGCAGGTCGCAGCCGGCGACCTTCGCCGCTCCCGCCGTCGGCTCGTCGAGCCCCGCGAGGATGTTCATCAGCGTCGACTTGCCGCTGCCCGACGCGCCGACCAGAGCCATCAACTCGCCCTCGCGCACCAGGAGATCGAGCCCCTGGAGTGCCTGCACCTCGACGCCGTCAGTGGAGAAGATCCGCACCAGCCGGTCGCAGGTGATCAGGGCGTCATGGCCGTACGCGGGCTGCTCGCGGCGGTCCGCGGCGCGCCGTTCGAGATCGGCGAGGGTGGGGTCGGTGGTGGTCATGATGTCTCTCCCGGTGTCCCTTCGGCCCTAGCCGCTGACGTTGCCGATCCTGTCGGTGTGGTGACGTCGTACGCCCGCTGTCCCCATCGGTTCATGACGCTTCCCCCGCCCTCAACTCCCGGACGAATCCCCGCCGTCCGGTCCACCAGGCCTGCCCGGCCGCCACGGCCGTGGCGAGCAGGACGACGCACAGCGCGGGCAGCAGGAGCGACAGGGCGTCGGTGCGCAGCTGCGCCACCGGGCCCCCGTCACCGGCCGTCGCCAGGGCCAGACCCGTCAGGTCGAGGCCCGGCGAGAGGAGCCGGATCGCCGCCCACCCCGTGAGGGCGCCGCCCGCCGCGGCGAGCGCGGCCTGGGGGAGCGCTTCGAGGATGAGGAGGCGGCGGGCCTGGCGGCGGGTGAGACCCATGGTGCGCAGGCGCGCGAGGAGCGCGGTGCGTTCGGGGGCGGCGCGGGCGAGCGCGAGGAGCAGGGTGAGCGCCGCGTACCCCGCGCCGATGACGACGGCCGCCGAGTAGACGCGGGCGGCGCCGGTCTGGAGGGGCGAGTCGACGTACCGGGCGCGTTCGGTGGCGCGCAGCCGCACCGACACCTTGGAGCCCGCGGCCTTGCGCAGGGCGGGCCCGTCGATGTGGCCGCCGGTGACGAGGAGGGAGCTGGGGAGGTAGCGGTACGCGATGTCCTCGTTGGACTTCTGGCCGATGCCGACCCGGCGGGCCAGGGCCGTCCTGTCGACCACGAGGAAGTCGTCGGACAGGGCGGGCGTCGTCGTACGGACCTCGGAGATGCGCAGCACGACGTCCTCGCCGTCCATCCACAGCGAGAACGGCCCGGTCCCGAAGACGTCCCGCATCGAGGGGGAGGCCAGCACGGGGAGCGGCGACGCGGCGGTGCCGGCCTTCGCGGCGTCCGTCGTCAGCGCGCCGGCGGGGAACTCCCCGAGGTCCGTACGGGCGGACAGACGCGCGTACGACGCCGTGTCCACGACCGCGATCGGCACCTTGCGCTTGCCGTCCTTCGGCTCGGCGTCGTACCGCAGCGTCAGCGGCGACACGTCCCGCACCCCGGGCATCTTCCGGACCTGCCCAACGAGCGCGGCGGGCAGCGGGGAGCCGGACTCGACGCGGGCGTCCGCGCCGGTCGTGAGAACCGCCGCCCGGTCCCGCTCGTGGTCGATGCCCGCGAGGACCGAACCGCCGAACGCGGCCGTCGTCAGCGCCGTGAGCAGCGCGAGCAGGGGGAGTACCGCCGTACCGGCACCGGCCGTCGCGCGGCCCGTCCTCGCGAGCGACAGATAGCCGACGACGCCGCGCAGCCGCCCGGCGGGGCGGGCCAGCCAGCGCAGCGGCAGCGGATACACGCGTACGAGGACGAACGCGGCGACGACACCGACCAGGACCGGCGCGAGCGCGACCAGACTGTCCCCGCCGTCGGACGTGCCCCGGCGGCGCAGCGCCACGATGGACGCGACCGCCAGCACGAGCAGGGTGAGTTCGGCGACGGTGCGGCGGCGCGAGGGGCGGGCGTGGGCGAGGTCGTCGCGCGCGCCGCCCACGTGGACGCGGCGGTGCGCGGCGACGGCCCGCAGGGGCAGGGCGAGGCAGGTGAGCAGGACGACCGCGGCGGCCGCGAGCACGGCGGGCTGCCAGCGGCCGTGCCGGACCGCGACCAGCGCGAGCGCGAGTCCGGCCGCGCCCGCGGGCACGGCCACGACCGCCGTCTCGGCGAGCAGCCGCCCGGCGAGCCCGCGCACCGAACCGCCGCGCGAGCGCAGGACGGTGAATTCGGCTCGGCGCCGCTCGGCGGCCAGGCCGCCCGCCATCAGGAGCACGATGCAGGCGACCGTGCCCGTGCCGTACGCGGCGACGGAGACGACCGGGCCGATACGGGCCCGCAGTTCCTGGTAGCCGGTGACGAACTCGTCTAGGCCGGTGGCGACCTCGGTGTCGCCGCCCGTGGCTCCGCGCACCGCGAGCAGGCCCGGGCCGTCCTTCGTATAGGCGACAGCGGACTTGAGGGCGGGCATGGTGCGTGCGTCGAGGGAACCCAGGTCGGGCGCGAGCTGCCAGAACTGCTCGGGGTCGCCCGCCGTGCCGAGCAGCGCGGGTGCCGCGTCGGGCGCGAGGAGGATCCCGCCGACCCAGAAATTCGACGGAGGTCGCGTCTCGGTCTGGCGCAGCGACGGGGCGGCGAGGACCGGAGCGGCCGCCCAGTACGACGCTTTGGGGTCCCTCGCCTTCAGGACACCGGTGATGCGCACGGACACGTTGCCCTCCATCAGGGCGGGCACGTGGATCACCGAACCGGGCTCGATGTGAAGCGCCTTGGCGGTCGCGGCCGTCACGGCGCCCTCCACCTCGGTCGTCTTCCAGGTGACCTTGCCCGCGCGCGGCATCCGGCCCGCCGCGACGCTGCTGTGCCGGGCGAGCCCGGTCTGCGCGGAGAGGGTGAACTGGGCGCCCAGCCCGTCGGGCCGCGGCAGCCATGTGTCGGTGTCCGCTGCCTTCAACTGCACGGTGGTGCGCAGCCCGTACGAGGACTGCGTCTCGTCCACGGCGAGCGGCGCGTGCAGGGAGCCGACGATCTTGTCGTACGCGGCGCGCATGGACTCGGTGCGCATCAACTCGTCCCGCTCGCCCGCCTCCTGTTCGATGGCGGGCTGCGCGGTGGTGAGGTCGAGCACGGTGCGCTGGGGTGCCGCGGCAGAGACCGCGTGGCGCAGGCCCGCGTCCTCGTAGTCCTGGACGGCGCGCGGGAACACGGCGGCCAGGCAAGACGTGAGGGCGACCAGGAGGGCGAGCGCGCAGGCGGCGCCGGGTGCGGCGCGCAGGCGGGTGCGCACCCAGGGGGCGACGGTCGGTGGCGTCATGTCACTCACTCCCCTGGCGGCGCAGTGTGATGGCGGCGTCCGGCGGCCGGCGCAGGGCGATGCCCGCGGTGATCAGGACGGGTGTCGCGGCGACGCCCGCGAGGAGGAACAGGACCTGGCCCCACGGCAGTTCGACCAGGACCCGGGGCATCGGCTGCGCGGCCTGCCCGGTCAGTACGACGAGCGGCACGACGGCTCTCGTGAGGAACGACCCCAGGGCCAGCCCCACCAGGAGGGCGAGCGCGACCAGGATGCCCTGCTCGGCGGCGACGAGACGGGCGAGCTGGCGCCGGGGCGCGCCGAGCGCCCGCAGGATCGCGAACTCGTCGCCGCGCTCGCGCATCGAGCCCGCCGTGTTCACGGCGAACCCGACCGCGGCGAGGAGAGCGGCGGCGACCGCGGCCGCGGCGAGCGCCGACTGCGGTCCCGCGCCGAGCGGGTCGTCGCGCAGGGACTCGGCGATCTCGGACCGCACGACGACCTGCGCCGGGTCGGCGTCGGGGCGGGCGCGCAGCGCGGCGGCGGCCTCGGCGCTGCGGCCGGGCTCGGTGCTCAGCCACCACTCGTCGGGCAGAACGGTCTCCTTGTGCCGGTCGGCGAGCGCCCGGTTCAGGGTGGGCAGATCGAGCAGCAGGGCGCCCCCGTCGGCGGACTTGGGGCCGGTGTCCATCTCGGTCGCGGTGTCGGCCCCGGCCTCGGGCCCCGTGGTGGGCAGGGCGCGTACGCTCGCGGAGATCCGCACCTTGATGGGCGAGCCGTTGACGGGCACGGCGACGGTGGAGCCGACCTTCGCGCCGGACGAGCTCAGGAAGCGGTCGGTGGCCACGGCGGTGACCTCCTTGACCAGGGGGCGCTTCGCGGTGAGCCGGACGCTCATGCTGGGCGGCGCCCCGAACGGGATGCGCAGCGGATCGAGCTGCCCGGTGTCGAACCCGACGAACACATGGCCGTCCGACGGACGGCCGAGCACCGGGGCGCTGGGCCGGGTGTCACCGTTTCCTTCCCCGCCTCCCTGCACGGACGCCCCCCACCGCGTGCCCAGCTTCAGCGACTGCTGCGCGCCCGCCGCGTTCACGGACCGCAGCTCCTCGAACGTCAGGCGGTGCTTCACCGTCTCGGTGACGGACTGGTTGATGTCGAGGGCCAGGCCGGTCAGGGTCAGCGGGGTCGCCGCCCGGTCGAGGGACGAGCCGCCGCCCCCGCCGAGGTCCATCGCGAGCCGGTGCGCGCGCCCGTCGGCGGGCAGGTCGTCCAGGAACACCTGATACGGGGTTCCGTAGCGGTCCTCGACGGTCGCGGTGACGGGGCCCCGCACATCGGACGGTGAGGCGTCGTGCGGACGGGCGGGCGTGCTCAGGCGCAGCGTGAGGGAGGCGCCGGCCGCGTCGGCGGGCAGCACGACGCCGGGCGAGCGGGCGTCCCCACCGGTGCGCAGCGACGACAGCAGCCGCGACGGGGACTTCGACGACATGTCGTCCCGCAGCAGCAACTCGTCGGTGGCGTGCGCCGTGTCGAGGGCGAGCAGCGTCGCCTCGCGGCTTCCGGTCAGGGGCATCGTCGCGCGGAGGGCGGGGGCCGCGTCCCGTACGCCGGGAGCCGCCGCGTAGACCCCGGCCTGGCCGAGCCCGCCGCCCGGCGCGAGGACACGGATGGAGGCGCCCGCCCGGAAGTCCGCCTGGTCCTCCTGCGAGCGGTTCCAGGACGCGCCCTGCCCGATCGCCAACATGCCCATGGCGACGGCGAGTACGAGGAGCAGGACGGGGCCCGCGCCGCGTAGCGGGCGGCGGCTGAGCTGCCAGCCCGCGAGCGCCGACGGCAGCCCGCGCCCGCCGGCCGCGCGCCGCTCCGCGAGCTTCGCGGCGGGCGGCAGCAGCCGCAGCGTCAGGACCGTACCGGCGAGCAGAGCCAGCGCGGGGGCCGTGACGAGGAGCGGGTCGATGCCGAGGGTGCCCGAGGCGTTGCTGCTGAGCGTGCCCGAACCGGACGTCTGCCGGTCCAGCTGCCAGTACGCCACGGCCGCGATGACCAGGAGCCCGACGTCGGCGCCCGCCCGCAGCGGGGCGGGCAGGGCCCTGGCCCGGCCGCGCTCGGGACCGGCGGCGCTCAGCGAGGGCACCGTCACGGCGAGCGCGCAGCCCACCGCGACCGCCACGGCGACGAGCCACACTCCGCGGTCGGCGCTCACGTCGAGTCGCAGCCCGATCCGGGACAGGGCACCCCAGGAGGACAGCAGCCGGGTCAGCGGGCCCGCGAGGAGCGGCGCGCACACGGCGGCGGGCAGTGCGAGCAGCAGCGCCTCGATGGCCGCGAGCGAGGTCACCCGGGCCCGCGAACCGCCGCGCGCCCGCAGCATCCACGTCTCGCCCGCCCGGTCCGTGCTCAGCAGCCGGGCCACCAGCAGCAGCGTGTACGTGGCGAGCAGGACGAGCTGGAGCGCGACGATGAGGAGGGTGGAGCGGGAGACGAGCAGGGCACGCTCCGCCCGGTCGAGGGTCTCCGGCAGCGAGGTCGTCACCCCGGTCGTGCCCGCGAGCGCCTTCTCGCGCAGGAGCGCCCTGGTGCCTTCGAGGGCGCTCCTGCGCAGCGTGTGGATGTCCGACGTCGTCACCGACGAGAAGTCTGCGGACGCCAGCCAGGCCGACTTCCCGGCGGAGACCCGGCCGGCCGTGAGGTCGGAGGGGGCGGCGAGCAGCGGCCCGTACGTCGTGAAGGAGATCTTCTGGATGCCGCGGCCGCCGAGGTCGTCGAGCTTCCAGTAGGGGGCGGTCGGCCGGACGGGCCGGTACACGCCGGTGAGCACGACCGACACCGTGGGGCCGCCGATGCGGTCCTTCAGGGTGAGCTTGTCGCCGGGGCGCAGTTTCAGCTGCCGGGCCGCGGCCTCGGGGAGCGCCGCCTCGACGGGCGCCCTCGATCCCTTCGATGCCTTGGATCCTTGTGCCGCCTTGGGGGCGCGGCCCTTCGTGATGCGGACCTCGCCGCGCTCCAGCGCCGCGAACTGGGTCAGGTCGGGGTTCCCGGAGCGGGCGGCGGGCGCCTGGAGGGAGCGCGGCAGCGCGTACGGGCCCGACCTCATCAGCGTCTGCACCCGCACCGGCAGACCGTCGAAGGTGTCCCGCGCCCCGGACCGGACCGCTGCGTCCGCCGCCTCGCGGCCCTCGGCCGACACATCGGCCTTGACCGTCAGCGCCGTGGTCGCCGCGTCGCGGGTGCGCAGGCTGTTGCGCAGGGCGGCGTCACCGATCGCGCCCGAGAAGGCGCTGAGCATCGCGAGAACCGACGTCGTCAGCAGGACCGCGAGGAGCGCAGCCGTCAGGAGCAACCGGTGCGCGCGCACCCGAAGAAAGACAAATCCCGACACCCCTGCCCCCGTACCCGCTCTACGCCGCGCATCCCCCGAAAGTCTGTCCGGATACTTTCAGAGCGAACGGGGTTGGGGAAGGGGTGGGGGAACCGGATAACGGGGGCGGCGCATCGGATAACGGCGTCTCAGCCCTCCGTGTTCACCATCGAAGCCGCGGCGTACGTCAGGTAGTTCCAGAGCGTGTGCTCGTGCTCCTCGGACAGGCCGAGCTCGTCGACCGCGGTCCGCATGTGCCGCAGCCACGCGTCGTGCGCAGCCCGGTCCACGGCGAACGGCGCGTGCCGCATCCGCAGGCGGGGGTGGCCCCGGTTGTCGCTGTAGGTGCGCGGACCGCCCCAGTACTGCATCAGGAACAGCGTGAAGCGCTCCTCGGCCGGACCCAGATCCTCCTCCGGGTACATCGGCCGCAGCAGCGGGTCCTGGGCGACACCCTCGTAGAAGCGGTGGACCAGGCGCCGGAAGGTCTCCTCGCCGCCGACCTGCTCGTAGAAGGTCTGCTCCTGAAGCGTGCCGCGCGGAATCTCGGTCACGTCGGTGGGCCTCACAACTCTCGCTCGGGTCACCCCGATGCCTTTCCGGCCGGGGGCCCGGGGGTCGTCCCCCGGGAAATGCAGCACGTGTCCATCGTCTCAGACGACCGGGACGAGGACTTGAGGCTTAGGACCGGCCCTCCCCGCACCCGACTACACCCCGGACGGGGGCTCGCTCTTACGCCTCCGGCACAGCACAGTGGACGCATGGGCGCACAGGGCACGGACCCGGATGCGGGAGCCGACGCGGCACGGGCCGCGCTCGTGCGGGAGATCGCCGTGAGCGGGGCCTTCGACGGCGACCCGTCCTGGCGCGAGGTGTTCGAGCAGGTCCCGCGCCATGTGTTCGTGCCCTACTACTACCTTCCGGCGCCGACCGGCTACCGGCGGCTGTGGCGCGAGGACCCCGACCCGCGGGAGCGGGAGCGCTGGCTGCGCGGCGCCTACGCCGACGAGCCGCTCGCGACCCGGGTGCGCGACGGTGAGCTGGTGTCGTCCAGCAGCCAGCCGTCCCTGATGGCACGGATGCTCGTCGAGCTGGACGTACGCGAGGGGCACCGCGTCCTGGAGATCGGCGCGGGCACCGGCTACAACGCCGCGCTGCTCGCCCGCCGCGCCGGCGACGAGAACGTCACCACCGTCGACCTGGACCCGGAGATCACCGAGTCCGCGCGCCGGCACCTCGCCACGGCGGGCTTCCGGCCTCATGTCGTCACGGGCGACGGCGCGGCCGGCTGCCCCGAGCATGCCCCGTACGACCGGATCATCGCGACCTGCGCGCTGAGGGCCGTGCCCAGTGCCTGGCCCGCGCAGTGCCGGCCCGGGGCACGCATCCTGGCGCCCCTCGCGACCGGCCTGATCCTGCTCACGGTGCGCGAGGCCGGCCACGCCGAGGGCCGCTTCCTGCACACGCCCGCCTACTTCGTTCCCCTGCGCGGCGGGACGCAGGGCGAGGAACCGGTGCAGCACATCGGCGGGCTGCCCCGCAGGGTGCTCGCCGACGAACTCTTCCGGTTCCTGCTCTCGCTGACCGCGGGCCGGCTCGACCCGCACGAGGCCCTCGCCCTGTGGGAGCGGGAGGGACGGCCCGTGCGGGAACGGTTCGGCATCACGGTCAGCGGCGAGCACGAGTGGGCCTGGCTGGACGACCCCGAAGGGCCGTACGCCTGGTCACTGCGCTCCGACCGGATGTAGGAACTAGCCCCGGTGGATCGTGATCGTCGTCCAGGCGCCCACGTGCACCCGGTCGCCGTCCTGGAGCGGCACGGGGACGAAGGGCTGGATGGGCTCGTCGCCGCCGTTGACCGTGGTGCCGTTCGTCGAGTTCTGGTCGACGACCGCCCACGATCCGTCCGGCTGCTGCACCAGCACGGCGTGCTGGTGCGAGACGCCCGGGTCCTCCGGCGGCACCGACAGATCGATGTCGGGGGTGTCGCCCGTGGAGTGGCGGCGACGGCCGATCGTCAGCTGGTTCCCGGTGAGCCGGCGCTGCTGCTCGGGCGAGTACGCGGGCAGGTTCAGGCCCGAGGCCTCGGGCCCGCTGCGGTGCATCATCGCCATGAAGTACTCACGGTCCGGGCCGATCGTCGCGCTCCAGGTCGCCGGCTGCTGCTGGAAACCCTGGGGCGCCTGCGGAGCCTGGGTCTGCTGCGGCGGCGGGAAGCCCTGAGGACCGCCCGGCGCCTCGGTCGCGCCGGGACCCTGACCTTGCTGCGCCGGGGCCGACGGGGGCGAGAGCACCCAGTCGTCACCGCCGCCGAACGACGGACCCGGCGGAGGCGGCGGCGGACCCTGCGGGTGGCCGGTCTCCTGCGGGAACGCGGGCGGGGCCGGCGGACCCGGCTGCTGGAACGCCTGCGGGGCGCCACCCGTGCGGGGGCCCGGCGGGGGCGGCGGGGCCTGCGCCGGGCCACCGCCGAACGGCGGGATCGGCTCGGCGGGCCGGTTCATCTGCGAGGGCCGCGAGCCCTGGTACTCGAACGAGTCACCGGGACCGGGCGGCTGCTGGAAGCGGAGCGCCGGGTTCGGGCCGACGGGGCCCTGACCGGGGCCGGGGCCGGGAGCCGGCGGGTTCGGCGCGGCCGGCGTGTAGGACGTGGCCGTGTTCGTCAGGAAGTTCCACCGGCACTCCTCGCAGAACGGCGCGCCGCCCTCACGGGGCGTGCGGCACTGCGGGCACAGCTCGGGGCCGGCGCCGGGCGGCGGCGGAGCGGGCTGGCCGGCGTTCCCCGGCGGCGGGTAGCCGTAGCCGGGAGGCGGGGTCTGGCCACCCTGGGGGTAGCCGTAACCGGCGGCCGGGGGCGGCGGGGGAGGGGGCGGGGGTACGGCACCGGCCATGCGGTGACCGCAGACCTCGCACCAGTCGTCGGAACCCGACTGGTGTCCGTTCGGGCAGGTCGGCATGTCGGCGCTTCCCCTCCGTTACTTCGCTACGTCATCACTTCTTGACACGGACAGTCTTCGTGGACCGGGTCTCGAGGGTCATTTCGTCAGCCTCGGCGACCTTGGCCTTCAATCGAACAGTACCTTCCGCGGCGTCGACCACGTCCACCACCTTCGAGAGGAGTTTGGCCGTATCCGCGTTCCCGGACGCCGCGGCGAGCTGTACCGCGCGTCCCAGCTTGGCCGTCGCTCCGTCCGCATCGCCCGCTTTGCGGGCATCCAGTCCCTGCTGGATGACTTGTGCCAGTTCCGCCTGTCCCGTGTAGTGCGCGACCTGCGGATTGATCGACGTGGAGGCCGTCATGTCGTCCGTCCACACGGCCCGTACGAGTCCCTGCGCCAGGGTCTGCGCGCTGCCGTCGGCCCCCGGGATCACCAGTGAGACGCGGCCGGCCAGCATCTCCTGGCCGAGCTCGGCGTTCGGGACCTGTACGCACACGTGGTAGTCGCGGGACTCGTCGCCCCACGAACCCGTCGGGTAGTCGCCCGCGCGGGGGCCCGCCTCGACGCGACGGTCCGTCAACTCCTCGACGGTGGGCGCCACTTGCTTCACGAACTTGATCTCGGAGCCGAGCGGCGTCCACAGCCGCAGCGCGACGTCCGCGACCTCCTTGCCCATCGCCGTCTCCATCATCCGCGTGAAGTCGGCGGCGAGGCCTGCCGGGTCGGCGACGATGTCGGCGGTGCCGAGCATGGCCGAGGCGATCCCCGTGACCTCCTTGACCTCCCAGTCCGTCCCCACGCCACGCGCGTCACACGTGAAGCGGCCCGCGCACGCGTCGAGCGCGGCCTTCAGGTCCTCGGGTGACTCGTGCTCGTTGCGCCCGTCGGTCAGCAGGATGCCGTGACGCACCGAGGACGCGGGGACGTCGGCGGCGGAGAGCAGCCGGTCGGCCAGGCGCAGCCAGGTGCCGATCGCCGTGCCGCCGCCCGCGGACAGCTTGCGCAGCGCCTGCTTGGCCTGGTCACGGGTCTGCGCGTCGGCGACCGCGAGCCGGCCACCGCCCGGGTAGACCTCCTTCGCCACATGCGTCCCGCCGATCACGGCGAAGTGCACACCGTCGCGCAGGGCGTCGATCGCGGCGGCCGTGGCGTCACGGGCGTTGCGCATCTTCGTCGGCGGGTAGTCCATCGAGCCCGAGCAGTCGACCATCAGCGCGACCGCCGCGTCGGCCCCCCGGCCCGCGGCGTAGAACTGCGGAGCGGCCACCGCGCCGCTGACCGTGCCGCCGCCTGTCGACGTCACGGTCACGATCGCGTTGACCTCGCGGCCGCCCTCCGGCAGGAACTCGTTCTGATAGACGTCGACCGAGAACTGCGGAACGCTCGGCTTCGAGAACTTGGCCATGGTTGTTGGTCCCCCCTACACCTTCGTGCACCTCGTGGAACATCCCCGACGACCCGGCGACTTCCCCGCGCCGCCCAGGGCCTTTCGTGACGAAAGGCCCTAGGCCGATCCTGCCCCCTGCGGCGGGACGGGGAACGGCAGCACCGCCACTGTTACGTTGTCGTGGCCGCCGCCGTCGAGCGCGTGGCCCACGAGGACCTGGGCGCTGTGCAGCGGCCGGTGCGCCGCGTCGGCCGGGATGACTCTGGCCATGTCCTCGGCGGCCTCCGCGTAGTTCCACAGCCCGTCCGTGCACACCACGACCACGCCGGGGCGGTCCGGCTTGAACGAGGCCGTGTGCGGCTCCAGTTCGTACGCGTCCGCGCCGAGCCAGCCCGTGATGGCGTGCGCGCGCTCGTCCGCGTACGCCTCCGCCTCGTTCATCAGGCCCGCGGCGACCATCTGGGCCGCCCACGAGTCGTCCTCGGTGAGGCGGGCCGCGGGGGCCGCGCGGTCGTCGGGCACCCAGTAGGCGCGCGAGTCGCCGACCCAGCCGACGATCAGCAGGTCCTTGGCGACGATCGCGCCGACCAGCGTGCACGCGGGCGCGTTCTGGTGCGGGGCGTGCTCGCGGGCCGAACCGGGTTCCTGCGCCAGGACGTTGACCGCCTCGGCCGCCGCGACGATCGCGTCGTGCATGGCCTGCTGCGGATGCGTGCCGCGCGGCAGGGACTCCAGCAGCGCTTCGCTCGCGGCGCGCGACGCGGCCAGGGACGCCTCGTCGGGGCGGGTCGCCGAGGACACGCCGTCGCAGACGATCGAGACGACGGACGGCGTCCCGTCGGGCAGTGCGGCCGACGCGATCGCGAACGCGTCCTCGTTGCGGTGGTGGCGCAGCCCCCGGTCGCTGACCGCGGCGACCGCGCCCAGCTCCTGCTCCATGTGATCGCGCTCGCGCGGCTGCGCGTGCCCGCAGTTCTCGCAGTAGCCGTCGCGGTCGACGTGCCCGGCCCGGCACGCCACGCAGAGCTTCGTGCCCGCGGGCGGGGTCGCGAGCGCCTCGGGCGGCACCGTACGCGGATCGGGCGCGGGCAGCGTGTAGTCGCCGGCGGACTCGCCGGCCTGCTCGGGAACCCCGTCGAAGCGGACTACCGACGGAAGTTCGGAGCCACCCGAATCGGTGCCCGGCAGGTCGGTGGGCAGATGAACGGGCGCCGGGGTGTCGGAGCTGTCGAGCTCGGGGGCGGACGGCCAGTCCACGTCGGGCGTCTGTGCCGGCGCCGCGCCGTCCGTGCTCAGGGTGACCGTCGGCAGGTCGTCCGGCGGGGCCGGCACCGCCGACAGGTCGTACCCGCACGCGCCGCAGAAGCGGTCACCCGACTCGAGGGGCTCCTCGCAGCTGGGGCATGTCGACATGGCCGTCGGCCGAGGCATCTGCGACATCAACTCACACCCACGTCCGTGGACGGTAACGGTTCGCCCGCTCCACCAGTTCGATCCTCTCCTCGCCAACCTGAGCGAGCCTGGCCAGTGTCCGGTACGAGCGCTCGAGGCCGAGTCGCAGCCCCCGCTCGTCCAGGTCGTTCCCCAGCACCAGGGTTCTCACGGGTCCCTGGCGCGGAGCGGAACCTTGACTACCGGAGAGTACCCAGTCGAGCGCGGTACCAAGGACCTCGGTCGACAACTGCTCCCGCCGCACCGCGTCCAGGCCGAACCCGTCCAGCGCCTCGACCTGGCCCGCCGCGGCCGTCAGGTCGTCGAGCAGCGGCCCGTGCGCGAGGGCCGCCTCCGCCATCCGCTGCCGCAGCCTGGACCGCACCGCGGCGACCCGGGCCGCCGTGTAGTGGATCGACGACTCCGGTACGGACTCCAGTGTGTGCACGGCACCGTGGCGGTCGGCCGCGGCGAGCTGCACCCGGGCCAGGCCGAACGCGGCGCTCACATAGCTGGGGTCGGTGGCCCAGACGAGGCGGTAGTACTCCGCCGCGTTGTCCAGCTGGCCGAGCACCTCCGCGCACACACCGAGCGCGAGCTTCGGGGCGGGCTCGCCCGGGAACGCGTCGTAGACCGCGTCGAACGACAGGGCCGCGTTCGTGTGGTCGCCGGTCGCGAGCGCCGCGACCCCGCGGTACCAGACGACCCGCCAGTCGTCCGGGTGCTGCGCCTCCAGCTCCGTCAACGCACGGGCGGCGGAGATCAGTTCGCCCATTTCGAGGCGGGCCCGCAGCTCACGCAGGCGCAGCTCCACGGAGGCGGCGGGCGCGGCGCGCAGCGCGGTGATGAGCTCGCCCGGCGCCGACGCCATGAGGCCCGCGAGGAACCCGGCGTTCGGGTCGCCCGGGTCGACCCTCGGCACGGGGAGCGCGAGCGCGGTGGCGGCGGCGTTGAGAGGTTTCACCAACGAGCCGGGGGAGCCGGGAGTGCCCGGGAGCGCGGCGGGCACGCCGGCCGACGGGAGCGCGGGTGCGGCCTGTTGTGCGCCCCGCCCCTTCCGCCGCACCGGCTCCGCCCGGACTCCGAGCCGCGACACCTCGCCCGTCAGCCGCGCGAACAACTCCGTGTCCGTGACCTTGACTTCGGGCCCGAACAACGTCGACAGGGCCGGGCGCGGACGGCCCGTCTGGAGCGCCACGACCTCACGCAGGACGCCGGTCAGCTGCTCCGCCATCTCCTGCGCGGACGCGAACCGGCGGGCCGGGTCGGGGTCGGTGGCGCGTACGAGGAGCCGGTAGAACGACTCGTACGTGCGGAAGACCTCGATGCTGTCGGGGTCGGGCAGCGAGTCCGCGAAGACGTTCGTGTAGCCCTGGAAGTCGAAGGTCAGGACGGCCAGCGTGCGCGCCACCGTGTACAGGTCGGAGGCGACGGAGGGGCCGACGTCCGCGACCTCGGGCGCCTGGTAGCCCACGGTCCCGTAGATCGCCGACTCGTCGTCGTCCATCCTGCGGACCGCGCCCATGTCGATGAGCTTGAGCTGGTCCTCCGTCTGGATCGCGTTGTCGACCTTGAAGTCGCAGTACAGGAGGTTGCGGCTGTGCAGGTGCCCGAGCGCCTCCAGCGCCTCGATCCCGTACGCGCAGGCCTGCTCGACCGGCAGCGGGTCGCGCTTGCCGGCCGGCGTGCGGCGTCCGTTGGCGATCTCCTTCAGGGACTTGCCGCCGACGTACTCCATGACGATGTAGCCGTCCATGGAGCCGGTGCGCTGGTCGAGGTGCTCGACGAAGTTGTAGATGCGGACGATGTTCGCGTGCTCGATCTCCGCGAGGAAGCGCCGCTCCGAGATCGCCGCCGCCATCGCGTCCTGGTCACCCGTGTCGAGGAGGCCCTTGAGGACGACCCAGCGGTCGGAGACCGCGCGGTCCACGGCGAGATAGACCCAGCCGAGCCCGCCGTGCGCGAGACAGCCCACCACCTCGTACTGGCCGTGCACGATGTCGCCCGTGCGCAGCTTCGGCACGAACGAGTACGGGTGGCCGCACTTCGTGCAGAACCCCTCCGTGCGGCCCGGGCGTTCACCGCGCGCGCGGCCCACCGGAGCCCCGCAGTCCGAGCGCGAGCAGAATCGCTTCCGCTCGGGGACCTCGGGGTTCTCCTGGATCATCGCCCGCGGGTCGGGCCGCGGCACGTCCGGCACCTGGACCAGACCGACGCCGAGGCGCCCGCGCCCCGACGACGCGGCCGAGGCGCCCGAACTGCGCACCGACACCGACCGGGACCCCTGTGAACCGGACTGCCCCGACAGGGAGCGCGACAGACGGCCCGAGACCGACCGGCGCGACTGCGAGGACCGCGACGAGGAGCGCGAGCTGGCCCGCGAACTGCTGTGCCCGCTGGCGCTGTTGGAGCCACGGCCGCCGACCGTGATGCCCGTCGGCGGCGACGTCACCATGCCCGTCGGTGAGACCACCGGGGCCAGACCGCAGGTGTCGCAGTACAGCTCCCCGCCGCCCACGTCCTCGTACGACCCCGCGCACCCGGGACGCTGGCACTGCCGCTGCTCGCTCATGATTCCCCCCTCCGGTCGGCGGGACCGCCCTGTTCGGGCACCCGCGGGACCAATACGTCGGCGGCCGCCCGCTGGTACCGCAGGACCGCGTCCTCGGCCGCCCGCAGATCGCAGGGCGCGCTCCACAGCATCCGCCGGGCCGCGTCGTAACGCTCCACGAGCAGCGGGTCCTCGGCGAACCCGAGCCGCGCCACCTTCGCCTTGTACGCGTCGAGGCGGCCGCGCAGCTCGGCGCGGACCGCCAAGGGCTGCGTGACCGCCGTCAACGACTCGCGGGCCCGCAGGAGTTCGTCCTCGGCCCGCGTCTCCAGCGTCTCCAGAAGCGGTGAGAGCCGGTGCCACTGGGCGGATCTGCGGTACTCGGCCGCCGTCGCCAGCTGTTCCTGGAGCGCCGTCGGCGGGCCGCTGACCGCGGGCACCTCGAACGCGGCGATCTTGGCGAGGACCTCGCCGCGCGCGGACCGCGCCTCGGCGAGCGTGCGGTCGGCGCGCGAGAGGACGTCCCGCAGCCTGCCGAGCCGGACCTCCGCGTCCTGCCGCACGGTCAGCACCGCGTCGATCTCCCGGCGCACCTCCTCCAGGGCCTGCGCCTCACGGTCGTACGCCGTCGTGTCGGGCCGGCCACCGCCGGGTGCCGAACTGCCGGTCCCGGAACGCCAGTACGCCAGCGGATCGGACACGACGTCCTCCCGCAGCCGCGTCAGCGCGTGCGTGATCCGCTCCAGGTCGTCGCCCGAGGGGTGCTCACCCGGGCGTACGCCGACGGAGTGCGCGAGCTGACGCGTGCGGCCCAGCTCGGCGGCGAGGAGGTCTATGCGGGCGGGCAGCGCCGACCAGACGGCGTCGGCGGCGACCACCATGTCCAGCGAGCTCGCGTACAGGTCGTTCATGCGCTCGACCAGGTCGGCGAGGGTGAACCGGTCGCTGAGCCGGGCGGGGCCGGTGAGTGACGCGGGCGTGGAGGGGCCGCTTCCGGCGACGGTCACGCTCTCGCCGCGCAGCAGTTCGGTCAGGTCGACGAGGTCCTCACGGCTCGACCAGCGGCGCCGTGCCCGGATCTCACGGGCGGAGCGCAGCGCGGCCGTGTACGCGTCGAAGTACGACCACAGCAGTGTGATCGCCTGGTCCGCCGCCGCCCAGCGCTCCTGAGTGGTGCCGGTCAGCCGCGCGCCTTCGAGGAGTCTGCGGCCCGCGTGGTCCTGGAGGGCGAACAGTGACGTCTCGATCGCCTCGTGCTCCGCGCCGAGCCGCGCCAGCGCACGGTCCACCTCGTCCCGGTCCATCACCGGACCGGGGGGTCCCGTGACGCCCATCGATCACCTCTCCGTTCACATCGCTGCCGCCGACTGCCGTCGGCCGCCGCTGTGCAGTTGCCGCAAGTAGCGCCCGGCCGGGGCTACTTGTACTTCGGTGCGGGCGGCCCGGAGGCCGCGCCGAGACCGTCCTTGAGCCACGTGTCGTACGAGTCCTGCCAGCCGCCGTCCTTGCGGAAGTCCTCCAGGACCTGGTTGACCCGGCGTACCAGGTCGTCCGTGCCGCGCTTCATCGCCACGCCGTAGAACTCCTTGGTGAACGGCGTGCCCTTGAGCTCGACCGTCGGGTCCTGCGCGGCCTGGCCCGCGGCGAGTGCGCTGTCCGTCACCACGGCGTCCACCTCGCCGAGCTGCAGCCGGACGAGGCAGTCCAGCTGGTTCGGCACCGTCGTGGAGATGTCGGCGCCGGCGGCCAGCGTGCCCGCCCTCCGGTCCGCGTCGAGACGGTCGAAGGCGGTCGAGCCGGCCGCCGTGCAGATCCGCTTGCCCGCGAGCGACTTGTCGTACCCCGTGATCGAGGAGGTCTTGGGCGCCAGCACCTGCTGCCCGGTCTGGAAGTACGCCGTCGAGAAGGCGACGTCCGTGAGCCGCGCGCAGCTGATCGTCATCGTGCGGACGACCATGTCGACGTTCCCGTGCTTGATCGCCGGGATGCGCTGGTTGGTCGGGATCGCGCGGAACCGGATCAGGTCGCGGTCGCCGAGGATCTTCTGGGCGATCTCGTGCGCCAGGTCGATGTCGAAGCCCTCGAGCTCGCTGGACTTCTTGTTCGGGTCGCGGTAGCCCCAGTGGTAGCTGTTCTGGTCGACGCCGACGATGAGGTAGCCGCGCTTCTTGATGGCCTTGACCGCCGCACCCGACTCGTCGCCGGACGGCTTCAGGCTCCGCTCCGGATCGGTGCAGTTGTCGGCTCTGGCCTGCACACCCGTGGCCAGACCGGGGCCGCCGACGCCCGTGCTCCCGTCGCCGACGGCGCCCCGGGTCAGGGGGAGCAGCAGCGCGAGGACCGCGGTCAGGGCACAGGCGACCGCCATGGCCGCCACACCGCCCCAGCCGCGCAGGCTGATCCGCGTACGTCGTGCGCTCATGGCTGTCCCGCCCCCTCTCACCGGTACTCCGAAAGCCGGCGCCCGATGCCGAGCACGGCGCCCGCCGCGCCCAGTACGGCGAGTACGGCGGCGCCCACCGGGAGTCCCGTCATCGCGCCGCGCCCGTCGGTGGCCGCCTGCTTGAACTCCGCCTGCTCGTGCGTCAGGGCGGACTGCAGTTCCTTGTCGACGTTGTCGAAGCACTCGCGGGTCGGCTTGTCCTGCGCGGAGCCGATCACCTTGTCGAGCGCCCCCTGGTAGTTGCCCGCGTCGTCCTGCTCGCGGGCGTCCTTGTGGCGGTCCTGCCACACCCGCATGTTGTCACCCGCGGCCTGCACGGGCCGCTTGCCCGTGCTGTCGTCGGCGAGCTTCGCCGCGTCCCCGAGCTTCGTGGCGAGCGTCTTCATCTGGTTCTGGTAGTCCACGTCGAAGGCGTCCTCGGCCACGCCCTTCACCTCGACGGTCTCGGCGCCGCGGCTGACCAGCGTCAGATTCTCGTTGCCCCGCGCCTTGAGGGAGGCGATGCGCGCGTCGTGCAGCACGTTCAGCGAGCGGACCCCGTGGTCGTAGGACTCGTCGAGACCCGCGCGGGCGACGCTGTGGCCGACGACGAGCCAGAGGAGGACGACCGTGGACGCGGTCGTCGCGGCGACCAGGCCGTGGTTGAGCACGCGGTTCGTCCGGCGGTAGTTGCGCCGCTGGGCCCAGGCGAGCGCGCCGAGCGCGACGACGCCGAGGCCGATCGCGGCCCAGGGGTAGGGCGTGGCGCTGTCGTAGTCCGAGCGGAGCCGCTCGTTCTCCTTCTTGTACAGGTCCTCGGCCGCGGGGAGCATCTGCTCCTGCATCGTCTCGTTCGCGTACCTCAGGTAGGCGCCCCCCAAGGGGAAGCCCTGCCGGTTGTTCGCCCGGGCGCGTTCGATGAGGCCCTTGTACTGCGGCAGCAGCTTGTTGAGCTTCGAAATGGCCGCGGTGGAGGGGGAGTCGGGGTCCGAGTTCGCCGCCGCCGTCACCAGTTTGGCCGCGGCGGTCCTGATGTCCTTCTCGTACCGGTCCCGCGTCTCGGCCGGCTCCTGGCCGCCCGCCAGGAAGCCGCTGGACGCCGCCGTGTTGGCGTCGGCGAGCGAACGGTAGATGTCCGCCGCGTCGGCGCTCAGGGGCTGGCTGCTGTGCAGGACGTCGTCCGCGGCGGCCGAGCGGTCGCTCATCTGCCAGGCCGTGACCGCGCCGAACACGACGACGAGCAGCGCGAGTACCGCGCCGATGATGCGCAGTCGCCCCGGCTCCGTCGTCGCCGCGGCGCGCACCCGGTCGACGCCCTCCGCCCATGCGGTGCTGCGCGCGGGCGCGGCGGGCTCCGGGCCCTGCGCGTGCGGCGGCCGCACCTGCGGCGGCACCTGCGGCGGCACGGATGGCATCGTGGGCGCGCCGACCGTCCCCGGCGGCGCCGCGCTGCCGTTCGGCGGGTTGTTCACTCGACCTCCCCCATGGTCATCGGTCCGTCACTTCCGTCCGGCGTGCGGGGAGCGCGGGCGAAGGTGCACGGCCGCAAGTATTGCCGCAGGGACTGACATCCGCACAGCCATTGACTGGATCTTGTTCGGATTCCCGTGCGAACACACCACGCCGAACGCCCCCTGGGGATGGTCGGACGCCCCCTACGCCGTCGTGCAGCCCCTGCTCTTGAACACGAAGGGAGAATCCGATCGGTTCCCTCCGCGCGCGCCGGGCGCGGCAGCGCGTGCCGCCGGGGCCCTCAGACCCCGAAGTGCGCCCGCACGCGGGCGTGCACGTCCTCGTCCGCTCCCACGGCGTCGAGGCCGAGCAGTGCCGCGCCCAGGACGGGCCGGGCGGTGATCACGCGCGGTACCGCCTTAGGGGCGCGTGCCGTGAGCATCTCCCTTATCCGGTCGTCGAGTTGGGGGTGGCGGGCGGCGAGCACCGAGCCGCCCAGGAGCACGGGGGTCTCCTCGTCGAGCAGGCCCAGCCGGTCCAGGGCCACCACGGACATGGCCACGACCTCGTCGCCCATGCGGTCGATCAGGGTGCGGGCCACCGGGTCGCCGTCCGCCGCCGTCGCGAAGAGCACCGGAGTCAGCTCGTGCCGTCGCTCCATCGGGATGCGGCCCAGGTGCAGCGCCTCGATCAGCGCGTACATGGAGGGGAGACCGAAGTGTGCGGGCAGGGAACGCATCAGGGCGGTCGTCTCGCCACGGCCGTCCTCGGCGCGCGCCGCGTACCAGAGGGCCTCCTCGGCGAGGCCGCCGCCACCGCCCCAGTCGCCGGAGATCTTGCCGATCGCGGGGAAGCGGGCGGTGCGCCCGTCCGGCAGCATCCCGGCGCAGTTGATGCCGGCGCCGCACACGACAGCGACGCCGCGCGGCTCGGAGTCCTTGAGGAGCCCGGCACGCAGGACGGCGAAGGTGTCGTTGCGTACGTCGACGGAGGCGGCCCAGCCGCGAGTGATCAGCTCCGCCGCCAACTCCTTTTCCTCGACGGGCAGATCGGCGTTGGCGAGACACGCCGAGACGTGTCCCACCGTGGTCGTGCCCGCCTCGGCGAGCGCACGGCCGACGGCCTCGGCGAGCACGTCGACGGCGGCCTCGACGCCCACCTTGGGCGGCTGGAACCCGCCGCCGCGGGCCGAGCCGACGACGGTGCCGTCGGCCGCGACCACCGCGACGTCGGTCTTGCTGTTGCCGGCGTCGATGGCCAGCACCCAGCCGTTCACAGAAGAGCTCAGGCCCACGCGAGGTGCTCCCGGTTGTGGGCGATCAGCTGGTCCGTGAGCTGCTCGGCGTAGTCGATCTGGCCCACCAGAGGGTGCGCGAGCAGCGCCTTGAAGACGCGGTCGCGGCCGCCGCGCAGGGCGGCTTCGAGTGCCAGGTCCTCATAAGCGGTGACGTTCGCGATGAGGCCCGCGTACAGCGGGTCGAGCGCGGGCACGGCCAGCGGCCTCGTGCCCTTGCCGTCGACCGCCGCCTGTACCTCGATCACCGCGTCGTCGGGCAGGAACGGCAGCGTGCCGTTGTTGTACGTGTTGACGACCTGGTACGGGGAGCCGCCGCCCCCGAGGAGGGATGCCGCCAGGTCCACAGCCGCCTCGCTGTAGAAGGCGCCGCCCCGCCTGGCGAGCAGCTCCGGCTTCTCGTCGAGCGTCGGGTCGCCGTACATCTCCAGCAACTCCCGCTCCATCGCGGCCACTTGGGAGGCGCGCGACGGCTTGGTGCGCATTTCCCGCACGACCGCGTCGTGCTGGTAGTAGTAGCGCAGGTAGTAGGAGGGCACGACCCCGAGCCGGTCGACGATCGCGCGGGGCATGTGCAGGTCCTCGGCGATGGCGTCGCCGTGCTCGCCGATCAGACGCGGCAGCACGTTCTCGCCGTCCGGGCCGCCGAGGCGGACACCCAGCTCCCAGGTGAGGTGGTTGAGACCCACGTGGTCGAGGTGGACCTGCGACGGCGTCACGTCGAGCAGCCGCGCGAACTTCCGCTGGAAGCCGATCGCGACGTTGCACAGACCGACGGCTCTGTGCCCGGCCTGGAGCAGCGCGCGGGTCACGATGCCGACCGGGTTGGTGAAGTCGATGATCCAGGCGTTCGGGTTCGCGCGGCGCACCCGCTCGGCGATGTCGAGGACCACCGGCACCGTGCGGAGCGCCTTCGCGAGGCCGCCCGCGCCGGTCGTCTCCTGGCCGACGCAGCCGCACTCCAGCGGCCAGGTCTCGTCCTGGTTGCGGGCGGCCTGGCCGCCGATGCGCAGCTGGAGCAGGACCGCGTCGGCGTCGGCGACACCGGCGTCCACATCGCTCGTCGTACGGATGACGCCGGGGTGGCCCTGCTTGGCGAAGATGCGCCGCGCGAGGCCGCCGACCAGTTCCAGGCGGTCGGCCGCCGGGTCGACGAGCACGAGCTCCTCGATCGGCAGGGTGTCCCTCAGCCGCGCGAATCCGTCGATGAGTTCGGGTGTGTAGGTCGAGCCTCCGCCGACCACAGCGAGCTTCATATCGGTTCTCAGCCCTTTACTCCGGTGAGGGTGACGCCTTCGACGAAGGCCTTCTGTGCGAAGAAGAAGACGATGCAGACCGGCGCCATCACGAGGAGTGTCGCGGCCATCGTCAGGTTCCAGTTGACGCTGTGTGCGGATTTGAAGGACTCGAGGCCGTACGACAGCGTCCAGGACGCCGGGTTCTGGGCCGCGTAGATCTGCGGCCCGAAGTAGTCGTTCCAGCAGTAGAAGAACTGGAACAGGGCGATCGCGGCGATGCCCGGCTTGGCCATCGGCACGATGATCTTGAGCAGGGTCCGCAGTTCACCGCAGCCGTCGACCTTCGCCGACTCGATGTACTCCTTCGGGATCGTCAGGAGGAACTGACGGAGCAGGAAGATCGAGTACGCGTCGCCGAACGCCATCGGGATGATCAGTGGCCACAGCGTGCCCGACAGATGGAACTGCTGGGCCCACACCAGGTACATCGGGATCACGATGACCTGCGGCGGCAGCATCATCGTCGAGATGACGAGGATCATCGCCGTCCGGCGGCCGCGGAAGCGGAACTTGGCGAGCGCGTACGCGACGGGGATCGCCGAGCACACGGTGAACACGGTCCCGAGGCCCGCGTAGAGCAGGGAGTTCTTCCACCAGTCGAGGAAGCCGTCGGTCTCGAAGACGGCCTTGTAGTTCTCCCAGTGCCAGGAGTCCGGCCACAGGTCGCCGCTCATCGCCTGGCTGTCGCTCATCACCGACGTCAGGAAGACGAACACGAACGGCAGGATGAACAGCAGCGCGACGGCGATCGCGACGCTGTGCACGGCGAGCCAGTGCAGGACGCGCTTGCGGCGGGCGCGTGCCGCCGCGGGGCCACGCGCGGGTGAGGCGTCCGCGGGAGCCGCGGCCGGGGTGGGGCTGAGTGTCGTAGTCGTCATCCTGATCAGTCCTCCGCCGCGAGCAGACCCGAGCGCTTGCGCATGAGCAGCATGGTCACGGCCATGGCGATGGCGAAGAGTACGAGCGAGAGGACGCACGCCGCGCCGGTGTTGAAGTTCTGGAAGCCCATCGAGTAGACGAGCTGCGGGACGGTGAGCGTCGAGTGGTCCGGGTAGCCGGGCTGGATGACGCTGCCGGGGCCGATGGAGACGCCGGAGGCGATCTTTCCGGCGACCAGGGCCTGCGTGTAGTACTGCATCGTCTGTACGACGCCGGTGACGACGGCGAACATGACGATCGGAGTGATCGACGGCCAGGTCACGTACCGGAACTTCGACCAGGCGCCCGCGCCGTCCAGCTCCGCGGCCTCGTACTGCTCCCTGGGAACGTCGAGCAGTGCGGCCATGAAGATCACCATCAGGTCGCCGATGCCCCACAGCGAGAGCATCACCAGGGACGGCTTGGCCCAGGCGGCGTCGTTGAACCAGTTCGGTCCGGTGATGCCGAGGTGCGCGAGGACCTCGTTGACCGGTCCCGTCGACGGGTTGAGCAGGAAGACGAAGGCGACGGTCGCCGCCACCGGCGGTGCCAGGTACGGCAGGTAGAAGGCCGTACGGAAGAAGCCGGCGCCGGTCTTGATCTTCGTGATGAGCAGTCCGAGCGAGAGCCCGAACACCACCCGCAGAGCCACCATCACGACGACCAGCCACAGCGTGTTCCACAGGGCGGGGCCGAACAGCGGCATCTGTTCGAAGACGTACTTCCAGTTCCGCAGCCCCACGAAGTCGGGCTTCTGGATCTGGTTGTAGTGCATGAACGAGAAGTAGACGGTGGCGATCAGCGGGTACGCGAAGAAGGCGCTGAAGCCGATCAGCCAGGGGGAGAGGAAGCCGAGCGTACGCAGTCTGCGCCGCGCGGGATTGGACAGTGTCAAGGCCATGATGGGGCTCCCGCTCCTCAGCTCTTCGACTGAAGGGTGTCGGCGTCGATCTGCCGGTCGAGCTCGCGCAGCCCCTTCTTGAGGTCGTGGACCTTGCCCGCCTCGACCGAGTACGAGAAGTCCTGCAGCGAGGTGACGTACATGCCGCCGTTGGTGGAGGGCGGCATGACCTGGCTGTACTTGTTCTGCGCGATGTCCAGGAAGGTGCGGAACGTCGGATCGGTGTCCAGCTTCGGCGACTTGAGTGCGGCGAACGTGGACGGCACGTTGTGTATCGCGTTGGCGAAACTGACGACCTGATCGGTGTCGGCGGTCAGGAACCTCACCAGCTCCCAGGCCGCGTTCTGGTGCCTGCTGCTGTGCGCGATGCCCGCGACGGTGCCGGTGAGATAGCCGCGCCCGTACGTCTCGGCCTGGTCGTCGGGGACCGGCAGCGGTGCCACACCCCAGTCGAAGCCGACCTTGGCCTCGTTCATCATCAGGCCGCGCCACTCGCCGTCGAGGTGCATCGCCAGCTTGCCGTTCATGAACGCGTTCTGCGTGGACATCTCGTCACCGAAGGACGTGCGGAAGCGCTCCAGGGCGTTGTAGCCGCCCTGCGCTTCGACGAGCTTGTGGGCGGTGTCGAAGAACTTGTACGTCGCCGGGTCCTTCGCGAGCCGCGAGTCGCCCTTGGCGTCGAAGTAGGTGGGACCCCACTGGGCGAAGAGCCGGTCGGGGCTGTTCTGGTACAGGCGGAAGTTCGGCATGAAGCCGACGCGCTTGTAGGAGTTGCCCGCACGGTTCGTGAGCTTCTTGGCGTCGGCTTCGAACTCGGACATGGTCCGCGGCGGCCGGCTGATGCCCGCCTCCTTGAACGCGTCCTTGTTGTAGTACATCCCGTACGCGTCGGCGAGCAGCGGCAGGGCGCACTGGTTGCCGTCATAACTCGTGTAGTCCAGGAGGGTCTTGGGGAAGACCTTCGTCTTATCGAGGCCGCTCTTCCTCATGAACGGGTCGAGGTCCGCCCACATGCCGGAGTCGCAGTACTGGCCCACGTTGTTGGTGGTGAACGAGGTCACCACGTCGGGGGCCTCGTCGCCACCGGCCCGCAGTGCCTGGTTGATGGTGGCGTCCGTGACGTTCCCGGTGGCCTTCACCTTGATGTTCGGGTGGAGCTTCTCGAAGCGGGCGATCGAGTCGTTGATCGCCTTCACCTCGCCGGGGGCCGACCAGCCGTGCCAGAACTTCAGTGTCACGGGCTTCGTCGGGTCGTCGTCGGCGCTGCCGACACTCGGGTTGGCGCAGCCGGACAGCAGCAGTCCGGCCGCGGCGAGCGCTACGGGCGCGCGCAGAGTTACACGCCATCGCGGCATGGCGAACGTCCTTTACCTGTACGGGGGTTGGAGGAAGTGACGAAAGGTGGGGGAGGGGGCGGAGCGGGATCAGACGTTGCTGGTGTCGAAGACGATGTCGCGGGCCTGGGTCAGCGCCGAGCGCAGGGCGCCGGTGAGGATCGGGTCGTCGTCGAGATCGCTGATACGCAGTTGGGGCCGCGGCAGGGCGAGCCCGGTGAGTTCGTCCTCGACGCGGACGCGCAGCGCCTCGCCGCCGGCCTGGGCCACCTGTCCCGACAGGACGACGAGCTCGGGGTCGACGACGGCGACGACGGCGGCGAGCCCGGTGGCCAGGCGGCGGGCCACCTCGTCGAGCACGGCGGGGTCGGCGAGAGCCTCGCCCAGGTCCTTGGCGCCCCCGGCGAGCAGTCGCACGGCGGGCGCGGCGACCAGACTCTGGAAGCCGCCCCCCGCGTCCTCACCGGCGATCTCCTCCTCGCCGCCACGCGCCAGCGGGGCGCCGGGCAGCGGCATGTAGCCGATCTCGCCCGCGCCGCCGGTCGCGCCCCGCAGGAGCACGCCGCCGAGCACGATCGCCGCGCCGACACCCTCGTCGACATAGGCCAGCACGAAGTCGTCGTGGTCCTGCGCCGCGCCCTCGTACTGCTCGGCGATGGCGGCGAGATTGACGTCGTTCTCGATGGAGACCGGGGTGCCGAGGACCTCGGCGAGCTCGGCGAGCAGGGTGCGCGAGTGCCAGCCGGGCAGGTGCGGGGCGTACCGGAGCTGGCCGGTGTGCGGGTCGATGGCGCCGGGGGTGCCGATCACGGTGGCCGTGATGTCGTCGTGGCCGAGCCCGGCCCGCCGCAGGGCGCCGTCGAAGGCCTCGGCGACGAGCTGGGCGGTGCGGTTGCGCACGTCGTCGGCGACGGCGACGGCCTCGATACGGCAGCGGCCGCGCTCGGCGCCGGCGATATCGGCGACCACGGCGGTGATCCCGGTGGGGTCCGCGGAGACGGCCACGATGTGGGCGGCACCGGGGTGGATCTCGTACAGCACGGCGGCCGGCCCGGGCCGGCCGGTCTGGCTGCCCGTGGTGCGCACCAGGCCCACCGCTTCCAGCCGGCTGAGCAGCTGGGAGGTGGTGGGCTTGGACAGGCCGGTCAGCTCTCCGATCCGGGTGCGGGTCAGCGGGCCGTGAGCGACGAGGAGATCGAGGGCCGCGCGGTCGTTCATGGCGCGCAGGACGCTCGGGGTACCGGGGGTTCCCGGGGCCGTACCGGCCATGACCTGTCTCCTCGCAGTACTGTTAGGAAGGTTTCCTATTGATGTGCGAGGAACGTAAGCCGTGGGTGAAGGGGGCGTCAATAGCCGACGGCCGTCGGGCAACCAAGTCGTTACCCATTCCGTCCGGGCCGCCGGGCAAGCGTGGTGGCCGTACGCCGGGAGACGTACGGCCACCTGATGACGCGAGCCCGCAAACGCAGAAGACCCGGATCGTTGTCAGGCGGAAATGCCTTCGATCCGGGCCAGTGCCTCGTCCGCGCCGAACGGCTGCAAGTACGGCAGCCAGCGCGGATCCCTATGCCCGGTCCCGATGATGCGCCAGGCGAGCCCGGTCGGAGGGGCCGGCTTGTGCCGCAGGCGCCAGCCGATCTCGACCAGGTGACGGTCGGCCTTGACGTGGTTGCAGCGGCGGCAGGACGCGACCACGTTCTCCCACGCGTGCTGGCCGCCGCGGCTCTTGGGGATGACGTGGTCGACGCTGGTTGCGACGCCACCGCAGTACATGCACCGCCCGCCGTCCCTGGCGAACAGCGCCCGCCGGGTCAGAGGAACGGGCCCCCTGTAAGGGACCCGGACGAACCGCTTGAGGCGGACCACGCTGGGTGCGGGGACGGTACAGGTTGCGCTGTGCATATAGGCGCCGGACTCCTCGAGGCACATGGCCTTGTTCTCGAGGACCAGAACGAGCGCGCGGCGGAGCGGTACGACGCCGAGTGGCTCGTACGACGCGTTGAGGACCAGGACATGCGGCACGGATGCCTCCTTGTACGCCGGCGGCGCGTGGCTCGCGCCGGGACGATCTGTAGTCAGTTTCCCCTCATGGCCTGCACAAGCGCCACCATGTCCCGGTAACGGGCTGGGAGTGTTTTCGACCACACGCCCTTCATCCCCAGGTGAGGACTGTCTCTCCCTCGAACAAGACAACGATCCACCCACAATGCCCCGTTAGTGTGGTGGGTCTGCCCGTAACTTCGCTTTCACGGGCGGCCGCTATGCCTGGAGGTTTCAGCCGTGATCTTGTCCGTCCTGTCGGCGTCCGACCCGTCCTCGGACCCGACCACACTCAAGGACGCCCAGGAGCAGGCCACCAACGCCGCCAGCTGGGTCGGCCAGAACTGGTCCACCTGGCTGGGTATCGGCCTGCGCATCTTGCTCATCGTCGTCATCGCCGCGGTCCTGAGAGTGGCCATCCGGCGTGCCATCACCAAGCTCATAGAGCGCATGAACCGCACGGCGCAGGCCGTCGACGGCACGGCGCTCGGGGGACTCCTGGTCAATGTGGAGCGCCGCCGGCAGCGCTCGCAGGCCATCGGCAGCGTGCTGCGCTCGGTCGCCTCTTTCGTGATCCTCGGCACAGCCGCCCTGATGATCCTCGGCACGTTCCAGATCAATCTGGCCCCGCTGCTCGCCTCGGCGGGCGTCGCGGGTGTGGCGATCGGCTTCGGCGCCCGCAACCTCGTCACGGACTTCCTGTCCGGCGTCTTCATGATCCTGGAGGACCAGTACGGCGTCGGGGACAGCATCGACGCGGGCATCGCCTCCGGCGAGGTGATCGAGGTCGGCCTGCGCGTCACCAAGCTGCGGGGCGCCGACGGCGAGATCTGGTACGTCCGCAACGGTGAGGTCAAGCGCATCGGCAACCTCTCGCAGGGCTGGTCCACCGCGGGCGTCGACGTGACCGTCCGCTCGGACGAGGACCTGGTCAAGGTCAAGGAGACCCTGGCCGAGGCCGGCCTCGCCATGAGCAAGGACGAGCCCTGGAACGAGATGCTGTGGGGCCCGGTCGAGGTCCTCGGCCTGGACAGCGTGCTCCTCGACTCCATGGTCGTGCGCGTCTCGGCGAAGACCATGCCCGGCAAGGCACTCACGGTGGAGCGCGAGCTGCGCTGGCGTATCAAGCAGGCCTTCGACGAGGCCGGGATCCGCATCGTGGGCGGCGTGCCCGCACAGGCCGACGGCGAGCCCGCCGCCGACCCGACGGCCGGCGTCGCGGCACCGTCCGCCTACGCGTCGAGCACCTCCCCGCAGTCCCTCGCGGCCTCCCCGATCACGCCGCCGAACCTGGCGAAGTAGGCGAAGCGACGGCCGGAGCCGTACGTCAGGAGGGGCGCCGTCAGGAACCATGGTTCCTGACGGCGCCCCTCCTTCTTCTTTCCCCGATACCGCCCCTGCCCCGCGCGGGCGCGCGTCAGCCGGCCCGCAGCTCCGACGGATGGACCGAGCGTCGCAGCAGCGGCAGTGAGGTGGCGGTGGCCGCGAGGCAGGCGGCGTAGACCGCAGGCGGGACCAGGAGCGGCATGACCACCGGAGCCGCCGCGCCGACGGCGGAGGCGTACGCGAGATGGACGGCCGTGCCGCCGAGTGTCGCGAGGGCGACGGCCGGTGCCAGCGGCAGCGCGGTCTCCAGGAGCAGTGTGCGCGCCAGGACCCCGTACGGGACCCCGGACGCGGCCTGGGCGGCGAGGGTGCGGCGGCGGGTCGCCACCGACTCGGCGGTGCCCACGGCGAGGCTGAAGAGACTGATCGCGAGAGCGACGAGCACGGCGCCGCCGACGAGGTCGATGCCGAAGGTGTAGTAGCTGATGTCCATGCCCAGGTGGCCCTCGCGCTGCGAGCGGTGCAGTGTGTCGAGCAGGACCTCCCGGACCCCGACGAACGCGACGCCCACGACGGTAGCGAGGAGCAGGGCCGCGTGCGTGCGGGCGGCGGCCCACGCGTCCTGGCGGAGCCGGTGCGCCGCGATGAGCACGGCGGGACGGGTGGCGCGGCCCGCGAGGCGCGCGCCGATCAGACGGGACGAGGCCCCGGCCACCCACACCGAACCCGCCCCGGTCACGACGACCACCGCGCACACCAGCAGGGGTGCGGCCGCGATGTCGCGGGTGCCGCGCAGGGCGAGCAGCGCCGAGCCGGCCACGACGAGCAGTACCGGCACGATCAGGCCGACGAGGAAGCCGGGCCCGTGGTCGGCCGTGACCCGGCGCACCTGACCGAGCGGCGACGCCACCACGTGGCGCAGCGCGAACACGCTCACCCCCGCGCCCGCGGCCGGCACCGCGAGGGCCAGGGCCACGAAACCGGCCCAGGCGAGCGGCACGGGATACCCCGTCGTGGCGAGCATCGCCCCGAACGCGATCAGCGCGAGGACGGAACCGGCGAGGCACGCGAGCCCCGACTCCAGCGCCGCGATCCGCCGCACCTGACGCGGCCCGGCCCCGGCGAGCCGCAGCGCGGCGAGCCTGCGGTCCCGGTGCACCGCGCCGACGCGGGCGCACTGCCCGAGCAGCCCGGCCACGGGCACGAGGAGCAGCAGCAGAGCGACGACCACGCCCTGCCGCGTGCCCGGCTCGTCGAGCAGACCGTTCCCGTACGGGGCGGACACCTGGTGGCCGGTGAGGGCGGCGAGGGCGGCTGCGCCGAGGCAGAATCCCGTGGCGAGCGCCGCCCCGAACGCGGTGAGCGCCAGCCGCCACCGCTCGCGGCGGTCGGAGCCGGTGACCAGGGTCCAGGCGAGCCGGGTGTCGGTGCGGACGGAGGGCCGGGTGCCGGCGCGGGTAGCGACGTCAGTGGTCATGGGGCACCGCCTGGGGGAGCACCGGGCTCTCCTGGACCGTGCCGTCGTGCAGCCGCACCTCGCGGTCGGCGTACGCGGCGACCTGCGCGTCGTGGGTGATGAGGACGACCGCGGTGTGGGTCTCGCGGGCCGCGTGTGCGAGGGCCGTCATGACCTGTTCGCCACCCAGGGAGTCGAGCGCCCCGGTCGGCTCGTCGGCGAAGACGACGCGCGGGCCGGTGACCAACGCGCGGGCCAGAGCGGCTCGTTGGACCTGCCCGCCGCTCATCTCGCCGGGGCGCAGCTCGCGCTGTCCGCGCACGCCGAACCGTTCGAGCCAGGCGTCTGCCCGGGCGTGGGCCTCCGCGCGCGGGACGCCCGCGAGCAGCAGCGGCAGCGCCACGTTGTCGATCACCGGCAGTTCCGGGATGAGCTGGCCGAACTGGAAGACCACGCCGAAGTCGGTGCGCCGCAGCTCGCTCAGCCGCTCCTCCGGAAGCCGGTCGAGCTGCTCGCGTCCGTAGGACACCGACCCCGCGTCCGGCCGCACGATCCCGGACAGGCAGTGCAGCAGCGTCGACTTTCCGCTGCCGCTGGCGCCGGAGACGGCGAGGATCTCGCCCGCGTACAGGTCGAGCGCGGCGCCGCGCAGCGCCTCGGTCCTGCCGTACGACTTCACCAGGCCCCGGGCGGCCAGCAGGGGCGCTCCGGCCGGGACTTCGCGTGCTTGCGTGCTCATGCTGCGGTGACCTCCGCGGTCAGGGTGGAGAGCCGGGCCGCGGTGGTGTTCATCCAGCGCAGATCGGCGTCGAGGTGGGCGAGGGCGTAGTCGGCGGAGAGGACGGTGGTGAGATCGGCGCCGGGGCCGGTCTTGACGGCGGTGAGTTCACGCATCCGCGCCATGTGGGCGGCCCGCTGCTCCCGCAGCACGGCGGCCGGCTCCACGGCATCGTCGACCAGGATCGACACGACGACCTTGGCGAAGATCTCGTTGGTCACGAAGGGTGCGGGGGGCGTGATCTCCCCTGCCCACCGGACGAGTTCACTCGCTCCTTCGGCCGTGGACCGGTACAGCGTGCGTTCGGGGCCGCCGTCGGACTCGGTGCCCTCGACGGTGGCGAGGCCGTCGCGCACCAGGCGTTGCAGGGTCGTATAGACCTGCGCGTAGGCCAGCGGGCGGGCCTGCGGGAAGCGGTCGTCGTAGCGCCGCTTGAGGTCGTAGCCATGGCTCGGACCCCCAGCCAGCAGCCCGAGAAGGACGTGACGGGTGCTCATGGACTCAGTATGTACTCGATACATGTACTGAGTACATAGTGGCGCGGCGAACGGTTGATGGCAGGTGAGAAGTGAGAACTGGAATTCCGCTTACGTCACTCCGCGACCGCGTACGCCTCCACCGACCACAGCGAATAGCCGTACCGCGTGGCACGCTTGTCGCCCTGGACCCGTACGAAGCGGGTGTCGCGGGCGTCCATGCGGACCAACTCGCGGCCCCCTTGGCCGTCCTTCACGGTCGCGGCCGTGCGCCACGACTTCCCGTCGGCGGACGTCTGGATCCGGTAGCCCTTCGCGTACGCGTCCTGCCAGGTGAGCACGACCTGGCCCAGCCGTACCGGCTTCGCCAGTTCGACCTGCCACCAGGCGCCGTCCTCGGCGGGGGACGACCAGCGGGTCTCCGGGTCGCCGTCCCCGGCGGCGGACGCCGGGAAGTCCGCGGTCTCGTCGGCCGAGGACGAGGGACTGCCCTCACGGACCAGGTCCGGGCCCGCCGTACGGGGATACGCCCGGACCGACACCGTGCGCGTCGTGCCGGCGAAGCTGACCGGGACGTCGTACGTGCCCGCCGGGGTGCCGTCCGGGACGGTGATGTCGACCGGGGCGCTCACCTGCGTGCCGCGCGGGAGCGTCGCCTGGGCGGGCAGCGCCACCTTGATGCCGTGCGGGCCTTCCGCGCGAAGGCGCCCCTCCACGGAGCCCGGCCGCTGCGATGTCAGGCGTGCCGTGACCCGCCGAGCGCCGCCGCCGATCTCCGCGTCCAGCTCCGTGCGGGCCAGCTCGAACGAGGCGTCGGGGGAGTCCGCGTACCAGGGGACGACGTGGCGCACGGCGCCCTTCGTGGCGCCGGTCACGCGGATCGCGTCCGCCCGTACGCCCTTCGGTCTGCGCTCGGTGAACCCGCTGTCCGTGAGCGTGCCCACCGACTTCCAGCCCTCGCCCGGCACATGGACCTCCACGGTGCCCTGAGTGCCGGGGTCGGCCAGAACCGTCACCGCCGTGAGCCGCCGCGCCCGCGGCAGCTTCGCCTCTCCGTCACGCGTCGCGTCGGCGCGACCGGTCCCCGCCCACGCCGCGTACGCCTTCTGCGCCCGGTCGAGGAACGGGTCCAGCACGCCCTTGCCGACGGTGACCTGACGGGACGCCAGAGCGACGCGCTGACGCTCCAGGAGCCGCGCCGCCCGCCACGCCGCCGCCCCGTCACCGCGGGCCTGCGCGTCGAGCATTTCGACGGCCGTCTCCCCGGCCTCCCCGTAGCGTGCCAACTGGTCGCTCCAGGGCCGCACTTCGGCGTCCACCGGCGTAGACCTGAGCCGCTCCGGCGTCCGCCGCATCACGGTGAACGCGGCCCGCAGCTTCTTCGCCGCCGCCTCGTACCGCGCGCGGTCGGTGACCAGCGTCGTACGGGAGTCCCAGAAGCCGGAGACGACCGGCTTCAGATACGCGGACTCGTCCTCGCCGAGCACGGACGACGCGTCGTTGCCCGCCAGCGCGCCGAGCGCCTCACGGGTGGGCGCGTCACCGCCCGCCAGGTCGTCGATCGCGGCCTTCCAGGACTCCTGCGGGCGGTAGTCGCGCGGGTTCCACGCGTAGTCCGCCGCCGTGAACAGCGGGATGCGGGAGGCCGCGGGCTGCTCCATCGCGTTGGCGAGCAGCGCCGCCGAACCCGTCGCCACGGCGGGCTCACGGCCCGTGTAGGGCCCGAGGAAGATGCGGTCCTGCGCGTAGTCGTTGACCGGGTAGTTGTCCATCGTGACGAGGTCGTGCGCGGACCCGAACGCGGCCCGTGCGCCCGCCAGTTCGCGCCCGGTGATCGTGCGCGGGACCACGCCGACGCCCGTCCACGCCACCTCGACGGAGTCGTCGAGCCGCCCCGCGAGCGCCCCGCGGTACTCCGTCGACCCGTCCTGGTAGAACTCCGTCGGCATCAGCGACAGCGGCCCCGCACCCGGGTGCCGCGCCGCGAGGTGCCGCGCCACCGCGTTCGCCACGCGCGCCTGCGCCCGCGCCGCCGCCTTCGGCCCCGAGCCGAACGTCCTCGCGTCCGCCTCGCAGTGCCACTCGCTGTACGACACGTCCTGGAACTGCAGCTGGAACGCCCGCACACCGAGCGCCCACATGGCGTCCAGCTTGCGGTTCAGGGCCCTGACGTCGTCGTCCGACGACATGCACATCGCCTGCCCGGGCGCCACGGCCCAGCTCAGCGTCACGTGGTTGGCGCGCGCCCGCTCGGCAAGCGCCCGGAAGTCCGCGCGCTGGGCGGCCGGATACGTCTCGCGCCACCGCGCCTGCCGGTACAGGTCGTCGCCCGGCGCGTACAGATAGCGGTTCTGCTTGGTGTGCCCCATGAAGTCCAGCTGGTCGAGGCGTTGTTCACGGGTCCACGGGGTCCCGTAGAACCCCTCCGTCATGCCGCGCACGGCCGTACCCGGCCAGTCGCGCACGACGACCCCGGCGACCTTGTGCCCGCTCACCAGCTGCCGGAACGTCTGCACGGCGTGGAACAGGCCGTCGTCGCCGACGCCTTCCATGGCGACGGTGTCCCGGCCGTCCGTCCGCCCGACGGCGAGCCGGTACCCGCCGGACGGCAGGTCCTTGCGGGCCGACGCCCCGAGAGCGCCGAGCGCCGTCTCAAGACCCTGTCCCCGGCCCGGGCGCGCGTCGGCCGCCCCCCAGCCGTCACCGGCCGCGGTCCCGGCGGCCACGGAGCCGATCCGCACCACGAGCGCGGGAGCCGCGGGCAGGGAGCTCTCGTCGTCGGCCTCGGTGATGTGCCGGGCTCCCGCCCCGCGCAGCACGGTGCGCAGCGCCTCCACCGCGTACCGGTCGGCGCCCCGGCCGGTGACGAGGACGACCTCGTCGGTCACGGTCACGGACTCCGCGCCGGAGGCGGTACGCAGCGACTGCGGCCGGGGCCACACCGCGGGCGTCCCTGTCTCGCTGTCCCGGTCACCCGTGGAGAGCGGGTGACCGGGAGGGGCCGCCACCGCTCCGGAGGCTCCCCCGAGCGCACTGGCGATGACGGCGACAGCGATCGCAGCCGCCCCCTTCCTGTGGCGCCGGAGCTGCACGGCTCACTCCTCGTTGGTCTCGGCTCGGTGATGGGACCGGTCATAGGTGTCCCAGGATGGCAACCGAGCCCACCACTGACCGGGTCGGAGTGTCAACGGGAGTGGCCGTTGTGCCGCAATTGCCCGGCCGGGAGTGGCGAGAGGGGGTGATTCGCGCCGCTCACCGGCCGAGTCCCGCCCATGGAACAGAATGTGACCAGTAACACGTTGTCGGGCCGTTCATGTCTGCGGCCGCGCTCGCTGGGTAGAGCTGCCGAGACCGTCACCCACGAAAAGATCGACGACAAGACCCGCGAAGAACCGCGAAAAGGAGGCCTTCATGGCCGCATCAGCGCACCTTCTGCTCTCGGCCCTGTCCAAACAGGCGGACGTCATCCTGCCCGCCCCTGCCCTGCCGCTGCCGGACGAGTTCGCGTTCGGCGCCGAACTGCCCCTCACCAGCGAACCGCCCCTCGCCGACACGGAGCCGCTGACCAGCGAGCCCGCCCTCATCGACGTAGCGCCCCTCACGAGCGAGCCGACCCCCTCGGGTCCGGTCGCGGGCCTGGACGCCTCGGGGGTCTAGGTGACGCTGGCCCGGCTCGCCGCGCTGCACGGGGTCGCCCCGTCCTACTCGCCGTCCCCCGGACGCACGGTCGAGGCCCCGGACGCCGCGCTCGTCGCCGTCCTCGCCGCCCTCGGTGTCGACGCGCGCACCCCGGAGTCCGTACGGGACGCGCTGGCCGCGCGCGAGGCGGAGGACGCGGCGCGCCTGCTGCCCCCGACGGTCGTCCTGTGGGCCGGTGAACCCGCCCCGGCCTGGGCGCGGGAACTACCCGAAGGCGTGAGGCTCCAGCTGGCCACCGAACAGGGTGAACGCGTCGACGGCTGGCGACCGTCCCGGTCCGCTCCCCTCGGCGTCCACCGGCTGCGCGCCACCGCCCCCGACGGCACCGCGGCCGACGCCCACCTGATCGTCGCCCCGCCGCGCGTGCGCACCCCGGGCGAGCGCACGTACGGGCTGCTCGTGCAGCTCTACTCCCTCCTGTCGGCGAAGTCCTGGGGCATGGGCGACCTCGGTGACCTGGCCGACCTCGCGGCCTGGGCGGGCCGTACCGCCGGCGCCGGGTTCGTGCAGGTCAACCCGCTGCACGCGGCCGTACCCCGCGGCGAAGGACCCTCGGACCCCTCCCCGTACCGCCCGTCGTCGCGCCGCTTCCCCGACCCGGTGCACCTGCGCGTCGAGGACATCCCCGAGTACGCCTATCTGCCCGACGCCGACCGCGACCGTGTGCGCGAGCTGCTCACGGAGGCCGCCCGGCTGCGCGACGGCGTCCTGCACAAGGGCGCACTGATCGACCGCGACGCCGTGTGGGACCTCAAGCGCCGCGCCCTCGACCACGTCCTGCGTGTCCCGCTCGGCCCCGGCCGCCGCGCCGCCTACTGGGACTTCCTCGCCGAGCAGGGCGCGGACCTGGACCACCACGCCACCTGGTACGCGCTCGCCGAGCGGCACGGCCCCGACTGGCACACCTGGCCCGAGCCCCTGCGCGACCCGGGATCGCGCGAAACCGCCGAAGCCCGCGCCGAGTTGATGGACCGCGTCGACTTCCACAGCCACCTCGCCTGGCTCACGGACGCCCAACTGGCCACCGCCCAGCGCTCCGCGCGCGACGCGGGCATGCCCGTCGGACTCGTCCACGACCTGGCCGTGGGCGTACACCCGGAAGGTGCCGACGCCTGGGCCCAGCAGCACGTCTTCGCCGCGGGCATGTCCGTCGGCGCGCCCCCGGACGCCTTCAACTCCCGCGGCCAGGACTGGGGTCTGCCGCCCTGGCGCCCCGACCGGCTCGCCGCCGTCGGCTACGCCCCGTACCGCGCGCTCCTGCGCGGCCTGCTCGCCCACGCGGGGGCGGTCCGCATCGACCACGTCATGGGCCTGTTCCGGCTGTGGTGGGTGCCGGCCGGGCAGCCGCCGACCGAGGGCGCGTACGTCCGCTACGACGCGGAGGCGATGCTCGCCGTACTCGCCCTGGAGGCCGACCGCGCCGACGCCCTGGTGATAGGCGAGGACCTCGGCACGGTCGAGCCCGGCGTCCGAGAGGCACTGGACGCGCGCGGGGTGCTCGGCACGTCCGTGCTGTGGTTCGAGCGGGACTGGGACGGTACGGGCCGCCCGGTGCCGCCGGAGCGGTGGCGGACGGACTGCGTGGCCACCGCCACCACCCATGACCTGCCGTCCACCGCGGCCCGGCTGACCGGCGACCATGTGCGGCTGCGCGACAGCCTCGGCCTCCTCGGGCGGCCCCTCGCGCGGGAGCAGGCCGAGGCCACGGCGGAAGTCGCCGAGTGGACCGCCCTGTTCGCGCGCCTCGGACTGCTGCCCGGCGGCGGGGGACAGGGCCCGAGCGAGGAGGAGGAGATCCGCGCCGTCCACCGCTTCCTGCTGCTCACCCCGGCCCGCATGGTCGGTGTCTGGCTGCCCGACGCGGTCGGCGACCGGCGCCCGCAGAACCTGCCGGGGACCTGGGACGAGTACCCGAACTGGCGGCTCCCGATCGCCGACGCCACCGGCCGTCCGGTCACCTTCGAGGAGCTCACGGCCTCGCCGAGGGCGCACGCGCTGATCGAGGTCCTGCGGTCCGGACTGCCCCTTACGGCACCCCCGGGCGCGCGGCCCGTTTAGGTGTTCGCTACGTTTGCACCGTGGACAAGAAGAACGCCCTGCGCGCCGGCGCCCTGGCTGCCGGTACGACGCTGATGATGCTGCTCATGTCGTCCCCCGCGCTCGCGCTGACGCGCGACGACGGTGACGACCCCGGTAAGGGCCTCACCGTCATCGAGACCCTTGGCCTCTATGTCGTTGCGCCGATCGTGCTGTTCCTGGTGATCGCCGGCCTCGTGATCGTCGGTGACAAGTCCCGCAAGCCGCAGAAGCAGGGCTGACCGCCGCACCTCTCATTGACGTCTTTGCCGAGGGCGTCCTCGTGTGCACCGCGCACCGAGGACGCCCTCGGTGCTTTCCCCGCGTTGTTCTACGGCGGGCTGCGGGGTGTTCCGCGGGCGTTCCACGGGCGCTCGGCCGGGACGTTCTACGGCCGCTCGGCCGTCAGATAGCGCTGGAGGGTCGGCGCCAGCCACTCCACCGCCTCGTCGCGGCCGAGGCCGACGGCGGGGCCGAAGCGCAGCACGTAGCGGGTGAGCGCGAGACCGAGGACCTGTGACGCGCAGAGCGCGGCCCGCACCGGGGCCTCGGCGGGGTCGGGGCAGACGCGCAGGGCGAGCGGCAGCGTCTGCCTCTTGAAGATGTCCTGCATGCGCTCGGCGCCCGCGGTGTTGGTGACGCCCACGCGCAGCAGCGCGGTGAGCACCTCGTTCTCCTCCCACAGGTCGAGGAAGTGCCGCACGAGGGTCCGGCCCATGTCGTCGACCGCGATCTCCGCGGGGTCGGGCAGCCGCAGGTCCAGGTCGATCGCCGCGGCGAAGAGCCCCTCCTTGTTGCCGTAGTAGCGCATCACCATCGACGGGTCGATCGCCGCGTCCTTGGCGATGGCGCGGATCGTGGCCCGCTCGTACCCGTCGGCGGCGAAGCGTTCGCGGGCCGCCGCGAGGATCGCGGTGCGAGTGGCGTCCGAGCGGCGTGCCTGCTGGGTGGTTCCTGTCATGCCAACAAACGTAGGCCAACACCTGTTGACAGTCCAGGGCCGCGCGCCTAGATTTGCCAACAGACGTTGACCAACAAGCGTTGGCAATGAGTGACCGGGTACAACCGACCTGAGCTTGCAGGCACCAGGAGGCCACCATGAACGGCACCACTCCTCGCACCGTGATCGTCGTCGGCTCCGGCCCCACCGGCCTGCTCCTCGCCGGCGACCTCGCCGCCGCGGGTGTCCCCGTCACCGTCGTCGAGAAGCGCCCCCACAAGATCAGCAACCTCTCCCGGGCCTTCGTCCTGCACGCCCGCACCCTGGAGCAGCTGGACGCCCGCGGCCTCGCCGACGGCATCGAGGCCAAGGGGCAGCCCCTCGACACGCTGAGCCTCTTCGGCCGTCTCGCCGTCGACCTGAGCGACCTCCCCTCCCGCTTCCAGCACCTCCTGGTCCTGCCGCAGTACGAGGTCGAGGCCGCTCTCCAGCGGCGCGCCGCCGACGCGGGCGTGACGTTCGCGTACGAGACCGAGGTCACCGGCCTCACCCAGGACGCGGACGGGGTGACGCTCCAAGTCCGCACGGGGGACGCTGGGCCGACGACGATGCGGGCCGCGTACGTCGTAGGCACCGACGGCATGCGCAGCGCCGTGCGCGAGAGCGTCGGGCTCCCCTTCCCCGGCAAGTCCGTCATCCGCTCCGTCGTCCTCGCCGACGTGAAGCTCGCCGAGGAGCCCGAGAACGTCCTCACGGTCAACGCCGTCGGCGACGCCTTCGCCTTCATCGCGCCCTTCGGTGACGGCTACTACCGCGTCATCGGCTGGAACCGCGCGCGCAACGTCCCCGAGTCCGCGCCCCTCGACCTCGACGAGATCAAGGAGGTCACCCGCCTCGCCCTCGGCCGCGACTACGGGATGCACGAGGCCCGCTGGATGTCCCGTTTCCACAGTGACGAGCGCCAGGCGCCCGCCTACCGTGTCGGCCGCGTCCTGCTCGCCGGCGACGCCGCGCACGTCCACACCCCGGCCGGCGGCCAGGGCATGAACACCGGACTCCAGGACGCCGCCAATCTCGGCTGGAAGCTTGCCGCAGTCGTCAACGGCCGTGCGGGAGAAGCTCTGTTGAACACCTATGAGGCCGAGCGTCACCCCGTCGGGAAGGCCGTCCTGCGCAACAGCGGCGGCATCGTCAGGCTCGCCATGGCCAACCGGCCCTGGACCCTCGCGGCCCGCGCCGCCCTCACCGCGTTCCTCGGCCGCGTCCGCCCCGCGCGGACCCGGATGGTCGGCCAGCTCACCGGCATCGGCGTCGCCTACCCGGCCCCGCGCGGTGCGCACCGCCTCGTCGGCACCCGCGCCCCCGACGTCAGGCTCAAGGAGGGCCGGCTCTACGAGGCCCTGCGCCAGGGCACGTTCGTCCTGATCGTTCCCGAGGGCGCCCACGACAAGGGCGACGACCACTACGCCGTCACGCACTGGGCCAGTGACCGCCGCATGTCACTCCTGGTGCGCCCCGACGGCTACGTCGCCTGGGCGTCGGACGAGGAGCCGACGGACGGGGGCGTCATCTCCGCCGGTATCCCGGACAGTATCGACTCGTACGCGTTCCGGGCGTAGGCGGCCGCCCGGGACCGGGGCATCCGGGGGTCCGGTCCAGTATCAGGAGGGCTGCGTGCCCGCCATCAACTGGCGCAGCAGGTCGGCGAGTTGGCCTGCTTGCTCCTTGTCGAGCGAGGTGAGCGCCTCGGTCTGCACGGCGAGCCCGGCGCCGACCGCCTCGTCGACCAGCGCCCGGCCCTCGTCGGTGAGCGTCACCTGGAGGCCGCGGCGGTCGTGCGGGTCGGGCGAGCGGCGCAGCAGCCCGCGCCGCTCCAGCTTGTCGAGCCGCCCGGTCATGCCGCCGGTCGTCAGCATCAGCGTCGCCGAGAGCTGACGCGGCGAGAGTGTGAACGGGTCGCCGGAGCGGCGCAGCGTGGCGAGGACATCGAACTCGCCCCGCGCGATGCCGTAGCGCGCGTACGTCTTGTCGATGCGGTCGCCCATCGCGCGCGAGATCCGGTAGACCCGGCCGAAGACCTCCATCGCCGTGGTGTCGAGGTCGGGCCTGACCTCGGCCCACTGGTCGATGATCGCGTCGACGGCGTCCTTGCTGCTGCTCATGGGGCGAGTATGCGACCCGGGTCCGGTCGGTCGCAAGAAAGTAGCTCGCAGGAAAGTAACTTGGAAGGAAGTGGCTTGACGACAAGTAGCTTACGGCTAAGCTACTTGCCACGAAGTCACTTCTCTCCAACCCATTCCGCCGCGGGGGGCGTCCGATGAAGACGAACAAGCACAGCGTCGAGAAGGCGAACAAGCGCAATGGCGCCGTGATCGCACTGACCGCGCTGGCCCCGATGTCCTGGGGCTCGACCTACGCGGTCACCACGGAGTTCCTGCCGCCCGACCGCCCGCTGTTCACCGGGCTGATGCGGGCGCTGCCCGCGGGCCTCCTCCTGCTGGCGCTGGCGCGCACGCTGCCGCGCGGCGCCTGGTGGTGGAAGTCCCTGGTCCTCGGCGCGCTGAACATCGGCGCGTTCTTCCCTCTCCTCTTCCTCTCCGCGTACCGCCTCCCCGGCGGCATGGCGGCGGTGGTCGGCTCGATCGGCCCCCTCTTCGTCGCGGGCCTTGCGACGCTCCTGCTCGGTGAACGCCCCACGCGGCGCACGCTGTTGACCGGCATCGCGGCCGCGCTCGGGGTCAGCCTCGTCGTCCTCAAGGCGGCGGGCGCGCTCGACCCGGTCGGCGCGCTGGCGGCGCTGGCCTCCACGGCGTCGATGTCGACGGGGACGGTCCTCACCAAGCGGTGGGGCCGCCCGGAAGGGGTGGGCCCTCTGGCGCTCACCGGCTGGCAGCTCACGGCCGGCGGCCTCCTCATCGCCCCGCTCGCCTTCCTCGTCGAAGGCGCGCCCCCGGCGCTGGACGGCCGGGCCGTCGCGGGCTACGCGTACCTGGCGCTCGCCAACACGGCGGTCGCGTACTGGTTGTGGTTCCGCGGCATCGGCCGCCTGACCGCGACGCAGGTCACGTTCCTCGGTCCGCTCTCGCCGCTGACGGCGGCGGTGATCGGCTGGGCGGCGCTCGGGCAGGCGCTGACGCCGGTACAGCTGGCGGGCATGACGCTGGCGTTCGGCGCGACCCTGCTGGGCCAGCGCCCGCCCCGGGCCGCCGCTTCCCTCGCTCTGCCGCCCCAACCTTTCAGTTCTACTGAAGAGAAGGATCGGAAAGTTTCGATGGACCTGACGGGTGGGGAGTTGCGACGGTAGTCGGGTCGTAGAGAGGCCACCGCTCAGGAGGGGATACGGGATGGCAGTCCTGGACCGGACGACCACCGGCGCCGAGAGGGTCGCAGCAGGGGACGCAGGGGCGGGAGGGCGCCGCGCAGGCAACGGGCTCGGCACCGGCCTCGCGCTCGCGGTACTCGCCACGGTCGTCTGGTCGGGCAGCTTCGTCACCTCCCGAGCGCTGCACGACAGCGTGCCCCCGATCCAGCACGCGTTCTGGCGCTGGATCATCGCGATCGCCGCGGTGGCGCCGTTCGCGGCGCGTTCCGCCTGGCGGCAGCGGGCGCTGCTCCGCACCCACCTGCGCTTCCTGCTGCTCGCCGCGCTGCTCGGTGTGACCGTCTACAACACGCTCGTCAACCAGGCGGCGATGACGACGTCCGCCGGGAACATGGGCATGATCATGGCCGCGTCGCCGGTCCTGATGGCGGCGTACGAGCGCCTCGGCGGCGCGCGGCTCGGGGCCCGTCGGGTGACGGGCACGGTCGTGGCGTGCGCGGGTGTGCTGCTCCTGGTCAGCAAGGGCTCCCTGGCGCCGGACTTCACGGCGGGCGACCTGTGGGTGGTAGCGGCGGCGGTCTGCTTCGGCTCGTACAGCGCGCTGCTGCGGCGCCGGCCGGCGGAGATCGGCGGGCCCGCGTTCCTCTTCGCGACGTTCGTGCTCGGCGCGCTGATGCTGCTGCCGGTGTTCCTCGTCAGCCTCGCCGTGCAGGGCGGCTTCGAGCCGACGGCGGCGACCGTCTCACCCCTGCTGTACGTGGGTGTGGTGTCGTCCGCCGTCGCGTTCTTCGCCTGGAACAAGGCGATCGCCCAGATCGGCGCGGCCCGCGCCGGCGTCATCTACTACCTCCAGCCGGTGTGCGTGGCCCTGCTCTCGTACGCGGTCCTCGGCGAGGCCATGGGCCGGCTGCAGATCGCGTGCATGGCGCTGATCCTGGCGGGGGTGGCCCTCGGCTCCGCGACCCGGAGCGGGTCCCGGATACGTTGACCCCATGCGCGCCACCGACTGGGACATCAAGAAGCTCGCGATCCTGCGGGCCCTGCGGGACCGGGGGACGGTCACGGCCACCGCGCAGGCGCTGCTCATGACCCCGTCGGCCGTGTCGCAGCAGCTGACCAACCTGGCCAGACAGCTCGGCGTGCCGCTCCTGGAGGCGCACGGGCGGCGCGTACGCCTCACCGACGCCGCCCACCTCGTCCTGCGGCACGCCGAAGCCGTGTTCGCCCAACTGGAGCGCGCCGACGCGGAGTTGGACGCGTATCTGCAGGGCGAGTCCGGCGAGGTGCGGGTCGCCGCGTTCTCCACCGCCGTGCCCGCCCTGGTGGTGCCCGCCGTACGCGCCCTGCGCACCGCCCACCCCGGGATCGCGGTCCGGGTGCGCGAGGCGGAGGCGGCGGAGGCGTACGAGCTGCTCTCGGCCGGTGACGTGGATCTGGCCCTGTCGCTCGCCGCGCACGCGCCCACCGCGCGCGACCCCAAGTTCACGCGGGTGCCGCTGCTCGCCGACCCGCTCGACGTGGCCCTGCCGGCCGGGCACCCGCTGGCGGGATCGGCGGGCCCGCGCCTGGCCGAGCTGGCCGGCGAGCACTGGATCTTCGGCGGTTCGGGGCCCTGGTCGGAGATCACGCGGGCCGCGTGCGAGGCCGCCGGGTTCGTGCCGGAGCAGGCGCACAGCGCGGCCGGGTGGACGGCGATCCTGGCGATGGTCGAGGCGGGGATGGGCATCGCCCTGGTGCCGCGCATGGCGGCGGCGGGCCGGGAGGGCGTCGTGATGTGCGCGCTGGGCGAGGACCGCCCGGTCAGGCACGTGGTGGCGGCGGTACGCAGCGGGTCGGAGGAGGCGCCGGCGGTGTCGAGGGTGCTGGAAGCCCTGAGGGACGCCGCGACGGAGCGCTGACGCCCCGGCCGACCATTCAGTTCACCTGAACGTACATGTCGAAAAGTTTCGATGGACCTAAGGGCTCGGCGGGTCCGACAGTGGACGTATGACGACATCTGACGCCACGCCGCTCGAAGCCCCCGAGGACCCCCACGCCAACGACGCCGCCCCCTACTCCGGCGGCGACCCGTACTCCGACTACCGCCACTTCGGCGACACCGAGAGCTACGCGGAGCTGGTGGACCTCGCCGACCGGCGCCTGGGCGCGGGAGTCGTCGCCGCGAACGACGAGTTCTTCGCCCAGCGCGAGAACCTCCTCGTCCGCGAGCCCGCGGTGTTCGACCCGGAGCACTTCGGGCACAAGGGCAAGATCATGGACGGCTGGGAGACCCGCCGCCGCCGCGGCACCGCCGATTCCCCCTTCCCCGCGCCCGAGGACCACGACTGGGCGATCGTCCGGCTCGGCGCGCCCGGCGTGATCCGCGGCATCGTCGTGGACACCGCGCACTTCCGCGGCAACTACCCGCAGCGCATCAGCGTCCAGGCGGCGTGCGTGGAGGGGTCCCCGAGCCCCGAGGACCTGCTCGCCGCCGACGTGAAGTGGGAGGAGCTGATCGCCCCGACCCCGGTACGCGGCCACGCGGCGAACGGCTTCACGATCACCTCGGAGCGCCGCTACACCCACCTCCGCCTCTGCCAACACCCCGACGGCGGCGTGGCCCGCCTGCGCGTGCACGGCGAGGTGGTCCCCGACCCCGAGTGGCTCGACCTGCTCGGCACGTTCGACCTGATCTCGGTCCTCAACGGCGGTACCTACGAGGACGCGTCGGACAAGTTCTACTCGTCGCCCACGCAGATCATCCTGCCCGGCACGTCCCGCAAGATGGACGACGGCTGGGAGAACCGCAGGCGCCGGGTGCACGGTACGAACGACTGGGTACGGTTCCGCCTCGCCGCGCAGGGCGCGATCCGCGCGGTGGAGATCGACACGGCGTACCTGAAGGGGAACTCGGCCGGCTGGATCGCCCTGAGCGGCCGCGACGGCGACACGGGCGAATGGTTCGACATCATCCCCCGCACCCGCCTCCAGCCCGACACCCTCCACCGCTTCAAGCTCCCCGCCCAGGCCGTGGCCACCCACGTACGCCTCGACGCCTTCCCGGACGGCGGTGTCGCCCGCATGCGCCTGCACGGCTCCCTGACGGAGACGGGCCGCGACGCCCTGCGGGAGCGCTACGGCCACACCGAGGCCTGACGGACGACCGGCGGCGGGGCACGCGATCAGCCCCGCCGCGTCGTACGGCGCCGGCGCCACCAGGTGCGCAGCCACAGGAGGTGCATCCCGCCAAGTGCGGCCATGACTGCCGTGGCGTCCAGGTTCCGCGTCCATGAGTGATCAGGTCCCAGACCGCTGACTGCCCGGGCGAAGAGGGTCACGTCGGCAGGCAGGGTGACCGCCGCGAGGAACAGAAGACACAGCGCTGTGCCCACGACCAGCACCACGCTGTACGTGCGCACGGCCCGGCGCTCGTGATCGGGGAGCTCCCTGCTGGGATCCTCCGGGGCCGGCAGGGCGCGGTGCGCCACGCGCACGAGCCGCCGGGCCGCGTACCGGGCGTAAGCGGCCCCGTCGCCGAAGAGATCCCGGCACCGGGTGAGGTCCTGGAGCACGAAGTACAGGTCGGTGCGCATGAAGACCAGGAGCTGGAAGGGAAGCGGCAGCAGGGCCAGCAGCGTCAGCGCGGAGAGCAACCGGTGGAGCGTCGTGCCCGGATCCGCGAGGGAGGCGGCCAGGACCCCCGTCGCGGCAACGGCCAGATTGGTGGCGATACCGGCCAGATAGGCGGTCAGCCGGTGCCGCCGGGGCGCGAGTTCGATACCGCTGATGTCCGTCTGCACCACGAGGAACTGCAACCGTGTGCCCAGCCGCATCCGGCCGGGCACACCGGTGGCCCGAGCCACCAACAGATGGGCGCACTCGTGCACCAGGAGCAGCGTCCAGCCCGCGGCGGCGCTCATGCCGATGACCAGGCTCCCGTGCGAACTCCACAACAGGGAGCGGTAGGTGAGCGGGACCGGAGCCCGGCTCACCTGTACGACGACCGCCGCGCAGATCAGCATTCCGATGAGCAGAGGCACGAACGGGTTCAGCATCCACCGGACGTGGTGGCCCCGGATGCGAGCGAGGGGTGGGGCGGGAACGGCCTCCGGCGGCAGGTCGTGACCGTCCGCGGCCGCGACGAAACCGAGTTCGATCAGAGCCTCGACGAAGTCGGGGACGTCGATCTCCTCGCCGGTCTCCTCCTGTATCCGTGCCGCGACCTCCGGCAAGCTCAACCCCTGCCCGAGCAGGTCGAGGCAGCGCTTGCCGTCGTCCGGCAGTGCCACGAAGCGCCCTGTGCTCATGCGCCCGACGATCCACTCCTCACCGTCCGGGCGCGCGGCCAGTTCATGGAGCCGGACGCGGACGGGGACGCCGGTTGCTCCCGCCCGGCCGGCCGATACGCCGGTCACGGCCGGGGATCTCCGGCCGGAACGTCCGCACAGGCAGGGCAGTCGGCCCTGCGCGGGAAGCGTTCCAGCACCGGCTCGCCCGGGGTCATGAGGTTGATCCCGTACCGGAAGCCGGGGTCCAGCGGCGGGACGCCGGTGATCAGCGCGATCGCGGCGTGGACCAGGAGGCTTCCCGACAGTCCGGCCGTGACGGCGTTGGCAGGGTTCCACGGCATACGGGGTGAGGCGACCGACTCGTCCTGCCCGGGGCCCAGGCGCAGATCGCGCCGTTCCACCTCGCCCGCACGCTGACACTCCCAACATCCCCCCAGGCCCGGCACATGGATTCCGACCGTGACCAGAGGGCCGCGGTAGCCCGCGACGGCCCACGGCACTCCGGCCGCCAGGCATACGCGGTTGGCCCAGCGGCGGATGTCCGCGGGTTGGTCGGCGGCGATCAGCACCACGTCGTACCCGGGGGAGCCAGGACCTCCGGGCGACACGAGATCGGCGAGGTCTGCGGGGCAACCCACCGCGAGCTGTTCGCCGGTCACCGTCACGTCGGAGTTCAGCGCCCGCAGATCCGCCACCGCGGCCTTGACCTTGGGCTCGCCCACATCGCGCTCGCGGTACAGGGGCTGGCGGTTCAGGTTCGACAGCTCGACGACATCGGGGTCCACGCAGTGCAGCAGACCCACGCCGGAGGCGACCAGGCCTTGCGCCGCGAAGCCGCCCGTACCGCCGACGCCGACGAGCAGGATTCGGGCGCCGTGCAACGCGAGTTGCGCCTGCCAAGGACTCGTCCGCGGGCCAAGATCCATCCACCGCAGCAGGGGCACTCCGCGGCTGTAGCGAGTCTGTTCCCGCGGGGACAGTTCGGGCGGAGCGGGTCCGGCATCGTCCAGGAATCCTGCTTCCCACAGGTCGGTCATGGCCTGTAGGACGTCCTCCCCCTCCAGCGTCGGATGCGTCCGCAGCACCTCCGACGCCACGGCCCGGGGTGAGCGACTGCCGTCCAGGGCTTGGACCAGCGACCAGACCCAGCCGTCCTCGTCCAGGACTTCGGCGCCGATGCCATGGATCACGCTGCCGATGCGCACATGACCGTCGGTGGTCCGGTACGCGCGATGTTCCGGCTTGACCCGCGGATTCTGCAAGGACTCGACGCCGTCCGCCACACCGCCACCTCCGGACCCGGAAACGTGCCCTTGACACTCTCGCCCGTCCACGTGAGCCTGGCAAGATGCGCCACTTCGGTGCAGCTGTTCCAGCAAATCCTTTACTCAGCAGGCAAGTTGATCGAGAGGAGCCGATATGGCCAAGAAGATCGTGATGCGCCCGCTCGACAAGAAGGAGACCACAGGCGACAGCAACTCCGCCGGGTCCTGACGGATCGGTCGTGATGTGGCGTGGTCCGTGTCCCGTTGTAGGTGAACTGGAGTCGCGCGCCCGTGCGTTGGTGGCGGCGCGGCCCCGCCTGCTGCGGCTGAGCTCCGTCGGGGTCTCGCGGCGCGGGAGCCCCTTGTGGCTGCTCTCCGCCGGGCACGGGCCGCGTGACGTGCTCGTCGTGGCGGGCGCGCATGCGAACGAACCGGCGGGCGGGGCCTCCGCGCTCGCTCTCGCCGGGCACTTCGCGCTCGACCCCGAAGTGCTCGCGCGGACCGGCTGCACGTGGCACCTCCTGCTCTGCCTCGACCCGGACGGGATGCGGTTGGCCGAGCGATGGCTGCACGGTCCGCGCTCCGTGGAGGGCTACTTCCGGAACTTCTACCGGCCCGCGTTCACGAGCCAGCCGGAGTTCCTTCCCGTGACGGGCGAGGGCCGGGACCCGATGCCCGAGTCGCAGGCCCTGGTGCGGCTCATCGACGAGCTGCGTCCCGCCGTCCAGTTCTCGCTGCACGGCGTCGAAGTCGGCGGCTCCTTCCTGCAGTTGACGCGCCAGGTCCCCGGTGCGGCGGAGGTTTTCCGTGGGGTGGCCGCCCGTCAGCGCATCCCTCTCGAGCTGCGCCCGTTCGACGGCATGGGCTGGTACGTCGACGCCCCCGGCGTGCTCGTCCTGCCCGGGGCGCAGGCCGCCGACGAACGTGATCCGACGGGTTTCACGTCCGAGGCCACCTGGACGTACGCCATGCGGCACGGGACGGTCTCCGCCGTCGTCGAGACGCCGTACTGGGCCGTGCCCGCGGTGAGTGACGCGCGCCCCACGGCAGGCACCCGTGAGTGTGAACTCGCCCGGCTCGGCGAGCTGCTGCTGAGCCGGACCAAGCAGCTCGAAGCGGTACTCGGGGAGTGCACCTCCCGGGTGCCCGAAGAGCGGCTGCCCTTCCTCACCGCAGCCAAGGAACTCATCGAGGTCGCCCCTGGCATCGTCGACACCTGGACGTCGTACGACGCGCGTGAGCTCGGTGCCGCCGAACTCGCCGCCACCGTCGGCAACTCCGTCTCCCTGGGCATCTCCGCCCGCCGCACCCCGCTGCGCGCCGCGGCCATGCTGCGCGGCGCCCTCGGTGAGCGGCCGGCCCCCGCGGACGCGGCCGTCGCGGCCCGGCTCGACGGCCTGGTCGGTGACTGGTGCCAGGACATGGAGCGGCAGTACGAGCCCCGCTGGGTGCCGCTGACGGCGCAGACGAATCTGCACACGCAGACCATGCTCGGGGTTGCCCGGGCGGCGGTCTGAGGACGCGGCAAAGGAGGAGGGGCGCCCCCCGCACGTGGCGGGGCGCCCCTCCTGGACCGGGTGGTGACGGACTACGCGTCAGCCGCCTGTGCCCGCAGCGCGCGCTCCACGCCCGCTCGGGATTCCGAGACGAGGCGGCGCAGGGCCGCGTTCGGTTCGGCCGCGGTGAGCCAGGTGTCCGTCGCGTCCAAGGTGGGCTGCGAGACCTGGATCGCCGGGTAGAGACCGACCGCCACCTGCTGGGCCATCTCGTGGGAGCGGGACTCCCAGACGTCCTTGACCGCGGCGAAGTACTTCTCCGTGTACGGGTCGAGCAGGTCGCGCTGGTCCGTCTGGACGAAGCCGGCGATGACCGCTTCCTGGACCGCGTTCGGGAGCTTGTCGGACTCGACGACCGACGCCCAGGCCTCCGCCTTCGCCTCGGCGGTGGGGCGCGCCGCACGGGCCGTCGCCGCGTGGCGCTCGCCCGCCGCGGTCCGGTCCCGCTCGTACTCCGCCGTGATCTCCGCCTCGTCGTAGCGGCCGACCGCCGCGAGCCGCTCCACGAACGCCCAGCGCAGCTCGGTGTCGACGGCCAGGCCCTCGACGGTCTGCGTGCCCTCCAGGAGCGCCTCGAGCAGGTCGAGCTGCTCCGGCGTGCGGGCCGTCGCCGCGAACGCGCGGGCCCATGCCAGCTGGTGGTCGCTGCCCGCCGCCGCTGCCCGCAGGTGCGCCAGCGTCGCCTCGGTCCAGGTCGCCAGCGCCGCGTCGCGCCCCACGGGGGCCGAGTACAGGTCGATGGCCAGCTTCACCTGGCGGTGCAGGGACTGCACGACGCCGATGTCCGTCTCCTTGCCGATGCCCGACAGGACCAGCTCCAGGTAGGCGCTGGTGGGCAGTTCGGCGTCGCGCGTCATGTCCCACGCCGACGCCCAGCACAGGGCGCGCGGCAGGGACGACTCGAAGTCGCCGAGGTGCTCGGTGACGAACGCGAGCGACTCCTCGTCCAGGCGGACCTTCGCGTACGACAGGTCGTCGTCGTTGAGGAGGATCACGGCCGGGCGCCGCTTGCCGGCCAGCTGCGGGACCTGGGTCAGCTCGGTGGCCGTGACGTCCAGCTCGACGCGCTCCGCGCGCATCAGCTTGCCGCTGTTGTCGTCGAGGTCGTAGAGGCCGATCGCGATGCGGTGCGGGCGCAGCGTCGGCTCGCCCTTGGCGCCCGCGGGGAGCGCGGGCGCCTCCTGCTGGATGGCGAAGGACGTGATGACGCCGTTCGCGTCCGTCTCGATCTGCGGGCGGAGGATGTTGATGCCGGCCGTCTGGAGCCAGGCCTTCGCCCACGCGGTCAGGTCGCGCCCGCTGGTCTCCTCCAGCGCGCCGAGCAGGTCGGACAGGCGCGTGTTCCCGTACGCGTGGCGCTTGAAGTACGCCTGAACGCCCTGGAAGAACTCGTCCATGCCGACGTACGCGACGAGCTGCTTGAGGACGCTGGCGCCCTTGGCGTACGTGATGCCGTCGAAGTTGACGAGGACGTCGTCGAGGTCGCGGATCTCGGCCATGATCGGGTGCGTGGAGGGCAGCTGGTCCTGCCGGTACGCCCATGTCTTCATGGAGTTGGCGAACGTCGTCCACGAGTGCGGCCAGCGGCTGTCCGGCGAGTACGCCTGGCAGGCGATCGACGTGTACGTGGCGAACGACTCGTTCAGCCAGAGGTCGTTCCACCACTCCATCGTCACGAGGTCGCCGAACCACATGTGGGCCAGCTCGTGCAGGATCGTCTCCGCACGCACCTCGTACGCCGCGTCCGTCACCTTCGAACGGAACACGTACTGGTCGCGGATGGTGACCGCGCCCGCGTTCTCCATCGCGCCCGCGTTGAACTCCGGCACGAAGAGCTGGTCGTACTTGGCGAACGGGTACGCGTAGTCGAACTTCTCCTGGAACCAGTCGAAGCCCTGCCGCGTGACCTCGAAGATCGCGTCCGAGTCGAGGAACTCGGCGAGCGAGGGCCGGCAGTAGATGCCGAGCGGCACGGACTGCCCGTTCGCACCCTCGTACGAGGAGTGCACCGAGTGGTACGGGCCGGCGATCAGGGCCGTGATATACGTGGAGATGCGCGGCGTCGGCTCGAAGTGCCAGACAGTTCCATCGGGGCCTTTCGGCTCCGGGGACGGGGAGTTGGAGATGACCGTCCAGCCCGTCGGCGCCTTCACGGTGAACTGGAAAGTGGCCTTCAGGTCCGGCTGCTCGAAGGAGGCGAAGACGCGGCGCGCGTCCGGCACCTCGAACTGCGTGTACAGATAGGCCTGCTGGTCGACCGGGTCGACGAAGCGGTGCAGACCCTCACCCGTGTTGGTGTACGCGCAGTCGGCGACGACCCGCAGCTCGTTCGGCCCCGCCGCCAGGTGCTTGAGCTCGATCCGCGAGTCGCGGAACACGGCGGCGACATCGAGCGAATGCCCGTTCAGGACGACCTCGTGGACCGCCGGGGCGACCAGGTCGATGAACGTGTGAGCGCCCGCCTCGGCGCTCTCGAACCGCACGCTGGTCACGGACCGGTAGGTGCCGCCCTCCTGCGCTCCCGAGAGGTCAAGATCGATCTCGTACGACTCGACATCGAGCAGTTTCGCCCGCTGCTGCGCCTCTTCACGGGTCAGATTGGTGCCAGGCACGCGGTCATCTCCTAGATCCGGTCTACGTTTGTGACGTTCCGGTCATCCTTCCACGAGGGAAGCGGAGAGCGCGATGTCCGTTTTCCGCCGGTGAACCCGCGCGCGCGGGACGAGCCTGGAACACATGACCACGTACACCGCACAGCCCATCGCACCGGCCACTCTCAAGGAGCTGCGGGACACCGACGACGCGGGCCGCCCCTGCGTCGCGTTCACCGCCACCGACGACGCGGCCGTCGGGTCCCCGCTGCGCTGCTGCCTGCGCTCCGTCGAGCCCGGAGAGCGGATCGCGCTCGTCTCGTACGCGCCGCTGCGGCGCTGGAGCGAGGCCACGGGCGCGCACCCGGGCGCGTACGACGAGCAGGGCCCGGTCTTCATCCACGCCGACGACTGCGGTGGACCGGCGGCGGACGCCGGCGGCTACCCCTTCGACCGGCCCGGCGCCCTGCGCACCGTGCGCCGCTACGACGCCGAGGGGCACATCGTCGGCGGGCGCCTCCTGGAGATCCCCGAGGACGCGACGGCCGGCTTCGACGCGGCGTTCGCCGAGGCGTTCGGCGACCCGCACGTGGCGCTCGTCCACGTGCGGGCCCTGGAGTACGGCTGCTTCCAGTTCGAGGTGCGCAGGCCGCGGTAGAACCGCCGCACGTCCGCAGCGGGCGGGCGTCAGCCCTTGAGTTCGGCCGCCACCAGCTCCGCGATCTGCACCGCGTTCAGCGCGGCGCCCTTGCGGAGGTTGTCGTTCGAGACGAACAGCGACAGACCGTTCTCCACGGTCTCGTCACCGCGGATGCGGCCCACGTACGAGGGGTCCTGGCCCGCGGCCTGGAGCGGTGTCGGGATGTCGGAGAGCTCGACGCCGGGGGCGCCGGACAGGATCTCGGTGGCGCGCTCGACGGAGAGCGGACGGGCGAAGCGGGCGTTGATCTGGAGCGAGTGGCCCGAGAAGACCGGTACGCGCACGCAGGTGCCGGAGACCTTGAGGCCCGGGATCTCGAGGATCTTGCGGGACTCGTTGCGGAGCTTCTGCTCCTCGTCCGTCTCGTTCAGACCGTCGTCGACGATGGCGCCGGCCAGCGGCAGCACGTTGAAGGCGATGGGGCGCTTGTAGACCTGGGGCTCGGGGAACTCGACGGCGGAGCCGTCGTGCGTGAGCTTGTCCGCCTCGGCGACGACCTTCTGCGCCTGGCCGTGCAGCTCGGCGACGCCCGCGAGGCCGGAGCCGGAGACCGCCTGGTAGGTGGCGACGACCAGCGCTTCGAGGCCGGACTCCTCGTGCAGCGGACGCAGGACCGGCATCGCGGCCATCGTCGTGCAGTTCGGGTTGGCGATGATTCCCTTGGGGCGGTTCGCGATCGCGTGCGGGTTGACCTCGGAGACGACCAGCGGGACCTCGGGGTCCTTGCGCCAGGCCGACGAGTTGTCGATCACGACCGCGCCCTGGGCCGCGACCTTCTCGGCGAGCGCCTTGGAGGTGCTGCCACCTGCGGAGAAGATGACGATGTCGAGGCCCGTGTAGTCGGCCGTCGAGGCGTCCTCCACCGTCACACCGTCGATGACCGTCCCGGCCGAGCGGGCCGAGGCGAACAGGCGCAGCTCGTCGACCGGGAAGTCCCGCTCGACGAGGATCTTGCGCACGACCGTGCCGACCTGACCGGTGGCTCCGACGATTCCGACCTTCACAGGGTTTTCCTCCGTACGTACACGAACAGAACAGCGGGGGTGCCGCTCCATGATGCGTCTGTCCCCGGCCGCCTTGTCCAATCCATTGTCCGAGGTGCGGGACACCACATTCATCCCTGTCTCACGGTGCGAACGTTTCGCCCGGCTCCGGCGTCCTAGGGGAAACGCGGGAGAGCCAGGGGGAGGGGAGGGGCATTGCTGCGCAGAAGAACGCGCCGCGCGGAGGCGGCCGATCCGCTGGATGCCGCACAGGAGAACCGGGTACGGGCCGTCCTGTCGCTGGGCGGGGTACCGCACGGCGACCTTCAGGACGGCGTGCAGCAGGTGCGGCTGCGGCTCCTCGAACGGGCCGCGCGGGGCGACGAGGCGCCGCGCGACGTGTCGGCGTGGGCCGCCGTCGTCGCCTCGAACCTGGCGATGGACTGGCACCGGGCACGCCGCCGCCAGGAACGGCTCGGCGAGCGCCTCGCCTCGCTGCGCCAGGAACAGCCCGCGCAGGACGGCGCCGAGTCGCGCGTCCTGTCGCTGGCGGTGGCGCAGGGCCTGGACGAGCTGCCGGACACCCAGCGCCAGGTCGTCGTGCTGCGCTTCTACGCGGATCTCCCGGTACGGGCGATAGCCGAGGAGCTGGGCATCCCGGAGGGCACGGTCAAGAGCAGGCTGCACACGGCGGTACGGATGCTGCGGGCGCGGCTGCGCGAAGGGGAGGTGGTGTGACATGGAGCACGAGGACCGCGCGCTGATGCCGGCGCTCACCGGGGAGCCGCTGCCCCAGGAGGACGCGGCCGACCCCGAGGTGGTGGCCGCGTACGCGGCGGCGCAGGCCGATGTCGCGCTGCTCGCGGAGCAGGTGCGGGGGATCGGGGACGTGCTCGCCGCACGGGCCGGGCCTGGCCCGGCGCCGCTGGTCGCCCTGAGGCCGCGCCGCAGGCCCCTCGCGGTCGCCTTCGGGGCGCTCGCCGCCGCGTGCGCGGCCGCGATGCTCGGCGGGCTCGCGTGGCTGGGCGTCGCCGGCGCGCCCGGCGACGGCGCCGACAGCAAGTCCGCGGCGGACCACCGCGGGGCCGCGGACAGCGGGAAGCAGGGCGCGGACGTCACGCCGGAGGGCTTCGTGGCGTGCTCGCGGCTCATCGTCGAGGGCACCGTCGTCCGGGTCGAGCCCGTGCCCGGCGCGGAACGCGACACGATCACGCTCACCGCGACCCGCTACTACAAGCCCGCCAAGGGACCGGAGAAGGTCACCTTCCGGATGGATCACGACGTCGACCCGCGCCTGAAGCCGGGCGACCGCACGCTGATCAGCATTCCCAAGGGCGAGGAGTACCCGGACAACTGGGCCACGAAGGCCGTGGACCGCGCGTCCCTGCGCGACATGGTCGTCAACGCGCTGCCCGGCTCCCGCGCCCTGAAGTGCTCGAAGGCCCCCGGCCCCGGCGCGTGACGGCTCGTACCGGCGGGACGGCAAAGGGCGGGCGCCCTCCAGGACGCCCGCCCCCGCCGTTACCGGATTACCGGGTCACCGTTACGGCGTGACCTTCTCGATCTTCACGCTGCCGAGCCCGGCGACCGTGCCGCGCCCGTTCAGGAGCTGCACCTCGCCGAAGAACTCGCGGCCCTCCGGCGCGGCCGCCGCGGCGACGACCTCGGCGGTGACCTGGGTCGAGTCACCGTTGCCGAGCTTCACGGACTTCGCCTCGTCGACCTTGACCTGGCCGAGCGTCGGGGAGAAGAACACGTCGCGGTAGTCGTACTCCGTCGAACCGGACGGGACGGAGTAGCCCACGACCTCGACCGTGTACGTGCCGGCGGCCGGCTTGCTGATGCTGACGGCCTCCTCGGAGTCGCCGTCGGCGGACTGGCCGACCTGGTTGCCGTTCTGGTCGTAGACCGTCAGGTCCAGGTCGGCGGCGTTGTCGGAGACGCCGCCGATGGCGACGTCCAGGCGCTCGGCGCCCGCGGGGACGACGACCGTGGAGGTCTGCGTCTCACCCTCCTTGAGGGACGGACGCGCCGTCTTGGACGAGCCGAGCGGACCGCCCTTCAGCTTGCCGTCGAGCGCGGCGAACTTGTTCGTCACCTTCCAGGAGACGGCGGCCGGGGTGCCGACCTTGGCCTCGGGGACGGTCTGCACGGCCGGGTCGAAGGCCGCGCCGAGCACGGCGACGTCCAGCTTGTACGGGTTGTCGAGCTGCGGCGACGTACGGCGCGCCTCGACCTCGATCTCCCAGACGCCGGCCTGCGGGTCCGCGTACGAGCGCAGGTCGGGGCGGCAGACGTTGTCCGGGTTGTAGTTCGGGTAGCAGCTCGGCGTCGACGTGTCGTCGACCGGGACGCCGTACGGGTGGATCGAGATGAAGCGGGTCTGGCTCTTGTCCTTCAGACCGCTCATCGCGACCTCGAGGGACTTCGCGCCCTCGGGGACCGTCAGGAAGTACGACTTCGTGCTGTTGCGCTGCACGGAACCGGAGTCCGAGAACGTGTACGACGGCTTCGCGAGCGGCGTCGCGACGACGACGGTCGCCATGACCTGCTGGTCGACGCCCTCGGTGCGCGGGTCGTCCACCTCCAGGATGGCGCTGCGCAGACCGGCGCTCTTCGGCGCGGCCTGCACCTTGACGGTGACCGGCTTGTTCAGCGGCAGCGAGACGGTGTCGTCGCCGACGATGCGGAACGTGGAGCCCGAGTTGTTCTTGAGGGACAGCTCGTGGCGGACCGCACGGTTCGGGCCCGACGTCCGCGTGACGGTGACGTCGTAGGTCTTCTTCTGGCCGGCCTTGAGGCCGCCCTCGCGGTCGTAGATGCCGGTGCCGAAGCCCGGGTCCTGGAGCGCGTAGTCGATCGCGGTGTCGACCGGGGCCTTGACCGTGTAGGTGTGGGCGTCCGCGCCGCGCTTGATGGACTTCCACGCGTCGACGATGTCGATCAGACCGGAGCCCTCGGCGTACGCCTGCTCGCCGCTGATGTGCTTCGCGGTCGAGGTGAGCGCCGTGCGCAGCTTCGCCGGGGTGAGCGCGATGTGCTTCTGCTTGGCGGCGGAGAGCAGCAGGGCCGAGGCGCCCGCGGCCTGCGGGGAGGCCATCGAGGTGCCCTGGAGCATCGAGTAGCCGGCCGGCAGGGAGTAGCCCGCCTCGGCGACCGGGGAGCCCGGCAGCCAGGTCTGCGTCGTGTTGATCGCGGCGCCGGGCGCGGTGATGGTCGGCGTGAAGCCGCCGTCCTCACGCGGGCCGCGCGACGAGAACGGCATCATCGCGTACGACTTCTCCACGCCGGAGCCGTAGTTGGCGGCCCAGGTCTCCTTGGAGATGGACGCGCCGACGGAGATGACCTTGTCGGCGAGGCCGGGGTCGCCGATGGTGTTCGCGCCGGGGCCCGAGTTGCCCGCGGAGATCACGAGCTGGACGCCGTAGTCGTCGATGAGGCGCTTGTAGAGCAAGGCGCGCGCGTTGCTGCCGTCGTTGAGGGCGGGCAGGCCGCCGATCGACATGTTGACGATGTCGACACCGCGCTTGGTGACGAGGTCGACCATGCCCTCGGTGAGCGCGACGTTGGTGCAGCCGCCGGACCAGGTGCAGGCGCGCGAGGAGACGATCTTCGCGCCGGGCGCGGCACCGCTCATCTTCCCGCCGAACAGGCCGTTGGCGGAGGTGATGCCCGCGACGTGCGTGCCGTGCTCGGACTCGATGACGCCGATGTTGACGAAGTCGGCCTTCTTGCCGACCCAGTCGCCGCCGTACGGGTCCATCGGGACGTCCTTGCGGATCTCCACGACGAACGGGATGCGCTCGACGACGTCGGTCGCCGGGTTGTCCTTGCCGAAGTACCCGATCTGGTAGCCGTCCTTGTACGGCTTCATCGGGGTGTCGTCGGTGAAGTCACCGTTGTCGTTCAGGTCGACGGTGACGGTGCCGGCCTTGGCGTCGTAGAGGACGGCCCAGGAGTCGGTGGTGTCGCCGTCGCGGTTCAGGTCGCCCTTGGCGTCGCCGCCGGTGGTGGCGGACTCCTTGAACGTCGAGACCTGGTACGAGCCGGCGGCGGCCTTGAAGGTGCGCCCGCCGTAGGTGAACGTCGGGCCGGTCACGGCGGTGACCATCGCGCGCCAGGTGGCGTCGCCGTCGACGATCGGGTCGGTCGAGGTGACCCAGTCGACGATCTTGCGCTCGCCGGTGGTGGTCTTCTGGAGCGCCGGGTGACCGAGGTCCACACCGGAGTCGAGGATGCCGATCGTGACGCCGCGGCCGTCGGCCTTCGGGTTGTCCTTCACGAAGTCGACGGCGCCCGTCTCGAAGGACGGGTTGTACGGGTTCTTCGCCGGGGTGCTCCTGCCGGGCGCGGCGTACGAGCCGGAGGCGCCCTTCGAGCCCTTTGCGGTGTCGCCGGCCGGGGTCGGGTCGTCGAGCTCGATCTCTTGGCGCAGGTCGATGCCCTGCACGGAGGAGAGCTTCTCGGCCGCCTTGATCGCGGCGTCCGCCTTGGCGGTCGGCACGGTGGCGCGGACGTAGCCGAGCTTGTCGTAGGTCCGGCCGACGGAGCCGCCCTTGACGGCGTCGAGCTGGTGCGCGACCTGCTCGGTCGAGCCGGGCGTGGTCGCGACCATCATGGTCACGTTCTTCTCGCCGGCCGCCTCGGCCTGGTCGAGGAGGTGGGCGTCGGACGAACCGAGCTTGTCACCGGCCGACTTGACGGGTGCGTCCGTGGACGGGGTGGTGTCCGCGCCCGCGGAGTAGGCCAGGGGTATCGGCCCGGCTGCGGTGAGCGCTGCGACGAGGCCGGCGGCGGCCGCGAGCCGGGCCGCCCGTCTCGCTCCGGATATCGGTGCGCGCTGGGGATCGTGGGTCATCAGCATCCCTGTACGTAAAGGTCGGAAAGGGTCCGGAATTCGGTGCCGGATGACCGGTCAGCTTTACGTAAGTGACGCCTGTTTGGGGAGAGTTGCCCGTGACGTGATCAGGTCATGGCGTACTTCCGCCATACGTCATCGCGGACAAAGCGGCGCATACGGGGAAACGCGCACAGCGGGGCACGGCGCACGCGCCCCGCGAGGAGTCCCGCCCGCCGCGTCACCGACCCGCACGTTCACCACCCCGACCCGCGGCGGACCGCATAACGTCACCGTGTGCACAGGGAACTGAGGGTCGCGGCCTACGCAGTCTGCGTACGGGACGGGCAGGTGCTGCTCGCCCGCTGGGTGGCCGGCGACGGCACCAGACGCTGGACGCTGCCGGGAGGCGGCATGGACCACGGCGAGGACCCGTACGACACCGTGATCCGCGAACTCGACGAGGAGACCGGCTACGCGGTCGAGCCCGTCACGCTGCTCGGCGTCCACTCCGTCCTGCGCCGCTACCCGCGCAAACTGGGCGCCGTCGCCGACTTCCACGGACTGCGCCTCGTCTACGAGGGCCGCGTCACCGGCGGCGAACTGCGCCACGAGGTGAACGGCTCCACCGACATGGCCGCCTGGCACGCCCTCGGCGACGTGCCCCGCCTCACCCGCGTCGAACTCGTCGACGCAGGCCTCGAACTGTGGCGCGACAGGCCCACGTCGGGCCACCTCTTCCCCGAAAAGTGAACACGGAGTGACCGGCTCCTCTACGGCACACGAGGCGTGCGTGACCGCGCAGGGTGGCCGGTGATCCACGTGGCGTGATCGGCGCTGCCCGTTGCGGCATCGTTAACGCGCAGGTCATCCCCGATGTCAACGATCCAGTACGAGCGGGTAGTTCTGCCACGGCGAGCGCCCCGCGACCACTGCCGACGCGTTCGCACTCGGGGAGACCGCGCCATGCCGCGCATACGCTCTGTCGCCGACACCGCTGCATCCGCCACCGCCGCCAAGGCCGCCTCCATCGCCTCGGCGCTCGACCGCCGCACCTTCCTCGCCGCGTCCGGAGCCGTCTCCCTGACGGCCGGGATCGGCTACGCACTCGGCCCCGGCACGAGCAGCGCCGCCGCGGGCCCGGCGCCCGCAGGCCCGGTCCCGGCGACCGTCTCCCGCCGGGCCCCCGCCGCCCCGCTCGCGCCCTACACGCGCGGCACCACCCTCGGATCCGTCGCCGCCGCCCCGGCCGGCGCGGGCTACCGGCGCCTCGGCGACGGCCCCGCCTGGCAGCGCGTCGTCCGCGGCGACCTCGCGTCCGCCAAGCCGGGGCGCGAGGGCCGGCGCACCGCGCTCGCCGCGTTCGTCCAGTTCACCGATCTGCACCTGGTCGACGTGCAGCACCCCCTGCGCTACGAGTACCTGCGCTCCCAGACCGCCAGCGCCTGGCGCCCCCAGGAGTCCCTCTCGGTCGCCGGGGCGGTCTCCCTCGTGGAGCGGGTCAACGCGCTGCGCGGGGCGCCCGTCACCGCGTCGCCCCTGCACTTCGTCATGACGACCGGCGACAACACCGACAACAACGCCAAGTCGGAGCTGGACTGGTTCCTGAAGGCGATGAGCGGCGGGCGCATCACCCCGAACACCGGCGACCCGCGCCGCTACGAAGGCGTGCAGGACAGCGGCCTCAAGCTGTACTGGCAGCCGGACGCCGCCCTGCGCGACGCCGACAAGCAGCTCGGCTTCCCCCGCATCCACGGCTTCCTGGACGCCGCGATCGGTGAACTGCGCAGCCCGGGGCTCAACCTGCCCTGGTACTCGACCGTCGGCAACCACGACGCGCTGCCCGGCGGCTGCTACGCGCCCGGCGACTCCTTCTTCGCCGACTTCGCGGTGGGCGGGCGGAAGCTGATGGAGCTGCCGGACTCCGCCGGCAAGGCGATCTGGGACAACGTCAAGAAGGGCGGCGACCCCAAGGGCCAGGCCTTCAAGGACCTGCTCAAGTCCCAGGCCCGCCACATGCGTTCGGTCACCCCGGACGAGTCCCGTGCCCCGTTCACCGCGGCCGAGTACCTCAAGGCCCACCTCGACCCCGCACACACGGGCCCGGGCCCGCACGGTCACGGCTACACGCAGGCCAACGTCGACGCCGGCACCCAGTACTACGCCTTCCGCGTCTCGGACGACATCCTCGGCATCAGCCTCGACACCACGGACCCGGGCGGCCACTACGAGGGCTCCGTCGGCACGGCCCAGCTCAACTGGCTGGAGCGCACGCTCAAGGACAACGAGAAGAACGGGGACTCCCACGTCATCGTCTTCAGTCACCACACCGGCAAGACCATGCGCAACCTCCGCCAGGACCCGCACCACCCCCGTGAGGCCCGGCACGGCGGTGACGAGCTCCTCGCGCTCCTCGGCCGCCACAGCAACGTGCTGGCCTGGGTCAACGGCCACAGTCACAAGAACGACATCACCCCGCACGCGGGCCCCGAAGGCCGCTCCTTCTGGGAGATCTCGACCGCGTCCCACGTCGACTTCCCGCAGCTGGCCCGCATCATCGAGATCACCGACAACCACGACGGCACGGTCTCCCTGTTCACCACGCTCATCGAGTCCGCGGCCCCGCACCGCACCGACTTCACCGACCTCACCCAGACCGGCCTCGCGGCCCTCTACCGCGAACTCTCCTTCAACGCCCCCGGATCCCGCGCCACCCTCTCCGGCACCCCCGGCGACCGAAACACGGAACTCGTCCTGCGCAAGGCCTGAGACACAAGGCCTGAGAACGGCTTGATCCCGCCCAACCCGATCTTGGCCCTCAACCCCTTCCCATGACCCCTGAGTCACCCAGGTCGACCGCAGCACACAGCTGTCGGACGTCGGCGAAGGAGACACGGGATGTCAGTGCGTACCGGCCTGGTGGGTGTGGCCGTAGTGGTGTCGGTGACAGCGGGGGCGCTCGCGACCCCCGCTCTCGCCGACGCGCCGGCCAAGGACGGACACCGGGCGACGCAGCAGGCCATGGACGCCGCAGTCGCGGCGGGCGTGCCCGGAGTGACGGGGCAGGCGACGGACAAGTACGGCACCTGGAAGGGCACTTCGGGCCTCGGTGACCTGCGGACGAACATCCCGCGCGGCGACCGGGACCGCTATCGCGTCGGCAGCATCACCAAGACGTTCGTCGCGACCGTCCTCCTCCAGCTGGAGGCCGAGGGCAGGATGAGCCTCGACGACACCGTCGACCACTGGCTGCCCGGCGTCGTCACCGGACACGGCCACGACGGCCGGAAGATCACCGTCCGCCAGCTCCTCAACCACACCAGCGGAATCTACAACTACACGGAGGACAAGGACTTCCAGCAGACCGTCTTCGGGCGCGACGGCTTCCTGAAGCACCGCTACGACACCTGGGCACCCGGCAAGCTCGTGTCGGTCGCCATGGCCCACAAGCCCGACTTCGCGCCCGGCACGTCCTGGAACTACTCCAACACCAACTACGTGCTGGCCGGCATGGTCGTGAAGAAGGTCACCGGCCACTCCTACGCGGACGAGATCCGCCGGCGCATCATCGGGCCCCTCCACCTGCGCGCCACCAGCCTGCCCGGCACCACCGTCACCGTGCCGCGCCCGGCGAGCCGCGCCTACTCCAAGTTCCCCGACGACCCGGACAAGAAGACGTACGACGTCACCGAGCTCAACCCGACCCTCGCCTCGTCGGCCGGCGAGATGATCTCCGACTCGGCGGACCTGAACCGCTTCTACTCGGCGCTCCTCGGCGGCCGGCTGCTGCCCGCCGCGCAGCTCGCCGAGATGAAGAAGACGGTCCCCGTGCCCACGGAGGAGGGTGAGCCCGAGGTCGGCTACGGTCTCGCCCTCATGCGGCAGAAGCTGAGCTGCGGCAAGGAGATCTGGGGCCACAGCGGCGGCATCCACGGCTCCGGCTCGGATGCCGTGACCACGCCCGACGGCCGCCACACCCTCTCGTTCAACTTCAACGGCGACTGGACGGGCGACAGCCAGGCCGTCATGGAGGCCGAGTTCTGCCCGAAGTAGTAACAGCCGGCGCGTAGTTGAACGGCCGGGGGTCGGCGGCGCTCAGTGCGGGAGGACCATCACGTACGCCGCCGGTTCCCGGTCCACGGACGCCATCAGCGCGGTCCGTACGACCGTCGCCTGCTGTTCGAGGGACTCGCGCAGCTTGCGCGGCGTGAGGTGGACGACGGTGATCCCGAGGCGCTCCAGGTGCTCGCGCTTGCGGGCGTACTCGGACCACTCCAGGCCGTCGCTCTCCTCCTGGAGCTCCGGGCGCAGCCCGTGCCGGGGCGCGTTGGGGCCTCCCCTGCTCGAGCGAAGCCGAGAGCTTGGGGAAGTGTCCAGCTCCACGGCGACGGCCTGGTCGGGCCAGTACGCGTCGACACCGCCGAGGTGCGGCCCGCCGGGCATGCGCAGGTCCACGTTCCACAGCGGGTCGGGCAGGCCGTACTCGCGCACCATCTCGTACAGCCGGTCCTCGGCGATGGCGCGACCCTCGGCGATCAGCGAGTCCACGGCGTCGATGACGTGCGGGCGGGTGAGGAGCCTGGCCTGGTTCAACTCCCGTACCACCGCGCCGGGTTCGCAGTGACCGCGGCGGACGGCCTCGGTGAGCAGGCGCCGCACCGCGCCCGCGTCGTCGAGCTGGGCGACGGCGTCCGCGAGGGCGCGCGGCACCGGCGCCACCGGCACCCCCGCGATCCGCTGCGGAGTGGGCATCCCGTGGCTGCGCACGAGTCGGGCGAGACCGGTCGAGCGCAGCCGCCGTGTGCGCGGCACCATGACGTCGATCCGGTCGAGGGAGAGCAGCGGCGGAACGGACACGAAGCGGTGCAGGGCCAGCGCGGCAAGACCCGTGACCATCGCGTTGGCGTACGGGGTCTGAGGCGTCGTCTGCGGGGGGTGCGGCTCGTCGGGGGTGGTCTGCGTGGGCACGGCGACAGCGGTACGGGTCTGGGGGCGGCCCGCGTACAGGAGGACCGCGTGCAGCCGTTCGTCGGCGGTGGGCCGGCCGGGGTGGAGCAGGTACACGCCGGGCAGGAGCTGCTGCCAGGGGCCGTCCGGTCGGCACTGCTCGTTCAGGGCCGCGGAGTTGACCCCGTGCGCCTTGAGCTGGGCGGCGCTCAGGACGCGCTGCCGGCAGTCGTCGAGGTGCTGGAGGGGCCGGGGGGACAGCGGGGTGTTGTGGTTCATGACCAGGCCATTCCCGGCGCCGGCCGGGCCCCTAACCGCTGTTACACGCTCGTCGACAAAAAGGGACAAGCCTGCCCTAAAGTACGGGCGTTCGACTGCCGAGAAGGGCAGGCCGGGCGACGGGTTACGGCCGGAAGTACCCGCGTTCGGTAACTCCCGGCCGTAGCCGCCCTGTTGTGTCTCGCGGGGCTACATCCCGGCTGCCGCGTCGCACGCCTGCGCGCGCAGGGCACGGGCCAGGTCGTCACGCGCCTCGAGGACGAGACGGCGCAGCGCGGGCGCCGAGTCCTCGTGCGCCGCCAGCCACGCGTCGGTCGCGTCGAGCGTGCCCTGCGAGTCCTGGAGCGAGGGGAACAGGCCCTTCACCACGTCCATGCCGATCTGGATGGACCGCTCCGCCCAGACGCGCTCGATCGCCGCGAAGTACCGCTCCGCGTACGGCGCGGTCAGTTCGCGCTGGGCCGGCTGCTGGAAGCCCGCGATTGTCGCCTCGACCAGGGCGTTCGACAGAGCGTCCGACTCGACGACCTGCGCCCAGGCCTGCGCCTTCACCGCTGCCGACGGGCGCGCCGCGAGGCAGCGCACCTGGTGCCGCTTGCCCGACGCGGTGTCGTCGCGCGCCAGCTCCGCGTCGATCACCGACTCGTCGGCCTCGCCCGTGGAGGCGAGCGCGTTCACGAACGACCAGCGCAGCTCCTGGTCGACATCGAGCCCGTCGATCTTCGCGGTGCCTTCGAGCAGGCCGCGCAGCAGCTGGAGGTCGGCCTCGGCGGAGGCGACGGAGGCGAAGAACCGCGCCCACGTCAGCTGGTTCTGGCTGGCCGGCTCGGCGAACCGCAGCTCCCGCAGCGCGCCCTCGGCGAGCTGCCGGCTGCCCTCCGCGCGCCACTCGGGCGCCGCGTAGTGCGTGACCGCCGAGTTCGCCCAGGTGTGCAGCATCTGCAGGACGCCGATGTCGCTCTCGCGCCCGGCGAACCGCAGTACGAGGCCGATGAAGTCACGCGCGGGCATGAGCCCGTCCCGCGTCAGGCTCCACAGCGCCGACCAGCACAGGGCGCGCGCCAGCGGGTCCGTGATGTCGCCGAGGTGCTCGCGGAGGGTGGCCAGCGAGTTCTCGTCGAAGCGGATCTTGCAGTACGTGAGGTCGTCGTCGTTGACGAGGACCAGCTCGGGCGCCTCGGCGCCGGCCAGCTCGTCCACCACGGTCCGCGGCCCGTCCACGTCGACCTCGGCGCGCGCGTACCGCACGAGCGCCCCGCCCGCGCCGTCGCGCCGGTACAGGCCCACGACGACGCGGTGCGGCCGCAGCGTGGGGTGGGACTCGGCGGCCTCCTGGACGACGGCCAGTTCGGTGATGTGCCCGTCGGCGTTCGACGTCACCTGCGGGGTCAGGGAGTTGACGCCCGCCGTCTGAAGCCACGCCCGCGACCAGGTGGCCATGTCGCGGCCGCTGGTCTCCTCCAGGACGGACAGCAGATCGCCGAGCTGCGTGTTCCCGTACGCGTTCCGCTTGAAGTAGCGCCGGGCCCCTTCGAGGAACGCCTCGCGCCCCGCATAGGCGACGAGCTGCTTCAGGACGCTCGCGCCCTTCGCGTACGTGATCCCGTCGAAGTTGAGCTTGGCGTCCTCCAGGTCGCGGATGTCGGCCGTGACCGGGTGCGTGGAGGGCAGCTGGTCGGCGCGGTACGCCCACGCCTTGCGGTTGTTGGCGAAGGTGATCCAGCCGTTGGTGAAGCGCGTCGCCTCGACCATCGAGAACGTCCCCATGAAGTCCGCGAAGGACTCCTTGAGCCACAGGTCGTCCCACCACTGCATGGTCACGAGGTCGCCGAACCACATGTGCGCCATCTCGTGCAGGATGACGTTCGCGCGCCGCTCGTACGACGCCTGCGTCACCTTGCCGCGGAAGATGAACTCCTCGCGGAACGTGACACAGCCCGGGTTCTCCATCGCGCCGAGGTTGTACTCCGGCACGAACGCCTGGTCGTACTTCCCGAAGGGGTACGGGTAGTCGAAGTGGTCGTGGAAGAAGTCGAGCCCCTGCTTCGTCACCAGGAACACGTCGTCCGCGTCGAAGTGCTTCGCGAGCCCCTTGCGGCACATCGCGCCGAGCGGGATCTCCAGCTTCGTACCGTCCTCGAAGACGCGCTCGTAGGAGTCCGTCACATAGTGGTACGGGCCCGCGACGATCGCCGTGATGTACGTCGAGATCGGCTTCGTCTCGGCGAACTTCCAGACACCGTCGACGAGTTCTCCCACCCCGTTCGACCAGACCGTCCAGCCGTCGGGGGCCTGCACGCTGAAGCGGTAGGGCGCCTTGAGGTCGGGCTGCTCGAAGTTGGCGTGGACGCGCCGCGAGTCGGCAGGCTCGTACTGCGTGTAGAGATAGACCTCGCCGTCCTCGGGGTCGACGAAGCGGTGCATGCCCTCGCCGGTGCGGCTGTAGGCGCACTGGGCGTCGACCACGAGCTCGTTCTCCGCGGCCAGGCCGTCGAGCGCGATCCGCGTCCCGTCGAAGACGGCCGCCGTGTCGAGGTCCTCGCCGTTCAGCGTCACCGCGTTCACGGACGGCGCGATCAGGTCCACGAAGGTGGCGGCGCCGGGCTCGGTGGCCCGGAACCGGATCGTGGTCACCGAGCGGAACGTCCGGGGCCCCTCGCCCTCGGTCTCGCCGACCGCGGACCGCAGATCGAGCTGGACCTCGTACCCGTCGACGGACAGCAGGCCCGCCCGCTCGCGGGCCTCGTCGCGGGAAAGATTCTCTCCGGGCACGGGCGGCACTCCCTTGTGACTCGTCTGGCTGCACTTGTGGTGCGAACAGGACCGATCCTGCCATGTGCTCCTGACGGCGGACAGCCGGGAATGGGACGCCAGTGCGAGACGTTGGCGAGGAGAGTCAACGCCACGGAATACATGAGGAGAACCATGTCCGAGAAGACCCCCGTCGACTTCTGGTTCGACCCCCTGTGCCCCTGGGCCTGGATGACCTCGCGGTGGGTCCTCGAAGTGGAGAAGGTCCGCGACATCAAGGTCAGCTGGCACCTGATGAGCCTCGCGGTCCTGAACGAGGACAAGCTCGACGACCTGCCCGACGAGTACCGCGAGCTCCTCGAGACGAAGGCCTGGGGCCCGGTCCGCGTCGTCATCGCCGCGCAGGAGGAGCACGGCCCCGAGGTGCTCGGCGACCTCTACACCGCGCTCGGCACGCGCATCCACAACGGCGGCGAGGGCCCCACGAAGGAAGCCGTCGCCGCGGCCCTCGACGAGGTCGGCCTGCCCGCCTCCCTCCTCGACCACTGGGACGGCACGAAGTACGAGGCCGAGCTGCGCGCCTCCCACAAGGAGGGCATCGACAAGGTCGGGCAGGACGTCGGCACGCCCGTCATCGCCGTACCCGGCGCGGACGGCGAGCAGATCGCGTTCTTCGGTCCCGTCGTCACCCCGGCCCCCAAGGGCGAGGAGGCCGCGAGGCTCTGGGACGGCACGCTCCTGGTCGCCTCGGTCCCCGGCTTCTACGAGATCAAGCGCACGCGGACGCAGGGGCCGGTCTTCGACTGACGGTCAGTCGACGTCGGGGATGCGGAACTCGTCTGCGAAGGGGTTCTTCTTGAACGTCGTGCGCGGATGCCTGCAGCCTTCCTCGGTGCACAGGAAGTAGCCGTCGGCGTTCTTCTGGCCTCTGGTCTTCTTGAGCCATTCCCTCTCGGCCTTGTTCAAAGGCCTGTGGGGTCGGTCCTTGCCCTTGCAGGTGTGGCAGTGCATCGGTTTCGACTCCGGCATAGCCACACGATCCCCCGGAAGCACCCCTACCGAAAGACCCCCGCGAGTCATGTCCTCGCGGGGGTCTTCCGTCTTTCCGCCCGCCGTCGCGAAGGTTGAGAAGACGATCACGAGGCGGGACGCTTCAGGGGCTCAGGGGGCGACCAGCAGGTTGAACGCCCGGTCCTTCGCGGCCGCGTACCGTTTGGCGACGTCCTGCCAGTTGACGACACGCCACATGGCCTCGATGAAGTCGACCTTCTGGTTCTTGTACTGGAGGTAGAACGCGTGCTCCCACGCGTCGAAGACCAGGATCGGGACCGAACCCTGGCCGACGTTGCCCTGGTGGTCGTAGATCTGCTCGACGACGAGGCGCCCGCTCACCGGCTCGTATGCGAGGACGCCCCAGCCGGAGCCCTGCGTCGTCGCGGCGGCCTTGGTCAGCTGGGCCTTGAACCCGGCGAAGGAGCCGAAGGAGACGGTGACGGCGTCCGCGAGATCGCCCACGCCGTCCGCGGCCAGCGGCTCGCCGCCGCCGTCGCCGGACATATTGTGCCAATAGATGCTGTGCAGGATGTGGCCCGAGAGGTGGAACGCGAGGTTCTTCTCCAGGCCGTTGATGGCGCCCCACGACTCCTTGTCGCGGGCCTCCTCCAGCTGCTCCAGGGTGTCGTTCGCCCCCTTCACATACGCCGCGTGGTGCTTGTCGTGGTGAAGCTCGATGATCTGCGGGTTGATGACCGGTTCGAGCGCCGCGTAGTCGTACGGAAGTTCAGGAAGCGTGTAAATGGCCATGTCCGAGCCCTCCGGCTGCGTACTGCAGAGCTTATTGCAAGTAATGTGCAAGTGCAGCCTAGCAGCAGGAGTGCCCGGCGCAACGCGAAGGACCCCCGGGCCAGTTGCACTGGCCCGGGGGTCCTTCGGTGAGCGGGGAGCGAGCTACGCGTCGGCCGCCGCCCGCGACTCCGCCGCCTTCTGGCGTACGTAGCCGACGATCGCGAGCACGATGGTCAGGCCGCCGGTGTAGTACAACTGCACGCGCGTGTCGTGCTCGCGGGCCATCAGGACGAAGATGACGACCATCGCGACGAGCGCCAGGACCGTGAGATACGGGTACGCCCACATCTTCACGACGAGCTTCTCGGGGGCCTCGCGCTCCAGCTTGCGGCGCAGGATCAGCTGCGAGAAGGCGATGAAGAACCAGACGACGAGGATGATCGCGCCGATGGTGTTGAGCAGCCAGGCGAAGACGTCGTCCGGGCGCCAGTAGCTGAGCAGGACGCAGACGAAGCCGAAGACGGCGGAGAGCACCACCGCGACGCGCGGCACGCCGCCGGTGACCTTGCCGATGACCTTCGGGCCCATGCCGCGGGCGACCAGCGAGCCGGCCATGCGGGAGGCGCCGTAGATGTTGGCGTTCATGGCGGACAGCAGGGCGATGAGGACCACCACGTTCATGATCTGGCCGGCGCCGGGGATGCCCAGGTGGTCGAGCGTGGCGACGTACGGGCCCTTGGTCGGGATCTCCTTCGCCGTCCACGGCAGCAGGACCACGACGACGGCCATCGAGCCGACGTAGAAGAGCGCGATGCGCCACATCGCCGTACGGACCGCCTTCGCGACGCCCTGCACCGGGTGCTCGGACTCGGCCGCGGCGATGGTGACGGTCTCCAGACCGCCGTACGCGAAGACCGAGGCGAGGAGGCCGACGATCAGCCCCTCCGTGCCGTTGGGCATGAAGCCGCCGTGGCCGGTGAGGTTGTCCATGCCGGGCGCGGAGACGTCGGGCAGGACGCCGAGGATCGCCAGTACGCCGATGACGAGGAAGAGCACGATGGCGCCGACCTTGAGCGTCGCGAACCAGAACTCGAACTCGCCGAAGTTCTTCACGGCCGCGAGGTTCGTGCCGGTGAACAGCAGCATGAACAGCGCGACCAGCGCCCACTCGGGCACGCCCGGCAGCCACCCGTGCACGATGCCCGCCGCGCCGATGCCCTCCAGGCCCACGGCCACGCAGAGCAGGAACCAGAACGACCAGCCTGCCGTGAACCCGGCCCACGGGCCGATGCCCCGCTCCGCGTGCACGGAGAACGAGCCGGAGGCGGGATACGCGGCGGCCATCTCGCCGAGCATGCGCATCACGAGCATCACGAGTGCGCCCGAGATCGCGTAGGCGAGGATGATCGACGGGCCGGCGGCCGCGATGGCGGTTCCGGAGCCCACGAAGAGGCCGGCGCCGATCACACCGCCGAGCGCGATCATGGAGAGATGGCGCTGCTTGAGGCCGCGCGACAGCGACGGCTCGGCCGGCGACTGGTCGATCGGCTGCGCGTCGACCGGCGACTGCGCGGACGTCCGAGACATGGATGTGCCCTGTTCATTAGCTGAGACGGGGAAAGGCCCACAGTCTGAGCAGCGGCACCGCGTACAGGGAACAGCTGACCGGTATACGGACACGACGCTCACACATCGTGAAGGTTCAGGCACGCCGCGCGCGCAGCTCCCGCACTCCCGCGACGGCCACGACGAGCGCGGTCGCGCCGGTCGACCACAGCAGCTGCGGACGGGCCGTGTCGTCGGTCAGCATCAGCCCGATGACGGCCGCCATCGCGGCGAGCGTCACCCACGTCAGCCAGGGGAAGCCCCACATCCGCAGCACGAGCCGCTCGGGCGCCTCCCGTTCGACGAGTCGCCGCAGCCGCAGCTGCGACGCCGCGATCAGCGCCCATACGAACAGCAGCACCGCGCCGACCGAGTTGAGCATGTAGAGGAAGACGGATTCCGGCCACTCCAGATTGAGCAGCACCGAGACGAAGCCGAACGCGACGGACGCGAACACCGCCCGACGCGGCACGCCCCCGCCGCTCACCTTCAGCAGCGCGCGGGGCCCCTCACCACGCTCGGCCAGCGAGAACACCATGCGCGACGAGCCGTAGAGGTTCGCGTTGAGCGCCGAGAGGAGCGCCACGAACACCACGATGTTCATGATCTGGCCCGCGGACGGCACTCCGATCGCGTCGAGGACCGTGACGTACGGGCTGATGCCCGCCTTCTGTGCCGTCCACGGCAGCACCGTCACGATGACCAGCATCGAGCCGACGTAGAAGAAGAGGATGCGGAAGACCGCGCTGCGCACCGCCCGCGAGACCGCGCGCACCGGGTCGTCGGACTCGGCGGCCGCGATCGTCACGACCTCCAGGCCGCCGAACGCGAACACGACGGCGAGCACACCGGAGATGACGCCCTGCCAGCCGTGCGGCAGGAAGCCGCCCTGCCCGGTGAGGTTGGTGAAGCCGACCGGGTCCCCAAAAGAATCGGACGCAGCCGGCAGCAGCCCGAAGACCGCGAGCGTGCCGAGGATCAGGAACGCGACGATCGCGAACACCTTCAGGGCGGCGAACCAGAACTCGAACTCGCCGAAGTTCTTCACGGCCGCCAGGTTCGCCCCGGTGAAGACCAGCATGAACACCAGCACCCACGCCCACTGGGGCACGCCCGGCGCCCAGCCGTTCGCGATCTGCGCCGCGCCCGTCGCCTCCACGGCGAGGACGACGACGAGCAGGAACCAGTAGAGCCAGCCGACGCTGAACCCGGCCCAGCGGCCGAGCGCCCGCTCCGCGTGCACGGAGAACGAACCCGACGCCGGCATCGCTGCCGACATCTCGCCCAGCATCCGCATCACGCACATCGCAAGCGTGCCCGCGATCAGATACGAGACGACGATGCCAGGCCCCGCGACGGCGATACCGGCGCCCGAGCCGACGAAGAGCCCCGCCCCGATGACACCGCCGAGGCCCAGCATCGTCAGATGCCGCTGCTTGAGCCCGCCTCCGAGCGGTTCGGGTCCGGACGGGAGCTGGTCGTGCATGGGAGGTTCAGACTGCTTTCGGGGGTCGCGCGGGTTTGGCAGGAACCTACAGTCTCCCCGGCGGCCGGCCCCGGGCGCAAAACGGTCCGTTTCGGCTCTGGCCCCAGTGATGAGCATCACGCCAAGTCGCGCATGAGCAACGTCCTTTGTGAAGAGCCCACCAACACCCGCCGTCACCCTTTGTCGAGCAGTGACCGTGATCGGGGATCGGCCCCTGGGATAGCGTCACGGTGTCCCAACCTGCCCTCACCCCCGCGGAGTCCCGATGAGTACGGCTGCCGTCTCCACCCGCCCCGGCAAGGTCCTGGCCGACCTGCTGCCCGCCTCGCGCACCCGCGACATCGCGCTCGTGCTCGGCGGCGCCGCCCTCACCGGCATCGCGGCCCAGATCGCCGTGCCCGTGCCGGGCTCCCCGGTCCCGGTCACCGGGCAGACCTTCGCCGCTCTCCTCGTCGGCACCGCGCTCGGCGCCCGCCGCGGCTTCCTGTCCCTCGCCGTGTACGCGCTCGTCGGCATGGCCGGCATGCCGTGGTTCGCGCAGGGCACCTCCGGTGCGGGCGGTGCCTCCTTCGGCTACGTCATCGGCATGCTGCTCGCCTCCACCGTCGTGGGCGCGCTCGCGCGGCGCGGCGGCGACCGTTCCGTCCTGCGCACCGCGGGCACGATGGTCCTCGGCTCCGCGATCATCTACGCGGTCGGCGTGCCCTACCTCGCCGCCGCCACCGGCATGACCTTCACGCAGGCGGTCGCCGCGGGCCTCACCCCGTTCCTCATCGGCGACGCCGTGAAGGCGGCCCTGGCGATGGGCGTGCTGCCCACCGCCTGGAAGTTCGCCAACAAGTAGTTCTCGCTCCACGGGCGCTCAGCGCACGTTGTAGTTCCTCCGGAAGAGGTTCGCCGGGTCGTACGCGGCCTTCACATCGGCGAGCCTCTTCCGCGTCTGTGCGTCGTACAGCCCCTCCGTACGGTCGCCGCCGCCGAACGCGAAGTTCAGGGACCGGCCCATCCGCTGCTCCTCGACCTGCTGGAACGCGAGGGCGTGATGAGCGCGGACGGCCTCACGGTCCGTCCCGTCCAGCGGCGACAGGATCCGCACCAGCCACCCCGCCTCCCGGTACGGCACGGAGTTCGCGGCGGGCCTCGACAGGGCCCCGCCCAGGTGGTTGACCTGCACGACGTGCATGGATGAGGCGTCCGGCCCGCACAGCGCGAGGAGGTCGGACACGCCCTCCACAGCCGGCTCCCGCAGCACCGCGCTGTCCCCGTAGTAGGCGTGCGGGAAGTCCGGGTCGCTGTGGATGGTGTGGCTCTCGGCGTACGGCATCTCGCGCAGGCTGTCCGTCAGGGCCGGCCCGAGCGCCGCCCGCAGGGGTGCCACGAGCCGCTCGCCCTCGTCCGCGCTCCCGGTGAAGGCGACGCGTACGGAGATCACGTACCGGCCGCGCAGGTGCGGTGGGAGCGCGGGGATGTCCGGGTGGGCGAGGGCCGAGAGGGACGACGTCAGCGCGTCCGGCACGGTCCGCGCCCAGTCCGCGTACGCCCGCAGCACGGCCCCCGCGTCGGCCTTCGCGCCGTCATAGGCGAGCGAGCCCCCGTACAGCCGGGCCACCGGCACCAGAGCGATCTCCAGACCCGTGACGACGCCCAGATTCGCGCCACCGCCGAGCAGGCCGCGGAAGAGCTCCGGCTCGGTATCGGCACAGACCGTGCGACGGCGTGCGTCCGCCGTGACGACGTCGACCGACCGGACGTGATCGGCCGCGTAACCGAACTCCCGCGCCAGGATGCCGAGTCCGCCGCCCAGCGTGTACGAGACCGCGCCCACGCCCGGCGCCGAGCCGTTCAGCGGAGCGAGGCCGTGGGGAGCGGCCGCCTCGACGACCTGCCCCCAGCGCGTCCCCGCAGAGACCCGCGCCGTGCGCGCCGCCGCGTCCACCACGACCTCGTCCATGCGCCGCGTGGAGATCAGCACCCCGCCCTCGGAGTCTCCGGGCAGCCCGTGCCCGGTGGCCTGCACGCCGACGGGCAGGCCGGCACCGGCCGCGTACGCGACAGCGGCCTCGACGTCATCGGCGGAGGTTGCCGCATAGATGACGTCGGGCCGCTGGGCGAAACCGGTCTGGAAACCGGCCAGTTCCTCGTCGTACCCGGCGTCGCCGGGCCGCAGGACGAGCTGCTGTGTGCGGATGTCGTCGGAGTTCATGCGGCGGACTCTGCCCGCATTACCTGACACCCGCCGTCAGCTTTTTTGCTGAGACCTTTCCGGGAATGCCCGGAAGGGTCAGGCGGAGACCTTCTTCCGCTTCTGCACCTGCTCACGCACCAGCGCGAACCCGACCACCAGGGCCGCCACGAGCAGCGACAGGACGACCTGCTCGCGGCCCGCGTCGTCGGTGAGCATGTAGACGAGCACGAACGAGATCATCGCGATCGTGGCCCACGTCAGATAGGGGAAGAGCCACATCTTCACGACGAGCTTCTCGGGCTGCTCGCGCAGGATCATTCCGCGCATCTTCAGCTGCGTGAAGCAGATGACGAGCCAGACGAAGAGGGCGACGGCGCCGGAGGAGTTCAGCAGGAAATTGAAGACGGTGTCCGGCCACTGGTAGTTGAACCAGACGGCGACGAAGCCGAAGATGACGGACCCGAGGATCGCGGCCTGCGGCACACCGCGCTTGCTCGTCCTGGCGAACGCCTTGGGCGCGTCACCGCGCTGACCGAGCGAGAACGCCATGCGGGAGGCGGTGTAGAGCCCGGAGTTCAGGCACGAGAGCACGGCCGTCAGCACGATGACGTTCATGACCTGACCGGCGTGGGGGATGCCGATCGAGTTCAGGGCCGCGACGTACGAGCCGTCCTTGGCGATCGACTTGTCGTTCCACGGCAGCAGCGTCAGGACGATGAAGATCGAGCCGAGGTAGAAGACGCCGATACGCCAGATCACGCTGTTCGTGGCCTTGGTGACGGCACGCTGCGGGTCCTCGGACTCGCCGGCGGCCAGCGTGACGATCTCGCTGCCCATGAAGGAGAAGACGACCATGAGGACGCCGGTGAGGATCGACCCGGCGCCGTTGGGCATGAATCCGCCCGCGTCCGTGAGATGAGCGAATCCCGCGCCCGGGTTGTCCGAACCCGGCAGCACGCCGAACACGGCGAGCAGGCCGATGATCACGAACCCGCCGATCGCGACGACCTTGATGCCCGCGAACCAGAACTCGAACTCGCCGTACGAGGCGACCGAGGCCAGGTTCGTCGCGGTCAGGACGACCATCACGATCAGGGCCCAGCCCCACTGCGGCACGGCCGGTACCCAGCCGTTGAGGATCACCGCGCCGGCGGTGGCCTCGACCGCGAGGACGACGACCCAGAAGAACCAGTAAAGCCAGCCGATGGAGAAGCCCGCCCAGCGGCCGAGCGCCTGGTCCGCGTAGGCGGAGAAGGAGCCGGACGACGGCCGTGCGGCGGCCATCTCTCCGAGCATCCGCATGACCATGACGACCATGAGGCCGACGAGGGCGTACGAGATGAGGATGGCGGGTCCGGCCTTGGCGATGCCCGAGCCGGAGCCGACGAAGAGGCCGGCGCCGATCACGCCGCCGATGGCGATCATCGACAGGTGTCGGTTCTTGAGGCCGGCCTTCAGCTGGTCGGGACCGTTACTTCCGGTCTGACCGCTGTCAGGCTGTGAATCTCCAGGATTGTGGGGCGCCTGGTCGGCCTTCGCAAGGGAGGGTTGCGAGGTCATGGACGAATCCTTAAGTCTCGGGTCACGAGCCCACGCATTCAAACCCAGGGACGTACCGGACGGAAGACCTGACTCCGTATCGTGATTTTCGACTCCGAGAGGTTTGCGCGTAAACGAACGGCGACAACGACCCGACCGCGCCGTGTCCGGGTGGGACGTGCCACACTCGGACCCATGCGCGTGTACCTCGGCTCGGATCATGCCGGCTACGAACTCAAGAACCACCTCGTCGAATGGCTCAAGGCCCACGGCCACGAGCCCGTCGACTGCGGGCCCCACATCTATGACGCCCAGGACGACTACCCTCCGTTCTGCCTCCGCGCCGCGGAGCGCACGGCGGCGGACCCGGACGCCCTCGGCATCGTGATCGGCGGCTCCGGCAACGGCGAGCAGATCGCCGCGAACAAGGTGAAGGGCGTCCGTGCGGCCCTCGCCTGGAGCGAGCAGACCGCTGCGCTGGGCCGCGAGCACAACGACGCGAACGTGGTCTCCATCGGCGGCCGCATGCACACGCAGGAAGAGGCGACGAAGTTCGTCGAGATCTTCCTCTCCACCCCGTACTCGGGCGAGGAGCGTCACACGCGCCGCATCGAGATGCTGTCGCGCTACGAGGAGACGGGCGAACTCCCCGCAATCCCGCCCCATCACCCGCAGGGCTGATCCAGCCCCTCGATCCAGCCCCTCCGGCGTTCGAGGAGCGGGGTCTGGGGCGGAGCCCCAGGACTTTCGGGAAGGGGCGGGCGTGGGGGGAGAAGATCCCCCCACGCCCGCCCCCGCCAACCCCAGGAGACAGAGACCCGTGCCAGAGGGCCACACCATCCACCGCCTGGCCCAGGACCACCTGGAGCGCTTCGCCGGCTGGCCGGTACGCGTCCGCAGCCCGCAGGGCAAGTTCTCCGACAGCGCCGCCCTCGTGGACGGCCTGGTCCTCGACGGAGTGGACGCCCACGGCAAACACCTCTTCCTGGGCTTCGCGGAAACCGGCTGGATCCACATCCACCTGGGCCTCTTCGGCAAGTACGCCCTCGGAGAGACCCCCGCCCCGCCGCCCACGGACACCGTCCGCCTGCGGCTGCTGAGCGACACGCACTACTCCGACCTGCGCGGCCCCACGACCTGCGCCCTGATCACGGACGCCGAGAAGCAGGCGATACACGACCGTCTCGGCCCCGACCCGCTCAGGAACGGCGACGACCCGGACCGCGCCTGGCACCGCATCTCCCGCAGCCGCACCACCGTCGCCGCGCTGCTCATGGACCAGAAGATCATCGGGGGCGTCGGCAACGTCTACCGCGCCGAGGTCCTCTTCCGGCGCGGCATCGACCCGTACACCCCGGGCAAGGACCTCACGCCCGGCGAGTGGACGGCGATCTGGACGGACCTGGTGGCGCTCATGCGCGAGGGCGTCCGCCACAACCGCATCGACACCGTCCGCCCGGAGCACACCCCCGAGGCGATGGGCCGCCAGCCGCGCGTCGACGACCACGGCGGCGAGGTGTACGTCTACCGGCGGGCCACGATGCCCTGCCATCTGTGCGGCACGGAGATCCGCACGGCGTCCCTCGCGGCCCGCAACCTCTTCTGGTGCCCGAGGTGCCAGCCCCCACGCTGACCGGGACCCGTCACCCGCCGCGTCAGAACCCGTGCGGCAGCCAGGGCGCCACGGTCGACCCGAACGCGAGCGCCGCCTCGTCGACGGAACCAGGACGAAGCTCTTCCACCCGTCCGGCCGCCGCCAGCGCCGAAAGTGACGTGTCACCGAGGTAGGCCGTCGCCAACTCCCGTACGGACAGGGCGAGATCGGCTGTGCCCTCGCTGTCCCCCATGCGCTTGCAGGACGCCCCCTTCGCGTCCCCGGTCAGCCGCCACCGCCCCGCGTTCCACGGACAGAACTCGTCCGTCACGTCCAGGACGACGTCGACCGGCGCCTGATACGTGCGGGCCTCCAGCGCGGCTCCGAGGTCCACGAGCCGTACGTGCATCGAGTCCCGCAGCCGCACCTGGCACCGCCGGATGTCGCTGACGAGGGAGAACAGCGGATCGTCGACCGGTCGGTTGCGCGCCTGGACGGCCGACGTCAGGTCGATGTCCAGGAGGAAGCGCCACAGAGCCGCGTACGCCGCCGGGTCGAGCGCGTCGATGTGCCGCAGCGTGATCCGGCCCTTGGGCCCGGCCGCGTCCCACTCGGGCTTGTTGTGGAACCGGACGTAGCCGACCGTCTCGCCGTCCCGCTCGGCCAGCACGCACTGCATCGGCGACGCGCCCTCGCGCTCCGACGGCGGGTCGAGCAGCGGCAGCCGCTCCCAGCCGGGCCTGCGGGCGAGCATGCCGGGGCGGGTGCCGATCGTCCGCACGTACACGGCCTCGCACGCGGCGGCGGCCTCGGCGACGTCGGCGAACCGCAGCCGTACGTCGTCCGTGCCCGCCGGAGCGTTGATCCGCACCCGCGTCGAGTCGATCTCCACGCTCGCCTGCCGCGTCGCGATCCCGTACCCGAAGCGGCCGTAGATCGCGGGCTCGGACGCGGTGAGGACGGCGAGCGGCTCGCCCCAGGACCGTACGTCGTCGAGCTGGCGCCGCATCATCGACGTCAGGACCCCGCGCCGCCGGTCCGTCGCCGCGACGGACACCATCGTGACGCCCGCCGCCGGGACCTGGGCCCCGCCCGGCACCGTCACCCGGAACGTGAATGCCCCCGCCGTCCCCACGCACCGGTCGCCGTCCCACACGCCGATGGACCGGTCGAACTCGGTGAGGTCGTCCCACAGGGCGTGTTCCTCGGGCGCTTCGGGAACTCCTCCGAAGGCCAGCTCCAGCTTCGCGTACCACTCGTGCCAGTCGTCCTGGCGCAGCACCCGTACGTCCATCGTCATGAGGCATCCCTACCAGGACACCGTGGACGAAGCGAGAGATTTTCCCCGCCCGCGGAAGGCGCCGGAGCTGCCTGGAAGAGGGACAAGTGGGACCTCCCGTGCGAAGCCCCTGGCCCGATGGATAAGGTCCACGAGCAATGGCAGGACGACGCGCGCAAGCCGAGACGTTTCCGGCCCGGATGAAGATGAGACTGCACCGGGCCCGCATCGGCATGCGCAAATCCGGTGTCGACTACTTCCGCGGCGACGGTTCCGACTGGATCGCGATGGTGGGCCTGCTCCTCATGGTCCCGGTCATCGCCTGCGGCACCCTCCTCAACCCGGTCTGGTGCTCCCCGACGGCGCTCGTCCTGCCGATCGTGGCGGGCGGACTGCTGCTGCGCCCGGCCAGCCTCCTCGGCCTGTACGCGGCGGCCGCCGCGGCGCTCATCGTGGAGTCGGTCAGACTCGGCCCGTACTCGGAGGGCGCCGCCCGGGTCACCCCCGGCACCGTCCTGGTCGTGGCCGCCTGCGGTTTCTTCGGCCTGCTCATAGCCCAGTTCCGCAGCCGCGTCGGCGTGCCCTGGCGGCGTGGCGGCACGATGCTGTTCGACCTGCGTGAACGCATCCGCGTACAGAGCAAGCTGCCGCAGCTGCCCAAGGGCTGGCACCGCGAGATGGCGCTGCGCCCGGCCGGCGGCCAGTCCTTCTCCGGCGACTTCGTCGTCGCGGCCCGTACGAACGGCGGCCGCACGCTGGAGGCGGTCCTCACCGACGTATCGGGCAAGGGCATGGACGCGGGGTCGAGGGCGCTGCTCCTGTCCGGAGCCTTCGGCGGGCTCCTCGGGTCCCTGCCGCCGCACGCCTTCCTGCCGGCCGCCAACGGCTATCTGCTCCGCCAGGACTGGGACGAGGGCTTCGCCACGTCCATCCACCTCGTCCTCGACCTGGAGTCGGGCGACTACGAACTCTTCTCGGCGGGTCACCCGCCGGGCCTCCAGCTCAGCGCGGGCAGCGGCCGCTGGGAGGAGAAGGCGGCCGAGGGTCCGCTCCTCGGCGTCTACGACGGCGCGCAGTTCGACTCCACCAAGGGCTCTTTGCGCCCCGGCGACGTCCTGATGCTCTTCACGGACGGCCTGGTCGAGACGTCCGACCGCGACATCACCGAGGGCATCGACCGCCTCACCGGCGAGGCGGACCGCTACGTGTCGGGCGGGTTCCACGGCGCGGCCTGGCACCTGATCGAGGCGGTGGCCAAGGACGTCAACGACGACCGTGCGCTGCTGCTGATCTGCCGGGACGCGTGACGCTCCGCGTCGGTGCGGGTTCGTTGCCGGGTGCGGGTCCTCTGTGGCTGGTCGCGCAGTTCCCCGCGCCCCTGAGATGCGCACTTCGTGCGCCACCTCAGGGGCGCTTGATGAGGCTGCGGCGAAGCCGCATGCCTTCAGGGGCGCGGGGAACTGCGCGACCAGCCACGATGTACGTCGCACCCGGCAACGAAAGCTCGCCCCTGTGGCGCGGATCCGTCACACCCCGGCGCCCACCCGCTCATCGAGGGGCGCCCCATTCCCCTGCCCTCCTGGAAGGACCCGCGCAAGCCACTCCGAGCGGCCCGCCGCCATCGGCCCGAGGACCGCGAGCAGGAGCACATAGCCCGCGATGAACGGCGACAGCCGCTCGTCCAGGCCCGCGCCCGCCGCCATCGTGGCGAGGATCAGGGCGAACTCGCCCCGGGCGAGCAGCGTCGTGGAGATGTTCGCGGCGGGGCCGGGCCCGAACCCGTACACGCGCGCCGCACCGAGTCCCGCGAACACGTTCATCACCAGCGTCACCGCGACAGCGGCCAGCACCGGCCACAGCACCGTCGGCAGGTCCCCCGGGTCGATGGAGAGGCCGAACGCGAAGAAGAAGATCGCGCCGAACGCGTCCCGTAGGGGGTGCACGAGCTTGCGGATGCGCTCGCCCGAGGTGGTGGAGCCGAGCATCAGGCCGACCATGAACGCGCCGATCGCGTCCGCGACCCCGAACCACTCGGAGACCCCGGCGACGAACACGGCCGCGCCGAGGAAGGAGACGACGAGGAGCTCGTCGTCCTTGGTGTTGAAGAGACGGCCCACGATGCGGGTGCCGAAGCGCGCCGCGAGCGCGAGCAGCAGGAGGAAGCCGAAGGCCTTGCCGCCGTCCATGACCGCCGACGCCAGGCTGTCCGCGCCGGACAGGATCGGCTGGAGCGCGGCCAGGTAGAGGGCCAGGAAGATGTCCTCGACGACGATGATCCCGAGGATCGGCTTCGTTTCCGGATTGCCGAGGCGGCCGGTGTCGACCAGCACCTTCGTGACGATCGCGGACGAGGAGATGCCGAGGACCCCGGCGAGGACCAGAGCCTCGGAGGTGCCCCAGCCGAGGGCGAATCCGAAGCCGAGGCCCGCGCCGACGTTCAGCGCGAGGTACGTCCCCCCGGCGACGGCCATCTTCCGGCCGCCGGTCTTGAGGTCGTCCAGATGGAACTCGAGGCCCAGGTAGAAGAGCAGCAGGACCAGGCCGAGCGCGGAGAGCATCTCCAGGTCGTGCGGGTCGGCGACCAGCACGATGCCGGGGGTGTGGGGGCCGAGGAGGATCCCGGCCAGGATGAACAAGGGGATGGTGGGGAGTCCGATGCGTCCGCCGAGGCGGGCGAGGACAGCGGCGGCGAGAAAGGCGCCGCCCATGGCTATCAGGGTGTCTGCATGTCCGATGGGTCCGTTCCTTCCGTTCTTGGCTTGGTCGAATGAGTGGCTCAGGTCAAGAGAAGGTCAAGAACGCGTCAATAGTTAGCTTACCAAACCATTTTCGGAGCCACGGTTGGGGTTCTCCCCACCCCTGTTGCGCCGGCGGCCTCATGGGCGACCATGGGCCTGCGCAAGAAGCGGCACGATCAGGCATCGCGTGACGACAGGTGGGCCGTCGAACAGCGGCGTCCTCCGTCGGTACGGCCGCGGCGGCGCCGTGCACGCCCTGCACGGCATCGACCTCGCCCTGCGCCGCACCCGCCTCGGCTCCGTCTTCCAGGCCTCGGTCGCCGCCCACAAATTGGGGCTCCATCGCATTCACCGGCGAGAAGCTCACCGCGGACCGCGGACCGCACCCAGGCGAAGTGTCCTCGCCGGCATCGGGCTCGGCGCGGGCATCGCCGTCGTCTCCCTGGTGCCGATGATGAACGGCCTGACGGGGCAGTCCCCGTACATCCCGCCGCTCGTGTACGGCTCCTTCGCCGGGTCCGTCCTGGTCCTCGGCCCGGCCGCGACCGCGCTCGGGCGGCCCTGCACAGGCCGTAGGGTCGGCCGCATGCTGACCCTCGCCGAGGTGGAGGCCCTGGCACGCAGGGCCCACGCCACCCAGACGGACAAGGCCGGACGCCCCTACGCGGAACATCTGGAGGCGGTCGCCGAAGGCGTACGCGCCCGGGGCGGCGACGACGAGCAGATCGCGGCGGCCTGGCTGCACGACGCGATCGAGGACGACGCGCTCTCACGGCAGTGGCTGGCCGCAGCGGACCTCACGGACCGCACGAAGGCCGTCGTCCTCGCCCTCACCAAGCGCTCCGGAGAGCCTCAAGAGGCCTACGCGCAACGAGTTCTGGCCACTCCGGGCGCGCTGCTGGTGAAGGAGTCGGACCTGGCTCACAACGCGAACCCCGCCCGTCTGGCGGTCCTGGACACAGCGACCAGAGACCGCCTGACGAAGAAGTACGCGGGGATGCGGGCCCTGCTGGGCCTGGGTACCCAGGCCCGGACGAGGGACCCTAGGCCTTGACGCGCCCGCGGTCCCGCGCCAGCTGAGCCGCGTCCTTCTTGAACGCCCACTCCATCTTCGGCTCCATCGCGAAACGGAACATCCGCTGGACCGGGGGAGTGCACAAGGCCGTGATCAGGGATGCCGCGACGACCGTCACGAAAACCTCGCCCATCGGCTTGTGCAGCCAGGCGTAGTCGTCGAACCAGCCCCAGAACCGCGAGCCCTTCGCGATGAACCCGTGCAGCAGGTAGCCGTACAGCGTCCCCGCGCCCAGCACGGTGAACCACATCTTCCGCCGCGGCACCCAGGCGAAGAAGCACGCGGTGAGGACGACCGAGCAGCCGAAGAGCGCGAACGTCATCACGACACCGGCCCACCACGGCGCGCCCAGCTCCTGAGCGCTGTCGCGGTGGTAGAACCACGCCGACGTCATCCGCGGAGCGGCCCAGTAGGCCAGCATCAGGGCCGCCGCGAAGATCGGCACGGACAGGATCCGCACCTCACGCCGGCGCACCAGCTGGAAGTGCTCGGGCTTCAGGAACAGGCCGAGCACGAAGAAGGGGAGGAACTGCAGGACGCGCTGGAGGTCGAGGTCGTCGCCGATGTCGGGGGAGACGGCGGCGAGCACGGCGATGGCGACGGCGAGCGGCACCGGCCAGCGGACGATCTTCCACAGCGGGGTGGTGAGCCGCCAGATGAACAGGGCGACCAGGAACCAGGTCAGATACCAGGGGTCGAGCAGGCTGAACGGCTGCGTCGGATCGTTGTCCGCCCAGCGCTTGAAGAAGGTGTACGCGACCTCGAAGATCACGTACGGCACCGCGACCCCGGTGATGAGCCGCCGGAGCCGGTCGGGCCGCATGTCGAAGCTGCGGGAGAAGTAGCCGGAGATCACGATGAACGCCGGCATGTGGAACGTGTAGACGGTCATGTACAGCGCCTCGGCGACGCGGCTGTGATCCGTCAGCGGTTCCCAGGAGTGACCCATCGCGACCAGCACGATGGCCAGGTACTTGGCGTTGTCGAAGAACGCGTCCCGCTGTTTCGCGGGCTTGGCGGCCGGTGTGGGGGGAGCGGCTGCCGTATTCGGTGGCTGATGAGCGGGGGCCGTCTGTGCCGCAGGGAGCGGGGCTCGGGTGGGGGCAGCGCGGAACATCTGAGGCACCTTAGCGGCGCCCGCGGTATTTCGTAAAACCCTCACGTCAAATCCTCCTTACTGCGCGAGTACCCCCGATTCGGAGAAGTCGGCATAGCGATGGCGAAGTTTTCGCAGGTCTTCTGAAGGGACTTCGGGAGGCATCCATATGAGTCCGTTATGACCACTCTCATCCTGATTAAATAGTGCATATCGGCCGGACTCGACCACCCTGGATGTGGCCCCCGCGACAATTCGAATTCGCGGCGAACGGCACATGCGTGATCACGCGTGCCCGCGATGTGGACATGCTGTGTGTGCATGGAAACGATCAGGCCGAATTACCGGCCACGGGAACCCGCGAAATTGCCCGGGGAGCGCGCGCCGATCATGTGCCCCAAGGGTGCGCGGCCGGCGCGCCGCCGCACGGGAGTGGCCGACGATGCGTCACCCGCCGCATACGGGGGCCGTGTTGGTGGCACGATGGTTCTGGCGGGGGTGTGCGGGGTCGTACCCCCCGGGCCGGGAGTGCGGACCGACCTAGGGTGTGATCAGTGTGGCCATTTCGCTGTCAGTCGTACTGCTGTTGGCGATCATTCTCGTGGTGCTGATCCGGGGAGGGTCGATCAAGGCCGGGCCTGCCGTCGTGGCGGTCCTGTTCGGGTTCTTCCTGGCCTCGACCGGAATGGCCGACGACATTCAGAGGTTCCTGAACTCGATAGCGGACACGATCAACTCGATCCAGTTCTGACCGCTCGGGAGACTGTCCGGCCCAGGACGTGAAAAACCCCGGGCCCGGTTCGTGAGAACCGGGCCCGGGGCCACAAGAGCGGGCGACGGGAATCGAACCCGCGTAGCTAGTTTGGAAGACTAGGGCTCTACCATTGAGCTACGCCCGCACAGCTTGCGCCGCAGGTCGGTGACCGCGGCAACGGGAAGCATCGTAGCGGGTCGGACCCCCTCGTCGCACACCGCATTCACTCCGCTCGTAATGCGGGAGCCGCACCGGCCGCGTGCATGTACCCTACGTCTCGCACCGACGGGGTGTGGCGCAGCTTGGTAGCGCGTCCGCTTTGGGAGCGGAAGGCCGTGGGTTCAAATCCCGCCACCCCGACCAGCGTCGCAACAGCAGCGTCTCAAGCGGTAAACGCCTCCTCAAGATCGCGTTGTGGGTCGGCTCCGGCTTGCCGTTACTATGCAAGCTGCGTGCCCGTGTGTCTCTTAACCGGGCAGGAACCCAGAAGTCAGCCCCCAAGGAGACCGAACCGTGAAGAGCGCCGTGGAGACCCTGAACCCGACCCGGGTTCGGCTCAGCATCGAGGTGCCCTTCGAGGAGCTCAAGGACAGCCTCGACGCGGCGTACAAGAAGATCAACCAGCAGGTCACGGTGAAGGGCTTCCGCAAGGGCAAGATCCCTGCCCGCGTCATCGACCAGCGGTTCGGCCGCGGTGCGGTGCTTGAGGAGGCCGTCAACGACGCGCTTCCCAAGTTCTACACCGAAGCGGTCAACGAGGCCGAGCTCAACGTGCTGGGCCAGCCCGAGGTCGACATCACGGAGCTGAAGGACGGCGAGACGCTGAACTTCACCGCCGAGGTCGACATCCGTCCCGAGATCGAGATTCCGGACTACTCCGGCATCGAGGTCGAGGTCGACGCCATCGAGGTCAGCGACGAGGACGTGGACAAGTCGGTGGAGCAGCTCCGCGAGCGCTTCGCCTCCACCTCCCCGGTCGAGCGTGCCGCCGAGGACGGCGACGTCGTCACGATCGACCTCGAGGCCAAGGTCGACGGCGAGGTGCTCGAGGACGGCGTTGCGTCCGGCGTCTCGTACACGATCGGCTCGGGCGAGCTCCTCGAGGGCATCGACGAGGCCGTGAAGGGCCTGGAGGCCGGTGGCGAGGCCACCTTCACCTCCGAGCTCAAGGGCGGCTCCGCCGAGGGCAAGGAGGCCGAGGTCACCGTCAAGGTCACCCAGGTCGCCGCTCGTGAACTGCCGTCCCTGGACGACGAGTTCGCGCAGCTCGCCTCCGAGTTCGACACCCTCGACGAGCTGAAGGCCGACAGCCGCAAGCGCCTCGAGAACATGAAGCAGTACGACCAGGCCACGCAGGCCCAGGAGCGCGTCCTGGAGAAGCTGCTCGAGCTGGTCGAGGTCCCCGTTCCCGAGAAGCTGCTCGAGGACGAGGTCAAGACCCGCAAGCACAACCTCGAGCACCACCAGCTCGGCCAGATGGGCCTCGACCTCGAGAAGTACCTCGAGATCCAGGGCAAGACGGTCGAGGAGTTCGACGCCGAGACCGCCGAGCAGGCCGTCAAGGGCATCAAGACGCAGTTCGTCCTCGACGAGCTCGTCAACAAGGAGAAGCTGAACGTCAACCAGGAGGAGCTCACCGAGCACCTCATGCGGCGCGCGCAGTCCTCCGGCATGTCCCCCGACCAGTTCGCCCAGGCCGTCGTCGAAGGCGGCCAGGTCCCGATGCTGGTCGGCGAGGTCGCCCGCGGCAAGGCCCTCGCGGTCGTCGTCGAGGCCGCCACGGTCAAGGACACGAACGGCGAGATCGTCGACCTCGAGGACGACGAGGACGAGTCGGCTGCCGCCGGCGAGACCGTCGAGGCGGACGCCTCCGCCGAGGCCGAGGACAAGAACGAGGCCTGAGCCTCGGTCTGATCTCTTCTGCGTAACCGGGCCCCGGGACGACATCGTCCCGGGGCCCGGTCGTACCTGCGGGGCGGGGCGCGACATGCGCTCACAGCGAACAGTTCCCCTTGCGGGATTCACCGAAGGGACCCGCGCGTTAGGGTCCATGAATACGAGGGCAGATGAGTCCCCGCAGCCGCCGCCGAACGGCGGTGTGCAGGTGCGGGGCCCCGGCCCTCCGGATAAGACGCGAGACGGCGCGTTGCCGTCAGAGACGAGCAGGTGGATACGTGACGAATCTGATGCCTTCTGCCGCCGGTGAGCCGTCCCTCGGTGGTGGCCTCGGCGACCAGGTCTACAGCCGACTGCTCAACGACCGCATCATCTTCCTGGGCCAGCAGGTCGACGACGAGATCGCCAACAAGATCACTGCCCAGATGCTCCTCCTGGCCGCTGCCGACCAGGACAAGGACATCTACCTCTACATCAACAGCCCCGGCGGTTCGGTGACGGCCGGCATGGCGGTCTACGACACCATGCAGTACATCCAGAACGACGTCGTCACCATCGGCATGGGCATGGCCGCCTCCATGGGCCAGTTCCTGCTGACCGGCGGTACCCCTGGCAAGCGCTTCGCGCTGCCGAACACGGACATCCTGATGCACCAGGGCTCCGCCGGCATCGGCGGTACGGCTTCGGACGTCAAGATCCAGGCCGAGTACCTGCTGCGCACCAAGAAGCGCATGGCGGAGATCACGGCCCGGCACTCCGGGCAGACCGTCGAGACGATCATCCGTGACGGTGACCGCGACCGCTGGTACACCGCCGACGAGGCCAAGGCGTACGGCCTCATCGACGAGATCATCAGTGCCGCTACGGGTGTTCCGGGCGGCGGCGGCACCGGGGCCTGAAACCCCGGTTGCGCGGTCATCCAAGCCCACCTCACCAGGACGGAACACCGACCATGAACAACATCCCCGGCAGCGGTCTGTACACCGGCCCGCAGGTCGACAACCGCTACGTGATCCCGCGCTTCGTCGAGCGCACCTCGCAGGGCGTGCGTGAGTACGACCCGTACGCGAAGCTCTTCGAGGAGCGCGTGATCTTCCTCGGCGTGCAGATCGACGACGCGTCCGCCAACGACGTCATGGCGCAGCTCCTGTGCCTGGAGTCGATGGACCCGGACCGCGACATCTCCATCTACATCAACAGCCCCGGCGGCTCCTTCACGGCGCTCACGGCCATCTACGACACGATGCAGTTCGTGAAGCCGGACATCCAGACGGTCTGCATGGGCCAGGCGTCCTCCGCGGCCGCCGTGCTCCTCGCGGCCGGTACGCCGGGCAAGCGCATGGCGCTGCCGAACGCCCGCGTCCTGATCCACCAGCCCTCCGGCGGCACCGGCCGTGAGCAGCTCTCCGACCTGGAGATCGCCGCGAACGAGATCCTCCGGATGCGTGAGCAGCTCGAGGAGATGCTGGCCAAGCACTCCACGACGCCGATCGAGAAGATCCGCGACGACATCGAGCGCGACAAGATCCTGACGGCCGAGGACGCCCTGGCGTACGGCCTGATCGACCAGATCATCTCCACCCGGAAGATGAACAACTCCGCGGCCGCGTGACGCAGCGCTGTATCGTCTGCCGCTCCTTGGCACGCTTCACGTAGAAGTGAACCGTGCCAAGGGGGGCCCGAACGGGGGGCCCGGCAAGGTACCGTCGGATACAGGCACCAGGAGTCGCTTACGCGAGCGTCTCCCAGGCGAAGGGGAAGCACCTCGTGGCACGCATCGGTGACGGCGGCGATCTGCTCAAGTGCTCGTTCTGCGGAAAGAGCCAGAAGCAGGTCAAGAAGCTCATCGCAGGCCCCGGTGTGTACATCTGCGACGAGTGCATCGACCTCTGCAACGAGATCATCGAGGAAGAGCTCGCGGAGACGAGCGAGGTCCGCTGGGAAGAACTTCCCAAGCCTCGCGAGATCTACGAGTTCCTCGAAGGCTATGTCGTCGGCCAGGAGGCCGCGAAGAAAGCCCTCTCGGTCGCTGTGTACAACCATTACAAGCGGGTTCAGGCCGGTGAGAACGGCGGAGCCCAGGGACGCGACGACGCGATCGAGCTGTCGAAGTCCAACATCCTGCTCCTGGGCCCCACGGGCTCGGGCAAGACGCTCCTGGCCCAGACCCTGGCCCGCATGCTGAACGTTCCGTTCGCCATCGCCGACGCGACGGCGCTCACGGAGGCCGGCTATGTGGGCGAGGACGTCGAGAACATCCTCCTGAAGCTGATCCAGGCGGCCGACTACGACGTCAAGAAGGCCGAGACCGGGATCATCTACATCGACGAGATCGACAAGGTCGCCCGCAAGAGCGAGAACCCGTCGATCACGCGCGATGTGTCCGGTGAGGGCGTCCAGCAGGCCCTGCTCAAGATCCTCGAGGGGACCACGGCTTCCGTCCCGCCCCAGGGCGGCCGCAAGCACCCCCATCAGGAGTTCATCCAGATCGACACGACGAACGTGCTGTTCATCGTGGGCGGCGCGTTCGCCGGCCTGGAGAAGATCATCGAGTCGCGGGCGGGTGCCAAGGGCATCGGCTTCGGCGCGACGATCCACTCCAAGCGCGAGCTGGAGGAGAAGGACCAGTTCCAGGAGGTCATGCCGGAGGACCTGGTGAAGTTCGGGATGATCCCCGAGTTCATCGGCCGTCTCCCCGTCATCACCTCGGTCCACAACCTGGACCGCGAGGCGCTCCTCCAGATCCTCCTGGAGCCGCGCAACGCCCTGGTGAAGCAGTACCAGCGCCTCTTCGAACTCGACGGCGTGGAGCTGGACTTCGAGCGCGAGGCCCTGGAGGCCATCGCCGACCAGGCCATCCTGCGCCGCACAGGCGCGCGCGGCCTGCGTGCGATCATGGAGGAAGTCCTCCAGTCCGTGATGTACGAGGTCCCCTCCCGCAAGGACGTGGCCCGCGTCGTCATCACGGCAGAGGCCGTCCACTCGAACGTGAACCCGACGCTGATCCCCCGCGACGTCCGCGGCTCGGGCAGCGGAGAGCAGAAGTCGGCGTAGCGCACATGTGAGGCATGGGAAGGGCCCCGGTCGGTTGACCGGGGCCCTTCTTCCATGCCGTGCCTGAGGTGCCGAGCGAGGTCAGGACTTGACGCGGACCTCGCCGCGGAGCTTGGTCGACGTGTCGGCGGCGCCCTGCAGGTCCGCGGTCTTGCCCGTCATGGCCGTCGCGAGGTCGACGGGGATGACGATGCCGAGGGTGCTGTGGTCACCCCAGATGCAGACCGGCATCGACATCTCCTTGGGAGCGGAGGTGGTCTCGCCGCTGCTGGGCGTGTCGTTCTTGATCTTCGTCTCCTGGCACTTCATCACCGCGCCGTCGGAGTCGAAGCTCTGCGGGCTGCCGACCAGCTCGCCGGTGTCGGAGTTGTCCTTCGACGAGTTCTTCTTCATCTCGGCGAACATCCCGTCGACGACCTTCTCCGGGTCGGAGATCTCGCCGTACACGCCCATGAACTTCAGGTACTTGACCGCGAGCGGGTTCGTCTTGGTGTCGCCGGCCTGGTACTCCGCGCCGACGCCCTGGGCGTTCTTGACGCCGTTCTTCTCGGCGTCCTTGACGTCCTTGTCGCTCATGCTGGAGTCGTCGCCGCTCGCGGCCTTCTTGTACTCCCCGAGCACCGTCGCCGGCGTCGTCAGCTTGTGCGGGCCGTCGTCCGCCACGGACGAGCCGCCACCGCCGAACACGAAGTACGCGCCCACGCCGATCGCCGCGACCACGGCCACCGCGCCGATGATCAGGCCCGTCTTCTTCTTGCCGCCCTGGGGCGGGCCGGGAGGCGGGGGGACCTGCCCGTAGGGGGCCTGGGGCTGCTGGCCGTAGGGGCCCGGCTGCTGGGGCTGGCTGTAGCCGCCAGGCTGGCCGTACGGCTGCTGGGGCTGGCCGTACGGGGGCTGCTGCGGCGGGACGCCCTGCGGGGCCTGCTGTGGGTACCCGTAGCCGGGCTGGGGCGCGGCCGGGGGCTGCTGCCCGTAAGGGCCCGGCTGCGGCTGGCCGTAGGGTCCGGGCTGCTGAGGCTGCTGCCCGCCGTACGGGCCCGGCTGGTTGTAGCTCATTTCTGGGGTTCCCTCCCGATGCTTATGCGTTCCGAACATCCTGGCGGAAGGTGGCCATGTGTGGGGAACCCAGGGTCGGATCGGTGCCAGGTTGTTGAAAGGTTGTGCCAGACGGCCGGGGCGGCCGCCGCGTCGCACGGGAATCCGGTTTCGGGGCACCCCTGCCGCGCCCCTAAACTGGGCCCGTGACCGAGAACACTCAGCAGCAGAATCCAGCGCCCACCACCGAACTGCCGACCCAGTACGCGCCGGCCGAGGTAGAGGGGGCGCTCTACGAGCGCTGGGTAGACCGGGGTTACTTCACCGCTGACGCGAACAGCGAGAAGGAGCCGTACACGATCGTCATCCCCCCGCCGAACGTCACGGGCGCGCTCCACCTGGGCCACGCCTTCCAGGTCACGCTCATGGACGCCCTCACGCGCCGCAAGCGCATGCAGGGCTACGAGACGCTGTGGCTGCCCGGCATGGACCACGCCGGCATCGCGACCCAGAACAAGGTCGAGCAGCAGCTCGCCGAGGAGGGCAAGTCCCGCCAGGACCTGGGCCGCGAGGCGTTCACCGACCGCGTGTGGCAGTGGAAGGACGAGTACGGCGGCCGGATCCTCGGCCAGCTGCGCCGCCTCGGCGCGGGCCTCGACTGGTCGCGTGAGCGCTTCACGATGGACGAGGGCCTGTCGAAGGCCGTCCAGACCATCTTCAAGAACCTGTACGACGACGGGCTCATCTACCGCGCCGAGCGCATCATCAACTGGTGCCCGCGCTGTCTGACGGCGATCTCGGACATCGAGGTCGACTACCAGGACGACGACGGCGAGCTCGTCTCGCTCAAGTACGGCGAGGGCGACGAGACGGTGGTCGTCGCCACGACCCGCGTCGAGACCATGCTCGGTGACACCGCCGTCGCGGTGCACCCCGACGACGAGCGGTACGCGCACCTGATCGGCAAGCGCATCAAGCTGCCGCTCACCGACCGGACCATCCCGGTCGTCGCCGACACGCACGTCGACCCCGAGTTCGGGACCGGCGCCGTCAAGGTGACGCCCGCCCACGACCCGAACGACTTCGCGATCGGCCAGCGGCACGACCTGGAGTCCATGACGATCATGGACGAGCGCGGTGTCATCACCGTGCACGGCCCCTTCCAGGGTCTCGACCGCTTCGAGGCGCGCTCCGCGATCGTCGCCGCCCTGCGCGAACAGGGCCGTGTCGTCGCCGAGAAGCGTCCGTACGTCCACTCCGTCGGCCACTGCTCGCGCTGCAAGACCACGGTCGAGCCGCGCCTGTCCCTTCAGTGGTGGGTGAAGGTCGACACGCTCGCCCAGGCCGCCGGTGACGCGGTCCGTGACGGGCGCGTCGCGCTCCACCCGAAGGACATGGAGAAGCGGTACTTCGACTGGGTCGACAACCTCAACGACTGGTGCATCTCACGTCAGTTGTGGTGGGGCCACCGGATCCCCGTCTGGTACGGGCCGAACGGCGAGGTCGTGTGCGTCGGCCCCGACGACCCGATCCCCGGCACGGAGGCCGAGGGCTGGACCCAGGACGAGGACGTCCTCGACACCTGGTTCTCGTCCGGCCTGTGGCCGTTCTCCACGCTCGGCTGGCCGGAGAAGACCCCGGACCTCGAGAAGTTCTACTCGACCGACGTCCTGGTGACGGGCCACGACATCATCTTCTTCTGGGTCGTCCGGATGATGATGTTCGGCCTGTACGCCATGGAGGACCAGGTCCCCTTCAAGACCGTCGCCCTCACCGGTCTCGTCCGCGACGAGTTCGGCAAGAAGATGTCGAAGTCGAACCCGAACGCCGTCGACCCGCTCGACTGGATGGACGCGTACGGCTCCGATGCCGTTCGCTTCACCCTGGCCACCGGCGCCAACCCCGGTGCCGACGTGCCGATCGGCGAGGACTGGGTCAAGGCCTCCCGTAACTTCGCCAACAAGATCTGGAACGCGACGCGCTTCGCGCTGATGAACGGCGCGACCGTCGAGGGACCGCTGCCGGCGCCCGAGGCGATGACCGCGACGGACCGCTGGATCCTGTCCCGGCTCAACAAGACCGTCGCCGAAGTCGACGCCTTCTACGACGACTTCCAGTTCGCCAAGCTCTCCGACGCCCTCTACCACTTCGCGTGGGACGAGGTCTTCGACTGGTACGTCGAGCTGTCGAAGACGACGTTCTTCGAGGGCGGCGAGCAGGCGAAGGTCTCGGGCCGTGTCCTGGGCGAGGTCCTCGATGTGACGCTGCGTCTGCTGCACCCGATCGTCCCGTTCGTCACCGAGACGCTCTGGACGACGCTGACGGGCGGCGAGACGCTCGTGACCGCCGAGTGGCCGAAGGACAGCCGCTTCCGTGACGAGGCCGCCGAGCGCGAGATCGAGACGCTTCAGCAGGTCATCACCGAGGTCCGGCGCTTCCGTTCCGACCAGGGCCTGCAGCCCGGTCAGCGCGTGCCGGCCCGGCTCGGCCTCGACGGCACCGCGCTCGCTTCGCACGAGGCCGCCATCCGGCAGCTTCTGCGGCTGCAGCCCGAGGGCGACGCCTTCTCGGCGACCGCCACTCTGTCGGTCGGCGGTGCGCAGGTCGCGCTCGACCTGTCCGGCACGATCGATGTGGCGGCCGAGCGCAAGCGGCTCGCCAAGGATCTGGCCGCCGCCGAGAAGGAGAAGGCCCAGGCCACGGGCAAGCTCGGCAACGAGGCGTTCCTCGCCAAGGCGCCGGACGCCGTCGTCGACAAGATCCGCGGGCGCCTCGCCAAGGCGGACGAGGACATCGCCCGCATTCAGCAGCAGTTGGACCGGTTGCCTCAGGCCTGACGTGACTGACGCCTCCGACGTGCGACGCGTCCGACGCGCGTGAGGTGCGTGATGTGCGCTGAAGGCCCCCCGGGATCCTCATGGTTCCGGGGGGCCTTCGCGTTTCTCCGGGTGGCGGAGGGGTTCTACGTTCGTAGCCCCAGGCGTTGCAGCTCCGCGTCCGCCAACGCGTCCAGCACCACCGGGTCCGCCTCTCGCCAGCCCTTCGCCAGCGAGCCCGGCCCGGGGCCCGGGGGGATGTCCAGGTCCGGGTCCGGATCCAGGTCCGGGTCCATGTCCGGGGTCTCGTGGGGCGCGGCCGGGAGCAGTTCCGCCGTAGCCGCCAGTTCGTCCAGCGGGCGCAACAGCGCCCTCAGCGCCAGTAGTTCACGGCCGTCCTCCGTCCCCGCCAGCTCCTGCGCTGCCGCCGCCTGGCGCGTCCAGCGGACGCGGCGGGGCAGCCACACCGTGAGCATCAGGCTCACCGGGATCACGAAGAGCGCCACCGCGCCCAGGACCGCGAGGGCCTGTGCGGCCGCGGGGCCCTGCGGGGCCGGTGCCGCGCTCACGATCCGATCGCCCGCGTGCGCCACGCCCCGCAGCGCTCCGTCCACCGAGCTGCCGAGGAGCGGGATACGGGGGCGGTGAGAGGCCGGTTGGGAGGCCGGCAGCACCAGCCGGTGCACGGCCAGCGCCACCGCCGCCCAGAGCGCCGTCCACAGCAGGGCGGCGCCGTCGCCCAGGAGTTGGCATGCGCGGCGGCCGGGGTTGTGTGCGTACCACATGGTCCGATTGGACCTTCTCCGTACGGGGCCGGGGGCGCACCGCGCCGGGGGGTCTCCCGGCGTCCCCGGTTCGGGTCAGCCCTTTCCGGCCCCACGCACCTGTGGGCTCAGGCCACTTACGCGGCCTTCAGCAGGCGCTGGAGCGAGTCGAAGTCCTCCACGCACTTGCCGCAGCCCAGCGCCACGCTGTCCAGTGGTGCTTCCGCGGGGAAGACCGGGATGCCCGTCGCCTCCGTCATGCGCACGTCCAGGCCCGGAAGCAGCGCGCCACCGCCCGTCAGCACGATGCCGTGCTCCATGATGTCACCGGAGAGCTCCGGCGGGCACTCCTCGAGGGTCGCCCTGAGCGCCGAGACGATCGCTTCGACGGGGGAGTTGAGGGCTTCCCGGATCTCCTGGGTGGTGAGGGTCGCGGTGTGGGGGAGGCCGGCCAGCCTTTGACGGCCTCGCACCGTGAAGGTGCCCGTTTCGGAGAGTTCCTCGGCCGGGGCCGCTGAGCCGATGGCCAGTTTGACCGCCTCCGCGGTGCGTTCGCCGATCAGCAGGCCGTGTTCCTTGCGCACGTGGTCCGTGATCGCCTCGTCCATGCGGTCGCCCCCGACGCGCAGGGACTGGGCGGTGACGATGCCGCCCAGCGAGATCACCGCCACCTCCGTGGTGCCGCCGCCTATGTCCACGACCATCGAGCCGCGTGCCTCGGCCACCGGGAGGCCCGCGCCTATCGCCGCGGCCATGGGTTCCTCTATGACGTGGACCGCCCGGGCTCCGGCTCGTTGTGCCGCGTGGACGATCGCCCGGCGCTCCACCGGAGTGACCCCGCTCGGGACGCAGATGACCATGCGGGTCCTGGGGCGGCGACCCGGGACCGCCTTGCGCACGAAGTGGCGGAGCATCTCCTCCGCCGCCTCGTAGTCGCTGATCACGCCGTCGCGGAGGGGGCGGATGGCGGTGATGGAGCCCGGGGTGCGGCCGAGCGTCGCCTTGGCTTCCGTGCCGACGGCGACGGTTGTCTTGTTCTGTTTCAGCGCCACCACAGACGGCTCGTTGAGCACGATCCCCTTGCCGCGTACGTAGAGAAGAGTGTTGGCGGTGCCGAGATCGATGCCTATGTCCATGATCGCCAAGTTTGCAGGGTGATGCCGCGGTCCGGATGGACCAAGGTCCCGAAACGGACGGGCCGAAAGTCCCTGACTTGCCGGGTGGGGTGCGGGCCGGGCCGTGTCGGTGGTTCTCCGTAGACTGGCTGGTGTGAGTGAGCTCCCCCCGCGTGACAGCGGCGAATCCGACGGCTTCGACGACATCGTGGACGCCGAGACCGAGCGTGACCCCGATCTGGCACTGATCGAGGCCGGCAGCCGTACCCTCCGGACGCAGGGGGGTGCTCCGCAGGGGGACGGTGTGCCCGGGCGGCCGCAGGATCCCCAGGTGGCCGAGGCCCTGCGAGAGGTCGAGACCGAGCTCGCGGGGCGGTGGGGCGAGACCAAGCTGGAGCCGTCCGTCTCGCGTATCGCCGCTCTGATGGACGTGCTCGGTGACCCGCAGCGCGCCTATCCCTCGATCCACATCACGGGGACGAACGGCAAGACGTCCACGGCCCGCATGATCGAGGCCCTTCTCGGCGCTTTCGAGCTGCGCACCGGGCGTTATACGTCGCCTCACGTCCAGTCGATCACCGAGCGCATCAGTCTCGACGGTGCGCCGATCGACTACGAGAGGTTCATCGAGACCTATCGGGACATTGCCCCGTATGTGGAGATGGTCGACCAGAAAGAGGAATTCCGGCTTTCCTTTTTCGAGGTGCTCACGGGGATGGCGTACGCCGCCTTCGCCGACGCGCCCGTCGACGCCGCCGTCGTCGAGGTCGGAATGGGCGGCAGCTGGGACGCCACCAATGTGATCGACGCTTCGGTGGCCGTCGTGACGCCCATCGATCTGGACCACACGGACCGGCTGGGCTCCACCCCTGGCGAGATCGCCCAGGAGAAGGCCGGAATCATCAAGCAGGGCGCCACGGTGATCATGGCGCAGCAGCCCGTCGACGCCGCGCAGGTGCTCCTCAAGAAGGCCGTCGACGTGGACGCCACCGTGGCCCGGGAAGGGCTCGAGTTCGGCGTCGTCTCCCGCCAGGTCGCCGTGGGCGGGCAGTTGCTGACCCTGCGGGGGCTCGGCGGCGAGTACGACGGGATCTTCCTCCCGCTGCACGGCGCCCACCAGGCGCACAACGCGGCTGTCGCGCTGGCCGCGGTCGAGGCCTTCTTCGGGATCGGGGCCGAGCAGGCCCGGCTGCTCGATGTGGACACCGTCCGTCAGGCCTTCGCCGGCGCCACGTCGCCCGGCCGGCTCGAGGTCGTGAGGCGTTCGCCGACCGTGGTGCTCGACGCCGCGCACAACCCGGCCGGTGCCCGCGTCACCGCCGAAGCCATCAGTGAGGTCTTCGACTTCAGCCGGCTGGTGGGAGTCGTGGGAGCGAGCGGCGACAAGAACGTGCGCGGGGTGCTCGAGGCCTTCGAGCCGATCTTCGCCGAGGTCGTCGTCACGCAGAACTCCAGCCATCGCGCGATGGACGCGGACGAGCTCGCCGCCATCGCGGTCGAGGTCTTCGGGGACGAGCGCGTGCAGGTCGAGCCCCGACTCGACGACGCTCTCGAGGCCGCCATCACGCTGGCCGAGGAAGAGGGCGAGTTCTCCGGCGGCGGTGTGCTCGTCACCGGGTCCGTGATCACTGTCGGCGAGGCCCGGCTGCTGTTGGGGAAGGGCTGATCCGCTGTGCGCGTGCTGTGTTCATCGACCCTGATCGGTGAGTTCTTCGTCATCGGCTTCGCCGGACTCGTCGCCATGAAGGACCCCGACCTCTCGGGCGGGCTCGTGTGGGGCGTGTGCGGTGTCGCCATGCTGCTGTCCGTGCTGTTGTGCGGGGCGCTCGGGCGGCGCGGCGGCATCGAGCTGGGGTGGGTGCTTCAAGCGGCGCTCGTCGCCAGCGGGTTCGTCGTGCCGATGATGTTCATCCTGGGTCTCTGCTTCGCCGGGCTCTGGTGGGCCTCCGTCCACTTCGGCCGCAGGATCGACGAGGCCAAGGCCAGGTGGGCCGCCCAGGCCGAGGCCGGAGGTAACACCGCGTAGCCGTGCCCGGTATCGTGCGGACATCCCACGAAGATTTTGGAGCCGCACCATGAGTCAGCGCACTCTTGTCCTTCTCAAGCCCGACGCCGTCCGCCGGGGTCTCGTCGGCGAGATCATCGGCCGGATCGAGCGCAAGGCCGGCTGGACGATCAGCGCGCTGGAGCTGCGGAACCTGGACCAGGACACCCTGGAGCAGCACTACGGCGAGCACAAGGGCAAGCCCTTCTACGAGCCGCTGGTCGCCTTCATGGCGTCCGGGCCCGTGGTGGCTCTCGTCGTCGAGGGCGAGCGGGTCATCGAGGGTGTGCGTCAGCTGGCCGGCCCGACCGACCCGATCGCCGCCGCTCCGGGCTCCATCCGTGGCGACTTCGGCACCATCGTCCGAGAGAACCTGATCCACGCCTCGGACTCGGAGGAGTCGGCCGAGCGCGAGCTGAAGATCTTCTTCCCCGGACAGGTGTAGTCCGGTCCGTGAGACCGGAAAGTTCTTTTTCTGACACTCCGTCAGTCGGGGAGCGCCGCTGAACAGGGGCGGCCGGAGAAATTCGGCCGCCTTTTGGCATATGCGCCCCCATTGGGGGAACGCGACACTCCGTCGGCACGTCCCCATTAGCGGAGCGGGGATTCATCTGCTGACAATGGCGAAGACCCTCGCGCCGTGTTCGTGCAGGCGAGACTACGATGTAAGCCTCCACGCCACTCGCACCCACCTCGCCTACCTAACAAGCCATCAAACGCTCCACTTGGGAAGGCCAGACGAATCCTGATGGGGAACTCAATGTCGTTCATCGGCCGTGACATGGCTGTCGACCTCGGGACCGCCAACACGCTGGTGTACGTCAGGGGTCGCGGGATCGTACTCAACGAGCCGTCCGTCGTCGCGATCAACACCAACACCGGCGGCATCCTCGCTGTCGGCGCCGAAGCCAAGAAGATGATCGGCCGCACGCCGGGCAACATCGTCGCCGTGCGCCCGCTGAAGGACGGCGTGATCGCCGACTTCGAGATCACCGAGCGCATGCTCCGCTACTTCATCCTGAAGATCCACAAGCGGCGCTACCTCGCTCGCCCCCGTGTCGTGGTGTGTGTGCCCTCCGGCATCACCGGTGTCGAGCGGCGCGCGGTCATCGAGGCCTCCTCGCAGGCCGGTGCCCGCCAGGTGCACATCATCGAGGAGCCCATGGCCGCGGCCATCGGCTCCGGCCTCCCGGTCCACGAGGCCACGGGCAACATGGTGGTCGACATCGGCGGCGGCACCACCGAGGTCGCGGTGATCTCGCTCGGCGGAATCGTCACAGCACAGTCCATCCGGGTCGCCGGGGACGAGCTGGACAACGCGATCATCCAGCACATCAAGAAGGAGTACTCGCTGCTTCTTGGTGAGCGGACTGCCGAGCAGATCAAGATCACGATTGGCTCCGCGTACGACCTCGACTCCGACGAACACACCGAAATCCGCGGGCGCGACCTCGTGTCCGGACTCCCGAAGACCGTCGTCATCTCGGCCGCCGAGGTGCGCAAGGCGATCGAGGAACCGGTCAACGCGATCGTCGACGCCGTCAAGACGACCCTGGACAAGTGCCCGCCCGAGTTGTCGGGCGACGTCATGGACCGGGGCATCGTGCTCACCGGCGGCGGCGCTCTGCTGCGCGGCCTCGACGAGCGGCTGCGCCGTGAGACGGGCATGCCGATCCACATCGCCGAGGACCCCCTCGACAGCGTGGCGCTCGGCTCCGGCAAGTGTGTCGAGGAGTTCGAGGCGCTCCAGCAGGTGCTGGACGCCCAGCCGCGCAGATGACCTGACGCGAGACGTCCGCCGTACGAGTGCCTGCCACTTCGTACGGCGGATCGTTGATATATAGGCAAGGCGTAGTAATTCCCCATAACCTGCGGTACCTCAGGGTTCCGCAGAATCCGATTGAGGAAGGCACGGCCGCCGCACGTGAGGGACACACGAGAGAGCCGGCTGCTCCTGGTGCTGCTGATCGCCATCGCGTTCGCACTGATCACGGTGGACATCCGCGGTGGGGAGGACTCGCCGGTCGACGGTGCCCGCCAGGTCGCCGCCACGGTCTTCGGCCCCGTGGAGAACGGCGTCTCCAGCGCAGTCGACCCGATCGGCAACGCCATAGCTGCCGTCAAGGACTCCGGTAAGCGGCACAACCGCGTCAGCGAACTGGAGCGCGAGAACGCCGCCTTGAAGGCGAAGCTCGGCAGCGACGACCGCAACCGAAGCAAGATCCGCCAGCTCGACTCCATGCTGAAGACGGCGGGCGCAGGGCAGTACGGCATCAAGGGGGCGCAGGTCATCGCCATAGGAGCAGCCCAGGGATTCTCCTGGACCGTCACCATCGACTCCGGCGCCAACGACGGCCTCGAGCGCGACATGACCGTTCTGAACGGGGACGGGCTCGTGGGGCGCGTGACCACCGTAGGACCCAACACCGCGACCGTCCTGCTTGCCAACGACCCCGACTTCACCGTCGGTACCCGCATGGAGCGCACCGACGAGCTCGGCTTCGCCTCCGGACAGGGCGACCGGCCGCTGCGCGTGCAGCTTCTCAACGGCAAGGCCAACGTCAAGAAGGGCGACCGTCTGGTGACCTTCGGGTCCCAGGCCGACAAGCCGTTCGTGCCCGGCGTGCCCGTGGGGCAGGTGGTGCGCGTCGATCCGTCCGGCGGCGACCTGACCCGGACGATCTATGTGAAGCCGTACGTCGGATTCACCAAGCTCGACGTCGTGGGCGTGGTCGTACAGGCTCCGCGCACCGATCCGCGCGACGAAGTACTGCCGTCCAAGCCGGCCAAGCCCAAGCCGACGCCCACCGTCACCGTCACGGCCACGCCGTCCGGGCCCCCGGCCGGCGCCAACGGCAACGACGAGCAGTAGGAGCTGGATCCCATGCGCTTCAACCGGTTGCTGCTCTCCACCACCCTGGTGATCGTCGCCCTGGTCGTCCAGGTGTGCGTACTCGCCCGACTCCAACTGCCCGGCGCCGTGCCGGACCTCGTGCTCCTGACCGTCGTCGGCCTCGCCCTCGTGTACGGCCATGTCGGCGGCGCGTTCATCGGGTTCGGCGCGGGTCTACTCGCCGACCTGGCGCCGCCGGCCGACCACGCCGCCGGGCGCTACGCCCTCGTGCTGTGCGTCGTCGGCTACCTCGTCGGCCTCGCCAAGCCGGACAACGGCCAGCTCAGGTCCGCCTTCGGCCCGATGGTCGTGGTCGTCGCCGCGGCCATCGGCTCGACCCTGCTCTACGCGGGCGTCGGCGCCCTCGTCGGCGACACCGCAGCCCGCCATGTGGGCATCGGCAGCCTGCTGTTCACGGCCGCGCTCTACGACCTGCTCCTCGCGCCGTTCACCGTGCCGTTCATCATCGCCCTGGCCAGACGCGCCGACAACGATCCGCTCGCCGATTCCTCGCCCGGCGCCGGCAAGGCCACCGACGTCACCGCCGGCTGGCTCTCCTCCGGCACCGGCCTGCGCATCGGCAACCAGCGCGGCGGAATCCGCCTGAAGGCCACCAGGGCGCGCACCGCGCGGGCCGGCCGCATCAAGGGGGTCAAGCGCCTGTGACCGCCGCGCACATCACCGCGTACACGCACTGAGGAGGGGGAGGCAGCATGACCAACATTCCCGAGACCGGGCGGACCCCACGCGTCCAGATCCGGCTCGTCATCCTCCAGATCCTGGTCCTCTCCCTCCTGCTCACCCTCGGCGGCCGCCTCTGGTACCTCCAGATCCGCAACGGCGCCGAGTACGCCAAGGAGGCCTCCGGCAACCACGTCCAGCAGGTCGTCAGCCCCGCCGTGCGCGGCTCGATCCTGGACGCCCGCGGTGTGCCGATCGCCGACAACGAGACCCGCCTGGTCGTCTCCGCGTCCCGCACGGACCTGATGAAGATGCCCGACGACGGCAAGGCCGTCCTCGCCAAGCTCGCCGCCGTCCTCGGGATGAAGACCGGGGACGTCACGGAGAAGGTCCGCCTCTGCGACGCCAAGACGCCGCAGCCCTGCTGGAACGGCTCGCCCTACCAGCCCATCCCGATCACGGACGAGGCCACACCCAAGCAGGCCCTCCAGATCCGCGAGCGCTCCGAGGACTTCCCTGGCATCACCGCCGAGCCCGAGGCCGTGCGCCGCTACGCGGGACCGGGCGACTCCAACACCGCGCAAGTCCTCGGCTACCTCTCGCCCGTCACCGACGCCGAGATCGAGAAGGCCAAGGACACCTCGTCGCCGTACCTGCGCTCCGACCAGGTCGGCCGCTCCGGCCTGGAGCGCACCTACGACAAGGAGCTGCGCGGCAAGGCCGGCGTCACCCGCTACGAGGTCGACAACCTCGGCCGCGTCATCGGGCGCGCCAAGAGCGACGAGGCCGAGCCCGGAGCCAATGTCGTCACCTCGATCGACGCGCGCGTGCAGGGCGTCGCCGAGCGCGAGTTGAACGAGGCGATGAAGGCCGCCCGCCAGCAGTTCGACAAGATCACCGGCGAGAACTACAAGGCCGACTCCGGCGCGGTCGTCGTCATGGAGGCCAAGACCGGCCGGATCGTCTCCATGGCGTCCGCACCGTCGTACGACCCGAACGTCTGGATCGGCGGCATCTCCGCCAAGGACTACAAGCAGCTCACCGGCAAGGGCTCCGACTACCCGCTGCTCAACAGGGCCATCCAGGGTCAGTCCGCGCCCGGTTCGACGTTCAAGGTGATCTCCACGGCCGCCGCGGCCGAAGCCGGCTACAAGTGGGACGGCGGCTACCCCTGCACCAGCTCGTACTCGGTCGGCGGCCAGGTTTTCAAGAACTTCGAGGGGGAGAACTTCGGCCCCATCTCTCTCGGCCGCGCGCTGGAAGTCTCCTGCGACACCGTCTTCTACGGCCTCGCCGACCGGGAGTGGAAGAAGGACGGCGGCATCAATCCGAAGGGGACCCCCAAGGACTACTTCTACAAGGCCGCCCACCAGTTCGGCCTCGGCAAGACCACCGGCATCGACCTTCCCAACGAGGTCACGGGCCGCGTCCCCGACCGTCGGTGGAAGAAGGACTTCTGGGAGGCCAACAAGGACAGCTGGTGCAAGACCGGCAAGAAGGACGGCAGCTACGTCGAGAAGATCGCCTACGAGAACTGCCTCGAGGGCAACAAGATGCGCGAGGGCGACTCGATCAACTACTCCATCGGCCAGGGCGATACCCTCCTCACGCCGATTCAGGAGGCCATGATCTACGGGGCCCTCGCCAACGGCGGCACCGAGTACGTCCCGACCATCGGCAAGGCGATCATCAGCGCCGACGGCAAGACGGTCAGGAAGATCAAGCCCCAGGTCAAGGCCAAGCTCCCGATCACCAAGGCGACCCTCAAGGGCATGAACGACGCTCTCGCCGGCGTCGTCACCCGCGGTACCGCCGCCTGGAAGTTCGGCGGCTGGCCCCAGGACAAGATCCCGCTGCACGCCAAGACCGGCACCGCCGAGGTCTACGGCAAGCAGACCACGTCATGGCTGGCCACCTACTCCAAGGACTACTCGGTCATCATGACGATCTCCCAGGCCGGTACGGGCTCCGGAGCCTCCGGTGAGGCCGTCCGCAAGATCTACAACGCGCTGTACGGCGTCTCCGCCGACGGCACGATCGACAAGAAGAAGGCCCTGCTGCCCTCGCCGGAGAAGAACCTGCCGAAGATCAAGCAGGACGGTTCGATCGACGCGCCGACCATCAAGCCCTACAAGCCCGCCGACCCGAGCCCGTCCCCCACGCCGCAACTGGCGGCGGTCCTCGGCACCCCGGTGACCGGAAGGCGGCACTGACACCATGGCCGGTACCAACGGTTTCTCCGTCTCCGGGTACGGACCCGAGCGCTCCACCCTGTCCCGGCTCATGGCCAGGGACTCGGTGATGCGCCGCCTCGACTGGCCGATCCTTCTGTCGTCGCTCGCCCTGTCCCTCATCGGCTCGGCGCTCGTCTACTCGGCGACCCGCAACCGCACCGTGATCAACCAGGGCGACCCGTACTACTTCCTGTTCCGGCACCTCATGAACACCGGCATCGGCTTGACCCTGATGATCGGCACGATCTGGCTCGGCCACCGCACCCTGCGCACGGTCGTGCCGATCCTCTACGGCGCCTCGGTCTTCCTGATGCTGCTGGTGCTGACCCCGCTCGGCGACACGATCAACGGACAGCGCAACTGGCTGTCCGCGGGCGGAGTGTCGCTCCAGCCCGCCGAGTTCGCCAAGATCACGATCATCCTGGGCATGGCGATGCTGCTGGCCTCACGGGTCGACGCGGGCGACAAGCAGTACCCCGACCACCGCACGGTGCTGCAGGCGCTGGGCCTCGCCGCCGTCCCGATGCTCGTCGTGCTGCTCATGCCCGACCTCGGCACGATCATGGTCGCGGTCGTCATCGTGCTCGGTGTGCTGCTCGCCTCCGGCGCCTCCAACCGCTGGGTGTTCGGGCTCCTCGGCACGGGCGCCCTCGGCGCCGTCGCCGTCTGGAAGCTCGGCGTCCTCGACGAGTACCAGATCGCGCGCTTCGCGGCCTTCGCCAACCCGGCGCTCGACCCGGCCGGCGTCGGCTACAACACGAACCAGGCCCGCATCGCGATCGGCTCGGGCGGCCTGACCGGCACCGGCCTCTTCCACGGCTCCCAGACCACCGGCCAGTTCGTCCCCGAGCAGCAGACCGACTTCGTCTTCACCGTCGCCGGCGAGGAACTCGGCTTCGCCGGCGCCGGACTGATCCTGCTCCTGCTCGCCGTCGTCCTGTGGCGCGCCTGCCGCATCGCCCGCGAGACGACCGAGCTCTACGGCACGATCGTCGCCGCCGGGATCATCGCCTGGTTCGCCTTCCAGGCCTTCGAGAACATCGGCATGACGCTCGGCATCATGCCGGTGGCGGGCCTGCCCCTGCCGTTCGTGTCGTACGGAGGATCGTCCATGTTCGCCGTCTGGGTGGCGATCGGGCTCCTCCAGTCGATCCGCGTGCAAAGGCCCATGTCGGCGTAGGAACGAGCCTGCTCTGCCAGGGGGTCTGCCCAGAATCCGGATTCGCGACTAAATTCGGTTCATGGCGGAGACGAAGCGCGAGATCGAGCGGAAGTACGAGGCGCCCGTGGCCGACGAAGGCTTCGGGCTGCCGGATCTGAGCCATGTCGCCGGAGTCTCGGCCGTCATCGACAAAGGCGTCGTCGACCTCGACGCCGTCTACTACGACACCGCCGACCAGCGCCTCGCGGCCGCCGCGATCACCCTGCGGCGCCGCACCGGCGGCGCCGACGCGGGCTGGCACCTCAAACTCCCCGTCTCCCTCGCCGAGGGCGTACGGGACGAGATCCGGGCCCCGCTCTCCGACGACGTGCCCCGCGACCTCACCGGCCTCGTGCGCTCCCGGGTGCGCGAGGCCGATCTCGTACCCGTGATGAGGCTGCGTTCCTCGCGTGACGTCCGCGATCTCACCGGCGCCGACGGCGCGCTCCTCGCCGAGGTCAGCGTCGACGGCGTACGGGCCGAGCGGCTCACCGGCGGGGCCGGCGCCGCCGCCTGGACCGAGATCGAGGTCGAGCTGGCGGACGGCGGCGACCCGGCGTTCCTGGGCAAGGTCGAGAAGAAGCTCCGCAAGGCGGGCGCGAGCCGCTCGGCCTCCCCGTCGAAGCTCGCGCGGGCGCTCACGGAGACCGGCATCGGCCCGCGCCCGCCCCGGCCCGCCGACGATCCCGAGACCTCCGCAGACCACGTCCTCGTCTACCTCAGGGCCCAGCGTGACGCGATCGTCGACCTCGACCCCGCCGTCCGGCGCGACCTGCCCGATTCGGTGCACCAGATGCGCGTCGCCACCCGCCGGCTGCGCAGCGCCCTGCGCTCGTACCGCAGGATTCTCGACCGGGACGTGACCGACCCCATCGGCGACGAGCTGAAGTGGCTCGCCGGTGAGCTCGGAGTCGACCGCGACCAGGAGGTCCTGACCGAGCGGCTGACCGCGGCCCTCGACGAACTGCCGCGCGAGCTGCCCACGGGCCCCGTCCGGGCCCGGCTGCAGGCCTGGTCACAGGCCCGGCGCCGCGGATCGCGCCGCCATCTGATCGACGCACTCGACGGCAAGCGCTACCTCGCTCTCCTCGCCGCGCTCGACGCACTCGTCGACGCGCCCCCGCTGCGGGCCGAGCAGCCGGAGAACGCCCTGTCCAAGGCCGTGTTGCGGGACTACAAGCGGCTCGCGGGCCGTGTCGAGGGTGCGCTCGACACGGACCCCGGCCCGGCCCGCGACCTCGCCCTGCACAACGCCCGCAAGGCCGCCAAGCGCAGCCGGTACGCGGCCGAGGTCGCGACGCCCGCGCTCGGCCACCGGGCGAAGGACGTCGGCAAGCACGCGAAGGCGCTCCAGTCCCTGCTGGGCGAGCACCAGGACAGCGTGATGGCGCGCGAGGCGCTGCTCGACCTGGCGGCGCAGGCCCACGCGGCGGGGGAGAGCTCCTTCACATACGGGCTGCTGTACGGGCGCGAGGAGGCGCTCGCCGAGCGGGCCGAGGCGGAGCTGTCGCCGCTGTGGGCGAAGGCTGTCTCCTGACCGCGTTACGCTTGACAGTCATCCCTGTCAGCTCACGAAGGTCCCGGGTATGCCTGCCGAAGCCGCAGAGTCGGTCTTTCCACAGCTCGAAGCTTTGCTCCCGCATGTGCAGAAGCCGATCCAGTACGTGGGCGGTGAGCTCAATTCCACCGTCAAGCCGTGGGAGAGTTCCGACGTCCGCTGGGCGCTGATGTACCCGGACGCCTACGAGGTCGGGCTCCCGAACCAGGGCGTCATGATCCTCTACGAGGTGCTGAACGAGCGCGAGGGCGTTCTCGCCGAGCGCACGTACAGCGTCTGGCCGGACATGGAAGCGCTGATGCGCGAGCACAAGGTGCCGCAGTTCACCGTGGACTCGCACCGGCCGCTCAAGGCGTTCGACGTGTTCGGGCTCTCCTTCTCCACCGAGCTCGGCTACACGAACATGCTCACGGCCCTGGACCTCGCCGGCATCCCGCTGGCGGCCAAGGACCGTACGATCGACGACCCGATCGTCCTCGCGGGCGGCCACGCGGCCTTCAACCCCGAGCCGATCGCCGAGTTCATCGACTGCGCCGTCATCGGTGACGGCGAGCAGGCCGTCCTCGACATGACGGAGATCATCCGCGCCTGGAAGGCCGAGGGGTGCCCCGGCGGTCGCGAGGAGGTGCTGTTCCGCCTCGCGAAGACGGGTGGTGTCTACGTCCCCGGGTTCTACGACGTCGAGTACCTGCCGGACGGCCGTATCGGCCGTGTCGTGCCGAACAGGTCCGGCGTGCCGTGGCGCGTCAGCAAGCACACCGTCATGGACCTCGACGAGTGGCCGTACCCGAAGCAGCCCCTCGTCCCGCTCGCCGAGACCGTCCACGAGCGGATGTCCGTCGAGATCTTCCGCGGCTGCACCCGCGGCTGCCGTTTCTGCCAGGCCGGCATGATCACGCGCCCCGTGCGGGAGCGAAGCATCACCGGCATCGGCGACATGGTCGAGAAGGGTCTCAAGGCGACCGGGTTCGAGGAGGTCGGCCTGCTCTCGCTGTCCTCCGCCGACCACTCCGAGATCGGTGACATCGCCAAGGGCCTCGCCGACCGGTACACCGAGGACAAGATCGGCCTGTCGCTGCCGTCCACCCGTGTGGACGCGTTCAACGTCGACCTGGCCAACGAGCTCACGCGCAACGGCCGCCGCTCCGGCCTGACCTTCGCCCCCGAGGGCGGCTCCGAGCGCATGCGCAAGGTCATCAACAAGATGGTCTCGGAAGAGGACCTCATCCGGACCGTCGCCACGGCGTACGGCAACGGCTGGCGCCAGGTGAAGCTGTACTTCATGGTCGGCCTGCCGACGGAGACCGACGAGGACGTCCTGCAGATCGCGGAGATGGCGGCGAACGTCATCGCCAAGGGCCGTGAGGTCGCGGGCAACGACATCCGCTGCACCGTCTCCATCGGCGGCTTCGTGCCCAAGCCGCATACGCCGTTCCAGTGGGCCCCGCAGCTGTCGGCCGCCGGGACGGACGCCCGTCTGGAGAAGCTCCGCGACAAGATCCGCGGTGACAAGAAGTACGGCCGCTCCATCGGCTTCCGCTACCACGACGGCAAGCCCGGCATCGTCGAGGGCCTGCTCTCCCGCGGTGACCGCCGCATCGGCTCCGTGATCCGCGCGGTCTACGAGGACGGCGGCCGCTTCGACGGCTGGCGCGAGCACTTCAGCTACGACCGCTGGATGGCCTGCGCCGAGAAGACGCTGCCCGAGTTCGGTGTCGACGTCGACTGGTACACGACGCGCGAGCGCACGTACGAGGAGGTCCTGCCCTGGGACCACCTGGACTCCGGTCTCGACAAGGACTGGCTCTGGGAGGACTGGCAGGACTCGCTCGACGAGACCGAGGTCGAGGACTGCCGGTGGACGCCGTGCTTCGACTGTGGCGTGTGTCCGCAGATGGACACGCACATCCAGGTCGGCCCGACGGGCAAGAAGCTGCTGCCGCTGACGGTCGTCAAGTAGCGCACGAACAGTGGGAGTTGAGGGGCCGGGACGCCGTCATGGCGTCCCGGCCCCTCAGCCGTGTCAGGCCGTGATCGGCTTGCTGTCCACGCGGACGTGGTCGACCGCCCAGTACCAGTTGTTGCCCGCGTCGTACATGCGGAACTTCAGGGTGACCGTCTTCGCGCCCGCCGGGACCGCGAGTTCCTTCGTCACGAAGGTGTTCTCGGCGTCCTGGCCGGCGTTGTCGTTGCCCGTCGCGTCGGAGCTGTAGTGGAGGAGGCGCGTCTCCTCGCCCGTGTCGAAGACCGCCGTCACGGCCGCCTTCTGCGGGGCCTCCTGGCGGTAGTGCGAGTCGAAGGCCACGTACAGCTTCGCCGTGCCGGACGGGACCGGGACCGCGGGGGAGACCAGCGTCGAGTCGAACGTGCCCTTCGCGGAGGGCGAGCCGGTGTCGTCCCAGTCGTCCGGATCGGCGACCGCGACCACGCCGAGCGCGCGGCCGAAGCCGCCGCGGTCCTGGCCGGCCGGTGACCAGGCCCGCTTGGTGTGGAACGTCCAGCCCTGGAGGCGGGCGGTGCCCTGCGGCATGGCGGCCGCGTTCACCACGGACCAGCCCTTGGGGGCTGTCGCGGTCCAGCCGACGACACCCGACACCGGCTGGAGCGAGTCCGCCACCGACTCGAAGTCCTCGCCGAGCAGACGGCCCGCCATGGACGGGGCGGTACGCGCCGAGACCTCGCCGTCGGCCAGGACGAACCGTTCGCCGGAGCGGGCCAGCGCCGTCACGAGGAGCCGGTACGCGGCCGTGCCCGACAGCTCGCCGGGGACCTGTACCTCCCACTCGGCGGTCGCCGACGCGCCCGCCGCGAGCGAGGCCGGCGGCGCCGAAACCTCCTTCACCGCCCAGCCCTTGGGCACCACCGGGTGCGCCTCGATCGCGGACAAGGCGCTCGTCGCGTCGAACCGTGCGCGGACGCGGGCGGCCTTGCCGGGGACGAGGATCGCCTCGTCGATCGTGGTCGACGCCGCCTCCAGGGACACCGTGACGCCGAGCGCGTCGGGCAGCCCCATCGCGGGGTCGGTGACGCCTTCGAGCTTGCCGGGGACCCGGCCCGCGTACCGGCGCAGGAAGCCGGGCTCGTCGCGGACGGTGACGGCCACGTCGTACCAGCCCTCGCGCGGCACGCGGATCCGGACGGTGCGGTGTGCGCCCGCGCCGACGCGGAACTCGCGGGTGCCGCCGCCGTAGGCGAGGTCGCCGACGAGGAACGTGCGGGCGGTGCGGGCGTGGTTGGTCAGCTCGACGTCGGCGCCGCGGCCGTCGTCGGCGAGGTCCAGGTGCGCCTCGTACATCCCCGCCGCGTCGCCGCGCAGATGCCACAGAGCGCCGTTCGGCCCGTGGACGCGCAGGTCGTAGCCGTTGTCGCCGGGGCTCCACACGTCGGACAGCTTCGACTTGGGGCTCAGTGTGTAGTGCTTGGGCGCGATGCCGGGCTCGGGGTACACCGCGAGGACGGCGCCCTGGCGGCCGTGGTTGGCGAGGTCCAGGGTGACCTTGCCGCCGCGCACGCGGGGCGTGACCCGCAGGTCGTACGGGGTGGGGCGGGCGGTGCGGCTGCCGCGCTGCTGCGCGGGCAGGAGCTGCGGCTCGGGCACGGTGGGCGCGGGCAGCTTGCCGGTGTCGGTGACCTTCTGGCGGTTGCCGCTGGTGTCGGGCAGCGTGGGCCACGACGGGTTCTTGCCGGAGAAGTCGAAGACGTCGGTCAGGTCGCCGGTGATCTCGCGGCGCCAGGGGCTGATGTTGGGCTCGCGCACCCCGAAGCGCTTCTCCAGGAACTGGATGACGGACGTGTGGTCGCACACCGTCGACGCCACGGCGCCGCCGCGCGTCCACGGCGACACCACGATCATCGGTACGCGCATGCCGAGCCCGAGGGGGAAGGGCCCCGCGGCCTTCGTCTCACCGGCGGGCAGCGTGTCGGACCAGGTCAGCGACCCGTCGGCACCCTTCACGCGGTACTGGCCCCGCTGGTTGACGGGCCGGTAGAAGGTCGAGCTGCCCTTGCCGACCCGCACCACGACCTCGCCGTCGGGCGTCACGGTCGACCGGCCGCGGCCCTCGGCGACCGGCGGCACGGGCGCGACCAGGTGGTCGTAGAAGCCGCCGTGCTCGTCGTAGTTCAGGATGAACGCGGTCTTGGCGAAGACCTCGGGGTTGTCGGCGAGCGCGGACAGCAGACGCGCCGTCAGATCCTCCCCGTGCGGCGGCGCGTAGCTGGCGTGCTCGGACAGGGCGGCCGGCGCGACGAGCCAGGAGACCTGCGGCAGCGTGTCGTTCTTCACGTCCTCGGCGAACGCGGCGACCAGCGCGTCACCCATCGCCCACGGGTCGTTCGTCTGCGCGGGGTTGCCGACCTTCTTCATGCCGCGCTCGTACAGCGACTCACCGGGCCTGGCGGCGCGGAAGGTGTTGAACCAGGCGAGCGCGTTGTCGTCGAAGTTCTCCTGCGCCTGGTACGTCTTCCAGCTGACGCCCGCCGCTTCGAGGCGCTCGGCGTAGGTCGTCCACTCGAAGCCGGGCTCCTGGTTGTCGACGACGGCGATGTCGCGCACCGTGCCGCCGCTGGTGCCGGTCATCAGGTGCTCGCGGTTGGGGTTGGTGCTGGTCTCGGTCGAGCAGTAGTAGTGGTCGCAGATGGTGAAGACCGAGGCGAGCGCGTTGTAGAAGGGCATGTCGGCGGGCTCGTAGTAGCCCTGGCCGAGCCAGCCGCTGCCGCGTCGGGTGACGTAGCCGTCGGCCATACCGTCGTTGCGGGCGTTCATCGAGTCGCCGAACCCGAAGGCGGCGGCGCCCTGCTGGTAGGCGCTGGTGTGCGCGGCGTTCATCGCGAACGGCGCGAGCCAGCCCTCGGCGCGCGACGGGTCGGGCTGGTGGAACACGGGCCGGCCGTTGATCCCGCGCACGGCGGCGCGGTCACCGAACCCCCGTATCCCCTGCATCGTGCCGAAGTAGTGGTCGAACGACCGGTTCTCCTGCATGAACACCACGACGTGCTGGATGTCCTCCAGCGTGCCGGGCCTGCCCGGCGCGGCGAGCGCGGTGCGCAGGCTCAGTGGCAGCGCGGCCAGCACTCCGGCGGCAGCGGCGCCACCCATGAGGGTGCGGCGGGAGAGTTCGGGTCTGTGCTCGGGGTGCGGTGAGCTCGTGCTCATCGGGGGTGTCCTCCAACGTCCTTCTGCAAGCGGCCTGTTTGGCCCAGACCCGTTATGAATACGAGACAGAAGTGGCCGTGGCCAGAGGTGTGCGTGAAGTTCCCATGACGCGGATCCGTATGCCGCGCTCCGGCGTCTGAGAAGACATGGACTGGGAGCAGCACCCGACGCCCGCGGAGCCCGTTGCCGCCGAACGGCCGCCCGAGGGCTGCCTCGTGGCCGCGATCCGCATCCCGGTGCGCATCGTCGTCCTGGTCCTCGTCGTACCGATCCGCCTGACCTGGGACGCCGTCGCCGCCGGCGGTCGTGCTGTGTGGCGTCGTGGCCTGGTGCCCCTGGCCCGCGGGACCGGACAGCCGCTGCGCGCGGTGTTCGTGGTGCCGTGGGTGTGGCTTTGGGTCCGCGTACTGGCTCCGGCGGCGCGGGGCGTGGGCGCCGCGCTGACGTGGCTCGGCGGGGCGCTGTTCGTGCGGCCGTGGGTGGCGTTGTGGAGGCGCGTGCTGGTTCCGGTCGGCCGGGGGGTCGCCGTCGCGCTGGCATGGACCGGCAGAGCGCTCTTCGTCCGGCCGTGGGTCGCGCTGTGGCGCCACGCCCTCGCGCCGGTCGGCCGCGGGGTGCGGGCCGTCGCGCTGTGGGTGTGGTGGAAGGGCGTCGTCGCCTCGGTCGCCTGGTGGTACCTCCGGGTGATGACACCGGCCGGGCACGGGATCGCGTGGCTGGCGCGGGGGGTGTGGGCGGGTCTCGCTTTCGTGGCCCGGGGGATCGCGCGGCTCGCCTCCGTCGTCCGGGGCGGGGTTGTCGCGGTGGGGCGGGGGGCCGGGTGGCTTTCGCGGGCGGTCGGGGCGGGTCTCGCCTCCGTGGGCCGGGGCATCGCGCACCTCGCCTCCTCCGTCTGGGCCGGGCTCACCGCGGCCGGGCGCGGCCTGCGCGTGGGTGGTGTGTGGCTGCTGCGGGCGCTCTTCGTGGTGCCGTGGGTGTGGCTGTACGCGCGCGTGCTCCTGCCTCTCGGCGGCGGGATCGCCTGGCTGGCGCGGGGCATCGCGGCGGCTGTCCGTGCCCTGGGAGCGGGCCTCGCCGCACTGCTGCGCGCCCTCGTCGTCCCCGCGGTGTGGCTATACGCACACGCCCTGGGCCCGCTCGGCCCCGGCATCGCTCTCCTCGCGCGCGGCACGGCGACCGCCGTCACCTGGCTCGCCAAGGCCCTCTTCGTCTGGCCCTGGGTCTGGCTCCACACCCGCGTACTCGCACCCGTCGGACGCGCAACTGCCTTTCTTTTCAAGCTGGTTGGGGCCCATCTCGTCTTCGCCGGCCGAGCGCTGGGCGCGGGCCTGGCGTGGCTCGGCCGGGGCGTGTGGTCAGGGCTCGCGTGGCTCGCACGTGGAGTGTGGGCCGGCGTCGCATGGTTCGGGCGTGGGGTCCGGACCGTCGCCGTCACCCTCGTACGGTGGATCTTCGTCGTGCCCGCCGTCGCCCTCTGGCGCTGGGTGCTCGTGCCCGTCGGGCGGGCAGTCGTCGTCCTCGTGCGGGAGACCGGCGAGGCGCTCGGGCACGCGTGGCGTGTCGCCGGACACATGTCGCGGGCCGTCGGACGGTTCCTCGGCCGGCTCCTGCGGTGGATCTTCGTGGACCCGGTGCGCTGGGCGTACCGCAACGTGTGCACCCCGCTGGGACACCTCGTACGGGACTCCGTATGGCGGCCCGCGGCCCAGGCGGTCAAGGACGCGGGGCGCACCGCGCGCCAGGCCCTCGCGGCGGCGCGCGAGAGCGTGCGCCAGGCCAGGGCCGACGTCCGCCGGGCGCTCTTCGGAGCAAAACGGGCGGAGCCCGAACAGCTGGTCAGGGACCGGCGGGAACCTGGCCCGCCGCAGGCACGTACTCTAGGTAGCAGTACGACCGCTCTCACGAAGGACTAGAACACTGGGCAAGCGACAGCCCGAAGGCCCGCCGCCCGCACCCGCGGTGCAGCGCATCCGACTGCGCTATACCAAGCGCGGCCGCCTCCGGTTCACCAGCCACCGTGACTTCCAGCGCGCCTTCGAGCGTGCGCTGCGCCGCGCCGAGGTGCCCATGGCGTACTCGGCGGGGTTCACGCCGCACCCGAAGGTGTCGTACGCCAATGCCGCACCCACCGGCACGGGCAGCGAAGCCGAGTATCTGGAGATCGCGCTCACCGAAGCGCGCGATCCGGACACGCTGCGCGAGCTCCTCGACGAGTCGCTCCCCACGGGGCTCGACATCATCGAGGCCGTCGAGTCCCGCACCTCGGGCCTCGCCGACAGGCTCACCGCATCCGTCTGGGAGCTGCGGCTCGACGGCGTCGACGCCGCTGAGGCCGAGGCCGCCACGGACGCGTTCGTCGCGGCGGAGGCCGTCGAGGTCCAGCGAAGGACCAAGAACGGGATGCGGACGTTCGACGCCCGTGCCGCCGTCGTGAGCCTTGAGGCCGTCGAGGCCCCGCAGGCGAACGACGCCCAGGCTGATAGGCCGACCGACAAGGCCTGTGCGATACTGCGCCTGGTTGTTCGGCACGTGACGCCTGCCGTTCGACCCGACGACGTTCTGTCCGGTCTCCGAGCTGTGGCCGACCTGGCGCCGCCGGTCCCCGCAGCGGTGACCAGGCTGGCGCAGGGGCTTTTCGATGAAGAGACCGGCACGGTGACCGACCCGCTCGCGCCCGACCGCGAGGCAGTCGAGGCCGCATCTCCCGCAAGCGGGGGGAGCGCCGCAGCTGCCGCCGCGACGGCGCCGGTGCCAGGTTCCGCGTAAGGACGGTCGTCGAAGCGCCGCCCTCGTACTCGGGAGCCACCTGGGTCGGGCAGCGCACGAACCCAAGGACTTTCGCCAGGCCGTACGCACACATGGCGTACGGAACCGGCGAGAACAGACAGAGAGCTCCCGTGCGGCGCCCGCGCCCCGGACGGCGGCACCGCGCATGAACGCGCGAGCCGCGGACGTCACCGGACCAGGCGCGGCGCCCGGGAGCCTGACGGGAGATCCACCCGCATGCTCGAGCCGACCGAACCCACTGAGACGTCTTCGTCCGTGGGAACCGACAACAACAGCCCCAGCGACACCCTGCCGCCGCGCCGCCGGCGCCGTGCGGCCTCGCGCCCCGCGGGCCCGCCCACGGGTGCCGCCGCCGACACCGCTCCGGCCGCGAAGGCCGCCGCCGACCCCGTCGCCGACGAGGCCGAAGAGACCGAGGCAGGCGCGGCCGCCGCCGAGGCCCCCGCGCAGGACGCCGCACCCGCCGGGCGCCCGCGCCGGCGTGCCACCCGCCGCGCCTCCGCGCCCGTCGGCGCACCCAAGACTTCCGACGCGGCAGAGAGCGCCGAGGCCGAGCCCGCTGCCGCTGCCGCTGCCGCTGCCGCCGCGCCCGCCGTGGCCGCGGAAGAGCCTGTCGCCGAGCCGGAGGCCGCGCCCGCCGGGCGTACCCGCCGCCGTGCCACGCGCCGCGTCTCCGCCCCCGCCGGTACCCCCGAGCAGGCCGAGGCCCCTGCGGTGACCGAGCCCGCAGCCGCGCCCGCCGTGGCCGCGGAAGAGCCTGTCACCGAGCCGGAGGCCGCGCCCGCCGGGCGTACCCGCCGCCGCGCCACCCGCCGCTCCACCGCCCCCGCCGGCGCGCCCGAGCAGGCCGAGCCCGTGGCCGCCGCCGAGCCCGCCGCGACGGAGACTCCGAAGGCGGAGACTCCGAAGGCGGAGGCTCCCAAGACCGAGGCTCCCAAGACAGAGGCCCCCGCCGCCGCGTCCGACGAGGACGCCGAAGGTGGGCGCCGCCCCCGCCGCCGTGCCACCCGCAAGGCCGCGGTCGGCTTCTCCGAGCCCGCGCAGCGCTCCGCCAAGAAGGCCGCCTCGCGCGCCGCCGCCCCCGCCGCCGACGAGACCAAGGGCACGAAGGGCTCGCGCCGTCCCGCGCGGCCGTCCGTCGCCGTCTTCCAGGCGCCGGTCTTCGCCGAGCCGATGTTCCAGACCCCGGAGCGCGCCGCCGCCGCAGCGGCCGCCGCCGAGGCCGCGGTGGAGGAGGAGCCGGCCGAGGCCGAGGCTCCCGTCGAGGCCGTGACCGTGGCCGATGTGGTCGCGGAGGAGACGCCGCGCCGTCGCCGTCGCCGTGGCCGTGCCGCCGAGGAGCAGCCCGCCGCACCGGCCGCCGAGCCGCAGCGGCCCGCCGCCGCCGAGGAGCCTGCCGAGGCCGAGGCCGAGGACGCCGAGGGCGACCAAGACCACGAGGACCACGACGAGCAGGGCGACCGCCCCACGCGCCGCCGGCGCCGTGGTGGCCGCCGTCGCCGTCGCGGTGACTCCGCGGACGCCGAGTCCGACGAGCAGGGCGACGAAGAGGCCGAGCACGCCGACGAGGGCGCCGAGCACGCCGACGAGAGCGATGAGGCCGACGAGGCCGACGAGCGCGAGGAGTCCGGCCCGTCCGGCTCCAGCAGCAGCCGTCGCCGTCGTCGCCGTCGTCGCCGCGCGGGAGACGCCTCCACCGAGGGCGAGCCGGGCGACGGCGACCCCGAGCGCACGGTCGTGAAGGTCCGCGAGCCCCGTAAGCAGGAGGAGCGGGGCACCGGCGCCGACGAGGTGCAGTCCATCAAGGGCTCGACGCGACTCGAGGCGAAGAAGCAGCGCCGCCGCGAGGGCCGCGAGCAGGGCCGCCGTCGTGTGCCGATCATCACCGAGGCCGAGTTCCTGGCCCGCCGCGAGGCCGTCGAGCGGGTCATGGTCGTCCGCCAGCACGGCGAGCGCACCCAGATCGGCGTGCTCGAGGACGACATCCTCGTCGAGCACTACGTCAACAAGGAGCAGTCGACCTCGTACGTCGGCAACGTGTACCTGGGCAAGGTCCAGAACGTGCTGCCGTCCATGGAGGCCGCCTTCATCGACATCGGCAAGGGCCGCAACGCCGTGCTCTACGCCGGTGAGGTCAACTTCGAGGCGCTCGGCATGGCCAACGGGCCGCGCCGCATCGAGACCGCCCTCAAGTCCGGCCAGTCCGTCCTCGTGCAGGTCACCAAGGACCCGATCGGCCACAAGGGCGCCCGCCTGACCAGCCAGGTCTCGCTGCCCGGCCGCTACCTGGTCTACGTCCCCGAGGGGTCGATGACCGGCATCAGCCGCAAGCTGCCCGACACCGAGCGCGCGCGTCTGAAGACCATCCTCAAGAAGATCGTCCCCGAGGACGCGGGCGTCATCGTGCGCACCGCCGCCGAGGGCGCGAGCGAGGAGGAGCTGAGCCGCGACGTCGAGCGTCTGCAGGCCCAGTGGGAGGAGATCCAGAAGAAGTCGAAGCAGATCTCGACGAGCTCGCCGAGCCTGCTGTACGGCGAGCCGGACATGACCGTCCGCGTCGTGCGCGACATCTTCAACGAGGACTTCTCCAAGGTCATCGTCAGCGGTGACGAGGCGTGGGACACCATCCACGGATACGTCAACCACGTGGCGCCCGACCTGGGCGACCGCCTCTCGAAGTGGACCTCCGAGGTCGACGTCTTCGCGACGTACAGGATCGACGAGCAGCTCGCCAAGGCGCTCGACCGCAAGGTCTGGCTGCCCAGCGGCGGCTCGCTGGTGATCGACAAGACCGAGGCGATGATCGTCGTCGACGTCAACACCGGCAAGTTCACCGGCCAGGGCGGCAACCTCGAAGAGACCGTGACGAGGAACAACCTCGAAGCGGCCGAGGAGATCGTGCGCCAGCTGCGCCTGCGTGACCTCGGCGGCATCGTCGTCATCGACTTCATCGACATGGTCCTGGAGTCCAACAGGGACCTGGTCCTGCGCCGGCTCCTCGAGTGCCTGGGCCGTGACCGGACCAAGCACCAGGTGGCCGAGGTCACCTCGCTCGGCCTGGTCCAGATGACCCGTAAGCGTGTGGGCCAGGGCCTCCTGGAGTCCTTCTCCGAGACCTGCGTCCACTGCAACGGGCGCGGTGTCATCGTCCACATGGAGCAGCCCACGTCCGCTGGTGGTGGCGGCAAGCGCAAGAAGCGCGGCCGTGGCGGCAACGGCGCGGAGCCCACGTACGAGCACGACCACGAGCAGGCGGCGCTGGAGACGGAGGTGGAGACCGAGGCAGAGGTCGCCGCCGAGGTCGCGGCCCCCGTCGCGCTGGCCGAGCCCGAGTTCGTGCGCGACGAGGAGCTGTACAGCAGCCCCGCCGAGGCGGAGGCCGCGGCCCGTGGTGGCCGTTCGCGCCGTCGTGCGACCCGCAGGGCGTCGGCTCCGGCCGGCGCGCCCAAGGGCGAGGCAGCCCCGAAGGAGGCCACCAAGGCGGAGGCTCCGAAGGTGGAGGCCCCGCAGGTCGAGGCTCCCAAGGCCGAGGCCCCGCAGGTCGAGGCGGAGCCCGTCGTGGCCGAGCCGGTCGTGGCGGAGCCCGCCCCGGTCGAGGAAGCCGCTCCCAAGGGGCGTACGCGCCGTCGGGCGACCCGTAAGGCGACGGCTCCGGCCGGTTCGCCGAAGGCCGCCGCCGAGGCCGAGGTGACCGTCACGGCGCCCGCCAAGCCCGAGCCGGAACCCGTCGTGGCCGAGGAGCCCAAGGCCGCTGAGGCCGAGGAGAAGGCCGAGGCGCCCGTCGAGAGCGCGGCTCCGGCCCGCCCGCGTCGCCGCGCCGTCCGCAAGGCCACCGCGCCCACCGCGTCCGAGGAGACGGCCGTCGTGGTCGTCCCGTCGGCCACGGAGGCGCAGGCCGAGCCGGAGCAGGCCGAGGCCGAGGCCGCCGAGGAGGCGCCCGCCGCCAAGAAGACGGCCCGTAAGACGGCCAAGAAGGCGACGGCGAAGAAGGCCGCCACCAAGAAGACCGCGGCCAAGAAGACGGCCGCGAAGAAGACGACGGCCAAGAAGGCGGCGACGAAGACCGCCGCCAAGAAGGCGACCGCGAAGAAGACCGTGGCGGCCGAGCAGCAGGCTCAGCCGTCCGTCTCCGCCGCGGCCGACGAGGCCTGAGCAACACGGTAGATCCGGATCCGACGCCCCCGAGCCGCACTACGCGGAACGGGGGCGTCGGCATGTCGCAGCTCACGTAACTCCGACTGGACCGCACCCTGCTCTTGGAGACCGGCCAACTACCTGTAAAACTCATGGAGTCGCACGAGTGAACATGAACGATCACGCGACCGCGCGTTGGGGAGAACACGCGGCCCGTGAAACTGGGGAGGGGTACCAATGGCGCACGCGCGCCTGAGAGGCACGGGCCGTCACCGTGCCGTGAAGCCGGTCAAGGGCGCCAGACAGGCCGTGGCCATCGCCACGGTCTTCTCGGCGGCCGGGATCCAGGCCACCGCGTCCGTGGGGACCGCCGCCGCGGACACCCCGACGTGGACCGAGGGGCCGATATTCAACGACCCGCACGGCACCACGGACCAGCAGTACGCGATCCGCACCAGGCTGATCCAGCTGACGAACGCGGCGCTGCCCGGTTCGGTGATCAAGGTCGCGGTCTACCACGTGTGGGAGCAGTCGGTCGTCGACGCGCTCGTCGCGGCCAAGAACCGCGGCGTGAACGTGCAGATACTGCTCGACGAGTCCAGTGTCAGCGACCGCCCCACCAACACGTCGTACACCCAGTTGAAAACGGCCCTGGGCACCACCAGGACGAGCCCGTCCTTCGTGACGCTCTGCCCGGCGCACAAATCCTGCCTGGGCGATCCCAAGTACGGCCAGTCGATCATGCACAACAAGTTCTGGCTGTTCTCCGCGGTCGAGGGCGCCACGAACGTCGTCGTGCAGACCACGTCGAACTCGACGCCGTCGGCACACACGAAGTTCTACAACGACGCGCTGATGCTGCCGAACAACGGCGTGATGTACGAGGCGTACTCGGACTACTTCACGGACATGACCGGCAAGAGCTGGTCGACTTGGGACTACCGCACCGTCAGCAGCGGTCTGTACAAGGCGTATTTCTTCCCGCGGGCCGGCACGGTCAACGAGTCCGACACGATGTACTCGGTCCTCAACAACGTCGCCTGCTCCTACAAGGACCCGGTGACCGGCGCCGCGAAGAAGACCGTCATCCGGGCCGCGATCTTCAAGGTCACCCGCAAGCAGATCGCCGACAAGCTGGTCTCGCTGAAGAAGCAGGGCTGCACCGTCAGCCTCATGTACGCGGAGACCGACAGCGCCAAGAGCCTGGGCGGCCCCAAGGGGACGTGGGAGGCGCTGCACGCCACCGGCGGGCCCTCGCTGCGCTGCCTCAACGACGACCGGGACCCGCTGAACCCCGGCAAGAAGCTCACGACGCCGTACATCATCCACTCGAAGTACCTGCTGGTGGACGGCATGTACGACGGCAAGCGCAACAAGATCACCTTCACCGGGTCGCAGAACTACACGGGCCCCGCGCTGCGCGAGAACGACGAGGCGATCGTCAAGGTCGACGACGACTCCGTGCACGACGCCTACCGCGACCACTTCAACCGGGTGTGGAACGTCAGCTGGCCCGGCACGGCCGACGCCACGGACCTGTGCAAGGGCGTGCAGCCGCTGCCGCAGGACGGTGAGAAGCCGCCCGCGTAGCCCGCACGCACCCGGCGGAAGGGGGCTGGTTTGACCCTTTCGGCGGGTGACCCGTAACCTTGACCGTCGGCGTCTGTTGAGCGCCGCACCCCTGAGCACCTCACCTCCCGGTCCGCCGGGGGAGGCCGCTCGTCCAATCCGGAACATCACGGGTCCTCGGGCACGTGTGAGCGGCTGGCTTCAGGGGTTTCGTTCCGAGCGAAAGAGAGATCCGCGTGTACGCCATCGTGCGCAGCGGTGGTCGCCAGCACAAGGTTGCTGTCGACGACATCGTTGAGGTTGACAAGATTTCCACCGCCAAGGTTGGCGACACCGTAGAGCTCTCTACGCTGCTCGTTGTCGACGGCGACGCTGTGACCAGCGACCCGTGGGTGCTGGCCGGCATCAAGGTGCAGGCCGAGGTCGTGGACCACCACAAGGGTGCCAAGATCGACATCCTTCGGTACAAGAACAAGACCGGCTACCGCCGTCGTCAGGGTCACCGTCAGCAGTACACGGCGATCAAGATCACCGGCATCCCCGCGGCTGCGAAGTAAGGGACTGAGACAAGATGGCACACAAGAAGGGCGCATCGTCCACTCGGAACGGGCGCGATTCCAATGCTCAGCGGCTCGGCGTGAAGCGCTTCGGCGGTCAGACCGTCAACGCCGGTGAGATCCTGGTCCGCCAGCGCGGCACCCACTTCCACCCGGGCACGGGCGTCGGTCGCGGTGGCGACGACACCCTGTTCGCGCTGAGCGCCGGTGCGGTGGAGTTCGGTACGCACCGCGGCCGCAAGGTCGTGAACATCGTTCCGGTCGCCTGAAACCCCTAGTTCCTAGGACTCAGGCTCCGTAGAGCGTTTTCGCGAGGGCGGACCTTGCTTGCCCGGCCAGAAGCTTCGGCTTCCGGATCGGGAAGCAGGTCCGCCCTTCGTGTGTTTCCAATGAACGACGAGCAAAGACATTTCGTACTCCTCCGGCCTCTCGCCGGAGGAACCCCCAGGAGGCACTGAACCATGACCACCTTCGTGGACCGCGTCGAACTGCATGTCGCCGCGGGTAACGGAGGCCACGGCTGTGCCTCCGTTCACCGTGAGAAGTTCAAGCCGCTCGGCGGCCCGGACGGCGGCAACGGCGGCCGTGGCGGCGACGTCATCCTGGTCGTCGACCAGGCGGTGACGACGCTCCTCGACTACCACCACTCGCCCCACCGCAAGGCCACGAACGGCAAGCCGGGCGAAGGCGGGAACCGCTCCGGCAAGGACGGCCAGGACCTCGTCCTGCCCGTGCCGGACGGCACCGTCATCCTCGACAAGGCGGGCAACGTGCTGGCCGACCTCGTCGGCCAGGGCACGACCTATGTCGCCGCCCAGGGCGGCCGCGGCGGCCTCGGCAACGCGGCGCTGGCCTCGGCCCGCCGCAAGGCGCCCGGCTTCGCGCTCCTCGGTGTGCCCGGTGATCTCCAGGACATCGTCCTCGAGCTCAAGACGGTCGCGGACATCGCGCTCGTCGGCTACCCGAGCGCCGGAAAGTCGTCCCTCATCTCGGTCCTGTCGGCCGCGAAGCCGAAGATCGCCGACTACCCGTTCACGACGCTCGTCCCGAACCTCGGCGTCGTGACGGCCGGCGAGACTGTGTACACCATCGCCGACGTGCCGGGTCTCATCCCGGGCGCCAGCCAGGGCAAGGGCCTCGGCCTGGAGTTCCTGCGCCATGTCGAGCGCTGCTCGGTCCTGGTCCACGTGCTCGACACGGCCACCCTCGAATCGGACCGTGACCCGGTCTCCGACCTCGACATCATCGAGGAGGAGCTCAAGCAGTACGGCGGCCTCGACAAGCGCCCGCGCCTCGTCGTCCTCAACAAGATCGACGTACCGGACGGCCAGGACCTCGCGGACCTGGTCCGCCCGGACCTGGAGGCCCGCGGCTACCGCGTCTTCGAGGTGTCGGCCGTGGCCCACAAGGGCCTCAAGGAGCTGTCCTTCGCCCTCGCCGAGATGGTCGCCGCGGCGCGCGCCGCCAAGCCCAAGGAGGAGGCGACGCGCATCGTCATCCGGCCGAAGGCGGTCGACGACTCGGGCTTCACGGTCGCGCAGGAGGAGGACGGCCTCTTCCGCGTGCGCGGCGAGAAGCCGGAGCGCTGGGTGCGCCAGACCGACTTCAACAACGACGAGGCCGTCGGCTACCTCGCCGACCGCCTCAACCGCCTCGGCGTCGAGGACGCCCTCCTGAAGGCCGGCGCGGTCACGGGCGACGGCGTGGCCATCGGCCCCGAGGACAACGCGGTCGTCTTCGACTGGGAGCCCACGGTCATGGCGGGCGCCGAGATGCTCGGCCGCCGAGGCGAGGACCACCGCCTCGAGGAGCCCCGCCCCGCGGCCCAGCGCCGCCGCGACAAGCAGACGGAGCGGGACGACGCGGAGCAGGAGTACGACGAGTTCAAGCCGTTCTAGGCGCAGTCGGGCGTTCCGGCCCAGCTCATGAGGAAGGCCCCCGGGAGATTCTCCCGGGGGCCTTCCTCAGTGTTCGGCCTGCGCGCCGAGCCTCAGTGTTCGGCCTGCGCGCCGAGCGCTACGCCGTGACCGCGTCGCCGGACTCCGAGTCGGAGTCCAGAGCCTCGGCGAATTCGTCCGCGTCCCCGTCCGTGTCGCGCTGGCCGGGGATCTCCGCCGCGAGGCGGGACTCCATCCGGACGCGGCGCTCGTCGGCCCGGTCGCACAGCGCGCGCACCGCGTCGTTGAAGCGGTCCAGGGACGGCGGGTCGGAGGGGCCCAGGAGGTGCTCCTTGAGCTCCGCGCGGGCCTCCGCGTGGGAATCCGTCTCCGGGGCGCGTACGGCCGCGAGAAGGGCGGGTACCTCCGTTGCCGCGGGCGTCAGGATCGTCGCCGCGCTCACCGTCGGGAATCCGGCGCGGAAATCACTCTCGGACATGCCGGAGGTGTTCGCGACGGCGTACGGCTTCTCGCTCGTCAGCCAGTCCGAGACGACCGAGGAGACATCGCTGATGAGGACGTCGGCCTGGTTGAAGCAGGTGAAGATCGCCGGGCGGGCGTCCGTGATGACCAGGTGCTCCCACTCCGGGAAGGACGCCCAGTAAGCGGCCTCCCACGCGGCGGTCGCCTCGGCGACGGCGGACTGCCGGTCCCCGTCGGGCGCGCCCTGGAGCATCATGCGCTCCATCTCGTCCGCGCTGGCGCGGAACGCGGTCGACGTCAGCCTGTCCAGCTCCGTCGTGCGGCGGACCAGCTCGGCGGCGGCCTCGGGGCCGGGCCGGGCGCCGGAGCGCTTCGCGGCAGCTTCGCGGACCATCGCCTTGATGCGCTCGTTCGCGACGCCCGCACGCGGGTCGACCGAACCGGTCATCGGGTGCGGCTTGTAGAGGAGGCGTACGGAGTCGTCGGCGAGCAGGTGCTTGACGATGTTCTCGCCGGCGAGCAGCACCGACGTGTTGCCCGGGTTGCCGTCCCAGCCCTCCCAGGTGGGGGCGTAGAGGACCGTCGTGTACGTGCCCTGGTGCGCGCCGGTGGAGCGCGTGATGGGCGACAGCTGCGGGCGGCCCACCTCCACGACGTCCTTGTCCTCGACGCCGATGTCGGCGAGCTGGTAGCGCTCGCGGGCCGCGGGCCCGGCCACCCACACCTCGTCGTACGCCTTCGCGTACGGGTTGCAGGAGGACAGCTTGTCGCTCTCGCCGTGGTTGATGAAGGCGTGCTTGATCGTCGGGATGCGCAGGACCTGGGAGGTCTTCGCGGCGTTCGCCGGGTGCAGCACCATCTTCAGCGTCGAGTTCTCCAGGGAGAACATCGTGGCGACCTTGGGGAAGCAGATGATCGGCACGTCGGTCGCGTCGATCTTCTGGACCATGAACCGCTCGCGCAGCACGATCAGCGGCTTGCCGTCGACCTCGGAGAGCGTGGAGAGCCACATGTTGGCCTGGTACGCGGACGACGTGCCGCCCGAGAAGTACATCGCGACGGTCGGCTCGTAGTCGGCCAGCCACCGGTCGAGCCAGGCCATGACCTTCTGCTCGCTCAGGGCGCGCTTCTTCGGGAGCAGCCAGGTCGCGAGGTGGACCGTGCCGCCGCCGAGCAGCACGATCGACACGGCGAGGCCGATGCCGCCCCAGAGCGCGTCGGTGGTCGCCGCGGTGATCAGCAGGCCGACGGTGCCGGGGGCGGCGAAGCTGAGCAGGCGGTGGCCCTGGCGGCGGGCCAGGATGCGCGGCGGGGCCGCGGAGAGCCGCAGCTCGGACGCGTCGATGTTCCGCGTCACGATGGGCAGTGCGCGCGTGCGCCGCACCAGCACGGCCACCGCCTGGCACACGAAGTGCAGGGCGTAGAAGGCGAGCAGCGCGATGGTGAGGGGCGACTGTTCGGCCAGCGGCTCGATGCCGTCGATGCGCAGGAGACCGACCAGGATCAGCATGTCGCGCAGCAGCTGCCGGACGGTGACATCGAAGCGGATCTTGCCGAGGAGGGAGAGCAGGCCGGGCTGCTTGTACTGGAGATACGTGTCGAGCGCGAGACCTGCGGCGCTCGCGGCGACGAACACCGGGACGTACGGGATCAGCGCGCTGACGAGCTGGGCCGTGTAGAGCGCGAACATCGCGAAGAGCGCGGAGAGCTGCACGACGCGGCGGGGGGCAAGGCCGGCGGAGGGCACTGGGCGGGGCTCCTGGCAGGGGGGGTCGGGTGGAGGGGGGGAAGATTTGCGGGGGGTGCGGCATTCTTCGACGAAGGCCGACCACTGACCGTATGACTTTCGCGCCCTCGCTAGCAATCCTTCGTGACAGCAATCACCGGATAAAGGGGCAAAGGCCCCACGATCTCTGGGCAACGATTCCTTTCGCCGCCTCCGGTGGAATGCCTTTCGCGTGAGCCTGCCGTCCGCCCCTCGGAACCCGGAGGCGCCGCGCCGTGTCGCTCACGTAGATTGCAGGACCTGGGCCGTGGCCGGGACGAGGCCCGCGGCCGGTCAGCACCGATGGGGAACGCACGTGTCAGCGGCAGGGCAGGACATGAGGCAGGACGTGGCGGAAGCCCGCAGGATCGTGGTCAAGATCGGATCCTCCTCGCTCACCACCGCCGAGGGCGGCCTCGACGCCGACCGGGTCGACGCCCTCGTCGACGTGCTCACCAAGGTCCGCAGCGGCGGTGAGAAGGAGATCGTGCTCGTCTCGTCCGGCGCCATCGCCGCCGGGCTCGCGCCGCTCGGCCTGCGCCGGCGCCCCAAGGACCTCGCCCGCCAGCAAGCGGCCGCGAGCGTGGGCCAGGGTCTCCTGATGGCCCGCTACACCGCCTCCTTCGCCCGCTACGGCGTCCGCGTCGGCCAGGTTCTGCTCACCAGTGACGACATGGCCCGCCGCGCCCACCACCGCAACGCGTCGCGCACCCTCGACCAGCTCCTCGCGATGGGCGCCCTGCCCGTCGTGAACGAGAACGACACCGTGGCCACGGACGAGATCCGCTTCGGCGACAACGACCGGCTCGCCGCCCTGGTCGCCCACCTCGTCCACGCCGACCTCCTCGTCCTCCTCTCCGACATCGACGGCCTCTACGACGGCGACCCCGCCAAGCCCGGCAGCTCGCGGATCTCCGAGGTCCGCAGTCCCGCCGACATCGCGCACGTCAAGATCGGCAGTGCGGGGAAGGCGGGCGTAGGCACCGGAGGCATGGTGACCAAGGTCGAGGCGGCCGGGATCGCCGCGGCCGCGGGCATCCCCGTAGTCCTCACCAGCGCGGTGCACGCGGCCGACGCGCTCGCCGCCCGCGACACGGGCACGTACTTCCACCGCACGGGCCGGCGCAGTGCCGACCGGCTCCTGTGGCTCCAGCACGCCTCCACGCCGCAGGGCGCGCTCACGCTCGACGACGGGGCGGTGAAGGCCGTCGTGGAGGGCCGCAAGTCGCTCCTTCCCGCGGGCATCGCGGCCGTCGAGGGCGAGTTCAACGCGGGTGACCCCGTCGAGCTGCGCGACACCACGGGGCGCGCGGTCGCGCGCGGCCTGGTGAACTTCGACGCCAAGGAGATCCCGCAGCTCATCGGCCGCTCCACCCGCGAGCTGGCCCGCGAGCTGGGACCCGCCTACGAGCGTGAGGTCGTCCACCGGGACGACCTCGTGCTGCTGCAGGCCTGACCGCCCGGCGATACGTGAAGATCCGGCGTCCGCACCGGTCGTAAACCGTGTAGACGGCCGAAAGCCGGGCCTCCGGCGGGGCACCTTCCCCAAAACCGCCCCACGACGGCCCTTGGCCTGCTCAACTTTGTTTCAGGAAGTTCCGCACGACCATTGCGCAAAAGGAGGCCGTCGTGAGACGAGCGCGCCCGGGGGCGACGTCCCGAGGGTCGGCGGAGCGGGCACTGACCAGCGTCGCGGCCGGCGAGTCGTACCAGGGTAGCGGGCAGGAGGAGAGCGCCGTGACGGAGGAAGGCCCCCGCCTCTGGCATGTCACTCTCAGCGTCTCCGGCGCCGACGCGCCCCTCGCGGAGGTGCGGCGGGGACTCGAACAACTGGCGCACGACCACCCCTTTCTGCTGACGAGCCGGTACGCCGTCGACCACGCCGAGATCCGCTACTGGGAAGAGGCCCGCGACCTGCACGACGCGGCAGCCGTGGCGCTGCGCCTGTGGGGCGAGCACCGCCAGAGTTCCCAGCTCCCGCCGTGGGAGATCGTCGGCCTTGAGGTCATCGACCGCGACACGTACCACCAGCGCATCGCCGAGGGATACGGGCCCCTGCCGGCCACCCCGGTCGGCGTACACCCGTTTTAGGTCACATCTCAGGGTTCGGAACAGCAGCCGGACGGCCCCGGCGCGCCCATTACCCTGCCGATATGACCTCGCTCTCGCCGTACGACTCGATGACCCCCGTCACCCAGGCCGCCTACCGCGCCCGGTCCGCGGCCGGTGTGATCGCCCCGCTGCCGCGGGCCGCGAAGGACGATGCCCTCGCCGCGATCGCCGACGCCCTCGAAGTGCGCACGGCCGAGATCGTCGAGGCGAACGCCAAGGACATCGCCCGCGCCCGCGAGGCCGGCACCAGCGAGTCGATCATCGACCGCCTCACGCTCACGCCCGAGCGGGTCCGCGCCATCGCCGCCGATGTGCGCGACGTCGTCGCCCTGCCCGACCCGGTCGGCACCGTCGTCCGCGGCAACACCCTCCCGAACGGCATCGACCTGCGCCAGGTCCGCGTCCCGCTCGGCGTCGTCGGCATCATCTACGAGGCCCGCCCGAACGTGACCGTGGACGCCGCCGCCCTCTGCCTCAAGTCGGGCAACGCCGTTCTCCTGCGCGGCAGTTCGTCCGCGTACGAGTCCAACACCGCCCTCGTGCGGGTGCTGCGCGACGCCGTCGGCGGCTCCGGGCTGCCCGCCGACGCCATCCAGCTCGTGCCCGGCGAGGGCCGCGACTCCGTCACCGAGCTGATGCGGGCGCGCGGCCTGGTCGACGTCCTCATCCCGCGCGGCGGCGCCTCCCTCATCAAGAACGTCGTCGAGAACTCGATCGTCCCCGTCATCGAGACCGGCACCGGCAACTGCCACGTCTACGTCGACGCCCACGCCGACCTCGACATGGCCGTCGACATCCTGATCAACTCCAAGGCGCAGCGACCCAGCGTCTGCAACGCCGCCGAGACCCTCCTCGTCCACCAGGACATCGCCGACGTCTTCGTGCCCCGCGCCCTCGCGGCCCTCGCCGAGGCCGGCGTCACCGTGCACGCCGACGAGCGCGTCCTGGCGTACGCCGAGGGCTCCAAGGCCACCGTCGTCGAGGCGACCCCCGAGGACTGGGAGACCGAGTACCTCTCGTACGACATCGCGGCCGCCGTCGTGCACTCCCTGGACGCCGCCGTGGAGCACATCCGCCTCTGGTCGTCCGGCCACACCGAGGCGATCGTCACCACCTCGCAGCAGGCGGCCCGCCGCTTCACCCAACTGGTCGACTCCACGACGGTCGCCGTGAACGCCTCGACACGCTTCACCGACGGCGGCCAGTTCGGCTTCGGCGCCGAGATCGGCATCTCCACCCAGAAGCTCCACGCCCGGGGTCCCATGGGCCTTCCGGAGCTGACGAGCACCAAGTACATCGTCACGGGCGACGGCCACATCCGGTAGCCGTGGGCATGCGGACGGCGACAAAGGGAATTCCCGCACCGACTGCCCAAAACGACCCCCCAGGTCTACTCTGGACGCGTGCCGGAGGACGTGGGGGGCACGCCGTTCCCTGACGGCTGGGAGCCCGACGACGACCGCGACCGCGGGGGTGCGGACGAAGAGTTCGCCTCCGTGGTCTTCGACGAGGACTTCGTGCAGGCCGCCGAGGTCCATGAACCGACCGCGGTCGAGCGGCTGCTCGCCGCGGCGCAGGCGCGCGCCGAGGCCCAGGAAGCAGAGGCGCGAAGGGCCCGCACGCGTGGCTCCGCGGTGGACGACGACCTCTACGACGACGGGTACGGCCCCGACCCACGAGGCGGCTACGGCCACGGCCTTGACGCCGACGACCTCTACGACCCCGATGTCGACGAGGACGGCTACCCGCGCCCCGGCGCGTACGCCGCGAAGGTGCGCTGGCGCCGCCCCGTCGCCTGGCTGCTCGCCCTCGTCATGGGCATCGGCATGGTCGCGCTCGCCTTCACCGCCGTCTACCGCGGCGCCTCGTCGGGCGGCCGCCAGGACCGGGTCCCGCCGCCCGCGACGACCGAGCTGGAGAAGGGCTTCCCGTCCGCCCCCAGCGCCTCCGCCGACTACTCCCAGTCACCGGTCCCCGCCACCCCGCGGCTCCCCTGACCACACACGGGCACACCCCGTCAGCACAGGGTTGAGACCCTGTCGGAAGTTGTCGCGTACCAGGGCGTTTACCGGACCCCCCGCAGACCTACCCTGAAGGTATGGGCGAGCCAGGAGACCCACCGGAGGGGACCCCCGAGAGCGCTCCCGGCGGTGGTGGCGAGGACGAGTACCGATCCGTCGTCTTCGACGAGTCGTTCATCCGCGCTGCCCGGCTCCAGGAGTTCTCCGCGCAGGAGCGCATCACCGACCACGCGCCCGCCGTACGCCGACGCCCCGGACTGCGGCGCGGCCTCACCCGGCAGGCCGTCATCCTCGTCATCCTGATCGTCATCGCGTTCGGCACCGCGATCTACATGGGCGTACGCAACCCCTACCAGGGCGTCACCGCCGCCCGCCGGCCCGAACCGCTGCGGATGACCGTCATCCCGCTCTCGCCGCAGGGCCGGGTGCCCGGCGCGGTCTCGGTGTCCGAGCTCTACGCGCACAGTCCCGCCGCCGAGTTCAGGACGGCCGCCGAGGGCATCAATCTGCCTCCGGAGCAGCACACCGCGCACTTCTCCGAGAGCCAGGTCTACGCCGCCCTGACCACCGCCAAGGACTATCTCGTCGAGTCCTCGCTCGACCCCGACGTGCTCACCGGGAAGGCCGTGCGGCCCGTGCGGATCCTTCTCGACCCGCAGCAGCTCGACCAGTTCGACCGGAGCTTCGACCGGCCCGCCGCCGACGGACGGCACCAGGCCACCGGCTGGCTCGTCCGCTTCGACCCGAAGCAGGCCGAGCTCGCCGACAACGGGATCCGCGTCCAGGGCACGCTGCGCGCCACGGAGTCCGACGCGGACACCCTCGAGGTCGTCTCCGACCACACCTTCGTCTACGCGCTGCGCCCGGCCGGAGCCGGCGCCGAGGCGAAGGCGTCCCTGTTCACCGTCCGCCGCGAGCTGCACTTCCGCTTCGACCGGGACGACCTGCGCATGCATCAGGCCGAGGTGCTCGTCAGCTATGTGCAGGCCGGGCCGCTGTCCTGCTCCGTCGACTCGACCGCGCAGCTGCGCCCGCTGCTCGCGGGGCAGACACCGAAGGAGGGCGGCCCGGCCGGCACCGACCCGTTCGCCACGGGCGGCACCACCTCGCTGTGCGGTGCCCTCGCGCCGGGCGCCCAGCCTTCGCTCTGAGCCCCGCGGGACCTACGCGCCGTCCTCCGGCGTCCCGTGGTTGCCCGTGTTCGCACCGCCGTTGCCGCCGCCGAACTTGCCGCGCAGCTTGCCGCCCAGGTCGCCCGCGCCGCCCGCGATGTCCGTGACCAGCTTCATCAGCGGGTCCTTGGAGCTGCGCACGTTGTCCGCGTAGTGCGAGGCCGACTGGCGGAACGAGTCGGTGACCGAGGTGTCCTTGTCCTCGGTGCGGCGCGGGTAGTGGCCGTCCATGATGCGCTGGTAGTCGCGGGTCGCGGCCCACTTCTTCAGCTCGGCCGCGCGGACCGTGGTGAAGGGGTGCGTGCGCGGCATCACGTTGAGGATCTTGAGCACGGAGTCGCGCAGGTCGCCCCCGGCCTCGTACTCCTCGGCCTGCTTGAGGAACGCGTCCACGTTCATCTCGTGCAGATGGTTGCCGCCCGCGATCTTCATCAGGCCGCGCATCGACGCGTTGAGGTCCTGGCCGACCAGCAGGCCGGCGCGGTCCGCGGACAGCTCCGACTTGCGGAACCACTCGCGCAGCGCCGTGACGATCGCCATGATCGCGAAGTTGCCGAGCGGGATCCACGCGACGCGGAGCGCCAGGCTGGTCAGGAAGAGCAGTATCGTCCGGTAGACCGAGTGGCCGGACAGCGCGTGGCCCACCTCGTGGCCGACGACCGCCCGCATCTCCTCCTCGTCGAGCAGCTCCACCAGGCCGGTCGTGACGACGATGATCGGCTCGTCCAGGCCGATGCACATCGCGTTCGGCTGGGGGTCCTGGTTGACGTACATCGGCGGGACCTTCTCCAGGTCCAGGATGTAACAGGCGTCCCGCAGCATGTCGTTGAGGTGCGCGAACTGCTCGTCGGAGACCCGGACCGAGTCCGACAGGAACAGCAGGCGCAGGCTGCGCTCGGGCAGCAGACCGCTGAGCGCCTTGAACACCGTGTCGAAACCGCTGAGCTTGCGCAGTGCCACCAGGGCCGACCGGTCCGCCGGGTGCTCGTACGCCCGCGAGGAGATCCCCTCGAAGCGCCGGCGCTGTCTGCTCGGTACGTGCTCGCGCTGGTCGTCGTTGCCGTCGTTGACGTCGGGCATGCGTCCCCCATGTTCGTGTGCCGTCATGTTCGGTTGTGCCCCCGAGGAGGTCTCCACAGTAGGCGGAGATACCGTGGCGGGGCAGCACACCGAAGGAGCGAAACGCCATGGAGCACACACCCGACGCCGCCTGGCTCACCCAGGTGGTCAACGCCGCCGCCTCCGACCAGCAGGGCGCCGGCAATCTGCTGCGCACCGTGATCGTCGTGGGCGTCCTCGGCAGCGTGTTCCTGGGCTGGTTCCTGCTGCGGGGCTACAAGCGCGACGACTGACGCGGCCGCGGGGCGGACACACATACGGCAGAGTCGGCGTGATCGCCGAGGACACCCCCGCATACGATGAGCGGGAAGTCTTTATCCAGACCTCATGTCACCACCCAGAGCCCGACTCCCCATCCCGTCTCACCCGGATAGGTCCTGCTGACGATGAGCCTCCACAGCACCGCTGCCCAGCTGGCCACTCTCGCCGCCGAGGGCGGCGAGGGCGGCGGCAACCACCCGAGCCTCAGCCCCTACCTCACCGGCGGCGGCGCCCTGTTCCTCCTGCTGCTGCTGCTGTGGATCGTCACCCGCTTCAACCGGGACCGCTAGGCCCTGAGGGCGAAGGCACCCCGACCGGGCCAGTAGGCTCTGCACGCATGGGAGAGCAGGACATGCCTACCGGCCCGGTCAACGGCCCGGCCGGCGGCCCGGACCGGGCCCGGATCAGCACCGCCAAGCGGCGTCTCGGCGTCATGGGCGGAACGTTTGACCCGATCCACCACGGACACCTGGTGGCGGCCAGCGAGGTCGCCGCGCAGTTCCACCTCGACGAGGTCGTGTTCGTGCCGACGGGGCAGCCGTGGCAGAAGACGGACCGCCTGGTCACGCCGGCCGAGGACCGCTACCTGATGACGGTCATCGCGACCGCCGAGAACCCGCAGTTCTCGGTGAGCCGCATCGACATCGACCGTGGCGGGCCGACGTACACCACGGACACGCTGCGCGATCTGCGCGCGCTCAACCCGGACACGGACCTCTTCTTCATCACGGGCGCTGACGCCCTGGGTCAGATCCTCACCTGGCGGTACACGGAAGAACTGTTCTCCCTGGCGCACTTCATCGGGGTCACCCGGCCGGGCCACCCGCTGACCGACCCCGGTCTGCCGGAGGGCGGTGTCTCGCTCGTCGAGGTGCCGGCCCTCGCCATCTCGTCCACGGACTGCCGAGCGAGGGTCGCCAAGGGTGACCCCGTCTGGTACATGGTCCCGGACGGTGTGGTGCGCTACATCGACAAGCGCGAGCTGTACCGCGGCGAGTGAGCCGAGAGGGGCACCGGTGAACGACCGATACGACGGTTACTCGGGCAGTTACTCGGGGGACGCGTCCAACACGTCCGACCAGTACGAGCTCGTCGGCTACGACGAGTACGGGCAGCCCGTGTACCGGCAGGTGCCCCAGCAGCCTGCGCAGTACGAGTATCCGCAAGCGACCCAGGGCCAGGGCTACGGCTACGACCCGTACGCCACCGGCCAGCAGCCGCCGGTGCCCTCGTACGACACGTACGACCCCTACGGGGCGGGTGCGCCCGCGCAGCAGGGGCCGCCCCCTTCCTACGACCCCTACGGGGCTGTCGCGGGAACGGGGCAGCAGCAGCGCGTCGAGGAGCAGACCGCGACCGCTCACATCCCGGCGCAGGCCGCTCCCCGGACCGAGCCCGCGGCGCGCGAGCGCGACGGGGCGCCCGAGTACCGCACCGAGCAGTTCTCCTTCGTCGAGGAGCCGGACGAGAACTCCGAAGACGTCATCGACTGGCTGAAGTTCACCGAGTCGCGCACCGAGCGCCGCGAGGAGGCCCGCCGCCGCGGCCGCAGCCGGGTCGTCGCCCTCGTCATAGTCCTCGTGCTCTGCGTGACCGGCGGTGTCGGCTACCTCTGGTACGCGGGCAAGCTGCCCGGCTTCGGCTCCGCCGACTCCGGCAAGGGCGCCGCAGACACCGCGGGCCCGCAGAACCGCGACGTGATCGTCGTCCATCTCCACAACACCAAGGGCGGCGGCACCTCCACCGCGCTGCTCGTCAACAACACCACCACCAAGCAGGGCACCACCGTCCTGCTCCCCAACTCCCTTGCCCTGACGGACGACGAGGGCAGCACGACGACGCTCGGCAAGTCCGTCGGCGGCGACGGGTCCTCCGGCACGCGCGACGCCATCGACACCGTCCTCGGCACGGACGTCGAGGGCACGTGGCGGCTGGACACCCCGTACCTCAACAACCTCGTCGAACTCGTCGGCAACATCGACATCGACACGAACGCCGACGTCCCCGACCCGGCCGCCAAGTCCGGGAAGAAGGCGACGTCCCCGCTGGTCAAGAAGGGCAAGCAGCAGACGCTGAGCGGCCCCATGGCCGTCGCGTACGCCACCTACCGCGCGCCCGGCGAGTCCGAGACCGCGCAGCTCATGCGGTTCGGCCAAGTCATGCAGGGCGTACTGCGCAAGCTGTCGTCCGACCCGCACGCCGCCACCGTCACCGTCCAGTCCCTCGCCCAGATCCTCGACCCGTCGCTGGGCGAGAAGGACCTCGGCGCGTTCCTCGCCAAGCTCGCCGACCGGGCCAAGGGCGGCGACTACAAGACGGCGCTCCTGCCCGTGCAGCAGGACGGCACCCTGTCCGAGCAGGCCACCGACAGCGTCGTCAAGGACGTCCTCGGAGGCACCGTCAAGAACCCGGGCAAGGACGCCTCCGTACGCGTCGGCATCAAGAACGCCACCGGCGTGAAGGCCCGCACGGAGAAGGCCAGGGTCTCGCTCGTGAACGGCGGCTACACCTTCGTCGACGCCGGGACGGGCACCGCGGCCCAGCCCGCGTCGCAGGTCACGTACCAGGACGCCGACCGCAAGCAGGACGCCGTCGAGGTCGCCAAGACCCTGGGTCTGCCGACGAGTGCGGTGCGCAAGGGGAAGACCGTGGCGAACGCGGACGTGTCCGTGGTCCTCGGGCAGAACTACACGGGCGGACAGTAGGCGCGCCCGGCCCCGGGGGCGCGCTCCCGGGGCCAGGAGAATCCAGTAAGGGCCGTCGGCGGTCCGTGAGACCCTTGGGGTATCCCTTCAGGGGATTACTGCCCGCCGACGGAAAGCCTTGTAGTGACCGCCACTGACCGTTCCCTCGAGCTCATCACCACCGCCGCACAGGCGGCTGCCGACAAGCTCGCGCACGACATCATCGCGTACGACGTCAGCGATGTGCTGTCGATCACCGACGCCTTCCTGCTGGCCTCCGCGCCCAACGACCGCCAGGTCAAGTCGATCGTCGACGAGATCGAGGAGCGCCTGAACAAGGAGCTCGGCGCCAAGCCGGTCCGCCGCGAGGGCGACCGCGACGCCCGCTGGATCCTCCTCGACTACGTCGACATCGTCGTCCACGTCCAGCACAGCGAGGAGCGCGTCTTCTACGCCCTCGAGCGCCTGTGGAAGGACTGCCCCGAGCTGGAGCTTCCCGAGGACGCCAAGGCCACCCGTGGCAAGGCGGCGGAGCACGCCCAGCGGACGCAGGCCGCGGAGGAGGCCGAGGAGCTTCGCGAGCTGGGCGGAGAGCTGCGTTGACCGCCGCGGGGGCCGGCGCCGGAGCGGCCGGGGGACCGGCCCGCGGACGGCGCGTCATCCTGTGGCGGCACGGCCAGACCGCCTGGAACCTGGAGCGCCGCTTCCAGGGCTCCACGGACATCGGCCTGACCGAGACCGGCGTCGCCCAGGCCCGCCGGGCCGCCCGGCTGCTCGCCTCGCTGAAGCCGGACGCCATCGTCGCGTCCGACCTCAGCAGGGCCGCCGCCACGGCCGCCGAGCTGGGCGCGCTCACGGGCCTCGACGTCACGCACGACGAGGGCCTGCGCGAGACCTACGCCGGTGAGTGGCAGGGCCTCACGCACGACGAGATCATCGGCCGTTACGGCGACCAGTACGCCGCGTGGAAGCGCGGCGAGCCGGTGCGCCGCGGTGGCGGAGAACTCGAGACGGAGGTCGCCGACCGGGCCGCCCCCATCGTGCTCAGCCACGCGGAGAAGCTGCCGCAGGACGGCACGCTCGTCGTGGTCAGCCACGGCGGCACGATCCGCACCACCATCGGGCGCCTCCTCGGTCTCGAGTCCCACCACTGGGAAGGTCTCGGCGGTCTCTCCAACTGCTGCTGGTCCGTCCTCGGCCAGGGGGCACGCGGCTGGCGGCTGCTCGAGCACAACGCGGGCACGCTCCCGGAGCCGGTGCTCGGCGACGACGACTGAGCCCCCGACGGGGCCGGACGGCCGGATTTCACTTTCCGGCAGGTCGCAGGCTAAAGTTCTTCTTGTTCGCAGCCGCGCAGAGCGGGGAGAACGCAAGGGGCTATAGCTCAGTTGGTAGAGCGCCTGCATGGCATGCAGGAGGTCAGGAGTTCAATTCTCCTTAGCTCCACAGTCGAAGCGTCCGCTTCACAAAGATCCCGTCCGGGTAAGGGCGGGATTTTTTGTTACCCGGCACACTTTTTCCAACTGCCCTGAGGCGCTTGGTGTCCAGGAGCGTATAGGTCTGCGGATGTGGTCCTCGTGTGTGGGTCTGTGCGTAAGTGCTGGCCGGAGCGGGCGAACTCGGCGCCGTGTCCGGACCGGTACTCATGCGTCGCTGACCGTGACGCTCCGGCCGTGGCAGAATCGGACGGCCGGTAGAGGGCCGCGTCCGATCGACGAAGACGGCCCGACGGGAGGGAGAACGCGATGCCCGCGCGCATCACCGAGGCGGCCGACCGCCCCCTCGGCGTGACAGTGAGACCGGCCGAAGCAGCCCATTGCGGGCAGCACATGACTTCCCCTTCCCCCTCCCCCTCTTCTTCCTCTTTCCCCGACTGTCCGTCCTGCGGCTCCCTCCACGTCGCGCAGATGCTCGGCGACAACGGCGGGATCTCGTACGTGTGCACGGCCTGCGGCCACAGCTGGAGCTGATCGATGGGTGCACACAGGAGGACGTGCGACTGGTGCGGCAGCGGCACGCCCATCGTCAGGGACATGGAGCCGGTCAACCCCGACTATCAGTACTGGTGCGAGGAGTGCGCGCGGGCGCTGATCATAAAGGGCGACCCGATCGAGACATATCGGGAACTGGAGGGCGAGCCGATCTACGGCCGGCTGCTCGACGAGCACTGCACGCTCAAGCGGTTCTATTCGTTCGCCACGGCCTGAGGGTGGCCTAAATTCGGGCAAATCAGACCAAGGCGGAAACGATTTGGTGATGCACCGGGTGCCCGGTAATGTTGGCGTCGCCGCCGGGGAAACCGGGCGACACGGTGAACATGCGGCTCCGCCGCGTGGCCACACGGGGCTATAGCTCAGTTGGTAGAGCGCCTGCATGGCATGCAGGAGGTCAGGAGTTCAATTCTCCTTAGCTCCACAATAGTTGGACATGAAGACGGGCCACCCGAACAGGGTGGCCCGCTTTCGTATGCCCTCACGCAGCCCCGCGGGGGGCGCTCACGGCGTCAGCCGCGCCCGCTGCCCAGCGCCCTGCGCCCCCGGCCCGGCGGGAGCGCCGGCGGCAGGGCCGGGCGGGCAGGAACCGCCGCCGGGTCCTCCTCGATACGCAGCGCCAGCGCGGGGCACCGCCGTACGGCCCGTACGGCCCGCGCCTCCGAATAGCGCGCCACGGGGGCCTCCGCCACCGAGGGATAGCCGTCGGGGCCCAGCTGGATCAGCTCCGGCACGATGTCCGCGCACAGGCCGTGGCCCTCGCACAGCGTCCAGTCCACCGCGAGCCGCCGGCCGCTGGGGGACTCACCCTGCGGCGCCTCCGTGTGCAGGGGCAGCACGCCCTGCACCGGGCGTCCGCAGCCGCCGCCCAGGACATGCGCGGCCAGATCGTCCGTGAACGCCGAGATCGTCGACTCCAGGAACGCCGCCGAACCGTCCGGGTGCTTGCACGCGCCGCGCCGCTTCACCGCCCTGGTGACCTGCTGGAGGGCTTCTAGGGCGGTGGGGCCGCCGCCGTTCAGCACGTCCTCCAGGCCGCGCGCCGCCGCCGGCAGACCCAGATAACAGGGCCCGCACTGGCCCGCGCTCTCCGAGGCCAGCCACTGCGCCACCCGCAGCGCCTCGCCGAGCGGGCAGGTGTCCGGGCCGATCGGCAGGATCGCGCCCGCGCCCAGCGCGCCACCGGCGGCCTCCAGGGAGGCGCGGGAGACCACCGCCTCCTGCGCCGCGAAGGCGTCGAGCCACTTGCCGTGATAGCCGCCCGTGAGCACGCCCTGGGGCATCGGCGGGGCGCCCGCGAGTTGGAGCACGTACCGAAGGGGCACCCCCGCCGGCACTTCGAGGACCATCGGGCGGGCGACGGCTCCGGAGAGGGTCAGCAGGATCGTGCCGGGCTCGTCGCGCAGGCCCGTGCGGCAGTAACGCTCGGGCCCGGTGCGGGCCGCGACGGCGAGCTGGGCGAAGGTCTCGGCGTTCGACAGCAGCGTGGGCGCGCCGCCCACCCCGGAGTCGGAGGCGCGCACCTTGCGGCCCGGAGGCACCGGGGGTCCGCCGTCCGCCGAGCGGATCAGCGCGGAGGACTCCCCGGTGACCATGCGTACGGGGTTGCGCTGCACGCGCGCGCGTAGCGGGGCGCCACGGCGGTTGGACAGGCCCCTTTCGAGGAGCGCGGCCTGCATGGACGCCTCGGTGGAGTCGCGGGTCACGCCCACCACGAGGGTGCGGGCGCCGAGCGCCTCGGCGACCAGGAGCGCGCCGTCGAGGATGAGATGCGGGGCGCGGTTGATCAGCACCGTGTCCTTGCGGCAGGCGGGTTCGTCCTCGCTGCCGTTGACCACGACGACGGGGCGCACCCCGCGGCGTATCGCGGACTGGGCGACGGCGCGCAGCTTCTTGGCGAAGGGGAACCCCGCGCCGCCGCGGCCGCGCAGCGATATCTGCCCGGCCAGCGCGGCCAGTTGCTCACCGCCCATCGGTTCGAGCGGGCCGTGCACTTTCAGATGCATGTCGAGGTCGAGTCGCTCGACCAGGTCGAAGCCCGAGGTGAGCTGGGGGAGACCGACGACGCGGACTTCGGGGACGTCGGGCAGCGCGGTGTTCACTGAATGCCTCCGGGCGGCGTGTTCCAGGGTTCACCCGCGGCGGGGGCCTGGAACGGGCCGGGCAGCGTTTCGGTGGCGGACTCTTCCTCGAAGCTCGGGATGCCGCCGTAGGGGGTGTCGAGAGTGGGGTCGTACGCCGAGGGGGGTGCCGGAGCGGGGGGCGGTGGGGACGGGGCCGGCCAGCGCTCGGGGGGCTCGGGGTCGACGAACGGGAGGGCCTCGGTGGGCTGGAGGTCCAGGAGGGTCAGCGGCTCCCCGTGGGGCGGGTCGCCGAAGAGCGGGTCCACCGGGGTCGAGACCGCGCGGTAGGCGGCCGAGAAGCCGATGCCCGCAGTGGCGGGGCGCGGCTCGAACGCGGGGCGCGCCGGGGCCTCGTACAGCGGTGGCATGCCGGGGGACCGCATCTGGAGCGGGTTGTCGCGCGGCCGCGGCGGGGGCTCGCGGTTCACGTCGAAGCGGGGGTCGGACGGTGCGGGGCGTCCGGCGCCGCCGGGCAGCGGGGATTCGGTGACGTCCCTGCGGCGGGTGCCCTGTGTCCTGCCGTCCCCGTCGAGGAGTGCGAGGACACGGGAGGCGACCTTGCGCTTGACCGCTCCCGGCGCCGCACGCAGGGCGACCGCGCCGCCCACAGCGACCAGGCACAGGCAGTACAGGACCACCACGTAGGTCTTCGGCTGCCGGCCCGCGTACAGGCCGTGGATCAGCGCGGAGCACCAGGCGGGGTAGGCCAGCATGTGCAGGGCGCGCCAGCGGGAGGCGATCTGGGCCGGGGAGGCGAAGGCCTTGCGCAGCGCGCCGGTGACGCCGGTGGTGACCATCAGGAGCCCGGCGAGCGAGCCGAGGCCGATCAGGCCCGCGCTGCCGGTCACGCCGAGCCCGAAGGGGATCAGCGCGCCGACCACGGACACATGGTCGAGGGCCAGCTTGACCGTGACGTGCAGCAGCAGGAAGCCGATCGAGGCGACCGCCGTGGCCCGGTGCACGCCCTGGGAGAGAAGGCGCTGGCGCGAGGTCAGGAACAGCCGGTCGGAGGCGACCAGGCCCCAGACGACGGACGCCGTCAGGGAGACCAGGGACAGCACCCCGGTGGTGAAGTCGAGCGCGGCGCGGAAGGCGTCGCTCCCGACGAGCACCACCAGGGGTATCAGCAGCAGCGCCGCCGCGCACAGGGCCCCTCGTGCCGTCCGGCTGGGCGCGGGGGACGGGCGGATCCTGCGCCGGGGGCGCCGGGTATTTCGAAGCGGGGGGAACGGATTCAGCGGCTGCCCGTTCGTCGGGGAGTTCAACGGGGAGTTCAGTGGAGGGTTCATGGGGGCGACTCCGAATGGTTCGGCAAAGTGGTCCCGCTGCCGCACTCTAGGTCGACCCATACCAGCCAGTACGAGGTTTGAGTTATCTCGTTGTTATCTATCGGAGGTGTGGACTTTGTGTTGCCCCGATAGGGGTCGGTACGCGGGGTAACCCTTGGCCCATGCACGTTCCGAAGGCCTCCTTCGGCCCTTGCGCGGCCGTCCCGAGGCCCTCCCCGGTAAGCTCGTCGCGGCCCGTGTGGGCCCTGCGGTACCCTGACGCCATGCGTGCCGTACGCCTTCTGCTTAGCGAGCCGCGCTGATCAGTCCCGACCGCTGACGAATCGCGGATCGGAATCGGCGCGGCGCCCCCTCCTGTGCGAGGGGCATTTTTGTTTGGCCAGCGCGGTCAGTTCCGTAAGCAGAGACGATCGATGGAGCTTTGAGGATCATGAGCGAGACGAATTCCGCTGCCGCTTCCGAGGTGGCCGCGCCGCACCGCTACACGGCGACGATGGCCGCCGACATCGAGGCACGCTGGCAGGACTTCTGGGACGCCGACGGCACGTACGAGGCGCCGAACCCGAGCGGTGACCTGGCGGGCGACACCGAGGCGGACAGGGCGCTGGCCGCCAAGCCGAAGAAGTTCGTCATGGACATGTTCCCGTACCCCTCGGGTGCGGGCCTGCACGTCGGCCACCCGCTGGGCTACATCGCCACGGACGTCTTCGCGCGCTTCCAGCGCATGAACGGGCACAACGTCCTGCACACGCTGGGCTTCGACGCCTTCGGCCTGCCCGCCGAGCAGTACGCCGTGCAGACGGGCACCCACCCGCGCACGTCCACCGAAGCCAACATGGTCAACATGAAGTCCCAGCTGCGCCGGCTGGGCCTGGGCCACGACAAGCGCCGGTCGTTCGCCACGATCGACCCCGAGTACTACAAGTGGACCCAGTGGATCTTCGTCCAGATCTTCAACTCCTGGTACGACGACGAGGCGAAGAAGGCCCGTCCGATCGACCAGCTGATCGCGCAGTTCGAGAGCGGTGAACGCGCCGTACCGGACTCCACGCGCGCGTGGCACGAGCTGAACGGGGCCGAGCGGGCCGACGTACTGAGTGAGAACCGGCTGGCATACGCCTCCGAGGCGCCCGTCAACTGGTGCCCCGGCCTGGGCACCGTCCTGGCCAACGAGGAGGTCACCGCCGACGGCCGCTCCGAGCGCGGCAACTACCCCGTCTTCAAGGCCAAGCTGCGCCAGTGGAACATGCGCATCACCGCCTACGCGGACCGCCTGCTGGACGACCTGGACGCCCTGGACTGGCCCGAGGCGATCAAGCTGCAGCAGCGGAACTGGATCGGCCGCTCCGAGGGCGCCCGCGTCGACTTCCCCGTCGGCGACGACGCCATCACCGTCTTCACGACTCGTCAGGACACCCTGTTCGGCGCCACGTACATGGTCCTGGCGCCCGAGCACGACCTGGTGGACCGGATCGCCCCCGCCGCCTGGCCCGAGGGCACGCACGACGTCTGGACGGGCGGCCACGCGACGCCCGCCGAGGCCGTCGCCGCCTACCGCAAGCAGGCCGCCTCGAAGTCCGACGTCGAGCGCCAGGCCGAGGCCAAGGACAAGACCGGCGTCTTCACCGGCGCGTACGCGACCAACCCGGTCAGCGGCGAGCAGGTCCCCGTCTTCATCGCCGACTACGTCCTGATGGGCTACGGCACCGGCGCGATCATGGCCGTCCCCGCCCACGACACCCGCGACTTCGCGTTCGCGCGCGCCTTCGAGCTGCCTATGCGCTGCGTCGTGGAGCCCTCGGACGACCGCGGCACCGACACCACCACGTGGGACGACGCGTTCGCCTCCTACGAGGCGCGGCTGGTCAACTCCGCGAGCGAGCAGATCTCCATCGACGGCCTGGGCGTCACCGACGCCAAGGCGCGCATGACGGAGTGGCTGGAGCGCACCGGCATCGGCCGAGGCACCGTCAACTTCCGCCTGCGCGACTGGCTGTTCAGCCGCCAGCGTTACTGGGGCGAGCCCTTCCCGATCGTCTACGACGAGGACGGCGTCGCCCACTCGCTGCCCGAGTCGATGCTGCCCCTGGAGCTGCCGGAGGTCGACGACTACAGCCCCCGCACGTTCGACCCGGACGACGCCGACACCCAGCCCGAGACCCCGCTGTCCCGCAACGGCGACTGGGTCCACGTCACGCTGGACCTGGGCGACGGACCCAAGAAGTACCGCCGCGAGACCAACACCATGCCCAACTGGGCGGGTTCGTGCTGGTACGAGCTGCGCTACCTGGACCCGCACAACAGCGAGAAGCTGGTCGACCCGGCCATCGAGCAGTACTGGATGGGCCCCCGTGAGGGTCAGCCGACCGGTGGAGTCGACCTGTACGTGGGCGGCGCCGAACACGCCGTGCTGCACCTGCTGTACGCCCGCTTCTGGTCGAAGGTGCTGTTCGACCTGGGCCACGTCTCGTCGGCCGAGCCGTTCCACAAGCTGTACAACCAGGGCATGATCCAGGCCTACGTGTACCGCGACAGCCGCGGTATCGCGGTGCCCGCCGCCGAGGTCGAGGAGCGCGACGGCGCGTACTACTACGAGGGCGAGCAGGTCTCCCGTCTGCTGGGCAAGATGGGCAAGTCCCTGAAGAACGCCGTCACGCCGGACGAGATCTGCGCCGAGTACGGCGCGGACACCCTGCGCCTGTACGAGATGGCGATGGGCCCCCTGGACGTCTCGCGGCCGTGGGACACGCGCGCGGTGGTGGGCCAGTTCCGTCTGCTGCAGCGCCTGTGGCGCAACATCGTCGACGAGGCGAGCGGCGAGGTCACTGTCGTCGACACCGAGGACTCCGCCATCGACGGGACCACGCTGCGTGCACTGCACAAGGCGATCGACGGCGTCCGCCAGGACCTGGAGGGCATGCGGTTCAACACCGCCATCGCCAAGGTCACCGAGCTGAACAACCACCTGACCAAGGTCGGCGGCCCGCTGTCACGCAGCGTGGCCGAGCGCCTGGTGCTGCTGGTCGCGCCGCTGGCCCCGCACATCGCCGAGGAGCTGTGGCGCAAGCTGGGCCGGACCGACTCCGTCGTGCACCAGGACTTCCCCGTCGCCGACCCCGCGTACGTCGTGGACGAGTCCGTGACCTGCGTCGTGCAGATCAAGGGCAAGGTCAAGGCGCGCCTGGAGGTGTCCCCGTCGATCTCCGACGAGGAGCTGGAGAAGGTGGCCCTGGCCGACGAGCGCGTCGTCGCCGCGCTGGACGGCGCGGGCATCCGCAAGGTCATCGTGCGGGCGCCGAAGCTGGTGAACATCGTTCCCGCGTGAGTGGGGACCTCGGCCTCGCGTGAGCGGTGGCCGGTGCTGGGCGGCCACTCCGTTCAGCCGGATCAGGGTTGTTCCCTACGGGCAGGTTGGGGGTTCCGCTGGAACCTCCGGCCTGCCTTTTCCGTTTACGGTGGAAGAGGCGGACGGACCGCCGACCTTGTCGGGAGGAGCGTCATGGGAGAGGCTGTGATCGCGATCGTGGCGCTCATGTTCGTACTGTTCCTGGCCCTGGGCGCGTACGTGACGGTGAAGGTCGTCGGCGCTGCCAAGCGGGGAGTGGACCGCACGGTCGCGCAGGCCCGCCGGTCCGTCGAGGACACGACGCTCAAGGCTCGGACCTTCGTGCAGCCGGGCGCGGCCGGCGAGCTCGCGCAACTGCGGCTCAAGCTGCGTACGTCGATGAGGTCCACGCAGGACGCGCTCCACGCGCGCGTGGCCGAGGACGCCTCGCTCAAGGAATCGCTGGACCTCTTCGGCCGGCTCAGCGTGCACGGGCGCGAGCTGGACGACGACCTCAAGCGTCTTGAGACCGAGCCGGACAAGGCGCACCTCGCCGAACTCCTGCCCGACCTGCGCAAGCGGACGGAGCAGATCACCGCGTCGGCCGACTCCCTGCGCCGGGCGGCCAGGGACCGCGCCCACCGGATCGCCGATGATGACCTGGATTCCCTGAGCGCCCAGATCGACATCGAGGCGGGCGCACTGCGGCACTGGACGACCGAACCGTCGCCCGAGCCCGCGCAGACGCCGCCCTCGTGGCCCGAGGCATCGGCCCCGGAGCGCCCTGGCGCGCATCAGACCTGGCCAGGGACTCCCCAGGGCGGACAGGCCGAGGAGCCCGACCGGCCCGCGCTCTCACCCACTGACCCGCGCCCGGCCTATCCTTGGCAGAAGAAAGCCCGCCCGGAGAGCACGACTTGACGTGTGACCGGGCCACCGGGGCCGGGCTGCCGTCCACCGGCCCGGGCAGGTAATCTCCAGCTCATGTCCCGCCATGTCGCGATCGTCACGGATTCAACGGCCTACCTGCCGCGGCGGACGATGGAGCGCCACGGCATCATCGCGGTCCCCCTGACCGTGGTCCTTGGCGACCGGGCCCTCGAAGAGGGCGCCGAGATCTCCACCCGCTCACTCGCCGAAGCCCTGCAGAAGCGCCGGCCGGTGACCACGTCCCGGCCCAGCCCCGAAATCTTCGCCGCCACTTATCGCAAGCTGGCCGAAGAGGGTGCCACCAGCGTCGTCTCGCTCCATCTGTCGTCCGAACTCTCCGGCACCTACGACGCCGCGGTACTCGCCGCGCGCGAGGCGCCGGTGCCGGTCAGAGTCGTGGACACCGGCATGGTCGCGATGGCCCTCGGTTTCTGCGCGCTCACCGCCGCAGAGGTGGCCGACGGCGGCGGCACGGTCGACGAGGCCGTGACCGCGGCGGAGAAGCGGTCCGCCGCCACGTCCGCCTTCTTCTACGTCGACACCCTGGACTACCTCCGCCGCGGTGGCCGTATCGGCACCGCCCAGGCTCTGCTCGGCTCGGCGCTCGCCGTGAAACCGCTGTTGCAGCTCGAAGGCGGTCGCATCGAACTGCTGGAAAAAGTGCGCACGTCGTCGAAGGCGATCGCCCGGCTCCAGGAGATCGTCGCCGAGCGCGCGGGAACGAGCGAGGTCGACATCGCGGTGCACCATCTCGCCGCGCCGGACAGGGCGGCGACGTTCGCGGACCGGCTGCGGGAGCGGGTGCCGGGGCTCATGGACCTTCATGTCAGCGAGGTCGGCGCGGTGATCGGGGCGCACACGGGGCCGGGGTTGCTGGGGGCGGTTGTCTCGCCTCGGTGAGGTGCAGTGCGCTGAGCCGGGGGCGTGGTCCGTGAGTTGGGCTGCGCTTGTGGGTGACGGAGTTATCCACAACTGCCCGGTTGTCCCCGGGAAATGAGCAAGATCACCGCAGCTTCGGCGGAGTGCCTAGCGTTCGTGGCATGGCACTTGGATCAGCACTTTCAGGGACATCAGTACGTTCAGGCACACCGGTACGTTCAGTGACGCCGGACGCGGCCGCGGGGGATGTGGCGTCGGGGGTGGCGTCCGGCGCCGGGGCGGAGTCGGGGACGTGGCAGAGGCGTAGGCGAGTGCGGCGGCGCTATCGGCAGGCGTCGGCCGAGGCGTTGAGGTTGCGGGCGGAGGCGTTATTCGCCGAGGGGCGGGACGGACAGCCGGGCTCACCGGGTTTGCCTGGAGCCCCGAGTCTCTCGCCCGGCCCGCCCGGCCCTCCCGGTCCGCCGGGAGTGCCGGGTCCGCCTGATCCGGCCGAGTGGGTGCCGCCGTTGCGTCCGCCACTTCCACCGTGGGCCGGGACAGTCTCTTCACGTCCGCCGCGGTGGGCACGGGCTGATGCCGATGCCGATGCCGATGCCGACGAGGGCGGGGTCGGGGTGGGGGCGGCGCCGAGGGAGTTCAGGGAGGAGTGGGACGGTCCGGCGGGCGAGGCGGAGACGGATACGGCCTCGTGGCGGGAGCGGGCAGGGCTCGCCGTGAGGGAGCGGCTGCCGCTGTGGATGCAGACGCGGTGCGGGCTGGAGCGGCGGAGCGTGATCGCTCTGGTCGTGGTCCTGGTCGCGGCGGCGGGCTTCGCCGTGCACCACTTCTGGACCGGACGGGCTCAGCCGGTGAGCGTGCCCGAGGTGGTCCGATCGGCGGCACCCGAGGAGGCGGCGGGTTCGTCCGCCGCCGGTCAGGAGCCGGACACCGGGCCGTCGGTACCCGCCCCGGCCGGGGCGTCGGCTGCGGGCGGTACGAATGAGGCGGCCGGGGCGTCGGGGGCGGGGATCGTCGTGGACGTCAGCGGGAAGGTGCGGAGTCCCGGGATCCATCGGCTGCCGGCCGGATCCAGGGTCGCCGACGCATTGCGCGCCGCCGGAGGGATTCGTCCGGGCGTGGACCCCACGGGAATCAACCGGGCACGACTGCTTGCGGACGGCGAGCAGGTGGTCGTGGGCGTACCGGCGGCCCCGGGAGGGATCGGCTCGGGGGGTTCCGCGGGTTCGGCGGGTTCTGCCGGGACGGGGGCCGGAACCGGGGCCGCGGCTGCGGGGCCGATCGGGCTCAACACCGCTACCGCAGAGCAACTCGACACATTGCCGGGCGTCGGACCGGTGCTGGCCCAGCACATCATCGACTACCGCACCGAGCACGGAGGGTTCCGTTCCGTCGACGAGCTGCGCGAGGTCAACGGCATCGGCGACCGGCGTTTCTCCGACCTCCAGAATCTCGTACGGCCATGAGGAACAGGGGAGTTGCACCGGCCTCGGACTCTTCCTTGGGCGACTCGAGCCCTCGGCAGGAGGGTCCGGCAGACCTCCGTCTCGTCCCTCCGGCGCTCGCGGCATGGGCCACGGCAGCGGTGACCCTGGACGCTCCGGCGGTCTGGGTGACGGCTCTGGCGCTGACCTGCGCGGCGGTGGCCGGAGTGTTGTTACTGGGAGGGGCGACGCGGGGGCGGCACGGAAGGACGGAGCCGTCGTGTCCGCCACTACAGCCCCCGCCCTCGGGATTACGGTCACCGCCACCCCGCCCTCCCGACAGAGTGTTCTCGCTCTGGCCTCGTATGTCCGTGGCCGCCGTGCTGCTGTGCGTTGCCGCGTCCGCGGCCTCGGCCGCCTTGCACGGCGCGGATCTGACGCGCGGGCCTGTTCCCGGGCTTGCCCGGCAATTCGCTCGGGTGACGGTCGAGTTGGAGGTGACGGCCGACCCGCGGCTGACGCGCCCCCGCGTGAAGGGGGACCGCCCGGCTCCCTCCTCCGTCGTCATCGCCGCCGATGTGCTGAGAGTCGGCGCGCAGGGCGGGTCCTCGGGCGGTGCCGGAACGCGGGTGCGTACACCGGTCCTGGTCCTCGTCGACGTGGACCGCGCCGCCGCGGGGAGGACGCCGTGGCTGTCGCTCCTGCCCAGCACGCGGCTGGTCGTGCACGGAGGGCTGGCGCCCGCGTCGGCCGGCGGAGGCCGGGTCGCGGCCCTGCTCCGCGTCGGGCGGGACGAGAGCCCGCGGGTCGTCGGCGCGCCCTCCACGGCTCAGCGGCTCGCGGGGAAGCTGAGGGGAGGGCTGCGGGAGGCGACCGAGGGGCTCCCGGGGGATGCGCGCGCGTTGCTTCCCGGGCTGGTCGTCGGGGACACCTCACGTGTTCCGCCTGAGCTGCACGAGGCGTTCGAGGCCACTGACCTGGTGCACCTGACGGCGGTCAGCGGGGCGAACTTCACGATCCTGCTCGCTCTGCTCATCGGCCCGCCCGGCACCGCCCACCGGTCCGAGCGCCGTGGCCTCGCGCCGAGGCTGGGCATCCCGCTTCGGGCAACCGCTGTGCTCGGCGGCGCGCTCACGCTCGGCTTCGTGATCGTGTGCAGACCGGAGCCGAGCGTGCTCAGGGCGGCGGCCTGCGGGTCCGTCGCGCTGCTCGCCATCGGCACCGGGCGACGCAGGTCCCTGATCCCGGCCCTGGCCACCGTCGTACTGCTGCTGGTGCTGTACGACCCCTGGCTGGCCCGGAGTTACGGGTTCCTGCTGTCCGTCCTGGCCACGGGTGCGCTGCTGACCCTGGCACCGCGCTGGAGTGAGGCACTGCGACGGCGCAGGTGTCCGCCGCGACTGGCGGAGGCGCTCGCCGCCGCCGGCGCGGCGCAGGCGGTGTGTGCGCCGGTGGTCGCGGTCATCGCGTCACGGGTGAGTCTGGTGGCGATGCCCTGCAATCTGCTCGCCGAGTTCGCGGTCGCGCCGGCGACGGTGCTGGGGTTCGCCGCGCTGGCCGCCGCGCCGCTGGCGATGCCGGTCGCGAAGGCCTTTGCCTGGTGCGCGAGCTGGCCCGCCGGATGGATCGCGGACATCGCACGCGCGGGCGCCGCACTGCCCGGCGGAGGCGTGGACTGGCCCGGTGGCCCGAGTGGCGGGCTGCTGCTCGCAGTCGTCACTCTGGGCGTGATCCTCGTGGGCCGTCAGGTGCTCAAGTCTGCGTGGGCCATGGGGATATGTGTGCTGCTGCTGGTTCTCGTGGTCATGCAGCCGAGACCCTTGACCCGGGTGATCACGGGGTGGCCCCCGCCGGGGTGGCGGATGGTCATGTGCGATGTGGGGCAGGGGGACGCGCTGGTGCTCGCGGTGGGCGCGGGGGCCGGCGTGGTGGTCGACGCGGGGCCCGATCCGGTGCTGGTCGACCGCTGTCTGCGCTCGCTCGGGATCACCCGGGTCCCGCTCGTCCTGCTGACCCACTTCCACGCGGATCACGTCGCGGGTCTGCCCGGGGTGCTGCGGGGTCGTGAGGTGGGGGCGATCGAGACGACGGGGTTCGACGAGCCGCCTGAGCAGGTGCGTTTTGTCAGGGGGTTGGCGGAAGCGCGGCACATCACGATGACCCGGGCCGCCGCGGGGGAGCAGCGGCGGACGGGCCGGCTCGCATGGCAGGTGCTGTGGCCGCCGCCGCGACCCGCCCCGGACCCGGACGGCCCGAACGACGCGAGCGTCACGCTGCTGGTCCGCACCGCGGGCCTCACCCTGTTGCTCATGGGTGACCTCGAACCACCGGCGCAGCGCGCCCTGTTGAGATCCCCCGGGGTGGCGGCGCTGCCACCCGTGGACGTTCTCAAGGTCGCCCACCACGGCTCGGCCTACCAGGATCCGGTACTCCTGCGCCGGGTCGCGCCCAGGCTTGCTCTGATCTCTTGCGGCGAGAACAACCAATATGGACATCCGTCGGCGCGTACGGTCGCGGAGTTGCGGGCCGGGGGAGCGGTGGTCCTCCGGACGGACCGGGACGGGGTGTTGGCGGTCACCGGGTCCGGGCAGGACGGGTCCGGGCAGGGCGGATCAGGGCAGGGCGGATCAGGGCCGGCCCGTTCCGGGGCGGGGGAGCGGGAGGGCGCGGGGCTCGGTGTGGTGGCGGGCGGGTCATGACGGGTGCCCCGAGTCGGACGCGCTGTTACCGGTTGGTAGAAATGCCTCCGAGCTGGTGAAACGGTAAGCGGAATGACTAATTCAGGCATCTCTGTACAGGGGGTAACAGTCTCTGGCATTCCCGCGATGTGAGCCCGTGTTGCCTCGAATGCCACAACGATGGTCGAATGCATCTTCGTTGATGGTGGTGTCAAGCTTCACTGGGGTGTCTCGCACATGTTCGGCCGCTGGCTGGGAAACCGTACGAACCGGGCTCAACGAACGAGTCCGCTCGCGGGGGTGAGCGTGCCGCCCGGTGCGGGGTTCGTCAGCTGCCGGGTGCTCGACCCCGTCAACGAGCCCGTGCGCGGCGCCGAGTTCGCGGTGAGCGACGCCATGGGGCGCACGGTCGTGAGTGGCGGGGCCGACCCGTTCGGCTCGTTCGTCGCGGCCGTTCCCGCCGGTGACTACCGGCTCGCGGTCACGGCGGAGGGCTACACGCCGTACCGGGGGAGCGCCTCGGTCGGCGACAGCGCGCACTCCTCTCTCGGTGACGTCATGCTCCAGGTCGCCCAGCCGCCCGCCCTGCCCGACGCCGGGGACTGGGAGATCGAGCCGATGCACTCGTCTGTCGGGTTCACGGCGCGCCACATCGGACTGGCCCGGATCCACGGCCGGTTCAACACATTCGCGGGCGCGCTGCGCATCGCCGAGCGGGTCGAGCAGTCGGCGATGCACGTGGTCATCGACGCGTCGTCCATCGACACGAACGTGAAGATGCGCGACGACCACCTCAGGTCGGCCGATTTCCTCGACGTGGACCACTTCCCGACGCTCGAGTTCTACAGCGAGCGGTTCGTGCACAAGGGCGGCAGCCGCTGGGCGATCACGGGCGCTCTCTCCCTGCACGGTGTGACGCGTACGGTCACGCTCGACGCGGAGTACCTGGGTCTGGGCAACGGCATGGAGGGGGAGACCCGTGCGGCCTGCCGCGCCACCACGGAGCTGCACCGCGACGACTTCACGGTCAACTGGCAGACGATGCTGGCCCGTGGGATCGCGGCGGTCGGCTCCAGCGTGACGATCGAGCTCGACATCCAGATCGTCCCCAAGGGCTGACGCAACGCCCCCGCCGCCCCGACCAGGGCAGCCCCGGCCCCCGCAGCCCCGGCCCCCGCAGCCCCGGCCAGGGCAGCCCCGGCTAAGGCGTTTCGAGCCAGCCGTCGTGTTCCGCGGCGAATTCGTCGAGTGAGGCGGTGTCGAGACGGCTGGTGGGGTCCTCGATCACCACGAGCCACTGGGCGTCCTCGGCGTCGTCCTCACCGGCCAGCGCGTCCCGTACGAGCTGGGGCTCCTCGGTGACTCCGAACCGGTCGGGAAGCTCCTCGGCCACCTCCTCCGCGGCGTCGCGGTCGGGCAGCACCAGTACATGTCGTGCATCGGTCACCCGGCCATTCTCCGGCACTGCGGGGGTTGTCAGTGCCGCGTGGGATGCTTGACCGCGATGGCCAGGAAGACTGCAACAGACGACGTGCTAGCCCCTGTCACCCTCGCCGTGGGGCAGGAGGACCTGCTGCTCGATCGCGCCGTGCAGCAGGTGGTGGCGGCCGCCCGCGCCGCCGACGCGGACACCGATGTGCGTGACCTCACGTCCGACCAGCTCCAGCCCGGCACGCTCGCCGAGCTGACCAGCCCGTCGCTCTTCGCCGAGCGCAAGGTCGTGGTCGTACGCAATGCGCAGGACCTCTCGGCCGACACGATCAAGGACGTGAAGGGCTACTTGGCGGCTCCCGCCGAGGAGATCACGCTGGTGCTGCTGCACGCAGGCGGCGCCAAGGGCAAGGGGCTGCTCGACGCGGCCCGCAAGGCGGGGGCCCGCGAGGTGGCCTGCCCCAAGATGACCAAGCCGGCGGACCGGCTGGCGTTCGTGCGCAGCGAGTTCCGGGTGATCGGCCGTTCCGCGACGCCGGAGGCGTGCCAGGCCCTGGTCGACTCGATCGGCAGTGACCTGCGGGAGCTGGCTTCCGCCGTGACGCAGCTCAGCGCGGACGTCGAGGGCACGATCGACGAGGCGGTCGTCGCGCGGTACTACACGGGCCGGGCGGAGGCATCCAGCTTCACCGTCGCCGACCGGGCCGTCGAGGGCCGCGCCGCGGAGGCGCTCGAGGCGCTGCGGTGGTCGTTGTCGACGGGGGTGGCGCCCGTGCTGATCACCAGCGCGCTCGCCCAGGGGGTCCGCGCCATCGGCAAGCTGTCGTCGGCACGCGGCGGCCGGCCCGCTGATCTCGCCCGCGAGCTGGGGATGCCGCCGTGGAAGATCGACCGGGTGCGTCAGCAGATGCGGGGCTGGACGCCGGACGGAGTGGCCGTCGCGCTGCGGGCCGTCGCCGAGGCCGACGCGGGCGTCAAGGGCGGCGGGGACGATCCCGAGTACGCCCTGGAGAAAGCCGTGGTCGCCATCGCAAGGGCCGCCCGCTCCCGCCGCGGCTGAGCCATCCGAATACGGGTCCTGGGACACGTGACCGCCTGAACGCCAAAAACCCCGCCCTGCCGTCCCGGGGAAGGGCGGCTGTGCGGGGTTTCAGGTTCAAGCTCGATGGATCCGCACCCGCGTGGCGAACGCAGTCGCGTGCAGATCCGGGGTGCCGGCCGGGAGCGGAGAGAGAGGGCCCGCTCGGGTCCGTCCGGCGATCACATCAAAGGAGTGCCCGTCCCGTGAGGGAGCGGGTACTCAGCCCTTGAGGGAAGAAGCCTTGGAAGCAAGCGCCGACTTCTTGTTGGCGGCCTGGTTCTTGTGGATGACGCCCTTGGAGACGGCCTTGTCGAGCTTGCGCGAAGCCTCGCGCGTGAGCTCCTCGGCCTTCTGGGTGTCACCCGCGGCAACGGCCTCGCGGGCCTTGCGGATCGCGGTCTTCAGGGAGGACTTGACAGCCTTGTTGCGCTGACGAGCCTTCTCGTTGGTCTTGATCCGCTTGATCTGGGACTTGATGTTCGCCACGAAATGAGCCTTTTCAGGTTCAGGCACGCGAGCTCACGCCCACGTGCCGGTGATTTCTCTTGAGGTGCCTCGTGCTGAGAAGGCAAGAGACACAGCTGTCAACGTTACCAGCCGTGCTCCGAGCGGCCCAAACCGGGCGCAGTCCCGCGTCCGTGGGACCATGGAATCTACGTATCGATCCGACCCGAGGCGACAGGCGCCTCAAGAGACAGGACCCTGCGTGCCCGCGACCCCTAACAATGTGCCCGAGCCGAGCCGTACCGCCCCGGCTCTGATCCGCAATTTCTGCATCATCGCGCACATCGACCACGGCAAGTCCACGCTCGCCGACCGGATGCTCCAGCTGACCGGTGTGGTCGATCAGCGGCAGATGCGTGCTCAGTACCTCGACCGGATGGACATCGAGCGCGAGCGCGGCATCACGATCAAGTCCCAGGCGGTGCGTCTGCCCTGGGCCCCGAGCGAGGACCCGGGCAGCACTCACATCCTCAACATGATCGACACCCCGGGGCACGTGGACTTCACGTACGAGGTCTCACGGTCCCTCGCGGCATGTGAGGGCACGGTCCTGCTCGTCGACGCGGCCCAGGGCATCGAGGCGCAGACTCTCGCCAACCTCTATCTGGCGATGGAGAACGACCTCAAGATCATCCCGGTTCTCAACAAGATCGACCTGCCGGCCGCCCAGCCCGAGAAGTTCTCCGAGGAGCTCGCGAACCTCATCGGCTGCGACCCGGACGACGTGCTGAAGGTCTCCGCGAAGACCGGCATGGGTGTCGAGGCGCTGCTCGACAAGGTCGTGGCCGAGATTCCGGCCCCGGTCGGTGTCGCCGATGCGCCCGCCCGCGCGATGATCTTCGACTCGGTCTATGACTCCTACCGCGGCGTCGTCACCTACGTACGAGTCGTCGACGGCCAGCTCAACAAGCGTGAGCGCATCCGGATGATGTCCACCGGCGCCACGCACGAGCTGCTCGAGATCGGTGTCTCCTCGCCGGAGATGACCCCGGCCGACGGCATCGGCGTCGGTGAGGTGGGCTACATCATCACCGGCGTGAAGGACGTCCGTCAGTCCAAGGTCGGTGACACGATCACCTCCCTGCACAACGGCGCCACCGTCGCGCTCGGCGGCTACAAGGACCCGAAGCCGATGGTCTTCTCGGGCCTCTATCCGCTGGACGGCTCGGAGTACCCGGACCTGCGCGAGGCCCTCGACAAGCTGCAGCTCAACGACGCCGCGCTCGTCTACGAGCCGGAGACCTCGGCCGCCCTCGGCTTCGGCTTCCGCGTCGGCTTCCTCGGCCTGCTCCACCTCGACGTGATCCGTGAGCGCCTGGAGCGCGAGTTCGGGCTCGACCTCATCGCCACCGCGCCCAACGTGGTCTACCGCGTGGCCATGGAGGACGGCACCGAGCACACGGTCACCAATCCGAGCGAGTTCCCCGAAGGCAAGATCGACAAGGTCTTCGAGCCGGTCGTGCGCGCCACGATCCTCGCCCCCAGCGAGTTCATCGGCTCGATCATGGAGCTCTGCCAGACCCGCCGCGGCACGTTGCTCGGCATGGACTACCTCTCCGAGGACCGCGTCGAGATCCGCTACACGCTGCCGCTCGCGGAGATCGTCTTCGACTTCTTCGACCAGCTGAAGTCCAAGACGCGCGGCTACGCGTCCCTGGACTACGAGCCCACCGGCGAGCAGGACTCCAGCCTGGTCAAGGTCGACATCCTGCTGCACGGCGACAAGGTCGACGCCTTCTCCGCGGTCACGCACAAGGACGCGGCGTACGCGTACGGTGTGCGGCTGGTCGCCAAGCTGCGTGAGCTCATCCCGCGGCAGGCCTTCGAGGTGCCGATCCAGGCCGCCATCGGCTCCCGGGTCATCGCCCGCGAGACGATCCGCGCGATCCGCAAGGACGTCCTCGCCAAGTGCTACGGCGGTGACATCTCCCGTAAGCGCAAGCTGCTCGAGAAGCAGAAGGAGGGCAAGAAGCGCATGAAGATGGTCGGCTCCGTCGAGGTGCCGCAGGAAGCCTTCATCGCCGTGCTCTCCAGCGACGACAGCGGCACGAAGAAGAAGTAGGCCGGTCGGCACAGCTGTCCGGGGCCCGTCGCGCGTCAGTGCGGCGGGCCTCTTGATTTCCCGGCATTGTTGTGCGGGCCTTTTGTGGGGGCCGTGTGTACAGCGGCTGTCGACAAGAAGTGACAGGCTGCGGCCCCTTACGCACCGGGCGACCGCGCTCTACTCTGATCACTGCTCGGTAGTTACTCGCCAGTTAAACAACAGCCGCCATCAGCCAGCCGCGCCCAGTCTCGCCGCGCTGCCGCGGGCCCCCGGAGGACGTCGTGAGCGACACACAGACCCTGATCGAGAACCGTCCGCCGTCAGTGGCGGCCCTCTTCCTGGAGCGCGTGGCGGCCACGCCGGATACCGAGGCCTACCGCTACCCGGTACCAGCCGCCGGTGAGGGCCCCGACGAGTGGAAGTCGCTGAGCTGGGCGCAGGCCTCGACGCGGGTCTACGCCATCGCGGCCGGCCTGATCGAGCTGGGCGTGCAGCCGGAGGAGCGGGTCGCGCTCGCCTCCTCCACGCGGGTCGAGTGGATCCTGGCCGACCTCGGCATCCTGTGCGCGGGCGCCGCGACGACCACCGTGTACCCGCAGACCAACGCCGAGGAGTCGGCGTTCATTCTCGCGGACTCGGACAGCAAGGTCCTGATCGCCGAGGACGCGGCGCAGCTGGCCAAGGCCCGCGAGCGCCGGGCCGAGCTGCCTGACCTCGCCCATGTCGTCGTCATCGACGAGGCCGGGGTCGAGCCGGACGCCGCGGACCCCGAGGGCTGGCTGCTCACGCTCGCCGACCTGGAGAAGCGCGGCGCCGCGTACCTGGAGAAGCACCCGCACCTGATCAAGGAGAAGGTCGGCGCGATCACCGCGGACCAGCTCGCGACGCTGATCTACACCTCCGGCACCACCGGCCGCCCCAAGGGTGTGCGCCTCCCGCAGGACAACTGGTCGTACATGGCGAAGGCCATCTCCGCGACCGGCCTGGTCGGCCCGGACGACGTGCAGTACCTGTGGCTGCCCCTCGCGCACGTCTTCGGCAAGGTCCTCACCTCCGGGCAGATCGAGGTCGGGCACGTCACCGCCGTCGACGGCCGCGTGGACAAGATCATCGAGAACCTGCCCATCGTGCAGCCGACGTACATGGCCGCGGTGCCGCGCATCTTCGAGAAGGTCTACAACGGGGTCGCGGCCAAGGCGCGGGCGGGCGGCGGCGCCAAGTACAAGATCTTCCAGTGGGCCGCCGAGGTCGCGCGCGAGTACGCGAAGGCCGGCCAGGACAACTTCCGCAGGACCGGTTCGGCCTCGGTGCCGTTCGGACTCGGTGCGAAGCACAAGGTCGCCGACGCGCTCGTCTACTCCAAGCTGCGTGAGGCGTTCGGCGGCCGGCTGCGCGCCTGCGTCTCCGGCTCCGCCGCGCTCGCCCCCGAGATCGGCTACTTCTTCGCCGGCGCGGGTGTGCACATCCTGGAGGGCTACGGCCTCACGGAGACCTCCGCCGCGTCCTTCGTCAACCCCGGCGAGGCGTACCGCACCGGTACGGTCGGCAAGCCGGTGCCCGGCACGGAGGTGCGGATCGCGGACGACGGCGAGATCCTGTTGCGCGGCCCCGGCGTCATGCAGGGCTACCACGGGCTGCCCGAGAAGACGGCCGAGGTCCTGGAGTCCGACGGCTGGTTCCACACCGGCGACATCGGCGAGCTGTCGCCCGACGGCTACCTCAAGATCACCGACCGCAAGAAGGACCTGATCAAGACCTCGGGCGGCAAGTACGTCGCGCCCGCCGAGGTCGAGGGCCAGTTCAAGGCCGTGTGCCCGTACGTCTCGAACATCCTGGTGCACGGCGCCGACCGGAACTTCTGCACGGCGCTCATCGCCCTCGACGAGCCGTCCATCCTGGAGTGGGCCAAGGGCCACGGGCTGGAGGGCAAGTCGTACGCCGATGTGGTCGCGGCCCCCGTCACGGTCGAACTGGTCGAGGGCTACGTCAAGGAGCTCAACCAGGGCCTCCAGAAGTGGCAGACCATCAAGAAGTTCAAGCTCCTGCCGCGCGACCTCGACATCGAGCACGGCGAGCTGACCCCGAGCCTGAAGCTGAAGCGGCCGGTCGTCGAGCGCGAGTACGGGCACCTGATCGAGGAGATGTACGCGGGCTCGCGTGAGGCGTGAGGCGTGAGGCGTGAGGCGGCGGTTGTGCGGCTGGGGGTGCGGGGGTCGGCCCCCGCACCGATGCAGCCGGGCACCTGATCGACGAGATGTACGCGGCCTCGCGCGAGAAGTGACGCCCCGCGTCACCGCTTGAGGGATGTGTCGCGGTCCGCCACTACGGTGTGCGGCCGCGACGCATCTCCCGTAACAGCTCCATCATCTGTGTCACCTGGCGGCGCCATTTGGCGGCGTCCGGCAGGGTGCCGGCCGTCAGTTCGCGTTCGACGGCGGACCGGCGGGCCGTCAGCTCCGGCACGTGGCCGCCGAGCCGGCCCTCGGTGCCGGCCTCGCGGGCCACACGCGTGACCTCGTCGGCGAACGCGGATAGTTGGTCGGCCTCGTGTTCACGGTCAGATTCGGTTCGAGCAGCTCACCGGTCGCCTCGATCGTGACCGTACGCGCCGGATCGCCCCGCGCCGCTGCCGTCGTCACCAGTGCGAGCCCTCCCCTGGCTCGCCTCGACCCGCTCGTCGAGCCGCCCGTGCCGCACGATCTCCTGCCGCACACGCGTGAGTTCGGCGTCGTAGTGCCGGCTGCGGTCCATGATCTGGTGGAACATCGCGCCGCGTTCGGCCGCCAGGCTCTCCCCGGTCTCCGGGGCCTTGGCGAAATCCCCGTCCCGCGCCGACGTCATCGCGGCGAGCAGCGCACGCGGTTCGGCGGCCTCGATCCGGTCCGGATCCGGAGTACGCGTAGCACTGTTCGCGCTCATGGTGGCCCACTTCGGTAACTCGGTGCTTATGGGCGGGATCAGTCTGTCACTCTGTCCGTGTCGCCTGAGGCGTCTATGCCCGAACTGCTCAGGAGCCGCACCGTGGGGTCCATTCCGCTGCAACGGGAGACCACCTACGCCACCGACGAGCCCTCCCGTCCGCCGGGAGCACCGGCCGTCGTGCGGACCTCGCTGCCCGGAAACCCGCTGGCCCCCGCGGCCGCCCGCCGCTTCGTACGGGGTGCTCTCACCGACTGGGCCGAGCTCGGCCTGACTGCCACGGACGGCGTCGGCGACCGGCTCACCGACGACGCCGTGGTCGTACTCAGCGAACTCGTCACGAACGCCGTCGTCCACGCCGGCACCAATGTCGAGCTGCTGTGCCGTCTCGAAACCGGCCACCCCGACGACCTGGACGGCGGGTGCGCGCCCGCCGCCCTCGTCATCGAGGTCTCCGACCACCACCCCGCCCGCGCCGTCCGCAGCGACCGCACCGACATGGGCCCCGACACCCCCGAGTGCGGCCGCGGCCTGCGCCTCGTGGCCTCCCTCTCCGACGCCTGGGGGATCACGTACCAGCACGGCACCAAGACCGTCTGGGCCCGCCTCCCCGTCGACGGCGCCGAGCCGCGGGGCGGTGACCCCGAGGCGTTCCCCGGCGCAAGAACCTTTCAGCGCGGGCTGCGCGCCGCCGACATACTGGCTCCCACGCCGCGCCGTTTCCCGCACGACCAGGACTGGGTCAACCGCGGCGCGCTCTCCTTCCTCGCCGAGGCCTCCGACCTGCTGGCGGGACAGCTCGACGAGGACCAGGTCGCCTCACTCGCCGGACAGATGCTGGTGCCGCGTCTCGCCGACTGGTGCGCCGTCTGGCTCGACGACGAGGACGGCAGGCCGGACCGGGGCGCCGCCGACCGGGCGGCCCGCGGCACCGGTGCCCTCGCCACGCCCCGCCTCGCCCGCGTCTGGCACACCAGCGAGAACCGCATGGAGGAGCTCCGCAAGATCCTGGAGAAGGACCCGCCACAGCCCACCGACGCGGCGCGCAGCGCGGCCGTCCCCGTGCCGTGGCCCTTCGAGTCCCTCGGCGGCGACCCGGCCGGCGCCGCGCTCGCCTACCGCCTCAGCGCGGGCGGCCGCGCGGTGGGCACCCTCCTCATCGGGCGGGCCGGCCTGACCCGCTTCCCCGACGAGGTCACCGGCCTCGTCGAGGACTTCGCCCGCCGCGTCGCCCTCGCCGTCAGCGCCGCCCGCCGCTACGCCCGCCAGGCCACCATCAGCCGCATCCTCCAGCGCGGACTGCTGCCCTCCGCCGTCGCCCAGATCCCCGGCATCGAGTCCGCGCTCGTCTACGAGCCGCGCGACGCGGGCGGCCCGGGCGGCGACTTCTACGACGTGTTCCCCGCCGGTGACGGCCGCTGGTGCTTCGCGCTCGGCGACGTCCAGGGCAAGGGCCCGGAGGCGGCCGTCGTCATCGGCCTCGCCCGGCCCTGGCTGCGGCTGCTCGCCCGCGAGGGGTACCAGGTCGCCGAGGTCCTCGACCGTCTCAACCGGCTCCTCCTCGACGACGCCACGGAGGCGGCCGACGCCGCGGCCCGCGCGCTCGCCGCCGCGGGCGGCCAGGGCCTCACATCCGAGGGAGCCCCCCGCTTCCTCTCCCTGCTCTACGGGGAGCTGGTGCCCACCGAGGACGGGATGCGCTGCACCCTGGCCTCCGCCGGACACCCGCTGCCGCTCCTGCTGCGGCCCGACGGCCTGGTCGGGTCCGCCGCCGAGCCCCAGGTGCTCCTCGGCGTCGTCGACGACCCCGGCTACACCAGCGAGAGCCTCGTACTCCACGACGGCGACACCCTCCTGTGCGTCACGGACGGGGTGACGGAGCGCAGGGACGGGCACCGCCAGTTCGACGACGGCGACGGCCTCTCCCACGCCCTCGCCGGCTGCACGGGACTCACCGCACCCCTGCTCGCCGAGCGGATCAAACGCCTGGTCCACGAGTTCTCGGAGAGCCCGCCGGACGACGACCTCGCCCTCCTGGTCCTCCAGGCGCGGTGACCCCCGGAGCAGCGACCGGCAGGGCAACCTCACGGCTGCGGGACAATAGGTCCATGCCTTCCGCACTCCCCGACGGTGAGCCCGTCCCCGACGACGGCGCGCTGCCCGCCTCCGCCCTGGCCGGGGCGGCCGAGCGGCCCCTCGGGTTCTATCTGCACGTCCCGTACTGCGCCACGCGCTGCGGCTACTGCGACTTCAACACGTACACCGCGACCGAGCTGCGCGGCTCCGGCGGTGTGCTCGCCTCTCGCGACAACTACGCGGACACCCTCGTCGACGAGGTGCGCCTCGCCCGCAAGGTACTCGGCGACGACCCGCGCCAGGTGCGCACCGTCTTCGTCGGAGGCGGCACCCCGACGCTCCTCGCGGCCGACGACCTCGTACGGATGCTCGGGGCGATCCGCGACGAGTTCGGGCTCGCGACCGACGCCGAGGTGACGACGGAGGCCAACCCCGAGTCCGTCGGCCCCGCCTACCTGGAGACCCTCCGCGAAGGGGGCTTCAACCGGATCTCCTTCGGCATGCAGAGCGCCAAGCAGCACGTCCTGAAGATCCTCGACCGCACCCACACCCCCGGACGCCCCGAGGCCTGCGTCGCCGAGGCGCGCGCCGCGGGCTTCGACCACGTCAACCTGGACCTGATCTACGGCACCCCAGGCGAGAGCGACGACGACTGGCGGGCCTCGCTGGAGGCGGCCATCGACGCCGGGCCCGACCATGTGTCGGCGTACGCGCTGATCGTCGAGGAGGGCACCCAGCTCGCCCGGCGCATCCGCCGCGGCGAGGTCCCGATGACGGACGACGACGTCCACGCGGACCGCTACCTGATCGCGGACGAGGTCCTCGCAGGGGCGGGCTTCGACTGGTACGAGGTGTCGAACTGGGCCACCACCGACGCCGGGCGCTGCCTGCACAACGAGCTGTACTGGCGCGGCGCCGACTGGTGGGGCGCGGGTCCCGGCGCGCACAGCCACGTCGGCGGCGTGCGCTGGTGGAACGTGAAGCACCCGGGCGCCTACGCCGGGCGCCTCGCGGAGGGGCGCTCGCCCGGCGCGGGGCGCGAGCTCCTGTCGGACGAGGACCGGCGCGTCGAGCGCATCCTGCTGGAGCTGCGCCTCCTCGAGGGCTGCCCCCTGTCGCTCCTGAAGCCGGCGGGCCGCGCCGCCGCCGGCCGGGCCCTGTCCGACGGCCTGCTCGAAGCGGCCCCGTACGAGTCCGGGCGCGCTGTCCTCACCCTGCGCGGCCGTCTCCTCGCCGACGCGGTCGTCCGCGACCTCGTCGACTGAGCCCGCGCAGCCTCGCTGTCGGGGGAGCGTCAGGGCAGCGTCACGAAATCGATCAACTCCTCGACCCTGCCCAGGAGTTCGGGCTCCAGATCGCGGTAGCTGTGCACCCGCGACAGGATGTGCTGCCAGGCTGCGCCGGTGTTCTCCGGCCAGCCGAGCGCCCGGCACACGCCCGTCTTCCAGTCCTGGCCGCGCGGCACCCGGGGCCACGCCCGGATGCCCACGGCCGACGGCTTCACGGCCTCCCACACGTCGATGTAGGGGTGGCCGACGACCAGCGCGTGCTCGCCGGTGACCTGCGCCGCGATGCGTGACTCCTTCGAGCCGGGCACCAGATGGTCGACGAGGACGCCGAGCCGCGCGTCGGGCCCCGGGGCGAATTCGGCGACGATCGCGGGCAGGTCGTCGACGCCCTCCAGGTACTCCACGACCACGCCCTCGATGCGCAGGTCGTCGCCCCAGACCCGCTCCACCAGCTCCGCGTCGTGCCGGCCCTCCACATAGATGCGCCCGGCCCGCGCGACCCGGGCCCGTGCCCCGGGCACCGCGACCGACCCGGAGGCCGTGCGTGTGGGACGTACGGGCGCGGCGGACGCAGGACGTACGAGGGTGACGACCCGGCCCTCGAGCAGGAAGCCGCGCGGCTCCATGGGGAACACCCGGTGCTTGCCGAAGCGGTCCTCCAGGGTCACCGTCGGGCCCTGGGCCGTCTTCTCGCAGCAGATGACCGCCCCGCAGAACCCGGTCGTGACCTCCTCGACCACGAGATCCACGTCCGCCGCCACCTCGGGCGCGGCCTGCTGCTTCTTCCATGGCGGGGTGAAGTCGGGGGAGTACTGGCGCATTCGAACGACGATAGGAAGAAGGTGCGGTCCGAGGGTCACGACACGCCGAAACGCGCCGCCAGCGCGGCACGCTGCGCACGGACAAACTCCGCATTCACCGCAGCTCCGTGCCCGGGGACGTACACGGCATCTTCACCGCCCAGTTCCAGCAGCCGGTCCAGGGCGGCCGGCCAGCGGCTCGGCACCGCGTCACGGCCCGCCTGCGGCTCGCCCGACTCCTCGACCAGATCGCCGCAGAAGACGACCTCGGGCGTGCCCGGTACCAGGACCGCCAGGTCGTGCCCGCTGTGCGCCGGGCCCATGTTCGCGAGCAGCACCTGGAGCCCGCCGCCCAGATCGAGCGTCCACTCCCCGCACACCCGGTGGTGCGGCACGACGAGCACGTCAGCGGCCTCGGCCGCCTCCTCGTGCGGCACGCCGTGCGCCACCGCGGACGCCCGCAGCTCGTCACGGCCCCGCGTGAACACCGTGTCGATGCCCGCGGCGCCGTACACCTCGACACCGGCGAACGCCGCCGTGCCGAGAACGTGATCGAAATGGGGGTGCGTCAGCGCGATATGCGTCACGCGCGCGTGCGGGCCGATGAGGCGCCGGGTGTCCGCCCGCAGCGCCGCACCCTCACGAAGTGATGAACCCGTGTCGACGAGCAACGCCGCCCCGTCGCCCACGACAAGGCCCGTCGTGCAGTCCCAGCCCGGCAGCCGGACCCGCCCCGCCCGAGCGGACAGCTCCTCCCAGCCCACCGCATTCCAGTCCAGGTCGTCCATGGGGCCGACGCTAGCGCCCTTGCCGGGCCCGTACCCACCGGCCGTACACTGACTCGGAGACCATTGGCACTCGGCCGCACCGAGTGCCAGCCGCGGACGACACAGCTGGAGGTGCGCGCGAATGCTCAGTGAACGCAGGCTCGAAGTGCTGCGCGCCATCGTCCAGGACTACGTGGGGACCGAGGAGCCGGTCGGCTCCAAGGCGCTCACCGAGCGGCACAGCCTCGGCGTCTCACCGGCGACGGTGCGCAACGACATGGCGGCGCTCGAGGAGGAGGGCTTCATCGCCCAGCCCCACACGAGCGCCGGGCGGATCCCGACCGACAAGGGCTACCGCCTGTTCGTGGACAAGCTGACGGCGGTCAAGCCGATGACGGGGCCCGAGCGCCGCGCCATCCAGAACTTCCTCGACGGCGCCGTCGACCTCGACGACGTCGTCGGCCGGACCGTGCGGCTGCTCGCGCAGCTGACGCGGCAGGTCGCCGTGGTGCAGTACCCGTCCCTGACGCGGTCCACCGTGCGCCACGTGGAACTGCTCTCGCTCGCCGCCGCCCGCCTGATGCTCGTACTGATCACGGACACGGGGCGGGTCGAGCAGCGGATGATCGACTGCCCGGCGCCGTTCGGCGAGACCTCTCTCGCCGATCTACGGGCCCGGCTCAACAGCAGGGTCGCGGGACGCCGCTTCGCGGACGTGCCGCAGCTGGTGCAGGACCTGCCGGAGTCCTTCGACACGGAGGACCGCGGCACGGTCGCGACGGTGCTCTCCACTTTGCTGGAGACGCTCGTCGAAGAGACCGAGGAGCGGCTGATGATCGGCGGCACCGCCAATCTCACCCGCTTCGGACATGACTTTCCCCTCACCATCCGGCCCGTGCTGGAGGCACTGGAGGAGCAGGTCGTGCTCCTCAAGCTCCTTGGTGAGGTCAACGATTCGGGCATGGCCGTACGGATCGGTCATGAGAACGCCCATGAGGGACTCAGCTCAACCTCCGTGGTCTCGGTCGGCTACGGTTCGGGCAGCGAGGCAGTCGCCAAGCTCGGCGTGGTCGGACCGACCCGCATGGACTATCCGGGAACGATGGGAGCAGTACGCGCAGTGGCACGTTACGTCGGACAGATCCTGGCGGAGTCGTAAGTGGCCACGGACTACTACGCCGTACTCGGCGTGCGCCGCGACGCCTCCCAGGACGAGATCAAGAAGGCCTTCCGCAGGCTGGCCCGTGAGCTTCACCCGGACGTCAATCCGGACCCGAAGACACAGGAGCGGTTCAAGGAGATCAACGCCGCCTACGAGGTGTTGTCGGACCCGCAGAAGAAGCAGGTCTACGACCTCGGGGGCGACCCCCTCTCGCAGGCGGGCGGAGGCGGGGCCGGTGGCTTCGGCGCCGGCGGCTTCGGGAACTTCTCCGACATCATGGACGCGTTCTTCGGAACGGCGTCCCAGCGTGGTCCCCGGTCGCGCACACGCCGCGGCCAGGACGCCATGATCCGGCTCGAGATCGAGCTGGACGAGGCCGCCTTCGGGACCACCAAGGACATCCAGGTCGACACGGCCATCGTCTGTACGACCTGCAGCGGCGAGGGTGCCGCGCCCGGCACGTCCGCGCAGACCTGTGACATGTGCCGCGGCCGCGGCGAGGTGTCCCAGGTCACGCGGTCCTTCCTGGGCCAGGTCATGACCTCGCGGCCGTGCCCGCAGTGCCAGGGCTTCGGCACGGTCGTGCCGACGCCGTGCCCGGAGTGCGCCGGCGACGGCCGCATCCGCTCGCGGCGCACGCTCACCGTGAAGATCCCGGCCGGCGTCGACAACGGCACGCGGATCCAGCTCGCGGGCGAGGGCGAGGTCGGCCCCGGCGGCGGTCCCGCCGGTGACCTGTACGTCGAGATCCACGAGCTGCCGCACCCCGTCTTCCAGCGGCGCGGCGACGATCTGCACTGCACCGTCACCATCCCGATGACGGCCGCGGCGCTCGGCACCAAGGTGCCGCTCGAGACGCTCGACGGCCTGGAGGAGATCGACATCCGGCCGGGCACGCAGTCCGGTCAGTCGGTCCCGCTGCACGGGCGCGGCATCACGCACCTGCGCGGCGGCGGCCGCGGCGACCTCATCGTGCACGTGGAGGTCCTGACGCCGACGAAGCTGGACGCCGAGCAGGAGCGGGTGCTGCGTGAGCTGTCGAAGTTGCGCGGCGAGGAACGTCCCACGGGGCAGTTCCAGCCCGGCCAGCAGGGGCTGTTCTCGCGGCTCAAGGACGCGTTCAACGGGCGCTGACCGAGCCCGGCGTACACAAGAAGCAGGGACCACGTCCCCCGCATCACGCGTGGCACATGCCACGCGGAAGGGCCGATTCGGTCCGATGCGGGGGACGTGGCACGATGCGGTCATGTCCCCCACGCTGACCGATCTCTGTCACTATCCGATCGTGCAGGCACCCATGGCGGGCGGTGCCTCCTGTCCGCAGCTCGCCGCCGCCGTGTCGGAGGCCGGCGGGCTCGGATTCCTCGCCGCCGGGTACAAAACCGCCGACGGGATGTACCAGGAGATCAAGCAGGTACGGGGGCTGACCAACCAGCCGTTCGGCGTGAACCTCTTCATGCCGCAGCCCGAGTACGCGGACCCCGCGGCCGTCGCCGTCTACGCCAGCCAGCTCGCCGGTGAGGCCGCCTGGTACGAGACGCAGCTCGGCGATCCGGACGGCGGCCGCGACGACGGCTTCGACGCGAAACTCGCGATCCTCCTCGACGACCCGGTACCGGTCGTCACCTTCACGTTCGGCTGCCCGAGCCGCGACGTCCTCGACTCCCTCGCCCGTGTCGGCACCCTCACCGCCGTCACCGTGACCACCCCGGAGGAGGCGCAGGCCGCCCAGCGGGTCGGCGCCGACGCGGTGTGCGTCCAGGGCATCGAGGCGGGCGGCCACCAGGGCACCCACCGGGACAACCCGGAGGCAGACGGCTCCGGCATCGGGCTCATCGCGCTGATCGCCCAGGTCCGTGAGACCGTGCAGATCCCGATCATCGCCACCGGCGGCCTCATGCGCGGCGGGCAGCTCGCCGCCGTGCTCACCGCGGGCGCCGACGCCGGACAGTTCGGCACGGCCTTCCTGGTCTGCCCCGAGTCCGGCGCCAACCTGCTGCACAAGCAGGCCATGACCAACCCGCTGTTCGTGCGGACCGAGTTGACCCGGGCGTTCTCCGGGCGCCCGGCGCGCGGCCTCGTGAACCGGTTCATGCGCGAGCACGGCCCGTACGCGCCCGCCGCCTACCCCCAGATCCACCACATGACGTCGACGCTGCGCAAGGCCGCCGCCAAGGCCGGGGACCCGCAGGGGATGGCGCTGTGGGCGGGGCAGGGTCACCGGCTCGCCCGTGAGCTGCCCGCCGGACAGCTCGTCGAGGTGCTCGCGGCCGAACTCGCCGAGGCGAAGGACGCGTTGGGTACGCGGGGTGCCGCATGACGGCGCCGGTGTTCGTCGTCGACGAGGTGCCGTCCGCCAAAACGTTCGTGCTCGACGGGGCCGAGGGGCGGCACGCGGTATCCGTGAAGCGGCTCCGGGCCGGTGAGGACGTCGTCCTGACCGACGGGCGCGGGCGCTGGACCGAGGCGGTCGTGGAAGCCGCCGAGGGCAAGGACCGTCTCGTCGTCACGGCGGGCCCCGTCCAGGAGGAGCCCGCGCAGGCGCCCAGGATCACCGTCGTCCAGGCCCTGCCCAAGGGCGACCGGGGCGAACTCGCCGTCGAGACCATGACGGAGACCGGTGTCGACGCGATCGTGCCGTGGCAGGCCGCCCGCTGCATCACGCAGTGGAAGGGCGACCGCGGCGCCAAGGCGCTCGGCAAGTGGCGGGCCACCGCGCGCGAGGCGGGCAAGCAGTCCCGCCGGGTGAGCTTCCCGGACGTCGCCGACGCCGCGACGACCAAGCAGGTGGCGGCGCTTCTCGCCGGGGCGGACTTCGCGGCCGTCCTGCACGAGGACCGTGACTGCGACAGCGGCGCCCTCGCCACCGCCGAGCTCCCCACGGCCGGGGACATCGTCCTCGTGGTCGGCCCGGAGGGCGGCGTCTCGCCCGACGAGCTCGCCGCGTTCGCCGAGGCGGGCGCGCGTCCGTACCGGCTCGGGCGTAGCGTTCTGCGTACGTCGACCGCGGGGACCGCCGCGACGGCGCTGCTCCTCGGCCGTACCGGCCGCTGGTCCTGATCAACCCCCGAGGGGAACGCGTGGAACTCGCCCAGGTCAGACTCCTCGTCACCGACTTCCGTGCCTGTTACCGCTTCTACGCGGACGTGCTCGGTCTCAAGCCGCAGTCGGGCGCTCAGGACGGCCCGTACGAGAAGTTCAGCCCCGCGGCGGGCTCCGCGGGCATCGCGCTCGAGGACCGGGCGTTGATGGCGCAGGTCATCGGCGATCTGAGTGGCGCCCCGGACGGGTACCGCTCCCTCGTCGTGCTGCGGGTCGACGACCTGGACGAGTACTGCGAGCAGATCGTCGCGCGCGGCGCCGAGATCCTCCACGGGCCCGCGCCGATGACCGACCGGATGCGGGTCGCACACCTCAAGGACCCCGAGGGCAACATCGTGGAGCTCCAGGAATGGCTGCTGATGGGCGGCTGAGCACGCAGCGATCTTCGGTCCCGCAGGGCGCCGGAACAAGCCGTATCGCCGCGGGCAAGTGACGAAAGCCCTGACCGGGCACCGTGCGCGTGCCTAGGGTGATCGGGTGACACGGACAGCGCACTCTGGATATCTCCGGTTCCCGCATCTGCACGGCGAGTTGGCCGCCTTCACCGCCGAGGACGACGTCTGGGTCGCCCCTCTCGACGGCGGGCGCGCCTGGCGCGTCAGCGCCGACAACGTTCCCGTCAGCCACCCCCGGATCTCGCCCGACGGCACCACCGTCGCCTGGACGTCCACCCGCGACGGCGCTCCCGAGGTGCACATCGCCCCGGTCGACGGCGGACCCTCGAAACGCCTTACGTACTGGGGCAGTTCGAGGACGACGGTGCGTGGCTGGACCCCCGACGGGCAGGTCCTCGCGCTCAGTACCCAGGGCCAGGCGTCCCTGCGCCGCAGCTGGGCGAGGGCCGTACCCCTCGACGGCGGACCCGCCACCACGCTCCCCTACGGGCCCGTGGGCGACGTCGTGACCGGGCCCGGCGGGCAGGTCGTCCTGCTGTCCGCGCCGATGGGCCGCGAGGCCGCCTGGTGGAAGCGCTACCGGGGCGGCACCGCGGGGAAGCTGTGGATCGACCGGGCGGGCGACGGCGAGTTCGTCCGCCTCCACGAGGAGCTCGACGGGAACATCGAGTACCCGATGTGGGTGGGAGACCGGGTCGCCTTCCTGTCCGACCACGAAGGCGTCGGCGCCCTGTACTCGTCTCTCGCGGACGGCAGTTCACTGCGCCGGCACACGCCGCTCGACGGCTTCTACGCCCGGCACGCGTCGAGCGACGGCACACGCGTCGTGTACGCGTCGGCCGGTGAACTGTGGATCGTGGACGACCTCGACAGCGCGCCGGGCGCGGAGGACGCCGCGCCGCGCCGCCTGGACGTCCGCCTCGGCGGGCAGCGCGTCGACCTCCAGCCCCACCCCGTCAGCGCCGCCCGCTGGTTCGGCGCGGCGGCACCCGACCACACCGCGCGCGGCAGCGCCGTCGCGGTGCGCGGCGCGGTCCACTGGGTCACCCACCGCTCCGGGCCCGCCCGCGCGCTGGCCGCCCGATCCGGCGTACGAGCCCGCCTCCCGCGGACCTTCCGCGTCGAGGGCGAGGAACACGTGGTGTGGGTGACGGACGCCGAGGGCGACGACGCCCTGGAGTTCGCGCCCGCCACCGGCATCGCGCCCGGCGCCACCCCGCGCAGGCTCGCCGCCGGGCAGCTCGGCCGCGTACTGAACCTCGCGATGGCGCCCGACGGCAGCCGGGCCGCCGTCGCCTCGCACGACGGGCGCGTGCTGCTCGTCGAGCGCGAGAGCGGCGAGGTCAGGGAGGTCGACCGCAGCGAGGACGGCGACGTGACGGGTCTCGTCTTCTCGCCGGACTCGGCGTGGCTCGCCTGGTCGCACCCCGGCCCCTCGCCCCTGCGCCACCTCAAGCTCGCCAACACCGCCGACCTGTCGGTGACGGAGGCGACGCCGCTGCGGTTCCGGGACTACGCGCCCGCGTTCACCCTCGACGGCAAACACCTCGCGTTCCTCTCCGCGCGCTCCTTCGACCCGGTCTACGACGAGCACGTCTTCGACCTCGCGTTCGTCGGGGGCTCGCGGCCCCACCTGATCACGCTCGCCGCGGCGACGCCGTCCCCGTTCGGCCCGCAGCGCCACGGCCGCCCCTTCGACACCCCGGACAGCCCCGCCGCCGAGACCCCCGACAGCGAAGGCACCCCCACCACCCGTATCGACCTCGAAGGGCTCGCCGACCGCATCGTCGCGTTCCCCGTCGAGGCCGCCCGCTACACGACCCTGCGGGCGGCCAAGGACGGCGTCCTGTGGCTGCGGCACCCGCTCCAGGGCGTACTCGGCGCGTCCCGGGCCACCCCCGACGACCCCGACCCCAAGAGCGAGCTCGAACGCTACGACCTCGCCCAGCAGCGCATCGAGCACCTCGCCTCCGACGCCGACCACCTGGCCGTCAGCGGCGACGGCAAGCGCGTCCTGCTGTGGACCGACGGCAAGCTGAAGGTCGTGCCGAGCGACCGGCGCGCCTCCTCCGACGACGACAGCGACACCAACATCACCGTCGACCTGAGCCGGGTCCGCCAGGACGTCGACCCTGTCGCCGAGTGGCGGCAGATGTACGACGAGGCGGGCCGCCTCATGCGGGACAACTTCTGGCGCGCGGACATGGACGGCGTCGACTGGGACGGCGTCCTGGAGCGCTACCGGCCCGTCCTCGACCGCGTCGCCACCCACGACGACCTCGTCGACCTCCTGTGGGAGGTCCAGGGCGAACTCGGCACCTCCCACGCCTACGTCACACCGAGCGGCGGCTGGAGCGGCGGCGACCGGCGGCAGGGCCTCCTCGGCGCGGACATCTCCCGCCACGAGGACGGAAGTTGGCGCATCGACCGCGTCCTGCCCACCGAGACGTCCGACCCGCTCGCCCGCGCACCGCTCGCCGCGCCCGGGGTGGCCGTGCGCGCGGGTGACGCGATCATCGCGGTGGCCGGACGACCCGTCGACCCCGTCACCGGTCCGGGACCGCTCCTCGTCGGGACGGCGGGCAAGCCCGTCGAGCTGACCGTCTCCCCGGCCGGCGGCGGCGACCCGCGCCACGCGGTCGTCGTCCCCGTCGCCGACGAGGAGCCGCTGCGCTACCACGCCTGGGTCGTCGACCGCCGCGCCCACGTCCACGAGCAGTCGGGCGGCCGCCTCGGCTATCTCCACGTGCCCGACATGCAGGCCCCCGGCTGGGCCCAGATCCACCGCGACCTGCGGGTCGAGGTGGCGCGTGACGGACTCGTCGTCGACGTGCGCGAGAACCGCGGCGGACACACCTCGCAGCTCGTCGTCGAGAAGCTGGCCCGCCGGGTCGTCGGCTGGGACCTGCCGCGCGGCTCCCGCCCCTTCAGCTACCCGATGGACGCGCCCCGCGGCCCCGTGGTGGCCGTCGCCAACGAGTTCTCCGGCTCCGACGGCGACATCGTCAACGCGGCGATCAAGGCGCTCGGGATCGGGCCCGTGGTCGGTGTACGCACCTGGGGCGGCGTCATCGGCATCGACAGCCGCTACCGGCTCGTCGACGGCACGTTGGTGACCCAGCCGAAGTACGCGACCTGGCTGGACGGCTACGAGTGGGGGCTGGAGAACCACGGCGTCGACCCCGATGTCGAGGTGGTCGCGGCCCCGCAGGACCACGCGGCCGGGCGCGACCCGCAGCTCGACGAGGCCGTGCGCATCGCCCTCGCGGCGCTCGCCGAGAGCCCGGCGCGGACGGCACCCGAACTCCCGGAGCCGCGCGGGCGGGCGCAGGGCCTGTCGTAGGAGGCAGGCGTCGCGGGTGGCGGCGGGCCGGATAGCATTCCCGGCGTATTGACCGGACGGTGTGAGGAGACGTGATCGTGGCCGGAGAGCCGCAGGCCGACTGCCTGTTCTGCAAGATCGTCGCGGGGGAGGTCCCGGCCACGCTGGTACGGGAGACCGAGACCACCGTCGCCTTCCGGGACATCAACCCGCAGGCGCCGACCCATGTCCTCGTCATCCCGCGCGTCCACCACCGCGACGCCGCGACCCTCGCCGCCGCCGAGCCGCAGATCGCCGCCGACATGCTGCGGGAGACGGCCGAGGTCGCCGCCGGGGAGAAGCTCGACAGCTACCGCGTCGTGTTCAACACCGGCAGCGGCGCGGGCCAGACCGTCTTCCACGCCCACGCCCATGTCCTCGGGGGCCGCGGCCTCCAGTGGCCCCCCGGCTAGCGGGCGCCGGGTAACGCACCGTGTCCGTACGGGAATTGGTGGTGCTCGGTACCGCGAGCCAGGTGCCGACGAGGCACCGCAACCACAACGGCTACCTGCTGCGCTGGGACGGGGAGGGCATCCTCTTCGATCCCGGCGAGGGCACGCAGCGCCAGATGCTGCGGGCCGGCGTCGCCGCGCACGACCTCAACCGGCTGTGCGTGACCCACTTCCACGGCGACCACTCCCTCGGCCTCGCCGGGGTCATCCAGCGCATCAACCTGGACCGGGTGCCGCATCCCGTCACCGCGCACTACCCGCGCTCCGGGCAGCGTTTCTTCGACCGGCTGCGGTACGCCACCGCGTACCGCGAGAGCGTCGCGCTCGCCGAGGAGCCGGTGGGCGGCGTGGGCGGCGTCCTCGCCGAGACGCCGTCGTACACGCTGGACGCGCGCCGCCTCTCCCATCCCGTCGAGTCCTACGGCTACCGCCTCGTGGAGCCCGACGGGCGCCGCATGCTGCCCGGACTGCTCGCCGAACACGGCATCTCCGGGCCCGACGTGGGGATCCTTCAGCGCGACGGGTCCCTGCGCGGCGTCACCCTCGACGACGTGAGCGAGGTGCGGCGCGGGCAGCGGTTCGCGTTCGTCATGGACACCCGGCTCTGCGACGGGGTGAGCGAGCTCGCCGAGGGGTGCGACATGCTCGTCATCGAGTCGACCTTCCTCGATGGTGACCACCAACTGGCGGCCGACCACGGCCACTTGACCGCCGGACAGGCCGCGCGCGTCGCGGCCGAGGGCGGGGTGCGGCATCTCGTGCTCACGCACTTCAGTCAGCGCTACTCCGACCCCGAGGAGTTCGAGCGCCAGGCCCGCGCCGTCGGCTTCACCGGAGAGCTGACGGTGGCACGCGACCTGGACCGGGTCCAGGTGCCCAAACGTATCTAATACCGGGCGTACCATGCTCTGATGTCCCTCGCCTCGCTCCCCAAAGCCGAACTCCACCTGCACATCGAAGGCACGCTCGAACCCGAGCTCGCCTTCGAGCTCGCGGCCCGCAACGGCGTCGACCTGCCGTTCGCCGACACCGAGGCCCTCCGCAAGGCCTACCTCTTCGAAGACCTGCAGTCCTTCCTCGACCTGTACTACGGCCTGATGGCAGTCCTGCGGACCGAGGAGGACTTCGAGCAGCTCGCCGACGCCTATCTCGCGCGCGCCGCCGAGCAGGGCGTGCGGCACGCCGAGATCTTCTTCGACCCGCAGGCCCACACCGCCCGCGGCGTGCCGATCGGGACCGTCGTCGAGGGCCTGAGCGCCGCCCTGTCGAAGAGCGTGGAGCGCCACGGCGTCTCCACCCGGCTCATCATGTGCTTCCTGCGCGACCAGTCCGCCGAGTCGGCGATGCAGACCCTGGAGTCCGCGAAGCCCTACCTCGACCGGATCGTGGGTGTCGGTCTCGACTCCGCCGAGGTCGGCAACCCCGCCTCCAAGTTCCGCGAGGTGTACGAGGCCGCGGGCGCGCTCGGCCTGCGCAAGGTCGCCCACGCGGGCGAGGAGGGCGACCCCTCGTACGTATGGGAGGCGCTCGACGTGCTCGGCGTCGAGCGCATCGACCACGGGCTCCGCTGCGTCGAGGACCCGGCGCTCGTCGAGCGGCTCGTGCGGGACCGGGTGCCCCTGACGCTGTGTCCGCTGTCGAACGTGCGGCTGCGCGCCGTCGACGTACTGGAGGACCACCCGCTGCCGCGGATGATGGACGCCGGTCTGCTCTGCACGGTGAACTCCGACGACCCGTCCTACTTCGGCGGGTACGTCGGAGACACCTTCCACGCGGTCCACGAGGCGCTCGCGCTCGACCACGAGCGGCTGCGCGAGCTCGCCCGCAACTCGTTCGTCGCGTCGTTCCTCGACGACGACGAGGAGCTGCGCTCGCGCTACCTCGCCGAGGTCGACGCGTTCGCGTTCGACGACTGACCGAGCCCCGCCGAACCGCCCCGCGGTCCCGCCGTGGAGAACTCCTCCTGCGTCGGGGCCGGTTGGGGCGTGCTCACCGTGATCTCCACGACCGGCTGCTCCGGCGCGCCCATCTGCGGGACCGCGCCCGCCGGGGCGCCCGTCACACCGGCCACCAGGGCGGCGGGTGCGCCGCCCCTCCTGCGGACCGTGCCTGGCCGCAGCAGCGGGCTGCCGCCCGTGTGCAGCGCCACCGCCGTGAGCGGCAGCGCGAGGACGAGCAGCGCCACGGCGAGCGTCGTGCCCATCGCCGGGTAGCCCGCCGTCTGCGAGAGGACGCTGCCGGTGAGCGGCCCGCAGGCCGTGCCGAGCGACGCCGCCGAGCCGACGAGGACCGCCCAGCGGCCACGCGGGTCCAGGGACGCGGCCAGGCCGATCAGATACGACAGGACGACCGGGTACAGCGTGTTCCACGCGATCTCACCGGTCGCGAACGACGTGAGGTCGTCCGCGCGGGCGCTCACCACGATGCAGCACGCGATCAGTGCCGTGCCCGCGCCGATCGGGGCGGCGCGGCCGAGCCGGGACCCGAGCGCCCCCGCGCCGAGCACGCCCACGAGCGCCGTGCCGAGCGCCACCGCGAAGACCGCCCCGACGGTGATCTCCGTCAGGCCCGCCTGGTCCGTGCCGATGCGGCTGCTGACGCCCCACAGGGAGTTCTGCGCCATCGACCAGCAGAGCATCGCCGCGGCAAGGACCAGACCCGAGCGGCGGAAGGGGAGAGGGCCGGCGGGCCTGGGCTGCCCGGCCGGGGTGGCGAGTTGGGCGGTGCCGCTCTCCAGACCGGAGGTCGCCGGCCACGTCGCCAGCGCCGTCAGCGCGATCGCCGCGAACGGCAGCGCGTGACCGGTGCCCAGATGAGGCATCGTCAGATACAGCGCGCCTGCCAGCGCCGAGACGCTGAGCAGGCCCAGCGTCGACGCCCGGTGCGGGTCGCGCTGCCCTGCGATTCCCGTCGCGGCGACCGTCGTCGCCGTGCCCGAGCCGAAGCCTCCGGCCATCGCGCCGATGACCACCAGCGGTACGAAGGACGTCGCCGCGGCCGCGCTGTATCCCAGCGCCGCGAGCAGCAGGCCCGCTCTCGCGAGGGTGCGGGGGCCCATGCGGTCCACACGGCCGGCGAAGGTGAAGCCCGCCGCGGCCGAACTCATCAGCAGCGCACTGCCGATGAGGCCCGCCTGCGCCGGGGGGAGATGGAGGCTGTCGCCGAGGCGGCCCACGACGGTGGGCAGCAGATACGGGGCCAGATAACCGGCCGTGAAGAGAGCGACAAGGGGCCGGGGAGTGCGGCGGGACACGGGCGTTCCAAGGCGTGGCGGTGTACGGGGATCAGGGCGTGCGGAATTACGGGGATGCCTGAACAGGCAAGGGGATTTGGGGGGTGCGCCGGGGGCTCGCGATACGAGGGGGCGCGGCCAATTTGTATCAAGCGCGGGGAGGGTGAAAACAGCCGGGCCGGTGTGATCTGGGCCACGTTCTGTTTGGGGGGTAGGAGTAGGGGTAGGCGAGCCTGTTTTTCCGGGGTGCCGGGGCTCTGGCTGCGGCGCCGTTCCGGGGGCACCGGCTCCCGTTCCGTACGCCGTGCTACGCGCGTTGTCCGGGGGGTATCAGGCACACTGTGCGGACCCTCACCACTCTGGGGAGCCCACCGTGAACTCCAACGACCCGGCGCATGTGGATCCGCTCGCTCGGCTGCGCACCCCCGCCGATCCGCCCTGCGACGTCTATCTGACGGGGACCGTCTTCCTCGACATCATCTTCACGGGGCTGGACAGCGCCCCCGTGCGGGGGACCGAGTCCTGGGCGCGCGGCATGGGGTCCAGCCCCGGTGGCGTCGCCAACATGGCCACCGCCCTCGCGCGGCTCGGGCTGCGGACGTCGCTGGCCGCCGCCTTCGGGGACGACCACTACGGCGAGTACTGCTGGGACAGCCTGGAGCAGGGCGAGGGCATCGACCTGACGTCGTCGCGGACCGTCGCCGGCTGGCATTCGCCCGTCACCGTCTCCATGGCGTACGAGGGCGAGCGGACCATGGTCAGCCACGGTCACGAGCCGCCGCCGGAGGAGCCCGCCCCCGAGTGCCCGCCGCAGGCTCGGGCCGCCGTCGCGTCGCTGGCCCCCGGGGTGAGCGAACCCTGGATCGCCACGGCCGCGGGCCGCGGGACGCGGATCTTCGGTGACGTGGGATGGGACGACACGGGCAGCTGGGACCTGAGCTCCCTCGACGACCTGTCGCGCTGCGAGGCCTTCCTGCCGAACGCCGAGGAAGCCATGCGCTACACCCGTACGTCCTGCCCCCGGGCCGCCGCGCACGCCCTGGCCGAACACGTGCCGCTGGCCGTGGTCACCCTGGGTGCCGAGGGCGCCTACGCCGTGGATGCCCGGAGCGGGGAGACCGCCTCCGTGCCCGCCATCGAGGTCGCCGCCCTCGACCCCACCGGGGCCGGTGACGTGTTCGTCGCCGGGTTCGTGACCGGGACCCTCGCGGGGTGGCCGCTGGCCGACCGGCTCGCCTTCGCCGGACTGACCGCCGCCCTGTCCGTGCAGGAGTTCGGCGGATCACTGTCCGCTCCCGGCTGGTCGGAAATAGCTGCCTGGTGGCGTCATGTGCAGGCCTACGACGACCAGGAGCCCGCGGCCCTGCGCCGGTACGCCTTCCTGGAGGCGCTGCTGCCCGAGGTGAGCCGGCCGTGGCCCCTGCGGCGTGCGGTGCCGACCATCGGCTTCGGACGGTCCGCCTAGGCCCGCGGAAAAGGCCTACGGCGTTGTCGGTGCACCGTCGTACCCTGGGCAGTGCAAGGCTGTCGACGCGGCGCGAGCCCCCGCACGAGGAGGATGAGCAGGCCTTCAGTGCCGGCCCATGACTCAGACACCCACCGCTCAGGCGCGAGCGCATTTCACGGTCCCGGCGAACCACCCCATGGTGACCGTCCTCGGATCCGGCGACGCGCTCCTTCGCGTGATCGAGAAGGCCTTCCCGGCGGCCGACATCCATGTCCGGGGCAATGAGATCAGCGCTGCGGGCGACGCGAAGGAAGTCGCCCTCATCCAGCGCGTGTTCGACGAGATGATGCTGGTGCTCCGCACCGGACAGCCGATGACGGAGGACGCAGTGGAACGCTCGATCGCCATGCTCAAGGCGAGCGAGAACGGGGAGGGTGACGGCCAGGAGACCCCGGCCGAGGTTCTCACTCAGAACATTCTCTCGTCCCGGGGCCGGACCATCCGTCCGAAGACCCTCAACCAGAAGCGCTACGTCGACGCCATCGACAAGCACACCGTCGTCTTCGGGATCGGCCCCGCCGGTACGGGCAAGACCTATCTCGCCATGGCCAAGGCCGTGCAGGCCCTCCAGTCCAAGCAGGTCAACCGCATCATCCTGACGCGGCCGGCCGTGGAGGCGGGGGAGCGGCTCGGATTCCTGCCGGGCACGCTCTACGAGAAGATCGACCCCTATCTGCGCCCCCTGTACGACGCGCTGCACGACATGCTCGACCCCGACTCCATCCCCCGTCTGATGGCCGCGGGCACCATCGAGGTGGCGCCGCTGGCCTACATGCGAGGCCGCACGCTGAACGACGCCTTCATCATCCTGGACGAGGCGCAGAACACGAGCGCCGAGCAGATGAAGATGTTCCTCACCCGGCTCGGCTTCGACTCGAAGATCGTGGTCACGGGTGACGTGACGCAGGTCGACCTGCCGAGCGGCACGAAGAGCGGCCTGCGGCAGGTCCAGGACATCCTGGAGGGTCTCGACGACGTCCACTTCTCGCGGCTCACGTCCCAGGATGTCGTCCGGCACAAGCTCGTCGGCCGTATCGTCGACGCGTACGAGAAGTACGACAGCCAGCAGGGCACCGAGAACGGCTCGCACCAGGGCCGCGGCAGAGGGAAGTAGCAAGCACCGCATGTCGATCGACGTCAACAACGAGTCCGGAACCGAGGTCGACGAGCAGGCGATCCTCGACATCGCCCGCTACGCGCTCGCGCGGATGCGCATCCACCCGCTCTCCGAGCTCTCGGTGATCGTCGTGGACGCCGACGCCATGGAGCAGCTGCACATGCAGTGGATGGACCTGCCGGGGCCCACGGATGTCATGTCGTTCCCGATGGACGAGCTGCGGCCGCCGTCGAAGGACGACGAGGAGCCCCCGCAGGGCCTGCTCGGCGACATCGTGCTGTGCCCGGAGGTCGCGAAGAAGCAGGGCGAGGACGCCGACACGCAGCACTCCATGGACGAGGAGCTCCAGCTGCTCACCGTGCACGGGGTGTTGCACCTGCTCGGTTACGACCACGAGGAGCCCGACGAGAAGGCCGAGATGTTCGGACTTCAGGCGGCCATCGTGGACGGGTGGCGGGGTGACAAGGGCCTGACCGGTCCGTCCCCCGCGCCCACCGTGTCATGAGTCCTTCGCTCGTCGCGGGCGCCGTCGCCCTCGTCGTGGTCGCCTGGCTGGCGGCCTGTGCCGAGGCCGGCATCGCCCGCACCTCCAGCTTCCGCGCCGAGGAGGCCGTCCGGTCCGGGCGGCGCGGCAGCGACCGGCTCGCCCAGGTGGCCGCCGACCCGACCCGCTATCTGAACGTGGCCCTGCTGGTCAGGGTCGCCTGCGAGATGGCCGCCGCCTCGCTGGTCACGTACGCCTGTCTCCAGGAGTTCGACGCGACCTGGGAGGCGCTGGCCGTCGCCATCGGCGTGATGGTGCTCGTCTCGTACGTGGCCGTCGGCGTCTCGCCCCGCACCATCGGGCGCCAGCACCCGCTGAACACGGCCACGGCCGCCGCGTACGTGCTGCTGCCGCTGGCCCGGATCATGGGGCCCATCCCGCCGCTGCTCATCCTCATCGGCAACGCCCTGACCCCCGGAAAGGGGTTCCGGCGCGGGCCCTTCGCCTCCGAGGCGGAGCTGCGCGCCATGGTCGACCTCGCCGAGAAGGAGTCCCTCATCGAGGACGAGGAGCGCCGCATGGTGCACTCCGTCTTCGAGCTGGGGGACACCCTGGTCCGCGAAGTCATGGTCCCCCGCACCGACTTGGTCGCCATCGAGCGGTACAAGACGATCCGGCAGGCGCTCACGCTGGCACTGCGGTCCGGGTTCTCCCGCATCCCGGTCACCGGCGAGAGCGAGGACGACGTCGTCGGCATCGTGTATCTGAAGGACCTGGCCCGCAAGACGCACATCAGCCGGGACGCCGAGAGCGAACTCGTCTCGACCGCGATGCGGCCCGCCACGTTCGTGCCCGACACGAAGAACGCGGGCGACCTCCTGCGCGAGATGCAGCAGCTGCGCAACCACGTCGCCGTCGTGATCGACGAGTACGGCGGCACCGCGGGCATCGTCACCATCGAGGACATCCTCGAGGAGATCGTCGGCGAGATCACCGACGAGTACGACCGTGAACTCCCGCCCGTGCAGGACCTCGGCGACGAAAGCTTCCGCGTGACCGCCCGCCTCGACATCGGCGACCTCGGCGAGCTGTACGGCATCGAGGAGTACGACGACGAGGACGTGGAGACCGTCGGCGGGCTCCTCGCCAAGGCGCTCGGCCGCGTGCCGATCGCGGAGGCCTCGTCCGTCGTCGAACTGCCCGACGGGCGAGCGCTGCGGCTCACCGCGGAGGCCGCCGCGGGCCGGCGCAACAAGATCGTGACCGTGCTCGTGGAGCCGGTGGGCGAAGAGGGGAAGTGACGTCGTGACGCCGCAGGAGCTGCGCGCCTTGTGTCTGTCGTTCAACGCGGCCGTCGAGGAGTTCCCGTTCAACCCCGACACGTCCGTCTTCAAGGTCCTGGGCAAGCTCTTCGCCCTGACGAACCTGGACGCGCGGCCCCTCACCGTCAACCTCAAGTGCGACCCCGAGGACGCGGTGCGCCTGCGCGCCGAGCACGACGCGGTCGCGCCCGGCTGGCACATGAACAAGCGGCACTGGAACACGGTGACCGTCGGCGAACTCCCGGACAGGATGGTCCGCGAGCTCGTGGAGGACTCGTACGACCTCGTGGTGGCCGGCCTGCCGAGGGCCGAGCGCCTCAGACTCGACCGTGGCTGACCATCCTCCGCACGCCGCTGCCGGAGGCCGACACGGCCGCGAAGCCGAAGCGGCCGGCGACGCCCGAGGGGCGGCATGGGGTCATGTACCCCGTTGCCGGGTGAGCGTCGCGGCGTTCCTTATGCTCACCCCATGACTGAGAGCAACGACCTCACCGCCGAGGACCGCAAGATCGTCACGCTGGCGCGCAGCGCCCGCGCCCGCAACGGTGTGCCCGAGGGGGCCGCCGTGCGGGACGAGACGGGGCGTACGTACGTGGCGGGGACCGTCTCGCTGGACTCCCTGAAGCTTTCCGCGCTGCGGACCGCCGTCGCGATGGCCGTCGCTTCGGGGGCGCAGTCGCTGGAGGCCGCCGCCGTCGTCTCCGACGGTCCGGACGTCGACGGGGAGGACTTGGCGGCGGTACGGGATCTTGGGGGCGCGGGTACGCCGGTGTTCCTCGCGGGGCCCGACGGCGTGGTGCACGGGGCCGTGGCCGCCGGCTGAGACAGCCGGCCCCGGGCCGGCACGGCTACACCGCGTCCGGCCCCCGCTCGCCCGTCCGTACGCGGACGACGGTCTCCACCGGCACCGCCCACACCTTGCCGTCACCGATCTTCCCGGTCTGCGCCGCGCGCACGATCGCGTCGATGACCGGCTCGAGGTCCTCGTCCTCGACGACGACCTCGATCCGGATCTTGGGGACGAGGTCGATCCGGTACTCGGCCCCGCGGTAGACCTCGGTGTGGCCGCGCTGGCGCCCGTACCCGCTCGCCTCCGTGACGGTCAGGCCCTGCACGCCGAGCTCCTGGAGCGCGGTCTTCACCTCGTCGAGGCGGAACGGCTTGACGATCGCGGTCACGAGCTTCATGCGGAGGGCTCCTTCGGCGGGGCGGAGTGGGCGGTGTGCGGGGCGGTGTGTCCGGCGTGGACGCCGTGATCGTAGGCGGTCTCCGCGTGCACCGTCTGGTCGAGGCCCGTCAGCTCCTCTTCGGCGGAGGCCCGGAAGCCCATCGCCCGGTCGATCGCCCTGCCGAGTCCGTACGTCACCAGGAACGTGTACGCCGCGACGGTGACCACGGCGACCGCCTGCCTGCCGAGCTGCCCGAACCCGCCCCCGTAGAACAGGCCCTCCTTGCCGCCGGTCATCGTGGCCGTCGCGAACAGGCCGATCAGCAGGGTGCCGACGACACCGCCGACGAAGTGCACACCGACGACGTCCAGCGAGTCGTCGTAGTCGAAGCGGAACTTCCACGCGACGGCGTACGAGCAGACGACGCCCGCCACCAGACCCACCACGCAGGCGCCCAGCACGCCGACCACGCCGCACGCCGGGGTGATCGCGACCAGGCCGGCGACGGCGCCGGACGCCGCGCCGAACGTCGTGGGGTGACCGTCGCGCTTGTGCTCCACGAAGAGCCAGCCGAGCAGGCCGGTGCAGCCCGCGATCAGCGTGTTGAGGACGGACGCGGCCGCCAGGCCGTTCGCGGCGAACGCCGAACCGCCGTTGAAGCCGAGCCAGCCGAACCAGAGCAGACCCGCACCCGTCATCACCATCGGCAGGTTGTGCGGGCGCATCGCCTCCTTCCTGAAGCCGAGACGCGGGCCCAGGACCAGGCACAGGGCCAGACCGGACGCGCCCGAGGCGATCTCCACGACGAGGCCGCCCGCGAAGTCGAGCCCGCCGAGCGACTGCGAGATCCAGCCGCCGGGACCCCACACCCAGTGCGCCACGGGAACGTATACGAGCAGCGTCCACACCGGTACGAACACCAGCCAGGCGGCGAACTTCGTGCGGTCCGCGACCGCGCCGCTGATCAGCGCGGCCGTCAGGAACGCGAAGGTGAGCTGGAAGGTGGAGAACAGGAACGTGGGGACCGTGCCGGTCAGGCTGTGCGGGCCGATGCCCGCCATGCCCGCGTGCTCCAGACCGCCGATGAGGCCCGCGAACGCGTCGTCGCCGAAGGCGAGCGAGTAGCCGGCGACCAGCCAGACGACGGTGACCAGCGCGATCGACACGAACGACATCAACAGCATGTTCAGGACGCTCTTCGTACGGACCATGCCGCCGTAGAAGAGGGCCAGGCCCGGCGTCATCAGGAGGACGAGCGCGGTCGCGGCCAGCAGCCACGCGGTGTCGCCGGTGTCGAGGCCGCCGGCGGCGGCCAGCGGCGCGTTCTCGGTCTGCACGGGGAGTCTCCTCGGGCGTGGGGGCGGACGACGAGCCTCACCGTCCCGCGTTTCCGTTCGCTGACCCGTGCGTTTCCGCGGTGTTTCGTGTTGCGCGGGGGTTTCCGGGGCCTCACGGCGGACCGGCTTGCCCCGCAGGTGCGGCAGGACGCGATGGATCAGGGACAATGGGCGCCATGAGCGTTCGTACCCAGTCATCCGAGCCGTCCGGGGAAGCCTCCCACCGGGCCGGCTTCGCCTGCTTCGTCGGCCGCCCCAACGCGGGCAAGTCCACCCTCACGAATGCTCTGGTCGGCAAGAAGGTCGCGATCACCGCGGACCAGCCGCAGACCACGCGGCACACGGTGCGCGGCATCGTGCACCGGCCCGACGCCCAGCTGATCCTGGTCGACACCCCGGGCCTGCACAAGCCGCGCACGTTGCTGGGCCAGCGGCTCAACGACGTCGTGCGCACGACGTGGGCCGAGGTCGACGTCATCGGCTTCTGCCTGCCCGCGAACGAGAAGCTCGGCCCCGGCGACCGCTTCATCGCCAAGGAGCTCGCCTCCATCAAGAAGACGCCGAAGGTCGCGATCGTCACCAAGACCGACCTGGTCGACAGCAAGCAGCTCGCCGAGCAGCTCATCGCCATCGACCAGCTCGGCAAGGAGCTCGGCTTCGAGTGGGCGGAGATCGTGCCCGTCTCGGCCGTCGGCGACAAGCAGGTCGGCCTGCTCGCCGACCTGCTCGTCCCGCTGCTGCCGGAGGGCCCCGCGCTCTACCCGGAGGGCGACCTCACGGACGAGCCCGAGCAGGTCATGGTGGCGGAGCTGATCCGCGAGGCCGCGCTGGAGGGTGTGCGTGACGAGCTGCCGCACTCCATCGCCGTCGTCGTCGAGGAGATGCTGCCGCGCGAGGACCGCCCGGCGGACAGGCCCCTCCTCGACATCCACGCCTTCGTCTACATCGAGCGCCCCAGCCAGAAGGGCATCATCATCGGCCCGAAGGGCAAGCGCCTCAAGGACGTGGGCATCAAGTCCCGCAAGCAGATCGAGGCACTCCTCGGCACCCCCGTCTTCCTGGACCTGCACGTGAAGGTCGCGAAGGACTGGCAGCGCGACCCGAGGCAGTTGCGCAAGCTGGGGTTCTGAGGCGGAATCTGCGCCGGCTGCGCAAGCTCGGCTTCCAGGTCCGAAAGGCGCTAGCCCTCGTACGTGCTCGGGGTCAGGTCCTGGAGGCCCACGACCCTCAGCAGCTCCAGGCGTTCGTGCGCCTCCGTGCCCGGTCGTGCCGAGTGCACGACGAGCTGCTGGTCGTGGCCGTCGCTGAGCAGTACCTCGCAGTCGAGGTCGAGGGCGCCGACCACGGGGTGCAGGAAGCGCTTCGGTGAGGGGCGGCGCACCACGACGTCGTGGGACTGCCACAGCTCCTCGAACTCCCGTGATCCGGCGCGCAGTTCGGCCACGAGGGCGGCCGGGCCCGGGTCGTCCGGGCGGGCCGCGGCGACCTTCCGCAGGCTCGCCACGTGGGCGCGGGCGTGCGCCTCGTGGTTCTCGGGCGGGAACATGGGCCGGGTCGCCGGGTTCGTGAACCAGTCGCGGATCATGTTCCTGCCGGTGTGGTCGCCGGTCAGGGCCACCGACATCGTGTTCTGGGCGAGCATCTCGCCCCAGTCGCTGATCACCGACGCCGGCAGATCGTGCAGCCGGTCCAGAATCAGCAGCAGCCCCGGCCGCACATGCCCGGAGGAACGGCCGGGACGGGGCGGCTCCTCGCCCGCCAGATGGAACAGGTGGTCGCGCTCGGCGTCGCTGAGCCGCAGCGCACGGGCCAGCGCCGTCAGCATCTGCCGCGACGGATGGGAGCCTCGGCGCTGCTCCAGGCGCGTGTAGTAGTCCGTGGACATCCCGGCGAGCTGCGCCACCTCCTCGCGGCGCAGCCCCGGTGTGCGGCGCCGCGGGCCCGTGGTCAGGCCCACGTCGGAGGGCACCAGACGGGCGCGGGAGCGGCGCAGGAAGTCGGCGAGTTCGGCTCGGTTCACCTCTTCAGGATCGCTCGGAACCGTCCCCGTAACCAGGGAGCGCCAGTCCCCGGATAACCGCGTCTCTCCCGCCCGGCCCGCCGAGCGCGCAGGCTCAGGACATGGCTACGAACACGAGGAGGCGGCCATGCTGACACTGGTGACAGGCGCGACGGGCAAGGTCGGGCAGCGGTTCGTGCCGCGACTGCTGCAGAACACGGCGCCGGGCGACCAGGTGCGGGTGCTCGTACGGGACGCGGCACGCGGCGAGCGGTTCGCCGCACTGGGCGCGGACGTGGTGGTCGGCGACCTGCGGGACGCGGACGTGCTCGGCAAGGCGACGGCCGGGGCGGACGCCGTGGTGAACGTCGCCGCCGCCTTCCGCGGAGTGCCCGACGAGGAGGCGCGGGCGGTCAACAGGGACGCCGCCATCGAGCTGGCCCGGGCCTCCGTGGCCTCGGGCGTGCGGCGGTTCGTGCAGGTCAGCACGGGTCTGGTGTACGGCAGCGGGCGCGGCAGGCCGATGGTCGAGGACGACGAGACGGTGCCGGGCGGCCACCTGTGGGGCGCCTACCCCGAGTCGAAGTGGGAGGCGGAGCGCGTGCTGCGGGCGATGGACGGCCTCGACGACCTCCGCATCGCCCGGCTGCCCTTCGTGTACGGAGACGGGGATTCGCACCTGGCCGACGTGACACAGTTGGCGTCGAACTGGCCCGCCATGCAGCGCCTGCACATGGGCCACCACGCGGACGTCGCCCAGGGGCTGCAACGGCTGCTGTACGCGCCGGGCGCGCACGGCGTCTACAACATCGCGGACGACGCCCCGGTCACCTTGGTCGACGTGCTCCAGCTGAACGGCGTGCCGGTGCCGCCGGAGGCGTACGACAAGGTGGACCCGGACCCCTGGGCCGGCGTCATGTCGACGGCCCGCATCCGCCGCGAACTGGGCTTCCGCCCGTTCTTCCCGTCCGTGTGGACGGCGCTGGACGCCGGCGCGCTGTAGCGCCCGCCCGTCAGGCCACCGACCGGATCCGCCTCACCAGGAGTGCCCCCGCGAGTCCGATCACCGCCGCGACCAGGTACAGGACGCGGTAGCCGCCGAGGTACGTGACGATCGGCGCGGCGAGCGCGGGCGCGGCGACCTGGGGCAGGGAGTTGGCGACGTTGATGACGCCCAGGTCCTTGCCCCGGTCCATGGCCTTGGGCAGGACGTCCGTCATCAGCGCGAAGTCGACCGAGGTGAAGACGCCGAAGCCGACGCCGAGGACCGCCGCCGCGACGATCGCGCCGGGCCAGGTCTGCCAGCCGGACAGCGCGGCCGTCGCCACCGCCATCAGCACGCCCGACCAGATCACGAAGGGCTTGCGGCGCCCCACCCGGTCGGAGGCGACCCCGGCCACGACGACGGTGCACAGCAGGGTCACGCCGTTGACCGCCGTCAGGATCAGTACACCCTGGTCGGGGTCGCCGTAGTGGAGGCGGTCGCGCAGGTAGTAGAGGAGGTACAGGAGCACCAGCGCGTTGCTGAGGTTGATCAGGAAGCGGGTCAGCCAGGCCCACCCGAGGTCGGGGTAGCGGCGGGGGCTCAGCCAGAACCCGGCCAGGAAGGTCCGCCAGGCCCAGGGCGGCCGGTCCGCCGGGGCGAGCCGGAGGTCCGGATGGCGCAGCACGTACGGCAGGACGCCCACCAGGGCGAACACCGCGCACGCCGTGTACCCGGCGCCGACCCCGCCCACGACGGTCGCGAGCCCTGTGCCGACGACCACGCCCAGGATCTGCGCGGCCCCCAGCCAGCCGCCCACCGCGCCGCGCTGGAGCCGCGGCACCCGGTCGGGCACGGCCGCCGTCACCGCCGCGAACGCCGCGTTCAGCGTCAGCTGCACCAGGCACCAGCCGGCCGCCATCGTCCACACGGACCCGGCCCCCGCCAGCAGGAGCAGCGCACACGCGCCGCCGCCCGCGCCCGCCACGATCCACGGCGTACGCCGCCCGAACCGCGACACCGTACGGTCCGAGAGCGCGCCGAAGAACGGGTTCGCGGCGAGCGACACCACGGCGCCCGCCCCGGTCACCCACGCGAGCAGCGTCTCCTTGGACATGCCGGTGCCGGGTGCGAAGTCCTCGGCCTGGAGGGCGAGCAGGATCTGCAGGGGCCCGTACCAGCCGACCCAGATCGCCCCGTTGGCCAGCGACAGCGCGGCCGTCCAGCCGCGCCCGACCCGCTCGACGGGCTCGTCGAGCGCCGCGACGGCGGCCGTCATGCGCGCTGCGCCCGCAGCACGTCCCGCAGCCAGTGGTACGACGCCTTCGGTGTGCGCTCCAGGGTCGTGTAGTCGACGTGGACGAGGCCGAAGCGGCGCGCGTAGCCCTCCGCCCACTCGAAGTTGTCCATCAGCGACCACACGAAGTAGCCGCGCACGTCGACCCCCGCCTCCAGGGCGCGGTGCAGGGCGCGCAGATGGCCGTCCAGGTACGCGATCCGCTCCTGGTCGTCCACACCCTCGTAACTGCAGCCGTTCTCGGTGATGACGAGGGGCGGGAGCCGGTCGCCGTAGCGGTCGCGGAAGGCGAGGAGGAGCTCGGTGAGCGCTTCGGGGACCACCGGCCAGCCGAAGTCCGTGACGGGGTATCCCTCGATCTCCCTTGGGGAGAAGGGGAGTTCGGGCGGCAGGGTGAGGCCGGAGAACTCCGTCGCCTCGCCGGAGGTGAGCGGCGCGCCGACCTTGGTCGGCTGGTAGAAGTTGATCCCGTACCAGTCGACGGGCTCGGCGATCACCTTCAGATCGGCGTCCACATCGCCCGGCATCAGGTCGCCGATGCCCTCCGGGTAGGCGCCGAGGAGCAGCGGGTCGGCGAAGAGCCGGTTGAGGAGCACGTCGTAGAAGTCCGCGGCCTCACGGTCGGCGGGGTCGTCGGAGGCGGGCCAGGTCGGGCCGTGCGAGTTCGCGATCCCGATGTCCGTGGCGCCGGCCGCGCGCAGCGCCCGTACGGCGAGGCCATGGGCGAGGAGCTGGTGGTGGGCCACCGGCAGCGCGTCGAACAGGAGCTGCCTGCCGGGCGCGTGCTGGCCGAGCGCGTGGCCGAGGAGGGTGTGTTCGGCGGGCTCGTTGAGGGTGATCCACTTCTGTACGCGGTCGCCGATACGGTCCGCGACCTCGGCCGCGTGGTCCGCGAAGAGTGACGCCGTGTCCCGCTTCAGCCAGCCGCCCGCCTCCTCCACGGACAGCGGGGTGTCCCAGTGGAAGAGCGTCGGCACGGGCTGTACGCCCGCCGCGCACAGCGCGTCGACGAGCCGGTCGTAGAAATCGAGGCCGCCCGGGGACATGACCCGCGGCCAGGAGACGGAGAAGCGGTACGCCCCGACCCCGAGGCCGGCGATCAGCGCCACGTCCTCGCCGTAGCGGTGGTAGTGGTCGCAGGCGACGGCGGCCGTCGAGCCGTCCTTCACCCGCCCAGGCTGTGCCGTGAACGCGTCCCACACCGAGGGCAGGCGCGCGTCGACGGCGCCCTCGATCTGGTGGGCCGAGGTGGACACGCCCCACAGGAAGTCGTGCGGGAACTGAGGTACCGGTTCGCTCGCTGCCATGCGCGCGATCATGCGTACCGACGGTAACGGAAGTCAACGCCCTTGCAGGAAAAGGTCGTTACACCCCCGAAAGGCGGCTACGCCCCTTCCTTCAGGACCCGCGAGATCAGCCCCCGCTGCTCGTCCGTGAGCCGCGGGTCCGCGCAGTACACGGTCTTCCCGTCCACCGTGATCGTGTAGCTGAACCCGTCCGGCACTCCCACCGGCGGCGTGCCCCGGCCCGAGGCCAGCGCCTGCTCGGCCAGGGCGTGCCACTCGTGGGCGTCGGTACGGCCCGAGGTGTCGACCTCGGCCCGTCGCTCGATCCCGGCGAATCCTCCGGTACGGATGACCTGAATACGCATGGGACCTGTCTACTCCAGCGGCCGCCCGCTGCCCAGCCGGGCGGCCGCCGAGCCCTGTGCCTGAGCCGGCCCTACTCCGTCGGTACGCCGACCTGCGACCAGGCCTTCTGGACGGACTCCAGCTCCTCGCCGTCCTTGAAGCGGGTGCGCGCCGCCTTCACCGTCAGCTTCGCGAAGTCCGCGAAGGACGCGTCCTGCGCCAGCTCGCCGCCGGTCAGGACGTCGTACCAGATCTGCCCGGCCCGCTCCCACGCGTTGCCGCCGAGTGCCACGGCCAGCAGGTAGAAGGCGTGGTTCGGGATGCCGGAGTTGATGTGCACGCCGCCGTTGTCGCTGCTCGTCCGCACGAAGTGGTCCATGTCGGCGGGCTGCGGGTCCTTGCCGAGCACGTCGTCGTCGTACGCCGTGCCGGGCGCCTTCATGGAGCGCAGCGCCTTGCCCGTGACGCGCGGCGCGAGGAGGCCCGCGCCGATCAGCCAGTCGGCGTCGGCGGCGCTCTGGCCGAGCGAGTACTGCTTGATCAGGGAGCCGAAGACGTCCGACACCGACTCGTTCAGGGCGCCCGGCTGCCCGAAGTAGGTGAGGTTCGCCGTGTACTGGGTGACGCCGTGCGTCAGCTCGTGGCCGATCACGTCGACCGGGATGGTGAAGTCGAGGAAGATCTCCCCGTCCCCGTCGCCGAACACCATCTGCTCGCCGTTCCAGAACGCGTTGTTGTAGTCGTTGTCGAAGTGCACGGACGCGTTCAGCGGCAGACCGCTGCCGTCGATGGAGTCGCGGGCGAACTTCTCCAGGTACAGCTCGAAGGTCGCGCCGAGCCCCGCGTACGCGCGGTTGACGGTCGCGTCCTTGCCGGGCTCGTCGCCCTCGCCGCGGACCTTCGTGCCCGGCAGCTCGGTGCGGTGGCCCGCGTCGAAGACCGTGCGGTGCGGCTCTTGCTCGACGGCGTCCGCGGGCGCGGCCACCGAGGGGGCGCCGATCACGGTGGTCAGGCGGCGGCGCGTGCGCTCCAGGGCGTCGCGTTCCAGGGTGCGGCGGGCCGGTGCCGAGAGCGCGGGGTCGCCGGACCGGGCGGCCTTGTCGAGGATGTGGGGCGGCACGATGGTGCAGAAGACGGGCTCGAAGCCCTTACGGTTCGCGGTCATGGCGGCAATGTGGCACTGCGTGACCTCACTGTCACTACCTGCAGCCAGGATTAATGAAATAGAGGGATTGATCACCTCTTGCCCGTTACCTGACGCCGATCCCGCATACTGATACACACCCGCGTCCCTCCCACGGCTGGGCTAGGCTGCGACGCATCATGCGTTACGGGCTGCTTCTCCTTAGCTGCCGCGGCGAGGGCCTGTAGTCGAGGCCGACCCCCTCCCCGCGGAGTTCGGTGTTGCGCTTAGACCGTCGGCCGTCCTTCCGGACACACCCGAGGAGCCCCCGCACATGCCGAACTTCCAGCGCCCCACTTCCATGCCGGTCCACAAGTACGGACAGTACGAGCAGGTCGACATCCCCGACCGCACGTGGCCCGGCAAGCGTGTCACCGCCGCCCCCCGCTGGCTCTCCACCGACCTGCGCGACGGCAACCAGGCGCTGATCGACCCGATGTCCCCGGCCCGCAAGCGCGAGATGTTCGACCTCCTGGTCCGCATGGGCTACAAGGAGATCGAGGTCGGCTTCCCCGCCTCCGGCGAGACCGACTTCGCCTTCGTACGGTCGATCATCGAAGAGGGCGCGATCCCGGACGATGTGACGATCTCCGTGCTGACGCAGGCGCGCGAGGAGCTCATCGAGCGCACGGTCCAGTCCCTGAAGGGCGCCAAGCGCGCGACGGTGCACCTGTACAACGCGACGGCGCCTACCTTCCGCGAGATCGTCTTCCGCGGCTCCAAGGAGCAGATCAAGCAGATCGCGATCGACGGCACGCAGCACGTCATCGACTACGCGGAGAAGATCCTCGGCCCCGAGACGACCTTCGGCTACCAGTACAGCCCGGAGATCTTCACCGACACCGAGCTGGACTTCGCACTGGAGGTCTGCGAGGCGGTCATGGAGGTCTACAAGCCGGGTCCCGGCCGCGAGATCATCCTCAACCTGCCCGCCACCGTGGAGCGTTCGACGCCGTCCACGCACGCGGACCGCTTCGAGTGGATGCACCGCAACCTGTCGAACCGCGCGTACGTCTGCCTGTCCGTGCACCCGCACAACGACCGCGGCACGGCCGTCGCCGCCGCCGAGCTGGCCCTGATGGCCGGCGCCGACCGCATCGAGGGCTGCCTGTTCGGCCAGGGCGAGCGCACCGGCAACGTCGACCTGGTCACGCTGGGCATGAACCTGTTCTCGCAGGGTGTCGACCCGCAGATCGACTTCTCCGACATCGACGAGATCCGCCGCACCGCCGAGTACTGCAACCAGATGGAGGTCCACCCGCGCCACCCCTACGCGGGCGACCTGGTCTACACGTCCTTCTCCGGCTCCCACCAGGACGCCATCAAGAAGGGCTTCGAGGCGATGGGCGCGCGGGCCGAGGCCGCCGGCAAGTCCGTCGACGACATCGAGTGGGCGGTCCCGTACCTGCCCATCGACCCGAAGGACGTCGGCCGCTCCTACGAGGCAGTCATCCGCGTCAACTCGCAGTCCGGCAAGGGCGGTATCGCGTACGTCCTGAAGAACGACCACAAGCTGGACCTGCCGCGTCGCATGCAGATCGAGTTCTCGAAGATCATCCAGGCGAAGACGGACGCCGAGGGCGGCGAGGTCACGCCGAAGGAGATCTGGTCGGTCTTCCAGGACGAGTACCTGCCCAACGCCGAGAACCCGTGGGGCCGCATCCAGGTCAAGGCCGGGCAGAGCACGACCGACACGGACGGCGTCGACACGCTGACCGTCTCGGCCGACGTCGACGGTGAGGCCACCGTCCTGACCGGTACGGGCAACGGCCCGATCTCGGCGTTCTTCGACGCCCTGCAGGCCGTCGGCATCGACGCCCGCCTGCTGGACTACCAGGAGCACACGATGAGCGAGGGCGCCTCCGCGCAGGCCGCCTCGTACATCGAGTGCGCGATCGGCGACAAGGTCCTGTGGGGCATCGGCATCGACGCGAATACGACACGCGCGTCCCTGAAGGCCGTGGTCTCCGCGGTCAACCGTTCCGCACGCTGACCCAGGTCACCGGCACCTTCACCGGCCCCGTCCGCCCTCGTGGCGGGCGGGGCCGCGTCGTATACCGGCCACGGTCCCGTACAAGGTGATGACGCCGTATCAACAATGTGGCTAACATCACGCCCAACCAGGCGATGTGGCCTGGGGGTCGACGGAGGTGTGCGACGTGCTGCCGATTTGGGGACGAACCGACCGTAACGGGCTTGCTGGTCAAGCATCGCTTCCAGCGGCGCGTCCCCTGTCGCGTCTCATCGGCGTCCGCACCGCGTGGACCACCGTCGGCGACGGGGAGTTCTTCTGTCCCGGCTGTGGCGGTGACCGCAACTACCGCCGCCGCACGGGCCGTCGCCGCTTCGTGCTCCTCGGTATCCCGCTCGTCCCGCGCGGCGCCACCGGCCCCGTCGTCGAATGCGCCGCCTGCGAGGACCGGTTCGCCGCCGACGTCCTCGACCACCCCACCACGCACCGCTTCTCCGCGATGCTCCGCGACGCCGTCCACACCGTCGTCCTCGCGGTCCTCTCCGCGGGCGGAGTCTCCTCCCGTACGGCCCTCGAGACCGCCGTCGCGACGCTGCGCGGCGCCGGGTTCGACGACTGCACGGATGTCCAACTCGCCGCGCTCGTCGAGGCGTTGCTCACCGACGCGGGCCGCGTCTCCGAGCACTGCGGGCCCGGCGCCGGACTAGCCATCGAACTCCATGAGGCCCTCGACCCGCTCGCCCCCCACCTCGCCCCCGCCGGACGCGAGTCGATCCTCCTCCAGGGCGCCAGAATCGCGCTCGCCGACGGGCCCTACACGCCCGCCGAACGCGACGTACTCAGCACCGCGGGCGCCGCCCTCACCATGTGCACCGACGAGGTGTCCGAGCTCCTGGAAGCGGCTCGCACCCCGTCCTGACGCCGTACGGCGGGCCCGTACTCCCCAGGGAGTAACGACCCGCCGCACGCACCCCCGGCAGTACCCCGCACCTCGCCCTCACGCCCGACGAACCGAGGCCTCCCCGACGGGAGTCTGGAGACGTCCTGTCCGACCGGACGGCGACACCGGACACCGTGATGTGAGGGAGGCCCACCGATGGGGGGCGTACCGACAAAGAGGCGCCGGGCAGCGGTGCCCTGGACGCTGCTCGGCCTGTGGATCGTCGTGCTCGCGATCGCCGGGCCGTTCGCCGGCAAGCTGAGCGACGTCCAGCACGACCGGGCCGTCGACTATCTGCCGGCGAGTGCCGACTCCACGCAGGTGGCGAAGATCCAGGACGAACTGCCGGGTGGCGAGAGCACCGAACTCGTCCTCGTCTACCACCGCGACGGCGGACTCACCGCCGCCGACCGCACCACGGCCGCCGCCCAGGTCGCCCGCGTCGACCGGACCTTCGACCTCACCGCAGTCCCGAAGGGCGTACCGTCCCGCGACGGCGCCACCCTCATGTACCCGGTCGCCAGCACCGCTCCGGGACACGACGAGAAGGCCCGCGACGCCTTCGTCAACGACGTGCGCGACATCGCCCACGACACCGGCGGCCTGAGCGTCGACACCGGCGGAGCAGGAGCGCTCGCCACCGACGCGAGCGAGGTCTACGGCTCGCTCGACGGCCCCCTGCTCTACACGACCGTCGCCGTCGTCGCGATCCTGCTCGTCCTCATCTACCGCAGCCCCTTCCTGTGGCTCGTGCCGCTCGTCGTCGCGGGCGTCGCCGACTTCCTGTCGATGGGCGTCGCCTACGGGCTCCACCAGGCGTTCGGCACCACCGTCAGCGGCCAGAGCTCCGGCGTGATGACGATCCTCGTCTTCGGCGCGGGCACCGACTACGCACTGCTCCTCGTCTCCCGCTACCGCGAGGAGCTGCGCCGCACCGAGCGGCCCTACGACGCCATGCGGGCCGCTCTGCGCGGCTGCGGGCCCGCTGTCCTCGCCTCGTCGGGAACCGTCGCCGTCGGCCTGTTCTGCCTGCTCGCCGCCGACCTCAACAGCAGCCGCGGCATGGGACCGCTCGGCGCCGTGGGCGTCCTGTGCGCGCTCGTCGCCATGCTGACGCTGCTGCCCGCCGTCCTCGTCCTGCTCGGAAGGCGCGTGTTCTGGCCGCTGGTCCCGGCGTACGGCTCCACACCCAAGGCCCGCAGGTCCCTGTTCGCGGCGATGGGCAGCTCGGCCGGGCGCAGGCCGCTGACCGTCCTCGCCTCTGGCGCCCTGCTCCTCGGGGCGCTCGCGCTCGGCGTGTTCAGCCTGCCCGGCAGCCTCAAGCAGGAGGACACCTTCACCGACAAGCCGGACTCCGTCGTCGCGATGCAGACCCTCGCCGCCGCCTACCCCGAGCGCGGCACCCAGCCCATCAGCGTGATCACCCCGACGGGCCGCGCCGGCGAGACGCTCGCCACCGCGCGCGACGTGCCCGGGGTCGCCGCCGCCGAGCGCGTGCGCAGCGGACACGGCTGGACGGAGATCTCCGTCACCGCCTCCGCCCCGCCCCAGTCCACGGGCGAGACCACCACCATCGAGACCTTGCGCGACCGGCTCGACGGCAAGGGCTCGTACGTCGGCGGACAGAGCGCGCAGCAGCTCGACCTGAAGGACACCAACTCCCGTGACCGCAAGGTCGTCGTGCCGATCGTCCTGGCCACCGTCCTGCTGATCCTCGTCGTGCTGCTGCGCAGTCTCGTGGCGCCGCTGATCCTGCTCGGCGCGGTCGTCGCCGTGTGGGGCGCCTCGCTCGGCATCGCCGGGCTCGTCTTCGGGCCGCTGTTCGGCTTCCAGGGCACCGACCCCGGACTCGGCCTGCTGACCTTCGTGTTCCTCGTCGCCCTCGGCGTCGACTACGGCATCTTCCTCATGCACCGCATGCGCGAGGAGTCCCTCGCGGGCGCCGAACCCGGAGCCGCCGCGCTGACCGCGCTGCGCACCACGGGAGGGGTGATCGCCTCGGCGGGACTCGTCCTCGCCGCGACCTTCTCGGTCCTCACCAACATGCCGCTGGTGTCGCTCGTCGAGATGGGCTTCGTCATCGCGGTCGGCGTGCTCCTGGACACGTTCCTCGTCCGTACGTACCTGGTGACGTCGGCGAGCATGGCCCTCGGCCGTACGGTGTGGTGGCCCGGGCCGCTGTCCAGGAAGCCGCAGCCCCGGCCACCGGCGGAGGAACCGGAGCGCACCCTCGCGCCCACACCCTGACCGCCCCGCGGACCGTACGGCGCCCCTCTCGCCCCGGAGGGGCGTCCTCCGCGCCCTCCTGACGGAAGATGAACCGGTGGACGTCAAACACATCCTGCTCCCGGGTCTCGGCCGGCGCGGCGTCAGCGCCGCCCGGACCCTGCGCGAGGACGCTCTCCTGGCCGCCGTCGCGGCGGTCGCCGCCGTCGTGATCGCCCTGACGACGAGCGGCAACGGCCGACACCCGGACGCGCTCGGCTGGGGCCTGCTCATGGCCGCGCACGTCCCGTCGGCGTTCAGGCGGCGGGCGCCGGTGCGGGCGTTCCTCGGCCTCGTCGCCTGCGTGGCGCCGTACCACGCGCTCGACTACAACCACACGGCGCCGATGGCCGTCTCCATGACCGCCCTCTACACGGTCGCCTCCACAGGGCGCCCCCTGCGCACCCTGTTCCTCGGCGCCGGCGTCCTCGGCATCATGCTCGGCGTCAAGTTCGGCGAGGGCATGACCGAGGGCACGGAGGCGCTGCGGATCTCCGGCTGGATCGTTGCGTTCCTGCTGGCCGGCGTCATCGTCCGCGTCCACCGCCAGTACGTCGCCTCGGTCGTGGAGCGCGCCGAGCGAGCCGAACGCACCCGCGAGGAGGAGGCGCGGCGCCGGGTCGCGGAGGAGCGGCTGCGCGTCGCCCGCGACCTGCACGACCTGCTCGCCCACAGCATCACCCTCGTCGGCGTCCAGACGTCGGTGGCCGCCCACGTCCTGCACGCCGACCCGGACCGCCTGGACCGCGCCGCCGTCGCCAGGGCGCTCGACGACATCGCCGAGACCTGCCGCACCGCCCGCGGCGAACTGCGTGCCACCCTCGAAGTGCTGCGCGCCGGCCCCGACGACAGCCGCGGCCCGCTCCCCGGGCTCGACGGGCTGCCCGACCTCGCCGAGGCCGCCCGCACCGCCGGAGCCACCGTCGACCTGTCCGTCGAGAACGTGGAGGCGCCGCCCGCCGTGGGCGCCGCGGCCTACCGCATCGTCCAGGAGGCACTCACGAACGCCGTCCGGCACGGCGGCCCCGGACTCACCGTCCGCGTCGGCATCCGCGGCCTGGGCGACGCCCTCCACCTGCGCGTCGCCGACGACGGCACACCACCGCCCTCGTCGCCGTCCTCTTCCTCGCCCGAGCCCGGCCGGCCCGCGGGCTTCGGCCTGCTCGGCATGCGCGAGCGGGCCCGCAGCGTGGGCGGCACCCTCGACGCCGGGCCGCGCGCCCAGGGCGGATTCGAAGTCGCTGCGGTCCTGCCGACCGGGGTGGCACGGTGACCGGGGCCCAGCCCGTGCGCGTACTCCTCGCCGACGACCAGACCCTCGTACGGGCCGCGTTCGCGATGCTCGTCGAGTCGGCGCCCGACATGGAGGTCGTCGGCCAGGCCGGTACCGGCCGCGAGGCCGTGGAACAGGCCCGCACGCGCCGTGCCGACCTGATCGTCATGGACATCCGCATGCCCGACCTCGACGGCATCGAGGCGACCCGCCTGCTCGCCGCCGACGAGGACCTCGCGGGCGTCAAGGTCCTGATGCTGACGACGTACGACACCGACGAACACGTCGTCGAGGCGCTGCGGGCGGGCGCGTCCGGGTTCCTCGTCAAGGACACCAAGCCGGCCGAACTCCTCGACGCCATCCGTACCGTGGCCGCCGGCGAGTCCCTGCTGTCGCCCGGCCCCACGGCCCGCCTGATCGCCCGCGTCCTGCGCGCCCCGGCCGAGCCCGGGCCCGTCCCGCCCGGCCTCGCCGCGCTCACCGACCGCGAGCGCCAGGTCCTGACCCTCGTGGCGCGCGGCCTCACCAACACGGAGGCGGCCGAGGTCCTCGGCCTCAGCCCTCTCACGGCGAAGACGCACGTGAGCCGCATCATGGGCAAGCTGGGCGCGCGCGACAGGGCCCAACTCGTCATCGTGGCCTACGAGTCGGGCCTGATCGAGCCGGGCGGCGCCTGACCGTTCCGCTACAGGAGCCCCGCCGCCGCGAGGAACTTCCCCACCCGCTCGATCTCCTCCGCGGACAGCGGGATCTGCGGATCCGCGGTCAGCGGGCAGTCGATCACGCCCCGCAGATACAGGGCCGCCTTGAAGGCCCCGAGCGCGGACGAGCTCCCGCCCATCCGCGCCGGATCTCCCACCCGCACCATCCGGAACAGCGCACACAGCCGCTCCTGCTCGACCCGCGCCCGCTCCCGGTCACCGGCCCGGCCGTACGCGTACAGCCGCGCGTATCCGGCCGGATCGACGTTCCCGAGGCCCGGTACCACTCCGTCCGCGCCCATCGCGAGCGCCGAGTCCACGGTCAGCTCGGACCCGGTCAGGACGCTGAACCCCGTGATGTCGGCGCGGGAGCGCGCGCCGACGACGACCTCGCGGAACGCGCCCTCGTCACCGCTGGAGTCCTTCAGGCCGGCGAGCGTCCCGTCGGCGGCCAGGTCGAGGACGAGGTCGGCGCCCAGCTTGGAGTGCACCGACACCGGCAGGTCGTAGGCGAACACCGGCAGGCCGCACCGCTGGGCCAGGAGCCGGAAGTGGCGGGTGATCTCGGCCGGGTGGGTGCGCGTGTAGAAGGGCGCCGTGGCGACGATCGCGTCCGCGCCGGCCTCCGCCGCCGTACGGGCGTGGTCGAGGACGCGCAGGGTCGCCATGTCGATCGCCCCGGCCAGGACGGGCAGCTGACCGGCGACATGACCCACGACGGTGTCGACGACCACCTTGCGGTGCCGGTCGGGCAGGAAGGCCGCCTCGCCGGAGGAGCCGAGCACGAAGAGCCCGTCGACACCACCCGCGACGAGGTGGTCGACAAGACGTACGAGGGAACCGACGTCCACCTCGTTGTCCGGGGTCAGGGGCGTGCAGACGGGCGGGACGACTCCGGTCAGCGGGGAGCGCAGCGTCATGAGACCTCCTGGACGAGTTCGTGCGTGGACTGCCCCTCGCGCACGGGATGGTGACAGCGGAACCGATGCCCCTCACCGCCCGGCTCGAACTCCGGCATCGCCTCCGCGCACACCGCGTCGGCCTTCCAGCAGCGCGTACGGAAGGGGCAGCCGCTCGGCGGATGCGTCGCCGACGGCACCGGGCCGACCAGCGGGATCGGGTCGATCGGGTCGAGCAGCCCGGGCGTCGCCGAGAACAGCGCACGGGTGTACGGGTGCCTGGCCCGGTCGAGCACGTCGTCGGACGGAGACTCCTCCACGATCCGGCCCAGATACATCGTGATCACGCGGTCGCTCATGCGCCGCACCGTCTGGATGTCGTGCGAGACGAACACGAGGGCGAGGCCGAGGCGCTCCTTCAGGTCGAGCAGCAGATTCAGGATCTGCGCCCGCACCGACACGTCGAGCGCGCTCGTCGGCTCGTCCGCCACGACCAGCGTGGGTTCGAGGGCGAGGGCGCGGGCGATCGCCACGCGCTGGCGCTGCCCGCCCGACAACTGCCCGGGCAGCGCCCCTGCGAGCGCGCCCGGCAGCCCGACCAGGGACATCAGCTCCCGTACGCGTTCCGCGCGTGTGGCGGGTGCGCCGCGGCGGTGGACGTCGAGGGGGTCACGCAGGATCTGGCGGACGGTCAGGCGCCGGTTCAGGGCCGTCGACGGATCCTGGAAGATCATGCCGACGCCCTCGCCGACCGTGGCGCGCCGCTCGCCCGGCTTCATGGTCCACAGATCGTGGCCGGCCACGACGACCGTGCCGGACGTCGGGCGCTGCACCCCCACGAGGACCTTGGCGAGCGTCGACTTGCCGCAGCCCGACTCGCCGACCACGCCGACCGTCTCGCCGGGCGCCACGGACAGGTCGGCGCCGGTGAGGGCGTACACCCGGTCGCGGGCGAACAGGCCGCCGGAGCGGGCCCGGTGCACCACATGGGCATCCCTCAACTCGACCACGGGATCCGTCACTTCATAGCCTCGCTTCCCCGGGGAGCCGGAACCGTGGGCGGCGGGACCACCGCCGGATGGTGACAGGCCGACGCGTGCCGTCGGCCGCCGAGCAGGTCGGGCGCCGTCGTCCGGCACACCTCGCTCGCCATCGGGCACCGGTCGGCGAACCGGCAGCCCGCCGGGAAGTCGGCCGGCGACGGCACGACGCCCCTGATCTGCGTCAGCCGGTCCGCCGCCGTCTCCAGCGAGAGGACCGAGCCGAGCAGCCCGCGCGTGTAGTGGTGGGTGGGCGCCTCGACGAGGTCCGCCGTCACGCCCGTCTCCACGATCTGCCCGCCGTACATCACGACCACCCGGTCCGTGACGTCGGCGACGAGCGCCAGGTCGTGCGAGACGAGGATCAGCGCGAAGCCCAGTTCCTCGCGCAGCCGCAGCAGCAGCTCGATGACCTGCGCCTGCACGGTCACGTCCAGTGCGGTCGTCGGCTCGTCGGCGACGATCAGCTTCGGGCTGCGCGACAGGGCCATCGCGATCAGGACGCGCTGGCGCTGGCCGCCCGACAGCTCGTGCGGATAGCTGCGCAGGGTCCGCTCGGGGTCGAGGCCGACGAGGGACAGCAGCTCGGCCGGGGTGCGCCGGCCACCGCGGCGGACGACCTGCTTGAGCTGGGAGCGCACGGTCATCGCCGGGTTCAGGGACGACAGGGCGTCCTGGTAGATCATCGCCATGTCGTGGCCGAGGAGCCGGCGCCTGGCGCCCATCGAGCGGCCGATCAGCTCCTGGCCGTCGAAGGTGACCCGGCCGCGGATCCGCGCGCCCTTGGGTTCGAGCCCCATCACGGTCAGCGCGGTCAGCGACTTGCCGCACCCCGACTCGCCGACCAGGCCGAGGACTTCACCGGGCCGCACGTCGAACGTGATGCCGTCGACGATGTCCACGCCACCGTGCCGCGCGTCGAAGCCGATCGCGAGATCGGTGACCTGGAGGACGGGGTCGCCCTCGGGCAGGGGCCGGGCGCGGGACCTCAGCCGGGTGGCGGCCTCGGTGAGGCCGGGCAGTTCGAGGACCGTGCCGCTGCCGGGCTTCGGAGCTTCGAGACGGTCCGCCTCCGCGCCGGACACGTCACGCGCGGCGGGCGCGGCCCACGCGTCGGACACGCCCTCGGACAGGATGTTCAGCGCGAGCACCGTGAGCAGCATCAGCAGGCCGGGGAAGACGGTCGCCCACCAGCCCCCGATGAGGACCATGTTCTTGCCGTCCGCGATGACACTGCCCCACGACGGGTCGGGCGGCCGGACCCCCGCCCCGATGAACGACAGCGACGCCTCGAAGACGATGGCCTCCGCGACCTGCACCGTGCAGAACACGAGGATCGGCGCCGCGCAGTTGACCGCGATGTGCCGCAGCACGATGTGCGGCGTGCGCGCCCCGATGACCCGCTCGGCCGTCACGTAGTCCTCGCCGTACTGGTCGAGCACGTTGGCCCGTACGACACGGGCGACGGGCGGGGTGAACAGGAACGCGATCGCGCAGATGAGTACGGGGATGCCGCCGCCGAACACGGCGACGAGGACGGCCGCGAGAGCGATCCCGGGGAACGCCATCACGACGTCGAGGCAGCGCATCAGCGTCTCGTCGACCGTCTTGCGCGACGTCGCCGCGATCGCGCCGAGCACCGCGCCCACCACCAGTGCGAGCAGCGTCGCGCCGAGCCCGATGGCCAGCGACCAGCGCGCCCCGTACATCAGCCGGCTGAGGATGTCGCGGCCCAGGCTGTCCTGGCCCATCCAGTGACTGCCCGACGGGTGCCCGGTGCCGTCGGTCTGCGACTGCTGGTCGAGCGGGTCGTGGGGTGCGAGCAGCGGCGCGAACAGCGCCATGAGGACGACGACCGCGACGACGGCGACCGCGATCCGGGACAGGACGGGCAGCCGGCGCAGGGAGCGCAGCCGGACGCCCGGCCGGGACAGCGCCTCGGTGAGCGCTTTGCGGGAGGTGACCATCTAGCTCTGCGCCCCCCTGAGCCGCGGGTTGACCATCAGATACAGGATGTCGATGGCGAGGTTGACGACGACGAACCCGACGGCCGTCGTCAGGACGACCCCCTGGACCACCGCCGGGTCACCGTTCTTCACCGCGTCGATCATCAGCTTCCCCATCCCCGGCAGGGAGAAGATCGTCTCCGTGACCACCGCCCCGCCCAGCAGATAGCCGACCCGCAGTCCGAGCACGGTCAGCGGGTTGATCAGGGCGTTGCGCAGCACGTTGCGCCCCACCACCACGACCGGCGGCAGCCCGCTGCCGATCGCCGTACGGACGTAGTCCTTGTCCAGTTCCTCGACCACCGCCGTACGCACGATGCGCGTCAGCTGCGCCGCGACGGGCAGGGACAGCGAGAGCGCCGGGAGCGTCATGCACTTGAGCCAGCCGGTGAAGGAGTCCGCCGGGTTGATGTAGCCGCCGGTCGGGAACCAGCCCTGCCCGACCGCCAGATACTGGATCATCAGCAGCGCCAGCCAGAACCCGGGCGCCGCCACGCCCGTCAGCGACACGACGCGGATGATCTGGTCGAGGAGCCGGTCGCGGTGGATCGCCGCCGTGACACCGAGCACCAGGGACACGACGACCGCGACCGCGAGGCCGAGGAACGTCAGTTGCAGCGTCAGCGGCAGCGCGGTGGTCACCTGGTCGACCACCGGCTGCCGGGTCAGGGCGCTGACGCCCATGTCACCCCGGACGAGATCGCCCACGAAGTGGAGGTACCGCACGGGCAGCGGATCGAGCAGCCCGTTGCGCTCCCGGAAGTCGTGCAGCTGCTGCGGCGTCGGATTGGCGCCCTGGAAGAACGCCGACGCCGGATCGCTGTCCGAGAACCGCATCACGAGAAACACGAACAGGACGATGCCGAGCAGCAGCGGCACGAGCAGGACCAGGCGGCGGGCCAGAATTCTGGCGATCACGACCACGGGAACGAACTCCCTTGCGAGAAAGCCGCGTTACGCGGGCTTGGCCTTGAGCACGTTGATCCCGGGGTAGGGCTGCGCCTGCACACCGGTGATCTTCTTCGGGTCCCAGGCCGTCATCAGCTCGTTGTGCACGACCGGGTAGAGCACGGCCTGCTCGGCGACGATGTCGATGTACTCCTGGATCATCGTCTTCTTCTTCGCCGGGTCCGGCTCGCGCGTGGCCTGGTCCATCAGCTTGAAGAGGTGCTTGGCGTCGGAGCTGCCCGCCCAGCGCGCGTAGCCCATCCACAGGTTCGACGGGCCGTAGTTGTAATGCATGATCAGGTCGGCGTCGAGCCCGAACTGGTTGGGGTTCGAGGCGGCCGCCACGATCTGGTAGTCCTTCTTCTGGTCCATCTTCGTGAAGACGGCCGTGGTCTCCTGCGGGTCGAGCGTGGTCTTCACGCCGATCGCGTCCCACGACGCCTTGATCGTCGGCAGACAGTCCATGATCCACGACACGTTGACGGACATCAGGGAGACCGAGAGCCCGCTGACCCCGGCGTCCTTGAGGAGCTTCTTCGCCTTGTCCGGGTCGTAGTCGTACACCGTCTTCGCCGGCCGGTGGTCGGGGTTGCCCTCGTTCAGGAACGAACTCGCGCCCTTCCCGTGCCCCTTGAGCGCCACCTCGATCATCTTCTGCTTGTCGATGGCGTAGTGCAGGGCCTGGCGCACCCGCACGTCGTCGAACGGCTTGTGCGCGGTGTTGAACATCAGGAAGAGGTTGTTCATCCCGGCCCCGCCCTCGACGGTGAGGCCGCCCTTCTTCAGCTGCGCGATGTTCGCGTACGGGATGTTGTCCGCGATCTGCGCGTCCGCGCTGCCACCGGAGATCTTCGCGACGCGGGGCGCCGCGTCCACGATGGTCAGCCAGTTCATCTTCTTGAACGACGCCTTGCGCGGCCCGTTGTAGTCCGCGAACGCTTCGAAGGTGGTGTTCGTCTTCGGCTGGTGCGAGGTCTGCCTGTACGGGCCCGAGCCGACGGCCTTGCCCTTGGTCGCGTCGTCCCACGCGCCCGGCTTCGAGAACACGTGCTTCGGCATGATCTTGGCGAGGGTCAGCCGCGTGGCACCGTCCGGGAAGGGGAACTTGAGGACGAGCTCGACGGAGTCGTCACCCGTCTTCCTGACCTCCTTGAGCCAGCTCTCGAAGAAGCCCTTGGCCAGCGACTGCGTGCCCGGGTCGAGGATCCGGTCGAAGACGAACACCACGTCGTCCGCCGTGACGGGCTTCCCGTCGTGCCACTTGGCACCCTCGCGCAGAGTGAACTTCCAGGAGGTGGTGGCCAGTTCGGCATCCGTCGGCACCTTCGTGGCGAGCGCCGCGTAGGGCTCGCGCGTGATCGGGTCGGTGTCGAGGAGGCCCTCGTAGATGTGCTGGTTACCGGCCATGGCGAAGGCCGACGCGGTCTGCGTCGGGTCCCAGCTTCCGTCGTTGCCGTACCCGATGACGGCGGTCAGCGAGGATCCGCCGCCCTTGCCGCCGCCCGTGTCGTTGGTGGACTTCGGTCCGGACGAACAGGCCGACAGGGAGGTGGAGATGGCAGCGGCCGCGCCGAGGGCGCCGGTGTACTTGAGGAAGGATCGGCGGCCGGTCGGCTCGTGGTCGCTCATGGTGCCTCCAGAGAGGGAGATGCGCGGGAGATCCAACGTCCTACGTCTTGGTAGCGACGTGACCATAAGAGCGCCGCGAGGGCCGGTCAAGAGATCGCGCAGAGAAGCCCGGAGAGCTCCGGGCGCCGGGCGGGAAGAAGTTTGATCCCGACATGGGACGTGGGACGTCTGCTGCGCCTACGATGCGGCGCATGTCTGAGGAGCCCAGGAACCCGGCGATACGGCACCGCCGCGTCAGCCAGCAGGTACAGCGCGCGGTCACACAGCTCATCCTGGACAGAGGGCTGCGGCCCGGCGCACTGCTGCCCACCGAGGCCGAGCTGATGGAGTCGCTCGGCGTCAGCAGAAACTCCGTACGCGAGTCCCTCAAGGCCCTCCAGGCACTCGACATCGTCGAGATCAGACACGGCTACGGCACCTACGTCGGCCAGGCCTCCCTCACCCCGCTCGCCGACGGCCTCACCTTCCGCACCCTGCTGCGGCCCGCCTCCGACGCGCACGCCCTCGCCGAGATCCTCCAGGTCCGCGAGATCCTCGAGGAAGGCCTGATCCGCAGGGTCGCCGCGGCCCCCCTCCCGTCGGAGATCCTCGACCGGCTCGACGACATCGTCCGGAAGATGGCCGCCGCGGGCCAGGCCGACGAGCCCTTCGCCGACCTCGACAGGGACTTCCACGAGACCCTCTACCGCTCGCTGGGCAACGAGCTGATCCCGCAGCTCCTCGGCGCGTTCTGGAACGTCTTCGACCGCGTCGCCGGCGCGCGCTCCTGGTCCAGCGACCCCGACCCCGACGTCACCGTCAGCCGCCACCGCGACATCGTCACGGCCCTGCGCGCCCAGGACGCCGCAGGCGCGCAGCGGGCCATGGCACATCACTTCCGGGGCATCGAGGCACGCGCGGAACAGGAGACGAGAGGCGTCGAGTGAGCGCGCTGGATTTCTGTGGAGTTACGCGCACACATTCCCCCCGATTCAAACAGCATCGAGCACGCCCGTTCCGAATGGGCTGTTCGAATTCGCCCTCGCTACATAGAGCCCAGAGGTCCTTCCCACTCTAATTGGCACGCGTACCCGCCGGTGCGGGAAGCGTGAAATCCGACGGCGGCGGGGAGCCACCTGACGTGGGCGGAACGGCGGTCCGGGCACGCGGTCCCAGGCGCGGGAAGAGCTGGGCGAATAGCCGCAGCGGAGGTCGGGAATTGCCTCTCGCGTCACCCCGCCGACGATTCAGCGCCACGTCCCGTGTCTGCTCGTGGAATGGGGGCGTTGTTTCGGTTGACGCCGCCGCCCGCCGGGAAACGCACGGAACGTATGGACAGGAGCCAACGCCGATGAAGCCGCCAATCGGTTCTTACGCCGTCGACATCAGCACCGGACAGGTGGGCCGGGTCATGGGGCACGAGGGTCCGTACGTTCAGCTCCGGCCCTTCGGAGGCGGCCGCGAATGGGACTGCGCCCCGGACGCGCTGCGGGTGGCGACGACCTCCGAGCGGCTGCGGGCGGCAACCGCCTATGCGAACGCCAGGAGCCGCGGCGAGGTCCCCTGACCCCACCCCTTCACAGGTCCCCCGGCTTCACCCCTGCGGCGTAGGCGAGAATGGGCCCATGAGCCTGTTCCGCGACGACGGCATCGTGCTGCGCACCCAGAAGCTGGGTGAAGCGGACCGCATCATCACGCTGCTCACCCGCAATCACGGGCGCGTGCGCGCCGTGGCGCGCGGTGTGCGGCGCACCAAGTCCAAGTTCGGCGCCCGGCTCGAACCCTTCTCGCACGTCGACGTCCAGTTCTTCGCGCGGGGCAGCGAGCTGATCGGGCGCGGGCTGCCCCTGTGCACCCAGAGCGAGACCATCGCCCCCTACGGCGGCGGCATCGTCAGCGACTACGCCCGCTACACCGCCGGCACCGCCATGCTGGAGACCGCCGAGCGCTTCACCGACCACGAGGGCGAGCCGGCCGTCCAGCAGTACCTGCTCCTGGTGGGCGGACTGCGGACCCTGTCCAGAGGCGAGCACGAACCCCATCTCGTCCTCGACGCCTTCCTGCTGCGCTCCCTCGCCGTGAACGGCTACGCCCCGAGTTTCGGCGACTGCGCGAAGTGCGGTCTCCCGGGCCCCAACCGGTTCTTCTCCGTCGGCGCGGGCGGCTCGGTTTGCGTCGACTGCCGGGTACCGGGCAGCGTCGTACCCTCACCGCAGGCCCTCGTCCTCCTCGGCGCGCTGCTGACCGGCGACTGGGAGACGGCGGACGCGTGCGAGGCACGCTTCGTGCGAGAGGGCAGCGGACTGGTGTCGGCGTATCTGCACTGGCACCTGGAGCGCGGACTGCGCTCGCTGCGTTACGTAGAGAAAAGCTAGAACTGAGCTAGGGGAGAGCCCACATGGCACGTCGCGGAATCCTCGGACGGTCCCGCCGTGAGTACAAGACGCCCGAACCGCACCCGACGGGCGCGCGGCCGCCGAAGATCCCCGGCGAGCTGGTGCCGAAGCACGTCGCCATCGTGATGGACGGCAACGGCCGGTGGGCTAAGGAGCGCGGGCTGCCGCGCACAGAGGGCCACAAGGTCGGCGCCGAGCGGGTCATGGACGTCCTCCAGGGCGCGATCGAGATGGGCGTCGGCGCGATCTCGCTCTACGCCTTCTCCACGGAGAACTGGAAGCGCTCACCCGACGAGGTCCGCTTCCTCATGAACTTCAACCGCGACTTCATCCGCAAGACCCGCGACCAGCTCGACGAGCTGGGCGTACGGGTGCGCTGGGTGGGACGCATGCCCAAGCTGTGGAAGTCGGTCGCCCAGGAGCTGGAGATCTCCCAGGAGCAGACCAAGGACAACGACAGGCTGACCCTCTACTTCTGCATGAACTACGGCGGCCGCGCCGAGATCGCCGACGCCGCGCAGGCCATCGCCGAGGACGTGAAGGCGGGCCGCCTCGACCCGTCGAAGGTCAGCGAGAAGACCTTCGCGAAGTACCTCTACTACCCGGACATGCCGGACGTCGACCTGTTCCTGCGCCCCAGCGGCGAGCAGCGCACCTCCAACTACCTGCTGTGGCAGAGCGCTTACGCCGAAATGGTCTTCCAGGACGTCCTGTGGCCCGACTTCGACCGCCGTGACCTGTGGCGCGCCTGCCTCGAGTACGCCTCCCGGGACCGCCGCTTCGGCGGAGCGATCCCGAACGAGGAACAGATCGCCAACAGCTGATCAAACGGCTAGCTGATCAAACGGCTGTGGGGGGTACTCGGAAGTACCCCCCACAGCACGCGAAAGAAAGACGGCGCTCAGCCCTCCGCCGAGGCGGAACCGCTCACGCCGCGGAGCACTCCGCGCACGTACCGAAGATCTCCACCGTGTGCGCCACGTTCACATACCCGTGCTCCGCGGCGATCGCCTCGGCCCACTTCTCCACGGCCGGGCCCTCGACCTCGACCGCCTTGCCGCACACCCGGCACACCAGGTGATGGTGGTGCTCGCCGCTGGAGCAGCGCCGGTAGACGGCCTCGCCGTCCGACGTGCGCAGGACATCGACCTCGCCCGCGTCGGCGAGGGACTGCAGGGTGCGGTAGACGGTCGTCAGACCCACCGAGTCACCCTTGTGCTTGAGGACGTCGTGGAGCTCCTGGGCACTGCGGAACTCGTCCACCTCGTCGAGCGCCGCCGCCACGGCCGCACGCTGGCGGGTCGACCTGCCTCGAACCGGGGCTCCCACTGTTGCCTCCTCGGATTTACTGCTGGCGGCCCATTGTGCCAGGCCGCACGGGGCCCGGGTCAGACCTCGGCCTTGGCCTGACCGGGGATCCGGCCTGGAATCGCGCACTCGGCCGGGTCACCGGCCCCGCTCGCCGCCGCCCGCGCCCTGCGCCTGGCCAGCGGAGTGGCGATCAGGCTGAAGACGATGAACGCCGCGATGGTCAGCAGCACGATCGTCGCGCCGGGCGGGATCTCGACGTAGTAATTGGTGATCGTGCCGCCCAGCGTCGTGGTGACGCCGATGGCCACGGCGATCGCGAACGTCGCCGCGAAGCTCCGAGTGAGCTGCTGTGCGGCCGCCACCGGGACCACCATCAGCGCGGACACCAGGAGCAGACCCACGACGCGCATCGCGACGGTGACGGTCGCCGCCGCGGTCACCGCGACGAGCAGGTTCAGAACGCGCACCGGCAGGCCGGTCACCCGGGCGAACTCCTCGTCCTGGCTGACCGCGAACAGCTGCCGGCGCAGACCGATCGTGACCACGGCGACGAATCCGGCGAGGACACAGATCGACACGAGGTCGCTCTGCGAGACGGTCGACAGTGAGCCGAAGAGATAACTCTGCAGGTTCGCCGTGGAACCGCCGGGGGCGAGGTTGATCAGCATCACGCCGCCCGCCATACCTCCGTAGAAAAGCATCGCGAGCGCGATGTCGCCGCGCGTCTTCCCGTACCAGCGGATCAGTTCCATGATCACCACGCCGACCACGGAGACGGCCATCGCCATCCACACGGGCGACGTGGAGAGCAGGAAGCCGAGGCCGACGCCCGTCATCGCGACATGGCCGATGCCGTCACCCATCAGGGCCTGCCGGCGCTGGACGAGATAGATGCCGATCGCGGGGGCGGTGATGCCCACCAGGACCGCGGCGAGCAGGGCCCGCTGCATGAAGGCGGAGTCGAGGAATTCCATGTCAGCTCAGCAGTCCTGTGCGTACGGGGGTGAGATCCGAGGTGTGCGGGTGGACGTGGTCGTGGCCCGGCAGCGCGTGCTGGCCGACCGCCTCCGGCGGCGGCCCGTCGTGCAGGACGCAGCCGTCGCGCAGCACGACCGCACGGTCGATCAGCGGCTCCAGCGGACCCAGCTCGTGCAGAACGAGCAGCACGGACGCGCCGGCCTCGACCTGCGCACGCAGCGTCTTCGCGAGGATCTCCTGGCTCGCCAGGTCGACGCCCGCCATCGGCTCGTCCATGATCAGCAGCTCCGGCTCGGAGGCCAGGGCCCGCGCGATGAGGACACGCTGGTGCTGTCCGCCGGAGAGCGCGTCCACCGAGTCCTTGGCACGGTCGGCCATCCCGACCAGGTCCAGCGCCCGGCGCACCGCCTCACGGTCCGCCTTGCGCAGCAGACCGAAGCGCGCCCGCGAGAGCCGCCCCGAGGACACGACCTCGGTGACCGTGGCCGGCACCCCGCCCGCGGCCGTCGTCCGCTGCGGCACGTAACCGACCCGCGCCCAGTCCCGGAACCGCCGACGCGGCGTACCGAAGATCTCGACCTCGCCTCCGCTTACGGGCACCTGGCCGATCACTGTGCGCACGGCCGTCGACTTGCCCGAACCGTTGGCGCCGAGCAGGGCCACGACCTCACCGCGGCGCACGGTCAGGTCGATGCCGCGCAGCACGGGACGCGAGCCGAGCTCGGCCGTCACGCTGCGCAGGGCTATGACGGGCTCGCCGGCCTTCACCGATGCGTCCATGCCGCTGTCCTCCGTGGTCACTTGGCGCCGAGCGCCGTCTGCAGGGCCTTCAGGTTCGACTCCATGACCTGGATGTAGTCGTCACCCTTGGACTTGTCGGTGATGCCCTCGAGCGGGTCGAGCACATCGGTCTTGAGGCCCGCGTCGCCCGCGACGGTCTTCGCCGTCCTGTCGCTGACGAGGGTCTCGTAGAAGACCGTGGTCGCCCCGTCGGCCTTCGCCATGTTCTGGAGGTCCTTCACACGCGCCGCGCTGGGCTCGCTCTCCGGATCGAGGCCGCTGATGGCCTCCTCGGTGAGCCCGTACCGCTCGGCGAGATAGCCGAAGGCCGCGTGGGTCGTGATGAACACCTTCGAATCGGTGTTCTTCAGCCCGTCCTCGAACCGTGTGTTCAGCCCGTCGAGCCTGCCGACCAGCGCCGCGGTGTTCTTCTTGTACGCCGCCGCATGATCCGGGTCGGCCTTCTCGAAGGCCTTGCCCACACCCTTGGCGACCTCGGCGTACTTCACCGGGTCCAGCCAGATGTGCGGATCCCGGCCGCCCTCGCCGCCGTGCTCGTGGTCGTGCTCCTCGGCGTGCCCGCCGACCTCGGTGCCGTGCTTCTCCAGATGCGTCAGGGAGGCGGCATCGACCTTGGTCTTGATCTCGGACTGCTGTATCGCGTCGTCGACGGCCGGCTGGAGGCCCTTGAGATAGAGGGCGACACCCGCGTCCTGGAGCTGCGCGGTCTGCTTCGCGCTGATCTCCAGGTCGTGCGGCTCCTGGCCGGGCTTGGTCAGATTGGTGACGGCGACGTGGTCCCCGCCGATCTGCTCCGCGAGGTACTGCATCGGATAGAACGACGCCACCACCGCGAGCTTGCCGTCGCTGTTCCTGCCGTCACCCGAGGAGGCGGAGCAGGCCGACAGGCCCGTGATGCCGAGCACGGTGACGGAGGCGACGGCGGCGGTGGGTATGAGGCGTCGTACGTTCATGACAGTCATTTTCAACAAATCTGGAAACGATTGTCAACAAGCTGTCGGCGCGATCACACCGAAACGGGCATCCCACCCCAGCCCGGGCTCCGGACCCCCAACCGATTTGATCCGGAGCCCTACGCCGCCGGTAACCTGAAGCATTCGCATTCGCTCTGAAGCAGCAGCTTCGTCGTCGTCGTAATGAAGAGAGCACCGTGGCCGCCGACAAGATCGACACCATCGTCAGCCTCAGCAAGCGCCGTGGCTTCGTCTACCCGTGCAGCGAGATCTACGGCGGCCAGAAGGCCGCCTGGGATTACGGACCGCTGGGCGTCGAGCTGAAGGAGAACCTCAAGCGCCAGTGGTGGCGCTACATGGTCACCTCGCGCGAGGACATCGTCGGTATCGACTCGTCGGTGATCCTGGCGACCGAGGTCTGGCAGGCCTCCGGTCACGTCGCCACGTTCAGCGACCCGCTCACCGAGTGCACCTCCTGCCACAAGCGGTACCGCGCGGACCACCTGGAGGAGGCGTACGAGGCCAAGCACGGCAAGCTGCCGGAGAACGGCCTCACCGACCTCAACTGTCCCAACTGCGGCAACAAGGGCACCTTCACCGAGCCCAAGCAGTTCTCGGGCCTGCTCTCCACGCACCTCGGCCCCACGCAGGACAGCGGCTCCATCGCCTACCTGCGCCCCGAGACCGCCCAGGGCATCTTCACCAACTTCGCCAGCGTCCAGCAGACCTCGCGCCGCAAGCCGCCGTTCGGCATCGCCCAGATGGGCAAGAGCTTCCGCAACGAGATCACGCCCGGCAACTTCATCTTCCGCACCCGCGAGTTCGAGCAGATGGAGATGGAATTCTTCGTCAAGCCGGGCGAGGACGAGAAGTGGCAGGAGTACTGGATGGAGCAGCGCTGGAACTGGTACACCGGCCTCGGCATGCGCGAGGAGAACATGCGCTGGTTCGAGCACCCGGCGGAGAAGCTCTCCCACTACTCCAAGCGCACCGCTGACATCGAGTACCGCTTCCGCTTCGGCGGAAACGAGTGGGGCGAGCTCGAGGGCGTCGCCAACCGCACGGACTACGACCTCTCCGCGCACTCCAAGGCCTCGGGCCAGGACCTCTCCTACTTCGACCAGGAAGCCGGCGAGCGTTACACCCCGTACGTCATCGAGCCCGCCGCCGGTGTCGGCCGCTCCATGCTCGCCTTCATGCTCGACGCCTACGTCGAGGACGAGGCGCCCAACGCCAAGGGCAAGATGGAGAAGCGCACCGTCATGCGCTTCGACCACCGCCTCGCCCCGGTCAAGGTCGCGGTCCTGCCCCTGTCCCGCAACCCGGAGCTGTCCCCGAAGGCCAAGGGACTCGCCACCGCGCTGCGCCAGAACTGGAACATCGACTTCGACGACGCGGGCGCCATCGGCCGCCGCTACCGCCGTCAGGACGAGATCGGTACGCCGTACTGCGTCACCGTCGACTTCGACACCCTCGACGACAACGCCGTCACGGTTCGCGAGCGCGACACCATGAAGCAGGAGCGTGTCTCTCTCGACCAGATCGAGGGCTACCTGGCGACGCGCCTCGTCGGCTGCTGATCACCCCTAGGGGACCAGGCACCACAGAGAAGCGGCTCAGGAGCGTGCACATCGCGCTCCTGGGCCGCTTTCGTCGTTTCCGCGCGGCCGCGGACGCCGGCGAGACGTACAACGCACCACAGAAACCCCCCTGTTGATATTGCTCTTGCTGCACACTCCTTGCGGAACGCACGCCCACAGGGGCCGCGGAGGAGGCGTCATGCTGCCGAACACCACCACGAGCAAGGTCAGCCGCTGGGACCAGCACGGCCGGGAGCACACGGTGCGGGTACAGCGCTCGGGCCCGCGCCGCACCATCAGATGCGACACCTGCGGCTGGCGAAAACCCGCCCAGTTCCTGCCCTGGCTCAAGGCCGAGGAGCACCTCGCCCAGGAGCACCAGGCGACGGTGGACCCCTCGGCCCAGGGGCCCCAGTAGGGCCGAATTGACACGGGGCCCGGAGATCTCTAGAGTCCTCCGAGTTGTCACCCGGCCAGTCGGCCCCGCGACAGCACCTCCGCCGCTCAAGCGGCACCCAAACAAGCAGCACGATCTCCCACCGGGAGTGAATTCGGCACGCCCGAATTCAATTCGCGGTGGACTCGATGGCCCGATTAGGCGCCGCCGGGGGAATCCGCTAAAGTTTGGGACGTCGGAACGGCCCAACAGCCGCGAAGGCAAACCCCACTGACTGGGAATCGGGCCCGAAAGAATCTGATAGAGTCGGAACCGCCGGAAAGGGAAACGCGGAAAGCCGAAAGGCCGGAGCGGAAACCTGAAAGGCACCGAGGAAATCGGACACGAAAGAGTCTGATAGAGTCGGAAACGCAAGACCGAAGGGAAACTGCCCGGAGGAAAGCCTGAGAGAGTCTCTCGGGTGAGTACAAAGGAAGCGTCCGTTCCTTGAGAACTCAACAGCGTGCCAAAAGTCAACGCCAGATTGACAACCCCGGCCCACCTTTGGTGGGTTGGAGGTTCCTTTGAAAAAGTCCTCACTCCCACACCGGGGTGAGGCGCACTAGCGAGGACGCAGTGAATCGTGGGGATTATTCCTCCCGACGGTTCCGCTCTCGTGGTGTAGTCCCGATTACGGGAAAACATTCACGGAGAGTTTGATCCTGGCTCAGGACGAACGCTGGCGGCGTGCTTAACACATGCAAGTCGAACGATGAAGCCTTTCGGGGTGGATTAGTGGCGAACGGGTGAGTAACACGTGGGCAATCTGCCCTGCACTCTGGGACAAGCCCTGGAAACGGGGTCTAATACCGGATGACACCCCCTCTCGCATGGGAGGGGGTTGAAAGCTCCGGCGGTGCAGGATGAGCCCGCGGCCTATCAGCTTGTTGGTGAGGTAGAAGCTCACCAAGGCGACGACGGGTAGCCGGCCTGAGAGGGCGACCGGCCACACTGGGACTGAGACACGGCCCAGACTCCTACGGGAGGCAGCAGTGGGGAATATTGCACAATGGGCGAAAGCCTGATGCAGCGACGCCGCGTGAGGGATGACGGCCTTCGGGTTGTAAACCTCTTTCAGCAGGGAAGAAGCGAAAGTGACGGTACCTGCAGAAGAAGCGCCGGCTAACTACGTGCCAGCAGCCGCGGTAATACGTAGGGCGCAAGCGTTGTCCGGAATTATTGGGCGTAAAGAGCTCGTAGGCGGCTTGTCACGTCGGTTGTGAAAGCCCGGGGCTTAACCCCGGGTCTGCAGTCGATACGGGCAGGCTAGAGTGTGGTAGGGGAGATCGGAATTCCTGGTGTAGCGGTGAAATGCGCAGATATCAGGAGGAACACCGGTGGCGAAGGCGGATCTCTGGGCCATTACTGACGCTGAGGAGCGAAAGCGTGGGGAGCGAACAGGATTAGATACCCTGGTAGTCCACGCCGTAAACGGTGGGAACTAGGTGTTGGCGACATTCCACGTCGTCGGTGCCGCAGCTAACGCATTAAGTTCCCCGCCTGGGGAGTACGGCCGCAAGGCTAAAACTCAAAGGAATTGACGGGGGCCCGCACAAGCAGCGGAGCATGTGGCTTAATTCGACGCAACGCGAAGAACCTTACCAAGGCTTGACATATACCGGAAAGCATCAGAGATGGTGCCCCCCTTGTGGTCGGTATACAGGTGGTGCATGGCTGTCGTCAGCTCGTGTCGTGAGATGTTGGGTTAAGTCCCGCAACGAGCGCAACCCTTGTTCTGTGTTGCCAGCATGCCCTTCGGGGTGATGGGGACTCACAGGAGACTGCCGGGGTCAACTCGGAGGAAGGTGGGGACGACGTCAAGTCATCATGCCCCTTATGTCTTGGGCTGCACACGTGCTACAATGGCAGGTACAATGAGCTGCGATGCCGCGAGGCGGAGCGAATCTCAAAAAGCCTGTCTCAGTTCGGATTGGGGTCTGCAACTCGACCCCATGAAGTCGGAGTTGCTAGTAATCGCAGATCAGCATTGCTGCGGTGAATACGTTCCCGGGCCTTGTACACACCGCCCGTCACGTCACGAAAGTCGGTAACACCCGAAGCCGGTGGCCCAACCCCCTTGTGGGGAGGGAGCTGTCGAAGGTGGGACTGGCGATTGGGACGAAGTCGTAACAAGGTAGCCGTACCGGAAGGTGCGGCTGGATCACCTCCTTTCTAAGGAGCACTTTGGCTGCCGGGTTTCACCTGGTGGTCCAAGAGCCATTTCGTCGGCAAATGTCCGACGGTGGTTGCTCAAGGGTGGAACGTTGACTATTCGACCGGGTTCACGGGTCGGAGGCTGTGAGTACTGCTCTTCGGAGCGTGGAAAGCATGATCTCCGGGCGGGACCGGGTCGGGCACGCTGTTGGGTGTCTGAAGGTACGGCCGAATCGGTCGCCTTCAGTGCCGACCCCGGTAAAAATCTGCTTCGGTGGGTTGTGACGGGTGGTTGGTCGTTGTTTGAGAACTGCACAGTGGACGCGAGCATCTGTGGCCAAGTTTTTAAGGGCGCACGGTGGATGCCTTGGCACCAGGAACCGATGAAGGACGTGGGAGGCCACGATAGTCCCCGGGGAGCCGTCAACCAGGCTTTGATCCGGGGGTTTCCGAATGGGGAAACCCGGCAGTCGTCATGGGCTGTCACCCATACCTGAACACATAGGGTATGTGGAGGGAACGCGGGGAAGTGAAACATCTCAGTACCCGCAGGAAGAGAAAACAACCGTGATTCCGGGAGTAGTGGCGAGCGAAACTGGATGAGGCCAAACCATATGCGTGTGATACCCGGCAGGGGTTGCGCATGTGGGGTTGTGGGATCTCTCTTTCACAGTCTGCCGGCTGTGAGACGAGTCAGAAACCGTTGATGTAGGCGAAGGACATGCGAAAGGTCCGGCGTAGAGGGTAAGACCCCCGTAGTCGAAACATCAGCGGCTCGTTTGAGAGACACCCAAGTAGCACGGGGCCCGAGAAATCCCGTGTGAATCTGGCGGGACCACCCGCTAAGCCTAAATATTCCCTGGTGACCGATAGCGGATAGTACCGTGAGGGAATGGTGAAAAGTACCGCGGGAGCGGAGTGAAATAGTACCTGAAACCGTGTGCCTACAAGCCGTGGGAGCGTCGCGCAAGGAACTTGTTCCTTGCGTCGTGACTGCGTGCCTTTTGAAGAATGAGCCTGCGAGTTTGCGGTGCGTTGCGAGGTTAACCCGTGTGGGGAAGCCGTAGCGAAAGCGAGTCCGAATAGGGCGATTCAGTAGCGCGCTCAAGACCCGAAGCGGAGTGATCTAGCCATGGGCAGGTTGAAGCGGAGGTAAGACTTCGTGGAGGACCGAACCCACCAGGGTTGAAAACCTGGGGGATGACCTGTGGTTAGGGGTGAAAGGCCAATCAAACTCCGTGATAGCTGGTTCTCCCCGAAATGCATTTAGGTGCAGCGTCGTGTGTTTCTTGCCGGAGGTAGAGCACTGGATAGGCGATGGGCCCTACCGGGTTACTGACCTTAGCCAAACTCCGAATGCCGGTAAGTGAGAGCACGGCAGTGAGACTGTGGGGGATAAGCTCCATGGTCGAGAGGGAAACAGCCCAGAGCATCGACTAAGGCCCCTAAGCGTACGCTAAGTGGGAAAGGATGTGGAGTCGCACAGACAACCAGGAGGTTGGCTTAGAAGCAGCCACCCTTGAAAGAGTGCGTAATAGCTCACTGGTCTAGTGATTCCGCGCCGACAATGTAGCGGGGCTCAAGCGTACCGCCGAAGTCGTGTCATTGCGATATATACCCCCAACGGGGATCGTGATGGGTAGGGGAGCGTCGTGTGCCGGGTGAAGCAGCCGCGGAAGCGAGTTGTGGACGGTTCACGAGTGAGAATGCAGGCATGAGTAGCGATACACACGTGAGAAACGTGTGCGCCGATTGACTAAGGGTTCCTGGGTCAAGCTGATCTGCCCAGGGTAAGTCGGGACCTAAGGCGAGGCCGACAGGCGTAGTCGATGGATAACCGGTTGATATTCCGGTACCCGCTGTGAAGCGTCAAACATTGAATCAGGCGATGCTAAGTCCGTGAAGCCGTTCCGGACCCTTCGGGGAAAGGAAAGTGGTGGAGCCGACGGACCAGACTTGTAGTAGGTGAGTGATGGGGTGACGCAGGAAGGTAGTCCAGCCCGGGCGGTGGTTGTCCCGGGGTAAGGGTGTAGGCCGTGCGATAGGTAAATCCGTCGCACATTAAGGCTGAGACCTGATGCCGAGCCGATTGTGGTGAAGTGGATGATCCTATGCTGTCGAGAAAAGCCTCTAGCGAGTTTCATGGCGGCCCGTACCCTAAACCGACTCAGGTGGTCAGGTAGAGAATACCGAGGCGTTCGGGTGAACTATGGTTAAGGAACTCGGCAAAATGCCCCCGTAACTTCGGGAGAAGGGGGGCCATCACTGGTGAGAGGACTTGCTCCTCGAGCTGGGGGTGGCCGCAGAGACCAGCGAGAAGCGACTGTTTACTAAAAACACAGGTCCGTGCGAAGCCGTAAGGCGATGTATACGGACTGACGCCTGCCCGGTGCTGGAACGTTAAGGGGACCGGTTAGTGCACTTTCGGGTGTGCGAAGCTGAGAACTTAAGCGCCAGTAAACGGCGGTGGTAACTATAACCATCCTAAGGTAGCGAAATTCCTTGTCGGGTAAGTTCCGACCTGCACGAATGGCGTAACGACTTCTCGACTGTCTCAACCATAGGCCCGGTGAAATTGCACTACGAGTAAAGATGCTCGTTTCGCGCAGCAGGACGGAAAGACCCCGGGACCTTTACTACAGTTTGATATTGGTGTTCGGTTCGGCTTGTGTAGGATAGGTGGGAGACTTTGAACTCTGGACGCCAGTTCAGGGGGAGTCGTCGTTGAAATACCACTCTGGTCGTGCTGGATGTCTAACCTGGGTCCGTGATCCGGATCAGGGACAGTGTCTGATGGGTAGTTTAACTGGGGCGGTTGCCTCCTAAAGAGTAACGGAGGCGCCCAAAGGTTCCCTCAGCCTGGTTGGTAATCAGGTGTTGAGTGTAAGTGCACAAGGGAGCTTGACTGTGAGACCGACGGGTCGAGCAGGGACGAAAGTCGGGACTAGTGATCCGGCGGTGGCTTGTGGAAGCGCCGTCGCTCAACGGATAAAAGGTACCCCGGGGATAACAGGCTGATCTTCCCCAAGAGTCCATATCGACGGGATGGTTTGGCACCTCGATGTCGGCTCGTCGCATCCTGGGGCTGGAGTCGGTCCCAAGGGTTGGGCTGTTCGCCCATTAAAGCGGTACGCGAGCTGGGTTTAGAACGTCGTGAGACAGTTCGGTCCCTATCCGCTGCGCGCGTAGGAATATTGAGAAGGGCTGTCCCTAGTACGAGAGGACCGGGACGGACGAACCTCTGGTGTGCCAGTTGTCCTGCCAAGGGCATGGCTGGTTGGCTACGTTCGGAAAGGATAACCGCTGAAAGCATCTAAGCGGGAAGCCTGCTTCGAGATGAGTATTCCCACCCCCTTGAGGGGTTAAGGCTCCCAGTAGACGACTGGGTTGATAGGCCAGATCTGGAAGCCCGGTAACGGGTGGAGGTGACTGGTACTAATAGGCCGAGGGCTTGTCCTCAGTTGCTCGCGTCCACTGTGTTGGTTCTGAAACCACGAACAACCCCACGTTTGTCACAGAGCGTGGTGCGGTTGACAGTTTCATAGTGTTTCGGTGGTCATAGCGTGAGGGAAACGCCCGGTTACATTCCGAACCCGGAAGCTAAGCCTCACAGCGCCGATGGTACTGCAGGGGGGACCCTGTGGGAGAGTAGGACGCCGCCGAACTATTTTTGAAGAAAACCCCCGTAACGGATGAGAATCCTGTTACGGGGGTTTTCTGCGTTGTACGCCAAGCATTGTGCCGGTCCCGGGCCGGTCCCCTCGGGTCCACTTTTCCGGCCGGACCCCTTTTCAGGGTCCGGCCGGAAATTTGTGCGGGGGTACGGTCAGGAGTTCAGGCCGCGGAGGACGAGATCCGTGAGGGCCCTGAATTCCTCGTCGATGCCGGCCTTCTGCCACTCACCCGCATACGCCGGATCGTGGAAACGGTTGGTCGCGTCGAATACCGCGCGGGCCGTCAGAGCGGGGTCGGGGTGCGGAAGGCTGAACTGCCCCTTGGTGATGCCGTCTTGAATGATGTGGTCGAGCTGCATGATCAGCTCACCGACGTGGAGTTCGACCACCCGGCTGTTCTCACTGATCAGTACCTGGTACGTGGCGAAGAGCTGCGGATCGTCGCCCGCCTTGCGGCGCTTGGCCGCGAACAGCGTCGCGAGCCATTGGCGCAACATGGCGGGTGCCGTCAGTGAGCCGTCTGTCATGAGCAGTTGCAGTTCGTTCGTGGTGCGGTCGAGCCAGCGCTTCGTGACCGCCTCGCGCAACTGTGCCTTCGTACCGAAATGCCGGTAGACGCTGCCGTGACTGACGCCGAGCGCGCGGGCCACGTCGACGACGTTCGCCTTGGCGGGACCATGCCGGCGCAGTACCTCCTCGGTCGCCTCGAGGATGCGCTCGGTGGTCAGGGTCTCGGTTGCCATGATGCCGACCGTACCGGGCGGTGATCAGCGCTCGCTGTCGAGGTGTGTCATCTGTGCCTCGGGATAACGGTCACCCGCAGCGGCACCGGCCGGGATGGCCTCCTCGATCGCGGCGAGGTCCGCCGAGTCCAGGCTGATGTCGAGGGCGCCGAGCGCCTCCGTCAACCGGTCCCTGCGACGGGCGCCGACCAGGGGCACGATGTCGTCGCCGCGGCTGAGCACCCAGGCGATCGCGACCTGCGCGACGCTGGCGCCCTTCTGCTCGGCGATCTTGCGCAGCGACTCGACGAGGTCGAGGTTGTGCTGGAGGTTCTCGCCCTGGAAGCGCGGGCTCATCCCGCGGAAGTCGTTCGCGGCGAGCTTGCGGTCCCGGCCGAAGTGCCCGGAGATCAGGCCCCGCGACAGGACCCCGTACGCCGTGATGCCGATGCCGAGCTCGCGGGTGACCGGCAGGATCGCCTCCTCGATACCGCGGGAGATCAGCGAGTACTCGATCTGCAGATCGGAGATGGGGGCGGTGGCGGCGGCCCGCCGGATCGTGTCCGCGCCGACCTCGCTCAGGCCGATGTGCCTGACGTGTCCCTTCTCGACGAGCTCGGCGATGGCGCCGACGGTCTCCTCGATCGGTACGCCGGGGTCGACGCGGGCGATCCGGTATACGTCGATGTGGTCGACGCCCAGGCGCTGGAGTGAGTACGCGGCGAAGTTCTTCACTGCGGCAGGCCGGCCGTCGTAGCTGGACCAGCCGCCGTCCGGGTCTCGCAGAGCGCCGAACTTCACGCTGGTCAGCGCCTTTTCGCGGTGTGCGGCGGGGGCGGTGCGCAGGGCCTCCCCGATGAGCATCTCGTTGTGCCCCATCGCGTAGAAGTCCCCGGTGTCGAGCAGGGTGATGCCGGCGTCGAGGGCCGCGTGGATGGTGGCGATGGACTCGCCCCGGTCGGCCTCGCCGTAGAGCGCGGACATCCCCATGCAGCCGAGCCCGATGGCGGACACCTCGGGACCGGTGGAGCCTAGAGGGCGGGGGTGGAGGGTGGGGGAGGTGGGAATGGTGGGGGACATCAGGCGCTCCTTCGATCGGTGCCGTCAGTTCGATGGTTCGGTGTCTCCCTATTCACGATGACATGACAGCTGACAGATTTCAATATCTGTCAGCTGTCATCTGTTATCCGTCAGGTGTCACCTGTCACCTGCTCCCTGCCATGTGAGGGGTGGGAGTCGGCCCCGGCCAGCCCCGGCCAGCCCCGGCCATCGCAGGCGGCTCAGGCCGGCCCCCGGCTCAGCTCACCACCCGTGGCAGCCTCAAGCTCAGCGCTGTCGTCAGGGCTATGCCCGCCAGTTGCACCAGCAGGGTTGTCACCAGTGCGTCTCGCATGCCCAGGCTCGGGGTCAGGGTGAGGAAGAGGGAGCCGAGTGTGGCTACGCCGAGGGCCAGGGCCGACTGCTGCGTGGTGATCATGACGCCGCTGCCCACTCCCGCCCGCGTCGCCGGTACCTCGGACAGGATGAGCCGGAAGAGTATGGGGAGTTGGAGTGCCTGGCCCGCGCCCGCGAGTGCGGCGCCCGGCATCAGTTCGAGAATGCCCAGGTCGGGCCAGGTCCGCCAGGCCGCGAGGGCGATGAGGGCCACGCCGGTCCCCTGGATGATGCCGCCCGCGGTGACGATCCGGGTGCCGTACCGGGCGATGAGGCGTGGGCCCGCGAGGGATACGGCGAAGAAGACCGCGGCCATCGGCGCGAGAGACAGGCCCGCCGGCACGGGGCCGAGGTGTTCGCCCTGCTGGAGCGCCACCGCGATCACGAACATGAAGCCGCTGAACCCGATGGAGAACGGCACGATCATGATCAGACCGCGGCGCAGTGAGACGAGGGCGAAGAGGCTGGGCGGGACCAGCGGGGTGCGGCCGTGCCGGTCTGCCCGGCGTTCCACCTGGTAGAAGGCGTACGCGATGAAGGGGAAGACCGCGAGTGAGACCCATGTCCACAGGGGCCAGCCGGCCGCCCTGCCCTCGGTCAGGGGTGCCAGGAGCGTGAGCAGGGACGCGGCGAGGAGTACCGTGCCGGGGCCGTCGACCGGTTCGGGGTGCGGGGAGCGGGTTTCGGGGACGGCGCGGGCTGCCAGGAAAAGGCCGACCAGGACGACGGGCACGTTGACCAGGAACACCGAACGCCACCCGGTCCCGAAGACGTCCGCTGCGACGAGGACGCCGCCCAGGATCTGGCCGACGACCATGGACAGACCCGCCGTGGCGCCGTACAGGCCCATGGCCTTCGCCCGGCGCCGGCCCGTCGTCGTCGACTGGATGGTGGCCAGGACCTGCGGGAGCATCGCGGCCGATGCGGCGCCCTGCGCGACGCGCGCGGCCACGAGCGTCCAGGCGTCGGGGGCGAGGCCGCAGGCCAGTGAGGTCAGGCCGAAGGCGATCATGCCGCCGAGGAACAGCCTGCGCCGGCCGAAGAGGTCGCCGAGCCGTCCGCCGAGGACGAGCAGGACGGCGTACGCGAGTCCGTAGCCCGCGACGACGAGTTCGAGGAGTGCCTCGCCCGCGGCCAGGTCGTGGCCGATGGTGGGCAGGGCGACGTTGACGATGAAGAAGTCGATGAGGGGGAGCGCCGCGCCGACCAGCACGGTGAAGAGCCCGAGTCCGCCGAGTGCCGGTGGGGCCGTGGCGGTGCGGGTTGTGGTGGCGACAGTGAGGGAACGGGTCCCGGTTCCGGTCATGGGTACCAGCGTCGTCCGGCGCTCAGACTGGTACCAGAGTGTTCTTATCCTGGTAGAAGGACTACCTGGCAACAGGCTCCGTGGCGCGGCAGGCTGGAGGCATGACCACGATGGCGCGGACGACGAAGACGACTGCGGCTCAGGCACAGGCACAGGGGCAGGCCGGTGAGTCCCCGCGCGAGTCGCCCAAGCGGGAGTCCGAGATCCGGCGGCACGAGCTCGCCGACTTTCTGCGCAGCCGTCGCGCCCGCATCACCCCCGAGCAGGTCGGGCTGCCGCGTGGCCGGCGCCGGCGGACCCCCGGGCTGCGGCGTGAGGAGATCGCGCAGCTGTCCGCGGTCGGGGTCACCTGGTACACGTGGCTCGAGCAGGCGCGGGACATCCAGGTGTCGGTGCAGGTCCTGGACGCGCTGGCCCGCACGTTGCTCCTCGATGTGAGTGAGCGCGCGCATCTGTTCCAGCTCGCAGGGGCCGTCGATCCGTCGCCCGCGGCGAGCTGTCAGACGGTCACGCCGGCGCTGCGGCTGATGCTGGAGAAGCTGGAGCCGCTGCCCGCGTGCATCCAGAACAGCCGGTACGACATCCTCGCGTACAACCGCACGTACGGGCGACTGCTGGGCGACCTGGACGCGGTGGCGCCCGAGGACCGCAACTGCATGGTGCTGATCTGCACGAACGAGCAGTGGCGGAAGTCGTTCGTGTTCCTGGAGGACACGATCCGGCTGATGGCGGCCAAGTTCCGTGGGTCGATGGCCGGTCATCTGGGTGAACCTGCCTGGGAGTTGCTGCTCAAGCGGCTCGAGGACGAGTCGCCGGAGTTCCGTGAGGCGTGGCAGCTGCACGAGGTGGTGGGCACGCGCAGCAAGACGAAGTACTTCCGCAACGCGCACGTCGGGCCGCTGTCCCTGGTGCACACCGATCTGTGGCTCGGCCCGGACCAGGGGGCCCGTCTGGTGACGTACACGCCCGCCGACGAGGAGTCCCGGGAGAGGCTCGACCGGCTTCAGGAGCTGGCGCCGGCCGTGTCCTCCTGATTTCCCGGCTGCTCCGGGTATCGGGCGGTCGGTGAGGAGGTCGACCAGGGGTGTGGTGACGCCGGAGCCCACGAGGGTCCCTCAGGCCGCGTGGGCCGGCGTCGGCCGCTTCAGGAGCTGGCGCCCGCCGTGGCCTCCTGAATTTCCGGCTGTTCCAGGCAGCGGGCGGTGCGCTGGGCGGTGGCGCGTGCCCAGCGGCCGCTGGTGAGGAGGCCGACCAGGAGTACGGCGACGCCGCAGCCCACGATGATCCACCAGCCGCCGCGGCTCGCGTCGACGAACCTGGTCGCGTACGAGGACGTGCCGACGCCCGACGCGATGCCCGACGCGAGGACCGCGCCGATGACGGCGACGCCGAGGGTCTGGCCGATCTGCCGGCTGGTGGAGGCGACCGCGGCGGCGACGCCGGCCTGCGCGCGGGGCATGCCCGAGACGGCGGTGTTGGTGATGGGGGCGTTGACGAAGCCGAAGCCGAGGCCGAAGAGGACGTAGCCGATGAAGCGGGTCACGTTCGACGTCTCCGCCTCGAACGCGGCGAACAGGACGCCGCTCGCCGTCATCGCGATGCCCGCGACGAGCAGCGGGATCCTGGGGCCGCGACTGCCGACGATGCGGCCGGAGACCGGGGCGCACACCAGGGTCATGGCCGCCATCGGCAGCATCCACAGGCCGGCGTCGAGGGCGTTGAGGCCGCGTACGTTCTGCAGGTAGAGCGTCGACAGGAACAGGAAGCCGCCCAGTGAGGCGAACGCGCTGATCGCGATCACCGTGGCGCCGCTGAAGGGTGCCGAGCGGAAGAAGCGCAGGTCGATGAGGGGTTCGGCGCGGCGTGGCTCGTAGGCGATCAGACCGGCGAGGGCCGCGAGGGCGAGCAACGCGAACGTCATGATGACCGGGGACGTCCAGCCCTCGGCGGGGGCCTCGATGATCGCGTAGGTGAGGGAGCCGAGGAGCGTCATGACGAGGAGCTGGCCGACCGGGTCGGGGCGGCGCGGCTTGGGGGCGCGGGACTCGGGGACGTAGCGCATGGTCAGCAGGAGGGCGGCGAGGCCCACCGGCAGGTTGATCCAGAAGATGGAACGCCAGCCGACCGAGTCGACGAGGACGCCGCCCACGATGGGGCCGGCGGCCATGGAGATGCCGACGACGCCGCCCCAGACGCCGATGGCCCGGGCGCGCTCGCGGGGCTCGGTGAACGTGTTGGTGATGATCGACATGGCGACGGGGTTGAGCATCGAGCCGCCGACCGCCTGGACCATGCGGAACGCGATGAGGGACTCCAGGTTGGGCGCCACGGAGCACAGCACCGAGCCCACGGTGAAGATCACCAGACCGGCTTTGAATATCCGGCGGCGTCCGATCCGGTCGGCCGTCGATCCCGCCAGCATCAGGAGCGAGGCGAGGACCAGCGTGTACGCGTCGATGGTCCACTGCATGCCGGAGACGCTCGCGCCGAACTCCTTCTGCATGCTCGGCAGCGCGACGTTCAGGACGGTGTTGTCGAGGCTGACGATCAGCAGGCTCATGCAGCAGATCGCGAGGACGAGCATCCGCCGGCGGTGGGTCAGTGGAGGGGGCATGAAACCGACGGTAGCCCGACCGCGGGCGGGGCCGCCCGCCAGGTGGGGGACAATGGAGAACCGCCCCTGCCCGCCGCCCCACGTTTTCGGAGAGCCCGCCCGATGTCCCAGCAGCTCACCATCGGTCCGCACCTCGTGCAGCCGCCTGTGGTCCTCGCGCCCATGGCCGGGATCACGAACGCGCCCTTCCGCACCCTGTGCCGGGAGTATTCCGGCGGCAAGGGCCTCTTCGTGAGCGAGATGATCACGACGCGGGCGCTGGTCGAGCGCAACGAGAAGACCATGCAGCTCATCCGTTTCGACGCGAGCGAGCAGCCCCGGTCGATCCAGCTGTACGGCGTCGATCCGGCGACGGTCGGCAAGGCCGTTCGGATGATCGCCGAAGAGGATCTCGCGGATCACATCGACCTGAACTTCGGCTGCCCGGTGCCGAAGGTGACGCGCAAGGGCGGCGGCTCCGCGCTCCCGTACAAGCGGAATCTGCTGCGGGCCATCCTGAAGGAGGCCGTCAGCGGGGCCGGGGACCTGCCGGTCACGATGAAGATGCGCAAGGGCATCGACGACGACCACATCACGTTCCTCGACGCGGGCCGGATCGCCGTCGAGGAGGGCGTCACGGCGATCGCCCTGCACGGGCGCACCGCGGCACAGCACTACGGCGGTACCGCCGACTGGGACGCCATCGCGCGTCTGAAGGAGCACGTCCCGGAGATCCCCGTCCTCGGCAACGGCGACATCTGGTGCGCCGACGACGCGATGCGGATGATGCGCGAGACCGGCTGCGACGGTGTCGTGGTGGGGCGTGGCTGCCTGGGCCGGCCGTGGCTGTTCGGGGATCTCGTCGCCGCCTTCGAGGGCACGGGCGCGCCCGCCGCGCCCGACCTGCGCAAGGTCGCCGAGGCGATGGTGCGGCACGCGGGGCTGCTCGGCGAGTGGATCGGTGACGAGGCACGCGGTGTCATCGACTTCCGTAAGCACGTGGCCTGGTACCTGAAGGGCTTCTCGGTCGGCTCCGAGATGCGCAAGCGGCTCGCCGTCACGTCGTCGCTCGCCGAACTGCGCGCGGGGCTCGACGAGCTGGACCTCGACCAGGCGTGGCCCGTGGGCGCGGACGGGCCTCGCGGCCGTACGTCCGGCAACAACCGGGTGGTTCTGCCGGACGGCTGGCTCAAGGACCCGTGGGACTGCGCGGGCGTCAGCGAGGACGCCGAGCTGGACACGTCCGGCGGCTGAGCCTTACGCGTACCCGGGCCGCCGTCATCCCCCGACCGTCGTCATCCCCCGACCGCCGTGAGCAGCGCGAGCGGCGCCGCCGCCGAGCGTGACTCGCGCTCGCACGCGTGCGGGTAGGGGACGGGCGCCGGGTGCGCCTCCCGCGCGTACCCGGCGAGCACCTCGGGCAGCCGGTGGCCCGAGGCCGCGGCCGCCTCCACCAGCGCGTGCGCCACCGTCCGCGCCTCGTCGTGCAGCCCGTAGCGGGCGAGCCCGAGCGCGATCAGGGCGTTGTCGTGCGGCCACACCGAACCCCGGTGGTAGGAGAGCGGGTGGTACGCGCCTTGACCGGCAGCGAGCGTGCGCACCCCCCAGCCGGAGAAGAAGTCGGGCTCCAGGAGGCGCCGGCCGACCACCTCCCCGTACTCCTTGTCGAGCAGCCCGGACCACAGGAGGTGGCCCGCGTCGGACGCCAGCGCGTCGACGTGCCGCCCGTCGCCGTCCAGGGCGAGGGCCGGGAACGCGCGGTCCGCCATCCAGAAGTCCCGCTGGAAACGGTCCCGCAGATCGGTCGCCGCCTGCTCCAGGAGGTCCGCGTACACCGGGTCGTCCCAGGCCGTGCGGGCGAGCGCGGCGGTGCGGCGCAGGGCGTCGTACGCGTAGCCCTGGGCGCCCGCCGCCGTCACGGGTCCCGTGGGGCGGCTGCCGTCGGCCGAACAGATGGCGCCCGGTGAGTCCTTCCAGTTCTGGTTGGCGAGGCCGCCGCGGTCGGCGCGGTAGACGAGGTAGCCGCGTGAGGTGAGGCCGCCGTGGTCGAGCATCCAGCTGACGGCGGCCCGCGCGTGCGGTTCGAGGCGGCGGGCCGTCGCCACGTCGCCGGTCCGGTCCGTGTACGCGCCGAGCAGGACGAGGAACAGGGGCGTCGCGTCGACCGAGCCGTAGTAGCGGGCGAACGGGACCTGTCCGAAGTGCGCCAGTTCGCCGTGCCGCACCTCGTGGACGATCTTGCCGGGCTGGGCGACGGCGTCCTCCGTGGACTCGGTGGCCTGCGTCGCGGCGAGCACCGGGAGCGTCGCGGCGGCCAGGCCCGGCCGGTACGGGAGAGCGAACAGGGAGGTCAGGAGCGCGTCCCGGCCGAGGAGTGTGAGGAACCAGGGGACGCCCGCGCCCGGCACGCTCAGCCGCTCGCCGTCCGGGCCGGTGGCCGGCACCTGGAGCACGGCCAGGTCGGCCAGGCCCCTCGTGCACGCCGCGGCGAGACCGGGCCAGGCGGCGGGCAGGGTGATGTCCCGCGTGAACTCCTCGGTGCGCGCGGCGAGTTCGGCCGCCGCGTCGGCGGGGGACGCGGGGACCGGGGTGCCGGGCGCGCCGTGCGGGCGGGCCGCGACGCGCAGTCTCAGGTCGGCCGTGCCGTGCCCGGCCAGTTCGAGGGCCCAGACGAGGCGGCGGGCGCCGGTGCCGGTCTCCTCGACGGCGTCGGGCGCGGGTTCTGCGGTCACCGTGGTCGATGAGCGCCACTCGCCCCGCCGGTAGCCGAACCGGACGCCGTCCTCCAGGGCCGACCGGGAGCGGACGGCGCCGGTCTTCGTGTAGGTGCGGTGGTCGGCGCGCAGCTCGAACTGGTCGGTGAAGTCGGCGTCGACGGTCAGCGCGAGCCGTACCGTCGTCGGCGCCGCGCGGTTGGAGACGACCCGCAGGGTTTCGACGAACGCGCTGTCGGCCACGGCCTGTTCGCGGAACAGTGTGTACGCGGGCGGCTCCAGGCGGCCGCCGCGCGGCACGAGCACGCAGCGCGCCACGCCCTCGCCGGCGCCGGTCCGCCCGGCCGTGTCCCCGCCCGGCGGTCCGGCGGGTGTCAGTACCTCGGGCGCGGCGCCGTCCGCGGTGAGCTGCCAGCGGCTCAGGTGCCGGCCGTCGCGCACGAACAGGCCGTCGGGCGAGCCGGATCCGCGTACGCCGCTGATGTCACCGCTCGGGCCGATCGCCGCGAACGTGCCGCCCCGCACGAGCAGTTGATGCTGTCGGTCCGTCATCCCCAGGTCCCTCCCTCGTGCCGCTCCCGCGGCTCCTGCAGCAGATCCAGGGCGAGCGCGGCGCTCCAGGCGAAGCCGCGCGCGCCGCAGCCGCGTCCCGTGTACGGATCCACGTATTCGGCGAAGGCCGTGTCGAGCGCGGTGCCGAGCAGCTCGGTGCGCAGGCGCTCGGCCTCCGCGTGCTCGCCGTGGAGGCGCAGGCCGCGCTCGATCAGCCAGTTCGTGTTGAACCAGGCCGGTCCGCGCCAGTAGCGGTGCGGGTCGAAGGCCGGTCCCGTCAGGTCGTAGCTCGGTACGAGCCGCACCGCCGTGCCGAGGCCGAAGCGGGGGCCGCGAGCGGTGCGCAGCAGGCCGGCGGTCACGTGCCGGGGGAGCGTCGGCAGGATGAGCGGGATCAGGCCCGAGACGCCGTACTCCGGGATCAGGGCCGGGGGTGACATCTGCCGGGTGGCCGTCCGGGACGTGTCGTGTCCCGGTGCGCGGGGCGTGGGGTGGCTGTCGGTCACGCGCAGGTCGCGGCAGAAGAACATGCCCGTCGCCGGGTCCCACAGGCGCTCGACCAGCGCTGCCGTGAGGCGTTCGGCGCGGGCGTGGCGGGCCGTGCCCGTGGCGCCGAGTTCGCAGGCGATGCGGGCGAGGGCGTGCTCGGAGGCGATCAGAAGGGCGTTGAAGGAGGGGTCCTCGACGGCGAACTCGCCCTGCCCGTCGGCGTATCGGCCGTCCCGGTAGTCCGTGGCGAGGCGTACGTACCGGCCGTAGTCGAGGTCGGTGGGCCGGTCGTCGGGCGCGCCGTGCTCCAGGTCGGCGCGGCGGAACGCGCGCGCGGGGGCCGGGGCGATCCGGCTCAGCGGGGCGTCCCAGCAGGGGCTGTTGTCCATGCCCTGCTCCCAGGGGTGGATCACCGAGGCGAGGCCGCCGCCGCCCAGGTCCCTGCGGTGCAGGAGATAGCGGTGCCAGGCCGCGAGCTTCGGATGGATACGGGCCAGGAACGAGCGGGACCGGGACAGCCCGGGGTCGGCGCGGTGCACGAGCCACGCGGCCAGCGCGTGCACCGGCGGCTGCACGATGCCGGAGGTCTGCACGGCCCGCGGCGCACCGGCCGCCCGGCCCGAAGCGGAGGAGCGCCAGAAGTCGGGGCTGGGAAAGTAGGCGTCCAGAGGGACGGAGGGGTTGAACACGATGTGCGGCACCCGGCCGTCGCCCCACTGGGCGGCGAACAGCGTCTCCAGCTCCAACTGGGCGCGCAGCGGCGACACATGGCGTGACCCGATGGCGACGAACGCGGAGTCCCATGACCACTGGTGCGGATACAGGGTGCGGGAGGGGACCGTGGACGTGCCCGTCCAGTTCGTCTCCAGGACCCGCGCGGCCCGATCGTGCAGCGCGGCCCGCTCGCGCGGGGGAGCGGCGGCGGCATCGGAGGCGCGGCGCGGAGCCGCACCGGTCCGCCGGGTTGTGCGGTCCACACGAACTCCCACGGTCTGTCAGTTAAGCCCTATCCAGCCTAGAGTTACGTCTACTTAACCAGCAAAACCCAATATGTAACGCGCAGTTGACGAACGCAAGGGGTGCGAATGGCCGGGGACCGGACGAGAGAGCGGCCGCGGAGCCAGGCGAGCGCCGGGGACCTCCTTCACCTAGTGCGCAGCGGCCGGGCGATCACGCGCGGCGCGCTCCAGGAGGCCACCGGGCTCTCCAGGGCCACCGTCGGCCAGCGCCTCGACCGGCTCTTCCGGGCGGGCTGGCTGCGTGAGGGAGCGGGCGGTCCCGCAGGGTCGCCGACGGGCGGGCGGCCCTCCCTGCGCCTGGAGTTCGACGACGCCCACGCGGTCGTCCTCGCCGTCTCCCTCGACACCCGGCACGCGCGCGCCGCCGTCCTCACCCTCACGGGCGAACTGCTCGCCGAGCGCTCCGGCGCCCTCTCCGTCGACGAAGGGCCGGAGCGGGTGCTCGGCGCGCTCGGCGGCTGGTTCGCCGGGCTCCTGAAGGAGGCGGGCCGGAGCGCGGACGCGGTGTGCGGCATCGGGCTCGGGGTGCCGGGTCCCGTCGACACCGCCACGGGCCGCGTCGTGCAGCCGCCGATCATGCCGGGCTGGGACGGCTACGACATCAGGGGCCGCCTGGGCCGCGCCTTCGCCGAGCAGACGGGCGGCGAGGGCGGCGAGGGCGGCTCAGGTGACGCGGCCGGAGTCCCGGTTCTCGTCGACAACGACGCCAACCTGATGGCCTACGGCGAGCAGCGCACCGGTCACCCGGGCTGCGCCGCCTTCGCCCTCGTCAAGGTGTCCACCGGCATCGGCGCGGGCGTCGTCGTCGGCGGCCAGATCTACCGGGGCATCGACGGGGGAGCGGGCGACATAGGGCATATCCGGGTGCCCGAGGGTGCGGGCACGCTGTGCCGGTGCGGCTCGTACGGGTGCCTGGCCGCGGTGGCCAGCGGGCGCGCCCTTGCGCGGCGGCTCACGGAGGCCGGGGTGCCGGCGGAGTCGGGATCGGATGTGCGGGAGCTGCTCGCCGAGGGGCACCCCGAAGCGGTGCGCCTGGCACGGGAGGCCGGACGCAGCGTGGGCGAGGTTCTGGCGACGGTGGTGACGCTGCTCAACCCGGGGGTCCTGATGATCGCGGGGGATCTGGCCGGAACCCCCTTCCTCACGGGCGTACGCGAACTGCTCTACCAGCGGGCCCTGCCGCGCTCCACCGCTCATCTGGACGTGGTCACCGCGCGGCTCGGTGAGCGGTCTGCCCTGGTCGGGGCGGGTGCGCTCGTCGTGGAGCACCTCTACGCGCCGGACCGGGCGGAGGAACGGCTCGCGGCGCTCGGCCTGTGAACGCCCGCTTTCCGTCCGGATGGTGACATCGAGGGGTCCGTAAACGGCGTGATTCTCGCCACCTCTGATAGGGGCGGCGCTCAGATGAGCATGTTGAGGCCGGTTGTACATTTCTAAGGCATGGCACTGAGTGCCACCGCTCGATCATTTACGACTTGAACTCAGATGAGTGTTAGGCGTGCTCACTTGAGCGATATTCGGGGTCTACGGGGGTTGTGTGTTCAAGAAATGAAGACAACCTCTCGCGTGTCGCTATCCATTAGTTACTTTCGATCTAGCGGCGGACGGGTGGTTACGGCCGTATGACGCACAAGTGGACGTACCCAGATGCCTTGGATATGGGTATGTTCCTCGCCGTCAGGGCAGCCACCGAGTCATCGAGGAGTCGAGACCCGTGTCGGAAAACAAAGATCCCCACGTAGTGAAGTTCGTTTACGACTTCACCGAGGGAAACAAGGACCTCAAGGACCTCCTGGGCGGGAAGGGCGCGAACCTCGCCGAGATGACCAATCTCGGCCTGCCGGTTCCTCCCGGGTTCGTCATCACCACTGAGGCTTGCAAGGTCTACCTCGACAGTGGCGATGAGCCGGTGGCACTGCGTGACGAGGTGAGTGCGCACCTCGACGCCCTTGAGCAGAAGATGGGCAAGAAGCTCGGCCAGGCCGACAACCCCCTTCTGGTGTCGGTCCGTTCGGGCGCGAAGTTCTCCATGCCCGGCATGATGGACACCGTCCTCAACATCGGACTCTCCGACAAGTCCGTCCTCGGCCTGGTCAAGCAGTCCGGCGACGAGCGGTTCGCCTGGGACTCCTACCGGCGCCTCATCCAGATGTTCGGCAAGACCGTCCTGGACGTCGACGGAGAGCTCTTCGAGGACGCCCTCGACAAGGCCAAGGCCGCCAAGAAGGTCACGGTCGACACCGACCTCGACGCCTCCGACCTCAAGAAGCTGGTCACCCGCTTCAAGAAGATCGTGAAGACCGAGGCCGGCCGGGACTTCCCGCAGGACCCGCGCGAGCAGATGGACCTCGCCATCCACGCGGTCTTCGACTCCTGGAACACCGACCGCGCCAAGCTCTACCGCCGCCAGGAGCGCATCCCCGGCAACCTCGGCACCGCGGTCAACATCTGTTCCATGGTCTTCGGCAACCTCGGCCCCGACTCCGGCACCGGCGTCGCCTTCACCCGCGACCCCGCCTCCGGCCACCAGGGCGTGTACGGCGACTACCTCCAGAACGCGCAGGGCGAGGACGTCGTCGCGGGTATCCGCAACACCGTGCCGCTCGCCGAGCTCGAGTCGATCGACAAGAAGTCGTACGACCAGCTCATGCAGATCATGGAGACGCTCGAGACCCACTACCGGGATCTCTGCGACATCGAGTTCACGATCGAGCGCGGCCAGCTGTGGATGCTGCAGACCCGCGTCGGCAAGCGCACCGCCGGTGCCGCCTTCCGCATCGCGACGCAGCTCGTCGACCAGGGCCTCATCGACGAGGCCGAGGCGCTCCAGCGCGTCACGGGCGCCCAGCTCGCGCAGCTGATGTTCCCGCGCTTCGACGAGAACGCGAAGGTCGAGAAGATCGGCCGCGGCATCGCCGCCTCGCCGGGCGCCGCGGTCGGCAAGGCCGTCTTCGACTCGTACACCGCCGTCAAGTGGTCGCGTTCGGGCGAGAAGGTCATCCTGATCCGCCGCGAGACCAACCCCGACGACCTCGACGGCATGATCGCCGCCGAGGGCATCCTCACCTCGCGCGGCGGCAAGACGTCGCACGCCGCCGTCGTCGCCCGCGGCATGGGCAAGACCTGTGTCTGCGGCGCCGAGGACCTCGAGGTCGACACCAAGCGCCGCCGGATGACGGTCGGCGGGCAGGTCATCGAGGAGGGCGACGTCGTCTCCATCGACGGCTCCACCGGCAAGGTCTACCTCGGTGAGGTGCCGGTCGTCCCGTCCCCGGTCGTCGAGTACTTCGAGGGCCGCATGCACGCCGGCGCCGACGACGCCGACGAGCTCGTCGGCGCCGTGCACCGGATCATGGCGTACGCGGACCGCGTCCGCCGGCTGCGGGTGCGCGCCAACGCGGACAACGCCGAGGACGCGCTGCGCGCCCGCCGCTTCGGCGCGCAGGGCATCGGCCTGTGCCGCACCGAGCACATGTTCCTCGGCGAGCGCCGCGAGATGGTCGAGCACCTGATCCTCGCCGACACGGACACGGAGCGCGAGGAGGCCCTCAAGGAGCTCCTTCCGCTGCAGAAGAAGGACTTCGTCGAGCTGTTCGAGGCGATGGACGGGCTCCCGGTGACGGTGCGCCTGCTCGACCCGCCGCTGCACGAGTTCCTGCCCGACATCACCGAGCTGTCGGTGCGTGTCGCGCTCGCCGAGTCCCGTCAGGACTCCAACGAGAACGACCTGCGCCTCCTGCAGGCCGTGCACCGCCTGCACGAGCAGAACCCGATGCTGGGCCTGCGCGGTGTCCGTCTCGGCCTCGTGATCCCGGGCCTGTTCGCCATGCAGGTACGGGCCATCGCCGAGGCCGCCGCGGAGCGCAAGAACGCCAAGGGCGACCCGCGCGCCGAGATCATGATTCCGCTCGTCGGCACCGTCCAGGAGCTGGAGATCGTCCGCGAGGAGGCCGAGCAGGTCATCGCCGAGGTGCAGGAGCAGACCGGCGTCGAGCTGAAGCTGGCGCTCGGCACGATGATCGAGCTGCCGCGCGCCGCGCTGACGGCCGGGCAGATCGCCGAGGCCGCGGAGTTCTTCTCCTTCGGCACGAACGACCTGACGCAGACCGTCTGGGGCTTCTCCCGCGACGACGTGGAGGCCTCGTTCTTCACCGCGTACCTGGAGAAGGGCATCTTCGGGGTCTCGCCGTTCGAGACCATCGACAAGGACGGCGTCGGCAGCCTCGTGCGCAACGCCGTGGAGGCCGGCCGCGCCACGCGGCCCGACCTCAAGCTCGGCGTCTGCGGCGAGCACGGCGGTGACCCGGAGTCGGTCCACTTCTTCCACGAGGTCGGCCTGGACTACGTCTCCTGCTCGCCGTTCCGTATCCCGGTCGCCCGCCTCGAGGCCGGCCGCGCCGCGTCGACGTCGACGGGCAGCGACCACCGGTAGGAACCGGTCCGCAAGACTCCGGAGCCGTTGTCTGGGTGCCCGACCCTCACGAAAGGCAGCGGCTCCGGTGCACCGAAGGAGAGGGCGGTACCCCTTGTGCGGGGGGTGCCGCCCTTTCGTGTGGGCGGGGGCGGGCGCTCTTGGGGGTTCTGTGATGTCCGTTCCCTTGTGAGGCCCAGGAGGCAAGTGGTGTAGTCCATTTCATGCCTCCGAGTAACGGTACGACTTCACCGCGTCTGTCACGCCGCTCGTTCGTCACCGCCCTCGCGGTGACCTCGGCAGCCACCGCCCTGCCGATCGGGCTCGGGCCCGCCGCCGCGCGGGCCGCCGGCGGGAGCGCGGTCAACGAGCGCCCCGTGGTCATCCCCGCCCTCCAGGCCTGGGCCGGATCCACGGGACGGTACCGCCTCGAAGCAGGCGCACCGGTCGTCGTGCAGACCGCCGCCCCGGGTGAGCTCCGCACGCTCGCCCGGCAGTTCGCCGACGAGATCGAAGAGGTCACCGGCATCAGGCCCGGCGCGCCCCGCGCCGGCCGCGGAGTGCGGGGCGGCCTGCGGCTCGTCCTCGACCCGGCCGACCGGCACGCGCCGGGCGGCGACTCGTACGCCGAGGAGGGCTACACCCTCACCGTCACCGCATCCGCCGTCACGGTCACCGCGCCCACCCGCACCGGCCTCTACTACGGCACCCGCTCGGTCCTGCAGATCCTCCTGCGCTCCGACGGGCGCCGCGAACTGCCCACCGGCACCGCCCACGACTGGCCCGACTACCGGCTGCGCGGCTTCATGCTGGACGCGGGCCGCCGCTACTTCACCCCGGGCTTCGTCCGCGACCAGCTGCGCCTGATGGGCTGGTTCAAGCTCAACGACCTGCAACTGCATCTGAACGACAACGAGATCAGCCCCGCCGACGGCGACTGGTCCAAGGCCTACGACGCGTTCCGGCTGCGTAGCGACAAGCCCGAATGGGCCGGGCTCGCCGCATCCGACGGCTCGTACTCGCGGGAGGACTGGGACTCCTTCGAGGACACGGCGGCCGCTCACGCCGTCCAGCTCACCCCCGAGATCGACGCGCCCGCACACGCCCGCTCCTTCGTGCGCTTCCGCCCCGAACTCGGCCTGAAGGGCGGCAACTCCGACCACCTCGACCTCGCCAGACCGGAGACGACGGCCTTCATGAAGAAGGTCTTCGACGAGTTCGCGCCCTGGTTCCGCAGCCCCGAGGTCCACTACGGCGCCGACGAGTACACCGGCCCGGAGGAGCAGTACCGCGGCTACTTCAACGCCATGGCCGCCCACCTGCGCACCCTCGGCAAACACCCCCGCGCCTGGGGCAGCCTCACCGAGATGGCGCCCTCCGGCACGTCCGGCTACGACCGTGACGTCACCATCCACAGCTGGAACAACGGCTGGTACGGCCCCAAGGCGGCCACGGCCGACGGCTACGAGATCGTCAACACGAACGACGGGCTCCTCTACATCGTCCCGTTCGCCACCTACTACCACCCGCTCGGCCTCGACGGCCCCTATCTGTACGAGAGCTGGGCCCCGCACGTCTTCCCCGGCGATCAGAGCCTCCAGCCGCACGACCCGAAGCTGCGGGGCGCCATGTCCGCCGTGTGGAACGACCTCGTGCACGCCACGTACACCCAGCAGGCCGTCCACGGTCTGGTCGAGAAGACCTTCGGGACGCTCGCTCAGAAGATGTGGAGCGGGTCCGCGGCGGGCCTGAGCTACCGGGACTTCACCACCGAGCTGCGGCGCGGGATCGCCGGACCCGGGCTCACCACCCTCACGCCCACGCTCGCCGAACCCGACCAGATCTCCCTGGACGCGCCGGCCACCGCCTCCTCCACGGCCGTGGGATCCCGCCCCGCGTACGCCACCGACGGCAGCCCGGTCACCCGGTGGACCAGCGGCCGCGAGCGGGCTCCCTGGCTGGCCGTCGACCTCGGGCAGAGCCGGCCCGTACAGCGTGTGCGCGTCGAATGGGGGCAGGATCACGGCACCGCGTACGGGGTCGAGGTCTCCGACGACGGCGTCGCATGGCGCACCGTCGCCGAGCGCACCGGCCGCGACCGCGCGGGCTGGGACGAACTCGGCTTCCCGGCGACCACCGCCCGCCATGTACGCCTGCGCGGGCGGGAGCACGCGAGCACGCGGTACTCGGTGTGGAGCCTCCAGGTGTACGACATCCCCGACCTGGCGCTCGGCCGCCCCACCACCGCGTCGTCCGCCGAGACGGCCACGCTCACCGCGCCCAACGCCACCGACGGCGACCCGGGCACCCGCTGGGCGTCGAAGTACACGGACGGCGAGTGGATCGAGGTCGACCTGGAACAGACGCGGACCGTGCGGCGGATCGTCCTCGACTGGGAGACGGCCGCCGGACGGGACTACGACCTCCAGGTCTCCGCCGACGCCACGGGCTCGTCCTGGAGCACCGTCGCCGCGCGCCGCGACCGCACCACGGCCGGGGTGGACACGGTCGACCTCGACGCCGTGGAGGCGCGGCGCGTACGGATGCTGGGTGTGAAGCGGCAGACGGCGTACGGGTACTCGCTCTACCGGTTCGAAGTGCGGGGCTGAGCACAGGGGCGAAGGGGTGCGGGGAAACGGGGGTGCGGGGTTCCGCATCTACTGGCCGGTAAGTACAGTCGGGCACCCCCGTACCCCCTCGTCCAGGGAGCACAGCCATGACCGGCTGGAACGCGAGCGACATCCCCGACCAGAGCGGCCGCACGGCCGTGGTCACCGGCGCCAACAGCGGCATCGGCTACATCACGGCACGCGAGCTGGCCCGCAAGGGCGCCCGCGTCGTCCTCGCCTGCCGCAGCGAGGCGCGGGGCACGGGCGCACTGGAGCGGCTGCGCTCCGAAGTGCCGGGCGCGCAGGCCGAGTTCGGGCAGCTCGACCTGGGTGGCCTGTCGTCCGTGCGGAAGTTCGCCGGATCCCACGGCAGCGGCGAGCGGCTCGACCTGCTGATCAACAACGCGGGCGTGATGGCGCTGCCCCAGGGGCGGACCGCCGACGGCTTCGAGACGCAGTTCGGCGTCAACCACCTCGGCCACTTCGCACTGACCGGCCTCCTCCTGCCCCGGCTCCTCGACACACCCGGCGCCCGCGTCGTCAGCGTCTCCAGCGGCTTCCACGCCCTCGCCGACGTCGACATCGCGGACCTCAACAGCGAGCGCCGCTACCGGCGCTGGATCGCGTACGGCCGCTCCAAGACGGCGAACCTGCTGTTCATCCACGAGCTGGCGCGCAAGCTGGCGGCACGCGGGTCCGACGTCGTCGCGGCGTCCGCGCACCCCGGTTACGCCTCCACGAACCTCGCGACGCAGGGCGTGCGCATGGAAGGCCGCAAGGCCGTCGAGCGGGTCATCGAGCTGGGCAACCGGGTCATCGCCCAGTCCGCCGAGGCCGGCGCGCTGCCCACGCTGTACGCGGCGACGGCTCCCGGGGTGCTCCCGGACTCGTTCACCGGCCCGTCCCTGATGATGTGGCGCGGGGCGCCCGCGACGTCGTGGCGGGCCCGGCGGACCCTCGACGACGCGGCGGGGGAGCGGCTGTGGGCCGCGTCGGAACAGCTGACGGGCGTGACGTTCTAGGAGACGTTCCAGGGGGTATTTCAAGCCGCCGGACCGGCCGGCCGGCTAGTCGAGTTCAGAGGCGTCGAAGACCGCGCGGGCCGCGTCGCCGTCGATGCGGGCCGCGAGGCGGTCGATGACCGGAGTGCCGCAGCGGAGCAGTCCGTTCGCGCGGGCCCGGCGCGTGCCTGTCTCCAGGCGGTGCCACAGGACGGGGTTGTCGGTGAGCACCTTCGGGTCCAGCTCCACGCGGCCGCCGAGCGCGTCGCGCAGCACGAGCCGCGGCGTCACCCCGTCGCTGTGGCGCACCGACGTCAGCAGGTCCGTGCAGACCCGCCGCGTGCCCCAGACGCCGCGCACGGCGAGCCAGCCGGGACCCGCGCTGACCAGCGGCGGATGCAGCACGGCGTGCAGCAGCACCGAGAGCCCCGCCCACAGCCCGACCCGCGCCGCGCTGAGCGTGCCGTTGGCCGTGTCGATCACCAGGATCAGGCAGAACAGCGTGAGCGCGCAGAACACCGCCGCCCGCAGATCGGCGGCCCACCGCCGGTCCCGCACCACTGTGTCCCGCGAAACCGGCGCCGCCGCCCGACCGCGGGATCCCGCCCTCGTATCGCGTCCCATGCAGCGCACCGTAAGCCCGTGCGGCGCCCCAGGTCAGCACTCTTGACGCGTCGCTGATCCGCCCGCCGCGCATGTTGACGCCGTGCTGACGGGAGGGCCGACATACGGCTGTAGTCCCTCTGTCGTAATCCCGCCGCATGGTTGATCGTTGGGCCGTCGTAATCCGTGTACGCCGAAAGAAGCCGGCGTTCAAGAGCAGCGAAAGCAGGGGGACGATCAATGACCATCAGCCGCAGGGGACTGCTCGGGACCGGCGCCGCGCTGGGGCTGCTCACCGCGTGCGGCTCCAACACCGGCCGGGACGACGGAGGCGCGGGCGGCGGGCCGGAGCTGTCGCAGTGGTACCACCAGTACGGCGAGCAGGGCACCGAGCAGGCCGTGAAGAAGTACGCCGCCGCGTACGACAAGGCGCACGTCACCGTCCAGTGGCGGCCCGGCAACTACGACGAGCAGACCGCCGCCGCCCTCCTCACCGACTCGGGCCCCGACGTCTTCGAGGTCAACGGGCCCACCCTCGACCAGATCCAGGGCAGGCAGATCGCCGACCTCACCGGCCTGTTCGAGGGGGTCAAGGACGACTTCAACCCGGCGGTCCTCGCCCCCAAGACGTACGACGGCAGGATCTGGGCGATCCCGCAGGCCATCGACATGCAGATGCTCTACTACCGCAAGAGCCTGCTCGCCGACGCCGGCGTCGAGCCGCCGAGGACCCTCGACGAGCTCGTGGACACTGCGAAGAGGCTCACCTCGAAGAAGACCAAAGGCCTCTTCCTCGGCAACGACGGCGGCGCCGGTGTCCTCGGCGGCACGCCCCTGTACGCGGCCGGCCTCGAACTCGTCACCGAGGACGGCAAGGTCGGCTTCGACGACCCGGCCGCCGCCCGCGCCCTCGGCAAGATCCACCAGCTGTACGCCGACAAGTCACTGCTCCTGGGCGCGCCCTCCGACTGGTCCGACCCGTCGGCGTTCGTCCAGGGCCTGACCGCCATGCAGTGGTCGGGCCTGTGGGCGCTGCCCACCGTGCAGAAGGAACTCGGCGACGACTTCGGCGTGCTGCCCTTCCCGAAGGACGGCGCGGGCGAGCCGTCGGTGCCGGTCGGCGCGTACGGCGCGGCGGTCTCCACCCGAGGCAAGCACCAGCAGGCCGCGAAGGACTACCTCAAGTGGCTGTGGATCGACCGCACCGACCACCAGGAGGACTTCGCCCTCTCGTACGGCTTCCACATCCCGGCCCGTAAATCGCTGGCGAAGAAGGCCGGGAAGCTCAGGAAGGGCGCGGCGGCCGACGCGGTCCGCTTCACGACCGACCACGGCTGCGCCCAGCCTCTGCGCTGGACACCCGCCAGCCAGACCGCCTACCAGGACGCCCTGAGCCGCATCATCAAGGACGGCGCGAGTCCGGAGAGCGAGCTGAAGAAGGTCGTGCGGAAGGTGTCGGCCGAACTCGACCGCGTGAAGAAGAAGTGAGCCTCCGGCAAGAGGGCCGCCGCCAGGCGATCCCTCGGCAGAGAGGCCGCCGGCAGGGCGGCACGGCACGGAAGTGGGCCGGCGTCCAGAACCGCACCCTCTGGTTCTGGATCTTCGTCGGGCCCTTCCTCCTCGGCCTCGGCGTCTTCACGTACATCCCGCTCGGCTGGAGTGTCTACCTCAGCTTCTTCGACGCCCGCAACACCGTCACCCCGAGCGGCTTCGTCGGCCTCGGCAACTACACGGCGATGCTGAGGAACGAGGCGTTCACCGACAGCCTGTGGACGTTCCTCGTCTTCTCGCTCTTCATCGTCCCCGCCACCTACGCGCTGTCGCTCGCCCTCGCCCTCATGGTGAACCGCCAACGCCGTGCCCAGGCGTTCTTCCGCTCGGTCTTCTTCCTGCCCGCCGCCTGCTCCTACGTGGTGGCCGCGCTGATCTGGAAGATGTCGCTCTTCAACGGGGTGCGGTTCGGGCTCGCCAACACCGTCCTCGGCTGGTTCGGCGGCGACCAGATCGCCTGGCTGTCGACGACCGACCCGCCCTGGTACTGGGCCGTCATCGTCACCGTACGGCTCTGGCTCCAGGCCGGCTTCTACATGGTGCTGTTCCTCGCGGGGCTCCAGCGCATCAGCCCCACCCTCTACGAGGCGGCGGCCGTCGACGGGGCGCGGCCCGGCTGGCAGGTCTTCCGGCACATCACGTTCCCGCAGCTGCGGGCCACCTCCGTGGCGGTCGTCCTGCTCCTCGTCATCAACGCCTTCCAGGCCTTCGACGAGTTCTACAACCTGCTCTCGGACGCCCGCGGCTATCCGCCGTACGCCAGGCCCCCGCTCGTCTACCTCTATTACACGGCGCTCGGCCAGGGGCAGAACCTCGGGCTCGGCAGCGCCGGCGCGGTGCTGCTCGCCCTGATCATCGCGGTGGTGACGGTGGGGCAGGCCAAGTGGTTCGGCCTGGGCCGGAAGGAGGCGCAGTGAGGGACGACTCCCGGGTCAGGGCGGGCCGCGCCCTGCGCCTCGCCCTGCTGATCGCGCTCGCGCTCCTGTTCCTGATCCCCTTCTACCTCCTTGTACGCAACGGGCTCGCCGCCGAGAGCGACATCACCTCGCCCGAGTGGACGTTCTTCCCGTCCTCGCTGCACTGGGGGAACGTGAACGAACTCTTCGGCGACACGTCCGTCCCCTACGCCCGCTCCCTGCTCAACTCCGCGCTCATCGCCGTCGCGACGACGCTCGGCACCCTCCTTCTCGCCTCGCTCGCCGGCTACGGCCTGGCCCGCATCCCGTACCGGCACGCGAACAAGGTCTTCTACGCGATCCTCGGCACCCTGATGGTCCCGGCCGCGGTCACCTTCGTGCCCAGCTTCGTGCTCGTCTCGTCGCTGGGCTGGATCTCGACACTGCGCGGACTGATCGTCCCGAGCCTGTTCTCCGCGTTCGCCTGCTTCGTCTTCCGCCAGTATTTCCTGGGATTTCCCGGGGAGCTGGAGGACGCGGCGCGCGTCGACGGGCTCGGCCACTGGCGTACGTACTGGCGGGTGGTCGTGCCCAACTCCCGGCCCGTCTTCGCGGCCGTCGGCACGATCGTCTTCATCGGCGCGTGGAACTCCTTCCTGTGGCCCCTGGTCATCGGCCAGGACCGCAACGCATGGACCGTCCAGGTGGCGCTCTCTTCCTTCACCACGTCCCAAGTGGTGAGGCTCCACGAGCTGTTCATCGCGGCGGCCGTGTCGATCGTGCCGCTGCTCGTGGTGTTCCTGTTCTTCCAGCGGTGGATCGTGGCGGGGGTGGAGCGCTCGGGCATCGACGACTGACCCGCCCCCGTCCCTCAGCGGGCTGTGCCGCTGCGACCGGCGTAAGCGGAACGGTCGGTCAGGAAGTGCTCGGCGTGGGTCAGGTGATGCTCGGCGTGGTCTGCACGGCGTACGTGGCGACCGCGTACGCCTCGTCGTCGAGGCATGCGCCGCTCTCCAGGTCGAAGCGCTGCTTGAGCAGCGGCGACGCGACGAACGGGCGGCCCTCGGTCGAGCCGATCAGGCCGCGTGAGAGGACCGCGGCGCCCGTGAACGGGTCACGGTTGCCGACCGCGTAGAGGCGGCCCGTGCGGTCCAGGAACACGGCGGCCTGCCGGCCGTCGGGGAGCAGCGCCGCGACCCCGCGGCCCGGGGTCAGCCGGGTCAGTTCGCAGACCGTGAACCAGGCGTCCTCCAGGTGGAGTTGCACCATCACGGCGGTCTTCTCGGGTGCGACGGTCATGACGTCACCGATCCTTCCAGGGGGCGGGAGCCGATGGACAGCAGGGGCAGGTCCGGCTTGATCTGGCCGCGCTCCGGGACGAACCGCACCAGCGGGTCCGGCGCGTCGGGCGCGTTCACGAAGGACACGAAGCGCTCCAGGCGCTCCGGGTCGTTGATGGTGTCGGCCCACTCGTCGCGGTAGTGCGCGACGTGGTCGGCCATCAGGGCCTCCAGCTCGTCACAGAGGCCGAGGGAGTCGTGCACGACGACGTCCCGAACGTGGTCGAGGCCGCCCTCGATCCGCTCCAGCCAGCCCGCCGTACGCTCCAGACGGTCGGCCGTGCGGATGTAGAACATCAGGAACCGGTCGATCAGCCGGATCAGCTCGGCGTCGGACAGGTCCTGCGCGAGGAGGTCCGCGTGACGCGGGGTCGCGCCGCCGTTGCCGCCCACGTACAGGTTCCAGCCGTTGGCCGTGGCGATCACCCCGAAGTCCTTCGACTGGGCCTCCGCGCACTCGCGCCCGCAGCCCGACACGGCCGACTTCAGCTTGTGCGGCGCCCGCAGACCCCGGTAGCGCAGCTCCAGGTCGATCGCCATACGCACCGAGTCCTGGACGCCGTAGCGGCACCACGTCTGACCCACGCACGACTTCACCGTCCGCAGCGCCTTGCCGTACGCGTGGCCCGACTCGAAACCAGCGTCCACCAACCTCGCCCAGATCAGCGGCAGTTGCTCGACCCGCGCGCCGAACAGGTCGATCCGCTGCCCCCCGGTGATCTTTGTGTAGAGGCCGAAGTCACGCGCCACCTCACCGATCACGATCAGCTTCTCCGGCGTGACCTCCCCGCCGGGGATGCGGGGCACGACCGAATAGGAGCCGTTCTTCTGGAGGTTGGCGAGGAAGTGGTCGTTCGTGTCCTGGAGCGCCGCCTGCTCGCCGTCGAGGACATGGCCCTCGGCGCCGATCGTCGGGGCGAGCGAGGCGATGATCGAGCCGACGGCCGGCTTGCACACCTCACAGCCCTCGCCGCCACGCGCCCCGTCCCGCCCGTGCGCGTCGAGCAGCTCCGCGTACGACGCGATCCGCTTGACCCGGACGATCTCGTACAGCTCGGCGCGGGTGTGCGGGAAGCAGCCGCACAGGCCCTTGTCGCCGCTCTGCGGGAGGAGCTGGCCGATCAGCTTCACGCAACTGCCGCAGCCCGTTCCGGCCTTGGTGCACTTCTTCACCTCGGGCAGCGTGGCGTGCGCCTGGATCGCCTCCTTGGTGACGTTGTGGCAGGAGCAGATCACCGCGTCGCCGGGCAGCGCCTCCGGGCCGAGCGCCACCGGCGCCCCCGCACCGGCGGGCAGCACCAGCTGCTCGGGCGCCACGGGCGGCACCGAACCGGTCAGTGCGCGCAGCGTCCCGTACGCCTCCGCGTCCCCGACCAGGATCCCGCCGAGCAGCTCCCCCTCCGGGCCCACGACGAGCTTCTTGTACGTGCCCGAGCGCGAGTCCGAGTAGACGACGTCGAGGCAGCCGTCGGCCGCGCCGTGCGCGTCGCCGAACGACGCCACGTCCACGCCGAGCAGCTTCAGCTTCGTCGACAGATCGGCACCGGTGAACTGCCCGTCCTGCGAGGCGATCGAGGCGGCCACGGTCTGCGCCATCTCGTAGCCCGGCGCGACCAGGCCGTACACGCGGCCGTCCACGGCCTGCGCGCACTCGCCGATCGCGTAGACGGCCGGGTCGCTGGTGCGGCACCGCTCGTCGACGGTGATGCCGCCGCGCTCGCCCACCGTGAGGCCCATGTCGCGGGCGAGCTGGTCGCGCGGCCGAACGCCCGCCGAGAACACCACCAGGTCCGTCGCCAGCTCCGAGCCGTCCGACAGCTTCATGGCGCGCACCGCGCCGTCCTCGCCGCCGGTCAGGATCTCCTGCGTGCCGACGCCCGTGTGGACGCTCAGGCCCATGCCCGTGATGGTGCGCAGGAGGGCCGCGCCGCCGCCCTCGTCGACCTGCACCGGCATCAGACGCGGCGCGAACTCCACGACGTGCGTGGCGAGGCCGAGGCCGCGCAGGGCGCCGGCCGCCTCCAGGCCGAGCAGCCCGCCGCCCACCACCGCGCCGGTCGTGGCGCGCCGCTTCGCGTACTCCTCGATCGCGAGCAGGTCCTCGATCGTGCGGTACACGAAACAGCCCGTCGCGTCCTTGCCGGGCACGGGCGGCACGAACGGGTAGGAGCCGGTCGCGAGGACGAGGGTGTCGTACCTGACCTGGAGACCCGAGCGCGCCGTGACCGTCCGCGTCGCGCGGTCGATGTGCTCGGCCGGGTCCCCGAGGTGCAGCTCGATGCCGTGCCGGGCGAGGAACCCGGCGTCCGTGAGCGAGAGCTCGTCCGGGGTGCGGCCCGAGAAGTACGAGGTGAGCTGGACCCGGTCGTAGGCGGGGCGCGGCTCCTCGCACAGCACGACGACGCGGTGCGTGTCCGTGAGACCGCGCTCGGCCAGGGCCTCCAGGAAGCGCTGGCCGACCATGCCGTGGCCGACGAGTACGAGTGTGGGCATGGTGGGCATCTCAGAGGCCTCCGTCGTGAGTGAGCAGGTGGAGCAGGGGTGCGCCGTCGCCGGGCAGCGGGTCGTCGGCCTCCCAGGCCCGGGCGAGCGCCCCGACCGTGCCGAGCTCGCCGACCAGGATCCCGCCGACGAGCCGGTCACCGCGGACGACGACCTTGCGGTACGTGCCACGGGTGGCGTCGGCGAGCTGCACGACGTCGTCACCGGGCAGCGCCTCGGGCTCGCCGAACGCGGCCAGGTCGAGCGGCCCGGCCTCGTGCGGCAGGGTCAGCCGGGTGAGGGTGCGGGTGCCCGCGTAGGGGCGCCGCCGGCCGGACAGCAGGTTCTCGGCGAGCGCGTCGGCCTGTTCGACGGCCGGGGTCGCGAGCCCGTAGACGCGGCCCGCGTGCTGGGCGCAGTCCCCGATCGCGCGGACGCGGGGGTCCGACGTGCGCAGCTCGTCGTCGACGACGATCCCCTCGCGCACGTCGAGCCCGGCCGCCGCCGCGAGACCGGTCCGGGGGCGCACCCCGCACGCGAGGACCGTCAGATCCGTGCCGAGGACATAGCCGTCGGCGAGCTCGACGCGGCGGACCGCTCCGTCGGCGACGCCCACGCCCCGTACCCGGCACTGTGTGTGCACCTCCACGCCGAGCGCGGTGAGGTGCTCGTGCACCAGGTGCGAGGACCGGGGGTCGAGCTGGCGCTCCATCAGGCGCTCGGACTGCTGTGTGAGCACCACCTGGGCGCCGCGCAGGGCGAGCGCGCGGGCCGCGGACACCCCGAGGAGCCCGCCGCCGACGACGACGGCGCGCACACCGGGAGCCACCGCCCGCGACAGGGCCAGGCAGTCGTCCATGGTGCGGAAGGCGTGCACCCCGCCGGGAAGCTCCGCCGCGCCCGGCGCGAACAGGCCGCGCAGCGGCGGCAGGACCGGGTTCGATCCGGTGGCGAGCACGAGGGTGTCGTACGGGACGTCGGAGCCGTCCTCGCAGCGCACCACGCGCTCGGCGCGGTCGATGCGGACGGCTCGGGTCCGCAGGTGGGTGCCGGTGTGGCGGGGCAGCGCGATGACGTCGGCGCCGTAGCTGCCCGCGAGGACCTCGGCGAGCAGCACCCTGTTGTAGGGGGTGTGCGCCTCCTCGCCGATGAGTACGGCGGCCGAGCCCAGGCGCCGGGCGAGCCGGGTACCGGCGAGGCCGGTGCCGATCACCACCACGCGCCCGGTGTCCGTCGAATAGGTCATGCACGACAGCCTGCGGGGCCGGTGTTAACCGGCCGCATCCCTCCCGTTTCCCACGGGGAACGCTGCGCTCAGCGCGCGAGGGGCGTCGGTGTGAGGGCTCAGCGGCTGCCTGTCAGATGGGCGAACACCACGACGTTGCCCCGGTAGCCGGTCTGCTTCGAGTAGCCGCCGCCACAGGTGATGACGCGCAGCTCGGGCCGGTCCGCGGCGCCGTACACCTTCTGATCGGGGAAGGCGCCGGCGTCGTAGACCTCGACGGCGTCGACGGTGAACACGGCGACGGAGCCGTCGCGGCGGTCGACCTCGATGGGGCGGCCCTTGGCGAGGGCGCCCAGGTCGTAGAAGACGGCGGGACCGTCGGCGTTGTCGACGTGGCCGGCCACGACCGCCGTGCCGCGGACGCCGGGCGCGGTCCCGGCCTCGTACCAGCCGGCCAGGTTCTTCTCCTGCGGCGGCGGGACGTCCAGGCTGCCCTGCGGGGTCAGGCCGAGTCCCATGAGCGGCGCGTCCACCCGGATCGAGGGGATGCGGATGCGGTCGGGCGGCGAGGAGGAGAGGGGGGCCGCGGCGGGCGGCTCGTGGCCGGTGCCGGGGTGCGCGGACGCGGCCTGCGCGGCGGACGGCTGCGGCGGTCCTTGCGTCTCGGTGCCCTGGTGCAGCAGCCAGGCGCCCAGGCACAGGGCGAGAGCGGTGACCGCGGTTATGAGTCCGCTGCTGACTCTTCGGCGGGGCGCCTGCGGCATCGGCTTCTCCAGGTCGAAGCGGGTGGGGGTCGCCTTCCTCCCCCGGCCGCGTGAGGGGGGTGCGCGGCCGGGGGAGGAGAGGACATGCGGTACCAGGGGGCCGGAGGGACAGCGGAGGTCGTCCGTCCGGCGCCCGTCAGATCCCTTCGCCTCTCGCCCGGCGATGCAGGAGCCAGGTACCGCCCGCGGCGGCGACGGCAAGCGCCGCCACTCCCGCCGCGGTCTTCACGGGGTCGGTGCCGAGCGCGCCGCCGACCCCCGTCTTCACATGGCCCTTCGGAGGGACCTGGTCCGAGGAGTAGGGGAGCGCGACGATCAGATCGCCCGTCACCTGCCCGCCGCCGGAGCACTCAGCGACGATCTCGTACGTTCCGGGCTGCGCAGACGGAGGCACCTGGAACCGCCCCTCGGCGTCCTTCGCATGCGTGCCAGGGGCGAGCATGAAGGTGCCCGCGCCGACCGCGCTCGCGTCCCCGGCGGCGGTGCGGGACGCACCGCACGCGGTGGTGTGGACGGTGACCGTGGCGCCCGCGGTGGCGTTCGCCGGGTACACCTCGAGGCCGCCCGACCCGGCGTACGCGGGCGCGGCGGTCAGTGCCGCGGCGGCCGCGGCGAGCGCGGCAGCGTTCAGCAGGCGGGATGTGCGCATCGTGTCGTGCTCCTCCGAGGGGGCACGGCCCGCGGCACCCCCAAGTGCCGCTGCGTCGGTCACGCCCCTGCCCTACCGAGGTAAGTGGCACTCGCCCCGGCACGCCTCCTGATGCACCATCAGAAAACTGGTGAAAGGGCGTCATCTGACACCCCGGCAGGAGCATTCCAGCAGGTCATCGCCGTGTCGGAGAAAAGAACCCACAGGGAGGGCCGGCGCCGGTGAACGGGTGACCGGGCCCACGTGGCGCCCGCTTGACCTCAACCAAACTTCAGGTACGAGGCTTGTCCCATGAACACCACAGCCGCACCGTCCGCCGCCCCCGTTTCCGCCCCCACCGAGGCCCCCGTCCGGGTGGCCGTCGTCATCGGCAGCAACCGCGAGGGCCGCTTCGGTCCCGTCGTCGCCGACTGGCTCATGTCCCTGCTCGGGGAGCGCCCCGACTTCGCCGTCGACGTGATCGACGTAGCCGCCACCGACCTGCCCACCGCGCTCTCCTACGACCCGTCCGCCGAGGTACGGGCCGAGCTGGCCAAGGTCACCCCGAAGCTGGCCGCGGCCGACGCCTTCGTCGTCCTCACGCCCGAGTACAACCACTCCTACCCGGCGTCCCTCAAGAACGTCATCGACTGGCACCACGCCGAATGGCAGGCCAAGCCCGTCGGTTTCGTCTCCTACGGCGGGATCTCCGGCGGCCTGCGCGCGGTCGAGCACCTGCGCACCGTCTTCGCCGAGCTGCACGCCGTCACGGTCAGGGACACCGTCTCCTTCGCCAATGCGGGCAGCCACTTCGACGCGTCCGGCGCCCACCGGGACCCCGAGGCGCCGGCCGCCGCGGCGAAGTCGATGCTCGACCAGCTTGCATGGTGGGCGAAGGCGCTGCGGGAGGCGAAGGAGGTGCGCCCGTACGGCAGTTGAGACCGGACGGACGAAGGTCCCCGCGGTCGTTCGGCGGCGGGGACCCTCGCTCACACAGGTGGGATGTCAGCCCACGGACACGGCCGACCAGGTCGCGGCCACGGCGGCGTACTCCGCGCTGCCGGCCCCGTACAGGTCCTTCGCCGCGCTGAGCGTCGCCGTGCGGGCGCCCGCGTAGTTCGTCGAGGACGTCATGTAGACGGTCAGGGCCCGGTACCAGATCTTGCCGAGCTTGTCCTTGCCGATGCCGCTCAGCGTCGAGCCGTTGCACGTCGTGCTGTTGTGCTGGACGCCGCCGATGACCTTCGGCCCGCTGCCCTCGGCGAGCAGGTACGCGAAGTGGTTGGCGACCCCGGACGAGTAGTGCACGTCGAGGTTGCCGACCGACGAGCTCCAGCAGTCCGCGGAGTTGCCGTCCTTGCTGGGCTTGTCCATGAAGCGCAGCGCCGGCTGACCGAAGCCGGGCTTCACGATCTTCTCGCCGATGAGCCAGTCGCCCGGGTCGGACGCGTTGTTCGCGTAGAACTCGACGAGCGTGCCGAAGATGTCGGACGTCGCCTCGTTCAGGCCGCCGGACTCGCCCGAGTAGGTGAGCCCCGCCGTCTTCGACGTGACACCGTGCGACATCTCGTGCCCGGCGACGTCGAGCGCCACGAGCGGCCCGAACGTCGAGCCGTCACCGTCGCCGTACGTCATGCAGAAGCAGGTGTCGTCCCAGAAGGCGTTGTTGTAGTTGCTGCCGTAGTGGACGCGGTTGTACGAGCCCTTGCCGTCGCCGCCGATGCCGTTACGGCCGTGGACGTTCTTGTAGTAGTCCCACGTCGTGTCGGTCCCGTACTGGGCGTCCACGGCGGCCGACGAGCGGTCGGCGTTCGCGCCGGTGCCCCAGTGGTTGTCGGTGTCGGTGAACACCACCGCGGGAGCGCGGCTCCAGCAGATGGTCAGGATGCAGCCGTCGGTCTTGTTCTGCGCGTCACCCGAGTAGGTGCCGCCCCGCGTCGCGTCCTTGAGCTGGTACGTCGACCCGGACTGGGTCGTCTCCAGCGGCACCGTGCCCGAGTAGAGGGACTTCCCGTCGCCGGTCGCGGTCTCGATGCTGTCCCAGGCGTCGATCTGCTTGCCGGTGGTGGCGTCGGTGAGGACGACACGGGCGACCGGGTTGCCGAGCGAGTCCTTGCCGGCGGCGTCGGTGCGCCAGGCCAGCTTCGGCGCGCCGTGCAGCGCGTCCACGACGAGCGCGGGCTTGGCGACGACCTTGCGCAGGAGCTCGCCCGGGTTGGCGGCGCGCAGCGCGGCGGACGCGAGGTCGGCGGCCTTCGGGGCGGGGAGCGCCGGCGTCACGCTCGGCACGGCGAGGTCGCCGCGGACCGCGCGGTTCGCCGAGCGGTAGCCGCCGTCGCGGTTCAGGTGGACGACGAAGTCGCCGCCGAGAACGGGGAGCTTGCGGAAGGTGCGGTCGTAGCGCACGTGCTGGGTGCCGTCCGGGTCGACGACGACGTCCCGCACGGAGGTGCCCTGAGCTGAGGTGAGCCCGACGTCCCCGGCCACCGCGTGCAGCGCGGCCGCGGCGTTCCGGACGGCGTCGGCCCGGGTGGGCGGGGCGGTGTCGGCGCCAGCGGTGGGGGCGAGGGCGGCGGCCAGCAGGGTGGCGGCCGCCGTGGCTATGCCGGCGGTGGTGAGTCGCGATGTGGTCCGGGCAGGTCTCATCGGGCTCCTAGTGACGGCGCGCGGGCGCGCTGAGGGGGGTCACACTGATGTCGCCTCAGATTTAAGGGGCCATGACATGTCATGTCCATAGCGCCCCCGTGGTGGAGCTGTGAATAGGTGTTCACGTGCAGAATGGGGAGCGCACGGCCCGTGAAAGGAACGGACATGAAGGCACTGGCCCTGATGGTCCTCACCACGACCGACGACGAGGCCAAGGCCCGCGCCCTTGCCGCGGGAGCGGTCGAAGCGCGCCTGGCGGCCTGCGCCCAGATAGCGGGCCCGGTCACCTCGGTCTACCGCTGGCAGGGCAACACGGAGACCGCCCAGGAATGGCAGGTGCTCCTCAAGACCACGGCCGACGGCTACGAGGCCCTGGAGTCATGGCTGTTGGAGGCGCACGACTACGACACCCCGGAGATCATCGCGACACCGGTGGTCCGGGGGAGCGCCGCGTACCTCGCGTGGATCGAGGGGGAGACGGGCGGGGCCTGACGGCATGAGCCGGAAAGCCCGACGGCCCGAGCGCGTCAGCACCCGGGCCACCATGACTCACCGGCACACCGGCACACCGGCACACCGGCACACCGGCACACCGGCACACCGGCACACCGGTGCGTCGCACACCGGCACACCGGCAACCAGCTAGCCGGCTCACAACGAACCGGCTCACCAGCTAGCCGGCCCACCGGCCAACGAGCCAACCGGCTCACCAACTCACCAACTTGCGGCCGGACTTCACCAAACCGCGGCAGGACTTCACCAACCCGCGGCCGGACGCCACCGATTGGCGGCCGGACTTCACCGATTCACGGTCTCACTTGCGCAGCAGCAGAGTGATCGCCGCCACCACCACACCGAGTACGACGGCGCCGACGCCGTATCCGAGGCGGTGGGAGCGGAGGCCCGGAAGGAAGCGGTCGACGGCGATGCGGCCGGGGCCGGTCAGCGCGAGCGCCACCGCGCCGAGTGCGATCAGGAGCTCGTACTCGATGCCCTGCGGCGCGAAGAATCCGCCGCCCCACTTCACGGCGATGGCGTTGACCAGGGTGCCGGCCACGGCCGCGGCGGCCAGCGGGGTGAGCAGGCCGAGTACGAGGCCGAGCCCGCCGAGGGTCTCGCTGAGCCCGGCGACAACGGCGAACGACTTCGGCGACGGGTAGCCGGAGGCGGCGAAGAACTGCCCGGTGCCGTCGATCCCGCCTCCGCCGAACCAGCCGAAGAGCTTCTGCGCACCGTGCGCGGCCATGGTCAGGCCGAGGGCGAGGCGCAGTACGAGAAGACCGAGGTCATAGGCGTGGGCGGGCGCGGCAGGGGTGGGGGTGCCGGGCGCGCGGAGCGGACCGAGCTGGTTCGCGAGAGAGGTCACGTGGGGGTCTCCTGACTCGGAAATCGACATGCTTGAACTTTCAAGCTACAACCCCAAGCTAACCGCCCGACCGTCATGTTTCAAACTTGAACCACATCGACCGGGCGGTCACCGGAGCCGGTGCCGGCCGCCTCGACCCGAACGGCGCACACCTTGAACTCCGGCATCCTGGACGTCGGATCGAGCGCGGGGTTGGTCAGGTTATTGGCGCGCCCGGTGCCTGGCCAGTGGAACGGCATGAACACCGTGTCGGGCCGGATGCCCGCGGTGATCCGGGCGGGCGCCTCGGCCCGCCCGCGCCGGGAGACGACGGCGACCGGCTCGCCCTCCGCCACCCCGATCCGCGCGGCGAGCCGCGGATGCAGTTCCACGAAGGGGCCGGGCGCGGCGGCGTTCAGCTCGGCCACGCGCCGGGTCTGCGCACCCGACTGGTACTGCGACACGACGCGCCCCGTCGTCAGATGGACCGGGAACTCGGCGTCCGGCTCCTCGGCGGCAGCACGATGGGAGACGGCGGCGAACCGCGCCCGCCCGTCCTCGGTGGCGAACCGTTCCAGAAAGAGCCGGGGCGTCCCGGGATGTTCCTCTTCCGGGCAGGGCCAGAACACCCCGTCCTCCTCGACGAGCCGCCGATAGGAGATCCCCGCGTAATCAGCGGCTCCCCCCTCCGAGGCCCGCCGCAGCTCCTCGAAGACCTCCTCCGGATCGGCAGGGAACCCCTTCTCCACCCCCAGCCGCCCGGCCAGCTCACGCAGCACCTCCAGATCGCTCCGCACCCCCTCCGGAGGCGCCACGGCGCGACGCCGCAGCAGCACGCGCCCCTCCAGACTGGTCACCGTCCCTGTCTCCTCGGCCCACTGGGTCACGGGCAGCACCACATCGGCGAGAGCGGCGGTCTCGGAAAGCACCACATCCGCCACGGCCAGGAAGTCGAGCGACCGCAACCGCTCCTCCACATGCGCGGCGCGCGGCGCGGACACGACCGGGTTGGACCCCATGACCAGCAGCGCCCGTACGTCCCGCCCCAGCGCGTCGAGCAGCTCGTACGCGGAACGGCCTGGGCCGGGAAGGGAGTCGGGGTCCACGCCCCACACACCGGCCACATGCGCACGCGCCGCCGGGTCGGTCAGCTTGCGGTACCCGGGCAGCTGGTCGGACTTCTGCCCGTGCTCGCGCCCGCCCTGCCCGTTGCCCTGCCCGGTCAGGCACCCGTACCCGGAAAGGGGCCGCCCGGCGCGCCCGGTCGCGAGGCACAGGTTGATCCAGGCGCCCACGGTGTCGGTGCCCTTGGACTGCTGCTCGGGCCCGCGCGCGGTGAGGACCATGGCTGACTCGGGCTCGCAGAACATCCGCACGGCCTCGCGCAGTTGAGGCACGGCGACCCCGGTCACGCGCTCCACGTACTCGGGCCAGTGCGCCATCACGGCGGCCCGCGCGTCCTCCCACCCCCGCGTCCGGGCGCGCACGAACTCCTCGTCGACCCGCCCCTCGGTCACCACCAGATGCAGCATCCCGAGAGCAAGGGCGAGATCGGTCCCGGGCCGGGGCGCGAGATGGAGGTCGGCGAGTTCGGCGGTGCGCGTGCGGCGGGGGTCGATGACGACCAGCGTGCCGCCGTTCTCCCGCAGTTCGTTCAGATAGCGGACCGCGGGGGGCATGGTCTCGGCCATGTTCGACCCGACGAGGACCACACATCCCGTACGCGGAATGTCCTCCAGGGGGAACGGCAGCCCGCGGTCGAGCCCGAACGCGGCGAGCTGCCCCGCCGCGGCGGACGACATGCAGAACCGACCGTTGTAGTCGATCTGGGAGGTCCCGAGCACGACCCGGGCGAACTTCCCGAGCCCGTACGCCTTCTCGTTGGTGAGCCCGCCCCCGCCGAAGACCCCGCACGCGTCCGGGCCATGAGCCGAACGCGTACGGGACAGCCCCTCGGCGACCAGGCGGAGCGCCTCGTCCCACGAGGCCGGCTCCAGCGCGCCGCCCCTGCGGACCAGCGGCCCGGTCAGCCGCACGCCGGGGGCCAGCACAGCAGCGGCCGTACGCCCCTTGCCGCACAGGGCGCCCCGGTTGACGGGAAACCCGGCACGCTCCTCGACCCCGACAACGCCAGAGGCAGTCGGGACGAGATTCATCCCGCACTGGAGGGAGCAGTAGGGGCAGTGGGTGGGCGTGACAGTGAGCATGGACCCACCTTGCGCGCACGCTGTTACGCGACAGCCCACGCCCGATTACGCGCAAGACACGACGCCCTCATAGCGCCACCGGCAGGCGGGTGAGAACAACGGCGGATCAGCCGCGAATCCGTCGCGAGGGGACACCCGTACCGGTGGGCCGGCGAGAACAACGGCGGATCAGCCGCGAATCCGTCGCGAGGGGACACCCGTACCGGTGGGCCGGCGAGAACAACGGCGGATCAGCCGCGAATCCGTCGCGAGGGGACGCGGGGGTGTGTCCGCCCGGAGCACGGAGGTGCAGGTGCCGGTCAAGGGGCACAAGGCGGAGGCGCCACGATGGCGAGGACGGACACACCCCCGTGGCCCCGCCCCTCCACACACGAGGCGCATCAGCGACGCCGCACCCTCAGAGGGACGCTCAGTGACGCCGAACCCCCGGAGCCTCCCGAACCCCCAGGGCCTCCCGAACCCCAGGCTCCCGGTGGCCCAGAAACCGGGGATCGGGCCGGAACACGGAATCGACCACGGCCTTACCGGCCGCGAACACCTCACGGGCCCCGCCGTAGTACCAGGTCACGTCGTGCCGGTCGTCGACACCGACGCCGTACGACGAGACGCCCGCGGCCTCGCACAGGGCGACCGCGCGCCGGATATGGAAGCCCTGGCTGATCAGCACGGCCCGGTCGACCCCGAAGATCTTCTTGGCCCGCACGCACGAGTCCCAGGTGTCGAACCCGGCGTAGTCGCTGACGACAGCCTTGCCGGGCACCCCGTGCCGGGTCAGATAGGCGCGCATCGCGTCGGGCTCGTCGTAGTCCTCGCGGCTGTTGTCGCCGGTCACGAGAACCACCCGGATCCGCCCGTCGCGGTAGAGCTGGGCCGCCGCGTCGAGCCGGTGCGCGAGATAGGGCGACGGCTCGCCCTCCCACAGCCCGGCCCCGAACACCACGGCGACATCGGTGCGCGGCGCATCGTCGACCGTACGCAGCCGGTCCCCGGTCACGACGAACAGCCAGGCCGCCGGCAACAGCGCCAGCACACACACGGCCATCGCGCCCTGTACGAACCGCCGCCACCCCCGCCGCGTACGCGGCAACCGGATCCGCACCACTGACCACCCCTGCTCGAAAACGTCGTCGCACGACTGGACGCACGTTTCCGCCGGCCGGTTCACACGGCGATCGGGACGCCGCCGACCTCACATCCGCCCGAACACCCGGTGAGCGCCGGGGAAGCGACGCGTCACCGCCCCGCAACGACGCCGCAACCTCCCCCGGGCAGGATCAATTCATGACGGCGTCGAAACCTCAGCGCGACGAGCTCACCGGCACGGCCCACCTCGACAGTACGGCGCAACTCATGACCAGGATCACCAGCCAGCTCGGCACCCAGCTCAGCCACGTCCGGCTCGACGGCAGCCGCCGCACACCCCCGCAGGCACCGCCCGCCCCGCTCACCCCGCCCGCCCTGGTCGTCGTGGCGCACGGCAGCCGCGACCCGAGGGCGCTCGCCACGGTCCACGCCCTGCTCGACAAGGTGCGCGAGGAACGCCCGGGACTCCCCGTCCACCTCGGCCACATCGAGCTGAACGAACCGCTCCTGACCGACACCCTCGCGGGCCTCGCCCCCGGCCGGGCCGTCCTCGCCCCGCTGCTCCTGTCGCGCGGCTACCACGTCAAGCAGGACATCCCGGCAGCCCTGGCCACGGCCCCGCACCTGTCGGCCCGCGTCGCCCCGCCGCTGGGCCCCCACCCGCTCCTGGTGGAAACGCTGTACGCCCGCCTGGTTGAGGCGGGCTGGGACCCGCGCCCCGACGCCCGCACGCGCAGGACCAGCGGTGTGGTCCTCGCGGCGGCGGGCTCCCGTGACCCCGACTCGGCAGTCGACATGGCCCGCACGGCCGCGCTTCTGGCCGAGCGGCTGGGCGTCCCGGTCGTGCCCGCCTACGCGAGTGCCGCCGCCCCCACCGTCCCGGCCGCGCTGCGCGCACTCGCCGTCAGAGGAAGGCACCGCGCCGCCGTCGCCGCGTACTTCACGGCGCCGGGCCGCTTCGCCACCCAGTGCGCGCAGGCCGCCCCCTGGATAGCCGCCGCCCCGCTCGGCGCGCACACGGCGATGGCCCGCCTCCTCCTCCACCGCTACGACGGGACCCTCGCCTCCACGGCGGCCACCCCCGCACAGCGGCAACTCACGTCGGCCTGACCGTTTGTCACCGCATGCCCTTACTGTCAGTCCATGGAAGGCACGCACGAGACACCCGCATCGAAACGCGAAACACCCACCACGAAGAACCCGACCGCCCCGACTGCGCCGACCGCCCCGACCCACGCCATCGACCCGTCGGGCTATGACGCCGCCTCGGTGGAGCGCTGGGCCCCCGAGCCCGACAAACGCCCCGGCCGCACCGCCTTCCAGCGCGACCGTGCCCGCGTCCTGCACTCCTCGGCACTGCGCCGCCTCGCGGGCAAGACCCAGGTCGTCACCCCGGGCACGATGAACCGAGCCTGGGACGCCAGCCCCCGCACCCGGCTGACGCACTCCCTGGAATGCGCGCAGGTGGGCCGGGAGCTCGGCGCGGCACTCGGCTGCGACCCGGACCTCGTCGAGACGGCCTGCCTCTCGCACGACATGGGCCACCCGCCCTTCGGGCACAACGGCGAACAGGCGCTGAACGAGGTGGCGCAGGACTGCGGCGGCTTCGAGGGGAACGCTCAGTCGCTGCGCCTGCTGACGCGTATCGAACCCAAGCGCTTCGTCCAGAGCGCCGACACGGACGAACTGGTCAGCGTGGGACTGAACCTCACGCGCGCCGCGCTCGACGCCGCGACGAAGTACCCGTGGCCCCGCGGCGGCCACCCCACCGACCCGGCCTCGCCCAAGTTCGGTGTGTACGAGGACGACCGCCCGGTGTTCGACTGGATCCGCAAGGAGTCACCCGAGCGCAGGACCTGCTTCGAGGCGCAGGTCATGGACTGGTCGGACGATGTCGCGTACTCGGTGCACGACCTGGAGGACGGGCTGCACGCCGGCCACCTCGACCCGAACATGCTGCACGCGGAGCCCGAGCGCCGTGACATCTACGCGGTCGCGATCGGCCGTTACGTACCGGCGGACACCGACTCCGAAGAGCTCGCGGCGGCGCTCGACCGGCTCCTCGACCAGGAGTGGTGGCCGCACGGCTACGACGGCACGGCTTTCGCCCAGGCCCGTCTCAAGGACGCGACCAGCCAGCTCATCGGCCGCTTCTGCCTCGCCGCGGAGGGCGCCACCCGCGCCCGCCACGGCACGGGCCGCCTCACGCGCTACGAGGCCGAACTGGTGGTGCCGCGCGAGGCCCGGTACGAATGCGCGGTCCTCAAGGCGGTCGCCGACCGGTACGTGATGCAGCGCCCGCAGCAGGAGCGGCTCCGCGCCGACCAGCGCGTCGTCGTGGCGGAGCTCGCCGAGGCGCTCACCCGCCGCGCGCCCGACGGTCTCGACCCGCAGTTCCGGGCCTTGTTCGACACGGCGCGTGACGACCGCGCCCGCAAGCGCGTGATCGTCGACCAGATCGCCTCCCTCACCGACGCCTCGGCCCGCGAACTGCACGCGCGCCTCACAGGGCCCCGTCCCTGAGGGCGTCGCCCCAGCGCGCACCGCACCGCGCCGCGGAGCGGGGTTCGTGCGGGGCGCGCTCCTGCGCACGGTCGTCGTCCTCGTCGCGAAGCCGGCCATCGACCACTGGGCGTGACGAAAAGATGCCCTGTTCGGGCCATGCCCCCTTCCCGCATCACGCTCCGTGCGGGACGCTCGCATATGGCGCCATGGCATAGAGGAGGCATCACGTGGTCGACGCGGATCAGACGTTCGTCATTGTCGGAGGCGGGCTCGCCGGAGCGAAAGCGGCCGAGACGCTGCGCTCCGAGGGCTTCAACGGCAGAGTGATCCTCATCGGGGACGAGGGAGATCATCCGTACGAACGCCCACCCCTGTCCAAGGGCTATCTCCAGGGCAAGGAGGAACGGGACAGCGTCTTCGTCCACGAACCGGCCTGGTACGCACAGAACGACATCGAGCTGCACCTCGGCCAGACCGTCGTCGCGGTCGACCCGGCCGTGAAGAACGTCCGGCTGGGCGACGGCACGGTCGTCCACTACGACAAGCTGCTCCTGGTCACCGGCGCGGAGCCGCGCCGCATGGACGTCCCGGGCACCGAGCTCGCCGGCGTGCACCACCTGCGCCGCCTCGCCCACGCGGAGCGCCTCAAGGGCGTTCTCGCCTCCCTCGGCCGGGACAACGGCCACATCGTGATCGCGGGCGCGGGCTGGATCGGCCTGGAGGTCGCCGCGGCGGCCCGCGAGTACGGCGCCGAGGTCACCGTCGTCGAGCCCGAGGCGACCCCGCTGCACGCGGTCCTCGGCCCGGAGATCGGCCAGATCTTCGCCGACCTGCACGCCGAGCACGGCGTCCGCTTCCACTTCGGGACCCGCCTCACCGCCATCACCGGCCAGGACGGCATGGTCCTCGCCGCCCTCACCGACGACGGCGACGAGCATCCGGCCCACGACGTGCTCGCCGCGATCGGCGCCGCCCCGCGCACCTCGCTCGCCGAGTCCGCCGGGATCGAACTCGCCGACCGGTCGCAGGGCGGCGGCATCGCCGTGGACGCCTCGCTGCGCACCTCCGACCCGGACATCTACGCGGCCGGTGACGTGGCGGCCGTGCAGCACCCCCTCTTCGGGACCCGGCTGCGCGTCGAGCACTGGGCCAACGCGCTCAACGGCGGCCCGGCCGCCGCCCGCGCCATGCTGGGCCAGGAGGTGACGTACGACCGCGTGCCGTACTTCTTCTCCGACCAGTACGACGTCGGCCTCGAGTACTCGGGCTGGGCGCCCCCGGGCTCGTACGACCAGGTCGTCATCCGCGGGGACGCGGGCAAGCGCCAGTTCATCGCGTTCTGGCTCAAGGACGGGCGGGTGCTCGCCGGGATGAACGTGAACGTGTGGGACGTCACGGAAACCATCCAGGCCCTCATCCGCACCGGGGTCAGGCCCGGGGCGGAACGCCTGTCGGATCCGTCCGTCGCGCTCACGGCGCTCCTCGAGGGGGAGGACGGGTGACGTGAGTGTCGGCGGGTCGCCGTAGAATCCTTGCGTGGCAGGCAGGATCAATGACGAGGACGTGAAGGCGGTCCGGGACGCGGTCCCGATCGACGCCGTGGTGTCCGAGTACCTGCAACTGCGCAACGCGGGCGGCGGGAACCTGAAGGGCCTGTGCCCCTTCCACGACGAGAAGTCGCCGTCCTTCCAGGTCAGCCCCAGCAAGGGCCTCTTCCATTGCTTCGGCTGCCAGGAGGGCGGCGACACCATCACGTTCGTGATGAAGGTCGACCACCTCTCCTTCTCCGAGGTCGTCGAACGCCTCGCCGGCCAGGCGGGCATCACCCTGCGGTACGAGGAGGGCGGCTACAACCCCTCGCACCAGCGCGGTGAGCGCATCCGCCTGGTCGAGGCGCACAAGGTGGCCGCCCAGTTCTACATGGACCAGCTGGAGAGCGTCGAGGCGGAGATCGGCCGCAAGTTCCTCGCCGAGCGCGGCTTCGACCAGGCCGCCGCCGCGCACTTCGGCGTCGGCTACAGCCCGGCCGGCTGGGACCACCTCACGCGCTTCCTGCGCGGCAAGGGCTTCACCGACAAGGAACTCATCACCTCCGGGATCTCCCAGGAGGGCCGTCGCGGGCCCATCGACCGCTTCCGCGGCCGCCTCATGTGGCCCATCCGCGACATCGGCGGCGAGGTCGTCGGCTTCGGCGCCCGCCGCCTGCGCGAGGACGACAACGGCCCGAAGTACCTGAACACGCCCGAGACGCCGATCTACCGGAAGTCCCAGGTCCTCTACGGCATCGACCTCGCCAAGAAGGAGATCGCGAAGTCGAGCCGCGCGGTCGTCGTCGAGGGCTACACGGACGTCATGGCCTGCCACCTGGCCGGCATCACGACCGCCATCGCGACCTGCGGCACCGCCTTCGGCGGCGATCACATCAAGATCCTGCGCCGCCTCCTCATGGACAACGGCAGCGCCCGCGTGATCTTCACCTTCGACGGCGACTCGGCGGGCCAGAAGGCCGCCCTGCGCGCCTTCGAGGACGACCAGAAGTTCGCCGCCGAGACGTACATCGCCGTCGCCCCCGACGGTATGGACCCCTGCGACCTGCGCCTGGCCAAGGGCGACGAGGCGGTTGCCGACCTCGTCGAACCCCGCACCCCCCTCTTCGAGTTCGCTCTGCGCCACATCGTCTCCCGCTACGACCTGGAGACTCCCGCAGGCCGCGCCGCCGCGCTCGACGAGGCAGCCCCCGTCGTCGCCCGGATCAAGAACAGCGGTGCGCAGCACGAGGTCGCCGTCCAGCTCGCCGGCATGCTCGGCATCCTCGACACCCAGTTCGTCGTCAAGCGCGTCTCGCAGCTCGCCCGCTGGGCCCGTGACCGCGGCGGCCGCGGCCCCGCCCCGTCCCGTCCGCAGCAGCCCTACGAGGCCGCGGCGACCCGCGCGTCCGCCGCGGGCCCCGCCCTCACCCTGCGCAACCCCGTGTACGCCACCGAGCGCGAGCTGCTCAAACTCGCCCTCCAGCGGCCCGAGTTGGTCTCCCCGGCCTTCGACGCGTACGGAGTGGACGAGTTCACCGCCGCCCCGTACGCCGCGGTGCGCGAGGCGATCATCGAGGCGGGCGGCGCCGACCTCGGCACCCAGGACCCGCAGGCCTATCTCGTACGGGTACGGGAGGCGGCTCCCGACGACGCGGTGCGCGCCATGGTCACCGAGCTCGCCGTCGAGGCCATCCTGCGCAGATCCGTCGACGAGGTCTACGCGGGCCAGCAGCTCGTCGCCGTGCGCCGCCGCGCCGTCGACCGGCGCATCCGGGACGTACAGGGCTCCCTGACCCGGCTGGGCACGCACAGCGACCCGGCGCGCCTGTCCGCCGTCCAGGAGGAGCTGATGGTCCTCCAGCGCTACGACAGAGCGCTGCAGGACCTCGGCGCGCAGGCGCTCTGACCGCTGCGCCCCCGACGGCCCGGGAAGAGGTCCGCCCGGCCGGTTTCGTCCCGTCCCGCAGGGGCAGGCGTGGTGCACGGTAACCGAGCGGTCACGCACCGGACTCAAAAAGTCACCGCACGCCCCTCGTGGCGGCGTTGTGTCGTACAGCACACTGGGTCCCGGTGCCTGAGTCCTCGGAGCGCGGCCGGAACCCCGACAACGGGTCCGACACCCCCGCGGTTCCGCCCAACGCGTACGGGACGGACAGCGGTGTGGCCGCCGTCGCCGATCCCGGTGTACCCCTGCCGCACGCCTCAGCAGCGATCACCTTGGAGGTCGCCCCCGTGCAGACCCAGACCCTCAGCCAGAGCGGTGCCGCGCGTCAGAGCGCCCAGGGCACCCCCGCGCCGGACACGGACGCGGAGGCACTCCCGGCCGTCCCCCAGCAGCGGGGACCGGAGAACCGTCCGGACTCCGACCCGCCCGGCGATCCCGCCGACACCCCACAACCGGCCGATACGGCCGAACTGCCCGAGCCGGAGGCGGAGTCGGATCCGGATCCGCGGGAAGCCGGCCCCCGCCCGCCCGTCGCCCTCCTCCTCGACACCGTGGACGCGGAGACTCCCGAGCCCCCGCCCTCGCGCGGCCGCACCGACACCGGCGGCCCCTCCTCGGACCTGTTCCGCCAGTACCTGCGCGAGATCGGACGGATCCCGCTGCTCACGGCCGCGGAGGAGGTCGACCTGGCCCGCAGGGTCGAGGCCGGTCTCTTCGCCGAGGAGAAGCTGACGGGCACCCCGGACCCGGACTCCCAGCTCGCCATCGACCTCGACAAACTCGTCGTGATGGGCCGGATGGCCAAGCGCCGCCTCATCGAGGCCAACCTGCGCCTCGTCGTCTCGGTCGCCAAGCGCTACGTGGGCCGCGGCCTGACCATGCTGGACCTGGTCCAGGAGGGAAACCTCGGCCTGATCAGGGCGGTCGAGAAGTTCGACTACGCCCGCGGCTACAAGTTCTCGACGTACGCGACCTGGTGGATCCGGCAGGCCATGTCACGCGCCCTCGCCGACCAGGCCCGCACGATCCGCGTCCCGGTGCACGTGGTCGAGCTGATCAACCGGGTCGTGCGCGTCCAGCGCCGCATGCTCCAGGAACGCGGCTACGAACCCACGCCCGAAGAGGTCGCCGCCCACCTCGACCTGCCGCCCGAGCGGGTCAGCGAAGTCCTGCGCCTGGCCCAGGAACCGGTGTCGCTGCACGCGCCGGTGGGCGAGGAGGACGACGTCGCGCTGGGCGACCTGATCGAGGACGGCGACGCGGCGTCCCCCGTCGAGTCGGCCGCGTTCCTCCTCCTGCGCGAACACCTGGAGGCGGTCCTCTCCACCCTCGGTGAACGCGAACGCAAGGTGGTCCAGCTCCGCTACGGCCTGGCGGACGGCCGTCCCCGCACACTGGAGGAGATCGGCCGCATATTCGGGGTGACCCGAGAACGCATCCGCCAGATCGAGTCCAAGACCCTCAACAAGCTGCGCGACCACGCGTTCGCCGACCAACTGCGGGGCTATCTGGACTGACGGGGGGTGCGACGAAGAGCGCCCCGTAAGGGGCGCGGGGAACTGCGCGCTCGACCCCCACGACCCGCAGAGAGAATCGTCAGGGGCGCGGGGAACTGCGCGAACAAGCCACAAACGACCCGCACACAGAACCCCGCCCCTGTGACCCGGCTACTCCACCTCCACCACGGCCTGCGCGAACTGAGCCTCGTACAGCCGCTCGTACGCCCCACCCGCGGCGCGCAGCGCATCGTGGGTGCCCTGCTCCACGATGTCCCCGTTCTCCATCACCAGGATGGTGTCGGCGTCGCGGATCGTGGACAGCCGGTGAGCGATGACGAAGCTGGTCCGCCCGTGGGCGAGCCGCGCCATCGCCTTCTGGATGAGCACCTCGGTACGGGTGTCGACGGAGCTCGTCGCCTCGTCGAGGACGAGTATCACCGGGTCCGAAAGGAACGCGCGTGCGATGGTGATGAGCTGCTTCTCACCGGCGCTGACCCCCGACCCCTCGTCGTCGATCACGGTGTCGTAGCCCTCGGGCAGCGTTCGGATGAACCGGTCCGCGTGGGCGGCCCGCGCCGCCTCCTCGATCTGCTCCCGGGTGACGTCCTTGGCCGCGCCGTACGCGATGTTGTCCGCGATCGTGCCGCCGAACAGCCAGGTGTCCTGGAGCACCATGCCGATCCCGGAACGGAGTTCGTCGCGCGACATCTTCGCCACGTCGACCCCGTCGAGGGTGATGCGCCCGCCGGTGACCTCGTAGAAGCGGAGCAGCAGGTTGACCAGCGTCGTCTTGCCGGCGCCCGTCGGGCCGACGATGGCGACGGTGTGCCCCGGCTCCACGGCGAGGGAGAGGTCCTCGATGAGCGGCTTGTCCTGCTCGTAGCGGAAGGACACGTTCTCGAACTCGACGAGCCCGCGCAGCAGATCGGGCTTCTCGCCCGGCACCGGGTCGGCCTCCTGCTCGTCCGCGTCGAGCAGTTCGAAGATCCGCTCGGCCGAGGCGACGCCCGACTGCACCAGGTTCGCCATCGAGGCGACCTGCGTCAGCGGCATGGAGAACTGCCGCGAGTACTGGATGAACGCCTGGACGTCACCGATCGACAGCGAACCCGAGGCGACCCGCAGGCCACCCACCACGGCGACCAGCACATAGTTCAGGTTCGACACGAAGAACATCAGCGGCTGCATCATCCCGCTGTTGAACTGCGCCTTGAACCCGGCCTCGTAGAGAGCGTCGTTCTGCTCGGCGAACGCCTTCGCCGACTCCTCCTGACGCCCGAAGACCTTCACCAGGTTGTGGCCGGTGTACATCTCCTCGATGTGCGCGTTCAGCTTGCCGGTGGTCTTCCACTGCTGCACGAACTGCGGCTGCGACCGCTTGCCGACACGCGTCGCGATCAGGAACGACAGCGGCACCGTCACCAGTGCCACCAGCGCGAGCAGCGGCGAGATCCAGAACATCATCACCAGCACGCCGACGATGGTGAGCAGCGAGTTGATGAGCTGGCCCATCGTCTGCTGGAGCGTCTGCCCGATGTTGTCGATGTCGTTCGTGGCGCGGCTGAGGACCTCACCGCGCTGCCGCTTGTCGAAGTACGACAGCGGAAGGCGCGACAGCTTCGCCTGGATGTCCTCGCGCATCCGGAAGACGGTCTTGTTGAGCGCCCGGTTGGACAGCCGCGTCGCCACGGCCATCAGCAGACCGGCCCCCAGGAACGTACACAGGGCGATCCCGAGCACGGAGCCCACGGTCCCGAAGTCGATGCCCTGGCCGGGCGTGAAGTCGATCCCGGAGAGCATGTCGGCGACCCCGGAGTCACCCTTGGCCCGCATCCCCTCGATGACCTGCGCCTTGCTGCTCCCGGCGGGCATCTGACGCCCGATGATGCCCGCGAAGACCAGGTCGGTCGCCCGGCCCAGGATCTTCGGGCCCAGCACCGACAGGCCCACACTCAGGACGACACACGCGACCATCGCGAACATCGTCGTCTTCTCGGGCTTGAACTGCCTGATGAGCCGCTTGCCCGAGCCCTTGAAGTCCATCGAACGCTGGTCGGGGCTGCCCCCGGCCATCATCCGCCCGCCTGGCCCCGCCATCAGGCCGCCTCCGCTTCCGTCAGCTGGGAGAGAACGATCTCCCGGTACGTCTCATTGCCGGCCATCAGCTCGTGATGGGTGCCCGTGCCCACGACATGGCCCTCGTCGAGGACCACGATGCGGTCCGCGTCACGGATGGTGGAGACCCGCTGGGCCACGATCACCACGGTCGCCTCGGAGGTCTCGTGACCCAGCGCGGCCCGCAGTGCGGCGTCCGTCGCGTAGTCGAGCGCGGAGAACGAGTCGTCGAAGAGATAGATCTCGGGCCGCTGCACCAGCGTCCGCGCGATCGCGAGCCGCTGGCGCTGACCGCCGGACACATTGGTGCCGCCCTGGGAGATCGGGGAGTCGAGCCCGTTCTCCAGCTTCTTCACGAAGTCCTTGGCCTGCGCCACCTCCAGGGCGTTCCACAGCTCTTCGTCGGTCGCGTCCGGATTGCCGTACCGCAGATTCGTCGCGACCGTCCCCGCGAAGAGGTACGGCTTCTGCGGCACGAGCCCGACGGTCCTGGCGAGCAGTGCGGGGTCGATGGTGCGCACGTCGACGCCGTTCACCAGGACCTCGCCGTCGGTCGCGTCGAACAGGCGCGGCACCAGGCCGAGAAGGGTGGACTTGCCGCTGCCGGTCGAGCCGATGACGGCGGTCGTCTCGCCGGGGCGCGCGGTGACCTGGATGGCCTTGAGTACGGGCTCCTCGGCGCCCGGGTAGCGGAAGCCCGCGTCCCGGATCTCCAGGTGGCCGTGGCTGCGCAGCTCCCGCACCGGCGAGGACGGCGGGACGACGCTGGACTCGGTGGAGAGGACCTCCTGGATGCGCTCGGCGCAGACCTCGGCGCGCGGCACCATCATGAACATGAAGGTGGCCATCATGACGCTCATCACGATCTGCATCAGATAGGCGAGGAACGCGGTGAGCGCGCCGATCTGCATGCCGCCGCTGTCGATGCGGTGCGCGCCGAACCAGACGACGGCGATCGATGAGATGTTCACCACGGTCATGACGATCGGGAACATCAGCGCGAGGAGCTTGCCGGTGCCGAGGGAGACCTCGGTCAGATCGGCGTTGGCCTCGCGGAAGCGCTCCTTCTCGTAGTCGTCGCGCACGAAGGCGCGGATGACGCGGTTACCGGTGATCTGCTCGCGCAGCACCCGGTTCACCGTGTCGAGCCGCACCTGCATGGTGCGGAACAGCGGCCGCAGGCGGCGCACGATCAGGCTGACGCTGATCCCGAGGACCGGGACCACGGCGAGCAGCACGCCCGACAGGGGCACGTCCTGGCCCAGCGCCATGACGATGCCGCCGACGCACATGATCGGCGCCGACACCATCAGCGTGAACGTCATGAGCGTGAGCATCTGGACCTGTTGCACGTCGTTCGTCGTGCGGGTGATCAGGGACGGTGCCCCGAACTGGCCCATCTCGCGCGCCGAGAAGGACTGCACGCGGTCGAACACGGAGGCCCGGACGTCCCGTCCGAGCGCGGATGCGGTGCGGGCGCCGTAGAACACGGCGCCGATGTTGCAGACCATCTGGACCACGGTGATCGCGATCATGATGGCGCCGAAAGCCAGGATGTAGCCCGTGTCCCCCTTCACGACACCGTTGTCAATGATGTCCGCGTTGAGGGTGGGCAGATAGAGCGAGGCGCAGGTCTGCAGGAACTGCAGCAGCACCAGCACGCCGATGGGTTTCTTGTACGGACCGAGGTAGGTCCGAAGAAGTCGTATGAGCACGCTCGGTCTCTCGAAGTCGGCCGTCATGAGGGGTCAGTGATGCACGACCCTCATCGTCCGACACTCCACCCGTGTTACCTCAACCGATTTAGCCAAGAGCCCGCCAAGAAACCCATGTGGAGCGGGACGAAACGGTCACGCCATCGCGGAATCGAAGGCTCCGGGGTGCGTCTGCTCCCGTACGGCGGTGAACTGCTGCCGCACCGCCTGCCCGACGGGCAGCTCCTCGCCCGGCTCCAGAACCTGCGCCGCCGCGCCCTGCCACTGCGGCAGTTGCCCGTTCAGCGCCCACGCGGCCTGCCGCGCCGCACCGAGCGCCGCGTAGTCCGCGGGCTGCGGCACCACGACCTGCGTCCCGAACAGCATCGGCGCCGCGGCCTGCACCGCCGGCAGCTCGGCCGCCGCCCCGAGCAGGAAGATCCGCCGCACCTCGACCCCCCGCGCGCGCAGTACGTCCATGGCGTCCCCGAGCCCGCACAGCATGCCCTCGAACGCGGCTCGCGCGAGATGCTCCGGCTTCATCGACTCCCGCCGCAGCCCGCTCAGGGTGCCCGCGGTGTGCGGCAGATTCGGCGTCTTCTCGCCCTCCAGATACGGCAGCATGACCAGGCCGTGCGACCCGGGAGTCGACTTCATCGCCAGGTCGGACAGCTCCTCGATCCCGGAGAGCCCGAGCATGTCGGCCGTACCGCGAAGGGCCCGCACCGCATTGAGCGTATGGACGACGGGCAGATGCATGCCGGTCGCGTCGGCGAGCGAGGTGATCATCCCGGACGGATCGACCAGCGCCTCGTGGTGCACCGCCATGACCGAACCCGAGGCGCCGAGCGACACCACGGCGTCGCCCTGGCGCACCCCGAGCCCGAACGCCGCGGCCATCGTCTCGCCCGTACCGGCCGAGATGATCAGCCCCTCCGGAGTGGTGCCCGCCGCGTCCCCCGGTCCGAGCACCTCCGGCAGCATCGTCTGGTGCCCGAGCGCCAGCTCGATCAGGTCAGGACGGTATGAGCCGCTCGCCGCCGACCAGTAGCCGGTGCCCGAGGCCCCGCCCCGGTCGGTGGTCCGCCGCGACGGCCGGCCGAGGAGCTGCCACACCAGCCAGTCGTGGGCCTGGAGCACGAGCGCGACCCGCTGTGCGGCCTCCGGCTCGTTCCTCGCCAGCCACCGCAGCTTCGTCACCGGATGCATGGCCTGCGGCACACACCCGACGGCCTGCGCCCACTCCTCACGCCCGCCGAGCCGGTCGATGAGATCCGCGGCCGCGGCCTGCGTCCGCTTGTCGCCCCCGGGCATCGCGGGCCGCACGGTGTTGCCCTGCGAGTCGAGCGGCACCAGCGCGTTCTGCTGCGCGGAGACCCCGATGGCCTGCACGCCTTCGAGCAGCCCGCCGCCCGCGGCCTCGCCGAGCGAGAGGAGCCACGCCTGTGGATCGACATCGGCGGGACGGCCACCGCCCTCGCCGGATTCGAGCGGGTGCGGGGCATAGCCCTGCTTGAGCACGGCACCGGAGTCCGCGTCACAGACCACGATCCGAGTGAAATCGGGCGAACTGTCCAGCCCGGCGACTATCCCCATGACTGAATTCTGCCGCACTCCGCGGCGGCCCTGCCCCGCGGGCCGGGGCCGGGCCGAAGACCCGCGTTCGCCAGGGCCGTGGGGCTCAGGTGTTGCTGGTGCCCCAGTCGTCCTCGAAGCCGTTGCCGCCCTGGCCGCGCTCCCGCAGCGAGCGCACCCGGCCGGCCACCGATTCGGGCACCCGGCTCTCGACCTTCACGCTCACCGAGTGCAGCGCCTTGCCCGCGACCTGACGCGTCTGCTGGGCCGCCGACTCCGCCGTGTTCCGGACGGCGGGGTTCTGCGCGAACTCGCGCGCGGACTTCTTCAGCTTCTCGTACCGCTCGCGTCCGGCCCGGGTCCCGAGCACGTACCCCAGGGCCAGACCGGCGACGAATGTGAGCCGGTAGCGCATGGCTGTCACCCTTCCCTTGTGATCACCGGGGGAACCGATTGGCGGAGCACCCCCCTGCTTGCGCTAATGTATGTGTCGCAGCGAGCGCACGCCCCCTGGCGAGTGCCAAGGTAGGTGCGTTCGATGCACGAGACATTCCCCTGTAGCTCAATTGGCAGAGCAGCCGACTGTTAATCGGCAGGTTACTGGTTCGAGTCCAGTCGGGGGAGCTCGATCTCCTGTAGCTCAATTGGCAGAGCAGCCGGCTGTTAACCGGCAGGTTACTGGTTCGAGTCCAGTCGGGAGAGCTGACGAACAAGACCCCCGGGAAGCCCCGGGGGTCTTTTCGTGTCGTCTTCCTCGCCAGGTGGAACCGTACGCGGGCGTGCGGAGTCCTCCACCCCGAGCAAGGCCGACCATCCGGAGCAGGAGATCGTATGAGCGGCTATGCTGCGGCAGACGGCGCGCACACATGTACGCGCCACGCCGAAACGGGGCGGTAGCTCAGCCGGTTAGAGCAGCGGACTCATAATCCGTCGGCCGTGGGTTCGAGTCCCACCCGCCCCACCAAGGGTTTCCGATGCAGGAACGTTTTAACCTGCGACACACCGGAGCGTCCGTCGTTCGGCGGACGTGATTACCCGTCAGGTAGATCGTCGGCCGCCCGCCGCCGGCCCGAAGAGCCGGCGATCAAGCCGTTGGGCGCAACCCCCGCCACCCGGCTCGGGGGAAGCGCGAGCCGGTCGAGTAGGTCATCAATGACGCTTGACGATAGCCCCCTGACGTCCCAGGGGGAGAGCGCTGGGGCTTGAGGCCTTGGGCGTGTCGCCTTCCCCTTCACGCCGGCGAGGCTGCGTTCACGGGCGCGACGGCGCGCCGGACTGGTGCGCTCGGTGATCTGGCCGATCCGCTCCTTCCGCCCCTCCCTTCCTCCCATTCCTTCCCTGTCGGCCCACGGGGCGGCTGCCCTGCTTCGTCGCGGCTTCCCGGCGCGAAGAGGGGCGCCATCGACGTCGGGATCGGGGGCGGGCACGTCGCGAACCGGCCCGGTCTGCGTGGTGATGGCCGTGACCGCCGAAGGCGCCCGGGGGTGCCCGAGGCATCCGGAACAGCCGGGACACGCCGGGGGATCCTGAGGATCTCGGGCGGCGACGGCGACGGCGGCGAGGGGGCTGAGCGCCGGCTTCACGTGTCCACCGAGCTGAAGAACCCGGACGAGGCCACCGCCCTCAAGCGCGGTCCATGTGGCGTCGGCGAGCTCCGCTCCGACCGACGGACTCCGCGAGCCACCGCGCGCCACGCGGAGTCTGCGACACGGCATCAGAAGTTTGAGCAGCTGTCAGCGAGTCGCCGGACAGGGCTTGCGGGGCGTCAACTGCCGTACAGAACAAGGTGATTGGGAGTCGACGCGGATGCCGCGGACGGCAGGCGTCCCCGGGCGCATACGGCCACACGGCTTATTTCTCGCATTTTCAGCACGTCTGATAAGTGACGAATGGTGTGATTTCTGTATCTTCATTCACAGAGCGGCTGTCCGGCCGATCTCTCCGAGAAGGAAGAAACTGACATGAGCAAGCGTTCCATTGCTGTCACCGCCGCCATCGCGGGCGCTGCAGCCCTTGCCGCCACCGGCATCAACTACGCCGCTGCTGCCGGCACGGAGGCGGCCCCGGCTGCTCCGGCTGTTCGTCAGGCGGCTGCTCCCGCGGCGGCGCCCCTCGGTGGCGACTCCGGCCAGGGCAAGGAGAAGGACAACGACTACAACAAGGGAAACAACAACCACTTCAGGTACGAGGGTCGGATCCAGATCAACGAGCGGTCTTACTCGGCCGGCTCGGACGGCTGCATCACCGTGGTCAGCGGTCTGGGTGCGAACAGCTTCAACGTCCGCAACGACAGCCGGAAGACTGTTGAGGTCTTCCGCGGTGCGACCTGCGACAACGGGTCTCCTGTTGCCACGGTCGGACCGTGGAGCACCAGCAACAGCGTCTCTCCCCACCGGGTCCGTGGCGGCGTCTTCGTCAAGCACGGCGTCGTAGGCAGCTTCCGTGTCGTCAACGACTTCCGTGGCCACGGTGGCTTCGGCGGTGGCTACGGCGGCGGCGACGGCGGCGGCTACGGCGGCGGCGACGGCGGCAGCTGGTAGTACCTGGCGCTGGAGTTGAGGCCCCGGCCCGTCGGAATCGGGCCGGGGCGGTCAACGAAAGTTTAACCCAGCCGGGCACGCCACGCCCGAGATGGCTTAATGCTTGCACGGATCGCCTTACGTCCGTGCCCGCATGAAGGTGATTTCGGGCGCTCCCATGGGCATGTCGCGCTTCGTCGAAGGCGCGCCGAGGTATGTCCAGTTCTTCGGGCTCGATCGAGGTCTGACAGAAGGCCTCGATCGAGCCCTCCGAATCGGGATGCCTCACAGGGGTCCGGCCGCCTGAAGGGCTTCGCACCGTTCCATGCGGACTCGTTCGCCGGAAACGTGCAGAGTCTTCAGGCAGTCGTAAGCGCGGGCGAGCTGCACGCCCACACTTACGTTCGGATCTTCGGAATTACCTGTCAATGTCACGTCGGCTGTCGTCGGTCATGTTGCACATTTCGTATACGGACGGGGGTATACGAAACGGCACCATGGCCGACCAGCCGAATACCGCAATGGGTGGGATCGCTGACCGTGCACGGGCTGAGCGTTCACCAGGCCGCGGACCGCCTTGCTCCGTCGATGCGTGACGTCGAATCCGCCCCCTTGGACTCGAGGGATGCACGAAAATGCCGCACAGCTCGCTCAGAAAATCGAAGACTCCGGCCGCTGCAGCACTCTCGCAAAGACTTGAAGAGACCATCGAAAGCTCTGAGTACTGGGCAAGAAGGATGCCGCGCGAAGCCGTCCGCCTGGTACGCAAGGAGCGCCTCTACGGCGTCGCCGCCGGCGGCGTCAGCCTCCTCACCGGCCTTCTGGCCTGGCCTCTGGTCGCCGAGTCCTCGATGCTCACGGCGCAGGTCCTCATCTCCGGGCTGTCGGGCCTGGCGGCGCTGGCCATTGCCGCCCCCTATGTGAGCGGCCTGAGCGATCGCGGCGAGGACTCCATCAAGCTGGGCAGTGCGTACGGGGAAATGCATCGTGAACTCCTGCGCGGCAGAGAGCAGATCGCCGAGGCATTCGAGAAGAACACGTCTCAACTGCCTGGTTTCTGCCAACAGTTCGACTACATCGAAGAACGCAGGGACTCCCTCGGAATTCGCCCCGTTCCCTCAAGGGTGAGCGCATCCGGTGTTCCGCTGGCCGGCGAGTTCGGACGGCGGGAGCAGGCCGTTCCGATCGCGCCGGGAGGGAATTCAAGGAGTTCGGCACCCGCGGCGCCGGTGGGCAGTGGTCGTACAGTGGTCGTGGATCAGGACGCGGTCGCCACGCTCATCTATCTCGTGGCGAATCAGTTGGCGTCGCAGGATCAGACTTCGACAGGGGAGTTCGCTCGTCGCCCGTCTTCGTTTCAGCCCGAGATCTGTGAGCAGGGTTCGACAGGGCGCCTCGAACAGCATTGGCAGCCCGCCTTGCCATTCGACACCTCACGAAGTCCGGACTCGGGAAGGCGTGACGAGAACCGTCTCACGGAAGCGTCTCAGGCGCTTCTCTCTAAGCTGTCCGGGCCGGCGGGGCCACTGCGACGATTCAGCCGATCATGACGGTGTGTCCGGCCCCGCACGACTAATCGTTCGGGGCCGGTGGAGTGGCCGCCCTCTCCTAAGCCTGATCTTCGACGGCCGTCGCCGAGTGGCAGGTCGAACTTGATCAATCGGTTCGGTAATCGGCGTACACGGAGGCGGCCTTCGGCTGAACATGTGCTCCAACCCAGGAGCGCACACAAATTCGCGTCCTGCGGCCACCGAGGGCCCATCCTCGGATCAGGTCCTGGAGACCGAGCGGATCAACTCACCTGTCCCTGGCTGCCTTGCGGCTGAACCGGCAGCACCCGTGCATCGAGGGGACGCAGTCAGCCGATCGGCTGAGCGGAAGTACCCGGCGAGCCCTTGCATCCGTCACGCACAGGGGCTCCGCCCGGCTGAACCGAGCGGTGCAAGCGGCTTTGGCGAGCCATCAGGCGATGAGACGGTCCCGGGAGCTGTATCCGCAGGCGAACCCGCTTGGTGGGCAAGGTGCATGGGGGCGTGCGACGGGGACGGCCGGACGCCGCCGCAGTCAGCCGTGCCCCCGGACAGGCCGTTCCCCGACACCGGTCGCGGCGCGGCCTCGCGTCACTGTTGATGTGTCCAGTCACGCGAACAGCGCAACGTCCCCACCGGAGCCCACGCGCGCGGGATCGGCCTGTCCGTAGCACCGTTCGCCGTATGGACTCCACTCCGATCGTCGTGCACCCGCCCACCCCCACCGGGGGCCGGCGGGTAGCAATCCAGGGGCGCGTCGCCGGGATCGCCCGGAGTGATGCCGACCTCGTCGAATTCCTCTGCCAGGCCGGCGTGACGGTTCACAGCGCTCTCCTCGATGACGAGGCATGGGTGAAGTGGCGGGGAGGGCGAGCCCACCACTACGCGGCACGATGAACATCGTGGACCCGCCAAGGACAGGCGAGTCTCCCGGCCTCCTCGGCCATGACGCCCCGCGAGTGCGGAGCTGGTCCTGTGCCTGGGCTCGGACTCTTCGGTGATCTCTGCCCGGCGCGATGCGCGGAACGGTCGGTGGTCCTCCTCAACTGTGGCCACGGGCCGGCCCCGATGTTCGTGCGTCGCGGCGCAGCCGTGGACTGCCCGAGCTCGCCCGCCTGCGCACCGGCCCTGGGGCTCGGTGCGCACGGCGGTGAACCGGCTCGCCCGCATCAGGTCGACTTCGCGCCGGGGGATCAACTCCGGCTGTGCACGGACGGTGTGACCGGGCCCGCGACACGCGACATCAAAGGTCCTCCCCGCGCCGCGTCGAACCCGGTCGCCGGAATCAGCGGGCCACCGGGGTGAGGGTGAGGGGCTGGACCTTGCCCTCCAGCATCGCGCCGAGGCCGAGGACCGCGCAGATGTCCGGGCGTTCGGCGATATGGACCGGCACTCCCGTGGCGTCGCGCAGCATCTGGTCGAAACCGGGCAGCAGCGCGCTGCCGCCGACCATCGTGATGCCGCGGTCCGCGAGGTCGGCCACCAGGTCGGGCGGGCAGTCCCGCAGGACCTTGCCGATGCCGTCGAGGACGGCGGTCAGCGGGGTGTGGATCGCGTGGCGCACGGCCGCCGTGTCGACGTGCACCGAACGGGCCAGGCCCGTCGCCACGTCCCGGCCGTGGATCTCCGTCGACTCCGGGCCGTGCGGGGTGAGGCCGTTGCCGCTGAGGGCGATCTGCAAGGGACGTACGGACTGCGACGGGAGCATCAGTTCGTGGTGCTGGCGCAGATGCTGGACCACCGCGTGGTCGATGGCGTCGCCGCCGACCGGGATGCGCTCGGCGGTCACGATCGAGCCCAGGGAGAGGACGGCGATCTGCGTCGTGGCGGCCCCGCACACGATGATCATCGTGCCTTCGGGGCGCTCGACGGGCAGGTCGCAGCCGACGGCGGCGGCGATGAGGGTGTCGACGAGTTCGACGCGGCGTGCGCCGAGTCCGACCAGGGTCTCGACGGCGGCGCGCTGCGCGAGCGGGTCGGCGTCGTGCGGGGTGCAGGCGGCGGCGCGCAGCCGGGGCTTGCGGCGCAGCGTGCGGCGCAGCTTCTCGCCGATGAGGTGGCGCAGCATGCGCTGGGCCATGTCGATGTCGATGACGGTGCCGCCGGAGACGGGGCGCATGACACGGATGTAGTCGGGGGTGCGGCCGGTCATCCTCTCGGCGAGCTCACCGACCGCGATCAGGGCGCCGGTGCGGGTGTTGACGGCGGCGGCGCTCGGCTCGTCGACGACGAGGCCCGCGCCCTTCACGAACACCCGGGTCCGCGCGGCCCCCAGGTCGACGGCGAGATGGCAGCGGCGCAACTGCTCCAGACTGACGGTCATGGCAGATCCTCCCGAGAGCGCAGACCGTGACGGGTCGTCAAATAACGGCCCTTCTGGAATCCTGCGGCGGGGCGGCGCCGGGCGCGCGCTGGAATGAGCCGGGCGGGGTTCCGCCGGACGGGTGGTCTTGCCGGGCGTTGTTAGCATCCCCTGTGACCAGCACCCCCTCCTCGCCGGACCAGGCAGACGCTTCCGAGACCCCCGCGATATCCGCTCCCGCACCGGTGAAGGACCCCGCGCCGGGTGGTCGCCGCCGGATTCTCGCCGATCTCACCCCGCTGCGTATCTCCGTCGACTACCGACGCCTGTGGGTCGGCAACACGGTGTCCTGGACGGGCCAGGCGATGACCGCGCTCGCGGTGTCCCTCCAGGTGTACGACATCACGCGCTCCAGCTTCTCCGTGGGCCTCGTCGGCCTGTTCTCGCTGGTCCCGCTGGTCGTCTTCGGCCTCTACGGGGGTGCCATCGCGGACACGATGGACCGGCGCAAGCTCGGCCTGTACAGCGCGTCCGGCTCGTGCGCGCTGTCCGTGGCACTGGCCGTCGCGGCGCTCGCCGGCTATCACCGGGTGTGGCTGCTCTACGCGGTCGTGTCCCTCCAGGCGGTGTGCGGGGCGCTCAACTCCCCGGCGCGCACGTCGATGATCCCGCGCCTGCTGCCGCCGGAACACCTGCCGGCGGCGAACGCGCTCGGCTCCATGACGACCACGGCCGGCACCCTCATCGGCCCCATGCTGGGCGGAGTCGTGGTCGGCCTGTGGGGCTACCAGACGGCGTACCTGATCGATGCGGTCGCCTTCTCGGCGGCTCTGTACGCGATGTGGCGGCTGCCTGCGATGCTGCCGGACGGGCCGGGGGGTGAGCGGCGCAAGCGGGCCTCCGTGGTGGACGGCCTGCGGTTCCTGGCCGGGCGGCCCAGCCTCCGGATGACCTTCTTCTCGGACATGTGCGCGATGGTCCTCGCGTATCCGCGGGCGCTGTACCCGGCCGTCGCGCTGCTCTGGTACGGCGGCGACGCCCGGACCACCGGCCTGCTCGTCGCCGCTCCCGCGGTGGGCGCGCTGCTGGGCGGGGTGTTCTCCGGCTGGCTCGGCCGCGTGCACCGGCACGGCCTGGCGATCGTGATCGCCGTGTGCGGGTGGGGCCTCGCCATCGCCGTCTTCGGCCTCACCAGAAACCTCTGGCTGGGCCTCTTCTTCCTCGCGCTCGCCGGCTGCGCGGACACGGTCTCGATGGTCTTCCGCGGCACGATGCTCCAGGTCGCGGCCCCCGACGAGATGCGCGGCCGTCTCCAGGGCGTCTTCATCGTGGTCGTGGCGGGCGGCCCCCGCCTCGGCGACTTCGTCGCAGGCTCGACGGCCGACCTCGCGTCCCCCACGGTGGCGATCACGGGCGGCGGTACGGCCTGCGTGGTGGCGGTCCTGCTCCTCGCCCTGAAATGGCGCAAGTTCCTGAACTACGACGCCAGGAAGCCGACGGCGTGAGGGCGCTCGGGGCGTCCCCGGTTCCCCGCGGCGGGCCGGAACGTCACGAGCAGACGTGGGCAGCCCGGAACCTCCCACAGGCGGGCCTGCAAGTGGCCCACGGTCGCGGTCAGCAGCCGCGCGGGAAGCCGTACGCGACGGGTTCGCGCGGCGGTTCGCCGAACGCGGCGTCGCCCGGGGCGAAGGCGGCCGGGTCGACCGGCGCGTCCTCGTCGAGTGCGAGGACGGCGAGGTCGCCGGGGTCGGTGGGGCGGCCGCCCCAGCCGCCGTGCGACACGACCCGCGCCGGCACGGCGACCGCGCCCGCCGCGGGCGGGAACGTGACCGTGAGGGGCGCGGCGCCGCCGTCCGCGATCACGTGGGCGCAGGTCACGGCCTTGCGGCCGGTCACCAGGAAGCCGGCCCCGATCTGGCGCCCGCACTCGGTCCTGGCGCGCCGGCGCGCGCTGTTCACGCGCCGTCCGTGGCCGCACGGTCCGTCGCCGACCAGCTGAGCTTCACCACCAAATGGCCTTCGGCCGTGCCCTTGGCGATCACCGCGCCCGCCTCGGCGGACATCTTCACGCCGAACTCGATCTCCACGCCGTCCGGCTTGAGCGGCCCTTCGCGAAAGACCCGCAGCGCCGACTCGGCCGCCGAGCGGGCCCCGTCGAGCGCGGACTCGAACGTGCCGACCGCCTGCGCCGTGGGAAGGCCCCCGCGCGAGACGAGCCGTACGCCGGACCCCGTCTCGTCGGACGCCTCGAAGACGACGGGTGCGCCGCCCTCGGTCTCGTACTCCACCAAACCGTCCATGCCGCCCGTGTGAAACCGGTCGAAACGTGTGGCAGTTGCCCAACGCCATTGTGGTCGAGGGGTGTTGGTGCTGTCAGCCGCACCCCGACGCAGGCATCGGGGTGGGGGCCGGATCGCGTCCGTATCGCTCCCTGGCGGGAAGGCGCCAGGGCAGCTTCCCGCCAGGTCCCGTCAATGTCGCCGTAACAGTGGGCACTTCACACTCTTCGCAGTGCTCGGGTAACACCCCGACCCGAGGCTTACGAAGAGAGGCAACGATGACCAGAGGACCAGCGAGACGGGGCGCGGCACTGCTGTCCGCCGGGCTCGCGCTAGCGCTGCTTCCGGGCGGGCAGGCCGTCGCCGGTGACACCACCACCCCGGCGGCCCACGCCACCACGCCCGCCGCCCGCGCCGCTCACACAGTGACCCTGGTGACCGGCGACAAGGTGACCGTCACCGACCTCGGCGGCGACAAGAAGGCCGTCACCGTCGACCGCGCGAAGGGCGCGACCGGCGCCGTCAGGACCCAGGTGAACGACGGCAAGATCACCGTCGTGCCCGACGAGGCGCGCCCCTACCTGGCGGCCGGGACGCTGGACGCCCGGCTCTTCGACGTGAGTGAGCTGATACGCCAGGGCCTGTCCGACACCAAGGCCGACGCGACCCCGCTCATCGTGTCGTACAGCGGGAAGAGTGCCCGCTCCGCGGCGCGCACCCCGAAGGGCGCCGACCGGACCCGCGCTCTCGCCAGCATCGGCGGCGCCGCCGTGGACGCCGGCAAGGGCCGCACGTTCTGGAACGCCGTGACCGCCCCTGAGGGCAAGGACTTCGCCGACGGCATCGGCAAGATCTGGCTCGACGGCCGCGTCAAGGCCGACATGGCCGAGAGCAACGAGCAGATCGGCACCCCGAAGGCCTGGGAGGCCGGGCTCACCGGCAAGGGCGTCAAGGTCGCCGTCCTCGACACCGGCTACGACGCCACGCACCCCGACCTCGCGTCGCGCGTCACCGAGTCCAAGTCCTTCATCGAGGGCCAGGAGGTCGCGGACCGCAACGGCCACGGCACCCACGTCACCTCGACCGTGGGCGGCAGCGGCGCCGCCTCCGACGGCAAGGAGAAGGGCGTCGCCCCCGACGCGACCCTCGCCGTCGGCAAGGTCCTCAGCAACGAGGGTTCGGGCAGCGAGTCGCAGATCATCGCCGGTATGGAGTGGGCCGCCAAGGACATCCACGCCAAGGTCGTCTCGATGAGCCTCGGTTCGTCCGAGGCCAGCGACGGCACCGACCCGATGGCCGCCGCCGTGAACTCGCTGTCCAAGGAGACGGGCGCCCTCTTCGTCATCGCCGCGGGCAACGCCGGCGCTCCCGGCTCCATCGGCTCGCCCGGCGCCGCCGACTCCGCCCTCACCGTCGGCGCCGTCGACTCCTCCGACCAGGCCGCCTACTTCACCAGCAAGGGCCCCCGCTTCGGGGACAACGGGCTCAAGCCCGATGTGTCCGCGCCCGGCGTCGGCATCCTCGCCGCCCGCTCCTCGCTGGTCTCCGGCAGCGGCGCGTACACCACCATGAGCGGTACGTCGATGGCGACGCCGCACGTCGCCGGTGTCGCGGCCCTGCTCGCCCAGAAGCACCCCGACTGGACGGGCGCGCAGCTCAAGGACGGGCTGATGTCGACGTCCAAGGAGCTCGCCGACTCCGCCTACGACCTGGGCTCGGGACGCGTCAGCGTGCCGGATGCCGTGACCGCGGACGTCACCGCGACCGGCAGCGCCGACCTCGGCTACTACAAGTGGCCGTACGACAGCAACAAGCCGGTCACGAAGACGGTCACCTACAGCAACTCCTCCGACAGCGCGGTGGAGCTGACGCTGGCCGCGGAGGGCGCGGCCGACGGCGTCGTCTCGCTCGCCGACAGCAAGCTGACCGTGCCCGCGCACGGCACCGCCTCCACGACGGTGACCGGCGACGGCGCCAAGGCCGCCGTCGGGAACACCAGCGGGCGGATCGTCGCGTCGGTGGCCGGGAAGCCCGTCGCGCACACCGCGTTCGGCATGGTCAAGGAGGAGGAGCGGTACACGCTCACCGTCCATGTGAAGGACCGGGACGGCGCCCCGACAGCCGCGTATCTCGGCGTGCAGCAGCTCGTCGGGAACACCGATCCGTTCCCCGCCACGGTGGGTGATTCCGGCACGCTCCAGCTGCGCCTGAAGCCCGGCTCGTACTACGTCGAGTCCTACCTCGACGTGCACGGCAGCCACGGCAAGGACTCCCTCGGACTCGGCTACCTCGCCGACCCCGAGATCAAGCTCGACCGGGACCGCGAGATCACGCTCGACGGGCGGCAGTTGAAGGAGCTCAAGGCCGATGTCGGCCGGACCACCGAGACCCGCCACCTGCTCATGGAGGCCGACCGGAAGGCGGGCGGCGCCGACTACATGAGTGCGGTCCAGCTGCCCGTCAAGTACGACAGCATCTTCGCGGCCCCCACCCACAAGGTCACCGACGGGTCCTTCGAGTACCGCACCGTGTGGCGCCTCGGGAAGCCCTCGCTTCAGGTGGACGGCCTCCGTGAGGCCGTCGTCCAGCCCGGCGCCACCCTGGCCGAGGGCCGCAGCAGGCTCGCGCTCGTGGACGCCGGGGCCGGCGCGCCCGCCGACTACGCGGGCAAGAACGTGCGCGGCAAGGCCGTCCTCGTGCGGCGCACCGACGCGCTCGCCCCGGCCGAACTCGCCCAGGCCGCGCAGGACGCGGGCGCCAAGGCGCTGTTCGTCACCGACGACGCCGCGGGCCGGCTCAACGCCTGGTTCGGCACGGACGACGGCAGTGACCGACCGCTCCAGATCGCCACGGTCGACGCCGCGGACGGCGCGAAGCTCGCCGCGGCCGCGACGGCGGGCCGCAGCGTCACGATGACGGGCACCCGCAACACGCCCTGGGTGTACGACCTGACCGACGAGCACAAGGGAACCGTCCCGGGCGGCGACCTGACCTATCGGCCGGGCAAGTCCGACCTGGCCGTCATCGACGCCAAGTTCCACGCGGTGAAGCCCCAGGCGGGCGGCGAGTTCCGCTACTCCATCACCGACACCTTCCGCATCGGTCTCGGCTTCCTGCAGAAGATCGACTACCCGGCCGAGCGCACCGACTACGTCTCCACCGGCCCCGGCCAGAAGTGGCACGAGTCCGTCCAGACGGGCCCGACCGACCTGGAGCAGCGCAGCGGCCTGATCACCTACAAGGGCGGCACCCACAAGGAGCTCGACTGGTTCAAGCCGGTCTGGCACCCGTGGCTCGGCACCGGCCTCGGCTGGGGCCAGCAGCGCTCCGGTAACACCCTCCAGTTCAACGTGCCCGGCTGGGGCGACTCCGGTCCCGACCACACCGGCTTCGGCGACGTGTGGAGCGACAGCACCCAGACGCAGAACACCGAGGTGTACGTCGACGGGGTGCTCGCGGACCGCAAGAAGAGCTCCGCCGTGTACGTGTGGGACGCCGACCCGGCCGAGCACACCTACAAGGTCGTCACCGACACGACGCTCGATGCCGCGCGCTGGAAGCTGGCCACGAAGGGCCACTCGGAGTGGACGTTCAAGTCCGCCGAGACCCCCGACAACCGGTGGACGTTCCTGCCGCTGCTCAACCTCGGCTTCGACGTGGACACCGACCTCGCGGGCAATGTCCGCGGTGGACACGGGGTCTCCGTCGGGATCAGCTCCGAGTACGTCAAGGGCGCCCCGGACACCGGGAAGATCGGCGGCGGCACCCTGGAGGTGTCGTACGACGACGGCAAGACCTGGACGAAGGTCGCGCTCGACGGGCAGGGCGCGTCCTGGAAGGGCACGCTGAAGGTGCCGGGCGACGCCGAGTACGTGTCGCTGCGCGCCTCGGCGAGCGACGACCGGGGTGGCAAGGTCACTCAGGAGGTCATCCGGGCGGTGGGGGTCAAGTAGCCCCTCCGGTAAGGATGTTCTGACCTGTACGGGTGTACTGACCTCTGCGGATGTCTGACCTGTAGACCTGTACGGATGTCTGGCCGAAGGCCCGGCGCGGCAGCCAGCCGCGCCGGGCCTTCGCGTGCGTCTCGGCACCCCAGGCGTCCACCCAGTGATACGTGGCTGTCCGCCATGCGGGAACGCCCTTGTGGGGGCGCTGTGGCCGCGGACAGGATGCGTGCATGGCTCCGGTACTCGTCTCGCGCGTGCTCGTCTCGCGCCGCCACGTGGATCTTCTGCGTGTGTCGACGATGCTCTGTCCGGCCGCTGCCGGCACCGACGCCCTTTCCTGAGGCGCTCCGGGGAGGCATCTCCTCGCCCGGCCCGCCCGCGTCCCGTGTCCTTCGCGCCGCTCCGGCGGCCCCGCGTCCGTTCCCGCAGTAGTCCACGCCCCGCGCGATTTTCGAGGTGTCGTCATGCCCGAGAACCACCCTCTGCTGCACTGGTACCTGCCGGCCCGGCGGCCGGCCGACATCGATTCGCTGGCCCCCACGGCCCTGGCCGCGGAGCGTGCCGGGTTCGACTCGCTCTCGATGCCGGCCGGCGGCCCCGACCCGTGGGCGCTCGCGTCGGGGCTCTGTCGTCGCACCGAGCGGATCAGCTTCCTCGTCGCGCTGCCCACCGGCAGCGCGGGACCCACCGTCATCGCCCAACAGGCGGACGCGTTCCGCCGGTTCGCGGGCGGCCGCCTCAGGCTCGACGTCGGCGCGCACGGCGCCGGGCTGACCCACGACCAGCGCTACGGGCGCACGGACGAGGTGATGGCCGTCGTGCGCGACCTGCTCGACGGCAGGCGCATCGACTTCCAGGGGGAGCATGTGCAGGTCGAGGGCGCCCAGTTGAGCGACCCGGCCGTCGAGCATCCGGTGCCGCTCTACTTCGGGGGTGAATCCCCGGCCGCCGACGGCATCGCGGCCCGGCGGGCCGATGTGAGGCTGGTGAGGAACGCGCCGCCGGCCGTCGTCGCGGAGCGCGTGGCCCGCTCGCGGGACCGGAATCCGCGGCTGCGGTACGGGCTCCGCCTGCGTCTGGTGGGCCGCGCCGAGGCGTCCGAGGCGCGGGAGGCGGCGGACCGGATCCTGGACGACGGCAGGAGCGGACCGGCGGGGGACACGGTCGTCGGTACGTACGACGAGGTGGCGCGACGGCTGTTCGACTACCGGCAGCTCGGCATCGACGAGTTCGTCCTCTACGGCTGTACGGGTCCCGGCGAGCCGGCCCGCGTCGCCGGCGAGGTCCTTCCGCGGCTGCGTGCCCTCACGGACGCGACCGCGGTGTGCGGGGCGTGACGCGCGGCGGCGCCGCCTCCCCGTGGGACCGGGGGAGACGGCGCGGCCGCGGTCGACTCCGCGTGACCTGCGCGGCCTGGCGTCAGACGAGCCAGCCGACGAAGTGGGCGAGGCCGGCGAGGATGTCGGTGATCAGGTTCATGGTGGCGCGTTCTCCTAGCGGTGTTGCATGTGTGGGACCAACTCCCCGGCCACGTATGGGACATGGACCGGGTGGCAATTACGGTCTGCAGCCCGTTGCTTGCGCACCGTAAGCATCGTTGGTCGCCGACGCCTCATGCAATTCCTGGCGGCACGATCACCTGTTCCAGGGAACAACTGCTCCCCTGTTCGTATTTGCGAGGGTTCGCGATGCCTCGTCATGTCGTGCGGAGTTGCTCACGGCGCCGTCCCCGCGATGCCGCGCACCACGCCGAGGTCCACCAAGTCCTGCGGCCTGAGGTGGAGTTGGTCGGCCGTCGCGTCCGTCTCGTCCGGGCCGCGCTTGAGGATCGCGGCGGCGAGTTCGGGCGCGATGACGGAGAAGTAGCTGTCCGGCGTCGCCCAGGTGTTCTCCGGTGCGGCCAGGGCGAGGGCTCCGCCCGAGCCGCCCTCGCCCACGACCAGCGTGGTGACCGGGACCGGCGACGCGGCGAGCGCCGTGAACAGGTCCGCGATGGCGGCGCCCGCCCCGGACCGCTCCGCCTCCGCGTCGTTGGCCGCGCCCGGCGTGTCCACCAGCGTCAGCACGGGCACGCCGAGCCGCCCGGCGAGCCGCACCAGGCGCGCCGCCGTCCGGTAGCCGGCCGGCCGGGTCGCCGTACCGAGCTGTGCGGCGTACGCGACCGTCCTGCCGTCCCGCGCGCTCTCCCCGAAGCCGCACAGCACACCGTCGTCGGTGCCGCCGCAGCGGTCGCCGCCGACCATGACCCGGGACGTGAAGTAGGCGTCCAGGTAGGTGTCCGCGCGCGGCCGTTCGCCGGCCCGGGCGCGGCGGACGGCGTCGCGGCCCGTGGCGGGCAGATCGCCGCGGCCGAGCGCGTACGGGACCGGGGCGGGGTCGTCGGACGGGCGCGTGAGCAGCCGCAGCCACCCGGCGAGGGTCCCCGCCAGGTCGTCATGGCGCACCACCGCGTCGACGGCGCCGGCCGCGAACTGGCCACGTGCCGAGTACGCCGCCGGGTCCGCGTCCGCGGGCCTCACCCGCGAGCCCGCGAACCCCACCTGTGCCGACTCGAGCGCCAGGATCACATCGGCGCCCGCGCCGAGCGTCGCCCAGCCGCCGCCCGTCGTCGGGTCGCGCAGGACCGCCACCTGCGCCAGGCCGGCCTCCCGCGTGAGCGCCGACTGCCGTGCCACGCGCTGGAGCTGGACCAGCGCCCGCATGCCCTCCTGCATCCGGCTGCCGCCCGTCGCGACCAGGGGCACGACGGGGAGCCGGTGCGCGCGGGCGAACGTGTACGCGGCCTCTATGCGGTCGCCGGTGCGCTCGCCGAGCGAGCCGCCGAGGAAGCCGAACTCGAAGGAGACCAGCACGGCCCTGGTCCCGCCGACCGACGCCGTCCCGCACACCACGGACTCGGCCTCGCCGGTGCGGGCGGTGGCCCGGGCCCGCGCCGCGTCGTAGCCGTCCCAGGAGAGCGGCCCGTCGGGCGCGTACGTGCCGTCGGGGGCGGGCAGTTCGGTGAAGGTGCCGGGGTCGGTGACGGCGGCGAGGGCCTCGCGGGCGGAGAGCCGCACGGTGTCAGCCACGGGGGAGCGCCCGCTTCATGATCTTGCCCATGTCGTTGCGGGGCAGCGCCTCCAGGTAGCGCACCACGCGCGGGCGCTTGTGCGGGGCGAGGCGGTCGGCGACATGGGAGGCCAACTCGTCGGCGGCCGGAGGGTGTTCGGCGTCGGCCGGGACGATCCAGGCCACGATGCGCTCGCCGAGGTCGTCGTCGGGCTCGCCGGTGACGGCGGCCTCGCTCACCCCGGGGTGCTCCAGGAGCGCGTTCTCGATCTCGCCCGCGCCGATCTTGTAGCCGCCGCTCTTGATGAGGTCGGTGGCCTTGCGGCCCACGATGCGGACGTAGCCGTCCGGGTCGCGGACCGCCATGTCGCCGGTGCGGAACCAGCCGCCCTCGGCGAACGCGCAGGCCGTCGCGTCGGGCCGGTTCAGATACTCCGTGAAGAGGTTCGGGCCCCGGACCTGGATCTCGCCGACCGTCTCCGGATCGCCGGCCGGGATCTCCGTGACGCCGTCCTCCTCCACGAGCCGCACCGAGACGCCCGGCAGCGGCACGCCGACCGTGCCCGCCCGCGCCTCGCCGTCCGCCCGCACGCTCGTGTTCATCAGGGTCTCCGTCATCCCGTACCGCTCGATGACGCGGCGGCCCGTCGCGGCGGCGATCCGCTCGTGGTCGTGCACGGGCAGCGCCGCGGAACCGGACACCAGGAGCCGCGCCCCGGACAGGGCCTTCACCAGCTCCGGCTCGGCGGGCAGTGCCTCGGCTATGCGGTGGTACATCGTCGGCACCCCGAACAGCATGGTCGCCCCGCTGCCCAGCTCGCGCGCCACGCCCTCCGTGCTGAACCGGCCCAGGTGGCGCACCGATCCGCCGCGGCGCAGCGGGCCGAGGATGCCCAGGATCAGGCCGTGCACGTGGAACAGCGGCAGGCCGTGCACCAGGACGTCGTCGCCGGTCCACTCCCACGCGTCCCGGAGCGCGTCCAGGGTCGAGGTGACCGCGCGGCGCGGCAGGACGGCGCCCTTGGGCGGGCCTGTCGTGCCGGAGGTGTAGACGACGAACGCCGGCGCCGACGCGTCCGGCTCGGGCCACTCGCGGGCCGGGCCCGACGCGGCAGCCGTGTCGATGTCCGTGCCGACGAACGTCAAGTCGCCGAGCGCGTCCGGGAGTTCGGTCCCCGGTGCGGCGAGCACGACGTCCGGGGCGCTGTCGGCCACGATGTGCGCCAGCTCGCCGCTGCCGGACTTCGGGTTGAGCGGCACCGCGGGCACGCCCGCGAGCAGCGCCGCGACGACGCCGACCGCGGTCTCCAGGGTGGGCGTCGCCCACACGGCGGCCCGGCTCGCGCCGTCGAGGCGCGCGGCCAGGGCTCCGGCCGCCGAGGCCAGCTCCCCGTAGGTGAGGGAGCGGTCGCCGAAGCGCAGGGCGGGGCGGTCGGGGTCGTGGGCCAGGGCGGGGAAGAGCAGGGACACGGGTGGCGCTCCTAGCGGCGGTCGACAGTGACGGCAGTGGCCAAGTGGCTGAACCAATGTGGGGGTGCCGTCGCCCGTACGTCAAGGATGCGCCCGAAGATTGGTTCAGCCACTGGGCCATTTCTCCGGTCCGCTGTTACGCTGCGGAACCCCAGGGAGGAGGGCCCCATGACCGACGCACTGCGGCCGATGACGGCCAGGCCGCGCCTGTACGAGCAGGTCCTCGACCGGCTGCGCGCCTACGTCGCCGAGGGCGGCCTGCGCGCCGGCGACCGCCTCCCGCCCGAGCGAGACCTGGCCGCCCGCCTCGGCGTGAGCCGCGCCTCCGTGAAGCAGGCCATCGTCGTCCTGGAGGTCCAGGGACTGGTGGAGGCCCGGCACGGCGGCGGCACGTACCTCATGCGCGACAGCCTCGACCCGGAGCCCGTCGAGCACATGGTGGAGCGCAGGCGCCGGCTGCCCGACGTCCTGGAGGCCCGCGAGGCCTTGGAGACCAAGCTCGCCGAGCTGGCCGCCGAACGCCGCACCGACGAGGACCTCAGCGCCCTGAACACGGCGCTCGACCGCATGGCCGCCGACATCGAGGAGGGCGGCCACGGCGTCGAGGGCGACCGGCTCTTCCACGCGGCCGTCACCGCGGCCGCCCACAGCGCGCTCCTCGCCGAGTTCATGCGGTCCATCGCCGACCAGGTCACCGAGTCCCGCACCGAGTCCCTGCGCCAGCCGCGCCGCCCCGCCCGCTCCCTCGCCCAGCACCGGGCGATCCTCGAGGCGATCGAGACGGGCCGCCCCGCACAGGCCGCGGCGGCGATGCGCCGCCATGTACGGACCGTGGCGAAGGTGCGGCTCCTGGACTGGGACCCGGACGAGGGCGAATAGCCGGTACCTGCCAGGGGGGTTGTTAGCCTGCGGAGCGCTATTCGTACGACCGCACCGACGCATGGAGTTCCCGTGGCAGACGCCCCCAACGGCAGCACGAGCCGGATCGCTCTGGTCACCAGCCGGCCCGGCATCGAGATCGACGGGGACCTGCCGCTGCTCGTGAAGGCGCTGAGTGAGCGGGGCGCCGAGGCCGAGACCGTGTTCTGGGACGACGCCGAGGTCGACTGGGCCTCGTTCGACCTCGCCGTCATCCGCTCCACCTGGGACTACAGCTGGCGCACCGCCGAGTTCGTCGCGTGGGCCGAGCGGTGCGGGGCGCTCACCCGGCTCGCCAACCCGGCGGACGTCGTGCGCTGGAACACCGACAAGCGGTATCTGGGCGAGCTGGCCGCACGCGGGGTACCCGTCGTCCCCACCCGTTACTTCGCGCCGGGCGACACCCCCGAGCTGCCCGCCGACCGCGAGTACGTGATCAAGCCGACCGCGGGCGCGGGCGCCCGGCTCGCGGGCCGCTACCGGCCCGAAGAGCGCGACACCGCCCTGCGCCAGCTCGCCCGCATGCACGGCGACGGCCTCACCGCGATGGTGCAGCCCTACGTCACGGACATCGACGTCACCGGCGAGCGCGCCGTCGTCTTCTGCGGCGGACGCTTCCTGCACGCCATCCGCAAGGGCGCCGTCCTCGCCGAGGGCGTGGCCTACGACGCGCACAAGACGCCCCATCCGGCGCTGGAGCCCTGGGAGCCCACGGCCGCCGAACTCGACGTGGCGGAGCGGGCGCTGGCCGCCGTGCCGGGCGCCCCCGAGCTGCTCTACGCGCGCGTCGACCTGGTCGACGGGAGCGACGGGAAGCCGTGCGTCATGGAGCTGGAGCTCGTCGAACCCAACCTGTTCCTCGGGACGGTCCACCCCGGTTCCCTGCCGGTCGTGGCCGACGCGATCATCGAGGTGGCCGTCGGCGTCAGCCGGTGAGCGTCCAGCGCTGGAGCAGCCCGTAGGTGAACTCCGCCCTGACGCCCCTGAGCGTCCCCTCCGCGTCCGGCGCCGCGAAGGCGAGGCCCCAGCGCGTGGGCGCCGAGCCCTCCAGCGGGCGGGCCGGCGGGAACGCCTCGGACACCTCGTCCACGGTGCAGGACCAGGGGACGAGGTCGTCGAGGGTGCGGAGCGTGGGTGCGGGCGCGCCGGGGGCCCGGACCAGCCACTCGTTCCACACCGCGCCGTTCGGGCCGGCCAGCGCCTCGAAGAGCAGACCGGGCCAGAGCGGCACTCGCCATTGGAGTGCCTCGCAGGTCAGGTCCCCGATCTGCCGGTTGACGGTCTGTTCGGGGGCGCCGAGGAGCGAGCGGTACAGGGACCGCGTGGTGAGCGGGCCCCTCACATGGCGTCTGGCCTGGTAGCGGCGGTTCGCCTCCCGCATCTGCGCCACCGACGCGCCGAGTTCCCGGCGCGCGTCCTCCACCAGCTCCGGGTTGTGGTCCGCCATGCGGCGCAGCAGGACCAGCTGGAAGTCGGTGACCGTGAAGGGCTCACCGGTGGGGGCGGGCCCGCGTCGCGCTGACATACGGTCCATGGTCGCGCACGGCGGCCGCGCCGTCAGGGCGACATCCGATCGAGCAGCCGCTCGTGCTCGTCCTCCGGGACCTGCTCGCCCGACGAGGGCAGGAGCTGGGGGATGCCGTCGACGATCGGGTAGCGGCGCCGCAGCCGGGGGTTGTAGAGCGCCTCGCCCGACAGGAGGGCGTCCTCCTCGGGCGGGAGGAGGTGCAGCGGGCCCTTGTCGAGCGGGCAGGCCAGGATCCTCAGCAGCGGGTCATCGGGCTTCACGGCGGGCCAACTCCTTGGCGGGCGAGGGTGGTGGGGGCGGCTGGTCGTCGTGCTTCGGCATGAGGAGCAGGACGGACACGGCGAGGACCGTGCCGGTCAGGCGCAGCGCCAGGGGCACCGGCTCGCGCGGCAGTGACTCGCCGAACGCGAGCGTGCCGAGCACGGCCGTGAACAGGCACGTCACCGTCGAGCACACGGGCACGATCAGGGAGGCGCGGCACCTCTGGAGCGCCGCCTGCGACATGACGAGCCCGAACCCGCCCGTGCACAGCAGGAGATAGGGGTAGGGCGAGGTCAGCAGGTGCAGAGCGGCCGCGCCGAGCCGGTCCGTGGTCAGATACCCGGCCACCCCCTTGATGGCCAGCGAGCTCACGCCGTAGAGCAGGCCCACCGCGACCCCGTACTCGACGCCGGTCGTCGGGAGGCGGTGCCTGCGGCGCGTCCTGCGCTCGGCGAGGCCGTACAGGAGGAGCCCCGCCGCGAGCGTCGGCACGCACACCCCGAGGATCAGCGCGGCGGGGGCGCCCTTGCCGACCGTGTCGCTTCCCTGGCGCAGGGACAGTACGACCATGAGGAGCGCGGCGAGGATCGCTCCGATCGCGTACCGCTCCCGGCCCGTCGTGCGTTCCCCGAGGAGCGCCGAGGACAGGAGCAGCAGGAGGACGAGGCCGGAGACGAAGATGGCCTGCGCGGCGGCGATGGGAAGCGTTCTGTAGACCGCGAGCTGTGCCCCGAACCCGGTGGCGAGAGCCAGGGAGCCGCCGAGCCACAGGGGGCTGCCGGCGACGAGGCGCACCAGGTGGGCCGGGCGGCGCACACTGATCTGCGGCAGCGCGGCGAGCGCCCGCTTCTCCAGGACGAACCCGGTGCTGTAGAGGACGTTCGCGAGCAGCGCCGCGCCGACGCCCCACCACATCGCGGTCATCCCGCTCACGTCTTCCTGGCGTGCAGCAGGAGGATCGAGGAGAGGGACGGCGCCGCGCAGGCGAGCCGGTCCAGAGGGCGCAGCGGGCGCGGCACCCCGTGGAAGGGCGCGCCCGTGACCCGTACGACGTCGAAGCCCGCCGAGGCGACGAACGAGCGCAGCGCGCGGGCCGTGTACAGCCGCAGATGGCCCACGACCTCGCTGCCCGGGCGGCCGTGCACCCCGCGCAGGCTGACCTCGGAGAAGACGGGCTGCACCCCGGCGAGCAGCAGCGCCCGGTTGTACCAGGCGGCGAGGTTCGGCGTGGACAGCATGAGATGGCCGCCCGGGCGCAGGATCCGGCGGATCTCGTCGAGCGCGGCATCGGGGTCGACGAGGTGCTCGATCACCTCGCTGAACAGGACGGCGTCGGCGGATCCCGCCGCGAACGGCAGCCCGCTCGCGGTGAGTTCACCGCGCACCACGTCCGGGATGCGGGCCCTGGCCCGCTTGAGGGCGTCCTGCGACCAGTCGACGCCGACGATGCGGTGGCCCGCGAGGAGCGGCGCCGCGGTGGCCGCGGCCTGTCCGTCGCCGCAGCCGATGTCGACGACCGTGGCGGGGAAGGGCGCGGGCCGGCCGAGCGCGGCGGCGAGCGCGCGGGCCTGGCGGTGGGAGCGCTGTTCGCCTGAGGCGACCGGGGTTGCCGGGTCCTCGTAGAAGTCCCGCAGCCCGGGCGGGGCGGACGTGGTGGTCATGGCGTCGCCTCCTGCGTCGCGTGCAGGTAGTGCTCGAACAGGTCCCGCAGCCGGTCGCCGTCGCCCGGTCCGAGCAGGGTGCGTGACCAGCGCAGGGCGAGGTGCAGCCGGCCGGCCGTGGACGCGGTCGTCACGGTCAGGCCGCGCGGCATGCGCGCGGGCGCCGAGAACCAGACGGCGTGGGCGCGGCCCGCGTCGCCGAAGTCGAGCGGGTAGGGGACGCGGCCGATGTTGCTGAGCAGCGTGGTCGACGTCCAGGGTGCGGCGGCCCTGCGCAGCCCGCGGGTGACCGCGGCGCGCCAGGCGACCGGGGCGAGCGGGGCGGTGAGGAGGGCGGCGCCGTGACCGAGCTGGGGCCGGTCGAGGGCCTTGAGTGCGCGAGTGCGCACCGAGGTGCGATGCAGCAGGAGTGGAATGCCGGTGGCCGTCAACTCCTGTGGCTCGAAGGTGACTTCGACGAGACGGGTGCCGTTGCCGATGGGCATGTCCGCGCCCCGGGGCCGGTCGTCCACCGGCATCGTGATGCGCAGGGGGCGCGGGCGCGCGCCGTGCTCCCTGTTCCAGTGCGTGATCATCAGGGCGGTGGCGGCCATGAGCTGGTCGTTGACGGTGTACGGGGCGCCGGCGGGCCGGTGCGGCACGGGCAGGTCCGCGACCAGGAGACCGTTGCCGGGCGAGAGGGCGGGTGAGGTGTCGGGGGTGCCGGGGGCGACGCGGGCGGGCGGCGTCCACGGCGAGGGCCCGCGCAGGGCTGGCCCCGGCGCCCCGGGCGGCGCCCGGTGTGACGGAGGCGCGCCGGGGGCGTCGTCGTGGCCCCCGTAGATCTCGGCCGCCGTCGCGAGGACGCGCAGGCAGGCCGGGCCGTCCAGAGCGGTGTGGTTGATGGTGAGGAAGAGGACCGCGGCACTGTCCTCCCGCTCCCGCACCACCTCCAGACGGATCGGCGGCGACGCGGTCAGCGGCGGGGCGTGTGTCAGCGCGCGCGTCCGGGCGTCCTTGAGCGCGTCCGGTCCCGCCGGCGGGAAGGTGACCACGTCCACATCGGGTCCGCGGGTCAGCTCCCACTCGTAGCGCCGCCGGTACCAGGGGCCCGCCGCCTCCCGCATCAGGATGCGCGGATGGCGGCGCAGCGCCTCGGCGAAGGCGGCCGTCAGCCGGGCGGGGTCAGGGGCGCCCGGCAGGTGGACCTCGATGTGGACGGTCTCCGGCTCCTCGTCCTGGAGACAGTGCCGGGCGACCTCGTCGACCACGGGAAACGGGACACGTCGCGGCGCGACGGGGGCCGGCACGCTCATGCCGATCCTTCCTGCGAGGGGCCGCCGGGCGGCCGCGACGGACCGGCCGGCGGCCTCGCCGGCCTGTGAGTGGTGGCCAGTGCCGCGAACAGGGCCACCAGCGCGAGGAGTTGGGCCGCCGGACCGAAGGCGCCCGCGGACGACCGGGACGGTTCCCCGGCTCCCACCGCGGCGGCGATGCCCGCGCCCGCCATCGCCAGGAACGCGATCGGGACGAGGAGCGAGTGCCGCCGCCACGCCACGAGCGCGAGCACCGGGACTAGCAGCGCGAGCGGACCCGCGATCACCGCGCCGACCAGGGTGAGCGCCACCGTGCCGAGCAGCAGCCCGGGCGGCGGGGCGGGCGGCGTCACATCTGTGGTCGCGGCGCGCCGCCGGAAGAGGGCGATCCCGGCCAGCGCGAGCACGCCCGCGGCCCCGCCGAACAGCCCCGCCTCGTACGTCCGCGCCGGTTCGTAGCTCAGCTTCACGGTGCCGCCCGCGCCCTGGGGGACGAGGAAGCCCTGCTGCCAGCCGTCCAGGCGCAACGGGGTCAGCTCCTTGCCGTCGAGGGTCGCCTTCCAGCCGTCGTTGACGTTCTCGTACGTCGTCAGATAGGTGGCGGGGCCGGAGCCGACGGTCGCCTCCCTGCGGTCGCCGAGCCAGTCGCGGATGCGCAGGGCGCGGCCGGCGGGCGGGGTGGTGGAGGGTGCGTCGGTGCGGGTGAGAGTGGCGTCGGTGAGGCGGAGGGGGCCCTTGTCCTGTGGTGTCTCCAGGGTGTGGGTGCCGGCGGGGAGCGCCGGCGACGCAGGGGCCTGCCCGCACAGGGTGACGGCGATGGGGCGGCGCTCCACGAGGTCCCTGACCGTTCCCTTCGCGCCGGTGTGGTGGCGTGTGCCGTCGACCGTGACGTCCGGGCCCTTGCCGCAGGGCAGGCTGAACTTGCGGGTGGGCGACGGCTGCGGCGTGCGGTACCGGTCGAGCGCCGGGAGGTACGCCTCCGTCAGCCCGACCGGCAGTTGCAGATCGGCGTCCGCCACCGGGTTGTGGACGGTGAGGGGCGCCGTCGCCGTGACGGTGATGTCCAGGCGGTCCGTGGTGATCGGGTCGAAGCGGGCCACGCCGTTCTCGTCGACGCCCGCCACGGCCGCCCCGTCCGGCGAGCTGATCTCGATCTTCTCGGGGCGGGTGGAGAGGCCGCCGGCGGCGGCGAGTACGACTTCTCCCACCGGCTGCTTGTCCGGCCAGCGCAGATGGAGGGTGGGCCGGTCGCCCGCGATCCACGCCGTGGTCAGGTCGCCGTCCGTGAGATTGCGCGCCGACAGGTCGCCGCCGAGCGCGGACGTGGAGTCCGCGGTGGCCGTGATCCGGCGGCGCTGATCGGGCGCCACCTCGTAGAGGAGTTTGTCGAACGCGTCGCCCGGAGCGGGCCGCGCGCTCGCCTTGAGGGTGTATGTGCCGCCTGCGGCGGTCGTGAACCGGCGCCCGAGGTTCGGCTCCTCGGTGGTCGCGTGGAAGCTGAACTGCTGTGCGTCCGTGGAGTCCTGGGGCAGCCGAAGCAGCCGGGTCACCCGGACGCCCGGGATGTCGACGTCCGAGAAGCCCGCGCCCGCGAGACCCGTGTGCCCCGCCTGCGCGCCCAGGATCGTGACCCGCAGCCAACTGGTGTTGCCCGCCGGGGCCTTGACGGTCTGGCGCCTGCCGTTCGGCTGAAGGGGCGAAGTGGCCGAGCCGGATTCCGTCTGTACGCGGATGCGGGTCGGCGCGGCCCTGACTCCCTCCTGCGGCAGGGGGGTCACCTGGAGCGTGCCGGGCACGGGTGTCTTCGAGGAGAACGCGATCCGCAGCCACTGCCCGTCGGGCGTGCCCGGTGTGCCCTCCGCCCACGCCGTGTCCGGGTTCCCGTCGAACGCGTTCACCGGGTCGTACTGCGGCAGGTGGAACAGCCAGTTCCCGCTCGACGACGCCGTGACCTGCGCGGCGCCGCGCAGCACGGCGGTCGTCTGATGCCGGACCCCGTCGCCCGGCAGGATCTGCCGCGGCTTCGCCCCCGGGTCCTGCGTGCTGCCCGGGGAGTTCCGCTCGGTCGGCGTGTACGTGTACGAGGTGTTGGAGCCGACCAGGCCGAAGCGGGTGTCGGCGCGGCGAAGGCCGTCACCGGCCGTGCGCAGCGCGGGCGTTCCGATGCCGGGGTGGTTGTCGCCGGCCAGGACGGTGGGCCTGCCGCGCATCGCCGGGTCGGCGGACAGCGGCAGGAGCGACTCGGGGCCGCCACTGACCTCCGCCGTGCCGGAGACCGGCAGCAGGGCTGCCTGCCCGGGGCGCCGCGCGGAGCCGGGTGCGTAGATCTCCACCGCCCGCAGGCGCGGATAGAGCCCCTCGACCTGGAGCGGGGTGCCCTCGGCGATGCGTCCGCCGGTCGTGACGGGCCCGAACCCGGTGACGCGCCGGTACCCGGACTCCTCCAGGGTGCGCTTGACGGTCGCGGTCGGTACGTAGCCCAGCTGGTCGGGGTCGAGGTCGTTGCGTACGGCGACGAAGTACAGGCCCGCCCGGCTCAAGTAGTCCTGGAGACCCGGGACTTCACCGCCGGTGGTCAGAGCCTGCTCGACGGCGTCAAGGGCGCGGCGGTTGCCGGGAGTGCCGAACGGCACGTAGTCGCGCTGCGCCCAGCGCGACTCGGCGAGGACGTCGAGGGGCTGGTCGATGGGGGAGCCCCAGGTGTAGATGCCGTGCGCGGTGGCGGGCACGACGAGGGCGCGCGAGTCGGGCGAGTGCTTCTTCAGCCAGTGCGCCGTCGTGTCCCAGTACGCGGGCAGGGAGCGGAACGAACCCGGTTGCAGGATCGAGCCGTTGAGGTACGGCCAGGCGAGACCCGGCAGGATCAGCACCGCCGCCAGGAGGGGCGCGTACCGGCGGTGGCGCAGGGGGCGGGCGCCGCGCGGCTCGGCCGCGACCGCCGTCACATGCATCAGCCCGAAGGCCAGGGCGAGCCCGAGGCCGGTCTGGAACTTGTAGATGTTGCGGAACGGGACCAGGCCGCCGTTCAGCCAGGACTGCACCGTGGAGTGGAAGGGCGCCCCGAGCGCACCGCCGTAGCCCGCGAGGGTGATCAGCGCGACCGTGAGGACCGTCAGGACGAGCCAGCGGCGCTCCGGCAGATCGCGGCGGGCGAGCCCCGCGAGCCCGAAGGCCGCCGCGAGCGCCGACCCGACGACAGTCACGGCCGCCGTCGCGACCGTCCAGCCCGCAGGCAGCCAGGCCTCGCCGAAGTGCAGGTACGCCACCCAGTTCCCGGCGCCGCGCAGTGACTCGGCGGCCGACATGGTGCCGGTCGTGGTCTGTGAAGTCTCCACGTACGGAAGGAAGTTCTCGCCGTACACACCCAGGAGGAGCAGGGGCAGGATCCACCAGGCCGTCGCGAGGATCACCGACGGGGTCCACCACGCGATCAGCTTGCGGCGGCGCGGGCCCGCCGGGCGGGAGAGGAGATAGAGGCCCACCGGGAGGAGGGAGGCGAGAGTGGCCGCCGCGTTCACCCCGCCCATGAACGGGATGAGGAGCGCCGAGCGCGTCGCCGCGACGCGGGCGCTCGTGCGGTCGTTCGTGAGCGGCAGCAGCACCCACGGCAGGAACGCGCCCGGCAGGGCGGCCGCCGACGTCGAGCCGACGACGATCGTGAACGCCGGCCACAGCGCGTAGGCCACGGCGCCGAGCAGCCGGGTCCGCGGGCTGCCGACCCTGAGGCGCTCCGCGAGGCGCAGGGCACCCCAGAACGCCACCGTCACGATGATCGACAGCCACAGCCGCTCGGCCAGCCACACCGGCAGGTGCGTCAGCCGCGCGAGCCCGTAGTAGGGCAGCATCGGGAACGAGTAGCCCACGTACTGGTCGAAGATCCCGCCGAAGCCCGCCCGGTCGTGCCACAGGTCGCCCAGGTCCGTGAGGAACTTCCACGGGTCGAGCGCGACACCCAGCTTCGTGTCGAACGTCATGCGCCCGGGCGACACCGCCACGAACAGCACGAACAGCGTCGCCCAGAAGGCCGGCAGCCAGCGCCGTGAGCGCGGCCCCCGCCCGTGTCCTGGCCGGGAGGGGGCGGGGCGGGCCGCCGCCGGGGGCGGCGCCTGGACCGTGCTCGTCATGGAGAACACCGCCGGAGGATGAGGAGGAGGTTCCAGGTGGCGAACTCGCGTACCCCCGGCACCTTCGCGACGGTCGCCGCGAGGAACGGCCAGTAGCGGGAGCGCGCGGAGACGACGGTGATGTCGTCACGGGCCCTGACCTGGCGCAGCGTCGGGCCGATGTGATGCGCGAAGAGGTTCTCGCCGAGCGTGTGCTTGGGCGGCCTGCCCGTGCGCCGCTGATAGCGGGCGCGGGCCCGGTCGGCGCCCAGGTAGTGCCAGGGCGCCCACTCGTGACCGCCCCACGGGGACAGCCAGTTGGTGAACGAGAGATAGACGATCCCGCCCGGCCGCGTCACCCGGACCAGCTCGCTGAGGAACGTCTGGGGGTCGTCCACGTGCTCTAGGACGTTCGAGGAGAACGTGACATCGGCAGCGCCCTCCGCGAGCGGCAGCAGATAGCCGTCCGCCACGACAGCGGGCGCGGCCGGCCGCGAGCCCAGCTCCTGCGCGTCGGGCTCGAAGAGGAAGCCGTGCGCGCCGCGCCGCCGGAACTCCCGCGTGAAGTAGCCGGATCCGCCGCCCACATCGACGACGACCTTCCCCGCGACGCCTCCGCAGACCGCCTCGACCTGGTCGGCGGCGTCGCGGGCCAGCAGGGAGTAGCAGGCCTCGGGGTCCTGCTGTTCGCGCAGGAACGCGCGGAACAGGGCGAGCGAGCGGCGAAGCGACGGGTCGGGCGGGGACGTCCGTGTCGAGTGCGTCATGGCGCGGGGCTCCTCACCGCCTCGGCGGCCACGGCTCTGAACTGCCGCACCGTGTGCGCCCAGCGGAAGGTCGCGGCGCGCTCCTCGGCGGCCTTGCCCATCAGCCGGCGCCGCTGTCCGGACAGGGCCAGCGCGCACCAGGCCGCCGCGAACGACGACTCGCCGCGTGCGAGAAGACCCGTGACCCCGTCCTCGACGGAGTCGCGCAGCCCCGGCACGTCGAATCCGATCGCCGGGGTCCCGCGCGCGGCGGCCTCCGTGACGACCAGGCCCCACCCCTCCACGGCGGAGGGGTGCAGCAGCAGCCACGCCTCGCACAGCAGCCGGTTCTTCTCGGCCTCGGAGACATGACCCCTGAACTCGACGCCGGGGCCCGCGAGTTGTTCGAGCCGGTCCCGCTCGGGTCCGTCGCCGACGATGAGGAGCCGGCCGCCGGTGACCGGCCGCACCCGCTCCCACAGGCGCAGCAGCAGATCGATCCGCTTGTACTCGACGAGCCTGCCCATCGCGAGGAAGAGCGGCTCACGGGAGCGGTCCGCGCGAGGGCCCGGCTCCTCGACGCCGTTGTGGACGACGCGGATGCGTTCGCGTTCGACGCCGAGTGCCCGCAGCGCGGTGGCCGTCGACGGCGAGACGGCCACCAGCAGACCGCGGCGCTCGGCGCCGGACAGCGCCCAGTGCTCCAGCCGTCGCCCGAGTCGCGCGGCCGGCGCGAGCGGCCCGCCGAAGCGCATGCGCCACAGATCGGTGTGGACGTGGTTGACCAGGCGCAGCGTCGGGCCGCGGTGCCACAGCGGCGCCAGATACGGCATGCCGTTGCACACCTCCACGAGCAGGTCGCAGTCGCCGACCTGGCGGGCGAACGCGGAGCGCGCCCGCAGGTAGTGGCCGAGGTCGCCACCGGCCGACACGACGCGGTAGGCGCGGAACGCGGCGGGCCCGCCGCACAGCAGCGTCACCTCGTGGCCCAGGCGGGTCAGCCCGTCGGCCAGCCGGTCGACGAGGAGTTCGGAGCCGCCCGCGGCCGGGTTGCCGAGGTCGCGGTGGGCGAGGAAGACGATCCGGCGCGGCGGTGGGGGAAGCGCCGGGTGGGGACGTGCGTCGCCCGGGTGGGGCGTGCGCAGGGGTGTGGGCACGTGCTGGGGCATGGGTGCTCCAACTCGTCTCGGGGTGCGGAACTGTGTGGGGGGACTTGCGTGGAGCGTTCGGGGACGGTGCCTTCGCGGGCGCCGTTACGGGGACTGGCTCGGGCTGCGGAACGGGGTGCCGGGGCGGCTGTGACGAAGGAGCTGTGCCGGGGCTGTGCGGGGGCCGTGCGTGAACTGTGCGGGAGGTGGGGTGGGACAGTTTTCGCCGAGCTGTTCGATGCGGCTACTCACCGAGGTGACAAATTCTCAGCTTTCCGGAGCTGACGTCTCATCACATCGTGGAGGGTTCCAGCACTGTTGGGGACGAATCGGGATTCGACGGTCCGCTCCCGTCCGTACCGCCCCGTCCGCCCCTGCCCCGTACGACGAACACGGCACCCAGTGCCGCGAGCGCCAGGCCGGCCGCGCCCGCCCCGAGCGGGAGCGTCGCGCCGAGGAGGTGGAGCCGGCCGCTGTCGTCGTCGGCGAGAGCGACCTGCTGCCGCTGCGTGGCCGGGGTGAACGCGATGCGCTCGCTGTCCAGGAGCACGACCGCGTCCTTCGCCGAACCGGGGGCGCGCAGCGTCTTGCGCGGGCCGATCGCCGCGTAGACGATCCGGCCCGTCTTCGGATCGGCGACCAGTTCGATGCCGTGGTTCGCGTACCACTCCTCGGCCAGCACCTGATTCCGCTTCGGCTGTCCCACGATCGTCCCGGGCACCAGACGTGACCCGGTCTTCGTGGCGGGGACGGTGCCGGTGAAGCGGTAGCCCTCGTAGCCCTGGATCCTCTTCGTGCCCCGGTAGGTGAGCGTGACCGTCGCGCCGAGCGTGTTGTCCCACCAGCGGTAGGCGCGCTTGTGCACGTCGAAGGGGAACTTGAGGTAGGCCTCGCCCTCGAAGGACGGCTGCTCACCGCAGCAGTGCACCGGCGCGTTGGTCCTGCGGTCGGTGACCCATCGTTCCAGGGTCCACTGGAGCGCGTCGTGCGGGTCCGCCGCGGGCAGTGACGCGTCGGTGTCGACGGACGTGGACACGTCCCACACCGCCCGGCCGCTCTTCTCGGACGCGGCCACATCGCCGCGCACCTGGCGCGTGACGGTGATCCTCCTGCCGTGCACGGTCTTCACCGCGCCGGTGTCGAAGTAGCTTCCGGTTCCGGTGAACACGGTCGTCGTGTCGACGTCGACGGGGGTGCGTTCGGCGCGCGGCTCGACGTACCACGCGAGCAGCGGGGCCAGGGCGAGAAGGAACGCGCCGAGACCCAGTGTGAGCAGGGAGAAAGGTGAGGCTGTTCGACGCATCCGGCACTCCTGGGGGTGGGGGAGGGAGGTCTGGTGCGGGCGCAACGCGGCTTTGGGCCGGGAACCGTAGGCGCACCCTTGACGGAGTGTCAATGCATTGCAGAGACTGGGCACTTGCCGGAACGGGGCCCGGCACGCGCTGCGCACGGGTGGGGATTCGACCTCCAGAACGAGAGGCTGACCCTGCGATGAACCGACTGCTCGCCGCCGCCCTGACCGTCGCGGCAGGTGCCGTGCTCGCCCTCGGCGCCTCCCTGGGCGTCGTCGCCCTCCTGAACGCCACCCCGGACCAGCCGAACGTGCCGCTCGTGACGTACGAGACGGCCGGCCGGGAGCGCTGAGGGGTGCCCCCTGTTCCGTCCGGCGGCCCTGCCGCCCACACCGCCGTGCGGCCCGAGCGCTCGGCCTGGCGCGATGTGCCCCGGCTCCAGGTGAAACGGTTCGCCGGGCTCGCCATGGCCGAGGCGCCCGCCCTCGCGGAGGACATCCTGCGGGAGATCCGCCGCGAATACCCCCACTTACCCCTCGTGCTCGACGAGTCCGGCGAGCCCATGGCGCTCGTCGGCATCCGCAGAGCCATCGAGGGATTCGTGCAGCTCCAGCTCGCCGACGCGGAGGACCGGCCGCGCTCCCATCCGGCCGTCTTCCAGGAGTTCGGCCGCGGCCAGAGCCTGCACGGCCGCAGCCTCGACTCCCTCCAGGCCATGTACCGGCTAGGCGTTCGCCTGGCCTGGCGCCGCCTCGCCGAACTCGGCCAGCGGGCCCTCATCCCGCCACCCGCCATGTACGAACTCGCCGAGTCGGGCTTCGAGTACCTCGACGGACTCGTCGACCAGTCCGTACGCGGCTACGCCGAGGCCGCCGCCCGGCAGGCCGGCGAACGCCTGCGCCTCCAGCGCAAACTCATCGACCTGCTGCTCGCCGAGCAGACCGAGCACACCGGCCACCCCGAACGCGGCGCCGCCGCCCCGCCCGACCCCGCGCGGGCCCTCGCCGAACGGGCCGCGCGGATCGGCTGGCCCCTGCCCGGCCGGGTCTCCGTCGGAGTCCTCCTGCGCCCCGCGCGCGAGGCCGTCGCGCCCGCCGTCGGACAGGGCGTGCTCCTCGACATGGAGACCGAGCAGCCCCGCATGGTCGTGCCCGATCCCGACGCGGCGGGCCGCCCCGAACTCCTGCGCCGCGCCATGGCCGGCTGGTCCGGCGCGATCGGCCCGCCCGTGCCGCTGCCCGACGCGGCGAAGTCCCTGCGCTGGGCCGAGGCCGCGGTCCGGCTCGTGGAGCGCGGGCTGCTCCCGGCGGGCGAGGTGCTCCACTGCACCGAACACACCCAGGCCCTCGTGCTGCTCCAGCCCGAGGAACTCATCGACGACCTGTCGCGCCGCGCGCTCGCGCCCCTCGCCCACTGCGGCCCCACCCACGCCCGCCGCATGGCCGACACCCTCCTCGCCTGGCTGGAGACGCGCGGCGGCGCACCCGAGGTGGCCGCCCGGCTCGGCGTCCACCCGCAGACCGTCCGCTACCGGCTGCGCCAGATCCGCGAGCTGTGGGGCGACGAGATCGACGACCCGGACCGCCGCTTCGAGCTCGAACTGGTGCTGCGGGCACGGCGGTTGAGGGATCTGCACGGCGGGCCGTGACCGACCCGTCAGTCCTTCGGCTGCCGGCGGGCCTGCCGCACCTCGCGGTCGACCGCCCACGGGTCCGACACCGGGCCCAGGTGCCCGAGCTTGTCGGGGTTGATCACCAAGCGGATCGTCTGGATCTGCCCGTCGAGCACGTCGAGCGTGACGGTGTTGAGGACCCTGCCGTCCCGGTCGCGCAGGATCGCGCCCGGCTGACCGTTCATCTCGTGCGGCTCGGACGTCACGTCGATCCGGAACATCACGGGGAAGACCGAAGCCAGCAGCCGGGCCACGTTGCTCGCGCCCGCGACGGGCCTGGCGAGCTGCGGGGCGTTGCCGCCGCCGTCGCCGACCAGGGACACATCGGCGGCGAGCAGCTCTTGCAGGCCGTCGACGTCGCCCTCCCGCAACGCGTCGAAGAACCGAGCCGACAGTTGCTCCCGCTCCTGGCGGTCGGCCTCGAACCGGGGCCGGCCCGCGTCCATGTGGCGCCGCGCCCGCACCGCGAGCTGGCGGCACGCGGCCTCCGAGCGGTCCACGGCCGAGGCGATCTCGGGGAAGCCGAACGCGAACACCTCCCGCAGCACGAAGACCGCCCGCTCCAGCGGGCTGAGCCGTTCCAGGAGCAGCAGCGCCGCCATGGAAACCGAGTCGGCCAGCTCCACCGAGCGCGCCGGATCCGCATAGGGGTCGGACAGGAGCGGCTCGGGGAACCACGGCCCGACGTAGGCCTCCCGCCGCACGCGGGCCGAGCCGAGCACGTCGATCGAGATCCGGGTGACCGTGGCCGACAGGAACGCCTTGGCCGACCTGGGCTGTGTCGTGGACGCCGAGAAGCGCAGCCACGTCTCCTGCACCGCGTCCTCGGCCTCGCTCACGCTGCCCAGGATGCGGTAGGCGATCGAGAACAGCAGAGGCCGCAGCTCCTCGAACTCCTCGACCCGTCTCATGCGGTTCCTCCCTGGCCTCGGTGGCGGAAAGCCCGCACTCCGTCCGTCATGCCCCTAAGACGATCACGCCCCCTCGTCTGTGACACGCGGACGGGATGTGTGAGTGCAGTCACAAAGCCGCGAGCCGGCGCACGGAGGCGCCTCCGGGCCATTGCCCGCCCAACGCGGCTGTGAGTAGCCTATGTTCGTGATACCGACCGACTGTTGAAATTTCGAACATAGAGAGGGGGCCGGCCGTGGGGCGTCTCGTACCCGCCGTGACCCGGGCTCTCGACATACTCGAGCTGTTCCTGGACGGGGACGGCACCCTGTCCGCCCCGGACATCGTCCGCAAGCTCCAGCTGCCCCGCACCACCGTGCACGAGCTGGTCACGACGCTGGCTGCCCGTTCCTACATCGTGACGGTGCCGGGCGAGCCCGGCCGCTACCGCCTCGGTGTGCGCCCGTACCAGCTCGGCAGCCGGTACGCGGAGCAGCTCGACCTCGCCGCCGAGGGCCAGCAGGTCGCCCGCGAGGTCGCCGAGACCTGCGACGAGACCGTGCACGTGGCGATCCTCGAGGGCACCGACGTCATCTACATCGCGAAGGTCGACAGCACCCACGCCGTGCGGATGGTCTCCGCCGCGGGGCGCCGCCTGCCCGCGCACTGCACCTCCGTCGGCAAGATGCTCCTCGCCTCGCTGCCCGGGCCCGAACTCGCCGCCCGCGTCCCCGACTCGGCGGACCTCGTGGCGATGACGCCCAACAGCATCACCGAACCCGCCGCCCTGCGCGAGGCCCTCGCCGGCATCCGCGAGCGCGGCGTCGCCGTCGAGAGCCGCGAGTCCAACCCGGACGTCAGCTGTGTCGCCGCCCCCGTGCGCGACCGCTCCGGACGGGTCGTGGCCGCGCTCTCCGTGTCGGTGCCGATGATCCGGTGGAGCGCGCCGCGCGAGGACGAGCTGGCGCAGCTCGCCGTGAAGGGCGCCGCCGACCTGTCCGAGCGGCTCGGGTACCGGGGAGCCGGCCGATGAGGCCGGAGGTGGCCGTCCGCGCGGAGGCCACGCTCGGGGAGGGCCCCACCTGGGACGCGGAGGCCGGCCGGCTGATCTGGGTCGACATCCTCGGGAGCCGGGTCCACACGTACGACCCCGCGACCGGGCGCCGCACGGTCATGGCCACCGAGCAGCACGTCGGTGCGGCCAAGCCGCGGGCCGGCGGGGCGGGACTCGTCGTGAACCTCCGCGACGGCATCGGCCTGTACGGTCCCGGCGGCAAGGACTTCCGCTGGCTGCACCGCGACCCCGTGCCCGGGCGGCGCGGCAACGACGCGGCGATCGCCCCGGACGGCTCGCTCTGGGTGGGCAGCATGACGTACGACGAGGCACCGGGCGGCGGCAACCTCATGCGGTTCGCCGCCGACGGGACCGCGACTGAGATCCTCGGCGACGTCACGGTCAGCAACGGCACCGGCTGGAGCCCCGACGGCACCCTCATGTACTACGTCGACACCCCGACGCGGCGCATCGACGTCTTTGACGTGGACGGCCGACAGGTCGTGCGGCGGCGGGAGTTCGCGATGGTCGAGGAGGGTGCCGGGCACCCCGACGGGCTGACCGTCGACGCCGACGGCTGTGTCTGGGTCGCCCTCTGGGACGGCTCGGCGCTGCGCCGCTACACCCCGTCCGGCGCGCTCGATCGTGTCGTGGAGCTGCCCGTGCGGCGCCCCACCGCGTGCGCGTTCGGCGGCGCGGACCTCACCGACCTGTACGTCACGTCGGCGCGCGTCGGCCTCGATGCCCCGTCCCCGTACGCCGGTTCACTGCTCGTCCTGCGCGGCATGGGCCGTGGCCTGGCCCAACCCGCGTTCGAGGGCTGAGTTCGGACGAATGTCCCGAAGGGTGCGGGACCCCCACGCCGGTGGAGGTCCCGCACCTTTCTGTTGCTCAACCCATTGACGTCGCCGCGTCCCGAACCTACGGTCCCGTTCGAAGTTACGAGCACCATTCGGTATATCGAACAGTAGGGGCAGGGAATGGGACGACCTGGCCTGAACCGCAGGCAACTCCTGGCCGGACTCGGCGGGTTGACGGTGGCGGGCAGCTTCGGCTTTGCGGCACTGGGCACGGGCGCCGACGCGCTCGCCTCCAGCGCGAGCACACGCGTGCGCTACTGGAACCTCTTCAGCGGCGGCGACGGCTACAACATGATCGCGATGCTGGACTCCTTCCGTAAGGAGCACCCCGGCATCGACGTGAAGGACTCGACCCTCCAGTGGGGCAGCCCCTTCTACACCAAGCTCGCCATGGCGGCGGCGGGCAGCCGCGCACCGGACCTCGGCGTCATGCACCTGGGCCGGGTCACCGGGTTCTCGCCCGGCCGCCTCCTGGACCCGTGGGACGTCGGCCTGCTCGCCAAGTACGGGGTGAAGGAAGCCGACTTCAACCCCGCGCTGTGGAAGCGCGCCGTCATCGACGGCAAGCTCTACGCCCTCCCGCTCGACATCCACGTCCAGCTCTGCTTCTACCGCAAGGACGTACTCAAGAGGGCCGGCCTGCTCGGCGACGACGGGCGGATCGTGCCGGTCACGTCCACCGACGAGTGGTTCGACGTGCTCAAGAAGGCGAAGAAGGCCACCAAGAAAGGCCTGCAGACCATCGGGATGTGGGCCAGCGACCAGAACTTCCAGTGGTGGTTCTTCGTCGCCTTCTACACCCAGCTCGGCGGCACCTGGTTCAACGCCGGCAACACCGACGTCACCTTCGACACCGACAAGGCCACCCAGGTCCTGGAGTTCATGCGCCGGCACATCACCGACGGGTACTCCAACCCGGGCTTCGCGGGCGGCGCCGGCGCCGAACAGTTCATCAACGGCTCCCCGTTCTGCTGGGAAGGCAACTGGTCGGTGCCGGTGTTCTCCGGGGCGAAGGTCGAATACGGCGCGACCCCGCTGCCGCCCGTCTTCGGCAAGCAGGCCACGCACGCCGAGTCGCACTCCTTCGTGCTGCCGCACCAGGCGGAGCGTGGTGGCGCCGCGAACGAGGGTGCCCACCAGCTCGCCGCGTACGTCGTCAGACACGCCCGGCAGTGGGCGGCCGGCGGACACATCCCCGCCTACACGCCGACGCTGTCCACGGCCGCGTACAAGAAGCTCAGCCCGCAGAACGAGTACGTCTCCGCGATGGACCACCAGGCGACCGAGCCGAAGGTGTGGTTCGCGGGCTCCACCGGCATCCTTGCCCAGCGTGTCGGCCCGATCGTGGTGTCCTCGATGCTGGGCTCCGCCAAGCCGGAGGCCGCCGCCCGCCGCATGAAGGGCATGCTCACCGAGCTGCTCGCCTCGAAAAACCCCATGGACGGCAAGACCGCAGCGCAGGGAGGTGCGGTCGCATGACGACGACCAGCCCGCAGACCGTCCTCGCGCCCACCCGCGCGAGAACCGCCGCCGACAGCGCCACGGCCCGCCGCAAGCAGGGCTTCCAGCACGGGGGCTGGTTCGTCGCCCCCTTCCTGGTCCTGTTCGCGCTCTTCGTGATCTGGCCGCTGCTGCGCGGCGTCTACCTCAGCTTCACGGACGCCAACATCTCCGGCGACGGCGCGGGCTTCATCGGCCTCGACAACTACCGTGAGGCCCTGCACGACCAGTTGATGTGGGACTCGCTCGGCCACAGCGCCTACTTCACGCTCCTGGTCGTTCCGTGCATCACGGTCCTCGCCTTCCTCCTCGCGATGCTGGCCCACCACATCGAGCGCGGCAAGTGGCTGTGGCGGCTGTGCTTCTTCATGCCGTTCCTGCTGCCCTCCACCGTGGCGGGCAACCTGTGGCAGTGGCTGTTCAACCCCGGTACGGGCATGGTCAATTACCTCTTCGGCATCGAGACGCCGTGGCTGACCGACAAGTCGTACGCGATGCTCGCCGTCGTCATCACCACCCTGTGGTGGACGGTCGGCTTCAGTTTCCTGCTCTACCTCGCCGCGCTCCAGGGCATCCCCGCGCACCTCTACGAGGCCGCCAAGCTGGACGGCGCGAACGCCTGGCACCGCATGGTCCACATCACGCTGCCCATGCTGCGCAACATCACGGGTCTCGTGATCGCGCTCCAGATCCTCGCCTCGCTCCAGGTCTTCGACCAGGCCGTCGTGATCCAGGACTTCGGCCCGGGGCCGGAGGGATCGACCCGCACCTTCGTGCAGTACACCCTCGAAGAGGGCTTCACCAGCTACCGCGTGGGCTACGCCTCCGCCATCTCCATCATCTTCTTCGTGATCATCGCGGCCGTCGCCCTCGCGCGGATGTGGCTGCTGCGCAACCGTGAGGAGGGCGGCCGATGACCACCGACGCCGCGCAGATACGTATCAAGTCCCGTACGCGCACGGGCTGGTCGCCGAGCCAGGTCGTGCTCACCCTCATCGGCGTCGCCGTCTCCGCCGTCTTCCTGGCGCCCCTCGCCTGGGCCCTGTTCACCTCCCTCAAGTCGGAGACCGAGGCCGTCGAGGTACCGACGCACTGGCTGCCGAAGGACTGGACGGGCCAGGCGTGGAAGGCCCTCTTCGACACCGGCAACATCACCAACTGGTTCGTGAACTCGCTCGTCGTCTCGGTGTGTGTGACCGCCGTGGTGCTGCTCGTGAGCGCGCTCGCCGGATACGGCTTCGCCCGCACCGAGTTCAAGGGCAAGGCGGTCCTGATGGGCGTGGTGATGGCGGGCCTGATGGTCTCGCCCGCCGTCCTCGGCGTCCCGCTGTTCACCACGGTCCAGCAGATGGGGATGGTCGACACGTACTGGGGCATGATCCTGCCGCAGTGCGCGCCGGCCGCGATGGTCTACATCCTCTACAAGTTCTTCCAGGGCATCCCCAAGGATCTGGAGGAGGCCGCCTTCATCGACGGCGCCGGACGCTGGCGGGTCTTCTTCACCATCGTCGTGCCGCTCGCCCGCCCCTCGCTCGCGGCGGTGGGCATCTTCACCTTCATCGCGTCGTGGAACAACTTCCTGTGGCCGTACATGGTCACCAACAACCCCGACCTGATGACCATGCCGAACGGCATCGCGACCGTCATGAACTCGTACGGGATCCAGTGGGCCCAGCTGATGGCCGGCGGCCTGATGGCGGGCCTGCCCCTGATCGTCGTCTTCGTCTTCTTCCAGCGCCAGATCGTGGCGGGCGTGGCCCACACGGGACTGGCGGGACAGTGACCGCGCGCACAGTGGGCAGACCCCTCGCGGCCGTGGCGGCCGCCGCCCTTCTCGCCCTGCTCCCCACGATGGCGCAGGCCGACGCCGCCTACCCGGACCCGCAGGCGATCACCGGCCAGCAGATCGTCCACGACCCGACCGTCATCAAGCTCACGTCAGGTCAGTACGTCGCCTACTCGACCGGCGGCGTCATCGGCGCCCGTCTCTCGAAGGACCGCGTCCACTGGACCGACGAGGGCAACGCCTTCGCCGCGCCGCCGAGCTGGTGGTACGAGTACAACGACACCGGCGACCCGTGGGGCCCCCGACATCTCCTACCGCGACGGCACGTACTGGCTCTACTACGCGGTCTCGTCCTGGGGCACGAACCACTCGGCGATCGGCGTCGCCACCTCCGCATCGGGTCTCCCGGGTACGTGGACGGACCACGGCAAGGTGTTCAGCTCCGGGACCACCGACACCTGGAACGCCATCGACCCGGCGATCGTCCGGGCCGACGGGAAACTCTGGATGAGCTTCGGCTCGTACTGGTCCGGCATCCGCATGGTCGAGCTGAACCCGCGGACCGGCAAGGCGATCGAGGGCGCGACCGTCCACCACCTGGCGACCCGCCCCGACGCCCCGCACGCGGTCGAGGGCCCGGCCGTCGTCCACCACGGCCGCTACTACTACCTCTTCGCCTCGTACGACGCGTGCTGCTCCGGCGTGAACTCCACGTACAAGATCCGGGTCGGCCGCTCGACGTCGGTCACGGGCCCGTACGTGGACGAGGACGGCACCCCGCTCCTGGAGGGCGGCGGCACGCTGCTCCTCGCCGGGCACGGCCGGTTCGTCGGCACGGGGGGCGAGTCCGTCTTCCGCGACAAGGGGCGTGACGTACTCGCGTACCACTACTACGACGCCGGCGACTCCGGCACCCCCAAGCTCGGCCTCAACGAGCTGAGCTGGGGCAAGGACGGCTGGCCGACCGTCCGCTGACTCGATCAACGTACGTAATCCCGAACCCTGAGGGAGACATGACCCGCACCGCACGCTTCGCCCTCGACCCCGCCTTCACGGTCGGCACGGTCGACCCCCGGCTCTTCGGCTCCTTCGTGGAGCACCTGGGCCGCTGTGTCTACACCGGCATCTTCGAGCCGGACCACCCCACCGCCGATGAGGCGGGCCTGCGCCAGGACGTCCTGGAACTGGTCCGCGAGCTCGGCGTCACCGCCATCCGCTATCCAGGTGGCAACTTCGTCTCCGGCTACAAGTGGGAGGACTCGGTCGGCCCCGCCGAGGAGCGCCCGCGCCGCCTCGACCTGGCCTGGCGCACGACGGAGTCGAACCGCTTCGGCCTGTCCGAGTACATCGCGTTCCTGAAGAAGGTCGGCCCGCAGGCCGAGCCGATGATGGCGGTGAACCTCGGCACGCGCGGCGTCGCCGAGGCCATCGAACTCCAGGAGTACGCCAATCACCCGGCGGGCACGGAGCTGTCGGACCGCCGCATCGCCCACGGCGACAAGGACCCCTTCGGCATCAGGCTCTGGTGCCTGGGCAATGAGATGGACGGGCCGTGGCAGACCGGCCACAAGACGGCCGAGGAGTACGGGCGGCTCGCCGCCGAGACGGCGCGTGCGATGCGCCAGATCGACAAGGACGTCGAGCTGGTCGCCTGCGGCAGTTCGGGCCAGGGCATGGACACGTTCGCCGAGTGGGAGGCGAAGGTCCTGCAGGAGACCTACGACCTGGTCGACTACATCTCGCTCCACGCGTACTACGAGGAGCACGACGGCGACCGGGACTCCTTCCTCGCGTCGGCGGTCGACATGGAGTCGTTCATCGAGAACGTCGTCGCGACGTGCGACCACGTGGGCGCGCGCCTCAAGTCGAAGAAGAAGATCAACCTCTCCTTCGACGAGTGGAACGTCTGGTACATGTCGCGCACGGACGCCGAGGTCTCGGCGCTCGACTGGCCGGAGGCCCCCCGCCTCCTGGAGGACGTCTACTCGGTCACCGACGCGGTCGTCTTCGGTTCGCTCCTGATCGCCCTGCTCCGCCACGCGGACCGCGTCACGGTGGCCTGCCTGGCCCAACTCGTCAACGTCATCGCCCCGATCATGACCGAGCCCGGCGGCCCGGCCTGGCGTCAGACGACGTTCTTCCCGTTCGCCCAGGCCGCCAGGTACGGGAGGGGCGAGGTCCTCGACGTCCGCGTGTCCGGGCCGACGTACGACACGCGGCGCCACGGCACCGCGGACCTGCTGCACGCGACGGCGGTCCGGGCGGACGACGGATCGGTCACCGTCTTCGCGGTCAACCGCAGTCAGACGGAGTCCCTGCCCCTCGAAGTGGCCCTCCATGGAATGGAGTTGGGTGAGGTCGTCGAACACTCGGTGCTCGCCGACGCCGACCCGGACGCCCGCAACACCCTCGCCGAGCCGGAGCGCGTCGCGCCGCACGCGGGTACGGGCGCGACGCTTGAGGACGGCACGCTCAAGGCGACCCTTGAGCCGCTGTCGTGGAATGTGATCCGGCTCGGCTGATCCACGGCGTCTGCCACTGAGCGGCCGGAGGGGAAGTCGCCCTCCGGCCGCTCAGTGCCACTCAGGGGGTGGTCACACGCCGGGCGACGGAACCGCCCGCACCTCCACCCCGCCCGCCGCGCTCCCGAGGAGCTTCAGCTGTACGTCTCCCGGGCCCGCCGGGGTCGTGCCGTCGGCGAGGACGGCCAGGGCGAGGGTGTTGGCGCCGCGGGTGCGCAGGATGCCGTTCGGGACGGCGAACGTGTGCTGGGGGCCCACGTCGTTGATGTACTGGCCCATGTTCCAGCCGTTGACGTAGAGCTGGACGCGGTAGGCGTGGGCCGCGTCGTCCGTGAACGTGAGGCCGATCGAGGCGTCCACGTCGTGGTCGACGGCCAGCCGGAACGTGGTGCGGTACCAGGAGACTCCTTGGCGTGCCGGGCCGTCGACCGGGAACGCGGCCCGCTCCCAGCCGCCGTCCGCGTCGAGATCGAGCCCCGGCAGGTGCCAGCCGTGCCGCTCCCCGTACAGGCCGCCCGTGTTGAGCGGGCCGCGCACCGGGTCCGGGCCCGAAGCGCCCTGGATGCGCCAGGTCACGGCCGGATCCGCGCCCGTGAACGCCACCCCGGTCAGGCCGCGCGCCGACTTGTGCGAGTCCCGGGCACCGCCGTCCTCGTCGTGCTGCATGCGGCGGACGAGGACCGAGAGGACATGGCCGCCGGCGGTGCGCAGGTCGGCGGGCAGGGCGAAGGCCGCCGTCGCCGTCCACGTGCCCTGGGTGGACTGGGCCGACGTCGGCACCGGCATCCGGTGCGTGCCGAGGGGGCGTCCGTCGAGCCACGCCATCAGCAGGCCCTGGGTGCCGGTGGAGTACGCCAGGTCCACCGACTCGGCGCCGCTCGCGTCGTCGAACGAACCCCGGTACCAGACGTCGCCGTAGTGGAAGCCGTAGTCGTCGGCGAAGAGGACGGGCCGGCCGGCGGGCACGGGCGTCGTCGAGTACGAGGTCGCCTTGTCGGCGACGGTCCAGTCCGTGTCGTCGAAGTCCTGCTCCGACTCCGGGTTCTCGGGCCGTTGCCGCCAGCCGGTGAGCGCGGGCAGCTGTACGTCCGGGACGCCCGGGAGTGTCCGCCCGGCGGTGAAGCTTCCGGAAGGGGTGGTGCGCACATGGACCGGGCCGTTGTTCCACGTGACCAGCTGCACGCCACGCGGTGCCCACACCTCCAGGTCGGCCTCCTCGATCGTGTCGCCCGTCAAGTGGAGAGTGGCGCCGTGGAGTTCGGCCCGGCGCAGCAGCGCGGGACCGCGGACGAGGACCGGGCCCGAAGGCGTGTCGTAGCGCCACAGCCGGGCGGACGTCTCGTCGTCCGCGAACAGGACGAGGAGCGTGCCGCCCACCACGACCCGCACCAGGCCGTCCAGGTGGGTGGAGATGCGCAGGATTCCGTCCTCGTACGTCGCGGTTGCCGGCCCGTCGAGGACCGTGACCTCCGGCTCCTCCTCGTACGCGAAGGCCGCCTCGGCCGGCTCTCCCGACAGGCCCGCGAACACCGCGACGTCCCGGCGCCCCGCGCTCAGCTGGATCATCGGCTGGACCGTCGAGTACGCCAGCTCCCGCTTCCCCAGAGCGGCCTCGGCCAGGACGAGCTTCGCGTCCTTCGCGCCGACCGTGACCTCCGCGCTCGCCGAGCCCAGTGGCAGCGTCGATGTGATCGACGCCGACGTGTCGTTGCGCAGGACGTAGACGTGCGCGCCCGTGTCGGGATTCGTCAGGTGGTAGACCTTCAGGGCTGGGTCGGCGGCCGCCGTGTCCTGCGCCCGGTCCAGCTTCGCCAGGTCCGGCACGGAACGGAGCAGTTGGCCGATCTGGTGCATGGGCGTCAGCTTGGACGTGACATTGCGCGCCTCGTCGAGGGCCGCACCGTAGTCGTACGACGTGTAGACGACCGGCGCGGGGAGCCAGCCCCAGCTGGTGCCGCCGAACGTCATGTAGACGTTGTGGATCTTGATGCCGTTGGCGAGGTTGGTGAGGTAGAAGCGACGCTCGTACGCCGCGTCGCGGGTGCGCCGCGACTCCTCGTAGCCCTTGCCGGCGAACACGGCGCCGCCCCACGGGTCGAACCAGCCGCCCCCGAACTCGGCCATCAGGCCAGGGGTGTCGGGGCTCGCCGTCGACCCGCCCTTGGCGCCGCCCACGCCGAAGTAGCCCCAGTCCGGCGGGTTGCCCGACGGCGACGGGTAGCCGTCGAATCCGTAGAGGTAGCGGCCGGACTCGTCACCCGTGCTGAACGAGCCCGGAGTCCAGTAGCCGTTGCGGCCCTTGTCGTTGTGGAACAGTGGGACGTCGATGCCGTCGGCGCGGACCTTCGCGTACAGGTGCGCCATGTAGTCCTTGCCGGCCGGGCTGGTCACGTTCGAGGCGTACTCGTTCTCCAGCTCGTAGAGGACGACCGTGCCCTTGCCGCGCGTGTACTGGTACCGGGCGATGATCTCGTTCACGGCCGTCAAGTACTCGTCCACGTACGCCAGATAGGTGGGATCGGAGGTACGGGCCGTGCCCTTGGTGGCCGTCAGCCAGCCGGGGAATCCGCCCGCGTCGACCTCCGCGTTGATGTAAGGGCCGGGGCGCGCGATGACGTAGAGACCCTCCTCGGCGGCCGTCTCCAGGAAGCGGCCGAGGTCGCGCACGCCCGTGAAGTCGTAGACGCCGGGGGCCGGGGAGTGGAAGTTCCACGCGACGTAGATGCTGATGGCGTTGTAGCCGTGCGCGCGCAGCTTCTGCAGCACGTCACGCCACAACGACGGGCTCGGCAGCCGGAACGGGTGCACCTCGCCCGACCACAGGACGACGCGGCTGCCGTCCACGAGCAGCGAGTACTTGTCGAAGGCGACGGTGTGCGTCCGCCCGTCGGCCTCGGGTGCGGGGACGGGGGTGGTCGCGTCGTCGGGAGTGGCTGCGACCGCTGTCGACAGCGGCAGGGAGAGGCTCGCCGCGGCCGTGGCGGTGAGCGCAGTGAACGTACGTCTGCTGAGTGGCAACTGACGTCTCCATAGGGCTCGGTGAGGTAAGTGCGACGGGGTGGAGGAATGACACCGGCCTCGCCCGTGGTGGTCACGGGCGGGGCCGGGGGATGGGGGTGGGGGTCGGTCAGGCGCCGAACGAGTGCACCGTCGTCGTCCGGTACGTCTCGCCCGGGCGCAGCACCGTCGACGGGAACGCCGGGCGGTTCGGCGAGTCCGGGAAGTGCTGCGTCTCCAGGCACAGGCCGTCGCCCTGCCGGTAGGTGCGCCCGGAGGGGCCGGTGAGCGTGCCGTCGAGGAAGTTGCCCGAGTAGAACTGGACGCCCGGCTGATCCGTGGCGATCTCCAGAGTGCGGCCGGAGGACGGGTCGCGCAGCGTCGCGAAGTGCACGGGCCGCGCCGTGATCCCCTTGTCGAGGACCCAGTTGTGGTCGAAGCCCTTGGCCGTGACCAGCTGCGGGTGCGCGGTGCGGATGTCACGGCCGATCGGCTTCGCGGAGCGGAAGTCGAACGGGGTGCCCGCGACCTTCGCCCGCTCACCGGTCGGGATGAGCCCCGCGTCGGTGGGCGTGTAGCGGGAGGCGGCGAGGGTGAGTTCGTGGTCGTAGATGCCGCCACTGCCCTCGCCCGCGAGGTTGTAGTACGTGTGGTTCGTCAGGTTCACGACGGTCGCCTTGTTCGTCGTCGCCTCGTAGTCGATGCGCCAGTCGCCGCTCGCCCCGAGGGTGTAGGTGACCGTCACCTTGAGCGTGCCCGGGTAGCCCATCTCGCCGTCGACCGACGTGTAGTGCAGCTTCAGGCCGACGTCGGAGCCGGAGGTGAAGTCCTCGACGTCCCACACCCGCGTGTTGAAGCCCTTCGCCCCGCCGTGCAGGGAGTTGGCCCCGTCGTTCACGGAGAGCTGGTACGTCGTGCCGTCGAGGGTGAACCGGCCGTTCGCGATGCGGTTGCCGTAGCGGCCGATCGTGGCACCGAAGAAGGTGGTCCCGGCGACGTAGTCCTCGATGGTGTCGTAGCCGAGGGAGACGTTCACGTACCGGCCGTGGCGGTCCGGTATCTCCAGGGACTGGATGATGCCGCCGTAGGAGAGGACCTTCAGGCGGGTGCCGCCGTTCTCCAGGGACCAGCGGTAGATCCTCGTACCGTCGGCGAGCTTGCCGAAGAGCTCCTTCTCGGGCCTCCTGCTTCCCGAGGCGGAGGCCGAGGCGTGGGCTGTTCCGCCCAGCGCGGTGGCTGCCGCACCGGCAGCGGCGGCCGATGCGAGGAGAGTGCGTCTGCTCAGTTCCATGTGCGGCTCCCTCAAAGGGTGGGCCCCGCCGGGCTTGGGCCGGCGGGGCCGAGCTGACTTACGAACCGACCTTGCGCTTGTTCCACACGTCGAAGCCGACCGCCGCGAGCAGTACCAGGCCCTTGATGACCTGCTGCCAGTCGGTGCCGACGCCGACGAGGTTCATGCCGTTGTTCAGGACGCCGAGGACGGTGCCGCCGATGATCGCGCCGAGCACCGTGCCGACGCCGCCGCTCATCGACGCGCCGCCGATGAACGAGGCGGCGATCGCCTCGAGTTCGAAGTTGACGCCCGCCTTCGGCGACGCGGCGTTGAAGCGGGCCGCGAAGACCAGGCCCGCGAGCGCCGCCAGCATCCCCATGTTGAGGAAGACCGCGAAGGTGACCTTCTTGTCCCGGACGCCGGAGAGCTTCGCCGCCGGCAGGTTGCCGCCGATCGCGTACACATGGCGGCCGATCACCGCGTTGCGCATCACGTAGCCGAAGGCGACGAGGAGGACGGCCAGGACGATCAGCACCACGGGCGCGCCCTTGTAGCTGGCGAGCAGCAGGGTGAAGACGAGAACGGCGGCGACCAGCGCGGTGAGCTTCAGCGCGAACAGCTTCGCGGGCAGCACGTCGAGCGCGTACTCCTGCTGGCGCTTGCGGTCGCGCACCTCCTGCCACACGACGAGGGCGATGAGTCCCAGGCCGAGGAGCAGGGTGAGGTTGTGGTAGTTGGTGTCGGGGCCGACCTCGGGCAGGAAGCCGTTGGCGACCTTCTGCAGCCCTTCGGGGAACGGGCCGAGCGTCTGCCCCTTGAGGAAGATCTCCGTCAGACCGCGGAAGAGCAGCATGCCCGCCAGGGTCACGATGAACGACGGTATGCCGAGGTAGGCGATGAAGAAGCCCTGCATGGCCCCCGCGACCGCGCCGACGGCGAGGACCACGAGGGCGGCCACCGGCCACGACCAGTGGTGCGTGACCATGAGCACCGCGGCGAGCGCCCCCGTGAACGCGGTGATGGAGCCGACCGACAGGTCGATGTGGCCCGCGATGATGACGATCATCATGCCGATCGCCAGGATCAGGATGTAGCTGTTCTGCAGCACCAGGTTCGAGACGTTGCGCGGCAGCAGCAGGTCGCCGCCCGTCCAGACCTCGAAAAGGATCACGATCAGGCCGAGGGCGAAGAGCATCCCGTACTGCCGCATGTTGCGGCGCATGCCGTCGACGATCAGCCGGCCGAGGCCGCCGTCCCCGGATTCCTTCGGGGCCGCGGCGCCGGCCGGCGACCCGGCCTTCAGGTTCGTGCTCATCGGTCCTACCTCTTGTCCTTGGTCATGTGCCGCATCAGCACTTCCTGGGTGGCCTCCGCTCGCGGGACCTCACCGGTGAGCCGTCCGGCCGACATCGTGTAGATCCGGTCGCACATGCCGAGCAGCTCGGGCAGTTCGGAGGAGATGAAGACAACGGCCTTGCCCTCGGCGGCCAGTTGGTCGATCACCGTGTAGATCTCGTACTTCGCTCCCACGTCGATGCCGCGGGTCGGCTCGTCGAGGATCAGCACATCGGGCCCCGCGAAGATCCACTTGCTGAGGACGACCTTCTGCTGGTTGCCGCCGGAGAGCCGGCCCACGGGCTCGGAGACGTTGGGTGCCTTGATGTTCATGGACTTGCGGAAGCCCTCGGAGACCTTCCGCTCCTCGTGCTCGTCGACGACCCCGCGCCGGGCGACCTTGCGCAGCGCGCTCAGCGAGATGTTGCGGTTGATGGAGTCGATGAGGTTGAGGCCGTAGTGCTTGCGGTCCTCGGTGACGTACGCGATGCCGTGCCCGACCGCCTCGGGGACGGTGCGGGTGCGGATCTCGGTGCCGTCCTTGAGGACACTGCCGCCCGCGTACTTCCCGTAGGCCCGCCCGAACACGCTCATCGCGAGTTCCGTGCGGCCCGCGCCCATCAGCCCCGCGATGCCGACGATCTCCCCGCGGCGCACGTTCAGGGACACCGAGTCGACGACCTTGCGCTGCTGGTCGATGGGGTGGAAGACGGTCCAGTCGCGGATCTCGAGGGCCGGCGCCGCGGCGAGGTCCTGCGGGTGCGGGGTGCGCTCGGGGAAGCGGTGGTCGAGGTCGCGGCCGACCATGGCGCGGATGATCCGCTCCTCGGTCGTCTCCTCGGCCTTCACGTCGAGCGTCTCGATCGAGTGCCCGTCGCGGATGACCGTCACGGAGTCCGCGACCCGGGCGATCTCGTTGAGCTTGTGCGAGATGATGATCGAGGTGATGCCCTGGCCCTTCAACTCCAGGATCAGATCGAGGAGTTTGCCGCTGTCCTCGTCGTTGAGCGCGGCCGTCGGCTCGTCGAGGATCAGCAGCTTCACCTCCTTCGACAGGGCCTTGGCGATCTCGACCAGCTGCTGCTTCCCGACGCCGATGTCGGCGACGCGGGTCTGCGGGTGCTCGTTCAGACCGACCCGCCGCAGCAGGTCCGTGGCGTGCTTGAGGGTCTCGCCCCAGCTGATCACGCCCCGCGTGGCGTGCTCGTTGCCGAGGAAGATGTTCTCGGCGAGCGAGAGGTACGGCACCAGGGCGAGCTCCTGGTGGATGATCACGATGCCGCGCTTCTCGCTCGCCCCGATGTCCTTGAACCGGCACGGCTCGCCCTCGAAGAGGATCTCCCCCTCGTAACTGCCGTGCGGGTGGACGCCGCTGAGGACCTTCATCAGCGTCGACTTCCCGGCGCCGTTCTCCCCGCAGACGGCGTGGACCTCGCCCGCGCGCACGCTCAGAGAGACGTCCGCGAGCGCCTTGACGCCGGGAAAGGTCTTGACGATCGACCGCATTTCCAGGACGGGTCCCGCCATGGTCGTGCCTTTCTGCTCCGTGTGAACCGGTGGTGTGGGCGGGCTACTTGAGGTCGCTCGCCTTGATGTAGCCGGTGTCGATGAGCTCCTTCTGGTAGTTGCTCTTGTCGACGCTCACCGGCTGGAGCAGATAGGACGGCACGACCTTCTTGCCGTTGTTGTACGACGTCGTGTCGTTGACCTGCGGCTTCTTCCCCTTCAGCACCGCGTCGACCATGCTGGAAGCGACCTTGGCCAGCTGCCGGGTGTCCTTGTAGACGGTCTGGGTCTGCTGGCCCGCGACGATCGACTTCACCGAGGCGACCTCGGCGTCCTGCCCGGTGACGACGGGCAGCGGCTTGCTCGCGGAGCCGTAGTCGTCGGACTTGAGCGCGGACAGGATGCCGATCGAGATGCCGTCGTACGGGGAGAGGACGGCGTCCACCTTGGCCGAGGAGTACGACGAGGTGAGCAGGTCGTCCATGCGCTTCTGCGCGGTGCCGCCGTCCCAGCGCAGCGTCGTGACCTTGTTGAGCGCCGTCTGGCCGGACCTGACCACGAGCTGCTTCTTGTCGATGTAGGGCTGGAGCACCTTCATCGCACCGTTGAAGAAGTACTTGGTGTTGTTGTCGTCGTTCGAGCCCGCGAACAGCTCGATGTTGAAGGGCCCCTTCTTGGATCCGTCCTTCAGACCCAGCTTCTCGGTGATGTACGTGCCCTGGAGCCGGCCGACCTTCTCGTTGTCGAAGGAGGCGTAGTAGTCGACGTAGGGGGAGTTGAGCAGGAGGCGGTCGTAGGAGATGACGGGGATGTGCGCGTCATGGGCCTCCTTGAGGACGTTGGAGAGCGCGTCGCCGTTGATCGCGGCGATGACCAGCGCGTCCACGCCCTGCGTGATCATGCCTTCGAGCTGCTGGACCTGCTGGTCGACGTCGTCCTCGCCGTACTGGAGGGTCGTCTTGTAGCCGGCGTTGTGCAGCGTGGTGACCATGTTCTTGCCGTCGGCTATCCAGCGCTCGGACGACTTGGTCGGCATGGCGATGCCGACGGTCATCTCCTTCTTGTCCTTCGACTCCTTGCTGCCTCCCTCACTGCTCTGCCCGCAGGCGGTCAGGGTGAGGGCGAGAGCGGCGGCTCCCGCCACTGCGGTCACTGCACTTCTGCGGTTGCGCATGGTCATCAGTCCTTGTCGGTCGCGTCGAGGGGAGCCGGTACGGTCAGGGAGAAACGGTCGAGGGTGCCCGGCAGCCGGGAGCCGAGCGGCGACATGCCGCCGTCCGCGCCGTGCCGGGCCAGCAGGTCGAGGGCGAGCCGGCCGCGGCGCACGCGCTCACGGGCGGTGTCCAGGGTGAGATCGCGCAGGTGGCCGCCGTACGGGTAGATGCCGGGCGCCTTCGCGAGTCCGAACTTCAGGTACAGCGGCGCCCCGCGGCGGATCAGCTCCGCGATCTCGTACATCCGCACATAGCCGCCGAGGTCGTCGGGCGCCTCGACGTACAGGTCCATGGGCGCGGCGGACACCCGGCGGATCTCGGTGAGGTGGGCCAGGGTGAGGTCGCTCGGCACGTTGAGCGAGTCGGCGCCGAGCCGCTCGAAGACGGCGTAGGAGGCCGGGTTGACCGGCCCGATGAGCGCGGAGACCTTGAGCGTGGTGTCCCGGGGGATCACGCCTTGCTCGCGCGCCCGGTGCAGCGTCCACAGCACGCCCTCGTCGGCCACGAGCAGGCACTTCACGCCCAGCTCGGTGGCCCGGACGGCGTCTTCCACGCATCCGGCGACGGCGTCGTGACCGCGGGCGCGCAGGCCCGCGCCGTGCGAGTCGGTGCGCACCGAGGCGCCCGTGTCCCAGGTGCCGCGCGGTCCGGTGAACAGGCACAGCTCGATGTCCCGTTCGGCGGTCGCCTCGGCCATCTCGACGATCTCGGTGTCGGAGAGCATCCAGACGCCGCTGCCCTGGCTGATCCGGTGGATCGGCACGTCGAGGCGCGAGGACTCCTTGAGGACGACGGCCAGCGCCTCGGGCCCCTCGACGGAGGGGATCTCGGTGCGCCAGGTGCCGCCGTCGGGGAAGGCGTGCGGGGAGGTGTCGGCGTCGGCGGTGGCGGGGGCGGACAGGCCCAGGGCCGCGAGGGCGGGTTCGCCGGGGCGGCGGGGAGAGGAGGAGTCGGTCACGGGCAGTCCTTCACGTTCGGTGTTGTTCGGTATTTCGAACGAGGTTCGGATCGGTCGGTGCGGGCCCGCCCGGGACGTGCCGGGCGGCAGGAGCTAGGGGAGCAGCAGGACCTTGCCCACCTTGGGGTCACCGGATCCCACCAGCTCGATGGCGTACGGGAACTGATCCAGCGGCAGCTCGTGCGTCACCAGCGGCAGTGGATCCAGGAGCCCCGCGCCGAAGACCCGCACGGCGTGCGCCCAGGCCGCCGACGGAGCCCCGAACACGGTCCGCACCTCCAGCTGCCGCACGACGAGTCCGGTCGGGTCGAGCCCCGCCGCGCCGGACGCCGGGAGCCCGGTGAGGACGAGCCGCCCCCCGCGCCGCAGCAGCGACGCCGCGGTACGGGCCGAGTCCGCGGACCCGGCGGTCTCGATCACCACATCGAAGTCGCCGGGCAGCTCCTGGCCGGGCGTACGGAAGTCCGTCGCGCCGAACGTCTTTGCCAGGGAGCCCCGTTCGGGCCGGGTGTCGACGGTGAGGAGCTCGGCGGGGGAGCTCGCCGCGAGGAACTGCACGGCGAGCATGCCGAGGGTGCCCGCGCCGACGACGGCGACGCGCTCGCCCGGCCGCGCGTCCGCCTTGAGCGCGGCCGCGGCGACACAGGCCGCGGGTTCGAGCAGCGCGGCCGCCGTCAGGTCGGCGTCGTCCGGCAGGACGTGCAGGAGACGGGCCGGCAGGGTCAGTGTGGTGGCCATGGCGCCGGGCTGCGTGAACCCGGTCTCCTCGTACCCCGACGTGCACAGCGTGGTCTCGCCGGCGTGGCACCGGTCGCAGACCTGGCAGCTGCGGAAGCCCTCGCCGACGACCTTCCTGCCGACGAGCGAATCCGGGGCGCCCGGCCCGACGGCCTCGACGGTGCCGGACCACTCGTGCCCCGGCGTGAGCGGGTACCGCACGTACCCCTCGGGCCGGTTGCCCTGGTGGACCTCGCGGTCGCTGCCGCAGATGCCCACGGCGTGGACGCGGACCAGCGCCTCACCCGCCGCGGGCGGCACCGGCTCGTGCGGGACGATCCGGTGCTCGCCCGGCGCGTCGATGACGACGGCGGAGTTCACTGCTCGCCGCCCTTCGGCGCTCGCTTCTCCCAGCCCTCGGCCCACAGGTCGAACCGTGCCTGCTGCTGCGGGAATTCGGCCGCCGCGTCCACGTCGAGCTCGACCCCGAGTCCCGGCTCGTGCGACAGCTCGAAGCAGCCGGTCTCCGGGTCGACCTGCGGCGCGCCCTTCACGACCTTCTTGATGTCCGCGTCCGCGAAGTCGTTGAAGTGCTCAAGGACCTTGAAGTTCGGTGTGGTGAAGCCGACCTGGAGCGACGCCGCGGTCAGGACGGGACCGCCCACGTTGTGCGGCGCGACCAGCACATAGTGGGACTCCGCCGTCGCCGCCAGCTTCCGCGTCTCCCAGATGCCGCCGATGTGGCCGACGTCCGGCTGGATGATGTCCGCGGCCTGGCTCTCGAACAGTTCGCGGAACTCGATCCGGTCGTGGATCCGCTCACCGGTGGCGACCGGGATGTCCACCTTCGCGGCCACCTTCTCCAGCGCCTTGAGGTTCTCCGGCGGCACCGGCTCCTCCAGCCACGCGGGTTTGAAGGGAGCGAGATCGCGCGCCAGACGGATGGCGGTGGAGGGCGAGAACCGGCCGTGCATCTCCAGCATCAGCTCGGCGTCGGGCCCGATCGCGTCGCGCACCGCCTCGATCAACGACACGGCGTACAGGCTCTGTTCGTGGTCGAGCTCGTAGTGCCCGGTTCCGAAGGGGTCGATCTTCAGCGCCTTGTACCCGCGCTCCATCACCGCCCGCGCCGCCTTGTGGTACGCCTCGGGGGTGCGCTCGGTGGTGTACCAGCCGTTCGCGTACGCCTTGACCCGGTCCGTCACCTTGCCGCCGAGAAGCTGCCACACCGGGACGCCGAGCGCCTTGCCCTTGATGTCCCAGCAGGCCATCTCGACGACCGCGATGCCGGACATCACGATCTCCCCGGCCCGCCCGTAGTCCCCGTACTTCATGCGCCGTACGAGATCCTCGGTCGCGAAGGGGTCCGAGCCGACGATGTGGTTGGCCTGAGCCTCCTTCAGGTAGCCGATGAGCGCGTCGGTGTGACCCAGCATCCGGGTCTCGCCGACCCCTGTGATCCCCTCGTCGGTGTGCACCTGGACGTAGGTCAGGTTGCGCCAAGGCGTCCCGACCACATGCGTGCTGATTCCCGTGATGCGCACGGCAGTTGCCCCCTGCGACGTTCGATATTTCGTCATGCGTTCGAAATCCTGGCGTGACAGTAAGGAGGTGCGTGCGGGGTGTCAATGGTTCGCGCAGCGCATTGCCCGCCGCGTCGTGCACAGAAGCCGTATGCAGGGTCAATTCTTCGAAACACGCGGTTCCGCACAGAACATTCACAGCACCGGCTTTTTCCGTTACCGGCGCGGCGCCTAGCCTCCATGCGTCATGGATTACTGCCACCCGTGCCGAAGGCACCTCAACGGCGCCCTCGCCTGCCCTGGGTGCGGCACGCCCGCCGAAGCCTGCCGCGAGCACGCGGAGGCGCTCGCGGCGCAGGAGTCGGCCGAGAACGCCGGCGCCTCTCACGCCGACGAACCCACGCACACCCGCCGCTCGCGCAGAGAACGCCGTGAGCGCGGCGCCCGCAGGGCCCACCGGCGCCGGCGCAACAAGATCGTGATCGCCGCCGCGGGGCTCGCGCTCGCCGCGGGCGGCCTCAGCTTCGCGGAACTCGGCACCGAGTCGTCGGCGGACGGCGACGGGCGTGGCTCGTCCACGTCGGCCGAGGAGGCCGCCGACCAGGAGGCCGAGGCCGCCGCGTCCTCGGCGGCCGCCACCCCGACCGGCGCCGCAGCGGCCGAGGCGGACCCGCAGGCGTCGAGCGCCTCGGCGTCCCCCTCCCCGTCCGCGTCGGAGTCCACGGACGCGAAGGACGACAAGGACAAGAAGGCGGGGGAGACGCAGGAGGGGACCGGGGGGCGCGCCACCTCGGTGCCCGCCGCCACCCCGACCCCGGACACCCCGGCCGGCCCCGGCACGCCCGCCCCCGGGCCCACCACGACACCGCCCCCGCCGCAGCCCACCCCGACGAAGACGTGCGACCGCTTCCTGTGGTGGTGCACCTAAGGGTTGCGCCTTGCGGCCGGTACCGCGACGGACGGGCTCCTGGCGGAAGCCGCGGCTTGTCGCCGGAAGACACGGCCGGCGTCAGGCCGTGGTGTCGGCGTCCATCATCTTGGCGAGGAGCCTGCGCAGTGAGTCCCGCTCCTCGCCGGTCAGCGAGGCGATGGCCCCGCGAGCGAAGCCCAGGTTCCCCTGCACGCCGCGCGCCATCCGCACGCCCTCTTCCGTCGGCGCGGCCAGTTTCACGCGCCGGTCGGCCGGGTCGGGGCGGCGCTCGACGAGGCCGCGCCCTTCCAGGCGGTCGATGAGCCCGGTGATGTTCGACGGCTCGCAGTTCACCTGCTGGGCTATGCGCCGCATGGGCATCGGCTCGCGGGAGAGCAGGTCGAGGACCCGCGCCTGCGCCGTGGTGAGCCCCTGACCCCCGGCGGCCTGCTCGTACTCCTTGTAGTGGCGTGAGACCAGCGTGCCGATCAGCTCGACCAGGTCGGCGGTCACCGGGTCGGCTGTCGCGGGATCGGGTGTCACGGGGTCGCCCGTCACGGGTTTCGGGGCGGAGCTGCTTGCGGCCATGTACTCCAGAGTACCCATTTACTTGACACTATGAAATATCGAGGAGCATGGTTGTTTCAGTAAGTGAAGCAATCAGGAGGCGCCCCGCCATGTCTGTCGACACCCCTCAGATCCCCGCCACCAGCCGCGAGTGGCACCTGACCGGCCGCCCGGTCGGCTGGCCCAAGCCCGAGGACTTCCAGCTCGCCGAGGTGGAGATCGCCCAGCCCGGCCCCGGCCAGGTGCTCGTCAAGAACCTGTACGTGTCCGTGGACCCGTACATGCGCGGCCGCATGAGCGCCGCCAAGTCGTACGTCGCCCCGTACGAGCTCGGCAAGGCGATGCAGGGCGGCGCGGTCGGCGTGGTCGTCGCCTCGAACGACGAGGGCGTGGCCGTCGGTGACCACGTGCTGCACTTCAACGGCTGGCGCGAGTACGCCACGTTCGACGCCAAGCAGGCCGTGAAGGTCGACCCGGAGGCCGCGCCCCTGTCGGCGTACCTCGGTGTCCTCGGCATGACGGGCCTGACCGCGTACGCGGGTCTCCTGCGCACCCTCTCCTTCAAGGAGGGCGACACGGTCTTCGTCTCCGGCGCGGCCGGTGCCGTCGGCAGCCAGGTCGGCCAGATCGCCAAGCTCCTCGGTGCCGGCCGCGTCGTCGGCTCGGCGGGCTCGGCCGAGAAGGTCAAGCTGCTCATCGGGGAGTACGGCTTCGACGCGGCGTTCAACTACAAGGACGGCTCCGTCTTCGAGCAGCTCAAGCAGGCGGCCCCCGACGGCATCGACGTCTACTTCGACAACGTCGGCGGCGACCACCTCGAAGCGGCGATCGGCCAGCTCAACCGGGACGGGCGCATCGCGATCTGCGGCGCGATCTCGGTCTACAACAACACCGAGGCCGCCCCCGGCCCGCGCAACCTGTCCCGCCTGATCCAGACCCGCGGCCGCATCGAGGGCTTCCTCGTCGGCGACCACTACGACCTCCAGCCGCAGTTCGTGCAGCAGGTCGGCGCCTGGATCCGCTCCGGCGAGCTCAAGTACCGCGAGACCGTCGTCGAGGGCATCGAGAACAACCTGGAGGCGTTCCTCGGGGTTCTGCGCGGCGACAACATCGGAAAGATGGTCGTCAAGCTGGGTGAGTGACCCCGGTCACGCTCGTTTCTTCCGTGATTCGGTAATCTCTTTCCGCCTACCGGATCGAATGAGGGAGTACGGGATGCCCATCCAGCAGTCGGACGTCGTCTACACCGCCGTGGCCACCGCGGAGAACGGCCGTGACGGCCGCGTCTCCACGGACGACGGCAAGCTCGACGTCGTCGTGAACCCGCCCAAGGAGCAGGGCGGCAGCGGCGCCGGCACCAACCCGGAGCAGCTGTTCGCCGCCGGCTACAGCGCCTGCTTCCAGGGCGCGCTCGCCGTGGTCGCCCGCCAGGAGAACGCCGACATCTCCGGCTCGACCGTCACCGCGCACGTGGGTATCGGCAAGAACGACGAGGGCTTCGGCCTCATCGTCGAGATCTCCGCCAAGATCCCGAACGTGGACGAGGCCACCGCCAAGTCCCTGGTCGAGAAGGCCCACCAGGTGTGCCCGTACTCCAAGGCCACCCGCGGCAACATCACGGTCACGCTCTCCGTGTGACCGATGCGACCCGGCCCCGGCCCGTACCCCGCGCAAGGGGTGCGGGCCGGTCCCCATAGGGTGTCCCCATGCATGATCTCGGGGCGGGCTTCGGCTACTTGGTGAAGGGCCAGCGCTGGGTCAACCAGCACGGCAAGCAGTTCGGCATGGGGCTCCTGCCCGGCCTGATCACCCTGGTCCTGTACGCGGCCGCGCTGGTCTGCCTGACCCGGTGGGGCGACGACTTCGTCACCTGGGCGACCCCCTTCGCCGACGACTGGACCTCGCCGTGGGCCGGCCTGTTCCGCGGCTTCCTGACGGCCGTGCTCTTCGCCCTGGCCCTGCTCCTCGCCGTCCTCACCTTCACCGCCGTCACCCTCCTGATCGGCCAGCCCTTCTACGAGTCCCTGTCGGAACAGGTCGACCTCGCCGAGGGCGGCCACGCCCCCGAGTCGGGGCTCCCGCTCTGGCGCGAACTGTGGATCTCGGCCCGCGACAGCCTGCGCACCCTGGTGCGCGCCGCCGATTGGGCCATCCTGCTCTTCGCCCTCGGCTTCGTCCCGCTCGTCGGCCAGACCGTCGTCCCGGTGATCGGCTTCTTCGTCACCGGCTTCTTCCTCACGGAGGAACTCGCCGCGGTCGCGCTCCAGCGCCGCGGCGTCGAACTCCGAGAGCGCCTCGCCCTGTTGCGCTCCCGCAAGGGCCTCGCCTGGGGCTTCGGCACGCCGCTCGCGGTCGCGTTCCTGGTGCCATTCGTCGCCGTGTTCCTGATGCCGGGCGCGGTGGCGGGCGCGACGCTGATGGCCCGTGACCTGCTCGGCGAGACGGCCCCGGAACCGGCCCCGGAGCCCGGGGAACCGGCCACGCACTGACGCCGGGGGCCGCGGGCACGGGCTAGCGTCGGAGCATGGAAAAGATCGCCTTCCTCGGCCTCGGTCACATGGGCGCGCCCATGGCCCGCCATCTCCTCGACGCCGGACACCCACTGACCGTCTGGAACCGCACCCCGGCGAAAGCCGCCCCGCTCGTCGAACGGGGTGCCGCGCTCGCCGACAGCCCCGCCGACGCCGTGCGCGACGCGGATGTGGTCATCACGATGCTCGCCACCCCGGACGCCGTGTCCGAGGTCGCCGACGCCATCACGCCCGAGCTGCGGCCCGGCACCTGCTGGGCGGAGATGTCGACCATCGGTCCCGAGGCCGTACGGCAGCTGGCGGCCCGCCTCGGTGACGGGGTGACCCTCGTCGACGCCCCGGTCATGGGCAGCACCGACAAGGCCGAGTCGGGCGAGCTCGGCATCCTCGCGGGCGGCGACGCGGACCGGATCGAAGGCGTACTCGCCCACCTCGGTACGGTCACCCGCACGGGCGCGCCCGGCTCCGGCGCCGCACTCAAACTCGTCGTCAACACCGCAGTCATCGGCGGCGTCGGCCTGGTCGCCGAGGCCATGGCGCTCGCGGACGCGCTCGGCCTGCCCGAGGACGTCGCGAAGGGCGCCCTCGCCGCGGGCCCCCTCGGCGGAGCCGTCGCCCGCGCCTTCGCCGAGGGCGTGCACTTCGGCTCGGACCTCGCCGTCAAGGACATCGCCCTGGCCACCGGGACCACCGAACTCCCCGCGATGGAAGCCGTGTTGGGTCACTTCAAGGAGGCCGCGGCGGACCCGTCCCTCACCCATGAGGACATCGCGCGGGCCGTCACCCGTATCCGCGAGCGGTAGGCCTTGTCATACTGCGCCCATGAAGACGGCGAACCTGGGTGTGCTCTTCCTGATCGAGCTGGCGGCACTCGGGGCCGTCGGGCGCTGGGGGTTCACCCGCGACGTCTCGGCCCCGCTCGCCTGGCTGCTCGGCCTCGGGGTCATCGCCGTGATGATCACGCTGTGGGCGCTGTTCGGGTCCCAGAAGGCGTCGTACAAGACGCGGGGCGCGGGCCGGGTCGCCTTCGAGCTGGTGTGGTTCGGGGCGGGCGCGGCCGCGCTCCTGCTCGCCGGGGACGTCGGCTGGGCCATCGCCTACGTCCTGGTGTGCGCGGTGAGCAAGACGCTCGCGGTCGCCTGGCGCCAGTAGCCGCCGCGCACACGGGAGTTCACCCGGGTTCTGCGTCCCCCGCGTCGCCCGGGGCGCCCCTGTCACCCGGGTCGCCTTCGATGAGTGTCAGGAAGTCGCGGAACGCGCCCGGCATGTCCACCGACTCGGGGTCCAGCAGCCACTGGTACTGCAGCCCGTCCATCACCGCCACGAGCAGCGGCGCCGCCCGCTCGGGTGTGAGGCCCCCGGGCAGCCGCGCCCCGTACTCGGTGCGCAGCACGGAGGCCATGCTCTCCCGCACGTTCCCGTACCGCTGTGTGAAGTAGGGCCGCGCCGGGTGGTCCTCCGTGACGCTCTCGCCGAGCAGCGCGGAGAACGTCTGCACGATGCCGGGACGCATCGCGTTGTACTCGACCAGCGAGGCGAGCAGGTCGAGGCGCCACCGGCCGTCCGGCACCGCGTCCCACTGGTCGCGCTCCTCCAGGACCGCGACGAGCAGCGCCTCCTTGGTGCGGAAGTAGTGCAGCAACCCCTGCTGCGTGAGCCCGACGCGCTCGGCCACCGCCCCCAGTGTCGCGCCGCGGTACCCGCGCTCGGCGATCACCTCCAGGGCGGCACGGAGGATCTCCGCGCGCCGTTCCTCGCTCCTGGCGGTTCTCGTACCCATGCCGTCACCGTACGACATCGTTCATAACGGCAAGATAACGAAACCTACTGATCTACAGATAACGGGTGCAGGATGACGGACAAGGGTCGGACTTCAACGAGGAGGCGCCGTCGTGGCGGACAACCAGCAGGACCAGGTACGCGAGGCGGTCGTCGAGGCCGCACTCGGCAAGCTCGACCTCGACACCAAGGCGGGCCTCCTCGCCGGGCAGGACATGTGGTCCCTGCCCGCCGTGCCCGGCATCGGCCTCGCGTCCCTCGTGATGTCGGACGGCCCGATCGGCGTCCGCGGCATCCGCTGGACCGCCGACGACCCCTCGATCGCCCTTCCGTCGCCGACCGCGCTCGCCGCCACCTGGGACCCCGAACTTGCTTGCAGAGCAGGGCAGTTGCTCGCCCAGGAGGCCCGGCGCAAGGGCGTGCACGTGCTGCTCGCCCCGACCGTCAACCTGCACCGCACGCCCGTCGGGGGCCGGCACTTCGAGGCGTACAGCGAGGACCCGTACCTGACCGGCGCGATCGGCACCGGCTACGTACGCGGCGTGCAGTCCGGCGGAGTCGGCACCACCGTCAAGCACTTCGTCGCCAACGACGCCGAGACGGACCGCTTCACCGTGGACAACGTGGTCAGCGCCCGCGCCCTGCGCGAGCTCTACCTCGCCCCCTTCGAGGCGATCGTCGAGAACGCGCACCCCTGGGGCATCATGACCGCCTACAACACGGTCAACGGCACGACGATGACCGAACACCGCTACCTCGTGAACGAGGTGCTCCGCGGCGAATGGGGCTTCGACGGCTTCAACGTCTCCGACTGGATGGCCGCCCGCTCCACCACCGGCGACATCATGGGCGGCCTGGACGTGGCCATGCCCGGCCCGGAGACGGTGTACGGGCCCGCGCTCGCCGCCGCCGTCCGTGCCGGAGAGGTCGAGGAGTCCACCGTCGACGAGGCCGTGCGCAACGTGCTGCGCCTCGCCGCCCGCGTCGGCATCCTCGAAGGCGCCGCCCCCGAGGTCACCGACACCGAGATGCCCGCCGAGATCGACGGCGAGGCACTCGCCCGCGAGATCGCTCGCCGCGCCTTCGTCCTCGTACGCAACTCCGGTGCGCTTCCGCTGCGTTCGGGCGGCAGTGTCGCCCTCATCGGCGCCGCCGCACGCGACGCCCGCGTCCTCGGCGGCGGCTCCGCCACCGTCTTCCCCATCCACGTCGTCTCCCCGCTCGACGGACTGACCGCCGCGCTCCCCGAGGGCACGCTCACCTACGCGATCGGCGCCGACCCGAACGAGGAACTCGCCGCCGCGGGCGCCGGGTTCGAGCTGCGCGCCCGCTGCCTGGACGCCGCCGGCGACATCATCGGCACCGCCTCCGTGCCCGGCGGCCGCATCCAGTGGATCGGCGCCGACCTGCCCGACGGAGTCACCCACGACACCCTGCACACCGTCGAGTTCACCGGCACCTTCACCCCGCGCGTCTCCGGGCCGCACACCTTCGGCACCCAGGGCATCGGCGGCTTCACCCTCACCGTCGCCGGACAGGTCCTCTTCGACGGGGAGCAGCCGCTGGCCTCCGCCGCCGACCCGTTCGCGGCGTTCTTCGGCAGCCCCGTCGGCCGCGGGGACGTCGACCTCGTCTCCGGCGAACCCGTCGACGTGTCCCTGCGCTACGTCGTCTTCAAGCCCGAGGGCGCCCCGCTCCAGGCCATCGCGTTCTCGCTGGTCCACCGCGAGCCGCAGCGCGATCCCGACGAGCTGATCGCCGAGGCCGTCGAGGCCGCGCGCTCCGCCGACACCGCGGTCGTCGTGGTGGCCACCACCGAACGCGTCGAGTCCGAGGGCTTCGACCGCAAGGACCTGCGCCTGCCGGGCCGCCAGGACGACCTCGTGCGCGCCGTCGCCGCCGCCAACCCGAACACCGTCGTGGTCGTGAACTCCGGCTCCCCGGTGGAACTCCCGTGGCGCGAGGACGTCGCGGCCGTGCTCCTGAGCTGGTTCCCCGGCCAGGAGGGCGGCGACGCCCTCGCCGACGTCCTCACCGGCGCCGAGGAGCCCGGCGGCCGGCTGCCCACCACCTGGGGCACGTTCGATGACGCGCCCGTCACCGAGGTCGCCCCCACTGACGGCCGGCTGGCCTACACCGAGGGCGTGTTCATCGGCTACCGCGCCTGGGAGCGGTCGGGCGCCACCCCGTCGTACGCCTTCGGTCACGGTCTCGGCTACACCGACTGGACGTACGAGGCGATCGAGGTGCGGGACGGGGGCGCGACGGCCGTGGTCCGGGTGCGCAACTCCGGTGAGCGGTCCGGTCGCGAGGTGGTCCAGGTCTATCTGGCGCCCGAACAGGCCGACCCCGCCCGCCCGGCCCGCTGGCTGGCCGGCTTCGCGGGCGTCGAGGCGGCACCCGGCGAGAGCGTCGAGGTCACCGTCCCGCTGCCGCGCCGGGCCTTCGAGATCTGGGACGAGAACGCCGACGCGTGGGCCCACCAGCCGGGCGCGTACGAGGTCGAGGCGGGCCGCTCGGTCGCGGACCGCCGCGTGAGCGCGAGGGTCAAGGTCTGAGCGGATTCGCCGGGGCCGGGGCCGGGGCCGGGGCAGGAGCGGGAAGCGGGCTGAGGCGGGGCGGGTGTGGGTGCTTGTGCGGGTGCCAGGGCCGGCGGGGGTACGGGTTCCGGTTTCGCTCCCGGCTCCGGCGGTTCAGGATCCTGCGGTTCAGGCGCGGGTGCCGAACCCGTACACCGTCTCCGACCGGAACACCTGACCCGGCCTCAGTTCTGTCGGCGGGAACCGGGGCCGGTTGGGGGAGTCCGGGAAGTGCTGGGTCTCCAGGGCGATCCCGGCGCCGGGTGCGAACGGCAGCGTCTCGTCGAAGTGGTCGGCTGTGTACAGCTGGAGTCCCGGCTCGGTCGTCGCGACGGCCAGCGTCCGCCCCGACGCCGGGTCGTGCAGCTCGGCGACCTCCACCGGCGCCTCGGTGACCCCCTTGTCGAGCACATAGTTGCGGTCGTGGCCGAGCCCCGGCTTCCGCGGCTCCCGGAAGTCGAAGGGCGTCCCCGCCACCTCGGTGAACTCCCCGGTCGGGATCAGATCCCCGTCCGACGCGGTGAACCGCGAGGCCGCGATCCGCACCTCGTGCCCGCCCGCCGCGTCACCCGAGCCCGCGCCGCCCAGATTCCAGTACGAGTGGTTCGTCAGGTTCACGACGGTCGGCGCGTCGGTCACCGCCTCGTACGCGATCCGCAGCGCCCCGCCCTCGTCGAGCGTGTACGTCGCCGAGACCTCCATGCGCCCCGGGAAGCCCTCCTCGCCGTGCGGACTCACCCGGTGCAGGCGCACACCGTGCTCCAGCGGGTCCGCGTCCCACACGCGCTTGTCGAAGCCGCGCTCGCCGCCGTGCAGCGCGTTCGTCCCGTTGTTCTGGGCCAGGTGGTAGATCCGGCCGTCGAGCGGGAAGCGGCCGCCCGCGATCCGGTTCGCGTACCGGCCGACCAACGCGCCGAGGAAAGGACCCGGGTGGGCGAGGTACCCGTCCAGTGAGGGAAACCCGAGTGCCACATCCGCCGTGGCACCGGACCGGTCGGGAACCTCCGCCGACTGCACGATCCCGCCGTACGTCAGGACGCGCACCCGCACCCCGTCGCGTTCGAGGGTCCAGCGGTGGACGGGCGTGCCATCGGGGAGCGTGCCGAAGAGTTCGCTGCGCATGATCGAGACCCTACGCCCGGGAGCCCCCGGCTCAGGTGATGGGCTCCTTCGCCGTCACCCGGCGGTACGCCATCGCCGCGAGCCGCGACTGGCCGTCCTTGCTGGGGTGGAACCAGTCCCAGTGACTCAGCTGCCGCCCGTCGAACCGGTAGTCGAAGACCGCCCCGCCGTCGTACCGGCACCGCCGGTCCTTCGCGCACACGTCCTGGAGCACCTCGTTGTACGCCACCACTCGGTCCTGCACCGACGCCCGGCGCCGCGTCGCAGCCGCGGCGAGGTCGTCCGGGTCGGCCAGCATCGACGAACAGATGCCGAGCTTCCACACCTGCTTGCCCAGCGGGTTCGTCCGGCCCGCCGACCACAGGCGCTTGAGGTCCGGCACGCTCGACACATACACCTGTGCCTTGGGCACCTCGCGCCGCAGCGTGCGCATCGCGTCCTCGAAGTCGGCGCGGAACGTGTCGACCGGCGTCATCGAGGCGGGAGTCGGCCGGCACGCGTCGTTGGCCCCCGCCATCACCGTCACCAGGCCCGGCGACACCGCGGCCGCCTGCTCCATCTGCGCGGGAAGGTCAGCCATCCGGGCGCCGGTGCGCGCGTAGTTCCAACTGTGCGTGGCCGCTCGATCCTTCCCCAGGAGCCGGACCGCGAGACTGCGCACCCCGGTGTCGGAACCGGTCGCCCACGACACCTCCGGGCAGTCCGTGAGGACCGAGCAGGCGTCGAAGCCCCGCGTGATGGAGTCGCCCACGGCGGCAACGGAGCGCGGGCTCGTGTCCCACGTGGGGGTGGGCTTCGCGGACGGCTTCGTACCGGCCGTACTGCCCTTCGGCCCCGGGGAGTTGCCGCCGATCGCGTCGCACGCGGCGAGGCCCGCGGCGCCGAGCAGAACCGCCGTCACACCGGCGACGGCGGCCCGGACGGCAGCCGACCGGTGGCTTCGGATCCGCATCCCGTTGTCCTCTCTCACCGCTTCCGGCCGCTGCCGGCGCCTCTGCCGTCGAACGTGACGCCGTGCACCCCGCCGCGGTTGAGTCCCCGCGGGTGAAACGTCGGCGTTTGAGGGCACCGGGACCGACGGTACGTCACACTCCTTGCGCCGCCACACGGTAGCCTCGCCCCGTGGCGGCCCGGCCACTGCTGTCGCGGTAGCGACAGGGCGGTCGGCCGACCCGGTAAAGCCCCGCAGCGCAGCTTCCGCTAAATTACATCACGTCACATCTGTCCCTTTTTTCCTGGTTCCCCTGGTTCAACCGGTCTTTGGGGAAACCTGCTCGGCACGGGCGCGAGGCCGCCGGGGAAGGCGAACCTCGTCCCACACTGGAGGTCCCGGTGACGACACGTGGAGTTCTGTACGTGCACTCCGCACCGCGCGCGCTGTGCCCGCACGTCGAATGGGCAGTCGCGGGCGTGCTCGGCGCGCGCATCAACCTCGACTGGATCCGCCAGCCGGCGGCGCCGGGAACGTGGAGATCCGAGTTCTCCTGGCGCGGTGAGGCGGGCACCGCCTCCAAACTGGCGTCCGCGCTGCGCGGCTGGCAGCTCCTGCGCTTCGAGGTGACGGCGGAACCCTGCGCGACGGCCGAGGGCGAGCGCTACAGCGCCACCCCCGAACTGGGCATCTTCCACGCCGTCACCGGCATCCACGGCGACATCCTCATCCCCGAGGACCGGCTGCGCGCCGCGCTCGCGCGCTCCAAGGGCGGCGAGACGGACCTGGAGGCCGAGCTCGCCAAGCTCCTCGGCAAGCCCTGGGACGACGAACTGGAATCCTTCCGCTACGCGGGCGAGGGCGCCCCGGTGCGGTGGCTGCACCAGGTGGTGTGAGGCATTCAGACGTAGTGGTTCGCAGTTGCCGAAGGGCCCCCACCATCACGGTGGGGGCCCTTCGGCTACGTACGTGTACGCGGGGGTCAGACCGAGCGGAACGCCAGCACGACGTTGTGTCCGCCGAAGCCGAACGAGTCGTTCAGCGCGGCGATGCGGCCCTCGACGGGCAGCTTGCGAGCCTCACCGCGGACGATGTCGGCGGCAGCCTCCGCCTCCGGGTCGAGGTTCTCGACGTTGATCGTCGGCGGAGCCACCCGGTGGTACAGGGCGAGCACCGACGCGACCGACTCGATACCGCCGGCGCCGCCGAGGAGGTGGCCCGTCATCGACTTGGTGGCGGAGACCGCCATGTGGTCGGTGTCGTCGCCGAAGACCTTGCGCAGCGCCTTGAGCTCGGCCACGTCACCGGCCGGCGTCGAGGTCGCGTGCGCGTTCACGTGCACGATCTCGGCCGGGTCCAGGTCGGTGTTGTCGAGCAGGTTCTGCAGGGCTTGTGAGATGCCGCGGCCGCCCGGCTCCGGCTGGACGATGTCGTGGCTGTCGGCGGAGATGCCCTGGCCGACCGCCTCCGCGTAGACGCGGGCACCGCGCTTGGCGGCGTGCTCGGCGGACTCGAGGACCAGGACACCGGCGCCCTCGCCGAGGACGAAGCCGTCCCGGCCGACGTCGTAGGGACGCGAGGCGCCCTGCGGGTCGTCGTTGTTCTTGGACATCGCCATCATGTTGCCGAAGGCGGCGATGGGCAGCGGGTGGATGGCGGCCTCGGTGCCACCGGCGACCACGACGTCCGCACGGCCCGTGCGGATCATCTCGATCGCGTAGCCGATGGCCTCGGCGCCGGACGCGCAGGCGGAGACCGGGGTGTGCACACCCGCGCGGGCGTTCACGGCCAGGCCGACGTTGGCCGAGGGGCCGTTCGGCATGAGCATCGGGACGGTGTGCGGGGAGACGCGGCGTACGCCCTTCTCCTTCAGCACGTCGTACTGGTCGAGGAGCGTCGTCACGCCGCCGATGCCGGAGGCGATGACCGCGCCGAGCCGGTCGGGGGCGACGGCGGGGTCCTCACCGGCCTTGTCGGTGTAACCGGCGTCGGCCCAGGCCTCCTTGGCCGCGATCAGCGCGAACTGCGCCGAGCGGTCCAGGCGACGGGCCTGCGGGCGCGGGATGATCTCGCTCGGTTCCACGGCGATCTGCGCCGCGATGCGAACCGCCTGGTCGGCGGCCCACTCCTGTTCGAGGGGACGGACACCGGAACGACCGGCGACCAGACCCTCCCAGGTGGACGTCGCGTCGCCACCCAGCGGTGTGGTTGCGCCGATACCGGTGACGACCACGGTGCGATTGGTCGGGCTCACAGGAATTCTTTCTCCAACGGATGCGAGGGATTCAGCGGCGCCACCGCCGGGTGGCGGAGCGGCAGCACTAGGCGAGCTGTTGATCAGGCCTGGTGCTTGACGATGTAGTCGGTGGCGTCACCGACGGTCTTGAGGTTCTTGACGTCGTCGTCCGGGATCTTGACGTCGAAGCGCTCTTCGGCGGCGACGACGACCTCGACCATGGACAGCGAGTCGACGTCCAGGTCGTCGGTGAAGGACTTGTCCAGCTGGACGTCCTCGACCGGGATGCCGGCGATCTCGTTCACGATCTCCGCGAGACCGGCGACGATCTCTTCCTGAGTGGCGGCCATGTTGGCGCTCCTTCTTATGTATCCAGAGGGTGTGGCGGCGTTTCCGCCCGGAGCGATCCGGACGGTCTGCCTAGGGGAGGGTAACGACCGTGGCGGCGTAGACGAGACCCGCCCCGAAGCCGATGACGAGGGCGGTGTCGCCGCTCTTCGCCTTCCCGGTCGCCAGAAGCCGCTCCATCGCGAGCGGAATCGAGGCGGCCGAGGTGTTGCCGGTGGTCTCGATGTCACGGGCGACCGTGACATGCTCCGGCAGTTTCAGAGTCTTCACCATCGAGTCGATGATCCGCATGTTTGCCTGGTGCGGAATGAAGACGTCCAGGTCGTCCGCGCTGATCCCGGCCGCGTCCAGCGCCTGCTGGGCGACCTTCGCCATCTCGAACACGGCCCAGCGGAACACCGCCTGGCCCTCCTGCGTGATCGCAGGGAACTTGATGTCGCCCTTGCTGTCGAGCGGCAGCTTCGACACATCACCGACGCGGAACTCGTCCCACGGCACGGTCTGCTTGATCGTCTCGGACTTGTCGCCCTCGGAACCCCAGACGGTGGGACCGATGTGCGGCTCCTGCGAGGGGCCCACGACGACGGCGCCGGCGCCGTCACCGAAAAGGAAGGCCGTCGCGCGGTCCTCCAGGTCGGTCAGGTCGCTCAGCCGCTCCACGCCGATCACCAGCACGTACTCGGCGCTGCCCTCGACGACCATGCCCTTGGCGAGGGTCAGGCCGTAGCCGAAGCCTGCGCACCCGGCGGAGATGTCGAACGCGGCCGCCTTGGCGGTGCCGAGCTTGTCCGCGATCTCGGTGGCGATGGCCGGGGTCTGCTTGAAGTGTGACACGGTCGACACGACCACGGCGCCGATCTGCTCCGCGCTGATCCCGGCGTCCGCGATGGCCTTGCCGGAGGCCTCGATCGACATCGCGGCCACGGTCTCCGAGTCGGAGGCCCAGTGGCGCGTCGCGATGCCCGAACGGGAGCGGATCCACTCGTCGGACGAGTCGATCGTCTCGAGGATCACCTCGTTCGGCACGACCCGCGTCGGCCGGTAACCGCCGACGCCCATGATGCGCGCGTACGGGGCGCCCTGACTGGGCTTGATCTTCGACATGCTCTCGGGGCTCCTTGTCAGGCCGTCTGCGTGTCCGCCGCGGCGGAGGAGTGCTCGGCGATCAGGGCGCGGGCTGCGTCGAGGTCGTCGGGGGTCTTGAGGGCCAGGGTCTTCACACCCGGCAGGGCGCGCTTGGCGAGACCGGTGAGGGTGCCACCCGGGCACACCTCGACGAGCGCGGTCACGCCGAGCCCCTTGAAGGTCTCCATGCACAGGTCCCAGCGGACCGGGTTGGCCACCTGGCCGACCAGGCGCGAGACGACCTCGGCACCGGTGGCGACCGTCCGGCCGTCCTTGTTCGACACGTACGCGACCGTGGGGTCGGCGGGCGTCAGGGCCTGGGCGGCCTCTTCCAGCTTCGCCACCGCGGGAGCCATGTGGCGGGTGTGGAACGCGCCGGCCACCGTCAGCGGCACGACCCGGCGCACGCCCTCGGGCTTGTCGGCCTCGAGCGCGGCGAGTTCCTCAAGGGTGCCCGCGGCCACGATCTGGCCGGCGCCGTTCACGTTCGCCGGGGTCAGACCCAGCTTCTCCAGGTGCGCGACGGTGACCTCCGGGTCGCCGCCGAGCAGGGCGGACATACCGGTCTTGGTCACGGCGGCCGCATCGGCCATGGCCAGACCGCGCTTGCGCACGAGCTGGAGGGCGGCGGTGTCGTCGAGAACCCCGGCGAAGGCCGCTGCGGTGATCTCGCCGACGCTGTGGCCCGCTACGGCGTCAGGAGCGATGTCGCCGAGTGCAGCGGCCGACAGGAGTCCGGCCGCGACGAGCAGAGGCTGAGCGACGGCCGTGTCACGGATCGCGTCCGCGTCGGCCTGCGTGCCGTAGTGGGCAAGGTCGAGCCCGATGGCGTCAGACCACGCGGCGACGCGGTCTGCGGCACCGGGGAGGTCGAGCCAGGGAGTCAGGAAGCCGGGCGTCTGAGCGCCTTGGCCGGGAGCGACGAGTACGAGCACTCTCACACTCTCTCTTGTGGACGGCCACGGCCGCCCGTGGGGACAGGGACGAAGAACCGAAGGGGGAATTGTAGGCCCCCGACAAAAGGCTATGACTGAGGATCTGCGTCGGCCAAGCGCCCCAGGATCAGCGCGATCCGCAGCGTGAACGCCGACCTGACATCGGAGGGTGACCAGCCGGTGACGTCTGTCACACGTCGGAGCCGGTAGCGGACGGTGTTCGGGTGGACGAAGAGCATCCGGGCCGCTCCTTCGAGGCTGCTCGCCTGTTCCAGATAGACGCTGAGTGTCTCGAGGAGAGCCGAGCCGGCCTCCTCGAGCGGTCTGTAGATCTCCTCCACCAACTGCTCGCGCGCGGCAGGGTCGCTCGCGATCGCCCGCTCCGGAAGGAGATCATCCGCCAGAACGGGGCGCGGAGCGTCCTGCCACGCCCCGCACGCCTTGAGCCCGGCGGCCGCGGCCTGCGCCGACCTGGTGGCGGCGAGCAGGTCCGGCACCACGGGCCCGGCCACCACAGGACCCGCCGCGTACGGGCCGATCAGCGACTTCGCGACCTGGAGCGGATTGTTGTTGCCGCCCGCGATGACGACGAGACGGTCCCCGAGCACCCCGGTCAGGACCTGGAGCTTGGCGTGCCGGGCGGCCCGCCGGATCGCCTCGACCGTCAGCTCGCTGTCCCCTTCGGGAGCGGTGCCGAGCACCACGCACACGTGCTCCGGCGAGTTCCACCCGAGCGCCGCGGCCCTGCTGACGGCACCCTCGTCGGCCTCGCCCGAGAGGACCGCGTTGACCACCAGGGACTCCAGGCGGGCGTCCCACGCGCCTCGCGCCTCAGCCGCCTGCGCGTAGACCTGGGCGGTCGCGAAGGCGATCTCCCGTGCGTAGACGAGCAGTGCCTCACGCAGGATCGACTCGTCGCCGGGCGCCGCCACCTCGTCGATCGCGGACTCCATGACCTCGATGGTCGTGCGGACCATCTCCACGGTCTGGCGCAGTGTGATGGCCCGGGTCAGCTCGCGGGGCGCGGTGCCGAACACGTCGGTCGAGATCGCCTGGGGGGCGTCCGGGTGCCGGAACCACTCGGTGAAGGCCGCGATACCGGCCTGCGCGACCAGCCCGATCCAGGAGCGGTTCTCCGGTGGCATCGCCCGGTACCACGGCAGCGTCTCGTCCATGCGCGTGATGGCCTGCGCGGCGAGGCTCCCGGACGACTTCTCCAGGCGCTTCAGGGTCGCGGAGTGCGGGTGGGGGTTCGCACGGCGGTCGCGATGGTCCGGGGCTTCGTTCGCTGAGGGTTCGGGCACGGGGACAAGACTGCCTTATCGGGACGGCTCAGCGGAGTGGAGGGTGCAAGGTGGCCGCGCGGACGTCCCCGTCCGGGGGTCTACCGTGTACGGCGTGATGGATGTACGTCGCTCCGGCGACCGGTACCCCGGCGGCGAGCCGGACACCGGAATCGAGTCGTTCCACGCCTTTTCCTTCGGGCCCCACTACGACCCCGACAACCTGCGCTTCGGATCGATCCTGGCCTGCAACGAGGAGCACCTCGCGCCGGGCGCGGGCTTCGACGAGCATCCGCACAGCCACACCGAGATCGTCACCTGGGTCGTCTCGGGCCGGCTCACCCACCGCGATTCGACGGGGCATGAGTCCGTGGTCGCACCCGGCGATGTGCAGCGCCTCAGCGCGGGCGGCGGAGTGCGCCATGTCGAGCGCAACGACGGCCCCGACCCGCTCGTCTTCGTCCAGATGTGGCTCGCCCCTCTGGAGCCGGGTGGCGACCCGGTCTACGAGGTCGTGCACGGCATCGCCGACTCCACCCCCTACGACGTGCCCGAGGCCGGCTCCCTGCTGCATGTGCGCCGCCTCGGACCGGGGGAGCGAGCCGCCGTCCCGGACGCGGCCCAGGTGTACGTCCATGTCGTCCACGGTGAAGTGGTGCTCGGTGGCGAGGAGTTGGGCCCGGGCGACTCGGTCAGGATCGCCGGGGAATCCGGACTCGAGGCCGTGGCGTCAGGACCGGCGGAACTGCTGCTGTGGGAGATGGCCGCCCGCTGAGGTCTCCCTTGCGAACGGCCGCGTGCCCCTCAGGCGCGATCCCTCACGCCCGGCGCCTCACACCTCGGCGAGCACCGCGTCCGTGAAGGGGGGCCACACCTCGGCCGCCCACGGCCCGAAGGCCCGATCGGTCAGCGCCACACACGCGACACCCGCGTCGGGGTCGACCCACAGGAACGTGCCCGACTGACCGAAGTGCCCGAACGTCCGAGGCGACGACGAACTGCCCGTCCAGTGCGGCGACTTGGAGTCCCTGATCTCGAACCCGAGCCCCCAGTCGTTCGGGTTCTGGTGCCCGTACCCCGGCAGTACGCCCTTGAGGCCCGGGTACTGCACGGTCATCGCCTCGGCGACGGTGCGCGGATCGAGCAGCCGGGGAGCCTGCACCTCGGCGGCGAACCGTGCCAGGTCGTCCACCGTCGACACCCCGTCCTTGGCGGGCGAGCCCTCCAGAGTGGTCGAGCTCATCCCGAGAGGTTCGAGAACCGCTTGGTGGAGATACTCCGCGAACGGGATCTCCGTCGTCTTCGCGATGTGGTCCCCGAGCACCTCGAACCCCGCATTCGAGTACAGCCGCCGTGTGCCGGGCGCCGATGTCGCCCGGTGCTCGTCGAAGGCGAGACCGGAGGTGTGCGCGAGGAGGTGGCGCACCGTGGAACCCTCGGGTCCGGCTGGGTCGTCGAACTCGATCGCGCCCTCTTCGTAGGCGACGAGGGCCGCGTAGGCGGCGAGCGGCTTGGTGACCGAGGCCAGCGGGAAACGATCGGCCGTCGGGCCGTGTGCCCCGAGGACCGTGCCGTCCGCGCGGACGACGGCTGCGGCGGCGGTCGGTACCGGCCAGTTCTCGATCATCGCAAGGCTCTGCATGGCCACGAGCCTAACGGGCCCCGCGAGGACACCCTCCTACGCCCACGGGCCGGGCCGAACCGTCGCGCGGGCCGAATCGCATCGGCGGACGCCGTCCGGAATTCCTCCCCGATGCGCTTGCTTGGAGTGCACTTCAACGTTCTAGCGTGGGGGCATGACGGTGATGGAGACCACCCCCGCACCCAGCAAGGCCGACGTCTGCGCATCGGGCCCCACCGCTCACCCGCGCCCGGACGGCCAGGACCGCTACACGATCAGCGAGGTCGTGGCCGTCACCGGACTGACCGCCCACACGCTGCGCTGGTACGAGCGAATCGGGCTCATGCCCCACATCGACCGCTCGCACACGGGCCAGCGCCGCTACAGCAACCGCGATCTCGACTGGCTCGCCTTCGTCGGCAAGCTGCGGCTGACCGGGATGCCGGTGGCACACATGGTGCGCTACGCCGAACTCGTGCGGGTCGGTGAGGACACGTTCGAGGAGCGCCGCGAGCTCCTCGAATCGACGCGCAGGGACGTGCTGTCCCGGATCGCCGAACTCCAGGACACCTTGTCCGTACTCGATTTCAAGATCGACTTCTATACGGGCGCCCGGCGGGCGTCGGAGAGGGCCTGAACCGCATGAGCAGCACGGAGCAGACGCAGCACACGGGGGAGCCGCAGCGGATTTCCACTGTGGAGTTGGGAAACAACGGGCCCTTGGTGGGCGTGCAGGGCCTCGGCTGCATGGGCATGAGCTGGGCCTACGGTCCGACAGATGCCGACGAGGCGCGGGCCACCCTGGAGCGGGGCCTGGAACTTGGCGTCACCTTGTACGACACCGCCGACGCCTATGCCGCCGGCGAGAACGAGAAGTTCCTTGCCCCCTTCCTCAAGGCGCACCGTGACGAGGTGGTGCTGGCCACCAAGTTCGCCCTGGGCGTGGACCCGAGCGACCCCACGAAGCGCCTCATCAACAACGATCCCGCGTACATCCGCGCCTGTATCGACGCCAGCCTCCAGCGTCTCGGCGTCGACACCATCGACCTCTACTACATGCACCGCCGCGATGTGAACGTGCCGATCGAGGAGACCGTCGGCGTGATGGCCGAACTCGTCGCCGCCGGCAAGGTCAAGCACCTCGGCCTCAGCGAGGTCACCGGTGGCGAACTGCGAGCCGCCCAGGCAGTCCACCCGATCGCCGCCCTCCAGTCCGAGTGGTCGCTGTTCAGCCGCGACATCGAGAAGGAGGTCGTGCCGACCGCCGCCGAACTGGGCGTGGCCCTCGTGCCGTACTCGCCGCTCGGGCGCGGCTTCCTCACCGGCTCCTTCGTCAGCGCCGACAAGGAGCTCGATCCGGACGACTTCCGCCGCCAGCAGCCCCGCTTCACCGGCGACAACGCCGCCGCCAACGCGGTTCTGCTCGAGCCGGTGCGCCAGGTCGCCGAGGCTCATGGTGCCTCCCTCGGCCAGATCGCCCTGGCCTGGGTGCAGCAGCAGTCGCAGGCCTTCGGACTCCCTGTCGTCCCGATCCCCGGCACCCGCAAGCGAAGCCGCATCGAGGAGAACGCCGCGGCCACCCGCATCACCCTCACCGACGACGAACTCGCCCTGGTCGCCCCCATCGCTTCCCAGGTCGCGGGCAACCGCTACGCCGACATGACCTTCACCTCGGCGGGGCGCGAGTAACACCCCGGAGCCAGCTGCCCGGTCCGTCGCCGGGGGCATCTCCTGCCCCGGCGGCGACCGGCCGGCACCTCACGCGAGCCCCAGGGCGAACACGGCGAACCCCGCTGCCAGCAGCCCGGCCACCGCGCGCCGCACATGAGTCGCCCGCTTCCAGGGAGCCTCGAAGCCTCGCGTGTACCTACCGATCAGCACGAGCAGCCCCGTGAAGACCGGAAGCCACGCGATCCTCGCCGCTATCCAGCCCAGCGAGTCCGGACTCGTCGTCAGTCCAGGTATCGCGCCGACGAAGGATCCGGGTATCGCCGCTGTCAGCAGCGCCGTCTGATGCCAGCAAAGGATCGTCATCGCCGAGAGGTTGATGACGACGACCGGTGCCCACAGCGCGGGCCGTCGCAGCAGCCTGCCGATCCGGTCCCGCAGGAGCATCGCCGCACCGCTCTGCGCGGCCGCCAGTGCGAGCACCAGCAAGGACGGCGGATGGGAGTTCGTCCGCGCCTCGCCCGGCACGCCCACCATCGACTCCGGGTAGTGGAACGCGAGGAGCAGCGTCGCGAACAGGGCGGCGCCGCCGATCAGCAGCGCCCACGCGCCACGCCTGCCGATCCTCTTCTCGTACCAGCAGACGCCCAGTTGGTAGGCGAACATCCCCCCCGGGAGCAGATTGAGCAGGCTCAGCCAGGACGGCGTGGCGTCCGCGTACGGCCCGTAGCGCAGGAAGTCGATCACGGCTACGGACCCGAGCAGCGGTGCCGCCGCCCACGCCCCCAGTTTTCGGGCGGCGCTTACGCAGTACGGCGTGAGCGCGGTGATCACCGTGTAGACGCCCACGAACCACAGCGGCTGGATGACCAGCGTCGATCCTGTGTGGAGGGTCTTCTCCGGCACCCCGAGCGCGTACAACGCGGGGATCAGCGCGGCACATACCGCCGTCACCCCGAGGACCGGGCGGCCCAGGCGAGCCAGCCGGCCACGCAGCCAGGCGCCCGTCGACCCGCTCGCCTCCAGCGTCCGCCGGTACGACAGATCGGATGCGTAGCCCCCCACCAGGAAGAAGATGCCGAGCATCTGCAGTATCCAGCTGATCGGGGCGAGGAATCCGAAGGAGGACAGCGGGCTCGAGTTGTGCAGCGCGCCCTCACCGTCGAGGGAGAAGCCGCCGAGGAGCCAGTGGCCCATGGGCACGGCGAGCAGCGCGAGCGCGCGCAGTCCGTCTATCGCCCGGTCCCGGTGGGCCGGTGTCTTCGCGTCGATGGCGGACGCGGTCCTGCGCAGGGTCGCGATACTCATGACGTGGCTCCGGTGGCGATGCGGGTGAAGGCGCGCAGCGAGTCCGCGCCGGGTGCGAAGTAGCCGGTGTGGCCCTCGGCGTGGTGGGCCGGAATACGGCGGGCGCCGAAGGAAGGGTCGGTGGGGTCGGTGCCGTGGCCCAGGCCGAACAGCTCGACGTTCGGCACGCGGCCGATCCAGTCGCTGTCGTCCCGCGCGGCCCAGACGCGGGCCTTGGTGCGCAGATCGGCCACCGTGGCCGCGCGCAGACCCGGGGAGCCGAGCACCACGAGGTCGGACGCGGGTAGCCGGGCGGCGGAGAGCCCGCAGACCACCGATCCGTAGCTGTGGCAGAACACTGCGGGACGCGGCGCGCCCGAGGCCGTCAGGCCCTGGACGAAGCGGGTCAGCCTCGGCGCGCCCGCCTCGGCGAGCCGGCCGGTGGCGGCGTCGGGTCCCAGGCCGACAGGTGTCGTGTATCCCACCCACGCCACGACCGCAGTGTGGCCGCCCGACGCCTCGTACAGCGAGCGGGCCATCCCCGCCGGGGTGCCGTACGGATCCTTGGCACGGTCGAACGAGCTCAGGTCGATGTCCGAGCCGGGCACGACGACAGAAACATGCTCGGCGACCGCCAAGTCCCCGAACACTTCGGCTACTTGGCCGCGGCCTCGCGGATCGAAGGCCAGTATCTGCCGTCCGTGCTCCAGGAGTTCGGTGTATCGCGTGACCAGGAAGCGAGCTTGCGCGTGGTCCTGAGATGTGAGCGACGCGTCCTCCGCACGCACCCGGACTCGGTCGCGCTCGGCTTTCAGCGCACGAGTGTTGGCCTCGTAGCGAAGGTCCGCCGGAGCGCCGTCCAGATTGCCGACGACGGTCGGATGCCGCTCGACCAGCTCCTGTCGCTCGACGTCGTCCAACCCTCGGAAGAACGCTGTCACCTGGGCCGGCTTCGCGGTCGCCGGATCGGGCAGCCCGACACCGAGTGCACGGTCCGCACGCCACGATGCCGCGCCGGGCGGCGGCCCGGTGAGGGGGCTCTGCTCGCTGCCGACGGCCCAGCCCGTCGTGCCCGCCACGACAGTCGTCGTGAGCGCGGCGGCGACCAGTGTCCTACGGCCGCGTTGTTTCCATGAGCGCAGGCGCATCGCCCGTCTCCCCTCCGTCCGGTGGCGTGACGAGGGGAAGGTAGGGAGACGACGCCCGGCTCCACGTCACACCGGGGAGCCAACTCTCGGGTGATACCCGGGTATTCGGAGGTGCTACTCAGGTAGGGGGTGCGCCGTGAAGGCCCGCGCTGACCTGGGTTCGGCGGGTGATACCGGAGCCTGGGCCTATTGGTCGCCGGGCGTGACGAGACCGGTCTCGTAGGCGAAAATCACGGCCTGCGCCCGGTCTCGCAGCCCCAACTTCGCGAGCACGCGGCCGATATGGGTCTTCACGGTCTGCTCCGCGAGCACCAGCTTCTCCGCGATCTCCTGGTTGGACAGGCCCCGGGCGATGAGTTCGAGGACCTCGGTCTCGCGTGGCGTCAGGCAGTTCAGCTCCGGCGAACGGTCCCTGCGGCCGGACGGGCGCTGCCTCGCGATGTCCTCGATGAGCCGGCGTGTGACCGTCGGGGCGAGCAGCGCCTCTCCGGCGGCCACCACACGCACCGCCGCGATGAGATCGGCCGGCGGGGCGTCCTTGAGGAGGAAACCCGAAGCGCCGGCGCGCAGGGCCTCGTACACGTAGTCGTCCACGTCGAACGTGGTGAGCATCAGGACCTTGGGGCGGTGGATCACGCCCGGTGGAGGGTCGAGGAGCGCGCGGGTCGCGGCGATCCCGTCCATCTCGGGCATCCGCACGTCCATGAGGACGACATCGGGATGTGTCGTCCGGCTGACCTCGACACCCTGCTTGCCGTCCGGAGCCTCGCCCACGACGTCGATGTCGCTCTGAGCGGCCAGCAGCGCGGCGAACCCCGCTCGCACCATGGCCTGGTCGTCGACAATGATCACGCGGATGGTCATGCGGTGCCGAATTCCTTTACGACGAGGGGGAGTCGGACTCGGCCAGCGGGAGTCGGGCCGCGACGCGGAAGCCTCCCCCGGGCAGCGGGCCCACGTCGAGTGTGCCGCCGACCAACCGTACGCGCTCGTGCATCCCGATGAGACCGTGTCCCGTGCCGGTCGTCTCCACGGGCGACGCGTGCTCGCCCGCCGGGCCGTTGACCACGATCACCAGCAGGGCGTCCTCATCCTTGGAGACGGAGATCTGCGTACGGGCACCGGGAGCATGCCGCACGACATTGGCCAGGGCCTCCTGCACGATGCGGTATGCCGAGAGGTCCACCGCGGGCGGTACATCGGCCAACTCCCCGATCAGGGTCAGCTCGGGCATCGACAACTCGGCCGGGACGCCGCCCCGTACCGTGGCCTCCACCAGTTGCTGAAGCCGGCCGAGACCCGGCTGGGGCGCCCGCTCACCACCCGACGCGTCCTCGCTGCGCAGCACCGCGAGGAGCCGCCGCATCTCACCGAGCGACTCCCTGGCACCCGCCGCTATCGAGCCGAACTCCTCGCACGCCTCGGGCGTCAGGCCCTGGAGCCGGTACGGAGCGGAGTCCGCCTGCACCGTGATCACCGACATGTGATGAGCCACCACGTCGTGCAACTCCCGTGCGATACGCGCACGTTCCTCAAGAAGGGTGCGCCGGGAACGCTCGGCCTCGTTGATCGTCTCCTGCTCGACGAGTCTGCGCTGGGCTTCCCCGCGCTCGCGCAGCAACGCCCCGAACAGCAGCACCCCACCGCTCAGCACGATCATCAGCACGCTCGTGGCCTGGCTGTCCGAGGGACGGAACATGTCGAGGACGAGTCCGGACACCACTGTGACCAGCCAGACTCCCAGGACCGTGCGTCTGCCCTCCCGCAGGGACAGGACGAAGCAGAGAGCCAGATATCCCACGATGACCATGGGGGTCCACGGCGCGGCGTGATGGGAGGCCGAACCCTGGATGACGATCGCCCCGACGATGTCCGCGACGATCACGATGCCCCACGCGAGCAGCGGCCGACTGACGGCGAGCACCAGGGGAGCGGCCTGTGCGACCGCCAGGGCGCCGGCGAGACCACCGGGGACCCCGTAGTCGTTCGACAGGACCTGGGTGGTGACCGGGATCAGTGTGGCGACGAATCCCAACGCGATCACATAGGGGACCAGCCGCACCCAACGATTCGACGACCGGCCGAGCAGAGGCTCGGCCGGTCCCGCGGGAGCGGCGAGCGATGCCCCGGCCGCCCGCAGACCGCCGAGGACGGTGGCGAACACGCGACGCAGGCCCCCCGGCGGTGCGGCCTTGCCGTCCGGCGGGCGGGGATCCTGGTCAGGTGCAGTCGATGTGGTGCTCATGGCCTGCTCAGCGTAGGCAACAACCACCCGCGGCGCCGTCATACCGAGGAGCTCACCGGCCCCCGTACCCAGGTATGACATGAGGGGTCCGTCGACGGAGGCCGAACCTCGACGAGGCCACCTGCGCCCGGCCGCACCCGGAGCCGCACCCCATGCCCCCATGCCGGGGTCGCGCACCGAGGCCGCCCTACAGCTCCGCCAGCAGCTCGGCCTTCTTCGTCGAGAACTCGGCGTCGGTGACGAGGCCGGCCTGGTGCAGCTCACCCAGGTGACGGATGCGGTCGGCGATGTCCGCGGGGTCACGCCGGCCAGGGGAGGCGCCGGAGGCGGGCACGGCCGAGCCCCCGGCCCGTACCGCGGCGAGGATGGACGCAGCGAAGGGCAGCGACTCGTGCACGGGCCCGTACCCGAGACCGAAGATCACGGCGGCCGGGTCCTGGTCGGCCTGGGCAGGCTGCTCGGACGTGTCACGGCGCAAGAGTCGCAGATGGCCCTCGAAGACCTCGGGCGAGCGCCATTCGACCCCGCTCAGATCCGAGACGGGAAAGCTCTTGTCGCCCGCCTTCCACTTCGCGGACGACGCCCCGGTCCAGAACCACCGGAAAGCCACGGACCTGCCGTCGAAGGAGGCCTTGCCGTCGTAGGCCTTGAAGTGCAGCGGCGCCTCGGGTGCCGCCACCAGATAGCGGCCCGCTGGTGCGCCGTCGTCCAGGGTCAGCACGCCGCGCAGCTCGTCCGCGTAGTACTCGGCGAGTGTCTCGCGCTCGGCGGGCAGGACGAGTCGATAGGGGTCACACCCCTCCTTGAGCTGTCCCGCGGCCGCGTCCATCAGTGGATCGGCGCCCGGTCTCGGCGCGACGCGCAGGACGACGGTCCCGCGCTTGCCGGGAGTGAGCGTCACCGCCGCGATCGCTTCATAGGGGATGCGGCGCTCACCGAGTGCATTCAGCAGCTTCGGCGTGCGGATTCCCCGTTCGAAGCGGATGAGCACGGAGTCGGACTCGAACTCCCAGGCGGCATGAAATCCGGCCAGTACATCACCCATGCGGCTCATCGTATGCGGCACGCGCGCCTCCGTCCCCTGTTGCGTCGTGCCCCTGTTTCACCGATTTCTACGCGCGTCAGGCTGACGCGGCGCCGGAAGATCCGTCACGACAGGTGTCATGCCCGCTCGCGCACCGCAGGGTGCGGTACGAACCGACGCCGATGTCGGCGAAGTTGCTGAGACTCTCCGTACCGGGCTCGAAATAGCCGGTGTGCCCATGTGCGCCGGCTGCTGACAGGACCCGGGCGCCGAATCCCCTGGAGACGGGGTCGGCGCCGTGGCCGATCCCGCCGACCTCCAGGTACGGCACGTCCTGGATCCAGTCGTCGCGGTCCCGCATCGCCCACACGCGCGCGTGGGTACCCAGTTTCGAGGCTTTCCCGGCGCGCATGCCGGGGCTGCCGGCCACCGCTATGTCGCTCACCCGGGACGGCAGCTTGTGTGCGGCGACACCGCACACCACGGAGCCGTAACTGTGGCAGTACAGGGCCACGGGGGTGCGGCCCGGCAGAGCGCGCACCAGGGCGTTGAGCCGGGTGGCGCCCTCCTCCGCGCGCATCGCGGTGGCCGCGTCGACGCCGAGACCCGCGGGCGTCGTGTAGTCGGCCCAGGCGATCACAGCGGTCCGTGTGCCGGGTCCGGCGGCGCGCTCCGCGTTGTACAGGGAGCGAGCCATGCCGACGGGCGCCGAGTACTTGCGGAAGGTCCGCTGGAACGTGAGGAGGTTGGTGTCGACTCCGGGAACCACGACCGAGACGCGCTGGGCCTTGTCGAGGTCCCCGAAGACCTCGGCGACGCGGCCGGTGCCCAGGGGATCGAAGGCGAGGATCTTGCGGTCGGGGCGCATCAGCGACGCGTACCGGTCCATGCGCTGGGCGGCGTCGTGCTGTCCCGCGGTGGAGAGCCGGTTGTCGTGCGTGCTCTTCCGCGCCGCCTCGCGTGCCTGGTCGAGGGCGATGCGGTTGGCGCGGTAGCGCAGTTCCACCGGCGCGCCGTTCATGTTGCCGACGGCGAGCGGGTAGTGGGTGACGAGCCGGGTGCGCTGCTGGCTGGTGAGTGAGGCGAAGAACTGCGCGAGGCGGGCGGGCGAGCCGTCCGGGTCCGGCAGGACGTTCCCGTTGAGGTGGCCGTGTTCCCACGCCGTGATGGCGGCGTTGACCGGCGAGGTGACGCCCTTGTGGCGCACGGCGGTCCAGCCGGTGGTCGCCAGCATGACGAACACGACGGCCAGAGCGAGCAGTGCGCGCCAGACGCTGAGTTGCGGGGATGAGTCGAAGGAAGTCACTGCGGGACACCCTAGGAGAACCGCGGACCAACCTGCGAAATCGGTGAGGCAGATCACGTTTTCGGTAGGGCAATTAGGACAAAACGGTCCTAGCTCAGGTGGTGTCATCACACTCTGTAGGTGCCGCTTGCGCCCCTCGCGCACGGGAGTGCACGCTCGGTCACTCTGTGCGCCACTTCCCCGCCAACACCGGCCCCAGCTGGTCGAGATATGACTCCGTGACCTCGCGGATCGACTCGACGCTGATGTCCTCGCCGGCGCCCCACAGCCGCCCGGCCATGCGCATGACGCCACTGAACGCGGCCACTGTCACGCGGGGGCGCAGATCCGCCTCCACGTCGAGATCCTCGCGCTCGGCGATCACTCGCGCGATCTCCTCCTCCAGCTCCGTGGAGCGGCGCAGGTGGACGGCGATCAGGGAGGGAGTGGATTCGATCATCTGGTAGGTGCGCATGTGGAGTTCGACCGGAACGACTTCCTCGATGGGTTCGCCGAGGGTGTCCCAGGCGTCGAGCACGGCACCACGCAGGGCCTCGAACGGACTGTCGGCCGCGGGGCGTTCGCGCAGGAGGGTGACGAAGCGGGACTCCACCATGTCCTGGACCGCGAACGCGGTCTCCTCCTTGCTGGTGAAGTACCGGAAGAAGGTGCGCTGCGAGACGTCGACGGCCTCCGCGATTTCGTCAACCGTCGTGTGGTCGTACCCCTTTGTGGTGAAGAGTTCCAGCGCGGAGCGCAGCAGGGCGTCGCGGGTGCGCTGCTTCTTGCGTTCCCGTAGTCCTGGATGCGCTTCCTGCGTCTTCACTCGCGCCCCTCTTTGCGTCTGTTTGCCCAGCTCAGCTTACCTGTGAGCGACGTGACAGTTACCGACTTGTGAATTGGTTTGTCAACTGTCAGTCGCTGTCATTAGCCTCGAACGCATGACTAGTCAGACCACCGTCGACAAGGCGGACAAGGCTCCGGAGCCCGTGTCCGTTCCGGCCCCGGCCAAGGGGCTTCGCGGCCACCCCTGGCTGACGCTGTTCTCCGTCGCGATCGGCGTGATGATGGTCGCCCTCGACGGCACCATCGTGGCCATCGCCAACCCGGCCATCCAGAAGGACCTCGGCGCGAGCTTCTCCGACGTCCAGTGGATCACCAACGGCTACTTCCTCGCCCTCGCGGTCACGCTGATCACTGCCGGCAAGCTCGGCGACCGGTTCGGTCACCGGCAGACCTTCCTCGTCGGCGTGATCGGATTCGCCACGGCCTCGGGGGCCATCGGCCTGTCGGACAGCATCGCCCTGGTGGTCACCTTCCGGGTGTTCCAGGGCCTGTTCGGCGCGCTCCTCATGCCGGCCGCGCTCGGCCTCCTGCGGGCCACCTTCCCCGCCGAGAAGCTGAACATGGCGATCGGCATCTGGGGCATGGTGATCGGCGCCTCGACCGCGGGCGGCCCGATCCTCGGTGGGCTGCTCGTCCAGCACGTCAGCTGGCAGTCCGTCTTCTTCATCAACGTCCCCGTCGGCGTCATCGCCCTCGTCCTCGGGCTCCTGATCCTCAAGGACCACCGCGCCGAGAACGCGCCGCGATCCTTCGACATCCTCGGCATCGTGCTGCTCTCCGGCGCGATGTTCTGCCTGGTCTGGGCGCTCATCAAGGCCCCGACATGGGGCTGGGGCGACGGCCTGACCTGGACGTTCCTGGCGGCCTCCGTGCTGTGCTTCGCGCTCTTCGCCATCTGGGAGACGCGCGTCAAGGAGCCGCTGATCCCGCTGGCTCTGTTCCGCTCGGTGCCGCTGTCGGCCGGTGTGGTCCTGATGGTGCTCATGGCCATCGCCTTCATGGGCGGGCTCTTCTTCGTCACCTTCTACCTGCAGAACGTGCACGGCATGAGCCCTGTCGACTCCGGTCTGCACCTCCTGCCGCTGACCGGAATGATGATCGTGGGCTCGCCGCTGGCGGGCGCGATGATCACGAAAGTGGGTCCGCGTATCCCGCTCGCGGGCGGCATGCTGCTCACCGCCGTCGCCATGTACGGCATGTCCACGCTGGAGTCGGGCACGGGCAGCGGCGCGATGTCGCTGTGGTTCGCCCTCCTCGGCCTGGGCCTCGCTCCCGTCATGGTGGGCGCCACCGAGGTCATCGTGGGCAACGCCCCGATGGAGCTCTCCGGCGTCGCGGGCGGCCTCCAGCAGGCCGCCATGCAGATCGGCGGAAGCCTCGGCACCGCCGTGCTCGGCGCCGTGATGGCCTCGAAGGTGGACAACGACCTCGCGGGCAACTGGACGGACGCCAAGCTTCCGCCGCTCACGCCCGCCCAGCTGGACCAGGCGTCCGAGGCGGTCCAGGTCGGCGTGGGCCCGGTCCCGAAGGGCACCCCGGCGGCGCTCGCCGAGAAGATCACCTCGGTCGCGCACGACACCTTCATCTCCGGCATGAGCCTGGCTTGCCTGGTCGCCGCGGGCGTCGCCGTCGTGGCCATCTTCGTCGCGCTGCTGACCAAGCGTGGGGCGAGTGCGGAGGCGGGCGCGGGGGCCGTACACATCTAGCGCGCATCGGGGGGAAGCGCCTCTCGGAGAACGCCCTCGTCGGAGGGCGGAACCCATCGGGAAGACCGCCCCTCGGGGGAAACCCGTAGACCACCACCGAACCACCCCCGCACGCACCCCGAAGTGCCCTCAGGGAAATCCTGGGGGCATTTCGCTTATCCGAGTGATCTGATCCGTCAGCTCTTCCCGTCCGATCGCCCACCGGTTCAGAGTGCAGACAAGTGACCGGCACGACACGGGGGTTGATCGATATGGGTACGAGGATGCGCGCCGCGATGGGCACGACGCTTCCGATGACGGCCGCGGCCGCGCTGGCGGCCGTCCTGCTGACACCGGTTCATGCGGGCGCCGCCGCCCCGCCGACATCGGGGGACTGCGCGGCGGGGGAGCTGTGCCTGTGGGAGAAGCCGGAGTTCAAGGGGCACCGGCAGGCGTACGAGCTGTCCGGGATCGACATCGAGAGCTGCGTCGCGCTGCCGGAGGGGAGCAGCGCGCAGGCTCTCGCCAATCGCACCGGACGTCCGGTCACGGCCTACCAGTCCGCCGCGTGCGCCGAGACAGGGGAGTTCCAGACCTATCCCGGGAGTGGGACATGGGCGCCCCAATCCCCTTACCGGGTACGGGCGTTCAAGGTCTGGGAGCGCTGAGATGAAAGAAAGCGAGGTGCGGTGCGGCCCCCGTCGCCGCACCGCACCTCGAACCTCTACGACAGTCGGGACCAGGTCCCTACGCGTCGCCGCCCGCAGGGCCGGGGTCGGCCGCCGTGACGTCGAGAAGCTGGTAGCGGTCGATCGCCTGCTTCAGGACCGAACGGTCGACCTTGCCCTCCCGGGCCAGCTCCGTGAGCACGCCCACCACGATCGACTGGGCGTCGATGTGGAAGAAGCGCCGGGCCGCGCCGCGCGTGTCCGCGAAGCCGAAGCCGTCCGCGCCGAGCGACTGGTACGTGCCCGGCACCCAGCGGGAGATCTGGTCGGGCACGGACCGCATCCAGTCGGAGACCGCGACGAACGGGCCCTCCGAGCCGGACAGCTTCTGTGTGACATAGGGGACGCGCTGGTCCTCGTCGGGGTGCAGCAGATTGTGCCGTTCCACCTCGACGGCTTCGCGGCGCAGTTCGTTCCAGGAGGTCGCCGACCAGACGTCCGCCCTGACGTTCCACTCCGCGGCGAGGATCTGCTGCGCCTCCATGGCCCACGGCACCGCGACACCCGAGGCGAGGATCTGCGCCGGGATGGTGCCCGAAGTGCCCGGGCTGAAGCGGTGGATGCCCTTGAGGATGCCCTCCACGTCGACATCGGCGGGCTCGGCCGGGTGCTGCAGCGGCTCGTTGTAGACGGTGAGGTAGTAGAAGATGTCCTCGCCGTGCGGGTGCTCGGCGGTGGCGCCGTACATCCGCTGCAGACCGTCCTGCACGATGTGCGCGATCTCGAAGCCGAAGGCCGGGTCGTAGGCGACACAGGCCGGGTTGGTCGAGGCGAGCAGCTGCGAGTGACCGTCCGCGTGCTGCAGACCCTCGCCGGTCAGGGTCGTCCGGCCGGCGGTCGCACCCAGTACGAAACCGCGCGCCAGCTGGTCGGCCATCTGCCAGAACTGGTCGCCGGTGCGCTGGAAACCGAACATCGAGTAGAAGACATAGACCGGGATCAGCGGCTCACCATGCGTCGCGTACGCCGATCCCGCGGCGATCAGCGAGGCCGTGCAACCCGCCTCGGAGATGCCGTCGTGCAGCATCTGGCCCGTCGGCGACTCCTTGTACGCGAGCAGCAGCTCGCGGTCCACGGACTCGTACTGCTGGCCGAGCGGGTTGTAGATCTTCGCGCTCGGGAAGAACGAGTCCATGCCGAACGTGCGGTACTCGTCCGGCGCGATCAGTACGAAGCGGCGGCCAATCTCCTTGTCCCGCATGAGGTCCTTGAGCAGCCGGACGAATGCCATGGTGGTGGCGATCGACTGCTGGCCGGAGCCCTTCTTCACACTCGCGTACGCCTTGTCGTCGGGGAGCGCCAGCGGCTTGGACCGTACGATGCGGGTCGGCACATAGCCGCCGAGCCCGTGCCGGCGGTCGTGCATGTACTGGATCTCCTCCGATTCGCGGCCCGGGTGGTAGTACGGCGGGGCGCCGTCCTCGAGCTGCTTGTCGGTGATCGGCAGGTGCAGACGGTCGCGGAAGCCCTTGAGGTCGTCGACCGTCAGCTTCTTCATCTGGTGGGTCGCGTTGCGGCCCTCGAAGTTGGGGCCGAGGGTCCAGCCCTTGACCGTCTGCGCGAGGATGACCGTCGGCTGGCCCTTGTGCTGCTTGGCCGCCTGGAAGGCCGCGAAGATCTTCTTGTGGTCGTGCCCGCCGCGCCCCAGGTGCAGGATCTGGTCGTCGGTCATGTTCTCGACCATCGCGCGCAGCCGGTGGTCGCCACCGAAGAAGTGGTCGCGGATGTACGAGCCGGGCTCGGTGGCATACGTCTGGAACTGGCCGTCGGGCGTGGTGTTCAGCTTGTTCACCAGGACGCCGTCGCGGTCCTGCGCGAGCAGCGGGTCCCAACTGCGGTCCCAGACCAGCTTGATGACGTTCCAGCCGGCGCCGCGGAACTGCGATTCCAGCTCCTGGATGATCTTGCCATTGCCGCGCACCGGACCGTCGAGGCGCTGCAGGTTGCAGTTCACCACGAAGGTCAGGTTGTCGAGGCCCTCGCGGGCCGCGATCGACAGCTGGCCGAGCGACTCGGGCTCGTCCATCTCGCCGTCGCCGAGGAACGCCCAGACGTGCGACGCGGATGTGTCGGCGATGTCGCGGGCCTGCATGTAGCGGTTCATCCGCGCCTGGAAGATCGCGCCCAGCGGGCCGAGGCCCATGGAGACGGTGGGGAACTCCCAGAAGTCCGGCATCAGTCGGGGGTGCGGGTACGACGACAGGCCGTACGGAGCCTTCGACTTCTCCTGGCGGAAGGAGTCGAGCTGGCCCTCGGTGAGGCGGTCCAGGAGATACGCGCGGGCGTAGATGCCCGGCGACGCGTGGCCCTGGAAGAAGATCTGGTCGCCGCCCTTGCCGTCGTCCTTGCCGCGGAAGAAGTGGTTGAAGCCCACGTCGTAGAGCGAGGCGGAGGAGGCGAAGGTGGCGATGTGGCCACCCACCCCGATGCCGGGGCGCTGGGCGCGGGAGACCATCACCGCGGCGTTCCAGCGGGTCGCGTTCAGGACCTTGCGCTCGATCTCCTCGTTGCCGGGGAAGAAGGGCTCGTCCTTGGTCGCGATCGTGTTGATGTAGTCCGTGCTGCGCATCTCGGGCACGGCCACACGCTTCTCGCGGGCGCGCTCGATCAGCCGGAGCATCAGGTAGCGGGCCCGCTCGCGCCCGCGCTCGTCGACGGCGGCGTCGAGGGAGTCGAGCCATTCCCGGGTCTCTTCGGGATCGAAGTCCGGGACCTGGCTGGGGAGGCCGCCAATGATGATCGGATTGCGATCGGATCCGGAAACCACGCTGTTCCTTCACTGTCGGTCGAGATGTGCAATTGGGGTGCAATGGGGCTGCGCCGCTCCCCATCGTGTACCTCGGGGGCACAATCGTCATCTCTACCGCGGGGTAATTCGGGGTGATTCCCCGGGGCTCCCCGGACGGGTGCGGCCTAATCGCAACGATACGCTCATGTGGTTCACCAGTTTCGTGAGGCCGTTCGGCCGAGGCGGACGACCGTCATCCACAGGGTGGGCAAATCCGGCAGAACGGTGTGGCATACATCACCGGCCTGCGGGGATCCTTGACTGAAGATGCGGTGACACCGCCTGGAACGTCACCGTTTCGGCGGTCTCGGGGGCCGGGTACTTGCGCGATCCGTCCCGCCCGTGTGGACTACCGCCAACGCTTCGCGCACGCGCGAAGCCGCAGACAACTTCGTAAACATGATCAGGAGGCAAACCGTGAGCGCGACCGCGGACCACGCGGAGGAGCGGACCAACCCTGCCGCGAGGCTGGGTTTCCAGCCCGAGCAGGTGGTCCAGGAGATCGGCTTCGACGACGACGCCGACCAGGAGCTCCGCGAGTCCATTGAGGAAGTCATCGGCAGCGAGCTCGTCGACGAGGACTACGACGACGTCGCTGACGCGGTGGTGCTGTGGTTCCGCGAGGACGACGGCGATCTGACGGACGCGTTGGTAGACGCCAGCCAGCTGGTCGACGACGGTGCCCCTGTCTGGCTGCTGACCCCGAAGACCGGCCGCGACGGCTATGTCGAGCCGAGCGACATCAACGAAGCCGCGCAGACCGCGGGTCTCTCGCAGACCAAGAGCATCAACGCGGGCAAGGACTGGGCGGGCAGCCGCCTCGTCACGCCGAAGGCGGCCGCCAAGAAGCGCTAGCCGACGAAAGACCCCAGCAGACACTCCGTGCGGCCCCCGCCGACGCCATGACGCGTCGACGGGGGCCGCACGCTTGCCCGGCGACACGCGGGGCCCCACGCGGGAGCACCGCCCTCGGCGCCTAGGCTGGGCCTCACCCGAACGGCTCCACGGAAGGAAAGCTTGACCATGACGATCGAGGTCGGCACGAAGGCTCCGGATTTCGAGCTCAAGACGCAGCACGGCGAGACCGTGCGGCTCTCGGACTTCCGGGGTGAGAAGAACGTGGTGCTGCTCTTCTACCCGTTCGCCTTCACCGGCGTCTGCACCGGCGAGCTGTGCGCCCTGCGCGACGAGCTGCCGAAGTTCGTCAACGACGACGTCCAGCTGCTCGCCGTATCGAACGACTCGCCGTTCAGCCTGCGCGTCTTCGCCGAGCAGGAGGGCCTCGAGTACCCGCTCCTGTCGGACTTCTGGCCGCACGGCGAGGCCTCGCGCGCGTACGGCGTCTTCGACGAGGAGAAGGGCTGCGCGGTGCGCGGCACCTTCATCATCGACAAGGAGGGCGTGGTCCGCTGGACCGTCGTCAACGGCCTGCCGGACGCCCGCGACCTCAACGAATACGTCAAGGCGATCGACACCCTCTGACCCCTCAGGGGGCACAGGGTGTGTGTCGCGCATCTCTCGGGGACGTCCCGGGGATGACACCCTGGGATTCTTCGGGTGCGGAGCCTGTGGCTGCCGGGAACCGGTCACTAGGATCCAGACGTTGATCCGATACCAACGCACGACGGGGCTCCCCGCCCCCGACACCATTGGGAGGACTCGTGGGAGTCAGCCTCAGCAAGGGCGGCAACGTATCGCTGACCAAGGAGGCTCCTGGCCTGACCGCGGTCATCATCGGTCTCGGGTGGGACGTCCGTACCACCACCGGTACGGACTTCGACCTTGACGCCAGCGCCATCCTGACGAACACGGAGGGCAAGGTCAGCAGTGACGCCAACTTCGTGTTCTTCAACAACCTGAAGAGCCCGGACGGCTCGGTCGAGCACACCGGCGACAACACCACGGGTGAAGGCGAGGGTGACGATGAGCAGCTCAAGGTCAACCTCGCCGGCGTCCCGGCCGATGTGGACAAGATCGTGTTCCCGGTCTCGATCTACGACGCCGAGAACCGCCAGCAGTCGTTCGGTCAGGTGCGCAACGCGTTCATCCGCGTCGTGAACCAGGCGGGCGGCGCGGAAATCGCCCGCTACGACCTCTCCGAGGACGCCTCGACGGAGACCGCCATGGTCTTCGGCGAGCTGTACAGGAACGGCGCGGAGTGGAAGTTCCGCGCCATCGGCCAGGGCTACGCCTCGGGTCTGCGCGGCATCGCGCAGGACTTCGGCGTCAACGTCTGAGCCGAGCACGACCGCATGACCGTCCGGCGCCGCACACGAGTGCGGCGCCGGACGCGCTCGACAACTCAAGCGACATCACACCGGGGAGGACCACGATCATGGGCGTCACGCTCGCCAAGGGGGGCAATGTCTCCCTCTCCAAGGCCGCACCGAACCTCACGCAGGTGCTGATCGGACTCGGCTGGGACGCGCGTTCCACCACCGGAGCCGACTTCGACCTCGACGCCAGTGCACTGCTGTGCAAGGACGGCCGGGTGCTCGGCGACGAGTGGTTCATCTTCTACAACCAGCTCACCAGCCCGGACGGCTCCGTCGAGCACACCGGCGACAACCTCACCGGTGAGGGTGAGGGCGACGACGAGTCGATCCTGATCGACCTGTCCAAGGTGCCGGCGTTCTGCGACAAGATCGTCTTTCCGGTCTCGATCCATGACGCGGACAACCGAGGACAGACGTTCGGCCAGGTCAGCAACGCGTTCATCCGCGTGGTCAACCAGGCGGACGGTCAGGAACTCGCCCGCTACGACCTGAGCGAGGACGCGTCCACGGAGACCGCGATGATCTTCGGCGAGGTGTACCGGTACGGCGGCGAATGGAAGTTCCGCGCCGTCGGGCAGGGGTACGCGTCGGGCCTCCGCGGCATCGCTCTAGACTTCGGGGTCAATGTTTCGTAAAGCCGTGCGCGGAGCGGGGGAGCCCCGTCCTACCGGCGCGGGGGAGACCCGTACTCACTTGATGGGGTAGCCAGTGGTTTTGAAAACCTTCGGCTGGTCGTTCGCAATTACTGCGCTCGGCTTGGTCGCGGCGGTGTTCTACGACGGATGGACAGCATTCGGGGTCGTCGCGATCCTTGCCGTCCTCGAGATCTCGCTGTCCTTCGACAACGCGGTGGTCAACGCCGGAATCCTGAAGAAGATGAATGCCTTCTGGCAGAAGATCTTCCTCACGGTCGGTGTGCTGATCGCCGTCTTCGGTATGCGGCTGGTCTTCCCCGTCGTCATCGTCGCGATCAGCGCGAAGCTCGGCCCCATCGAGGCGGTGGACCTCGCGTTCAACCAGCCCGACCGTTACCAGCAGCTGGTCACGGACGCGCATCCCTCGATCGCCTCCTTCGGCGGCATGTTCCTCCTGATGATCTTCCTCGACTTCGTCTTCGAGGAGCGCGACATCCAGTGGCTGCGCTGGATCGAGCGGCCGCTGGCCAAGCTCGGCAAGGTCGACATGCTCTCGGTCTGCGTCGCCCTCATCGCGCTGCTGATCGCTTCGGTGACCGTCGCGACGCAAGCCCACCAGCACGGTGGTGTGCACGTCGACAAGGCGGCGACCGTTCTGCTCTCCGGCGTCGCCGGCCTGATCACGTACTTGATCGTCGGTGGCCTCTCGGGCTTCTTCGAGAACCGTCTCGAGGAAGAGGAGGAGCGCGAGCACGAGGCTGAGGAGGAGGCCAAGCGGTCCGGCAAGAAGCCCACGGCCGTCGTCCTGGCGGGCAAGGCCGCGTTCTTCATGTTCCTGTACCTCGAGGTCCTGGACGCGTCGTTCTCCTTCGACGGTGTCATCGGCGCCTTCGCCATCACCAACGACATCGTGCTGATGGCGCTCGGCCTCGGTATCGGCGCCATGTACGTCCGTTCGCTCACGGTCTACCTGGTCCGCCAGGGCACCTTGGACGACTACGTGTACCTGGAGCACGGCGCGCACTACGCGATCGGCGCCCTTGCCGTGATCCTCCTGGTCACGATCCAGTACGAGATCAACGAGGTCATCACCGGCCTCGTCGGCGTCGTGCTGATCGCCTGGTCGTTCCTCTCATCCGTGCGCCGCAACAAGAAGCTCGCGGCCGCCGAGGGAAAAGCGACGGACCCGGGCGAGAAGGCTGAGGTTTCGTCCGGGCTCTGATCCTGGAACGCTGTGAGCGGGGCGGTCTGCGAGGAGAACTCCTCACCGGCCGCCCCGTCGGCGTAACTGGACCATGAAACATGGGCACTTGGGGGCGAAATGTCCTTCTGGGACGGACTGTGGCGGGGGCGTGCGGCGGACTTCGAGTCGGGCAGCGCCGCATCGAACTCCATCGAACTCACCAAGCGGCACCCGGTTGTCTCGCTCACCAAACAGGGGGCGGCCACCGGAAATCTGCGCATCAACCTGTCCTGGCGGATGCGGACCTCGGACATCGGCGGCCCCGAGCGCGAGAGCCTGCTGCGGCACCCCTTCAAGCTGTTCAAGCCCGATGTGGTGCAGGCCCATACGCAGAGCATGGTCAATGTGGACCTCGACCTCGGCTGTCTCTACGAACTGACCGACGGGGAGAAGGGCGTGGTGCAGCCGCTCGGCAGCTTCTTCGGTGCGCTCAACGCGCCGCCGTACGTGAAGCTCAGCGGGGACGACCGGTTCGGCTCGGCGTCGGGTGAGACGATCTACGTCAATCTCGATCACCGCGAGTCCATCAAGCGACTGCTTGTCTTCGTCTACATCTACGACCAGACCCCGGCGTTCGACCGTACGCACGCCCACGTCACGCTCTACCCGAGCAACGGACCACGCGTCGAGATCAGCCTCGACGAGCGCGCCCCACAGGCCCGCTCCTGCGCCGTCGTCACGATCGAGAACGTCAAGGGCGAGCTGATCGTGCGACGCGAGGTGAAGTTCGTGTACGGGTTCCAGGCCGAGCTGGACCGGCTGTACGGGTGGGGACTTCAGTGGGGCCGGGGGTACAAGTCCAAGGTCGGGGAGCGCTAGGCCCGGTGCTGGGGCCTCTGCCCCGCGGCCCTCTCCGGCCTCTGTGCGGCCCTGTCCGGCCCCGAGTCACCCGGGGCCGGTCGCGGTCTCAGCGGGAGATGAACTGCGGGCCCTGCGGCGGCAGCGCGAAGTTCGGGTCGGGCAGCGGCTGCACCGGCTGCGGATAGCCGTACGCGGGCTGCGTCGTCGGCACCGGCATGGCGAGCGGCGCGGGCTGCGTGGGCGCCGCCGGCGGATATCCGTACGACGGCTGAGAGGCGGGCTGGGCCGCGGTCTGGGGGAGCGACGCGGCGAGGGGCTGCGGCGCCGGCGCCTGCGGATACCCGTAACCCGAACCCGACCCGGATCCCCAACCTGCTCCTGCTCCTGCTCCTGTCCCTGGCCCAGACCCCGATCCTGACCCCGACGCCGATCCCGATCCCGTGAACGAGGTGTCGGGGGCCGGGGGAGGGAACGACGGTTCGGCGGCCGGCATCGGGCCCGGCGGGGACGACGGAAGATCCGTCGCCGGCTCCGACTCGTCCACCGAGATGCCGAAGTCCGTGGCCAGACCGACCAGGCCGTTCGAGTAGCCCTCGCCCAGGGCCCGGAACTTCCAGCCCTCGCCGCGCCGGTACAGCTCGCCGCAGATCAGTGCCGTCTCGGCGCCCGTCTCCGGCTTCACGTCGAAGTGGGCGAGGGGCTCGCCCTCGCCGGCCGCGGCGTCGTACAGGAGGATCCGCAGGGCGGGTACGCGGTCGAAGGGGACGTCGTCCGCCGAGGCCACGAGGAGGACGCGGCCGACCTCGGGGCCGAGGCCCGCCAGGTCCGACTGGATCGTGTCGGTGAGTCCGTCGGTGACTCGCTTCTTGCCGAGCCGCCAGACCTTGCCCGAGGGGTGCCGGGGCTGGTTGTAGAAGACGAAGTCCTCGTCGGACCGTACGCGACCGTCAGGGCCGAGGAGCAGGGCCGAGGCGTCGACGTCGGGCACGCCCTGGCCGCTGGTCCAGCGCAGCACGGCGCGTACCGCCGTGGCTTCGAGAGGGACGTTCGACCCCTTCAGCATCGCGTGCGTCATGCGGTCATCCTGCCTTCCCTGTCCTGGCCAGGACAACGCGGGGGCCCGAGATCGCGGGGCCGAGCGACATACTCGACATGGGTGGGTTACCTGAATTTCATGCCCGGTGGGAACCCTTGACATGGGTCCCTACGTACTATTACCGGCCACTTAAATTCGGGCCTGATCGGCACGACGGGGGAGTTTCATGCGTCATTTCGGGCATATCGCCCCTGAGGTGCGACAGCGTCTGTTCTATCGGGAGCCCGGCGACTTCACCGCGGACTCGTCGCCCCGCTTGCTCGCGGCGGCCCTCGGGGCCACGCTCTACAGCCCGGCCACGCGGCCGCGCCTCGCCGATGACGTCCTCAAGCAGGCGGCCCGGGGCGTCGTCTCGATGGTGCTGTGCCTGGAGGACTCGATCGACGACGCCGAGGTGGCGGACGCCGAGGGGAATCTGGTCAGGCAGTTCGCCGACCTCGCGGCCCGGACGGACGCGCGGCCTCCGCTGCTGTTCATCCGCGTCCGCGCCGCCGGGCAGATCACCGACCTCGTGCGCCGCCTCGGCCCCGCCGTGCGGCTGCTGTCCGGATTCGTACTGCCGAAATTCACCGAGGAGCGGGGCGGGCCGTTCCTGGAGGCGCTCTCCACCGCGGAGGCGGCCACCGGGCGGCGCCTCTTCGCGATGCCCGTCCTGGAGTCGCCCGAGCTCCTGCATCTGGAGACGCGGGGTGACACCCTCGCCGGGATCGCCCGCACCGTCGACAAGTACCGCGACCGCGTCCTGGCCCTGCGCCTCGGCGTGACCGACTTCTGCTCCGCGTACGGGCTGCGCAGGCCGCCGGACATGACCGCGTACGACGTCCAGGTCGTGGCCTCCGTGATCGGGGACGTGGTCAATCTGCTCGGCCGCGCCGACGGCACCGGCTTCACCGTGACCGGCCCTGTCTGGGAGTACTTCCGGCATCAGGAGCGGATGTTCAAGCCGCAGCTGCGCCGCAGCCCCTTCCTGGAGGGCCGGGCCGTCGAGCTGCGCCAGGCGCTCATCGAGCACGACATGGACGGCCTGCTGCGCGAGATCGAGCTGGACCGGGCCAACGGCCTGCTCGGCAAGACCTGCATCCATCCCTCGCACGTGATGCCCGTGCACGCGCTGTCCGTGGTCAGTCACGAGGAGTACGGGGACGCCCAGGACATCCTGCGGCCCGAGCGGGGCGGTGGCGGCGTCCTCAGATCCGCGTACACGAACAAGATGAATGAAGTGAAGCCGCACCGGGCCTGGGCCGAGCGGACTCTCCAGCGGGCGGAGGTCTTCGGCGTCGCCCATGAGGACGTCGGCTTCGTGGAGCTGCTCAACGCCGGCTTGCCCGCGTGACGAGCGCGCGAGTCATGATGAAAGCAACGAAAAGGGGCGAAGTGGTCTGGTCGGGGACATGGGTCGCACAGCGGCTCGGGGTCGAGCTCGTCGGTGACGAGGAGATATCCGGGCTGCTGGGCCTTGCCCTGCGCCGCAATCCCAAACGGGCCCATCTGCTCGTGTCGAACGTCCTGGGCAAGCATGTGCCGCAGTCTCCGGACGTGGTCTGGCGCGCCGGGTACGACCTCGGTCTGCGGGTGCGCGAGCTGCTCGGCGACGGCGGGGCGCGGCGGGCCGTCGTGCTCGGATACGCCGAGACGGCGACGGGCCTCGGGCACTCCGTGGCCGACGGCCTGGGCCTCGCGCCCTATCTGCACTCGACGCGGCGCCCCGTCGACGGGGTGGCGCGCGCGGGCGGCTTCGAGGAGTCCCACTCGCACGCCACCTCGCATCTGCTGCTGCCCGAGGACCCCCGGCTCCTCGCGGGCGACGGGGCGCTCGTCCTCGTCGACGACGAGTTCTCCACGGGCAATACGGTCCTGAACACGATCCGCGCCCTGCACGAGCGCTACCCGCGCGAGCACTACGTCATCGTCGCCCTCGTCGACATGCGCTCGCCCGGCGACCGGGACCGCCTGGCCGACTTCGCCAGTGAGATCGGCGCCCGCGTCGACCTGGTCGCGTCCGCCTCCGGCACCGTCAAGCTCCCCGACGACGTCCTCGCCAAGGGCCAGGCCCTGGTCGCCCACCACGAGTCCCTCGTCGAGGCCCCGACGGCGCGCACCGAGCCGGGCAGCGAGCCGTGCGCCGAGCCCGGCAGCGTGACGCGTGTGGACCTCGACTGGCCCGCGTCGGTGCCCGACGGGGGCCGGCACGGCTTCACGCCGGAGCACCGCGCGGCGCTCGACGCGGCGCTGCCCGCCATGGCCGCCCGCCTCGCCGCGCCGTTGGGGGACGCCCGCCGCGTACTCGTCCTCGGCTTCGAGGAGCTGATGTACGCGCCGCTCGCCCTGGCCCGCGAGGTCGAGAAGGGCACGCAGGCGCAGGTGCGCTACTCGACCACGACGCGTTCGCCGGTCCTCGCCGTCGACGACCCCGGCTACGCGATCCGCACCCGCCTCGTCTTCCCCGCCCACGACGACCCGGCCGACGGACCGGGCGAGCGCTACGCGTACAACGTCGCGGGCGGTGACTTCGACGCGATCGTCGCCGTCGTCGACTCCACCGCGGACACGCCTCAACTGCACTCCCCAGACGGCCTGTTGGCGCGCCTCGCCGAGCACACCCCGCGCGTGCTGCTCGCCGTCGTGCCCTCGTACGTCCCCGAGAGGACTGCCCCCGCAAAGGCCGTCCCCGAAAGGCCCCTCGTGTCCCCCACGCTCCCCGAGCCCCTCCGCGGCCCCGCCTTCTCCTCGTACGCGCCCGACGAGGTCGGCTGGCTGCTCCAGGACCTCTCGGACGTCGAGCTGGAGGCCCCGACCGAGGAGCGGGAGGAGGCGATACAGGGCGGTGGCGCGCACTACGCCGAGTCGCTGCCCGTCGAGTACCAGCCGAGCGCCGAGTACCAGGCACTGTTCCAGTCCGCCCTGGAGGTCTCCGCCGCGCGGATCGCGCAGGCCGTCGGCGTCGTGACCGAGACCGTGCTCGCGGAGCGGTCCCCGCGCCCCGTACTCGTCTCGCTCGCCCGCGCCGGGACGCCCGTCGGCGTGCTGATGCGCCGATGGGCGCAGGCGCGGCGCGGCCTCGACCTGCCGCACTACGCCGTCTCGATCGTGCGCGGTCGCGGCATCGACGCGAACGCGCTGCGCTGGCTCGCCGCCCACCACGACCCGGCCGACGTCGTCTTCGTCGACGGCTGGACCGGCAAGGGCGCGATCACCCGCGAACTGGCGGAAGCGCTCAAGGAGTTCCCGGGCTTCGACCCCGAGATCGCGGTGCTCGCCGACCCCGCTTCCTGCGTGCGCACCTACGGCACCCGTGAGGACTTCCTCATCCCGTCCGCGTGCCTCAACTCGACGGTCTCCGGCCTGATATCGCGTACGGTGCTGCGTGCCGATCTCGTCGGGCCGAACGACTTCCACGGCGGAAAGTTCTACCGCGAGCTCGCCGAGGCGGACGTCTCCACGCACTTCCTCGACACGATCGAGGCCCGCTTCGACGAGGTCGCCGACGCCGTGGACGCCCAGGTCAAGGAGATGCTCTCCGCCGACCGCGCGCCCACCTGGGAGGGCTGGGCGGCCGTCGAGCGGATCAGCGAGGAGTACGAGATCCACGACGTGAACCTCGTGAAGCCCGGCGTCGGCGAGACGACCCGCGTGCTGCTGCGCCGCGTCCCGTGGAAGATACTCGCCCGCACGGGCGCCGGCGCGGACCTCGACCACGTACGCCTGCTGGCCGAGCAGCGCGGGGTGCCCGTCGAGGAGGTCGCCGAACTCCCTTACACCTGCGTCGGGTTGATCCACCCGAAGTACACGCGGGGCGCCACCGGCGCGGACGGCAAGGCGGTGGGCGCGAAGTGAGCGCGACGCCCGTCACCCTGGTCGCCAGCGACCTCGACCGCACCCTGATCTACTCCGCCGCAGCCCTCGGCCTGACCGTGCCCGACGCCCAGGCACCGCGCCTGCTGTGCGTCGAGGTCTACGAGGGCAAGCCCCTCTCCTACGTCACCGAGGACGCGGCCGCGCTGCTCGGCGAACTCGGCCGCAGCGCACTCTTCGTCCCGACCACGACCCGCACCCGCGAGCAGTACGGACGCATCCACCTCCCGGGCCCCGCCCCGCAGTTCGCGATCTGCGCCAACGGCGGGCACCTGCTGGTGGACGGGGTGTCCGACCCGGACTGGCGTGCCGCTGTGGACGAGCGGCTCGCCGCCGAGTGCGCGCCGCTCGACGAGGTGCGGGCACATCTGGTGCGGACGGCCGATCCGGCGTGGCTCCTGAAGGAACGCGTCGCCGAGGACCTCTTCGCGTATCTCGTGGTCGAGCGGTCCCTGCTCCCGGAGGGCTGGGTCAAGGAACTCGCCGTGTGGGCGGAGAGCCGCGGCTGGACGGTCTCCCTCCAGGGCCGCAAGATCTACGCCGTCCCGAAGCCGCTCACCAAGAGCGCGGCCATGCGTGAGGTGGCCCGCCGCTCGGGCGCCGACCTGATGCTGGCGGCCGGCGACTCCCTGCTCGACGCGGACCTGCTCCTCGCGGCCGACCACGCCTGGCGCCCCGGCCACGGCGAGCTGGCGGACGCGGGGTGGACGGCGCCGCACGTCACGGCCCTGGAGGACCGGGGCGTCGCGGCGGGCGAGACGATCCTGCGGGAGCTGATCGGGGAGGTCCGGAACCCCCGCACGTCCCCGTCCCCGTAGGGGCCACCCGCACGCCGCACGCCGCACGCCGCACGTTCGGGTGAGGCCCCATGCGCTCGCCCTCCGTGCACCTACCTGCCGGAGGTCATCCGCAGCAGCCCCCGCCGCAGCAGCCCCCGCCTCCGCCCCCGCCGCCCGTGGGGCGGGCCGGGGCGGAGCTCGACGCGGTGCCGCCCACGGCGACCGTCGACAGCAGCTTCACCGTGTCGTCGTGGCCCGCGGGGCAGTCCGCGGGGGCCGAGGACTCGGCCATGGGGCGGCTCAGTTCGAACGTGTCGCCGCAGGTCCGGCAGCGGTACTCGTAGCGTGGCATAGGCACAGGTTAGCGGCCACGCCCGGCGGACGTCAGCGCACGACGGTCCCCTGGCCTGCCCCGAGCAGCACGAGTTCCGCCCGCGTGGGGGGGGCTCCCTCCCGGTCGCCCGGCTGCGCGACGGCGAAGGCGCCCGTCGTCACGGCGCGGTCGAGGTGCGCGGCCCCGATGGCGACGTTCGACTCGGCGCCCGCGACGGACAGGTCCATCGAGCCGCCCAGCTTGAACGGTCCGTGGCCGCGCAGCGCGACCATGGTCTCGCCGAAGGTGAGCACGTCGACGGGGGAGTCGACGGGGGACGTGAGGGGGGAGGCGACGGGGGAGACGGCCGGGAAAGGGCTCGACCCCTAAGCCGGTCCCGGCGCCGTCATCCGCACACCGCCTTGAACTCGGCCGCCCGCTTTCGCAGCTGACCCAGGTCCCCGCCGTCCGCCGCGTCGCCGATGAGCGGCGAGCCGACCCCGACCGCGATGGCGCCGCTCTCCAGATACGCGGTCGCCGCCGCCGCGTCGACCCCGCCCACCGGTACGAACGGCGTTCGGGGGAAGGGCCCCCTCAGCGCCTTCAGATACGACGGGCCGCCCATCGCCGACGCCGGGAAGATCTTCAGGGCCGTCGCCCCGGACGCCTCGGCCGCGATGACGTCGGTCGGGGTGAGCACCCCGGCGAGCACGGGCAGGCCCTGCCGCAGGGACTCGTCGACCCCGGGGCCGAGCCCTGGCGTCACGATGAGGTTCGCCCCGGCCGCGGCCGCTTCGCGGGCGTCCTCGGCGGTCAGGACCGTGCCCGCGCCCAGCCAGACGTCGTCGCCGAGCTCGTCCCGCGCCCTGCGGATCACCGTGAGGGCGTCACGGCCGCTGAGCGACACCTCCACCAGCGGGATCCCGGCCTCGGTCAGGGCCATGACCGTACGGAACGACGCGTCGGGATCGCTTCCCCGGACGATCGCCACGAGGCGATCGGTGCGCAGTGCGGTAGTGAAGTCCATGGTGCTCTTCCTCGGTTCCTCAAGGGGAGTTTCGGGGCGTTTAAGGGCGTTTTATAAAGCTTAGACACTCGGCTCGGGTCACCACTCGGCGAACGAGCCGTCCTCGTGCCGCCACACGGGGTTGCGCCAGGCGTGACCCCTGGCGTCGGCGGCGCGTACGGCCGCCTCGTCGATGTCCACGCCGAGGCCGGGCCGTTCGGTGCGCAGCAGTGATCCCCCGACGAAGCGGAACGGCTCGCGGTCGGCGACGTAGTCGAGGAGTTCGGCGTCCTCGTTGTAGTGATGCCGATCGACTGCTCCTGAATCAGGAAGTTCGGTGTGGTGAAGGCGACTTGGAGGCTCGCGGCGAGGGCCACGGGGCCGAGCGGGCAGTGCGGCGCGATGTGGGCCCCGTACATGATGTGGGCCCCGTACATCTCGGCGAGCGCGGCGATGCGGCGCAGCTCGGAGATGCCGCCCGCGTGCGAGATGTCGGGCTGCACCACGGCGACGCCGGCCTGGAGCGGGGCGAGGAACTCCCGTCGGGTGAAGAGCCGTTCGCCGAGCGCGATCGGGATGTTGGAGGCGTTCACCAGGTCGGGGACGGCGTGCATGTGTTCGGAGAGGACGGGCTCCTCGACGAACAGGGGCGCGTACTCGGCGAGCAGCGGGAGCAGCCGGCGGGCGTTCGCGGGGGAGACGCGGCCGTGGAAGTCGAGCGCGAAGTCCCGTTCGTCGCCGAGGACTTCACGTGCCGTCTCCGCGCGCAACAGGCACGCGCGGACCTCCTCGCGCGTGGCGAGCGGTGTCATGCGCCCGCTGCCGTTCATCTTCACCGCCGTGAACCCGGCCTCGACCTGTGCGCTCACCGCGTCCCTGACCTCGCTCGACTCGTCACCGACCACCCAGGCGTACGCGCGGATCCGCTCGCGCACCGGCCCGCCGAGCAACTCGTGCACCGGCTGCCCGTGCGTCTTGCCCTTGATGTCCCACAGTGCCTGGTCGAGCCCGGCGACGGCGGACGACAGGACCGGCCCGCCGCGGTAGAAGCCGCCCTTGGTCATGACCCGCCAGTGGTCCTCGATGCGCAGTGGGTCCTGGCCGACCAGATATTCGGCGAGCACCTCGACGGCGGCCCGCACCGGCTCCGCGCGCCCCTCGACGACGGGCTCACCCCAGCCGACGACCCCTTCGCCGGTCTCCACGCGGACGAACATCCAGCGGGGCGGGGCGAGGAAGGTCTCGATGCGGGCGATCGTCGCGTACGGGTTCCTCTCGGGGTGTCACGGGGGTGGGGCGGGGCCGTTGTCAGGGATGTCCGCGCCGGGACAGTTCGATCACGTCGAGCATCGCGGCGAAAGCGCCGTCCTGGTCCCGGGCGCGGACGAGTTCGGCGACCCGGGCGTGGGCGGGCAGCGGGTGCTCGTGCCGTCCGGCGTGCACGAGCCGGTCCCGTACGGCCAGGGCCGGGATGATGACGCGCCGCATCTGCGCGAAGAAGGGGTTGCCGGAGGCGGTGAGGAGCGCCGTGTGGAAGGAGGCGTCGGCGCGCACGGCGAGAACGGGGTCGCCTTCGGTCATGACGGCGTCGGTCATGACGGGCGTCTGCTCGGCGGCGGCCATCGCGCTCAGTGCTGCGTCGAGGGCGGAGAGATCCGCGTCCGTGCGGTGCAGCGCGGCGAGCGCGGCCGCGGCGGGCTCGACGGCGCGGCGGAGCTCAAGGAGGTCGGTGAAGAAGCCGCCGGGCGCGCCGGAGTCGATGGTCCAGCGCAGTACGTCGCTGTCGAGGAGGTTCCAGTCGTCGCGCGGGCGTAGGAGGGTCCCCCGCTTCTGCCGGGCGTCCAGCAGGCCTTTGGTGGCAGCACCTTGATCGCCTCGCGCAGCACGGTCTGACTGACGTCCAGTTCGGCCATGAGCCCCGGAAGATCGAGGAGATCCCCCTCCGCGTACGTCCCGTCGAAGATCCGCCGCGCGAGCGCCTCCACGGCGATCCGGTGGACGCCGCGTCCGGTGTACGCGACCCCCGGCGCGCCGTCACGGCTCGGGCTGTCCGTGCGCGGGCTGCCCCTGTCCTTGCGCGTCATGGGGGGCGGCCTCGCACCAGAGCCGGTTATTTATCAATTATTCTCGGCGGTCCAGGCCCGTCAGTGATTTTGGTGGTCTCGGTGGCGCCGCTGACCCGGGCTGCGGCGGCCTCGAGGGTGGGGTGCGGCCGCCGGCCGGCGCGTGCGCGATCCTCGCGGGCGGCGGCTTCCGGGTGGCGCGCACGCCAGTACGGGTTGTCGTGCGGCAGCGTTCCGCTGACGCGCCCGTACATCCCGAAGGCCATGAGCATCACGCCGACCACGAAGCTGAACAGTACGTTCTGGATCTGGAACGCGAGGAAGTTGTAGTCGGTCTGGAGAAGGGCGAGGTTCACGAAGCCGCTGAGGATGAACAGGATGCCGAAGGTCATGTTGATCGTCGAGGCGACGTTCCGTCCGATGACCATGCCCGCGAAAAGGATCAGACCGACGCAGATCGACAGGACGCTGAGGGCGCCGTTGGTGTTCAGGCCGGCGACCTTGTCGCCGCCGGTGTCGAAGAATCCGATGTGATCGATGAGCCCCAGAATGCCGAAGGCGACCAGCACGAGCCCCATGAGGCCCGCGCCTATCCGGTAGACCTTGCTGAGCCCGTGGTCGACGGGCAGATGATCGTCGAGGACGACGCGCTGATGCCGGAACCGGGCCGGGCGGACTTGGGGCGCATGCGTGGCCATGACCGCCTCCCTGCACATACGTACCTCAAGGATCCGCCCGTTGCCCCGATGGCGCCAACAGGGACGTCTCGGCGGCCAGGTAGGGGCGGGCAGCTCAGGAGCCGGCTCAGAACGGGCGGCTCGGGAGAGTGCGGCTCAGGACGGGCGGCTCAGGTGCGCGCGGCTCAAGAGGGTGCCGCTCAGGAGTGGGCCCCCCGCTCCTCCCTGATCTGGGCGACGACTCGGGCGACCGTCTGCCGGACGGCCTCCGTCTCCGTGAGGAAGTGCCAGTAATCGGGGTGGCGCCCCTCGAGAGCGGCGACGGCGCGGTCGAGGCGGCCCACGGAGTCGTCGAGGGGGCGGGCGTGCCGCGGCTCGGGCGTGCTGCGCCCCGACATGGCGAGCCGCTGCGCGTCCCGGATGGCGAACCGGGTCCGGTCGATCTCCTGCTGCGGGTCCTTCGCCACGGCGTTCAGCCGCTGGAGCCGGTCGGACGCGGCGGACACGTCCTCGTCCGTCGTGTTCAGCAGGGCCCGGACCGTCGACAGGCGCGACGTCGCGTCCGGCCAGCGCTGCTCGTCCCGCGCCGCACGCGCCTCGCCGAGCTTCAGCTCCGCCTGCCGTACGTTCTCCGCGGCGCGCTCCGGCACATGCTGGAGGTCCTGCCAGCACGGGGCCGTGAACCGTCTGCGCAGTTCGCTCAGGATGGGCTCGACCTGCCCGGCCCGCGTGGTCAGGGCCTGCGCGCGCGTCCGTAGCGACACGAGGCGGCGGTCGATCTCGGAGGCGCGCTCCGGCAGCCGCTGGGCCTCGGCCCGCACGGCCTCGGCATCCCGGGCGACCCGCTCGGCGCGCTCCAGGGTCTCCGGCACACCATGCTGGCCCGCGCCCTGGTTGAGCCGGGTGAGCTCGGGCCCGAGGGCTGCGAGACGGGCGGCGAGATCGTCGGCCTTGAGCCCGGCGCCGCGCACGGCGTCCAGGGAGTTGCTCGCCGCGAGGAGCGCCTGCCGTGCCCGCTCGACGGCGGGGGCCAGCCGCGCCAGCTGCGTCTCGGCCTTCCCGAGCAACGGCCCGAGGCCCTGCGAGAACCGGTCGAGGTCGAGCTTCACCTTGGTCAGCTCGTCCTTGGCCCGGCTCAGCTCGGCGCGTGCCCGCGAAGCGACCGACGCCTCCAGGTCGTCCCGGTCGAGGTCGTGCGCGTCCACGGCGGTGATGTACTGCAGGCTGGCTTCGTCGATCCGCCGGCCGAGAGCCTCGAAGTCGGAAACGGTGCGGCGCGCGGCGGGCGAGTCGTCGACGGCCGTGATGGTCTCGATGGAGATCCGCAGATCGCGCTGGGCTGTGTCGAGTTCGTAGAACGCAGCAGCGGCGGCGTCCTTGGCGGCCTGCGCCTCCGCCCGCTGGTCCTCCCCGCGCCCGAACCAGCGCCGGGTACCGCCCCCGGCGAACGCGGCCGGCGCCGCAGCGACGGCTACGGCGATGAGCGGCAGCGGAAGCAGGACGAGCCCGAGCAGATCGCGAAGCGCGGCGCGCGGTCGCATGGACGACGCATACGGCCGCATCGGTGGTGTCGCCGTCACTACCCTCTCCCGTGCTGCCCTCGCCCGTGCACTCATCCGCCCTGCCCGCTGTCATTCTCCCACCGGTTAATGACGAACACACGGGCCGGATAGTTCGCTCTGGGCCCTGGGACTTTGCCGGACGATACGGGTTTGCGGGGTACCACCACGGGCAAGGTAGGCTGTCGAATCATCCCGGGCGCGTAGCTCAGTGGTAGAGCGCTGCCCTTACAAGGCAGATGTCGGCGGTTCGAAACCGTCCGCGCCCACCTGGGAGAAGACCCCCGGCCGTTCTCGGCCGGGGGTCTTTGACATCCAGGGCTGACATCAACGCCCATGGTCACTCGCGGTCGAGCCGCCTCCTGAGCAGCCGGTCCATGTGGCTGACAGCCTCGCGCTGCGTGTCCTGGACGACGTGCGTGTAGACGTTCATGGTGACCGCGATCTGACTGTGCCCAAGGATCTCCATCACGACGCGGGGCGCCACGCCGGCGGCGGCGAGCAGAGTCGCGGTGTCGTGCCGAGCGTCATGCAGCCGGATCACACGCAGCCCGGCGTGCCCGGCGACGCGGGTGAAAGAGCGATACACATTCCGCGGCTCGATGGCTGACCGGTGCGTGTCGTGAAGACGTAGTCGCTCTCCGCCCACCGGTCCCCGGCACGCTCGCGCAAGGCCGCCTGATGCAGCCGCTGCCAACGAAGAGGGGCGACGCAGATCACGGGAAGCGGCAAGGCCTGCTTGCGGCGCCGTCCCTTCGGATCATCGTCGTACGCTTCCCCGCCGACGCGCTGTCGTTGCTTCCGAACCCGGATGACGCGCTTCTCGAGGTCGACGTCCTGCCATCGGAGACACACGATCTCGCCCCGACGGAAGCCGAGTGCGATGGCGAGCATGAACGCCGCGTAGAGCGGGTCCTTGCGCGCCGTGGTGAGGAAGTCGAGGGTTTCATCCAGCGACCATGGCGACAGGTCCCGCGACTCGACCTGGGGCGGTTCGACGAGCGAGACGACGTTGCGCGTGATCAGTTCCTCGCGGCAGGCCGCCGACAGGGCCGAGCGCAGAACCTTGTGAGACTCCTTGGCAGTTGTCGCGGTCGCCTCTCGCTCCAGTCGATTGAGGAAGCGACGGACATCAGGCGTCAAGGCCGTTCGTACAGTGGCGCGCTCCACCTTGACGCCCTGAACCACGCCCGCTCCACAGTGTGTGGGCCGAAGACGGACGGGATGGGAGCGGGGCGAGTGGCGGGTTGAGAGGGGGCGATTGCTCGCCCCCTCTCACCTCCCGCCCAAAGCCGCCACCCTGACAGCGTGAGCACCTGCGCTGATAATGCTCGAAGAGACGAAGCGCTTGATGAAGGTGTTCCAGCGCCGTAGATGCCGAACTCCCAATAGGGCAGTAGGGAATAGGACAGTAGAGTAGAAAATCGGCACTGCCCCGGCAGTGTTCCAATTTTGTCTGCGATGCTCGCTCAACCAGCGATTTTGACCCACGTCCGGCGCCGAGCCGTGTCACCGGGGGTCATGCTGAATCACCCCCATGGTTACGGCGGAACGCTCGTGTTTTGTGGGGCGAAAACTGCCCCGGCCGCGGAAAAAGAGGTGATCGGTATGACGGCAGGTACCCTGAAACGCATCCTCTGCATGACCGGCGCGACGTTCTTTACTGCGATGCTCGCTGTAGCAATAGGCGTTTCAAGCGCTGAAGCAGCGCCTCACGCAACGGCGCCGACCACGACGGTATCGGCGCTAGTGGCGCCCAACAGCGACTGTCAGGCTGGCGTGAACGTGCTGAATTGCTCGGGCGGTGTTCCTGGGCGGAGCACGCAGCCCAGCTGTGATCCCGGGCCTTGTACGTCGAATGTTCCGTCGAACACGCCCAAGGGTGGCTGTCAGGCTGGCGTGAACGTGCTGAATTGCTCGGGCGGTGTTCCTGGGCGGAACACGCAGCCCGGCTGTGATCCCGGGCCTTGTACGTCGAATCTTCCGTCGAACACGCCCAAGGGTGACTGTCAGGCTGGCGTGAACGTGCTGAATTGCTCGGGCGGTGTTCCTGGGCGGAACACGCAGCCCGGCTGTGATCCCGGCCCCTGTACGTCGAATCTTCCGCCGAACACACCCAACAGCGCGCGAAGCAAGCTGCATGGCAGCGAACGCCCGTCCAGTAGCGTCCTTGGGACCTCGTAGTGACCGGAATGACCACCGCTGACCGATCCGGCTAGAGCTACGGATCAGAAGGTCACGTGCCATACCCGTGCCACATCGTGCAGGCAACCACGGTCAACGACGGCTCGGCGCAGTCGAGATGCGCCGTTCACCTGGGCTGCAGCTACAGCCGGAGTAGACGACGCCCATGGTCTCTCACCGTCGAGCCGTCTCCTGAGCAGCCGGTCCACGTGGCGGACCGCCCCGCGCTGCGTGTCCTGGACGGCGCGTCTGCGCCCCGGCCGGCCGCGCCCGGCGGTGCGCTGCGTGCATGCGGGCAACGGGGGGACGTCATCCGCGAGTACATGGCGCGATGCGCATCCCCGGCCTTACTGCGCAGCACGATCGTCCTGAGCTTCGGCCAACGATGTTGACGGTTTCGGTATCCCGTCAAAGGTCAGACGCGACAGGGTACGAGCATTCATCGATTTCCCCCCGGAGACGTGATGCTCCCCATGCTCCTGGCGGACCATGACTCCGGCGTGAGCATCCGTACTCAATTCGACTCGTCTCGATGGCAGTAGACGCACCGTCAGGGAGGAAGCTGCCTTGGCCGTTCGTGGTGCGAGGGTTTCCCGTACGGACAAGGACGGATGCTCCTACCGCCTGGACTGAACGGACCCCGGCGGCCGGGGTCCGTGTCAGCAGGGCTCGTTGAACTTCACGGCGTCGAACTTCACCGGCCGGCCGTCGAGTTTGGTGCCTGGCGTCGGGTTCTGGGTGCAGATCTGCCAGTTGGACTCCATGAACACGATGCGGTTCTGTCCGGTCGCGTCGTTCACCGTGATGCTGTAGCCGCTGTCGAGGGCCTCGCGGGCCGCCTTCACCGACTTGCCCTTGAAGTCGGGCATCGTGGCCCCGGCCGCCTGCGGCGTGCCCGCGTCCTTCGACGGGCATTCCTCCTCCAGCTTGACCGTGGCGAAGTCGATCTTGGTGTCCGTGGTGTGCTTCCCGGCCGCCGGGGTCTGCGAGCACACCTTCCAGTTGCGGTCGAACGCCTGCATACGGCCTCGGCCGAGGGCGTCGTGGGACGTGAGTCCGTAGAAACCCGCGGCCTGTGCCTGGTCCTGGGCGTACTGGAGGCCCTTGCCGGTCATGCTCGGCAGGCTTGCCGTCTCGGTGGCGGTGGCCTTGCTGGGGGTGGCGGTGGTGGGCGTTCCGGGCGTGGTCCGAGGTGCCGCCGGTTTGTCACTGACCGTTGTGGCTCCGCAGCCCGTGAGTGCGAGAAGTGCGGTGCCGGCGAGTGCGGCGACGGTCGTGCGCGTGCCCATGTCGTAGTCCCCCTGGGATGGTGCGTGTACAGAAAGGGCATTATGTGTCATGTGAAGAGAACGTGAAGGAGTCTTCCGTTATGTGAGCCCAGGGGGGGGCGGAATGTCCGTGTGGGGTGGGTGTGTTGTCGGCGGGCGGCGTGCTTGACGTCGTAACTTCCGTCACTCTGTGGGGGTTTCACGCGGCCTTCACGAGAGTGGACGTAGGCTTCACGTTATGGCCACGACTTCCGAATCCGCGACCGTGCGGCCTGCCGCCGAGGTGAACGAGCAGATACGTGCCCTTTGGCTTCGTGCCGGAGGGCGGTTGAGCGCGGAGGAACGGGTGGAGTATGAGGCGCTCGTGGTCGAGTGGGCCGCCGCCATGCGTGAGGCCGCTTGACCGGCACCCCGCTCGAGCGCCGTCCCGGGTGAGGGGGTCGGCGCCGGGTTCGGTTACTCCGGGGTGGGGATGTCCGTCTCGTGGGCCCGCTTGAGGTGCATGCGGGCGTCCACCGTGTCCGGGCCCGATACGTCCTTCCAGTAGCGGTGGCACGTCACGAAGACCGCCAGCTCGCGCTCCCGCCGGCGGAGCTTTTCGACCTCGGCCTGTTCGTCCGGTGTCCAGCCGGGGGATGCGGGGCGCTCGCGCTTGCGCCAGCCGTGGTCGTCGCTGAACCCGTCGAGAGGGTCCACCGACCAGGGAAGCCGCTTCAGGAGGGTCAGGAGCTCCGCCCTGACCTGGTGCAGCTCCTCCTGGCCCGCCAGGAGGTCACTCGGGAAGTCATAGGTCGCTGCCACGCGGCAATGCTACGCCTGTTCGATTTCTTGAGGCGAGCGATGAGGGGCGTGTTCATTCGTACGTGTGTTTCGAACGTACGTTCTTTCCGAAGGCGTGCGCGAGGGCGGGGATGCGCGCGAGACTGGAGGCATGTGCCGCAGCATCAAGACCCTTCGCCCGCCCGTCCTCCCGGAAGAGGCCACCGAGGAGGAGATCCGGGCCGCAGCCCTGCAGTACGTGCGCAAGGTGTCCGGCTTCCGGGCGCCCGCCGCGCACAACAGGGAGGTGTTCGACCGGGCCGTCGACGTCGTCGCCCAGGCGACCGCCGAGCTGCTCGACGGGCTCGAAATCCGTGGCCAGGGGCGCCAGTTGGCCCCGGAGTCCGCGGTCTAGGGGACGGGCCGGGTCCGGCGTGGGCCTGGGTGGGTCAGCTCGCCCGTTCCGCCGGCCGCCGCATGAGGAACGCCGCCCCTGCTCCCGCCGCGAACAGTGCGAGCAGTGACACCCCGGTGGCCAGCCAGCTCGCGCCGAGCCACTGGCCGCCGAAGTAGCCGAGGGCCACGCTGTAGCCCGCCCAGGCCACGCCCGCGAGGGCGGACCACGGGAGGAACTCGCGGACCCGGCGGTGAGCCGTGCCCGCCGCGAACGAGACGATCGAGCGGCCCGCCGGGGCGAAGCGGGCGATGACCACGAGGATGCCGCCGCTGGAGCGCGCCAGCGCCCCGCCGAGACGTTCCTGCGCGCTGGTCAGGCGGCGGGAGCGGGCGATCGCGCGGTCGAGGCGTTCGCCGCCGCGCCAGGCGATGCGGTACGCGACCAGGTCACCCAGTACCGACGCCGTGGCCGCGGAGAGGGTCAGCGCCAGGATGGACGGCACCTCGTGCGTCACCTGCCCGGCCGCCGCCCCCGTGCCGGCCGCCGTGGCGGTGGCCGCGGTGATGATCAGGACGCCGCTCGGCAGGACGGGCAGGAACACGTCGAGCAGTACCGAGAGGGCCACCACCGCGTAGATCCACGGACCGCCGGTCAGCGACCCCACACTCTCCAGCACCGCGACTCCCCGTGATCCGTGTTCGTGAATTCCCCGGTCGGCGACTGACGCCGCGGTGTCGTGGGGAGCGGCAGGGGCGGCTGATGACAGCTGTACAGCGTACGCCTCGGTTGTGGCTGGAGGGTCACCAGGGGCTCAGGTGTTCTCCAGGTCACGTTCACCCGGGTGCCGCGTCGCACGCGCGGTACGCCCCGGTATCCCCATACGAACGACGGGGCGGGAGAGCCGGCCCGGAGCGGGTGAGCGAAAGCTGGAGGAGCGGACGATGGTGGCGGGAATCGTGGCGGGAGCCGTGGCGGCGGCCGTGCTCGCGGCGGGACGGCCGGCAGCGGGACTCATGGCAGGGGGATGGCGGACGGCGGGGCCGAGGGCGGTGGGAGTGCCGGCAGCGCGACGGTGGATCCGGGTGGGTATGGGGCGCGCGAGGCGGCGCGGTTCTCGCCCCCGAACGCCTTCGTGGCGTCGCGCGCGCTGACGTACGACATGAACCTGGTGCCCGCCGGGGCGCGGATCGAGGTCGTTCAGCGCGGCGGGCACGGTCGCGTGAGCGTGAGCGTGCGGGTCGAGGGGCTGGCCGCGGGGCGCGCGTACGGCGCGCATGTGCACCAGGGGGGAGTGTGGCGGGGATCCGGCCGCGGCGGGCGGGCACTACCAGCACCGCGAGGATCCGGTGCAGCCGTCGATGGACCCGGCCTGTGCGAACCCGGAGAGCGAGGTCTGGCTCGGGTTCACCACGGACGCGCACGGTGCGGGGGCGGCGAGCGTGCGGCAGAGCCGGGAGTTGAGGTCTGGCGAGGCGCGGTCCGTCGTGCTGCACGGGATGCCGGGCGGAGCGGGCGCCCGGATCGCGTGCTTCACGGTGGCGTTCGAACCGGCGGCGGTCGAGTCGATGCCGTTCGGGCGGGTGTCGGTCGAGCCGGTGCCGGTCAAGTCGCCGGTTCACCGGGGGAGGTGAGCGGCGGGGAGGGGGCACCGGCACGCGGCGCGCACCGGTACCCCCCCATCAAGCAGTCACCACATCAAGCCGCGGCGGGCTCCCGCTCCGCGGCGGACGCCGAGGCGGCCGGGTGCTCCGCCTTGCTCTCGCCGCGGGCGGCGAAGAGCCGGTCGAGGCCGAGCGCGCCGGAGCCGGTGAAGACCAGGAGCAGCATGGCCCAGCAGAACATCGCGGACGGTTCGCCGCCGTTCTGGAGCGGCCACAGGGCCTCCGGCTGGTGGACCTTGAAGTACGCGTAGGCCATTGAGCCGGAGGCTATGAAGGCCGCGGCGCGGGTGCCGAGGCCGAGGGTGACGAGGGTGCCGCCGACGAGCTGGATGACGGCCGCGTACCAGCCGGGCCAGGTGCCGGCGGGGACGGTGCCGCCGCCCATCGCTCCGCCGAGGACGCCGAAGAGCGAGGCGGCGCCGTGGCAGGCGAAGAGCAGGCCCACGATGATGCGGAACAGGCCGAGGGCGTAAGGCTGGGCGCTGTTGAGACGTCCAGTCATGGGGGGACTCCTTGTGTCGGTTGGGGACGAACCGATGGAGGCCACAGGTTAGGGGACCCTAATCAACGCTTGCAAGTTCAACATTTGGCCGGGAGTGCTGCTCCGTGCCGGGTTCCGCGCGCTCCCCGGAAGCCGTCCGCAGAGCCGCTCGTGCGACCGCGTCCGCGTCCGAGAGGGTCACCGAATCGACCCCCGGCCGGGCCCCCGCCGCGGTCACCCAGTGCACCCCCTCCGTGGGCACGCCGACCGCGAACCGCCGTGCGTGCGGCCTGCCTTGACGGTCGATCAGGCGATACGGGCGTGGTGTTACGTCCACCCCGCCCGTCGCGTAACCGTCGAGCGTGTGCGGCCGGACGTGCCCCGTCTTCAGGAGCCCGGCGAGCAGTTGGTCGCCGGTGCGCGCCACGTCCGTCTCCGGCAGTCGCGCCTCGACGAGTGTGGTGGCTCTCACGGATGATCCGGGCACTTCGGGCGAGTGCGCGACGAACGCGCCGTCCTCGGTCCGCACGTCCAGGCGCGGCCCGACCACGGTCAGGACGCCGGACTCGATGAGCGCGCTCATCTCCTCGATGCGCCGCCGGGGCGGGCCGATCGACAGGAAGGCGTTGAGCGGGGTGTACCAGCGGTCGAGGTGGTCGCGGCGCGACGCGCCGCCGATCCCGCCGTGGTCGACGGCCAGGCGCAGTTCGTTGCGCAGGTCGCGCAGCACGTCCAGGGCGGCCTTCACGGGACCGTCCGTGTTGCCGAGCGCGGCGTGCGCCGCGTCCTCGCGCAGATGGGTCAGGAGCCAGGTCCGCCACTCGGCGGGCGAGCCGAACGAGAGCTCCGCGTGCGGCCGGGAGACATGGTCCCAGGACCAGCGCAGAACCTCCGGAATCCCGAACTCGTACAGGACGTCGGCCTCTTCGGAGCTCTGGTGCGGCGCGGCGAGGAAACCTTCGCGGAAACCGGCGTCCCCCGCTCCCGCGCGGCGCAGCAGGGTCTCGTAATAGACGGTCTCCACCTCCTTCGCGACGAGTGGCCAGATCTCGCCCAGGAAGTCCGGCGCGTCCCCGGAGTCCGCGCGCTCGCGGAAGCGGGCGATGACCTCGGGGGTGAGGACGGCGGGTTCGTGGCGCCCGTACGGGCCCTTGGCGTTGTCACCGCGCGCCTGGTACGGGATGCCGCGGCGCGAACCGGCGTACAGGCGCGGCTCGCGGCCCGAGGGCTTGTACCGCAACTCCCCCGAGGATGTGCGGCGGTAGCGTCCGCCGCGGCCCTCGGTGAGCAGCGCCATGTGGTCGAAGAAGTTGAGGCCGAGGCCCCTCAGCAGGACGGGTTCGCCCGGGGAGATGGGGGAGAGGTCCAGGTCGGCCGGGTTCGCGGGCTGGATGTGGCGCAGGCCGTGCTGCCGCGCGTACTCGGTGAGGCGCGTCTGGGCGGGGCTCGCGGCGGTGGGCAGATGGCCCTGGGCGAGGACGACGGCGGACAGGCCGGTCAGTTCGCGCCCGTTGTCGAGTACGAGGGTCTGGCGGCCGTCGTCCGCGTCGTCGAGGCGCACGGCTCGCGCGCGATGGACCTCGACGCGTACGGCGTCGGGTGCGCAGCCCACGGTTTCGGCGAACACCCACTCCAGGTACCGGCCGTAGAGGGCACGGGTCGGGTAGTCGTCGGGGCCGAGGGTGAGGCCCTGGCGCTGGGCCCACTCGTGCAGGCTCGGCCCCCGGAGTACCGGGCCCGAGCAGTCCACGCTGTCGTCGGTGAACAACGTGACCTGTGAGGCGACGGTGTTCATCAGGAGTTCGGGCGCCTGCGAGGTCCGCCAGACGCTGCCGGCTCCCGGCGGCGCCGGATCGACGACGTGGACGGTGAGGCGGGCGCCGGGCGGCAGGAGCTCGCCGGCGGAGGCGCAGAGTCGTTCGAGGACGCTGGTCCCGCGCGGGCCCGCGCCGACTATCGCTGCGGCCGGCGCCGAGCACACTGCGGACAAGGAGGGACTCCAGGGGCATGGGGGGCTGCTGGAAGCGGAACGTCCGCTCATCATGCCGGGTCGCCCTGTCAAGGGAAGAGCGGAGTCCGGGTGTGCGCCGTATCTTCACCGGGCGGCCCCGTGGGCGACAGCCCTGGTCACGCACGGTCATTCACATCATTCACTCAGTACGGTCATTCACTCAGCACGGCGTCCGCCGCCTCCCGCAGTCCGGCCTTTCCGCCCGGCGCCGCCTGCGCCTGCTGGAGGCGCAGGCGTGCCGTGCGCCCGCGCAGGGTCAGTGTCATCAGCTGGTTGCCGAACCAGGGTCCGCCCGTCTTGCGCCAGGAGACCGGGGGAGCGGCGAGGCGGCCGTGTCGGGCGAAGCGCCGTCCGAGAGCGCGGCCGAAGCGGCTCCAGCCGAAGCGGAATCCGATCTTTATCGAGCCGGGGATCGAGTTGTGCACCGGTGAGCAGGTCAGCTGGAGGACGCGCGCGGCCGGGGCCGCTGCGCGGTCGGGCCAGGCGGGTTCGGCTACGTATGCGTGGTGGACGTCGCCGGAGAGTACGCACACCGTCGCCGGTGCGCCCTCGCCGCCGCCCGCCTCGGCGATCAGCGCCGTCAGCGCGTCGAACGACGCGGGGAACGCGGCCCAGTGCTCCAAGTCGGCCCGCCTGCGCAGCTTTTCGCCGAACCGGGCCCAGCGCGCACCGCGCTCACCCCGGCACAGTGCGGCGTTCCACCCCTCGGCGTCGTGCACGAGATGCGGCAGCAGCCAGGGCAGCGAGGTCCCTATCAGGAGGTGGTCGTACGCCTCTGAGGTGCCGTCCGATGGCGCCCCAGTCCCCTCCAGCGCCTGCTCCCGCAGCCACGCCGCCTCCGACGGGTCGAGCATCGACCGGTCCGTCTCGGCCAGGACGCGGGCGGCCCGTGTGTCGACCATCAGGAGCCGTACGCGGCCGAAGTCGCGCCGGTAGCTCCAGCGGACGGAGGTCGCGTCGGCGTCGGCGCGGGCGGCGAACCCCCTGAGTGTGTCCGTCCCGTCGGGGTCCGCGCGCACCGCCGCGTACACGGGGTCGGCGGCCAGTTCGGCGGGTGTCAGATTGCCAAGGTCTGATGGACCCAGTACGACATGAGACCGCTGAGAATCCGCTCGTTCCACCAGTCGGTGGCCCGTATCTCCGTGAGCCAGGAGGCGCTGGTGTTCCAGTCGTCTATGACGTCGTGGTCGTCGAAGATCATGCAGCTGGGGACCGTGGACAGCAGCCAGCGCACATCGGGGTCGAGCCAGGACTCGTAGTAGAGCCGGGTGTACTCCTCGTAGTCCGCGACCTGGTCGCCCGGGGCGTCGCGCAGGTCGCGGCGGGCGGCGAGATAGCGGCGGGTGGCCGGTGAGGTCTCGTCCGCGTAGACCTGGTCGCCGAGCAGGAGCAGTACATCGGGGCGCTCGGCATCAGGTGCGGAGGCGAGCTCGGTGGCCAGCGTGTCCAGGGCGTCGGGGCCGACGGGATCGTGGCCGTCGGCGGGCGCCGCGGCCCACCGGCACGAGCCGAACGCGATACGGACAGGGCGGGCCGCGTCGTCGTACGCGGGTGTGCGGATCGTGCTCGGCGGAAAGGGCGAGTCGGCGAGCGGCCAGACCGGGGCGCCGTCGAGCAGCACCTCGTAGGCCGTCGCGCTGCCCGGCGTGAGGCCCGTCACCGCGACCAGCGCGTAGTGGTGGCCGCAGATCTGGAACGTGCGGGCACGGCCTGACGAGCCGTCCGCGCAGCGCACTTCGGCGGTGCACGGACGGCTCGCCTCGACCCAGACGGTCGCCGACGACTCGTCCACGTATCTCAGCAGCGGTCCAAGTCGCAGCCGTGCCACCTGATCAGCCTCCTCAGTCGCCCCGTACGGTACGGAACGACGGAGGCCGGCGGGGAGGTTCCGGCAGGCCGGGATTCAGATCCGCGGCACGAGAGTTCAGCAGCCGCTGAGGTAGGACGTCAGCGCGCTCTTCTCGGCGGAGTCCACCGTGAGGTTGTAGTAGTGCTTCACCTGCACCCAAATGCGGACATAGGTGCACTTGTACGCGGCACGCGACGGCATCCACTTGGCCGGGTCCTGGTCGCCCTTGGACTGGTTGACGTTGTCAGTGACGGCGATGAGCTGGGGTCGCGTCAGGTCGTTGGCGAAGCCCTGGCGCTGGGCGGTCGTCCAGGCGTTGGCGCCGGACTTCCAGGCCTCGGAGAGCGGGACGATGTGGTCGATGTCGACGTCGGCCGCCGCGCTCCAGGTAGCGCCGTCGTACTCCGAGTACCAACTGCCGGACGTGGCCGCGCAGCTGGAGTCCTGCGAGACGTTCGTGCCGTCGCGCTTGAGGACGACCTCGCGGGTGTTGCAGGCGCCGGACTGGGTGATCCAGTGCGGGAAGAGGTCGCGGCTGTAGCCGTCGGAGGAGCCCTCGGCCTTGACCGTGAGCTCGGAGAGGTACGTGCGGGCGGTGGCCCCGCTGACCGGGGTGGGGGGAGAGGCCTGCGCGGCCGGGCCGTTCAGCAGAGTGAGGGCGGAGACGACGGCGGTGACGGCGCCGAGTGCGGCGACGCGTCGACGCGCGTAGAACATGCGCATGTGAACTCCCTTGAAGTGGGGGGAAGTTGGCCGAGCGGGCCCGGCCATGCTGGCGCCCCGGGGTTTCCGGGAGATGTGCGCCGAGTGACAGGGTCGCGTCAACGACGCGTACACATCAAGGGGGCGGACGTGACTTCTGGTGGAGCGGGCGGGACTTCGGGTGCGGGCCGGTGGTACCGGGGTGGCGCGTCCGGGCGTGACGCGGGTCATGCCGATTCGCTCAGCAGTTCGCGTACGATGGGCGGCGCAGAAGGGGAGTAGCTCTTCGCCGGACCGTCGACATACTGCTCAGCTCGTTCTGAGCCGGCGCCCGGAGGCAGGACCCGTACACCCGGTCCGGCCAGCGAGACCTTCGGCAAAGCAGTGATTCACCTGCGTGCACACCCGTGTACGCACCTGAGCGCTGCCGTGCCGAGGTGTCGTACAGGACTTACGGAACTCTCGGCGGGGCAGCCCGACCGATTGAGGAATCTTGATCAGCATCAGCGTGATGGCGGTTGTCTTCGGCATCGTCTTCCTGGCCGAACTCCCCGACAAGACCGCGCTCGCCGGACTCGTCCTCGGAACCCGCTACCGCGCCTCGTACGTCTTCACCGGTGTCGCCGCCGCCTTCGCCGTCCATGTCGCGCTCGCCGTCGCGGCGGGCAGCGTCCTGACCCTGCTGCCGCAGCAGCTCGTGCACGCCCTGACCGGTGTGCTGTTCCTCGGCGGCGCGGCCGTCCTCCTGATGAAGAAGGACGAGGAGGAGGAAGAGGTCCGCAAGCCCAAGGACCAGAGCTTCTGGAAGGTCTCCGGCGCGGGCTTCATGCTCATCCTGGTCGCGGAGTTCGGCGATCTGACGCAGATCATGACCGCGAACCTCGCCGCCCGCTACGACGACCCGCTCTCCGTCGGCCTCGGCGCCGTCCTCGCTCTGTGGGCCGTCGGGGGTCTCGGCATCGTCGGCGGCAAGGCCCTGATGAAGCGGGTGCCGCTGGCGCTCATCACGAAGATCGCCGCGGTCCTGATGCTCGGCATGGGCGTCTGGAGCCTCTACGAAGCGGTGGCGTAAGCCGTGGATTCGGCCCTGACCAGGGCCGCTGGCGTAGTCGCCACCCCGTTTTGTACAGTTGAGGAACAAAGTGGCTCCCGCCCACTCACCCTGACCGGTGGGCGGGGTCACCTTGTTCCTACGCCTGGAGGACCCTGCCGATGACGGCCACCACTGTTCTGTCCGCCCGCGCCCTTCTGCTCGACATGGACGGCACGCTGGTCAACTCCGACGCGGTGGTCGAACGCTGCTGGCAGCGCTGGGCGGCCCTCCACGGGCTCGACGCCGTCGAGGTCATGAAGGTCGTCCACGGTCGCCAGGGCTACGCGTCCATGGCGCTCCTCCTGCCCGACCGCCCCATGGCCGAGAACCACGCCGAGAACGCGCGCATGCTCGCCGAGGAGACCGCCGACATCGACGGCGTCGTCCCCGTGCCGGGTGCCGCCGCATTCATGGCCTCCCTGCGCGACGGCGGCCTCGCGCACGCCCTGGTGACCTCGGCCGACGTGGCCCTGTCCACCCGCCGCATGGCCGCCGCCGGCCTCGCCCAGCCGGACCTGCGCATCACCGCCGAGAGCGTCGGCGCCAGCAAGCCCGACCCCGAGGGGTTCCTCAAGGGCGCCGCCGAGCTCGGTATCGACCCCGCGGACTGCGTCGTCTTCGAGGACTCGGGGGCCGGGATCGCGGCCGGCCGCGCCGCCGGGATGCGCGTCGTCGGCGTCGGCCCCCGCGCGGGCGCGCACGGCCCCACGGTGGTCGTGGACGACCTGACGCAGGTACGGGTCGAAGCGGGCGCAGCCGGCGAGATCCTGCTGCACATCGGCTGACCCGCACCCCTGCACAGGCGAGTCCCCAACCCCTGTATCGGCGAGTCCCGCAGCCCTGAATCGGCGAGCCTGGCGCCGTACCGTCCGCCGGGGCCTGCGCCGCACCGTCCGCCGGGCCCGTGCCCCACTGTCCGCCGAGGCCTGCGCCCCCACCCGTCCGCCGGGGCCGGGCACCGCACCATCCGCCGGGGCCCGGCACCGCACCATCCCCCCGGGCCCGTGCCGCCGTATCCCTCCTGAGCCCCCGGCCTCAACAGGCCAAACCGGGACGCACCCACCATTCTGGTAGATGGCAGAGCCCCCGCCGGCCGTGTCCGGCGTGGTGTCTCAGGAGGTGTCCATGACCCAGGACGCTAGCGGGGGCCTTCCCCGTACGGACCTGACGGCAGACCCAGGCCTTGACCGCACCGGATCCACGATCGGCGGCGGCCACGCGCCCCGCAGCGTGATGGTCTCGATCGGTGCGCTGCTGCTCGGCATGCTCCTCGCGGCGCTCGACCAGACGATCGTCTCGACGGCGCTGCCGACCATCGTGAGCGACCTCGGCGGCCTTGAACACCTGTCCTGGGTCGTGACCGCGTACCTGCTGGCATCGACGGCCGCCACGCCCCTGTGGGGCAAGCTCGGCGACCAGTACGGCCGCAAGAAGCTCTTCCAGATCGCCATCGTGATCTTCCTGATCAGCTCGGCGCTGTGCGGCATGGCACAGAACATGCCGCAGCTGATCGGCTTCCGCGCACTCCAGGGAGTGGGCGGCGGCGGCCTGATGGTCCTGTCCATGGCGATTGTCGGCGACATCGTGCCGCCGCGTGACCGGGGCCGGTACCAGGGTCTGTTCGGCGCGGTCTTCGGCGCGACGAGCGTGCTGGGCCCGCTGCTCGGCGGGCTGTTCACCGAACACCTCAGCTGGCGCTGGGTCTTCTACATCAACCTGCCGATCGGCGTCGTCGCGCTCGCCGTCATCGCGACCACGCTGCACATCCCCGTACGCTCCGCCAAGCACACGATCGACTACCTCGGCACGTTCCTGATCGCCTCCGTGGCGACCTGCCTGGTCCTCGTCGCCTCGCTCGGCGGGACGACCTGGGACTGGGACTCGGCGCAGATCATCGGCCTCGCGGTACTGGGCGTCGTCCTCGCGGTCGTGTTCGTCCAGGTGGAGCGGCGGGCCGCCGAGCCGGTCCTGCCGCTGAAGCTGTTCCGCATCCGTACGTTCACGCTCTCCGCGGTGATCAGCTTCGTCGTCGGTTTCGCCATGTTCGGCGCGATGACGTATCTGCCGACGTTCCTCCAGGTCGTCCACGGCGTCTCGCCGACGATGTCGGGCGTGCACATGCTGCCGATGGTCATCGGACTGCTGCTCTCCTCGACGGCGTCCGGCCAGATCGTCAGCCGTACCGGCCGCTGGAAGGTCTTCCCCATCGTCGGCACCGGCGTCACCGCCATCGGCCTGCTTCTCCTGCACCAGCTCGACGAGAACAGCTCGACCGGCGAGATGAGCGCCTACTTCTTCGTCTTCGGCCTGGGCCTCGGCCTCGTCATGCAGGTCCTCGTCCTGATAGTGCAGAACGCCGTCTCGTACGAGGACCTGGGCGTCGCCACCTCCGGCGCGACGTTCTTCCGCTCCATCGGTGCCTCCTTCGGCGTCGCTATCTTCGGCACGGTCTTCGCGAGCCGCCTCGGCGACAAACTCACGGACGCCCTCGCCGGCCGCAGCCTGCCTCCAGGCGTCGATGTGAACGCGCTCCAGTCGGACCCGAGAGGCATCGGCGAGCTGCCGCCCGTCGCCCGCGGACCGGTCCTGCACGCCTTCGCGTCGTCCATCACGGACGTCTTCCTCTACGCCGCCCCGGTCGCCCTCGTCGCCTTCGTACTGGCCTGGTTCCTGCGCGAGGACAAGCTGCGCGGCTCGGTCACAGCGCCGGACGGGACGGAGACCCTGGCCAGCAACCCCGTACAGCGTTCATCGCGCGACGAGGTGGCGCGGGCCCTGTCGGTGCTCGGCACCCGGGAGGGGCGCCGCGAGATCTACGAGAAGATCACCGAACGGGCCGGCTACGACCTGCTGCCCGCCTCGAGCTGGCTCCTGCTGCGCATGAAGCGCTACGGGTGGGCGGAGCCGTCGGCGCTCGCCGAACACAGTGCCGTACCGCTGCCCGTGATCATCGCCGCGTCCCGGCAGGTGGAGGGGCGGCGCCTCGCCGCGCGCGTGGGCCTCGACCTCGTCCTCACCGACGAGGGCCGCGAGGTCGCCGACCGGCTGTCCGCGTCCCGCGAGGAGTCGCTCGCCGAACTGCTGGGCGACTGGTGGGGCCCGGACCGGCCGACGGACCTGGTGAAACTCGTGGAGGAGCTCAACGCGGAGCTGTGCGGGTCCGACGCGGAGCGCCCGCACGACGGACTGGCGGCCGGCGCCTGACGCCTCTCACGTGTCCCGCACGAGCTTCTTGGTGAACCAGTGCTCGGCGTACTCCTCGTCGTTGTGCGGCGCCGTCTCCTGGTAGCCGTGCCGCGCGTACAGCATCCGGGCCTCCACCAGGTCGCCCCGGGTGTCGAGGACGATCCGCTCGGCGCCGAGATCCCGCGCGGCGCTCTCCACCTGCGCGAGCAGCACGGAGCCGCCGCCCTTCCCGCGCATTCCGGGCCGTACGAAGACGCGTTTCAGCTCGCCGGTCGAGGCATCGATCATCCGCACGCCCGCGGTCCCGGCGGGCTCGCCCCGATACCGCGCGACCAGCAACACCCCGCCCGGCGCCGCGAGATAGGCACCCGTGTCGGCGGCGACCTCGCGTTCCAGCTCGTCGGGGTCGGTGGTGCGCCCCTCGTGCAGCAGGTACCAGCGGTCGCTGACCTCCGTGTAGTACGCGCGCCACAGCTCCGCGGAGACGGCGGAGTCGAACGGCTCGGGGGTGACGGTCCACGACGAAGTCATGGGGGCATTGTCGGCGAAGGGGCGGCGCCGGGCGCAAGTGGTTTCGACCTGTACAGGAACCCGGGGTTCGGACATCCTCGGTACCTGTGACCGACGTATCCGTGACCGACGGGACCGGTGCCGAGACCGGTGCCGGAACCAGCCCCGAGACCGGTGAGATCAAGGCGCTGCTCGACGCCCTGCGCGGGCAGCGCCGCCACATCCTGGGCATCATCGAAGGGCTCGGCCCCGACGCGCTGCGGCGGCCCGTGCTGCCGTCCGGCTGGACGTGTCTGGGACTGGTCCAGCACCTGGCGCTCGACGTCGAACGCTTCTGGTTCCAGGCGGTTCTGACGGGTGATCAGGTCGTCATCGACAGCCTCGACGCCATTGAGGACGCCTGGCAGACCGACCCGGAGCTGCCGGCGGCCGACATCCTGGAGCGGTACCGCCGCGAGACGGACCGCGCGGACGCGATCATCGCCGCCACGCCCGCGGGCGCGCCCCTGGCCTGGTGGCCGCACCACCTCTTCGGGCCGCCGCACCTGCACAGCCACCGGGACGTCCTGCTGCACGTCATCACGGAGACCGCCTGCCACGCAGGGCACCTGGACGCCGCCCGTGAACTCATCGACGGGCGGCGCTGGTTGGTGCTCACCGAGGGCGGCGAGGCGGATCGCCTCTAGTCCACTACTCCACTACTCCACTACGACTTGGGCGAAGCCTGCTGGACGACCTCGAACGACCACACCGAGGACCCGCTGGCCGCAGGCTTCGGGCGGTCCGCGCCGCCTTGGTGGGCCTCCTTCATGGAGCCCTCCATCCACGCGGTGAACGACGCCTCGTCACGCCACCGCGTGTACACCAGGTAGTCGTCCGTGCCCTCGACCGGGCGCAGCAGCTCGAACCACTCGAAGCCGTCCGAGTTCTCCACCGCGCCCGCGCGCGAGGCGAAGCGCTTCTCCAGGATCTCGCGCTGTTCGGCCGGGACGGTCAGGACATTGATCTTCACGATGCTCATGGCGCCCATCCTCGCTCACCATCGCGTGAGATCGGCGTCAGGTCCCCTGCGTCCCGCGTCGCTCGTGCCAGTCGCGGACGATCTCCTCGACGTCGTACGGCTTCAGGCCGAGGGGCGGGCCCGGCGGGGGCTTGAACATCATGTCGCGGATCTTGACGTTGATCTCGGTGACGATTTTGCGGACGATCCGTTCGGAAGGGGCCTGCGCCGCCTCGGCGAGGGCGTCCTCGGCCTCCTTGCGCAGGGCGAGTGACGGGGGTAGCACGGAGAAGCCCTCACGGGCCATCTTCTGCTTGATCCACCAGTTCTCGTCGTACGTCGTGTCGGCCGTGCTCGGCAGCGGCTTGCCGGCTCCGGCGAGGTGGGAGAAGTCTCCTGCGCGCTCCGCGTCGCGGATCTGCTTGTCGACCCATGACTCGAAGCTGACGTCGGGTGGCTTGCGTTCGGTCATGGGGCCATTGTCCCAGAGGGCATACCGCACAGGGAGGGGACAACTTAGGATGCGGCGTCGGGGGACCCGGTGCCGAAGGGCCCGCCGAAGACCGAAGGAGCTGTGCGGGTGCTGGAGCTGACCATGGCCTCCGTCACGGGGGCGGACTCGGGTGCGACGGCCGGGATGCTGATGGCCGACGCGCCGAGTGAGCCGGGAGCCGTGCTGCGCGTGGGGCGCGACCGGAACGTGTGCCGGCTGGCAACGCCCGACGACTGGCTGTTCGTCTCGCGCGTCCATCTCGAATTCCGGTGCGGACAGGACGGCGTCTGGTCCGTCTTCTGGCTGCGCGGCTCGCACGACGAGCCCTCGTCCGAGGTGCGTCTCACGCTGACCGGCGGGGAGCCGCAGCCGCTCGTGTACGGAGGGGCCGCGGCTCTCGCGCCGGGCGCGTCCGGCGAGGTCGTGGTCCTGGACCGCAATGAGCCCCGCAGCGTGAACGTGGGCTTCTACCACGAGTTGTGACGGTCCATCAGGCAACGCCGGGCAGGGGCACTACGGGAGTACGCGGGCCAGCGCGAAGCCGTCGTAGCCCTTGGCGCCCACCGTCTGGACCGCCGTCCCGTCCAGCTTCGGGTGGTCGGCGATCATCTGGAGCGCGGCGCGGGTGCCGCGGATGTCGGGGGCCGCGCCGGAGTCGTCCGTCACGTGGCCGCCGCGCACCACGTTGTCGACGATGATCACGCTGCCGGGGCGGGTCAGGCGCAGCGCCCACTCGACGTAGTGCGGGTTGTTGGCCTTGTCGGCGTCGATGAAGACGAGGTCGAAGGGGTCGGGGTGGTCGGCCGCGACGCCGGGCAGCGAGTCGAGGGCGGGGCCGACCCGCACCTCGGCGATCTTGTCGAGGCCGGCGCGGGCGAGGTTGCCGCGGGCCACCTCGGCGTGCCGGGGGTCGTACTCGAGGGTGACGAGGACGCCGTCGGCGGGGAGGGCGCGGGCCAGCCAGATCGTGCTGTACCCGCCGAGCGTGCCGATCTCCAGGACGCGGCGGGCGCCCTGGATCTGTGCGATCAGGTGGAGGAACTTGCCCTGGTTCGGGGCGACGGCGATGGGCGGGAGGCCCGCCGCCTCGCTGTCCGCGAGGGCCGCGGTCAGGGCCTCGTCGCCGGGGGCGAGGAGGCCGGTCAGGTAGTCGTCGACGGCGGTCCACTGGTCTTCGGGTGCGTGCTCAGCCATGGCCCCATCATGGGCTCACGCGGCGGCGGCCCGGGCGGGATTCAGCCCAACGGCGGCGGGGTGTGCACGGGCGGCGGGGGCGGCACCGGCCGGCGGGAGCGCCGGCGGAACCACAGGACGGCGGCCGCCATCAGGAGCAGGGCCGGGGGCAGCGGAACGGTGAGCAGCCACACCGGGACGCCCCCGGCGGTGAGGAGTTCGTCGTCCCACACGACGGTGCGGTGCGTGGCGTCGCTCGCGGTGCGCCGCAGTTCATGGTCGTCGTAGATGCGCGACGGCTGTGGGAAGTCCTGGGTGAGCGCGGTCAAGTACCGCTCGCCGCCCGCGAATTCGGGCAGCGGCCCGCCGGACTTCGCCGGTATCCGGCCCGCGTACGTGACCTTCGGTGTGTCGCCGCCGATCGTGGAGCGCGGCTCCATGCGGTGGGCGGCGAGCACGTACAGGCGCAGATGCTGTTCGGTGCGGGCGAGCTTCGACAGCCGCATCGGGTAGATGAGGCGGTCGCTGGCGAAGGTGAGGTGGAGCGGGTCGAGGGCGCCGCCGAGCACGCTGTCGCCGTCGGCGGGCGCGAGGCGGATCGCCACGTACTCCCAGCCCTTGTCGACGTACGGGCGCAGCGCGGTGTCGAGGCGGTCGGGGAGCTGGAAGCCGTTCTCGTCGAGCCAGTCGGCGAGTGCGTCGGGGTCGGTCGCGGTGAGGCGGGCGACGTCGAACGGCCCGAGGTGCTCGCGGCCCACCACCTCGACCGGGCCGCCGGGTGCGGGGGCAGCGGCCGAGGCGCCGTCGCCGTTCCCGCCGTCGAAGGGCCAGTCGTCGGCGCCGGGCCAGAAGTGGTGCCGGGTCCGCTCGACGGGCGCCGTCACCTCGCTCAGCTGCGAGAAGAGCCCCGGGTCGCCGAGCTCGACGGACGCGCGGTGCGGCACGGGCATGATCCAGGCGGCGTCGCGCACGTTGCCGCTCACCGACAGGCTCATCACGATCTGCTCGCTGCGCCCGTCCCAGCGCACCGCGGACGTCTCGTCGTACACGGTGAGGTCCGTGCCCGCGTGCGGCACCATCGCCCCGCATCCGCACGCGTACGCCGGTGAGACGAGCGCGGCGACCTGGAACGCCATGAGGGCCAGGGCGGTCAACAGCGCCCTGGCCCTCATGGTCAGTGGTTGTGCGGTTCTCATGCCGGCCCCCGATGTCGCGCCCTGTCTGTCCGTGCCGTGTGCGGCGAAGGAGCAGACGGGGCGCGGGGGAGCGCGGTTCCTGGTGTTACGCGGCTGTTGCCGTCGCGGTCCGCGGCAGGTCGCCGGGCTCGACCGCGGGCAGCGAGCCCGGCAGCGGGCGGCGCGCCGACTCGGTCATGAACCACACCGCGATACCGCCGATGACGGCCGCGGCCATCATGTAGTACGCGGGCATCATCATGTTCCCGGTCGCCCCGATGAGGGCGGTGACGACCAGCGGGGTCGTGCCGCCGAAGAGCGAGACGGAGATGTTGAAGCCGATCGACAGGGAGCCGTAGCGCACCCGGGTCGGGAAGAGCGCGGGCAGCGCGGACGGCATCGCCGAGGTGAAGCAGACCAGGAGCAGGCCGAGCGCGCCCATGCCGAGGGCGATGGCCCACAGGGAGCCGTCACGGATGAGGAGCAGGGCCGGGACGGACAGCGCGAAGAAGCCGACGCAGCCCGCGGCGATCACCGGGCGGCGGCCGACACGGTCGGAGAGCGCGCCCGCGAACGGCTGGACGATCATCATCAGCGCCATCACGCCGAGGACCACGAGGAGGCCGTGCGTCTCGTCGTAGTGGAGCTCACTGGTGAGGTAGCTCGGCATGTACGACAGCAGCATGTAGTCGGTGACGTTGAAGACGAGGACCAGGCCGACGCACAGGAGCAGCGCTTTCCACTGGCCGGCGATCATGTCGCGCACCTTCACCTTGGGCCGGGCCTTCTCCGACTCGTGCGCGTTCTTCAGCTCGGCCGCGAACGCCGGGGTCTCTTCGAGCCGCATCCGCAGATAGAGGCCGATGATGCCCATCGGGCCCGCGATCAGGAACGGGATGCGCCAGCCCCAGGAGAGCAGGTCGTCGGAGGAGAGCAGCGCCGTCATCAGGGTGACGAGGCCCGCGCCGCCGATGTATCCGGCGAGGGTGCCGAATTCCAGCCAGCTGCCGAAGAAGCCGCGCTTCTTGTCGGGCGCGTACTCGGCGATGAAGGTGGACGCGCCGCCGTACTCACCGCCGGTCGAGAAGCCCTGCACCAGACGGGCCAGGAGCAGCAGGATCGGCGCCCAGACGCCGATCGTCGCGTACGACGGGATCAGGCCGATCGCGAACGTGCCCGCCGCCATCATGATCATGGTGACGGCGAGGACCTTCTGCCGGCCGACGCGGTCGCCGAGCGGTCCGAAGACCATGCCGCCGATCGGACGGACGAGGAACGCCGCGGCGAAGGCGCCGAACGTCGCCAGGAGCTGGGCCGTGGGGTTGCCCGACGGGAAGAAGACCTTGCCGAGGGTGACGGCGATGTAGCTGTAGACACCGAAGTCGAACCACTCCATCGCATTGCCGAGCGCCGCCGCCTTGACCGCGCGCTTGACCAGCGCTGGATCGGTGACGGTGACGTCGGGGGAGGCGCCCTTCGCGGGGGCGGTGGGCCTGGGTGCGACGTTTAGAGCACTCGACAAGGGTCTGCTCGCCTGCTTTCGAAGGGGACAAGGACATGTCCGCGTGGGGACGGACGAAGCCGCCCACGGCGGGGCGGCCAGAAATCGACCATAGGTGCATCCGCGATCATTACGGGTAGTGTGCGCTGCGTCGCACAGCGTGGGAAAAGCGGGTCCGGCCAGGCATGACGCCTCGGTTCCGGCGCGGCGCAAACGGACAAATCTGTGACCTATGTCGCGGCCCTCGACCGCAACCACGCAGACCCCGCATCATCGTCATCCGGTCAAATACCGGTGGACAGACAGGTGAAGCAGGGGTTGCCTGCGTCTCACCCCGGGGGTGGTGCGAGCCTCTTGGGACAGTACGCATGGCGGGAGGGCCGACGGCGCGTGGCGAACGTGGAGCATGGACCGGGCAAAGCCTTGGTGGCGGGGGCCGCGACAGCGCGGTTGGGCATGGTCCGGGCGGGCCTCTGGCTGATCGCCGCGGTGCTCGCGGTGCGGCAGGTCGTGGCCGTCCTGAGCACCCCCAGCGGTGAGCGGCTCACGGACCTGGAGACCTGGATCGGTCCTGAAGGTGTCCTCCACGTGACGGGCTCCCTCTACGACGCCGACCGGTTCACCGGTACCCCGTTCGGGGGACTGGTGCTGAAGCCTCTGGCCCGGGGCGCCGAACAGGCGCTCGGCTGGGCCTGGACCTTCGGCACACTCGGCCTCGTCGTCGTCCTCGGTCTCGTCGTCGCCCGTGCCCTGCCCAGGCCCGTCACCCGGCGCACCTCGCTGCTCGCCGCCCCCGTCGCGATCAGCCTCCTGATGCTGTCGCTGCCGGTGCGCAACACCCTCCATCTCGGCCAGACCAGCATCATCCCGGTCCTTCTCGTCCTGCTCGGCTGCTTCGCCGCCCGCGGCGAGAAGAGCTCGGGCCTGCTCATCGGCATCGGCGCCGCACTCCAGCCGACCGTCCTCCTCTTCGCGCCGCTCCTGTGGTTCACCGGGCGACGTCGCGCCGCCGTGTCCTCGGGCGTCACGTTCGCGGCGTGCACGCTCCTCGCGTGGGCCGCGATGCCGCACGACTCGTGGACGTACTGGGTGCACCACGTCGCGGGAGCGGGACTCGGCTCGAGCCCCGACGGGCTCGCCAACCAGTCGCTGCACGGCGCGCTCCTGCGCTTCGGCCTGGAGGGCCCCCTGGAGATCGGGCTCTTCCTCGTCCTGGGCTCCGCCGTCACGGTGCTCGGACTGCGGCGCGCGGTGCGCTACGCGCAGGACGGACAGCTCCTGCTCGCCGTCGCCCTCACCGGCTGCGTCGCCGTCGCCGTGTCGCCGACGACCTGGCAGCACCAGCTCCTGTGGGTGCTGCTCGCCGTGGTCGGCCGCGTCGGCAGGAAGGCGTCCGACCGGTACGTGTGGCCGGTCGCGGTCGTCCTCGTGATGACGCTCCCCGCGAGGATGCTGCTGCCGGGCACGGCGCTCGCCGATCCGCTGCGCGACAACGTCGTGCTGATCGCCGCGGTCGCCGCGGCCACGTTCGTCCCTTTCCTGTCCCGCACCGCGCCCGAGTACCGGGCGCCCGTCCCCACCGAGTACGCGAAGCCCGTCCCTGCTCGCTGGTCGCGGGTCCCGCTCCTGCCGTTCTGGCGCCGGGTCCTGACCCGCCCGAACCTGCTGCTCGAAATGCTCCTGATCCGTGTCGGCTACTACGCGTACCAGCAGGTCAGGCTCGCCGCGACGGGCGGTACGAACTCCGGGGGCCGGGCCACCGCCGAGGCGCACGGCACGCAGGTCCACTCCCTGGAGAAGTTCCTCCACATCGACATCGAGCACTGGGTCAACCACGCGGTGGCGCAGGTCCCGTGGCTCAAGTCGTTCTTCAACTTCTACTACGAGTCGTTCCACTTCATCGTGCCGCTGAGCGTCCTCGCCATCCTCTACGTCCGCAGGCCCGCCCAGTACCGCTGGGCCCGCTCGGCGCTCGGCTTCGCCACGGTGCTCGCCCTGATCGGTTTCTGGTTCTACCCGCTGGCGCCGCCGCGTCTGATGCCCGCGCTCGGGTTCATCGACACGGTGCATGGCGTCCAGGACTTCTCCAAGCCGGACTACGGCACACTGACCGCGCTCACCAACCAGTACGCGGCCATGCCCTCACTGCACTTCGGCTGGTCCCTGTGGTGCGGGCTCGTCATCGCGATCCTCGCCCCGAAGTGGTGGATGAAGGCGATCGCGCTGCTGCATCCCCTGTTCACCATCTCCGCGATCATCGCGACCGGTAACCACTGGGTGCTCGACGCGGTGGGCGGCGCGACGGTCGTCGGCGCGGGCTTCGGACTCACCTACCTGCTGAGCGGCCCGCGCGCCCGCCTCACCGGCGCAACCGTCCCCGAGCAGTCGAAGGCCGAGCCGGACCACGTGCGGCTGCCGGCCGGACACAACCGGTCCTGAGGCGCGGGTCAGGCGTCTTCCGACTGGTGCCGGTGGCCCTGAAGATGCCGGGCCCGCAGCGCCGCCTCCGTGGCGAAGCGGTGCTCCGGGTCGGTGAGCCGGTCCCCGAAGTGCGCGTCCAGATTGCGCAGCCGGTATCGGACCGTCTGGGCGTGCACACCCAGGATGTCGCCGACGTGGTCGGCCGTCCCCCGCGTGGTCAGCCACACCCGCAGCGTGTCGATCAGCCGTGCCCGGCGGCTGCCGGTCAGTCGGGACAACGGGGCGAGTTCGCGGGCGGCGAGCCGGTCGAGGAGAGCGGGGTCCGACAGCAGCCACAGTGTCGTGAGATGGTCGGCGCAGCGCACCGCGGGGGCGTCGGCGATGATCTGTTCGTCGACGAGGTCCAGGACCCGGCGGGCCCAGCGGATCGAGTCGCAGGCCCGTGCGGTGGGCACGGTGACGCCGAGCACGCACGGGGTGTCGCCGAGGGCGGCCGTCAGCATGTCGAGGCGGGCACGCGCATCGCCGTCCGGGGCGGCCGGGTCTTCGAGGGGTCCCGGGATCAGCAGGTGCGGCTGGGGGTCCCCGAGGTCGGCCAGGACGTCGGGGTCGAGGCCGGCCCTGATGTGCGCGGGGGCGGGAGCCCGTAGCGCCACGAGCGTGACCTGCTCGGGCACCCGCCAGCCGGCCTGGTCGCAGAGTTCGGCGAGCGCGCCGCCCGGCAGCGGATGACCGGCGAGCAGCAGATGCAGGATGCGCCGGTGCAGGGAGTCCACATGGGCGGCGGAGTGCGACTGCACCTCCAGATAGCCCTCGCGGGACAGGGCCTCCAGCTCGTCGACGTACGCGAAGAGCGCGTCGGCGAAGGTCAGGATCAGGGTGGGGGAGAGGTTGTACTGGCGGCCGACGCGCTTGGCACGCCGTAACGCGATGCGGGCGCCGATGCGGTACGCGCCGTGCAGGGAGTCGAGGCTGCGGCCCTCGTACGCCTCGAACCGCCCGAATCTTCGGCACAGTTCGTCGCGTTCGCCGGCCGGGGCGGTCGGCTCGGCCACCCGGTCCACGAAGGCGGAGAGGCTCTGCTCGACGCCGAGCCGGACGACCGCGCTGTTGGGGCCGTTGAGCAGCCCGGCGAACTCCGGGTAGGTGCGGGTCACCTCGACCCGGATCTCCTTGATCAGGCTGGGCAGTTCGGGCCGCATGATGGCGGCGAATTCCGGGGGCAGAGGGCCGAGCGGTTCTTCCACTTCCGAGGACGGTGCGGCTGAGGGCATGACGCTCCCCTTGCTCTCCTGCGCCCGGTGGGGGTGGGCCGCGGACGCGCCGCCCTGGGTGGGGTGGTGGGGTGGGGGGGGAAGCGCTCCCACGGGCCGCAGGTGCGTACCTGGTGGGACTGCCGAAGCTAGAACAACTCATGTGTGATGTGCACCACTTGAAGGAGAAGTAGCTTCATGTTGCAGGTGGTGTGGGGAGTTTCGGAAGGTCCGGCGAGGGGCCCGTGTCGCCGGGCGTTTCCGGTGCTCGCATCCCTCACCTGGACTGTTTCGACGTGCCGCCCCGGGCCTGTGCGCGATGCGGTGAGCGGCGGGTCCAGATTTCCGCCGCAAGGGCCGCATCCGGAGAATGGCGGGATATCGATGTCAGCGTTTCGAGGGTGACGTGCCGGGTGTCATCCGGCCGCCGTGTGCCAGTTCTGCGCGAGGACCTTGCCGGCGTCGGGGTAGTGGGTGCCGGGTGCGAACAGACCGCCCAGGTACGTCCGGGTGTCGTTCAGGGTGACGCTGTTGTGTCCGGCGGCGGACGGCAGGCCCGTCTTGGCGTTGACGGCCAGGTCGATCAGGCCGAGGAGCCCGCAGCCGCTCGCGCCCGGCACGGCGAAGCCCGAGTCGCCCTGGGTGGAGCCGGTCAGGGCGATCCGCGACATCGTGCCGGCCGTGTCGGGGGTGCCGTCGGCGGCGAACCGCTCGATCTTGAAGGTGGGCTGGGTGAGGTTCTGCGGGCGCAGCACGATCGGGTCCGAGGACGAGCCGATGTAGCAGTGGTCGGACAGGAACGGGTTCTGCCCCGCGGGCTGCGCGCCACCGCCGTCGCCGCGGCCGCGGTGGCCCTGCTCACGGCGTCCCAGGCCCCGGGAATCGTCGAGGAGTCGGGTGGCGGCCAGGACCGCGTCCGCGCGGAGCGCCCCGCGTCGGCCGAGGCGCCGCTGCCGTACGTGAAATCGCAGGGCGACGACTCGTACCACACCGAACTGCCGCCCCTGAACAGCCCGGACGCACCCACGCACGTCTACCCGTCCGCCCAGATCAGCGCCCAGTCCGGCATCCCGGCCACCGTCCTGGCCGCGTACCGCAGGGCCGAGTCGGCGATCGCCCGTACCGACGCGGGCTGCCATCTGCCCTGGGAGCTGCTCGCCGCCATCGGCAAGGTCGAGTCGGGCCAGGCGCGCGGCGGCGCCGTCGACGCGCACGGCACGACCCTGGGACGTATCACCGGACCCGCCCTCGACGGCCAGGGGTTCGCCCTGATCAGGGACTCGGACGGCGGGGCGTGGGACGGTGACGCGGTCTACGACCGGGCCGTCGGCCCGATGCAGTTCCTGCCGGGGACGTGGCGGCGCTGGGGCGCCGACGGCAACGGCGACGGGGACAAGAACCCCAACAACATCTTCGACGCGGCGCTGGCGGCGGGCCACTACCTGTGTGCCGGCAGCCGGGACGTGGGCCGCGCGGCCAGCCTCGAACGTGCCGTCCTCAGCTACAACTACTCGCGCGACTATCTCCGACTGGTCCTGTACTGGATGGAGTTCTACCGCGAGGGCGTGCACACCGTGCCCGACGGCAAGGGTGTGATCCCGAAGAGCCCCGGCGCGGGCGGCGACACCCAGGCGACCGGCCCGGTCGGCGGCGGCAAAGGCCCCGGCAAGGGCGGGGGCGAGGGGGGAGGGATCGTCATCGGGCCCGATCCGACCCCCTCCGGGCCATCGGACGGCGGCAGCCCGGACCCCAGCCCAGGCCCGGACCCGAGTGGTGACCCCTCGGGCGCGCCCACCCAGTCACCCGAACCGAGCGACCCCCCGTCGTCGCAGGACCCTGGCACCCCCTCCGCCCCCGGTAGCCCCACCCCGCCGACGGACTGCCCCACGGACACGATGTCCCCGTCGCCCGACCCGGGCGGGTCCCCCTCGCCGTCGGAGTGCCCGGAGCCGGGCGCGTAGAGCGGCGCGGCGCAGGTGTGCAGGGAGGCAGGGGCGTGGCGTAGGGAGATGGCCCCTGCCTCCCTGGGCCGGCGTGCGGCCGCCCGCGGTCAGCCGGTGCTGACCTGGAGTTCCTTGACGCCGTTGAGCCAGGCCGAGCGGAGCCTGCGCGGGTCACCGGTGAGGCGAAGGTCGGGCATGGCGTCGGCCACGGCGTTGAAGATGAGGTTGATCTCGAGCGTGGCCAGCGACTTGCCGAGGCAGAAGTGCGGGCCTCCGCCGCCGAATCCGAGGTGCGGGTTCGGGTCGCGGGTGATGTCGAACTCGTCGGGGCGGTCGAAGACTTCGGGGTCGTGGTTGGCCGACGAGTAGAAGATGCCGACGCGGTCGCCCTTCTTGATCTGCGCGCCGCCGAGCTCGGTGTCCTGGGTCGCGGTGCGCTGGAAGGAGACCACGGGGGTCGCCCAGCGGACGATCTCCTCCGCCGTCGTCTCCGGGCGCTCCCGCTTGAACAGCTCCCACTGGTCGGGGTTGGTCAGGAAGGCGTGCATGCCGTGGGTGATGGCGTTGCGCGTCGTCTCGTTGCCGGCCACGGCGAGCAGGATGACGAAGAAGCCGAACTCGTCCGAGGAGAGGTTCCCCTCGTCCTCGGCCGCCACCAGCTGGCTCACGATGTCCTTGGCCGGGCACTCCTTGCGGGCGGCGGCCAGGTTCATCGCGTAGCTGACGATCTCCATGGCCGCCTCGGCGCCGACCTCCTCGGTGATCGCGTACTCCGGGTCGTCGTACGCGGCCATCTTGTTGGACCAGTCGAAGATCTTGGTGCGGTCGTCCTGGGGGACGCCGATCAGCTCGGCGATGGCCTGGAGCGGGAGTTCGACGGCGACGTTGGTGACGAAGTCGAAGGAGCCGTCGGGCGCGGCGTTCGCGAGCGCCGCCTCGACGATGGAGCCCGCACGGTTGCGCAGGGCGTCCTCGAGCGAGCGGATGGCGCGGGGCGTGAAGCCGCGCTGGACGATCTGCCGGACCCGGGTGTGTTCCGGCGGGTCCATGTTGAGCATGATCAGCTTCTGGACCTCGATCTGGTCGCGGCTGATCGACTCGTTGAAGCGGATGACGGCGGTGTTGAGGTTCGAGGAGAAGAGCTCCGGGCGCGTGGAGACGTACTTGACGTCCGCGTGCCGGGTCACGGCCCAGTAGCCCGAGTCCGCGAAGCCGGAGATGCCGGTCGGCTGGGCGATCCACCGGACCGGTTCCGTCTGCCGGAGCTGGGCGAACTCGGGGAAGGGGACGCGGTGCTGGAGAAGGTCGGGGTCGGTGAAGTCGAACCCTTCGGGCAGCGCTGGGCACGGCATGGGCAACTCCCGGTGACGGTCTGACGGGGCGTCAGCTTGTCGGCACCGTAGTAACGGGTTCTACAAGTGGCAAGACCCGTGGTACGTCCGATTGCGCGCGCGGTACGTGCACGACCCTTGCGTACCCGGAGTAGCACCGTCGAGACTGCACAGAGAACTGGTACGCGTTCTAGTTCTTACGTCTTCTGGTTCGGTCCGGGAATGTATGGAGAGGACGAGCTCATGGCCGCGGAACCCGTCATCGTCGAAGCCGTACGTACGCCCATCGGCAAGCGCGGAGGCGCGCTCGCCAATCTTCATCCCGCGTATCTCCTCGGCGAGACGTACCGGGAACTGCTCGGCAGGACCGGCATTCACGCCGACTGTGTCGAGCAGATCGTGGGCGGCACGGTGACCCACGCGGGCGAACAGTCCATGAATCCGGCGCGCACGGCCTGGCTCACCATGGGCCTGCCCTACGAGACGGCGGCGACGACCGTCGACTGTCAGTGCGGCTCCTCGCAGCAGGCCGCGCACATGACCGCCAACATGATCGCCGCCGGTGTCATCGACATCGGCATCAGCTGCGGGGTCGAGGCGATGTCGCGGGTGCCGCTCGGCTCCGGCTCCAAGCACGGGCCCGGCAAGCCGTTCCCCGAGGAGTGGAACGTCGACCTGCCCAACCAGTTCGAGGCCGCCGAGCGCATCGCGCGCCACCGCGGACTGACCCGCGAGAACGTCGACTCGCTCGGCCTCATCTCGCAGGAGCGTGCCGCTGCCGCCTGGGCCGAGGAGCGCTTCAAACGCGAGACGTTCGCCGTGCAGGTGCCCACGAACGAGGACGAGCAGGCCGCCGGGCAGGGTATGTGGCGGCTCGTGGACCGGGACGAGGGCCTGCGCGACACGACCATGGAGGGGCTCGGCGGCCTCAAGCCGGTCATGCCGACCGCCGTGCACACCGCGGGGAACTCCTCGCAGATATCCGACGGCGCCTCGGCGATCATGTGGGCGTCCAAGCGGATGGCGCGCGCCCTGAAGCTCAAGCCGCGCGCCCGGATCGTCGCCCAGGCGCTCGTCGGCGCCGACCCTCACTTCCATCTGGACGGGCCGATCGACGCCACCCGCGCCGTGCTCGGCAAGGCGGGCATGTCACTCAAGGACATCGACCTCGTCGAGATCAACGAGGCGTTCGCGTCCGTCGTGCTCAGCTGGGCGCAGGTCTTCGAGCAGGACCTCGAGAAGGTCAACGTGAACGGCGGGGCCATCGCCCTCGGCCACCCCGTCGGCGCCACCGGCGCCCGGCTCATCACCACCGCCCTGCACGAACTGGAGCGCCGGGACAAGGAGTTCGCGCTCATCACGATGTGCGCGGGCGGCGCGGTGGCGACGGGCACGATCATCCAGCGGCTGTAGCGGGGGTCCGCGCCGGGCGGGCCGGAACGCATGACGAAGGCGGCACCCTCCCACGGGGGGAGGATGCCGCCTTCTCGGGTCGGCTGTGGGCCGGCCGGGCTCAGTACGAGCCGGCGGACTGCCAGTGGCTCCAGGCGTCACAGGGGCTGCCGTAGCGCTCGTTCATGTAGTTGAGGCCCCACTTGATCTGGGTCTCGGGGTTCGACTTCCAGTCGCCGCCGGCCGAGGCCATCTTGTTGGCGGGCAGGGCCTGGACCAGTCCGTAGGCGCCGGACGACGCGTTCGTCGCGTGGGGGTTCCAGCCGCTCTCGTGGGACACGATCTTGTCGAAGCACGCGAACTGTGCGGCGCTCATCTTCTGCTGGGCGATCGTCTTCGGCGAAGAGGTGGCGGCGGCGTTCGACGCCGGGGCGGCGGCCATGACCATGCCGGCGGTGGCGGCGGCCAGGGCGACACCGGCGAGGGCCTTCTTCGGGGCGGCGATGCGGCGGAGGATGGTGACGGACAAAGCGTGAACCTTCCGTGGGGGACAGGGGGCCGCTTCGCACGCCCTGCGGCGTACAGAGGCGCCGGGGCCCTGGCGGGGGCCGTCGGCGCCTTGCGACTCCTCCAGAGAATCAGGCTCGCACCCTCGCCGCAATCGCCCCTTTTACTAGTTGAGGTCGCATATGAGGGAAATGTACCTCACGTGACCTGGCTCTCATGGGCCAGGTCAGAGGGTGTTTTGGTGGGGACGCGTCAGGCGATCGCATCTACGGCCACACCTCGTAGGTGACCTGGGTCATGTGGGGTGCTTCACCGCGCGGGCACGTCCCGGTGACGCAGCGCGCGTGAAGCCCTACGGCTCGGTGCCCTCGAAGGTGACGGGGGCCTCGAACGCGGCCCGGCGCGTGGCCCGCCGCAGCGCCCTCAGGAGCGCCGGGCCGGCGGTGACGGTGAGGACGACGGTCAGGGCCGCCCGGCCCAGGTCCCAGCCCAGCGACGTGGCCAGGCAGTAGGCGAGGAAGCGGACCAGGTTCTCGTGCAGCGGGGCGCCCGCCTGGAACGCGACGCTCGACGACAGCGAGTCCAGGAACGGCCAGCCGGCCAGGTTCATGACGGTGCCGTACGCGAACGCGGCCAGGAACCCGTACGCCGCCAGCGTCAGCACCTCGGCGCGACCGCGCAATCGGTCCGGGCCGGGGAGCAGGCCCGCGCCCATCGTGAACCAGCCCATCGACAGCATCTGGAACGGCATCCACGGACCGACCCCGCCGGTGAGCAGCGCGGACGCGAACATGGTCACGGACCCCAGAACGAACCCGAAGCCGGGCCCTAGGACGCGCCCGCTCAGCACCATCAGGAAGAACATCGGCTCGATCCCGGCGGTCCCCGCCCCGATCGGCCGCAGCGCCGCGCCCGTCGCGGCAAGGACCCCGAGCATCGCCACCGCCTTGGGCCCGACCCCGCCCTCGGACACGGCGGCCGCCACCACGCCCACCAGCAGGACGAGCAGCCCCGCGAACAGCCAGGGCGCGTCCTGCGCATGCGCGCTGACCTGCGACGAAGGGCCCGCGAGCAGTGGCCACCCGAAGGCGGCCACCCCTATGGCGCTGACGAGGAGCAGGGCCACCACGGAGCGGGGGCCGAGGCGTACGGCGCGGACCTGGCGGTCGGGTCGCCGGGTCTCGGGTGCGGTCCTCATGCCCCGTCCTCCGCGAGGCCCGCGGACTCGAGGGCCTCGCGGACCTGCGCCACCGTGAGCCACTTGCCCGGGGCCAGCACCTTGGCGACCTGGGGGGAGAAGGCGGGGGAGGCCACGACCACCTCGGGGGTGGGCCCGTTCGCCACGATCTCGCCGTCGGCGAGGACGGCGACGCGGTGGGACAGCTCGGCGGCCAGTTCCACGTCGTGCGTGGCCAGGACGACGGCGTGCCCGTCGGCCGCGAGACCGCGCAGGACCGTGACAAGGCGGGCCTTCGCCGCGTAGTCGAGGCCGCGTGTCGGCTCGTCGAGCAGAAGCAGCGGGGGGCGGGCCGTCAGCACGATCGCCAGGGCGAGGGTGAGGCGCTGGCCCTCCGAGAGGTCCCGGGGGTGGGTGTCGTCCGCGATGCCGGGCAGGAGCCGCGAGACCAGATCGCGGCAGGTGCCCGGATCCGCGCCCGCGTCGTGGTCGGCGGCCGCGCACTCGGCGGCCACCGTGTCCGCGTACAGGAGGTCACGCGGTTCCTGCGGGACCAGGCCGACGCGGCGGATCAGCTCGCGCGGGCCCGTGCGGTGCGGGACCGCGCCGCCCACCAGGGCCGTGCCGGACGACGGGCGGACCAGGCCGACCAGGGTGGACAGGAGGGTGGACTTCCCGGCGCCGTTGCGGCCCATCAGGGCGACGATCTCACCGGGTCCGACCGAGAGGTCGACGTGACGCAGCGCCTCGACACGCCCCCGCCGCACCGCGAGCCCCGCGACCTCGGCGACGGCGGGCACCTCGGGCTGCCTGCCGGAACGCAGCAGCGATCGGCGGGAGGCGGGGGAGGCGGCGGTCTGCGGCTGCTCATGAGGCTGGCGCGGCTCGTGCCCCGCCAGGCGCTCCCGCAACTCCCCGGACCCGCGCCGCGCGTCCCGCACCGTCAGTGGCAGCGGTGACCAGCCCGCGAGGCGGCCCAGGTCCACGACCGGCGGGAACACCGGCGACACGGCCATGATCTCGGCGGGGGCGCCGAGCAGCAGGGGTGCACCGGGCCCTGCGAGGAGCGCGACCTGGTCCGCGTACTGCACGACTCGCTCAAGCCGGTGCTCGGCCATCAGGACCGTCGTGCCGAGGTCGTGCACGAGGCGCTGCAGCACCGCGAGGACCTCCTCCGCGGCGGCCGGGTCGAGCGCGGACGTCGGCTCGTCGAGGACCAGGACCCGCGGGTGCGGGGTGAGTACGGAGCCGATGGCGACGCGCTGCTGCTGCCCGCCGGACAGCGTCGCGATGGGACGCTCGCGCAGGTCGGCGAGGCCCAGCAGGTCGAGGGTCTCCTCGACGCGGCGCCGCATCACGTCGGGCGCGAGTCCGAGCGACTCCATGCCGTACGCGAGCTCGTCCTCGACCGTGTCGGTGACGAAGTGGGAGAGCGGGTCCTGCCCCACCGTGCCCACCACGTCGGCGAGTTCGCGCGGCTTGTGCGTACGGGTGTCGCGCCCCGCGACCGTGACGCGCCCGCTCAGCGTGCCCCCGGTGAAGTGCGGCACGAGACCGCTCACCGCACCGAGCAGCGTCGACTTGCCGACGCCGGACGGCCCCACGAGCAGCACCAACTCGCCCTCGGGCACGTCGAGTTCGATGTTGCAGACCGTGGGTGTCGCGGCCCCGTCGTACGTCACCGAGACGTCCTCGAACCGGATCATGAAGCCTCCTTCGAGGGTGTTTCGGCGAGCGGCGGAGCGGGCGCCACGAATGCGGGAACCAGTCCGAGCAGCACCCCGGCCGCGGGCCACAGCGGCAGCGTCGGCGCGGCCAGCGGCACGACGCCGGGCGCCAGGGCCGAGGGATCGTAGGAACCGGTCCGGATCATCACGGCGGCGACGGCCGCCCCCGACGCGGCGACGAGCCACGCCCGCACGCCCCACACGTCGGGCCGGTACCGGGTGCGGATCGAGCGGCGCCCGCCGAGCCAGAGCCCGCCGAGCGCGGCCGCCACCCCGGCGAGCAGCACGGGCAGCCCGTACCGCGCGCCGTCCGCGGTCAGCAGCCCGTACGTCCCCGCGCACACCCCGACCAGACCGCCCAGCGTCAGCACCGCGGTGACCCGGCTAACGGCGGCCGGGACCTCGGCCGTACGCCCGTACCCGCGCGCGTCCATCGCGGCGGCCAGCGCCACCGACCGCTCGAGGGCGCCCTCAAGGACCGGCAGACCGACCTGCGCCAGGCCCCGCAGCCCCTTGTCGGGCCGGCCGCGCAGCCTGCGTGCGGCCCGCAGCCGCCGTACGTCGGCGATCAGGTTCGGCGCGAACGTCATCGCGACGACGACGGCGACCCCGGCCTCGTACAGCGCGCCCGGCAAGGACTTGAGGAGGCGGGCCGGGCTCGCGAGGGCGTTCGCCGCGCCCACACAGATCAGCAGCGCGGCCAGCTTGAGGCCGTCGTACAGCGCGAACACCAGGCCCTCGACCGTGACCCGGCCCCCGATCCGCACCCCCTGCGCCCATCCGGGCAGCGGCACCTCGGGCAGCGTGAGGAGCAGGTGTGTGCCCGGGATCGGCGACCCGAGGAACACCGCGAACAGCAGCCGGATCCCGATCACCGCGAGCCCCAGCTTCATGAACGCCCCGTACGAGCGCGCCCACGGCGCCGACGTGCGTCGCGCGGCCACCACATACCCGGACACCCCGATGAGCAGCGCGAGCAGCAGCGGATTCGTCGTCCGTGACGCTGCCGTGCCGAGCCCCAGCGCCCAGAACCACCAGGCGCCGGGATGCAGCGCGTTCGAGCGGTGGGCCCGGGGCGCGGCGAGGGGACGACGGCGCGCGGACGGCCCCGTCCCCGGGTCACGCGCGAGGCGCGGACGCGGGGCGGGGTGCGGGGAACCTGCGCCGGTGCTGCTCATCGTGTCGTCGTGTCCGTGTCCGTCAGCCGCGCCGGCGGCGGGTCTGCCAGACCGCGGCCGCGCCGAGCACGACGACGGCGGCGCCGCCCGCGATCAGGCCGACGGAGGGGCCACCGCCGTCGGACGCTGCCGCGCCGTCCTTCTCGGTGTCCTTGGACTCGGTGCCCTGGGATTCGGTGCCCTCGGAAGAGGACACCTGCTCGCCGCAGCCCGTCTTCGGGTAGCCGGCGATGGAGCACAGCAGCGCCTGGTTGTTGTAGCGCAGCGGCTTGGCGACGGCGGCGAGCGCCTCCGCGCTGGTCGCGTCGTCCGCGACGCGCGCGCACGCCGTACGCGGCTTCGGCGGCGCCTCACCGGACGGCGCGTCCTGCGCCGTGCCGAAGTCGATGACGAGCGCGACCCGCTTCTCGCCGCCCCGCGCCGGAGTGGCCGCGCAGATGGAGTCGAAGGACGCGGTTCCGCGCGGCTTCGCCGAGTCCTGCGAGTCCTCGCTCACGGAGAACCGGAACCCCTGTACGTCGCCGTCCGACGGGCGGGCCGTCGACGGGCCCTGCGAGGCGTACACCCACGCGGAGCCGTCGCGGTCCCAGAACGACCAGTAGCGGTAACCGGTGGCCTGCGCCTGGCCCGCCCCCGCGACGAGCGCACACAGCACGCCCGATATGAGAACGGCCAGGCTTCGGCGGCGGTACGTGGTCACAGCTGCTGCTTCTTGCGGCCGCTGAACAGGAAGCCGATGCCGATGCCGGCGACGGCCGCGACGGCGACGACGTACCAGACGCTGATGCCGCCGTCGCCGTCGTCCTTCTTCTTCTCGTCGGCCGTGGCGGCCTTCGTGGAGGACGGCGCGGGGCCCGTCGCGTTCAGGGCCTTGACCAGGTCCGTGCCGCCGAAGTCACGCGGGTCGTTGCCCGTCGCGTGCGCGGCGAAGATCAGCTGGGCGTAGGCGGCCGGACCGGACTGCTCGGCCCAGTCCCCGGCGTTCTTCTCCAGCCAGGCGTACGGGTCCTTCGTGTACTTGACGCCCTCGGCGGCCGCGATCGAGGTGACCGCGTCGGCGGTGTTGCCGTAGTCGGGCTGCGACTTGGTGCTGCCCGGGGTGACGGCCTTCAGGTACAGGCGGGTGCTGAGCTGGCCCTGGAGGTAGACAGCGGCGTTGTGCGCGAGGTCCCCGGCCGTCCTGCCGTCCTTGCAGACGTAGCTGTCCGGGGCCTTGCCCTTGCCGGGCGCCATGCCGGTCCCGAGCGCGCCGAGCACGCCGGCCGCGGTGGCGTCCGCGTTGGCGGCCAGCTTGCCCTTCTTGTCGGGCTGATAGGCGAGCGCGCCGCCGTCCTTGGCGCCCGAGCAGGGGAGCGCGAGCGCGGCCAAGGCGTCCTGGCCGGTCTTGCCGCGGCCCGACTTCACGTCGGCGGGCTTCTCACCGGCCGCGACGAGCGCGCCGATCACGACGGCGGTCGAATTGGCGTCGCTGTCCATGCCGACGTTGTAGCCCCAGCCGCCGTCGCCGTTCTGCGCCTTCTTCAGCCAGTCCACGCCGCGGGTGACCTCGCCCTCGCGGCCGCCGACCGCGACGAGGGCCTGCACCGCGGCGGCCGTGCTGTTGCTGTCGACGAGCGTCTTCTTGTCGCACTCCTTGCCCGGCTCGGCGCGGAAGGCGGCGAACCCGCCGTTCGTGCACTGCTGCCCGGTCAGCCAGTCCACGGCCTTGTCGGCGGGCTTCACACCGACGGTGTCCTGCGCGACCAGCGCGATCGACTGCCGCCAGACACCGTCGTACGTCGGGTCGGCCTTCCCGTAGAGCCCGGAGGGGATCGCCACCGAAGGGGACGCGGAGGGCGCGGAGTCGTCCGCGAGGGCGGCCGGGGCGGTGGCCATGCCGATGACGGCGGTGGCCGCCACGAGCGCGGCGCTGCGGCGAATGTTCATGGTGGGGCGGGTGCCTCTCCCTGCGGGGAGCCGGGCGGCACGGCACACGCGGGCACCGGGCGGCTCCGGCTCCGTATGCCTCGACGGTGCCGGCCACCGGCGGGGGCCGATGACACGAGCCGGTCACGCGCCGCACGGGGCAGTCCGGCTCACCACCTACGTGGTTCACGGTTGCGGGGTCAGCGCCGGATTCGCACCGGCTTCCCCCCGTGCGCGCATGATGACGACCCGCCCACTGTACCGGCCCGTAGGTGGCCTCCCCCGGGGTGCCCGAAGGGCCGGGGCGGACCGAAGCCTGCCCCGGCCCTCCGGGACGGGTGCGCCCGCCGGCGGCGGCAGGGCTCAGCGGATGTCGACCGGCCCGTCGTCGCCGCCGTCGCGGCCGTCCACCGGGCTCGACGCCGCCCCCAGGTACCGCTGGATCTCCATCTCGCCGCCGCTCTTCTTGGCGTCGCCGTCCGGTGCGCCCAGGTTGCGGCGGACCGAGTCCAGGATGGTCAGCCCCTGGCCGACGAGTCCGGCCGCGATCTCACCGAGGCCGTCCGCGCCGTTGAGCACGTTCACGTTGGCGCCCTTGAGGCCGCCGGCCGCCTCCTTCACGATCTGCGGCAGCTGGTCGATCAGCATCCGGTCGAGTGCGACCCGGTCGTACGACGCCGCGGCGGCGGCCTGGATCTTCATCCGCTCGGCCTCGGCGATGGCCATCACGCGGATCCGCTCGGCGTCCGCCTCCGCGGGCTTCACGACCTCGGCCACCAGCTGCTGCTGGCGCAGTTCGGCGGCCCGCTCGGCCAGTTCGGTGCGCGCCGCGAGGACCTCCTGCTCGGCGTGCGCCTGGGCCAGCGGCCCCGCCTGGGCGGCCGCCGCCTGCGCGCGGTCCACCTCGGCCTTGTACTCGGCCTGGACGACGGCGGTCTGCCGCGCGTACTCGGCCTGGTTGCGCTGGGCCTCCTGCTGCGCCTGGGTCGAGGCCTGGGTGGCCTGCGCCTGCGCGATCTGGGCCTGCCGCTGGATGGCCGCCTTGTGCGGGGCGGACATCGCGTCGATGTAGCCGGTGTTCCCGTCGTCGATGGACTGGATCTGGAGCGAGTCCACGATCAGCCCGATCTTCGCCATCTCGGCCTTCGAGGTGTCGAGCACCTCGGCGGCGAGCTTCTGCCGCTCCGTGACGATCTCCTCGACCGTCATCGAGCCGATGATGGAGCGCAGGTGACCGGCGAAGATCCGGCCGGTCAGGACCGACATCTGATCCTGGTCGGACAGGAACCGCTGGCCGGCGTTGACGATGGACTCCGTGTCGTTGCCGACCTTGAAGGCGATGACGGCGCGCACGGTCAGGCCGATGCCCTGCCGGGTCACGCACTTCTCGACGACCTCGGCCTCGGACATGGCCAACGACAGAAAGCGGGTCTTGCGGAAGATGGGCAGGACGAATTTTCCGTGGCCCGTCACGACCCGGAACGGCGCTCCCCCAAGTCCCCGCCTGCCACCCGAGATCAGCATCGCCTCATCGGGAGCGGGAACGCGATATCCGAACATCCTTCAGTCTCCTTAGCGGGTGTCCCCCGTGTCGCCGGAGCCGTCGGCCCATTCGTCGAGCGACGGATCGCTCCAGGCCATGACGACGACCTGCCGGGTGCCGCGGGACTCGATCACCAGGACCGTCGCCCCGCGCTTCAGGGGTTCGTCGGACCACGCGAGAAACGTCTCGCTGCCGCCCCGCACCCGCACCAGTACCTCGCCCGGGCCCTCGGCTCCGCGCGTGGCGATGACCAGCTTCCCCGTACAGCCGACCACGGCCTCGTCCGGCGCCATCGGTGGCCGCCCCCTTGTCGGTCCAGTTCTGAGATGCCAGACATTACGCCTGTTGCCACCCGCGGACCATGCGGCGGAAGGCCCGCCGGGCAGGCTGTTTCGTACACCCGGTAAAGATCGCGCAACGCCGGCAAAGCTCAGGTCAAGTGCGTAGGTCAGACCGGCGCATAAGTTACCGGGTCGCTCCCGGCGACGGCCTCCGCGCGGCCCAGCTTCACCAGTCGGCGCAAGTGCGCCTCGGCCTCCGAGACCGCGATGGTGCGCGAGCCGTAGGGGATCTGTTCCCAGGGCCGGTTCCACTCCATCCGCTCGGCGAGCTGCCAGGGGGTGAGCGGGGCGGGGGCGAGCAGGGTGAGTAGGCCGGTGAGGCGCTCCTCGTGGTGGTCGAGCAGCTCCCGGACGCGGGCGGGGGCGTCGGTGAAGGTGTGCTGGTGGGCCGGGAGCACCTCGGCGGGGGCCAGGCGGCCGACGCGCTCCAGCGAGTCGAGGTAGTCGCCGAGCGGATCCGTGACCGTGGCGTCGTCCGGGTCCTCGTAGAGGCCGATGTGCGGGGTGATCCCGGGGAGCAGGTGGTCGCCGGAGAAGAGACGGCCGTTGCCCGCGAGCCCTGCTGGATGGTCCTCCTCCAGGTGCAGGCAGACATGGCCCGGGGTGTGGCCGGGCGTCCAGATCGCGCGCAGGCGGCGGCCCGGCAGGTCGAGCAGGTCGCCGGGGGTGATGGTGCGGTCGGGGAGCGCGGGGGCGAGGCCCGGGAGGCTGCGGGCCCTGCCCGAGTCGCGGGCGGCGATCAGCGGCGCCATGTGCTCCTCGGGGGCGCCGGCCGCGGCGAGCTTGGCGGCCATGAACGCGTACCAGCGCTCCGGCGGGTTCTCGCGGGTGCGGCGCACGACGGAGACGTCCGCCTCGTGCATGGCGATCCAGGCACCGGACGCCTCGCGCACCTTGGCCGACAGGCCGTGGTGGTCGGGGTGGTGATGGGTGATCAGGACTCCCGTCACCTCGCCGACGCTCGTGCCGCAGGCGGCGAGGCCCTCGGTGAGCGCGTCCCACGACTCGGGGTCGTCCCAGCCCGTGTCGATGAGGACGGGCCCGCGGTCGGTGTCGAGGAGGTGGACCAGGGTGAAGCCGAGCGGGTTGTCGGGGATGGGCACCCGAAGGGACCGGACGCCTCCACCGTGGTCGGTCACCTGCGTCATCGGGCCCCACCTCTCGTACGACGACCTCGAACTCCCGCCACTGTAATAGAACTTGTTCCAATGGTCGCCCGGGTCGACTTGTCGGGCGACGGTCGCCCCGCCGATCCGTGGACTCCTGGAACTGGAACTGGTATCAGTTTCCATAGGTTCTGATGCAGTGTCAGAAAACGTCCCGCGAGAGGCGGTCGGTCATGACCGGGCATGAGGAACGGCTTGAGCACGAGTTCGTGGAGCACGGACAGCTCTACATCGGCGGGGAGTTGACGCAGCCGTCCGGCACGGATGTCATCGAGGTGATCTCCCCGCACACCGGCGAGGTCTTCGGGCGCGTGCCGCACGCCGCGCCCGCCGATGTCGACCGCGCGGTCGCCGCCGCCCGCAGGGCGTTCGACGAGGGTCCCTGGCCGCGACTCCCGCTCGACGAGCGGATCGCGGTCGTCACCCGGATCAAGGACGCGATCGCCGTACGGCACGAGGAGATCGCCCGCCTCATCTCCTCGGAGAACGGCTCCCCGTACTCATGGAGCGTCCTCGCGCAGGCCCTCGGCGCGATGATGGTGTGGGACTCCGCGATCACCGTCGCGAAGAACTTCCGTCACGAGGAGACGCGCGACGGCGCGCTCGGGAAGATCCTGGTGCGGCGCGAGCCGGTCGGCGTCGTGGCGGCCGTGGTCCCTTGGAACGTCCCGCAGTTCGTGGCCGCGGCCAAGCTGGCGCCCGCGCTGCTCGCCGGCTGCACCGTCGTCCTCAAGCCGTCGCCGGAATCGCCGCTCGACGCGTATCTGCTCGGCGAGATCGCGAAGGAGGCGGGGCTGCCGGACGGGGTCCTGTCCATCCTTCCCGCGGACCGCGAGGTCAGCGAGTACCTCGTCGGGCACCCCGGCGTCGACAAGGTCTCCTTCACCGGATCCGTGGCCGCGGGCCGGCGCGTCATGGAGGTCGCCTCGCGCAACCTCACCCACGTCACCCTCGAACTCGGCGGCAAGTCCGCGGCCGTCGTCCTGCCGGACGCGGACCTCGCGACGACCGTCCCCGGCCTCGTCCAGTCCGCCTGGATGAACAACGGCCAGGCCTGCGTCGCCCAGACCCGCATCCTCCTGCCCCGCTCGCGCTACGACGAGTTCGCCGGAGCCCTCACGGAGGCGGCGGCCGCGCTCGTCGTCGGCGATCCGCTCGACCCGGCGACCCAGGTCGGCCCGCTGGTCGCCGAGCGCCAGCAGCGCCGCTCCCTCGACTACATCCGCATCGGCCAGGAGGAAGGCGCCAAGATCCTCACCGGCGGCGGCCGTCCCGCCGGGCTCGACCGCGGCTGGTACGTGGAGCCGACCCTCTTCGGCGGCGTCGACAACTCGATGCGCATCGCCCGCGAGGAGATCTTCGGTCCGGTCATCTGTCTGCTCCCGTACGGCGACGAGGCCGAGGCGCTGAAGATCGCCAACGACTCCGACTACGGGCTCAGCGGCAGCGTGTGGACGGCCGACGTCGCGCACGGCATCGACGTCGCGCGGCAGGTGCGCACCGGCACGTACAGCGTGAACACCTTCAGCCTCGACATGCTCGGCCCGTTCGGCGGCTACAAGAACTCCGGTCTCGGCCGGGAGTTCGGGCCCGAGGGGTACGGCGCCTACCTGGAGCACAAGATGATCCACCTGCCGGCCGGCTGGGAGGCGTGATGGGGGACCGCTGGCACGTAGAGGTCGACCGGGGTGTCTGCATCGGCTCGGCCCAGTGCATCCACCACGCTCCGGACGCCTTCCGCCTCGACTCCGGCATGCAGTCCCGGCCGGTCGAGGCGGAGGCCGACGCCAACGAGAAGGTCCTGGCGGCGGCGGAGGGCTGCCCCGTGGAAGCCGTCATGATCACGCTGCTGGGCAGCGGGGAGCCGGTCTTCCCGCCAGAAGACTGAAGAAAAGTCCCCTTTGGTGGGTTGCATCACGACACATGCGGTCTATCCTGGTATTGGCCTATGAGGCGAGTGAGGGAGTCCGACCGGAGTAGCCGACTGTGGCGTGATGCAAACGGCATCCGACATGGCCGACGTCGACGGTAGGGCTGAGAGGCCGGAAGGCAGTAGCAGAGCCGGAAGGCGACCCCTAACACCTGATCCGGACCATGCCGGCGCAGGGAACCCGTCTCGTAGGTCTTTTCCGTGCCCTCTTCCGGGCCCCGGTGCCGCTCGCGCCCCGGGGCCCGCCGTGGTGCCGCCTACTTCTGGGCGTCCGGCGTCGTGAGGTCGATCAGCCGGCACACCGTCTCGATGTCTATCTTCACCTGTGCGATCGACGCGCGCCCCGACAGCCAGGTGATGAGCGCCGAGTGCCAGGTGTGCTCGATGACGCGGACCGCGGAGAGCTGCTGCGGGGTCGGGTCGTCCAGCTCCATCGCGTCCAGGATGATCGCCGTCGTCTGCCGCGAGACCTGGTCGACCTCGGGGCTCACGCTCCGGTCGGCGAAGGTGAGGGCGCGCACCATCGCGTCGGCGAGGTGCGGCTCGCGCTGGAGCGCGCGGAAGGCCCGCATCAGGGTCTCCGCGACCCGCTCCGAGGGCAGGTCGGACGAGGGCGGGCGCTTGCGGACCGTCGCGTGCATGTGCTGGAGCTGGTCCTGCATCGTGGCCACGAGGAGATGCACCTTGGACGGGAAGTACCGGTACAGCGTGCCGAGAGCGACCTGCGAGGACTCGGCGACCTCGCGCATCTGCACCGCGTCGAAGCCGCCGCGGCTGGCCAGCTGGGCGCTCGCGTGCAGGATGCGGCGGCGGCGCGCCTCCTGGCGCTCGGTGAGGGGCGGCGACGCCGGATGTGCTGTCTTCGCTTCCGCTGTCATGTGTCCCGTTCCGTGGCTGTCAAGCCGTAATCCGGTGCTTTCGAGAGGCTCATCATGGCAGGGCAGCCGGGGCCCGTCGTGGCGCGAATCACCTGATCCGAGCGTTGCAGCGAGGCTACCTGCCGGTAGATTCTGTGCTCCTTGAAGGATCAAAGAGCCGGCAACTCTGAAACTTGTTCTAGATTACCGCCCACGCGTAGTCTCGCGTGAACGTGCCGCGAGAAGGGGGCCAGGAGTGACCGCTGAGGCCATGGAGGCGGGCCCCCGGGCCGGTTCCTCCGCCGACGGTGACCGTCCGTTGCGTATCGCTCTCCTTACGTACAAGGGGAACCCGTTCTGCGGCGGACAGGGCGTCTATGTACGCCATCTGTCCCGCGAACTCGCGCGGCTCGGGCACCAGGTCGAGGTCATAGGCTCCCAGCCCTACCCCGTCCTCGACGAGGGCGAGGACCTGAAGGGGCTCAGGCTCACCGAGCTGCCCAGCCTCGACCTGTACCGCAGCCCCGACCCGTTCCGCACCCCCAAGCGCGACGAGTACCGCGACTGGGTGGACGCGCTCGAGGTCGGCACCATGTGGACCGGCGGCTTCCCCGAACCCCTCACCTTCTCGCTGCGCGCCCGGCGCCATCTGCGGGCACGGCGCGGCGAGTTCGACATCGTGCACGACAACCAGACCCTGGGCTACGGCCTGTTGGGCGGGCACGCCGCGCTCGGCGCCCCCCTCGTCACCACGATCCACCACCCCATCACCGTCGACCGGCAGCTGGAGATCGACGCGGCGCCCGACTGGAAGCGGCGCGCCTCCGTACGCCGCTGGTACGCGTTCACGCGGATGCAGAAGCGCGTCGCCCGCCGCCTGCCGTCCGTGCTCACCGTCTCCGGGACCTCGCGCCAGGAGATCGTCGACCACCTCGGCGTACGCCAGGACCGGATCAGCGTCGTGCACATCGGCGCCGACACCGACCTCTTCTCGCCGGACCCCTCGGTCGCCGAGGTGCCCGGCCGCATCGTGACGACGTCCAGCGCCGACGTCCCCCTCAAGGGGCTCGTCTTCCTCGTCGAGGCCCTCGCCAAGGTCCGCACCGAGAACCCGGCCGCCCACCTCGTCGTCGTGGGCAAGCGCGCCGAGGACGGGCCCGTCGCCGCGGCCATCGAGAAGTACGGCCTCGAAGGCGCCGTCTCCTTCGTGAAGGGCATCACCGACGCCGAACTCGTCGACCTCGTACGGTCGGCGGAGGTCGCCTGCGTGCCCTCCCTGTACGAGGGCTTCTCGCTGCCCGCGGCGGAGGCCATGGCCACCGGCACCCCCCTGGTCGCCACCACCGGCGGAGCGATCCCCGAGGTCGCCGGGCCCGACGGCGAAACCTGCCTCGCGGTGCCCACCGGCGACGCGGGCGCGCTGGCCGCCGCGCTCAGCAGACTCCTGGACGACCCGCGGCTTCGGGCGCGGCTCGGCGCCGCCGGACGCGAGCGCGTACTGAGGAACTTCACCTGGGCCCGCGCGGCGCTCGGCACCGCCGAGCTCTACCGCGAGTCCATCGCCCGCCCGGCGGTCCGGACCATCGGCGCCGCGGCCACCACCCCCCTCGAACGTGCAGGATCCGACCGCGAAAGCAGGGCCACGTGCTGACCGTCGACTTCACCCGCTTCCCGCTCGCCGCAGGCGACCGCGTCCTCGACCTCGGCTGCGGAGCCGGGCGGCACGCGTTCGAGTGCTACCGGCGCGGGGCCCAGGTGGTCGCCCTCGACCAGAACGGCGAGGAGATCCGCGAGGTCGCCAAGTGGTTCGCCGCGATGAAGGAGGCCGGTGAAGCCCCCGCGGGCGCCACGGCCACCGCCATGGAGGGCGACGCCCTCAACCTCCCCTTCCCGGACGCCTCGTTCGACGTCGTGATCATCTCCGAGGTGATGGAGCACATCCCCGACGACAAGGGCGTGCTCGCCGAGATGGTCCGCGTGCTCAAGCCGGGCGGCCGCATCGCCGTGACCGTGCCCCGCTACGGCCCCGAGAAGGTCTGCTGGACCCTCAGCGACGCCTACCACGAGGTCGAGGGCGGCCACATCCGCATCTACAAGGCGGACGAACTCCTCGCCAAGATGCGCGAGGCGGGCCTCAAGCCGTACGGCACCCATCACGCGCACGCCCTGCACTCGCCGTACTGGTGGCTCAAGTGCGCCTTCGGCGTCGACAACGACAAGGCGCTGCCCGTGCGGGCGTACCACAAGCTCCTGGTCTGGGACATCATGAAGAAGCCGGCGCTCACCCGCGTCACCGAGCAGCTGCTCAACCCGGTCGTCGGCAAGAGCTTCGTCGCCTACGCCACCAAGCCGCACCTGCCCAAGGCCGAGGCGTGACGAGCCCGGAGAAGACCGAACAACTCGTCCTGCCCGGCGTACTGACCGCCGAGCAGGCCGCAGCGACCGTCCGCGGGCTCCTCGCCGTGCAGCGCGAGGACGGCGCCATACCCTGGTTCCGTGGCCACCACCTCGACCCGTGGGACCACACCGAGGCCGCCATGGCCCTCGACGCGGCCGGCGAGCACGACGCCGCCGAACGCGCCTACACCTGGCTCGCCCGCCATCAGAACGAGGACGGCTCCTGGTACGCGGCCTACGCCGACGGGGACGCCGGTGACGTCACCGACCACGGCCGCGAGACCAACTTCGTCGCCTATGTCGCCGTGGGCGCCTGGCACCACTACCTCTCCACCGGCGACGACGCCTTCCTCGACCGGATATGGCCCACCGTGTACGCGGCCATGGAGTTCGTGCTGCGGCTCCAGCAGCCGGGCGGGCAGATCGGCTGGAAGCGCGAGCCGGACGGGACACCCGTCGACGAGGCGCTCCTGACCGGCAGTTCGTCCGTGCACCACGCGCTGCGGTGCGCCCTCGCGATCGCCGAACAGCGCGAAGAGCCCCAGCCCGACTGGGAGTTGGCGGCCGGCAGCCTGCGGCACGCGATCCGCCGCCACCCCGAGCGGTTCCTCGACAAGGACCGCTACTCGATGGACTGGTACTACCCCGTCCTCGGCGGCGCCCTCATCGGCTCAGAGGCCCAGGAGCGCATCCAGGCGTCCTGGGACCGCTTCGTCGTCCCCGGACTCGGCGTGCGCTGCGTCGTCCCCAACCCGTGGGTCACCGGCGGCGAGAGCGCCGAACTCGCCCTCGCCCTGTGGGCGGTGGGCGAGTCCGACCGCGCTCTGGAGATCCTCCAGTCGATCCAGCACCTGCGCGACCCGGAGTCGGGCCTGTACTGGACCGGCTACGTCTTCGACGACCGGGCCGTCTGGCCGAGGGAACTGACCGCGTGGACGGCCGGTTCGGTGCTGCTCGCCGTCGCCGCGCTCGGCGGCGACGAGGCCACCTGCTCGGTGTTCGGCGGCCGCCTCCCGGCGGGCTTCGAACCGGATTGCTGCGAGGAGAGCCCCGCTCAGTAGCGGCGCAGCCGGCCGGCGACGAAGTGCCCGACGAACAGGTACACCACCGCCGCCAGGCCGTAGCCGGCGACCACCCGCGCCCATTCGTCGTCGAACGTGAACAGGTCGTGCGACCAGCCGGCGAGCCAGCGGGCCGCGTCGTGGATGAACTGCACGAGATCGTTGCCGCGGTTGGCTTCCAGCAGGTACATCAGGATCCACAGGCCGAGGATGGCGGCCAGGATGTCTGCGACGACCATGACGATCGTCGCGGCTTGGTTGGAGCCTCGCGTTGCTTGGCTGGGAGACATGAAGCACTGGTTACCGCTCCACGGCGGGTGAAACCCGTACGGGCTCGCCCGGGTCGCGCAGTCGTAGGGGCCGGGGGACGCTGCCAGGGAGAAGAGGCACCGTGCCCTGGAGGTTTGTCGTGACCGGTTCCACCCTGCCCATACGCCGTGCTGTCGTGGCGCTCATCGTCAGCTCCGCGCTCCTCGTGGGCGGGACGGCGTGCGGCGGCAACGACACCAAGGCCAAGAAGTCGGGCAGCACCGTGGCCGCGGCTGTGGCGGAGCCGACCGCCACCACCTCCGCCGAGAAGCAGAAGTTCGCCAAGACGCGCTTCGTCGCCAACGCGGGGCTCGCAGCCGGCGCGACCTATCAGTGGATCATCAAGCCGTACCGCAAGGGCAAGTTCAAGAAGGGCGCCGGCGGGCGCAAGCTCGCCCTAGTCAAGGCCGGTGTCGCGGGCGCGTTCGCGTACAACAGGCTGAAGGCGGCCGTGAAGAACGCGAAGGGTGACCCGCTCCTGTCCAAGGCCGTCGCGCCGCTCGCCGTGGGCATCGACAAGCTGAAGGACCTGCCGTCCAAGCTGCGCAAGGGCGACGGTGCCGCCGTCAACTCCTTCGACGACGTCATCAACTCGGTGAAGGACGCGGGCAAGAGCGCGGGCGCCGAGGTGAAGGACAAGGTGCCGTCGGCCAAGGAACTGTCCTCGGGGTCGTAGTGCCTGTCTTTGAACGCCCTGCCAACTGAGCCTTTTCGACTAGGAGTTGAGCTCGGCCAGGACCCGCAGTGTGTGCGGGTCCGGGGCCAGGGCGAGCAGGTCGGTGACCGGGCCCTTGCGCCACAGCTCAAGACGTTCGGCGATGCGCCCGCGCGGGCCGACCAGCGAGATCTCGTCGGCGAAGGCGTCCGGCACGGCCAGCACGGCCTCCTCGCGCCGTCCCGCGAGGAAGAGCTCCTGGACCCGGCGGGCCTCGTCCGCGTACCCCATGCGCGCCATCAGGTCCGCGTGGAAGTTGCGCTTCGCGTGGCCCATGCCGCCGATGTAGAAGCCCAGCATCGCCTTCACCGGCAGCAGCCCCTCGGCGACGTCGTCGCAGACCGTGACGCGGGCCATGGGCGCGATCACGAAGTCCTCGGGGAGGTCGGTGAGGGAGGCCTCGTACGCGTCCGTGCGCGTCGGCGACCAGTACAGCGGGAGCCAGCCGTCCGCGATGCGGGTCGTCTGCGCGATGTTCTTCGGGCCCTCGGCGCCGAGCAGGACCGGCAGGTCGGCGCGCAGGGGATGCGTGATCGGCTTCAGCGGCTTGCCGAGGCCGGTGGCGTCCTCGCCGCGATACGGGTGCGCGTGGAAGCGGCCGTCCGTCTCGACCGGGCCCTCGCGCCGCAGGACCTGCCGCACCACGTCGACGTACTCGCGGGTCGCCGTGAGCGGCGACCTCGGGAACGGCCGTCCGTACCAGCCCTCCACGACCTGCGGCCCCGACAGGCCGAGCCCCAGCATCATGCGGCCGCCGGACAGATGGTCGAGGGTGAGCGCGTGCATCGCGGTCGTCGTGGGGGAGCGGGCCGCCATCTGTGCGATCGCCGTGCCCAGGCGGATGCGGGAGGTGTGCGCCGCGATCCACGTCAGCGGCGTGAACGCGTCGCTGCCCCAGGACTCGGCGGTCCACACCGAGTCGTACCCCAACCGCTCGGCCTCCTGGGCGAGTTCGAGGTGGCGCGGATCGGGGCCGCGGCCCCAGTAGCCGAGCGCGAGTCCGAGTCGCATGGCCGCTCCCATTCCTGACGCGGTGTCAGTTCGTGGTACGGGGGCGACTGTACGACAACGGCCCCCCACCCGGAAGACGGGTGAGGGGCCGTGAGGGAAAGGCCGGGCGACGTCAGCCGCGCTGGATCCCCGTCGTGTCCTGGAGGACGCCTCGACGGCCGTCCTGCGTCTGGGCCACCAGGCCGGGTCCGCGCTGCTCGACGGCCAGGTACCACGTGCCGGGCGCCAGCTCAGCGATCGGCGTCGGGGAGCCGTCCTCGGCGTACAGCGGACGCGGCACCGGCACCGCGAACCAGAACGGCGAGAAGTCGCCGGCCGGGGCCTGCGCGGCCTGCGGCGCGGGCGCCGCCTGCTGCTGCGGCTGGGCGGCACCGTAGGGCTGACCCGGCTGGCCGGGCTGGGCGCCGTAGGGCTGGCCCGGCTGCTGGGCACCCGGGTAGCCGTAGCCACCGGCGGGCTGCGCGCCGTACGGCTGCGGGGCCTGCGGCCGCGGGGCGCCGATGAGGGCACCCTTCAGCGCGGGGACGAGCGGCGTGGCGACAGCGGCACCCGCGAGCGCGAGGGTCGCGATCAGGGCGAGGATCACGCCGGTACCGGCGCCGAAGCCGCCCGAGCCCTGGCCGCTGTTGTTGAAGCCACCGGCCGGGTCGAAGATGTTCCCGAGCGCGCTCCACGCCGAGAAGACGGCGAGCGCGATGCCGAACTGGCCGAGGTCGAGACCGGCGACCTTCGGCACGGTGGGCAGCCCCCGGGCGACGACGATCAGCACCGCGGCGAAGATGCCCGCGAGGAAGACGCTGAACAGGAGCGGTGCGCTCCCCCACGCGTTCGGGAGGTCTGCGCTGCTGGAGATCCCGTCGATCGAATAGATGTCGAGGAACGAGGCGATGAACAGCAACACCGCTGCTCCGATCACCACGCCGTCGCCTCGAGTGAGGGAGCGGATATTCACTTCAGGTCCTTCGTCAGTCGTCCGGTCGTCGGCGGAGGCGTCGCTGTCGCTGCTGTGCCGTGCGAAGCGCGGGGGTGGCCCCATCGTAGAGAGACACTATCGTCCGCGCGGTGGGGGTGTCTGCCGCGATCCGCAGGGTGAGAACTACCCGCGCAGGAAACTCACGATTCCGTCAGACATCCCCTGCGCCGCCTTCTGCCGCCACGCGCCGCTCGTCAGCAGGGCCGCGTCCTTCGCGTCGCGCATGTTGCCGCACTCGATGAACACCTTCGGCACGGCGGAGAGGTTGAGGCCTCCCAGGTCCTTGCGCACGTCGAGGCCGGTGCCGCCGCCGATGTAGTTCGAGGGGGCCGAGCCCGTGGCGCGCAGGAAGTTGCCCGCGACGCGTTCGCCGAGGTCGCGCGAGGGGCCCGCGATCGCCGTGGTGTTGGCGGAACCGGAGTGCACGGATGCGGGAAGGATCACATGGAAGCCGCGGTTGCCCGCCGCGGAGCCGTCGGCGTGCACGGAGATCACCGCGTCCGCGTGCGCCTTGTTGCCGATCCGGGCGCGCTCGTCCACGCACGGGCCCCAGGAGCGGTCGCCGTTCTGGGTCAACTCGACGGTGGCGCCCTGCTGTTGGAGCAGGGTGCGCAGCCGGCGCGAGACGTCGAGGGTGAACTGGGCCTCGGTGTAACCGGCGTTGGTCGACGTGCCCGTCGTATCGCATTCCTTGCGGTTCGTCCCGATGTCGACGAGCCGGTTGATCTCCGTGGCGTGCCGGAAGTTGCCCGGATTGTGACCCGGGTCGATGACGACGACCTTGCCCTTGAGGGGGCCGGATCCGGCGGGCTTCGAGGAGGAGGCGGGCGGCTTCGACTTCGGCTTCGACGGGGTGGCGCTCGGCGACCCGTCGCCCTTCTTGCCGTCGTCGGACTTCGACGGGGAGGGGGACGTCGTGTCCGCCCCCGCCGTCGACGACTGGCTCGCGGCGGGCAGTGTCTTCGCGGGCTCGTTCTCGCCCGGGCCGCCCACCACCTGCCAGATCAGCCACCCGGCGAGAGCCGTGGGCACGAGCGCGGCGAGCGCCACGGTCAGCGGACCGCCGCTGAACCGGCGCGGCCGCCGGGGGCCGTCCCCGTCGCCGTCGAAGTAACCGTCGCTGTCCGGACCTACGTATGACACGTGGATGAGCCTAACGGTCCTTCTTCAGATCCCGGTGCCCGTTCGGCGCAGGACGCGCAGGGATTCCGTCGCCGAGACCTCTGTGAACGCGCCGGACTCCAGTGCCCGGAGGTAGACGCGGTACGGGGCCTGGCCCGTCCACTCGTCGATCTTGACCGGGAACACGTCGTGGATGAGGAGCAGACCGCCCTCGGCGACGTGCGGGGCCCAGCCTTCGTAGTCGGCTGTGGCGTGCTCGTCGGTGTGGCCGCCGTCGATGAAGACGAGGCCGAGCGGGCCGCCCCAGACGGCGGCGACCTGCGGGGAGCGGCCCACCAGGGCGACGACGTGGTCCTCCAGGCCGGCCGCGTGCAGCGTGCGCCGGAACGTGGGGAGGGTGTCCATGCGGCCGACGACCGGGTCGACGGTCTCCGGGTCGTGGTAGTCCCAGCCCGGCTGCTGCTCCTCGCTGCCGCGGTGGTGGTCCACGGTGAGCGCGCTCACGCCGGCCTGGCGGGCCGCGTCGGCGAGCAGGATCGTGGAGCGTCCGCAGTACGTGCCGACCTCCAGGAGCGGAAGCCCGAGCGCGGCGGCCTCGGCGGCGGCCGCGTAGAGCGCCAGCCCTTCGCCGAGAGGCATGAACCCCTTGGCGGCCTCGAAGGCGGCGAGGATCTCCGGCTTGGGCGCCGCGCTCATGGGTTCCCCTGTCCTAGGCATGTGCATGAGGCCGCCCATGCTGCCGTACGCCCCCGTCGCTGGGTGCGGCGGGGGCGTACGGGGGGTGAGCCCGGGTCAGGGGCGATCGGGGGAGCCGCGGGTCAGCAGCTCTGCCAGAGGCGGGTCATGACGCGGACGCCGAACCGCAGGCCCTCCAGCGGGACGCGCTCGTCGACGCCGTGGAAGAGGCGGCCGTAGTCCAGGTCGTGCGGCAGCTTGAGGCCCTTGAAGCCGAAGCAGCGGATGTCCAGCTTGGTGAAGGCCTTGGCGTCGGTGCCGCCCGGGTTGCAGTACGGGACCGGATGGCCGTCGGGGTCCTCGGCGCGCACGGCCTCGCACATGGCGTCGACGAGCGGGCCGTCGAACGTCGTCTCCATGGCGATGTCGTGGTTGACCCACTCGCGCCGCACGGAGGGCAGGAGCAACTCGTCGATGGTGTCGACGAGTTCCTGCTCGTGGCCGGGCAGGAAGCGGCCGTCGACGCGGGCGGTGGCCTTACCGGGGATGACGTTCGTCTGGTAGCCGGCGGTGAACATGGTGGGGTTCGCGGAGTTGCGGAGCACCACCTGCATGAAGTCGGCGACCGGTCCCAGCTTGGCGAGTTCGGCGTCGAGGTCGTCGGCCTCGAAGTCGATCTTCACGCCCTTGAGTTCGGCGGCCTCGGCCAGCAGCGCCCGTACGGGTTCGATGAGGCGGATCGGGAACGTGTGGCGGCCGATGCGGGTGAGGGACTCGGAGAGGTCGGTGACCGCGTTTTCGTCGTTGGGGGACGAGCCGTGGCCGGCCCGGCCCGTCGCCGTGAGCTCCATCCAGGCCATGCCGCGCTGGGCGTTCTCGATCGGGTAGATGCGCTGTGTGTCGTCGAGCGCGTACGAGAATCCGCCGCCCTCGCCGATCGCCTCGGTGACGCCCGCGAAGAGCTCCGGGTGGTGCTCGACGAGCCAGTGCGCGCCGAACTTGCCGCCCGCCTCCTCGTCGGCGAGGAACGCGAGGACGATCTCCCGCGAGGGGCGGGTGCCGGTGCGGGCGAAGTGGCGGGCGGTGGCCAGCATCACGGCCACCGTGTCCTTCATGTCGATCGCGCCGCGGCCCCACAGGTAGCCGTCGCGGATCTCGCCGGAGAAGGGCGGCACCTGCCACTCGGCGGCGTCGGCGGGCACGACGTCGAGGTGGCCGTGCACGAGGAGGGCGCCGCGGGTGTTGTCCGCGCCGGGGATGCGGGCGATGACGTTCGCCCGGCCCGGCGCGCTCTCGACGAGGGTCGAGTCGATGCCGGCCTCGGCGAGGCGGGCCACGACCCAGTCGGCGCAGGCGCGCTCGTCGCTCGTCGGGTTGGACGTGTCGAAGCGGATCAGCTCCGCGCACAGTCCGACGACCTCGGCCTGGGCCTCCTCGGATGCGGGGGTCAGGGCGCTGGGGGTGTTCATGCCGCTCCCACGGGGGTCGCTTCGGGGGCGGCGGGGAGGGTGTCCTCGTCGTCCAGGGTGGAGGTGCCGTACGGCCGCACGAGGCCGAGGAGGCCGAGGACGGAGTACAGGAGGAAGGCGGTGGCGAGCGAGTTGAGCGCCGGGATGCCGACGGTCACGTACTTGCCGACGCAGAAGGCCGCGATCCAGATCACGATCGACAGGGGCACCCAGGTCGGCGACGACGTGGGCAGTGTCCCGGACTCGCGGGTCTCGTCGAGCGGCTTGCGCATGCGCCGTACGACCCAGTACTCGGCCACGATGATGCCGCCGATGGGCGGGATGGCGACGCCGAGCACGGACAGGAACTCGGTGAAGTGGGTCATGATGCCGACGGCCGAGAGCAGGGTGCCCGCGAGGCCGAGCGCGACGGTGACGGCGCCGCGGTGCAGGCGCTTGCCGAAGACGACCTGGAAGAAGTTGACGACGCCGAGCGAGGAGCCGTACAGGTTCCAGTCGTTGATCTTCGCGGTGGACATCAGGACCACGATCACACCGAAGGCGCCCGAGGTGGAGAGCACGATGTGCGACACCTCGCTGGACTTCACCAGGCGGCCGAGCAGCACGCCCGTGAGGCCGACGATGTACTCGGAGAGGATCATCGACGAGGCGCTCTGCAGGAAGACGTGCGAGCCCTTGCGGTTGTAGCGGGTCATCTCGGGGGAGACGATCGCGCCGGTCATGTACCCGCCCGCGATGGCGGTGGCCGCGACGGCGAGCGGGATCGTCTGCCCCGGCGCCGGCGAGCTGATCAGGTCGCCGATGGAGTGGTCCATCAGGGCGTTCGTGACCGACCAGGCGACCAGGGCGAAGAACAGCGGCGTGACGATCTTCGCGAAGAGCGCCATGTAGCGGAAGCCGAAGATGACCAGGACCGTGATGGCGAGGCCCGCGGCCACGCACCACACCCACGACGGGCCGCCGACGAGCGCGGACACGCTGTTGCCGAAGATCGTGTTCTGCACGCCGAACCAGCCGACGAGGCTGACGGCGATGACGAAGCTGACCAGCGCGGAGCCGTTGCGGCCGAAGCCGATCCAGCGGGTCAGCATCGGGGTCGCGAGGCCCTCGCGCATGCCGGCCAGGCCGATCGCGAAGATCACCACTTCGAGGATGACCGCGCCGAGCGTGAAGGCGAGGAACGCGTTCCCGAAGGTCATGCCGACGCCGATGGTGGCGCCCAGCGTGAACTGCGAGATGGATCCCGACTGGGCGAGCCACTGGAGCAGCATCGTCCAGAAGCCGAGGCGCTGGTCGCGCGGGACGCGGGAGAGCGAGTAGTCGTCGCTGCCCAGGTTCTTGCCCGGCTTCTCTGCTGTGGTGGCGGTCATGAGGACTCCCGGGGCTCACGGCTCTCACGGCCGAGCGTCTGAAGGTGGGACAGGGAGCCGTAGCGGCTCACGAGGTTGTCGAACTCCGCCTCGTCGTGGAAGTCGAGGCGGCCGCCCCCGTACGCCTTGGCCGTCTCGACGGCGAAGCGTGCGGCACTGGCGATGTCGGCCTCATGGCTGGCGCCGGTCTGGCAGCCGGGGACCGCGGCGGCCGAGGTGACCGCGAGGCCGACGACCGGAGCGGGGGTCGCCGTGGCCGGCTGGAGGATCGAATTGATGTGATGTGCACCGTTACCGTACGGCGTGATGTCCTGGGTGGTCACCGGGTATGTGACCAAGGGCTCACCCGTGACGACCGCGAGGAGCTCGCCGAGCGCCTCGCTGACCCGCAGCACCCATCCCTCCTTGACGGTGGGGGACAGGGCCAGGCCCTTGTGGTTGATGATCCGGTTGCCCTTGGTGGTGTCGATGGAGAGCACGGCCTCCATCTCGCCGGTGACCTCGTGCCGGTTCATCGTGGCGATGTCGACCGGGGAGTCCATGAAGGGGACCGGGTCGTGGGGCGCGGTCGGCGCGTCCGGGCAGATGTGCGTGGCGACGATGACGTCACCCGGCAGCACATCCCCCTTGCGGCGCATGTCGAGCAGCTTGGCCGCGGTGGCGAGCGCGGCGGCGGCGCCGTCCGCGTCGGAGACCAGGCCCGTCATCTCGGGCCGGGCGCCTACGCCGCCGAGGCGGCCGACCACGCCGAGCGTGCGGGACGGGCCGCCGCTCGTACGTCCCGTGCTGCCTGGGATCCGTACCAGTACGAAGTCGGTCGAGCCACGCTCGCCGGTGACGGTGGTGACCTGGGCGCCGGAGCCCTGCGGGCCCGCGACCGAGTCGAGGTACTCCACGGCGCGTTTGCCGTCGGCGTTCGGGTCGTCGAGGAGTTCGACGATGTCAAGGACGTACTTCAGCATTGGGCGGCCTCTCTCGCTCCCGACACTCACTCCAGGTCGGGTGGTGCTGACAGCAGATTCGGGATCGGTTAGCGTTGTCGGCAACTGTTTCCCGTTATCTGCAATTCAGGTCTGAATGCTGAGATGCGCAGATCTTTCCCGAAGGGTGTGGCGATGAGTGAGATCCCGCTGGACCGCAGGACGCCCACCGGCGCGCTGCAGACGGTCGACCGGGCCCTGCTCGTGCTGCTCGCCTTCGAGCGGACGCGGCCGGACTGGGGCGTGACCGAGATCGCCGCGGAGTTCGGCTGGGACACCTCGGTGGCGCAGCGGCTCCTGTCCACGCTCGCCGGACGCGGCTTCCTGGTCTCCGACCCGGCGACGCGCCGCTACCGGATAGGCCCCGCCGTGCTGCGGCTCGGCCGGATGTGGGAGCGCTCGGGCTCACTCGAACTGCTCGCCGCGCCCGTCCTAGAGGAGCTGGGCCGGGCGACCGGCGACACCGTCCTGTTCTGTCTGCCGGACAGCTTCCACATGCGCTGCGTCGCGGCCGTCGAGGGCGAGTCGGGGCCGCTGCGCTACTACCCGCTGGTCGGCGAGCTGTATCCGGCGCACGCCGGAGCCACCAGTAAGTCGTTCTACGCGTTCCTGCCCGACGAGCAGCGCCACCGGCTCTTCCGCGGCCGCCCCATGGCCCGCTTCACCGACCGCACGGTCACCGACCCGGACGAGCTGGAGCGGGAGCTGGTGCAGGTGCGCGCCCAGGGTTACGCCTGGACGGTCGGCGAGTACGACGCCGGGATCGCGACGGTCGCCGTGCCGGTCTTCCTGGGCCGCGAGCCCTACGGCAGCCTCAGCCTCGGCGCTGCCAAGGAGCGCTTCGCCGACGGGCCCGAGGGCCGGCTCGACGCCCTGCGCAAGGCGGCGAGCCTGCTGGAGAAGCGGCTCACCCATCCCCCGCAGCGCACGCGCAAGCCGCGCGCCCCGCAGTGCTGAAGCCCTCCAGTCCTGAAGTCGTCCAGTCCCGAAGTCGTCCAGCCTGAAGTGCCGAACCACCCCTGAGGAGTCACTCCCTTGAACCTGCTGCTGCTCTCCAACTCCACCCAGTACGGCCGCGGTTACCTCGCACACGCCCTGGACACCGTCACCGGCTTCCTGCCCCCGAAGGCCCGCCTCGCGTTCGTGCCGTACGCCCTCGCGGACCACGACACGTACACGGACCGGGTGCGGGGCGCGCTCGAAGGCGCCGGGATCGGCGTGCGCGGTGTGCACGAGGGCGGCGACCCGGTGGCCGAACTCGCCGACGCCGACGCCGTGTTCATCGGGGGCGGCAACTCCTTCCGGCTGCTGAGCGCGCTCTACCGCACCGGCCTGCGCGACGCCCTGATCAAGGCGGTCGGCGGTGGCCTGCCCTACATGGGCGCGAGCGCCGGCACGAACATGGCGGCGCCCAGCCTGCGCACGAGCAACGACATGCCGATCGTGCAGCCCCCGTCGTTCGAGGCGCTCGGCCTCGTCCCCTTCCAGATCAACCCGCACTACCTGGACCCGGACCCGGCCTCCACGCACAAGGGCGAGACCCGCGAGGAGCGCCTCACCGAGTTCCTCGAGGAGAACGACGTGCCTGTGCTCGGCCTGCGTGAGGGGTCCTGGCTGCGGGTGAACGGCGAACGCGCCGCGGTTCAGGGCGAGCGTGCTGCCCGCCTCTTCACCCGCGACGCGTCCCCGAAGGAGCTGCCGGTCGGCTCCGATGTCTCCGAACTGCTCAGCTGCGAGCCGCGCTTCGACTCTCCTGCGCGATGAGCTCCAGGGCCAGGTCGACGTCGACCGGCCGGTCCTCGCCGTGGTGCGTCGCCGCGGAGGCCCGCGGCGCGTGCCCGGCGGCGGTGGCGGCCAGCACGTACGAGCCGCCGTCCGGGACCTCCAGGGCGTAACGGCCCTCGTGGTCGGTGAGCGCGGCGCCCGCCTGGCGGCCGCGCCGGTCGATCAGCGTGACCTTGGCCCGGTGGACCGGCAGGCCCGCCGCGTCGAGCACCTGGCCGCGGAATCCTCCGAGGACCTCCTCGGCGCGATCCAGTGCCGCGTCCTCCTCGCTGCTGGCGCGCAGCTGCGGCTTGGTCGCCCGGCGCTGCTTCGGCAGGAAGACGGCGAGCAGGACGCCCATGGCGACCGCGCCGGTGGCGATCAGGAACGAGATGCGGAAGCCGTGCATGGTGGGCACGGCCGCGCCGCCGACGTGGTTCGCCGTGTTGGCGAGGACCATGCCGATCACGGCGCTCGACACCGAGGTGCCGATGGACCGCATCAGGGTGTTGAGGCCGTTGGCCGCACCCGTCTCGGACGCGTCGACGGCGCCGATGATCAGGGCGGGCAGCGAGGAGTACGCGAGGCCGATGCCGGCGCCCACGACCACCGAGATGACGATGGTCTGCCAGGCGGCGCTCATCAGGCCGAGGCCGGCGCCGTAGCCGATCGCGATGATCAGCATGCCGAGGATCAGGGTGATCTTCGGGCCGTACTTCGCCGAGAGGCGCGCGTACACGGGAGCCGTGAACATCATCGTGAGGCCGAGCGGCGCCACGCACAGGCCCGCGACGACCATCGACTGGCCGAGGCCGTAGCCGGTCGCCTTCGGCAGCTGGAGGAGCTGCGGCAGGACGAGCGAGATCGCGTAGAACGCGACACCGACCATGATCGAGGCGAGGTTGGTGAGGAGCACCTCGCGCCGGGCCGTGGTGCGCAGGTCCACGAGCGGGGCCTTGAGCTTCAGCTCCATGACGCCCCACAGCACGAGCACGACGAAGGCCGCACCGAACAGGCCGAGCGTCATCGGGTCGGTCCAGCCCCAGTCACTGCCCTTGGTGATCGGCAGCAGGAAGAGGACGAGCCCGGCGGACAGGCCGATCGCACCGAGGACGTCGAAGCTGCCCTCGGCCTTGACCGAGCTCTCCGGGACGAAGAAGAGAGTGAGCAGGATGGCGACGACGCCGAGGCCCGCCGCGCCGAAGAAGAGGGCGTGCCAGTCGGCATGCTGGGCCACGAGGGCCGCCAGCGGGAGCGCGAGTCCGCCGCCGACGCCGATGGAGGAGCTCATCAGGGCCATCGCGGACCCGAGCTTCTCGCGCGGCAGCTCGTCGCGCATCAGGCCGATGCCGAGGGGGATGGCGCCCATGGCGAAGCCCTGGAGGGCGCGGCCCGCGATCATCAGGATGAGATCGCTGGTGAAGCCCGCGACGAGCGAGCCGACGACCATGACCGCGAGGCTGGTGAGCAGCATCCGGCGCTTGCCGTAGAGGTCGCCGAGACGGCCCATGATCGGGGTGGCGACGGCGCCCGCGAGGAGGGTCGAGGTCAGGACCCAGGTCGCGTTGGAGGGGGCGGTGCCGAGCAGGACCGGGAGGTCCTTGATGACCGGTACGAGAAGCGTCTGCATCACCGCGACGGTGATACCGGCGAAGGCGAGTACGGGGACGACTCCGCGTACTCCGCGTTGCGCGGTCGGCGGTTGGGTCGTCTGCGTCATTACGTAGTGCCTCCGGAGGCAGAGAGTTCAGGCGTCGCGCGGGCGGCGGGTTTCGCGCGTCGGGTACGTGCAAGCTGAACCCGTTACCTGGGGCGACTATTCCGACGGGCGTCGTACAAGGGGAAGTCTTGAAGGTCTTTACCTTTTGATTACACGTCTCCCCCGCTACCTGACCTTCCGTCAGATTGGAACGTGTTCTACCGTGCGCCGCATGGGCATCGCGATCACGCAGGAGCAAGAGGAGCTGTCGGACGCCGTGCGCGGCTGGCTCGCACGCGCCGTACCGCCCGAGGAAGTGCGCAAACTGCTCGACGCCCCCGCGGCCCCCGCGGGCCGCCCCGCCCACTGGGACGGACTCGCCGGACAGGGGCTGCTCGGCCTCCATCTCCCTGAGGAGTACGGCGGAGGCGGCGGCGACCTCGTCGACCTCGCCGTCGTCCTCGAAGAGGCGGGACGGGCCGCGCTGCCCGGCCCCTTCGCGGCCAACGCCGCCGCCTCGCTGGTCCTGCGCCACGCGGGGGCCGCCGGCCTCGCCGCGTCCCTCGCGTCCGGCGACCGCATCGGCGCCGTCGCCCTCGGTACGGGAACGCTGACCGCCGTCACCGTGTCCGACGGGCTCGTCCTCGACGGGGTGGCGCCGCCCGTCCTGTCCGGGGGCGACGCCGACCTGCTCCTCCTGGCCGCCGAGTCCGCGACCGGGACCGTGTGGGTCGCCGTCGACACGGGCACCGCCGGACTCGGGAGCCGCGTCCACGAGAGCGCCGACCCCACACGCCCCACCGCGGAGATCACCGCCCGCGGCGCCCTGGTGCCGGGCGCCCGGATCCTCGCCGTCGATACGGCCACCGTCCGTGACCTGGCCTCCGTCGTCCTCGCGGCCGACGCGTGCGGTGTCGCGGCATGGGCGCTGTACACGGCGGCGGAGTATGCGAAGGTCCGGGAGCAGTTCGGCCGGCCGATCGGACAGTTCCAGGGCATCAAGCACCTGTGCGCGGACATGCTCGTCCGGGTCGAGCAGGCGCGCGCGCTGGTGTGGGACGCCGCACGGGCGGCGGGCGAGGGCTGGATCGGCGCGGAGAGGGAGGAAGGGGCGGCCGGCGCCGAGGCGCGTGAACTGGCCGTCTCCCTTGCGGCCGGCGCCGCGCTCGATGCCGCGTACTCCTGCGCCAAGGACTGTGTGCAGGTCCTCGGCGGGATCGGGTTCACCTGGGAGCACGACGCGCATCTGTATCTGCGGCGGGCCGTCGTCGCGCGGCAGCTGCTCGGCGCGGGGGACGCGCACCGGCTGCGGGCGGTGCGGCTCGCGGAGGGCGGGGCGCGGCGCGAACTGCGCCTGGAGCTGCCGGCGGAGGCGGAGGCGTTCCGGGCGCGGGCCCGCGAGGCCGTCGAGGGGGTGCGCGGCCTCGACCCGGGCGCCGCCCGCCGCGCCCTCGCACCCACCGGGTACGCGGCGCCGCACCTGCCCGAGCCGTACGGCCTCGGCGCGGGCCCCGTCCAGCAGCTCGCCGTACAGCAGGAGCTCGCCGCCGCGGGCGTCCGCGTCAGCGACCTCGGCATCGGGACCTGGGTCGTCCCCTCGCTCCTCGCCTACGGCACCCCGGGGCAGCGGGACCGCTACCTCCTGCCCACCCTGCGCGGCGACGTCCTGTGGTGCCAGCTGTTCTCCGAACCCGGCGCCGGCTCCGACCTGGCCTCGCTGCGGACGAGGGCCGAGCGCACCGAGGACGGGCGCTGGCGCGTCAACGGGCAGAAGGTGTGGACGAGCGCCGCCCAGTGGGCCGACCACGGGATCCTGCTCGCCCGCACCGCCCCGGACGCTCCCAAGCACAAGGGGCTCACCTATTTCGTCGTCGACATGAAGCGGACCGAGGGCATCGACGTACGGCCCCTGAAGGAGATCACCGGGGACTCGCTCTTCAACGAGGTGTACTTCGACGACGTGCTCCTCCCCGAGGACGCCGTGGTGGGGCAGGTGGACGACGGCTGGCGCGTCGCCCGGAACACGCTGGGCAACGAACGGGTCCACATGGCCGACCAGTTGACCTTCGACACGGGCCTGGAGGCACTGATCGCCCGCGCCGGAACACTCGACGGCGCGTACCGGGCGCGGATCGGCGCGCTCGCCACGGAGGCGCACGCCCTGGCCTGCATCGGGCTGCGCACGACGATGCGACAGGTGGCCGGCGCGGAGCCCGGCCCCGGGGCGTCCGTACGAAAACTGGTGCAGACGCCGCACCAGCAGAAGGTCGCCGAACTCGCGCTGGAGCTGCTCGGCCCCGAAGGCGCCCTGAGGGAGGGGGCGGGGGAGCGGGCCCTGCACGGGTTCCTGATGTCGCGCTGCCTGACGATCGCCGGCGGCACGACGCAGGTGCAGCTGAACGTGGTGGCGGAACGGATCCTGGGGCTGCCTCGCGACTGAGGAGCGGGCTCGCGCGGGTCCGGTCTCGCCGGCGTCCGGTCCGCCCATGGGCCGTATCGTCGCCGCGTGGAGCTCAGACACCTCTCAGGATTCGTCGCCGTCGCCGAGGAACTGCACTTCGGGCGGGCCGCCGAGCGGCTGCACATCGCGCAGTCGCCGCTCAGCCAGCAGATCAAGCTGCTCGAGCGGGATCTGGGCGTCAAGCTGTTCGACCGGACCACCCGGACCGTGCGGCTCACCGCCGCCGGGCACGCGCTGCTCGGGCCCGCCCGGCATCTGCTCGCCGAGGCCTCGGCGGTGCGCAGGACCGTGCAGGCCGCGCACCTCGGGGAGGTGGGGCGGGTCACCGTCGGGTTCGCCGGGGCCAGCAGCTACTCCGCGCTGCCGCTGCTCACCCGCGCCGTCAACTCCGAACTACCCGGTATCGAGCTGGTGTTGGAGGGGCAGACCTACACCGGCGAGGCGCTCGGGAGGATCGCGGACGGGTCCCTCGACGTCGGGTTCGTGGCGCTCCCGGTGCGGCGCGGGATCACCGCGCGCGTCGTGCGGATGGAACGCCTCGTCCTCGCGCTGCCCGACAGTCATCCGCTCGCCCGGCAGGACGAGGTCCACTTCGCCGAGCTGGCGCACGAGCCGTTCGTGACGTTCCCCGTCGCCCGTGGCTCGGCCGTGCGCGAGGCCATGGTGCAGGCCTGCCACGACGCCGGGTTCGCGCCGCGGATCGCGCAGGAGGCGCCGGACTCGTACAACATGCTCGCCCTCGTCGGCGCGGGCGTCGGGCTCGCGGTCGTCGTGGCGTCCGCGCGCGCCATCCATCTGGAACACGTCGTGTTCCGCCCGCTGGTCGGGGACGACGTGCCGGTGCTCCCCATCGCCCTCGGCTGGCGCACCGGAAACCGCTCGGCACCGCTCCAGGCGGTCCTGCGCGTGGCGGAGGAAGTCCTGCCGACGCCCCCGGACGCACCCGATGCCGCCGCATGACGCTCGTATCTTGACGGATTACGTCTGACCGGAGCCCGGTATTGGTCTTGGACACATCCTAATGAGCGGGTGCAGAGTGATCCACGTCTCGCGACGGAGCGATGAGCGCCGGGTGTGGAGCGTGGACGGGCCCCGGCCGCTCGGTGGCCCCGCCCCCTCCGGCCCGTCCCCTCCCTCAGCGGGATGCCGCTACGAGAGGACGCTCGTCATGCAGCACGACGCCCCAGTCCCCGGGGTCAGCGCAACCCAGGCCCGTGACGCCCGCCGCGCCGGTGTCACCGCCTTCGTCGGGACCACCATCGAGTGGTTCGACTTCTACATCTACGGCTCCGCATCCGCTCTGGTCCTCGGCAAGATCTTCTTCGCCGAGGCCTCGCCGGCCGTGGGTACCCTCGCCGCCTTCGCCACCTTCTGGGTCGGCTTCCTGGCCCGCCCCCTCGGCGGCCTGATCTTCGGCCACTTCGGCGACCGCTACGGCCGCAAGAAGGCCCTCGTCACCACGCTCACCATGATGGGCGCCGCCACCTTCTGCGTCGGGCTGCTCCCGGGCTACGCCCGGATCGGCGTCGCCGCGCCCGTCCTCCTCGTGCTGCTGCGCATGATCCAGGGTGTCGCGATGGGCGGCGAGTGGGGCGGCGCCGTCCTCATCGCCACCGAGTACGCCCCGCCCAAGCGCAAGTTCCTGTACGGGGCGTTCGCCCAGCAGGGCTCGCCCGTCGGCAACCTCCTCGCCACGCTCGCCTTCCTCGGCATCGCCCAGCTCCCGGACGCCGCCTTCGAGTCCTGGGGCTGGCGCGTCCCGTTCCTCTTCTCCGCCGTGCTCGTCGCCGTCGGCCTGTTCATCCGCCTGCGGCTCGCCGAGACCCCCGAGATGGCCGCGGCCCTGGAGCGCAAGCAGACGTCCAAGCTGCCGATCAAGGACGTCCTGACCCGCTCGCCGATGCTGGTCCTGCTCGGTGTGCTCGCCGGTACGGCCGGGGTCGCGATCACCTACGTCAAGACGACGTTCGCCCTGTCCTGGGCCACCTCCGACCTCGGCTTCGACCGCACGTCGTTCCTGACCGTCATCTCGCTCGCGCTGGTCGTGCAGGTCGTCGTGCAGCCCTTCGGTGCCGTCCTCGCGAGCAAGTGGCCCGTACGCAAAGCCGTGCTGTGGATGCTGCTGCCCGAATTCGTGGTGCTGCCGCTGATGTTCGTCCTCGTCGGGACCGGCAACTTCTGGCTGGCCGTCCTCGGCATGGCCCTCGCCACCTTCCCGCACGCCATGTACTACGCGGCGCTCGCCGGCATCCTCGCGCGGGTCTTCCCCGTCGAGGTCCGCTACACGGGCATGTCCCTCTCGTACCAGCTCTGCACGACGCTGTTCGCCGGGACCGCGCCGATCGTCTCCCAGTACCTGCTCGACGCCACCGGCTCGATCTGGCCCGTCGTCGCGCTCGGCCTTTGCTACACCCTCGTGACCCTCGTCGGTGTCCTGCCGCTGCTCGCCCGTACCGCCGCCGCGCCGGAGCCGGCCGCCGTCACCACCCGCACCGCCTCCCACGCCTGACCCGGAGTGATCCCCCGATGAACTACGCCGACCGCGACCCCGCGCTGCGCCCCTTCCTCGACCGTGTCCTGTCCGCCGACGACCGCGCCCGTGTCGAGCCGCTCCTGACCGAACTCGGCGCGCTCGCGGCCGGCGACCTCGACCGGCAGGCCGCACTCGCCGACGCCAACCCGCCCCGCCTCGTCCAGTACGCCCCCGGCGGCGAACGCGTCGACGAGATCGAGTACCACCCGGCCCACGACCGCGCCGCCGCCATCGCCTACGAGGAGTTCGGGCTCGCCGCGATGTCGCACCGTCCCGGCGTCCACGGCTGGCCGTCCAAGGTTCCGCACACCGTCAAGTACGCCCTGTCCTACCTCTACGTGCAGTCCGAGTTCGGCATGGCCTGCCCCCTGTCGATGACGGACTCGGCCGCCCGCATCCTGCGCCTGTTCGACCGCGAGCGGTACGCGTCCGAGATCGCCGCGCTCTCCTCCACCGACCCCGGACTGCGGGCCACCGGCGCGATGTTCATGACGGAGAAGCAGGGCGGCACCGACGTCGGCCTGACGGAGACCGTCGCCTGTGACCAGGGCACGCACTGGACGCTGACCGGCAAGAAGTGGTTCGCGTCCAACCCGGGCGCCGACGTGATCCTCACCCTCGCCCGCGTCCCCGGCCAGGGCGAGGGCACCCGCGGTCTCGGCATGTTCCTCGTCCCGCGCCTGCGCCCCGACGGCACCCGCAACGCGATCCGCATCGACCGGCTCAAGGACAAGCTCGGCTCGAAGTCCATCGCGAGCGGCGAGGTCACTCTCGAAGGGGCGTACGCGACCCCGGTCGGTCAACTCACCAACGGATTCCGGCAGATGGCCGAGATGCTCAACGTCTCCCGGCTGTCCAACGCCATGCGCGCCACGGCCCTGATGCGCCGGGCCGTCCGTGAGTCCGTCGACCACACCCGCGTACGCCACGTCTTCGGCAAGCCGCTCTTCGAGCAGCCCCTGATGCGGGCCACGCTCCTGCCGATGATCATCGACACGGAGGGGGCGCTCGCGCTCGTGCTGGAGGCGGCCGCCCGCCTGACAGCCGCCGACGAAGGAGCCGCCGACGGTGAAGGAGGGGCGGCCCGCGAGCTCGTCCGCGTCCTCACCCCGCTCGCCAAGCACACCCTGTGCAAGCGCGCCCGCTCCGTCACCGGCGAAGCCATGGAGATCCGCGGCGGCAACGGCTACATCGAGGACTGGGTCAACCCCCGGCTCGTGCGCGACGCGCACCTCGGCTCCATCTGGGAAGGCTCCTCGAACGTCATCGCGCTCGACGTGCTGCGCTGCATGCGCCGCCAGGGGGCCCACCGCACCCTCGCCGACACGTACGGCGACCGCGCCGAGACGCGGGGCCGCTGGGAGCTGCTGCGCAAGAAGGGTGACGCCCTCCTCGAACTCCCCGCCGACGAGCAGGAGATGAGGATCGGCCGATACGCCGACGAACTCACGCGCGCCGTCATGGAGACCCTCCTGTACGACCAGGCCGCCCACGAGAGGGAGACCACCGGCAACGGCCGCGCCCTCCTCGTCGCCCGCACCTGCACCGCGCTCCTCGACGACCCGGACACCCCGCCCCGCGCCGCACTGGACCACCTGGCCGAACTGGCCGAGGGTGGACGGGTCGCGCCCGCCCCGGCGCAGGAGACCCCGGCGAAGGAGAACACTGTGAAGGAGCCCGCCGCACATGCCTGAGCAGCCCCGTCCCGCCGCACCGCTGGCCGGTATGAAGGTCGTGGACCTGTCCAAGATCCTCGCCGGGCCCTACGTCACCATGTCGCTCGCCGACCTCGGCGCCGACGTCATCAAGGTCGAGCACCCCGACGGCGGCGACCCGACGCGCGCGTGGGGCCCGCCCTTCAACGGCCCCGACGCGACCTACTACCTGGCCGCCAACCGCAACAAGCGCTCCGTCACCCTCGACCTCAAGTCCCCCGGGGGACAGGAGGCCGTCCACCGGATGCTCGCCGACGCGGACGTGATGGTGGAGAACTTCCGCCCCGGCAGCTCGCTCGCCCGCGCCTTCGACTACCGCGAACTCAGCGAGCGCTACCCGCGGTTGGTCATCCTGCACATCTCCGCGTTCGGCGACACGGGCCCGCTGCGCGACGAGCCCGGCTACGACATGGTGGCCCAGGCGTCGGCCGGCCTGATGTCCCTGACCGGCGAACCCGACGGACCGCCCGTGAAGGCCGGCTACGCGATGGGTGACCTGGGCGCCGCCCTCTTCGGCCTCATCGGCGTCAACGCGGCACTCGTCGAACGCGAGCGCACGGGCCACGGCCAGTACGTCACCACCTCGCTGTACGAGTCCCAGCTCGCCCTGCACATCAACTGGGCGACCGGCTACTTCGCCACCGGGGAGCGCCCCACCCGCCTCGGCTCCGGCCATCCGAGCCTCGTCCCGTACCAGGCCTACCCGGCGTCCGACGGGCACTTCGTGATCGCCGTCGGCAGCGACGGCCTCTTCCGCAAGCTGAGCGAGGCGCTCGGCCACCCGGAGTGGGCCGACGACCCGCGCTTCGCCACCAACCGCGCCCGCGTCACGCACCGCACGGCCCTCAACGCCAAGCTGGAGTCCGTCCTCGTCGACGACACCGTGGCCAACTGGTGCGCCCTGCTGAAGCCGCGTGGCGTCCCCGTCGCGCCGATCCGCACCCTCGACGAGGTCTACGACTGCCCGCAGACCGAGGCGCTCGGCATGGTGCAGAAGGTCGACCACCCCGAGGTGGGCCCGCTCCAGCAGGTCGCGTTCCCCGTCACCTTCCGCGGTGAGCGCCCCGCGGTGCGCACCGCCCCGCCCACCCTCGGCCTGCACAGCCGGGACATACTCGCCGAACTCGGCTACGACGAGTCCGCCATCGACCGCCTGCTCGACCACCCTCAAGGAGCCTGATCATGCCGTTCGCCGCCCTCGACCCCGTCGACCCGCTGAACCTCGAAGCGCTCCTCACCGACGAGGAGCGGGCCGTGCGCGACACGGTCCGCCAGTACCTCGACGACAAGGTCGAGCCGCACATCGCGGAGTGGTTCGAGAGCGGGGAGCTCCCCGCCCTGCCCGAACTCGCCCGCGAATTCGGCAAGATGGGCCTGCTCGGCATGCACCTGGAGGGCTACGGGTGCGCCGGCATGTCGGCCCGCGCGTACGGCATCGCGTGCCGCGAGCTGGAGGCGACGGACTCGGGACTGCGCTCCTTCGTGTCCGTGCAGGGTTCGCTGGCCATGTTCGCGATCCACCGCTTCGGCTCCGAGGAGCAGAAGCAGGAGTGGCTGCCGCGCATGGCGGCGGGCGAGGCCATCGGCTGCTTCGGTCTGACCGAGCCCGACCACGGCTCCGACCCGTCGTCCATGACGACGCGCGCCCGGCGTGACGGCGACGACTGGATCCTCGACGGCCGCAAGATGTGGATCACGAACGGCTCGGTCGCGGCCGTAGCCGTCGTGTGGGCGCAGACCGAGGACGGCGTGCGCGGCTTCGTCGTGCCCACCGACACCCCCGGCTTCTCGGCACCGCTGATCAAGCACAAGATGTCCCTGCGGGCGAGCGTGACCAGCGAGCTGGTCCTCGACGGCGTGCGCCTGCCCGCGTCCGCCCGGCTGCCCGAGGCGCGGGGCGTGGGCGCGCCGCTGACCTGCCTGAACGAGGCGCGCTACGGGATCGTGTGGGGCGTCACCGGCGCCGCGCGCTCGGCCTGGCAGGCGGCCGCCGACTACGCGGGCCAGCGCGAGCAGTTCGGCAAGCCGATCGCCGCGTTCCAGCTCACGCAGCAGAAGCTGGTCGACATGGCGCTCGAACTGCACAAGGCGACGCTGACGGCGCTGCGCCTGGCCGACCTGAAGGACTCGCCCGCCGGTGTCCACCCGGCGCAGATCAGCTTCGGCAAGCTGAACAACGTCCGTGAGGCCATCCAGATCTGCCGCACCGCCCGCACGATCCTCGGCGCCAACGGCATCTCGCTGGAGTACCCGGTGATCCGCCACGCCAACAACCTGGAGTCCGTGCTCACGTACGAGGGCACGACCGAGATGCACACCCTCGCCCTCGGTCAGGCGCTCACGGGGCACGCGGCCTTCCGCTAGGCCCTGCCGCAGAAGCCCGGGGAAGCCCTTCCCTCGGCGGCCCGCTCCTGCCAGTATCTGACGACGCGTCAGATACTGGCAGGAGGCCGTTTCCATGGGCAAGGCGTACATAGTCGGCGTCGGGATGACCAGGTTCGAGAAGCCCGAGAGCCGCGACTGGCAGTACTGGGACATGGCGAAGGAGGCCGGGACCAAGGCCCTCGACGACGCCGGCGTCTCCTACGAGGACGTGGAGCAGGTCCCCGTCGGCTACTGCTTCCAGGCCTCGACCGCCGGGCAGCGCGCGGTTTACGAACTCGGCCTGACCGGCGTCCCCGTCTACAACGTCAACAACAACTGCGCCACGGGATCGAGCGCGCTGATGCTCGCCCGGCAGTTCGTCGAGGGCGGCATCAACGACTGCGTGCTGGCGCTCGGCTTCGAGAAGATGCAGCGCGGCGCGCTCGGCGGGGGAGCCGACGGGGGAGACTTCAAGACGTCACCGGTCGCCCGGCACTACGGCATCATGGCCGCGAAGCACGGCTTCGAGATGTCCCCGCCCACCGCCCAGATCTTCGGTGACGCGGCCCGCGAGCACATGGAGAGGTACGGCACGACCGAGGCCCAGCTCGCCGCCGTGGGGGCCAAGAACCACCGGCACTCCGTGAACAACCCGTACGCCCAGTTCCAGGACCCGTACACCGTCGACGAGATCCTCGCCGCGAAGACCATCCACGCGCCGCTCACCAAGCTCCAGTGCTCACCCACCTCGGACGGCGCGGCGGCGGCCGTCGTCGTGTCGGAGCGGTTCGTCGAACTCCACGACCTGGGTGACAAGGCCGTCGAGATCGCCGCGCAGGCCATGACGACCGACACGGGGGAGTCCTTCGCCTCCGGTTCCTGCATCGACGTCGTCGGACAGCCCATGTCACGCGCCGCCGCGACCCGCGTCTACGAGGCGTCCGGGCTCGGCATCGAGGACGTCGACGTGATCGAGCTGCACGACTGCTTCTCCGTCAACGAACTCCTCACCTACGAAGCGCTCGGCATGTGCGCGCCGGGAGCCTCCGGGAAGCTCGTCGAGGAGGGCGCGACGACGTACGGCGGGCGCTGGGTCGTGAACCCGTCGGGCGGCCTCATCTCCAAGGGCCACCCGCTCGGCGCCACCGGCATCGCCCAAGCGGCGGAGCTCACCTGGCAGTTGAGGGGCGAGGCCGGTGCGCGACAGGTCCCGGGCGCCCGCGTCGGACTCGCCCACAACATCGGACTGGGGGGCGCCGCCGTCGTGACGATGCTGCGCAGGTCCTAGGCCATGGGGACGGGGTCCTAGTCCCCGCGGACCAGCGCCGGGTGCGCCGAAATCCTGATGTACGGACCGACAGCGGCCTGAGACCATGACACTCATGCTTGAAGCCCCTGTCGACACCGCGATCGCCCGCAAGGCCGCGCCGCCCACCTGGCTCGTCGTGGCCGCCGCCTGCGCCGGACAGTTCCTCGTCGTCCTCGACGTCTCCGTCGTCAATGTCGCCCTGCCGTCCATGCGAGCGGACCTGGGGCTCAGCGCCACCGGGCTGCAATGGGTGGTCAACGCCTACTCGATCGCGTTCGCCGGGTTCATGCTGCTCGGCGGGCGGGCCGGCGACCTGTTCGGGCGCAAGCGGATGTTCCTCGTGGGGCTCGGGCTCTTCACGCTCGCCTCCCTCGCGGGCGGCCTCGCGCAGGAGGGCTGGCAGCTCCTCGCCGCCCGCGCCGTCCAGGGGCTCGGCGCCGCGGTCCTCGCGCCGTCGACGCTCACCATCCTGACGTCCGCCGTCCCGGAGGGCGCCGCCCGCGCCCGGGCCATCGCGACCTGGACCGCCGTCGGGGCGGGCGGCGGCGCGGCAGGCGGCCTCGTCGGCGGCGTGCTCACCGAGGGCCTCGACTGGCGCTGGGTGCTGCTGATCAACGTCCCCCTGGGCGCCCTGGTGTTCACGGCCGCCGCCCGCTGGATCAAGGAGTCGAAGGCGGGCGGCGAGCGGCGCCTCGACCTGCCGGGCGCCGTCCTCGTCACGGCGGGCACCGCGACCCTCGCCTACGGCGTCGTGCAGACCGAGGCCGAGGGCTGGGGCGCCGCCGCGACCCTGGTGCCGCTCGGCGTCGCCCTGGCGCTGATCGTGACGTTCCTCGCCGTCGAGGCGCGCACGCGGCTGCCGCTGATGCCGCTCGGCCTGTTCCGGGTCCGCGCGGTCGCGGCGGCCAACGCGGCGATGTTCGTGTGCGGCATGGGCAGCTTCGCGATGTGGTTCTTCATGACCCTGTACGCGCAGAACGTCCTCGGCTACACCCCGATCGAGGCCGGCCTCGCCCTCGTGCCCAGCTCGCTCGCCGTCGTCGCCGGATCCAAGATCGCCCCGCGTCTGATGCGCCGCGCGGGCGCACGGACCGTCGCGGTGTCCGGCGTACTCGTCACGACCGCCGGGTTCACCTGGCAGTCGACGATGAGCCCGCACGGCGGTTACATCACCGCGATCATGCTGCCGGGCACGGTGATGATGGCGGGCGCCGGGCTCGCGATGACGCCCCTGGCCTCGCTCGCCACGTCCGGGGCCGCGCCGGGGGACGCCGGGCTGGTGTCCGGACTCGTCAACACCTCGCGGACGCTGGGCGGTTCGCTCGGGCTCGCGATCCTGTCGATCGTGGCGGCCGGCCGCTCCGGCGGGGGAACCGGGGCCGAGGACCTCACCGACGGGTACGCGGCCGCGTTCCGGTGGGGTGCTGGGATCCTCCTGGTGGCGGTGGTCCTGCTGGTGACGTGGATGCCGCGCGCGAAGGAGGCCCGGCAGGCGGCGGGTTGAGGGACCGGGAGGCCGTCACAGCCACCCCTGCTGCCGCGCCTCCCGCATCGCCTCCATGCGGTTACGGGTCCCTGTCTTGCCGATGGCCGAGGACAGATAGTTGCGCACCGTCGACTCCGACAGATGCAGCGTGCCCGCGATGTCGGAGACCGTGGCCCCGTCCACGGACGCCTTCAGGACGTCGCACTCGCGGGTCGTCAGCGGGTTCGGGCCCGCGCTCAGCGCGGCCGCCGCGAGCGCCGGGTCGATGACCGTCTCACCGCGCAGGACCCGCCGGACCGCCTCCGCGAGATCCTCCACCGGACCGTCCTTGACCAGGAACCCGGCCGCGCCCGCCTCCATCGCCCGGCGCAGATAGCCCGGCCTGCCGAACGTCGTCAGGATCAGGACCCGGCAGTCCGGGCACTGCTCACGCAGGTCGGCCGCCGCGTCCAGGCCGCTGCGGCCCGGCAGTTCGATGTCGAGCAGCGCCACATCGGGACGCGTCTCCAGTGCCCTGTCGACGATCGCGTCACCCCTCGCGACCTGCGCGACGACCTCGATGTCCGCCTCCAGGCCGAGCAGCAGCGCGAGAGCGCCCCGCATCATGCCCTGGTCCTCGGCGAGGAGCACTCGTACGGACTTCGCGGGCCGGTGGTCCCGGGGCATCTCGTTCACGGGCCCAGGGTAGAGCGCCCCGTGCGCCGTCACCCCGCGCGTTCCGGCTCCAGCATCGCGTCCGGCTCCACTTCGCCCGGCAGGACCGGGAGTTCGGCCGTCACCGTGAAGCCGCGCGCGGCCGGGCCCGCCTCCAGGGAGCCGCCCGCCGCGCCGAGCCGCTCGGTCAGGCCCCGCAGGCCCGTACCGCCGACGCCCGGCTCCGGCGGCTCGGCTGCGGCGCCGCGCCCGTTGTCGTGGACCCTGAGCCGCACGCGCTCCGGGTTGCCGTCCACGGAGATCTCGCAGCGCGCCGCCCCGCTGTGGCGCACCGCGTTCGTGACCGCCTCCCGCACCACCCAGCCGAGCAGCGCCTCCGTCTGTGCGGCGAGCGGCGGGCCCGACTGGCGTACGACGGGCTCGATCCCCGCCGCCGTGAGCGCCGAGCGGGCGCGGTCGAGCTCGGTGGTGAGACTGCCCTCGCGGTAGCCGGTGACCGCCTCGCGGATCTCCGTCAGCGCCTGCCGGCCGACGGACTCGATGTCCGACACCTGCGTGAGCGCCGCGTCGAGGTCGCGGTGGGCGAGCCGGCGGGCCGCCTCCGACTTCACCACGATCACGGACAGCGTGTGCCCGAGCAGGTCGTGCAGGTCGCGGGAGAACCGCAGCCGCTCCTGCTCCACCGCGCGGTGCGCCAACTCCTCGCGGGCGGCGCGCAGTTCACGTACGGCCTCGGCCAGGGAGAGGATCGCGGCGGTCACCATCGTGGACAGGAACGTGCCGTACGCGATGTTGAGCGCGTCCCAGCCCTCCTTGAGGCCGCCGATGGTCCCGGCGAGCGCGCTCAGGCCGAGGGCGACCTGGCCGAGGCGGCGCCCCCGCACGACCGCGCCCGCCGCGAGGCCGAGCAGCGGGAAGAACATCAGCCAGCTGCCGCCGTAGGCGATGGCGAGCCCGCAGGTGAGCAGGCCCATCGCGATCAGCGCCAGGAGCGTGTAGCGGGCCTCGCGCCGCTTCTTGTCGAAGGCCTGGAACACGACCGAGATGTAGAGGCTGTTGAAGACGAACAGGCCGATGCCGCCGATCCAGGGGTTGGCCGTCTTGCCCTGGAGGAGGTTCGAGAAGGCGCCGAGACCCATGAGGAGCCAGGGCAGCAGCGCGAATCCGTTCGGCGGCGGACCCATGGGCCCGCCCTCCACGGCCGCCCCGCCGTCCTTCGCGCCCCTGTCCCGGGCCCGCCACTCCGCCTTCCACACGTCCCGGTCCGCCTTCCACTCCCGGCGGGCATCCCGCAGCTCGACCATCCGGCAGGTGACTCGGTGCTTGAAGGACATGGTTCCCCGGCTCCCCGTTCAGATGGTCCGCGCGGCCCTGCGGTACGACACCACAGCGTACGAACCGAAGGCCAGCAGCCAGGCGGCGAGCACCGTGACCGCGGCGGCCGACGGCGCGTGCCCGTCGGCCACGGCCGTACCGAGCTGCGCGAACCGGTTCGTCGGCGTGTACGACGACACGGACTGCAGCCACCCGGGGAAAAGTGCGACCGGGAACCACAGGCCGCCGAGGACGGAGAGCCCCAGATTGCACACCATGTTCGCGACACCCGTGGTCTGCGCGGTCAGCCGGTAGCCGTTGCCGAGACCGAGCAGGGTGAAGGGGATCGAGCCGAGCCACAGCAGCAGCGCGACGGCGGCCCACTGCCACACGTCCAGCCGCACTCCGTTGACCAGGCCGCCCGCGACGAGCACCGCCGCGATCGACGGCAACACCGTCACGGACCCCGTCAGGGCCCGGCCCGCCACCACCTGGCGCGGCGTCATCGGGGTGACCCGCAGCTGCCGCAGCCACCCGATCGTCTTGTCCTCGGCGACCCCGCCGCCGGTGCTGAGGGCCGAGCCCACCGCGCCGTACGCGGCCATGCCGACCATGGAGATCGTCTTCCACTCGGGTTCGTTCTGGCCGAGGTTGGTGAACAGCAGGTACATCAGCACCGGCATCCCGACACCGAAGATCACGAACATGGTGTCGCGCAGGGTCCTGCGCACTTCGAGCCTCAGGTAGTCGATCATCGAACCGTCTCCAGATCCGTGTCGGAACCGCTGCCGGTGCGGTTGTCGGAGCCGCTGCCCGGACGACTGTCCGAACCGCTGGTCAGCGCCATGAACGCGTCGTCGAGCGAGGCCGGCGCGACCTCGAGGCCCCGGATCGCGTCCAGCCCGGCCAGCGCGATCACCGTCGCGTCCGAGTCGTCCGTACGCAGCCTGGCCCGGTCCCCGCGGACCTCCACGGCCGTCACCCCGGGCAGCAGCGACAGGCCCTCCGTGCCGCGCCCGGCCAGGTCGAAGGAGACGAGGCTGCCGCCCGCGGCCCGCTTCAGCTCCTCGCCGGAGCCCATCGCGACGACCCTGCCGTGATCGATGACCACGATCCGGTCGGCGTGGGCGTCGGCCTCCTCCAGGTAGTGCGTGGAGAAGAGCACCGTGTGGCCGCGCCGCGCGTAGGCCCGCATCGACGTCCAGAACGCGTGCCGTGCCTCCACGTCGAGGGCGGCCGTCGGCTCGTCGAGCACGAGCAGGGCCGGGTTCCCGGCCAGGGCCACGGCGAACCGCACCCGCTGGGTCTGGCCGCCGGACAGCTTGTCGACGCGCCGCTGCGCGAGCTCCTCGATGCCGGCCAGCGCGAGCGCGTCGGCGACGGGCATCGGCGCCGGATAGCGGCCCGCCACGAAGGAGACCAGCTCACGGACCGTGACCCGGGGGACCGCGCGGCCCTCCTGGAGCATCGCGCCGACCTGACCGGCACGCACGGCCTGCTCCGGCGTGCCTCCGAAGAGGGAGACCGTGCCCTCGTCCGGGGTGTCCAGGCCGAGCAGGAGGGCGATCGTGGAGGACTTGCCCGCGCCGTTGCGGCCGAGCAGGGCGACGGTCTCGCCGCGCCGTATCTCCAGATCGATCCCGTCGACGGCGCGCACCGCGCCGAATGTCTTGACCGCCCCCGTGAAGGACACGGCCACCGGTGTCCCGTCTGTCTTCGTCATGGCAGGGACGCTACGGGCCGGGAGCCGGGCGCGGCAGATGCCGGTTGTACGGAGCCGGGCAGTACAAATGTCACGGCCGCCCGCCCCGGCCGCCCGCGCACCGGATCTGACATGGCGTCAGGAGTCTTCACAACTGCCGTGGTCTTGGCTATACATGGGATCGCCGGACTGGAACGCGTTCTAGAACGGGCGCGTGGCGTTCCACCAGAGTTCCTCCGGCCCAGCAACGACCTCGGTGCGACCGACGGTGCGGACGGCCGCACCGAGGTCTTTCCCGCACAAGGAGTCTCTGTCTGATGCCGATCGACGCCGCCAAGGCCGTAGCCGCCGAACCCCGGTCCGCCGAGATCACCTGGGACCACAAGGACATCCAGCTCTACCACCTCGGCCTCGGCGCGGGCACCCCCGCCACCGACCCCGACGAGCTGCGCTACACCCTCGAGTCCCGGCTGCACGTCCTGCCCAGCTTCGCCACCGTCGCCGGCGCCGGAATGGGTGTCGTCGGCGGCCTCTCCGCCCCCGGCATCGACGTCAACCTCGCCCACGTCCTGCACGGCGGGCAGACCGTCGAGCTGCACCGGCCCATCCCGGTCAAGGGAAGCGCGACCTCCACGTCACGCGTCGCCGCCGTCTACGACAAGGGCAAGGCCGCCATCCTCGTCCTGCGCACCGAGGTCGCCGACGCGGACGGCCCCCTGTGGACCAGCGACGCGCAGATCTTCGTCCGCGGCGAGGGCGGCTTCGGCGGCGACCGCGGACCCAGCACCCGCCTCGAAGCACCCACCGGCGAACCCGACCGCACCGTCGACCGTCCCGTCCGCGAGGACCAGGCACTCCTGTACCGGCTCTCCGGCGACTGGAACCCCCTGCACGCCGACCCGGAGTTCGCCAAGCTCGCCGGCTTCGACAGGCCCATCCTGCACGGCCTGTGCTCGTACGGCATGACGCTCAAGGCGGTCGTCGACACGCTGCTCGACGGCGACGTGTCCCGCGTGCGGTCCTACGCGACGCGGTTCACCGGAGTCGTCTTCCCGGGCGAGACGCTGCGGATCCGGATGTGGCGCTCCGAGGGCCGGATCCAGGTGACCGTCACCGCCGTCGAGCGGGACGAGGCGCCCGTACTCGCCGACACCATCGTCGAACACGCCTGACCCCATCGGGGACCCTTCGGGAGAGGAGCCGCACGCCATGCGCGCAGCCGTACTGCACGAGATAGGCCAGGACAAACTCGAGGTACTCGACGACGTCGAGGCGGTGGGCTTCGGCCCCGGCAAGGTGAAGATCCGGGTCAGGGCCACCGGACTGTGCCACTCCGACGTGTCCGCGATGAACGGCGTGCTGCCGCAGCCCGCCCCCTTCATCCCCGGCCACGAGGGCGCCGGCGAGATCCTCGACGTCGGCGACGGCGTCACGAACGTCAAGCCCGGCGACCGCGTCCTCGTCTGCTGGCTCCCGGCCTGCGGCGCCTGTCCGGCGTGCAGACGCGGCCAGACCCAGCTCTGCCTCGCCGGGTTCATGAACGCCGGCACCCCCAACTTCAAGCGCCCCGGCGGTGACGTCTTCGGCTTCGCCGGCACCGGCACCTTCACCGAGGAGGTCGTCGTCGACGCGGGCTGCGCCGTGCCCATCCCCGACGACGTGCCCTTCGACATCGCGGCCCTCATCGGCTGCGGCGTCACCACCGGGCTCGGCGCCGCCATCAACACCGCGGACGTGGCGGCCGGTTCGTCCGTCGCCGTCATCGGCTGCGGCGGCGTCGGCATCTCCGCGATCCAGGGCGCCCGGCTCAAGGGCGCCGCGCAGATCGTGGCCGTCGACCCCGTCGCCTCACGCCGCGAGGCCGCCCTCAGGTTCGGCGCCACCGAGGCCGTCGCACCCGACGCCCTCGGCGACGCCAAGCAGCGCATCACCGCGGGCGAGGGCTTCGACTACGTCTTCGAGGTCGTCGGCAAGTCCGCCACGGCCCGCACCGCCTACGAGACGACGCGGCGCGGCGGCACCCTGTGCATCGTCGGCGCGGGCGCCCTCGACGACTTCCTCCAGCTCAACATGTTCGAGCTGTTCTTCGACGAGAAGAAGATCCTGCCGTCCATGTACGGCGGCGGTGACGTCCTGACGTCCTACGAGCGGGCCATCGCCCTGTGGCGGGCCGGCCGCATCGACCTGGAGAGCCTCATCACGCACCGCGTGCAGCTCGCCGAGATCAACGAAGCTCTCGACCAGATGCGGTCGGGCACCGCGCTGCGCACCTGCATCGAAATCTGAGAGAGGACCCCGATCCCCGATGGCTTCAGAGTCACTGCCGCTTCAGGGCCTGTCCGCGATCGTCACCGGCGCGGGCCGTGGCCTCGGCCGGGCGGAGGCGCTCGAACTCGCCCGGCTCGGCGCGAGCGTCGTCGTCAACGACTTCGGACAGCCGGGCCGCGACGGATCCGGCGGCGCCGACGCCACCCCGGCCGAGGAGGTCGCCGCCGAGATCCGGGCCGCGGGCGGGCAGGCCGTCGCCCACCTCGGCGATGTCGCCGACCACGAACAGTCCCGCGCACTCGTCCAGTTGGCCGTCGACACGTACGGAAAGCTCGACATCCTCGTCAACAACGCGGGCATCCTGCGCGACCGCATGATCTTCTCGATGAGCGAGGACGAGTGGGACACGGTGATCCGCGTCCACCTGAAGGGCCACTTCAACACGACCCACTTCGCGTCCGTCCACTGGCGCGCACGCTCCAAGGCGGCGGGCGCACCGGTCTACGGCCGCATCGTCAACACCTCGTCCGAGGCGTTCCTCGCCGGCTCGGCCGGGCAGCCCAACTACGCGGCGGCGAAGGGCGGCATCGTCGGCCTGACGACCTCCACGGCCCTCGCCCTCGGCAAGTACGGCGTCACGGCCAACGTCATCTGCCCCCGCGCCCGCACCCGTATGACCGAGGACGTCTTCGCGGCCGTCTATCCGATCAAGAGGGGCGCGGAGCCCGGAGCCGGCGAACTCGATCCGCTGGCCCCCGAACACGTCGCCCCGCTCGTCGGCTACCTCGCGTCCCCGGCCGCGGGGAACGTCAACGGTCAGCTGCTCGTCGTGCACGGCGGCATGGTCGCCGTCGTCGAACGCCCCAAGGTCTCCGCCAAGTTCGACACCGCGAAGGACGCGTTCAGTTACGAGGAGCTGGACGCGCTGCTCACCCCGCACTACGCGGACCGGCCGCCGAACGAGACGTTCGCCGCGGCCGAGGTGCTCGGTCTCAAACACGCCTGACCCCATGGCGAAGGGGCCCGGAACCATACGGTTCCGGGCCCCTCCGTCATGCCGTTCAGCCCTGTTCGGACTGATCCCTGCGGTGCCGGCCGTGCGGCGCCGCGTTCTCGTCGCGCGAGGACACACCACCACGGTGCCGACCGGGACCGGCGGACCGGTCCGCCGCCTCCCTGGACTCCGCCGTGGTCATCTCCGCGTTCATCGTCTCGGCCATCGAAACTCACCCCGTAACAAGATCCTTCAAACAGCCGGACGAGTCTAACCGGCGGGTGCCGTCCGTGTCCCGGCGGTTGCCGCGCGTCGCATGAGACCGGCCAGAGGAGCCTGCTGGAGCGGGACGGGACGGGCCGCCGAGGGCGGCTCGGGCACCGTCTGCGGGGCCGGCTCCTCGACGGGTTCCGGCACCGACGTGCGCGCGATCCCACAGGGCACCGACTCGGTGGCGCAGGGGAGTTGCAGCTCACCGTCGCGCGTCCACAGGCCCGCGCCCGTCAGCCAGCCCTGCGGGGCGGCGAGTTGATGCATCTGGCGCTCGGCGGGCCGCCACAGGCCCAGCCAGGTGCCCGCGGCGCCGTCGATCCGCAGCGCCACCGCACAGCTCTCCGGCATCAGCGTCTGACCCGGCTGGATCGCGAACGGCGTCACCGCGCAGTCGGTCAGGCGCAGACACTCCGGGAAGCGCACCGGCAGCGTCGAGCCCAACACGCCCCAGCCGAGGCGCTCATGGCCGGGCGACGGCGCGTCCGAGCGGACCAGGAGCAGCCCGCTGTCCGGATCGGCGAGCACCAGCCGGTCCGCGCTCGCCTCCGCGATCTGGAGCAGCGGCGTGACCTCGCCGCCCCGTCCCAGGTCCACCGCGACCGTCTTGACGGGCCCCCCGTCGAGGGACCGGTCGAGCGCCAGCATCCGGCCCGCGCGGTCCAGCCACACCCCGCCCGAACAGCGCCCCGGGACCTCGGCCAGGAACTCGGGCCCGAACGCCCCGCCCGCCACCATCCACACACCCGTCGACCGCTCGCCCACGGCGATGGCGTACGCGCATCTGCCGCCCGGTGCCGGCGGAAGCAGCGTCAACTCCCCGCCGCTCACCGCCCCGAGAGGCACCTCGCCCGTTCGCGGGCCCGTCGGATACAGCAGCGAGAAGGAGTGGCGGCCGTCCACCACGCGCCGGATGAGGACGCGCCCGTCGCCCATCGGGACGACCTCGGTCCCGGGCTCCTCCGGCTGGTTCCCCGGCAACGGCACCGCGTACGGCTCGGGCCCGTCCAGGGTCCACCGCTCCGGAAACCAGGACGTTCCGTCGGACGCGAGCCGCGCGGCGTACGCCCCGTCGGCGGTGATGACACAGCCGGGGAGAGGGGCGGGGGGAGCGGGCTCGGGGACGCTCGCCGGGCCTCGGCCGGGGGCAGGGTCCTGCGCGCTCGAAGGGGCTGGACCGGGGCCGGGGGGCTGCGGGCTCACCGGGGCTTCGCCGGGGCCGGACAGCTGCGCCGGGGCTGGGCCGGTGTCCGGGGCTTGCGCGTACTCCGGTCCTGGGGTGCTGTCCGGGGCTTGCGCGTACTCCGGTCCTGGGGTGCTGTCCGGGGCTTGAAGGCTCACCGGTCCCGGGGTGCCGTCCGGCCGGGGGCCGGCGTCCCGGGCCGGCCCGTACTCGGTGGCGGGCCGACTCTCCGGCGCTCGCCCGTACTCGGTGGCGCGCTCGTTCCCCGGCGCCCCTCCGTATTCCGTGGCGCGCTCGTTCTCCGGGGCCCGCGCGTCCTCCCGGTCCGGGGCGCCGCCCGGCTCCGGGTCCGGGTCCTGCCCGTTCTCCGGATCGTTTCCGCTGTCCGGGGCCGGTCCGCGTGCCGGGCCCGGTCCGCTCTCCAGCTCCGTCGTGGGCTCGATCGCCAAGGCCGTCATGGGATCACTCACCTCCGGTTCGTCCGAGCCGAAGCTAGTTTTCGCACGCGCTGCCGTGGCACTCGCCGCTCAGGTTTCACACCAAAGGGTGGCCATGTCCGTATCTGCCTGAAAGGGGTGGGTCGGATGTGCTGGCACGTCCAGAAGTGCCTGATGTTAGGTTTGCCTAACCACATCTGAGGCGGCCTCACGCCACGAAGTTCGGAGCTGGAACACCCATGGCCCTGCGAACAAGTCCTCGCACCCGCGGCACCGCCGCCGTAGCCCTCGCCGTGGCCGCCGCCCTGTCGCTCGCGGCCTGCGGTTCCGGGGACTCGGACTCCGGATCCGGCAAGTCCGACAACGGCAGCGGCTCCAAGGCCGTCGCCCAGGGCGGCGAGGACTTCGCCAAGGCGGCCTCGCAGACCGCGAAGATGGGCACGACCGCCAAGGCCGGCCAGTTCCCGCGCACCATCGAGCACGCCATGGGCAAGACCGAGATAAAGGCGCAGCCCAAGCGGGTCGTCGTCCTCGACGTCGGCGAGCTCGACAACGTCGCGTCCCTCGGCGTCAAGCCCGTCGGCTACGCCCCCACCGAGGGCGACGACGGCGTCCCGTCCTACCTGAAGAAGACGGCGGGCACCCCCAAGGACGTCGGCACGATCAACTCCCTCAACCTCGAGGCGATCGCCAATCTCCACCCCGACCTGATCCTCGGCAGCGAGCTGCGCGCCGCCAAGCTCTACCCGCAGCTCTCCAAGATCGCCCCGACGGTCTTCTCCATCCGCCCCGGCTTCACGTGGAAGGAGAACTACCTCCTCAACGCGTCCGCCCTCGACAAGACCGCCGAGGCCAAGGCGAACCTCGCCGCGTACGAGATGAAGGCGAAGAAGCTCGGCGACGACATCGGCGAGAAGAAGCCCACCGTCACGATGCTGCGCTACATGCCCGGCATGATCCGCCTCTACGCGAAGGCGTCCTTCATCGGCACGATCCTCGACGACGCCGGCATTCCGCGCCCCAAGAACCAGCAGGTCGTGGACCTCGCCACGGAGGTCAGCCCGGAGAAGATCGACCAGGCCGACGCCGACTGGATCTTCACCGGTGTCTACGGCGACGCGAAGAAGACGGACCGCGCCACCGCCGAGGGCAACCCGCTGTGGAAGAAGCTCGGCGCGGTGAAGAGCGGACAGGCCAAGGACGTTCCGGACGAGACCTGGTACCTGGGGCTCGGCGTCACGGCCGCGAACCTGGTCCTCGACGACCTGCACGGCTACCTCGTCAAGTAGCCGACTGTCGGTGGCCGGTAGCGGTACGTGAGCCCGTACCGCCCCCGGCCGCGGCCGTACATGAGCCAGGGCCGACGGGGCATGGAGGGAAGGTAGCCTTTCACCGTGCCCCGTCTGTCTGAAGTCATCGCCGCGCTCGAGAAGCTGTGGCCCCCCGAGCGGGCCGAGTCGTGGGACGCGGTCGGCACGGTCGCCGGCGACCCCGACGCCGAGGCCTCCCGGGTCCTGTTCGCCGTGGACCCCGTCCAGGAGACCGTCGACGAGGCGGTGAAGCTGGGCGCGGACCTCCTGGTCACGCACCACCCGCTCTATCTGCGCGGCACGACGACCGTCGCCGCCACCACCTTCAAGGGCCGCGTCGTCCACACCCTGATCAAGAACGACGTCGCGCTGCACGTCGCGCACACCAACGCCGACCGTGCCGACCCGGGCGTCTCCGACGCACTCGCGGGAGCCCTCGACCTCCGCGTCACCGGACCCCTCGTACCGGACCCGACCGACCCCGCGGGCCGCCGCGGACTCGGCCGGATCTGCGAAGTCGAACCCCCCGTCACCCTGCGCGAACTGGTCGGCCTCGCCGCCGACCGGCTGCCCGCCACCGCGCAGGGCATTCGCGTCTCGGGCGACCTCGACGCGACGATCCGCACGATCGCCGTCAGCGGCGGCTCCGGCGACAGCCTCTTCGCCGACGTGCGCGCCGCGGGCGTCGACGCCTTCCTGACCGCGGACCTGCGCCACCACCCCGCCTCCGAGGCGCGCGAACAGAGCCCGCTGGCGCTGCTCGACGCCGCCCACTGGGCCACCGAGCAGCCCTGGTGCGAGCTGGCCGCAGCCCAGCTCGACGAGATCTCCGACCGCAACGGATGGGGACTTCGCGTCCACGTCTCGAAGACGGTCACCGACCCCTGGACCGCCCACGCGGCGTCCAACGCCACACCGATCCCAACTGGAGCCCCCAACTGAACGCCGCGCCCGCCGACCAGATCCGACTTCTCGACGTCCAGGCCCTGGACGTACGACTGTCGCAACTCGCGCACAAGCGCAAGTCGCTGCCCGAGCACGCCGAGATCGAGTCGCTGAACAAGGACCTCACGCAGCTGCGCGACCTGCACGTCGCCGCGCAGACCGAGGAGAGTGACTGCGCCCGCGAGCAGACCAAGGCCGAGCAGGACGTCGACCAGGTCCGCCAGCGTGCCGCCCGTGACCAGCAGCGCCTGGACTCCGGCGCCGTCACGTCCCCCAAGGACCTGGAGAACCTCCAGCGGGAGATCGCCTCGCTCGCCAAGCGCCAGGGTGACCTGGAGGACGTCGTCCTCGAGGTCATGGAGCGCCGCGAGTCCGCGCAGGAGCGCTTCGAGGAGCTCACCGGCCGGGTCGCCTCCGTCCAGGGCAAGATCGACGACGCGACGGCCCGCCGCGACGCCTCCTTCGAGGAGCTCGACGGTGAGACGGCCACGGCCACGAAGGAGCGCGGGATCGTCGCCGGCTCCGTCCCCGACGACCTGCTGAAGCTCTACGACAAGCTGCGCATCAAGGAGGGCGGCGTCGGTGCGGCCCGCCTCTACCAGCGCCGCTGCGAGGGCTGCCAGCTGGAGCTGAACATCACCGAGCTGAACGAGGTGCGGGCCGCGGCGCCCGACTCCGTGGTGCGCTGCGAGAACTGCCACCGGATCCTGGTGCGCACGTCCGAGTCCGGCCTGTAGGAGCCTTCGTGGTGCGGGAGTTCATCGTCGAGGCCGACGGCGGTTCCCGGGGCAACCCGGGGCCCGCGGGCTACGGCTCGGTCGTCATCGACGCGGTGACGGGGGAGACCCTCGCGGAGGCCGCCGAGTACATCGGCGTCGCCACGAACAACGTCGCCGAGTACCGGGGACTCGTGGCCGGCCTGCGCGCCGCGCACGCCCTCGACCCGCAGGCCTCGGTGCACGTCCGGATGGACTCCAAGCTCGTCGTCGAGCAGATGTCGGGCCGCTGGAAGATCAAGCACCCCGACATGAAGCCCCTCGCCGCCGAGGCGGCGACCGTGCTGCCGGCGTCGCAGGTGACGTACGAGTGGATCCCGCGCGAGCGGAACAAGCACGCGGACCGGCTCGCCAACGAGGCGATGGACGCGGGCAAGCGGGGCAAGCAGTGGGAGCCCTCGCGCTCGACCGCCGAGCTGGACACGTCGCGACCCCAGCCGGACCGGGGAGCCCCGCCCGGGGACGCGGCGGCCGGGGCGGCGAAGGCGCGGGCCGCGCTCGCGGGAGCGCGGGGGAACGCGGACGCGCGGGCCGCGGGGAACGTGGCGAGCACCGCGTCCCAGGGCTGGTCGGCGGCGCCCGATCTCGGGGCGCCCGCCACCTTCGTGCTCCTGCGGCACGGCGAGACCGCGCTCACGCCCGAGAAGCGGTTCTCCGGCTCCGGCGGCGCCGACCCCGAGCTGTCCGCGGCGGGACGCGCGCAGGCCGAGCGGGTCGCCGCAGCGCTCGCCGCGCGCGGCACCGTCCAGGCGATCGTCTCGTCGCCGCTCAAGCGGTGCCAGGAGACGGCGCGGACCGTCGCCGCGCGCCTCGGGCTCGACGTCCACATCGAAGAGGGCCTGCGCGAGACGGACTTCGGTGCGTGGGAGGGCATGACCTTCGGGGAGGTCCGCGAGCGCTTCCCGGACGACATGAACGCCTGGCTGGCCTCGTCGAAGGCCGAACCGACCGGGGGCGGCGAGAGCTTCGCGGCGGTCGCCCGCCGGGTCGCCGCGACGCGGGACCGGCTCGTCGGACAGTACGCGGGACGCACGGTCCTCCTGGTCACGCACGTCACGCCGATCAAGACGCTCGTACGGCTCGCGCTCGGCGCGCCACCGGAGTCACTGTTCCGGATGGAACTCTCGGCGGCGTCGCTCTCGGCGGTCGCGTACTACGGGGACGGCAACGCGAGCGTGCGCCTTCTCAACGAGACGGCGCACCTGCGCTGACGTCCGGGCTGCTTGCGCTGAGGCCCGGACTGCCGCGCTGACGTCCGGGCTACTTGAGGCCGGCCGCTTCGCGGGCCAGCGTCTCGATCCGCGCCCAGTCCTTCGCCGCGACCGCGTCCGCGGGAAGCATCCAACTGCCGCCCACACAGCCGACGTTCTTGAGCGCCAGGTACGAGGGCGCCGAGCCGAGGGAGACCCCGCCGGTCGGGCAGAACCGCGCCTGCGGCAGCGGACCGGCCAGCGACTTCAGGTACGGCACACCGCCCGCGGCCTCCGCGGGGAAGAACTTCATCTCGCTCACCCCGCGCTCCAGGAGCGCCACGACCTCCGACGTCGTGGAGACGCCCGGCAGGAACGGCACGCCGGACTTCTTCATCGCGTCGAGCAGCGTGTCGGTCCAGCCGGGGCTGACCAGGAAGCGCGCTCCGGCCGCGACGGAGTCGGCGACGTTCTGCGGTGAGATGACCGTGCCCGCGCCGACGACGGCGTCCGGCACCTCGTCCGCGACGGCGCGGATCGCGTCCAGCGCGGCCGGCGTCCGCAGCGTCACCTCGATCGCCCGCAGACCGCCCGCGACGAGTGCCCGCGCGAGCGGCACGGCGTCGGCGACGTCCTCCACGACGACGACGGGTACGACAGGGGCGAGATCGAGCACGGAGGAATCAGTCATGGGGCCATCCTGCCCCGTGCTGCGCAGCATGCGCAAAGGGCGTTGCGCATGCTGCAACGGACTCGGGCGGGTGCTCAGTGGATCTGCGTCACCACCACGTCGAGCGCCCACGCCGTCCCCGCCTTCGCGGGCGCCTGCGCCTCCACCACATGGCCGAGATCCCGCAGCGCCTCGACCAGCTCGGCGGGGTCCGCCGGCGTGGTGCCGGTCTCCAGGAGCTTGCGCACGATCCGGCCCTTCGTCGCCTTGTTGAAGTGCGACACGACCGAACGCTTCTCCACGCCGGTCACCGGATCCGTCTGCGCGTGCAGCACCCGCACCGTCGCCGTACGCCCAGCGACCTCCCCCTTCGGCTTCCACGCACTCGTGTACGCGGACGACCTCAGGTCGAGCACGAGCCCGTCCCCGGCCGCCTCAGGAAGGACCTCGGCCATCGGCCCGCGCCAGTGCGCGCCGAGCGCCCCGAGCCCCGGCAGCTTCACACCCATCGAGCAGCGGTACGACGGAATCCGGTCGCTCACCCGCACCGCGCCCCACAGGCCCGAGAACACCAGCAGCGAACGCGTCGCCCGGCGCTTCGCCGCCGCGTCCAGGGTGGCGAGACCGAGCGCGTCGTAGAGGACCCCCGTGTAGATCTCACCGGCCGGGCGCGCGCCCGCGGTGCGCAGCTCCACGTTCTTCGCGATCTCGCCGCGCAGCCCCTCGCTGAGACCGAGCACCTCGCGCGCCTTGTCCTCGTCGGCGGCACACAGCTCGACCAGCTCGTCGAGCACGGCCTGCCGCGCCCCGGCGAGCCCCGCCAGGGACAGCGACTCAGGCTTCAGCGGGGCGCCGCGGCCCGACGGGGCCTTGCCTTCGGACGGCGGCAGCAGCACGAGCACGATCGGACTCCTCGGGACAGTGATGCGGAACAGGGGGTGCGGCCCCAGCGAAAGCGTACGGAAGAGAAGGGGGTGCCGGGGAACACGGGGCGCCGCGGATGCCGAGGCGCCACGGTCCTGGGGGCCACGGTCACGGGGTGCCGACGTCCCCGCGCCGTCCTACGCTCGGTGCATGCCCCGCCGTCATCTCCGTGTGACCGGCGCAGCCGAGGCCCCGCTGCGTGCCGCACTGCGTGAACTGCGTACGACCCTGGACGTCCCCGGGGCCTTTCCGGCCGACGCCCTCGCGGAGGCGGAACGGGCCGCGGCGGCCCCGCACCCGCCGGAACCGGGCGGCAGGGACGCCACCGACATCCCCTTCTTCACGATCGACCCGCCGACCTCCCTCGACCTCGACCAGGCGATGCACCTCTCGCGCCGCGACGGCGGCTACCGGGTCCGCTACGCCATCGCCGACGTCGCCGCCCACGTCAGGCCCGGCGGCCCCCTCGACACCGAGGCCCACCGCCGCGTCACCACGCTCTACTTCCCCGACGAAAAGGTCCCGCTGCACCCCACCGTGCTCAGCGAGGGCGCCGCCAGCCTGCTCCCCGACCAGACCTGCCCCGCCGTCCTGTGGACCCTCGACCTCGACGCCGAGGGGCGCACCGTCGCCACCGACGTGGCCCGCGCCACCGTCCGCAGCCGCGCCAAGCTCGACTACGAAGGTGTGCAGCGGGCCATCGACGACGGCACCGCCGAGGAACCCGTAGCGCTGCTGCGCGACATCGGGCGCCTGCGCGAACAGCTCGAGACGGAGCGCGGCGGCATCTCCCTCAACGTCCCGGAACAGGAGATCACCGAACGCGACGGCCGCTACCAGCTCGGCTACCGCGCCCCGCTCCCCGCCGACGGCTGGAACGCCCAGATCTCCCTGCTCACCGGCATGGCCGCCGCCGACCTCATGCTCGCCGCCGGGACCGGCATCCTGCGCACCCTGCCCGCCGCCCCCGACGGCGCCGTCGGCCGCCTGCGCCGCACGGCCCTCGCCCTGCGCATCGACTGGCCGCACCACGTCCCGTACGCCCAGCTCATCCGTTCCCTCGACCCGAGGAAGCCGCACCATGCCGCCTTCCTCCAGGAGTGCACGACGCTCCTGCGCGGCGCCGGCTACACCGTGTTCAGCGGCGGCACGCTCCCCGACCTCACCGTCCACGCCGCGGTCGCCGCGCCCTACGCCCACTGCACGGCCCCGCTGCGCCGCCTCGCCGACCGCTACGCCTGCGAACTGTGCCTGGCCGCCTGCGCAGGCACCCCGCCCCCCGAGTGGGTACTCGCCGCGCTGCCCGGCCTGCCGCAGGAGATGGCGGACGGTACGCGCCGGGCCAACGCCGTCGAGCGCGGCTGCGTCGACATCGTCGAGGCGGCGCTCCTCAAGGACCGGATCGGCGACATCTTCGAGGCGTGCGTCGTCGACGTGAAGGACCACGAACCGGCCGTCGGCACCGTCCAGTTGACCGACCCCGCGGTGGTCGCCCGCATCGAGGGCGGTACGGGTCCGCTGCCGCTGGGGGAGCGGCTGCGGGTACGGCTGACGCAGGCCGACCCCGGGGCGGCGAAGGTTCAGTTCGCCCCGGCCTGAGCGCCGGGTAGCATGGTCGGCACGGCAGACGAGCCGGGCGGACGGCCGCGTGAGGACCCTTTCACCAGGGTTTTCCCGAGGAACGTCCGGGCTCCACAGGGCAAGGTGGTGGCTAACGGCCACCCGGGGTGACCCGCGGGACAGTGCCACAGAAAACAGACCGCCGGGGACCGCAAGGCCCTCGGTAAGGGTGAAACGGTGGTGTAAGAGACCACCAGCGCCTGAGGTGACTCAGGCGGCTAGGTAAACCCCACCTGGAGCAAGGTCAAAAGGAGCCGCTTCCTCGCAAGAAGAGGTGGCTCTGCGCGGACGTTCGAGGGCTGCCCGCCCGAGTCCGCGGGTAGACCGCACGAGGCCGGCGGCAACGCCGGTCCTAGATGGATGGCCGTCTCCCCGGCCGCCGCGAGGCGACCGGGCGACAAAACCCGGCGTACAGCCCGACTCGTCTGCCTGCCAGGTCCTTGGCCTGTGCTTACTCACTCACCGCAACGCGTGCGACGTCCGGCCCGACGCCTCGTCGATCTCGTCGTGCGCCTTCGTCAGCATCTTCATCGCCAGCTCGTTGAGCGCCCTCGCTCCCGCGACCTCCTCGCCGACCCGCGGCTGGTTCGTGTCGGAGGGGTGGCGGCTCGCGTAGCCATGGGCCCGTACCTCGCTCCCGTCGGGGAGCCGGACGAGCGCGGCGGCGCGCGTGCGGTGTGTGTCTTCCTCGAATTCCAGCTCTACATGCCATCCGACAGCGGTCTGTGCCGACATCGTGATCACCTCCGGGACTGCTATTACCAGGGTGCGCCTGTCGGGCTCCCGACGCACCACGTCCCGCCCCGCCGCTTGCGATCCGGCTCAGATCACCGGCGGCCGACCGAGCCGCGTCATGCGCCACGCGGTGCGCCAGCGCATCGGCCGCCGGCCTCCGCACGGCGTACGGACGCCCTCCACGAAGCCGCCCGCCCACGCGCGCAGGCCCCCGGCGGACCGGGTACGGGCGAGCGTGAGGAGGGTCCAGGTGCCGAGGTAGAGCGGGATCAGGGGGAGCGGGAGCCGGCGGCGGGCCAGCCAGACGCGGTTGCGGGCCGTCATGCGGTGGTAGACGGCGTGCCGGGCGGGCGAGGTCTTGGGGTGCTGGAGCAGGAGCGACGGCTCGTAGACGACCTTCCAGCCGGCGTCGAGGGCGCGCCAGGCGAGGTCGGTCTCCTCGTGCGTGAAGAAGAAGTCGGCGGGCCAGTCGCCGGTCTCGGCAAGCATCCGCATCGAGAACGCGTGGCCGCCGCCGAGGAACGCCGTCACCTCACCGCCCCGCATCGGGTCCTTCGCGCGCAGCCGCGGCACGTGGCGGCGCTGCGTCTCGCCGTGCTCGTCCGCGATGCGGAAGCCGACGATGCCGAGGCGCTGGTCGCCGGCGTACAGGTCGCGGACGGTACGGAAGACGTCCGCGTCGACGAGGAGTCCGTCGTCGTCGAGCTCGACCGCCACGTCCACGTCGCCGAAGTCACGCAGCCGCGCCAGGGCGACGTTGCGGCCGCCGGGGCAGCCGAGGTTGTCGTCGAGTTCGACGGTCGTGACGGTGAAGGGCAGGCCGGAGCCGGTGAAGTCGGGCAGCGGCGAGCCGTTGCCGACGAGGACGACCCGCGTCGGCGGCACGTCCTGTTTCGCCACCGCCGCCAGGAGGGCGTCCACCTCCCTGGGCCTGTTGCCCATCGTCACGATCGCGACGCCCAGACGCGGCGGTTGCTCCACGGCCGACTCCCCATTTCCTCGGACATCCCGGTGCGGTGCCCGCGATCGTATCCGTTCACCGGGAAGTCACCGGGCAGCCAGGGGGAGTTGGGATCAGGTGCCGGGATCCGCCGTCCACCCCGTCTCGGCCGCCCAGGGTTCCGCGACCGCCACCACCAGGTCGACCACCGGGTCCTTCACGTCGGCGTAGGTGCCGGTGTCGGCGACCCGGGAGGCGAGGGCGTACTTGAAGTGGGCGTAGGCCGTGATCGCCTCCGGGTGGGTGCGGAACCAGTCGCGGAAGAGCAGGGCCAGGCGTTCGTTGGGGGAGCCGGCGAGGCGTACGTGCAGGTTGACCGGCTCGGCGGGTGTGCCGCGCCGGGACCAGAAGCGCTTGGCCCAGCGGGTCGGTACATCGTCCCGGCCCGCCGGGACGTGGTCCCGGCGGTAGGGGGAGAGTCGGAAGCCCAGGTCCGCGAGGGGGCCCGCGAAGGCGGCCTCCGCCTCGTCGAGGTCGGCGACGCTCACCTGGAGGTCGTAGACGGGCTTGGCCGCCATTCCGGGGATCGACGTGCTGCCGATGTGTTCCGTCCGCAGGGCCATCGGGCCGAGCGCCGCGCCGAGTTCGGCACACAGCGCGCGGCCCCGCTCCGGCCAGGCCGCGTCGTACGGGGCGACGACGGGGATCTCCGGCTCGGGCATCATCAGACGGCTTCCAGCGCGACGTGCGGCCCGGCCGGCAGGACCACGCGGATCGCGTCGCCGGGGCGCACCACGCCGCCGGTCCGCACCACGCTCATGATCCCGCCCTTGCGGACGACCGCCCCGCTCTCGTCGCGCCCGACGACCCGCTTGAGCAGCCCGTCCTGGAAGTGATCGATCTGCAGGCAGGGGTTGCGCAGGCCCGTGACCTCGACGACGGCGCCGCCCTCGCCCAGATGCAGGAGCGTGCCCGCGGGGAGTGCGAGGAGGTCGATGCCGGTCGTCGTGACGTTCTCCCCGAGGTCGCCGGGAGCGACGTCGTGACCCTGCTCGGCGACCTCGGCGAACAGCTCGTCGTGCATCAGGTGGACCTGCCGCAGGTTCGGCTGCGTCGGGTCCTTCGCGACGCGGGAGCGGTGCTTGACCGTGACGCCCGCGTGCACGTCGCCCTCGACACCGAGCCCGGCGAGCAGCGTGATGCTCTCCCGGTTCGGCTTCGTGAAGGAGTACGTCTCGTTGCTGCTGACCGCGATGACCTCGCCGCCGTCGAACCTGCCCATGCCGGGCCCCCGTTTCCGCGCCGGTGATCCCTGACCCCGGCCGCCTGATCCGTGATCCCGGCCGTCCGGACCGCGATCCACGCCGAGCCTAACCCCGCCGGACACGAGGGGCTTCAGCCCGTGCGCTCCGCGATCTGCGACGCCACGTCACCCGGCGCCCGCTCCGTCGTGCCGACGACGGTCGCCGCGCGCGACAGCCGGGGCAGCGCGTCGGCGTACGGCGCGACGAGCTCCTGTGACGTGGTGGTCCGGCCGGCGCCGAAGCTGCCGTTCAGCCGGACGGTCACGAGGTGAGCGACCTCTCCGCCACCCGGCGCAGATGCGCCGCCAGCACTTCGGGGGCCTGAGGGGTGAGCGTGCGCAGGGCGACCAGGGCCGTCACCACGACGTCGCAGAGCTCCGCCTCGACGTCCTGCCAGGAGTGGCTCTCGCCCTTACGCGGGTTCTGGCCTGTCGCGCCGATGACCGCCTGGGCGACCTCGCCGACCTCCTCCGACAGCTTCAGCATCCGCAACAGAAGGGCCTCGTCCGCGCCGCGGCGGTTGTGCGATTCGAGCCAGGCGTGCAGCCCGTCGACGGTCTCCCACACGCTGTCGTACGTGGGCGGGGTGAGATCGTGCCGGGCGCTGGGCCGCGTGGTGTCGGACATACCCGCAGCCTGCCACGGACGGGCTACTCGTCCATGGCGTCCGGGGAATACTCCCCCGGACCCGGCTGCGGACCCGGCCCGCCCACCCGCCTGTTGCGCGACGCCACGACCGCGAGCGCCGCCGCGGCGCTGCCCACGAGCGCGGCCGGGACCATCCAGTGCCGGTCCAGGGCGTGGCCGAGCGCATGGTCGAGGGAGTAGCGGCCCGCGCCGGTCACCGCGAGTCCGGCCGCGACGAAGCCGAGGAAGGCCGGGTACTCGTAGCCGCCGCCCTGCGCGAAGAAGCCGTTGGGCGCGTGCACCGCGACCGCGCCGGCCATCGTGCCCGCCGCGGCGGCCCCGCCGACGGGGGTGGCGAGGCCGAGGGCGAGCAGGACGCCGCCGCCCGCCTCGCCGACACCGGCGGCCAGGGCGCTCGCCTTCGGCGGGGCGAAGCCCATGGCCTCCATCCCGGCGGTTGTGGCGCTCAGGCCACCGCCGCCGAACCAGCCGAGCAGTTTCTGCGCTCCGTGCGCGGCGAGCACGCCGCCCGTGCCCACGCGCAGCACGAGCAGTCCCAGGTCTTTGCGGTCCACACAGGTCTTGTGACAGGTCATGGTCCTACGGTCCGGCAGGCGGGGCCGCGGCACCCGGTACGCGGGCCCGTTCGGGTGGCGGGTCCCGGGCCGCGGTGTGAGTCTGGGCCGGGGGCCCGGGCCCCGTGCGGCCGGGGTCCCGACCCGGCGACGAACGACCGGAAGGTCCGGCACCGTAGCGCCGGAAGGAGAGGCAGGAGACGGCGTCATGCCCATCCAGACAACCAAGCTCAGCGACCCGGCCGTCCGGGCCTTCGTCACCGCGGTGAACGCCCACGACCGGGAGGCCTTCCGTGCCGCCCTCGCGCCCGGCGCGACCATGTCCGACGACGGGTCCGACCGGGACATCGAGGAGTGGACCGGCCGCGAGATCTTCGACTCCCACGGGCACATGGAGATCGAGAAGGAGTACGCGCACGGCCTGGCCCTGACCGCCCTCTACCGCAACGACGCCTGGGGCGAGATGCGGACGAAGTGGCAGTTCGTCGTGGCGGGCGGCAAGGTGACCCGCTTCGAGACCGGCCAGGCCTAACTCCCCGGTCGGCACTCCCGGTCAGCCGGGAATCCGCACCGCCGCGCCGCTCACCCGGACCCGAGGGTCGCCCTCGCGCAGTGTCACCGTCAGCTCGCCCGGGCGGCCCATGTCCTCGCCCTGGTGGAGGGTGAGGACCGCCTCGGAGGGGACGAGTCCGAGTGCGCGCGCGTACGCGCCGAACGCGGCCGCGGCGGCGCCCGTCGCCGGGTCCTCCACGACACCGCCGACCGGGAACGGGTCACGGGCGTGGAAGACGAACTCCGAGGCGCGCCAAACCAGTTGGACCGTGGTGAGGTCGAGGCGGTGCATCAGGGCCTCGAGGCGCGCGAAGTCGTAGGAGAGGTCCGCGAGCCGCGCGCGGGTGGCGGCCGCGAGGACGAGGTGGCGGGCGCCCGCGTACGCGATGCGCGGCGGGAATGCCGGGTCGAGGTCGGCGGCAGGCCAGCCGAGCGCGGCGAGCGCCTCGGCCAGGTCCTCGGGCGCCACGTCGGTGATGTGCGGCTCGACGCTCGTGAGCGTCGCGCCCAGGGTGCCGTCGGCGCCCTGGGCGACCGTCACCGGCACCTCGCCGGCCTGCGTGGCGAAGAGGTAGTCGGCGGGGCCGTGGATCTCGCCGAGCGCCACGCCCGTCGCCACGGTGGCATGTCCGCAGAAAGGGACCTCGGCCTTGGGGCTGAAGTAGCGCACGGTGTACGAACGCTGCGCACCGCCGGGCGCCGGTGTCAGGAACGCCGTCTCGCTGTATCCGAGCCGCGCCGCGATGGCGAGCATCTCCTTGTCGTCGAGCGCTTGCGCGTCGAGCACGACACCGGCGGGATTGCCGCCCGCCGGGTCCGTGGTGAAGGCGGTGTATCGCAGCACTTCAGCTTGAGAGTCGGTGTTCATGACGGGGGAGCGTAGCGCGGGCAGCCGCAGCGCGGCCCGGGTCCTCCTGCGGTCCCGTCGGCAGGTCCCCCCTGCCCCGGGCCGCGGAACGGCTGCCCGCCTTCCCCCTCGGAAGTGGCTCAGTGGCAGCTGATCCCGCCGGGCCCGTCACCCCACGAGCAGGAGTCGAGCTGGGTGCCGCTCGGCTTGATGAGGCGGGCCTTGTCGCCGGTGTTGTTCCAGACGTACGAGCCGCGGCCCCAGTAGCGCACGCCGGAGGCGTTGGTGCCCTGGCCGGTGCGGACCTTGACGGTCTTGCCGGCGCCGATGTTGTAGCTGCCGAACGTGTACGTGTAGCCGGTGTTGTCCTTGAGCTTGTAGCCCTTGAGCTGGATCGCGGAGCGGGTGTTGTTGTGGATGTTCACCCACTCCGCGTTCAGCGACGAGTTCGACCGGTTGTCGCTGCCGGGGCTGTCGTACTGGATGTAGCCCAGGTGCAGACCGCCCTGGTGAGCGGCCGCGGACGCCGGGGACGCGGCGAGCAGGGAGGCCGACAGGACGCCGGCCGCCAGGGCGGCCGAGGCCGTGGAACGTGTGCGCAAGATGTGCTCCGAATGTGAAGTTCTCGTGGAGAGATCCCGAGCATACGGGCCGCGCTGCCCTGAATTAGGCCGGTAGGTGCCATTCCGCTTGTGGAGATTAATTCCTCAACCGCGGCCGATGTACGGCATGTTGGTCGCCAGGACCGTCGCGAACTGCACGTTCGCCTCCAGGGGCAGCTCGGCCATGTGCCGCACCGTGCGCGCCACGTCCGCGACATCCATCACCGGCTCCGGCGCCAGCGTTCCGTTCGCCTGGAGGATCCCGGTCTGCATGCGCTCCGTCATGTCGGTCGCCGCGTTGCCGATGTCGATCTGGCCGCACGCGATCCGGTACGGACGCCCGTCCAGGGACAGCGACTTCGTCAGCCCGGTCAGCGCGTGCTTCGTCGTCGTGTACGCGGTCGAGCGCGGCCGCGGCGTGTGGGCCGAGATGGAGCCGTTGTTGATGATCCGTCCGCCCTGCGGGTCCTGCTCCTTCATCAGCCGGAACGCCGCCTGCGCGCACAGGAAAGCGCCGTTGAGGTTCGTGTCGACGACATGGCGCCAGGCGTCGTACTCCAGGTCCTCGACCGGGGACGCGGGCCCGAACGTACCCGCGTTGTTGAAGAGCAGGTCGAGGTGGCCGAACCGGTCGCGTACGGCGGAGAAGAGTGCGGTTACGTCCTCGGGGCTCGAGACGTCGGTCCGTACGGAGAGCGACCTGGCCGTGGCCTCGGGGGCGAGGGCCGCCGTCGCGTCGAGGGTCTCGGTGCGGCGGCCCGCGAGCGCCACCTGCCAGCCCGCGCGGAGCAGCTCGACGGCGACGGCCCGGCCGATGCCGGAGCCCGCGCCGGTCACCACGGCGGTCGGTACGGCGGTCGGTTCGTGCGGTTCCGGGGCGTTGTTCTGAGCGTTCATGGCCCCGGAGCGTACGGCAGAAGGGGTTACGCGGAGATCACTCATCCGCCATGTGGCAGCCGTGCGCATGACAGGCCACGGTCGTCCCCCGGCACTCCAATTTCCTCTGACAACAATCGTCAGGGGAGGGCCACATGACAGCCGAAGGACGCCATCCGAGCCAGCACTCGCCCGAACTGCGCGCCGCGGCGGGCCACTTGGGCCGCCGCCGCTTCCTCACCGTCACGGGCGCCGCCGCCGCGCTCGCCTTCGCCACGAACCTGCCGGCCGCGGGCACCGCGAGCGCCGCCGAGTTCGACGCGCGGAAGATCACCGCCGACCCGTTCACGCTCGGCGTGGCCTCCGGCGACCCGCTGCCCGGCTCCGTCCTGCTGTGGACGCGCCTGGCCCCGTCCCCGTACGAGGCGGACAGCGGACTGCCCGCCCAGCGCATTTCCGTCGAGTGGGAGCTCGCGCACGACGAGCGCTTCCGGCGCGTCGTCAGACGCGGCACGGCCACCGCGCACCCCGAGTTCAACCACTCCGTCCACGTCGAGGTCGACCACCTCGCGCCGGGCGGCGTCTACTACTACCGCTTCCGCGCCGGTAAGTGGGTCAGCGGGACCGGCCGGACACGCACGGCGCCCTCCGCCCACGCCCGCACCTCGGCCCTCACCCTCGCCGCGGTCTCCTGCCAGGCCTACCACGACGGCTACTTCACGGCCTACAAGCACCTCGCCGCCGACCCCTCCGTGGACGTCGTCTTCCACCTCGGCGACTACCTCTACGAGTACGCCGTGAACGCCGCGGGCGGCGTCCGCGGCTACACGGGCGGCGACGTACTGCCCGCCCGCTTCAACCGCGAGACCGTGACGCTGGAGGACTACCGGCTGCGGTACGCGCTCTACAAGTCCGACCCGGACCTGCGGGCCGCGCACGCCGCGCACCCCTTCGTCGTCACCTGGGACGACCACGAGACCGAGAACAACTACGCGGACGACATCGACGAACAGGACGGCCCGCCCGCCGAGTTCCTGCTCCGCCGCGCCTCCGCGTACCGCGCCTACTGGGAGAACCAGCCCCTGCGCCGCCCGCAGCTCCCGCAGGGCCCCGACGCCCAGATGTACCGGCGCCTGACCTGGGGCAAGCTGGCCCAGTTCGACATCCTCGACACCCGCCAGTACCGCTCCAACCAGGCGTACGGCGACGGCTCCCACGTCCCCGGGCCCGAGTCGGACGACCCGGCGCGCACCATCACCGGCGCCACGCAGGAGCGGTGGCTGATCGACGGCTGGCGCCGCTCGCACGCCCTGTGGAACGTCGTCCCGCAGCAGGTCACCTTCTCGCAGCGCAAGCTCGACCTGAACGCGGCCGCCAAGGTGTCCATGGACGCGTGGGACGGCTACCGCGCCTCGCGCCAGAGGGTCCTCGCCGGGGCCAGGGCCGCCGGCGTCGACAACCTGATGGTGCTCACCGGCGACGTCCACGTCGGCTACGCCTTCGACATCAAGGACAACTTCGACGACCCGTCGTCGAAGACCCTCGGCACGGAGATCGTCGCCACGTCCATCAGCAGCGGCAAGGACGGCGCCGACAAGCCGGCGAACTGGGGCACGTACACCCAGGCCAACCCGCACCTGAAGTTCTACAACGGACGCCGCGGCTACGTGACGGTCGCGCTGGGCGAGCACGAGGCCCGCGCCGACTTCAAGACGGTCCCGGCGGTAACGACGCCGGGAGCCCCGATCGCCACGGCGGCGTCGTTCGTGACGGCGGTGGGCAACCAGGGCCTGCGCCCGGCATAACGGGGGCGGCCACCCCGCGCCCCTGATTCCTTCGGGGCGCGGGGACCCGCGCGACAAGCCCCCACCGGGCGTCACCCGGCGACGAAACCGTCACCGCTCCGACGGATACCGCACCCCGATCCGCTCCCGGACGGAGTCCAGCGTGCGCATCACGGCGAGCGACCCCGCCAGCGGCACGAGCGGCGACTCCGTATCGCCGGCCCGTACCCGGTGCATCACCTCGCCCGCCTCATGCCGGAGGCTGTCGCGCGGCCCGTCCTCCGCCTCCGCCGTGAACTCCTGAGGCTCCCGCCCGTCGCGGTGCAGCACGAACCGGTCCGGGTAGAAGAAGCCGTGCGGAATGTCGATGCGGCCCTTGGAGCCGGTGATCGAAGCGGTGACCGGAGTGCCCGCGTCGATCGAGCAGTTGAGCAGCGCGTGAGCACCGCTCTCCCACGAGAGCAGCATTCCCGTACGGAGATCGACGCCCTCGTCCGAGAGCGCCGCTCTCGCGGTCACCTCCGAGGGCTCCCCGAGGATCAGGTGAGCGAACGACACCGGGTACACGCCCAGATCGAGCAGCGCGCCCCCGCCCTGCGTGGGATCCCGCAGCCGGTGCGCCGGAGGGAAGGGCCCCGCGAGCCCGAAGTCGGCCTGCACCGTGCGGACTTCACCGACCGCACCGTCGTCGACCAGCGCCTTCAGCCTCCTGATCAGCGGATGGCAGTACATCCACATGGCCTCCATCAGGAAGAGGCCACGGCTGCGGGCGAGCGTCACCAGCTCCTCCGCCTCGCGCGAGTTCAGCGTGAACGCCTTCTCGCACAGGACCGCCCGGCCGGCCTCCAGGCACAGCCCGGCGGCCGCGCGGTGCGCGGAGTGCGGGGTCGCGACGTACACGACGTCGACGTCCTCGTCCTCGGCGAGCGAGGACCAGTCCCCGTACGCCCGCGGGATTCCGAACCGCTCCGCGAACGCCTTCGCCGAGGCGTCGGAGCGGGACGCCACGGCGACGACCTCCGCGTCCGGCATGTCGAGAAGGTTCGCCGTGAAGGACGCGGCGATGCCCCCGGTCGCCAGGACGCCCCACCGCACACGCTCACGTTCCACCACTGAAGGCCCCCTGCCAGGTTCCGGCCGCTGCCCTTGCCGGCACGTCATGAAATGTGGTCTCAACCAATGCACCTGAGCTGAGAGCATAGGTAATCGAATGAACGACCGGGAGGGGAACCGCATGCCGGATCACGGCCGCCAGCACGCGTCCGCGCGCGAAGCGGAGCGCATACCCGAGGCGCCACCCGTCGCGGGCCCCACGCTCACCGCCCGCCGCCGCACCGGCTTCCTGGTCACCCTCGTACTCGGCGGACTCACCGCCGTACCCCCGCTGTCCATGGACATGTACCTCCCGGCACTGCCGGAGGTCACCGGCGCGCTGCACACCTCGGCAGCCACCGCCCAGCTCACTCTTACGGCGTGCCTCACCGGCATGGCGCTCGGGCAGCTCGCCGTCGGCCCGATGAGCGACAAGTGGGGCCGCAGGCGCCCCCTCCTCATCGGCCTCCTCGTCTACATCGCCGCCACCGCGGTCTGCGCCCTCGCCCCCACGGCCCCGCTCCTCATCGGCTTCCGTCTGATGCAGGGCCTCGCCGGGGCCGCCGGCATCGTGATCGCGCGGGCGGTCGTGCGCGACCTGTACGACGGTGTCGAGATGGCGCGCTTCTTCTCCACCCTCATGCTGATCTCCGGCGTCGCCCCGATCGTCGCGCCCCTCATCGGCGGCCAGGTCCTGCGGATCACGGACTGGCGGGGCATCTTCGTCGTCCTCACCGTCGTCGGCATCGCGCTGACCGCCCTCGTCTGGAAGGGCCTGCCCGAGACGCTCGCCCCCGAACGGCGGCACGGCGGAGGCACCGCCGAGGCGCTGCGCACCATGCGCGGCCTCCTCGCCGACCGCGTCTTCACCGGCTACATGGTCGCGGGCGGCTTCGCCTTCGCCGCGCTGTTCGCCTACATCAGCGCCTCGCCGTTCGTGGTCCAGGAGATCTACGGCGCCTCGCCCCAGACCTTCAGCCTCCTGTTCGGCATCAACTCGGTCGGCCTGATCGCCGTGGGCCAGATCAACGGCAAGCTCCTCGTCGGCCGCGTCAGCCTCGACAAGGCGCTCGCCGTCGGCCTGTGCGTCATCGCGCTCGCCTCCGCCGCGCTCCTGCTCATGGCGACCGGCGTCTTCGGCGACGTGGGACTCGTACCGATCGCGGCCGGACTGTTCGTCCTCATGTCCGCGATGGGCCTCGCCATGCCCAACACCAACGCCCTCGCCCTGATGCGCACCCCGCACGCCGCGGGCTCCGCGTCCGCGCTCCTCGGCACCTCCTCCTTCCTGGTCGGCGCGATCGCCTCACCGCTCGTCGGCATCGCGGGCGAGGACACCGCCGTCCCGATGGCCGTGGTCCAGCTGGCCTGCGCCCTGGCGGCCATCGCATGCTTCATGGGACTGTGCCGCCCCTGGCAGCGCGGGACCGGGCCGACGCGGGAGGCGGAGCACTGAGTACCCCACGACTGCGCCCCGGCACCCCCGAACGCGCCGGGCTCGACCCCGACGAGCTGCGCCGCCTCGTCCAGGACGTGCGCGAACTGCCCCGCGGGGCGCGCCCCTGGTGCGCGGGCGCCGTCGTCCTCGCGGGCCGCGGCCCGGTCGTCGCCGCGCACGAGGCGGCGGGCTGGGCGATGCGGTACCTCGCCTACGACGAGACGGCCGACCGGGGCGTCGAGCTCCCGCCCGCGTCCCGCGTCCCCATGCACCCCGACACGGCCTTCGACCTCGCCTCCCTCACCAAGCTCTTCACCACCGTCGCCGCCGTGCAGCAGCTGGAGCGCGGCACCCTCGGCATCGACGCGCGGGTGGGCGCCTACGTCCCCGAGTTCACCGCCGCCGCCGAGCACGGCATCACGATCCGCCAGCTCCTCACCCACACCTCGGGCCTGCGCCCCGAACTCCCGCTGTACGACTGCCCGGACGACGCGGCGCGCCTGACGGCCCTGCGCACCGAGGCCCCGTCGTCCCCACCTGGCGCATACCTCTACTCCGACCTCAACATGCTGCTGCTCCAGCACGTCCTGGAGCGCCTCACCGACCGCCGCCTCGACGTCCTCGTGCGCGACGGCATCACCCGGCCCCTCGGCATGACCGCGACCGGCTTCGGCCCGCACCCCGGCGCCGCCGCCACCGAGGACCAGCGCCGCCCCTGGGCCAAGGCCGACCGTGGCCTCCTGCGCGGCATCGTCCACGACGAGAACGCCTGGGCGCTCGGCGGCGTCGCCGGTCACGCGGGCCTCTTCTCCACGGCGTACGACCTCGCCGTCCTGTGCCGCACCCTGCTGAACGGCGGCTCGTACGGCACCGCCCGCATCCTCGGCCCCGACTACGTCGAGCTGATGCTCACGGCCCCCGGCCTCGGCTTCCAGCTCGACCAGCCCTGGTTCATGGGCGAGCTCGCTGGCCGCGGCGCGGCCGGACACTGCGGCTTCACCGGCACGTCGCTCGTCCTCGACCGCGTCACGGACACGTTCCTGATCCTCCTCGCGAACACGGTCCACCCGCGCCGCAGGCCCCCGCAGAACGGGCCGCGCGCCTCGGCGGCGACGCGTCTCGCGCGGGCCGCGGGCGCGTAGGCAGCCCCCGGGCGACCGTAGAATCACGGGGTGAACGCCCCCCTCTCCTCTTACTCGCCGGCCTCACCGGCCGACACCCTGCGCGCGGCCCTCGCGGGGCTGCTCGACGGGCTGCCGCCCACGCAGGCAGCGCGCGCCGTCGAACGGCTGATCGCGAGCTACCGGGGGACCACCCCGACGGACGCGCCGATCCTGCGGGACCGTGCCGACGTCGCCGCCTACGCCGCGTACCGGATGCCGGCCACCTTCGAGGCGGTCCGCTCGGCGCTCGGCGCGCTGGCCGACGCGGCGCCGGAGGGCTGGGCGCCCGGGAGCCAGGTGGACGTGGGCGGCGGGACGGGCGCCGCGGTCTGGGCCGTCGCCGACACCTGGGCGGGCGAGCGCGATGTCACCGTCCTCGACTGGGCCGAGCCCGCGCTCGCCCTCGGGCGTGAACTGGCCGGTTCCTGCGACCGGTTGGCCTCCGTGCGGTGGCAGCGCTCACGTATCGGAGCGGCGCTCACCATCGAGAGTGCCGATCTCGTGACGGTGTCGTACGTCCTCAAGGAGCTGACCGCCGACGACCGCCGCGCCGTGGTCGACGCCGCGGCCGCCGCCGCGAGCCCCGACGGGGCCGTGGTCGTCGTCGAGCCCGGCACCCCCGACGGCTACGAGCGGATCATCGAGGCACGCCGCCGCCTGACCGACGCCGGATTCCACATCGCCGCCCCCTGTCCCCACAGCGCGGCCTGCCCCATCGAGCCCGGCACCGACTGGTGCCACTTCTCGGCCCGGGTCAGCAGGTCGTCGCTGCACCGCCAGGTCAAGGGCGGCTCCCTCGCGTACGAGGACGAGAAGTTCAGCTACGTGGCCGCGACCCGGTTCACGCCCGAGCGCCCCGCGGCCCGGATCACCCGCCGCCCCCAGATCCGCAAGGGCCAGGTGCTCCTGGACCTGTGCGAGGCGGAGGGCGCGCTGGGCCGCGAGACGGTGACGAAGCGGCACGGGCCGCTGTACCGGGCGGCCCGCGACGCCGACTGGGGCGACGCCTGGCCTCCGGCCCCATAGGGGGCGCGGGGCTGTGACCGTTCGCGTCTTCGCCGCGCGGGCGCGAACAACGACAGCCCCCTCCCGCACCCGGCGAACCGGCTCAGGCCCCGAGTTCCGGGCCGCGCAGCTACTCGCCGCGAAGCTCCGACGTGCAGCACTTCACGCTGCCGCCCCCCTTGAGCAGCTCCGAGAGATCCATCCCGACGGGCTCGAACCCGCAGGCCCGCAGCGGCTCGAACAGGCCGACGGCCGCCTGCGGCAGCAGTACGTGCAGCCCGTCCGAGACCGCGTTCAGGCCGAATGCCGCAGCGTCCGGCTCCGTGGCGATCAGCGCGTCGGGGAAGAGGCGTTCGAGTACGGCCCGGCTGCCCGGTGAGAACGCCTCCGGGTAGTACATGACCTCGTCCGCCTCGTCGTCGAGGACGGCGAGTGCGGTGTCCAGGTGGTAGTAGCGCGGGTCGACGAGGTCGAGGCCGATGACCGGGCGGCCGAAGAACTCCTGCGCCTCGGCGTGGGAGAGCGGACTGGAACGGAAGCCCCGGCCTGCCAGGAGGTACGAGGCGGTGACCGCGAAGTCACCCTCGCCCTCGTTGATGTGGACGGGCTCGTGGACCGCCGCGTAGCCGCGCTCCCTGAACCAGTCCAGGTGCGCCGCGGCCTCGGCGGTGCGCTGGGGATGGGCGAAGCGGGACCCGAGCACCCGTCCGTCGAGGACGGTCGTGCCGTTCGCCGCGAAGACCATGTCGGGCAGCCCGGGGAGCGGTTCGAGTTCGTCGACGCGGTGACCGAGCGAGCGGTAGCGGTCCCGCAGGTCCTCCCACTGCGCGAGCGCGAGCGGGACGTCGACCGGCTTGGCGGGGTCCATCCAGGGGTTGATCGAGTACGTGACTTCGAAGTGTGCCGGTGGGCACATCAGGTAACGCCGGGGTGTGGCGCGGCGACCAGGCAATGAGGGCTCCTCACGACCGCAGTGGCAGATGCGCCCATGGTGCGGTGCGAGGAGCCCTCACCGCTGTGCACCGAACGGGTGGTCCCTCTGAGTCACCGGCCCGCATGTCGCAGGCCGGCGACCCACCGGCCCGCGTGCCCCCGGCGCACAACCCACCGGCCCCGCCACCCGCCACCCGCCGCCCCGCCACCCGCCGGGGCCCCGCCCTCACGACGGCGTCACGAACCCTCGCCCGCCGTGCGTTCCTCCCGGAGCCTGCGCAGCAGCTCCCGCTTCCGCGCCTGCGGGTCGAGACCGCGTCAAGGGAGTTGAGACGGTACGTCTCGCCTCGCTCGCTGATACATTCGAGCCATGGCCCAGAAGACCGCTCCCGACTCCAACCGCCGCAGCGAGCGCTCACGCCGCGCGATCTACGACGCCGCCCTCGCCCTCGTCGGTGAGATCGGCTACCCCAAGACGACCATCGAGGGCATCGCCGCCCGCGCGGGCGTGGGCAAGCAGACGATCTACCGCTGGTGGTCCTCCAAGGCGGAGGTCCTCATGGAGGCCTTCATCGACCTCGGTGTCCAGGCGGCGGAGGCGGCCGGAGCGGGCGACTGGGCGGAGGCGGACGGCATCCCGGACACCGGCGACATCGAGGCCGACCTCAAGGCGGTCCTGCGCGCCACCGTCGACGAGCTGCTCGACCCCCGCTACGACGCCCCGGCACGCGCCCTCGCAGCCGAGGGAGTCGCCAACCCGGCCTTCGGCGAGGAGTTCGTCGGCCGCCTCCTCATGCCCGCCCTCGAGCTGTACGTACGACGGCTGCGCGCCGCGCAGGACGCCGGCCAGATCCGCGCCGACGTCGACCCGTACATCGCCCGCGACCTGTTCTCCGCGCCGCTCGCCCAGCGCTGGCTCCAGGGCACGGGCCCCCTCGACCACGCCTACGCCGACGCACTTGTCGAGTACGCGCTCTACGGGCTCAGCCCGCGCTGACCCGCGCTCGCACGTGCGACGGGGTGCGGGCCAGCAGGCCCGGCGCGTCCGAGATCACGCCGTTGCAGCCGAGCCGCAGTACCCGGTCCCGCTGCCGCGGCGAGTTCACCGTGTGCGCCCACACCCGGGGGATCCCGGACCGCGCGGCCCGTACGAGATCGGCGTCGCGCGCCTGGTAGTCCACGTCGAGCAGGTCGACGAACCGGGCCCAGCGCGCCGGGCGGTCCGTGCGCATCTGGCTCTTCGAGCGCCACAGCTGCGACGTGAGGCCCATGTCGTGGGCGCGCAGGGCGACGGCGGGGTCGTTGGAGTTCACGAACACCGACCTGACCAGGCCCCGGCGCCGGATCATCGCGGCGAGCCCGTCCAGGCTCCGCGGGTCCTTCGCCTCCAGTGTCAGCACGATGCGCCCGCCCAGGCGGTCGAGGACCTCGTCGGCCGTCGGCAGTGGCTCGGCGCGCCAGCGGCCCGGCAGCGAGGCCTTCGGGCGCATCCGCACGCGCGCCCACTGCCGCGCGTCGAGCCTGTCCACCGGGCCCGACGTGTACGTCGTGCGGTCCAGGGTCGGGTCGTGCATGACCACGATCGTGCCGTCGCGCAGCATCCGGGTGTCGAAGTCGAGGACCTGCGCGGTACCGCGCGCGTAGGCGGCCGTCAGGCCCGACATGCTGTTCTCCGGGACTTCCAGGGCGCCGCCCCGGTGCGCCGTGTAGACGATGCCGTGGAGGCTGTCGACGGTCAGAGGGCCGGAGCCCCACTCGAGGGGGGAGAGCGTCAGTGGGGCGAGAGCCAGGAGCCCGCCGAGGCCCGTCAGCGCAATCCGTGTGACCATGCCGACCACGGTAGGCGGGCAAATCCCCGCAAACCCGCTAATGACACCCGATTATCTTCCGCGTCTCGTATCGCTCGGCATCGTCCCGGGTACCCCGGATGTGGACTGTGGCAACCCGCGGCGCAGGATGGTGCGACCATGGGACATGCTTCTCGGTACTACGGCGAGGTGAGGGGATTGATGGGCGCGGAGTACGGCCGCCGGTCCGGCGGACAGGGCAGGATCTCCCAGTGGCTGCGCGCCAGGCGCCCGAAGGAGACCGAGGGCGATGACGGCCGCGAGGCGCTGCTCCTGGCCGCGGCCGACGCGGGACTGCCGCTCGCACCCGCCGCGTACCCCACCGACTACCGGTGTTCGTGCAGCCGCATCGGCTGTCCCACGCCCGGCAGGCACCCCGTCTCGTTCGCCTGGCAGACGCAGTCCACGACGGACCGTGGCCAGATCGAGCGCTGGGCCAGGCATCAGCCGCAGGCCAACTTCATCACCGCGACCGGCATGGTCCACGACGTCCTGGACGTCCCCTTGGAGGCGGGCCGCGAAGCCCTCGAACGCCTCCTCGCGGCGGACATCGACGTCGGCCCCGTCGCCGAGTCCGGCGGCGACCGCATGCTTTTCTTCACCGCCACCCGCGGCACCCCCGAGGACGAGGACGAGTGGTGGCCCTGCGAGCTGGACTGCCACCCCGAGACGATGGACGAGCACCCCGGCCTGCGCTGGCACTGCCGCGGCTCGTACGTCCCCGTGCCGCCGGCCCGGCTCCCCGGTGACCTGACCGTCGACTGGCTGCGCGGCCTCGAACACCCGCTGCCGGACCCGCTCACCCTGCTCGAAGCCCTCACCGACGCCTGCGCACGCTATGTGGGCGAGGAGAAGGACTTCACAGCAGCCTGGCCCTCGCGCGGCTGACGGGCGAGGGCCGGAAGCTCGCAGAGAGCCCCCAGGGCTAGCTGCCCTTCGCGCCCGTCAGACCCTCGAGCCGCGTCAGTATCTCGACGTCGCCGCCCTTGGCCGGGTCGACGGCCACCTGGTTCGAGACGCGCTCCAGCGTCAGCGACTGCTTGACGTCGCCGGTCATCAAGGCCTTCACGTTCTCGTTGTCGACCGTGATGCTCAGGCCCTTGGACGCCGTCTGCTTCTCGTAGTGGTGCGTCGCGAAGAACACCATGGCCCCGCCGTCCGCGGTCCGCAGACCCAACGGCGCGTAGTCGCCCGACGTCATCGGCTCGTCGACGTACTGCCGGGCGAGACCCGGACGGCTCGCGTTCTTCTCCCGCGTGGTCCGCCACTGCGACGTGTGCCGGCCCGGCGCGAAACCGTCCCCGCCGTCCTTCAGATACGTCGCGTACTTGCGGCTCATGTCCTGCGGCGCCACCGCGAGCCCCGCGGCGTCCGCCGTCGCGGGCTGCGCCCAGCCGTCCTTGTCCTTCTTGAACTCGGGGACGTCACCGGGCGACATGAGCGTCAGATACGCCACCTGCCAGGGCCGGTTCACCTCGTTGCGGGTGAAGACCAGCATCCACCGGAAGTCGCCGCCCCGGTTGGCCTTCGTGTTCGCGACGAACCAGCGGGGCCAGCCCGCCTTCTTGGGGATGGTGAACTCGGCGTCCGACAGCTCCAGATCCGAGTGGTTGGTGTTGCCGTCGGGATGATTGGTGTGACCGGCCTTCAGCTTGGCGGCGTCGATCGCGCCGAGCGCGCCCGTCACATGGTCCTCGTCGAGCGACCCGTCGTACGCCTTGTCGGCCTTGTTGTACGCGGTGGTGAAATCCTTCAGGGCGCGGGCGGCCTCGGCCTTCGTGGCCGCCGGGAGGACCTCCCGCTCCCCGTGCACCGTCACACACCCGCTCGCCGTCAGTGCCACGGCGGTCGCGAGGGCCACCGCCGTAGCCGGCTTCCTGAGACCACGAGGCCTGCGGAGGAGCTTGCTCATCGGTTCTCTTCACCTTCCCCTTCCCGGGCCCGAACCCTATCGGGGAGGGGAGCGGCGCGAGCGCCCGGATCAGGCTTTGGCGGACTCGCGAGGGGACTGCGCCTCGGGCTTCGGCTTCCGGGACAGGAAACCGGCGGGCGCGAGGAACACCGCGAGCGTCGGGATCAAGTACAGCAGCCAGACGACGACTTGGAGGACCGTCGGATCGGGCTGGAAGTTGAACACGCCCTTGAGGAGCGTGCCGTACCAGCTGTCCGGCGGAATCGTCCCGCTGATGTCGAACGCCTTGCTGGACAGACCGCCCAGGAACTGCGCCTCCTGAAGGTCGTGCACGCCGTACGCGAGGACGCCCGCCGCCACGATCACCAGCATGCCGCCGGTCCACGTGAAGAACTTCGCCAGGTTGATCCGCAGGGCGCCCCGGTAGAACAGCCAGCCGAGGACGACCGCCGTCAGCAGACCCAGCAGGACACCGATCAGCGGCCCGTGCGTGCCGTCGTTCGAGGCGCGCACCGACGCCCATACGAACAGGGCGGTCTCAAGACCCTCGCGGCCCACCGCCAGGAACGCGGTCGCGACCAGCGCGGCCGTACCCATCTGGAGCGCCGCGTCCAGCTTGCCGTGCAGCTCCGACTTCAGATGCCGCGCCGTGCGCCGCATCCAGAAGACCATCCACGTCACCAGGCCCACGGCGACGATCGACAGCGAACCGCCGAGCGCCTCCTGCGCCTCGAACGTCAGCTCCTGCGAGCCGAAGGTCAGCGCGAAACCGAAGCCGAGTGCCACGGCGATGGCGATGGCGATGCCGATCCAGATGGGACGCAGCGCGTCACGCCGGTCCGTCTTCACCAGATACGCGATGAGGATGCAGACGACGAGGCTGGCCTCGAGTCCCTCGCGCAGACCGATCAGATAGTTGCCGAACATCGTGTCCTCATGCCTCCTTGGAGAACAGCGCCCGGCCCCACCAGTCGCCGGAGTCCCGGACGCCCGGCGGGACGGCGAAGACGGCCGAACCCACGTGCTGGATGTACTCGTTGAGCGCGTCACTGCGCGACAGGTTGCGCTGCACCCGGATGAACCCCTTGCGCACGTCCTTCTGGTAGGCCAGGAAGAACAGGCCGGCCTCCAGACGGCCGAGGCCGTCCGTGCCGTCGGTGAAGGAGTAGCCGCGGCGCAGGATGGTCGCCCCCGCGTTGGAGTCGGGGTGCGCGAGCCGCACGTGCGCGTCCGGCTTCATCGCCTTCAGGAACGGCTCGTCGCGCTCCTTGGCCTTGCCGACCGGGGCGCCCTCGCCCTTGTCGCGGCCGAAGACGTCCTCCTGCTCCTGGAGCGACGTACGGTCCCACGTCTCGATGTTCATCCGGATGCGCCGCGCGACGAGGTACGAACCCCCGCTCATCCAGGCCGAGTTGGCGTCCGTGTCCTTGGCGCCGACCCACACGTGCTGGTCCAGACGGGCCGTCTCGGTGCCGGCGATGTTGCGGGTGCCGTCCTTGAAGCCCATCAGATTGCGCGGGGTCTGCGCGTCCGGAGTCGTCGACGAGGTCTTGCCGAAGCCGAGCTGGGACCAGCGGATGGCGACCTTGCCGAAGCCGATCCTGGCGAGATTGCGGATGGCGTGCACGGCGATCTGCGGATCGTCCGCGCAGGCCTGGATGCACAGGTCGCCGTCACTGCGGGCCTTGTCGAGATTGTCGCCGGGGAACTTGGGCAGGTCGACGAGAGCCTCCGGCCGCCGGTCCGCAAGCCCGAACTTCTCGAACAGGGACGGGCCGAAGCCGATGGTGAGGGTCAGCCGGGACGGCTTGAGGCCGAGCGCCTCGCCGGTGTCGTCCGGCGGCGCCTCGGGCAGCCCGCCGTACGCTCCCTCGCCGACCGCGTGCCCCTCCGTCATGCGGGACGCGGCCTTCGTCCAGTCCTTCAGGAGCTGCACGAACTCGTCGCGGTCGTCCGTCTTCACGTCGAACGACGCGAAGTGCAGACGATCCTGCACGGCGGTGGCGATTCCGGCCTGGTGCGCGCCGTGGAACGACACGGCGCCGCCCGAGTCGGCGACCGGCTGCGGATCGTCACCGGTCCGCGTCACGGCGACGGCGCCCCCCGCGGCGGCGGCACCGAGCGCGAGCCCGGCACCGCCCACCGCGAGCAGCGAACGACGCGACGGCGTACGGGAGTTGTCCGATCCGACCGAGACATCGGTGGTGGTGTCCGTCATTCCTGACCCCTTACCTGAGTACCCGAGGGCTACTTGACGACGACGGCGGCGAGCTTGGACAGCGGCTCCGCGAGCGCGTTCACCGCGTCCGAGAGCTCCTTGCGGTCCGCCTTGCCGACCTTGTCGTAGGAGGTGAACTCGTAGGAGGTCTTGTCCTTGCGGTACTTGTCGAGCAGCGTGTCCAGGGCGGCGAACTGCTTGTCGAGCTCCTTCGTCAGCGCGGCGTCGTTCTCCGCGGCGACGGGCTTGAGCAGGTCGTACGCCTTCTCGGCACCCTCGACGTTGGCCTTGAAGTCGACGAGGTCGGTGTGCGAGTAGCGCTCCTCCTCGCCCGTGACCTTGCCGGTGGCGACCTCGTCGAGGAGCTCCTTGGCGCCGTTGGCCATGGAGGTCGGCGTGATGTCCGCCTTGCCGACGCGGGTCTGCCAGTCCTTGAGGTCCTTGTCGAGCTGCGTCGCCAGCTCCTTCTCCCGCGAACCGATCTTCTTGTCCTGCCACAGCGCCTTCTCCAGGCGGTGCCAGCCGGTCCAGTCCGTCTTCGGGTCCTGCCCCTCCTCCAGGCCGTCCGCGCGGACGTCGACCTTCGGGTCGATGTCACCGAAGGACTCGGCGACGGGCTCGGTGCGCTCCCAGCCGATACGGGACGGGGCGTACGCGGCCTGCGCGGCCTTCAGGTCGCCCTTGCGCACGGCATCCGTGAACGTCGTGACCTTGGGCAGCGTCTCGTCGGCCTGCTCCTGCGCGTACGTCCGGTAGGCGGCGACGGCCTTGTCCAGACGAGCGTCACGCTTGACGGCCTTGCCGCCGGTGACGGTCACCTTCTGCCGGATGCCGTCGCCCTTCATACCGGGCTTGCAGGCGATCTCGTACGAGCCGGCCTTCACCTCGGCGGTGAGCTTCTGCTTGGTGCCGGGGCCGATGTTCTCGCGCTCGCTGACGATCCGGTCGTCCGGGAACAGGACGTAGACCTCGGTGACCTTGGAGCCCTTGTTCTCTATGGACAGCTCGACATGGCCGGCCGGGAACTCGGTCTTGGAGACATCGCACTTGTCGTCCGTGGCGGTGACCTCGACGACGCGGTCGCCACCGGACTTGGCGTCGCTCTTCTGGGTGCAGCCCGTGACGGTGGCCAGGGCCGCCGCGGTGGCGGCGGCGGTGACAACAGTGAGTCGGACGGCTCGCATGCGGGCTCCAAGGCGGTGAGGCTCAGTGAGTGAGGCAGACCTAACTTAACCGAGGCTTACCTCAGTGCTACCCGGGGGGTCAGTGATTCAGCTCTCACAAAAAGCACCGGTCGCGCCCCGGACACAAGCGACCCATGGACGACCCGGGAATCGGCAAACGGAAGGCAAAAACCCACGATCTCCCGCCGAATGATTGACTGTCCCGGTGACGGACTACGACGTGCTCCGAGTCTTCTGCGGACCCCATGGCGACCACGGCAATGAGCTCGGAGTCGTACGGGAGGGAAGCGACATCCCCGACGAGGGCGAGCGGCAAGCCCTGGCGGCGAAGCTCGGCTTCAGCGAGACGGTGTTCGTGGACGACCCCGAGCGCGGCGTCATCGACATCTACACGCCGACCACGCGCCTGCCCTTCGCCGGACACCCCTGCGTCGGTACGGCCTGGCTCCTGGACGTACCCGAACTGGTCACACCCGCGGGAGTGGTGGGCACGCGACTGGACGGTGAGTTCACCTGGATCGAGGCGCGTCCGGAGTGGGCGCCAGCCCGGACGCTGCGCGAGTACGGCTCGGCGGCGGAGGTGGAGAAGCTCCAAGTCCCCCCGCCGGGGGAGTGGGTCTACGCCTGGGCGTGGGAGGACGCGGCGGCAGGAAGGGTGAGGGCCCGAGGGTTCCCGGGCAGGAACGACGGAATCGACGAGGACGAGGCGACGGGGGCGGCCGCACTCCTGCTCACGGCACACCTGCACAGAGCCCTGAACATCACGCAGGGCAAAGGCTCCCAAATCCTCACGGCCCCCCAGCCGGAAGGCCTGATCGAAGTGGGCGGCAGGGTTCGCCTGACCTGATCAGGCGGCGCTGCTGAACTCCTCGCCAAGAGCCCTGAAGACGGCGGTGTTGAGGGCGAACGCCCGCTTGCACTCGGCCACGATGCGCAGTTTCTCGAGCTCGTCGGCACGAACCCCGTCGAGCAGCACGCGATAACTCCGCTTGAAGGCGGCAGGGTTGGGGACTCCCTCGAACACGTAGAACCGCACGCCATCACCCTTGCGGGTGAAGCCCCAGTTCTTCTCGGCCTTGTCGCGAATGATCTGGCCGCCGGACAGGTCCCCCAGGTACCGGGTGTAGTGATGGGCGACGTAGCCCCCGGGCCAGTCCCGGGCGCACTCGGCGACGCGCGAGGCGTAGGCCTGCGTGGCCGGCAGCGCGGAAACGCCGTCGCGCCACCCAGACCCCCGGAGATGGGCCAGATCCCGCTCGATGGCGGGAACCCGGAACAGCTCGGCCTGTATGAACGGACCGGCGACGGCGGACCCCTCCAGCCCCTCCGCCGCCTCCTCCAGGGCCCGGTAGACGAACCAGAGTTGCTCGGTGTACCGGGCGTAGGCGTCGACGCCGAGGGCTCCGCCGAGAAGGTCGCTCATGAACGTGGTGCTCTCGGCCTCTGTGTGCTGCTCGTGGGAGGCGGTGCGGATCAGGGTGGAGAACGGCGTACCCATGAGGCCTCCAGATCGTTAAACTTAGGCTTGCCTAACTTACCAGGTTCCCGACGCCCTGTCGGTAAAAACGCTACCCCGATCGCTCGCAGTGGCAACACAAAAGGCCCGCCCCCTTGAGAGGGGCGGGCCTGTGGACGAATCCTCGTCAGGGCAGAGTGAGGATGTCCGCACCGGATTCGGTGACGACAAGTGTGTGCTCGAACTGGGCGGTCCGCTTGCGGTCCTTGGTGACAACGGTCCACCCGTCGTCCCACAGGTCGTACTCATGGGTGCCGAGCGTGAGCATGGGCTCGATGGTGAAGGTCATCCCGGGCTGGATGACGGTGGTGGCGTGCGGGCTGTCGTAGTGCGGAATGATCAGGCCGGAGTGGAACGACGAGTTGATCCCATGCCCGGTGAAGTCCCGCACGACTCCATAGCCGAAGCGCTTGGCGTACGACTCGATGACGCGGCCGATGATGTTGATCTGACGCCCGGGCCGGACGGCATTGATGGCGCGCTTGAGGGACTCACGGGTCCGCTCGACAAGAAGCCGGGACTCCTCGTCGACATCACCGACCAGATAGGTCGCGTTGTTGTCGCCGTGGACGCCGCCCATATACGCGGTGACATCGAGGTTGATGATGTCGCCGTCCTTGAGGACGGTCGAGTCGGGGATCCCGTGACAGATGACCTCGTTGACGGAGGTGCACAGCGACTTCGGGAAGCTGCGGTAGCCGAGGGTCGAGGGGTACGCGCCGTGGTCGCACATGTAGTCGTGCGCGATGCGGTCGAGCTCGTCCGTGGTCACACCGGGCGCGATGGCCCTGGCGGCCTCCTCCATGGCCCGCGCGGCGATCCGGCCGGCGAGGCGCATGGCCTCGACCGTCTCCGGGGTCTGGATCTCCGGACCCTTGTACGGCGTCGGCGCGGGCTTGCCCACGTACTCGGGACGCCGGATGTTTCCGGGTACGGAACGAGTGGGAGAGAGCTCCCCTGGTACGAGCAGCGACTGGCCAGACATGCCAGCGAGTGTATCGAGCGGCCGTGGGGGACCATGGTCATGGCGAGAGGAGCCGCAGATGGCCCTGTTCAAGAGGCGGACCGTCGGGAAGCCCGGCGAGTGGTACTACTGCCTGGAGCACCAGAAGGTCGAGGAGGGGCCCGAGTGCCCCAACAAGGACCGTTTCGGCCCGTACGCGACGCGCGCCGAGGCGGAGCAGGCGATGGCCACGGCGCGTGAACGAAACCTCGAATGGGAGACGGACCCCAAGTGGCACGACGCCACGGCCAAGGACGAGAACGACAAATCCTGAGCCGCCGAGGGGGCGCCCCACAGCCGGCTGAGCCGCACACAGACCGGGCGCCCCACCGGCGCTGAGCCGCGTACGGGAGCAGGGCCCGGCGCCGAGGACCACCCCCACCGACCGGTCGGCCGCGTACGAGGCAAGGCCGGACGTCAGGGATGGCGCAGCCCCACCGACCGGTCGGCCGCGTACGAGGCAAGGCCGGACGTCAGGGATGGCGCAGCCCCACCGACCGGTCGGCCGCGTACGAGACAAGGCCAGGCGCCAGGGAACAGTGCAGCCCCACCGACCGGTCGGCCGCGTACGACGCAAGGCCGGACGTCAGGGATGGCGCAGCCCCACCGACCGGTCGGCCGCGTACGGGACAAGGCCGGACGTCAGGGATGGCGCAGCCCCACCGACCGGTCGGCCGCGTACGGGACAAGGCCGGACGTCAGGGATGGCGCAGCCCCACCGACCGGTCGGCCGCGTACGGGACAAGGCCGGGCGCCAGGGAACAGCACAGCTGCACCGACCGGTCGGCCGCGTACGAGACTAGGCCGGACGTCAGGGATGGCGCAGCCCCACCGAACGGTCAGGCGCCGACGAGACGGGAGGGGGCGCGGGGGCATGTGCGCGCGCAGCCACCAGCACCACGTACGGGCAATCAACTAGCCGGCGTGCACCCGTAGAACAGCGAGCACGTACATGCCCCCGCGCCCCCGCACCCGACAACACAACGGCCACCGACACCCCGCACCCAAGAACGCACCAGCACCCACCACCCACCCTTCAAGCGCCCCTACCACCCCGCAGGCGGCGGCGAAGTCAGATGATCCGCCAGACGGGACAACCGATCGCGGAAGCGCCGCCGGGGCCCCCGGGCCGGCCCCCCGACGGGATTCTCGCCCGCCGCCGCGCTGACCAGATGCTGCGCCGTGTCGAGGTCGAGATCAGGCCCGGGCGTGAGCGCCTCATGAGCCATGGCGTGCAGATCACGGTCACCCGAGTCGATCGCCAGAACCGTGGCCCCGGCCCGCCGAGCGTCATGCACCCGCTCCAGCAACTCCTCACCGGGCGCCCCAGGCGCCACGACGAGCAGGGTCTCGCCCCGCCGGGCCGCCTCGATGCGCCCGAGCCCCACCGCAAGATGGGCCGGATCCCCGACACCGGCCCGGTGCCGCACGAGCGTGGGCGACAGCTCGGGCATGCCGGACCAAGCGGCCTCGTCCACAAGATGCGCCGCGAGATGCCACGGCTCGTACTCGGGCGTGCCGACAAGGAGCAGCCCACCCCCATGCGGCACGACGGAGCTCCGCAGCGCACCCGCGAAGCGGCGCGCGGCGCCCAGCCACTCGGTTCCGGCGAGTACTTCCCGCAGCAGCGCGACCCGTACGGCATCCATGCCTGCGCATACTGCCGCAACAGTCCACTCGTCAGGCCGAGTTCACCGGGAATTCCCTCTGGGTGGGGAGGGATGGGGGGTGCTGACTGAGACGTCTGTTCCCTTCCGCGCGGGGCGCGAGGGATACGCGAGCTTCCGGATCCCCGCGGCTGTCACGACACACTCCGGCGTGCTGCTCGCGTTCTGCGAGGGACGAGTGGGGTCGAGTCAGGACTACGGGAACATCGACGTGGTCCTGAAGAGATCCACGGACGGCGGCCGCACCTGGGACCCGCTCCAGGTGGTGGCGGCGAACGGCGACGACCTGGCGGGAAACCCGGCGCCGGTGGTCCTGGACACGGGACGGGTCCTGATCGTCCACGTACGGAACGCGGCGCAGGCCACGGAAGCGGCGATCAGACGAGGCGAGGTGGAGCCCGAGGACGGGCGCCGGATCTGGGTGCAGCACAGCGACGACGAGGGGCTGACCTGGTGCGCACCCAGGGAGATCACGGCGCAGGCGAAAGACAGGTCCTGGCGCTGGTACGCCACAGGCCCGGGCCACGCGATCCAGACACGGAGCGGACGCGTGGTGGTGCCGGCCAACCACTCGCTCCCGCCCGCCGGAGGCGACACCGGCACGGAGGGAAAGTACGACGGAGGCCACTGCCTGCTGAGCGACGACAGGGGCAGGACCTGGCGGCTCGGCTACGTGGACGACCACCCGGACGGTTATGTGAACGTGAACGAGACGACAGCGGCCGAACTGCCCGACGGGCGGCTGTACTTCAACGCCCGCAACGACTCGCCGGCGCCGGGCACGAGGGCGGACGCGACATCGGAGGACGCCGGCGAGAGCCTGGTCAGGGCGTTCCGGCCGCAGGCGGGCCTCGTGGGCCCGGTGGTGGAGGGGAGCCTGCTGAGGCTGGGGGAGGCGCTGCTGTTCGCGGGCCCGGCGGACCCCGGGTCAAGGGCGCTGATGAGCGTGCGGGCGAGCGAGGACGAGGGCGTCACCTGGCGAGTGGCCCACACGGTGGACGGGCTGCCCGCCGCGTACTGCGACCTCGTGCAGATCGATGCCGCGACGGTCGGACTCCTCTACGAGACGGGAGACTTCGGCGCGTACGAGACGATCACGTTCAGGCGGATCCCGGTCGCCGCGCTACTGGCCCGTACGTCTGAGTAAGGTCACCGTATGACCTCTACCGACAGTGTGCAGAAGGCGCCCGCGAAGGACCCCTGGGACCTCCCCGACGTATCGGGCCTGGTGGTCGGCGTGCTGGGCGGCACGGGCGACCAGGGCCGCGGCCTCGCGTACCGGCTGGCCCGGGCGGGCCAGAAGGTGATCATCGGATCCCGCGCGGCGGAGCGCGCCGAGGCGGCGGCGGACGAGCTGGGCCTGGGCGTCGAGGGCGCGGAGAACGCGGAGTGCGCGCGCCGCAGCGACATCGTGATCGTGGCGGTGCCGTGGGAGGGCCACGGCAAGACGCTGGAATCACTGCGCGAGGACCTCGCGGGCAAGCTCGTGGTCGACTGCGTCAACCCGCTGGGCTTCGACAAGAAGGGCGCGTACGCCCTGAAGCCGGAGGAGGGGAGCGCGGCGGAGCAGGCCGCGGCGCTGCTGCCGGATTCGAGGGTGACGGCGGCGTTCCACCACCTGTCGGCCGTGCTCCTCCAGGACGAGGCGATCGACGAGATCGACACGGACGTGATGGTGCTGGGCGAGGAGCGGGCGGACACGGAGATCGTCCAGGCGCTGGCGGGCCGCATTCCGGGCATGCGCGGAGTCTTCGCGGGCCGGCTGCGCAACGCGCACCAGGTGGAGTCGCTGGTCGCGAACCTGATCTCGGTGAACCGCCGCTACAAGGCCCACGCGGGGCTGCGGGTCACCGACGTGTAGAGCGAGGCCACCGCCGTACGGCTGGACGCGGAGCCGACGTGCAGCCGCGGAAGGGGCATGGGGGACACTGGTCGGCGTACGACCTCTCCGCCCGACAGGAGCCGACCCCCATGCCCCGCCTCGCTCTGTACGCCCTAGTCGTCTGCGTCCTCTCGGTGGTCGCCGCCGTGGTCGCCTTCGTGCAGGGCAGCCTGCTCGGCATCGTCTGGGTGCTGCTCGCGGGCCTCACCTCGAACATGACCTGGTACTACGTGCGCCGGGCCAAGGCGGAGAAGCAGGCGAAGGCGGCGGTCGCGCCTACTGCGTGACGACGGGGATCTCAGGGGTGCCCTGCCAGAAGCGATAGAACTCCTGCCCCCAGTAGGTGTCCCACTCGGTGACACCGAGGGAGCGCAGAATCGCGTGGATCGCGTCGAAGAACACCTCGTTCACCCCCGGGATCCACAGGATGCCGAAGACGGCGAGCAGCCCGAACGGGGCGAACGGCTCCACCTGCCGCCGGAAGCTGTGGGACAGCCAGGGCTCGATGACGCCGTAGCCGTCCAGGCCGGGGACCGGCAGGAAGTTCAGGATCGCCGCGGTCACCTGGAGCAGGGCGAGGAAGCCGAGCGCGTAGCGGAACGTGTCCGGCACCCCGTTCAGCGCGTCCAGCCAGAACGGCGCCGTGCACACGACGGCGAACAGGACGTTGGTCAGCGGGCCCGCCGCCGAGATGAGGCTGTGCCGCCAGCGGCCCCGGATCCGGCCCCGCTCGATGAAGACGGCACCGCCGGGCAGACCGATCCCGCCCATGATCACGAAGATGACGGGCAGCACGATGCTGAGCAGGGCGTGTGTGTACTTGAGCGGGTTCAGGGTCAGATAACCCTTCGCGCCGATGGAGATGTCGCCGCTGTGCAGGGCCGTGCGCGCGTGGGCGTACTCGTGCAGACAGAGCGAGACGATCCAGGCGCCCGTCACGAACAGGAAGACGGCGATGCCGGGCTGCGCGGCGAAGTCCGTCCACACGGCCCAGCCGGTGACGGCGGTGACGGCGGCGATGCCGAGGAAGACGGGGCTGATCCTGCGATCGCTGCGACGGGTGGCGGCGGTGGTCATGGAGGATGGCTCCCGGGGTGCGTGCGGCCTGGTGCGGTGCGGGGTCGACGGGCTGACCGTATCGGTGGTGCGGTGTGGGGGGAACGTGCCGGGGCAGGTCCCGGGTTCCGCGAAACCGGCGAAATCGTGCCCACTGCCCCGCCCTGACGGGTGTCTGCCCGCCGCCGAGACCCGTGCTCCACGCCCCGGATCGCCCTCCCGCCTAAACCCGGGCGCGGTCCGGCGGCCCGTTTGGGGACAATGGGCCGGTGCGCTACCGCATCCTCGGCTCCACACAGGCACTCCGCGACGACGGCACGGCCGTCCCCGTCGGGGGGGCGCGGCTGCGCGCCCTGCTGACCGTGCTCGCGCTGCGCCCCGGCCGCACCGTCCCGCCGCAGGTGCTCGCCGACGAGGTGTGGGGCGCCGAACCGCCCGCGGACGCGACCGGCGCGCTCCAGGCGCTCGTGGGCCGGCTGCGCAGGGCGATCGGCGCCGACGCGGTGCACTCGCTCGACGGCGGCTACCGGCTGGCCGCCGCCTCCGAGGACATCGACCTGTTCCGCTTCGACCGGCTCGTGAGGGACGGGGTGCGGGCGCTGGCCGACGGAGACCCGGGCAAGGCCGCGGCCGTTCTCGACGACGCGCTCGCCCTGTGGCGCGGCCCCGCGCTGGCCGATCTGCCGGACCGCTCGGCGGACGCCGCCCGCTGGGAGGCCCTCCACCTCGACGCCCGGCGCACCCGGCTCGCCGCGTCACTCGCGCTGGGCAGGGCCGAGACCGCCCTGCCCGAACTGACCGCGCTGTGCGACGCGCATCCGCTCGACGAGCCGCTCCAGGCGCTGCGGCTGCGCGCCCTGCGCGACGCGGGCCGCACCGCCGAGGCGCTCGCGGCCTACGAGGGGGTACGCGTCGAGCTCGCGGAGCGGCTGGGAACCGACCCCGGCCCGGAACTGCGCGCACTGCACGCCGACCTCCTCGCGCCGCGCCCCGCCGCCCCCTCCCCGCGAGACGCCGGCCCGTCCGCCCCCGTCAGAGCACCCGTCCCCACCGGCAACCTCCGCGCCCGGCTCACCTCGTTCGTGGGGCGCACCGGGGACATCGGGGCGATCCGTGAGGACCTCGGACGCGTGCGGCTCGTGACGCTGCTCGGCCCCGGCGGCGCCGGGAAGACCCGGCTGTCCCAGGAGGCCGCCGAGGGCATGGATCTGCCGGACGGCGTGTGGCTGGCCGAGCTCGCCCCCGTCGAGGACCCGGACGCCGTGCCGGAGGCCGTCGTCACGGCGCTCGGGGCCCGCGAGACCGTGCTGCGCGGCGCCGGTGCCGAGGAACTGCGGGCCGCGTCCGACCGCCACGGCGAGGACCCCCTCGTGCGCCTGGCCGAGCACTGCGCGCACCGCCGCATGCTGCTGATCCTCGACAACTGCGAGCACGTGATCGAGGCCGCCGCCCACCTCGCCGAGCAGCTGCTCAGCCAGTGCCCCGGCGTGACGGTCCTCGCGACGAGCCGCGAACCCCTCGGCGTGCCGGGCGAGTTGCTGCACCCGGTGGAGCCACTGCCGGAACCGTTCGCCCTGCGCCTGTTCGGCGAGCGGGGCGCCGCCGTGCGGCCCGGGTTCCGGGTCGGGGACGACGAGCGGGCCGCGGCCGAGATCTGCCGGCGCCTCGACGGACTGCCCCTCGCCATCGAACTCGCCGCCGCCCGGCTGCGGATGCTCACGCCCCGCCAGATCGCCGACCGCCTCGACGACCGCTTCCGCCTGCTCACCTCGGGCGCCCGCACCGTCCTGCCCCGCCAGCAGACGCTGCGGGCCGTCGTCGACTGGTCCTGGGACCTCCTCGACGAGGAGGAGCGGACCGTCCTGGGCCGGCTGTCGGTCTTCAGCGGCGGCTGCGACCTCGCGGCCGCGGAGGCGGTGTGCGGCCCCGGCGCCCTCGACGCGATCGGCTCACTCGTTGACAAGTCCCTCGTGGTGGCGGCGCCTTGGGACGGCGACGAGCCTGAGGGGGAAGACGAAGCGGACGACGTGCACGCCGCGGACGACACCCGCGACCAGGCCGGCGCCATGCGCTACCGGCTCCTGGAGACCGTCGCCGAATACGCCGGCGACCGCCTGGACGAGGCCGGTGACCGGGCCGACGCCGAGCGCGCCCACCTCACGTACTACCGCGAACTGGCCCGCACCACCGACCCGCAGCTGCGCGGCCACGGCCAGCGCGCCGCCATCGCCCGCCTGGAACGCGAATACGAGAACCTGCGCACCGCCCTGCGGCACGCCGTCGCCGCCCGGGACGAGCAGGAGACGCTCTCCCTGGTGCTCTCACTGGCCTGGTTCTGGCAGATGCGCGACCTGCGCCTCGACGCCCGCAACTGGTCGCGGGAGGCCACCGGGCTCGGCCCCGACCCGTTCGCCCCGCCCGCCGCCCCCGCGCCCCCGCTCCACGAGCGCTGCACCGACGTCCCGCCGCCGCTCGGTCCCGAACTCCTCGTGGAGGCGCGGCGCGGGGTGCATCTGCTCCGCCTCGCCTACATGGACATGGAGATGGAGACCTGGCAGACGGAGGAGGGGGGCGCGAAGCTGCGCGCCATCGCGCAGGCGTACAGTCCGGGCCTCCCGCAGACCTGCCGCTCGCCGGGCAACCTCTGGTTCTACGCGGTGATGATGAGCGGCGACATGGAGGCGCTGTGGAACCTCGCCGACGTCACCGTGCGGACCTGCCGTGAACTCGGCTACACCTGGGAGCTCGCCCTCACACTCCAGCTGCGGGCCAACATCCTCGCCAACCGCAGCGACTGGGCGGGCGACGCCGTCCGGGACGCGGACGAGGCCCTCGAACTCTTCACCCGGCTCGGCGACCGGTGGGGCGTCGCCGAGGCGCTGTCCGCGCGCGGCGAGGCCCATGAGCGCAGCGGCGCGTACGCCGCGGCGGCCGAGGACTACACGGCCGCCATCGAGGGCGCCGAACGCCTCGGCGCGCAGGCGCAGGTGGCGATCCTGAACGCGCGGCTCGGGCAGGCCCTCATCGAGGACGGTGAGGGCGAACGCGGCGAGCAGCTGCTGCTCGGCATCCTCGACCCCGGCAAGCGCCATGCGAACGAGGCCTGGCCCGCCGCCCGCATGTTCCTGTCCGGGCGGTACGGCGCCACCGGCCGCGTCGCCGAGGCGCGTGAGCAACTGCGGCTCCTCCAGGACGAGTTCAAGGCGATGAACTTCGTCGTCTTCCGGGGCTTCATCGTCGGGATGAACGCCTGGCTCGACTCGGAGGACGGCCTTGCGGAGGAGGCCCTCGCCGGCGTCACCGAGGCCCTGGAGCTGTCCACCGACCCGCTGTCTCTGGTGATCGCCCCGCACATGCCCGCCATGCACCTGGTCACCGCCGCCCGCTCCCTGAACCTGAGCGGCGACACGGCCGACGCGCGCGACGCCGCCCGCCTCATGGGCGCCGCCGACGGACAGCTTCCGTCCCGGCATGTGCGGTCCTACCTGGAGCGTGACGCCCGCGCGTCCGCCGAGTCCGCGATCCGTGAGGTCATCGGCGACCATGCGTACGAGGCCGCGTACGCCGAGGGCGGCGACCTGTCTCTCGACGAGGCCGCCGCCCTGCTGGGACGCGATCGCGGTTGATCTTCCGATCCGGCTGAACGTCAGTTCTTCGTACGGAACTTGTGGATCGCGATCGGGGCCATCACGAGCGTGAGGACCGCGGACCAGATCACCGTCACCCACACGTCGTGCGTGACCGGGCCGCCCACCATCAGACCGCGCGCGGAGTCCGCGAGTGAGGAGAGCGGGTTGTAGTCGGTGAAGGCCTGGAGCCAGCCCGGCATCGACTGCGTCGGCGCGAAGATCGACGAACCGAACTGCAGCGGCATCAGGACCAGGAAGCCCATGCCCTGCACGGCCTGGGCGCTCTTCATCACGACGCCGAGGACCAGGAAGATCCACATGATGGACGTGCCGAAGAGGGCGGTGAGGCCCACGGCGGCGAACAGGCCGGGCCAGTTCGTGATGTCGAAGCCCACCAGGAGGCCGACGATCATCATGATCGTCGTCGCGATGAGGAGCCGCATCAGCTCCACCACGATCTTGGCGAAGAGGACCGAGCCCTGGCCGATCGGCAGGGTCCGGAAGCGGTCCATGATGCCGTTCTGGAAGTCCTGGTTGAACCCCGTGCCCACCGCCATGGCGATGTTCATGCTCATCATCGCCATCATGCCCGGGACCACGTACTGCACGTACTGGTCCTGGCCGCCGCCGAGCGCCTGGCCGATGGAGCCGCCGAAGACGTACACGAACAGGAGCGTGAAGACGATCGGCATCAGGACCGCGTCGAACATCGACTCGGGGTCCTGGCGGATCCACAGCAGATTGCGGCGGACCAGCGCGCCGGTGTGACGGATGTGGGAGCGCAGGGAGATGCGCGAGTCGGCCTCGAGATTCAGGGGAGGCGTCAGCGTGGTGGCGCTCATACGGCGGCCCCTTCGAGCTCGGAGGTGCGGGTGTCGTCCTGCGGGGCACTGGCCTTCTGGCCGGTGATGGACAGGAACACCTCGTCCAGACTGGGCAGTTCGGTGGCGATCGAGCCGATCGTGATGCCGCGCGCGGTGACCGCGCCGACCACGGCGGTGAGCTGCTCGTCGCTGAGGATCGGGACCAGGACGGCGCCGGCCTCGGCGTCCACCGTCGACGTGGCGAGCCCGGTGAGGCCCATGTCGTCGAGGGCGGCGGCCAGCGGGCGCAGCTCCAGCGGGTCGGCCGGGCGGATGCGCAGGGTGCGGCCGCCGACCTTCGCCTTGAGGTCGTCGATGGCGCCGCCCGCGATGACCTTGCCGCGGTCGATGACCGTCAGCTCGTTGGCGAGCTGCTCGGCCTCCTCCATGTACTGGGTGGTGAGGAGCACGGTGACGCCGTCGCCGACCATGCGCTTGACCTCGCTCCACACCTCGTTGCGCGTGCGCGGGTCGAGGCCGGTCGTCGGCTCGTCCAGGTAGAGGACGGCCGGGCTGCCGATCATCGACGCGGCGAGGTCGAGCCTGCGGCGCATACCGCCGGAGTACGTCTTCGCCGGGCGCGTGGCGGCGTCGGTGAGAGAGAACCGCTCCAGGAGCGCGTCGGCGCGGGAGCGGGACTCCTTGCGGGACAGGTCGAGGAGTCGGCCGATCATGTACAGGTTCTCGCGGCCGGAGAGCTTCTCGTCGACCGCGGCGTACTGGCCGGTGAGGCCTATCACGCGGCGCAGCTGCCGGGGCTGCTTCGCCACGTCGTACCCGGCGACGAACGCGGTGCCCGAGTCGGGGGTGATGAGGGTGGACAGGCAGCGGACGAGGGTGGTCTTGCCCGCGCCGTTCGGACCGAGCACACCCATGACCGTGCCTTCGTGCACGTCGAGGTCCACGCCGTCCAGCGCCTTGGTCTCGCCGTAGTGCTTGACCAGCCCCCGCACGGTGACGGAGGCCGTGCGGCCGCCGGCGTCACTGTGTGGGGGGTTCTTGTCGATTCGCGTCATGCCGTACAAGGTGCCAGGTGCCACCGACAATCCACCGACAGGCGGCCGACAGCCCCTTGTACGGCATCTGCAGAACGGCGACAGACGGGCAGTACGGAAGGGCGGCGGAACGGCAGCAGCCCGCCGACGGGGGAAGATCGACGAGCTGCTGTGGTGCCACTGTGGTTCAGGCGGTCCGGGTCAGTGGACCGAGTGCTCCTCCTGGGGGAACGTTCCGCCGACCACGTCCTGCGCGAAGGCCTTCGCCGCCTCGCCCATGACGCCACGCAGATCCGCGTACTGCTTCACGAAGCGCGGCATCTTGCCGCCGGTGAGGCCGAGCATGTCGGTCCAGACGAGGACCTGGGCGTCGCACTCGGCGCCCGCGCCGATGCCGACGGTCGGGATCTGCAGGGACCGGGTGACCTCGGCGGCCAGCTCGGCCGGGACCAGTTCGAGGACGACGGCGAACGCGCCGGCGTCCTGCGCGGCCTTGGCGTCACGCAGCAGCCGGTGCGCGTCCTCGTCGCCGCGGCCCTGGACGCGGTACCCCATCGTGTTCACGGACTGCGGGGTGAGGCCCAGGTGGGACATGACCGGGATGCCGGACTGCACGAGCAGCTCGGTCTGGGCCAGCGAGCGTTCGCCGCCCTCCAGCTTCACGGCGCCGACCCCGGCCTCCTTGACCAGGCGCGTCGCGGACCGCAGGGCCTGTACTGGGCCCTCCTGGTACGAGCCGAAGGGGAGGTCACCGACGATGAGGGCGCGCTTGGTGCCCCGTACGACGGCGGCCGAGAGCATCGTCATCTCGTCGAGGGTGACGGGCACGGTGGTCTCGTACCCGAGGTGACAGTTGCCGGCGGAGTCGCCGACGAGCATGACCGGGATGCCGGCCTCGTCGAAGACGGACGCGGTCATCGCGTCGTACGCCGTGAGCATGGGCCACTTCTCGCCGCGTTCCTTGGCGAGCGTGATGTCGCGCACCGTGATGCGCCGGTTGCTCTTGCCCCCGTACAGCGCCTTGCTGCTGCTGTCGGGGGTGTTCTGGGCAGCCGAGAGCTGCGTCATAGCAACGGCTCCTTCTGTTGTCTCGAGGCACCCTCACGGCGTCCCCGGATCCCCTCCATGGTGGCACCGCGTGCCGAGGAATGGCTAGAGGGGTGGGTGCCGGGTGGGTCACCCCGCGAGCGGGTCGCCCGCCGGGTTCGTAAAGTCTTCTTAAGGGCTTCCAATACGAGACGGTCTCGTATCGAAATTCCCCTAGGCTGAGCCTCATGACCACTCCTGCCGTTCCCGCACCGCCGCGCATACCGGAGGCTGTGCACCGCCGCCGATGGGCGATCCTCGGCGTGCTGATGCTCAGCCTGCTGATCGTCGTGCTCGACAACTCCATCCTGAACGTCGCGATCAAGACGATCTCGACCCCGGCCCCCACGGGCCTCGGCGCCACGCAGGGCGAGCTGGAGTGGGCGATCAACGCCTACACGCTGGTCTTCGCCGGACTGCTCTTCACCGCGGGTCTGCTCGGCGACCGGCTCGGGCGCAAGAAGGTGCTGGTCTTCGGCCTCGTCGTCTTCGGCCTCGGCTCCGCCCTCGCCGCCGAGTCCGGCTCGCCGCTCCAGCTCATCATCTTCCGGGCGATCATGGGCATCGGCGCGGCCTTCGTGATGCCCGCGACGCTCGCCGTCCTCATGAACGTCTTCGAGCGTGACGAGCAGCCCAAGGCCATCGGCATCTGGGCGGGCGGCGTCGGCATCGCCATCGCCATCGGCCCCATCACCGGCGGCCTGCTCCTCGACCACTTCTGGTGGGGCTCGGTCTTCCTGGTCAACGTGCCGATCGTGATCATCGCGGTCGTCCTGATGCTGGCCCTCGTGCCGGACTCCCGCGACCCCAACCCCGGCCGTATCGACCTGGTGGGCGTCGCCCTCTCCGTCGTCGGACTCGTGCTGCTCGTCTACGGCATCATCAAGGGCGGCCAGCTCGCCGACTTCACGGACCCCGCGGTCCTCCTGACCAGCGTGGCCGGACTCGTCGTCCTCGTCGGCTTCGTCCTGTACGAGAAGCGCAGCGACCACCCGTCCATCGACATCACGTACTTCAAGAACAAGGTGTTCTCCGCGGCCATCGCCGCCATCGCGCTCGTCTTCTTCGCGCTGATGGGCGTCACCTTCTTCTCGGTCTTCTACACCCAGAGCGTGCGCGGCTACTCGCCGCTGCAGACCGGCCTCCTGATGCTGCCGCTCGCCGCCGCCCAGCTGATCTTCGCGCCGCGCGCCCGGCTCGTCGTCGACCGCTTCGGAGTGCGCGCCACGACGACCGGCGGCCTGGTGATCCTCGCCGCGATGCTCGCCGCGTTCACGATCCTCGACGCGGACACGCCCATCTGGATCCTGGAAGTCATCTTCTTCTTCATGGGTACGGGCATGGCGCACGTCATGACTCCCACCAGCGTCGTCATCATGCAGGCCCTGCCGCGCGAGAAGGCGGGCTCCGCGTCCGCGCTCAGCAATACGTTCCGGCAGGTCGGCGGCGCCCTGGGTATCGCCGTACTCGGCTCCGTGCTGTCCACCGCGTACCGCAGCGGCATCGAGGACAAGCTCGGCCTGCTGCCCGCCGGACTGCGGCACACGGCCGGCGAGTCCATCGAGGCCACCCTCGGCATCGCGGCGAGGCTCGGCCCGCGCGGCGACGCGCTGGTCGGCGCTGCCAACGACTCCTTCCTGCACGCCATGCACGTGACCGCCCTGTGCGGGGCCGGGATCGCGCTCGTCAGCGCCGTCGTCACCGTCCTGTTCCTGCCGGGTCGCCCGCCGCGGGCGGCGGCCGAGGAGAGCACCGAGGAGACAGTCGGGGTGAGTCGCTGACGGCACCTGTCCGGGCAGGTCGGTGACCTGCTGAGACAATCGCCGCTACACCGGGCGGCGGGAAGGCGGAGAGGCGGAGTGGTCGTGGACGTGGATGCGGGGCGCGCGGTGCGGGGGCGCCCGCGCAGCGAGGCCGTCGAGCGGGCCATCGTCGAGGGCGTCCTCAAGCTGATCGAGGACGGTGTCCCGCTCACGGAGCTGTCCATCGAGCGGATCGCCCGCACCGCCGGAGTCGGCAAGGCGACCATCTACCGGCGCTGGTCCGGCAAGGAGGAGCTCTTCGTCGAGGTCCTGCGCATCATGGAGGAGCCCGAGCCCGAACTGCCGGGCATCTCCATGCGCGACGACCTGATCAGCCTCCTGGAGCACCTGCGCAGACGCGGCGTGTCCCTCCGTTCCTCGGCCCTGCTGCACAACGTCTTCGCGCAGATGAAGAGCCTGCCGAAGCTCTGGGACGCGTACCACGCCACCGTGATCGAGCCGCGCCGCCGCGTCATGTTCGACGTGCTGCGGCGCGGCGTCGAGAACGGCGAGCTGCGCGCCGACGTCGACATAGAGCTTGCCAACGACTTCATCGTCGGGCCGATGCTGCTCCGCACGATGATCCGGCCCGACGCGCCGCTCGCCGACGACCTCTCGGAGCGGATCGTCGACTGCGCGCTCGCCGGATTGCGGCCACCGGACTGAATATGCGCGTTTCGTCACAGAGGCCCCGTGCGCACCGGTGATCCGGAACCCCGGGCGCCCAAGCGTTCGTCCTCGTGCCCGTACGGCCGTCGTGGACGGCGAGGAGGGCGCCGATCATCCCCTAGGGTTTCAGGGCGAGGTCGGTGTGCACGGCAGGGCAGTGAGGCGACGACGGTATGGCGCAGGGGTTCAGGACGGAAACGGGTGGCGGCGGCTCGGGGCACCAGCCTTCCAGGGACCCGCTGCGCCGCCTGACCGGCGGGTGGCGTGACCGGGGGATCTGGCGCCGCGGGGCGGTCCTCGCGGTGCTGGCCGTTCTGGTCGCGCTCGTGATGCTCTTCCACGCGCAGATCCCCAACACCCTCGGAAACCTGGGCTCCCTCACCGAGACCTTCCTTCCCTGGCTCGGCGTGTTCGTGCCCGTCCTGCTCGTCCTGGCCGTCGTGCGGAAGTCCGCGACGGCCCTGATCGCGGTACTGGTCCCGGGCGTCGTCTGGCTCAACCTCTTCGGCGGGCTCCTCACCGACAAGACCGCGAGCGGCGGCGACCTCACCGTCGCCACACACAACGTCAACGCGGAGAACCCCGACCCGACCGGCACCGCCGACACGATCGCCGCCTCCGGGGCGCAGGTCGTCGCCCTGGAGGAGCTGACGTCCGACGCCGTCCCCGTCTACGAGAAGGCGCTCGCGAAGACGTATCCGTACCACTCCGTCGCCGGCACCGTCGGGCTGTGGAGCAAGTACCCACTGAGCGCGACGCGGCCCGTCGACATCCAGCTCGGCTGGACGCGCGCCATGCGCACCACGGTCGCCACGCCCCAGGGTGACGTCGCCGTGTTCGTCGCGCACCTGCCGTCGGTGCGGGTCAAGCTGCACGCCGGGTTCACCGCCAGCCAGCGCGACACCTCCGCCGACGCGCTCGGTGAGGCCATCGCCGACGAGACGCTCGGCAAGGTCATCCTGCTCGGCGACCTCAACGGCACGATGAACGACCGCGCGCTGAACGGCGTCACGTCGCAGATGCGCTCCACGCAGGGTGCCGCCGGCAACGGCTTCGGGTTCAGCTGGCCCGCGTCGTTCCCCATGGCCCGTATCGACCAGATCATGGTCAAGGGTGTGGAGCCGGTCACGTCGTGGACCCTGCCCGAGACCGGCAGCGATCATCTGCCGATCGCGGCGAAGGTCGATCTCACCCGGTCCTGACCTCCGGGTTCGCACTCCACACCCGTTGTTGACTCGGTGGAAACCGGGGCCTCACCTCACGGAAGACTTGGCGCGGGAGAGTTTGTTCCGCACGTAAACTTACGGATTCCCGTGTCTCCCGCCCGTCTTCCCGTGGAAGGTCTCTTCTTCATGCCCCTGGCCCTGCTCGCCCTCGCCGTGGGCGCCTTCGGCATCGGCACCACCGAGTTCGTGATGATGGGCCTCCTGCCCAACGTCGCCGACGATCTGCACATCTCCATCCCCTCCGCCGGCCACCTCGTCTCCGCGTACGCCCTCGGCGTCGTCATCGGCGCCCCGCTCCTCGCCGCCCTCACCGCGCGCATGCCCCGCCGACGCGTCCTCGTCGCGCTCATGGTGCTCTTCGTCGCCGGCAATGCCGTGTCCGCCGCCGCGCCCGACTACCACCTGCTGATGGCCGCGCGCTTCGTCAGCGGGCTGCCGCACGGCGCCTTCTTCGGCGTCGGCGCCGTCGTCGCCACCTCGCTCGTCGCGCCCGAGCGCAAGGCCCGGTCCGTGTCCCTGATGTTCCTCGGGCTCACCGTCGCCAACGTCATCGGCGTCCCCATCGCCACGCTCATGGGCCAGCAGCTCGGCTGGCGCGCCACGTTCCTCGCCGTCAGCGCCATCGGGCTCGCCGCGATAGCCGCACTCCTGCTGCTCGTTCCCGCCGACCACGGCCACGGCGAGACCGGCGGGCTGCGCGGTGAGCTCAAGGCGCTCGGCTCCCTGCCCGTGTGGCTCTCCCTCGCCACCACCGTCGCCGGGTTCGGCGCGCTCTTCGCCGCGTACAGCTATGTGACGCCGATGCTCACCGGCGCGGCCGGGTTCGCGGAGGCCGGTGTCACGCTGCTGCTCGCCCTGTTCGGCGTCGGCGCCACCGCCGGGAACCTGCTCGGCGGGCGGCTCGCCGACCGGTCCCTGCGCGGGACTCTGTTCGGTGGGCTCGTCTCGCTCGGTGTGGTGCTGGCGCTGTTCCCTGTGCTGATGCGTGCCGAGTGGAGCGCCGCGGTCGCTGTGGTGCTGCTCGGTATGGCCGCCTTCATCACCGGGTCGCCGCTCCAGCTCATGGTCATGGAGAAGGCCTCCGCCGCGCCCTCCCTCGCCTCCTCCGCCAACCAGGCCGCCTTCAACCTCGCCAACGCCGGCGGCGCCTGGATCGGCGGGCTCGCCCTCGCCGCCGGGTTCGGGCTCACGTCCCCCGCGGTCGCCGGGGCCGCGCTCGCCGTCCTCGGGATCGGGGTCGCCGGGGCTGCCTACGGGGTCGACCTGCGTCGCTCCCGGGCCGTTGCCGCCTCGGCCACGACGCGGCGTGGGCTCCTCGTGGCCTCGCATCTGCCCGACGCCGTTTCGGCTCCGGACGCGGGAGAGCCCACTCGTCGTCGGTGACGGGACGGGACGTCATGGGGCGTGACGTGACGGACGGGACGGGTGGGCTCCGGGGGTCGGGGCCCACCCTCTGGGGCTTGGGGATTGGGCGCGGTGACTACTGCGCCGACTCCCGCCACCTGTTCGTGATCGGCAGGCGGCGGTCCTTGCCGAAGCCCTTCGCCGAGATCTTCGTGCCCGGCGGGTACTGGCGCCGCTTGTACTCCGCCGTGTCCACCATCCGCAGCGTCTTCGTCACCAGGTCCGCGTCGAACCCGGCCGCCACGATCGCGTCCGCGCCCTTGTCCCGGTCCACGTACATCGCCAGGATCGCGTCCAGCACCGGATAGTCCGGCAGCGAGTCCGTGTCCACCTGGTCCGGGCGCAGCTCCGCGCTCGGCGGCTTCGTGATCGAATTCTCCGGGATCGGGGGAGTCTGGCCGCGCTCCGCCGCCGCCCGGTTGCGCCACTCGGCCAGCCGGAAGACCGACGTCTTGTACACGTCCTTGATCGGGCCGTACGCGCCCACCGAGTCGCCGTACAGGGTCGAATAGCCCACCGCCAGCTCGGACTTGTTGCCCGGCGCGAGCACGATGTGGCCCTCCTGGTTGGAGACCGCCATCAGCATCGTGCCACGCAGCCTTGACTGGAGGTTCTCCTCCGCGAGGCCCGTCAGGCCCAGCGACCCCATGTACGCGTCGAACATCGGCTCGATCGGGACCGTACGGAAGTTGAGGCCCGTACGGTCGGCCAGCTCCGCCGCGTCGCCCTTGGAGTGGTCCGACGAGTACTTCGACGGCATCGCGATGCCGTACACGTTCTGCGCGCCCAGCGCGTCGCACGCGATCGCCGCCGTCAGCGCCGAGTCGATGCCGCCCGACAGGCCGATCAGCACCGAGCGGAAACCGTTCTTCGCGGCGTAGGCGCGCAGGCCCACGACCAGTGCCGAGTAGACCTCCTCGTCGTCGTCCAGGCGGTCCGCGTAGCCGCCGGTCAGCTCCGGCTCGTACGCCGGGACGTGGTCCTCGGAGATCGTCAGGTGGTCGATGCGCAGGCCGTCGTCGACCGTCCCCGTCGGGGCGTCCGGCTCGGCCGCCGGGAGGTCCAGGTCCAGGACCACACAGCCCTCCGCGAACTGGGGTGCCCTGGCCACCACTTCGCCCGCCGCGTCCACCACGATCGAGTCGCCGTCGAAGACGAGCTCGTCCTGGCCGCCGATCGTGGCGACGTACGCCAGCGTGCAGCCCGCCTCCTGGGCGCGCTTGCGCACCAGGTCCAGGCGTGTGTCGTCCTTGTTCTGCTCGTACGGCGACGCGTTGATCGAGATCAGGAGGCCGGCGCCGGCGGAGCGCGTGGCCGGGACGCGGCCGCCGTCCTGCCAGAGGTCCTCGCAGATGGCGAGCGCCACGTCGATTCCGCGTACGCGGATCACCGGCATCGTGTCGCCCGGCACGAAGTAGCGGAACTCGTCGAAGACGCCGTAGTTCGGGAGGTGGTGCTTGGCGAACGTCAGGGCCACGCGACCGTTGTGGAGGACGGCGGCGGCGTTCCGGGGGGCGCCGGCGGGCTGTCCGTACTTCGGCTGCGCCTTCTCCGAGCGGTCCAGGTAGCCGACGACCACGGGGAGGTCGCCGTGGCCCTCGTCGGCCAGGCGCTCGGCCAGCGCGGCCAGTTCCCGGCGGGATGCCTCGACGAAGGACTCGCGCAGGGCGAGGTCCTCCACCGGGTAGCCGGTCAGGACCATCTCGGGGAACGCGACCAGGTGCGCTCCCTGTTCGGCGGAGTGCTTGGTCCAGCGGACGATCGCCTCGGCGTTCCCGGCGAGATCTCCGACGGTCGAGTCGATCTGGTTCAGTGCGAGACGTAGTTGAGGCACGGGGTCAGTTTAATCGTCTGACTGACGCGATGTCGTCTTGATCTACGGAGTGGACGGGTGGTGGGTGGTCGTGCGTTCTTTGGGCGCCGGCTGTCTTCGGCCGTTGTGTTTTCGGGTGCGGGGCCGCGGGGGCATGTACGTGCTCGCTGTTCTACGGGCGCACGTCAGCTAGCTGATTACCTGTACGTGGTGCTGGTGGCTCCGCGCGCACATGTCCCCGCGTCCCCTCCCGTCTCGTCGGCGTCTCGCGGCCGGTGGGACTCGCTCCGTGCCGGCCGCGTCTCGTACGCGGCCGGTCGTTCGGTGGGGCTGCCTCCCCTGTCTCCGGTCCTTGTCCGTGCGCGGCTGATCGGCGCGCTCAGCGGTGGTGGGGGCGGACGCTGTCTCTGATCACTATGTGTGTGCCCAGGAGGTGGCGTTGCTGGCCCGGGCGAGACGTGCCTGTCAGGGCCAGTCTTACGGCCGTGCGGCCCATTTCCGCTGCCGGGATGTGCACCGTGGTGAGGCCGGGGGTGATGTCTGCTGCTACTGGGTCGTCGTTGTAGCCGACCACCGAGATGTCCTCGGGGACCCGTAGGCCCGCCTCCGCCAGTGCGCGGATCGCCGCTGCCGCCACGCGGTCGTCGCCCGCGAAGACCGCCGTGAAGTCCGGCTTGCCGTTGCACTTGTCGAGCAGGTCCCGCATCGCCTCGTAGCCGTGGTGCTGGCCGAAGCCGATGCCGTGCAGGATCGCGTCCGAGCGGGGGACCCCGTGGTCGTCCAGGGCTCTGAGGTAGCCCGTTACGCGGTCCTCGCCCGTGGTGTTGCCCGGCTGGTAGCCGATCATCGCGATCTTCCGGTGGCCGGCGCCCAGCAGGTGGCTGGTTATCGCGTGTGCGCCCGCCCCGTTGTCGTACTCCACGACCAGTGCGGGGACGTCGGGTGCCGGTGCCGGTCTGCCGCACAGGACCAGGCGCGAGCCCGCCGCCGCGAGTGCCTCCGCGTAGTGCGCCATCCGCTCGCGGTACTCGTCGTCCTCGATGACCCCGCCGACCAGGACCACGGCCTCCGCCGCTTGTTCGCGCATCATCTGGACCAGGGCCAGCTCGCGGGCCGGGTCGCCGCCCGTCGAGCAGACCAGGGTGAGTCTGTTGTGCTGGGCCGCTTCCATCTCCACGCCCTGCGCCACGGCCGCGTAGAACGAGCTGACCACGTCGAACATCAGGACCGCGATCGTCTTGCGTCCGGCGCCGGCGAGGGCTCGGGCGTGCGCGTTGACCACGTAGTCCAGGTCCTTGACCGCTCTTTGGACCTTGGCGCGCGAGGCCGCCGATGTCGGGTAGTTGCCCGCCAGGACCCGCGAAACAGTCGCGACCGAGACGCCCGCGCGCGCGGCCACATCACGGATGGTGACCCGCTCACCCACAGTTGTGTCTCCTCAACTTGCCCGTCCGGGGCGGGCGATGCCGCCCCGGACCATCATGGACGATGCCGTGCGGTCAGTGCGCCGCCTCGTACTCCTTGGCGAATTCCTCCAGTGCCTGCTGTCCGCCCTGGTTCAGCCACTTCTTGTACACGGCGTCCCAGTCGGAGACCTTCCGGCGGCCTGTGACCGTGGCCGTCACGCCGTCGCTGATGATCTGGTCGAGTGTCGCGCCCTGCTTGTTGTACGTGTCCGACTGCAGGCCCCAGCGGTCGTTCGGCACCATCATCGGGATCACCTTCTGCTGCCACGCGTGGAGGCGTTCGACGATGTCCCCGTAGCCCGGCGCGTACAGGACCTGGGGTGCGTCGCTCAGGTACACGAACGGCAGGTTCACCTTCGACTCGACGAGGCCGAGCGGTGTCGCGATCGGGTTGTTGTCCTTGTCCCGCTTGAAGTGGGTTCCCTCCAGGCCGAAGTGCACCAGCTCGTACTCCTCGGTCCCGAACGGTGAGGCCAGGTAGTCGAGGATCCGGAGCATCATCTTCACTCGGTCCTTCGACGCCTTCTTGATCACCGTGTAGCCGAAGATGCCCTGCGACTGCTGGTAGCCGGGTGTGGTGCCCTCGGGGGTGTAGGGGACCAGCGCGTCCAGGTCGAAGGCATTCTTGATGCCTTGTGCCGAGCCCGGGTAGGAGAGGAAGCCGTCGGTCATCGACAGGACCGTGCCGTTCCAGAACTGCGTCTTCAGGTCCACCTGCGAGACGGATGTTGCTTCCGGGTAGTACGCGCCGGTCTTGCGCAGGTTCGACATGAATTCGAGCGTGGTCTTGAACTCGTCCGTGCTCGCGAAGAACGTCGCTTTGTTGTCCTTGATGCGCCACTGGTTCGGCGCCCCGTGCCACGTGGCGTGTGTTTTGTAGCCGAAGTAGGCGGTTGACGAGGCGCCAAGGGCCCATTTTTTGGACGTGGTTGTTTCCTTCGCCATTGCCGCGAAGTCCTCCGCCGACATGCCCGGCTTGTAGCCCGCCTTCGTGAACGCCTGGCCGTTGAAGTACATCGTGTCCTGCGGCTTCGGGCGCTCCACCGGGACTCCGAAGATCCGGCCCGAGATCCGGCCCATGCCCTGCCAGGCGTACGTCGGGATGCCCGCCAGGTTCGGGTAGTCCTTCACCGCGTCGCCCGACAGGTACTCGGTGAGGTCCTCGCAGCGGGATTTCACGAACTGCGCCTCGCGCGGCAGGACGTAGCCGCCGCCGATGTTGATGATGTCCGGCAGGTCGTCGCCCGCGAACAGCGTCGCCATCTTGGTGCGGAAGTCCGCGTCCGGGACCACGGTGAACTCGACGTCCACGCCGAGCGCTTCGTTGATCGCCGCCCACAGCTTGTTCTGCGCCGCCGGCTTCGGCGGGGTGCCGTACGTGATGGAGAGGACCTTGATCTTCTCCTTGCCCGTACCCGGCTTCTCGGCGACGGCCTTGACCAGCTTCGCGGGGTATGTGGTGTAGCCCGCCTGGACGCCCTCCGCGGTGGCCGCCAGGTCCGGCTTCGCGCCGGTGGCGGGGGTGTACGTCGGCCACGCGGCCGCCTTCTTGCCCGCGTTGGAGACCGAGGCGCCGCCGCCCGAGTCGGTGGAACAGGCGGTGAGGAAGGACGGGGCGGCCAGGGCGGCGCCGCCGACGGCTATGGAGCGCAGCAGGGTGCGACGCGACATCGAGGAACCGGACACGTGAGTGAACCCCTTCGGGAAAGGTGGGCAGCTGGCTAGCTTTTGACGGCGCCGGTGAGCACGCCCTTGGTGAAGTACTTCTGGAGGAACGGGTAGACGAGGAGGATCGGGACGGTGGCGATCACCAGGACCGCCATCTGCGTCGTCTGCGGGGCCGAGACCATGCCGGCCTCACTGAGACCCGTGTCGCTGATCTGCGCGCCGCCGATCACATAGGTGCGCAGGACCTGGGAGAGCGGCCAGTGGTCGGACTCCAGGTAGATCGAGGCGTTGAACCAGGCGTTCCAGTAGCTCACCGCGTAGAACAGGCCGACCACCGCGAGGGCCGCCTTGGAGAGCGGGAGCACGATCCGCCAGAACACCGTCCAGTCGCCCGCACCGTCCAGGCGCGCCGCCTCGTACAGCTCCTCCGGGATTCCCTGGAAGAAGCCTCGCAGGACCACCAGGTTGAAGACGTTGATCAGGACCGGGGCGATGAGGGCCGCGTACATGTTCTGCAGTCCCAGGCCCTTGACCAGGAGGAACGCCGGGATCATGCCCGGGGGGAAGAGGAAGGTGAAGAGGATGATCAGGAGGATCGGTTTGCCGCCCAGGACTCCTGGGCGGCTGAGTGCGTAGGCCAGGAAGGAGGTGCAGGCCAGGGAGGCCAGGGTGCCTGCCAGGGTGACGCCGATGCTGACGCCCAAGGCCTTGGTGACGATGCCGCCGCTGAGGATGTTGCGGTACGCGCGCAGCGTCGGGTCCGTGGGCCACAGGACCCAGCCGCCGTTGGCCACTACTTCCCTGTTCGAGGCCAGCGACGTGGAGATGATCACCAGGAACGGGATCAGGACGAGGGCCAGGACGACCGTTATCGCTACCGCTTTGGCTGCTTGGGTGGCTGGTTTCGGGTTTTCCTTCCAGGCCGGGCGCGTGGGGTTCTTGGTGTTCATGGCTGTGGTCATTTGTAGATCCCCTGCTCACCCAGCTTGTGCGCCACCCGGTTCGCGGTGAAGACGAGCACCGCGCCCACCAGGCCCTTGAACAGGCCCGCCGCTGCCGCGTATCCGGTGTCGCCGCCGACGATTCCCTGCCAGAAGACGAACGTGTCCAGGACCTCGCCCACCTCCGGGCCCACCGACTGGCGCTGGAGCAGCATCTGTTCGAAGCCGACCGACAGGATGTCGCCGAGCCGCATGATCAGGAGCAGCACGATGATCGGGCGGATGGACGGCAGCGTCACATGCCAGAAGCGGCGCCAGGGGCCCGCGCCGTCGATCGCCGCCGCCTCGTACTGCTGCTCGTCGACCTGCATCAGCGCCGCGAGGAAGATGATCGTGCCCCAGCCGGCGTCCTTCCAGACCACCTCGGCGACCACCAGCGGACGGTACGCGTCCGGGTTGCCGATGATGTCGACCGTGTGGATCCCCGAGTCGCCCAGGAACGAGTTCAACAAGCCTGTGTCGGACAGGACCTGCTGGAAGAGCGCGACGACGATGACCCAGGACAGGAAGTGCGGCAGGTAGACGACGGACTGGACGAAGCGGCGCAGCAAGTCCGACGTCAGGCTGTGCAGGAGCAGGGCGATGGCCAGGGGGATGGGGAAGAAGAACGTCAGCTGGAGCACCGCTATGTAGAAGGTGTTCCACGTGGCGTGCCAGAAGTCCGCGTCGCCGAACATCCGGGTGAAGTTCTCCCAGCCCACCCAGGGGCTGGCCCATAGGCCGTCGAACGGGACGTACTCCTTGAACGCCACGACGTTGCCGATGAAGGCGCCGTAGTGGAACAGCAGGAAGTAGGCCAGGCCCGGGACCATGAGCAGCAGGAAGGTGCGGCTGCTCCGAAACCGTTTCCAGAAGCTGTCCTGACTGGGTTTGTGCGTCTTTGACCCGCTGCCCGGGGTGCCGGGGGGCTTCACCGCCTCGGTCTCGGGCCTGTCCTTCGCCACCGTGGGCACGGAAACCCCTCCGTTGTTGGAACAAGGTGAGCGGGAATCTAAAACGGTTACTACGCCGGGTCAACCCCCTTGTCTCCGAGATCTCTTGACCATCTCTCAGCGTTGGGCCTAGCCTCCTGACATCCTGAGGTAACCGGTTACTAGATATCTGCAGCTGGAGGGTGGTAGCGCGTGGCAGCACACCGACCGATCGCGGCACTGGCCATGGACGCCGAGGTGCTCGACCGGGTCATCCCGTCGGACCTGCGGCAACGGCTCGGGCGGTGCGCCGACCTCGCGCCCGTGCCGCTGACCGGGCCGCTCGGCACCCCCGAGGCCCGCGCGGTCCTCTCCGGGGTCGAGCTGCTGGTCACCGGCTGGGGCTGCCCTCGGCTCACCTCGGACGTCCTGGCGCACGCGCCCCGGCTCCGCGCCGTCGTGCACGCCGCCGGATCGGTCAAGCCCGTCGTCTCGGACGACCTGTGGGACCGGCCCGGCATCACCGTGTCCTCCGCCGCCGACGCCAACGCGGGTCCCGTCGTCGCCTTCACGCTCGCCGCGATCACCTTCGCCGCGAAGAAGGCGCTGCCCGTCGCCGCCCGCTACTCCGGCGGCTGGCCCGGCTTCACCGCGCGCGAAGGTGCCGACGGCCGCGTCGTCGGGATCATCGGCGCCTCCCGCATCGGCCGCCGCGTCATCGCCGGGCTCCGCGCCTCGGACGCCGGGTACCGGATCCTGCTCACCGATCCGTACATCAGCGAGGCCGACGCCGCCGCCCTCGGCGCCGAACTCGTCGGCCTGCCCGAACTGTGCCGGCGCAGCTCCATCGTCAGCGTGCACGCGCCCCAACTGCCGGAGACGCGTGGATTGTTGGGGGAGGAGATGCTGAAGCTCGTGCCGGACGGGGGTGTCGTCGTGAACACGGCCCGGGGCTCGCTCGTCGACACCGAGGCGCTGGCCCGTGAGTGCGCCGCCGGCCGGCTCGACGCGTTTCTCGATGTCACCGACCCCGAACCGCTGCCCCCGGGGCACCCGTTGCTCACCCTTCCCAACGTCCTGGTCACCCCGCACATGGCGGGCGCGCAGGGCAGTGAGGTGCGCCGGCTGGGGCTGTACGCGGTGGAGGAGGCCGAGCGGTTCGCGCGCGGCGAGGAGCTGCTGGGGCGGCTCCGACGGGCGGATCTCGCCCGGCTCGCCTGAGGGGGTGGGGCTCGGCTCAGCCGAGGGGCGGCGGCGACATCGGGGGTGGGGGTGCGGTTAGTGAATGTAACCGTTTCCTGTCCGACCCATTGACCTCAACCGCCTTGCTGGGCACGGTACTTGCCGGACTCCTCTCCTATCCCCAGGAGTAAGAATGGCACCGGTTACATCCGGGCTCCGAAGAGCCTGCACCACGCTCGCGGCCGGTCTCGCGCTCGCCGCCTCCGCCCTCGTCTCCCCGCCGGGCGCCCAGGCCGCCGGATCCGCGCACCCCGGCCATCCGCCCCACCCCTCGCAGTCCGCGAGCACCCCCTACTACGTGGACTGTTCCGCCGCCGCGAACGGCGACGGCAGCCTCGCCGCGCCCTACAACAGCCTCGCCGCGGCCAACGCCGTCACCTACGGGCCCGGCGACCGGCTCTACTTCAAGCGCGGAGCCACCTGCCGCGGTCAGCTCAAGCCCGCCGGATCGGGCTCCGCGGCCGCCCCCGTCAGGGTCGCCCCCTACGGCTCCGGCGGCGCTCGGCCCGTGATCGAGGGCGGTGGCACGGTCTACGCCGCCGTCCACCTGCTCAACGTCGAGCAGTGGGAGATCCGCGGTCTGGAGGTCACCAACAAGGGCGCCACGGATGCCGAGCGCAACGGCATCCTCGTCGAGCTCGCCGACCACGGCACCGGCACCCACTACGTCCTCGACGACGTCTACGTCCACGACGTCAACGGCGGCGACACCAAGAGCAGCAACGGCATCCAGTTCCGCGTCTCCGGCACTGTGACGCCGACCCGCTTCGACGACGTACTCGTCGAGAACAGCGAGATCTACAAGGTCGACCGCGAGGGCCTGACCACCCAGTCCAGCTGGGCCTGCCGCGTCATCTACGGCTGCACCAGTGGTCCCGCGTGGACGGCGAGCACGCGTGTCGTGTTCCGCGGCAACAAGATCCACGACATCGGCGGCGACGGCATGGTCGTCCGCGTGACCCGGGACGCGCTGGCCGAGCACAACGAGGCGTACGACATCTGGATGCGCTCGGCCGGCAACAACGCGGGCCTGTGGACCATCAACAGTGACGGAACCGTCTTCCAGTACAACGAGGTCCACCATGTGCGCCGTAAGGCGGGCATGAACGACGGCATGGCCTTCGACGCCGACTTCGGCACGCGCGGCGCCCTCTTCCAGTACAACTACAGTCACGACAACGAGGGCGGCTTCCTGCTGCTGTGCGGGGCGTGCGGAGGCGGCGCCAACACGGCGGGCACGGTCGCGCGTTACAACCTCTCCGTCAACGACGGCTCGCGCATCCTGTACGCCGTCGGCGACGCGGCCGCCCAGATCCTCGACAACACCTTCTACATGGGGGCCGGTTCCACCACGTCGGTCGTGGAGAGCAGCGGTGGCGCGTCCACCACGCTGTGGAGCAACAACATCTTCTACAACCTCGGCACCGGCGGTTACGGCGGCAAGCCCGCCGAGCACACCTGGCGCAACAACGTCATGTACGGCAACCACCCGGCGTCCGAGCCCGCCGACCCCGGCAAGGTGACCGCCGACCCGCTCCTCGCCGACCCGGGCTCCGCCGATCCCGCCGGATACAAGTTGAAGGCCGGATCCCCGGCGCGCGGCGCCGGGCAGGTCACCACCGGCTCCGGCGGCAGGGACTACTTCGGCGCTCCCGCGCCCGTCGCCTGTCGTCCCGACATCGGCGCCCACCAGGCCTCCGCGTTCGACGACGCCGCCTGTTCGGGCGGGACCAACCTGGTCGCCAACCCGGGCTTCGAGACGGGCGTCTCGCCCTGGGTGCCCTCGGGGGACGTCGCGGCCGACACCGCGAATCCGCACGGGGGCGGCTCCAGCCTGCGCGTCTCGGGGACCCCGAGCACGGCGGAGCAGAAGATCACCGTCGCGCCGAACACCACGTACACGCTCTCCGGCTGGGGGCGCGTCGACGCGTACGACACCCAACTCGCCGTGGGAGTGAAGAACTTCGGCGGGTCCGAGACCCGGATTCCGGCCTTCAGTGCGTTCGGCTGGCGCACCGGCAGCATCACCTTCACCACGGGCGCCACCAATACCTCGGCGACCCTCTACTGCTACACCCGCACCGGTAAGGGCAGCGGCTGGTGCGACGACCTGAGGGTCGTCAAGCAGTAGGGAACGGAGGGGAATTGAGGGCGGCGCCCGTCCCGGGGATGTCCCCCGGGACGGGCGCCGCTCTTCTCGGGTCAGCGACGGCCGAAGGATGTCACATAGCCCGGCGCCGGCGAGCCGACACCCGTCACGTCGTCGTAGCCGCGGACGGCCTTGAGCGAGCTGTCCTTGCCGAGGCTGCGCAGGGAGGTCAGCAGGCCGTCGGCCGCGTCGAACCCGTTCGCGTAGTCGACACGGACCACCGCGAGGTCATGGCCGTTCGGCTTGTCCGTCACGTCGTGGTAGATCTTCGAACCGGAGCGGTCGTAGATCGCCGGGTTGGCGAAGCCGAGCGCGTGCCCGCCGCGGGCCTCCTGGACCAGCGCCTGCACACCCGCGATGACGGGCGCCGCCAGCGACGTGCCGCCGATGCGGTACTCGTCGTACTTGAGCGAGCCGTCGGGGAACGTCTGCGTCTGGCCGACGAGGAAGCCGGTGTTCGGGTCGGCCACCGCGGAGATGTCCGGCACCGTACGCATCTTCTGCGAGCCGCCGTTGGCGCGCGCCAACGAGTTCGGGACGACACCGCTCTGGTAGAACGGCTGCTTCACCGTCTTGCTGGTGCCGCCGCCCGCACCCGAGGTGTACGCCCCGGGGAAGGCGTCCCAGCTCTTGCCGTCGGCCGACAGGCTGGCCTTGAGCGTGCCCCAGCCGGTCTCGAACTGGTACTTGTCGCCCTTGCCGACGGCCAGCGACGTACCGCCGACGGACGTCACCCACGCCGAGTTGGCGGGCACGTCGACCTGCTTCGTGCCGGTGTGCGCCACCTCGTCGCCGTTGTCGCCGGACGAGAAGTAGAAGCCGATGCCCTCAATCGCGCCGTACTGGAAGATCTGGTCGTACGCGGCGGCGAGGTCGGGGGTCTGGTTGGCCTCGATGTCGCCCCACGAGTTCGACACGATGTCGGCGAGGTGGCCGTCGACGATCTTGCCGAGCGAGTCGAGCAGCGCGTCGTCGTAGCAGGACGCGGCGCCGACGTAGGTGATGTCGGCCGCGGGAGCCACGGCGTGCACGGCCTCGACGTCGAGGGTCTCCTCGCCGTACCAGCCGGACGCCCCGCACTCCTCGGTCTTGGTGTAGTCCGCGGGCAGGACCTGCTTCAACTGGCCGCTGCGGTAGGCCGCGTCACCGTTGCGCTTGGCGTAGGTGGCCGCGTCCTTCGCGATGGTCGGCGAGGCGTACGCGTCGGTGATGGCGACGCGGACCCCCTTGCCGGTCTTCGTGCCGGCGCCGTAGGCGGCCCGCAGCTGCTTGCCGGTGTAGCCCTTCACCGCGTACGGGGCCTTCTGGCCGTAGGCGGAGGGCGCGGTGCTCGCCGTCTTCGAGCCGTAGTACGACGAGAAGGGGCCGGCGTTGTGGAACACGGCGTCCGGCGGCGGCAGCGTCTCGTCGTGGTCCGCCTTGTGCGGCGCGCTGTCCAGGCCGGTCACGGTGAGGACCGCGCCGTTCAGGGACGCGGGCACCGTCGCGGCGGCCGTGGGCGCGCGGTAGGTGTGCTTGCCCTTGGCGTAGTTGTGCAGCTGGGCGCCGAACGCCTTCTCGGCGGCGGCGACTTCGCCTGAGACGGAGATGTAGTGCGTGCTGACGTCGGTCACGGTGAGGCCCGAGGACTCGAGCCACTTCGTGACCTCGGCTATCTGGGCCTTGGTCGCGCCGAAGCGGGCCTGGGCCTGCTTGGCGCTGAGGTACTTGCCGTACGACGCCGACTGCGGGTCGGACACGGCCTTCGCGTACGCCGCGAGGCCCGCCGCGTCACGCCCCGCGAGGTAGACGCGGGCGTGCACGGTGGAGCTGTTCGACGTGGCACCCTGGTCGGCCTTGGCCGTTGCCCACAGCGGCTTGGTGCCGGTCAGTGCGTCGCGGGCGCCCGGGTTCGGGTCGGCCTGGGCGACGGGTGCTGCGATGGCGAGCGCGCCGGCGAGCAGTGGCAGTGTCGCTGCCAGGCTGAGCCCGGCGCGGGCCGCGGCACGGGTGGATCTCATACAACCCCCTGCGATGTGGTTCGTCGCGTGTGGCGACTGTGATGCGCGTGCGCCGTTCGAGCTGCGCACGCAACTGATCACTGTTGCGCCGAACCGTTCATGCAAGGGGAATGGAAGCGCCAAGAAGAGCCCAAGGAACGCCATCCGAGGGCGATTTGGGGCGGTACGTGATCGGGGTGGGGGTTTCCCTGAGGTTCTCCCGGGGTCCCCCTGCCTACGACCGGTCCTTCAACATCCCTGCCATCAGGTCGATTTCCGACTTCTGCGAGGCGACCATGCCCGCCGCGAGCCGCTTCTCCACCCCGACCCCGCAGCGCTCGACGCACCCCTCGGCCATATGGACGCCGCCCTTGTGGTGCGCGGTCATCAGCTGGAGGTACAGCACCTCGGCCCGCTTGCCGTTCGCCTTGCGGAGCTCGTCGAGCTGTGTGTTCGTGGCCATGCCCGGCATCAGCGCGCCGTCCTGCCCCGGCGGCATGTCACCCATGCCCATCCAGGACATCGGCGGCTTCGCCGACACCTTCGGCAGCCCCCACAGGTCGAGCCAGCCGAGCAGCATGCCCCGCTGGTTGGCCTGCGTCTGCGCGATGTCGTAGGCGAGGCGGCGCACCTCCTCGTCATCGGTGCGGTCGCGCACGATGTACGACATCTCGACGGCCTGCTGGTGGTGGACCGCCATGTCCCGCGCGAACCCGGCGTCGGCGGACTCGGCGCCCGGCACCCGAACGGCCGACGAGCCGCCGCCGTCCCCGTCCGCGACCGCGTACGTGACCGCCCCGCCCGCGACGAGCACCGCCGCCACGGCCGGCGCGATCCAGGCCGCGCGCCTCACTGGGACAGACCGTTGGTGCAGGCGGCACCCGGCTCAGGGGTCTGCTTGCCCTGGACGAACGTCGAGAAGAACGAGGCCACGTCCGGGTCGGTGGCGCTCTTCACGGTCCGCTGGTGACCCCAGGCGCTCAGCATGATCGGGTCCTTCTGGTCCTTGTCCGGGCTCATCAGCGAGTACGGCGTCTGGCGGACCTTCGCCGCGAGCTTCTGCACGTCGCCCGGGTCGGCCTTGTCCGTGTACGTCACCCAGACCGCGCCGTGCTCCAGGGCGTGCACCGCGTTCTCGTTCGCGATCGGCTTCTTGTAGACGTCGCCGTTGCAGTTCATCCAGACCTGGTTGTGGTCCCCGCCCACCGGCGGCGTCATCGGGTACGTCACCTTCTTCGCGACGTGGTTGCGGGTCAGCTTCCCGGTCCAGGTCTTCACGCCGTCCGCGCCCGTCTTGAACGACCCGGCCGACGACTTCGCGTCCGCGGTGTCCTTCGACGAGTCGTCCCCCTTCGTGACGGCCCACGCCCCGACGCCGGCGAGAGCGACGACGACGACGCCGCTCACCACGATGGTCAGGACACGGCCGCGGCGCTCGCGGGAGCGGTCGGCACGGCGCATCTCCTCTATCCGGGCCTTGCGCGTCGCGGAGCCGGTGTTCTTGGCGGAACCCATGGTGAGTCCTTCTGGGAAAGGGGCGGGACGGCTGAACGGGTCCGCTGATCGTAGTGGGGAGCGGGGGGCCGTTGCCATGCCGTGTAGCCGGTGCTCCGGGCGGCAGGGACTATGGGACGAGGGGCCCCAGCAGGCACTATGGGCACGGAGTCGTATACATCTGCCGTTCGCACGATGTTCGGGCCCGGGTCGGCCAGTCGATCAAGGTCGGCAACGCGCATGAAACGGTGATGTGGTGGGATGCTCAGGAGCCTGCCGACGGTGTCCCGCAGGGAGCGGACGCAGGCGGCCTGACCAGCAAGGATGGGTGGAAGCGGAAGATGGACAAGCAGCAGGAATTCGTGCTCCGGACGCTCGAGGAGCGGGATATCCGGTTCGTCCGCCTGTGGTTCACGGACGTCCTCGGCTTCCTGAAGTCGGTGGCCGTGGCCCCGGCGGAGCTGGAGCAGGCCTTCGACGAGGGCATCGGCTTCGACGGCTCCGCGATCGAGGGCTTCGCCCGTGTGTACGAGTCCGACATGATCGCCAAGCCTGACCCGTCGACCTTCCAGGTGCTGCCCTGGCGCGCCGAGGCGCCCGGCACCGCGCGGATGTTCTGCGACATCCTGATGCCCGACGGCTCCCCGTCGTTCGCGGACCCGCGCTACGTGCTGAAGCGGGCTCTGGCCAAGACCTCGGACCTGGGCTTCACCTTCTACACGCACCCCGAGATCGAGTTCTTCCTCCTCAAGGACAAGCCGCTCGACGGCTCACGCCCCACCCCGGCCGACAACTCCGGCTACTTCGACCACACCCCGCAGAACGTCGGCATGGACTTCCGCCGCCAGGCGATCACCATGCTCGAATCCATGGGCATCTCGGTCGAGTTCAGCCACCACGAGGGCGCCCCCGGCCAGCAGGAGATCGACCTGCGGTACGCCGACGCGCTCTCCACGGCCGACAACATCATGACGTTCCGGCTCGTCATGAAGCAGGTGGCGCTGGAGCAGGGCGTGCAGGCGACCTTCATGCCGAAGCCGTTCTCCGACCACCCCGGCTCCGGCATGCACACGCACCTCTCCCTCTTCGAGGGCGACCGCAACGCGTTCTACGAGTCCGGCTCCGAGTACCAGCTGTCCAAGGTCGGCCGCTCCTTCATCGCCGGCCTGCTCAAGCACGCCGCCGAGATCTCCGCCGTCACCAACCAGTGGGTCAACTCCTACAAGCGCATCTGGGGCGGCGGCGGCCGCACCGCCGGCGCCGGCGGCGAGGCCCCCTCGTACATCTGCTGGGGCCACAACAACCGCTCGGCCCTGATCCGCGTCCCGATGTACAAGCCCGGCAAGACCGGCTCCGCCCGCGTCGAGGTCCGCTCCATCGACTCGGGCGCGAACCCGTACCTGACGTACGCCGTGCTGCTCGCCGCCGGACTCAAGGGCATCGAGGAGGGTTACGAGCTCCCGCCGGGTGCCGACGACGACGTGTGGGCCCTGTCCGACGCCGAGCGCCGCGCCATGGGCATCGAGCCGCTGCCGCAGAACCTCGGCGAGGCCATCGCCCTCATGGAGCGCAGCGAACTCGTCGCCGAGACCCTGGGCGAGCACGTGTACGACTTCTTCCTGCGCAACAAGAAGCAGGAGTGGGAGGAGTACCGCTCCGAGGTCACCGCCTTCGAACTGCGGAAGAACCTGCCGGTGCTGTAAGCGCAGGTCAGAGCGGTTTCGCACCGCGTCGAGCCGCTGGGGCCGTCGGTCTGTGACCGGCGGCCCCGTCGCGTGCGTCGAGGGCCGGGCCGTCTGTGGGCCGTGGGCCGCCGGATCGGACCACCGGACAGGCCTCCCGGATCACTTGAGCGGCACAGGGGTAACCGGACCAGGGCCTCAGCTGCGTGCTCCGATGCTCGGCCAGGACGCCCATCGGGAGGTGTCGCAGTGGCTGAGGTCGCACGACTCCTGCTCGTACTGCGTGACGTCCACATCGCCGAGGGGCGCGCGGGTCAGCCTGCGGCACTGTTCGCTGCCACGCTTCGAGGGGCTCGGCCGGGATCGTCCCGCTGCCTTCGGCCGCGGCCTCGGTTCCCGAACTCATGGGAGAAGTCCCGGCAAGCGATCACGTTCAGCGCAGTCCGGCTGGCAGAGCACCGTGGCGGACCGAAGGATGTGCTGTGACGGTCGTGGACGCTCTTTGCTGCTCAGCCGTCGCACTCATCATGACGGCCCTCAAGAGTCGACCGGCCTGGAGGAAGAATGTCCCGAACTCTCCCTGAGCTTCCGCCAGGCGACGTCCCCGCATCCCCACGCCGTAGCGCACGGCGCCGGCGGCTCGACCGGTTGAGCGTCATCCTGGCGGCATGCTCCGTCGCCCTCCTGTCCGCCACGGCTCCTCACGCCTTTGCAGCGCCGCACAAAGACCGGCGCAGTGATCGCCTCTACGTCGTCAACGGCGGCTCGGGCACCGTGTCGGTGATCGACACCAGGACCAACACGTTCGTCGGCCCCCCGATCCGCGTCGGCAAAGGCCCCGCCGGGGTGGCCGTCGACAGCGTCCGCGGTCGCGCCTACGTGACCAACTCCGGCTCGGGCACCGTGTCGGTGATCGACACCAGGACCAAAACCGTCGTGGGTTCCCCGATCCATGTCGGCAAAGGCCCCGCCGGGGTGGCCGTCGACAGCGTCCGCGGTCGCGCCTACGTGGCCAACTCCGGCTCAGGCACCGTGTCGGTGATCGACACCAGGACCAAAACCGTCGTGGGTTCCCCGATCCATGTCGGCAAAGGCCCCGCCGGGGTGGCCGTCGACAGGCTCCGAGGCCGCGCCTACGTGACCAACGGCATCTCCAAGTCCGTGTCGGTGATCGACACCAAGACCAACAAGGTCGTCGGGCCCTCGATCCACGTCGGCAAAGGCCCCGCCGGGGTGGCCGTCGACAGGCTCCGAGGCCGCGCCTACGTGACCAACGGCATCTCCAAGTCCGTGTCGGTGATCGACACGGACACGAACGCGGTCGTGGGCTCCCCGATCCCCGTCGGCGGACTCCCCGCCGGGGTGGCCGTCGACAGCCTCCGAGGCCGCGCCTACGTGACCAACTCCGACTCGAACACCGTGTCGCTGATCAGAACCAGGACCAACGCGGTCGTCGGCTCCCCGATCCCCGTCCGCTACGGCCCCGCCTGGGTGGCCACCGACGCCCTCCGCGGTCGCGCCTACGTGGCCAACTCCGGCTCGGACAGCGTGTCGGTGATCGACACCAGGACCAACGCGGTCGTGGGCTCCCCGATCCCCGTCGGCAACGCCCCCGCCGGGGTGGCATTGGGGAAGTCGTTCCGGCTCGCGAAACACTGACCCTTCAAGGTCGGAGCCGGACGCCGAAGGGCACCTGCGCAGCGAACCTTGATGATCAGGGACAGCTCCACTGCGGCAGGCGTTGACCTACATGACAGTTTTGCCGCCGTACATGCTGTCCACGGCCCTGCGGGATCGTCGACTTCGTGATCGGCCGTCCATCGGGACGCTGCCACGGCAGCGTTACGCCGGCGGCACGGGAGAAACAGGGAGCGGTTCACTGTGGGTCCATGTGAAGGAGCGGTCGGGTTCGAGGGCGGGGCCGTCGGGGCCACCCGGGCCACGAACTCCTGGCCGTCCCGGGCACGGTCACTCACTGGCTGATGCCGGGAGCCCCTCCGTAAGAACCGGCAGGGACGGCTTCCCGTGGGCCCGGCTCCGTAACAGCCCAGGGCCGAACAGGGGAAAGCCGCCCCCAACGGGCGGGTCACGGCGGACGCCCGCGCCGCCGCGCCGCTATGGCTTTCGCCATGGCAACTCTCTCCCCTACCGCTCCGCGCACGGACGACGATCCGGCCCACGAAGCACAGCACGGCGACCGGAAGGCGACGGCGGTCCGTCTGTGGTGGTGCCCGGCGATGGTCACTCTCGTCCTGGCGATGTACCGGATCGGCGAACCGCTCCTCAGCCGCGACGAGTTGACGAGCTGGGACATGTCCGGCCGCAGCGTCGGCCAGGTGCTGGCCACGGTGCAGCGGGTGGATGGGGTGCTGGGCACGTACTACCTGATCCTGCACGCCTGGACGAGCGTCTTCGGTGACTCGGCCCTCGCCCTGCGCCTGCCCTCGGCGCTGGCCATGACCGGTGCCGCCTGCTGTGTCGCGCTGGTCGGGCGGCGGCTGTTCGGCCACCGCGCGGGACTGGCCGCCGGTCTGCTGTTCGCCCTGATCCCGGGTGTGAGCCGCTTCGCCCACGAGGCCCGCCCCTACGCCCTGGTGATGCTGGCCGTGATCCTGTCCGCGCTGCTGCTGCTGAGGGCCCTGGACCGTCCCGGCAGCCCGGGGCGATGGGCGGGTTACGCGCTCGCCCTGACGGCCGTCGGACTGTTCCACTTGATGGCGTTGACGTGCCTGATCGGGCATCTGGTCCTGGTGGCCATGCGGGCCCGGCGCGAGCGCCGGACCTGGCTCGGCTTCGGCTGCGCAGTCCTGGCCGGCGTCGTCTGGCTGGTCCCGGTCGTGGTGCTGGGCAGGGCGCAGACCGCGCGGCAGATCTGGTGGATCGCCGAGCCGGGGACGTGGGGCCTGATCGACATCTGGTCCCAGCTGTTCTACTCCGGCCTGTGCGCGGGGACGGTGCTCCTGCTGGCCCTCGTCGCCTGCCAGGCGCGCCGCGACGCCGTCGTCTTCTGCACCGTGTCGGCCGTGGCGCCCGTCCTGCTGATCTGGGCGGTGTCCCACGGACACATCTCGTACTTCTACTTCCGCTACATGCTGTTCACCCTGCCGGCGCTCGCGATGCTGGCCGGGGCCGGACTTGCCATCGGGGCACGGTCCCGGCGGGCGATCGCGGCGGTCCTCGCGGTCCTCACCCTGCTCACGCTCTCGGACCAGAAATCCATGCGCGAGCCGCTCGCGCACTACTGGTCGGGCGGCCCCGACTTCGCCGCGGCCGCGCGAACCATCCAGCAGGGCTACGCTCCCGGCGACGCGATCGTCTACAACCGGGTCCAGGAGGAGGCCCTCTCGCTGGGCGTCAGCTACTACCTTCCCCGCGACCTGAAGCTGCGCGACGTCTTCCTCTCCGAGTCACCGGTCCGGCGCAACGACCTGGCGGCGACCGAGTGCCCCGAGCCGGCCCGGTGCCTGCGGGGCGAGAAGCGGATCTGGGTGGTGGTGGAGGGGAACGTGCCGGATCCGCTGCAAGGGCTGCCCGCCACCCAGGCGGCGGCGCTGCAGGCCGGCTACAAGGTGTCCGCAGAAGCGCGCCCCACCGGCCTCACGGTGTCCCTGCTGGTCCGCACCAGCTAGCCGCACGCTCCGAACTGCGGAAGAAACTGCCGGTGCGGTAAGGCACTTGGAGGGGCGGGGCGCGAGGCGCGTCCCGCCCCTTTGGCGTTCTGCCGGTCGCTACGGTGGTCGGGGAGCGAGAAGGGAGCGCATCATGGCCGAACCGCTCAAGACCCTCGTCGACGGGGTCGAGGTCGAGGTGCCCAACAGCATCCCCGCCATCCGCGACGCCCTGCCGGAGCACCGGCGCGACGAGTTCGACCGGGAGATCAACGCGGCCGGGGTGCACGAGATCCACGCCGTGATGCGGCACTGGATGCTGGAGGCCGTGCCCGACCCGGCCGCCGACGCCATCATGGACCGGCTCGCCCGCGAGGAAGCGGAGAGGGCCGGAGCCGCGTGAGCCACCGTCATCGCCGTCGCCACCGCATCTCGTACGCGCCGCCCGCCGACGACACCCTCGCGAAGATGGCGGGACCCGTGCCGTTCAGGGCGGAGCTGGAACGCACCCTCGGCGTCGACCCGTACGGGCACGGGTCCCTCCCCATCGGCCGGTGGGCGGACCGCAGGGAGGCGACCGTGCGCGGCGTCATCGTCCGGTACTACGTGTCCGGGTCGATCCTGGTCGTGACGGTGGTGCGGCTTATCCCGGAGCCGTGAGCCGGGTCAGCTCCGGTGCTGTTCGCTCAGCAACTCGTGCAGCGGCTGCGTGGCGCGCTTGCGGTACTCCTGGATCGCCCAGCCGTTGCCGTCCGGGTCGGTGAAGTACATGAACGTGCCGCCGTCGTCCGGGGCGTACTGCTGGGGCTCCGACACGTCGAGGCCACGCGCCGTCAGCTCCGCGTGGGCCGCCTTGATGTCCGCGACCACGAGCTGCAGGCCGTGGTACGTGCCCGGCTGCGGGGTGCCCGTGGGGTTCGGGACGCCCTCGGCGAGCGTCACCGAACAGCCGGAGCCGGGCGGGGTGAGCTGGACGATCCGGACGCCCGGCATCACCTCGCGGTCCACGTCGACGCCGAATCCGACCTTGTTCGTGTAGAAGTCCTTCGCCCGGTCCAGGTCCGAGACGGGCAGCTGAATCACTTCCAGGGTCATGTCCATCGCCCCAGCCTCGCGGGTCGCGGGCCCGTCTGCCACCTGCATGGGTGGTTCCGGATCGCGGCCCGTCACAGGTACGCCGGTGACACCGCGGCCTTCGTGAGGCGGTGCGGAGCGCCTGTGCCGTCTGCCGGGACGGTGTAGAGGTCCGCGCCGTAGTCGCCCGGCAGCGCGTACGTGAGCGTGTGCGCGTCGCTCCAGACCGCCTGGTCGTCGACGCTGCGCGTCTCCGCCAGGGGCGTCTCATGGAGCGTGCGCAGGTCGAGTACGTACAGCCGCCAAGGGGCGTCCACGGAAAGGCCCTTCACGCGCTTCTTGTACGCGATGCGGGTGCCGTCGGGGGAGAGGGACGGGCACTCGACGTTCTGGTGGACGGTGGTCAGCGTGCGGGTGCGCAGATCGCCCCGTACGAGGTAGGTCTTCCCGTGCGTCGCGAGCGTCGCGTAGAAGTGGCGGTCGTCCGCCGCGAACGTGATGCCCCAGAAGTTGACGTCCGCCGCGCGGTAGGTCCGGCCGTCCTTGACGACCCGGAAGTCCTCCAGCGTCGGCGTGAGGTGGCCCGTGCGGGTGTCCACGATCGCCGCCCGCGTCGAGAAGTTCGTGCCCGCGTAACTGTCGCCGCCCACGAACACCGTCCACGCCGCGTACCGCCCGCTCGGCGACACACGGGCGCGGGACGGGATGCCCGGCAGCGCGTAGTGGGCCTTCTCCCTGAGCCGCGCGTCCAGGACGCGCGCCGTGTACGTGTCCTGCATCGCGCCCCGTTCGGCCCGCAGGCAGACGGCCGTGCCCGAAGCGGCGTAGAAACGCAGGCACTTGACGCCCGACGCGGTGCGGGGCGCGTCCGGTCGGCCCGCCGGGACCGTGGTGAGCTCGTCCCGGTGGGGGCCCCACGCCATGTTGCGGAAGACGAGGTGGCGGGGAGCCGCGGTGGCTCCGGCCGGCAGGGTCACCCGGCCCGACGTGACCATCGGGCCGCCCGCGTGCGCCTCGTTCCTGCGGTCGGCGCGCGCCGCCGCGTGCCAGACCGAGGCGGTCGCGACGGCCGCCAGGGCGATGACCGTGGCGACGAGGACGAGCAGCCTGTTACGTGTCGTCATGCGGGTACTACCTCCGCGGGGGTGGGGGCTGTGGGCCGGAAGGCGTACGCCACCGCCGCGCCGGCCGCCAGCGCGACCGTGGCCGCGCCCAGAGCCGTGCGGTCGCCCCACGCCGTCCAGGCGGCGCCGAAGCCGATCGAGCAGACGAAGCGCGCCAGCGCCTGGCCGGTCTGGACGACGGCGAGCCCCGACGAGCGCAGCTCCTGGGGGATGGCGGTGGAGGCCGCCGCCATCAGGACGCCGTCCGTCGCCGCGTAGAAGCAGCCGTGCAGCGCCAGGATCGCGTACGGCAGGGCGGAGCCGTGCCACGGCGAGAGCAGCAGGCCGTACGCGGCGAGGAGCGCGGCGTGGCCGGCGAGGAACACGCTCCAGCTGCCGAGGCGGTCCGCGAGCCGGCCCAGGGGCGCCGCCAGGAGCAGGAACGCGGCCGCCGTGCCCAGGGGGAGCAGCGCGAACCACTGGTCGGGGACGCCGAGGCGGCGCTGGAGGAGCAGGTAGATGAAGGAGTCGCTGACCGTGGCGAGGCCGAGGAGCAGGGCGCAGACGGTGGTGCGGCGCACTGCGCGGCGGCGCAGGAGAGCGAGCGCGGACCGGAAGGTGGGGCGCGCGAGTGCGGGACGGCTGACCTTGGTGGTCTCCTGCGCGGGTGCGGGGCGGCTGTCCTCGGCGCTCACCCGCTCGGCTTCGTGCCGGCGGGGGACGAAGAGCAGGAGGACCAGTACGCCCAGGGCCGCGACGCAGAAGCTGACGGTGAAGACCGCGTCGTAGCCGTCCGTCGTCGCGCGCAGGATCAGGAAGGCGGCGAGGGGGCCGAGGAGGGCGCCCGTCGTGTCCATCGCCCGGTGCACGCCGAAGGCCCTGCCGCGGGTGGCCGGGGTGCTGCTCAGGGAGATCAGGGCGTCCCGCGGAGCCGTGCGCAGGCCCTTCCCGGTGCGGTCGGCCGCCAGGACCATGCCGATCGTGGGGAGCGTGGCGGCCAGCAGGAGCAGGGGCTTGCAGAGCGCCGACAGCCCGTAGCCGAACAGGGCGACGGTCTTGTGGCGGCCGCCTCCGCGGTCCGCGAAGTGGCCGCCGACGAGGCGCACCAGCGCCGAGAAGCCGTTGTAGACGCCGTCCAGGAGGCCGAAGCCGAGGGGGGAGAGGCCGAGTCCCGCGACGAGGTAGAGCGGCAGGACGGCCGTGACCATCTCGGACGAGACGTCGGTGATCAGGCTGACCGAGCCGAGGGCCAGGACCGTGGGGGCGATCGCGGCGCCGCGCCGCCCGGCCGGTGGCCGGGCGGCGGGTTCCGCGGACGCCGTGGCGCGGCTGTCCGCTACGTACATGTCAGGACGTCCAGATGCCCGTGATGTCCTTGCCCGACGCCGCGTTGCCCGCGTGCGGGAGGCCGTACATGTCCTCGATCGTGCGCAGGACGTCGTAGTGGTTGTAGGTGGTCGCCGAGGTGGCGCCCGGGGTGACCTGCTGGCCGTAGAGGACCGTCGGGATCTTGTTGCCGGCCAGGCGGTTGTCCTCGTCGAAGGTGACGACGAGGAGGCTGTTGTGCGTCTTCGCCCAGGTCGCGTAGGCGGAGAGGTTGTTCTTCAGCCAGGTGTCACCGGTCGACACCGAGCAGTCGTGCATGTCGCTGCACAGGTCGGGGACCACGAAGGAGACCTGGGGGAGTGTCGAGTAGTCCGAGGGGAACTGCGCGAACGTCTTCGCCGTGGAGGTGGGGACGTTGCTGAACCCGAACCACGGGTTGTGCTTGCGGGCGTAGTCGCCGGACGAGCAGGTGGTCGAACCCTGGCTCGGCAGGCCCTCGTTGTAGCTGCCCCAGGTCTTGCCGGCGGCGATCAGCTCGGAGGCCAGGTTGGGCTGGGAGGAGAAGCCGGGCGTGTAGCAGCTGTCGTCCGTGATGCCCTGGGTGGCGCCCGAGAACAGTGCGAAGTAGTTCGGCTGGCTCGGGTGCGTCAGCGCGTACGAGGCCGAGAGATTGGCGCCGTTCGTCTTGAGACTGTTGATGTACGGGGCGCTGGAGGAGCCGATCACCTGGTTGTAGGCGTGGTTCTCGAAGACCACGACCACGGTGTGGTCCGGGGTGGGGACGCCCGCCGCGGCCTGCGCGGACGAGCCGCCCACACCGGACCAGAGCGCGACCGCGGCGGCGGTCAGGGCGAAGGCCGACGCGAGCGCCGCGGTGAGGCCGCGTCGGAACAGTGATCTGCCAAGCACGTGAGACCTCCGGTGGGGGAGAGAGACGGCGGCGGTGCGGCTAGAGCATGCACACGCCAAGATGCTCCTGTCCCACGCACATGTGAAGGGCGGGTGAACCTCAGCGCTCCGGGAGCGGGGCCGGCGCCTGCTGCACCGTCCAGCCGTTGCCGTCCGGGTCGGCGAAGAACATGAACGAGTTCCAGACGTCGCCGGGCCCGTCCTCCCAGCCCTTGGCCCCCACGTGCTGCACCGGGCTCACATCGACGCCCCGCTCCAGCAGCTCGGCCCGTGCCGCGTCGATGTCCGTCACGCACATCTGGATGCCGGTCAGCGACCCCGGCCGCATCGCCTGCTGCCCCGGCGCGACCGGCAGGCCCTGCTCCAGGGCGATCGAGCAGCGCGACCCCGGCGGCGTCAGCTGCACGATCCGGACGCCCTCCGTGACGACCTGGTCCACGTCGACCTTGAAGCCGAGCCCGTTCGCGTAGAAGTCCATCGCCCGGTCGACGTCCGAGACGGGCACGACGACCACTTCGAGGGTCCAGTCCATGGGTGCTCCCTTTCCGGCTGCGGTTTCCGACTGCGTTCTCAGACGTGAGTGTGTGCCGGCTGCGCGAAGCGCCGGCGCCCGTCCGGCCGTACCGTGTCTCCCGATGCTCCCGTCAAAGGGCAGACCCCGCACGCGGGCGGAACTCACCGGCGAAGCCTTAGGCTCTGGACCAGTGCGTGATCGAACAGGAGGCCGTGCGATGTCGGTGCCGCAAGGGCGCAGGAGCAGTACGTTCACGCGGCTGCTGCGGCACGGTTTCACGGATCCCTCCGCCGCCGAGCGGCTCCTCGACGTGCCGGGCCTCTCCGCCGTGCGCTCCGACCCGCTGCTCCTCGACGCCCTCGGCGCCACCGCCGACCCCGATCTGGCCCTCCTCGGGCTCGTCCGGCTCGTCGAGGCGCAGGCCGGTGACCCCGAGCGCCGGGAGCTCCTCGACACGCTCATCACGGCCAAGCCCTTGCGCGACCGGCTCCTCGCCGTCCTCGGCGCCTCCGAGGCGCTCGCCGACCATCTGGCCCGGCACCCGCTGGACTGGCAGGCCCTCGTCACCTACGAGCCGTCCGACCTGCACCCCGGTGTGGAGGAGTTCGAGCGGGGCCTCGCGGACGCCGTCGACCCGAACTCCCTGCGGGTCGCCTACCGGCGCTGCCTCCTGTCGATCGCCGCCCGTGACGTGTGCGGGACGACCGACATCACCCAGACCGCCGCCGAACTCGCCGACCTGGCCACGGCCACCCTGCGCGCGGCCCTCGCCATGGCGCAGGCGGACGCGCCGGGGGACGCCGCGCTGTGCAAGCTCGCGGTCATCGCGATGGGCAAGTGCGGCGGCCACGAGCTCAACTACGTCTCCGACGTGGACGTCATCTTCGTCGGCGAGGCCGTCGAGGGCGCCGACGAGGGCAAGGCGATCCAGGCCGCGACCCGGCTCGCCTCGCACATGATGCGGATCTGCTCCGACACGACCGTCGAAGGCACGATCTGGCCCGTCGACGCCAATCTGCGCCCCGAGGGGCGCAACGGCCCCCTCGTGCGGACGCTCTCCTCGCATCTCGCCTACTACCAGCGGTGGGCCAAGACCTGGGAGTTCCAGGCGCTGCTCAAGGCGCGGCCCGTCGCCGGTGACCTCGTCCTCGGCGACGCGTACGTCAGGACGCTCTCGCCCCTCGTCTGGCAGGCCGCCGAGCGCGAGAACTTCGTGCCCGACGTGCAGAAGATGCGCAAGCGCGTCGTCGAGAACATCCCCGCCGGTGAGGTCGACCGGGAGCTGAAGCTGGGTCCCGGCGGGCTCCGGGACGTCGAATTCGCCGTACAGCTCCTGCAGTTGGTGCACGGCAGGGCCGACCTCTCGCTGCGCAGCGGCACCACCCTGGACGCGCTGGCCGCCCTCGCCGACGGCGGGTACGTGGGGCGGGTCGACGCCGTCCAGCTCGACGACGCCTACCGCTTCCTGCGCACCCTGGAACACCGCATCCAGCTCTACAGGCTGAGGCGTACGCACCTCGTCCCCGAGGGCGACGCGGACCTGCGGCGCACCGGGCGCTCCATGGGTATGCGGACCGAGCCGATCACCGAACTCCACCGGGCCTGGCGCCGTCACACCTCGGTCGTGCGGCGCCTGCACGAGAAGCTCTTCTACCGGCCGCTGCTCGACGCCGTGGCCCAACTCGCCTCCGGCGAGACCAGGTTGAGCACCGAGGCGGCCCGCGAACGGCTCGTCGCCCTCGGCTACCACGACCCCAGCGCCGCGCTGAGGCACCTGGAGGCGCTGGCGTCCGGCGTGACCCGCAAGGCGGCGATCCAGCGGACGCTGCTCCCGGTGCTCCTCGGCTGGTTCGCCGACTCCGCCGACCCGGACGCCGGGCTGCTCAACTTCCGCAAGGTGTCCGACGCGCTGGGCAAGACGCCCTGGTACCTGCGCCTGCTGCGGGACGAGGGCGCGGCCGCGGAGAACCTCGCACGCGTGCTCTCGGCCGGCCGGCTCGCGCCCGATCTGCTGATGCGGGCGCCGGAGGCCGTCGCGCTGCTCGGCGACCAGCGGGGCCTCGAACCGCGCGGGCACGCCCAGCTGGAGCAGGAGGTGCTCGCCGCGGTCGGGCGCGCGGACGGCGCCGAGCAGGCCGTCGCCGCGGCCCGCGGTGTGCGGCGGCGTGAGCTGTTCCGTACGTCGGCCGCCGACATCATCGCCTCGTACGGCACCGAGGACACGCCCGCCGAGGCCGACCAGGGCGCCTTGGTGGACCGGGTCGGCGGCGCGGTCTCCGACATCACGGCCGCGACCCTCGCCGGGACGCTGCGGGCCGTCGTGCGCGAGGGATGGGGGGACGAGCTGCCCACCCGGTTCGCCGTCATCGCCATGGGGCGGTTCGGCGGACACGAGCTCGGCTACGGGTCGGACGCCGACGTGCTGTTCGTGCACGAGCCGCGCGAGGGCGGCGACGACCAGGAGGCGGCGAAGGCCGCGAACCGCGTCGTGTCCGAGATGCGGCGGCTGCTCGCCCTGCCGAGCGGGGATCCGCCGCTCCTCATCGACGCGGACCTGCGGCCCGAAGGCAAGTCGGGGCCGGTCGTGCGCACCCTCAAGTCCTACGACGCGTACTACCGGCGGTGGTCCCTGGTGTGGGAGTCGCAGGCGCTCCTGCGGGCCGAACCGGTCGCGGGCGACCTGGACCTGGGGCGGCGCTTCATCGACCTCATCGACCCGCTGCGGTTCCCGGCCGAGGGGCTCGGCGAGGACGCCGTGCGCGAGATCCGGCGGCTCAAGGCGCGTATGGAGTCCGAGCGGCTGCCGCGCGGCGCGGACCCGACGCTGCACACGAAGCTGGGCCGCGGCGGGCTCTCCGACGTCGAGTGGACGGTCCAGCTCCTCCAGCTCCAGCACGGGTGGGCGGAGCCGGGGCTGCGCACGACCCGCACCCGTGAGGCGCTCGCCGCGGCGTGCGCGGCGGAGCTGATCCCGGGAGAGGAGGCGGCGATCCTCGACGAGGCGTGGGTCCTCGCGTCCCGCGTGCGCGGCGCGGTCATGCTGGTGCGCGGCCGCCCGGGCGACACGTTCCCGTCCGACGGGCGTGAGCTCGCGGCCGTGGGACGGTACTTGGGCTACGACCCCGGCCACGTCGGCGACATGCTGGAGGACTACCGCCGCATGACGCGCCGGGCGCGCGCGGTGATGGAGGAGCGCTTCTACGGGGCGTAGCCCCCGCGGGTCACCTCCGCAGCGCGGACACGTGGGTGAGGAACCCGGTCAGCGCCAGTTCGAACGCCGCGTCGGCGCGGCCCGCGCCCATCGCGGCCAGGGCCGCCGCCAGCCGTGGCGTCGCCGTCTCGTCGGCCAGTTCCCACATCGCCTCCGGCGCCGCCATGTCCAGGGCGGAGCCGAGTACGACGTTCTCCAGGCCGATGATCACCGGCATCACGTCCGGCAGGGCGAACCCGGCGTCCAGCAGGAGCCCGGCCGCGAGCTCGTACTGGTCGAGGACGCGCTGGGCCCGCACGGGTGACGTCGTGAGCAGCGGGATCGCCTTGGGGTGGGCGGCGAAGGCGGCCCGGTAGGAGCGGGCCCAGTCCGCGAGGGCCTCGGCCCACGGCCGCTCGTCGCGGGCGAGCGTCGCGGGGTCGATCGCGGCGGCGACCCGCTCGCGCAGCAGCTCCACGATCCCGTCCCGGCCGTCCACATGGTGATACACGGATCCCGTCTGGACCCCGAGCTTGGCGGCGATCCGCGGAACGCTGAAGTCGCCTTTCTCATCGACGAGTTCGAGCGCGGTCGTGGTGATCCGCTCCCTGTCCAGCAGTGGCTTGCTCGGCCGTCCCATCGTGCGTGCTCCGAATCTGAGGTCTTCCCGAATGCCCAAAGGGAGGCTACATTGCCGAAACCGAAAGCCTTTAGGTTTCGTTTCCCGGCCACCGGGACGACGCCTCCGGGACCCCCGTCCCCCGCCGCCAGAAGGGCTTCCCTCCCCATGCCCGTCACCTCACCGCAGACGCAGGACAGCGCGACCGCGACCGCCGCGGAGCCCACCCTGCGCGCCGGCACCCTCGGCACCGCCGACATCGCCTTCTTCGTCGTCTCCGCCGCCGCCCCGCTCACCGTCATGGCGGGCGTCGCCCCGTTCGCCATCGCGCTCGGCGGCATCGGCGCCCCCGTCGGCTACCTCCTCGCCGGTCTGACGCTCGCCGTCTTCGCCGTCGGCTTCACCACGATGAGCCGCCACGTCCGCAGCGCCGGCGCCTTCTACGCGTACATCACGCGCGGCCTCGGCCGCTCCGTCGGCATCGGCGCCGCGCTGCTGGCCATGGTCGGCTACAACGGCATGGAGATCGGCGTCTACGGCCTGCTCGGCACCGCCACGCAGGACACCCTGCACGCCCTCTTCGGCATCGACATCCCCTGGCTGCCCGTGTCCCTCGCGGGGCTCGTGCTCATCTGGTACGGCGGCTTCCGGTCCATCGACTTCGGGGCCAAACTCCTCGGCGTCCTGCTCTGCGCCGAGACCGGCATCCTCGTCCTGCTCGCGGGCGGCGTGCTCCTCAAGGGTGGCGCGCACGGCCTGTCCGCCGCGTCCTTCGCGCCGGGCAACGTGCTCGTCCCCGGCACCGCCGCCGTACTGGCCTTCGCCTTCGCCGCGTTCACCGGCTTCGAGTCGACCGTGATCTACCGCCGCGAGGCCCGCGACCCCGGCCGTACGGTGCGCCGCGCGACCTACATCGCGGTCGCCTTCCTCGGCCTGTTCTACGCGTTCATCGTCTGGACCGGCATCCAGGCCTTCGGCGACGCCCACGTCGTCCAGGCGGCGGGCAGCGACCCGGCCGGCCTGTTCTTCTCCGCCATCACCACCTTCGTGGGCGGCTGGGCGGCCGACCTGATGCACATCCTGATCGTGACCAGCGTCCTCGCCTCGCTCCTCGCCTTCCACAACGCGATCAACCGCTACGGGCTCGCGCTCGCCGAGGAGGGCGTCCTGCCGAAGGTGTTCGGCACGGTCCATGCCAAGCACCGCTCCCCGTACCTCGCGGGCGTCGCGCAGACCGTGCTCGGCGCGGCCGTCGTCCTCGCCTTCTGGGCCGCGGGCGCCGACCCGTACGCGCAGCTGCTCCTGTGGGTGAACACCCCCGGCATGATCGGCCTGATGGCGCTCCAGCTGCTCGCCGCGATCGCCGTGCCGTTCTACTTCCGCCGCATCACCCACGAGGAGGGCGTGCTGCGCACGGTCGTCGCGCCGATCGCGGCGACGGTGCTCCTCAGCATCGCCATCGTGCTGGTCTGCACCCACCTCGACCTCTTCACGGGTGCGTCCTCCCTGGTCAACATGATCCTCATGGCCGTGGCCCCCGCCGTCTTCGTCCTCGGCATCGCCCTCGCCCGGCGCCTGCGCCGCACCAAGCCCGACGTGTACGAGCGCTTCGCGGCGGAACCGTCCGCCGACGCGTAGGCCGCAGAGCCTGCCCCCACGGAACACAGCCCCACCCGAACGGAGTTCACCCCCATGCCCGCAGCCGACCTCCTCCTCACCGGCGCCCGCGTCCGCACCCTCGACCCCGCGCTCCCCGAGGCGACCGCCGTGGCCGTCCGCGACGGTCTGATCGCCGCCGTGGGAGCCACCGAGGACGTCGTACGCGACTGGAACGGACCCAGCACCGAACGCGTCGACCTCACGGGCGCGACCCTCGTGCCCGGCCTGGTGGACTCGCACAGCCACCCGGTGTGGGGCCTGGAGATGGCGACCGGAACGGATCTGTCCGGCGTGCGCAGCCTGGACGAGCTGCGGGCGGCCCTGCGCTCGGCGCCCCGCGTCGACGGCTGGATCGTCGCCTGGGGGCTCGACCACAACGCGTTCGGCGGCCGCGCCGTCGACCGCGCCCTGATCGAGGACGTCCTCGACGGCGCGCCCGCCTTCGTCCGCCTCTACGACGGGCACTCCGCGCTGGCCGGCGGGGCCGCGCTCGCGGCGGCCGGGATCACCGGGCCGCGCGAGTTCGTCCAGCGCGCCGAGATCGTGTGCGACGCGGACGGCCGCCCGACCGGGCACCTCGTCGAGCACGCCGCGATGGACCTGATGCTCGCCGTCATGCCGCGGCCCTCGTTCGCCGAGCGCCGCGCCGGACTGCTCGCGCTGCTGTCCGACATGGCCGCCACGGGCCTGACCGGGGCCCACGTCATGGACCTCGGCCACGGTGACGTCCCGCAGCTGCTCGCCTCGGTCGAGGAGGAGGCCGTGCTGCCGCTGCGACTGCGGCTCGCGCCCTGGTGCATGCCGGGCGTCGACAAGGCCGGCCTGGACGAGCTGATCGCCGTCCAGCGCGAGGCCGGGCGGCACTGGCGGGTCGGCGGGGTCAAGTTCTTCATGGACGGCACCGTCGAGGGCGGCACCGCGTGGCTGGAGCACGCGGACTGCCACGGCCAGGGCACCGACGCGTTCTGGCCGGACCCGCAGGCGTACGCGGACGCGGTGCGGTACCTGCACGCGGCGGGCGTCGGCACCGCGACCCACGCGATCGGGGACGCGGCCGTCCGGCACGTCCTGGACACCGTCGAGTCCCTGGGCGAGAGCGGCCGGGGCGTGCACCGGATCGAGCACATCGAGACGGTCCCCGACGACACGATCCCGCGGTTCGCCGCGCTGGGCGTCGCCGCGTCGATGCAGCCGCCGCACACCGCGTACACCCGCGGCGACCACGGCGACGAGTGGTCGAAGCGCCTGGGCACGGACCGGGCCTCGCGCGCCTGGCGCATCAGGGACCTGCGGGACGCGGGCGCCGTGCTCGCGCTGGGCTCGGACTGGCCGATCGCGCACTACGACGTGCGCCGGGTCCTGTCCATGGCCCGGGTCCCCGAGGGCGCCGCCGGACCCGCGCAGGGGCTCACGGGGCTCATGGCGCTGGAGGGCTGCACATCACACGCGGCGCTGGCCGCCGGTGAGGACGGCGGGCGTATCGCCCCCGGTCTGCGGGCCGACCTCACGGCGTTCGGCATCGACCCGGTCGAGGCCCCGGCCGACGAGGTGGCCGAGGCGCCGGTCCGCCTGACGGCGGTCGGCGGTCACGTCACGTACCGGGGGGCCTGACCCCGGACGTGGCGGGCGCCGGCACGAGGCGCGGCATGGTGTAGGGCAGCGCCCCGTACCAGAGCCGCGCCACCGTGAAGCCGAACGCGAGGCACACCATGCCGCCCACCGCGTCCAGCCAGAAGTGGTTCGCCGTCGAGACGATGACGACCAGGGTCAGTGCCGGGTACAGGAGTCCGAGGACCCGCACCCACGGCGTCGAGGCCAGGGCGAAGATCGTCAGGCCGCACCACAGGGACCAGCCGATGTGCATGGACGGCATCGCCGCGTACTGGTTCGACATGTGTTTCAGGTCGCCGGACGCCATCGAGCCCCAGGTGTGGTGGACCCTGACGGTGTCGATGAAGTGCCCGCCGCTCATCAGGCGGGGCGGGGCGAGCGGGTACAGGTAGTAGCCGACCAGGGCGACCGCCGTCGTCGCGAAGAGCGCCGTCCGGGCCGCCGCGTAACGGCCCGGATGGCAGCGGAACAGCCAGACGAGCACCCCGAGCGTGACGATGAAGTGCAGTGTCGCGTAGTAGTAGTTCATGCCGACGATGAGCCATGTCACCGAATTCACGGCGTGGTTGACGCTCTGCTCCACGGCGATGGAGAGATGGTGCTCCATGCGCCAGATCCAGTCGGCGTTCCTCAGAGCCTGCGACCGCTGCTCCGGAACGGCGTTGCGGATCAGGGAGTACGTCCAGTAGCTCACCGCGATCAGCAGGATCTCGAACCAGAGCCTGGGGCGACGCGGTGCGCGTATACGGCCGAGGGGTCCCCGCCCATCGCGGCGGTCATCCGCCATGGGTGATGTGGTGGGCCCCTGTTGGCCTTCCAGTGTCGTCACGGTCGATTCACCCATAGAGACAGAGTCTGCCAGATACCGACCCCTCGCTCGATCATCCCCCGGGTGGGTCATCCACGCACGCTCTACGTCCTGCGGAGGACTGCTTACCTAGGGGCGCGGCAGACGGTCCCCTGGGGCCGAAGCGGTTGAACCGCGGACCACCAGTTCGGGCATGAAGACGAATTCGCTGTGCGGCGCGGGCGTCCCGCCGATCTCCTCGAGGAGCGTGCGGACGGCCGCCTGGCCCATCGCCGGGACCGGCTTGCGCACCGTGGTCAGGGGCGGGTCCGTGAAGGCGATCAGCGGGGAGTCGTCGAAGCCGACCACCGAGACGTCGGACGGGACGTCGAGGCCCCGCTGCCGCGCCGCCCTTATGGCACCGAGGGCCATCATGTCGCTGGCACACACGATCGCCGTGCAGTCCCGGTCGATGAGCGCCGTGGCCGCGGCCTGGCCGCCCTCCAGCGTGTACAGCGAGTGCTGCACCAGATCGCGCTCGATCTCCTGCGGGGACAGGGGCAGGAGGTCCTGCATCGTGCGTACGAAGCCCTCGATCTTCCGCTGGACCGGCACGAACCGCTTCGGGCCCAGGGCGAGCCCGATCCGCGTGTGGCCCAGCGAGACGAGGTGGGTGACGGCGAGCTGCATCGCGGCCCGGTCGTCCGGCGAGATGAAAGGTGCCTGCACCTTCGGCGAGAAGCCGTCGACCAGCACGAACGGCACGCCCTGCGCGCGCAGCTGCTCGTAGCGCTGCATGTCCGCCGAGGTGTCGGCGTGCAGCCCGGAGACGAAGATGATGCCGGAGACGCCCCGATCGACGAGCATCTCCGTGAGCTCGTCCTCGGTGGAGCCGCCGGGGGTCTGCGTGGCGAGGACCGGGGTGTAGCCCTGACGGGTCAGGGCCTGGCCGATGACCTGGGCGAGCGCCGGGAATATGGGGTTCTCCAGCTCCGGCGTGATCAGGCCGACCAGTCCGGCGGAGCGCTGGCGCAGCCGCACGGGCCGCTCGTAGCCGAGGACGTCGAGCGCGGCAAGCACGGACTGGCGGGTGGCAGCGGCCACCCCCGGCTTGCCGTTGAGCACCCGGCTGACCGTCGCCTCGCTGACCCCCGCCTGCGCTGCGATGTCGGCCAGTCGCGCGGTCACGGGATGGGACTGTACCGGTCGCGCGTCGGACTGCCCACCGTCAACCGGTCGCCGCGTGCGGGCAGTTGAACGGCCCGCTGCGGACTGCTGCGTCATGGCGCTCCCTCGTCTGACTTGCATGTGGCTCGCGTGGGGCCCATGGGGTTCCGATGATCCCCGCGCCGGCCCGGTGTAGCAAGAGCTTGCAGATTCTTGCACAAGGCATCCGTGGCCTGTCAGACCGGTCAACGCGCCCGCACGCCCCGGAGCGCAGGTCACGGACCGATAACCGGCTGGATCTTCTTGCAATATTTTTCTGCAAGGTCTTTCGCCGCGCTTGCAACGCTGTTACGTTCACGTCGCCCGGCGGCGGCAACGGTGCGGTCGGCGAGTCGGCAAGGGGTACGGACGGGACCGTCTCCCACCACTTCGGGCTTTCACCCTCTAGGAGATCTCATGCGGCGTGGCATAGCGGCCACCGCGCTGGTGGCGTCCCTCGCCCTCGCGGCGACGGCCTGCGGCGGCAGCGACAGTGGCAGCGACAAGGCCTCGGGGCCCGTCACCATCACGTGGTGGGACACGTCGAACGCCACCAACGAGGCACCGACGTACAAGGCCCTGGTCAAGCAGTTCGAGAAGGCGAACTCGGGCATCAAGGTCAAGTACGTCAACGTCCCCTTCGACCAGGCACAGAACAAGTTCGACACCGCCGCGGGCTCCAAGGGCGCCCCCGACGTGCTGCGCGCCGAGGTCGGCTGGACGCCGGCCTTCGCGAAGAAGAGCTACCTCCTGCCGCTCGACGGCACCGAGGCCCTCGCCGAGAAGGACAAGTTCCAGCCGAGCCTGATCAAGCAGGCCCAGTTCGAGGGCAAGACCTACGGCACGCCGCTGGTCACCGACACCCTGGCCCTCGTCTACAACAAGGACCTCTTCAAGAAGGCCGGCATCGACCTGCCGCCCGCCGACTGGGCCGACCTGAAGGCCGACGCCGCCAAGATCAAGTCGAAGACGGGCGTCGACGGCTACTGGGGCTCCACGCAGGGCTACTACTCCATGCCGTTCCTGTACGGCGAGGGCAGCGACACCGTCGACGCCTCGGCGAAGAAGATCACCATCGGTTCGCCCGAGGCCAAGAAGGGCCTCACGGCCTGGCAGGGCCTCTTCGACGGCAAGGGCCTGCACAAGGCCGACGCCACCGCCGACGCGTACGCCCACATCCAGGACGCGTTCGTGAACGGCAAGGTCGCCGCGATCATCCAGGGCCCGTGGGAGATCACCAACTTCTACAAGGGCTCCGCGTTCAAGGACAAGGAGAACCTGGGCATCGCGACCGTCCCGGCCGGCTCCACCGGCAAGGCGGGCGCCCCGACCGGCGGCCACAACCTCTCGGTCTACGCCGGCTCGGACAAGGCCCACCAGGAGGCCTCGCTCAAGTTCGTGAAGTGGATGACCTCCGCGGCCACGCAGGAGCAGATCGCCCTCAAGAACGTGACCCTGCCCACGCGCGAGGACGCGTACACCACGAAGGTCGTCACCGACCCGGGCATCGCCGGCTTCCAGAAGGCCCTCACCGTCGCCCAGCCGCGCCCCGAACTGCCCGAGTACAGCTCGCTGTGGGCCCCGCTCGACACCGAGTGGCCCAAGGTCGCCACCGGCAAGGAGTCCCTGGACAAGGGCATCGGCAACGCGCGGACCTCGTTCGCGAAGCTGGTCCCCGACTTCAGCAAGTGACCCCACTTTGACGGCTGCCGCCGGTTCCGCCCGCGAGGGGGCGGGCGGAACCGGCGGCGCCGCGCCGCACGCACTGAGCAGCCGATTCCCAGAAGGTGCCGAACCATGACAGTCGCCGTCGACAGCACGGCCGCCAAGACGCGCGGCGGCCGCGCGCCGCGCCCCGGCCCGTTCGGGCGCCTGCGGCGCTCGTACCAGAAGCACTGGTACGCGTACGCGATGATCGCGCCGGTCGTCGTCGTGCTCGGGGTCCTCGTGATCTATCCCCTGGTACGGGGCTTCTACCTGACGCTCACCGACGCCGACAGCCTCAACTCGGCGCGCACGATCGGCGTCAACCACATCGACGCCACGTACCAGTTCATCGGGTTCGGCAACTACGCCGACATCCTGTGGGGCCCGACCTCCTACGACCGCTTCTGGTCGCACTTCATCTGGACGATCGTGTGGACGGCGCTCTGCGTCGCCCTGCACTACGTCATCGGGCTCGGCCTCGCGATGCTCCTCAACCAGAAGATGCGCGGGCGCACCTTCTACCGGCTGCTGCTCATCCTGCCGTGGGCCGTACCGACGTTCGTCACGGTGTTCTCGTGGCGGATCATGCTGTCCGACTCCGGGATCATCAACTCCGTGCTCGGCTCGCTGCACCTGCCGCAGCCGCAGTGGCTGGAGGACACCTTCTTCCAGCGCTCGGCCGCCGTCCTGGTCAACACCTGGTGCGGGGTGCCGTTCATGATGGTGTCGCTGCTCGGCGGCCTCCAGTCGATCGACCCGGTGCTCTACGAGGCCGCGGAGATGGACGGCGCGAGCCCCTGGCAGCGCTTCTGGAACGTCACGCTGCCCGGCCTCAGGTCGGTCAGCTCCACCGTCGTACTGCTCGGCGTCATCTGGACGTTCAACCAGTTCAACGTCATCTTCCTGCTGTTCGGCAACACCGCGCCCGATGCCCAGATCCTCGTCACCTGGGCCTACTACCTGGGCTTCGGCCAGCAGCCGCGCGACTACGCCCAGTCCGCCGCGTACGGCGTGCTGCTCCTGTCGCTCCTCGCCGTCTTCACCTCCTTCTACTACCGCTGGCTGAACCGCAATGAGCAGCTCGCCTGACGCCGCAGGAGCCGCCTCCATGAGCACCACGACCGTCGACACCCCGGCGGCCGGCGCGCAGCCGGTCACCGAAGCCGTCCGCCCGCGCCGGGCGCGCCGCCGCGGCGAACGCAGCCGCCTCGCGACGTTCCTGTCGCACGGCGTGCTGAGCGTCGCGAGCCTGACAGCCCTGTTCCCGATCGCCTGGCTGGTCTATCTGTCGCTCGGCCCGGACAAGGACGACTACCTCCACCCCGGGCGCATCCTCGACAAGGCGACCCTCTCGAACTACTCGTTCGTCCTGGAGCACACCAACTTCTTCAAGTGGCTCGAGTCCACGCTGATCGTGTCCCTGGGCACGACGGTCGTCGGCGTCCTGTTCGCCGCCACCACCGGCTACGCCGTCTCGCGCATGCGCTTCCCCGGCCACCGCAAGCTGATGTGGATCCTGCTGCTCACGCAGGCGTTCCCGATCGCCGTCCTGATCGTGCCGATGTACGAGATCCTCGGCGACCTCGGCCTGATCGACACGTACGGCGGGCTCATCCTCGTGTACTGCTCGACCGCGGTGCCGTACTGCGCGTGGCTCCTCAAGGGCTACTTCGACACCATCCCGTACGAGATCGACGAGGCCGGCCGCATCGACGGGCTCTCGCCCTTCGGTACGTTCGCCCGCCTCATCGTCCCGCTGGCCAAGCCGGGCCTCGCGGTGGCCGCGTTCTACAGCTTCATCACCGCGTTCGGCGAGGTCGCCTTCGCCTCCACGTTCATGCTCGACGACGAGAAGTACACCTTCGCCGTGGGCCTGCGCAGCTTCGTCAGCGAGCACGACGCGCAGTGGAACTACATGGCGGCGACTGCGGTGTTGATCGCCATTCCGGTGTCCGCGTTCTTCTACCTTGTCCAGAGGAACCTGGTCACCGGCCTCACGGCGGGCGGCACCAAGGGCTGAGCCCGGCCGCTCCGCCCGCCTCCCGCACGCACGCAAACCCCTGACGCAGCAAGGACACCATGAGTCAGCACACTGCCGACACGGCGCAGGCCGGCGCGGCCTCCGCCTCGACCTCCGTTCCCGCGCAGGCGTCCACCGGCTGGTGGCGCGACGCGGTGATCTACCAGGTCTATCCGCGCAGCTTCGCCGACAGCAACGCCGACGGCATGGGGGACCTCGAAGGCATCCGCGCCCGGCTCCCGCACCTCAGAGACCTCGGCGTGGACGCCGTGTGGCTCAGCCCGTTCTACGCGTCCCCGCAGGCGGACGCCGGCTACGACGTCGCCGACTACCGTGCCGTGGACCCGATGTTCGGCTCCCTCCTCGACGCGGACGCCGTGATCCGCGACGCGCACGGACTCGACCTGCGCGTCATCGTCGACCTCGTGCCCAACCACTCGTCCGACCAGCACGAGTGGTTCAAGCGGGCCCTCGCCGAAGGACCCGGATCGCCGCTGCGCGAGCGCTACCACTTCCGGGCGGGCAAGGGCGCGAACGGCGAACTGCCGCCCAACGACTGGGAGTCCATCTTCGGCGGCCCCGCCTGGACGCGCGTCGCCGACGGTGAGTGGTACCTCCACCTCTTCGCGCCCGAGCAGCCCGACCTCAACTGGGAACACCCCGCCGTCGGTGACGAGTTCCGCTCCATCCTGCGGTTCTGGCTCGACATGGGCGTCGACGGCTTCCGCATCGACGTCGCGCACGGCCTCGTCAAGGCCGAGGGCCTGCCGGACCTGGGCGCGCACGAGCAGCTGAAGCTGCTCGGCAACGACGTCATGCCGTTCTTCGACCAGGACGGCGTGCACGACATCTACCGCGCATGGCGCCTGATCCTCGACGAGTACGCCGGTGAGCGGATCTTCGTCGCAGAGGCGTGGACCCCGACCGTCGAGCGCACCGCGCACTACGTGCGCCCCGACGAGCTGCACCAGGCCTTCAACTTCCAGTATCTGTCCTCCTATTGGGACGCGACGGAGCTGCGCGACATCATCGACCGCTCGCTCGACTCGATGCGTCCCGTCGGTGCCCCCGCCACCTGGGTCCTGTCCAACCACGACGTCACCCGGCACACCACGCGCTACGCCAACCCGCCCGGCCTCGGGACCCAGCAGCGCGTCGCCGCGGAGCCGGCGCTCGGCCTGCGCCGCGCCCGTGCCGCGACCCTGCTCATGCTCGCGCTGCCCGGCTCCGCGTACGTCTACCAGGGCGAGGAGCTCGGCCTGCCCGACGTCGTCGACCTGCCCGACGAGGTGCGCCAGGACCCGTCGTTCTTCCGCGCGGCCGGGCAGGACGGCTTCCGCGACGGATGCCGGGTGCCGATCCCGTGGACCGTCGACGGGCCCTCGTACGGCTTCGGGGCGGGCGGTTCGTGGCTGCCGCAGCCCGTGGGCTGGGGCGCGCTGAGCGTGGAGGCGCAGACCGGGGTGCCCGGCTCGACCCTGGAGATGTACCGCTCGGCGCTGGCCGTGCGGCGCGCGCACCCCTCGCTCGGCGCGGGCGACTCCGTCGAGTGGCTGGCGGCGCCCGAGGGCGTGCTCGCGTTCCGGCGGGAGCCGCGCGGCGACGGCGAGGCGTTCGTGTGCGTCGCGAACACGACGGGCGCCGCGGTGCGCGTGGCCGTGTCGGGCCGGGTCCTGCTGACCAGCTCGGCCGCCGACGACATCGAGCACGGTGACGGTCACGCGGTCGTTCCCGCCGACACGACCGTGTGGTGGACCGTCTGACGTTCTGAACCGCCCTCCCCGGCCCCCGCGCGGCTGGGGAGGGCATCCCCCCACAGCCCCCTGCGATTGGCAGGGACACCTCATCGGCACAGCGACGTGCAGGAGGAAACATGGCTATCAGATCGCGGGCGGCCGCGCTCGCCCTCGCGGCCGGCACCCTCATAGGGGCCGCCGGATCCGCCGGGACCGCCCAGGCGGCCCCGCCCGGCACCAAGGACGTCACCGCCGTTCTCTTCGAGTGGCGGTTCGACTCGGTGGCGAAGGAGTGCACCGCCCGGCTCGGCCCCGCGGGCTACGGATACGTCCAGGTCTCGCCGCCCCAGGAGCACATCCAGGGCTCCCAGTGGTGGACCTCGTACCAGCCCGTGAGCTACAAGATCGCGGGCCGGCTCGGGGACCGTACGGCCTTCAAGAACATGGTCGACACCTGTCACGCGGCCGGCGTCAAGGTCGTCGCCGACACCGTGATCAACCACATGGCGGCCGGATCGGGCACCGGTACCGGCGGCTCCGCGTACTCCAAGTACGACTACCCCGGCACCTACTCGGCCGCCGACATGGACAACTGCACCGCGCAGATCAGCAACTACCAGGACCGCTTCAACGTCCAGGAATGCGAGCTCGTCGGCCTCGCCGACCTCGACACCGGCGAGGAGTACGTGCGCGGCCGCATCGCCACGTACATGAACGACCTCCTCTCGCTCGGCGTCGACGGGTTCCGGATCGACGCCGCCAAGCACATCGCGGCCGCCGACCTCGCCAACATCAAGTCGCGGCTCAGCAATCCGAACGCCTACTGGAAGCAGGAGGCGATCTACGGCGCCGGTGAGGCGGTCTCGCCCAGCGAGTACCTCGGCACCGGCGACGTCCAGGAGTTCCGCTACGCCCGCGACCTCAAGCGCGTCTTCCAGAACGAGAACCTCGCCTACCTCAAGAACTACGGCGAGGGCTGGGGCTACATGGCCTCCGGGCAGTCCGCCGTCTTCGTCGACAACCACGACACCGAGCGCGGCGGCGACACCCTCAACTACAAGGACGGCGCCGACTACACCCTGGCGAACGTCTTCATGCTGGCCTGGCCCTACGGATCGCCGGACATCAACTCCGGCTACGAATGGACCGACAAGGACGCCGGACCGCCCAACGGCGGCACGGTGAACGCCTGCTGGCAGGACGGCTGGAAGTGCCAGCACGCCTGGCCCGAGATCCAGTCCATGGTCGCCTTCCGCAACGCCACCCGCGGCCAGTCCGTCACCGACTGGTGGGACGACGGCGCCGACGCGATCGCCTTCGGCCGCGGCGCCAAGGGCTACGTCGCGATCAACCACGAGCCCTCCGCGCTCACCCGCACCTACCAGACGTCGCTCGCCGCGGGCACGTACTGCGATGTGCAGAGCAACAAGGCGGTGAGCGTGAACAGTTCGGGCCAGTTCACGGCGACGCTCGGGTCGAACACGGCCCTCGCGCTGTACGCCGGCAAGTCCGGCTGCTGACCCGGATCCCGACCCCGCCCCTTTCCCGGTAACCCCCGTTCCGGCTGCCCGGCGCGTCCTCCCCGCTCGCGCCGGGCGGCCCTGTCCGCGCACCCCTGAGTCCCTCCCGCCGCCCTCCCGTCGAGGAGTTCCCGTGATACGCCCCACCCTGCCGCGAAGAACAGCGGCCGTCCTCGCCGTCGCCCTGTGCGCGGCCCTGGCCCCGGCCCTGCCCCTGGCGGCGGCCGCCCAGAAGCCGCCCGCGCCCCCGTCCGACGCCCGGCTCGCCGCCGCGCCCGCGCGGCACGACCTCACCCGCGAGCAGTTCTACTTCGTCATGCCGGACCGCTTCGCGAACGGCGACACCTCCAACGACCGTGGCGGGCTGACCGGTTCACGCTCGGCCACCGGCTACGACCCCACCGACAAGGGCTTCTACCAGGGCGGCGACCTCAAGGGCCTGACCGAGCGGCTCGACTACATCAAGGGCCTCGGCACCACCTCCATCTGGCTCGCCCCGATCTTCAAGAACCGGCCCGTCCAGGGCGAGGGCAAGGACGCCTCCGCCGGGTACCACGGCTACTGGATCACCGACTTCACACAGGTCGACCCGCACTTCGGCACCAACGCGGACCTCACGAAGCTGATCGCCCGCGCCCACGCCAAGGGCATGAAGGTCTTCTTCGACGTCATCACCAACCACACCGCCGACACCGTCGACTACGCCGAGAAGGAGTACGGCTACCGCCCCAAGGGCGCCTACCCCTACCTCGACACCCAGGGCCGCCCCTTCGACGACCGGGACGGCGTGCGCAAGGTCGACGCCGACTCGTTCCCGTACACCCCGAAGAACACCGGGCAGAAGGTGCCCGCCTGGCTCAACGACCCCGCGATGTACCACAACCGGGGTGACTCCACCTTCGCCGGGGAGAGCGCCGAGTACGGCGACTTCGGCGGGCTCGACGACCTGTGGACCGAACGGCCCGAGGTCGTCTCCGGCATGGAGAAGATCTACGAACGCTGGGTGCGGGACTTCGACATCGACGGGTTCCGCATCGACACCGTCAAACACGTCGACCTGGACTTCTGGACCCAGTGGGCCACCGCCCTCGACGCGTACGCGAAGAAGCACGGCAGGCCCGACTTCTTCATGTTCGGCGAGGTGTACTCCGCCGACACCGACGTCACGTCCCCGTACGTCACCCGCGGCCGCCTCGACGCGACCCTCGACTTCCCCTTCCAGGACGCGGCCCGCGCCTACGCCTCCCAGGGCGCCTCCGCCGACCGGCTCGCCGAGGTCTTCGCCGACGACTACAAGTACGCCTCCGGCAAGGCGAACGCGTACGAGCAGGTCACGTTTCTCGGCAACCACGACATGGGCCGCATCGGGTCCTTCCTCAAGGCCGACGACGCGAAGGCGTCCGACGCCGAACTCGTGCGGCGCGACAAGCTCGCCAACGCCGTGATGTTCCTGTCGCGCGGCAACCCCGTCGTCTACTACGGCGACGAGCAGGGCTTCACCGGCTCCGGCGGCGACAAGGACGCGCGGCAGACCATGTTCGCGTCCAAGGTCGACGACTACCTCGACGACGACGAACTGGGCACCAACCGCACCCACGCCGAGGACTCCTACGACACGAGCGCGCCGCTCTACAAGGAGATCGCCGCTCTCGGAAAGCTCCGCAAGGACAACCCGGCCCTGGCCGACGGCGTCCAGACCGAGCGCTACGCCAAGGGCTCCGTGTACGCGTTCTCGCGCACGGACGCGAAGACCGGCACCGAGTACGTCGTGGCGCTCAACAACGCCGCCGAGGCCAAGGACGCCACCTTCGCGACCGGCTCGGCCGGCACTCGCTTCGACGGCCTCTACGGCACCGACAAGCCCGTGACCAGCGGCTCCGACAAGGACGTCACCGTCACCGTGCCGGCCGGGTCCGCCGTCGTCTACAAGGCCGCCAAGCCGCTGCCCGCCCCCGCCGCCAAGCCCTCGGTCGCCCTCCACGCCCCCGCCGCCGGGGCCACCGGCACCGTGACCCTCCAGGCCGACACCGACGGCGGACAGCTGGGCCGCGTCGTCTTCGCCGCCCAGACCGGCAACGGCGCCTGGCACACCCTCGGCTCCGTCGACCACGCGCCGTACCGGATCACCCAGCACATCCCCGACACGGTGGCCGCCGGAACACCTCTGCGGTACAAGGCAGTTGTGGTCGACCGTGTCGGACGCACCGCCAGCGACCTCGCCGCGACGACGGCGGGGCAGGCGCCCGCGCCCGCGAAGCCCAGCGCCGTCGACCGCGCCTACGCCGTCGTGCACTACAAGCGGACCGACGGCGACTATGACGGCTGGCAGCTCAAGTCGCCGTCCGGAACAGGGGACTTCACCGGCCGTGACGCGTACGGCGCCTTCGCCTGGGTGAAGCTCGACAAGGACGCCGGCTCCGGCAGCCTCACGTACACCGTCGAGAAGAACGGCACCGCCGACGGCCCGCAGCGCACCGTCGACCTCGGCGCGACCGGCGAGGTCTGGGTCGAGCAGGGCAAGGACGGCCAGGCCACGACCGCCCCCGACGGCACCTACCCGCCGCAGGACAAGACCAAGGCCGTCCTGCACTACCAGCGCGCCGACGGCGACTACGACGGCTGGGGGCTGCACACCTGGACCGGCGCCAAGAACCCCACCGACTGGTCCAAGCCCCTGGAGCCTGTCAAGAAGGACGCGTACGGCGTCACCTTCGAGGTGCCGCTCGCCGACGGCGCGACATCACTGAGCTACATCCTCCACAAGGGCGACGAGAAGGACCTGCCCACCGACCAGTCCCTCGACATCGCCGCCAACGGCAACGAGGTCTGGCTCCTCGCCGGACAGCCCCGCCCCGTCCTGCCGCAGACCGGCGGAGCGCCCGACCTCGACCTCGCGAAGTCCGAGGCGCAGTGGATCGACCGCGACACGGTCGCCCTGCCGTCGGACGGTACCGCGGCCCTGTCCGCCCAGCTCGTCTACGCCCAGGACGGCGGCATCACCGTGAAGGACGGAGCGCTCAGCAGCGAGGGGCAGTGGCTGCGCCTGAACAAGGCCGCCGGCGGGCTCACCGACGCCCAGCTCGCCCGCTTCCCGCAGCTGAAGAAGTACGACGCCTACACCGTCGACCCCCGCGACCGTGACCGGGTCGGCGACGCCCTGAAGAGCCAGCTGATCCTCACCCGCCGCATCGCCAACGGCGCGCTCGTCACCGCGACGGGCGTACAGACGGCGGGAGTTCTCGACGACCTGTACGCGCAGAAGGCCGGCAAGGCGTCACTCGGACCCGTCTTCACCAAGGGCGGGGTCACCCTGTCCGTCTGGGCGCCCACCGCCCAGTCCGTCGCCCTCGACCTCGACGGGCACACCGTCGCCATGCGCCGCGACGGCGCGACCGGCGTCTGGTCCGTGAAGGGCCCGCGCTCCTGGCAGGGCAAGCAGTACCGCTACGCCGTGAAGGTGTGGGCGCCCAGCGTCCAGAAGGTCGTCACGAACAAGGTCACCGACCCGTACTCCACCGCCCTCACCGCCGACTCGGAGCGCAGCCTCGTCGTCGACCTCGACGCGAGGAACCTCGCCCCGTCAGGCTGGTCGGCGCTGAAGAAGCCGAAGGCCGTGCCGCTGCGCGACGCGCAGATCCAGGAACTCCACATCCGCGACTTCTCCGTCGAGGACCGCACCGCCAAGCACCCCGGCACCTACCTCGCGTTCACCGACAAGGACAGCAAGGGCAGCCGGCACCTGCGCGAGCTCGCGAAGGCCGGCACGTCGTACGTGCACCTCCTGCCCGCGTTCGACATCGCCACGATCCCCGAGAAGAAGTCCGGACAGGCCACCCCGGACTGTGACCTGACCTCGTACGGGGCGGCCTCGGAGCAGCAGCAGGAGTGCGTTGCCAAGAGCGCGGCCAAGGACGCCTACAACTGGGGCTACGACCCGTACCACTACACCGTCCCCGAAGGCTCCTACGCCAGTGACCCGGACGGCACCGCACGCACCGTCGAGTTCCGCAAGATGGTCGGGTCCCTGAACGCGGACGGCCTGCGCGTCGTCATGGACGTCGTCTACAACCACACCGCCGCGAGCGGCCAGGCCAAGACGTCCGTGCTCGACCGCATCGTGCCCGGCTACTACCAGCGTCTCCTGGCCGACGGCTCCGTCGCCACCTCCACGTGCTGCGCGAACACCGCGCCCGAGAACGCGATGATGGGCAAGCTCGTCGTCGACTCGATCGTCACCTGGGCCAAGGAGTACAAGGTCGACGGCTTCCGCTTCGACTTGATGGGACACCACCCCAAGGCCAACATCCTCGCCGTCAGGAAGGCCCTCGACGCGCTCACCGTCGAGAAGGACGGCGTAGACGGGAAGAAGATCATCCTCTACGGGGAGGGCTGGAACTTCGGCGAGGTCGCCGACGACGCCCGCTTCGTGCAGGCCACGCAGAAGAACATGGCGGGCACCGGCATCGCCACCTTCTCCGACCGGGCCCGCGACGCCGTGCGCGGTGGCAGCCCCTTCGACGCCGACCCCGGCGTCCAGGGCTTCGCCTCCGGCCTCTACACCGACCCCAACTCCTCGAAGGCGAACGGCACCGAGGCCGAGCAGAAGGCCCGCCTCCTGCACTACCAGGACCTGATCAAGGTCGGCCTGACGGGGAACCTCGCCGCCTACACCTTCACCGGCAGCGACGGCCGCACGGTCAAGGGCGCGGACGTCGACTACAACGGCGCACCCGCCGGATACGCCGACGCGCCGGGCGACGCCCTCGCCTACGCCGACGCCCACGACAACGAGTCGCTCTACGACGCGCTCACCTACAAACTGCCCGCCTCCACCGCCCCCGCGGACCGCTCGCGCATGCAGGTCCTCGCCCTCGCGACGGCCGCGCTCTCGCAGGGCCCCGCGCTCTCCCAGGCCGGCACCGACCTGCTGCGCTCCAAGTCCCTGGACCGCAACTCCTTCGACAGCGGCGACTGGTTCAACGCCATCCACTGGGACTGCCGCGACGGCAACGGCTTCGGGCGCGGACTCCCTCCGGCCGCCGACAACAAGGACAAGTGGCCCTACGCCACGCCCCTGCTGACCTCGGTGCCCGCCGCGAAGTGCGCGGACATCGAAGGGACGTCCGCCGCGTACCGGGACCTGCTGAAGATCCGCACCACGGAGCCGACGTTCGGCCTCGCGACGGCCGGGCAGGTGCAGGAGAAACTGTCCTTCCCGCTCTCCGGCAAGGAGGAGACGCCCGGGGTGATCACCATGCGACTCGGTGACCTCGTCGTCGTCTTCAACGCCACACCGAAGACACAGGAACAGCGCGTCGACGCGGCTGCGGGCACGTCGTACCGGCTGCACCCGGTGCAGGCGGCGGGCGCCGATCCCGTGGTGAAGTCCGCCTCGTACGACGCCGGTTCGGGAACGTTCAAGGTCCCGGCGCGCACGGTGGCGGTGTTCACGCGCTGACCGGAAGGAAAGCCGGACGCCCGGCACGGCAGGGGGACCGACCCTGCCGTGCCGGGCGTTCACGTCAGCCGACCCGCTTCTCCATGAGCGTCACCGCGTACGTGCTGCCGCCCGCGCCCGACTTGAACGGCTGCTCACCCACGACCGCGTAGCCCGCGCGCTCGTAGTAGGCCCGCAGCCGGGGGTTCGTCGACACACAGTCCAGGCGGCACAGGGCGCGGCCCGCGGCGGCGACCCGCTCCTCGGCGTGCGCGAGCAGGGCGCGGCCCGTACCGGCCGGGGCGCCGCGCCGCACCATGAGGCGGTGCACATAGCCGGCCTCGGGCGGCCGGACACCCCACGCGGGCTCGTCGTCCCACCACAGCTCGTACGCGCCGACCCCGGCGCCCTGCGCGTCGTCGGCGAACCACACCTCGCCCTCCTTGATCCGGAGGCGGAAGTGGTCCTCGGTCTTCTCGCCGGGCCGCCACTGGTCGATGCCCTGCTCCACCATCCAGCGCGCCGCCCCGTCGTACAGGGCGACGAGCGCGGTGAGGTCGTCGGGTCCGTCGGATGCCCCGCGGAACGAGAGTCGTGGCGTCATGGAGTCATGATCCCGAGGGGGCGGGAGCGGGCGCGAGTGCGACAAGGCGCCCGATGAGGTCGCCGAACGTCCCGTCGGCCGGCTCGTCGGCCAGGATGTGGCGCAGCAGACCCGCCATCTCCTCGTCGTACGCGGCGCTCACCGCGGCGAGCGCCGCGAAGTCGTGCACTAGCTGCGCCTCCAGCTCGCGGCGCGGGATGCGCCGCCCGTCCAGCCAGATCAGGGCCGTGGACTCGGCGAGCGAGATCCACGACCGCACCACCAGTTCGAGGCGGGGCGGCGGGTCGGTGACGCCGAGGTGCATGAGGATCTGGACGTACGCGGCCTGCCGGACCGAGTCGATGAGCGCGTTCGTCGTCGACGAGCCGACGGCGGGCCCGCCCCGCATCAGTGCCGAGAAGCCGGGTCCGTGCTCGTCCACGAAGTCGAAGAACCGTCCCATGACCCGGATGAGCCGGGCCCCGAGCGGACCGTCCTGCGGCTCCTCGAAGCGCTGCGCGAGATCGTCCGCCGCGCGCCTCAACGCCGCCTCGTACAGGCTGAGTTTGCCCGGGAAGTAGTGATAGACCAGCGGCCGGGAAATGCCCGCGGCCGCGGCTATCTCGTCGATGGAGACGTCGTCGGGGGAGCGGTGGCTGAACAGTTCGAGTGCGACCCCGATCAACTGCTGCCGCCGCTCCTCGACTCCCATCCTGCGGCGCACCCCGGTTGTCATACGAACACCCTACCGAGCGATTCCGACCTCGTGCGGAGCACGTCCGCACGAGCCGGTCACAGGTCGAGCACGAGGCGCTCACCGCGCGCCCTGGATACACAGATCAGCATCGAGTCGTCACGCTCCGAATCCGTGAGCAGCTCGTCCCTGTGGTCGATCTCGCCCTCCAGGACCCGCTGTTGGCACGTCCCGCAGAACCCCTGCTCACAGGAGTACGACACGTTCGGCACCTCGGCGCGCACCGCCGCGAGCACCGAAGTGCCCGCGGGTACGGGGACGGTACGGCCGCTGCGGCGCAGTTCGACCTCGAACGGCCCGTTCCCGTCGACCGACGTGTGCGGCGCGAACCGTTCCAGATGCAGCTCGCAGTGGCCGGGAAGCGCCGCGGCCACCGCCTCCATCAGGCCCTCGGGCCCGCAGCAGTAGACCGCGGTGTCCGGCGCCGAATCCGCGAGCAGACCGGCCAGATCGGGGCGCCCGTCCTCGTCCTCGGCGACGACGCTCACCCTGCCCCGTTCGCCGCCGAGCTTCTCCGCTTCCTCCAGGAACGGCATCGACGCGCGCGTTCGGCCCGCGTACAGCAGCCGCCAGTCGGCGCCCCGGGCTTCGAGGGCCCGCAGCATCGGCAGGATCGGCGTGATGCCGATGCCGCCCGCGACGAACACGTACGAGGGGGCGCCGGCGGCGAGGGGGAAGCGGTTGCGCGGCCCGCGCACCTCGATCTCCGACCCCTCCTGGAGCTGCTCGTGCACCTCGCGCGAACCGCCCCTGCCGTCCGCGATGAGCCGCGTCGCGACGGTGTACGAAGAGGTGTCCTCGGGGTCGCCGCACAGCGAGTACTGCCGGATCAGCCCCGACGGCAGGACGAGGTCGAGATGCGCGCCCGGCTCCCAGGCGGGCAGGCCCTGACCCTCCAGGCGCAGTTGGACGACACCGTCGGCGACGGACTCGTGCCGGGTGACGAGGAGCCGCAGGGCACGCGCGCGCGGGCGCCCCGAGACGGGCTCCTCGAGGGCGGGCATCGGCCACAGCGGAGACGCCTGGATGCGGCGGCGCAGGGCGCGGCGCGCGAGCAGCGCGGAGCCGGTGACGAGCAGGACGGTACGCAGCCGGGGGGTGCGGAGGCGGGGCATGGTCAGACGGCTCCGTTCGGGGTCCGGGCTTCCGCCGCCTTCGCGGCGGGGGAGCTGGCCAGATAGGCGACCGCCTGCGCGGTGCTGCCCTCCTGGGAGGGGTGGTAGGAGCGGCTGAGGTAGCGCGGGATGGACTTCACCATGGCGCCCGTGGAGGGCAGGACGCCCCGCTTCCCGCCCTGGTAGAACTCCTTGAACGACGCCTTGCCGTCGAGCACCGTGGGGTCGTTCTCCATGAAGAAGCGCGCCCCGCGCTGCCACAGGAACATCAGCGCCGAGAACGCGAGCGCCCAGGTCCGCACCCGGCGCCGGTATCCGCCGTCGACGTGCTCGAACAGCTCGAAGGCGACCGAGCGGTGCTCGACCTCCTCCGCTCCGTGCCAGCGCAGCAGGTCCAGCATCGTGGGGTCCGCGCCCTTGCGGTCCAGCTCGTCCGCGTTGAGCACCCAGTCGCCGAGGAACGCCGTGTAGTGCTCGATCGCGGCGATGAGCGCGACCCGCTCCATCAGCCACCACTCGCGCGCCCGCCCCGGCGGCAGCGTCCGGTCACCGAGCAGCTTCTCGAAGAACCAGTCGACCTGAGCGGTGTACGGGGTCGGGTCGAGCCCCTGCTCCTTGAGGTGCGGCAGCACCTCGTCGTGGGCCTGCGAGTGCATGGCCTCCTGGCCGATGAACCCGATCACGTCCTCGCGGAGCCGGTCGTCGCGGATGTACGGCAGGACCTGCTTGTAGACGTGCACGAACCACCGCTCTCCGGCGGGCAGCAGGAGATGCAGCACGTTGATCGTGTGCGTGGTGAACGGGTCGTCCGGTATCCAGTGCAGCGGTGTCCTGTCCCAGGAGAAGGAGACCCTGCGTGCCTTGAGCGCGACGCGCTCGTCAGCGACGGGCCGCGGTGCCCGGCTCTGCGTATTAGACATGGCGTCAATGTACTGACGGGTAGGGGGCGGGTACAGCCCTCGTGCACCCTTTTCTTTACGGACGTGTCAGCAAGGGGTGACCCGGGGCGCCGCGCGTTCAGCGCAGGGCGTCCACCTCGCGGCCCGTCGCCGTGCGGCCGGTCAGCTTCGTCCTGGCTCCCTGCCGGGAGCGCGCGGCCAGGACGTTGTCCGTGGCGCGGGCGCCGCCCGACGACGCGATCGACGTGACCTGCCTGCTCGCGGCGGCCACCACGTACCAGGTGCCGCCCCGCGACTTCCACAGCACGCCCGCGAGGACCAGCGGGTCCCGGCTGCCGCAGGCCGGGGTCCCCTCCGACTTCGCGGCGACCGCCGCCGTCGTCCCGCCGGGTGCCGTGAACAGGGCCAGCGTCCGCGCCCCGCCGCCCCGCCAGGTGTCGGCCCGCGCGCAGGCCCAGTCCGCCGCGCCGCTGCCCTCGGGGAGCTGCTGGCGGGCGTACGCCCAGGAGTTGACGGTGCGCACGCCGTGCGAGCGTACGGAGGTGAGGGAGCATGCCGAGTGCTGCCAGTCGGCCGCGACCGCCTCGCGCGGCGCGCCGGGGCGTCCCGCGGTGAGATGCGCGGGCACGAGCTCGCCGAGGTCGGTCGAGAGCCGCGTGCCCGCGTCGTCCCGCAGCGCGAGAGCGTTCCAGGACGTGCAGTCGCGGGCGAGCGCCGGGCTGGCGAACGGGGCCGTCACGCCGTCGGGGGCGCGGTCGAGCGGCATCGGTGCCGCCGACGGTTTCAGCAGATTCCGCACGGCGGCGCCGCGCACCCAGGGCGCCGTCAGATAGCGCACGTTGCCGTCGGCCCGGTCCACGACCAGGGCGCCCGCCTCCGGGCCCGTGGCGCCGTCCGCCCGCGCGAAGTCGAGCGCGGCGCCGCTCGTGCCGTCCTTCGGCTCCGCGTACCGCACGATGCGCAGCCCGTCGTAGAAGAGCACGATCCGCGCCTGGTCGACCTCGCCCGCGTACAGCAGCTGAGGGGGTCCGGGTGGGGCGCCGGCCTGGGTGCCCGGTGTCGCGGAGACCTGGACGGAGCCCCCGGGCCGGGCCCACACCGCGAGGGCGCGCCGCAGCAGCGGCCGGTCGCCGGTCAGGGAGCCGCGCGCGGGCCAGACGGAGAAGTCCGTGCGGGCCGATGTCTGCCACGCCGTGGCCGGGACCTTCGTCAACCTGCCGGGATCCAGGGCGGCCAGCCCCGCCGGGTTCTGCGCGTACGCGGGCGCCGCGGCCCCGTCCGGGGCCCAGCCGCCGCCCGGCAGGCCGAGCAGCGCCCCGCACACCAGCGTCGCCGCGGCGGCCGCGATCACGGCCTTCACATGCTGTCTGCGCCGCATGAGGTCCGGCGGCCTGGCCTGGAGCGAGCACGGGTCGAACTCGGTCGACTCCAGCAGGGCGAGCGCGTCCTTGCCCGCGGGCACGGCCACGCCGTCCGCCTCGGCGAGCGCCGCGTCCGGGTCCTCGGCGCCGGCCGCTTCCAGCATGTTCCGTACGGCCCTGTCGTCGAGCCGTTCGAGACCGCGCAGGACGAAGGCGGCGCGGCCGGGGCCGCTGAGCGCGGACAGCGCCTGGTCCAGGGCCAGTTCGTCGGCACCGCCCGAGCGCGGGAAGAGTCGCAGGCCCCACACCTGAGGGAGCAGTGGGGGCAGCTGTGAGCGCCGCGGCCAGGCCATGCGCCGCAGCGGGCGGCCCGCGTCGAGCGCGGTGCGCAGGACCCTGAGCCGTACGAAGCCGTAACCCGGATCGCCGTTGCGCCCCTCGGCGGTGCGGGGCGCCGGGACGGCCGCGGCGTCGGCCGAGGTCCGCGCGCGCGGCAGGGCACGCTGGGTCAGGGAGTGTGCCGTGAGCACCCGGCGGTTGCGGCCGAGACTGGGCGGGAGCACCAGATAGGCGAGCCGGACGAGCCGCGGGTAGTGCTCGACGAGAGCGGCCTCGGCCTGCTCCACGTCGACGACCGGACCGGGACGGGGGACGACATCCTGTGACTGCACCTTCGACTGCACGTTCATCTGAACGAGCGAATCGTCGGATGGTCACTTCACGGTGTCACCCCGGCTCCGGCTCCGGTTCGACCAGCAGGCGGGCGTAATTCGCCATCGACCTCTGGTATCGGGGCAGATGGGGCGCCAGCGCGCCGAGCGCGAGCGACAGGCCCTCGCGGTCCCGGCCCAGGCTGGACAGGCACAACGCCAGCGTGGCGCGCACGGCGTCGTCCAACTCGTCGGAGGGCGCGTCGAGTTCGGGCGTGAGAAGCGCCACGCCTTCCTCCGGCCGGCCGATGTTGCGCAGGGAGCTGGAGAGCTGGATCTTCGCGCGGCGGCCCCGGTAGCCGGACAGGCCGAGCTTCAGGGCCTCCTGGTACAGCGGCACGGCCCGGTCCGAGTGGCCGGTCGAGTCGAAGGCGCTGCCGCGCTCGAACGGGCCGATCGGGCTGCCGTCCGGCAGCTCGGCGACGAGGTCGTCGATGACGGCGCGGAAGTCGCCCGCGGTGGACTCGTCGTAGCCGTCGATGCCCGCCCACGCCGCGGCCAGGCGCGCTTCCCAGTCTTCGCTGTTCATCGGGTCACCATGGCACGGATGCGCCCACGCGGCACAGGGGTTTCTCCGGGACCACCCCGAGCCACCCGCGCCCCGCGTCACCCGGCCGTCAGCCGCTGCCGGATCCGCTCCACCGCCTCGTCCGGCACCTCGAGGCCCTCGCGCACGTACCTCTCGAAGTCCCCGTACCGCACCACCACCTCGTCCTGCGCGGCATGCAGGTACGACGCCCGTACGCCGATCAGCGCGAGTGCGATCTCCGGGTCGCCGCCCTGTGCGGTGAACCCCTCGACGAGCGGCGCGAAGGCCTCCCGTACCGCCGAGTTGACCGACAGGTACTCCGCCTCCAGGGCCGCCCCGTCCGCGCCGAGGAGCGTCAGGACGACCGTCGCGGCCCAGCCGGTGCGGTCCTTGCCCGCGGTGCAGTGGAAGAGCAGCGGGCCCGTGTCGGGGTCGGCCAGTTCGGTCAGGAGCGTGCGGTAGGCGGCCCGAGCGGACTTCGTCGCGACGAGGGCGCGGTAGGTGTCGGCGAAGAGCGCCTCGGCGCGCCCGCCGCCGAGCTTCTCGTCGGCGAGTGCCGGGTCGGCCAGGACCTGCTTGAGCTGCGCGACGGCGGGCGCGGCCCCCGTCTGGGCGATCTTGTCGGCGAGCGCGTCCGCGACCAGGACATGGACGCCGTCGGGGACGTGGTCCGGGTAGGAGGCGCGCTCGGCGTTCGTGCGGAAGTCCACGATCGTGCGGATGCCGAGCGCGGCGAACTCCGGATCGGCGGCCGGGTCGAGCCGGTCGAGCTGCCCGGCGCGCAGGGCGAGGCCCGGGCGTACGGTGCGCCCGCCGGACAGCGGGATCCCGCCGAGGTCACGGAGGTTGGCGACGGTGGTGGAGGGGATCGCGGGCATGGGCGGGACTCCAGAGGTCGCAGCCGTGACCGGATACACGGCTTTTGTCCCGCCCATTCTGACCCAGCGCCAAGCCCTACCCGAGCCGCCAGCCGTCGAACTCCACGGTGCCGCGCGCCCCGCCGCCCCCGTTCGTCGCGGTCATGAAGAGCCCCACGTCCTGTGCCGCCGCCGCCCCCGGCACCGCCACGCTCGCCACGGTCCGCCAGGTCGCCCCGTCGTCCGTCGAGCACTCACCTGTGCACGAGCCGCCGGACCGCGTCAGCCTCAGCGTCACCGGCGCCTTGATCCCGGTGATGCGCCGGTACGTGTCGAGCGTGCCGTCCCCGTTCGTGTCGTACGACAGCACGACCCCGTTCGACGGCGTCACGGACAGGTTCAGGAAACCCGGGGAGCCCGGCGTCGCCAGGGAGTTGCGGACGATGAGGCCCGCCCGCGCCCACGCGCCCGTGGCGGCCTGCGAGGTCACCTTCACCTGTGCCCACGACCCGTCGGCGAAGCCGCCCTCGAGGTACGCCGAGCCGAACTCCGTGGTCCCCTTCCACAGGTCGGCGCCGGCCCCGTCGATCGCGTACCGGTCGCCCAGCCGCCCGAAGACGGCGGCATTGTCGGTGACGGTCCGCCAGGCGCCGCCGAGCGGCCCGGCCTCGAAGAGCGTGCCCGCGTGGACCGACGTCACCCGGTCCTCGCCCTGCGGCCCGTACCGCACGGAGAGCTCGTACGGCAGGGGACGCAGCGGCCGGTCCAGGGGCGTGCCGGGGGCGCTCGCCTGCCAGCGGACCCTGCTCGTGCCCGCGGGCGCGACGCTCGGCAGGGACGTGGGGCCCTCGGGCGCGGCGTCGATGCCCGACAGGGTGAAGTCCACGCGGCCGGTCGCCCGCAGCCCGTTGACGTTGCGGAAGGCGGCCTCCACCCGCGCGTGGCCGCCGGGCGGGAAAGCGGCCGGCTGGGCGGTGACGGTCAGCGAGCCCTGGTAGGGCGCCCGCGCGAGCACGTCACGCACGCGCGCGGCCGTCTTGTACGCGTCCCCGATGGGCCGCAGCGGATAGTCCTTGCGCTCCAGGGTCCACTGCTCCTCGAACGCGAACCAGTCGACGGCCGCGGGCGCCGACCCGGTGGCCAGCGCGTCCTCCAGGGCGTCCAGCCACTTCTGCCAGCGGGGCACGTAGAAGTCGGACATCAGGCCGTGCCACTCACGGTTGGCGTACTCGTGCAGGCTCCCCGGATCGGAGGTGGCGCGGTCGCCCCACACCGTGATGAGCACCTTCGCCGTGCGCTCGAACTCGGCGCGCTCGCCGTCGCTCGTCGCGAGCCGCCGCGCGTCGTCGATCCACGGCCCGAGCAGGAACGCCGGATGCGTCCCGGTCACGTCGTCGGACAGCCGCATCAGCTTCAGCCACAGCGTCGCCAGGGCCCGGAACGCGGCCTGGTCCTTTCGCGCGTAGGCGGCCCGCAGCTGCGGCAGGAGCTGCCGTGAGCGGTGCGCGAGCGCCTGCCGCGCCACGTCCACCAGGTCGTACTTGTACGCGGCGGAGCTCCGCCGCCCGCCGGCCACGCCGAGCAGTCCGCTCAGGGCCGCGTCGAAGCGCCCCGGATCGTAGGTGAGGGCGCGGGGCGCGTACTCGGCGGCCCGGTTCGCGGCCAGGTCGGGCCGGGCGCAGAACAGCGAGTCGTGCGCGTCGCTGCGCTCCACCGCGTTGTGCTGGTACGCGGTGTCGTGCAGGGCGCGCCAGGCGGCCCGCGCGTCCGCGTCCCGGCCGCCGTAGCGGAAGTCGGCGTACCCGGAGAACCAGGCCGCCCGGTCCATCTTGCTCCCGGTCCAAGCGAGTTCGGAGAACAGTTCGAAGGCCGCCGGGTCGCGGTCGGTGCCCTCCGGCATGAAGGCCGTGCCGGTGAGCGCGCTGCCCGCCTTGTCGCGCCACGCGAAGAACTTCTCGTTCCAGATGTGGGCGCGGGCGCCGATGGTGGTCCGCCCGCCGAAGTTCGGGATCGTGCCGAACGCGTACGGCGTGCCGCCCCAGTCCTTCTCGCGGTCGGTGACGGTCGTGAAGCGGTCGGAGACGCCGTCGACGATCAGCATGCGCTTCTTGTCGATCGCGTCGATCAGCGCGGGCAGCGGGTTGGCCTCCCAGCCGAGAATCACCCACGTGGCTCCAGGGTGCGCCTTCTGGAGCGCCTTCTCCACGCCGCGCGCCGCGTCCGGCACGGGCACGTCACCGGCGGTGCCGCCCTCGTGCAGCAGGTCCATCTTGAAGTGCCCGGCCGCACCGAACAGGTCCCGCTGATGCCCGTAGAACGAGGCGGCCACGTCGGCGAAGGACCGGGTGCGCGGGTCGAGCCAGTCGGGCCGGTCGAAGCCGTGCCAGGTGCCCTGCGGCACGACGTGCGCGTCGCCGCCGTTGCGTGCCACGAAGCCGTGGGGGACATGCCCGTAGTAGCCGGGGAACACGGGCGACATGCCGAGCTCGCGCAGCCTGCCGGTGATCTTCCGGCCCAGCTCCACGCGCTTCGCGATGAGTTCGGGCGAGAGCGGTCCGCCGTACCCCGACAGGTTCTGCAGGAGCCACCACGGCTGGTGCGTGGGCGCCGGCAGCCAGGCGCGCGATTCCGCGTCGCTGTACCCGAAGTCCTTCAGGACGCGCTCGTACACGGCCTCCGTGCCCGCGATGACGAGGACCTCGTTGCAGCCGTGCAGCGCGAGGACGTCGATCATCCGCTCCCAGTACGGCCAGTCGGCGTACGGCGCGGTGTAGCCGTCGTTCGTGTCGTTGAGCGCGAACCGGTGGGGGAGCGCGGTGGATCTCTCCAGCGGGCGCGGCGGCGCCGGCAGCGTCTTCGGCAGGTCGAGCTGGCTGCCGTTCCACGCGATGTGCGCTCCGCAGACGTACTTGAGATACCAGTGAACTCCCGTGAGCAGCACGGCCGGTGTCGTACCGGACACCGCGATCTTTCCGCGGGTGCCCGTGACCCGGAACCGGTCGCCGCCCTGCGGAGAGAGGAGTCCGAGGCTGAACTGGTCCGCGTGTCCGGGGAGCAGTCTGTTGAGTGCGGAGCGTGCGGGAGCCGTATCGAAGGCGGGGCCCTCGGCGGCGTGAGCCGTGACGGGGAACCCCGCGGCGGCTCCCAGGCCGATGGCGCCGGCGGTGCCGAGGACGGAACGTCGCGACGGTGCGGTCATAGGTGTGCCCCCTGCGTCGGATGATGCGGCGCACGGTAACCCTGTGATCCCCCTCGCTCAACGGTGTGTACGGAGCTGGCGAGTTCGTGTCGCCGCACGGGACGGAAGGAAACGATGGGAATGACGCGACGCATGCGGCGCATATGGGTGACGGGAGCGATGGTCTCGCTGGCGGTCCTGACCGGCTGCGGATCGCACGGGGACACCGTGCCGAAGACCGCGACCGGCAGCCTGGAACAGCTCGCGGCCAGGGCGAAATGCAGGCCCGACATCCAGACGGACGCCGACGAGCTGCGCCAGGCCACCTGCGGCGACGGCGCCGACCGCTACATCCTCGCGACCTTCGCCACCGACCGCGGCCAGGCCGAGTGGCTCGACCAGGCCGACGACTACGGCGGCACGTATCTGATCGGCCGCCGCTGGATCGCGGTCGGCGGCGACAAGGCGGTCACAACGCTGCGCGGTCGGCTCGGCGGGACCGTGGAGAAGTCCTCCTCGCACCACTCGGGGAGTAGCGGTGGCGGGGGTCTCGAGGAGGACGGGCACTCCGGGCACTACGGTCACCGCGCGAGCTGACCGCGCAGCAGTCGACGGGGGGTCAGGGCGTCAGGTACAGCGCTGACCCCGGTTGATGCAGCTCGCGACGCGCTTCATCAGGCCGTCGTCGAAGACGTTGATGAAGTCGCCGTGGTCGGTCACGGGCTTGTGCAGCTGCTCGGGGAACGAGTCGACGGCGAAGCCGGGGCCGGGCGGGACGTCGTACACGATGCGCTGCTGCAGCTGCGGGATCGCCTGGAAGCCCTGCGGGCAGGCCCCGCTGGCCGGGTCGGCGAAGGCGACGTGCGTCCGGTGGTTGGCGCTGTCGGTGTTGCGCCCGTCCCAGCAGCTCTGGAACTTGAACGACCGCACGACCTTGCTGCCTTCGGGACAGATCGGGTACTTGTCCTTCAGCTGGCGGTCCTCGAAGCCGGTGCAGCTCCAGGACGCGTTCGCGTTCGCGTCGCCGTTGGTGAAGGCCTTGGCATCACCTGTGATGATGCGCAGGAACCGCGGCATGGCGACGACCTTGCCGGCCGGACTTCCGACGAACTTCAGCGTGACCGAGGCAGGGGTCTGGATCTCGCCGACATTCTGGTCCTTGCCGCCGCCGTCGGCCTGCGCGTCGTTCTCGTCCTTTCCGTTCTGGAGGCGCAGAACAGGCCAGTAATAGGTCGACTTGTCGCCCTGATTGCGGCAGCTCGTGTCGCCATTCGCAAGATCGTCGTCACTGGCGAAAGCGTCGTTCGCCTGATTTCCCACGTAGTCGTGCATGTGGTGCGCGCCATTGCTCACGCCGGGCGCCACGATGACGTTGTCGGGATTGAACTTGCCGTTCTCGTTGCGCCCGCATTTCGTGGTGAACGTGCCGCGGGAGGCGGCGCGCTGGTTGCGCGGCGTCTTGACGTTGGGCTGGACGGAATTGATGTCGACGAAGTCGGAGGCGTCGGGGCCGTTGCCGTTCTGCTGACCGCCGTCACCCTGCTGGCCGTCGCCCTGCTGACCGCCGTCCCCTTGCCGACCGCCGTCCTGCTGACCGCCGTCCGCGGGGGCGGACGGCGCGGCCGAGCCCGCCGGGGGGCTGCCGTCGGTGCCGGCCGACCTGGCCGTGCAGGCCGCGAGGTCCTTCATGCCCTCGGGCGACGTACCGCCCGCCCGGCTGATCTCCAGATCGATCCGGTCGATGAGGGTCGAACGCCGCTCCTTCAACGGCTGCAGAATGCTGTTCTGCACGAAGTCGGGGTCCCGTGCCGCCGCGTCCCGCGAGGCCGCGAGGCGCTGGTACGACTCGGTGATCTGGCTGTCCATCGTGGCCAGTTCGCCGTCGACCTCCGACCGCGCGGCGTCCGGCACGTCGGACAGCCCGTTGCCCACGTCGGGGCAGTCGATCGTGGCGACCTGCTGCTGTTGCTGCTGCGCTCCGTCGCCGCGCTGCGCCGGGTTCTCCTCGTGGGCGGACGCGTAGACGTTCACCGCGACCAGCCCTCCTCCACCCAGGAGCAGTGCGGCCGACGCGACCGTCATGCGCGTCGCGAGTGACGAGCGCCGTTTTCGTGATGTGCGTCCCATGGGGCTACGTACGCAACACGAGGGGCCCTTGTTCAAAGAGAGCGCCGGTGATTTCCCGGCGGATTCTCAACGGCCCTGATCCAGATAGGCGATGACGGCGAGAACGCGCCGGTTGTCGTCGTCCGACACCGGAAGTCCCAGCTTCAGGAAGATATTGGAGGTGTGTTTCGCGATCGCCCGTTCCGTGACGACGAGTTGGCCCGCGATGGCCGCATTCGACCGGCCCTGCGCCATGAGTTCCAGAACCTCCATCTCGCGCGGTGTCAGACCGCCGAGCGGCGCCTCCGCGGCCCGCCGTGAAAGGAGCTGCTGGATCACCTGGGGGTCCATCGCGGTCCCGCCCGCGGCGACCCGGCGCACCGCGTCGATGAACTGGTCCGCGTCGAAAACCCGGTCCTTCAGCAGATAGCCGATCCCGCCGTTCCCGTCGGCGAGCAACTCGCGTGCGTACAGCTGCTCCACGTGCTGCGACAGGACGAGGACCGGCAGCCCGGGCCGCGCCCGCCGCGCGGCGAGCGCGCACTGCAGCCCCTCGTCCGTGTGCGAGGGCGGCAGCCGTACGTCGACGACGGCGACGTCGGGCTCCGACTCGGCGAGTGCCTTCGTCAGTTCGGGCCCGCTCTCGACGGCCGCGACGACCTCGAAGTCGTACGCCTCCAGCATCCGCACCAGGCCGTCGCGGAGCAGGAAGAGATCTTCGGCTAGGACAACGCGCAAGGAATCTCCATGGTCACCATGGTCGGACCGCCCGCGGGGGAGCTGACGGCGAGGATGCCGTCGAATGTACCGAGCCGGCGCTCGATCCCGCTCAGTCCCGACCCCGCCCCGATACTCGCGCCGCCCTTCCCGTTGTCGGTGACGGCGATCCGCAGCATGCCCGCCGCGCCGGTGTGGTGCACGTCGACCCAGACGCGGTCGGCCCCCGAGTGCTTGACGGCGTTCGTGAGGACCTCGCTGACGGCGAAGTACGCCGCCGACTCGACGGGCGCATCGGCGCGGCCCGGCAGGTCCACGTCGACGTCGGTGGCGACCGGCAGCCGCAGGGCGAGGGCCTTCACCGCGTCACCGAGGCCGCGCTCGGCGAGGACCGGTGGATGGATGCCGCGGACCAGGTCACGCAGCTCGGTGAGGGCTTCGGCCGAGGACCTCCGGGCCTGCGCGAGCAGCTCCTTGGCCTTCTGCGGGTTCTTCTCGACCAGCGCCTCGATCGTGCCGAGGTCCATGCCCATGGCGACGAGGCGGGCCTGCGCGCCGTCGTGCAGGTCGCGCTCGATGCGGCGCAGCTCCGCGGCCGAGGTGTCGACCGCGTCGCGTCGCGTCTGCGTCAACACCTGGACACGGGCGGCCAGTTCACCCGACTCGGGCGTGAGGACCGCGCGGGTCAGGAGGAAGTGGACCCGCAGCAGGGCCGGGGCCAGGAAGTAGCCGGCCACGAGAAGCGCGTTGGCGAGGCCGGCGGCCTGGAACGCGGAGCCCTGACCGCTGATGGGCACGAACCCGTACCACCAGCCGACGTGCGTGCCGTCCGTGAAGACGCGCCACAGACCGGCGGCGAGGGCGTACCCCTCCAGTGGATAGACGATGAGCGCGGCCGGCAGGAGCGCGGTCACGAAACCGGCCGTCATGTCGGCCAGGAGCCACCGCAGGTCGCGCCAGGTCGCCGGGTCCCCGAGCATCAGCCGGCACCGCTCCGCCAGGCCCACGACCCCGGTCCGCACGTCGGCGGGGGAGGGCCGGTACGCCGCCGGGATGCGGATCCCGTACCACTCGGCGGCGACGACGCGCCGCCAGTTCGCCCAGGACCTGACCAGGGAGAGCACGGCCGGAGTGGTGAGCACCCCGACACCCAGGACGATGAACACGATCGAAAGGACGGACAGGACGAACAGGGTGAGCGACCCGGCGAACCCCGCCACGGCGAGCGCGAGGCCGCGCGCCCCGGCGACCAGTGCGCGGCGCGCCCGCCCGCCGCCCTTGCCCGACGCGTCCATCCCGCTCTCCGTCCACCGCCCGACCCGTACGCCCCCAGTCTCCCCGGCCGGGGCCGTACGGGGCATGGGGCCGAGCATCCGTCCGAGGGTGTATCTGGCACCACCCCCGAGAACCGCCAGCCCCCAGGCCCAGCCCCCGGCCTCAGGTCCCCAGTACCTTGGCCTCCGTCGCCGGGTCGAGGCCGAGCACCGGGCGGTCCGGGCGCTGGGGTGCCGTCCCGCCGATGGACTCCAGCCAGGCCCAGGTGTCGGCGACGGTCTCCTCGACGGGCCGGCACCGCAGCCCCGCCGCGACCGCCTTCGCCACGTCACCGCTGTGCAGCGCGGCATGCATGTCACCGCCCGGAGGCACCCACACCGGCAGCTGCATCCACGGCTCGATCCCGGCCGCGGTGATCACCTCGGGAGCGGTCCAGCGCAGGTCGGCGTCACCCCCGGTGACCCGGGCGCAGGCGTCGAGCAGTCCTCCCATGGTGGTGTGCCCGGAGGGGCTGATCAGGGTGTACGGGCCGCTCAGTCCGGCCTGCGCCGCGTCGAGGACCCAGGTGGCGAGGTCGCGCACGTCGATGTACTGGAGCGGCAGTTCGCGGGGGCCGGGGGCGAGTACGGGGCCGCCCCGCGCCATCCGGGCCAGCCACCACGGGAGCCGGCCGATGTTCTCGTACGGGCCGAGGATCAGACCGCACCGCACCAGCAGGGAGCGGTCCGTGCCGAACGCGTCGACCGCCGCGAGTTCACCGCCCCGCTTGTCCCGCGCGTAGTCCGTCTGCTCCGCGTCGGGCGAGGCGCCGGCGACTACCGGGGCGTCCTCGGTGTAGCCGGGCGGGGGCGCCCACTCGTAGACGGACGAGCTGGACACGTACACGTAGCGGCCCGCACGCCCCGCGAGCAGCCGGGCGGAGTCGCGGACCACACGGGGCGCCGCGGCCCAGGTGTCGACGACGACGTCCCACTCGCCCTCGCTCTGCGCGAGCGCGGCGAGCCCGCCGTCCGCGGTGCGGTCCCCGTGCAGGGACCGCACCCCTTCGGGCGCCGCGTGCCGCCCGCGATGGAACACCGTCACGTCCCAGGACCGGGCGACCGCGGCCTCCACCACGGCGCGCCCCACGAATTCCGAACCGCCGAGCACCAGAAGTCTCATGCCGGTGACTCTGCCCGCTCGCGGTGCGTCAGGGAATCGGTTTCTGCTCGTGGGAGAACGAATCGGCCGGGGAGACCGGAGGCCGAAAGGGCGGCACCCCGCCCGCCGGGCACCGCCCGCCGGTCACCGCGTCGCCGGCGGGGCGTACTTGTACCCCACCCGCCGCACCGTCTGGATCACCTGACGGTGCTCGGCCCCGAGCTTGCGCCGCAGCCGCGCGACATGGACGTCGACCGTCCGTCCGTCGCCCACGTGCCCGTAGCCCCACACAGTGGTCACGAGCTGGTCGCGGGTGTGCACCCGGTGCGGATGCGCGACGAGGTGCGCGAGCAGCTCGAACTCCAGGTACGTCAGGTCGAGTTGGCGCCCGTCGACCGACGCGGTGCGCTGCACGCCGTCGATGCCGACGAGAGTGTCGGCGCCGACGCCGGCGCCGCTGTTCTGCGACGCGGCTTCGGGCCGGGGACCGGGCTCGTCGGGCACCGGGAGCAGAGGCTGCTGGTCCGCGGGTACGAGCACCAGGTAGCCGATCATCGGCGGCCGGCCGGGGAGCGTGGGCAGGGTGTGCGGGGGAGCGGGCAGCCAGGTCGCGCCCGGCGGCAGGAAGTCCGCGACGTCGACCACCTCGTCCCGGTCGACGGCGCGCAGCCGGTGGCGGCCGGAGACGGCGGGGGAGGGGGCGGCGGTCATGGAGGAAGCGGTGGAGAAGGAAGGGGTGTTCGCCATGAGTGGTCAACTCTTTCGCGCGAGGAGTCATCGAGATCGTCGAGAACTGCGAGGTCACAGAAGGACCTACGTCGTGCGCGCGGGCCGAACGCCGGGGTGAGTCGGCTTTAGAGGGCCTGCGCGTTCTCCGCGCGGCAACACACCCGGTCGAAGTCGTGGTGCTGACGGGAAGGCCAGAAGGGCTCGAGGTCGTGGCGACCCGTCGCGGTGTTCTGGAAGCTGGCCATGCCCCCATTGAAGCAGACGGGTTCGCGGGGCAGGACCCCCCTCTCACCGGTCGGACGGCACCTTGGCGTGAACTTGACGTTCCGCGCGGCTCTCCGGACGGGCAGCGCGAAGGGCGCCCACCGGACCGGTGGGCGCCCTTCGGGAAACAGGAGCCGGGGATCAGACCTGGCCGGCCTTCTCCAGAGCGCTGCAGCAGGTGTCGACGATCAGGCGCGTCACGACATACGGGTCGACGTTCGCGTTCGGGCGGCGGTCCTCGATGTAGCCCTTGCCGTCCTTCTCGACCTGCCACGGGATGCGGACCGAGGCGCCGCGGTCGGAGACGCCGTAGCTGTACTCGTTCCACGGGGCGGTCTCGTGCAGACCCGTCAGGCGGTCGTCGATGCCCGCGCCGTAGTTCTTGACGTGGTCCATCGGCTTCGAGCCCTCGCCGAGCGACTCGCACGCGGTGATGATCGCGTCGTAGCCCTCGCGCATCGCCTTCGTGGAGAAGTTGGTGTGCGCGCCCGCGCCGTTCCAGTCGCCCTTGACCGGCTTCGGGTCGAGGGTCGCGGAGATGTTGAAGTCCTCTGCGGTGCGGTACAGCAGCCAGCGGGCCACCCACAGCTGGTCGGAGACCTCGAGCGGGGCGAGCGGGCCGACCTGGAACTCCCACTGGCCGGGCATGACCTCGGCGTTGATGCCGGAGATCCCGAGACCCGCCTTGAGGCAGTTGTCCAGGTGCGCCTCGACGACGTCACGGCCGAAGATCTCGTCCGCGCCGACGCCGCAGTAGTAGCCGCCCTGCGCGGCCGGGAAGCCGCCCACGGGGAAGCCGAGCGGGCGCTCGCCCTCGAAGAACGTGTACTCCTGCTCGATGCCGAAGATCGACTCCTGCGCGGCGAACTGCTCCGCGACCTCGGCGAGCGCGGCGCGCGTGTTGGACTCGTGCGGCGTCATGTCGATGTTCAGGACCTCGCACAGGACGAGGATGTCGTCGCCGCCGCGGATCGGGTCCGGGTAGGAGGCGACGGGGCGCAGTACGCGGTCGGAGGCGTGACCCTTGGCCTGGCTGGTGCTCGAACCGTCGAAGCCCCAGATCGGCAGCTCTTCGAGCGCCGGCGCGGAACCCGCGATTATCTTCGTCTTCGAACGGAGCTTGGCCGTCGGCTGGGTGCCGTCGATCCAGATGTACTCAGCCTTGAACGTCACGGGGCCACATCCTTCGGGTGGGTCTGTACGGCGCAGTCATGTGCGGGTGCGGCGCCTCGGTGTGCTGCTCCGCAGACTGTCAACAGGCGATTTCCCGTCCGTTGCCCGTATGTGAACCCCGTGTTACCCGGGCCCCTTTGTGGCCGGAGTCACGTTTCGCCGGACGGCCCCGGCCCGCGCGCGTCATGGGGGCACGCGCGCGGGCCGGGGCCGCAGGCCTGTGGGGTCAGCCCACCTTCTCGATACGTGCGTTGCGGATGAGGAATTTGCCCGGTTCGCGGACCTGCTCGAACGCCGAGTCGTTCAGCAGGACGCAGCTCCCGGAGGCGGAGGTGACCTCGACGGACGTGGACTTGCCGTTGTCCAGGTTGGTGACCTTGAGCTTCGTCCCGGCCGGGAACTGCCCGCTGGACGCGGCGGGCGCGCCCCCCTCACCGGACAGCGTCACGGTCGAACCGGCACAGACCTGCTCACCGGCGGCGTCCCCTCCGGCGGTGTCGGTGGGGTCGGGCTCGGCGGTGACCGTGTCCTGTGGTGCGGCCGTCACGGTCTCCATGCCGCCGGCCGCGTCATCGGCTCCGTCCCCGGCCTGTGCTCCGGCTCCCGCCGCGTCATCAGCACCGGATCCGGCCTGCGCCCCGGCTCCGTCCCCGGCCTCGCAGCCGGACGCCGCCTCCTTGCGCCGGATCTCGGCGATGACCGCTTCCCGGTTGGCGATGCGGGCCTCGGACTGCGCGTCCGGGGCGGCCCGCTGCCCGTCGATGAACTTCTGGTTGTTGGCGATCGCGGTCTCCAGTCCCTGGCAGACCTGGGCGTTCTGCGCGACCGGCGCCGCATTGCCCGTACTGGCGAGCGCGAACGCCGCGCCTCCGGCGACGAGGGCCGCGCTCACCGCGAGCGCGGCCTTCTTCCGGGGGCCCATCCTTCTCCTGCGGGACATGTCCGCCTCCTGTCGTCGTTACGAACGTCGGTGCGCGCACCGTTACGTACGGGTAACCGGAGGGCGGAACTCAACTGACCCAAGGGGAGCTCAAGTAACGTACGTCACACGAGAGTTGGACCCACGGGGCGAGCCCGTCGCGGCTCAGTGGCGTCCGAGGGCGTCCCGGACCGCGTCCTCGCTGCGTGCCACCACGGCCGTACCGTCCTCCGCCGTGATGATCGGCCGCTGGATGAGCTTCGGGTGCGCGGAGAGCGCCGCGATCCACCGGTCGCGCGAACCCGCGTCCCGCGCCCAGTCCTTCAGGCCGAGCTCCTTCGCGTCGGCCTCCTGCGTCCGCGTGATGTCCCACGGCTCGAGCCCGAGCCGCTTCAGAACGGCGCGGATGTCGTCCTCGGACGGCACGTCCTCCAGATAGCGCCGCACCGTGTAGTCGGCGCCTTCCGCGTCGAGCAGGGAGAGCGCGCTGCGGCACTTCGAACAGGCGGGGTTGATCCAGATTTCCATGGGGTCAAAGGTACGGGAAAGGCCTTGTGGCCAGCGGCTATTGTCAGTGCCCGGCAGTAGAATAGAAGCAGTGTTCGAGGGAGCGTCCGGGGCCGCGGAGGGCCTCGGAAGGTCTCCCTCCCGCGACAGGAGGATGTCTGTGCCCGCTGCCGCACCGATGCTGATCGACCTGCCCGGCAAACCACTCGAAAAGAAGGCCCTGCCCGCGGGACGGCCGCGTGACTGGTACATCACGCACAACCGCCGCCTCAAGGCCATGCGCCTCGCGATCGCCCTGCTCGACTCGGGCGTCTACCTTCCGAACCAGGCCCACAACCGGACGATACGGAGCACGGCGGAGCGCGTCGGCATCCACCCGCCGTCGGACATCACCTGCCACATGGTGCGCGCGTTGATGCGCTACAGCCGCTGACGGACAGGTGCGCCGTCCGCCCGTCCGGCTTTCAACGGGCGGACGGCGCACGGCAGTTCTCACTTCTTCGTCGGCGCCGGTCCCGCCAGCTCCTTCTCCAGAGGCGTACGGAAGCGGGGAGTGACCCGCGCCTCGCCCACCCACTCCTGGAGCCGCGCGGCCTCCGCCTCGACGGCGGCCGCGGCCTCCCGGCCCACATCCGCGAGCAGTCGCCACCGGATGACGCCGTCCTTGCCCTGGGCCCATCCGCCGGCGATCCGCCCGTCCCACCACACGGTGGGCCCGATGTTGCCCGCCCCGTCGAAGAGCGGCGCCCGCAGCTCCGGCGGCAGATACCAGTCGCGCTGCTGCCAGCCCATCGCGCTCGGGTCGAGCCCCGGGAGCAGGGCCGCCCACGGCCCGGCGTCCGTGGTGACCGGCTCGACGGCGTCGGGGAGCACGAACCCGGCCCCCTCGTCCAGCTCCACCTCGACCGCCCCGACGGCCACGAGCGCCCTGCGTACGTCGGTGACCTTCCACCCCGTCCACCACTTGAGGTCGGCTTCCGTGGCCGGACCGCACGAGCCGAGCCAGTGCCGGAGGAGTTCCGACTGCGCCTCGGCCGCGGGGAGCTCGGGATGCGCGGGCGTGAGCGCCCACCTGAACTGGCTGGACGTCCACGACCCGCGGGGCCGCCCACGCACCACGCGCCCCTCCATGCCGAGCACGCGCAGCAGCCGCGTCGAGATCGACTGCCACGCCTCGTACTTCTTGCCCGGCGCGTACAGCAGCTGCGTACGCAAACGGGGCTCGTCCTGGGCGAGTTCGGCCGCGGTGGCCTCGCCGCGCGCCCCGATCGCCGCCAGGGTGCCCGCCTCGACGTCCGCGAGCCACGCCGCGTCGCGCTCGCTGCCCGCCTCCAGATGCTTGACGAAGGAGGCGCGCTCCCGCGCGGCGACCGCCACACCGGTCGACGCGTGCACCACGGCCGTGAGCGCGGCGGGGAACACGAACACCGTGTGCCGCATGCCGTGCATGCGTACCAGGGAGCGGTCCGTATACAGGGCGCGCTCGACATCGGCGACCGTCTTCGACGGGTCCCTGAGGCGGGCGCCCACCGCCAGGTACACGGTGGCCGGGTCCGTGCCGTGCAGCGCCACGAGCGACCCGGCGACCTCCTCGGCGGACCCCGCCCGCGCGGACGGCGCGAGCCGCTGCCCGGCCGCGAGCCTGGCCCGCCGCTCCGGCGCCCCGATGTGCCGCCGCCTACCACTCACGAGGTCCTCCCAGGACTGTTCGCCGACCGTGCCCCCATCCTGCCCTGGGCCCGGGCGCATTCACCTGTTTGCCGTACCCGGCATGCCGCCCGGGCCCCGGCCGCCTTGACTGAGACGACGGGTGAGCGGAACTGGCAGAGGGAGGCATGATGTCGGGACGTGGCATACGGGGAGCGGCAGCCGCTCTGCTCGTGGCGCCGGTGTTGCTCGTGGCGGCCGGGTGCTCGGACAACGACACCAGCCCCTCCGGCGCGGTGTCCAAGGCCGCGTCCGCGGCGTCGTCCGCGGCGTCCCGGGGCGGTGACGTCGTCGCGTCGGCCACGGCGAAGGCCAAGGAAGAGCTGGACCGTATCAAGGGCGGCGTGAACGCCAAGGGCGACATCGCGCTGGGCGACGTGACGAAGGACGGCGACCGGCTGACGGTCCCCGTCACCGCCACCAACAGCTCCGGGTCCCAGGCCTCGTACGCGGTACAGGTCAACTTCCGTGACAGCAGCGGCAATCTTCTCGACACGGTCGTGGTCACGGTCGACGACGTGGACAAGGGCAAGTCCGAGAAGGCGACGGCCCGCAGCAACCGCAACCTCACCGGCGACGTGAGAGCGGACGTCGGCCGAGCGCTGCGGCACTAGCCGTGACCGGCTCCGCAGGCCACGCGGACGGTGCGGCATGACCACCCCCGAGGCCAGGGTCGCCCTGGGCAGGGCGGCCCGCAAGCGCGCCTCACGCGCCTCGCACGGTGCGTGGATCCCCGCCGCCGACCGCGTCGACCCCGTCGTCGTACTGGAACGGCAGGCGGCCGACCGCGTCGCGGAACTGCTGCCCATCCGGTACGGACGGATGGCGGCCTCCCCGTTCGCGTTCCTGCGCGGCGCCGCCGCCATCATGGCCGGCGACCTGGCCACCCAGCGCGCCACCGGCCTCACGGTCCAACTCTGCGGCGACGCCCACCTGCTGAACTTCGGCCTGTTCGCGTCCCCGGAACGGTCCCTGCTCTTCGACGTCACCGACTTCGACGAGACCAGCCCGGGCCCCTTCGAATGGGACGTGAAACGGCTGGCCGCGAGCGTGGCCGTCGCAGCCCGCGACAACGGGCACAGCGACACCCAGGCCCTCAGGTCGGCCCGCGCCGCCACGGCCGCGTACCGCACGACGATGCGCCGGCTCGCCGGGATGGGCGAACTCGCCGTCTGGTACGAGCACGTCGACGCGCACGAGCTGCTGCCCGTCATCCGCGCCGGTCGCGACCGCCGTCGCGTCCAGGCGACCCTCGCCCACGCCACCCGCCGCACCAGCCTCCACGCGCTCGGCAAACTCACCGAGGTCGTCGACGGGCGCCGCCGCATCATCAACGACCCGCCGCTCCTCGAACCGGCGAGCACCCCCGACGCGGCCACGGTGCGCAAACTGTTCGGCGACTACCGCTCCACCCTCGCCGAGGAACGCCGCCGCCTCCTCGACCGCTACCACTTCGTCGATGCCGCCCGCAAGGTCGTCGGCGTCGGCAGCGTCGGCACCCGCTGCTTCATCGTGCTGCTCGAAGGGCGCGACGCCGACGACCCCCTGTTCCTCCAGATCAAGGAGGCCACCCGGTCCGTCATAGAGGAACACCTGCCGCACGGCCCCTATGTCCACCCGGGCCACCGCGTCGTCGCAGGCCAGCGCCTGCTCCAGGCCACCGGTGACATCTTCCTCGGCTGGATGACCGGCCCCCAGGGCCGCGCCTTCTACTGGCGTCAGCTGCGCGACATGAAGGGCTCCGCCGACGTCGCCGGCCTGGGCCCGGACGAGCTGCGCTTCTACGCCGAACTGTGCGGCAACACCCTGGCCCGCGCCCACGCCCGCTCCGGGGACCGCATAGCCATCTCCGGTTACCTGGGCCGCGCCGACACCTTCGACCGCGCCGTGGCCGACTTCGCGCTGCGCTACACCGACCAGAACGCCACCGACCACACGGCCCTGCGCAGGGCGGCGTCGGAGGGCCTGATCACGGTGGCACCGGGCGTCTGAGAACGCCGGTACGGCCGCCCCCGGACGGGAACGGCCGTATCCCACAGGACCGTACGGATACTCAGGCCTCCTTCGGGGCCTCCTGCGCTGCTGCGCCACCCCGGGCCGCTTCCAGGGCCGCCCGCAGCTGCTCCTCCTCCTCGTTGCTCAGCGAGGTCTGGACGAGATGACCGCCGTACGTCGCGATCTCGGGGATGACCTTGTCCGGGGAGGCCTGCTTCACCAGGACGAACAGCGCGGCGGCGCCGGGCTGCAGGTTCTGGCTCAGGTCCTTCATGAAGTCGTCGTTGATGCCCGTGTCGGTCGCGGCACCACCGGCGGCCCCGGCCGCGGCACCGACGGCCGCACCGAGCAGCGGCACCAGGAAGAGCAGCCCGATGACACCGCCCCACAGCGCCCCGCCGGCCGCACCCGTCGCCGTGTAGTTCACGGCCTGGTGCAGCTTGATCTTCCCGTCCTCGCGCCGCTCGACGACCACGATGTCCTCGAGCTCGACGAGGTGCTGCTTGGCCAGATCGAGCATTTTCTCGCGGACCTGATTGGCCGTGGCGAGGTCGTTGTAGGCGACGACGAACAGATTGCTCATACGGCACTCCTCGGAAGTCTGTGCAACTTCGCCCGAGTTTATGAGCGTTTACGGCAACACGCAGAACGAAGCCCCCGCCCCTCCGGGAGGAGGCGACGGGGGCCACACCGCTCAGAAACGCGCCCGGGGAACCCGGCCGTGCTTCCTAGATGTCGAAGTACAGCTCGAACTCGTGCGGGTGCGGGCGGAGCTGGATCGGGGCGATCTCGTTCGTGCGCTTGTAGTCGATCCACGTCTCGATCAGGTCGGGGGTGAAGACACCGCCGGCCAGAAGGTACTCGTGGTCCGCCTCGAGGGCGTCGAGGACCGCGGGGAGCGAGGTCGGGACCTGCTGGACGTTCGCGTGCTCCTCGGGAGCCAGCTCGTACAGGTCCTTGTCGATCGGCTCGGCCGGCTCGATCTTGTTCTTCACGCCGTCGAGGCCGGCCATCAGGAGGGCCGAGAAGGCGAGGTACGGGTTCGAGGACGGGTCCGGCGCGCGGAACTCGACGCGCTTGGCCTTCGGGTTCGAGCCCGTGATCGGGATGCGCATCGCGGCGGAGCGGTTGCGCTGCGAGTAGACCATGTTGACCGGCGCCTCGAAGCCCGGGACCAGGCGGTGGTACGAGTTCACCGTCGGGTTCGTGAAGGCGAGCAGCGACGGGGCGTGCTTCAGGATGCCGCCGATGTAGTAGCGCGCCATGTCCGAGAGGCCGGCGTAGCCCTGCTCGTCGTAGAACAGCGGGTCGCCGTTGGCCCACAGGGACTGGTGGACGTGCATGCCCGAGCCGTTGTCACCGAAGATCGGCTTCGGCATGAAGGTCGCGGTCTTGTTGTTGCGCCAGGCGACGTTCTTCACGATGTACTTGAAGAGCATCAGGTCGTCGGCCGCGGCGAGCAGCGTGTTGAACTTGTAGTTGATCTCCGCCTGGCCGGCCGTGCCGACCTCGTGGTGCTGGCGCTCGACCTGGAGACCGTTCTTGTCCAGCTCGAGGGAGATCTCCGCGCGCAGGTCGGCGAAGTGGTCGACCGGCGGGGTCGGGAAGTAACCGCCCTTGTAGCGGACCTTGTAGCCGCGGTTGTTCTCTTCAGAACCGGTGTTCCAGGCGCCGGCCTCGGAGTCGATCTCGTAGACCGAGCGGTTCGCGGAGGTCTCGAAGCGGACCGAGTCGAAGACGTAGAACTCGGCCTCGGGGCCGAAGTACGCGGTGTCGGCGATGCCCGTCGAGGCCAGGTACGCCTCGGCCTTCTTCGCGACGTTGCGCGGGTCACGGGAGTACTGCTCGCCCGTGATCGGGTCGTGGATGAAGAAGTTGATGTTGACCGTCTTGTCGCGGCGGAAGGGGTCGATGCGCGCGGTGGTCAGGTCGGCGCGGAGCGCCATGTCGGACTCGTGGATGGCCTGGAAGCCACGGATCGAGGATCCGTCGAAGGCCAGCTCCTCGGTGGGGTCGAACGCCGCGGCCGGCACCGTGAAGTGCTGCATCACACCCGGCAGGTCGCAGAACCGGACGTCGACGAACTTGACGTCCTCGTCCGCGATGAACTTCTTGGCGTCATCGGCGTTCTGGAACATCCAACTCCTCCTACTCCCACCCGGGAGGGGCGGGGTTGCAGCTCGGTGGTGCGGCCAGTGCGGTGGCACACGCTGGGACCCGACCATAGGTACGGGGGATTTCTCAAGCATGACCCATTTGTTTCGCCGAAGTTAACCGAGCCGGGGGCCGGAGCGGGCCGGGTGGCCGAGCGCAGTACCTTGGACGGGTGGACAACAGGCAAGCAATCGGATCGTGGCTCTCCGGGCCGCGCGCGGCCGCAGAGGACGCGGGTGTCGAGTTCGGGTACCGCGGTGAGCAGCTGGGGCTGCCCGAGGAGGGGCCGGGCTCCATCGCCCGACCCGGCAGGCGTATCGCCGCCCTCTTCATCGACTGGGCCCTGTGCATGCTGATCGCATACGGGCTCCTCACGCACGGCTACGACCAGGCGACGGGGAACTGGGCCCTCGGGATCTTCTTCGTCCTCGGCCTGCTCACCGTCGGCACCGTCGGCTTCACGCCGGGCAAGCGGATCATGGGTCTGCGCGTCGTCGCGCAGGACGGCTCCGGCCGCCTCGGCGTCGGCCGCGTCCTGGTCCGCACGGTGCTCCTGTGCGTCGCCGTCCCCGCGCTGATCTGGGACCGTGACGGCCGCGGCCTGCACGACCGCCTGGCCCGCGCGGTCCAGGTCCGCGCCTGACATCTGACGCCGGCCCGCCTGGACGCTCTCCTACGACCTACTACGACGATGAGGCCCCGGAACCGATCGGTTCCGGGGCCTCATCGTCGTAGTAGAAGGGTCAGCGGGCCTTGGGGCCGCCACCGCGCGGCATCCGCATGCCCTTGGGCATCGGGCCCTTGGGGAGCGGCATGTTGCTCATCAGGTCGCCCATCGCCCGCAGGCGGTCGTTGGTCGTCGTGACCTGCGGGCCCGTGAGAATACGGGGGAGCTTGAGCATGGTCGTGCGGAGCTTCTTGAGCGGCACCTGGCCCTCGCCGTTGCCGACGAGGATGTCGTTGACCGGCACGTCGGAGACGATGCGGGCCATCTTCCGCTTCTCGGCCGCCAGCAGCGTCTTCACGCGGTTCGGGTTGCCCTCGGCTACCAGGACGATGCCGGCCTTGCCGACCGCCCGGTGGACGACGTCCTGGCTGCGGTTCATCGCCACGGCCGGGGTCGTGGTCCAGCCACGGCCGATGTTGTCGAGTACCGCGGCAGCCGCGCCGGGCTGGCCCTCCATCTGCCCGAAGGCTGCTCGCTCGGCACGGCGTCCGAAGACGATCGCCATCGCGAGGAAGGCGAGCAGGAAGCCGAGAATTCCGAGATATACCGGGTGACCGATCAAGAAACCGATCGCGAGGAACACACCAAAGGTGACGATTCCCACACCCGCGAGTACAAGGGCGATCATCGGATCGGCCTTGCGGGTCATCTTAAAGGTCAGAGCGATCTGCTTGAGTCGCCCGGGGTTCGCAGCGTCCGCTGCGGTTTCCTTCCTCGCCATGCCTTGAAGTCTACGTGTCCGGGCAAGTGCCTACGACGTGCGGGCGGCCACAGCCTTCTCGAGCACCCGCTGTGCCTCCACCCGGTCCTTGGCGCGGCGGCGGTCCTCGAGCACGGAGGTCCAGGCGTTGCGGCGTGCGGTGCGCTGACCGCTGCTCATGAGCAGCGACTCGACCGCGCGCAGAGCGTCGGTGAAGGTCGGGATGGCGGTGGCGCGTACGGGCGCGGCCTGCATTGGGAGGTCCCCTCGGGAGCGGCTCTGACAGTGAGTACGTGGCGTGAGTACAGCGTCACTGTTTGGTGTTACCAGGGCATGACCGAAGGGTCAAACGCCCATGAAGCCTTGATGGGGGAGGGCCGAACGATGACGCGGCCCTGACGGTGCCCCCCATCTGCGGGGACTGTCAGGGCCGCGTCCTCTCGGCCATTACTGGCCGGTAGCTGCTTGTGCGTGATTTCACACGGCTGGCGGGCCGTGCGGATGGGGCGGGATCAGACCGCCTGCGAGGCCACGTACGAGCCGCGCTTCTCGACCGCCATCTGGTACAGGCGTCCGGCGCGGTACGAGGAGCGGACCAGGGGGCCCGACATGACGCCGGAGAAGCCGATCTGCTCGGCCTCCTCCTTCAGCTCCACGAACTCGGCCGGCTTCACCCAGCGCTCGACGGGGTGGTGGCGCGGCGTCGGGCGCAGGTACTGGGTGATGGTGATGAGTTCGGTGCCCGCCTCGTGCAGCTGGCGCAGCGCCTCGCTGACCTCGGCGCGCTCCTCGCCCATGCCCAGGATCAGGTTGGACTTGGTGACCAGGCCGGCCTCGCGGGCCTTCGTGATGACCTCGAGGGAGCGCTCGTACCGGAAGCCGGGGCGGATCCGCTTGAAGATGCGCGGCACCGTCTCGACGTTGTGCCCGAGAACCTCGGGGCGGGACGAGAAGACCTCGGCCAGCTGGTCCGGGTCGGCGTTGAAGTCGGGGATGAGCAGCTCGACCTTGGTGTAGCCCTCGGCGCGCTCCGCCGTCATCGCGTGGATCTGGCGCACGGTCTCCGCGTACAGCCAGGCGCCGCCGTCCTCCAGGTCGTCGCGCGCGACGCCGGTGATCGTGGCGTAGTTCAGGTCCATCGTGACGACGGACTCGCCGACGCGGCGGGGCTCGTCACGGTCCAGAGCCTCGGGCTTGCCCGTGTCGATCTGGCAGAAGTCACAGCGCCGCGTGCACTGGTCGCCGCCGATGAGGAAGGTGGCCTCGCGGTCTTCCCAGCACTCGTAGATGTTCGGACAGCCCGCCTCCTGGCAGACCGTGTGCAGGCCCTCGCTCTTCACGAGGCTCTGCATCTTCGTGTACTCGGGACCCATTTTCGCCCGGGTCTTGATCCACTCGGGCTTGCGCTCGATGGGGGTCTGGCTGTTGCGGACCTCCAGGCGCAGCATCTTGCGTCCGTCGGGTGCGACTGCGGACACGACCGGCTCCCTACAGCTTTGATTCTTCGGCGTACCTCAGGGTACGCCCGTGGTCTTGATGGGCCTTACGTGTGGCCAACCTCTGGCCTTCGGGGTGCATTCCCGCTCAGGCGGTCGCCTTGTCGGGCTCCCTCTCGGGCGCCTTCTCGACGACACGCGGGGCGAGCGCCGCGTTCTCCAGGACGTCGCGCAGGTGGCGCTCCACGACCGGCAGCACCTCGTCGATCGTGACCTCGCGGCCCAGCTCGTACGAGAGCGAGGTGACGCCCGCGTCGCGGATGCCGCACGGGATGATCTTGTCGAAGTTCGAGGTGTCCGGATTCACGTTCAGCGCGAAGCCGTGCATCGTGACGCCCTTGGCGACGCGGATGCCCATGGCGCAGATCTTGCGGTCCTCGCGGCGCTGGCCGGCGTTCGAGGGCGCGTACTCCGGGCCGTTGAGACGGGGGTCGAACTCGGAGTCGTTCACCCGGGGGTCGAAGTCCAGGTCCAGGCCGCCGAGCTTCGGGCGCTCCTCGGTCGCGTCCTTGGCGTCTCCGAGCACCCACACGCCCGCCCGGCCCTCGACGCGGGAGGTCTCCACGCCGAACTCGGCGCAGACCGCGATCATCGCGTCCTCCAGGCGGCGCAGGTGCGCGACCACGTCGACGGGGCGCGGCAGCTTCTGGATCGGGTAGCCGACGAGCTGGCCCGGGCCGTGCCAGGTGATCTTGCCGCCCCGGTCCACGTCCACGACGGGAGTGCCGTCAAGCGGGCGCTCCTCCGGCGCGGTACGGCGGCCCGCGGTGTAGACCGGCGGGTGTTCGAGAAGCAGGCAGGTGTCGGGGACCTCGTCCGCGAAGCGGGCGGCGTGCACACGGCGCTGCTCGTCCCAGGCCTCCTGGTAGTCGACCGAGTCCGCTCCGAAACCCAAGCGGACGAACCGCAACTCATTCACGGTCAGTGCCTCCCTAGAACCTTCAGCGTGCACATATCGCGCCCCCAGCCACTGTACGGGCCGCCTTTTCTCGTCAGTTCTCCGGGCAATCGTCACACGATCGGATGAAGGGATGCCGAAGGTCGCGATGGGGCCTGTGATGGCCGCTAAATTCGCGCCGTTCCATGTGGGCTGCAGCAAGGGCCCGGAAGGCAGGAGACCGCACAGCTGATGACGGAACGACCTCCGCAGCGCACGCCCAACCGCCAGCTCACCGCGCTCATCGCGGAGGCAGGGTTCTCCAACGCCGGACTGGCCCGCCGAGTCGACCAGCTCGGCCTGGAGCACGGTCTCGACCTGCGCTACGACAAGACATCCGTGACGCGCTGGCTGCGCGGCCAGCAGCCCCGCGGCACCACACCCGCACTGATCGCCGAGGTGTTCACCCGGCGCCTGGGCCGCCGGCTCTCCGCCCAGGACCTGGGGCTCGACGCCTGCTCCCCGGTCTACGCGGGTCTGGAGTTCGCCGCCTCGCCCGAGGAGGCCGTCGACATCGTCAGCGGCCTGTGGCGCAAGGACTCGGGCAGCCATGCGGAGCTCCGCAAGATCGCGTTCACCCCGGCGGGGCTCGTCGTGCCCAGCCGGGACTGGCTGATCGGGCGGGCCGACGACCGGGTCGCCCACGGGGACCACGGCGGCCTACGGATCCCCGCCCAGGGACGCGCTTCGGCCAAACTTCCGTCCGGGCCCGAACAGGGGCCGCCCCCCTTGCCCCGGCAGCGCGTCCAAGCCGAGCGCGGGCCCGGCCAGCGGGTCACGGCGGGCGACATCGCCGCCCTGCGCTCCGTCGGCGAACTCTTCCGCTCCCTCGACCAGGCGTACGGCGGCGGCCACGCCCGCCAGGCGCTCGTGCGCTACCTGGAGCACGAGGCCGAACCGATGCTGCGGGGCACCTACGGGGAGCAGACCGGCCGGCGGCTCTTCGCGGCCACCGCCGATCTGACCCGGCTCGCGGGCTGGACCTCGTACGACATCGCCGCGCACGGGCTCGCGCAGCGGTACTTCGTGCAGGCGCTGCGGCTCTCGCAGGCGGCGGGGGACCGGACGTACGGGGCGTATGTCCTGGTCACGATGAGCCGCCAGGCCGTCTATCTCGGTCACGGGCGCGAGGCCGTCCAGCTGGCGCGGGTCGCCCAGCAGGGCGTGGGGTCCTCTGCGCCGCCCGCCGTCCAGGCGCTCCTGCACGCGGCCGAGGCGCGCGGGCACGGCGTGCTCGGCGAGGTGCGCGCGTGCACGGCATCGCTGGTGCGGGCCGAGCGGACCCTGGAGGCGGTGCGGACCGGGGACGACGTGCCGCACTGGGCGCGGTTCTTCGACGAGGCGCAGCTGGCCGACGAGTTCGGGCACTGCCACCGGGATCTCCAGCAGTACCGCGCGTCCGCCCAGCACGCGGAGCGCTCCCTCCAGCTGCGGGCGCCCGGCTTCGCGCGCAGCCGGCTGTTCTGCCGGGTGGTGCTCGCCTCCGCACGGCTCGGGCTCGGGGAGCTGGACCAGGCGTGCGCCCTCGGCGCCGAGGCCGCGCTGGCCGCCTCCGAAATGCGCTCCGTGCGGGCGCACGAGTACGTGCGGGAGTTCGAGCGGCGTCTGGAGCCCTACCGCGACGCGGCCCCGGTACGCGGATACCGGGACCGCATCGCCGCCCTCAGCCACTGACGGGACGGGGGCGGGGTACGGCGCGGACTACTGGGTGTCCTGCCCGGACAGCCCGGCGACCCGGTCGGCCGTCAGCGGCTCGTCCCAGGTGGTGAGTTCGTCGAGGTCGCCGCGCAGGCTCACCTTCTCCGTGCCGATCGAGCGCAGGGGCAGGGGGATCGACGCGTCGACCGTGCCGACCCGCTCCCCGTCGGCGTAGAGCGTGGTGTGGCCTGGTGTCGCCACCCATGTCAGCCGGGTCCAGCGGTCGAGCGGCAGCGTGTAGTCGAAGCTGAGGTCGGCCGAGCCGTACCGGGTGAAGCCGACCTTGCCCGTGCCGTACTGCATGAGCTTGAGCGCGCCCGCCCTCGAGCTGAGCAGCACCTGGTCCGCGGTGCGGGCCGTGGGGCGGACCTGCACCGAAACCGTCCACGGCTCGGCCACGTCCAGGCCGCCGAAGCCGACACCGTCCCGGTCCGAGTCGAAGCGCCACGCCTGCCCGTGCACGCCGTCGTCCACAGGCGCCGGGTTGTTGATGATGTATGACGTGCCCGGCAGGTCACCCGCCGTGTCCTCGGCGAAGATCGTGTTGCCGGGGCTGCCCGCGTACGTCCAGCCCTTCGGGTACGCGGCCGTGTCGAAGGTCCAGTGATGGCTCGGCCGGCCGTCGTTCACCCGGGGCTTCACCGGCGTCGCGGTGATGCCGGGCGGGTCGCCGATACGGGCCGCGCGGGCCCGGAAGTCGGCCAGGGTGTCCGGGGTCGCCGTGCCGTTCCAGGCGCGGTCCGCGAGGATCGCCCGGGCGCCGGCCATCGACTGCTCGAAGTACGCGTCGTCGGCCCAGAAGTTGTAGTCGGCCCAGTTGGTCAGGCCGGAGCCGAGCATGTCGGGCGCCGTGCTGACGGTCCAGCTGTCGTACATCCAGGGCTCGTTCGGGTACAGGTGGTGGTAGTTGTTCGGGGTGTCGTAGAACGGGCCGATGGCGATCTCGTCGTGGCCCGGCACGGCGGGCTCGGCGCCTGTGCCCTCCCAGGTGAGGAAGACGACCGGGCCGTGGACGGCCTGCTGGGGCGCGGCCAGGTGCTCCGAGCCGTTGTAGACGGCGGTGCGCTTGCCGTGCGAGGCGATCACATCGTCCAGCGTGTTGATGTACCGGTTCAGGAGGTCGCCGAGCGTCGACACGTCGGGCGAGGCGGCCAAGTAGTCCTGCACCCGAGGGCAGTCGGCAAGCTGGCCCGGCACCTCCTCGCCGCCGATCGAGAACAGTGGCGCGTCGAACCAGCCGGCGAACTCGTCGACGATCTGCTTCGTCTTCGCCACCGCCTTCTCGCTGGTCATGTCGATGATCCAGTCGGGCGTGAGGTGCGAGTGCGTGTGCGCGGCCGTGCAGGGGTTCGTACCGGAGCCGAAGCCGATGCCGAACGCGTCGCTGATCGCCGTCGCGTGGCCGGGCATCTCCAGGCCCGGCATCAGCTGTACGTGGTGGCGGGCCGCGAAGGACTTGAGGTGCTCGATGTCGGCGCGGCCGTAGCTGTGGGCGGGGTCCGCGAGGCCCGGGAACTTCGGGCTGTACAGGCGGAAGCCCTCCGACTCGGAGAGGTGCAGCATGAGCGTGTTCAGCTTCTGGTCGCCCATCCTGCGGATCAGGTTCTCCAGGTACGGGATCTTCCAGTACTTGCGGCCCGCGTCGAGGTGGACCATGCGGATCGCCTGCGTGGGGACGTCGGTGGCGCGGGCCCGGGGGAGCGTGCGGTGCTCGTCGTCCGTGGAGCGCAGGAGCTGGAGGAGCGTGCGGGTGCCGTAGAAGAGGCCGTGTGTGGAGGCGGCCCGGATGCGGACGGCGCCGTCCGAACTGTCGAACCGGTAGCCTTCCGCGCCGAGTTCACGGTCGTCGGCGAGGCCGAGGACGATGTCGCCGGGCCCGGCATGGGCCACGTCGCTCGCGACGCGCGGCTCGACGCCGGAGACCTGCCCGAGCTCCGTGCGCAGCTGGGCGGCGAGCTGCTGCACGCTCTGACGGGCCGGGCCGGGGAACTCGGCGCGGCCGGACGGCTCGGAGGTCTCGGCGCGGGCGCGCGGGTCGATCAGGACGCGCGTGCGGGGCGTGAGGGCGACCGTGCCGCCGAGTGAGCTCCAGTCCGTGGGGCGGGGGACCACGAGGGGCTGCCCGGCGGGCAGTTCGGGGGTCTGCTCCTTGGGCTGAGATGCGGACGACGGCACTACAGCTCCGATGAATCCGGTGACAAGGGCTAGGACGAACAGCAGGGCTGACGCCGTTCTTCGCACTGCGGCCTCCAGGGACGAGGGTGCGGACGTGGGGACCGTAGAGGGGAGTTGCAGTGGAGGCAAGAGCGCGTGTGAGGGAATGAGAGCGCCCGCCTCCGGAATGTGCCACGGAGACGGGCGCGTAAGGGGGACCCCATAGAGGTCGGATGTGTGATGAGGGTATCGGTCAGGCAGCCGCCGGCAACCTGCCTGCCGTCGAGGCCAGTTGGACACCCAGGTCCGTGAGGATCGCGTGCGCCGCCCGGCGGCCCGAGTGGAGGGCGCCCTGCACCGTGCTCGTGCCGCGGTGGTCGCCGCACACATAGAGCCCGTCGAGGAGCCGCACCGGGCGGTGCAGGTCGTGCGGGGCCGGCATCGCGGGCACCGCCTCCGGGTCGTGGTGGACCGCGAGGGTCTCCCAGTCGGAGGTCGACGTGCCGTAGAGGGCGGCCAGTTGGGCCCGCAGCTCGCGCTCGGGCGGCGGCGGGCCGAGGACCGTCGAGGAGACGAGCGCGCGGCCGGCCGGGGCGCGGGTCGGGTCGACCTGGCTGATCACCGCGGTGTACGCGACGGGGCCCAGCCGGTCGGCGTCGAGGAGCAGCGCCGGGTCGGCGAGCGGTGGCTCGGGGACCGCGTGGTGGACGACCGTGACGGGGTGGAAGGCCGGCACCCGTAGTCCCGGGAGCAGCCCGGCCGCGGCGCGCGCCCCGGTCGCCAACAGCGTGGAACGGCACCGGAGTTCACCGTGTTCCTCGGTCGCCACCGAGTTCGCAGAGATGGCGCTGACGCGCACGCCGGTGCGGACCGTGCCCGGCGGGAGCCCGGCGGCGAGCAGCTCGGGCAGCGCGTCGGCGCCGCCCTCGGGGACGCAAAGGCGGCCGCGCGCGTAGGCGTGCAGGGCGAGATCCGCGCACCGGCTCGACGAGGTCAGGTCCGGGTCGCACAGGAGCGCCGACAGGAGGGGGCGCACAAAGCCGTCGAGGGTGCGGGCGGGCAGCCCGCGGCCGATCAGCGCGTCGGAGGCGGGGAGTTCGGGGCGCGCGAGGAGCCGGGGGACGGGCGTCGCGGCAAGGCGGGCCAGGGCCCTGGCGAGCCGGGCCTGGTCGAGGGGGCTGCCGAGCGGAGCGGCGGGGCGCGGGCTCCTGGCGGTGCGGGGGCGGGGCACCCTGGGGGCGCTCGCGAGGGCGCGCGCCGTTGTGAGTGCGCCCTTTGCGCGCCGTGGGGCCGGGAGTTCCCCGGCACGATGGCGGCGGCCGTCGCTGTGCACCAGCACACCGGGCGAGAAGGAGCGCAGGACGAGGGCGTCCAGGCCCGGGCTGCGGCGCAGTTCGGGGTACGAGGTGCACAGGAGCCGGCCGATCCGGTCCAGGCGGAACCCGTCGACCTTCTCGGTGGACATGCGGCCGCCCACGCAGGGGCCGGCCTCCAGGACCAGGGTGGGGACGCCCGCCCTGGTCAGGCGGTGGGCGGCAAGGAGTCCCGCGACCCCGGCTCCCACGATGACGACGTCCGCGTGCTGTGCGGGCTCAGGCACGTGCGCCTCCCTGGCGGTTGTGCGGCTGGTGAGAACCGTCGCTCGTACCCCGGGCCGTCAGGCCGGCGCACGAAGGCGGGCCCCGAAGGCGTCCTACCCCCCAGGGAACCCGCGTACGGCTCCGGAACACCCGGGCTGTACCCGAGTTCGTCGAGGGTAGGTCCGGGCCCCGGTACAGGGAGTCGCGCGTAGCCCGGGCACGGTCGCACGGGGGGCGCCCGGGGCCGCCGACGCCTGGGTTCCTAGCGCCCCTGGAGCACCGCCGCCCGCTGCCTGATCTCCGGGAGCGCGGCCATCAGGGCCTGACCCGGGCAGTACGTCTCGTACGCGTCCCGGTGCGCGGCGATGGCGTTGAACTCCGCCGTCCTGCCCTTGGGGAAGCGGCTGAGGCTGTTCGTCGAGGTGAGGTGGACGCGGGAGCGTGGGTCGACGTTCGCGAGGCCCAGCTTCCAGGCGGCGAGCGCCGCGATGGACTCCGCCATGGAAGGGGGCACCGGTGTGCCCTCGCCGAAGGTGCCGATGGCGGCGATGCCCGCCGTGCCCTTGTTGAAGCCCTGGGCGTGCGCCCCCACGACCGCCTTGTCGGCGCCGCCCGCCCGGCCCTCGTAGATCGTGCCGCACTTGTCGACGAGGAAGTTGTAGCCGATGTCGTCCCAGTTCCGGCCGCCCGCCTGGTCCGCGTACAGGTAGCGGATGATGCGGGGCGTGTCGGCGCAGTCGTAGCCGTTCGGCGAGTCCGTGTGGTGGATGAAGACCGCCGTGACGCGGTCGGCGTACCGGGCGGGCGGCCTGCGGTACGCGGCGTCGGCCAGCCACTTGGCCCGCGGCACGATCCGGGGCAGCGCGGCGGTGTGCGGACCGTTGACCGGCCGGCGCGCCGGTACGGCGGCCGGTGGCAGCACGGGCGCGGCTTGGTCGGCGAGGCCCGACGCCTGGCCCGACTTCGCTGCCGAACCGCTGTGGCCGGGTCCCACGGTCGCGGCACACATCAGCAGGAGGCCGAAGGCCGCGGCCCCCGGTGCGCTGCACAACGCCATACGGAAGACGCGCATACGTGCCACTCTCCGTCGCGCGCCGGGGGCCCGCCCCGCATGCCGCGCCGTACGAGTGAATCCGCGGGCCCCGTCGCAGCTCGGAACCCGCCTCCGCCGCAGGTCAGAAGTGCGTACCGCCGTCGATCCTGACCTCGGTGCCGGTGATGAACCTGCCGTCGTCCGAGCCAAGCATCGCGACGACGGACGCCACGCTCTCCGGCCCGGCGAAGCCCTGGCCGATGGCCGGCGCCAGCTTCATGAACAGGCTCATGTCGGCGTCCTCGGGCAGGCCGGGGCCGCTGCTCTGCCGGCTGGCGCCGGAGCCGTCGGTCATGCCGGAGGAGATGGATCCGGGCTGCACGGCCGTGAACCGGATGCCCTGCTTGCTGTACTCGCTCGCCAGGGCGTGCGTCATGGACTGGATGCCGCCCTTGCTCGCCGCGTACGCCGCCATGTACGGGTGGGCGAACGTCGCCGACGTCGAGCTGAAGTTGATGACGGCGGAGCCGTCACCCGCGAGGAGTGCGGGTATCGACTCGCGGATCATCAGGAACGTGCCGGCCAGGTTGATCTGCAGCACCTGGTTGAAGTCGGCGAGGGACGTCTCGTGGGTGTGCGAGGAGCGCAGGATGCCGGCCGCGTTGACCAGCACGTCCAGGCCGCCGAGCGCCTCGACGGCGGTGGCGACGCCCGCGCGCACGGAGGCCTCGTCCGCGACGTTCACGACGACCGTGGTCAGCCGGTCCGCGGTGCCCGCGGCGGTCGCCTTCTCGACGGTGTCCTTCAGGCCCGCCTCGCTGACGTCGGCGGCGACCGCGCGGGCGCCCTCGGCGAGGACCCGCAGCACGGTGGCCTGGCCGATGCCGGAGCCACCGCCGGTGACGAGTACGCGACGGCCTTCGTAGCGGTTCAGGTTCGGGCTCATGTGCTGCTCCACTTCATTCTCTTCACGATCCGCGTCACCGGGATCGCCGGATTCGCTGTCCACCGTACGCCTGAGTGGCACGTTTTGCCATAACGTCAGAACGTGCAGGCTTGTTCCCGGACGCATAGGCTTCCCCGGTGAGCCCCACGAACGATCAGCGCAGTCCGCAGCCCTCCCTGACCGAGCGGCGCAAGGCCGCCACCCAGCTGGACATCGCCCGCGCCGCCGCCGAACTCTTCGCCGAGCACGGCCCCGACGGCACGACAGCCGAGGACATCGCCCACCGCGCGGGCGTCGCGCTGCGCACCTTCTACCGCTACTTCCGGGGCAAGCAGGACGCGGTCGGCCCGCTCCTCGCCGCGGGCGGCGACGCCTGGCGCGCCCTCCTCGCGGACGCCGAGCCCGGCGCCGACCTGCGGCTCACCCTGGAGACGGCCGTCACCGCCACGCTCTCCGCCCCCGGCGACCACGGCCCCGAACAACTGGAGACGACCAGGGGACTGCTGCGCGCGGCCCAGGACGACGCCGCGCTGCGGGCCGTCTGGTACCGGGTCAACCAGGAGTCGGAGGAGCGCCTCGTGCCGGTCCTCGCGCGGCTGGCGGGCGAGCGGGCGGACCCCCTCGACGTACGGCTCGCCGCCGCCGCGGCCACCGACGCCATCCGGATCGCCCTGGAGGCCTGGGCCGCCACCGACGTACCCGCGACGGGCGCGACCGGCTCACCGGCGGTCCTCGCGCTCCGCTGCCTGCGCGAACTGACGGGCGGGATCAGCCTGTTGGGGGGAGGTCAGGGCGCCGGCCGCCCATGACCGTCAGTCGTCCGACGGGTCGATCTCCGGCGCGAACACGAGCAGCGTCAGATCGTCCCGTACCGTCCCCGCGAACCGCACCACGTCCCGCCACAGCGCGTCCGTCAGCTCCGCCGGATCGTCCGCGCCGAACCGGATGAGACGCTCCGCCAGCGGATAGAAGGCGCCGGACGCGTCGCGCGCCTCGATCAGCCCGTCCGTCAGACCGAGCAGGCGGTCACCCGGCCGCAGCCGCACCGTGAGCTGCTCGGGCGGGGAGAGGCCCGCGATCCCGAGCCCGAGAGGCGCCCCGGACGGCACGGGCAGTTCGATGACCTCCTGCCCCCGCAGGAGCAGCGGCCGCGGATGGCCGCACGAAATGGCCCGTACCACCGGGGAGTCGTCGGGGAACTCGAGCAGCAGCGCGGTCGCGAACAGCTCGGCGTGCTCCTCCTCGGCCGAGTCGACCACGAGCCTGCGGTCGAGGCGCGCCGCGACCCCCTCCAGGTCCTCCTGGTCGAGCACCGCCTCACGGAACGCGCCGAGCAGCCCCGCCACCGTGCCCACCGCGGACAGCCCGTGGCCCTGCACGTCGCCGATCACGGCCCGCACCCCGGCCGGACTCCTGCGCACGTCGAACAGGTCACCGCCGACCAGCGCCCCGCGCTCCGCAGCCCGGTACAGGCCGGCGCAGCGCACCGTGCCGACCCGCTCGCGCAGCGGCGGAAGCACGGCGAACTGGGCCGCCTCCGCGACCGTGCGCACGGTGACGAGCTGGTCGTCGCGTCGACTGCGGACCCAGCCGATCAGCACGCTGAGCAGCGCCACGAAGGAGACGGTGAGCACGTCGCTGTTGCCGGGGCGCCCGAGGTTCATGAAGGGCACGTTCAGCAGGACGATCACGATGCCGCCGAGCAGCGCCGTGGCGGCGGGCCCGTAGGTGAGGGCGGCCAGCGGCGGGATCGCCCCCAGCAGGAAGCCGAGGTCCAGCTTCTCCTCGGTGACCAGCTGGGCCGTGCACAGGGCGACGAGCAGCGCGATCGGCAGCCATCGCACCCAGCGCGGCGGCGGTGCCCCGCGCAGCCAGGCCCGCTCCTCGCCGTCCCGGCGACGCGACAACGCCCCGGTCATCGGCGGGCTCCTTCCCCTGGACCCTTCCACGCTCCTACGGGAGGGCCGTCACCGCACCCCGGGCGGGTCCGTCAGAACCGCTGAGCCCTCACAGGGCCTGGCCCATGAGGACGTCGTCCACATACGTCCCGTCGAGCAGGAACTCCTCCGGCAGGACGCCCTCGACCACGAACCCCTCGGATTCGTACAGCGCCCGCGCGGGACCGTTGTGCCCGAGCACCCGCAGCGTCATGCGGCGCGCGCCGGCCTTGCGGGCGTGCTCCACCGCCGCGCGGACCAGCGCCCGGCCGACCCCGGCGCCCCGCGCCTCGGCGGCGACCGCGAGGCCCTGGATCTGCCGGACATGGGTGTTGGCGGCGAGCGACGTGGGATAGGCGATGCGTACGTAACCGGCGAGCCGCCCGTCGAGCTCCGCGACCAGATGGTCCCGCGGCCCGAACCGCTCCGAGAAGAACGGGTCGTAAGGCGGCTGCGGCTGCGGCTGGACGGCGTGCAGCGTCGACCAGACGGCACGGTCGAGCAGGGCGAGCCCGTCCTCGTCGTCGGGGCGGGCGAGACGTATGTGCGGCTGCGACATGGGCGCCACTGTACGACCGGCCCACGACCGGCCGCCGGGCGTTTTACGCGGCAGGATGGACCCATGACCCAGAGCGATTCCGCACCCGTACGACGCTCCCGGTTCGCCGTCGCCGGCGCCTCCGGCCTCATCGGTTCCGCCCTGACCCGGTCCCTGCGCGCCGACGGGCACGACGTCGTCCGCCTGGTCCGCAGGGAGCCGGCGGCCCCGGACGAGGTCCGCTGGGACCCGGAGCGGGGGTCCGTCGACGCGGCCGGGCTCTCCGGGTGCGACGCGGTCCTCAACTTCGCCGCCGCGGGCGTGGGCGACCACCGCTGGACCGACGCGTACAAGAAGACGCTCCGCGACAGCCGGGTCCTCGGCACCGCGACGCTCGCCGAGGCCGTCGCCACGCTCGAACAGCCTCCCCGCGTCTTCGTCAACGGCAGCGCCGTCGGCTACTACGGCGACACCGGCACGCGCGCCGTCGACGAGAGCGCGCCGCCCGGGGACGGGTTCCTGCCACAGCTGTGCGTGGAGTGGGAGGAGGCCGCGGCGCCCGCCCAGGAGGCCGGAATCCGCACCGTGTTCGCGCGGTCCGGGCTCGTCGTGTCCCGCGGCGGCGGGGCCTGGGCGCGGCTCTTCCCGCTGTTCCTGGCCGGGCTCGGCGGACGCATGGGCGACGGCCGCCAGTACTGGTCGTACATCGCGCTGCACGACGAGATCGCGGCCCTGCGCCACATCCTCGCCACGGACGAGCTGGCGGGCCCCGTGAACCTCACCGCCCCGCACCCCGTCACGAACGGCGAGCTGACCGCCGCGATGGGGCGTGTCCTGCACCGTCCCACTCTGTTCACGGCGCCCGCCCCCGCTCTGCGCCTGGTCCTCGGCGAGATGGCGGGCGACGTCCTCGGCAGCACGCGGGCCGTGCCGACCCGGCTCCTGGAATCGGGCTTCACGTTCGCGTTCCCCGGCATCGAGGAGACGATCCGGGCAGCCAGGCGGTGAACCCCCGGGTGCCTACGACCCGAAACGCTCGGAGAGCTTCGGGTACAGCCGTTCGAGCTCCGCCGCGTTCTCGAAGTCGACCGGTGTGCCCTCCGGCTCCGCGGGCGCGGCCGGGATGCCGAGATCGGGCGCCACCGCGCCGGTCAGCTCCTCGTACGCCTCATCCGCCGCGTAGCCGAGCTCCTCGCCGTCACCGTCGATCTCCTCGTCGAATTCGCCCAGCAGATCGGCGAGCGCGTCCGGCTCGTGCAGTGCGCCCTCGAAGACCTCCCGGCCCTGGCCGATCAGCCAGCAGCGGAAGTAGTCGAACGCGTCGTCGCTCGCCCCGCCGAGCAGTACCCACGCGGCGCCCCACAGATCCCAGCGGTAGGCGCGGTGGTAGCGGGACTCGAAGTGACGGGCGAAGTCGAGCACCGCGTCGGGGTCGGCCTGGAGCAGCCGGCCGACGAGCAGCTCGGCATGGTCCTCGGGGTCGCCCTCGGCGGCCTCGCGGGTGCTGTCCACGATCTCCCAGAACTCCGTCTCGTCCATCACGGGACAAGCATCTGCCTTGGGGGTCGGGGACGCACGCCGAGTGCCGGGGCTGCGCCAGTTCGTTATGCGCGCACATGCCGAGGGCACGGCGCCCGGCAGCTCACCGGTAGCGGTCCGCCGTCCGCCGCGCCGCGTCGGCGAAACGCGCGCGCAGTCCAGCGGGAGCGAGGACCTCCGCCTCGGGCCCGAGCGCGAACAGCTGGCCGTACGCGACGTCCTCCGACTCGACCGGCAGAGTCACCGTCACCCACCCCTCCTCGTCGGGCTCGCCGGCCGACTCCCGCGCCGCGCGCACGGACACGGGCTCGGTCGCGTACGGAAGCTGACGCAGCCCCACGGGGGACAGCCGCAGGACGACCTCCGCGCGCAGGATGGACCGCGCGAACTGCTCGGCCCGCTCCTCCCAGAACCCCGGCAGGTCGAACTCCTCGTCCCGTACGAAGCGTTCCTCGCCCGCCTCGACGCCGGTGAACCGGTCGATCCGGTACACCCGGTGGGCCCCGCCGCCCGCGACGCGGGCGCACAGATACCAGACACCCGCCTTCAGGACGAGCCCGTACGGCTCCAGCTCCCGTTCGACCTCGGCCCCGGCCTCGTCACGGCGGTAGCGGGCGCGCACCATCCTGTCGTCCCACACCGCGTCCGCCACCGCCGGCAGCAGCTCGGGCGTCCGCGGCTCCTTGAACCAGCCGGGCGCGTCCAGATGGAACCGCTGCGCCGCCGTGCGCGAGGCGTCCCGCAGCGAGGGCAGCAGCGCCGCCGACACCTTCAGCCGCGCGGCCGACGCCGCGTCCTCAAGGCCCATCTCGCGCAGCGCGCCCGGCACCCCGGACAGGAACAGGGCCTCCGCCTCGCCGCGCGCCAGACCGGTCAGCCGCGTCCGGTAGCCGCCGATCAGCCGGTACCCACCCGCCCTGCCCCGGTCCGCGTACACGGGCACGCCCGCCTCGGACAGCGCCTGCGCGTCCCGGGTCACCGTCCGCTCCGAGACCTCCAGTTCGCGCGCCAGCTCACCCGCCGTCATCGACGGCCGGGACTGGAGCAACAACACCATCTTGATCAGGCGGGCAGCACGCATACGCCCATGATGCGGGCCCTCAGCGCGGGGTGTACGTGATGACCGCGAACGAGGCGCCCTGCGGATCGGCGAGCACCGCGAACCGGCCCGGCTCGATCGTCGTCGGGTGCACCAGGATCTGCCCGCCGAGCTGCTTGCAGCGGGCCGCCGTCGCGTCGGTGTCCTTGACGGCGACGTACACCATCCAGTGCGCCGGCAGACTCTCGGGGAACGAGCCCGACGCCGTGTCGAGCATGCCGCCGAAGGGCTCGGTGTCGACGCTCCACTCGGTGTAGGTGCCGCCGCCCCCGTAGGGATGCCGCTTCGCGCCCCAGCCCAGTACGGACTGGTAGAAGTCCTTGGATCCGTCCGGATCGCGGGTCAGGAGCTCGAACCAGCAGAAACTACCCGGCGCGTTCACGACGCCGAAGCCCGTGTTCGTGATCGGCTGCCACAGGCCGAACGCGGCCCCCGACGGGTCCTGGCAGACCGCGAAGACGCCGTCCTCAGAGATGGTCTCCGGGCCCTTGACCACCGTGCCGCCGTTGCCCTTCACGCGCGCGATGACCGCGTCGACCCCGGCCGACTGGTAGTACGGCAGCCATGCCGACGGTTCCTTCGGGCTCCTGGTCGGGCCGATGCCCGCGACCAGCTCGTCACCGGACCTGAAGAGGCCGTAGGCCTCCGACTGCGGGTCGGACACCACTTCGCTGCGCCAGCCGAGGAGCCCCTCGTAGAAGAGCCGGGCCGCGTCGGTGTCGGGCGTGGAGAGGTCCGCCCAGCAGGGCGCTGACGGGGTTTTGGAGATCTTCATGGACGTGTATCTCCCCTGAACGGCGCCCCCCTGGACTCCTCCTCATTCACGCACGCGTGCCCCGCCCCGGCAATCGGGACGGGGCACGCACGACAAGCGACTACAGGCCGTAGCGCTCGCGCGCCTCCTTCACGGCCGAGGCCTTGATCTCGCCGCGGCGGGCGAGCTGGGCCAGGGCCGCGACGACGATCGACTGCGCGTCGATGCCGAAGTGGCGGCGGGCCGCCTCACGGGTGTCGGAGAGACCGAAGCCGTCCGCGCCGAGCGAGGTGTAGTCCTGCTCGACCCACTGCGCGATCTGGTCGGGGACCTGGCGCATGTAGTCGGAGACCGCGAGGACCGGGCCCTGGGCGCCGTCGAGCGCCTTACGGATGTAGGGAGTGCGCTCCTCGCCGCGCAGGATCGCCTCGTCCGCCTCCAGGGCGTCGCGGCGCAGCTCGGTCCAGGAGGTCGCGGACCACACGTCGGCGGCGACACCCCACTCCTCGGCGAGCAGCTTCTGCGCCTCGAGGGTCCAGTGGATCGCCGTGCCCGAGCCGAGCAGCTGGATGCGGGGGGCGTTGGCGGCCGCGACGTTCACCCCGGCCGACTCGGCGGTGTTGAAGCGGTACAGGCCCTTGAGGATGCCCTCGTCCACGCCCGCGGGCTTGGCCGGCTGCGGCATCGGCTCGTTGTAGACCGTGAGGTAGTAGAAGACGTTCTGGTCCTCGCCCGGGGCCGCCTCGCCGTACATGCGGCGCAGACCGTCCTTGACGATCGCGCCGATCTCGTAGGCGAACGCCGGGTCGTAGGACAGCGCGGCCGGGTTGGTCGCCGCGATGACCGGCGAGTGACCGTCCGCGTGCTGCAGACCCTCACCCGTCAGCGTCGTACGGCCCGCGGTGGCACCGACCAGGAAGCCACGGCCCAGCTGGTCGCCGAGCTGCCACATCTGGTCGGCCGTGCGCTGCCAGCCGAACATCGAGTAGAAGATGTAGAAGGGGATCATCGCCTCGCCGTGCGTGGCGTACGCGGAGGACGCGGCGATGAAGTCCGCCATGGAGCCGGCCTCGGTGATGCCCTCGTTGAGGATCTGGCCGTCCGTGGCTTCCTTGTAGTACATCAGCTGGTCGCGGTCGACCGGCTCGTACGTCTGTCCCTTGGGGGAGTAGATGCCGAGCGAGGGGAACAGCGACTCCATGCCGAAGGTGCGCGCCTCGTCCGGGACGATCGGCACCCAGCGCTTGCCGGTCTCCTTGTCGCGTACGAGGTCCTTGACCAGGCGTACGAACGCCATGGTCGTCGCGACCGACTGCGACCCGGAGCCCTTGTCGAAGGACGCGAACGCCTTGTCGGCCGGGGCCGGCAGCGGGGCGATCGCGTGCGTGCGGCGGGCCGGGGCGGGGCCGCCGAGGGCCGCGCGGCGCTCCTGGAGGTAGCGGACCTCGGGGGAGTCGGCGCCCGGGTGGCCGTAGGGGACCTGGCCGTCGACGAACTGGCTGTCGGAGATGGGCAGTTCAAGGAGGTCACGCATGTCCTTGAACTCGTCCACCGTCAGCTTCTTCATCTGGTGGTTGGCGTTCTTGGACTCGAAGCCCTTGCCCAGCGTGAAGCCCTTGACCGTCTGGACCAGGATCACGGTCGGCGCGCCCTCGTGCGACAGGGCCGCACGGTAGGCCGCGTACACCTTGCGGGGCTCGTGGCCGCCGCGCGAGACCTTGAAGCACTCGGCGATCTTGTCGTCCGTGAGCAGCCGGCCCAGCTCGACGAGCGCGGGCTCGGAGCCGAAGAAGTGCTCGCGGATGTACGCGGCGTCGCGGGTCGCGTACGTCTGGAACTGGGCGTCCGGCACCTCGCGCAGCCGGCGCACGAGCGCGCCGGTCGTGTCGAGCTGGAACAGCTCGTCCCAGGCGGAGCCCCAGAGCGTCTTGATGACGTTCCAGCCGGCGCCGCGGAACTGCGCCTCCAGCTCCTGGACCACGCGGAAGTTGGCGCGGACCGGGCCGTCGAGGCGCTGCAGGTTGCAGTTGATGACGAAGGTCAGGTTGTCCAGACCCTCACGCGAGGCGAGCGCCAGGGCCGCGGTGGCCTCGGGCTCGTCCATCTCGCCGTCACCGAGGAACGCCCACACGTGCGAGGCGGAGACGTCCTTGATCCTGCGGTTGGTGAGGTAGCGGTTGAACCGCGCCTGGTAGATCGCCGACAGCGGGCCGAGGCCCATGGAGACGGTCGGGAACTCCCACAGCCAGGGCAGGCGCCGCGGGTGCGGATACGACGGCAGGCCGTCGCCGCCGGACTCCTGGCGGAAGCGGTCGAGCTGCTGCTCGCTCAGGCGGCCGTCGAGGAAGGCGCGGGCGTAGATGCCGGGGGAGGCGTGGCCCTGGATGTACAGCTGGTCACCGGAGCCGTCGCCCTCCTTCCCCTTGAAGAAGTGGTTGAAGCCGGTCTCGTAGAGCCAGGCCGCCGAGGCGAACGTGGCGATGTGGCCGCCGACGCCGTACTTGGAGCCACGGGTCACCATCGCGGCCGCGTTCCAGCGGTTCCACGCGGCGATCTTCAGTTCCAGCGCCTCGTCACCCTCGATCGCCGGCTCTGCGGCGGTCGGGATGGTGTTGACGTAGTCGGTCTCGAGGAGCTTCGGCAGCGCCAGGCCTGAGCCCTCGGCGCGCTCCAGCGTGCGGCGCATCAGGTACGCGGCACGGTGCGGCCCGGCCGCCTTGGTAACGGCGTCCAGGGAGGCCTGCCATTCGGCGGTCTCCTCGGGGTCGCGGTCCGGGAGCTGGTCGAGCTCGCTCGGCTGGATTGCGGAGGGGTCGGTCATTGCGCCGCCTTCCTGAGTCGGAGGGGGGTTCCCTTAGCGGAAAGGGTGGGGGTGCCCTAGGTCTTTGGCAGGACAGGGCGTGGGTCTCTGGTGGAGACCCGTCGGCGACTCTAACTCCCTGATCGATGATCGATCAAAGGGTTGAAGGAGAAAACTTCCTCAGACGGAGAAAGTGGGCATCCGGTGCCAATGAACGGGGCACCGGGTGCCTTGATTTCGAAGGCGGAACGTCGGATATGCGCAGGTGGGAGCGGGACGCGACAACGTCTGAGCGGGGTGTGGCTCAGGCGCGCGGGGCGCAGCCGAGCACGTGCGCCTTCACCAGCTCCGCGATCGCGGGATCCCGGCGCCGGAACGCGGCCACGAGCGCCTCGTGCTCCTCCGCGTACGACTGCTGGACGGTGCCCAGCCACCGGATGGACAGGGCCGTGAACACCTCGATGCCGAGGCCCTCCCAGGTGTGCAGGAGCACGGAGTTCCCCGCGGCACGCACCAGCTCGCGGTGGAAGGCGACCGTGTGCCGCACCTGGCCCGTCCCGTCGGCCTCCTGGTCGGCGCGGTAGAGGGCCGCCACATGGGGTTCGAGGGCCGAGCAGTCCTCGGCCAGCTTCCCGGCCGCCAGCTCCGCCGCGATGGCCTCCAGACCGGCCCTGACCGGGTAGCTTTCCTCCAGGTCGGCGGCCGTCAGATTCCGCACCCGGACGCCCTTGTTGGGGGCGGACTCGATCAGACGCAGGCTCTCCAGCTCCCGCAGGGCCTCCCGCACGGGCGTCTGGCTCACCTCCAGCTCCGTCGCGATGCGGCGCTCCACGATGCGCTCGCCCGGCTTCCAGCGCCCGCTGACGATCCCCTCGACGATGTGCTCGCGGATCTGTTCGCGCAGCGAGTGGACGACGGGCGCGGTCATGATGGCTCCTCCAGAGGGGGCAGAGACCCCAAGGTGCGGTGACCTCTAGACAATACGGCGGCGCCCCCGTCCGGAAGACCTCCGGACGGGGGCGTACGCGCTGATGAGACGAGAGTTACAGGCCGAGCTCGACCTCGAACTCGCCGGCCTCCAGGATCGCCTTGACCGTGGTCAGGTAGCGGGCGGCGTCCGCGCCGTCCACCAGGCGGTGGTCGTAGGAGAGCGACAGGTACGTCATGTCCCGGACGGCGATGGTCTCGCCGAGGTCCGGGTGGTTGATGACGACCGGACGCTTCACCGTGGCGCCGATGCCCAGGATCGCGGCCTGGTTCGGCGGCACGATGACGGTGTCGAAGAGCGCACCGCGCGAGCCCGTGTTGGAGATCGTGAAGGTCGCGCCGGACATGTCGTCCGGCGTGAGGCCGCCACCGCGGGCCTTGCCGGCCAGCTCGGCGGTCTTCTTCGAGATCCCGGCGATGTTCAGGTCGCCCGCGCCCTTGATGACCGGCGTCATCAGACCCTTCTCGGCGTCAACGGCGATGCCGATGTTCTCCGAGTCGAAGTACGTGATGGTGCCTTCGTCGTCGTTGATCCGGGCGTTGACGACCGGGTGGGCCTTCAGCGCCTGGGCGGCAGCCTTGACGAAGAACGGCATCGGGGAGAGCTTGACGCCCTCACGGGCCGCGAACGCGTCCTTCGCCTTGGCGCGCAGCTTCATCAGCTTGGTGATGTCGACCTCGACGACCGAGGTCAGCTGGGCCTGCGAGTGCAGCGCCTTCATCATGTTGTCGCCGATGACCTTGCGCATGCGGGTCATCTTGACCGTCTGGCCGCGGAGGGGGGAGACCTCCAGGGCCGGGGCCTTCGCGGCGGCCGGAGCAGCAGCGGCGGCGGCGGGGGCCGGAGCAGCCTTCGCGGCCTCGGCGGCCGCGATGACGTCCTGCTTGCGGATACGACCACCGACGCCGGTGCCCTTGACAGTGCCCAGGTCCACGCCGTTCTCCGACGCGAGCTTGCGGACCAGCGGGGTCACGTACGCGCCGTCGTCACCGGAGACCGCGGCAGGGGCCGGGGCGGCGGGGGCGACCGGAGCGGGAGCGGCGGCCGGGGCCGGGGCGGCCGGAGCCGCGGGGGCGACCGGGGCCGGAGCGGCGGCCGGGGCCGGAGCCGGAGCAGCCGGAGCCGCGGGGGCAGCCGGAGCCGGGGCGGGGGCGGCGGCCGGAGCGGCCGGGGCGGCGGGCGCGGCGGCGGCCGGAGCGGCACCGGGAGCACCGATGACGGCCAGCTTGGCGCCGACCTCGGCGGTCTCGTCCTCGGCGACGGAGATCTCCAGGAGAACGCCGGCGACGGGGGAGGGGATCTCGGTGTCGACCTTGTCCGTGGAGACCTCGAGCAGGGGCTCGTCCTCCGCGACCTCCTCGCCGACCTCCTTCAGCCAGCGGGTGACGGTGCCCTCGGTGACGGACTCGCCGAGAGCGGGCAGCACGACGTCGGTGCCGGAAGCGGCACCGGCGGGGGCGGCCGGAGCGGCCGGGGCGGCGGCCGGGGCCGCGGGGGCCTCGGCGACGGGGGCCGGAGCGGCGGCCGGGGCCTCGGCAGCGGCGGGAGCCGGGGCGGCGGCGGGCGCGCCCGTGCCGTCGTCGATGACGGCGAGCTCGGCGCCGACCTCGACGGTCTCGTCCTCGGCGACCTTGATGGAGGCCAGAATGCCGGCGGCGGGCGAGGGGATCTCGGTGTCGACCTTGTCGGTCGAGACCTCGAGCAGCGGCTCGTCGACCTCGACGCGCTCGCCCTCGGCCTTCAGCCAGCGGGTGACGGTGCCCTCGGTGACACTCTCACCGAGCGCCGGAAGGGATACGGAAACCGACATGGTTTCTGTTGCTCCTTAGTGGGGTCTCCCCTGCTCGAGCGATGTTGAGAGCTTGGGGGAGTGCGGAAGTCTGTGGTCGGTCGTCGCGCCCAGAGGACGACAGGGACGACTGGGTCCAGCCTGCGGCCTGACCTAGTCGTGCGAGTGCAGCGGCTTGCCCGCGAGGGCCAGGTGGGCCTCTCCGAGTGCCTCGTTCTGCGTCGGGTGGGCGTGGATGAGCTGGGCGACCTCGGCGGGCAGCGCTTCCCAGTTGTAGATCAGCTGGGCTTCGCCGACCTGCTCGCCCATACGGTCGCCGACCATGTGGACGCCGACCACGGCGCCGTCCTTGACCTGGACGAGCTTGATCTCGCCCGCGGTCTTGAGGATCTTGGACTTGCCGTTGCCCGCGAGGTTGTACTTCAGAGCGACGACCTTGTCCGCACCGTAGATCTCCTTGGCCTTGGCCTCGGTGATACCGACGGAGGCGACCTCGGGGTGGCAGTACGTCACCTTCGGCACGCCGTCGTAGTCGATCGGGACGGTCTTGAGACCGGCCAGACGCTCAGCCACCAGGATGCCCTCGGCGAAGCCGACGTGCGCGAGCTGGAGCGTCGGGACGAGGTCACCGACGGCGGAGACGGTCGGCACGTTGGTCTGCATGTACTCGTCGACCAGGACGTAACCGCGGTCCATCGCGACGCCCTGCTCCTCGTAACCGAGACCGGCCGAGACCGGGCCGCGGCCGATGGCGACCAGGAGGACCTCGGCCTCGAAGGTCTTGCCGTCGGCGAGGGTCACGCGGACGCCGTCCTGCGTGTACTCGGCCTTCTCGAAGAAGGTGCCGAGGTTGAACTTGATGCCGCGCTTGCGGAACGCGCGCTCCAGGAGCTTGGAGCTGTTCTCGTCCTCGACGGGCACGAGGTGCTTGAGGCCCTCGACGACGGTGACGTCGGTGCCGAAGGACTTCCACGCGGAGGCGAACTCGACGCCGATGACGCCGCCGCCGAGGATGATCGCGGACTGCGGGACGCGGTTCAGCGTCAGCGCGTGGTCCGAGGAGATGATGCGGTTGCCGTCGATCTCCAGGCCCGGCAGCGACTTCGGCACGGAGCCGGTCGCGAGGAGCACGTGGCGGCCCTGGACACGCTGGCCGTTCACGTCCACGGAGGTCGGGGACGACAGGCGGCCCTCGCCCTCGATGTACGTCACCTTGCGGGAGGCGACGAGACCCTGCAGGCCCTTGTACAGGCCGGAGATCACGTCGTCCTTGTACTTGTGGACGCCCGCGATGTCGATGCCCTCGAAGGAGGCCTTGACACCGAACTGGTCCGCCTCGCGCGCCTGGTCGGCGATCTCACCGGCGTGCAGCAGGGCCTTCGTCGGGATGCAACCGTTGTGCAGGCAGGTGCCGCCGAGCTTGTTCTTCTCGATCAGGGCGACGTCCAGGCCCAGCTGCGCTCCGCGCAGGGCCGCGGCGTAACCGCCACTGCCACCGCCGAGGATCACTAGGTCGAAAACGGTGCTGGCGTCGTTCGCCACGTCACGTCCTCCATGCATGTGCGCCGTACGCCGGTCTGCAGTGACCGGGCGGCGGCTGGTGTCCGGCCGCTTTTTTATGCTTCGGCCCTGTGGTGGGGGCCCTGTCCTGCCGAGGACCCATCTTCGCACTTGTCGGAGGCGGACGGGACGCCGGGCCCGGGGGTGAGACGGCCGTTACACCTGAAACCCGGGTGAGGGGGTCCGGGAGGCCGCGGATTTCGTCGAAAGCGAACAGCCCCCGGGTGCCGTCGCACCCGGGGGCTGTCGAGCCGTGCCTTACGCGTCAGCCGAGGTCACCGTCGGCCGTGCGCTCCGCGAGGCGCACCAGCGTACGGACCGCGGAACCGGTGCCGCCCTTGGGCGTGTAGCCGGACGCGCCGCCCTCGTTGAAGGCCGGGCCCGCGATGTCGAGGTGGGCCCACGTGATGCCCTCGCCGACGAACTCCTGGAGGAAGAGGCCGGCCACCAGGCCGCCGCCCATGCGCTCGCCCATGTTGGCGATGTCGGCGGTGGCGGAGTCCATGCCCTTGCGCAGGTCGGAGGGGAGCGGCATGGGCCAGGACGGCTCGCCGACCTCCTCGGCGACCTCGTGGATCGACGTACGGAAAGCGTCGTCGTTCGCCATGATGCCGAACGTGCGGTTGCCGAGCGCCAGCATCATCGCGCCGGTCAGCGTGGCGACGTCGACGATCGCGTCGGGGGTCTCCTCGGAGGCCTTGGCGATGGCGTCGGCCAGGACCAGGCGGCCCTCGGCGTCCGTGTTCAGGACCTCGACGGTCTTGCCGGAGTACATGCGAAGGACGTCACCCGGGCGGGTGGCCGAGCCCGACGGCATGTTCTCGGCGAGCGCCAGCCAGCCGGTGACGTTCACCTTGAGGCCCAGACGCGCGGCGGCGACGACGGCGGCGAACACAGCGGCGGCGCCGGCCATGTCGCACTTCATCGTCTCGTTGTGCCCGGCCGGCTTGAGGGAGATGCCGCCCGAGTCGTACGTGATGCCCTTGCCGACGAAGGCGAGGTGCTTGTCCGCCTTGGACGACGTGTAGGAGAGCTTCACCAGACGCGGCGGGGCCTCCGAGCCGGCGCCGACGCCGAGGATGCCGCCGAAGCCGCCCTTGACGAGCGCCTTCTCGTCGAGGACCTGCACCTTGATGCCGTGCTCCTTGGCCGCGGCCGAGGCGACGGCGGCGAAGGCCTCCGGGGTCAGGTCGTTCGGCGGGGTGTTGACGAGGTCGCGGGCGCGGTTGAGCTCCTCGGTCACGGCGAGGGCGCGCTCCACGGCGGCCTTGAACGCCTTGTCGCGGGGCTTGGCACCGAGCAGGGCGATCTCGGCGAGCGGCGCCTTGCCGTTCTTGCCGTCCTGGGCCGACTCCTTGTAGGCGTCGAAGGAGTACGCGCCGAGCAGGGCGCCCTCCGCGATCGCGCCCGCGTCACCCGAGTCCTCGACGGGCAGGGCGAACGCGGCCTTCTTCGCACCGGCCAGCGTGCGGGCGGCCGCACCGGCGGCGCGGCGCAGGGCCTCCGCGTCGTACGTCTCGTCCTTCTCCGGCACCGGACCGAGGCCGACGGCCAGGACGACCGGGGCCTTGAAGCCGGAGGGGGCGGGGAGCTTCGTCACCTCACCCTCACTGCCGGAGGCGCCGAGGGTCTCCAGGACGGCGGCGAGCTTGCCGTCGTAGGCCTTGTCCACGGCCTCCGCGCCGGGGGCGACGACGAGCCCTCCGGACTTGGATGCAGCACCCTTCGCCACACCGACGACGATCGCGTCGGCACGCAGGCCGGACGCGGCGGCGGTGCTGAGAGTCAGAGCAGTCACGGTGGTGAGGTCCCTACTTTCATGGTGTCTGAACGAATTCTGACGGGCCGTGGGGTGTATGGCCCCTTGGGGAGCCTACGCCCGTGCGCGCGAGGGTGCGCTTCGCGGTATGCGTCCGCGGCCGTGTCAGCCGGAGGTGAGGACGACGAGGGCCGCGGTGGCGGCGGTCTCGGCGACGCCGCCGAAGACATCACCGGTCACTCCGCCGAAGCGGCGCACGCAGTGGCGCAGCAGGAGTTCGGCCGCGCAGCAGGCCAGTACGGCGGCGGCCGCGCCACGCACGGCGCCGTATGCCGAGCCGGTGACGGCGCCCGCGGCACCGGCGGCGCACACGGTCACGGCGGCGGCGAGCAGCGCCCCGCGCACCGGCACCGTTGCGGCGACGGCCGCGCCCAGGCCCTCGGGCCGGGCCGGCGGGACACCGGCGCGCGAGGCCAGGGTGAGCGCGAGCCGGGCGGTGAGTGCCGAGACGACGGCGGCGAGCGCGCCGCGGGCCCACGAATCCGCGTACAGCTCGGTGAGCGCGGCGACCTGGGCGAGGAGCGCGAGCACGAGTGTGATGACGCCGAACGGGCCGATGTCCGACTGCTTCATGATGCGCAGCGCGTCCTCGGCCGGCTTGCCGCTGCCGAGGCCGTCGGCGGTGTCGGCGAGCCCGTCCAGGTGCAGTCCCCGGGTCAGCGCGGCCGGGACGCTCACGCTCGCCACGGCCGCGAGCAGCGGTCCGGCGCCGAGCAGCGTCAGGATCCCGCCGAGGGCGGCGGCGGCCAGGCCCACGACGAGCCCGGCGACGGGGGCGCAGAGCATTCCGGCGCGGGCCGCATCGCGGTCCCATCGGGTGACCTTGACCGGGAGCACGGTGAGGGTGCCGAAGGCGAAGCGGAGGCCGTCGGCCGGGGTTGCGGGCATCCCGGCAGGCTACCCGGGGGGCCCAGCACAGCGGGCGGCGCCTGTGCCCCGGCGGCAGGATGGCCGCATGGGTGACTGGTGGTACCGGAACATCGTCGAGCCGGGGAAGCTGCCGCTGCTGCTCGCCCTCGCCGCGTTCCTGCTGACCTTCGCGGCGACCCGTACGATCACGCGCCTCATCCGGGCCGGGCGCGGGCCGTTCCGCAACGTCACGCCGGGCGGCATGCACATCCACCACGTGGTGCCGGGCGTGATCCTCACCGTCATCGGCGGGTTCGGCGCGGTCGGCAGCGGGCGGCACGGCGTCGGGGCCTCGATCTGCGCGGTGATCTTCGGGACCGGCGCGGGCCTGGTCCTCGACGAGTTCGCGCTGATCCTGCACCTCGCCGACGTGTACTGGACCGAACAGGGCCGGCAGAGCGTGGAGGTGGTGGTCCTCGCGGCGGCGCTCGGGCTGCTCGTCCTCAGCGGCTTCTCGCCGCTCGGCGTGAACGATGTGACGGGCCGGGAGGAGCAGGGGCGCGGTACCGCGATCCTCACGGTCCTGATCAACCTCCTGTTCGTCGTGCTGGCCATGTTCAAGGGGAAGCCCCGGCTCGCGATCGTCGGCGTACTCGTGCCGTTCGTCGCGCTGTTCGGGGCCATCAGGCTCGCGCGGCCCGGATCGGTGTGGGCCAAGCGCTGGTACCGGCGGCGCCCCAAGGCCAGGGCCAGATCGCGGCTGCGCGCCTACCGGCACGACCGGCGCTGGTCGAAGCTGAGCCGGGGTTTTCAGGACCTGATCGGCGGCACACCCGACCCGGAGCGCTCGGCGTCCCGGTGACGTGCGGTGCCGAAGGCCCACCGCGTCACGACGACCAGGGAGACCGCGGCCATCGCCGCCAGGTGCTCCTTGCCCGCGAGGTTGGGCTTCATGCCCGCCTCGATCACCATGAGGGCGGCCACCACGCCCGCCGTCCACCAGGCGCGATGGCGCCAGCACACGTACACGGCGAGGCCGACGACCGCCGCCGAGGGGCCGTTGTCGACGATGCGCGCGTCCGACGCGGGCAGGCCGAGCGGACCGTCGGGGCCGAGGGCGATGCCGAGGCGGGCGTAGAGGGTGCCGGCGAGGGTGGCGACGTATCCGACGGCGAGCGTGCCCCTCCAGCCGAGGCAGATCTCCGCGATGCCGAACACGATCAGGACCTGTGCGAGCGCGCCCCACACGGGGAGGTCGAGCGCCGGCACGAAGAGGGACAGCGGGGTGCGCAGCAGGGACAGCAACAACGGGTCCCCGGCCCGGACGGAGCCGACGTCCTGCACGAACCGATAGCCCCAGGACTGGTTCTGCACGTACTGGAGCAGGGCCGTGAGGCAGACAGCGCCGAGCGTCATCGGCGCCGCCCGCCACCTCTTGACGACGACTCCCCTGTGCACCGTCGACCACAGCGGCCCCCACTCGGCGCGGGCCAGGGCGGCCGGGGATGTCACGGGTGCGGCTCCAGATGTCTGCGGTGCATCCAGTTCGGCAGGCCCGGCGCCTCCAGGAAGCCCTCGGCGCGTGCGGAGGCGAGGCCGATCCGCGGCAGGTCGGCGCTCTTCTCGAAGAGCAGGAAGCGGGGTTCCCAGATGGGCCGGTACTTCGCGTTGGCCCGGTAGAGGGATTCGATCTGCCACCACCGTGAGAAGAAGCTGAGCAGCGAGCGCCACAGACGCAGCACCGGGCCCGCGCCGAGCCGCGAGCCACGTTCGAAGACGGACCGGAACATCGCGAAGTTCAGCGACACCTGGGTGATCCCCATCGCTCCGGCCCGCTGGAGCAGTTCGATCACCATGAACTCCATCAGCCCGTTCTCGGAGTCCCTGTCGCGCCGCATCAGGTCGAGCGAGAGCCCCTCCGGTCCCCACGGGACGAACGAGAGCACGGCCTTCAACTCGCCTTTCCCATCAGTGCATTCGAGCATCACGCAACGTCCGTCCGCAGGGTCGCCGAGCCGCCCGAGCGCCATCGAGAAGCCGCGCTCGGTCGCCCCGTCGCGCCAGTCGTCGGCGCGCTGGAGCAAGTACGTCATCTCGTCGGCGGGGATGTCCTCGTGGCGCCGGATCCGCACCTCGTGACCCGCGCGCTTGACCCGGTTGTAGGCCTGGCGGACGGTGCGCATGGCGCGGCCCTCCAGGGTGAACTCAGTGATCTCGACGATGGCTTCGTCGCCGAGTTCGAGGGCGTCGAGGCCGTGCCGGGCGTAGATGGTGCCCGCCTCCTCGCTCGCGCCCATCACGGCCGGGATCCAGCCGTGTTCGCGCGCCTCCATGAGCCAGGGGGCGATCGCGCCGGGCCAGGCCTCGGGGTCGCCGATCGGATCGCCCGACGCGAGCGAGACCCCGCCGACGACGCGGTACGCGACGGCCGCCTTGCCCGTCGGCGACCACACGACGCTCTTCTCGCGGCGCAGCGCGAAGTAGCCGAGCGAGTCCCGGTCGCCCTCCTTGTCGAGCAGTGCGCGCAGCTTGGCCTCGTCGTCGGGGGTGATGGGGTCGACGGCCTTGCGGGAGCGGAACGCGGCGTACGCGACAGCGAGCAGGAGGAGGGTGCTCAGGATGTTGATGGCGACGTTGACCCAGTTCGGCGACGTGATGCCGGGATAGCGGGACTCGTCGGTGGCGACCGAGATGAGGCGCAGGGTGCCGTAGCGCCAGCGCTCGAGGAACGTCGAGTGGTGCCCGTTGTGCGCCTGGTTGGTGACGGTCACGAGGAACGTCGCGAACAGGGACGTCACGAGGAGTCCGCCGATCCCGACCGCGGCCGCGAGCTTCGCGTTCGAGCGGTCCCCCTTCGCGTAGAACTCCCGCCGCCCGAGCAGCAGCGCGACGACGAACGCGGCGGTCAGGACGAGCGAGATCCAGTTCTGTGCGTAGCGGCGCACCTCGGGGAAGAACATCACGACGATGAACAGGAGCAGGAAGAGCCCGCTGAGCACGAGGTTGAGGATCCACGCGGCACGCTTGCGGCGGCGCATCGTGATCGCCAGGAACCAGGTGAAGACCCCGGACGCGAAGCCGGCCGTCAGCAGGTACGGGGTGAAGTAGTTGTCGGTGTTGTGCCGTTGCAGGTCCTGGCCGAGGGAGACCCAGACCGCGCTCAGGAAGTTGATGAACGTGACGACGCGCAGGTACCAGACGAGGAAGGCGGCCGCCCGTTTCGTGGTGGGGGTGCAGGCGTGGGCGGGGCGCGCGGGTGGAGCGCTCGTGTGTTCATCTGCCATAGGCAGGGAGCATATGGGTCATTTGAGGTGATACGGGGCGAACATCGCCGGGGCGCGAAACGGCGGGTCGCGGCGGGACCGAACCCGCCGCGACCCGCCGTCAAAAAGGCGTGCCCAGTGCCCTATTCGGTCGCGTCGGCGGTCTCCGGCTCCTCGGCCGACTCCGGCTCCTCGGCGGCCTGCGGGGCCTCCGGCAGCTCCGCCGCCAGCGCCGCGGCGGCCTGTACCAGCGGCAGCGCGAGCAGCGCCCCGGCTCCCTCGCCCACCGTCACGCCCTGGTCGAGCAGCGGCTCCATCGCCATCCGGTCCAGCGCCTTCGCCTGCGCGGGCTCCCCGCTCGACTGGCCCGCCAGCCACCAGTCCGGCGCCCGGAACGCGATCCGCTGCCCGACGAGCGCGCACGCCGCCGACACGACGCCGTCCAGGATCACCGGCGTACGCCGCACCGCGCTCTGCAGCAGGAACCCGGTCGCGGCGGCGAGGTCCGCGCCGCCCACCGTGCCGAGCAGCGCCAGCTGGTCGCCGAGCACGGGCCTGGCCCGCCGCAGGGCGTCCCGCACGGCCGCGCACTTGCGCATCCACGCCAGGTCGTCGATCGGCGAGCCGCCGCGCCCGGTCACCACGGACGCGTCCGTCCCGCACAGCGCAGCGATCAGCGTCGCGGCCGCAGTGGTCCCGCCCACGCTGAGATCCCCGAGGACCACCAGATCCGTGCCGGAGTCCGCCTCCTCGTCGGCGACGGCCATGCCCGCGCGGAACGCGGCCTCCGCCTCCTCGGGCGTCAGCGCGTCCTCGATGTCGATGCGCCCGGACGACCTGCGCACCCGGTGCCGTACGACCTCGGCGGGCAGCTCGTCGGGCTCGCAGTCCAGTGACATGTCGACGACCCGTACCGGAACACCCAGGCGCCGCGCGAGGATCGCCGACGCGCTCCCGCCCTCGACGGCCTGGCGCACCAGCGCCGCGGCACTTCCCGCGGGCCGCGCCGACACCCCGAGTTCCGCGACCCCGTGGTCACCCGCGAACAGCACCACGCGCGGCCGCTCCAGCGGTTTGACCGGCACGGTGGCCTGGGCGGCCGACAGCCACTCGCCCAGCTCGTCGAGGCGGCCGAGCGCGCCGGGCGGCACCGCGAAGCGGGCACGGCGTTCCTCGGCGTCGCGGCGCGTCCCGCCGTCGGGGCGCTCGATCAGATCGGTGAAGTCGTCGAGATTCAGCGAGCTCATTCGCCGAACAGTACCGGCCGTTCCCCGACGTGGCGCATGACGTGGTGTTACGCCATGCGATGCATCGGATCCGCAGCGTCATTGCGGGTCTCTCCGTGATCCTTTACGTTCCTGGATGCCCCGGATTGTCGTATCGCCCCAGGGCGGTGTGGCGCCCTTCGGACCGTCCCACAGGAGTTCGTGATGACCCCCACGACCGAGGCCGTCGCCGAGCGGCGGCCCGCCTATCTCACCGAACTCGCCCAGGGCACCGACCGGTTCCACGAGCCGCGCAGGACCGACTGCCCCTGGTGCGGCTCCGGCCGCCTGCGCACCCGGCTGCGGACCACCGACCTCCTCCAGCACAAGCCCGGCAGCTTCGTCGTCGACCAGTGCCGCGCCTGTTCGCACTCCTTCCAGAACCCGCGCCTGACCCCCGAGGGACTGGCCTTCTACTACCGGGACTTCTACGACGGGCTCAACGCCGGCCACTCCGCCCGGCTCCTGAACGCCCAGCACTCCGCGCGGCGCTCCGCCCGGCGCCACCGCGCCGCCGCCCGCACCCTGCTGGCCCTCATCGAGCCGGAGAGCTGGCTGGATGTCGCCACCGGGCAGGGGCACTTCCCGGCGGCCGCCAAGGAGGTCCACCCGTACACCGCCTTCGACGGGCTCGACGCCTCGGCCGCCGTCGAGGAGGGCCGCAGGGCCGGCCGCGTCGAGGAGGCCCACCGCGGCACCCTCACCGAACTCGCCCCCGCGCTCGCGGGACGCTACGACGCGCTGAGCATGTTCCACTACCTGGAGCACGCCACGGACCCGCGCGAGGAACTCAAGGCCGCCCGCACGGTCCTGCGCCCCGGCGGCCACCTCCTCGTCGAGGTCCCCGACCCCGAGAGCCGCTACGCGAAGCTGCTCGGCAAGTGGTGGGTGTCGTACTTCCAGCCCCAGCACCTGCACCTCATCCCGATGGACAACCTCAGCCGCGAGCTGGAGCGCCTCGGCTACACCGTCGTCGCGACCGACCGCCGCGAGGCGCACGTCCCGCTCGACCTCACCGCCGGCCTCGCCCTGTTCCTCGGCCACTGGCTGCCGAGCGCCGACGCTCCCTGGCGCAGCAAGGCCCCCACCCCGCTCCAGCGCGGGCTGCGCACGGCCCTCACGTACGCCGTCGTGCCCCTCGTCGCCGCGGCCTACGCGGCGGACCAGCTGCTCGCCCCGCTCGCGGGCCGCACCCGCTTCTCCAACGCCTACCGGGTCGTGGCCCGCAGGAACACCGGCGGGCCCGGCAGGGACCCGCGGCTGACCGAAGCCTGACCGAACGCGCCCGCGTCAGCCGCGCAGCACGAGCGCCTGCCCGGCCACCACGAGCAGTACCTGTTCGCACTCGGCGGCGAACGCCGTGTTCAGGCGCCCCAGTTCGTCCCGGTAGCGGCGGCCCGACGCGGTGGCCGGGACGATCCCGGAGCCCACCTCGTTCGACACGGCGACGACCGTGCGCGGGGTGCTGCGCACGGCCTCCGTCAGCGCCGCGACCTTCTCGCGCAGCGCCCGCTCCCCGCCGCCCGCCCACTCCGCGTCGTCCCAGGCCTGCACTTCGTCCATGGCGTACGTCAGCCACAGGGAGAGGCAGTCGATGAGCAGCGGGGGACCGTCCTGCGCGAGGAGCGGCACGAGGTCGCAGGTCTCCGTCGTGTTCCAGGAGCCCGGACGCCGCTCGCGGTGCAGCGCCACCCGCTGCGACCACTCGGTGTCCCCGCCCCGCGTGCCACCCGTCGCCACGTACAGCACGCCCGGGAACGCCTCGAGGCGCCGCTCGGCCTCGACCGACTTCCCGGACCTCGCCCCGCCCAGGACCAGCGTCCTGCGCGGCACGTCCGGCACGTTCTCGTACGCCCCCACCACCAGCGTCGTCCCGTCCGGCACGGCCCGCGCGCCCGCCGCCGCCAGACGGCGCGTCAGCTCCGGACCCGGCGGAACGTCGTGGTCGATGTGGACCGCGAGCACATCGGTCGTCGCCCCGATCGCCCCCACGGCCCGCAGTTTGGCCGCCGCGTCCGGGCGGTCCACGATGTCGGCGAGCACCATCTCGTACGGCCGTTCGGCCTCCTCGAAGCCCGCGGGCGCAGCGCCCGGCGGCAGATACAGGAGCCGCTCGCCGTCCGGCCCGGTCACCTCGTAGGCCGTCCCCGGCGAGTCCGTCGGCAGGGCCCGCACCCGGTGCCCGGTCAGCAGCGCCAGCTCGCTCCCGTCCGGCACCCGGACGGGCGACACGAGCCCCGCCGGCACCTCGACGGGCGGCCCGTAGTGCGGATGCGAGAGCAGCACCTGCCGTACGCCGCTGAGACTGTGCCCCGAACGGGCGGCGGCGAACGCCGCCCCCGGCGTCAGGTCGAGCAGCAGCGTGCCGTCGATCAGGAGCGCGGTCGCGGCGCGGGCACCCGGCCCGAGGGCGGTGGCGCAGGCCGCGCAGGGGCAGTCGGGGCGGGGCAGTCCGGTGGGTGCGCCGGTGCCGAGCAGAGTGAGTTCCACGGGAAGATCCTCCCGCGCCACCGCGAGCGGCGCTCGCCCGGATAGGCTTCCGGGCAGTACTCAGACCGTGAGCTGGTCCCTTGACTCTCTGGAGGCTGACATGGCGGCGTGGACGTGGAGGTTCGAGAAGTCGGACGGGACGGAGGTCCAGCCGGCGGTGCAGCCCGAGGAGTTCACGACTCAGGGCGACGCGGAGTCGTGGATCGGCGAGTACTGGAAGGCCCTCGCCGAAGGCGGCGCCGACCAGGTCACCCTCTTCGAGGACGACGCGGTGATCTACGGTCCGATGGGACTGCACGCGGAGGACGCTCCGGCGTAGGTCTGCAGGTCCGGACGGAACGCCAGGAAGAGCGGCGACCCGCACGGGTCGCCGCCCTTCTGTCGTCCGCTGTCTCCCGATACGTCCGTCCTAGATCTCGCCGAGCGTGACCTCGACCGTGTTCTCGGCCCCGTTTCTCGTGTACGCGACCGAGACCTTGTCGCCGGGCTTGAGGGAGGCGAGTTGCTCCGCGAGCGCCACCATCGTGCTGACGTCTGTGCCGTTGATCCGGGTGATGATGTCCCCGGACTGGATCCCGGCCTTCTGCGCGGCCCCGCCGTCGTTGACGTCCACGACGGCGACCCCGTCCGGCTGGTAGGAGCTGCCGAGCACCGTACGGCCCGTGATGCCGAGCGCGGCCCGCCCCGAGTCCGTGACCTTGCCCGTCTTGACGACCTGGCCGGCGACCGTCGTGACCATGGACGAGGGGATCGCGAACCCGATGCCGGGCGCCGCACCGCCGCCCATGTTGGGGTCTGTAGCGGCGAGCGTCGGGATGCCGACGACCTGCCCGTCGAGATTGACGAGGGCGCCGCCGCTGTTGCCCGGGTTGATCGCCGCGGACGTCTGCACCATGTTCCCGATCGTGGCGCCGGTCCCGCCGCCCGCGGGGTTCTCGCTGACGGTCCGCCCGGTCGCCGAGACGATGCCCTGCGTGACGCTGGAGGACAGGCCGAGCGGCGAGCCCATCGCCAGGGTGATCTGGCCGACCTCGACCTTGGACGAGTTCGCGAACTTCGCAGGCTTGAGCCCCTCGGGCACCTTGTCCAGCTTGATGACGGCGAGGTCCTGGTCGGGGTAGGCGTAGACGAGCGTCGCGGTCAGCTCGATCTCGCTGTTGGACGTGGTCACCTTGAACGTCTTCTCGTTGCCGACCACGTGCGCGTTGGTGACGATGTGCCCCTTGTCGTCGTAGACGATCCCGGAGCCTTGCTCGGACGAGCCCTGGATCTGGACGACCGACGGCAGGACGTCCCTGATCACCTTCTGGTAGTCGGCCTGCAGAGCGTTGCCGGAGACGGCCGCGGCCTGCTCCGTGGTGCCGGACGGCTTCGTCGACGGGCCGGACGGGCCGGAGGAGTCGGAGCCGGAGCAGCCGCCTGCCAGGGCCATCGAGCAGACGACGGCGGTCAGCGGCAGCGCGAGCCGCGGAACGCGGGCACGCCCGCTACGAGTGGCACGGGTACGCGTACGGGAGCCAGTGAGAGAGCGGGGACGGGCACGGAAAACATCCATGCCCGAATTGTCGCCGTCGTCCGGTTGTTCCTGCCTGTGATGGACCGCCGAACAGGGGGTGCGCCGGGGCCCTCAGCCCCGCACGCCGCACAGGTGCAGCAGCGCCGCCACCCGGCGGTACGGCTCCGTGCGGCCCGCCCGCTCCTCCGCCGCGAGCAGCGTGTGGAACTCGCCGGGCGGCGGCACGGGCACGTCGTCCCCCGCCGTGTCCGTGAAGACCCGCACGCCGTACCAGGCGTGCAGCGGAGCCCCGATCCCGGCCAGCGTCGCGGTCAGTGCGTCGAGCCGGTCGGCCCGCACGTCGAGCCCGAGCCGGTTGCGGTACGAGAGCGTGTCGAAGGAGCCGAGCGCCGCCTGCCAGTCCCCGGCGAGGCCGGGCCGCACGGCGAGCGCGTCACCGTTGCGCACGAGGAGCGAGAGCAGGCCGCCGGGGGCCAGCATCCGCGCCAGACCCGCGAGCAGCGCGTCGGGGTCCTCGACGTACATCAGGACCCCGTGGCACAGGACCACGTCGAAGCTGCCGGGCAGGAAGTGCACCCCGGTCTCACGGCCGTCACCCTCCACGAGGCGCACCCGGCCGCGGATGCCCTCGGGCTCCTCGGCGAGCGCGGCCCGCGCTGCGGCGACCATCCCGGGATCCTGCTCGACCCCGGTCACCTGATGTCCGGCACGCGCGAGGCGCAGGGCCTGTGTGCCCTGGCCCATGCCGACGTCGAGGATCCGCAGCCGCTGCCCGACGGGGTAGCGCGCGGCCAGCTGCTCGTCGAGCTGCCGGGCCACGAGCTCCTGGCGTACGGAATTGCGCAGACCGCTCAGCTTGCCGAGCCAGGACGCCGCGGCGCCGCCGGAGAAGGCCTCCGTGCTCAGGGCCGCTCCCCGCGCTTGACCTGGGGCTTGGGCAGACGGAGCCGGCGCATCTGGAGCGTGCGCATCAGGGCGTACGCGACGGCGCCCTTCTTCGGCTCGTTCGGGAACTTCTCGGCCAGGCGCTTCTTCAGGCGGAACGCCGTCACGACCGAGTCGAGCACGATCAGCACGATCACGATGAGCCAGAGCAGCAGCGCGACGTTCTGGAGACTCGAGATCCGGACCATGGTCATCACGAGGATGATCACCGCCAGGGGCAGGAAGAACTCGGCGATGCAGAAACGCGAGTCGACGAAGTCGCGCGCGAACTTTCGCACCGGACCCTTGTCGCGGGCGGGAAGATAACGCTCGTCACCGCTGGCGAGCGCCTGGCGCTGCCTCTCCATCGCGGTGCGGCGCTCGTCGCGCTGCCGCTTCGACGCCTCCTTGCGGGTCGTCGGCGTATTGGCCACGCTGCGGCGCTGGGTCTGGGCCTGGCTGCGCTTGGGCGTGGGGCGGCCCTTGGGGGCCTGCGGGTCACGGGGCTGCGTGGAGTTGGTCACCGGTGCCTTGGCGGCCGGGGCCTTCTCGTCCTTGGATCGGCTACGGAACACAAAGCCCAAGGGTACGTGGTGCGGGCGCATGGACCAGAGGCGAGTGGGGAACGATCCGGCAACACCCTGCGTCAGTGTTGCTGAGCGTTCCCGGCAGCTGCACCGCGTGCTCGTAGATCCGGCCACCCCAGGGGGACACCTACTCCCTGCGCCGGAGCGGGACCGGACGCAGTCGTCCTTGGGGATGAGCGCATCCGCACCTGAACAGTGCGGTAATAGAGGCAGGACCCGTACTGTGGGTTCTGTCGCAGTGCTGGTGCTGGACGTCTGCTGGATCTGTCAGAAGGGGGCGCGCGAAGCCCATGAGCGGTGTCATGAAGCGTATGGGGATGATCTTCCGCGCGAAGGCGAACAAGGCCCTTGACCGGGCCGAGGACCCGCGCGAGACCCTCGATTACTCGTACCAGAAGCAGCTGGAGCTGCTCCAGAAGGTGCGCCGCGGCGTCGCCGACGTGGCGACCTCGCGCAAGCGCCTGGAGCTGCAGCTCAACCAGCTCCAGTCCCAGTCGTCCAAGCTGGAGGACCAGGGCCGCAAGGCGCTCGCGCTCGGCCGCGAGGACCTGGCCCGCGAGGCGCTCTCGCGCCGGGCGGCCCTCCAGCAGCAGGTCACCGACCTGGAGACGCAGCACCAGACCCTCCAGGGCGAGGAGGAGAAGCTCACCCTCGCGGCGCAGCGCCTCCAGGCCAAGGTCGACGCCTTCCGTACGAAGAAGGAGACGATCAAGGCGACGTACACCGCGGCCCAGGCACAGACCCGGATCGGAGAGGCCTTCTCCGGCATCTCCGAGGAGATGGGCGACGTGGGCATGGCCATCCAGCGTGCCGAGGACAAGACGGCGCAGCTCCAGGCCAGGGCCGGCGCGATCGACGAGCTGCTCGCCTCCGGCGCCCTCGACGACCAGTCCGGCCTCGCCAAGGACGACATCCAGAGCGAGCTGGACCGTCTCTCCGGTGGTACGGATGTAGAGCTGGAACTCCAGCGGATGAAGGCCGAACTGTCGGGCGGCTCCTCCTCGCAGCAGCAGGCCATCGAGGGCGGTCAGGGCCAGCAGTCCCCGACGCAGACGCCGCAGGACACACCGCGCTTCGACAAGCAGTAGTCCCACGCCGAGGAGGGCGTCATGATCGTACGGATCATGGGGGAGGGGCAGGTGGAGCTGGCCGACAGCCACTTCACCGAGCTCAACAAGCTCGACAACGAGCTCCTGGCCGAGATGGAGAACGGGGACGGCCCCGGTTTCCGCCGCACGCTCAACGCCCTGCTCGAAACGGTCCGCTCCGTCGGCACCCCGCTGCCCGACGCGTCACTCGAACCTTCGGAACTTATTCTTCCGTCCCCGGACGCGACCCTGGAAGAGGTCCGGAAGATGCTCAGCGACGACGGTCTGATCCCTGGCTGAGCCGCTGCCCGCGGTACGTGGCCCGTCGCGCGTACCGCTGATGGACGGGCCTGCCGCGCACGGACGAGGGGGCGATACCGTGACGCCGGTGACCCCCTTCGTACGCTGGGCCAGGACTCACCCCCGGGCCATGGACGCGGCCCTCGCGGCGGCGGTGCTGCTCTGCATGATCGCCGCCTCCTTCGCCGATCCGAACGGTGGCCGCGACGGCACCCCCACCTGGGGCACCCGCAGCCCCCAGGTCCTCAGCGTCGTCCTCATGGTGCTCGGCGCGGCCGCCCTCGTCCTGCGCCGCCGCGCCCCCATGGCGGTCCTCGCGGCCACCTCCGCCGTCACCCTGGCCGAACTCGTCACCGGCGACCCCCGTGCGCCCGTCGCGATGAGCGCCGTCGTGGCGCTCTACACCGTCGCCGCCACCACCGACCGCCCCACCACGTGGCGCGTCGGTCTCGCCACCATGGCCGTCCTCTCCGGCGCCGCCATGCTGGCCGGCCCCCTGCCCTGGTACTCGCAGGAGAACCTCGGCGTCTTCGCCTGGACCGGCATGGCCGCCGCGGCCGGGGACGCCGTGCGCAGCCGGCGCGCGTTCGTCGACGCGATCCGCGAGCGGGCCGAGCGGGCCGAGCGCACCCGCGAGGAGGAGGCCCGGCGCCGGGTCGCCGAGGAGCGTCTGCGCATCGCCCGTGACCTTCACGACGTCGTCGCGCACCACATCGCCCTGGTCAACGTCCAGGCGGGCGTCGCCTCGCACGTCATGGACAAGCGCCCCGACCAGGCCAAGGAGGCCCTGTCGCACGTGCGCGAGGCGAGCCGCTCCGCGCTCAACGAACTCCGCGCCACCGTGGGCCTGCTGAGGCAGTCCGGCGACCCCGAGGCGCCCACCGAACCGGCACCGGGGCTCGACCGCCTCGAAGACCTCGTCGGCACGTTCCGCAACGCCGGTCTGCCCGTCGAGGTCGCCTGCGCCGACCGGGCCACCGGGCTGCAGGCCGCCGTCGACCTGGCCGCCTACCGCATCATCCAGGAGGCACTGACCAATGTGCAGAAGCATGCGGGCGCCGAGGCCAAGGCCGAGGTCAGCGTCTTGCGCGTAGGCCCGAACATCGAGGTCACGATCCTCGACAACGGGCCCGGCACCGAGCAGCCCTCGCCCGACAGCGGCGGCCACGGCCTCCTCGGCATGCGCGAGCGCGTCGCCGCGATCGGCGGCAGCTGCTCGGCGGGACCGCGCTACGGGGGCGGGTTCCGCGTCCATGCGATCCTGCCCGTCCAGGCCCACGCCACGGCGGGCCTCGCCACGGACACGGGGGACGCTGGATGACCATCCGGGTACTGCTCGCCGACGACCAGGCCCTGCTGCGCAGCGCTTTTCGCGTCCTCGTGGACTCCGAACCCGACATGCTCGTCGTGGGCGAGGCCTCGAACGGCGCGGAGGCGGTCAGCCTCGCCAAGTCGGAGAAGGCCGACGTCGTCCTGATGGACATCCGGATGCCCGGCACCGACGGACTCGCCGCGACCCGCCTGATCAGCGCCGACCCCGAACTGGCACACGTACGCGTCGTGATGCTCACGACGTTCGAGGTCGACGAGTACGTCGTCCAGTCGCTGCGCGCGGGCGCCTCCGGCTTCCTCGGCAAGGGCGCCGAACCCGAGGAGCTCCTCGGTGCCGTGCGGATCGCCGCCGCGGGCGAGGCTCTCCTGTCGCCGGTCGCGACCAAGGGCCTGATCGCCAAGTTCCTCGCCCAGGGCGAGGGGTACGGCGACTGGGAGGACGGCGCGCGCCCCGGCGGCGCCCACGGCGAACGTCTCGCCGCGCTGACCACCCGCGAGCGCGAAGTGCTCGTCCAGGTCGCCGGCGGCCACTCGAACGACGAGATCGCGGAGCGCCTCCAGGTCAGCCCGCTCACGGTCAAGACCCATGTGAACCGCGCCATGGCCAAGCTCGGCGCGCGGGACCGTGCCCAACTCGTAGTAATCGCGTACGAATCGGGCCTGGTCCGTCCAAGGGTGGAGTGAGCCGGGGTCTCCGCGTACTACGGGCGCAGTATGCGGCGCATAAGAACGGGACCTGGGAGCGACGGATCCGCCCTCGCGCATGACTGAGGGTGTAGGGGGCCCCGCACGTGTCTTCGGACGCACCCACGTGTCCCCGGACGCCCGGGGCCTCCTCCTGCCGCGCTTGCCACAGAGAGAGACCCACACCATGTCCTGGCTGTCGAGATTCAGCCTCGCTCAACGGGCCCTGATCGGGCTGATGTCGATCATCGCGATCGTCTTCGGCGCCATCGCGATCCCCCAGCTCAAGCAGCAGCTGCTGCCCTCCATCGAACTGCCCATGGTGTCCGTCCTGGCCCCGTACCAGGGCGCGTCTCCCGACGTGGTCGAGAAGCAGGTCATCGAGCCGCTCGAGTCGACCATCGACGCGGTCGACGGCATCACCGGCATCACCTCCACGGCGAGCGAGGGCAACGCCGTGATCATGGCCCAGTTCGACTACGGCAACGGCTCCAAGCAGCTCGTCGCCGACGTCCAGCAGGCCGTGAACCGGGCCCGCGCCCAGCTCCCCGACGACGTCGACCCGCAGGTCATCGCGGGCTCCACGGACGACATACCGACCGTCGTCCTCGCCGTCACGTCCGACAAGGACCAGCAGGCGCTCGCCGACCAGCTCGACAAGACCGTCGTCCCGTCCCTCAAGGACATCGACGGCGTCGGCCAGGTCACCGTCGACGGTGTGCGCGACCTCCAGGTCACCGTCACCCCCGACGACAAGAAGCTCGCCGCGGCCGGGATCAGCCAGACCGCGCTCGGCCAGTCCCTCCAGGCGGGCGGCGCGACCCTGCCCGCCGGCTCCTTCGACGAGGGCGGCAGCAACCGCACCGTCCAGGTCGGCGGCGGCTTCACCTCCCTGAAGCAGATCGAGGACCTGATGGTCACCGGCGAGGGCGTCAGGAAGCCCGTACGCCTCGGTGACGTCGCCGAGGTCGCGCAGCGGCCCGCGAAGGCCGACTCGATCACCCGCACCGACGGCAGGCCCAGCCTCGCGGTCATGGTCACGATGGACCACGACGGCAGCGCGGTCGCCATCTCCGACGCGGTCAAGGACAAGCTCCCCGGCCTGCGCAAGGACCTCGGCACCGGCGCGAAGCTCACGGTCGTCAGCGACCAGGGCCCCGCGGTCTCCAAGTCCATCGACGGCCTGACGACGGAAGGCGCGCTCGGTCTCCTCTTCGCCGTCCTCGTCATCCTGGTGTTCCTGGCGTCGATCCGCTCGACCCTGGTCACCGCGGTCTCGATCCCGCTCTCGGTCGTCCTGGCCCTGATCGTCCTGTGGACCCGCGACCTCTCGCTCAACATGCTCACGCTCGGCGCGCTGACCATCGCGATCGGCCGCGTCGTGGACGACTCCATCGTCGTCCTGGAGAACATCAAGCGGCACCTCGGCTACGGCGAGGAGCGCCAGGAGGCGATCCTCAAGGCGGTCCGCGAGGTCGCGGGCGCCGTCACGTCGTCCACCCTGACCACCGTCGCCGTCTTCCTGCCCATCGGCCTGGTGGGCGGCATGGTCGGCGAGCTGTTCGGCTCGTTCTCGCTGACGGTCACGGCGGCCCTGCTGGCCTCGCTGATCGTCTCGCTCACCGTCGTCCCGGTCCTGTCGTACTGGTTCCTGCGCCCGCCCAAGGCGATCAAGGGCGTCGACCCGGAGGAGGCGCGCCGCAAGGCGGAGGAGAAGGAGGCGCGGTCCTGGCTCCAGCGGATCTACGTCCCCGTCCTGCGCTTCGCGACCCGTCGCCGCCTCACCAGCGTCCTCATCGCGGTCGTGGTGCTGGTCGGCACGTTCGGCATGGCCCCCATGCTGAAGACGAACTTCTTCGACCAGGGCGAGCAGGAAGTCCTGTCCATCAAGCAGGAGCTGAAGCCGGGCACCAGCCTGGCGGCGACCGACGCCGAGGCGAAGAAGGTCGAGAAGCTGCTCGAGGGCGTCGACTCGGTCAAGGACTACCAGGTCACCATCGGCTCGTCCGGCTTCATGGCGGCCTTCGGCGGCGGCACCGACACCAACCAGGCCTCGTACCAGGTGACGCTGAAGGACAAGGCGTCGTACGAGAAGACCCGGGACCGCATCGAGAAGGGTCTCGGTGAGATCTCCGGGATCGGCCGGACCACCATCGCGGCCGGTGACGGCTTCGGCAGCCAGGACCTGAGCGTCGTGGTGAAGGCGGCCGACGGCCAGGTCCTGCGCAAGGCGGCCGACGAGGTCCGCGACGAGGTCGCCGGGCTCGACGGCGTCACGGACGTCACCAGCGACCTGTCGCAGTCGGTCCCGCGCATCTCGGTCAAGGCCAACTCCAGGGCCGCGGCCGCCGGGTTCAACGACACCACGCTCGGCGCGGCCGTCGGCCAGGCCGTGCGCGGTACGACCAGCGGCAAGGCGATCCTCGACGACACCGAGCGCGACGTCGTCGTGAAGTCGGCGAAGCCCGCCACGACCATGGACGAGCTCAAGAAGCTCCCGATGGGCCCCCGCGGTCTGAAGCTCGGCGACATCGCCACGGTGAAGCTGGTCGACGGGCCGGTCTCCATGACCCGGATCGACGGCGCCCGCGCCGCGACGATCACGGCCAGGCCGACCGGTGACAACACCGGCGCGGTCAGCGCCGACCTCCAGACGAAGATCAACGCGCTGAAGCTGCCCGCGGGCGCGAAGGCCACGATCGGCGGCGTCACGTCCGACCAGGACGACGCGTTCAAGAACCTCGGCCTCGCGATGCTGGCCGCGATCGCGATCGTGTTCATGCTCCTGGTCGCCACGTTCCGCTCGCTGGCGCAGCCGCTGATCCTGCTGGTCTCGATCCCGTTCGCGGCGACCGGTGCGATCGGCCTGCTCATCGCCACCGGCACCCCGATGGGTGTACCGGCGATGATCGGCATGCTGATGCTCATCGGCATCGTGGTCACCAACGCGATCGTCCTGATCGACCTGATCAACCAGTACCGCAAGGAGGGCTACGGCACGATCGAGGCGGTCATCGAGGGCGGCCGCCACCGTCTGCGCCCGATCCTCATGACGGCCCTGGCGACGATCTTCGCCCTGCTCCCGATGGCGCTCGGCGTCACGGGTGAGGGCGGTTTCATCGCCCAGCCGCTCGCGGTGGTGGTGATCGGCGGTCTGATCACGTCGACGCTCCTGACGCTCCTCCTCGTCCCGACGCTCTACGCGATGCTGGAGCTCCGTAAGGAGCGGCGCCGCAAGAAGCGCGAGGCGAAGCGGGCGAAGAAGGCCGGGGTGACGGCCGAGCCGGAGGCCGCGGAGGCCTCGGAGTCCGAGTCCGGCGAGCCGGAGCCGGCGGGCGTCTGACCCGTTCGGCTGACCCGTTCGGCGGAAAGCCCGGAGCCCGGGTCCCACCTTCGTGTGGGACCCGGGCTCCGGGCTTTCCGCGGCTTTCGCGCCTACGGCAGCGCCAGCATCCGCTCCAGCGCCTGCTTCGCGAACTGCTCGGTCTCGCGGTCGACCTCGATCCGGTTGACCAGGTTGCCCTCGGCCAGGGACTCCAGGGTCCACACCAGGTGCGGCAGGTCGATGCGGTTCATCGTCGAGCAGAAGCAGACCGTCTTGTCGAGGAAGACGATCTCCTTGTCGGGGTGCGCGTTGGCGAGGCGCCGCACCAGGTTGAGCTCGGTGCCGATCGCCCACTTCGACCCGGCCGGGGCCGCGTCGAGGGCCTTGATGATGTACTCCGTCGAGCCGACCTCGTCCGCCGCGGCGACGACCTCGTGCTTGCACTCGGGGTGCACCAGGACCCGTACGCCGGGGATCCGCTCGCGGACGTCGTCGACCGAGTCGATCGAGAAGCGCCCGTGCACCGAGCAGTGCCCGCGCCAAAGGATCATCTTCGCGTTCCGCAGCTCCTCGGCGGTCAGGCCGCCGTTCGGCTTGTGCGGGTTGTACAGGACGCAGTCCTCCAGGGACATCCCCATGTCCCGCACGGCGGTGTTGCGCCCGAGGTGCTGGTCCGGCAGGAAGAGCACCTTCTCGCCCTGCTCGAAGGCCCAGTCGAGGGCCCTCTTCGCGTTCGACGAGGTACAGATCGTGCCGCCGTGCTTGCCGGTGAACGCCTTGATGTCCGCGGAGGAGTTCATGTACGAGACGGGCACGACCTGCTCGGCGATGCCGGCCTCGGTCAGCACGTCCCAGCACTCGGCGACCTGCTCGGCGGTGGCCATGTCGGCCATGGAGCACCCGGCGGCCAGGTCGGGCAGGACCACCTTCTGGTCGTCGCCGGTGAGGATGTCGGCGGACTCGGCCATGAAGTGCACACCGCAGAAGACGATGTACTCGGCCTCCGGCCGGGCGGCCGCGTCGCGGGCGAGCTTGAAGGAGTCGCCGGTGACGTCCGCGAACTGGATGACCTCGTCGCGCTGGTAGTGGTGGCCGAGAACGAAGACCTTGTCCCCGAGCTTCTCCTTGGCCGCGCGGGCGCGCTCCACCAGGTCCGGGTCGGACGGGGAGGGCAGGTCTCCAGGGCACTCCACACCGCGCTCGCTCCGCGGGTCGGCCTCGCGGCCGAGCAGCAGGAGAGCCAGCGGAGTCGGCTGAACGTCCAGGTCAACGGGGGTCTGGGCCGTGGTCACGTCACGCACCCTTTCTTGTTATGACATTCGTGCGGCGAGGCTTCTCGTCGAAATGACGCTATCTATCATAACTGCTTCACGTCAGAATGACGATGGCCATCGTGTCGATGTGACGCAATCCGCGTGGACCGGCCCGTGCCCCCCGCGCGCAGGGTGTGCGAGCATGAAAGGGCAAGGAAGCCGAACTCGCCGAGAGGCGAAACACGAGCGCCAGGGCCGGAATGAAACCGCGGCCCCGCCGGTTGGAACGTCGGCAAGCAGTCTCCGTACAACCCTGGAGAGAAGCAGATGTCCGTATCGGACGAGACCACCACCGTGAGCGACGGCATCCTCCTGTCCGACGCCGCCGCGGCCAAGGTCAAGGCCCTCCTTGACCAGGAAGGGCGCGACGACCTGGCGCTGCGTGTCGCGGTACAGCCCGGAGGCTGCTCCGGCCTGCGTTACCAGCTCTTCTTCGACGAGCGCTCCCTCGACGGGGACGTCGTGAAGGACTTCGGTGGCGTCAAGGTCGTCACCGACCGCATGAGCGCCCCGTACCTGGGCGGCGCCTCCGTCGACTTCGTCGACACCATCGAGAAGCAGGGCTTCACGATCGACAACCCGAACGCCACGGGCTCCTGCGCCTGCGGCGACTCGTTCAGCTGAGTCTGAGCCCGTACGTACACGAAGCGGCGGTTCCCCGGTCGAAGGGGAACCGCCGCTTCGTGTTTCACGGGGTTTTCGTCACGGGGTCAGCTCTGCGGCGCCGGCGCGTACCCCCGCTTGCCGTCCGCGTGCGGCACCGCCCTGTCCTGGGAGTCCACGACCTTCCGGCCGTCGAGCGGCTCGTCCAGCGTCACCGGCAGCGTGTAGAACTTCGCCATCGCGATGCAGACCGTGCCCTCCTTCCGCGTCTCCGTGACCTTCAGGGCGACCGTGCCGTCCTTCTGCGTCGCGGTGGCCGTGTAGGTGCTGCACACGCCGCCCGTGAAGTGCGCCGTCAGGGTCCGCCCCTCCACCGTGTAGCCGTCGGGGCGCACGTCGCGGGTGTCGGTCCCCGGGGCACCGGGCTCGACGCTCGGCCGCGGGCTCGGCTTGTCGTCCGGCCCCGGCGTGTGCGGCGACGTCAGGAACTTCGGGTCCACCGCGGGATGCGTCACCGTGAACGCCGCCTGCCCGCCCTGCGGCCTCACCTGGAACAGCCACGACGGTACGAGGATCTGCCGCCCCTGCGTGAACTGCGCCGCGAGCCCGAACGTGGCCCCGGTGACATGGACCGGCTCCGCCGCGGGCAGCTTCGTCGGCGCCTTGCACGGTGCCTCGTCCCGCTCCGTCACCGGCACCGGGCTCGCGCAGCCGCCGATACCGACGCGACCGGCCCCGACAGCCTCGGAGTTGAGCAGATCGAGCGTCTTCTGCGCGCTGATCACGGGGTACGTGTCCCCCTTGACCGGCTTCTTCAACTGGCCGCTGCCGCCGACCACTTGACCGTCCGAGCCGACCTGGACGCCCGTGGTCCAGCCGTACGTGGGCAGGTCACCCACGCGGGGCTCCGCGTTCACCACCCTTACCGCGCCCATCAGTTGGCGCGCGTCGAGCTTCGCGTCGTCCTGGCCGAGCGCCTTGAGCACCGGAGCCGCCGCCTTCTTCGCGGCGTCCTCGCTCACGGCGTCCTTGGTGCTGCCGTTCCCCGGCGCCTCGGTGCACTGGGTGGGGCTCGCGCACTTGTGGCCCGCGGACGGTGCGTAGCGCGCGTACGTCCAGGCGCCGGGGGCCCGCTCGGTCACCTGGAGTGAGGGGCCCGAGCCGTCCTTCGCCGGGCCCACCTTCCAGGCGCCGTTTTCCAGGCGCGGGGCGCCCTGCGCGTCGAGCGTCCTGGCGAGCGCGGTGACATCGGCCGCGGTCACCTTGCCCTCGCTCCGGTAGACGGGCGCGTCGCCGGGGCCGGTGGGGAGCTTGCCGTCGGCCCGGTAGCGGGTGCCGTTCGGGTCGGGCTCGCCCGGCGCGATTCCCGAGGTGGAGCCCGTGCCGCCCTCCTGGTAGCCGTCCAGGGGCAGCGGCGGGGGAGTGGAGCCGTCGCCGGCCGCCGGAGTCCCGCCGCGGCCGTCGCCGTCGGCCGAGGCCGCCGCGAAATACGCGCCACCGCCACCGACGAGGAGTACCGCTGCCGCGACCGAGGCGACGGCCAGCGGGGACCGCCCCCGGTGTCGATCCTGCGTCTGCTCGGTGCTCACCGCATCGCTCCTTAGCTGCCGCGTCGTACGCCGTATCCCCTGTACGGGGGACAGCGATGGGACGCAGCGGGGGAGCGTGCGGTTCCCTCCTCGCTCCCCAGGGCCCGCGCGGGCGCCTCTCCAGTCCCCCTAGTCCCCGTACTCGGACATCGAATCGATGAGCCGCGCGGACTTGGAGGGCACGACGACGCCGTGGGGGAGGGAGGGGGCGACGGGAGTCTGCTTGTCCTTGGCGGGGGCCGTCCAGTGCGGGGCCATTCGGGCGCAGTCGCCGCGCAGGGAGGCGAGGCCGCCTTCGAGGTCGAGCGGTGCGGACGCGGTGCGGACCTTGAGGTTCGTCATAGAGGAACGCTATGCAGGTCCGGCCCCGCGAAGAAAGACCTACTATCGGGTAGTTTTGCCACTTCAGTCGGACGGACGCGACCCGGTAGCGTAAAGCGTCAACCCCCTCCGCTCAGGAAGACGTGACCACGCCGTGCGTATCGCAGTCACCGGCTCCATCGCCACCGACCACCTCATGACCTTCCCCGGCCGCTTCGCCGACCAGCTCGTCGCGGATCAGCTGCACACGGTCTCCCTCTCCTTCCTCGTCGACAACCTCGACGTCCGCCGGGGCGGTGTCGGCGCGAACATCGCGTTCGGCATGGGGCAGCTCGGCACGGACCCGATCCTGGTCGGCGCCGCGGGCTCCGACTTCGACGAGTACCGCGCCTGGCTCGACCGGCACGGCGTGGACACCGACTCCGTCCGCATCTCCGAGGTCCTGCACACGGCCCGTTTCGTCTGCACCACGGACGCCGACCACAACCAGATCGGCTCCTTCTACACGGGCGCCATGAGCGAGGCCCGCCTCATCGAGCTGCAGGCCGTCGCCGAGCGCGTCGGCGGCCTCGACCTCGTGCTGATCGGCGCGGACGACCCGGAGGGCATGCTCCGCCACACAGAGGAGTGCCGCTCGCGCTCCATCCCGTTCGCCGCGGACTTCTCGCAGCAGATCGCCCGGATGAACGGCGACGAGATCCGCACGCTCCTGGACGGCGCGACGTACCTCTTCTCGAACGAGTACGAGAAGGGCCTCATCGAGAGCAAGACCGGCTGGACCGACGAGGAGATCCTCGGCAAGGTCGGCCACCGCGTCACGACGCTCGGCTCGCGCGGCGTCCGCATCGAGAGCGTCGGCGAGGACCCGATCGAGGTCGGCTGCGCCGAGGAGGAGGCCAAGGTCGACCCGACCGGCGTCGGCGACGCGTTCCGCGCGGGCTTCCTGTCCGGCCTGGCCTGGGGCGTCGGCCATGAGCGCGCCGCCCAGGTCGGCTGCATGCTCGCCACGCTGGTCATCGAGACCCTCGGCACGCAGGAGTACCAGCTGCGCCGCGGCCACTTCATGGACCGCTTCACCAAGGCGTACGGCCACGAGGCCGCGGCCGAGGTCAGGGAGTACCTGAAGTAGTCCCGTCAGGAGAGCCGGCGGACCACGTAGGCGGCACCGCGCTCCGCCGGCTCCTCCCCGACGTACTCCTGGCTCCGCATCTCGCACCACGCCGGGATGTCGAGCCGCGCCGCCTCGTCATCGGCGAGCACGGTCACGGTCCCGCCCACCGGCACGTCCCCGATCACCTTCGCCAGCTCGATGACGGGGATCGGGCACCGTTTGCCGAGCGCGTCGACCACGAGCGAGGGCGCACTCGCCGGCGCGGGGGCGGGCGCGGTCACGGCCGTCGCCCCCAGCCGCTCCCGTACCGACGCCACCGTCCCCGGCAGCACCCCGAGGAACCGCTCGACGTCGTCCCCGGTCGTCCCGAGCGGCAGCGACACCCGTACGTTCCCCTCGCTCAGCACCCCCATCGCCTTGAGCACATGGCTCGGCGTCAGCGTGCTGCTCGTGCACGACGATCCGGACGAAACAGAAAAACCGGCCCGGTCCAGCTCGTGCAGCAGAGTCTCTCCGTCGACATAGAGACAGGAGAAGGTCACCACGTGCGGCAGCCGCCGCACCGGGTCGCCCACCACCTCGACATCGGGCACGAGCCCCGGCACCCGGGCCCGGATCCGCTCCGTCAACTCCCGCAGCCGCGCGTCCTCCTCGGCGGCCTCGGCCCGCACCGCCCGCAGTGAGGCCGCCGCCGCCACGACGGCCGGAATGTTCTCGAACCCGGCCGCCCGCCCCGACTCCCGCTCGTCGGCCGGGCCTTGGGCCGCGAACCGCACCCCCTTGCGCACGGCGAGCAGTCCTACTCCCGCCGGGCCGCCCCACTTGTGCGCGCTGCCCGCGAGCAGCGACCAGTCGCCCTCGACCGGCCCCCACGCGAGCGACTGCGCCGCGTCCACGAGCAGCGGCACCCCGGCGGCCCGGCACGCCGCGGCGACCTCGGCCACCGGCTGCACCGTCCCCACCTCGTGGTTGGCGGACTGGAGACAGGCGAGCGCCGTGTCCTCCCTGAGCGCGTCGGCGTACGCGCCGGGGGAGACGGAACCGGCCCGGTCCACGCCCACCTCGGTCACCGAACCGCCGTCCGTCTCCAGCGCGGCAGCCGAATGGAGTACCGAGGAGTGCTCGACCGCGGAAACCACCAGATGCCGGCCGACACGTCGACGCCCCGCGAGCGCGCCGGAGATTCCCGCATGCACGGCGCGCGTCCCCGAAGGGGTGAAAACAAGCTCATCCGGGCGGCAGCCCACGGCGTCCGCGGCGGCCTCACGGGCCGCGTCCAGCAGCAGCCGGGCCCGCCTCCCCTCGCGGTAGAGCCGGGCGGGGTCGGCCCACCCCTCGTCCAGCGAGGCGAGCAGCGCCTGCCGGGCCACGGGGTGCAGGGGAGCGGAGGATGCAGCGTCGAAGTAGGACACACTGCAACGGTAAAGCCCCGGGTGAGCGCGGCGTCGGGCCAGGGGCGCGGAGAGCGGCGCGCCCCCCGCCGCCCGGAGCGCGCACCCGTCGGACCGCCCGCCCCGCGCCCACCGGACATCCCCCCGATCCCCCGTCAGATCCCCCCGGAACAGCAAGTTCCACCCCTTCTGAGTGACCCGCGGCGCGTTAGGCACCCTCCCCGCGCGACCTCAAATAGCGTCCAGTAGGGTTTGGTCCGCATAAACATCCAAACCCCTGCCCGTGTGCCAGGGCGGCGAGCGACCAGCGAGACGGCCGTAGCCAACCAGCGCGGGCGAGACTCTCGGGAAGGCGCTACGTGAGTCCCAACGGCTCCGACCGCTCGTCGCGGCGCCCGATGCGGCGGAAGCTGCCGCAGGTGCTGACTGCGGGCCTGATCCTGGTAACCGCTACTGGTTGCACATACAAGGACTTCCCTCGTCTTGGTATGCCGACCCCGGTTACGGAAGAAGGTCCCAGGATCCTCTCCCTCTGGCAGGGCTCGTGGGCGGCAGCGCTCGCCACGGGTGTCCTTGTCTGGGGCCTGATCCTGTGGAGCATCATCTTCCACCGGCGCAGCCGCACCAAGATCGAGGTACCAACGCAGACGCGGTACAACATGCCGCTAGAGGCGCTGTACACGGTTGTACCGCTCATCATCGTCTCGGTCCTCTTCTACTTCACGGCACGAGACGAGTCGAAGCTCCTCAGCCTCGCGGACAAGCCGGCCCACACCATCAACGTGGTCGGCTATCAGTGGAGCTGGGGCTTCAACTACGTCGAGAACGTGCCCGGCTCCACGGGTGACGCGAAGACCTCGAAGGAACTGGCCGGTATTCCGGACCGCTTCATCGAGGACTTCCCGGCGAACGCCGGCGGCGTCTACGAGGCCGGTACGCCGGCATCGAGGAACCCGCAGACGAAGAACCCCGGCCCCACCCTCTGGCTCCCCAAGGGCGAGAAGGTCCGGTTCGTCCTCACCTCGCGCGACGTCATCCACGACTTCTGGGTGGTGCCGTTCCTGATGAAGCAGGACGTCATTCCGGGCCACACCAACGCCTTCGAGGTGACTCCCAACCGGGAGGGCACCTTCCTGGGCAAGTGCGCCGAGCTCTGCGGCGTCGACCACTCGCGCATGCTGTTCAACGTGAAGGTCGTCTCTCCTGAGCGCTACCAGCAGCACCTCAAGGACCTCGCGAAGAAGGGGCAGACCGGTTACATCCCGTCCGGCATCGCGCAGACGAGCCACGAGAAGAACCGGGAGACGAACAACCTGTGAGCATCCTCAACGAACCCCAGGGTGCCGCCGCAGCTGACGACTCGTACGAGAACGAGCTGCCGGTCAGGCGCAAGCAGCCGGGGAATGTCGTCGTCAAGTGGCTGACCACCACTGACCACAAGACGATCGGCACGCTCTACCTGGTCACGTCGTTCGCGTTCTTCTGCATCGGCGGACTCATGGCGCTCTTCATGCGCGCCGAACTCGCTCGTCCCGGCAACCAGATCATGTCGAACGAGCAGTTCAACCAGGCGTTCACGATGCACGGCACGATCATGCTGCTGATGTTCGCGACGCCGCTGTTCGCCGGATTCGCGAACTGGATCATGCCGCTGCAGATCGGCGCGCCCGACGTGGCGTTCCCGCGGCTGAACATGTTCGCGTACTGGCTGTACCTCTTCGGCTCGCTCATCGCGGTCGGCGGCTTCCTCACCCCGCAGGGTGCGGCCGACTTCGGCTGGTTCGCCTACAGCCCGCTCTCGGACGCCGTCCGCTCGCCGGGCATCGGCGCCGACATGTGGATCATGGGTCTGGCCTTCTCCGGCTTCGGCACGATCCTCGGCTCGGTCAACTTCATCACCACGATCATCTGCATGCGCGCGCCCGGCATGACGATGTTCCGTATGCCGATCTTCGTGTGGAACGTGCTGCTGACCGGTGTGCTGGTCCTGCTGGCCTTCCCGGTCCTGGCCGCCGCGCTGTTCGCCCTGGAGGCGGACCGCAAGTTCGGTGCCCATGTGTTCGACGCCAGTAATGGCGGCGCCTTGCTATGGCAACACCTCTTCTGGTTCTTCGGCCATCCAGAGGTGTACATCATCGCGTTGCCATTCTTCGGAATCATTTCCGAAGTGATCCCGGTGTTCTCGAGAAAGCCGATGTTCGGCTACTCGGGCCTGATCGGCGCGACCATCGCGATCGCGGGTCTCTCCGTGACCGTGTGGGCGCACCACATGTACGTCACCGGTGGCGTGCTGTTGCCGTTCTTCTCCTTCATGACGTTCCTCATCGCCGTACCAACAGGCGTGAAGTTCTTCAACTGGATCGGCACGATGTGGAAGGGCTCACTGTCCTTCGAGACACCGATGCTCTGGACGATCGGCTTCCTGATCACCTTCGTCTTCGGTGGTCTGACCGGCGTCATCCTGGCGGCCCCGCCGCTGGACTTCCACGTCTCGGACTCGTACTTCGTCGTCGCGCACTTCCACTACGTCGTCTTCGGCACCGTGGTCTTCGCGATGTTCGCCGGATTCCACTTCTGGTGGCCGAAGTTCACGGGCAAGATGCTCGACGAGCGGCTCGGCAAGATCACGTTCTGGACGCTGTTCATCGGCTTCCACGGCACGTTCCTGGTGCAGCACTGGCTGGGCGTCGAGGGCATGCCGCGTCGTTACGCGGACTACCTCGCGGCCGACGGATTCACCGCGCTGAACACGATCTCGACGATCTCCTCGTTCCTGCTCGGTCTGTCGATCCTGCCGTTCTTCTACAACGTGTGGAAGACCGCCAAGTACGGCAAGAAGGTCGAGGTCGACGACCCGTGGGGCTACGGCCGTTCACTCGAATGGGCGACGTCCTGCCCGCCGCCGCGGCACAACTTCCTCACCCTGCCGCGCATTCGCAGTGAATCGCCGGCGTTCGACCTGCACCACCCGGAGATCGCCGCGATGGACCAGCTCCAGAACGGCGGCCACGGGGGCAACGCTCTCTCCGGTGGCAAGGAGGCCGGCAAGTGAAGGTCCAAGGCAAGATGTTCATCTGGCTGAGCGTCTTCGTGCTCGCCATGGCGATCGTCTACGGCGTGTGGTCGAAGGAGCCCGCCGGAACCACGGCGCTCTTCCTGGCCTTCGGCCTGTGCATCATGGTCGGCTACTACCTGGCCTTCACGGCCCGGCGGCTCGACACAGGTGCGCAGGACAACAAGGAGGCCGATGTCGCGGACGACGCCGGTGAGGTGGGCTTCTTCAGCCCGCACAGCTGGCAGCCGCTCGCCCTGGCCATCGGTGGTGCGCTCGGTTTCATGGGCGTCATCTTCGGCTGGTGGCTGATGTACTTCTCGGCCCCGATCATCCTGATCGGCCTGTGGGGCTGGGTCTTCGAGTACTACCGCGGCGAGAACCGGACTCAGTAGGGTCCGGCCGACGCCGAAGGGCCCGGACATTCCTGACGGAGTGTCCGGGCCCTTTCCCGTGCCCCGCACCGGCCGTGCCTCGGACGGCCCAATCGACGCGCCACGAACAGCCAGGGTTCATACCGTGTTGGTCATGAACCACTCACCGAGAATTCGCACGGTAATGGGCTGCACTCTGCTGGTGACCGCACTCGGTGCGAGCGTCACGGCCTGCGGCAGCTCCAGTCACCCGCTCTCCGCCAAGCCGTACGACGCGGCGAGCGAGATCAGCTTCGCCGGGGAGTCCGGGAGCAAGAAGGCCGACCCGAACAAGCCGATAGAGATCACCTCGGAGGGCGATGAAGCACGCATCACCGATGTCACTGCCACCGATTCCATAGGCCGCTATGTCGCGGGTGAACTGTCCGCCGACGGCAGCAGGTGGCACAGCACCGCCCCGCTCGCCGCTGACGCGCACTACACGGTGAACGTGAGCACCGAGGACGAAGACGGCGCGCCGGGCCGCAAGGTCCTCACCTTCGACACGGGCCACCCGGGCAAGAACAAGTCCCTGAAGGTCACCTTCGGCCCCGATGCCGGAAAGTACGGCGTCGGACAGCCCGTCACCGCCGTACTCAGCGCCCCCGTCAAGGACAAGGCCGCACGGGCCGTCGTGGAGAGGGGCCTGAAGGTCGACTCGGAGCCCGCCGTGGCGGGCTCCTGGACGTGGGTGGACGACAAGACGCTGCACTACCGCCCCGAGGAGTACTGGCCCGCAGGCGCCACCTTGGAGGCGCACAGCACCCTCAACGGCATCAAGGTCGGCGACCGCCTCTGGGGCGGCACATCCAAGGCCCTTCGCCTCACCATCGGCGACCGAATAGAGGCCGTGACCGACGCCGCCTCGCACCAGATGACGGTCTACCGCAACGGCCGAGTGATCAACACGATCCCCGTCACCACCGGCAAGCCCGGCTTCGAGACCCGCAACGGCGTCAAGGTCGTGCTCGGCAAGGAACGCTTCGTACGGATGCGCAGCACCAGCATCGGCATTGCCGAGGGCTCGTCGGACTCGTACGACATGGACGTGTACTTCGCGACCCGGGTGACCTGGAGCGGCGAATACGTGCACGCCGCCCCCTGGTCCGCGGGCTCGCAGGGATTTGCCAACGTCAGCCACGGCTGCACCGGCATGAGCACCAGCAACGCCGAGTGGTTCTTCAACACCTTCCGCATCGGCGACATCGTGAAGGTCGTCAACAGCAACGGCGCGCAGATGGACCCGTTCGGCAACGGCTTCGGCGACTGGAACCTCAGCTGGAAGAACTGGGAGAAGGGCAGCGCCATACAGGCGGTCGCGACGGACGGCGGCCAGGGTGGCGTCCAGGCGGCCCGGCTGAGCCCCGAGGTGTGAGACTTCTGACTCCGGACCACACACGGAAGGGGCGACCCGCGGCAGCGCTGCGGGTCGCCCTGTCGGCGTACCGAAGCGCCCTACGCCTCCACGGCGCTCCGCGAGCGCAGCAGAGCGGCCAGTGCGCCTGCGAACTCCACCGGGTCGACCGGCAGCGTCACAGCGGCCTCGGCGCGGCTCCAGGTGGCCAGCCAGGCGTCCTGCGGGCGGCCCATCAGGAGCAGCACCGGCGGGCAGTGGAAGATCTCGTCCTTGATCTGCCGGCAGACGCCCATGCCGCCCGCTGGAACGGCCTCGCCGTCCAGGACGCAGACGTCGATGCCGCCGCGGTCCAGTTCCTTGAGGACCGCCGGGAGCGTGGCGCACTCGACGAACTCGATCTCGGGGGCGTCGGCGGCGGGCCTGCGCCCGGTCGCGAGGCGGACCTGTTCGCGGGTGCTTGCGTTGTCGCTGTAGACCAGGACCGTCGCGGTCGACTGCATCGTTCCTCCGAGACTTCGGCGTCTTTGACTCATCAAGGTGGGGAAGCGTTGCGCGGAGCCTACTCCTCCCGACACCCCGTCAACACCGGTTCGGACACCGCCCTGATGGGCCATACGGGCTGGACACACCCCACAGACACTCCGAACGGCACCCCCCGGAGTGAGCGCGAGATAAGCGACCGACATAATGTCGGTCGTGGCGACAGCAACGACAGTAGAAACCGGGCACGCGCACCCGTCGGTCAATCGGCCGAACCTCACCAGCGTCGGAACCATCATCTGGCTGAGTTCCGAGCTGATGTTCTTCGCGGCCCTCTTCGCGATGTACTTCACCCTGCGATCGGTGACGGGGCCAGATCACTGGAAGCAAATGGCCGAGTCGCTGAACGTTCCGTTCTCAGCGACGAACACCACGATCCTGGTGCTCTCCTCACTGACCTGTCAGCTCGGCGTGTTCGCCGCCGAGCGCGGGGATGTGAAGAAGCTCAGGACATGGTTCATCGTCACCTTCATCATGGGTGCGATCTTCATCGGCGGTCAGATCTTCGAGTACACCGAACTGGTCAAGAAGGACGGACTCTCGCTGTCCTCCGACCCGTACGGCTCGGTGTTCTACCTGACGACTGGCTTCCATGGACTGCACGTGACAGGCGGCCTCATCGCCTTCCTGTTCGTCCTCGGCCGTACATACGCGGCCAGGAAGTTCACCCATGAGCAGGCGACCGCAGCCATCGTCGTGTCCTATTACTGGCACTTCGTCGATGTCGTCTGGATCGGCCTTTTCGCCACGATCTACTTGATCAAGTAGTCGCTACGTCGATCACGACGTACCGACTCGTCCAGCAAGCACCGACGCAGAAGATCCTGACACCGGGGTAATCCGTGAAAAAGCTCTCCGCACGACGACGCCATCCGCTGGCGGCGGTCGTCGTCCTACTCCTCGCGCTGGCGGCCACCGGGGGGCTGTACGCCGCGTTCGCACCCGCGAGCAAGGCGCAGGCCGACGAAACCGCCCAGTCCCTCGCCATCGACGAGGGCAAGAAGCTCTACGCCGTCGGCTGCGCCAGCTGCCACGGCACCGGCGGTCAGGGCAGCTCTGACGGTCCGCCGCTGACGGGCGTGGGCGCCGCGGCCGTCGACTTCCAGGTCGGCACCGGGCGCATGCCTGCGCAGCAGCCCGGCGCGCAGATCCCGAAGAAGAAGGTCATTTACTCGCAGGCCGAGATCGACCAGCTCGCGGCGTACGTCGCCTCGCTCGGTGCCGGTCCGACCGTCCCGACGAAGAACCAGGTCAGCCCGGAGGGTGCGGACATCGCCAACGGTGGCGAGCTGTTCCGTACCAACTGCGCGCAGTGCCACAACTTCACCGGTGAGGGCGGCGCGCTGACACACGGCAAGTTCGCGCCGAGCCTGGAGGGCGTGAGCCCGAAGCACATCTACGAGGCCATGCAGACGGGCCCGCAGAACATGCCGTCCTTCCCCGACACCACGATGCCGGAGAAGAACAAGAAGGACATCATCGCGTACATCAACGCGGTCAACGGCGACGAGACCGAGAGCCCCGGCGGTCTGAACCTGGGCGGGCTCGGCCCCGTCAGTGAAGGCCTGTTCGCCTGGATCTTCGGTCTCGGCGCACTGATCGCCGTCGCCGTCTGGGTCGCCGCTCGGACCGCAAAGGCCAAGAAGTCATGAGTAGCCAAGAGATTCCAGAAGAGAACCTGCCCAGCGCGCAGGACGCCGACCAGCCACACGGCTCGGTCGCGGTGAAGGACGACCCCTTCGCCGATCCGGGGCTGCCGCCCCACGAGCACCGGGTCCAGGACATCGACGAGCGGGCCGCCAAGCGCTCCGAGCGCGTGGTCGCCTTCCTGTTCGTGCTCTCGATGCTCGCCACGGTCGCCTTCATCGCCTCGTACGTGACGATCAAGGCCGACAAGAGCGTCTACATCTGGCCGATCGGGCACATCAGCGCGCTGAACTTCGCGCTCGGTATGACGCTCGGCGTGGCCCTGTTCTGCATCGGCGCGGGCGCGGTCCACTGGGCCCGCACCCTGATGTCCGACGTGGAGGTCGCCGACGACCGCCACGAGATCTCGGCCGAGCCCGCGGTCAAGGCGAAGGTCCTGGCGGACTTCAAGCAGGGCGCCAAGGAGTCGCAGTTCGGCCGGCGCAAGCTGATCCGCAACACGCTCTTCGGCGCGGTCGCGATGGTCCCGCTCTCCGGCATCGTCCTCCTTCGTGACCTCGGTCCGCTGCCGGAGGACAAGCTCCGGCACACCGCGTGGAAGAAGGGCAAGCTCCTCGTCAACGTGAGCACGAACCAGCCGATGCGTCCTTCGGACATCGTGGTCGGCTCGCTCACCTTCGCCAAGCCCGAGGGCCTGGAGGAGACGGACGAGGACTTCCAGCAGGTCATGGGCAAGGCCGCCCTGCTGCTGGTCCGGATCCAGCCTGAAGACATCAAGGACAAGCAAGAGCTCGCGTGGGGCCACGAGGGTGTCGTCGCGTACTCGAAGGTCTGCACCCACGTGGGCTGCCCGATCTCCCTGTACGAGCAGCAGACGCACCACGTGCTCTGCCCCTGTCACCAGTCCACCTTCGACCTCTCCGACGGCGCCCGCGTCATCTTCGGTCCCGCCGGCCACGCGCTTCCGCAGCTGCGTATCGGCGTGAGCGACGAGGGTTACCTGCAGGCGCTCGGCGACTTCGCAGAGCCCGTCGGTCCTGCCTTCTGGGAGCGCGGATGAGCACTACGACGACCAACGACGCGTCCTCGCGCGAGAAGGCGCCCGCCGGTGAGCGGGTGGCCGACTGGGCGGACGGCCGGCTCGGGATCTACTCCCTGGCCAAGGCCAACATGCGCAAGATCTTCCCGGACCACTGGTCCTTCATGCTCGGTGAGATCTGCCTCTACAGCTTCATCATCATCATCCTCACGGGTGTGTACCTGACGCTGTTCTTCCACCCGTCGATGAACGAGGTGACGTACCACGGCAGCTATGTCCCGCTCCAGGGGCAGCTGATGTCGGAGGCGTTCAACTCGACCATGCACATCTCCTTCGAGGTGCGCGGTGGTCTGCTGATCCGGCAGATCCACCACTGGGCGGCGCTGATCTTCCTCGCCGGCATGTTCGTGCACATGATGCGCGTGTTCTTCACGGGCGCGTTCCGCAAGCCGCGTGAGATCAACTGGCTGTTCGGCTTCCTGCTGTTCGTCCTCGGCATGTTCACCGGCTTCACCGGTTACTCGCTCCCGGACGACCTGCTCTCCGGCACCGGTGTCCGCTTCATGGAGGGCGCGGTCCTGTCCGTGCCGATCGTCGGCACGTACCTGTCGTTCTTCCTCTTCGGCGGCGAGTTCCCGGGCGGCGACTTCGTCGCGCGGTTCTACTCGGTCCACATCCTGCTGCTGCCGGGCATCATGCTCGGCCTGGTGGTCGGCCACCTGATCCTGGTCTTCTACCACAAGCACACGCAGTTCGCGGGCCCCGGAAAGACGAACAAGAACGTCGTCGGCATGCCGCTGCTGCCGGTCTACATGGCCAAGGCGGGCGGCTTCTTCTTCCTGGTCTTCGGTGTCATCGCGGTCATCGCCGCGATCGCGTCGATCAACCCGATCTGGGCCATCGGCCCGTACCGGATCGACCAGGTCTCCACCGGCGCGCAGCCCGACTGGTACATGGGCTTCTCCGAGGGCCTGATCCGCTTCATGCCGGGCTGGGAGATCAACCTCTGGGGTCACACGCTCGTCCTGGGTGTGTTCATCCCGCTGATCATCTTCCCGCTGGTCCTGGTGGCCATCGCGGTCTACCCGTTCATCGAGTCCTGGGTCACCGGCGACAAGCGTGAGCACCACATCCTGGACCGCCCGCGCAACGTCCCGACCCGGACCGCGTTCGGTGCCGCCTGGATCAGCTGGTACTTCGTCCTGCTCGTCGGTGGCGGTAACGACCTCTGGGCCACGCACTTCCACCTGTCGATCAACGCGATCACCTGGTTCGTGCGCATCGGGTTCTTCATCGTGCCCGTGCTGGTCTTCGTCGCCACCAAGCGGATCTGCCTCGGCCTCCAGCGCCGCGACAAGGACAAGGTGCTGCATGGACGCGAGTCCGGCCTCATCAAGCGCCTGCCGCACGGTGAGTTCATCGAGGTCCACGAGCCGCTCGGGTCCGACGCCCTGCACACCCTCACCGCGCACGAGCAGTACGCGCCGCTCGAGATCGGCCCGACGGTCGACGAGAACGGTGTGGAGCGCAAGGTGTCCGGTACGGAGAAGCTGCGGGCCAAGCTCTCCGAGGGGATGTACGGCGAGGAGAGCCAGATCCCCAAGCCGACTGTCGAGGAGTACAAGGAGATCACCAGCGGCCACGGCCACCACTGATCACCTGAACTGACCTCCCTCACTCTCGGCTTCGTTCGAGCGGGGGACCCCATGGTCGCCACGGTGAGAGCCCCGTCCAGGCACTGGACGGGGCTCTTTGCCGCTCTCCGGGCTGGATAGGGTGGCCTTGTTCCCATACACACGAAAAACCAGGAGCGGCAGATGAATGCTGTGACCCCCGCAGGAGGCAATACCGCGGCGGGCCGTTCCTGGCCCCAGATCCTGAACGGCCTCCTCGAAGGGCGCGACCAGAGCGCCGACGACACCGCCTGGGCCATGGACCGCATCATGCGGGGCGAGGCCACGGACGCGCAGATCGCAGGCTTCGCGGTGGCCATGCGCGCCAAGGGTGAGACCGTCGAGGAGATCTCCGGCCTCGTACGGGCCATGTACGAGCACGCGAACGTGATCGAGGTCCCGGGCGACACGGTCGACATCGTCGGCACGGGCGGCGACGGCGCCAAGACGGTGAACATCTCCACGATGTCGGCCATCGTCATCGCGGGCGCGGGCGCCAAGGTCGTCAAGCACGGCAACCGCGCCGCCTCGTCGGCGTCCGGCGCCTCGGACGTCCTGGAGAAGCTCGGCGTGAACCTGGAGCTGACCCCGAAGAGGGTGGTCGAGGTCGCGGAGGAGGCGGGGATCACGTTCTGCTTCGCCGTGAAGTTCCACCCGGCACTGCGGCACGTGGCGGCGGCGCGCGGCCAGCTGGGCATCCGCACGACGTTCAACTTCCTCGGTCCGCTGACCAACCCGGCCAAGGTGCGGGCGCAGGCCGTCGGGGTCGCCGACGCGCGGATGGCGCCCATCGTGGCCGGTGTCTTCGCCGAGCGCGGTCACTCGTCGCTCGTCTTCCGCGGCGACGACGGTCTGGACGAGCTGACGACGGCGGCGACGTCGCGGATCTGGGTGGTCCGGGACGGCGCCGTGCGCGAGGAGGCCTTCGACCCGAGGGACGTCGGCCTCGAGCTGGTGCCGGTGTCCGCGCTGCGCGGCGCCGACGCGTCGTACAACGCGGAGGTCGCCCGCCGCCTCCTGGACGGCGAGAGGGGCCCGGTACGGGACGCGGTCCTCCTCAACTCGGCGGCGGCGCTCGTCGCTCTCACGCCCGGTGACGGCCCTCTGACCGACCAGATCCGGGCCGGCATGGTCCGCGCCGCCGAGTCGATCGACTCGGGCTCGGCGAAGCGGACGCTGGAGCGCTGGGTGGCGGCCAGCAACGCGTGAGCGCGTAGGGCATGGATGGTGGGGAGGTGCGGGCCGGTGCCTCCCCACCACGCTCCGTCCGGGATGCGGACACTCTGTTGCGATGAAGCGATCAGCTGGCATACTTCTCGGCAGGTCATGAGTGACAGCGATTAGGCCCCGGCTCGCTGTCCGGCAACCCTCCGTCCGTGGCGGGGTGCCCCGGGTGAAGACCAGGCAGTGCACAGCAAGGTGCTCTGCAAGCGCGGACCCCTGCACACCCTGGGGTCCTGGTCCTCAAGGGAGCAGTCTCGTGAGCAAGCGAATGCGATAGGGCATCTCCGCCCCACCTCCGCACACCCTTTTCCTTTTCGGCTGCGCCGTCGAGCCATCGGCTCCGGCGTGGTCAATTCGCTTGTCTCTCACGGGAGTTCGCCATGTCTGTCTCCACCGCTGCCGCCGACCAGTCGCTTTGTACCCCTCTGCCGGTTCTCGGACGGGATGTCACCGTTCCGCTCGTCACCGGGGGCGAGGTCACCTACGCGGCCCTCGACTACGCGGCCAGCGCCCCGGCGCTCCAGCGGGTCTGGGACGACGTGGCGGCCTACGCGCCGTACTACGGCAGCGTGCACCGCGGCGCCGGGTACCTGTCGCAGCTGTCGACCGACCTCTTCGAGAACTCCCGCGTGACCGTCGCCGAGTTCCTCGGCTGCCGCGCGGACGACCAGGTGATCTTCACCCGCTCGACCACCGACTCGCTCAACCTGCTCGCCGCCGTGCTCCCCGCCGACTGCGAGGTCTTCGTCTTCGAGACCGAGCACCACGCCTCGCTCCTGCCGTGGCGCGACGCCCGCGTGACGTACCTGAACGCGCCGCGCACGCCCGGCGAGGCCGTCCAGACCCTGGAGAGCGCCCTCGCCGGCCGCGACCCGTACGGGCCCGCCCTGGTGTGCGTCACGGGCGCCTCGAACGTCACCGGCGAACTGTGGCCCGTCCGTGAGCTCGCCGCCGCGGCCCACGCCCACGGCGCCCGTATCGTCCTCGACGCCGCGCAGCTCGCCCCGCACCACCCCGTCGACATCCAGGACCTCGACGTCGACTGGGTCGCCTTCTCCGGGCACAAGCTGTACGCGCCCTTCGGCTCCGGCGTCCTCGCCGGCCGGGCCGACTGGCTCCAGGCCTCCGAGCCGTACCTCGCCGGCGGCGGCGCCTCCCGCAAGGTCGCGCGGCGCGCCGACGGCGGTGTGGACGTCGAGTGGCACGACAGCGCGGCCCGCCACGAGGCCGGTTCGCCGAACGTCATCGGCGTCTACTCCATCGCCTCCGCCTGCAAGGCCCTCACCGAGGCGGGCTTCGACTCGCTCGTCGCCCGTGAGCAGTACCTGATCGGCAGGGTCCGTGACGGGCTCGCCGCCGTGCCCGAGGTGAAGGTGCTCTCGCTGTTCGGCGACGACGCCCCGCGCGTCGGCGTCATCTCCTTCGTCGTCGACGGCTGGAACAGCTCGCACTTCGCGGCCGCGCTCTCCGCCGAGTACGGCATCGGGGTGCGCGACGGCCTCTTCTGTGCCCACCCGCTCGTGCGCACCCTGCTGGGCAGCGACCCGCAGTCGCAGGGGGAGTGCGGGGCGCCCGAGGCCGCGCCCGGCGAGAAGTCCCTCAACGCGATCCGCGTCAGCTTCGGCGCCGGCACCCCGGACGAGCACGTCGAGCGCTTCGTCCGCGCCGTCACCGAGCTGGTCCGCGACGGTGCGCGCTGGAACTACCGCACGGAGGACGGGCGTTGCGTCCCCGCGGTGTGATCCGCGTACCGCACCGGACATGACGAAGGCCGCCCCTCGGGGCGGCCTTCGGTCGTCAGACGGACGGGATCAGGAGTCGAGCCCGATCGCGAACGCCGCCTCCAGGTCGTGCTGCGAGTACGTGCGGAACGCGACGTGCGTGTCCGTCGCCTCCACGCCCGGGATCTTGCTGATCTTCCCGGGGATGACGTCCGCCAGGTCGTCGTGGCGCGCGACGCGCACCATGGCGATCAGGTCGTACGTACCGGTCACGGAGAAGACCTCGCTGACGCTGTCGAGGGCGGCGATCGACTCGGCGATCTCGGGGATCCGGTCCACGCTGGTCTTGATGAGCACGATCGCGGTGATCACGGCTGGCTGTCTCCCTCGGTGGCCGTGGCTGGGGCTGCTTTCACTCTAGCCCTCCCGTCTCCCGCCCCCGTCCCTGCGCAGAAGCGCTGCGCGCACCCCTCCTTTCCCCCGGTAGCGCACCCATGCGTAGAGGAATCCGACGGAGAACCCGACCAGGTGTGCCAGGTACGCGACCCCGGGCCCCTGGCTGCCCTGCCCCGCCGCGGCCCACTGGAGCGCCACCCAGAACGGCAGCACCACCCACGCGGGAAACCGCAGCGGCAGGAAGAACAGGAACGGGAACAGGCTCGTCACGCGCGCCCCGGGGAAGAGGTACAGGAACGCCCCGAGCACCGCGGAGATCGCCCCTGAGGCGCCCACCAGGGTCTGCTCGGAGCCCGCGTGCGCGATCGCGTAGCCGAGCAGCGCCACGCAGCCGGAGAGCAGGTAGAAGAGCGCGAACTGGAGGTGGCCCATACGTTCTTCGACCATCGCGCCGAAGACGTACAGGAAGAGCATGTTGCCGAGCAGGTGCAGCCAGCTGCCGTGGACGAAGAGGGCCGTGACGGTGGTGAGCGCGGCGCGTGGGGAGCCGGTGAGCAGCTGGGAGGGGATCACGCCCCAGCGGGCGAAGTAGTCGCTCTGCGCGGCGAGCAGCCGGTCGCCGGTGCCGTAGACGGGGTTGAACCCGGACGCCGGGGACAGCAGGAAGGCCACGCAGCACAGCACGATCAGCCCGTACGTCACCGGCGCCGGCTGGTTCCTGACAGCCGACCTGACCGTCCTGCCCGCCGCCGTACCCCAATTGTCGATCATGTGCCAGATCATGACGTAACGGTGCACACCTGCCCAGACGGCCTGCCGGGATTCCCCACTGTGGACGCCCGCGCGGGGGGTCCCCGTCAGGCCGTAGGGTTACGGGCACCACGCACCACGGAAAACGTACGACCCCGAAAGAAGGCGACAGCCCCGATGACGGTTCCCCTGCCGACCGCCGAGACCCGTTGGCGCTGCACTCTCTGCGGCAACCTCACGCGCTTCGACGTGACCCGCTCGTCGAAGGTCGTCGAATACGTGCACCTCGACCTCGCCGGTGACCCGAAGGTGGAGGAGCGCGAGGTGGTCAGTGAGACCATCGAGTCGGTCCGCTGCCGCTGGTGCAACGCGGTGGATCAGGTCGAACTCGTGGACAGGCCGGGTGCCGGCTCCTGAGAGGGAGCGGAACCCCCAGAAATTACGGACATTGGGGTGACGGATGGTGGAGAGCGAAGGCGGGGAGGCCGGGGACGGCACCGCTGAGGTGCTCGACCGGCCGTTGCCCGAGGGTGTGCGGCGCCGGGTCGTGCAGATCGTCTCGGACGGCTTCGGCGGGCTGACGGTCGCCGAACTGCCGCCCCAGTTGCGGCAGTATGCGCGCTTCACCCCGACCCGGCGCGCCAAGTTCGCCGGCAATGCGATGGCCGCCGCCGTGGAGGGCGACACGCTCTTCCGCCAGCGCATCGGCGAACGTCTCAGAGAGGCCCAGCCGGAGCTCGCCGCTGCCCTGGACTCCGGGGCGCCGCTGCCCGCCGCCGACCCCTTCGACGTGGCCGCCGCGGCCTATGTGCTGCGGCCCACGGGCTGGGTGAAGCTCGTCGCGGCCGCCGGCGAGGAGGCCGTGCGAGCCGACGCCGAACGCGCCGACGAGGAGACGAAGGCCGAGCTGGAGCGGCTGCGCGCGGAGGTCGAGGCCGCCCGTGAGCAGACCAGGTCCGAGACCGAACGGCTGCGCACGGAGCTGGAGTCGGCGAAGAAGGAGGCCGAGTCCCTCCACCGCAAGCTGCGCAGCGCGCTCAGTGACGTCAAGCGTGGCGAGGCGGCCCTGCGCAAGGTCCACGGCGAGACCGAGGCCGTACGGGCGGAGACGCATGCGCAGCTGTCCGCCGCCGACAGCGAGACGCGGCGGCTCAAGGCCCGGCTGGGTGAGACGGAGGCGGCGCTCGAGGCCTCCCGCAAGGCGGCGCGCGAGGGCCGCAGCGTCGAGGACATGCGCGTACGGCTGCTGCTCGACACCGTCCTGGAGTCCGCCCAGGGGCTGCGCCGCGAGCTGGCGCTGCCGCCGGTGTCAGTGCGCCCCGCCGAGACCGTGGACGCCGTCGAACCCGGGCGGATGTCGCCCAAGGACATCGCGGCCCGCGCCCTGTCCGAGCACGACCCCGCCATCCTGGACCAGCTGCTCGCCCTGCCGCAGGCCCATCTCGTGGTCGACGGCTACAACGTCACCAAGACCGGCTATCCGACGATGCCGCTGGAGAAGCAGCGGCTGAGGCTGCTCGGCTCGCTCTCCCAGCTCGCCGCGCAGACCGGCGCCGAGGTCACCTGTGTCTTCGACGGGGCCGAACTCGCCGCGCCCGTACTGCTCGCGCCGCCGCGCGGGGTGCGTGTGCTCTTCTCGAAGGCGGGTGTGACCGCTGACGAACTGATCCGCCAGCTGGTGCGCGCCGAGCCCTCCGGGCGGCCCGTGGTGGTCGTCTCCACGGACCGCGAGGTGGCCGACGGGGTGGCCAAGTCGGGCGCCCGCCCCGTCGCCTCCGTGATGCTTCTGAAGCGTCTCTCGCACGCCTGACGACCGCCGCGCAGGTTCCGGCCCTTCGCCGCATAGGCAACGTAGGTCTCATACGTAACCTCTGGGCCTGATGCCCGAATTGGCGGATCGTTTACGCAACGTAGTGTCAAACGAGCATTACCGCACGTGAGTTGCGTGCAAAGAATGCGCTCGGTGACCGACTTTTTTCCCGTCAGGATTTGAACTGATCACAGGAAGGTCACTAAGGTCTGGCCTCGAACCTCCGCTCGGGTGATCGCTCATCGGGAGTGACGGCAGAGGGTCACCGCCCACCGGCGTGTCGGTAGGCGGCTGGAGGAAGAAGGAGCTCGCCTTCGTGGCGTCCCACCGTCGACCCAAGCAGCCGAGCCGCACCCGTGTGACCGTGCTCACCGCAACCGCCGCCGCAGCCGTGGCCCTCACGTCGCAGGGCGCGCAGGCCGCGCCGAAGCCGACCAAGAGCGAGGTCAAGGCCAAGGTCGACAAGCTCTACGAAGACGCGGGCCTGGCCACCGACAAGTACAACGGGGCCAAGGAGAAGCAGAAGAAGCTCGAGAAGGAGATCGGCGACCTCCAGGACAAGGTCGCCCGCGGCCAGGAGGACCTCAACACGCTGCGTTCCGGCCTCGGTTCGATGGCCAGCGCCCAGTACCGCTCCGGCGGCATCGACCCCTCCGTCCAGCTCTTCCTCTCCGCCGACCCGGACGACTTCCTGGACAAGGCCTCCACGCTCGACCAGCTCAGCGGTCAGCAGGTCGAGGCCCTGAAGAAGATCCAGGAGAAGCAGCGTTCGCTGGCGCAGGAGCGCCAGGAGGCCGCCGACAAGCTCAAGGACCTCGCCGACACCCGCACGGAACTCGGCAAGAAGAAGCGGCAGGTCCAGAGCAAGCTCAGCGCCGCGCAGAAGCTCCTCAACACCCTCACCGCCGCCGAGCGGCGGAAGATGGCCGAGGACGACGCCCGCGCGAGTCGCTCGGCCAGCGCCCGCGTCGACCTGGGCAACGAGGTCCCGGCCTCCCAGTGGGGCGCCGCCGCCCTGAACGCCGCCGCCACCCAGATCGGCAAGCCGTACGTCTCCGGCGGCACCGGCCCCAACTCCTACGACTGCTCAGGGCTCACCCAGTTTGCCTACGGACAGGCCGGTGTGGGCATAACCCGGACCACGTACACGCAGCAGAACGACGGCACGAAGATCGGCATGAGCCAGCTCAAGCCCGGCGACCTGGTCTTCTTCAACAACCTCGCGCACGTGGGCCTGTACGCCGGCAACGGCCAGGTGCTGCACGCCCCGCACCCCGGCGCCGTCGTCCGCTACGAGTCGATGAGCACCGTCGGTTCCTTCATGTTCGGCGTCCGTATCGGAGGCTGACAGCGGCGCCCGATAACGCGCCCGTTCGGGCGAATTCCGGCATCACCCGCTGACCCCACGCCCCGCCCATGACCTGCGTCATAGGCGGGGCGTCGCGTTTTCCGCCCCCAGCGGTCGTTGGCCGCGTCCGCCCCTCGCGGCTACTGTCGCCCCGCATTCCCCCGACCGGGTTCTCCGGCCGGGGGTCGTTCGTCAGCGGAAGGGGAGCGGCTACTCGTGGGGTCCCATCGCCGTCCCGCACAGTCCGGCCTCGACCGGAGTGCGCGCGGCTCCACTGTCAGCCTCCTGTCGGCCGTGTCCGCCGTGGCGGCCACCGCCGCCGGGCTCACCGCCGCCCCCGCGGGCGCCGCGCCACAGGACCGCCCGTCCGGCACCCGGGCCGAGGTCGACCGCCTCTTCGAGCAGGCCGAGCAGGCCACCGAGGCGTTCAACAAGGCCGACGAGCGCGCCCACAAGCTCCGCGACGAACTGGCGGACCTTCAAGGCAGCGTCGCCCGCGGGCAGGAGCGCATCAACACCATGCGCGGCGCACTCGGTTCGCTCGCCGGCGCCCAGTACCGCTCGGGCGGCATCGACCCCGCTCTCGCCCTGCTCCTGTCGTCGGACCCCGACGGCTATCTCGACAAGGCGTCCGTCCTCAACCGCATCACCGCCCGCCAGGCCGGCGAACTCACCGAACTGCAGCGGGCGCAGCGCGATCTGTCCCAGCAACGCGCCGAGGCCACCCTCAAACTCGTCGACCTGGAGCGCTCCCGCAAGGCCGTCGCCCGGCACAAGCGGACCGTCGAGGACAAGCTCGCGAAGGCCCGCCTTCTGCTCAACTCCCTGCCCGCCTCGCAGCGTGAGGCCTACGAGCGCGCCTCGCGCGGTGGCCTGCGCGACGGAATTCCCGACCTGTCGGGCGCGGGCGTGCCGTCGTCCGGCCGGGCCGCCGCGGCGGTCGCCGCCGCCATGTCCGCGGTCGGCAAGCCGTACGTGTGGGGTGCCAACGGGCCCTCCGGATTCGACTGTTCGGGCCTCATGCAGTGGTCGTACGCGCAGGCGGGCGTGGGTCTGCCGCGCACCTCTCAGGCCCAGCGGTACGCGGGGCGACAGGTGCCGCTGTCCGAGGCGCGGCCCGGCGATCTCGTCGCCTACCGCTCGGACGCCAGCCACATCGGGATGTACGTGGGCAACGGCCAGGTCATCCACGCCCCCTATCCCGGCGCGCCCGTGCGCTACGACCCGGTGGGCATGATGCCCGTGTCGTCCGTGACACGGGTCTGAGCGGTCGACGCAGGCGGGGCCCGGCGCGGCAGGCGCCGTACGATCGGGAGGATGGCTGGTCGTGGGCGTGGTGCGGGTGGAGCGGGGGCGTGCGTCGCCGTGCTGTCCGTGGCCGCCCTGCTCGCCGGGCTCGTCGGCTGCGGCGGAGGAGCGCCGCAGGACACCGCGCGGGGCGATGTGCAGCACACGCTCGACCGCAGGGCCGACGCCGTCCTCGCCCGGGATCCGGCCGCGTACCGGGCCACCGGGAGCGCGGACGCCGCGCTCCCGACGAACCTCACCGACGTCCCGCTGACCTCCTGGACGTACCGGCTCACGCGCCTGGAGCGCTCCGGCAGCCACGCCACGGCCGGCGCGGAACTGCGCTACCGGATCAAGGGCTACGACAGCGCCCCCGTCGTCTCCGGGCGCTCCCTCGGGCTCGAACTGCGCGAGGGCCGCTGGTACGTGACCTCCGACCGGCCCGCCCCGAACACCGGCGAGCAGCTCTGGGAACAGGGCAGGGTCGTCGTCGAGCGGGGCGCGCACAGTCTCGTTCTCGGCGTCGGCAGGTCCCACGGCGCGCTGAGCGACTACGCGGACCTCGCCGACGAGGCCGTGCCCGCCGTGAGCGACGCCTGGGGGACCGGCTGGGCCCAGCGGGTCGTGGTCCTCGTCCCGAAGTCCCTCGACGGCATGGGGGCGCTGCTCGGGGCCCCCGCCGCCGGGTACCGGGGGATCGCCGCGGTGACGACCGGCGAGGCTGGGGCGCCGGGGCGGACGCCGGCCGACCGCATCATCGTGAACCCGGACGCGTACGGCGTGCTCGGCTCCTTCGGCAAGCAGGTCGTCCTCACGCACGAGACGACCCACGTCGCCACCCGCGCGGCGACGTCGGGCGCGACTCCGCTGTGGCTGTCCGAGGGGTACGCGGACTGGGTCGGCTACCGCGGTACCGGCCGCTCCGCGGGGCAGGCCGCGCCGGAGCTTGAGCGCGCGGTGCGGCTCGGCCGGCTGCCGGCCGCGCTCCCCACCGACCCGGACTTCGGGTTCTCCGGCGACGCTGGGCGGCTCGCGCAGGCGTACGAGGGCGGGTGGCTGGCCTGCCGGATGATCGCAGACCGCTGGGGTGAGGCGAAGCTGAACGACTTCTACCGCGCCGTGGGGAAGCACAAGCGGCGGACCGGGGCGGTCGAGGAGGCGATGACGAGCGTGCTCGGGACGACGGAGGAGAACTTCACGGCGGACTGGCGGGATTATCTGCGGGCCCGGCTCGGCTGACCGGCCGGCGGGGTCATGACGTGAGCAGGGTCTCGTCGCGGGCCGCCCGGGGAGGCGGCGCCTGTTCGCGCGTCCGCGGCTCCGTGACCGTCTGCCGCCACAGGCGCCGGGCGGCGGTGAGGGAGGCGGCGACCAGCAGGCCGTTGCGTACGAGGATCAGGGCGAGGCCGAGTCCGTCGCCGTACACGACGTGTCCGAAGCCGAGCGGGAACTCCAGGAACGTCACGAGGGACGCCGCCACGACCAGGCAGGCCGGCGGGGTCATCCGGCTCGCGGAGAACATGGTCGACACCGCGGCCAGACCGGTCAGCCACAGCATGTACTGGGGGCTGATCACCCGGCTCGTCGTCGTGAACAGCAGCACCGCGACGAACGCCGCGTCCGCGAGCGTTCCCGGCGCCCAGGCCCGCGCCCTCAGCCGCCACATCAGGAGCCAGGCGAACGCGAGCATCGTCAGCACCTGCGCGACCACGCTCACGACGTTCACGTAGGGGCCGAGGAACTCCATCGAGCCGTAGTTCAGCCCGACGGAGCCCGGCCAGCCGAACTGCCGCGCCACGTGGAACACCAGCGCGCCGAGCGACTCGACCTCCGTGCCGCGGTCGCGCTGGGAGGTGAGGAAATCGAGCGCGCCGGGCATCGCCGCCGCGAAGGCGACGACCAGGGCGCCGGACGTGAGGGCCGCGCTGCCCCAGGAAACCCGCGTGACGCGGCCGCGGCGGGTCCCGAGCAGCAGGAGCAGGGGCCACACCTTCAGCAGCGCGCCGAGCCCCGTGAGCGCCCCCATGACGCGTGGATGCCGGGCCCCGGCCAGCAGCGCGGCCACCGCGACCGCCGTGACCATGACGTCGTAACGGGCGTACGCGGTCGGACCGAGCAGCGGCACGCCCGCGACCCACACCCACGCCCCGCGCCACGACCTGCCGGGCCGCCCGCCCGCGTACACGAGGAGTCCGAAGGTGAGCGCGTCGGCGAGGAGGGCGAGCACGAAGAACGCGGTGGCGTAGGACAGGAAGGGCAGGAGGGTGGGGGAGAGGATCGCGCCCGCGGCGGCCGGCGGGTACTGCCAGGTGACGTCGTCCAGCGGGAACGTGCCCGTGCGCAGGACCCCGTACCAGTTGCGGTAGATGACGGAGACGTCGCTCGTCACGTCGGGACCCGGGACCGTGATCACCTTCAGGACGCACAGGAGGAGCAGCGCCCTGGTCGCGGCCCACACCAGCACCGCGGGGACCGGGATTCTCGGCATCATTCGGGCCATGATGCCGGGCAGAACTGTGCAGGGGCCGTGAAGCACGGCCCACCGGTGCGTTAGGTACTGTCGGCGGCGATGCACAAGACCCTGATCGTGACCAACGACTTCCCGCCCCGGCCCGGTGGCATCCAGGCATTCCTGCACAACATGGCGCTCCGCCTGGACCCCGAGCAGGTCGTCGTCTACGCCTCCACCTGGAAGCGCACCCGGGAGGGCGTCGAGGCGACCGCCGCCTTCGACGCCGAACAGCCCTTCACCGTCGTGCGCGACCGTACGACGATGCTGCTGCCGACGCCCCGCGTCACCCGGCGCGCGGTGGGCCTGCTCAAGGAGCACGGCTGTTCGTCGGTGTGGTTCGGCGCGGCCGCCCCGCTCGGCCTGATGGCTCCGGCGCTGCGCAAGGCCGGCGCCCGGCGCCTGGTGGCCACCACGCACGGGCACGAGGCCGGCTGGGCGCAACTGCCCGCGTCGCGCCAACTGCTGCGCCGCATCGGCGAGTCGACGGACACGATCACGTATCTCGGCGAGTACACGCGGTCGCGGATCGCCGCCGCGCTGACGCCCGCCGCGGCGGGCCGGATGGTGCAGCTGCCGCCGGGTGTGGACGAGAAGACGTTCCACCCCGGCTCCGGCGGCGACCTGGTGCGCGAGCGGCTCGGACTGACCGACCGGCCCGTCGTCGTGTGCGTCTCGCGGCTCGTGCCGCGCAAGGGTCAGGACACCCTGATCCTCGCGATGCCGCGGATCCTGGCGGCCGTCCCCGACGCGGTGCTGCTCGTCGTGGGCGGCGGTCCGTACGAGAAGGAGCTGCGAGGGCTCGCCGCGGAGACGGGCGTCACCGACTCGGTGCGCTTCACGGGGGCCGTGCCGTGGTCGGAGCTGCCCGCGCACTACGGGGCGGGCGACGTGTTCGCCATGCCGTGCCGGACCCGACGCGGGGGCCTCGACGTCGAGGGTCTCGGCATCGTCTACCTGGAGGCGTCGGCGACGGGCCTGCCGGTCGTCGCGGGCGACTCCGGCGGCGCGCCGGACGCGGTGCTCGACGGGGAGACGGGCTGGGTCGTGAGGGGCGGCGACGCGGAGGACTCCGCGGACCGCATCATCACGCTCCTCGGCGACGGGGAGTTGCGGCGTCGCATGGGGGAGCGGGGGCGCGAGTGGGTCGAGGAGCGCTGGCGGTGGGATCTGCTGGCTGAGCGGCTGCGTGGGCTGTTGTAACGCCGAACGCCGGACGGGCTGGATGATCCATCCAGCCCGTCCGGCGTTCGAGGACAAGGGACGCGGAGGCGGAGCCCCCGCAGGGGCCTCAGCCCCGGTAGATCGCTTCGATCTCGTCGGCGTAGTCCTTCGCCACCACGTTCCGCTTCAGCTTCAGGGACGGCGTCAGGTGACCCGACTCCTCCGTGAACTGGGTCGGCAGGATGCGGAACTTGCGCACCGACTCCGCCTTGGAGACCGCCGCGTTGCCGTCGTCCACGGCCGTCTGGATCGCCGCGAGGAGATCCGCGTCGTCCCGGAGGGACACCGCGGTCGAGCCGGCCGGCTTGCCGTGTTCGGCGGCCCAGCGGCCGAGGAACTCGTCGTCGACCGTGACGAGTGCGCCGACGAAGGGGCGCCCGTCGCCGACGACCATGCACTCGGCGACCAGGGCGTGCGCACGGATGCGGTCCTCGATGACGGCCGGGGCGACGTTCTTGCCGCCCGCCGTCACGATGATCTCCTTCTTGCGGCCGGTGATCCGGAGGTAGCCGTCCTCGTCGAGCGTGCCGATGTCGCCGGTGTGGAACCAGCCGTCGGCCAGCGCCTCCCCGGTCGCGGCCTCGTTGTTCCAGTAGCCCGAGAACAGGTGCTCGCCGTGCAGCAGGACCTCGCCGTCGTCGGCGATCCGGACGACGGAACCCGGCAGCGGCTGGCCGACCGTGCCGATCTTCTGCCGGTCCCACGGGTTGAAGGCGGTGGCGGCGCAGGACTCGGTCAGGCCGTAGCCCTCGAGGACCGTGAAGCCGATGCCGCGGAAGAAGTGGCCGAGGCGCTCGCCGAGCGGGGCGCCGCCGGAGATCGCGTACTCGCCGCGGCCGCCGAGGACGGCGCGCAGCTTGGAGTAGACGAGCTTGTCGAACGTCTTGTACTTCAGCTTCAGACCGATGGACGGGCCCTTGGGGGTGTCCAGGGCGCGGCTGTACTCGATGGCCGTGTCGGCCGCCTTGTCGAAGATCTTGCCCTTGCCGTCGGCCTGCGCCTTGGCGCGCGCCGAGTTGTAGACCTTCTCGAAGACGCGCGGCACACCCAGGATCAACGTCGGCCGGAACGCGGCCAGTTCATCGGTGAGGTGCTTGATGTCGGGGGCGTGGCCCAGCTTGATCGGGGCCATCAGCGAGGCGACCTCGACCAGGCGGCCGAAGACGTGCGCGACGGGCAGGAAGAGCAGCACCGAGCACTCGCCCGTACGGAAGAGGGGCTTGAGGCGCTCGACCACGTTCCCGCACTCGGCGAAGAAGCTGCGGTGCGTGAGGACACAGCCCTTGGGGCGGCCCGTGGTGCCCGAGGTGTAGACGATCGTCGCCGGGTCGTCGGCCTTCGCGACCGCGCTGCGCTCGTCGACGGTCACGTCGGAGACGTCGGCACCCGCACGGTCCAGCTCCTGGACACCGCCGGCGTCGATCTGCCAGACGTGGGTGAGGCCGGGGAGCCCGTCGCGCACGGACTCGACGGTGGCCTCGTGCGCGGCGCTCTCGACCACGCAGGCCACGGCGCCGGAGTCGCCGAGGATCCACTGGATCTGCTCGGCGGAGCTGGTCTCGTACACGGGGACGGTGATCGCGCCGGCGCTCCAGATCGCGAAGTCGAGGAGCGTCCACTCGTAACGGGTACGGGACATCAGGCCGACCCGGTCGCCCGGCTGCACGCCGGAGGCGATCAGGCCCTTGGCGGCGGACCGCACCTCCGCGAGGAAGGTGGTGGCCGTGACGTCCTGCCAGGTGCCGTTCACCTTGCGGGCGATGACGGCGACGTCGGGGTGCTGCGCGGCGTTTCTGCGGACGATGTCGGTCAGATTGCCGTCCGCGGGGACCTCGTACAGGGCCGGAAGGCTGAACTCGCGCAAGACTGCTGCTCCTCATAGGGCACCGGCGCCACGGCATTGTGTGAGTCGACGATGCGGTCCAAGATCGGGCAGGTGCTCAGCTGCTGAAGCAGTGGTAGCCCCAGTGGTTGAAATGCTGAGCACTACTGGACTGCCCGGACGTTACCCACCGGTACTGCTGTTCCGGTAGGGGGTCCAGGCCAGATGTTCGCTGCGTCACACGCCGTGTAACTGCTCCGCCGACCCTAGTCCACCGAATCGGCGAATAGGAAGTAACCGCAGGTCCGGCCCCCTCTACCCACGATTCCCACACAGTTCTAGGGTGATCGCATGCGCGTACATGTGGTCAGCGATGTGCACGGAAACTCCACAGACCTCGCCCGGGCGGGGGACGGGGCGGACGCCCTCGTCTGCCTCGGTGACCTGGTGCTCTTCCTCGACTACGCCGATCATTCGCGTGGCATCTTCCCGGACCTGTTCGGTGTGGAGAACGCGCACCGCATCGTCGAGCTGCGTACCGCCCGCCGCTTCGAGGAGGCACGTACGTTCGGCGCCGGGCTGTGGGCCGGGATCGATCGCGGGACGGCCATCGAGACGGCGGTGCGCAAGCAGTACGCCGAGCTCTTCGCGGCGTTCCCCACACCGACGTACGCCACCTACGGCAACGTCGACATCCCGCACCTGTGGTCCGAGTACGCCGGACCCGGCACCACCGTCCTCGACGGCGAGCGCGTCGAGATCGGCGGCCTCGTCTTCGGCTTCGTCGGCGGCGGACTGCGCAGCGCCATGCGCACCCCGTACGAGATCAGCGACGAGGAGTACGCCGCCAAGATCGAGGCCGTCGGGGAGGTCGACGTGCTGTGCACCCACATCCCGCCGGACGTCCCCGAACTCGTCTACGACACCGTCGCGCGCCGCTTCGAGCGCGGCAGCCGCGCCCTCCTGGAGGCGATCCGGCGTACCCGTCCCCGGTACTCCCTGTTCGGCCACGTCCACCAGCCGCTCGCCCGGCGCATGCGGATCGGGGCGACGGAGTGCGTCAATGTCGGCCACTTCGCGGGTTCGGGCAGGCCCTGGGCCCTGGAGTGGTGACAGCGCCGCCGCCGGTGCGCGGTAGCCTTCACGCGATACACACCACCCCTCAGCGGACCGCATCTGGAGGAGCCACCGCGATGGCGGAACACACCAGCTCGAGCATCACGATCGAGGCGGCACCGGCCGATGTCATGGGGGTGATCGCCGACTTCGCCCGCTACCCCGACTGGACGGGAGAGGTGAAGGAGGCCGAGGTCCTCGCCACGGACGGCGCGGGCCGCGCCGAGCAGGTGCGACTCGTCATGGACGCCGGAGCGATCAAGGACGACCAGACTCTGGCCTACACCTGGACCGGGGACAACGAGGTCTCCTGGACCCTGGTCAAGTCCCAGATGCTGCGCTCCCTCGACGGCACGTACCTCCTCAAGTCGTCCGGCACGGGCACCGAGGTCACCTACCGCCTCACGGTCGACGTCAAGATCCCCATGCTCGGCATGATCAAGCGCAAGGCCGAGAAGGTCATCATCGACCGCGCCCTCGCCGGCCTGAAGAAGCGCGTGGAGACGAAGTAGCCTCCGGCGGCCCCGTCGGGCGGCCCGCTGTCTCCGTCCGGCGGCCTGCCGGGGGTCACCTGCGCCCCAGGTAGCCTCACACCCCATGCGCACCGTTCTGGTAACCGGCCCCGGCGGCTCCGGCCGGACCACCGCCGCCGCGGCCACGGCCCTCACCGCCGCCCGCCGCGGAGCCCGCACCCTCGTGCTCTCGGCGGACCCCACGGACACCCTCGGCGCCGCCCTCGCCACCCCTACGGGCGCGGCGCCGACGTCCGTCGAACCCGGTCTCACCGCGATACGTCTCGCCCCGGCGGACCGCTTCCGCGAGGACCTCACCGGCCTCCAGGAAAAGGCCGCGTCCGCCCTCGACCTCCTGGGCGCCACCCGCCTCGACGCCGAGGAACTCACCCCGCTGCCCGGCAGCCACGAGCTCGCCCTGCTCCGCGCCCTGCGCGACAGCGCCCACGGTCCCCACGACCTCGTCGTCGTCGACCTTCCCCCGGCGCCGCAGGCCCTCGCCCTGCTCGCCCTGCCGGAACAGCTGCGCCGCTACCTGCGCCGCCTCCTCCCCCCGGAACGCCAGGCCGCCCGCGCCCTGCGCCCCCTCCTCGGCCGCCTCGCCGGCGTTCCCATGCCCGCGGAGTGGCTGTACGAGACGGCGGACCGCTGGGACGCCGAACTCGCCGCCGCCCAGGCCGTCATCGAGGACCCGCACACGACCGTGCGCCTCGTCGCCGAACCCACGCCCGCCGCGGCCGACGCCCTGCTCACCACGACCACCGCCCTCGCCCTGCACGGCCTGCGCGCCGACGGGCTGCTCGCCTCACGTGTGCTCCCCGACGGCTCCACCGACCCCTGGCTCACCGACGCCGCCGCCCGCCAGCGCAAGGTCGTCGCCGTCTGGCAGGGCACGTACGACGTGCATGAGCTGCCCCACCTGGGCCGTGACCCGCGCGGCGCCGACGACCTGGCCGCGCTCGGCGCACCGCCGGTCCCGACCGCGCCGGCCGCGACCGCCTGGCCCGTCGAGGACCGCATCGCCGACGAGGGCGTCCTCGTGTGGCACCTGCCGCTGCCCGGCACCGTCCGCGAGGACCTCGGACTGGTGCGGCGCGGCGACGAACTCGTCGTCACCGCCGGACCGCTCCGCCGCATCGTCTCCCTGCCGTCGGCGCTGCGCCGCTGCACCGTCGCCGGCGCCGGCCTGCGCGACGGCGTCCTGCGCATCAGGTTCACCCCCGACCCCGGCCTGTGGCCGCGGGGACGGTGAACGGACTACCGCCGTTCGGGTAACGTCGAAGCTACGCACCCCTCCTGGTACGCACCCACCCATATACGTTCTCGCAGGAGTCAGCCGCCATGAGCGACGCCACCGAGCAGCCCGCACCCGAGGCCGACGCCGACGCCTGGGAGAAGGCGTGCGCCGAGGACCTCGCGGAGGAGAAGGCCCGCCGCCGGGCCGAGCACGGGCCCCCGCCCGGCTCGGCCGCCGAGGAGCTGCGCAAGCTCGTCGACGCCGTCGCCGAGAAGCTGTCGGGGCTCCAGACGCCCCTTCTCGGCGCGGTCGCGCAGGGCACCGCGCAGCAGGTCGTCAGCCAGGTCGTCAAGCAGGCGAAGGCGGCCGTCGAGCCGGTCGTCGAGCGCAACCCCGAGGTCTTCGACCACCTCGCGGCCGCGGGCAACGAGCTGCTCGCCGCCTACCGCTCCGCCGTCGAGCGCCAGGAGCAGCGCTGGACCCAGCGCTCGTCGGGCGCCCAGGCCGGACAGGCCGCCGCGGACGGCACGGACCCCCGTGACGAGGGCCCCGAGGGGCCTTCAAAAGGTGAACACATCGACCTCGACTGAGAGCCGCTCGGGTACGGTGGGCCGTAGCGGGGCTCGACCGAACTGAGGGATTCATGGGACTCACCATCGGCGTCGACATCGGCGGCACAAAGATCGCGGCCGGCGTGGTCGACGAGGAAGGCAACATCCTCTCGACGTTCAAGGTGCCGACTCCCAGCACGTCCGAGGCCATCGTTGACGCGATCGCCTCGGCCGTCGAGGGCGCACGGGCAGGACACGAGATCGTCGGCGTGGGCATCGGCGCCGCCGGATACGTCAACCGCCAGCGCTCCACGGTCTACTTCGCGCCCAATATCGACTGGCGCCAGGAACCGCTGAAGGAAGAGGTCGAGAAGCGGGTCGGCCTGCCGGTCGTCGTCGAGAACGACGCGAACGCGGCCGCCTGGGGCGAATACAAGTTCGGCGCGGGCAAGGGCCACCGGAACGTCATCTGCATCACGCTCGGCACCGGCCTCGGCGGCGGCATCATCATCGGCAACAAGCTGCGCCGCGGCCACTTCGGCGTGGCCGCCGAGTTCGGCCACATCCGGATGGTCCCGGACGGCCTGCTGTGCGGCTGCGGCAGCCAGGGCTGCTGGGAGCAGTACGCCTCCGGCCGCGCGCTCGTCCGTTACGCCAAGCAGCGCGCCAACGCGACCCCGGAGAACGCGGAGTTCCTGCTCTCCCTGGGCGACGGCACCCCGGACGGCATCGAGGGCAAGCACATCTCCATGGCCGCCCGCCAGGGTGACGCCGTGGCTGTCGACTCGTACCGCGAGCTGGCCCGCTGGGCCGGCGCGGGCCTCGCCGACCTGGCCTCGCTGTTCGACCCGTCCGCGTTCATCGTCGGCGGCGGACTCTCGGACGAGGGCGAGCTCGTCCTCGACCCGATCCGCAAGTCCTACAAGCGCTGGCTGGTCGGCGGCAACTGGCGCCCCGTGGCGGACGTCATCGCGGCCCAGCTCGGCAACAAGGCGGGCATGGTCGGGGCGGCGGACCTGGCGCGGGAGCCCGACCCGGTCATGTGACACCGGCTGCTTCAGCCACCGAACGCCCGTCGTTTCCCCGGAGAAACGGCGGGCGTTCGTCGTATCTTGATCGTCATGGTCACCGGATCACTCCCCAACTCCCGCACCGAACCCGACGGTTCGGCCGTCGTCCGGGTGCTCAGCTACAACATCCGCTCGATGCGTGACGACACCTCCGCGCTCGCCCGCGTCATCGCGGCCTGTGCCCCCGACCTGGTCCTGATCCAGGAGGCGCCCCGCTTCTTCCGCTGGCGCAAGAAGCTCGCCCGGCTCGCGGCCGCCTCGGACCTGGTGATCCTCTCGGGCGGCGCGAGCGCGGCCGGCCCGGCGCTGCTCTGCTCCCTGCGCGCCACCGTCGAACGCACCGAGGACGTCCTGCTCCCCCTCACCCCCGGACTGCACCGGCGCGGCTTCGCGACCGCCGTCGTCCGCTTCGGAGGCGCCAGGATCGGCGTACTGAGCTGCCATCTGAGCCTGCAGAAGGACGAGCGGTACGCGCAGGGCGGGATGCTCCTCGACCGGCTCGCCTCGCTCGGCGTCGAGCACGCCGTCGCGGGCGGTGACCTCAACGAACGCCCCGGCGGCCGCACGTTCCGGCGCCTCGCCGAGGCTCTCCAGGACGCCTGGGCCACGAAGCCGTGGCTCGGCGAGTACACCTCGACACCGGCCGACCCGCATCAGCGCATCGACGCGATCCTCGCGACACCGGGCGTCGAGGTCCTCGGCTGCGGGGTCCCGGTGGGCATGCCGGGGGTGAGCGAGGACGACCTGAGGGCGGCCACGGACCATCTGCCGGTCCTGGCCGCCCTCAGGGTTCCCGCCGCCCTGGACTGACGCGGGTCAGACGACCGCGCCGCGCCCCGGATCGTCGTCGTCATCGTCGCCCTGCATGCGCATCACGAGCGTGCCGAAGCCGCCGAGGAAGCCACCGACGCAGACGGTCGTGAGCCACCACGTCATCTGCCAGCCGAGCAGCACGGCCAGCAGCATCAGGACCGGGCCGCCGATCACGGCGAGCCAGGCGAACTTGGCGGTGACGTCTGCTTCGGGCAGCGGCGGGGGCTCCGGGGGCACGAAGTGGTCCTCGTCGTCGGCGTCGCTGTCCGACGGATCGGACGGCGAGTAGTCGCGGGGGCCGCCGACGCCGGGTGCGAAGGAGATCGAGGAGCCGAGCGGCGCCGCGGGCTTGTCGGTCTTGCCGGCGCCCGGTTCCGAGCTGTTCGTCCCCGAACCGTTCGTCTCGGAGCCGTCCGTATCCAGGTCGGGCAGGGCCAGGTCCTCGATCGACCTGAACGGCCTGGCGCCCGGCGGGTCCGCCGGCTCCTGGCCGTACCCGGCGACGATGGCGGCCCAGGCGGCGTCCTCGTCCACGGGCTCGCCGCCGTCCCCGGCGGCTGCGTCTGCGCCGGGCTGCTGGTCCTTGCCGAGCTGCGCCGGACCGGGCAGCGCCGTGCCCGACGCCGCCGGCTCGGCGGACGCGTCCTCCGGCTCGCGGCTCTCGTCGCCGGAGGGCTCACGTCGGTCCTGCTCAGCCACCGGTGGCCGTCCCTTCCTTACCGATACTGGGGGCGAGCCGGCCGATGAACGCATAGCTCTCGTCGAAGATCCGGCCCGCGTCATGGTCCAACGTCGCGACGTGGTAGCTCTGTTCCAGCAGGATCTCCTCGACGTCCGTGGACGAGATCCTGCTGAGGACGCGGGCCGAGTCGACGGGCGGCACCACATGGTCCTGGGTGCTGTGCAGGACCACCAACGGCTGTGTCACCTGCGGCAGTTCACGGTCGACGATGCGGAAGAAGTTCCGCAGGGAGTGCGCGGCGTGCAGCGGCACCCGGTCGTACCCGATCTCCGACGAGCCCTCCTTCGCGATGTCGCTGGCGATCCCCTTCGTCGAGGGCACGAGATGCCGGGCCACCGGGAGGGCGCGCGCGGCGAGGCCGTGCACCTTGTTCCCCGGGTTCACCAGGACCAGGCCCGCCACCTCGTCCCCGTGCTTCGCCGCGAGCCGCAGCGCGAGGGCGGCGCCCATCGACAGGCCGAAGACGAAGACCTGGGAGCACCGGTCCAGCAGCTCGCGCAGGGCGCGGTCCACCTCCGCGTACCAGTCCTGCCAGCCGGTGACCTGCATGTCCTCCCAGCGCGTGCCGTGACCGGGCAGCAGGGGGAGCGAGACCGTGAGCCCGCGCTCGGCGAGGTACTCCGCCCAGGGGCGCAGCGACTGCGGGGAACCGGTGAAACCGTGACAGAGGAGGACGCCGACCTCTCCGCCCTCGTGGCGGTACGGCTCGGCTCCAGGAATGACCGGCACCTTCGGTCTCCTGTTCATGAGAGAGGGGATCGCCCAGGACTGCGGGGCGTACTTCACCGTACGCGACCGTGCTGACACCGACCAGGGTCGTCGGGCCTCGGAGCTGCGGCGCGGGTTAAGGTCTGATCCACAGACGAAGGAAGGCAGTGGGTTGATCTACGGCGCAATGAAGGTGGCCATCGGAGGGCCGCTGAAGCTCGGCTTCAGGCCCTGGGTGGAGGGCCTCGAGAACATTCCCGCCGAGGGTCCCGCCATCCTGGCCAGCAATCACCTGTCCTTCTCGGACTCCTTCTTCCTGCCGGCGGTGCTCGACCGCAAGGTCACCTTCATCGCGAAGGCCGAGTACTTCACGACGCCCGGGTTGAAGGGCAAGCTCACGGCCGCGTTCTTCAAGGGCGTCGGACAGCTCCCCGTGGACCGCTCCGGTTCGCGCGGCGCGGGCGAGGCCGCCATCAAGAGCGGCATAGAGGTCCTGGAGCGCGGCGAGCTCTTCGGCATCTACCCGGAGGGCACGCGCTCGCCCGACGGCCGCCTGTACCGCGGCAAGCCCGGCGGCCTCGCGCGCGTGGCGCTCGCCACCGGCGCGCCCGTCCTCCCGGTCGCGATGATCGACACCGAGAAGATCCAGCCCCCCGGCAAGGTCATGCCCAAGCTGATGCGCCCCGGCATCCGCATCGGCAAGCCCCTCGACTTCGGCCGCTACCAGGGCATGGAGCACGACCGGTTCGTGCTGCGGGCCCTGACCGACGAGGTCATGTACGAAATCATGAAGCTCTCCGGCCAGGAGTACGTCGACATGTACGCGACCGCCGCCAAGCGGCAGATCGCGGACGCGGCGAAGGCCGAGGCCAAGGCGGAGAAGGAAGCCAAGGCGGAGAGGGAGGCCATGGCCGAGAAGGAAGCCAAGGAGAACAAGGGCGGCGGCGTGGAACGGCCGGCCTCCTAGCCGCGTCGTCGTTCGGGGAGCGGACGTTCCGGGAGCCGCAGTTCGGGGGGTGGGTGCGTGGCCAGGCGCGAACGCGTGACGAGGATGTCCGTCGAGCAGCCGCTGTGGCGCGCGCTGACGGCGTACCGGCTGCTGACGATGCTGTACGCGATCGGCCTGTTCGTCACCGCACAGGACAGGTTCGACCGCCCCTGGGTGGCGATCGGCTATTTCGTGGTCCTGGTCGTGTGGACCCTGGCCACGCTGCCGCGTGTCGCGAACGCCGCGAGCTGCACCAAGCGCTTCCTCACCGCCGACCTGATCGTCGCGCTCGCCGGCATCCTGCTCACGCCGGTCGCCGTCGAGCACAGCCGGATCGTGGCCGGCGGCCCGACCCTGCCGTCGATCTGGACGGCCGGCGCGGTCCTCGCGTACGCGGTCAAGGGCGGCTGGCGGTGGGCCGCGTTCGCCTCGCTGCTCGTCGGCGTCGCGAACGTGGTGCAGCGCGGCGCCTTCAGCCGCGACACCCTCCACAACGTCCTGCTCGTGTGCATCGCGTCGATCGCCATCGGCTACGTCGTCGAGGTGGCCCGCGCCTCCGAGCGCACCCTCGCCCGGGCCCTGGAGATCGAGGCGGCCACCCGTGAGCGGGAGCGGCTCGCCCGCGACATCCACGACGGCGTGCTGCAGGTCCTCGCCATGGTGCAGCGCCGCGGCACCGCGCTGGGCGGCGAGGCCGCCGAGCTCGGCAGGATGGCCGGCGAGCAGGAGGTCGCCCTGCGCACCCTGGTCGCCGGCGGTCTCGTGCCCGCCTCGCGTGCCTCCGAGGACGCCTCGCAGGGCGCGCTCGTGCGCGCCGTGGAAGAACCGGACGACCTCCCCGGCACGTCGACGCCCTGCGATCTGAGGTCGCTGCTCGCGCCGCACGCCGGGGCGCGGGTGAGCTTCGCCGAGCCGGGCGCCCCGGTGTTCCTGCCGCCGGTCGCGGCGAAGGAGCTGGCGGCGGCTGTCAGCGCGGCCCTGGACAATGTGCGCAGGCACGCGGGGGCGGACGCCCGGTCCTGGATCCTCGTCGAGGACGAGCCCGACGCCGTGATCGTGACGGTGCGGGACGACGGACCCGGCATCCCGGAAGGACGTCTCGCGCAGGCCGAGGGGGAGGGGCGGCTCGGTGTCTCCCAGTCCATCCGCGGCCGGCTGCGGGACATCGGCGGCACGGCCGAGCTGATCTCGGTGCCGGGACAGGGCACCGAGGTCGAACTGAGAGTTCCGAAGATTTCACGGGGGAAGGCGGGATCGGGAAGATGACCGAGCAGCAGCGGGAGGGCGCCGCCGCAGGCGCGATCAGGGTCATGGTGGTCGACGACCACCCGATGTGGCGCGACGCCGTCGCGAGGGACCTCGCCGAGGCGGGTTTCGACGTGGTGGCCACCGCGGGCGACGGCGAGCAGGCGGTGCGCCGGGCCGGCGCCGCCGCGCCCGACGTCCTCGTACTCGACCTGAACCTGCCGAAGAAGCCCGGTGTGCAGGTCTGCAAGGAGCTCGTCGGCGCCGACCCCGCCCTGCGCGTCCTGGTCCTGTCGGCGAGCGGGGAGCACGCCGACGTCCTGGAGGCGGTGAAGTCCGGCGCCACCGGTTACCTGCTCAAGTCGGCGTCGACCGAGGACCTGACCGACGCGGTGCGCCGTACGGCGGCCGGCGACCCCGTCTTCACCCCGGGGCTCGCGGGCCTCGTCCTCGGCGAGTACCGGCGCCTGGCCTCCGAACCCGCGCCCGCCGCGGGCGCCGGCGAGCCCAAGGCTCCGCAGCTCACCGAGCGCGAGACCGAGGTCCTGCGCCTGGTCGCCAAGGGCCTGAGCTACAAGCAGATCGCCGAGCGGCTCGTCATCTCGCACCGCACCGTGCAGAACCACGTGCAGAACACCCTGGGCAAGCTCCAGCTGCACAACCGCGTGGAGCTCGTCCGGTACGCCATCGAGCGCGGCCTCGACGACGCGTGACCGGCCCCGCGCCGCCTGAACGATCACCACACAAAGGTCAACTCCCACACTCTTCAACGGAATTCACCCTTCGCGTGCTGCCGAAGTGACATGGATCACTATTAGCGTGACCCGTGTCAGCTCACAGTGCTGTGGCGAAGGGACATTTCCATGCGGGTCGGAGTACTGACCGGAGGCGGCGACTGCCCCGGGCTCAACGCCGTCATCCGGGGCATCGTCCGCAAGGGCGTGCAGGAGTACGGCTATGACTTCGTCGGCTTCCGGGACGGCTGGCGCGGGCCGCTCGAAGGCGACACCGTACAGCTCGACATCCCGGCCGTGCGCGGCATCCTGCCCCGTGGCGGCACCATCCTCGGCTCCTCGCGCACCAACCCCCTCAAGGTCGAGAACGGCATCCGCCGCATCAAGGAGACCCTCGCCAAGGAGGAGGTCGGGGCGCTCGTCGCGATCGGCGGCGAGGACACCCTCGGCGTCGCCGCCCGGCTCACCGACGAGTACGGCGTGCCCGTCGTCGGCGTGCCGAAGACCATCGACAACGACCTGTCCGCCACCGACTACACCTTCGGCTTCGACACCGCCGTCGGCATCGCGACCGAGGCCATCGACCGGCTGCACACCACCGCCGAGTCCCATATGCGGGTCCTCGTCTGCGAGGTCATGGGCCGCCACGCGGGCTGGATCGCGCTCCACTCGGGCCTCGCGGGCGGGGCCAACGTCATCCTCATCCCCGAGCAGCGCTTCGACGTCGACCAGGTCTGCGCCTGGGTCACCTCCCGTTTCAAGGCCTCGTACGCCCCGATCGTCGTCATCGCCGAGGGCGCCATGCCCAAGGACGGGCAGATGGTCCTCAAGGACGGGACGCTCGACTCCTTCGGGCACGTCCGGCTCTCCGGAGTCGGCGAATGGCTGGCCAAGGAGGTCGAGCGGCGCACCGGCAAGGAGGCCAGGACCACGGTCCTCGGCCACATCCAGCGCGGCGGCACCCCCAGTGCCTTCGACCGCTGGCTCGCCACCCGCTTCGGGCTGCACGCCATCGAGGCCGTGCGCGACCGTGACTTCGGGAAGATGGTCGCGCTGCGCGGCACGGACATCGTCCGGGTGCCGATCGCCGAGGCGACCGCCCGGCTGAAGACGGTCGATCCCGCGCTGTACGAGGAGGTCGGGGTCTTCTTCGGCTGAGGCGCGAGGCCGGGGCGACGTCGGGGGTGGGGCGAGGCGAGGTCCTCCCACCCCCGGGTGTCACGGGGTTGCCCGGCCCGTATATTCGCCATAACCGGCACACACGACGCGATACGGAAAAATGGGAGCAGTCGTGGAGATCCTCGCATTCGGCGTGCAGTCCGACGAGAAGCCCCTCATGGAGAAGGCGTTCGCGGGCCATCACGAGGTCCGCTGCCTGGACGTCTTCCTCAACGAGGACACGGCCCCCATCGCGGCCGGCTACGAGATCATCTCCACCAGCGTCAACGCCACCCTGAACAACCGCGTCCTGCAGACCCTCGCCGCCGGCGGCACGCACCTGATCGCCCAGCGCTCCACGGGCTTCAACAACATCGACCTCGAGGTCGCCGAGCGGCTCGGCCTGACCGTCGCCCGCGTCTCGTACTACTCGCCGTACGCCGTGGCCGAGTTCGCCTGGACCCTCGCGACGGCCGTCAACCGCCGCATCGTCCGCGCCTCCAACCGCACCCGCGACTTCGACTTCAGGCTCGACGGGCTGATGGGCCGCGACCTGCGCGGCCGCACCGTAGGCGTCCTCGGCACCGGCAAGATCGGCGAGGCGTTCACCCGGATCGCCCACGGCTTCGGCATGAAGCTCCTCGGCTGGGACATCGTCGAGAACCCGGCCTGCGTCGAACTCGGCATGAAATACGTCGACAAGGAGCGCCTCTTCACCGAGGCCGACCTGATCAGCCTGCACGTACCCCTGCTCCCCGCCACCGAGCACATCGTCGGCAGCGCCGCCCTGCGCACCATGAAGGACGACGCGATCCTGGTGAACTCCAGCCGCGGCGGCCTCATCGACACCAAGGCGCTCGTCTCCGAGCTGCGCGAGGGCCGCTTCACGGGCGTCGGCCTCGACGTGTACGAGGCCGAGGCCGGGCTCTTCTTCCTCGACAAGTCGCTCGACGTCGTCGAGGACGACACCCTGGCCCGCCTCGTCACCTTCCCGAACGTCCTGGTCACGTCCCACCAGGCGTACTACACCGTGGACGCGGTGAGCCAGATCATCGAGACCACGGTGGCCAACGTCCTCGACTATCAGGCGGGCCGGCGCTCCGAGAACGTCCTCGTGCCCTCCGCGCCCAAGACCTGACCCAGCAGCTCCCGCACGACGTCCGCCCCGCGCAGCGACAGCACCGACTCCGGGTGGAACTGCACCCCCGCCACTGCATTTTTCGGCGCGCCTCCGGCACGACCCGGCCCGCGCAGCGCGTGCACCTCGCCGCTCGCCGCGTCCCGGCTCACCTCGACGCCGTGCGCGGCCAGCTCCCTCGCCGCGTCGTCGTCGCAGCGCGCCACGAAGCTGTTGTAGAAGCCGACGGTCTCGGCCCGCCCGAACAGATCGACGTCCGTCTGCGCGCCCTGGTACGGCACCTCCTTGCGGACGATCTCAAGCCCCAGCTCGGCCGCGATCAGCTCATGGCCGAGGCACACGCCGAGCACGCCGTGCCGGTGATCACGCAGCACCTCGGCGGTCAGCGCGCGCAGGAAACGCATCTTGGGGTCCGTCTCGTCGGAGGGGTTGCCAGGCCCCGGGCCCAGGACGACGGGGCCCTCGTGGGCGAGCACGGCGTCCCGCAGCCCCGGCTCGTCGTAACGCCGCACGGAGACCGTGAGGCCCGACGACCGCAGCAGATGCGCCAGCATCGCCGTGAACGTGTCCTCGGCGTCCACCACGAGCGCGTGCCCCTCCAGGGCCGCCGCCTTGTCCTGCATCCGCAGCCAGAACGGCGCCAGCGCCGCCCGCCGCCCGTCGAGCGCCGCCTGCACCCGCGGATCGTCGGCGAGCGCGGGCCGCACGCCCTCGCCGCGCGGCCGCCCGGGCCGCACCCCCAGCGCGGCCAGCACCCCGGCAGCCTTCGCGTGCGTCTCCTGGACCTCGCTCGCCGGGTCGGAGCCGCGCACCAGGGTCGCCCCGACCGGCACCCGCAGCTTCCCGCCCGCGTCGATGTCGGCCGTACGGATCAGGATCGGGGAGTCCAGGGTCTGCGCCCCGCCCGCGTCCCGCCCGACCAGAGCGAGCGCGCCCGCGTAATAGCCGCGCCCACCCACTTCGTGCCGCTCGATCACCCGGCAGGCGTTCTGCACCGGCGAGCCCGTGACAGTCGCCGCGAACATGGTCTCTTTCAGCACCTCGCGCACATCCAGCGAGGACCGGCCCCGCAACTCGTACTCCGTGTGCGCGAGATGGGCCATCTCCTTCAGGCGCGGGCCGATCACGACCCCGCCCATGTCGCCGACGGTGCACATCATCTTGAGCTCCTCGTCGACGACCATCGACAGCTCCTCGATCTCCTTGCCGTCGGCGAGGAAATCCAGCAGGTGCTCGGGCGTCGGGCCCTCGGCCGGGTAGCGGTACGTGCCGCTGATCGGGTTCATGACGACCGTGCCGCCGGACATCCGCACATGCACCTCAGGGCTCGCCCCGACCAGTGTCCTCTCGCCGGTGTGCACGACGAACGTCCAGTACGCGCCCCGCTCCCCGGCGAGCAGCCGCCGGAACAGCGCGAGCGCGTCCGCCCGACCGAACCCGCGGATCGCGCCTTCGTACGTCCGCCGGATCACGAAGTTCGCGCCCTCGCCCTGTCCGATCTCCTCGCGCAGGACCCGCTCCACGATGTCCGCGTACGCGGCGTCGTCCACGTCGAAGCCCCCGTCCGACACGCGGACGTCATGGGCCGGCAGCTGCGCAAGGACGTCGGCCAGCGGCAGCTCGTACGTCTGGTCGGGGGTCAGCACCGCGAGCGGGGTGCCGTCGTCGCGGACGTCGAAGCCGCGCTCCCTGATCTGCCGGAACGGCACGAGGGCGAGGCCCTCCGGGATGTCGGCGAGTCGCTCGTAGGTGTTCACGGGGCCGACCAGGAGTTCCACGATGTCGTGGTCGTGGCCGGGTGCGCGGCGGCGCAACAGGGCGAAGGGACGGTCGTCGTGCAGCAGCTCGGACAGATCCATGGCGTGTGATTCCTCTTCCGGACTCCGGTTGCGGAGAGGAACGGCCAGGTCCCGGAAAACACTGAAGGCCGCCCTCGGGCGGCCTTCGCTTCGCTGTACGCGCAGTCAGTGGGCCGCTGGGTGAGCGGTCCACCACCAGTTACGGGTCGTGTGCGCGAACATGAGCGGCACCCTACCCGATGGGCAGCTCATCTGTGGACGACGCGTCTCAAAGGGTGAGCGGTCGGCTGAACCGCTCACCCGACCCCGTAATGTTGAGGATGTGACCGTGAACGCTAAGACCAGCGCAAGCGCTGGCAACACCTGGCGAGACCTGCCCGCGGCGCAGCAGCCCGAGTACCCCGATGCCGAGGCTCTGCGCGATGTGATCGCGGAGCTCGAGTCGTATCCGCCACTCGTCTTCGCGGGCGAGTGCGACCAGCTGCGCGCCCGACTGGCTGCCGTCGCCAAGGGAGAGGCGTTCCTCCTCCAGGGCGGCGACTGCGCCGAGGCCTTCGACGCCGTGTCGGCCGACCACATCCGCAACAAGCTCAAGACGCTGCTCCAGATGGGCGCCGTCCTCACGTACGCGGCCTCCGTGCCCGTCGTGAAGGTGGGCCGTATCGCGGGGCAGTACTCCAAGCCGCGCTCCAAGGGCACCGAGACCCGCGACGGCGTGACCCTGCCGACGTACCGCGGCGACTCGGTCAACGGCTTCGCTTTCAACGAGAAGGCCCGCATCCCGGACCCCGAGCGCCTGAAGCGGATGTACAACGCGTCCGCCTCCACGCTCAACCTGGTGCGCGCCTTCACCACCGGCGGCTACGCCGACCTGCGCCAGGTGCACGCCTGGAACCAGGACTTCGTGAAGTCGTCCCCGTCCGGCCAGCGCTACGAGCAGCTCGCCCGCGAGATCGACAACGCGCTGAACTTCATGCGTGCCTGCGGCACCGACCCGGCCGAGTTCCAGACGGTCGAGTTCTACGCCTCCCACGAGGCGCTGCTCCTCGACTACGAGTCGGCGCTGACCCGCGTGGACTCGCGTACGGGCAACCTGTACGACGTGTCGGGCCACATGGTGTGGATCGGTGAGCGCACCCGTCAGCTCGACGGCGCGCACATCGAGTTCGCCTCGAAGATCCGCAACCCGATCGGCATCAAGCTCGGCCCGACGACGACGGCCGAGGACGCGCTGCAGTACATCGAGCGCCTCGACCCCGACCGCGAGCCCGGCCGCCTGACCTTCATCGTCCGCATGGGCGCCGACAAGGTCCGCGACAAGCTCCCGGAGCTGGTCGAGAAGGTCACCGCCTCCGGCGCGACCGTCGCATGGATCACCGACCCGATGCACGGCAACACCTACGAGGCGGCCTCGGGCCACAAGACCCGCCGCTTCGACGACGTGCTCGACGAGGTCAAGGGCTTCTTCGAGGTCCACAAGGGCCTCGGCACCCACCCGGGCGGCATCCACGTCGAGCTCACCGGTGACGACGTCACCGAGTGCGTGGGCGGCGGCGACGAGATCTTCGTCGACGATCTGCACCAGCGCTACGAGACGGCCTGCGACCCCCGCCTGAACCGCAGCCAGTCTCTCGACCTGGCGTTCCTGGTGGCGGAGATGTACCGCGACCAGTGATCCTGCAGTACATCGCCGTGGGGCGCGGATCACATCGATCCGCGCCCCACGGCACTTTTGTGCTCCCCGCCCGGCGGGTAAGGTTAGGTTAGCCTCACCGTTCATTGGGGCGGGAGCAAGGAACCGGTCCTGATCGCTGGGAGGTGAACCGCGTGTACGTCTGCAACTGCTTCGGTGTGACCGAGGACCAGGTCAAGAAGCACGCGGACGGCGGTGCGTGCACCCCCCGCCAGATAGCGTCGGCCTGCAAGGCCGGCACCGACTGCGGCTCGTGCGTACGGCGCATTCAGGCGCTGCTCGGCCGTGGGAGCTGCTCGCGCCGCGAGCTGGTCGAGCAGGGAAGGCCCGTCCTTACGTCCGACCCGAGAGCCCTCGTGGACCTTTCGGACGCCGCCTGAGGCTCCGCCTGGGTACGTGCGGCGGCTAGCTGTCCGGCTGCTCGATCTGCTGGGCCAGGTACAGCGCCTCTCCGAGACTCTCGATCAGCTCCAGCTGGGTGTCGAGGTAGTCGATGTGGTGCTCCTCGTCCTCCAGGATGTCCTCGAAGATCCGCGCCGACGTCACATCGCCCTTGGCCCGCATGACGTCGATACCGCGCTTGAGGCGGTCGATCGCCTCGACCTCGACCTGACGGTCGGCCTGGAACATCTCCGTGACGGTCTGTCCGACCCGTACGTGGAAGAGCCGCTGGTAGTTCGGCAGGGCGTCGAGGAAGAGAATCCGTTCGGTCAGCCGGTCCGCGTGCTTCATCTCGTCGATGGACTCTGCGCGGGTGTACTTCGCGAGCTTGGTCCAACCGTTGTTGTCCTGGATCCGGTAGTGGAGCCAGTACTGGTTGATGGCCGTCAGCTCGCCCGTGAGCTGCTCGTTGAGGAATTCGATGACCTCGGGGTCGCCCTGCATCGCAGAGGCTCCTTCCACGTGGTGGACTCGGCAGATTTTCGCGCATCCTCGCATCGGCACCGAAAACCGTCCAGTAAGTGCACGCTTAGTAGGAGTTGCCCTTTTCGGAGGTGGCCGGGCTCTCGCTGGTCACGGCCACTGCCTGGGGTCTGTCAGGATGGAGGCATGGGTCAGCCGGTGGGTCGCGAGTCTGGGGGAGCAGTGCAGTCGGAGCTTCCACCGGGACAGCGTCTCCAGCGTGGCTGGCCGGTCACCCACTACGGCCCGGTTCCCAAGTTCCGCCCCGAACGCTGGGAGTTCAGGGTCTTCGGCGCCACCGCCGACGGGGACAAGCGCTGCTGGACCCACGAGGAGTTCTCCGCCCTGCCGTACGGCACGGTCGTGGCCGATCTGCACTGCGTCACGAAGTTCAGCATGCTCGGCGCGGAGTGGGGCGGCGTGCCCGCCGCGACGATTCTCGAGCTGGCGCCGCCCGCGCCCGCCGTCACCCATGTGATGGTCTGGGCCGAGTACGGCTTCAGCGCGAATCTCCGCCTCGAGGACTTCGCCGCCGACCGCACGATCTTCGCCACCCACAAGGACGGTGAACTCCTCACCGCGGAACACGGCTTCCCGCTCCGCCTCGTCGTGCCCCATCTGTACGCCTGGAAGGGCCCGAAGTGGGTCCGCGGCATCGAGTACATGACGGCCGACCGCCGCGGCTTCTGGGAGGAGCGCGGCTATCACAACGTCGGCGACCCCTGGCGGGAGCAGCGCTACTCGTACCAGGAAGAGCCCGGGGACGGCCCCGAGCTCTGAGTCCTGGCTCTCCTGTGCCGAGTGCAGGCCGTCAGTGGTGGTACTGGTGGACCACCGCGTGGCCCTTGCCGCGGCCGATCATCCACTTGTTGACCGGCGTGGTCACCACGAAGGCGATGGCCAGTGAGACCGCGAGCGCGGCCCAGAACAGGCCGTCCGACAGATGGGCGTCCATCGCGCTCGGCCACAGCGCGATCACGCCGTTGTCGATCAGCTCCATGACGGCGATGGACAGGGTGTCCGCGGCGAGCGCGACCCGGAGCGCGGTCCTGAAGCCGACGCCGGCCTTCAGGACACTGCGCAGCGTGAGCGAGTAGCCGAAGAAGAACGCGAGCGCGATCGCCAGGATCATCGTCGGCATGTTGCCCCAGCCGAACGCCGTGCCGATCACCATGCCGAGGACCTCGCCGATGGCGCATCCCGTGAGGCAGTGGAGCGTCGCCTGCGCGGCCATGGACCAGCTGACCTTGCCGAGGCCGTGCCCGGCGTGGGTGTGCCCGGAGTGCTCGTGCTGTTCGTGCTGTTCGTGATCTGTGTGCTGGGTGTGCTGGGTGTGCTGGTCGTGGTGCGCGTGTTCGGCGTGCGTCTCGTGCTGCATGAGTTCCCCCAACGTCAGAGAGCGGTTCCTGTCGCCGACAGGAACCGTATACCCCCTGGGGGTATTCCTCAAGTGATCTCCCAGCCCTCCTAGCCCTTCCGCAGCTCCTTCAGACGGGCCACGTCCGTCGCGTGGCCCACCTTGCCGCCGGGCGTCTCGATGATCAGCGGCACGTTCTCGGTCGCCGGGTGGGCCATCAGCGCGCGGAACGGCTCGGCGCCGATGTGGCCGGAGCCGATGTTCTCGTGGCGGTCCTTGTGCGCCCCGGCGACGTCCTTGGAGTCGTTGGCGTGGATCAGCTTGAGGCGGCCCTCGCCCACGGTGTCCACCAGCAGGTCCAGGGTCTGGTTCATGCCGGCGAGGCCCGTCAGGTCGTGGCCCGCCGCGAAGATGTGGCACGTGTCCAGGCAGACACCCAGCTTCGGATGCGCGTCCAGCGCGTCGAAGTACGGCCCGAAGTCCCAGGTCCGCGAGCACAGCGAAGAGCCCTGGCCCGCCGTCGACTCCAGGAGGAGGTACGGGTCGTCGTCATGGGTCAGCTCGTCGAGGAGCGGCAGCATCCGCTCACGTACCTGCGCGAGCGCCACCTCACGCCCACGGCCGCCGGTCGCCGAACCCGTGTGCACGACGACGCCGAGCGCGCCTATCTCCCGGGCCCGGCGCAGCGAGTGCCGCAGCGACTCCACGGACTTCTCCACGGTCGCCTCGGTGTGCGAGCCGAAGTTGATCAGGTAGGGCGCGTGGACGTACGCCGGGATGTCCTCGGCGGCGCAGGCCGCGCGGAACGCCTCGTCCTGTTTCGGATTGCCGGGCGGCGTCGCCCAGCCGCGCGGGTTGGCGACGAAGACCTGGACGGTCTCGGCGCCGAGCTCGCGCGCGTACGAAAGCCCTACGGAGGCCAGGCCGCCGGCGACGGGGACATGGCCGCCGACCGGGTTACGGGATGCGGTGTCGGTGCTGCTCACTCGTCAAGGGTGGCACGCGCGCGTGGCCGTCCCGTCAGCGGATCTGGATGGTGACCGTCGACCCCTTCGGGGCCTTGTCGCCGCCCTTGACGGACTGCTTCTTCACGGTGTCGCCGAAAATTCCGAGCAGACCGCGGTCGTTCTCGACAGCGAAGCCGAGGGCCTCGAGCTTCTGGTGGGCGTCGTCGACGCTCATGCCCACGACGTCGGGGACCTCGACCATGACCGGGCCCTTGGAGATCGTCAGGGTGACCGTGTCCCCCTCGCCGAGCCGCTTGCCCTCCACGGGGGACTGCCGGGCGACGCTGCCCTTGTCCTCGTCCGAGTACGCCCGCACCGTGTCGATCTCGGCCTTCAGGCCCACGTCCTGCAGGTCGGCGATGGCGTCCTCCTCGGATTCGCCCGTCACGTCCGGGACGTCCACCGGGCCGCCCCTGCTGACCACGAGCGCGATGGCCGAGCCGGTCTTGCGTGTGGTGCCGGACTCCGGGTCCGTGGCGATCACCGCCCCCTTGGGAACGTTCTCGTCGAACTCCTTGGTGACCATGCCGGACTCCAGGCCCGCGTCCTTCAGCCGGCGCTCGGCCTTCCCGAGGGGCGTGCCCTGGAGGTCGGGGACCTTCACGGTCTCCGGGCCCAGGGACACCGTCAGATCCACCGCGCCGTTGTCCCGGATGCGGGCGCCCACCTCGGGGTCGCTGGCGATCACGGTGCCGCGCTTCACGGTGTCGCTGTACGAGCGCTTGACGTGCCCGAGGTCGAGACCGGCCTGGTCCAGACGCTCCTTGGCCTGCGTCTGCGTCTTGGCGAGCAGCGGCGGGACCTTCGTGAACTGGCCCGAGTTGATGTACCAGACGCCCGCGCCGAGGCCGAGGGCGAGCAGCACGGCCGCGACGGCCGCGAGCGCACCGCGCCGCGGACGACGCCTCCGGGAAGGGGCGGGCGGCGGGGGCGGCGTCTCGAAGCGGCTCGTGCGGTTGAGCTCCGCCTGCGGGTCCTGGTCGTCGGCGGGCAGCGGGAGCTGTACGTCCCTGGTCCGCAGCGCCCGCGGGATCACGCTCGTACGGTCGTCGGAGATGTCACGGTCCCCGAGGTCCTCGGGGCGTGCGGCCGGCGGCACCGTGTCGAGCTGCGCGTCCGTGAGAGCGGCCCTGGCCGCCCTGGCCTGGGCGAGCAGCGCCACCGCGTCGTACGGCCTGAGGTCGGGCGTGCGCGCGGTCGCCGAGGCGACGAGCTCGTCCAGCTCCGGGGGCAGGCCGGGAACGGACGCCGACGGAGGCGGCACGTCCTCGTTCAGGTGCTGGTAGAGGACCTGGGCGGGGGAGTCGCCCGAGTGCGGCTTGGAGCCCGTGAGCATCTCGTAGAGCACCACCCCGCACGCGTACACGTCGACGCGGGGGTCCGCGGTGCCCGACTCGATCTGCTCGGGGGCGAGGTAGGAGACGGTTCCGAGGACGGCGCCCGTCGTGTTCGTGATGGTGTCCACGGCCCGTACGAGGCCGAAGTCCGCCACCTTCACGCGGCCGTCGTCCCCTATGAGGACGTTCTCCGGCTTCATGTCGCGGTGCACGAACCCCGCGCGGTGCGCGGCGCCGAGCGCGGCGAGGACCGGCTCCAGGATGTCGAGCGCGGCACGCGGCCGCAGTGCCCCGCGGTCCCTCAGGACGTCCCGCAGGGTGCAGCCCGCGACGTACTCCATCGCCAGATATACGTACTGGCCGTCCGCGCCCTGGTCGAAGACCCCGACCACATTCGGGTGGGAGAGCCGGGCGACCGACTTGGCCTCGCGGATGAAGCGCTCGACGAACGAGACGTCGGCGGCGAGGGCCGGGTGCATCACCTTGAGCGCGAGCACGCGGTCGAGGCGGGTGTCCACGGCCCTGTAGACCGTGGCCATCCCGCCGACCGCGATGCGTGCGTCGACGCGGTACCGGCCGTCGAGCACCTGCCCGACGAGAGGGTCCTGAAGGGTCGTGTCCACGCAGGCGAGTCTACGAGCAGCCGCCGACACCCGGCTCCGCAGTCGTCCGCAGGCGGCCGTACTGCAGCAGAGCTGTAACCGTGCTGTACGGCCCTCAGAACGCGGGCCGCTCCGGGTCGAGCCTGGCCATCCCGGACACCGGCGACGAGGCCTCGGCGAAGTGCCTGCGGGGGATACGGCCCGCCCGGAACGCCAGCCGCCCCGCCTCGACCGCGTGCCGCATGCCCTCCGCCATCAGGGTCGGCTCCTGTGCGCGGGTGACCGCTGAGGCGAGCATCACACCGGCGCACCCCAGCTCCATCGCCAGCGCCGCGTCGGACGCCGTCCCGGCGCCCGCGTCCAGGATGACCGGCACGCGCGCGTGCTCGGTGATCAGCTGGAAGTTGTGCGGGTTGCGGATGCCGAGCCCGGAGCCGATGGGGGAGCCGAGCGGCATGACCGCGGCACAGCCCACGTCCTCCAGCTTCCGCGCGAGCACCGGGTCGTCGTTCGTGTACGGCAGCACGGTGAAGCCGTCGTCGACGAGGATCTCCGCCGCGTCCAGGAGCTCGATCGGGTCGGGCAGCAGGGTGCGCTCGTCCGCGATGACCTCCAGCTTGACCAGGTCCGTGCCGAGCGCCTCGCGCGCGAGGCGGGCGGTCAGGACGGCCTCACCGGCGGTGAAACAGCCCGCCGTGTTCGGCAGCACCTGGATCCCCAGCTTCTCCAGGACGGAGAGCACGGAGCCCTGCACGCTCGCGTCCACGCGCCGCATCGCGACGGTCGTCAGCTCCGTGCCGGACGCGACGAGGGAGCGTTCCAGGACGTCGAGGCTGGGCGCCCCGCCCGTGCCCATGATCAGCCGGGACGAGAAGGACGTACCGCCGATGACCAAGGAGTCGTCAGCCATGGGTTCAGCCTCCCTGGACCGCGGTGAGGACCTCGACGCGGTCCCCGTCCGTGAGTGCGGTGACGGCCCACTGGGTGCGCGGAACGACGGTTTCGTTGAGTGCGGCGGCGACACCGGACGGCGCTCTGGTCAGTGCAGAGACGAGGACGTCGAGCGTGGTGCCCGAGGCGACCTGGCGGCCCTCGCCGTTCACGGATACGTGGGTGACGGACACGGTCATACGGACTGCTCCACAGAGACGGGTGCGGGGACGGCGCCGAAGCGCCGCGGGGTGAAGGGGCGGGCCACTTCGGGGAGTTCGCCGGTGGCGAGCACGTGGGCCATGGAGTCGCCGGTGACCGGCGTGAGCAGCACGCCGTTGCGGTGATGGCCGGTGGCGAGCAGCAGGCCCGGCAGTGCGGTCGGGCCGAGGATCGGGGCGTTGTCGGGGGAGCAGGGGCGCAGGCCCGCGCGGGTCTCCGTGAGCGGCAGCTCCGTGATGCCGGGCACCAGCTCGTGGGCGTCGCGCAGCAGCTCGTAGACGCCGCCCGCGGTGACCGTCGTGTCCCAGCCGAGCTCCTCACTGGTGGCCCCGACGACGAGCTCGCCGTTGACCCGGGGCACCAAGTAGAGGTTGCCGCCGCGCACGACGGCGCGCACGGTGCGACTCAGGAACGGCGCGTACACCTTCGGCACGGTCAGGCGCAGCACCTGCCCCTTCACCGGGCGCACCGGCGGCAGCACGTCGTCCGGGACCCCGGCGAGCCTGCCGCTGAGGCTGCCGCCGGCGAGGACGACCTGGTCCGCGTCGAGCCCGGTGCCATCGGCGAGGACCACGCCGCGCGCGCCCTCGCGGACGACTGTCAGCCGCTCGGCCCACTGCCGGTGGAACCGCACCCCGGCCAGCTCGCAGGCCGCGACAAGGGCCTTCGCGAGGCGTCTCGGGTCGATCTGGTGGTCACCGTCGACGCGCAGGCCGCCCCGCACGGACGGGGCCAGCATCGGTTCGAGGCGCCGGCACTCACGGCCCGACAGCCACTCCGAGTCCAGGCCCGACTTGTGCTGGAGGGCGTGCAGTTCCCGAAGGTGCGCGCGGTCGTCCGAGTCGAGCGCGACGGCGAGGGTGCCGCACGCGCGGTAGCCGAGGTCGAGCCCGGTGGCCTCGGAGAGCTCGGCCGCGAACGCCGGATAGCGGCGCGCGGACTCCACGTTGAGGCCGAGGAGGGTCTGTTCGGTCTCTCCGTAGTGCAGTTCGGTGACAGCGGCGAGCATCCCGGCCGCCACCTGAGCGGCCCCGCCGCCCGGTTCGGGGTCCACGACCGCGGTGCGCAGCCCGTGCTGCGCGGCCCGCCACGCGGTGACGAGACCGATGATCCCGCCGCCCACGACCAGGACGTCGGAGCCTTCTATAGTACGCGACATGGGCGTCCAGCCCCTCCCTTCGCCGGCATGACCCGGATCAGGTTCGTACGGTCGGAGGCCGTCCCAGCCTCCCTCTCAGCCCGGTACGCCCGGGCTCCCGCGAGTGCTTTACGGTGGCCACCCTAAACCGTCCCCGCGACCCTCAGTAAGGGAGCCCGCCCGCATGGCCCGCTCGCTCGACGGACTCGTCCTCGCCCCGGTCGCCGACCAGGCTCCAGGTCAGGTGGGTACGCGGACGCGGTTCACGTACCACGAGGAGGACGGCCGGATCTGGGCCGAGTACGCGGGCGGGGACGTGGTGCGCGGCCACCTCGTGGGCACCCGTGAGGGCGACCGGATCGACTTCAGGTACGTACAGCTGAAGACGGACGCGACGACCTCTTCCGGGCACTGTGTCTCGCTCGTCGTGGACCTTCCCGACGGGCGGGTGCGGCTGGACGAGACGTGGGAGTGGGAGTCGCAGGCGGGCAGCGGGACGAGCGTCGTCGAAGAGGTCCCCGGCGCCTGACGGCGCGGGCGCGGGCGGTCCCGGCGGTCAAACCCGCGGCCGGTGTGGAAGACGTCACGGGACCGGAGTGACGCTGCCCGCTGACTGACTGAACGTCAGGTGCATATGGTGATCCGGTGAGCGAGCAGACCGAGAACCAGGCACCGGTGCCCCAGGCAGGGCGGCACGTCGTCATCGTCGGCGCCGGGATGGCGGGGGTCCAGACCGCCGTGGCCCTGCGCGAACAGGGCTTCACCGGCGCCGTCACGCTGATCGGCGCCGAACCCCACCAGCCGTACGACCGGCCCCCGCTGTCCAAGGCCGTCCTGCTCGGCAAGGCCGAGGGGTCCGCCTTCGACGTCGACTTCGAATCACTCGACATCACGCTCGAACTGGGCCGCGAGGTCACCGGCGTACGCCCCGCCGAGCACACCCTCGACACCGCCACCGGACCCGCCCCCTACGACGTCCTCGTCCTCGCGACCGGCGCCGAACCCATCAGGCTGCCCGGCACGGAGGACATCCCGGGTGTCCATCTGCTGCGCACGCTCGACGACGCCGAACGCCTGCGCCCCGTCCTCGCCGCGCAGCGCGACATCGTCGTCGTCGGCGCTGGCTGGATCGGCGCCGAGTTCGCCACCGCGGCCCGCGAGGCCGGATGCGCGGTCACCGTCGTCGAGGCGGCCGAGCGACCGCTCGCCGGGGCGCTGCCCGAGGAGGTCGCCGCCCCCATGTCCGCCTGGTACGCGGACGCCGGGGCAAAACTGCGCACCCACGCGCGCGTGGAGCACGTCGAACCCGGTGCCGTCCTCCTCGACGACGGCACCCGGGTGCCCGCCGGAGCCGTGGTCGTCGGCATCGGGGCCCGCCCCGCCACGGGCTGGCTCACCGGCTCCGGCATCACGCTCGGCGCCCACCGCGAGGTCGTGGCGGACGACCGCCTGCGCACCTCAGAACCCGATGTGTACGCAGTCGGTGACTGCTCGTCCTTCCCTTCGGGCCGGTACGGCGAGCGCCTGATGGTCCACCACTGGGACAACGCGCTCCAGGGCCCCCGTACGGTCGCCGCCAACATCATCGGCGAGAGCCCGGCGACGTACGACCCCGTGCCGTACTTCTGGTCGGAGCAGTTCGGCCGCTTCGTGCAGTACGCCGGACACCACGCGGCCGCCGACAGCACCGTGTGGCGCGGTGACCCGCAGGGCGCGTCCTGGAGCGTGTGCTGGCTGCGCGAGAGCCGTCTCGTCGGCGTCCTCGCCGTGGGCCGCCCGCGTGACCTGGCGCAGGGGCGCAAGCTCATCGAGTCGGGCGTCCCGCTGGACCCGCAGGTCATCAGCGACCCGGCCCGTCCCCTGAAGGCCGCCGTCGTGTGAACGCCCCGTGCGGGTGAGGGCCTTTTGCGCGGCCGCGTTTCCCACTGTCAGTCCGGGATGGCACGCTTGTCCTGTGACCGAGATTGACGCAAAGATCGATGCTCTCGTCCCCGAGTGGCTCACCCTCCCCGACATCGCCGAGCAGTTCGGCGTGGAGGTGACGCGTGTGCGGCAGCTGGTGAAGGAAGGCCAGGTGATCGCCGTACGCCGTGGTGAGAACAGGGCGCTGCACGTGCCCGCCGCCTTCATCGACGGCGACAAGGTCGTCAAGGGCCTCACCGGGACGCTGACCCTGCTCAGGGACGACGGCTTCAACGACGAAGAGATGCTCGAGTGGCTCTTCACCCCCGACCCGACCCTGCCGGGCACCCCCGCGCAGGCGCTGAGCGAGAATCGCGGCACGGAGGTGAAGCGCCGCGCCCAGGCGCTCGCCGTCTGACCTGACAACCGTCCGGCGTGCGGGCCGCGCTCACCGCGGCCCGCGCGCCACCGACCACGGGGGGACTCACCCATGGCCATGGCCGCCACGCAGCGCGCCCAGCTCGCCGACGCCCGGCTGTACCTGTGCACGGACGCCCGCAAGCGCCAGGGCGACCTCCCCGAGTTCCTCGACGCCGTCCTGGCGAACGGCGTGGACATCGTGCAGCTGCGCGACAAGGGCATGGAGGCGGGCGAGGAGCTGGAGCACCTGGCCGTCCTCGCCGACGCCGCCGCCCGCCACGGCAAGCTGTTCGCGGTCAACGACCGTGCGGACGTCGCCCACGCCGCCGGCGCCGACGTCCTGCACCTGGGCCAGGGCGACCTGCCGGTCGCCGCCGCCCGCGCCGTCCTCGGTGAGGACGTCCTGATCGGCCGCTCCACGCACGCCGACACGGAGGCCGCCGCGGCCGCCGTCCAGGACGGCGTGGACTACTTCTGCACCGGCCCCTGCTGGCCGACCCCCACCAAGCCCGGCCGGTACGCACCCGGCCTCGACCTGGTGCGTTACACCGCCTCGCTCGGCACGGACCGCCCCTGGTTCGCGATCGGCGGCATCGACGCGGGGAACCTGGACGAGGTGCTCGAAGCGGGCGCCCGCCGCGTCGTCGTCGTCCGTGCCATCACCGAGGCGGACGACCCGGGCGCGGTGGCGGCCGACTTTGCGAAGCGGCTGCGTACGGCCTGACCTCCCCGGACGCGCTCCGTCAAGACGTGTGTCCGCAGGGTGGACGGGGATTAGGGACAGGGCGCTCTCGTGGCTAACCTGCCCATATGGCCCTTGGCACCGCTTCCACCAGGACTGATCGCGCACGCACCGTGCGCGACATGCTCGCGACCGGCAAGACGACCTTCTCGTTCGAGTTCTCGGCGCCGAAGACCCCGAAGGGTGAGCGGAACCTCTGGAACGCGCTGCGCCGGGTCGAGGCCGTCGCGCCCGACTTCGTCTCCGTGACGTATGGGGCCGGCGGTTCCACCCGCGCCGGCACGGTCCGCGAGACGGAGCAGATCGTCGGCGACACGACCCTGACCCCGGTCGCCCACCTCACGGCCGTCGACCACTCCGTGGCCGAGCTGCGCAACATCATCGGCCAGTACGCGGACGCCGGCATCAGGAACATCCTCGCCGTGCGCGGAGACCCGCCCGGCGACCCCATGGCCGACTGGGTCGCACACCCCGAGGGTCTGACCTACGCCGCCGAACTGGTCCGGCTCATCAAGGAGTCGGGCGACTTCTGCGTCGGCGTCGCGGCCTTCCCCGCGATGCACCCGCGCTCCGAGGACTGGGACTCCGACGTGCGCCACTTCGTGGACAAGTGCCGGGCGGGCGCGGACTACGCGATCACCCAGATGTTCTTCTACCCGGAGGAGTATCTGCGGTTGCGCGACCGGGTCGCGGCGGCGGGTTGCGACACCCCCGTCATCCCGGAGATCATGCCGGTCACGAGCGTGCGCATGCTGGAGCGGCTGCCGCAGCTCAGCAACGCCACGTTCCCGCCCGCCCTGAAAGAGCGCATCCTCACAGCCAAAGACGATCCGGCGGCTGTACGCTCCATTGGCATCGAGTTCGCGACGGAGTTCTGCGCGAAGCTGCTGGACGAGGGCGTTCCGGGTCTGCACTTCATCACGCTCAACAACTCCACGGCGACACTGGAGATCTACGAGAATCTGGGCCTGCACGACCAGCGGGCCTGACCCGGCCGTATTCCACCAGGGGCGGCGGCCGTACGAGAGGGGCGTACATGGGCTGGACGGTCCTCTACATCGCGTTCGGAATCGTCGCGTTGTGGCTGCTCGGTGAGGTACTGCTCCAGTACAAGGCGCGGCTGCGCTACCGGCTGCTCGCCTTCGTCGGGTTCGTGGGCGTCGTCCTCGGTGTGCTGATCCCGTCGGTGATCGTCATCGGGATCGGCGCCATCACGTTCGCCGTCGGCCAGACGTACGTGACGCTGTCGTTCCGCAGGGGATTCTCCACGGGCTGGGCGCTCGGCGGGAACCCCGGCGCGAGCAAGCGGCGCAAGATCAAGGAGCCCGTCCACCAGGACCCGACCCTCGAGGTCTCCGATCTGGAGTACGAGTCCGACGTCCCGGACACCTCCGGCGCCCCGGAACCCGAGTCCGCGGCCGAGGTGACGTCGGTCTACGCGCCGCAGCCGATGCCCGACGACACCGGCCAGTACGGCGTCTACACCCCGGCAGCCGCACAGACGGACTCCGCCGCGCAGGGCTACGCCTACGACGCGTACGCGGGCTACGACCAGCAGCAGTACGGCTACGACAACGGCCAGCAGCAGTACGCCGCCTACTCCGACCCGTACATCGGGACGCAGACCTACCCGGCGCAGCCCCAGTACGACGACGCGTACGGCACGGGACAGCAGTACGGCGACCCGTACGCGGCGGGCGGCTACGGCATGGAGACGCCGCCCGGCGGGGTCTGGGTGCCCCAGCAGCGCACCGGCGACGACCAGCACCAGCAGTACGGCGGCGAACTGCCCCCGGAGCAGCCCTATCCGTACGAGCAGAACGGCCAGGGCGGTTACGACGGCGGCTCCGGCTACAACGACCAGCAGCAGTACCGCTACTGAACCCGGCGGGCGCCGTCCGTCACTGCGAGCCGCGGAAGTCCGGGCCCTCCACGATCAGCCCGGCCGCCAGCGCGCCGGACATCCCCGCGTGCGGCAGCCCGCCGCCGGGGTGTGACCAGCCGCCGACGGCGAACAGGCCCGGAACGAGCGTGCTGTTCGATGGGTGCAGGAGCCGGCCGGAGGCCGCGGCCAGGGCCGGTGCGGGCACCGAACCGCCGTCCGCGCCCGTCGCGTCGGCGACATCCGACGGGGTGCGGACCTCGTGCCACAGCAGACGGTCGCCCAGCCCTGGGACCGCCTGCCCGGCTGCGTCCATGACCCGCTCCACGTCCGCGTCCGTCACGCGCGCGCCGCGCGCCACCGTGACCACCAGGGTCACCGCCTCATGGTCCGCGTCCGGCACCACCGAGGCGTCGTCGGGACGAAGCACCGTGACCGTGGGCCGCTCCGCCACCGCCGTGCCTCCGTCGAACAGTGAGGCCAGCTCGGCTTCCCGGTCCGCGGCGTGCACGACCGTCCGGTGCGGGGCGTCGCCGGGACGCGCGCCGCGCAGCGCCAGGAACACCGTCAGCCTGCTCGGCAGCGCCGACTGCGGCGCCACCGAGTCCTCGGCCCTGAGCGCCCGCCCCGGCAGCAGCTCGTCGAGGACGCCGGGCGCCACGCCGGCGACCACGAAGTCGGCCTCCACGACCCGGCCTTCGGCCAGCTCCACGCCCGCCGCCCGGCCGTCCTTCTCCACGATCCGCGCCACCGGCGCGTCGAACTCGAACGCGACCTTCCGCTGAAGGCAGCGCTCGTACACGACCCGAGCCAGCTCCCGCATCCCGCCGCGCACCGCCCAGGTGCCGAAGGTCTGTTCCATGTACGGCAGCACGGCCGCGCTCGCCGGGGCCGTACGCGGATCGAGGCCGGACGCGAGCGCGTACTGCTCCAGGACCGCGACGAGCCGCGGGTCCCCGCCCAGCTCGAGAGCGGCGACCTCGCAGAGCGTCGTCGCCGACAGGTCCTTGCGCAGCATCCTGCGGCGGACCACCGCGGGGTACGGCTCGCGGTCCGCGAGGATCCGCCAGTTCGGCCACAGGGGCTCTTCGAGGAGCGGGCGCCGGGTGCGGTCCCAGGCCTCACGCGCCCGGTTCATGAACGCCGACCAGTGCGCGCCCGAGCCCTCGCCGAGCGCCGCGTCCAGGGCGTCGGCGATGCCCGCGCGGCGCGCGTTCGGCAGGTCCACCGCCGTGCCGTCCTCGAAGACATGCCGCACGGCGGGCTCCACCTGGGTCAGCCCGACCGCGTCCTCCAGCGGTTGCTTGCCCGTCTTGATGAACAAGTCCCGGTAGACCGCGGGCAGTTGGAGCAGCCCCGGGCCCGTGTCGAACGAGAAGCCGTCCCGGGCGAAGCCGCCGAGCGCCCCGCCGTATGTCGACGCGCGCTCGTACACCGCCACCCGGTGGCCTGCCACGGCCAGCCGGGCAGCGGCCGCCATCGCGCCCATCCCGGCGCCGATCACCGCAATCCGTGCCATGACGGCGACTTTATCCGCCCCCACCGACACCCCCGCCGACAGCCCGGCCGCGGGGCCGGATCAGCCCGGCGGCGCCCCGGTCCGGTGGGCGATGCGTCTCTCCTCGCGCCGCTGCGCCCGGCGCCGCAGGAAGCGCCGGATCCGCGAGATCAGGAAGTACAGCATGAGCAGCCCGAGGAAGAGCAGGACGGCGGCGATGATCGCGGCCGCTTCAGGATGGAATATGGCGAACGTGATGATTCCGGCGACCCCGAGGTCCTCGGCCGAGCTCACCGCGATGTTGCTGAACGGCTCGGGCGAGGTGTTGATCGCCATCCGGGTCCCGGCCTTCACGGCGTGGCTGGCCAGCGCCGTCGACCCGCCGACCGCGCCCGCGGCCAGGTCGGACAGCGACCCGCTCTGGCCCGCGAGCAGAGCGCCGACGACGGCGCCCGACACCGGCCGGATCACCGTGTGTGCGGTGTCCCAGAGCGAGTCCACGTAGGGGATCTTGTCGGCGACGGCCTCGCACAGGAACAGCACCCCGGCGGCGATGAGCACGTCGGTGCGCTGGAGCGACTCGGGGACTTCGTCGCTCAGCCCGGTCGCGCCGAAGATGCCGAGGAGGAGAACCACCGCGTACGCGTTGATCCCGCTCGCCCAGCCGCTGGTGAAGACCAGGGGGAGTACGGACACGGACGAGATCGTAACCAGTCGCGAAGTCCGCGTCCTGGGCCTGAGCGCCCACGCCTGAGTATCCGTACCTAGTGCGTGAGATGAGTAGCTGCGCGGATGGGGTCCGACCTGCGCAGACGGGAGAGTAGGAGACACGGAAGGGGGCGCGGCGCCGGTACCGCCGACACGGGGCGGCGGAACAGCGCTTCGCCCCCTTGGCCGCTCCTCCCGCCACGGCGGGGGCGAGGCACGGGGGCCCGCACGACCGGCGGGCCCGCGGGGGAGCACGGGGACACGGGGGACGCGCCGGTCCGGTGAGGCCTGAGAGTTCGGGCCACGCCGGACCGGCGCTCTGTTGTCTCCGCTTTGCCTCCGGGGACGGTCAGCGGCATTGCGTCCGGGGACGGTCAGCGGCCGCCGGTCACGCGCCCCTGGAGCAGCCGTGACAGCGCCGCGTGGACGTCGTCCAGGGAGCGCTCCGGCTGGAAGGCCTGCCAGTCGAGGGCGGCCACGAGGACCATGCCGACCAGCGCGGCCGCCGTCAGGGGGATGTCGATCTCCTCGCTCAGCTCACCGCCCTCGACCGCGTCCCGCAGCACGTCCTCCACGACGGCGACGGCCTCCTGCCGGACCACCGCGAGCGTGGACTGCCAGGCGCGGTTCGTGCGCCACAGCTCGGCCACGTACAGCTGGGTGAAGGCCGGATAGCGGTCGATGAAGACGAGGCCGGCCCGGATCATCGCGTCGAGGGCGTCGATCTTGCTGCCGCCGCTCGCGGCCGTCTTCTCCGACGCCTCCCGCAGGGAGGCGGTGAGAAGCCCGACCCCGTGCCGGAGCAGCTCCTCGAAGAGGACCGACTTGCTGGCGAAGTTGTAGTAGACCGTGCCTTTCGCGACCCCGGCGCGCTCGGCGATCTCGTCGACCGTGGTGGCCGAGAACCCCTGCTCCGCGATGAGCGTGACCGCGGCCTCGTACAGCTTCTGCCGGGTGGCCTGGCGCCGTGTGCTGCTTTCCATGCCCCTGATTCTCACAGGCGGCGGTGTGGGCGCGCTCACAGGCTCAGTTCGGGGTGCAGCCGGTCGAGTGTCCACACCTGCTTGCTGCGGGCGCTGAGGGCGGTCAGGGCCAGCGCGCCGGCCGTGAACGCGGCGAGCACGGCACACGCCTGCCACACGGGTCCGAGGCCACCGCCGGAGATCAGTCTCCGCAGCGCCTCGACGACGTAGGTCATCGGCAGGAAGGGGTGGATCGCGTTGAAGAATCCGGGGCTCGTCTGCACGGGATACGTGCCGCCCGCCGACGTCAACTGGAGCATCAGGAAGGCGAGTACGAGGATCCGCCCCGCCGCTCCGAAGCGGGCGTTCAGCCACTGCACGATCGCGGCGAAGCACGCCGTGACGAGGAACAGGAATCCGACCGTTCCGGCCGCCCTGACCATCTGGAGCCCCAGCGCCCAGTGCAGCACCGACATCAGGGCGGCCACCTGGAGCACCCCGAGCACGGCCACGGGCAGCCAGCCGGCCAGCGCGATCCGCCAGGCGGAGGCGCCCGCGGCGAGTGCGCGCCGGTTGAGCGGCTGGATCAGCATGTAGGCCACCATCGCGCCGACCCACAGGGACAGCGGGATGAAGTACGGGGCGAATCCGGTGCCGTAGTTGGGCGCCTTGTGCAGGGACTGAGAGGCGAGCTGGACCGGGTCGGACATGACACCGGTGCGCCGGTCGCGGTCCTTCTTGTCGTAGTCGGGGATCTGCTTCACCCCGTCGTGCAGCCCGCCGGCCAGCTCTCCGGAGCCGTCGGCCAGCTGGAACATGCCGCCGTTGAGATCGCTCGCGCCCGTCTTCAGCTTGCCGACGCCCGTGTCGAGGTCCGCCGAGCCCGTCTTCGCCGTGCCGAGCCCGGTGTGCAGCTGCTTGGCGCCCTCGGCGACCTGCCCCGCTCCCTTGTTGAGCGCGTTGATCTTCGAGACGGCGGTGGCCACGTCCTGGTCGAGCGTCGGGGCGTGCTTGGCCAGCGCCTCGGACTGCCGCTGGAGCGTGGCGAGATGGCGGTCGAGGGTGTCCAGGTCGCCGTGGTCGTCCTCGATCAGGACGTTCAGGTCGTCGGCGACCTTCGCCACGTCGGCCGCGGCCACCTTGGCCTTCTTGAGGTCGGGGCAGGCCGGGTCGGGCAGCGGCAGCGTCTCGCAGCGCGTCTTGTAGACCCCGTCCAGGACGTCGGATCCCGCGTGCGCGCCCTTGGCGGCCGTCGGCGCCGTCTTCACCAGGACGTCGAGGTTGTGCCGGATGCCCTTCGCGGAGTCGGCGACGAGCCGGGCGGTGTCGCCGATCGCCTTCTTGTTGTCCTTCAGGAACGGCCGCACCTGCCCGGCGACGCCGTTGACCTTGTCGGCGAGGAGCTGGGTGCCGTCGGAGACCTGCTTCGAGCCGGACTCCAGATCCCCCGCGCCCTTGTTCAGCTTCTTGATCCCGCCGGCCAGGTCACCGCTGCCCTTCTTGGCGTCCTCGAGACCGTCCGCCAGGTCCTTGGACCCCTTCTTCGCCTTGCCGATACCGCCCTTGAGCTGGTCGGCCCCCTTCGCGGCCTTCTTCGTCGCGTCGTGGATGTCGGAGAAGGAGATGAAGATCCGGTCGAGGAAGGAGCGCGACGCGTTGGTGGACGCCGCCGAACGCACCTCGGAGAACACCGTCCGCGAGATCTGCCCGACGATGTAGTTGTTGGCGTCGTTCGTCCGCACCTGAAGGGCGCCGGTCTCCGGGGTGTCCCCGGAACTGGACGCGATGCGCTCGCTGAAGTCCGCGGGCATCGTCAGCGACAGGTAGTACGTCCCGTCCTCGACGCCCTTGCGGGCCTGCGCCGCACTCACCTCGTGCCACTCGAAGGTCTTGCTGTCGTGCAGCCCCTCGGTGATGTCGTCGCCCGCCACGATCTTCTGACCCGCGGCCCGCGCCCCCTTGTCGTCGTTGACGAGCGCGACGGGAATCTTGTCGAGACGCCCGTACGGGTCCCAGAAAGACCACAGGTACAGGGCGCCGTACAGCAGGGGCAGCAACAGGAGCGCGGCGAGCGCGGCGCGCGGCAGCTTCCCCCTGCCGAAGCGCCTGAGCTCAAGCGCGGCCAGCTTCGGCGAGCGCATCCGCCGTCTCCTTCTTGTTCTTGTCGGTCTCGTCCTGCGCGGCCTTCCCGGCCTTCGCAGTGTGTTCGGCGTTCGCCGTGTTCTCGCCGTTCTCGGTGTTCGCGGCCTTCTCGGCGGGGGCCGTCGATACGACGACCGCGTCCTTCGGCGCCTCGCTGCACACCGCCACGACCGTCGTGCCGGACGCGGCGACGGACCTCAACAGGTCCCAGACCTCGGCCCGTTCGGAGTCCGAGAGCTTCAGGTCGGTGTCGTCGATGCCGAGCAGCCGCGGCCGCCCGATCAGCGCGAGGGCCACGGACAGCCGGAGTGCCTCGATCCGCTCCAGGTCGCGCACGGCGGTACGAGTGCCCTTCGGCAGGGACTCCCGGTCGAGGCCCGCGGCGGCCAGCGCGGTGTCGATCCGCAGCCGCGATGCGGCCGCCCGCTCGGCCCGGGGCCGCAGTAGCGCCCGCAGGGAACCGTCGAACCGCCGCTGGAGCAGCGCCCGTTCGCGCAGATGCTCCTCGACCGTCAGCGCGGGATCGAGGTCGGTGACCCCGGGCACATGGGCGAGAGCGCTGATACGGCGGACGGCGGACAACTGCTTCGGCAGCCGGAAGGGGCCGGCGGACGCGGTGCCCTCGGTGGGTCGCATGCGTCCGGTGAGGGCGAGCAGCAGGCAGGTGCGGCCCGACCCGGACGGCCCCTCGACGGCGACGAGCGCCCCGGGCTCCGCGTCGATGTCCACCCCGCGGAACGCCCAGCCGCGCGGGCCCTTGAGCCCGAACCCCTCGGCGCTTACGGCGACCGCGTTCGGACCGTCCATGGTCAGGCCCCCCATTTGTTGAACTGACTGGTCAGTGCAAAAGCTAGCCCGAACTGTCGCTCGAAGCAAAGGCGCAGGTCAGGGCCGATTGTCAGTGGCGTACTCCACGATGGGCACATACGGCCACTGAGCCGTCACACAGACGACAGGAGGTTCGTCATGGCTGGACATTCAGCAGCAGCCGCACGCCGGCCCCGCGCCACTGGCCCTGCACCCTCGCTGACCGGACCCGCCGCCGACGTCCACCCCGTACTCCGCCGGGCGACAGCCCCTCCCGCCGCACTCGACCTGCTCGCCCAGGCGCGCACGGGACTCGACGAAGCGGCCCTCCTCGAGACACCCAACGAGCGGTACGCCACGGCCCACCTCGCCGCCCTGCGCACCGCGGCCGCCGTACTCGCCGCCCGCGGCCGCCCCGAAACCACGCCACGACGCCGTGCCCGGATACGGAGCGCCTGGGAAGTGCTCCCCGAGATCGCACCCGAACTGACCGAGTGGAGCGCCCTGTTCGCCTCCGGCGCCACCCGCAGGGCGCGCGCCGAAGCGGGCATCCAGGGGGCGGCCGGCACCCGCGACGCGGACGACCTGCTCCGCGACGTCGCGATGTTCCTGCGTCTCGTCGAGAGGATGCTGCTGCTCCAGCCCTCACTGCCCCGGCCCAGGGCGCAGGACGAGGCCCCGGCGGCAGGCCGGGAGGTGCCCGACGTGGGGTGACCGGACAGCTCTCACGAGGCAATAGGGTGGAGGCGCCCGAACCCTCCACCCATCGCCGTGCCGGTGGGGGAGGAACCCCCATCGCTCCGCAGCCCATGAGCCGGAGCCGCGCCGAGGAGTCACCTGTCGTGTCGGACCCGATGCGCCCCCGCGCTTCTCTCCGTACCGCCGTGGTCTGGGACGTTCTCAAGGACGCCCTCGACCGTCGCGTCAAGGCCACGGGGCGCGAGTCGCTCGACGTGCTCGACACCGGAGGCGGCAGCGGTAACTTCGCGGTGCCCGTGGCAGGCCTCGGCCACCGCGTCACCGTCGTCGACCCCAGCCCGAACGCGCTCTTCGCGCTCGAGCGCCGCGCGGCCGAGGCCGGCGTGGCCGACCGCGTGCGCGGGGTGCAGGGCGACGTCTCCGGTCTCTTCGACGTGGTCGAGCGCGACGGATACGACGCGGTCCTGTGCCACGGCGTCCTGGAGTACGTCGACGACCCCGCCGAGGGCGTACGCAACGCGGTGGGCGCCCTGCGCTCCTCCGGCGTCCTCAGCCTGCTCGCCGCGGGACTCGGCGGCGCCGTGCTCGCACGCGCGCTCGCCGGGCACTTCAAGGAGGCCAGGCAGGCCCTCGGCGACCCGGCGGGCCGCTGGGGCGACGGCGACCCCGTGCCGCGCCGCTTCAGCGCCGAGCAGCTCACCCAGCTCGTCGGATCCGCGGGCGTCGAGGTCGGCGCGGTGCACGGCGTACGGATCTTCGCCGACCTCGTGCCGGGCGTCCTCGTGGACACCGAACCGAGCGCCCTCCAGGAGCTCCTCAAGCTGGAGGCCGCAGCCGCCGAGCTGCCCGCCTTCCACTCCGTCGCCACGCAGCTGCACGTCCTCGGCGAGAAGCAGGGGACCCCGGAGGTGTGAGTGCCCCCGGTGACGCGCCGCTGATCAGGGGCGCAGCGGCGGATGGAGTACGCCACAGGCCCCCCGCTTCCACGCCGGGCGCCGTATGATCGAGGGAGACGGTCCGGCATGACGGGACGGCCGCCGGGGCATTAACGCCTCAGTGAGCCGGAGCCGCGTGGTGGTCCTGGTTGGCGAAGTTGGCGTAGAGGGGCGGGTTTCACGGGGGCGATTCCCTGCCTATCCTGAAGGGGACCCCCGGTCGCCCCGGCGACTGCACGATGAGGAGGACTCCGTGCCGCTCTCGGAGCACGAGCAGCGAATGCTCGAGCAGATGGAGCGAGCGCTGTACGCCGAAGATCCCAAGTTCGCGACAGCGCTTGAGGGAAGCGGGCTGCGTACGTACACCCGACGTCGGGTCTACCAGGCAGTCGCCGGATTCCTGGTGGGTATCGCGCTCCTCATGGCCGGAATGGTCGCAAAGCAGATCTGGATCAGCGTGGTGGGGTTCCTCGTCATGCTGGGCTGCGCGGTCCTTGCCATGACCGCATGGCGCAAAGCGCCCAAGCCCGGTGAACAGCCGGCTGCCGGAGCAGCGCCAGGAGCGCCGCCGGCCGCACGCCGACAGGGCAAGAAGCACCGGTCGATGATGGACCGGATCGAGAAGCGCTGGCAGCGGCGCCGAGACGAACAGGGCGGCCAGGGCGGCCGCTGAGCCCCTGCCGGACGAGGTCCTCACGGGATCAGAGTCCTTCAGGGAACAGATGTAGCTGAGGGGTGACCACTCACGGGTGGTCACCCCTCAGGCGTATCCGCGGGCCGGCGCATGGGCGTGCCGGCAAATCCGCGGGCCGGCTTGTCCGCGCGTCGGCGTGGCCGCTTGCGCGCGAGGGGCGCCGCCCCGCACCCCCGCCTGTCAGCCCTCCTGGCCGGAAGGCCGCCGCGCCCGCCGCAGAAGCGTCGACTTCCGGGTCGTCCAGCGGGAGCCGAGCTCCGCCCAGCGCTGCGAAAGGCTCCACGCCACTCGAACGGCCGAGCGCGGTGCGAGCGTCGCCCGCAGCCGGGCCGAGCGGCTCGCCTTGGCGTGCAGGCCCTGCTCAAGGCGGCGCACGTCGTCCCCGAGACCCGCAGTCGGCTGCGGCCTCGGCGCGTAGAGCACCTGCTCCACCGCGGCCGCCACCCGATGCACGGAGTCCGCAGCCACCTGATCGAGCTCTCCGACGCGGACGATCCGCGCCGCCGCCTTCCGCGGCGTCTGTGAATCGTCCGGTGCGATGCCGTGGTCCCACGCCGTATCGGTCACTTCCAGCCACGCCGCGAGGGTGCGGGCCGCCGCGTCCCCGTCCGTGCGGCCGGACGAGCCGAGCCGCACGGCCCGTACCCGCCGCCGCCACAGCATCGGCAGCAGCGGCACGAGCACCACCAGCACCACGCCCAGCGCGACGAGGGCGATCGTGCCGAAGGGCGGGCCGTCGCCGCCGGACGCGCCGATCACCGCGGGCGCCGTGTTCGAGCAGCCTTCCAGCTTTCGCTCGGCCGCCGGGCAGTTGTCCGACGCGGAAGGCTGACCGGCGGACGGCTGGGACGAGGCGGCCTCGCTGGGCGCCGCCGGGTTGCTCGGGTTGCCCGCCGGGGTGTCGTCACGGGTGTAATCGGGAGCCGTGCCGCGGTTCGGCGTCGGCTCGAAGCGCGTCCAGCCCACGCCCTCGAAGTACAGCTCCGGCCACGCGTGCGCGTCCCGCAGGCCGACCGACATCCGGCCGTCCGCCTGCGGAGAGCCCGGCGTGAAGCCCACCGCCACCCGCGCCGGGATCCCCAGCGTCCTGGCCATCGCGGCCATCGAGAAGGAGAAGTGGACGCAGAAGCCCTCCTTGTCCTTCAGGAAACGGGCGATGGCCGAGGAGCCGCTGCCGGCCTGGACCTCCGTGTTGTACGTGAAGCCACCGCTCACGGCGAAGTAGTCCTGGAGTTTCACGGCCCGCTGGTAGTTGTTCGCCGCGCCCTCGGTGACCCGCAGCGCCGTCTTCTCGACGATCGCCGGCAGTGACGACGGCACCTTGGTGAACTCCCGCCGCAGCTCGCTCGGCGCCTCGGGAGCGTTCGCCAGCTGCTCCGCCGTCGGCTGGACGATCAGGCTCTCGACGCCGTACTTCTTGCCGCGCGTGGTCTGGTTGTGGTCGCCGACGAGGGTCCGGCCCACCGGCTCGTACCGCCAGCGCCCCGAGATGTCGACCTTCGTCGCCGGGTAGGGGAGCGGCAGCCAGTCCTGGGCGTACCAGCCGGCCGCCGCGATGTTCGTGCGGATCTCCGTCCTGCGGACGTCCGCGCCGAGGCCGCGGGGGCTCGGGAACGTCGAGGGCACGTCGCTGATGCTGCGCTTGGCGGGCCGCCAGGTCGTCCCGTCGAACTCGTCGAGGGAGACGATCCGCAGATAGAGGTCCTGGGTGTCCTTCGAGTTCGTGCGGTACGACATCACCTCCCGGTCCTCGGGCTGGTTCAGGCTGTTCTGGAGGGAGACCAGGGGGTTCACGGCGGAGATGGTGCCGCCGCCCCCGGAGCCCACGCCCGCGCCCGTACCCGTCGGGCCGAGCAGGCCGCCCTCGAGCGCGGGCAGGGCGAGCGGCACCACCAGGGCGATGCCGAGCGCGAGCGCGCCGATGCGGCGGCCCGTGCGGATCGGGGCCACGGCATCGGCCGTGCTCTCGGCCGCGCCGCCCGCGCGGCCCGGTGAGCGGGCCGTACCGCCGAAGACGCGCCCCCACTGCGAGAGCCGGTCCCGTCCCTCGGCGAGGAGCAGCATCAGATAGCCGCCGGCGGCGAGCAGGAACCACAGCCAGTCGGCGGAGCCGTGGGAGAGGCCCGCGGCGACCGAGTACAGGGCGAGCAGCGGCAGCCCGGCGGGCGCCGCGCTGCGGAACGTCACCGCGAGCGCGTCCACCGCGAGGCCGATCACCAGGACGCCACCCACCAGCATCAGCCGGATCCCGTCGGACAGCGGCGCGGGGATCGCGAACCGACCCACGTCGTCGCCGCCCGCCTGGAGCAGCTCCCCGAAGTGACGGAACGCCTCCGGGCCCGGCAGCACCCCGCCGATCGCCTGCGTGTTCGCGAACAGCAGGGTGAGCAGCATCAGCGTCACGAGCGCTTGCACGGCCACCGTGAGCGGCCGCGCGAGAGGCACGCGCCGGGTCAGCGCCCCCACCCCGGCCTGGACGACCAGCAGGAACGCGGCCTGGAAGATCCAGGTCGCCAGATCGACCAGCGGCAGCAGGGCACACGCCGCCATGAAAGTGGCCGCCGTCGCACACAGCGTCAGCCGAGCGCCTCCGCTCATGACCGCGCCTTTCCCCCGGTGACATCACACATGATCAAGAACCCCACCCCGTCACCGCCGGTCCGTTCTCCGCGCCGGTGGACGCCCGGTGCCGGTCGGCGTCGCGCCACAGGTCGGTCAGGGAGGTGCCGGGCGGGACCGCGAGGGCCGACCAGCCCGCCTCGCGCAGCATCCGCAGCCGCTCCTCGCAGCGCTCCGACGGGGCGCCGCGCGTCCAGGTCTCGCTGTCGAGCACGAAGGCGACGGCGCCGCCGCTGCGCTGCCGCATGCTGGCGGCGACCGCGGTCTGCTCCTCGTCGAGATCGCCGAAGAAGGCCACCAGCAGCCCCTCGTTCCCCCCGCGCAGCACGTCGTACGCGCGCGCGAGCCCCGAGCCGTCCGAGTGGTCGACGACGGCGAGCGTGTCCATCATCAGTCCGGCCGCGTCCGCCGACTCCTGGCTGGCGCCGGCGAACCCGTCGGACCCCTCGCCCGGCACCGAATTGCCCGTATCGGTCAACAGACGTACGGAGAAGCCCCGTTCGAGCATGTGGAACAGCGTCGACGCCGTGCCCGACACCGCCCACTCGAAGGCCGAGTCGGGGCCCGCGCCCTGGAAGGCGAGGCGCCGGGTGTCGAGGAGCACCGTGCAGCGGGCCCGCTGCGGCTGCTCCTCGCGGCGCACCATCAGCTCGCCGTAGCGCGCGGTGGAGCGCCAGTGCACACGGCGCAGGTCGTCCCCGTAGCGGTACCCGCGCGGGATCACGTCGTCCTCGCCGGCCAGGGCCAGCGAGCGGTTCCGCCCGTCGCCGTACCCCTTGGCCTCGCCGGTCAGCCGCACCGCGGGCAGTGGCTCCACGCGCGGGACGACCGTGAGGGTGTCGTACGTGGAGAAGGACCGGGACAGCTCGCACAGGCCGAACGGGTCCGTCAGGCGCAGCTGGAGCGGGCCGAGCGGATAGCGGCCCCGCAGGTCCGAGCGCACGCGGTACGACACCTCGCGGCGGCCGCCCGCCTCCACCCGGTCCAGGACGAAGCGGGGGCGCGGCCCGAGCACGTACGGCACCCGGTCCTGGAGCATCAGCAGGCCCGTGGGCAGCCGCGAGACGTTGTCCATGCGGAGATGGACGCGGGCCTCGCTGCCCGCGGGCACGCGCGCGGGGGACAGCCGCCGGCTGCCCGCGACCCGGTAGCGCGTGCGGTAGAGCACGAACGCGCAGACCAGCGGCAGCACGGCGAGCAGCAGCCCGACCCGGAGCAGATCGCTCTGTCCCAGGGCGTACGCGCAGATCGCCGCCGCCACCCCGGCGGCCAGGAACGAACGTCCACGGGTGGTCAGCCCCGAGAGCGCGACCCGAAGGCCGCCCTTGTCGTCGTCACCCCCGAAGCCTCCCCCCTCGGCCATCACAGCCTCCGGGCGCCGGGCGGCTGCTGGCCGTACATCGGGGACCCGTGGCCGGAGGCGGCCGGGACCGACGTGTGCTGGAGGATCTCCAGGACCACCTGCTCGGACGTACGCCGGTTCAACTGGGCCTGCGCCGTGGGCAGCAGGCGGTGCGCGAGGACCTGCACGGCGAGCGCCTGCACGTCGTCGGGCAGCGCGTACTCACGCCCGCTCAGCGCCGCGGATGCCTTCGCCGCCCGCAGCAGATGCAGCGTCGCGCGCGGCGAGGCGCCGAGTCTCAGGTCGGGGTGGCTGCGCGTGGCGGCGACCAGGTCGACCGCGTACCGCCGCACCGAGTCGGCCACGTGGACCGAGCGGACGGCGTCGACGAGCTTCACGATGTCGTGCGCGTGCGCCACCGGCTGGAGGTCGTCCAGAGGGGAGGCCCCGCCGTGGATGTCGAGCATCTGCAGCTCGGCCTCCGGGCTCGGGTAGCCGATCGACACCCGGGCCATGAAGCGGTCGCGCTGCGCCTCTGGCAGCGGGTACGTGCCCTCCATCTCGACCGGGTTCTGCGTGGCCACCACCATGAAGGGGCTGGGCAGCTCGTACGTCTGCCCGTCGATGGTGACCTGGCGTTCCTCCATGGACTCCAGGAGCGCCGACTGCGTCTTCGGGGACGCGCGGTTGATCTCGTCGCCGATCACGATCTGCGCGAAGATCGCGCCCGGCTTGAACTCGAAGTCCCGGCGCTGCTGGTCCCAGATGGAGACACCGGTGATGTCCGACGGCAGCAGGTCGGGCGTGAACTGGATGCGACGCACCGAGCAGTCGATGGACTTGGCGAGCGCCTTCGCCAGCATGGTCTTGCCTACGCCCGGTACATCCTCGATGAGCAGGTGCCCCTCGGCCAGGAGCACCGTCAGCGAAAGCCGTACGACCTCCGGCTTGCCCTCGATCACACCCTCCACCGACCTGCGGACTCGCTCCACAGTGGTGGTCAGATCAGTGAGGCTCGCTCGATCGTCATAGGTCGTCACCCGGCCCTCCTCGGCCCGTACTTTCCGGGCCGACGCTCGATGCTGCGGCCCGGCCCACCCCGAAACACGGACACCACGCGCGAGCAGTTCCGTCTTCTCGCGCGAGGTGCCTCACCGCATTCTTGTTGCCGTTACCGGTTCGTGTCACTCGACTGTGGATAACTGGCAGCGATATGTCGGGGCTTACGACCTTTTGAGAGCGTGGTCGAGTCCGTGGCTCAGTTGGGCCGGATCTCCCGCAGCCGGCCCGACTTCACGTCGAAGACAAAGCCGCGTACGTCGTCGGTGTGCAGCAGGAAGGGCGAGGTGCGCACCTTCTGGATGGACTGGCGCACGTCCTGGTCGACATCGCGGAACCCCTCGACGGCCCAGGTCGGGCGCTGGCCGACCTCCATCTCCAGGTCGTGCCGGAAGTCCTCGGAGAGGCCTTCCAGGCCGCAGCCCGAGTGGTGGATCAGCACCACGCTGCGGGTGCCGAGCGCCCGCTGGCTGATGGTCAGCGAGCGGATGACGTCGTCGGTGACGACGCCGCCGGCGTTGCGGATGGTGTGGCAGTCGCCCAGCTCGAGGCCCAGGGCGGCGTGCAGGTCGAGCCGCGCGTCCATGCAGGCCACCACAGCCACCTGCAGAACGGGACGGGCGTCCATACCTGGGTCGGTGAAGGCCTCGGCGTAGCGCTGGTTCGCCTCGACGAGGCGGTCGGTCACGGTGCCGTCGGCAGGTATGGCGCTTTCGGACTCAGCAGGGAGGGATGCGGAAGTCGTCATAGCTATGACGGTAATGGTCACTCCTGGGACAAGCCCGCTGTGAGAGCGGACAAAGAACGCCATCGGGGCTTGTTGTGAGGTAACCCACAGGGGCGCTTCGGCTCGCCCGTACGGGTGATTTCTCCTGATCGGTGGCATCGCGAAGAGGCGGCGCGCGACGCGCAGGCCGGTTGATTGACCGGGCGACACCGTGGACTAAAGTGACGCGGAAACCCCAGGAAACACCGAAGATCCCGGCACTTCACCGGACTCTTCACCACGTGCGCGACGGGCACCCCGGCGGTGCGTGGGCGCCGCGCCGGAACTGAGAGGGCCCCTTGAGCCAGACCCGACATGTCCCGGTGATGCTCCAGCGCTGCCTGGACCTGTTGGCCCCGGCCCTCGCCGAGCCGGGTGCGGTGGTCGTCGACTGCACGCTCGGCCTCGGCGGACACAGCGAAGCCCTTCTCTCCACGTTCCCCTCCTGCCGCCTCGTCGGTCTCGACCGCGACAAGGAGGCCCTGCGCCTCTCCGGTGAGCGCCTCGCCCCGTTCGGGGACCGCGCCACCCTCGTGCACGCCGTCTACGACGAGCTTCCCGAGGTCCTCGACCGGCTCGGCATCCCGCGCGTGCAGGGCGTCCTCTTCGACCTGGGCGTCTCCTCCATGCAGCTCGACGAGGCCGACCGTGGCTTCGCCTACGCGCAGGACGCGCCGCTCGACATGCGTATGGACCAGACGACCGGAATGAGCGCCGCCGAGGTCCTCAACACATACCCCCCGGGCGAACTGGTGCGGATCCTGCGCGCGTACGGCGAGGAGAAGCAGGCCAAGCGGATCGTCTCGGCGGTCGTGCGTGAGCGCGAGAAGGAGCCGTTCAGCAACAGTGCCCGGCTCGTGGAGCTGATCCGTGACGCGCTGCCGCAGGCCGCCAAGCGCACCGGCGGCAACCCCGCCAAGCGCACCTTCCAAGCCCTGCGCATCGAGGTGAACGGCGAGCTCAGCGTCCTGGAGCGGGCCATTCCGGCCGCCGTGCAGACGCTTGCCGTCGGGGGGCGTATCGCCGTCCTGTCGTACCACTCGCTCGAGGACCGGCTCGTGAAGCAGGTGTTCGCGGCCGGCGCCGCGACGACCGCGCCGCCCGGACTCCCGGTCGTCCCCGAGCGCTACCAGCCACGGCTCAAGCTGCTCACGCGCGGCGCCGAACTCCCCACCGAGGAAGAGGTCGCCGAGAACCGCCGGGCGGCCCCGGCGCGGCTGCGGGGTGCGCAGCGCATCCGCGAGGAGGTCGCCGGGTGAGTTCCGGGCGCGCGAGGAGGGGTCGATGAGTCCCAGGCGCGAACTGCGGGGGAGGGCCGCGCGGCTCGCGCGGCTGCTGCCCTCGGGATCCGCGGGCGCCGGCCGGGCGGCCCGCACACCGTTCGTGCTCCTCGTCGTGCTGCTGCTCGGCGGCGGGCTGATCACGCTCCTGATGCTGAACTCGGCTCTCAACGAAGGGTCGTTCAGGCTGAACGACCTCAAGAAGCAGACGACCGACCTCACCGACGACGAGCAGGCGCTCCAGCGCGACGTCGACGCCTACGCGGCCCCCGACGCCCTGCAGCGCCGCGCCCGCGAGCTCGGCATGGTCCCCGGCGGCGACCCGGCCTTCCTCAACCCCGACGGCACGGTGCGCGGCGTCCCCGGCGCGGCCGCCGCCCCCTCCACACTGTGGCGGCCCGCGCCGCCCCCGCCCCAGATCGCGGGCCCGACTCCGAGCCCCTCGCCGACCCCGTCCGCGACCCCCAAGGCCACCCCGAATCCCACGTCCTCGCAGGTGAAACCCGCGCCCTCGACCTCCGGCAGGTGACGGAATGACCGACAGGGAGCCCCCGCGACGCCGGGTCCCAGCCCCCGCGAGGCCCGCGAGGAACGGCCGCCCCGCCGCCTCCCGGCGCCCGAACCCCGGCGCCAGGCGCCCGCGTCCCGCCCCCGTCAAGGCGCCCGCCGCCCTGCGACTCGGCAGCCCGCGCCCCCGGCTGCGCATGGTCAGCCTCGGCCTCACCCTCGTTCTCATCGCCTTCGTCGTACGCCTGCTCCAGGTGCAGGCCGTCGACGCCAGCGCGTACGCGGCCAAGGCCGAACAGCACCGGTACGTCGAGCACGTCCTCGCGGCCGAGCGCGGCGGGATCACGGACCGCAGCGGGGTCGCGCTCGCCACCAGCGTGGACGCGTACGACATCACGGCCGACCCCACGATGTTCCGGGCGGCGGACACCACGGCCGCCAAGAACTCCACGGCCCCGGTGGTGCCGCGGGACGCGCCCGAGCAGGCCGCGGCGCTCCTCGCCCCGATCCTCGGCGTGGACGCCGACGTGGTCGCGAAGAAGCTGCGGACCCCCAGGACGCGCTACGTCCTGCTGGCCCGCCGCCAGACCCCCCAGGTCTGGAAGCAGATCAAGGACCTCAAGAGCGCGCTCTCCGAGAAGGCGGACCGGGAGAAGTCGGCGAGCGTCATCGCCGGAGTCTTCGCCGACCCCAGCAGCAAGCGCGTGTACCCGAACGGCGATCTGGCCGCCGGGATACTGGGCTGGGTCAACGCCGACGGCAAGGGCGGCGGCGGTATCGAGCAGCAGCTGAACAAGGATCTGGCGGGCAAGCCCGGCGAGATCAAGTACGCCCAGTCCGGCGGCCGTCAGGTGCCCACGGCCGGCAGCAACGAGCAGCCCGCCGTGCCCGGTTCGGAGATCGAGCTCACCATCGACCGCGACATCCAGTGGGCCGCGCAGAAGGCCATCACCGACCAGGTGAAGAAGTCCGGGGCGGACCGCGGCTACGTGATGGTGCAGGACACCAGGACCGGCGAGGTCCTGGCGATGGCCAACGCGCCCGGCTTCGACCCCAACGACCTCTCGCAGGCCAACTCCACCGCCATGGGCAACGCCGCGCTCCAGGACGCGTACGAGCCCGGCTCCACCGCGAAGGTCATGTCGATGGCCGCCGTCCTGGAGGAGAACGCGGCCACCCCCGACACGCATGTCACGGTGCCCAACCGGCTGCACCGCGGCGACCGGCTCTTCCAGGACGACATCGACCACCCCACCTGGCATCTCACGCTGAACGGCGTGCTCGCCAAGTCCAGCAACATCGGCACCATCCTGGCGGCGGGCCAGCTCGGCAAGACCCAGCCCCAGGCCAACCAGGTGCTCTCGTCGTACCTGCGCAAGTTCGGCATCGGCCGCCCCACCGGGCTCGACTTCCCGGGCGAGACCCCGGGCATCCTGGCCCCCGCCGACAAGTGGTCGACCTCGCAGCAGTACACGATCCCTTTCGGCCAGGGTTTCTCCATCAACGCGATGCAGGCCGCCTCCGTCTACTCGACCATCGCCAACGGCGGCGTACGCGTGGAGCCCACCCTCGTACGCGGCACCAAGGGACCCGACGGCAGGTTCACCCCGGCCCCAAAGCCCCAGCAGAACCGGGTCGTCAGCGCGAAGACGGCCAAGACGGTCGCGCAGATGCTCGAGTCCGTCGTGGACGACGAGGAGGGCACCGGCGCCAAGGCGCGCATCCCCGGCTACCGCGTCGCCGGCAAGACCGGCACCGCCAACCGAGTCGATCCGGCCACCGGCAGGTATAAGGGGTACACGTCGTCGTTCGCCGGTTTCGCCCCCGCCGACAAGCCCCGCGTCACCGTCTACTGCGCGATCCAGAACGCCACCAAGGGCAGCTACTTCGGCGGCCAGATCTGCGGCCCCATCTTCAAGCAGGTCATGGAGTTCGCCCTCAAGACGCTCCAGGTGCCGCCCACCGGCGCCGAGCCCGCCCGGCTGCCCGTCAGCTACCAGCCCTGATCCGAGCCCCGAGAGTGACCAGGTACAGCCCGTGACAACGATCACCCCGGACCCCGGGAACCAGCCCGCGCCACGCCCCTCGCTTCGCTCCATGGGGGGTGAGCCCGGTACGCTCACCGCCGTGCCACACGCTGATCAGTCCCAGAACACCCAGAAGGACGTTCCCGTGACATATCCGGGACCGCCGCGACCGGTGCAGGTCACCGCGACACGACTTGCCGATCTCGCAGATCAGCTGGGCGTCCTCGCGCCCGAAGAGCCCTCGGCGTCGACGGGGAGCACCGGCATCACGCACGACTCGCGCGCCGTGCGCCCCGGTGACATCTACGCGGCCCTGCCCGGCGCCCGCTTCCACGGCGCCGACTTCGCCGCCCAGGCCGCGAGCCTCGGCGCCGTCGCCGCCCTCACCGACCCGTCGGGCGCCGAACGCGTCGCGGCGGCCGGTCTGCCGGCCCTCGTCGTGGAGAACCCGCGCGGCCGGATGGGAGAGCTGGCGGCCACGATCTACGGCCACCCCGGCCGCGATCTGCTCCAGATCGGCATCACGGGCACGTCCGGCAAGACCACGACGGCCTACCTCATCGAGGGCGGGCTGCGCACGATGCACAGCACCGGACTCATCGGCACCGTCGAGATGCGCATCGGCGACGAGCGCATCAAGTCGGAGCGCACCACCCCCGAAGCCACCGACCTCCAGGCGCTGTTCGCGGTGATGCGCGAGCGCGGTGTGGACGCGGTCGCGATGGAGGTCTCCAGCCACGCCCTCGTGCTCGGCCGGGTCGACGGCTGCGTCTTCGACGTGGCGGTCTTCAACAACCTCAGCCCGGAGCACATGGAGTTCCACTCCGACATGGAGGACTACTTCCGGGCCAAGGCGCAGCTGTTCACACGCGCACGCAGCAAACAGGGCGTCGTGAACTACGACGACGAGTACGGCCGTCGGCTCATCGACGAGTCCGAAGTGCCCGTCGTGACCTTCTCCGCGGAGGGCCACCCGGACGCCGACTGGCGCGCCGAGGACGTCGAGGTCGGCCCGTTCGACTCCACCTTCGTGGCCGTCGGCCCCAAGGGCGAGCGGATCACCGCCAAGTCCCCGCTGGCCGGGCCGTTCAACGTGGCCAACGCGCTCGCCGCGATCGTCGCGCTCGCCGTCGCGGGCATCGACCCGCAGCAGGCCGCGGACGGCGTCGCCGCCGTGCCGGGCGTCCCCGGCCGCCTGGAGCGCGTCGACGCGGGCCAGCCCTACCTCGCCGTCGTCGACTACGCGCACAAGACCGACGCCGTCGAGTCCGTGCTGCGCGCGCTGCGCAAGGTGACCGAGAACAAGCTCCACATCGTGCTCGGCTGCGGCGGCGACCGTGACACCACCAAGCGGATGCCGATGGGCGCCGCCGCCGCCCGGCTCGCCGACACCGCCGTACTGACATCGGACAACCCCCGCTCCGAGGACCCCCTCGCGATCCTCGCCACGATGCTCGCGGGCGCCGCCGAGGTGCCTGCTCACGAGCGCGCCGAGGTCCAGGTCTTCGAGGACAGGGCGGCGGCCATCGCCGCCGTGGTCGCCCGCGCGCAGCCGGGCGACACCGTCCTCGTCGCGGGCAAGGGCCACGAGCAGGGCCAGGACATCGCCGGGGTGGTGCGTCCCTTCGACGACCGCCTGGTGCTTCGCGAAGCTATCCAGCAAACCCAGGGATGAAGTTGTGATCGCCCTCTCCCTCGCCGAGATCGCTACAGCCGTCGGCGGGCAGACGTACGACATACCGGATCCGTCGGTCCGGGTGACCGGACCGGTCGTCATCGACTCCCGGAAGGTCACGGACGGCAGCCTGTTCGCCGCCTTCGCCGGCGAGCGCGTCGACGGCCACGACTACGCGGCCGCCGTGGTGGACGCCGGAGCCGCCGCCGTACTCGCCTCGCGCCCGGTCGGGGTGCCCGCCATCGTTGTCGACGATGTGCAGGCCGCCCTCGGCGCGCTGGCGCGCACCGTCGTCGAACGGCTCGGCGCCACCCTCGTCGCGCTCACCGGCTCCGCCGGCAAGACCAGTACCAAGGACCTGATCGCCCAGGTCCTGCGCCGCAAGGCGCCCACGGTCTTCACACCGGGCTCGTTCAACAACGAGATCGGCCTGCCGCTGACCGCGCTGAGCGCCACCGACGACACCCGCTACCTCGTCCTGGAGATGGGCGCGCGCGGCAAGGGCCACATCCGGTACCTCACCGGCCTGACCCCGCCGAGGATCGGCGTCGTCCTCAACGTCGGCACCGCGCACATCGGCGAGTTCGGCGGCCGCGAGCAGATCGCCGAGGCCAAGGGCGAGCTGGTCGAGAGCCTGCCGGCCGACGGCACCGCGATCCTCAACGCCGACGACCCCCTCGTCCGCGCCATGGCCTCCCGCACGAAGGCGAGGGTGCTGCTCTTCGGAGAGGCCGCCGACGCCGACGTGCGCGCCGAGAATGTCCGGCTCACGGAGAACGGACAGCCTTCCTTCAGCCTTCGCACACCCTCCGGGTGCAGCGACGTGACCTTGCGCCTGTACGGTGAGCACCACGTGTCGAACGCGCTCGCCGCGGCCGCCGTCGCCCATGACCTTGGCATGTCCGTGGAGGAGATCGCCCTCGCGCTCTCCGAGGCGGGCACACTGTCCCGCTGGCGTATGGAGGTCACCGAGCGCCCGGACGGCGTGACGGTCGTCAACGACGCCTACAACGCGAACCCCGAGTCCATGCGAGCCGCTCTGCGAGCGCTCGTAGCGATGGGCAGAGGGCGCCGTACATGGGCGGTGCTCGGTCATATGGCCGAGCTCGGGGACGAGGCGCTGGCCGAGCACGACGCGGTCGGACGGCTTGCCGTCCGGCTCAACGTCAGCAAGCTCGTGGCAGTCGGGGGCAGGGAAGCGTCCTGGCTGCAACTGGGCGCCTATAACGAGGGTTCGTGGGGTGAGGAGTCGGTGCACGTGTCCGACGCACAGGCGGCTGTCGACCTGTTGCGCAGCGAGCTGCGCCCGGGTGACGTCGTGCTCGTGAAGGCCTCCAGGTCGGTGGGCCTGGAGAGCGTCGCGCAGGCGCTGCTCGCCGTCGACGGCGACAACGTGGGCGAGGTTGCTGCCCGATGATGAAGCAGATCCTCTTCGCGGGTGTGATCGGGCTCTTCCTGACCCTGATCGGGACGCCCCTGCTGATCAAGCTCCTTGCGCGCAAGGGCTATGGCCAGTACATCCGTGACGACGGCCCGCGCGAGCACCACGCCAAGCGCGGTACTCCGACGATGGGTGGTATCGCCTTCATCCTGGCGACGTTCATCGCGTACTTCATGAGCAAGGTCATCACCGGTGCGGCGCCGACCCTGTCGGGCCTGCTGGTGCTCGGCCTGATGGGCGGTATGGGCCTGGTCGGCTTCCTCGACGACTACATCAAGATCGTCAAGCGCCGCTCGCTCGGCCTGCGGGCCAAGGCGAAGATGGCCGGACAGCTGACCGTCGGTATCGCCTTCGCGGTGCTCTCGCTCCAGTTCGCCGACAACCGCGGCAACACCCCGGCCTCCACGAAGCTCTCCTTCGTGCAGGACTTCGGCTGGACGATCGGCCCGGTCCTGTTCGTGGTCTGGGCGCTGTTCATGATCCTCGCGATGTCGAACGGCGTGAACCTCACGGACGGCCTCGACGGCCTCGCCACCGGCGCCTCCGTGATGGTCTTCGGCGCGTACACCTTCATCGGTGTCTGGCAGTTCCAGGAGTCCTGCGCCAACGCGCAGACCCTCACCAACCCCGCCGCCTGTTTCGAGGTCAGAGACCCACTCGACCTGGCGGTCGTCGCATCGGCCCTGATGGGTGCCTGCTTCGGCTTCCTGTGGTGGAACACCTCGCCCGCGAAGATCTTCATGGGTGACACCGGCTCCCTCGCGCTCGGCGGCGCCCTCGCGGGTCTGGCCATCTGCTCCCGCACGGAGTTCCTGCTCGCCCTGCTCGGCGGCCTGTTCGTCCTGATCACCATGTCCGTGGTCATCCAGGTCGGCTCCTTCCGGCTCACCGGCAAGCGCGTCTTCCGCATGGCGCCACTGCAACACCACTTCGAACTCAAGGGCTGGTCCGAAGTCCTTGTGGTGGTCCGCTTCTGGATCATCCAGGGCATGTGCGTGATCGTCGGCCTCGGCCTCTTCTACGCGGGATGGGCAGCCGACAAGTGACCACTGCGTCCGACTGGCAGAACAAGCGAGTCACCGTCGCCGGTCTCGGCGTGAGCGGCATCAGCGCCGCCCGCGCCCTGGCCGGCTTCGGCGCGTCGGTCACGGTCGTGGACGGCGGCGACAGCGAGACGCACCGCGCCAGGGCGGCCGAGCTCGCGCAGCTAGGCGTCGCGGCCCAGCTCGGGGATGCCGAGACGCTCCCCGACGGCACCGAACTCGTCGTCACGTCACCGGGCTGGAAGCCCTCGTCCCCGCTCTTCGCGGCGGCGGCCGAGGCGGGCGTGGACGTCGTCGGGGACGTGGAGATCGCCTGGCGCCTGCGCGGCCCCGGCGCCGCCCCCTGGCTCGCCATCACGGGCACCAACGGCAAGACCACCACCACGCAGATGCTCGCGTCGATCCTGGAGGCGGCGGGCCTGCGCACGGCGGCCGTCGGCAACATCGGTACGCCGATCATCGACGTCGTACTCGAAGGCGACGACGCGTACGACGTGTTCGCCGTCGAGCTCTCCTCGTACCAGCTGCACTGGGCGCCCTCGCTGCGCGCCCACTCCGCGGCGGTCCTCAACCTCGCGCCCGACCACCTCGACTGGCACGGCTCCATGGAGGCGTACGCCGCCGACAAGGGCCGTATCTACGAAGGCAATCAGGTCGCCTGCGTCTACAACGTCGATGCCACCGACAAGCCGTCGACCGAGGACCTGGTCCGTGAGGCCGACGTCGAGGAGGGCTGCCGCGCGATCGGCTTCACCCTCGGCGCGCCCGGCCCCTCCCAACTGGGCGTCGTGGACGGCATCCTGGTCGACCGGGCCTTCGTCGACAACCGGCACAAGAACGCCCAGGAGCTCGCCGAGGTCGCGGACGTCAACCCGCCCGCCCCGCACAACATCGCCAACGCCCTCGCGGCCGCCGCCCTCGGGCGCGCCTTCGGCGTCGAGCCCGCCGCCGTGCGCGACGGACTGCGCGCCTTCACACCCGACGCGCACCGCATCGCGCACGTCGCCGACGTCGACGCAGTCGCGTACGTCGACGACTCCAAGGCGACCAACACCCATGCCGCGGAAGCCTCCTTGGCCGCCTACGAGTCGATCGTGTGGATCGCCGGCGGGCTCGCCAAGGGCGCGTCCTTCGACGAGCTCGTCACCAAGTCGGCGAAGCGACTTCGCGGGGTCGTCCTGTTCGGCCAGGACCGCGCGCTGATCCGGGAAGCCCTCGCGCGACACGCCCCTGAAGTCCCGGTGGTCGACCTCGACCGGACCGACACTGGTGCGATGTCGCAGGCGGTCCGGGAGGCCGCGCGGCTCGCCCGGCCGGGGGACACCGTGCTGATGGCCCCGGCCTGTGCGTCGATGGACATGTTCACCAACTACAACAAGCGTGGCGACGCGTTCGCGGAAGCGGTCCGCGAACTCGGCTCCACGAGCGTCTGACGGGGGCCTTCGGGTGCCCGGTGACGCCGGGCACCCTCGGGAGGGGATCGTGGCAGCGTCATCGTCGTACAGCGGTGGGGTGCTCTGATGCCCGGCAGCAGCGCGCGGGCGGCCCGGCGGCCCCCGGCGGCGCGTCCCCCGAAGAAACCGGCCAGGGCGGCCCGCGTCAGCCCCGTACGACGCCTCTACACCCAGGCCCGCCGCGCCTGGGACCGCCCTCTCACCGCGTACTACCTCATCCTCGGCTCCAGCCTCCTGATCACCGTGCTCGGCCTGGTGATGGTCTACTCGGCCTCGATGATCACGGCGCTGCAGAACGGGCTGCCCAGTTCGTACTACTTCCGCAAGCAGTTCCTCGCGGCGGCGATCGGCGCGGCCCTCCTGTTCGCGGCCATGCGGATGCCGGTGAAGCTGCACCGCGCGCTGGCCTACCCGCTGCTCGCCGGCAGTGTCTTCCTGATGGTCCTCGTGCAGGTGCCGGGGATAGGAGTCTCCATCGGGGGCAACCAGAACTGGATCTCGCTGGGCGGCCCCTTCATGCTCCAGCCCAGCGAGTTCGGGAAACTGGCCCTCGTCCTGTGGGGCGCCGACCTCATGGCACGCAAGCACGACAAGCGGCTGCTGTCCCAGTGGAAACACATGCTGGTGCCGCTCGTCCCGGTGGCCTTCCTGCTGCTCGGACTGATCATGCTCGGCGGCGACATGGGCACGGCGATCCTGCTCACCGCCATCCTCTTCGGACTGCTCTGGCTGGCCGGGGCGCCCACCCGCCTGTTCGTCGGCGTGCTCTCCGTCGCGGCCGCCATCGGCGCCTTCCTCATCAAGACCAGCCCCAACCGCATGGCACGCCTGTCCTGCCTCGGCTCCACCGACGCGGGCCCCGACGACATCTGCTGGCAGGGACTGCACGGCATCTACGCCCTCGCCTCGGGCGGATTCTTCGGATCCGGACTCGGGGCGAGTGTGGAAAAATGGGGCCAACTCCCCGAAGCGCACACCGACTTCATCTTCGCTGTCACCGGTGAGGAACTGGGCCTTGCGGGGACGCTGTCGGTGCTCGCCCTGTACGCGGCTCTAGGCTATGCGGGTATCCGCGTGGCCGGACGCACGGAGGACCCCTTCGTGAGGTACGCCGCGGGTGGCGTGACCACCTGGATCACGGCCCAGGCCGTGGTCAACCTCGGTGCGGTGCTCGGTCTCCTGCCGATCGCCGGTGTCCCGCTCCCGCTGTTCTCGTACGGGGGGTCAGCGTTGCTGCCGACCATGTTCGCCGTAGGACTCCTGATCGCGTTCGCGCGGGACGAGCCCGCGGCGCGGGCGGCCCTGGCCATGCGGCAGCCTCGGATGAGATGGAACACGATGCGACGGCGCGCCACGGCGCGTACGTCCGGAGAGCGGTGAATTTCGGTGCATGTCGTACTCGCCGGCGGGGGGACCGCCGGCCACATCGAGCCCGCGCTCGCCCTCGCGGACGCCCTGCGCAGGCAGGACCCGACCGTGGGCATCACGGCCCTCGGTACGGAGAAGGGGCTCGAGACGCGGCTCGTACCCGAGCGCGGATACGAACTCGCGCTGATCCCCGCCGTACCGCTGCCGCGCAAGCCAACCCCTGAACTGATCACCGTCCCGGGCCGGCTGCGCGGCACCATCAAGGCGGCCGAGCAGATCCTGGAGCGCACCAAGGCGGACTGCGTCGTCGGCTTCGGCGGCTATGTCGCCCTGCCCGGCTACCTCGCGGCCAAGCGCCTCGGTGTGCCGATCGTCGTCCACGAGGCCAACGCCCGCCCCGGACTCGCCAACAAGATCGGTTCGCGCTACGCCGCGGGCGTCGCGGTCTCCACGCCCGACAGCAAGCTGCGCGGCGCCCGTTACGTGGGCATCCCGCTGCGCCGCACCATCGCCACGCTCGACCGGGCGCGCGTACGGCCCGAGGCGCGCGCCGCCTTCGGCCTCGACCCGAACCTTCCGACGCTGCTCGTCTCCGGCGGTTCCCAGGGCGCGCGCCGCCTCAACGAGGTCGTCCAGCGGGTCGCTCCGCTGCTCCAGCAGTCCGGCATCCAGATCCTGCACGTCGTCGGCCCCAAGAACGAACTGCCGCACGTCCAGCAGATGCCGGGGATGCCCCCGTACATCCCGGTACCGTACGTAGACCGGATGGACCTCGCGTACGCCGCGGCCGACATGATGCTCTGCCGCGCGGGCGCGATGACCGTCGCCGAACTCTCCGCCGTCGGGCTCCCCGCCGCCTACGTCCCGCTGCCCATCGGCAACGGTGAACAGCGGCTCAACGCCCAGCCGGTGGTCAAGGCCGGCGGCGGACTGCTGGTCGACGACGCGGAGCTGACGCCTGAGTGGATCATGGGCAACGTCCTGCCCGTGCTCGGCGACCCGCACCGGCTGTACGAGATGTCCCGCGCCGCCTCCGAGTTCGGCCGCCGGGACGCCGACGAGCTGCTCGTCGGCATGGTGCGTGAGGCGATCGCCTCACGCCACCGCCAATAACACACCGGCGAGTGAGGCGAAGGGGCGTTCCGGTGTCGAGAGGTCGAGCGCGCGGAGGTCCGAAGGGCTGAGCGCGCTCGGGCCATCGGCACCGGCACGCCCCCGAGGTGAACCGAGCCAGGACAGGGAGTGCGCGTGGCCGGACCGACGACCGCAGACCGCGGTGAGCGGCACAAGCCGAAGTCCGGCCCGCCCCGGCCTCCGCGTGGCGGTCGCCCGCGCCTGCCGCGCCCGCGCGTCCTGATCGTGACCGGCGTCGCGCTCCTGCTCGGCGCCGCCACCATCTGGATCCTGTACGGCTCTCAGTGGCTGAGGGTGGAGCGCGTCACGACCTCGGGGACCGGAGTTCTGACGCCCGCTCAAGTGCGCGCGGCCGCCGCCGTTCCGGTCGGCGCCCCGCTGATTTCCGTCGACACGGGCGACATTGAGGACCGTCTTCGCCGGAAATTGCCCAGGATCGACTCGGTCGAGGTCGTGCGTTCCTGGCCGCACGGAATCGGATTGAAAGTGACCGAACGCGAGCCGGTCCTGATTGTCGAAAACGGCGCAAACGGTAAAAACGGCGAAAATCGCGAAGGTGGTTCCAACGTGGGCAAGTTCGTCGAAATTGACGCCAAGGGTGTCCGTTTCGCGACTGTGCAGAAGGCTCCCCGTGGCGTTCCCCGACTGGAATTGACGCCGGATCAGGCGGGCGCCGCCGCAAGCCTTCGGCGCTTCGGCCCCGACAGTCTGGTGCGTGAGGCGGTTCGCGTCGCGGGCGATCTGCCCCCGGCCGTGGCCCGTGACACCCGTGCGGTCAAGGTCCGTTCGTACGACGATGTGTCCCTGGAGCTGAGCGGTGGGCGCACCGTCGCATGGGGAAGTGGTGAGAAGGGCGACACCAAGGCGACCACCCTCACCGCCCTCATGAAAGCCGCCCCGAAGGCGCGGCACTTCGACGTAAGTGTCCCCACTGCCCCTGCGTCATCGGGGAGTTGACGCACATCAGCGCAGGCCAGCACCCTGGTTGGGCACTGCTACGCCTGATCACATAGGGTGAAAAGAAAAACGGGAGGTTCGGCGTGTTCGTTGAACGTGCGCCACTTGTCGACTTAGTGTCCTGTTCGGAAGAGTCCAGGGAACAGACACACTGGTAACCCTAAACTTCAGCGTTAGGGTTCGGGTCGGCAGACAAGTAGTCCGGGCCGCCCCAATTCGGCATCAGTCGTCGCAACGTACCAATGCGAGGCGGCGACACGTAACTCGAGGCGAGAGGCCTTCGACGTGGCAGCACCGCAGAACTACCTCGCAGTCATCAAAGTCATCGGTGTCGGCGGCGGTGGTGTCAATGCCATCAACCGGATGATCGAGGTCGGTCTCAAGGGCGTCGAGTTCATCGCCATCAACACCGACGCGCAAGCCCTGTTGATGAGCGACGCGGACGTCAAGCTCGACGTCGGCCGTGAACTCACCCGCGGACTCGGCGCCGGAGCCAATCCGGCCGTCGGACGCAAGGCGGCCGAGGATCACCGCGAGGAGATCGAGGAGGTCCTCAAGGGGGCCGACATGGTCTTCGTCACCGCCGGCGAAGGCGGTGGCACCGGCACTGGCGGCGCACCTGTCGTCGCCAACATCGCACGCTCGCTGGGCGCCCTGACGATCGGTGTGGTCACCCGGCCGTTCACCTTCGAGGGCCGGCGCCGCGCGAACCAGGCGGAGGACGGCATCGCCGAGCTCCGCGAAGAGGTCGACACCCTCATCGTCATCCCCAACGACCGTCTCCTGTCCATCTCGGACCGGCAGGTCTCCGTCCTCGACGCCTTCAAGTCGGCCGACCAGGTCCTCCTGTCCGGTGTCCAGGGCATCACCGACCTGATCACCACGCCCGGCCTGATCAACCTCGACTTCGCCGACGTCAAGTCGGTCATGTCCGAGGCCGGTTCGGCCCTCATGGGCATCGGCTCGGCCCGCGGCGACGACCGCGCGGTGGCCGCCGCGGAGATGGCGATCTCCTCGCCGCTCCTCGAGGCCTCCATCGACGGCGCACGCGGCGTGCTGCTCTCCATCTCCGGCGGCTCCGACCTCGGTCTCTTCGAGATCAACGAGGCGGCGCAGCTGGTCAGTGAGGCCGCGCACCCCGAGGCCAACATCATCTTCGGTGCCGTCATCGACGACGCCCTGGGTGACGAGGTGCGGGTCACCGTCATCGCGGCCGGTTTCGACGGCGGACAGCCGCCGTCCAAGCGGGACAACGTGATCGGCGGCGCGTCCGCCAAGCGCGAGGAGCCGGCGCCGCGAGCCACCGAGGCCCGCCCGTCCTTCGGCAGCCTCGGCAGCGTCACCCCGCGCGACGAACCGAAGGTTCCGGAGCCCGTCGAGGCGACCCCGGCGAACGAGATGCAGTCCGCCCCGGTCGCCCCGCCGCAGGTTCCGCCGGCCCGCCCCTACCAGGACAGCCAGGCCGAAGAGCTGGACGTGCCGGACTTCCTGAAGTGACCGGCACAAGTGCACCTGCAGAAGTGACCTCCTGAAGTGATAGGACAGCGCGACCACGTGAGCGGCGCCCACTTCGCCTTCACCAACCGGTGGGGCGGGGTGAGCGCCGCTCCGTACGAGGAGCTCAACCTCGGCGGCGCGGTCGGTGACGACCCGGCCGCCGTCCACGCCAACCGCAGCAGCGCGGCACAGTCGCTCGGCCTCGACCCGGCGCACGTGGTCTGGATGAACCAGGTGCACGGCCCGGACGTCGCAGTGGTCGACGGACCCTGGGGTCCGGCCGCCGACATCCCGTCCGTCGACGCGATCGTCACCGCACGGCGCGGACTCGCTCTCGCGGTGCTCACCGCGGACTGCACACCGGTCCTGCTCGCCGATCCCGTCGCGGGAGTCGCCGCCGCCGCTCACGCCGGACGCCCCGGCATGGTCGCCGGAGTCGTCCCCGCAGCGGTCGAGGCGATGGTGGGGCTCGGCGCCGAAGCCGCCCGCATCGTGGCCCGCACCGGCCCGGCCGTCTGCGGGAAGTGCTACGAAGTCCCGGACGGGATGCGCGCCGAGGTGGCCGCCGTGGAACCCGCGGCGTACGCCGAAACCAGCTGGGGCACCCCTGCCGTCGATGTGACCGCCGGAGTGCATGCCCAGTTGGAGCGGCTCGGGGTGCGTGACCGGCAGCAGTCGCCGGTGTGCACCCTGGAGTCGCACGACCACTTCTCGTACCGCCGCGACCGCACCACCGGTCGGCTCGCTGGCTATGTCTGGCTGGACTGATGGGACATGACGGACCGTAAGGCTCAACTCGCAGCAAATCTGGCACAGGTGGAGGAACGCATCGCTTCGGCGTGCGCCGCCGCAGGCCGTGAGCGCGAGGAAGTGACCCTGATCGTGGTCACCAAGACGTACCCCGCGAGCGATGTGCGGATCTTGTCGGAACTCGGTGTGCGCGATGTCGCCGAGAACCGCGACCAGGACGCGGCACCCAAGGCTGCGGAATGTGCGGATCTGCCGCTCCGGTGGCACTTTGTCGGGCAGCTGCAGACCAACAAGGTTCGCTCCGTGGTCGGTTACGCCGACGTCGTGCAGTCCGTCGACCGGTCGAAGCTCGTCACGTCACTGTCGTCGGCGGCCGTGCGCGCGGAGCGTGAACTCGGCTGCCTGATCCAGGTCGCGCTCGACGCCGGGGAGAACGGGCGGGGTGAGCGCGGCGGCGTAGGGCCGGGCGGAATTGAGGAGTTGGCCGCAATTGTGGCGGACTCTCCCGGTTTGCGCCTCGACGGTCTCATGACGGTCGCACCGCTCACCGGTCCGTACGCGGACCGCCAACAGGCGGCGTTCGAGCGGCTGATGGATTTGTCGACTGACCTGCGCCGGGCTCATCCGGCTGCGAACATGGTGTCAGCAGGGATGAGTGCGGACCTCGAACAGGCCGTGGCGGCCGGAGCGACACATGTGCGCGTCGGTACGGCGGTACTCGGAGTCCGACCCAGGCTCGGGTAACGTCGCCAAGAAGTCGGACCACAGCAGAAAATATGGTCATTCTCGCTGATGGGCGGGGAGATCGCGTGGATCGCAGGCACTTTGGTTGACGTCAGCCGATCCACCACAGAGCGGAGGACTCAGAGCAATGGCCGGCGCGATGCGCAAGATGGCGGTCTACCTCGGCCTCGTGGAGGACGATGGGTACGACGGCCGGGGGTTCGACCCCGACGACGACTTCGAGCCTGAGCTGGACCCCGAACCCGAGCGGGACCGCAGGCGCCACGAATCGTCGCATCAGTCGCACAACACTCATCAGCCACATCAGTCCCAACGGGACGAATCGGTACGAGTGGTGCAGCCTCCCGCCCAGCGCGAACCGGTTCCGCTGCCCGCGGAATCCGGACGTCCGGCGCGAATCGCCCCCGTGGCATCCATCACACCTGAACGCCAGAGCCTGGAGAAGAACGCACCGGTGATCATGCCCAAGGTTGTGTCCGAGCGGGAGCCCTACCGCATCACGACGCTGCACCCCCGGACGTACAACGAGGCCCGTACCATCGGGGAACACTTCCGTGAGGGCACTCCGGTGATCATGAATCTGACGGAGATGGACGACACCGATGCGAAGCGACTTGTCGACTTTGCCGCCGGTCTCGTCTTCGGTCTGCACGGCAGCATTGAGCGGGTGACGCAGAAGGTGTTCCTGTTGTCGCCTGCTAACGTCGATGTCACGGCAGAGGACAAGGCCCGCATCGCAGAGGGCGGGTTCTTCAACCAGAGCTGAGACGCAGCACCGGTGAAGTGCCGGTGCAGCAACTAGCCACGAGGCACGAGACACAGGGGAGAGGGAACCGCGGACATGAGCGTGGTTTTGGATGTTGTCTACATCGCGCTGATGTGTTTCCTCATCGTGCTGATCTTCCGGCTGGTCATGGACTACGTCTTCCAGTTCGCCCGCTCGTGGCAACCCGGCAAGGCGATGGTGGTGCTACTTGAGGCCACCTACACTGTCACTGATCCACCGCTCAAGCTTCTGCGGCGGTTCATTCCGCCGCTGCGTCTCGGGGGCGTGGCGCTCGACCTGTCCTTCTTCGTACTGATGATCATCGTCTACATCCTGATCTCCGTCGTGAGCCGGCTGTGAACGATACGGTCTTGCCGAATGCCGACGACTACGTTGAGGTGAAGAGATGCCGTTGACCCCCGAGGACGTGCGGAACAAGCAGTTCACGACCGTCCGCCTCCGAGAAGGCTATGACGAGGACGAGGTCGATGCCTTCCTCGATGAGGTCGAAGGCGAACTGACTCGCCTTCTCCGAGAGAACGAGGACCTGCGCGCGAAGCTCGCCGCAGCCACCCGCGCCGCTGCGCAGAACCAGCAGCAGGGCGGGATGCGCAAGCCTCCGGAACCGCAGGACCAGCGTGGTCCCGGTGCGCCGGTGCCCGCCGCAATATCGGGTCCGCAGCCGGTGCAGCCGCAGCAGCAGATGGGTGGCCCCATGGGCGGCCCGCCCCAGCTGCCCAGCGGTGCGCCGCAGCTGCCCGCAGGCCCCGGTGGACATGGTCCGCAGGGTCCTGGTCCGCAGGGTCCCGGCCCGATGGGTCAGGGTCCGATGGGCCAGGGTCCGATGGGCCAGGGTCACCCGGGCCAGAACCAGCTCGGTCAGGGTCCGATGGGCCAGGGCCAGATGCAGCAGCAGATGGGCGGCCCGATGGGCGGTCCCATGGGTGGCCCCATGGGCGGTCACGGTCCGCAGATGCCGCAGCCCGGTCAGGGCCCTGGTGGCGACAGCGCCGCTCGTGTCCTCTCCCTTGCGCAGCAGACGGCCGACCAGGCGATCGCGGAGGCCCGTTCCGAGGCCAACAAGATCGTCGGCGAGGCCCGCAGCCGCGCCGAGGGGCTCGAGCGTGACGCCCGTGCCAAGGCCGACGCCCTGGAGCGGGACGCGCAGGAGAAGCACCGCGTCGCGATGGGCTCCCTCGAGTCCGCCCGCGCCACGCTGGAGCGCAAGGTCGAGGACCTGCGTGGATTCGAGCGCGAGTACCGCACGCGTCTGAAGTCCTACCTCGAGTCGCAGCTGCGTCAGCTGGAGACCCAGGCCGACGACTCGCTGGCTCCCCCGCGGACGCCGGCGACCGCGTCGCTGCCGCCGTCGCCCGCGCCTTCCATGGCGTCGGCCGGTGCGGGTGCCCCGTCCTACGGTGGCAACCAGACCATGGGCGGCAACCAGCCTCAGGCCGGTCCGTCCTACGGCGGCCAGCAGCAGATGTCGCCCGCGATGACCCAGCCGATGGCGCCGGTGCGGCCCCAGGGTCCCGCGCCGATGCAGCAGGCTCCGTCGCCGATGCGCGGTTTCCTCATCGACGAGGACGACAACTGACGGGCGTGACCACGCCTTAGGCGTCGGCAGCGTTCAAGGGCCGGGCCCCCGGATTTCCGGGGGCCCGGCCCTTTGCCGTGGTCGGGGTGCAGAAGTCGCCGTGGGTCAGAGGCGGATACCACTGTGGGCCAGGTGCGGACACCGCTGTGGCCAGGCGCGGATGCTGCTTGGGCGGCGGTGCAGAAACGTTCATCTGTGCGTGAGTACGAAACGCCGAAGGCCCGGTCCCGCCAAGATCTTTGGCGGGACCGGGCCTTCGGTTGTGGGTTACGCCTTGCGGAGGCGGAACGCGAGGGCGAGAGGCTCGTCCGTGAACGTCTCGCCGTAGGTGCCGTCGGCCTCGCCCTGGGCGAAGTCCGTGGCGAGTACCTCGTCCGCGATCAGCGTGGCGTGCTCGGACAGGGCCGTGACGACCGCGGGCTCCGTGGACGTCCACCGCAGGGCGATCCGGTCCGCGACGTCCAGTCCGCTGTTCTTACGGGCCTCCTGGATCAGGCGGATCGCGTCACGGGCCAGGCCCGCCTGACGCAGCTCTTCCGTGATCTCCAGGTCGAGCGCGACCGTCGCGCCGGAGTCCGAGGCGACGGACCAGCCCTCGCGCGGAGTCTCCGTGATGATGACCTCGTCGGGCGCCAGCGTGATCGTCTCGCCGTCCACCTCGACCGACGCCGTGCCTTCGCGCAGGCCGAGCGAGAGCGCGGCGGCGTCCGCCTCGGCGACCGCCTTCGCGACCGCCTGGACGCCCTTGCCGAACCGCTTGCCCAGGGCGCGGAAGTTCGCCTTGGCGGTCGTGTCGACCAGGGAGCCGCCGACCTCGGAGAGCGACGCCAGCGAGGAGACGTTGAGTTCCTCGGTGATCTGCGCGTGCAGTTCCGGGTTGAGCGTCTCGAAGCCCGCGGCCGCGACCAGCGCGCGGGACAGTGGCTGACGCGTCTTGACGCCCGACTCCGCGCGCGTGGCGCGGCCCAGCTCGACGAGGCGCCGGACGAGGACCATCTGCCGCGACAGGTCCGGGTCGACGGCGGAGAGGTCCGCCTCCGGCCAGGTGGACAGGTGGACCGACTCGGGGGCGCCCGGCGTGACGGGAACCACCAGGTCCTGCCAGACCCGCTCCGTGATGAACGGGGTCAGCGGCGCCATCAGACGCGTGACCGTCTCGATCACCTCGTGCAGAGTGCGCAGGGCCGCCTTGTCGCCCTGCCAGAAGCGGCGGCGCGAGCGGCGCACGTACCAGTTCGACAGGTCGTCGACGAACGAGGAGAGCAGCTTGCCGGCGCGCTGGGTGTCGTACGCCTCCAGGGACTGCGTCACCTGGTCGGTGAGCGCGTGCAGTTCGGAGAGCAGCCAGCGGTCGAGCAGGGTGCGGTCGGCGGGGGCCGGGTCGGCCTCGCTGGGCGACCAGTCCGACGTACGGGCGTACAGGGCCTGGAAGGCGACCGTGTTCCAGTACGTCAGGAGGGTCTTGCGGACCACTTCCTGGATCGTGCCGTGGCCGACGCGGCGCGCGGACCACGGGGAGCCGCCGGCGGCCATGAACCAGCGCACCGCGTCCGCGCCGTGCTGGTCCATCAACGGGATCGGCTGGAGGGTGTTCCCCAGGTGCTTGGACATCTTGCGGCCGTCCTCGGCGAGGATGTGGCCGAGGCACACGACGTTCTCGTAGGACGACTTGTCGAAGACGAGCGTGCCGACCGCCATGAGGGTGTAGAACCAACCGCGGGTCTGGTCGATGGCCTCCGAGATGAACTGCGCCGGGTACCGGCTCTCGAAGAGCTCCTTGTTCTTGTACGGGTAGCCCCACTGCGCGAACGGCATCGAACCCGAGTCGTACCAGGCGTCGATGACCTCGGGCACGCGCGTGGCCGTCTTCTCGCACTGGGGGCACGCGAAGGTGACCTCGTCGATGAACGGGCGGTGCGGGTCGAGGTTCGCCAGGTCCGTGCCGGTCAGTTCGCCGAGCTCGGCCAGCGAGCCGACGCAGGTGAGGTGGTCGTCCTCACAGCGCCACAGCGGGAGCGGGGTGCCCCAGTAGCGGCTGCGGGAGAGAGCCCAGTCGATGTTGTTGTTCAGCCAGTCGCCGAAGCGGCCGTGCTTCACGCTCGAAGGGAACCAGTTGGTCTTCTCGTTCTCCTGGAGGAGGCGGTCCTTGATCTCCGTGGTGCGGATGTACCAGGACGGCTGCGCGTAGTAGAGCAGCGCCGTGTGGCAGCGCCAGCAGTGCGGGTAGCTGTGCTCGTACGGGACGTGCAGGAAGAGCAGGCCGCGGTCCTTGAGGTCCTCGGTGAGCTTTTCGTCCGCCTTCTTGAAGAAGACACCGCCCACGAGCGGGACGTCCTCCTCGAAGGTGCCGTCGGGACGGACCGGGTTCACCACCGGCAGGCCGTACGCCTTGCAGACCTTGAGGTCGTCCTCGCCGAACGCGGGGGACTGGTGGACGAGACCGGTGCCGTCCTCCGTCGTGACGTAGTCGGCGTTGACCACGTAGTGGGCCTCGGCCGGGAACTCCACGAGCTCGAACGGACGTTGGTACTTCCAGCGCTCCATTTCGGCGCCGGTGAAGGACTCGCCGGTCTTCTCCCAGCCCTCGCCGAGCGCCTTCTCGACGAGGGGCTCGGCGACGACGACCTTCTCGTTGCCGTCCGTCGCGACGACGTAACGGACCTCGGGGTGCGCGGCGACCGCCGTGTTCGAGACGAGCGTCCAGGGGGTCGTCGTCCAGACGAGGAGCGAGGCCTCGCCGGCCAGCGGACCGGAGGTGAGTGGGAAACGGACGTAGACGGAGGGGTCGACGACCGTCTCGTAGCCCTGCGCCAGCTCGTGGTCCGAGAGCCCGGTGCCGCAGCGGGGGCACCAGGGGGCGACGCGGTGGTCCTGGGTCAGCAGGCCCTTGTTGAAGATCTCCTTGAGCGACCACCAGACGGACTCGATGTACTCGGGGTCCATGGTGCGGTACGCGTCGTCGAGGTCGACCCAGTAACCCATGCGGGTCGTCAGGTCGGTGAAGGCGTCGGTGTGCCGGGTCACGGACTCGCGGCACATGGCGTTGAACTCGGCGATGCCGAACGCCTCGATGTCCTTCTTGCCGCTGAAGCCGAGCTCCGTCTCGACAGCCAGCTCCACGGGCAGACCGTGGCAGTCCCAGCCGGCCTTGCGGGCCACGTGGTAGCCGCGCATGGTGCGAAAGCGCGGGAAGACGTCCTTGAAGACGCGGGCCTCGATGTGGTGGGCGCCCGGCATGCCGTTGGCCGTGGGCGGGCCCTCGTAGAACACCCACTCGGGGCGTCCCTCGGACTGTTCCAAGCTCTTGGCAAAGATCTTCTGCTCGCGCCAGAAGTCGAGCACGGCGTGCTCGAGGGCGGGCAGGTCGACCTGGGCGGGCACCTGGCGGTACGTCATCGATCTTCCTCCGGCGGACACTGTTTCTTCCGTCTCCGTCGGAGGGACGAGAGCTTCGTCTGTGACGTACGCCGTGTGCGGCGTGCTCCCGCGGTACCACCCTCCTTGGCCCTCCGGGGCGCTGACTGCTCCGGTGAGCCCCCTCATTGGGGTCGCGATGCCGGTTCTACTCGCCCCGCGAGCGGGGCTTTCTTCCGGCGGCTCCGGGGTGATCTTCGCGTCGCGCTCGCCCCCGGGCTTCCACCGTCCCCGGGTCGCTCATGGCTGCGTACGCCGCTACTCGGCCCCATCCACGCTTCTCGCTCCGCCCAGTGTACGGGGCCCGGGCGCGCGCGGCCGACCGGTTTCCGGGCGGGCGACGGAGGACCGGGGGCCGCAGGTGTCAGACGTGCTGAGGGGTTTCGTCCTTGAGTCCGCCGCGGATCATGTTCCGCAGCTCGGGGGTGTCGGTGTGACCGTGGACGGACACGGCGTGCTCGGCCGCGGCGCGGACCACCTCGTCCTCCTCGCCCGTGATGGCGAGCGTGCAGTTCGTCTCGCTCGGCATGTCACGACAGTCGACTACTTTGCGCATGATGATGCACCTTCTCCGCTTCTGCCTCAGTTTATTCCTCCGGAGTCCTGCGAGGTGGGCTCGTCAGGGGCTTTCGCCGGGCTGGTCACGGCCGCGTGGGCTGACCCGAATGGCGACATGGGGCGCGGCGGATCCTCGGGCCGGGGCCTCGGCGGATTACCCGGCGGGGAGCTGGGCACAACGCTTGCAAGTCTGCCGCGCGGGACGTGCGGGGCGGGTGCATCGGGCGGTGTGCCCCGTTGCCGCGGGTCAGAAGTCGATTTATCGTCCCAGCACGATTCGCGAGCAAGATCACAAAATGTGAAGGGGCCGCGGCCATGGTGGCGAAAAAGAGTCCGGCGGGGGTGCGTGAGGCATCCGCCGGAGTGAAGGCCGCGGCCGAGGAGGCGGTGCCCGCGACGGCGGCGGCCGAGGCGGCTCCGGCCGCGAAGAAGCCGGCCGCCGGGAAGAAGAGCACCGCGACGGAGCCGGCCGCCAAGAAGAGCACGGCGGCCACGAAGGCCACTACGAAGAGTGCGGGTACGAGGACCGCGGCCGCCAGGAAGACGGCGAAGGCCGCGAAGACGGCCGCCGAGCCCGTACCCAAGGCCACCAAGAGCATCAAGGCCACCAACAACACCAAGACCGCCAAGTCGAGGAAGGCTGCGAAGGCCGCCACGAGTACGACGTCCACGCAGGCCTCCGCGGAAGCGGAGAGTGTCGCCGCCGAGAAGGGCGCGGCCGGGAGAACGGGCGCCAGGAAGAGCGCGGTCAAGAAGGCCACCGGCCACAAGACCGCGGAGAAGAAGGCGGTCGCGTCCGCGGCCGATGGCGCGGCGTCGGCCGCGGAGACGACGGGAGCCACGACTGTGGTTGCGAAGAAGACCCCTGGCACGGCCACGGCGAAGAAGCCCCGCGCGGTGCCGAAGGCGAGGATCGCGGCCGTGAAGCCGGGCGAGCTCGCGGTACGGCCGGGCGAGGACCCCTGGACCCCGGCGGAGGTCGAGGAGGCGCGGGCGGAGCTCCAGAGCGAGGCGCTGCGCCTGAACAGCGAGATCGAGTCGTCGGAGAAGGCCCTCGTCGGGCTCATGCGGGACTCCGGGGACGGCGCCGGCGACGACGAGGCGGACACCGGCACGAAGAACATCACGCGGGAGCACGAGCTGTCGCTGGCCGCGAACGCCAGGGAGATGCTCCAGCAGACCGAGCGCGCCCTGGAGCGGCTCGACGCGGGGACGTACGGGATCTGCGAGAACTGCGGGAACCCCATCGGCAAGGCGCGGATGCAGGCCTTCCCGCGGGCGACCCTGTGCGTCGAGTGCAAGCAGAAGCAGGAGCGCCGTTCCTGACCCCGCTGCGCGCGGCGTCATGGAGTCGCTCCTGGGCTGCTGAGGGCGTACGTGTGTGCCGTACTCTCGTCCTCAGTCAGGTACCTAGGTTGAGGGACTCACGTGGCAGAGGCGGAGCGCGTCATCGGTACTCCGGACACCCCGGATGCGGGGGCAGACGGGCCGGACAACGGCGGGGAGGCCCAGGAGCGGCCCAAGGGCAAGCGGAAGATCGCCGTGCTGTTCGCGGTGGCCGCCCTCGCGTACGCCCTCGACCTGGTCAGCAAGATGATCGTGGTCGCGAGGCTGGAGCACCACGAGCCGATCGAGCTCCTCGGTGACTGGCTGCGGCTCGAGGCGATCAGGAACGCGGGCGCCGCGTTCGGCATCGGTCAGGCGTTCACGATCATCTTCACCGTGATCGCCGCTGCCGTGATCGTCGTGATCGCCCGGCTCGCCCGCAAGCTCTACAGCCTGCCCTGGGCGATCGCCCTGGGGCTGCTGCTCGGCGGGGCGCTCGGCAATCTCACCGACCGGATCTTCCGTTCGCCCGGCGTCTTCGAAGGGGCCGTGGTCGACTTCATCGCGCCGAAGGACTTCGCCGTGTTCAACCTCGCCGACTCGGCGATCGTGTGCGGCGGCATCCTGATCGTGCTCCTCTCGTTCCGGGGGCTCGATCCGGACGGAACCGTCCACAAGGACTGAGGGGCCAGGGGCTTTCCCCTCGCGCGGTCCGGAGTGTCGGCGGGCTCCTGCATACTCAATGGGTGAGCACGTTTCCCGAGATCCGAACCCTGCCCGTGCCCGACGGCCTGGAGGGCGAGCGCGTAGACGCCGCCATCTCCCGCATGTTCGGCTTCTCCCGCACCAAGGCCGCCGAGCTCGCCGCGGCGGGGAAGGTCGCGGTCGACGGCTCTGTGGTCGGCAAGTCCGAGCGCGTGCACGGCGGGGCCTGGCTCGAGGTGGAGATGCCGCAGGCGCCCGCCCCGGTGCAGATCGTCGCCGAGCCCGTCGAGGGCATGGAGATCGTCCATGACGACGACGACATTGTCGTGATCATGAAGCCGGTGGGCGTCGCCGCGCACCCCAGCCCCGGCTGGACCGGGACGACCGTGATCGGCGGCCTCGCCGCAGCCGGGTACCGGATCTCCACGTCCGGCGCCGCCGAGCGCCAGGGCATCGTCCACCGGCTCGACGTCGGCACCTCCGGCCTCATGGTCGTCGCCAAGTCGGAGCGCGCGTACACGACGCTGAAGCGGCAGTTCAAGGAGCGCGTCGTCGACAAGCGCTACCACTCGCTGGTCCAGGGGCACCCGGACCCGATGAGCGGCACGATCGACGCCCCCATCGGGCGCCACCCGAACCACGACTACAAGTGGGCCGTGACCGCCGAGGGCAAGCCCTCCGTCACGCACTACGACCTCATCGAGGCGTTCCGCTCCGCCAGCCTCCTCGACATCAAGCTGGAGACGGGGCGTACGCACCAGATCCGCGTGCACATGTCGGCCCACCGGCACCCCTGCGTCGGTGACCTGACGTACGGCGCCGACCCGACGCTCGCCAAGCGGCTCGGCCTCACCCGCCAGTGGCTGCACGCCGTGCGGCTCGGCTTCGAGCACCCGGCCGACGGCGAGTGGGTGGAGTTCTCCAGCGAGTACCCCGAGGACCTGCAGACGGCCCTCGACCGCGTCCGGGCGGAGAGCTCGTGACCGTGCCGCAGCCCTCCTCCTCGTACGTGGTGCGGGTCGCCGACAGCGAGGCCGACCGCAAGGCCTGCTTCGCGGTGCGCCAGGAGGTCTTCGTCGTCGAGCAGCGGGTTCCTCAGGAGCTCGAGTACGACGAGCACGACGGCGAGGCCGGCACGGTGCACGTGCTGGCGCTGCGCGCCGACGGTGAGCCGCTCGGCACCGGGCGGTTGCTGACCGGCGCCGCCGCCGTGGCGAAGAACGGCGGGGACGCCGGGGTCGGTGCGCTCGGGCGGCTCGCGGTGGCGAAGGCCGCGCGCGGGCTCGGCGTGGGCGCGGCTCTCGTGCGGGCCATCGAGGACGCCGCGGCGGAGCGTGGGCTCGTCGCCGTGGACCTGCACGCGCAGACTCATGCGCTGGGGTTCTACGACCGCCTCGGCTATGCCGTGTACGGGCCGGAGTTCCCCGACGCGGGGATTCCGCACCGGGCGATGCGGAAGGCGCTGGGTCAGCCGCAGGTCTAGGGCCTTTCGTTCGGCTCATGCTGGGCTCGCGGGGTCTGGTGTGTACTCCCCCAAGCTCTCGGCTTCGCTCGAGCAGGGGACCCCCATCGCGTCGACTCCCCAGGGCCGGGCGCGGAGCGCGGCCGGTCTCGACTGGCCGACTCGCGAGCGGGGCGGACCAGCGTCTCCACGGCGCCGACCCGCGCCACAAATCACCACAGAGCGATGTGCGTGGCACGCTGGGGACTTGATCGTCCGATGGCTTGACCGCCGCTACTCGCCGGGGTGCGCACCGTGGATCAGTTGGCCCTGCTGTTCGTGCTCTTGCTCGGGGCCGTGCTGAGCGTGCCACTCGGAGACCGGCTCGGGCTGCCCGCCCCCGTCCTGATGACACTGCTCGGCATCAGTCTGGCGCTCCTCCCGGTCGTGCCGAACGTCGAGGTCCCGCCCGGCCTGATCCTCCCGATCCTGCTGCCGCCCCTGCTCTACGCGGCCGTGAAGCGCACCTCATGGCGTCAGTTCGCGGCGAACAAGAGACCGATCTTCCTGCTCGCCGTGGCCCTGGTCTTCGTCACCACGGCTGCCGTCGCGTTCGTCGCCAGCGCCATCGTGCCGGGCCTCCCGATCGCCGCGGCCGTCGTGCTCGGCGCCCTCGTCGCGCCGCCCGACCCCGTCGCCGCGACCGCCGTGGCCGGCCAACTCGGCCTGCCCCGCCGCCTGGTGTCGACCCTGGAGGGCGAGGGCCTGTTCAACGACGTGACCGCGATCGTGCTCTACCACGTGGCCATCGCCGCGGTGGTGAGCGGCAGCTTCTCCTGGCCGGAGGCCGTCGTCTCGCTCCTCCTGTCCGCCGTCGTCGCGCTCGTCGTCGGGCTCGTGATCGGCTGGACCGCCAACAAGCTGATGGACTTCCTCGACGACTCCACGCTCCAGATCGGCCTGACGCTCCTGATGCCGTACGCCTCGTACGTGCTGGCCGAGGAACTGCACGGCTCCGGCGTGCTCGCCGTACTCGTGACGGCGCTGTTCCTCGCCGAGTACGCCTTCGACGCGGACGACGTCATGACCCGGCTGACCGGCCGCGCTTTCTGGGACATCGTCGACACACTCGTCACCGGCGTCGCCTTCGGTCTCATCGGCCTCGAACTGCACAACGCGATCAGGACCGCGGCCGGCCGCTGGGGCGAGATGCTCGGCTGGGCCGGCACCGTCGTGGCGGTCGTCGTTTTCGTACGCCTGCTGTGGCTGCTTCCGGCGACCTGGCTGACGCGGCGTCTGCATGTGCGGCGGGACCTCGACGAGGACATCCCGATCTCCTGGCGCGAGACGGTGATCATGTGGTGGGCGGGAATGCGCGGGGTCGCCTCCGTCGCCCTGGCCCTCGCCATCCCGTTCACCATGGACGACAACTCACCGTTCCCCGACCGCGACGAGATCGTCTTCATCGCGTTCGGCGTCATCATGGGCACCCTCGTGCTCCAGGGGCTGAGCCTGCCCTGGCTGGTGAAGAAGCTGGGGGTCAAGGCGGACGCCGAGGCCGAGAAGGAGTTCGAGCAGCAGCTCGCGCTGCGCGCGGCCAGGGCCGCCAAGCGGCGGCTGAAGGAGATCGAGGAGGTCGAGGAACTGCCCGACGACCTCTCCGACCAGATGGCGCGCAGGGCCTACGACATCGGACTGCGCATCGATCCCGAACTGGGCAGCGAGGAACGCAAGGAGGCGCATGCCAAGCGCGTCGCAAGGATCAAGCGCGTGCGCCGCATCCAGAACGAGATGCTCTCCGCCGCCCGCCACGAGGTGCTCGCGGCGCGCAGCGAGCCGGGCGCCGACCCCGAGATCGTGGACCGCGTACTGAGCCACCTCGACGTGCGCAGCCTGCGCTGAGGAGCGCGGCCGCTGACGGTCACGAGCGCCCCCGGATGGCACCATGGGCCACATGAACATCATGCTTTTCCACTCGACGTACGGCCTGCGTCCCGCCGTCCGTGACGCGGCCGACCGGCTGCGGGCCGCCGGACACGAGGTGTGGACCCCGGACCTCTTCGAGGGCCGCACCTTCGACACCGTCGAGGACGGCATGGCCTTCAACGAGGAGATCGGCAAGGACGAGCTGCTCAAGCGCGCCATCCTCGCCGCCGCCCCTTACTCCGAGCGCGGGCTCGTCTACGCCGGCTTCTCCCTCGGCGCCTCGATCGCGCAGACGCTGGCCCTCGGCGACGAAAAGGCACGCGGCCTGCTGCTCCTGCACGGCACCTCGGACATCGCCGAGAACGCCTCCGTGGACGAACTGCCCGTCCAGCTGCACGTCGCCGAGCCCGACCCGTTCGAGACCGACGACTGGCTGAGCGCCTGGTACCTCCAGATGGGCCGGACAGGCGCCGACGTGGAGGTCTACCGCTACCCGGGCGCCGGCCACCTCTACACCGACCCCGAACTGCCGGACTACGACGCGGAGGCGGCCGAGGCCACGTGGCGGGTGGCGCTCGGCTTCCTCGATTCGCTCTAGGCCGTATCGCGGTCCGCTAGCCCGCGCGGTACGCCGTCCAGCTGTCCTTCATCCGCTGCACCTGGCCCGCGGTGAACTGGTACATGCAGGAGTCGTACGTGTAGTCCATGAAGTTGTGGATCGGGTCGACACCCGTCTTGTTGGTGCAGGTGTCGCGCCCGGTCGGGCACTCGAACGCGGCGCTCTTCTCGGCCGGGGTGTCGGAGACGTAGTCACCGTTGCCGTTACAGCCGCCCTGGAACGTGTGGTACAGCCCCATCCAGTGGCCGATCTCGTGGGTGCCCGTGTCGCCCTGGTTGTAGTTGGTGGCCGAGCCGCCCGGCAGCGAGGTGTCCAGGACGACCACGCCGTCGTCGGACGGATTCGACTTGTACGAGGACGGGAACGTCGCCCAGCCGAGCAGGTCCTGGCCGAGGTTGGCCGTGTAGAAGTTGAGGGCGCCCGCGCCGCCCTTGCGGAGCGTGGACTTCATGGACTTCTCGGCGGCGGAGCCCGGCGTGATGCCGTTGTACCAGGCGGCGTTGTCCGTGTAGTCGGTGCCGGCCAGCGTGAAGGTGAAGCCCGAGTCGTTGTTGCCGGTGCCCTGGCCGCTGTAGGCCGCGTTGAGGACGTCGATCTGCTTGGCGATGTCGGTCGACGTGAGGTTGCCGGTCGCGCCGTCGTGGATGACGTGGACGTAGACCGGGATCGTGGTCGACGCGGCGGCGAGGCCTCTGGAGAGTGTGCCGTCGGCGCGCATCCGGTCGAGTCTGCGCTGCATGTCCGCGTCCATGGACTTGGCCTTGGCCGCGCTGACCTCGTTCGGCTCCTGCGCGTGGTCGGCGCCGGTGGGCTTCTTCTCGCGTGCCACGGCGTTGCCGCTGTCGGCGCACTTCTGCGCGGAGGCCGACGCCTTGGCGGTCGCGGCGCTGCCCGACGGGGCGGACAGCGGGGCGATGGCCAGGGTTCCGGCCACCAGCGCGGTGCCGATCAGCCGACGGCGCATCAGCGGAGATATTCGGGCAAGCGTGGTCATGCGGACTCCTCGCGGACGGGTGGGGGAGGAACTTCCTCGCCGCCGCGGGGAGATTACGTGGCCATGTCATCCCTTGAAGAGCGATGTTCTGGCCCAATCAACTACCGCTCTTCCTCCGGCAATTCGGGGCAACGGGAAGAAATTTTCGTGCGGCGTCCGGAGTTTGAGATCCGTACGTAACGGGAGCGGTTACCGCGACGGGCGGTGTGTCCGCATTCGATCCGCGGACAGCACCACCCGCCGTAGTGCTGTGATCTGTTCTTAACGCGCCGACGAGTGGCCGGAATTGGCCCCTCGCCAGTCGCCCGATGTCCGGGTCAGAGCACCGGCGCGTTCACCCGCTCGACCTTCTGCGTGCCGCTGAGCGTGCGGTAGGAGCGGGCCCAGGAGGTCGTCGCGGCCGGATCCCTGCGGTCGGAGACGACGTAGTAGTCCATCTGCGAGCGCTCGGCGGTGACGTCGAGGACGCCGTAGCCGTGTGCGTCCATGTCCAGCCACTTCACATGGCGGTTGGCCGCCTTGATGGCACCCTCCGCCACCGTCGAGATGGTGTTCGGAGCCACGTGCAGGATGTCGTCGAGGTTGTCGGAGGTCACCGACGTGACGACGAACTCCGTGGCCGCGGACGGGGAGAGCGGATACGTTCCGGCCGTCACCGGCACGTCGTTCGCCCAGGCCATGTGGATGTCGCCGGTGAGGAAGACCGTGTTGCGGATCGACTTGTCCCGCAGGTGCCCGATCAGCTCCTTGCGGTCGTGCGTGTAGCCGTCCCACTGGTCGACGTTGATCGCGAGGCCGCCGGTCGGCAGGCCGAGCAACTCGGCGAGCGGCTCCAGCAGATGGGCCGGCAGCGAGCCGAAGGCGACCGGCGAGATCATCACCGAGGTGCCGACGAGCTTCCACGAGGCGTCGGACGCGGCGAGGCCCGCCTTCAGCCAGTCGAGCTGGGCGCGGCCGGTGATGGAGCGCTCGGGTGAGTCCACATCGCCGTTGCCGATGGTCGACTGCTGCGAGCGGAACGAGCGCAGGTCGAGCAGGTGCAGATCGGCCAGCCTGCCGAAGCGCAGGCGGCGGTAGACCGTGCCCGCGGTGGACGGGCGCACCGGCATCCACTCGAAGTAGGCCTGCTTGGCGGCCTGCTGACGCGCCGCCCAGTCGCCCTCGGTGGCAGGCGTGTGGTTCTCGGCGCCGCCCGACCAGGCGTCGTTGGCGAACTCGTGGTCGTCCCAGATGGCGATCAGCGGGTGCGCGGCGTGCACGGCCGTCACGTCGGCGTCGGTCTTGTGCAGGCCGTGGCGCACGCGGTAGTCGGCGAGCGTGAGGATCTCGTGCCGCGGCTCGTGCTGCCGTACGACGTACTTGGCCTCGGGGTACTCGCCGGTCTTGTACTCGTAGATGTAGTCGCCGAGATGGAGCACCGCGTCCAGGTCCGTGCGGGCGGCGAGATGGCGGTACGCCGAGAAGTAGCCGGCCTCCCAGTTGGAGCACGAGACCACTCCGAAACGGACGCCGGTGGCCTGCGCGTCGAGCGCGGGCGCCGTGCGCGTGCGGCCCACGGGGGAGACGGCGCTCTGCGTGCCTTCTACGGAGAAGCGGAAGTAATAGACGCTCGCAGGGAGCAGGCCCCTTACGTCGGCCTTGACGGTGTGGTCGGCGGACGCCCGGGCCGTGGTGGTGCCGTGGGCGACGACCTGGCGGAAGTCCTTGTCCTGGGCGACCTCCCAGCGGACGTCCGTGTCGGGGCCCTTTCCGGAGCCGGGCACGGCATCGGGAGTGGGCGTCACGCGCGTCCACAGGAGGACGCCGTCGGGCAGCGGGTCGCCCGACGCGACGCCGTGCAGGAAGGCGGGCCCGTCGGCCGCGTGCGCGGCGTGCGCGGTGGCGAGCGGGGCGAGGGCTGCGGCGCCGGCCGTGGCGGCGGCGGCCTTCACGACCGAACGGCGGCGCGGGGCAAGGGAATCGGGTGTCCCGGCTGCGGTGCCGAGAGGTCTGTCTATGTTGAGTCGACTGGTCACGAGCGATCACATTACTGACCAGTAAAAGCAGAGTGTGGGCGAACTCCGAAGAGTTCGCCCACACTTCGACGGCGCGTCAGCCGGCAGAGCGATCAGCCGGCAGGGCCGTCAGGCCTTGAGGGCCTTGTCGATCGCGGTCGTGTAGTCGGCCACGTTCATCGGGGCGTTCCCGTCGGGCCCGGTGAGGGTCTTGCCGTCCATCTTGAGGGTCGGCGTGCCCTTGACGTCGCTGTCGTCGAACTTCTTCGACATGGTCAGCGCCCACTTGTCGTAGGTGCCGTCCTGGACGTCCTTCTGGAACGCCTTGTTGTTCTTGAGGGCGTCGACGGTGTTCGCCACCTTGATCAGGTAGGCGTCCTTCTTGAACTTGTCGTCCGTCTCCTCGGGGTGGTTCGCCTTCGAGTACAGGGCGGTCTTGTACTCGAGGAACGCCTCCGGGCTGACGTTCAGCGCGGCACCCAGGGCGCTGAGGGCGTTCTTGGAGCCCTCGCCGTTGTCGCTGTTGTCGATGAACGTCGCGCCGATGTACTGGATCTTGTACTTGCCGGCCGCGACGTCCTTGTCGACGTTCGAGCCGACGGTCTGCTCGAAGGTGGCGCAGATCGGGCAGCGCGGGTCCTCGTACATCGCGAGGGTCTTCTTCGCGGTGTCCTTGCCGATGACGACCGTGGTCCCGTTCTTGCCCGACGTGTTCGCGGGCGCGACCAGCTTGTCGTCCTTCGCGGCCTCCCAGTAGCTGGGCTTGTTGGCCTGCATCACGGCGAAGCCGATGCCGCCGGCGATCGCCAGGACGGCGACGATGGCACCGGCGACCTTCACCTGCCGCTTCGCCTTGTCCTTCTTGGCCTGCCGCTCGCGCTCGACGCGCAGCCGCTCTCGGGCGGCAGTCTTCGCGGCCTGGCTGTTCCTCTGGCTCATGATCGTTCTCCGTGTGGGTTCTGCGAAGTCTTCGGGGGACTGCTGTGCTGGGCTCGTGGCCTCAGGCGGCCAGAGCCACGCACGGCGGTCCGCGCCGTCCCACGGAGTGCGCCCACAGCTGCGTACGCGTGGCCCGCACCCGGCGCGAGGGGCGCCGCGGCAGGCGGCGTACGGGCTCCAGGTGGGCCCGCACCGCGGCGAAGGCGATCAGCAGCGGCCGGAAGGTGAACCCGGCGACCGCGCGCAGCATCTGGGCCAGCGCCTGCTCGCCGCGGCGCAGCCAGGCGGCGGCGAGGAGGCCGACGGCGACATGCGCGCCGAGGAGCAGCCAGGCGGCGGCCGGATCGGTGTGCGCGAGGAGCGCGGCCGCCTTGTCGGAGTTGCCACCGGTCATGCGGGCCAGCGGCGTGCCGACGCTGCCGCCGCACAGGACGTCGAGGCCGACCGCGCGCAGCGGCCCGGTGACGGGCCCGCCCGCCGCGCCGTAACAGACGTGCTGTCCCGTGGTGAACACCGTGTCGGCGGCCAGCTCCAGCGGCACGAGCAGGGCCGCGATCCGGCCGAAGCTCCGCTCACGCCCCGCCAGCGCGTACGCGAGGACGAAGACGGCGAAGGCCGTGGCCGCCACCGTCACCACCGGCAGAGGGACCCGGGACAGCAGAACGTGCGACGCGGCGGAGAGCGTCACGACGAGCGCCGTGAAGAGCGCCGCGCGCACGGCTCTGAGCTGGGTCCCGGATATGTCGTCCATCGCGGAGGAGTGTGCCATGCGTTCCTGTAAGGGACCCCTAAAGGGTCGCTGTGCGTTACGGAGCGTTGTCGGCTCCTGTGGCCTACAGGCCCGGGATCCGGCCGTTGCGGAAGAGGTCCACGAAGATCTGGTGGTCCGCACGCGCGCGTGCCCCGTAGCCGTGCGCGAAGTCGACCAGCAGACCCGCGAAGCCGTCCTCGTCCGCCGCGATCACCGCGTCGATGGCCCGCTCCGTGGAGAACGGCACCAGGGACTGCCCGGACAGGTCGTCGGCCGCCGCGTGCATCGTCGCCGTGGCCCGGCCGAGGTCGGCGACGACGGCGGCGATCTCCTCCAGGTCGTCGATGTCCGACCAGTCGAGGTCCACCGCGTACGGCGAGACCTCGGCGACCAGCTGCCCCGAGCCGTCCAGCTCGGTCCACCCGAGCCACGGGTCCGCGTGCGCCTGGAGAGCGCGCTGCGAGATGACCGTGCGGTGGCCCTCGTGCTCGAAGTAGTCCCGGATCGCCGCGTCCGTGATGTGCCGCGACACGGCCGGGGTCTGCGCCTGCTTGAGGTAGATCACGACATCGTTCTCCAGGGCGTCGCTGTTGCCCTCCAGAAGGATGTTGTACGAGGGCAGGCCCGCGGAGCCGATGCCGATGCCGCGCCTCCCCACGACGTCCTTCACGCGGTACGAGTCCGGACGGGTCAGGGACGACTCGGGGAGCGTCTCCAGGTATCCGTCGAAGGCCGCGAGGACCTTGTAGCGCGTGGCCGCGTCGAGCTCGATGGAGCCGCCGCCGGGCGCGAAGCGGCGCTCGAAGTCACGGATCTCCGTCATCGAGTCGAGCAGTCCGAAGCGGGTCAGGGAGCGGGCGTCGCGCAGCGCGTCCAGGAGCGGGCCCTCGGCGGTGTCCAGGGTGAAGGGCGGCACCTCGTCGCTCTTGGCGCCCGTCGCGAGCGCGTGGATCCGCTCGCGGTACGCGCCCGCGTACGTGCGCACCAGCTCGGTGATCTGCTCGTCACCGAGCGCCTTGGAGTAGCCGATCAGCGCCACGGAGGCGGCGAAGCGCTTGAGGTCCCAGGTGAAGGGGCCGACGTACGCCTCGTCGAAGTCGTTCACATTGAAGATCAGGCGGCCGGTGGAGTCCATGTACGTGCCGAAGTTCTCCGCGTGCAGATCGCCGTGGATCCACACCCGGCCCGTGCGGTCGTCCAGGTACGGGCCGCCGTGCCGCTCGCGCTCCAGGTCCGCGTAGAACAGGCACGCCGTGCCGCGGTAGAACGCGAACGCGGACGAGGCCATCTTCCGGAACTTGACCCGGAACGCCGCCGGGTCGGCGGCCAGGAGCTCGCCGAACGCGGTGTCGAAGACGGTGAGGATCTGCTCGCCGCGCTGCTCAGCGGTGGGCTGCGGGACCGACATCGCGGGGTGCCTCCTGGTGCGGGCTGTGCCGTCGGGGGTGACGGCGGATGGTGACCGTGGATCGTGCCATGGGGGACAGCTGTCCTGCTCTGTCCAACGCCCGACCGTACCCCCGAGTGCCCGACGGTTGTCAGTGGCCACCCGTAGACTTTCAAGCTGTCCGCCCGACTGCCCGCAGCCTGTCGCCGGTCCGTATCTTTCCGTTTTCCGTTGGAGGCCGAAGTCGTGTCAAAGCCGCCGTTCACGCACCTGCACGTCCACACCCAGTACTCGCTGCTGGACGGTGCCGCGCGGCTCAAGGACATGTTCAACGCCTGCAATGAAATGGGCATGACGCACATCGCCATGTCCGACCACGGCAACCTCCACGGGGCGTACGACTTCTTCCACACGGCGAAGAAGTCCGGGGTCGTCCCGATCATCGGGATCGAGGCGTACGTCGCCCCCGAGTCCCGGCGCAACAAGCGCAAGGTCCAGTGGGGCCAGCCGCACCAGAAGCGGGACGACGTGTCCGGTTCGGGTGGTTACACCCACAAGACGATCTGGGCGTCGAACAGCACGGGCCTGCACAACCTCTTCAAGCTGTCCTCGGACGCGTACGCCGAGGGCTGGCTGCAGAAGTGGCCGCGCATGGACAAGGAGACGATCTCCCAGTGGTCGGAAGGGCTCATCGCCTCGACCGGCTGCCCTTCCGGTGAGCTCCAGACGCGCCTGCGCCTCGGCCAGTTCGACGAGGCGGTCAAGGCGGCAGCGGAGTACCAGGACATCTTCGGCAAGGACCGGTACTTCCTGGAGCTGATGGACCACGGCATCGACATCGAGCGCCGGGTACGCGACGACCTGCTGCGGGTCGGCAAGAAGCTCGGCATCCCGCCCCTGGTGACGAACGACTCGCACTACACGTACGCGCACGAGGCGACCGCGCACGACGCCCTGCTGTGCATCCAGACCGGCAAGAACCTCTCGGACCCGGACCGCTTCCGCTTCGACGGCACGGGCTACTACCTCAAGACGACCGACGAGATGTACGCCGTCGACTCCTCGGACGCCTGGCAGGAGGGCTGCGCCAACACGCTCCTGGTCGCCGAGCAGATCGACACCACGGGCATGTTCGAGAAGCGCGACCTCATGCCGAAGTTCGACATCCCGGAGGGCTTCACCGAGGTCACCTGGTTCCAGGAGGAGGTCCGGGTCGGCATGGGGCGCCGCTACCCGGGCGGCGTCCCCGAGGACCGGCAGAAGCAGGCCGAGTACGAGATGGACATCATCATCCAGATGGGGTTCCCGGGGTACTTCCTGGTCGTCGCCGACTTCATCATGTGGGCGAAGAACAACGGCATCGCGGTCGGCCCCGGCCGAGGCTCCGCGGCCGGTTCGATCGTCGCGTACGCCATGGGCATCACCGACCTCGACCCGATCACGCACGGCCTGATCTTCGAGCGGTTCCTGAACCCCGAGCGCGTCTCCATGCCCGATGTCGACATCGACTTCGACGAGCGCAGGCGCGTCGAAGTGATCAGGTACGTGACCGAGAAGTACGGCGCCGACAAGGTCGCCATGATCGGCACCTACGGAAAGATCAAGGCCAAGAACGCGATCAAGGACTCCGCGCGCGTCCTCGGCTACCCGTACGCGATGGGCGACCGCCTCACCAAGGCGATGCCCGCCGACGTCCTCGGCAAGGGCATCGACCTGTCGGGCATCACCGACCCCGCCCACCCGCGCTACAGCGAGGCGGGCGAGATCCGGGGGATGTACGAGAACGAGCCGGACGTCAAGAAGGTCATCGACACCGCCAAGGGCGTCGAGGGCCTGGTCCGGCAGATGGGCGTGCACGCCGCCGGCGTCATCATGTCCAGCGAGCCCATCGTCGACCACGCCCCCATCTGGGTCCGGCACTCGGACGGCGTGACCATCACGCAGTGGGACTACCCGCAGTGCGAGTCGCTCGGCCTGCTGAAGATGGACTTCCTCGGCCTGCGCAACCTCACGATCATGGACGACGCCGTCAAGATGGTGAAGGCCAACAAGGGCGTCGACCTGGAGATGCTCTCCCTGCCGCTGGACGACCCCAAGACGTACGAGATGCTCTGCCGCGGCGACACGCTCGGCGTGTTCCAGTTCGACGGCGGCCCGATGCGTTCGCTGCTGCGCCAGATGCAGCCCGACAACTTCGAGGACATTTCCGCCGTCTCGGCCCTGTACCGGCCGGGCCCGATGGGAATGAACTCGCACACGAACTACGCGGAGCGCAAGAACGGGCGCCAGGAGATCACCCCGATCCATCCTGAGCTCGAAGAGCCGCTGAAGGAGACCCTGGGTCTCACCTACGGCCTCATCGTGTACCAGGAGCAGGTGCAGAAGGCCGCCCAGATCATCGCCGGCTACTCGCTCGGCGAGGCCGACATCCTGCGCCGCGTGATGGGCAAGAAGAAGCCCGAGGAACTGGAGAAGAACTTCGTCCTCTTCCAGGGAGGAGCCAAGAAGAAGGGCTTCTCCGACGCGGCGATCCAGGCCCTGTGGGACGTCCTGGTGCCCTTCGCCGGATACGCGTTCAACAAGGCGCACTCCTCCGCGTACGGCCTCGTCACCTACTGGACCGCCTACCTCAAGGCGAACTATCCGGCCGAGTACATGGCCGCGCTGCTCACGTCGGTGAAGGACGACAAGGACAAGTCCGCGGTCTATCTGAACGAATGCCGGCGCATGGGCATCAAGGTCCTCCCGCCGAATGTGAACGAGTCGGAACACAACTTCGCCGCCCAGGGCGACGACGTGATTCTCTTCGGCCTCTCCGCCGTCCGTAACGTCGGTACGAACGTGGTCGAGTCGATCATCCGCAGCCGCAAGGCGAAGGGGAAGTACGCCTCCTTCCCCGACTACCTCGACAAGGTCGAGGCCGCCGCCTGCAACAAGCGCACCACGGAATCGCTGATCAAGGCAGGCGCGTTCGACACGATGGGGCACACCCGCAAGGGCCTCACCGCACAGTACGAGCCGATGATCGACAACGTCGTCCAGGTCAAGCGCAAGGAGGCCGAGGGCCAGTTCGACCTCTTCGGCGGCATGGGCGAGGAGGACAGCAGCGAGCCGGGCTTCGGGCTCGACGTCGAATTCTCCGAGGACGAGTGGGAGAAGACCTATCTCCTCGCCCAGGAGCGCGAGATGCTCGGTCTCTACGTCTCCGACCACCCGCTGTTCGGCCTCGAACACGTGCTGTCCGACAAGGCCGACGCCGGCATCGGGCAGCTCACCGGCGGCGACTACTCGGACGGCTCGATCGTCACCATCGGTGGCATCATCTCGGGCCTCCAGCGCAAGATGACCAAGCAGGGCAACGCCTGGGCCATCGCGACCGTCGAGGATCTGGCCGGCTCCATCGAGTGCATGTTCTTCCCGGCGACGTATCAGCTGGTGTCGACCCAACTCGTCGAGGACGCCGTCGTGTTCGTCAAGGGCCGCCTCGACAAGCGCGAGGACGTGCCGCGCCTCGTCGCGATGGAACTCATGGTCCCCGACCTCTCGAACGCCGGGACCAACGCGCCCGTGACGATCACCATCCCCACGGTGAAGGTGACCCCGCCGATGGTCAGCAGGCTCGGTGAGATCCTCAGCCACCACAAGGGCAACAGCGAGGTGCGGATCAAGCTCCAAGGCGCCCGTAAGACAACGGTGCTGCGGCTCGACCGGCACCGCGTGCAGCCCGACCCCGCGCTCTTCGGCGATCTGAAGGTGCTGCTCGGGCCGTCCTGCCTGGCGGGCTGACGCGGGCCGAGAGGCCCTGAGGCTCTGGTCATTACGTGAGTGAGGGGCGCTCCCGGATTCCTCCGGGAGCGCCCCTCACTGTGTGACCAAAGGGCCACTTGCCTTACGGAAGGCGTCAGTTGTGGCCGAAGCGGCGCTGGTGCTTACGGGCAACATCCGCGGGCGTGCCCTGAGCCTGCGACTGCATCTCCGACTGCGCTTCCATACCGGACGACTTGGCCTGCTCGGAAGCCTGCTCGGAGGCGGAGGCGCGGCTGCGCTGGTCGCCCTGCTTGCGGTTCTTGTTCTTGGCCATGGTGACTGCCTCCTGCGGGGGGTCTAGGGGCCAGGGCCGGATTCAGATTCACATATGCTGACGAGGCACGCATTTCAGAGAATTACCGTGCGTAATAAGCGCTGTCAGAGTGTTGTTCGGAGCGCGACGGGAGTTCTGTGAGCGGGCCGCTTCGGGAATTCGTCCGATCCGCCACGCCGAAGATCGAGTTCGGGCCGTTAACCCCCGTGTGGTCGGGCAGACTCGAAGGAAACCCGAGGCGAACCCGCGATCGTCGACACCGTGGGACCTCCGGACGCCGGTAATTCAGCGAAAGAGGGTGGATCGCGTGGACCGTTGCATCGTCCTGGTGGACGCCGGTTACCTGCTCGGGGCCGCCGCGAGTCTCCTCGCGGGGGAGCCGTCCCGGTCCCGGATCACCGTCGATCATGTCGCCCTCGTCCAAGGGCTGCGTGAGCGCGCCGAATCCGACACCGAGCGGCCACTTCTGCGGATCTACTGGTTCGACGGGGCGCCGGACAGGGTGCCCCAGCCCGAGCACCGCCGGCTCCGCGTGATGCCCCGTGTGACCGTGCGGCTCGGTGCGCTCACCCGTAGCGACGGGCGCTGGGCGCAGAAGGGGGTCGACGCGGCGATGCACGCCGAGCTGACCGAACTCGCCCGTAACCGCGCCTGCTCCGACATCGTGCTCGTCACCGGCGACGGCGATCTGCTCCCCGGCATGATGGCCGCGAAGGAGCACGGAGTCGCCGTGCACCTGTGGGCCGTGCAGGCCGCCGACGGCGACTACAACCAGTCCGAGGACCTCGTCGCCGAGGCGGATGAGCGGCGCGTGCTCGACCGGGCCTGGATCACCAAGGCAGTGCGGGCCAAGGAAGTCGGCGGGATCTGTGCGCCGCAGCCCGCCCCGCGGCCGGAGATCGCGGCGATTCTGTCCGCGCCGCTCCCTGAGTCGGCGCTCGCCTCCGCGGCGGGGCACTCCGCGGATCTCTCCGATGTGCCGGGGGGCGGTGGCGCCCCCGGCGGCCCCGTGCAGGGGGGTGCCCCGGTCGGTAACGGTGTCGATCATGGGGTGGCCGCGCGCGAGGGTGACGGTGGGGGGACCGAGGACGAGCGGGGTGGCGCGGGGAGGGGGGTCCCCACGCCCAAGGACCTTGCCGCCCTGCGCGGGCCCGGCGCCGCTCCTGGGCTTGGGGTGCATCCTCAGGTTCATCCCGGGCAGCACCCCGCCAACGCCACCCTGCGGTGGTCGTCCGACAAGGGGTGGGTGGAGCGGCCCGGGGTCGTGGGGGAGTCGGCGGACGCGGCGTCCCTGCCGACGCTGGCCCAGCTGACCACCGCGGAGCAGCGGTGGGCCGACCGCGAGGAGGACATCACCACCGTCGGGGGTGACCCCTTCGAGGTGGGGCAGGTGTTCGCCCGGCGGTGGATGGAGCGGCTGGGGGACCAGGTTCAGCTGCAGAAGCTGTCCACCATGTATCCGCGGGTGCCGCATCGTATCGACGGGGAGCTGCTGCGGTATGCCGCGCGGTTCGGGCTGCTCGCCCACAAGGACGATCAGATCGACGAGCACGATCGGTATGCGATTCGGGCCGGGTTCTGGCGCGAGGTCGATGTGCGTAGCGCTGCGGAGCGGGTGACCGCGGAGTAGGGGGGGCGGTCTCGCTCCGGGTGGTGGTCTTGCTCGGGGTGGTGGTCTTGCCGGGTGCCCCTTGGCGAGTGCGGGCTGGTTTTTGGTTGTGGCTCGCGACCGTTGTGGGTGCGGGGCCGGGCCGGTATGTCCGTCCTCGCTTGGATGGTTCGGCGTTGCATTTCATGCGCGTCAGTTGTGTGTGCCGGCTCCGGGCGGACATACCGGCCCGGCCCCTTCGGTTCGGTCGCGGGTGCGGCGGCGTGTCGGCTGCGGGTGGGCATACCGGCTCGGCCCCTTCGGTTCGGTTTCGGGTGCGGCTGGTTCGGGGGTGGGGGCCTCGGCTCGTGTGCGTGGGTGGGGCGCGGCCCGTTTTCGGTGGCATGTCCCTACCCGGGCGTCGTCCGGAGGGTTCGACCCCGTACTCTCGTCCTTCGTGAGTACGCGCACGGCACAGGCGGCCCCCAGAGGGCGACGGGGGGATGTGGTGTGCGTCGTGCGGGATCTCGTGCGGACGTATCCCGCCACCCGCGGGCGTCGCGGAGCGCCCGGGAGCGCTGCGATCCGGGCCACCGACGGGGTGTCCCTCGAGATCCGGCGCGGGGAGATCTTCGGGCTGCTCGGGCCCAACGGCGCCGGCAAGTCCACCCTCGTACGGCAGCTGACCGGGCTGATGCGGCCCGACAGCGGGAGCGTCGGGATTCTTGGGCACGACATCGTGCGCTATCCGGAGCGGGCCTCGCGGATTCTGGCGTATCTGGGGCAGGAGTCGAGCGCTCTGGACGAGTTGACCGTGTCGCTCGCCGCCGAGACCACCGGGCGGCTGCGGGGACTCGATCTGCGTACGGCCCGGGCCGAGCGGGACGCCGTGGTGGAGGAACTGGGGCTCGGGGCGATTGCGTCGCGGCCCCTGAAGAAGCTTTCCGGTGGGCAGCGGCGGCTTGCCTGCTTCGCTGCTGCTCTCGTGGGGGAGCGGCCGTTGTTGGTGCTTGATGAGCCGACCACGGGGATGGATCCTGTCGCCCGTCGTGCCGTCTGGGCCGCTGTCGACCGGCGGCGGGCCGAGAGCGGCGCCACCGTTGTGCTGGTCACCCATAACGTCATCGAGGCCGAGACCGTGCTCGATCGCGTCGCCGTGCTCGACCGCGGGCGCGTGATCGCCTGCGACACCCCGGCCGGCCTGAAGGAGAAGGTCGCCGGCGAGGTGCGCGTCGAGCTCGTGTGGCGGGAGCGGGCGCCCCTGGACGTGCCCGCCGTCGCCGCGCTGCGCGCCTCCGCCGTCGAGTCGGGGCGCCGCTGGTCGCTGCGGCTCGGCCCGGACGAGGCGCGGGCCGCCGTCGCCGCCGTCACGGGCGGCCCCGCGTTCGCCGCACTGGACGATTTCTCCCTGACCACGCCGAGCCTGGAAGATGTGTACCTGGCGCTCGGCGGCGAGGCCAAGGGGTTGGTGAAGTCGTGAACGCGGCGGCCCCCGTACCCGACGGAACAGTCACGACAGGAGTCGCGCACCGTGAGTGTCGTACCCGCTGAAGTCCTTCAGGGCGGCGCCCGGGCGGGCGCGAGCGGGCTGAGCGCCGAGGGTGACGCCGTCGGCGAGCTCGCCCCGAGGGCCCGGCTGCTGCCGTCGCTCGCTGCCGTGTACCGCGCGCAGCTCTCGCGGGCGCGCGTCGCCAGGATCCCTCTGCTCTTCGTCGCCACCTTCCAGTCCGTCGGCATCATGATTCTGATGCGGGGCGTGGTGGACGGCGGCCGGGAGGCGCAGGCTGTTGTCGCCGGGGCGAGTGTTCTGGTTGTCGCTTTTGTCGCTCTTAATCTGCTCGCGCAGTATTTCGGACAGCTGCGGGCCGCCGGCGGGCTCGATCACTACGCGACGCTGCCTGTGCCGCCCGCCGCCGTGGTGCTGGGCGCCGCCGGCGCGTACGCCTCCTTCACCGTGCCCGGGACCGTGGTCACCGCCGTCGTCGGCTGTGTGATGTTCCAGCTTCCGCTCGCGCACCTGTGGGTACTCGCCGCCGTCATCCCGCTCGCCGGTGCCGCGCTCTCCGGGCTCGGCGCCGCGCTCGGGCTGCTCGCCCCGCGGCCCGAACTGGCCACACTTCTCGGCCAGTTGGGCATGTCCGCGGCACTCCTGCTCGGCGTCCTGCCGGCCGACCGCATGCCGGACATCATCCAGTACGCGCGCGATCTACTGCCGTCGACGTACGGCGTCGAAGCCTTCGCCCGCACCTTCGGGGCGCATCCGGACTGGGGCGTCGTGCTCCTCGATCTGGGGGTCTGCGCGGGTGTCGGCGTCGCCTCGCTGGCCCTCGCCACCTGGGCGTACCGCCGGGCAGCCGTCCGGTGACGCGCGTGTCGCAGAGGCCTGGCACGATGGCAGTGTGACCGCACCGCTGACGCCGCGACCCCAGCAACCCCAGCACGACCCCTGGCAGGCCTCCGGGCCCGCGGGTGCTGTGCCGTCTCACGCTCACGAGCACCAGGAGGACGGGCCAGGGATGAGGACCGAGTTGCGGGAGGCCACCGTCGTCACGGTCGCGCTGGCCGTGTGCGGGCTGCTTCTGGGCGCGCTGTGGATGTGGCTCGCGCCGCAGGTGCCGCTCATCGCGGACGCCCAGGCCGTCTACCTCAAGGACACCGAGGGTGAGCAGGCCGTCGGCGTCGACGGAACGTTCACGCTGCTGGGCCTCGCGTTCGGCGTCGTCAGCGCCGTCGCCGTGTTCCTGTGGCGCAAGCGCGGCGGCGTACCGCTCGTCGTCGCCCTGGCCGTCGGCGGACTTCTCGGCGGGCTCCTCGCCTGGCGGTTCGGGATCTGGCTCGGCCCCACGCAGGACGTGGCGGCCCACGCCAAGGAGGTCGGCAAGGGCGTCACGTTCGACGCGCCGCTCGAACTCAAGGCGAAGGGCGCGCTCCTCGCCTGGCCGCTCGCCGCGATGATCGTCCACCTCGGCCTGACCGGCCTGTTCGGGCCCCGCGATCCCGACCCGTACTTCGATACCCACTACCCGCAGGACGCCCCTCCGGCGCCCTGAGGGCGGCGCTCAGGCGGGCCTGCGCCCGTGATTGGCCTTGTGCTTCCTGATCCGCCACTTCCGCTTGCGCGTCCTCTTCGACATGTCCTCGGTACTTAGCCGAGGACATGTCGTGCGTCGAGAGGTGGCGGCGATTCCGGTCGGGGTCAGGTGCGGCCGATGGGGGCCAGCACCGCTGACGTGAGCGTCGCCAGGTCCGTGGGGGCCAGCTCCACCTCCAGGCCGCGGCGGCCCGCCGAGACGCAGATCGTGTCGTGCGCCCGCGCCGAGTCGTCCAGGACCGTACGCAGCTTCTTGCGCTGGCCCAGCGGGGAGATGCCGCCCCGTACATAGCCCGTGGTGCGCTCCGCCGCCGCCGGATCGGCCATCGCGGCCCGCTTGCCGCCGACGGCCGTCGCCAGGGCCTTCAGGTCGAGCTGGCCCGCCACCGGCACGACGGCGACGGTCAGCTCGCCGTCCACGTCGGCGACGAGCGTCTTGAACACCCGGTCGGGGGAGACGCCCATCGCCTCCGCCGCCTCGTCCCCGTACGAGGGATGGGCGGGGTCGTGCTCGTACGCGTGCGTCGTGAAGGGCGTACCCGCGGCGCTGAGCGCCACGGTCGCGGGCGTCCCCCCGGATTGCTGCTTCTTGGACTTCTTCGCCAACGTCCTCATGCCTTACGTCAGTCGGGACCGGCCGCGTCAGTTGAGGCTGGTCGCCTGCCGGGTCAGGTCGCCGGCCGGCAAGGACGGCAGATTACGGATGATCGCCGTCTCGGCGCGAAGGAGTTTCAGCTCGTCGCGCAGGCGCGACGCCGTGTCCGGGGCCTGGAGGAGGCGCTGCTTGGTCGGCACGTCGAGGACGGCGGCCGCGGCCACCAGGTACGACACGACGGACGGGTCGTCCGGCAGGTCGGCGCCCGTCGCCAGGGAGCGTTCACGGGCGCCCGCGAGCCGCTTCTGGTAGGAGCGGAAGGCGCGCAGTACCCCTTCGGCGAGGGCGCCCGCCTCGTCGCCGGACTCCTCGGGCAGCTCCTCGACCTCGGCGGTCAGATAGGCGCCCGACGCGTCGACCGAGTGGATCTTCACGCGGGTCGTGCCGGTGGCGAGCACCTCGAAGCTGCCGTCGGCGCGCTCCCGGATCGTCGCGGCGTCAGCGATGCAGCCCACGCCGTGCAGGGCCTTGATCGGGTCGTCGCCGAAGCCGGCCGCGGGGCCCGCCTCGGCGGCGGTCTTCGCCGCCTGGTCCGGCATGCCGGGGGCGCTGGGCGCGACCTCGTGGCCGTCGCGGATCGCCACGACGGCGAACCGGCGCGGCTCGTCGGAGTCGGCGGGGTCGCCGGAGGCCTCGGAACCCCCGGAGGAGGTCTTCAGCAGGTCGCGCATCATGGCGCGATAGCGCTCCTCGAACACGTTCAGCGGGAGCACGAGTCCCGGGAACAGCACCGAGTTGAGCGGAAAGAGCGGAAGCCGGACGGTGGTCACGACGGTCAAGCCTAATGGGAGCCGGAGGCGAGGGATCCGCGACCGGTCCCGCGATCGCCGAGCGGCCGGGCCGCGGCCACCTCGATCCGTACGCCGTCACGCAGTTCCAGGAACTGCCCGAGCGGGTCGTCCGAGATCCGGTCCCAGGGGAACGACGACGCGTACGGGCCGGTCAGACGCAGTTGTTCCAGGGCGTCGGACCAGCGTTCCAGGCGGACCAGGACGTACGTGAGGAGGTTGCGGACCTCGGCGGGCCAGGGGTCGTCGGCGGCGTACTCGTGAGACAGGGCGATCGCCAGGTCGGCGGCCTCGTCCAGGCGCTCGCGGGGCACCTTCGCGGCCGGTCCCGGCCCCTCCTCGCTCGTCAGGTACGCGAACGCGGCCCGCACCGGCAGCGCCTGCACCAGGGACCCCGGCAGGGCGTCCTGGGCCGCGCGCTCGGCGAAGTCGAAGCACTCGCGATGCGAGCCGTACCAGGCGGCCGACAGGTACTGGAGCGCCGACACATGGCAGCCGTAGTGGTGCGGGGAGCGCCTTATGGCCTCGGCCCAGAGCCTCTCGAAGACGGTGTGCGAGGCGTTCGTGCCGCGCGCGTGGTCGAGGGCGACCCGCCAGGGCACCGGGTCACCGGGGTCGCCCTCGGCGGCGGCGGTGATCAGCGGCGTCACCTCGCGCAGCAGCTCGGCGCGGGCCGGGGACTCCCAGCCGCGCGCGACCTCGAGCTCGGCCTTGACGAGGAGGGCGTCCGGGTCGTGGGGCGCCGCGAAGCGCCAGTCGTCGAACCATTCGCCGCGGGATCTGGCGAAGGCGGCGAGCCGGGTGACGTAGCGGTCCCGGTTCTCCCACTCGCCGGCCTCGCGGGTGGCGGCGAGCAGCTTGGCGGCCGCCTCGTACTCGCCCCGGCCCGCGGCGACGAGCGCGGGCGCGAGGCGTTCGTCGGGGACGTCCAGGAGGACGTCGTCGTCGGCGGGCAGCCCGGCCGCGAGACCCGAGGTGTGGCGGACCATCCGCGCGGTGCGGATGAGGGCGCGCAGCAGTGCCAAGGTGTGGACCCCGCTCCCCGTCGCTCGGTTGATGGTTGCGCTGGGATGACGGCTGAAATGAGCCCATGGTTGCCCGTGGTCCGGCAAAAAATGCGAGGGTGCCCGGTCAGTTTCTGCGGAGCAGCCGGGTGGCACCCGCGGCGACCGTCGTGGCGAGGATCCAGCCGAGCAGGATCAGCACGGTCGCGGCCCACTGCCAGCCGCCCTGGAGCTGCCAGTAGCCGTCCTGCCCCAGGTCGATGACCGGCAGGATGAGATCGAGCGAGAACAGGGCCGGACTCCAGTGCGGTGCCTCACCCGGTTTGATGGCCGGATGTGACGCGTGGGAGAAGGCCAGCGTGCTCGCCGCCCACAGCACGGCCATCCACACCGCGGCCCGCCCGGGCCGGTACCCGTAGGCGACCGTCCAGTCCTGGATGTACCCCCAGATCTTCGCGGCCGGCGGCAGCGTCTCGCGGCGGCGGCGCTGCTTGGCGAGCAGCACCTCCCGCGCGTCGGCGTCCTCGCCGCTGTTGCGCAGCACGGTCGCGAGCTTCTCGTACGGCTCCGGGCTGTACTCCGGCGTCGCGGCCGACAGCCACTCGAGGCGCCGCGACAGCGGGAACGGGCCGGAGGGGATGAGGTTCTCGTACGTGAAGCCGCCCACGCGCAGACCGCCGGGGCCCGGCCAGCTCGCCGCCCTGTCGATCAGGTTGACGACCTTCGCGCCGGACAGGACGATCCGCCCGCGCTGCGGCCGCTCGCACAGGAAGCGCAGCTCGGGCGTCTGGATGCGGCGCAGCGACACCTCCTGGTCGTTCTCCAGGTGGAAGCGCGCCTGGTCGAGGTCGACGGCGTCGCCGAACCGGCCGTCGTCGAGCCGCACCCCGCCCTGGCACTCGAAGCGCTGCACACGGGTGCCGCGGGCCGGTGTCGTGCCGCTGGTCTGGAGCGGATTGCCGACGCCGGCGGGGGTCAGGTAGAGGGAGCGCTCGACCGTGAGCTGCGGCGCGTTGAGCGCGCGGCTCCCGTACGCGTTGGAGAGCCGGCTGCCGCGCAGGCTGAGCGAGACGCCGATCTGGGCACCGCGCAGGCTGAGCTCCCCGTGCGTCTCCAGCATCTCGGCCTGGAGGTCCTGTCCGACGGACATGCCGTCCGCCATGATCGACTTGCCGCGCCGGTCGCGGTACACGACGGCCTGGTTGAGCAGCAGGTCCGTGCCGATGTGCGCGTCGGTGAGGCGTACACCGCTGTGGAAGCGGCAGCGCGGCAGATGCAGATCGCCCTCCGTGTGGACGCGGGCGGCCTCCAGGCGCGGGATCGAGCAGTCGACCAGGCGCAGGGTGGTGAACCGGGCCTCGGGAACCAGGATCTCCTTCTCGAAGCGGCACCGCGTCAGCTCGACGTACGGCACGACGCCGCCGCCCGAGACGTCGAGCGCGTCGGTGATCTGTACGCCCTTGAGCTTGAGTGACGCGACACGCCCGGACAGCGCGGGCGGCCCGTCGAGCAGCAGCCAGGCCACGATCCGCGCCCGCACACTGCGGCCGGGCCCCCAGGCCTGTCCGCCGTGCGGGTCGTCCACGTCCGGATCGCCCGAGCTCAGGTCGTAGACACTGCCGTTGCGGAAGGCCTGCCACATGCCGATCTCGGTACCCGTGAGACCGTCCGGCGGGTCACCGATGCCCGTACCGTCGACCACGACTTGTCTTCCTCCCCGTAAGCCCCCGGATCCTCACGGAGCCCCGCACGTCCCGGTTCGGCTCCGCTACTCGTGGGTTTAGTACAACTGTTCATGCCCGCTGAGTGACGGCCTGAACGCTACTGGTGAAGGTCTTCGTCCGGTCTTGCACGAAGATCCGTATCAGCCATTGATACGGACGTCGGGCGCTGATGTGGCGTCTGCGAGAATTGAGCACGTGCTGCAATTTCTGCCGATGGCCCGAATCGATCTGCGCGGCGACGCCCTCCCCGAGGGCCCCGCACTGCGCGACCTGCTGCCCCGAGCCGACTTCGACGTTCAGGCCGCCCTCGAAAAGGTGCGCCCGATCTGCGAGGCCGTGCATCATCGTGGCGACGCGGCACTGATCGACTACGCGGAGCAGTTCGACGGGGTGAAGCTGGAATCCGTACGGGTTCCCGCCAAGGCCCTCCAGGACGCCCTGGAGCAGCTGGACCCCGCCGTCCGCGCGGCCCTGGAGGAGTCGATCCGCCGGGCCCGCATCGTCCACCGCGAGCAGCGCCGCACCACCCACACCACGCAGGTCGTCCCCGGCGGCTCGGTCACCGAGAAGTGGGTGCCCGTCGAGCGCGTCGGCCTGTACGCGCCGGGCGGCCGCTCGGTCTACCCGTCCTCCGTGATCATGAACGTGGTGCCCGCGCAGGAGGCCGGGGTCGAGTCGATCGCCCTCGCCTCGCCGGCCCAGGCCGAGTTCGGTGGCCTTCCGCACCCGACGATCCTGGCCGCGTGCGCGCTGCTCGGCGTCGACGAGGTGTACGCCGCGGGCGGCGCCACGGCCGTCGCGATGTTCGCGTACGGCACCGAGTCCTGCGCCCCGGCGAACATGGTCACGGGCCCCGGAAACATCTGGGTCGCCGCGGCCAAGCGCTACTTCACCGGCCTCATCGGCATCGACGCCGAGGCGGGCCCGACCGAGATCGCGGTCCTCGCGGACGCCACCGCCGACCCGGCGCACGTCGCGTCCGACCTGATCAGCCAGGCCGAGCACGACCCGCTCGCCGCCGCCGTCCTCGTCACCGACTCGGCGGAGCTCGCGGACGCCGTCGAGAAGGAGCTGGAGCCGCAGGTCGCGGCCACCAAGCACATCGACGACCGGATCGTCCCCGCCCTTCGCGGCAGGCAGTCCGCGATCGTCCTGGTCGACGGGGTCGACGAGGGCCTGCGCGTCGTCGACGCGTACGGCGCCGAGCACCTGGAGATCCAGACCGCCGACGCCGCCGCGGTCGCCCAGCGCGTGAAGAACGCCGGCGCGATCTTCGTCGGCCCCTGGGCGCCGGTCTCCCTCGGCGACTACGCCGCGGGCTCCAACCACGTGCTGCCCACCGGCGGCTGCGCCTGCCACTCGTCCGGTCTGTCCGTCCAGTCCTTCCTGCGCGGCATCCACATCGTCGACTACACGCGCGACGCCCTCGCCGATGTCGCCCACCACGTGGTCACGCTCGCCGAGGCGGAGGACCTGCCCGCGCACGGCGCGGCGATCAAGGCAAGGTTCGAATGGAAGGTTCCCGGCCAGTGACCGGTATCGACGATCTGCCCGTGCGGGACGAGCTGCGCGGCAAGTCCCCGTACGGTGCCCCCCAGCTCGACGTACCCGTACGCCTGAACACGAACGAGAACCCCTACCCGCTGCCCGATCCGCTCGTCGAGCGGATCGCGGAGCGCGTACGCGAGGCCGCCCGCGACCTCAACCGCTACCCCGACCGGGACGCGGTCCAGCTGCGCACCGAGCTCGCCGGCTATCTCACGCGCACCGGCGGCCACCACGTCGGCATCGAGAACGTCTGGGCCGCCAACGGCTCGAACGAGGTCATCCAGCAGCTCCTGCAGACCTTCGGCGGCCCCGGCCGCAGCGCCATCGGCTTCGAGCCCTCGTACTCGATGCACGCCCTCATCGCGCGCGGCACCGGCACCGGCTGGATCTCCGGACCGCGCAGCGCGGACTTCACCATCGACGTGGAAGCGTCCGTGAAGGCCATCGCCGAGAACCGCCCGGACGTCGTCTTCATCACGACGCCCAACAACCCCACGGGCAGCGCGGTCCCGCCCGAGACGGTCCTCGCCCTGTACGAGGCCGCGCAGGCCGCCAAGCCGTCCATGGTCGTCGTCGACGAGGCCTACATCGAGTTCAGCCACGGGAAGTCCCTTCTCCCGCTGCTCGAAGGCCGGCCGAACCTCGTCATCTCGCGCACGATGTCGAAGGCGTTCGGCGCGGCGGGCCTGCGCCTCGGCTACATGGCCGCCGCCCCCGCCGTCGTCGACGCGGTCCAGCTGGTGCGCCTGCCGTACCACCTGTCGGCCGTCACCCAGGCCACGGCCCTCGCCGCCCTGGAGCACACCGACACGCTCCTCGGTTACGTCGAGCAGCTGAAGGACGAACGCGACCGCCTGGTGACCGAGTTGCGGGCGGCCGGCTACGAAGTGACCGACTCGGACGCCAACTTCGTGCAGTTCGGCCGCTTCGAAGGCGAAGGCGCCGCGCACGCGGTGTGGCAGAAGATCCTCGACCGGGGCGTCCTGGTCCGGGACAACAACGTACCCGGGTGGCTGCGGGTCTCCACGGGCACCCCGGACGAGAACGACGCGTTCCTCGATGCGGTACGCGCAATCAAGAAGGAGCGGAACGCATGAGTCGCGTAGGCAGGGTGGAGCGCACCACCAAGGAGACCTCGGTCCTCGTCGAGATCGACCTCGACGGCACCGGCAAGGTCGAAGTCTCCACGGGCGTGGGCTTCTACGACCACATGCTCGACCAGCTCGGCCGCCACGGCCTCTTCGACCTCACGGTCAAGACCGAGGGCGACCTGCACATCGACACGCACCACACCATCGAGGACACCGCCCTCGCGCTCGGCGCCGCCTTCAAGCAGGCGCTCGGCGACAAGGTCGGCATCTACCGCTTCGGCAACTGCACCGTCCCGCTGGACGAGTCGCTCGCCCAGGTCACGGTCGACCTCTCCGGCCGCCCCTACCTGGTGCACACCGAGCCCGAGAACATGGCCCCCATGATCGGCTCCTACGACACGACGATGACCCGGCACATCCTGGAGTCGTTCGTCGCACAGGCCCAGATCGCGCTGCACGTCCACGTCCCGTACGGGCGCAACGCGCACCACATCGTGGAGTGCCAGTTCAAGGCGCTGGCCCGCGCGCTGCGGTACGCGTCCGAGCGCGACCCGCGTGCCGCGGGCATCCTTCCGTCCACGAAGGGCGCCCTGTAAAGCCATGAACGGCCTCAACACCATTCTCATCCTCGTCGGTCTCTTCCTGATCGGCGGCGTGATCTCCTTCGTCAAGCAGGGCTTGCCCAAGAGCCTGATCGCGCTGCTCTCCGTCGCCGCGGCCATGTGTCTGGTCGCCGGTGTCCTGCGGCTCGACTACTGGAACTGAGGGGCAGGGAGCAGCCAGCCATGACTTCAGCCAAGCCCGCCGGCACAGCCGGCAAGAAGGTCGTCGTCTTCGACTACGGGTTCGGCAACGTCCGGTCCGCCGAGCGTGCCCTGGCCCGCGCGGGCGCGGACGTCGAGATCACCCGCGACTTCGACACCGCACTCAACGCCGACGGTCTCCTCGTCCCCGGCGTCGGCGCCTTCGCCGCCTGCATGAAGGGCCTCAAGGAAGCGCGAGGCGACTGGATCATCGACCGCCGCCTGGCCGGCGGCCGCCCCGTGATGGGCATCTGCGTCGGCATGCAGATCCTCTTCGCGCGCGGCATCGAGCACGGCGTCGAGGCCGAGGGCCTCGACGAGTGGCCGGGCACGGTGGAGCCCCTCAAGGCCGAGATCGTCCCGCACATGGGCTGGAACACGGTCCGCCCGCCGCAGGACTCCGAGCTCTTCGCCGGTCTCGACAGCGACGCCCGCTTCTACTTCGTGCACTCCTACGCCGTGCAGCAGTGGGACTTCGAGGTCGGCAACGTCCACATGCGCCCGCCGAAGGTCACCTGGTCCACGCACGGCGAGCCGTTCATCGCCGCCGTCGAGAACGGCGCACTGTGGGCGACGCAGTTCCACCCCGAGAAGTCCGGCGACGCCGGCGCCCAGCTCCTCACGAATTGGATCGGAACCCTCTGATGTCCCGCACGCTCGAACTCCTCCCCGCCGTCGACGTCCGCGACGGCCAGGCCGTACGTCTCGTGCACGGCGAGTCCGGCACCGAGACCTCCTACGGTTCCCCGCTCGAGGCCGCCCTTGCGTGGCAGCGCTCCGGCGCCGAGTGGCTGCACCTCGTGGACCTGGACGCCGCGTTCGGCACGGGCGACAACCGCGCCCTGATCGCCGAGGTCGCGCGGGCCATGGACATCAAGGTGGAGCTGTCCGGCGGCATCCGCGACGACGACACGCTCGCCGCCGCGCTCGCCACCGGCTGTACCCGCGTCAACCTCGGCACCGCCGCCCTGGAGACCCCCGAGTGGGTCGCCAAGGTCATCGCCGAGCACGGCGACCAGATCGCGGTGGGCCTCGACGTGCGCGGCACCACGCTGCGCGGCCGCGGCTGGACCCGCGACGGCGGCGACCTCTACGAGACGCTCGCGCGCCTCGACTCCGAGGGCTGCGCCCGCTACGTCGTCACCGACATCGCCAAGGACGGCACGCTGCAGGGCCCGAACCTGGAGCTCCTGCGCAACGTGTGCGCCGTGACCGACCGGCCCGTCGTCGCCTCCGGCGGCGTCTCGTCGCTCGACGACCTGCGCGCCATCTCCGAGCTCGTCCCGCTGGGCGTCGAGGGCTCGATCGTCGGCAAGGCGCTGTACGCGAAGGCCTTCACACTGGAAGAGGCCCTCGCCGCGGTGGCGTCATGAGCGACGACGTACGCAGGATCGGCTCGGACGGGCCGTGGGAGGAGGCCGTGGGCTACTCGCGCGCGGTCGAACTGCCCAACGGCCTTGTCCTGGTGTCCGGTTGTACGTCCGTCGTCAACGGCGTCATCGACGCGGGAACGCCGTACGAGCAGACGCTCAACGCGTTCCAGGCCGCGTTCGACGCTCTCAAGACCCTGGGGCTCGGGAGCGAGCATGTGGTGCGCACCCGTATGTACATCACCCATGCGCGGGATGTGGACGACGTGGGCCGGGCCCACAAGGAGCTGTTCGACGCCGTCCGCCCCGCCGCATCCATGATCATCGTCTCCGGCTTCATCGACCCGAGCCTGGTCGTCGAGGTCGAGGTGGAGGCGTACCGAGGAGACACACCGTCATGACGCTGGCCGTACGGGTCATCCCCTGCCTGGACGTGGACAACGGCCGGGTCGTCAAGGGCGTCAACTTCCAGAACCTGCGCGACGCGGGCGACCCCGTCGAGATGGCGAAGGTGTACGACGCCGAGGGCGCCGACGAGCTGACGTTCCTCGACATCACGGCGTCCTCCGGCAACCGCGAGACGACCTACGACGTGGTGCGCCGCACCGCCGAACAGGTCTTCATCCCGCTCACCGTCGGCGGCGGCGTCCGCACGGCGGACGACGTGGACAAGCTGCTGCGGGCCGGCGCGGACAAGGTGGGCGTGAACACGGCCGCCATCGCCCGCCCCGAGCTGATCCGCGAGATCGCCGAGCGGTTCGGCCGCCAGGTGCTCGTCCTGTCGGTCGACGCGCGCCGCACGCCGTCCGGCACGTTCGAGGTGACGACGCACGGTGGCCGCAAGTCCGCCGGGATCGACGCCGTCGAGTGGGCGCACGAGGCCGCCGAGCTCGGCGCGGGCGAGATCCTGCTCAACTCGATGGACGCCGACGGCACGAAGGACGGCTACGACATCGAGATGATCGCGGCCGTCCGCAAGCACGTCACGGTGCCGGTGATCGCGTCCGGCGGCGCGGGACGCCTGGAGCACTTCCCGCCCGCGATCGCGGCGGGTGCCGACGCGGTGCTCGCCGCGTCCGTCTTCCACTTCGGCGATCTGCGGATCGGCGAGGTCAAGGAGACGCTGCGCGAGGCGGGTCACCCCGTCCGCTGACGCCGGGAGCGCACGCTCGGCCCCGGTCGCCCTCAGGGTGGCCGGGGCCTTTTCTCTGCCCGATGCGCAGGATCAGTTGCGCAATTTATGTTGCGCAATATTTCTTTCGTATCTAGGGTCATGCCATGACCGACGAACAGACCCGCCGCATCACGGACCTCGGCACCCTCAAGGCGCTCGCCCACCCGCTGCGCTCGCAGCTGTACCGCGCCCTGGTCGTCGCCCGCACCGCGACCGCGTCGCAGCTGGCCGAGCAGGTCGACGGGGCTGTCTCGCTGGTCAGCTACCACCTGCGCAAGCTCGCGGACGCCGGGCTCATCGAAGAGGCGCCCGGGACGCAGCGGGACGGCCGCGAGCGCTGGTGGCAGCCCGCGTCCGACGGCGTCAGCATCCACGAGGCGGACTTCGGCGACGCCCCCGAGAAGGCCGCGGCGCACCAGGCGGCCACCCGGCTCTTCTACGAACAGCGCAGCGAGCTCTACCGCCGCTACCTCGACGAGCGCTCCACCTGGGCCCCCGAGTGGCGCGCCGCGTCCTCGGACTCCGAAGCCCTGATGCCTCTGACGGCGGCCGAACTGACCGAGCTGACAGGCGAGTTGCTCGCCGTCATCAGGAAGTACGACGAGCAGGGCCGCGCCGCACAGGCCGCGGGTGACACCGAAGGGCGCGAGAGCGTCGCGCTGCACATGTACGGCTTCCCGTTCCGCGCCTGAGAGGACCACCTCCCATGACCGTGACCGCGCCCCGCACCGGCACCCCCGCCCCCGAGAAGCCCGCCCACCGCGACGGCAACGTGCTGCGCTGGCTCGGCGCCTACGGCGCCTCGATGATCGGCGACAACATCTACTACGTCGCCCTGTCCTGGGCGGCCGTCCAGTCGGGCAGCCCCTCGCAGGCCGGGCTCGTCATGGCGGTGAGCGCGGCACCCCGGGCCCTGCTGATGCTCGGCGGGGGAGTGATCGCCGACCGGCTCGGGCCGCGCCGCATCGTCATAGCCGGCGACGCCGTGCGCAGCGCCGCGGTCCTCGGCGTCGCCGGGCTCTTCCTCGCGACCCGACCGGGCCTGTGGCCGCTCACCTTCCTCGGCCTGGTCTTCGGCATCGTCGACGCCCTCTTCCTGCCGGCCGTCGGCGCGCTGCCCGCCCGCGTCACCGGACGCGACCAGCTCGCCCGGGTCCAGGGCATGCGCGGACTCGCGGTCCGCCTCGCCAACGTCGTGGGTGCGCCCCTGGGCGGTCTCGGCGTCGCACTCGGCGGCCCCGCGGCGGCGTTCGGCGCGGCCGGACTGCTGTTCGCGATCTCGCTGCCGCTCCTGATGTCCCTGCGCATCCGGGACCTGCCCGACGACAACGGCAAGAGCGGCGCCCCGGCGAGGAACGCACTCGCGGACGGCCTGCGCTACATCCGCCGCCACAGCGTCCTCGCCCCGCTGGTCGTCGTCATCGCCCTCAGCGACCTCGGCTTCGTCGGCCCCCTGAACGTCGGCCTGACCCTCCTCGCCGACCAGCGCGGCTGGGGCGCCTCAGGGATGGGCTCGGTGCTCGCCGGGTTCGGCGTCGGCGCGGGCGCGGCCTCGCTGCTCCTCGCCGTCCGCGGCCGGGTGCCGCGCGCGGGTCTCGTTCTCGCCGCGGCCATGGGAGGCGGCTCCGTCGCCATCGGCGCGCTCGCCTTCGTACCGCACCTCGCCGCCGCGGTCGCCGTCGCGCTGGTCATCGGGCTGCTCGCCGGTCTCAGCGGCGCCCTGTGCGGAGCGCTCACGCAGACCCACGCGGACCCGGCCTACATCGGCCGGGTCACCGCCGTCACGAGCCTGTCCAGCCTCGGCCTCGTCCCGCTCACCATGCCGCTGACCGGCGCGGCCGTCGGTGTGTGGGGCACCGGACCCGTCTTCGTGGCCAGCGCCGCGATCTGCGCCCTCGCCGGCGTCTACGGCCTGTGCCGCACGCCGCTGCGCCGCGCCGAACTCCCGGCCTGAACCCGCATCAGATCCCGAGCTGCTTCGCCTCGTGCAGCTTCCCGATCGCGTCCTTCTCGCCTTCCGTCTCCACCCGCGCCGCGTCCTGCCGGCCGAACGCGAACATCAGCAGCTCGGCGGGCTCACCGGTCACCGTCACCACCGGCGCGCCCTTGTGCGCCACCACCGTCCGGCCGTCCGGGCGGCGCAGGACCAGGCCGACCGGCGACTTGCGGCCGACCACGCGGGCCATCCGCTCGAGGCGCGACCACAGCACGTCCGCGAAGACCGCATCGAGCTCGCGCGGCGTCCAGTCCGGCTGCGCGCGGCGAACGTCCTCCGTGTGGACGTAGAACTCGACCGCGTTCGACGCCTCGTCGATCTGCTTGAGGGAGAACGGCGAGAAGCGCGGCGGACCCGTCCTGATCAGCTGGATCAGCTCGCCGTAGGGCTTCTCGGCGAATTCGGCCTGCACGCGCTCCAGACGCTGCGCCAGCTGCTTGATCAGGATCCCGCCCGCGGCGTCCGCGCGGCGCTCGCGCACCACCACATGGGCCGCGAGATCACGGGCGTTCCAGCCCTCGCACAGGGTCGGGGCGTCGGGGCCCGCCGCCTCCAACAGGTCGGCGAGGAGGAGTCGTTCACGCTTCGCATGGGTCGACATACGGCCAGCCTACGACCGCCCGACCGGTCCGCCCAGTGGACGCCCGCCAGAAAGGGCACGCGGGGCGCGGCACAATGGTCCCCATGACCAGCACGCCCCCGCCCAGCAGCCTCGACCCCGCCGTCGCCGCCCGCCTCAAGCGCAGCGCCGACGGCCTGGTCCCCGCGATCGCCCAGCAGTACGACACCGGCGAGGTGCTCATGCTCGGCTGGATGGACGACGAGGCGCTGCACCGCACGCTGACGACGGGCCGCTGCACGTACTGGTCCCGCAGCCGCCAGGAGTACTGGGTCAAGGGCGACACCTCCGGTCACTTCCAGCACGTGAAATCGGTCGCCCTCGACTGCGACGCGGACACCCTCCTGGTGAAGGTCGACCAGGTCGGCGCGGCCTGCCACACCGGCGACCGCACCTGCTTCGACGCGGGCGAGCTGACGGTGACCGGCACCGGCGCCTGAGACCACCGCCGCGTCGCCCGTTCCACGGACCGGGCGGCGCACCGGACCTGTCCGGACACGCCCTAAGCTCTTCCTATGGATCTCGAGACCTTCCGCAAGCTCGCGACCGACCGCCGAGTGATCCCCGTCAGCCGCAAGCTCCTCGCGGACGGCGACACCCCCGTCGGTCTGTACCGCAAGCTGGCCGGTGAACGCCCCGGCACGTTCCTCCTGGAATCCGCGGAGAACGGCCGCTCGTGGTCCCGCTACTCCTTCGTCGGCGTCCGCTCGGCCGGCACCCTCACCACCCGCGACGGCGAGGCGCACTGGCTCGGCACCCCGCCCGTGGGCGTCCCCACCCACGGCGACCCGCTCGCCGCGTTGCGCGCCACCGTCGAGACCCTCCACACCCCCCGCTACGAGGGCCTGCCCCCGTTCACCGGCGGCATGGTCGGCTACCTCGGCTACGACATCGTGCGCCGCCTGGAGAAGATCGGCCCCGGGGAGCGCGACGACCTGAAGCTCCCCGAGCTGACGATGCTGCTCACCAGTGACCTCGCCGTCCTCGACCACTGGGACGGCTCGGTCCTGCTGATCGCCAACGCGATCAACCACAACGACCTCGACACCGGCGTCGACGAGGCCTACGCGGACGCCGTGGCCCGCCTCGACGCGATGGAGGCCGACCTCTCCCGGCCCGTCGTCCAGGCCCCCGCCGCGCTCCCGCCCTCCGAGCTGCCGGAGTTCACCGCTCTGTGGGGCGGCACGGACTACCAGGAGGCCGTCGAGGACATCAAGGAGCGCATCCGGGCGGGCGAGGCCTTCCAGGTCGTGCCCTCGCAGCGCTTCGAGACGCCGTGCACGGCCAGCGCGCTCGACGTCTACCGGGTCCTGCGCGCCACCAACCCGTCGCCGTACATGTACCTGTTCCGCTTCGACGGGTTCGACGTGGTCGGCTCGTCGCCGGAGGCCCTCGTCAAGGTCGAGGACGGGCGCGCCATGGTGCACCCCATCGCCGGGACCAGGCATCGCGGCGACACCCCCCAGGAGGACCAGGCGCTCGCCGACGAGCTCCTCGCCGACCCCAAGGAGCGCGCCGAGCACCTGATGCTCGTCGACCTCGGCCGCAACGACCTCGGCCGCGTCTGCGAACCGGGCTCCGTCGAGGTCGTCGACTTCATGTCCGTCGAGCGCTACTCGCACGTCATGCACATCGTGTCGACCGTCACCGGCCGGGTCGCCCCGGGCACCACCGCCTTCGACGTCCTCACCGCCTGCTTCCCCGCGGGCACCCTCTCGGGCGCGCCCAAGCCGCGCGCGATGCAGATCATCGACGAGCTCGAACCCTCCCGGCGCGGTCTGTACGGCGGATGTGTCGGATATCTCGACTTCGCCGGGGACTCCGACACGGCCATCGCCATCCGCACCGCGCTCCTGCGCGACAACACCGCATATGTGCAGGCCGGAGCGGGTATCGTCGCCGACTCCGATCCCGTCGCCGAAGACACCGAGTGCCGCAACAAGGCGGCGGCGGTGCTGCGCGCCGTGCACACGGCCAACCGGATGCACGACGCCTGACGACGTGGGGGATAGTGGTGAGGTGACTTCCGCAGTGCCATCCCCCCGAACCGAAGCCGGGACCGCCTCCCCGGAGACGGCCGCCGCGCGCAACGGCCGCCGCAGCCTCGCCGCCGCGCTCCTGTTCGGCGCCGTCGGCGCGGCGGTGGCCCTGCTCTCCTCGCGGCAGGAGTGGGCCTCCGGGTCCGCGACCGTGCCCGGCGGCAGCTTTCCGCTCGCCGCCAAGGGCAGTGACGTCACCGGAGTGCCCGCGGCCCTCGCCATAGTGGGGCTCGCGGCCCTCGTCGCCGTCTTCGCGGTCCGCCGCGCCGGGCGCACGCTCGTCGCCGGGCTCCTCGCGCTCAGCGGCGCGGGCGCCGTCGTCGCCGCCGTCCTCGGCGCCGGCGACAGCGCGGCCCTCGACGAGAAGGCCGCCGAGGTCTCCGGCAACACCGCCGCCACCATCGGCTCCCTCGGCCACACCGTATGGCCGTACGTCGGTGCCGCGGGCGGCGCCCTCATCCTCCTGGCCGGCCTGCTCGCCCTGCGCTACGGCCGCTCCTGGCCGTCGATGGGCGGCCGCTACGAGCGTGACGGCACCCCGCGGCCCCGCAAGGCGGCCCGGCCCGTCGACCCGGAGCGCCCCGAGGAGCTGTGGAAGGCCCTCGACCGGGGCGAGGACCCCACACACGAGGCATAGCGGGGCCCGGACCCCGAGTGCCGCCCATGCCCGCGAGTGCGGGACAATGAGGAAGAGCGTCCGGCTCACCACCCCAGCGCGGTGCCACGCGCGGGGCACGGGGCCACGCATCAGCCACGCATTGAGCAACGAGGAGCAACCATGGCGGACAGCAGCCACGGACACACCCCGGCCGCCTGGACCGGTGTCATCATCGCCTTCATCGGTTTCTGCGTCGCGGGCGCCTTCATGGTGATGGGCGACCCCGTCGGCTTCTGGGCGGGCATGGCCCTGCTCGCCATCGCCGCGGTCGTCGGCGGCGCCATGAGCGCCGCGGGTCTCGGCAAGCCGAAGCCGCAGTCGCTGCCGGCCGTCTCGCCCGAGGTCGTCGCCGCGGAGGCCTGAGCCTCACCCACGTCGTGAGAGGCGGCCCGGCACCAGGTGCCGGGCCGCCTCTCACGCTTTCCGCGCGCTGCGCGCCGACGGGCGGACCCGGCGGGCCCGTTGCACAATTCACGGGTGAACGCCGAAACGGACACTTCCGCGGCCACCCTGACCAGCGGCGCCGCCGGTTCGCTGCGGCGGCTGGCCGTCCCCGCCGGTGTCCTCGCCGCGGTCGGTGTGGGCTTCGCGTACGTCGGGTCCGTCGACCCGAACGAGCCGGGCCACTACCCCGCCTGCCCGCTGCTCCACTACACGGGGATCTACTGCCCCGGCTGCGGCGGTCTGCGCAGCGCCCACGCGCTCGTCCACGGCGACCTCACGGCCGCTCTGGGGGACAACGCGCTCGCCGTGGCGGGTTACGCCCTCTTCGCCGTCCTGTGGGTCGTATGGGCCGTACGGGTGGCACGGGGACTGCCCGTACGGATCGATCTCGGACGCCCCCACCTGTGGGCCGTGGGCGCCGTGGTCCTTGTCTTCGCGGTTGTCCGGAACCTGCCTGCAGGTGGCTGGCTCCATCCTTGATCAACAGTATTTGTCCAGGTAGTGGGACCGGCGTCAACCGGATGCGGAGCCTTCGCCCTCCTCCGGATATCATCGCTGTGACCAGTGGATTGCTCTTCGGGCAATCAGCTTCCACCGCTCCACCGTCAGGAAGGGGGCCGCTCGCGTGAGTGTGCTCGACGAGATCATCGACGGAGTCCGTGCCGACCTCGCGGAGCGGCAGGCGCACGTCAGCCTCGACGAGCTCAAGGAGCGCGCGGCCAAGGCACGCGCCGCCAAGGACGGGGTGGCCGCCCTGCGTGGCGACGGCGTCAAGGTGATCTGCGAGGTCAAGCGTTCCAGCCCGTCCAAGGGCGCGCTCGCCGCGATCGCCGACCCGGCCGCCCTCGCCGCCGACTACGAGGCGGGCGGCGCCGCCGTCATCTCCGTACTGACCGAGCAGCGCCGGTTCGGCGGTTCGCTCGCCGACCTGGAGGCCGTGCGCGCCAAGGTCGACATCCCGATCCTGCGCAAGGACTTCATCGTCACCTCGTACCAGCTGTGGGAGGCCAGGGCGTACGGCGCCGACCTCGCGCTGCTGATCGTGGCCGCCCTGGACCAGCCCGCCCTCGAGTCACTCATCGAGCGCGCGGAGTCCATCGGGCTCACGCCGATCGTCGAGGTGCACGACGAGGACGAGGTCGAGCGCGCCGTGGACGCGGGCGCCCGCATCATCGGCGTGAACGCGCGCAACCTCAAGACGCTCAAGGTCGACCGCGACACGTTCCAGCAGGTCGCCCCGGAGATCCCCGACCACATCGTCAAGATCGCCGAGTCGGGTGTGCGAGGCCCGCACGACCTCATCGCGTACGCCAACGCGGGTGCCGACGCCGTCCTCGTGGGCGAGTCCCTGGTGACCGGCCGCGACCCGCGCACCGCGGTCTCCGACCTGGTCGCCGCGGGCGCCCACCCCGCCCTGCGCCACGGCAGGAGCTGACCTCCCCGATGGCCATCGCCGCCCGCCTCGCACCCGGCTGCCGCCCCCGCGGCTGCCGGGCGCCGGCGCGGCGTGTGCACGGGCGCCGGGTGCGTTACGTCATCGGTGACGAGCCGGGTCAGGTCAACGGGATGCGATGGTGCTGCGCCCCATAAGGGGCGCGGGGAACGGCGCGGGCGGCCACATGCGGCCCGCTGCCGGCATGTAACCCTGCCCCCACGGCGCGTCGTGTCCACACCGCTCACACCATGAGGTTTCGCATGCCCAGTAACTTCTTCATTCCCGACCCCGAGGGTCAGGTCCCCACCAGCGAGGGGTACTTCGGCGCCTTCGGCGGCAAGTTCATCCCGGAGGCGCTCGTCGCCGCCGTCGACGAGGTCGCCGTCGAGTACGACAAGGCCAAGAACGACCCGGCCTTCGCCGCCGAGCTCGACGACCTGCTCGTCAACTACACGGGACGGCCCAGCTCCCTCACCGAGGTGCCCCGGTTCGCCGAGCACGCCGGTGGCGTCCGGATGTTCCTCAAGCGCGAGGACCTCAACCACACCGGCTCGCACAAGATCAACAATGTGCTCGGCCAGGCGCTCCTCACCAAGCGCATGGGCAAGACCCGCGTCATCGCCGAGACCGGCGCCGGCCAGCACGGCGTGGCCACCGCCACCGCCTGCGCCCTCTTCGGCCTCGAGTGCACCATCTACATGGGCGAGATCGACACCGAGCGCCAGGCGCTCAACGTGGCGCGCATGCGGATGCTCGGCGCCGAGGTCGTCGCCGTGAAGTCCGGCAGCCGCACCCTCAAGGACGCCATCAACGAGGCGTTCCGCGACTGGGTCGCCAACGTCGACCGCACGCACTACCTCTTCGGGACCGTCGCGGGACCCCACCCCTTCCCGGCGATGGTCCGCGACTTCCACCGCGTCATCGGCGTCGAGGCCCGCCGCCAGATCCTGGAGCGCGCCGGACGCCTGCCCGACGCGGCCGTGGCCTGCGTCGGCGGCGGCTCGAACGCCATCGGCCTCTTCCACGCCTTCATCCCCGACGCCGGCGTGCGCCTCATCGGCTGTGAGCCGGCCGGCCACGGCCTCGAGACCGGCGAGCACGCCGCGACGCTGACCGCGGGCGAGCCCGGCATCCTGCACGGCTCACGGTCGTACGTCCTCCAGGACGACGAGGGCCAGATCACCGAGCCGTACTCGATCTCGGCGGGCCTCGACTACCCGGGCATCGGCCCCGAGCACGCCTTCCTCAAGGACAGCGGCCGCGGCGAGTACCGTGCGGTCACCGACGACGCCGCCATGCAGGCCCTGCGCCTGCTGTCGCGCACCGAGGGCATCATCCCGGCCATCGAGAGCGCCCACGCCCTCGCCGGAGCCATCGAGGTCGGCAAGGAGCTCGGCAAGGACGGGCTGATGATCGTCAACCTGTCCGGGCGCGGCGACAAGGACATGGACACGGCCGCCCGCTACTTCGGCCTGTACGACACCGACGCCGCCGTCGCGGCGGACGCGGCCGGGACCGGCGCGGAGATCCAGGGAGACGCCAAGTGAGCGGCAACATCCAGCTGTTGAACGACACCCTCGCCGCCGCGCGTGCCGAGGGCCGCTCCGCCCTCATCGCCTACCTCCCGGCCGGGTTCCCGACCGTGGACGGCGGCATCGAGGCGATCAAGGCCGTCTTCGACGGCGGCGCCGACGTCGTGGAGGTCGGGCTGCCGCACAGCGACCCCGTCCTCGACGGCCCCGTCATCCAGACCGCGGACGACATCGCGCTGCGCGGCGGCGTCCGGATCGCCGACGTCATGCGCACGGTCCGTGAGGCCCACGCGGCGACCGGCAAGCCGGTCCTCGTCATGACGTACTGGAACCCCATCGACCGCTACGGCATCGAGCGGTTCACCGCCGAGCTCGCGGAGGCGGGCGGCGCGGGCTGCATCCTGCCCGACCTGCCCGTCCAGGAGTCGGCGACCTGGAGGGAGCACGCGGACAAGCACGGCCTCGGGACCGTCTTCGTCGTCGCCCCGAGCAGCAAGGACGAGCGCCTCGCGACGATCACCGCCGCGGGCTCCGGCTTCGTGTACGCCGCCTCCCTGATGGGCGTCACCGGCACCCGCGAGTCCGTCGGCAATCAGGCCCAGGACCTCGTGCGCCGCACCAAGGCCACCACCGACCTGCCGGTCTGCGTCGGCCTCGGCGTCTCGAACGCGAAGCAGGCGGCCGAGGTCGCCGGGTTCGCCGACGGGGTCATCGTCGGCTCGGCGTTCGTGAAGCTGATGCTCGACGCGGACGACGAGGCCGCCGGCCTCGCCGCCGTGCGGGCTCTCGCGGCGGACCTCGCGGACGGGGTGCGCGTCAAGGCGTGACCCATGACGTCGTCACCCATCGCGTTGTAACCCGTATGGGTGGACCTGGGACCGGGGAGGCACGCTCGTGCCTCCCCGGTTCGTTTGGCGGGTGTGAGCGAGAAGAACCGTGAGGGAAAGCGCACCGCCCGTGACCGGCTGGCGGAGGAGCGCGAGAAGCAGAGAGCCAAGGACAGGCGCCGCAGGGGCGTGATCGTGGGGGGCGCCGTCGTGGGCGTCCTCGCGCTGGCCGCCGTGATCGGTGTGATCGCGGCGAATTCCGGTGACGACAAGAGTGACGCCTCGGGCGCCGTCGTCGCCCCGCAGGGTGCGGTCGGCAAGGACAGCCTCGCGATCCCGGTCGGCAAGGACAGTGCGAAGTCGACACTCACGGTGTGGGAGGACTTCCGCTGCCCCGCGTGCAAGGCCTTCGAGGACGCCTACCGCACGACGATCCACGAGCTGACCGACTCCGGACAGCTCAAGGTCGAGTACCACCTGGCCACGCTCATCGACAAGAACATGGGCGGCAGCGGCTCCCTGCGCGCGGCGAACGCGGCGGCGTGTGCCCAGAACGCCGGGAAGTTCACCCCGTTCCACGACGTCCTCTACGAGAACCAGCCCCCGGAGACCGACGACGCCTTCGCCGACAACGGCAAGCTGATCGAGCTGGCCGGCAAGGTCGGCGGCCTCGTGACGCCGGACTTCAGGAAGTGTGTCGACGGCGGCAGCCACGACAGCTGGGTCAAGAAGTCGAACCAGGCGTTCCAGGACGGCGGCTTCCAGGGCACGCCGACGGTGCTCCTGAACGGGAAGAACGTGTTCGGTGACCAGGCCAATCCGCTGACCCCCGCGAAGCTGAAGCAGATGGTGCAGGCGGCCGACAAGTCGTAGGAGCGGACGCAGACGCGAGGGTCTCGTTATGGACCCGTAGCCGGGCTGGTTGCCGCCGCCACGGCCCGGCACGGTAGCGTCGACATTGCCATGACTCTTGCCTTCATCCCCAGCCCGGCTCACGGAGTGGTCCATCTCGGACCCATTCCGCTGCGGGCCTACGCGTTCTGCATCATCATCGGCGTCTTCGTGGCCGTCTGGCTCGGCAACAAGCGCTGGATCGCCCGCGGCGGGCGATCCGGCACCGTTGCCGACATCGCGGTCTGGGCCGTGCCGTTCGGCCTCGTCGGCGGCCGGCTCTACCACGTGATCACGGACTACGAGCTGTACTTCAGCGAGGGCCGTGACTGGGTGGACGCCTTCAAGATCTGGGAGGGCGGCCTCGGGATCTGGGGCGCCATCGCGCTCGGCGCGGTGGGCGCGTGGATCGGATGCCGCAGGCGCGGCATCCCGCTCCCCGCCTACGCCGACGCCATCGCGCCGGCCATCGCCATCGCCCAGGCCATCGGCCGCTGGGGCAACTGGTTCAACCAGGAGCTGTACGGCAAACCCACCGACCTGCCGTGGGCCCTGAAGATCACGTCGTCGGCGGACGGGCGCGTGCCGGGCACGTACCACCCGACCTTCCTGTACGAGTCCCTGTGGTGCATCGGCGTCGCGCTGCTCGTGATCTGGGCGGACCGCCGTTTCAGGCTCGGCCACGGGCGGGCCTTCGCGCTCTACGTCGCCGCGTACTGCGTGGGCCGCTTCTGGATCGAGTACATGCGCGTCGACGACGCCCACCACATCCTCGGCCTGCGGCTCAACGACTGGACCGCGATGGGCGTCTTCCTGCTCGCGGTGATCTACATCGTGATCTCGGCGAAGATCCGCCCCGGCCGCGAAGCGATCGTGGAGCCGGGCGCCGGTGACGAGGACACGGACACGGCCAAGGCCGAGGGAGACGACGCCGTTCCCCGGGACGAGGCTGAGGTCAAGGCGGAGGACGAGGCAGCACGTGACGATGCCGAGTCCACCGAGGCGGCCGAGGACGAGGCCGCCGGTAAGGACGAGGCCAACGGTGAGGCAGGGGCCACGAAGGCCGGAAAGAGCTAGCTGAGCCTCACCACCCATACGTCGACGGGGGCGCCGGATCGATTCGATCCGGCGCCCCCGTCGCGCTGTCCCGGTCAGCCCCCGCGACGGCGTGACGCCAGCGCAAGGACCCGGCGCGCGTCCGACACGATCGCCGCGTCGACGAAGCGGCCGTCGGGCAGTGCCAGGGCCCCCGCCTCCGTGGCGGCGGCGCCGACGACCTCCGTCGCCGCGTCGACCTCCGCCGCCGTCGGCAGGAACGCGGCCTCGATGACGGGGAGCTGGCGGGGGTGGATCGCCATGCGGCCGAAGAAGCCGAGTGCCCGGCCGTGCGAACAGGAGCGGGCCAGGCCCACCGTGTCGCGGACGTCCGGGTAGACGGACTGTGGCGGCGGGGGCAGCGCCGCGGCGCGCGCGGCGACGATCGCCCGCCCGCGTGGCCACGCCAGACCCTCGCCGTTCGTCACGCCGAGCTCCGCCCGCAGATCCGCCTCGCCCAGCGCGATGCCCCGTACGCCGGGATGCCGCGCGATCTCGTACGCGTGCTCGACGCCGAGCGCCGACTCCAGGAGGGCGTACAGGGGCGGCACCTCGACCGACCAGTCCGAGACACGGTCCAGGTCGGCGGGGCCGTGGACCTTGGGGAGGCGCAGGGCGCCGAGGCCCGGGAGCGGGGTGAGCCGTCTGACCTCGGACTCGGCGCGCGGCGGGTCCAGCGCGTTGACCCTCACATGCACCGGCACCGGGTGCTTCTCGGCGAGCAGCTCGGCGGTCGCGTCGAGGGCGTACGTCTTGCGGTCGGGTGCGACCGCGTCCTCCAGGTCGATCAGGACCACGTCGGCGCCCGAGTCGAGTGCCTTCACCACGACCTCCGGCCGGTCGCCCGGGGCATAGAGCCAGGTCAGGAACGTCTCGTAGGACTGGGCGGTCACAGCGCGCCCGCTTCGCGGAGGGTGGTGATCTCCGAGGGGGAAAGACCGAGGCCCGTGAGGATCTCGTCCGTGTCGGCGCCGTGGGGGCGGCCGGCCCACTTGATCGCGCCGGGGGTCTCGGAGAGGCGGAACAGCACGTTCTGCATCCTGACCGTGCCCAGCTCGGGGTCGGGCACCTCGGTGATCGAGCCGAGCGCCTGGTACTGCTCGTCCTCCATCACGTCGCGGATGTCGAACACGGGGGCGATGGCGGCCTCCGCCTTCTCGAAGGCCGCGAGGACGTCGTCCCGCGAGTGCCGCGCGATCCAGGAGCCGACCGCGGCGTCGAGTTCGTCGGCGTGGCCCGCGCGGCCCGACCCCGTCTCGAACCACGGCTCGTCGATCAGCTCGGGGCGGCCGACCAGGCGCATCACGCGCTCGGCGATCGACTGGGCGGACGTGGAGACCGCCACCCACTTGTCGTCGCTCGTGCGGTAGGTGTTGCGCGGGGCGTTGTTCGTGGACCGGTTCCCGGTGCGCGGCTGTACGTAGCCGAGCTGGTCGTACCAGATGGGCTGCGGGCCCAGGACCGTCAGCATCGGCTCGATGATCGCCATGTCGACGACCTGGCCCCGCCCCGTCCGCTCGCGGCCCTGGAGCGCGGCCATCACCGCGTACGACGTGGAGAGGGCGGCGATCGAGTCCGCGAGGCCGAAGGGCGGGAGTGTCGGGGGGCCATCGGGCTCGCCCGTGAGCGCCGCGAAGCCGCTCATCGCCTCGGCGAGCGTGCCGAATCCGGGGCGCCGCGAGTACGGCCCGAACTGGCCGAAGGCGGTGACGCGGGTGAGTACCAGGCGCGGGTTGGCGGCGTTCAGCTCCTCCCAGCCGAGGTTCCACTTCTCCAGGGTGCCGGGACGGAAGTTCTCGATCAGTACGTCCGCGTCCGCGACCAGCTTGAGGAGGATCTCGCGCCCGCCCGGTGTGGAGAGATCGAGCGTGATGTTCCGCTTGTTGCGGCCGAGGAGCTTCCACCACAGGCCGACGCCGTCCTTCGACGGGCCGTGGCCTCGGGACGGGTCCGGTTTACGGGGATGCTCGACCTTGATCACGTCGGCGCCGAAGTCGCCCAGCATGGTCGCGGCGAGCGGGCCGGCGAAGAGGGTGGCCAGGTCGAGGACGCGCAGGCCCTGCAGGGGGGCGGGGTGTTGGGAGGTGGGGGCGTTCGGTGTGGGTGTGGGTGTGTCGGGCGTGGGGGTGGCGGTGTGCTGGTCGTGATCGGAATTCATGTGCGGGCCTCCTGAGTGAGCCTGGCCAGTTCGTCGAAGCCGATCCCGTCGAAGTCGGCGACCGAGGTCGCCAGACGGTTCTTGAGCGGGGTGGTCCAGCGGTCGTCGATCGCGTCGGGGGAGCCGGCGAGGAGGCCGGCGATCGAACCGGCCGTCGCGCCGTTCGAGTCGGTGTCCCAGCCACCCGACACCGCACGGCAGATGGACCCCGTGAAGTCACCGTCGGCGTGGGTGAGCGCGGCGGCGAGGAGCGCCGCGTTGGGCAGGACGTGCACCCAGTGGTGGTCGTGGGCGTAGCGGGCGTGGAGCGTGTCGACCACGCACGCGAAGCCGGCCGGGGTGCCGGTGGGTTCGGCGCGGGCCGTCTCGATGCCGAAGCGGATGGCCTGGGCGTAGCGCGAGCCGGGTGGGATCACGGAGAGGCCGGCGTTGAGGGTGGTGTGGATGGTGGGTGGAGTGGGGGCGGCGTGGACGGTGGGGGTGGCGCGGGGTGGTGTCGCGGTGTGGGGCGTGGTGGCGGTTGGTGCTGCTGCGTGGGTTGCCGTGGTGGCGGTTGGTGCTGCGTGGGCGATGGCCGCCGCTACGAACATCTCTCCGTAGACGCCGTTCGCCGTGTGCGTCAACGTCGCGTCCGCGTGGGCCAGTTCGGCCGCCCGGGCAGGGTCGCCGGGGTTCGTCCAGCCGAAGACGTCCGCCCGGATCTGGGCGCCGATCCACTCCCGGAACGGGTTGTGATGCACGGCCGTGTGCGGGGGCTCGATGCCGTCCAGGAGATTGCGGTATGCGATGCGCTCCGCGGTGAACGTGCGGCCCGCCGGCAACTCGTCGAGCCACAGCTGGGCCACGTCCGCCGTGGTGAAAGCGGCGCCGTGGCGCCGGAGCAGGAGCAGGCCGAGGAGCGGGTAGTTGAGGTCGTCGTCCTCCGGCATGCCGTCGATGTTCTCGGCGAGGGAGGTGGAGCGGGAGCGGCGGTTCCAGGGGTAGCGCTCCGCCACGTCCTGCGGGAGGTTCCGGTGCGTGAACCAGGTGCTCAGGGGCCAGTTGGACGTGGACTTCGCGATGGCCCGGATGCCGTGCAGGGGGAGTTTCTCCACGGGTTTGCCCAGGAGGCAGCCGACCGCTCTGCCCAGCCACGATGCGTGCAGGCTCTTCGTCCCGGTGGTCTCTGCGGGCGCCGCCCCCAGGCCCCCGCGTTCCCTGTCCTCACGCGCCGGACGGGCTGGTCGGGGGGTGAGCCGCTTGATTTCCGGGAGGGAGGTCGGTTCAAGTGCCCTCAGGGGGCTCTGTGTTGAGGCCAGTTCGTCCAGGAGCGTGTTGGCCAGTGCTCGTAGCCTCGGGTCCTGGGGTGGCGGTGACGCTCCCGCGCGCTCGGGGGGCGGGAGGCCGCCCGCCTCGCGCCAGCGGCGCTCCACCCCGCTCGCGTCCCGGCCGTCCTGCGCCGCCTGGCGCAGCTCGTGGCCGAGCAGGTCCTCGGGCTGGACCCAGGTGAGGCGCAGCATCACGACCCCGCGGTCGCGGTGAGTTCCGCGAACGCCGCCTCGTGGGACCGGCGGCGGGTCAGGTCCTTGGCGAAGACCTCGCGCGCGACCCGGGCCAGTGAGGCCGCCGGTGTGTGCAGGTCGAGTCTGCTCGCGCGGGCCACCTCCCCGCTCCACTCCTGCGGCACCGCCGACTCCCCGTACAGCGCACCTACGATCGCGCCGCTCATCGTCGCGATCGAGTCGCAGTCGCGGCCGTAGTTGACGGAACCGAGGACCGTCTGCCGGAAGTCGCCTTGGCCGACCAGGAGCATCCCGAGCGCGATCGGCAGCTCCTCGATCGCGTGCAGCCGGGACGGGCGGCGCGCCCCGAGCGACGGCTTGCGGTACTCCGGACCGACCGTGTCGAACGGCGTGACCGCCTCCCGCAGCGGTCCCAGCGCGTCCTCGAAGTCCGTGTGGTCACGCGCCACTTCGCATACCGCCTCGATCGCCGACCTCGTGCCGTCCTTCGCGAGAGCCAGCGCCTCCTCGACCACCGACTCCGGCGTCGCATCCGGCCTGAACGCCGCGGCGACCGCGGCCGCGAAGACGCCGGCCGCCTCCCTGCCGTACGACGACTGGTGCGCGCCCGCGACGTCCAGCGCCTCCTCGTACGCCCTGCCGGGGTTGCCCGCGTTCACCGCTCCGACCGGAGCCATGTACATCGCCGCGCCGCAGTTGACGATGTTGCCCACGCCCGCCTCGCGCGGGTCCACATGGCCGTAGTGGATGCGCGCCACGATCCACTTCTCGGCCAGGAAGATCCGCTGGAGGGGGAGTGCCTCCGCCTCCAGCTCCGGGATCCAGCGGGTGTTGGTGATCAGGTCGGGGACGAGGTGGTCTGCGACCGCGTACGCGTCCAGGTGGTCCCGTACGTTCTCGTAGACCCTGATCAGCGCGTGCGTCATCAAGGTGTCGTCGGTGACGTGACCGTCGCCCTTGTGGTACGGGGCGATGGGGCGCGCCGTACGCCAGTCGTCCTTGTGGAACGGCTCCACGATGCCGCGGACCCGGCCGCCGTGGCGCACCGCGATCGCCTCCGGAGTCCAGCCCTCCACCGGTCCGCCCAGCGCGTCGCCCACCGCGGCGCCCAGGAGGGCTCCGGTGGTGCGGTCCTCCAGGGAACGGGGGGCGGGGGTCGAGTTCGGGGGTGGGGTTCGCTTCGGGGTGGGTGCGGGGTTGGCCGTTGTGGGGGTGGTCATCAGGCGCCTTTCGGTGTGGTTGCTGCCCTGGTCAGGTCTGCTGCGATGTCCACGAGGTCCGTTCCTGCCAGGCGCGGCAGTGCGCAGCCCGCGAGCCTGCGGCAGGCGTCCCGCCAGCTCGCCGGGAGCGTGTCGGCTCCGCCGATCGCTCCGGTCAGCGCGCCCGCCAGTGCCGGGGCCGAGTCCGCCACCCGCGAGAGGCACGCCGCCGTGGGTACCGCCTCCGTCACGTCGCCGCCGGCCGCGGTCGCCACGGCCAGGGCCACCGGGACCGTTTCCGCCGCTGCGATGCCGTAGCTGTAGACGTGGTCGACGATCTCGTGCTCCAGAACCGGGACCAGCGCGAACGCGTTTCCCGGCAGGCCGGGGCGGGCCTCGGCCGCCCTTCGCGCCAGGTCCACCGCGTGCAGCGCGTTGCGGCGGATCTCGGTTCCCTCGGGGAGCTGGGCCAGCGCGGCGTCCACGCAGGCGTCCACCGGGGCGCCGCCCAGTGCTGTCGCCACGGCCGCCGCCATGGCTCTGGCGCCGTGCACTCCGTCGCCGTCCTGGGTGTACCGGGCGTCGAACTCCGCCAGCTCCGCGGCGGGTTCGGGGTCGCCCGGGTGGACCACGGCCAGTACGGCCGCGCGTACGCAGGCCGCGTCGTCGAAGTAGTGCGGGTTGTCGTGTCCTGTGGCCGGGGGGCTCAGGCCCGCCGCCAGGTTGCCCAGGCCCGCTCTTACGGAGATGCGTGCCCGCATCGGCATGCGCGCCGACTCGATCTCGTCCGCGCGGGCCGTTGCCTCGGCCACCTCGGCGGCGAGGGTGTTCCAGGCGAGCGTGAGTGCCTTGCGTACCTGACTGTCCAGGGGGAGGTCCGTGCTCTGGGCTCTCGCCTTGGTGGCGTTCAGGACCGAGGCCGCCGTGAACGCCGCCCATTCCGCGTCGTCCGACGGGCCCAGGCGCAGGGGTTCCGGGGGCTGGTTGAGCGCGATCGGCACGGGGAGCGTCGTCGTCGCGTTCTGCTCCGCGAACGTGTCCAGTTCTCGGGTCAGGCGGCGGGTCCAGTCGGGGAGGCGGGCCGCGCGGTGTCGGCCTGAGGGCCAGCCCGCGGCGTCGCCTGCGGCGATGCCGAGCAGGAGGCCCTCGATCCGGCGGGGGGTGGTGGGGGGTGCTGTGGCGCGGGGTTTCGTTTCGGGTGTGACCGTGGGGGGCGTCATGTTGTGCGGGCCTCTCCGGGGCGGGCTGGCGGGTGCGGGCCTGTTTTCGGCTTGTGGCTCGCGACCGTTGTGGGTGCGGGGCCGGGCCGGTATGTCCGTCCTCGCTTGGATGGTTCGGCGTTGCATTTCGTGCGCGTCAGTTGTGTGTGCCGGCTCCGGGCGGACATACCGGCCCGGCCCCTTCGGTTCGGTCGCGGGTGCGGCAGCGTGTCGGCTCCGGGTGGGCATACCGGCCCGGCCCCTTCCGTTCGGTCGCGGGTGCGGCTGGTTTGGGGCCGGGGTCCGTCGGGCCGGGGTCCGTCGGGCCGTGTACGTGGGTGGGTGGGTGCGGGGTGGTGGGTTGGCCGCTCTGTGTGGGCTGCGGGGGAGGTATTGGGGGTGGGCGTGTTGGGGGGTGGGAGTCACGGTGTGGCCCCCGCTGAGGGGGCGGGCGTGAGCGGTGGTTTGGGGGTCAAGGTGTTGGCGATGTCCAGGATGTGACGTCCCGTCATTGACGGGAGGCAGCTGCCTCGGACCGGGCCGATCGTCGTCGCCCAGTCGGCGGGGATCGTCCGTTCGCCGCGTAGTGCGCCGGCCAGGGCACCCGCCACCGCGGCCGTCGTGTCCGCGTCGCGGCCCATGTTCACCGCCATCAGGACCGACTCCCTGAAATCGCCCCGGGCCGCGGCGAACGCGCCGAAGGCAAGGCCCACCGCCTCGGGGGCCAGATCCGGCCAGGGGTAGCCGCCGATCACCACGGCCCGGCGTACCTCTCGTTCCATGGAGAGCTGGGTGCCGTCGGGATCGCGGCGGGCGCTGCGGGCCGCCGCCACCGCGCGGTGCAGCGAGCGTGCCGTCCAGGAGTCCTCGGGGATCGCGGACAGCGCTGCCTGGACCACCGTGTCCGGGTTGTGGCTCACCATCGCCGCCGCGACCCCGGCCGCCACCGCCCGGCCCCCGAGGATGCCCTCCCCGTCGTGCGACACCGAGCCGTCCACCGCCACGAGACGTGCCGCCTCCGCCGGGCGGCCCGCCGCGTACACCCCGAACGGGGCCGCCCGCATGGCGAGTCCGTCGCTCCACGCATGTCGGTGCTGCGCCGAGATGGGCGCCGCAAGGCCCCGGCGCAGGTTTTCCAGGGTTCCTCTCTCGCTGAAGCCCGCGCCCCGGAACGGGCCCTCGTCGCGGTCGGCGATCCATGTGTGCCAGGCCGCCTCGACATGTCCCACGGTGAGCGCCGAACCGTGGTCCGCGAGCAGCAGGCCCGAGAAGATCGCGTACTCGGTGTCGTCCGTGCCCGCCGGGTCCGGCGAGACGAACCCTTCGATACGGCCCCATCGTTCGCGGATCTGCGACGGCTTCATGTTCTCGGCGGGCGCGCCGAGCGCGTCGCCCACCGCGAGGCCGAGCAGGGCTCCCCGGGCACGGTCCCGCAGGGAGATCGCGGCCGGCGGCTGGCGGTGCGGGACCGTGCCGAGCCTTCGGGGACCTTCCGAGCCCGGCGACGGGTCGGGGTCGAGGCTGACGCTCATGGCGTGTTCGGGCTCTGCGAGGTGCGGTGGGCACTCATGTGGACCTCGTGTTCTCGGTCGGCAGTGCTGTGGATGCGCGGACCACCAGGCGCGGTGGGGCCGTGGCCGTGGTGCCGCGGGGGATCGGGGCCGTTCCGTCCAGGCGTTCCACCAGGAGTTCGGCCGCGCGCCGCCCGCGTTCTGTCGAGCCCAGGTCGACGCTGGTCAGCGGGGGCCACACGGATCGGGCGAGCACGCTGTCGTCCATCCCCGCGACCGCCACGTCCTGCGGTATGCGCAGGCCCCGCGCGTGCAGTGCGCGGGCCGCGCCGAGCGCCAGCTGGTCGTTGGCGCAGAACACGGCGTCGGGGCGCCGGCCGAGCAGTTCTCCGGCGGCCCGGGCGCCCGCCTCGATGCCGAAGCCGGTCTCGACGACCAGCGCGTCGTCGTACGCGAGTCCGCACTCGGCGAGAGCCGCGCGGTAGCCCTCCTCGCGGTTGCGGCCGGGGACCGTGTCGGAGGGGCCGTTGATGAACCCGATGCGGCGGCAGCCGGTGTCGTGCAGATGGCGTACGGCGAGGGCCGCGCCCGTCACCGAGTCGGCGCGGACACTGTCCACGGGCACCCCGGACGGCAGGGATCCCATGACCACGACGGGGCCCGCCGCGCAGGTCAGCGCGTCGATGTGGTCGTCGGTGATGCGGATGGGGCAGATGATCAGGCCGTCGCTGGTGCGGTCGCCGAGGCTGCGCAGGACGGCGAGTTCGTCGTCGACGACCGCGTCCGTGGAGTGCAGGAGCAGGCGGTAGCCCGCCGTTTTGGTGACGCCCTGGACGGCGCGGACCATCGCCACGTAGGCCGGGTTGCCGATGTCGGGCAGCGCGAAGGTGAGCTGCCGGGTCCTGCCGTCCTTGAGGGAGCGGGCCACGGCGTTGGGTACGTAGCCGAGTTCCGACGCGGCGCGCTCCACCCGCTCGACGGTCTCCCGCCGCGCGCCCAGGCCGTTGAGGACACGGGAGACCGAGGCGATGGAGACCCCGGCCTGCCGCGCGATCGACACGATCGTCGGCTGGCCGCCGCCCGGCACCGGAGACATGGGATCGCTCCTCACCGCAGTTGGAAACGTTTACAGGTGTTGCGGCGATGTTTCCCCCGTCCGTCAACGCTCAGATCATGTGATCCATCTCTCGGGTGACGGTGAGGGCCGTTCGAGTGGGTGGGCAAAGCGGTCGAAAGCCCTGGTAAGTACGGCCTTCCTTGCTGGCGGGGGGCCGAATCCGTGCGTACTTTCGACTCTGTTGAGGGGGGAGTCCGGGCCCGCGGGAACGCTGCGCGGCATGGGCTCCGTACGAGAGGAGCACTGGGCGAAATGGCCATCATCGAGACCGAGGCGACGCTGCATGACGCGCACCGCGACAACCACACGCACCGCGATGTCAACGGTGGCTGGCTGCGCCCCGCGGTGTTCGGCGCGATGGACGGACTCGTCTCGAACCTGGCCCTGATGACCGGTGTCGCGGGCGGCGCCGTGTCGCAGCAGACGATCATCATCACCGGGCTCTCCGGCCTTGCCGCCGGCGCCTTCTCCATGGCCGCCGGCGAGTACACCTCCGTCGCCTCCCAGCGCGAGCTGGTCGAGGCCGAACTTGACGTCGAGCGACGGGAGTTGAGGAAGCACCCGGCGGACGAGGAGCGGGAGCTCGCCGACCTCTACATGTCGCGTGGCGTGGAGCCCGACCTCGCCCGGGAAGTCGCGCGCCAGCTGTCGAAGGACCCCGAGCAGGCCCTCGAGATCCACGCGCGCGAGGAGCTGGGTATCGACCCCGGCGACCTGCCGTCGCCGACCGTCGCCGCCGTCTCCTCCTTCGGGTCCTTCGCGCTCGGCGCCCTGCTTCCGCTGCTGCCCTATCTGCTCGGTGCGAGCGCCCTGTGGCCCGCGGTCCTGCTCGCCCTCGTCGGTCTCTTCGCCTGTGGGGCGATCGTGGCCAAGGTGACGGCGCGGTCCTGGTGGTTCAGCGGGGTACGCCAGCTGGCTCTCGGTGGTGCCGCGGCGGGTGTGACGTATCTCCTGGGCAACCTGTTCGGTACAGCCGTAGGATGACGCCCCAGTGATGGCTATACGGATCTCTGTATAAGTAGCCGTTACTCGGCGGTTTCGATTGCTTTACGGCGGGGCATGAGCCGTAAGCGCTGCGGGCAAAGACGCCCGCCTCGCTCATGGACCCGCGGACATCGATCTGCCCGTGAAGGTCCCCCATTACGCCGCCGTTCCGTCACCGGGAGCGGCACCGCCACCGCCACCGCGGTGTCCGCATGCTGGAACGTAGTGTCCGGTTCCCGAGAACCGATCCATCATGTAACTTGTACGAAATTTGCACCCCCAGCAGAGGGCCAACGTCGTCCCTCGGCAGATGTCATATGCCACGAAAATCGACGACGGGAGAGCCGATGCGCACGCCGCGCCAGCCGTCCCAGCACTCCATGAACCAGCCGTTCATGGATGCTCGCCCTGCCGCCCAGGGCATGTACGACCCCCGCAACGAGCACGACGCCTGTGGCGTCGGCTTCGTGGCCACCCTCACCGGCGAGGCGAGCCACGCGCTGGTCGAACAGGCGCTCACGGTTCTGCGCAACCTGGAGCACCGAGGTGCCACCGGTTCCGAGCCCGACTCGGGTGACGGAGCGGGCATCCTGTCCCAGGTCCCGGACGCCTTCCTGCGTGCCGCGGTCTCCTTCGATCTGCCCGACGCCGGCGCGTACGCGGTCGGCATTGCCTTCCTGCCCGTCGACGAGGCCGACAACGCCGCCGCCGTCTCACAGATCGAGACGATCGCCGCCGCGGAGGGCCTCACCGTCCTCGGCTGGCGCGAGGTGCCGGTCGCTCCGCAGCTCCTCGGCGCCACCGCCCGCTCGACGATGCCGGCCTTCCGCCAGATCTTCGTCTCGGACGCCGACGGCACTGCGAAGGACATCGCGCTCGACCGCAAGGCCTTCGTCCTGCGCAAGCGCGCCGAGCGCGAGGCCGGCGTGTACTTCCCGTCGCTCTCCGCCCGCACCATCGTCTACAAGGGCATGCTGACCACCGGCCAGCTCGAGCCCTTCTTCCCCGACCTGTCGGACCGCCGATTCGCATCTGCGATCGCGCTCGTCCACTCGCGGTTCTCCACGAACACCTTCCCGAGCTGGCCGCTCGCGCACCCGTACCGCTTCGTCGCGCACAACGGCGAGATCAACACGGTCAAGGGCAACCGGAACTGGATGAAGGCGCGCGAGTCGCAGCTCGCCTCCGACCTGTTCGGCGCCGAGGACCTGTCGCGGATCTTCCCCGTCTGTACGCCCGACGCCTCGGACTCCGCGTCCTTCGACGAGGTGCTCGAACTGCTGCACCTCGGCGGCCGCTCCCTGCCGCACAGCGTCCTGATGATGATCCCGGAGGCCTGGGAGAACCACGCCTCCATGGCGGCCGACCGCCGCGCCTTCTACCAGTTCCACTCCGCGATGATGGAGCCCTGGGACGGCCCGGCGTGCGTGACCTTCACCGACGGTACGCAGGTGGGCGCCGTTCTCGACCGCAACGGTCTGCGCCCCGGCCGTTACTGGGTCACCGACGAGGGCCTCGTCGTCCTCGGCTCCGAGGTCGGCGTCCTCGACATCGACCCCGCGAAGGTCGTCCGCAAGGGCCGCCTCCAGCCCGGCAAGATGTTCCTCGTCGACACCGTCGAGCACCGCATCATCGAGGACGACGAGATCAAGGCCGGCCTGGCCGCCGACAAGCCGTACGCCGAATGGCTCGAGGCCGGCGAGATCGAGCTCGAGGACCTCCCCGAGCGCGAGCACATCGTCCACACCCACGCCTCGGTCACCCGCCGCCAGCAGACCTTCGGCTACACCGAGGAAGAGCTGCGCGTCATCCTCACGCCGATGGCCAAGACCGGCGGCGAGCCGCTCGGCTCCATGGGCACGGACTCGCCGATCGCGGCGCTCTCCGCCCGCCCGCGGCTGATCTTCGACTACTTCACCCAGCTGTTCGCGCAGGTCACGAACCCGCCGCTGGACGCCATCCGCGAGGAGCTCGTCACCTCGCTGCGCTCCACCCTCGGCCCGCAGGGCAACCTGCTCGAGCCGAGCGCGGCCTCCTGCCGTTCGGTCACCCTGCCCTTCCCGGTGATCGACAACGACGAGCTGGCCAAGCTCATCCACATCAACGCCGACGGCGACATGCCCGGCATGAAGGCCGCGACCCTGTCCGGCCTGTACCGGGTCTCCGGCGGCGGCGACGCGCTCGCCGCCCGCATCGAGGAGATCTGCGCCGAGGCCGACGCCGCCATAGAGGCCGGCGCCCGCCTGATCGTGCTCTCCGACCGGCACTCCGACGCCGAGCACGCGCCGATCCCGTCGCTGCTGCTCACCGCGGCCGTCCACCACCACCTCATCCGCACGAAGCAGCGCACCGAGGTGGGCCTGCTCGTCGAGGCGGGCGACGTGCGCGAGGTCCACCACGTGGCCCTCCTCATCGGCTTCGGCGCCGCGGCCGTCAACCCGTACCTGGCGATGGAGTCCGTCGAGGACCTGGTCCGCGCCGGCACGTTCCTGCAGGCCGACGAGGGTGGGGCCGAGCAGGCCATCCGCAACCTGATCTACGCGCTCGGCAAGGGCGTCCTCAAGGTCATGTCCAAGATGGGCATCTCGACCGTCGCCTCCTACCGCGGCGCCCAGGTCTTCGAGGCCGTCGGCCTCGACGAGGCCTTCGTCGAGAAGTACTTCAACGGCACGGCGACGAAGATCGGCGGCGCCGGTCTCGACGTCATCGCCAAGGAGGTCGCCGCCCGCCACGCGAAGGCGTACCCGGCGAGCGGCATCGCGCCCGCGCACCGCGCCCTCGACATCGGCGGCGAGTACCAGTGGCGCCGCGAGGGCGAGCCGCACCTGTTCGACCCGGAGACGGTCTTCCGCCTCCAGCACGCGACGCGGGGCCGCCGCTACGACATCTTCAAGAAGTACACGGGCCGCGTGAACGAGCAGTCGGAGCGTCTGATGACGCTGCGCGGCCTCTTCGGCTTCAGGAGCGGCCGCGAAGCGATCTCCATCGACGAGGTCGAGCCGGTCAGTGAGATCGTCAAGCGGTTCTCCACGGGCGCCATGTCGTACGGCTCCATCTCCAAGGAGGCGCACGAGACCCTCGCCATCGCCATGAACCAGCTGGGCGCCAAGTCCAACACCGGTGAGGGCGGCGAGGACGCGGACCGGCTGTACGACCCGGCGCGCCGCTCCAGCATCAAGCAGGTCGCCTCCGGCCGCTTCGGTGTCACGAGCGAGTACCTGGTCAACGCGGACGACATCCAGATCAAGATGGCGCAGGGCGCCAAGCCCGGCGAGGGCGGCCAGCTGCCCGGCCACAAGGTCTACCCGTGGGTCGCCAAGACGCGTCACTCGACGCCGGGCGTCGGGCTCATCTCGCCGCCGCCGCACCACGACATCTACTCCATCGAGGACCTGGCGCAGCTGATCCACGACCTGAAGAACGCGAACCCGCAGGCGCGGATTCACGTGAAGCTGGTCTCCGAGGTCGGCGTCGGCACGGTCGCCGCGGGTGTCTCCAAGGCGCACGCCGACGTGGTGCTCATCTCCGGCCACGACGGCGGTACGGGCGCCTCGCCGCTCACCTCCCTCAAGCACGCCGGCGGTCCCTGGGAGCTCGGTCTCGCCGAGACCCAGCAGACCCTGCTGCTCAACGGCCTGCGCGACCGCATCGTCGTCCAGACCGACGGCCAGCTCAAGACCGGCCGCGACGTCGTCATCGCCGCGCTGCTCGGCGCCGAGGAGTTCGGTTTCGCGACCGCGCCGCTCGTCGTCTCCGGCTGCGTCATGATGCGCGTCTGCCACCTGGACACCTGCCCGGTCGGCATCGCCACGCAGAACCCCGTCCTGCGCGAGCGGTTCTCCGGCAAGGCCGAATTCGTCGTGAACTTCTTCGAGTTCATCGCCGAAGAGGTCCGCGAGATCCTCGCCGAGCTCGGTTTCCGCACCATCGAGGAGGCCGTCGGCCACGCCGAACTCCTCGACACCGAGCGGGCCGTGGACCACTGGAAGGCCCAGGGCCTCGACCTCGAGCCCCTCTTCTACGTCCCCGAGCTGCCCGAGGGCGCCGTGCGCCACCAGGTGATCACTCAGGACCACGGCCTGGAGAAGGCCCTGGACAACGAGCTGATCAAGCTGGCCGCCGACGCGCTCGCCGCGAACGCGCAGGCCGACGCCCAGCCGGTCCGCGCCCAGGTCGCGATCCGCAACATCAACCGCACGGTCGGCACCATGCTCGGCCACGAGGTGACGAAGAAGTTCGGTGGCGCGGGCCTGCCCGACGACACCATCGACATCACCTTCACCGGCTCCGCGGGCCAGTCGTTCGGCGCTTTCGTGCCGCGCGGTGTGACCCTGCGCCTGGAGGGCGACGCCAACGACTACGTCGGCAAGGGCCTGTCCGGCGGCCGCATCGTGGTCCGCCCGGACCGCGGCGCCGACCACCTCGCCGAGTACTCGACGATCGCGGGCAACACGATCGCGTACGGCGCCACGGGCGGCGAGCTGTTCCTGCGCGGCCGCACCGGCGAGCGCTTCTGCGTCCGCAACTCGGGCGCGACGGTCGTCTCGGAGGGCGTGGGCGACCACGGCTGCGAGTACATGACCGGTGGCCGCGCGGTCGTCCTCGGCGAGACCGGACGCAACTTCGCGGCCGGCATGTCCGGCGGCATCGCGTACGTCGTCGACCTGGACCTCGACAACGTGAATGCCTCGTCCCAGACGGCAGTCGAGGCCCTGGACGACACCGACAAGCAGTGGCTGCACGACGTCGTGCGCCGCCACGCCGAGGAGACCGGCTCGACGGTCGCCGAGAAGCTCCTCGCGGAGTGGACGGTGGCGGTGGACCGCTTCAGCAAGATCATCCCCAGCACGTACAAGGCAGTGCTCGCCGCCAAGGACGCCGCCGAGCGAGCCGGACTCTCCGAGTCCGAGACCACCGAGAAGATGATGGAGGCGGCGACCAATGGCTGATCCCAAGGGCTTTCTCAACCATGGCCGCGAGGTCGCCAAGACCCGTCCGGTCGGCGAGCGCGTGCGGGACTGGAACGAGGTCTACGTTCCCGGCTCCCTGCTCCCCATCATCAGCAAGCAGGCCGGCCGCTGCATGGACTGCGGCATCCCGTTCTGCCACAACGGCTGCCCGCTCGGGAACCTGATCCCCGAGTGGAACGACTACGCGTACCGCGAGGACTGGTCGGCGGCGCAGGAGCGGCTGCACGCCACCAACAACTTCCCGGAGTTCACCGGCCGCCTGTGCCCGGCGCCCTGTGAGTCGGCGTGCGTGCTCGGCATCAACCAGCCGGCCGTCACCATCAAGAACGTCGAGGTCTCGATCATCGACCAGGCGTGGGACCGCGGCGACGTCGCGCCCCAGGCCCCGGAGCGCCTCTCCGGCAAGACCGTCGCCGTCATCGGCTCGGGCCCGGCGGGCCTCGCCGCCGCCCAGCAGCTGACGCGGGCCGGTCACACGGTCGCCGTCTACGAGCGCGCCGACCGCATCGGCGGCCTGCTCCGCTACGGCATCCCCGAGTTCAAGATGGAGAAGCGCCACATCAACCGCCGCATCGAGCAGATGCGCGCGGAGGGCACCAAGTTCCGTACGGGCGTGGAGATCGGCCGCGACATAGACGCCGCGAAGCTGCGCAAGCGCTACGACGCCGTGGTCATCGCCGCCGGTGCCACGACCGCCCGCGACCTGCCGGTCCCGGGGCGTGAACTCAAGGGCGTCTACCAGGCGATGGAGTACCTGCCCCTGGCCAACAAGGTCCAGGAGGGCGACTACGTCACCACGCCCGTCTCCGCCGAGGGCAAGCACGTCGTCGTCATCGGCGGCGGCGACACCGGCGCGGACTGCGTGGGCACCGCCCACCGCCAGGGCGCGGCCTCGGTCACGCAGCTGGAGATCATGCCGCGTCCGGGCGAGGACCGGAACGCCGGCCAGCCCTGGCCGACGTTCCCCATGCTCTACAAGGTGACGTCCGCGCACGAGGAGGGCGGCGAGCGGGTCTACTCCGTCTCGACCACCCACTTCGAGGGCGACGAGGACGGCAACGTCCAGTACCTGCACCTCGTCGAGGTGGAGTTCATCGACGGCAAGCTGACGCAGAAGCCGGGCACGGAGCGCAGGATCCCCGCCCAGCTGGTCACGCTCGCGATGGGCTTCACGGGCACGGACCAGGACAACGGCCTCGTCTCCCAGTTCGCCCTGGACCTCGACGCGCGCGGCAACGTGGCGCGCGACGACGAGTTCCAGACCAATGTCCCCGGCGTCTTCGTCGCCGGTGACGCGGGCCGCGGCCAGTCACTCATCGTGTGGGCCATCGCGGAGGGCCGCTCGGCCGCCCGCGGGGTCGACCGCTTCCTGACCGGAGCCAGCGAACTGCCGGCGCCGATCCGCCCGACGGACCGCTCCCTGACCGTCTGACCGACGCGACGGCGGCCTGACGGCCCCTCAAAAGACGTCCCGTACAACGGCGTACGGAACTGAGCGCGACGCTCGCCCGACCTGTCCCCGACCGGACGCCTGGGCGGGCGTCGCGGTGCGTCCACCCCCGGCCGCGCCGGTCACTCACTGAGTGACGAGCCGGAGCGGATGGTGGGGGTCGCGGGGGCACACGGCGATGGTCAGGAGACGGCTGAACGCCTTGTGCGCGTCGCCGCCGTGGCCCTCGAACTTCTACGCGAACTCCCGCATGGCGTCGGCCATTTCGCGGTAGTCGTCCTCGTCCACGTTCGGGAAGTTGATGCCGATGAGATCCAGGACCTCGTCCAGCCAGCCCGGAATCGTGTGACCCATCCCCGTCTGCCTTCCCCCGTGGTGCGGTCGCCAGTGCGTGCCTAACCCATACGCACGTTCGAGGGTAGTTGGTGGGAGTGACACCTGCGCAGGTGGTGCCCGTGAGGGGCATGTGGAACCAGGACTTGAGTGGGCGCCATATGCGCTGGGCGCCGTGGGCCCACCCCTTCGGCGCGGTTACGGCACCCGGTACGTCTCCCCGTACACCTTCCACACCAGCGGTGTCTTCAGGGTCAGGTTGCCGTCGTAGAGGAACTGGCGCTGGGCCGTGTCGATGCGGGTCGTGTCCCGGTCCGGCTTCTTCGCCTTCATCGCGGCGCGGCGCACGTCGAGGAAGATGTCGAGGTACGCCTTCTCCTTGCCGCCCTGCGCCGGGGTGTCCGCCTCCCGCATGGCCTTCTCGCGCAGGCCGTAGAAGCCGCTCGGGCCGGTGCCGGGGCCGTGCAGGACCATCGCGTCGTAGTAGATGAACTGGCCGAGCGCGCCCAGGCCGTCGAGCTTGGCGAGCCGGACGGCCGGGTCGAAGTAGACGCGGTCGCGCTCGGAGTTCTGGGCGGCGCGGAAGGCGGGGTCGGACGCCTCCTTCTTCCACGCGGCGGTGAAGCCGGGGTCGAGGCCCTCGTGGGAGTCCGTGCCGTCGACCTTGCGCAGGGCGGGCAGATAGCGGGCGAGGCCGTTGTCCGGGTGGGCCTTCGTGTACCGCTCGACGAGGGTGAGCAGGTCGTGCGTGCCGGTGCAGAAGCCGATGATCCCGGCCGTGTAGCCCTGCCCGTCCTTGATGTCCTCGATGTAGCCGTACTGGCCGCGCCAGTCGAGCGTGGAGTTCTCCGCGCTGGCCACGATCTGCTGGGCGAGGTCCTTCTTCGCGGGAGCGGCGAGGCCGGGCGGCAGGTCGGCGATGGCATCGTCGTCGGCCTGCTTCTCCGCTGCGGCCTTGGCAGCCGCGGCGTCCTCGGTGGACCGGCGCGACGTGGACGAGCCGTGCGAGCCGCCCTTGCCGTCGTCGTGCCCGGGGGTGAAGAGGAACACCGCGACCGTGGCGACCGGAGCCACGGCCAGGAGTATGCAGCCTGCGCGTTTCATGCGGCTCAGATTACGTGGCGGAGGCACCGGCTCCGGTGTTCGCCCGTTCTACGGCTGCTTGAGGAACGTCAGCGCCATAAGGAGTACGAACAACCCCGCGCACGCAGAGCCCTGTACCAGGGTGCGGCGGGCGCGGGGCGCGTACGCGAGGGCGAGGGTCGCCGCGCCGCCCGTGAGCAGGCCGCCCAAGTGGCCCTGCCAGGAGGCGAATCCGGCCGAGATCAGCATCCACAGCAGGAAGTACGCCATGAACCGGTTGACGCCGCTCATGTCCGCGCCCAGGCGCCGCGCCATCACGTAGTACGCGGCGCCGAGCCCGAAGATCGCACCCGACGCGCCGACCGTGAGGGTGCCAGGGGCGATCAGGTAGACGAGCACGGAGCCGCCGAACGCGGACAGGAGATAGACGGCGAGGTAGCGGACGCGGCCTAGCTGCGTCTCGACGACGCGGCCGAGGTTCCACAGCGAGTACATGTTGAACAGGATGTGCAGGATCCCGAAGACGCCCTCGGTGGCCGGCATGTGGAGGAACGCGCCGGTGATCATCCGGTACCACTCGCCCGCCACCACCCCCTCCGCGTGGAAGTCGGCCGGGAACCCGTCCTGGTACACGTAATGCCCGCCGTCAGGGCCGACGAGCCCCGCGCCCAGCATCCCGAACCGGTCCACGACGGCCGGGCGCACCATCTCGGCGAGGTAGGTCACGATGTTCAGGCCCATCAGGACGTACGTGACGAGCGGGACGGCCGAGACCCGTCCGCCGAAGACCGTGCGGGCCTGGCGGACCGAGCGGACGCCCTCCTTCACGCAGTCGGGGCAGTGGTGGCCGACGGCCGCCGACCGCATGCAGTCGGGGCAGATGGGCCGCTCACAGCGGGTGCAGCCGACGTAGGTCTCCACCTTGGGATGGCGGTAGCAGGTGGTGACCGCGGGGGTCGTGGCGGGCTGGGACTCGGCTTCCACGGCCGGCTCCTCTGAGGTTCGGGGAGGGGGACAGAGCCGGTGGGGACGGCGGCGAACAAAATAGCGAACGCCGTCAGGCGCCGGTGCCCGGGGTGTGGGTCAGCCAGGCGGCGGCCCGGGCGAGCGCCAGGTCCGCCTCGGGCAGGAACCCGGCCGCGCCCAGGAACCCGTGGAACACCCCCGGATACAGCGCCACCTCCGCAGGCACCCCGGCCCGCGTGAGCCGCCGCGCGTAGGCGAGACCCTCGTCGCGCAGCGGGTCGCAGTCCGCGAGGAGCACGAGGGCGGGTGGCAGCCCGTCGAGGTCGGGTGCGAGCCCGGGCGAGGCGGCGACGGGATCGCCGCCGGCGCCGAGGTACTGCTCCCAGTACCAGCGCATATGAGCCGTCGTGTGGAAGAACCCCCGTTCGAACGCCACCGGGGACTCGCCGCCGAGCCGGTGGTCGAGCACCGGGTACAGCAGCAACTGGCCCGCGATCGCCGGCCCCTCTGGATCGCCCTGGGCCCGCTGCGCGACGGCGGCGGCCAGGTTCCCGCCGCTGGAGTCCCCGGCGACGAACAGCCGGTCCGGGTCGCACCCCAGTTCCCGCGCGTGCGCGGCGGCCCACCGCGCCACGGCGTACGCGTCGTGGGAGGCGGCCGGGAAGGGGTGTTCGGGGGCCCGCCGGTAGTCGACGGAGACCACCGACGCACCGGACAGCGCGGCGAGTCGGCGGCAGAGCCCGTCGTGCGTGTCGAGATCGCAGAGCACCCACCCGCCGCCGTGCAGGAACACCACGAGCGGGCGCGGGCCGTCGGACCCGGGTTCGTAGATCCGTACGGGGACGGGGGCGTCGAGATCCGGCGCGGACACCCGGCGCTCGGTCACCGACCGCATCGGCACGGCCGGCTTCCCGAGCCCCGCCCGCGCGGCGGCCCGCAGGGCGTCCGCTTCGAGGGGGCCGTCGGCCGGGTCGGGGAACGTGGCCGACATGGCGTCGCACAGGGTGCGCGCCTGCGGGGTGAGGGGGTCGTGCGCCGTCATCCCGCCGTCGACCCCCCGTCCACCGTGAACTCCGTGCCGGTGATGTACGAGGAGGCGTCCGACGCCAGGAACAGGACCAGCTCACCGACCTCCTCGGGGCGGCCCATCCGGCCCAGCGGCAGATGCGACCAGTCCTTGCCGGACACCCCGGAAATCATCGGCGTGTCGATGGCGCCCGGGTGCACCGAGTTGACGCGGATCCCGTACCCCGCCAGGTCGAGCGCCGAGGACCGGGTCAGGCCGCGAAGGCCGAACTTCGTGGAGCCGTACGCGGCGTGGCCGGGGATGCCTATGAGACCCGCCGTCGACGAGACGTTGACGACCGATCCGCCACCCGCCTCCCTCATCGCGGGCACCACGGCCTGGATGCCGAGGAACGGGCCGAGGAGATTGACCCGGATCAGCTGCTCGAAGTTCTCCAGGTTCTCCCGTTCGACCGGGGCGGTGCGCCACAGTGCCGCGTTGTTGACCAGCGCGTCGATGCGTCCGAAGGCGCCGAGCGTGGCATCGACGACCTCGCCCCAGCTGTCCGGGTCCGACACGTCGTGCCGCACGAACAGCCCTTGCTCGCCGAGCGACTTGGCGACCTCGGTGCCCTCCTCCTCCCGCACGTCCGTGACCACGACCCGCGCGCCGGCCGCCGCGGCGAGAGCGGCCTCCGCCGCGCCCTGCCCGCGCCCCGCGCCCGTGATGACAACGACCTTGCCGTCCAGTGAGACCGTCACTTCGCCTCCAGCGCCCGGAAGCGCGGGATGACCTTCTCGCCCCACTGGCGGATGGTCTCCATGCACGCCTCCTGCGGGACCGTGCCCATCTGGATCAGGCACATCACCTCGTCCACGCCGATCTCGCGCAGCTGCTCGACGTACGAGATCGCGGTGTCCGCGGAGCCGTAGGCGTGTTCGGCGTTGTAGGTGCCGGTGTCGACCGGGCGTGCCGGGATGTTCGCCTCGTGCAGCTTGGCGACGAGTTCCTCGCGGTCCCTGGCCATCGCGGCCACGTGGTCGGCCGTGTCCTCGGACTCCGCGTAGGAAGTGGGCGCGGGCGCGTTCCCGTACCAGTGCGCGATCGACTCGGCGAAGAAGCGCTGGCCGCGCGTGCCGAGGCGCAGGGCGAGGTCGGCGTCGTCGAGGACGATCGTCGGGCAGAGCGCCGAGAGGTGGTCGTTGACCTCGGTGGACACGAAGCGTTCGCCGGTGCGGGTCGCGATGGCCTCGTCGTAGACCTTCCGCATCGTGCGGACGTCGTCGGCGCCGGCGAAGCCCATCACCAGGGCCCCGATGCCGAGTTCGGCCGCGAGCTTGAGCGTGTCGTGCTTGGAGCAGGCCATGAAGAGCGGCGGGTGCGGGTTCTGCACCGGGCGGGGCAGGATCGCGCCGGGCCCGATGTCGATCGAGCCGTGCCACTCGAACTGCTCCTCGCGCCAGGCCGAGGAGAAGATCCGCAGGGCCTCCTCCATCTGCGGATACGTGTCCTCGGGGCGGACCCCGTACATCCGCATCTCCTGCTTCGTCGCGCCGCGACCCGCGCCGATGTCGACGCGGCCGCCGGTCAGCGAGTCGAGCATGGCGGCCCGCTCGGCGACGCGGACGGGGTGCTGGTAGCCGAAGGGCATCGTGACGACGCCGTGCCCGATGCGGATCCGGGACGTCCTGGCCGCGACCCAGGTCAGGAAGATCTCGGACGCGCTCATGTGCGCGTACTGGGTGAGGGAGTGGTGCTCGACCGCCCAGATGCGGTCGAAGCCCATCTCCTCGGCGAACACGGCCTGTTCGACGCAGTCCTTGAGGACCTGGCGCTCGTTCTCTGGCGTCGGGTCGGCGAGCTGAGCCTCGAAGATCATGGAGAACTTCACGGGGATCCTCCCGAGTGATGTGTTTCTAATAGGAATACTTCTAGCAGGCATACGCATCGCGAGGGAAGGGGCTACGTAGACTGCGTGCGTGGTGAAGAAGAAGGCGGTAGACGACGCGGCCGGCGCGGAGCGCCCCGCACTCCCGGCGACCAGCTGGGCGGTGCTCGGACTGCTCTCCTTCGGTGAGGAGCTGTCCGGCTACGACCTGAAGAAGTGGTCCGACTGGTCCCTGCGCTTCTTCTACTGGAGCCCGTCGTTCAGCCAGATCTACAGCGAGCTCAAGCGCCTGGAGAAGGCCGGTTACGCGACCTCGCGGATGGTCGCGCAGGAGACCGGCACCCGCGACAAGCGGGTCTACCGGATCACCGACGAGGGCATGGAGGCCGTGCGGACCTGGGCGCGCGAGGCGCCCGTCGACCCGCCCGTCCTCAAGCACGGGCCCATGCTGCGGCTCTGGCTCGGGCACCTGCTCGAAGGCGAGCAGATGCGTGAAGTGCTCGCGCGCCACCGGGAGTTCGCCGAGACGATGCGGGTGCGCGCGGAGGAGGACGTGGAGGGCGCGAAGGCCAACGAGGCCTGGACGTACCCCACGCTCACGCTCAAGTGGGCCGAGCGGTACTACGCGTCCGAGCGCGACCTCGCCGACGCCATGCTCGCGGACATCGAGGAGCTGGAGCGCGGCAAGCGCCCGTAGGCGCGCCGGAAGTAGAGCAGCGGCCCCGCCTCGCGGTGCGTGGTCAGTGAGGTGACCCGGCCGAGCGCGATGGCGTGGTCGCCGCCGTCGAGCACGTCGGCGAGTTCGCACTCGATCGTGGCGAGCGCCCCGTCGAGCAGAGGCGCGCCGTTGCCGCCCGGCCGCGAGGGCGTGCCGGCGAACTTGTCGCCGCCCGTCACCGCGAAGCGCCGGCACAGCTCGCTCTGGTCCTCGGCGAGGACGTTGACGGCGAACCGGCCCGCCGCCCTGATCCGCGGCCAGGTCGTCGAGGTGTGCGCCGGGCAGAAGCAGACCAGGGGCGGGTCGAGCGAGACCGACGAGAACGACTGCACGGCCATGCCTGCGGGCCGGCCGTCTCCGTCGAGTGCGGTGATGACCGCGACGCCCGTACAGAAACCGGCGAGGGCGGACTTCAGGTCCTCGGCCGAGGTGGCCGGGTGGGTGGGGATCGGCATGCGAGGCCTCCAAGGAATGTGCCTACTAGGTATATGCCTAACCGAAACACCTGTGATTGGATACCGGCCACGCTCGCACGTCAAGTACCCCTGATCACAGGGAGGGTTCGTGACCAGCACCACCCCACCGCGTACGCTCGCCCAGCTCCCCGAATACGCCGCCGCCGCGTTCGGCGACCGGGAGGCGCTCGCCGACGGCGAGGTCCGCTGGAGCTTCAGCCGGCTGCGCGACGAGATCGCCGCGGCCTCGCGCGCCGCCGTCGCGCACGGCATACGCCCCGGCACCCGCGTCGCGATCTGGGCCGCCAACAGCCGTCAGTGGATCCTCGCCGCACTGGGCGCGGTCGGCGCCGGGGCGGTCCTCGTCCCGGTCAACACGCGCTACAAGGCGGCCGAGGCCGCCGACATCATCCGCCGCAGCGGCGCCGAACTCCTCTTCACGGAACGCGGCTTCCTCGGCACCGACTACGTCCACACACTCCGCGCGAGCGGCGAGGACCTCGGCGCCCTGCGCTCCGTGGTCGTCCTCCGCGGCGACGCACACGACGACGCTCTCGCATGGGAGACGTACCTGAAGGCGGGCGAAGGAGTCACCGACACCGAACGCCTGGCCCGCGCCGCCGCCGTGGGCCCCGACGACCTCAGCGACATCCTCTACACCTCCGGCACCACGGGCCGCCCCAAGGGTGTGATGACGACCCACGGACAGACGGTCCGCCTCTACGAGGAGTGGTCGCACCAGGTCACCCTGAGAACCGGCGACCGCTACCTCCTGCTGAACCCGTTCTTCCACACCTTCGGCTACAAGGCGGGCATCATCGCCTGCCTGCTGCGCGGCGTCACGATGCTGCCCGAGGAGGTCTACGACGCCGACCGCGTCCTGGAGCGCATCGCCGCCGAACGCGTCTCCTGCCTGATGGGCCCGCCGACGGTGTTCCACGGCCTGATCCACCACCCCCACCGGAGCGAAGCGGACCTCGCAGCGCTGCGGCTCGCCGGAACCGGCGCCGCCGCCGTCCCGACCGAACTGGTCGAACTGATCCGCACGGAACTCGGCGCCCCCGACGTGTTCACGGCGTACGGACTCACCGAGTCGGGCGGCGTCGTCTCCGTCTGCCCCACCGACGCCGACGCGTGGACGGTCGCGCACACGGTGGGCCGCGCGCTGCCCGGCACCGAGATCCGGATCGCCTCACCGCTGGGTGGCGAACTGCCCGCCGGTGAACCGGGCGAGGTACAGGTGCGCGGCTACCACGTGATGCGCGGCTACCTGGACGACGAAACAGCAACCCGTGAGGCACTCCGCCAGGACGGTTGGCTCCGCACGGGCGACATCGGCACGCTCGACGACCGCGGCTTCCTCACCATCACGGACCGGCTCAAGGACATGTACGTCGTGGGCGGGTTCAACGCATACCCGGCCGAGGTCGAGAACACCCTCCTGGGCCACGAACTGATAGTCGACGCGGCCGTGGTCGGCGCCCCGGACGAACGGCTGGGCGAGGTAGGTGTCGCGTTCATCGTCGTATCCGGACCCGTGGACGCACAGCAGCTCACCGCATGGACGCGCGAGCGCCTGGCCAACTTCAAGGTGCCGCGCCGCTTCGTGACCGTCCGCGAGCTGCCGCGCAACGCGGGCGGCAAGCTCCTGAAAGGCGCGCTGCGCAGCAAGGCAAGAGGAGACCGGGGATGAATTTCACCAGGGAACAGGACGAACTGCGCTCGGCCGTACGGGCGGTGCTGACCCGGCACGAGGGTGCGGCCGCGTGGGGCCCGCTCACCGAGGCGGTCGGCGCGGCGGGCCTCGGGGTGCCGGAGGAGTACGGGGGGTACGGCGGCGGCACGGTGGAGACGTACGTGGTCATGGAGGAGCTGGGCCGGGCACTCAGCCCGGTCCCGTACCTGGCCTCCACCGTCCTGACCACACAGGCGCTGCTCGCGTCCGGCAACGCGCGGGCCTGCGCGGAGCTGCTCCCCGAGCTCGCCGACGGCACCGCGGTGGGAGCGCTGGCCTGGGCGGAGGACGGAAGCTGGGAGCCGGAGGCGATGAACGCCCGGGTCCGGGCGGGCCGGCTGACCGGAGTGAAGCAGCACGTCCTGACGGGCCCGGGACGCCCGGACACCCTGCTGGTCCTGGCCCGAGGCGAAGGCGGGCTCGGACTGTTCCAAGTCGATTTCCCCGAAGCCGAGTTCACGCCCGTGCCCACCATGGACCAGACCCGCCCCCAGGCCCGAGTCACCTTCGACGGGTCCCCGGCCAAGATCCTCGCAGCCGACGGCGAACGTGTCCTGTCCCGAGTACGGGACCTCGCCTGCACAGCGCTGGCGGCCGAACAGACCGGCGCCGCGACCCGGGCACTCGCGGACACCATCCAGTACGCCAAGGACCGAGTGCAGTTCGGGCGGCCCATCGGCTCGTTCCAGGCGGTCAAACACCGGATAGCCGACCTGCACGTCCAACTGGAGGCGGCACGCTCACTGGCACTGGCGGCCGCGCACTCCAACGCCGCACCCCACCTGGCGGCAGCGGCAAAAGCCGCCTGTTCCCAGGCATACGAGCACGTGGCCGGCGAGATGATCCAGCTGCACGGAGGTATAGGCATCACCTGGGAACACGAGGCCCACCGCCACCTGAAGCGGGCTCACTCGGGCGGCCATCTTTTCGGCGCCCCGTCGGCACACCGCCGACGGCTCGCCGACAGGCTGGACCTGACCCCAGTGGCGTAGCCTCGGCACGCCCGCCACACGACAGCACCATCGGAGCCGCCCAATGCCCGGGATCACTGACAACGGCGTACGGCTGCTGCCCGCGGCGGAACGGACGGCTGCGCCCTGGAAGAACGGCGGCGGGGTCACCCGCAACATCGCGGCGTCGCCACCGGACGCGGGGACGGACGACTTCGTGTGGCGGGTGAGCCTCGCGGACGTCGAGGGCGACGGCCCGTTCTCGGCGTTCCCCGAAGTCGACCGGACCCTGACGATGGTCGAGGGCGCCGGGATGGAACTGACGCTCGGCGGCGAACACAGAACCGTGGACGAGCGCTACGTGCCACAGGACTTCCGCGGAGACGTCCCGACCGACTGCCACCTCATCGACGGCCCGGTGGTGAACTTCAACGTCATGTGGCGCAGGGGAGCGGGCGCGCCCCCGTCGGTGGCAGTGGTCCGAGGCCGCCTCACCATTACCGGCAAGGCCCTGGTGGTAGCCCTCGACGAACAGGGCGCCGACATCGCCGACGTGACGCTCGACCAGTACGACGCAGCGCTGATGGACTCCCCCACCGGTACGGCAGCCCTGCACGCCAGAGGGCGCACCGCCGTAGTCACGTTCCCCTGACCCGGCATACGAGAAGCCGCGACATGAACCCCAGACCCCGACCGGCCGGGAGCCGCCCCGGACGGGAGGGGACGTGGCGGGATGCGCGCGCGGGGCCACTTGGTCACACCCGGCGTACGGGACGGCCACCGGGACAGGAAAATCCCAGACCCCGACCGGCCGGGAGCCGCCCCGGACGGGAGGGGACGTGGCGGGATGCGCGCGCGGGGCCACTTGGTCACACCCGGCGTACGGGACGGCCACCGGGACAGGAAAATCCCAGACCCCGACCGGCCGGGAGCCGCCCCGGACGGGAGGGGACGTGGCGGGATGCGCGCGCGGGGCCACTTGGTCACACCCGGCGTACGGGACGGCCACCGCGACAGGAAAATCCCAGACCCCCACCGGCCGGGAGCCGCCCCCGACGGGAGGGGACGTGGCGGGATGTGCGCGCGGAGCCACCCCAGGGAGCGCTCGGGACGCAACCCTCTGGTGCCCAGAACCCATAGAACGGCGAGCACGTACATCCCGCCGCGTCCCCGCACCCCTCAGCGGCGAGACGCACCAAGAGTGGCGCCGAACCGCCAAACGGCGAGACGCACCAAGAACGGTGCCGCACTCCCGAACGCCGAGACGCAGCAGCCCCAAACGGCGAGACGCCCCACGACCGAGGCCGCGAGGCGCACCGAACCACGGCCGAACCCGGCACCGGAGCGCGTCAGCCCCCCAGCACCCGAGCCCGGCAAGCCGCAGGCGTCCCCCAAGCGTCCCGCAGCGGTCGAGCCTTGCGCAGCCACAGCGACAGGTCCAGTTCCTGCGTGTACCCGATCGCCCCATGGAGCTGGAGCGCAGCCCGCGCCGCCGCGTAAGACGCCTCGCCCGTAGCGACCTTCGCCGCCGCGATGTCCCCGGGCGCAAGCGAGAGCGCCGCCCCGAACACCAGCGGCCGCGCGAACTCCAGCCCCGTGAGCGCGTCCGCGAGCCGGTGCTTCACGGCCTGGAATGAGCCGATGGGGACGCCGAACTGGGTGCGCTGTGTGACGTATTCGACGGTCCGGTGCAGCAGGGAGAGCCCCACGCCGAGCGACTGCGCGGCGGTGAGGAGCGAGGCCAGGTCCACGGCCCGCGCCGCCGCGTCCCGCACGTCCGGCCCGCGCGCGAGCAGCGTCCCGCCGTCCGCAGGCGCGTAGAGCCGGCGCGCAGGATCGGCGGACGGCAGCAGGGGCCCGTGGCCGCCGGAGACGAGCCGTAGCTCGTCACCGCTGACGACGAAGACGGCGTCGGCGGAATCCGCGTCAAGGACGTACGAGGAGTCCACACCCAAGGAAACGACCGCGTCCCCGGAGGCGATCTGGGGGAGCCATTCCTTGGCGACCTCAGGCAGACAACCCAACAGTCGCGCAACGGCAGCAGTCTCCACCACAGGCCCAGGCACCCCGTGCCGCCCCAACTCCACATAGGAGAGGGCCAGTTCGACCGGTAGGAACCCGGCCCCGTCGAACGTCTCCGGAACGCCGAGCGCGAAGACCCCCGTCCCGCCGAGCCGCTCCCACAAAGCCCGCCCGGGCCCATGGTCGCCGGACGACCAGGCCCGGATCACAGTGGGCGTATCCGCGGCGCCCAGAAGCCGATCGAGCGTGCGCCCGAACTCGGCCTGCTCCGCGTCGAGGAGGAACCTCATCAGCGCCGTCCCTTCGGCAGGCCGAGCAGCCGCTCGGCGATGATGTCGCGCTGGATCTCGTTGGTCCCCGCATAAATGGGCCCGGCAAGCGAGAAGACGTACCCCTCGCCCCACCCTCCGTCGTCGGCCAACTCCCCGCCCGCGCCGAGGAGATCGAGCGCGGTCTCATGCAGAGCGATGTCGTACTCCGACCAGAACACCTTGTTCAGACTGGACTCGGCGCCGATCGTCTGGCCGGCCGCGAACCGCGACGCGTTGGCGTACGTGAACAACTGGTACGCACGCGCCCCGATCACCGCATCGGCGACGCGATCGCGAGTGCCCGCGTCCTCCCCGCACTCGCGCCACAGCCGCACGAGCCGGTCGGCGGAAGCGAGGAAGCGCCCGGGGGAGCGCAGCGTGAGCCCCCGCTCGTTCCCCGTGGTGGACATCGCGATCCGCCATCCGTTGCCAGGCTCACCGATGACGTCCGCGTCGGGCACGAAGACACGGTCGAGGAACAGCTCGGCGAACGCGGGCTTGCCGTCGAGCCGCCCGATGGGCCGCACGGTCACCCCGGGCGCGCGCAGGTCGAACATCAGGTAGGTCAGGCCCTGATGGGGCTTGGGCGCGTCCAGGTCCGTACGGAAGATCCCGAAGGCCCGGTCGGCGAACGCGGCCCGCGACGACCAGGTCTTCTGCCCGGAGAGCAGCCAGCCCCCCTCGGTGCGCACGGCCTTGGACTTGAGGGACGCCAGGTCGGAACCGGCCTCGGGCTCGGACCAGGCCTGGGCCCAGATCGTCTCGCCGCTCGCCATGGACGGCAGCACCCGGGCCCGCTGCTCGGGGGTGCCGTGGTCGAAGAGGGTCGGCGCGAGCAGGTTGATGCCGTTCTGCGAAACACGGCCCGGGGCGCCCGTGGCGTAGTACTCCTCCTCGAAGAGCAGCCACGTGAAGATGTCGGCGCCCCGTCCCCCGTACTCCTCGGGCCAGGACACCACCGACCAGCGGCCGGCGTGGAGCTCGGCCTCCCAGGTGCGGTGCGCGGCGAACCCCTCCTCGGTCTCCAGGGACGGCAGCGGCTCACCCGGGACATGTGCGGCAAGCCACTCGCGTGCCTCGGCGCGGAACGCGTCCTCGGCGGGCGTGAAGTCGAGGTCCATCAGGCGTTCGCCTCCTTCATCGCGCGTACGTCCATGCCGCCGAGGGAGTCCTTCGCCGTCTCCGCGTTGTGCGCGTGGGCGAGATGGTGCAGGCCGAACACGGAGTCCATGCCCGCGTGCAGGCCCTGAAGGTCCTCCGCCTGGTTCACCGCCCGCTTGGTGAGGGCGAGCCCGAGCCGCGGCATCTCGGCGACGCGCAGCGCCAGCTCGTCCGTCGTCGCGGCCAGTTCGCCGCGCGGTACGACGCGGTTGACCATCCCCACCTCGTAGGCCCGGCGGGCGCTCATCCGGTCGCCGGTGAACAGGAACTCCTTGGCGACGCGCGGCGGCATCACCCAGGGGTGCGCGAAGTACTCGACGCCGGGGATCCCCATGCGCACGACGGGATCCGCGAAGAACGCGTCGTCGGCGGCCACGATCAGGTCGCAGACCCACGCGAGCATCAGTCCGCCCGCGACGCACGCCCCGTGGACCGAGGCGATCACCGGCTTCGGCAGCTCGCGCCAGCGCCGGCACATGCCGAGATACACCTCCGACTCGCGTGCGAACCGCGACTCGGCGCCCTGCTTGTCCGAGTGGTCCCACCAGAGCCCGGCCCGCCGCTCGAAGGGCAGATGCGCGTCCCGCTCCGGGGTGCCGATGTCGTGCCCCGCGGAGAAGTGGTCACCCGCGCCGGCCAGGACGACGACCTTGACGTCGGGGTCGTCGGCCGCGCGGTAGAAGGCGGCGTCCAGGGCGTAGGTCATCGCCGAGTTCTGCGCGTTGCGGTACCGCGGACGGTTCATCGTCACGTACGCGACCGGGCCGCGGCGCTCGTACAGGACGGGCTCGGTCGGGGCGGGCTCGGGGCCGTCCTGCGCGACGCGCTCGGGGCTGTCGTGGGCTGCGGGCATCGGAAACTTCCTTCCCTAACAAGTGTTTGGTAGGTTAACGTACGTCCATGAGCAGCGTCGAGGAGTTTCGCGCCGAGATCCGGGCCTGGCTCGCGGACCATCTCGTAGGGGAGTTCGCCGAGTTGAGGGGCCGTGGCGGGCCGGGCCGTGAGCACGAGGCGTTCGAAGGACGGCTCGCCTGGGAGCGGCACATGGCGGCGCACGGGTGGACCTGCGTCGGCTGGCCCGTCGAGCACGGCGGTCGCGGCGCGAGTCTCGACGAGCAGATCGCGTTCCACGAGGAGTACGCGCTCGCGGACGCGCCCGCCCGGGTCAACCACATCGGGGAGCAGCTCCTCGGACCGACGCTCATCGCCTTCGGTACGGAGGAGCAGAAGCAGCGCTTCCTGCCGCCGATCGTCGCCGTCGAGGAGCTGTGGTGCCAGGGCTACAGCGAGCCGGACGCGGGCTCCGACCTGGCGAACGTCCGCACGAGAGGCGCCCTGTCGCCCGACGGTTCGCAGTGGGTCGTCGACGGTCAGAAGATCTGGACCTCGCTCGCCCATGATGCGCAGTGGTGCTTCGTCGTCGCCCGCACCGAACCCGGCTCGCGGCGGCACGCGGGCCTGTCCTATCTCCTCGTGCCCCTGGACCGGTCGGGCGTCGAGGTGCGGCCCATCGTGCAGCTCACCGGCACCAGCGAGTTCAACGAGGTGTTCTTCGACGGCGCCCGCACCGACGCGTCCCACGTCGTCGGCGAGCCCGGCGACGGCTGGCGGATCGCGATGGCCACCCTCGGCTTCGAGCGTGGCGTCTCCACCCTCGGCCAGCAGGTCGGATTCCGCCGTGAATGGGACGCACTCGCGGAGCTGGCCAGGAAGAACGGCGCGATCTCCGACCCCCTGATCCGCGACCGCCTCGTCCAGGCCTGGATCGACCTGGAGGCCATGGCGGCCTCCGCCCGGCGCGGCGTCGACCCCTCCGTCGGCAAGCTCCACTGGGCTGCCTGGCACCGCGGTCTCGGTGAGCTCGCCATGGACGTGTGCGGCGCCGCGTCCACGATCGCCGCCGGTGAACCCTACGAACTCGACGACTGGCAGCGGCTGTTCCTCTTCTCCCGCGCCGACACCATCTACGCCGGATCCGATGAGATCCAGAAGAACATCGTCGCCGAGCGCCTGCTCGGCCTGCCCAAGGAGGCGCGGGTATGAGCGCGAAGCCCGAGTACGTGCCCGGTCACGGCCTGCTGAAGGGCCGCACGGCCGTCATCACCGCGGCCGCCGGAGCCGGGATCGGCGGCGCGACGGCACGCAAGTTCCTCGAAGAGGGTGCCCGCGTCCTCATCAGTGACGCGCACGCCCGCAGGCTCAAGGAGAGCGAACAGGCGCTCGCCGACGAGTTCGGCGCGGCGAACGTCGCCTCACTGCCCTGCGACGTCACCGACGAGGAACAGGTCGCGGCCCTGTTCGCGCTGGCCGCCGAGGCGCACGGCGGCCTCGACATCGTGGTCAACAACGCCGGTCTCGGCGGCACTTCGGACCTCGTCGACATGACGGACGACCAGTGGTCCCGCGTCCTCGATGTCACCCTGAACGGCACGTTCCGGTGCACCAGGGCCGCCCTGCGCGCCTTCCGTGACACCGGCCGCCACGGCGTCGTCGTGAACAACGCGTCCGTCGTCGGCTGGCGCGCCCAGGCCGGACAGGCCCACTACGCCGCCGCCAAGGCGGGCGTCATGGCCCTCACCCGGTGCGCCGCGATCGAGGCCGCCGCGTACGGAGTCCGGGTCAACGCGGTCTCGCCCAGCCTCGCCATGCACCCCCACCTCGTGAAGGTCACCTCCGCCGAACTCCTCGCCGAACTCACCGAGAAGGAGGCCTTCGGCCGGTACGCCGAGCCCTGGGAGATCGCCAACGTGATCGTGTTCCTGGCGTCCGGCTACTCCTCGTACATGACGGGCGAGGTCGTCTCCGTCAGCAGCCGGCATGCGTAGCGCCGCCGCCGCGCCGGCGAGGACGACAATGGACCCGTGCCTACCAAGAAGAAGCCCCAGGTGACCGCCTCGCCCGAGCGCCGCCGCGAACTCCTCGACACCGCGGCCGAGGTCTTCGCCGCCCAGGGGTACAACGCCACCACCGTCCGCAAGATCGCCGACCACGCGGGCATGCTCGCGGGCAGCCTCTACTACCACTTCGACTCCAAGGAGTCGATGCTCGAAGAGATCCTGCGGACCTTCCTCGACGAGCTGTGGCACGGATACGACTCCGTCCTCGACTCCCGGCTCGGCCCCAGGGAAACCCTGGAGGCCCTCGTCACCGAGTCCTTCCGCGAGATCGACCGGCACCGCGCCGCCGTCGCCATCTACCAGAAGGAGTCCAAGCACCTCGCCGTCCAGGAGCGCTTCGAGTTCCTCGCGGCCTCCCAGCGCAAGTTCGAGAAGGCGTGGCTCTCCACCCTGGAGCGCGGCGTCGCCGCCGAGGTGTTCCGCGCCGACCTCGACATCCGGCTCACCTACCGGTTCGTCCGCGACACCGTCTGGGTCGCCGCGTCCTGGTACCGCCCCGGCGGACAGCACAGCCCCGAGGAGATCGCCCGCCAGTACCTCTCGATGGTCCTGGACGGCATCGCCGTACGCGTCACCCAACCCTGAAGGGAAACCCGTCATGGCCGAGGCCTACATAGTCGAAGCGGTCCGCACCCCCGTCGGACGGCGCAAGGGAGGCCTCGCCGCCGCCCACCCCGCCGACCTCGGGGCGCACGTCCTCAAGGAGCTCGTCGCCCGCTCCGGGATCGACCCCGCCGCCGTCGAGGACGTCGTCTTCGGCTGCCTCGACACGGTGGGCCCGCAGGCCGGTGACATCGCGCGGACGGCCTGGCTCGCCGCCGGCCTCCCGGAGGAGGTCCCCGGCGTGACCATCGACCGCCAGTGCGGTTCGTCACAGCAGGCCGTGCACTTCGCGGCGCAGGGCGTCCTGTCCGGCACCCAGGACCTCGTCGTCGCCGGCGGCACCCAGAACATGACGCAGATCCCCATCGCCTACGCCTCCCGTCAGGCCGCCGAGCCCCTCGGCCTGACGGACGGCCCGTACGCGGGCAGTGAGGGCTGGCGCGCCCGCTACGGCGACCAGCCGGTGAACCAGTTCCACGGCGCCGAGCTCATCGCCCGCAAGTGGGGCATCACCCGCCGTGACCAGGAGGAGTGGGCCCTGCGCTCCCACGAGCGGGCGATCCGGGCCATCGACGAGGGCCGCTTCGCCCGCGAGACCACCGCCTACGGAGACGTCACCGTGGACGAGGGCCCCCGCCGCGACACCACCCTGGAGAAGATGGCGGGCCTCAAGCCCGTCGTCGAGGGCGGCACGATCACCGCGGCCTGCTCCTCGCAGGTCTCCGACGGAGCCGCCGCGATGCTCCTCGCCTCGGAGCGCGCCGTACGCGAGCACGGCCTCACCCCGCGCGCCCGCGTCCACCACCTCTCCGTACGCGGCGAGGACCCCATCCGCATGCTCTCCGCGCCGATCCCCGCGACGGCGTACGCGCTGAAGAAGACCGGCCTGTCCATGGACGACATCGACCTCGTCGAGATCAACGAGGCCTTCGCCCCCGTGGTCCTCGCCTGGCTCAAGGAGACGGGCACGGACCCGGAGAGGGTGAACGTGAACGGGGGAGCGATCGCCCTCGGGCACCCCCTCGGCGCGACGGGCGTGAAACTGATGACGACGCTGCTGCACGAGCTGGAGCGCACGGGCGGACGCTACGGACTGCAGACGATGTGCGAGGGAGGTGGCCAGGCGAACGTCACGATCATCGAGCGTCTCTAGTCCCGTGAGGGTCGTGCTAAGGTCGACGACGTTGCAGTTTTGGTACCCATAGACTTTATGTGCGCCTGACGGGAATGTTCCTCAGGCGCATTATTGTTTTCCGGCCGGTCCTCCGGGCCAACTCCGGATGGGGCTCAATGGTGCGACTGGAGATTCGAAGGACTCGGATTTCCGTACCGCCCCAGTAAAGGAGATTGTTATGGCCACCGGAACCGTGAAGTGGTTCAACTCGGAAAAGGGCTTCGGCTTCATTGAGCAGGACGGCGGCGGCGCCGACGTCTTCGCCCACTACTCGAACATCGCCACCCAGGGCTTCCGTGAGCTCCAGGAGGGCCAGAAGGTGACGTTCGACGTCACGCAGGGCCAGAAGGGCCCCCAGGCGGAGAACATCCTCCCCGCCTGAAACACCGCTTGATCCCAAGGATCACGCACCCCACGGCCGGGGTCCGCACCGCGAAGGTGCGGGCCCCGGCCCGTGCTGTCCCCAGGCCGGCGGCCCGCAGACGCGTCGATGGCCACCGGCTCCCGGCCGCCCAGGCCCAGGAAGGCATGCCCGCATGGCTAACCCCGCACGTCCGCCCCGCCCGACCCGCAACCGGTCCGCATCCGCTTCAGTGAGCGCGGGCGCCGGAAACGCCGGAAGGAATTCCCGGGGCGGAAGGTCCGGCGGAAAGGGCCGCGTTCCCGAGCGCAGGCCCACGCCGCCGCAGGAATTCACGATGCCGGAGAACACGACGCCCGCGCTCCCCGCGGCCGCGACGTTCGCCGAGCTCGACATGCCGGCCGGCCTTCTGAAGACGCTCACCGAGCAGGGCGTCACCGAGCCGTTCCCCATTCAGGGCGCCACTCTCCCCAACTCCCTCGCGGGACGCGACCTCCTCGGCCGCGGCCGCACCGGCTCCGGCAAGACCCTCGCGTTCGGCCTGCCGATGCTCGCCCGCACCGCCGGCCTCAAGGCGGAGCCGCGCATGCCGCTGGCCCTCGTCCTCGTACCGACCCGCGAGCTCGCCCAGCAGGTCACCGACGCCCTCACGCCGTACGCGGGCGCCGTCAGGCTCCGCCTGACCACCGTCGTCGGCGGCATGTCGATCTCCCGTCAGGCGTCCTCCCTGCGCCGCGGCGCGGACGTCGTCGTGGCGACGCCCGGCCGCCTCAAGGACCTCATCGAGCGCGGCGACTGCGACCTGTCCGAGGTGCGGATCACCGTCCTCGACGAGGCCGACCAGATGGCCGACATGGGCTTCATGCCGCAGGTCACGGCGCTCCTCAAGCAGGTCGCCCCGGGCGGCCAGACCATGCTGTTCTCGGCGACGCTCGACCGGAACGTCGACCGGCTCGTCCGGCAGTTCCTCACCGACCCGGTCGTCCACTCCGTGGACCCGTCGGCGGGCGCCGTCACCACGATGGAGCACCACGTCCTCCACGTGCTCGACGAGACCGACAAGAAGGCCGTCACCGCGCGCATCGCCGCCCGCGAAGGCCGCGTGATCCTCTTCGTCGACACCAAGCGGTCCGCCGACCGGCTCGCCAAGCGGCTCCTCGCCAGCGGTGTCCTCGCGGCGCCGCTGCACGGCGGACGCTCGCAGCCGCAGCGCAACCGCACCCTGGAGCAGTTCAAGGACGGCCGGGTCACGGCCCTCGTCGCCACGAACGTCGCCGCCCGCGGCATACACGTCGACGACCTCGGCCTCGTCGTGAACGTCGACCCGCCGACCGAGCACAAGGACTACCTGCACCGCGGTGGCCGCACCGCCCGCGCCGGTGAGTCCGGCAGCGTCGTCACGCTGGTCCTGCCCGAGCAGAAGCGCGACGTCACGCGCCTCATGCGGGACGCGGGCATCCGCCCGCAGACCACCCAGGTCAAGTCCACCGACGAAGAGCTCGTCCGCATCACCGGCGCGCGCGAGCCCTCCGGCGTCCCCGCTGTCATCGAGGTCCCGGAGCCGACCGCTCCGGCGGCCTCCGGTGCCCGCAAGCCGCGGCGCAGCCGTGGCGGCAGCGGACGCGGCCAGGGCGCCGGCCAGGCAGGGCGTACCCAGGGCGGGCGCGCGCAGGCCGGGCGCGGCGACGGCGGCGGTCAGGGCGGAGGGCGCGGCCAGGCCGTCCAGGGCGGCCGACCCCAGGGCGCCGGTGGCCGGGGCCAGGGTGGCCGTGGCCAGGGCGGTCCCGGGCAGGGTGGCGCAGGTCAGAGCGCCGGCGGGCGCGGCGGCCGGGCGCGACGCGGTCCGCGTGACGCCGGGCGCGGCGCGGCCGCGTAACCGGTACTCCAGCTGAACGGCGGGGCGGTGGGACGAGGTGAACAGCCTCGCCCCACCGCCCCGCTTCGCGTTCGCGTCAGTCGAGGAGCCGGTGACGCAGGGCCGTGACCGTGTGCCCGTCGAGGCCGAGCCCCCGCGAGACGTACCGGCCCAGGCTGCCGTAGTCCGCCCGCGCCTGGTCGACGGCCGCCGACAGATACTCCGTGCGGACCTCCTGGAGCGGGATCAGCAGGTCCGGGTCGAGCATCATGCCGGACTGCTTCAGCCCGTCGCGCACCTTCGCGTCGTACGCGGCACGGAACGCGTTCGACGCCAAGTAGTCGTCCACGGCGGTCCGTTCGGGGACGCCGAGCAGCAGCAGGAGCACGTACGTCGTCCAGCCCGTGCGGTCCTTCCCGGATGTGCAGTGGTACAGGAGCGCGCCCCGGCCCCCGGTGCCGTACGCGGCGTCGCGCAGGGTGGCCGCGAACCGCGCGCGGTTGTCCGCGTCCGACACGAACCGCGGATACACACTCCGCATGAACGCGGCCGCCCGGCCGCCGCCGAGCATCTCCTCCTGCCGCGCCGGGTCCTTGGAACCGATCGCGGCCATCATCTGCGCATACAGGCCGTTGTCGGAGACGGGCCGCGACTCCGCGGTGAGCCCGGCGGGGAGGCAGTCCGCGCCGTCGTACTGGATCTCCACCGGCACCCGGTAGTCGACCACGCGGCACAGACCGAGGCCCGCGAGCGTGGTGACGTCGGTGTCGGTGAGCTTGGCCAGGGCGTCGGAGCGGTAGACGAGTCCGTGGCGGACGCGACCGCCGCCGAGAGTCCGGTAGCCGCCCACGTCGCGGACGTTGACCGCGCCCTGGAGCGGGATGTGCCGGATCGGCGGGTTCTGGTGCGGACGCCGTCCGGCCGCGGCGGCACCGGGCGCGACGGCCGCGGCCGTCAGGGTGGTGAGCGCGGCGCCGACGAGGGCGCGTCTCGAAACGGTGCGTGGCATCGCTGAACTCCCTTGCGGGAAGCGGGATCACCCTGGGGTAGGCAGGGTGCCGAGCACGTGCCGGGCCTCCGACATCACGCGGGCGACGAGCTCCTCGCAGCTCGGGAGGTCCTCGATCACCCCCGCGACCTGGCCCGATGCCATGACGCCGAGGTCGGTGCGGCCCTCGACCATGGACGCCTTGAGGAGCATGGGGGTGTTCGCGGCGAGCAGGACCTGGCTCCACGACAGTTCCTTGCCGTGTTTCATCGCCAGTCCGTCGCGGACCATCTGCGGCCAGCTCAGGCCCGACAGCTTCCTGAACCCGGCGGCCCGCCGCACGGCCTGCACGAGCGAGCGTGTACGCCCCGCCCGCTCCAGCGAGTCGACGAGATCCGTCCGCAGCATGCGGTGCGGCAGACCGTCCACGGCGGTCGTCACCGTGACGTCCTTGACCGTGGCCGCCAGATATCTCGCCTTCACCGCGTCCGGGACGGTCGAGTCGGAGGTGAGCAGGAAACGGGTGCCCATGGCGACGCCGGCCGCCCCGTACGCGAGGGCGGCGACCAGGCCGCGCCCGTCGTGGAACCCGCCCGCGCCGATCACGGGGATGTCCACGGCGTCCACGACCTGCGGCAGCAGCACCGTCGTCGCGACGTCCCCCGTGTGCCCGCCGCCCTCGCCGCCCTGCACGATGACGGCGTCCGCGCCCCACGCGGCGACCTTCTCCGCGTGCCGCCGGGCACCGATGGACGGGATGACGACGACGCCCGCGTCCTTCAGCTCGGCGATCAGGTCACGGGACGGCGCGAGCGCGAACGAGGCGACCCGCACCCCCTCGTCGATGATCACCCGCACCCGGTCCCGCGCGTCACCGGCGTCCGCGCGCAGATTGACCCCGAAGGGTTCGTCCGTACGGGACTTCACCTCGCGCACCGCCGACCTGAGCTGGTCGAGGGTCATGGTGGCGGAGGCGAGGATGCCGAGCGCCCCGGCGTTCGCCGACGCCGACACGAGGCGGGGGCCCGCGACCCAGCCCATGCCGGTCTGCACGAGCGGGTGGCGGACACCGACCAGCTTGGTGAACGCCGTCTCGAGGGTCGCGTCGCTCATACGGGCCTGACCTCGCGGTCGCGCAGGCCCTTCGGGTCGATGACCTCGCGGATCAGCCGCAGCTCCTCAGGAGTGGGCTCGCGTGTCTGCGGCACCTCGCCCCCGTCCGGCAGGGCCAGCGGGAAGCCCGTCGCCGCGATCACCTCGTCGATGGTGACCCCGGGGTGCACGGACGCGAGCCGCATCGAGCGGTCCGGCGTCTCGAAGTCGAAGACGCCGAGGTTCGACACGACGCGCGGGATGCGGTGGTAGCGCGTCGCCGACGGTCCCGCCGCGGCGGCGCTGTCGTACCCGACCCCGCTGATCATGTCGACCTTCTCGACGAACACGCGCGCGGAGTGCTTCGGGACCCAGTAACTCACCGGATTGTTGAGGGTGTTCACGGGCGCCCCGCGTACGCCGAGGAGCTGGCGGTCGGGGCGGTCCCAGTCGCCGATGCACGAGATGTTCTGGTTGCCGTGCCGGTCGATCTGGCTCGCGCCCATCATCACGTGACGCCTGCCGCCGGTGACCATGGTGAGGTGCTGACGGTACGGAAGCCAGCCCTCCGGCTCCCCGCCGAGACCCACGGTCATCGCCTCGCCGTCGGTGAGGAGCAGATCGGGGGAGAACGTGCGCTTGGCGAGGCGGGCGCCGACGGACGGGATCAGTCCCATCGGACTGGCCAGGATCTCGCCGCTGTCGCGCCAGGCGTCGGCGCAGGCGATCACGCAGTATTCGGCGCGGGTGGGGGTGATGCTCGTTCCTGACGTGGTTGCCGTCGCCGGTGCGGGTGCAGGTGTGTGCGTGGCCGCGCTTGTGGCCGGCCCCGCGTGCTCCTCCCGCTCCGCGTGCCAGCTGCGGACGGCTTCCTGGTAGCTCTTCTCGTCGCCGCGCGCGGGCAGGAAGCGCTCGGCGAACTCGGGCCAGGGCGTGGTCGCGTACAGCTTCTGGAAGGCCTCGTCCCGGCCGTAGTCGGGGGCGCACGACGTGAAGTGCGCGCCGTTCGGCGTCTCGACCACGCCGGTGACCGCGTGCCGCTTGACGAGGAGGGTCTGCGGAACGGCGTCCCCGACGTCGCCGAATCCCTCCACCAGCTCCTCGCAGGACATGTACGCCGCGTCGGCCGCCTCGCAGAACAGGTCGTCGAAGTACGGGTCGGGGCCCAGGTACTGGCCGTTGCCGTGCCGGTCCGCGCGGTTCATGTGGACGAGCGCCGCGTCCATCCGCAGCGCCGGCATCGCGACCAGGGTCTCCCCGTCCTCGTACGGCGAACCGACCGTCCTGAGACCGGGGTTGACGCGCATGACGTCCGAGCCGATGCCGGCCCGCACCGGGATGAAGGGGAGCCGGTTCGCCGCGGCGTGCAGGCCCCACATGAACATCGCCTCGTCGACCTCCGTCAGCTCGAACGCGCCGCGCTGGCGGGCCTCGCGGAAGTGCGGTTCGAGCGGGATCGAGTCGAGGGTCACGAAGGCGGTGACCAGCTTGCGGATCTTCCCGGCGGCGGCGAGCAGGCCGACGTCCGGGCCGCCGTACGCGACGACGGTCAGGTCCGTGACATCGCTGCGCAGCAGGGCCCGTACGAGGGCCATGGGCTTGCGGCGCGAGCCCCAGCCGCCGATGCCGATGGTCATGCCGCTGCGGAGGCGGGCGACGACGTCCTCGGGCGTCATGGTCTTGTCCGTCATTTGGCTTCCCCCTTGGTTGCCGTGTCCGCGTCCGTGTCCGTGCCTGTGTCTGTGTCCGTGCCGAACGTGTCGCGGACGCGGTCCGCGACGCCGCTGAGGTTCGCCTCGAAGGTGAAGCCCTGCTCGAAGCGGTAGCTCCGGCGTACGTCGACGGGGTCGATGCCGTTGATCGCGGCCTTGGCGAGGCGGATGAGCGAGCCGTCCTTGCGGGCGATCTCGCGGGCCAGGTCCAGTGCAGCGGCCCGGAGTTCGGCGCGTGGCACGACCTTCCAGACGGAACCGTGCGCGTGCAGCTCCCGCGCCGTCGCCGTGCGCGAGGTGTAGTAGAGGGCGCGCATCAGGTGCTGCGGAACGAGTCTGGCGAGATGGGTCGCGGCGCCGAGCGCTCCGCGGTCGAGCTCGGGGAGGCCGAACGTGGCGTCGTCCGAGGCGACGATCGCGTCCGCGTTTCCCACGAGGCCGATGCCGCCGCCCAGGCAGAAGCCGTTGACCGCGGCGACGACCGGCACCTCGCACTCGTACACGGCCGCGAAGGCCTCGTAGCAGCCGCGGTTCGCGCCGATGAGGGCGCCGTGGCCGCCGGACGCCGTGTCGCGCTGCATCTCCTTGATGTCGACGCCCGCGTTGAACCCCCGGCCCTCGGAGGCGAGGACGACACAGCGCACGTCCGGGTCGCGGCCCGCCGCGCGCAGGGCGTCGGCCAGGTCGTACCAGCCCCGCACCGGCAGCGCGTTGACCGGAGGGAAGTCCACCGTGACGACGGCGATCCCCTTTTCGGGTGAGGAGGTGGAGACACCCATGGCGTTCAGCTACCTTTCCACCTAACGTTTGTTTGGTAGGAAGGTAGCAGGCGATGGGGACGAGCGGAATGGACCTGGGGTGGATGGCATGGATCTGAGCTCAAGGCCCCTGAGGGGGAAGGTCGCGGTCGTCACCGGGGGCACCCGGGGTGTGGGGGCCGGGATCGCGGCGGCGTTCGTGCGGGCGGGGGCGGACGTGGTGGTGTGCGCGCGCAGGCCGCCCGAAGAGCCGTTGCCCGGCTGTGAGTTCATACCCGTCGACCTGCGGGACGGTCCGGCCGTACGGCGCTTCTTCGCGGGCCTCGACCGGGTGGACGTGCTGGTGAACAACGCGGGAGGTACGCCGTACCGGCTGCTCGGGGAGTCCGACGCGGAGCGGCACGCGCGCGTGGTCGAGCTCAATCTCACGGCGCCGATGACCGCGTCGCTGGCCGCGCGCGAGCAACTGCGGCGCACGCGAGGCTCCGTCGTGATGATCGGGAGCGTGAGCGGCGCGAGACCCTCGCCGGGCACGGCGGCGTACGGGGCGGCCAAGGCGGGTCTGGAGAACCTGGCGCGCTCGATGGCGGTGGAGTGGGCGCCCGAGATACGGGTGAACACGCTGGTCCTCGGGATGGTGCGCACCGAGCTGTCCCATCTGCACTACGGGGACGAGGAAGGCGTGGCGGCGGTGGGGCGCACGGTGCCGATCGGACGCCTCGCAGAGCCGTCGGAGATCGGGGACGCGGCGGTGTTCCTCGCCTCGGACGCCGCGTCGTACATCACGGGGGCGAGCCTCCTGGTGCACGGAGGCGGGGAGCGTCCGGTGTTCCTGGACGCGGCAACTGTCAACAAGGAGGCGTGACATGACGAACGACAAGGGAGCGGTTGTGGCTGCGGATACCGGTACGGGTTCTGGGCTGTGCGCGGGGCGCGTCGTCATCGTGACGGGGGCCGGGCGCGGACTGGGGCGCGCGCACGCGCTGGCGTTCGCCGCCGAGGGTGCGCGGGTCGTGGTCAACGACCTGGGCGTGGGCCTGGACGGGGCCCCGGCGCCGGAGAGTCCGGCGGCCCAAGTGGTGGAGGAGATACGGGCCCTCGGCGGCGAGGCGGTCGCCCACGGGGGGGACATCGCGACCACGGACGGCGCCGCGTCCCTCGTCGCCACGGCCCTCGACACGTTCGGACGCCTGGACACGCTGGTCAACAACGCGGGCTTCCTGCGCGACCGGATGCTGGTCAACCTCGACGAGGACGACTGGGACGCGGTCATGCGCGTGCATCTCAAGGGCCACTTCCTGCCCTTGAAGCACGCGGCGGCGCACTGGCGCGCGGAGGCGAAGGCAGGCAGGACACCCTCGGCCCGGGTAGTGAACACGTCGTCGGGGGCGGGTCTGCTCGGCTCGGTGGGTCAGGGCAACTACAGCGCGGCGAAGGCCGGCATCGTGGGCCTGACCCTGGTCGCCGCGGCGGAGATGGGGCGGTACGGGGTGCAGGTGAACGCGGTCGCGCCGGCGGCCCGCACCCGCATGACGGAGCGCACGTTCGCCGACACCATGGCCGCCCCCGAGGACGGCTTCGACGCGATGGCCCCGGAGAACGTGTCGCCGGTGGTGGTGTGGCTCGGCTCCGCCGCGAGCGACGGCGTGACCGGCCGCGTCTTCGAGGCGGAGGCCGGCCGCATCACGGTCATGGAGGGCTGGCGCCCGGGCCCCACCGCCGACAAGGCGGCGCGCTGGACCCCGGCCGAGGCGGGAGAGGCGGCGAGGGAACTCCTCGGCAGGGCGGAGGTGCCGGGGGCGGTGTACGGGAGCGGGTGACGGCCCCCGTAGGGGCGTGAACCCGGCTGCCCCTACGGACCGCCCGGTCACCTTCCCGCTCGGCCCCGTCACCCCCGTCACCTTCCCGCTGAGCGGGAATCCGGACTCCCTCCACGTCCCGGCTCCGACCTACCGTCTGGCCCACCGCGGTGCACCGCACCGCGGGTCAGACCGTCACCCCAAGGAGCCGAGATGCTTGACGTCCGGAGTCGGCAGGAGGCCGCCGCGCGCTTGCGTCGCGCCGAGCTCGGCCGCAGTCCCGTGGCGCCCCTGGCCGGCGCGTTCGAGGGCATCGGCACCGAGGACGCGTACGAGATCCAGCTGATCAACATCCGGCACAGGACCGCCCTGGGTGCCCAGGTCACCGGGCACAAGGTGGGCCTCTCGTCGCCGGTGATGCAGCGCATGATGGGCGTCGACGAGCCCGACTACGGTCATCTCCTCGACGACATGGAGTTGCGCGAGGACCAGCCCGTGGACACCGTCCGCTACTGCGCGCCCCGCGTCGAGGTCGAGATCGGATTCGTACTCGGCGACGACCTGCCGGGTGAGGGCTGCACCCCGGCCGACGTCCTCGCCGCGACCGAACGCGTCGTGCCCGCAATGGAGTTGATCGACAGCCGGATCGCCGACTGGCGCATCACCATCGCCGACACGATCGCCGACAACGCCTCGTCCGCCGGTTACGTCATCGGCGCGGGCCGTGACCCGCGCGACCTCGACCTGAAGGCCGTCGAGGCCCGGCTCACCCGCGACGGCGAGGAGATCGCGCAGGGCCGCGGTGACGCAGTCCTCGGCGATCCCGCGGTCTCCGTCGCCTGGCTGGCCCGCACCGTCGCCCGCTTCGGCGTGCCCCTGCGCAAGGGGCACGTCATCCTGCCCGGCTCCTGCACCCGCGCCGTCGACGTCGAGGCGGGCCGCACCTACACCGCCGAGTTCACCGGACTCGGCACCGTATCGCTCTCGTTCCGATGACCCCGACGGGTCCGCTGACTCTGCTGAGGTACGTATGACCGCGAAGAAAGCCACCGCCGCCATCGTCGGCTCCGGGAACATCGGCACCGACCTCCTCCACAAGCTCCACCGCTCCCCGTACATCGAACCGCGCTGGATGATCGGCGTGGACCCCGACAGCGCGGGCCTCGCGCGGGCGCGGAAGCTGGGGGTCGAGGCGAGCCACGAGGGCGTCGAGCCCCTGCTCGCCCAGGACGAGCTGCCCGACCTCGTCTTCGAGGCGACGAGCGCCTACGTCCACCGCGCCAACGCCCCGCGCTACGCCGAACTCGGCATCAGGGCCATCGACCTGACCCCGGCCGCCGTCGGCCCCGCCGTGGTCCCGCCCGCGAACCTCACCGCGCATCTCGACGCGCCCAACATCAACATGATCACCTGCGGCGGCCAGGCCACCATCCCCATGGTGTACGCGGTCTCACGCGTCGTGCCCGTCGCGTACGCGGAGATCGTCGCCTCCGTCGCCTCGGTGTCCGCGGGGCCCGGCACCCGCGCGAACATCGACGAGTTCACCCGGACGACGTCCCGCGGCATCGAGGAGATCGGCGGCGCCGCGCGCGGCAAGGCGATCATCATCCTCAACCCGGCCGAGCCACCCGTCATCATGCGCGACACCGTCTTCTGCGCCATCCCCGAGGACGCCGACCGGGACGCGATCACCCTCTCCGTGAAGGAGATCGCCGAGAGCGTCGCGACATACGTACCCGGCTACCGGCTGCGCACGGAACCGCAGTTCGACGACCCGACACCCCTGAACGGCGGGATGGCGCGCGTCGCGATCTTCCTGGAGGTGGAGGGCGCGGGCGACTTCCTGCCGCCGTACGCAGGAAACCTCGACATCATGACCGCCGCCGCGACGAAGGTCGGCGAGGAGCTCGCGAAGGGGATCCGCAAGTGAAGCCGTACTCCGAGACGCTGGACATCCGCGTCACCGACTCCTCGCTGCGCGACGGTTCGCACGCGAAGGGGCACCAGTTCACCGCCGACGACGTACGCCGCATCGTCGGCGCCCTCGACGGCGCGGGCGTCCCCGTCATCGAGGTCACGCACGGCGACGGCCTGGGCGGCTCGTCCTTCAACTACGGGTTCTCGAAGACTCCCGAGCAGGAGCTCATCAAGGCCGCCGTCGACACGGCGCGGCAGGCGCTCATCGCGTTCCTGATGCTGCCGGGCCTCGGCGTGAAGGACGACATCAGGGCCGCGCACGCGAACGGCGCGAGCGTGTGCCGCATCGCGACGCACTGCACGGAGGCCGACATCTCCGTCCAGCACTTCGGCCTGGCACGGGAGATGGGCCTGGAGACCGTCGGATTCCTGATGATGGCGCACTCCACGACGCCGGAGCTGCTCGCCGCCCAGGCCAGGATCATGGCCGACGCCGGCTGCCAGTGCGTGTACGTCGTCGACTCGGCCGGCGCCCTGGTGATGGACGACGTCACCGACCGGGTGTCCGCGCTCGTCGCCGAACTGGGCGACGACGCGCAGGTCGGCTTCCACGGCCACGAGAACCTCGGCCTGGGCGTCGGCAATTCCGTGGCCGCCGTGCGCGCCGGAGCGCTGCAGATCGACGGTTCGACGCGGCGGCTCGGCGCGGGCGCGGGCAACACGCCCGTCGAGGCGTTCGCCGCGGTCTGCCACAAGATGGGCCTGCGCACCGGCATCGACGTACTGAAGATCATCGACGCGGCCGAGGACGTCGTGCGGCCCGTCATGGACGACGAGTGCCTGCTCGACCGGATGTCCCTCCTGATGGGGCACGCCGGCGTCTACTCCAGCTTCCTCAAGCACGCCTACCGGCAGGCGGAGCGCTACGGCGTCTCCGGTGCCGAGATCCTGCTGCGCGCCGGGGAACGCCGCCTCGTCGGCGGTCAGGAGGACCAGCTCATCGACATAGCCGTCGAACTCGCGGCACGCGACTGAAGGGCAGGACACGCGACATGACCGCACAGCAGCAAGAGGTCCGAGTCATCGAGGCCGCCGCGCCGCCGGCCCGCTACGCCCGCGGCTGGCACTGCCTGGGCCTGGCCGCGGCCTTCCGCGACGGCGCCCCGCACGAGGTCGAGGCGTTCGGCACGAAGCTCGTCGTCTTCCGGGGGGAGGACGACAACGACCTGCACGTCCTGAACGCGTACTGCCCCCACATGGGCGGCAATCTCGCCCACGGCACCGTCAAGGGCGACGCCGTCGCCTGCCCGTTCCACGACTGGCGCTGGGCGGGCGACGGGCGCTGCGCCGGCATCCCGTACGCGCGCCGCGTCCCGCCGCGCGCAAGGACCCGCGCCTGGACCACCCTCGAACGCAACGGGCAGCTCTACGTGTGGCACGACCCCGAGGGCAACGAGCCCCCGCCCGGTGTCACCATCCCGCAGATCGAGGGCGTCGGCAGCCCCGAGTGGTCCGACTGGTCCTGGAGCGCGCTGCGCGTCGAGAACTCCAACTGCCGCGAGATCGTGGACAACGTCGTCGACATGGCGCACTTCTTCTACGTCCACTACGCGTTCCCGAACTACTTCAAGAACATCTTCGACGGCCATGTCGCCACCCAGTACATGGAGTCCACACCGCGCGGTGACGTCGAGCTCGGCACGCTGTCCACCGGCGGCGGCCTGCGCTCCGACGCCTCGTACTTCGGCCCCTCGTACATGATCGACAAGCTGTGGAGCGATGTCGGGGACGGTGTCGAGATGGAGTCCGTCCTCATCAACTGCCATTACCCGATCGACGAGAACAGCTTCATGCTCATGTACGGCGCGATCGTCAGGAAGCTGCCCGGCATGAGTGACGAGCAGGCGGCCGACGCCGCCCGGCTCACCTCCGAGGGCCTCGCGGTCGGCTTCGAGCAGGACGTTGAGATCTGGCGGAACAAGACCCGCATCGACAACCCGCTCCTCACCGAGGAGGACGGCCCCGTCTACCAACTGCGCCGCTGGTACGAGCAGTTCTATGTGGACGCCGGCGACGTCAAGGACGAGATGGTGCGGCGTTTCGAGTTCGAGATCGACACCGAGCGTGCGACCGCCGCCTGGCGCGCGGAGGTCGAGGAGAACCTCGCCCGGCGGGAGGCCGACTGATGCGGCCCGTGCAGTGCGGGGTCTGCGGAAACCAGGTCCTGTGCGAGAAGTTCAGCGCCGCCCACACACAGATTCAGTGGACCGAGGAGGCGGCCGCGGTCTGCCCGATCATCGCGGAGCGCGTCGCGGCCGGTGAACTGAGCGCGCGGGTACGGGGCTGCGCGCCGCTGCGGGCGAGCATCGACGTGGCGGTCGCGAGCGGGCTCCTGGCGGTCGCGGATGCCTAGCGTGAGGGTCCGGGTCGCCGAGGTGATACGGGAGACGGCCGACGCGGTCTCCCTCGTCCTGGGCGCACAACTCCCGTACGAGCCCGGTCAGTTCATGACCGTACGGCTGCCCGGTGGCGGGGCCCGCTGCTACTCGCTGGCCAGCTCCCCGCACACCGGTGAGCCCATGAAGGTCACCGTGAAGAGAGTCGCCGGGGGAGTCGGGTCGGGCTGGATCTGCGAGAGCGTCGCACCTGGCGACGAGCTGGAGGTCCTGCCGCCCGCGGGGACGTTCACGCCACCTGACCTCGACGGGGACGTGCTGCTCGTGGCGGGCGGCAGCGGCATCACACCCGTCGTCTCCATCGCCAAGTCGGCGCTCGCCGCGGGCCGCGGCCGGGTCGCCCTCCTGTATGCGAACCGCGACGAGCAGTCGGTCATCTTCCGCGAGGAACTCCGGCTCCTGGGAGTCGAGTTCGCGGGCCGGCTCACCGTCGTGCACTGGCTGGAAACCCTCCAGGGCCTGCCCACGGCCGCCGCCCTGCGCGCACCCCTCGCCCCGTACGCGGGGCGCGACGCCTATCTGTGCGGGCCCGCGCCTCTGATGGACGCGGCCGAGCAGGCGCTACGGGCGGTGGGCGGCCGGTCCGTGCGCAGAGAACGGTACTTCTCGCTCGGCGACGACGTGTTCGCCGAGCGGGAGGACCGGGCCGGGCGCCGGGACGGGGCCGAGCCGGACGCCGACGACCACCGGCTTCACGTGGAACTCGACGGCCAGGAGCGGGAAGTGGCGTGGCCGGCCGGGACGCCGATGCTCGACGCCCTGCTCGCCGCCGGCGTCGACGCCCCCTTCTCGTGCCGTGAGGGAGCGTGCAGCGCGTGCTGCTGCCGGGTCACCAAGGGGGAGGTCACGATGGCGCGCAACGAGATCCTCGACCGGCGGGACCTCGACGAGGGGTACGTCCTCGCCTGCCAGGCGCTGCCGGTGTCGGACGCGGTGGGGGTCACGTACTCCTGAGGCCCGCGGGCCGGGACTGTTCTGAGGCGCCCGGCCCGTGCGGATGAGGCGGGCCGGGGTCCTCGGGAGCAGCCCCGCCCGCTACATCCACTCACTCGTCCGCAGCCACCCCATCATGTTGTCCATCGCCTGCTCGGAGACGCCCGGCGCGCAGCTCGGCGGCGGCGCCGAGCGGGTCGCGCGGCCGGGCCCGTACAGGTCGCGCCAGACCGTGCGGGCGCAGGCGAGCACGGCGGGCGCGAGGCGTTCCAGGTCGCGCTGGGCCGTCAGACCCTTGCCGGACAGGGAGATCGCGGCGACGGCCCGGCCCGCGCCGCGCAGCGGGGCCGCGACGCAGACGACGTCGCGGTGGCTCTCCTCGTGGTCGAAGGCGACACCCCGGTCGCGGGCCGCGGCGAGCGCGGAGCGCAGAGCGGTCGGATGCGTGAGGGTGCGTGGCGTGCGGGGGCGCAGCCCGTGCGCGAGGACGCCCTCGACGGTGGCCGGGTCGCTGAACGCGAGGACCGCCTTGCCGGCGGCCGTGCAGTACGCGGGCATGCGGCCCCCGACGCGGGAGGGCACCGACGTGTCGTGCAGACCGCCGATCCGTTCGAGGCAGACCACTTCGGCGCCGTCGAGGACGTACAGGTGCACCAGGTGCCCGGTCGACTCGTGCAGCGCGTGCAGCCGGGGGAGCGCCGTCCGGCGCAGCCGGTTGTGGTGGGCGGCGAGCGCGCCCAGTTCGAGCATCCCCATGCCCATCCGGTAGTCCCGGCCCTCCCGGTCGAGCCAGCCGAGCCGTACCAGCTGGTCGAGGATGCGGTGGGCGGAGGACCGGGGGATCCCGGAGCGCCGGATCACCTCCGTGAGGGAGAGGCGCGGCTGTGCGCCGTCGAAGGCGCCGAGCACCTTCGCGGCCTTCTCCAGGAGCGAGGGCGCGGCGCCCCCGACGATCCCGGTCTGCTCGGGCATGGCTGAACCCCCAGGACAACAGGGCGCATCCGCGACATTGCGGGCGCGTTGACGACCTCGCGCCGACCTTGCCATGCGCCCTCGACCCAGGGGAAGAGCCGGGAGCTATGTATTTCGGTTCGGCATACCTTCCGCCGTCACGTCGATCGCTTCGGCACGCCTGTCGTCGTCACGCCGCCCGCTGCCGCACGCCTGTGGTCGTCACGCCGCCCCCGCCACGAGGGACCGCAGCAGCCCCACATCCGCGCCCGTGAGATCGGCGACGACCGTGCGGCCCGGGGCCGCAGCGATCGGCCGCACCGACGGGACCACGAGGACCGCGCACCCCGCCGCCTCCGCCGACGCCACTCCCGTCGGGGTGTCCTCCACCGCGACGCACCGCTCGGGCTCCACGCCGAGCGCCGCGGCCGCCGCGAGATACGGGTCCGGCGCCGGCTTGGTGCGCGGCGTGTCCTCGGCCCCGTACACCGCGTCGAAGACGTGCCCGTCGAGGGACCCGGCGATCCGGCGCACCACCGCGCGCGGCGACGCCGACACCAGGGCTGTCGGGACCCCGGCCGCGCGCAGTGCGGCGAGCAGCCCGAGGGCGCCCGGCCGTGGCGGCGCGCCCTCGGCGATCCGGGCGGTGAAGCCCCGGCCCAGTTCGTCCGCGAGGTCCGCGCGGGGCGCACCCAGGGACTCGTGCAGCAGGTCCGCCGTGTCCCCGACCGAGCGTCCGAGCGCCGCGGCGCGGCCCTCCTCGTCCAGGGGGCGGCCGTGCCGCTCGGACACGGCCTCGACGACCTCGAGCCACATGTCCTCGGTGTCGACGAGCGTGCCGTCCATGTCGAAGAGCACCGCCTGGAGGGCGGAGGGTTCGACGGGCAGCGCGCGGGTGGGCGCGCCGGCGTGGGCGCGAGGGGTGTTCACAGTGCTCCAGAAGCCGAAGGGACAGGCCGACCCTCTCATTACGGTCGCCCCGCATGACAGGCCGGTGAACGGCGCACGCCCTCCACGCAGCTCACGCGCGACAGCCAGGGAACCCGCCGAGGTTCCCGCTCAGCGGGAACCACCCGTTCTCGGCCCGCGGGAGGCGGGCGTACGGTCCAGCCACTCGAACCCGCACCCAGGAGAGGGCCCCCGCATGAGCGAATCCCCGGCCACCGCAGCCGCCGTACTCGAAGCGGTCCGCGCCCTCGCGCCGGCGCTGCGCGAACGCGCCGCCGAGGCGGAGGCGCTGCGCAAGGTGCCCGACACGTCGATCAAGGACCTGGAGCAGACCGGCTTCTTCCGGCTCCTCCAGCCCCGGGCCTACGGCGGATTCGCCGCCGACCCGGCCGTCTTCTACGCCGCCGTCCGCGAGATCGCCCGAGCCTGCGGCTCCACCGGCTGGGTCGCGTCCGTCGTCGGCGTCCACCCCTGGCACGTCGCGCTCTACGACCCGCGTGCCCAGGAAGAGGTGTGGGGCGCCGACCCGTCGACCCGGATCTGCTCCTCGTACGCCCCGACCGGCAAGGTCACACCCGTCGACGGCGGCTTCCGCATCAGCGGCTCCTGGAGCTTCTCCTCCGGCTGCGACCACGCGGACTGGGCGCTGCTCGGCGGCCTCGTCATGGACGCGGACGCCCGGCCCGTCGACATGCGGACGTTCCTCGTGCCGCGCGCGGAGTACCGCATCGACGACGTGTGGGACACCGTCGGCCTGCGCGGCACCGGCTCCAACAACGTCGTGTGCGACGACGTGTTCGTGCCCGAGCACCGCGCCCTCAGCTTCGGCCCCGTCACGGCCCTGAACGTGCCGGGCCACGCGGTCAACCCGGAGCCGCTCTACCGCCTCCCGTACGCCGCCGTCTTCACCACCACCATCTCCACCCCCGTCGTCGGCATCGCCGAGGGCGCACTCGACGCGTACATCGAGGCCACCCGCAAGCGCTTCCGCGTGTCCTACGGCGAGCAGGTCGCGGAGGACCCCTTCGCACAGGTCCGCATCGCCCGGGCCGCCTCCGACATCGACGCCGCGGGCCTTCAGCTCCAGCGCAACATCGCCGAGTTGTACGCCTGCGCGGAGCGCGGCGAGGAACTCCCCATGCCGCTGCGCGCCCGCGCCCGCCGCGACCAGGTCCTCGCCACCGAGCGCGCCGTCGCCGCCGTCGACCTGCTCATGGAGAACGCGGGCGGCGGCGCCATGCGCACCGGCCCCAACCCGGTGCAGCGCGCCTGGCGCGACGTCCACACCGGCCGCGGCCACGCCGCCAACGACCCCGAGCGCGCCCTCCTCCTCTCCGGCCAGAGCGCCCTCGGCCTCGACATCCAGGACACGATGCTGTGAGCACCTCTACCGATACGGTGAACTCCCTTACGCACGAGGGGACTTCGCGGACCGTCAAAGCCGCCGGCCTGACCCTCCACTACCACGAGGCGGGCCCCGGCGCCCCGGACGCCCCTGTCGTGATCATGCTGCACGGCGGTGGCCCCGGCGCCTCCGGCTGGTCCAACTTCGGCCGCAACCTGCCCGTGTTCGCGAGGCACTTCCGTACCCTCCTGATCGACCAGCCCTGCTACGGCGCTTCCGACAAGCCCGAGCTCACCAAGGACTTCTTCTCCTACGCCGCAGACGCCGTCGCCGCCCTCATGGACGAACTGGCCATCCCTCGGGCGCACTTCGTCGGCAACTCCCTGGGTGGCGGGACGGCGACCCGGATGGCCCTCGACCACCCGGACAAGGTCGGCAAGCTCCTCCTGATGGGTCCGGGCGGCATCTCCGTCAACCTGTTCGCGCCCGACCCGACCGAAGGCATCAAGAAGCTCTTCGCGTTCAACGGCTCGGGCGAGCCGACCCGCGCCATGATGCGCGACTTCCTGACCACCCTCGCGTACGACGCCTCGATCGTCACCGACGCGTTCGTCGAGGAGCGTTACGCGCAGGCCGTCGACCCCGAGGCCAAGCTCGGCAACGACCGCATGACCGCGTCCTTCGCCAAGTGGCCCGCCGACACGATGCTGTGGCGCGAGGCCCACCGCATCACCGCTCCCACGCTCCTCACCTGGGGCCGCGAGGACCGCGTCAACCCGCTCGACGGCGCCCTGGTCGCCCTCAAGACCATTCCGGACGCGCGCCTGCACGTCTTCCCGCACTGCGGCCACTGGGCGCAGACCGAGCGGTTCGACGAGTTCAACCGCCTCGCCATCGACTTCTTCGGTCACTAGTCACCAGCCACTGGTCATCAGCCATCAGCCATCAGCCACCGAAAGGCCCGCAGCCATGGACATCCGCTCTCTGGGCTTCCTCCGCATCGAGACCGCGAAGCTCGCCGAGTGGCGCACCTACGTCATCGACATCCTCGGGATGACCGAGGGCGCCGACTCGACGGACACCGTCCTGCACGCCCGGATCGACGACCGGATCCGCCGCCTGTCCTTCGTGGCGGGCGAACACGACCGCCTTCTGTCCGCCGGCTTCGAGGTCGCGAACGCGCGAGCGCTCGCCGAGGCCGCCGCCGAACTCGAAGCGGCCGGAGTAGCCGTCAAGCACGCCGACGACGCCACCCTCGCCGACCGCCGCGTACAGGGCCTCATCCACTGCGAGGACCCGGCCGGCAACCCCCTGGAGATCTACTGGGGCCAGGCCCAGGACCACACGCCGCTCGCCGCGCCCTACGGCAACCGCTTCGTCACCGGCGACCACCTCGGCCTCGGCCACGTCGTCATGCCGGCCCCCGACATGGAAGCCACCCTCGACTTCTACGAGAACCTCCTCGGCTTCCAGCTCCGCGACCGCATGAAGCTGCCGCCCGTCGCCGTGCCCACGGGGAAGCCGGGCCAGGACTTCTACTGGATGAACTTCCTCAGCCCCAACGCCCGCCACCACAGCCTCGGCCTGTACCCCGGTGAACTGCCTCCCGGCATCGTGCACTTCATGGTCGAGCTGGAGCGCCTCGACGACGTCGGCTTCTGCCTGGACCGCATGAACGCGGCGGGCATCCCGATCGCCTCCACCCTCGGCCGGCACTCCAACGACCACATGGTGTCGTTCTACGCACAGGCCCCGGGTGGCTTCCAGGTCGAGTACGGCTGGGACGGTCTCATCGTCGACAAAGAGACCTGGGTGACGAAGGCGATCACCTCCGACAGCTTCTGGGGCCACCGGTGGAACGGCTGAGCCCGGAGGCGTTCCGCGACGTCCTCGGCCACTTCGCGTCCGGCGTCACGGTCGTCGCCGCCCTCGACGAGGACACGGGCGAACCGGTGGGCCTCGCCTGCCAGTCCTTCGCCTCGCTCTCCCTCGAACCGCCGCTCGTGCTGCTGTGCGTCGCCAAGTCGTCGACGAGCTGGCCCAAGGTGCGGCGCGCGGGCCGGTTCGGCGTCTCGATCCTCGCCGACGACCAGCGAGCCGTGTGCGCCGCCGTCGGCCGCAGCGGCCCCGACAAGTTCCGCGACGTGCAGTGGGAGCCGGCCCCGGGCGGCGCGGTCCGCGTGGCCGGCGCCCTCGCCACCGTCGACTGCGAGCTGTACGCCGTCCACGAGGCCGGTGACCACTGGATCGTCACCGCCCGCGTCCTCGGCCTGACCGCACGCGACGGCGGCAGACCCCTTCTCTACTTCCGCAGCGCCTACGCCACCGGGGAGTTCGCATGAGTGACGCCGAGATCGGCTACGACGTGGTGGTCGTCGGGTCCGGCGCCGCCGGCTTCGCCGCCGCGATCACCGCCCGCCTGCGCGGCCTGACCGCCCTGATCGTCGAGAAGACCGACCACTACGGCGGCTCCACCGCCCTGTCCGGCGGCGCGATCTGGGTACCGGGCAACTTCCACCTCGACGCGGCCGGCCTCGGCGACACGTACGAGAAGGCCCGCGCCTACCTCGACGCTACCGTCGGCGACCGCGTGCCGGGCGACCGCAAGGACGCCTATCTGCGGCACGGGCCGCGCATGGTGCGCGAGTTCCACGACCGCACCGCCGTCCGCTTCATGTACACGCCCGGCTACTCCGACTACTTCCCGGAGGCGCTCGGCGGCATGGCGCAGGGCCGCTCGGCCGAGCCGTGCGTCGTCGACCTCAAGGAACTCGGCCCGCTCGCCCGGGACCTGCGCCGGGCGGGGCTGCCCACGTACGGGCTGACCATGACGTCGTACGACTTCCGCTTCCTCAACATGGTCGCCCGCACCTGGGCCGGCCGGCGCAGGTCGCTGCGGGTGGGGGCGCGGGCCGTGGGCGCGGCGCTGCGCGGGCGCAAGCTGCTCTCGCTCGGTGAGGCGCTCATCGCCAGGATGCGGCTCTCCCTGGAGCGGCTCGGCGGCGACCTGTGGCTGTCGGCGCCGCTCACGGGCCTCGTCGTGGAGGGCGGCCGCGTCACCGGCGTCCGCGTCCTGCGCGACGGGACCGAACACGTCGTACGGGCCCGCGGCGGCGTCGTCCTCGCCTCCGGCGGCTTCTCCCACGACCAGGCCCTGCGCGACAAGTACCTGCCGCAGCCGACGTCCACCGCGTGGACCCACTCCTCCGAGGGGCAGGTCGGCGACGCCCTGCGCCTGGGCGAGGAACTCGGCGCCGCCACCGACCTCCTCGACAAGGTGTGGGGCGCTCCCTCCCTGTGCCCGCCGGGCGAGAAGCCGTTCTTCCTCGTCGCCGACCGGGGCATCCCCGGCATGGTGATCGTGAACGAGGCGGGGGAGAGGTACGCCAACGAGGCGGCGCCGTACCACGAGTTCGTGGACCGCATGTACGCCGCCGACCGCCCCGACGCGACGACCGTCCCGTCCTGGCTGATCCTCGACGCCCGCTCCAAGGCCCGCTACATCTTCGCGGGCCTCTTCCCCGGCCAGGCCTTCCCGAAGCGGTGGCGCGAAAGCGGCTTCCTGAAGGAGGCCGCCACCGTGGAGGAGCTGGCCCGGATCATCAGGGCACCCCAACTCCCGTCCACCATAAGGAGGTTCAACGGCTTCGCCGCCACCGGAAAGGACGAGGACTTCGCACGCGGCGACAGCGTCTACGACCGCTACTACGGCGACCCGACCCTCCAGAACCCCAACCTCGCCCCCCTCGACAAGGGCCCCTTCTACGCCGTCCCCGTCCACCCCGGCGACATCGGCACCAAGGGCGGCCTTGTCACGGACGCGGACGCCCGCGTCCTGCGCGAGGACGGCACATCCGTCGCCGGGCTCTACGCCTCCGGGAACTGCTCGGCGGCCGTCATGGGGGAGACGTACCCAGGGCCCGGCGCCACGATCGGGCCCGCCATGGCGTTCAGCTGGGCAGCCGTCAACGACATCGCGGGACCGTCCACTCCAGACGGGCCCTGACCCGCGCGTCGGGGACATGGCGGACCGCGTCCCGCGCCGTGTCGTGCGCGTACCCGCCGGGCGCCTGGCAGGCGAGGATCCGCGCGAGCGCCTCGACGGCCCGCGGATCGTGGCGCAGTGCCAGGCCGCGGGCCGCCTCCGCCGCGGCGTCCGGGACCGGGTCTTCGAGGAGCGCGGCCAGCGCGTCGCGCACCTGAGCCGTGTCCGCAGGGGCCGCGGCGAGCGCCGCCGCGGCCCAGTTGCGCACATCGCCGTCCGCGTCGCGGGTCAGCGCGACCAGCGCCGCGACGCCCTCGCCGTGACCGGCCGGCACCAGACCCGTCAGGGCGAGCGCCACCGCGCGGCGCACCCGCGGCTCCGGATGCCGCGCGTGCAGCAGGATCTCCGGCAGCGCCACCGGATCCCCGAGATGGCCGAGCGCGACGACGGCCGAACGCGGACCGGCGGTGTCGCGGACCGTGCGGGCCAGGGCACGCAGCACCGGGAGCGACCTGGCCGTGTACCGGCCCCGCGGCCCCAACTGCCCCAGCACATCCGCCCCGAAGGCCCGCCGCGGCGCCTCACCGCTCGCACACCACGCGGCCGCAGCGAGGAACGTCTCCTCGTCGCCACGCGCCCGGAGCACGGCCACCGCCTCGGTCCAGTCGTCGTCGTCCGGGTCACCGCGGCGCAGCGCACGCTCCGCCAGCTCGGCGGCCGGTGTGACGACACCAAGGTCCCCCTCCAGGAGCGTGGCGATCGCCGCATGCCCCGTCTGCATGTCGTTGCCCGACCGCGGCCGCCCCTCCTCGTCGAGCAGCTCCACGACCACGGTCACCCCGCCGTCCTCCACGAACCGCTGCGTCACCGCCTCGCTCCCGGGCTGCCCAAGTCCCGTACGCAGCGCCGCCGCCACATCCACCCCGCACCAGGCCAGCGCCTCCGCAAGCGCCTCGGTCCGCCCCTGTGCGCCGTGTTCGAGCAGCGCACGCACACACCCCGTGGACCCGCGCCGGGCCGCCGCGACCAGCGGAAGACCGCCACCGGGACCCGGCAGCTGCGGATCCGCGCCGCCGTCGAGCAGCGCCCGCACCACCCGCTCGTGCCCGCGCTGGAGGGCCCACGCCATCGCCGTGAACCCGAACTCCTCGCGCAGATCGACCCGCGCGTCCGCCGCGAGCAGCGCCCGCACGACCTCCGTGTGCCCGCCGCACGCCGCCCCGCACAACGGCAGATCCGTGCCACTGCTCAGCCGGTCGGGGTCCGCCCCGGCCGACAACAGCAGCCGTACGATGCCCGGCTCGTCGCTCACCGACGCCAGATAGAGCGCCGTCCGGCCCTCGTCGTCCGGCTCGTCCGCCGCGGCGCCCGCGCGCAGGGCCCGCACCACCGCATCCTCGTCACCGCCGTACACCGCGTCGAACAGGCCACTCGCGCCTGCCTTCTGCTCTTCGTCCATAGGTCGACCATCGCCTCTCACCCGGGGTGAAAGCAAAGCGTTTTGAGGCTATGTGTCGCAGTCCATCACGGTGTGACACAGTGCGCACCGCGCCCGCACCCGGCCCCGCACCGGCACCCTGATCCGCTGATGGCACGTCGGACACGGAAACGTCACCCGCAGCGCGGACCCCTCCGTCGAGAACGCGTACGCACCGCCCGGCGCCACCGCGCCCACCCCGCTCTCCCGCGCCTCACGCCGGTCCTTCGCGTACCGACGCCGCCCCGCCCACCCGGCCGCCGTCAGCGGCGGCCGCTGCTCGTCGGCCCGCGCCCGCGCCAGCCCCTTCGTGTACGCGGTGTAGGCCTGCGCACTGGTGAACCACGTCTCCGGCGCCTCACCGAACGCGAGCGACCGCTTGGCCAGCACGTAGCCGAACTCCTCCGGCGTGAGATAGCCGAGCTTCTGCGACGACGCCGCGTCCTCCCGGTACGCGTCGAGCAGCAGCCAGCCCGCCCCCAGATAGGTGGTGGCCGTGTCCGTGAGGATCTCGTTGTCCCGCGTCCCCGGGAACGCGAGACCGAGCCGGTGCAGATAGACGTGCATGACCTCGTGGGCGAGAGCGGCCCCGATGTCCCGCCGGTGCGTACGGAACCGGTCGTTCAGCTCGATGAAGTACTCCGGACCCGCCGCCAGCTCGACACTCGCCGCATGCGTCATCTCGCGGAAACTGACGATCATCCGCGCCTCCGGCAGCCGGTAGTGCCGCACCAGCTCACGCGCCACCCGCTGCGCCCCCAGATACAGATCGTCCTGATCGCAGAACGCCACGTCGACCGGGGCGACGCTCGTCTCGAACGCGTGCACTGTGTCGTACGAGAGCCTCTTGTACAGCGCGGTCACCGCCGCCCGCACCGTCTCCAGATGCGGAAAGCCGTGCTCCACCGGTCCGCCGTTCGCCACGCCCGCACCCCCTGGGGCCGCCGGGCACCACCGCCCGGACACCGGAACTCCACTGTACGGCGGGATCCGACAGGCCCACCGGGCGCGATTAGTCCAAGACCTCTCCCCCCTTTGTCCATGGGCCCACCGGCCCCGCCCGCAGCATCGTGATCACTGCGCCCCACCATGAGCGCAGCGAGGACTGTGCCCGCCGGCTCCCACGGAGAGCGGCCCGCACCCCGTCGCGTGTAAAGAGGGGCCGGTTCCGTGATCCGGAACCGGCCCTGTACGTCTGCCCGGCGGGCGCCTACGACAACGTCACACGCGGCTCACCCGCCGCCTCCGTCTCCAGCACCCACACCTCGTTACGGCCCTCACGCAGCACGGGACCCGGAACGTACAGCGAGTGCTGTGGCCCCACCGACCAGTAACGGCCCAGGTTGAAGCCGTTCACCCACACGAACCCCCGCGTCCAGCCCGGCAGTTCGAGCTCCGCGTCCCCCGCGCCGCTCACCTCGAACGCGCCGCGGTACAGGCCCGCGGCCCCCGCGGATCCGGCCACCGGCGCAAGGCCCCGCACCGCGTCCGCGTCGTCGAACGCGTCCAGGCGCAGCGCCCGCGCCCGCACCCCGTGCAGATACTGCCGCTCGTGCAGCACCCCGCCCGTGACGCCCTTCGACTCACCCGTGCGCGGCCCGTAGTTGACGCGGCCGAGGGACTCCACCCACAGCTCGACACGGGCGGGCCCCGCGACAGGCTCCGCAAGGACCGGTTCGTCCTCCGTGAGCACCCCGGCCCGCACCCCGTCCACGTACACCACGGCACGGTCCCGCAGCCCCGCCGCCCGCAGCGGATACGCCCTGCGCGGCCCCGGCACGTCCACGCCGTAGCGGACCAGACCCCGGTCCACATCGAGCTCCTCGAAGGTCGGCGGCACCGCGTACTCGCCCTCCGCCGAACCGAGCCCGTCCAGGACCGCGTCCAGCGGCACGTACGACGTCAGCTCCGCCGTGACCGCGCCGGCCAGCGCCGCCGGCTGTACGGGGACGTCCGGCAGCGGCCCGTCCGCGTACTCGGCGAACACCTCACGGAAGCGCCAGAACTTCTCCGTCGGCCGCCCGTGCTCGTCGACCGGCGCGTCGTAGTCGTACGACGTCACATCGGGCAGGAGCCGCCCCTCGTGCAACTGCCCCGCCCGGTTCGCCCCCGCCCAGCCCCCGAAACTCGTCCCGCCGTGCGCCATGTACAGATTGACCGACGCCCCGCACTCCAGGATCTCCCGCAATGCCGCCGCCGCGTCCTCGGCGTCCCGCACGACATGGTCCGCACCCCAGTGGTCGAACCAGCCGCACCAGAACTCCATGCACATCAGCGGACCCTTGGGCCGGTGCCGGCGCAGCGTCTCGAAACCCTTCCGCGCGTTCGACCCGAAATTCGCCGTCGCGAGGACACCCGGCACCGAGCCGCCCGTCAGCATGTGGTCGTCCGGACCGTCCGACGTGAACAGCGCCGCAGTCACCCCGAGCCCGCGCAGCCCGTCCGCGAGATGGGCCAGATACACCTGGTCCGAGCCGTACGAGCCGTACTCGTTCTCCACCTGCACCATGATCACCGGACCGCCCCGGTCGTACTGCCGCTCCACGACCTGGGGGAGCAGCGCCGCGAACCAGCGGTCCACCGCCGCCAGGAACTCCCCGTCCCTGGTCCGCACCCGCGAGCCCAGCGGACCCGTCAGCCAGTGCGGCAGCCCGCCGTTCTCCCACTCGGCGCAGATATAGGGCCCCGGACGCACGATCGCCCACAGCCCCGCCTCGCGCACCGCGTCCAGGAACCGGCCCAGAGCCCCCACGTCACGCAGCTCGCCGGGGCGCGGCTCGTGCAGATTCCACGGGACGTACGTCTCCACACAGTTCAGGCCCATCGCCCGCAGCATCGCGAGACGATGCCCCCACTGCTCCTCGTGCACCCGGAAGTAGTGCAGCGCCCCCGACAGGAGCCGCACCGGCCGCCCGTCGACCTCGAAGTCGTCCTCGCCCACTCTGAACCCGGCCATCATGTCCCTCTCGTTCACCGAGAGCCTGTCCCTGCACTCCGGGCGGGCGCGGGGCGTCTGGCACGCAGTGCAAGGACAGGCTCTTACTGCCCGCCACGATCACCTCTGGCGGGCGGCAGGGTCCATGGACAAAGATCAGCCCTGTTTGGACGCAACGCGCGCACCACCGGCACCAACCCCGCCCAGGAAGGGACACAAGCGGATGTACCACACCTGGATGCGGTATTTCACCCCCAGCCCGGCCCACCACCGCCTCGGCCTCGTCTGCCTCGGCGTCGGCCTCCAGTACGGCGCCCTGCCCACCGTCGGCCCCCGCACCCTCGACCACCACGTCGCCGTCGTCATCACCGCCGGACGCGGCTGGTACCAGGCCCCCGACGGCCGCCGCACCACCGTCACCGCACCCGCCCTCATCTGGGTCACCCCCGGCATCCCCCACCACTACGGACCCGACCCCGACACCGGCTGGGACGAATGCTTCGTCGACTTCACCGGCCCCACCACCACCACCTACACCGAACTCGGCTACATAGAACCCGAGCGCCCCGTCGTCCCCCTCTCCGACGCCGCCCACGCCCGCACCGCCGTCGGCCGCATCGCCCGCGCCGCCCGCCGCGGCAACCCCCTCCTCGAGGTCGAGACCGCCGCCGCCGTCCACGAACTCCTCGTCGCCCTGCGCCGCGCCCGCGCCGACATGGCCCCCGACGGCGACCCCGTCCTCCAGTCCCTCGCCCGCGACGCCTTCCAGCCCCTGTCCGTCGCCGAACACGCCGCCCGCCACGGCATGACCCCCGCCGAACTGCGCACCGCCGTCCGCCGCGGCGCGGGCTGCAGTCCCAAGGACTACCTCCTCGGCATCCGCCTCGGCCGCGCCAAGGAACTCCTCGCCGCCACCGAACTCCCCGTCGCCGCCGTCGCCCGCCGCGTCGGCTACGACGACCCCGCCTACTTCTCCCGCCTGTTCACCCGCCGCGTCGGCACCGCACCCGTCCGCTTCCGCGAACAACAGGGCCGCACCGTGCCCGGCGGCTGGTCGAACACCGTCCCCGACCCCGACGACCCCCCGATGCTGCGCTCCCCGGGCACCACGGCCGAGCGCCCCCGCGCCACGTAGGGTTTCCTCCCATGACCAACAGCAACGCCCGCGACGCCGTGGACCCCGCCGTCCGCGCCGAACTCGCCCGCCTGCGCGACAGCATCGACAACATCGACGCCGCCGTCGTCCACATGCTCGCCGAACGCTTCAAATGCACCCAGCAGGTCGGCCACCTCAAGGCCGAACACGCCCTGCCCCCGGCCGACCCCGCCCGCGAAGCCAACCAGATCACCCGCCTGCGCCAGCTCGCCGAGAGCGCCAAACTCGACCCCGCCTTCGCCGAGAAGCTCCTCAACTTCATCATCAGCGAAGTGATCCGCCACCACGAACAGATCGCCGACGAGGCCGGCGTCACGAGGACAGCCACCACCTGATACCGGGCCCACAGCCCCACCACCCGGCGCGGCGGGCGGCCTCTGTCCCGTCCCGCGCCCATCAGGCAGCATGTCCCCATGTCCGTACTGACGCGCGACGAAGCGCAGACCCGAGCCCAGCTCATCGACGTCCAGCGGTACACGATCGACCTCGATCTCACCCGCGGAGCCGACACCTTCGACTCCACCACCGTCATCGGCTTCACCACCCGCACGGGCGGAGACACCTTCGTCGAGGTCAGGCCCGCCGACCTGCGATCCGTCACCCTCGACGGACACCCCCTGGACCCCGCCGCACTCGACGACAACCGGCTCCCCCTCACCGGCCTCACCCCCGGCCCCCACGAACTGCGCGTCGAGGCCGCCATGGCCTACTCGCACACCGGCGAAGGCATGCACCGCTTCACCGACCCCACCGACGGCGAGACGTACACGTACACGCAGGTCTTCATGGATGACGTCCAGCGCGTCTTCGCCGCCTTCGACCAGCCCGACCTCAAGGCCGTCTTCGACCTCACCGTCACCGCCCCCGACGGCTGGACCGTCCTCGCCAACGGCGTCACCGAACACCTCGGCGACGGAAAATGGCGGGCGGCCACCACCCCCCTCCTCTCCACCTACCTCGTCGCCGTCGCCGCGGGCCCCTGGCACTCCGTGCGCACCGAACACCGCGGACTGCCCTTCGGCATCCACTGCCGCCGCTCCCTGGCCCCCTACCTCGACGCAGACGCCGAAGAGATCCTCGACATCACCCGCGCCTGCTACGACCGCTACCACGAGAAGTTCGAGGAGCCCTACCCCTTCGACTCCTACGACCAGGCGTTCGTCCCCGAATTCAACGCCGGCGCCATGGAGAACCCCGGACTCGTCACCTTCCGCGACGAGTTCATCCACCGCTCCGCCGTCACCGACACCGAACGCCAGACCCGCGCCATGGTCATCGCCCACGAAATGGCCCACATGTGGTTCGGCGACCTCGTCACCCTCCAATGGTGGGACGACATCTGGCTCAACGAGTCCTTCGCCGAGTACATGGGCTACCAGACCCTCACCGAAGCAACCCGCTTCACCGGCACCTGGGTCGACTTCGGCGTGGCCCGCAAGGCCTGGGGATACGACGCCGACCAGCGCCCCTCCACCCACCCCGTCGCCCCCGACGCCGTCCCCGACACCGCGTCCGCCCTGCTCAACTTCGACGGCATCTCCTACGCCAAGGGCGCCTCCGCACTGCGCCAACTCGTCGCCTGGCTCGGCGAGAAGGACTTCCTCGCCGGCATCAACACCCACTTCCGGCGCCACAAGTTCGCCAACGCCACCCTCGCCGACTTCATCGCCTCCCTCGCCCACCACACCGACCGCGACGTCCACGCCTGGGCCGACACCTGGCTGCGCACCACTGGCGTCGACACCCTCACCGCCACCGTCACCGAACACCCCGGACAGACGGCACTCACCCTCACCCGCGACGGCAGCCGCCCCCACCGCGTCACCGTCGGCGTCTACGACCGCGACCTCATCGACGGCGCCACCCTCGTCCGCCGCGAACTGACCGACCTCGACATCCCGGCCGCCCCCGCCGACGGCGAACACAGCCTCCCCGGCCCCCGCCCCGCCCTCGTCGTCCCCAACGACCAGGACCTCACCTACGCCAAGATCCGCCTCGACCCCCACTCGGAGGAAACCGCCCTGCGCGCCCTCTCGCGCGTCCCCGACCCCCTCACCCGCGCCGTCCTGTGGAACTGCCTGCGCGACATGGTCCGCGACGGCGAACTCGAACCCCTCACCTACCTCGAAGCCGCCCGCGCCCACCTCCCCGGCGAACGCGAACTCGCCAACGTCCAGGGCGTCCTCGCCTTCGCCCGCACCCAGATCGCCGACCGCTACACCACCCCCACCGAACGCCCCGACGCCCTCGCCCTGCTCACCGACCTCTGCACCGACCTCATCCGCCGCACCGAGGACGGCAGCAACCCGGGCCTGCGCCTCACCGCCGTGCGCACCCTCATCGACAGCGCCGCCCACGCCGACACCATCCGTGACTGGTACGACAGCGGCAGCGTCCCCGGCGGCCCCGAACTCGACCCCGAACTGCGCTGGCGCATCCTCGGCCGCCTCTGCGTACTCGGCGCCGTCGACGACGCGGTCATCGAGGCCGAACTCACCCAGGACCCCAGCGCCACCGGCCGGCAGGGCGCCGCCCTCTGCCGCGCCGCCCTGCCCGACCCCGAGGCCAAACGCGCCGCCTGGGACGCGATGTTCACCACCGACGAACTCTCCAACTACCTCTTCAACGCCACCGCCCAGGGCTTCTGGCAGCCCGAACAGAACGACCTCCTGCGCCCCTACGTCGCCCGCTACTTCCCCGACGCCGTGGCCGTCGCCCACCGCCGCGGCCCCGCCATCGCCGACGCCGCAGGACGCCACGCCTTCCCCGCCCACGCCATCGACACCCACACCCTCACCCTCGGCGAAAGCTGCATCGAGGACGACGACCCCATCCCCGCCCTGCGCCGCCGACTCGCCGACCAACTCGACGACCTCGCCCGCGCCTTGAAGATCAGGACGGCCACCGCCGCGTCCTAGGGGCCCGAAGGTACGGGGTCCGACCGCACCGGGCCCCGTACCACCAACCACCCGCCCCCACCCAATCCCCGTACGGCAGTACCACTTTCGGGTTCCGATCGTTGTGATCACCGGGCACGCCACCGCCACCGCAGACAGGCTGGAGGCCCCACCCGCACACCCGAAGGACACCGCCATGAGCAACCCGCCGCCCCTCGCCGGAGGCCCCCAAGGCCCCGAAGCCCTGCGGCCGTTGCTCGACACCGTCCTCGACGCACTCCACGACGGAGCCATCGCCCGCGGCGGCCCCCTCCCCGCCGGCGGCCCCCACACCGTCACCACCCGCCTGCGCGACGTCATTGGCGACCCCCTGCCCCACCACGGCACCGGCCCCGACGCCGCGCTGCGCACCCTCGTACAGGCCCTCGCCGAAGGCGCCGCCGACCCCGCCGACCCCTTGTGCGCCGCCCACCTCCACTGCCCACCCCTCGCCCTCGCGGCCGCCGCCGACCTTGCCGCGTCCGCCCTCAACCCGTCCATGGACTCCTGGGACCAGGCCCCCGCCGCGTCCGCCCTCGAAACCCTCGTCACCGACGCACTCGCCCACGAGGTCTACGGCGACACAGGCCACCCCGGTCAGTCAGGTCGGCCCGGCCACCCGCAGGCACTGGTCACCACCGGCGGCACCGAAGCCAACCAGCTCGCCCTCCTCCTCGCCCGCGAAAGCCACGCCTCAGAGGGCCCCCTCCAGCTCATCACCGGCGCAGGCGCCCACCACTCCCTGCCCCGCGCCGCCTGGCTCCTCGGCCTCCCCGACCCTGTCACCGTGCCCGCCCCCACCGGGACCCTCGACCCCGCAGCGCTCGACGAAGCCCTCACCGACCTGCCCGGACCCAAACTCGTCGCCGCCACCGCCGGAACCACCGACGCGGGCCTCATCGACCCCCTCCCGGAGATCGCCGACATCTGCGAACACCACGGCGCCCGCCTCCACATCGACGCCTCCTACGGCGCCGGGCTCCTCTTCAGCCCCACCCGCCGCACCCAGCTCACCGGCCTCGACCGCGCCGCCACCGTCACCCTCGACCTCCACAAACTCGGCTGGCAACCCGTCGCCGCCGGCCTCCTGGCCGTACGCAACCCCGCCGACCTCACCCCCCTCACCCACCACGCCGACTACCTCAACGCCGACGACGACACCGAAGCCGGTCTGCCCGACCTCCTCGGCCGCTCCCTGCGCACCACCCGACGCCCCGACATCCTCAAAATCGCCGTCACCCTCAAAGCCCTCGGCCGCACCGGACTCGGCGCCCTCGTCGACCAAGTCTGCGACCAGGCCCAGGAGTTCGCAGCCACCCTTCACGCCCACCCCGGCTTCGACCTCTACGACACCCCCACCCTCAGCACCGTCCTCTTCCGCCCCCGCGGCGCACCCGACGAGCGCATCGCCCACATCCGCCGCACCCTCCTCACCCAAGGCCGCGCCGTACTCGGCCGCGCCCGCATGGACGGCAGGCTCTGGCTCAAAGCCACCCTGCTCAACCCGCACACCCAGCCGGGCGACCTGGCCCAGCTGCTGAAACTGGTGGAAGGAAACACAACCCGATGACCACCGCCCCCACCCCCAGGCCCCCGCACCCCGAAGCGCCCCGCGACCTCGTCGGCATCGGCATCGGCCCCTTCAACCTCTCCCTCGCCGCCCTCGCGCACCCCCTCACCGAACTCGACACCGCCTTCTACGAACAACGCCCCGCCTTCCACTGGCACCCCGGCCTCCTCATCGACGGCGCCACCCTCCAAGTCCCCTTCCTGGCCGACCTCGTCACCCTCGCCGACCCCGCAAGCCACTGGACCTTCCTCAACTACCTCAAAAGCCGCGAACGCCTCTTCCCCTTCTACTTCGCCGAGCGCTTCCACATCCAGCGCGCCGAATACGACGCCTACTGCCGCTGGGTCAGCGAAAACCTCCCCGGACTCCACTTCGGCCACCAGGTCGACGCCGTCCGCTGGAACCCCGAACGCCGCCTCTTCGAAGTCGACTTCACCCAACTCGACACCGAAGGCGAAGCCGAAGCACTCGGCCGCACCTACACCAGGAACGTCGTACTCGGCGTCGGCACCGCCCCCTACATCCCCGAACCGCTGCGCCCCCTCGCCGAAGCCCCCACCGTCCCCGTCATCCACTCCGCCGACTACCTCACCCACCGCACCGAACTCCTCGCCGCCGACCACATCACCGTCATCGGATCAGGCCAGTCCGGCGCCGAAATCTTCCTCGACCTCCTCAAGAACCGCCCCCAGGGCCGCGAAAAACTCCACTGGCTCGCCCGCAGCGAAGCCTTCGCCCCCATGGAGTACTCCAAGCTCGGCCTCGAACACTTCACCCCCGACTACACCCGCTACTTCCACCACCTCCCCGAAGACGTACGCGACGGACTCGTCCCCGCCCAATGGCAGCTCCACAAAGGCATCGACGCCGAAACCATCGCCGCCATCCACGACGAGCTCTACCAGCGCACCCTCCACGGCGGCTGGCCCGACGCCACCCTCACCCCCGGCGTCTTCGTCCGCACCGCCGGCCGCGTCGCCACCGCCAAAGTCGAACTCCACCTCGAACACCGCCGGCAGAACACCCGCTCCCGCCTCACCACCGACGCCGTCGTCCTCGCCACCGGCTACCGCGAACGCCCCCTCGACCAGATCCTCACCGGCCTGGCCCCCCACCTCCGCCGCGACAACGCCGAACGCCCCCGCATCGACGAACAGTTCCGCCTCGTCCTCGACCCCACCGTCACCGACACCGGCAGCAACATCTACGTACAGAACGCCGAACGCCACAGTCACGGAGTCGGCGCCCCCGACCTCGGCCTCGCCGCCTGGCGCAGCGCCACCATCCTCAACACCCTCACGGGCAAAGACCCCTACCCCCTCCCGCAGCGCACCGCCTTCACCACCTTCGGCCTCACCCAAAACGAAAACCGCGCCCCCCGGACCCAGTCCGGAGAACGCGGCACATCTCATCTCATCGAGCTCAAGAACTAGGGTCCGAACGAGAGGCCCTAGAACACAGGCGTACCGTCCCGCGTCAGCCGCCAGTCCACCGAAGCGAACTCCGCCGGGTCCAGGGTGCCCTTCGCGGTCACCCACTCGGCGATCCGCGTACGGATCTCCGTCGACTCCGACCACAGCTCCTGCGCCGACGCCACATGCGGGAACGCCCCACCACCGTTCGCCCGGTAGTTGTTCACCGCGAACACGAACTTCTGCGCGTCGTCCAGCGCCGCACCCTGATACGTCAGGTTCTTGATCCGCGAACCCGCCGCCTGCGCGATGTCGATGTCGTACGAAAGCCCCGACACATAGTCGTAGTTGTAGTCCGGACGGTTGTTCGCGTTCGTCAGCTTGTCCACGTCCACGACCGCGCCCGCCGCCGTCTGCACGAAATACTCCGCCGAGAACTCCAGGTACGCCCGCACCTGCGCACCCGTCATCAGCTTCGCGACCAGCGTGTTGTCGTACACGTACAGACCCGACAGATCCCGGATCGTCACCTCGCCCGCCGGAATCGACGACGTACGCGAGAACGGCGAAGCCTGCGAAAGGACCGGCAGCGACGCGTACTCCGTCGACTTCAGGGCCTCCGTCACCACATCTGCCTGCACCTTGTTGATCAGATCGATGATCGGCGCGTCCTTGTACCGCGCGTCCACCGTCGTCAGCGTCGTCGTCGCCTGACCCACGACCTGGTTCACATACTTCACGACCAGCGCGTGTTCGTCCTCGAGCAACTTCGTGATCTTCGGGTCGTCCGCCACCGCATTCGAGTTCAGCAGCTTCGACGACACCGACGCCACCGTCCAGCAGCCCCTCTCCCACTCCAACTCGAAGTCGAAGAGCGCCAACCGCTCCGCGTAACACAGCGGCTCCGACAGAACGACCGACTTCCCGGTCTCCTCGTTCGTCACCAGCTGCTGCTCGATCTCCACATGCGCGTGCCCGACGAGAATCGCGTCGATCCCCGGCACGGTCCTCGCCACATTCGCCGCCGCGTTCTCCACGTACGGCAGCTGATCGCCCCACGACGACGTGCCCGAAGCGCCCGTGTGCGCCGACACGATCACCACGTCCGCACCCATCGAGCGCAGCTTCGGCACCCACAGCGCGGCCTGCTCCTCGATGCCGGGGAACTTCAACACGCCCTGCACATACGCCTTGTCCCAGATCGCGATCCCCGGATTCGTCAGCCCCAGGATCGCCACCTTCACGTCCTTGCCGTGCGGCGTACGCAACTTCTTGATGACGTACGGCCTGAACGCCGGCTTCTCCGTCTTCGCGTCCACGGCGTTCGCACCGAGCAGCGGGAACTTCAACTGCGACTCGAACTTGCGCAGCGTGTCGATGCCGTAGTTGAACTCGTGATTGCCGAGCGCCGCCGCGTCATAACCGATCGCGTTCATCGCCTGCGCCATCGGATGCACCGGACCGTCCGCCGCGGTGATCGGCTCCACGCGCGCGTAGTAGTACGTCAGCGGCGTGCCCTGGATCGTGTCACCCGCGTCGATCAGGAGCGTGTTGCCACGGCCCTTCTCCTCGCGCACCTGCTTCACCAGCGTCGAGATCCGCGACAGCCCCTGCGCGTTGCCCGCCGTGTCCGTGTAATCGGCGTCCTTGTAGTAGTCCCAGTTGAAGACATGACCATGCAGGTCCGTCGTCCCCATCACGGTGAACGAGTACCGCTTGTGCCCCTTCGGCCGCCCCCCACGCGCCTGCGCGGCCGGCGCCGACACCGCGCCGGTCAACGCCACGGCCGCCCCCGTAGCAGCGGACTTGCCCAGAAACTTCCGGCGATTCAACGGCATCTCAGATCCCCTCCGGCACCACTCATCGACAGTTGCAACGCGCGTAGATTCTGTCCCCTCAACCCAACACGCAACAGACCCACGAGGTTTCAATCCGATGACTGTCCGATGCGCTGCTGCCAAAGTGACCCCATGACCCCCGGCGAAACGACCCCCGACGGACAACCCACCCCCTACGGCACCCCCCAAGCCCCCCGCATCGCCGTCCGCGGCGAAGCCCGCATCGAAACCGACCCCGACCTCGCCCGCATCGGCATCACCGTCAGCGCCCGCGGCACCGACCGCCGCGAAGCCCTCACCGACCTCACCCGCCGCAACACCGCCACCCTCGACCTCATCAAAAGCTACGGAGAAGCCATCGAAAAACTCGAGACCGGCGCCTTCTCCATCACCCCCGAACTCACCCGCCACGGCCGCACCGAACGCATCCGCGCCTACCACGGCCGCGTCCTCATCACCGCCGAACTCACCGACTTCACCGCACTCGGCGAACTCACCACCCGCCTCGCCGACCAGGACCTCACCCGCATCGACGGCCCCTGGTGGTCCCTGCGCCCCGACTCACCCGTCCACCGCACCGCCCGCCAACAAGCAGTCCGCGAAGCAGTCCAACGAGCCCGCGAATACGCCGAAGCCCTCGGCACCCGCCTCGCCGCCCTCATCGAACTCGCCGACACCGGAGCCGAGGACCCCGACCGCTACGGACCCGTCCCCGGCGCCCCCCACATGCGCATGGCCGCCTACTCCGGCGCCCCCGACGACACCCCCGCACCCCTCGACCTCGAACCCCAGCGCCAAACCGTCTACGCCAACGTCAACGCCCGATTCACCATGCACCCGCCCGAGCTGTAAAAGCCCCGCCCCGAACGACGGCACCGAAATGCATGCTCATCGGAGCACCTCCATGCACAATTCAACACTTGTCAATAGCCCTTCATCCAAAGGTGGTTGGGTAGTCACGCACAACCAATTCCCTACCCACCGGTAAGCCCTAGGCTCGAACCATGCGCCGAGCAAAGATCGTCTGCACCCTGGGCCCAGCCACCGACTCGTACGAGCAGATCAAGGCACTCGTCGAAGCCGGAATGGACGTAGCCCGCTTCAACCTCAGCCACGGCACCTACGCCGAACACGAGGAGCGCTACCACCACGTCCGAAAGGCCTCCGACGAAACCGGCCGCAGCGTCGGAATCCTCGCCGACCTTCAAGGCCCGAAGATCAGACTCGGACGCTTCAGCGAAGGCCCCGTACTCCTTGAACGCGGCGACGAATTCACCATCACCGTCGAACCCGACATCCAAGGCGACCGCCACACCTGCGGAACCACCTACGACGGCCTCGCCACCGACGTCACCACCGGCGAACGCATCCTCGTCGACGACGGAAAAGTCACCCTCGAAGTCACCGGCGTCGACGGCCCCCGCGTCCACACCACCGTCATCGAAGGCGGCATGGTCTCCGACCACAAAGGCCTCAACCTCCCCGGCGTAGCCGTCTCCGTCCCCGCACTCAGCGACAAGGACCAGGAAGACCTCCGCTGGGCCCTGCGCACCGGCGCCGACGTCATCGCCCTCTCCTTCGTCCGCAGCGGACGCGACATCGAAGACGTCCACCGCATCATGGAAGAGGAAGACCGCCGCCTCCCCGTCATCGCCAAAGTCGAAAAGCCCCAGGCCGTCGACAACATCGACGACATCGTCGCCGCCTTCGACGGAATCATGGTCGCCCGCGGCGACCTCGGCGTCGAAATGCCGCTCGAACAAGTCCCCATCGTCCAAAAGCGCGCCATCAAGCTCGCCAAACGCAACGCCAAGCCGGTCATCGTCGCGACCCAGATGCTCGACTCGATGATCGACAACTCGCGCCCCACCCGCGCCGAGGCCAGCGACGTCGCCAACGCCGTCATCGACGGCACCGACGCCGTCATGCTCTCCGGCGAGACCAGCGTCGGCAAATACCCCGTCGAAACGGTCCGCACCATGGGCCGCATCATCGAAGCGGCCGAGGAAGACATCCTCGCCATGGGGCTCCCGCCCCTCACCGAACGCAACAAACCCCGCACCCAAGGCGGAGCCGTCGCCCGCGCCGCAGCCGAAATGGGCGACTTCCTCGGCGCGAAGTTCCTGGTGGCCTTCACCCAGTCCGGCGACACGGTCCGCCGCCTCTCCCGCTACCGCTCACCCATCCCGCTCCTGGCCTTCACCCCGACCCCGTCCACCCGCTCCCAGCTCAATCTCACCTGGGGCGTGGAGACCTTCCTCGGCCCCCACGTCGACTCCACCGACGCGATGGTCGACCAGGTCGACGAACTCCTCCTCCAGTACGGCCGCTGCCGCAAGGGCGACATCGTCGTCATCACGGCCGGCTCCCCGCCCGGAGTCTCCGGCTCCACCAACCTGGTCCGCGTCCACCACATCGGCGAGGACGACTCGCCCAAGTAGGCGCGAGGTCAGTATTTGGGGCCTACGTGGATGTCCATGAGGGTTACGCATGCTTTGCGGGCGACCGAGATGTTGTAAGGGTTTCCGTGGCGGGTGCAGTGCGTCCACTGGATGCCGAGTCTGTCGAGCGTGTCCGTGAAGAGCTGCCTGATGTCGTCGGAGACGTTGGTGAAGAAGTACCGGGGGTACTCGTAGCGCTTGCGCTCACCGCCGACGAGACGCGTCGTCCAATTCGTGATCCGACAACCGTCGGAGTGGACCAGACCCCGGACGAACTCCCACGGATGGGCATCGACGATCTTCTGCTGCCAGGGCTCGAGGGCGATCCTCCGGTCGTGCTTCTTGCCGGGGCCGTGTTGGGGGAACATACAGATCCAGTGTCTGGTGTAGGACTTGACCTCGGTACAGCCAGCCTTCTCGCGACGGCTGACGCTTGGCAGCGGCATGACGCTGCGCATGGCAGCTTCCGCCGCTGCGATCAGGCCCACCTGTAGCGCATTGCAGAAGATCGACAAGTGATGCTGCTTGGGCTTCGAAATGATGTGGCCGTCACCGAGGTAGAGGCCGAGCAGGTATGCGTAGGCGGCCTCGTCGAAGGCACGTGAGATGCACACCGGGCAGTCTGTCGGCTGAACATAGACCACACCGCGCGCTTTGCGGTCTTCGCTGCGCCACTAGCCGACTGTTCCTCGCGGAATGTTGAGCTGTTCTGCAACAGTGCGATTGGGAATGCCTTGACGCATCAGTGCGACCGCCTGTGCGCGAATCGAAGGACTGTGCTGATCCATGTGGACACCGTGCGATGAACCAGTGTGCCGACACGCAGCAAAAAGCGGATGTTCACGAGAACGTGTACATCCGCTTTATTTGGCAACCTTGTAATCCAAGGAAAAGTGCCCCGAGTCGGATTCGAACCGACGCTGTATGGGTTTTGAATCCATGGCCTCTACCGCTGGGCTACCGGGGCCCCTTCGAAACGAAGGTCAGCGGTCACCCGCTGTGCCACCACCTTACCGCAGCTAGGTACGCTCTTGGGAGCAGTACCCGTGCCCTGAACTAGGAGCTAACGTGACCGCCCCCGAGTCGCCCCAGCCCGTAGACGCGCCCGACGACGACAAGTCGCACGTCCCGCCGCTGACGACCCGTGTCGTCATCGCCGAGGACGAGGCTCTGATCCGCCTCGACCTCAAAGAGATGCTCGAGGAAGAGGGCTACTCCGTCGTCGGTGAGGCCGGTGACGGCGAGCAGGCGGTCGAGCTGGCTCGTGAGCACAAGCCGGATCTGGTGATCCTGGATGTGAAGATGCCGAAGATGGACGGCATCTCGGCGGCGGAGAAGATCGCGGAGGAGTCGATCGCTCCGGTGCTGATGCTGACGGCGTTCTCGCAGCGCGATCTGGTGGAGCGGGCGCGGGACGCGGGTGCGATGGCGTATCTGGTGAAGCCGTTCAGCAAGAGTGATGTCGTTCCTGCGATCGAGATGGCGGTGTCGCGGTTCCAGGAGCTGAAGACGCTGGAGAACGAGGTCGCGGACCTTACTCTGCGGCTGGAGACGCGGAAGCTGGTGGACCGGGCGAAGTCGGTGTTGCAGACGGAGTACGGCCTGTCGGAGCCGGCGGCGTTCCGGTGGATTCAGAAGACGTCGATGGATCGTCGTCTTTCGATGCAGCAGGTCGCTGAGGCGGTTATTCAGGACGCCGAGGAGAAGAAGGCCGCGAAGGGCTGAGTTCTCCGTACACGAACGAGATGTGGCTGAGGCCCGTGCCCCGAGTGGGGTACGGGCCTCAGCCATGACTGCGTACGGGCTCAGTCCTCGCCGAGGTAGGCCTTGCGGACGGATTCGTCGTGGAGGAGGTCCTGGCCCGTGCCGGAGAGGACGACTGAGCCGACCTCCATGACGTGGCCGTGGTCCGCGAGGGAGAGTGCGGCCTGGGCGTTCTGCTCGACCAGGAGGATGGTCGTGCCCTGGGACTTGAGTTCCACGATCGTGGCCATGATCTTCTGCATCATGATCGGGGAGAGGCCCATGGAGGGTTCGTCGAGCATGAGCAGTTTGGGCTGGGACATGAGGGCGCGGCCCATGGCGAGCATTTGCTGTTCGCCGCCGGAGAGGGTTCCCGCGGCTTGCTTTCGGCGTTCGCCGAGGATGGGGAAGAGGTCGTAGGCGCGCTGGATGTCCTTCTCGATACCTGCCTTGTCGGAGCGGAGGAACGCTCCGAGCTGGAGGTTTTCTGCGATGGAGAGCCGGGGGAAGATGCGTCGGCCTTCGGGGGAGTGGGCGAGGCCCATGGCGACGATCTTGTGTGCGGGGACGCCGGTGAGGGGTTTCCCGTCGAAGGTGATTTTGCCGCTGAGGGGCTTGAGGAGCCCGGACAGGGTGCGCAGGGTGGTGGTTTTGCCGGCGCCGTTGGTGCCGATGAGGGTGACTACTTCGCCTTGTTGGACGCTGAAGGAGATTCCCTTGACGGCTTCGATCTTGCCGTAGGCGACCTTGAGGTCTTCTACTTCGAGGAGTGCGCTCACTGGTCGTCTCCTTCCGTGGCGTGTGCTTCCGCGGCTTCGACTGCGGCTGCGGCGGTGTCTTCGGGGGCGCCTTCGAAGGGTTCGCCGAGGTAGGCGGCGATGACGCGTTCGTCGCCCTGGACGACTTCGGAGGTGCCTTCGACGAGCTTTTCGCCCTGGACGAGGCAGGCGACGCGGTCGCTGAGGTTGAAGATGAAGCGCATGTCGTGCTCGATGACGAGGACGGCGATGCCGCGGTCGCGGATGGCGAAGACGAGGTCTTCGGTGGCGCGGGTCTCCTGCGGGTTCATGCCGGCGGTGGGCTCGTCGAGGAGGAGCAGGCCGGGCTCGCTGGCCATGGCGCGGGCGATTTCGAGCTTGCGCTGTTCGCCGTAGGGGAGGTTGCGGGAGAGGTGGTCGGCCTTGTGGGCGAGGCCGATGAACTCCAGCAGTTCCATGGCGCGTTCGCGGGAGGCTGCTTCTGCCTTGCGGAAGCCGGGGCCGCGGAGGATGGCGGACCAGAGGCCTTCCTTGGTGCGGGTGTGGCGGCCGACGAGGACGTTTTCCAGGACGGTCATGTTGGCGAAGAGCCGGATGTTCTGGAAGGTGCGGGCGATGCCGGCGTTGGTGACGAGGTGTGGCTTGGGGGGCAGCACGGTGCCTTTGTAGGCGACTTTGCCCTCGGTGGGGACGTAGAGGCCGGTGAGGCAGTTGAAGAAGGTGGTCTTGCCCGCGCCGTTGGGGCCGATGAGGCCGACGATCTCTCCGGCGTTGACGGTGAGGTCGACGTTGCGTACGGCGGTGAGGCCGCCGAAGCGCATGGTGACGCCGGTGGCTTCGAGGACGGGGCTGAGGGCTGTGGTGGTGGTCATGGTGGTTACGCCCCTGCCTTGGTGACGCCGACGGTGGAGTCGGGCAGGCCTTGTTCGGGGATGTGGACGGTGTCGTCGCTCTCGTGGAACTCGAGTTGGCGGCGGCGGTTGGCGATGATGCCTTCGGGGCGGAACCGCATGAGGAGGACGAGTGCGACGCCGAAGGCGAGGAGTTGGTACTCCTTCAGGAAGCTGAGCTTCTCGGGGAGCATGTAGAGCAGGGTGGCGCCGAGGATGGGTCCGTTGACGGTGCCCATGCCGCCGAGGACTACGGCGGCGAGGAGGAACGCGGAGTTCGGGGGCACGGAGCCGGCGAACTGGTACGGGGCCGGGTTGACGCTGTAGCCGACGTGGGCGCTGACGGTGCCGGCGAGGCCGGCGAGGGAGGCGCCGAGTGCGAAGGCGATGAGCTTGACGCGGAAGCCGTTGATGCCCATGGCGGTGGCGGCGGTCTCGTCCTCGCGGATGGCGATCCAGGAGCGGCCGATGCGGGAGTCCGCGGCGCGGGTGAAGACGAGGACGACGATCGCGGTGATGAGCAGCATCAGCAGGAAGTAGTTCGCGAAGCGGCCGAGGGAGAATCCGCCGATGTCGTGGTTGCTTCCGAAGTCGAACCCGAAGATGTTGAGGTCCGGGATCATGGAGATGCCGTTGGGGCCGTTGGTGAGGTTGGGGCCGGAGGTGCCGTCGAGGTTGTTGACGGTGATGCGGAAGATCTCTCCGAAGCCCAGGGTCACGATGGCGAGGTAGTCGCCGCGCAGGCGCAGGGTGGGGGCGCCGATGAGGACGCCGAAGACCAGTGACGCGAGCATGCCGGTGAGCATGGCGGCCCAGAAGGGGAACTGGACGCCGGCGAAGCGGGAGAACTCGGAGCCGGAGACGAGGGCGGCCGCGTAGGCGCCGACGCCGAGGAAGGCGACGTATCCGAGGTCGAGGAGTCCGGTGAGGCCGACGACGATGTTGAGGCCGAGGGCGACGGTGGCGACGACGAGGATGTTCACGCCGAGGTTGGAGTTGTGCTCGTTGTTCTCGACGAAGGGGAAGAGCGCTGCCGCGAGGAAGGCCATGGAGGTGGCGAATCCCTTGTGGCCGGCGTTGAGCTGGGCGAAGCGGTCGAAGAGTCCTGCGGTGAACAGGGACCAGGTGCCGAGGACGACCAGGAGGATGTAGCCCAGGAACGTTTCGCTGGCGTCGGGGTCGACTCCGACGCCGTAGGCGAAGACGATCAGTGCGAGGGCGGTGGCGGCGGTGATGACGAGGCGTTGGCCCCAGGCGGGGAGTTTCGCGGCCGGGGGGATGTTGTCGGGCTTGGTGACGTAGTCCTTGAAGGTGTCACCGGGCTTGGGGAGCGCGAGGGCGCCGACCAGGGCGATGGCGGAGCCGACGGCGGCGATGTAGGCGCCGGGGTCGAGGGCGACGAGGCCCTTGAGGTCGATGGCGATGGCGAGGGCGCTGAACCAGCTGACGGCGAACGCGGACGCGGCTGCGAGGAGGACGGGCTGGATGGCCGTCGCCGGGTTGAGCCAGCCGAGGCCGCGGACACCGAAGAGGGTGAGCGCGAACAGCAGCGTCAGGACGCCGGCGACGAGGTCGAGGATCTGGAGTCCGGCCGGGGAGCCGTAGTAGGTGAGGTCCCCGGGGAAGTCGGACGTGTAGGTCCAGGACATGAAGGTGCTGGCGATGGTGGCGACGGCGCCGATGGCGAGGAGGGCGCGTGCGGCGGTCGCGGGGAGCGCGACGAGGCCGCGCGGGGGGGTGGTGGTGTCGGTGGTTGCCATGGTGCTCACGCCCTGTCCGCGACGCGTTCGCCGATGAGGCCTTGTGGCCTGAACAGCAGTACGAGGATGAGGAGTACGAAGGCCCAGACTGCGGACCAGCCGCCGCCACCGAGCTGCTGCATGCCGGGGATGCCGTCGATGTAGCTGGTGGCCATGGTCTCGGCGAGGCCGAGGACGAGGCCGCCGATCATGGCGCCGTAGATGTTGCCGATGCCGCCGAGGACGGCCGCGGTGAAGGCCTTGAGGCCCATCTGGAAGCCCATGTCGTACTTGACGGTGCCGTAGCGCAGTCCGTAGGAGACGGCCGCGACGGCGGCGAAGAAGCCGCCGATGGCGAAGGCGATGACGATGATGCGGTTGGTGTCGATGCCCATGAGCTGCGCGGTGTCAGGGTCCTGCGCGGTGGCCTGCATGGCGCGGCCGGTGCGGGAGAGGCTGACGAACAGGGCGAGGGCCGCCATGCAGAGGGGGGCGGCGATGATGACGAAGACGCTGCCGCTCTGGATGCTGACGGAGCCGATGTGGACGGGTCCGAAGGGCAGTTGGGGGAACTTGAGGTCGTTCTTGGCGTTCGGGTACCAGTTGAAGACGACCTGCTGGAGGGCGAGCGACAGACCGATGGCGGTGATGAGCGGGGCGAGGCGTGGTGCTCCGCGCAGTGGTCGGTAGGCGAAGCGTTCGGCCCCGACTGCGATGAGGACGGAGACGATTCCGCCGCCTATCAGCATCGCGGGGAGGGCTATCCACATGGATGTGCCGTTGGGCAGAACGTAGAGGTAGACCGTGAGTGCGCCGAAGCCGCCGGTCATGAAGATCTCGCCATGGGCGAAGTTGATGAGCTGGACGATGCCGTACACCATCGTGTAGCCGATGGCGATCAGCCCGTACATCGAGCCGAGGAACAGCCCGTTGGCCAGCTGCTGCGGCAGGGTGTTCACCGCATGGCCTCCATGTGGTGGGGAGAGGTTGAGCAGGGCGTATGAAGCGGGCCGCGCGGTGACGGGTGGTCATGGCCGCGCGGCCCTGAGGTGGTGCTGAGGGCCTGTCCCGGTGGTTTCGACCGGGTCGGCGGTTCGGTCGGGCCGCGGCCCTCGGTGACCGAACCGCCTGGTGGCCCGGGGTGGTTCGGATCAGCCGTTGAACGTGCCGCTCTTGACGGCCTTCCACTTGCCGTCGACGACCTGGTAGACGGTGAGCTGCTTGTTGGTGGTGTCGCCGTACTCGTCGAAGGAGACGGGTCCGGCGATGCCGTCGAACTTGGTCTTCTGGACCTCGCCGACGATCTTGGAGCGGGCGTCGGAGGGGACCTTGCCGTCCTTCACGACGTTGCCGATCGCCTTGATGATGGCGGTGGCGGCGTCGTAGGAGTAGCCGCCGTACGTGCCGTAGTCGCCCTTGAGGCCCGAGGCCTTGTACTTCTTGATGAAGTCGGCGGCGGAGGGCAGGGAGTCGACGGGCTGGCCGACCGAGGTGGCGAGGTCGCCTTCGGAGGTCTTGCCGGCGGTCTGGATGTAGGTGTCGCTGAACATGCCGTCACCGCCGAACAGCGGGACCTTGGCTCCGCCGTCCTTGAGCTGCTTGGTGAGCTTCTCGGACTCGTCGTACTGGCCGCCGTAGTAGACGAGGTCGGCCTTGGAGTTCTTGATCTTGGTGACGAGGGCGGAGAAGTCCGTGTCGCCGGTGTTGACGTGGTCCTGGCCCGTGACCTTGCCGCCGGCCTTGGTGAAGCCGGCCTTGAAGAGCTTGGCGAGGCCGGCGCCGTAGGTCTGCTTGTCGTCGACCACGAACACCTTGCGCTTCTTCAGCGTGTTGTAGGCGTAGTCGGCCGCGAAGCCGCCCTGCAGGGCGTCGGTGGTGGCGGTGCGGAAGTAGGTCTTGAACGGGCGGGACTTGGAGGTCTGCCAGTTCTTGCCCTGGGTGAGCTCGGGGGCCGTGTTGGACGGGGAGACCTCGACCAGGTTGGCGGTGGCGAAGACCTGCTGCATCTGGGTGGCGACACCGGAGTTCAGCGGGCCGACGACGCCGAGGACCTTGTCGTTCTGGACGAGCTGGGTGGCGTTGGACTGGCCCTGGGCCGGGATCGCCTTGTCGTCGAGCGCCTGGACCTTGAAGGTCACACCGGGAACGGTGTTGTTCTTGTTGGCGTCGTTCACGGCGATCTGCACGCCGCCCTGGATGCCGAGACCGGTGGCCGAGTTCTGGCCGGTCAGTGGGGCGTCGACGCCGATGATGACGGTGGCCTTCTTGCTGCTGTCGCTGCCCTTGTTGTCGTCGCGCGATCCGCAGGCGGTGAGCGTGAGTGCTCCGGTGGTGAGCACGCTGGTCATGATGAGCAAGGAACGGTGTCGCACGATCAATCCTCTCCCTGGCGCGGCTCCCGTGGTTGGGGCCGTGTGTCTCGCCGGGCCGTACTGGGGTGGTACAGGGCCGTGCAGCAGACGCGCCCGGCGGCGCGGTGACTGGCCGTGACTATAAGCGCAGGTGGGTGGGGTGGGGAGCTGAGGAGGGAAGGATGTGACGCTCTTGTTATGACGCGGTGCTCGTCGGCGGGTGCAGTGGGGGCGATTGGGACTTTTGGGTGTGGGCTGCAGATGTTCACATGTGAAGAACATGCTGTTCCGCTAAGGAACTTGGGGTGATCTTGGTCCTTACGGGCGGGAGTGTGCCGCCGGGGAGGCGGATGCCGGGCCCTTCGGGGGGCGGTGGCTCGCGCTCCGCATTGCTCTGTTGCGGCAGAGGTAACCGAGTGTTACTTCCGTGTGAGATCGGTTCGAGGTCCGCGGGGCGGTCCGGAGTGCCCTCTGCGTGGTCCGCAGGCGTCGTGCGGGCAGGCGGCGGGGGTGCGGGGGTGGGCGCCGCGGAAGCGGTGGCTGCGCTGCTGCTGTGCCTGACGGTTCCGGAGGCCGAGGTCGAGGGGCGGCAGGGTGAAGCCGGGCGGCAGGGCGGCGCACTTGTGTACGGAGATGCGCACAGTGGGGGGTTTCGGGATGCCGCCCTTCACTGTCAGTGGCAGCGCGGGGATGACGTGCGCACTCAATCCCGGTAGTCCGGCTCGAACTTGACGGGTGGTCACAGAGTGGAGGTCGCGTACGGAGATGGTGAAGCGGAAGGTGGCGGTGTGCGGGTGCTGCGGGACCGGCAGGCCGCTTCCCTCGTAGTGCCGGAAGGTGGCCTGAGAGGGCCGGAGGGTGGGGGCGGGCCTCGCCGGGGTGGTGGTGAGGGCGGTGTACGCGTAGGCGCCCGCGACGGCCGCGGCGACACGTAGGGCTTGAGGGTGCGGCGCAGGCGTGACGGAAGCGCGGCCCAACGCTCCTAAGGGTGTAGAGAGTTGGGGGAGCTGCCCCATGGGATGTCGGCGTGGGCGTGGGCGGGGGTGTGGGTGGGGGTGTGCGGGGCGCCGTCGCCGAAGGGGACCGCGTTCGACGGGGCCGATGCCGGTCATGCTCCACGCCAGTGCGGAGGGTGAGGGTCCGCCAGTGTGGGCGGCGAGAGGATCAACTGTTGTTCTTCATCGGGCAGTTGATTGGGGGCCGTGTCTTGGTGAACGTCCGCGCTGTGGCGTCCGGTGGGGTGGTGAGGCTTGTCGGGCCTGGGCCGAACTCGCGTCGGCGGCGGCCGTGTGCCGAGCTGCTCCGCTTTCGTCCCGTGGGTGACGCCTGCGCTGCCCGGCGCGGCGGCGGTGGCCCGTCCGCGCCGGGAACAGCGGCGTGAAGCCTCGTGACCGTTGTGGCGCCCTGTGACGGACCGGCCCGGTCAGGACCGGACCAATCATGTCACGGACGAGCCCTGTAGCGGATCGGCCTGTCGTGGGCCGGCCCGGTGACGGGCGAGCCCTGCGGCGGACGAGAGGGGCCTCAGCTCTTGGGCATGTCCTTGAGGAGGCAGGTCAGGCGGGCCGAGCAGACCCGCCGGTCCTGCTCGTCGGTGATCACGATCTCGTACGTGGCCGTGGAGCGGCCGCGGTGTACGGGGGTGGCGACGCCGGTGACGAGGCCGGAGCGGGCGCCGCGGTGGTGCGTGCAGTTCAGGTCGACGCCGACGGCGATCTTGGAGCTGCCGCCGTGAAGCATCGAGCCGACGGAGCCGAGGGTCTCGGCGAGGACCGCGGAGGCGCCGCCGTGCAGGAGGCCGTAGGGCTGGGTGTTGCCCTCGACGGGCATGGTGCCGACGACGCGCTCGGGGGACGCTTCCTTGATCTGGACGCCCATGCGGGTTCCGAGGTCCCCTGCGGAGAACAGGGCGGGCAGGTCGACGCCGAGCGCCGCGTACTCGTCGATGATCTCTTGCGGGAACTTCACGCTGCTGTGCTCGCCCATGGTGCCCGGCTCCGTTCGTCGTCTGTCGGTTTTCGTGCCGTGGGTGCTGTTCGACCTGGTCGGCTGCCTGAGCAAACGCTCAGTCGGTCGCCGATTGTTCCAGGCGGACGACGACGGACTTGCTGGTGGGGGTGTTGCTGGTGTCAGCGGTGGCGTCCAGCGGGATCAGGACGTTGGTCTCCGGGTAGTACGCGGCCGCGCAGCCCCGGGCCGTCGGGTAGTGGACGACGCGGAAGCCGGGGGCGCGGCGCTCCACACCGTCCGTCCACTCGCTGACCAGGTCGACGTAGGAGCCGTCCGCGAGGCCCAGGTCCTGGGCGTCGTGAGGGCTCACGAGGACGACCCGGCGGCCGTTCCTGATGCCGCGGTAGCGGTCGTCGAGGCCGTAGATCGTGGTGTTGTACTGGTCGTGCGAGCGCAGGGTCTGCAGCAGCAGCCGGCCCTCGGGGAGCTTCGGGTACTCGACGGGCGCGGCCGTGAAGTTCGCCTTGCCGGTGGTGGTGGGGAAGCGCCGCTCGTCGCGCGGGCCGTGCGGCAGGGTGAAGCCGCCAGGGCGACCAGCAGAATCAGTCACGCGCGCGTTGAAGTCCTCGAAACCCGGGATGACTGTCGCGATGCGGTCGCGGACCGTCGAGTAGTCCTGCTCGAACTCCTCCCAGGGCGTGCGTGAGGCCTCGCCCAGGACGCGGCGCGCGAGGCGGGCCACGATCGCCGGCTCCGACAGGAGGTGCTTGCTCGCGGGCGCGAGGCGACCGCGTGAGGCGTGGACCATGCTCATGGAGTCCTCGACCGTCACGAACTGCTCTGTGCTCTTCCCGTTCGGGCCGACCTGGAGGTCCCGCTCGGTGCGGCCGAGAGTCGGCAGGATCAGGGCGCGCGCGCCGGTGACCGCGTGGGAGCGGTTGAGCTTCGTCGACACGTGCACCGTCAGGGCGGCGCGGCGCATCGCGGCCTCGGTGACGTGGGTGTCGGGGGAGGCCGCCACGAAGTTGCCGCCCATCGCGAAGAACACCTTCGCCTCGCCGTCGCGCAGTGCCTCGATGGCCCGTACGACGTCGAAGCCGTGCTCGCGGGGCGGTGTGAAGCCGAACTCCTTCTCCAGGGCGTCCAGGAAGGCGGGCGCGGGGCGTTCGAAGACTCCCATGGTGCGGTCGCCCTGCACGTTGGAGTGGCCGCGCACCGGGCACACGCCCGCGCCGGGGCGGCCGATGTTCCCGCGCAGGAGCAGGAAGTTGACGACCTCACGGATCGTGGGCACCGAGTGCTTGTGCTGGGTGAGACCCATCGCCCAGCACACGACGGTGCGCTCGGAGGCGAGCACCAGGGCGAGGGCTTCCTCGATCTCGGCGCGCTCCAGGCCCGTCGCCGTCAGCGTCGCGTGCCAGTCGGCGGCGCGGGCGGCCTCGGTGAACTCCTCGTAGCCGTGCGTGTGCTCCTCTATGAAGGCGTCGTCGACGGCGCCCTCCGTCTCCAGGATCAGCTTGTTCAGGAGGCGGAAGAGGGCCTGGTCCCCGCCGAGGCGGATCTGGAGGAACAGGTCGGTCAGGGTGGCGCCCTTGAACATGCCCTGCGGGGTCTGCGGATTCTTGAAGCGTTCGAGTCCGGCCTCGGGCAGCGGGTTGATCGTGATGATCCTCGCGCCGTTCGCCTTCGCCTTCTCCAGGGCCGAGAGCATGCGCGGGTGGTTCGTGCCCGGGTTCTGCCCGGCCACGATGATCAGGTCGGACTTGTAGAGGTCCTCCAGGGAGACGCTGCCCTTGCCGATTCCGATGGTCTCCGTGAGCGCGGAACCGGACGACTCATGGCACATGTTCGAACAGTCGGGCAGGTTGTTCGTGCCGAACTCGCGGGCGAACAGCTGGTAGAGGAACGCCGCCTCGTTGCTCGTGCGGCCCGAGGTGTAGAACACGGCCTCGTCGGGGGAGGCCAGGGCGGTCAGCTCCTCGGCGATGATGTCGAAGGCGCGCTCCCAGGACACCGGCTCGTAGCGCTCGGCGCCGTCCGCCAGATACATGGGGTGCGTGAGGCGTCCCTGCTGGCCCAGCCAGTACCCGGAGCGGGTCGCGAGGTCGGCGACCGGGTGCGCGGCGAAGAAGTCGGGCGTGACCCGGCGCAGGGTGGCCTCCTCGGCGACCGCCTTCGCGCCGTTCTCGCAGAACTCCGCCTTGTGCCGGTGGTCGGGCTCGGGCCAGGCGCAGCCCGGGCAGTCGAAGCCGTCTTTCTGATTGACGCGGAGAAGGGTGAGCGCGGTGCGGCGCACGCCCATCTGCTGCTGGGCGATCTTGAGGGAATGGGCGACGGCGGGCAGTCCGGCGGCGGCGCGCAGCGGCGCGTCCACCTGCGGCGCGTCCTGGACCGGATCTCCCGTGGGCGGCTTCGTTGCCATCGTCTGTTCCCCTTCGAGCACACGTGTGAGGTACGTCGCCGATCCTCGCACGCACGCCTGACAGCCCTCGCCGGAGGCCCGCGACGGACCGGACTGTCAGTGGGGCGTGGCAGGATCGGGGGCGTGGCAGAGACAGCAGCGAAGAAGACCGAGAAGAAGACCTCAGGCAGCCGGCCGCGGCTGATGCTCATGGACGGGCATTCGCTGGCGTACCGCGCGTTCTTCGCGCTGCCCGCGGAGAACTTCACGACCGCGACCGGACAGCCGACGAACGCGATCTACGGCTTCGCCTCGATGCTGGCGAACACGCTGCGCGACGAGGCGCCCACGCACTTCGCGGTGGCGTTCGACGTCTCGCGCAAGACGTGGCGCTCGGAGGAGTTCACGGAGTACAAGGCGAATCGTTCGAAGACCCCGGACGAGTTCAAGGGGCAGGTCGAGCTGATCGGTGAGCTCCTCGACGCGATGCACACCCCGCGCTTCGCGGTCGACGGGTTCGAGGCGGACGACATCATCGCCACGCTCGCCACCCAGGCCGAGGCCGCCGGGTTCGACGTCCTGGTCGTCACCGGCGACCGGGACTCCTTCCAGCTCGTCAGCGACCACGTCACGGTGCTCTACCCGACGAAGGGCGTCTCCGAGCTGACGCGGTTCACGCCGAAGAAGGTCGAGGAGAAGTACGGGCTCACGCCGGCCCAGTACCCCGACTTCGCGGCCCTGCGCGGCGACCCGTCGGACAATCTGCCGGGCATCCCCGGCGTCGGCGAGAAGACCGCCGCGAAGTGGATCAACCAGTTCGGTTCGTTCGCCGAGCTCGTGGAGCGCGCCGAAGAGGTCAAGGGCAAGGCCGGGCAGAATTTCCGTGACCACATCGAAGCCGTCAAGCTGAACCGCCGGCTCACCGAGATGGTGCGCGACGTCGAGCTCCCCAAGACGGTCGAAGACCTGGAGCGCGCCGCGTACGACCGCACGGCCGTCGCGATGGTCCTGGACACCCTGGAGATCCGTAACCCGTCGCTGCGCGAGCGGCTCCTCGCCGTCGACCCGGGCGCCGAGGAGGCCGAGCAGACGCCCGCCGAGCCCGGCGTCGACGTCGACGGCTCGGTGCTCGGCGCGGGCGAGGTGGCCCCGTGGCTCGCCGAGCACGGCGACGCCGCCCTGGGCCTCGCCACGGTCGACACCTGGGCGCTCGGTGCGGGATCCGTCACCGAGGTGGCGCTCGCCGGCGCCGGGGGAGCCGCCGCCTGGTTCGATCCCACCCAGCTCGACGAGGCCGACGAGAACGCGTTCGCGGCATGGCTCGCCGACCCCGGGAAGCCCAAGGTCCTGCACAACGCGAAGAACGTCATGCGGGTCTTGGCCGAGCACGGCTGGACCGTGGACGGCGTCACCATGGACACGGCGCTCGCCGCGTACCTGGTCAAGCCCGGCCGCCGCTCCTTCGCGCTCGACGCGCTGACCCTGGAGTACCTGGGCCGTGAGCTCGCCCCGGCGGCGGCCGACGGACAGCTCGCCTTCGGTACGGAGGACGACGACCAGGCCGAGGCCGACGCGCTCATGGTGCACGCCCGCGCGATCCTCGACCTCGGCGAGGCCTTCGGTGGGAAGCTCCGGGAAGTCGGCGCGGCCGATCTCCTCAAGGACGTCGAGCTGCCCACGTCCACGCTCCTCGCGCGCATGGAGCGGCACGGCATCGCCGCCGACCGCGCCCACCTGGAGGCCATGGAGCAGATGTTCGCGGGCGCCGTCCAGCAGGCCGTGAAGGAGGCGCACGCCTCCGTGGGCCACGAGTTCAACCTCGGCTCGCCCAAGCAGCTCCAGGAAGTCTTCTTCGGCGAGCTCGACCTGCCCAAGACGAAGAAGACGAAGACCGGGTACACGACGGACGCGGACGCGCTCGCCTGGCTCGCCACGCAGACCGACCACGAACTCCCCGTGATCATGCTGCGCCACCGCGAGCAGGCCAAGCTGCGCGTCACCGTCGAGGGCCTCATCAAGACGATCGCCGCGGACGGCCGCATCCACACGACGTTCAACCAGACGGTCGCCGCGACGGGCCGGCTCTCCTCGACCGACCCGAACCTGCAGAACATCCCGGTCCGCACCGACGAGGGCCGCGCCATCCGCCGCGGCTTCGTCGTCGGCGAGGGCTTCGAGTCGCTCATGACCGCGGACTACAGCCAGATCGAGCTGCGCGTCATGGCGCACCTCTCCGAGGACGAGGGCCTTCTCGAGGCGTTCACCTCCGGCGAGGACCTGCACACCACGGTCGGCGCGCAGGTCTTCGGCGTCGAGCGGCCCGCCGTCGACGCGGAGATGCGCCGCAAGATCAAGGCGATGTCGTACGGGCTGGCCTACGGCCTGTCCGCGTTCGGCCTGTCCGGGCAGCTGAACATCGAGCCGGGCGAGGCGCGGGTCCTCATGGACACGTACTTCGAGCGGTTCGGCGGCGTGCGCGACTATCTGCGCCGCGTCGTCGACGAGGCCCGCGCCACGGGCTACACCGAGACGATGCTCGGCCGCCGCCGGTATCTGCCGGACCTCAACAGCGACAACCGCCAGCGCCGTGAGATGGCCGAGCGCATGGCGCTCAACGCGCCCATCCAGGGCACGGCCGCCGACATCGTCAAGATCGCCATGCTGAACGTGGACAAGGCGCTCAAGGACGCGAAGCTCAAGTCCCGGCTGCTGCTCCAGGTCCACGACGAAATCGTCCTGGAGATCGCCCCGGGCGAGGCCGCGGCGGCGGAGGAGCTGGTCCGACGCGAGATGGCAGGGGCCGTGCAACTGCGGGCCCCGCTGGACGTGTCGGTGGGCGTGGGTCCGGACTGGGAGTCCGCGGCGCACTAGCCTGCGGCGGGCCGTAGTTCGGGCCGTTGTTCAGGTAAGCCGTAGTTGCAGGTAAGGGGCGGAGCCAATGGGCTCCGCCCCTTACCGCGTGCACCGTTGTCGTGTCACCGTTGTTGTTTCACCGGCGCCGGCGCCACCCCGCGACGGGCCGGACCTCGACGCCCCCGCACGAGAAGCGCGTACACGACCAGACCGAGTACGAGGCCCGCGCCCCCGCCGAAGCACAGGGTCGGGATGATCTCCCACGGCTTGGCGACAGCGCCCCAGTACGTCCACCAGCGCACCGTCCGCACCCCTGCGGCCACCGCCACGCACCCGCCGATCACTAGAGCCGCCACCCACCGCTCACTCGCGGAGAGACGAGGCAGCGCGGCGCGGGCGTCGTCGGCGGCCGCCGACGGGACACGGCGCACCGCCGACACCACGAAGAGCGCGATCACGACGAGCGCGACCGCCGAACCCCCGTACTGCGCGTACCAGTAGACAGGGGAGCCGGCGATCTTCTCGCCGAGGACCGGGAAGACGCGCATGCCCCACCGGTCGAGATGCGTGAACGCGTCCCACACCACGTGCGTCGTCGCGCCCAGGACGGCGGACACGTACCACCACCACACCGCGGCCATCGGCCGCCGCTCCCACGCGAAGGCGCCGGCCGGACGCCCGGTGCCCGCACCCCGCGCCACCACGAGGACCCGCCCCCGCACCCGTCCCGGCAGCAGCGCGATCACCGGTTCCCGCAGCAGGCGCCACAGGCCGACCAGTACCGCGGCGACGGCCACGTCGATCGTGAAGACACCCGGGAACGAGTGGGTGAAGTCCCCGAACTCCATCGCCCCCGGCACCGCACTCGCCGCGAAGTACGTCACGTCGGGCGCGAACGAGCCCGCCACCAGCAGCGAGGGCACGAGCGCGCCGCGCCCGGTGCCGTCGCGGCGGACGGCCGGCAGCACGGCCGCGGCATGGCTGATCGTGAACGGCAAGTGGTCCCCCTCGGAGGGTTCCTGATGCGGTGCGTACGCGGTGCCGCTCAGTATGGCCCGTGGCGACCGCGGTAACGCGTACATGGCCAACCGGCAAAAATCGGGCACGAACGGGTGCCTGGGCGCCGGAAGTTGTCGTAGTGTCGCCTGGGTCACTCCACGCCGGGGAGCGCGGACTGACCCGTAAACGGTCGGCAATCGGAGGGGCTCACGGTATGGCGGCGCTATTCGGAAAGCGGTTGCGCAGGTCCGCGATGACGACCGCTGTGGCGGCTGCCGCCGTGGCGGCACTCTCCGCGTCCCAGGCGCCCGGCCTCACCGACACGCATAACGGCAGACAGTCCACCGCCGACGCGACGCCCTCGCCCGGTGACTCGGCGACCGGCAACTCCCCGTACTACACCGATCTGCCGCCCCTCAACAGCCCCACCGCGCCGCCCAGTACGGGTCCCGGCAGCCCGAGCGGGACGGGTGCCGGCGCGCACGAGGCCGGTATCCCCGCCACCGTCCTCGACGCGTACAAGAAGGCCGAGGCGGAGCTCGCCGCGACCAAGCCGGGCTGCAACCTCCCCTGGCAGCTCCTCGCCGCGATCGGCAAGGTCGAGTCGGGCCAGGCCCGCGGCGGCAACGTCGACGCGAACGGCACGACGCTCAAGCCGATCCTCGGCCCGGTCCTCAACGGCAACGGCTTCGCGAGGATCACCGACACGGACAACGGCGCCTACGACGGCGACACGACGCACGACCGGGCCGTCGGCCCCATGCAGTTCATCCCGTCGACCTGGGAGTGGTCCGGCCGCGACGGCAACGGCGACGGCAAGAAGGACCCCAACAACATCTACGACGCCGCCCTCGCCGCCGGCCACTACCTGTGCCGCGGCGACCGCGACCTGTCCCAGAGCGGCGGCCTGCACGCGGCGATCCTGAGCTACAACCACTCGCAGGAGTACCTCAACACGGTCCTGACGTGGCTCGAGTACTACCGCAAGGGCACCCACGAGGTCCCGGACGGCACCGGTGTCCAGCCCGGCGGCCGCAGCGACGGCAGTCCCAGCCCCTCGCCGAGCAGCCCGGGCACGACCAGCCCGTCCCCGGGCGCCTCCAAGCCGCCCAAGCCGTCCAAGCCCGGCGGCTCCCCGGGCACAGACCCGTCGAAGCCGGGCGGCGGAGGCTCCACGAGCCCCACACCGCCCACGCCCGCCGAGACGGTCGCGCACATCGAGGACGCCGGTACGGGCACGCTCAACGCGACCGCCGGTGACGCCTTCGCCGAACCGGTCGCCGTCCGCACGGAGAACGCCGCGGGCAAGGGCGTCGGTACGGTCAAGGTGAAGCTCACCGTCGTCGGCGACACGGACCTGGCCTTCAGCGGCGGGTTCAAGAGCGTCACCGTCGTCACCGACAGCACCGGCAAGGCCACCGCACCGCCGCTGCGGGCGGGCGAGGACACCGGCGAGTTCACCGTCCGCGCCACTGTCGTCGACCGGAAGCTGCCCGGCCTCGACTACACGGCGACCGTCTCCGCGCGCCAGGCCGACGCCCTCACCAGGACCGGCGACACGGAACTGACCTGCGAGGCCGGCGGCCAGTTCGCCGACCCGGTCCAGGTCAGGGCCACGTACAAGGGTGACGCCGCCGACGGGGTCGCCACCACGGCCACGCTGATCAAGTCCAAGGACGACGCGACCGAGAACGACAAGGGCCCCTACTTCAAGGACGCGGACGGCAAGGCGATCCGCACCCTCAAGGGCCTCAAGACCGACGGCGACGGCCGCCTCCAGCTGCCGAGGATCTACGCGGACGACGCCACGGGCACGTTCCTGCTCCGCATCGACACCACCGGCGGCGCGACCCTCACCATCGAACTGAAGGTCACCGCGGCCGGCGCCACGGCAACCCCGTCCGCCTCGCCCTCGGCGACGTAACTCCCGTACGGCGCAAGCCGTATCAGCACGCCCGCGCCGCCCCCTCGCCGTTCACCGGCCGAGGGGGCGGCGCTGTTGTGCAACGTGTTCTCATCTCGGCCCCGCGTTGCTACGGTGCCCCAGCCCTGACGCCCTATCAGATTCCAGATCGGTGATCCGCCGGGAGGCTGCATGCGTGCCCTGATCGCCGCCGCGACCGGTCTAGCCGTGGCGCTCGCCCTCGTCATCACGATCTCGGCGATCGGCTCACCGCCCGGCGAGACCTCGCCCAAACCGCTGCTGACCACCGTCCCCAAGCACCCCTGACCCGCCGAGGAGGCCGCCGCGATGCGCCGCAAGGCCAGCCTGATCCTGCTCGCCCTCGCCGTGTTCTGCACGGCGATGTCCCCGCTGATGCGCTGGTACGCGTTCCCGCGCCTCGCGAAGATCCCGGCCGGCCAGTACCAGAACGCCGTCCTGGAGGCCAAGAACCCGACCCTCCTCGACTACGGCTCGATGCAGTCGAAGAAGGTCCCCAAGGTCACCGTCGTCCAGACGCTCAAGGGCAACGTGGAGGCCTCCGAGCAGGTCGAGAAGAGCGCGGGCCGCGACGTCGTCGTCTGGGACTCCCTCTCCTACATCGTCGGACCCGACGGCAAGATGGTCTCCCAGGTCCCCGAGCGCTACGTCTTCGACGCCCACAGCCAGGCACCCGTCCACCCCACGGGCAAGTACGCCGAGACCGTCGACGGCGACAAGGTCAGGCGCGACGGCATCGAGTTCAAGTGGCCCTTCCTCACCGAGAAGCGGGACTACGAGTACTACGACGCCCAGGCCCGCGTCACCCGGCCCATCCACTACAAGGGAACCCAGACGTTCCGCGGTCTGAAGGTCTACTACTTCGAACAGACCATCCCGTGGATGAAGGTCCCCCTCCCCAAGACGATGCCGGTCAAGGGCATCACACCGGAGTCCGTCGCCAAGACCGGCACCACCCGCTGGTACACCACGGTCCGCAAGTTCTGGGTCGAACCGGTCACCGGAGCTCCCGTCTACGGCGAGGAGATCCAGCACAACGAACTCCGCGGCGGCACGCTCCTGGGCGGCCGAGACAAGGTGACGGTCTTCGCCGGGCACGTGAAGATGCGCGAGGACTACATCAGGTCGACGGTCGACCTCGTCAAGGCCAACCGCGTCCTGGTCGTCCTGCTCACCTCGACCCTGCCGTGGGGCTTCCTGATCCTCGGCCTGCTCCTGCTCGCGCTCTCCCTGTGGCTCGAGGCCCGCAGCCGCCGTCCGGGCGAGCCCGAGGCCGCCCCGGAGTACGAGCCGGAACCCGTCAGCGCCTGAGCCGCGCGCTCGTGTGCCGCGTCGGGATCGCGCCCGCCGGATCCTCGGGCCACGGATGCTTCGGGTACCGGCCGCGCAGCTCGGCGCGCACCGCCCGGTAGCCCTCGCGCCAGAAGGAGGCGAGATCCGCGGTCACGGCCGCGGGCCGCCCCGCGGGTGACAACAGATGCACCAGGACCGGCACACCGGCCACACGCGGCGACTCGTGCAGCCCGAACATCTCCTGCAACTTCACGGCCAGCACGGGCTGTTCGGGGTTCGCGTAGTCGATCCGGATCCTGGACCCGCTCGGCACCTCCAGCCGCTCCGGGGCGAGCTTGTCGAGGCGGGCCGCGTCACCGCTCGCCCACGGAAGCAGCCGCCGCAGCGCCTGCCCCGCGTCGATCCGGCCCAGATCGGACCGGCGCCGCGCCTTGCCGAGCTCCGGCTCCAGCCACTCGTCCACGCGCGCGTGCAGCGCGTCGTCCGACACGTCGGGCCAGGGCGCGCCCAGCGTGCGGTGCAGGAACGCGAGCCGCTCCCGCAGCTCCCCGGCCTCCCGTGACCACCGCAGCAGCCCGAACCCCTCCCGCCGCAGCCCCTCCTTCAGCGCCTCCCGTACGAGAGCGGGGGCGGCCTCCTTCAAGGGGCGCACGGCGAGCTCCACCGCGCCGAGGCGCTCGACGTGCCGCGCCACCAACGCCCCGTCGGCCCACGCCACTTCGTCCCCCTCGGTGCGCAGCGGAGCGGCGGCCCGCAGCGCGACCTCCTCGTCCACGACCGCGGCGAGCCGCACGCGCGCGTGCCCGGCGCCCACGGGCCGGTCGGCGACCGCGACGGCGATCCACGGCGCGCCCCGCAGCCGTGACCCGTCCGCGAGCGCGGCCCGCGTCCCGGACACCATCAGATACTCGCCGTCGCCCCCACGCCCCACCCGCTCCGGAAAGGCGAGCGCGGCGACGATTCCGGCGACCCGGTCCTCGGACAGGCCTCCGGGAGCGTCCTCGCGCGCCGGGGTCTGCCCGGCGGCCGCCCCCGTGAGCCGCCGCACCTCCGTCTTCCAGCGCGCGGCGTACGCGTCGGCGCCCCGGCGCGCGGTGCGCCACGCGGCGGCCAGGTCGTCGCCGTAGTCGCGGGGCGGCTCCTCGCTCAGGAGGGCGACCACCTCGGCCGCGCGGCGCGCACCCACCACAGGGGTCGCGTCCAGGAGGGCGCGGGCCAGGCGCGGATGCAGGCCGAGTCCCGCGAGGCGGGCGCCGCGCTCCGTGGCCCGGCCCGAGTCCGGCTCGACCGCCCCGATCGCCGTCAGGACGGACCGGGCCGCCGCCATCGCCCCGGCCGGCGGAGCGTCCAGGAGCGCGAGGCCCGAGGCGTCCGGATCGCCCCAGCACGCCGCCTGCAACGCGAACGCCGTCAGGTCCGCCACCTTGATCTCCGGCGCCGGGAACCGCGCCAGCCGCACGTCCTCCGCCTCCGTCCAGCACCGGTACACCACCCCGGGAGCCTCACGCCCGGCACGCCCCGCCCGCTGCCGCCCCGCCGCCTGCGAGGCCCGTACGGTCGTCAGGGCGCTCAGCCCGCGCGCGTGGTCCACCCGAGGCTCCCGCGCGAGGCCCGAATCCACGACGACCCGCACACCCGGCACCGTCAGCGACGATTCGGCGACGGACGTAGCGAGCACCACCCGCCGCCGCGCGCCCGCCGAGAGCACCGCGTCCTGCACCGCGGCAGGCGCCCGCCCGTGGACCTGAAGCACGTCCACGTCACCCAGTCCGCCCAACTGCCCGGCCACGCGCGCGATCTCACCGACCCCCGGCAGGAAACACAGCACATCCCCGCCCTGTTCTCGCAGCGCGCGCCGCACCACCGACGCCACGTGCGTGAGCAACGCCGGGTCCACCCGCATCCCGTGCGGAGGCCGCACCGGACGCGCGGGCGGCGCCCACGCCGTCTCCACGGGATACGAGATTCCCTCGGCCTCGACCACGGGCGCCCCGCCGAGGAGCCGCGCCCATCCCTGCGCGTCCGTCGTCGCCGACGCCGCCACCAGCCGAAGCTCGGGCCGCAGCGCGTCGCGCACGTCGCACAGAAACGCCGCTACGGTGTCCGCGTCCAGATGCCGCTCATGGACCTCGTCGAGCATCACGACATCCACACCGGCCAGCTCCTGGTCTCGCTGGAGCCGTTGCAGGAGCACACCCGTCGTGACGACCTCCACGCGCGCGTGGCGCCCCATCACCCGCTCCCCGCGCACCGTGTAGCCGACGCTCTCGCCGGCCTTCTCGCCCAGCAGCCACGCCATCCGCCGTGCCGCGGCCCGCGCCGCGATCCGCCGCGGCTCGGCGACGACGACCCGCCGCGCGGGCCCGTCACCGACGAGCCCGGCGAGCACCAGCGGCACCAAGGTCGTCTTGCCGGTCCCCGGTGGCGCCACGAGAACGGCGCTGCCCGGCGCCGCGGGCCCGTCGAGGGCATCGCGCAGGCCGGGCAGCGCACTGCGTACAGGCAGGTCCAGAGCGTCGTTACGGATCACATGCTCAGTCTCTCCCCGGGTGCACCCCCGACCGGAGGGTGGGGGACTTCGGCCGGGGGAGTCCCGTCTAGCTTCGCTCGCAGACGAAGATCGCCGTGCCCGGGATCAGGTTTCCGCGCAGCGGGGACCAGCCGCCCCACTCCTGCGTGTTCCACGCGGGCCACTGCGGCTCGACGAGGTCCACCAGGCGGAAACCGCCGGCCACGATGTCACGCACCCGGTCACCGACCGTCCTGTGGTGCTCCACATATACGGCGCGTCCCTCGTCGTCCTGCTCCACGTAAGGGGTGCGGTCGAAGTAGGAGGCCGCTACGGACAGGCCCTCCGGACCCGGCTCGTCCGGGAACGCCCAGCGGATCGGATGCGTCACCGAGAACACGAACCGGCCGCCGGGCCGCAGCACCCGGTGCACGTCCCGGAGCACCCGCACGGGATCGGCGACGAAGGGGAGCGCGCCGTACGCCGAGCAGGCGAGGTCGAAGGAGCCGTCCGCGAAGGGCAGCGCGCCCGCGTCCGCCTCCACCAGCGGCACCGCGCCGCCGTCGATACGCAGGGCGTGCTGGAGCTGCCGGTGGGAGAGGTCGAGGGCGACGGGGTGCGCGCCCTGCGCGGCGAGCCAGCGCGAGCACTGCGCCGCGCCCGAGCCGATCTCCAGAATCACCTTGTCCTTCAGGTCCTCCGGCGGGCCGAGCAACTCGGCCTCCACCTCGTCGAGGCCCTCGGGCCCCCATACGAAACGGTCGTCCCCGAGGAAGGTGCCGTGCTCGACCTGGTAGTCGTCCGCGTTCCGGTCCCACCAGCCACGATTGGCACGGGAACTCTCCGTGACGTCGGCGTCGCGCCGGGTGGCTTCGGGCTCGAACGGTTCAGGCTCTTGGATGATGGGCTCCCTAGTCGTACTCTTCCGTTCAACCCGTCGCGGCAGAGTGCCTGGCGGCCCATGTGGCCTCGTGCGACAGGTTTTGTGCCGGGTATGCGAAGTTCGCCCCGGGTGTGCGTGTTCGCGCATTGACCCTGTCCGGCTGCCCCCGTATGCTACAAGTTGCGCTGCGAGCCTGCGCTCCTCAGACATAGCAGGCTGCGCTCGCATCTGTATGTATGTCCCCTCGGTTATCGAGGCGCTCCCTTCGGGAGTGGCGCTTCCTGAACTGTCCGGCCTTCTGCAGTGCGATCACGGGCTCCCGGCGTAGCAGTACCTACGACTTCAATGTCCGTACCGGAGCCCTTACCCACATGACGAGCAGCACCGAGACCACCGCCACCACTCCGCAGGTTGCGGTCAACGACATCGGTGACGAGGAAGCATTCCTCGCCGCGATCGACGAGACGATCAAGTACTTCAACGACGGTGACATCGTCGATGGCGTCATCGTCAAGGTAGACCGGGACGAGGTTCTCCTCGACATCGGTTACAAGACCGAAGGCGTGATCCCGAGCCGCGAGCTCTCGATCAAGCACGATGTCGACCCGAACGAGGTCGTCAAGGTCGGCGACGAGATCGAGGCCCTGGTTCTCCAGAAGGAGGACAAGGAAGGCCGTCTCATCCTGTCCAAGAAGCGTGCGCAGTACGAGCGCGCCTGGGGCACGATCGAGAAGATCAAGGAAGAAGACGGCATCGTCACCGGTACCGTCATCGAGGTCGTCAAGGGTGGACTCATCCTCGACATCGGCCTCCGTGGCTTCCTGCCGGCCTCCCTCGTCGAGATGCGCCGCGTCCGCGACCTCCAGCCCTACGTGGGCAAGGAGCTCGAGGCCAAGATCATCGAGCTGGACAAGAACCGCAACAACGTGGTCCTGTCCCGCCGTGCCTGGCTCGAGCAGACCCAGTCCGAGGTCCGCCAGACGTTCCTCACGACCCTCCAGAAGGGTCAGGTCCGCTCCGGCGTCGTTTCCTCGATCGTCAACTTCGGTGCCTTCGTGGACCTGGGTGGCGTCGACGGTCTCGTGCACGTCTCCGAGCTGTCCTGGAAGCACATCGACCACCCGTCCGAGGTTGTCGAGGTCGGCCAGGAAGTCACCGTCGAGGTTCTCGACGTCGACATGGACCGCGAGCGTGTCTCCCTGTCGCTGAAGGCGACGCAGGAAGACCCGTGGCAGCAGTTCGCCCGTACGCACCAGATCGGCCAGGTCGTCCCCGGCAAGGTCACGAAGCTGGTTCCGTTCGGTGCGTTCGTCCGCGTGGACGAGGGCATCGAGGGTCTGGTCCACATCTCCGAGCTGGCCGAGCGCCACGTGGAGATCCCGGAGCAGGTCGTCCAGGTCAACGACGAGATCTTCGTCAAGGTCATCGACATCGACCTCGAGCGTCGCCGCATCAGCCTCTCGCTGAAGCAGGCCAACGAGGCCTTCGGTGCCGACCCGTCGACGGTCGAGTTCGACCCGACCCTGTACGGCATGGCCGCGTCTTACGACGACCAGGGCAACTACATCTACCCCGAGGGCTTCGACCCCGAGACCAACGACTGGCTCGAGGGCTTCGAGAGCCAGCGCGAGGTGTGGGAGAACCAGTACGCCGAGGCGCAGCAGCGCTTCGAGCAGCACCAGGCTCAGGTCATCAAGTCCCGCGAGGCCGACGCCCAGGCCGAGGCCGAGGGTGCTGCCGCTCCGGCCGGCGCCCCGGCTGCGTCCGGTGGCGGCGGCGGTTCGTACTCCTCGGAGTCGGACGACAACTCCGGCGCGCTTGCTTCGGACGAGGCGCTCGCCGCGCTCCGTGAGAAGCTGGCCGGTGGTCAGAGCTGATCTGAACCCTCCGGGGTTCGGTAAGTAGTTGAGCGGGCTCGCACCCTTGGGGTGCGGGCCCGCTTCTCTGTGTCCGCCGACGTTTCCTGCTCGGTGACCGGTACGTTCGTCAGGCCCTTGCCGCCTGTCACCGTGTTGCTCGCGTACACCGTCGTCCCGCAGCTTCCGCCGGCGTTCGTCACGTTGATCGCCAGTTGCTTGTCGCCGGTCGCGCCACGCGGATCCGACGTGTTGGAGCGGAAGACCGTGCCGCAGCCCCAGCCGGACTGCTGGGTGTGGCTCTCGTAGCCGTTGTTCGTGGTGGCGCTGCCCTCGTTGTTCTCGACCAGGACGTCATTGCCCTTCACGTCGACCCAGGAGCCGTCGAAGTTGGCCCCGGTCAGGCCGCTGCCGTCGAACGTGTTGCCGACGATCCGCGTGCCCGTCGCGCCCTCCTTGATGCCGACGTTCTCGCCGCAAAGGTGGTTCTTGTACGTGAACTCTGGGTGCACATGCGAACGCGGAAAAATGGCATGACTGCGTCAAGGTCTGTACCAGGGGGCGCCCTCGGTCGTCAGAAGCCGCCCGGGAGGGGCGCGGAGAGGGAATGCCCGCGCCCCAACAGGCGTTCTGGGTGAGGAACACGAGGAGGAGCGGTCACAGTGCTTGATCCGCAGGGTTTGTACGCATGGGAGCCGAAGGGCCTGGCCGTGGTGGACATGGCGCTCGCCCAGGAGTCGGCCGGACTGGTCATGCTCTACCACTTCGACGGATACATCGACGCGGGTGAGACCGGCGACCAGATCGTGGACCGGGTCCTCGACTCGCTGCCCCACCAGGTCGTGGCGCGGTTCGACCACGACCGGCTCGTCGACTACCGGGCCCGCCGCCCGCTGCTCACCTTCCGGCGCGACCGCTGGACGGACTACGACGTGCCCGCCCTTGAGGTGCGGCTCGTCCAGGACGCCACGGGTGCGCCCTTCCTGCTGCTCTCGGGCCCCGAGCCCGACGTCGAGTGGGAGCGATTCGCGGCCGCCGTGAAGGAGATCGTCGAGCGGCTGGGCGTGCGCCTCGCGGTCAACTTCCACGGAATTCCGATGGGCGTCCCGCACACGAGGCCCGTCGGCCTCACGCCGCACGGCAACCGGACCGATCTCGTCCCCGGCCACCGCAGCCCCTTTGACGAGGCGCAGGTCCCCGGCAGCGCGGAGTCCCTCGTGGAGTACCGCCTGATGGAGGCCGGACAGGACGTACTCGGTGTCGCCGCGCACGTCCCGCACTACATCGCGCGCTCGCCGTACCCGGACGCCGCGTTGACCGTCCTCGAAGCCATCACGGCGGCGACCGGCCTGGTGCTGCCCTCGGTGGCGCACGGGCTGCGCACGGAGGCGCACCGCACGCAGACGGAGATCGACCGGCAGATCCAGGAGGGCGACGAGGAACTCGTCTCGCTCGTCCAGGGACTTGAGCACCAGTACGACGCGGCGTCGGGTGCCGAGAGCCGCGGGAACATGCTGGCCGAACCGACCGACATCCCGTCAGCCGACGAGATCGGTCTCGAGTTCGAGAAGTTCCTGGCCGAACGCGAGGGCGACGCATAGGGGCTGTGGTCAGCGATGGGGCCCTCGCCTAAGCTGCCCGCATGCTGAAGGTGGGTCTGACCGGCGGAATCGGCGCCGGCAAGAGTGAGGTGTCCCGGCTGCTCGTGGAGCACGGGGCCGTACTGATCGACGCGGACCGCATCGCGCGGGAGGTCGTGGAGCCCGGAACTCCCGGACTCGCCGCGGTCGTCGAGGCGTTCGGGAGCGATGTGCTCGCGCCGGACGGCTCGCTGGACCGGCCGGCGCTCGGCGCGATCGTCTTCGCCGACGCGGACCGCCTCGCCGTCCTCAACGCGATCGTGCACCCGCTCGTCGGCGCCCGCTCCGCCGAACTCGAAGCCGCCGCCACAGGTGACTCCGTCGTCGTGCACGACGTACCGCTGCTCGCCGAGAACGCTCTGGCGCCGCTGTACGACGTCGTGGTCGTCGTCGACGCGAGCCCCGAGACCCAGCTCGACCGCCTCGTCCGCCTGCGCGGCATGAGCGAGGAGGACGCCCGCGCCCGCATGGCCGCCCAGGCCACCCGCGACAAGCGCCTGGAGATCGCCGACATCGTGATCGACAACGACGTACCGCTCGACGAGCTGCACCGGCGGGTCGGCGCCGTCTGGGCGGACCTCGCGCAGCGGGCGGCCGCGGCTTAGAAGGGGGACGGGCGTGGTCGTACTGGCGGCGTTCACCTTTCTCGGCGGCCTGGTGGCGATCCTCGCCGGGGCGTACGGGCTGCGGCGGACCCGGCGGATCAGCGAGGCCGGACGCGTCACCCAGGCACTCGTGAAACCTCCGCAGGCGGGTTCCGAGCGGCCCCTGCTGCAGTTCGAGACGCACGACGGCCGCGTCGTCGAGGTGCCGTCCCCCGCGCCGCCCACCCGGCGGCTGCCGCTGCGCCCGGGCGGCCTGGTCGGTATCGCGTACGACGTCGACGACCCGCGCGAGACCGTGCTCATCGGCGGCGAGCGGCCCGTCCTCGACTGGGTGTTCGTGGCCGCGGGCGTGGCGCTGGCCGTGCTCGGCGGGGTACTCGCGGTGACCGGGCGCTGAGCGTTCGGCTCGGTCGGACGTACGTACGTCAGGGTGTTACGGGGGAGGAATAGGGCTGACAGTCCACGCCGTTGACGTGGATGACGAAGGAGGGAGACCGCTGTGCCCCACTCCAACCCGGAGACGCACGTCATCGACTTCCGCGCCGCTGAGCACCTGCTCGCGGCGCGTGACCCGCGAGGTGCGGTGAAACTGCTCGATCCGGTCATCGCTGCCCACCCCGAGAACACGGCGGCGCGGCTGCTGCGCGCCCGCGCGTTCTTCGCCGCGGCCCAACTGCGCGCGGCCGAGCTCGAGTTCACCATCGTCCTGGAGCGTGAGCCGGACAACGCGTTCGCGCACTTCGCGCTCGCCCGCACCTATCAGCGTGCGGCGCGGCCGGACCAGGCGAGGCGCCACTTCCGGCTCGCCGCGGCGCTCGATCCGCAGCCGGACTACGTGGCCGCGGCCGCTTTCGACGACGCTCCGTAAGGCGACGCTCCGTAGGGTGAGGCCCCTGGGGTGTTCCAGGGCGGTCTAGGGCTTGTCGTGTGGGGGATGGTAGGGCGGTACGTGCGGGGGATCATAGGGCGGTACGTCGGGGCCCGGCTGGTAGTGCGGGCCCTGCCGGATGTGGCGGGTGATCACGAACAGGTCGACGGTCACGATCAGCCACAGCACCCCGCAGGCGAGCGCCCACCACGGGCGGTCCGTGAGGATGAACGCGACCGTGCCGAAGATCGACCAGGCCAGACCCCAGATGCTGAGCCACAGGCGGGCGCGCAGGGCACTGCGCGCGGTCGCCGGTTCACTGCCCGTGCGCATCGTCACCACCTCCGCCCGTGAAGAGGTACCCCCTCAAGGGTGCCTCTTCACGGGCGGAGGTGTCGGGTGCGTCAGGCCTCTCGCGCGGCGCACCGTTCCCTGAAATGGTGAGGTGGTTTCCGGTCGGTGGAGTGCGGCCGCCGGCGTTCGGCCGGCGGAGGGGAGGACGCGTGCTGGACGGGCGGAAGAGCGGCGAGCGGCTCGCAGGGTGGGCGGAGGCGCTCGACGGACGGGGGCGGGCGGAGGCGGTGATCCCCGACGCGGAGGACCTGCCCGAGGTCCTCCTCGACCTCGGGGTCGCCCACGAGGACATCAACGAACTCGTCGCGCTGCGCCCCCGGGTGGCCGACGATCCCGGAGTGCGCGATCTCCTGGAGCGGGCCGTGGGCGCCGTCACCCGGGACATGGGCACCGTCGGCGGAAGTCCCCACTTCCCGTCCCCGCCCGACGGCGGCGACCTCCTCGAACGCTGCTTCTCCGTGTACGTCTACGTCGCCGCGCTGCCCGCCACGCGCGCGTACCACCGCGGTCTCGGCGTGCCCGACGACGTCTCGCGGCGCACCCTCGCCGACCTCGGACGACACATGGCCGTCCACCGCAGGCGGTACGGCAGTTGCGGCATCCACGCGGTCGCCTGGCTCGGCCTGCACTTCCATGGGGAGCTCTACCAACTCGGCCGGCTCCAGTACCAGCGGGCCCTGCTCGGCGGGCGCTCGGGCGACGGTGTCGCCGCGGCCGGTCTGCCGTTGACGACGGGCGACCCTTGCGTCAGCCTCCATATCCCGGATTTCCGGGGTCCGCTGTCCCCGCGGGCGTGTGACCGGTCCCTGGCCCTGGCAGGGGAGTTCTTCGCACGGCACTATCCCGAGGAGCGCTACGAGATCGCCGTGTGTCACTCCTGGCTCCTCGACCCCCAGCTGAAGGAACATCTGCCGAAGGACTCCAACCTGGTGCGCTTCCAGGAGCGGTTCCGCACTGCGTGGGACACCGAGCCGGACGACGGAGTCCCCGTCGGGTTCGTCTTCGGTGACCCCGCCCTCCCCGTCGAGGACCTGCCGCGCCGCACGAGCGTCGAGCGGGCCGTCGGCGACCATCTGCGGCGCGGCGGGCACTGGTACGGAGGGCATGGCTGGTTCCTGTTGCCGTGGTCGGGAACTGCCGCCCAGGGACGGCTCGTTGAAGGGGCATGAGCCTTGAGATGCGTGAGGGATACGGAGGGACGGGACCCGGCGCCATCACGCCGGACGGCTGCGCGGTCGATCTGTACGCGCGCCTGCCCGTAAGGGAAGAACCCGACATCATCGCCACGGCCGTGCCCGCGGGAGCGAGCATCCTCGAACTGGGCAGTGGCGTCGGCCGGATGACGCACCCCCTCATCGAGCGCGGCTTCACGGTCACAGCCGTGGACGAGTCCGCCGAGATGCTGGAGCGCGTGCGCGGCGCGCGGACGATCTGCTCGCCGGTCGAGGCGCTGGACGCGGGCGGGACGTTCGACGTGGTGCTGCTCGCGTCGTTCCTCGTGCACACCGGGGACGTGGCGGTGCGGCGGGGGATGCTCGACACGTGCCGTCGCCATGTCGCGGACGGGGGCTGCGTACTGATCCAGCGCGAGGGCCCGGACTACCACACGAACCTGCCGCGCGAGCGCGTGGACCCGAGCGGCTTCACGGTCCGCATCGTGTCCGCGGAGCCCGTCGGGGACGGGGTGAACTCGGTGCGTGCGGAGTACGAGTTCCCCGACGCGGCCTGGACGCACACGTTCCTGGCGCGGCCCCTGACACGGGAGCAGTTCGAAGAGGCGCTCGCCCAGGCCGGGCTGAAGGTCGACCGGTACCTCACGGACGACCAGGTGTGGGTGCGGGCGGTGCCTGCATAAAGGTGCCGGGCGACCGATGAGTTGCCTGGGGTGCCGCCGTCTACCTCTGTGACAGCCGGACAGCAAGGCCCGGCGCCGACTCACCGAGGAGCACCGCATGTCCGAGACCACGGCCCCCGTCACGACCGCCGCTTCCGCCGCCTCCGTCACCCCGGCCGCCGGCAGGGCCCGCGCCGCCCGCATCGCGCTGCGCACGCTCACGGTGCTGCTCGCGCTGTTCTACGGCGTCGCGAGCGCCCTGCCCAAGCTGATCGCGCACCCCTCGGCCGTCGAGGCGTTCGACACGATCGGGTGGGGGAGTGCGGCGATGTACATCATCGGCGTTCTCGAACTGGCCGGAGGGATCGCCCTGTTGGTGCCGGTGCTCTCCGGGGTCGCCCCGATCGCGCTGAGCGCGCTGATGGCCGGAGCGTTCGTCGTGCAGATGTCCTACTTCGACGGGGAGAACGCGGCGACGCCGCTCATCCTGATCGTCCCGTTGGCGCTTCTCGCGTGGACACGGCGCAGGAGCAACGCGGATCTGGTCCGCCTCGTCAAGCGCCGGGCGTGACCCGCGCGGCCGGAGGCTGACCCCGTCGACGTACGGGGTCAGTCTTTTTCGCGTCCGTCCGCGTGATCCTGCGCCGGGGGTACGGGGCCCGCGCCGAATGTCGCGCGCAGCCGGTCCATGTCCCTGCGGTCGCGCTTCGTCGGGCGGCCCGCGCCGCGGTCGCGGACGGCCACGGGGGCGACGGCGGCACGAGGCGGGGGCGGCGGGCTGTTGTCCACGTAACACTCGACGGCCACAGGGGCGCCCACGCGCTTGCGGATCAAGCGCTTCACGATCACGACCCGCTCGTGCCCGCCTGCCTGCCGTACCCGCACCTCGTCGCCCACGCGCACGTTGTAGGCGGCCTTCACTCGCTCACCGTTGACCTTCACATGCCCGCCCCGGCACGCCGTCGCGCCCGCCGAGCGCGTCTTGGCCAGCCGCACGGACCAGATCCAGCTGTCGATCCGCACGCTCTCACCGGCGCCGGGACCGGCCGCCCGCGCCGCAGCCGCCGCGTTCGAAGCCGTATCCGAACCGGAAGCCGAACCAGTACCCGAACCGGAAGCCGAACCAGTACCCGAACCGGGATCCGAGGCGGTGTCCGAAGCAGTATCCGAAGCCATGCCTCGACCTTAGTCCCGGATTGCCCTGATCCGGCGAGGCGCCCGGACGCCACCCGCCACCCCGGCGAATAAGCCGGACAAAATGCCACATACATTTCAAGGGCAGTCACCGGACAGCGAGGGGTACGGACGCTTGGGCGTCAGGGACCTGCAAGCCGAAGTCGACGGCCTGATGGACGGACTCCGCGCCGATCTGGAGCGGCTCGCCGCCATCCCGTCCATCGCCTTCCCCGGCTTCCCGGCCGAACCCGTGCGGGAGGCGCACGACCTGCTGGTCGGGCTGATCTGCGGGTTCGTGGGCGGCGTGGACGTGACGGATGCGCGTTCTTTCGGGCCTTCGGCTGTCAGCGGCGCGTGCGGCGGCGGGTCCGTTCGCCGGGGGTCTCGATGAACTGGAGCTCCAGGGCGGCCGGGGCCGCGGCGATCCCGGGGCCGCCCGCCTCGGCCCAGCGCAGGATCTCGTCCGTCGCGTCGTCGCCCATCGACCAGCCCACCCATACGGGGCGTCCGCCCCGTCGCCGGCCTTCGCCCGACGGCTGCACCACCATGACGTTCGCCTGGTCGCACGGGCCCAGACAGTCCGTCACCCGCACCGAGACCGCCCCGCCGGACGCGGCGGCCGCGGCCCGCAGCCGCTCCAACTGCCACGCGTGGTCATAGCCGGGGTACTTCGCCGTGCTGCCGCAGCAGCAGCCCCTGCACACCACGAGAGTGCAGGGGCGATGGGGGTACCTCGCTGCTCGAGCGGAGTCGAGAGCTCGGGGGAGGGCGGCACTGATCACGGAACGGGTGGGTCGGGCGGGTAGGGCGGGCACAGAACTCCTTGTCCGGGCGGGCACAGACGCGTTACGTACGGAGCGATTCTCCGTCATGTACGCGTCCGCCCCCAAGTACGGGCCCCGGGCGCCCCGTAATGGAGTCGCCTGTCCTCGCGCACCGTCGATAGCGTGGCTCCATGCCCGCCGCGCACGAAATCATGACCGACCGCGTCTTCCCCGACCACGTCGCCGACCGGCTCGCCGCGCTACCAGGTGTGCGGGCCGTAGCGCTCGGCGGATCTCGGGCCCAGGGCACTCAACGACCCGACAGCGACTGGGACTTCGCGATCTACTACCGGGGCGATTTCCAGCCGGACGACCTGCGGGGCGTCGGGTGGGAGGGGGAGGTCTCCGAGATCGGTGGGTGGGGTGGCGGGGTCTTCAACGGCGGGGCCTGGCTGACCGTCGACGGACGGCGCGTCGACGTCCACTACCGTGATCTCGACGTGGTGGAAGGGGAGTTGACCGAGGCTGAACGGGGGCGCGTCCGCTGGGAGCCCCTGATGTTCCATCTGGCCGGGATCCCGACCTACCTCGTCGTCGCCGAGCTCGCCGTCAACCAAGTGCTGCGCGGTACGGTGCCCCGCCCCGACCGCTATCCCGAGGCCCTGCGCAAGACGGCCCCCGAGATGTGGTGGGGACGCGCCCTGGGCACGCTCCAGTACGCCAAGGCCAACAACGCGCCCCAGGGCGGCAGGGCCGAGGTGCACGGAGCGGTCGCCGTGGCCGCGATGTCGGCCGCCCACGCCGTACTCGCCGCTCGCGGCGCCTGGGTCACCAACGAGAAGCGGCTCCTGGAGCGCGCGGGCCTGCTGGGCATCCACAGCGTACTGGCGGGGTCGTCGGCCGACCTGGCCGACGTGGTCGACCGGACTCAGCTCCTCCTGGAGAGCGCCGTCGACTCCGCGCGCAGGAGCTGAGCGGGCGAAGCCGGCCGTGCAGGCCGGGCGGGCGGAATCAGGGGTGCGGGCTGCGCGGGTGAGCGCCCCAGCTCGTACACCGCCCTGTCCTCCCATACCCGCCCGTCCGTCACGATCAGGCGCACCGACCCGACGCGCGCAGTCACCGGCAGCATGGGGCGCAGTTCCCGCTCCAGCGCGTCGTACGCCGCCTCGTACGTCTCGGGTCCCTCGTCGTTCGCGAGCGTGAGGTGGGGGTCCAGACCCTCCGGCCCGAACACGCCCCGGTAGGGGACCGCCTCCGGCCAGCGTTCCCGTAGCGACTTCGTGAGGGCGTGGACGGGGTCCTCGGGTGCGGGCGGGAGATAGAGGACACCCGGGTAGCGGCGGAACTCCGCGAACGTCAGGTCGAACGGGTCCCGGTCCGCGAACAGTGCCGACAGCTCGGCGTGGACCTCCGGCGTGATCCGCGCGGCGGGGAGAAAGGGGTACAGCACCGTGACGTGGGCCGGGAACGGCGCCCGCACGAAGGCGTCCGCCTCCGGGACCCGAATCGTCAGGGCCGTGTCGCCGGGCACGTCCGGCCAGCCGTCCTCGCTGCTCACGGCGCGCAATCCTGCCATGGCGCCGCCCGGGTGACCCGCGGCGGGCCCGTTCCGAGGAGTCCCGCACGAAGTCCCGCACATCGTCACATCGTGGAAACGCGCTCGTACCTTTCCCTCCAAATACGCCACCTACCGTTGACGCATCAGCCCAGGCCGACGTCGTCCCGCGGCACACCCCCGCCCCGGACCCGCCGACAGGAGCACCGTGCGCACCACCCTCCGCCCCCTTCCGCCCTGGCTCGGCCACGCGTTGCGCGCCCAGCGCGGCCCCGTCCCGTGGAGCGCCGTCGTGCGCGGCGCACTCGCCGCAGGGCCACTCCTCGTCGCGGCCCTGCTCGCGGGCCGTCCCTCCGCCGGGGTGCTCGCCGCGCTCGGCGCCATGTTCGCGGGAATCAACGACCGGCCCGGCAGCCGTCGCGCCGCGGTGCCCCGGATCGGGGTCCCTGCCCTGGTCGGTGCGGCCGGACTCGCCCTCGGTACGTGGGTCGGCGCGCATGCCGGTTCCGCCGCGCTGGTCGGCGTGTTCGCGCTGCTCGGGTTCGCGGGCGGCGCCCTCAGTGCCGTCGGGCCGATCGCGTCCGCCTGCGGAACGCAACTCCTCGTCGCCGTCGCGATCGGTGCGGGCATGCCGCTGCCGGAGGCCGGCTGGCAGCGGGCCCTGCTGTTCCTCGCGGGCGCGGGCTGGCTCCTCGTGCTGCGGAGCGTGCTGCCGTCGCCGAGTGCGGCGGGTGCGTACCGTTTCGACGGCGAACGCGCCGCCGTCGCCCAGGTGTACGCGGCCGTCGCCGGGCTCGTCGACGCGGCGGGCTCACCCCGGGCCACCGCACAACGCGCTGCCCTGACCGCCGCGCTCGATCACGCGCAGGACGCCCTGTCCGGACCGCGTCTGCGCCGGTTCGCGGGCTCCCGTGAAGAGCGCCGCCTCCATGCGCAGTACGCCGCCGCCCTGCCGCTCGGCGAGGCGGCCACCGCCCTCGCCTGGGCGGGAAGCCCTCTCCCGGCCCGCGCGTCGGAGGGCCTGTGGCGCCTCGCCGACGCCGTCCGCACCGCGCAGCCGTGCGGCCCGCTGCCCGCACCCGCCCGCTCCGACGCGGCCCTGCGCGCGCTGGACGAGGCACTGCTGCACGCGGCCGTGGCCTTCGACGGACCCGTACGTGGCCGGACCCGTATCGCCCCGCTCCCTGTCACCGTGAGTGCCACCGGCCTCGACGACCAGCCGCGTGAAGCCGGGCTCCAGCCGCTGCACACCCGCCCCCGCACCCCCGTCACCGCCCTGCGCAGAGTCGTCGGCCCCGCCGGGCGCGAGTACGGGATCCGGGTGGCGCTCTGCTTCGGGGCCGGGGCCGCCGTCGCCCAGCTCCTCCACAACGCCCACTGGTACTGGCTGCCCGCGACCGCCGTCTTCCTCGTCAAGCCGGACCTCGGGCCGCTCGCCTCGCGCGTGCTGTGCCGGGCGTTCGGGACGGTGTTCGGAGCGGCGCTCTTCGCGGGGCTCGCTGCGCTGCTGCCCGGCCCCGCGGGGCCCGTCGCGCTCGTGGTGCTCGGCGGCGCGCTGATTCCCGTGGGCACACGGCACTTCGCCGCCCAGACTGCCGTCGTGACCGTCTTCGTGCTGTCCCTCGTGATGGTGGGCGGAGAACCGCAGATGGCCCCGGCCCGGATCGGGGAAACGCTGCTCGCGTGCGCGATCGTGCTCTGCGTGGGCCACCTGCCGCTGCCTGTGCCGGGCCGTGGCGGCGGTGCCGTCCGTATGCGCCTGACCACCGCCGACGAGGCCGCGCAGGCCTACGTTCTCCATGTGCTCAGCGGGTCCGACGACCGCGCCGGACGGTGGACGCTGCGCCGCGAGGCGTACCGCGCGCTCGCCGAGGCGCGCACCGCGATCGACCTCGCCGCCGCCGAACTTCCCCCGCTCGCCCGGCACACGGCCGGTACGGAGGACGTAGCCGTCACCCTCGAAGCCCTCGTCGACACGACCACGTCCTGCGCCGTGCACCTCGACGACACGGGCCGTGTCCCGGAGCAGCACGCCGAACGGATCGACGCGCTGCTCGCGGAACTCATCGCCTAGGCGGAGGAGTTACGGCTTCGGCAGCTCACAGCCCGCCGCGCTCAGGTCGATCTTGTTGCCGATCCCGACGCACGGCACGATCCCGTACGTCTCCTGCGCGTAGTTGATGCCCTTGCGGACCGTGACGGTGCCGTTCTCGTCGACCTCGCACGGGTTGTTGTCCGTGCAGCGGGCGCCGTCCTCGTTGCCCGTGTTGTTGACCGCGACGACCTTGCCGGACGCCTGGTCGACGACGGGGGAACCCGAGGTGCCGCCGATCGTGTTGCACGTCGAGGTGTAGCGGACCGAGTCCTTCCAGGTCCACTCGCCCTCCTTGAGGCGGTACGCGAAGCCGTCGATGTTGCAGCTGTAGGTCTTCTTCCAGTAGCCGGAGACGACCGTGATGGCCGTGCCCGCCGTGGGGTGCGAGGCCGACAGTTCGAGGGCCTTGATGCCGTACGAGCTCTCGATCTGCTCGTAGGTGCTGGTGAGTTGGTAGAGCGAGACGTCCGTGTCCGTCATCGTGCCGTACGCGATCTTGTTCGCGCGCAGCGTCGCGACCTTGCTGCCCGCGGAGTTGAGCAGGCTGAAGGTGCGGGACGACGGCTGGTCGACGACGACCTCGCCCGGGCCGGGGAAACCGCTCTCGAGGCAGTGCCCGTTGGACATGACCAGGGCCGGGTCCGTGGGCTGTGAGTCCGGCACGCGAACGACCGACCCGGAGCAGTTGCTGAGCGCCACCGTCCCGGCGAAGCCGACCGCCTTGGCCTTGGCCTGGTGCTGGGCTCCGACTGCCGTGGCGGGCGCGGCTGTTGCTCCTATGAGGAGCAGGCCGAACACCGCACCGACGAGAGGCTTGTTCATGTGGGGGGTCCTCTCCCGTTGATTGCTGAAACCGACAACTACCGGTTTTGACATGTGCATTGTGGTGGTGTCGGCGTCAGCGGACAACAGTGCATGCTCAGCGAACACAACGGATCCCCCGGAAGAACTGCGAAAGTTTTCCGCCGCCGAGCGATGAGTTCCGCGAAGACCTCCGGTCAATCACCTGAGGAGTACCGACCCGAGGAGGACCCATGGGGCTGCCGGACGTCGTCACCCGCGATGAGTGGCTCGGCGCGCGCCAAGAACTGCTCGCCAGGGAAAAGGCGGCGACCCGCGCCCGCGACGCGCTCAACGCGCAGCGCCGCGAACTGCCCATGGTGGAGATCGAGAAGCTGTACGTGTTCGAGGGACCCGACGGCAAGGCGGAGCTCCTCGACCTGTTCGAGGGCCGCTCCCAGCTCATCGTCTACCACTTCATGTTCGGCCCGGACCAGGACGCGGGCTGCCCCAACTGCTCCGCGTTCCTCGACCAGATCGGACACCTCTCCCATCTGCGCGCCAGGGGCACGGAGTTCGCGGCCGTGTCGCGCGCCCCGTTCACCAAACTCCTGCCGTTCAAGGCCCGCATGGGCTGGACGGTGCCCTGGTACTCGTCGGCCACGAGCGACTTCAACCAGGACTTCGGCTTCGTGGCGGACGAGGAGCCCCACGACCTGCCCGGCCTCAGCTGTTTCCTGCGTGACGGCGACCGCGTCTACCACACGTACTCCACGACGGGCCGGGGCCTCGACGGCATCGGCTCCGTCACGAGCCTGCTCGACCTGACCGCGCTCGGCCGGCAGGAGGAGTGGGAGGAGCCGGCGGGGCGGGCGTCGGCGCTCGGGGCCCCGGCGGGCGGCGCGGGCTTCCGCTGTCACGACGACTATCCGGACTGACGTGACGACTATCCGGACTGACGCGGCGGCAAGCCGGACTGCCGAGGCGGTCCTCCGGTCCGCCGCAGCGGCGCCGCGCGTCTCAACTCGGTGTCATTGTCGTCACGTTGCGAGCCCTCGGGCGCCTCACGGGCGTTCTTCTCCGTAAGAACGCGCGACAGCGCACGTACGACGACGGGGGCAGGGGTGCACGATGATCGACGGACGAGTGGTACTTGAACGCTTTCCCGCGGGGGGACCGCGCGGATCATGGCCGGCCGAGGAGTTCGCGCGCGACCGGCGTCAGGAGGGTCAGCCCGCGGAGGTCGTCATGGATCTCGCGACGGACGCCTTCCTGGTGATCGTGCCGCGCGTGGAGGCTGTCGCGGGCTGATCCGGTGGAGCGTGCGGTTCAGGCGGCGTCGGCCGCGCCCGCGCCGATCGAGCGGGACCAGGCGGGCGTCGTGCCGGTGACCCGGCACAGCGCGAGATAGAGCGGGATCGGCGGGGTGTACGGGACGCTGCCGTCGGGCCGGTGGATGAGTCCGGGCGCGCGCCGCGCGTCCGGCACCAGCGCGCCGGTCGTGTATCTGGCCGGGGCCGGCCACTCCAGGGCGACGTCCGAGTCCGAGGGGACGATCCACCACCAGCGGTCACCGTCGGCGTACACGCACCCCATGCGCGGCAGCCGCGCGACCATGGCGCGCCCGCAGGCCTCGGGGACCGCGACGGCGTCGCAGCCGAGCGGGGCGGTCATGCCGTCGGGGACGGTGAGTCTGAGCGGGACGGTCCGCAGGATCTGCCGCTGCCGGGAGAACCGGACCAGCGAGTCGAGATCCATCGTGCGCGTCGTCACCACACCCATCCGGCTCCCGCCCCCGTCCCCGTACCGGGGCCGGCGGCCGGGCCGAAGCCGGTGCCGCACCCCGTCTCGAACTCTGACTCGAACTGCTGTGTGTCGAAGGCGGGGCCCGATTCGGTGCCCGGTCCTATGTCGGGGGAGTGAGGTGCTCCGCCGGTGTGCGGTTCACCGCTGTGGTGCGGCCTGGGAATCCCATGGGGTCCCGCTACGGAGGAGTGTCCTTGGGTGGCGTCCGCGTCCTCCGCGCTGTCCGCGTCGCGTGCGAGCTCGGCCCACACGAGAAGTCCGGGGCCGGTCTCCTGCGCGCCCCACGCGGTGCTCACCGCCGCCACGAGCAGCAGGCCACGCCCGTGCTCCTCCTCCGGCGCGACACGGCGGGCGGGATGCGGCTCGCCCGGGGCCCAGCCCTCGTCACGCACAGCTATCCGGACCCGGTCGTCACCGTCGTGGAGCTCGCACACTATGCGGCTGCTCGCGGTGTGGACGATCGCGTTCGTGACCAGTTCGGAGATCACCAGGGCGGCCGCGTCGCAGGTGTCATCGCACACTGCCCAGCCGCTGAGGTGGGCGCGCGTCAGCTTCCGGGCCTGGGCGGCAGAACCCGGGTGGGGAGCCAGTTCGAAGCTGCTGCGACGCACGGACGCGGCACCGGAGCGCGCATCGGGTTGGTCACCGAGCGTAGCTTCGCCGACTTCTGTTCCTAACGGCACGGACGGAATCACGCTTGCCACTATCTCCCCGTCGTGAACACTTGGCAAGAGCCACTCTGAAAAGTGCAGAGTGCAGTGTGCTCGCGCGTCGAGCCATGGCACACTGCTGACGGCGGTGTGCCGTACGGCGCCCGGCATGGCGAAAATGCCAATGATTTCAGGGAAGTTGCCCGGATTGACCGGGCGTCGGGGCGGTCCGGCTTCCCTCTGGGAGCGCGACCACACGCGCGACCGCAACAGGATCACAGGGACGACTGGGAGGTAGGGGGCGTGAGCGAACCGCGGTCCGCTCCGACCGTTGGCCAGGTCGTCCTCGGCCGGCGCCTCCAGGACCTGCGCGAACGCGCCGGGCTCAAGCGCGAGGAGGCCGCGAAGGTCCTGCGCGTCGCCCCCGCCACGGTCCGCCGCATGGAGATGGCCGAGGTCGGCCTGAAGATCCCGTACCTCCAGCTCCTCCTGAAGTCCTACGGCGTCACCGACGAAGAGGCGGACGCCTTCGTCATGCTCGCCGAAGAGGCCAACAAGCCCGGCTGGTGGCAGCGGTTCCACGACATCCTGCCCGGCTGGTTCTCGATGTACGTGAGCCTGGAGGGCGCCGCCAGCCTCATCCGGTCGTACGAGCCCCACTTCGTTCCCGGGCTCCTGCAGACCGAGGACTACGCGCGTGGAGTGCTGCGCTCCGGAGCCGTCGGCCGCGCCCTCGCCGAGGACCCCGACGTCGTCGAGCGGCATGTCGCGCTCCGGATGCAGCGCCAGGAGCTGATCACCCGCGAGGACGCCCCGCGCCTGTGGATGGTCATGGACGAGACCGCGCTGCGGCGCCCGGTCGGCGGCCCCGACGTGATGCGCGGTCAGATCGACCGGCTCCTGGAGGCCACGGAGCTGGCCAACGTGACACTGCAGATCGCCGAGTTCGCCGCCGGCCCGCACCCCGGCACGTACGGCCCCTTCGTGTTGTTCCGATTTGCCATGTCAGAACTGCCGGACATGGTCTACAGCGAGTACCTGACCGGCGCGGTCTACCTCGACGCGCGCCCCGAGGTGGCCACCCACCTCGAGGTCATGGACCGCATGGCGGCGCATGCCGCGACGGCACATCGCACAAAGGACATCCTCCGGGATCTCCGCAAGGAGCTGTGAATGGATCGGATCAAGGCCCGCATACGAGGTGTCGACGGGAAGGTCATCTACAACGGGATGCCCGCCCGCGACCTCGGCACCGAGGGCTGGCACAAGCCCTGGAGCGGCGGCAACGGGGGCAACTGCGTGGAAGCGATGAAGCTGGCCGACGGCCGGGTCGCGATGCGCCAGTCGGCCGACCCGGACGGCCCCGCCCTGATCTACACCCCGGGCGAGATCACCGCGTTCATCGAGGGCGCGAAGGCCGGGGCGGCGGACTTCCTGCTCTCGTGAGCGGACGGGGCGCGCGAGCCGTGGACCTGCCCTTCCGACGGACCCGCCAGCCGCTGCCGGGGTCTCAGTCCGGTGGCAGCACCCCGCACAGGGCGTCCAGCGCGGCGCCGTAGGCGTGGTCCGACGGCGTCGAGTAGCCCACCACCAGGCCGTCCGCGTGCGGCATCGTCGCCTCCGGGTGGCGGAACTCGGCGAGGCCGTCGAGGGCGACACCGCCCCACGCGGCGGCCTTGACCACGGAGCGCTCGGTCTCCGGAGGCAGCCGCAGCACCGCGTGCAGCCCCGCCGCGATCCCGGTGACCGCCACCCCGGGCGCCCGCTCGGCGAGCGCCTCCACCAGGCGGTCCCGCCGCCCCCGGTAGCGCTGCCGCATCCGCCGCACATGCCGGTCGTAGGCCCCCGAGAGCAGGAAGTCCGCGAGCGCCAGCTGGTCCGGCACGCTCGCCCACGCCTCCCGCTCGCCCTTCGCCGCGACGGCATCTCCCACCAGCCCCTGCGGGAGCACCATCCAGCCGAGCCGCAGCGCCGGCGACAGGCTCTTGCTGACCGAGCCGACATAGGCCACCCGTTCGGGGTCGAGGCCCTGTACCGCGCCGACGGGCCTGCGGTCGTAGCGGAACTCGCCGTCGTAGTCGTCCTCCACGATCAGCCCGCCACGCGCGCGTGCCCAGTCGACGGCCGCCGTACGCCGCTCGGCGTGCAGTGGGCCGCCCGTGGGGAACTGGTGCGCGGGTGTGAGCAGCGCGACCCTGGCGCGGCTCGCTGCGGCCGTCAACTCCCCGACGCGCGCGCCGTGTTCGTCGAGCGTCAGGGGCAACGTCCGTACGCCGGCGGCCGTCAGGATCGCGCGGTGGAAGCCGAGTCCGTACGACTCCACGGCGAGCGGTCCGCGCAGCACCCGGCCGTCGAACAGAAGCCGCAGGGCGTGCGCGAAGCCGGAGCAGATCACGATGCGGTCCGGCTCCGTCCGTACCCCGCGCGCGCGGGCCAGATACTCCGTGAGCGCCTCACGCAGCTCGACGCGGCCCTGCGGATCGCCCGGCCCGAACGCCTCGTTCGGCGCGGCCCGCAGCGCACGCCGGTACGCGGCCGCCCACTCCGCGCGCGGGAAGGACGACGCGTCGGGTGTGCCCTGGCGGAGGTCGTGGCGTGGCCCGTGCGTGCGGGCCGGTCCCTTCTTCGGGATGCGGCCGGGAGCGGGCGGCCCCGCCCGCTCGGCGACGCGCGTTCCCGAGCCCTGGCGCGCGGTCAGCCAGCCCTCGGCGACGAGCTCCGCGTACGCGTCGGCGACCGTGTTGCGGGCGATGCCCAGGTCGGCGGCGAGCGAACGGTAGGGCGGCAGCCGGGTGCCCGGAGCGAGCCGCCCCGAGCGCACGGCGTCACGCAGCGCCCCCATGAGCGCGGCCCTGCGACTGCCCGCACCGGACAGGTCCAGATGCAGGTCGGCGCCGATGCGCTCAGCGGAATTGACCCAAGAATCTGCCATGAGAATGCACCCTACAAGAGGTCTATCCGGCCCGTAGATTCATGGTCATGACGACGAACACGATCACCACGACGAACACCCGCTCCCACGCCCACTCGGCCGGCCGCATCGACTTCGCGAAGGCCGCGCCGAAGGTCTTCCGCTCCCTGATCGGCTTCGACGCCGCCGCCCGCGAGGGCCTCGACCCGGCCCTGGTCGAGCTGATCCAGATCCGCGCCTCGCACCTCAACCGCTGCGCGTACTGCCTCCACATGCACACCAACGACGCGCGCAAGGCCGGCGAGAGCGAGGACCGGCTGCACATGGTGGCCGTGTGGCGCGAGGCCCGGCACTTCTTCAGCGCTCGGGAGTGCGCGGCACTCGCACTCACCGAGGCCGTCACGCTCGTCGCCGACGGCGGCGTATCCGACGACGTCTACGCGGAGGCCGCGGCCCAGTTCGACGAGCAGGAGCTGGCGCACGTCCTGTCCCTGATCCTCACGATCAACACCTGGAACCGGATCGCCCTGTCGACCGGCAAGGTCGCGGGCACCGACGAGCGCAAGTGAACGACGAGCGCCGGCCGGCGCTCAGGCCATCATCGGACGGTCGTACGGCCCGATCGGCGCGGGCAGCCGCGTCGAGCCGGTCAGCCAGTGGTCGACCGCGGCCGCGGCCGAGCGGCCCTCGGCGATCGCCCACACGATGAGCGACTGGCCGCGGGCCGCGTCCCCGGCCGCGAACACGCCGGGCACCGAGGTCGTGAACCGCGCGTCGCGGGCGAGCGTGCCGCGGTCCTCCACGGCCAGACCGAGCTGACCGACCGGGCCGCCGGCGCCGCGCTCGGGCCCCGAGAAGCCGAGCGCGAGCAGCACCAGATCGGCGGGCAGCTCCCGGGACGTGCCCTCCCGGGGTCGCCGCGCCTCGTCGACCTCGACGAGATGCAGCGCCCTCACCCGGCCCCACTCGTCCCCCTCGAAACGCAGCGTGGATGCCGCGAACAGGCGCGCGTCGGCGTCCGCAGCGGGCGCGGTCCGCAGCTCGCCGGCCTCCTCGTGGGCGGCGGACAGCCGGTAGATCTTCGGATACGTCGGCCAGGGCTCGGCCAGCTCGTCGCGCTCGGCGCACGGCTGCCCGTAGATGTCCAGCTGCGTGACGGACGCGGCGCCCTCGCGCACCGCCGTGCCCAGGCAGTCGGCGCCGGTGTCGCCGCCGCCGACGATCACGACGTGCTTGCCCGCGGCCGACAGGGGGGAGGCTTCGATGTCGCCCTCGCACACGCGGTTGGCCAGCGGCAGATACTCCATCGCCTGCACGATCCCGGCCAACTCCCGCCCCGGAACGTCCAGTTCGCGCCAGGCCGTGGCGCCGACCGCGAGGACCACCGCGTCGTAGCGCGACCGCAGCTCGGCCGCGCCGATGTCGCGACCGACCTCCGTCGACGTACGAAAACGCACCCCCTCGTCCCTCAACTGCGCCAGCCTGCGGTCCAGATGGCGCTTCTCCATCTTGAAAGCGGGGATGCCGTAGCGCATCAGGCCGCCCGGCCGGTCGTCCCGCTCGAAGACCGCGACCGTGTGCCCCGCGCGGGTGAGCTGCTGGGCGGCCGCGAGCCCCGCCGGGCCCGAGCCGACCACGGCGACCGTGGCGCCGGACAGCCGGTCGGGCGGCTTGGGCGGGGCGAGACCGTCCTGCCAGGCGCGGTCGGCGATGGCGACCTCCACGTTCTTGATGGTCACGGCCGGCTGGTTGATCGCCAGGACACAGCCCGCCTCGCACGGGGCGGGGCACAGGCGCCCGGTGAACTCGGGAAAGTTGTTCGTGGCGTGCAGCCGGTCGCTCGCCGCCCGCCAGTCGTCCCGCGACACGAGTTCGTTCCACTCCGGGATCAGGTTCCCGAGCGGACACGCCTCGTGACAGAAGGGGACACCGCAGTCCATGCAGCGGTCGGCCTGCGCCTCGATGATCGGAAGGAGCGCCCCGGGGACGTACACCTCGGCCCAGTCATGGACCCGCTCCTGGACAGGGCGGCGTGGCCAGTCCTGCCGGGGGGTGGTGAGGAAGCCCTTGGGGTCGGCCATGGCCGTCTCCCTTGCCGTGTCCTTCTCGCCACAATACGTCCGTTTCCCCCGGTGCGCAGGGGCGCCGGCAGGGGTGCGGCAGGACGCGAAGGCTCAGGTCAGGGCGAGGATGAACGAGACCGATGCGGCCAGTGACGCACCACCCCTGACGTGGTTCCACATCAGCCACTCGGACACGTACGTACGCCACGGTCCCGCGCTGTCCGGCGCCTCGGGGTCGAGCTTGGCGAGCGCGTCGTTGCGCGGGATGTTCGCGGCGACGGTCACGCCGAACGCGCCGACGAGCTGGAGCGCGCTGCCGAGCAGCAGCTCCACGGTGCCCTGCTCCGGCCAGAGCACGAAGGTCACGACGGCGAGCACCACGCACAGCGCGGCGGCTCCCAGGAACACCACCATGAACGCCGGACCGACCGCGGCCACGTTGATCGCCTGCATCGCCGCGATGCCCTGCGCGGGCGGCAGCGCCGCGAGCCCCCTCATCACGAAGGTCGAGAACGCGATGAAGACGCCCGCCGTCACCCCGCAGGCGAGCGCGCCCAGGACGGTGAGCACGAAGTACGGTCCCTCGATCATCACAACTCCCCCTGCCGGCGATGCCGTTGGCGTCGCGGTCCGGTCGAGATCCTGCCGCACGGAGGGGACGGCCGCCACCGTGCGGCGTACACCCTTCTCACGATTCCCGCGCGCGCCACGCAGCCAGAACGGCCTCCACCGGTACCTCGATTCTCCGCCTGGCCTCGCCCCGCCGGACTCCGCTCATCAGCAACGCGTCGTACGCGGTCTCCGTGTGCCGCACCGCCGCCCGCACCGCCGCCGTCACCGCGGCCTGCGACAGGGCGCGGCCCGCCGCGCTGCGCCCCACCCGGCCGCTGCCGCGCAGTGACGCGTGGGCCGCGATCGCCTCCGCCCGGTCCGGCGGGCAGCCGGGGAAGAGCCGCAGGATCTCCCGCGCGAACGCGGCCGTGAACGTCGCGTCCTGCGCCGCCCTGCGCGCCGCGTCCCGTGCCCGGCGCCTGGCCCGCGCGTCCGCGTCCGCAAGGCACCGCTCCTCGGCGCGGGCCAGCGCCTCCTCCTCCACGAGGACGCCCTGGCGTTCGTAACGGCCGCGCCGCCGATGGAAGCGCACGACCACCGCCGACAGCGAACTGCCTTCCCCGGCACGGCGGGTGAGCGCCCAGTCGCCGCGCGGCAGATACACGAGATGCCCGAGGTCGGCGCAGTCGAGGCACCGCGGCGCCCCGTCCTCCAGGGTCAGCAGGTCCAGCGGTTCCCGGCGGCACTCCGCGCACTGCCGGCGCTTGAGCGGCTGCACGACGACCGGCCCGCCGAGCCCGGTGTGCGGCGGGGGAGTCCGGCGGTGAGCAGCCCGGTCGGGCCGGGCCTTGGCGGTCATACGCGGTTCATTCCCCGCGTGCGGGCGAGAACGCGTCGCAGGGGTACGGGTCCCCTCGGATCCTGTCCGGGTTACGAGGCATCATGAGGCGCGTGCGACTCGAAGCGATCACCTGGGAACGGCTCGGCGACGCCCTCGCCGAGCGGCTGCTCGAACTGAAGCCGGGCGACGGGAGTCCGTGGCCCCGTGTCGCCGTCGACGGCCCGCCGGCCGCCCGGCCCGGTGACCTCGCCGCACTGGTCGGGGAGGCGCTGCGGGTGCGCGGACGCCCCTCGCTCGCCGTGGACACGGGCGGATTCCTGCGGCCCGCCTCGTTGCGCTTCGAGTACGGGCGCGAGGACGTGGAGGCGTACTACAGCGGCTGGTTCGACACGGCCGCGCTGTGGCGCGAGGTCTTCGGGCCGCTCGAACCCGGCGGCACGGGACGCGTCCTGCCGGACCTGTGGGACCCGGCGGCCGACCGCGCGACACGCAGCACCTATGTCGAACTGCCGCCCGGCGGCGTCCTGTTGCTGCACGGCCCGCTGCTCATGGGGCACTGGTTCCCCTTCGACCTGACCGTGCACCTGAAGCTGTCGCCGGGCGCGCTGCGAAGGCGTACGCCCGAGGACGAGCAGTGGACGCTGCCGGCCTTCGAGCGCTACGAGAGCGAGACGGACCCGGCCGGCACGGCGGACGTGGTCGTTCGGGCCGACGACCCCCGGCATCCGGCCTGGGGCGGGCTGCCCGCGTGACGGGCGCGCTCACATGTCGGTGCGGGTCCGCTCCCAGGTGCGGGCCCAAGGCGGGGCGGGAAGAATGAAGGGCGCCGGGACCTGCGGCGCGACCGTGCTGCGCCGGCCACCGGCACCGGGAGGTACCCCATGACCACCGCCGGAGACATCATGCACCGCGGTGCGCAGTGGATCCCCGCTCACGAGACCCTGGACCGCGCGGCGCAGCTCATGCGGCAGCTGAACGTGGGCGCGCTGCCCATCAGCGACGAGAACGAACGCCTCTGCGGGATTCTCACGGACCGCGACATCGTGGTCGGCTGCGTGGCGATGGGCCACGACCCCTCCAAGATCACCGCGGGTGACCTCGCGCAGGGGACGCCCCGCTGGATCGACTCGGGCGCCGACGTCGACGAGGTCCTCCAGGAGATGAAGGGCCACCAGATCCGCCGGCTCCCCGTCATAGAGGACAAGCGCCTCGTCGGCATGATCAGCGAGGCCGACCTCGCGGCGCACCTGTCCGACGACCAGATGTCGGCCTGGGTCGAGAGCGTCTACGCCAGGAGCTGACCCTGGAGGGCACGATCCGGCGGGCCGCTTCCCTAGGAGCGGCCCGCCACCACGCAGTACGGCCCGGCACCACGTAGTACGGTCTGCCACCACATAGGTACGGCCTGCTATCACGTAATACGGTCTGCCACTACGTAGGTACGGCCTGCCGCCACGTGGAACGGCCCGCCGTCCGTCCTGCGGGCTCAGAGCCACCCGTTGCGCCGGAAGGCGCGGTGCAGGACGAAACAGATGCTCGCGATCACGCCCAGGAACAGCGGGTACCCGAACTGCCAGTGCAACTCCGGCATGTGGTCGAAGTTCATTCCGTACACGCCGCAGCCCATCGTCGGCACGGCCACGACCGCGGCCCAGGCCGTGATCTTGCGCATGTCCTCGTTCTGAGAGACCGTCACCTGCGCGAGATGGGCCTGAAGGATCGAGTTCAGCAGCTCGTCGAAGGCCGCTATCTGTTCGGCGGCCCTCAGCAGATGGTCGGAGACGTCCCGGAAGTACGCCTGTATCTCCGGCGCCACCACCTGGAAGGGGCGGCCCGCGAGCTCCTCTATCGGCCGGGCGAGCGGCACCACGGCCCGCTTCAGCTCGAGCAGCTCACGCTTGAGCTGGTAGATCCGGCCCGGGTCGGCGCGCGCCCCGTCCTCGGTGAACACATCCGCCTCGACCTGGTCGATGTCCGACTGGACGGCGTCGATCACGGTGAGATAGTCGTCCACCACGTGGTCGGCGATCGCGTGCAGCACGGCGGCCGGGCCCTTGGCGAGCTGCCCCGGGTCCGCCTCCAGGCTCTCGCGCACCGGTCCGAGCGAGCCGTGCCTCCCGTGCCGCACGGTGATCACGAAGTCCCGGCCGACGAACACCATGATCTCGCCGGTGTCGACGACCTCGCTGGTCGCGGTCAGCTCCGCGTGCTCCACGTAACAGACGGTCTTGAACACGGCGAACAGCGTCTGGCCGTACCGCTCGACCTTCGGCCGCTGGTGCGCGTGCACCGCGTCCTCGACGGCCAGCGGGTGCAGGTCGAACAGCTCGGCGATGTCCGCGAACTCCATCTCCGTCGGCTCGTGCAGCCCCAGCCAGACGAAGCCGTCGTCGGACTTGCGGACCCGGTCGACCGCGTCCACCAGATCGCGCCCGGCCTGCTCGCGGACCCCGTCCCGGTACGTCACGCACTTGACGACCGCCGAACCCAGCGGCGAGCGGGAGGGGTGGCTGAGGTCGACGCGGGGGTGCCGCCGCGCCAGGCGCGCCACTCTTCTCAGGCCTCCGACCTTGCGCAGGTCGGACACCTTCCGGAGATCTCCGACCTTCCGCAGGTTGCCTGCCATCGACATGTGGGGCTCCTCGCGCGGCTTGACGTCGTGTTTCGGTGACTCGGCGGGCCAGTCTGCCAGCTCACGGCGACAACGCCCACGGCCCCTGGGGGAACGGAACGCTCCCCTTCGGAACGCGCGGAACCGCTTCCCGGGACCGGGCCGGACAACTGGGATGATCGCGGCATGACGCGAGACGAGGGCTATCTCCTGGACAACCGGCAGCAAGAGGCGGGCCGGCGCTTCGACGCCTTCTCGACCCTCTTCGACCCCACGACGTTCCGGCACATCGAACGGCTCGGCATCGGCCCCGGCTGGCGCTGCTGGGAGGTCGGCGCGGGCGGCACCTCCGTGGTCTCCTGGCTCGCCAAGAAGGTCGGCCCCACCGGGAAGGTTCTCGCGACCGACATCGACACCACGTGGCAGACGTCCGCCGCCCGTTCCCCCGTCGAGGTCCGCCGTCACGACGTGGCCGCCGACGAGCCGCCCACCGAGGGATTCGACCTGGTTCACGCCCGGCTCGTCCTGGTCCATGTGCCCGACAGGGAGCGGGCGTTGGAGTCCATGCTGCGCGCGCTGCGGCCCGGCGGACGGCTGCTCGTCGAGGACGCCGACCCCGCACTCCAGCCGCTGGCCTGCCCCGACGAGCACGGCCCCGCCGAGGAGCTGGCGAACCGGCTGCGCCGCGGCTTCCGCGAGCTGCTCGCGGAGCGCGGCGCCGACCTGTCGTACGGCCGCAGGCTGCCGAGGCTGCTGCGGGAGGCCGGCCTGCAGCAGGTGGAGGCCGACGCGTACTTCCCGCTGGCGTCCGAGGCGTGCGGGGCCCTGGAGACGGCCACGTTCCAGCAGATTCGCGAATCCCTGGTCCGCGCGGGGCACGCCACGGACGAGGAGATCGACCACCACCTGGCCGACGTCGCGACCGGCACGATGGACCTGGCGACGGCACCGCTGATCTCGGCGTGGGGACGGAAGCGGGCCTAAGACTTCTGCCCTTGGCGGGGGTCATGGGCCCGGTCGCTCTCAGAGGACGGGTCCGGGTCTTCTCCCGCGGGGGTTGCGGGGCCGGGTCGCTCTCGGCGCGGCGGAGGTCGGCCGCCCACCCGCGCCACCGCCAGCGCCCCCGCGCGGCACCCCTCCGTCGCCGCCTCCGGTGGCCCCGCGCCCCGCAGCCGTGCGGCGAGGAACGCGCCGGTGAATGCGTCGCCCGCCCCGGTGGAGTCCCGCGCCACCGCCGACACCGACGGCACGCGCGCGCGTACCGCCCCGCCCTGCGCCACCACCGCTCCCGCGACCCCCGACGTGACGACGACCAGCGGGAACCGTCCGCTGAGCTTCGCCGCCGCGTCCTCCGCGCCCCCGGCGCCGCTCAGCAGCTCCGCCTCGTCCCGGCTGGGCAGCAGGATCTCCACGCCCTCCGCGAGCGCCAGGAACCGGTCGGGTCCCAGCTCTGTGAGGAAGCCGGCCGACGCGGGATCGACACTCACCGGCACCCCACGCGCGCATGCCGAGCGCAGCGCCGCCGCGACCAGAGCGCGCCCCTCGGCGGAGAAGAACAGATACCCGGACAGATGCAGCCACGCGACCCCGTCCAGCAGGTCCGCGGACCAGTCGGCGGGGGAGAGGCGCAGCGAGGCCCCGCTGTCCGTGAGGAACGTCCGCTCGGCGCCGGCGCCCGTGTCGACCAGTGAGATCACCGTGCCGGTCGCCGCCTCGGGGTCGACGGCGAGCAGGGGACGCACCCCCGCGCGCGTGAGCGCCTCCTCGTGCCAGGCCACCGAGTCGGCGCCGACCCGCCCGAGCAGGGCCACGTCAGAACAGCTCGAGTAGGCCGCCCAGCACGCCACGTTCGCCCCCGCGCCACCCGGCAGCGTACGGATCTCCGCCGCCGTGTCCGTGCCCGCCGCGAGCGGGGCGTCGTGCCGGGCCACGATGTCCGTGATGACGTCCCCGACGACCAGGAGGGTTCCGCTCACGGCCGCGTCCAGGCCGCCGCGATGCGCGCCGCGAGCCGTACGTTGCCGCGTACCGCCGCGAGGTTGGCCTCCAGCGAGGCGCCGTCCGTGTGCCGAACCAGGTAGTCAAGGAGGAACGGCGTGACCGCCTGCCCCGTGATGGCCTCCGCGTCGCACGCCCGCAGCGCATCGTCGAGCACGCCCGCGTGGAGCGCGGGATCGAGCTGCTCCGCCTCGGGCACCGGATTCGCCACGATCAGCGCGGCCTCGGGCCCGCCCAGCGCGTCCTGAGCCCGCATCACCCCGGCCACCTCGGCCGGATCGCCCAGCGTCCAGTCGACCGGATGGCCCGAGTCGGAGAGGTAGAAGCCCGGGAAGCGGCCGGTCCCGTACCCGGCCACCGACACACCCAGGGTCTCCAGCCGCTGAAGGGTCGCCGGTACGTCCAGGATCGACTTGACGCCCGCGCACACCACGGTGATCCGCGTCCGCGCGAGCAGCCCGAGGTCTGCCGACTCGTCCTGCGTCTCGGTCCACCGCCGGTGCACGCCGCCGAGCCCACCCGTCGCGAACACCCGTACCCCTGCGCGTGCCGCGAGCAGCGCTGTCGCCGACACGGTCGTGGCTCCGCTCGCCCCCGTCGCCACGGCGAGCGGCAGATCACGGTGGCTCAGCTTGCGGATGCCGTTCTCCGTCGCGACCCGCTCCACCTGGCCCTTGTCCAGGCCGACATGGGGCCGTCCGTCCAGAACGGCGATCGTCGCGGGCACCGCGCCCTCGGCGCGCACCAGCTCTTCGAGTTCGAGCGCCACCCGCAGATTGCGCGGGCGCGGCAGCCCGTGCGCGATGATCGTCGACTCCAGGGCAACGACCGGCCGGCCCGCGGCCACCGCTTCCCGCACCTCATCGGACACCAGCACCACGCGCCTGCCTCCTGCCTGTCGGGTCTCCCCTCATCCATGGCGAGCGGCGCGCACGCCCAAACCCCCGCGGCATGACGGTGAACACTTGCGGCGGGACGGCAGGCCGAGCAGCCTGAGCGCATGACGGACAACTCTGAGCGCATGACGGACAACACGGCACGCCTCGACCATGTCGTCCTCTGGGTCAGCGACCCGGTGGCCGCGGCGCACTTCTACGAGCAGGCGGTCGGCCTCGAACCTCTCAGGGTCGCCGAGTTCAAGGAGGGCGCGGTTTCGTTCCCCTCGGTGCGGGTCAACGAGGAGACCATCCTCGACCTCGCGCCGCTGACGATGGCGCCCCGTATGAACATGGTGCCGGGCGGCGGCAAGAGCGCCGGTCATCCGGTCAACCATGTGTGCATCGCCCTCACCGAACGCGGCTACGACAGCCTGCGTGCCCGTCTCGAGGAGCGCGAGGTGCCGGTCTCGGACCACGGCCGCCATTCGTACGGCGCCCGCGGCCCGGCCGTCCGCAGCTTCTACTTCCGCGACCCCGACGGAAACGTCTTCGAAGCGCGCTATTACGAAGAGGGCTGAAGCCCGATGCCTGGTATGGGGCCCTGCTTGTACGGCGGTTGGTGTTCAGCGGTGTGCGCGGCCCCATGAGCGGCGCCGCGACCGGCCGCCCGTCCGGCCACGGTCGAGCAGTGCCACACCCAGGGCGGCCAGACCGATCTGGATCAGCCACTCCACCCAGTCGATCCCCTTGGTGTCCGCGACACCGATGCCCGCGGCGATGGCCGAGCCGAGCAGCGCGGCCACGATGCCGACGACGACCGTCGCCAGGATGCCGATGCGCTGACGGCCCGGCAGGGCGAGCCGGCCCAGGACGCCGATGACGATGCCGATCACGATCGCGCTGATGACGCCGGAAATCTCCATGTCTCCACGACTCCCTAGAACCCGGGCACGCGGCGCCCGGGACGTTGTCTCCAGGTCCCTTCCCCTTGACGAGCCGTCCAGTCCGGGCCGCGACCGACGTACGGGTCGTCCAGTGAACAGAGGGGTCCGCGCTGCCTAGAGTGACCGTTCATGACCACGAACGATCAGACCACTGCTTCTTTTGCCGTACACATCCCGGACGTTGCACTCGAACCGGAGCCCCTCGATCCGGAGCAGATCGTCTCGGGCGACCCCGTCGTCACGGGCAAGGTGCTCTGGGAGTCCGCCGACGGCAAGCAGCTGCGGGGCATCTGGCAGATCACGCCGGGCGTGGTCACGGACACCGAGGCGAACGAGCTGTTCGTGGTCGTCTCCGGCCGCGCCACGGTCGAGGTCGAGGGCGGGCAGACTCTGGAGGTGGGCCCCGGCGACGCGGCGGTCCTGCGCGAGGGCGACCGTACGACGTGGACCGTGCACGAGACCCTGCGGAAGGCGTACCACATCACGCTGCCCTGACCGGCGTCCTGTCGGCCGCGGTCACCGGCCGGGGGCACGCCGCCCTGGTCATCTGATCGCCGGCCGCCTGCTGAAGAGGGTGAGCGCGGCGAGCGGCAGCAGGAGGCAGGCCGCGGCCAGGTTGAGCCAGGCGTAGCTCGCCGTCGCGACGACCAGGCCCGCTGCCGCGCCGCCGACGCCGGCCGCCGTGTTCATGGTCAGGTCGGACAGGCCCTGTGCGGCGGCCCGCGCGGCCTGCGGCACCGAGTCGGTCAGCAGGGCCGAACCGGAGACGAGGCCTGCGGACCAGCCGAGCCCCAGGACGAACAGGCCCGCGGCGGTCTGCCCGTGGTTGCCGCCCGCCGTGCCCGCGAGCAGCGCCGCACAGGCGAGCAGACCCACGGCGAGGCCGATCACGGAGAGCCGCCCGAGTCGGTCCGACAGCCGTCCCATCACCGGCGAGAACGCGTACATGCCCGCGATGTGTCCGCTGATGACCAGGCCGATGAGGTCGATGCTCGCGCCGTGACGACCGAGGTCGACCGGCGTCATCGACATGATCGACACCATCGCGGTGTGCGAGACGGCGACGGTCACGAGGGCGAGCCGGGCCCGCGGCGACGCGGCGACTGCGGCGAACCCGGCCCTGATCGACCGCGCTCCGGCCGACTTCTCCTCCTCGGGAGCCAGGGCGCGGGCGGTCAGGAGCGGGTCGGGACGCAGCAGGACCTGCACCATGACGGCCGAGACGAGGAAGACCCCGGCCGCCCATAGGAAGGGCCCCGCCGCCGCGGGGATGCCGAGCCCGGCGACGCTGCGGCCCGCGGGCGCCGCGATGTTGGGCCCGAGCACCGCGCCGATCGTGGTGGCCCACACGACGTTCGAGATCGCCCGCGCCCGGCGCTGCGGCTCGGCCAGATCGGCGGCCGCGAACCGCGCTTGGAGATTGGCCGACGAGGCGGCGCCGAACCCGGCCATGCCGACGAGCAGCAGCGGGAAGCTCCCCACCGCGGCGGCCAGCACGACGACCCCGGCTCCCAACGCGCCGATCAGATACGCGAGGACGAGCCCGGGCCGCCGCCCCCGCGCCGTCATCAGGGCGGCGAGCGGAACGGACAGCAGGGCGGTCCCGGCGACCGTCGCGGTCGGTGCGAGCCCGGACAGCGCCTCGTCCCCGCTGACCTGCTTGGCGAGCACGGCGGCGAGCGCGATGCCGGTGGCGACACCGAGGCCGCCGAGTATCTGGCTCGCGACGAGCACGGCGGTGACACGGCGGCGCAGCCCGGCCATGTCCTCGGGCGTCACGGGGACGGAAGGCCGGCGGCGTGCGGTGGAATCGGGTATGAGCACCGGCGCAGTGTGCCAGCCGACACCCACCCGCGAACACCGGGCATCCCCGCGCGGCCCGGTGCCGGCCCGGCGCCTGGGGCTCAAAACGGTGGTTCCCGCGCTTCGGAACAGCCGCTCCTGTGCCTCGGAACAGCGGCTCGGGAACAGCGGCTCCCGTGTCTCAGAACAGCGGCTGCGGAAGGACCCCTTCCAGCGCGAGCAGCTGCCGCTTCGTCTCCAGGCCGCCGCCGAATCCGCCGATGCCGCCGTCGCTCTCCACGACGCGGTGGCACGGCACCACGACCGGCAGCGGATTGGCCCCCATGGCCACGCCCACCGCCTGCGCCGCCCGCGGCTGCCCGACGCGGCCCGCCAGATCGCCGTAACCGACGACCGTGCCGAACGGGACGCCGGACGCCAGCTCGCGAAGGACCTGCCGGTTGAACCCGGAGATCAGCGACCAGTCGAGCGGCAGCTCGAAGTCGCGCCGCTCACCGGCGAAGTAGGCCTTCAGCTGACGTATGGGCTCGGCCAGGAGCGGCGAGTCCGGGGCCTCCACCGGATCGGTCCCGAGGCGGGAACCGAGCCGCTCGACCGCCCGATCCCGCACGGCGGGGGAGGCGTGGAAGACGACATTCACCAGGCCGGCGTCCGTCGCGGCGAGGAGCAGCGGGCCGATGTCCGTGTCGACGACGGCCCAGACGACCGTGAGCCCGGCCCCGTCCCCGGCCCTGCTCCCGGCGGCGCTGTCCCCAGCGGATTTCTGCCCAGTGGCGTTCATGCCGACCACCGTACGGGGAGCCACTGACAACGGCCCGCGCCGTCCGCCGGCCTCGCCTCCCCCGGCCCGCCGTCGGCTACTGGCCGCCGCCCACCGCCTTGCGCACGACATCCGGGAAGTTGCTGATGATGCCGTCCACGCCGAGACCGGCCATGCGCCGCGCGGTCGCCGCGTCGTTCACGGTCCAGGTGAAGAGCTGGAGGCGCTTGCCGTGCGGGCCCTTGAAGGCGTGCGCCGAGGCGACGTACCGCTGCGAGATCGTGCCGTAGCTGGGGTGGATCCGGTCGGCGAACCGGGCGTACCGGGGCAGGTCGCTCACGGCGGGAGTACCGAGGAAGCCCGTCGTGATGTCGGGGCGGAGCGCGTGCACGGTCCGTACGCTGTTGGCGCTGAAGCTCTGGATCACCAGGCGGTTCCTGATGTGATCGCGGTTGAGCCAGCCCTCCTTGCCGAGCACGCGCAGGATGTCCGTCTCGATGCCCGGGTAGAGTTCCGGGTTCTTGACCTCCATGAGGAGCTTCTGGTGGTTGTGGTCGACCCGGTCCAGGTACTGGGTGAGGGTCGGGACACGGGAACCCTTGAACTTGGCGCCCTTCCAGCGGCCGGCGTCGAGCTTGGCGATCTCCGCGGCGGTGAAGTCGCGGACGTTGTACGGAGCGCGGCCGGGGAACACCTGCTCCACGTTCGTGGTGCGTGCCAGATTCGTGTCGTGGATGACGACGAGCCGGCCGTCCTTGGTGCGCTGCACATCGTTCTCGACCCAGTCGAAGCCGAGCTTGTCTGCGTTGTCGATGGCTTGCAGGGTGTTCTCGGGTGCGTACCCGGAGGCGCCGCGGTGTGCGACGACCACGGGCGCGTTGTTCCGCGGGGCCGCATCGGAGGCGGTTGGGAGGACCAGGACGCCGACGAATCCCACCAGGGTGGCGATCGCGGTGGCTGCGCGTGCGGACACGTGTACTCCTCGCGTCGAGGGGTCAAGGCTGAGACGACGGTGACAGTCGGTTGCCAACGGAAGACACGTGAAGGATGGCCACACACTGAACGGAGTGGTGGGAGGACGTGCACCCCGCGGGCGGGTGTCGTGAGGCTTTGCCGGAAAATCGGTCAGACGTTCCTGCGGGAGCCTTAATCTCTGGTCCAATCGCGGTCGCTCCGGCAGCCGCTGCCAGGGGTGCAAACGGAACGCATCAGGAACATCAGAAACATCAGGAACATCAGGGCGGAAGGGCTGCGGCGGATGCAGGGCACGGTCGACGGATTCAGCTATGGACTGGTCACGCCGCTGGTGGCGTTCTTCATGGCCTGCCTCGGCGGGGCGCTGGGTCTGCGCTGCACCACAAGGTCACTGCTCGTCACCCAGTCCTGGCGGCCCGGCTGGCTCGCGCTCGGCTCGGCGGCGATCGGGTCCGGGATCTGGACGATGCACTTCATCGCGATGATGGGCTTCCGCGTGCAGGGCACCCCGATCCACTACGACAAACTGACGACGTTCGCGAGCCTGGGCGTCGCCATCGTCATGGTCGGAGTCGGGATCTTCATCGTCGGCTACCGGGGTGCGACGGGAACGGCCCTGTTCACCGGCGGCACGGTCACCGGTCTGGGCGTCGCGTCGATGCACTACCTCGGCATGGCCGGTATGCGCCTACACGGGACGCTTCAGTACAACACCTTCACCGTCGGCGTCTCCGTAGTGATCGCCATGGCCGCCGCCACCACCGCGCTCTGGGCCGCGGTCCAGGTCAGGGGGTTCATCTGGAGCGTCGGCGCGAGCCTTGTCATGGGTCTCGCGGTGACCGGCATGCACTACACCGGAATGGCCGCCCTCAGCGTCCACGCGCACGGAAGCGGCGGCACCCCTGCCGGTGACACCCCCGCCGAACTCCTCGCGCCCCTGATGATCGGCCCCCTGTGCTTCCTGCTCCTGGCCGGCGTCGTGGTGGTGTTCGACCCGATGATGATGACGGGCAGGCCCGACCGGCGGGACGTCGTCGAGGCCGCGAGCAGGGCGGGCCGGACCGTGCGCCCGCTGCGACGGGCGGGCTGATCCGGCCCCGTTGTCAGTGCGGGGTCGTACGGTGGATTCCATGCGGCCCGTATCCAAGATCGAACGCACGGTGGCGCCTTTCGAGGTCGTCAGTCCCTACCAGCCAAGCGGCGACCAGCCGGCAGCCATCGCCGACCTGGAGCGGCGCATCACCGCAGGTGAGAAGGATGTCGTCCTCCTCGGTGCGACCGGAACAGGTAAGTCCGCCACCACCGCGTGGATGATCGAGAAGCTTCAGCGCCCCACCCTCGTGATGGCGCCGAACAAGACGCTGGCCGCCCAGCTGGCCAACGAGTTCCGCGAGCTGCTGCCGAACAACGCGGTCGAGTACTTCGTCTCGTACTACGACTACTACCAGCCCGAGGCGTACGTCCCGCAGTCGGACACCTACATCGAGAAGGACTCCTCGATCAACGAGGAGGTGGAGCGCCTGCGCCACTCCGCGACGAACTCGCTGATCACCCGGCGGGACGTCGTCGTGGTCGCCTCCGTGTCGTGCATCTACGGCCTGGGCACGCCGCAGGAGTACGTCGACCGCATGGTGTCGCTCAAGGTCGGCGACGAGATCGACCGGGACGATCTGCTGCGCCGCTTCGTCGACATCCAGTACACGCGCAACGACGTGGCCTTCAGCCGCGGCACGTTCCGCGTCCGCGGCGACACCATCGAGATCTTCCCGGTCTACGAGGAGCTCGCCGTCCGCATCGAGATGTTCGGCGACGAGATCGAGTCCCTCTCCACCCTCCACCCCCTCACCGGCGAGGTCATCAGCGACGACGAGTCGCTGTACGTCTTCCCGGCCACGCACTACGTTGCGGGCCCCGAGCGCCTGGAGCGCGCGGCGAACGACATCGAGAAGGAGCTCGGGGAGCGCCTCGCGGAGCTGGAGAAGCAGGGCAAGATGCTCGAGGCCCAGCGGCTGCGCATGCGCACCACGTACGACCTCGAGATGCTCCGTCAGATCGGCTCCTGCTCCGGCGTGGAGAACTACTCGATGCACTTCGACGGCCGGTCGCCCGGCTCCCCGCCGAACACGCTGCTCGACTACTTCCCGGACGACTTCCTCCTCGTCATCGACGAGTCGCATGTCACCGTGCCGCAGATCGGCGCCATGTACGAGGGCGACGCCTCCCGTAAGCGCACCCTCGTCGACCACGGCTTCCGGCTCCCGTCCGCCCTGGACAACCGCCCCCTCAAGTGGGAGGAGTTCCAGGAGCGCATCGGCCAGACCGTGTACCTGTCGGCCACCCCGGGCAAGTACGAGCTCGCGCGGGGCGACGGCTTCGTGGAACAGATCATCCGCCCCACGGGCCTCATCGACCCCGAGGTCGTGGTCAAGCCCACCGAGGGCCAGATCGACGACCTGGTGCACGAGATCCGCAAGCGCACCGAGAAGGACGAGCGTGTCCTCGTCACCACGCTCACCAAGAAGATGGCCGAGGACCTCACCGAGTACTTCCTGGAGCTCGGCATCCAGGTGCGCTACCTGCACAGCGACGTCGACACGCTGCGTCGCGTCGAGCTGCTGCGCGAACTGCGCGCGGGTGAGTACGACGTCCTCGTCGGCATCAACCTGCTCCGTGAGGGCCTCGACCTGCCCGAGGTCTCCCTGGTGGCGATCCTCGACGCCGACAAGGAGGGCTTCCTGCGCTCCGGCACCTCCCTGATCCAGACCATCGGCCGCGCCGCGCGCAACGTGTCGGGCCAGGTCCATATGTACGCGGACAAGATCACCCCGGCGATGGAGAAGGCCATTGACGAGACCAATCGGCGCCGGGAGAAGCAGATCGCGTACAACAGGGAAAAGGGGATCGACCCTCAGCCGCTCCGCAAGAAGATCAACGACATCGTCGCGTCCATCGCGCGCGAGGACGTCGACACCGAGGAACTCCTCGGCTCCGGGTACCGCAAGGGCGCGAAGGACGGCAAGGGTGCCAAGGCGCCCGTGCCCGCGCTCGCCAAGGCGGGCGCCAAGAAGACCGGCGGCAAGGCCACGAAGGGCAAGGCGGCACAGACGGTCCCCACCGACCGTCCCGCAGCCGAACTCGCCGAGCAGATCGAGGAGTTGACCGACCGTATGCGGGCGGCCGCCGCGGATCTCCAGTTCGAGATCGCCGCGCGGCTGCGTGACGAGGTGTCGGAGATGAAGAAGGAGCTGCGCCAGATGAAGGAGGCCGGGCTGGCCTGACGCCCCCCGCGCACCGCACGCCCCACGGCATGCCGGACGGATTCGGCATGCCGCACGGTGTGTTGCAACACCGACACAAAGTCCTTTCCTGTGTGCGGCGTTGTCAGTGGCCCTGCGTAGGGTTTTCCCTCAACCGCCCGGACGGGCGGTTGAGAGCACAGTTCGAGAGGGGACGGACGCGTGACGGCCAACTTTTCCAAGGGTCCTGGTGTCAACCTGAGCAAGGGCCAGGCGATCAGCCTGCAGAAGCAGGACGGGGGCACCCTGACGGCCGTCCGGATGGGGCTCGGCTGGCAGGCCGCCCCCCGCCGCGGCCTCTTCGGGTCCCGCACGCGGGAGATCGACCTCGACGCCTCGGCGGTCCTGTTCGCGGACAAGCAGCCGGTGGACGTCGTCTTCTTCCGCCACCTCGTCAGCGACGACGGCTCCGTGCGCCACACCGGTGACAACCTGGTCGGCGGCGCCGGCCAGGGCGGCGACGACGAGGCGATCCTCGTCGACCTCCAGCGCGTCCCGGTCCACATCGACCAGATCGTCTTCACGGTGAACTCCTTCACCGGCCAGACCTTCCAGGAGGTGCAGAACGCGTTCTGCCGCCTGGTCGACGAGACCAACGGCCAGGAGCTGGCCCGCTACACGCTCGACGGCGGCGGCCAGTACACCGCCCAGATCATGGCGAAGGTGCACCGCGCGGGCGCCGGCTGGCAGATGACCGCACTGGGCTCGCCGGCCAACGGCCGCACGTTCCAGGACCTCATGCCGGCGATCCTGCCGGGCCTGTGAGGTAGCGGGAACACAGGAACAGAGGGACGGGACGAGGGGGAGAAGGCGATGACGGCCGAGCTGGTCCGGGGGCAGAACCACCCCCTCACCCAGACCCGTCTGGAGATCCGCGTGTCGGCGGGGGCGCCGGTCGTGGCGGGCGCGACGCTCAGCGACGACGAGGGCAGGGTGCACGGCCGCGACTGGGTCGCACACCCCGGCGCCCCGGCGCTGCCGGGGCTCGAGGTCCCCCGGCAGGCGGCGGCCGACCACCGTCTCGCCGTCGATCTGGACGCCGTGCCCGAGGCCGCCCACCGCGTCAGCGTGCTGCTCGCGCTGCCCACCGGGCCCGGCGACCCCGACCGCTTCGGCGCCGTCGCGGCCCCCTTCGTCGCCGTCACCGGGCTCGACGGCTCCGCGGTCGCCAGCTACACCATCACCGACCTCGACGCCGAGTCCGCCGTCGTAGCCCTGGAGCTGTACCGCCGCCAGGGCGCGTGGAAGGTCCGCGCGGTGGGTCAGGGGTACGCGGGCGGACTCGGCGCACTCCTGACCGACCAGGGGCTTCCCGACGCGAGGGCCCTCGCGGGCGAGATCGGCGAAGCGGTGGCGCGAGGGCTCGCGCGTACGGTGGCGCCGCCTCCGTCCCGGACGGCGGCCTCCGGGGCGAGCACCATGGCGGACGCGACGGGCGCGGCCTCCCATGCCTCATCGCCGGGCACGCACCCGTCCGCCGGTCCGCCCCGCTCCACCCAGCCCCCGCCACCCGCCGAACCTCAGCCGTCCCCGGACCCCCGGCCGGCGCACGAGCCCCAGCCGGCCCGTCCCTCAGGACAGACCGGCCCCGTCAACTACACGCACCCCGGCAGGCAGGCCCCCGCACCGCCCGCCCCCGCGCCCACCGCGCCCCCCGGAGAGCCGGGGCAGCCGGCCGTCCCTGTCGCCGGTGACGCGACCGGCTGGTCCATGGACGAGCGGCTCTACAACCAGGTGTGGGGCATGTTCGAGGACCTGGCCCGCTGCGTCGCCGCGTACCGCAGCGCCGTCGACTTCGCGGACTCCCGTATGGAGCAGGAGCTCGACAAGGCCCTGTCCGACCCGCGCAGCCGGATCGGCGGCCAGGGGGACGCCGCGCGCGAGGCCGCCCGGGCCAAGCACGGACAGCTCGTCGACCGGGCGAGGGAGGCCCTCGACCGTGACCTCGCCCAGCTGGCCGCGGAGTCCGCCGTCGTCGAGCCCGCCCTGCCCCCGGCCTACGCGGGCTGGGACAACCCGGTCTGGCACGCGTACCGCAGCCCCATGGAGATCCCGATGGCCCTGCGCCTGGGCGACCTCCAGCTGCCCGAGTCCCGCAGCGTGGGCCTGCGCATCCCGATGCTCGTGCGGCTGCCCCTGGAGCGCGGCATGTGGATCGACAGCGGCCGCTCCGGGGCGGACGCGCTCACCGAGTCCGACGAGTTGCGCCGCCGCGCCATGCGGAGTGCCGTCGAGCTCGCCGCGCGGCTCCTCGCGGTCTACCCGGCGGGCGAGTTCGCCGTGCATGTGATCGACCCGGCCGGATCGGCCGCGGGGACGCTCGCCCCGCTCGTGCGGGCCGGAGTACTCGTCGCGCCGCCGGCCGCCGGGATGTCCGGCGTCTCCGAGGTGCTCGCCCGGCTCACCCAGCGCGTGGACCTCGTACAGATGGCGGTCCGCGGTGGAGCGGCCGACGCGCTGCCGCCCGACCTGGATACCGCCGAGCAGCTGCTGATCGTCAACGACTTCCCGCACGGCTTCGACGACCGCGCGGTGACCCGGCTGCGCTACCTCGCCGACGAGGGCCCGGCCGTCGGCGTCCACCTCCTGATGGTCGCCGACCGCGAGGACGCCGCCGAGTACGGACCGGTCCTCGACCCGCTCTGGCGGGCGCTGCTCAGGCTCACTCCGGTGCCCGACGACCACCTCGCCGACCCGTGGGTGGGGCATGCGTGGACGTACGAGCCGCCGAATGTCCCGCCCGGCAGCCGGATCCTGGAGCAGGTCCTCGAAGAGGTCGCCAGAGCGCGACGAGAGCAGGGCATCTGACTCCCCCGAGCACTGCTTTTGAACTTATCTTTACCGAACCCTTTACGTTTCATGGGTGTTTCCCGTAGGCTCCGACGAGCGGAGGGGAGTACTCCCGAACGCGGCGTTCCCGTCAATACGGACCGACACCGGTCCCGGGGCGCCGGCCCGAGGCGAGCTGAGGCCGCCCGGGTGGAAGAGACCTCCGGCAGCGACGACGCTGATCAGTAGCCGTACGACGCCGGAGGCGCAGTGGACGTATCGATGACCCTTTGGGTGCTGACCATTCTTGGTCTGGTCGCCCTGATCGCGGTCGACTTCTTCATCGGGCGCAAGCCCCACGACGTATCGATCAAGGAAGCCGGAATCTGGACGGTCGTCTGGATCGTGCTGGCCGCCCTCTTCGGGGTCGGTCTGCTGATCTGGGGGAACTCACAGGCTTCGGGTGAGTTCTTCGCCGGCTTCATCACCGAGAAGTCGCTGAGCGTCGACAACCTCTTCGTCTTCATCCTGATCATGGCGAAGTTCTCGGTGCCGTCCCAGCTCCAGCAGCGCGTCCTGCTGTTCGGTGTGCTGATCGCCCTGGTGCTGCGCGCCATTTTCATCGCGGCCGGTGCCGCCGTCATCGCCAACTTCTCGTGGGTCTTCTACATCTTCGGCGCGTTCCTCATCTACACCGCCTGGAAGCTCATCCAGGAAGCGATGTCGGACGACGAGGAAGACGAGTTCGAGGAGAACCGCCTCCTCAAGTCCATCGAGAAGAAGTTCGGCGTCGCCGACCGGTATCACGGCACGAAGCTGTTCATCCGGGTCAACGGCAAGCGGATCCTGACGCCGCTCATGGTCGTCATGCTCGCGATCGGCACGACCGACGTGCTGTTCGCGATGGACTCGATCCCGGCGATCTTCGGCCTGACCCAGGACCCGTACATCGTCTTCACGGCCAACGCGTTCGCGCTGATGGGTCTGCGCCAGCTGTACTTCCTCATCGGCGGACTCCTCAGGAAGCTGGTCTACCTCAGCTACGGCCTGTCGGTGATCCTCGGCTTCATCGGTGTGAAGCTCGTCCTGCACGCGCTGCACGAGTCCGGGGTGCACGTGCCGGAGATCTCCATCCCGGTCTCCCTGGCCGTCATCTGCGGTGTCCTGGCGATCACCACCATCGCCAGCCTCATCGCCTCCAAGAAGCAGGCGCAGAAGCAGGCCCTCGACGGCGGGGACGACGGCGACCAGGACGGTGACGCGACCGACGGCGCGCGCAAGGACAGCATCAAGGCCTGACCCGTCCGGCACAGAGCCCGGCGAGAGCCCGGCATAAGACCCGGCTCTGAGCCCGGCACAGAGAAGGAGCGCACGGCCGCCGGCCGCGCGCTCCTTCTCCCGTTCGGCTCCACGCACACGCGCTCCCGTTCGGCCCTACGCACACGTGCCCGTCCCGAAGTCGCGGCCCCCGCACCGTCGGTGCACCATCGAGGCATGATCGCTGGGCTTCGGAGACTGGTCACGCAATGGACGGCCGTCGTCCCCGTCCTTGCGGTCGTCCTGCTGGTGTTCACCTGGGGCCGCTCGCTGCCGGGCGCCGTCGTGGCCGTCGTCTCCGTCGTGCTCGCCGCGTCCGTGCTCGCGGCTGTCCACCACGCCGAGGTGGTGGCCCACCGCGTCGGCGAACCCTTCGGCTCTCTCGTACTCGCCGTCGCCGTCACCGTCATCGAAGTGGCGCTGATCGTCACCCTCATGGTCGACGGCGGTGAGAAGGGCGCCACGCTCGCCCGCGACACCGTCTTCGCCGCCGTCATGATCACCTGCAACGGCATCGTCGGACTGAGTCTGCTCGCCGCCGCGTTCCGGCACCGCGTAGCCGTCTTCCAGTCCGAGGGCACCGGCGGCGCGCTCGCCACGGTCGCCACCCTGGCCACGCTCTGCCTGGTCCTGCCGACGTTCACCACGAGCAAGCCGGGCCCGGAGTTCTCCACGTCGCAGCTGATCTTCGCGGCCTCCGCCGCGCTCGTCCTGTACGGGATCTTCGTGGCGACCCAGACAGTGCGGCACCGCGACTACTTCCTGCCGATCACCAAGCAGGGCAACGTCATCGACGGCGACGACCACGCGGACGCGCCCACCACCCGCACCGCCCTGATCAGCCTCGGTTTCCTCGGACTCGCCCTCGTCGCCGTCGTCGGCCTCGCCAAAGGCGTGTCCCCGACGATCGAGTCGGGCGTCGAAGCAGCCGGGATGCCGCATTCCGTCGTCGGCGTGATCATCGCGCTGCTCGTCCTGCTGCCCGAGACGATCGCGGCCCTGCGCGCGGCCCGCCGTGACCGCGTCCAGACGAGCCTCAACCTCGCGCTCGGCTCCGCGATGGCCAGCATCGGACTGACCATCCCGGCCGTCGCCATCGCGTCGTTCTGGCTGTCGGGGCCCCTCGTCCTCGGGCTCGGTGCCACGCAGATGGTGCTGCTGGTCCTGACGATGCTGGTGAGCACGCTGACCGTCGTCCCCGGCCGCGCCACCCCGCTCCAGGGCGGAGTCCACCTCGTGGTGTTCGCCGCGTACGTGGAGCTGGCCGTCACGCCATGACGATCACGGTGATACGGCCGGGCAGCGCCGTGACGCCTCGTGATAGACCGAGGGGGAGCAGCCGCCCGACGCACGGAGGTCCCCTGTGCCCCGCACCCTCGCCAACGCCCCGATCATGGTCCTGAACGGTCCGAACCTGAACCTCCTCGGCCGCCGGCAGCCGGAGATCTACGGGTCCGACACCCTCGCGGATGTCGAGGCCCTGTGCGCCAAGGCCGCGGCCGTGCACGGCGGGAGCGTCGACTTCCGGCAGTCCAACCACGAGGGTGAGCTGGTGGACTGGATCCACGAGGCACGCCAGAACCACGTGGGCATCGTGATCAACCCGGCCGCCTACTCGCATACGTCGGTGGCGATCCTGGACGCCCTCAAAGCCTGTGACGGCCTGCCCGTAGTCGAGGTCCACATCTCCAACATCCACCAGCGCGAGGAGTTCAGGCACCACTCCTACGTGTCCCTCAGGGCCGACGGCGTGATCGCCGGATGCGGGGTCCAGGGATACGCGTTCGCGGTGGAGCGGGTGGCGGCCCTGGCCGAGCCCGGCGTGGCCACGGTCTAGTACCGCCGGACCCTCATGGCCGCGGAGTGAACACGCCCGGCGCGGCCGGGCGTTGACTCACCAGCCGCGCTCGCGCCACTCCGGCAGATGCGGCCGCTCGGCGCCGAGCGTCGTGTCGTTCCCGTGCCCGGGGTAGACCCACGTCTCGTCGGGGAGCCGGCCGAAGATCTTCGACTCGACGTCGTCGATGAGACTCCCGAAGGCCTTCGGGTCCTTCCACGTGTTCCCCACGCCGCCCGGGAACAGGCAGTCCCCGGTGAAGACATGGGGGTGGCCGTGCGGGTCGTCGTAGATGAGGGCGATCGAGCCGGGCGTGTGGCCGACCAGGTGCCGGGCGGTCAGCGAGACCCGACCCACGGTGATCGTGTCCCCGTCCTCGACGAGCACGTCCGTGGGGACGGGGATGCCCTCCGCGTCGTAACGGCCCGCGTACGTACGCGGGCCCGTGACCTCCACGATCCGGGCGAGCGCCTGCCAATGGTCCCCGTGCTGATGCGTCGTGACGACGGACGCGATGCCGTCGTCCCCGATCAGGGTCAGCAGCGTCTCCGCGTCGGCGGCCGCGTCGATGAGGAGCTGCTCGCCGGTGGCACGGCAGCGCAGCAGATACGCGTTGTTGTTCATCGCGCCGACCGCGACCTTGGAGATCATCAGGTTCTGCAGCTCGTGCACATCCGCCGGGCCGCCGACCTTCACCGCTCCGCTGTACGTCATGGACTCAGCCTATAGCGGGGGTACGACAGGCAGCCGTCCGCCTTCGACGGTGAGCCCGGAACCGTCGCGCCGCCCGGAGAGCCAGCCGAGCAGCTCCGGGGCGGGGCCCGCGACACCGACCGGACCCGTCCCGGCGCCGCCGCCCGTCGTCCACACCCGGCCGCCGTCCGACTTGAGGCCGGTCGACGGCATGTCCGGGTGCCCCGCGAAGCGCTCGGCGAGGAAGTCGATCTCCCGCTCGACGAACTCCGCCGGCAGATCCTCCAGGTCGTACCCGATCCCGAGGTCGACGTGGTGCAGGTCGACCTCGCCCCAGCGCCGGAAGGGGATCCGGGAGGCGGAGTCCTTGACGCCGTTGCGCAGCTCGACCGTGCGCGCCCAGTCGGCCGGGACCTCGGCCCGGGCCTCGAATCCGGCGGCGCTGGTCCGCAGGTCCTCGAGCTGCTCGCGCAGGTCGCGCGGCGCGTCCCGCTCGATGTCCGCGTCGCGCGCCCCGGCGCTCGGGTACATGGGCCGGCCCGCGAGCACGTTCGCGAGTGCGTCCGCGTTACGGGCGAGGTGGGCGAGGATGTGGCCCCTGGTCCAGCCGGGAAGCCGTGACGACTCGGCCACAGCCGCGTTGTCCAGCGTGCCGACAGCGGTGAGGAGCCGGTCGGTCGCTTCACGTACAGAGGCCAGGTCGCGCACATGATCGCTCATGACGCAGACGATAGCGCCGCCACTCGATCGGGTGAAGGCGGCCGACCGAGACCCGGAATCGAATGTACGTGCTATAAGCTCCTGAGCGGCATCGGGCATTCTTGGTGGTCCGGGTTTGTTACCAACCATGGAAAACAGTCCATCGCTGACGGTGGCCCCCCTAGTCTCGAAAGACAGGGGCCCCGCCCCTGTTGCTTCTCTCAAGAAAGGTGCGGACCGGCGTGGCCGACCGTCTCATCGTCCGTGGCGCGCGCGAGCACAATCTCCGTAACGTCTCGCTCGACCTTCCGCGCGACTCGCTCATCGTCTTCACGGGTCTGTCGGGGTCCGGCAAGTCGTCGCTCGCCTTCGACACGATCTTCGCCGAGGGGCAGCGGCGGTACGTCGAGTCGCTCTCCTCGTACGCACGTCAGTTCCTCGGCCAGATGGACAAGCCGGACGTCGACTTCATCGAGGGCCTCTCCCCGGCCGTCTCGATCGACCAGAAGTCGACCTCGCGCAACCCGCGCTCCACGGTCGGCACCATCACCGAGGTCTACGACTACCTGCGCCTGCTCTTCGCGCGCATCGGCAAGCCGCACTGTCCCGAGTGCGGCCGTCCCATCTCGCGCCAGTCGCCGCAGGCCATCGTCGACAAGGTCCTCGACCTGCCCGAGGGCAGCCGCTTCCAGGTGCTCTCGCCGCTCGTGCGCGAGCGCAAGGGCGAGTTCGTCGACCTCTTCGCCGACCTTCAGACCAAGGGGTACAGCCGCGCCCGGGTCGACGGGCAGACGATCCAGCTGTCGGAACCACCCACCCTGAAGAAGCAGGAGAAGCACACCATCGAGGTGGTCGTCGACCGCCTCACGGTGAAGGAATCCGCCAAGCGCCGCCTGACCGACTCCGTGGAGACCGCGCTCGGCCTCTCCGGCGGCATGGTCGTGCTCGACTTCGTCGACCTCCCCGAGGACGACCCCGAGCGCGAGCGCATGTACTCGGAGCACCTGTACTGCCCGTACGACGACCTGTCCTTCGAAGAGCTGGAGCCCCGCTCCTTCTCCTTCAACTCGCCCTTCGGCGCCTGCCCGGACTGCACCGGCATCGGCACACGCATGGAGGTCGACCCCGAGCTGATCATCCCGGACGAGGACAAGTCCCTCGACGAGGGCGCCATCCACCCCTGGTCGCACGGGCACACCAAGGACTACTTCGGACGCCTCATCGGCGCCCTCGCGGACGCGTTGGGATTCCGGACCGACATCCCCTTCGCGGGCCTGCCGCAGCGCGCCAAGAAGGCCCTCCTGCACGGCCACAAGACGCAGATCGAGGTCCGCTACCGCAACCGGTACGGCCGCGAGCGGGTCTACACGACCCCCTTCGAAGGCGCCGTCCCGTTCGTCAAGCGGCGCCACAGCGAGGCCGAGAGCGACTCCAGCCGCGAGCGCTTCGAGGGCTACATGCGCGAGGTGCCCTGCCCCACCTGTGAGGGCACGCGCCTCAAGCCGATCGTCCTCGCCGTCACGGTGATGGAGAAGTCGATCGCCGAGGTCTCCGCGATGTCCATCAGTGACTGCGCGGACTTCCTGGGCGAGCTGAAGCTCAACGCGCGCGACAAGAAGATCGCCGAGCGAGTCCTCAAGGAGGTCAACGAGCGGCTGCGGTTCCTCGTCGACGTCGGCCTCGACTACCTCTCGCTCAACCGCGCGGCCGGCACCCTCTCCGGTGGCGAGGCCCAGCGCATCCGCCTCGCCACGCAGATCGGCTCCGGCCTCGTCGGCGTGCTCTACGTCCTGGACGAGCCCTCGATCGGCCTGCACCAGCGCGACAACCACCGCCTGATCGAGACCCTCGTACGGCTGCGCGACATGGGCAACACGCTCATCGTCGTCGAGCACGACGAGGACACCATCAAGGTCGCCGACTGGGTCGTCGACATCGGCCCCGGCGCGGGTGAGCACGGCGGCAAGGTCGTCCACAGCGGCCCCTTGAAGGAGCTGCTCGCCAACGCCGAGTCGATGACCGGCCAGTACCTGTCGGGCAAGAGGTCCATCCCGCTGCCGGACATCCGGCGCCCCGTGGACCCGACGCGCAGGCTGACCGTGCACGGCGCCCGTGAGAACAACCTGCGCGACATCGACGTGTCGTTCCCCCTCGGCGTCCTGACCGCCGTCACCGGTGTCTCCGGTTCCGGCAAGTCGACCCTGGTCAACGACATCCTGTACACGCACCTCGCCCGCGAGCTGAACGGGGCGCGGAACGTTCCCGGTCGGCACACGCGCGTGGAGGGCGACGACCTCGTCGACAAGGTCGTGCACGTCGACCAGTCGCCGATCGGCCGCACGCCGCGCTCGAACCCGGCGACGTACACCGGAGTCTTCGACCACGTCCGCAAGCTGTTCGCCGAGACCACCGAGGCGAAGGTCCGGGGCTACCTGCCGGGACGTTTCTCCTTCAACGTCAAGGGCGGCCGCTGCGAGAACTGCTCCGGCGACGGCACGATCAAGATCGAGATGAACTTCCTGCCGGACGTCTACGTCCCGTGCGAGGTCTGCCACGGAGCGCGCTACAACCGCGAGACGCTGGACGTCCACTACAAGGGCAAGTCCATCGCCGAGGTCCTGGACATGCCCATCGAGGAGGCACTCGGCTTCTTCGAGGCGGTCCCGGGCATCGCCCGCCACCTGCGCACGCTGAACGACGTCGGTCTCGGTTACGTCCGGCTCGGCCAGTCCGCGCCGACCCTCTCCGGAGGCGAGGCCCAGCGCGTGAAGCTGGCGAGCGAGCTGCAGAAGCGGTCCACGGGACGCACCGTCTACGTCCTCGACGAGCCGACCACCGGTTTGCACTTCGAGGACATCAGCAAGCTCATCACCGTCCTGTCGGGCCTTGTCGACAAGGGGAACTCGGTGATCGTCATCGAGCACAACCTCGACGTCATCAAGACCGCCGACTGGGTCGTCGACATGGGCCCCGAGGGCGGTAACGGCGGTGGCCTCGTCGTCGCCGAGGGCACCCCCGAAGAGGTCGCGGGCGAACCGTCCAGCCACACCGGCAAGTTCCTGCGCGACATCCTCGGCGCCGACCGGTTCAGCGACGCGACGGTGCCCGCGGCGCGTACGAAGAAGACGGTGGCGGTGAAGAAGGCCACAGCCGCGAAGAAGACCGTCTCGGCGACGGCTAAGGCCCCGGCGAAGAAGGTTGCCACGGCCAGCACCACGGCGGCCGGGAGGTCGGCCACGAAGGCCGCGGCGAAGAAGCCGGCCGCGAAGAAGACCGCGACCAAGTCCACGCGGGCCCGCCAGGACTGAGCGCGGACGGTCCGCGACCGCACGAAAAACGCCCGGCGCCCCACGGGAACTCCCCGTGGGGCGCCGGGCGTTCATCGCGAGCCCTCCTCGACCGCCTCGAACCCACCCGGCGGTCCTGGTCAACTGGATCGGCGACGTCATCGCGTACGCCGACGGCTACGAGCGGTACGCGCGCCCGCACCGCGTACCCCGAACGGGACCGCGTGGCCCACGAGCAGGTCTCCCGCCTCGGCACGGGGCATCGATCCACGACCCGCGCGTCGCCGCGCTCGTCGACGAACTGACCGTCACCGCGGGGGCGCCCGTCGCCGACCGGCTCGCCGCCGTCCCCTCCCTGCCCCGGCGTGGACGTCGTCGCGCACCCCGAGGCCGGCACACTCCGCCTGGCGTACGAGACGCCGGCCATGCCCGAGGCCGACGGTCAGCGCCTCGTGGTCAACGGGTGATCGGCGGAGCGGGCACGGCTGACCGGGGCAGGTGAACGGCCGTTACAGCGGCGGGAGTTCGGACGCGTACGGGGGCTCGGCGCCGGCCCGCGAGCAGGTGACCGCGGCGGCGCGTGCGGCGAACCGCAGCAGCCGGTGCCACGCGTCCTCGGCGAGGCCCGCCACCGCCTCCACGGACAGCGCGTCCCACGTGGCCAGACCGTGCAGCAGCGCCGCGTTCACGGTGTCGCCCGCGCCGATCGTGTCGACGAGGTCGACGCGCTCACCCGGTACGTCGTATCGCGCGCCGCCCCGCGTGAAGACCGTCAGGCCGTCGCCTCCCCGCGTGATCACGACGGCCACGGGACCCGAGGCAAGCCACTCCTGCGGGGTGCCGCCCAGCCACTGCGCGTCCTCCTCGGACAGCTTGAGCAGGCCGGTCGAGGGGAGCCAGCTCTTGAAACGCGCCCGGTACGCGTCCGGGTCGGGGATGAGGCCGGCCCGGATGTTCGGGTCGAGCGCGGTGAACACGCCCTGGCCCGAGGCCGACCGCATCAGCTCCTCGTACGCGCTCGCACCCGGCTCCAGGACCAGCGAGCACGTGCCGAACGACACCGCTCGCGTGCCCGGCGGAAGCCGGTCGGGCACCGAGAAGAGCCGGTCGGCCGTGCCCTCGACGTAGAACGAGTAACCGGCCGAGCCGTCCGCGGCGATCGACGCGAGGGCAAGCGTCGTCGGTTCGTCGCCCCGCTGGACGTACGACACGTCCACGCCTGCCCGCGTGAGCCCGCCGAGCAGCGCCTCGCCGAACGCGTCGCGGGAGACCCGTGAGCAGAAGGCCACGGGGGACCCGAGCCGGCCGACGGCCACCGCGGTGTTGAAGGGGCCGCCGCCGAGCCGGGGCGCGAGCACGGGCAGGTCGCCGCCGTCATCGGCGGCCCCGCCCTGCGGCACGAGGTCGATCAGGGCCTCTCCGGCGACGACTATCACGGGTGGTTCCTTTCGGGCTGAACTGTGGAGCGGTGCGGGAGTGCGGCCGTGCGATGGATCGGAGGTGCAGGGGCGAGGCACAGGCTAGAGGCTCGCGGGCTCGGGCACAGTGCCCCGGCCGGAAGCGGGCACGTCCGGGACCGACTCGGGCAGACCCTTCGCGTCGGGACGCAGCGTGGCCACGGAGACGGCGGTGAACGCGGCGACCGTCGCCGCCATGAGCAGATAGGTGGGCGCGAAGCCGACGCTGTCGTAGCCGATGCCGGCCAACGGGGAGCCCTGTGTCCGGCCGCTGAAGACGAAGGAAACGGCGGCACGTGAGACGCCGGCCAGTTCGGCCACGTCGCGGGCGGTGGGACGGTTCACGCGATGTTCTCTCCCGGGGCGGCGGATGACGTCTGACGTCCGTGCAGGATGCCGCAGAAGCGGGGACGTCCAGGATGGCCCGCGGAACAAGGACGGCCGGGATCGTGAAGAAGAAGGGCGGCCAGGATGCGCGGAAACAGGAGGGCCATGGTGCGGGAGAAGGGCGGCCCAGAAGCGTACGGGTGTGGCCGGCGCCGGGGTCCCACGAGGCGCCATCCACCTCACCGGTATCGTCGGATCTGTCACCGATGTGCGCCTTGGCGTGCAGTGGCCCATCGCGCCCCGCCCCGACCGACCCCTGGAGTCCCCATGCCCGGCACGTCGCCCGCCCGCCGAACCGTGCTGCGGGGTGCCGCCCTCGCCGGGACCGCGGGGCTCGGGATCGCCGCCTGCTCGCCGGGCGGGTCGGGGGGCCGCGCGGAGTCGGCGCCGAAGGCACCGGTCGACCTCGGCAAGGCCGACGAGGTGCCCGTGGGCGGCGTCAAGCTGTACCAGGACGAGAACGTGGTGGTCAGCCGTCCGTCGGCCGACGACTACACCGCGTTCAGCACCATCTGCACGCACGCGGGGTGCCCCATCAGCATGCTGGAGGGCACGGAGCTCACGTGCTCCTGCCACGGCAGCAAGTTCGACGCCACGAACGGAAAGGTGCTGCACGACCCGGCGACCCGGCCGCTGGCGAAGGTGCCGGTCGAGGTGAAGAACGGCAAGATCGTCGCGGGCCCGGCGGCCTGACCGGACCTGGACCCCGATCGGCCCCACCCCGTCGATCAGCCCTCCCAGTCCCAGCCGATCCCCAGGATCCCGGCCCGCACCTGTGGCTCCACCACGTGGACCGCGCGGTGGCTCGCGCTGAGCGGCAGGTCCTGGCGGCCGCCGCGCGGAGCCGCCGCCGAGTGCTGGGTGAAGCGGTGACAGCGCACGGGCAGGACGCCCTCGGTGAACCTGACCTGGAGCGCGTACTGCCCGCCCGCGAAGCCGAAGCCGCGCAGGTACTCCGACGAGGTGCCCGCCGTGCCGTCCTCGAAGCCGTAGCGGAAGAGGAACGTGTCGCCCGCCCGCAGCCGCGTGTCGAAGAGGAGCTCCGCCACGACGACGCCCGTTCCCCGGTGCCGCCGCACCCGCCCCGTGCGGCAGTTCTCCAGGGCGCGCACCGAGACGTGATCCGTGCTGCATCCAGGGTCTCCGTGGTGGACGGCCACGTAGCGGTCCACGCCGTCCTGGTGGGCGCGCACGATGTGCTGGGAGTCGAGGCCGAGGAGTTCGCGTCGCGCCCCGATCCGCACCCGCTCGTGATGGCCGACCGTGTGCAGGCCGCCGTCCGGGGACGAACCGAGCTCGGCGAGGAACTGTTCGAGGACGCCCGAGGCCTCGACGAGCGAGCGGTAGGAGCGGGTCGAGGGGCGTTGGCGGGCCGCGTGTTCCTCGTCCTTGGCGAGGAGCCGGATCAGGGACTCGTCGGGCAGGTCCAGGATCTCCTCCAGCGCGCGCACGGCACGTAGGGACTCGGTGCGCTGCGGGCGCCTGGCCCCCTGCTGCCAGTAGCTCAGACTGGTGACGCCGACCGTGACACCGTGGCGGGTCAGATGGTGCTGCACGCGGTGCAGCGGCAGCCCGCGCGCGGTGATCGCGGCCCGCAGGGCGACATGGAAGGGCCCCGCCCGCAGGGCCGTCTCCAGTGCGGGCGCGCCGGTGTCCGCGTGCTGTGTGCCGTACGACATCCAGGGCCCTCCCCCGTGCATCCTCACAACGTCCGTCCGGCCGGGGCGTGTGCGGCCCCAATTCATCCGGCATTGAAGCGTGTTGATCTGCACCGGACAAGACTCGATGCGCAACCGTCTGGTCAGGCGGGCGGCGGGAGCGCTCCGGGAAACGCGTGGGCAACCTCACTGTCGGTGGCCGCAAGTAGGGTGTCTGACATGGCCGACCCCTCCAGCTACCGCCCCCAGCCGGGACAGATCCCGGACTCCCCAGGGGTGTACAGATTCCGCGACGAGCACCGCCGGGTGATCTACGTCGGGAAGGCGAAAAGCCTGCGCCAGCGCCTGGCCAACTACTTCCAGGACCTGGCGCACCTGCATCCCCGCACCCGCACGATGGTCACCACGGCCGCGTCCGTGGAGTGGACCGTGGTGTCCACGGAGGTCGAGGCACTCCAGCTGGAGTACTCCTGGATCAAGGAGTACGACCCCCGGTTCAACGTCAAGTACCGCGACGACAAGAGCTATCCGTACCTCGCGGTGACGATGAACGAGGAGTTCCCGCGCGTGCAGGTCATGCGCGGCCAGAAGAAGAAGGGCGTGCGCTACTTCGGTCCCTATGGGCACGCCTGGGCCATCCGCGACACCGTCGACCTGCTGCTGCGCGTCTTCCCGGTCCGCACCTGCTCCGCCGGCGTCTTCAAGAACGCCGCCCGCACCGGCCGCCCCTGCCTCCTCGGCTACATCGGCAAGTGTTCGGCCCCGTGCGTAGGCCGCGTCTCGCCCGAGGAGCATCACGAACTGGCCGAGGACTTCTGCGACTTCATGACCGGCCGTACCGGCACGTACATCCGCCGTCTCGAGAAGGACATGACGGACGCCGCCGAGGAGATGGAGTACGAGCGCGCCGCGCGCCTGCGTGACGACATAGAGGCCCTGCGCAAGGCGATGGAGAAGAGCGCCGTCGTCCTTGCCGACGCCACGGACGCCGACCTGATCGCCCTCGCCGAGGACGAGCTGGAGGCCGCCGTGCAGATCTTCCATGTGCGGGGCGGGCGCGTGCGCGGCCAGCGCGGCTGGGTCACGGACAAGGTCGAGGCGGTCACCAGCGGTGACCTCGTCGAGCATGCGCTCCAGCAGCTGTACGGCGAGGAGCGCGGGGACGCCGTGCCCAAGGAGGTCCTCGTGCCCGCGCTGCCCGACCCTCTGGAACCCGTACAGGAATGGCTCACCACGCGCCGCGGGTCGAACGTGTCGCTGAGGATCCCGCAGCGCGGCGACAAGAAGGCGCTCATGGAGACGGTCCACAGGAACGCGCAGCAGGCGCTCGCGCTCCACAAGACCAGGCGCGCCTCCGACCTCACCACGCGCTCGCGCGCCCTCGAGGAGATCGCCGCGGCTCTCGAGCTGGACAGTGCCCCGCTGCGCATCGAGTGCTACGACATCTCCCACCTCCAGGGCGACGACGTCGTGGCCTCCATGGTCGTCTTCGAGGACGGCCTGGCCAGGAAGAGCGAGTACCGGCGCTTCCAGATCAAGGGCTTCGAGGGGCAGGACGACGTCCGCTCCATGCACGAGGTGATCACGCGCCGCTTCAAGCGCTACCTGGCGGCGCAGGAGAAGTCGGGGGAGTGGTCCGATGCCGAGCCGGCGGACGAGGACGGCCCGATCGAGTCCCGTCTCACCGAGGACGACGGCCGCCCCAAGCGGTTCGCGTACCCGCCCCAGCTGGTCGTGGTCGACGGCGGGCAGCCGCAGGTGGCTGCGGCCAAGCGGGCGCTCGACGAGCTGGGCATCGACGACATCGTGGTGTGCGGCCTGGCCAAGCGCCTCGAAGAGGTCTGGGTGCCCGACGAGGACGACCCGGTGATCCTGCCGCGCACCAGCGAAGGGCTCTACCTTCTGCAGCGCGTACGTGACGAGGCGCACCGCTTCGCGATCACGTACCAGCGCACCAAGCGGGCCAAGCGCTTCAAGGCCGGGCCGCTCGACGAGGTGCCCGGCCTCGGGGACACGCGCAAGCAGGCCCTGATCAAGCACTTCGGTTCGGTGAAGCGCCTGCGATCGGCCACAATCGATCAGATCTGCGAGGTTCCCGGCATAGGTCTCAAGACGGCAGAGACGATCGTGGCGGCCTTCGCACGCGCGGAACCCGCCGCACCGGCCGTGAACACGGCCACAGGAGAGATCATTGAAGACGAGGACCCCGCGGCCACGGCCGCGGCCACCTCGGAAGGACGACGGGGGCAGGAGCCATGAACGAGAACGAGCAGGGCGAACAGGCAGCACCACAGCCGGCCCCCGATGACCGGGCAGGCCAGGTTGCGGAGACAGACGGAGCACAGGTGAGTACGGGTACGACGAGCGAGACCGCCGGGGCGTCCGACGCGGCCATCCCCGAACTGGTGATCATCTCCGGGATGTCCGGCGCCGGGCGTTCCACGGCCGCCAAGTGTCTGGAGGACCTCGGCTGGTTCGTCGTCGACAACCTGCCGCCCGCGCTGATCCCCACGATGGTGGAGCTCGGCGCCCGCTCCCAGGGGAACGTCGCCCGGATCGCCGTCGTCGTCGACGTACGCGGCCGCCGGTTCTTCGACGACCTCCACCAGTCCCTCGCCGACCTGGAGTCCCGCCAGGTCACCCGGCGCATCGTGTTCCTGGAGTCCTCCGACGAGGCCCTGGTGCGCCGCTTCGAGTCGGTGCGCCGCCCGCACCCCCTCCAGGGTGACGGCCGCATCGTCGACGGCATCGCGGCCGAGCGCGAGCTCCTGCGCGAGCTGCGCGGCGACGCCGACCTGGTCATCGACACCTCCAGCCTGAACGTGCACGAACTGCGGGCCAAGATGGACGCCCAGTTCGCCGGTGACGAGGAGCCCGAGCTGCGGGCCACGGTCATGTCGTTCGGCTTCAAGTACGGCCTGCCCGTCGACGCCGACCTGGTCGTCGACATGCGCTTCCTGCCGAACCCGCACTGGGTCCCCGAGCTGCGCCCCTTCACCGGCCTGAACGAAGAGGTGGCGAGCTACGTCTTCGGTCAGCCCGGAGCCAAGGAGTTCCTCGACCGCTACACCGAGCTGCTCCAGCTCATCGCGGCCGGGTACCGCCGCGAGGGCAAGCGGTACGTGACGATCGCGGTCGGCTGCACCGGCGGCAAGCACCGCTCGGTGGCCATGTCGGAGAAGCTCGCCGCGCGCATCGCGGCGGAGGGCGTGGAGACCGTGGTCGTCCACCGGGACATGGGCCGCGAATGACCGGTCGCACACTCCGGCTCGGCAGCAGGCTCCGCCGGGTCACTCCTCCCACGGGCCGCCGGCGCGGCGCCCAGCCCAAGGTCGTCGCCCTCGGCGGCGGCATGGGCCTGTCCGCGTCCCTGGCGGCCCTGCGGCGCATCACCGGCGATCTCACCGCCGTGGTGACCGTCGCCGACGACGGCGGCTCCAGCGGCCGGCTCCGTGACGAGCTGGGCGTCCTGCCGCCCGGCGACCTGCGCAAGGCCCTCGCGGCCCTGTGCGGCGACGACGACTGGGGCCAGACCTGGGCCCGCGTCATCCAGCACCGCTTCCAGTCCCAGGGCGACCTTCACGAGCACGCCGTCGGCAATCTGCTGATCGTCGCCCTGTGGGAGCAGCTCGGGGACCATGTGCAGGCCCTCGACCTGGTCGGCAAGCTGCTCGGCGCGCAGGGGCGCGTCCTGCCCATGTCCGCGGTCCCGCTGGAGCTCCAGGCCCTGGTCAAGGGGCATGACCCGGCCCGCCCCGACGACGTCGACACGGTGCGCGGCCAGGCCACGGTGGCCCTCACGCCGGGCGAGGTGCAGTCCGTGCACCTCGTGCCGCACGACCCGCCGGCCGTCCCCGAGGCGGTCGCCGCGGTGCTCGACGCCGACTGGGTGGTGCTCGGCCCCGGCTCCTGGTTCTCCTCCGTCATCCCGCATCTGCTGGTCCCCGAGCTGCTCGACGCGCTGACGGTGACGAAGGCCCGCAGGGTCCTCTCGCTGAACCTCGCGCCGCAGCCCGGAGAAACCGAGGGGTTCTCACCGCAGCGTCATTTGGAGGTTTTGGGACGACACGCCCCTAAACTCGCCCTGGACGTGGTGCTGGCCGACGAGGCCGCCGTGCCTGATCGCGAGTCCCTGACCGACGCCGCCAAGGAGGGCTTCGGCGCTGCGGTCGAGCTGGCGCCTGTGGCCAGGCCCGACGGGACTCCGAGGCACGATCCGGAGCTGTTGGCCGCCGCGTACGACCGTATTTTTCGGATGCATGGAAGGATCGGCCCATGGCGATGACGGCAGCGGTGAAGGACGAGATCTCCCGGCTTCCCGTCACCCGGACCTGCTGCAGAAAGGCAGAGGTCTCGGCCATCCTGCGCTTCGCGGGCGGGCTCCACCTGGTGAGCGGCCGCATCGTGATCGAGGCGGAGCTGGACACCGCGATGGCGGCACGACGGCTGAAGCGGGACATCCTCGAGATCTTCGGGCACAGCTCGGAACTGATCGTGATGGCGCCCGGCGGGTTGCGCCGGGGCTCGCGCTTCGTCGTACGGGTCGTGGCCGGCGGTGACCAGCTGGCCCGCCAGACCGGTCTTGTCGACGGCCGCGGCCGCCCGATCCGGGGTCTCCCGCCGCAGGTGGTCTCGGGGGCCACCTGCGACGCCGAGGCGGCCTGGCGCGGTGCGTTCCTGGCGCACGGCTCGCTCACCGAGCCCGGCCGCTCCTCCTCCCTGGAGGTGACCTGCCCCGGCCCGGAGGCCGCGCTCGCCCTGGTCGGCGCCGCACGCCGGCTCCAGATCGCGGGCAAGGCCCGTGAGGTACGCGGGGTGGACCGGGTCGTCGTACGGGACGGGGACGCCATCGGCGCCCTGCTCACCCGCATGGGGGCGCACGAGTCGGTGCTCGCCTGGGAGGAGCGGCGGATGCGGCGCGAGGTCCGCGCCACCGCCAACCGCCTGGCCAACTTCGACGACGCGAACCTGCGCCGCTCGGCGCGCGCCGCCGTCGCCGCCGGGGCCCGCGTGCAGCGCGCCCTGGAGATCCTCGCCGACGAGGTGCCGGAGCACCTCGCGGCCGCCGGGCGGCTGCGCATGGAGCACAAGCAGGCCTCCCTGGAGGAGCTGGGCGCGCTCGCCGACCCGCCGCTGACGAAGGACGCCGTCGCGGGCCGCATCCGCCGGCTGCTCGCGATGGCCGACAAGCGGGCCCAGGACATGGGCATCCCGGGCACGGAGTCGAACATCACCGAGGAGATGGCCGACAATCTCGCCGGCTGACCCCGGAGCGGAATGACTCACGCCGGTGCCGGTGCCCCGCCGGGGCACGGGCACCGGCGTTTTCGCTGCGCATGGGGACCACGCGGGGTCTGACGAGACCTCTTTGACGCACCCTTGACTTGACCATGAACTGTCATGAGTCTGGCGTCTGTTCGCTTCTGCGGTACACCGCGACTTCTGCGGGACACCACAGCTTCTGCGGTACTCACCTGCTTCTGCGGTACACAACTGCAAGGGGGGCTCATGAGACGAAGAGCGAGATCGATCCTCGCCACCACGGCACTCATTCTGGGCGGACTGGGAGGCGCGGGACTGACGCCCGTCGCCCAGGCGCAGAGCGGCGGTGCACACCGGACGGACGCCGATCCGGTCAAGGTGTTCCGCGCCGAGGTCACGAAGGAGCAGGTACCCCTGCTCCTCGCGGCCGGGCAGGACGGGCACGAACTCGGGGAACAGGCCCCCGAGAAGGGGAAGGCCGAGGTCGAGGTCTACCTCACCGACAAGCAGGCGAAGCAGCTGGAGAAGAAGGGCGTCGAACTCACCGAGCACACGCTCTCCGCCAAGGCGCGAGCCCGTGTGGCGGCCGCGGGCGACGGTGTGTTCCGCCCCTACAGCGGCAAGGGCAATCTCCAGGAGGAGATCGTCCGGACGGGCCAGGCCCACCCCGGCCTCACCAAGGTCGTCTCCATCGGCAAGACGCTCCAGGGCAAGGACATCCTGGCGGTCAAGCTCACCAAGGGCGCCCGTACGACCAGGGACGGCTCGAAGCCGTCCGTGCTCTACATGTCCAACCAGCACGCCCGCGAGTGGATCACCCCCGAGATGACCCGCCGCCTGATGCACTACTACTTGGACAACTACTCCAAGGACAAGCGCATCAAGAAGATCGTCGACTCCACGGAGATGTGGTTCGTCCTGTCGGCGAACCCCGACGGGTACGACTGGACGTTCAACCCCGACGGCGACCGCCAGTGGCGCAAGAACATGCGGGACGTGAACGGCGACGGCGCGATCACCACGGGCGACGGCGTCGACCTCAACCGCAACTTCGCCTACAAGTGGGGCTACGACGACGAGGGTTCGTCCCCGAGCCCCGCCAGCGAGACCTACCGCGGCGCGAGCCCCGGCTCCGAACCCGAGACGAAGGCCCTCGACGCCTTCGAGAAGCGCATCGGCTTCCGGTACGCCATCAACTACCACTCCGCGGCCGAGCTGCTGCTCTACGGAGTGGGCTGGCAGGTGGCCACGCCGACGCCGGACGACGTGCTCTACAAGGCGCTCGCCGGGACCCCCGAGAACTCCGCGATCCCCGGCTACCACCCGCAGGTCTCCTCCGAGCTGTACACCACCAACGGCGAGGCGGACGGGCACGCGGGCAACGTCAACGGCACCGGGATGTTCACCCCGGAGATGAGCGAGTGCCAGACCGCGTCGGCCGTGGACCCGGACGACCAGTGGCGCCCCGAGGACTGCGAGTCGGTCTTCACCTTCCCGGACGACGAGAAGCTGATCCAGCAGGAGTTCGCCAAGAACATCCCGTTCGCGCTCTCCGTGGCCGAGACCGCGGCGCACCCGGATCGGCCGTCCTCCTCGGTCGGCCTCGACGCCCCCGACTTCACCCCGGCCGCCTTCAGCACCTCGTACGCGCGCGGCGCCGACCAGGAGGTCTCGGTGACCGTCCGCAAGTCGGTGCGCGACAAGGAGCTCAACTACCGTGTGGACGGCGGCCGTACGCACGACGAGGACCTGCACGCCTGGAAGGGCGGCGAGACCTACGGCGGCGACGACAACCTCCACTTCGACGCGTACCGCGCGAGGATCGAGGGCGCGGACCCGGGCGACAAGGTCGAGGTCTGGTTCACCGGACGCGGCAAGTCCGGGAAGCGCACCTCCAGCGAGCACTTCACGTACACCGTGGCCGAGCGGCCCGGGGCCGACACCCTCGTCGTCGCCGAGAACGACGCCACAGGCCAGCAGACCAAGGCCTACGTGGACGCGCTGAAGGCGAACGGCCGCACCCCGCTCGTGTGGAACGTCGCCACCCAGGGCGCCCCGGACGCACTCGCGGTGCTCGACCACTTCAGGACCGTCGTCCACTACACGGGCGCCGACCGTCCCGGCCTCACCACCCAACTCGCCCTGCGCGACTACCTCAACGAGGGCGGCAAGCTGATCGAGGCCGGTGAGCAGGCGGGCGGCTCCGTCGCCATCGGCGACACGACCACGAACGACTTCAGTCAGTACTACTTGGGCGCGTACTCACGTACGTCGACACCCGGCGCCACGAAGTTCGCCGGATCCGGCGTGCTCACCGGCGCGGCCGCGGGCCTCGGCGACGCTCCCGGCAACCCGCTGAACATCGCCGCGACCTACCAGGCCACCTCCGACGTGCTGTCCAAGGCCGACTACCCGCAGTTCACGAGCGCGGGCGCCGGTGCGTACGCGGGCACCCCCAACCCGTACAGCCCGTTCGAGGGCAGCTCCATGGCCGCCGCCGTGCACACGGACGACGGCTGGCAGCGCCTGACCCGCACCATCGATCTCACCGGGGTCTCCGCCGCCGACAAGCCGTCCCTGAAGTTCCAGCTCCTGTGGGACACCGAACCCGGCTACGACCACGCGGTGCTGGAGGCGCACACGGCGGGCGCCGAGGACTGGACGACGCTGCCCGAGGCCGGCGGCGCCACCACGAACGCCGTCCCCGCCGAGTGCGAGGCCGGATTCCTGATCAAGGAGCACCCGGCGCTCAAGCGCTATCTGACGCCCGGCAGTGCGGGCTGCACGGCCACCGGCACCTCCGGCTCCTGGAACAGCTTCACGGGCGCCTCGGACGGCTGGAAGCCGGTCACCTTCGACCTGAGCGCCTACGCGGGCAAGACGGTCGAGGTCTCGCTCAGCTACATCACCGACCCCGGCAGCGGCGGCCACGGCGTCCTCGCCGACAACGCGTCCGTCGTCATCGGCGGCGCCGCGAAGGAGACCGAGGGCTTCGAGTCGTCGTTCGGCGCCTGGACGGTCGCGGGCCCGCCCCCGGGCAGCCCCGTCGTCACCAAGAACTGGGCCCGTGCGGGTGAACTGTTCAAGACCTACGGAGCCGTCAGCACCAAGGACACCGTGCTCCTCGGATTCGGTCTCGAACACGTCGCCACGGCGGCCGAGCGGAGCGTGCTCGTGGGGAAGGCACTGGCCTCCCTGAAGAGCTGAAAACCACCAAGCCGAAAACCGGACAAAATACCCCGCTCACTTTTCGCGAAAAGCGCCAGATGAGCGGGAATCCCGGCGGTCCGTACCCCTACTGGGCGGTACGGGCCGCCGGGCCGCACAAGGGTCCACTCAATGTCACTCGGAGGGCTTCGGAGAGGTAGGGTCGGAGGCGGTCGGGGACATCCCATACAACTCGCCGGCGTCTAAAACCGGCGTACCAACGAGGAGATCGGTTCGTGACGATCCGCGTAGGCATCAACGGCTTTGGCCGCATCGGGCGTAACTACTTCCGCGCGCTGCTTGAGCAGGGTGCAGACATCGAGATCGTGGCTGTCAACGACCTCGGTGACACCGCGACCACCGCACACCTTCTGAAGTACGACACCATCCTCGGCCGCCTCAAGGCCGAGGTGACGCACACCGCCGACACGATCACCGTCGACGGCCACACCATCAAGGTCCTTTCCGAGCGCAACCCCGCCGACATCCCGTGGGGCGAGCTGGGCGTCGACATCGTCATCGAGTCGACCGGCATCTTCACGAAGAAGGCCGACGCCGAGAAGCACATCGCCGGCGGCGCCAAGAAGGTCCTCATCTCGGCTCCGGCCAAGGACGAGGACATCACCATCGTGATGGGCGTCAACCAGGACCAGTACAACCCGGCGACGGACCACGTCATCTCGAACGCGTCCTGCACCACGAACTGTGTGGCGCCGATGGCCAAGGTTCTCGACGAGAACTTCGGCATCGTCAAGGGCCTGATGACCACGGTCCACGCGTACACGAACGACCAGCGCATCCTGGACTTCCCGCACTCGGACCTGCGCCGCGCCCGTGCCGCCGCCGAGAACATCATTCCGACCACCACCGGTGCCGCCAAGGCGACCGCCCTGGTCCTCCCGCAGCTCAAGGGCAAGCTCGACGGCATCGCGATGCGCGTCCCGGTCCCGACCGGCTCCGCCACCGACCTGGTCGTCACCCTGGCGCGCGAGACCACCAAGGACGAGGTCAACGCCGCGTTCAAGAAGGCCTCCGAGGACGGCGACCTCAAGGGCTACCTGTCCTACACCGAGGACCCGATCGTCTCCTCCGACATCGTCGGCGACCCGGCGTCCTGCACGTTCGACTCCTCCCTGACCATGGTTCAGGAAGGTAACTCGGTGAAGATCCTCGGCTGGTACGACAACGAGTGGGGCTACTCCAACCGTCTCGTCGACCTCACGGTCTTCGTCGGCGGCCAGCTCTAAATCCAGAGCCGGCATCTCGATGTGAGCACAGGGTCCGGACCGCGCAACGCCGCGCCGTCCGGGCCCTGTTGTGCGTCAGCCCACCCAAGAAGTCCAGGAGTCCAGCCATGAAGACGATCGACGAACTTCTCGCCGAAGGGGTCGAGGGCAAGCGGGTCTTCGTCCGCGCCGACCTCAACGTGCCTCTCGCCGACGGCAAGATCACCGACGACGGCCGCATCCGCGCCGTCCTGCCCACCGTCAAGGCCCTGGCCGACGGAGGCGCCAAGGTGATCGTCGCCTCCCACCTGGGCCGCCCCAAGGGAGCACCGGACCCGGCGTTCTCGCTGCTGCCGGCCGCCGAGCGCCTCGCCGAGCTCCTCGGCAAGCCGGTCGCGTTCGCCCAGGACACCGTCGGCCCCGCCGCCCACGACGCGGTGGACGGTCTGGAGCCCGGCCAGGTCGCCGTCATCGAGAACCTCCGCTTCAACGCCGGTGAGACGTCGAAGGACGACACCGAGCGCGGCGAGTTCGCCGACCGGCTGGCCGCGCTGGCCGATGTCTACGTGGGCGACGGCTTCGGCGCGGTGCACCGCAAGCACGCCTCCGTGTACGACCTGCCGGCCCGCCTGCCGCACTACGCCGGCTACCTCATCGCCACCGAGGTCGGCGTCCTGAAGAAGCTCACCGACGAGGTCAAGCGCCCCTACGTGGTCGCGCTCGGCGGGGCCAAGGTCTCCGACAAGCTCGCCGTCATCGACCAGCTGCTCGGCAAGGCCGACCGCCTGCTCATCGGCGGCGGCATGGCCTACACCTTCCTCAAGGCCCAGGGCCACGAGGTCGGCATCTCCCTCCTCCAGGAGGACCAGATCCCGGCCGTCAAGGAGTACATCAAGCGCGCCGAGGACAACGGCGTCGAGCTGGTGCTCCCCGTGGACGTCCTGGTCTCGCCGGACTTCCCCGATCTCAAGACCAAGGCCCCGGCCAACCCCACCACCGTCGCCGCGGACGCCATCCCGGCCGACCAGGAGGGTCTCGACATCGGTCCGGAGACCCGCAAGCTGTACGCATCGAAGCTCGCCGACGCCGGGACCGTCTTCTGGAACGGCCCGATGGGCGTCTTCGAGCACCCCGACTACGCCGAGGGCACCAAGTCGGTCGCCCAGGCGCTCCTCGACTCCCCGGCCTTCACGGTCGTCGGCGGTGGCGACTCCGCCGCGGCCGTCCGGCTCCTTGGCTTCGACGAGAATGCATTCGGCCACATCTCGACCGGCGGCGGCGCCTCCCTCGAATACCTTGAGGGCAAGACGCTCCCCGGCCTTGCCGCACTGGAGGACTGACCTCAATGACCACCCGCACGCCGCTGATGGCGGGCAACTGGAAGATGAACCTCAACCACCTCGAGGCCATCGCCCACGTCCAGAAGCTCGCCTTCGCGCTGGCCGACAAGGACTACGACGCCGTCGAGGTCGCGGTCCTGCCGCCCTTCACCGACCTGCGCTCCGTACAGACCCTGGTCGACGGCGACAAGCTCAAGATCAAGTACGGCGCCCAGGACATCTCGGCCCATGACTCCGGTGCCTACACCGGTGAGATCTCGGGCCCGATGCTCGCCAAGCTCAAGTGCACGTACGTGGCGGTCGGCCACTCCGAGCGCCGGCAGTACCACGACGAGACCGACGAGGTCTGCAACGCCAAGGTGAAGGCCGCTTTCAAGCACGGCCTGACCCCGATCCTGTGCGTCGGCGAGGAGCTCCACGTCCGCGAGGCGGGCAACCACGTCGCGCACACGCTGTCGCAGGTCGAGGGCGGTCTCAAGGACATCCCGGCCGAGCAGGCCGAGACCGTCGTGATCGCGTACGAGCCGGTCTGGGCGATCGGCACCGGCAAGGTCTGCGGCGCCGACGACGCCCAGGAGGTCTGCGGGGCGATCCGCGGCAAGCTCGCCGAGCTGTACTCCCAGGAGCTGGCCGACAAGGTCCGCATCCAGTACGGCGGCTCGGTGAAGTCCGGGAACGTCGCGGAGATCATGTCGAAGCCCGACGTCGACGGCGCCCTCGTCGGCGGCGCGGCGCTCGACGCCGAGGAGTTCGTCAAGATCATCCGGTTCCGCGACCAGTGAGCCGCGGGGGCGCGTCGGCCTCTCGACACCGGCACGGAGCGCCCCGGAGGCGAACGAACAGGCCGTGAGTATGCGGTAGCGGCGTTACGTCGTACCCTTGCGGGGGCCGGGTGGCTTTCCACCGGGCCCCCGCAGCACGTATAAGTCGCAGTACGGATACATCGCAGTACGTATCAGTTCAGTCCGAGAGAATTGCCAGGAAGTAGGGACCAGCCGTGGTTATGGGGTTCTCGATCGCCCTGATCGTCTTCAGCCTGCTGCTGATGCTCCTTGTGCTGATGCACAAGGGAAAGGGTGGCGGTCTCTCCGACATGTTCGGTGGCGGCATGCAGTCGTCCGTCGGCGGCTCGTCGGTCGCCGAGCGCAACCTGGACCGCATCACCATCGTGCTCGGTCTGCTGTGGTTCGCGTGCATTGTCGTGCTCGGCCTGCTCATGAAGGTCAACAACTGACGTCGTCGCACCTGCACATCGCGCACATAAGGCCCCATGTTCGGTACGCGCCCTCCGGCGCGGCCTATCATGGGGCTTGCGTCTAGGGGCGGGGATGTAACTCCAATCACTGGACGCGCGTTGGGCCTTACGTAGACTGAGGCGCCCGCGGCGGAGTGAGACGCCGACAAGCTCCGCGGCACCATCACGCAGGGAGTTACGACCGTGGCAAGTGGCAACGCGATCCGAGGAAGTCGGGTCGGGGCGGGGCCGATGGGCGAGGCCGAGCGCGGCGAGTCCGCGCCGCGTCTGCGCATCTCCTTCTGGTGCTCCAACGGGCACGAGACGCAGCCGAGCTTCGCCTCCGACGCGCAGGTGCCGGAGACTTGGGACTGTCCGCGCTGCGGCTTCCCTGCCGGGCAGGACCGGGACAACCCGCCGGACCCGCCGCGCACCGAGCCCTACAAGACGCACCTCGCGTATGTGCGCGAGCGGCGCAGTGACGCGGACGGCGAGGCGATCCTCGCGGAGGCGCTCGCCAAACTGCGGGGCGAGATCTAGGACTTGAGCACCGGCCGGACACACCCAAGTGTCCGGCCGGACTCGTTCGGCCGTAGCGGTCCGGACAGATGCCGTATACCGGGCCCTGATCAATTAGGTTGGTCAAGCAGCGGGGCAAGGTACGTACTCAGGTACGAGAGAAGGCTGAAGTCCGAGATGAACGCAGAAAGCCGTACCAGGCTCAATCAGATGCCCGAGTGGACGGCGCTCGCCAAGCACCGGGAAGAACTCGGAGACGTGCAGCTGCGTGAGCTGTTCGCCGCCGATCCGGCGCGCGGCTCCGACTACGCGCTCCAGGTCGGCGACCTGCACGTCGACTACTCCAAGCACCTGATCACGGACGAGACGCTGCGCCTGCTGCGCGAGCTCGCCGCCGCGACCGATGTGTTCGGGCTGCGGGACGCCATGTTCCGTGGCGAGAAGATCAACGCGACGGAGGACCGGGCCGTGCTGCACACGGCGCTGCGGGCCCCGCGTGGTGCGGTGGTCGAGGTCGACGGTGTCGATGTCGTCCCGCAGGTGCATGCCGTGCTGGACAAGATGGCCGTCTTCGCGGGCAGGGTCCGTTCGGGGGAGTGGACGGGCCACACCGGCAAGCGGATCAAGAACGTCGTGAACATCGGTATCGGCGGCTCCGATCTCGGTCCCGCGATGGCGTACGAGGTGCTTCGTTCCTTCACCGACCGGGACCTGACGGTCCGTTTCGTGTCGAACGTGGACGGTGCGGACCTGCACGAGGCCGTGCGTGATCTCGACCCGGCCGAGACGCTGTTCGTCATCGCCTCGAAGACGTTCACGACGATCGAGACGATCACCAACGCGACCTCCGCGCGCAATTGGCTCCTCACCGGACTGAGGGCCGGCCAGGATGCCGTGGCCAAGCACTTCGTGGCCCTGTCGACGAATGCCGAGAAGGTGTCCGACTTCGGCATCGACACGGCCAACATGTTCGAGTTCTGGGACTGGGTCGGCGGGCGCTACTCGTACGACTCGGCCATCGGTCTCTCGCTGATGATCGCGATCGGCCCGGACGCGTTCCGCGAGATGCTCGACGGGTTCCACCTCGTCGACGAGCACTTCCGCACCGCCCCCGCCGAGTCCAACGTCCCTCTTCTGATGGGCCTGTTGGGCATCTGGTACGGCAACTTCCACGACGCGCAGTCGCACGCGGTGCTCCCGTACTCGCACTACCTGTCCAAGTTCACGGCGTACCTCCAACAGCTCGACATGGAGTCGAACGGCAAGTCCGTCACGCGGGACGGCACGGAGGTCGACTGGCAGACGGGGCCCGTGGTCTGGGGCACCCCCGGCACCAACGGGCAGCACGCCTACTACCAACTGATCCACCAGGGAACGAAGTTGATCCCGGCGGACTTCATCGGGTTCGCCGAGCCCGTGGCGGACCTGCTGCCGGGACTCGTCGCACAGCACGACCTGTTGATGGCCAACTTCTTCGCGCAGACGCAGGCCCTCGCCTTCGGCAAGACCCCGGCCGAGGTCCGCGCCGAGGGCGTGCCCGAGGAACTCGTGCCGCACAAGACGTTCCAGGGAAACCACCCGACGACGACGATCCTCGCGAAGCGGCTCACGCCGTTCGTCCTCGGCCAGCTCATCGCCCTCTACGAGCACAAGGTGTTCGTCCAGGGCGCCGTCTGGAACATCGACTCCTTCGATCAGTGGGGCGTCGAACTCGGCAAGGTCCTCGCCAAGCGCGTCGAGCCCGCCCTCACCGAGGGCGCCGACGTGCCGGGCCTCGACCCGTCCACCAAGGCGCTGGTGGCCAAGTACCGCGAGCTGCGGGGCCGTTGAGTGCCTGAGCGGCGCATCTAATTGGGGTGCGCCGCCGCCTCCGGCGGGTGACACTGCTCCGGTCGCGTCACCTGCCGGGAGGACCCCATGGACCAGCTCATGTCCGCGCTCGCCGACCCCGAACGACTGAAGCTCTACGCGCGGATCGTGCTGGACGAGCTGGAGCCGCGCGACGAGGACTCCCCGGCCGTCCGCAAGCACCTGGGACGACTCGTCTCCATCGGGCTCGTCGAGCGACGGCCGGACGGAACGCTGCGGGCGGACCCCTCCGTGTTCCGCCGCGAGCGCCCGGCGGAGATCCATCCCGCCGTGCCGCGCCGCCTCACGGGGTTCTTCGCCCGCGGCCGCCTCACCTCGATCCCGGTCCGCGCCACCGTGCGCCACGAACTCCTCGTCCACCTCACGGACACGCTTTTCGACACCGAGCGCACCTACACCGAGGGTGAGGTCAACGACGCGTTCCGCACCGTCCACGAGGACACCTCGGCGCTGCGCAGGTACTGCGTGAACGACGGGCTGCTCGTACGGGAGCGCGACGGCAGCAGCTATCGCAGGGCGCACGCGTAGGGGCCCCGCACCAACCAACTACGGTGCGGGGCCCCTGCGTTCGTGTCGTCTCGCGCGGCAATCCTCAGGCGACGTGCGGCGGATACAGCTCGGGCGGAAGCTGCGAGGCCGCCGCCGAGTCGAGCAGCCACAGCGTGCGCGAGCGGCCGTACGCGCCCGCGGCCGGCGCCTGGATCTCACCCGCGCCGGACAGCGCGATCGCCGCGGCCTCCGCCTTGTCCTCGCCCGCCGCGAGCAGCCACACCTCGCGCGCGGCCCGGATCGCCGGGAGCGTGAGCGAGATGCGGGTGGGCGGCGGCTTGGGCGCACCGTGCACACCGACGACGGTGCGCTCGGTCTCCCGGACCGCCGGCAGCTCGGGGAAGAGTGACGCGACATGCGTGTCCGGGCCGACCCCCAGCATCAGGACGTCGAACGTCGGGACCGGACCGTGGTCCTCCGGCCCCGCCGCGGCGGCCAGTTCGGCGGCGTACACCTGCGCGGCGGCGTCCACCTCGTACGGGCCGTCCGAAGCCGGCATCGGGTGCACCCGGTCCGGGTTCAGCGGCACGGAGTCGAGGAGCGCCTTGCGCGCCTGCGTGTAGTTCCGCTCGGGGTCGCCGTCCGGCAGGAACCGCTCGTCGCCCCACCACAGGTCGAGGCGCGTCCAGTCGACCGCGTCCCGGGCGGGAGCGGCCGAGAGGGCGGCCAGGAGTCCGTTGCCGTTGCGCCCGCCCGTCAGGACGATGGATGCGTAGCCGCGGGCGGCCTGGGCGTCCACGATCTTCGTGATGAGCCGGGCCGCGGCGGCCTGCGCCATCAGCTCCTTGTCGCGGTGCACCACCAACTGGGGTGCCGTGCTCATCACTTGGCGGCCGCCTTCGAAGCGGACTTCTTGGCGGCGGACTTGGCGGGCGCCTTCTTGGCCGCCGCCTTCTTCGCGGGAGCGGGAGCGGTGGCCGGTGCGGCCGTGTCGGCCGCGGGATCCTGCCCGCCCGTCGCCGTCGCCCGGTCGCCGAGCCGGTCCACGCCGAACTTCAGCGCGGCCGCGTACGTGTCGTCCGGGTCGAGACGGCGCAGCTCCTCCGCGATCAGCTCGGACGTCTCGCGGCGCTTGAGGGCCACCGCGCGGTCCGGCTGGCCCTGGATCGACAGTGTGGCCAGCGAACCGTCCGGGCGGTCGAGCACGATGGCCCCGCAGTCCGTCTGCATACGCACGGCCGTCAGGCCGGGGCCCGACGACACCGACCGCTTGACCGGCACGTCGAGCCGGCCCGCGAGCCACATGGCGAGCAGCTCGCAGCTCGGGTTGAACTCCTCGCCCTCCACCTCAACCGAGTTGACCTTGCAGGTCACCTGGTCGAGAGCGGCGGCGAGCATGGAGCGCCACGGCGTGATCCGGGTCCACGACAGGTCCGTGTCACCGGGCGTGTAGGCGCCGGCGCGGGCCTCCAGCTCGTCGTTGGGCTGCTCCGCCGCGTACGTGTCCGTCACGCGGCGCTGGGCGAGCGCGCCCAGCGGGTCCTTGGCCGGGTCGAGTGGCGCGTTCACCGGCCACCAGGCCACGACCGGGGCGTCCGGCAGGAGCAGCGGCAGGACGACCGACTGGGCGTGGTTGATGACCTCGCCGTACAGCCGCAGGACGACCGTCTCACCGGTCCCCGCCTCCACGCCGACCCGCACCTCGGCGTCGAGCCTCGACGTCGTGCGGTCGCGCGGCGAACGGGAGACGCGCTTGATGACCACGAGGGTCCGCGAAGGGTGCTCGCGGGACGCCTCGTTGGCGGCCTTCAGCGCGTCGTAGGCGTTCTCCTCGTCGGTCACGATGACGAGGGTGAGCACCATGCCGACGGCGGGGGTGCCGATGGAGCGGCGGCCCTGCACGAGCGCCTTGTTGATCTTGCTGGACGTGGTGTCCGTGAGGTCGATCTTCATGGCCGGCGCCAGCTCCGTCCGTCTCGTGCGAGCATCTCGTCCGCCTCGGCGGGCCCCCACGTGCCGGACGGGTACTGGGCCGGCTTGCCGTGCTTGTCCCAGTACTTCTCGATCGGGTCGAGGATGTTCCAGGACAGCTCGACCTCCTCCGTGCGCGGGAAGAGGTTCGAGTCGCCGAGCAGGACGTCCAGGATCAGCCGCTCGTACGCCTCCGGGCTCGACTCCGTGAACGACTCGCCGTACGCGAAGTCCATCGACACGTCCCGGATCTCCATGGAGGTGCCGGGCACCTTGGAGCCGAAGCGGACCGTGATGCCCTCGTCCGGCTGGACGCGGATGACGATCGCGTTCTGGCCGAGCTCCTCCGTCGCCGTGTGGTCGAAGGGGGAGTGGGGCGCGCGCTGGAAGACGACGGCGATCTCGGTGACGCGGCGGCCGAGGCGCTTGCCGGTGCGCAGATAGAAGGGGACGCCCGCCCAGCGGCGGTTGTCGACCCCCAGCTTGATCGCCGCGTAGGTGTCGGTCTTCGACTTGGGGTCGATGCCGTCTTCCTGGAGGTAGCCGACGGCCTTCTCGCCGCCCTGCCACCCGGCCGCGTACTGGCCGCGGACTGTGTGGTCGCCGAGCTCCTTGGGCAGCCGGACCGCGCCGAGCACCTTGGCCTTCTCGGCGACGAGCGCGTCCGCGTCGAAGGAGGCGGGTTCCTCCATGGCGGTGAGGGCCATGAGCTGGAGGAGGTGGTTCTGGATGACGTCGCGGGCGGCGCCGATGCCGTCGTAGTAGCCGGCGCGGCCGCCGATGCCGATGTCCTCGGCCATCGTGATCTGCACGTGGTCGACGTACGACCGGTTCCAGATCGGCTCGAAGAGGGTGTTGGCGAAGCGCAGGGCCAGGATGTTCTGGACGGTCTCCTTGCCGAGGTAGTGGTCGATCCGGAACACCTGGTCCGGGGCGAACACCTCGTGCACGATCGCGTTCAGTTCCTTGGCCGACTCGAGGTCGTGGCCGAACGGCTTCTCGATGACCGCGCGGCGCCACGAACCCTCGGGCGCGTCGGCGAGGCCGTGCTTCTTCAGCTGCTGCACGACCTGCGGGAAGAACTTGGGGGGCACGGAGAGATAGAAGGCGAAGTTGCCGCCCGTCCCCTGTGCCTTGTCGAGCTCCTGCATCGTCGACTTCAGGCGCTCGAAGGCGTCGTCGTCGTCGAAGTTGCCCTGGACGAAGCGCATGCCCTGGACGAGCTGCTGCCAGACCTCCTCGCGGAACGGCGTACGCGCGTGTTCCTTGACCGCGTCGTGCACCTCCTGCGCGAAGTCCTCGTCCTCCCATTCGCGTCGGGCGAAGCCGATCAGTGAGAAGCCCGGTGGAAGCAGACCCCGGTTGGCGAGGTCATAAACGGCGGGCATCAGCTTTTTACGGGACAAATCGCCCGTGACACCGAAGATGACCAGGCCCGACGGCCCCGCGATACGCGGGAGCCGTCGGTCTGCGGCGTCACGGAGCGGGTTCGCTCCATGAACTGGGGTCAAGATCTCAGCCCTCCGAAGGGGCGAGGCGCTGGAGCTCCGCCTCGGTCGACTTGAGCAGGTCGTTCCAGGACGCCTCGAACTTGTCGACGCCCTCGTCCTCGAGCACCTGCACGACGTCGTCGTACGAGATGCCGAGCTTCTCGACAGCCGCGATCTCCGTGCGGGACTGGTCGTACGTCCCGGCGATCGTGTTGCCGGTGATCTCACCGTGGTCGGCGGTCGCGTCGAGCGTGGCCTCCGGCATGGTGTTGACGGTGCCGGGCGCGACCAGGTCCACGACGTACAGGGTGTCCTTGTACGCCGGGTCCTTCACGCCGGTCGACGCCCACAGGGGGCGCTGCTTGTTGGCCTGCGCCTTGTCGAGCGCGGCCCAGCGGTCGGAGGAGAAGACCTCCTCGTACGCCTCGTAGGCGAGACGGGCGTTGGCCAGCGCGGCCTTGCCCTTGAGCGCCTTGGCCTCGTCGGTACCGAGGGCGTCCAGGCGCTTGTCGATCTCCGAGTCCACACGGGACACGAAGAAGGACGCCACCGAGTAGATCTTGGAGAGGTCCAGGCCCGCGGCCTTCGCCTTCTCCAGACCCGCCAGGTACGCGTCCATGACCTCGCGGTAGCGCTCCAGCGAGAAGATCAGCGTCACGTTCACGCTGATGCCCCTGCCGATGACCTCGGTGATCGCGGGCAGGCCCGCCTTCGTCGCCGGGATCTTGATGAGCGTGTTGGGGCGGTCCACCAGCCAGGCCAGCTGCTTGGCCTCGGCGACGGTGGCCGCCGTGTTGTGGGCCAGGCGCGGGTCGACCTCGATCGACACGCGGCCGTCCTGGCCGTCGGTCGCGTCGAACACCGGACGCAGGATGTCGGCGGCGTCACGGACGTCCGCCGTCGTGATCATGCGGATGGCCTCGTCGACGGTGACCTTGCGGGTGGCGAGGTCGGCGAGCTGCTGCTCGTAACCGTCACCGTGCGAGATCGCCTTCTGGAAGATCGACGGGTTGGTCGTGACGCCCACGATGTGCTGCTGGTCGATCAGCTCGGCAAGGTTGCCGGAGGTGATCCGCTTGCGCGACAGGTCGTCCAGCCAGATCGCGACGCCCTCTTCGGAGAGGCGCTTCAGTGCGTCTGTCATGGAAAATGCATCTCCTACGTGTCGTATATGAGCGTCAGCGCTGGGTTGCGGCGAGGGATTCCCGGGCGGCCGCGGCCACGGCGTCGCCAGTGAAGCCGAACTCCCGGAAGAGGACCTTGCCGTCGGCGGAAGCACCGAAGTGCTCAAGCGAAACAATCCGTCCGGCGTCACCGACGAAGCGGTGCCACGTCAGGCCGATACCGGCCTCGACCGCGACGCGCGCCTTGACCGACGGCGGCAGGACCGAGTCCTTGTACTCCTGGTCCTGCTCGTCGAACCACTCCACCGACGGCATGGACACGACCCGCGTCGGGATCCCCGCGGCCTGAAGCTGCTCACGCGCCTCGACGGCGAGCTGCACCTCGGAACCGGTACCGATGAGGATCACCTGCGGCCCGCCGCCCTCGGCGTCGAGCAGGACGTAACCACCCTTGGCCGCGTCCTCGTTCGCCTCGTACGTCGGCACGCCCTGACGGGTCAGCACGAGGCCGTGCGGAGCGCCCTTGCCGAACACCTTCGTGTACCGCTTGAGGATCTCGCGCCAGGCGATCACGGTCTCGTTGGCGTCCGCGGGGCGGACGACGTTCAGACCGGGGATCGCGCGCAGCGCCGCCAGGTGCTCGACCGGCTGGTGCGTCGGACCGTCCTCGCCCAGGCCGATCGAGTCGTGCGTCCACACGTACGTGACCGGCAGGTGCATCAGGGCCGACAGACGGACCGAGTTGCGCATGTAGTCGGAGAACACCAGGAAGGTGCCGCCGTAGATACGGGTGTTGCCGTGCAGCGCGATGCCGTTCATCTCGGCGGCCATCGAGTGCTCGCGGATGCCGAAGTGGATCGTGCGGCCGTACGGGTCGGCCTCCGGCAGCGGGTTGTCCGCCGGCAGGAACGACGACGTCTTGTCGATCGTCGTGTTGTTCGAGCCCGCGAGGTCGGCGGAGCCGCCCCACAGCTCGGGGATGACCGGGCCGAGCGCCTGGAGGACCTTGCCGGACGCGGCGCGGGTGGCGACACCCTTGCCGGTCTCGAAGGTCGGCAGGTGCGACTCCCAGCCCTCGGGCAGGTCGGTCGCCTCGATGCGGTCGTACTCGGCGGCGCGCTGCGGGTTGGCCGTGCGCCAGGCGGCGAACGACTTCTCCCACTCGGCCTTCGCCTCGCGACCGCGGTCCAGGGCCTCACGCGTGTGCGCGATGACCTCGTCGGCGACCTCGAACGACTTCTCCGGGTCGAAGCCGAGCACACGCTTGGTGGCCGCGACCTCGTCGTCGCCGAGCGCCGAGCCGTGCGCGGCCTCGGTGTTCTGCGCGTTCGGCGCGGGCCAGGCGATGATCGAGCGCATCGCGATGAAGGACGGACGCCCCGTCTCGGCCTTCGCGGCCTCGATCGCGGCGAACAGGGCCTCGGGGTCGAGGTCGCCGTTCTCCTTCGGCTCCACGCGCTGCACGTGCCAGCCGTAGGCCTCGTACCGCTTCATGGTGTCCTCGGAGACCGCGGTCTCCGTGTCACCCTCGATCGAGATGTGGTTGTCGTCCCACAGCAGGACGAGATTGCCGAGCTTCTGGTGACCGGCCATCGAGGACGCCTCCGAGGAGATGCCCTCCTGGAGGCAGCCGTCGCCGGCGATCGCGAAGATGTGGTGGTCGAACGGGGAGGTGCCGGCGGCCGCCTCCGGGTCGAACAGTCCGCGCTCGAAGCGGGCGGCCATCGCCATGCCCACGGCGTTGGCGACACCCTGGCCGAGCGGCCCGGTCGTCGTCTCGACGCCCGTCGTGTGCCCGTACTCCGGGTGACCCGGGGTCTTGCTGCCCCAGGTGCGGAACGCCTTCAGGTCATCGAGCTGCAGACCGAAACCGGCCAGGTACAGCTGGATGTAAAGGGTCAGGGACGAGTGTCCCGCGGACAGCACGAACCGGTCGCGCCCGACCCAGTCGGCGTCCGCCGGGTCGTGCCGCATCACCTTCTGAAAGAGGGTGTACGCGGCCGGTGCCAGGCTCATCGCCGTACCCGGATGGCCGTTACCGACCTTCTGTACGGCGTCCGCGGCCAGGACACGAGCGGTGTCAACGGCCCGCTGGTCCAACTCGGTCCACTGGAGGTCTGTGGTGGTCGGCTTGGTGCTCACCCTGGGTCAGGGCTCCTCTCCACATGTCGAATGCCGGTGATGATGGGCTCACCGGCTGTTGTCGAGCCTACCCCTGCGAGTACGCGCATTTTTTCGACTCAATCCAGACTGCGGGGCCGTGCCGGAATCCGCCTCCTGACGGGCATCCGCGCCGCCCGACAAGTGAATGCGCGACCGCTCATCTGGGGTGCTCCGAAACACGAACCGACCCCCACGAAGAGCCAGGTATAGGCAACGTCTACAGTGGCGTGGTACGCGCGAGCCTTTACCGGGACTTCACATCCGGGGGCTTGCTGGGAGTCTCTGTCAGGGGTGTGCGTGACGGCCGTCGAATCCCGTCCAGCGGGGCAACTCGGGACGAGCATCAGCCCGAGCCAACGGCCGTTCGGGGCCCGAGTCAAGGCATTCGTGGCGCTGACCAAGCCACGGATCATCGAACTGCTGCTGATCACCACGGTTCCGGTCATGTTCCTCGCGCAGCAGGGTGTGCCCGACCTGAAACTGGTGTTCCTCACCTGCCTCGGCGGCTACCTCTCCGCGGGCGGCGCCAACGCGCTGAACATGTACATCGACCGTGACATCGACGCGCTCATGGAGCGCACGTCGCAGCGTCCACTGGTCACGGGAATGGTCAGCCCCCGGGAGTGTCTGGCCTTCGGCATCGCCCTCGCGGTCATCTCCACGCTGCTGTTCGGGCTGACCGTCAACTGGCTGTCCGCCTGGCTCTCGCTCGGCGCGCTCCTCTTCTATGTGGTCGTCTACACGATGATCCTGAAGCGCCGCACCTCGCAGAACATCGTCTGGGGCGGCATCGCCGGCTGCCTGCCGGTCCTCATCGGCTGGTCCGCGGTCACGAACTCGATGTCGTGGGCCCCGGTCATCCTCTTCCTCGTCATGTTCTTCTGGACGCCGCCGCACTACTGGCCGCTGTCCATGAAGGTCAAGGACGACTACGCGCGCGTCGGCGTGCCGATGCTGCCCGTCATCGCCTCCAACAAGGTGGTCGCGAAGCAGATCGTCATCTACAGCTGGGTGATGGTCGCCGTCTCCCTGCTCCTGACGCCGCTCGGCTACACCGGCTGGTTCTACACAGCGGTCGCCCTCCTCGCCGGCGGGTTCTGGCTGTGGGAGGCGCACGGGCTGCAGAACCGCGCCAAGGCCGAGGTGGCGGGCGCGAAGCTCAAGGAGATGCGCCTGTTCCACTGGTCGATCACCTACGTCTCGATCCTCTTCGTGGCGGTCGCGGTGGACCCCTTCCTGCGCTGACCCACCCAGGAACCTTTCCGACGGGCGGGGGGAGTGGCCAAGGCCACGCCCCCCGCCCGTCGCCAGTTGATCTACCTCTCAGTAGCATCCTGTTCATGGCAGACACTCAAGCGGTTGACGACCCGAAGCAGGCGGCGAAGGACGAGCGCAGGGCCGCCCGGCTCGCCCGGGAGATCGGGACGTTCGCCAAGCAGCACGGCGGCGCCGAGGGGCAGCTCGCGTACCTCGGGGAGCGCGGCACGCGCATCGCGCTCGTCGGCGAGGACGGCGGCTGGGGCAACCTCGTGGCACCTTCCGATGCCATCGCCCGCAAGGCCGTCGAGAAGGCCGGCATCACCGTCCGCGAGGACTTCGACGGCGAAATGGCCGCCAAGGTGAAGACCGGACCGTACGAGTGGACCCGCATGGCGGGCATCCAGGTCGGCGGCCCGAGCAACAAGTAGCCGGCCGTCCAATGCGTCAGGTGTACGAGACCAACACCTGACGCAGGTTTCACCCGTTAGGACCGTAGAAGCACGGTCCATCTACGGGAGCCCGGATGATCGATACGCCATCCCTCGTGGACCAGTACTGCCACGGGGTACTCCGCACGGAACTCGGCCTCGGCACGTTCGAGGCCCATCTCGGCCGGGGCGATCGCCCGCCCGCCCCCGGCACCACCTTCTTCGACACCCAGACCGGCTTCGCCGTACGTCGCTGGTGTCCGCCGCTTCTCGGCCTCGAACCGCACTGCCCGCCCGCCCGCTACCTCGCGCGCCGCCGCGAACTGGGCGTCTTGGAGTCGGGCCGCAGACTGCTGCGGGGCAGCGGCATCACCACGTACCTGGTCGACACGGGACTGCCGGGCGACCTCACCGGGCCGCGCGAGATGGCCTCGGCCGGCGACGCGGACGCGCACGAGATCGTCCGCCTCGAGCTCCTCGCCGAGCAGGTCGCCGACACCTCGGGCACCGTCGAGTCGTTCCTCGCCAACCTCGCCGAGTCCGTGCACGGCGCCGCCGCGAACGCCGTCGCGTTCACCTCGGTCGCGGGCGTACGGCACGGCCTCGCGCTCGCGCCACAGCCGCCGGGACCGGGCGAAGTACGCGGAGCCGCGGGGCGCTGGCTCGCCGCCCGCCGCGTCGGCGGACCCCTCACCGACCCCGTGCTCCTGCGCCACCTCCTGTGGATCGCGGTGGCCTCGGGCCGGCCGCTGCAACTCCACGCGGGCCTCGGCGAACCCGGCCTGCGCCTCGACCGCACCGACCCGGTCCTGCTCACCGACTTCGCCCGCGCCACGGCGGGACTCGGCACGGACCTGATCCTGCTGCACGGCTACCCGTACCACCGGCACGCGGCGCACCTCGCCGGGATCTTCCCGCACGTGTACGCGGACCTCGGCCCGGCGCTCGCCCGTACCGGGGCGCGCGCGGCGGCCGTACTCGCGGAGATCCTCGAACTCGCCCCGTTCGGCAAGCTGCTGTTCTCCAGCGGCGCGCACGGCCTGCCGGAGCTGCATGTGGTGGGGGCGCGGCTGTTCCGCGAGGCGCTCGGGCGGGTGCTCGGCGGCTGGGTCGCGGACGGCGCGTGGTCCCTTGCGGACGCGCAGCGGGTCGCCGGGATGATCGGCTCGGTGACGGCCGACCGGGTCTACGGCCTCAGCGGCACGGGCGCCGCGCGGGGCGGCTGACCCGGGCCACGGGCTGTTCGGTTCAGACGCTGGAGAGGGCCGGGTCCGCCTGGGCCGGGACCTCCGCCGTGCCCAGCGGGCGCTCCCGCAGCGACAGCAGGACCCGCAGGACCGCGATCCACACCAGGGCAGAGCCCAGCATGTGCAGGCCGACGAGGACCTCGGGCAGGTCGGTGAAGTACTGGACGTAGCCGATGACGCCCTGCGCGAGCAGCACGAGGAACAGGTCGCGGGTGCGGTGCAGGGGGCCCTTGGGGGCGTCGACCGCCTTGAGGACGAACCACAGGGCGAACGTCAGCGTCACCACGATCCAGGCCAGGACCGCGTGCGCCTTGCTGATGGTCTCCCAGTCGAGCGGCATGCGCGACACGTCGCTGGAGTCGCCGGCGTGCGGGCCCGAGCCCGTCACCACCGTGCCGACCATGATCAGCGCCACCGTGGCCGCCGTCAGGATCCAGACGAGCTGCCGTACCGCCGTGCCGACGAGAGGACGCGGCTCGGCGTCACCCTCACGGGTGCGCTGCCACATCACCGTGGCGACCGCGATCAGCGCGGTGGACAGCAGGAAGTGGGCCGAGACCGTGTATGGGTTGAGGCCGACGAGGACGACGATGCCGCCGAGGACGGCGTTGCCCATGACGAGCCAGAACTGGGTCCAGCCGAGCCGGGTCAGGCCGCGCCGCCACGGCTTCTGCGAACGGGCGGCGATGATCGCCCAGCCGACCGCGGCGCACAGGACGTACGTCAGCATGCGGTTGCCGAACTCGATGGCTCCGTGGAAGCCCATCTCGCTCGTCGCGGTGAGGGACTGGTCGGTGCACTTGGGCCACGTCGGGCAGCCGAGGCCCGAGCCGGTCAGGCGCACCGCGCCGCCGGTGACCACGATGACCACCGTCATGACGACGGCGGAGAGCGCGGCGCGCCGGACCGTCCGCTGAGCGGGGGTCCAGCGTTCGGCGATGAAGGCGAGCGGGTTGCGCACGGCTTGGGCGGCGTCGGCCGGGGTCACGTTTGGCACGGAGCCCATCGTAGGACGCCGCTTGTGCATGCCTTCACGAGGGGGCCGATCCGGGACGATTGTGACGCCGCGCACGCCGCGCCGCGCGGGCGCCTACTCCCAGCGGAAGAAGCGCCCCGCGGCGCCCAGGCCGACGACCGCCCAGACGGCGAGGATCCCGAGGTCGCCCCACGGCATGGACGCGCCGTGCTGGAGGACGTCCCGCAGCCCGTCGGAGAGCGCCGAGATGGGCAGCAGGCCGAGGACGGACTGGGCCGCGTCCGGGAACTTGTCGAGCGGCACGATGACGCCGCCGCCGACGAGCAGGAGCAGGAACACCAGGTTCGCGGCGGCCAGTGTCGCCTCCGCCTTCAGCGTGCCCGCCATCAGCAGACCGAGCCCGGAGAACGCGGCCGTGCCGAGGACGAGCAGGAGCAGTACCGCGAGCGGGTTGCCGTGCGGGGACCAGCCGAGCGCGAAGGCGATCACCGTCACGAGGACCACCTGGAGGACCTCGGTGACCAGCACGGACAGCGTCTTCGCGGTCATCAGGGCCCAGCGCGGCAGCGGCGAGGACGCGAGCAGCTTGAGCACGCCGTAACGGCGCTCGAAGCCCGTCGCGATGGCCTGGCCGGTGAACGCGGTCGACATCACGGCGAGCGCGAGGATGCCCGGGGCCAGGAAGTCCACGGCCTTCCCGTCGCCCGTGTCGACGATGTCGACCGCGCTGAACAGGACGAGCAGCAGGGTGGGGATGATGACGGTCAGCAGCAGCTGCTCACCGTTGCGCAGCAGCATCTTCGTCTCGAGTGCCGCCTGCGCCGCGATCATGCGGGAGAGCGGGGCGGCCCCCGGGCTCGGTGCGTACGTGCCGGCGCTCATCCGCGTGGTTCCTTGCTGGGCCGTGCTCATCCGCGCAGCTCCCGTCCGGTCAGTTCCAGGAATACGTCTTCGAGGGTGTGGCGCTCGACGGAGATCCGGTCCGGCATCACACCGTGCTGGGCGCACCAGGAGGTGACCGTCGCCAGGAGCTGCGGGTCGATCTTGCCGCTCACCCGGTACGAGCCCGGGGTGAGCTCGGCCGCGGCGGAGTCGGCGGGCAGGGCCTTGAGGAGGGAGGCCACGTCGAGGCCGGGGCGGCCGATGAAGCGGAGCGTGTTCTCCGCGCCGCCGCGGCACAGCTGTTCCGGGGAGCCCTGCGCGATGACCCGGCCCGCGTCGATGATCGCGACGTCGTCGGAGAGTTCCTCCGCCTCGTCCATGTGGTGCGTGGTGAGGATGACGGAGACGCCGTCGGACCGCAGATCCCGTACGAGGTCCCAGGTCGCGCGGCGTGCCTGCGGGTCGAGGCCGGCGGTCGGCTCGTCCAGGAAGACGAGCTCGGGGCGGCCGACGACGGCCATGGCGAGCGCGAGGCGCTGCTGCTGACCGCCGGAGAGCCTGCGGTAGGTGGTGCGGCCGCAGCTGCCGAGGCCGAGGCGCTCGATGAGGGCGTCCACGTCCAGGGGGCGCGCGTGGAGCTTCGCCACATGGCGCAGCATCTCGTCCGCGCGGGCGCCGGAGTAGACGCCGCCGGACTGCAGCATCACGCCGAGGCGGGGGCGCAGCTCGCCGGACTGGGCGACGGGGTCGAGGCCGAGGACCCGGACCGTTCCCGCGTCGGGCCGGCGGTAGCCCTCGCATGTCTCGATCGTGGTGGTCTTTCCGGCGCCGTTGGGGCCGAGGACGGCGGTGATGCCGGCCGAGGCCTCCAGATCGAGGCCGTCGACCGCGGTCTTGGTTCCGTACCGCTTGACCAGACTCTGGATCCGGACGACGGGCTCGCTTCGCATGAGCGCCAAGTCTAGGGACGCGCCGCGCGTCCCCGGCGGGCGGGGCCCATGGTGTTCAGGACCGGTGCCTCGCCGGCCACCCCTGGGCGTACGCGACCGCGTCGGCCACCGGGAAGAGCAGGGCGTCGGCCGCGCCCACCCGGCCTAGTACGACCCCGCCGTCGCGTTCGAGCGCCGCGCCGAGTGTCTGGGCGGGGTCGGAATTGCCGCCGGTGTGCGTGGGGACGGTGAGTTTCCCGTCCGGACGGAGCGTGTGGAGCAGTCCCTGCACCACGAAAACGGCGCCTCCGCAGACCCCGCCGAGCGCGCTGAGGGAGGAGTGCGGGAGGAGGGTCCCGCCGGGCCGGACGCCGGGTGCGCGCAGGTCGGCGATGAGGGTGCTTCGTGTGACAAGTGGGCCGGTGGGAGGGGGTGCGGGCATGACTCGCAGTCCCCCCGCAGGAGCGCGGCGGAGCCCCCGGATTGATCGATCAGAGATCGTTTCCGCAGGTCATCTTAGGTATGCCTAAGTGATGCAGCGCACCGGAGATCGTTCCGGACCCCGCTTGTCAGGCCTTGAGGAATTACGCAACAATGGCGTTGTGAAATACGTTGGCGAGGCTCGGGAGGCTCCCTTGGGAGCCCCGCAGGAGGAGATCGCGACCGGTGAGCGCTCGACGCGCAACCGGGTCGCCCGCTCCATCCTGGACCACGGCCCGTCCACCGTCGCCGATCTGGCCGGACGCCTCGGTCTCACCCAGGCCGCCGTTCGCCGCCACCTGGACGCGCTGGCCGCCGACGAGGTCGTCGAAGCACGTGAACAGAAGATCTACGGAGCCCGTACGCGCGGCCGTCCCGCCAAGGTGTTCGCCCTGACGGACTGCGGCCGGGACGCCTTCGACCAGTCGTACGACAAGCTGGCCGCCGACGCCCTGCGCTGGATCGCGCAGCGCGAGGGCGGGGAGGAAGCCGTCATCGCCTTCGCCCGCGCCAGGATCGCCGAGCAGGCCGGGGCGTACCGGACGGCCGTCGAGTCCGCCGACCCCGAGGAGCGTACGGAAGCCCTCGCCAAGGCCCTGAGCGCCGACGGGTACGCTGCTACGGCGCGAAGCGCACCGGTCGGCGAGCAGCTGTGTCAGCACCACTGCCCGGTCGCACACGTCGCCGAGCAGTTCCCGCAGCTGTGCGAGGCGGAGACCGAGATCTTCTCCCAGCTCCTCGGCACACATGTGCAGCGGCTGGCCACCATCGCTCACGGCGACGGGGTGTGTACGACCTTCATTCCGAAGATCGCACCCAAGACCACCGCCCCAAAAAACGACACAAACGCATCTGCAAGCACCGCCGGGAGGAACCCCGCATGACGCTCCCCATCGAGGAGACTGCCCACCCCGAGCTCGAGGGTCTGGGCAAGTACGAATACGGCTGGGCCGACTCCGACGCCGCCGGTGCCTCTGCCAAGCGCGGCATCAACGAGGACGTCGTCCGCGACATCTCGGCCAAGAAGTCCGAGCCGGAGTGGATGACCAAGCTGCGCCTCAAGGGCCTGCGCCTCTTCGGCAAGAAGCCCATGCCGAACTGGGGCTCGGACCTGTCGGGCATCGACTTCGACAACATCAAGTACTTCGTGCGGTCCACCGAGAAGCAGGCCCAGTCCTGGGAGGACCTGCCCGAGGACATCAAGAACACGTACGACAAGCTCGGCATCCCCGAGGCGGAGAAGCAGCGCCTCGTCGCCGGTGTCGCGGCCCAGTACGAGTCCGAGGTCGTCTACCACCAGATCCGTGAGGACCTGGAGGAGCAGGGTGTCATCTTCCTGGACACCGACACGGCCCTGAAGGAGCACCCGGAGCTCTTCAAGGAGTACTTCGGCACGGTCATCCCGGTCGGCGACAACAAGTTCGCGTCGCTGAACACGGCCGTGTGGTCCGGCGGATCCTTCATCTACGTCCCCAAGGGCGTGCACGTCGAGATCCCGCTCCAGGCCTACTTCCGTATCAACACGGAGAACATGGGCCAGTTCGAGCGGACGCTGATCATCGTCGACGAGGACGCCTACGTCCACTACGTCGAGGGCTGTACGGCGCCGATCTACCAGTCGGACTCCCTGCACTCCGCGGTGGTCGAGATCATCGTGAAGAAGGGCGCCCGCTGCCGTTACACGACCATCCAGAACTGGTCGAACAACGTCTACAACCTGGTCACCAAGCGCGCCGTGGCGTACGAGGGCGCGACCATGGAGTGGATCGACGGCAACATCGGCTCCAAGGTCACCATGAAGTACCCGGCCGTCTACCTGATGGGCGAGCACGCCAAGGGCGAGACCCTGTCCATCGCCTTCGCGGGCGAGGGGCAGCACCAGGACGCCGGGTCCAAGATGGTCCACATGGCGCCCAACACCTCCTCCAACATCGTGTCGAAGTCGGTGGCCCGTGGCGGCGGCCGTACCTCGTACCGCGGTCTGGTCGAGATCGGTGAGGGTGCCGCCGGCTCCAAGTCGAACGTGCTGTGCGACGCGCTGCTCGTCGACACGATCTCCCGCTCCGACACGTACCCGTACGTCGACGTCCGCGAGGACGACGTGTCCATGGGCCACGAGGCGACGGTCTCCAAGGTCTCCGACGACCAGCTCTTCTACCTGATGAGCCGCGGTATGACGGAGTTCGAGGCGATGGCGATGATCGTGCGCGGCTTCGTCGAGCCGATCGCGAAGGAGCTGCCGATGGAGTACGCCCTCGAGCTCAACCGGCTGATCGAGCTGCAGATGGAAGGCGCCGTCGGCTAACGCCGCAAGCCCGTCCGTCAGCACACGTCTTGAACTGAGAAAGAGAGCACTACGACAGCCATGGCTGAGGCTCAGAACATCCCGGCGGCGGGGTCCACGACCGCCGGCTCGATCGCGGTGGCCGCAGAGTCGACCGTCGCCACGCGCATGAGCGCGCCCCCGTCCTTCGACGTCGCGGACTTCCCCGTCCCGCACGGCCGTGAGGAGGAGTGGCGGTTCACGCCGCTCGAGCGGCTGCGCGGCCTGCACGACGGGACGGCGGTCGCCCAGGGCGGCCTGCGCGTCGAGGTGACCGCCCCCGCGGGCGTCACCCAGGAGACCGTCGGGCGCGACGACGCCCGCGTCGGCAAGGCCGGCAAGCCGGTGGACCGGGTCGCCGCCCAGGCGTTCTCGTCCTTCGAGAAGGCCTCGGTCGTGTCCGTCCCCAAGGAGACGGTGCTCACCGAGCCCATCCGCATCGCCGTGCACGGCGAGGGCGGCACCGCCTTCGCGCACCAGGTCATCGAGCTCGGCGCGTTCGCCGAGGCCGTCGTGGTCATCGACCACACCGGTGACGCGGTGCTCGCAGCCAACGTCGACTACATCCTGGGCGACGGCGCCAAGCTGACCGTCGTCTCCGTCCAGGACTGGGACGAGAAGGCCGTCCACGTCGCGCAGCACAACGCGCTCGTCGGCCGCGACGCCTCTTTCAAGTCCGTCGTCGTCACCTTCGGCGGTGACCTCGTCCGCCTGCACCCGCGCGTCAACTACGCGGGCACCGGCGGCGAGGCCGAGCTCCTCGGCCTGTACTTCACCGACCGGGGCCAGCACCAGGAGCACCGCCTCCTCGTCGACCACGACGCCGCGCACTGCAAGTCGAACGTCGTCTACAAGGGCGCGCTCCAGGGCCAGGACGCCCACGCGGTCTGGATCGGTGACGTCCTCATCGAGGCCACCGCCGAGGGCACCGACACGTACGAGATGAACCGCAACCTGGTTCTGACCGACGGCGCCCGCGTGGACTCGGTCCCGAACCTGGAGATCGAGACCGGCGAGATCGTCGGCGCCGGTCACGCCTCGGCGACCGGCCGCTTCGACGACGAGCAGCTCTTCTACCTGCGTTCGCGCGGTATCCCGGCCGACGACGCCCGTCGTCTCGTCGTCCGGGGCTTCTTCGCCGAGCTCGTCCAGCAGATCGGTCTGCCGGACGTCCAGGAGCGCCTGCTCGCCAAGATCGAGGCCGAGCTGGAGGCTTCCGTCTGATGGCCTTCGACCGTGCCCGGTTCACTCGGGCCTGCGGATTGAGCGAGCTGGAGGAGGACACCCCGAAGCGGGTGGAACTCGACGGCACGCCGGTCTCGGTCGTCTACACCGAGGGCGAGGTGTTCGCGATCAACGACATCTGCTCGCACGCGAACGTGTCGCTCTCCGAGGGCGAGGTGGAGGACTGCCAGATCGAGTGCTGGCTGCACGGCTCCGCGTTCGACCTCCGCACCGGCAAGCCGTCCGGCCTTCCCGCGACGCGCCCCGTCCCCGTTTACCCCGTAAAGATCGAAGGGGACGACGTGCTCGTCTCCCTCTTCCAGGAGTCCTGAGGCACCCATGGCAACGCTTGAAATCAAGGACCTGCACGTCACCGTCGAGGCCGACAACTCCACCAAGGAGATCCTCAAGGGCGTCGACCTGACCGTGAAGCAGGGCGAGACGCACGCCATCATGGGCCCGAACGGCTCCGGCAAGTCGACCCTCGCCTACTCCATCGCGGGTCACCCCAAGTACACGATCACCCAGGGCACCGTCACCCTCGACGGCGAGGACGTCCTCGAGATGTCCGTCGACGAGCGCGCCCGCGCCGGCATGTTCCTCGCCATGCAGTACCCGGTCGAGGTCCCCGGCGTCTCGGTCTCCAACTTCCTGCGCACCTCGGCCACCGCGATCCGCGGCGAGGCCCCCAAGCTGCGCACGTGGGTCAAGGAGGTCAAGACCGCGATGGAGCAGCTCCAGATGGACCCTGCCTTCGCCGAGCGCAACGTGAACGAGGGCTTCTCCGGCGGTGAGAAGAAGCGCCACGAGATCCTCCAGATGGAGCTCCTCAAGCCGAAGATCGCGATCCTCGACGAGACCGACTCCGGCCTCGACGTCGACGCGCTGCGCCAGGTCTCCGAGGGCGTCAACCGCGTCCGCGAGACCGGCGAGGTCGGCACCCTGCTGATCACGCACTACACGCGCATCCTGCGCTACATCAAGCCGGACTTCGTCCACGTCTTCTCGCAGGGCAGGATCGTCGAGTCCGGCGGCCCCGAGCTCGCCGACAAGCTCGAGGCCGAGGGCTACGAGGCATACACGAAGGGCGGCGCATCCGCGTGACACAGCTGCCGGGCCTCCTCGACACCGAGGCGATCCGCAAGGACTTCCCGATCCTCGACCGGGTACTTCACGACGGCAAGAAGCTCGTGTACCTGGACAACGCGGCGACCTCGCAGACGCCGCGCCAGGTCATCGACACGCTCAGTGAGTACTACGAACAGCACAACGCCAACGTCCACCGGGGCGTGCACGTGCTCGCCGAGGAGGCCACGGCGCTGTACGAAGGTGCGCGTGACAAGGTCGCGGCCTTCATCAACGCGCCGAGCCGCGACGAGGTCATCTTCACCAAGAACGCCTCCGAGTCGCTCAACCTCGTGGCGAACATGCTGGGCTGGGCCGACGAGCCCTACCGCGTGGACCACGAGACCGAGATCGTCATCACGGAGATGGAGCACCACTCCAACATCGTGCCGTGGCAGCTGCTCTCGCAGCGCACCGGCGCGAAGCTGCGGTGGTTCGGGCTGACCGACGACGGCCGCCTCGACCTCTCCAACATCGACGAGATCATCACCGAGAAGACGAAGATCGTCTCGTTCGTCCTCGTCTCGAACATCCTGGGCACCCTCAACCCGGTCGAGGCCATAGTGCGCCGCGCCCAGGAGGTCGGCGCCCTCGTCCTCATCGACGCGTCCCAGGCCGCGCCGCACATGGTGCTCGACGTGCAGGCGCTGCAGGCCGACTTCGTGGCCTTCACCGGCCACAAGATGTGCGGCCCGACGGGCATCGGCGTCCTGTGGGGACGCCAGGAGCTCCTCGAGGACCTGCCGCCCTTCCTGGGCGGTGGCGAGATGATCGAGACCGTCTCCATGCACTCGTCGACGTACGCGCCGGCGCCGCACAAGTTCGAGGCGGGTACGCCCCCGATCGCCCAGGCCGTCGGCCTCGGCGCGGCCGTGGACTATCTGACCTCGATCGGCATGGACAAGATCGCCCAGCATGAGCACGCGATCACCGAGTACGCGGTGAAGCGGCTGCTCGAGGTCCCGGACCTGCGGATCATCGGTCCCACCACGGCCGAGGACCGCGGCGCCGCGATCTCGTTCACGCTCGGTGACATCCACCCGCACGACGTGGGCCAGGTCCTGGACGAGGAAGGCATCGCGGTCCGTGTGGGTCACCACTGCGCCCGCCCCGTCTGCCTGCGCTACGGAATTCCTGCGACCACGCGAGCGTCGTTCTATCTGTACTCCACGCCCGGCGAGATCGACGCGCTGATCGACGGCCTGGAGCACGTACGGAACTTCTTCGGCTGAGGGGCTGGCTGGGAACGTGAAGCTGGATTCGATGTACCAGGACGTCATCCTGGACCACTACAAGCACCCGCACGGGCGCGGTCTGCGCGATGGCGACGCCGAGGTGCACCACGTCAATCCGACGTGCGGCGACGAGATCACGCTGCGCGTGAAGTACGACGGCTCGACGATCAGTGACGTCTCGTACGAGGGCCAGGGCTGCTCGATCAGCCAGGCTTCGGCCTCTGTTCTGAACGAGCTGCTCGTCGGCAAGGACCTGGCCGAGGCACAGAAGATCCAGGAGACCTTCCTGGAGCTGATGCAGTCGCGGGGCAGGATCGAGCCCGACGACGCGATGGAGGAGGTGCTGGAGGACGCGGTCGCGTTCGCCGGTGTCTCCAAGTACCCGGCCCGTGTGAAGTGCGCCCTCCTGAGCTGGATGGCGTGGAAGGACGCGACGGCCCAGGCGCTGGACGGCGCGGAGAGGAAGACGGCATGAGCGAGACTGTGACCACCAAGCCGGCGTCCGAGGAAGAGGTCCGCGAGGCCCTCTACGACGTCGTCGACCCGGAGCTGGGCATCGACGTCGTCAACCTCGGCCTGATTTACGGCATCCACATCGACGACGCGAACATCGCCACGATCGACATGACGCTGACGTCCGCGGCCTGCCCGCTGACCGACGTCATCGAGGACCAGGCGAAGTCGGCCACCGACGGCATCGTGAACGAGCTCCGGATCAACTGGGTCTGGATGCCGCCGTGGGGCCCGGACAAGATCACCGACGAGGGCCGCGAGCAGCTGCGCGCGCTCGGCTTCAACGTCTGATCGGTCCTCCCCGGTCTGCCATACCTGTACGGCCCCCTGTGCTCCCGGCACGGGGGGCCGTGCTGTGTGCTGTTCGCCCCCAGGACGCGGGGCGTACGCCCGTAGTTGGCCCGGGTGGCCGAAGGTTCTCCTCGACACCCGCCCCGATGAGAGGCCCTCATGCAGCACTCCCTTTCCCCGTTCCGCCGCAGAGCCGTCGCCGTCACGGGCGGAGTGCTCACGCTGGCCCTCGCGGGCCTCAACAGTCCGGCGGGCGCCGCGAGTTACGGGACTCCGACGATCGCGCTCTCCGCCGAGTACGTCTCAGGGGCGGTCGGCGCCACGGGCGACCCGGTCGTGACCGTGACCGTCGGCCAGAGCGGTGCCGACGCGTCGGCGCTGACCGTGGCCGCGTCCGCGAGCACCAAGTCGTCCGTCGCCGGGACGGGGAACGTCACCGTCACCGGGTCGGGGGCCACCCGGCAGGTGTCCGTCGCCGCGCAGGGCCGGGGCTACACCGACCTCACCCTCAAGGTGACCGGCGTGGACGGCAAGACCGCCACCAAGACGCTCCACTACGCCGCCTCGGCCGCCGTGCAACAGGGCCCCGACACCCGCTATCTCACCGGTTCCAGTGACGCGTCCGCAGCCGTCGACGCGGGCGGCGGCTACGTCCTGGTCGCCGACGACGAGTCCAACGTCCTGCGCCTGTACAACGGTTCGGTCTCCGGCGCGCCCGTGAAGACCTGGGACTTCAGCGGGCAGCTCGGGGTGTCCAAGGAGGTCGACATCGAGGGCGCCACGCGCGTCGGCGACACCGTCTACTGGATCGGCTCCCTCGGCAACAACAAGGACGGCGAGTACAAGTCGCCCCGGAACACGGTCTTCACGACCACCGTGAGCGGCAGCGGGGCCTCGACGCAGCTGTCGTACGGCAAGGCGTACAAGAAGCTGCGGGACGACCTGGTCGCCTGGGACGAGGCGAACGGGGACCGCTACGGGTTCGCCGCCGGCACCGAGGACGGGCAGGTGCCCAAGCAGGTCGACGGGTTCAACGTCGAGGGCCTCGAATTCGCGCCCGGGTCGACCAGTACCGCGTACATCGGGTTCCGCGCGCCGCTCGTGCCGCCGAAGGACGGGGGCCGGGCGCTCATCGTGCCCGTCACCAACTTCGACAAGGTCGTGGCGAGCGGCACGAAGCCCGTGTTCGGGACGCCCATCGAGCTGGACCTGGGCGGGCTCTCCGTGCGCGACATCCGCAAGAACGCCGCGAACCAGTACCTGATCGTGGCCGGCAGCTGGGCCGCCGACGACAACTCCGACCCGTACGCCCTGTACCAGTGGGACGGCGTGGCCGGACACGCTCCGGTCAAGCGGATGGACCTGCCGACCAGCGACCCCGGCGGCTGGGAGGCCGTGGTGAGCGTGCCCGACCTGAGCCAGTCCGGCGCCCGCGCGCAGCTCCTGACCGACAACGGCTCCGCCGACCTCTACGGCGACGGCACCGAGGCCAAGGACCTCACGCACCCGGAGTGGAAGAAGTCCAGGGCCGCCTGGTTCGGCGTCACCAACTAGTCCGTGGGCAGGGCGAGGACGGCACGTGGGCCGTGCTCGCCCTACCCCGAGGACAAGGGTCCTCAGCCGCCCGAGGCTAGGCGTCCGACCGGGACGCGAGCTCCAGCGTGTGGGCGAGACCCTCCCTGCGGATGCGCTGGTCGATGTAGAGCAGCGCGGTGACCAGTGGCAGGAACACCGAACTCACCAGCTGTACAAGCAGGTTGCAAATCATGGACAGGGCCATGACGAAGCCCAGCTTCGGCAGCATCGCCTCGAACACGTCGGACGCGCTCTGACCCGGCTGGTACGCCTGCGGAGTCGCGTCGGGCATCGCGACCTGGAGCGGCACCCGCACCGCGAGCGACACCACCATCATGATCGCGCCGGCCAGCAGCGAGATGCCGAACGTGCGCCACCAGGCGCCCCGCACCAGGCGCGCCGAGCGGCGCAGCGCCTGGATCGGTCCCGCCTCCTCGAGCGTGGCGGCCGCCGGACCGAACAGGAACAGGGTGTAGACCCAGACCACGAGCGGCGCGGTCACCGCCAGGAGCAGGAACAGCATGCCGACCGGCGCGACCGACTGTGTGATGAGCATGATGAAGATCGACACGAAGAGCGCCACGGCCAGGCCCGCCGGGATCAGCGCGATCAGGCCCATCAGGAGGCCCACGCCGAGCACCGAAGGGGTGCGGGACCAGGCGCGCCGCCACACCGCCCCGAAGCGCGCGGGACGGCCCAGCACCGCCTCGCGCAGCACCACGGTGCACGCGGACTGGATGAACGCCGTGCCGACCGTGAGTGTCAGCATGCCGACGGCCCACACCACGCCGAACGCGGTGAACACCGGCCGCGCGTGGCTCCACTCGAACTCGGTGTGCCGGTCCAGGAGCGCCCGCACGTCGTCGGAGACGGCCGCGTAGGCGAGTGCCAGCGCGCCCGCCATGAGCGCGGCGAGCACCACGTAGACGATGAGGACGGTGCCGAACAGCGGCTTCGCGTAGCGGCGCATCGTGGTGAAGGCGCCGCCGAGTATCCGGTCGGCGCCGAGCGGGGCGAGCGGGATGACGCCCGGCTGCGGCGGGGGCGGCGGCGGGGTCCACGCACCGCCCCAGCCGTAGCCGCCCGGTCCGTATCCGGGTCCCTGACCCGGCCCCTGTCCCCACATGTCCGTCATCTCGCCGCACTCCCGGGAGTAGTTCGTCCCTGTGGCCCCCCACAGTGATCGCGACACGATAGCCCGACCGCACTATGTACGCGCGTACACAACGTTGCGTACCCTCGTACACATGGGATACGTACTGCTCTCCGGCGCCATCGCGGCGGAAGTGGCCGCCACCACCGCCATGAAATACAGCGAGGGATTCAGCAGGCTCTGGCCCTCCCTGATCACCGTCTCCGGCTATCTGATCGCGTTCGCGCTGCTCGCCCAGACACTGAAGACCGTGCAGGTCGGGACCGCGTACGCGATCTGGGCCGGCGTCGGCACGGCCGTCATCGCCGGGATAGGCATGCTCTTCCTCGGCGAGGCGATGACCGCGGCCCGGCTCGCGGGCATCGCCCTGGTCATCGGCGGCGTGGTGCTGCTCAACCTGGGCGGCGCCCACTGATGGCGCGGCGCTACGACCCCGAACGGCGGCAGCGCATCATCGACGCCGCGATCCGCGTGGTGGGCGAGAAGGGCATCGGCGGGCTCAGCCACCGCAGCGTCGCCGCCGCGGCCGATGTGCCGCTCGGCTCGACGACGTACCACTTCAAGACCCTCGACGAACTGCTGGTCGCCACGCTGCGCCAGGCCAATGAGGGGTTCGCGAAAGCCCTGGCCGGCAGCGCCGTCTTCGAGGCGCCGCGCGCCCGGCTCGCGGCCGTGCTCGCCGCGGTCCTCGGCGAGTGGCTCGCCGGTGAGCGCACCGGCGTCGAGCTCGAGTACGAGCTGTATCTCGCCGCCCTGCGCAGGCCCGCGCTGCGGCCGGTCGCCGCCGAGTGGGGCGAGGACGTCGCCGAAGAACTCGCGCGTCACACGGACCCGGTCACGGCCCGCGCGCTGGTCGCCCTGATGGACGGAATCTGCCTCCAGGTGCTGCTCACGGACGCCGTCTACGAGGAGGAGTACGCGCGCGACGTGCTCGCGCGGGTCATCGACGGAGCCGCGGGTGGCCGGGCGGAGGGTGCCGCGGCCGACCGGCCGGGCGAAGGCGGCGCGCCCGGCACCTGAGACACCGGCCGTACCGGTTCGCCCCCGCGGCGCACCTCCGGTTAGGTTTCACCCATGTCTGACTCTCCCGCCAGCACCACCGCTCAGCGCACCACCGGCGCCGTCGCCGCAGGCCTCGCCACGCTCACCGCCGACGGCACCGTCCTCGACACCTGGTTCCCCGCCCCGTCCCTCCAGGACGAGCCCGGGCCGGCCGGCACCGAGCGGCTCTCCGCCGAGCGCGCCGCCGAACTGCTCGGCGAGGGCGCCGCGAATGCCATCGGCTCCGACGCCCGCCGCGGTGTGGAGACCGTCGCCGTGCGCACGGTCATCGCCTCGCTCGACGACAAGCCGCTCGACGCGCACGACGCCTACCTGCGCCTCCACCTGCTGTCCCACCGGCTGGTCAAGCCGCACGGGCAGAACCTGGACGGCGTCTTCGGCCTCCTCGCCAACGTCGCCTGGACCTCGCTCGGCCCGGTCGCCGTCGACGACGTCGAGAAGGTCCGCCTCAACGCCCGCGCCGAGGGCCTGCACCTCGCCGTGACGTCCATCGACAAGTTCCCCCGCATGACGGACTACGTCGCGCCGAAGGGCGTCCGCATCGCCGACGCCGACCGCGTCCGCCTCGGCGCGCACCTCGCCGAGGGCACCACCGTCATGCACGAGGGCTTCGTCAACTTCAACGCCGGCACGCTCGGCACGTCGATGGTCGAGGGCCGCATCTCCGCCGGTGTCGTCGTCGGCAACGGCTCCGACATCGGCGGCGGCGCCTCCACCATGGGCACGCTCTCCGGCGGCGGCAACGTCCGCATCACGATCGGCGAGCGCTGCCTCGTCGGCGCGGAGGCGGGCGTCGGCATCGCCCTGGGCGACGAGTGCGTCGTCGAGGCCGGTCTCTACGTCACCGCCGGTACGCGCGTCACGATGCCCGACGGCGAGATCGTCAAGGCCCGTGACCTGTCCGGCGCTTCGAACATCCTTTTCCGCCGCAACTCGGTCACCGGCGCCGTCGAGGCCCGCCCGAACAACGCGGTGTGGGGCGGCCTGAACGAGGTACTGCACAGCCACAACTGATCACAGGCGGCCGTGACGTGCGGCCGCCTGATCGATCAATGCTCTGACCTGCCGCTGAGCTGTCGGCAGTTGTCGACGTTGGTCATCGTCGAGCGCCCTTCCACGGCCCTAGGACGGCCCGGGAGGGCGCTCCGCGCATCGGCGAAGACACCTGCTCTATGTGGATCAGTCAGCGACGGTCATAGCGATCGCAGTAAGGCCCTACAGGGTGATTGCTGGATATGTCCGGCAGCCGAGGTTGCTGTACTTCCGTGCTGTACAGCAGGAATTCTGACCGGGGTGGGCGCGTGCCGTCACATCGGTCGGCTTCATTGGGCCGGGCCGAGTACCTCGTCGGCGCTGCGGGGCTCTGTACGCGGCTGTTGGTTGAGCTTGTGGCGCTCGATGGAGGATCGCCGGTAGACCTCCTTACGGGCCCGCATGATGTTGCCCAGGGGTGCGTGTTCGGCGGTGACCCGCCAGGGCGTGAAGGACAGTGAGTCCATCTTCTCCAGGTTTTCCGGGCCGGAGATGTCCTGCTGCGGCAGCCGCAGTCTGGCCACGGTGACGGACGGCGAGAGCTGCTCGGGCCACTCCACGGTGGTGTCCTCCACTGGCATGCGCTCCAGGTCGGTGCAGAGTTGGACCTGGATGTCGAAGGCGTAGGGCCGCTCCTGCAGCTCGGCTTTCAAGGCCGGTCGGAAGACCTCCTGCGCGGAGGCCGGGTCGAGGGTGCGCCGGACCACCGCGGCGGCGAAGGACGGATCGGGGGTGATGCGTACCTTGGCGATGTAGTCCCCGTGCCGGACCGCGCCCATCGTCCAGTAGCTCGACAGCAGCAGGTTCGCCGGAGGGGTCTTTGACAGGCGCAGGAAGGCGAGGAACTCGTCCCACGCCCAGTTGTCCTGGTCCAGCGTTCCCTTTCCGGTCACGAACTCGGTGAAGAAGCGACGCGCACCGGGTCGGCCCTGGGAGAAGTAGGCCGGCGCGTTCAGGAACAATTCCTGGATGAACAGGTAGTGCTCGATTGTGTTGCAGAAGAAGATGGGCCCGTTGATGTTGGCGTAGTCGAATGTGCCCGTGTCCGGTTCGTCTTCCAGCAGGGTCGGGCCGGGGATGTCGAAGATCTTCAGCGCCAGCCCGGTGGCGGCGCCCAGTCGCGCGTCGGCTCCCGCGTGAGGCGAGCCGTTGGAGAAGCGGATGAGCGCATCGTGAGTTCCCGGAGTCGCATAGATTCCCTGGGCGTACTCGGGCGGAAGCCCGTCCAGGATCTCCACTTCCCCTCTGACCAGCCCGTAGCCCTTGGCATGGGCGTCGCGGAGGGCCCGGCCGGTGCCACCGGCCTTGACCGAATCGGCGATGTAGCTCTCGGTCTTCTCGATCACCGTCTGCAGGTTGCGTTCGAAGTTCGGGTCATCGTCTTCGACATCAGGCGTGTAGGGGACGAACTGTGTTGCCATGACTGCGACCTCTCCTCGGAGACCGTGGTGGGACCTCAGGGGGGCGGCAATTGCCGTCAGTCCTCCAGTTCGGCAAGCCAGCGCAGGGCGCGCAGACCCGGCACGAAGCAGTACTCACCGCCCCGGGTGACCACGAAGCTCGGCAGATTCTGCAGACGGCGCCGGACCGGCCTCTCCGGGATGGTGACGCTGCCGGTTCCGCTGTGATGCCCGGCCACCGGGTCCTTCTCGCCGGGATAGCCGATGAAGTTGCCGTCGTTGACCCATTCGGCCTTGATGAACTCGAACTGCCGTTCCAGGTGGGCCCCCAGGAAGACTCCGACCAGGCCCCGGTCGGCGCCGTCGTCCTCCAGGACGCCCTCCGGTAGCGGTGGGCCGTAGGTGGTGCCGCGGCGGACGAGGCGGTGCATCCGTGCGTCGCCGATGATGGTGGAATCGCGGGGGTTGACGCGCCGGATGTGCGCACCGGCGGGGCACCGGAAGCCGCGATCGTCGTTCTCCCGGTACAGAAAATTGTTGACGCGGTGCGGATCGGCCGCCAGCTCCGGATCATCGTGCTCCGGCGCCAGCGTCAGCGGCGCCCCGCTGGGCCAGCGCCCGACCATCTTCGCCGCCAGGAGTGCCTCCTCCTCGGCACCGGAGCTGTTCGCGCTCAGGTACCGGCGCCAGGCCGCCACGTTGGTGTGGACCTTGCGAACGGCCGCGTAGGTCCCGTTGCGCCCCAGCACATCGGGGCTGGGCATGGGCGGCAGATTGCCGGTTTCGTCGGGGTAGCCGAGGATGAACTCGCCCGCCTTGATGGGGGCTTCCTGCGGGTTCGAGCCGGGCAGTCCGACGCCCTCGATATTCGGATGGCTGATGCCGTCGCGGAATCCGAAGGTGGTTCGCCCGGTCGGGAGCTGGTGAACATCCTGCTGCCAGATGACCTGGACACCGGGCGTGTCCTCGTAGGCGACGCGGGCCCGCTCCAGCTCCTTGTCCAGCTGCGCCGCATCGGAGGAGAGAGCGCTCAACGCGATATGAACATCGCCCGTTCCAAACGGCGCCTCCCAGTGGGCCGGGGCGCTCTCGCCCACATCGCCGATCAGCTCCGCCCGAGCGGCCATGCCCTCACGAAACGCCCGCGGAAAGCTGTCCAGCGACTCCTGGGGCAACCCCAGGGCCCTCAGCCCCTGGTAGGTGAGCGCCACAGCCACCCAGGCATCCTGGCTCGGGTCCACGCCAGGCAGACCGCTCGCCGTCACCGGAAGCAGCCGCCGCAGCAGGGCGCGCCCGGCGTGGCGGTCATCGACCCGCAGGAAGACGAACTTTCCCTCGTACGGCACGGGCCGTGGACGCAGTGCCCCGCTTTGGACGTCGTCGATCTCGACGCGCACGCTGGCTGCGCTGCTGCTTGCCGTCGTGTTCATGCTCGCTTGTGCCTCCATATCGGCCTCTGCATGGGCAGACCTGCAGCGGCCGACCCGCGTCCGTCGCCGTCCACCGATGCTGGTCTAGCTCTGAGGGTCGGGTGCGTCCGACTGCTAGACCGCGGCTTCCTCCAGCAGCTTCTGAAAGGCCGGCGTGCCCACCAGCGCCGCGTTGGCCGGGTCATCCAGCATCGCCCGGAATTCGGCGGTGTCCAGCACCGCCTGGAACGCGTCGTCCACGCGCTGGTCCTTGTAGATCTGCTGAACGGTCAGATCGGGATACGCGCTGACGAAGACGCCCGCGGGCTCCTGGTGGGCGAGGAACCAGTCCTTGACCCCTGGATCTTTGATGCCGGGGAACCCTTCGCTGTGTGAGAAGACCTTGTCGAAGCGTTCCCCGACTACCGTCTTGGCGAAGTCGTCGATGTAGGTGTCCCAGGAGCCGTCGAAGACGCTGGCAAACATGAACCTGGTGTCGTTGTCGAAAATGACGTGCCGTGCGTCATGCAGCGTGCCGATCTGGTGCAGCGCCGCATGGACATTCTCGTCATTCGCCGCGTCGCTGAGCCAGGTGAGATCCTCACGCAACGCATCGGCCTCGCCCGGCTTGATCTTGGTGAAAACGGTGAACTCGTTACTGACCCCATCCGTCCTGCCCGGGTGCTCAGGGTGAGCCGGCTGGGTTGCATCTGTCGCAGCCATCGCGAGGTCCTCCTGCCACAGATCGACGCGAGGGTCGCCAAGCGCTCAGACATGAGGCGCCATCGCCCTCACCTTCAATCCTTACTCCGCACGCACCGCCTCGCACTCCCGGCCATGGGGCATGTGATCACCCGTGGGCGGATTCTCGCGACGCTCCGCCACAGCGGGATCCAGCCTGAATGACTTCACGATCCCCCCGCGATGGGGGGCTACGGTCCGTGCTCGATAGACCGTAGGGCCGTACCTCGTCCGTCACGATGCCGAGGAAGAAGGCCGCCTCGGCCGCCGACTTGCCGTCCAGTTCCGGGAAGGCAGCAACGCGGGTGATCAGGCAACGGCCAGGGTCCCCTCGTCCTGAGGAGCTCCCGAGGACAGATCCGGAAAGGCGCAGGAAGATGGAATCGGGACGTGCCGACCACGTCGTCGTCACGCTCTCGGGCAGCCGCTTCAGCGTGGCCATGGAGACAGCGGCGCAGCCGACCGCGCGACAACCCGTCGCTCCGCCCAGGCGCCGTCCAAGCTGCACCGCAAGCGGACGTGAGCGGTCGTAAGCGACGAGGCGGTCCGCAGTGAAATGTCCGGGAAAGGCGCCGGAGAGGTGCTGACCGCCGAGGGAATCCGCCGTTCAGAACGGCCGCGTCGGGAGAGACCGCGGCCCACGGCCCAGGGTCCGTCTGCAGACCCGGGCACGTCCACGGCAGGCCCACGATGGGCGCAGGGCCGTCAGGGGCACCCACCCGAGCGTTGCTCAACCGGATCGCCGCCCTGATCCCCTTCTGGAGGCAACCATGGGCGCAGTTCTCGGTGACGTGCTGGGTTTTGCGGCCGCCGTCGCGATCAGCCCGCTCCCGATCATCGCAATCATCCTCATCCTGGCGACGCCTCGGGGACGCCTCAACGGACTCCTCTTCACCGTCGGCTGGATTCTGGGACTCTCGGCGCTGGGGGCGGTGATGCTGGCGATCGCTTCCCCCGCTGGTGCCTCCGCCCACAATCAGCCGGCCACCTGGGTGGGAGCCGTCAAGCTCGCTCTGGGCGTGTTCCTCGTCCTCTTCGGCGCCCGGCTGTGGCACCGGCGTCCGAGAGATCCCTCGCAAGCCCAGCTGCCGAAATGGATGGGCGCGATAGACCGCCTCACGCCGGTCAAGGTCTTCGGACTCGGACTGGCCCTGGCCGCGCTCAACGCCAAGAACGCCCCGTTGACCATCGCCGCGGCCGCCTCCATCGGCTCAGCCGGACTGCCGGTCGGGCAGCAGATCGCTTCGCTGGCCGTCTTCGTCCTGATCGCCACCCTCGGCCTGCTGGCCCCACTGGGAGTCTTCCTGCTCGGGGGAGAGCGAGCGAAGACCACGCTGGGCAACTGGAAAGACTGGGCCGCGCAGCACAACGTCGCCGTCATGGCGGTCCTGTTCTTCGTCCTCGGGGTGAAACTGCTCGGAGACGGCATCGGCATCCTCACCTCCTGACGGGCTTGCCCACGCGTGACGGTGTGCTCCGATCACAGACGTGCAACAGAGAAGGTCGGTGGGGAAGGGAACGGTCCTGACAACCGTCGTGGCAGCGACGTCACCGTGGGTTCAAATCCCACACCCACCGCACGTGAAAGGCCCCTGACCAGGTAGCTCGGTCATGAGCCTTTCTCATGAGCGTTGTCCGTCAGCGACCGCTGTTCCCTGCTGTCTCCGACCGAACGGGCACGGGAGGGGCGCGTCGACCGGCCATCGCTAGACGGCGAGCAGCCCGGCGAGCGTCAGAGCCGCCACCGCAAAGAAGACCCGCGGCTTCCTCCAGCCCGGTCCCGAAGCCTGGCGGGTCAGCTCCCAGATGCCCACCAGACCGCCACTGAGGCCCAGCGTGCTCCGCAGCAGGAAAGCGGTGGTGTTCACAGGGAGCCTCCGGGGACCTTCGAACGGACGGGAAGGCTACCCCTGGTGGTGGTCGCGTGGATGACCAGCCCTGGTTCGGCAGACCCGTCCCCGTATGCGGATGGGGCCTGACCTGCGGAGACGCTGACCTGTGGTTGAGCTGCCAGGTCCCTCAACGCGGGTGGCGGGAGCGAAGCGCCGTAGGAACACCACCCGTCTGGTGGTCCGCAGTCGTGCTGGGGGCTGTTCGGGTACCCGACGTGGCGTGGCCGTCTATCGGCACGCCGCGCCGGGCAATCTGGGTGGTGGAGGTGATCTTTGTGGCGGACAAGGACCCGATGCGCCGAACGCCGGAGGGTGGGGACGCGGTGGACCGGGTGGGTGGGGCGATCTTGGATGCCTTGTTCACCCGGTCGCCGGTGGGGCTGCACGTTCTGGATACGGGGCTGCGGGTTGTGCGGGTCAACTCCGCCGCGCGGAGCATGCGTGGTGTGTCGGTCGAAGGTCTGGTCGGATTGCATTTCGCCGAGGCGTATGCCGGCCTGTCCGCGCCCGACGAGGTGGAGGAAATGCTCCGTGGAGTGCTGGAAAGCGGTGTGCCCGTGCGCGAGTATCTGGTCCGCGCGCGGATGGCTTCCGAACAGGGGCGGGAAGGAATCGGGTCGGTGTCGGTGTTCCGCCTCCAGGACCCGCAAGGGACGGTCCTGGGACTGACTGTCACGGTGGTCGACGTCACGGAACAGGAACAGGCGCGTGCCCGGAAGCGTGTCCTGAACACCGTGCGCGAGCGTGTGGGACGGACTCTGGACGTGATCGCCACCTGCCAGGAGCTGGTGGAGACCTTGGTGCCCGGCTTTGCCGACATCGCCATGGTGGACATCGTGGATGCCGTGGTACACGGCGAGGAGTCCCCGACAGGGCCACTGGCTCAGGATGTTGCCCTGCGCCGTGCCGCCTACCGCGCCCGCGACGGCCTGAAGGCACAGGACCATCCGGTGAGTGACGTGCGGAGTCTCAACTTGCTGACCCCCTACGCGCAGGCCATGAGCGACTTTCGTCCCCGCCTCGTGCCCGTGAGTCCCGGCATCCCGTGGCTCGACGCCGCCAGGGCCGGCGGGGTCCGCGCAGTCGGAGCGCACACGCTCATCGTGGCGCCGCTGGTTCTGCGCGGAACGGCCCTGGGAGTGCTGAGCCTCATCCGCGCCGGCGGGTCCGATCCGTACAACGAGGACGATGTCGGCCTTGCTGCCGATGTGGCCTCCCACACCGCCCTGTGCATCGACAACGCCCGCCGGTTCACCCGCGAGTACACCATCGCCGCGACAGTCCAGCGCCACCAGTTCCCCCGCTGTCCCGCCTCACACAGCACTGTCGAAACCGCCCACCTGCACGTGCTCGGAGCCGGCGGCGGGGGAGGCTGGTTCGACACGATTCCCTTGTCCGGCGCCCGCACCGCCCTGGTCGTCGGAGAGGTCACCGGCCGCGGCATCCAAACCGCCACCACCATGGGACAACTGCGCACCGTCATCCGCTCTCTGGCCGCACTGGACCTGCAACCCGACGAGCTCCTCGCACGCCTCAACGACACCGCGGCCTTCCTGGCAGCGGAGCGCGCGGCTCGGCACCCCAGCGACCCCCTGCACCCGCAACCGCTCTCCGCGAACTGCGTCTACGCGGTCTACGACCCGGTCACCCGCACATGCACCTTCGCACGGGCCGGGCACACCACACCCGTGATCATCCGCCCCGACAGCAGCACCGAGGTCCCGGACAGCACCCCAGGGCCGCTCCTGGGCAGCGCGGAAGGTCCCCCCTTCGCCGCCACCACCACCGACGTCCCCCACGGCAGCATCCTCGCCCTCTACACCCCCGCGATCCTGCCCACACCCCCCGTCGATTCCGACGGTGCCCCCGCGCGCCTGCACGACGTCCTCGCTCAACCCGGCCGGCCCCTCGAGCACCTGTGCAACGACATCCTCTACACCCTGCGCAACAAGGACCGCCCCGGCGACGCCGTCCTCCTCCTCGCCCGCACCCGGCCCTTCGCCGCCCACTCCCTGGCCACCTGGCTCCTCGACCACGACACCACAGCAGCCGCCACCGCCCGCGGGCACACCCGCCGGACACTCGCAGACTGGAACGTGAACGAAGACACCGCTTACGCGGCCGAACTGATCGTCAGCGAACTCGTCACCAACGCGATCCGCTACGGCACCCCACCCCTGCAGCTACGCCTCATCAAGAACCGCACCCTCACCTGCGAAGTCCACGACGACAGTGCTACTTCCCCCCGCCTGCGCCACGCCCGCACGGTCGACGAAGGGGGGCGGGGCCTGTTCATCGTCGCTCAACTCGCCCAAAGCTGGGGCACCCGCTACACCACCGAAGGCAAGACGGTCTGGAGCGAACAGACCCTCCCCACTCCGGCCTCCCCACACTCTGAGCCGACGCCGAGTCCGTCCAATAGACGGTGATCGGTCCAGGCCGGGCATGATGCGAAGCCGCATGGACGGGTGGATGCAGAGGTCATCGACAGCGGCCACAACGTCCGTTTCGCTCCTGGACGCGGGGGAGAGATCAAGGCCCTGAGCGAGTGCCTCGGTCACCGCGACCCGAGCTTCACACTCCGCACGTACACGCGCCTGATGCCGAACAGCGAGGCTCGCACCCGGGCCGCCGTGGATCGGGTCTTCCGGAACCCGGGGGACACCGACGAGGGCCCTGAGGCGGCCCAATGGGCAGCATGCCCCCGTGACCTGTACGTTCCTCAGAACAGCCACAACTGACGCACCCCGCAAGCGAAGTGGCCCGCACCGGCGTCCGGTGCGGGCCACTCGCGTCATGCCTCGCACAACTCCCGCGCATTTCTCGCGCACGCAGGCATAGCGAGGGGCCGCCGCGCGCGTCACAAGGAACAGCACGGGGGCACCAGGGCCGCCCGACGGGGAAGAGAAGGTGACGATGGATGCCGGCAGGGAAGCACCAGCGGGGCATGCCGGACAGACGGCGGGTGAGGCAGGCGCGGATCGCTGGGACAGCTTCCGCGAGTTCGTGGCGAGCAGGTCGTCCGCCCTCCTGAAGACCGCGGTGCTCCTCAGCGGGGGCGACCGGCACGCCGCCGAGGACCTGCTCCAGAACGCGCTGATCAAGGCGGCCGGACGCTGGCACCGGATCGACGAACCGGAGGCCTACGTACGGAAGATCCTCTACCGCCAGCAGATCAGCAGATGGCGCCTGAAGTGGCGCGGACGGGAACTGACCGTCGCCGAGCCGCCGGAGAGTCGTACAGGGGTCGACTCTTCCTACGCCGCCGACCTGCGCATCGTGATGCGCACCGCGCTCGCCAGGCTCACCGCCCGGCAGCGCACCGTACTCGTCCTGCGCTACTTCGAGGACCTGCCGGAGGCGGATGTCGCCCGCCTCCTGGGCTGCTCGGTGGGCACCGTGCGCTCGACCACGCACCGCTCGCTCGCCAAGCTGCGCAGCCTCGCGCCCGAACTCGCCGCGCTCGGTCAGGCCGACGCCGAAGAGCTGCCGTCCCGCGACTTCTCACCCATGGAGGTGCGTCCGTGAACGTCGATGAACTGCTGCGCGACGCACTGCGCGAACAGGCCGCCGACAGCGCGTCCGTGCCGTCCGGCTTCGCCGACCGGGTGCTCGCCGTGCGGCACCGCCGCCGGGTCCGCACCATCGCGGGAGCCGCGGTCGCCACGGCGGCGGTCGTGGCCACGGCGGTCGCCGTGCCCGTCCTGCACTCGGGCGGCCAGGACGTGCGCCCCGCGAGCCGGATGAACCAGAGCGACATCATCGCGCACCCGGACCAGTCGCCTCCGCGGGACCTGATCGCGGCGGGGGACACGGCGCTGGCCGCGTTCTCCACGTACAAGAAGGTCGGACTGCCGGGCCGGGACGCCGAGATGCGGCGCACCTTCGGGCTGCTCAACCAGAAGACCGGCAAGTACGACAGGACCACGCGGTGGTCGTGGGTCGACGTGGCGCCCGGCATGCGGACGGCCGCCGTCCTGGAGCAGCGGCTGCCCGTGGACCGCATCGGCCTGCTCGACCTGATCACCGGCAAGGTGGAGCGGTGGATCGAGCTCGACAAGGGCGTGGGCGGGGTGAAGTTCTCGCCGGACGGCAGGAAGCTCCTCGCCACGACGTACTCCAAGAGCCCCGACCATCTCTACTGGTCGCACAAGATGAACGTGAACGGCAAGAACCAGCCGGGGCCGGTCGCCAGCCGGACCGGGTTCGCCGTCGTCGACGTCTCCTCCGGCAAGGCCGGCTGGCACGAACTGCCCTTCTGGAAGGACGAGATGGGCTGGTCGCCGAACGCGCGCGCCGACCTCGCGTTCAGCCACGACGGCAAGCTCGTCTACGAGCAGATCCCGACGGCGCCCGGCCGGATCTACTACGACCTGAACGGCCGCAAGGTGGCCACACCCGCCGTGGAGAAACATGTGACGTGGGCGGAGGCGGGCCTCTCGCCGGACGGCAAGCTCGTCGGGGGCGACTTCGCCGGCCAGGGCGACGAGATCGCCTCGGCGATCGTCGATCCGCTCAGCGGCAGGATGATCACCAAGGTGCCGGGGCAGCAGCTGCTCGCCTGGGCCGACAACAAGCGGCTCATCGCCTGGGGCTGCGACCCCAAGAAGTGCCGCGGCAAGGGCGAGTTCCACAACCAGCTGCTCCTGCTCACCATCGGCAGCGACAAGGTCGTCCAGCTCAGCGACTTCCGCAAGGCGTCCGACGACTATCCGGGCCGCTGGACACCGCAGTTCACGACACGCTGACGAACTTCTCGTACGCGGTCAGCAGCCCGTCGGCCGCCTCGTGGCCGGCGGGCCGCAGTGGTGCGCGGACCGGGCCGCCGGGCAGGCCCAGCGCGCCGAGCAGTGCCTTCGCGGTGACCGTGCCCGGCAGCCCGGACGCCATCATCAACTCGACGAGTGGGGCGGCCAGTTGCTGGCGCCGGGCCGCCTCCCGGGTGTCGCCCGCGTCGTAGGAGTCCAGGACGGCCCGCAGCGCACGCGGCGCCACGTTCGCGACCGTCGACACGAAGCCCGCCCCGCCCACCGCGTACAGCGGGAGCGCGAACTCCTCGCAGCCCGCGTAGTACGCGAGACCGGTCGCGCCGAGCACCTTCTGCGCGGCGAGCATGTCGTACGCGCAGTCCTTGACGGCCACGATCCGGGGGTGGGACGCGAGCCGGATCAGAGTGGCCGGCTCGATGCGCGTGCCCGTGCGGCCCGGGATGTCGTACAGCATCACCGGCAGTCCCGACGCGTCCGCGATCTCGCGGAAGTGCGCCTCCAGGGCGTCCTGCGGCGGGCGGCTGTAGTACGGGCTGACGACCAACAGGCCGTCCGCGCCCGCCTTTTCGGCCCCGGCCGCAAGCTCCACGGTGTGCCGGGTGTCCGCGGTGCCGACGCCCGCGACGACGGGGACCCGCTCCCCGACCGCGTCCTTCACGGCCCGCACGAGCGCGGCCTTCTCGTCGTCCGACGTCGTGGGGGACTCGCCGGTGGTGCCGGACAGGACGAGGCCCTCGCAGCCCTCGGCGACCAGGTGGGCCGCCAGGCGCTGCGCGCCGTCCAGGTCAAGGGCGCCGTCGTCGGCGAACGGCGTGACCATGGCGCACAGAGCGCGGCCGAAGGGAGGGTGCGGGGAGTTCACGAGGCTCATATGTGCAGTCTCGGCGCCCCGACCGTACAGCTCCACTTAATTCTTCTACGAGGTAGTGGCGAGCCTTGCTAATCAGTTGGGGATACATGGCCGAGTTCCGACGGGATATTGGCCGAGGGGCGACCTTCAGAATGGGCGCCCGGATTCCGAGTTATCAGGAAGAAGTCGCACGTATGCGTAGACATATAAAACGTATAAGGACCCCGTGGTGCGTGACATCGTCCTGGCCCTCGCCGCTCCGCTGCTGATCTGCGCGGGTGGCATCTACGCCGCGTGTGACGGCTGGTGGCGCCGCCGGCACCCCGCGCCGGACCTGCGCTCACATGCCGGGCGCCGCATCGTCGCCGAACGGGCGGTGGCCGACGCGGAGGCGATCGTGGCCGACCGGTACGCGATCCTCGCCGAGGCGGAGCGCAGCGCCGCGCGGCTCGGCGGACAGCAGTAGGACGGGGTGCTCACTCCCTGCCGGTGAGTGAACGCCCCGCCCTCATGTGCGGTGTCAAAGAGTGGTGGTGCTGTTGATCAGCGCTTACCGGTGTTGTTGAAGAGCGAGCGCGACCAGGTGTAGCCGAGCACTGCCAGCGCCACGCACCAGACCACGGCCAGCCACCCGTTGTTGCCGATCTCGGTGCCGAGCAGCAGTCCGCGCAGGGTCTCGATGGCCGGGGTGAACGGCTGGTACTCGGCGATCGGCTGGAACCAGCCCGGCATCGCGTCGACCGGCACGAACGCGCTGGACAGGAGCGGCAGAACCATCAGCGGCATCGCGTTGTTGCTGGCCGCCTCGGCGTTCGGGCTGGACAGGCCCATGCCGACCGCGATCCAGGTGAGCGCAAGGGAGACGAGCGCCAGCAGCCCGACCGCCAGGATCCACTCCAGGGCGGTGGCATCCGTGGACCGGAACCCGATCGCCACGGCGACGGCCCCGACGAGCACCACGCTCATCACGCACTGCAGGACACTGCCGACGACGTGCCCGATGAGCACCGATCCGCGGTGGATCGCCATCGTGCGGAAGCGGGCGATGATGCCCTCGGTCATGTCCATGGAGACGGACACCGCGCTGCCGATCGTGGTGCCGCCGATGGTCAGCATCAGGATGCCCGGGACGAGATACGCGATGTACGCGGAGCGGTCGGCGCCGCCGCCGCTGATGCCGGCGCTCATCACGTCGCCGAAGATGTAGACGAAGAGCAACAGCAGCACGACGGGCGTCAGCAGCAGATTCAGCGTCATGGAGGGGTAGCGGCGGGCGTGCAGCAGGTTGCGGCGCAGCATCGTGGACGAGTCGCGCACGGCGAGGGACAGGGAGCTCATCGGGCTTCCTCCTTGGGCTGGTTCGGCTGGGTGGGTACGCCGGCGCCGCCCGTCAGGGCGAAGAACACGTCGTCGAGGTCGGGGGTGTGCACGGTCAGCTCGTCCGCCTCGATGCCGACCGAGTCCAGCCAGTCGAGGATGGAGCGCAGCTCGCGCTGGCTGCCGGCGCTGGGGATCTGCAGGGCGAGGGCCTCGTCGTCCCGGTGGGCCTCGCGCAGGGAGAGGGCGGCGTTCTGGTAGGCGTCGGGGTCGGTGAAGCGGAGCCGGATGTGTCCGCCGGGGATGAGCCGCTTGAGTTCCTCGGCGCTGCCCTCGGCGGCGATCTTGCCGTCGTTGAGCACGGCGATACGGTCGGCGAGCTCGTCGGCCTCGTCGAGGTACTGCGTGGTGAGGAAGACGGTGACGCCGTCGGAGACCAGCTCGCGGATGATGCCCCACATGTTGTGACGGGCGCGGGGGTCGAGGCCGGTGGTCGGCTCGTCGAGGAAGATGATCCGCGGGCTGCCGACCAGCGTCATGGCGATGTCCAGGCGGCGCTTCATACCGCCCGAGTAGGTGGAGGCGGGCTTCTTCGCGGCGTCGGTGAGATCGAACCGCTCCAGCAACTCGGCGGCGACGCGCCGCCCCTCGCGCTTGGGCAGATGGTGCAGGTCCGCCATGAGGAGCATGTTCTCCTCGCCGGTGATGAGGCCGTCGACGGCGGAGAACTGCCCGGTGACGCCGATCGCGGCACGTACGCCGTCCGGTGACGTGGCGAGGTCGTGGCCCGCGACCTGGGCCTGGCCGCCGTCGGCGGAGATGAGCGTGGACAGGATCTGCACGGCCGTGGTCTTGCCGGCGCCGTTCGGGCCGAGCAGGGCGAACACGGTGCCGGTCGGGATGTGCAGGTCGATCCCGTCGAGGACGGTCTTGTCGCCGTACGACTTGCGCAGACCGACGGTGGAGACGGCGGCGGTCGGCTGCCGGTCGTTGCCGGGCCTGGACGTGATCATGACAGATGAAGGCATGGGGCCCTCCCATTCGAAGGCGTGGTGAGCGGTGAAGTGGCGTGTGGCGTAAGGGGCTTGGGGCGGGTCAGGCCCGGGCGCGGCGGATGTCGATGTTGCCGAACTTGGTCCGGGCGCGGACCTCGACCGTTTCCTCGCTCTTCTCCGGGCTGTCGGACGCGGTGAGCGTGTTGCGCACCTGTCCGTTGCCCGAGCCGGCGTCGAGCCAGGCGGCCGTGCCCTCGCGGATGCCGATGTCGATGGCGCCGTAGGAGGTCTCCAGCTGGACGGTGCCACGGGCCACGTCGCCCACGCGCAGGGTGCCGTGGGCGGTGGTCGCGGTGACCGAGCTCTCGGCGCGCCGGATGTCGATGTCGCCGTTGGCGCCGCTCACCCGCAGATCGCCGATCGCGGTGCCCACGGTCGTGGAGCCGTGCGAGTTCTTCAGGACGGCCGGACCGTCCACGACACCGACGCGCAGGCTGCCGGAGCTAGTGGTGATCTCGGCCAGGCCCTCGACCCGGTCCACGGTGATCGAGCCGTGCGACGCGGTCAGCTGGAGGGGGCCCGTCGCGTCCAGGCGGACGTCACCCGACGACGTCTTCACGCGGACCTCGCCGAGCAGGCCCTCGCCGAGCACCTGGGTCCAGGAGCCGGTCGTGTCGATGCGGGAGCCGGTGGGCAGCTCGACCGTCACGTCGACGCTGCCGGTGGGCCCGACGAGGTAGCGCCCCTTGGGTGTCCTGATGGTCAGCACGCCGTTCGCGTAGGTGACCTCGGTCTGCTCGGCGACCCGCACGTCCTTGTCCTTCTTCGGGTCGCGGGGCCGCAGCTCGACGACCGTGTCGAGGCGGTCGCTCGCGGAGAACTGGATGGAACCGGCGGCCACGTTGGCGATGACCGAGATCGGCTGGGGCGTGTCGAAAGAAGGCATGGCTGTCCCGTCCTCTTGGGTCTCAGGGTGAAGTTCCGGGTGAATTCGGGCGGGCGGGATGCGCGGTCAGCGCACCCAGCCCGTGAAGCTCTGTCCGACGGTGCGGGTGGTGCGGGTGGCTTGGGTGCTTCCCGGTGTACGTGACGGGGCGCCGCCGTCGAGCGCGGCCGACACGGCCCGTACCAGCCACGCGTTGACCGACAGGCCCTCGCGGCTCGCGGCCTCCTCGGCACGCGTCTTGAGGTGGGCGGGCAGGCGCAGATTGACGCGGGCGGTGCCACCGTCGTCCCCGTCGGCGGGCGCCGGGGCCGGCGCCTTGAGCGGCTCGGCGGGCCCGCTCCTGTCCTCGTACGCCTCGTCGGCCGCCGGCCGCGTCACGACGAAGTCCGGGTCGAGCCCGCGCAGCCGTACGTCGACCGAGCCGGGGGCGAGTTCACGGGTGATCTCGTCCATCGCGGCGGAGAGCACGTTGAGCATCGTCAGGCGGGTCGCCGACTCCAGGGGGGCGGTGAGCCGCTCGGCCAGCTCGCGGGCTTCTTCGCCGCCGGCTTCGGCGGCCACCGCGAGTTCGCGGCGGAGGTTGTCGACATACGGCGTGAGGTCCATGACGTCATAGTGGCACCACTTTGGCGCCATGCGCAAGCGTGTGAGGGAGGTGATTATGGGTCGAGGTTGAGCAAGCTGCTCTGACCTGCGGAAACGTTGTGGCATCGAGTTGCGTCAATGCGGTGCCACGTGAGGTCCCGTCCGCTCTGGCGTCTCTGATGGCATCACGTGGCACCGCGTGGTGCCACGTGGTGCCACGTGATGTCATCGGGTCGGGGCCCCGTCCGTGCCCGGGCGAGTGGTCCCCTTCCTCGACTTCCCCGACTCGCCGAACAATCGAGTCGCCTGGACAAAAAAAGTTTTCGGTGGGACGGTGGGGTCATGTTGGACGTCACCGTGATCGAGGACCCGGCGGCAGCCGCGGTCTCCCTCGACCCGATCAGGGCCCGGCTGCTCGCGGAGCTGGCCGCCGGACCCGCATCCGCCGCGATGCTCGCCCCCAAGGTCGGCCTGCCGCGCCAGAAGGTGAACTACCACCTCAAGGCGCTGGAGAAGCACGGCCTGGTCGAGCTGGCGGGGGAGCGGCGCAAGGGCAATGTCACCGAGCGCCTGATGCGGGCCACGGCCGCCTCGTACGTGATCTCGCCGGTCGCGCTCGGCGCTGTGCGGCCCGACCCGGACCGGGCCCGCGACCAGCTCTCCGCGCGCTGGCTGCTCGCCGTCGCGGCACGCCTCGTACAGGACGTGGGGGCGCTGCTGACCGGGGCCGCCAAGGCGAAGAAGCGCCTGGCCACCTACGCGCTCGACGGCGAGGTCAGGTTCGCGTCCGCCGCGGACCGGGCCGCGTTCATCGAGGAACTGACCCAAGGGGTCGGCGCGCTCGTCCGCAAATACCACGACGGATCCGCAGAGGGCGGCCGCGACCACCGGGTGGTGATCGCCGTGCATCCCTCGGTGAAGGATCCGCAGCCCCGACCGTCCCTCGAAGACTGACCGCACCAAGGAGTTACCGCCATGACGAACGAACCCAGGGAATTCGAGATCGCCCGCGAGTTCGAGGTCGACGCCACCCCCGAGCAGGTCTGGGAGGCGCTCACCTCGGGCACCGGCGGCTGGCTGTGGCCGATGGAGTACGAGCCGAAGGAGGGCGGCCGCGGCCCCCACGGCGCCACCATCACCGCCTGGGACCCGGAGCACCGGCTCACCGCCCGCTCGGACAACCCGGACGCGCTGCCCCCGTTCCAGACCCTCAACCAGCTGGACCATGTCATCGAGGCCCGCGACGGCGGCAGCCGCGCCTGGGTCCGCTACGTCCACAGCGGGATCTTCGTCGACAACTGGGACGACTACTACGACGGCGCCGACAAGCACACCGACTTCTACCTGCACACGCTGCGCCAGTACCTGACGCACTTCGCGGGCCGGCCCGTCGCCTTCGCCATGTTCGACGGGCCCGCCGCGTCCGCGAACCCCGAGGCCCTCGCCGCCGTCGGCCGCGCCCTCGGCCTGCCCGACGACGCCGCCGAGGGCACCAAGCTGCGCGTCCGGGCCCCCGGCGGCGAGACCCTGGAAGCCGTACTCGACTACCGCAACCCGTACTTCATCGGCCTGCGCACCGACGACGCCATGTACCGCTTCTTCGGCCGCGGCCGATGGGGCGCGCGCGTCGGCATCGTCGTCCACGACTTCGCGCCGGGCGCCGACGCCGCGCAGGACGAGTCGGCCTGGCGCGGCTGGCTGGACGGGGTCTTCGCCTGACGACCCCGCCTGCCGGTCAACCCGCCGGTGCTGCGGACAGGCCCGCAGGTGCTACGGACGGAACCGCAGCACCTGCGGGTCGTGGTCGCTGATCTGGTCGTTGAACTCGCTGTTGATGTGCACGCTGTCGTACGCGAAGGCGTCGTGCCGGATCGACGGGCTGATCAGGATCTGGTCGAGGACCTGACTGTTGCCCTGGTAGTCGTACGTGTAACGCTCGCTCCTCGGCAGGGACTTGATCGCCGACCACAGGGCGCCGCCGTCCTCGAGGCGCTGCGCCGTGCCGGAGAACTCGAAGTCGTTGATGTCGCCGAGCGTCACGACGTCGGCGTCCTTCTGCGCCTTGAGGATGTCCTTCACGAAGCCGTTCACCGCGTCCGCCTGCGCGTGGCGCTGGGTCTCCGAGCTGCGCGCCGGCGGCTGGTACTGAGCCGTCAGGCCCTGGTCGCCGCCCTTGGACGCGAAGTGGTTGGCGATGACGAAGACGGTCTTCCCGCGGAAGACGAACTCGCCCGCGAGCGGCTTGCGGCTGTTCTTCCACGCCTCGTCGGCCGGGGCGATCCGGCCCGGGGACGCGGTCAGCGCCGCCCGGCCGTGCGTCCGGGTCACGCCCACGGGTGTCGTGGAGTCGCCGCCCGCGCGGTCGGTGAACGAGACGCGCTCGGGGTTGAAGAGGAACACCTGGCGGATGTTGCCGCCGGGCTCGCCGCCGTCCTGGTCGTTGACCGGGTCGATGGAGCGCCAGTCGTACTTCGGGCCGCCGGCGGCGACGATCGCGTCGATCAGCTTGTTCACCGTGACGTCCGCGGCGACCGTTCCGTCGTCCTTCGCGCCGTTGTTGTCCTGGATCTCCTCCAGCGACACGACGTCGGGCGACTGGAGGTGGTCGACGATCGCGGCCGCGTGCGCGGCGAACGTGCCGTCGGCCGGGTCCAGGTTCTCGACGTTGTACGTGGCCACGGCCAGCTCGCCGCGCTTCTGCTGCCGCGTCGTCTCCCGCTCCAGGCCCCCCTTGTCCAGGGTGCCGAGCTCCCGCGCGACCAGCGTGTAACCGCCGAACTGGGTGTAGTCCAGGGGGCCTTCGGTCCGACCCGCCAGGGTGTCCCCGACGTTCGCCGCGGGGAAGTCGGCGACCGTGCCGAGCGACTGGATCTGGAGGCGGCCCGTGTTCTGGGACCCGTACGAGCCGTAGACGGTGCCGCCGCGGCGCGTGGGGTTCTCGTGCGGCTTGACCGTCACCCACAGCTCTGCGTACGCGTCGGAGGCGGTGACGACACGGGAGGAGCCGACGCGTACGTTCATGCCCTCCAGGGACTCGTAGAGGTCCAGGGCGTACTTCGACGGGCGCAGCGGCAGCGCGTTGACCGAGCCGTTCGCCGCCGGGTCGCCGGCCGGGGCGTACGCGGCGGGGACCGACTTCGCGTCGATGGCCGTGGCGGCCGGGAGCGCGTTGCCCGACGAGACGACCGTGACCGTCGGCTTGGTGATCTCCGTGACGGACTGGTTGCCCGACGAGGCGCCGCCGGGGACGTACTCCGAGACCGTGCCCGAGACCGTCACCGCGTCGCCGGCGGCGGCCTTCGGGGCCGAGCTGGTGAAGACGAAGACGCCCTCGCTCGTGGCGGGGTCGTCGTCGGGCGCCGTGTCCTGGATCCAGAAGCCCTTGGACGAGCCGTAGGTTCTGACGCCCGTGACCACACCGGCCACGTCCGTGACCTGTTTCCCGGCCAGCGGGGACGTCCGGGTCGCGCCCTGGATGTCATGGATGCGTATCGCGTCCGCGTGCGCGGGCGAGGTGAGGACGACGGCGGAGACGGTGGAGCAGACGGCGGCGACGGTCAGCGCGGCGAGGCGCGACGAGTTCTTGCTCGGCAAGGGATCCCTCCGGGGACGTGCGTGATGCGCCGGGACGAGGGTGGAGCGAGCGAGCCGCTCCGTGCTCTTCTACGCGCGTAAATGTCTTGTGGAGCAAGGGGAGTTGTCAAGGTTTCAGCGGTGTACGGTTCCTGACGGGTACATGAACCGGGCGGCATGCTGCCAAATCCGTCTAGGCTGAGCGGTCGCACAACACGTCCGGAGGAGAACAAGGCGATGTCAGACAGCTCCCCCCTGCCGCCGGCGAGGCTGCACCCCGAAGCGGAGCTCGCGCGCGCCGCCCTCGCCACCCCGCTGCTCTCCCGCGCGGTGCGGCTCGCCCGCTGGGCGGGACCCACGACCCGGGTCGGCGCGGGCGGTGAACTCGCCGAGGAACAGCTGCCCGCCGCGGCGCTCGCGCTCGGGCTCGCCGCGGACGCCGACGGGGCCGCGGACGCGAGCGAGGCCTGGCGGGTCGCGGTCGACACCGGGCTCGTGGAGATCGTGGACGAGGAGGATGGCACCGTCACCGCCGGCGAGGACCTCGCCGTCGTCGCCTCCGGCAGCCCGCAGGACGTCCTCGCCCTGTGGCTCGGCGCCCTGGACACCGCGCTCGCCGACGCGAGCGTGCCGGACCTCGACGACCTCGTCGACATCCTGGAGGAGACCGGAGAGGTCGACTTCTCGCAGCTCGACTGGGACCCCGAGGCGGAGGCCGAGTTCCTCGAGGGCGTCCTCGGCAACCTCTACCTCCTGACGGTCACCGAGGGCGGCGCGGGCGACGAGCCCGTCCCGCTGCCCGCCCTCGCCGCGTCGATGATCCTGCCCGACGACATGGGCGAGCCCACGGACGACGTCCTGGAGCAGGTGTCGGACGCGATGCTGAAGCTGGACGACCAGTTCCGGCTGCTCGTCCCGGTGGGGCTCGTCGAGTTCCAGCCGGTCGACGAGGCGCTGATGGCGGAGATCGAGGAGGGCGAGGGGACCACCGAGCCCGACGCCTTCGACGACTCGGACGTCACGCGGTACGGCATGGTGCGGCTCACCCCGCTCGGGCTCTACGGCGTCCGCGCGCGCATGATCGACGCCGGTCTCGACGCGCCGCTCGTCGGCGACCTCGCGGACAAGGGAGCGGACACGCTGCTCGACGGCACGTCGTCGTTCCCGCAGGCCGCGGCGCAGGCCGAGATCGAGCAGTGGGTCGCGCGACGCCAACCGCTCGTCGCGGCAAGGGAGTTGCTGGTCGCGGCGCGCGGAGCGGACGCCGGGGCGCCGCTGCGGCGGCTGCGCTGCCAGCAGGCGCTGTCCCTCGTGGGCGGCGAGGCGGAGCCGGCGCTCAGGGAGGTGCTCGACGACGCGGAGCTGGGCGGTCTCGCACGGGTGTGGCTCGCCGAGCACGGGGCGGGCGACGTGCCCGCGCCGCCGGAGTCCCTGATCTTCTGGCTCACCGTCGACACGATCGCCGCGCAGCTCGCCCTGGAGGGCAACTCCGACGAACTCCAGGGCCTGGTCGAGGGGCTCGCCGCGCAGCACCGCGGGTTCTTCGCGGCGGCGTGGAAGGTGGACCACCCGGCGACGGCGGACGTCCTGGAGGCGATGGGACGTCTGCACCCCGACAAGAAGGTGGCCAAGGAGGCCCGCAAGGCGGCGTTCAAGGCACGTTCCGCGCAGGGCGGGTAGCGGACAGCGACGCCGGGACAGGGAGGGGGCGGGGCGCGAGGGCGCCCCGCCCCCTTTCGCGTACCCGCCCGTCCCGCCCGCCGGCGACCGTGAACGTGTTCGCTCCGCCGGCGTCGTGCGGCGTTCAGCCGCCGTTCAGGCACGGCAGGGACCGTGTGGCCGAAACAGCATCAGCGCCCGCTCCACCGCCACAGCCACCCGGTCACAGGAGACACCATGTCGCTCACCCGCAGGGACTTCACGAGACGCTCCGCCGCCACCGGCGCGGGCATCGCCCTGGCCGGCACCGTCGGCGCGCTCGCCACCGCTCCCGGTGCGCTGGCCGCCGAAGGGGACCATGAGGACGCGCACACCGAGGGCCAGGAGGGCCACGACGGGCACCACCCCGGTGTCGGCTACGGCCCGCTCGTCGACGACCCGAAGGGCCTGCTCGCGCTGCCCGCCGGATTCTCGTACCGCGTCATCACGTACACCGGGAAGACGACGCTGGAGTCGGGCGAGTCCACCCCGTCCAACCACGACGGCACCGCCACCTTCGACGGTCCCCGCGGCGCCACGCTGCTCGTCAACAACCACGAGATCGGCGGCGCCCGCACCAAGGCGAAGTACCCGGTGCCGCTCGCCGAGGGACTCGTCTACGACCCGGCCGCCGCCGGTGGCTGCACCGTCGTCGAGGTCCGCCGCGACGGACAGGTCGCCGAGTGGGTCGGCATCGCCGGCACCGCCACCAACTGCGCGGGCGGGCGCACCCCTTGGGACACCTGGCTGACCTGCGAGGAGACCGAGGACAAGGCCGGCGCCAACGGCATGACCAAGGACCACGGCTACGTCTTCGAGGTCGACCCCGCGGACCGCCGCGCGAACCGCGCGCCCAAGCCGGTCAAGGCCTTCGGCCGGTACGCGCACGAGGCCGTCGTCATCGACCCCAAGCGCGGCCACGCCTACCTCACCGAGGACGCGTCCGGCCCCAACGGCCTGCTCTACCGCTGGACCCCGCCGAAGGGCTTCCACCACGGCCGCGGCAAGCTGCGCACGCTCGCCGACGACGCGGGCGTCCTCCAGGCCACCAAGTGCTTCGACTCCGGTGGCCGCTTCGTCGACGACCTGTCGCGCGCCACCCGGATCGGCACGGTCTACGGCGTCGACTGGGTCGACGTGCCCGACCGCGACGCCAGGACCGTTTCCGTGCGCAAGCAGTTCGCCGATGGTGAGGTCACCCGCGCCCGCAAGCTCGAAGGCATGTGGTGGGCCGACGGCGGCACGTACATCGTCTCCTCGTTCGCCCGTGCGGAGAGCCCCGTCCAGCACGACGGACAGGTCTGGTTCTACGACCCCAAGCGCCGCACCCTGACGCTCAAGGTCCTGCTCGGTGTGAACGCCGACCCGTCCAAGGACGGCGCCTTCGACGGCCCGGACAACATCACGGTCTCCCCGTACGGCGGCCTCGTCATCGCCGAGGACGGCAACGGCATCCAGCACCTGTTCGGCGCGACCGACAGCGGACGCACGTACCCGATCGCGCGCAACGAGCTGAACATCGGCACCGAACAGGAGCCGGAGTACAGCGAGTTCACCGGTGTCACGTTCTCGCCCGACGGCCGGACCCTCTACGCGAACATCCAGACCCCGGGCATCATGCTCGCCATCACGGGACCGTGGAAGCGCCAGCGCTCGAACTGAGCGCGCTCATCCTCCGGCCGGCGCGCACACACCTGTGGTGCGCGCCGGCCGCGGTCGTTCCCGGGTCAGTCCTGCTCCTGGGCCGACAGCCGCTCCGCGAGCGACTCCTCGTGCACGTGGATGAGGGCCGCGACCTCCTCCTGCTCCCACCAGGGATACGGGGTAGCCCGTGCGACGCACCACGCCAGGACCTCGGGGACCGTCGGACGGGCGTACGGGGACTTGGCCAGGCAGCGGGCGAGGAACGCCTCCCACTCCTGGTCCGGGACGCCGACGAGGTCCGGCGGCTCGTGCAGTGTGCGGTGGATGACGTGCGGGGCGTTGCCCGCGCCGTGCGGATTGCGGCCCGTCGCGCAGAGGCCGAGCAGCGCGCCGAGCGCGAACACGTCCGCGGGTGCGCCGGCCGGGACGGCGTGGGTGATCTGCTCGGGCGCCATGAAGCCGGGCGAGCCGACCGGTTCGGCGGCCGGTTCGCCGGTGCCGGGCGTCCCGCCGCCCGGCATTGCCGCCTTCGCGAGACCGAAGTCGATGACCTTGGGCCCGGCCGGCGTCACCACGACGTTCGCCGGCTTGAGATCGCCGTGCACGAGCCCCGTCGCGTGGATCGACGTGAGCGCCCCGGCGAGCGAGGCGCCGATCGCGGCGAGAGCACCCGGGTCCGGGAGGCCGAGCGCCGCCACCGCCTCGGACAGCGAGGGGCCCACGCAGAACTCGGCCGCGAGCCAGGGCACCGCCGCCTCGGGATCGGCGTCGAGCACGGCCGCCGTGAAGGGCCCCCGCACGGCCCGCGCCGCCTCGGTCTCCCACCGGTACCGCGCCCTGAACAGCGGCTCGGCGGCGAGAGGTTCCCGCACCGTCTTGACCACCACGACCTGGCCCGCGGGGGAGCGCGCCAGGTGGGCGGTCCCTGTGCCGCTGTCGCCGAGCTGACCGACGAGGCGATATTCCGCGAGACGCACCATGGAACGCCATCCTCCTGTACGGCTTCGAACAGCGGTACCGCGGCTCGCCGCCGGCGGGCAGGGACGCCCGGAAGACCCGGGCCGCCGAGAGCCGCCGACGATCACTGCGACGCCAGACAGCCACCGGCGGGTTCCCGCGAACGCCATTGGTATCTAACATTTCAGTTCATGGCGGCCATCCGACGGGTGCAGCGCACCCTCCTCAGAGACCAGGCGTGCACCGCGATCCGTGACGCCATCGTCGACGGGGACCTCGCGCCCGGCGCGGTCGTGCGGGACGCGGAGCTCGCCGAACTCCTCGGCCTGTCCCGCGCGCCCGTCCGCGCGGCGTTCTCACGGCTCGTGGACGAGGGGCTCCTGGAGACCAAGCCGCAGAGCCACACCAGGGTCACCCCCCTGGTGGCGGCGGACGTCCGGGACGCGGCCGCCGTCGTACGCGCCATGCACGAGCTCGCCGTCCGCACCGCCGTGCCCCGCCTCACCCGCGCCGACACCGACGCGATGGGCGAGGCCAACCGGCGGTTCGCCGCGGCCGTCGCGGCCGGTGACGTGGACGCGGCCCTGCGCGCGGACGACGAGCTGCACGGCGTCCCGGTCCGTGTCTCGGGCAACCGCGCCGCGGCGGACACCGTCGCCCGTTACACGCCGCTCATCCGCCGCCTGGAGCGGCGCCGCTTCGGCCAGGGCGCCGCGTGCGGATCCGCCGAGCCGCACGCCCGCCTCATCGACGCCTGTGCCGCGGGGGACGTGACGGGCGCGGTACGGATCACGACGGAGATCTGGCGCGTACTGGAGGAACTGGCCGACGAGGAGGCGTAGCCGGCCGGCACACACGGCGGGTCCCCGCACCCGCGACCCTGAACCGACCCCGGGAGGTCCCGTGACGATCGACGCGTACGAGCGCTACCCCCTTCTCTTCGGCCCCTCGCCCGTGCATCCGCTGGACCGGCTCACCGCGCACCTCGGCGGGGCCGCCCTCTGGGCCAAGCGGGAGGACTGCAACTCCGGGATCGCCTACGGCGGGAACAAGACCCGCAAGCTGGAGTACCTGGTCGCGGACGCGCTCGCGCAGGGCTGCGACACGCTCGTGTCGATCGGCGGGGTGCAGTCCAACCACACCCGCCAGGTCGCGGCCGTCGCGGCCCGCGCGGGCCTCAAGTGCGTTCTCGTGCAGGAGAGTTGGGTCGAGTGGCCCGACTCCGTCTACGACAAGGTCGGCAACATTCTCATCTCCCGGCTCGCGGGCGCGGAGGTGCGCCTGGTGCGGGCCGGGTTCGGCATCGGCGTCAAGGAGAGCTGGGAGCGGGCGGTCCGCGAGGTGGAGGAGGCGGGCGGCCGCCCGTACGCGATCCCGGCCGGGTGCTCCGAACACCGCCTCGGCGGCCTGGGATTCGCCCAGTGGGCTTTCGAACTCGCCGCACAGGAACAGGAGCTGGGCGTCTTCTTCGACACCGTCGTGGTCTGCTCGGTCACCGGGTCGACCCAGGCGGGGATGATGGCGGGATGCGCGGCGCTCGTCGAGTCCGGCGGCCGCCCCCGCCGCATCCTCGGTATCGACGCCTCCGCCGAGCCGGACCGCACCCGCGAGCAGATCCTGCGGATCGCCCGGGGCACGGCCCGGCTCATCGGCGTACGGCGGGAGCTGACGGAGGACGACGTCGAGCTCGATGAGCGCTATCACGCGGGGACGTACGGGGTCCCCGACGAGGCCACCCTCGACGGAATGCGGCTGGCCGCCCGCACGGAAGGCATGGTGACCGATCCCGTGTACGAGGGAAAGTCGATGGCCGGGATGATCGACCTGGTGGCCCGGGGCGAGATCGGCGCCGACGCGACCGTCCTGTACGCCCACCTCGGCGGCCAGCCGGCCCTGAACGCCTACAGCGCTCTGTTCCAGTGATCTGCGTCGCTGCAAAAGCCCGTTCCGAAGGGCTCATGCGCAGGTGAGCGCAGGTCGCGAGGGGTGTTTCACGGACATCGTCACCGAAGTGTGAGCACGTAGACGTGGTGTCCGTGGGTGCGCGGGGCGCATACTCGTTGAATGACAAGGCCCCCCAGTACGCGCCGCCAACTTCCGGGCAGCCCCTTCAACGTTCCGGCAAAGCCCGCTCCGCCGGTCGAGCAGTTCGCCGTGGGCGACCGCGTTTCCCATGATCAGTACGGCCTCGGCAGGATCATCGGAGTCGAGGGAGAGGAAGCCGTGCTCATCGACTTCGCCGGGCAGCAGGGCCGATTCCTGAGCCCGTTCTCCAAGCTGTCCAAGCTCTGACGTATCCGACGCTTCGGAACCGGCGCCCTGGATTCGGGGGTCGTGTCCACGGCTTCGGAGGCTGACGCCATGAGACGGTCGGCAGCACGGGTTTCCGTGCCGCCGACCGTCTCTGTCGTGTCCGCCCGTCACCCCTCGTGACGCCCCGGATCCCGGCGGCAACCCCTCGCTCGCATGAGCGAGGGACTGCCGTCCCCGGGGAGCCCGTGCCGCAGGCCGTTCCTCAGAGCGCCTGTGCCGCCGGCTTGACCATGCCGCGTACCGTCCGCGACTTCACGAAGTCGCCCATGGCCGTCATGTCCCACTCGCCGGAGAACTGGCGGATCAGCTTCGCCATCATCACGCCCGTCTGCGCCTCCGCGTTCGTCAGGTCGAAGCGGACCAGCTCCTCGCCCGTCGCCGCGTCGATGAGGCGGCAGTACGCCTTGGCGACCTCGGTGAACTTCTGGCCCGAGAACGAGTTCACCGTGAACACCAGGCCCGTCACGTCCTGCGGGAGCCGGCCCAGGTCGACGACGATCACCTCGTCGTCCCCGCCGCCCTCGCCCGTGAGGTTGTCGCCGGAGTGCTTGATCGCGCCGTTCACGATCGAGAGCTTGCCGAAGTAGCAGCTGTCCACGTGGTTGCGCTGGGGGCCGAAGGCGATGACCGACGCGTCCAGGTCGATGTCCTTGCCGCGGAACGCGGGCTCCCAGCCGAGACCCATCTTGACCTGCGACAGCAGCGGCTGCCCGCCCTTGACCAGGGACACCGTCTGGTTCTTCTGGAGGCTGACGCGCCCCTTGTCCAGATTGATCTTCCCGGCGCCCGGAGTGGGGGCCGCGGGCGCGGCGGCCGGTACCGCGGGGGCCGGCGCGGGCGGCGCCACACGCGGGTCGACCGGGGGAGTCGTCGGTGCGGGCATGGTCTGCACGGGCTGTGCGGGCTGCACCGGCGCGGGGGCCGGGGCCGCGGGCTCCTCGACGCTCACGCCGAAGTCCGTGGCGATGCCCGCCAGGCCGTTCGCATAGCCCTGGCCCACCGCGCGCACCTTCCACGCGCCGTTGCGCCGGTAGATCTCGACGATCACGAGGGCCGTCTCGGTGCCGAGCTGCGGCGGCGTGAACGTGGCGAGCACGGAGCCGTCGTCGACGCCCCTGATCGTGGCCGTGGGCTCGATGCCCTGGAAGGTCTGGCCGGCCGCGTCCGGGCTCGCGGTGACGACGATCTTCTCGATGCCCGGCGGCACGGCGGCCGTGTCCACCACGATCGCGTCCGGTGCCGTGCCGCCGCCCGAGCGATAGGTCACGCCCGGGCCCGAGGGCTGGTTGTAGAAGATGAAGTCGTCGTCGGAACGCACCTTGCCGTCGGCGGTGAGCAGCAGGCCCGAGACGTCGAGCCGCACCGGGGCGGCGACGTCCACCGCCACGCGGGCGGTGGACAGCGGGATGTTCGAGCCGGGGGTCATAGCGGTCATGCCGGGGTAACGAGCGATACGGCTTTGCCGTTCCCTTACCTGCCGATGACTTCCCACCGATGGCTCACGGCACCACCACGATCTTGCGCCCCACCCCGGACGCGAACTGGTCGAGCGCCTGCGGATACGCGTCGAGGGGCAGCCGGTCGCTGATGAACACGTCCGGGTCGAGGACGCCGCCCGCGAACAGCTCGGCGGCCCGCTCGTAGCTGTGCAGGACGGCCATCGAGCCGGTGATGGTGATCTCCTGGTTGTAGATCCGGTACGGGTCGATGGACACACGCGTGGCGTAGTCCGCGACGCCGAACTGGAGGAACGTCCCCGCCTTCGCGACCCGCTCGAGACCGTCCTGGATCGCGCCCGCGTTGCCCGTCGCGTCGATGACGACGTCCCAGCCCTGCGGACGGTCGAGTTCGTCCGCGTTCGCCCCGGACCCCGAGACGCCCAGCTTCCGGGCGGTGGCGAGCCGGTCCGCGTTCAGGTCCACGACGTCGACGCTCGCGGCGCCGGTCCGCTTGGCGAGCTCCAGCATCATCAGCCCCATCGTCCCGGAACCGTAGATCAGCACATGGGAGCCGAGGCGCGAGTTCAGCACGTCGTAGCCGCGTACGGCGCACGACAGGGGCTCGATGAGGGCCGCGTCCTCGGTGCGGACGTGGTCGGGGAGGCGTACGCAGTTGGCCACGGGCGCGACGGCGTACCGGGCGGCGCCGCCCGCGGTGGTGACGCCGATCGCGGCCCACCGCTCGCAGAGGTTGTTGTGGCCCGAGCGGCAGTAGCGGCACTCGTAGCAGTAGAGGGAGGGGTCGACGCCCACGCGGTCGCCGAGCGACACCTCGCGCACGTCACGCCCGAGGCCCACGACCACGCCCGCGAACTCATGACCGGGCACCACCGGCAGGGTCGGCGCGAACTCGCCCTGGAGGATGTGCAGATCGGTGCCGCACAGCCCGCACGCCGCGACCTCCACGACGACGTCGCGCGGTCCTGGCGTGGGGTCGGGGACCTCCGTGACCACTGCCTTGCCGACGGACTCGATGACGGCGGCCTTCATTTCACAGCTCCCAACGACAGGCCCTGGACCAGTTTGTCCTGGGCGGCGAATCCCGCGGCGAGTACCGGCAGGGAGATCACGAGGGACGCGGCGCACACCTTCGCCAGGAACAGGCCCTGGCTCGTGATGAAGCCGGTCAGGAAGACGGGCGCGGTCTGCGCGACGACACCGCTGAGCACGCGCGCGAAGAGGAGTTCGTTCCAGCTGAAGATGAAGCAGATCAGCGCCGTCGCGGCGATGCCCGGCATGGCGATGGGGGCCACCACGCGCGCGAGGAGGGTCGGCAGGCGGGCCCCGTCGATCCGCGCGGCCTCGATGACCGCGATCGGCACCTCGGCGAGGAACGACTGCATCATCCACACCGCGATCGGCAGGTTCATCGACGTGTAGAGGATGACCAGGAGCCAGATGTTGTCGAGCATCCCGGTGTTCTTGGCGAACAGGTAGATCGGCAGGAGGCCCGCCACGACGGGGAGCATCTTCGTCGACAGGAAGAAGAACAGGACGTCGGTCCACTTCTTCACGGGCCGGATCGACAGCGCGTACGCGGCCGGCAGGGCCAGGACCAGTACGAACAGCGTCGAGGCGAGCGACGCCACCGTCGAGTTGACGAGCGCGGGCCACGGGCTCGCGCCGCCCGCCGTGCCGAAGAAGTCGCGGTAGCCGTCGAGGGTGAGGGACGCCGCGAACGAGGGCGGGTTGGTGGCGGCGCTCTCCTCCGAGTGGAAGGACGTCAGCACCATCCAGGCGATGGGCAGGAAGAACAGGATGCCGGCGAGCCAGGCGACGAGCCCGAGCCCTTTCACACGCGGTGGACGGAGATTCATGCGCGGGACGCCTCCTCGCGGAACAGCGACGACACCACGCGCAGCGCGAACGTCGCGATGATGATCGAGCCGATGACGACCAGGACGCCGGCGGCCGACGCGAGGCCGTTCTCGTGGGCCTGGTAGAAGCTCTGGTAGACGGTGTACGGCAGGTTGGCGGTGCCGAGGCCGCCCGAGGTGATCGTGAAGACGGCGTCGAAGTTCTGCACGATGTACACCGAACCGAGCAGGGCGCCCAGTTCGAGGTACCGGCGCAGGTGGGGCAGCGTCAGATACCGGAAGACCTGCCAGTTGCCCGCGCCGTCCATCCGGGCCGCCTCGATGAGTTCGGGGGAGCGCGACTGGAGGCCCGCGAGCAGGATCAGCATCATGAACGGGGTCCACTGCCACACCAGGGCCGTCTCGACGGCGAGCAGCGGGGTGTTGGAGATCCAGTCGGGCTGGGGGCCGCCGACGTAGTGCAGCAGGCCGTTGAGGAGCCCGTACTCGGGGTTGTACAGGACGTGCTTCCACAGCAGCGCGGCGGCGACGGGAACCAGCAGGAACGGCGCGATGAGGAGTGTGCGCACGAGGCCGCGGCCGCGGAACTTCCGGTCGAGGAGCAGCGCGAGGCCGAGCCCGACGACCAGGCTCACGATGACGACGGTCGCCGTCAGCAGGATCGTCGTCAGGACGGACTTGCGCAGGTCCGGGTCGGTGAGCACCTCGCCGTAGTTGGCGAACCAGGTGAAGCGACGGGCGTCCGGATACAGGGCGTTCCAGTCGAAGAGCGAGATCACCAGCGTCGCCACGAAGGGCAGCTGGGTCACCACGATCATGAACACGAGGGCGGGCAGGAGCGGGGCCCTGGTGGCCCAGGCGCGCAGCCGGCCGGGGGTTTTGGCGGTGCCCACGCGCGCGTGGGCGACGGGAACGGTCGTGGTCGCGGTCATCGTCCCTCGTACTCCTTCGCGATCTCGTCGGCGAGCTTCTGGGACTTCCTCAGCGCCGTGCCGACCGACTGGCGTCCGGCGATGGCCGCGCTGATCTCCTGCGAGACCTTGGTGCCGAGATCGGTGAACTCGGGGATGCCGACGAACTGGATGCCGGGCGCGGGCCGCGGCTGGACGCCCGGGTCGCGGGGGCGGGCCCCTTCGATGGCCGCGCGCGTCACGTCCTGGAAGGCCGCGGCCTCCTTGCGGTACTCCGGGTCGGTGTACGTCGAGGCGCGCTTGCCGGCCGGCACGTTCGACCAGCCGATCTCGTTGCCGACCAGGTTCTCGTAGCCCTTGCCCGACGCCCAGGAGACGAACTTCCACGCCTTGTCGGGGTTGCGAGAGGCGTTCTGCACGCCCCAGGCCCACGTGTAGAGCCAGCCCGAGCTCTCCGTCCTCTCGACCGGCGCGGGTACGTAGCCGATCTTGCCCTTGACCGGGGACTTCGCCGATTCGAGCGAACCGGCGGCGGCCGTGGCGTCGTACCACATGGCGGTCTTGCCCTGGGTGAGGTTGTTGAGGCACTCCGCGTAGCCGGACTGGGCCGCTCCGGACTCGCCGTGCTTGCGGACGAGGTCCACGTAGAAGCGGGTCGCCTTCTCGAACCCGGGCGCGGTGAGCTGCGCCTTCCAGTTCTTGTCGAACCAGGTGCCTCCGAAGGTGTTCACCACCGTCGTCAGCGGCGCCATGAGCTCGCCCCATCCGGGCAGGCCGCGCAGACAGATGCCCTTCATCCCGGGCTCGGCGCCGTCCGCCTTCGCGGCGAGGTCGGCGACCTGTTGCCAGGTGGGGTGCGCGGGCATGCGCAGCCCCTTCCTGGCGAAGACGTCCCTGCGGTACATGAGGAAGGACGACTCGCCGTAGAACGGCTGGCCGTAGAGCTTCCCGTCGTCCCCGGTGAGCGAGTCGCGCATCGGCTTGAGGATGTCCCGCTCGTCGTACGCGGTGTCCTTGCGCGCGTACGAACCGAGTTCGTGCAGCCAGCCGTTGCGGGCGTAGATCGGAATCTCGTAGTTGCTCAGCGTCGCGACGTCGTACTGGCCCGCCTGGTTGGCGAAGTCCTGGCCGATCTTGTCGCGGACGTCGTTCTCCGGCAGGACGGTGAAGTTCACCTTGATGCCGGTCTCCTTGGTGAAGTGCGCGGCGGTCAGCTTCTGCAGCTCGGTCATCTGCGGGTTGTTCACCATCAGGACGTTGATGGAGTCACCGCCCGAGCCGGTCCCGCCGGCGCCGGCCCAGCAGCCGGAGAGCAGCGGGGCGAGCAGCGTCCCTGCGGCGGCCGCGGCGCACAGCGCGCGCGGCCTCCGTCGGCTCTGGGTTCGCATGAATGCTCCTGAACGTATGTGGCAAATGGGGAGAAAAGGGGTACGCAGAGGTGTGCGGAACCCGTCGGCGTACGCAGGCAGGGGTGTCAGACGCGGATGACCTGGGGTCCCTGCAACGCATAGCGGTGAGCCTCGGACGGGGGCAGCAGCGTGCTGGTCACGATCGCCTCCAGCGAGGAGACCGGCGCGAACCGGCAGAAGCTGACCGCCCCGAACTTGGTGTGCACGCCCGCGAACACCGTGCGCCGGGAGGCCCGCACGGCCTGCGCCTTGACCTCGCTGACCGCGGGGTCGGGCGTGGTCAGGCCGTGCTCGCGCGAGATGCCGTTGGCGCCGATGAACGCCAGGTCGATCACGAACCCGGCGAGCATCTTCGTCGTCCAGTGGTCGACCGTGGCCAGCGTGCCGGACCGCACCCGGCCGCCGAGCAGCAGCACCGTCGTGTTCTCCGCCTCGGCGAGTGCGCCCGCCGTGGCCAGCGACGCGGTGACCACGGTGAGCGGCCGGTCGCGCGGCAGGGCCTCGGCGATGAGCTGGGGCGTGAACCCCTCGTCGACGAAGACGGTCTCCGCGTCCCCGAGCAGCTCGGCCGCCGCGGCGGCGATCCGGCGCTTCTCCGGGACGTGCATGGTGGTCCGGAAGGCGAGCGTCGTCTCGAACCCGGCGCTCTCCACGGGATAGGCGCCGCCGTGCGTGCGCCGCACCAGGCCGTGGTCCTCCAGGGCCCGCAGGTCGCGCCGCACGGTCTCCTTCGCGACGCCGAGTTCGGCCGCGAGCACGGTGACGTCGACGGAGCCGCTGTGGCGTGCGGCGCGCACGATCTCCCGCTGGCGTTCCTCCGCGCTCATGCTGTGCACCTCTCTGTGCGGTCCTGGCCGTGCGTTCCGGGCCGTGGGGGTCCTGCCCGGTGTCCGGTCCCGCCGCCCGTTCGGGCCCGTGCGGTGACTCTGGGAAATTTGTACAGCGGGCCCGCGGCCGTGACCAGGTTCGTCACCGGTCCGATGCTGCCCGTCTGTGCCCGTTCGCACCGGCATCTGCCCGCCGCGGACCTGGGGCGGTGCGCGCAAGCGGGCACGGCGATGCCCGTTCGGGGCGCCGCGGCCGCCCGTTCGCTGCCCGTCTGCCGCGTTCACTTTGCGTCAAGGAGCGCCGAGAAGGCGTCAACAGCGCGTCATCGGCGGGGCCGGAGCGGGTGCGCGCGGGCATAACGTCACTGCCGAAGCACTCATTCGTCAGCACGCTTTCGTCAGCACCCTTCTGTCACCACCCAGGAGCAGCCGTGAACGACCGCATCGAAGCCGACGACGCCGAGCCCTGCGAACCCACCCCGGCCGGACCCCTGTTCGTCCCCGTCCGGCCGGGACCCGGAACCTGCGCGACCCGCCTCTTCCGCACCGCGCGCGGCGGCCGCACCGCCGTCGGCTTCACCAGCGAGCGCCTCCTCGTCGACGTGCTCGGCCCCGGCCAGCCGTGGATCAGGCTCGCCGAACCCGCCCTGCGGGCCCTCACGGGACCGGTGGGTGTCACCGAGCTCACCGTCGACCCGCGCCCGGCGGCGGCGCCCGCCGGTCACCGCGGCTGAAGGGGCCCGTCCACATGGCCGTCACGACCGTAGCCACCGCCATTCCGGCGCAGTCGCCCGACGATCTCTCCGTCTGGCCCGCCACCACCGCCCGGGGACCGCACGGCGACCCGACCGTCTCCGGGGTCGAACTCCCCGACGTGGCCGAGCAGTTCGGCACCCCCGTCTACGTACTCGACGAGATGGACGTGCGCGAACGCTGCCGCACCTACCGCAGCGCCTTCCCCGGCGCCGACGTCCTCTACGCGGCCAAGGCGTTCCTGTGCCGTGCGATGGTCCACTGGGTCCACGAGGAGGGCCTCGGGCTCGACGTGTGCTCGGCGGGCGACCTGGAACTCGCCGTCATCGCCGGCCTGCCGCCCGAGCGGATCGTCTTCCACGGCAACGCCAAGAGTCCCGAAGACCTGTGTGCGGCCCTGCGGCACGGTGTGGGGCGCATCGTCGTCGACTCGACCTCCGGGACAGCCCGCCTCGCCGCTCACGTCCCTCAGGGCACCCGGCAGCGCGTCATGGCGCGCGTCGTGCCGGGCGTCGCCACGGGCGGGCACGCCGCGATCCGCACCGGGACGGACGACCGGAAGTTCGGCCTGTCCATCGCCGACGGCTCCGCGATGCACGCCGTGACACGGCTCGTCGAGCAGCCGCGGCTCGAACTGACCGGGCTGCACTGCCACATCGGCTCGCAGATCGACACCGTGAAGCCGTACGTCGTCGCCGTGCGGCACCTCGTCGGCCTGATGGCCCGCATCCGCGACCGGCACGGGATCACGCTGCCCGAGCTCGACCTCGGCGGCGGCCACGCGGTCGCCCACCGGCCCGGCGAGCACCCGCTCGATGTGCCGGAGCTGGCCCGCCGCGTGCGCCGGGAACTCGCCGACGCCTGCGCCCAGTCGGACCTTCCCGTGCCGCGCCTCGCCGTCGAGCCGGGCCGCGCCGTCGTCGCCCGCGCGGGCGTGGCCCTGTACCGGGTGCTCGCAGTGAAGCGCACCGGCGTCCGGGTCTTCGTCGCCGTCGACGGAGGTACGAGTGACAACCCGCGGCCCGCGCTCTACGGCGTCCGCTACGCGCCCCGCCTCGTCGGCAGGCGCTCCACGGCGGCCACGCGCCCCGTCACGGTCGGCGGGCGGCACTGCGAGGCGGGCGACGTCCTCGCCTCGGACGTGCCGCTGCCGGACGACGTACGGCCCGGGGACCTCCTTGCCGTGCCCGTGGCGGGCGCCTACCACCTGTCGACGGCGTCCGGCGGCAACTCGGTGGGACGGCCGCCCGTCGTCGCCGTGGCGGACGGGCGGGCCAGGCTCCTGGTGCGCCGCGAGTCGGCACAGGACCTCAGGAGCCGCGACACAGGGCTCTGAACCGCTGCCTCAGTACGGCCAGATGGGCGGGTTCGTCACGAAGTGCCCGCCCATCCGTGTGTGGTCGGGGTTCTCCGGGTCCAGCTCGCCGAACTCGGCGAGCAGCTTCTCCGCGAACTGCTCCGAGTCGTCCTGCGGTTCGTAACCGAGCGCCCGCGCGGGGGACAGGTCCCACCACACGCGCGTGTTGTCGGACGAGCCGTAGACGACGGTGTGCCCGACGCCCTCGGCCCTGATCGCGGCGTCGAAGAGCCTCGCGCCGTCGCCCGGGCTCAGCCATACGGACATCATCCGTACGTTCGTCGGCTCCATGAAGCACGAGCCGATGCGCACGGACACGGTCTCCTGGCTGAACTTGTCCCAGTAGAACTGCGCGAGGTCCTCGCCGAACGACTTCGACAGGCCGTAGTAGGTGTCGGGGCGGCGGTGTGTGTCGACGGGTACGCGGGGGTCGCCGTCCGCGGGGCGGGGCGTGTAGCCGATCGCATGGTTCGACGAGGCGAACACGATGCGGCGCACGCCTTCCTCGCGTGCGGCCTCGTAGAGGTTGTAGAGCCCTTCGATGTTCGCCTTGAGGATCTTGTCGAAGGTGGACTCCAGGGAGATGCCCGCGAGATGGACGATCGCGTCCACTCCGCGCACGGCCTCGCGCAGGGCGTCCCGGTCGGCGAGGTCGGCCGTGATCGCGTCCGGCTCGCCCTCGATCGGCCGGGCGTCGAGGAGGCGCAGCTCGTAGCCGTAGGCCGGAAGCAGTCCGCGCATCAGGGTGCCGAGGCCGCCGGCGGCTCCGGTGAGCAGGACAGTGCGGGGAGCGGGCATGCGGGAGTCTCCTCGAATAGTCAGCCAGATGGCCGCATTCCTGCACGGCATTCACATCCGTGGACACGCTAAAGATTGCCGCCGGGCGGAGTCAAGTCTCCCGCGGAGGCTCGAAATCCGCTGCCAGGATGCGAGTGAGCGTGCTTGACCCACGCACTGGGGGCGGATTAGCGTGAGCGTGTTCAGAAATATAGACGCAAATCAGAACTGTGCACGCCAAGGGAGAGCCCGTGACGTCAGCCCCTCTCGCCGCTCGACTCAGCATCCCCAGCGGGCCGCTGTTCTTCCCGGTCACCGCCTTCGGACCCGACGGCACCCTCGACCTCGACACCTTCCGCACCCATGTGCGCCAGGGTGTCGAGGCCGGGGCCGCCGCGGTCTTCGCGTGCTGCGGAACGGGCGAGTTCCACGCCCTGACCCCCGAGGAATTCCAGGCGTGCGTGGCCGCGGCCGTCGAGGAGACCGCGGGGCGGGTGCCGGTCGTCGCGGGCGCCGGGTACGGCACGGCCCTCGCCGTGCGCTACGCGCGCCTCGCCGAGGAAGCAGGCGCCGACGGGCTCCTCGCGATGCCGCCCTACCTCGTGGTCGCCGGCCAGGAAGGCCTGCTGCGCCACTACTCGGAGCTGGCCGACGCGACCGCCCTGGAGATCATCGTCTACCAGCGCGACAACGCGGTGTTCACGCCGGCGACCGTCGTCGCCCTCGCCCGTCACCCCAAGATCCTCGGCCTCAAGGACGGCCTCGGCGACCTCGACCTCCTCCAGCGCACCATCAGCGCCGTACGCGCCGAGGGACTCACCGACTTCCTCTACTTCAACGGCCTGCCCACCGCCGAACTCACCGGACTCGCCTACCGCGGCATCGGCGTCGGCCTCTACTCGTCCGCCGTGTTCTGCTTCGCGCCCGACATCGCCCTCGCCTTCCACACGGCCCTGCGCACCGGCGACGACGCCACCGCCAACCGCCTCCTCGACGGCTTCTACCGGCCGCTCGTCGAACTCCGCAACGAGGGCCGCGGCTACGCCGTCTCCCTCGTCAAGGCCGGCGTCCGGCTCACCGGCCTCGACGTCGGCGAGGTCCGCCCGCCCCTGCACGAACCCACCGACGAGCACGTCAAGTGGCTCGCCGGCATCGTCGAGCGCGGCCGCGCGCTCCTGGCGGAGACGGGGGACCAGGCGTGAGGGCATCCGCCTTCGTCTACCCCTGGGACGTCAACGGCGACCCCGAAGCCGCCGGCCGCATCGCCGGCCTCGGCGTCCAGCAGGTCACCCTGGCCTCCGCCTACCACTCCACCCGCGCCCTGACGCCCCGTCACCCGAGCCGTCGCGTCGTCACGGCCGAACACGCCGCGGTCCTCTACCCGCCCGGCGACCGCTGGCAGGGCCGGGACCTGCGGCCGTACGAGGCGGGGGACTGGGCACCCGGCGACGCCTTCGGGCAGGCCGCCGAGGCGCTCGCCGGCGCCGGGCTCGACGTCCACACCTGGGTCGTCCTCGCCCACAACTCCCGCCTGGGCGCGGAACGTCCGGACACCTCCGTCGTCAACGCCTACGGCGACCGCTACCCGTGGGCCCCCTGCATCGCACAGCCCGCCACGCGCGCGTACCTCGTCGACCTGGCGGCGGAGGCGGCCGTGCGGCCCGGCGCGAAGGGCACCGAACTCGAATCCCTGGGCTGGTACGGGCTCGCGCATCTGCACGCCCACGACAAGACCGCGGGCGTCGGCCTGGGGGAAGCCGGCCAGTACCTGATGTCGCTCTGCTTCTGCCCGTCGTGCCGCGACGGCTACGGCCGACAGGGCCTGGAGGCCGACGAGTTGGCGGCCGACGTCCGGCGCGCACTCGAACCCCTGTGGCGCGGACACGGCACCCCGGACGCCGGCTGGGCGGCAGTGGAGAAGCTGCTCGGGGCGCGCGCCGCGGCGGGCACGCGCGCGTGGCGCGACGGCGTCGCCCGCGGCCTCCAGGAGGACGCCGTCGCCGCGGTCCGCGCGCAGGCCCCGGACGGGTTCCGCATCCTGCTGCACGCCGACCCGGCGTCGTACCACTGCGGGGCGAACGCGGGCGTGGACCCGGCGCACATCCTCGCGGTCGCGGACGGCGTCGTCGTGCCGTGCACGGGCGGCGCGGAGCTGATAGCTCCCTTCGCCGCTCAGGGCAGGGGAGTGGTGGCCGCCAACCTCACCGTGGTCGCCGGGATGGGCGGCAGTCCCGGCACGCTCGCCGCCGACGCCCGGCGCGCCGCCGGACTCGGCGCCACCGAACTGCGGCTCTATCACGCGGGCTTGGCGTCGGACAGCGACCTGGAACTGATCGCGGAGGCCCTGTCGGACCTCGCCTGAAAGCGGTTACCATCCGCGCACCACAATCGACGCTTCCTACGGAGGGGACACGAGGTGCGCGTGCGTAACCAGGGGCGGGGCCAGGGTCGCAGACAGGTTCGGAGCCAGGGGGCGGCCGCGCTGCTGTGCGCGGGGGTGATGGCGGGCGCTGCGGTGCTCGGCGGAACGGTGCCCGCGGCGGCGGCGCAAGGGGATGTGGCCGGTTCCGCCGTCCAACGAGATGACATCCAGGCACAGTTGGCGGCCATCCCGGGTATGTCGGTCGTGTCGGTGACCGACAAGGAGGGCTACCCCTTCTACACGCTCACGTACGCGCAGCCGGTCGACCACAGCAACCCCAAGGCCGGCACGTTCACGCAGCGCCTCACGCTCTGGCACAAGGCGGCCGCCAAGCCCACCGTCTTCTACACCGGCGGCTACACGCTCTCCTCCAGCACCCGCGAGATCACCAAGCTGCTCGACGCCAACCAGGTCTCCATCGAGCACCGCTACTTCGCGGAGTCCCGCCCCAAGGGCGCGGCGGGCGACGACTGGTCCAAGCTCACGGTCCAGCAGGAGGCCGGCGACGAGCACCGCGTCACGCAGGCACTGCGCACCATCGAGAAGGGCAAGTGGCTCGGCACGGGCGGCAGCAAGGGCGGCATGACCGCCACGTTCCACGAGCGCTTCTACCCGAAGGACCTCGACGCCGTCGTCGCGTTCGTCGCCCCGAACGACGCCGACAACAAGGACGACAGCGGCTACGAGGACTTCTTCAGGACGGTCGGCACGCCCGAGTGCCGTGCCGCCCTGAACGCCGTACAGCGAGAGATGCTGGTGCGCCGCGACGCCCTCATCCCCAAGTTCGAGGCCGACGCGGCGGCGGCCGGTGACACGTTCGAGGAGACTCTCGGAACCACCGACAGGGCCTACGAGTTCGCCGTGCTCGACCAGGTGTGGAACTTCTGGCAGAGCGGCACGATCGACGACTGCCCGACCGTGCCCGACGCCGAGAAGGCCACCGACGACGAGCTCTACACCTGGTCGAAGGGGCACGGCTTCAGCGTCTACCAGGACGAGACCCTCGGCACGAACGGCACCGGGCCCTACTACCGGCAGGCCGCCACCCAACTCGGCTGGGCCGACCTCAAGTTCAAGCACCTCAAGGACGTCCGCCACTACCCGGACATCTACCAGCCCAACTCGGTCCTGCCCGCCGCGATGCGCGGCACGTACGACGGTTCCGCGATCTCCGGCGTCGACAAGTGGGTCAGGACGCGGGGCGAGCGGATGATGTTCGTGTACGGGCAGAACGACCCGTGGAGCGCCGAGAAGTTCACCCCGAGCAAGCACGACTCGTACCGCTACGTCGTGCCCGGATCCAACCACGGCGCGTCCATCGCCAAGCTGCCCGCAGACGAACAGGCCGAGGCCGTCGCCACCGTCAAGCGCTGGGCCGGCGTGCAGTAGCGCACGCGAGTGCGAGTCCGGCCGCACCGAGCAGCGGCAGCAGGACGCGGTGGTCCACGACCGCGATGAGGCCCGCGCCCATCGCGAGGGCCACCGCGTTCGGCGCGAACATCAGAGTGTGCGCGGTCGCCACGGCGCGGCCGACGAGCGCCTCCGGGATCTCGCGCTGGACCGCCGTGAGCGCCGCGACCAGGACGCACGGCAGGCCCATCCCGATCGCGGCGCTGCACCCGAGCGCCACCGCGTCGTACGGGAACGCGCGCAGGCCCGCGCCGGCCGCGAACAGGGCGATGCCCGCCGCCGCGAACCGGCGTTCGCCGAGCCGCCGCAGCAGCGCTCCCGCGGTGAGCCCGGCCGCGACCGAACCGGCGCCCTGCACGGCGTACAGGACGCCCGCGTACGAGGGGGAGCGGCCGAGGCCGCCGTCGACGACCGCGTAGATCGCGGCGCCGTTCAGGCCCGCCAGGAGCATGGTGGCCGCGGCGGCAAGGACGAGGGGGCGCAGCCGCTCCCGCCGCCACAGCGCGCGCACGCCCTCCGCGGTGCGGGTCCACACACCCGCGGCCCGGCGTGCGGGCGCGGACTCCTCGACCCGGAGCCGCGCGTACAGCCCGGCCGCGGCGGCGAAGGTCGCGGCGTCGAGCAGGGCCACGCCCGCGCCCCCGTACACCGCGAAGAGACCCGCCCCCGCGAGTGGTGCGACCAGCTTCATGCCCTCGTTGGCCGCCGTCCGCAGCCCGTTGAAGTCACCGATCGACTCCCTGCCGACGACGGCCGGTACGAGCGCGGCCTCCGCAGCGTCGGTGACGACGCCGCACGCCCCGTACGCCACGAGGACCGCGAACAGGATCCACAGGTTCCCGGCGGAGTCGACGGCGAGCAGCGACAGGAGCAGCAGACCGAGGCCCAGATTTGCGGCGACGAGGAGCGGCCGTCGCCGGGTGCGGTCGGCGACCGTGCCGAGCAGGGGCCCGGCGAGCGCGGGCGCCCACAGCGCGAAGGCGCACAGCGCGGCGAGGCTGTCCGATCCGGTCAGATCCTTCACCCAGATCCCGGCGGCCAGCCACATGGCGGAGGTCCCGAACCCGGAGACGACGATGCCGGCCAGGAGAAGCCGGAAGCCGCCCCGTGTGGCGGTAGAAGTGGACGTCATGCCAGGTCATCGTGGCTCTAAGGCCCCCGGTGCGGGATCGGGAGGATGCCGTAGTGAGGTACGGCGATGAATTCCGGGCGGTGCCGGGGTCTACAGGTATGTACGCAAGGCGAGCCCCGACCATGAGTGAATCAAGGAGCCGGCATGACCGACGCGACGGACCGGACGGCGCAGCAGATGGTGGACTTCGGCCCGCAGACGCGGATCGTGGCGCGCCTGGCGGACGGAGTACGCGAGGACCAGCTGGACCTGCCGACCCCGTGTCCGGAGTACGCGGTGCACCACCTGCTCGGGCACCTCCTCGGGCTGACCGTCGCCTTCGGCGACGCCGGACGCAAGAACCTGGGGCCGACGACGGACACGAGCCCCAGGGCGCAACGGCCCGACATCACGGACGGCTGGCGCGACGTGCTGGCCAAGGCGCTCGACGACCTCGCCGAGGTCTGGCGCGACCCGGCGGCCTGGCAGGGGATGACCCGTGCGGGCGGGGTCGACCTGCCCGGAGCGGTGGCGGCGATGGTAGCCCTGGACGAACTCGTCGTGCACGCCTGGGACCTGGCGAAGGCCACGGGTCAGGATTACGCCCCCGACGAGGCCGCCCTGCAAGCGGCCCACGCCTTCCTGCTCCAGTCCGCCGAGGGCCCCCGCCCCGACATCTTCGGCCCGGTGGTCCAGGTGGAGGACTCCGCGACCCTGCTCGACCGGGCGGTGGGCCTGAGCGGCAGGGACCCCGGCTGGAAGCCGACTGCCTGACGAGCAGTCAGTTCAGGTGCCAGAGGGCGTACGAGGCGGCCAGCAGGACGAGCCCGGCGAACGCCATGAGCGCGCCCAGGAAGCGGAGGTATCCGGGCGTGGCGAAAACGCCGGGCGACGCGTCGAGCCGCCCCATCGCGGCCCAGGTGTCCGCGTTCTTCCGCCGGATCCGCTCGGAGCGACGTGTGGTGATCCCGCGCACGTCGAACGCCCAACTCACGCCACACCACAAGGCGACGAGGCCTCCAAGGGAGACGACGGAAAGAAGCACGGGCGAGGGCGTGTGGGTCGCGGCGGCGAGGGTGAGAGCTGCGATCATTTTCTTTTCCATTGATGGGGCCAGCGGTGAGAACCGGGGCCAGTACTAATCTTCACGTTTCCGATCCCGCCCCGTCGGCTCGATCTGTTCCCGGCTGAAGGACGCGAGTCGGTCGTCATCGTCGAGCATGACTCCGTAGCTGACGGAGCGTCGGCGTCCCGCGGTTCGGAAATTCCGAGGATCGCGCCCAGCACACCCTTGAGCTCAGGCTTCGACGGGAAGGTGGCCACGCGCACTTCGGCGTAGAAACGGAGTCCGTTTTCCGTCACCGGCCCTGCCCTCCCGGGGCGCAACTGCCTCCCCGCCATTCGCGTGTGCGGTCCATGACCATAGGGGATGCGGGTCAAGGGGAGGTCATGGGTTGATCATCTGCCGGTCACTGGGCGGGGGTTCGGGCCCGGTGGCTGCGGGTTCGGCTGCGGATCAGATATCGATCGGGCAAAGGGCCTCGCGTCCAGTGGTGTGACGCGCGTAGAAAGCGTGTCATGCAGAAGCCCCTACGTATCGCGGCCGTTGCCGCCGCATCCTGTGCCCTCGCCGGTGCCGCCCTCTACGGGACCGGTGTCGCGAACGCCGGTGGAGAGTCCGCGCACACCACCGCCGAGCCCAAGAACATCGGGCAGCTCGTCAAGGAGATCGACTCCTACTACGGCACCGCCCTGGACGCGAACGGTGTCTACCAGGCGTCCCCGTCCAGTCAGTACGCCCAGGACCTCGGTCGCATCGAGGCGGGTGCGAAGAAGCAGATCGCCAAGGCTGCCGCCGGGCACCACCACAAGGGCGACAAGCCCGCCGTCGTCTTCGACATCGACGACACCCTTCTCCTCAGCCTCGACTACGAGAAGAAGACCAACTACGTCTACAACGACGCCACGTGGAAGGAGTACGTCGCCAAGGCGAACCGGCCCGCCGTGTTCGGGACGCCCGACCTCATCGCGTACGCGCAGAAGAAGGGCGTCGAGGTCTTCTACAACTCCGGTCTGGGCGAGGCGCAGCGCGCGTCCGCCGTCGAGAACCTGAAGAAGGTCGGCATCGGCGTCAACCTCGACGCCGCCCACATGTTCCTCAAGGACAAGGCCAACCCGCCCGCCTATCTGAGCGGTTGCGCCACCGCGAGCGCCTGGAACTGCACCACCGTGCAGTACAAGTCCGGCACCCGCAAGCACATCGAGTCCCTCGGCTACGACGTCGTCGCCAACTTCGGCGACCAGTACTCGGACCTCGAGGGCGGGCACGCCGACCGGACCTACAAGTTCCCGAACCCGACGTACTTCGTCGAGTGAGCACACCCACCCGCAGCCGCATTCCGTAACACTGCGAAAACCTGAAACGGGCTCCTCGGGGGAACAATCCAGCCACCACTTGGCACGGCTGACCCGAGGAGCCCGTCATGCTCGCCCCGTTGGACCGTTACTTCCGCATCACCGCGCGTGGATCCACGTACTCCCGCGAAGTGCGCGGCGGATTCGCCACGTTCTTCACCATGGCCTACATCCTCGTCCTGAACCCGATCATCCTGGGTAGCGCGAAGGACAAGTTCGGGCACCAGCTCGACGGGGCCGAACTCGTCACCGCCACCGCCCTCGTGGCCGCCGTGATGACCGTCATCATGGGCGTCGGCGGCAATCTGCCGCTCGCCCTCGCGGCGGGCCTCGGCCTCAACGCCGTCGTCGCCTTCCAGATAGCCCCGCTGATGAGCTGGCCGGACGCGATGGGGCTCATCGTCCTGGAGGGCCTGCTGATCTGCGTCCTTGTCGTCACCGGGCTGCGCGAGGCGGTCATGCGCGCGATACCCCAGCCGCTGAAACAGGCCATCAGCGTCGGCATCGGACTGTTCATCGCCTTCATCGGCTTCGTCGACGCCGGGTTCGTGACCAGGATCCCGGACATCGCGCGGTCCACCGTGCCGGTGCAGCTCGGCGGCACGGGCACCCTCTCCGGCTGGCCCGTCCTCGTCTTCTGTCTCGGCGTGCTGCTGACCATCGGCCTGCTCGCGCGCAAGGTGAAGGGCGCCATCCTCATCAGCATCGTCGTGATGACGGTCGTGTCCGTCATCATCAACTCAGCCGCCGATGTGAAGAGTTGGGGCCTGACCACGCCCGAGATCCCGGACGACGTGTTCGCCGCGCCCGACTTCGGGCTGCTCGGCGACTTCAGCCTCTTGGGCGCGTTCGGCAGAACCGGCGCGCTCACCGTGATCCTGCTCGTCTTCACCCTCATCCTGTCGGACTTCTTCGACACGATGGGCACGGTGGTGGGTATCACCGCCGAAGCCGGGCTGCTGGACGAGAAGGGTCAAGTACCCAATCTGGGGCGGGTGCTGCTCATCGACGGTGCCGCCGCCGTCGCGGGCGGCGCGGCCTCCGCCTCCTCCTCGACCACCTACATCGAGTCCGCGGCCGGTGTCGGCGAGGGCGCACGCACCGGATTCGCCAACCTCGTCACGGGCGGCCTCTTCGCGCTCGCCCTCTTCCTGTCCCCGCTCCTGACCATCGTGCCGCTCCAGGCCGCGGCCCCCGCCCTCGTCGCGGTCGGCTTCCTGATGATGACGCAGGTCAAGCACATCGACTGGGACCGCTACGACATCGCGGTGCCGGCGTTCCTGACCATCGCCGTGATGCCGTTCACGTACTCGATCACGAACGGTATCGGCGTCGGCTTCCTTGCGTACGTCGTCATCAAGACCGTCGTCGGCAAGGCGCGTGAGGTGCACTGGCTGCTCTGGGGCGCCTCCGCCCTCTTCCTCGTGTACTTCGCGATCGACCCCTTGGAGCAACTGCTCGGCGTCAGGTAGGCGGGATCCGGTGATCTACCGTGGTGCGATGACCGGCTATCTCGACCGCCTCGCGGAGCTGCTGCGCGAGGCGCACGGGCTTCCGCCGGACCATGTCGCCGCCACGGTCGCCGATCTCGCGGCGTATCTGGCGCAGGCCGGGGGAGCGGACCCGCAGGACGCGTTCGGTCCGGTCGACGCGTTCGCCCGGCGCCTCGCCCCGCGCGGGGCGTCCGCAGCCGACGAGCACCTGGAGACCTGGCGCTGGCTCGCCGACACGTATGTCGACGAGCACCTCCTGAACCGCTTCGGCGACGAGGGCTGGGAGGTCGAGCGGGTCGACCCGCTCGGCCGCTTCGTCAGCCACCGTGACCCGGAGCGGCCGCGACGCTGGGAGTACCGGCGCGAGCTGATCAGCGGGGGCGGTGAACGCCTCGACGAGCGGCTCGTGCGCGACGGCTGGGAGCCGTGCGGCAGCTGGGTCGTGTACGCGTGGTTCAAGCGGGAGAAGGAGGTCGGCGCCGGCCCGGCACCCGCGCCGCCCGAACCGCCGCCGGTCCCGCGGCGCCCCACGTTCCCGGGGCGCCGGCGCGGCTGCGTACTCATGGGTGGCGCCCTGGTCCTCGTCGCCGCTGTCGTGGTGGCGGCCAGCACCGGTACCGGCTTCGGCGTCGGTCTCGCGGTGGGCCTGCCGGCGGGAGCACTGGTGCCGCCGGTGACCGCCTGGGCGGTACGCGGCCGGCGCCGCTAGGGCTTCATGACGAGGGGCCGGAACGCCGGTTCCGGCCCCTCGCCGAGCCCGTCTATCCCTTGAGCGCCGCCGACATCATCGCCTTCGCGATCGGCGCCGCCAGACCGTTGCCGCTCACCTCCGAGCGGGCCGCGTCCGACTGTTCCACCACGACCGCCACCGCGACCTCCTTGCCGGTGGAGTCGTCCTTCGCGTACGACGTGAACCAGGCGTACGGCGTCTTGCTGTTGTTCTCGCCGTGCTGGGCCGTGCCCGTCTTGCCGCCCACCGTCGCGCCCGCGATCTGCGCGTTCGTACCGGTGCCCTGGTTCACGACCGTCTCCATCGCCGACTGGAGCTGCGAGGCCGTCGACGAGCTGACCACGCGCGTGTCGTCACCGTCGGCGAAGCTCTTGATCGCGTTGCCGTCGGCGTCCGTGACCTGCGAGACCATGTGCGGGGATGCCTGCTCGCCGCCGTTGGCGATCGTCGCCGAGACCATCGCCATCTGCAGCGGCGTCGCCGTCACATCGAACTGTCCGATGCCCGACAGGCCCGTCTGCGCCTTGTCCATGTCCTTCGGGTACACGCTCTGCGAGGCCCGGACCGGCATGTCCTGCGCGGCGTCGTTGAAGCCGAACTTCTCGGCCATCGCCCTGACCTTGTCCTGGCCCAGGTCGACGGCGATCTTCCCGAAGACGTTGTTGCAGGAGTACTGCAGCGCCGTACGGATCGAGGCGTCCTTGCAGGGCGCGGACGCGCTCTCGTTCTTCAGGTCGGTGGTCGTGCCCGGCAGGCGGAACGGATTCGGGCTGTCGGTCTTCGCGTCCACCGACGAGTAGAGCCCGTCCTCCAGCGCGGCCGCCGCGACGACCAGCTTGAACGTGGATCCGGGCGGCAGTGCCTGCTTGATCGCTCGGTTCAGCGTCGGCTGGTCCTTGTCCTTCGACAGCGCCGTCCACGCCTTGCCGTCCGTGGACGAGTCCGATCCGCTGATCTTCGACGGGTCGAACGACGGCGTCGAGACGAGGCCGAGCACCTTCCCGGTCTTCGGGTCGATCGCGACGGCCGCGCCCTTCTTCTCGCCGAGCGCGCGGTACGCGGCCTTCTGCACCGACGGGTCGATGGTCGTGACCACGTCACCCGGCTCGGTGTGCTTGCCGGTGACCGCGTCGACGGGGTTCTTGAGCCGGGTGTCCGTCCCGTCGAGGATGTCCTGGTAGATGCCCTCGAGCTGCGTCTGGCCGTACACCTGCGAGCTGAAGCCCGTCACACCCGCATAGAGATCGCCGTCCTTGTACGTGCGCTTGTACGCGAGGTCGCTGCCGTCGCCCGTTCTCTTCGAACCGGTGACCGCCTCGCCGCCCACGATGATGTCGCCCAGGGGATACGCGTACTGCTCCATCACGTTCCGCCGGTTGTTCTTGTTGTCCGCGAGGGCCCGGCCGTCGTAGAACTGCACCCACGTCGCCCTCACCAGCAGAGCGAGCACGAGGAGCAGACAGAAGACCGAGGCGCGTCTGATCGTCTTGTTCATCCCGCACAGAAGACGAGCGGACGAGAGCGAATCGTTCCGTTCCGGCCCGGTTTCTCAGTGAATCCTCATCAAGAGATCCGCGTCACGCCCCGGCCGGAGACGCCCGTCGCCATGAGGCTCACGCCTTCATGAAGCCGCCCTCGTACGCCGCGATCACGGCCTGTGTACGGTCCCGGGCCCCGGTCTTCGCGAGGACCGCCGCCACATGCGTCTTCACCGTGGCGGGGCCCACCCCCATCCGCCGCGCGATCTCCGCGTTGGTCAGGCCCGCGGCCATGTGCCGCAGTACCTCGCTCTCACGGCCCGTGAGCCGCGCCACCCACGCGGCCGCCGAGGGCTCGGCGCGCCCGTACTCCGCGGCGAGGGCGCGCACGGCCGCGGGGAACAGCAGGGAGTCCGTGTGTGCGACCAGGCGCACCGCCTGCACGAGCGCGTCCGCCTCGGCGCGTTTGAGGAGGAACCCCGCGGCCCCGGCGCGCAGCGCCTCGTACACGTACGCGTCGTTCTCGAAGGTGGTGACCACGACGATGCGCGGGGGCGCGGCCGTCGACCCGAGGATCTGTTCCGTGGCGCGGATGCCGTCGACCTCCGGCATCCGGACGTCCATGAGGACCACGTCGGGCGCCAGCTCGCGCACCACGGACACCGCCTCGGCGCCGGTCGCGGCCTCGCCCACGACCTCGATGCCGTCCTCGGCGGACAGGATGGCGCGCAGGGCGGTGCGCACCATGCGCTCGTCGTCGGCGAGGACGACACGGATCGCGCTCATGGGGAGGTTCCTCTCATGTCATGCGCTCGCCTTCAGGGGCAGCCGTACGGTCACGCGCCAGGACCCGTGCCCAGGACCCGCCTCGGTGGTGCCGCCCAGCAGCCGGGCGCGGTCCGCGATGCCGCGCAGCCCGTGGCCGCCGCCGGGGCGGGTGCGCGGCGGGTGCGGCGGCAGCGGGTTCTCGGCGGTGATCAGCAGGTCGTCGCCGTCGCGCGCGAGACGCAGCGTGAGGGACGTGCCCGCGTGCCGCAGCGCGTTGCTCAGCACCTCCTGCACGATCCGGTACGCCTCGCGGGACACCAGCGGCGGCAGCGCGGCCGGGTCGAGGGCCACGGCATCCACCCGTACGCGCAGGCCGCCGGCCCGCGTGCGGCTCAGCAGCCCGTCCAGATCGGCGGCGAGGGTCGGCGCGGGCGCCGTGGACGCGGGGTCGCCCGCCTCCCGCAACACGCCCAGTACGGCGTCGAGTTCACCCACCGTGCGCCGCGTGGTGTCCTCGATCGCCGCGAGGGCCTCACGGACGAACTCCGGGTCGTGGTCGAGGACCCGGCGGGCCGCGCTCGCCTGGAGGGTGACCGCGCTCAGGGCGTGGCCCACCGAGTCGTGCAGCTCGCGCGCGAGCCGGTTGCGTACGGCGAGGTCGGCGGCGCGGCGCTCGGCTGCGGCGAGCCGGTCCGCCGGGGTCGGCCCGAGGAGCACCGGAGCCCACCGCGCCAGGAGGGCGCCGGCCACCGCGGCGCAGCCCGCGAGCGCCACGAGCATCGCCGCGCCCGCGACAGGGGCGAGCGCCAACGCCCAGGTGTGGTGCAGGACTTCGGGCAGCGCGAGGGCCGAGTCGCGTAGCCCGGCGAACAGGGGAAGCGCCATCAGCGTCACCGCGAACGGGGGCAGCGCGAGCGTCATCCCGCTGAGCACCCCGCCGAACCCGAGGTGCAGCGTGAACCAGGCGACGGTCCGCCCCCGCGCGGCGCGGCTCCGGGGCGGCCCGTCGGCGAGTGCGTCGGCCGGCACCCCGCACAGCGCTCGCACCGCCGCCACCGAGATCGGCCGGGTCAGCGGGAACAGCGCGGTGACCGCGGCGAGCGGCAACCCCACGGCGAACGAGCCGAGTTGGAGCGTCAGCGAGGTGAAGACGTCGCTCACGCCGGTGAGCGGTCCGATGACGACCGAACCCACCAGGACGTACGGCATGGCGAGTGCGCCGCCGAGGATCAGATGGATCCACCGCCGGCGCGCCCGCCGCCCGAACAATATGGTCCAGAAACCCCTCATGACGCCGTACGTCGCTCCGCGCGGCCCGCGAGGAAGCGGACGCCGACGGCGACGACCAGGATCCCGACGATCATCTGGACAGCGTAGGTGAGGTTCATGGCCGGTGTCGGCCGCCGGGCGATGTCGTCGACACCGGCGAGGGAGGCGAGCGCGAGCCAGCCGCCCCAGCAGGCCACGGCCCCGGAGCCGAGCCACGCGAGGGCCAGTGGCAGCTTCACCGGCAGACCGCCGCCGCGCCGGAAGACGAGGGACAGCGCGCCGAGCGCGGCGGCGGCCAGGAAGGCCACGTCCGTCGCCTCCAGGACGTAGAAGTCACTTGAACGGTCCGCGATCCGGGCGGTGTTGAGTCCCGTGGTCGCGCCGCACGCCCACAGCGCGTGCAGGGCCAGGGGAAACAGGGCGAGCACCGCGGCGGCGACGGCCAGGGTCCGCCGGCCGGCGTCGGCCGGGGGGCGCGGCAGCTCCCGGACCGGGCCGTGCCACGTGTGGCCCCAGCGGTCGCGTGCGTACAGCGCGAACAGGGCGCCGAGGGTGAGCCCTTGGAGGATGAAGCCGGTGTAGACGACCCCGAACACCCACTCGTCGAGGAAGGGTTCGCCCTTGGACCCGCCGTGGTTCACGGAGCCGCCGAACGCCCTGACCAGCAGCTGGAGCGGGTACCCGGTCATGATCGGGGCGAGCAGTCCGGTCGCCACCCACATCGGGAACACGAGGAGCCAGGCCGGGGCGCGCCGACCCCACGGCCGGGTCAGCAGCAGCGCGAGGACGATCACGGCGCTGTCGAGCAGCGCGCTGAGGCTGTTGGCCACGATCATCGATGCGCGGTGGCCGAGGAGGGGGCTGCCGTCGGGGATTCCGAGGTGGCTGCCCGCGATCCAGGCGGCCTTGACGGCCAGATAGGGCAGGCAGGACACGACGGCGACCGCCCGCAGCACCCGGCGGAGCCGGTCGGTGCGGGGCGTGGAGCCGGGAGCGGTACGGGGAGTGGAGACGAGCGTGTGCGTCATACGTCCACGCTCCCGCCCCGACCCCCGCCACACGTCCTGCCGGCGGGCGATCCGCCTCCGCCGCACGGGGGAGACGGGGCCGCCCCGGAAGGCCCTCGCGTCAGAGCCTGCGCGTCGCCAGGGTCAGCCGGTCGCGGGCGTCGAACAGCGCGTCCTTCACCATCTGCTCGTGCGCGGGGGTCAGGCGCGCCACCGGCACCGAGCAGCTGATCGCGTCGCGCGCCGGCGTGCGGTACGGGATCGCGACGCCGAAGCAGCGAAGGCCCAGCGTGTTCTCCTCGCGGTCCACCGCGATGCCCTGCTCGCGCACCGCGTGCAGCTCCTCGATGAGCTTCTCACGGTCGGTGATGGTGTGCTCGGTGAGCGCCGGGAGGGTCTCGGGGAGCATCTTGCGGACCTGCTCGTCGGTGTGGGTCGCGAGGAGCGCCTTGCCGAGGGACGTGGAGTGCGCGGGCAGCCGGCGGCCGACGCGGGTGAAGGGCCGCAGATAGTGCTGCGACTGGCGCGTGGCCAGATAGACGACGTTCGTGCCGTCGAGGCGCGCCAGGTGGATCGTCTCCGTGGTGTCGTCGGAGAGCCGGTCGAGGGTGGGGCGGGCCGCGGCCACCACCTCGTCGCCGTCGATGTACGACGTACCGACGAGCAGGGCGCGTACGCCGATGCCGTACCGCGTGCCCGTCGCGTCCGTCTCCACCCAGCCGAGCTCGACGAGCGTGCGAAGGAGCATATAGAGGCTGGATTTGGGGTAGCCGACCGCTTCCTGGACGGCCGCCAGGGAGTGCATACCGGGCCGGCCCGCGAAGTATTCGAGCAATTCCACGGTCCGTACCGCGGACTTGACCTGCGCCCCGCCGCCCGTCTCACCTGCCGACATTCCCTTGACCCCTTCGTTCGACGAGAATTAGTGTCCTGAGTCCGTAGCGTATTCATCATCAGGGACAGCGTTCAGCATATCGAACAGCTGCTGTTCGTCGTCAGGTGAGCGGCACAGATCTGGGAGGAACCCTCGGTGGCAGCAGCACCAGTCTGGAGTGTCGACCCCCGAACCGGGAAGCGGCGGGAGCAGGTTGCGGTGGAAGCCACAGCCGAAGAGGTGGACCAGGCGGTCCGCGCAGCGCGCGCCGCCACGGGCGCCCTCGCGGACCGCACCGTGCGCGCCGCCTTCCTGCGCAGCGCCGCCGAGCTCCTCGACGCCTCGAAGGACCACCTGGTGGAGGCCGCGGACGCGGAGACCGCTCTCGGCCCCGTCCGCCTCACCGGTGAACTCGCCCGCACCAGCTACCAGTTGCGCGCCTTCGCGGACATCGTCGACGAGGGCGCCTTCCTGGGCATCGTCATCGACCACCCCGACGACTCGGCGACCCCGCCGATCCCGGACCTGCGCCGCTACAAGGTGCCGCTGGGCGTCGTCGCCGTCTACTCGGCGTCGAACTTCCCGTTCGCCTTCTCCGTACCAGGCGGCGACACCGCGAGCGCGCTCGCCGCGGGCTGCCCCGTCGTCGTGAAGGCCCACCCCGACCACCCCGCCACCTCCGAACTGGTCGCCTCCGTGCTGCGCAGGGCCGCGGCCCGGCACGGCATCCCGGAGGGCGTCCTCGGCCTGGTCCACGGGTTCGAGGCGGGCGTCGAGCTCGTCAAGCACCCGCTGGTCTCGGCCGCCGGATTCACCGGTTCCGTACGGGGCGGACGCGCCCTCTTCGACGCGGCGGCCGCCCGCCCCGTGCCGATCCCCTTCCACGGCGAACTCGGCTCCCTCAACCCCGTGGTCATCACGGCCGAGGCCGCGGCCGAGCGCGCCGAGCAGATCGGCGCCGGGCTCGCGGGCTCGATGACGCTCGGCGTCGGCCAGTTCTGCGTGAAGCCCGGCCTCGTCTTCGCGCCCAACGGCGCCGACGGCGACCGCCTCGTCAAGTCCCTCACCGATGCCGTCAGCGACACCGACGCGGGCGTGCTCCTCGACCACCGCATGCGCGACAACTTCGTCGCGGGCGTCGCCGAACGCGCGGAGCTCCCCGGCGTGGACGCCCCCGTGACCCCGGGGGCGGGCAGCGAGCACACCGTCAGCCCCGGCTTCCTCACCGTCCCCGCCCAGCGCCTGGCCACCGACGGCGGTGATCACGACCTCCTTCTGGAGGAGTGCTTCGGCCCGGTCACGGTCGTCGCCCGCTACGAGGACGACGCCGAGGTCACCTCCGTGCTCTCGCGGCTGCCCGGCAACCTCTCGGCCACCGTCCACCTGTCCGAGGGCGAGGCCGCGGGCCAGGGACGTGGCGCCGAGATCCTCGCCGAGCTCACCCCGCTCGCGGGCCGCGTCCTGGTCAACGGCTGGCCCACCGGTGTCGCCGTCGCCCCTGCCCAGCACCATGGCGGCCCGTACCCGGCCACGACGTCCACCTCGACGTCCGTGGGCGGCACCGCCGTCGAGCGCTGGCTGCGCCCGGTCGCGTACCAGAACACCCCCGAGGCGCTCCTGCCGCCGGAGCTGCGCGACGACAACCCGCTGGGCCTGCCGCGTCGCTACGAAGGCCGTCAGGAACTCTGAACCCGCCCGCCGCTCGTCACCTGGAAAACTGACCCGATGGACATCGAACTCCCCGAACTCCCGTTCCCGCTGCGCACCTACGGCCCCGACGGGCACTGGTCGTACGAGGACGGGGCGCTCACCGGCTGGGCCGGACCCCGCCAGGACCGCTTCGTGCCGCCCACCGGCACGGCCCTGGACCCGGCGTCCGACGCGCCCCGCCTGCTCGGGGCGCCGAAGGGCGACTTCCAGCTGCTCGCCCGGGTCACGGTCGGCTTCACCGCCGCCTTCGACGCGGGCGTGCTGTATCTGCACGTCGGCGAGCGCGAGTGGGCCAAGCTGTGCCTGGAGCGCTCGCCCGACGAGCCGACCGTGTGCACCGTCGTCACGCGCGGCCGCTCCGACGACGCGAACGCGTTCGTCGTGGGCGGCAGCACGGTGTGGCTGCGCATCAGCCGCACCGGTTCGGCGTTCGCCTTCCACGCCTCGCCGGACGGCGAGAAGTGGACCTTCGTCCGGATCTTCTCGCTGGGCGACGAGGAGTCCGCGGGCGCGGCTCTGGTCGGCTTCATGGCGCAGGCCCCGGTCGGCGACGGCTGCGTCGTCACGTACGAGGACATCGAGTTCCGCCCGAGCTGGCCGCAGGGACTGCGCGACGGTTCCTGACACCCCGGACACCCGGGGGCGCGGGAACCCGGGAGCCGGAGGGGACGTCTTTCCCGGCGTGATCAGAACAGCCGTCCCTGCCGACGCCCCGGCCATCGCCGCCCTGCACCTGCGCGCCCGCGCCACGTACTACCCCGACGGTCTGCCGGACGACGGCACCGACTGGGAGCAGGTATGGGTGGAGACGATCAGCCGCCCCCGCTCGCACGTCCTGGTCTCCGTACGGGAGGGCGGGCTCGCCGGCCTCGCCTCCTTCCGCACGCCCGACGGTGAGCCGAAGGAGGTGGTCAAGCTGTTCCAGTTCCACGTCAGCCCCGGCCTCTGGCGCCGCGGCGTCGGCGCCGAGCTGCACGCCGCCTGCGTCGAGGAGTGGCACGCGGACGGCGTCGAGCAGGCGTATCTCGACGTGCACGGCGACAACGCGCGCGCCCAGGCGTTCTACGCCCGCCAGGGCTGGACCGACGAGGGATACGGCGACGACGGCGGCAGCCACCTGCGGATGCGGCTGCACCTGACCTCCCGGCCCGGGGAATGAGGCACCGAAGGCGCGTGTTGAAACGGCTCGCAGGGCACCCCCTGCGCCGTACGAATCTGGAGTGACCCCCATGCGCGTCGAGATCTGGTCCGACATAGCCTGCCCCTGGTGCTACGTCGGCAAGGCCCGCTTCGAGAAGGCCCTGGCCGCCTTCCCGCACCGTGACGGCGTCGAGGTGGTCCACCGCTCCTTCGAGCTCGACCCGACGCGCGCCAAGGGCGACAGCGGACTCGTCATCCCGATGCTCGCGCAGAAGTACGGCATGACCGAGGACCAGGCGCAGGCCGCCGAGCGCAACCTCGGCGAGAACGCCGCCTCCGAGGGCCTCGCCTACCTCACCGAGGGCCGCGACCACGGCAACACCTTCGACATGCACCGCCTCCTCCACTTCGCGAAGGAGCAGGGTCGCCAGGACGAGTTGATCGGCCTCCTGTACCGGGCGAACTTCGCCGAGGAGCGGTCCGTCTTCGCCGACGCCGACGAGCATCTGATCGGCCTCGCCGCCGAGGCCGGTCTCGACGCCGCCGAGGCCCGCGCCGTCCTCGCCGACCCCGCCCGGTACGCCGACGACGTGCGCGCCGACGAGCGCGAGGCCGCCGAGCTCGGCGCGAACGGCGTGCCCTTCTTCGTCCTCGACCGAAAGTACGGCGTCTCCGGCGCCCAGCCCGCCGAGGTCTTCGCCCAGGCCCTGGAGCAGGCGTGGGACAGCCGCTCGCCGCTCCAGGTCATCGACAGCGGCGACGCCGAGGCGTGCGGCCCGGACGGATGCGCCGTCCCGCAGAACTGACACACGCCGCGGGAGCAGCGCTCAACCGCGGGAGCAGCACTTATAAGAGGCGCTTAGGGGTACTGCTCAACAACTCGCAATGGACCGATAGTTGGCGAGGCGGCACAGTGGACGCATGGAGACTCTCGATCACGCCCTCGTGCGCGCCGAGTTCGCACCCGTCACCACCTATCTGAACACCGCGAGCACCGGGCTGCTCCCGTCCCGCTCGGTGGCGGCCATGAGCGACGCGGTCGCCTCCGTCGCGGCCGGCCGGCCCGCCGACATGTTCGCGGACGTCGAGGCCGCCCGCGCCGCCTTCGCCCGGATCGCCGGCGTGCCGGCCGACCGGGTGGCGGCCGGCGCCTCGGTCGCCGTCTACACCGGAGTCATCGCCGCCTCGCTCCCGTCGGGCGCCGAGGTCCTCACCGCGCAGGACGACTTCAGCTCCACCGTGAACCCCTTCCACGTACGCGGCGACCTCAAGGTCCGCACCGCGCCCCTGGAAGGGATCGCCGACGCCGTGCGCCCCGGCACGGCGCTGGTCGCCGTCAGCGCGGCCCAGTCCGCCGACGGACGCGTCGCCGACCTGCCCGCGATCCGCGACGCGGCCCGCGCCCACGGTGCCCGCACCTACATCGACTGCTCCCAGGCGGCCGGCTGGCTTCCCGTCGACGCGGACGCGCAGGACTACACGTCCGCCGTCGCCTTCAAGTGGCTCCTGTGCCCGCGCGGCGTGACCTTCTTCGTCGTCCCCGAGGACCTGGGCTCGCTCAGCGCGGTCTTCGCGGGCTGGGTCGCGGGCGAGCGCCCGTGGGACAGCTGCTACGGGCCCGTGGAGGAGCTCGCGCACTCCGCACGGCGGTTCGACGAGAGCCCCAGTCTGTTCTCGTACGCGGGCGCGCGGCACTCCCTGGAGCTCGTCGAGGAACTCGGCGTCGGCACGATCCGCGCCCACGACCTCGCCCTGGCCGACCGCTTCCGCGCGGGCCTGGCCACGCTCGGCCACGCGCCCGTGCCCGCGCCGGGTTCGCCCGTGGTCTCCGTCCCTGGGCTCGGCGTACGGCAGCCGGAGCTGAGCCGGGCCGGCATCGAGGTCTCCGACCGCGCGGGCAACCTGCGGGCGGCCTTCCACCTGTACAACACGGAGTCCGACGTCGACCGGCTCCTTGAGGCGCTCTCCGGCTGAACCCACGGGCTGAGCGCTTCAGACGTCAGACCGATCCGGCCCCTGCCCGTCGGGGCCGCTCCGGCCCCCGCCGCCCATCCGCAGCGGGGGCCGGAGCGGCGCCGCCCGTAACGCCGAGATCATCCGTCGACCGGTTCCGCCTCCGGGCAGCTCGCCGGATCCGTGCACAGGTTCGCCTCGACCTTGGCGAGCAGCCGCAGGAGTTCGGTCCGCTCCTCCTTGTCGAGGCCGCGCAGCGTGTGGTCCTCCAGGTCGCCCCACTTGTGCTGCACGTCGCCGAGCAGGCCGCAGCTGGAGTCCGTCGTCTCCACGAGCACGGCCCGCCGGTCGCGCGGGTCGGGGCACCGGCGTACATGGCCGGCCTGTTCGAGTCGCTGGAGCATCTTCGTCACCGTGGACGGGTCCAGGTCGACCGCCTTGATGAGCTCCGACTGACGCACCGGCCCCTTGTCCCACAGGTGCATCATCAGGAACTCCTGCCCCGGATAGAGGCCCAGCCCGCGCAGCAGCTTGCCCGCGGTGATCCGGTGCAGCCGTGCCACGCGGGAGAGCGCATGGCTGACGGGACCGCAGCGGGCGGCCTCGGGCAGGTGCTCACTACAAGGTGGCTCGTCCGTCATGACAGCTCCTGATCGGTTCCGGCCTCGCCGTGGAGTCCGGTCTCTCCACGGGGGTTCGGTCTCTTCACACAGAGATTACCTTGGTCGGCCAATGAATGGGCTACAGTGGCACACGGCTCGATTACTTGGCCGACCACATATTGGTCGGCGTTGCCTTGCCCGCCCTTGGATGGAGTAGCCATGACCACCGCCTTCGATCCGATAGACCTCTCCGGCGTCCAGCTCGCCAACCGCATCGCCATGGCCCCGATGACCCGCAGCCGGGCCGGCGAGGGCGGCACCGCCACCGACCTGACCGCCGAGTACTACGCGCAGCGCGCCTCGGCCGGCCTGATCATCACGGAGGGCATCCAGCCGTCCGCCGTCGGGCAGGGCTACGCATGGACCCCGGGCCTGCACAGCGACGAGCAGATCGCCTCCTGGCGCAAGGTCACCGACGCCGTGCACGCCAAGGGCGGCACGATCTACGCGCAGATCATGCACGCGGGCCGGATCAGCCACCCGGTGCTGCTGCCCGAGGGGGAGACCCCGGTCGCCCCGTCCCCGGTCGCCCCGGCGGGCCAGGGCTTCACGCACGAGGGCATGAAGGACTTCACCACGCCGCGGGCGCTGACCGGCGACGAAATCCGCGCCACCATCGCCGACTACGCCACCGCCGCCCGCAACGCGATCGAGGCCGGCTTCGACGGCGTCGAGCTGCACGGCGCCAACGGCTACCTCATCCACCAGTTCCTCGCGCCCAACACCAATCTGCGTGACGACGAGTGGGGCGGCAGCGTGGAGAACCGCGTCCGTTTCGCCGTCGAGGTCGTCAAGGCCGTCGTCGCCGAGATCGGTGCCGAGCGGACCGGGCTGCGGATCTCGCCCGGGAACCCGTACAACTCCGTCGAGGAGAACGACCCGGCGCCGACGTACACCGCGCTGGTCAAGGAGATCGAGCCGCTCGGCATCTCCTACCTGCACGTCCTTGAGAACTCCGACATCCGCGAGCTGACGCTGGCGCTGCGCAAGCAGTTCTCGGGCACCTTCGTCATCAACGTCCTCAGCGACGGGCCCACCGGGCACGGCGAGCTCTCCGTGATCGAGGACGGCATCGCCGACATCATCACGTTCGGGGCGCTGTTCCTCGCCAATCCCGACCTGCCCGCCCGCCTGAAGACGCAGGGTCCGTACAACACCCCGGACCCGGCCACGTTCTTCGGCGGCGACGCGAAGGGCTACACGGACTACCCGGCGCTCACCGCCTGATCCCTTCCGCCTGACCGCTTCCGCATACGCGAGTCGGGGCGGCCCCTGCCCGGGAGCCGCCCCGACTGTGCGTGTATGCGGGTCATTTCACCGGGGTGAAGTCCCGCGCACCGATGAACTCGGGCCGCCGTACCGGAGCCGCGAACGGCTCCGCCGCGGCGTTCTCCACGCTGTTGAACACGATGAAGACGTTCGAGCGCGGGTACGGGGTGATGTTGTCCCCGGAGCCGTGCATGGCGTTGCAGTCGAACCACGTCGCCGAGCCCGCGCTGCCCGTGAACAGGCGGATGCCGTGCCGGTCGGCGAACTTGGTCAGCGCCTCGTCCGACGGCGTGCCCGCGTCCTGCATCTGGAGGGACTTCTTGTAGTTGTCCCGCGGCGTCTCGCCCGCGCAGCCCAGGAACGTCCTGTGCGACCCCGGCATGATCATCAAGCCGCCGTTGGTGTCGTAGTTCTCGGTCAGCGCGATCGAGACGGACACGGTCCGCATGTTCGGCAGGCCGTCCTCCGCGTGCCAGGTCTCGAAGTCCGAGTGCCAGTAGAAGCCACTCGCCCCGAAGCCCGGCTTCACGTTGATCCGCGACTGGTGGACGTACACGTCCGAGCCGAGGATCTGCCGTGCCCGGCCCACGACCCGCTCGTCGTGCACCAGTTTCGCGAACACCTCGCTGATCCTGTGGACCTCGAAGACGGACCGCACATCCTGCGACGTGGGTTCGACGACGGAACGCTCGTCGGCCTTGACCGCCGGATCCGTGATCAGCCGGTTCAACTCGGCCTGGTACGTGCCGATCTCGTCCGGACCGATCAGCTCCTCGATCGCGAGGAAGCCGTCCCGCTCGAAGCCCTCGAGGTCCGACTGGCGGATCGGACCGCGCGCGCCCGGCGGGGACCAGACGACGGGGTCGACGCGGGGCGTCGCCACCTCGGAGACGCCGCGGGTCGGGTAGAGGTCGGTACGTGTCTCCGTGCTCATAAGGGTCAGGCCTCCTCGGTCAGCAGCGGGTAGACGCCGTTCTCGTCGTGGTCCTCCCGTCCGGTCACGGGAGGGTTGAACACGCACACGCAGCGGAAGTCGGTCTTGGGGCGCAGGGTGTGGCGCTCATGGCCGTTCAGGAGGTACATCGTGCCCGGCTCGATCCAGTGCTTCTCGCCGGTCTCCTTGTTGGTGAGCTCGGCCTCGCCCTCGACGCACAGCACGGCCTCGATGTGGTTGGCGTACCACATGTCGGTCTCCGTGCCCGCGTAGAGGATCGTCTCGTGCAGTGAGAAGCCGACCTTCTCCTTGGCAAGGACGATGCGCTTGCTCTCCCAGGTGCCGGTCGCCGACTTCACATGCCGGTCGGTGTTCTCGATCTCCTTGAACGAACGGACGATCACGGTGAGTTGCTGCCTTTCTCTTCTACGTGGTGAGGGGGCGCCTGCCCGCTTGAGCGGAAGTCAGGCGGTCTCGCGCACGGCCCGGGTGAGCGTGCGCAGTCCCTCTTCCAGCTCCTCGGGCGTGATCGTCAGCGCCGGAAGCAGCTTGACGACCTCGCTCTCGGGGCCGGAGGTCTCGATGAGCAGACCGAGCTCGAAGGCGCGCTTGGCGACCTTGTTCGCCCGGTCCTTGTCGCGGAATTCCAGGCCCCACACCAGGCCGCGTCCGCGGTACTCGACGGTGTCGTCGCGGAACTCGTCGCGAAGAGCGCCGAGGGCCTCCTCGATCTGCTGGCCGCGGGCGAGCGTCTGCTTCTCCATGGCGGGGCCGTCGGTCCAGTACGCCTCGAGGGCGGCGGCGGCCGTCACGAACGCGGGGTTGTTGCCGCGGAACGTGCCGTTGTGCTCGCCCGGCTCCCAGACGTCGAGCTCCGGCTTGAACAGGCACAGGGACATGGGGAGCCCGTACCCGCTGATGGACTTCGAAACGGTCACGATGTCCGGTGTGATGCCCGCCTCCTCGAAGGAGAAGAACGCACCGGTGCGGCCGCAGCCCATCTGGATGTCGTCGACGATCAGGAGCATGTCCCAGCGCTCGCAGACGTCGGCCAGCTTGCGCAGCCACTCCGCGCGGGCGACGTTGATGCCGCCCTCGCCCTGCACCGTCTCGACGATCACGGCGGCGGGCGTGTTCAGGCCCGAGCCGGAGTCCTCCAGGAGGCGCTCGAACCAGATGAAGTCCGGCGTCCGCCCGTCGAGGTAGTTGTCGAACGGCATCGGGGTGCCGTGCACCAGCGGGATGCCGGCGCCCGCGCGCTTGAAGGCGTTGCCGGTCACCGCGAGGGAGCCGAGCGACATGCCGTGGAAGGCGTTCGTGAACGACACGATCGACTCGCGGCCCTTGACCTTGCGGGCCAGCTTCAGCGCCGACTCGACGGCGTTGGTGCCCGTCGGGCCCGGGAACATGACCTTGTACGGCAGGTCACGCGGGCGCAGGATGATGTTCTGGAACGACTCCAGGAAGGCGCGCTTCGCCGTCGTCGACATGTCGAGCCCGTGCGTGACGCCGTCCCGCTCCAGGTAGTCGATCAGGGCGCGTTTGAGGACCGGGTTGTTGTGCCCGTAGTTGAGCGATCCCGCGCCCGCGAAGAAGTCGAGGTACTCGTGGCCGTCCTCGTCGAACATGCGGCTGCCCTGCGCCCGGTCGAAGACGGTGGGCCAAGCGCGGCAGTAGCTGCGCACCTCCGACTCAAGGGTCTCGAAGACGCTCAGGTCCGGCTGGGTGATGGTCACAGCGAATCTCCTGGGAGATGGGAGTGGGGGATGCGTGGAAGAGGTCGTGCGGTCTGCGGTCTGCGGTCTGCGGTCTTGCGCTGCAGAGAAGCGATGGGGGTCGGTCGTGGGTCAGACGATCGGCCCGATGCGGTGGAGCACCTCGGGCTCGTGCCCGTCGTCGGGGAAGAGGCCCGCGTCGAACAGCACCGTCTGCGCGACCTCCACGCCGTTGCGGCGCGCGAACGAGGTGAACAGGCGCTGCGAGGCGGTGTTGCCGGGCGAGATCGTCGTCTCGAGCACGGTCGTCGCGCGGTCGGCGGCGACCTTCGCCCAGAGCCCGTCGAGCAGTGCCCCGGCCAGACCGCGCCCCCGGTACGCATGGTCGACGGCCACCTGCCACACCACGAGGGTGCGCGGGTTCTCCGGCCGGATGTACCCGGTGATGAACCCTGCGACGGAGCCGGCGGAGTCCCGCGCCACGACGGACGTGGCGGCGAAGTCCCGGCACCACAGCAGATAGCTGTACGAGGAGTTGAGGTCGAGCACCTTCGAGTCGCGGGCGATGCGCCAGATTGCGGCTCCGTCGGCCACCTCGGGCCGGTCGATCCGCAGGCTCTCGGGCATTTCCAGGAATTGCGCGGTCATGTGAATTCAATTTACCGAGCAAGTTCTGGGATTGCATCGCGGGAAAGGGTTACGTAAATGCTCGTCCTGTGTTATCGCGCGGGTGGGGGCGCGCACGCGAAATCTCGGCGGTATGTGGTGATTTGATCGGGATGAACTGGGCAAATAACCTTTGGTGTGGAGTGCGTCACAAGCGCGAAACCCGCGCGAGACACGTCCGGATTACGCCGTTTCCCGTTGTTGAAATCTTAGTGTTTACGTCCCCGGAAAGCGGGCAGAAGAATATGGGAAGCTGTGCTGAGAAAAGCGCGAGAATTGACTCGAAAAACAAAAGAAGACGCCACCCCATTGAAGGGGTGGCGCCTCGCTTTGTGAAGTCGCGGGACTACAGGAGTTACACCCAGGCCGCGGCGACGGCCCTGCGCGCACCCTCCAGGTCCACCGGCGCGCCGGACCCGTCCATCTCGGCGAGCGCACCGCCGAGGGCCGCGAGCGAGGACTGCACGACGCCCCGGGTGGCCTGCGGGCCGTAGTGGTTGACGCGGATCATCTCCTTGGCGAGCGCCCCGCCCCCGGCCACCAGCGGCAGCACCGGGTCCACCGCCAGCGCCCGCGTGACCAGCTCCGAGGCGTCGATCCCCGCCGGGGCGCGCAGCGTCGTCGCCACCGGCGCCGCGTCCCGCGCCTCGTACACGTACGGCTCGATGCCGCGGCCCAGCGCGAGCGCTCCCGCCCGCGTGGCCGCGGCCGCACCGGCGTGACGGGCCATCAGGGCATCGAGGCCCTCCGCCTCGATGCGCTCGACGCAAGCCTCCAGGGCGAGCATCTCCAGCTGGGCCGGCGCGTGCAGCAGCGTCTTGCGCCCGCCGTCGATCCAGCGGTGCTTCCAGTCGAGCAGCGACAGGTAGGAGTGGCGCGGCGCCTGCGGGTTGGACTCCATCCGCTCCCACGCCCGCGCGCTGACGGACACCGCGGAGACGCCCGCCGGGCCGCCCATGGCCTTCTGTGCGCCGATCACGCACAGGTCCACGCCCCAGGCGTCGGGAAGGACCGGCTCGGCGGCGATCGACGCGACCGCGTCCAGGTAGAACAGCGCGCCGTGCTCCCGCACCACCTCGCCGATCTCGGCGACGGGGTTCGTGTTGCCCGTCGCGGCCTCCGCGTGCACCAGCGAGACGAAGTCGGTCTCGGGGTGCTCGGCGAGCGCGTCGCGCACCTGCTCGGCCGTCACGGCGGTGTGGAAGGGGACCGCCAGGTCGTACACCGTCGCCCCGCTGTCCCGCAGCCAGTCGCCGAAGGTCTGGCCGTAGGGGCCCGTGATGATGTTCAGGGCCACGGTGCCGGGGCGGGCGGTGCCGCGGATCGCGCCCTCGAGGGGAAGCAGCGCCTCGCCCTGCATGATCACGACGTCCTGCGAGGTGTCGAGCAGCCCGGCCACGCGCCGCTCGACGGAGGCGAAGTGCTCGGCGCTCAGGGGGGCCAGGTCAAGAAAAGGGTGGGTCACGATCGTGCTCTCTTCGCTCTCTTCGCTCACGTCGCCCGTGATCTTCGTTCACGAGTTCGTATGGCGGGCTGCCGTTCCGAGCGTACCCACCGGCCTCATAGGCTTCCGACATGAGTGAGCGCACGGTGCTGCACGTGAAGGGGCGGGTCCTCGTCGGGCCCGACGACGTCCGGGACGAGCTGTGGGTCGTCGGCGGCCGGGTGACGTACGACCGGCCGGCCGGGCCCGGCCTCGACATCACCACCGTCGACGGGTGGGCCATGCCCGGACTCGTCGACGCGCACTGCCATGTCGGCCTGGACACGCACGGCCCGGTGCCCGCCGACGTCGCCGAGAAGCAGGCCCTGACCGACCGCGAGGCCGGCACGCTCCTGATCCGCGACGCGGGCTCCCCCTCGGACACCCGCTGGATCGACGACCGCGAGGACCTGCCCAGGATCATCCGGGCCGGGCGGCACATCGCCCGCACCCGCCGGTACATCCGCAACTACGCGCACGAGATCGAGCCGCCCGAGCTGGTCGCCTATGTGGCCCGGGAGGCGAAGCGCGGCGACGGCTGGGTGAAGCTGGTCGGCGACTGGATCGACCGGGACGCCGGCGACCTGACCGCGTGCTGGCCCCGCGAGGAGGTCGAGGCCGCCATCGCGGAGGCGCACCGGCTCGGCGCCCGCGTCACCGCCCACTGCTTCGCCGAGGACTCGCTGCGCGACCTCGTCGAGGCGGGCATCGACTGCATCGAGCACGCGACAGGCCTCACCGAGGACACCATCCCGCTGTTCGCCGAGCGCGGCGTCGCGATCGTCCCGACCCTCGTCAACATCGCCACGTTCCCGCAGATCGCCGCAGCCGGCGAGACCAAGTTCCCCCGCTGGTCCGCCCATCTGAACCGCCTGTACGAGCGCCGCTACGACACCGTGCGAGCGGCGTACGACGCGGGGGTGCCGGTCTACGTCGGCACCGACGCCGGCGGTTCGCTCGCGCACGGCCTGGTCGCCGGGGAGGTCGCCGAACTGCGCAAGGCCGGACTCCCGGCCGTGGACGCGCTCTCCGCGACGGCGTGGGGCGCCCGTGCCTGGCTCGGCCGCCCCGGCCTGGAGGAGGGCGCCTCGGCCGACCTCGTGGTCTACGAGTCGGACCCCCGCGCCGACGTACGGGTCCTCGCCTCGCCCCGGCGCGTGGTGCTGCGCGGCCGCATCGTGGGCTGAACCGGCCGCGGGCGGACGCGGGTTGACGGAACGTGACGCCGCGGTCCGCCCGCTCGTTGCACACCACTCGTGCGCGCCCGCGCGGCCGACGGGCGCGTTCGACACGCGCCGGTCGGCCGGGTGACAGCAGAGGGGCAGCAGAGGGAAAAGAGAGGAACAGGCGAACATTCGAGCTCAAAGATTCGAAGATCAGCTCGGAAACCTCACTTTGGAGTGAACTCACGTCAGGTTGCTGCCCGTTCACTCTCGGTGCGTAAAGATTCCCTCCATCGAGGCCGACGGCGCACGCCCAGCGATGTCCCCCATGGCGGGGCGGGGCCGACGGCTCCATTTCTCTTGTGGGGGTCCCATCAGCATGCCCAGCACCACCTTCCGCACGCCCGGACGCCGCCTCGCCGTGTCAGCCGCCGCCACGGCCCTGGCCGTCGCCCCGGCGCTGCTCGCCACCGCGGGCACCGCGCACGCGACGGGCGGCCACGGCGGCAGGTCGAGCGCCGTAGTCCTGCGCACCGACCTGAATGTCTCCCTGCTCAACAAGACCGTGAACGTCCCGCTCACGGCCACGCTCAACGAGGTACAGGCCCCCGCCAGTGCCGAGAAGACCGCCCTCACCGTCAAGCTGGACGGCGTAGACGGCGGGCGCCCGTTCAGCGTCCTGCGGGCGGACGTGGCCACGGCGAAGGCCACCGTCGACGACCACAAGGCGGAGGGGTACAGCAACCTCGCCCACGCCAAGGTCCACATCCCGGGCCTGCCGCTGCTCTCGCTCATCGAGGTCCGCCAGGTCACGTCGAAAGCGGTCTGCGAGACGGGCAAGCGGCCCGTCGCCGAGTCGAACGTCCTGGGCGGCGTCACGGTCCTCGGCAAGAAGGTGACCCTCTCGGCGGGCGGCACGACCGAGGTGAAGGTTCCGGGGGTGGGGGAGGTCCGGCTCGACCTCTCGAAGACGCACACCACATCCCGTACGGCCGCTGCCTCGGCGCTCGAACTGAAGGTGTCCGTCAACCCGCTCAAACTGAACGTGGCGGAGGTGGAGGGCACGGTGACCCTCGCCGGCGCGACCTGCGAGACGCCCGAGGCGGCGCCCGCGCAGAAGCCCCCGGCCAAGCCGGCCGACGACGTGAAGCCGCAGGGCGGCGCCGCCGAGCCGATCGCCAAGCCCGCCGCCAAGACGGACCTCGCGGAGACCGGGGGGAACTCGATGACGCCGTACATCGCGGGCGGTGCCATCGTGCTGCTGGTCGCCGGTGGCGGAGCCGTCGCCGTCGCCCGGCGCGGGCGCTCCTGACCCGAGGGCCCGAGGGGGGACCGGAGGGGAGCGGGTGGGCGGGAGTCGGAGACTCCCGCCCACCCGCACGTGTCCGTCAGGCGCTCGTCAGCGCCTGGTCGAGGGCCTGGAGGAACCGGCCCGTCGTCGCCCTGTCCCGCACCGCGAGACGTAGCCAGTCCGTGCCGAGGCCCGGGAAGGTGTCGCCGCGCCGCACCGCGAAACCCCGCTCCCGCAGCCGCGCGCGCAGCGCCGCCGCCCCGGGGGCCCGCACCAGCACGAACGGACCCTCCGCGGGACCCGCCACCGACACGCCCTCCGCCGCGAACTCCGCGAGCCCCGCGACCAGATGGGCCCGGTCCGCCGCGATGCGGTGCGCCGCGTGCGCCGCCTCCGCAAGGGCGCGCGGCGACACACACGCCTCGGCCGCGGCCAGCGCCGGCGTGGACACCGGCCACAGCGGCTGGGCCCGCTCCAGCTCCGCGACGGTGTCCGGCTCCGCCAGTACGTAGCCGATGCGCAGCCCCGCAAGACCCCACGTCTTCGTCAGGCTGCGCAGCACCACGAGCCCCGGCACGTCGCTCCGGCCCGAGAGGGCCTCCCGCTCGCCGGGGACCGCGTCCATGAACGCCTCGTCCACCACCAACACCCGCCCAGGGCGGGCCAGTCGAGCGATGAGCGCGGCCGGATGCAGGACCGACGTCGGGTTCGTCGGATTGCCGATCACCACGAGGTCCGCGTCCTCGGGCACAGCCGCCGGATCGAGACGGAAGCCGTCCTCCTCGCGCAGCAGTACCCGGTCCACGGCATGTCCCGCGTCCCGCAGTGCCGCCTCCGGCTCCGTGAACTGCGGGTGCACGACCACCGCATGACGGACCTTCAGGGCGCGGGCGAGCAGCACGAACGCCTCCGCGGCTCCTGCCGTGAGCAGCACCCGCTCCACGGGAAGCCCGTGCCGGCGGGCCACCGCCTCGCGGGCCGCCCGCCCGTCCGGATACGCGGCGAGCCCGCCGAGCGAGCCCGCGATGTGCTCGCGCAGCCACACCGGGGGAGTGTCCGCGCGGACGTTCACCGCGAGATCCGTGAGGTCCGCGCCCGTGCCGCGGACCTCCGCGTCGCCGTGGTGGCGCAGATCGTGACCGTCGTCAGTGCGCATGCGAGTGGGAGTGCCCGTGACCGTGCGAGTGTCCGTGGCCGTGGTGGTCGCCGTCGTCGTCCGGGTGGAAGTGCGGCTGCTGCGGGAGCCCCACCTTGTCCTCGAACCCCGGCAGCGCGATCCGGTACACGCAGGTGTCGCAGTTCATCCGCAGATCGCCGCGGACGGCCTCCTCGTACCGCTCCATGACCAGGTCGACCAGCTCCGGCTCCGGGCCGATCACGTCGGCGGAGAGCACCTCGACGTCCGGGTGGGCCGACGCCCAGCCCTCCGTCTGCTGCCGCACCCGGTCCGGCAGGATCCCCGTGAACAGGAAGTACGGCAGGACGACGATGCGCCGCGCGCCGAGCTTGACGCACCGGTCGAGGCCCGACGGCACGTCCGGCGCGGCCAGCGACACGAACGCCGTCTCCACGCCCGCGTAACCGCGGCCCTCCCACAGCAGACGCGCCGCCTTGTGCACCTCGGAGTTGGCGTCCGGGTCCGTCGAACCGCGGCCCACCAGCAGCACCGTCACATCGGCCCGGTCCTCCGGCGTGCGCGCGCCGCCGCCCAGCGCCTCGTCGAGACGCCGCTCGAGCACCTGGAGCAGAGACGGGTGCGGACCCAGCGGACGGCCGTACGTGTACGAGATCCCCGGGTGCCGCTCCTTCTCGCGGGCCAGCGCCGCCGGGATGTCGCCCTTGGCGTGCCCCGCCGACACCAGCATCAGCGGCACCGCCGCGAACCGGCGCACCCCGCGCTCCACGAGTTCGCCCACCGCCTCCGTCAGCGGCGGCGGCGACAGCTCGATGAAGCCGCCCGCCACGGGCAGGTCGGGACGGCGGCGGCCGAGTTCCCTGACGAAGTCGCGGAACGCTTCGGCGCCGGCCTCGTCGCGGGTGCCGTGTCCGGCGATGAGCAGAGCGGGCGGGGTGGTCACGAGGACTCCTTACGGGTGGTGCCGGTGGTGGTGTCGGGGGAGCCGGAAGTGGCAGTGGCGGCCGGCTGCTGCCAGCGGTAGCCGCGTGGGGTGACCATGCGGCCCGCGATCCGCCGCGTGGCCGTGTTGCCGACGGTCACGACGGTCATCATGTCGACCCAGGCCGGGTCGAGTTCGCCGAGGGTGGTCAGGCGGCTCGACTCGTCGACGCGGGACGCGTTGCGCACCACGCCCACGGGCGTGCCCGGCTCGCGGTGCTCGGCGAGGATGCCGAGGGCCTTGGGCAGCTGCCAGTCACGGCCCCGGCTGCGCGGGTTGTAGAACGTGACCACGATGTCCGCCTCCGCGGCGGCCCGCACCCGGCGCTCGATGACCTCCCACGGCGTGTGCAGGTCGGACAGGCTGATCGAGACATGGTCGTGGCCGAGCGGCGCGCCCAGGATCGCGGCCGCCGCGAGCGCGGCCGTCACGCCCGGTACGCCCACCACGTCGATGTCGTCGGACGCCTCGGCGAGCGCGGGCGACGCCATCGCGTACACGCCCGCGTCGCCGCTGCCGATCAGCGCGACGGCCTGCCCCTTGCGGGCCTCGGCGACCGCCGTGCGGGCCCGCTCCTCCTCGGCGCCGAGCCCGGACTCCAGGATCCGCGTGCCGGGCCGCAGCAGGTCCCGGATCTGGTCGACGTACTGATCGAGGCCGACGAGGACGGACGCGGCGCGCAGTTCGTCGCGGGCGCGCGGAGTCACGAGGTCGCGGGCGCCGGGGCCGAGCCCGACGACGGCGAGCCGGCCGCGCGGCGCGGTGCGCACGACGGCGCACGTCGCCATCGCGGGCTTCCCGTCGGGGCGCACCGACTTCCGCTTCGGTACGAGGAGTTCACCGCCGGTGACCAGCGCGGCGGCCTCCGCCACGGAGGGCGTACCGACGGCGTCGAGCGGCGCGTCGGACGGGTTCGGCACGGCTACGGCGGCGAGCGTCCCGGCGCCGTACGTCACGACGGGCACGCCCAACTGCTCGGCTGCCTCGACGATGCCCGGCTCACCGGCCTTGGCGTCGACGGTCGCGAGCCGCGCCACGGACAGCGGCGAGAGCCCCGCGTCCCGCAGCGTGTCGCGCACGAGCCCGAGCACCTCGTCCGCGGGCGCGCCCTTGCTGGCGCCGACCCCCACGACGAGGGACGGGGGCCGCACGACGACCTCGTGGTCGGCGGGCTCCACGGCGCGGTCGCTGACGCGGATCGTGTGCGCGGCCGCCCGGTCCGCAGCGACATTCCCCGGCAGCGCGGGCAGCGGATACGCCAACTCGGCGTGCAGAGCGACCGGTTCACCGTCGAGGACCGCCCGGGTGACCCCGGCGACGTCCCCCTCGACGGGCAGGCCGAGCGTGTCGAGCCCGGGCACGTCCACGGCGTCCGTCGCCGTGGTCACCACCGGCTCGGCCTCCAGGACGGCGGCCACCTCCCGCGCGAGCGCGTTCGCCCCGCCCTCGTGCCCCCCGAGCAGCGACACCGCGAAGCGCCCGGCCTCGTCGACGCACACCACGCCCGGGTCCACGTGCTTGTCCCGCAGCAGCGGCGCGACGAGCCGGACCACGGCCCCCGTCGCCAGGAAGCACACCACCTGCTCGCACTCCGTGAAGGCGCGCCGCACGGCGTCCCCCACGGAACCCTCGTACACCCGCGTACGCGACGGCCACGCCGACGCGAGCCGGTCGCGGGCCACCGCCCCAGCCGTCGTGGCGGAAATCAGGCCGATCACTCAACTACTCCTTCGTTCAAGGAAGTCCACGGAAGTGGCGCTCTCCGTATCGGGCCGTACGCCCCACACCAGGAACACCGGATTGGCCGCGGCGAGCCGCGACACGTCGCCCGGCAGCGGCGCGAGCCGGGACGACTGCAGCAGCACCCCGTCGCTGACGAACCCGGCCGCGCCCAGTGCGTCCCGCACCGCGCCCACCCGGTCCACCGCCGCCACCGCGACCACCACGGACCGTCGCGTGCGTCGCGCGCACGCCGTCACGATCGCGGTCAGCTCACGCCCGCCCCCGCCGATGAACACCGCGTCGGGGTCGGCGAGATCGGACAGGACGGTGGGCGCCGCTCCGTGCACGACGCGTACGTCGACACCGTGGGCGGCGGCGTTGTCCCGGATCCGGGCCACGCCGTCCACGGTCTTCTCGACGGCCACGGCCGCGGCGCCGAACCGCGCGCACTCCACGGCGACCGAGCCGGACCCCGCCCCGACGTCCCACACCAGGTCGCCCGGGCGCGGCCCGAGCCGCGCGAGCGCGAGCGCCCGCACCTCGAACTTGGTGATCATCGAGTCGCGGTGCGCGAACTCGCTCTCGTCCAGGGCCCACCGGGCCGGCGGGCGGCCGGGACCGGCGAGGGTGCGCACCGGTGCGAGCACCCGCTTCTCGTCCAGGCAGAGGACCACGCTCACCGCGTCGCCCCAGTCGCGGGCGGCGGCCTCCGACGGCGTGACCCGCTCGAGGCTCTCGTGCTCGGGGTCGCCGAGGCGGGACGCGACGACGAGGACGCGGTCGGCGCCGCGGTGCGCGAGTTCGGCGCCCAGCTCGGCAGGGCCCGCGCCGGGACCCGTGAGCACGGCGGTCTTCGGGTACGTGCGGCACACGTTGACCGCGGTCCGGAGGTCACGGCCGTGCGCGCTGACCACCGCCGCGTCGTCCCATGGAAGGGCGACGCGCGCGAACGCCGTCGCCACGGACGACACCCCCGGCCGCACGTCGAGCGCCGCGGGCCCGAACCGCTCGGCGAGCGCCCGCACGATCCCGAAGAACCCCGGATCGCCGGACGCCAGCACCGCGACGCCCTGACCCTTCTCGTTCTCGATGTATCGCTCGACCGAGTCCAGCGCCGGAGCCAGCGGCCCGAGCACGACCCGCTCCGCCCCGGCTGCCAGCAGCGCCTCGGCCGCGTCGAGATGACGCCGCCCGCCGACCACCAGGCCCGCGGACGACAGGGCCGGATCCGGATACAGCGGCGCCCCCGTCCCCGTACCGAAGACCGTGATCACGACTGGGCCTGCGCGGATTTCCCGGCCCGCAGCGCCGCCCGCGCCTCGGGGTCGGCCTTGCGGAAACCGTGGAAGTGGCCCGGGTGGTAGAGGTGCGAACGCGTGCCCTCCGCGTCCAGCGCAGGGCCGACCAGGAAGAGCGTGTGCTTCCACAGCTTGTGCTGCTTCACGGTCTCCTCCAGCGTGCTGATCGTGCACTTCACGATCAGCTCCTCCGGCCAGGTCGCCTGGTACGCGACGACGACCGGAGTCGACGTCGGGTAGCCGCCCTCCAGAAGCTCACGCACCAACTGGCCGCTGCGCGCCGCCGAAAGGAACAGCGCCATCGTCGTGCCGTGCCGCGCGAATTCCCGCACCTCCTCACCCGGAGGCATCGGCGTCTTGCCGCCGCCGAGCCGCGTCAGGATCACGGACTGCGCGACCTCGGGGATCGTCAGCTCGCGCTGCGCGAGCGCGGCCACCGCCGAGAACGACGAGACACCCGGGATCACCTCCGTCGCGATGCCGAGCCGCGCGCACCGGTCGACCTGCTCCTGCGTGCCGCCCCACAGCGCCGGGTCCCCGGAGTGGATGCGCGCGACCCGCAGACCGTCGCGGTGCGCACGCTCGTACACGGCGACGACGTCCTCCAGCGACATCGTCGCCGAGTCCAGGATCTCCGCGCCCTCGCGCGCGTGGTCGAGGACCTCCTCCTGCACCAGGCTGGCCGCCCAGATGACGACATCGGCGTCCGCGATGGCGCGCGCGGCGCGGAACGTGAGCAGATCGGCGGCGCCGGGCCCGGCACCGACGAAGGTCACCTTGCCGGTGGTTGCTTCGGGCATGACTGGGGTCCTCTCGGGGATGCAGCGTTGGGTCGTACGGAGATCGGTCGTACGGGTTCGTACGCGGTTCGGTCGTACGGAGGTACGGGAGCGGTATCGGACGGGTCGGAAGGTGCGGCTCAGCCGGTCCCGGGCGTGCGCGGTACGTGCCGATCCGCTAGCAAGGGACCATGGCCGTCCTCGTCGCCCTTGGCTCGTTCGTGATGACACTCGTCGGCGGCTGGACCGCCCACCACGTCACCGACCGGCGCCACTTGGTGCTCGGATTCGCCGGCGGCCTGATGCTCGGCGTGGTCGGCTTCGACCTGCTCCCGGAAGCCCTGCACGGCGCCGGAAACGAGATCTACGGCGTGCCCGCCGCGCTGCTCCTGTTCGTCGCGGGCTTCCTCGTCGCCCACATCGTCGAGCGGCTGCTCGCGATGCGCCAGGCCGCGCACGGGGCGCAGGAGGGCGAGGAGCAGGTGCCCCAGGTCGGCCTCGGCGCCGCCTCCGCGATGGTCGGGCACAGCGTCGCGGACGGCGTCGCGATCGGCGCCTCGTTCCAGGTGAGCAGCACCATGGGGTACACCGTCGCGCTTGCCGTGATCACGCACGACTTCGCCGACGGATTCAACACGTACACGATCACGCGCGCCTACGGGAACGCCCGTCGCAAGGCACTCGCGATGGTCGGCGCGGACGCGCTCGCCCCGGTGGTGGGCGCCGCGTCGACGCTGCTGTTCACCATCCCGGCACAGGCCCTCGCCTGCTACCTCGGGTTCTTCGGCGGCGTGCTGCTGTACATCGCGGCCGCGGAGATCCTGCCCGAGGCCAGCCACCACCACCCGGCGCGCACCACGCTCCTCTGCACGATCGTGGGCGCCGCCCTGATGTGGCTGGTGATCGGCGCGGCGGGGCAGTAGCGCCGGGCCCGCCCCCCGGCGGGTCACAGTTTCCCGCCCCGTCCGCCGTCGCGCCGCGCGGGCGCGATCAGCGTCGACAGGTACGGCAGCGCGGCGTCGGCGCCCAGTTCGGCGGCGGGCCTGATGGACTCCTCGGGCAGCCCGAGCGCGGACCCCCACACGGCGTCCTGCGTCCGCCCCGTCTCGCGCAGCGCCGCGGCGACCTCGCCGGCGAGCCGCCCGAACTTGTACGCGACGACGGTGCCGGGCCCCGCGAGCGCCTCCTTGAGCACGGCCGAACCGGCGGTCACCGGCACGAGCGTCAGCGGCTCGGTGCCCTCGGTGAGCACGGCACCGGACCGCGCGGCGAGATCCTGCATGGCGGTGATGCCCGGCACGGTCTCGACGACGGTCCCCGGCACGAGCTCCCCGACGGTCAGGGCGAGATACGTGAACGTGGAGTACACGTTCGGGTCGCCGATCGTCGCGAACGCGACGGAGCCGTTCTCCCGCAGGAGCGCCGCGACGCGCTCGCCGGCCGCGTCCCAGGCCGCCTCGCGCCGGGCCCGGTCGGAGCGCTCGTTGAGCGCGAAGACGACGCGGACGACCTTGTCGGCGGGCACGTAGTGCAGGACGGTCGCCTCGGCGCGGCCGGGCTCTCCGCCATCGGTCCCGTCGGCAGCGGCCATCACCGGTACGACGACGACGGCCGCCTCGCGCAGGGCGTTCACGCCCTTGACGGTCACGAGCTCGGGGTCACCGGGACCCACGCCGACGCCGGTCAGCCGGTGCGTGGTGTTGTCGGTCATGACGGGGTGACTCCTTCGGTTGCCCGCGCGACTTCGGTTGCCTGCGCGACGATGCGCCGCGCCGCCTGGGGCACGGAGGCCCAGTGCACATGCAGATACGAGGCGTGCACCCCGCCCTGCACAAACCCTTCGACGCGCCGCTCGGGACGCGTGATGCCCCACGCGGGGGTGGCACCGGCCCCGGGTTCGACGACGGTGCGATGGAACTCATGGCCGCGCACCCGCGTCCCGTTCGAGGCCAGCACGCTGTCGGACACGGCCACGGCGTCCCGGTACCCGAGCGTCAGCCGCTCCGACATCCGCGCGTCGGCGTCCAGGACCCCGCACATGGGCTGCCCGTCCAGGGATCGCGCCAGATACAGCAGCCCCGCACACTCGGCGACGACGGGCGCCCCGGACCGCGCGAGCCCACCGACGGCCTTGCGCAGCGGTTCATTGGCGGACAGCTCGGAGGCGTACACCTCCGGAAAACCCCCGCCGATGACCAACGCGCTTGTGCCGTCCGGGAGTTGCTCGTCCCGGAGCGGATCAAAGGCCACAACGTCGGCCCCGGCGGCGGCAAGCAGCTCACTGTGCTCGGCATAGGAGAAGGTGAAGGCGGGCCCACCGGCTACGGCAACGCGGGGCCTGTCCTTCGCGGTGCGGTCCGGCCCATTCGGCCCGTCCGGCGTCCGGGGACCGGGGTCCGGTGCAGAGCCCCGGTTCCGGGAAGGGACGGGCTCGGGGAGAGACCCCAAAACCTCAGCCGCGTCCCAAGCCGCACCCCCCGACGACGGAGCACTGCGCGCCACGGCGTACAGCGCGTCCAGGTCACACCCGACCCGCACCAACTCGGCCATCGCGGCAACAGCCGCAACCGCCTCGGCCCCCCGCTCGGCCACCGGCACAAGCCCCAGGTGCCGCGAGGGAGTCACCACTTCCCCACCCCGGCGCAAGGCGCCGAACACCGGCACCCCCGACTCGTCCAGCGCCTCCCGCAGGATCGCCTCATGCCGGTCGGACCCGACCTTGTTGAGGATCACCCCGGCGAGCCGCACCTCAGGATCGAACGACGCGAAACCGTGCACGAGCGCGGCCACGGACCGTGCCTGCGACGACGCATCGACGACCAGCACGACCGGCGCCCGAAGGAGCTTCGCGACGTGCGCGGTCGACGCCACTTCCCCCTGGCCGGAGGCCCCGTCGAAAAGCCCCATCACGCCCTCGACGACGGCGAGATCGCACCCCCGCGCCCCGTGCGCGAAGAGCGGCGCCACGAGCTCGGGCCCGCACAGGTACGCGTCGAGATTGCGACCCGGGCGCCCCGTGGCCAGGGCGTGGTACCCGGGGTCGATGTAGTCGGGCCCGACCTTGTGCGGTGACACGGCGAGCCCGCGCTCGGCGAACGCCGCCATCAGACCCGTCGCGACGGTCGTCTTGCCGCTGCCCGACGAGGGCGCGGCAATGACGAGCCGAGGCATCGACGTACTCACCACTCGATGCCCCTCTGGCCCTTCTGGCCCGCGTCCATCGGGTGCTTGACCTTGGACATGTCGGTGACCAGGTCCGCGAAGTCCACCAGCTTCTCGGGGGCGTTGCGCCCGGTGATCACGACGTGCTGGGTCCCGGGCCGGTCCCGCAGCACGGAGATGACCTCGTCCGTGTCGATCCAGCCCCAGTGCATCGGGTAGGCGAACTCGTCGAGCACGTACAGCTGGTAGGTCTCGGCGGCGAGGTCGCGCTTGACCTGCTCCCAGCCCTCGCGGGCCTTCTCCTCGTTGTCCATCTGCGCGTCGCGCTGGACCCAGGACCAGCCCTCGCCCATCTTGTGCCAGTCGACGGTCCCGCCCTCGCCGCTCGCGCCGAGGACGCGCAGCGCGTTCTCCTCGCCGACCTTCCACTTCGCCGACTTGACGAACTGGAACACCCCGATCGGCCAGCCCTGGTTCCAGGCGCGCAGGGCGAGCCCGAAGGCCGCCGTCGACTTGCCCTTGCCGATGCCGGTGTGGACGACGACGAGCGGCCGGTTGCGCCGCTGCCGCGTCGTGAGCCCGTCGTCCGGCACGACGCTCGGCTGTCCCTGAGGCATTACGCGACCCTCCTGCTGTTCGACTGCAGTCCCTGTGTTTGTCGGACTTCCTTCACGAGCCCGGCGATCGAGTCGGCCCGCAGCTCGTCGAGCGTCACCGCCGTCCCGCCCAGCTCGCCCGCCAGCTGACCGGCGAGCCCGAGCCGCACCGGACCCGACTCGCAGTCCACGACGACCGACGCCGTTCCCTCGGCGGCGAGCAGCCGTGCCGCACGCCCCGCGAGCGCCACCGGCTCCGGCCCGCCCGTCGCCCGCCCGTCGGTCACCACCACGACGAGCGGCCGGCGCGCCGGGTCCCGCAGCCGCTCCACGCGCAGCACGTCGTGCGCCTTGAGGAGCCCCGCGGACAGCGGCGTACGCCCACCGGTGGGCAGCGACTCAAGGCGGACGGCTGCCGCGTCCACGGAGGACGTCGGCGGCAGCGCCACGTCGGCCGAGGAGCCGCGGAACGTCACGAGCCCCACCTTGTCCCGCCGCTGGTACGCGTCGAGGAGCAGCGACAGGACAGCGCCCTTCACGGCGCTCATCCGCTGCCGCGCCGCCATCGACCCGGAGGCGTCGACCACGAACAGCACGAGGTTGCCCTCGCGGCCCTCCCGGGTCGCCTGCCGCAGATCGTCACGCCGCACCACGAGCCCAGGACCGGAACGCCCCCGTGCCCGCTGGTGCGGGGCCGCGGCCTGCACGGTCGCCGCCAGGTGCAGCTTCGTGAGCGCGCCACGCGGGCGCCGCGCACCCGTCGTACGCCCGTGTTCCGTACGGGCCCGCGAGCGCCGCCCGGCGGCACCCTCGCCTAGTCCGGGCACGCTCAGCATCTTCGTACGGAACGGCTCGGAGGTCCGTGCGGCCGCCTGCTCGCCGCCGCCCGCGGGAGCTTTCTGCTCGCCGCTGTCGGAGGGCTCGCCCTGTGCGGGGATGTCGGCAACCCGGTCGCCGCCCGCGTCGGGGCCGTTGCCCTCGGGCGCGTCCTGCGGCGGCTGCCCGCCACCGCCGCCGGGACCGTCGCCGTCGCCGTCGCCGTCACCGTCAGGATCGGGCTCGTCGTCCTGTCCGCCGAACTCCTCAAGAGTGTCGTCGAGCTTGTCCTCGTCGAGCCCCGGCGCGTCGAACGGGTTGCGGCGCCTGCGGTGCGGCAGTGCCAGGAGCGCGGCCTGCCGCACATCCTCGGCCAGCACGTCCGTGCGGCCCGCCCACGCGGCGAGCGCCGTCGCCGTACGCGCCATCACGATGTCCGCGCGCATCCCGTCGACCTCGAACGCGGCGCACGTCGCGGCGATCTGGCGCAGCGCGGCGTCACCGAGCCGCACCGAAGGCAGCAGGTCACGGGCCGCGACGATCCGCGCCCGTACGGCTGACTCCTCCTGCTCCCACTTCCCGGCGAAGCCCTCGGGGTCGTCGTCGTAGGCGAGGCGCCGCTTGACGACCTCGACGCGCTGGTCGGGCTCGCGGGAGGCGGCGACCTCCACGGTGAGCCCGAACCGGTCGAGCAACTGCGGCCGCAGCTCGCCCTCTTCCGGGTTCATGGTGCCGACCAGCAGGAAGCGCGCGGCGTGCCGTACGGAGACGCCCTCGCGCTCCACGTACGAGGCGCCCATCGCGGCCGCGTCGAGCAGCAGGTCCACCAAGTGGTCGTGCAGCAGGTTCACTTCGTCGACGTACAGGATCCCGCGGTGCGCGTCGGCGAGGAGCCCCGGCTCGAAGGCCTTGACGCCCTCGGCGAGCGCCCGCTCGATGTCGAGCGCGCCGACGAGTCGGTCCTCGGACGCGCCGACGGGCAGCTCGACCATGCGGGCGGCACGCGAGGTGCCGGGTCCGGTCTCGTGCGGCCCGTCCGGGCACGCGGGGTCGGGCGCGGCGGGCGCACACGAGAACCGGCACCCGGCGACGACCTCGACCTCCGGCACGAGCGCCGAGAGAGCGCGTACGGCCGTCGACTTGGCCGTGCCCTTCTCGCCGCGCACGAGCACCCCGCCGACGGCGGGGCTGACCGCGTTCAGCAGTAGGGCAAGACGCAGGTCGTCCTGCCCGACGAGCGCGGTGAACGGATAGGGGGTACTCACTGGTCGTCGCCCTCCAAGTCGCCCTCAAGTTCCAGATATGTGGCCCGCAGCCGCTCCAGCGTCTGCGCGTCCGGCTCGGCCCACAGCCCGCGCTCGGCCGCTTCGAGCAGCCGCTCGGTGATGCCGCGCAGGGCCCACGGGTTGGACTTCTTCATGAAGTCCTGGTTCTCCGCGTCGAAGACGTACTCGGCCGACAACTTCTCGTACATCCAGTCGTCGACCACGCCGGCCGTCGCGTCGTACCCGAAGAGGTAGTCGACGGTGGCGGCCATCTCGAAGGCGCCCTTGTAGCCGTGGCGGCGCATCGCGGCCATCCAGCGCGGGTTGACCACACGCGCGCGGAACACCCGGTGGGTCTCCTCGCCGAGCGTGCGGGTCTTCACCTGGTCGGGCACGGCGGAGTCGCCGACGTACGCCTCGGGGGAGGCCCCCGTCAGATGCCGCACCATGGCGACCATGCCGCCGTGGTACTGGAAGTAGTCGTCGGCGTCGACGAGGTCGTGCTCGCGGGTGTCGACGTTCTTCGCCGCCACGTTGATGCGCCGGAACGCCGTCTCCATGTCGCCGCGCGCGGCCCGGCCGTCGAGCCCGCGCCCGTACGCGTAGCCGCCCCACACCGCGTACACCTCGGCGAGGTCCGCGTCGGACTGCCAGTTGCGGGCGTCGATCAGCGGCAGCAGACCCGCCCCGTACGCACCCGGCTTCGACCCGAAGATCCGGGCCGTGGCCCGCCGCCTGTCGCCGTGCTCGACGGCGTCCTCCTCGACATGCGCCCGTACGTAGTTCTGCTCGGGGCTCTCGTCGAGCGCGGCGACGGCCTGCACGGCGTCGTCGATCAGAGCGACGACGTGCGGGAACGCGTCACGGAAGAAGCCCGAGATACGGACCGTCACATCGACGCGCGGACGTCCGAGTTCGGCGGCCGGCACGATCTCGAAGCCGGTGACACGGCGCGAGGCGTCGTCCCACACCGGGCGGCAGCCGAGCAGCGCGAGGATCTCCGCGATGTCGTCGCCCTGCGTACGCATCGCGGAGGTGCCCCACACCGTCAGGCCCACGGACTTGGGGTACTCGCCCGTGTCGGCGAGGTAGCGCGCCACCAGTGAGTCGGCGAGCGCCTGCCCGACCTCCCAGCTCAGCCGCGACGGAATCGCCTTCGGATCGACGGAGTAGAAGTTGCGGCCCGTCGGCAGCACGTTGACCAGGCCGCGCGTCGGCGACCCGGAAGGTCCAGCGGGCACGTATCCGCCGTCGAGAGCACGCAGAATGTGCCCGATCTCGTCCGTGGTGCGCGCGAGCCGGGGCACGACCTCACGGCACGCGAACTCCAACACCGCTACGGCGTCCGGGAGTTCGGTCCCGACGACGTCCCGGACGAGCGCGGGGACGGCCGCGGCGTCCCAGCCGCGCTCCTCCATGCCCTCGGCCGCGCGCCGGCACAGTTGCTCGAGCAGGTCGATCGCGTCGGCGGCGCTGCGGGCGGGACCGTCGACGAGATCCGTCAGACCGTCCGGCACCTTCACCGGCGCGCCGGGCTCGCCGAGCAGCTCCTTCTCCACCAGGCCGAAGTGCTCGGCCAGGCAGGCCCGCAGGCCGGGCAGCGCGTTCGCGGTGCCGCCCCACACCTGCGAGGCGCGCAGCACGGCGAGTACGAGGTTCACGCGCGGCTCGCCGACCGGGCCGCCGCCCAGGATGTGCAGACCGTCACGGATCTGCACGTCCTTGATCTCGCACAGATAGCCGTCGATGTGCATCACGAACTCGTCGAAGTCACCGTCGTCCGGCTGCTCGTCGACATGCAGGTCGTGGTGGAGCTCGGCGGCCTTCACCAGCGTCCAGATCTGGGCGCGCACGGCCGGGGCCTTCGTCGGGTCCAGGTCGGAGACGAGTGCGTACTCGTCGAGGAGCTGCTCCAGCTTCGCCAGGTCGCCGTACGTGTCGGCGCGGGCCATCGGCGGGACCAGGTGGTCGACGACCGTGGCGTGCCCGCGGCGCTTGGCCTGCGTGCCCTCGCCCGGGTCGTTCACGATGAACGGGTAGATCAGCGGCAGCTCGCCGAGGACCGCGTCGGGCGCGCAACTCCCGCTCAGACCGAGGCCCTTGCCGGGCAGCCACTCCATCGTGCCGTGCTTGCCCATGTGGATGACGGCGTCCGCGCCGAAACTGTTCTCCAGCCAGCGGTACGCGGCCATGTAGTGGTGCGACGGCGGCATGTCCGGGTCGTGGTAGATCGCGATGGGGTTCTCGCCGAAGCCGCGCGGCGGCTGGATCATCACGACGACGTTGCCGAACTGCAGGGACGCGAGAACGATGTCGTCGCCGTCGACGTAGAGGGAGCCCGGCGGCTCGCCCCACGCCTCCAGCATCCCGTCGCGCAGCTCGGGCGCCAGCTTGTCGAACCAGGCGCGGTAGTCGACGAGCGGCACCCGCGCGGGCGCCGACGCCAGCTGGTCCTCGGTGAGCCACTCGACGTCGTGGCCGCCCGCCTCGATGAGCCGGTGGATCAGCTCGTCCCCGTTGTCCGGGTAGCCGTCGACGCCGTAACCGGCCTCGCGCAGCGCGTCCAGGACGCGGACGGCGGAGGCGGGCGTGTCGAGGCCCACCGCGTTGCCGACCCGCGAGTGCTTGGTCGGGTAGGCGGTGAAGACGACGGCGAGCTTCTTCTCGCCGTTCGGCTTGTGGCCGAGACGGGCGTGGCGCACGGCGATCCCGGCGACGCGGGCGGCGCGCTCGGGGTCGGCCGCGTACACGGGGACGCCGTCGGGGCCCTCCTCCTTGAACGAGAACGGCACCGTGACGATCCGGCCGTCGAACTCGGGGATCGCGACCTGCATCGCCGCGTCCATCGGCGACAGGGCGGCGTCCGACGCCTCCCAGGCCGCCTTCGACGACGTGAGGCAAAGACCCTGAAGGACGGGGATGTCGAGGTCGGCGAGCGCGCCGATGTCCCAGGCCTCCTCGTCGCCGCCCGCGGACGCCTGCGAGGCGTGTGTACCGCCCGCCGCGAGCACGGTCGCGACCAGGGTGTCGGCCTCGCCGAGGAGCTCGTACAGGCCGGCGTCGGCGCCGCGCAGCGAACCGCAGTACACCGGAAGGGAGTTGACGCCACGTGCCTCGATCGCGTCGCACAGCGTGTCCACGAACGCGGTGTTCCCGGACAGCTCGTGGGCGCGGTAGAAGAGCACGCCGACCGTCGGACGGCCCTCGACGCGCGCACGGCGGCCGTGCACCCCGTACTCGGGCATCTTCTGCGGCTCGGCGCTGTGCCGCTCCTGCGTGCTCCCGGTCCGGCCGTGCCCGCCCCGCAGCACGTCCTGGCCGAGGAAGCGGGCCAGTTCGACGAGGTTGCCGGTACCGCCCTCGACGAGATAGCGCAGCGACTCGGCCACGGCGCCCGCGTGCACGGTCGACTCGGCCATCAGCTCCGCGTCCGGGACGCTCTCGCCGCCGAGCAGGACCGTCGGCACGCCGGACGCCTTCAGCGCCGCGAGCCCGTCCTCCCAGGCGCGCTTGCCGCCGAGGAGCCGTACGACGGCGATGTCGACGCCGTCGAGCAGCTCCGGCAGTTCGCTCTGCACGTCGACGCGGGTCGGGTTCCCGATCCGGTAGGGGGCGCCGGAGGCCCGGGCTGCCAGCAGATCGGTGTCTGCGGTCGACAACAACAACACTGTGCTCATGCGGGCGCTCCCGGTGGAATGAAAGGCAGTCCTGACGGAGCGCCGGACTCGATGAGCCGCCACAGCGCGTCCGTGTCCGCGTGTTCTTCGATCAGATCGCCGAGCCGGTCGAGCTGCTCCTCGCGCAGCGCGCCGAACGACGTGTCGGGCGACGGCACGAATCGGCGGCCCGCGGCGGCCGCGACCTCGCGCAGGAACGCCCGGCGGAAGCCGTCCGCCTCCAGCGAGCCGTGCCAGTGCGTGCCCCAGACGGAGCCGACGCGGCACCCGTCCAAGAAGGCTTCTCCACCGGCGATTTCGGCGACCCCGTGATGGATCTCGTAGCCCTCGACGAGCTCGCCGAGGGCCTCGCCGACGGGCCGGGCGAGGGTCTTCTCGCGCTCGAACCGCACCCGTACGGGCAGCAGTCCGAGCCCGTCGACGGCGCCCGCGCGTGACTCGACGTCGTCCTCGATGCGCTCGCCGAGCACCTGGAAACCACCGCAGATCCCGAGGACCGGGCGCCCCTCGGCGGCCCGGCGCGCGAGGGCGTCGGCGAGGCCGCGCTCGCGCAGCCACTGAAGTGCCTTGACGGTGCCGCGCGTTCCCGGCACGACGACCAGGTCCGCGTCGACGAGCTCCTCGGCCCGGTCGACGAACCGCACGACGACGCCCGGCTCCGCGGCCAGCGCGTCCACGTCGGTGAAGTTCGACATCAGCGGCACGGCGCACACGGCGACGCGCAGCACGTCCTCGCCGACGGGGGCCGTCGTCTGTGACTCGCGCACGGAGCCGCGCAGCGACACGCGCAGCCCGTCCTCCTCATCGATGCCGAGGCCGTGCTGGAAGGGGAGCACTCCGTACGTGGCGCGCCCGGTCAGGTCCTTGAGCATGTCGAGGCCGGGTTCGAGCAGGGAGACGTCCCCGCGGAACTTGTTCACCAGATAGCCGGCCAGCAGCTCCTGGTCCTCGGGCGCGAGCAGCGCGGTCGTGCCGAAGAACGACGCGAAGACACCGCCGCGGTCGATGTCGCCGACCACGAGCACGGGCAGCCGTGCGGCCCGCGCGATCCCCATGTTGACGATGTCGGTGCGGCGCAGGTTGATCTCGGCGGGAGAGCCCGCCCCTTCACAGATCACGGCGTCATAGCTGCCCCGGAGTTCCTCCAGGCATCCCACGACGGTGTCGAGGAGTGCGGCCTGGCGCCCTCCGTGCAGCGCCTTCCCGGGGGACACGGCACCTGACAGCGGCTTCACCGCGGGCCCGGACTCCCCGAAGAACCCGCGAGCGCTCAACTCGCCGACCGGCTTGCCCATGAGCACCACCTGGCTGCTCCGGTCGCTGCCCGGCTTCAGCAGTACGGGGTTCATCAGGGCGCTCGGCTCGACGCGGGCGGCCTGCGCCTGCATGGCCTGCGCACGGCCGATCTCGGCGCCCTCGCGCGTCACGAAGGAGTTGAGGGACATGTTCTGTCCCTTGAACGGCGCGACCTTCACCCCCTGCCGCACCAGCCACCGGCAGATGCCCGCGGTGACGACGCTCTTCCCGGCATCGGACGTGGTTCCTGCCACCAGCAGTCCGCCACCACTCACGACTTCCCCCTCCGCAAAAGTGCCCGCCCGGCGACACACACGCCGAGGGCCAGCCAGGTCACGCGCCGCGAAAGCCGCGCCGCCCGCTCGACGTCGGCGGTCTCCACGGACCGGCCCGACGCGTTCAGTACGGGCCGGTGCTCGACCCGCCCGCCGTACGACAACGTGCCCCCGAGCCGCACCCCGAGCGCCCCCGCGAACGAGGACTCGACGACACCGGCGTTGGGGCTCGGGTGCAGCCGCGCGTCCTCGCGCCACGCGGTGAGCGCGCCGCGCGGACGGCCGCCCGCGACCGCGGCGAGCACCCCGGTCAGCCGCGCCCCCGGCCAGCCGGCCACGTCGTCGAGGCGCGCGGAGGCCCAGCCGTAACGGCGGTACCTGGCCGACTTGTGCCCGACCATGGCGTCCAGCGTGTTCACGGCGCGGAAGGCGACGAGCCCGGGGACCCCGGCGACGGCGCCCCACACGAGCGCGCCCACGACGGCGTCGGAGGTGTTCTCGGCGACGGACTCGACGACGGCCCGCGCGATCCCGTCCGCGTCCAGGGCCTGCGGGTCGCGCCCGCACAGATGCGGCAGCCGCTCGCGCGCCGCGTCCACGTCACCGGCGGCCAGCGCGCCCCCGATGGCGCGCGCCTCGCGCCCCAGCGACGTACCGCCGACGACGGCCCAGGTGGCGGCGGCGGTCAGTGCGACGGAGGCGGCGGGGGAGCGGCGCACGGCGCGCGCGGCGAGGCCACCGGCGACGGCGGCGCCCCCGGCGCACACGGCGGTGTGCAGTGCGCCCCACCCTCGGTGGTCACTCCACAGCACTCGCTCGACGGCGCCCGCGGCCCGCCCGAACGCGGCGACCGGATGCCCGCGGCGCGGATCGCCGAACAGGAGGTCACCGAGGAGTCCGGCGGCGCTGCCGTACGCGAAGACGCGCTCGGCTCGCACGGTCAGCCCGCCGCTACGGCGAACGGAACCCTTGTACTCGTTCTCGGCGGGAGGACCCGCAACTGGCAGCCGCGCATGGCGATATGTCCTCACTCAGGGTGTCCACGCCCTGGTTGGAAGAGACCGGCGGCGAGAGTTCCTGGCTCGCGGGGATCACTCCCCGGTGACAGTGGCGGGACCGCGCCGGATTCACACCGGCTTCCTCTCCTGCTGCCGTAGATGGCCCCGGAAGTCCACCACGCTCCGCGAACGCCCGTCAACTTGCCGTTGACCTGCGAAGGGAGAGTGTGCTGAGGCACACACGAAGCGGGGTGCGGGACGCCTTCGCGTCCCGCACCCCGCACTCCTGCCGGTTACCTCCGGTCAGGCGACGATCAGGAAGATCCCGTACCCGACGGCCGCCGCGCACAGGGCGAAGCAGGCGTACGCGCCGGAGACGGCCAGCGCCGTCGAGTTGCCCTGGGCCGCCGCCGACTCCCGCTTGGTGAGGCCGACGATGCCGAGGGTGAACAGGCCCACGAGGGCCACCGTGATCACGAGGCTGACTCCGAACACGGAGCCGAGTGCTGCCCAGTCGATGTGCATAGCGCTGCTGCTTCCTTAGACCGTGGCCGGTCGCGCGGGCTCCGCCGAGGGCGGGGCGGGCGAGGCGGGGATGGTGGTCTTCACGTCGGTGTCCAGGTCGGCGACCGTGCCGGTGGGCGGCGGGGTGACGGCCGCGATCGCGGTGGTCACGACGCCGGCGGGCTCGTCGGTGACGTCGTCGTCCGTGACGTTCGTGTGGTCGATCGAGTTGCGCCGGGACAGCGCCCAGATGGTGCCCGCGCCGGCGATCAGGAGCAGCGCGGTGACGGCGACGCCCCACGAGCCCTGCTTGGTGAGGAACTCGGCGCCCGCACCGACCAGACCGGCGGCCGGCAGGGTCAGGCCCCAGGCGATGAACATGCGGGTCGCGGTCGACCAGCGGACGACGCCGCCCTTGCGGCCGAGGCCCGAGCCCATCACGGCGCCGGAGCAGACCTGCGTCGTGGAGAGCGAGAAGCCGATGTGCGAGGAGGCGAGGATCGCGGTCGCGGCGCTGGTCTGGGCGGCGAAGCCCTGCTGCGGCGCGAGGTCCGTGAGGCCCTTGCCCATGGTGCGGATGATGCGCCAGCCGCCGAGGTAGGTGCCGAGCGCGATGGCCGTACCGGCCGAGACGATGACCCACATCGGAGGGTTCGCGCCGGGGTTCAGGACGCCGCCCGTGATCAGGGCGAGCGTGATGATGCCCATCGTCTTCTGGGCGTCGTTCGTCCCGTGCGCCAGCGAGACCAGGCCCGCGGAGGCGATCTGCCCGGCGCGGTAGCCCTTGGCGGTCGCCTTCTGGTCGGTCTTGCTGCCTATCCGGTACGTGAGCCGGGTGGCCAGCATGGCGGCGATGCCCGCCACGAGCGGCGCGGCGACGGCCGGGAGAAGGATCTTGGTGACGACGGTGCCGCCGTCGATCGACGACCAGCCCATCGACATCACGGCGGCGCCGATGAGGCCGCCGAAGAGAGCGTGGGAGGAGCTGGAGGGGAGCCCCACCAGCCAGGTCAGGAGATTCCACAGGATGGCGCCCACCAGCGCCGCGAAGATGACCTCGGTCTTGAGTCCGTCCTCGTTGATGATGCCGCCGGAGATCGTCTTGGCGACCTCCACGGAGAGGAAGGCTCCGACGAGGTTCAGCACGGCGGACATGGCCACCGCCGTCTTGGGCTTGAGAGCGCCGGTCGAGATGGTGGTGGCCATCGCGTTGGCTGTGTCGTGGAAACCGTTCGTGAAATCGAACACGAGAGCGGTAACGATCACGATCCCGAGGAGAAGCGTGATGTGTTCCATTTACCCAGGCTTCTGTTGGACGTCAGTGGCTCGGCGACCGTAGGCAATCTGAGTGAACGGAAGATGAACTGGGGCGGGCGGTGCGGTGACCCGAAGCGGAGTGCCGCCACTCCGTTGAGAACGGGGCGGCGGCACGGGGTCGTCCGTGAAGCGGAACGGTGGCCGAATCAAGCGGAAGTGAGCCCTCCGCTAGCCGCGGGCGAACCTCCGCAGCTGGGCCTGCGAACCGTTGAAGAGATTCTGGTCACCCGGCAGTCCGCCGCTGTTGTCGTACTGCCAGAACGTCCAGTACGGCCAGCCCGAGGGCAGCGCCCCGGCGGACTCGTCGTAGTGGGCCAGCCATAGCGCGTGGTTGCCCGCGAAGGCCGTGCTGTTGCCCGTGCAGTTCTTCCGCCAGCGGTAGTTGGTGTAGATCACCGGCCGGCGGCCCGTCCTGCGGCGGACCTCGTCGCTGAACGACCTGATCCAGGAGATCATCTTCGCCTTGCTCAGGCCGTAGCACTTCTTCGAGCTGTACGGGTTGTACTCGATGTCGAGCGCCGGCGGCAGTGTCCAGCCGTCCGCCCGCCACGCACCCCCGTTGCGCACGAAGTACGAGGCCTGCGTCCGGCCGGACGACTTGTTCGGGAGCGCGAAGTGGTACGCGCCTCGGATGATGCCCGCGCCCCGTGCTCCGTCGTACTGCTGGTCGAAGTAGGGATTGCGGTAGGTGGTGGACTCGGTCGCCTTGACGTAGACGAACCGTGAGCCCTTGCTCTTGGCCTTCCGCCAGTTGACGTTCTTCTGGTGCGACGAGACGTCGTGCCCCTTGGTCTCGCCCGCCGCGGACGCCGGGGTCTCGGCGAGAGCGGTCCCCCCGAACGTCAGGGCGGCCAGTGATGTCGCGGTCGCGATGTGCGCACAGCGACGGGACGGTTTGTGACCACGAGCCATATTTTCCCCCGAAATGGCGACGTGCATGACAAATCCCACCGGAGGCTACCGGAAGATCCCTCTATGCCCGTCGATCTCCAGCCAATCGTTTCCAGGCGGGCATTCATGCCCATTCGTGCGCTTCCGGACTCCTGGGCTCCGTACCAAAGTGCCCCGGCCTCACGATCCGCGCGGGCCCGCCGCGCGGCTGGCAGGATGCGGGCATGGCGGAGGAACCGGGCGATGCGGGGCAGGGCGCGGACGGGCTCGCGCAGGCATGGAACGCGCTCGTGGCGGCGGCCCGGCGCACCGTCGCCGACGGCCTCGTCGTCGGGACCTCGGGAAACGTCTCGGTGCGGATCGGCGACACCGTCCTCGTCACGCCCAGCGGGGTCCCCTACGACGAGCTCACCCCGGACGACCTCGTCGCCGTCGGCCTCGACGGTGAGCAGAGCGCCGGAACCCTGACCCCGACCAGCGAACTCCCGATGCATCTGGCGGTCTACCGCGCCACGCCCGCCCGCGCCGTCGTCCACACCCACGCGGTCCACGCCACCGCCGTCTCCACCCTCGTGCCCGAACTCCCGCTCATCCACTACATGGCCGCGGCCCTCGGCGGACCCGTCCGGGTCGCCCCGTATGCGACGTACGGCACCGAGCGGTTGGCCGAGAACGTCCTCGACGCTCTCAAGGGGCGGACAGGCTGCCTGCTCCAGAACCACGGCACCCTCACCTACGGCGACACCCTCGCCGCCGCCTACGACCGCACGGCCCAGCTCGAATGGCTGTGCCGCGTCTGGCTCACCGCGAGCGCCCACCCGCACCACACCCCGAAGCTCCTCACCCGCGACCAGGTGCGCGAGGTGGAGGAGAAGCTGCGCGGGTACGGGCAGCAGGGCTGAACCTCCACCCGCCGCCATGGCCGCGCCCCACTGGCCGGTCGGAGCCCGGGCGCGGACACTGGGACGGTGCGCACCGCCAGAGCGACGGCCGCTGCCGTCACCGCAGTCATCTGTGCCGGCGCGGCCGCGGTCGCGGTCGGCCGGTTGGCCAGCGATGCCGCCCTCAAGGCGCCCGCGGGCCGACCGCTCCCCACCGAGCCACGCCTGACCGTCCACGCCACCGCCGCGGGCCGGATCACCCTCACCCGCGACCTGGCCTCCCTGCGCCCGGGCACCTACGGCCTGAGCGGCGACGGATTCCACGCCGTGGTCGGGCCCGTCATCGAGTCCGCCCCGCATGCCGCGCACGCCGTCGTGCGACGCCTGCAGCGCGTCACCCACGGCTCCCTCGAACCCGGCGCCAAGGCCTGGCTCACGCCCCAGGTCCACATCGGCGACCCCAAGGCGGCGCTCGGCCTCGACCACGCCGACATCGACATCCCCGGCGAACTGGGCGCGCTCCCCGCCTGGTTCGTCCCCGGCGCCCGCGACACCTGGGTCATCACCGTCCACGGCCTGGGCACCACCCGCGAGCAACCCATGGTCCTCATGGACTTCCTGCACCGCCACCGCTTCCCCGTGCTCGATCTCGCCTACCGCGGCGACCTCGGCGCCCCCCGCTCCCCGGACGGCCTGGGCCACCTCGGCGAGACGGAGTGGCGCGACCTGGACGCCGCGATCCGCTACGCCGTGCGCTACGGCGCGCAGCGCGTCATCGTGCACGGCTGGTCGACCGGCGCCGCCATGGCACTGCACGCGGCGGCCCATTCCGCTTTGCGGGACCGCATCTCCGGACTCGTCCTCGACTCACCCGTCCTCGCGTGGGACGTGACGCTGCGTGCCCTCGCCGGAGCCCGCGGCATCCCCGGCCCCCTGCTGCCCCTCGCGGTCCGCGCCGCCCAGGGGCGCACCGGGCTGCACGGCGACCGCCTCGACATCGCCGCCCACCCCGACGCGCTCAAGGTCCCCACACTCGTGATGCACGGCCCCGACGACGAGATCGCCCCCTGGGCCCTGTCCCGCCGACTGGCCGCCCGGCGCCCCGACTTGGTCACCCTCCACACCGTCGGCGACGCCCCGCACGGAGCCATGTGGAACGCGGACCCACACACGTACGAGGAGACGCTCCGCCGCTTCCTCACGCCCCTCATGTAGCTTCGGCACAGCTCTGTCGGACCCACGGGAACCGCACGCCGGCCGCACGGGACAGATGCGCAGGAAGGCCCGCGTAGACCCCCGGCGTGCGCCGGTCCGCGGACCCTCCCGCGACGCCCGCAAAGAGCCCCGGAACCATTCCGTTTGGGTTTTCGGACCGTCAACCGGAAGACTGCCCCCGTGACGTCCCGTATCCCGCGCGACTCCAGGCTCCGACTCGTCCGCCCGCGCACCCTCGCCGCCGCCCCCGTGCGGGCTGACGGAGTGGTGACCCAGGCTCGCCCGCCCCGCCCGGCGCCCCGCCCGCCGGAGGGCACCCCACCACCGGCGGAACTGGCCCGCATGGCCCGCCGCGGCCTCGCCGACGCCGTCCGCGTGGCCCGCTGGGCCGACGCCGCCCTCAGCCCCGGCAGCGGCCACGGCACCCCCGACGGCAGGGGCGCCCTCTCCGCACCCACCGCCGAACGCGCGGCGGCCGACCTGGAGCTGACCGCGCGACAGGTCCGCGCCGACTGGGACACCGCACGCCTCGCGGGCCTCGTCGAGGTGCACGGCGACAGCGCGCGCCCCGGCTGGCGCCTGCGCGCCTGGGACCGGGACGACACCGCCGTGCTGCGCGGCTGGGTCGCGCTCTTCGACGCCTGGTCCCTGGCCCACCCCGCCGGCGAGAGCCTGGAGGCCGCCGCGGTCGCCGAGGTCGTCTCGGCGATGCCCCAGGTGCTCTCCCTCCTCCAGCTCTCGGCCGGCCCGGTCCCCGTCCCGCAACTCCTCGACCTGCTCGGCCAGCGCGTCGAGGAACTGCGCACGGAGCGCTGCGAGATCCCGTACGGTCCGCAGCCCGAGCGCACCGGACCCGCGACCGGCCCCACCGGCACCGACCTCCCCCCGCTCCTCGACTGGGCCCTGCACGGCCTCTGCGCCGTCGGCGCCCTCACCTACGCCGACGGCCAGGCCACCCTCACGCCGCTCGGCAGCTGGGCGGTCTGGGTCAAGCTGGAGCAGATCTGCGTGGCCGCCCAGTCCCCGGCGGGCAACATCGAGCAGTCCGCCGAGGACATGCTCAGAGGCTGCGCACGGCTGCGCCCGAACGCGGCCCGTGCCGAGTACCGCGCCTGGCTCGCCGCCCGCCCCGTCGGCAGCGCCGTCACCGAGCTGATCGCCGCCGCCCGCGGCGAGGACGCCCTGCTGCGCGGCCTGGCCTTCGAGGCCCTGCGCGTCGTCGGAGCCCCCGCCGAGCCCGTCGTCCGATCCGTCGCCGACGAGCCGTCCCTGCGCCCCTACGCGCTGCTGTGGCTCGCCGAGTACGAAGGCGCCGATCCCGAGGACGTCCACCTGGTGCTGACCCGCGAGGAGACGACCTGGCTGTGGGTGGACACCGCGGCGGCCGTCGCGGACCACGGCGAGGCCCAGCTCCTCGTGCGCCATCTGGAGTCCGCCGTGCAGCCCACCGTGCCGGCGCTGCTCGACGAGGTCCGGACGGCCGGGCATCCGCGTACCGTGCAGGTGCTCGTCGCGCTGGCCGCGGCGCACCCGGATCCGGCGCTCGCCAAGGCCGTCCGCCGGGCCGCCTTCCAGGTGCACACCGGAGGCGCGTGACACCGCGCCCCCGCGATCAGGCCGGTATCTCCGGCGCGTACGTCCCGAAGCTCCACACGTTGCCCTCGGCGTCCTTGGCCAGGTAGTCCCGGGAGCCGTAGTCCTGGTCCGTCGGGGGCATCAGGATCTCCACGCCGTGCTCGACGGCCCGGCGGTGATGGGCGTCGACATCGTCCACGACGACATGGATCCCGGTCGGTCCGGCGCCCCGCATGGCCTCGTCGAAGCGGCCGCCGCGGCCCTTCGAGCCGAGCATCACCGCGCCGTTCCCGTACGTCAGCTCGGCGTGCATCACCGAGCCGCCCTCGCCCTCGTGCACGGCCGTGGCGGTGAAGCCGAAAGCCGAGGTCAGCTGCTCGATCGCGGCCTTCGCGTCGGCGTACAGCAAGGACGGGTAGAAACTCGCGCGCCCCTTCGTACCGCTCACTGTGCTCACTCCTTCTTCGCCGGTCCGGAATGTGCCGGCGGATCCAGCCTGGCACCCGGCACCGACAATCCGCCCCGGGAGGCGGGCCCGCTCACCGGAACGTGTTGCACCGCGCCATGTCGCCGCTGCGGTAGCCCTCGTAGAACCACTGCTGCCGCTGCTGGGCCGAGCCGTGCGTCCAGGTCTCGGGCGTCACCCGGCCCTGGAATTTCTCCTGGATCCGGTCGTCGCCGACGGCGGCCGCCGCGTTCAGGCCGTCTCGGATGTCCGCTTCGGTGAGGTTCGTGATCAAGGGCTTGCCCGTCTTGTCGTCGGGCGTCGTCGTCGCGTGGTGCGCCCAGACCCCGGCGTAGCAGTCCGCCTGGAGCTCGACCCGCACCGCGTTGCTGTTCCGGCCCGTACGCCCGTCCTGGGAGCGCTGGAGCGTCCCCATCAGGTTCTGCACGTGGTGCCCGTACTCGTGCGCCACCACGTAGGCCTGCGCGAAGGGGCCGCCGCTGGAGCCGAACTTGGTGCGCAGGTCGTCGAAGAAGCCCAGGTCCAGATAGACCTTGCGGTCGCCCGGGCAGTAGAAGGGCCCGACCGCCGAGGTCGCCGTGCCGCACGCGGTGGCGACCTGGCCGGTGAAGAACACGGTCTGCGCGGGGGAGTAGGTGCCCCCGCGGCGGCGGAACTCCTGACGCCAGTAGTCCTGGACGCTGTTGACGACCGCCACGATGCGGCAGTCCTCCTTGTTGTTCGCGTCCTGGCCCGTACGGCAGTCCTGGCTGACCTGGGCCGCGGACGAGACGGTGGTGTCGGGTTCGCCACTGTCGGAGGAGAGGCCGAATTCGTTCGTGCCGAAGAAGAGGCCGATCAGGACGGCGAGCAGGCCCGCGAGGCCGCCGCCGACGGTCCGCCGGCCGCCGGGGACCCGGCGCCTGTCCTGCACCTCGGAGGTGTCCAGGTCGGCGTCGTCGTCGAACTGCATGGCCGCACCGCCCTCTGCCGCACGTCAGGGGCGGCGGCCCGCCGCCCAACGCCCACTATCAAACATTTCGTGGCGGTCTGCCCCTCGGCCCGGCAACGGCAGGGCGGAAAAGTGTTTGCATCGCCCCGTTAGACTTGGCCCATGGCCATTCTCCGCATGCACTAGACGGCTCATCGCCCTCAGTAGCCCTTCCGCCGTCCATTCCCTGCTCAGGAGTCTGTCCGTGATCACCGCTTCCGGCATCGAGCTGCGCGCCGGCGCCCGCATCCTCATCGAGAACGCCACCTTCCGTATCGCCAAGGGCGACCGCATCGGCCTGGTCGGACGCAATGGCGCGGGCAAGACGACGCTCACCAAGTGCCTCGCCGGTGAGGGCACCCCGGCCGGAGGCCAGATCGCCCGCTCCGGAGAGGTCGGCTACCTCCCGCAGGACCCCCGCACCGGCGACCTCGACATCCTGGCCCGCGACCGCATCCTGTCCGCGCGCGGCCTCGACACCCTGATCCAGAAGATGCGTGACAACGAGCAGCGCATCGCCAGCGGCACGGGCGCCACGCGCGCGAAGGCGCTCAAGCAGTACGAGCGCCAGGAGACGGAGTTCCTCACCAAGGGCGGGTACGCCGCCGAGGCCGAGGCCGCCACCATCGCCGCCGCGCTCAACCTGCCCGACCGCGTGCTCGGCCAGCCCCTGCACACGCTCTCCGGCGGTCAGCGCCGCCGTATCGAGCTGGCCCGCATCCTCTTCTCGGACGCGGACACCCTGCTCCTCGACGAGCCCACGAACCACCTCGACGCCGACTCCATCGTCTGGCTGCGCGACTACCTGAAGTCGTACCGCGGCGGCTTCATCGTGATCTCCCACGACGTCGACCTCGTCGAGACGGTCGTCAACAAGGTGTTCTACCTGGACGCGAACCGGTCCCAGATCGACGTCTACAACATGGGCTGGAAGCTCTACCAGCAGCAGCGCGAGGCCGACGAGAAGCGCCGCAAGCGCGAGCGCCAGAACGCCGAGAAGAAGGCCGCGGCCCTCAACTCCCAGGCCGACAAGATGCGCGCCAAGGCGACCAAGACCGTCGCCGCGCAGAACATGGCCAAGCGCGCCGACCGGCTGCTCGCCGGGCTCGACGCCGTCCGCGTCTCCGACAAGGTCGCCAAGCTGCGCTTCCCCGAGCCCTCCCCGTGCGGCAAGACGCCGCTGATGGCCGAGGGCCTGTCGAAGTCGTACGGCTCCCTGGAGATCTTCACCGACGTCGACCTGGCCATCGACAAGGGCTCGCGCGTCGTCATCCTCGGCCTCAACGGCGCGGGCAAGACCACCCTGCTCAAGCTGCTCGGCGGAGCCGAGAAGCCCGACACCGGCGAGATCATCGAGGGCCACGGCCTCAAGCTCGGCTACTACGCGCAGGAGCACGAGACCCTCGACCCGGAGCGCACGGTCCTGGAGAACATGCGCTCCGCCGCCCCCGACCTGGACCTGGTCGAGGTGCGCAAGACGCTCGGCTCGTTCCTGTTCTCCGGGGACGACGTCGACAAGCCGGCCGGTGTCCTGTCCGGCGGTGAGAAGACCCGCCTCGCGCTCGCCACGCTCGTCGTGTCGTCCGCGAACGTCCTGCTCCTCGACGAGCCCACGAACAACCTCGACCCGGCCAGCCGCGAGGAGATCCTCGGCGCGCTGCGCACCTACAAGGGCGCCGTCGTCCTCGTCACCCACGACGAGGGCGCCGTGGACGCGCTCCAGCCGGAGCGGATCATCCTGCTGCCCGACGGCGTCGAGGACCTCTGGGGCCAGGACTACGCGGATCTGGTCAGCCTTGCCTGACCCTCCGGCGCCCGCGTCGTGGGCCCGCACGATCACGGTCGGCCGTCAGCACGGCTTGATCGAAAGGCTGATCCACTCGGTATGGATCATTCGGCCGATCCGTGATCCATCATCTGAGTGAGATCTCCTCGTACCGCGGTGTGTCCTACACGGATTTCGTCGCCGCACCCGCGCCGGGGCCCTTGTGCCGACTGGCAAGGCGCTGACCTGGCCCTTCGTGGGGGACGCTGTTTCCAACCCTGCCCAGGTGCGCCCGGAACCCTCCATTCCACTCGTGTCGACCGCTTCCCGGCCGCACAAGCTCGTCGTACGGACCTTGCCGAATGGGTGGCCAGGAAGCCCAGGAGGGGTGATCATGAGAAGTCCAGAGCGCACTTCCCATGAGGAGGCACGGGTGGCCGAGACTCTGAAGAAGGGCAGCCGGGTAACCGGCGCCGCGCGCGACAAGCTCGCGGCAGACCTGAAGAAGAAGTACGACTCCGGTGCGAGCATCCGAGCGCTGGCCGAAGAAACCGGCCGCTCGTATGGGTTCGTGCACCGGATGCTCAGTGAGTCGGGAGTCACGCTGCGAGGTCGCGGCGGGGCTACACGCGGCAAGAAGGCGACCGCGGCCGGCTGACCCGGGCAGTGCACAGGCTTCGATGGTGACCACCCGGTCGGTCCGCCGACCGGCCGGTTGGTTACTGTGCAGTAGTTTCGAGGACGTCGACACGTCCTCGACCGACTGCGCACACCATCGGAGGCACACATGGCTTCGCCCGACAGCGGATCCGGCTCGCTCGCGCCGGTACTCGACAAGGACGGGGTCCGCCTCACCGTCGACGGCTCCATCGCCACGGTGACGCTGACCAACCCGGACAAGCGCAACGCCCAAAGTCCTGCTCTGTGGCGGGCGTTGGCCGACGCCGGGAAGTCCCTGCCGGGCAGCGTGCGCGTCGTCGTGCTGCGCGCGGAGGGACTCTCGTTCTCCGCGGGCCTCGACCGTCAGGCGTTCACGCCCGAGGGTTTCGACGGCGAGCCGTCCTTCATCGACCTGGCGCGCGGCTCCGACGACGTGCTCGACGACACCATCGCCGAGTACCAGGAGGCGTTCACCTGGTGGCGGCGCAGCGACATCATCACCGTCGCCGCGGTGCAGGGGCACGCGATCGGCGCGGGCTTCCAGCTCGCCCTCGCATGCGATCTGCGGATCGCCGCCGAGGACGTGCAGTTCTCCATGCGCGAGACCAGCCTCGGTCTGGTGCCCGACCTCACCGGCACGCATCCCCTCGTCTCCCTCGTGGGATACGCGCGCGCCCTGGAGATCTGCGTCACCGGCCGCTACGTCCACGCCGACGAGGCCGGCCGCATCGGCCTGGCCAACCTCGTGGTGCCCGCCGACCAGCTCGACGCCGCCGCGCGCGACCTCGCCGGAGCACTCGTCGCCGCGCCCCGCGACGCCGTCATCGAGACCAAGGCCCTGCTCCAGGGCGTCTCCGGGCGCTCGTACGAGGAGCAGCGCACCGCCGAGCGCGCCGCCCAGGGACGCCGGCTCCGGGACCTGGCGGGCCTCGGCGACTGACGCGACCCACCCATGGCCCACGCATGACCAGGGCTGACCCGGGCCGGACGGCCCTCAGCGCACGGCGGTCACCAGAACGGCCACTGACGGATGATCCGACAGGGCCTCGGTGACCGCCGCCCGCACGTCCCGCGCCACATCGAGCGCCCGCCGCCCGCCCGACACGGCCAGTTCGATCCGTACATGGCGGCGCGGCAGCGTGGCCGTGCCCTCGGAACGCTCCCCGATGTGCACCGCACGCCCCAGGCCGCCCAGCGCACCGGTCAGCCGCGCCACCCCCAGTACGGAGAGCGCGGCCTGCCCGGCCCGTTCCTCGTCGCTGTCACCCTTGGCCTGCCGGCTGTCCACGACATCTGCCTCCGCGTCCACCAAGGCGGGCTGCGCCGGCGCGTCGTCGTCGAACAGCGCCGTCACCCGCAGGTCCACCTGGTCCACCGTGAGCCCGAGGCCGTCGGACGCCGCGCGGGTCAGGGCCGCGCGCAACCGGGACGCGGCCGTGGGCAGCGGTTCGTCCGGTGCCGCCGCGCACTCCGCGACGATGCGCAGCGGCCCCGGCGGCAGAGCACTCGGTGGCGGGGACACCACGGACTCGTAGGAGCCGTCGGGGTCGGCGAGCTCGATGCGCAGGCTTCCCAGCCGCACCCCCGGCACCGATTGGGCTGTCCGGTGCAACGCCGACCGCGCCGCCGATTCGGCCAGCCAGCACCCGTCTTGCGGCCCTCCGAGCGGTACCAGCCTGCCGAGCCCGAGCTGGTGTCGTACTGCCTGCGTCCATCGGTCAGCGCTCATTGCCCAAGCCTGCCGCATCCATGGCGCGCGACCGGGCAACCGCACTTAGTGTGGTCGAAAGAGCAGTGACTCCCAGAGAACGACCTGAGGGAACCTCTTCGAAAGGGACGACCCGCGATGAGCGACACCGCAGAGAAGCCGGGCGAAGCGACCGGGGGCAGGACCAGTGTGACCAAGCGGGGCGGCGGATCCGCCGGGACGCGAGGACGCACCACCATCGCCGACGGTGTGGTCGAGAAGATCGCCGGCCTCGCCGCGCGGGACGTCATGGGCGTGCACGCGATGGGCAGCGGCCTGTCCCGCACCTTCGGAGCCGTACGCGACCGGGTGCCCGGCGGCACCAAATCCGTGTCGCGCGGGGTGAAGGCGGAGGTCGGCGAGGTACAGACGGCGCTCGACCTGGAAATCGTCGTGGAGTACGGGGTGTCGATCGCCGACGTCGCCCGTGACGTGCGCGAGAACGTGGTCGCGGCCGTCGAGCGCATGACCGGCCTCGAGGTCGTCGAGGTCAACATCGCGGTGAGCGACGTGAAGCTGCCCGACGAAGAGGACGAGGAGCCGGAGTCCCGGCTTCAGTAATCACCCGCCCGCGAGCTTGCCCTTGAGGAGGAGCGCTCGATGAACCTGGCCGTGATCGGCATGATCGCCGGAATGGCTCTCGCTTTCGCCGGATACTTCGGCGGCTTCGGGGCCTTCCTGCTGGTGGCGGCGCTCGGCGCCGTCGGCTTCGTCGCCGGCCGGTTCCTCGAGGGGGACCTGGAACCCGGCGACTTCTTCCGCTCGCGCGGCGACCGGCGGCGGTGACCGGTGGCGACGCAGGTCGCGCCCGCCGACCGCGGCGCGACCCGGATCGCCGACCGGGTCGTCGCGAAGATCGCCGCACAGGCGGCGCGTGAGGCACTCCCCGCCGTTCCGGCGGAGGGAAGTGCCCCGCACGCCGCCGTCTCCGTGCGCCACGACATCGCCCATGTGCGGATCAGCCTCGAACTGGACTATCCCGGCGACATCGGAGCGCAGTGCGGCGCCGTGCGTCGTCAAGTCGCCGAGCGGGTAAAAGCGTTGGCGGGGATGGAGGTGCCCGAGGTGGCCGTCCAGGTGGAGCGGCTGCACTCGGAGCACGATCGCGGCGCGGCACAGCGGAGGATCCGATGAGCGAGCCCACACAGTCCCTGCCCGTCGTCGAACGCGGGCAGGGCGAGCTCGACCAGTTCGGCCAGTCAGGGTCTGCGGCCACCTACAAGGCGCTGCCCACGCTGGAGGGCGAGCACGACACCGGCCGTTTCTGGTCGTCGCGCCGGATCCCCGCCGCACTGGTGGCGATCGTGCTCCTCGGCGGCTCCGGGATCCTGCTCTACGACATCGCCGCCGTGCGCGCGGGCCACTCCGCGATGCACTGGCGGCGCGCCCTCGCCCGCGAACTCGCCGACCGGCCCCTCGACAACGTGTGGGTGCTGGTCGGCGCCGGGGTGGCCGCCTTGCTCGGGCTGTGGCTGATCGTGCTCGCCGTGACGCCCGGCCTCCGCGCCGTCCTGCCGATGCGCCGCACCCACACCGACGTACGGGCCGGACTGCACCGCGACGCGGCCGCCATGGTCCTGCGCGACCGGGCCATGGAGGTGGCGGGCGTGCAGTCCGTACGCGTACGGATGAAGCGCTCCAAGGCCGAGGTGCGGGCCGTCTCGCACTTCCGTCAACTCGACGACGTACGCGCCGACTTGGATGCCGTGATCGGCGAGACCGTCAAGGGGCTCGGGCTCACCGCCACGCCCGGCCTGTCCGTACACGTGGCGCGGCCCGGAAAGAAGGGATGAGCCCCGTGCTCAGGACCGTGAACCGGGTCGTCGTCGGCCTCGTCGGGCTGATCCTCGTCGTGGCCGGAGGGTCCGTCCTCGCCGTCGGACTCGGTGTGTCCCCGCCGTCCTGGTGGATCTACGACGGGCGGCACGACGTGCTACTGAGCAGGGCGGACCGTTACCGGTGGCGCAGTGACGGCTGGTGGTGGCCGGTCGTCATCGCCGTGCTCGCCGTCTGTGTGCTGCTCGCGCTGTGGTGGCTGGTCGCCCAGCTGCGCCGGCGCCGGCTCGCCGAGGTCCTCGTCGACACCGGGGACGGCGAGGGCGCGCTGCTGCGCGGCCGGGCGCTCGAAGGGGTCCTCGTCGGCGAGGCGGAGTCGCTCGACGGCGTGGAGAGCGCCCGGGTCCGCCTGACCGGGCGGCGCTCCGCACCCCATGTACGCATGGGCCTGCTCCTCGAACCGCACGCGGAGCCCGGGGCCGCGCTTCAGCGGATCAGCGAGGATGCACTGGGCCACGCGCGGGACTCCGCCGGCCTCGCCGCCCTCCCGGCCGAGGTACGGCTCCGCGCGGTGAAGCACCACGCGGAGCGCGTGAGTTGACCCGACAGGCTCAGAGCGCCCGCCGGCTCAGAAGCCGTGCCGGTAGCCGCCGTCCACCGGGAGCATCACGCCCGTGAGGTACGACGCGGCGGGCGAGAGGAAGAAGGCGGCGGCGCGGCCGAACTCCTCCGGCCTGCCGTAGCGGCGCAGCGGGATGCGCGCCTCGGTGGCGGCGCGGGTCGCCTCCGGGTCGGCGGACAGGCCGTCGAGCTCACGGACCCGGTCCGTGTCGATCCGGGCCGGGAGCAGGCCGACGACGCGGATGCCGCGCGGGCCAAGCTCGTCCGCGAGGGACTTCGCGAACCCGGCGAGCCCGGGGCGCAGGCCGTTGGAGATGGTCAGGCCGGGGATCGGCTCGTGGACGGAGCCGGAGAGCACGAAGCCGATGACACCGCCCTCACCGAGTTCGGCCGCGGCCGAGCGGGCGAGCCGCACCGCGCCGAGGAAGACCGACTCGAAGGCCGACTCCCACTGCTCGTCGGTGTTGTCCGCGAGGAAGCCGGGGGCCGGCCCGCCGACGCTGATCAGTACGCCGTCGAAGCCGCCGAAGGTCTCGCGCGCCGCGTCGATCAGGCGCCGCGCGACGGCGGGGTCGGCGTTGTCGGCGGCGATGCCCACGGCGTTCTCGCCGAGCGCTTCGGCGGCCTCGGCCACCCGCTTCTCGTCCCGCCCGGTGATGATCACTTTCGCGCCGTCGGCGACGAGCTCACGCGCGGCAGCGTTGCCCAGGCCGCGGGTGGCGCCGGTGACGACGTAGACACGGTCCTTCAGTCCAAGATCCATGGGTCCTATCCTGCCTCGCCGGTCCCGAAGAGGGTGAAGGCGGTCCCCACCAGGCCGATATGGCTGAAGGCCTGCGGGAAGTTCCCGAGCTGGCGCCCCGACACGGGGTCGTACTCCTCGGCGAGCAGGCCCACGTCGTTGCCGAGCGCGCAGAGCTGGTCGAACAGCTCGCGGGCCTCCTTGGTGTGCCCGGTCAGATGCAGCGCGTCCGCGAGCCAGAACGAGCAGACGAGGAACGTGCCCTCGCGGCCCGGGAGTCCGTCGACACCGGTCGCCTCGGCGCTGTAGCGGCGCACGAAGCCGTTGTCCGAGAGTTCGTCGCGGACCGCCTGGACGGTGCCGAGGACGCGTGGGTCGTCCGACGGCAGGAAGCCGACGAGGGGGATGATCAGCAGGGACGCGTCGAGCTCGGTCGAGCCGTAGTACTGGGTGAACGTGTTGCGGTCCGCGTCGAATCCGCGCTCCAGGACGTCACGGTGGATGTCGTCGCGCAGTCGCCTTATGGCGACGAGATCGCCCGGCAGTCCGGGCTCGTCCTCAAGGGCCTTGACGATGCGGTCGGCGGCCACCCACGCCATCACCTTCGAGTGCACGAAGTGCCGGCGCGGCCCGCGGACCTCCCAGAGCCCCTGGTCGGGCCGGCGCCACGCGGTGCTCAGGAACTCCACGAGGGCCAGCTGCAGCCGCCACGCGTGCGGCTCGGAGGGCATACCTGCGACCCGTGCCAGGGCGAGCGAGTCGATCACCTCTCCGTACACGTCGAGCTGGAGCTGGTGCACGGCGTCGTTGCCCGCGCGTACCGGGACGGAGTGGCCGTATCCGGCCAGCCACGGGAGTTCCATCTCGGGCAGGCGCCGCTCGCCCGCGAGCCCGTACATGATCTGCAGGTCCGCCGGGTCGCCCGCGACCGCGCGCAGCAGCCAGTCCCGCCATGCCTTGGCCTCGTCGAGATAGCCGGCCGACACGAGCGCGCCGAGGGTGAGGGTCGAGTCGCGCAGCCAGCAGTACCGGTAGTCCCAGTTGCGCACGCCGCCGAGCTCCTCCGGCAGCGACGTGGTGGGCGCGGCGACGATCCCGCCCGTGGGTTCGAACGTGAGCGCCTTCAGGGTGACCAGGGAGCGCAGGACCGCGTCCTTGTGCGGGCCGTCGTAGCGGCACTGCGCCGACCACTCCTCCCACTCCTCCTGGGAGCGGCGCAGGGACTCGAAGGGGTCGATGAGGTCGGGGCGCGGCTCGTGCGACGGGTGCCAGGTCAGCACGAACGCGACGGACTCGCCCTCCTCGACGGTGAACTCGGAGTGGGTGGTGAGGTCCTTGCCCCAGGTGCGTACGGGGGGCTCGCTGCGCAGCCACATCGAGTCGGGCCCCGCGACGGCCACGCGGTGGCCGTCGGCCTTGCGCATCCACGGCACGATCGATCCGTAGTCGAAGCGCAGGCGTAGGGTGCCGCGCATCGTGACGCGGCCCCTGATCCCTTCGACGATGCGTACGAGGTCGGGGGCCTGGTCGCGCTGTGGCATCAGGTCGGTGACCCGGACGCTGCCCTCGTCGGTGTCCCACTCCGTGTCGAGGACGAGGGTGCCGGGGCGGTAGGAGCGGCGGGTGCAGTCGCCCGCGCCCTTCGGGGCGAGCTGCCAGTGGCCGTTCTCCTCCTTGCCCACCAGCGCGGCGAAACAGGCCGCCGAGTCGAAGCGGGGGAGGCAGAGCCAGTCGACGGAGCCGCCACTGGAGACGAGGGCGGCCGTCTGCTGGTCGCCGATGAGCGCGTAGTCCTCAAGGGGTCGGTGCACGTGAGGCGGGTTCCCGCCGGACGGGGCCGCCAATCCCACCGGGGGCCGGGCGGGTGAGGGCGAATGCGCGCGCGGCGGTGGCTCCGGGTCCTACACCGTGGCGGGTTCGGGGCCCGCGGGGGTCTCCTCGGCCGACGCCGCCTCGGCGCGGTCGCGGCGCTCGCGCCGGACCAGCACGACGAAGCCGACGGGCACGGCCGCGGCGAACAGCCACCACTGGACCGCGTACGCCATGTGCGGGCCGATGTCGCTGTGGTTGGGCGTGGGGATCAGCTGGGGGGTGTTGCCCTTCGGGTCGGGCGACGTCTGCTCGATGAATCCGCCGAGGACCTGCTTGCCGAGCGCCTTGGCCTGCTGGCCGCTGCTGATCAGCATGATCTGACGGTCCGGCAGGCCCTTGACGTTCTTGATGCCGCTCGCGGCGGTCGTCTCGTCGGCCAGCAGGCGGCCGGTGACGGTGATCTCGCCGCGCGCGGGCGCGGGGATCTTCGGGAACGCGGTCTGCGCGCCGTCGGCCGGGATCCAGCCGCGGTTGACCAGGAGCACCTTGCCGTCGTCGAGGACGAACGGCGTCAGGACGTGGAAGCCGACCTCGCCGTCGGTGTTCGTGCGGCGCCGCACGACGACCTCGTGCGCCGTGTCGAACGTCCCCTTCGCGGAGACCCGGCGGTGGATCTCGGCCTTGGGTACGGGCTTCCCGGGGGAGGTGAGCTGCTCGGCGGGCAGCGGCTTCGCGGAGAGCGCGTCACCGATCTGCTGGTTCTGCGCGACGCGGTGCTCGTGCCGGTGCAGCTGCCAGAAGCCCAGCTTGATCATCGTGGGGATGAGGAGGAGGGTGATGAGGGTGAGGATCACCCACTGCCGGGACAACAGGAAGCGGTACACCCCACGACCGTACAACTCGGTCGTGGGGCGACATCACGGGGGTGTGCCGGAGGGCTCAGACCTTGTCGACGATCCCCACCTTCCCCTCCGCGCGGGAGCAGTGCGCCCCGCAGTACCAGTGCCCGTCGACCTCTACTCCCTGGCCGACGATGCGGCACCGGCAGTGCTCGCAGATCGGCGCCATGCGGTGGATGGCGCAGGAGAAACAGTCGAAGACGTGCACCGCGCCCTGCGCGTGCACCTCGAAGGACATTCCGTAGTCGTTTCCGCAGACCTCACAACGTGCCATGCGCCACAGGGTGGGCTTCGCGCTCGCGCGGGGCGAGCGGCGGGCGGGCGAGTCGCCGCGCAATCACCCGTCTGACGCCGGGGCCACGTCACGCAGGAGCTGGCCGAAGGCCGCCTCGTCGATGACCGGTGTGCCGTACTGCTTCGCCTTGACGGCCTTCGACGTGTACGAGTCGGGGTCGTTCGTGACGAGGACGCTGGTGAGTCGGGACAGGCTCGTCGCGATGTGCAGCCCGGCCTCGACGGCGCGGTCCTCCAGGAGCTCACGGTCCACCGAGGTGTCTCCGGAGAACGCCACCCGCATGCCCTGCTTGAGCCGTTTGCCCGGTTCGTACCGTCCGGGGTTCGGGTGCGGGCACGGCTGCCGCTTGCGCGACGGGCGCCATGTCCCGCCGCCCCCGTACGAGGACGACGACGGGGCCGAGCCCTGGCGGCCGATGCGCGCCGCGCCGTCCGTCCACTCCGTGAGCGGCCTGCACTCGAGCAGGGGCAGCCGCACCCCGCCGCTCGCGGCGGCCCGCAGGCTCGGCCGGAACGCCTCGGCGAGCACGCGCGCGTCGTCGAGCGCATGGTGCGCGTTGCGCTGGACGACGCCGAAGTGCGCGGCGAGGGACTCCAGCTTGTGGTTGGGCAGGGGGAGGCCGAGCTCCTTGGACAGCGCGATGGTGCACAGGCGCTGGCGGACGGGGGCGGTGCGCTCCGCGCGGGCGTACTCCCGGGCGATCATCGACCAGTCGAAGACCGCGTTGTGGGCGACGAGCACGCGGCCGTCGAGCCGGGTCGCGAACTCCTCGGCGATGTCCTTGAAGAGGGGCGCGCCTTCGAGCACGTCGTTCGTCAGGCCGTGGATCCAGACGGGGCCCGGGTCACGCTCGGGGTTGACCAGCGTGTACCAGTGGTCCTCGACCTCGCCCCGCGCGTCGAGCCGGTAGACGGCTGCGGAGATTATCCGGTCGTCCCGGGAGAGGCCGGTGGTCTCCACGTCGACGACCGCGTATCCCTGCGGATACGCGGCCGGCCAAGGAGCGGCGGACGCGGCGGTCGTCTGGTCTTCGAGCATGGTCCATGAGGATACGGGCCGCGACTGACACCTCCGTCGCCCGGTCCCGCGGCTGCGTCCGTTATGTCCGCAACAGGCCTGACACCAGAGCCCTGACGGAGGCGTCGAACACCTTCTCCGGGTCGGCCGGAAGGCTGAGCGCACGGGCCAAGGCGGCGTCGCCCTCCGCCGTCCGCGCGCCCCACAGCTCCTCCTCGCCGGGCCGCTGCACGGGCGCGCGCTCGCGTTGACGCTCCACCAGGACATGGCCGACGACATGGAACTGCACCGCCCGTACGACCCCGGCGGCGCGGGTCCCGCGCAGGCCCGCGGCGTGCACCTCGCGCACGAGGGCCTGTTGCGCGGGCAGGAACATCCTCTCGGTCAGGCCTCGTTCGTGGACCATCGCGACGAGGTGCGGATGGTCGCGCAGCTGCCGGCGCAGGGCGCGGGCGACGGAGGCGACGCGCTGCTCCGGTGTGGCGCCGCGGGGGCGGATCTCCCCGAGGTCGGCGACGGTGCGCTCGACCAGGGCTTCGAGCAGCGACTCGCGGTTACCGACGTGCCAGTAGATCGAGGTGACGGCGGTGCCGAGCTCGGCGGCGAGCTTGCGCATCGTCAGGGACTGCGGGCCCTGCTGTTTCACCAGCTTCGCGGCGGCGGCGAGGACCTGTTCCCTGTCGAGATGTGTGCGCGTGTCTTTACCCTTCACGGAAGCTGTTGTAACTGTGTTACAGAGCATCCGCAAGTGCACACCCGTCCACGCAAGTCCGCGCCGACGAAGGGTGGTACGACATGGCACGCATTCGATACGGAGCACGCACGGAGGCGGAGATCTCCGCCGCACGCGCCGCGAGTTCGAAGCTCCCCGACATCTGGTCCACGGGGGTGGTGGCCGTCTGGGAGAGCGACCCGGACGCGGTCGCCGCGGTACTTCCGCCCCCGCTCAAGCCCACCGGACGCCCGCTGGTGCGGGCCAACATCAGCAAGGTCGACCTGCCCGGCTACCCCCTGGGCGCCGGATCGGTCGCCGTCGCCGCCGAGCACGGCGGCGTCGAGGGCTGGTATCCGCTCGTCATGCCGATGACGCACGAGCGAGCCCTGATCGGCGGCCGTGAGGTCTTCGGCGAGCCCAAGAAGCTCGGCGAGGTGAGCGTCGAGCGCGACGGCCTCGTGGTGCGCGCGGCACTCGCCCGGCACGGCATCGCCTTCGTGGAGGTGCGCGGCGCGGTGAGCGGAGCCCTGCCCCTGCCCGAGCCGGCGCTCAAGACGGACTTCTACTTCAAGTTCCTTCCCGCCGTGGACGGTTCGGGCTTCGACATGGAGCCGGTGCTCGTGCACTGCCTGCGCAACGAGAAGGTCCGCAAGCTGGAGCGGATCACCGGGGACGTGCTCCTGCGGGAGTCGATGTACGACCCGGTCGCCGACCTTCCGGTGCGTGCCGTCGTCGAGATCACCATCGGCGAGAAGACGACCGACCAGAAGGGCAAGGTCGTCGAACGCGTCAGCGCGCAGGCGCTGCTGCCGTACATCCACCAGCGCTACGACGACCCGCAGCAGATCCTCGACGGGCCGCCCGAGGGGAGCGTCTGATGCGGCTGGAGGCGGGACAGGTCGCCGTCGTCACGGGCGCGGCGAGCGGCATCGGCCTCGCGATGGCACGGCGGTTCGCGGCGGACGGGCTGAAGGTCGTGCTCGCGGACGTCGAGGAGTCCGCCCTGGAGAAGGCCGCCGCCGGCCTGCGCGAGGACGGTGCCACCGTGCACGCCCGCGTGGTCGACGTCGGCGACCGCGGCCAGGTCTTCGCCCTCGCGGACGCGGCGTACGAGAAGTTCGGCGCCGTCCACGTCCTGTGCAACAACGCGGGCGTCGGCTCGGGCGCCGAGGGCCGCATGTGGCAGCACGAACCGAACGACTGGAAGTGGGCCTTCGAGGTCAACGTGTGGGGCGTCTTCCACGGCATCCAGGCCTTCGTGCCGCGCATGATCGAGGGCGGTGCGCCCGGACACGTCGTCAACACGTCCTCCGGCGACGGCGGTATCGCCCCGCTGCCCACCGCCTCCGTGTACGCGGTCACCAAGGCGGCCGTCGTGACGATGACCGAGTCCCTGTACGCGCATCTGAAGGCGGAGCACGCGCGCGTGGGCGCCTCCGTGCTCTTCCCCGGACCCCACATGCTGCGCACCGGGCTGTGGGAGTCGCACCGCAACCGGCCCGAGCGGTACGCCAAGGAGAGGCCGCGCAGGACCCCGTACCGCAGCCTCGGCCAGTGGGAGTCCGCGATGAAGGAGGCGGGCCAGGAGGTGGAGTTCACACCGGTCGAGGAGGTCGCGGACTTCGTCGCCGAGGGCATCGGTGCCGGGCGCTTCTGGCTGCTGCCGCAGAGCGAGCACAGCGACCGGCAGATCAAGGCCAGGTCCGCCTCGATGCTGGAGCGCGCGAACCCGGCGTACCTGGAGAGCTTCATTCTGGACTGAAGGGCATGCGATGACCGACCAGGATCCCTATCTGATCATCTCCTCCGACTGCCACGCCGGGCTGCCCACCGAGGAGTACCGGCCGTATCTGGACAGCCGTTTCCACCGCGCCTTCGACGAGTTCCTCGGCGAGCGGGGCGCCCGCCGCGAGGAGGCGACGCGGCTCGGCATCCGCAACGACGCGTTCGCCGCCAAATGGTTCGCCGACAACTCGGAAGGCTTGCGCGGCGGTTGGGACACCGCGCAGCGTCTCAAGGAGCTGGACGGCGACGGGGTGGCCGCCGAGGTCGTCTTCCCCGACGCGGACGCCGTGGACAGCCGGACGGCCGCGCCTTTCGGCGTGGGGCTCGGGCTCTCCGGTGATCAGGACCCCGAGCTCGGCATGGCGGGCGCCCAGGCGCACAACCGCTGGCTCGCCGACTTCGTGTCCGAACACCCCGAACGGCACTGCGGGGTCGCCCTGTTGCCCATCACCGGTGAGGTCGCCCGCGTCGTCGCCGAGGTTCACCGCGCCAAGGAGTCGGGGCTCGGCGCGCTGATGATCCCCTCCATGTGGGTCGACAAGGCGCCCTACCACGACCGGCGTTACGACCCCGTGTGGGCCGCGGCTGCCGAGTGCGCGATGCCCGTGGTCACACACTCCGGGGCTGCGCCCCGCCACGAGTACGGCGATCATCTCGGGATCTATGTCTCCGAGGTGACGTGGTGGCCCGCGCGGCCGCTGTGGTTCATGCTCTGGTCGGGCGTCTTCGAGCGCCACCCGGGCCTGAAGTTCGGCGTCGCGGAGTCGGGCTGCTGGTGGCTGCCCAACCTGCTCTGGTTCATGGACCGCCTCTACCTGGGCGCGCACGGCGGCAAGAAACTCTCGCCGTTCGCGGAGCTGAAACGCTCCCCGCACGAGTACCTGGACCGCCAGGTGTTCATCTGCGCCACCAACACCAAGCGCCGCGAACTCGCCCAGCGCTACGAGATCGGTGTCGACAACATCCTCTGGGGCAGCGACTTCCCGCACCCCGAGGGCACCTGGCCCGACACGCGCGCGTGGCTGAAGAAGACCTTCCACGACATCCCGGTGGCGGAGACCCGGCGCATGCTGGGGCTCGCCGCCGCCGAGGTCTTCGGCTTCGACACCGCGAAACTGGCTCCGCTGGCCGCCCGCATCGGCCCGACCCCCGCCGCACTCGGCCAGGACACCGACCAGTCGGCCGTCGAGGCCTCCTGGGCGCGCTCGCGTGAGGTGGGCCGCCACTGGCTGACCGATCACGACTTCCCCACCCTGGGGGTGACCTCATGAGCGAGCGCTACACCGTGATCTCCGCGGACTGCCACGCGGGAGCCGATCTCCTCGACTACCGGCCCTACTTGGAGTCCCGCCACCACGACGCGTTCGACGCGTGGGCGGCGAGCTACGTCAATCCGTACGCCGACCTGCTCGCGGACACCGCCGACCGGAACTGGAACTCGGACCGGCGCATCGCCGAGCTCGAACAGGACGGCATCGTCGCGGAGGTCGTCTTCCCGAACACGATCCCGCCGTTCTTCCCGTCCGCGTCCCTGATGGCCCCGGCCCCGACGCGCGAGGAGTTCACGCGGCGCTGGGCGGGGCTGCGCGCCCACAACCGCTGGCTCGCCGACTTCTGCGCCGCCGCCCCGGGGCGCAGGGCGGGCGTCTTCCAGATCCTCCTCAACGACGTCGACGAGGCCGTCAAGGAGATCAGGTGGGCCGCGGCCGCCGGGCTCACCGGCGGGCTGCTGCTGCCCGGCACACCACCGGGCTCGGGCCTGCCCGAGTTGTACTCGGCCGTGTACGACCCGATCTGGGCGACCTGCGCCGAACTCGGCGTGCCGGTCAACCACCACGCGGGCTCGGCGTCCCCGCCGCTCGGCGACGAACCGGCCGCGCGCGCCGTGTTCATGGTGGAGACGACGTGGTTCTCGCACCGGGCCCTGTGGCACCTGGTGTTCGGCGGCGCGTTCCGCCGTCACCCCGGCCTGAAGCTGGTCCTCACCGAACAGGGCTCGGGCTGGATCCCCGGGGTCCTGGACATGCTGGACTACTACCACGGGCGCCTGGTGGCCGCGGCGACGCGGGCGAACACGGCGGAGTCCAAGTTCGGTGCGGGGCTGGCCGATTCGATGGGCAAGGGGCCGTCCGAGGTGTGGCGCGAGAACTGCTACGTGGGGGCCAGCTTCATGCGCCCGCACGAGGTGCCGCTGCGCGACCGCATCGGCCTCGACAAGATCATGTGGGGCAGCGACTACCCGCACGACGAGGGCACCTACCCGTACACGCGCGAAGGGCTGCGGATCGCGTACGCGGGGCTGCCCCGCGACGAGGTCGCCGCGATGGTCGGCGGCAACACGGCTCGCGTCTACGGCTTCGACCTCGGCCTGCTCGACCCGATCGCGGCCCGCGTCGGACCGACCGTCCAGGAACTGGACGAACCCCTCGACGAGGCGCCGAAGGACGCGACAAGTCCGGTGTTCGCCCGGGGAGGGTCGGTCCGGATCTGGTGACCGACGGTGCGATGCTCGTCGGGTGACTGACGATGAGCAGGACGCACCGCACGAGGAGTCCCACGGCGGCGCGCTCGGAGCGCGGCTCAACTGGCTGCGCGCCGCCGTGCTCGGCGCCAACGACGGCGTGGTCTCCACCGCCGGGCTGGTCGTCGGCGTGGCCGGCGCCACCGAGGACCGCAGCACGCTCCTGACCGCGGGCCTCGCCGGGCTGCTCGCCGGCTCCATGTCGATGGCCGCGGGGGAGTACGTCTCCGTGTCCACGCAGCGCGACTCGGAGAAGGCGGCGCTCGCGCAGGAGAAGCGGGAGCTGCGCGAGTACCCGGAAGCCGAACTCGTGGAGCTGACCGGGCTGCTCGAGGACCGAGGGCTCAGCCCCGAAGTGGCGCGGGAGGCCGCGGAGCAGCTCACCTCGCGCGACGCGCTGCGGGCGCACGCGCGCGTGGAGCTCGGCATCGACCCCGACGACCTGACCAACCCGTGGCACGCCGCCTGGGCGAGCTTCCTCGCCTTCACCGCGGGCGCGCTGCTGCCGCTGCTCGCGATCGTCCTGCCGCCCAGCGCCTGGCGGCTGCCCGTCACCGTGGTCTCCGTGCTCGGGGCGCTCGCCCTCACCGGCTGGAGCAGCGCCCGGACGGGGTCGGCGGCGGTGCGGCCCGCGGTGTGGCGGAACATGGCGGGCGGGGCGCTCGCGATGGCCGTGACGTACGGGGCGGGGTCGCTCCTGGGGGCGGCCGGTGTCTGAGTGAACGCGCGGGAGCCGGCGGAGATCAATGGGGGAAGGCACCAACAACGAGCGTCGTACCGCAGGTAATACTTGTCGGTAACACCGTCTAGCCGTGGCCCGTCCGCGGCTCTACGGTGCAGGCATGTCGCCGAACCTGCCCGATGTCGTGCTCTGGTCGATCCCGGCCTTCGTGCTGCTCACCGTCGTCGAGATCGTGAGCGTACGCCTCCATCCCGACGACGACGCCGCAGGCTACGAGACCAAGGACGCCGCGACGAGCATCGGCATGGGGCTCGGCAGCCTCGCCTTCGACTTCCTGTGGAAGATCCCGATCGTCGCGATCTACACGGCGGTCTACGAGCTGACGCCGCTGCGCGTGCCGATCCTGTGGTGGACGATCCCGCTGATGCTCCTCGCGCAGGACTTCTTCTACTACTGGTCGCACCGCGGGCACCACGTCATCCGCATCCTGTGGGCCTGCCACGTCGTGCACCACTCCAGCCGCAAGTTCAACCTGTCGACCGCGCTGCGCCAGCCGTGGACGAGCCTGACGGTGTGGCCGTTCTACCTGCCGCTCATCGCGTGCGGCGTGCACCCGGCCGCGCTCGCGTTCTGCTCGTCGGTGAACCTCGTCTACCAGTTCTGGATCCACACCGAGCGCATCGACAAGCTGCCCCGCGCCTTCGAGTTCGTCCTCAACACGCCCTCCCACCACCGCGTCCACCACGCCTCCCAGGGCGGCTACCTGGACCGCAACTTCGGCGGCATCCTCATCGTCTGGGACCGCCTCTTCAGGTCCTTCGTGCCCGAGGTCGAGCGCCCGGTGTTCGGCCTGACCAAGAACATCAGCACGTACAACCCGCTGCGGGTCGCCACGCACGAGTACGCGGCCATCGCCAGGGACGTGAAGGCGGCCGGCAGCTGGCGCGAGCGCGGCGGCCGGGTGTTCGGCGGGCCGGGGTGGCAGCCGAAGGACGCGCCCACGCCGGTCCCGGTCCCCGCTGCGGGCCAGACCACCGAGACGGCAGCCGAGGGCGCCGCGTGACGCCGACCCCGGCCCCGGTGCCCGGACAGGCGCCGGTCCCCGCCCGCGAGCGCGCGGCACGCCTCCTGCTCGCCGTCTTCGCCCTGGCGTCCGCCGTCGACCTGATCGCCCTGCTCGCCGGGACCGACGCCGTCCACACCGCCGCCAAGCCGCTCCTCATGCCGCTGCTCGCCGCGTACGTCGCCGTGCGCGGCGGCCCCCGGCTCCTGACCGCCGCGCTGCTCCTCGGGTGGGGCGGCGACGTGCTGCTGCTCTTCGACGCCGACATCGCGTTCCTCGCGGGCATGGGGTCCTTCGCCGCCGGACACGTCTGCTACCTCGTGCTCTTCAAGCGCGCGGGCACGCCACGCGCGCGTGGCGCCCTGCTCGCGGCCGCGTACGGCATCGCGCTCGTGACGACCGTGGCGCTCCTGTGGCCCGACCTGCCGGCCGACATGCGCGGACCCGTCGCCGGTTACAGCCTGCTCCTGACCGCCATGGCGTACGGCTCCTCACGCCTGGGCGCCACGGCGGGATGGGGCGGCGCGCTCTTCCTGCTGTCGGACACCCTCATCGCGACCGGCGTCGCCGACTGGCCGCAGCTCCCCCGGCCCGACTTCTGGGTGATGCTCACCTACCTCGCCGCCCAGTACCTGCTGGCGCGCGGCGCGCTCGGACACCCCCTCGATGCGCGGGCGACACCGGTGGCGGCGTACCGTGAAAAGCGCACGACCACCACCTGAGGCGCCCCGCACGCGATCCGTCAGCGGCGCCTGTGACCAGCACGAAGGACCCCCACTCATGCGCGCCACCACCATCCATGCCCCGTTCGACATGCGCGTGGAGGACGTGCCGGAACCCGTCGTCCAGCTCCCCACCGACGCCGTCGTCAGGGTCCTGCGGGCCTGCATCTGCGGCAGCGACCTGTGGGCGTACCGCGGCGAGGCGGCGCGCCAGCCCGGCCAGCGCATCGGACACGAGTTCCTCGGCATCGTCGAGGGCACCGGCTCCGAGGTGACCGGCGTCCGGCGCGGCGACCTGGTCGTAGCCCCCTTCATGTGGTCGGACGGTGTCTGCGACTACTGCACCGAGGGCCTCACCACCTCCTGCGAGCACGGCGGCTTCTGGGGCGCGGTCGGTTACGACGGCGGCCAGGGCGAAGCGGTCCGCGTCCCGTACGCGGACGGCACCCTCGTGCAGCTGCCCGCCGACGCCGCCTCCGACGAGCACCTCCTGTCCGCGCTGCTCACGCTCTCCGACGTCATGGGCACCGGCCACCACGCCGCGCTCGGCGCGGGTGCGCGCGCGGGCGCCACGGTCGCCGTCGTCGGTGACGGCGCCGTCGGCCTGTGCGCGGTCCTCGCGGCCAAGCGGCTCGGCGCCGAGCGGATCATCGCGCTCGGCCGCCACCAGGTCCGTACCGACATCGCGCGCCGCTTCGGCGCCACCGACGTCGTCGCCGAGCGCGGTGACGCGGCGATCGAGGCCGTCCGTGAGCTGACCCGCGGCCAGGGCGCCCACGCCGTGATCGAGGCCGTCGGCACCGAGCAGTCCATGAGCACGGCCGTGAACATCACCCGCGACGGCGGCGCCATCGGCTTCGTCGGCGTGCCGCACGGCAGCGGCACCGGTCTCGACCTCAGCGTCATGTTCGACCGGAACATCGCCCTGCGCGGCGGCGTCGCGCCCGTGCGCACGTACATCCCGCAGCTGCTGCCCGACATCCTCGACGGCACGATCGACCCGTCGCCCGTCTTCGACCTGACCGTCGGCCTCGAAGGAGTCCCCGACGGCTACAAGGCGATGGACCAGCGCACCGCGCTCAAGGTGCTCGTCACGAACTGACGTCCCGCGCGCGGGGGGTTCACGACCAGCGGATCGGGAGCGGCAGCGCGGTCAGGACGGCCGACACCGCGACCACCACGCCCAAGGCGGCCACCTCCGCGCGCGCGGGCACGTACGCGGCCCCCAGGCCGCCGTGGCGCAGCCGCCCCCGCGCGGCCAGCGCGAACACGGAGACGACGGCCACGAGGATCACCTTCGCCAGCAGGGTGCGCCCGTAGGCCGTCGTCACCAGCTGGTCGAGGACGGTGGCCACCGGCATCCGGCGCAGCGTGCTGCACACACCGGTCGCCGTGAGGGCGGCGAGCAGGACGGCCGCCACGCGCGCGTAGAGCCCCAGCAGCGCGGCTCCCGCCTCGGGCGCCGTCGTACGCCAGCGGCGCAGCGTGCGCAGGACGTGCAGCAGACCGCCCACCCACAGCGCGGCACACGTCAGATGGACGACGGTCAGGGCCGAGCCCAGGTACGCCGTGTGCTCGGCCGGCGGGTGGGCGCGCAGCGCCTCGGCCACCACGACGGCGGCCAGCGGCACGAGCGCGGTCGCCGGGCGGCGCGACCGGGCGCGCAGGGCCGCCACCACGAACGCGTTGACCTCAAGGAGGGCGAGGGTGCCGTCCCTGGTCCCGTAGAGCCCGGCGATGTCCAGGTCGGAGAGCGCGTGCGGCACGAGGTTGCCGTTCGCCACGATCGACGCGAGCCCCAGCGCGGCCAGGAACCCCGCCCAGGGCGCGTAAGCCGACCAGCTGCGCGGCCCGTCCATGGACGGCGCCCCGGGCACCCGCCGGGACAGCCGCGCCGCGAACAGCTCGCCCGCCTGTACGCAGAGGGCGGCGAACAGGACCGTCCGAAGGAGCGCCACGCCGGTGACCCCGGGCGCCGCTGCCTCTCCTGTGCCGTCAAGGGCGGCGGAGGGCCCGAGCAGGGGGATCGCCGCGGCCGCGGCGACGAGGACGAGCACGGCGACGGCCCGCCAGGTGGCGGGCCGTCGGGCGGGAAGGGCGGGGTCGTCCCCGCCGGGGGCGGGCACCTCGGTGGTCGGTCGTATGGAACTCACCACATGATCTTCACCAGGTGTGACAGATCCGGGCAAGTCCAGGAAAACAACTGGCGCAGTGTCATTCCGCCTGAGCGGCCGGCTTCAGCCATGCCGCCACCCGGGCGAGTCGGCACCCCAAAGCCCGGGCGGACGGGCCCAGTTGACAGGCCCTCCGGCGAAGCCGGCCGGCGGCAGCGCGTGCCGCAGCCGTCCCGCGGGACTGCCGGTCTCCGCGAGCCAGCGCGCCGGGTTCTCGGCGTCGTACGTCTCCGCGGCCGCGGTGGTCCCGTGCGGGAGCTCCCGCGTCAGCCAGTGCGCGGTCCGGGCGAGAGCCAGTCGCAGCGCGCGCGTGCCGCCCTCGTCCAACTGCTCGGTGACGGCGCGCAGCACGGCCGCCGCCAGGAGATAGCCCGTGCCGTGGTCCAGGGCCTGCGCGGGCAGCGCCCCCGGCCGCTCCCCGGATCCCTCGACGGCCGCGATGCCCGTGGCCACCTGCACCACGCTGTCGAAGCCGCGCCGTTCGCCCCACGGCCCGTACGCACCCCACGCGGACAGCTGCGCCACGACGAGCCCCGGCCTGCGGGACGCCAGCGCATCGGGGGCGAGGCCGAACCGGTCGAGCGCGCCGGGCCGGTAGCCGGTCACGACGACGTCCGCGCCCGTGAGGAGGTCCTCGAGGGCGCGCCGGTCCGCTGCGCCCGTCAGGTCGAGCCGCGTGGACCGCTTCCCGAACCCGGTGTCCGCGTGCGCCTCCGGATCCTCCGGCAGCTGTGGGGCGTCGACGCGCAGCACGTCCGCACCGAAGAGTGCGAGGGTGCGCGTGGCGACGGGCCCGCCGGTGACCCGCGTCAGGTCGAGGACGCGAAGGCCGGACGCGGGCAGCAGCGGGTCGCCCGTGAGCGGGGGCAGTGACCGGGGCGCCGCCTTGTCGAGCCGCTCCCGGTCGAGCAGCGGCCGCCCGGCGATCGCCACCGCCTGAGGGTGCGCGGCCCATTCCTCCATGGTGCGCAGGGCGACGGCCAGGCCCCCGGCGGCGTACACGGTCTCCTCGACGTCGGTGGCCGACCGCTCCGCGAGCAGCGCGGCGACCCGCTCCACGGACGCGTCGTCGCCGAGCCCGAGCGCGGCCAGGAGCCGTGCCCGGTGGTGCGGATAGTTGGCGTGGGTGCGCAGCCAGCCGTCCGCCGTGCGCCAGAACCGGGACAGCGGCGCGAAGTTGACCGTCGCGCGCCCGTCGATCAGCAGATGCCGCTCGCTGACGAACGCGGTGGCCAGGGCGCCGTCGTCGAGGACCACACGGGGTACGGGCCGTCCGGTGCGCCGGGCGGCCAGCTCGGCCGCGGCCATCGAGCACGCGCCCACGCACGCGCGTGCCAGGTCGATCACGGGCAGCCGCGCGGGCAGCGCCCCTTCGCGTACTACGGACGCGATGTGCGAGGTCAGGGCCGGGTCACCGCCGAGCGCCGCCCAGGACGCCCGCGTTCCCTCACCCACCGGTGCATATGTCATGCGGGCACTATCGCGCACGGCCTCCGGAACGACACAGGTGGGCCGGACGCAGCCGCCCGGCCCACCTGAACCGCCGTGCCTACGCGATTACTTGGTCACCGCGTCCAGGGCGTCGGCGATGCCGTGCCCGTAGAAGCCGTTCTTGTTCTTGCCGCCCTCGCACACCGCGTCGACCTTGCCGTCGCCGTCGATGTCGTACGGGTCGGTGCACGGCGTGGCGTCGGCCTGCGCGTACAGGAGCGCCTTCACGGCCGCCGCGGAGGCGTGCGGGTGCGTCGACTTGATCAGCGCGGCGACGCCGGCGACGTGCGGGGACGCCATCGACGTACCGGCCATGTAGCCCCACTTACCGCCGGGCAGCGGGCCGAGGATCAGGCCGCTCGTGGCGGGCGGCGCCGGCGTCTGGTAGGCCGTCGAGTCGCCGCCGGGGGCCGCGATGTCGATGATGCCCTGACCGTAGTTGGAGAACGACGACTTGAGGCCCTTGGCCCCGGTCGCCGCGGTCGTGACGACGCCCGGCAGCTGCGTCGGGATGTCGAAGCACTTGGACGGGTCGATGACCCGGTCGCCGGGCGTCGTGTCGTTCGGGCTCGACGGGTCGGTGATCTCGTCGGAGGCGAAGTCGTAGTTCTCGTTGCCCGCCGCCGCGACGTTCACGGCGCCCTTCTTCTCCGCGTACTGCGAGGCCCGCGCGACGGCCTTCACCAGGGCCTTCTGGTCCGGGTCGTCCGTGCAGTTGAAGTACCACGGGTCGGTGTAATAGCTGTTGTTGGTGACGTCGACGCCGTGCTCGGCCGCGAACACGAAGCCGCACACCACGGCCTCCGTGTAGAAGAAGCCGTCCGGGTTGCCCACCTTGATGCCCGACACCTTCACGCCGGGCGCGACACCCGTGATGCCGACGCCGTTCTTGGCGCCCGCGATCTCACCCGCGACATGCGTGCCGTGCGGGCTCTCCGAGGCGCTGGGACGCCAGGAGCCGTCCGTCGTGTCCGGTTTCCCCGAGACGCAGTTCGCGGACGCCCCGCGGTCGAAGTTCGGCGCGATGTCCGGGTGGGTGTCGTCGACGCCGGTGTCGATCACCGCGACGGTGACCTTGCTGCTGCCGAGCGACTTCTCGTGCGCCTTGTCCGCCTTGATGGCGGGCAGGTCCCACTGCAACGGCTCCAGCGGGTCCTGTCCGGCGGTGGCCTGACCGGCCGTGGCCGCCAGCTGGGCGGCGGTCAGCGCCTTCGGGGCGCCGAGGTCGGCCGTGGACTGGGCGGGCAGCGGCGCGGTGCGCGTGGCGCCCGCCGAGTCGACCCCGCGGGCCTTGCGGATCGTCTTCGCGAAGTCCGGGTTCGAGGAGTGCGCGACGATGACACCGATCTTGTCGTACGCGATGACGACGGTGCCGCCGGCCTTGGTGATCTCCTTCTGGACGGCGGCCGAAGTGCCGTGTCCGGAACGCACGTTGACCACATAGCTCAGCGAGGGGCCGTCCGTGGCGACCGGGGCCTGCGGGGCCTGACCCGCGGCCGACGCCGTCGCGTTCGGCAGGAACGCGAGCGCCGTGGCCATGGCCATCCCGGCCGGAATGGCTATCGAACGGCGGATGGAGCGGGAGCGCGCGAAGGGCGCCGTCATGGTGTCTCCTGGGTTCGTTGCGTTCGGGATGCGTGGAGCGGCAGGCAGCCGGAGCCGCCCCGGGTACCTCTGGTGCGGGGCTGCTCGGCGTGCGTCCGGGTCACTTCTTGACGGCGTCGAGCGCGTCGACGATGCCGAAGCCGTAGAAGCCGTTGACGCGCTTCCCGCCCTCGCAGGTGGCGTCGACGACACCGTCGCCGTCCCCGTCGTACGGGTCCGACGGGCAGCCCGGGTTGTCGGCCTCGGCCTTGAGCAGGGCCTGGAGCTGGGCCGGAGTGGCCTTCGGGTGCGCCGACTTGAGCAGCGCGGCGACCCCGGCGGCGTGCGGCGACGCCATCGACGTGCCCTGGAGGAAGCCGTACTGGCCGCCCGGCATCGTCGACAGGATGCGGCCGTTCTTCGACGGGGTGTCCGGGAACTGGTACTTGTCGCCGCCCGGCGCCGCGATGTCGATGACACCCTTGCCGTAGCTGGAGTAGTACGCCTTGGCGCCCGTCGGTCCCGAGGCGCTGACGGTGACGACGCCCGGCAGCTGGGTCGGGATGTCGAAGCACTTGTGCGGGTCGATCGTGCGGTGGACCGGCGTCGCGTCGTCGGGGCTGGAGTCGTCGACGAGCGCGTCCGAGTCCAGGTCGTCGTTGGAGTTGCCGGCCGACGCCAGGTTGAGGGTGCCCTTCTTCTGGGCGTACAGCTGGGCCCGGTCGACCGCGTCGACGATGGCCTTCTGGTCCGGGTCGTCCATGCAGTTGTAGAGCCAAGGGTCCACGTAATAGCTGTTGTTGGTGACCTCGACGCCGTGGTCGGCGGCGAACACGAAGGCGCAGACCACGTTCTCCGGATAGAAGAGGCCGTCATTGGGGTCGCTGACCTTGATGCCCGCGACCTTCACACCGGGAGCGACCCCGGCGACGCCTATGCCGTTGCGGGCCGCGGCTATCTCACCCGCGACGTGGGTGCCGTGGTAGTCCTCGGCCGGGTCGTACGGGCGCCACGCGCCGGGCGAGGTGTCCGCCTTGCCGCCGACACAGTTCGCGGACTGCGAGGCGGAGAAGTTCGGGGCGAGGTCGGGGTGGGTGTCGTCGACGCCGGTGTCGATGACGCCGACCGTGACGTCGCGGCTGCCCGGGTTGATCTTCGCGGCCTTGTCGGCGCCGATCGCCCGCAGGTCCCACTGGTCGGCCTCCAGCGGCTCGGCGCCCGAAGCTGCGTGCGCGGCAAGGGACTTGGCCTGCGCCTTCGACAGGACCTGGGCGGCGCCCTCGTCCGTGGTGCCGGCCGCGACGAGCGGGGACGTACGCGTGGCGCCCGCCGACTGCACGCCCTTGGCGGCACGGATCTGCCGGCCGAAGTCCGGGTTCGACGCGTGGACGACGATCACGCCGATCCGGTCGTACGAGGTGACGACGGTCCCGCCGGCCTCGGCGATCGCCTTCTTCACGGACGCGAGGGTGCGGTGGTCCGTCCTGGTGTTCACGACGTACGCGAGTGCCCCGGCGTCGGCGGTGGCCGAACGGGCCGTGGTGGCGGGGGAGTCGGCGGGTGCGGCCTGCGCGGCGCCGGGCAGGAAGCCGAGGGACGCGGTGAGCGCGAGGCCGAGCGGCAGGGTGAGCGCCGGCCGGCGTCTGGAGCGCAGATGAGCCATGGGATCTCCACATCATCCGTCGTATATGGAAAAGCCCGAACACAGTTGGTGCCCGGGTAGGTGCATGACGCGTGGTGCTCGGGTGAACGTATCCCGGGTCCTCGCAGGCCAGCAATGAAATCCCAAAGAAAGCGCATGACTGGGCAACGCGGTTGAACCGGTGCGCGCGTGCTCCCGTGACGTTGAGCAGGGGGCATGCGCACGGTCCCCGCCCCCTGTCGGATCACGCTCGGTCGCCCTACCATCGCCTCCCGGCCCAGGTGATCCAGATCACTGTGAGGTCTGAGAACCACATGTCCGCTTCACCCGCCGCACCCCCACCGCGAGGAGACTCCGTGGCCACCGATGCACCGCCACCGCCGAAAGGCGGCTCCCGCAGCCGATCCGCACCGCCCTCCACGGAGGAATTCATCGCGGAGCAGCAGAGCGCGGAGTTCGCCGAACTGCGCCACGCGCACCGCTCGTTCGCCTTTCCCCTGACCGTCGCGTTCATCGCCTGGTACCTGCTGTACGTGCTGCTGTCGAACTACGCGGGCGACTTCATGGGCACCAAGCTCTTCGGCAACATCAATGTCGCGCTGGTCCTCGGCCTCGCCCAGTTCCTGACCACGTTCCTCATCGCCTGGTGGTACTCCCGCCACGCCGCCACCAAGCTCGACCCCAAGGCCGAGGCGATCAAGTCCCGGATGGAGGGCGGCGCATGAGCCCCGCAGTCACGCAGGTACTCGCCGCGGGTGAGGCGAGCGAGCACCGGCCGCTGATCATCTCCCTGTTCGCGGTGTTCGTCCTCGCCACCCTGGTGATCACCGTCTGGGCGGGCCGCCAGACGAGGAACGCCTCCGACTTCTACGCGGGCGGGCGCCAGTTCACCGGCTTCCAGAACGGACTCGCCGTCTCCGGCGACTACATGTCCGCGGCCTCGTTCCTCGGCATCGCCGGAGCCATCGCCCTCTTCGGCTACGACGGCTTCCTCTACTCCATAGGCTTCCTCGTCGCCTGGCTCGTCGCCCTGCTCCTGGTCGCCGAGCCGCTGCGCAACTCCGGCCGCTACACGATGGGCGACGTCCTCGCCTACCGGATGCGCCAGCGCCCGGTCCGCACCGCCGCCGGCACCTCCACGATCGTCGTCTCGATCTTCTACCTGCTCGCGCAGATGGCGGGCGCGGGCGTCCTCGTCTCGCTGCTCCTCGGCATCACGTCCGACGCGGGCAAGGTCGGCATCGTCGCCCTGGTCGGTCTTCTCATGATCGTGTACGTCACCATCGGCGGCATGAAGGGCACCACCTGGGTCCAGATGGTCAAGGCCGTGCTCCTGATCGCGGGCACGATCCTGCTCACCTTCCTGGTCCTGTTGAAGTTCAACTTCAACATCTCCGACCTGCTCGGCAAGGCGGCGTCCAACAGCGGGAAGGGCGCCGCGTTCCTGGAGCCCGGACTCAAGTACGGGGCCACGTCGACGTCGAAGATCGACTTCATCTCGCTCGGCATCGCGCTCGTCCTCGGCACCGCGGGACTGCCCCACATCCTGATCCGCTTCTACACGGTCCCCACCGCCAAGGCCGCGCGTAAGTCCGTGAACTGGGCGATCGGCATCATCGGTGCCTTCTACCTGATGACGATCGCGCTCGGCTTCGGCGCCGCCGCCCTCATCAAGCCGGAAGAGATCATCGCGTCCAACCCGGCGGGCAACACCGCGGCGCCGCTGCTCGCCCTCCACCTCGGCGGGGTCGACTCGTCGTGGGGCGCGATCCTCCTCGCGACGATCTCGGCGGTCGCCTTCGCCACGATCCTCGCGGTCGTCGCGGGCCTGACCCTCGCCTCGTCCTCCTCGTTCGCGCACGACATCTACGCGAACGTCATCAAGAAGGGCAAGGCCTCCGAGAAGCAGGAGATGAAGGCGGCCCGCTGGGCGACCGTCTTCATCGGCATCGTCTCCATCGGCCTCGGCGCCCTGGCCCGCGACCTGAACGTGGCCGGCCTGGTCGCGCTCGCCTTCGCGGTCGCCGCCTCCGCCAACCTGCCGACGATCCTCTACAGCCTCTTCTGGAAGCGCTTCACCACCCAGGGCGCGCTCTGGTCGATCTACGGAGGCCTCTTCGCGGCGGTCTTCCTGGTGCTGTTCTCGCCGGTCGTCTCCGGAAACCCGAAGACGTCCATGTTCAAGGGCGTCGACTTCCACTGGTTCCCGCTGGACAACCCGGGCATCATCTCGATCCCGGTCGGCTTCCTGCTCGGCTGGCTCGGCACCGTCCTGTCCAAGGAGAAGGCGGACGCCGGCAAGTACGCGGAGCTCGAAGTCCGCTCCCTCACCGGTACGGGAGCCCACTGACCTCGGGATTCGGACGGCCGCCTCGCCGATCCTCGTATGGATCTACGATGCGGCCGTCCCGCTCCCGTGGGATCTGGAGCCCCCTCACGACAGACCCATCGCGTAGGGTCGGACTATCAGATCCGCATCGGAGAGGGGGCCCACGTGCTGATCGACACTTATGGCCGAGTGGCTACAGACCTCCGCGTCTCGCTGACCGACCGGTGCAATCTCCGGTGTACGTACTGCATGCCCGAAGAGGGCCTTCAGTGGCTGGCCAAGCCCGATCTGCTCACGGATGACGAGATCGTCCGGCTCGTCCGGATCGCCGTCACGCAGCTCGGCATCACGGAGGTCAGGTTCACCGGCGGCGAGCCCCTGCTGCGCCCCGGCCTCGTCGGCATCGTGGAGCGCGTGGCCCAGTTGGAGCCCCGCCCCCAGATGTCCCTGACGACGAACGGGATCGGACTCAAGCGCACCGCCGCCGCCCTCCAGCAGGCCGGCCTCGACCGGGTCAACGTCTCGCTGGACACCCTGCGCCCCGACGTCTTCAAGACCCTCACCCGGCGCGACCGTCACAAGGACGTCATCGCCGGCCTCGAAGCCGCAAGCGAGGCCGGCCTTACCCCCGTCAAGGTCAACTCCGTGCTGATGCCGGGGCTGAACGACGACGAGGCACCCGAACTCCTGGCCTGGGCCGTCGAGCACGACTACGAGCTGCGCTTCATCGAGCAGATGCCGCTGGACGCCCAGCACGGCTGGAAGCGCGACGGCATGATCACCGCCGGTGACATCCTCACGTCCCTGCGCACGCGCTTCGCCCTCACGCCCGAAGGCTCCGGCGAGCGGGGTTCCGCCCCCGCCGAGCGCTGGCTGGTGGACGGCGGACCGCAGCGCGTCGGTGTCATCGCCTCCGTCACCCGCCCGTTCTGCTCGGCCTGCGACCGCACCCGGCTCACCGCCGACGGACAGGTGCGCACCTGCCTGTTCGCCAGCGAGGAGACGGACCTGCGCGCGGCCCTGCGCTCGGACAGCGGGGACGACGAGATCGCCCGTATCTGGAAGCTCGCGATGTGGGGCAAGAAGGCCGGCTCCGGCCTGGACGACCCGACGTTCCTCCAGCCCGAGCGCCCGATGTCCGCGATCGGCGGCTGACCCGGGGCCTCAGCCCTCGTGGTCCCCGGACTCCCAGTCCTTCAGCGCGACGACGTCCTTCAGGAAGCCGCGCACACCGAGGAACTGGGAGAGGTGCTCGCGGTGTTCGTCGCACGCGAGCCACGTCTTGCGCCGCTCCGGCGTGTGCAGCTTCGGGTTGTTCCAGGCGAGCACCCAGACCGCGTCGACGCGGCAGCCCTTGGCGGAACACATCGGGTTTTCGTCACTCACAGGTACCGCCCCAAAACATACGCGCCCGAACAAAGGCGACGCCGAGCAGCCACGGGGGGAGCTGCCCGGCGTCGGTCCGTCGCTCCGACGGGGGATGCGGAGCGCGTACGAAGTATGCCATGGGGGACCGGCCGCCCGGCACCGGAACTACATGATTGATCTGAGCTTTTCTTGAGCTTTGCGGATCGTCGGTGGTCAGCCGCGGTCACCCAAGTGATCAAGCCGCTCCTCGTCGTACGCTCCGGCGTTGTCCTCCGGATCGGATTCCGCCGAGGTGGTGTCCGTGGGCGGCGTGAGCATCGGCCGCACCGGCGGGGACACGAAGGTCGACGGCAGCGAAGGGACGTTCTCCCGGCCCGCGTTGGCGATCACCACGGCGACGTACGGGAGCAGCAGACCGAGCACCAGGGCCACGATCGCGACCGGGCGTTCGATGTTCCACAGGACCGCGCCGAGGATCACGGCGACAGTGCGGACCGACATCGAGATGACATAGCGACGCTGCCTGCCACGGACGTCCTCGGCGAGGCCCTGCCTCGCCCCGGTGATCCGGAAGACCTCGCCGCTGCTCTGCTTCCGCATCACGTTCCACCGCCTGCCTGCCATGCCGGACTCTCCCCGGTCCGGACTCCTTCCACCGTACGCCCGGCTTCCGCCCCGTTCGAGACCGGGGCGGGCCCGACCTGTGCGTACTCGCTGCGCCGTACCGCGTACGGATGCGCCCGACATGCGCTGTATGGCGGATAAGCCGAGACTGGGCGCAGATGCGCACAGCGCGCCACAGAGGAGGCGACAACATGAGCTGGTTGTGGGCGATCATCGTGGGTCTGGTGCTCGGACTGATCGCGAAGGCGATCCTGCCGGGCAAGCAGCAGATCCCTCTGTGGCTGACCGTGATCTTCGGAATCATCGGCAGCGTGCTGGGCAACTCGGTCGCCACCTGGATCGGCGTCAACGAAACCAAGGGCATCGACTGGACCCGCCACCTGCTCCAACTCGCCGGAGCTGTGCTCATCGTATGGCTGGGAGACATGGCCTGGGTGGCCCTGCGACGCGACAAGCAGCGCGTCTGAGACAAGGCGGAGGGGCGGCCACGCACCAGGTGCGTGGCCGCCCCTCCACCTTGTATCGGAGCGTGTTCAGAAGCTGTGCGCTCAGGCGCTGACGACCTCGATCGCCGCCAGGTTCTTCTTGCCGCGGCGCAGCACGAGCCAGCGCCCGTGCAGCAGCTCGTCCGCGGCCGGCACCGCGTCCTCGGCGGCGACCTTCACGTTGTTCACGTACGCGCCGCCCTCCTTCACCGTGCGCCGGGCGGCCGACTTGCTCGCCACGAGACCGACCTCGGCGAGCAGGTCCACGACCGGGCCGAGCGCGTCGACCTTCGCGTGCGGCAGCTCGGACAGGGCGGCCGCGAGGGTCGCCTCGTCAAGCTCACCCAGGTCACCCTGCCCGAACAGCGCCTTGGACGCGGCGATGACGGCGGCGCACTGGTCGGCGCCGTGCACCAGCGTCGTCAGCTCCTCGGCCAGGGCCCGCTGGGCGGTCCGCGCCTGCGGCCGCTCCTCGGTCTGCCGCTCCAGGTCCTCGATCTCCTCACGGGACTTGAAGCTGAAGATCCGCAGGAACTTGGACACATCACGGTCGTCGGCGTTCAGCCAGAACTGGTAGAAGGCGTACGGGGTGGTCAGCTCGGCGTCGAGCCAGACCGTGCCGGACTCCGTCTTGCCGAACTTGGTGCCGTCCGCCTTGGTGATCAACGGGGTGGCCAGCGCGTGCACCGACGCCTCCGGCTCGACCCGGTGGATCAGGTCGGTGCCCGCGGTGAGGTTGCCCCACTGGTCGCTGCCGCCGGTCTGCAGCGTGCAGCCGTAGCGACGGTTCAGCTCCATGAAGTCCATGCCCTGGAGGATCTGGTAGCTGAACTCGGTGTAGCTGATGCCCGCGTCGGAATTGAGCCGTCGGGAGACGGCCTCCTTGGCGATCATCTTGTTGACCCGGAAGTACTTGCCGATGTCCCGCAGGAAGTCGATCGCCGACAGACCCGAGGTCCAGTCCAGGTTGTTGACCATGCGGGCGGCGTACGGGCCCTCGAAGTCGAGGAACCGCTCGATCTGCCCGCGCAGCCGCTCGACCCACAGCGCCACCGTCTCCGGGGCGTTCAGCGTCCGCTCGGCGTTCGGCTTCGGGTCGCCGATCAGGCCGGTGGCCCCGCCGACCAGGCCCAGCGGGAGGTTCCCCGCGAGCTGGATGCGGCGCATGGTGAGGATCTGGACCAGGTTGCCGAGGTGGAGACTCGGCGCGGTCGGGTCGAACCCGCAATAGAACGTGAGGGGACCGTCCGCGAACGCCTTGCGCAATGCGTCCTCGTCAGTGGACAGGGCCAGCAGGCCGCGCCACTGAAGTTCGTCGACGATGTCCGTCACGGTTCTCGTATCTCCTCGGATGACTTGGATGCTGCCCGACCAGGTTACGGGGTCATACGCCCTGGCTGACCGAGCTCATGTTGAAGTCCGGCATCCGCAGGGCGGGCATCGCAGCCCTAGTGAACCAGTCGCTCCACTCCCTGGGCAGCGTCTTTTCCGTCCGCCCGGCCTCCACCGCGCGCCCCAGCAGGTCGACGGGCGACTCGTTGAACCGGAAGTTGTTCACCTCGCCCACCACCTCGCCGTCCTCCACGAGGTACACCCCGTCCCGGGTCAGACCGGTCAGCAGCAGCGTCGCCGGGTCGACCTCGCGGATGTACCAGAGGCAGGTCAGGAGCAGCCCGCGCCCGGTGGCCGCGACCATCTCGTCCAGGGAACGGTCCTCACCCCCGTCCAGGATCAGGTTGTCGATCGCCGGCGCCACCGGGAGACCGGTGAGGCCCGCGCTGTGCCGGGTCGCCGTCAGATGGGCCAGCTCGCCCTCGCGCACCCAGTCCGTCGCCGTCAGCGGCAGCCCGTTGTCGAACACGGAGGCGCTGTCGCCCGAAGCGTGCGCGAGGACGAACGGCGCCGACTCCAGGCCTGGCTCGTTCGGGTCGCTGCGCAGCGTCAGCGGCAGCTCCGTCAGCCGCTCGCCGACGCGCGTGCCGCCGCCCGGCCTGCTGAAGACGGTCCGGCCCTCGGCGGCGTCCCGGGCCGCGGACGACCACAGCTGGTAGATCAGCAGGTCGGCGACCGCGGTCGGCGGCAGGAGCGTCTCGTAACGGCCCGCGGGCAGGTCGATGCGGCGGCGCGCCCAGTCGAGGCGCTGCGCCAGCTCGGCGTCGAGCGCGCCCGGGTCGACGTCCTTGAAGTCGCGCGTCGAGCGCCCTGCCCAGGCCGAGCGCGTCCGGTCCGGGGACTTCGCGTTCACCTCCAGCGTCCCGTTCGGCTGGTCGTGCCGCAGGCGCAGGCCCGTCGACGTACCGAGATAGCTGGAGACGAGCTCGTGGTTGGCGAAGCCGTACAGCTCACGGCCTCCCGCGTGGGCGCGGGCGAACGACTCGCCCAGGGCCGGGGCGAAGTCCGCGAAGACGGCCGACGAGGTCTCGGCGGGCGCGTCCGTGAAGTCGGGGGAGTGCGGCACTCCGCAGACCAGCGGCCCGGCGTCCTCGGCGGGCGCCGCACCCCGGGCGGCGGCCTCGGCGGCCCGCACCAGCGGTTCGAGGTCGTCCGTGGTCACGGCCGAGCGGGAGACGACCCCGGAGGCCGTGCCCTCCTTGCCGTCGACGGTCGCGATGACCGTGAGGGTGCGCCCGCGCGTGACCCCGTTCGTCGTGAGCGCGTTGCCCGCCCAGCGCAGATTGGCGGTGGACTGCTCGTCGGCGATGACCACGCAGCCGTCGGCCGTGGACAGTTCGAGGGCACGCTCGACGATCTCGTGCGGCTTGTTCGTACGAGGGCTCATCGACCGGCCTCCTGCGTGGTGTTCAGAATGTTCACGCCCTTGAAGAGGGCGGACGGGCAGCCGTGCGACACCGCAGCGACCTGCCCCGGCTGGGCCTTTCCGCAGTTGAACGCGCCGCCCAGCACGTACGTCTGCGGGCCGCCGACCGCCGCCATCGAACCCCAGAAGTCGGTGGTCGTGGCCTGGTAGGCGACATCGCGCAGCTGTCCGGCGAGCCGGCCGTTCTCGATGCGGTAGAAGCGCTGCCCCGTGAACTGGAAGTTGTAGCGCTGCATGTCGATCGACCAGGAACGGTCGCCGACGACGTAGATCCCGCGGTCGACGCCCCCGACCAGGTCCTCGGTCGACAGGCCGCCCGGGTCCGGCTGGAGCGACACGTTCGCCATGCGCTGGACGGGCACATGGCCGGGGGAGTCCGCGTACGCGCAGCCGTTCGACCGGTCGAAGCCCGTCAGCTTCGCGATGCGGCGGTCCAGCTGATAGCCGACGAGCGTCCCGTCCCTGACCAGGTCCCAGGACTGCCCGGCCACGCCCTCGTCGTCGTACCCGATGGTCGCGAGGCCGTGCTCGGCGGTGCGGTCACCCGTCACGTTCATGATCTCGGAGCCGTACCTGAGCTTGCCGAGCTGGTCGAACGTGGCGAAGGACGTGCCCGCGTACGCCGCCTCGTAGCCGAGCGCCCGGTCCAGCTCGGTCGCGTGGCCGATGGACTCGTGGATGGTCAGCCACAGGTTGGACGGGTCGACCACGAGGTCGTACAGGCCCGCCTCGACGCTGGGCGCCCGCATCTTCTCGGCGAGCAGCTCCGGGATCTCGGCCAGCTCGCGGTCCCAGTCCCAGCCGGTCCCGGTGAGGTACTCCCAGCCCCGGCCCACCGGCGGCGCGAGCGTCCGCATGGAATCGAACTCGCCGCTCGAACCGTCCACGGCGACCGCCGTCAGCTGCGGATGCAGCCGCACTCGCTGCTGCGTCGTCACCGTCCCCGCCGTGTCGGCGTAGAACTTGTTCTCGTGCACGGTGAGCAGCGAGGCGTCCACATGGTCGACGCCGTTCGCACCGAGCAGCCGCGCACTCCAGTCGGCGAGCAGCCCGGCCTTCTCCTCGTCCGGCACGGAGAACGGATCGATCTCGTACGAGGACACCCACGTCCGGTCCTCGTACACCGGCTCGGGGGCCAGCTCCACCTTCCCCCACTGCCCGGGTGCTCCCATGTCCGAACCCGCGGCCTTGATCACCTGCGCCGACAGCTTCGCCATCGCGACGGCCTGCGACGCCACCTTCGCGGCCGCGTCCATCGTCAGATCCACGCCCGACGCGAAGCCCCATGTGCCGCCGTGGACGACCCGCACCGCGTACCCGAGGTCCGTGGTGTCCGACGAGCCCGCGGGCCGCGCGTCCCGCAGGCGCCGCTCCGCGCTGCGCACCCGCTCCAGGCGGAAGTCCGCGTGGTCGGCGCCGAGAGCCCGCGCGCGGGCCAGCGCGGCATCGGCGAGGGCCCGCAGCGGCAGCGCCGTGAAGGCTTCATCGATCGAATGGGGCACGGATGTTCTCCCTGCTGTCGGAGGCGCTGTCGTCAGCGCTGTCAGGAGCCTCGGGCACCGGCCGCTCCCGGGTACGGGCGCCGGTCAACCCCGATCATGTCGCGTCGGCGGGCCCCGCGGCCACACTTTTCTGTAGGGACCCGACAGTGACTGTCCGGCGCCACTGTCGGTGGTCGATTCTCCGTATCCAGGGCGGTACCGATAGGTTTTCGAGGTACCAGACCGCTATCGAAAGGGTGATCCGTTGAGCCGCTCGGTTCTCGTCACCGGAGGAAACCGGGGCATCGGCCTCGCCATCGCCCGTGCGTTCGCCGACGCCGGCGACAAGGTCGCGATCACATACCGCTCGGGCGACGCGGCCGAGCTGGAGAAGGCCGGCTTCCTCGCCGTCAAGTGCGACATCACCGACAGCGAGCAGGTGGAGCAGGCCTACAAGGAGATCGAGGAGAAGCACGGTCCCGTCGAGGTCCTCGTGGCCAACGCCGGCGTCACCAAGGACCAGCTCCTCATGCGCATGTCCGAGGACGACTTCACGTCGGTCCTCGACACCAACCTCACCGGCACCTTCCGGGTCGTGAAGCGTGCCAACCGCGGCATGCTGCGCGCCAAGAAGGGCCGCGTCGTACTCATCTCCTCCGTGGTCGGCCTGCTCGGCTCCGCGGGACAGGCGAACTACGCCGCGTCGAAGGCGGGTCTGGTCGGTTTCGCGCGCTCCCTCGCCCGTGAGCTCGGGTCGCGCAACCTCACTTTCAACGTCGTCGCGCCCGGTTTCGTCGACACCGACATGACCAAGGCGCTCACCGACGAGCAGCGCGAGGGCATCGTGAAGCAGGTGCCCCTCGGCCGCTACGCGCAGCCCGAGGAGATCGCCGCGACGGTGCGGTTCCTCGCCTCGGACGACGCCTCGTACATCACTGGAGCCGTCATTCCCGTCGACGGCGGATTGGGCATGGGTCACTGATCACCATGAGCGGAATTCTCGAGGGCAAGCGCGTCCTGATCACCGGTGTGCTGATGGAGTCCTCCATCGCCTTCCACGCCGCGAAGCTGGCCCAGGAGCAGGGTGCGGAGATCATCCTCACCGCGTTCCCGCGGCCCACGCTGACCGAGCGCATTGCCAAGAAGCTCCCCAAGCCCACCAAGGTCATCGAGCTCGACGTCACCAACGACGAGCACCTCGGCCGCCTCGCCGAGGTCGTCGGCGAGGAGCTCGGCGGCCTCGACGGCGTCGTGCACTCCATCGGCTTCGCGCCGCAGGACGCCCTCGGCGGCAACTTCCTCAACACCCCGTTCGAGTCGGTCGCCACGGCCATGCACGTCTCCGCCTTCTCCCTGAAGTCGCTGACCATGGCCTGCCTGCCGCTGATGCAGAACGGCGGCTCGGTCGTCGGCCTCACCTTCGACGCCCAGTACGCCTGGCCGCAGTACGACTGGATGGGCCCGGCCAAGGCCGCCCTCGAGGCCACCAACCGGTACCTCGCGCGTGACCTCGGCAAGCAGAACGTCCGCTCGAACCTCATCTCGGCCGGCCCGATCGGCTCCATGGCCGCCAAGTCCATCCCGGGCTTCGGCGAGCTGGCCGCCGTCTGGGACGACCGCGCTCCGCTGGAGTGGGACCTCAAGGACCCGGAGCCGGCCGGCAAGGGCATCGTCGCCCTGCTGAGCGACTGGTTCCCGAAGACCACCGGCGAGATCATCCACGTCGACGGCGGTCTGCACGCGATCGGCGCCTGATCACCCGTACGTGGCCGACGCCCCGTTCCCCGCACTGCGCGGGGGGCGGGGCGTCACCCGTTCGGCCCACCGGCCGGGCGGGCGCGCGGGGTGGGCACGCAGGCTGAGAAGGCGTCCGTTCCCCCTCTCCCGTACGGCCGAGGAGGTCCCCTTGTGCGCCTTTTCCAGCGCAGTGCCCCGGTACTCGCAGCTCTCGTACTCCTCTTCGCGGTGCCCTACGACGCCGCTTCCCACCCCGCCCGGACCGCGCCCCACGCGCGCGTGGCCGACGGCGGGGACGACCGCAGGACCGAGCCCTTCGGAGCGGACTGCCGGGTGACCGTCTCCGGTTCGGACGTGACGGCGTACTGCCACAACCCGTACCTGGCGACCGACGCGGTCAGCCTGCACGTCGAGTGCGACCGCTGGTGGGACATAGACAGCGACGGCGGGCTGGTTCCGGCCGAGGCCGCCGAGACCGTGCGGCTCACCGGCCGGTGCTGGAAAGAGGTCCGCTCGGCCTGGATCAGCCACGCCAAGGTCGACGACTGAGCGCCGGGCCCGGGCCTGGGTTTTCGGCCTACTGAGTGGCGGACGGGATCGGCAGGCACAGGAACGGATAGCGCGCCGCCTCGGCGGCGGCCGCCGCCGCGTCACCGACCCGGATCGCGTCGAGCAGACCCGTGTGGTCCATGTGGTTCTCGGGCGTCAGCTCCTCGCCCACATCCACGCGCAGGACGTCCCGCAGGACCTCACCGAGGTCCGCGTACATCGCCGTCATGACGTCGTTGTGCGACGCGGCCACGACCGCCAGGTGGAAGGTCGCGTCGGCCGCCACGAACGCCTCCGCGTCGCCCGACGCCCAGGCGTCCTCGCGGCGCACCATCAGCGCGTCGAGCTGCTTGAGGTCGCGCTCGGTACGACGCTGCGCGGCGAGGCTCGCGGCGCTGGACTCCAGGGTTGAGCGCAGCTCGGCGATGTGCCGGGGGTCGGCGTCGGCGAACCTGCGCTGCATCACGCCCGCCAGCTCGCTGGTCGCGACGACGTAGGTGCCCGACCCCTGCCGGATGTCGAGCAGGCCGTTGTGGGCGAGTGCGCGCACGGCCTCGCGCACCGTGTTGCGCGCGACGCCGAGCTGCTCGACCAGCTCGGGCTCGGTAGGGATGCGGGAGCCCACCGGCCACTCGCCCGACGAGATCTGGGCGCGCAGCTCCGCGATGACCTGTTCGGAGAGAGCCGAGCGCCTGGGGGAGGTCAGCGGCATGACGGTCCTTGGTGCGATGTCCCGGGCGAACCGGGGGCGGGCAGAAACGGGCGCGGGCGGGGTGGCCGCGCCAAGTGTGACGCAATCCGATTGGACACCCAATCATCCCATGATTCTAAGATGGGGTCATGGCCAGTGAGGAAACCCCGACGATGACACAGCCCCCGATACGGACCGAGAGCGCACCCGAAGCGAAAACAGCGCCCACGCGCGCGTGGGCCGTGCGCCTGATGATCGTGGGCATCGTCCTCGCGGCTCTGAACCTGCGCCCCGCCATCACCAGCCTCGGTGCCCTCCTCGAAGAGGTGCGCGACGGGCTCGGCATGAGCGGCAGCGTCGCCGGCCTCCTCACCTCCGTACCCCCGCTCTGTTTCGCGATCTTCGGAGTGATGGCGCCCCGGCTCGCCCGCCGCTTCGGCCCCGGCGCCGTGGTGTGCGCCGGCATGGCCGCGATCGCCGCCGGTCTGGTGATCCGTCCGTTCACCGGCAGCACCGTCGGCTTCCTCGTCGCCAGCGGCCTCGCCCTCATGGGCATCGCGGTCAGCAACGTCCTCATGCCGGTGATCGTCAAGCGCTGGTTCCCCGACCGCGTGGGCTCCATGACCGGCCTCTACTCGATGGCCCTCGCGCTCGGCACCTCCCTCGCGGCGGCCGTGACCGTGCCCATGACGGACGCGCTCGGCGGCAACTGGAAGACCGGACTCGCGGTCTGGGCCGCTCTCGCCGTGGCCGCCGTCGTCCCGTGGATCACGCTCGTACGCGAACGGGGAGCCGAGGGCGGCATCACCGCCGGCACCTCGCAGCAGGACGACGGGCTGCGCATCACCCGCAGCCGCACGGCCTGGGCGCTGGCCGTCTTCTTCGGCCTCCAGGCCACCGCCGCCTACATCACCATGGGCTGGATGGCCCAGATCTTCCGTGACGCCGGAGTCTCCGCGGGCACCGCCGGCGTGCTGCTCGCCGTCACCATGGCGATGGGCGTACCGCTCGCCTTCGTCATCCCGCGCCTCGCCACCCGGCTGCCCAGCCAGGGCCCCATCGTGGTCGCCCTCGGTGTGTGCGGACTCGCCGGTTACGCGGGCCTCTACCTCGCCCCCTCCGGTGGCGCCTGGGCGTGGGCCGTCCTCCTCGGCATCTCCAACTGCGCCTTCCCGCTCGCCCTGACGATGGTCGGCATGCGGGCGCGGACCGGCACGGGCGTCGCCAAGCTCTCCGCCTTCGCCCAGAGCACCGGCTATCTGATCTCCATCCCGGGACCGCTGCTCGTCGGTGTGCTCTACCAGCACAGCGGCGGCTGGGGCGTCCCGATCGCGCTGATGGCGGCCCTGATGGTGCCGCAGATCGTGGTGGGCGTCATCGCGGGACGCAACCGTACGGTCGAGGACGAGGCCGCTCCGGCCGGCGCGGTCTGACCTCCGCCCGGTGCCCACCCCGGCTCCCGGAGCCGGGGCAAAGGGTGCGAGACTGACCGCATGTCGCCTGTGCTCGACCCGAACCCCCAGAACGGCCAGAAGAAGCTCCTCATCGTGCTCGGCTCGATGCTGGCCATCACCGTGATCATCGCGGTCATCGCCTCGATCGCCTCACCGTGACCGTCGACGCCGTACCCGCCATAGACGTCATCGCGGCACCGTGACGGCGGTCCCCGGACCGTTCGCGGCCAGGGCCGGTGGGGCTAGCACCCCTAACCCCTAGGGGGTCAGTGTCAGGGTCAACTGGGTGGATCACCGGATGGGTTGAGCGCCCGGCCTTCCGTAAATTCGAGATGTGACCGCGAGCACCGCGGACCACGGCACCGAGCATCTCGATGACCCCGGAGGCGTCATGTCGGCCCCTACGCACACCCGGCCCCACCCGGCCCCAGCGGGCGGCGTCGACGTCAGGCTCCCGTGGTGGGCGATCGCCCTGCCCGCGATCACCTTCGCCGTACTCCTGCTCCTGATACTCAACCCGGCCGACGCGCACGCCGCGACCGGCGACCCGGCAGTCGGCCAGCTCCTCGACCGCATCCAGCAGGCGGTGCTGCACACGGCCCCGTGAGCGGCCCGCAAGGCGCGTCACCCGTGCCGGTCGAGCGCTTCAACTCTCTGCGCCCCGTGGCCGGTTTCGTGCGAAGCTGGGACCCATGAGCGTCGCAGAACCCCGCAGGATTGTCCTTTTCCGGCATGCGAAGGCGGACTGGCCCCAGGTCTCCGACCACGAGAGGCCGCTCGCCGAGAGGGGCCGCAAGGACGCCCCCGTCGCCGGCCGCAAGCTCGCCGACTCCGGTATCGACCTCGACCTGGCCATCTGCTCGACCTCCGCGAGGACCCGCGAGACGTGGAAGCTCGCCGTCCACGAGCTGCCCCACCGGCCAAGGACGGTGTACGAGGAGCGGGTCTACGAGGCCTCGCCCGGTGAGCTCATCGCCGTGTTGAACGAGACCCCGGACGACGTGCGGAGCGCGGTGCTGGTCGGCCACAACCCCGGGATCCAGGGGCTCGCCGACGTCCTCTCCGGGCAGGTCGACGGCGACGCGGGGGAGCGGATGGCCCGACGTGGCTTCCCGACGTCAGCCTTCGTGGTCCTGTCCTTCACCGGCCCCTGGAAGTCCCTCGAACCGGGCACCGCCACCCTCCTCGACTACTGGGCACCGTCCGAGTGACCCGTCGCCCGACGGCCGGACCCTGATACGTCGGCGGGCCCCGGTACCGCATGGGTACCGGGGCCCGCCGCATCAGTGATCGTCCGCGTCGACCGGAGTCAGTCGTCGTGGGCGTCCGCGGCCTCGACCTCTTCACGGGTGATGCCGAGCAGGTAGAGGACGGTGTCGAGGAACGGCACGTTCACCGCGGTGTGCGCGGCCTCGCGGACCACGGGCTTCGCGTTGAAGGCGACACCGAGGCCCGCCGCGTTCAGCATGTCCAGATCGTTGGCACCGTCGCCGATCGCCACGGTCTGCGCGAGCGGCACCCCGGCCTCCGCTGCGAACCGGCGCAGCAGACGCGCCTTGCCCGCGCGGTCCACGATCTCGCCGGTGACCCGGCCGGTCAGCTTTCCGTCGACGATCTCCAGGGTGTTGGCCTGGGCGAAGTCGAGCCCGAGCCGGTCCTGCAGATCGTCCGTGACCTGGGTGAATCCGCCCGAGACGACACCCACTTGATAGCCGAGCCGCTTCAGTGTGCGGATCAGGGTCCGCGCGCCGGGCGTGAGCCGCACCTCGGCGCGGACCTTGTCGACGACCGACGCGTCGAGCCCGGCGAGCAGCGCGACCCGCGCGTGCAGCGACTGCTCGAAGTCCAGCTCGCCCCGCATCGCCGCCGCGGTGACCTCGGCGACCTTGTCCTCACAGCCGGCGTGCGCCGCGAAGAGCTCGATGACCTCGTCCTGGATGAGCGTCGAGTCGACGTCCATCACGACGAGGCGCTGGGCGCGTCGGTGCAGCCCGGCCGCGACGACGGCGACATCGACGCCGAGCGCCGCCGACTCCGTCGCGAGTGCGGTGCGCAGGGGCTCGGTCTCGGTGCCGGAGACGGCGAACTCGACTGCGGTCACGGGGTACTTCGCGAGCCGGAAGATACGGTCGATGTTGCCGCCGGTGCCGGTGATCCGGGCGGCGATGGCGGCCGTCGTCTCCGCGGTCAGCGGGTGGCCGAGCACGGTGACGAGCGAGCGGCCGAGACCGCGCGGACGGTTGTCGCCGATGCCCGAGATGATCTCGGCCTGCATCCGCATGGACTCCGCCCAGCTGTGGACGGTGGCCCGCAGGTCGCCCTCGAGACCGGGGGGCGGCTCCGTCACCAGGGCGCACAGGACAATGCGGCCGCGGGTGACGACCTGCTCGATGTCGACGACATCGACGGAGTAGGCGGCGAGGGTGTCGAAGAGCCCGGCGGTGATGCCGGGGCGGTCCTTGCCGAATATCTTGACGAGGAGCGTCGGGACGTCGTCCGGAACTGCGACCGGGACGTCAGCGGGGTGGCGGGGCTGCGAAGCACTCATGGTGGTCCCACGTTATCCGGCCCACGTCGCGGTGCGCGGTGGTGGTCCGTGTGGCGGACATGTGCGGCGCCCGCCCCGACCGGCCCCTTCGTCGTCCGCCTCCCGTACTCGGCTCAGCCGCGCGGGCCCCTCCGCGGTGGCGGCGGCCCCTCCTCGTCCGGCGACGACGGTGACGGTGATGGTGAACGCGGCAGTGGCGGTGGGGGAGGAGGCGGTGGCGGCACGGGCCATCCGCCCTTGGCGGACCCGGAACCCGACCCGGAACCCGACCCGGGCCGCCCCCGCGGACGCGGCGGCACCGGTGGCCTGACCGGCCCCACCATCGTCGGCGCCCCGTACAGATCGTCCGGCAGATCACCCTGCCGATTGCCCGACCGACCCCGCGACCGATCGCTCGATCCATTCCCCGACCTATCCCCCGACCGATCGCCTGCCCGTTCGTCCGGCGGTTTCAGATACGGGTTCGTCGCGTCCGGCGACGCCCGGTACGGAGTGCTCGGCCGATACGGCCCCGCCTCCCGGGGCGGGACGGGCCCGACCACGCCGTCCCCCCGTTCCACGCCGCCCCCGCCCAGTGCAGCAGGAGCCGCCCGCCGGCCCGCCGCCCCCGCCCCGTGAGCCAGCAACGCCCCCACCGCTCCCGCCCCCGTTCCCCAAGCGGCCCCGAGCAGCAGCGCCATGCCGAGATGTCCGTGCAGCTCGATGCCGGCCCCGAACGCGTCGAAGCCGAGTACGGACAGCGAGGCGTCCGCCGACACGTCCGTCAGCCGCACGAGCAGCGGCAGGCCGAGCGCCGTGACGACCCCGAGCCGCAGCGCGCACCTCCCGGCGAAGCCGACGGCGCCCATCGGCCGCGACCCGGGCCCGCCGGTCACCGCAGGTGTCCGTGTGGCGGTCAACACGCCTGCGAGCACCGTCATCAGGACGGTCGCGAAGGCCAACAGCCATATCCTGTCGTCCAGTTCGGCAAGACGGCCCAGCGTCACCGGCTCGTTCGTGTGTATCCGCAGCAGCTCGTCGACCGGGTGGGGAAGGGCCTGCGCGAGGGCGCCCGTCGCCTTGCCGTCCCACGGGACGAAGAGGCCGAGGGGAATGCCGAGCCACACCCCGTTGGGTGCCCCGAGCAGCGCGGCGCCCGCGATCCGCCGCGGATGGTCGTCGCCGATCATCGCGCACGCCGCCGCCGCGAGCCCCGCGGCAACCGCTACCAGTAACACCGTGACCAGCGACGAAACGGCGGGACGGACCACCCGGTGCAGCGCGTCGAGTGGGCGCGGGAGCGGCGTCCGACGCGAGGCGAGCAGTGCGATCAGCAGGACGCCGATCACCCACGCGGCGCCGCCCAGCAGTGAGGACCCGGTCTCGACGGTGAACCCGACCGTCGCCTTCGCGTCCGCGAGGCCGCCGATGTGGTCCGGCAGGAGCCCTCCGAGGTCGATGCCGCCCGGCAGCTTGTCCTTGATGCCGCCCGGCAGATCCCCGTCCGGTATCCGGTCGAGCCCGAGCTTCCCGCCGTCAATCGTGATGAGGTCGTGACCCGCCCGGGCAAGCCCTGCGAGCATCGCCAGGAACAGTGCGACCACGCTCCCCGCGCGTGCCGCGAGTTCGGCCGGCGTGACCTCAACTCCCGCCCCACGTAAGGAACGCAGGAAGAACCAGCTGAGCAGCAGAGCGCCCGTGAGGCCCACACCGAGCGGCGCGATATCGATCGCCGTGCGGGCCTGCGCGCCGTCCAGTCCGAAGGCCGAGACGTCTCCCGACGGCGTGACTTTCCCACCCACTCCAAGGGCCACCACCGCGACCGTCATCGGGCCGAGCGAACCCGCGGAATCCGCACCGAGCAGATGAAGGCCGGCCGCGGCGACCGCCGCCATCCCGATGAACGCCCAGCTCACGGAGGCGACCGCGGAGAGCAGTACGTCGCTCCAGCGCACGTCCTCGCGCCCGCTCCCCCGAACAACGATCTCCATCAGGGCCCCCGATCCGTACCGTGATGTATCGGATGTCCATTCGCGCATGATCCGTAGGCACTTGTGGGCGCTTACCACTCTCCGGGGCTGTTTCTGCCTCGTCAACGGGGAGGGCGTACAGGCGCGTGGACAGTCTTCACAAGGCCCGCCTCAAGGCCCGACTTTCGGTCAGGGGGCTCCGCCTGAAATAGTTCCCCACGATGTTCGACATCCCTAGACTCCCCAAGATGGGGGCTAGCTCGGGGGACAACTCAGTGGGGCATGGAGTGCCGGAACTCGTACTGGAATTGAATGGAAGGACCTGGACGCTCGACCCGTCCAGGCAATACACCCTCGGACGTGATCCGCAGGGGGACGTCGCGATCGACGATGCCAGGGTGTCCTGGCGTCACGCCACCATCAGCTGGGGCGGCCGGAGTTGGGTCATCGAGGACCACGGCTCCACCAACGGCACGTTCGTGCAGGGCCAGCGGATCCATCAGATGGAGATCGGCCCGGGCTCGACGCTGCACCTCGGCAACGCGACGGACGGTCCGCGGGTCAACCTCTCGGGCAGCGCCTCCGGCGCGGCCGTGCCCGCGGCCCAGCAGCAGGCCCACCCGCAGCAGGCGCCGGCCCAGCAGCCGCACGCCGCGCCGCAGGGTGGCGGCCCCGGCTGGGCGCACAACGCCCCGCAGCAGCAGGTGCCCGCGCAGCAGGGCTGGCAGCAGCCGCAGCAGGCGCAGAAGATCCCGCCCCAGCAGGGGCCCGGCGGTGTCGCGGGGGCTCCGCCGGTGTACGGCGACCGCAGCCCCACCACGTTCCACCAACTGGCCCTCGGCCGCGTGATGCGGATCGGCCGTGCCCTCGAGAACGAGCTGGTGGTCTCCGACCTCCAGGTCTCGCGCCTGCACGCCGAGTTCCACGCGACGCCCGACGGCCGCTACGAGATCCGTGACCTCGGCTCGCACAACGGCACGTACGTCAACGGTATGCCGATCGCCAAGGGCGGCTCCGCGCTGCTCGGCCCGAACGACATCGTCGGCGTCGGCCACTCGACGTTCCGCCTCGTCGGCGACCGTCTCGAGGAGTTCGTCGACACCGGTGAGGTCTCCTTCTCCGCCCGCCATCTGACGGTGACGGTCGACGGCGGCAAGGACATCCTCAAGGACGTCTCCTTCGGCGTCCCGGAGAAGTCGCTCATCGCGGTCATCGGCCCCTCGGGCTCCGGCAAGTCCACCCTGCTCAAGGCGCTCACCGGCTACCGGCCCGCCAACAAGGGCGACGTGCTCTACGACAACCGGAACCTGTACAAGCAGTTCGCCGAGCTGCGTCAGCGCATCGGTCTGGTCCCGCAGGACGACATCCTGCACAAGGAACTGACCGTCAAGAAGGCCCTCAAGTACGCGGCCAAGCTGCGCTTCCCCTCGGACACCAGCGAGCAGGAGCGCGAGCAGCGCATCGACGAGGTGCTGCGCGAGCTCAAGCTGGACATCCACAAGGAGAAGAAGGTCACCTCCCTCTCCGGTGGCCAGCGCAAGCGCGTCTCCGTCGCCCTGGAGCTCCTCACCAAGCCGTCGCTGATCTTCCTGGACGAGCCGACCTCCGGCCTCGACCCGGGCATGGACCGCGACGTCATGCAGCTCCTGCGCGGCCTCGCCGACGACGGCCGCACGGTCCTCGTCGTCACGCACTCGGTCGCCGAGCTGGCGATCTGCGACAAGCTCCTGGTGATGGCGCCGGGCGGTTCGGTGGCGTACTTCGGTCCGCCCGAGGAGGCCCTGAACTTCTTCGGCTACAGCACCTGGGCCGATGTCTTCTCCGCCTTCGAGAACTACCGCGACTACGACTGGGCGGGCCGCTGGAAGGGCTCGCAGCACTACCAGATGTACGCCGCGGACATCGACGCCGTCGCCGCACAGTCCGTACACATGCCGCCGCCGCAGGCGATGAAGCCGCCCAAGCCGCAGGGCTGGGGGTCACAGCTGTGGACCCTGATCCGCCGCTACACGTCGGTGATCGCGTCCGACAAGGGCTTCCTGGGCCTGATGGTGATCCTGCCGGCGGTCCTCGGCGTCGTCAGCACGGTGATCCCGGCCGACTTCGGCCTGGGCCCGCCCAAGCCGCCGTCCCGGTTCAACGGCGACGCCGGCACGATCATGCTGATCCTCGCGGTCGGCATGTGCTTCTCGGGCGCGGCCAACTCCGTACGTGAGCTGATCAAGGAACGCGTCATCTACGAACGGGAGCGGGCCACCGGCCTGTCCCGCTCGGCGTACCTGATGTCCAAGGTGATCGTCCTCGGCGTCGTCACGGCCATCCAGGGCGTGATCATCTGCGCCATCGGCTTCATCCCGCGCGACCTGCCGGCCGAGGGTCTGATGATGCCGCCGGCCGTCGAGCTGTGCATCGTGATCATCGCGCTGGGCTTCACGTCGATGATGTTCGGCCTGGTCATCTCCTCGCTGGTGAAGACCGCCGAGAAGACGATGCCGCTCCTGGTCATGTTCGCGATCGTCCAGGTCGTCTTCACCGGCATCCTGTTCCAGGTGTACGGCTCGCCGGGCCTGGAGCAGTTCGCGTGGCTGATGCCGTCGCGCTGGGCCATCGCCGGCGCCGGTTCGACGCTCGACCTCGCGCATCTCATGCCGCCGTGGGACCAGGCTCACCCGAACGACCTGGACCCGCTGTGGGAGCACTCGGTGAGCCAGTGGGGCATCAACCTCGCGATCCTGATCGCCCTCGGTGTCATCTGCGGCTTCGCGGTGGCGCGCCTGCTGCGCCGCCACGAGCCCGAGGTCATGCGCAAGTAGCGTGACCCGCGCACGGATGAAGGGCGGCACCCCGCACGGGGTGCCGCCCTTCGGCGTTCACGAAGACCCTGAGGTCCAGGGAGAGTCTCAGTAAGCGCTGTTCACGTTGTCCATCGAGCCGTACTTGTCCGCGGCGTAGTTCGCGGCGGCGGTGATGTTGGCGACCGGGTCGTAGATGTTCCACGAGGTACCGGGGACGTGGTACGCGCTGAAGGTCGGCGGGATGACCTGCAGCAGACCCTTCGACGGGATGCCGTTGATCGCGTTGATGTCCCAGTTGTTGATCGCCTGCGGGTTGCCGGACGACTCGCGGATGATGTTGCGGTGCAGGCCGTTGTAGGAGCCGGGGATGCCCTTGGCCTTCATGATGTCCAGGGACTCGCGGATCCAGCCGTCCAGGTTGTTCGCGTAGACCGGCTTGCGGGCGGCGGCGCGGCTGGCGGCCTCCCTGACCTGGCGGTCCTTCTCGACCTTGGCCTTTGCGGCTGCGTCGACCTTCGCCTTCGCCGCGGCCGCGTCGGCGGCCCTCTTCGTCGCGGCGACCTGCGTGGCCTTCAGCTTGGCGGCCGCGTTCTTGACCTGCTGGTCGGCGGTGGCCATCTGGTTGGTGACGCTGGCGTGCACGTCCTTGATCTGGGGCTTGCCGGCGGCCACCTCGAAGGCGACCGGAGCCGCCGAAATCGTCTCGGCCTCCGCGGTGGAGTTGCCCGGCACCAGCGTGAACGCGAGGGCAGCGGCGCCGAGAGTGGCGATACCGGCGATCGAGTACTTGTGGGTCTTCGTCAGGGGACTATGACCGGAGAAGCTGAGCTTGGACATGGAGGACCTCTTCGAATCGGGGAAGTCGCTCACCGGTCCAGAGCAGGACCGCTCATGTTTCGGTCATGAACGCTGTGGGTACCGGCCCACGCTGTCGAGCAACGAGAGCCATTGTTAGCGGCCGCAAAATTCCGTGGCAAAGGTGTGACGTACGAAGCCGGGTAGTGGATCAGGCCCCCTGGCGAGCTCCATTTCGCCCCTCTTGCCCCGGCACCGCCGCCCACAGCTAATTCCTAGCCGCCTTCGTACGTGACGTGCGCCCTATGCGCGGGGTCACATCGGGCGCGTAACGACCTCACCAAGCGTTGCCACTGCAACGCGCTGCGTGACCGGATTTGGTAGGAAGTATGAGGTGGACGTCCCCGAACTCATGCCACAGGTAAAAATGTCCCAATGCTTCCGCATATGTGCTGGTAATTGCCTCGGTTCCTGCGATGGCCTCGAGCATCAGCAGATGCGACGCCTCCGGCTCGTGCAGCCCGGTGAGGAGGCCGTCCACCACCCGCACACCCCGCTCGGGCGTCACCACGAGGTCCGTCCAGCCCGAGGCCGCCCGCACCACCCCGTCCCGCCCGGTGGCCGACTCCACGGCCCGTACGGCCGTCGTACCGACCGCCACCACTCGCCCGCCCCCGGCCCTCGCCGCGTTGATCAGCCGCGCCGACGCCTCCGGCACCTCGAACCGCTCCGGATACGGCGGCTCGTGCGACTCCGCCGACGCCACCCCCGTGTGCAGCGTGATGGGCGCGAACTGGACCCCCCTGCTGACCAGCTCCGCCACCAGCCGCGCAGTGAACGGACGTGCCGCACTCGGCATCTCCGCACTGCCCGCCCCGTCCGCGTACGGCAGCGCGAACACCGTCTGATAGACGGAGAGCGGCTGATCGCGTTCCGTATAGGAGTAGCGGATGGGCCTGCCGTGCCCACGCAGCAGCGCGGGCACGTCCCCCGTGACCCGCACCCACCACAACCGCGCCCCACCACCCGCCAGCGGCTCCTCCAATACGAGGCGCACACTCCCGGGGAGCACCGCCACAGTCCCCTCCGGACCGCCCGCACGCGGGCGCGTGGTGCCACGCCCGTCCGGATCCCGCAACTCGACGGCCCATCGCCCGTCATCGCCACGCGTGGAGAAATGCACCACCACGCGCGCGTGCCCGATCCGCCCGTCGACCGCGGCAGCCAGCGTCGGCGACGTATTGACCACGAGCAGATCCCCGGCCCGCAGCTCTCCCGGAAGCTGAGCGAAGTCCCGGTGCGTGACGTCCGTGCCGCGCGAGACGAGCAGCCGCACCGCGTCCCTGTCCAGGCCGGGCCCACGCTGCTCCGCCGGCACCCGGGCCGACAACTCCTCCGGTATCCGCACCGAGACCGTCACCGTTCCCCCAGAAGAAGAGAGGGGGCGGCATACCGCCCGCTGTCCGGCCGCTCGTCGAGCAGCCGCAGGAACGCCGGCACCACCGTTTCCGGCAGCGGCCGGTCCGAGTCGTCGTCGAGCGGCGCCGCCGCCCGGTAGAGATCCGTGCGCATGTCGCCCGGATCCACCGCCCACACCCGCAGCCCCGGCTCCTCCACCGCGAGGACCGCGGACAGCTGGTCGAGCGCGGCCTTGGAAGCGCCGTAGCCGCCCCAGGTCTCGTACGCCTCCGCCGACGCGTCCGAGCTCACCGAGACGACCGCCCCTCCGGCCGTCTCCCGCAGCAGCGGCAGCGCCTCCTGCACCATCCCGAGCGCCGCCACGACATTGACCTCCAGCGCCCGTCGCAGCCCCTCCACCGGCAGCGCGTCAAGGCGCACCAGCGGCTCGGCCCCCAGCGCGCTCGCGTTGTTCACCAGCAGATCGAGACCCCCGAGACCGCGCGCCGCCGCCACCAGCTCCGCGCGGTGCGCCGCGTCCGTGACATCCCCGGACAGCGCCTCCAACCGCGTCCCGTACTTCCGCGCCTCGTCCACGGCCTCCCGCAGCACCGCCCCGGACCTGGCGTCGAGCACCAGATCCCAGCCGCGCCGCGCGAGAGCCACGGCGAGCGCGCGACCGAGCCCCTTCGAAGCCCCCGTGATGATCGCCACCGGCATGACATCCGTCCCCTCGGGCCCGTCGGGCCGCCCTTGTGCCGTACGTGCTTCGATCCGCCTCCAACGTAGGAACCGACCCGCCCAGGGCGCCTCGTCCGCGGGCCGCACCTCACCGGGGCCCTTCGCCCTACGTCCACCGGACCAGAAGGCGGCCGCCACAGGCCCGATACGCGCTGTCACACCCCGCCGGTACCTTGAGGGCATGAGTCACGGCCCACGATCAGGCCTCTCCGCGGTGAGCTCCGCGCTGCTGGCCATGAGCAGACACCTCGAGGTGCGCGACGTCCTCAAGACGATCGTCGCGTCGGCCCGCGAGCTGCTCGACGCCGAGTACGCGGCCCTCGGAGTGCCGGACGACCACGGAGGCTTCGCCCAGTTCGTCGTCGACGGCGTCAGCGACGCGCAGTGGAAGGCCATCGGCCCGCTCCCGCGCCAGCACGGCATCCTCGCCGCGATGCTGCGCGAGGCGAAGACCGAGCGCCTGGGCGACGTGCGCAAGGACCCGCGCTTCGAGGGCTGGCCGTCCGCGCACCCCGAGATGTCCGACTTCCTCGGCCTGCCCATCCGTGACGGGGACGAGGTCATCGGCGCCCTCTTCCTCGCCAACAAGAAGTGCCCCAAGCCGCAAGGAGGTTGCGGCTTCACGATGGAGGACGAGGAGCTGCTGACGATCCTCGCCCAGCACGCGGCCATTGCCCTGACGAACGCCCGCCTGTACGAGCGCAGCCGCGAGCTCACCATCGCCGAGGAGCGCTCGCGCCTCGCCCACGAACTGCACGACGCCGTAAGCCAGAAGCTCTTCTCCCTGCGCCTGACCGCCCAGGCCGCCGCGGCCCTCGTCGACCGCGACCCGTCCCGCGCCAAGGGCGAGTTGCAGCACGTGGCGGAGCTGGCCGCCGAAGCCGCCGACGAACTGCGCGCCGCCGTGGTCGAGTTGCGCCCCGCCGCGCTCGACGAGGACGGCCTGATCGCCACGCTGCGCACGCAGATCCAGGTACTCGACCGCGCCCACTCGGCCCACGTCACCTTCGACTGCAGCGGCATCCGCGCCCTGCCCGCCGCCCAGGAGGAGGCCATGCTCCGTGTCGCCCAGGAGGCGCTGCACAACGCGCTGCGCCACTCGGGCGCCGAGCACGTCCGTGTGACGGTCGACAAGCGAGGCCCCGGAGCCGTCCTGCGCGTCAGCGACGACGGCGGCGGCTTCGAACCCAAGGCCGTCCGGCATGCGGGACGCCACCTCGGCCTGGTCTCGATGCGTGACCGGTCCGGTGGCGTCGGCGGCCGTCTGACGGTGGAATCGGAGCCCGGCAAGGGCACCACGATCGAGATGGAGGTCCCCGGTGGCTGACAACAGGATCCGGGTGCTGCTGGTCGACGACCACCAGGTCGTCCGCCGAGGGCTGCGCACGTTCCTCGAGGTCCAGGACGACATCGAGGTTGTGGGGGAGGCGTCGGACGGCGCCGAGGGCGTCGCCCGTACCGAGGAGCTGAGGCCGGACGTCGTCCTGATGGACGTCAAGATGCCCGTCATGGACGGCGTCGAGGCCCTGCGCAAGCTGCGCGAGCTGGCCAACCCCGCGCGCGTGCTCATCGTCACGAGCTTCACCGAACAGCGCACCGTGGTCCCCGCCCTGCGCGCGGGCGCCGCCGGGTACGTCTACAAGGACGTCGACCCGGACGCCCTGGCCGGCGCCATCCGCTCGGTGCACGCGGGCCATGTGCTGCTCCAGCCGGAGGTCGCCGGCGCCCTGCTCTCGCAGGAGGAGACCAACGGCGGGCAGGGGAGAGGCAATTCCCTGACCGAGCGGGAGCGCGAGGTGCTCGGCCTGATCGCGGACGGCCGGTCGAACCGGGAGATCGCCCGCGCCCTCGTCCTCTCCGAGAAGACGGTCAAGACCCATGTGTCCAACATCCTGATGAAGCTCGACCTGGCGGACCGCACCCAGGCCGCTCTGTGGGCCGTACGCCATGGGGCGGCCGGCTGAACGACGCCGCGGCTGCGGGACGGCATGAGGCTTCGCCGGGCCGGGCGAGGGGGACGGCAATTCGGATGGTTCCGTTCCCGGCTGAGATTCATACTGTCGTGTGTATGTCCCCCAGATGGCGCATCCTGCGCGAGGCTCCGGCGTTCTCCAGTGCGTGCTGCGGCGGTTCGTCGCAGTGATCGCCTAGGAGGGTCAAGAAGTGAAGAAGCTGAAGAGGGTCGCGGCCGTATCGATGGTCGCCGGTGGGCTCGTCGCCGCCGGTGCCGGTATGGCCTCCGCCACCGACGCGCACGCGGACGGCCAGGCCGTGCACTCGCCCGGCGTCGTCTCGGGCAACGTGATCCAGGCTCCGGTCCACGTCCCGGTCAACGTCGTCGGCAACACCGTGAACGTCATCGGTGTGCTCAACCCGGCCTTCGGCAACCTCGGCGTCAACCACTGACGTACGCCTCAGGTCCACCAGTGACCACCGGCCCCCGGGTGACCCCGGGGGCCGGTCCCTTGTCCGGCCCGGCCGCAGACCGGTTGATCCGAACGGGCGCATCGCAGCCCCCGCCCGTGTCATCCGCCCGGCCCACCCGTTGCACAGCGTGCACCCCCGTGGCTGGGGTCGAATCGCCATAGCTGGAGGAATGCTTCTCATGAACATCGCCAAGAAGGCCGCCCTGGCCGTCGCCGTCGCCGGGATCGCCGCGGGCGCTTCCGCCGGAGCCGCTGTCGCGGACTCGGGCGCCGAGGGCCTGGCAGCCCACTCCCCGGGTGTGGGCTCGGGCAACGCGGTGCAGGTCCCGGTCCACGTTCCGGTCAACGCCACGGGCAACAGTGTCAACGTGATCGGCCTGCTGAACCCGACGTTCGGCAACGCCTCCGCGAACAGCTGATACACCCCCCAGGAAGGGCCCCACGGACATCGATCCGTGGGGCCCTTCCTATGTGTTACGTCAATCCCGAGCGTTCGTGTGCCGGCGCCCCCGCCCCCAACGCCATAGGCCCCGGCCTTACCTCCCCCCGCGCTCCCGCTCCTCCACGAAAGCGTTGTACGCCGCGACCTGTGCCCGCCGGGCCGTCCGCTCCACCGGACGCAGAGCCTCCGACCGCGCCGCCATCTCCGAGGCACTCACGGCCCCGCCGTGCCCGCTCTCGTACGCCACCGCGATCAGGAGCCCGACGCGCTGCGCCAGCTCCAGCACCCTTACCGCGCGCGGCGGGTAACCCGGCGCGAGAACCTCACGTCCCCGCTCGGCCCGCGCCCGGTACGCGTCCACCGCCGCCTCGGCCACCGGGCCCGACCCGGCGACGTCGAGCCGCGAAAGCACGGCCGTCGCGTCCCGCAGCGCCTCCGCCAGCTCCCGCTCGGCCTCGCCGAGGGAGGGCACATCAGCAGGGGGCGCCTCCCGTACGGGAAGGCAGTGCCACAGGACGTCCACATGGACGTCGCCGGCGGGCCCGGCCTCGTACACCTCGGGCACGAGCCCGAGAGCGGCCCCCTGGCATACGACGGCCTCCTCCGCGTCGAGGGCGCGCGCGTTGAACTCGGGAGGACCGCTCAGGCCCAGCGGGTGGCCCGGCGCGGGCAGCGCCACGCGCAGCCCGGTCGCCCCCAGCGTGCGCAGCCGCCCCAGGGCGAGCGTCAGCCCCACCGGCGCCGACTCGCCGGGCAGCCCCTCCACCCGGTGCACCGCGTCCTCGCCGACTATGGCGAGCGCGGCGTCATCGGGAGCAACAAACCCGGCCAAAAGGGCATTTCCCCATGAGGCCAGCCGACCTGAGCGTGGTTCCGAAAGCATGGGCTCCACCCTAAAGACCGGCCGATGGATTGGACCGGTCGACCGGTGGCGTAGGTTTTCCCTTGGGGGATGCGTCCACAAGACGCACGCGACAGCCGAGACTGCAATGGGAGACAACGCGCTCATGAGCGATGTACTGGAGCTGGTGGACGTATCCGTGGTCCGCGAGGGCCGGGCTCTGGTGGACCAGGTCTCCTGGTCGGTCAAGGAAGGTGAGCGCTGGGTCATCCTCGGCCCGAACGGCGCCGGCAAGACGACCCTCCTGAACGTCGCCTCCAGCTACCTCTTCCCCAGCCAGGGCGCCGCCACGATCCTCGGCGAGACCCTCGGCAAGCCCGGCACCGACGTCTTCGAGCTGCGCCCGCGCATCGGCGTCGCCGGCATCGCCCTCGCCGAGAAGCTCCCCAAGCGCCAGACCGTCCTCCAGACGGTTCTCACCGCCGCGTACGGCATGACCGCCGGCTGGCACGAGGACTACGAGGACATCGACGAGCAGCGTGCCCGCGCCTTCCTCGACCGCCTCGGCATGACCGAGTACGTGGACCGCAAGTTCGGCACGCTCTCCGAGGGCGAGCGCAAGCGCACCCTCATCGCCCGCGCCCTCATGACCGACCCCGAGCTCCTGCTCCTCGACGAGCCCGCCGCCGGCCTCGACCTCGGCGGCCGCGAGGACCTCGTACGCCGTCTCGGCCGCCTCGCCCGCGACCCGATCGCCCCCTCGATGATCATGGTCACGCACCATGTCGAGGAGATCGCCCCCGGCTTCACCCACGTCCTCATGATCCGCCAGGGCAAGGTCCTCGCCGCGGGCCCCCTGGAGCTGGAGCTGACCTCCCGCAACCTCTCCCTCTGCTTCGGCCTCCCGCTCATCGTCGAGCAGCGCGGCGAGCGCTGGAGCGCGCAGGGCCTCCCGCTGGGCTGACCCGGCGGGGGGTCGCTTTCACGGCACCCTGTCGCCGGAGGGAACCCCGGTCCTACCATGACCATGTGGCAGACATCGACGCATGGGTGTGGTGGCTGATCGGGGCGGCCGCGCTCGGAATTCCTCTCGTCATCACCGCGATGCCCGAATTCGGCATGCTCTCCGCCGGCGCCGTCGCGGGCGCTCTGACCGCCGGCCTCGGCGGCGGGATGGTGATGCAGGTCCTCGTCTTCGCCGCCGTCTCGGTCGCGCTCATCGCCGTTGTACGGCCCATCGCGGCCCGCCACAGCGCCCAACGCCCCTTGCTCGCCACCGGAATCGAGGCCCTCAAGGGCAAACAGGCCGTCGTCGTCGAGCGCGTCGACGGCAGCGGCGGCCGTATCAAGCTGGCCGGAGAGATCTGGTCCGCCCGCTCGCTCGACGAGTCCGAGAGCTACGAGCCGGGCCGTCACGTCGACGTCGTCGACATCGAGGGAGCCACCGCGATCGTCGTGTGATCATGGTGACGTGATCGGGGAGGTGGCTTGAACTCCCCACGCCGTAGGGCCCGTTCTGACAGACTCGACCAGCAAGATCCTCAAGATCTTCCGGCGGGACCCGCCGGAACGACGACGGCACGAAGGGCACGGGAGACGCGATGTCAGCGATCATCATCGTCCTGATCATTCTGGTGGTGCTGGTCTTCATAGCCCTGATCAAGACCATTCAAGTCATCCCGCAGGCCAGCGCGGCGATCGTCGAACGCTTCGGCCGCTACACCCGCACACTGAACGCGGGCCTGAACATAGTCGTCCCGTTCATCGACTCGATCCGCAACCGGATCGACCTGCGTGAACAGGTCGTACCCTTCCCGCCCCAGCCGGTGATCACCCAGGACAACCTGGTCGTGAACATCGACACCGTCATCTACTACCAGGTGACCGACGCCCGCGCCGCGACCTACGAGGTCGCCAGCTACATCCAGGCCATCGAGCAGCTCACGGTCACCACCCTGCGCAACATCATCGGCGGCATGGACCTGGAGCGGACCCTCACCTCGCGCGAGGAGATCAACGCGGCCCTGCGCGGCGTCCTCGACGAGGCCACCGGCAAGTGGGGCATCCGCGTCAACCGCGTCGAGCTCAAGGCGATCGAGCCGCCCACCTCCATCCAGGACTCGATGGAGAAGCAGATGCGCGCCGACCGCGACAAGCGCGCCGCGATCCTCACCGCCGAAGGTATCCGCCAGTCCCAGATCCTCACCGCCGAGGGCGAGAAGCAGTCCGCGATCCTGCGCGCCGAAGGTGAGGCCAAGGCCGCCGCCCTGCGCGCGGAGGGCGAGGCCCAGGCCATCCGTACGGTCTTCGAGTCCATCCACGCCGGCGACGCCGACCAGAAGCTCCTCGCCTACCAGTACCTCCAGATGCTCCCGAAGATCGCCGAGGGCGACGCCAACAAGCTCTGGATCGTGCCCAGCGAGATCGGCGACGCACTCAAGGGACTCTCCGGCGCCATGGGCAACTTCGGCCCGATGGGTGGCGGCTCGGCCCCCGCGGGCGCCGAGCGCCGCGAACAGCCCCCCATCGACTGACCCGCCCCGCACACGAAGAAGCCCGCCCCGGTACTCCGGAGGGGGGCTCTTCCGTCCGTTCCGCGTCCCGCGCTACGCCGCCGTACGCGCCAGCCAGGCCGGCAGCGCGTCCCGCTCGGACTGGCCGAGCGTCAGCAGCATCGCATCGGCCGGTGTGGGCTCGAACGGCTCCCGCAGCAGCGGCATCCCTGCCTGCTCCGGAGTCCGGTCCGCCTTGCGGTGGTTGTCCTCCGCGCACGAGGCGACGGTATTCAGCCAGGAGTCCGCACCACCGCGCGACCGCGGCACCACGTGGTCCACGGTCGTCGCCCGCCGCCCGCAGTACGCGCACCGGTGTTGGTCACGCACCAGTACACCCCGCCTCGACCACGGTGCCTGTCTTCGGAAGGGCACCCGTATGTACCTGCAGAGCCTGATCACCTGCGGCACCGGTATGTCCACGGCGGCCGCACGCACACGGAGTCCGGGGTGGGCCTGCTCGACGACGGCCTTGTCCTGCAGCACCAGCACGACGGCCCGGTTGAGCGTCACCGTCGACAACGGCTCGAAGCTGGCGTTCAGTACCAGCGTGTCCCGCATCTCGCCCACCTCCCGTACGTCCCCGGCCCACCCCCATGGCGGGCTTGGATCAACTCTGGCCGGGCGCGCCGAGATGGACAACGCAATAAAAATGCCCGCCCCCGATCACTTCCATGACCGGGGGCGGGCAAACAGCCGATGAACGCTAGCTGTCCGCGGAAGCCGCGTACTCCGCGAGGACCTGCGCGCGCGCAAGCGTGTGGAAGCGCAGGTTGAACCCCACGACAGCCGGCGAGGCGTCCGAGTCGGGACCCAGCTTCTCCTGATCCACCGCGTACACGGTGAAGACGTAACGGTGGGCCGGGTCACCGGGCGGCGGCGCGGCGCCCCCGAAGTCCTTCGTCCCGTAGTCGTTGCGCACCTGCACCGCACCGGCGGGCAGCCCCTCGAACTTGCCGCTGCCCGCGCCGGCCGGCAGCTCGGTCACCGAAACCGGGATGTCGAACACGGTCCAGTGCCAAAAACCACTGCCCGTCGGGGCGTCCGGGTCGAAGCACGTCACGGCGAAACTCTTCGTCCCGGCCGGGAAGCCCTCCCACCGCAGCTGCGGCGAGGTGTTCCCGGCCGCGTAGACCTGAGCGTCCTTGAGTACCGCACCCGGCTCGAAGTCCTCGCTCACCACCGTGAACGACGGCACCTGCGGATGGAAGTCATGGGGAAGCGGCGGCCTCTTGAGGTCGGTCACGTCGGCACCTCCTGATCGGCGAAAACTCTCGGCGCCGAGCCTATGCCCCGCCCGGCCGGCAGCGGACGGCGCCGCCACCGGCCGACGCACCGGGGTCAGAACCAGTTTCGCTTGCTGCCGACCTCGGACAGCCACTGGTGCAGATACGCCGACCAGTCCGTCCCCTGGAAGTCGTTGTGCCCCACGACGAACGACCGGAACGTGTCGCTGCTCTCGCTGAAGAGCCCCGGCTTCTTGTCCATCTCCAGGACGACGTCCATCTCGCGGTCGTCCGCCACGAAGCTCAGCTCGACCTGGTTGAGCCCGCGGTACTGCTGCGGGGGGAAGAACTCGATCTCCTGGTAGAAAGGCAGCTTCTGCCGCGTCCCCCGGATGTGCCCGCGCTCCATGTCCGCGCTCTTGAACCGGAAGCCCAGCCCGATGAAGGCGTCCAGGATCGCCTGTTGCGACGGCAGCGGGTGCACGTTGATCGGGTCGAGGTCACCGGAGTCCAGCGCGCGCGCGATCTCCAGCTCCGTCGTCACACCGATGTTCATGCCGCGCAGCTGCTGCCCGTCGATCGTCGTGACCGGCGTCTCCCACGGGATCTCGAGCCCGAACGGCACGGCGTGCACCGCGTTCGCCTGCAGCTGGAACGCCCCGCCGAGGCGCAGCTTCGTGAACTCGATGTCCTGCTTGGTCTCCTGGTCGGCGCCTTCGACCTCGACCCGCGCCTGCAGACCGACCGACAGCCCCTCGATGTCCTGGTCCACGGACCCGCCCTGGATCCGCACCTCACCCTGGACGACGCCACCCGGCACCACGTTGACCTCGGTCAGTACCGTCTCGACCGACGCACCGCCCGCACCCAGACTCGCCAGCAGCCGCTTGAACCCCATGACTCCACTCCTCCCCGTGCCACAACCCGTGGCCCGTGTCTTCCTGTCGCGATCCTTGATCTCTACCAACGCGATAGACCGGTGACCGGTTCCGCGCGGCTCACCCTGGCAAGCAACGGAGCCCGGGGCTACCCGTCCACGCCGATTCGCCGCACTTCTCCGTTACTTCTCCGTTGGACTACGCTCGTCCGCCATGATCGCGGCCCCTGACCGTACGCCCCTCACACGGGACTTCTTCGACCGCCCTGTACTGGAGGTCGCCCCCGATCTCCTCGGGCGCGTCCTCGTGCGCAACACCCCGGAAGGCCCGATCGAGCTGCGGCTCACAGAGGTGGAGGCCTACGACGGCCCGAACGACCCCGGCTCCCACGCGTACCGCTCCCGCACCGCACGCAACGACGTGATGTTCGGTCCGCCCGGACACGCGTACGTCTACTTCACCTACGGCATGTGGCACTGCCTCAATCTGGTGTGCGGCCAGGAAGGCACCGCGAGCGGGGTCCTGCTCCGAGCCGGCGAGATCACGAAGGGCGCCGACCTCACGCGTAAACGTCGACTATCGGCCCGCAACGACAAGGAACTGGCCAAAGGCCCGGCGCGCCTGGCCACGGCCCTGGACGTGGACCGTGCACTGAACGGCACCGACGTCTGCGCCTCCCCGGACTCTCCGCTCGCGATCCTCTCCGGCACCCCCACGCCACGCGACCAGGTACGGAACGGTCCGCGCACGGGCGTGGCCGGCGAGGGCGGCGTCCACCCCTGGCGCTACTGGACCGTCAACGATCCGACGGTGAGCCGATATCGGCCGCATACGCCACGCCGCCGTTCAACTTGACTCGCCCCTGGGGGATCCGTAATGTAGCCCGAGCCGCTTGACCCGGTTACGGCAATCTGCCAGCAGCCGAAGGCGGCCAAACCACTACCTACGACTTCCCCTCAGCGGGGGCTTATTCGGCGTGCCTGCATGCCTGAATTCGAATCCGCAGAGCTCGATTATGAGGCTCAAGGGAAATCCGCTAACGTAGTGGACACGCCGAAAGGCAAAGGCCCCCAACGGCCACCGGAAATGAATTCCGAACCGGG
>NZ_CP109449.1:7867500-10569674 GCF_035918215.1 Streptomyces sp. NBC_01474
GCTGTGAGACGAGTCAGAAACCGTTGATGTAGGCGAAGGACATGCGAAAGGTCCGGCGTAGAGGGTAAGACCCCCGTAGTCGAAACATCAGCGGCTCGTTTGAGAGACACCCAAGTAGCACGGGGCCCGAGAAATCCCGTGTGAATCTGGCGGGACCACCCGCTAAGCCTAAATATTCCCTGGTGACCGATAGCGGATAGTACCGTGAGGGAATGGTGAAAAGTACCGCGGGAGCGGAGTGAAATAGTACCTGAAACCGTGTGCCTACAAGCCGTGGGAGCGTCGCGCAAGGAACTTGTTCCTTGCGTCGTGACTGCGTGCCTTTTGAAGAATGAGCCTGCGAGTTTGCGGTGCGTTGCGAGGTTAACCCGTGTGGGGAAGCCGTAGCGAAAGCGAGTCCGAATAGGGCGATTCAGTAGCGCGCTCAAGACCCGAAGCGGAGTGATCTAGCCATGGGCAGGTTGAAGCGGAGGTAAGACTTCGTGGAGGACCGAACCCACCAGGGTTGAAAACCTGGGGGATGACCTGTGGTTAGGGGTGAAAGGCCAATCAAACTCCGTGATAGCTGGTTCTCCCCGAAATGCATTTAGGTGCAGCGTCGTGTGTTTCTTGCCGGAGGTAGAGCACTGGATAGGCGATGGGCCCTACCGGGTTACTGACCTTAGCCAAACTCCGAATGCCGGTAAGTGAGAGCACGGCAGTGAGACTGTGGGGGATAAGCTCCATGGTCGAGAGGGAAACAGCCCAGAGCATCGACTAAGGCCCCTAAGCGTACGCTAAGTGGGAAAGGATGTGGAGTCGCACAGACAACCAGGAGGTTGGCTTAGAAGCAGCCACCCTTGAAAGAGTGCGTAATAGCTCACTGGTCTAGTGATTCCGCGCCGACAATGTAGCGGGGCTCAAGCGTACCGCCGAAGTCGTGTCATTGCGATATATACCCCCAACGGGGATCGTGATGGGTAGGGGAGCGTCGTGTGCCGGGTGAAGCAGCCGCGGAAGCGAGTTGTGGACGGTTCACGAGTGAGAATGCAGGCATGAGTAGCGATACACACGTGAGAAACGTGTGCGCCGATTGACTAAGGGTTCCTGGGTCAAGCTGATCTGCCCAGGGTAAGTCGGGACCTAAGGCGAGGCCGACAGGCGTAGTCGATGGATAACCGGTTGATATTCCGGTACCCGCTGTGAAGCGTCAAACATTGAATCAGGCGATGCTAAGTCCGTGAAGCCGTTCCGGACCCTTCGGGGAAAGGAAAGTGGTGGAGCCGACGGACCAGACTTGTAGTAGGTGAGTGATGGGGTGACGCAGGAAGGTAGTCCAGCCCGGGCGGTGGTTGTCCCGGGGTAAGGGTGTAGGGCGTTGTCCAGGTAAATCCGGACAGCATGTGCCTGAGACCTGATGCCGAGCCGATTGTGGTGAAGTGGATGATCCTATGCTGTCGAGAAAAGCCTCTAGCGAGTTTCATGGCGGCCCGTACCCTAAACCGACTCAGGTGGTCAGGTAGAGAATACCGAGGCGTTCGGGTGAACTATGGTTAAGGAACTCGGCAAAATGCCCCCGTAACTTCGGGAGAAGGGGGGCCATCACTGGTGAGAGGACTTGCTCCTCGAGCTGGGGGTGGCCGCAGAGACCAGCGAGAAGCGACTGTTTACTAAAAACACAGGTCCGTGCGAAGCCGTAAGGCGATGTATACGGACTGACGCCTGCCCGGTGCTGGAACGTTAAGGGGACCGGTTAGTGCACTTTCGGGTGTGCGAAGCTGAGAACTTAAGCGCCAGTAAACGGCGGTGGTAACTATAACCATCCTAAGGTAGCGAAATTCCTTGTCGGGTAAGTTCCGACCTGCACGAATGGCGTAACGACTTCTCGACTGTCTCAACCATAGGCCCGGTGAAATTGCACTACGAGTAAAGATGCTCGTTTCGCGCAGCAGGACGGAAAGACCCCGGGACCTTTACTACAGTTTGATATTGGTGTTCGGTTCGGCTTGTGTAGGATAGGTGGGAGACTTTGAACTCTGGACGCCAGTTCAGGGGGAGTCGTCGTTGAAATACCACTCTGGTCGTGCTGGATGTCTAACCTGGGTCCGTGATCCGGATCAGGGACAGTGTCTGATGGGTAGTTTAACTGGGGCGGTTGCCTCCTAAAGAGTAACGGAGGCGCCCAAAGGTTCCCTCAGCCTGGTTGGTAATCAGGTGTTGAGTGTAAGTGCACAAGGGAGCTTGACTGTGAGACCGACGGGTCGAGCAGGGACGAAAGTCGGGACTAGTGATCCGGCGGTGGCTTGTGGAAGCGCCGTCGCTCAACGGATAAAAGGTACCCCGGGGATAACAGGCTGATCTTCCCCAAGAGTCCATATCGACGGGATGGTTTGGCACCTCGATGTCGGCTCGTCGCATCCTGGGGCTGGAGTCGGTCCCAAGGGTTGGGCTGTTCGCCCATTAAAGCGGTACGCGAGCTGGGTTTAGAACGTCGTGAGACAGTTCGGTCCCTATCCGCTGCGCGCGTAGGAATATTGAGAAGGGCTGTCCCTAGTACGAGAGGACCGGGACGGACGAACCTCTGGTGTGCCAGTTGTCCTGCCAAGGGCATGGCTGGTTGGCTACGTTCGGAAAGGATAACCGCTGAAAGCATCTAAGCGGGAAGCCTGCTTCGAGATGAGTATTCCCACCCCCTTGAGGGGTTAAGGCTCCCAGTAGACGACTGGGTTGATAGGCCAGATCTGGAAGCCCGGTAACGGGTGGAGGTGACTGGTACTAATAGGCCGAGGGCTTGTCCTCAGTTGCTCGCGTCCACTGTGTTTGTTCTCAGATAACGAACAATTGTGTCGGCTGAACGGCCGCACTACTTAATTGAAGAGTGTGCTTGTTCGCTGCCTTGTTCGGGAACCCGTTTCCTTGAAACGGGACACTGATAGGGTTTCGGTGGTCATAGCGTGAGGGAAACGCCCGGTTACATTCCGAACCCGGAAGCTAAGCCTCAAAGCGCCGATGGTACTGCAGGGGGGACCCTGTGGGAGAGTAGGACGCCGCCGAACAATTTTTAGAGGACCCTTGGTCCCAGCACACACGCTGGGACCAAGGGTCCTTTTTTGTTTTGTCGAAGCGCGCCGGCTACCCGGCTGCGCGAGAATGACTGCGGTACCGAAGACAGGAGTCACCCATGTCCACCAACTCTCCCGATGAGCGACCGGATCGCGACCAGCGACGCCGGGACAGTGGTGACCGGGACCGGGGCGGATACCGAGGCGGACCGCGACGCGACAACGACCGTGGTGGCCAGGCGCCCCGCCGGGACGACCGCGGCGGCGACCGTGACCGTGGTCCCCGTCGTGACGGCGACCGCCCCGGTGGCGACCGCCCCGCCTTCCGTCGTGACGATCGCGGCGGCGACAACCGTGGTGGCGACAGCCGCGGTGGTGGGTTCCGTCGTGACGACCGTGGCGGCGACAGCCGTGGTGGTGGCGGTTACCGCCCGCGTGACGACCGTGACCGTGGTCCCCGTCGTGACGGCGACCGTCCTCCCTTCCGACGCGATGACCGCCGTGACGACAACCGGCGCGACGACCGTCGTGACAACGACCGCGGTGGCTACCGTCCCCGTGACGACCGCCGTGACGACAGCCGTGGTGGTGGGTTCCGTCGTGACGATCGCGGTGGCGACAACCGCGGTGGCGACAGCCGTGGTGGTGGCGGTTACCGCCCGCGTGACGACCGTGACCGTGGTCCCCGTCGTGACGGCGACCGCCCCGGTGGCGACCGCCCCGCCTTCCGCCGTGACGGCGACCGTCCCGCCTTCCGGCGTGATGACCGTGGTGGCGACAACCGCGGTGGCGGCTTCCGGCGTGATGACCGTGGTGGCGACAGCCGTGGTGGCGGCTTCCGGCGTGATGACCGTGGTGGCGACAGCCGTGGCGGTGGGTTCCGGCGTGATGACCGTGGTGGCGACAGCCGTGGCGGTGGGTTCCGGCGTGATGACCGTGGTGGCGACAGCCGTGGCGGTGGGTTCCGGCGTGATGACCGTGGTGGCGACAGCCGTGGCGGTGGGTTCCGGCGTGACGACCGCGGCGCCGACAGCCGTGGCGGTGGCGGTTACCGCCCGCGTGACGACCGTGACCGTGGCCCCCGTCGCGACGGCGACCGCCCTGGTGGCGACCGCCCGGCCTTCCGCCGTGACGACGACCGCGGTGGCTACCGTCCCCGTGACGACCGTCGTGATGACCGGCGTGACGACCGCCGCGATGACAACCGTGGTGGCGGCTTCCGCCGCGATGACCGCCGTGATGACCGCCGTGATGACCGCCGTGATGACCGGCGTGACGACAGCCGTGGTGGCGGTTACCGGCCGCGTGACGACCGCGACCGTGGGCCGCGCCGCGACGACCGTGGTGGACGTCCCGGCGGGTTCCGTGGGCGTGACGACCGCCGTGGCGGTGGCGGCTTCCGCGACGAGCGTGACCGCGACCGCGAGCCCATCCGTCGGCTGCCGATCCCCGAGGACGTCACCGGCGACGAGATCGACAAGGACGTACGGCAGGAGCTTCAGAGCCTGCCGAAGGGCCTGGCCGAGGACGTTGCCAAGAACCTGGTGATGGTCGCCAAGCTGATTGACGAGGACCCCGAGCAGGCCTACGAGTACTCGAAGATCGCGCTGCGGCTCGCCTCCAGGGTCGCGGCCGTGCGCGAGGCCGCCGGCTTCGCCGCGTACGCGAACCAGAAGTTCAGCGAGGCGCTCGCGGAGTTCCGCGCAGCCCGGCGCATGACCGGCAACGTCGAGCTGTGGCCCGTCATGGCGGACTGCGAGCGCGGTCTCGGGCGGCCCGAGAAGGCCCTCGACATGGCCGGTGCGCCCGAGGTGGCCAAGCTGGACAAGGCCGGGCAGGTCGAGATGCGGCTCGTGGCGGCCGGTGCCCGGCGTGACATGGACCAGCTCGACGCGGCCATCGTGACGCTGCAGGGCCCCGAGCTCGCCTCGAACTCCGTACAGCCGTGGACCGCGCGTCTGCGGTACGCGTACGCCGACGCGCTGCTCGCTGCCGGTCGTGAGGGCGAGGCGCGCGAGTGGTTCGCAAAGGCCGTCGAGTCCGACCGGGACGGCAGCACCGACGCGTCCGACCGGCTCGCCGAGATGGACGGGGTCGAGTTCGTCGACGCCTTCGAGGGCGAGTCCGACGAGGCCCCCGCTGCTGTCGCGGGGCCGAAGGCCGTCGCGGGTGACGACGACGAGCCCTGGGTCGAGGACGACGAGGACGTCGAAGAGTTCTACGACGAGGACGACGAGGAGTTCGAGTCCGAGAACGACAAGGGCTGAGCTCAGCGGCTGACTGCGGCCGTGCATGACGAGGCATGACGAACGGGCGGGATCCCAGCGATGGGGTCCCGCCCGTTCGTCGTATGCGCCTACGCGCGCGTGGCTCGCGGTCAGTCGGCGAGCGTGCGCAGCACCAGACCCGTCGCCGGTTTCGGGCCGAACGACGTCGACTTGCGGGGCATCGTCACGCCCTGCCGCGCCAGGTCGCGGACGACTTCCTCGCGGACCGGGTGCATGAGGACCGCCGTGCCGCCGTCACGTTCCGCCTTCGCGACCGTGGCGGCCGCGTCATGGATGTACGCGATGTGCTCCGGCGAGTCCTCGGGGATGCGCCAGACATGGTCCAGCAGCGTGGAGTGCAGGACGGTCGCGTCGAGCGTGCGCCAGGCCTCAGGGCGGTCGGCAGGGATCGTACGGGCCAGGAGGTCCGGGGACGGGGTGTCCGCGAGGTGGAAGGAGCCGGCGCCGGCGAGGAGGAAAGCGTTGCCGTGGGCGGCCGCTTCGGCGAGGGCGTCCAGGGCCTGTGACAGCGGGCCGGGGACTTCGCGCAGACGGAAGGAGCCGTTCAGCGCGGCCAGGGCGTCCGGGACCGGGAGGCGGTGCAGGAGGCGATGGATGGCGCGCACGCGCAGCGGATAGCGGGCCGTGTCCACGAGGAGGACGAGGCCGAAGTCCCATGGGGTGGGGGACGGTTGTTCGGAGCGCAGGCGCAGATACGTCGCCCACCGGTGGTGGCCGTCCGCGATCAGGGCCTGGTGGTGGGCGAGGTCCGCGCGGATCTCGGCCAGCTCGGCCGCGTCGGTGACCGACCACAGGCGGTGGGCGAAGCCGTCCTCCGTGGTCGTCGCGAGGAGCGGGGGGCGCTTGACCGTGCGTTCGATGACCGCGGTCGTGCCCGTCGCGTTGCCCTCGCTGCGGTAGGTGAGGAGCAGGGGTTCGAGGTTGGCGGCCGTGGCGCGCATCAGGCCCGCGCGGTCGGCGACCACGTGCGGCATGACGTCCTCGTGGGGCAGGACGACGCCTTCGGACGGCTCGGACAGGCGCAGGGCACCGATGACGCCGCGCTGGAGGTGGTCGCCGTCGCGCTGCTCGTAGACGTACAGCGCGGGGATCTCGTCGGGGGCCAGGATGCCCTCGGACAGCCAGCGGCGCAGGGTGTCGGCCGCGAGGGCGTTGCGCGTGTCCGGTGAGACGGCCTGCGGGAGGATCAGGCGGACGATGTTGTGCGGGTCCGCGGACTCCAGGTGGTGCAGGCCGTCGGGGCGGACGACCACGTCGTACGGGGGTGACGTCACGGCGGCGAGGCTGCCCACGCGCTCGGGGACGTAACGCACACCCCTGAACGGGATCAGGTCGAGGCCGTCACTGTCCGTCGGACCTGGGGGACCTGCAGTGTTCATTGCTGCATCGTATGTGTGTCAGTGGCATGAGCGATGATCGGGGGAGTGGGATCGAACGAGGAGCGATGTGTAATGAGCCAGACCGTCAGGACGCGGCCCGAAGGCAGTCGGCGGGCGCTGAACGAGGCGTACGACACGGCGCTGCTCGACCTCGACGGGGTGGTGTACGCGGGCGGTGACGCCATCGCGCACGCCCCCGAGTCGCTCGCCGTGGCGCGCGGGGCGGGCATGGGGCTCGCGTACGTCACGAACAACGCGCTGCGTACGCCGGACGCCGTGGCCGAGCATCTGGCGGAGCTGGGGATTCCGACGGACGCGGCGGACGTCATCACGTCGGCGCAGGCAGTGGCGCGCCTGATCAGTGAGCAAGTGCCGGACGGGTCACGGGTGTTGGTGATCGGCGGGGAGGGGCTGCGGGTCGCGCTGAGGGAGCGCGGGCTCGAGCCGGTGGACTCAGCCGACGACGAGCCGGTGGCGGTGGTGCAGGGATACGGCGGGCCCGACCTGGCCTGGGGGCGGTTCGCGGAGGCCTGTTACGCGATCGCGCGCGGTGTGCCGTGGTTCGCGTCCAATACGGACCTGACCATTCCGAGCGCGCGCGGCATCGCTCCGGGCAACGGCGCGGCGGTCGAGGTCGTCCGAATCGCGACGGGTGCGCAGCCACAGGTGGCAGGCAAGCCGCTGCCTCCGATGCACCGCGAGACGATCCTGCGCACCGGCGCGGAGCGGCCGTTGGTGATCGGGGACCGCCTCGACACGGACATCGAGGGCGCGTTCAACGGGGAGGTGGACTCGCTGCTCGTCCTGACCGGTGTCACCGACGGCGCGCAGCTGCTCGCCGCGCCGCCCCAGCACCGGCCCACATATGTCGACGTCGACCTGCGAGGGCTGCTCACCGGGCAGCCGGAGGTCGTGGCGCGGGGGGGCGGGTTCGCGTGCGGTGGCTGGGTCGCGACCGCGGGCGACGAGCGCCTTGAGCTGGAGGGGGACGGCGAGGCGATCGACGGGTTGAGGGCGCTGTGCGCGGCGGCCTGGACGGCGGCCGGGGACGGGACCTGCGGGCTCGACGGTGCGAAGGCGCTGGCGCGGCTGGGGGTTTGAGGCGGCGCGGGCGGGGAGGCGTACCAGCGGGTGGGGTTCTCTGCGCTTCCCCGAGCTTCTCGGTGCTCCCCAGTGCTTCCCCGAGCTTCTCTGTCGGTAGCGACCTCGAAGAGAATGGAGAGGGTAGGCTAACCTAACCCCGTGTTGGTCGACAGTCCCCCTGAACAGCGCGCGGACACCGCCGCCGCGCCCCCGAACCGCCGGGCGATACGTACGGTCGGGCTCCTCGGAGCCGTCGTCGTACTGGTCGCGCTCCTGGTCGTGAGCATCGCGATCGGGGCGAAACCCCTGTCTGTCGACCAGGTGTGGCACGGCCTGTTCGACGACACCGGGACGTTCAGCGACGTCGTGGTCGGCGAGCGGCTCGCGCGCACGCTGCTCGGGCTTCTCGCCGGTGTCGCGCTCGGGCTCTCAGGCGCGGTCCTCCAGGCGCTGACCCGTAACCCGTTGGCCGACCCAGGCCTCCTCGGCATCAACATGGGCGCCTCGGCGGCCGTCGTCACCGCCGTCAGCTTCTTCGGCGTCACCTCGCTGACGGGCTATGTGTGGTTCGCCTTCCTCGGGGCCGCGGCCGTGGGTGTTCTCGTCTACGTCCTCGGCGGGACCCGCAGCGCGACGCCGGTGCGGCTCGCACTCGCCGGGACCGCCATCAGTGCCGCGCTCTACGGCTATCTCCAGGCCGTGATGATCATGGACAACGCGGCGCTGGGCAAGATGCGCTTCTGGACGGTGGGTTCGCTCGTCTCCGCCGACATGTCGACGATCCGGCAGGTGCTGCCGTTCATCGCCGTCGGTTCGGTGCTCGCCCTCGCGCTCGCGCGGCCGCTCAACGCCATGGCGATGGGCGACGACATGGCCCGCGCCCTCGGCGCGAACCTGAACAGGACGCGTGCGCTGTCCATGGCGGCTGCCACGCTGCTGTGCGGCGCCGCGACCGCCGCCTGCGGGCCCATCGTGTTCGTCGGCCTGATGGTGCCGCACGTCGTCCGTTCCTTCACGGGCCCCGACCTGCGCTGGATTCTGCCGTTCTCCGCTGTCCTGTCACCCGTGCTGCTGCTCGGCGCGGACGTCGTCGGCCGGCTCGTGGCACGGCCCGCCGAGGTCCAGGTCGGCATCGTCACCGCGATCATCGGCGGCCCGGTCTTCATCTACCTCGTGCGCCGGCGGAAGGTCACCCAGCTGTGAAGGCGATCCGTACCCGGGGCGGGATCTCCCTGCGCCTCGACATCCGCGCGCTCGTGATCGTCCTCGTGCTGCTGTGCGCCGCGCTCGCCGCGAGCGTCGCGCTGATCGGCACCGGCGACTTCCCCATCTCCGCCACCGACGTGATCCGTACGCTGCTCGGCAACGGTGACGCGGGGCAGGAGTTCATCGTCGACGAACTGCGGCTGCCCAGGGTCCTCGTGGGCCTCCTCGTGGGCGCGGCGCTCGCGCTGGGCGGCGCGCTCTTCCAGGCCATCTCCCGTAATCCGCTGGGCAGTCCGGACATCCTGGGCCTCGGTCAGGGCTCCACGGCCGGTGCGCTCGTCATGATCGTGCTGTTCTCGGGGAGTGCCGCCCAGGTCGCGCTCGGGGCGCTCGTCGGCGGTCTGGTGACCGGGTTCGCCATCTATCTGCTCGCCTGGAAGCGTGGCGTGCACGGATACCGGCTCGTCCTGGTCGGCATCGGAATGTCCGCCGTCATGTCCGCGGTCAACGGCTATCTGCTGACGAAGGCAGACATCGTCGACGCCGCCCGCGCGACGGTCTGGATGACGGGATCGCTCGACGGCCGCGACTGGAACCAGGTCTGGCCCCTGCTCGCCCTGTGCGCCGTCCTCGTACCCGTCGTCCTCACGTACGCGCGGCCGCTGCGCATGCTGGAGATGGGCGACGACGTGGCGAACGCGCTCGGGGTGCGGGTCGAGCGGACGCGGCTCGTGCTGCTCGTGGCCGCCGTGCTGCTCACCGCCGCGGCCACCGCCGCCGCGGGACCCGTCGGATTCGTCGCGCTGACCGCCCCCCAGCTGGCCCGGCGGCTGACCCGCTCGCCCGGTCCGAACATCGCGGCGTCCATGTGCATGGGAGCGGCCCTGCTCGTCACCGCCGACTGGATCTCGCAGCGCGCCTTCGGCGCCGACCAGCTGCCCGTCGGAGTGGTCACCGGAGTCGTCGGCGGTGTCTATCTGCTGTGGCTCCTGGTCTCCGAGCGGAAGGCCGGCCGGATATGAGCGACAGGAACCCCAGCCAGAGCAACAACCGGAGGAGCACCACCGTGAACCGACTGTCCGCCGAGAACGTCACCCTGGGCTACGACCAGCGTGTGATCGCGTCGGAGCTCTCGGTCGAGATCCCCGACAACTCCTTCACCGTGATCGTCGGCCCGAACGCCTGCGGCAAGTCCACGCTGCTGCGAGCGCTGTCGCGGATGCTGAAGCCGTCGACGGGCCGGGTGCTCCTCGACGGGCAGGCCATCCAGTCGATGCCGGCGAAGAAGGTGGCGCGCACGCTGGGGCTGCTGCCCCAGTCGTCGATCGCGCCGGACGGCATCACCGTCGGCGACCTCGTCTCCCGCGGCCGCTACCCCCACCAGGGTCTGCTGCGCCAGTGGTCCAGCGACGACGAGCGGATCGTGCAGGAGTCGATGGCCTCCACCGGAGTGGCCGAACTCGCCGATCGTTTTGTCGACGAATTGTCCGGCGGTCAGCGCCAGCGCGTCTGGATCGCCATGGCGCTCGCCCAGCAGACCCCGCTGCTGCTCCTCGACGAGCCGACCACGTACCTCGACATCCAGCACCAGATCGACGTACTGGACCTCTGCGCGGAGCTGCACGAGGAGCAGGGGCGCACGCTCGTCGCGGTCCTGCACGACCTCAACCACGCGGCCCGCTACGCCACCCACCTGATCGCCCTGCGCGGCGGCGAGGTCATCGCCGAGGGAGCGCCGGGCGACATCGTCACCGCGGACCTCGTCGAGCGGCTCTTCGGGATGAAGTGCCAGGTCATCGACGATCCGGAGACCGGTACTCCGCTGGTGGTGCCGGCCGCGCGCAAGGCCAGGAAGGTCCCGGCCGGGGACGCGGAGGCGCCCGCGAAGGCGGTGGCTAGAGCAGCGTCCTGAGCCGCAGCAGATCGCGGAAGCCGGCCTCCAGCCTGATCCGGCCGGAGGCCCAGGCCTTCGCGAAGTTCAGCCTGCCGTCGACCATCGCGACCAGGTCGTCGCCGGTCATCGCGAGCCGGATCTGCGCCCGGTCGGGCGGCGGCCCGTCGACCGTGTCGACCACTTCGATCCGGCCGTTCTCGAGCCGGCCCGTGAACGTGATCCCGAGGTCCGTGACATGGCAGCTCAGCGAGCGGTCGAGCGCCGCCGCGCTGCGGACCCCGCCGTCCGCGCCCGCCAGATTGTCAGAGAGTTTGTCGAGTGCGGCACGGCACTCCTGCGTCGTCGCCATCGCGGTCGACCGTACCCCAGTGCTACGCGGTAGCGTCGTGGCATGAACGACTCTCATCCGGACCCCGACCAGGTGCCGGACCAGGCGGCCGGGGTCCCGGAGGTCTGGGACGAACCGTCGTACGAGCCCGCGGCCCCGGCTCCCCTCGGCGTCCCGCGCACCCCCACCGGCAACGCGGACGTGGACGCCGGGCTCGACCGGCTCGCCGACGTCGACCACCTCACTGCCGACGGACACATCGAGGTGTACGAGGATGTACACCGGGGCCTGCGTGACGCGCTGACCGCGCTGGACGCACGCCCCGAGCCCTCACCCTCGAACCGACACAGGAGCTGAACCGAACGTGGCAGGAGTGGCACGACGCCGCCTCGACGCCGAGCTCGTCCGCCGGAAGCTCGCCCGCTCGCGCGAACACGCGAGCCAGCTGATCGCCGCGGGGCGCGTCACGGTCGGCAGGACCACCGCGACCAAGCCCGCCACGCAGGTGGAGACCGCCGCCGCGATCGTGGTCACGCAGGACGACAACGACCCCGACTACGTCTCGCGCGGCGGCCACAAGCTCGCGGGGGCCCTCGCGGCCTTCGTGCCGCAGGGGCTCGCCGTCGAGGGGCGCCGCGCGCTCGACGCGGGGGCGTCCACGGGCGGGTTCACCGACGTACTGCTGAGGGCCGGCGTCGCCCATGTCGTCGCCGTCGACGTCGGGTACGGGCAACTTGCCTGGTCACTGCAGAGCGATGAACGCGTCACCGTCAAGGACCGTACGAACGTACGCGAGTTGACGCTGGAGGCGATCGATGGAAAACCCGTGGACCTGGTCGTCGGAGACCTGTCCTTCATCCCGCTCGGCCTGGTGCTCCCCGCCCTCGCGCGGTGCGCGGCGCCCGACGCGGACCTGGTGCTCATGGTGAAGCCGCAGTTCGAGATCGGTAAGGACCGCCTCGGCAGCGGCGGTGTCGTGCGCAGCCCGGAGCTGCGGGCCGAGACGGTGCGCACGGTGGCCCGGCAGGCGTGGGAACTCGGCCTCGGCGTAAGGGGCGTGACGGCGAGCCCGCTGCCCGGGCCGTCCGGAAACGTCGAGTACTTTCTGTGGCTCCGCGCCGGTGCTCCCGAACTCGACCCGGCGGACGTTGACCGTGCAGTGGCGGAGGGGCCGCGTTGACACAGACTCGAGCTCGAACTGTTTTCCTGCTCGCGCACACCGGGCGGCCCGCCGCCATCCGGAGTGCCGAACTCGTCGTCGAGGGGCTGCTGCGCTGCGGCATCGGCGTACGGGTCCTGGAGTCGGAGGCGGCGGACCTGCCGCTCCCGGCGTCGGTGGAGCTCGTGAAGGAGGCGACTCCGGAGTGCCTCGACGCCTGTGAGCTGCTGGTCGTCCTCGGCGGCGACGGGACTTTGCTGCGCGGCGCCGAGTTCGCCCGCGCCTCCGGAGTCCCGATGCTCGGGGTGAACCTCGGCCGCGTCGGCTTCCTCGCCGAGGCCGAGCGCGACGACCTCGACAGGGTGGTCGACCGGGTCGTCACCAAGGCGTACGAGGTCGAGGAGCGCATGACGATCGACGTCCTCGTGCACAGCAACGGCGATGTCGTGCACCGCGACTGGGCGCTCAACGAGGCCGCCGTACAGAAGATGTCGGCCGAACGGATGCTCGAGGTGGTCCTGGAGATCGACGGGCGTCCCGTCACAGGCTTCGGCTGCGACGGCATCGTGTGCGCGACGCCCACCGGCTCCACGGCCTACGCGTTCTCGGCCGGTGGTCCCGTCGTGTGGCCCGAGGTCGAGGCGCTCCTCATGGTGCCGATCAGCGCGCACGCCCTGTTCGCCAAGCCGCTGGTGACCTCGCCGGACTCGGTGCTCGCCGTCGAGGTGCAGCAGCACACCCCGCACGGCGTGCTGTGGTGCGACGGACGGCGGACCGTCGAACTGCCCGCCGGCGCGCGCGTCGAGGTGCGGCGCGGGGCGGTGCCGGTGCGGCTCGCGCGGCTGCATCACGCCTCGTTCACGGATCGGCTCGTCGCCAAGTTCGCGCTGCCCGTCTCCGGCTGGCGAGGGAAGCCCCACTAGGACATCCCGTAGGTGATCATGTCCGTACGACGGTGATCGCGCGGTGGCACATCACCGACCGCACCGGGACACCGGTCGCGAGCAGTGTCAGCAGGAGTGTGCCCGCGACCGTCCCGGCGGCCAGGGTCCACGGGACGTACGGCAGCGGCGAGCCGAAGGCCGTGTCGAGGATCGGCGCGAGCGTGGCGAGCGCGATCAGGGTGCCGATCAGCAGCGCCGTACCGGCGACGACGGCCTCCCAGGCGGCCATGGAGCGCACCTGGCCGCGCTGGGCGCCGACGACCCGCAGCAGGGCCACGTCCCGGCGCCGCTCGAACGAGATCATGGCGAGCGTGTTGGCGGCGGCTATGGCGGCGAACCCCGAGTACAGCGCCGTACCCATGTAGTCGAGCCACACTTCGCCGGTGCTGCCCGCCGAGCCCGTGCGGTGCTGTGCCGTCGTGTGCAGGGCGACCTTGGTGAGGCCGAAGCCGACGACGAGGACGAGCGGGACGAGGGCGGCCGAGAAGCGGCGGGGCTGCGAGCGGACGTTGAGCATCGCGAGCCGCGTACTCGCGCCGAAGCGGCCCACGAGCGCCGGGACCAGCCGGGCCGCGGGGCCCACGAGCCGCGGGCCGAGCAGGCCCACCCCCACGCAGAACAGGATCAGGACGAGGAACGCGCCCTGGCCCGCCTCCTCGGCGTCCTGCCGGGACAGCAGGGCCGAGAGGGAGCGCGCCCCGGCGACCGCGACCAGGCCGAGCGGCGCCCTGAGCAGGCCGAGGCGCCGCCTGCCCGCTGCCGCCTCGGACAGGGCGCGGGCGGGCCGCAGGAGCGAGAACCGCAGCGACGAGAGCAGCACGGTGACCGTCGACGTCACCACGGTCACCCCGAGGCAGACAGGCAGCGCCGCCCAGCTGAAGCGGAACGGCACCCCCGGAGGGATCAGGCCGTGCGTGACCATGCCGGAGAACCAGGCCCTGGCGAGCAGCCCGCCCGCCGCGAAGCCCGCGAGCGCCGCGGGGACGGACGCGGCCAGGGCCTGCCTCGCCACCGCGCGGCGCACCTGGCGCGGTCGGGCCCCGATGGCGCGTACGAGGGCGAGCTCTCGGTGCTGCTGCGTGACGGCCGTGCCCATCGACGAGACGACCACGAAAATCGACATGTAGATCGAACCGATGAGGAGGACGGCCGCGATGTCGCCGACGCCGTTCTCCGTGACGTGGTGGCGCGCGCCTGCCGGCAGTCCGTCGGTGCTCGTGGCGAGCAGCACCGTCGTCGACGCGCTCACCACCGTCGCCGCGAACAGCGCGGCGACCGCCGTGCCGACGAAGGCGGGCCGGTGTGCGCGCAGGGCCGCCCTGGCCAGTCCGGTACTCATGGGATCAAGCGTGCGGGCGCGCGGGGCGCGGGGCGCGGGCACCATGCGGCCGGCAGGTCGTTCCGGGCGGCGGCTGTCCCCACTCTCACGGGTGACAAGGGGTGACAACGCGCGACGGGAGGACCGGACAGAGCCACTCACGACCTGCGATTTCGGTCCGCCGGGAGGGAAGCGGGGCAGGGCCCGTCGCACACATGGCTCCGGACCTCGTAAGGTCGTGTCCGTGTTGGAGGAGATGCGGATACGGTCGCTCGGAGTCATCGACGACGCGGTGGTCGAGCTGTCACCGGGATTCACCGCCGTGACCGGCGAGACCGGTGCGGGCAAGACGATGGTGGTCACCAGCCTCGGCCTGCTGCTCGGCGGGCGCGCGGACCCCGCCCTCGTACGGATCGGCGCCAAGGCGGCGGTCGTCGAGGGCCGGATCACCGTGCCCGAGGGCACCGCGGCCGTCGTGCGCGCCCAGGAGGCGGGTGCCGAACTCGACGACGGGGCGCTGCTCATCAGCCGCACCGTCTCGGCGGAGGGGCGCTCACGGGCGCATCTCGGCGGGCGTTCGGTGCCGGTGGGCATGCTGACCGAGCTCGCCGACGAGCTCGTCGCCGTGCACGGCCAGACCGATCAGCAGGGGCTGCTCAAGCTGTCCCGGCAACGCGGCGCCCTCGACCGGTACGCGGGCGACGCGGTCGCCGTGCCGCTCACCAAGTACCAGGCCGCGTACCGCCGGCTGCGGGCCGTCAGCGCCGAGCTGGACACCATCGTCACGCGCGCGCGTGAACGCGCCCAGGAAGCAGATCTGCTGCGCTTCGGACTCGACGAGATCGCGGCCGTCGAGCCGCGCGCCGGCGAGGACGTCGAGCTGTCGGCGGAGGCCGAGCGGCTCGGTCACGCGGAGGCGCTCGCCTCCGCTGCGTCCGCCGCGCACGCCGCGCTCGCGGGCAACCCCGAGGACCCCGAGGGCGTCGACGCCACCACACTCGTGGGCGGCGCGAACCGCGCACTCGACGCCGTGCGTTCGCACGACCCGGCCCTGTCCGCGCTCGCCGACCGGATCGGCGAGATCGGCATCCTCCTGTCCGACGTGGCGGGAGAACTCGCCGGATACGCCGACGACCTGGACGCCGACCCGCTGCGGCTCGCGGCGGTCGAGGAGCGGCGGGCCGCGCTGACGCAGCTCACGCGCAAGTACGGGGCGGCCGACGAGGGTACGGCCGGGGTGCTCGCCTGGGCCGAGCAGGGCTCGGTGCGGCTGCTCGAACTCGACGGAGACGACGACCGGGTCGATGAGCTGACCGCCGAGCGGGACGGCCTCCGCAGTGAACTGGGCGTCCTGGCACAGGCGTTGACGGACTCCCGCACGGAGGCGGCGTCACGCTTCGCGGAAGCCGTCACGCAGGAGCTGGCCTCGCTCGCCATGCCCCACGCGCGCGTGTCCTTCGACATCCGGCGCACCGACGACCCGGACGGCGTTGAGCTCGACGGGCGCACCGTCGCGTACGGCCCCTCCGGTGTGGACGAGGTCGAGCTGCTGCTCGCCCCGCACCCCGGCGCCCCGCCGCGGCCGATCGCCAAGGGGGCCTCGGGCGGCGAGCTGTCCCGCGTGATGCTCGCCGTGGAGGTCGTGTTCGCCGGGACCGATCCCGTGCCCACGTATCTGTTCGACGAGGTCGACGCGGGCGTCGGCGGCAAGGCGGCCGTGGAGATCGGCAGGCGCCTCGCCAAGCTCGCCAAGTCGGCGCAGGTCGTGGTCGTCACGCACCTTCCGCAGGTGGCGGCCTTCGCCGACCGGCAGCTCCTCGTGGAGAAGACGAACGACGGGACCGTCACCCGGTCCGGTGTCACCGTCCTCGAGGGCGAGGACCGGGTCCGCGAGCTGTCCCGGATGCTGGCGGGCCAGGAGGACTCCGAGACGGCGCGCGCGCACGCGGAGGAACTGCTCGCCACCGCCCGAGCGGACGCGTAACCGCCCGTGGAGAAGCGTGTGGTGGGCCGGTTCACGGCTCTCGCGGCCGGGGCCGTCGTGGCCCGGGCCGGGTATGCGGCGCTGCGGCGGGCCAGGCCGGGTGGGTCTGCCTTGTGGGAGCGGACGAACTTGGCGGGCCGGGCGGTCGACCTGTACGCCGGGCCCGCCGTCGTGGCCGGGGCCGTCGCCGGGGCGGCCGCCGCCACCTCGGGACCCGACCGCCGGGCCGCCGTCCTGGCCGTGCTCGCCGCCGCGGCGTGCGGCGCGTACGACGACGTGGCGGGCGCCGGAGATCCGCGCAGCGGGTTCCGGGCCCATCTGTCGGCGCTGCGCGACGGCGAACTGACCAGCGGGGCCGTGAAGTTGATCGGCATCTCCGCCGCGGGGCTCGTCGCAGGCGCGCTGCTCGAGGAACGGGCCGTGGACAAGGCGCTCGCCGGTGTCGTGATCGCCGGCGCGGCGCACCTCGTGAACCTGGTGGACGTACGGCCCGGGCGGGCGGCCGCGGCGGTGCTGGTGCTCGGGGCGCCCGGACTGCTCAAGGGGGCCGTCGCCGCGGCCCCCATGGGCGCGGTCGCAGCGGTCCTGCCGGAGGATCTCGACGGGCGCACCATGATCGGCGACACCGGGGCCCACGCCCTGGGCGCGGCGCTCGGCGTCGCCGTCGTCGCCGGGAACGGGCGCGCCGGACTCCTCGCGCACGCGGCCGGGCTGGTCCTCGCAGCGGCATACGGGGACAAAGTGACCGCACTGGCCCGCGGGGCGAAGTCAGCCCGACACGCCTGAATTCACGCGTGTGAGTGATCCCGTACGACGTGTTGCCCACTCCGACACGGTCGGGACTCCAGCCCGGTGCCGGAACGCCCGTACGGGCTGGCATCCTTGGCCCAGACCGTTACGGCGCGACATCCCCGAGCGTCCCGCACCGACCGACCCAGGAGCCCCGGCCACGTGAGTCACGTGAGCAGCCAGCCAGCGCACGGCCAGTCGTCGTTGCGCACCGTGCAAGTGCTGGGCGGCGGCAGCGCCGGAAGCAGCACGCACGTCAGGTCGCTGGCCGCCGGGCTCGTCGCCAGGGGAGTGCGCGTCACCGTCTGCGCCCCCACCGAGGTCGCGCATGTCTACGGCTTCGCGGACGTCGGCGCCCAGCATGTCACCGTGCCCCGCAGCAGCGACCCCGGATCCGTCGCGGCGCTCCGGCTCGCCTGCGCCGACGCAGACCTCGTCCACGCGCACGGGCTGCACGCCGGGCTCCGGGCGTCCCTCGCGCTCAGCGGCCGGACCACACCCCTCGTCGTCACCTGGCACACCCGCTCCCACGCCGAGGGCGCCCGCGCCCACCTGCTGCGGCTGCTCGAACGGCGCGTCGCGAGGGCCGCGTCCGTGGTCCTGGGCACGTCCTCGGACCTCGTCGAGCGAGCGCGTGTCCGTGGTGCCCGTGACGCCCGGCTGGCCGCGGTCGCCTTCCCGGCGCCGTCCCGCCCCGGCTCGTCGGAAGCCGCGCCGGTGCCCGGCCCCGAGGGACCCGAGGACCCGGAGCGTCTGCAGCACAAGGCGCGGGCCGAACTCGGCGCTGTGGACCGGCCGTTGCTGATGGCCGTCGGCAGCCTCGTGAAGCACCGCGGCTACGGGACACTGCTGGACGCCGCGCGCACCTGGAGCCACCTCGACCCCGTGCCGCTCCTCGTCATCGCGGGCGAGGGGCCGGAGCGGGGCGCGCTCCAGCGCCGGATCGAGAGCGAGCAGCTGCCCGTACGGCTCGTTGGGCGCCGGGACGACGTCTCCGAACTGCTCGCTGCCGCCGATGTGGCTCTGCTGGCCAGCAGTTGGGAGTCCCGCTCGGTCCTCGCGCAGGAGGCGCTCCACGCACGCGTACCGCTCGTCGCCACCGACGTCGGCGGTATCCCCGAACTCGTGGGCGACGCGGCGGAGCTCGTCCCCTACGGCGACGCGCGCGCCCTCTCCGACACCGTCGTCCGCCTCCTGGCCGACCCCGCGCGCCGCGACCGACTCAAGGAGCGCGGCACGCTGCAGGCGGCGTCGTGGCCGACGGAGGACGAGACGGTGGCCCAAGTGCTCAGCGTCTACGACGAGTTGACGGGGGCCCGGCCGCCGGGCTGACCTGACCAAGGTCTGACGGCGCGCTCACCCCACATGCCTGCGCGCCCGCAGCGCCAGGCTCAACGCGAGTACCGTCTGCGGGTCGTCCAGGTCAGTTCCGAGCAACTCCCCTATGCGGGCAAGGCGGTTGTAGAGCGTCTGACGGTTCAGGTGGAGTTCGCGGGCCGTCTCCGCCTTGCGGCCCGCGTGCGCCAGATACGTCTGGAGCGTGGGAAGGAGCGGGGGCTTGGCGCGGCGGTCGTGGGCCTGGAGAGGGCCGATCGCACGCTCCACGAACGCCGCCAGGTCCGGATGGTCCCGCAACCGCCACAGCAGCAGGTCGATGTCGAGGCGCCGCGCGTCGTACCAGGGCCGGTCCGACAGACCCTGCGCCGCCGTGGCCGTCTCGGCCGCGTGCCGCAGGCCGGCCGCGGCCGCGGCCCAGCCGCCCGCGCCGCCGACCACGACGACCGGCGGCTGCGTCCCGGCGCGCAGCATGCCCGCCCGCTCGACCCCCGCCCGCAGCGCCGCCGCCACCCGGTCCGCGACCGCCGTGCGCTCCGAGTCCGACCGCAGCCCGAGCAGCAGGGGGACGCGCCCCTCGACGGGCCGTACGCCGAGCAGGACCGGAACCCCGACCGCGGCAAGCTCCTCGGCGACCGCCCGGGCGAGCACCGCCCAGCCGCCGCCGGGGGAGAGGCCCACCGAGCCCACCGACGCCTCGGGCAGCCGCATCACGACCGGCAGCAGCGGCCCCTGGCCGCCCGGCTTGAACCCGAGGACGCGCGCCTGCGCCGGGGCGTCGTCCGGTGTGATCCGGCCCTCCGCGAGATCCGTGAGGAAGTCACCGCGGCCGCGCGCCGCCAGCTCCTCCTCCTGGCGGGCCTGCATCAGGACGACGGCGAGGCTGCTCGCCGCCCGTTCCGCCGCGATGCGGTGCACGGGCGCCAGTGGGGCCGCGACCGGCAGCAGGACGAGACGCGCCCGCACGGACCCGGTGCCGGGCCCGCCGCCCGGCACGTCGACGAGCACGGCCCCGGCCGGCGGCTCGTCCCGGTCGGCGGGCTTGCCGCGCATCCCCTCCCACACCTGGAGCGGGTCGGCGACCTCGGGCTCGCCCCCGGCCGCGTACAGGAGCTGCCCGTCGGCCGTCTCCAGGAACACCGGGTTGCCGCTGAACTCCGCGAGAATACGCAGGACTTGGGGCACTCCGCCGCCGCCGAGCAGGGCCTCCGTGCAGCGCCGGTGCACCTCCTCTGCGCGCTGGAGCAGCGCGTAGTGCCCGTTGACGATCTCGGTGTGGACCTCCTCGGTGACCGTCACGAACGGCACCTCACGGTGCAGCTGCACCAGCGGGAGGCCGGCCGCGCGCGCGGTCTCCACCAGCGCGGCGGGGAGCCGCGCGAAGCGCTGGCCCAGCTCGATGACGAGCGCGGAGATGCCGCGGTCGGCGAGCTTGCGGACGAAGGCCCGCTGCTCGGCGGGGCGCGTACCGATGCCGAACCCGGTCGTCAGGAGCAGCTCGCCGCCCTTGAGGAGCGAGGCGATGTTGGGCACCTCGCCCGCGTGCACCCAGCGCACGGTGCGCTGCAGCCGGTCCCCGCCCGCCACCACTTCCGGGAGCCCGCTGCGCAGACCTGGCAGTTCCAGGGCCCGCTGCACGGTGATGCCGCCCTGGGTGCCGGGCGTGCTGCTGTGGGGGGCCTGAGTGTCCATGGTGCGGACGCTACCTGCGAGCACGTTCCGGGAAAACCTCCGGCCGTCAGGCAGGACGTGGCTGACGCCGCCGGCGGCGCGTCCCGCAGGGGGACGCGCCGCCGGAATGATGATCAGGAAGCCGCGCTAGCCGCCGTACGCCCCCGAGGCCGTCAGCCGCAGGGCCGTGTCGATCAGCGGAACGTGACTGAACGCCTGCGGGAAGTTGCCGACCTGGCGCTGCAGACGCGAGTCCCACTCCTCCGCGAGCAGCCCCAGGTCGTTGCGCAGCGACAGGAGCTTCTCGAAGAGCGTGCGGGCCTCGTCCACGCGGCCGATCATCGCGAGGTCGTCGGCCATCCAGAACGAGCAGGCGAGGAACGCGCCCTCGTCGCCCTCCAGGCCGTCGACGCCCGCGTCCTCGCCCGTCGTCGGGTAACGCAGAATGAACCCGTCCGGCGTCGAGAGCTCCCGCTGGATCGCCTCGATCGTGCCGATGACGCGCTTGTCGTCGGGCGGCAGGAAGCCCATCTGCGGGATCAGGAGCAGCGAGGCGTCCAGCTCCTTCGAGCCGTACGACTGCGTGAACGTGTTGCGCTCCTTGTCGTAGCCCCGCTCGCACACGTCCCGGTGGATGTCGTCGCGCAGTTCGCGCCACTTCTCCAGCGGCCCGTCCGCGTCACCCGACTCGATGAGCTTGATCGTGCGGTCCACGGCGACCCACGCCATCACCTTCGAGTGAACGAAGTGCCGCCGCGGCCCGCGCACCTCCCAGATGCCCTCGTCCGGCTCGTCCCAGTGCTTCTCCAGGTAGCGGATCAGCTTGAGCTGGAGCAGGGACGCGTAGTCGTTGCGGGTCAGGCCCGTCATATGTGCCAGGTGCAGCGCCTCGGTGACCTCGCCGTACACGTCGAGCTGGAGCTGGTGCGCCGCGCCGTTGCCGACCCGCACCGGCGCCGAGTTCTCGTAGCCGGGCAGCCAGTCGAGCTCTGCCTCGCCGAGCTCACGCTCGCCCGCGATCCCGTACATGATCTGCAGGTTCTCGGGGTCGCCGGCGACCGCGCGAAGCAGCCAGTCCCGCCAGGCACGGGCCTCCTCGCGGTAGCCGGTGCGCAGCATGGACGACAGGGTGATCGCCGCGTCGCGCAGCCAGGTGTAGCGGTAGTCCCAGTTGCGGACACCGCCGATCTCCTCCGGCAGCGACGTCGTCGGCGCGGCGACGATGCCGCCGGTCGGCGCGTACGTCAGGGCCTTGAGCGTGATCAGCGAACGGACCACGGCCTCGCGGTAGGGCCCGTGGTACGTACAGTGCTCGACCCACTCGCCCCAGAACTCCTCCGTCGCCTCCAAAGACCCCTCCGGGTCGGGAAGGGCCGGCGGCTTCAGGTGCGAGGGCTGCCACGAGAGGGTGAACGCGATCCGGTCGCCCGGCGCCACCGTGAAGTCCGAGTAGGTCGTCAGGTCCTTGCCGTACGTCTCCGCGGTCGAGTCGAGCCACACGGAGTCGGGGCCCGCGACCGCGACCGTGCGGCTGTCGACCTTGTGCACCCACGGCACGATCCGCCCGTAGGAGAAACGCATGCGCAGTGCCGAGCGCATCGGGACGCGGCCGCTGATGCCCTCCACGATCCGGATCAGCTGCGGCGCGCCGTCACGCGGCGGCATGAAATCGGTCACGCGGACCGTGCCGCGGGGGGTGTCCCACTCGGATTCGAGGATCAGGGAATCGCCGCGGTACGTCCGGCGCGCCGCGGTCGGCGGCTCGGCCTCCGGCGCGTGCGCCGGTCCCAGCCGCCAGAAGCCGTGTTCCTCGGTGCCGAGCAGGCCGGCGAAAATGGCATGCGAGTCGAAGCGTGGGAGGCACAGCCAGTCGACTGTTCCGTCCCGGCAGACCAGGGCTGCGGTCTGCATGTCTCCGATGAGTGCGTAGTCCTCGATGCGCCCGGCCACGTGCATCTCCAGTCGAACGGCCACGTACGCCCCCGGAAGGGCGATCGCTCTGCGGTCTCTGCGGTCAAGGGTTCGTGTTGGTGCGTCGTCGTGAGAAACGAACTGACGAGCTCTTGTTCCGGGAGTAACGGGCGGGGGTAGTGCCGTTTGCCGGCCTGGCTCGGCAGCGAGTGTCCGAGCAGGATACGACGCAGCGCAGTGATCCGCGCGCCGGTCCCGGCAACGAAGGTGGGCCGAAAGGGTGAGCGGCGGGTGAGGTTTCGGTGATGCTGTGGTGACGCATGTGCGGAGCGTGGCCGGAAGCAGCCTCGCCCACTCGCTGTTACCCTGGTAGCCCGTGGACCGGTGCGCTTCTGCAAGCAGTCGAAGCCCCCGAACCCGCAGCGACGGCACCCCCGGAAATCTCCGGACCAGGCAAGCCGGTACGCATTCCAGACCGCGACCACGGGAGCCCCCTCTTGGCCATGACGCCCAAATCCACGACGACCAAGCACATCTTCGTCACCGGGGGTGTCGCCTCCTCCCTCGGCAAGGGCCTGACGGCCTCCAGCCTGGGTGCGCTCCTCAAGGCGCGTGGTCTGCGGGTCACGATGCAGAAGCTCGACCCGTACCTGAACGTCGACCCCGGCACGATGAACCCGTTCCAGCACGGTGAGGTGTTCGTCACCAACGACGGCGCCGAGACCGACCTGGACATCGGCCACTACGAGCGCTTCCTCGACGTGGATCTGGACGGCACGGCCAACGTCACCACCGGCCAGGTCTACTCCCAGGTGATCGCCAAGGAGCGGCGCGGCGAGTACCTCGGTGACACCGTCCAGGTCATCCCGCACATCACGAACGAGATCAAGCACCGCATCCGGCGCATGGCCACGGACGACGTCGACGTCGTCATCACCGAGGTCGGCGGCACGGTCGGCGACATCGAGTCCCTGCCGTTCCTGGAGACCGTCCGCCAGGTCCGCCACGAGGTCGGCCGCGACAACGTCTTCGTCGTGCACATCTCGCTGCTGCCCTACATCGGCCCCTCCGGCGAGCTCAAGACCAAGCCGACCCAGCACTCGGTCGCCGCCCTGCGCAACATCGGTATCCAGCCGGACGCGATCGTCCTGCGCGCCGACCGCGAGGTGCCCACCGCGATCAAGCGCAAGATCTCCCTGATGTGCGACGTCGACGAGGCGGCCGTCGTCGCGGCCATCGACGCCCCGTCGATCTACGACATCCCGAAGGTCCTGCACACCGAGGGCCTGGACGCCTACGTCGTTCGCAAGCTGGACCTGCCGTTCCGCGACGTGGACTGGACGACCTGGGACGACCTGCTCGACCGCGTCCACAACCCCGACCACGAGATCGTCATGGCGCTCGTCGGCAAGTACATCGACCTGCCCGACGCCTACCTGTCGGTGACCGAGGCGCTGCGCGCCGGCGGCTTCGCCAACAAGGCCCGCGTCAAGATCAAGTGGGTCGCGTCCGACGACTGCAAGACCGCGGCCGGCGCCAAGAAGCAGCTCGGTGACGTGGACGCGATCTGCATCCCCGGCGGCTTCGGCGACCGCGGCGTGTCCGGCAAGGTCGGCGCGATCCAGTTCGCCCGCGAGAACAAGATCCCGCTGCTCGGCCTCTGCCTCGGCCTGCAGTGCATCGTGATCGAGGCCGCGCGGAACCTGGCCGACATCCCCGACGCGAACTCCACCGAGTTCGACGCCGCCACCGCGCACCCGGTCATCTCCACGATGGCCGAGCAGCTCGACATCGTCGCAGGTGAGGGCGACATGGGCGGCACCATGCGTCTGGGCATGTACCCGGCGAAGCTCGCCGAGGGCTCCATCGCGCGCGAGGTGTACGACGGCAAGGAGTACGTCGAGGAGCGCCACCGTCACCGCTACGAGGTGAACAACTCCTACCGCGCCGAGCTGGAGAAGAAGGCCGGTCTGCAGTTCTCCGGCACGTCGCCGGACGGCAAGCTCGTGGAGTACGTGGAGTACCCGCGTGAGGTGCACCCTTACCTGGTCGCGACCCAGGCGCACCCCGAGCTCCGCTCCCGCCCGACCCGCCCGCACCCGCTCTTCGCGGGCCTGGTGAAGGCGGCCGTCGAGCGCAAGACCGGCGCCGCGGCGAACGGCAAGAAGGCCAAGTAAGCCGTGTAGGACATGGGTTGTACGGTTGCCGGGGTACGTGCCTTTTGGGGTACGTGCCCCGGTTTCTGTTGCCCCGGTTTCTTTTTATGTGCGTAGGAGGACCTGTCGACATGACGACGATCAAGGACACCGCCGAGGAGTGGGAGGTCCGGGCGACCGAGACCCCGTTCGTCGGGAACAAGACCTCTGTGCGCACCGACGACGTGGTCATGCCCGACGGCTCGGTCGTCCGCCGCGACTACCAGGTCCACCCCGGCTCCGTCGCCGTCCTCGCCCTCGACGACCAGGGCCGCGTCCTGATCCTCAAGCAATACCGCCACCCCGTGCGGCACAAGCTCTGGGAGATTCCGGCCGGACTCCTCGACATCCCCGGCGAGAACCCGCTGCACGCGGCTCAGCGCGAGCTCTACGAGGAGGCGCACGTCAAGGCGGAGGACTGGCGCGTCCTCACCGACGTCTACACGACGCCCGGCGGCTGCTCCGAGGCCGTCCGCGTCTTCCTGGCCCGCGACCTGTCCGAGGCGGAGGGTGAGCGCTTCGAGGTGGAGGACGAGGAGGCCGACATGGAGCTGGCCCGCGTCCCCCTGGGGGAGCTCGTACGCGGTGTGCTGGCCGGCGAGCTGCACAACAATTGCCTGGTGGTGGGGGCGCTCGCGCTGACCGCCGTGCGGGCCGGTGACGGCGTGGAGTCGCTCCGGCCGGCCGAGGCGCCCTGGCCCGCCCGGCCGTTCGAGGCGTAGGTACGGGCTGTGCACCGGAGGGGCTGATTCCGATCGGCCCCTCCGGTCACACCATCGGCTGATCCGATTGAGGGACACCTCCGCGCCGCCCGCCAGGGAACGCTGTTCCGCCTGAACTAGGCTCTCAAAGCGTCCCGCCCGCACCCCGGCGGGTTCGGCGCAGGTGGACGGAGCGTGGCCCGTGACGGATCAGGCGGTCGAACCGAAGGACGGACTGAAGGGCAGTCAGTTCCTGGGCCGCAGCCGTGAGTTGAAGGAACTGCGCGCCGACATCGAGCGCGCGGGACTCGACACGATCGCCGGGCGCAAAGCGCCGCGCGCGCGCGTCCTGCTCATCGCGGGCCGCCCGGGATCCGGTCGCACCGCGCTCGCCGAGGAACTCCTGGGCCAGGTCGCCGCCGGCTACCCGGACGGCATCCTGCGGACCCGCCTCACCGCCCCGGACGGCACCCGCGTCCCCACCGAACGCACCGCACGCGAACTCCTCGACACCCTCGATCTGCCCGCGCCTCCGGGCGAAGACGAGGACGACCTCGCCGAGCGGCTGCGCGAAGGGCTCTCCGTCCGCAGGGTCGTGCTGTTCCTCGACGACGCGGCGGACGCCGAACAGGTCGACCCGCTGCTCCCCGAAACCCCCGACTGCCTGGTCGTCGCCGTGTCCGAGGGGCCACTGACCGGAATCTCCGACGTGCGGCCCTGCACGCTCGGCGGCCTCGACACGAAATCCGCCCTCGAACTGCTCGGCCGGCACACCGGAGCGGTCCGCATCACCGTCGACCCGCGCTCCGCGGAATCCCTCGTCGAGGAGTGCGGGTCACAGCCCGCGGCGCTGAGGCTGGCCGGCGGCTGGCTCGCCGTACGCCCCAAGGAGGCCGTGGCGGACCTGGCCAAGCAGCTGCACGCCCAGGCCGACGACGGGCCCGCGCTCGCCCGCGTCTTCCAGCACGCCTACGCGTCCCTGCCGGTGCCCGCCGCCCGGATACTGCGCTACCTGTCCCTCGCCCCCGAGGGTCATGTAGACCCGCACACCGCGTCCGCGCTGGCCGGCTGCTCCGTCTCCGCCGCGCAGACCACCCTCGACGACTTCACGGTGCTCGGCCTGGTCGGGCGGATCGACTCCGAGCTGCCGCAGTACGAGGTGCCCGGCTGCCTGATGCCGCTCCTGCGCGGCCTGACCGAGACCCACGACCGGCCGGGCGAGGTGCAGCTCGCCCGCGCCCGCATGCTGGAGCGCACGGTGCGGCTGCTCCAGTCCTGCCGTGCGATCACCGAACCGGACGGCTCGCCCGCCCGCAAGAAGCTCGCGGGGCTGCCCCGCGCCCTGCGTTTCCCGAGCCCCGCGGCGGGCGCCGAGTGGTTGCGGGTCCGGCGGCCCGCGCTCCTGGCCGCCGCCCGCCTCGCCGTCGCCGACGGGGAGCTCGACACCCTGGCCAGGCGCCTGATGGCGGCCCTGGCGCGGGCCCTGGCCGCGCACGTCGGCGCCGAGGCCGCCGCCCCCGACCTCTACGGCATCCATCGCCTCGTCCTCGACGTCGCCGAGCGCAGGAACCTGCCCCGCGAGAAGGCCGCGGCCCTCCTGAACCTCGCCGACCTCGACGCGCGGACCGGCCGCACCCAGGAGGCGCTCACCCGCTACCGGGCCGCTCTGGACGCCGGACGCGAAGCCAGGGACCCGTACGCGACCGGCCGCGCGATGGAATCCGTAGGCGGCACGTACCAGGAGCTGGGGGACTGGTACCGGGCCGCCGACTGGTACGGGCGCGCCCTCGCCCAGCGGCTCACCCGCGGCGAGCGCGCCGACGCCGCGCGGCTGCACGGCCGCATCGGCACGGTGAACACCTACGCGGGCCGCTACGGCGACGCGCTGCGCAGCTGGCGCTCGGCCGCCGCCGGGTACCGCAAGGAGGGCGATGTCGCAGCGCAGGCGCGGGCGTTGAGCGAGATGGCGCGTGTCCAGGAGTACGCGGGCCGGCCCGAGGAGTCGCTGCACACCTGCCAGGAAGCGGTCGAGTGGGCGCGCCAGGCCAAGGACGTACGACTGCAGGCCGCGCTGCAGCTCCGCCTGGCCGACACGCTCGACCGGCTCGGCGACCCCGCGGCCGCGAAGCTGCACCGCGGTGCGGCCGAGCGCATGCTGGGAGAGGAGCTACCGATCGAAGGAATGACTCCAGAACAGGGTGCTGATGCCTACGAAATCCGTAGTGCATCCGAAGAAGATTGATGCTTTGAAAGGCTAGACAGCTAGAAATCCTTCATTAGACTGGCTCCGCCGCGTACTTCCGTGGCGTCTCCCGGTGCGCCCCCAAGCGCACTGGTATGTAGTGCATTGCCCGAGAAATCCCTGAGCCAAGGACCGTGATCGACGATGAAGGTCGGCATCCCCCGCGAGGTCAAGAACAACGAGTTCCGGGTGGCCATCACCCCCGCCGGTGTGCACGAGCTCGTGCGCAACGGCCACCAGGTCTTCGTCGAGCAGAACGCCGGTGTCGGCTCCTCGATCACGGACGACGAGTACGTCTCGGCCGGTGCGCAGATCCTCGGCACCGCCGACGAGGTCTGGGCCACCGCTGACCTGCTCCTGAAGGTCAAGGAGCCGATCGCGGAGGAGTACCACCGCCTTCGTAAGGACCAGACGCTCTTCACCTACCTGCACCTCGCCGCCTCCAAGGAGTGCACGGACGCGCTCCTGGAGTCCGGCACCACCGCCATCGCCTACGAGACGGTCGAGACCGCGAACCGCGCGCTCCCGCTGCTCGCCCCGATGTCCGAGGTCGCGGGCCGCCTGGCCCCGCAGGTCGGCGCCTACCACCTGATGGCCGCCAACGGCGGCCGCGGTGTCCTGCCGGGCGGTGTCCCGGGCGTGCTCGCCGCCAGGGCCGTCGTCATCGGCGGCGGTGTCTCCGGCTGGAACGCCGCGCAGATCGCCATCGGCATGGGCTTCCACGTGACCCTGCTCGACCGCGACATCAACAAGCTCAAGGAAGCCGACAAGATCTTCGGTACGAAGATCCAGACCGTCGTCTCCAACGCCTTCGAGCTCGAGAAGGCGTGCCTCGAGGCCGACCTGGTCATCGGCGCCGTCCTCATCCCGGGCGCCAAGGCCCCGAAGCTGGTCACCAACGAGCTCGTCTCCCGCATGAAGCCGGGAAGTGTCCTTGTCGACATCGCGATCGACCAGGGCGGCTGCTTCGAGGACTCGCACCCGACGACGCACGCCGAGCCGACCTTCCCGGTCCACAACTCGGTCTTCTACTGCGTCGCCAACATGCCCGGCGCCGTGCCCAACACGTCGACGTACGCGCTGACGAACGCCACGCTGCCGTACATCGTCGAGCTGGCGAACCGCGGCTGGGTCGAGGCGCTGCGCCGCGACCCGGCGCTCGCCCTGGGCCTCAACACGCATGACGGCAAGGTCGTTTACCGCGAGGTCGCCGAGTCCCACGGCCTCGAGCACACCGAGCTGGAGTCCCTGCTCGGCTGACGTCGACGACTCTTCGACCACTTCCGTCAACGGAAGTCGTCAATCTCACGCCTGCGGCCGGACCTTGTGAGGGGTCCGGCCGTATGCGTATCACTTGGGCATCAATACGGACTTGGTCAACTCGCCTCGAACGTAACCCTTTAACCGATTCGCGCACCCGCGAAACGCTTCGAACCGACGCCGTGCACCCTTGACACAAGGGTGTTCCGTTGCCGACACATCGGGCCGGGTCCGGCGGATTGTGTTGCTGCGGAGTGGTGACACGCCATAGAGTCGCCAACCGTCGGCATGGTGCCACGCTGACCTATCTAGAAGTTTCCTGGTCACCAAGGAGGTAAGACGACTTGTGAATGAGTCGACATTTACTCCCGGGGGTGGTCAACCAGGAACGGTTGCGAGGGAGCAAGGTCCCGCGGGGCTCGAGGCTGTCGGCTCCGTCGCGGTCCGTACCTTTGCCGCCCGTCAGAGCAGCCCCCTGCAGACGCAGACAGCACCCCAGAGCATGGATGGCCATCACGTGAACGCCATGGCCGGCGACCGAAGTGGCGAACGCTCCCACTTCGCCGACTACGACGAACTGCCCGAGGGGCACTTCTACGACCCCGACGCCGAGTACGAGCCGGACCCCGAGTACGCGGCCACGCTGGCGCCCGACGCTGCCCGTCAGCGCCGCGAGCGCGTCGGCCCGACCGGGCGCCCGCTCCCGTACTTCCCGATCCCAGGCCCGCTGACCGACCACGGCCCCGCGAAGATCATCGCGATGTGCAACCAGAAGGGCGGCGTCGGCAAGACCACGTCGACCATCAACCTGGGTGCCGCGCTCGCGGAGTACGGACGCCGTGTCCTGCTCGTCGACTTCGACCCGCAGGGCGCGCTCTCGGTCGGTCTCGGCGTGAACCCGATGGAACTCGACCTGACGGTCTACAACCTGCTCATGGAGCGGGGCATGGCCGCGGACGAGGTCCTCCTGAAGACCGCGGTCCCGAACATGGACCTGCTGCCGAGCAACATCGACCTGTCCGCCGCCGAGGTGCAGTTGGTGAGCGAGGTCGCTCGCGAGTCCACGCTCCAGCGGGCGTTGAAGCCGCTGATGGCCGACTACGACTACATCGTGATCGACTGTCAGCCCTCGCTCGGCCTGCTCACCGTGAACGCCCTGACGGCGGCTCACAAGGTGATCGTGCCCCTCGAGTGCGAGTTCTTCGCACTGCGCGGTGTCGCGCTCCTCACGGAGACGATCGAGAAGGTCCAGGAGCGGCTCAACCCCGACCTGGAGCTCGACGGCATCCTCGCCACGATGTACGACTCCCGCACGGTGCACAGCCGTGAGGTGCTCGCGCGCGTGGTCGAGGCGTTCGACGATCACGTCTACCACACCGTGATCGGCCGGACCGTGCGCTTCCCGGAGACCACGGTCGCCGGTGAGCCGATCACGACGTACGCCTCCAACTCGGTCGGCGCGGCCGCCTATCGCCAGCTCGCCAGGGAGGTGCTCGCCCGGTGTCACGCCGAGTGAGTCTGCCGGGGGCCGACGAACTGTTCCGTACCACCGGGGGAATGGGGCTCCAGGCCTCCTCCCCGAGACGCCCGGTCAACGGCGAAGCGCGGGTGCCCGCACCGGCGGGTGAGAGCGACCCCGTCGCCGCCGAGGAGAAGCAGCGCGGCGAGGGCGGCGAGAGCGCCGAACACGCGGCGGCGGACGACGAGTCGGGCGGGTCCCGCAGCCGCGCCACCGAGGGCGACAAGCCCGCGGGGCGCCGCCCGCCGCAGGCGCAGGAAGGTTCTGCCTCCGCGGGATCGTCGCGCAAGCGCTCCCGGGCGGCCGCCAACCGGCGGCCCAGCGGGCGTGAGCGCCACGACGAGAAGATCACGGTGTACGTCTCCGCCGAGGAGCTGATGGACCTCGAGCACGCGCGCCTCGTGCTCCGCGGGGAGCACGGGCTCGCCGTGGACCGCGGCCGCATCGTCCGCGAGGCGGTCGCCGTGGTGCTCGCCGACCTGGAGTCGCGCGGAGACGCGAGCATTCTCGTACGCCGACTGCGCGGGCGGTAGCGGTAACGTCCGCCTGATGCCCGCGAACGACGACGACTCCTCCACGCCCGGCCGGGGCGCGCGGCGACGCGCGCTGGGCCGGGGCCCGGGGGCGACGCGCCTGCCGGGGCCGGGGCCGGGGGTAGTTCCTGAGCCCGTGGCGGTTCCTGAGTCGGAGCCCGTTCCTGAGCCCGAGCTCGTTCCCGAGCCGGAACTTGGACCGCCGGCGGAGCTCGTGGCTGAGCCCGGTCTGGAGTCTCAGGAGCCGGCGGGCTCCGGCTCGGAACCCGCACCTGAGCAGCCTGTGCCCGATGACGGGCGGTTCAAGGTGCGGCTGGCCAACTTCGAGGGGCCCTTCGATCTGCTCCTCCAGCTGATCTCCAGGCACAAGCTGGACGTCACCGAGGTCGCGCTCTCCAAAGTGACCGACGAGTTCATGGTGCACATCCGCGCCATGGGGCCCGAGTGGGATCTCGACCAGACCACCGAGTTCCTCGTCGTCGCCGCCACGCTGCTCGATCTCAAGGCCGCCCGGCTGCTGCCGACCGCCGAGGTCGAGGACGAGGCCGACCTCGCGCTCCTCGAAGCGCGTGACCTCCTGTTCGCCCGGCTGCTCCAGTACCGCGCGTACAAGAAGATCGCCGACATCTTCAGCGAGCGGCTCGACGAGGAGGCGCGGCGCTATCCGCGGACCGTCGGTCTGGAGCCGCATCACGCCGAGCTGCTGCCGGAAGTCGTCATCAGTATCGGGGCGGAAGGATTCGCCCGGCTCGCCGTGAAGGCGATGCAGCCCAGGCCGAAGCCCCAGGTGTACGTCGACCACATCCACGCCCCGCTGGTCAGCGTGCGCGAGCAGGCCGGGCTCGTAGTGGCGCGGCTGCGGGAGCTGGGCGAGGCGAGTTTCCGGGTGCTGGTCGAGGACACCGACGACACCCTGACCGTCGTGGCACGCTTCCTGGCGCTCCTTGAGCTGTACCGGGAGAAGGTCGTCAGCCTGGATCAGGAGGAGGCCCTCGGGGAGCTTCTCGTGCGCTGGACCGGTGGGGAGAGCGACGGGGAGCCGACCGTCACGGACGAGTTCGACAGGCCTCCCGAGACGGCCGGCAAAGACGGTAAAGAGACAAAGGCCGAGCGGGGCGGGGCGGAGGAGAAGCAGTCATGACGGGCATGAGTGGGCAGGAGGCCGTCGCCGGGGCCGACCGGGTGGCCGAGCTGGATCTCGGGCCGGCTCTGGAGGCCGTACTGATGGTCGTCGACGAGCCCGCGACCGAAGAGCACCTCGCGAAGATTTTGGACCGGCCGCGCAGGGCCGTGGCGGACGCCCTGCGGGCCCTGGCGGACGAGTACACGGTCCAGGGCCGCGGATTCGAGCTGAGGCTCGTGGCGGGCGGCTGGCGGTTCTACACCCGGCCGCAGTACGCGGCGGCGGTCGAACGCTTCGTGCTCGACGGGCAGCAGGCCCGGCTCACCCAGGCAGCTCTGGAGACCCTCGCGGTCGTCGCGTACCGCCAGCCGGTGAGCCGATCGCGGGTCTCCGCCGTGCGCGGAGTGAACTGTGACGGCGTGATGCGGACCCTCCTCCAGAGGGGCCTCGTGGAGGAGGCGGGCGCGGAACCCGAAACAAGTGCGATCCTGTACAGGACGACGAACTACTTCCTGGAGCGGATGGGCCTGCGCGGCCTGGACGAGCTCCCGGAACTCGCGCCCTTCCTTCCGGAGGCGGACGCGATCGAGGCCGAGACGCAGGAAGGGGTCCCGTCGTTCGACCCGGACGCACCCGATGCGCCGGGTTACGAGGACGCAGACGACTAGACGGAACTTTTGATGCGAAGCAGCAGCAGCGGCAGGAACAGCAGCGGAAACAACGGCGGGAGCCGTGGTGGCAACAGCGGCGGCCGCGGCAGCAGCGGTGGCGGTCGCGGCGGTAGCGGTGGTGGCCGCGGCGGCAGCAGTGGCGGCAGCGGTGGCGGCGGTCGCGGGAACTACCGCGGTGCCGGCAACGACCGTGACGACAAGCAGGGCCGGCCGAGCAAGCCGCGTCCCGAGGAGCGGCGCTACGACGTGAGCCCCGCCGACGGCGGCGGCGCGCCGAAGAGGGGCCGGGGCGCGGCGGCGCGCGGCGGCGCCAAGGGAGGCCCCCGCACCTCCCAGGGCACCGGCGCCCGCGGCGGCGGTCGCAGTGGCGCCCCGGGGACCTCGCGGGAGTACGACGCCCGGCAGGAGGAGCGCAACCGCGACCGGTACGCGGGCAGGCCGGACATCAAGACCCCCAAGACCTTCCCGGGCGCCGAGCAGGAGGGCGAGCGGCTCCAGAAGGTGCTCGCGCGGGCCGGTTACGGCTCCCGGCGCGCCTGCGAGGAGCTCGTCGAGCAGGCTCGGGTCGAGGTCAACGGCCAGATCGTGCTCGAGCAGGGGCTGCGCGTCGACACCGAGAACGACGAGATCAAGGTCGACGGTCTGACCGTGGCGACCCAGTCGCACCAGTTCTTCGCGCTGAACAAGCCGGCCGGTGTCGTCTCCACCATGGAGGACCCGGACGGCCGCCAGTGCCTGGGTGACTACACGAACAACCGCGAGACGCGGCTGTTCCACGTCGGGCGGCTCGACACCGAGACCGAGGGCATCATCCTGCTCACCAATCACGGAGAGCTGGCCCACCGCCTCACCCATCCCAAGTACGGCGTGAAGAAGACCTACCTCGCGCACATCGTGGGCCCGATCCCGCGCGACCTGGGCAAGCAGCTCAAGGACGGCATCCAGCTGGAGGACGGGTACGCGAAGGCGGACCACTTCCGCGTCGTCGAGCAGACCGGCAAGAACTACCTCGTCGAGGTCACCCTGCACGAGGGCCGCAAGCACATCGTGCGGCGCATGCTCGCGGAGGCCGGGTTCCCGGTCGACAAGCTGGTGCGGGTGTCCTTCGGGCCGATCGCGCTGGGCGACCAGAAGTCGGGCTGGCTGCGGCGCCTGTCCAACACCGAGGTCGGCATGCTGATGCAGGAGGTCGACCTCTAGAAGCACCTGGGCACCCCGCCCCGGCAAGGGCCTGGCTCTTGTGTGTGCCACCCCCCTCTCTTTATAGTCGGTAAGACTATAAAGAGAGGGGGGTGGTGTGCGTGCAGGGCTATGACAAGTACGGCTTCGAGCCCTTCGCCGTCACCGTCGATCTGGCCGTCTTCACGATCCGGGACGGCGCGCTGAGGGTGCTGCTCGTCGAGCGGAGGCAGGACCCGTACGCGGGCCGCCTGGCACTGCCCGGCGGTTTCGTCCTGCCCGACGAGTCCGCGGAGACGGCGGCGGCGCGCGAACTGGCCGAGGAGACCGGCCTGTCCGACGTCACCGGGCTGCACCTGGAACAGCTGCGCACCTACAGCGACCCGGACCGCGACCCCCGGATGCGGGTCGTCTCCGTCGCGTTCGCGGCCCTCGTGCCCGACCCGCCCGAGGTGCGCGGGGGCGGTGACGCCGCCCGCGCGGACTGGCTGCCGTACGGGACGGGCGCGTACGGTCCGCTCGCCTTCGACCACGACCGGATCCTCGCCGACGCGCACGAGCGCGTCGGCGCCGGCATCGAGAACACCTGCCTGGCCACGGCCTTCTGCCCGCCCGAGTTCACTCTCGGCGAGCTGCGGGGGGTCTACGAAGCGGTGTGGGGCGCCGGCCTCGACCCCGCGAACTTCCGGCGCAAGGTCCTCGCCACCCCCGGCTTCGTCGAACCGGTGCACGGGGCCGCCCGGCTCACCGGCGGCCGCGGCAAACCCGCCGCGCTCTACAAAGCAGGGCCCGCCACCGCCCTGCACCCGCCCCTGCTCAGGCCCCCCGCGGAAGGACGACCCTCATGAAGAAGCGTGCGGCGACCGGCTCCCTCGTCGGGCTCGCCCTGGGGGACGCGCTCGGTTTCCCGACCGAGTTCAACGACGTGCCGTCGATCCTCGCCAAGTGCGGGCCCTGGCGGCAGATGGCCCTGCCCAGGCCCGCGATCGTCACCGACGACACCCAGATGACGCTCGCCCTGGGGCGCGGCCTGCGCACCGCGATGGACCGCGGCGTGCTCGCGCCGCTGCGCATGACGCGGCCCGTGCGCGAGGAGTTCATCGACTGGTACCAGTCCCCGGAGAACAACCGGGCCCCCGGCAACACCTGCCTCCAGGCCTGCGACCTCCTCACGCGCGGCAAGCCCTGGCAGGAGGCCAGCCGCATCGGGTCCAAGGGCTGCGGCGCCAACATGCGCGTCGCGCCGGTCGGCCTGGTCCCCGGCCTCAGCGACGAACAGCGCGCGGGCGCCGCCCAGTTGCAGTCCGGCCTCACGCACGGGCACCCCACGGCCCTCGCCGCGTCCGACCTCACCGCGCATGCCGTCCACCTCCTCGCCCAGGGCGCCGAGCCGGCCGGACTCGTCGGGATGCTGCGCTCGTACGCGTACGAGAACCGGCAGAAGTACCACGCGCCGTGGCTCGGTGACCTGTGGGCGCACGCCGCCGACCCGAGCCCGGAGCACTTCATCGCGCGCGGCTGGGACGACTGCCTGGCCGCGCTCGAACGGCTCCAGGAGGCGCTGCGCTCACCGTCGCCCGAGACCGACCCGTGCCTGGCCACCGGGGCGGGCTGGATCGCCGAGGAGGCGCTCGCCACGGGCCTGCTCTGCTTCCTGCTCTTCGTCGACGAACCCGTCACCGCCCTGCGCCGCGCCGCCTGTACCTCGGGCGACTCGGACTCGATCGCCTGTCTCACGGGGGCGTTCGCCGGGGCGTACCTGGGCGACGAGGTGTGGCCGGCGGACTGGTCGGAACGGATCGAGTACCGCAGCGACCTGCTGTCCCTCGGGGCACTCTGGGACGCCTGACCGATGACGGCGGACGGCATGGGTGCGCCGCGCTGTGCGCGTGACCGACGCGGAGTTCGCGGCATCGTCGGCGGGCAGGCGGACCCGCTGCACGCCGTCCTCGACGCCGCGCGGGAGGGTTCCCGCCGGACACCCCGACCGCCTGCGAGGCGCCCTGCACGACCTCGGCGTACGGCTCAGGCCGAAGGGCCGACGAGCTGAAGGGCTGACGCCCGGCGCACCCCGAACAGGAAGTCCGCCACCCGCGCCCGGTCCGGCTCGGCCGGCAGCGGGGTGCGGGCGGCGGCTTCCTCCGCCTCGCCGCCCAGGCGCGCCATCCGGGCCACCACGTCGTCCCAGGAAACCTCGCCCCGCTTCACCGCGAGCAGCGCCTCACGGTCCTCGCCCACGTCGAGGGTCAGCCGGCCGGTGCGGAGCAGATCGCGGCAGGAGGCGAGGAGGCGCAGCAGATGCATCGCGTGCTTCCAGCGCGGGGCGCCGTACTGGCGGACATCCGCGTCGAGCTTCTTGCGCTGGCCCGTCGCGTAGCCGGTGAATGTGGCGTGGACCTGTCGGGACAGGAACGCCTCGCGCAGGGCGAGCAGTTCGCGGCCCGTGTCGGTGACGTGCTCGACGAGCGGCGAGTGCAGGCACTCCAGGACGTTCGGATTGGCCCGCAGGGCGAGCTCGCAGAAGCGCTCCAGCTCCCAGGAGAACTGCTCGTCCGCCGGACCGTCCGCATGCGTCGGCGGCTTCTCGAACCGCCAGAACATCGGCGTCGGCGCCACGAAGATGCCCCGGCGGTCGGTGTCGCTGCCGTCCGTGGCCAGGCCGAACGCCCGCGACCCCATCACGCAGGAGTAGATCGTGTGGTCGCGCACCAGGTCCAGAGCCTCTGTCATGAACGGAGCGTACGGTCCGCGCCCTGCCGGAGCGGAGCGAATTTCCGGCGTCCGTGATCTTCCGGAGGGAGGGCCGGCCTGGGCCGTCCGAGTGGCGACAGAGTGTGGTTCGGGTCACATTGTCAGGGGTCTTCGGGCTCCGGAAGTGAGTCCACGAAGGACTCCGAGAACGTCCTGAAAGGCGTGACCATGGCGGGTGACAATGATCTGGGAAGCCTGCTCAGCGGCCTCCTCGGTGACAAGGCGGGCGGCTCGGCGGGCGGGGTCCTCACCTCGCTCCTGGCGGCGTTCACCCAGGGCCAGGGCGGCTCCGCGGGCGGCAACCCGCTGGGTGGCCTCCTGGAGGCGCTCGCCAAGTCGGGCCTCGGCGGGCAGGCGCAGTCCTGGGTCGGCACCGGCTCGAACGAGCAGCTGACCCCGGACCAGGTCAAGGAGGCCCTGCCGGACGCCACGCTGCAGAAGGTCGCGGCGGAGTCGGGCGTCAGCCCCGACCAGGCGGCGAACGACATCGCGAGCGCCCTGCCCACGGCCGTCGACAAGCTGACCCCGGAGGGCGAGGTGCCGGGCCTCTCGCTCGACGAGCTGGTCCAGCAGCAGAAGTTCTGACCGGCTGGTCGGAGACCGGAAGCTCTGATGTCCCGCACCGTGCGCGGCGTCCGTCTCGGCAGGCGGGCGCCGCGCGCCGGTGTCTGCGGGGCTGACTAGGCTTGGCACCTCATCAGCTGTACGTACGCAAGCAAGGAGCGACACCGTGGCGGTACGAGCGGTCCGTGGCGCCGTCCAACTGGAACGGGACGAAGCCGGACACATGGACGGGCAGGTCAGCGAGCTGCTCACCGCCATCCTTGAGCGGAACGGGCTGACCTCCGACGACCTGATCTCGATCTGGTTCACGGCCACCCCCGATCTGCACTCCGACTTCCCGGCCGCCGCCGCCCGCAAGCTGGGCATCGTCGACGTGCCGCTGATCTGCGCGCAGGAACTCGACATCGAGGGAGCGCTGCCGCGCGTCGTCCGCGTCCTCGCCCATATCGAGTCCGAGCTGCCGAAGTCCGGGATCGCGCACGTGTACCTCGGCGCCGCCGCCGCCCTGCGCAAGGACATCGCCCAGTGAGAACCGCCCTCGTCATCGGCACCGGCCTCATCGGCACCTCCGCGGCCCAGGCGCTCGCCTCGCGCGGTGTGCACGTGCACCTCGCCGACCACGACCCGGCGCAGGCCCGCACCGCCGCCGCGCTCGGCGCGGGCACCGACGAGGCGCCCGAGGGACCCGTAGACCTCTGTGTGGTGGCCGTGCCGCCCGCGCACGTCGCGACGACTTTGGCCGACGCGATGCGGCGCGGGGTGGCCCGCGGATACCTCGACGTCGCCAGCGTCAAGGGCGGACCGCGCCGTGAGCTGGAGGCGCTCGGCCTCGACCTCAGCCCCTACATCGGTACGCACCCCATGTCGGGCCGCGAGCGCAGCGGGCCCCTGGCGGCCACCGCGGATCTCTTCGAGGGCCGCCCCTGGGTGCTGACGCCCACCCGCGACACCGACACCGAGGTCCTGAACCTCGCGCTGGAACTGGTCGCGCTGTGCCGGGCCGTCCCCGTCGTCATGGACGCGGACGCCCACGACCGCGCCGTCGCCCTCGTCTCCCACATGCCGCACCTGGTCTCCAGCATGGTCGCGGCCCGCCTGGAGCACGCCGAGGAGTCGGCCGTACGCCTGTGCGGCCAGGGCATCCGGGACGTGACGCGCATCGCGGGCTCCGACCCCCGCATGTGGATCGACATCCTCTCCGCGAACCCCGGCCCGGTCGCCGACCTGCTCTCCGCGGTCTCCGCCGACCTCGACGAGACGGTGAGCGCCCTGCGCTCCCTCCAGTCGTCGGACGAGGCGAAGCGTAGCGAGGGCACCACCGGCATCGAGGAGGTCCTGCGCCGCGGGAACGCGGGCCAGGTCCGCGTCCCCGGAAAGCACGGCGCGGCCCCGGCGGCGTACGACACCGTGGCGGTCCTCATCTCCGACCAGCCGGGCGAGCTGGCCCGGATCTTCGCCGACGCGGGCGCCGCGGGCGTCAACGTGGAGGACGTCCGCATCGAGCACGCGACCGGCCAGCAGGCGGGCTTCGTCCAGCTGCTGGTCCAGCCGGCGGCGGCCCCGAAGCTGACCGCGGCTCTGCGCGACCGGGGCTGGGCGATGCGCCAGTAGGTCCTGTCCACAGGGGCTGTAAGGGCAGGGTGCTTGAGCCAGTAACCTTGTGCGGGGCGCCTTTGCGCCCCGCCTCCCTGTCCCGTGCACTGAGAAAGGTGTCCGCAGCCCCGTGGAAACCGCCGCAACCGCCGCAAGCGCCGCCCCGGCAGCAGTGATCGTCGCCATCGACGGCCCCTCCGGCACGGGCAAGTCGAGCACCTCCAAGGCCGTCGCCGCCCAGCTCGGGCTCAGCTACCTGGACACCGGTGCCCAGTACCGGGCGATCACCTGGTGGATGGTGAACAACGGCATAGACCTGACCGACCCGACGGCCATCGCCGCCGTGGCCGGCAAGGCCGAGATCGTCTCCGGCACCGACCCGTCCGAACCGACGATCACGGTCGACGGCGTCGACGTCGCCGGTCCCATCCGCACCACCGAGGTCACCTCGAAGGTCAGCGCCGTCAGCGCCGTCCCCGAGGTGCGTGCCCGCATCACCGAGCTGCAGCGCTCCATCGCCGCCTCGACCGAGCAGGGCATCGTCGTCGAGGGCCGTGACATCGGTACGACCGTCCTGCCCGACGCCGACCTGAAGATCTTCCTCACCGCCTCGCCGGAGGCCCGCGCGGCCCGCCGCAGCGGTGAGCTCAAGGGCGCCGACGTGAAGGCGACCCAGGAGGCCCTGATCAAGCGGGACGCCGCGGACTCCAGCCGCAAGACGTCCCCGCTGGCCAAGGCCGACGACGCCGTCGAGGTGGACACGTCCGAGCTCACGCTCCAGCAGGTCATCGAGTGCGTGGTCACCCTCATCGGGGAGAAGCGGGCGGTGAAGTGAGCGCGGCTTCCCCCTCGGAAAGAGGCGCGGAGGTCGGCCGCCGCATCGGGGTCGGCCTCATGTACGGGCTGTGGAAGCCCCGCGTCCTCGGCGCCTGGAAGGTCCCCGCGACCGGCCCGGTGATCCTGGCCGTCAACCACGCGCACAACGTCGACGGGCCGATGGTCATGGGCGTCGCGCCCAGGCCGACACACTTCCTGATCAAGAAGGAAGCGTTCATCGGGCCGCTCGGTACGTTCCTGGGCGCCATCGGCCAGGTCGAGGTGGACCGCTCGACGGCGGACCGTACGGCGATCACGCGTGCGCTGAGCGTGCTCGACGAGGGGGGAGTCCTCGGGATCTTCCCTGAGGGCACCCGAGGGGGCGGCGACTTCGCCTCCCTGCGGGCCGGCCTCGCGTACTTCGCGGTGCGCAGCGGGGCGCCGATCGTGCCGGTGGCGGTCCTGGGCAGCACGAACAAGCGCAGCCGGCTGATAAAGGCGCTGCCGCCGCTGCGCAGCCGCGTCGACGTCGTCTTCGGGGACCCGTTCCCGGCGGGCGACGGCAGCGGGCGGCGTACGCGCAAGGCGCTGGACGAGGCGACCGTGCGCATCCAGGAGCGGCTCACCGCCCACCTGGAAAACGCCAGGCGCCTCACCGGGCACTGAGCGAGACTTTCAGTAGTGGACCGCCGCATTGATGCAGACGGTCCACCGATCACCACGATGAACGACGAGGTACGGACTTCATGAACGACCAGATCCAGCCGGAGGGCTCGGCCGAGCACGAGCACGGGGCCCTTGGCGACGCGGAGTACGCGGAGTTCATGGAGCTCGCCGCGGTAGAGGGCTTCGACATCGAGGACGTCGAGGGCGCGATCGAGGAGGCGGGTCACGGCCCGCTGCCCGCGCTCGCCGTCGTCGGCCGCCCCAACGTCGGCAAGTCGACCCTGGTGAACCGCATCATCGGCCGCCGCGAGGCCGTCGTCGAGGACAAGCCGGGTGTCACCCGTGACCGCGTCTCGTACGAGGCCGAGTGGGCGGGCCGCCGCTTCCGGCTCGTCGACACGGGCGGCTGGGAGCAGGACGTCCTCGGCATCGACGCGTCCGTGGCCGCGCAGGCCGAGTACGCGATCGAGACCGCCGACGCGGTCGTCTTCGTCGTCGACGCCACGGTGGGCCCCACCGACACCGACTTGGCGGTCGTACGGCTGCTGCGCAAGGCCGGCAAGCCGGTCGTGCTGTGCGCCAACAAGGTGGACGGGCCGAGCGGCGAGGCGGACGCCACCGCCCTGTGGTCCCTCGGTCTCGGCGAGCCGTACCCGGTGTCGGCCCTGCACGGCCGCGGTACCGGCGACATGCTGGACGCCGTCATCGAGGCGTTGCCCGACGCTCCGGCCCAGACCTTCGGCACCGCGATCGGCGGCCCCCGCCGCATCGCCCTCATCGGCCGCCCGAACGTCGGCAAGTCCTCCCTCCTGAACAAGGTGGCGAACGAGGACCGTGTCGTCGTGAACGAGCTGGCGGGCACCACCCGCGACCCGGTCGACGAGCTCATCGAGCTCGGTGGCAAGACCTGGAAGTTCGTCGACACGGCGGGCATCCGCAAGCGGGTCCACCTCCAGCAGGGCGCCGACTACTACGCGTCCCTGCGCACCGCCGCCGCCGTCGAGAAGGCGGAGGTCGCGGTGATCCTTATCGACGCGTCCGAGTCGATCTCGATCCAGGACCAGCGCATCGTGACGATGGCCGTCGAGGCGGGCCGCGCGATCGTCGTCGCGTACAACAAGTGGGACACCCTCGACGAGGAGCGGCGTTACTACCTGGAGCGCGAGATCGAGACGGAGCTCGCGCAGGTCGCGTGGGCGCCCCGGGTGAACGTGTCGGCGACGACCGGGCGCCACATGGAGAAGCTCGTCCCCGCGATCGAGACGGCCCTCGACGGCTGGGAGACGCGCGTCCCGACGGGTCGCCTCAACGCGTTCCTGGGCGAACTGGTGGCCTCGCACCCGCACCCGGTCCGTGGTGGCAAGCAGCCCCGCATCCTCTTCGGTACGCAGGCCGGCACGAAGCCGCCGCGGTTCGTGCTCTTCGCCTCCGGCTTCATCGAGGCCGGCTACCGGCGGTACGTGGAGCGGCGCCTCCGCGAGGAGTTCGGTTTCGAGGGGACGCCGATCCACATTTCGGTCCGGGTGCGCGAGAAGCGCGGCCGCAAGAAGTGAACTAGCGCCCGGCGCCCAGGACTTGGCGCCTAGCGCTCGCGACGCGGAGCGGGCGGCAGTGCGGCAGGGAGGTTGCTCCCGGAGCTGTGCTGCCGCCCGTTCGCGTGCCAGGAGCCGGTCGGCGGCGAGCTGTGAACGTGCTGCGGTTCGTGGTACGACGCGCCGTGCCGGCCGCTGCTGCTGTGGTGCACGGTGTAGGAGCCCGAGCCGAACGCGGAGAACGAGAGGTTCTCTTCGCCGCTGCGGTCGCCCGGCAGGGCCCGGAAGGATCTGCGGTACTCCGAGTACAGGGCGTCGTAGATCGGTGTGGCCGAGCGGCCACCCACCGATTCATGCGTCCCGCGCATGGCGGGGATCGGGGTCGGATACTGCGGCCGGCGAGGGGGGTCGTATGCGTGCACGTAGGTGCCAACGACCCGCACACCCTCGCGGATGCGGTCCGGTCCGCGCTTTCGCAGGCCGACGGGGGTGCGGCGGCGCGCGCAGAGGTGCACGGGCCGGCGTCCGGGGGCCGGGTGCGACCGTGGGCCGGGCGCGCGCCCGGCCCACGGTCACCTCGGTTCATGGCTGAGGGTCACGTACCTGCCAGGGGCATCGCCGCGCCGACGAGCAGCCCGTTCGCCGCGGCCTTGTCGAGGGCGCCGCGGAGCAGGTCCTCGCGGGGCTGGCGGCCGATCGTGCCGGCCGGGGCGGCGAAGACGAGGACGGAGTTCGTCTTGTTCGCCGCCGCGCGCCAGCTGTCGGTGACGTGCAGCGGCTGGTGCGCCTGCCACCACGCGACCTGACCCGCACCGACGGTGCCGGGCTGCAGGACGGCGTGCAGCTGGCCCATGGCGAGCAGCACGGACCAGCCGTACAGCACCGGCGGCACCTCGCCGACCTGGGCGGTCGGCGTGAAGCCCTGCTCCACGAGGAGGGTCAGGAACTCGTCGAAGCCGCCCGTCGAGCCGGGGCGGGCGATCGGCCCGGTCGGCTCGACGACGAGCGCGGGGTGCAGTTCGCCGGCGATCAGGACGAGCCCGCTGGTCACGCCGAGCACCGCCTGTTCCGGAACGAACTGTTCCGGAACGGCCTGCCCGGGGATGGAGTGCGCCGCGGGGGAGGGGGCGCCGCCGTCGCCGGTGATGGAACGTACGGCTCCCTGCAGCTGTTCCTCGGACACCTGGACGACCTGTGAGGGGAGGCAGGTGGAGTGGGCGAAGGCCAGGACGGCGGTCTCGTCGCCGATGAACAGGACGGTGCTGGTGCGCTCCTGTTCCGAATCGCCCGGAGTACGGCAGGACGTGCAGTCGTACGTGCCCGGGGCGTTCTCTCCGGCGAGCAGCCGGTCGGCTTCTGCGTCGCCGATCTCGGCGCGTACGTCGTCGCTGACGTCGAGCATGCGCGGCACGGGTGGCTCCTCGGATTCGGTGTGTTGCTGTGTCGAATGCGGCCGGGTGGTCCCCGGCTCATAAAGAAGACAACGGATGATCTGTGCCGGGGGTCACGCCCGGAAGGGGACGGAATCGACCCATCCGACGCACGGCGCGAACCGGCGGCCGGAATCAATCGCTCCACATCAACTCCCGTTGTGGATAAGGAGGTTGATCCGCAGGGGTGAGCGGAAGGTCGCCATGCCCACAGGTCGACAAATCCTGAAATCGTGTAATGAAGCAGGTGGCTGAAAACAGTCGTTGGCGAAAGAGTGCCTACGGCGGGCCGGGAGGCGGCCGACCGGGTGGGGCCGGGTCCGCGCATGGCGCGGCTCGGCGCGGGCGCGGGCTCGCGTGCCTAGCGTGACGCGATGCGCCCCATGCCCGTGAACCGCACGCGCCCCGCACGCCGCTTCCGTCTCGCGGCCCTGCCGGCCGCCCTGTTCGCCGCCCTGTTCGCCCCCGCGGCCGCGGCCGCCGTCCCGACCCCACCGGCTCCCGGCCCCGGGCGCCTCATCCTCAGGCTGGACGACTGCGCCAGGGACCAGTGGCCGTGGGGCTGCCTCGCCGAGTGCGAGAGCAGCGGGCGCTGGCACATCAACAGCGGCAACGCCTACTACGGAGGACTGCAGTTCCGGCAGTCCACCTGGAAGGAGAACGGCGGCCTCGGGTACGCCCCGCGCGCGGACCTCGCGACGCGCGCCGAACAGATCGCGGTCGCCGAGAAGGTGCTGCGCACCCAGGGCTGGCGTGCCTGGCCGATCTGCTCCAAGCTCCTCGCGCTCGACGGCCGCGTCCATGTGGTCAAGCCGGGCGAGACCCTCATCTCGATCGCCGCGCGGTACCACCTCAAGGGCGGCTGGCGGGCGCTCTACAAGGCCAACAAGCAGATGGTCGGGACCCACCCCGACCGCCTCGACAAAGGCACCGTGCTGCTCATCCCGAAGGCGTCGGCCAAGAGCCTCGGCCGAACTCGGCTGCCTCGCCGGTGAACACGACGGCGCCCCGCCGCAGTTCGTACACCACCACGCCCGCGCGCGTGCGCAGGGAGCCGTACACCGCGCGGACTGCCGCCGCCCGTCACCTGCGAGCGGCTGCCGGAGCCACCGAAGACGCGTCGCGCCTGCCGGTCGATGGCGCGCTGTAAGGACGGCTCGGGGTGGGTCACTCAAGCGGGTGACATGACCACGAACTGCTTCGAGGTGTCTCAGCTCTCCTACCTGCCTTGATGGCGGAAAACGTCAAAAGGTTCCACGAATCGTCTCTCAATCACGCATCTGTTCTGGAACAAGATGATGATGACGCCCAACCTCCGCCCCCGCACTCCTGTCTAACCCTGCGGTAGGCGGACGAGACGGACTGTCCGCGAGGAACAGTGGAATACGGGGATGCATGCAGATTTCTTTCCTGATTCACAACGCGTACGGAATCGGGGGGACGATCCGGACGACGTACAACCTCGCGAACACGCTTGCCGAACAGCACGACGTCGAGGTGGTCTCCGTCCTGCGCCACCGTGACGAGCCAGTTTTCAGGGCGGACCCGAGGATCCGCGTCCGTCACCTCATCGACATCCGCAAGGGCACACCGGGCTACGAGGGCGACAGCCCCGAATACCGCACCCCCGCCGCGACGTTCCCGCGCGCCGAGGGCCGTTACGACCAGTACAGCGCGCTCACCGACCGGCGGATCGCCGAGCACCTGCGCGCGGCCGACGCCGACGTCGTCGTCGGCACCCGCCCGGGACTCAATGTGCACCTGGCCCGCCAGACCCGGCGCGGCCCCCTGCGCGTCGGCCAGGAACACCTCACGCTCGACAGCCACCCCACCGCGCTGCGCCGGCAGTTGCGCGCGGTCTACCCGCGGCTCGACGCGCTCACCACGACCACGGAGGCCGACGCCCGGGCGTACCGCGCGAAGATGCGGCTGCCCGGTGTGCGGATCGAGGCCGTGCCGAACTCCGTGCCCGCGCCCGGCGTCGAGCCGGCGGACGGCTCGGGCAAGTGGGTCGTCGCGGCCGGCCGGCTCGCGCCCGTGAAGCGGTACGACCTGCTGGTCAGGGCCTTCGACCGGGTCCGCGCCGAGCGGCCCGACTGGCGCCTGCGGATCTACGGCAGCGGCAAGCAGAAGGACAAGCTCCGCGCCCTGATCGACGACCTCGGTCTCTACAACCACGTGTTCCTCATGGGCCCCGCCCACCCCATCGAACCGGAGTGGGCGAAGGGTTCCATCGCCGCCGTCACCTCCAGCCTGGAGTCGTTCGGCATGACGATCGTCGAGGCGATGCGCTGCGGCCTCCCGGTGGTCGCCACCGACTGTCCGCACGGCCCCGGCGAAATCATCGACAACGGTGTCGACGGGCGTCTGGTCGAGGTGGGCAACGTCGAGGCGATCTCCGGCGGGCTCCTCGAACTGATCAACAACGACGCGCTGCGCGCCCGGATGGCGAGCGCCGCGCTCAAGGACTCCGAGCGGTTCGACCCGGCGCACATCGCCGAGCGCTACGAATCGCTGTTCGGCTCGCTGACGGCCCGCCGCGGCGGAGGCCTTCTGCACCGCACCCGCGGCGCGCTGCTCGGGGGCGCGTACGCGGTGCGGGACGCGGGACGCTCCGCGTTCACCGCCCAGGGAACCTCGCAGAGAAAGGGGCGCACAGCATGACGCCGTCGACCGCTTCGGCCGATTTCTCGGACTCGTCCGAGCCGTCCGTGGGGGACGGGACCACGGCGCCCCACGCCGACTGCATCGCCGACTCGGCGGGCGGTCTCACCTTCGACGTCACCGACCACGGCGGGCCCGACCCGGCCCATCTGGTCCTCACCGACCGCGACAGTGGCGAGGACGTGCGCCTGCCGCTGACCCCGGCGGGCGACGGCAGCCTCCGGGCGGCGCTGCCCAGCAGCGTCCGGCTGCCCGAGGGACGCTGGGACGTCTTCGCGCAGGTGGCCGGCGAGGAGCCGCGGCGCCTGGCCCCCGGCCTCAACGACCTGCGGTCCCTCGTCGACCGGGTACCCAGCGGCTCCCGCGGCTTCGTCGCCGTCCGCATCCCCTACGCGACCAAGCACGGCAACCTCAGCGTGCGCAGCTGGCTGCGCGCCCCGCACGCCGAGGCGGGTGAACTGCTCGTCGCGGACGGCGAGATGAGGGTCAGCGGCCGAATCTACGGCACCGCGATCACCCCCAAGGCGTACGCGGAGATACGTTCACGCACGGACGGCGGGCCGACGCTCCGCAGCGAACTGACCCCGTGTGGCGACGAGTTCACCTTCCGCGTCGCGTACGAGGAGTTGGAAGCGGGACGCTGGGACCTGTGGGTGCGCCCGGAGGGCGAGGACGGACTCGCGGTACGCGTCGCCCGGCTCCTGGACGACGTCGCCGACAAGAAGCCGATCTTCACCTACCCGACCGCACGCCTGGACACCGGGCACGGCCGGATCGCCGTCGAGCCGTACTACACGAGAGACAACGACCTGGCGATCCTCGTGACCGCGGCTGCCGCCGAGTAGCCCGCACGGCGCCCTTGCGGACTCCGGCTGTCCGCGAGGGCCGGCAGACCCGCGTCCGTCCTGATCGAACTCGCCGCCGCCTGCCGGGACTCGGAGCGGCTGCGCCTCGCCTACGAGGACCACGGGGGCGTCGCCACGAGCCGCGCGCCTGGTGTGCGGCGAGCGCCGCTGGTCCCTGGTCGTCTGGGACGTCGACCGCGAGGACTGGCGCGCGTTCCGCGTCGACCGCCTCACGCCGAAGCCGCCGCACGGGCCGCGCCTCACCCCGCGCACGCCCCCGCCGCGCATATCTCGCAGGGCCCGTACGCCCACCGGCGAGCCTCGACATGATGGTGATCCGCGTGATCCTGATGGGCTTCGGGTTCGAGGTGCTCGAACCCGACGGGCTCACGGACGTGATCAGGACCGCTCGGGACGGTCTGTCCCGGGCGATGGAAGGGGCCGGCTCAGAGGACGGGACGACGCGAACGCCGGATGGTGCAGATCGAACGCCGGGGACTCGGAGCGGACCCGCGGCAGCGTGACGAAGTTGTGCCGCGGTGCCGGGCACGGTGTCGCCCACTCCAGCGAACGCCCATAGCCCCAGGGGTCGTCCACGTCGACCTTCTCGCCGTACTTGGCCGTCTTCCAGACGTTGTAGAGGAACGGCAGCGTGGACAAGCCGAGCAGGAACGAACCGATGGTCGACAGCGTGTTGAGCGCCGTGAACCCGTCGGCCGCCAGATAGTCGGCGTACCGCCGTGGCATGCCCTCGGCGCCGAGCCAGTGCTGCACCAGGAACGTGGTGTGGAAGCCGACGAACAGCGTCCAGAAGTGGATCTTCCCCAGCCGCTCGTCGAGCATCTTCCCGGTGAACTTGGGCCACCAGAAGTAGAAGCCGCCGAACGTCGCGAAGGCGACCGTGCCGAACACGACGTAGTGGAAGTGAGCGACCACGAAGTACGAGTCCGTCACATGGAAGTCCAGCGGCGGCACGGCGAGGATGACGCCGGTCAGGCCGCCGAACAGGAACGTCACCAGGAAGCCGACGGACCACAGCATCGGGGTCTCGAAGGACAGGGACCCGTTGATCATCGTCCCGATCCAGTTGAAGAACTTCACGCCCGTGGGCACCGCGATCAGGAACGTCATGAACGAGAAGAACGGCAGCAGCACCCCACCCGTCACGAACATGTGGTGCGCCCACACGACGATCGAGAGCCCGGTGATGGCCATCGTGGCGCCGACCAGCATCGTGTAGCCCCAGATCGGCTTGCGGCTGAAGACCGGGAGAATCTCGGAGACGATGCCGAAGAACGGCAGCGCGATGATGTAGACCTCGGGATGGCCGAAGAACCAGAAGAGGTGCTGCCACAGCAGCGCACCCCCGAACTGGGCCTCGAAGACCACGGCCCCGAAGCGCCGGTCCGCCTCCAGGACGAGCAGCGCCGCGGCGAGCACCGGGAAGGCCATCAGCACGAGGATCGACGTGAACAGCGTGTTCCACGTGAAGATCGGCATCCGGAACATCGTCATGCCGGGCGCCCGCATCCCGATGATGGTCGTCAGGAAGTTCACCGCGCCGAGGATCGTGCCGAAGCCCGCGAGCGCCAGACCCATGATCCACATGTCGGCGCCGACGCCCGGCGAGCGCGTCAGACTGTTGAGCGGGGCGTACGCGAACCAGCCGAAGTCCGCGGCCCCGCCGGGCACCATCAGAGAGCTGATCACGATCAGTCCGCCGAACAGGAACAGCCAGTACGAGAACATGTTGAGCCGGGGGAACGCCACGTCGGGGGCGCCGATCTGCAGTGGCATGATCTCGTTGGCGAAGCCCGCGAAGGTCGGGGTCGCGAAGAGCAGCAGCATGATCGTGCCGTGGATCGTGAAGAGCTGGTTGTACTCCTCGCTGGACAGCATCTGAAGACCGGGCCGTGCCAGCTCCGCCCGCATCAGGAGCGCCATGATCCCGCCGGCGAGGAAGAACGCGAACGACGTGATCAGGTAGAGGTGGCCGATCTTCTTGTGGTCCGTGGTGGTCAGCCAGTCCACGACGATCCGGCCCGGCGTTCTCGTCCGCACCGATCCCGCCGCCGGCTGCACGGGCTGCACGTCCGTCGCACCCATCGCTTGCCCCCCTCGCTTCTCGCGCCCCGGGCCTGCCTCGAGCACACGCCATGATGCTCGCGTCCCCATCGACTCCGACAGGGGGCGTACGGGAGCTCTGTGTCGCGTTCATGCAATTCCGATGGGGCGTCAACTGATGAAGAGCGCCCGGGAATCCGAATTGGGCGGGTCCCGGGCGCGGTCGTGACGCTATTTTCGGGCACGTTATCCGGATGCTTTCTGTGAAGTCGCGGAATTATGTCGTGGCGCGCGCAGAACATACGCAGAAGGAGCATCGAATCGCTCGTACGTGTGACGGAGTTCGGGTGAAACGCGTGTCGTTGACCTGTGACAGAAGCGTGACCGGAGGGGGACCGGTGACGGGGGGTGGTCCGCCCTGGTGCCAGACAGCCCGGCCGCCTAACGTGGCGGTCATGGCACCCATTCCGACCCCTCCCGCAGAACCCCAGGACACCCTCGACACGTACGTCGGCCTCGATGCGCCGGGCGCCGAGCGGCGGGCCCGTGAGCGCGGCTGGTCCACGGTCAGGTCGCTGCCCCCGGGCGCGATCATCACCATGGAGTACCGCGCGGGACGCCTGAACTTCGAGGTGTCCGACGGCACCGTGACCCGCTGCTGGAAGGGCTGACGGGACAACGCGAAGGCCCCCGGTTCCGTGACGGAACCGGGGGCCTTCGGCGTGCGGGGGCAGGCGGTGCGTACCGGCCCGGCCGCCTTCGACGCTCTCGCGCCGGGGGCGGTCAGCCGCCGGCGACGGGGCGGGCGGACGTGGTGCCGCGCGGCACCCGGTCCGCGTGCGGCGGCCTGCGGCTGCCGGCCGGGGTGACCGGGGTGCGCTCGGAGCGCGCGGTGTGCGGACCCGGGGCGAGCAGCCCGGGAGGCCGCACCGCCCGCGCGGCGCCGACCGGTTCGCGTACCGGCGACTCCTCCGGGGCGGGCGGGGAGACGCGCTGCGGAACCATCGCGGGCGTGGCGGCGGCCGGGGCGGGCGCCGGGAGCGCACCGGAACGACGGTTGCGCCACAGCTCGCGCAGAGAGAAGATCCAGGCCTCGACCTGCGTGATCAGCGGTTCGACCCAGGGCAGCGCGAGCAGGATGAGCAGTCCGGCGGCCCAGCCGAGGAAGACATCGCTGAGCCAGTGCGTACCGAGGTAGACCGTCGTCAGGCCCACGCTCAGCGAGATCACGGCGGAGGCGGCCGACAGCCAGCGCCTGGCGCGCGGCGTCGAGGCCAGATACGCGAGGATTCCCCAGGTCACCACGGCGTTGGCGGTGTGGCCGGAAGGAAATATATCGCCGCCCTGCCACATCTCGTTCGAGCCGATGGTGGTCGCGTAGTGCGGGCCGAGGCGGCCCATGCCGAGCTTGGCGGCACCCACGGTGATGTTCAGGAGCAGCAAGGCGGCACCGAACGTGAGCAGCGGCCGCAGCGTGTGCTGGCGCCAGGAACGCCAGCCGAGCCAGGCCATGACCATCACCGCGGTCGGCCCGCGCTGGCCGAGCACGACCCAGTAGTCCAGGAACGCGTGGATCTCGGGCCACTGCTGGTACGGCCGGAAGAACATGACCTGCCAGTCGAAGGTGACCAGCCAGGACGTGGTCAACACCGCCACCACGATGGCGAGATAGAAGGACAGGGTGGCCCCGAAGAGCACGACCCTGTGCCGGCTCATCCTGGGCACATCCAGGTTGACCGGTCGTTCCGGCTCACGGTCGAGGCGGGCGAAGAGCCGCTCCAGACGGGTGAGGTTTCGTTCGGTACGCACCCAATCGACGCTACAGCGAGTGAGTGCCGAACCCGGCCGAATCACTCGGTTTGTGATGACGATGTGATGTGGGATTGCTCTCAGCGGGGCGTTTATTCCTGCGGATATCACTATCGGACCGGGGTGCCGCCTTCAATTTCATTGATCATTTCTTGTATTCGTTTTTCGCCGCGTCCGAATTCGTTCACCGGCGGCTTCCTCGGAATTTCCCGTCCGATCACCCGGCGCGATCGGAGGGCCTCCCGGGGCCCGCCGAGTCGATCAAGGAGGACCCGACCCGTTCAGCCAGAAGGCCCCGTACACCGCCGACGCCACGGCCACGCCGCCGAGCACCGCCGCCGATCTGCTCGTACGCAGCCGGGCGAGCGCCACCGCGACCGGCAGCAGGAGCGGGAAGGCGGGCAGGAGCAGTCGCGGCTTCGAGCCGAAGTACCCCGACGCACACAGGGCGAGCGCGACGACGATCCCGCAGTAGACGAGCAGCGCGAGCGGCTGACCTCGCCGGACGCACAGCACGTAGAGCCAGATCACGAGCGCTACCCCGACGATCAGGCCGAGCCCCGCGAGCGCCGAGGGGAATGACGTGAACTTGTCGCCGACGAAGCGCGCGAAGGCGAGACCGCCGTCGAAGCCGTTGCCCCACTGGCCCTGCACGTCGAGATATCCGAAGAGGCCGCCCCCCGTGCGGTGCCCCACCCACAGGACGTACGCGGCGGCGCCCAGCGGGGCGAGCAGTACGCCGACGGCCATGCGCCAGGAGAGCTTCCTGTCGCGCACGACGTGGACCGCGGCCGTCGCCCAGAGCGCGGCGACCACCGCCGCCCCCACCGGCCGGGTCAGCCCCGCGAGCGAGGCGAGCAGCCCCGCACTCACCCACCGTCCGGTCAGGACCGCGTACAGCGACCAGGCCGCGAGCGCCGTGAACAAGGACTCGCTGTACGCCATCGACTGCACGATCCCGACCGGGAGCGCCGCCCACAGCGCGACCGCGCAGACCCCGGCCCGCCGCCCGTACAGCAGCTCGGCCACCAGGAAGATCCCCCAGGCCGCGCAGAGCGACGCGAGCCAGCTCACCAGCAGGCCCGCGTCCCCGTACGACAGCGGGCTCACCGCCGACACCAGCCGCTCCAGCCACGGCAGCAGCGGGAAGAACGCGAGGTTCGAGTGCACGGTGCCGTCCGGCAGGCGCACCTCCCAGCCGTAGCCGAAATCCGCGACGCGGGTGTACCAGAGCGAGTCCCAGCGGGCGGTCAGCAGTGTGTGCGGGCTCTTCCCCTTCGCCGCGCTCCACACGGCGAGCAGGAGCAGGCCCAGGGCGCGCACCCCGGCATAGGCAAGGAGCGCGGGCGCCGCGCGGCGCAGCGCACCGGCCGCCCGGGCCGGCACGCGCCGCGGTTCTTGCAGGTCGACTTCGGTCACGGCGTCGATTATCGGCGCCGGGCGCAACCGGACCGCACGCGCGGTGCGTGGTCGGGGAGTGGAGCGTGGCGTACACCACACTCCACGGTCAGGCACATGAGAGGTCCGCCACGTGTCACCGCAATGAACTCGCGTACTCTGGCGGCTCACTCGCCAATCGTTGCGTGGGCACGGGAGTCCGCTCCTTCCGGCCGCAACCGCGGGGAAGTCCCCACCCCGCGGATCCGCCGAGCGCGAGGGACCACTGGGAGGTACGCATATGTCCGGGACGACCACGACGGCCGTGCCCTCTCGCCGGTGGACCGCCGGGCCAGGCGCCAACCGCTGGGTCGTCCTCGTCGTCCTGTGCACCAGCCTGCTGCTCGTCGCCCTCGACGCGACCGTGCTGCACGTCGCCGTCCCCGCCGTCACCCAGGACCTGCGCCCCTCGGCGGTCCAGCTGCTGTGGATCGTCGACGCCTATCCGCTGATCTGCGCGGCGCTCCTGATCCTCTTCGGCACACTCGGCGACCGCGTCGGACGCAGACGCGTCCTGCTCCTCGGATACGGCCTCTTCGGCGTGGCCTCCGCACTCGCCGTGTTCGCCTCGACACCGCACGTCCTGATCCTGGCCCGCGCGCTGCTCGGCGTCGGCGGCGCGATGATCATGCCCGCGACCCTGTCGATCCTGCGCGCGGTCTTCCCCGACCGGCGCGAGCGGGCCGTGGCCATCGGCGTCTGGTCCGCGGTCGCCGCGATAGGCGCCGCCACGGGACCGGTACTCGGCGGCTTCATGGTCGAGCACTTCTGGTGGGGCTCGGTCTTCCTGATCAACATCCCGCTGATGGCCGTCATGCTGCCCCTCGGCCGTCTCATACTTCCCGAGTCCAAGGGCCGTTCCGACGGGCCCTGGGACGTGGTCGGCGCACTCATGGCGGCCGTCGGAATGCTCGGTGTCGTCTACGGCGTGAAGCGGCTCGGCGTCGACCGTGACCTGCTCGACCCGTCCGCCGTCGCCCCCCTCCTCGTCGGCGCGGCCGTGCTGATCGTGTTCGTGCGGCGGCAGAAGCGCCGCGAGCATCCGCTCGTCGACATGAAGATGTTCGCCAGGCCCGCCTTCTCCACCGCGGTCGGCTGCATCGTCCTCGCCATGCTCGCCCTGGTCGGCCTGGAGCTGATCGCCGTCCAGTACCTCCAGCTGGTACTCGGCCTGAGCCCCCTGGAGACGGGGGTGCGGCTGCTGCCCCTCACCTTCGCGGCGATGGCCGCGGGTGTCCTCGGCTCGTCGCAGCTGCGCCGTTTCGGACCGCGCCGCATGGTCTCGGCCGGCTTCGTCCTCACCGCGGCCGCGGTGCTCATGCTCACGCTGATGGGACAGCACGACCGGCCGTCGCTGCTCACCTTCGCCTTCGTCCTTCTCGGCTTCGGCCTGCAGACCACCCTCTTCGGGGCGTACGAGTCGATGCTCAGCGAGGCCTCGGCGCAGGACGCGGGCGGCGCCGCGGCGATAGGGGAGACCTCCTACCAGCTGGGCGCGGGCATGGGCATCGCCCTGCTCGGCTCGGTGATGAACGCCGCGTACGCACCCGGGATCGCCCGGGTCACCGGAGTGCCCGGATCCGCGAGCGCCCACGCGGGCAACTCGCTCGGGGAGGCGTACCAGGTCGCGACGCGGCTCGGCGGGACCGCCGGTGAGGCGCTGCGCAGCGCCGCCCGGGTCGCCTTCGTCCACGGGCTGCACGTGACGCTGTTCGTCAGCGCCGGGCTCCTGCTGCTCGGCGCGGTGGCCGCGCTGCGGCTGCCCCGGCGGATGGAGTGCGAAGCCGCCGCTCCGCAGGACGCGGAGGGCACGGCGAAGATCGGGCCCCAGCGTGGTCCCGAGCGGGTCGGCGTGGAGTCCACCGTCGCGTGACGGCTGCCGCGGGCGGTGACCCGGCCGAGGGGCCGGGCCCTACCCACCCGTGACGCTCAGCTCTGGTTGAAGAAACCGTCCGTCGGACGGCTCTCCGCCTCACCGTTGACCACCTGCGTGTCGGCAGGGCTCAGCAGGAACACCCGGTTCGCCACCCGCTCGATGGAACCCCGCAGCCCGAACGTGAGCCCGGCCGCGAAGTCGACGACGCGCTTGGCGTCCCCGGGCTCCATGGCCGTGAGGTTGATGATGACCGGGACACCTTCCCGGAACATCTCGCCGATGCCGCGGGCGTCCCGGAATCCGTCCGGGGTGACCGTGCCGATCCGGCGGCCCTGCTCCTCGGCGGCGTCGGCCGCCACCTTCACGCGCGGGTCCGTGACCCAGGCGGCGCCGGTTTGGGGCTCGGCCCCCTCGGCGTAGTCGTCGTCGTAGTAACGCTCGTCATCGTTGTCGTCGACGAGGCCAAGCCAGGCACTCGCCTTGCGCACCGATCCCATGGACGCCTCCTCTCACAGCGGTTCCTCTGCGTTCCGCATCCCTATGGTCGTCCATGATGCGGATGGTGCGCCAAGTGGATAGTCGCCGCGCGGGGTTTTCGTGACGCTACTGGTGCAGAGTCAACACGGCGCTGTCCCGTGAATCCCAAGGGTCGTACCCCGTACGGCTGCTGACAGTGAGTGAAATATGATTCTTCGCGGCGTATGGGTGACGGCCGGGGCGTACGGGTGAACGGCACCCTCGATACGATGCCGCAGCTTACGTCTTCGAGACCCTCGGGGGAGTCGTCTTGTTCGGAATAGTCCGGCCTTGCAGCCATCGTCTCGGCGAGGGGCTCAAGGCGCAATGGATGGCCCATCTGTGCGGACTCTGCCTGGCACTTCGCGCTGATCACGGGCAGTTCGCCCGGGTTGTCACGAACTATGACGGTTTGCTGATCTCGGTTCTGACGGAGGCTCAGGCCGAACACGCCGCCGGGGGGCGGCGCACGGCGGGGCCCTGTCCGCTGCGCGGGATGCGCACCGCGTCCGTCGCGCAGGGCGAGGGCGCCCGGCTCGCCGCGGCCGTCTCGCTGGTCCTCGCCTCGGCGAAGGTCCGCGACCACGTCGCCGACGGCGACGGCCTGCTGGCCCGCAGGCCGGTGGCCGCGGCGGCCCGCCGGGTCGCCACCAAGTGGGGAAAGGCCGGTTCCCGTACGGGTTCTGACGTGGGGTTCGATACCGCGGTCCTGGTCGACGCCGTGGAGCGCCAGATCGGGATCGAGGCGCTCGCCGGCCTCGGGACCCCGGTACTCACGGTCACCGAACCGACCGAGACGGCGACCGCCGCCGCCTTCGCGCACACCGCGGTCCTCGCCGGACGCCCCGGCAACGCGGCGCCGCTCGCCGAGGCCGGGCGGCTCTTCGGGCGGCTCGCGCACCTCCTGGACGCCGTGGAGGACAAGGAAGCTGACGTCGCGTCGGGTGCCTGGAACCCGCTCACGGCGACCGGCACGGACCTCGCCGAGGCACGCCGCCTCGCCGACGACGCACTGCGCGGCATCCGCCTCGCCCTGCGCGAGGCCGAATTCGTCGACGGCACGCTCGCGCACCTGCTGCTCGTCCACGAACTGCGCCGCTCGGTCGACCGCGTCTTCGGTACGACGGGCTGCGCGCACGGCTCCGACGCGACCCACGGAACCGGCGCGACCCACGGCGCCGGCCCCGCGCGCGGCGCGCACGCTCCGGCCGCGTCCACGCCGCAACAGGGCCCCGGCGCGCCCGGCCCCTGGGTGCCCACCGGATCGGGCCCGTATGTGCCGCCCGGGTCCTCGGGCCCGTACGGCTCCCAGAATCCGTACGGCGGCGGACAGGGCGGTCCCGGTGGTCCGGGCGGGCCCGGTGGCTTCGGCGGCGGGCCGTCCTTCCAGCCGCCGAAGCCCGGCAAGCGCGGGTTCTTCGCCGGGTGCGCCGCGGCCGTGGGGCTCTGCTGCACCTGCAAGGTGTGCTGTGCCGACGAGTTCGAGGGGCCCTGGTCCCGGAAGAAGCGCGACGGCTGGTGCAGCGAATGCTGCTCCACCGACTGCAGCTGCTGCGAGGCGTGCTCCATCTGCGAATGCTGTGAGTGCTGCTCCTGCTGCGACTGTTGAGCCCCCGGGGCGCGGGGCGCGGGTCGAGGGTCCGGGGCCGGGGTCAGTCCTTGATCTCGGGCGGTGAGATCTGCGACTTCTCGATCGCGGACTCGCTCGTGCCCCACTTCTTCAGGATCTTGTCGTACGTCCCGTCGGCGATCAGTTTGTTCACCGCCGCCCGGAACGCCGGCGCCAGTTTCGTGCCCTTCTTGAAGGCGAAGCCGACGTCGAGGCGGTGGTACTCGTTGAGGAACTTCAGCCCCTCCTGCTGCGCGACGGCGTACCGCAGCCCGTTGATGGTGCTCATCACCACGTCGGACCGGCCCTGCTGGAGGGACGACCAGATCGCGCTCTGGTCGGCGTACGTCTTCACGCTGTACGCCTTCTTCCCGGCGTCCGTGCAGAGGTGCTTGTTCTCCTCCAGGGTCGCTTCGAAGGTGGTGCCCGCGCCGGTCGCCACGTTCAGGCCGCACAGCTGCCTGAGGTCGGTGACCTTCTTCAGGTCGCTGTCCTTGCGCACGGCGAAGCCCTGGCCGTCATTGATGTACGTGACGAAGTCGATCGTCTTGCGCCGCTCGTCCGTGACGCCGAAGTTGCCGGTGCCCAGGTCGTACTTGCCGCTGCCGAGCGCGGGCAGGATCGCCTCGAAACCGGCCGCCTCCCGCTTCAGCTTCAGCCCGAGGACCTTGGCGACGGCGTCGGCGAAGTCGATGTCCTGGCCGGCGGCGGTCCTGCCGTCCTCCAGGTAGAAGGCGCCGGGCGGGGTGCCGCCGATGGAGGCGCCGACGGTCAGCCTGCCGCTCGACCGGACGTCGGCGGGCAGCAGCTCGGACGCCGCCTCGTCCTTCTTGACGGCCTTCACCACGTCGGTCGTGGGGATCTTGTCGCTCTTGCCCGCGGGTGCGGCGCCGCCGGCGGAGGTTCCGGGGTCGCCGGAGCCGCAGGCGGTCAGTGTCAGGGTGGCCGCGGTGATCAACGTGAACGCGGCGGTGAGCCGCTGATGGGTCGTCAAAGTGTTACGCATGGCGTGGAGTTCTGCCCTTCGAAGACAACAGGCACGCAGGGATGGGGAGACAGCTGAGGGGAGGGGTACGCGAGGACGCGTGGGTGTGTGAAGGCGCGGACGAGTGCGCGCACTTGGGCGCACCGGGAAACGCGGGTTACGTAGAAGACGCGGTTACGCAGAAGACGCCGAAGCGTTCAGAACGCGATATACGTCCGGAAGCGTCGAAAGCGTCGAGAAGAGAGAAAAACAGACGCGCAGCGGGCGTCAGAAGGGCATCAACAGGACGCCGACCACACTCGACCGAAGTCGATGTGGGAGCGCGTGACCAGCCACTGCTGCGGATGCATGGGGCAAGTGGAACAGGCATCCGTTTCCGCGTCAACTCACATGAGACGTACGGCTCACACTCTGGACAGCCTTGACAGCGAGCGGAGCGAGCCCCGTACTCTCGGTGAGGGGACCGCTGCTGAGGGGCTCGGCCCGCAAGTTCCGTGTGAAGGCAAGACCGTGCTGGATTCCAGTGCCCACGGAGCCTTCGCATGTCCTCGAACACACTCGCAAAGACCGCGCCTGCCGCGGCCGGACCGCCCGCCGAGACCGGTGAGGCACAGCCCCGCATCGTCCGCCGGCCCCGCACCGGCCAGTGGCTCGCCGCCGCCGTCGTCCTCGTACTCCTCGCGCTCGCCGCCAACTCGGTGATCCGCAACGATGCCTTCCAGTGGGACGTCGTCGCCGACTACTTCACATCGGCGTCCGTCCTGCGCGGCCTCGGTCTCACCCTCTGGCTGACCGCCCTCGTCATGGCGCTCGGCTTCGCCCTCGGAACCCTGCTCGCCGTCATGCGTCTGTCCGCCAACCCCGTCCTGCGCGCGGTGAGTTGGGGCTACGTCTGGCTGTTCAGGTCGATGCCGATCCTCGTGCAGTTGCTGTTCTGGTTCAACATCGGGGCGCTGTACCCGCACATCCTCGGCATCAGGACCGTCGACCTGTTCGGGCCGATCACCGTCGCCATCATCGGCCTCACCCTGCACGAGGCCGCGTACGCCGCCGAGGTGGTGCGTGGCGGCATCCTCTCCGTCGACCGCGGGCAGATCGAGGCCGCGCAGGCGCTCGGGCTGAGCCGGCTGCGGCGCTGGCGGCGGATCATCCTGCCGCAGGCCATGCGCTCCATCGTGCCGCCGGCCGGGAACATGCTGATCGGCACCCTCAAGGGCACCTCCATCGTCAGTGTCATCGCCGTCCAGGACCTGCTCTACTCCGTGCAGCTCGTCTACCACCGCACCTACCAGGTCATCCCGATGCTCCTGGTCGCCACCATCTGGTACGTCGTGGTCACCTCGCTCCTGAGCGCCGGCCAGTTCTACGTCGAGCGGCACTACGCGCGCGGTTCGGAGCGCTCCCGATGAGGCCCTCGCTGGTGATCGTGGGAGCCGGTCCGCGGGGGACCGGCGTCCTGGAGCGGATCGCCGCGAACGCACCCGAGTACGCCGGGCTCGAACTCGACATCCATCTCGTCGACCCGTTCCCGCCGGGCGGCGGACGGGTCTGGCGGCAGGCGCAGTCCCCGCTGCTCTGGATGAACTCGCAGTCCCAGGACGTCACGATGTTCACCGACGACACGGTCGAACTCGACGGTCCGGTACTCCCCGGGCCCGCCCTGCACGAGTGGGCGGACCTCGACGGCCGCGCGTTCGCCGACCGGCAGCTCCAGGGGGCCTATCTGCGCTGGGTGTACGAGCGGTCCGTGGCCGCGCTCCCGCCGGGCGTCACCGTCCGGCACCACCCGCGCCGCGCCCTGCGCGTCAGCGGCCCCCGCGAGGGCCGCCAGCAGGTGTGGCTCGACGGGCGCGCCCGCCCTCTCCTCGCCGACACCGTCATCCTCGCCCAGGGACACCTGGACGCCGAACTCGACGAAGAGCAGCGGGAGTTGGGCGCGTACGCACGCGAGCACGGACTCGTCCACCTGCCGCCCGACTTCACCGCGGACAGTGACCTGTCCGCGCTCGCGCCCGGCGAGGACGTCCTCGTCCGCGGCTTCGGCCTGGCCTTCGTCGATCTGATGGTGCTCCTGACGGAGGGCCGCGGCGGACGGTACGAGGGGGACACCTACCTCCCCTCGGGACGCGAGCCGGTCCTGCACGTCGGTTCGCGGCGCGGCATCCCCTACCATTCCAAGATCGGCTACGACTGGACCGGCGAGCGCCCGCCGCTGCCACGCTTCCTCGGCCCGGCCCAGATCGACGAACTCCTCGCCCGCCCCGACGGCTACGACTTCCGCCGCGACGTGTGGCCCCTGATCGACAAGGAACTCGGCTTCGCCCACTACCACCGCCTGTTCGCCGCCCACCCCGAGCGCACCGCCGTCGCCTGGGCCGACTTCGAGGAGAAGTACGCCGCCGCCGAACCGCTGAGCGCCGAACTCCAGGCCCTCGTGGCCTCCGCCGTGCCCGACCCGGCGGACCGCCTCGACCTCACGGCACTCGACCACCCGCTGGACGGCGTACGCCACACCTCGTACGAGGAACTCCAGGACGGGCTGCGCGGCTACATCACCGCGGACCTCGAACGGCGCCACGACCCCGTGCACAGCCCCGACCTCGCCGTGTTCCTCGGTCTGCTCTCCGTGTACGGGCAGGTCGTGCGGCTCGGCGACATCGGGTCCTGGTGGCACGGCTTCTTCAGCTATCTCGCCTCCGGGCCGCCCGGACCGCGGCTGCGGCAACTGCTCGCGCTCTCCCGGGCCGGCGTCGTGAAGTTCGCCGGCGCGGACATGCGGGTCACCGCCGAGGACGGCGTCTTCCGCGCCACGAGCGCCACCGTGCCCGGCTCCGTCATCGAGGCCCGCGCCCTCGTCGAGGCCCGCCTGCCGCACCCCACGCTCGCCCGCACCCGCGACCAGCTCCTGCGCGAGCTGTACGAGGAGGGGGCACGGGCGACCCCGGCCGGGCTCCTCGCGGTCGACCCCGAGGACGGGCGCGTCCTGCACCGCGACGGCACGGCACACCCGCGCCGCTTCGCGCTCGGCCCGCACACGAACGCGCGCGGAGCCGGGGCGTTCACACGGCCGCGCACGAACAGCCCCTCGTTCCGGCAGAACGACGCCACCGCCCGCGCGGTCCTGGCGTTCCTGCACGACCTCGCCTGTCGCGCCGCAGCCTGAGCCCCGGCCCCCGCCCGTACCTTTCCGCCCTCTTGAGGAACCCCCATGTCCCTGACCAGTGATCCACCCATCGACAAAACGACATCAGTCAAGACCGCCGGCGGCGCAGAGGACTACGCCGCGCTGAAAGTGGTGCCCGTCCGCCACCCCTGGCGCTGGGCCGCCGTCGTCGCGACCGCCGTGCTGCTCGCCCAGTTCGCGCACGGATTCATCACCAACACCGGCTGGGAATGGGGGGTGTTCGCCGACTACTTCACCGCCGACGTGATCCTCAAGGCGGTGTGGGTCACCCTTCAGCTGACGTTCTACGGAACGGCGCTCGGATTCGCGCTCGGCATCGTCCTGGCCTTCATGCGCCTGTCGGCCAGCCGGTTCCTCCAGGCCGTCGCCTTCGGCTACATCTGGGCGTTCCGCTCGATCCCGCTGATCGTCCAGCTGCTCTTCTGGTTCAACCTGGCGTATCTGTACAAGGAGTTGCAGTTCGGCGTCCCCTTCGGGCCCGGCTTCTTCTCCTTCGACACGATGGGCCTGGTCGGCGCGATGAGCGCCGCCGTCCTCGGGCTCGCGCTCCACCAGGCCGCGTACGCCGCCGAGATCGTGCGCGGCGGCGTACTGGCCGTCGACAGCGGCCAGTTGGAGGCCGCGGCGGCGCTCGGTATCCCCCGGTTGCGGCAGATCCGCCGCATCGTCCTGCCGCAGGCCATGCGCTCGATCCTGCCCAACGCGGCCAACGAGGTGATCTCCCTCTTCAAGGGCACCTCGATCGTCTCCGTCATGGCGATCGGAGAGCTCTTCTACCAGGTCCAGGTCATCTACGGCCGCAACGGGCGCGTGGTCCCGCTCCTGATGGTCGCCACCGTCTGGTACGTGCTCCTGACCAGCGCGCTCTCCGTCCTCCAGCACTACGTAGAACGACACTTCTCGAAGGGAACCACCCGATGAGCGACGCGGGCGCCGGCCGGACCATGGTCGACATCAAGGCCGTCCACAAGAGCTTCGGCACGCTGGAAGTGCTGCGCGGCATCGATCTGGAGGTGCGTACCGGCGAGGTCACCGTCGTCCTGGGTCCGTCGGGCTCCGGCAAGTCCACGCTGCTGCGCACCATCAACCATCTGGAGAAGGTCGACAGCGGCTGGATCAGCGTCGACGGCTCCCTCGTCGGCTACCGGCGCTCCGGCGACAAGCTGTACGAGCTGCGCGAGCGCGAGGTGCTCAAGCAGCGCACCCAGATCGGCTTCGTCTTCCAGAACTTCAACCTGTTCCCGCACCTCACCGTCCTGGAGAACATCGCCGAGGCCCCGGTCTCCGCTCTCAAGCGCCCCCGCAAGGACGCGCTCGACAGCGCGCGCAGGCTGCTCGACCGTGTCGGGCTCGCCGACAAGGCCGGCGCCTACCCGAAGCAGCTCTCCGGCGGGCAGCAGCAGCGCGTCGCCATCGCCCGCGCGCTGGCCCTCGAACCGAAGCTGCTGCTCTTCGACGAGCCGACGTCGGCGCTCGACCCCGAACTCGTCGGCGAGGTCCTCGACGTCATCAAGGACCTGGCGCTCCAGGGCACCACGATGATCGTCGTCACCCACGAGATCGGCTTCGCCCGCGAGGTCGCCGACACCGTCGTCTTCATGGACGAGGGCCGCATCGTCGAACAGGGCGCCCCCGGCGACGTGCTGGACGCACCGCGCCACGACCGCACGAAGGCGTTCCTCTCCAAGGTCCTCTGACCTTCGCGTCCCTTTCGACTCTCCCTTCCAACTCACCTTTCTCACCCAGGAGTTCGCACATGCTGTCCCGCCGCACCCTCGCCCTGTCCGTCGCCGCGCTCGTGGCCGCGCCCCTGCTCACCGCCTGCGGAGGTGACAGCGATGCCGCGACCGGCACCGGCAAGGGCGGTTCCGAGAAGGTGGGCGGCATCAACATCGGGCCCGACCAGCACCGCATCCGCGCCAAGAAGGTCGACGCGATCGCGGCCGAGCTGCCGGCCGCGGTGCGCAAGCGCGGCACGCTCAGGCTCGGCGGCAGCGCCGACGCCTCGCCGCCACTCGGCTTCTACGCCACCGACGACAAGACCCGCATCGGCTCCGAGATCGACATCGCGACCCTCGTCGCCGACACGCTCGGCCTGAAGATCGAGTTCTCCCCGGTGTCCTGGGAGAACCTCTTCGTCGGCCTCGACAGCGGCAAGTTCGACGCCGTCTTCTCGAACGTCACCGTCACGGAGGAGCGCAAGGAGAAGTACGACTTCGCGACCTACCGGCTCGACAACATCGCGTTCGAGGCGAAGAAGGGCACGAGCTGGCGGGTCGAGGAACCCAAGGACGTGGCCGGGAAGACCATCGCCGTCTCCTCCGGGACCAACCAGGAGAAGATCCTCGTCGACTGGAGCAAGCAGGACGAGAAGGCGGGCCTGAAGCCGGTCACCATCAAGTACTTCCAGAAGGACACCGACTACTACCTGGCTCTCCAGTCGGGCCGCATCGACGCCTACCTCGGCCCGAGCCCCAGCGCCGCCTACCACGTGGAGTCCGCGGGCCGGTCGCAGATCATCGGCACGCTCTCCGGCGCCGGGGACAAGATCCAGGGCAAGATCGCCGCCACGACGAAGAAGGACAGCGGACTCGTCGACGCGTACGCCGCCGCCCTCGACCACGTGATCAAGGACGGGTCGTACGGGCGCGTCCTGAAGCGCTGGGGCCTGTCGACCGAGGCGGTCGAGAAGTCGGAGATCAACCCGCCCGGGCTGCCCAAGCCGTAGCCCGCCCGCTGCCCCCGTTCTTCCGTTCCTCGTCCAAGGACCTGCTCATGACTACGTCAACCGGGCGCGGCCTGCTGCATCTCGCGGCGGCCGTCGACCAGCCCGACACCTACGACGCCGATCCGTATCTCACGCTCACGCGCCTCGCGGAACGCGGCGCCCTGGACTTCGTCACCCTCGGGGACTCCTTCGGCCGGCCCGGGCCCGACGCCCTCGCCGTGCTGTCCCGGGTCGCTCCGGCCACCACCCGCATCGGCCTCGTCCCCACCGTCACCACCACGCACACCGAGCCCTTCCACGTGCAGGCCGCCGTCGCCACCCTCGACTGGGTGAGCCGGGGCCGCGCCGGCTGGCGGCCCGAGGTGTCCGCCACCGGGGAGGAAGCCCGCCTCTTCGGCCGCAGGGCCACCGCGCCCGCCGCGGAGCTGTGGGGCGAGGCCGGTGAAGTCGCCGACGTGGCAGCCCGGTTGTGGGACAGCTGGGAGGACGACGCGGAGATCCGCGACGTGGCGACCGGACGTTTCATCGACCGGGAGAAGCTGCACTACGTCGACTTCCAGGGCGCCACGTTCTCCGTACGCGGCCCCTCCATCGTGCCGCGGCCGCCGCAGGGTCACCCCGTCACGGTCGTCGACGCCACGCAGCAGCACGCGTACGACGTCGCCGCCCGCCACGCCGACGTCGCCCTGGTGAACGCGGCGGGCCCGGCGCAGGCCGCCGCCGTCCGCGCCGGACTGCGCCGCCGAGCCGCCGAGTACGGCCGCGATCCCGACGCCCTGCGCGTCCTGGCCGCGCTGCGCATCGACCTCGGCGGCGGGGAGCACGCGGCCGTGCCCGGCCACGGCGGGGGAGGGCCGCTGCCGAGCGACCTCGGCCCGCTCTACCGGGGCGGCCCGGTCGACCTCGCCGACCTCGTCACCGCCTGGCACCGCGCCGGCGCCGTGGACGGCTTCCACCTCACGCCGGTCGAGCCGCGCCGTGACCTGGAGCGGCTCGTCAACGGCACGGTGCCGCTGCTCCAGCACCGCGGCCTGTTCCGCACGTTCTATCCGGGCAGCACCTTCAGGGAGCACCTGGGGCTCGCCCGGCCCGCCAACCAGTACGCCGCGCTCGCGGGGGAGCCGTCATGACCTCAACTGACAAGCAGCACAAGCCCCGCGGCCGGAGGCCGCACAACAAGCACATCCACTTGGCCGCCCACTTCCCGGGGGTCAACAACACCACCGTCTGGACCGATCCGCGCTCCCGCTCCCAGATCGACTTCGCGTCCTTCGAGCACCTCGCCCGCACTGCCGAGCGCGGCCTGTTCGACTTCTTCTTCCTCGCCGAGGGGCTGCGGCTGCGCGAGCACAAGGGGCGCGTCCACGACCTCGACGTCGTCGGGCGGCCGGAGTCCCTCACCGTCCTGAACGCCCTCGCGGCCGTCACCGAGCGCCTCGGCCTCGCCGCGACCGTCAACGCGACGTTCAACGAGCCCTACGAGATCGCCCGCAGGTTCGCCACGCTCGACCACCTCAGCGGGGGCCGCGCCGCCTGGAACGTCGTCACCTCCTCCGACGCCTTCACCGGTGAGAACTTCCGCCGCGGCGGCTACCTCGACCGGGCGGACCGGTACACGCGCGCCGCCGAGTTCGTCGCCACGGCCCGCGAACTGTGGGACTCCTGGACGCCCGAGGGGCAGCCGCGCCCCTTCGCGCACACCGGTCAACACTTCGACATCGAGGGCGAGTTCACCCTGCCGCGCTCCCCGCAGGGGCACCCGGTCGTCATCCAGGCCGGGGACTCTCCCGAGGGGCGCGAGTTCGCGGCGTCGGCGGCCGACGTGATCTTCACACGGCACGGCACCCTGGAGGCGGGCCGCGAGTTCTACGCCGATGTGAAGGGCCGGCTCGCGAAGCACGGGCGCACCACCGAGGACCTGAAGATCATGCCGGGTGTCACCGTCGTCCTCGGCGACACCGCGGCCGAGGCCCAGGAGCGGGCCGCCGGGATCCGGCGCCAGCAGGTGTCCCCGCAGAACGCGCTCCTCACCCTGGAGCAGGTCTGGGGCGTCGACCTCTCCTCGTACGACCCCGACGGGCCGCTGCCGGACATCGATCCGGTCGTCGACTCCGGGCTCTCGCAGGGCCGCACCAAGCGCGGCGATCCCCGTGCCGTCGCCGAGGAGTGGCGGGCCCTGTCGCGCGCAAAGGGCCTGTCCATCCGGCAGACCGTCATCGAGACCACCACACGCCAGTCGTTCATCGGCACCCCGCAGGCCGTCGCCGCCGAGCTCGACGAGTTCGTGCAGAGCGACGCGGCCGACGGCTTCGTCCTCGTACCGCACCTGACCCCGGGCGGCCTGGACGAGTTCGTCGACCAGGTGGTGCCCCTGCTCCAGGAACGCGGGGCGTACCGCACGGAATACACCGGTACGACGCTGCGCTCCCACCTGGGGCTGAATGAACCCGTACGCCCCGCACGCGAGGAAGGCCTGACCGCATGACCGACGACGCGACCGGCGCAGCCGGCGCCTGGCAGCAGTGGCACGAGCAGCGGACCGCGTCCGTCTCCGAGCCCTACGGACCGCTCGCCCTCACCGGCACCCACTGGCTCGACGACTATCCGGAAGGCAAACTTCCGGCCATTCCCGGGCAGTGGCGGGCCGACGGCGACCAGGTCGTCCTGACCGCCGCGCCCGAGGACGGACTCACCCGCGACGGACAGCCGCTCACCGGTGAGGTGCGGCTCACGGGCGACGCGCAGGTCGGCCTCGGCGAGCGCCGCCTCGTCGCGATCGTGCGTGAAGGCCTGTGGGCCGTACGTGACTTCGACCCGCAGTCGGGGCCGCGGCGCGCCTTCCGCGGCATCGAGGTCACCGCCCACGACCCCCGCTGGACGGTCGAGGGCCGCTTCACGCCGTACGAGACCCGCCGCACGGTCCGCGTGGAGAACGCCGACGGCAAGGAGCGCGGCCTCGGCCTCGATGGCGAACTGGCCTTCACCCTCGACGGACAGGACCTCACGCTCCAGGTCGCCGTGCAGGCGGACGGCTCGCTCTGGGCCGTGTTCGCCGACGCCACCAGCGGCGACGGGACCTTCCGATTCCGCTTCCTGCGGCCCGCCGCGCCCGACGCCGAAGGCCGTACGGGCGTGGACTTCAACCGCGCGGTGCTGCCGCCCTGCGCCTTCGCGGACCACTTCGTCTGCCCCTTCCCGCCGCCCGGCAACACCCTGCCGGTCAAGATCGAGGCCGGCGAACGGAACCTCGTCGCCCGCCACTCCGTCTGACAGAGGAGCCGAGCCCCGGCGGCCTGCGAACCACCGCAGCAGCCGTCGGGGCATGTGGACATGTACCGGTCGGACGGCCGAAAGGCGCCCTTGTGCCGGTCAGTTGAAACGCCGAATACTCCCGAGCAGCGCTTGTCAGGGGCACCGCATCTTCGGAACATTCCGGAATCCGGAATCCGAACGACGGGCCGCTGGCTGCGCCTCACGGGCCCCGACCCCACGCGGGCCCCCGACTTCCCTCGGGAGGAACGAACCAGTGAGGATCAAGCGCACCACCCCCCGCAGTGGCATAGCGAGACGCGCCCGGATGATCTCCGTGGCCTCCGGACTCGTCGCCATCGGCGCACTCACCGTCCCCACGGCCAGCGCGTCGGACGCGCCCGTCGCGCACACCTTCAGCGCGACCCAGCTCACCCAGGCCGGCACGTCCGTCCTGAAGTCCGATGTACCCGGCACCGCCTGGGCGGTCGACCAGAAGACCAAGCAGGTCGTCGTCACCGCCGACAGCACGGTCTCCCGGGCCGAGATCGCCAGGATCCAGAAGGCGGCCGGCAGCAACGCGGGCGCCCTGAAGATCGAGCGCACCCCCGGCACGCTCAAGAAGCTGGTCTCCGGCGGCGACGCCATCTATGCGAGTAGCTGGCGCTGCTCGCTCGGCTTCAACGTCCGCTCGGGCAGCACCTACTACTTCCTGACCGCGGGCCACTGCACCGACGGCGCCGGCACCTGGTGGTCGAACTCGTCCCACTCGACGACGATCGGGTCGACCGCGGGATCCAGCTTCCCGGGCAACGACTACGGCATCGTCAGGTACAGCACCACGGGGACCCCGCCCGGAACGGTCGGCAGCCAGGACATCACCGGTGCGGCCACGCCGTCCGTGGGGACCACGGTCACCCGGCGCGGCTCGACCACCGGTATCCACAGCGGCCGCGTCACCGCGCTCAACGCCACCGTGAACTACGGCGGCGGCGACATCGTCTCCGGCCTCATCCAGACCACGGTCTGCGCCGAGCCCGGCGACTCCGGCGGCCCGCTCTACGGCGGCTCCACCGCGTACGGCCTGACCTCCGGCGGCAGCGGCGACTGCACCTCCGGCGGGACGACCTTCTTCCAGCCGGTCACCGAGGCGCTGAGTGCGTACGGAGTGAGCGTCTACTGATCCGTGTCCGTCGGTTGACGGATACAGCCTGATCTGCGGCCGGCAGCAGGGAGCCCCCGCACGGCAACTGCCGTGCGGGGGCTCGCCCTTGTGCGCGTTGCGGAGTTACCTTCGAAGGAGAAACCGTTGAAAGCGTCACCTTCGAGAAGCGCCACCTTCGAAAAGCCTGTCTGAGTGCCTGGGTCCGAACCCTGGAGGCCTCCATGGTCGAAGAGCTGCTGGCGGGAGCCGCCGCCGCGTCCGTCCTGGTGATCTACGCGACGGCGGCGGCGCGCGTCGTCAAACAGTACGAACGGGGAGTGGTCTTCCGGCTGGGGCGGCTGCGACCGGATGTGCGCGGTCCGGGGTTCACGATGATCCTGCCGTTCGTGGACCGGCTCCGTAAGGTCAACATGCAGATTGTCACGATGCCGGTGCCCGCGCAGGACGGCATCACCCGAGACAACGTCACGGTGCGGGTCGACGCCGTCATCTACTTCAAGGTGATCGACGCGTCCGAGGCCGTCGTACAGGTGGAGGACTACCGGTTCGCCGTCTCCCAGATGGCTCAGACGTCACTGCGGTCCATCATCGGCAAGAGCGACCTCGACGACCTCCTCTCGAACCGCGAACAGCTCAACCAGGGACTCGAGTTGATGATCGACAGCCCCGCCGTCGGCTGGGGCGTGCAGATCGACCGCGTCGAGATCAAGGACGTGTCGCTGCCCGAGACCATGAAGCGCTCGATGTCGCGGCAGGCCGAGGCGGAGCGCGAGCGGCGCGCCCGGATCATCAACGCCGACGCCGAACTCCAGGCCTCCAGGAAGCTCGCCGAGGCCGCCGCTGAGATGTCCGAACAGCCCGCGGCGCTCCAACTCCGGCTTCTGCAGACCGTGGTGGCCGTCGCAGCCGAGAAGAACTCGACCCTTGTACTGCCCTTCCCGGTGGAGCTCCTGCGCTTCCTGGAGCGGGCGACGCCGGGGGACGCGGTGCGGCAGCCAGGCGCCGAACAACCGCCGGTTCCCGGCCCCGTGACATCGGAATCAGGACAGGACTAGACCTCACCCTTTGCGGATCGCCCCTCTGCGCGGAGTGTTTGCAGTGGGAACCGACGTGGTGCGACAGGCGTGTGACGGGGGTGCACGCGGCCGGGGGAGCGCATAGCGTCAGTCGCATGCGCGTCCTGAAGTCGACCTTGTGTGTCCCCTGTGGCCGTCGGGATAGTGGGCGCGTCAACCTACGGGACCGGCTCACCCCACAGCGGTCGGTTCCGACCCCCCACAGGAGGACGAGAGTTGAAGCACCGACGCATACCCAAGCGGCGTGCCGCCGCGGTAGGAGCGGGCATCGCCGCCCTGGTCGCCGCGGGAGTCACCTTCCAGACTGCGAACGCGAGCACGGACACCCCTGATGTGGCCCCGCAGACCCTGTCGATCGCGAAGGCCGGAAATCTCGCCTCGTCCCTGACCAAGGACCTCGGCGCGGACTCGGCGGGGACGTACTACGACGCCAAGGCCAAGCACCTCGTCGTGAACGTCCTGAACAAGGATGCGGCGGACATCGCGCGGGCGGCCGGAGCCAAGGCCAGAGTCGTCGAGAACTCCCTGGCCGAACTCAAGGGCGCCCGCACCACCCTGAAGCAGGACGCGACGATCCCCGGCACCTCGTGGGCGGTCGACCCGGCCACCAACAAGGTCGTCGTCACCGCCGACCGCACGGTCGACGCCACCGCGTGGAACAAGCTCGGCAAGGTCGTCGACGGCCTCGGCTCCAAGGCCGAACTCCGGCGCACCAAGGGGGAGTTCAAGCCCCTCATCGCGGGCGGTGACGCCATCACCGGCAGCGGCGGCCGGTGCTCCCTCGGCTTCAACGTGGTCAAGGGCGGCCAGCCGTACTTCATCACGGCCGGCCACTGCACCGAGGCGATCTCGACCTGGTCGGACTCCAACGGCCAGGAGATCGGCAAGAACGAGCAGTCCAGCTTCCCGGACAACGACTTCGGTCTGGTCAAGTACACCGCCGGCGTCGAGCACCCGAGCGAGGTCGACCTCTACAACGGCTCCACGCAGCCGATCACCAAGGCGGGCGACGCGACCGTCGGCATGAAGGTGACCCGCAGCGGCTCCACGACCCAGGTCCACGACGGCTCCGTCACCGGCGTGGACGCCACCGTGAACTACGGCAACGGCGACGTCGTCAACGGACTCATCCAGACCGACGTCTGCGCCGAGCCCGGCGACAGTGGCGGCTCGCTCTTCTCGGGCGACACCGCGATCGGCCTCACCTCGGGCGGCAGCGGCGACTGCACCTCCGGCGGGGAGACCTTCTTCCAGCCGGTGACGGAGGCGCTGTCCACGTTCGGCGCCGAGATCGGCTGACGTAGCGACAGCGCGACAGCACGACGCAGGGGGCCTGCTCGTCATCGACGGGCCGGCCCCTCACGTTCTGAGTGTCCGGGACGCCCCGGGGCCCGGCTTCCGCCTGCCGCGGAACACGGAGGCGGCCATCGTGATCACGATGCCGGCGACCGCCCACGCGGCCGGCACCAGAAGCGGCCCGGTGACCGCGTTGCCCTTGGAGCAGGCGATGGAGCGGGCCACCCAGGTGCCCGCGCCCGGCGGCAGTGCCGGGCCGATCGCCTTCCAGAAGGGCGGCAGCACCGGCAGCGGGAAGGCGCCGCCCGCGCTCGGGTTGCCCGCGACCACCACGAGCAGGATCGCCAGGCCGATGCCCACGATGCCCACGATGCCGAAGAGCGCGGCCGCGGCCCGCGACGGCCGGGACCGGCGCGGCGGCACCGAACGCCACGTCCTTCGGCTTCGGGTTGTGCAGGGCCCCTGCGTAGGAAGCGATGAAGAGCAGCTGGAGGGCGATCGGGCCGATGACGAGCAGCGCGGCCCGCGGTGTGACGGCGCTCTTCACCTCGTCGAGGAAGGACCCGCGCGGGGGCCCGGGCGGGGTGTCGGCTGTCTGGGTCATGCCCTCACGGTCCGGGGAGCCCGGTCCGTACGCAGGCGGGGTGGGGCTGAACGGGTGCCTGAGGCAGCGACCCCGCTCGGATGTCGTACATGCGTTCGATACTTGGTCTATGGTGGTGGTGGGGAGGCGAGAGCAGGTCGGTTCGAGGTGTGCAGGAGGTGCGTGTGCCAGGGTTCACGCATTTGCACACCGTTTCCGGGTTCTCCCTCAGATACGGGGCCTCGCACCCGGAGCGGCTGGCCGGGCGTGCCTCCGAGCGGGGCATGGACGCGCTCGCCCTCACCGACCGGGACACCCTCGCGGGCTCGGTCAGGTTCGCCAAGGCCTGTGCCAAGGCAGGGGTACGGCCGCTGTTCGGGACGGACCTCGCGGTGAGCGGCCCCCCGCCGACCGGACCGGCCGCGCCGGGCCACGCCCCGGCCGAGCGGCGCAGGCAGCCCGTGCGCGGCGGTGCCTTCATCGACGAGTCGACCCCGCGCGTGACCTTCCTCGCCCGCGACGGAGCGAGGGGCTGGGCCTCCCTGTGCCGTCTGGTCACCGCCGCCCACGCCGCCGGTGAGACCCGGCTGACCTGGGAGAACAATCACGGCGACGGCCTGACCGTGCTGCTCGGACCCGCGTCCGACGTCGGCCGCGCGCTCGCCGCGGGCCGCCCCGACCGGGCCGCGCGCCTCCTCGCCCCCTGGCGCGAGATCTACGGCGACGCCCTGCGCCTCGAAGTCGTCCACCACGGCCGCGAGGGCACGGGCCCCGGATCCCTGCGCCTGGCCGCCCGCACCGTCGGCTTCGCCGCCGAACAGGGCATCCGCCCCGTCCTCACCAACGACGTCCGGTACGCCGACCCGGGCCTCGGTCCGGTCGCCGACGTCCTCGACGCCGCGCGCCGCCTCGTCCCGGTCGACCCCCGGAAGGAACTCGACAGCGGAGAGCGCTGGCTGAAGGACGCCGACGCCATGCTGATGACGGCCGAACGGGTGGTGGAGGCGGCGGGCTTCCGCCGCGACGCCGCGTACCGGCTTCTCGAACAGACCAACACCGCGGCTGCGGAATGCCGCGTCGATCCCGAGGACGACCTCGGCATCGGCTCCGTGCACTTCCCCGAACCGCGGCTCGTCGGCGCCGGCCGCCGCACCGCGCAGCGGGTCCTCGCGTCGCGGGCGGCGGCGGGGATGCTGCGCCTCGGGTACGACCGGAAGCGGGAGTACTGGGAGCGGATGCACCGCGAGTTGGACATCATCGCCCACCACGACTTCGCCACGTACTTCCTGACGGTGTCCCAAGTCGTCGACGACGTGAGGGACATGGGCATCCGGGTCGCCGCGCGCGGCTCCGGCGCCGGGTCCCTGGTCAACCATCTGCTCGGCATCGCGCACGCGGACCCGGTCGAACACGGCCTCCTCATGGAGCGGTTCCTGTCCAAGCGCCGCTCCGTCCTGCCCGACATCGACATCGACGTGGAGTCGGCCCGGCGCCTGGAGGTCTACCGGGCGATCCTCGGCCGGTTCGGCGCCGAGCGCGTCGCGACCGTCTCGATGCCGGAGACGTACCGCGTCCGCCATGCCGTACGCGATGTGGGCGCCGCCCTGTCCATGGACCCGGCCGACATCGACCGGATCGCCAAGTCCTTCCCGCACATCAGGGCCCGCGACGCGCGGGCCGCACTGGAGGAACTGCCCGAACTGCGGGAACTGGCAGGGGAGTCCAGGCAGGGCGGGGACAGGTACGGACGCATGTGGGAGCTGGTCGAGGCGCTCGACGCGCTGCCGCGCGGTATCGCCATGCACCCGTGCGGGGTGCTGCTCTCGGACGCCTCACTGCTCGCCCGTACGCCCGTCATGCCGACCAGCGGAGAGGGCTTCCCCATGTCGCAGTTCGACAAGGAGGACGTCGAGGACCTCGGCCTGCTCAAGCTCGACGTCCTCGGGGTGCGGATGCAGTCGGCGATGGCACACGCGGTCGCGGAGACCGAGCGGGCGACCGGCTCCACGGTGGACCTGGACGCGGTGGCGCCCGGTGACCCGGAGACGTACCGGCTCATCAAGTCCGCCGAGACGCTGGGCTGTTTCCAGATCGAGTCGCCGGGCCAGCGGGACCTGGTGGGACGGCTCCAGCCGGCCACCTTCCACGACCTCGTGGTGGACATCTCGCTGTTCCGCCCGGGTCCCGTCGCCGCCGACATGGTGCGGCCGTTCATCGAGGCGCGGCACGGGCGCGCCCCGGTCCGCTATCCGCACCGCGACCTGGAAGGGCCCCTGAAGGAGACGTACGGGGTCGTCGTCTTCCACGAGCAGATCATCGAGATCGTGAACATCATGACGGGATGCGGCCGCGACGAGGCGGACCGGGTCAGGCGGGGGCTGTCCGACCCCGATTCACAGGGGCGCATCCGGTTCTGGTTCGCGCAGCAGGCGGCGGCGCACGGATACGACGCCGAGACCATCGCCCGCACCTGGGAGATCGTCGAGGCCTTCGGGTCGTACGGGTTCTGCAAGGCGCACGCCGTCGCCTTCGCGGTGCCGACCTATCAGTCGGCGTGGCTGAAGGCTCATCACCCGGCCGCGTTCTACGCGGGGTTGCTCACGCACGACCCCGGGATGTACCCGAAGCGGCTGATCCTCGCGGACGCGCGGCGGCGCGGGGTGCCGGTCCTTCCGCTGGACGTGAACAAGTCCGCGGTCGCTCACCGTATCGAACTGGTGTCTGATAAAGGGAGTGGTGACCACACGAGGGGCGGTCGCAAGGACGGCGGTCACAAGGACGGCGGTCACAAAGAGGAGAAGTGGGGCGTGCGGCTCGCGCTCTCCGACGTGCACGGCATCAGCGAGGCCGAGGCGGCCCGCATCGAGGAGGGGCAGCCGTACTCCTCGCTGCTCGACTTCTGGGAGCGGGCGAGGCCCAGCCGGCCGCTCGCGCAGCGGCTCGCCCAGGTCGGCGGGCTCGACGCGTTCGGCGCCAACCGGCGTGACCTGCAACTGCACCTGACGGAACTGCACCGGGGAACGCGCGGGTCCCGGGGTGCCCGCGGCGCCCAACTTCCCCTGTCCGGCGGCCAAGGGACCGCGCCGGCCGGCCTGCCCGACCTCGGCGACGCCGAGCGGCTCAGCGCCGAACTCGGTGTCCTCGGCATGGACGCGTCCCGCCATCTCATGGGCGACCACGAGAAGTTCCTCGAGGAGCTGGGGGTGCTGACGGCGCGCCGTCTGCGCGAGGCCGAGCACGGCAGGGTCGTCCTGGTCGCGGGCGCCAAGGTGGCCACCCAGACCCCGCCGATCCGCTCCGGCAAGCGTGTCATCTTCACGACCCTCGACGACGGCACGGGCCTGGTCGACCTGGCCTTCTTCGACGACGCGCACGCCGCGTGCGCGCACACCGTCTTCCACTCGTGGCTGCTCCTCGTCCGCGGCACGGTCCAGCGGCGCGGCCCGCGCAGCCTCAGCGTGGTGGGCGCGGCCGCGTGGAACCTCGCCGACCTGGTCGAGGTCCGCAGGGAAGGCGGCCTCGACGCGGTGGCGCTGCGCCTGGCGGAGCCGCCCGAACAGCCGCCGTCCGACGGGGACGACCCGGTCGACGGCCGCCGCATCCGCATGGCCACCGGATACGAGATGCACCCCTGGGCGGACCTGCGCCCGGCGGGCGACGGCCAGTCCGGACCACCGCGCAAACTGTGGCACCAGAGCCCCGGGAGCGCGGGATGACGACTCTTTACGTACGGTTCCGGCTGCTGCCCATGTACGAGGCGGCGCTGCCTCAACTGATCGCCCTGCTGGGCGAGTTCAGCCCGACGGTCGAGGCGCTGCCGCCCGACGCCGCCCTCGTGGACCTGGGTGGGGCGGTGCGCTACTTCGGGCGGGACGCCGTCGAACTCGCCGCGGTGATCAGGGTGCGGGCGCTCGCCCTGTACGGGGTGGAGTGCGTGATCGGTGCGGGCCCCGGCCCGATGCTGGCGCGGATGGCGGCGCGGACGGCCTCGCCCGGGGTGACCAGGGTGGTGCCGGGGGACCCCGGCACCGTGGCGGAGTTCCTCGCCGGGCAGCCGGTCGCCGCGCTGCCCGGCGTCGGCGCCGCCACCGCCCGCACCCTGTGCGAGTACGGGCTCGACACCCTCGGCCGGGTGGCCGCCGCCCCGCAAGGCACCCTGCAACGGCTCACCACCGCCCGCATCGGCCGTGAACTGCACGAGAAGGCACGCGGCGTCGACCGCACCCGGGTCACCCCCAACGCCGCCACGCGGTCCACCGCCGCCGAGCGCCCCTTCCCGCGCGACGAACTCGACCCGTACCGGCACCGCCGCGCCCTGCTGTCCCTCGCCGACGAGCTGGGCGCCCGGCTCCGCGACGGGAAGCAGGTGTGCCGCTCGCTGACCCTCACCGTGCGCTACGCGGACCGGTCCGCGACGACCCGCAGTCGTACGCTCCCCGAGCCCACCGCGCACACGACCGCGCTGTCCACGGCCGCGTACCGGATGTACGAGGCGCTCGGTCTGCAGCGGGCCAGGGTGCGGGCGCTCGGTCTGCGGGCGGAGGGGCTCCGCCCGGTGGAGGGTTCCGCCCGCCAGCTGACCTTCGACCCCGCGGACGAGAAGGCGCGGGCGCTGGAGGCGGTGGCCGACCGGGCCCGGGCGCGGTTCGGACCCGGGGCGATCGTGCCCGGTCGGCTCGCGGCGTGAGCCCCTACTGAGCCCAGGGCGGCGTGACGCGCGTGCCGTCCGCCAGCGTGGCCTCCAGGCCCACGGACGTCGTGACCCACATGGTGGCGGGCAGGTCGCCCGGGTTCTCGACGGTGAGGGTCGCGCCCGGATTGACGATCGCGGTGTCGCCGGCGGCGAGCGTGTCCGTGCGCCCGTCGACCGTGAAGCGCAGGCTGCCGCTGAGCACGTGCAGGATCTCCTCGCGGGACACCGTGTGGGCGACGCCCGGGGTGCCCGCAGGGATCTCGGCCCGCCAGGCGCACAGCTCCTTGCTGCCGGTGGCGGGCTTGGCGTACGAGACGAAGCGGACGCCGTGCATCTCATGGACGGCGGCCTCGGATGCGCGGATGACTGGCATGGCGACTCCCAGTGGTTCAGCCGGCCAAGTGGCGGCTCAAGTGGTCAAGTGGCTTGACTACATAGTCAGGCTGCTTGACCAAATCGTCAAGGGTGTTTGAATGGCTCCGTGCAGAACTCCCAGGCCATGGCCCTCTCCGCCGCACTGCTCTCCGCTGCCGGTGAGCTGACGCAACGCATCCACGAAGGGGTCGTCGCTCGCGGCTTCGAGGGGCTGCGGCCCGCGCACGGATTCGCGTTCACGCGGCTCTCCCGGGGCGGCGCGACCGCCACCGACCTCGCCGCGCATCTGGGGGTCACCAAGCAGGCCGCGAGCCAGCTCGTCGACGAGCTGGTGCGCAAGGGCTACGCCGAGCGCCGGCCCCACCCGGACGACGCCCGCGCCCGGCTCGTCGTCATGACCGAACGCGGCTGGGCGTGCGCGCACGCCGCGGAGGAGTCCGCCGCCGACGCGGTGCGACCGTGGGTCGAGCGGCTCGGCGAGCGCAAGGCCCGGGAGTTGCTCGACCAGTTGACCGCCGTCGCGCCCGACGGGCCCATCAGGCCCACCTGGTGACATCGCGTCAGCATCAGGAGCATCCAGTCGACACGGAGAGTTTTTACTGACGCGTAACTTCACTCTTTTACTACTGGCGCGTAATTTACTGGCAGTACGGCATCCTCGTGATCCGGATCACAGGGCACGCACCCCACATCGCCACTCCCTTGAGCCGCAAGGAGATCACACGATGCTGCCCCGGAACTGGAAACGTGCGGTCAGATCCCTGACCGCGGCCCTGCTGCTCACGGCCGCGGCCACCGCGGTCCCCGCCGCCGCCCACGCCGACACCGCCCCCAGCAGCGGCTGGAACAACTACAACTGCAAGCCGTCCGCCGCCCACCCGCGCCCCGTGGTCCTCGTCCACGGCACCTTCGGGAACTCCGTCGACAACTGGCTCGTCCTCGCCCCCTACCTGGTGAACCGCGGCTACTGCGTCTTCTCGCTCGACTACGGACAGCTGCCCGGCGTCCCGCTGTTCAACGGCCTCGGCCCGATCGACAAGTCGGCGGGCCAGCTCGACACGTTCGTCGACAAGGTGCTCGCCGCCACCGGCGCCCCCAAGGCCGACCTCGTCGGCCACTCGCAGGGCGGCATGATGCCCCGCTACTACCTCAAGTTCCTCGGCGGCGCCGCGAAGGTGAACTCCCTCGTCGGTGTCGCACCCGACAACCACGGCACCACCCTGAACGGCCTGACCAATCTCCTGCCGTACTTCCCCGGGGCCGGTGACCTGCTGACCCTCGCCACCCCCGGCCTCGCCGACCAGATGGCGGGCTCCCCGTTCATCACCAAGCTCAACCAGGGCGGGGACACCGTCCCCGGCGTCCACTACACCGTCATCGCGACCAAGTACGACGAGGTCGTCACCCCGTACGGCACGCAGTTCCTGAGCGGCCCCGACGTCCACAACGTCAAGCTCCAGGACCTGTGCGCCGTCGACCTGTCCGAGCACGTCGCCATCGGCACCATCGACCGCGTCGCCTTCCACGAGGTCGCGAACGCCCTCGACCCGGCCCACGCCAGCCCCACCACCTGCGCCTCGGCGGTGAGTTGAGCCCGGAGCAGCGAGAAAGGCAAAAGGGCCGCCGTCCCCAGGAGCGGGCAGAGGGACGGCGGCCCGGCTGTGGGCGTCAGTGGCTGTGGCGCCCGCCCGCCACGGAGCGGCGCCGCACCGACGCGAACATCGTCGCGGCGCCGACCGCCAGGACCGCGGCGCCGCCCATCGCGATGTACGGGGTGGCGCTGTCGCCGCCGGTCTCGGCGAGGTTCTCGTCGGCGAGAGGCTTCGTGGCACCGCCCTTCGCCTCGGGCCCGTTGCCGCCCGTCGAGGCATCGGCGGCCGGCGCCACGGACGCCTCGGCCTGCGGCTCGGCGCTGCCCCCGGCGGCACCGTGGTGGTGCTCCACGGACGACTTGCCGGCGCCGTCCGCGATCTCCTGGTCGGAGGGCGCGGAGGCGGCGGGAGCGGTCGCACCGGCCCCGCTGTCCTTGCCGAACACCACGTCGGAGCAGGTGTAGAAGGCCTCGGGGGAGTCGGAGCGCTGCCAGATCGAGTAGATGAGGTGGCGGCCCGACCGCGCCGGGACGTCACCGTCGAAGACGTAGTCGCCGTTCTCCATCTTCGGGTCGGTGACCTTGACGAAGGGCTGCGCCTCCAGGTCCGACCACTTCAGCGGCTTCGTCGGGTCGTACGAGTCCTTGGTGATGTACAGCTCGAACGAGCCCTTGTGCGGGGCCGTTCCCTTGTAGTGGAACGTGTGGCTGCCCGCCGACATCGGGCTCGACGGCCAGTCGGCGCGCGGAAGATCGAGCCCCTTGTACTTGTCGTTGCCCGCGCTGCACAGCTTGCCGTCGGGGATGATCTCCTTCGACTTGCCCGCGGCGTTCGCGATGTTGACCGCGTTCCAGTCGTAGAAGGCCTGCGCGCCACTGCTCGCGACGGCGGCCTTGCACGCCGCGGACCGCGGGCTCTCCGGGCCCTCCGCGTAGCAGGCGGAGACGCGGCTGACCGGGTCCGTCATCGAGCCGTGCGCCGACGCGGGCGCGGCGGCCAGCGCGGTCAGGGCGAACGGGACGGCACCTGCGACGGCGAACGCGGCGGCCTTGCGGCGAACTGTCATGAGTGGAACTCCTCAACGGCGGTTCAGGGGTGGGGGGACAGGCCGCGACAAGGGCCCCGGCGGTGAGAAAGCTAGCCCCTGAAAACCGCGAAATCGCCTGCTGAGAGCAGGCGATGGCGATCTTTATGGTGGGTTTAAGGGAGGGCTAATAGGGGGCTCAGGCTGGGCGTTTACAGAGAGCCCGATGACCTGCGTGCTGTGCGTGAACCAGTCCGCCACAGTCCACTGGAATCCAGAAGGTGTCGCGGTGCTTGGCTCTCCGTTTGGCTCCCAGGAGACTGGCTTGTCGAGCAGTAGTGGCTCTGGCTCAACCCCTGTGGCACGGGCGGACCGTGTGGCTGCCATAGCGTTCGTGAGCTGGTTGACGGGATCGCTGATGGCGCCTGATGAACACCGATCGATGTCCGCCGCAGCCTCGACACACACGCTGGAGAAGGTGAGCTGCCACCGCAGTGACTGCCAGCGGTGCGCGGCAACACCCCCGACCTCGCGCTGATCTTCGATCCGGTAGATCGTCTTGCGTGAGACGTGCGCAATTGACCGATGTGGAGAGGGAGTTCATCGAGCCATACCTGCCGATCGGCGAGTACGGCCCGTACCGGGTGCGGCTGCGGCAGCAGTTCGAGGGGGTGATGTGGCGGTTTCGGACGGGCGGGCAGTGGCGGGGAATACCCGCCGAGTTCGGCGCCGGGCAATTGACAAGACCTGTGGATGGCCGCGTCCTGGGTCCGGTCGGAATTGGGTCGCTCGCGAGCGGTGCGAGGCCGTAGCGTCCGTCCATGGACTGGAGCGCATGGCACGATCAGTACGACCTGGCCGACTCGTGGATGGCACGACGGCTACAGACGGTTCAAGCCCAGGTCGGCGCTGCCCTGTCTGGTGCCCCGGACGGTGATTTGAGGGTGCTCAGCCTTTGCGCCGGGGAGGGCCGCGATCTTCTGGACGTTCTGGCCGGGCACCCCCGTCGCGACGATGTACGGGCGAAGCTCGTCGAGCTGGATGCGCGCAACGCGTCGGCCGCTGCGGAACGGGCCGGCCGGGCCGGCCTGCAACACGTGGAGGTGGTGACTGGTGACGCCGGCCTTATCGACCAGTACGAGGACACAGCTCCTGCGGATCTCGTCCTCATCTGCGGCGTCTTCGGCAACATCGCCGACGCTGACATCGAGCACACCATCGCCGCCTGCAGCCAGCTGTGCAAGGCCGGCGGAACCGTCATCTGGACCCGGCACCGCGCCGCACCCGACCGAGTACCGCAGATCTGCGAATGGTTCGAAGCGCAGGGCTTCGCACTTCAGTGGCTGTCGGCAGCGGACGCCGGTTTCGGGGTCGGTGTGCACCGGTTCGCCGGAACGCCCCACCCCCTGCGCCGCGGCGACCGCCTGTTCGAGTTCATCGGCTACGACGTGCTCCGTCAGGCAGCCACAACCGAATCCACCGCCGGGAACGAGCGCACGCCTCACGGCCGGCGCCAGCTGTAGTCGACTGGAGCGTGCTCAGGCCACCTCGACCTCGGACCGCTCGACCAGGACGCCGTTCTCGACCCCGCCCAGGCTTTCGCCGGACTCGACCGGCTTGAAGATCATGGCGAGCGCCGCGGCGGGGCTGCCTGTGCCAGGTGTTGAGGGGGAAGTCGTGGCGCCTTGCTGACTTGCATTGCAGGTCAGCAAGGCGCGCTTGGGTCTTTACGGTGGTTTTACGGAGGCGCTCAGGCTGCGATCAGGTCCCGTACTGTGCGGCCATGACTCACACAGTTCGCCGCGCAGTGGCAGCCGACGTACCCGCCGTGAAAACGGTGACCGACGCCGCGTACCACCACTACATCGACCGCATCGGAGTGGTGCCCGCGCCCATGGAGGCCGACCACGGCGCCGAGGTGGCCGCGGGCAGGGTGTACGTCGTGGACGGGGAGCGGGGCGGAGCGCCCGCCGTCGTCGGGCTCGTGGTCGTCGAACCCCGCGAGGACCATCTGTTCCTCGACAGCATCGCCGTCCACCCCGACGCCCATGGGCAGGGCGTGGGGCGACGGCTGCTGGCATTCGTCGACGAGCACGCGCGCGTGCTCGGCCTTCCCGAGGTACGGCTCTACACGAACGCGATGATGTGGGAGAACCAGGAGATCTATCCGCGGTACGGGTACGAGGTGGTGGAGCGCCGCGTCGACGGCCCTTACGACCGCATCCACTACCGCAGGAGGCTCTCCAGCGACCGGCCCGCGTGACGCGTGCGCCCCGGCCCGCTCACTCGTCGGGCCACCACGTGCGCCGGATGTCCTTGCGCACTTCCGGACGGTCGTGGCGGCGCTCGGCGGCGTCTTCCTGCTGCTGCCGGCGGGTGGTGCTGGTCTTCGCCACGGGCTTGTTGATGGTCACACGGCGCATGACTGCCTCCTGTGCCTACCCCGGTTCCACTGCGGTACCGCTGTAGACGTGTTCCCCGGAGGGTGACGCATCGAAGCGTGATTGTCAGTGGCAGGTGTCACGATCTGGGCATGAGGATGAGCGAGGACACCACGAACCGGGACATGGCGCCCCTGGAACGGGTCGACTGGGACGCCGAGGCCGCGGCCTTCGACGACGAACCCGACCACGGTCTGCGTGATCCCGTCGTGCGCGGGGCCTGGGCCGCGCGCCTGCGGGACTGGCTGCCGGACCACCCCTGCGAACTGCTCGACCTGGGCTGCGGTACGGGCAGCATGTCGCTGCTCGCCACCGACCAGGGGCACAGCGTGACCGCGGTCGACCTGTCGCCCGCCATGGTCGACCTCGCGCGCGCCAAGCTCGCCGGCCGCGCCGCCCGGGTGCTCGTCGGGGACGCCGCGGCGCCGCCTGTCGCGGGCGGGACCTTCGACGCCGTCCTTGTGCGGCACGTCGCGTGGACGCTGCCCGACCTCGACGGCGCCCTCGCACACTGGCTCTCGCTGCTGCGGCCCGGCGGGCGGCTGATCCTGGTGGAGGGCGTGTGGGGAACGCTCAGCCCCGTCGGCATCCCGGCGGCCCGGCTCACCGGCGCCCTCGCCCCGCTCGCCACCCACGTCCGGCACGAACCGCTCTCCGGCGACGCGTTGTTGTGGGGGAGGCAGGTCGATGACGACCGGTACGCGGTGGTCGCGACCGCACGGCTCTAGGCGAGCAGCCGGCCGAACCCCTCGGTGCGCGCGAGGAGTTCGAGGTCGTCGAGGGCGCGGAGCGCGGCCGCCGCCGCGTGCGGGTCGCGCTCCGCGAGCCCGCTCTCCGTGAACTCGTCCTCGTCGAGCCGCAGTACGTCACTGCCGTCCGCCGAGACCCACAGGTCGAGGTCGAGATCCTCCACGACGAGTTCGCCGCCCTCGCGGACCGCCGGCCGGGTCACGTCGCAGTACCAGCCCTTGAGCGTGCCGCCGCCGGTGCGCACCTCCTTGACCGCGTACCACCGGTCCCGCCAGTAGTGCTCGGTGAAGACGTCGCCCGGCCCGAAGCGCACGAACCCGAAGTCCCTGACCCCGGGGGAGGCCCAGGCGGCGGTGACGGTCACGCGCGTGCCGTCGTCGCGGACGACGTCCGCGGGGTAACGGATCTTCGTACGGCCCGCCTTGAGCAGGACTACCTCAAGCGTCTCGGTCGTCTCAGGTGAGGGTGCGGACATGGCGTACCTCCGTGGCACAGATCTCGTAGCCGAACCATTTGTTGATCGCGAGCATCGGGCCGTTCCCCGCGTCGTTGCCCGTGAACGCCTCCGTGATGCCCGCCTCGCGGGCGCGGTGCAGGGAGTCGTTCTTGGCCAGCTTGGCCAGGCCGCGGCCGCGGAAGTCCCGCGCGGTGCCGGTCATGCCCGACGTGTAGCGGGTCTCGTCATCGGTGCGGGCCAGGCTGAACGCCACGGGCCGGCCGCCGGCCACGGCCACCGAGGTCAGTTGGTGGTCGGTCAGCGGATGGTGCCAGGTCTCGTCGAGCCAGTGCTCGTAGTCCGTGAACTCCGTGGCCACGTCGCTCGGTTCATCGCTCACCGTCTCCGCGTCCAGGTCGAACAGCGGACGCGGGTCGTCCGCGAAGTCCGCGCCGGTCCGCAGCGTCACTCCGGCCGGCGGCGCGGCGAGCGGCGGCAGCGTGCCGTGCGCCAGATCCAGTCGGAGGAAGTGGGCCGGCCGGCTCGCCCGGTAGCCGCGGCGCGCGGCGAACGCCCGGTCCCGCGGGGTGTCCAGTACCCACGAATAGACGGCGACGGCGCCCTCACCGGCGAGATACTCCTCCGCCGCCCGCACGATGAGGGACCCGGCTCCGAGCCCCGTGTGCCCGGGGTCCACATAGACGTTCACATAGCCCTGCCCCGGGTCCGGGCTGTCGTACGCGATCCCGACCTGTGCGGTGCCGACGACCTCGCCGTCGGCCTCGGCGACCAGCGGCCGGTACCGGGCGTCCGGATGGGCGTGCGCCAGATCGAAGGCGACCGACTCGGCGGTGGCGAGCATGGCGGGCAGCGCGGCGCGGCGAACCCGGGCGAACGCAGCCGCGTCCTCGGGCCGCAGGGCCCGGACGATCACAGTCATACGGCCGCACGCTACGCGCGGGGCGCGCCGGGGTGCCTCCCATTTTTGTGAGGTGCGGGACAATCGGCCCGTGACCTTGAAGATCGACATCGATGCGGGCGCGGCGACGGCGCCCTACGAACAGGTACGGGCCCAGATCGCCGGACAGGCCCTCTCCGGGACCCTGCCCGTCGGCTACAAATTGCCGACGGTGCGCGGGCTCGCCGAGACGCTCGGCCTGGCCGCCAACACGGTGGCCAAGGCGTATCGGGCGCTCGAGTCGGACGGCGTGATCGAGACGCGCGGCCGCAACGGCACATTCGTCGCCGCCGCGGGTGACGCCTCGGCCCGGGAGGCCTCGGCGGCGGCCGCCGCGTTCGCGGAGCGGGCCCACCGCCTCGGCCTCTCCGAGTCGCAGGCGCTTGGCGCGGTACGGGACGCGCTGCGGGCGTCGTACGGGGACAAGGGGTGACCGGACGGCAGCCCAGGGCGCCCAAGGCCTGAGCGCCCTGCCCCTACAGGTACAGCCCCGCGTCCGCCGAATCGCGCTGGTCCGGGACCGACGCCGGGCTGGTGCCGCGGCGCAGCGCGTACAGCTCGGCGAGCGTCGCGCCCTCGCGGCCCACGCCCTCCTCGCTGCCGAGCCAGTCCACCGACTCGCGGTGGGTGAGGGGGCCCACCTCGATACGGGCCAGGCAGCGGCCGGGGCGCACGACCGCCGGGTGGAGACGCTCCAGGTCCTCGTTCGTCGTGACGCCGACCAGCACGTTCCGCCCCTGCCCGAGCAGGCCGTCCGTCAGGTTGAGCAGGCGTGAGAGCGCCTGCCCCGCCGTGTGCTTGGCCTCGCCTCGGATGAGCTCGTCGCAGTCCTCCAGGAGGAGGAGACGCCAGCGGCCCTTCGCCGTGCCGTCGTCCTCGCCGATCGCGATGTCCATGAGGTAGCCGACGTCGGAGAACAGCCGCTCCGGGTCCAGTACGCAGTCCACCTGGCACCAGTCCCGCCACGACCGGGCCAGCGTGCGCAGCGCGGACGTCTTGCCCGTGCCGGGAGGCCCGTGCAGCAGGAGCAGCCGGCCCGCGATGTCCTCCGGGGTCGTCTTCATCAGCTGGTCCATGGCCCCGGCCACCGGCGCCGTGTAGTTCTCCCGCACCTCGTCCCACGTGCCGGCCGAGATCTGCCGCGTGGTGCGGTGCGGTCCGCGCCGGGGCGAGACGTACCAGAACCCCATCGTCACGTTCTCCGGCTGGGGTTCGGGCTCGTCGGCGGCGCCGTCCGTGGCCTGCCCGAGCACCTTCTCGGCGAGCTCGGCGGTGGTCGCCGTCACCGTGACGTCGGCGCCCCTGTTCCAGCGGGAGACGAGAACGGTCCAGCCGTCGCCCTCGGCGAGCGTCGCGCTGCGGTCGTCGTCGCGCGCGGAGCGCAGGACCACCGCGTCGGGCGGCAGGAGGGTGGCCCCCGACCGCACCCGGTCGATGTTCGCCGCGTGCGAGTGCGGCTGCTCGCCCGTCGCGAAACGGCCGAGGAACAGCGCGTCGACGACGTCGGCCGGAGAGTCGCTGTCGTCGACGTTGAGCCGGATCGGCAGCGCGTCGTGTGGGTTCGCAGACATGCCGCCATGATCCGCCACGCACGGCGCTCCCGCACGGGATTTCCGCAGCGCGTCACACGCTTGCGCGCACGGCGGGCCGCTCCCGTTCCCCGTTACAACCCTGTCGCAGCGGAGGCTGTCCCTCCGCGAAGGACCGTAGTTACTCTTGCCCTTGATGGGACGTCATGGGTGGAATTCGGGGGCGGGGCGGTGGCGGCTCACCGCTCTGCTCGGCGTGGGGGTGGCCACTCTGGCCCTGGTGCTGACGGTGATCAGCACACTGCCGAACGACCGGGCCGACGACAGGGGCACCACGAGCGCCGGTGACAAGGTGCACGGCTCCCCGTCCGACCCGTCCGCGCAGCTGGGGCCGGCGGTCGGGTGGGGCTTCACACACACCCAGTACAGCGCGGACGAGGGAGACGACGGCGCGACGCGGCGGGTCGAGGACATGCCCTCCGGCCAGGGGGTTCCACAGATCCAGCACATCATGGGCTGGGGCGCCGGGAACCCCGAGCCGGTCAAGGGCCGTTACGACTTCGACGAGATGGACCGCCGGATCGACTTCATCAGGAAGTCGGGCGGCACCCCCGTCGTCACCCTGTGCTGCTCCCCGGACTGGATGAAGGGCGGCAAGGCGGGGGTCGACAACACGGACTGGAGCCGGCAGTCCCTGGAGACCGCGCCCGACCGCGCGCACTTCAAGGACTTCGCCGCGCTCGCCGCGACGGTCGCCGAGCGCTACCCGGACGTGCGCCACTTCATCGTCTGGAACGAGTTCAAGGGCTTCTGGAACAACGGGAAGCAGCGCTGGGACTACGAGGGCTACACGGAGCTGTACAACCTCGTCTACAAGGCCCTCAAGAAGGTCGACAAGGACATCATGGTCGGCGGGCCGTACCTGGTGATGGACAGTGTCGACCCGCGCCAGACCGAGAACGCGTCGGCGGACGTGAAGGGGCCCTGGGGCAGCATGGACCAGCGAGTCCTCGACGCCTTCGGCTACTGGAACAAGAACAAGGCGGGCGCCGACTTCGTCGTCGTCGACGGCTCCAGCTACACCGTCGACGACGAGCTGCTGCCCGACGAGTTCAAGGCCACCGACAAACTCACCGCCGTCGGCAAGTGGGTGGAGCGGCAGACCCGTGACCTGCCCCTGTGGTGGGCCGAGTACTACGTGGAACCCGGCGACCAGAACGACGACCGCAAGGGCTGGAGCGAGCCGCACCGCGTCGCCGTCCAGGCGTCCGGCCTCGTCGCGATGGCCAAGGGCGGCGCGTCCTCCGGCTTCTACTGGAACCCGGAGGAGAAGACGGGCACGACGTGCGCCGGCTGCCTGTGGACGCCCACGCAGTCGGGCGACGGCGGCACGAAACTGCCCATGTACGACCTGATCTCCCGCTTCCACAAGGCGTTCCCGCCCGGCACCGAGTACGAGACGGTGCCGGTCGCCGCGGACGACGTACCGAACGTGCGGGTGCTGGCCGACGACAGGACGGTCGTCGTGGTGAACACCCTGAACCGGAAGATCAGCGCGAAGGTCGACGGGAAGCGGTTCGAGATGGGTGCCTACGAAGTGAAGTGGCTCGAGCGGAAGTAGTCCGCCCGAGCCACCGACTGCTCACAGGACCCGCGGGGCCTACGCCATCGTCAGGAATCTCTGGAGGATGGACGCGAGCAGCACCGCCAGCAGCGGCAGCGAGAACCAGAAGCTGCTCTGCAGCCACCGCAGTTGCCGCACACCCGGACGTACCGCCACCCGCACGATCTCGCGCGCCCCGAGCAGCAGGACCAGGGCGACGGCCGCGAGCCCGCCCACCACGGACCACGGGGTCCAGGTGATCTGCGGGCCGATCGGCCCCGGCTCGGCCTTCGGGACCTCACCGCTCGGCTGCTTGCGCAGCGCGTAGATCGTGACGTCGTCGTTGACGAGGACCTTCGTCAGCTCCTGGCGGTCGTCGAGGTTGCGGATGAGCCGCGTCTCCCAGGTCTTCGAGTAGCCGACGTCCATCTGCAGATAGACGACCTGACTCCTGTTGATCACGAGGTACGAGTTCGGGCCCGCGTCCTTGAGCGCCTTCACCAGGCTGGAGACGAGGACGGGGTCGACGGGCGCGAGCGTGGGAACGTACTGCACCTTCTCCATGTCACGCGTGCCCCATGGCATCGCGGGTGTGACGTTGTCGACGGTGTCGTTGCTCATCCACAACAGGCGGACCGTCGGATCGTCGTGCGCGTAGACGTAGTCCATCGCCGCGACCTCGCCCGGCCTGATCCGCTCGAACGGCTCGTTGCCCCAGCGCGCCACGAGGAACCCGCCCATCAGGATCAGGCCCGCCAGCAGCGCGGCGAGCGGCGCGAGGCTCACCCGGTCGCGGTCGCGTTCCTTCGCGGTGATCCCGGTGCGCGGGAACAGCGCGAGCCCGGCGAGCAGCGCGGCGCCCGGCAGCGCGAACATGAAGACGCGCAGCGCCATCTCGCCGCCGTACGACTGCATGCCGAAGCCCAGGAACGGCACGAACGTGAGGACGAGCAGGGAGCGCTCCCGGTACTTGGCGTCGCGCCGCCGCCACCAGCCCCAGCACGCGAACGCCATCACACCGCCGGCGAGCAGCACGCGCGCGTAGAGAACGAGTTTGTGGGCCGAACTGCCGCCCTGGATACGCCCGGAGACCGACGACGACACATTGCCGCCGACGCCGCCGAGCCCGCCGAACAGCTCGTCGAAGTGGCCCGACCAGTACGGCTCCGCGAGGAACGAGACCCAGACGGCGACCAGGACCGCGAACAGGATCGGCAGGCCGCGCAGCTCGGAGCGGCCCACGAGCACCAGGACCGCGAGGACCCCGAGCATCACGAACGGGGTGAGCTGGTGGGCCGGGACCGTCGCCGCGAACAGGCCGATCAGGACGAGCAGCAGCACCGCCCGCTGGCGCCGGTCGGTGGGTTCGACCTTCAGCTCGCCGGGCCGCCGCTTGGTCCACAGCACCCGCGGCGCCCGGAACCACACCAGCAGGATGGCGACGAAGGCCAGGTAGAGGAGGTATGTGAAGCCCTGCGGGGAGAAGTAGTCCTGGCCGACCCAGCCGCTGAGCACGAAGATCCACAGCCCGGTCCACCGGGCGCGCCAGCTCGCCCGCATCGAGCGTGTCAGCAGGAACATCGGCGCCAGGTAGAGCAGTTGCATGGCGAGCGGCCACCAGCGGATGACCTCCGTCATGTCCGTGACGCCGCACGCCTTGGCGACGAACGTCGCGGCGGCGAAGAACCCCGGCCAGCTCCAGCGCGCGTCCAGGTCGGGCACCGCCGAGCCGGTCCTGTCGATGTACTCCATGAAGCCCAGGTGCTGCCATGCCGTCGCGAAGCGCGGCTCGGCCTCGATCACGGCGGGCAGGGCGTGCAGCGAGACGACCGTGGCGAGCAGCGTCAGCAACAGCATCCATTTGTGCGGGCGTTCGAGCCACAGGAGGGACGCGAACACGCCGATCAGGAGCGCCGCGCCGAGCAGCGTGGCGGGCGGCAGCACCGAGATGAGCCCGAGCCCGCCCATCCCGTCGAGATCACCGTCGTTCAGGCCGAGTACGGGTCCCCAGTACAGCCCGAGCGCGGCGACCAGCAGCAGCGCCAGGACGACGACGCGCGGGCTCAGCAGCGCGAGCCGGTCCCGCAGGGTCCGGGGGGTGGCTGTGGGTGTGGCAGGTGGGGCGAGAACTGCCGTGTCGAAGGCGCCTGCCGTGTCAGAGGCGCCATCGATGCCTGAGGTGCCATCGACGCCTGAGGTGTCAGAAGCCTCCGACGCGGCAGAAGTTTCGGAGGTGGCAGAGGCCGGGGCCGGCTCCCGCTCGGCTGGCGGTCTCGGCGCCGGTGGCGGTGGGGACTTCAGCGCCCAGGTCGGCCGGTGCCCCATGTCGTCCTCCCCGCCCGCCGCCGCCGGCGTCCCGTGCGCGGGTGTCGCGGGCCCCGGCCGCACGTCGGGGCGCCGCTCCTGATGGTCCAGATTGAGCTGCACCGCGAGGTGCAGTGTGTCGGAGTCGAGCGTGCCGCGCAGCGCCTGCCCGGGCCCCTGCCGCTTGGCCCCCGTGGTCACGTCCGGAGTGCCGAGGTCGGCCAGATCGCCGTCAGGGGCCGCCACGACAGCCGGCGCCGGGGGAGCGGTCCGCACGATGCGGTACAGCTTCGGCGCGGCGAGCGCCACGATCACGGCCAGGCTGGAGATCTCCGCGACGCCCGCGCCCGTCAGGCCCATCCGGGGCAGGAGCAGCAGCGTCAGACCGAGGACGAGGACGCACAACAGGCCCTGCAGCCAGGCGAGTCCGGCCGTCCGGCTCTGCGCACGCAGCACCGCGAAGTACGTCTCCATGACCACGCGCAGGGCCGCGCCGACCGCGAACCAGCGCAGCAGCGGCGTCGCCGCGTGCGCGTAGTCGTCGCCGAAGACGTGCAGGACCAGCGGCGCCGCGAGGAACAGCAGCCCGCAGATCGGCAGCATGATCCGCGTCATCCGGCGTAGCGCGGCCCGGGTGTTCGCCGCGAGCTGCGCGGGGTCGTGCGAGCCCTCCACCGTCAGTGACGCGCCCATGTTGATGGCGAGCAGGTTGACGGTGCCGCCGATCGTGGTGGTGATGTAGAAGTACGCGTTGTCGGCGGAGCTGACCTGCGAGGCGATCAGGACCGGGACGAGGTAGACGACGGCGAGCGAGAACAGGGAGCCCGTGTAGTCGCCCGCCAGGAAGCGGCCCACCTCGCGCAGCGTCGGCGGGTTCGTCCGGTGCGCCGTGAGCTCGACGTGCCGCGGCACCAGGCGCCGGAACACCAGCCAGCCCAGCGGGATCACGGACGTCGCGATGGCCACGACCCACGAGACGAAGACGCCGGTCGTGGGGATCGCCACGGCGAACGCGATCAGCAGGCCCAGCTTGACCGTGGAGAAGAGGGTGTTGCCGACCGGCACCCACAGCGCGCTGCGCAGCCCGGTCAGCACGCCGTCCTGGAGCGTGAGCAGCGACCAGGCGACCACGGCGGCGATGAAACCGAGCCCGTTGACCGGGCCGTGCAGGAACCGGTACGACGGCCCCCAGACGTCCAGCGTCAGCAGGAAGACCAGCGCCGCGCACGCGACGGCGAGCGAACTCCCCGCGTACGTACGGAAGATGAAACTGCCGGTGCGCCGCCCCGCGATCGGGATGAAGCGGGCCAGCGCGCCCGTCAGGGTCACCGCGGTCAGCCCCGCGAGGAACTTCATCGCCGCGATGGCCGCCGAGCCCTGACCCACGGAGTCCGCCGAGTAGTAGCGGGCGGCGGCAAGCCAGAAGCCGACGCCGAGCACTCCGGAGATGCCGGTGTTGAGCATCAGGGCATAGGCGTTGCGGAACAGCTGGTTCCCGCCCCCCGACCCCATGCCGTCCTTGTTGCCCTTGCCGCCCTTGCCCATGCCGGGCAGCCGCAGTTTGCGGCCGGCCGGCTGCTGGGGCTCGGTCGTCGGTGTGGTCGTGGCGGCCTGGGCGGTGGTCGTGTCAGACACGGGTTCGGATTGCCTTCCGGCGGACCTGTCGGGCTCTGCGGACGAGGGCGTACCCCTTGGTGAGGGCACGGTCCCTGGCGAAGTTGCGGGCGATCGCGCGGCCCTCCACGAGCCGTGTGAACTCCTCGATACCGGTGGCGCGGCGCACGGTGACGCGCCGGAGGGCGTACGGGCCCTGCCGCCGCCGGGCCAGGCCGTTGCCGACCGCCAGGGACTGGGCGAACCCGGCCCCGCGCACGGCGGCGCGCACCCGCCGGCTGGAGTAGCCGTACGGATACGCGAACGACTGCGGCACCGCGCCGAGTTCGTCGGCGACGATCTCCTTGCAGCGCAGCAGCTCGAACCCGAGCGCGTCGTCGTCGAGCTGGTCGAGCTGCGGATGCGTGTGGCTGTGCCCGCCGATCTCCGTCCCGGCACCGGCGAGCGCGCGCACCTCGTCCCAGCCGAGCATCGTGTCGAGCCCGCCCCCGGTGTCGTACGCCCCGCGCAGCCAGCCCGTCGACACGAACAGCGTCGACGGGAAGCCGTACTTGGCGAGGACGGGGAGCGCGTGGCGGTGCACGCCCTCGTAGCCGTCGTCGAAGGTGATGAGGACGGGCCGCTCGGGCAGGGCGCGCCCCGGGGAGCGCCAGATCGCGGCGAGTTCGGCGGTCGTCAGGGGAGTGAGGCCGAGGTCGGCGACGGCCGCGAGCTGTTCGGCGAACGCCTCGGGCGTCACCGACAGCTCGCGCGTCGCGTCGTTCGGCTCACGCGCCACCGAGTGGTACATGAGGATGGGCACGGGCGTGCTCATGACGGCCCACCGCCCCCCTCGGCGGCCCCGATCTCCACGACCGAGAACGTCGCGCCCGTCCTGCGCGCCCTGAGGCTGCCGAGCGCGTACCCGCCGGCCGTCGTGAGCACTCCGGCCACGATCGCCCCGGCCCGCCCCGCGCCCCCCGGCCGCGCGAGGACGAAGTCCCTCACCCCGCGCGCCACTCCGGCCGGCAGGACCCGCGTGGCGTAGCGCCGCTCGGACTCGAGGCCCTTGTCCGCTCCCACGCTCTGCGCGACCAGTGCCTTGGAAAGCCCCTCGGCGTACGCCCGGGTGCGGAAGTAGGCGAAGCGTTCGCGGCCCGCGGGGACCCGGTGGTGGATCACCGCGCGGTCGTCGATCAGGAGCACCGCGTCCGGCCGGGCGCGGGTGAGCCGGATGCACAGCTCCGTCTCCTCGCAGCCGAGCGGCCGCTTGTCGCCGTCGCGGCCGATGCCCGTCGCGAAGCCGCCCGCCGCGTCGAACGCGGACCGCCGGAACGAGGCGTTCCCGCCGAGCACGTTGCGCACCCGCACCTTCCCGCGCGGCAGCCCCTTGTACGTACAGCCGACGACCCAGTCGAACTCCTCGGGGAACCACGCGGGGCGGCGGCCCGAGGCCCAGACGGGTTCCGTGCGGCCGCCGACCGCCATGACCAGGGGATCGTCGTACCCGGCGGCGAAGTGACGCAGCCAGTCCCGCTCCGCGACCGCGTCGTCGTCGAGGAACGCGATGATCCCGCCGCGCGAGACGGCGATGCCCGTGTTGCGTCCCGCGGACAGGCCGCGGGGGCCCGCGTTGGCGAGCACACGGACGTCTTCGGACTCCTTGAACTCCTTGCCGAGGCGCTCCAGGAGAGCCGGATTGTGGTCGACCACCAGCAGCGTCTCGAGCGCCGGAAGCGACTGCGCCCGCACCGAGGACACCGCCGCGAGGATGTCCTCCCAGCGGTCCTCGGTGTAGACGCAGATCACGACGGACACGCCGCCGTGCGGGGCGTGAGCGCTCAAGACACCTCTCCCCGGCCCGTGTTGAGCATGGTCGCCTGCGTCCGGCGGCGGCGCTGGGCGCGCCGGGTCGAGCGCTCCTTGAGGATCACCCTGAGGACCCGGAGCCCGTCCCGCACGGCCCGCAGGTTGCTCGCGCCATGGATCCGCAGATACTCGTGGCTCGGGATCTCCTGGACCTTGAGGCCGGCCTTGACGACCCGGATGTTCATCAGGGTCTCGACCTCGAAGCCGGTGCAGTCGAGGTCGATCTGGTCCAGGCAGTGCCTCCAGAACGCGTTGTAGCCGTAGCAGAGGTCGGTGTAGCGGGCGCCGAACTTCTTGTTGACGACCGTGCACAGCGCCCAGTTGCCGAGCTTGCGGATCGGCGTCATGTCGTCGGTGCCGCCGCCGTTGGCGAAGCGGGAGCCCTTGGCGAAGTCGGCGCCCGAGACCAGGGCGGAGACGTAGGAGACGATCTCCTGGCCGTCCGCGGAACCGTCCGCGTCGACCATCACGATGATGTCCCCGGTGCACGCCTCGAAGCCGGCGATCAGAGCGTCGCCCTTGCCCTTGCCGCGCTGCGGGACGACGACCACGTCGGGCCACAGTTCGCGGGCGACTTCCACCGTGTTGTCGGTGGAATTCCCGTCGACGAGAACCACTTCGTGGATCCAGTCGGGAAGGGTTTTGAAGACGTACGGAAGATTTTCCGCCTCATTCATGGCCGGGATCACGACGCTCACCGGCGGCGCAATCGCGAGATGGTTCGAGATCGCCCTGTACTGGCTGGATATCGCAGGACGCACAAAAGAACTCATGAGTCTGGTCCCTCTCGTCCGGTGGACCGCCCGCCCCCGGGCGGTCCGGTTGTCTGTCCGGTTCGAAAGGGGGGTTCTCACTTATGGCCATGACAAATGGAGCTCTGTACAGGCCGGGTGAGCTGGCAAAATAGACCGATCGACTAAATCGGCCACGCGGCACGCGACTCGGCTGAATTTCGGTCACCGAGCACGGCACCCCCCTACCGCGCCCCGCGCCCGACCATCGCGATCCTGAGCCCTCCCCTGGATCGCTATTGCGTTGATGGTCCGATGCGGGTGGATGTACGACGGTATTGATGATTGAGACTGTATGGCAAGACCTGTATCCAGGTCTCACTTTTCTGTTGTTTTTGGCCTTTACCTGACCCTCGCCTTTAACTCCCCGAACGGATTTTCCCCATCCGTTTCAGGAGTTTGTCGGCCGGCTCGAAGAATTCGGGCCGGGACAGCACGGTGTTACGCAGCGCCCGGACCGGAGCGCGGCGCGCCCGGTGTCCGAGAGCGACCGGATGACGGCGCGTCACCCAACCCTCGTGCACGATCAGTTCCCGTGTCTTGAGGGAGTCCTTGTATTCCTTCTGGCCGCGGCCGAGATCCAGATAGGCGATGCCGTCGGCGGCGGCCGCCTCGGCCATGCGCAGATGCAGGATCAGCCCGGGCGAGAACTTCGCGAACGCCGGGTCGTAGGCCGGGAACCAGCAGGCGAGCACGCGCTCCGAGCGGAGCCCGAAGTGCGCGGCGACCGGCTGCCCGCCCGCGTACAGGACCGACAGGATCCCGGCGAACGGCTCCGAAGAGGTGTGGAAGAGCTGCTGCGCGAGGCGGGTGATCCACGCGTGCGAGAAGCGGTCGCTGCGGCCGGTCCTGCGGTACTGGGCCGACTTCCACTCCATCAGCGTCGCCAGGGCCCGCGGGTCGCGCTCGTCGTGCACGTAGCGCACCTCGCCGGCGTCCCGGCCCAGCTTGCGGTCCTTGGCCAGCGTCGTCCTGGCGAACTTCGGCGACCGCTCGCGCAGCAGGCGCAGATACGTCTCGTACCCCTGGTCGACGTCCATGACCGGGGAAGGGAAGCTGCCGGAGGCCTCCGCCTCGAACGGCTCCTGGCCTCCCGCCAGGTGGTCGAACTCCCAAACCGAGAGCCCGCAGGCCCGCAGGAGGTCACGGGCGTCCCACTCGAAGCCGGGTCTGTGCACCAGGCCCTGACTGTCGGAGACGCCGAGGCCGACCGCTCTGCCGACGCCGGTCACGGATCTCTGGAACGGGAAGAACGCCGCGGGTTCGCCGTCCTCGCGCACGACGGCGATCCGCACCCCGCGCCGGCAGCGGCCCATCGCGAGGGTGAACTCGGGTGAGAGGAAAGGGTTCGCCAGCTCGGGCGTGCCGTGCAGATGCGCCTTGGACTGCATGGCGGTCCAGGCGGCCCGGTCGGCGGCGGTCAGCTCACCGGGCCGGTGCAGGGTGATGTCCACGTCAGGAGTCCCGCCTTCCCGGTGCGCGGCCGAGCAGCCGTCGCGCGGGGACCATGGGTGCGAGGAGGCCGACGACGCTGATCGCCGCGATCGTGACGACCCCGCCGGTCACCGACCAGCGGTGCGTGGCGAGCATCGCCTCGGCCACGAGCAGGTCGAGCGCGACCGCTCCCGAGACGGCGGAGATCCAGCGACCCCACGGATCGAGTCCGCGCAGCGCCGAAGCGATCGCGGCGCCCGGCGCCGCGAGAAGGAAGAAGAGCGTCAACGGGCCGCGCAGCGGCGACGTGATGTCCGCGAGCGCCAGTACCGCGCCGACCCCTGCGACAGCGGCGGCCACCCCTGCCAGCAAGGGTGATACGTCCCTGCTGCGTCCCAACTGCGCAGGTGACGGTGCTCTGTCTGATGACGGTGGCTTGATGCCGATGGTCTGCATTGGCGACTTTGCCCCCCGAAGCGCCGGATGCCGGGCTTCAATGTCGCGCAGTCCCGGGGCCCCAGTCAAGGTGCGGAGGGAGGGTGCAGATGTCATACGCACGTTCCCCGGAGACCTGGTGTGTCACGCGCGAACTCACGTTCACACAGGTGCAGTTGAGATCGGCCGGTCTACGGGCGTAGCGCAAGGAAGTTGAGGGTATGTCATAAGCCTGACATGTACCTGCAATCGAACGCCGGGCGAACTCTCGTGAGGCGTACGAGAAAAGGTTGACATGGACACTTCCCGTGAACTGTGGGGCGTGCTACCACAGTTGTGGCAGAGATCCTGCTAAAGGAGGTTTTCATGAGACGTTTCCGAATTACGGCGTACGTGACCTCAATCCTCTTTGCGGTCGGCGTCGCCCTCACCGGAGCGACAGCGGCCCAGGCGTCCGAACAGGCAGCGGCCACGGGCTATGTGGCACTCGGCGACTCGTACTCGTCCGGCGTGGGTGCCGGCAGCTACGACAGCTCCAGCGGCTCCTGCAAGCGCAGCACGAAGGCCTATCCCGCACTCTGGGCGGCCGCCCACTCACCGTCGAGCTTCAGCTTCACCGCCTGCTCGGGCGCTCGCACGAGTGACGTTCTCTCCGGACAGCTGGGCCCGCTCGGCCCCGGCACCGGCCTCGTCTCGCTGTCGATCGGCGGCAACGACGCGGGCTTCGCGGACGTCATGACCACCTGCGTCCTGCAGTCCGAGTCGACCTGTGTCGCCCGCGTCAACGAGGCCAAGGCCTACGTCCAGAACACCCTGCCCGGCCAGCTCGACTCGGTGTACTCCGCGATAACCGCGAGGGCACCGGCCGCCCATGTCGTCGTCCTGGGATACCCGCGCTTCTACCAGCTCAACGGCTCCTGCATCGCGGGCCTGACCGAGACCGAACGCGCCGCGATCAACGGCGCGGCCGACCTGATCAACTCCACCACCGCCAAGCGGGCCGCCGACCACGGCTTCGCGTTCGGCAACGTGACCTCGACGTTCACCGGTCACGAGATCTGCTCGGGCAGCGCCTGGCTGCACAGCGTCAACTGGCTGGACCCCAGCGAGTCCTACCACCCCACCGCGGCCGGCCAGTCCGGCGGCTACCTCCCCGTGTTCAGCGCGGCCGCCTAGCCCGTCGAGTTCCGAGTACCGCCCTGCACGTCCGCTCACCTGGGGCCTCTCGTCCGGATCCCGCCGGGCTCGCGGGGTCCGGTGCAAACGAAAGGCCTAGTACGACGATGACGGCGAGGGAGAGGTCCCGCCCGTAGGGGGCTCCGTCTTGCACGTCACCGAGTACGCCACCGAGTTCGACGTGGCACGGACGGGGTCGCGCACCTCCACACTCACCTGGTTGTGGAGCGTGGCCCCGTCCGTGTAGCCCGTCTCGACATGGTCGACCGACCTGGTCTTCGGGCCGCCGGACGCGAAGCTGAGCGTCTTCCACCCCGGGTCGCTCGACTCGCCGCTCTCCGTCACCCAGCGGTACTGGACGTCGACGGGCACGCGGCCCACCGTGAAGGTCGCCCTGAAGGCCGGAGCCTCCCCACCCGGCGGCGGGCAGGTACCGCTGTAACTCCCGTGCACCGCCGAGACGCTGACGCGCACGGACTGCTGCGGTGGCGTCGAGTGTTCTCCGCTGCCGCCCTTGCTGCCGCCGCCGTCCCCGCTGGGCGATCCTGCTCCGCCACCCTTCGAATCATCGTCCGACGGGCTGCGCGGGGTGCCGGAGACGCTTCCGCCGGAACTCGCACTGTTGTCCCCGGAGTTGTCACTCCCGTCGCCCCGGTTCATCAGCGCGTACGTGAGGCCGCCGAGCGCAAGGAGCAGCGCCACGACGCCGACGAGCAGGACGGCGACGGAGCGGCGGGGGCGTTCCGGAGGCGGCGTGGCCGGATCCGGGGAGGGCGTCGCGCCTTGCCCCGAGGCGAATCCGGCGGGAACAGGAGCCGGCGGCGTTCCCTGCCACGACGTCTGCGTCGGCGTCGACTCCGGGGACGCCAGGACCGTACCCGCGCGGGGCGTGCCGCCCGAGCCCAGCAGCCGCAGATCGCGCTCGGCGTCGGCCGCCGGCGTCCGCTCGGCCGGATCCTTGCGCAACAGCCCCTCGATGACGGGTGCCAGCGGGCCCGCGCGGTGGGCCGGCGGCAGTTCCTCGTCCACCACCGCCCGCAGCGTGTTCAACGGCGTCTCCTGCCGGAACGGCGACTGCCCCTCGACGGCCGCGTACAGCAGGACCCCGAGCGACCACAGGTCGGACTCGGGGCCCGGTGTGCGACCCAACGCCCGCTCCGGAGCGAGGAATTCGGGCGAGCCGATCACCTCGCCCGTCATCGTGATCGCCGAAGTGCCCTCGACCGTGGCGATGCCGAAGTCGGTCAGGACGATGCGTCCGTCGTTCGCGATCAGTACGTTGCCCGGCTTCACGTCCCGGTGCAGGACGCCGGCCTCGTGCGCGGCGCGCAGCGCGGAGACCACCTCGGCCCCGATGTGCGCCGCGCGCCGCGGGGGCAGCGGTCCCTCGGCGTCCAGGAGGTCGGACAGGGAGAGCCCGCGCACCAGTTCCATCACGATCCAGGGGCGGCCCTCCTCGGTCGCCACGTCGTACACAGTGACCACGTTCCGGTGCGAGATACGGGCCGCTGCCCAGGCCTCCCGCTCCAGGCGCGCGTACATCCGGTCGACCTCGCTCGTCGGGAGCCCGGCCGGGGCGCGCACCTCCTTGACGGCGACCTCGCGGCCCAGGACCTCGTCGCGGGCGCGCCAGACGGTGCCCATGCCGCCCTCGCCCAGGGGGCTCAGCAGCCGGTAGCGCCCCGCGATCACACGCGCTTCACCGGTCTCTCCACGGCCCGGATTCTCGCTCACGGGCGACCCCCATCCGTAGCGGTGCGATTCTCCACAAAGCTAGCCCAGTGTCCGTGAGATCGACCACGTTCCGGACGTGCCCGTTCCTGCCCGCCATGTCCAACTCGCCCTGGAATCAGTCGGATTCGGTGAGTAATCGTCAACCTCCTTATAGGGGAGGTGAATCCTGTGGCCGGGATACACGAGTGTCGCGACGGGGCGATAGGGTTAACCTGCCCGGGCCGGGTGCCCTCGTACGGGTGGGGAGTGACATGGAACAGATAACAGTGCGCAGCAGGCCACGTGTGCCTGCGATCACCTGCGGGAGCAGTGCGACCAGCTCGCGTCTCGACCGCCATCTCTCGGTGCTGGGCGGTCCCGCCGTCCCGCAGCGCGAGGCGGCCGAGGCGACGTCGCTCATGCGTGAGCTCACCTCGCGTGACGTCGCGCACGAGCGCAGCAGCAGGGGCGCGCGAGTGAGCCGGGTCTCGCTCTTCGCGCCACTGCGGCGACTGCGCCGCTCGCTGTTCGGCGGCCGCCGCTGACAGGCGGTCATCACCGGCACAGCCCGGTCCCGCGCTCAGGCGACCATGCCGTACCGGCACGGCGCCGCGATCTCCGCGACCGTCATCCCCACGGCACGCGGCGTCATCCAGGTGTGTTCGCCTGACGCGGGACAGAAATCCCCTGCCGCCCCGGCACCGCTCTTCCCATCGGACCGCCCGGCACTGAAGCGGCGCTGACGCGCGCTGACACGGCATGTGAGCCGCACCCTCCCCGCCCCCCGGTGCGCCGTCGTGCATCCCTGTCACCCTTGTGCCGCCGTACATCTCCTCTCACCTCCGACGCGTGCCCTCCGCACGGTCGGTTTTCTGTCATTCCGGGGCCTGTTGACGCCCCCGCAGGCATCGCCGCGCGCAGTCGTCCATGTCCGGTGCGTAACAGCTTTGTCATGCACGGATGTTGACGGGGCAATGTTCCGGGGCCAATGTTGCGCCTGATCCTGATCGTTTGGCCTGTACACGGAAACCTCACCCCCGGAGGTACGCGCGTGTGTGACCTGCACGACCAGCATGAGCACGAGCATGAGCACGGGACGAGTCAGACCGCCGCCGGCCCGCAGCTCAGCAGGCGCCGCATCATGCAACTGCTCGGCGCGGCCGGAGTGACCGCTGCCATGACCGCCGAGGCCGACCCGGCGATGGCCGCGGCGGCCGACTCCATCGTCGAGGAGGCCGGTGCCTACAAGGCGCCCGAGGGCCTCGCCGAGGACAGCCCGGCCAAGTCCTCCGCCCTCGGCTGGATCACCTCCAACTCCTCCCGCATCACGGGCCTGAACGAGGAGATCTGGGAGCACGCGGAGCTGTCGCTGCGCGAGTGGAACTCCTCGGTCGCCGAGGCCGGATTCCTCGAAAAGGCGGGATTCGACGTCAAGTTCGGTACGGCCGGCTTCCCGACGGCCTTCACGGCGACCTTCTCGTACGGCAGCGGCGGCCCGGTCCTCGGCTTCAGCGGCGAGTACGACGCGCTGCCCGGGCTCTCCCAGAACAAAGGCGTCGGCCATCACGATCCGCGCGAGTACATCCACGACCCCTTCTCCCCGAGTTACGGGCCGGGCCACGGCTGTGGGCACAGCGCCCTCGGAACCGCGGCGGCGGCAGCGGCGGCCGCGGTCGCGCAGGCGGCGAAGAAGCACAAGGTGCCGGTCACGGTGAAGTTCTTCGGCTCCACGGCCGAGGAGGCGCTGATCGGCAAGACGTACGCGGTCAGCAGGGGCGTGTACGACGGGCTCGACGCGTTCCTCGACTGGCACCCCTCCACCGCCAACGCCACCGGCTGGGGCACCAGCAACGCCATGACCGCGGTCACCTTCACGTTCCTCGGCGTGGCGGGCCACGGCGGCACCCCGCTCGGCAACAAGTCGGCGCTGGACGCCGCCGTGATGATGGCGACGATGTCGGAGTTCCTGCGCGAGGAGAACATGGCTCCGGCCGCGCGCCTGCACTGGGTCATCAACAACGGCGGCGACATCCCGAACGTGACCCCGGAGATCGCCGAGATCTCCTACTACGTGCGCGAGGGAAGCACGGCGCGCGTCCAGGTGCTGCTGGACAAGGTGATCGCGATCTCCGAGGCCGCCGCCAAGGCCTCGCAGACGAAGGTGCAGCACCGCATCACCTCCGCCTGCTGGAACCAGCTGCCCAACAAGGCGGCCGCGGAACTGCTGTACGACAACATGCGGCAGATCGGCCCGCCCGCGTTCACCGCCGAGGCGCACCAGCTGGCGAAGGACCTGCAGAAGTCCCTGGGGCTTCCCGAGGTCGGCATGCACGACAAGGTCGCCGAACTGACCCCGCCCAACCCCGTGTTCCTGGGCGGCGGTTCGACGGACGTCGCCGACATCAGCTGGAACGTGCCCACTGTGTCGATGGGCGCCGCGCTCGCCCCGATCGGCGGCAAGTTCCACACCTGGTCCACCGCGTCGTGCGCCGCCGCGGCGCCCGGTCGGGCCGCGGTGATCGCCGCCGCGAAGTACCTGGCGGCGACGGCGGTCGACCTGATCACGCAGCCCGAGCGGCTCAAGGCTCTCAAGGACGAGTTCAAGGAGCGCACCAAGGACGTCGAGTGGAAGACGGCCCTGCCGGACGGCTATGAGCCGCCCATGTACGAGCCGCCGGCCTGGTTCCTGAAGAAGACCGGGCAGAAGTGGCCGCCGAACAACATCACCTGGCCGCCCCGGCGGGTCGTCTCGAACGAGAAGTTCTCCTCGCTCGGACCCGAGCTGGCCCCGCAGAAGTAGACCGGCCCGCAGTTCGCTCAGCGTCCGCCGGTCGTGTACCGGCGGACGGCGAGCGGCACGCACACCGCGAGCAGCCCCGCGCACCAGGCGAGCGAGCCGGCCACCGGGTGCGCCACGGGCCACGAGGAGCCGCCGGGCACGGGGGCGTTGCCGAACAGGTCGCGTACGGCCGTGGCGACCGCGCTGATCGGGTTCCACTCGGCGAGCACGCGCACCCAGCCGGGGAAGCCCGCCGTCGGGATGTACGCGTTCGACAGCAGCGGGAGCATGAACGTCGCGCCGCCGAGCTGGCCCGCCGCCTCCTCGCTGCGCGAGACAAGCCCTAGCAGGATGCCGACCCACGTAGCGGCGAAGCGGAACAGCAGCAACAGGCCGAAGGCGCCCGCCGCTTCGAGCGCGCCGCCCTCGATCCGCCAGCCCATCGCGAGCCCGACGAGGAGCAGCGGCACGAGACCGGCCGCCGTCGTCACGATGTCGGCCGCCGCCTGCCCGAGCGGGACGGCCGCGCGGGTCATCGGCAGCGTACGGAAGCGGTCCATGACGCCCCGGTGCGAGTCCTGGGCCGCCGTGAACATCCCGGTCATGATCCCGTTCGCCGCGGTCGCGACGAGCATGCCCGGCACCAGGAAGGCGCGGTAGTCCGCGCCGGGCATCGCCAGGGCGCTGCCGAAGACGTATCCGAAGAAGAGCAGGAAGACGATCGGCATCGTCTGCGTCATCACGAGGATCGCGGGCGCGTGCCGGATCCGCTGGAGGTGCCGGCCGAGCATCGCCGTGCCGTCGTACAGGAGCGCGGTGGTCATCAGGTCGTCTCCGAAGGGGAGTCGGGGTCGGTGGGCGGTGCGGTCATGCGACGAGCTCCCGGGCGCCGGTGAGGCGCAGGAACGCTTCGTCCAGGGTCGGCGGGCGCAGGGTCGCGTCGACGATCGGGACGCCCGACGCGTCCAGTTCGCGGACGATGCGGGGGAGCGTGAGGGTCTGGTCGAGGGTGACCACGCCGACCGCCCTGCGGTCCGGGTCGAGGGTCGGCTCGGCGCCGGTGAGCTGGTCGAGGACGACGGCGGCGGCGTGCAGGGCCGCGTCCTCGGCGACCACCACCTCCGCGTAACTGCCGGTCTGCGCCTTGAGTTCGGCGGGGGTTCCGCGGTGGGCGGCGCGTCCCCCGTCGATCAGGACCACGGAGTCGGCGAGTTGGTCGGCCTCCTCCAGGTACTGCGTGGTGAGCAGCACGGTCGTGCCCTGGCCGGTCAGCTCGCGGACCGCGTCCCAGATGCCGCTCCTGCTGTGCGGGTCGAGGCCGGTCGTGGGCTCGTCGAGGAAGAGCACGGCGGGCCGCGTGAGCAGGCTCGCCGCGAGGTCGAGGCGGCGGCGCATCCCGCCGGAGTACGTACGGGCCGTGCGGTCGGCCGCCGCGGTGAGGCCGAAGCGGTCGAGCAGTTCGTCGGCGCGGCTCCGCGGCAGCCGCAGGAGGCGGGCGAACAGGCGCAGGTTCTCGCGTCCGGTGAGGTCGCCGTCGACCGATGCGTACTGCCCGGTGACGCCGATCAGGCGGCGCACGGCCGGCGCCTCGGTCAGGACGTCGTGGCCCGCGACACGCGCGGACCCCGCGTCGGGCCGCAGCAGGGTGGTGAGCACCCGGACGGCTGTCGTCTTGCCCGCGCCGTTCGGCCCGAGCAGCCCGCAGACCGTGCCCTCCTCGACGGCGAGATCGAGGCCCCGCAGGGCGTGGACCACCTGGTCCCCGGAGCCGTATCGCTTCTCCAGACCTTCACTAAGTACGGCGTACGTAGAAGTCATGGAGCTACCGTAGCGCACTACGTACGGTGTACGTAACTACGATGGTGGGCGAGGTGATGATCGATGACGGGCCGAGCGGCCGAACCCGAAGTGATCTGGACGCGCCCCGAGCGCGCGGGACGTGGCCCGAAACCCGCCTACGGCAGGGGTGACATCGCGGCCGCCGCCGTGCGCGTCGCGGACGCGGACGGCATCGACGCCGTGTCGATGCGGCGGATCGCCGGGGAGCTGGGCCTCGGCACGATGTCGCTCTACAACTACGTGCCCAGGAAAGACGACCTCTACGAACTGATGGTCGACGCGGTGAGCGCCGAGTACGACCTGTCCGAGCCGACCGGCGACTGGCGCGCCGACCTGCTCGCCCTCGCCCGGCAGGCCCGCGCCCTGATGATCCGGCACCCGTGGATGCCCCGGCTCATGTCACCCGTCTACGGCTTCAGCCCGAACGCGCTGCGGTACCTGGAGTACTGCATGACCTGCCTCGAACCGGTCGACCTGCCGGCCGGGACGAAGATGGAACTCGTCGCGTCCCTCACCGGCGTCGTGACGTTCTACGTCGCCAACGAGATCGCCTCCGCCGAGCGGACCCGTTCGCTGCCCTGGTCGGAGGAACAGGAGTTCGCCGCGCGGACCGCCTACCTGGTCAGCCGGATCTCGACCGGCGACTATCCGCACCTGGCCGCCGCGTTCGCCCAGAGCACCGGGCCCGTCGACATGGAAGCGGCCTTCGAGCGGGCCCTCGGGCGCACCCTCGACGGATTCGTCCCCTCCTGAGTCCGGGGGGGGGAGCGCCGAACTTCAGAGCAGCGCGAACTGGCCGCCCGGGCCCTCCTCGTGATGGTCGAGGACCGAGGCCGGCCTGCGCGTGGCCGGCGCCGGGGGCAGGACGCGCGCCCCACGCAGGTCCGTCGCCGTGATGAGCGACGCGGCGTCCGTCAGCAACTCCTCCTGCCGCGCGCACAGTTCGGCCAGCAGTGCCAGTACCGTGACGATCTCCAGCAGCTCCGACGTCCACGACTGCGGCCAGGCACTGGAGCGGATCCCGGCCAGCGTCCCCGGCTCGGCGGCCGCGGTCCTGCGCGCGAACCACTGCTCGATCACCCGCACCCCGCTCACCTGGAAGTCCCAGGCCTCGGCGGGGACCGGGGAGATGCGGCCGTCGCCGACGAGCAGGGCCTCCTCCTCGCGGTCGTAGAGCAGCTCGGTGGGGCGGTCCGGGAGCGGGGCGCGCACGTACGGGCGGCGGCCCCCGGGGAGTTTGGGGCGGTCGCCCTCGCCGCCTCGGCGCAACAGCCACAGGATCCGCTCGCCGAGCGCTGTGCCGGAGGCCCAGACTCCGGCGTCGTCCGTGAGCGGGACCCGCGGGCCCTGCGGGGAGGGCCGCGCCACGGCGAGGGTCCAGGCGAGCAGGTCGCGCGCCCCGACCCCGTGCCCGAACCGGCCGGAGAGCTCGGTGAGCAGGCCGGGCGTCACATTCGGTTCGCGTCCTTCGGGGCGCCGGTACAGCGGGCGGATGCGGCCGGGGCGTCCCGCGGGGGAGCGGCCCTCGGGCAGGATCGCGCAGGCGAGCACCGCCGGTCCGCCCGCCCCGGGCACGAAACCCTGCTCGACGAGGAACAGCTGGCTCTCGTCGGCCACCCGCCACAGCTCGGGTCGGGCCGCGTCGATCAGCCGGTGGTCCGGTATCAGCCACTGCTCGTCGAAGGGGGCGTGCAGCACCCGGACGGGTTCGGGGCAGGGGCCCTCGGCGTGGGTCAGGTCGTCCGTCGGGGTGCGCCGGCCGGGGAGCTGGGCGACGGCCGTGCGCAGGGTGCGGGCCCGGCTCGGTTCGAGCAGGGACTCGCGCTCCGCCGCCTCGGCCTTCACGAACGCGGACCAACGGGCCTTCAGGGAAGCCTGGTCCGGCGCCAGCGGCCAGGCGCGGCCCAGGCGCAGGGGCGCGACGGACCACGGCATGAGGTCCGCGAGCAGCGGCGCGTCAACAAGGCTTTCGAGGCTGTCGGGCGTCACGCCCGGCATCGTACGACGCGGTCAGTGCGCGTCGAGAGTGACCGTGAAGGAGAACCGGTCGCCGCGGTAGTGGATGACGGCGACATCCAGCGGCCGGCCGTCCTCGTCATAGGTGATCCCCGTGTAGTGCAGGATCGGGCTGAGCAGCGGGACTTGCAGCAGGCGGGCCGTCTCCGGGTCCGCGAGCCGGGCCTCGACGGTGTCGGTGATCCGGCTGATGCGCACGCCGACGATGTCGCGCAGGACCTTCGTCATCGGCCAGCGCACCAGATCGTCCAGGTCGACACGGTCGGCGAGGTCGGCCCTGATGTAGTTGCGGGCGTGGTTCGTCGGCTCACCGGTCTTCTCGTCGCAGCGCAGCCGGTGGTACGTGCCCACGGTCTCGGCCTCCGGAAAGTACTCGGCGATCGTGCCGGGAACCGGAACCGTGCCGTGGTCCAGCAGTTCGGTCGTCATACCGGACTGCTGGGCCACGATGGCGTCGACCGAGCCGAGCAGGCGCACGGGTGCTCCCCGCCGCGCGGCCGGCTCGATGAAGGTGCCGCGCCTGCGGTGCCGGGTGATGAGCCCCTCGTCCTCCAGCTCCTTGAGCGCCTGCCGCATGGTCAGGACGCTCACCCCGTAGTGCCCCGCGAGCTGTTCCTCGGTGGGCAGGCGCAGCGGGTCGTCGGGGGAGCGCCCCAGTATGGAGGCGCGCAGGGACTGCGACACCTGATACCAGAGCGGCAGCTTGCGGTTCAGGACGATCGAGTCCGGGGCGAAAGAGGTCACGGGCTATCCGTATCGGTCGGGCGCGTTCAGTGCAACGGGCTCAGTGCGACGGCCTGAAGTGCCGTTCGAGGCCGCTCCACACGTCGTCGTAGCCGCGCTGGAGGTGATCGGCCTGCGCCGCCTGGGCGGTCGCGGTCACCGGCCACCGGGTCTCGAACATGAAGGCGAGCCCGTCGTCGACCTTCTGCGGCCTGAGTTCGGCCGCCGACGCCTTGTCGAAGGTCTCACGGTCCGGGCCGTGCGCCGACATCATGTTGTGCAGCGAACCACCGCCCGGAACGAAACCCCCCTTGCCGGCCGTCTTGGCGTCGTAAGCGCCCTCGATCAGGCCCATGTACTCGCTCATCACGTTCCGGTGGAAGTACGGCGGCCGGAACGTGTCCTCGCCGACCAGCCAGCGCGGCGCGAACACCACGAAGTCCACGCCCGCGAGCCCCGGGGTGTCGCTCGGCGAGGTGAGGACCGTGAAGATCGACGGATCCGGATGGTCGTAGCTGACCGACCCGATGACATTGAAACGACGCAGGTCGTAGACGCACGGGACATGGTTGCCGTGCCAGGCGACGACATCGAGCGGCGAGTGGTCGTACGTGGCGCGCCAGAGGTTTCCGCAGAACTTGTTCACCACCTCCACCGGCCCCTCGGTGTCCTCGTACGCGGCGACGGGGACCATGAAGTCCCGGGCGTTCGCCAGGCCGTTGGCGCCGATCGGGCCCAGGTCGGGCAGCCGGAAGGGGGAGCCGTAGTTCTCGCAGACGTAGCCGCGGGCATCGCCGTCGAGGAGTTCGACACGGAAGCGGACCCCGCGCGGGATCAGCGCGACGTGGCCGGGATCCACGTGCAGCAGGCCGAACTCGGTGCGCAGCAGCAGGCCGCCGCGCTCGGGGACGATCAGGAGCTCGCCGTCCGCGTCGCTGAACACCCGGTCCGTCATGGAGGAGTTGGCGTGGTAGAGGTGCACGGCCATACCGGCGCGCTGGGCAGCGTCGCCGTTCCCGCCCAGGGTCCACAGGCCCGCCAGGAAGTCCGTGCCGGGCGCCGGCTCGGGCAGCGGGTTCCAGCGCAGCCGGTTGGGGTCGGGGACGGACTCGGTGAAGGGGGCGGTGCGCAGCGCGCCGTTGTCCGCCCGTACGAACGCCGGGTGCGCGGCCGAGGGGCGGATCCGGTACAGCCACGAACGCCGGTTGTGCGCCCGCGGCTCGGTGAACGCGGCGCCGCTCAGCTGCTCCGCGTACAGACCGAGCGGGGCGCGCTGCGGCGAGTTGCGTCCGTGGGGCAGAGCGCCGGGCACCGCCTCCGAGCTGTGCTCGTTGCCGAAGCCCGAGAGGTAGGCAAGCCCCTCGGCGGTCTTCCTCGCGTCACGCATGTGGCTCCCTCGTCCATGATTCCTATGCTCTACCGTAGGATTCCCTTTTTCCTCGCGCAAGAGCACCCCGGGAAGCTGAACAGTCCTCTACTCTCCGGGTCATGCCGTGGACGCCGCCCGTGGAACCCGTGACCCACTCCACGTCCCTGCGCCGGGCGCCCGTCCAGCAGCGCAGCGCCGAACGCCTGAGCCGGATACTCGACGCCTGCGCGCAACTGCTCGACGAAGGCGGCTACGAGGAGCTCAGCACCCGGGCCGTGGCGGTCCGCGCCGGGGTGCCCATCGGCTCCGTCTACCGCTTCTTCGGCAACAAACGCGCCCTCGTCGACGCCCTCGCCGAACGCAATCTGCAGCGCTACGCAGAGCGGATCGTAGGGCGCCTCGCGGCGATCCCCGCGGCCGACTGGCGCGCCGCCATGGACGCCGTCCTCGACGAGTACCTCGCCATGAAGCGCACCGCTCCCGGCTTCTCCCTCGTCGACTTCGGCAATCAGATCCCCGTCGGCGCCGACGCCGGCCCCAACCACCGCCTCACCGACCGCCTCACCGAGCTGCTCGCCGTCCACCTCGACCGCACCCCCGACGAAACCCTGCGGCGCACGTTCCTGGTCGCCGTCGAATCAGCCGACGCCCTGGTCCGGCTCGCGTTCCGGCTCGACCCGACGGGCGACGAGAACGTCATCGCGGAGACGCGGGAGCTGCTGCGGGTGTATTTGGCGCGAGTGCTGGACTGATCCGGGGCCCGCCCCGTCGGCGGCGGTCCCCGGGAGCGCTGAAAACGTCCTCGCCGGCACCCTCGATCGCCGCCCAACCCCGTGACCTGGAGTTTTGCGCTTATTGCTCGCACGTCAACATCTTGTTAAGGCTGATGTGCGCGCCCTAACGTCTCGCTGACCGCAAGGCCCCGGTGGAAGTTCAAGGGCGAACGTTAGGTATCCACATGTTGACCATCCTCGGCTTCGGCATGATTGCCACCTTCCTGGTGCTGATCATGATGAAGAAGGTGTCGCCGATCGCGGCGCTCGTGCTCATCCCCGCTCTCTTCTGCGTCTTCGTGGGCAAGGGAGCCAAGCTCGGCGACTACGTCGTCGCGGGCATCGGTGACCTCGCGCCCACGGCGGCGATGCTGATGTTCGCCATCGTCTACTTCGGTCTGATGATCGACGTCGGCCTCTTCGATCCGATCGTGCGCGGCATCCTGAAGTTCGCGAAGGCCGACCCGGTCCGCATCGTCGTCGGCACCGCGGTGCTCGCGGCGATCGTCTCCCTCGACGGTGACGGCTCCACCACCTTCATGATCACCGTCTCGGCGATGTACCCGCTGTACAAGCGCCTCAAGATGAGCCTGATCGTGATGACCGGTGTCGCCGCGACCGCCAACGGCGTCATGAACACGCTGCCCTGGGGCGGCCCCACCGCCCGCGCCGCGACGGCGCTGAAGCTCGACGCCAGCGACATCTTCGTGCCGATGATCCCGGCGCTCGCCGTCGGTCTGCTCTTCGTCTTCGCCCTCGCCTACGTGCTGGGCCGCCGCGAGCGCAAGCGCCTCGGCTACCTGTCGCTCGACGAGGTCACCGAGACCGTCACCGAGACGTCCGACGAGAAGGTGCTCGTCGGTGCGGGTGCCTCCGGCGGCACGGGTTCCGGCTCCGGCTCCGGCAAGAAGGCCTCCGGCGGCTCCGGTTCCGGCTCCGACGCGCCCTCGTACGAGAACGAGGACGGCGAGACCTTCGCCGCCCTCGATCCGAACCGCGCCACCCTGCGCCCCAAGCTCTACTGGTTCAACGCGCTCATGACGGTGACCCTGCTCACCGCGATGATCATGGAGTGGCTGCCGATCCCGGTGCTGTTCATCCTGGGCGCCGCGCTCGCCCTCACGGTGAACTTCCCGCACATGCCCGACCAGAGGGCCCGCCTCGCAGCCCACGCCGAGAACGTCCTGAACGTCTCCGGCATGGTCTTCGCCGCGGCCGTCTTCACCGGCGTCCTCCAGGGCACCGGCATGGTCGACCACATGGCCAAGTGGGTCGTCGGCGGCATCCCCGACTGGATGGGCCCGCACATGGCCCTCGTCACCGGCGTCCTGTCCATCCCGTTCACGTATTTCATGTCGAACGACGGCTTCTACTTCGGCATCCTGCCCGTCCTCGCCGAGGCCGGGAACGCGCACGGCGTCTCCACCCTCGAGATCGCCCGCGCCTCCCTCATCGGCCAGCCGCTGCACATGTCGAGCCCGCTCGTCCCCGCCGTCTTCGTCCTCGTCGGCATGGCCAAGGTCGAGTTCGGCGACCACACGAAATTCACGGTCAAATGGGCCGCGCTCACCGCGCTGGTGATACTCGGCGCCGGATTCCTCTTCGGGATCCTCTGACCTCGATGAGTCTCCCTACAGAGCCCGGCAGGAGAAGCTGGCTGCTCCGCCTCGTCATCGCCTTCAGCTTCGCGCAGGGGGCGGTGTCGATGGCGCGGCCCGCCGTCTCCTACCGGGCTGTCGCGCTCGGCGCGGACGAGCGTGCGATCGGTGTGATCGCGGGTGTGTACGCGCTCCTTCCGCTGTTCGCGGCCGTACCGCTCGGCCGCCGCACCGACCACGGCCGGTGCGCGCCCCTGCTGCCCGTCGGCGTCGTCCTCATCGCCGGCGGCTGCGCGCTCAGCGGCACGGCCGGCTCCCTTGCCGCGATGGCCGCCTGGAGCGGCGTGATGGGACTCGGTCATCTGTCGTTCGTGATCGGCGCGCAGTCGATCGTCGCCCGCCAGTCCGCTCCGGCCGAACAGGACCGCAACTTCGGTCACTTCACCATCGGCGCGTCCCTCGGCCAGCTCGGCGGGCCGATCGCCGCGGGCGCGCTCATCGGCGGGCCCGACCTGGGAGCCACGAGCGCGCTCGCGCTGCTCGTCGCGGCAGCCGTCGCCGCGGTCTCCTTCACCTCGCTGTGGCGCATCGAGCACCCCCGTGCGAAGACGGGTGCGGCCGCACCCGCCGGGCCGCGCGTGCCGGTCGGGCGGATCCTGCGTACCCGGGGTGTGCCCGGCGGCATCTTCATCTCCCTCGCTGTCCTGTCCGCGACGGACATCCTCACGGCGTATCTGCCGGTCGTCGGCGAGCACCGGGGGATCGCGCCGTCCGTCGTCGGCCTGCTGCTGAGCCTGCGGGCCGCCGCCACGATCGCCTGCCGGCTTGTCATGACGCCGATGCTGCGGCGCCTCGGGAGGGCGACTCTTCTCGCCACCACCTGCCTGGTCGCCGGGGCTGTGTGTGCGGGTATCGCGCTGCCCGTGCCGGTGTGGGCGCTCGCCCTGATGCTGGCTGTGCTCGGTTTCTGCCTGGGTGTCGGGCAGCCGCTCTCGATGACGACGGTCGTCCAGGCGGCGCCCGACGACGCCCGGTCCACGGCGCTCGCGCTGCGGCTCACCGGCAACCGGCTCGGGCAGGTGGCGGCGCCGGCCGCGGCCGGGCTTGTGGCGGGGGTCGCGGGGGTTGCCGCGCCGTTCCTGATGCTCGGCGTGCTGCTGGTGGGGGCGGCGGGGGTCGGGGTGCGGGGTGGTAGCGGGGGGTCCTCGGGGCGGGGTCTCTTCCCCGGGCCCGCCCGTTCCCGAACCGGGGCTCCGCCCCGGACCCCGCCCCTCAAGCGCCGGAGGGGCTAGCTACGCCCTAGTGCTGCTTGCGCGCGGCCGTGAATGATCCTGGCCTCCGCCTCCGCCAGGCGCTCGCCCGCCTTTTGGGCGCGGGCGGCTTCGGCCTCGGCGAGCGTTGCTGCCTGGGCGGGGCGGCCCGCCTCCAGGTGGGCCCAGGCCGTGAGATGGCCCGCGTCCGTCGTCCCGGCAAGCAGGGCCAGCGCCTCCTCGGGGCGGTTCCGGCGTACGCCCAACTCGGCCCGGGCCAGCCGTACTTCCTGCTGGGCCTGCCGGTCGCCCTGCGCGTCGGCGGTCCGGCCCGCCCGGTCCAGGAGGGCGGCGCAGGACTCCGCGTCACCCGACCGCATCCGTACCCGCGCCAGCGCGGCCAGCGCATACGGAGCGCACCAGCCCGTGTGCGGCTCCGACTCGCGTACCGCGTCCTGCGCGAGGTCGCGCGCCGCGTCGTACTCCTCCAGGAGCAGATGGAGTTCGGCGAGATTGGCCCGCTCGAAGGCTGCCGCCGTCGGGTCGCCGGAGCGCTCGGCCAGCGCGAGGGCGCGCTGGCCCGTCGTGATGGCCTCCCGCAGCCGCCCCGACCGGCGCGCGTGCTCCCGCAGGACGGAGAGGACCGAGCCGAGCAACTGCGGATCCCCGTACGCCTCCGCGTGCGGCAGCGCGCGGTCCGCCACGGGCCTGGCCTGCGCGAAGCGCCCGGCCAGGGCCAGCGACGTGGCCTGTGTGGCGAGCGAACGCGCGAGCAGACCGCGTTGCTCGGGCCCCGTCACCCGCAGCGCCGCCGAGTGCGCCGCCTCTCCCGCGGTGACGGCCTCCGGGTAGCGGCCGGTGACGAAGTACAGGAGGGAGCGGGCGAGATGGTGCGCGGTGGCCGTCTCCGGCGTGGTTCCCGCGGCGGGCGGCGCCGCGTCGAGGAGGGCGAGCCCTTCCTCCGTGGAGCGGGTCTTCGCCAGGACCTCGGCAAGCCGGGCCGAGGCCAGGACGCGCCCGTCCGCGTCGCCGCGGCGAGCCAGGTCGTCGAGGGCCTCGCGCAGCACCCGCGCCGCGTCCTCGTACCGCGCCATGCGGCGCAGCACGGCCGCCCGGTCGATCCTGGCCCTCGCCGACTCGGCGGCGAACGCGTCGAGACGGTCGGTGAGCTGAGCGTAGTAGTGGTCCGCGGTGTCGTTCGCGCACAGGGCGGCTGCCCGCTCGGCGGCCTGCCGGAGATAGCCGGTGGCGCGCGGGTCGTCCGCGCGGGTCAGATGCGCGGCGAGCGTGTCCACGGCGTCGGGCCTGCGCCGCAGCACGGCCTCGGCGTAGGCCGAGTGGAGGAGGCGGCGGCGGGCGGCGGAGAGGCGCTCGTAGCAGGTGAGGCGTACGAGGGGGTGGCGGAAGGTGAGGCCGGGTACGGTGCGCCCGTCGGCGACGACGTCCCGTTCGGCGAGGACCGAGGCCGCGACGGCCGCGTCGGCGCCGGACGTTGCCTCGGCCATGGAGAGCAGCGGGTGCAGCCCCGCGCCCGCGACGTCGAGCACCTCGGCGAGTGCCGCGTCCCCGCCGGCCACCGCCACGGCCTCCACGACCCGGCGCGCGGCGGACCCGAGCCGCGCGAGCCGCGTGGCCACCAACTGCCGTACACCGTCGGGAGCTTGAGGCTCGGGCTCGGATGCCTCCGTCATGGTTGCCTCGCCCCCGCGCTCGTCCCCGAATGCCCGCGCCAGTTCCAGGGCGAAGAGTGGGTTGCCCAGCGAGAGGTCCCAGACCCGCTCGGGTACGGCGGACCCGGCCGGCAGGCCCAGCGCGTCCGCGGCCAGGGTCAGACAGTCGTCGCGGCCCAGGCGGGGCAGTTCCACATGGCGCGCGAGTCGCTGGCGTACGAGGGATTCGAGGCCCGCGCGGCGCGGGTCGGTCTCGGTGAGTTCCTCGGACCGGTACGTCGCCACGAAGCGGACGGGGCCGCGGGCCGTCCTGACACGGCGGGCCAGATGGCCGAGCAGTTGGAACGAGCCCGCGTCGGCCGCGTGCAGGTCGTCGAGGACGACCAGGACGGGCGCCGTCTCCGCGAGTTCTCCGAGCAGCCCGGCCGCCGCCCGGAACAGCCGCTCCCGCTCTTCCTCCGGACTGCGCTCCGCGCCACCGCCCGCCTGCCCCAACGACGGGAGCAGCGACGCCAGTTCGGGGTACTCGGCACCGGCCCTGGCGCGCTCCGCGGGCGGCCGGTCGGCGAGCCAGCCGTCGAGCGCCTCCACGAATGCGCCGAACGGCGTGTGTCCTTCCGCGTCGTGGCCCGCACCCCACAGCACCGCGGAGCCTTCGCCGAGAGCGCGTCGTGCCGCCTCGCTCACCAGGCGCGTCTTGCCGAGCCCCGCCTCGCCGCAGATCAGCTGTACGGCGGGCGCGTCCGGCGCGAGCAGCCGGTCGAGGACCGCGTCACGCCCCCGCAGCGGCGCCGGCGCGGGCCCTCGCACCGCGCCCGGCGGCGTGAATCCCGCGGCGGGCCGCGCCACCGGGGCCGCCGCTCCGCCCGCGTCGAGGGCGAGCAGATGGAGCCGCTGAGTCCGGGGCCCGGGACGCACGCCGAGTTCGGAGTCGAGGGCCTCGCGGCACGCGTGGAACTGCCGTACCGCCTGCCGCCGCAGCCCTTGGCGCAGATAGGCGCTCATGAGGAGCTGATGGGCGCGCTCGTCCGCCGGGTTCTCGTCGAGCGCCGACCGGGCAACCGTGGCGGCCTCGTCGGCGGCATCCTCGTCGAGCAGCGCCTCGGCCAGTGTGATCCGCAGCCGTTCGCACACGACGGCGAGCCGTTCGCGCCGCGAGTCGGTCCACGGCGCGTACCGGTCCTCCGGCAGCAGTTCCCCCGTGAACGCGCCGAGCGCGGCGCCGAGTCGGGTGGTGGAGCCGGAGTCGAGCGCGGCTTCCGCCAGTCGCTCCGCGTGGTCGGCGTCGATCCAGACCGTCCGCGGATCGAGGCGCAGGAGCGTGCCGTCCGAGATGAGGTACGAGGAGGCCGCTCGCGGCGCCAGCTCCGGCTCCAGGGCGCGGCGCGCGGCGTGCAGGGCGACGCGCAGGCTGCCGAGCGCGGCGGACGCGTCGGCGTCGGGCCAGCAGATGTCCATGGCCTGTTCGCGGTGGAGGCTGTGGCCGGGGGAGACCGCGAGGAGTTTGACGAGGGCGCGGGCGCTGGGGCGTGGCCATCGTTCGGCGAGGGCGGGGCCGCCGTCGCGAGTGAGCCGAAAGCCGCCGAAAAGGTGTAGACGCAGCAGTGGAGGAGCGGATTCCGTGCCGTGGTTCGTGTTGTCCGCACCCATAAGGGCGCACTTTAACCCCCTGCCCCAGGCGCACCGCAGGCCCCCCGAACGGATGTCCGGGGGGCCTGCGGGCGATGGCGAAGGTCAGGAGAGTGTGTTCACCGTCAGCTGGGAGATCGCGGTGAACTGGTTCAGGTATCGGCCGCCGAGCAGCTCGGTCGTCCGGTCGAAGCCCGTCTCGTCGAAACCGAGGTTCACGACCTCGTCGACGCCGTCACCGTCCAGGTCGCCGGAGAAGTACTCCCGGGCGCCCATCAGCGTGACTCGGCCCACGGGAGCGGGGTAGTTGTGGCCCCCGGTGAGCACGGCCGGGTCGTAGAGGTCGAGGCCCGCCTGGGTGCCCGCCGCGAGGAGCCGCTTTCCGCCCGGTCCGGTCAGGAAGCCGCCGGTCTCCGTGCTGGCCAAGGTGAAGATCGAGTAGTCCTGGCCGCCCGCCCCATAGGTGCGGAACGAAGCGGTCCCCGCGACGTTCAGCCCCTCCGGCCCGGTGAAGTAGTTCCCGAGCGTCCAGGCGCCGCCGGCCAGGCCCTGGTGCAGGACCTCGCCGGTGCGGCTGTCGCGGATCTCGACGACGTTGCGCAGACTCGTCGCGTCCGGGGCGCCCGACGCGGTGGTGGAGGTCGCCGCCATCCAGGTGTAGACGACCGCGTGCCCGTCGGCGTACGGGATCTTCGGCGAGGTGAACACGCCTCGCTTCAGGACGGCTCCGTACAGCTTGCCGTCGACGGCCTCGGCCGGGGCCTTCGGCGAGGCGGTCCAGCGCACCGTGCCCTTCTTGGCGTCGAGTGCGGCGCCGTCGACCACGGGTGAGTCCTTGTCGAGGGAGTCGGTGCTGGTGTACTGCGCGTACACCCGGCCTTCGCCCACCGCGGGGTCGCCGAACACGACGTCGCCCGCGCTGTCCGGTGCCGCGTACGTCCACAGCGCCGAGCCGTCGCCGCGGTAGGCCCGCAGCTTGTCGGTGGGCACGAGGACGTCGGCACGCTTGTCGCCGTTCAGGTCGGCGACCGTCACGGAGCGGATGAACTGCCCCTTGCCGTCGATGCGTTCGAGGGCCTTGCCGGTGCGGCCGTCGAGGACCGCGACCGCCGTGTCCGCGGCCACCGCGAAGTCGTCGACGCCGTCGCCGTTGACGTCGCCCTTCTCGATCCGGTGCACCTGGCCCGGGACGGTGGCCTTCCACAGGAGCTTGGGCTTGCCCGCGGTCAGCGAGGGACCCGAGTAGGCCCACACGCCATTGGACTTGCCGCCGACGACCAGGTCGTTCTTCTTGTCGCCGTCGAGGTCGGCCGAGGCCGAGGACGACAGGTCGCCCTGGAAGGGCAGCAGGGCCTGCTGCTCGCCGTTGCCGAACCCGTAGGTGCGCAGGTTCTGGTTCTGGTCGACCGTGCGGATATGCCGGCCGTCGGCGTCGCGGTAGGCCTGGGCGAACATCGGCGACGCGCCGATACCCTTCTCCTGCCAGCGCACGTCACCGCTGCCGGAGAACACGGTGAGCGAGGCGTACTGGCCGCCGCCGGGGTTCTCGGCGGTGTTCATGCCGGTGTCGTCCTGGGCGGCCGTCACCAGGCTGCCGTCGACAACGTCGAGGCTCCAGACGCTCGGACCGTCATGGCCGTTGTCGGCGGCCCGCTTGATGGTTGAGGACCACAGCAGCGTGGCGGGGTCCGTTCCGTCCACGACCCTGACGGTGTTGGAGTTGAGGTACAGGTACGGGTCGAGTGTCGACTCGCTGACCACGTACTCGGGCTTCCGGTCGCCCCGCAGGTCACCGATCGTCATGTCGGTGGGCAGCGCGTTGATCCGGGTGTCGAGGGTGGTCCGCCTGCCGTCGGCCAGGGAGTAGGTGTCGATCTCGTACTTGACGCCGTCGTTCGGGTCGGACTGCTCCAAGGCCACGAGCCGGCCGCGCGCTGTGTCCAGGTGCAGCTGGCGTGAGTAAAGAGCGCTGTCCGTCTTCCACTTGACCTGGCCGTCGGTTGTGTCGAGCACGAGAGTGCGGCCGCGGCCCGCCGTCGTGGCTGTCTTGCGCTGGTTGTACGACGCGGCGACCAGGCCGCCGCCGAGATCCTCCAGAGCACCCCACGCCGTGCGGTCGCGCACCTCCGTGTCGTACGTCCACGTGTCGGTGGGCTTCAGTGCCCCGTCGGCGTACGCGAAGCGGAGGCCGGAGACGGTGGCGGTCGCGGTGGCCGGGGAGTTGAGGTTGTAGTACGGCGCGTCCGTGACGACGAGCGTCTTGCCGACGAGCTTCACGTTGTAGGCGTACGCGTACAGCTTCGACCACAGCGTCTTGCCGGTCTTCCCGTCGAGCACCGTGACGAAGGTGCCGTTGGGCAGGGTCGAGCCGGGCGAGGTGAAGGGGCGGTACGGGTTCACGCCGACGCTCGCCGAGAACACCACGTCGTCCACGCCGTCGCCGGTCAGGTCGCCGGTCACGTACCCCTGGTCGGAGGCCGGTGTGAACGGGCTGACCGCGTTGTAGCCCATGACGATCCGCGCCGGGTACGGCTCTGTCTGCCATGGCCGGGAGTTCTTGACACCCCAGTCCGCGTACAGCGAGGCGTTGTCGCGCCGCCACAGGGCGGTGCCGTCGGCCTTGCTGCGCTGGACGCTGCCGAGGCTGTGCAGGGTGAAGTAGTCGCCGCCCTTGCCCCCGGCGGGGACGGTGGCAGCGAGGCCGCGCACGCCTTCCAGCGCGGACTTGGGGGAGATAGTGACGGCGCCGTCGGTGCCGGTGCCTTCGTCGAGGTGGGAGCCGGAGCCCTGCCCGTCCGTACCGGAGCCCTTGGTCGCGCCCTGCGGGTCGACCGTCTCGCGGTCGGCGTCCGCGTAGGGGTTGAGCTGGGCGTGGTCGGCGAGCTTCTCGGCCTGGCCGTCCGTCAGCGTCAGCAGGGAGCCGTCGTCGGCCGCGAGGGCGGGAGGCGCGGCGCTCAGCGCCAGGCCGGCCGCGACCAGCGCGGAGGCGAGCCGCAGCGCCCGCCGGGAGTTGCTTCTCATCACTTGGTCCCCTGCGCGATGCGGATGGCGGCCTTGTCCTTGAGGACCGGCTCGTTGAAGGTGTACTGGAGGGCGTCGGTGCCGGCCTGGTTCTCGATGCCGACGGTGGCGCTCGCGCCGCCGCCCGGCACGGCGAGGTACTGGAGGGTGACGGCGCCGGTGGCCTCGTCGAAGACGGCCTCGAAGGTGACGCGGCCCGGACTCCCGTCAGCGAACGCGGCGTTGTTCCAGACGACGGCGAACTTCCGGCTGCCGGCCGTACCGGTGGTGGAGGTCTGCACGCTCGACTTCTTGTCCAGGGTCAGGTCGTCCCAGAACGCGGCGACGGTGCCGTTCGGCTTGTCCGCCGACGGGAGTGCGACGTTCTCGTAGTCGCCGAGCCGCGGCTCCATGAAGTTGATCAGGCCGTTCGTGGTGACGCTCGCGCTGGAGTAGGGGACGCCGTACAGCTTCACCGGGAAGGGCAGCGCGATCGTCCTGGCGTCCTCGTCCCCGCTGAGCGCGACCTTGCTGCTGCCGGCGATCCAGGAGTACGTGGCGGGGGTGCAGCTGTTGCCGGTGCTGTCGGAGCGGGCGGGCACCCGGGCGGTGAGCGTCTCGTCGCCGTCCACGGTCAGCTTGCTGTTGTACGTGCCGTTGCACAGGACGGGCGCGGCGGGCGTGGCGGTCAGCGTGTACGAGCCCTCGGCGACCTTCGGCAGGGTGAAGTGGCCGGTGGCGTCCGTGGTGACGGAGGCGACGGGCGTGCCCGCGACCTGGACGGTGGCCTTGGCCAGCGGCTTGCCGGTGACGTCGAGGACGGTGCCGGACACGGCGTGCGAGGCGACCGCGTTCAGGGCGAAGTCCTCGGTGGCCTGCTCGCCGGTGGTGACGGTGATGCCGGACCTGGCGCCGTCCGCGTAGCCGTAGCCACCGAGGGTGAAGTCGTACGTGCCCGCCGGGAGCGTCAGCCGGTAGGAGCCGTCTGACGCGGTCGTCACGGTGCGGGTCGAGGTGGCGCCCGAGGCCTTCACGGTGACGCCGGACAACGCGGAGCCCGTCGCCTTGTCGGTGACCTTGCCGGTGACGACGGCCGCCGTGTGCGGGGCCTTGTCGACGGAGGCGAAGATGTCGAGCTTGCCCTCGCCCCACACGTTGTTTGCGCCGGCGGTGCCGCCGCAATGTGTGTCGTCGACGTCGACCGCACCCTCGTTCAGCAGCGCGCGCGTCGCCTCGATGTTGCCGATGAGGGAGGGAGCCGACGCCCAGAGCAGGGCGACGGCGCCCGCGACGTGCGGGGTCGCCATCGACGTACCGGAGATCGCCTTGTAGGTGTTGCCCGGCCAGGTGGAGCGGACGTTGACGCCCGGGGCCGAGATGTTCGGTTTCATCGAGCCGTCGAGCTTGGAGGGCCCGAAGCCGGAGAAGGAGGCGATCTTGCCGTCCACGTCGTACGCGCCGACGCCGTACGCCGGTGCCTGCGAGCCCGGTGCGTGGCCGGTCGAGCAGGTCACGCCGTCACCGTCGTTGCCGGAGGCGAACGCCTCGAAGATCCCGGCCGCGTTCCACGCCTCGACGATGTCCTGGTAGAACGTCGTGTCGCCGCCGCCCCAGGAGTTGTTCACGATGTCGGGCGCGAGGTCGGGGCGCGGGTTCTGGCCGTTGTGGTCGGTCGGGGCGAGGATCCACTGGCCCGCCGCGAGCAGCGAGGCGTCCGAGCAGGAGCTGGACTCGCAGCCCTTGGCGGCGATCCACTTCGCACCGGGCGCGACTCCGACGCCGCCCGCGCCGACCATGGTGCCCATCGTGTGGGTGCCGTGACCGTTGTTGTCGCAGGGCGCCGACGTGGGGCACTGGCCGGTCGGGTCGTACCAGTTGTAGTCGTGTGTGAAGGAACCATCGCCGTTGTTGCCGCGGTAGTTGGCCTTCAGCGCCGGGTGGTCGTACTGGACGCCCGAGTCGACGTTGGCGATGACGATGCCCTCGCCCCGGTCGTCGTACTGGTCCCAGACCTGGTCGGCCTTGATGTCCTTGACGCCCCACTCGGGGGTGACCGGGTCGCTGTCGCCGGCCGCGTCGGAGACCCGGCTCTCGGTGGCGTCAAGGGCGTAGTGGTGTTCCTTGACGATGCTCGCCACATCGGCGCGCTTCGCCAGGTCCTCGACGAGCCGCTCGTCGCCGGTCACCTTGAGCGCGTTGGTGATCCAGAACGACTCGTAGCCGACCTTCTCCTTGTCCAGGAAGGACTGGAGGGGCTGCTGGCTGCTCCTGGCCTCGGCGCGCAGCTCGGCGAACGCCGACTTCGCCTTCGCGGCGTGCGTGCGCGCGCCCTTGGCCGCGGACAGGTCCGCCTGCTTCTTGAGGACGACGAAGAAGGTCGACTCCTTGCCCTTCCCGACGGTGTCGAGAACGGACTGGTCGACCTCGGCGGTGCTGCTCGTGGTGGTGTCGGACTGCGCGAAGGCGGGGGCCGGGCCGATCAGGACGGCCGCCGCCGTGATCGCGGCCGCGGCCCAAGCGGCGGATCTGCGCCGGGGGGATCGGGGCAGGTGCATAGGAGCGCTCCTCCAGGACTGGTACGGGGAACCCGCCCGCCGCCCGTACCCACGGGGGAGGTACGGGGGCGGGGCGGGCTGGTCCGGGACGCTAGGAGGGGGCCGTTACTGGCGCGTTACCGGCCTGGACGAGGCGGACTTCGCGCACCGGGCGTGGCACCGTGACGGGAACCATGAAAGTGGCCCCTGGCGCCCAAAAACTAACGGCGCTAGTTTGGGCCGCGGACGACTTCGCCGTAGCGGACGACTGTGCCGTGGACGCGGCACCCCGGGAGGAACAGCCATGAAGGCCCACGACGGGATGTACATCGGCGGCGAGTGGCGGGCCGCCGCCGGCACGGACACGATCGCCGTGGTGAATCCGGCGGACGAGCAGGTCATCGCCCATGTGCCGGCGGGCGTCGCCGAGGACGTCGACGCCGCCGTGTTCGCCGCCCACGAGGCGTTCCCCGCCTGGGCCGCGACCCCGCCCGCCGAACGCGCCGCGCGGATCGCCGCCCTGCGCGACGTCCTCGTCGCCCGCAAGGACGAGATCGCCGAGACCGTCACCGCCGAACTCGGCGCGCCCCTGCAGTTCTCGCAGATGGTGCATGCGGGCGTGCCGATCCTGGTGGCAGGCTCGTACGCCGAACTCGCCGCCTCGTACGCCTTCGAGGAGAAGGTCGGCAACTCCACCGTCTACGCCGAACCGGTCGGCGTCGTCGGCGCGATCACGCCCTGGAACTACCCGCTCCACCAGATCGTCGCGAAGGTGGCCCCCGCGCTCGCGGCCGGGTGCACCGTCGTGCTCAAGCCCGCAGAGGACACCCCGCTGACCGCCCAGCTCTTCGCCGAGGCCGTCCATGAAGCGGGCATCCCCGCGGGCGTGTTCAACCTCGTCACCGGCCTCGGCCCCGTCGCGGGCCAGGCGCTCGCCGAGCACCCGGGCGTCGACCTGGTCTCCTTCACCGGATCCACCGCCGTCGGCAAGCAGATCGGCGCCACCGCGGGCGCGGCCGTCAAGCGCGTCGCCCTCGAACTCGGCGGCAAGTCCGCCAACGTCATCCTGCCGAGCGCCGACCTCGCCAAGGCGGTCGGTGTCGGCATCGCGAACGTCATGGGCAACTCCGGCCAGACGTGCAGCGCCTGGACCCGCATGCTCGTCCACACGTCCCAGTACGACGAGGCCGTCGCGCTCGCCGCCGAGGCCGCCGCCAAGTACGGCGACCGCATCGGCCCGCTCGTCAACGCCAAGCAGCACACGCGCGTGCGCGGCTACATCGAGAAGGGCGTCGCCGAGGGCGCCCGCCTCGTCGCAGGCGGCCCCGAAGCCCCGCGCGAGGAGGGCTACTTCGTCAGCCCGACCGTCTTCGCCGACGTCACCCCCGAGATGGCCATCGCCCAGGAGGAGATCTTCGGCCCGGTCGTCTCGATCATCCGCTACGAGGACGAGGGCGACGCCCTGCGCATCGCCAACGGAACGGTGTACGGCCTCGCGGGAGCCGTCTGGGCGGCCGACGACGCCGAGGCGGTCGCGTTCGCGCGCCGCATGGACACCGGCCAGGTCGACATCAACGGCGGCCGCTTCAACCCCCTTGCCCCGTTCGGCGGTTACAAGCAGTCGGGCGTCGGCCGCGAGCTGGGCGCGCACGGCCTGTCCGAGTACCTCCAGACCAAGTCCCTCCAGTTCTAAGGGAGTTCCCCGCATCATGGTCCGCGCCGCTGTCCTGCCCGCCGTCGGCTCTCCCCTGGAGATCACGGAGATCGACCTGCCCGAGCCCGGCCCCGGGCAGGTCCGCATCAAGCTCGCCGCCGCCGGGGTCTGCCACTCCGACCTGTCCCTGACCAACGGCACGATGCGCGTGCCCGTCCCCGCCGTGCTCGGCCACGAGGGCGCCGGCACGGTCGTCTCCGTCGGCGAGGGCGTCACCCATGTCGCACCCGGCGACGGGGTCGTCCTCAACTGGGCGCCCGCGTGCGGAAAGTGCCACGCCTGCTCACTCGGCGAGGTGTGGCTGTGTGCCGACGCCCTCACCGGCGCGGGCTCCGTGTACGCCCACCGCTCCGACGACGGCGGCGACCTCCACCCGGGCCTGAACGTCGCCGCGTTCGCCGAGGAGACGGTGGTCGCCGCGAACTGCGTCCTGCGCGCCCCCGAGGGCGTGCCCCTCACCGACGCGGCCCTCCTCGGCTGCGCCGTACTGACCGGATACGGCGCCGTGCACCACTCGGCGCGGGTCCGTGAGGGCGAGACGGTCGCCGTCTTCGGCGTCGGCGGGGTCGGCCTCGCCACGCTCCAGGCGGCCCGCATCGCCGGCGCCTCGAAGATCATCGCCGTGGACGTCTCGCCGGAGAAGGAGGAGCTGGCCCGCAGGGCCGGCGCCACGGACTACGTCGTGTCCTCCGAGACCACCGCACGCGAGATCCGCGGTCTCACCGGCAAGCAGGGCGTGGACGTCGCGGTCGAGTGCGTGGGCCGCGCCGTGACCATCCGTACCGCGTGGGAGTCCACGCGGCGCGGCGGCCGCACCACGGTCGTCGGCATCGGCGGCAAGGACCAGCAGGTCACCTTCAACGCACTGGAGATCTTCCACTTCGGCCGCACGCTCTCCGGCTGCGTCTACGGCAACTCCGACCCGGCGAAGGACCTCCCGGTCCTGGCCGAGCACATCCGCGCGGGCCGCCTCGACCCGAGCGCACTCGTCACCGAACACATCGCACTCGACGGGATCCCCGCCGCCTTCGACAACATGGTCGCGGGCAAGGGCGGACGGGCGCTGGTCGTCTTCTAGACCCGCACCCCATGACCCCGGCCGCCCCCGAGCGGCCGGGGTCACAGGGCTGTCCGCACACGGCCGGCGCTTGCCCATGTGCAGGCAAAAACTGCTGCTGCGCAACCCGTTGACCCGCGTACCGTCCGGTCAGTATGTTCCCGGGACCGCGGCGCCGCGGACCGTCCCCTCCCCGCAGCCACCGGAGTGTGCACGCATGGACACGGCACCATCCGCTCGCCCCGCAGCCACCGCTTCCTCCGAAGCCGAGACCCGTGCCCGACGAAAGGTCGCCACCGCCGCCGCGCTCGCCTCGGCCGTCGAGTGGTACGACTACTTCGTCTTCGGCATCGCGGCCGCCCTCGTGCTCGGCGACCTCTACTTCCCCTCGGGCAGCTCGTCGGCGGGCGTGCTCGCCGCCTTCGCGACCTTCGCCGTCGGCTTCCTAGCCCGCCCGCTCGGCGGGGTCATCGCCGGCCAGCTCGGCGACAAGCGCGGCCGCAAGCCCATGCTGGTCCTCGCCCTGACCCTGATGGGCCTCGCCACCACGGGCATCGGCCTGCTTCCCACGTACGACACGATCGGCGTGGCCGCGCCGATCCTCCTCGTCGCCCTGCGGGTCGTGCAGGGCCTCGCCGTCGGCGCCCAGTGGGGCGGCGCGATGCTGATGGCCACCGAGTACGCCCCCGAGGGCAAGCGCGGCCTCTACGGCAGCCTCGTCCAACTCGGCGTCCCCATCGGCGTGGTGACCGCCAACACCGTCTTCCTCGTCGCCGGCGCCCTCACCAGCGACAGTGCTTTCGCCGCGTGGGGCTGGCGGCTCCCGTTCCTGGTGGGCCTGCTCGTGCTCGCCCTGGCCTGGTACATCCACGCGAAGGTCGAGGAGACCCCCGAGTTCAAGGCGGCGGAGGCGGAACTGGCGAAGGCGGAGGCGGACCGCTCCCGCTCCCCGCTGCGCAGGATTCTGCGCGAACACCTCGGCACGGTCTTCCTCGCGGGCGGCTCCTTCGCCGTGAACACCGCGACGTTCTACATCATCATCACGGGAGTCCTCGACTACACGACCCGTGAACTCGGTATGAAGCGCGAGGCCGTCCTGACCGTCTCGCTCTGCATCAGCCTCACCCAGCTCGCCCTGATCCCCGCGTCGGCGGCCCTTTCCGACCGCATCGGACGGCTGCGGATCTACGCACTCGGCGCGGCGGGCCTCGTCGTGTGGGCCGTGCCGATGTTCCTGCTCATCGACACGGGCTCACTGCTCTGGCTGGCCGTCGGCACCTTTGTCACCAGCTGCTTCCTGAGCATCATGTACGGGCCTCAGGCCGCCCTGTTCGCGGAGCTGTTCACCGCGGAGATGCGCTACACCGGCGCCTCGCTCGGCTATCAGATCGCGGCCGTGTTCGGCGGCGGACTCGCGCCGTTCGTGATGGTGCTGCTCCTGGAGGCGACCGGCACGTCGATGGCCGTCTCCGGCTACATCATCGGGCTCGGCGTGATCGCTCTGATCTCCATCAAGGTGCTTGCGGGGCGGGCGGCTGCGCGCTGAGAGCCTCCGCCGACATCGGCTCCGGCGCCGCGGGCGCCGGAGCCGATGTCCGCAGTTCGGGGAAGGACCGGGCCGCCGCCAGGAAGGCGAACGTCGTCAGGACGAACGGCCAGGTGAACATGTGTCCGCCGGACGGCGCGAACACCGCGGCCATGGCCGACGTCGCGGCCGTCGCGGTGAACGCGCCCACCACGGCGTAGCCCAGAGTGCGCGGGCCCGCCTCCAGGAACACCCCGCACAGGGCCAGCATCACGAGGATCGCGTTGTAGCCCATGGTGCCGTCCGCGATCTGGGCGGCGGGAGCGCCGAGCGCCCACGCCGAGAGGATCCCGACGAGGCTGCCCACGCCCGCCACGGCGGCGGCCCGGCGACTCGCGACGAGGAGTGCGGCGAGCACCAGCGCGCCGACGTACCACTGCGGCATGAAGAAGATCTGGGCGAAGCCGGTGAAGAACCCGTGCCACAGGTCGGAGAAGCCGAGCGAGGTCGGCCCGGTCGCCGCGCTCGTGAGGGCGGCGAGGCCGTCGCCGTGGTGCCAGATCCGCTCGAACCCCGGTGCCGCGGTGGTCATCGCGCTCGCGAGGAGGCAGTAGGGGAGCGTCAGCGACGGCAGGTTCCACACGCCGAGCAGATTGACGACGGCCGCGGTGACGACGGTGACGACGACGCAGCCGGCCGCCGCGAGCAGCGCGGTCGAAAGATGGCCGGCGCCCAGGAACACCGCGAAACACAGCGCCGTCAGACAGGCGTTGAACCCTTCGAGGCCCGTCGAGACGCGCTCGCGGTCCGCGCCGAGCAGCCGCGAGGTGGCCGTGCCGAGCGCCGTTCCCGCGATCGCGTAGAGCCCGTACTCCCACCCCGCCGCGAACAGCGCCACGGCGAAGAGCAGTCCGGCCGGGACGCTGGACAGAAAGGCGACCTGAGCCTGCCCCCGTAGGACCTGAACGCCGAATTGCCTACAACCCGCACCCCGATCAAGGGCTGATTCGCCAGGAGTTGGGCCGTTCTTGGCCTGCCGCATCCCGTGCTCCCGTGTTACGTCCCTGTTTCACCGAGCAGAACGGAGGCACTTTACAGACATCCCCTGAAGTCCGGAAGAAGGGGCCTATCGAGGCAGGAAGCACCCCCCTCCCGGCCGACGCGGCGCCGCTGCCCCGATCCCCGGGCGCCGCCGATGCAGCGCCGCTGCCTCGATCCCCGGGCGTCGCTAGCGCAGCGACTCCGCCCCGATCCCCAGGGCGTCGCCGAACGCCCGCTCCCCGTCCTGCGTGACCTTCACGGCCCGCTCGGACCCGATCCGCACGACCCAGCCAGCGTCGAACGCGCGGCTGCACAGCGCCGCGCCCGCCGTCCCCGCGAGATGCGGCCGGCGTTCGGTCCAGTCCAGGCACGCCCGCGCCATGGGCCGGCGCCCCGACCGCTCGAGCCCGATCCCCAACGCCCCGAACAGGTCCACCCCTTGCGGGGTCAGCGCGAACCCCGTCTCCGTTTGCAGATCCCCGCGCCGGACCAGCGCGTCCGTGAGGGCGATGCCGAGACGGCCCGCGAGATGGTCGTAACAGGTGCGCCCGCGTGCCATCGCGTCCCGCGCGCTCACCGCCCGCAACGTCGCCGGCCGCTCCCCGCCGTCCGGCGCCGCGTACGCGGCGAGTTCCTCGACGAGCCCCGCCACGCGCGCGTCCGCGAGCCGCACATAGCGGTGGCGCCCCTGCCGTTCCTCGGTGAGCAGGCCGCCCGCGACGAGCTTTCCCAGATGCTCGCTCGCGGTCGAGGCGGCCACCCCCGAGTGCCGCGCGAGCTCACCGGCGGTCCACGCCCGCCCGTCGAGCAGTGCGAGCAGACAGGCGGCGCGGGTTTCGTCGGCCATGAGTGCGGCGAGCGCGGCGAGGCGCGGTGCCCCGGGTTCCCTCGACTTCATGGGTCAAGCATGCGCCCGGAACGGTTCGGTGACGGCCGAAACGTCAGTGCAGCGCCGCGACCTGCCCGTACTGCTGCGCGAGCCCGTCGAGGAGCGCCCGCAGGCCCGTCTCGAAGGCCCGCTCGTCGATCAGCTCCTGGCGGTCGGCGAGCAGGTGCGCCTGGCCGAGGTGCGGGTAGTCGGCGGGGTCGTACGCCGTCTCGTCGTCGACGAAGCCCCCGGCGAACGAGCCGAGCGCGGAGCCCGTCACGAAGTACCGCATGAGCGCGCCGATCGACGTGGCCTGCGCCGGGGGCCAGCCCGCGTCCACCATCGAGCCGAACACGGCGTCCGCGAGCCGCAGTCCCGCGGGCCGGCGGCCGGGCCCCTGGGCGAGGACGGGAACGATGTTCGGGTGCTCGAGGAGGGCCGCCCGGTAGGACACCGCCCAGTCGTGCAGGGAGGTGTGCCAGTCGCGCCCGTCCGCGGGGTCGAACATCGACAGGTCGACCTGCGCGCTCACCGAGTCGGCGACCGCCTCCAGGATCTGGTCCTTGGTGCGGAAGTGGTTGTAGAGCGAGGGACCGCTCACGCCCAGCTCGGCGGCGAGCCGCCGTGTCGAGACGGCCGCGAGGCCCTCGGCGTCGACGAGAGAGAGCGCCGCCGTGACGATGCGGTCTCTGCTCAGGAGGGGCTTGCGCGGTCGGGCCATGCGGCACATAGTAGGGCTGTCAACAGAAAACTAGCACTGCTAATTTAGTGCTCATTCACTTATGCCTTGAGGTGTGGTCCATGAATCTGGAGCTCAGCGAGGAGCAGGCGGCCGCGAGGCGGCTCGCCAGGGACTTCGTGGCGCGCGAGATCACCCCGAACGTCGTCGGCTGGGACCGCGCCGAAGAGGTCGACCGCGGCATCGTCAAGAAGCTCGGCGACGTCGGTTTCCTGGGCCTGACCATCGACGAGGAGTACGGCGGCTCGGGCGGCGACCACCTCGCGTACTGCCTGGTCACCGAGGAGCTCGGCCGCGGCGACTCGTCCGTGCGCGGCATCGTCTCCGTCTCGCTCGGTCTGGTCACCAAGACCATCCAGTCGTACGGGACCGAGGAGCAGAAGCGGAAGTGGCTGCCGCGGCTCACGGCCGGCGAGGCCCTCGGCTGCTTCGGACTCACCGAGCCCGGCACCGGCTCCGACGCCGGCAGCCTCACGACCCGGGCCGTCCGCGACTGCGACGACTACGTGATCAACGGCTCCAAGATGTTCATCACGAACGGCACCTGGGCCGACGTCGTCCTCCTCTTCGCCCGCTCCACCGACGCCCCCGGACACAAGGGTGTCACCGCCTTCCTCGTCCCCTCGGACACCCCCGGCCTCACCCGCCGCACCATCCACGGCAAGCTCGGCCTGCGCGGCCAGGCCACCGCCGAGCTGGTCCTCGAGGACGTCCGGGTCCCCGCCTCCGCGATGCTCGGGCCCGAGGGCAAGGGCTTCTCCGTCGCCATGTCGGCGCTCGCCAAGGGGCGCATGTCCGTGGCCGCGGGCTGCGTCGGCATCGCGCAGGCCGCGCTCGACGCCGCCGTGGGATACGCGGCGGAGCGCGAGCAGTTCGGCAAGTCCATCGCCTCGTACCAGCTGGTGCAGGAGCTGATCAGCGACATCTCTGTCGACGTGGACGCCGCGCGCCTGCTGACCTGGCGCGTCGCCGACCTCATCGACCGCGGCGAGGACTTCGCGACCGCGGCCTCCCAGGCGAAGCTGTTCGCCTCCGAGGCCGCGGTGCGCTGCGCGAACAACGCCCTCCAGGTCTTCGGCGGCTACGGCTACATCGACGAGTACCCGGTCGGCAAACTCCTGCGCGACGCCCGCGTCATGACCCTCTACGAGGGCACCAGCCAGATCCAGAAGCTCATCATCGGCCGCGCGCTCACCGGCGTATCGGCCTTCTGAGACCGGGCTGCCGAGTCCGGCTGTCGAGTCAGATTTCCGAGTCAGATTTCCGAGTCCGGCTTCCGGGCTCGGCTTCTGAGTACGTTTCTGAGTACGCGAGCGGATGGGGGTGCGCCCCCGTCCGCTCCATGCTGTCGCCCATGAGTGACACACCGGTCAAGCACAGGACCACCAACGCCTTCTACGGACAGGCCGTCGCCTCCTTCGCGCTCGCGCTCGTGGCGACCGCCGTCGGGGTCTACCGCATCGACGCCAGCGGCTGGGTCCGCGGCTTCCTCGCCATCGCCGTCCTCTATCTGACGACCTCCGCGTTCACGCTCGCCAAGGTCATCCGCGACCGTCAGGAGGTCGATCAGGTCGTCAGCCGTATCGACCAGGCCCGTATCGACAAGATCCTCGCCGACCACGACCCCTTCAAGCCCGTTGGCTGACGTACGGTACTAAGCGCTCGCTCAGCTCTAGGGGTATGGTGTTCGTCCTGTCCACGGGAGGATGTGAGCGAGCGATGAGCGCGGAGCGGCACGGCCAGAACGAGGCTGCCACGGACGACATGTCCTGGGCCGAGGTCACCCCGGACGCGGCCAGGCGGCTGCTGATCGCTGCTGTCCAGGCGTTCGCGGAGCGCGGCTACCACGCGACCACCACCCGGGACATCGCGAGCCGGGCCGGCATGAGCCCGGCCGCGCTCTACATTCACTACCGGACCAAGGAGGACCTGCTCCTCCGCATCAGCCGTATCGGCCACGAGAAGGCCCTGGAGATCCTCAAGGACGCGGCCGCCGAGGAGGGCACCGCCTCCGAGCGGCTCTCCGAGGCCGTACGGTCCTTCGTCCGCTGGCACGCGGCACGCCATCTGACGGCGCGCGTCGTGCAGTACGAGCTGGACTCGCTCGGCGAGGAGCACCGGCCGGAGATCGTGGCCCTGCGCCGTGAGAGCGACGCGACCGTGCGCGAGATCATCAACGACGGTGTGAAGGCGGGGGAGTTCGACGTCCCCGACGTCCCGGGCACCACGCTGGCCGTGCTGTCGCTCTGCATCGACGTGGCGCGCTGGTTCAACACGGAGGGGCGCCGGACACCCGACGAGGTCGGCGCGCTGTACGCCGACCTCGTCCTGCGGATGGTGGGGGCCCGGGTTTCCTGACCCCGGCGGGGCTCAGAGGTAGTAGCGGGACACCGACTCGGCGACGCACACCGGCTTGTCGCCGCCGTCGCGCTCGACGGTGAAGGCGACCGAGACCTGGACGCCGCCGGGCACGTCGTCGACGCCGGTGATCTTCGCGGTGGCGCGCAGCCGTGAGCCGACCGGCACCGGGGCGGGGAAGCGGACCTTGTTCGTCCCGTAGTTCACGCCCATCTTCATGCCGTCGACCTTGATCAGCTGCGGCCCGAAGAGGGGGAGCAGCGACAGGGTCAGATAACCGTGCGCGATCGTCGTGCCGAACGGCCCGTCCTTGGCGCGCTCGGGGTCGACATGGATCCACTGGTGGTCACCCGTGGCGTCCGCGAACTGGTCGATCCGCTTCTGCTCGATCTCGACCCAGTCGCTGTACCCCAGCTGCTCGCCCACCGCCGCGCGCAGCTCGTCGACCGTCGCGAAAACCCTCGGCTCTGCCATGTCCTGGCCTCCCATGTTTGCACCATGTGCGGATGTCTCAGGCGGATGTCTAAGCGCTTGCTCAGCATGCTAGGGCGGGCGACCTCTGTCAACGACGGCAGGGTCGGCCCAGTAGGCTCGGCACGGTGCCCCAGATTCCAGTGAAGATCCACGAACTCACCGTCGGTCAGCTGTCGGCGCGCAGCGGAGCCGCCGTCTCGGCCCTGCACTTCTACGAGGCCAAGGGCCTGATCAGCAGCCGCCGCACGACGGGCAACCAGCGCCGCTACCAGCGCGACACCCTGCGCAGGGTCGCGTTCATCCGCGCCGCGCAGCGCGTCGGCATCCCGCTCGCCACGATCCGTGACGCGCTGTCCGCGCTGCCCGAGGGGCGCACCCCGACCCGCGAGGACTGGGCACACCTCTCCGAGGCCTGGCGTTCCGAACTGGACCAGCGCATCACGCAGCTGGGGCGGCTGCGCGACCACCTGACCGACTGCATCGGGTGCGGCTGTCTGTCCCTGGAGAACTGTGTCCTCTCGAACCCGGACGACGTGTTCGGCGAGCGCCTCACAGGGTCCCGCCTGATGAAGGAGAACCGGGAAGGCGCCTGAGGGACTGCCGCTCAGCGGGGCGCGGAGACCAGCCCCGACTCGTAGGCGATGATGACGAGTTGGACCCGGTCCCGGGCGCCCAGTTTGGTGAACAGGCGGGCCACGTGCGACTTGGTCGTGGCCACGGTGATGTACAGCTCTTCGGCGATCTCGCTGTTCGACCGGCCGAGCCCCACCAGCGTCAGCACCTCGCGCTCCCGCTCGGTGATGCCCTCCACCGCACGCGGCGCGCGGGCGGGGGACGGCTCGGGGCGGCCCACGAAGTCGGCGATGAGGCGGCGCGTGATCCCCGGCGCGATCAGCGCGTCCCCGGCGGCGACGACCCGGATCGCGGCGAGGATGTCGTCGAGCGCCATGTCCTTGACCGCGAAGCCGCTCGCGCCGGCGCGCAGCGCGCCGTAGACGTAGTCGTCCTCGTCGAAGGTCGTCAGCACCAGCACACGGGTCGCCCCCGGGCCCGAGGTGACCAGGCTCGTGGCCTCGATCCCGTTCATGCCCGGCATCCGGATGTCCATCACGATCACATCGGGGCTGACCTCCCTCGCCAGCCGGACGGCCTCCTCACCGTTCGCGGCCTCCCCGACGACCTCCAGATCGGGGGTGTCGGCGATGAGGACGCGCAGCCCGGAGCGCACGAGCGGCTGGTCGTCGGCGAGCACCACGCGCACGGTCATCGGGCGTCCGCCCCGGACGCGGCGGCGTCGTCCGTCGCCGTCGCCGTCGGCTCCGGCAGCGGCAGCCGTGCCGCCACCCGGAAGCCTCCCTCGGGCCGCGGCCCCGCGCTGAACTCCCCGTGCAGCAGCGCCACCCGCTCCCGCATCCCGGTGATCCCGAACCCCACGCCCGGCCCCGCGCCTCGCATCCCGCGCCCCTCGTCGACGATCTCCACGGACAGCTCATCCTCCCCGAACCCAACGGTCACCCGGCACCGCCCGGCGCCCGAGTGCCGTACCACGTTCGTCAGCGCCTCCTGCACGATCCGGTACGCCGACAGGCCGATGTCGGGCGGCAGTTGACACCGCTGCCCGCTCCACCGCAGGTCGACCACGACGCCCGCGTCCGTGGTCGTGGCCGCGAGGCGCTCCAGATTGCCGAGGCCCGGCGCGGGTCCGTACGGCGCCGCCCCCGACTCCGCCGAAGGACCCGACCTGCGCAGCGCGACGAGCGTGCGCCGCAGCCCCGACAGGGTCTCCCTGCTCGTGGCCTCGATGGCGCTCAGGGCGGCCCGCGCCTCCAGCGGCTGCGTCTCGATGACCCGGCTGCCGACACCGGCCTGGATCGCGATGATGCCGATGCTGTGCGCGACCTGGTCGTGCAACTCGCGGGCGATCCGCAGCCGTTCTGCCGTGATCGCCTCGGCCACCTCGTGCGAGCGCAGCTCCGTCGCGTGCCGTCGGCGCTCGCGGCCGAGGAGGCCCACGACGCAGGCGGTGACCAGCGCCAGGAGGGCGATCGTCCCGATCGCGATGAGATTGTCGGGCCCGCTCGTGAAGCCGAGGATCGTCAGGCACTGCGTGAGGAACGCTAGGGAGACGGCGGCCACCGACGCCCGCAGGGTGCGGGTCGCGACGACGTACCCGAGCGTGATGTCGACCGCGACGAACGGCACGAACCACACAGGGCCGTGGTACTTGGCCACCGGCGGCAGGAGGGCGGTGACGAGCAGCACCATGACCAGGGCGGCCATGGGCCTGCGCCGGATCATGCCGACGAGCAGGACCGTCGCGAGCGCCGCGGCACAGGCCGGGAGGATGCCGGGCGCCCGCCGGTCGGTGTTGACCGCGGGGAGCAGGGCCATGAACGGGTACAGGACCGCGCCGATCCAGGTCAGGACGGAGCGGGCGCGCCCGAACGTGCGCTGGGGCGGCGAGGGTGTCGAGGTGGCGTCCACACAGGGATCGTAGGTGCGCCGTCCGCTCCCGGCATGAGTCCACGGGCTGCATCCCACGGGTGCATGCCGCCCCGGAGGAAGGCCGCCGACGGGCCGATGCGCGCCCCACATCCGCACCGGCACCGTTGCCCTCGTGATCGAAGTCAGCGAACTCACCAAGCGGTACGGCGACAAGACCGCCGTCGACCATCTCTCCTTCGCCGTCCGGCCGGGGCAGGTCACCGGCTTCCTCGGCCCCAACGGCGCGGGCAAGACGACCACGATGCGGATGCTCCTCGGCCTGGACACGCCCACTGCCGGCACCTCGACCATCGGCGGCGTCCCCTTCCGCACCCACCCGCGCGGCCTGCGCCACGTCGGCGCGCTGCTCGACGCCCAGCAGGTACACGGCGGGCGCAGCGCCGCCGCGCACCTCGGCGCCCTGGCCCGCGGCAACCGCATCCCGGCGAGCCGCGTGGCCGAGGTGCTCGCCGAGGTGGGCCTGACCGAGGCGGCCGGGCGCCGCATCGGCGGGTTCTCGCTCGGCATGAAGCAGCGGCTCGGCATCGCGGCGGCCCTGCTCGGCGACCCTCCTGTGCTGATGTTCGACGAGCCGATCAACGGCATGGATCCGGAGGGCGTGCTCTGGGTACGCGGGCTTTTCCGCCGCCTGGCAGCCGAGGGACGCACCGTCTTCCTCTCCAGCCATCTGATGACGGAGATGGAGAGCACCGCGGACCAGCTCGTCGTGATCGGACAGGGCCGCCTCATCGCCGCCGAGTCCGTACGGGAGTTCGCGGCCCGCAGCACCCGCTTCAGCGTGCTGGTCGCGACGCCGCAGGCCGGCGAGCTGACGGCCGTCCTCACGGCGGCCGGCGCGTCCGTCGAGCCGCACGGCCCGCCGGACGCGGCCAGGATCGCCGTGACCGGGCTGCCCGCCGAGCGCATCGGAGCGCTCGCCTTCGAGCACCGGATCATGCTGCACGAGCTGACCAACCGCACGGCCTCGCTGGAGGAGGCATTCATGGAACTCACCGCCGGCAGCGTCGAGTACCTGTCGGGAGACGCGGGAAAGGCGGGGCAGCCCCGATGACGAGCACCACCACAACAACGATCGCCGGGGCGGTGAACGAGCCGGCGGCTCGCTTCCTCGACCTCGTCGCCGCCGAGTGGATCAAGGTACGGTCGCTGCGCTCCACACCCTGGGTGATCGTCCTGGTCACGCTGGTCGTGACCGGCGTCGCCGCGGCCCGCGCCCTCGCCGACTACAACAACTTCCCGTCCTACAACGCCCTCACGCAGCGGGAGCACCCGTTCTCACTGGGCGATTCCTTTCCGGCGGAGGGGTATCTGACGCTGATGCTCGCCGCTGTGTCCGTCGGCGCGATCGCCACGGTCAGCGAGTACGGCAGCGGCCTCATCCGGACCACCACCGTGGCTGTCCCCGCGCGCGGCGCCGTGGTCCTCGCCAAGGCCGTCGTGCAGGCCGTCCTGTGGACCGTGCTCGGGTCGGTCGTCGGTCTCTGCTCGTTCTCCGTCGTGCAGGCCATCCTCAGCGGGCGGGACGCCGCGATCTCCCTCGGCGACCCCAACGCGCTGCGGGCGCTGGCCGCTTCGGCGCTGCTCGCCCCGGTGTGCGCGCTCGTCGGCCTCGGCCTGGGCGTCCTGATCCGGCACAGCGCCACCACCGTGGTCGCGGGCTCGTTCGTCCTGCTCCTGCTGCCGGTGTTCTTCTCGTCCCGCAAGCCGCTGTCCGTCACCTTCGCCAACGCGATGGTGCGCAACGCGTGGCAGCGCCTGGCCCAGATCTACGGAACGCCGCCCGAGGCGTACAACGGGGCCACGGTCGCCGGGAGCTGGACCGTGTACGTGCTCTGGCCGCTGGTCGCGCTCGCCCTGGCACTGCTCGTCGTACGGCGCCGCGACGTGTGACCGTATCCGGCACGTATCCGTCCGCAACCGGATCCGGGCGTCCGGATGTCTTCACCCGCAAGGGAGTTGGGGATGCATGAGGGCAGGACGGCAGGACGTATCACGGGGACGGGGAGACGCGTATGGGACTCGCCATCTGCTCGCTGAAGTACGAGGCCGCACGCTCGGGCCCGCAGAAGATCACCTATGACCGCGACGGCTACCACCTCGTCCGCTTCCCCTACGCGGCGGGCGAGGAGTCGTACGACCCCTGGAAGATGCACGACCCGCCGAAGGGGTCCAGGTACCCGGACACCCACTCGGGTCTGATCCGGCCGAGTCACGACGGGTGGGGCACCCTGTCCGCGCTGGTCTTCTGGGAGCCGGACTCCGGACCGCGCGAGTTCAGGGCACGCTTCGTGCGCGACCCGCTCGCCGGTTCGACCGGCTACGACTCGACCGCCACGACGGACTCGGCGCCGACCGGCGGCGGTCAGTACCGGTCGTACACCTGGCAGATGTTCGTGCACCCGGGAACCCCGGTCGGCCTGAAGATCTCGGTGCGCGGGGCGGGCGACGCGCTGATCCGTACGCCGCTGGTCCTCGCCGAGTTCAAGCTGGCCGTCCAGACGGACGTGATCACACCGAGCGGCTGAGACAGATGAGTGGACCGGGGGTGCGGCTCATGGGCGGCACCCCCGTCGTGCTCACACAGCCGTGCTCCAGCAGTCGTGCTCGTGCAGTCGTGCTCGTGCCGATGCGCTCACGCCGAGACAAGGACCCGTGCCCGCCAGGCTCCGGCCAGGGACGCGGGGGTGAGGACGGGGCGCGGCACCACGATGCCGCAGTGGGTGCAGACCGGTCCTGACGACGGTTCGTGCGCCAGGTCGTGCTCCCAGCGCAGTGTCGTGCCGGTGCAGACGGGACAGGCCGTGCCGGGCTCGCGCTCCAGGGCCGCGATGAGCCGGTTCAGAACCTCCGCGAGAGGCTCGGAGGGATGCACCATCGGGTCGTCGCACCAGGCGACGCCGAAGCCGCCCCAGGTCAGCCGGTGCCAGTCGTCGAACGTGCCCGGTCTGCGCAGCCCGTCGTGCTTCTCCTTGCGGCGGCGCTCCGCGAACTGCGTCTCGTACGCGAGCCAGACCGCCCGCGCCTCCTCGAGCTCGTCGAGCGCGGCCGTCAGGCGCGCCGGCTCGGGGGACCGGTCCTCGGGGTCGAACCCGGCCCGCGAGCACAGGTGGTCCCAGGTCGCCCGGTGCCCGTAAGGGGCAAACCGCTCCAGGCACTTGCGCAGCGAGTATCGCCGCAGTGCCAGATCATTGCGCGGGTCGCGCGCCTGTCTCGCCAGACTCCGGAATCCGGCCATCGCCCTGCACCTCCGTCACACGTACATGTACTTCGGCGTCGTCGTCGAAAGGACGTCGCCGAATAGACGTATCGACACTCGATTCGGATCCATGCCGTTCCATCCGATTTCCGATGGACTCCATCAGCGGCACCTCCTGGGGCCCGTTCGTCCCAGGGGGTCGCGTGTGGCGATTCCGAAAAGGTGACGCATGTTCATCTCCAGTCGGCTTCCTACCGCCGGTAACCTCCGGCGCACCATCGTCGGGAGGATCAGGCATGCGACGGCGCACCACACGAACCACCCAGCACAGAAGCCTCCGTAGAACTCTCCAGCGCACGGCCGCCACCGCGGTGTTCGTCCTCACGGCGGGGCTGCTGTCCCCGGTCGGTGAGGCGTCCGCCGCGGAGCCGGCACCGGCGCCCGACTACTGCGCGGGCCGGTGCGCGGACATCCTGCCGCCCGGCGCCAACGGCAGCGCCACGCTGGCCGAGATACTCGGCCACCGCCTCTTCGGCACCCAGCCCGCCCACGCCGACGATCAACTCGGCCCCTACGACGCGCTCGCCGCCGGGTACCCGTCCCTGACGGACGACACCCTCACCCAGTTCTTCAACGACTCCTCCTTCGGGGTCCCCGATGGTCAGGTCGGTTCCGTCACGCGCCCCCGCGACGATGTGACGATCACCCGTGACAAGAAGAACGGTGTACCCCATGTCAAAGGTTCCACGCGCTACGGAACAGAGTTCGGCGCCGGCTACGCCGCAGGTCAGGACCGGCTCTGGCTGATCGACCTGTTCCGGCACATCGGCCGCGGCGAGCTCACGTCGTTCGCGGGCGGGGCCCTCGCCAACCAGGGACTCGAGCAGGAGTTCTGGCCGCAGGCCCCGTACACCGAGCAGGACCTGGAGAAGCAGGTCGAATACATCAGGACGACCCAGGGCGCCCGTGGCAAGCAGGCCATGGACGACGCGCAGGCCTACATCGACGGGCTCAACGCCTATCGCGAGAAGTCGAAGAACGGCCGCTACTTCCCAGGTGAGTACGTCCTGACCGGCAAGATCGACGCGATCACGAACGTGGGCGAGATCCAGCCGTTCAAGGTGACCGACATGATCGCGCTCGCCTCGGTCGTCGGCGGCCTCTTCGGAGGCGGCGGCGGGGGAGAGGTCGGCCAGGCCCTCTCGCTCCTGTCGGCGCAGCAGAAGTACGGCGTCGAGCGGGGCACCGAGGTCTGGGAGTCCTTCCGCGGACGCGACGACCCCGAGGCCGTGACGACCATCCACGACGGTACGAGCTTCCCTTACGGCGCCAAGCCCGAGAACCCGCGTGGCGAGGCGCTGCCCGACAAGGGCACCGTCGAGAGCGAACCCCTCGTGTACGACCGTGAGGGCTCGGCCAAGCCGGCCGAGGCGGGGCGCAAGGCCCCCGTCAAGGCACCGGCGAAGCTCAAGCCGCTCCAGGGCATGTACGACAAGGGCGTGCTGCCCGCGGACACGTTCAGGAACTCCGACTCCAAGAAGGGCATGTCCAACGCCCTCCTCGTCTCCGGCAAGCACACCGCGTCCGGCCACCCGGTCGCCGTGTTCGGCCCGCAGACCGGGTACTTCGCCCCGCAGCTCCTGATGATGCAGGAGCTCCAGGGTCCGGGCATCAGTGCGCGCGGCGTCTCGTTCGCGGGCGTCGGCATGTACATCCAGCTCGGCCGCGGCCAGGACTACGCCTGGTCGGCGACCTCGGCGGGCCAGGACATCACGGACACGTACGCCGTGGAACTGTGCGAGCCGGACGGCGCGACGCCCACCCGGCAGTCCACGAACTACCTGTACCGCGGCACCTGCACGCCCATGGAGAAGCTGGAGAAGAAGAACGCCTGGAAGCCGACCCTCGCCGACTCCACAGCGGCCGGCTCCTACCGGATGCAGGTCTTCCGCACGAAGTACGGCATCGTCACGCACCGTGCGGCGGTCGGCGGCAAGCCCGTCGCGTACACCTCGCTGCGCTCGACGTACCGGCACGAGGCCGACTCCATCATCGGCTTCCAGATGCTGAACGACCCGTCGTACGTGAAGGACGCGGCGACCTTCGAGAAGGCCGCGCAGCACATCAGCTACGCCTTCAACTGGTTCTACGCCGACTCGCGCGACATCGCGTACTACAACAGCGGCGCCAACCCGGTGCGCGCGGCCGGTGTCGACGCCTCCTTCCCGGTGAAGGCCGAGAAGGCCTACGAGTGGCGGGACTTCGACCCGACGGGCAACACGGCCGCGTACGCGCCGCCGTCCCAGCACCCGAACTCCGTGGACCAGGACTACTACGTCTCCTGGAACAACAAGCAGGCCAAGGGGTTCGGCGCCGCCAACTTCAGCCTGGGCGCCGTGCACCGCGCCGATCTGCTCGACGGGCGCGTGAAGCGGCTCGTCGCCGAGGGCGGCGTCACCAGGGCCTCGCTCACCCAGGCCATGGAGGAGGCCGCCCTCACGGATCTGCGGGGCGAGCAGGTGCTGCCCGAGATCCTCAAGGTCATCCGCAGCAAGCCCGTCGACGACCCCGCCCTGAACAAGGCCGTGCAGCAGCTGGAGGCCTGGCGCAAGGGCGGCGCCCAGCGCAACCAGACGTCGGCCGGCTCGCACACCTACGCGCACCCGGACGCCGTACGCATCATGGACGCCTGGTGGCCGCTCCTGGTGAAGGCCGAGTTCGAGCCCGGCCTCGGCGGCGACCTGTACGGGGCGCTCACCGGCGAACTGGCCATCGACGAGTCGCCGTCCGCCGGCCACGGCCCGACCGGCGCGCACGCGGGATCGGCGTTCCAGTACGGCTGGTGGGGCTATGTGGACAAGGACCTGCGCACGGTCCTCGGGCAGCCGGTGAAGGGCAGGCTCGGCGCCGCCTACTGCGGCGGCGGCAAACTCGACGCCTGCCGCGACGTCCTGCTCGCCACGCTCGTGCAGGCGGCCGCGAAGCCCGCCGCCGAGGTCTACCCCGGCGACGACGCGTGCAAGGCCGGCGACCAGTGGTGCTCGGACACCATCATCCACCGGGCGCTCGGCGGCATCACGCACCGCGGGATCCAGTGGCAGAACCGTCCGACGTACCAGCAGGTCGTCGAATTCCCGGCGCACCGGCCGTAGTCCGGCCGCTTCCATGGGGCACGCACCCGCGTGCCCCATGGGGGTCAGCCCAGTTCGCGCTCCCTCGTCTCCGGCAGGGCGAGGACGCAGAGCAGGGAGACGACGGCCATCGCGCTGACGTACCAGCCCACCGAGGAAGAGCCGAACTCGCCCTGGAGCCGCGTGGCCACGAGCGGTGACACCGCGCCGCCGAGCACCCCGCCCAGGTTGTACGCGAAGGACGCCCCGGAGTAGCGCACGCGCACCCCGAACAGCTCCGGCAGGTACGCGCCCATCGGCCCGTACACGACGCCCATGCAGAACAGCGCGCCGCCGAGGGCGAGCGCGATCAGCACGGGCTGCCCGGTGTCCATGAGCGGGAAGAGGACCAGGCCCCAGACCACCGCGAGCCCGGCGCCGGCCAGCACGAGCCTGCGGCGCCCGCCCGCGTCCGAGCGGGTCGCGGCCAGCCAGGTGCCCGCCGCGAGGAAGAGGCAGGCGACGAGCGAGACCGCGAGCATCGTGTTGCGCGGGACGCCGAGGGTCGTCGTGCCGTAGGCGAGGCAGTACGTGGTCGCGGTGTAGAAGAGTCCGTACGCGACGACCATGCCGCCCGCGCCGAGCAGGATCTCGCGGGGGTGCCGCCTGAAGACCTCCAGCGCAGGCGCCTTGCTCGCCTCCTGCTCCTTCATCACCTTGGCGAACACCGGCGTCTCACTGATCTTCAGCCGCACGAAGAGGCCGACGGCGACCAGCAGGAAGGAGAGCAGGAACGGCACGCGCCAGCCCCACGAGTGGAACGCCTCGTCGTCGAGCGTCGTCGACAGGATCCAGAAGATGCCGGTCGCCGCGAAGAAGCCCACGGACGGGCCGAGTTGAGGGAACGCCGCGAAGAGACCGCGCTTGCCGCGCGGCGCGTGTTCCACGGCGAGCAGCGCCGCCCCGCCCCACTCGCCGCCGAGGCCCACGCCCTGGAGGAAGCGCAGCAGCACGAGCAGCAGCGGCGCCCACACGCCCAAGGTGCTGTATCCGGGCAGCAGGCCGACGCACGCCGTCGACAGGCCCATCAGGAGCAGCGAGGCGACGAGGACGGACTTGCGGCCGACGCGGTCGCCGAAGTGACCGAACAGGAGCGAGCCGATGGGGCGGGCCGCGAAGGCCACCGCGTAGGTCGAGAAGGACGCGAGGGTCGCGTTGAGGGAGGAGAGGTTCGGGAAGAAGGCTTCGTTGAGGACGAGGGCGGCGGCCGTTCCGTAGACGTAGAAGTCGTAGAACTCGATCGCGGTCCCGATGAAACTGGCGACGGCCACGCGGCGCAGGCTCTCGGGGCTGTCCCCGTCAGAATCCGCGCCCGTGACCGTGTTCTGCCTGGTGGAGTCGTCTTTGAGCACGTACTGCACTGTGGTTGTGCGTGTACATGGCAGTCAATACGCGGAATGGGTCGTCCCGTATCGCGAGACGTCAGGGGCCAGGCCCTACTTGTACGCCAGGTACCGGCTGCGCACCGCCCGGAACGCCGCGAGTTCGCCCTGCCAGGCCGCGACCACCTCGTCCGTGGACGCCCCGGCGTCGATCATCGTCCGCACCTGGGTGGACCCCGTGAGCTTGTCGATCCAGTTGTCCGAGCGCCAGGCGAAACCGCCCCAGGACTTCTTCGCCGTCACCAGGAGCGCGATGCCGGTGCGTACGGGGTCGTACGCGGCCCGGTCCCTGACGTGGATCTGCACGCCGCCGATCGTCTTGCCCTGGAACTTGGAGAAGGTCGGCGCGAAGTACGCCTCGCGGAAGTCCACGCCGGGCAGGTGGAGTTCGTTGGCGGCGGCCGCCCAGCGTCCGTCGACGTCCTCGGCGCCGAGCAGTTCGAAGGGGCGGGTCGTGCCGCGGCCCTCGGAGAGGTTCGTGCCCTCGAACAGGCAGGTGCCCGAGTAGACGAGCGCGGTGTCGGGGGTCGGCATGTTCGGGCTGGGCGGCACCCACGGCAGCCCCGACGCGTCGTAGAAGTCGCGCCGCTTCCAGCCCGTCATCCGGACCGTCTCCAGCTCGACGGGCTTCGCGAGGTACTCGCCGTTGAACAGGCGCGCCAGCTCCGTGACCGTCATCCCGTGGGCCTGGGAGATCTCGCGCCGGCCGACGAACGTCGCGAACTCCTTGTGGAGGACGGGCCCGTAGGCCCCGCGCCCGGTCACCGGGTTCGGCCGGTCGAGCACCACGAACCGCTTCCCGGCGAGCTGCGCGGCCTCCATGCAGTCGTAGAGCGTCCAGATGTACGTGTAGAAGCGGGCGCCCGCGTCCTGGATGTCGAAGACGACGGTGTCGACACCGGACGCGGTGAAGACGTCCGCCAGCGCCTGCCCGCTCTTCAAGTAGGTGTCGTAGACGGGCAGTCCGGTCGCCGGATCGTCGTAGCGCCCCTCCGAGCCGCCCGCCTGCGCCGTGCCGCGGAAGCCGTGCTCGGGCCCGAACACCGCGGTCAGCTTCACGCGTTCGTCGGTGTGCATCACGTCGACGATGTGCTTGACGTCGCGCGTGACGCCGGTCGGGTTCGTCACGAAGCCGACCTTCTGCCCGGCGAGGATCCGGTATCCGTCGGCCGCGAGCCGCTCGAAACCGGTGCGGAGCCGGCCGGCGTCCTTCTCCGCGGCGAGCGCGGGGGACGCCGAGCCCGCCGTGGCGGCCACCGCCGAGGCGGTGGTGGCGGCGAGCAGGCTCCGTCTGGACACGTTCATGTGGTGACCTCCGTGATCGCGGAAGGTGGCATGTGCACGCACGCTAGCGTGCGCCGCGCCCCCGCGGAACGAAGCCGACCGCGACACCTCTTCCGTTGTGCTGACCGACTGCTTAGTCTGTAACGGGAAATCGAGTCAAGGGAGACCGATGGTGGACAGCCTGCACGGCACGGGGGTCGTCGTCACCGGCGCGGGAGGCGGCATCGGAGCCGCGCTCGCCCGCCGCTTCGCCGCTTCGGGAGCGCGCGTCGTCGTGAACGACCTGGACGCGGGGAAGGCCAAGGCGGTCGCGGACGAGATCGGCGCCACGGCGGTGCCGGGCGACGCGTCCGAGATCGTGCCCGAGGCGCTGGACGCCCTGGACGGCACCGTGGACGTCTACTGCGCCAACGCGGGGCTCGCCTCCGGCGGCACCGAGGACGCCGACGAGCAGATCTGGGCCGCCGCCTGGGACGTCAACGTGATGGCGCACGTCCGTGCCGCGAAGGCCCTGCTGCCCGGCTGGCTGGAGCGCGGCAGCGGCCGCTTCGTCTCCACCGTCTCCGCGGCCGGGCTGCTCACGATGGTCGGCGCCGCGCCCTACAGCGTCACCAAGCACGGCGCGTACGCCTTCGCCGAGTGGCTCTCCCTCACCTACCGTCACCGCGGGCTCAAGGTCCACGCGATCTGCCCCCAGGGCGTGCGTACGGACATGCTCACCGCCTCCGGATCCGCCGGGGAGCTCGTCCTCGCGCCGACCGCGATCGAGCCCGAGGACGTCGCCGACGCGCTCTTCGCGGGCATGGCGGAGGACCGCTTCCTGATCCTCCCGCACCCCGAGGTCGCCGGGTACTACGCGGCGAGGGCCGCGACGCCCGACCGCTGGCTGTCGAACATGAACCACATCCAGCAGAAGTGGGAGGCGGCACAGAAGTGAGCTCCTCGATCTATGCGGCCATGCCCTGGCTCGGGCAGCTCTCCGAGGCGCAGCGGGCCCCGGTCACCCCGGCCGAGTCCGTGCTGCACGCATTCCGCGCCGCGGTCCGCAAGGCCCCCGACCGCACTGCCGTCGCCTACTTCGACGGCCGCCTCAGCTACCGCGAGCTCGACGAGCTCAGCGACTCCGTCGCCGGGCACCTCGCCGCGCGCGGCCTCGAGCGCGGCGACCGCGCCGCCCTCATGCTGCAGAACTCCCCGCACTTCGTGATCGGCCTGCTCGCCGCCTACAAGGCGGGCGCCACCGTCGTCCCGGTCAACCCGATGTACAAGGCGGGCGAGGTCACCCACGTCCTGCACGACGCCGACGTGACCGCCCTGATCTGCTCGGACCGGGCCTGGGAGGCGTATCTGCGCGAGACCGCGGCGGACTCTCCCGTACGGATCGCGCTCACCGCCTGCGAGCTGGACCTCCAGACGCGGGGCGACGAGCGGGTCCTCAAGTTCGAGCGCGTGGAGCCACAGGCCGAGGACGCCGACGACCTCCTGACGGTCGCCCGCGCGGGCCACGCGGCGCCCGAAGGCCGCGACCCGGGCCCGGGCGACATCGCGCTCATCAGCTACACCTCCGGCACCAGCGGCACGCCCAAGGGCGCCACGAACCTGCACCGCAACATCACGTACAACGCCGAGCGCCAGCGCGCCGGACTCGGCATCCCCGAAGGCGGCACGTACTTCGGGCTCGCGCCGCTCTTCCACATCACGGGCATGGTCTGCGAGCTGGTCTCCTCCTTCGCGAACACGGGCACCCTCGTCCTCGCGTACCGCTTCGAGGCGGGCGTCGTCCTGGACGCGTTCGCCGAGCACCGGCCCGCCTACACCGTGGGCCCCTCGACCGCGTTCATGGCGCTCGCCGCGCACCCGGCCGCTACCCGCGAGCACTTCGAATCCTTCCAGTCGATCTCGTCCGGCGGCGCGCCGGTGCCGCCCGCCCTCGTGGAGAAGTTCCGGGCCGGCTTCGGCCCCTACATCCACAACGGCTACGGCCTCACCGAGTGCACCGCTCCCTGCGCCTCCGTGCCGCCCGGCAAGGAAGCCCCCGTCGACCCCGTCTCCGGCACCCTCGCCGTCGGCGTCCCGGGACCCGAGAGCATCGTCCGGATCGTGGACGACCTCGGCCAGGAGGTGCCCTTCGGCGAGCAGGGCGAGATAGCCGTCCGCGGCCCCCAGGTCGTGCCCGGCTACTGGAAGCGCCCCGACGCCACCGCCGAGTCGTTCCCGGACGGCGAACTGCGCACCGGGGACATCGGCTTCATGGACGCCGACGGCTGGCTCTACGTCGTCGACCGCAAGAAGGACATGATCAACGCCTCCGGCTTCAAGGTCTGGCCCCGCGAGGTGGAGGACGTCCTCTACACGCACGAGGCCGTGCGCGAGGCCGCCGTCGTGGGTGTCCCCGACCCCTACCGCGGGGAGACGGTCAGGGCGTACGTGAGTCTGAGCCCGGGCGCCTCGGTGGGCCCGGACGACCTGTCCGCCTACTGCAAGGAGCGGCTCGCCGTGTACAAGTACCCGCGCGAGGTGGAGATCCTGCCCGAGCTGCCGAAGACGACAAGTGGGAAGATCCTCCGGCGGGAACTGCGTTCCCGTACACAGAACAGCTGATCGCAGGAGAAAGGCAGGTGGCGGCAGTGCCCAGGACGTCGGACGGAGACGGTACGCCCGTCCCTCAGAGGCTGCTCGCCGCCGCCACCCGGCTCTTCGCCGAGCGCGGTTACGACCGCACCTCGGTGCAGGAGATCGTCGAGGCGGCCGGCGTCACCAAGGGCGCGCTCTACCACTACTTCGGCTCGAAGGACGACCTGCTGCACGAGGTGTACGCGCGCGTGCTGCGCCTTCAGCAGGAGCGCCTCGACGCGTTCGCGGACGCCGACGCGCCCGTGGAGCAGCGGCTGCGCGACGCGGCGGCCGACGTGGTGGTCACGACCATCGAGAACCTCGACGACGCGTCGATCTTCTTCCGCTCCATGCACCACCTCAGCCCGGACAAGAACAAGCAGGTGCGGTCCGAGCGGCGGCGCTACCACGAGCGGTTCAGGGCCCTGATCGAGGAGGGCCAGCAGGCCGGTGTGTTCTCCACGGCCACGCCCGCCGACCTGGTGGTCGACTACCACTTCGGGTCGGTGCACCACCTCTCCACCTGGTACCGCCCGGGCGGCCCGCTCGCCCCGCAGGAGGTCGCGGACCACCTGGCGGACCTGCTGCTGCGCGCACTGCGTCCCTGACGCCGCTCAGGCCCGGAGACACGGCCAAGGGCCCCCGCACTCACGCCGAGTGCGGGGCCCTTCGCTGTCACGCGGTCACCGCGTCACTGCCCCGGACCGTCAGTGGTCGTCCCAGTGGCCGTCGTGCTGCGCGTGCCGGTGACCGTCGTGGACGTAGTCGACGTGATCGCCGTGGGTGACGGCCTGGTGCCCGCAGTCCTGGCCGTGCTGGTGCTCGTGGCCCTGGTGCGTGGTGTGGGCGCCGGGCTCGCACTCGTCCCAGTGGCCGTTGTGCTCCGCGTGCAGATGCCCCTCGTGCGCGTAGTCGACGTGGTCCCCGTGCGGCACCGCCGTGTGGCCGCAGCCCTCGCCGTGGGTGTGCTCGTGGACGGGGTGTTCCTGGTGGAGAGTGGTCATGAAGCCAGGCTAGCCGGAAATGCCCGAATCATTCCGTTATGGAAATCTTGTGCCTGTTCCTGTGACCGTCGCGAGGAGTACGTCGGATGAAGGCGATCAGCTACAGCGGCTACGGCGGTCCCGAGGTGCTCGAGTACGGGGAGGCGCGCGACCCCAAGGTCGGGCCCGACTCCGTCCTGGTGAAGGTCAGGGCCGCGGCGGTGAACCCCGTCGACTGGAAGGCCCGCGAGGGCTACCTCGACCCGGTGCTCGACGCCGTCTTCCCGGTGATCCCCGGCTGGGACGTGTCCGGCGTCGTGATCCAACCCGGCGCCTCCGTCACCGAGTTCGTCACCGGCGACGAGGTGATCGGCTACGTGCGCGAGGACTTCCTCTCCCACGGGACGTTCGCCGAGTACGTCGCCGCGCCCGTGCGCACCCTGGCCCGCAAGCCCCGGAACCTGACCTACGAGGAGGCCGCCGGACTGCCGCTCGCCGGGCTCACCGCCTACCAGGTCCTGACCGGCGCCCTCGCCGTGCAGGAGGGCGACGTGGTGCTCGTCCACGCGGCGGCCGGCGGCGTCGGGTCGATCGCGGTCCAGCTGGGCCGTCATCTCGGCGCCCGCGTCATCGGCACGGCGAGCGAGCGCAACCACGACTTCCTGCGGGAGCTGGGCGCCGAACCCGTCACGTACGGGGAAGGCCTCGCCGAACGCGTGCGGGCCCTCGCGCCGGAGGGCGTGGACGCCGTGTTCGACACGGTGGGCGGGGAGGCCCTGAAGGTGTCCGCGGACCTGCTCGCTCCGGGCGGCCGTCTCGCGTCCATCGCGGACGCCTCGGTCGTCGACCTGGGCGGCCGCTACGTCTTCGTGCGCCCCGACGCCGCCGACCTCGCGCGCCTCGCTGACCTCGCGGAACAGGACGTGGTCACGGTGCACGTCGACGAGACGTTCCCGCTGGAGCGGGCCGCCGACGCCCAGCGGCTGAGTGCCGAGGGCCGCACCAGGGGCAAGATCGTGGTCACTGTGCCGTGGACCGACTGACCGACCGAATGCCCGACCGGCTGCCGAGGATCGGCGACAGCCCCCACCGGGTCGGGGGCGTCACACCACGAGCGCCGCGAACGCGGCCAACGCCACCGAGCAGGTCACCGCCACCACGGCCGCGCGGGCGGTCATCACGGGCGGCCGCGCCTCGTGCAGTGCCAGATCGCGGATCCGGCGGTGCGCCACCGCCAGGAACCCCAGCCACGCCAGGAAGCACAGGGCCGCGCCCAGCACACCGAGCGTGTCCGTGCCGCCGTGCAGTGCCGCCCTGGCCGCGAGGATCGCCGCCACGGTGCACGACAGTGTCGTCCGCCGCCAGGCGAGCCGCGTCCGCGCGGGCTGGAGCCCCGGGTCGCGCCCGGCCGCCGCTGCGCCGCCTCGTCCGTCGCCGGGCGGCTGCGACGGGCCGCTCACCCCGCCCACCCGGCCAGCACGACCACCACCATCGCGACGGCCACCAGCGCCACGACCACGCTCAGCAGTGCCGGGAACCGCGAGACGGGCAGGTCCTCGCCCCGCCGCATCGCCCGCTCGCAGCGCACCCAGTGGCTGACCGCCCGCAGGGAGCACAGAGCGCCTGCCGCGAGCAGCGCGAGCGCGAGACCGGCCCGCCAGGCCCAGCGCAGGTCCGGCAGGAACTGGTCCACGGCGAACCCGCCGCCGATCAGGGCGAGCGCCGTGCGCAGCCAGGCCAGGAACGTGCGCTCGTTGGCCAGCGAGAAGCGGTAGTCGGGCGTATCGCCGTCGTCCCGCACCCGCTCGGGCGCGAACCAGAGGCGGACACTGCGCACAAATTCGATCACGGGGGCGACCCTATCCGGGCGGCCGGGGCAGGCCCGCGGCCTCTGCGCGGTAGGCCCGCAGCCGCTCGTACGCGTCGAGCCCGTCCGGCACCCACGGCCACTCGGGCAGCCGCCGCTCCAGCTCCTCGTCGGTGAGGAAGTCGTGCCAGGCCACCTCCTCCGCCTGCGGGTTCACGGGCAGCTCGCAGCGCACCTCGTACAGGTACGACCACCAGGTCCGACCCGCCCCGCCGTCGTACAGGAACTTGAACAGGGGCTCGGGGCGGGGCAGCCCGAAGACGCCGAGCTCCTCCTCCGCCTCGCGCAGCGCCGCGTCGTCGTAGGACTCCCCGGTGCCCACGACGCCGCCGACGAACATGTCGTACAGCGACGGGAACACCAGCTTCGTCGGAGTGCGCCGGTGCACGAAGATCCGGCCGGCGCCGTCCCTGGCCTGGATGAACACGCACCGGTGGCGCAGTCCGCGGGCGTAGGCCTCGCCGCGCGGTGCCTGCCCGACCACCCGGTCGTGCTCGTCGACGATGTCGAGGACTTCCGCTGCCGGATCCGGGGCGTCAGCGGCGTGCGGGGGATCGCTGGGAGGGGTCATGCGCCCATGAGACCAGACCCGGCGGCCCCCCGGGGGATCAGACCCCGACCCCTGCCCGGTCCCCCTCCCGAGGGCCCGTGGTCGGCATCGCCGGATGCATCCCGAGCAGCACGATCCCCGCCACGATCGCCGTGAGCCCGGTCGCCTGCCAGGCGAGCGCCCCGGCGTCCGTGCGCAGTTGGTCGCCCATGAAGCCGACGCCGCACGCGATGCCCGCGAGCGGCTGCGCGGCCGTCAGCGCGGGCAGCGACATCCGCAGCGGCGCCATCTCGAAGGCGCTCTGCACCAGGATCAGGCCCGTGATGCCGAGCGCCAGGACCCCGTACGGCTGCCAGCTGGTGACCAACCCACCCCAGCCGCCCGACGAGAACAGCTGACCGCTCATCCGCGTCAGCGCGTCCTGTACTCCGTAGAGGAGCCCGGCCGCCACGCCCAGCAGGACCGGGGCCGAGCTCATCCGTGACTTCTTCGCGTACGCGGTGAGCAGCAGCGCGCCGCCCACCATCAGGCCGATGATCAGCCAGCGCCGCAGCGGGTCGGTGACGGCGTCGCCGCTGCGTGGCTCGCCCGCCACGATGAAGGCCGTCACCCCGCCCGCGAGGAGGGCCAGCCCCGACCAGCCCTGTTTGCCGAGGGGCTGGCGCGTCTGGTGGCGCGAGAGGGCGAGCGCGAACAGGAGGTTGGTCGCGAGCAGCGGTTCGACGAGGGAGATCTCCCCGTTGCCCAGCGCGATCGCGCCGAGCACCATGCCGCACACCATGAAACCTATGCCGAACAGCCAGCGGGGGACCCGTACGAGGTCGAGGAGCAGGCGCGGCGACAGGAAGTCGTTCAGCGGGGCGTGCTGCGCCGCGTTCTGCTGGAGCACGAATCCGATGCCCAGGCAGAAGGCCGCGGAGACGGCGAGGACGAGTACGAGAACCGACACGCTGCGCACCTCGAGAATGCAGGTATCAAGATCGGCCATGGGCGGGTCGTTGCACGGGTGTAAGGCCGACGATAGCGCCCTGCGGCACGGGCTGCCCCGCGAGTGACCCGGTCGGTGAGGTTGACGCCGCCCACCCCCGTACCCAAGATCTGACCCACCGGTAACTTTCGAGAGGGACGGACCCCAATGACGACGTACGACGCGGACGTGATCGTGATCGGGGCGGGCCTCGCCGGGCTCGCCGCGGTGGCGGAACTCGTGGACGCGGGCCGCAAGGTGATCCTCCTGGACCAGGAGCCGGAGCAGTCCATCGGCGGGCAGGCGCACTGGTCCTTCGGCGGCCTCTTCTTCGTCGACTCGCCCGAGCAGCGCCGCCTGCGGATCAAGGACAGCCACGCGCTCGCGCTCCAGGACTGGATGGGCACCGCCGGCTTCGACCGCGCCGAGGACCACTGGCCGCGCAAGTGGGCCGAGGCGTACGTCGACTTCGCCGCGGGCGAGAAGCGGTCCTGGCTGCACCAGCAGGGCGTCCGGTTCTTCCCCGTGGTCGGCTGGGCGGAGCGCGGCGGCTACGACGCGAACGGGCACGGGAACTCGGTGCCGCGCTTCCACATCACCTGGGGGACCGGCCCCGGCCTCGTCGCGCCCTTCGAGCGCCGGGTCAGGGAGGGGGCGGCGCGCGGTCTGGTCGAGTTGAAGTTCCGACACCGGGTGACCGGCCTGTCCCGCAGCGCCGGCGCCGTCGACACCGTCACCGGCGAGGTCCTCGAACCGTCGTCCATCGAACGCGGCCAGGGCAGCAGCCGTACGGTCACGGGCTCCTTCGAGCTCAAGGCGCAGGCGGTGATCGTCACCTCCGGCGGCATCGGCGGAAACCACGACCTCGTCCGCGCGAACTGGCCCGAGCGCCTCGGCACCCCGCCCGAGAAGATGCTCTCCGGCGTGCCCGCGCACGTCGACGGCCTGATGCTCGGGATCACGGAGAACGCGGGCGCGCACCTCATCAACCGCGACCGCATGTGGCACTACACCGAGGGCATCGAGAACTGGAACCCCATCTGGGACAAGCACGGCATACGCATCCTGCCGGGCCCGTCCTCGCTCTGGCTCGACGCGCGCGGCGAGCGTCTGCCCGTGCCGCTCTTCCCCGGCTTCGACACCCTCGGCACCCTCGACCACATCATGAAGACCGGATACGGCTACACGTGGTTCGTGCTCAACCAGCGCATCATCGGCAAGGAGTTCACCCTCAGCGGCTCCGAGCAGAATCCCGACCTGACCGGGAAGTCCGTGCGCGGGGTCATCGACCGCGCCCGTGCCGACGTGCCGGCGCCCGTCAAGGCGTTCATGGACCACGGCGCCGACTTCGTCATCGAGAAGGACCTCCCGGCCCTGGTGCGCGGCATGAACGCCCTCGCCGAGAAGTCGTCGGGTCCGCTGATCGACGAGGCCGCGCTGCGGAGCACCCTCGTCGCCCGCGACCGCGAGATCGTCAACCCCTTCACCAAGGACCTCCAGGTGACCGCCATCCGCGGCACCCGCAAGTTCCTCGGCGACCGCCTCATCCGCACCGCCGCGCCGCACCGCATCCTCGACCCGAAGGCGGGCCCGCTGGTCGCGGTGCGCCTCAACATCCTCACCCGCAAGTCCCTCGGCGGCCTGGAGACCGACCTGTCCTCGCGCGTCCTGACCGAGGGCGGCGAGCCGCTGCCGGGCGTGTACGCGGCGGGGGAGGCGGCCGGGTTCGGCGGCGGGGGAGTGCACGGCTACCGCTCCCTCGAAGGGACCTTCCTCGGCGGCTGCCTCTTCTCGGGCCGCACGGCGGGCCGCGCCGCGGCCGCCGCGACCGGCTGAATCTTGCCTTGACAGCACCCCGGACCCCGCTTCCTGGTTCGGGGTGCTGTCTCGTGTCATCAGTTCAACTGCCCAGGTGGGAGCGGGAATTGGTGCATCGCGAGGGTGAACTCGGAGGATTGTGAAACGAGTTGGTGAAGACCATTCCTTGGTCTGCTCTTGACTCGGAGCGCCCGGTACCGCTTTGCTGTGCGTGATCACCTCAAGCAAGCCGCGTCGTAGAGGATTTCCCGCGGTGCCCCCACCCCCGCCACCACTCGGGCGTGCCCGCAAGCGGGCCGCTCCCCCGTTCGACTCCGCGCTCGACGACAGCGACCTCGTCGCCGCCCGCGCGGCCCTCGCTCAGGGGCGCTGGACCGAGGTCAGGGAACTGATCTCGGCCACCGGCGACGACTGGGACCGCCGCGGCCACCGCATCGTCGTCCTCGCCGAGGAACCGACGACCACCGCATGGGTCAGGGACTGGCGGCTCGCCGAACCCGAATCCGCCGACGCGGCCGTCCTGCTCGCCCTCGCCGCCGTGCAGCGCGCCCGGATCGGCAAGACGCGCCCCGAGAAGGCCCGCGACGCCTGCCGCGACGCGGCGGCCCTCGTGCCCGCCGACCCCACGCCCTGGCTCGGACTCCTGCTCCTGGAACGGGACATGGGCCGCGAGGAGGACGTCGTCCGCCTCTTCGACGAGATCCGCCACCGCCACGCCGAGCACCACCACGCCCACCACCTGATGGTCGCCAGGCTCGCCGAACGCCGCCCCGACGCGGGCCAGGACCCCCTGCACGAGGTGTACGACTTCGCGTCCTGGGCCGCCGAACAGGCGGGCCACGGCTCACCGCTCGCCGTCCTCCCCGTGGTCGCTCACGCCGAGCGCTACCGGGTCCTCGCCGCCGCCGGCAGCGAACCGCCCGACCCCAAGGCGTCCGGACACTGGACGGGCCGCCGCGCCCGTCTCGTGATGAAGACCGCCTTCGACTGGTGGCTCGAATGGGGCACTCCGGAGCGCCCCGCCCATCCGCGCGGCCGCGTCGACCTGAACTTCCTCGCCCACGCCAAGTCCTGCGAGGGCAGGCCCGCGGAGGCCGCAGCGCTGTTCCACCGCATCGGCCGGCACGCCACCGCCGCCCCCTGGTCGTACCCGGACCGCGATCCGCACGAAGCGTTCCGTGCCGCGCGCGCTGCCGCGCTCGGCACGGCCTAGGACGACGCCCCCGGAAAACCCCAGACATCCGCACCAGCAGCGCTCATCCACAGGGAAGGGACAACCCCGCCATGACGACGGGCAGTTCGAGCACGAGCGACACGGCACGACCCCCCGAGTCCGACGCGGGGATCAGCACCTTCAAGGGGCAGGACAGCGCCCTGCGCGCCGGCCGCCTCGGCACGGCGGGCCTGCTCCTGTCCGTGCTGGCCGCGACGGGCCCGCTCATGGTGGTCGCCGGCGTCATGCCCACCACGTTCGCCGTGATGGGCGTCGTCGGGCAGCCGCTGCTCTTTCTCATCCTGGGCGTCGTCCTCGCCCTGTTCAGCGTCGGCTACGCCGAGATGAGCCGGCACGTCCACAACGCCGGTGCCTTCTACGCGTACATATCCCGCGGTCTCGGCCCGACCGCCGGCGCGGGCGCCGCCCTGGTCGCGCTCGTCGCCTACAGCGTCCTCCAGGTCGGCATCTACGGGATGTTCGGCTTCGAGGTGTCCAACCTCTTCGCCACCTATCTCGACCTGAGCATCGCCTGGTGGATCCCGGCGCTTGTGGCCGTGCTCGCCGTCGGCGCGCTCGCCCTGCTGAAGATCGACGTGAACGCGCGCGTGCTCGGCGTACTCCTGCTCGTCGAGGTCGCGCTCGTCGTCGTCTTCGACGTCGCTGCGATCGGCGACCCGGCCAAGGAAGGCCTGTCGCTGCACGCCTTCAACCCTGACACCCTCACCGGCGCGGGCGTCGGCACCGCCCTGTGCTTCTGCATCGCCGCCTTCACCGGCTTCGAGCAGGCGCCCGTGTACGCGGAGGAGACCAGCCGCCCGCACATCCTCGTGCCGCGCGTGATGTTCATGGCGGTCGGCTTCGTCGCCGTCTTCTTCGCCATCAGCTCCTGGGCGCTCACCGTCGCCGCCGGACCCTCCGCGATCATCCCGACCGCGCAGAAGCAGAGCGCGGGCCTGATGTTCTTCCTGACGGAGAGCAGACTCGGGGGCACGTTCACGGACATCGTCCATGTCCTGTTCGTCACCGGCATGTTCGCGGCGCTCCTCAGCTTCCACAACGTCGTCTCGCGCTATGCCTTCGCCATGGGCCGCGAGGGCCTGCTGCCCGCCACCTTCGGCCGTACCAACAGCTCCAGCGGCGCGCCCGGCACCGGCTCCCTGCTCCAGACCGCCCTCTCCCTGATCGTCGTCGTGGCCTTCGCGGTCACCGACGACGGCAAGGCGGGCGACCCGACGGCGCCCGTGCTCAAGCTCTTCACCTGGGGCGGAAACGTCGGCGCGCTCGGCATCATCCTGCTGATGGCCGCCGCCTCGCTGGCCGTGATCGTCTTCTTCGTCAGGCGCGGCGCCGCGGGCGCCCAGATCTGGCGCCTCGTCGCGTCGGGGATCGCCGGGATCGCGCTGCTCGTCATCGCGTTCTACACGGTCAAGGACTTCGACGTCCTCGTCGGCTCGGGCCCCGGCTCCTCCCTCAACTGGGTGCTGCCCGGCATCATCGCGCTGGCCGCCGTCATCGGCCTCGTCCACGGCCTCGTCCTGCGCGGGCGCAACCCCGAGGCGCACGCCGGGATCGGCCTCGGCAACGAGGCGTTCCAGCTGGAGAAGGCGGCCGGCGGGCCCGCCGAGAAGTGACAGAACGCTGACGAACACCCGTGGCCCCTGGCCCTCAGAGGCCACGGGTGCTCGAATCAGTGTGTGAACCCGGAAGAACCCGTACCGCCCGAGCGGGACGAGGAGCGCGGCGCGCCCGTCGGCCGCCGCCTCGTCCTCGGCATGCTCGGACTCGGCGCCCTCGGCGTCGCCGCCGCGCCCACCCTCCAGCGCGGCCTCGAATCCTTCCTCGGCAGCGCCGCGGACAAGGACCCCACCGGTCTGACGGACCTCCTGCCGAACGGCGGCGGCTTCCGCTACTACTCGGTCGCCTCCTCCGTCCCGCACAGATCGGCCGCCGACTACCGCCTCACCGTCGACGGCCTCGTCGACCGGCCCACCACCTACACGCTCCCCGCGCTGCGGGCGCTCCCGCAGACCCGGCTCGTGCGCGACGTCCAGTGCGTCACCGGATGGCGCGTGCCACAAACCCCCTTCGAGGGCGTACGCCTGTCCAGCATCCTCGACGCGGCCGGCGTCCGGCCCTCGGCCAAGGCGCTGCGGCTGACCTGCTTCGACGGCACGTACAGCGAGAGCCTCACCCTGCCGCAGGCCCGCCGCGCGGACGTGCTCGTCGCGCTGCGCATGCAGGACAAGCCCCTCGGCCACACCCACGGCGGGCCCGTCCGGCTCTACGTCGGCCCCATGTACTTCTACAAGTCGGCGAAATGGCTGTCCGGCATCACCGTCACCGACCGCGTCGAACCCGGCTACTGGGAGAACCGCGGCTACGACGTGGACGCGTGGGTCGGCCGCTCGAACGGACGCGACGATGAACCCACCCACTGAACTCCCGGCGCGCGTAAGGCGCTTCACCCGCTCCGAGACCTGGGTCCACTGGTCCATGGCGGCCCTCATGGGCTTGTGCATCCTGACGGCGGCCTGCCTGTACGTACCCCAGTTCGCGGAGCTCGTCGGCCGCCGCGAACTCGTGGTCAGGCTCCACGAGTGGTCCGGTCTCCTGCTGCCCGCGCCCTACCTCGCCGGCCTCGCGTCCCGCGCCTTCCGCGCCGACCTGCGCCGCCTGAACCGCTTCGTCCCGCACGACCGCACCTGGCTGCGCTCCGCCCTGCGCCGCTCGGGCCCGAGGCCCGCGGGCAAGTTCAACGCGGGCCAGAAACTGTACGCGGGCTGGCTCGCGGGAGCGGTCCTGGTGATGCTCGGTACGGGCCTGCTCATGTGGTCCACCCTCCCCCAAGCTCTCGGCTTCGCCCGAGCAGGGGGGACCCCCATCGTGCCCCTGACCTGGCGCACCGGCAGCACCTTCGTGCACGACTGGCTGTCCCTCGCCCTCGGCATCGTGGTCGCCGGGCACATCGCGAAGGCGTGGGCGGACCCCGAGGCGCGGCTCGGGATCCGGACCGGGTTCGTGGGGAGGGAGTGGGCCGAGCGCGAGCACGGCGAGTGGCTGCCGTGACGGCGCCGTATTACGCGCCCGCGCCGAAGTCCAGGAGGACCTTGCACGCCCGTGCGCGGTCCGCGGCCAGCGCGAACGCCGACTCCGCGGCCGCCACCGGGACCACCGCGCTGATCAGCTCCGCGAGCCCCGGCCGCCCGGCGAGCAGGCGCAGCGCGTCGTCGAACTCCGTGTCGAAGCGGAACGCCCCGCGCAGCTCGATCTCCCGGCTGACCACGAGGTTCCCCGCGAACGGGCTCTGCCCCGGCGGCAGCATCCCCAGCTGGACGACCACACCGCCGCGCCGCACATGGCGCAGGCAGCTGTCGAGCCCGGCGGCCACGCCCGACGCCTCGACAGCCGTGTCGGCCTCGTCGGGCCAGCCCTTGTCGGCCGGGTCGTCGGCGCGTACGAGGGTGTCGGCGCCGGCGAGCCGCGCGTAACGGAGGGCTTCGGGGAGGAGGTCGGTGGCGGTCACATGTGCCGCTCCGGCGGCCTTGGCCGCGGCGACGACGAGGCAGCCGATCGGGCCCGCTCCGGTCACCAGGACGTGCCTGCCCGCGACCGGGCCCGCCCGGCGCACCGCGTGCAGCGCCACCGCGAGGGGCTCGGCGAGGGCGGCCCGGTCGAGCGGAAGCCCGTCGGGCACGGCCCTCAACTGGCCGGCGGGAACGGCGATCCGCGCGGCGAAGCCGCCCTGGACGTGCGGGGTGCGGGCCGCGCTGCCCAGGTAGCGGGTGTCACGGCACACGTTGCGCCGCCCGTCCACGCACTCGGGGCAGGTTCCGCAGGGGGTGGCCGGGTGCACGGCGACAGCCGTGCCGGGCGCGGGACCGGTGGCCCCGACCCCGTACGACAGGACCGTGCCCACGACCTCGTGGCCGAGCAGCATGGGTTCCTGGAGCCGGAAGTCGCCGACGCCGCCGTGGCGCCAGTAGTGCAGGTCCGACCCGCACACCCCGCCGTAGCGGACGGCGACGAGCGCCTGGCCCGGGCCGGGTTCGGGGGAGGGGAGTTCGTCGACGCGCAGATCTCCCGCGCCGTGGATCACGCAGCCCAGCATCAGGTCTCCTCCAGCCATGAGGTCTTCTAGAGAACGCTCGTCATGCCGCCGTCGACGTAGAGGATCTGCCCGCTGACGAAGTCGGACGCGGGGGAGGCCAGGAACAGGGTGCCGCCGACGAGGTCGTCGGTGCGGCCCCAGCGGCCGGCCGGGGTCCTGCGGCGGACCCAGGCGCTGAACTCCTCGTCACGGACGAGCGGTTCGGTCAGTTCGGTCTCGATGTAGCCGGGGCCGAGCCCGTTGACCTGGACCCCGGAAGGGCCCCAGTCGGCGCACATGCCCTTGGTGAGCATCTTCAGGGCGCCCTTGGTGGCGGCGTAGGGCGCGATGCCGGGCCGCACGACCTCGCTCTGCAGCGAGCAGATGTTGATGATCTTTCCGTGACCGCGTTCCACCATGCCGCGGGCCGCCTCGCGGCCCACCAGGAACGCGCTCGTCAGATTGGTGTTCAGGACCCGGTGCCAGTCGGCGTCGGTGAACTCCAGGAGCGGGGCGCGCAGCTGCATGCCCGCGTTGTTGACGAGGATGTCGAGCGGACCCACCCGCTCCTCGACCCCGGCGACCCCGGCGGCGACGGACGGTCCGTCCGTGACGTCGAACGCCGCGGTGTGGACCGGGCTGTTTCCCGTCTGCTCCGACAGCCGCTCGGCCGCGTCCGCGAGGGCGGACTCGTCACGTCCGTTGAGGACGACGGTCGCGCCGGCCTCCAGGAGGCCGCGGGCCAGGGCGAACCCGATCCCGCGGCTGGAACCGGTCACCAGGGCCGTGCGGCCGCTGATGTCGAAGAGGGGGTGGGTCATCGCTCAGTACTCCAGTCGCTCCGAAGGGAGCCAGATCACGAGGTGGCTAGATGACCAGGGACAGCAGCAGGACCAGACCACCGGCGACGACCGAGATGATCGTCTCCATGACGGACCAGGTCTTGATGGTCTGCCCGACGTCCAGGCCGAAGTACTCCTTCACCAGCCAGAAGCCCGCGTCGTTCACGTGGCTGAAGAAGAGCGAGCCGGCGCCGATCGCGAGGACCAGCAGGGCCGTGTGCGCGGTCGACATGTCGGCCGCGAGCGGCGCCACGAGTCCGGCCGCCGAGATGGTCGCGACGGTGGCGGAGCCCGTGGCGAGGCGTATGACGACCGCGATCAGCCAGGCGAGCAGCAGGGCCGGGATCGCCCAGTCCTTGGAGATGTCGAGGACCATCTGGCCCACGCCCGAGTCGATGAGGGTCTGCTTGAAGCCGCCGCCCGCGCCGACGATGAGGAGGACGCCCGCGATCGGGGCGAGCGACTTCTCGACGGTGGAGGACAGCCGGTCCTTGGTGAACCCGGCCGCGCGGCCCAGCGTGAACATGCCGACGATCACGGCGGCGAGCAGGGCGATCAGCGGCGAACCGATGACGTCGAAGACGCGCTGCACGGTGTGCTCGGGCTTGTCCACGACGATGTCGACGAGCGCCTTGGCGAGCATCAGGACGACGGGGAGCAGGATCGTGGCGACGGCCGCGCGGAAGCTGGGACGCTTCTCCAGGTCGTCGCTGGCCCGGGCCGGGGTCATCTTGTCCGGGGCCTGGACATCCACCCAGCGGGCGGCGACCTTCGAGAACAGCGGACCCGCGATGATCACCGTCGGGATGGCGACGAGGACACCCAGGGCGAGCGTGACGCCGAGGTTGGCACCGACGGCGTCGATCGCGACGAGCGGGCCGGGGTGCGGCGGGATCAGGCCGTGCATGACCGACAGGCCGGCGAGGGCCGGGATGCCGATGCGCATCAGCGAGTAGTTGCCGCGCTTGGCGACCATCAGGACGACCGGGATCAGCAGCACGATGCCGACCTCGAAGAACAGCGGCAGACCGATCACCGAGGCGATCAGGACCATCGCCCACGGCATGGCGCGCCCGCCCGCCTTGGCGAGGATCGTGTCGACGATCTGGTCGGCGCCGCCCGAGTCGGCGAGCAGCTTGCCCAGGATCGCGCCGAGCGCGATCAGCACACCCACACCGGCCACGGTGGAACCAAGGCCCGCGGTGAAGCTGACGATGGTCTTGTCGAGCGGGGCGCCCGCGAAGGCTCCCAGGGCCAGAGAACCGATGGTCAGCGCCAGGAAGGCGTGGACCCGGAACTTCGTGATGAGCAGAACGATGACAGCGATGCCCGCGAGGACGGCGATCCCCAGCTGGGCGTGGCCCGCCGAGGTGATCGGTTCGACGGCATCCGCTGCCAGCGTCTCGACGCTGAGACTGGTCACGGTTTTCCTTTGGTGTGGGTGGGGACTTCTGGGACTACTTCAGCGCCGGGCGCTGGGGGACGGGGACTGGCCTTCGAGGTCGGCGAGGGCCGCGACGGCCCGCTCCGTGATCTCCTCGGGGCTGCCCGACACATCGACGTCGACGCCCGCCTCGTCCGCCGCGAGCGGCTGGAGCGTGGCGAACTGCGAGTCCAGCAGGGCCGTGGGCATGAAGTGCCCCTGGCGGTGCGACATCCGGTCCTCGATCAGGGCGCGGTCACCCGTGAGGTGGACGAACACGACTCCGGGGGCCTCGGCCCTGAGCCGGTCGCGATAGCTCCGCTTGAGGGCGGAGCTGCTGACGACGCCGCCGAGTCCCGCCCGTCCGTGCGCCCACTCGCCGATGGCGTCGAGCCACGGCCACCGGTCGTCGTCGGTCAAGGGGGTGCCGGCCGACATCTTGGCGATGTTCGCCGGCGGGTGGAAGTCGTCGCCCTCGGCGTACGGGACGCCGAGCCTGTCTGCGAGCAGGGGGCCGATCGTGGTCTTGCCGGTCCCTGCTACGCCCATGACTACGACGACGTGGGGGGTGCGTCGTGTCTTCATCGCGTCCTCGCTGTCTTCTTCGACATCGCTGTGTCACGCCACTGAAACCTAAATGGTCGGACAAATTCAAGAGACTGTGACATAAAAGTCTGACTTTTTATTCCGTCGACCCGCCTCGTACGCTGACGTCATGACCACACAGGGCCGGGGGCTGCACGCCCACGTACTGGAGAACCTCGGCCCCGCCATCACCGCCGGGGAGTACCCACCGGGCAGCGTGCTGCGCACGGACGAGCTGGCCCAGCGGTTCGAGGTGTCACGTTCGGTCATGCGGGAGGCCGTACGGGTGCTCGAGTCGATGCACCTCGTGGAGTCCCGGCGCCGGGTCGGCGTGACCGTCCGGCCCACGGAGGAGTGGAACGTCTACGACCCGCAGGTCATCCGCTGGCGGCTGGCCGGCGCGGACCGGCCGCGGCAGTTGCGCTCCCTCACGGTGCTGCGTTCCGCGGTCGAGCCGGTCGCGGCCGGCCTCGCCGCGACGCAGGCCACGGCCGAGCAGTGCGCGGCGCTCACCGAGTGCGCGCTCGGCATGGTCGCCACGTCACGCGGCCAGCAGTTGGAGGCGTACCTCGTCCACGACATCGAGTTCCACCGGGTCGTCCTGAACGCGTCGGGCAACGAGATGTTCGCCCGGCTCGGTGACGTGGTCGCGGAGGTCCTCGCGGGCCGCACGCACCACCAGGTGATGTTCGAGGACCCGGACCCGGCGGCCGTGTCACTCCATGTGCACGTCGCCGAGGCCGTCCGCGAGGGGGACGCGGCCCGCGCGGAGGCACTCACGCGCGAGATCGCGGTGGGCGCGCTCGAGGAACTGGACATCCTCGCGCCCTGAGCGCGCCGGCGCGCACTATTCGATGAAGTCGCCGTCGACGTACACCCATGCGCCGTCGAGCCGGATGAACCTGCTGCGCTCGTGCAGCGCGCCGGGCCGCCCGCCGTCGGTGTAGCGGGCCCGGAAGGTCACGGTGCCGGTGCTGTGGAAGGCCGAACCCTCGGTCGTCCCCAGGATCTCCAGACCGGTCCACTTCATACCCGGCTCGAAGGTGACGGCCGGGGGCCGGGTGGCCGGGTGCCAGGTCCGCAGCAGATACGCGGCGTCCTTGACGGTGAAGGCGCAGTAGCGGGACCGCATCAGGGCCTCGGCGGTCGGCGCGTTCGCTCGTCCGGAGTGATACCGGCCGCAGCAGGCGTCGTACGCGGCGGGGAGCCCGCAGGGGCAGGTGGGGGCGGGGCGTGACATGCGGACGATTCAACCAGCTCCGCCGCCGATCACCCGGCCCCCACCCCTGTCATCGCGTCACGGTCAGTGCCGCGCCCCGCGTGCGGTCCGACGAGGGCCCCGTCTCGATCGAGAACTCGCCGGGCTCCACGGCGAGCTCCAGGTCGCGGGTGACCGATGCGAGCGCCTCGACGTCGACGGCGAACACGGCCTCCGCACTCCCGCCGGGCTCCAGGTCGAGCCGTACGAACCCGCGCAACTCCCGCACACGCGGCCACGACGTACCCCCCGACACCCGGCGCACATACAGCTGCACCGTCTCGCGCACGGGCCGCGTCCCGGAGTTCGTCACCGTGACGGAGCACGTGGTGCCGGGTTCACCGGCCGTGACGGTGGCGTGCGCGAGGCGGGGCGCCGCGTACTCCACCGTCGAGTAGGAGAGGCCGTGACCGAAGGAGTGCCGCGCGGTGGCGCTCTGGTCCACGTAGCCGCGGTAGCCGTGGTCCTTGGCGTTGTAGAACACCGGCAGCTGCGCGGCGGACCGCGGCACCGACACCGGGAGCCGGCCCGCCGGCGACGCGGTCCCGAACAGGACGTCGGCCACCGCCCGTCCGCCCCACGGCCCCGGATACCAGGCACACAGCACGCCCTTCGCCTTCCCCGTGAGGTCGGGCAGCGCGTGCGGGCGGCCCTGGACGAGGACCACGACGACCGGGACGCCCGTCGCTGCCACCGCGTCGAGCAGCGCCGACTGCCCGTCGGGCAGCCGCAGATCGGCCAGGTCGACGCCTTCGCCGCAGGTCATGCCGACCGGGTTCCCCGAGGAGACGACGGCCGCCCCGTTGGCCTCGAAGCGCGCGTCGGCCTCGCGGGCGCTCGACCCGCCGAGGACGAGCACGGCCACGTCCGCCGATGCGGCCAGAGCGACCGCCTCCGGCACGCCGGAGAGATCGCCGCCGACGAGCTCGCAGCCGCGCGCGTACGTCACTTCGGAGCCGGGAGCGGCCCCCGCCCGGATCCCGTCGAGCACGGTGACACCCGAGCCGGGCCGCTGCGGCGCGGTGTAGTCCCCGATCTGGCCGGGAACGGAGTCCGCGCCGGGACCCACGACCGCGATGCGGCGCAGTGAAGGGCTGATCGGCAGCGTCACCCCGTCGTGCTCCAGGAGCACGATCGACTCCCGGGCCACGCGCTCGCTCAACTCCCGCACATCGGAGTTCCGTTCAGGCTTTCCGACGTAGGGCCGCTCGAAGAGGCCGAGGCGGAACTTGAGCGCGAGGACACGCTCCACCGCCGTATCCACGGTCTCTTCCGCCACGAGCCCCCGCTCGACGGCCTCCCCGAGTCGCGGGAAGCAGTCGTCCCACAGGCTCAGATCCGTGCCCGCCGCCAGGGCGAGAGCGCCCGCCGCCGCGGGATCGCCGGCCAGCCGCGTCAGCCGGTCGAGCGCGCCCCCGTCCGCCATCACGATGCCGTCGAATCCCCAGCGTTCCCGTAGGAGTTCAGTCAGGAGATACCGGCTCGCGGCGCACGGCAGGCCGTCGAACTCGTTGTACGCCGCCATCACGCCCGCGGCGCCCTCGCGGACCCCCGCCCGCGCCGCCGCCAGGTGGATCTCGTGCAGCTCGCGGGCGCCCAGCTCGGTGGCCGCGCTGTTGCGCCCGCCGATCGAGGAACCCTGGCCCGCGAAGTGCTTGAGCACCACGCCGACCGCGGACCGCCGCATACCCCGTACGAGCGCCTCGGTGAACCGGGCCGCCAGATACGGGTCCTCGCCGAAGCACTCCTCGGCCCGGCCCCAGCGCGGGTCGCGGACGAGGTCGAGCGCGGACACCAGGGCCAGATGGCCACCCCTGGCCCGCAGTTCGGCCGCAGCCGCGGCCGCCGCCTCCTCGTAGAGGTCCGGGTCCCACGTCGAGCCGACGGCCAGGTTCACCGGCAGGACGGTGCCGTCGAGCGCCTGGTGGCCGTGCGGGACCTCCTCGACCAGGAGCACCGGGATGCCGAGGCGCGTCCGTTCGGCCATGTGCCGCTGTACCGCGTCCGCGACGCCCGCCGCGTCCGCCGCCGTGATCCCGTCGGCGAACGTCACCCCGGACCACGGGTCCGCGCGCTGGAGCCCGTACAGGGCGCCCATGCCGTCGTACGCGGCGACCTCGGAGCGGAACGCGTCCGTGAGCCGGTGGCCCGAGCCGGTGCGCTCGTACGCCTGCCAGCCGTACATCCGCTGGTTGAGCTGCCCGACCTTCTCGGTGAGGGTCATCCGGCCGAGCAGGTCCCGCACACGCCCGGGCACCGGGGCCGCAGGATCGCGGTACAGCGGCTCACTCATCGCAGTTCCAGGATGCGCACGCCGTACGGGTCCAGGGTGACGTCCGTGACGGGCTCGCCCGTCCCCGCGTCGTGCAGCGTTCCATCCGTCTCCGGACGCACCGCCACCTCCTGCCCGGACTGGCTCACCAGCCACACGAACCGCCGCCCGTCCTCATGGACCAGCACATCGGCCGACACGTACGGGCTCCCGACCGTCACGGGCCGGGCCACACCGGCGACCTCGGCGAGCGCCGCGTACAGCCGGTGCGTCTGCTCCGGGTTGACGTGCGCCGTTCGGGCGGCCATGTGCTCCAGCGGGTACGTCGCGAGGACGGTGCGGCCGAGACCCGTGGCCCGCGAAAGCAGCGCGGGGCGGCCGTGCGCGTCGACGGCGACCACCTCCGCGTCGCGCGCCTCGACCGGCAGGTACGCCCGGCTGTCCTCGTTGCCCGCGACGGGGAAGCGCAGGGTCTCACCGGCCCTGATGCCCCCGAAGTCCTTCGTGAACGTCATCTCCAGGACGTCGTCCTCGATCGGCTCGGCCACCCCGTACGACAGCTGCATCTCGACCCCGAACAGCCCGTCCAGGTCGTCGAACCAGGGCCCGCGCGTGCCGGGGTGCTCGCCCGAGCAGAAGGACAGGTAGACCGTCGCTCCCTCGGCGGCGCGCCGCGCGAGCGCGCGCCGGGTGCGCGTCGTCAACTGCCGTGTCGCGGGCAGGAGATACAGCGACGCGTCCTCGCTGATGCCGTCCGCCTCCCGGGTGAGGCCCACCGCCAGGTCGGCGGCGCGCGCCGCGACGTACCCCTGGTGGAGCGAGGTGAAGATGAGCGGGCGGTCGGCGGGGCGGCTGTAGGGGTAGCCGCGCTCCAGGAAGGCGGGCACGACCAGCGCGGCCCCGGCGTCCGAGCGGCGGCAGCGCGCGAAGTCGACCTGCTCCAACACCTCGGCGAACGCGGCAAGTTCGACGAGCGGGGCCTTCGGGGCGCCCGTGCTGTCCGTGATGCCGAAGTGCATCTCGAAGGGGTGGTGGTCGTAGGGGGACCGGTCCCACAGATCGTCGTAGTCCGTGTTGTTCCAGGCGACCCAGCCTGTCGCGCCGCCGAGCAGTGAGTTGTGCAGGGTCTGGCGGTAGTACACGCCCGCATTCTCGGCGGAGACCGTGTCCGTCGACAGGCCGAACTCCTCCAGGACCACCGGCTGCCCCGTGACGGCCGCGAGCTCGCACTCGAACGCGGCCCGGTAGTGCTGGCGCGGCCGGTCCGTGTCGGAGCGGTAGACGTGCGGGCCCACGAAGTCGACGTACTCGGCGGTGTCCCGCAGCGAGAAACCGTTGTCGCGGCCCGTCACCTCGATGCCCCACGCCCCGTCGCCCAGGGAGACGGGCTGGGTGCCTCCGGCCGCGCGCACCGCGTTGCACATGGCCTGCGCCCACGCCGTGACGACGTCACTGGAGGGCGGGTCGACCTGGTAGATCCGCCCGTAGCCCGGCATCTCGTTGGTGATCAGCCAGCCCGTGACCGCCGGGTGGTCCTTGAAGCGGCGCGTCATCTGCGACACGAACCACGCCTGGCGGCCGACCATCCACACGTCCTCGTACAGGTCCCGGCCCCCGCGCCAGGCCGGATCCCAGTTCTCGCCGGACATGTGACCGACGATGAACGTCGGTACGGTGCCCATGCCCGCCTCGGTGTGCGCGTCGAGGAAGTCGCGGAAGCGCTCGCACAACTCCTCGTCGATCCGGTGCGGTTCGGGGTGGAAGTCGGGCCAGTAGAAGAACGAGCGGGTCATGTTCAGACCGTGCTCGCGCAGCACCGCCAGTTCCTCGCGCACCGTCTTCGGCTCGTAGTCGCGCCACATCAGGGGACCGCCGCTGCGGGACCAGAAGTTGGCGCCGAGCCAGGGCAGGACGGCGGAGTCGTGGGTGAGGTGGGCGCTGTGGCGTCGCATGGTGGTACCTAGCTCCGTTGAAATGCGGGATCTAACAGGGGGTTGCGGGGCCGGTCGACTCGCGGACGACCAGGTGCGGGCGCCCTTCGAGCGGTGTCTCGGGGACGTCCTCGCCGCACCGGGCGAGCAGCACGCGCGCGGCGGCCGCGCCGACCCGCTGCACCTGCTGGTCGACGGTCGTCAGGCGCGGGTGCAGCCAGCGGCCGAGGGGGAGGTTGTCGTAGCCGACGACGGACAGGTCCCGGGGCACGGCGAGGCCGGCCCGCTGGGCGGTGCCGATGCCGCACACGGCCATCGAGTCATTGGCGTACACGATCGCGGTCGGACGCTCGGCGCGCCCGATGAGCTCCTCGGTCGCGGCGACGGCGGCCGACTCCGAGAAGTCGGTGCTGAGGACGGCGGCGGGACGGAGCCCGGCGAGTTCGAGCGTCTCCTCGAAAGCCGTGCGGCGCAGCCGGGTGTGCTGGAGCTCGGCGGGTCCGGAGACGTACGCGATGCGCCGGTGGCCGAGCCCGAGCAGGTGGTCGACCGCCTCGTGGACGCCCGCCCCCTGGTTGCCGAGCCCGACGGTCGGCACGGACGCCTCCGGGTCGGGCGCGCCGAGCAGTACCGACGGGAGGCCGATGCGGCGCAGCAGCGCCGGGCGCGGGTCGTCGGCCCGCGCGTCCGTCAGGACGGCACCGTCGACCCGGCCCTCCGAGGCGAGCCGTTCGTACAGCGCGCTCTCCTCGTCGACACCGGCGACGAGATGCAGGAGCAGACCGTAGCCGCGCGGCGCCAACTCGCCCTCTATACCGGTGATCAGCTCACTGAAGTGCGGGTCGGCCCCGAGCACGTCGGTGGGCCTGCGCACGACGAGCGCGAGCGTGCGGGTACGCGCGCTGCGCAGCGCCGAGGCGGACGCGCTCGGCGACCAGCCGAGCTCCGCCGCCGCGTCGAGGATCCGCCGCCGGGTCGGCTCGGCGAGCCGGCCCTTCTCGTTGAACGCCTGAGACACCGCGGCCGTCGACACCCCCGCCGCGGCCGCCACCGCCTTGATGGTCGGACGACCGGTCGGCCGTTTCGGTCGGGTCCCGCTCACATCTTCACCGCCCCACTGACGAGTGCCTGCTGCATCCGCTTCTGGAGCACCGTATAGACGATCCACACCGGTACGAGGGTGAGGACGGTCCCCGCGGTCAGGACCCCGTAGTCCGTCCCGGTGATGGACTTCAGCGTGGGCAGCGCCACCTGGACCGTGCGCTGCGCCGGGTCCGGGCCGATGATGACGAGCGAGTACAGGTACTCGTTCCAGAACGTCAGGAAGTTCAGGAGCAGTACCGTCGCGATGCCGGGCAGGCACATGGGCGTGTACACGTGCCGGAGCACCGCGAAGGTCGAGGCGCCGTCCATGCGGGCCGCCTCCTCCATCTCCCTGGGGACGGTCCGCATGAACTGGACCAGGATCACCACCGAGAGCGGCATCGCCGTGGCAGGCAGGAACAGGATCATGAACGTGCGCGTGTGGAACAGGCCGGTGGCCGCGGCGAGCAGGAACGTCGGGAAGAGCGCCGCGAACGTCGGGATCAGGAACCCCAGCGAGAAGACACTCTCGACCAGGGACGCGAGCCGGCCCGTCGACCGGGCCAGCGCGAATGCCGCGGGGATCGAGAGCGCCAGCGTCAGGACGAGCGAGAACACTGTCACCAGGGCCGAGTTGACGACCGCGAGCCCGAGGTCGGCGCTGTGGAAGGCGGTACCGAAGTTGCCGAGGCCGAACGACGACGGCAGCGCGAACGGACTGGCGAAGATCTCCTCGTTCGTCTTGAACGCCGAGGCGACGAAGTAGTACAGCGGCACGACGAGGAGCACCGCGTAGAGCCAGACGAGGATGTGGGCGGGCAGCCAGGACCTGCCGAGGCGGCTGTGCTTGGCGGACTTCATGGCGACGGCTCCGATCAGTGGTTCTGGCGGAACGCGCGCCGGATGGCGAGCAGTCCGACGAGCCCGGTGAGGAAGAGGAAGACACCGACGGTCTGGCTGTAGCCGAGGTCGGCCGCGATGAACGCCTTCTGGTAGACGAGGAACGACAGCGTTGTCGACGAGCTGCCGGGGCCGCCCTGCGTCAGCAGCAGCACATGCTGGGCCGACCCGAAGAGCGTCCACAGGAACTGCAGCATCGTCACCACCCCCACGTAGTCGCGGATCACGGGGAAGTGGATGCGCCACATGGTCCGCCAGTGTCCGGCGCCGTCCAGCTGCGCCGCCTCGCCGATCTCCTCGGGCACGCTCCCGAGCCGCGCCGCGAACAGCACCGCCGTGAAGCCGATCCCGGCCCAGATGTCCAGCGCGATCAGGCAGGCGAGCGCGGTGGAGGGGGAGGCGAGCCACGCGTCGGCGAGCGAGCCGAGCCCGACCGCCTTCAGGCCGCCGTTGACCAGGCCGTCGGGGGACAGCGCCGCGTAGAACACCATCGCCTTCGCCGGCGTCGAGATCAGCCCGGGGATGAACAGCAGATACCGGATGACCTTGTGACCGGGCGGCTTCTGCGCGACGTAGTAGCCGAGCATGTACGCGCACACGACCATCACCGGGACAGCGACGACGAGTTGGATCGCCGTGTTGCTCACCGCGTCCCAGAACACCGGGTCGTCGAGGACCGTGCGCACATTGTCGAACCCGGCGAACGAGACGGGCTGCAGCATGCCCGGCCAGCGCAGGGCGGCGACCACGAAGATGGCGACCAGCGGGCCGACCATGAAGACCAGGTACCAGACGAGGGCGGGCAGGGCGAGGATCGTGCCGCCCTGGCGGCGCGGCCGCCGGGCGGCGTCCGGGGAGGACGGGGTGGGGCGGCGGACCGCGGTCTCGCCCGCTGTCGACGTCATCGTCGTCATGAGCAACTCCCTTACGGATGAGGAGAGAGGGGGGCGTGCGGTCAGGCGCCGCGGTACGCGGCCTCGAGGACCGAGCGGACCTTGGCCGCGCTCGTGCCGCGCGTGAAGGAGGTACTCGTCGCCGTGATCAGCGGCTGCGTCGCCGCCGGCGGGACGAACAGGTCGGGCAGCAGCACCTGGCTCACGTCACCGCCGAGCCGCTGCGCAGCCGCCACCAGCGGGAAGTCCGAGCTGACCGTGTCGGACCGCAGCGCCATGTCGCGCCCGGCCTCCTTGATGAACCGCGAGACGGTGTCCTGGCGGTACATGAACCGCAGGAATTTCTCGACGGCGTCGATCTTCTTCGTGCCGTTCGGGCTGATCCAGAAGCCGATCAGCGTGTACGTCCGCAGGATCGTCGGCTTGTCGTGCGCCGCCCCCGGGGCCAGCGGCCAGCCACCCACGTCGGTGTGCCGCGCCACCTCGGCCGGCACCTTCGCCAGGGCCGACGACATGGCGGACTGCATCGCCGCGGCCTGCGTGTTGAACTGCGTGGTCATCGAGTCCGACGTCAGGCCCTGGGCCTTGTCGGCGAACACCCCGGCGTCGCGCAGCTCCACGAAGTACTCGAGCCCCTGCCGTGCGCCCCGGCCGCCGAAGTCCCCGGTCGCGTAGACGTGCCTGGCCTCGTCCTCGGTCAGAAACGTCTGGATGATCTGGGCGAGCAGCTTCTGGCCGGTCCAGTCGTTGCCGCCGACCGTGACGGGCGCGATGCCCTTCCTGCGCAGCTTGCCCGCCGCGGCGATCAGTTCGTCGCCGGTGGCCGGGACGCGGTCGACGCCCGCCTTGTCGAGGAGCGCCCGGTTGTAGGCGATCGGCCAGTTGGTGGCGAAGTAGGGGAAGGCCCTCACCCGGCCCTTGCCGTCGGTCCACGCGTCCAGGGCCACGGGCAGCACCCGCTCGCGCAGCCCCCAGTCGTCGAGGTAGCCCTTCACGTCCACGGTGGCGCCGACATCGGTCCAGGCCAGCGTCTTGTCGTAGAGGTTCACCATGACGACGTCCGGCTCCTTGCGGGCCAGCCGCGAGGTCTCGTAGACCTGCGCGAGGTCGTCGCCGTTGACGAGGTTCCTGACCTTGAGACCGGGGTTCTCCTTGCGGAAACGGTCCAGGGCGGAGAGGTAGGTGGGGGAGCCGGGGGCGGTGGTGCCGAGCTGACTGTGCACCACGAGGGTGCCGGGGTCGTCGTCGGCGGCGGCGAGGGCGGAGCAGCCGGACAGGGCGGAGGCGGCGGCGAGTCCGCCGCCGGCGGCGAGGAATCCGCGCCGGCTCATCGTCGAGGGCACAGAGCGCACAGCGGTATGTCTCCAACCGGGGTTACGGATAACGACGGAGTGGTTAATCGATATACCTGTGGGAGGTGCGAGCACCGTAAGGGGCCGGAGGAGAACGGTCAACCCCCCGTTGCGCATGCTGAAACGGGGCCGCCGCGGACCCGCGCATACCCAGGGAAAGTGGGTTCTGTCAGGCTTGCTCGGCCCGGAATGCCGCCGGTGTCACGCCTGTGTGCTGCTGGAAGTACTTCGAGAAATTCGCCGAGTCCCCGATGCCGACGGCCACGCCGATCCGGCCCACCGGCAGGTCCGTGTGGGCCAGCAGGCGCTTCGCCTCCAGGGTCACCCGGCGGTCGATGAACGCCTTCGGGGTCTGGCCGGTCGCCGCCCGCACCGCGCGGACGAGGGTGCGCCGGGAGTAGCCGAGCTCGTCGGCGTACGCGCTCACGCTGTGGTTCGTGGTGAAGCCCTGCTCGACCGCCGTGCGGAAGCGGCTGAACGTCGTGTCCGGCTGTGGCCTGCACTCGTCCGCCGCCGCCTGCGCCGACACATGCGCGACCCGCAGCATGAAGGCCGTGAGCGAGTGCCGCAGCACGGAGGTGTGCAGGCTGAGCGGCAGTGTCGCCGTGTCCAGATATTCGCGCTGCAGCTGCTCCAACGAGGCGTCCAGGGCGACCAGTTGGGCCTCGTCGGGGTGGAGCAGGGGTGGCCGGTCGTAGCGGTACAGGCCCGTCGCCTCGACGATCGCGCGCGGCAGGAACCCGGGCTGCATGGTGAGCGCGGTGCCGACGTAACGCTCGCTCGTCGAGAAGCCGTGCACCTGGCCGGGCCGGATCCACAGGATGTCGCCGGCTCCGACCTCGTACTCCGTGAAGTCGATCATGTGGCGGACCGGGCCCTCGCGGAAGAGGAGCAGGACGTGGAAATCGATCCGGTGCACGCGGCGCGACAGGCCGACGCCGCCCGCCCAGGGGCCCTCCGTGCCCATCGGGCCGATCTGTATCCCGACCCCGGACACGCTGGCGCTGGGGTCGAAGGGATACGTACGGATGTGCTCCCCGTCTCCCATATGTGCGCTCGGATGGGCGCCACCCTGCTCCGTCATTCACTTTCCTTGGCTCAAACCGGCTCGGCCTCTTGCAGGTGTCCCATTTTCACCGAACGCTGGCACGGGGGCACCTGCCGCGCCAAAAGTATGACCTTTAGATTCGTATGTGGTTCGACCAGGGCTTTAGCCCCGGTCGGACGGTGCCTTTCGGTACCTCGGATGCACAACGGATGCGAAGGAAGTCGTACAGATGAGCACGCAGACACCGGACGCCCTCGGCCCCCTCGAGTGGAGCGACCTCGACCGGCGTGCCGTCGACACCGCGCGCCTGCTCGCGGCCGACGCCGTGCAGCGGGTCGGCAACGGACACCCGGGTACGGCGATGAGCCTGGCCCCCGCCGCGTACACCCTCTTCCAGAAGGTCATGCGCCACGACCCGGCCGACCCCGAGTGGACCGGCCGCGACCGCTTCGTCCTCTCCCCGGGCCACACCAGCCTCACCCTCTACACCCAGCTCTTCCTCTCCGGCTACGAGCTGGAGCTGGACGACCTGAAGGCGTTCCGCACCCACGGCTCGAAGACCCCCGGCCACCCCGAGTACGGCCACACCGCCGGTGTCGAGACGACGACCGGACCCCTCGGCCAGGGCGTCGCCAACGCCGTCGGCATGGCGATGGCCGCCCGCTACGAGCGCGGCCTCTTCGACCCCGAGGCCCCCGAGGGCGAATCCCCCTTCGACCACACCATCTGGGCGATCGTCTCCGACGGCGACCTGGAGGAGGGCATCTCCGCCGAGGCCTCCTCCCTCGCCGGCCACCAGCAGCTCGGCAACCTCGTCTTCGTCTACGACGACAACCACATCTCCATCGAGGGCGACACCGCCACCGCGTTCTCCGAGGACGTCCTGAAGCGGTACGAGGCCTACGGCTGGCACGTGCAGCGCATCGAGCCCAAGGCCGACGGCGACACCGACGTGCAGGCCCTGTACGAGGCCCTGACCGCGGCGAAGGCCGAGACCGGCCGCCCGTCCATCATCGCGATGCGCACGATCATCGCCTGGCCCGCCCCGAGCGCGCAGAACACCGAGGCGTCCCACGGCTCCGCCCTCGGCGCCGAGGAGATCGCCGCCACCAAGCGCGTCCTCGGCTTCGACCCGGAGCGGACCTTCGAGGTCGCCGACGACGTCATCGCCCACACCCGCGGGGCCCTCGACCGCGGCGCCGACGCGCACGCCGAGTGGGACAAGCGGCTCGGCGAGTGGCGCACGGCCGAGCCCGAGCGCTCCGCCCTCCTCGACCGCGTGGTCGCCGGCCGCCTCCCCGAGGGCTGGGAGCAGGCGCTCCCCTCCTTCGACGCGGGCACGAAGGTCGCGACGCGCGCCGCGTCCGGCAAGGTCCTCCAGGCACTCGGCCCGGTCATCCCCGAGCTGTGGGGCGGCTCCGCCGACCTCGCGGGCTCGAACAACACGACCATCGACAAAGCCAGTTCGTTCCTGCCCAAGGGCAACCCGCTGCCGGAGGCCGACCCGTACGGCCGCACGATCCACTTCGGCATCCGCGAGCACTCGATGGCCGCCGAGATGAACGGCATCGCGCTGCACGGCAACACCCGCATCTACGGCGGCACCTTCCTCGTCTTCTCGGACTACATGCGCAACGCCGTCCGCCTCTCCGCGCTGATGCAGCTCCCCGTCACGTACGTGTGGACCCACGACTCCATCGGCCTGGGCGAGGACGGCCCCACGCACCAGCCCGTCGAGCACCTCGCCTCCCTGCGCGCCATCCCGGGCCTGAACATCGTCCGCCCGGCCGACGCCAACGAGACCGCCGTCGCCTGGCGCGAGATCCTGCGCCGCGGCACGACCAGGCCCGCCCCGCACGGCCTCGCGCTGACCCGCCAGGGCGTGCCCACGTACGAGCTCGACGAGCGGGCGGCGAAGGGCGGTTACGTGCTGCGCGAGGCCTCCACCGAGACGCCCGACCTCATCCTGATCGCGACCGGCTCCGAGGTGCACCTCGCCGTGGCCGCCCGCGAGCAGCTGGAGGCCGAGGGGGTCGGCACGCGCGTCGTGTCGATGCCGTCCGTCGAGTGGTTCGAGGAGCAGTCGCAGGACTACAAGGACAGCGTCCTGCCGTCGTCCGTGAAGGCGCGCGTCGCCGTCGAGGCCGGCATCGGACTGACCTGGTACCGCTACGTCGGCGACGCCGGACGCATCGTCTCCCTGGAGCACTTCGGCGCCTCCGCCGACGCCGCCACGCTCTTCGCCGAGTACGGCTTCACCGCCGACAACATCGCCGCCCAGGCGCGCGAGTCCCTCACCGCCGCCCGCGCCTGACCCGTACGCACCCGTACACCGAAAGAAGATGAAGAACATGAGCAACGCCGACTCCACCGTCACGCCCCTCAAGTCCCTTGCCGGCGAAGGCGTTTCCATCTGGCTGGACGACCTGTCCCGCAAGCGCATCGAGTCAGGCAACCTCGCCGAACTGATCGAGAACAGCCACGTCGTGGGCGTCACGACGAACCCCTCGATCTTCCAGGCGGCCATCGGCTCCGGTGAGGGCTACGAGGAGCAGCTCGCCGACCTCGCCACCCGCGGCGTCACCGTCGACGAGGCGGTCCGCATGATGACCACCGCCGACGTCCGCGCCGCCGCCGACATCCTGCGCCCCGTGTACGACGCGACGCAGGGCCGCGACGGCCGCGTCTCCATCGAGGTCGACCCGCGCCTGGCCCACGACACCGACGCCACCGTCGCCGAGGCCAAGCAGCTGTCCTGGCTGGTCGACCGCCCGAACGTCATGATCAAGATCCCGGCGACGAAGGCGGGCCTCCCGGCCATCACCGAGGTCATCGGCCTCGGCATCAGCGTCAACGTCACGCTGATCTTCTCCCTGGAGCGCTACCGCGCCGTCATGGACGCCTACCTCGCGGGCCTGGAGAAGGCGCAGGCCGCGGGCATCGACCTGGCGGGCATCCACTCCGTCGCCTCCTTCTTCGTCTCGCGCGTCGACGCCGAGATCGACAAGCGCCTCGACCAGGTAGGCACCGACGAGGCCAAGTCCCTCAAGGGCAGGGCCGCCCTCGCCAACGCCCGCCTCGCGTACGAGGCGTACGACGAGGTCTTCGCCTCCGAACGCGCCACGAAGCTGGAGACCGCCGGCGCCAACAAGCAGCGCCCGCTGTGGGCCTCCACCGGCGTCAAGGACCCCGCGTACAAGGACACGCTGTACGTCGACGAGCTCGTCGCCCCCGGCACGGTCAACACGATGCCGGAGGGCACCCTGAAGGCCACCGCCGACCACGGCGAGATCACCGGTGACACGGTGACGGGCGGCTACGAGCAGGCCCGCGCCGACCTCAAGGCCGTCGACGCGCTCGGCATCTCCTACGACGAGGTCGTCCAGCAGCTCGAGGACGAGGGCGTCGCCAAGTTCGACGTCGCGTGGAACGACCTGCTCGGCACCGTCGCGAACCGCCTCGCCGGCAAGGAGGCGCAGGCCAAGTGAGCATCACCGCTTGGCAGAACCCGCTGAGGGACCCCCGCGACCGCCGCCTGCCGCGCATCGCGGGCCCCTCCGGGCTCGTCATCTTCGGCGTCACCGGCGACCTGTCCCGCAAGAAGCTGATGCCGGCCGTCTACGACCTCGCCAACCGCGGACTGCTGCCGCCGGGCTTCTCGCTCGTCGGCTTCGCCCGCCGCGAGTGGGAGGACCAGGACTTCGCCCAGGTCGTCCACGACGCGGTGCGCGAGCACTCCCGCACCGAGTTCCGCGAGGAGGTCTGGCAGCAGCTCGTCGAAGGCATGCGCTTCATCCCCGGCGACTTCGACGACGACACGGCGTTCAAGCAGCTGCGCGAGGCCGTCGACGACCTCGACGAGAAGCGCGGCACCAGCGGCAACTACGCCTTCTACCTGTCCGTGCCGCCGAAGTTCTTCCCGCAGGTCGTGCAGCAGCTCAAGAAGCACGGCCTCGCCGACGGACCCGAGGGCTCCTGGCGCCGCGCCGTCATCGAGAAGCCGTTCGGCCACGACCTCGCCAGCGCTCGCGAACTCAACGCGATCGTGCACGACGTCTTCGCCCCCGACCAGGTCTTCCGCATCGACCACTACCTCGGCAAGGAGACCGTCCAGAACATCCTGGCCCTCCGCTTCGCCAACCAGATGTACGAACCCGTCTGGAACCGGAGCTATGTCGACCACGTGCAGATCACGATGGCCGAGGACATCGGCATCGGCGGCCGCGCCGGCTACTACGACGGCATCGGCGCCGCCCGCGACGTCATCCAGAACCACCTCCTCCAGCTCATGGCGCTCACCGCCATGGAGGAACCCGCGTCCTTCGACGCCGAGTCGCTCCTCACCGAGAAGCTCAAGGTCCTCAAGTCGGTGCGGCTGCCCGAGAACCTCGGCGAGCACACCGTCCGCGCCCAGTACGCGGCCGGGTGGCAGGGCGGCGAGAAGGTCCCCGGCTACCTCCAGGAAGACGGCATCGACCCCGAGTCGAAGACCGACACCTACGCGGCGATCAAGCTGGGGGTCGACAACCGCCGCTGGGCGGGCGTCCCGTTCTATCTGCGCACCGGCAAGCGCCTCGGCCGCCGCGTCACCGAGATCGCCGTCGTCTTCCAGCGCGCCCCGCACTCCCCGTTCGACTCCACCGCCACGGAGGAACTCGGCCAGAACGCCGTGGTCATCCGCGTCCAGCCCGACGAGGGCATGACCGTACGCTTCGGCTCGAAGGTCCCGGGTACCTCGATGGAGATCCGGGACGTGTCGATGGACTTCGCCTACGGCGAGTCCTTCACCGAGTCCAGCCCGGAGGCGTACGAACGGCTCATCCTGGACGTCCTGCTCGGCGACGCCAACCTCTTCCCCCGCACGGAGGAGGTGGAGGAGTCCTGGAAGATCCTCGACCCGATCGAGGGCCACTGGGACACCCACGGCCGGCCCGCGCAGTACGCCTCGGGGAGCTGGGGCCCGAAGGAAGCGGACGAGATGCTCGCACGAGACGGACGGAGCTGGCGCAGGCCATGAAGATCGACCTCACCGACACGACGGCAAGCAAGGTCAACAAGGCCCTGGTGGAAGGCCGCAGGGCGATTGGCACCCCGGCCGTGGGCATGGTCCTCACGATGGTCATCGTGACCGACGAGGAGAACGCCTACGACTCCATCAAGGCCGCCGAGGAGGCCTCCCGCGAGCACCCCTCGCGCACCCTCGTCGTGATCAAGCGGCACGCCCGCTCGCCCCGCGACCGCCAGGGCAACCGCCTCGACGCCGAGGTGCGGGTCGGCGCGGACGCCGGCACCGGCGAGACGGTCCTGCTGCGCCTGTACGGCGAAGTCGGCCAGCACGCCGACTCCGTCGTCCTGCCCCTGCTGCTCCCGGACGCGCCCGTCGTCGTCTGGTGGCCCGTCGACGCCCCCGAGGTTCCCGCCAAGGACCCCCTGGGTGCGCTCGCCCAGCGCCGCATCACCGACACGTACGCCGTCGAGGACCCGCTGTCCGCGCTGGCCGCCCGCGCCGCCTCGTACGCCCCCGGCGACACCGATCTGGCCTGGACCCGCCTCACCCCGTGGCGCTCCATGCTCGCCGCCGCCCTCGACCAGGCGGGCGCCGAGATCACCTCGGCGGCCGTCGAGAGCGAGGCCGAGAACCCCAGCGCCGAGCTGCTCGCCCGCTGGCTGGGCGTCCGCCTCGGCGTGCCCGTCGAGCGCGTCACCACCGCGGGCCCGGTCGTCACCGCCGTCCGCCTCGGCACGGCCGGCGGCGAGATCCGCATCGACCGCCCCGAGGGCCCGCTCGCCCAGCTCACCCTGCCCGGCCAGCCGCAGCGCACCCTGGCCCTCAAGGTCCGCAGCACCTCCGAGCTGATCGCCGAAGAACTCCGCCGCCTCGACGCGGACGAGATGTACGCCGTCGCCCTGCGCGGCGACGGCACCAAGGAGCGCGTTCAACATGCCTGACACCACCCCGCATCTCACGGTCCGCCCCCAGTGGACGGCCCTTTCGGACCACCGCGCGAAGCAGCGCCAGGTCCATCTGCGGGATCTGTTCACCACCGACCCGGACCGCGCCGGGCGCTACACCGTCCAGGTCGGCGACCTGCACATCGACTACTCCAAGCACCTGATCACGGACGAGACGCTCGCCCTGCTCCAGGAACTGGCCACCGCCACCGACGTGTTCGGGCAGCGCGACGCCATGTTCCGCGGGGAGAAGATCAACGCGACGGAGGACCGGGCCGTGCTGCACACGGCGCTGCGGGCCCCGCGTGGTGCGGTGGTCGAGGTCGACGGTGTCGATGTCGTCCCGCAGGTGCATGTCGTGCTGGACAAGATGGCCGTCTTCGCGGGCAGGGTCCGTTCGGGGGAGTGGACGGGCCACACCGGCAAGCGGATCAAGAACGTCGTGAACATCGGTATCGGCGGCTCCGATCTCGGTCCCGCGATGGCGTACGAGGTGCTTCGTTCCTTCACCGACCGGGACCTGACGGTCCGTTTCGTGTCGAACGTGGACGGTGCGGACCTGCACGAGGCCGTGCGTGATCTCGACCCGGCCGAGACGCTGTTCGTCATCGCCTCGAAGACGTTCACGACGATCGAGACGATCACCAACGCCACGGCGGCGCGCAGCTGGATGCTCAAGGCGCTCGGCGACGACTCCGCGGTCGCGAAGCACTTTGTCGCCCTGTCGACGAATGCCGAGAAGGTCTCCGACTTCGGCATCGACACGGCCAACATGTTCGAGTTCTGGGACTGGGTCGGCGGGCGCTACTCGTACGACTCGGCCATCGGCCTCTCGCTGATGATCGCGATCGGCCCGGACGCGTTCCGCGAGATGCTCGACGGGTTCCACCTCGTGGACGAGCACTTCCGCACCGCCCCCGCCGAAGCGAACGCCCCTCTCCTGATGGGCCTGTTGGGCATCTGGTACGGCAACTTCCACGGCGCCCAGTCGCACGCGGTCCTGCCGTACTCGCACTACCTGTCCAAGTTCACGGCGTACCTCCAGCAGCTCGACATGGAGTCCAACGGCAAGTCCGTGGACCGCGAGGGCCGCCCGGTGGACTGGCAGACGGGACCCGTGGTCTGGGGCACCCCCGGCACCAACGGGCAGCACGCCTACTACCAGCTCATCCACCAGGGCACCAAGGTCATCCCGGCCGACCTGATCGGCTTCGCCCGCCCGGTCGGCGAGCTCTCGGCTCAACTGGCCGACCAGCACGACCTGTTGATGGCGAACCTGTTCGCGCAGGGTCAGGCCCTCGCCTTCGGCAGGACCGCAGACGAGGTCCGCGCCGAGGGCGTCGCCGAGGCGCAGGTGCCCCATCGCACCTTCAGGGGCAACCACCCCACGACCACCATCCTGGCGAAGGAACTGACGCCCTCCGTCCTGGGCCAGCTCATCGCCCTCTACGAGCACAAGGTGTTCGTCCAGGGCGCCGTCTGGAACATCGACTCCTTCGACCAGTGGGGCGTCGAACTCGGCAAGGTCCTCGCCAAGCGCGTCGAGCCCGCCCTCACCGAGGGCGCCGACGTCCCCGGCCTCGATGCCTCCACCCAGGCGCTCGTCGCCACCTACCGCACGCTCCGGAAGAAGTGAAGACAGACATGACCGCGATACAGCTCGGACTCATCGGCCTCGGCAAGATGGGCGGCAACATGCGCGAGCGCATCCGCCGCGCGGGCCATACCGTCATCGGCTACGACCGCAACCCCGAGGTCTCCGACGTCGACTCCCTCGCCGAGCTCGTCGAGAAGCTCGAAGGCCCGCGCGTGGTCTGGGTGATGGTTCCCGCGGGCGCCGCCACCCAGTCGACGATCGACGAGCTGAAGGAGCTCCTCTCGCCCGGCGACATCGTCGTGGACGGCGGCAACTCCCGCTGGACCGACGACGAGAAGCACGCCGCCGAGCTCGCCGTCAAGGGCATCGGCTTCGTCGACTGCGGTGTCTCCGGCGGCGTCTGGGGCCTGGAGAACGGCTACGCCCTCATGGTCGGCGGCGACAAGGAGCACATCGCTCGCGTCCAGCCGATCTTCGACGCTCTCAAGCCCGAAGGCGACTTCGGCTACGTCCACGCCGGCAAGGTCGGCGCCGGGCACTTCTCCAAGATGGTTCACAACGGCATCGAGTACGCCATGATGCAGGCCTACGCCGAGGGCTGGGAGCTCCTGGAGAAGGTCGACTCCGTCACCGATGTGCGTGAGGTCTTCCGCTCCTGGCAGGAGGGCACGGTCATCCGTTCCTGGCTGCTCGACCTGGCGGTCAACGCGCTGGACGACGACGAGCACCTGAACAAGCTGCGCGGCTTCGCCGCCGACTCCGGAGAGGGCCGCTGGACCGTCGAGGCGGCCATCGACAACGCGGTGCCGCTGCCCGCGATCACCGCTTCCCTCTTCGCGCGCTTCGCCTCGCGCCAGGACGACTCGCCGCAGATGAAGATGATCGCCGCCCTGCGCAATCAGTTCGGCGGCCACGCCGTCGAGAAGAAGTAATCAGAGGGAGACGACAGCCATGGGCGACCTCCTGCTGGTCCGCCACGGCGAAACGGAGTGGAGCCTGTCCGGACAGCACACCAGCTGGACGGACAAGCCCCTCACCCAGCACGGCGAGGAACAGGCCAAGTCCCTCGCCCCGCTCCTCGCCGGACGTCCGTACGCCCTCGTCCTCACCAGCCCGCTCGGCCGCGCGGTCCGCACCGCCGACCTCGCGGGCCTGAGCGGGGCCAGGTCCGAACCGGATCTCCATGAGTGGTACTACGGCGCCTACGAAGGTGTCACCACCCCCGAGATCCACCGCACCCGCCCGGACTGGGACCTGTGGACCCAGGGCGTCCCGCAGGGTCCCGAAGGCGGGCCCGGCGAGTCCCCGGGGGCCGTGGGCGAGCGGGCCGACCGCGTCCTGGCCCGTGTGGCGCCCGCGCTCGCGGAGGGCGATGTGGTCCTCGTGGCCCACGCCCACGTCCTGCGCGTGCTCACGGCCCGCCGCCTGGGCCTCACCCCGGCGGACGGCCGGCTGTTCCAGCTGGCGACCGGGACGGTGAGCCGCCTTTCGACGGAGCACGGGCGACCGGTGATCGCGGAGTGGAACGTGCGGACGCCCGGACACGAGTGAGCCGAGTGAACGCGGGGTCTTGACAAGGGGATTGGTCCATACCAACTTGGTGGTCGCGCCTCGCGCGCCGCTGGTGTCCGGTCCAATCCCCTTGCCCCCACCGGGAGTTCATGTGTTCTCCAGACGCAAGAGACGCTCCTCAAGGCCCCGCCTTCTCGCCCTCATCGGATCCGCCGCACTCGCCGTGGCCGGCGCGGTCGCCCTCCCCACCACCGCACAGGCGGCGAACGTGCTGTCCAACGCGGGCTTCGAAAGCGGCAGCACGAGCCCGTGGACCTGCTCCGGCGGGCTCGGTTCGGTCGTGTCCAGCCCGGTCCACGGCGGCACCAAAGCCCTGTCAGGGGCGGCCAGTTCCAGCGACAACGCGAAGTGCAGCCAGACCGTCTCCGTCCAGCCGAACACCGCTTACACCCTCTCGGGCTGGGTGCGCGGCAACTACGTCTACCTCGGCGTGGACGGCGGGGCCTCGACCTGGACGCAGTCCCCGACGGCCTACAGTCAGCTCACGGTGCAGTTCACGACCGGCGCCTCCCAGACCAGCGCCACCATCTACACCCAGGGCTGGTACGCGCAAGGCACCTACTACGCCGATGACATCAGCCTCGACGGGCCCGGCGGCGGGGGCGGCGACACCCAGGCGCCCAGCGCCCCGACGGCCCTGAAGTCCACCGGCAAGACCTCGACGAGCGTCTCCCTGTCCTGGACCGGGGCGAGCGACAACGTCGGCGTCACCGGCTACGACATCTACAGCGGCGGCAGCAACAAACTCCTGACGGTCTCCGGCACGAGCGCCACCGTCAGCGGCCTCTCCCCGAGCACCGCGTACGCCTTCACGGTCAAGGCCCATGACGCGGCCGGCAACGCCTCGGCCGCCTCCAACTCGGTCTCCGTGACCACGGATCAGGGCTCCGGCGGCGGCACCGGCTTCAAGCAGGCGGCCCCGTACTTCTACACCGGCTGGGGTGACCCGCCCAGCCCGGCCACGGTGATGAACGCGACCGGCGTCAAGTGGTTCACGATGGCGTTCGTCCTCTCCTCCGGCGGCTGCAACCCCGCCTGGGACGGCCAGCGCGCCCTCACCGGCGGCCAGGACCAGACCGCGATCAACGCCATCCGCTCCGCGGGCGGCGACGTCGTCCCGTCCATCGGCGGCTGGAGCGGCAACAAGCTCGGCCCCAACTGCTCGACCCCCGAAGCCCTCGCGGGCGCCTACCAGAAGGTCATCGACGCGTACGGGCTCAAGGCCATCGACGTCGACATCGAGAACTCCGACGAGTTCGAGAACGAAGCCGTCCAGGACCGCATCCTGGGCGCCCTGAAGATCGTCAAGGCCAACAACCCGGGCCTGCGCACCATCCTCACCTTCGGCACCTCGACGACCGGACCGACGTACTACGGCAACCGCCTCATCGAGCAGTCCAAGGCCCTGAACGCGGACATCGACGTCTTCACGATCATGCCGTTCGACTTCGGCGGCGGCTCCGACATGTACGGCAGCACCGTGAACGCCGCCGAGGGCCTCAAGACCAAGCTCAAGTCGGTCTTCGGCTGGGACGACACGACGGCGTACGCGCACATCGGCATCTCCGGCATGAACGGCCTCAGCGACCAGCAGGAGACCACGACGCCGGCGATCTGGACCCAGGTCAAGGACTGGTCCAACAGCCACCACATCGCCCGCCTCGCCTTCTGGTCGGTCAACCGTGACCGGCCGTGCGCGGGCGGGGGAGTGGCGGAGAACTGCTCCGGCATCAGCCAGGACAACTGGCAGTTCACGAAGATCACCGCCGGGTTCACCGGCTGAGCACCCGCGCACCGGACAGGCCCCCGGGACTCCCGGGGGCCTTGTCGTTGCCGAACGCCCCGAGAGGCCCGGAAGATCCTCAACTTCGCTGTGGGCGCACAGGCTTACGCGGGAGACGCATCGCGCGTACAGTCCCGGGCAACCTCGTTTAGTTACGTAACTTTACTGGCGCCTCCCACCCGCGTGAGGAGCTCCATGTGAACGTGCCCCCCTCCGCGCCCGTCGTTCTCGCACTCGACTTCGGCGGCACCAAGACGGCCCTGACCGTCGCAGACCAGCACGGCACCCGGTTGCACGACCTCACCGTCGAGACCGCGGCGGAGCACGGCGCACGGGCCAGCCTCAAAAGGGCCGTGGGCGCCGCCCGAACGCTTCTCGACGGCCGCGAACCCGTCGCCGTCGGGGTGTCCACCATCGGCATCCCCGGCGCCGCAGGCGTCGCCCTCGCCCCGAACATCCCCGGCTGGGAAGAGCTCGCCCTGGGCCATGAACTCGCCCTGGAATTCCCCGGGTCGGAGCTTCGCCTGGCCACCGACGTGAAGGCCGCGGCCCGCTACGAGCACGATGCCGGGGCGTTGCAGGGCTGCGACCCGGGCCTGTACGTCAACCTCGGCACCGGGCTCGCCGTCGCCATCGTGGCCGGCGGCACGGTCGTGGCCGGACGGCACGGTGCGTCCGGCGAGATCGGTTACAACCTGCGCACGGTCGCCGACGTCGGACGGGACTCCGGCGACCGGACCCCGCTGGAGGACGTCGTCAGCGGCAAGGCCCTCAGCCGGGCCGCGGGGGCCAACCGGTCCGCCGAACTCGCCGGTCACATGGGGGAGTTCATCGATGAGCTGGCCTTCCATCTCGTCAACCTCGCCATCGCCGTAGATCCCCAGCGGATCGTCGTCGGCGGCGGCATGGTCCGCTCCTGGGCCGCTCTGCACGCACCGCTGCGCACCGCCCTGGACGCGGCCGTGCCCTACCCGCCGCAGCTCGTACCCGCGGCGCACCCGTACGACGCGCCCCTGCTCGGGGCACTCGCGCTGGCCGTCGAGGCCGCGCGCACCCGAACCTGACGCACCCGGCCCACGAAGGGACTGGCAGGACATGAGGCCCACGCGCATCCTCGCCGCAGCGGTCATCGGCGTGCTCGCCGTGACGGCGACGGCCTGTTCGGAGACCAAGCACAAAGGCGGCTCCGACAGCAACGACGCCACACAGAGCAGCGGCCCGAAGAAGAAGGGCGGCACGGTCACCATCGCCAACACGGCGGGGCAGACCTGGACCTGCAACTTCAACCCGTTCAACCCGGCCGTCTACAACACCTCCATCGGCTTCGTCTACGAACCCCTGATCTACGTCAACACCCTCAAGAACCAGGCCGAGACACCGATGCTCGCCAAGAGCTACAAGTGGAACGCCGACAAGACGCAGATCGACTTCACGATCCGCTCCGGAGTGAAGTGGAACGACGGCAAGCCGCTCACCGCCAAGGACGTCGCTTTCACCTTCAACCTCATGAAGCGCGTCAAGTCCACCGACCTGTACGCCCTGTGGACCACGGCCGGACTCCGGTCGGCGACCGCCTCCGGCGACCAGGTCACCCTGAAGTTCGAGAAGGCGGCGCAGCCCTACTTCTACGCGTTCGCCCACCAGGTCGCCATCGTGCCCGAGCACGTCTTCGGCACCGGCGCGGCCGCCGCCCACCCCGACACCTGGGTCGACAAGAAGCCCGTCGGGACCGGCCCGTTCGAGGTCAGCCCCTGCTCGCCGAACAACATCCAGTACACGGCCAACCCCGACTACTGGCAGCAGGGCAAGCCGTACATCCAGAAGGTCGAGTACCCGGCCTACCTCGACAACGGCCCCGCCAACCTCGACCTCGCCAACGGCAAGGCGCAGTGGGGCAGCCAGTTCATCCCGGGCATCAAGCAGTTCTACCTGGACAAGTCGGCCGACAACCACACGTGGTCGCCGCCGGTCCAGAACGTCAGCATCCACCCGAACCTCGACCCGTCCCACAAGATGACCAGCAACCTCAAGGTCCGCCAGGCGATCTCCCTCGCCATCGACCGGGACAAGGTCTCCAAGATCGGCGTGGGCGGCCAGGAACCGGCCGCCAACCAGTCGGGCATCGTCACCCCGACGTTCGACAAGTACTACGACAGGGCGGCCGTCGAGAAGGCCGGCTTCGACCGGCCCGACCCGGCCCGCGCGAAGAAGCTCATGTCCGGCCTCGGCTACTCCCCGTCCAAGCCGCTCAAGCTGAAGATCATCACGATCACCGGCTACACCGACTGGGACGCCTCCCTCAACGTCATCAAGCAGAACCTGAAGGCCGTCGGCATCGACCTCACCGTCCAGGACCTCGCTCAGCAGACCATGGTGGGCAAGCTCTACACCGGCGACTACGACCTGGCCTACTACAGCCAGCAGACCAGCGGCCCGACCCCGTACTACGAGCTGCGTCAGGTGCTGCACTCCGCGAACACCGCGCCGCTCGGCAAGAACGCCGCCAGCAACTGGGAGCGCTACAGGAACCCGAAGGTCGACCAGCTCCTCAACGACTACGCGTCCGCGAGCGAGACCGAGCAGGTCGCCATCGTCAAGCAGGTCGCCCAGTACATGCTCGACGACGTCCCGGTCATCCCCGTCGTGGAGGCGGTGGACTGGTTCCAGTACAACACCAAGGACATCGCCGGCTGGCCCACCGAGGACAACCCCTACGCCCAGCCCGCGGCCTACAACTTCCCCGACACGGGCCAGGTGCTCACCCACCTGTACTCCAAGTCGGCCCAGTAGGCGGTGACCTGTGCGCTTCATACTGCGCCGCCTGGGGTTCTTTCTCCTCACGCTCTGGGCGGCCCTCACCCTGAACTTCTTCATCCCGCGCTTCATGCCGGGCGACCCGGTCGACGCGCTCGTCGTGCGCACCCGCGGCCGGGTCTCCCGCGACGCGCTCGAACAGATGCTGACGTCGTTCGGCTTCAAGCCCGACCAGAACGTGGCGGTCCAGTACGTCGACTACCTGGGCCACATGTTCACCGGGAACTGGGGCCGCTCCATCGGCCAGACGCTGGGCGAGCCGGTCACCAAGCTGATCGGCGGCGCCCTGCCCTGGACCCTGGGCCTCGTCGGCATCACCACGGTCCTCGCGTTCGTGCTGGGCACGCTCATCGGCACGGTCTCGGGCTGGCGGCGCGGAGGCGCCCTCGACGCGATCCTCCCGCCGATCTTCGTGATCACCTCGGCGCTGCCGTACTTCTGGGTGGGCCTGCTGCTGATCCTGGTCTTCTCGCAGGGCACCGGCGGCTGGCTCCCCGCCAACTTCAACTACGACACCACGATCGTGCCCGGCTTCTCCCCGGGCTTCGTGGGCAGCGTCCTGTCCCACGCGGTCCTGCCCGCGGCGACGCTGCTCATCACGACGATCGGCGGCTGGATCCTCACCATGCGCAACAACATGATCACCACGCTGGCCGAGGACTACGTCCGGATGGCCCGCGCCAAGGGCCTCGGCTCCCGCCGCATCATGTACGGCTACGCGGCCCGCAACGCGATCCTGCCCAACCTCGCCGGCTTCGCCATGTCCCTCGGCTTCGTCATCTCGGGCGCGATCCTCATCGAGTACGTCTTCAACTACCCCGGCATCGGCTACCTCCTCTACAACGCCGTCCAGAACGTCGACTACCCGCTGATGCAGGCCCTGTTCATGCTGTTCACGGTCGCGGTCCTGGTGGCGCTGCTCGCGGTGGACATCGCGACCGTGTGGCTGGATCCGCGAGCCAGGGCGAAGGGGTGAGTGCCCGATGACCACCACCGCCATCACCGCACCGCCCCCGGAGAAGGCCCCCGCCCGCAGCCGGGCGGGCGGCGGCCTCTGGCGGGCCGTCCGGGGCAACCGGAAAGCCATGGCGGGCGCTGTGATCCTGCTCGTGTTCACCGTCGTCGCCGCGTTCCCGGGCCTGTTCACCTCCGTCGACCACCCCGACGAGGCGAACTTCGCCCCCCGCCTCGCCCCGTCCACCGCCCACCTCCTCGGCACCACGGCGCTCGGCCAGGACATCTACTCCCAACTCATCTACGGAACACGGGAGTCGCTCGTCATCGCCGTCGTCGCCGGCGCCCTCGCCACCGTTCTGTCCGTGATCGTCGGAGTCTCCGCCGCGTACCTCGGCGGCCTTGCCGACGACCTGCTGTCCCTGTTGACGAACGTCGTCCTCGTCATCCCGGCGTTCCCCCTGGTGATCATCCTCGCCAAGTACGCCGGCAAGGGCTCGCTCACCGTCATCCTCGCCGTCCTCGTCCTCACCGGCTGGTCCTACGGCGCCAACCAACTGCGTGCCCAGGCCCTGTCGCTGCGCAACCGGGACTTCCTGGAATCGGCCCGGGTGCGCGGCGAGCGGCGCTCGTACATCATCGTCTGCGAGGTCCTGCCGACGATGACGTCCCTCATCGTCGCCAACTTCCTCGGCGCCGCGCTCTATTCGGTGCTCAGCGCGGCCGGCCTGCAGTTCCTCGGCCTCGGCGACCCGAACTCGCAGAGCTGGGGCACGATGCTCTACTGGGCCCAGAACCAGCAGGCCCTGCAGACCGGTACCCCGCTGTGGTCCATCGCCCCCGGCCTGTGCGTCGCCCTGCTCGGCGTCGCGTTCGCCCTCGTCAACTACGCCTTCGACGAGATCGGCAACCCGGCCCTGCGTCCCGTACGAAGGAGGCGCAAAGGTGCCTGAACCCCTGCTGAGCGTCACCGACCTGACCGTTGTCCACGACACCGCACGCGGCCCGGTCACGGCTGTCGACCACGTCGAACTCACCGTGGAAAAGGGGCAGTTCACCGCTGTCGTCGGCGAATCCGGCTGCGGCAAGTCCACCCTGATGTTCGCCGTCGCGCAGCTGCTCAACCCGCCCGCCCGCATCGCCGGTGGCACCGTCCGCTTCCGCGGCGAGAACCTCGTCACCCTCGGCGAACGCGAACTCAACGCCCTGCGCTGGCGCGACTTCTCCGTCGTCCTGCAGTCCGCCATGAACGCCCTGAACCCGGTGGCCACCCTCGCCGCCCAGTACAAGGACGCCATGGCCGCCCACGGGACTTACACGAACGAGGAGATCCGCGCCCGCTCCGGCGAGGTCCTCGACCTCGTCGGCATCGACCCGGTCCATCTGCACAGCTACCCGCATCAGCTCTCCGGCGGCATGCGTCAACGCGCCATGATCGCCATGGCGCTGCTGCTCACCCCGGACCTGGTCATCATGGACGAGCCGACCTCCGCGCTCGACGTCGTCGCCCAGCGCTCCCTCATGGTCCAGATCAAGGAACTCCAGCAGCTCCTCGGCTTCGCCGTCGTGTTCGTCACCCACGACATGTCCCTGGTGAGCCACTTCTCCGACCAGCTCCTCGTCATGTACGCGGGCCAGGTCGTCGAACAGGGCCCCACCCGCACCGTCTTCGACCACCCCTCCCACCCCTACAGCCGCGGCCTCCTCGAAGCGTTTCCCTCGATCCGCGGCCCCCGCGTCCCGCTGCACGGCATCCCCGGCAGCCCGCCCGACCTCGCCGCGCCCCCGGCCGGCTGCCGCTTCACCCCGCGTTGCCCCCTCGTCCACGAGCGGTGCCACGTCAGCGAGCCCGCCCTGTACGAAGTGGGCGCGGCCCGCTCCCGCTGCCTGCTGCACCTCACGGAGGCCGCCTCATGAGCCCTCTGCTCGAAACGATCGGCCTCACCCGCCACTTCAAGGTCGGCACCGGGCTCACCCGCAGCGTCCTGCACGCCGTCGACGACGTCGACCTCGCCATCGGCGAACGAGAGATCGTCGCCCTCGTCGGCGAGAGCGGCAGCGGCAAGTCCACGCTCGCCCGCCTCGTCGCCCAGGTCCACAAGCCCACCCGCGGCGAAATCCGTTACCAGGGACAGGCGCTGACCGCCCAGCGAGGCCGCAGGGCCAAGCTCGCCTACCGCGGCGACGTCCCCATGGTCTTCCAGGACCCCTTCGCCTCCCTCAACCCCGCCTACCGCGTCTCCCACGGCATCCTGCGCGGCCTCAAGCTGCACCGCCCCGAACTGAGCGGCGCCGAGCGCCAGGCGGAGGCCGAGCGGGTCGTCGAGGCGGTCGGCCTCACCCCCGCCGCCGAGGTCCTGTCCCGCTTCCCGTACGAACTCTCCGGCGGCCAGCGCCAGCGCATCGGCTTCGCCCAGGCCCTCGCCCACCGCCCCAAACTGATCCTCGCCGACGAACCCGTCTCCATGCTCGATGTCTCCATCCGCATCGGCCTGCTCAACGTCATGGCCGACCTGCGCGAGACCGAGGGCGTCTCCATCCTCTACATCACCCACGACATCGCCGGCGCCCGCTATCTCTCCGACCGGATCGCCGTCATGTACGGCGGTCACGTCGTCGAGACCGGCCCCACCGAGGACGTCCTGGCCCACCCCCGCCACCCCTACACCGAGCTGCTCCTGTCCGCCGTCCCCGATCCGCGCGCCCCGCTCGACGTCGACGCGGCCGCCGCCAAGACCGACCCGCCCGTCGTCATCGACCCCACCCCCAGCTGCCGCTTCCGCGCCCGCTGCCCGCTCGCCGTCGACCGGTGCCACCACGTCACCCCGCGCCTGCAACCCGTCGCCGAGGGCCACACGGCGGCCTGCCACGTCACCGCCCCGCCCGAGGGCGCCCAGTGACCACACCCCCCTGGAACCGCCTGCGCCTGCGCAGCAACAACGAATGGCTGCTCCTCGAACGCCTACGCCTCGAAGGCCCCGCCTCCCGCGCCCAACTCGCCCGCGACAGCGGCCTGTCCAAGCCCACCGTCTCCTCCGCCCTCGCCGCCCTGGAACGCGCGGGCCTGGTCCGCGAGGCCGGCACCCACGCCCAGAGCAGGGGGCGCGTCGCCGTCCTCTACGAACCCGACCCGCGTGCCGGACACGTCCTCGGCATCGACATCGGCCGTGCCCGGCTGCGCACGGCGGTGGCCGACCTCACGGGCGCGATCGTCTCCCGCACGGAGGTACGCAACCGCGGCCGCAGCGCGGGAGCCGTCGCCGACGCGGCCGTCATCTGTGCCGAACAGGCCCTCGCGGACGCCGGGTTGAGCCAGACGGACATCGTGCACACCGCCGTCGCCACCCCCGGCGTCCTCGACCGCCACACCGGCCGGGTCCGCTACGCCGTCAACCTGCCCGGCTGGGGGCGCCCCGGCCTCATCGAGCGCATGCGCGACAGGCTCGGCACCCCGCTCTCCGTCCACAACGACGCCAACCTCGCCGCGCTCGGCGAGTACACCTTCGGCGCGGGCGCGGACAGTCATCTGTTCGTGTACGTCCTGATCGGCACCGGCCTCGGCATGGGCGTCGTCGCCGACGGCGAACTCTTCCTCGGCGCGCACGGCGCCGCGGGTGAGATCGGCTTCCTGCCGCTGGACGGCGTACCGGCGTCGGGAGCGGCCCCCCGGCGCGGCATGCTGGAGGACGCGGTCTCCGCCGACGCCGTCGTCCGGGCCGCCCGCGTCCTGGGGATGACCGGGCCGCTCACTGCCAAGCGTGTCTTCGACGCCGCCCGCACCGGCGACCGTGCCGCTCTCGCCGCCGTACGGCAGGAGGGCGAGCGCCTCGCCCTCGTCGTCGCCTCCGTGACCGCCGTCCTCGACCCCGATCTGGTGGTCCTCGGCGGCGGCGTCGGCCGGGGCGCGGACCTCCTGCTCGCCACGGTCGGCGAGACCCTGCACCGCCTCACCCCGCTGCGTCCCCGCGTCGAGCCCAGCAGGACGGGAGCCGACGCGGTCCTGTTCGGAGCGATCACCACGGCCCTGCGCGCCGCCCGCCCGCTGCTCTTCGAGCGTCTGACGGGGAGGGGGTCGGAGAGGGGTCCGACAGAGGTGCCGGAAATGCAAAAAACCCCAGATTGACTGGGGTTCCTGCTGGTGTCCGAGGGGGGACTTGAACCCCCACGCCCGATAAAGGGCACTAGCACCTCAAGCTAGCGCGTCTGCCATTCCGCCACCCGGACAAGGTGTCTGTCTTCGCGGGGTTTTCCCCGCGGCGACAGAGAGAACATTACCAGGCCCGAAGGGGTGCCCGATCCCGCCACCTCTTCGCTGTGAACGGCGGATGACGACCCCCGCCCGCCCTTGGGCCGGGACCTCCGGAGAGAGAGGATGAGGGGGACCACCAGCAACGACAGTGGGAGGAACAGGCGTGAGCGAGTCGAGCACGGGCAGGACGGTCTCGGGCGAGGACGAGGTCGTCGACCTCTGTCGTGAGCTGATCCAGATCGACACCAGCAACTACGGCGACCACTCCGGCCCCGGCGAGCGCAAGGCCGCCGAGTACGTGGCGGAGAAGCTCGCCGAGGTCGGCCTCGAGCCCAAGATCTTCGAGTCGCACCCGGGCCGGGCCTCCACGGTCGCCCGCATCCAGGGCGAGGACCCCTCGCGTCCCGCGCTCCTGATCCACGGCCACACCGACGTCGTACCGGCCAACGCGGCGGACTGGACCCACCACCCGTTCTCCGGCGAGATCGCCGACGGGTGCGTCTGGGGCCGCGGCGCCGTCGACATGAAGGACATGGACGCGATGACCCTCGCGGTCGTCCGCGACCGGCTGCGCAGCGGCCGCAAGCCCCCGCGCGACATCGTCCTGGCCTTCCTCGCCGACGAGGAGGCGGGCGGCACGTACGGCGCGCGGCACCTCGTGGACAAGCACCCGGATCTCTTCGAGGGGTGCACGGAGGCGATCAGCGAGGTCGGCGGGTTCTCCTTCACCGTCAACGAGAAGCTGCGGCTCTACCTCGTGGAGACGGCCCAGAAGGGCATGCACTGGATGAAGCTGACCGTGGACGGCACCGCCGGTCACGGTTCGATGATCCACAAGGACAACGCGATCACCGAGTTGTCCGAGGCCGTCGGGCGCCTGGGGCGGCACAAGTTCCCGGTGCGGGTCACCAAGACTCTGCGGCACTTCCTCGACGAGCTCGGCGACGCGCTCGGCACCGAGCTCGACCCGGAGAACATGGACGAGACGCTCGCCAAGCTCGGCGGCATCGCCAAGTTGATCGGTGCCTCGCTGCAGAACACCGCCAACCCGACGCAGCTCGGCGCCGGATACAAGGTGAACGTGATCCCCGGGCAGGCCACCGCGCACGTCGACGGCCGCTATCTACCGGGCTACGAGGAGGAGTTCCTCGCCGACCTGGACCGCATCCTCGGCCCGAACGTGAAGCGCGAGGACGTGCACGCCGACAAGGCACTGGAGACCACCTTCGACGGCGCGCTCGTCGACGCCATGCAGACGGCGCTCCAGGCCGAGGACCCGATCGCCCGCGCGGTGCCGTACATGCTGTCCGCCGGCACCGACGCCAAGTCCTTCGACGACCTCGGCATCCGCGGGTTCGGCTTCGCCCCCCTGAAGCTGCCGCCGGAGCTGGACTTCGCGGGCATGTTCCACGGCGTCGACGAGCGGGTTCCGGTCGACGGGCTCAAGTTCGGTGTGCGTGTGCTCGACCGGTTCATCGACGCGTCCTGACCTGGCGGGACCGCGCCGCCGGTATTCGACTGCGCGTACGCACGGGACTGGAAAGAGTGAAAGGAAACATAGGCTCGTAGCCTCATCAGTCCCTCCTCGTTACAGGGAGTGCAGTCCGCGGCTGGGGCTGCATTGCCAACAAGGAGGAATAATGATCAAGAAGGTCGTCGCTGCTGCGGCTGCCACTGGTGGTCTTGTGCTCGCTGGTGCGGGCATCGCCGCTGCCGACGCCGGTGCCCAGGGTGCCGCCGTGAGGTCTCCCGGTGTGATCTCGGGCAACGTCATCGAGGTTCCGGTCCACATCCCGGTGAACGCCTGTGGCAACACGGTGTCCGTGATCGGGCTGCTGAACCCCACCTTCGGCAACGCTTGCGTCAACAAGTGACGCTGTTGTGCATCGCCCCTTGAGGGCCTGAGTCCGTCGGCCCCGGAGTGCGCGCCATGCGCTCCGGGGCCGATTGGCCATTCCGCGCACGCGTATGGATGCCCGTGCGCATTCCGCAAGGCATAAGGCAGGTTAAAGCTATGCGACAGGTCACGCGCAAAGGCCTGATCACCGTGGCGGCCGCGACCGGCGTACTCGCCGTGTCCGGTGGCTACGCACACGCAGACTCCGGTGCCGAGGGGGGCTCGTCGGGATCGCCCGGTGTCCTCTCCGGCAACACGATCCAGCTCCCCGTGGACATCCCGGTCAACGCGTGCGGCAACACAGTGAACGTCGTCGGGTTGCTCAACCCCACGTCGGGCAACGACTGTGCCAACACGTCGAAGCCGGGAGGCGGCCACTCCGGCGGGAGCCACCACCACGGCGGGAGCCACCACCACGGCGGCTCCACGGCCGAGGGGGGCACGAGCGATTCGCCCGGTGTCGGCTCCGGCAACCATGTACAGGTCCCGGTCCACGTGCCGGTCAATGCCTGCGGCAACAGCGTCTCGGTCATCGGGCTTCTCAACCCCGCGGGCGGCGACGACTGCGCGAACTCGCCGGGAGGCCACGGGTCGACGACCCCGCCGACCAAGCCGCCGACCGAGCCGCCGACCAAGCCGCCGACGAAGAACGTGCCGGGCACGCCCCACCACCCCGTCACGCCGTCGAAGCCGAGCCACCCCGTCACCCCGAACCACCCGGGGACGCAGACCGTCACCCAGCCCAAGGGTTCGGAGCAGCTCGCCGAGACCGGCAGCTCGATGCCGCTGGGTACCGTCCTGCCGGCCGGTGCGGGCGCGCTGCTCGCGGGCGCGCTCCTCTACCGGCGGGCGCGGGCAGGCGTGTGACCGCCGCGTGACGCGGCGTGACTGAGAAGGTGCGGAACGGAGCGGGCCCAGTAGCGAGGGGGCCCGCTCCGTTCACTCACCACGTGGCGCGCAGCTGGCGGATGATCCGCCGGCGCAACCGCACTCTGCGGCTGCCGTCGCGCAGCAGGCTCAGGCGGTCCAACTCCCAGTGTCCGTACTCGGCATGGTCGGTCAGCAGGCGTGTGGCGTCCTTGCGGGAGACCCCGCGAGGGACGTACACGTCGACAAATTCGTATTCCGGCATCGCATCTATTGTGCGGGCACGGGCCGTGTACGGATAGCGTCTGCTCTATGTCTGATGCTGCGCAGCCCACCGCTGCCGAGGTACGCGCCGCCGCCGAGGCGGTCAAGGCTGCGCTCGACCGCCACTTGGCGGCTGTCGAGCGCAGGTCGGGTGAGGACGATCCGGCCGTCTATGAAGCGTTCAACGAACTGGCCGCGGCGGCCGAGGAGTACGACGAACTCCTCTACGACCGCTACGACGAGGTCACCCCCTTCGAGATTCCCGGTACGGAGGACTCGCTGCCCCCGTACACCGGCCCCGAGGAACCGAACGCCCTGAGCGTGCTCATCCGCCGCGACTACGCCGTGGTCGAGCCGCAGCGACTGCTCGCACAGGCCCAGCGGGTCGCCGACGTGGAGGCCGACTCGGACCTCGGCGACGGCGCCGCGGCGGCGGTCGGGACCATCGGGAGCAGCGTGCACGCTGCACTCGGTGTCCTCTTCGGAGAGTACGAACCCGACGAAATCGCTTCCCGGCACAAGGAGTTCGGCCTGGAGGAGGGCGACTCCACGCTGTGGGTGACGGCCTCGGACGAACCGGCGGAGCCGGGGGAGTGGCTGGACGCACCGTTCGACCAGGCCGATCCGCAGCGGGTCGTCTGCCGCTTCGACGTCAGCTCCGTCTTCGACGACGAGCTGGACGGCGACCTCGCGGACGACGGGCCCGACGCGGTCGCGGGCGCCACGGAGGACGAGCTGGAACCGACCTGACACGGCCGGTGACGGCGTGCGCGAGTGAGTGAGGGGCGGGCGGACTTCGGTCCGCCCGCCCCTCCCGCTTGCGGCTGTGCGCCTACTGCGTCGGCGGGACCTGCGCGCGCAGCAGGGTCTGCAGACGCGTCGTACGCGGCTTGGCCGGGACCTCGGCCACGGCGCGCGGCAGGGCCGTGTCCGCGCCGTGCACCACCGAGAGGTGCCGCTCACCGCGGCCGAACGCCGTGTACACCCACGGACGACTCAGCGCCTGCGTCGCGTCGCCCGGCAGCACGACCACCGCCGCGGGCCACCGCAGCCCCACCGCCTGGTGCGCGGTCAGCGTCCATCCGTGCCGCACGGTCCGCTCCACCGCGTCCTGCGGTACGACGACCGGGGTCCCGGCGCAGTCCAGGTGCAGGCCGTCCGCGTCGGCCCGCACCACCCGGCCGGGTACCGTCCGGCCAGGGGCCGGTACATAGGCGATCCGGTCGCCCGGGTCGAAGCCGCCGAAGCGGCCGGGGCCGGGGTTGAGGCGCTCCTTGAGGGCCGCGTTCAGCGCGCGTGTCCCGGCGGCGCCCCCGTGGCCGGGGGTGATGACCTGGGTCTGCTCGGAGGGCACGCCGATCGCGCGCGGCACCGAGTCGGCGACCAGCTGTACGGCCCGGTGGATCGCCTCGGCGGCGTCGCGCACCGGCACGATCACCACTTCCTTGCCGGGGGCCGCCACCTCGTTCAGCTCGCCCGCGCCGATGCCGGAGACCAGCTCGCCGACCGGGCCGGGGTCCGGGGTGCGGGAGGCGATCTGGGGGCACACGCGGGCCGCGAGGAGATCCGCGAAGACCCGGCCGGGGCCCGCGGACCACAGGACGGACGGGTCGCCGCTGAGGACGAGCCGCGCGCCGTCCGGGAGCGACTCGGCGAGCATCGCGGCCGTCTCCACGTCGAGCTGCGGCGCGTCCAGGACCACCAGCAGGTCCACCGCGAGCGCGCCGTCCCGGTCCCGGCCAGGGCCCTCGGTGCCGGACAGCAGGCCGGACACGGTGACCGCGGTGCCCTCCGGGGCGCCGGGGCCGAAGTGCTCGGCGAGGCGGCGCCGCCCGTCGACGCTGTGCGCCGCGGCGCACACGCGCAGGCCGAGGCGGGCCGCGGCCTGGACGAGTGCGGCGGGCTCGGCGCGCGCCGCCTCGGCGCCCGTGTGCAGGACGAGGCCGTGTCCGGCGGCCGCCCTGATCAGCTCGGCGGTGGAACCGGCGGCCGCCGCGGCGGCCGGCTCCCAGTCCGCGAGGGCCTGCGAACTGTCCTCCTTGGAAAGGGAGTTGACCAGCCGGGCAAGCCCGTCGGCGAGGCTCTCCTCGGCCAGCGCGTACCGCTCGAGGCCGACGAGAACCCGGACCGGCCGCTCGGCTTCGTCACCGTCCTGCGAGCCGTCCTGGGCTGCGGTCTCCTGGGTGCTCTCCGGGGCGCGGGCGGGCCCGCCGGGCGGCTCCTCCAGCGCGTCCTGGAAGACGAGCGCGTCGCCCTCCGCGATGGCACTCTGCACCGCCTCGCCCGGGTCGGGCACGGCGCGCTTGCCCAGTGCCTCCGCGAGCAGCGGCGCGTCCAGGGCGGTGTGCCCCGCGACCGCGGCCTGTTCCAGCAGCCATACGGTCAGGGCGCGGCCCCTGCGCTCGTCGTCGGGGCCGCACTCTGCGCCGAGCAGCGCGCGGGCGAAGCCGTCCGCCTGTTCGGGGCGCACGCCCGGGATGCGCAGAAGCTGCCACGGGTCGTCCCGGAGCGCGCTGTCCGCGCCCTCGCCGAGCGTCGCGGCGGCGGGTGCGGCGAGCGAGGCGGGGGCGCCGCCCTCGGCCAGGAGGGCCCGCACGGCGTCGACGGCCTCCGCGGCCGGTTCGGCAGGCCCCGCGGGCGCGGCGGCCGGCGCACGGCGGACGGGCTCGGCGACGACCTTGCGGGGAGCCGGTGCCGGCTCGTTGAACACGGCGGCGGGCCGCTCACCGCTCTCGACGGCCCTGACCGCGGCCAGGAGATCGGCGGCCGTACCGCTCAGCTTCCCCCCGGCGGCGATGGGTCCTTCCTTGGCCGCCTTCCGCTGGGCGATCCGCTCCTGCAACTCCCGCTGCGCGGCGATCTCGGCAGCGGCCTCGGACACGCCTTCGCCCTCGGCGGTGGGCTCCGCGGCGGGGGCACCGGCATCGGCGTCGGCTCCGTCGTCCGTGTCAGCCGGATCAGGGGCGCCGGCCCCTTCCTCGGCGGCGGTTTCCTCGGGGCCGGTGGCCTCCGCGCCTTGCCCGGCGCGGGGCGCGTCGGTGTCGGCCGGGCCCGGGTGGCCCTCCGCGGCAGCGGGCTCCGTACTCACAGCGTGCTCCAGTCCTGATCGGGATAGCGGTGCACGGGCGCCGACACGTCGTCGAGCGCCTGGCAGATCTCGTCAGGAAGACTAAGGGCCTCCACTGACAATGCCGCCGTGAGCTGCTGCGAGTTGCGCGCGCCGATGATGGGGGCGGCCACCCCGGGCCGGTCGCGGATCCAGGCGAGGGCGACCTGGAGCGGCGTCACCGCGAGGCCGTCCGCCGCCGTGGTGACCGCGTCGACGATGCGGGTCGCGGCGTCGTCGAGGTAGGGCGCGACGAAGGGCGCCATGTGGTCGGACGCGCCCCGCGAGTCGACGGGCGTGGCTTTGCGGTACTTGCCGGTGAGGACCCCGCGGCCGAGCGGCGACGACGGGAGCAGACCGATGCCGAGGTCGAGCGCCGCGGGCAGGACCTCCCGTTCGACCCCGCGCTGGAGCAGGGAGTACTCCATCTGCGTACTGGCGAGCCGGGTGCGTATCCCCGGTGCGGCCAGCTGCCACGTGCCGGCCTTGGCCAGCTGCCAGCCGCAGAAGTTGGAGACGCCCGCGTACCGGGCGCGGCCGCTGGTCACCGCGATGTCGAGGGCCTGGAGCGTCTCGTCGAGCGGGGTGGCCGGGTCGAAGGCGTGGACCTGCCACAGGTCGACGTAGTCCGTGCCGAGGCGGGCGAGGGACGCGTCGAGGGCGGAGAGGAGATGGGCGCGCGAGCCGTCGAAGCGGCGGTCCGGGTCGGGCACGCTGCCGGCCTTGGTCGCGATGACGAGATCGCGCCGCGGCACGAGGCCCTCGACGAGCTGCCCGAGGAGATACTCGGCCTCCCCGCCCCCGTAGACATCGGCCGTGTCGACGAGTGTGCCGCCCGCTTCCCAGAAGGTCTTCAACAGGTCCGCGGCGTCGTGCTCGTCGGTGTCGCGGCCCCATGTGAGGGTGCCGAGCCCGATCCGGGACACGCGCAGGCCGGTGCGGCCGAGATGCCTCTGCTCCATGGGCGCTGAGATTACTGGCCGGAAGTCGGTTATTGGGGGCCTGTGGACAACCGGCCTCTGCCGACCCCCGAACCGGCGCGCTAGGGTGCCCGGACAAAGGACGTTACTGATCAGTAAGGGGATCGGCCATGGAGCTCGGCATCAACCTCGGTTACTGGGGCGCCGGAATGGACGCGGACAACCTGGCCGTCGCGCGGGAGGCCGACAAGCTCGGCTACGCCGTCTGCTGGGCCGCGGAGGCCTACGGCTCGGACGCGCCCACGGTGCTCTCCTACGTCGCCGCGCAGACCGAGCGCATCGACATCGGCTCCGCCATCATGCAGATCCCCGCCCGCCAGCCCGCGATGACCGCGATGACGGCCGCGACCCTCGACTCCCTGTCCGGCGGCCGCTTCCGCCTCGGCCTCGGCGTCTCCGGCCCGCAGGTCTCCGAGGGCTGGTACGGCGTGAAGTTCGACAAGCCCCTCGCCCGCACCCGCGAATACGTCGACATCGTGCGCCGCGCGATGAGCCGCGAGCGGCTGTCGTACGAGGGCGAGCACTGGACGCTGCCGCTGCCGGGCGGCCCGGGCAAGCCGCTCAAGATGACCGTGCACCCGCAGCGCGAGCACATCCCGCTCTACATCGCGGCGATCGGCCCGAAGAACCTGGAGCAGACCGGCGAGATCGCCGACGGCGCCCTGCTGATCTTCCCGGCCGCCGAGCACCTGGAGGAGACCGCCCTGACGCACCTGCGGGCGGGGCGCGAGAAGGCCGGCAAGACCCTGGAGGGCTTCGACGTCGTCCCGACGCTGCCCCTCGCGCTCGGCGCCGACAAGGACGTGCCCGCGCTCGCCGACATGTTCCGCCCGTACACCGCCCTGTACGTCGGCGGCATGGGCAGCCGGAAGCAGAACTTCTACAACCAGCTCGCCCAGCGCATGGGCTACGAGAAGGAAGCCGCCGAGATCCAGGACAAGTACCTGGGCGGCGACAAGGAGGGTGCGGGGGCCGCGGTGCCGCATCAGCTGATCGACTCGACGACGCTGCTCGGTTCCGTGGACCGGATCGCCGAGCGGATGCAGGCGTATGCGGCTGCCGGGGTGACGACCCTGACGCTGGCCCCCGCCGGCTTCACGCTCGACGAGCGGATCGCGGCCCTGCGGGCCGGCACGGAGGCCCTGGAGCGGGCCGGACTGGCGTAACGCGGGGAGAGGGAAAGTTCTGCGGCCGTGGTGGGGGCTCGGGGGTCTTCCCCGCCACGGCCGTCACGGGTAACAACGTCTCATCGGGCACCTGGTTACGCCCCGGGACCCTCTCTAGGGGTCCTTCCTTCGGCCGAGTGGCCCCACACAGCTGTTGCCCGGTCCGGCATGCCGTATTTGACTCGTTTTCGGCGGAACCCCGCACGGGACGCGAGGCGCGCACGGAGGTGCCAGAGATGCTGTCGGCCAAGAGCCTGTTCCAGGAGATCCTCGACGACGACGAGTCTTTCCGGCTCTTCTGCTCCATCGCGGCGAGCGGGGAGTCGCAGGGAGGCTGGGAGAACTGCCGTATCGCCGCGCTGGTCCCCCTCAGTGAGCGGGACCTCGCGCCCAAGGTGGCGCGGCACGGCGCCGACGAGGACAAGCACGGGCGGATCTTCAACGCGCTGATGAGGAAGCGCGGCCTGCAACCCGTGGACGTACCGCCGGAGACCGATTACACGATGCTCCTGGAGAAGCACGGCATCGGCCTCGCGCACCAGCAGCTCAAGGCCGACGAGCCGCTCACCGTGCGGGACGTCGTCACGTATCTCGCCCACAGCCGGGTCACCGAGCAGCGGGCCTCCGAGCAGATGGACCTGCTGCGCAAGTACTTCGCGGACGACCCCGACATCGGCCGCGCGGTGAAGATGATCTCGGCCGACGAGGACAACCACCTCGCGTACTGCCACGAGGAGCTGCTGCGCTTCGCGTACGCGGGCCACGGCCGCGACATCCAGCGCATCCTGCGCGAGTGCGCCCTGGAGGAGATCCGCGTCTACCGCGACGTCAGCCTCGCCGTCATGGAGCACATGGGGCACATCCTGCGCTGGCCGAGGCCCAAGGCGGCCCTGCTCGCGGCCGCCATCCACGCCGTGTACGCGTACGAACGACTGGTCGGCTGGCGGCGCATGGTGTCCCTGGAGATGCCGGAGCGGCGCAACGCGCTGGGCGGGCCCGCGACGAGCGCGGTCGAGTTCGCCTAGGCGCCCGCCGGAGGTGCGCGCTACAGCCAGCCGCGCCGCTTGAACGTCCGGAACAGCAGAAGTTCCAGGCAGAGCATCCCGAGGATCACGATCGGATACGACCACGTCCAGTGCAGCTCCGGCATGTGGTCGAAATTCATGCCGTAGATGCCCGCGATCAGGGTCGGGACCGCGGCCATGGCGGCGTACGCCGAGATCTTGCGCATGTCGTCGTTCTGCCGCACGCCCATCTGCGCCAGGTGCGCCGCCAGGATGTCCGAGACGAGCCGGTCGAGGGCGTCCACCGACTCGTTGACGCGCAGGAGATGGTCGCTGACGTCGCGGAAGAACGGCCGCGCCGAGTCGTTCACGAAGGGCACGGATCCCACGTACTGGCCGGTTCCGGAAAGCCGGGCGAGCGGGAGCATCAGCGGGCCCGTGGCCCGGCGGAACTCCAGGATCTGGCGCTTGAACGTGTAGATCCTGGACGCCGTGTTGCGCGAGCCGCCACCCTCCGGCGAGAAGACCTCCGCCTCCAGCCCCTCCATGTCGGTCTGGAGCTCGGTGGCGACCTCCAGGTAGTGGTCGACGGTCGCGTCGGCGATCGAGTACAGGACCGCGGTCGGCCCGTGCCGCAGCACGTCGGGGTCGGCTTCGAGCCGCTTGCGTACGACCTTCAGGGGTGCGCCCTCGCCGTGCCGGACGGTCACCACGAACGAGTCGCCCATGAAGAGCATGACTTCACCGGAGGAGACCCTGTCGCTGTCCGTCTCGTACACGACCGGCTTGAGGACCACGAACACGGAGTCGTCGTACACCTCCAGCTTCGGCCGCTGATGAGCCTTGAGTGCGTCCTCGACGGCCAGGGGATGCAGCCCGAACTCGGCGCTGACCCGCTCGAACTCGTCCTCCGTCGGCTCGTACAGGCCGATCCAGACGAAGGAGTGGCCCTCGGCCCGGGCCTCGGCGAGCGCGTCGGAGAAGTCAGCGGGCCCCTCGGTCCTGCGCCCGTCGCGATAGATGCCGCAGTCGACGATCACGCTTCGTATTCTTCCCAGGGGTTGCCCGGGCCGCACGTCGCACTGGGCCTAGGCTGGCCCGCATGCCCACGCTGATCCTCGTCCGGCACGGACGCTCCACCGCCAACACCGCGGGCCTGCTCGCCGGGTGGACCCCCGGTGTGTCCCTCGACGAGCGCGGCGCCGCGCAGGCTGCCGCGCTGCCGGAGCGGCTGGCCGCGGTGCCCCTCGCCGAGATCGTCACGAGCCCCCTCCAGCGCTGTCAGGAGACCCTGGCCCCGCTGCTCGCCGCCCGCCCGGAACTCACCCCGCACACCGACGACCGCATCGGCGAGTGCCACTACGGCGACTGGTCGGGCCGCAAGCTCGCCGAGCTCGTCGACGACCCCCTGATGGAGGTCGTGCAGCAGCACCCGTCGGCCGCCGCGTTCCCCGGCGGCGAATCCATGCGGGCCATGCAGCACCGGGCGGCGGAGGCCGTACGCGAGTGGAACGCGCGCGTGGAGCGCGACCACGGCCCGGACGCCGCCTATCTGATGTGCTCCCACGGCGACATCATCAAGTCGCTCGTCGCGGACGCCATAGGGCTTCATCTGGACCTCTTCCAGCGCATCTCCGTGGAGCCCTGCTCGGTCACGGCGATCCGTTACACCCGGCTCCGCCCCTATCTCGTCCGCCTCGGTGACACCGGCGACTTCGCGTCGCTCGCCCCGCGCGAGAAGCCGGCCGAGGGGGACGCCCCGGTCGGGGGCGGTGCGGGCGCCCCGTGATCGTCCGCCGCAGTAGGGTGAAGCCGTCGCAGTAGCTGCAGTTGTTGCCGCGCCCGATCAAGCAGTCGGTCCCAGCAGTCGATTCCAATGGAGACAGGACGTGTCCCGTCAGGTGTTCCTCTACGACCCCCCGGAGCGCTTCGTGGCCGGCACGGTCGGGCTCCCCGGGCGCCGCACCTTCTTCCTCCAGGCCTCGGCCGGCGCCCGTGTGACGAGTGTGGCCCTGGAGAAGACCCAGGTCGCCGCCCTCGCCGAGCGCATGGACGAGCTCCTCGACGAGGTCGTGCGCCGCAGCGGCGGGAACGCGCCGGTGCCCGCCGTCGTGCCCACCGAGATCCACGACACCGCGCCTCTCGAAGCGCCCGTCGACGAGGAGTTCCGGGTCGGCACGATGGCCCTCGCCTGGGACGGCGAGGAGGAGCGGATGATCGTCGAGGCGCAGGCGCTCGTCGAGCTCGACGCGGACTCCGACGAGGACCTCGCGGAGGCCGAGGAACGGCTGCTCCAGGACGAGGAGAACGGCCCCCCGATGCTGCGGGTCCGGCTCACCGGCGTACAGGCGCGCGCGTTCGCCAAGCGCGCCCTGGACGTCGTGAACGCGGGGCGTCCGCCGTGCCCCCTGTGCAGTCTGCCGCTCGACCCGGAGGGACACGTATGCCCGCGTCAGAACGGATACCGGCGAGGAGCGTGACCGTCTCGGACACGGACCTCCTCACCAGGGGCGAACTGGCGGTCCAGGGGCGCATCCGTGAGGCGTCGAACGCGGTGCTCCTGTGCACGGTCACTCACGCGGGCCGTGAGGCGTCGTGCGTGTACAAGCCCGTCGCAGGCGAGCGCCCCCTGTGGGACTTCCCCGACGGCAACCTCGCCCGGCGCGAGGTCGCCGCCTACGAGGTCTCCGAAGCCCTCGGGTGGAGCCTCGTACCGCCGACCGTGCTCCGCGACGGGCCGTACGGCGAAGGCATGTGCCAGCTCTGGATCGACCAGCCCGAGGAACCCACCGAGGGTGCTGAGCTTCTCGCTCTCGTGGAGGGTGAGGAGCCGGGCGACGGCTGGAAGGCCGTCGGGTTCGCGGAGGTCGGCGAGGGGCGCACGGCGCTGCTCGTGCACGCCGACGACATACGGTTGCGGCGCCTCGCCGTGCTGGACGCGGTGATCAACAACGGCGACCGCAAGGGCGGCCACCTCCTGGTCGACGCAGAGGGGAACCTGTTCGGCATCGACCACGGCGTCTCCTTCAACACCGAGGACAAGCTGCGCACGCTCCTGTGGGGCTGGGCGGGTGAGCCCCTGACCGGAGAGGCGACCGACGCCCTGAAGGCGCTCACGGGCGCCCTGGGGGCCGGGAAACCCCTCGCGCTGCGGCTCGCGGAGCTGATCACCGGGGCCGAGCTGGACGCCGTACGCGCACGGGTCGACGCGATGCTCTCGACCGGGAAGCACCGGGAGCCGAGCGGGGAGTGGCCGGCCATCCCGTGGCCGCCCGTCTGAGCCGACCCGTCTGAGCCCGTCCGCGTCGTCCGGGGGCGCATGTCAGTGGCTGCGGCTACGTTCGAAGGGATCCCTCAGGGGATTCCCGGAACGGAGGCCACGCCGTGAAACTGATCGTCGAGGACCGGATCGACCGGCCCGTGAAAGACGTGTTCAACTCCATCGTGAGCCCGGAGGGGCTGTCCAGCTTCTTCACGGCTGACGCCTCCGCCCCGATGATCCCCAACACCACGGTGACCTGGCGTTTCGGCCATGTCGACGCGACGTTCGACGTCGAGATCGGGCCCGTGGAGACGGACCGGCTGATCTCGTGGAGCTGGCCCGGGGGAGACGTGACCATCGAGCTGGAGCGGGCCGACGACGGCGCGGCCACCCTTCTCACGATCACCGAGCAGCCCATGGGGCAGAGCCTGGCGGGCGCCGCGCGGGCCGTCGGGCAGACCCAGGGGTGGACGTACTTCGTGATGGCGCTCAGAGCGCATCTGCTGCACGGCATCCGCCACTTCGGACTCTCGGGCGCCATCCGTGCCACCGTCGAGGCCTGACATGGCACCCGAGCGGACCGCAAGAGGGCCTTCCCGGCCATCGGACCCGGTCCGGTTCGTATGCGGAAGCTCCGTCCGGTTAGGCTCATGGCATGTATGCCTGGCCCGCTTCTGAGGTCCCCGTCCTGCCTGGCAAGGGCCGCGACCTGAGGATCCACGACACCGCGACCGATGGCCTCGTCACCCTCGAGCCCGGTCCCGTCGCCCGTATCTACGTCTGCGGGATCACCCCGTACGACGCGACCCATATGGGTCACGCGGCGACCTACAACGCGTTCGACCTCGTTCAGCGCGTGTGGCTCGACACCAAGCGGCAGGTTCACTACGTCCAGAACGTGACGGACGTCGACGATCCGCTGCTCGAGCGCGCGATCCGTGACGGCGTCGACTGGACCGGACTCGCGGAGCGCGAGACCGCCCTCTTCCGCGAGGACATGACCGCCCTGCGGATGCTGCCGCCCCAGCACTACATCGGAGCCGTCGAGGCGATACCCGGCATCGTGCCGCTCGTCGAACGGCTCCGGGACATGGGCGCCGCCTACGAGCTCGAGGGCGATGTCTACTTCTCCGTCGAGTCCGACCCCCACTTCGGCCAGGTCTCCCGCCTGGACGCCGCGGCGATGCGTCTGCTGTCCGCCGAGCGGGGCGGTGACCCGGACCGCCCGGGCAAGAAGAACCCGCTCGACCCGATGCTGTGGATGGCCGCCCGCGAGGGCGAGCCGAGCTGGGACGGCGGCTCGCTGGGCCGCGGCCGGCCTGGCTGGCACATCGAGTGCGTCGCCATCGCCCTCGACCACCTGGGCATGGGCTTCGACGTGCAGGGCGGAGGGTCCGACCTGGCCTTCCCGCACCACGAGATGGGCGCCTCGCACGCGCAGGTCCTCACCGGCGAGTTCCCGATGGCCAAGGCGTACGTCCACGCCGGCATGGTCGCGCTCGACGGCGAGAAGATGTCCAAGTCCAAGGGCAACCTCGTCTTCGTCTCGAAGCTCCGGCGTGACGGGGTCGACCCGGCCGCGATCCGTCTCGCGCTCCTCGCGCACCACTACCGGGCCGACTGGGAGTGGACCGACCAGGTCCTGAGCGACGCCGTCGAGCGGCTGGGCCGCTGGCGTGCCGCCGTGTCCCGCCCCGACGGTCCGTCCGCCGCGGCACTCGTCGAGGAGATCCGCGAGGCGCTGACGAACGACCTCGACGCACCGTCCGCGCTCCTCGCGGTGGACCGCTGGGCCGCCCTTCAGGCGGAGCAGGGCGGTACGGACGAGGGGGCGCCCGGCGTGGTGTCCCGCGCGGTCGACGCCCTGCTCGGAGTGGCGCTCTAGACACCTCGGCCCCGGTCCCGGCCTCGGGGCACACATCCCTCAACCGCCCCCGAACTCAACGGAGTTCGGGGGCGGTCACGTTTACCCGGGTGACTGCAGGCGCACTGCGAAGGGGCGGTGCACACCATGTGTGCACCGCCCCTTCCGAGCCGTTTGCCGACCTATTCCGGCGAGTCCTCGGAGGAATCGTCCCCGGAGTCCGAGGACGTGTCCGTGTCACCCGTCCCGCCTGGGGTCTCCGTGCCCGGATCGGGGCGCTGGGGCCGCGGCGGCCGGGTGCGCTCGCTCGGGGTGTCCCGCAGGTACGACGCCGTGTCGCCGCCGCCGCCGCCGCCGTCCGTCGCGTGGCCGGCCGGGCCGCCCGAAGGGCCGCCGCCGTCCCTGCGCCGCAGATAGCGCTCGAACTCGCGGGCGATGGCCTCGCCGGACGCCTCGGGAAGTTCCGCGGTGTCCCGGGCCTCCTCCAGCGACTGCACGTACTCGGCGACCTCGCTGTCCTCCGCCGCCAGCTGGTCCACGCCCAGCTGCCACGCCCGGGAGTCCTCGGCCAGCTCGCCCAGCGGGATGCGCAGGTCGATCAGGTCCTCCAGGCGGTTGAGCAGCGCCAGCGTCGCCTTCGGGTTCGGCGGCTGCGACACGTAGTGCGGCACCGCCGCCCACAGGGAGACCGCGGGGACGCCCGCGTGCGTGCAGGCCTCCTGGAGGATGCCGACGATGCCCGTCGGACCCTCGTACTTGGTCTCCTCCAGGTCCATGGTGCGCGCCAGGTCCGCGTCGGACGTGACGCCGCTGACCGGCACGGGCCGCGTGTGCGGGGTGTCGCCGAGCAGCGCGCCCAGGATGACGACCAGCTCGACGCCCAGCTCGTGCGCGAAGCCGAGCAGCTCGTTGCAGAACGAACGCCACCGCATCGACGGCTCGATGCCCCGGACCAGGACCAGGTCGCGCGGCTTGTCGCCGCCGACCCTGACCACGGAGAGCCGGGTCGTCGGCCAGGTGATCTTGCGCACGCCGCCGTCGAGCCACACCGTCGGCCGGTTGACCTGGAAGTCGTAGTAGTCCTCGGCGTCGAGCGCCGCGAACACCTCGCCCTTCCACTCCTTGTCGAGATGCGCGACCGCGGCGGAGGCGGCGTCACCGGCATCGTTCCAGCCTTCGAACGCGGCCACCATGACCGGGTCGACCAGCTCGGGAACCCCCTCGAGCTCGATCACCCAGCGCCTCCTTCCGACGTTCCCCCAGTGCCCTAATGGCCTGGGAGGCACCCCCATCGCGGTACCTGCCCACCTTACGGCGTCCGCGAGGGCCATCCGCAGCCCCCTTGTACGGGGGAGTGACCGGATCACTGCCCCGCGATCCGCCCTCGCACTCCCCCTTCACGCCCGTAGCGGAACCCGTCTCAGAGCGTGGAGCGCAGCCACTGCTCCACGCTCGCGATGTGCACCGTCGCCCAGGACCGCGCCGCCTCCGCGTCGCCGTCGCGCAGCGCCGCCAGGATCGCCCGGTGCTCGTGCAGGGTCCGGCTGACCGCGTCCTCCTGCGTCAGACCGCGCCAGACGCGCGCCCGGGTCGTCGGGCCGGACAGGCCGTCGAGGAGCGAGCACAGGACCGAGTTGCCCGAGCTCTGCACGATGCCGCGGTGGAACTCCAGGTCGGAGGCGACGAGTTCCTCCACCGAGGGAGCGGCGCCGAGCGCGTCCAGCTGGGCCGCGAGCGCGTCGAGCCGCGCCTCGTCGATCCGGGTGGCGGCCATCGCGGTCGCGGCCGGCTCCAGGATGCGACGCACAGCGAGGAATTCGAGGACGGTGTCGTCGCGGTGGAAGTCGACGACGAAACTCAGGGCTTCGAGGAGGAGTTGGGGGTCGAGGCTGGTGACGTACGTTCCGTCGCCCTGCCGCACGTCGAGGATGCGGATGAGGGACAGGGCGCGGACGGCCTCGCGCAGGGAGTTGCGGGACAGGCCGAGATCGGCGGCGAGTTCGCTCTCCTTGGGGAGCCGGTCGCCCGGGCGCAGGGCGCCGGAGACGATCATGCCCTTGATCTTCTCGATGGCCTCGTCGGTGACAGCCATGGCGGCCTCCCTGTCCTCGGTTGGAGCGCCACCGTCTGGAGCGCCGATACCTCCGATGTATCGGCCCATTATGTGTGCAGGGATGCGGTGGGCGGGGCGGAGTCCCGCAACCACGACCTGATCGTGCGGGTGCGAACGGAACACCCGGACGGCGAACGACGCATGCCCGGCCGGGATCTCCCCGGCCGGGCGGCCTCAACTCGCCTGGCTGTGCTCCAAGTCGGAGCACTCTGTCGAGGGCTGCGCACCCGCGCCCGACGGACCTTGAACCGGCCGCGCGAGCAGCCAGGCCCCGCACACCAGCGTGATCAACTGCGCCCCGGCCAGCAGCGTGAACCCGGCGCCGAAGCCGTGCCCGCCGCTCGCCGCGATGGCCACGCCCATCAGCATCGGCATGAACGCCGAGACCAGGTTGCCGACCCCGTTGACCACCCCGTACGCGCTGCCCACGAAACGGGCCGGCGCGCAGTGCTGGACCAGCGTGGGGATCGCCGGACCCTGCAGGCCCCAGAACGCGCCCGCGAGGATCAGGCCCGTCGCCGCCGCCCCGTCGCTGTCCGCCCCGGCGACGAGGAGGACACAGACCGCCGTGCCGGCCGAGCCGACGACGAACGGCAGCGCGAGCAGCCGCCGCGGCAGCCGGTCGAGCAGCAGCCCGCCGAGGAACCCGGACACCAGCGACATCAGGAACGGCAGCGACGACACGGCGCCCATGGCGGCCAGGGAGAAGTGCCGCTCCTGGATCAGATACGACGGCAGCCAGGCGCTCGAACCCCACAGATACGCGAGCGTGGCGATCTCGATGAGCAGGATCGGCGCCAGGCGCGGCATGCTCAGGGCGCCCTTGAGGGTGGCACCGAATCCGGACCGGCGGGCCCCCGCCACACCCCGGCCACGGACGAACAGGGCTATCAGTGGCAGGCCGATCACCGCGTTGAGCGCGGCCAGGGCGAGGAACGACGTATGCCAGTCGAAGTGGTAGACGAGATACGTGATCAGGGGGAGGCCCGCGGCCGTGCCCAGGGACACCCCCATCGAGCTGACCGCGTTCGGCCGTCCCGCCTCGTGCGGCGGGAAGTGCTCGCGCACGTACATCGTCTTGAGCGAGAACAGCGGCCCCTCGGCCGCGCCCAGCAGGGCACGCAGGACGGTGAGCGTGAGCGCGCCCAGGGCGTACGGCGACAGCAGCGTCATCACCGACCACAGGGCCACGCTCACGAACAGGCCGCGCCGCACCCCGAGCGTCGTCTCGTAGAACGGGGTGAGGAAGAAGGCCGCGATGCCGTACCCCACGAGGAAGACGGTCGACAGGGCGCCCTGAGCCACCCGGTCACCGGTGATGCCGAAGTGGTCGGTGAACGCCTCGTCGGTGATGAGGACGGAGACGTTCACCCGGTCCACGTAGCTGATCAGGACGATGACCAGGAGGCTCAGGACGCCGGCCCAGCGGGCTCTAGAACTCATGCAGACGCCTGCTCCGCGGCGGCCGCCCGGTACATGCGGCGCAGGCGCACCACGCCCAGGTCGTGCTGGTAGAGGTTCTCGCGCTGGTCGGCGTCGGCCGGCATGGCCTCCAGCATCACGCGGTCCTGCTCGAGCACGTCCCAGTGGCGCTTCTCGATGAGGGTCTTGTAGAGGAAGCGCCAGGTGTCGCGCTGCCAGCCCTCGACCCTGCGGTAGCGCCAGAAGAAGACGCCGCAGCGCTTCTCGTCGACGGGGCAGACCATGCCCACGATGCCGAACGGGCCGCCGGGGCCGGCCGACGGCGGGTACGGGATCGACAGGTCGACCCAGTCGACGCCGGTCTGGCACAGCTCGACCCAGTCGAAGTTGACGCCCCGCTGGTCGGTCTTCTCGAAGAAGTAGCCCCGGTCGGTCTCGCGGATGCGGAACTTGGCCGTCGTGTCACCGTCGAACATGGTGTGCGAGTCGTGGTGCAGGAAGGCACCGTGCATCGGGTCGAGGAGGTTCTCGACGGCGTAGCGCCACGGCACGTCCCACTCCGCGTAGCACAGGATCGCGTCGGTGCCGGGGTCGGTGAGCGGCTCCGGGAGCGTCAACTCGGCCGGTTCCGGGTGCTCATCGTCGCCGAAGTAGGCGAGGACCGCGCCGCCGGCCTCGCGCACGGGCAGCGACCTGACGAGCTTCTTGCCCTCCAGGTTGCAGCCGGGCAGGCCGGGCACCGAGGAGACGGTGCCGTCGCCCTCGACCTCGACGCCGTGGTACCAGCACGCCACCCGGTCGCCGAGGTGCTTGCCGAGCGACAGGGGCGCGCCGCGGTGCGGGCAGCGGTCCGCGAGCATGGACAGCGTGCCGTCGGAGCGGCGGAACAGGAGCCACTGCTCGCCGAGCGCCGTCACCTTGCGCATGGCGCCGGGCGCGACGAACGAGGACGGCACGACGGGGTGCCACTGGTTGCGCAGGCCCGTCGCGTAGATGTGGTCGGCGGAGGAAGCCGCCGAGGCGGTCGTGGTGGCGGTCATCGGGTCACGCTCCCAGTCGGTGCATCTCGGCGCGGAACGAGTCCTCGGTCCACGGGGCGCCGTCGGGGGCGTGGACCTGGCGGGCGTTCAGCCCACGGATGACGTCGGTGAGTTCGTGGCCGTCCTTGGTGAAGACCTCTTCGAGGGTGGCGGCCAGCTTGTACTCGTAGGGGGTGGGTTCGTGCGTACGGGACTGGTGGACGTCCAGGTACGGCCAGGTGGTGGTCACACGTGCCTCCAGGGAAGGGGTTACAGGTCGAGGGCCAGGCGGCCGGAGGCGCAGCGCGAGACGCAGATCATCATCGAGGCGCCCGCGGCCCGCTCGGAGTCGGAGAGCAGGAAGTCGCGGTGGTCCGGCGTGCCGTCGAGCACCCGGGTCTCGCAGGACCCGCAGATCCCGTCGCGGCAGGAGCTGGCCACGTCCAGGCCGGCCGCCTCCGCCGCCTCCAGGATCGAGGTGTCGGCGCCGACGGTGAGCGTGAGCCCGGAGGTGCGGCACTCGACCTCGAAGCCCTCGTCGTCCGCGGACCGCTCGACGACCGGGGCCGCGAACCGCTCGACGCGCAGCCGGTCCGCCGGGCAGAGGGCCTCGATGGCGGCGAGCAGCGGCTCGGGACCGCAGCAGTAGACGAGGGTCCCGTCCGGCAGCCCGGCGAGAGTGGACGCGAGGTCGATATGACCCCGCTCGTCCTGCGGCACCACCGTCAGGTCGCCGCCCAGCGCTGTGAGTTCGTCGACGAAGGCCATCGACGCACGGCTGCGACCGCCGTACACCATGCGCCACTCGGCACCCCGGCGCGCGGCCTCGCGGGCCATCGCGAGGATCGGCGTCACACCGATGCCGCCCGCGACGAAGACGTAGCCCGGCGCGTCCTCAAGCGCGAAGTGGTTGCGCGGCGCCGACACCGTGACCCGCCCGCCGGGGCGGAGCTTCGTGTGCACATGGCGCGAACCCCCGCGTGACGACGGCTCGTTGAGGACGCCGATGCGGTACGACGCCGGGGTGCGCGGGTCCGAGCACAGGCTGTACTGGCGGACCTGCCCGCCCACGTGGACGTCGAGGTGCGCGCCGGGCTCCCAGGCGGGCAGGGGCTTGCCGTCCGGGTGGGTCAGTTCGACGGAGAGGACGCCGTCGGCCTCCCAGGTCATGCGGTGTACGAGGAGGTCCAGGAGGGTCTCGTCGGTTGCGGTCATGGCTGCGGGGCCTCCCTACGCGGTGGGGATCTTCACGGGCGGGGTGAACGGGTTCTTCATCGGGCCGAGCGCCGCGAGGTCGACCTCGACGAGCGTGGGCCCGTCGGAGGCGACGGCCTCGGAGATGACGGGCTCCGCGTGCTCGGCGGCGGCGATCCGCAGATACGGCAACCCGCAGGCCCGGGCGAGGAGTTCGAAATCGGGCGTGGCGAGGTCGACGCCGGAGCGCCGGTCGCTGTGCCGGTCCTGCATGTTGCGCAGGACGCCGTAGCCGCCGTCGTTGAACACGAGGAGGGTCAGGCGGGGGCGCTCCTGGGCGAGGGTGAGCAGCTCGCCGAGGTGCACGGCGAGCCCGCCGTCACCGGCGATCACGACCGTGGGCGCGTCGGGCCTGGCGAGCGCGGCCCCGATGCCCATGCCGAGGCCCTGACCAATGCCGCCGCCGCGCGGGAAGACGTTGTCGCGCGGGTCGTACATGTCGAGGAGCCGGTTGCCCCAGCTGCTCGACGGGATGGTGACGTCGCGGGCGACGACGGCCTCGCGCGGGAGCGCGGCCCGGATCGCGTCGCAGATGGCGGCCTGCGGGCCGATGTTGTCGTGCAGGGTGGCGCGCACCTCGTCGCGGACCGCGGTGACCCGCGCCGTCCAGCCCGGTTCGGCGGACTTCGCGTACGGGAGCAGTCGCTCCAGTACGCCGGCGGCGTCGCCGTGCAGCGCGTGCGGGGCCGGGTACACACGGCCGAGCGCGTTCGCGTCCAGGTCGATCTGGATGTGCGCGGCGGGGAGCCCGAGCCCGTAGTCGGCGGTCTCGTTGGACCGGAAGTGGGTGCCGATCGTGAGCAGCACGTCGGCGTCGGCGAGCAGGGCCCGCCCGGCCGGCGTCGTCGCGAAGTTGCCGACGACCTGCGGGTGGTCCTCGGGGACGGCGCCGCGCCCGGAGTTGGACGTCAGGAGCGCGGCTCCGGTCGCGGCCAGCAGGTCCGCGAGCTGGGTACGGGCACGGGTCGCGCCGCCACCGGCCCAGATCACCGGGCGTTCGGCCGAGGCCAGCAGGGCGCCCGCCGCGGCGAGTTCATCCTCGCCGGGCGCGGGCACGGCGGCCTCCGTGAACTCCACGGCAGCGTCGGTCTGGGCCGCGTACTGGAGGTCGACGGGCCACTCCACGCTTGCGGGGCCGCCCGGGGCGGTCAGCGCCGCGCGGGCCGCCTCGCGCAGGACGCGGCCCGCCGCATCGGCGGACGGCACGGTCGCGGCGTACTTGGAGACCGCCGTCAGCATGCCCAGCTGGTCCTTGGTCTCGTGGATGAAGCCGCGGCCGCTGCCCAGGAACTCCGACTCGACCTGCCCGGTGATGTGCAGGACGGAGGTGCCGGACGCCAGCGCCTCGATCAGGGAGCCGGCCGCGTTGCCCGCGCCCGTCCCGGTCGAGGTGAGGGCGCAGCCGAGGGTGCCGCGGGCCCTGCCGTAGGCGTCGGCCGCGTTGACGGCGGACGCCTCGTGGCGCACGGGCACGAACCGCAGCTCGCGGTCCACGGCCTCGACGAGCGGCAGGTTGTGCACGCTGACGATCCCGAAGACCGTGTCGATGCCCAGTTCCCGCAGGACGGCGACGAGGAGATCGCCTCCGGTGTCGTAACGCATGGTGATCTCCTCAGAGGATGGAGCGGCCGACTCCGCCGCAGACGTCGATGCTGGTTCCGGTGATGTACGAGGCGCGCGGCGAGAGCAGCGCGACGATCGCGTACGCGACCTCCTCGGCCCGGCCGAGCCGTCCGAGCGCGATCCCGCGGTCGGCGGCGAGCTCGGCCTGCCAGTCCTCGTAGGAGAGCCCGGACTCCGCGGCGGCGTGCCGGCGGGTCCACTGGCCGGTGTCGACGAGGCCGAGGCAGACCGAGTTGACGCGGATCCCCTCGGGGGCGAGCTCGGTGGCGAGGGACTTGGAGAGGTTGAGGATGCCGGCGCGGGCGGCGCTCGTCGTGATCAGCCGGGTCTCCGGCTGCTTGGCCAGGACGGCGTTGACGTTCACGACGGACGCGGCGTCGGACCCGGCGAGGTGGGCGCGGGCGGCGTGCAGCGGGTTGAGGACGCCGGAGAACTTCAGCTCCAGCTCGTCGCGCCAGTCCTCGGCGGTCGACTCGTCGAGGCTCTTCATACGGGACTGGCCCGCGTTGTTGACGAGCCCGTCGAGGCCCCCGAAGGTGTCGGCGGCATGCCGGACGAAGTCCCGCACGGCCGTCGCGTCCCGCACGTCGCAGACGCCCGTCAGGAGGCGGTCGCTGCCGAGGCGCGCCGCCGCCTTCGCGAGGCGGTCGGCGTCTCGGCCGCAGGTCGCGACGCGCGCGCCCTCGTCCAGAAGGGCGCGGACCGTGGCCAGGCCGACGCCCGAGCTGCCGCCGGTGACCAGGACGGTCCGGTCGGCGAGGCCCAGATCCATGATTCTGTGCTCCTGTGGGTCAGTTCATCGTGAAGCCGCCGTTGACGGCGATCACTTGTCCGGTGAGATAGCGGGACTCCTCGCCGAGCAGGAAGGCGACGAGACCGATGAGGTCGCCGGGCTCCTGCGGCCGCGAGATGGCCCGGCCCGAGCGGTACAGCTCGTGCCGTTCCTCGGGGACGGTCTCGGTGGCCTCGCACTCGGTGAGGCCGGGCGCGACCGCGTTGACGGTGATGCCCTTGTCGCCGAGTTCCCTGGCCATCGCCCGGGTCAGCGCGATGACCGCGCCCTTCGAGGCGATGTAGTGGGCGAGGCGGGGCGAGCCGTAGAGCGCGGCGTCCGAGGCGACGTTCACGATCCGGCCCGGCGAGCCGAAGAGCGGGTACAGGGCCTTCGACACCAGCCAGGGGCTTCGGGCGTTGACCGTCATCAGGCGGTCCCACACCTCAACGTCGATGTCCTGGAACTCCTTGCCGCCGACGCCGTTGGCGAGAGCCGCGTTGTTGATCAGGCCGTACAGCGGACCCAATTCCCGTACGTGACCGGCGAGTTCGTCGACCGACTCGGGGTCGGCCACGTCGCAGCGCACGAAGTGGGCGTCGAGCCCGTCACTTCGCAGACCCTCGACGGCCTGGGTCCCGCGCTCGGTGTCGAGCTCGGCGACCACGACGCGGAAGCCGTCCTCGGCGGCCCGGCGGGCCATGGCCAGTCCCAGGCCACGGCCCGCCCCGGTGACGACGACGGTGCCGGCGCCCCCTGAGGGGTCAGTCACGGGTGACACCGTGCATCGGCGAGTGCTCCGGGTACGTCGGGACCTGCGGCTTCTGCGTGCCGATGACGACGCAGAACAGGGCGTCGGTGTCGCCCTCGTTCTTCAGGGACCGGGCCACGCCCGCCGGGACGACGATCATGTCGCGGTAACCGAGGGTGCGGTACTCGACCTCGTCGGCGCCGCGGTGGATGCCGACGCGGACCTGGCCCTCCAGGACGAAGAAGGCCTCCTCGACGTCGTGGTGGGTGTGCTCGGGGCCCTCGGCGCCGGGCGGCAGCAGCATGTTGGAGAAGGTGAAGCCGCCGGACGGGAGGATCCGCGAGTCGTTCTCGTGGTTGCCGGTGGCGCCGGAGCCGACGTAGCGGATCTGGCCGCGGCGGTACTGCGGGCCCGCCTTCTCCTGGAAGGAGAGCGTGTTGAAGTCCGCGACGCGGGACTCCTTGGTGGCGATGAGCGAGTCGGTGTACTTGCCGAGGTCGCTGCCGTTGTCGTAGTCGGTGGTGGTCAGAGGCATGGCTGGACTCCTACTCGGGGATGCGGGCGGTGATGCGGAGGTGGGACAGGACCCACGCGTCGAAGCGCGCGGGCTGTTCCTGGTTGGCCAGGTGACCGGCGTCCTTGACGATCACGTAGGCGGTCTTGTGGAGGGCGCCGGCGAGGACCTGCGAGGCCTCGACGCCGGTGACCTGGTCCTGGTCGCCGCACAGGACGAGCGTGGGCGCGGCGATCGCGGGCAGTTCGGCCCGCAGGTCGGCGGAGGCCATGGACTCGGCGGCGTAGGCGTAGCCGGGCAGCCGCACGGACCCGGCCATGGTGTCGACGACGCGCTGTACGAGTTCCTCGGGCGCCCCGCCGGACACGAGCCGCGGCCCGCGCCTCTCTGCGAAGGCGCGCGGTCCGAGCTCGGCCAGCTCGGCGGCCCGCGCCCGCATGCCCTCGGCCTTGGCGGGGTCGGTGCCGGATCCGGCGCTGGAGTCGGCGACGACGAGGGACTCGACCAGGTCCGGGTGGCGGGCCGCGAGCCGCAGCGCGATCACCCCGCCCCAGGAGACACCGAGGACGTGCGCGCGTCCGCCGCGCTCCCGGATGAGCTCGGCCGCCGCATCCGCGAATCCGTCCAGGTCCAACGGCCCTTCCGGATCCGGCGACTTGGCGTAGCCGGGCGCGTCCCAGGCCACGACCCGCGCGTACGCGGACAGCTCGGCGAGCTGCGGGGCGAACGCCGCCGACGAGGAGCCGATGCCGTGCAGGCACAGCAGCAGGGGGCCGTGGTCGCCCGCCTCCTCGACATGGACGGCGCTCACAGGATCTGGCCCGTCCGCCCGGCCAGCGCCGCCAGGCTGCGCAGCACCGCGTACGGCACGACCTGGCTGGTCGCGGGGTTGCCCGGGTCCGGCAGGTGCGCGACGTCGAAGCGGTACGCGCCGTGGGCACCGGACGCCTCGACGACGTGCCGCGTGTGGCGGGCGCCGGGGTCGGCGACGACCCGGACCCGCACAGCGTCCAGGTCGCCGACGGCGAGGGCGACCGAGGCGGCCACGTTCGTCGACTTGGGGAACTTCACGGGGATGTCGCGCGCCGTGCCGGACATGACCTCGACGGGCCCGGTCGCCGTCCGCAGCTTGGACAGCAACTCCTCGTCCATCCAGGGCTGTTCGAGGGTGGACGGCAGTTTGGTGGTGGTGAGTCGCACCTCGTCGAGGGGGCCGAGGGAGCGTACCGCCTGGAGGAGGTCGAGGCCGCCGACCGCGCCGCCGGTGAAGTACACCCGGCCGGGGCCCGTCGCGAGCAGCCGCTTGGACAGCTCGTCGTCGGTCAGCGCCCCGGTCGACGCGACGAGCAGATCGGTGCCGGAGGCGAGGACCCGCTCACCCCACTCCCGTACGACACCCTGCCCGGCCGCCTCGACGATCAGGTCGCAGCACTCCAGGGCCTCGTCGAAGGTCCGCTGGGGTGCGGGCGCCGTGTCGCCGAGGGGGCGGTTGTCGATGATGCACGTCAACTCGGCGCCGGGAACCTGCTGTTCGGCGAGTGCGGTGCCGACGACGCGGCCGATCGCGCCCCAGCCGACGAGGCCCACCTTGCGTACCGTGCTCATGCGGAGACCTCCAGGGAAGTGGATGCGAGCGGACCGGGGTCGGGCGACCCCGCCATGTGGCAGCGGATCTCCTTCGACGGCGGGCCCGCCGTGCCCCACAGGTCGGACAGCTCGGGCACGCGCCGCCACACCCGCGCGATCCACGCGTCCTCGACGATCTGGGCGACCTCGGACGTGTACTCGCACACGAGGCCGGACGGGTCGGTGAAGTAGGAGAAGGTGTTGTTGCCGGGCCCGTGACGCCCCGGCCCCCACTGCGGGTCGATGCCGTGGTGCTTGAGCCGGCCGAGCCCGCGCATGAAGTGGTCGACCGAACTCATCTCGTACGCCACGTGGTTGAGGGAAGCCCACTCGGCCTGGTTGAACGCGATGCAGTGGTGGTCGGCGTTGCAGCGCAGGAACGCCATCTGGTGCTCGGACCAGTCGGAGACGCGCAGGCCGAGGACGTCGCAGTAGAACGCGACGGACGCGTCGATGTCGGCGGTGTTCAGGACGGCGTGCGTGACGCCGACCGGGACGGCGGCGTCCCTGCCGCGCGGTGCGACCGCCTCTACCTGCGCGCTGATCTCCACGAGCCGCTGCTCGGGGTCGGTGAAGCGCAGGCCGTAGCCGCCGCCCACCTGGTCGAGCGGTCCGGGGCCGAAGACCGGGGTGATCCCGCGGGCCTCCAGGCGCCGGGCCGCCTCGTCGACCTCGGCGGGCGTGGCGACGGCGAACGCGAGTCGGCCGAGTCCCGTGCGGTCCGCGCGGGTGAGGTGCAGGACGTGGTGCTCCTCGCCGGTGCCGCGCAGCCAGGCCGCCGCGCCGCGCTCCGCCTCGACGGTCCGCAGGCCCCAGACCTCCTCGTAGAAGTCGGCGGCCTCGGTGAAGGCGGGGGTGAGCAGCTCGACGTAGCGCAGGGAGCGCAGGCGGGCGACGGGTCCTGGCGATGGGTGGGGCATGAGTGTCTCCAGACGACGGGGCGCGGTCAGTTGGCCCAGGGCAGGGGCGCGTCCGAAGTGCCCCAGTACAGGGACTTCTGGCGCTGGTAGGCGCGGATGGCGTCGCGGCCCTTCTCCGTACCGAGACCGCTGTCCTTCATCCCGCTGAACGGGGTGGAGGCGCTGAACTGCTTGTACGTGTTGATCCAGACCGTCCCCGCCTCGATCCGGCGGGCCAGACGCCACGCGGCCCGGTGGTCACGGGTCCAGATCCCGCAGGCGAGCCCGTAGACGGAGTCGTTGGCCTGGCGGACCAGGTCGTCCTCGTCGTCGTAGGGCAGGGCGACCAGGACGGGCCCGAAGATCTCCTCCTGGCAGGTCCGTGAGGTGTTGGGGAGCCCGTCGAGGACGGTGGGCAGGTAGTACGCGCCGCCCTGGTACGAGTCGGCCTCGGGCGCCCGGCCGCCGCACAGCACCCGGGCGCCCTCCGAGCGGGCCAGATCGACGTAGGCGGCGACGGAGTCCCGGTGCCGGTGGTGGACCAGCGGCCCGACCTGGGTGTCGGGGCCCGTGCCGGGACCGACGCGCAACTTGCTCACCCGCGCGACGAGTTCGCCGACGAAGCTGTCGTATATCTGGCGTGCGACGAAGAGCCGCGAACCGGCGATGCACGACTGGCCGCTGGACGAGAAGATCCCGAACATCACGCCCGCCAGGGCCTGCTCGACGTCCGCGTCCGCGCGCACGATCGTCGGCGACTTGCCGCCGAGTTCGAGGGAGGCGGGGATCAGCTTCGAGGCCGCCACCGCCGCGATGGACCGGCCGGTCTCGGTGCCGCCGGTGAAGCCGATCCTGGTCACCAGGGGGTGGTGCACGATCGCGTCCCCGACGATCCGGCCGCTGCCGGGCAGGACCGACAGCAGGGCGGTGGGCAGTCCGAGTTCGCCGAGCGCCCGGTGGATCAGGCGCCCGAGCGCGAGGGAGACCAGCGGGGTCCAGGCGGCGGGCTTGAGCAGGACGGCGTTGCCGCCGGCGAGGGCGGGCGCGATCTTCTGCGCGTCGCTGGCGACCGGCGAGTTCCAGGGGTTGATCGCGCCGACGACGCCGATCGGCTCGTACACGCTCATCGTCACGTACGGGCCGCGGGACGGGGTGAGGGTCTCCTCGGCCGTCTCCAGGGCCGCAGCCATGTACCGGAAGGTGCCGGCCGCGCTGAGCGCGAGGGCCTTCGTCTCGGTGAGGGTCTTGCCGGTGTCGGCGGTCTGGAGGGCCGCGAGCTCGCCGGCGGCCTCCTCGGTCAACTCCGCTATGCGGTAGAGGAGTCGGGCCCGCTGGTGGGGGAGGAGATCGCGCCAGGCGGGGTCGGCCACGGCGAGCGCGGCGGCCCGAGCGGCTTCGTCGACCTCGTCCGCGGACGCGGAGTGGACGGTGGCGAGCACCTCTCCGGTCGCCGGGTCGACGGTCTCGACCGGTTCGCCCGCGCCGCGTCGCCACTGGCCCGCGATCAGGATGTCGGTGGAGATGTCGTGAGGCACGGGCGGGACCTCCAGGGGTCTACGGCCTACGGGCGAGGGGGTGGAACGTTCAGCGCGGCGATGCCTGAGCGCTGAAGTGCTAGAAATCTAAGGGCTTAAGTAATTTCCCGCAAGACCCCTCGGCGGAGCAGTTGGGGCAGAGTGCCCGAGGTCGGTTGCGTGAAGGTAAAGGTCGAGTCACCCTGGATGTATCTAAGCCATTAACCATTGACCACTTAGATAAGTCCTCCTAGTGTCTGCGCAACTCCTCTGTTCGCGTTGCCGCGGAAGGACCCCCTCTCATGACGACTGTGGCCGGCAAGCCAGGTCTCGGCTCGATAGCCGCCCGGCTCGAACGACTTCCACAATCCCGATGGCACGTGAAGGTCAGATTCCTGATCGGTGCCGTCACCTTCTTCGAAGCGTTCGACCAGCTCCTCTCCGCGTCGGCGCTGCCCGTCCTGATCAAGGACTGGCACCTGAGCACGGGCCAGGCGACCTTCGCCATCACCGCGGGCTCCGTGGGCATGCTCCTGGGCGCCCTGGTCGCCGGGTGGATGGGCGACCGCGTCGGCCGGGTGCGCACCGTGGCCCTCGGCGTCGCCGTCACCGCGCTCGCGAGCCTCGCGGTGGCCTTCTCGAACAACATCGAGATGTTCTCGCTGTTCCGCTTCGTACAAGGCCTCGGCATCGGCGGCGTCGTCCCCGTGGCGGCCACATACATCAACGAGATCGCCCGCTCCGACAAGCGCGGCCGGTTCGTCCTGCTCTACGAGATGATCTTCCCGCTCGGACTGGCCGCGGCCACCCTGATCGCCGTATGGGTGGTGCCGACCTTCGGCTGGCGCGCCATGTTCGTGATCGGCGCCCTGCCCGTCCTGCTCGCCGTCGCCCTGCCCAAGAAGGTCGTCGAGTCGCCCCGCTGGCTGCTCTCCCAAGGCCGTACCGAAGAGGCCGAGCAGGTCATCGCCCGCATCGAGGAAGAGGTCGCGGCCGCCACCGGCGCGGAGCTCCCCGAGCCGGCCGAGGCCCGCGCCGAGGACACCGCCCGGGGCCGCCTGCGGGAGCTGTTCACCGGCCGGTACCTGCGCCGCACGACCGTGCTCTCCGGGCTCTGGTTCGTCGCGTACTACGTCAACCACGGCATCTCGACCTGGCTGCCGTCGCTCTACACCAAGCACTTCGGGCTCGACCTGACCACCGCGCTCGAGTACACGCTGCTCAGCAACGTGACGGGCCTCCTCGGCACCTTCGCCGTCGCCCTCGTCATCGACCGCGTCGGCCGGCGCCCCGCTCTCGTGGCCGCACTCCTCGGCAGCGCACTCACCCTCGCGACGCTAGCCCTGGTCGGCGTGACCTCGGGCAGTCAGGTCGCGCTCTTCGCCTCCGGCACGACGTTCTTCGTCTACGCCATCAACGCGGGCCTGTACCTGTACTCGCCCGAGCTGTACCCGACGCGCAACCGCGCCAAGGGTGCCGCGTTCGGCGGCCTGTGGAACCGCCTCGGCGTCATCCTGGGCCCGATCACGGTCGGCGCGATCATCGGCGGGGGCGGCAGCCTGACGCTCGTCTTCGCCCAGCTCGCCGGGGTCGCGGCGGTGGGCGCGGTGATCGCCTTGTTCGCGGTGGAGACGAAGGGGAAGACGCTGGAGGAGCTCAACGCCTGACCTTCTGAACTCCCGGCGGATGCCGGGGTGTTCGGTGCCGGGTCCCTCGCTGGGGGTGCGAGGGACCCGGCTCTCTGTGTCTCCGGCTGTTTCCGGGTCCGTCAGTGACTGCCGGCTGTCTCCGGATCCGTCAGTGACCGCCGGATGTCTCCGGGCCCGTCAGTGACCGCCGCAGGGCGCCGAGCAGCGCGGCGAGCTGCCGTTGATCACCCGGTACGAGCCCGGCGAGCAGCTCCCGTTCGTGCGTGCGGCGGTCATCGGACACGCGGCCGACCAGGTCGAGCCCCGCCGGGGTGAGGCTCAGATGGACGATCCGACGGTCCTGGCCGTCCCGTTCGCGAGTGATGAGACCGGCCTCCACCAGGCGGTCGGCGTGCTGGGTGACGCCGCCCGCGCTGACCGCGCCGGCCGCGGCGATCTCGCCCATCGTGCGCCGGTAGGGGGCACCCACCGTCCGCAGGGCGGCCAGCACCTCGAAGGCGGCCAGGCTGAGGCCGTGCCGTTTCACGACGCGGCCGATCAGGGTCCGGTAGCGCGCGGTGCACTCGTTCAGCGCGGCGAAGACGGCCGGACCGGACGCGCCGGGGGCCTCGCGCGCGGGCGGCCGGTGCGCCGCCTCGGGGTCCGGCTCGGCTTCCGGCTCGGGCACCCGCCCGGTGAGCGCCGCCGTCAGGACGTCCGTGAGGACGGGCTCCAGGGTGTCCGTCGGCACCGACGTGGCCGGTTCGTGGGCGAACAGATAGCGCTCCATGATCACGCCGAAGAGGATGCTGCGGATCATGGCGATCCGCGCGTCCGCCGCGTCGCAGTCGCCGAGCAGCCGCCGCAGGGGCTCGCTCACCTGCCGGTCGAGGACCGTGGACAGCAGCTCGGCGCTGGGGGGATGGCTGAGCCCCGAGCGGATCAGCGCAGGCCAGGGGTCGTGCGCGGGGAGCCGGTCCCAGCGGTCGAGATAGTCGTGGGCGAGCGCGTGCGGCAGCTCCTCCCGGCCGACCGAGGGGTCGTCGAGCACGCCCTCGGTGACCCCGGTCCCGCCGCCGACGACCTCACGGAACAGTCCGTCCTTCGAGCCGAAGTACGCCATGACCAGGCCGGGGGTGACGCCCGCCTCGGCGGCGATGGCCCGGATGCCGACCCCCTTGTAGCCCTGGGCCGCGAACAGCCGACGGGCCGCCGCCAGCACGGCGCCGCGCCGCCCCTCGGGGTCGTGGGAGCGGCTGCGACGGGGCTCGGGGGCGGTCCGGTCCGGGGTGCTGTGCTCTGCGTCCACGTGCCTCAGATTAAACGAGTGTTCAGAATGGGGTGTCCGGGCTGGTCGTATGGGGCGGCCCGCCCGGACACCGTCGCCGCCGCGTGCCCGGGCCGCCGTCGCCGGACCGGACCGCCCGCTGCGTCCTCGCGGGACGCGTTCAAAAACAACCGTTCAAAAACGCCCGTTCAAAAATGGGCTCACGACGCGTGCACCGGCCCCACGAGGCCGCTCAGCGCCCGTCCGCTGCCGCCCCGCCGCACCGCGATGAGTTCCGCCGCGATGGACACGGCCGTCTCCTCCGGCCCGCGCCCGCCGAGATCGAGGCCGATCGGTGAGCGCAGCCGCGCCAGTTCGGCCTCGCCGAGCCCCGCGGCCCGCAGCCGTGCCAGCCGGTCCTCGTGCGTGCGCCGGCTGCCCATGGCGCCCACGTACCCGGCCCTGCTGCGCAGGGCCAGTTCGAGGACGGGCACGTCGAAGCGGGCGTCATGGGTCAGCACGCACACGGCGGTGGCCGCGTCGACCTGGTCCTCGTGTGCCGCGAACCAGCGGTGCGGCCAGTCCACGACGACCTCGTGCGCCTCGGGGAAGCGTGCGGCCGTCGCGAAGACGGGACGGGCGTCGCACACGGTCACCCGGTGTCCGAGCAGCGCTCCGATCCGCACGAGGGGGCGCGCGAACTCGACCGCCCCGCACACCAGGAGGTGCGGCGGCGCCCCGAAGACCTGCACGAACAGCTCCCGCTCGGGCGCGCACGACGGGTCCGGGCCCGGCTCGCCGACGCGGACGAGGCCGCTCGTGCCGCGGGCGAGCAGCGCTTCGGCGGCCTGGGCCGCGGCCCGGTCGAGCCGCGCGTCGCCCAGTGTCCCGCTCACGCCGGACGCGCCCACGGCGAGACTGCCGGGTGCGCCCTCGACCGGGGTCACCAGTGCCACCGGGACGTGAGCCGCGAGGTCGGCGGCCACCCAGGCGAGCGGTGCGTCGGCGGTGACCTCGCGGATCAGTACCTCTATGGTTCCGCCGCAGGTCAGGCCCACCGAGAAGGCGTCGTCATCGCTGACCCCGTACGTCTCGCGGGCGGGCCCCGCACCGGCGAGGACATCCTCCGCGACCGCGCACACCGCGGCCTCCACGCAGCCGCCGGAGACGCTGCCGACGACGCGGCCGTCCTCGGCGACCAGCATCGACGTACCCGCGGCGTGCGGAGCGGAGCCCCAGGTGTGGACGACCGTCGCCATCGCGAAGCGGGTCGTGGAGGCCTGCCACGCGGCTGCCTGGTCGATCACGTGTCGCATGTCTCTCACCTCGAGCACATCGAATCGGCTGCACCCTCTTGCCAAGGAGAAACTTTAGTGTAAATCATTTTAGGCATTAGATAGATGCGTCGACCCGAGAGGCCTGGTGGAAGCCGGTTGAAACCGACACCCTTTGACTACAGCGCTCCAGGCAGCGTCGGCGAGGTGCTTGCCCTCCTCGCCGACGAGGAGCGGGAGGCCAAGGTCCTGGCCGGCGGCCAGTCCCTGATCCCCATGCTCAGCATGCGCCTCGCCCGCCCGGGACTGCTCGTCGACATCACGCGGGTCCCCGGCCTCGACCGCCTGTACGCCGACGCGTCGGGCGCCCTGCACATCGGCGCCGCCGTCCGCCAGTCCCGGGCCGCGGACGACCCCGTGGTGCGCGACGGGTGGCCCCTGCTCGCGGCGGCGATCAGGCGCATCGGGCACCCGCAGATCCGCCACCGCGGCACGGTCTGCGGCAGCCTCGCGCACCATGACCCCGCCGCCGAACTGCCGGCCGCCGCGCTCGCCCTCGATGCCCGCTTCGTGATCGCCGGACCCGGCGGCACCCGTACCGTCGGCGCCGCCGACTTCTTCGTGGCCACCTTCCAGACCGCCGTGGCACCGGACGAGCTCCTCACCGAGGTCGTCCTGCCGCCCCGGGCCGGTGACGGCTGGGCCTTCGAGGAACTCGCCCGCAGGCACGGCGACTTCGCCACCGTCGGCGTCGCGGTCACCCTGCGCCGGGCGCCGGACCGGCGCACGGTCGCCGCCGCCCGCGCGGTCTTCTGCGGCGCGGGCCCCGTACCCGTCCGCCTGCCCGCCGTCGAGGAGGCGCTGACCGGGACCGACGCGGGAGCGGCGGCCCTCGACGCTGCCGCGTCCGCCACGTTCGCCGGGCTCACGCCCGCCGACGACGTCCACGCCACGGCCGCCTACCGCCGCGAGGCAGCCGCCCACCTCCTCGTCCGTGCCTGCACCCTCGCCTGGGAGCGCTGCTCATGACCACCGACCTCGCCACCCCCGACCCGGCGACGGCCACCCATGCCGCCCCGCCGCCGCTCGCCGAACCCTCCGGCTGGCACGAGATCCGCCTGACCGTCAACGGCGCGCCCGTGACCGCCCAGGTGGAGTCCCGGCTGCTGCTCAGCGACTTCCTGCGGGACCGGCTGCGCCTCACCGGCACCCACGTCGGCTGCGAGCACGGCGTCTGCGGCGCCTGCACCGTCCTCGTCGACGGGGAGCCGGCGCGCTCCTGCCTGACCCTGGCGGTGCAGTGCGCGGGCGCCGAGTTGCGCACGGTCGAGGGCCTCGCCCCCGGTGACGCCCCGCTCACCCCCGTACAGCGGGCGTTCCACGAGTGCCACGGGATGCAGTGCGGCTTCTGCACCCCCGGATTCGTGATGACGGCGACCGCGCTGACCGAACAGGCCCAGCGGCCCGACGCGGCTGATGTCGCCGACGCTCTCAGCGGACACCTGTGCCGCTGCACGGGCTACCGCAACATCCGTCGTGCCGTGTGCCAGGCGCTGGACGAGCGCTTCGCCGACGGCCCCGCCGGGCGGGGGGAGTGACCCGTATGTCCCACGGACCGTCCCACGCACCCCAGCAGCCCGCGCCGGACGGCGGCCCCTGGACCGGCCGCCCCGTTCCGCGCGTCGAGGACGACCGCCTCCTGCGGGGCAACGGCCGCTACGTCGACGACGTCGCCCTGCCCGGCGCCGCCGAGGCCGCCTTCCTGCGCAGCCCGCACGCCCACGCCCGCATCCGGTCGGTCGACGTCACCGCCGCGCTCGCCGCCCCCGGGGTCCTCGCCGTCTGGACCGGCGCCGACGTGGCCCATCTGCCCGCCATGCTCAACAGGGAGGAGCTGCGTACCCCGCCCGGCCTCGCCGAACTCCTCGACCCGTACGTCGCGATCACCCCGATGCCGCTCCTCGCCACGGACAAGGTCCTCTACGTCGGTCAGCCCGTCGCCGTCGTCCTGGCCGAGAACCGCTACCTCGCCGAGGACGCCCTCGAACTCGTCGACGTCCGCTACGCGCCCCTGCCCGTCCTCGTCGACCCCGACCGCGCACTGACCGAGGGCGCCCCGCTGCTCCACGACGACCTCCGCGACAACACCGCCGTCGCCGTGGCCACCAAGGTGGGCGACCCCGACGCGGCGTTCGCCTCGGCCCACACCGTCGTCAGCGAGGAGTTCCAGGCCCACCGCTATGTCGCCTCGCCCATCGAGACCCGCGCGGTCTCGGCCCAGGTCGACCCGTACAGCGGGGAGCTGACCGTCTGGTCCAACACCCAGACCCCGCACCGGGTGCGGGAGGCCACGGCGCACACGCTCGGCCTCGACCCGGAGCGCGTCCGCGTCATCGCCACCGACGTCGGCGGCGGCTTCGGCCAGAAGGGCATCCTCTACGTCGAGGAGATGCTCGTCCCGTACGCGGCCCGCGTCCTTGGCCGCCCCGTGCTCTGGCGCGAGGACCGCAACGAGAATCTGACGGCCTCCTCGCACGCCCGCGAGCAGATCCACCGCATCGAACTCGCCGCGGACGCCCAGGGCCACCTCCTCGCCGTACGCGACCGCATCACCGTCAATTTCGGCGCGTACAACATGACCGGCCTGGTCGTTCCTTACAACTCGGTGTGCCACCTCCTCGGCCCCTACCGCGTCCCGCACGTGGACATCGACGTCGTCGGTGTCCTCACCAACACCACTTTCGCCACGCCCTACCGGGGAGCGGGCCGCCCCGAGACCGTCTTCGCGATGGAGCGCGCGATGGACCGCCTCGCCGCCGAACTCGGCCTCGAACCTGCCGAGTTGAGGGCACGCAACCTCGTGGGACCCGACGAGATGCCGTACGCGACGGGCCTCGTGGACCGCTCCGGCAAGCCGCAGTCGTACGACTCCGGGGACTTCCCCGAGCTGCTGCGGCGCGCCGTCGACAAGGCCGACCTCGAAGGCGTGCGCGCCCGGCAGCGCGAGGGCGCCCACGACGGCAGGCTCGTCGGGGTCGGCTTCGCGATGTACATCGAGGCGACCGGACTCGGCCCGTTCGAGACCGCCCGCATCGACATCGCGCCCAGCGGCCGGGTCAAGCTCGCGATCGGCGCACCGTCCCAGGGGCAGGGGCATCGCACGTCCATGGCGCAGATCGCCGCCGACGCGATCGGAGTGCCCTTCGACGCCGTCGACGTGGTGGGCGGGGACACCTCCGCGACGCCGTTCGGCGTCGGCACCATCGCGAGCCGGGCCCTCGTCAATGCGGGCAACGCCACGCACCGGGCCGGCCGCCTCGTCCGCGAGAAGATCATCGAGGCCGCGGCACGCCGGCTCGGCGTCCCCGCCGACGGCCTCGACCTGCGCGAGGGCGTCATCACGCCCAAGGACGCCGGGAAGCCGGCCCTCACCCTGGCCGAACTCGCCGGCCGGGCCCCGCTTCCCGGCACCCCCGAACCCACCGACGGCCGGCACGGCACCGAGCTCAGCGAGACCGTGCACTTCCGCCCGCCCGGCTTCGCCGTCTCGAGCGGCGCGCACGCCGCCGTCGTCGAGGTCGACGAACACACCGGAGAGACCGAGATCCTGCACTACGTGGCCGTCCACGACGCGGGCGTCATCGTCAACCCGATGATCGCCGAGGGCCAGGTCACCGGCGGTATCGCCCAGGGCATCGGCGGCGCGCTCTACGAGGAGATGATCTACGGCCCCGACGGCCAGCCCCGTACCGGCACCTACATGGACTACCTGGTGCCCACCTCGTCCGAGATACCCGACCTCGACCTCGACGAGATCCACTCCCCGAGCCCGATGAACGACCTCGGCGTCAAGGGTCTCGGCGAGGGCGGCGCCATCGCCCCGCAGGCCGTCCTCGCGAACGCCGTCGAGGACGCGCTGCGCCCCTTCGGCGTGGTCGTCCGGCGCGGCCCCCTCTCGCCCAGCCGCGTACGCGACCTGCTCCGCGCGGCCGGCCGGCCCACGGCCGCCCGCTGACCCGGCGCCGCCCCCACCCGACGATTGGACACCCACCATGCGACTCGACCACTCCTTCACCGTCCCGGCCGCGCCCGACGACGCGTGGAAACTCTTCCTCGACCTCGGCCGTGTGGCTCCCTGCATGCCGGGCGCTGTGCTCGACACCCTCGACGGCGACGCGTTCACCGGACGCGTCAAGGTGAAGGTCGGCGCGGTGCAGATGAGCTACCGCGGCGAGGGCACCGTGACCCGCGACGAGAGCGGCCGCTCGATGGTCCTCGACCTCAGCGGCAGTGAGACCCGGGGCGCGGGCACCGCGTCCGCCACCGTCACCGCGTCGCTCGCCGCCGACCCGGCGGGCACCCGGGTCCGCGTCAGCACCGACCTCGACATCACGGGCCGCCCCGCCCAGTTCGGCCGCGGCATCATGACCGAGGTCGGCGACCGCATCGTGCGCCAATTCGCCGACCGGCTGGAGGAGTTGCTGAGGGAACCGGCCACCACGGAACCGGCGGTGGTCTCGTCCCCGGCCCGCGAGCCCGAAGCGGTCGACCTCGGCGCGGCCGCCCTGCCCGTCCTCCTTCGGAAGGCGGCCGTCCCGGCCGTGGCCGTTCTCGTCACGATCGCCGTGATCCGCCTCGTCGGGCGACGCGCCTCCGGTCCGCGATCTCTTCAGGGGTAGGATTTTCAGGGGCGTAGGACAACGCGTCCCACCCGGAAGAGGCCGAGGGGACGGGGATGGCTGAACGGAAGGCGGCGCGGCGCGACGCCGTGGCGCAGATCATCGAGGACTGGGCGCGTGAGCGGCCCGAGCTGGACACGGCCCCGCTGGAGGTCCTCGCCCGGCTGCACCGCTCGTTCCTGCGGTACAACACCAAGCTCATCGCCTCGATAGAGCGGCACGGGCTCTCCGTCGCCGGCTTCGACGTGCTGACCGCGCTGCGCCGCTCCGGCGTGCCGTTCCGCCTGACCGCGGGGCAGCTCGCCGACCAGGGGCTCGTCTCGTCGGCCGGGGTCACCCTGCGCATAGACCGCCTGGAGAAGGACGGCCTGATCGTCCGGGAGCGCGACGCGGACGACCGCAGGGTCGTCTACTCGCGGCTCACGGACGAGGGGCTCGCCAAGGTCGACGAGGTCTTCACCGAGCACCTCGACAACGAACGCCGGATGCTCGGCGACCTCTCCCCGGCGGAGCGCCGCCAACTCGCGCGGCTGTTGCGCAAGCTGGAGGACTCCATCCTCGAGTCGGACGTCCCGGACGAAGCGGCTTCTTAGCGACGAAGCGGTTTCCGGGCGACGATGCGGCTTTCCGGAACGGAGGCGCTCACTCCCACAGGGAGCTGGGCGCCTCTCTCCTGATCACCGGCGCGATCTCCTCGGCGAACCGCTGGAGCGTCTCGACCTGCTCGCCCGTTCCCTGCCCGTAGGCGTCGACGGTGACCGACTGGAGGTCGTGCCGGTACACCTCGTGGTAGCCGAGGATCTTGTCGATGATCTGCTGCGGCGAACCGATCAGCTGGGGCCCGTCCGTGATGGCGTCCTCGATCGTGCGGAACGGCGTGTTGTACCCCGCCCTGCCCTCCAGGTGCGGCTTGAAGGACTGCGCGACCTTCGCCTCGTACAGCTCCTTGAAGCGCGCCACCGCCCGCTCGTGCGAGTCCGCGATGAGCAGGCCGCCCGAGCCCGCCGCGACGTGCGCCCGCGTCGGATCGTGCCCGTACGCCTCGAACCGCTCCCGGTAGTGGTCGATGAGTTTCGCGTAGGCCGCCCGCGGCTGGATGGCGTTGGCCGTGAACAGCGGATCGCCGTGCCGGGCCGCCAGCTCGGGGGAGTTGAGCGAGGTCGCCGAGCCGTGCCAGACGCGCGGCGGTCCGTCGTACGGACGCGGCACCGTCGTCACGTTCTTCAGGGCGGGCCTGAACTCGCCCTCCCAGTCGACGCCTTCCTCGCTCCACAGCCGCCGAAGGAGCTCGTACTTCTCCTTCTGGAGGTCCCACTGCCGCTCCTCGTCGAGCCCGAAGAGGTCGAAGTGGCCCGCCTCCGCGCCCTTGCCGATGACCAACTCGACGCGTCCACGGGAGAGTTGGTCGAGCGTCGCGTAGTCCTCGGCGACCCGTACCGGATCGAGGATCGCGACGACCGTCACGCCGGTCAGCAGCTTGATACGGGAGGTGCGGGCGGCCAGCGCGCCGAGGATCACCGTCGGGCTCGACGACAGGAAGGCCCCGGCGTGCCGCTCGCCGACCGCGTACGCGTCGAAGCCGAACTCCTCCGCCGCGACACCGACATCGACGACCTGCGTCAACCGGTCGGCGGTGGACGGGAGTTCACCGGTGAGGGGGTGCGGCGCATGGCCGATGATGGACAGGACCTGGAACTTCATGCCCCCACTCTCGCGCCCGGGCGTTGCGGGCGTGTGTACGCGGCATGGCAGCGCACCGGGGCAGGCGAGAGGGGCGGCTCCCCCCGTGGTAGCCGCCCCTCAAGTCACATGGATCCAGGGGTACTTACTTCTTGTCGAGCACGTCCTGGACCTTGGCCCGCACGTCGTCCGTGGCCAGGCCGCGGATCGTCAGCGTGGTGCGGCGGCGCAGCACGTCGTCCGCCGTCTCGGCCCACTCGTGGTCGCGGGCGTAGGCGACCTGCGCCCAGATCTCCGGGGCGTCCGGGTGGACCCGCTCGCCGAGCTGCGGGTTCTCGTTGGCCATCCGCGCGATGTCGAAGGCCAGCGAACCGTAGTGCGTGGCCAGGTGCTTGGCCGTGTCGGCCGCCATGCGCGGCCCCGGGGCCGGGTTGTCGACCAGGAGGCGGTGCGCGACGGCGCGCGGGTTGGCGACACCCGGCAGCGGCATCCGCTTCGGCAGTTCCTTGACCGGCTCGAAGTCCTCGCCCAGCGGGTGGCCCGGCAGCGACTCCAGCTTCTTCATGACCGTGCGGCCGATGTGGCGGAACGTCGTCCACTTGCCGCCGGCGACGGACAGCATCCCGCCGCGGCCCTCGGTGACGACCGTCTCGCGCTTGGCCTGCGCTGTTTTGCCGGGCCCGCCGGGCAGCACGCGCAGACCCGCGAACGAGTACGTGATCAGATCCCGCTTCAGCTGCTGGTCCCGTACGGAGAAGGCCGCCTCGTCCAGGATCTGGTCGGTGTCCTTCTCGGTGACCGACACGTCGCGCGGGTCGCCCTCGTACTCCTCGTCGGTCGTGCCGAGGAGCAACATGTCCTCCCACGGGAGGGCGAACGTGATGCGGTACTTGTCGATCGGCGTCGCGAGCGCGGCCTTCCACGGGGAGGTGCGCTTGAGGACGAGGTGAGCGCCCTTGGAGAGGCGTATGGAGGGGGCCGCGTTCGGGTCCTCCATGGCGCGCAGGTGGTCGACCCAGGGGCCGGTCGCGTTCAGCACGAGCCGGGCGTTCACGCCGAACTCCTCGCCGTCGACGCGGTCCTCGAGGTCCGCGCCCGTGACCCGGCCCCGGGTGAAGCGCAGGCCCGTGACCTCGGCGTGGTTGAGGACCACGGCCCCGGCGTCGACGGCCGCGCGGACGGTCATCAGCGCCATGCGCGCGTCGTTCATCTGGTCGTCGCCGTACACGGCCACGGCTTTGAGGTTCTCCGTCCGCAGCTCGGGCACGTCCTGCTGTGCCTTCGCGGGGGACAGGAGGTGCCCGACACCGTCACCGAACGCCGACAGGGCGCTGTACGCGAACACGCCCGCGCCCAGCTTCGCGGCGCCGTGCGGGCCGCCCTTGTAGACGGGCAGGTAGAAGGTGAGCGGGTTGGCGAGGTGCGGTGCCACCTGACGCGACACCGCACGCCGCTCGAAGTGGTTCTCCGCCACCAGCTTCACCGCGCCGGTCTGCAGGTAGCGCAGACCGCCGTGGAGCAGCTTGGAGGAGGCGGAGGAGGTGGCGCCGGCGAAGTCGCCGGCGTCCACCAGGGCCACCCGCAGTCCCGACTGCGCGGCATGCCAGGCGGTGGAGATGCCCAGGATTCCGCCGCCGATCACCAGGAGGTCGTACTGAGCCTTGGAGAGCTGCTCCCGGGTCTCGGCGCGGCTCGCTGCTTTGAACGACGCAGTCGAGCCGGCGGCCGGATGCGTCCCGAGGGCAGGGACGCTCTGCAGGGTGGTCATGTCTTACTCCTCGCCACTTTCGTCGAGCCAGCCCATGGAGCGTTCAACGGCCTTGAGCCAGCTCTTGTACTCACGGTCGCGCTTCTCCGCGGCCATGTTGGGGGTCCATTCGGCGGCCCGGCGCCAGTTGGCGCGCAGGTCGTCGGTGCTGGTCCAGAAGCCGACGGCGAGACCGGCGGCGTAGGCGGCACCGAGGCAGGTGGTCTCGGCGACCATCGGGCGCACCACGGGGGCGTCCACGAAGTCCGAGAGCGTCTGCATCAGCAGGTTGTTGGAGGTCATGCCGCCGTCGACCTTGATCGCCGCGAGCTCGACGCCGGAGTCCTTCGTCATGGCGTCGGTGATCTCACGGGTCTGCCAGGCCGTGGCCTCCAGGACGGCACGCGCCAGGTGCGCCTTGGTGACGTACCGGGTCAGGCCGGCGATCACGCCGCGGGCGTCGGAGCGCCAGTACGGGGCGAACAGGCCGGAGAAGGCCGGCACGAAGTACGCGCCGCCGTTGTCCTCGACCGACGACGCGAGCGTCTCGATCTCGGCGGCGGTGGAGATCAGGCCCATCTGGTCGCGCATCCACTGCACCAGCGAACCGGTGACGGCGATCGAGCCCTCCAGGGCGTAGACCGCCTTCTGGTCGCCGATGCGGTAGCCGACGGTGGTCAGCAGGCCGTTGTAAGAGTTGACCGGCTTGTCACCGGTGTTCATCAGCAGGAAGGTGCCGGTGCCGTACGTCGACTTGGCCTCGCCCTCGGAGAAACAGGTCTGGCCGAACAGGGCCGCCTGCTGGTCGCCGAGCGCGGACGCGACGGGAATGCCGCCGAGGAGGTCGCCGAGACGGCCGCCGCTGACCTCGCCGTACACCTCGGCGGAGGAGCGGATCTCCGGCAGTATGGCCAGCGGGACGCCGATGGACTCGGCGATCTTCGCGTCCCACTCCATGGTGTGGAGGTTCATCAGCATGGTGCGGGAGGCGTTGGTCACGTCGGTGACGTGCTTGCCGCCGTCGGCACCACCGGTCAGGTTCCAGATGACCCAGCTGTCCATGGTGCCGAAGAGGATGTCGCCCGCCTCGGCGCGCTCGCGCAGGCCCTCGACGTTGTCGAGCAGCCAGCGGGCCTTGGGGCCCGCGAAGTAGGAGGCCAGCGGGAGGCCCGTCTCGCGGCGGAAACGGTCCTGGCCCACATTGCGCCCGAGCTCCTTGCACAGGGCGTCGGTGCGGGTGTCCTGCCAGACGATGGCGTTGTGGACGGGCTCACCCGTGTTCTTGTCCCACAGCAGCGTCGTCTCGCGCTGGTTGGTGATGCCGATGGCCTTGATGTCGTCGCGGGTGATGCCGGCCTTGGTGACGGCCCCGGCGACGACCTCCTGGACGTTGGTCCAGATCTCGGTCGCGTTGTGCTCGACCCAGCCCGGCTTCGGGAAGATCTGCTCGTGCTCCTTCTGGTCGACGGAGACGATCCGGCCGTCCTTGTCGAAGACGATGCAACGGCTGGAGGTGGTGCCCTGGTCGATCGCTGCGATGAACGGGCCCGCGGTGTGTGCGTCGGTCACGGTCTGCTCCTGGAAGTTCTCGGTGCGGCTCTGGCGGAGGGTGCGCAGGGGGTCGGTCGCCTACTTGAAGGCGACGTTGTAGAGACCGCCCGCTATGGCGCCGCCGATGAGAGGGCCGGCGACCGGGATCCAGGCGTACGTCCAGTCGGAGCCGCCCTTGTTCGGCAGGGGCAGCAGAGAGTGCACGATGCGGGGTCCGAGGTCGCGGACCGGGTTGATCGCGTAGCCCGTGGGCCCGCCGAGGGAGAGGCCGATGCCGACCACGACGAGCGCGGTGACCAGGGCGCCGAGGACGCCCAGGCCGTTGCCTCCGTCGTTGAGGCCCTGCGTGAGGATGGCCAGGACCAGCACGACCGTGGCGATGATCTCCGTGATGAGGTTCTGCACCACGTTCCGGATCTCTGGGCCGGTCGAGAAGATGCCGAGCACCGGGCCCGCGTCGGGCGCGGCCTTCTCCTGGACCATGCCTTCCTCGGCCGGCGGGGCGGCGAGGATCTCCGGGTCGGTCAGATGCGCGTGGAACTGGCCGTAGTACGTGGCCCAGACCAGCACGGCGCCGATCATCGCGCCCAGGAGCTGCGAGCCCAGGTAGAGCGGAACATCGCTCCACTTGGTGCCGCCCTCGATGGCGAGGCCTATGGTGACCGCCGGGTTGAGGTGGGCGCCTGACACGCCCCCCGCCACGTAGGCACCGGTCAGTACCGCGAAGCCCCACCCGAAGGTGATCGCGAGCCAGCCGGCGTTGCGCGCCTTGGAGCGCTTCAGCGTGACGGCGGCGCACACGCCACCGCCCAGCAGGATGAGTAGGGCGGTACCGATGGTCTCGCCGATGAAGATGTCGGAGCTGGACACCCGCGACTCCTTTGTCCTTCGTCCAGGGGAAGCCGAACCCCGGGTCCCTCTCCGGTGGTTCGCGCCCTCAGGTGAGAGCGTTTTCGGCCCTGGCTTGCCACACTCTAACGCCTATTGCCGGTAGGTGTTCGACAATGCCGACCGATGGACGCGAGTCTCACCCCGGGGTTACTCGCTAGTCAAGGGTTCTGTTATCGAAAACTCGATCGTTATTGATCGCGTCGGGCTATCGGTTCCGTGTCTGGACTGCGCGTTCGTCGATGGTGTCCCGGATAGGTGCGCCTTGCACGCCGAAACGGCGAAGGCCCCGCCGGGAAGCGGGGCCTTCGGTCCGTACGGGGGCGCCGGCGGGGCGGCGCGGGGCGCTCAGAAGCGGCTGGCGCCCAGGTCCCGGGAGACGGCGCGGGCGCAGTCCCGCACGGCGGCGACGAGCTCGGGGCGCAGCTCCCCGTCGACGCACACGCGCTCCACGGCGCCGGTGACGCCGACCGCGCCGACCGGCATGCGCCGCCGGTCGTGGATCGGGGCCGCGACGGACGCGACGCCCTCCCAGGTCTCCTCGACGTCGTCCGCGTACCCGCGCGCGCGGGTCAGGTCCAGAAGGGTCTCGAACTCCGCCATGTCGCTCACGGTCCGCCCGGTGAACGCCTTGCGTTCCACCTCGACCACCTCGCTGTGCGCCACCGGGTCGTACGCCGACAGGACCTTGCCGAGCGCCGTGGAGTGCAGCGGCTGCATCGCCCCGACCTCCAGGACCTGACGGCTGTCGTCGGGCCGGAAGACGTGGTGCACGATCAGTACGCCCTTCTGGTGCAGGACGCCGAGATAGACACTCTCGCCGCTGGAGCGCGCCAGGTCGTCCGTCCACACCAGCGCGCGCGCCCGCAGCTCGTGCACGTCCAGATAGCTGTTGCCGAGGCGCAGCAGCTCCGCGCCCAGCTGGTAGCGGCCCGACGCGGCGTCCTGCTCGACGAAGCCCTCGTGCTGCAACGTACGCAGAATGCCGTGCGCCGTGCCCTTGGCCAGGTCCAGCGCCGAGGCGATGTCCGAGAGGCCGAGCCGGCGCTCACCGCCCGCAAGGAGCCGCAGCATGGCGGCTGCCCGCTCGAGTGACTGGATGTTCCGTGCCATCCCAGCCCTTCCTCCCTCGATCCTCTCGCCGAGCAACGTTCGACAATGCTGAACACTATCGGTCGTTGCCGACCTCGTGCGAATACGCGAGGAGCCTATATTTCGCCCCGTTTGGCTCGACGCCCCGGTTCGGAAGGCACCCGCACGCACCCGCACCCCGCGCCACATGGCCGTTCCGGCCAGTGGACGCCTCCGCGCAGAAACCACCGGCCCGGCTACCCTGACCGGGTGCGCCTCCTCCATGGGAGCCGCAAAGCCGACAGCCGTCGCACCTCAGGGAGCACTTTCATGGCCTCGTTGCCAACGCCCGTCCCGTCCACCGACTCCGCCGGCCGGACCCGAGCCGACGCCCTCCGTGAAGCCCTGGCCACCCGCGTGGTCGTGGCCGACGGCGCGATGGGCACGATGCTCCAGGCGCAGGACCCGACCCTCGAGGACTTCGAGAACCTCGAGGGCTGCAACGAGATCCTGAACGTCACCCGCCCCGACATCGTCCGTTCGGTCCACGCGGAGTACTTCGCGGTCGGCGTCGACTGCGTCGAGACCAACACGTTCGGCGCGAATCTCGCGGCCCTGGGGGAGTACGACATCCCCGAGCGCGTCTTCGAGCTCTCCGAGGCCGGCGCGCGCATCGCCCGCGAGGTCGCCGACGAGTTCACCACGAGCACCGGACAGCAGCGCTGGGTCCTCGGCTCCATGGGCCCCGGCACCAAGCTGCCCACCCTCGGCCACGCCGCTTACACCGCGCTGCGCGACGCCTACCAGCAGAACGCCGAGGGCATGATCGCCGGCGGCGCCGACGCGCTCCTCGTCGAGACGACGCAGGACCTGCTCCAGACCAAGGCCTCGATCATCGGCGCCCGCCGCGCCCTCGACGCCACCGGTACGAACCTCCCGCTGATCTGCTCGGTCACGGTCGAGACCACCGGCACGATGCTCCTCGGGTCCGAGATCGGCGCGGCGCTGACCGCCCTGGAGCCCCTCGGCATCGACATGATCGGCCTGAACTGCGCCACCGGCCCGGCCGAGATGAGCGAGCACCTGCGCTACCTCGCCCGTCACTCCCGTATCCCGCTGTCCTGCATGCCCAACGCCGGCCTGCCCGTCCTCGGCAAGAACGGCGCGCACTACCCGCTGACCGCCCCCGAGCTGGCCGACGCGCAGGAGACGTTCGTCCGCGAGTACGGGCTCTCCCTCGTCGGCGGCTGCTGCGGCACCACCCCCGAGCACCTGCGCCAGGTCGTCGAGCGCGTGCGCGGCCTCACCCCCACCGTCCGCGAGCCGCGCCCCGAGCCGGGCGCCGCCTCGCTCTACCAGACGGTCCCGTTCCGCCAGGACATCTCGTACATGGCGATCGGCGAGCGCACGAACGCCAACGGCTCCAAGAAGTTCCGCGAGGCCATGCTGGAAGGCCGCTGGGACGACTGCGTCGAGATGGCCCGCGACCAGATCCGCGAGGGCGCGCACATGCTCGACCTCTGCGTCGACTACGTGGGCCGTGACGGCGTCGCCGACATGGAGGAGCTGGCCGGCCGCTTCGCCACCGCCTCCACCCTGCCGATCGTCCTGGACTCCACCGAGGTCGAGGTCCTGCGGGCCGGCCTGGAGAAGCTCGGCGGCCGCGCGGTCATCAACTCCGTCAACTACGAGGACGGCGACGGCCCCGAGTCCCGCTTCGCGAAGGTCACCCGCCTCGCGCAGGAGCACGGCGCCGCCCTGATCGCGCTGACCATCGACGAGGAGGGCCAGGCCCGCACCGTCGAGCACAAGGTCGCCATCGCCGAGCGCCTCATCGACGACCTGACCGGCAACTGGGGCATCCATGAGTCGGACATCCTCATCGACTGCCTCACCTTCACCATCTGCACCGGCCAGGAGGAGTCGCGCAAGGACGGCATCGCCACCATCGAGGCGATCCGTGAGCTGAAGCGCCGTCACCCCGACGTGCAGACCACGCTCGGCCTGTCGAACATCTCCTTCGGCCTCAACCCGGCCGCCCGCATCCTCCTCAACTCGGTCTTCCTCGACGAGTGCGTGAAGGCGGGCCTCGACTCGGCGATCGTGCACGCGTCGAAGATCCTGCCGATCGCCCGGTTCAGCGAGGAGGAGGTGCAGACGGCTCTCGACCTGATCCACGACCGTCGCGCCGAGGGTTACGACCCGCTGCAGAAACTGATGGCGCTGTTCGAGGGTGCCACCGCGAAGTCCCTCAAGGCCGGCAAGGCCGAGGAACTGGCCGCGCTGCCCCTGGACGAGCGCCTCAAGCGCCGCATCATCGACGGCGAGAAGAACGGTCTGGAGGCCGACCTCGACGAGGCGCTGCAGACCCGCCCCGCCCTCGAGATCGTCAACGAGACGCTCCTGGACGGCATGAAGGTCGTCGGCGAACTCTTCGGCTCCGGCCAGATGCAGCTGCCGTTCGTCCTCCAGTCCGCCGAGGTCATGAAGAACGCGGTGGCCTATCTGGAGCCGCACATGGAGAAGTCCGACGCCGAGGGCAAGGGCACCATCGTCCTGGCCACCGTGCGCGGCGACGTCCACGACATCGGCAAGAACCTCGTCGACATCATCCTGTCGAACAACGGCTACAACGTCGTCAACCTCGGCATCAAGCAGCCCGTCTCCGCGATCCTGGAGGCCGCCGAGGAGCACAGGGCCGACGTCATCGGAATGTCCGGGCTCCTGGTCAAGTCCACGGTGATCATGAAGGAGAACCTGGAGGAGCTCAACCAGCGCAAGATGGCCGCCGACTTCCCCGTGATCCTCGGCGGCGCGGCGCTGACGAGGGCGTACGTCGAGCAGGACCTCCACGAGATCTACGAGGGCGAAGTCCGTTACGCGCGCGACGCGTTCGAGGGCCTGCGCCTCATGGACGCCCTCATTGCCGTCAAGCGGGGCGTCCCCGGCGCCACGCTCCCCGAGCTCAAGCAGCGCCGGGTCAAGGCGGGCGCCGTACAGATCGATGAGCGGCCCGACGAGGAGCCGGCGCGCTCCGACACGTCCACCGACAACCCGGTCCCCGAGCCCCCCTTCTGGGGCACCCGCGTCATCAAGGGCATCCAGCTCAAGGAGTACGCGTCCTGGCTGGACGAGGGCGCGCTGTTCAAGGGCCAGTGGGGCCTCAAGCAGGCGCGCACCGGCGACGGGCCCACGTACGAGGAGCTGCTGGAGACCGAGGGCCGCCCGCGGCTGCGCGGCTGGCTGGACGACCTGCACACCAAGAACCTCCTGGAAGCGGCCGTCGTCTACGGCTACTTCCCGTGCGTGTCCAAGGGCGAGGACCTGATCATCCTCGACGAACAGGGCAACGAGCGCACCCGCTTCACGTTCCCGCGCCAGCGCCGCGGCCGCCGGCTGTGTCTCGCGGACTTCTTCCGTCCCGAGGAGTCGGGCGAGACCGACGTCGTCGGCCTCCAGGTCGTCACCGTCGGCTCCCGGATCGGCGAGGAGACCGCCAAGCTCTTCGAGTCGAACTCGTACCGCGACTACCTGGAACTGCACGGCCTGTCCGTCCAGTTGGCCGAGGCGCTCGCCGAGTACTGGCACGCACGCGTCCGTTCGGAGCTGGGCTTCTCCGGCGAGGACCCCGCCGAGATGGAGGACATGTTCGCGCTCAAGTACCGCGGCGCCCGCTTCTCGCTCGGCTACGGAGCGTGCCCGGACCTCGAGGACCGTGCCAAGATCGCCCAGCTCCTGGAGCCTGAGCGCATCGGCGTCCACCTCTCCGAGGAGTTCCAGCTCCACCCGGAGCAGTCCACGGACGCGATCGTCATCCACCACCCCGAGGCGAAGTACTTCAACGCGCGCTAGCGCGGTGCGGAGGCCGCCCGGGAGTCTCCGGCGCGCGCACTTATCCGCAGAAGTCGTACACTGGTCGGTCCAGTGCAGGCCGGCTGCCTTCCTGTCAAAAGGAGGCGGCCGGCCTTCTCGTCCCTCACGGAGGTGTGCCCGGATGACCAGTACGGTCCCCGCTCTCGGTACCCGAACGGCCGAAGGCTCCGCCCTGCAGGCCGTGCTCCTCGACATGGACGGCACTCTGGTGGACACCGAAGGCTTCTGGTGGGACGCCGAGGTCGCCGTCTTCGGCTCGCTGGGGCACGCGCTCGACGAGGCGTGGCGCGAAGTCGTCGTCGGCGGCCCCATGACCCGCAGTGCCGGCTTCCTCATCGAGGTGACCGGCGCGGACATCACGCTCCCCGAGCTGACCGTGCTGCTCAACGACGGCTTCGAGGAGCGCATCAGCAGCGCCCTGCCGCTCATGCCGGGCGCCGCGCGGCTCCTTGCCGAACTCGCCGCCCACGAGGTGCCCACGGCCCTCGTGTCCGCCTCGCACCGGCGCATCATCGACCGGGTCCTGACCTCGCTCGGCCCCGAGCATTTCGCGCTCACGGTCGCAGGTGACGAGGTCGAGCGGACGAAGCCGTACCCCGACCCGTATCTGCTCGCCGCCGCGGGACTGGGTGCGGATCCGGCCAGATGCGCCGTCATCGAAGACACCGCCACCGGGGTCGCCGCCGCCGAGGCGGCCGGCTGCCACGTCGTCGCCGTACCCTCCGTGGCCCCCATCGCACCCGCCTACCGGCGCACCGTCGTCCCCTCACTCGAACACGTCAACCTCCCTTTTCTACATGGCCTGATGGGCTACTGAACCTTCGGTAACACCGCTCGCGCGTGGCCGAAATGCTGCGCCCATCAACCCAGTTGAGCATGTGACGTTTCCCACTCGACGTGGGGTCGACAGGTATGGGGACCTATGCTGCGACCCCACCTCCCACCCCACCCCGAGTGACCTTGTGTCCCGATTGGTCGGACCCTGAGCCGAAGCGACCCCTGTGGGGTTATCGGTGTGTCCACGCCCGGTTTCGTAGCGTGATGAAGCCATGGCTCCGGCCCCTTCGGGACGCTTCGCCGTGCGCATTAATGTCGTGGCGAGAACATCGCCGTAACCCCTCGTGTCCCGTCGACACCACCCCCGTTGCCGGGCCCACGGGATCGACAGCTCTGGAGAACTTCGAGCATGAACCGCAAGACTTTGGTGTTGCCGGCCGTCATAGGCCTGCTCGCGCCTGTGCTCGCCGCCTGCGGCGGGTCCGACAGCGGGGGCAAGGACGGCAACCCGATTGCCGTCGGTACCACCGACCGGTTCGTTGCCTCGAAGGCGGTCCCGGCCCCGTTCGACCCCGCGTACGCCTACGACGCGGGCTCCTGGAACGTGCTGCGCCAGACCATCCAGACCCTGATGGCCATGCCGCGCGGCGGCGGCGAGCCGGTGCCCGAGGCCGCCCAGACCTGCGGTTTCACCGACACCGGCAACGAGCGCTTCTCCTGCACCCTGCGCAAGGGTCTCGCGTTCGCCGACGGCACCCCCGTCACCGCCTCGGACGTGAAGTTCTCCATCGACCGTGTGCTCCGCATCAAGAGCGACAGCGGCTCCTCCGCGCTGCTTTCCAGCGTCGACACGATCGAGACCAAGGGCCGCAGCGAGGTCATCTTCCACCTCAAGAGCCCCGACGCCACCTTCCCGTACAAGCTGGCCACACCCACGGCCGGCATCGTCAACCCCGACGACTACACGAAGGGGAAGCTGCGCACCGGCTTCGCGGTCGACGGCTCCGGCCCGTACACCCTTGACGCCAAGGTCGAGAACAACACCCTCGTCAAGGCCGTCTTCACCAAGAACCCCCACTACAAGGGGCAGTTGAAGCCGAAGAACGACAAGGTGGAGCTGGTCTCCTTCGCGGACGCCGACGCGATGGGCAAGGCCCTCGAAAAGGGCGACGTCGACATGATGACGCGCACCATGTCGCCGGAGCAGATCAAGCAGCTCTCGGACAACCCGAGCAAGAACATCAACCTGGTCGAGATGCCGGGCATGGAGATCCGTTACCTCGGGTTCAACACCAGCGCCCCGGTGGTCAAGAGCAAGGCCGTCCGCCAGGCCATGGCGCAGGTCGTCGACCGCGGCCAGCTCACGGCCGACGTCTACGGCACCTCCGCCGAGCCGCTCTACTCGCTCGTGCCCGCCGGCATCACCGGCCACACGAACTCGTTCTTCAACAGGTACAGCGATCCGAGCGTCTCCAAGGCCCGCTCGATCCTGTCGCGGGCCAACATCACCACGCCGGTGAAGCTGACCCTGCACTACACGACCGACCACTACGGCCCCGCCACCAAGCGGGAGTTCGAGGTGCTCAAGAAGCAGCTCAACTCCAGCGGCCTGTTCGACGTCGGCATCAAGGGCGACGCCTGGGACACGTACCGTGCCTCCGAACTCAAGGGCAAGTACGACGTGTACGGCCTCGGCTGGTTCCCCGACTTCCCCGACGCCGACAACTTCATCGCGCCGTTCCTCGACAAGGACAACTTCCTCGCGTCCCCGTACGCGAACAGCACGATCCGGGACCAGCTCATCCCCGAGTCCCGTCGTGAGGCCGACCGGCTGACCGCCTCCAAGAGCCTCACGAGCATCCAGAACATCGTCGCCGACGACGTACCGGTCCTCCCGCTCTGGCAGGGCAAGCAGTATGTCGCCGCCCGCGACGACATCACCGGAGTCGAGTGGGCGCTGAGCTCCTCCTCGATCCTTCAGCTCTGGGAGCTCGGCCGCGGCGTGAGCGGCTGATCCCCGTGCGAGCCGGCCTCCCCTTCCAGGGCGGCCGGCTCGCCCGATTCCGCACCACTGACGACAAGGCACGTACGTGAGAATGCGCAACCAGTGGCTGGTCCTGCCCCTCGGGACGGGACTCACCGCGGCCCTGCTGGCCGGCTGCGGCACCGACCAGGGCGATGCCGCCGGGCAGGGCGGGGCCGTGGTCATGGGAATGTCCGACGACATCCAGGCCACCGATCCGGCGTCCGGCTACGACCCGGGGTCGTGGCTGCTGTTCAACAACGTGTTCCAGTCGCTCCTGAGCTTCCCCAAGGGCAGCACGGAGCCGGAACCCGAAGCTGCCAAGGAGTGCTCCTTCACGGACTCCGGCACCCGCGTCTACTCCTGCACCCTGCGCGACGGCCTCACGTTCAGCAACGGCCACAAGCTCACCTCGAAGGACGTCAAGTTCTCCTTCGACCGCATGATGAACATCGGTGACGACGCCGGCCCGGCGATCATGTTCCCCATGCTCGACAAGGTCGAGACGCCGAACGCCAAGACGGTCGTCTTCAAGCTGAAGCACGCGGACGCCACCTTCCCCAGCAAGATCGCGTCCGGCGCCGGTTCCATCGTCGACCACGCCGCCTACTCCATGGACGGCCTGCGCACGGACGGCAAGGCCGTCGGCTCCGGCCCCTACAAGCTGGACTCCTTCGACAAGAAGAAGGCCGTCTTCTCGGTCAACCCGGACTACAAGGGCACCGCGAGGGTCCAGAACTCCGGCATGACCATCAAGTTCTTCCACGGCGACCAGGCGGGCCTGAAGAAGGCCCTCGTCGGCGGCGACATCGACCTCGCCTACCGCGGACTCGCCGCCAAGGACATCGCCGGCATCGAGAACTCCACCTCGACGAGCAACACCATGGACGTCGTCGAGGGCACCAGCGCCGAGGTCCAGCACCTGGTCTTCAACATGAAGGACCCCGTCGCGGGACGCCTGTCCGTCCGCAAGGCCATGGCGTACCTGATCGACCGGGACGCCCTGGTCGACGAGGTCTACCAGGACACCGCCACCCCGCTGTACTCGATCATCCCGGCGGGCATCAGCGGCCACAACACGGCCTTCTTCGACACCTACGGTGCCCACCCCACGCCCGCCAAGGCCCGCGCCGCGCTGCGCGCCGACGGCATCACCGGCAAGGTGAAGATCACCCTCTGGTCGACGCCCTCGCGCTACGGCCCCGCCACCGACCAGGAACTGGCGGCCATCGCCAAGCAGCTCAACGCGAGCGGCCTGTTCGACGCCGACATGAAGTCCGTCGAGTACGGCCAGTACGAGAAGGACATCAAGACCGGCAAGTACGGCGTGTACGTGAAGGGCTGGGTCCCGGACTACCCGGACCCCGACAACTTCACCCAGCCGTTCTTCGGCGCCGGCAACGTGCTCGGGAACAACTACACCAACAGCACCATCACCGGGAAGATCATCCCGGAGACCGGGGCACAGAGCGACCGCGCCTCCACCGACCGGGACTTCGAGCAGCTCCAGAACATCGTCGCCGACCAGCTGCCGGTCCTGCCCGTCTGGCAGGCCAAGCAGTACGCCGTCGTCCGCGACAGCGTCTACGGCCTGGAGTCCTGCCTCGACGCGTCGACCGTCTTCCGCTTCTGGGAGATCAGCAAGGGCACAGCGTAACCAACAAGGCCGGTGGCCGCCTCCCTTCGCGGGAGGCGGCCACGGGCCTGTTCTCTCAGATACCGCTATACCGCTGTTCTCGCTGAAGCCTTCTACTGGGCGCCGGGACGCACCAGACCGCTCTCGTACGCGTACACCGCAGCCTGCACGCGGTCGCGCAGCCCCAGCTTCGTGAGCACATGACCGACATGGGTCTTCACCGTCGTCTCGCTGACGAACAGATCCGCCGCGATCTCCGCGTTCGACAGGCCGCGCGCCACGAGCTTCAGGACCTCGACCTCACGCTCGGTCAGCGTGTGCAGCGTGTCGGGCACCGGGTCGTCGCCCGACGGGAGATGGTCCGCGTACTTGTCGAGCAGCCGGCGCGTGATGCTCGGCGCGAGCATCGCCTCGCCCGCCGCGACCACCCGGATCGCCTGCACCAGCTCGTTGGCCGGGGCGTCCTTCAGGAGGAAGCCGCTGGCGCCCGCGCGCAGCGCCTCCACCACGTACTCGTCGAGGTCGAACGTCGTCAGGACGAGCACCTTCGCCGGACCGTCCCGGCCGGGGCCGGTGATCTGCCGGGTCGCCTCGACACCGTCCATCCGCGGCATACGGATGTCCATCAACACCACATCGGGCTGCAGGGCACGGACCTGGTCGAGCGCCTGCAGGCCGTCTCCGGCCTCGCCGACGACCGCGATGTCCTGCTCGGCCTCCAGAATCATCCGGAACCCGGTGCGGAGCAGCGGCTGGTCGTCGACCAGTAGGACGCGGATCGCCACGTAACTCTCCTTCGGTAGTCCGGGCCCATTCTGCCCTGCTAGCCGGCGTCCGACCCGGGCACTCCGATCTGAAGCGGATACGGCGGGGGAGTCCCTCCGAACTCCGGGCAAACCGCCTGATGGTCGCACCAACCGCACAGCTTCGTCGGGCGCGGCCGCCACTCGCCCGTCTCCGTGGCCAGCTGGATCGCGTCCCACAGCGCGTGCAGCTTGCGCTCCACCCGCTCCAGGTCCTCCACCACCGGGTCGTACGTCAGCACGTCACCGCTGCCCAGATAGACCAGCTGGAGCCGCCGCGGCACGACCCCCTTCAGACGCCACACCACCAGCGCGTAGAACTTCATCTGGAAGAGGGCGCCCTCCGCGTACTCGGGGCGCGGGGCCTTGCCCGTCTTGTAGTCGACGATCCGGACCTCGCCCGTCGGCGCCACGTCGACCCGGTCGATGATGCCGCGCAGCTTCAGGCCCGAGTCCAGCTGGGCCTCGACGAACAGCTCCCGCTCGGCGGGCTCCAGACGCGTAGGGTCCTCGAGCGTGAACCAGCGCTCGACGAGCTGCTCGGCCTCGCCGAGCCAGCGCGCCATCCGCTCACCCTCGCCGTCGTCCGCGAACAGGTCGGCCAGCTCTGGCTTCACCTCGCGCAGCCGGTCCCACTGGCCGGGAATGAGCGCCTTGGCCCGCGGGGCCGTCCGCTCTCCCGCCGGAGCGTCGAACAGTCTCTCCAGCACGGCGTGCACCAGCGTGCCGCGGGTCGCCGCCTCGCTCGGCTTCTCGGGGAGCTTGTCGATCACCCGGAACCGGTAGAGCAACGGGCACTGCATGAAGTCGCTCGCGCGCGAAGGCGAGAGCGACGCAGGGCGAGCGGCCGCGGCGGCCCCTTCGGTGCTGGTTTCCATGACGACAGACCTTACGGGCCGCCACTGACAGTCAGGTACGAACGCGTCGCGGGCGTCCTGGGAAGCGGGGCCCGGCGGCGGCGCAGGGGAGTCGACGAGGGCCGCGCCGCACCGGACGCATACCATCGACGGCAGACCCCCTCGCCCTGCATGATCGTGCAACGGCAGGAGCGAGGGATTTCCAACGAGGGGACCGAGGGATCACCGTGGACGAGAGCGGCCGGCCGCAGCCCGGCAGCGGCACGACGGACGACCACCAGGCCGCCCGCCCCGGCCCCACGCCCCCACCACCCGCGAGCGCGAACGGCGCGGCCCGCGCGAATTCCGTCCCGCACACGCCCCGGGACCCGGAAGAGCCGCCGCACAAGGAGCACCCCGAGGACACCACCCCGGCCGACCAGGGCGACACCCCGGACACCGCTGCCGGCTCGGACCCGTTCACCGAGCACACCCCGGCCGGCGGAGATGACACAGCCCCGCCCGCCCAGGACCCCGTATCCCAGGGGGACACCCCGCCCACCCGTACTCCCGCGACCAGCGGCCGCCGCCCCACCAAGGCTCCCGAGCCCCGTGGCGGACTCCTCATGGGGCGCCCCTTCGGCGTCCCCGTCTACGTCGCGCCCAGCTGGTTCCTCGTCGCCGCCCTCATCACCTGGGTCTTCGGCGGACAACTCGACCACGTCCTGCCCGGACTCGGCGCGGTCCGCTATCTGGTCTCCCTCTTCTTCGCGGTCGCGTTCTACGCCTCCGTACTCGTCCACGAACTCGCGCACACCGTCGCCGCGCTCCGCTTCAAGCTGCCGGTGCGCCGCATCCAGCTCCAGTTCTTCGGCGGCGTGTCCGAGATCGAGAAGGAATCCGAGTCGCCGGGACGCGAGTTCGTACTCGCCTTCGTCGGACCGCTGCTCTCCCTCGTCCTGGCCGGCGTCTTCTACCTCGGCATGCTCGCCGTGGAACCCGGCACCGTGCCCGGCGTCCTGCTCGCGGGACTGATGATCTCCAACCTCATCGTCGCCGCGTTCAACCTGCTGCCGGGCCTGCCCCTCGACGGCGGCCGCATGCTCCGCGCCATCGTCTGGAAGATCACCGGAAAGCCCATGAGCGGCACCGTCGCCGCCGCCTGGGTCGGCCGGGCCCTCGCGATCACCGTCCTCATCGGACTCCCGCTGCTCACCCAGTCCGGCGCCCTCGGCGAAGGCGCCGCCGACGTCAGTGGCATGGACACCGTCACCGACGCCCTGCTGGCCGCCATCCTCGCCGCGATCATCTGGACCGGCGCCGGCAACAGCCTCCGCATGGCCCGCCTGCGCGAGCACCTCCCGGAGCTGCGCGCCCGCACCCTGACCCGCCGCGCCGTCCCCGTGGAGAGCGCCACCCCGCTGTCCGAGGCCCTGCGGCGCGCCAACGAGGCGGGCGCCCGCGCCCTCGTCATCGTCGACGCCGACGGGGAACCCAGGTCCCTCGTGCGCGAGGCCGCCATCGTCGGCGTACCGGAACACCGCCGCCCCTGGGTCGCCGTCAGCGGCCTCGCCCATGACCTCACCGACGGCATGCGCGTCTCCGCGGAACTCGCCGGCGAGGAGCTCCTCGACACCCTCCGCGCCACCCCGGCCACCGAGTACCTCGTCGTCGAGGAGAGCGGCGCCATCTACGGCGTCCTGTCCGCCGCCGACGTGGAGCGCGCCTTCGTCAAGGCCATGGCCCGCCCCTCCTGACCGGGGCCCGCACCCCCACGCCCCTGGTCCGCGGGTCCTCCGCGGACCGGTAGGCTGGTCACATGTCCGAACCGACCGGTGCCGCCCGCCGACGCGGGCCCTTCAAGGTCGGGGACCAGGTACAGCTGACCGACCCCAAGGGCCGCCACTACACGTTCACGCTCGAGGCCGGGAAGAACTTTCACACCCACAAGGGTTCCTTCCCCCACGACGAGCTGATCGGCGCTCCCGAGGGCAGCGTTGTCCGCACCACCGGAAACGTCGCCTACCTCGCGCTGCGCCCCCTGCTCCCCGACTACGTCCTGTCCATGCCCCGCGGCGCCGCCGTGGTCTACCCCAAGGACGCGGGGCAGATCCTGGCCTTCGCCGACATCTTCCCCGGCGCACGCGTCGTCGAGGCAGGGGTCGGCTCCGGCTCGCTGAGCAGCTTCCTGCTGCGCGCGATCGGCGACGAGGGCATGCTGCACTCCTACGAGCGCCGCGAGGACTTCGCCGAGATCGCCACGCAGAACGTGGAGCGCTACTTCGGTGGCTCCCACCCCGCGTGGCAGCTCACCGTCGGCGACCTCCAGGACAACCTGAGCGACGCCGACGTGGACCGCGTCATCCTCGACATGCTCGCCCCCTGGGAGTGCCTCGAGGTCGTCTCCAAGGCACTCGTCCCCGGCGGCATCCTCTGCTGCTACGTCGCCACCACCACCCAGCTCGCGCGGACCGTCGAGTCCATCCGCGAGATCGGCTGCTTCAACGAGCCGACGTCCTGGGAGTCGATGATCCGTAACTGGCACGTCGAGGGCCTGGCCGTCCGCCCGGACCACCGCATGATCGGCCACACCGGCTTCCTCCTCACCGCCCGCCGCCTCGCGGACGGCGTCGAGCCGCCCATGCGCCGCCGCCGCCCCGCCAAGGGCGCGTACGGCGAGGACTACTCGGGCCCGAACGCGGACGGCGGCAACGCCGGGCGCTGACCCGAACACCCGACACAACGCACAGGCGCCGCCGTCGAGTTCCCCCGATACGCAGGGAACTCGGCGGCGGCGCCCGTGCGTTGAGGAGCGGCGCGCACGATACGGCAAGGACACGTGAGGAAGCTGAGAATCAGCGGACCCTGACGTTCCCCCACGGTGTGAGGTATGGCACGATGCTGGCCACCCCCACCGGCACAGCCCTCACAGGAGACACTCCTAGTGCAGCACCCCGCCGTCCCGGAACTGGCGCACACCACCACCAGCCCCATCCACTGGCTCGCGACCGCCGCGGCCGTATCGGCCGTCGTCGCGGTCTCCTCCTTCCTGCAGCCCGGCGCGGCCACCGCGGCCCAGCCGGGAACACCGCCCGGCGCCACCAGAACCGCGGCCGCACCGCCCGACGCGGCCGCCGTCCACTTCCCGCTCGAGTGCGGCCCCGCCAAGATCCTCGTGGTGAAGAAGGCCACCGGGGACCTCGACGGTGACGGCAGGCCGGAAACCGTCGCCGTGGTCCGCTGCGACGCCGGCTCCGGCACCCCGCCGAACGGCGTCTACGTCCTCACCCAGCCCCACGAGGCCCACGCCAAGCCGCGCATCGTCGCCACCCTCGTCGACCCGAAGGACCGGCTCACGGCCGACGACGTGGCGGTACGCGACCGGGCCGTCACCGCGACGCTCCTCGGCTACTCCAGCTCCGCCGTCCCCAGTTGCTGCCCCGACACCCAGGACAAGGCCAAGTGGCAGTGGAAGGGCGACGCGTTCGTGCGCTCCACTCCCGCGGAGGCACGCAGCGTCTGAAGCGCGGCATACGAAAAGGGGCCCTGCCCGCCGGGAACGGCGGCACGGGCCCCTTTCGTTGGCCTTCACCCACGTTGAGTGACGCGCGGGAACTCCGCGGTCACTCCGCGTCAGGGCCGTAGACCTCCACCCTGTCCGAAACGCGACGTACATGAATACAGTCGCCCGGGCACTCCTTCGCGGAGTCCACGACATCGTTCAGCAGCGGCAGCGGCACCGGGGTGGTGGCCCCCTGCGCCTGCAACAGCTCGTCCTCCGCGCCCTTCACATAAGCCAGTCCGTCGATGTCCAGCTCAAAGACCTCCGGCGCGTACTGCACGCAGATCCCGTCGCCGGTGCAGAGGTCCTGGTCGATCCACACCTCAAGGGCGACACCGCTGTCGATGCCGGATCCGGCCTCCTGCTGCACGCTCATATCTCCTGCCGCTTCCTGCCTCGAACCACCCCGGGTACCAGCAAGTCGGGCCAGCTCCGACGGGTGTTGAACGCTTCGACCCTACAACCGGCCGCTTTCCGATGTTGTTGGGTGGGTATTCCCCTGGCGTGAGGGAGAGCGCAAGGGTGAAGATCGGACACACCCCCTTCGTCTTTGTGATCTAGGGGTTTCAATCGACACCCACCCAGGTAGGGTCTGGAAGCGTCCAGCTCCCCTTGGAGGAGGTGAGGACCGTGGCAGCCCACGACGACGACATGAACCGCGGCATCCGCCCGGGAAGAGGGTCCGACGACCCCGCCGGTCAGATTGCCTATCTTGAGCAGGAGATCGCCGTCCTGCGACGCAAGCTCGCCGACTCTCCGCGCCATACGAGGATTCTCGAAGAGCGGATCGTCGAACTGCAGACCAACCTGGCCGGCGTGTCCGCACAGAACGAGCGGCTCGCCAACACGCTCAGGGAGGCCCGCGACCAGATCGTGGCCCTCAAGGAGGAAGTCGACCGGCTCGCGCAGCCGCCGGCCGGCTTCGGAGTCTTCCTCATGGCGAACGAGGACGGTACCGCCGACATCTTCACCGGCGGCCGCAAGCTCCGGGTGAACGTCAGCCCCAGCGTGGAGCTCGAAGAGCTCAGGCGCGGCCAGGAACTGATGCTCAACGAAGCGCTCAACGTGGTCGAGGCCATGGAGTACGAGAGCGTCGGCGACATCGTCACCCTCAAGGAGATCCTCGAGGACGGCGAGCGCGCCCTGGTGGTGGGGCACACCGATGAAGAACGGGTGGTCCGGCTCGCCGAACCGCTCCTCGACATCACCATCCGCCCGGGCGACGCCCTCCTGCTCGAACCCCGTTCCGGCTATGTCTACGAAGTCGTACCCAAGAGCGAAGTCGAAGAGCTCGTCCTCGAAGAGGTCCCGGACATCGGCTACGAGCAGATCGGCGGTCTGGGCAACCAGATCGAGCTGATCCGCGACGCGGTCGAGCTCCCCTACCTCTACCCGGACCTGTTCAAGGAGCACGAGCTGCGGCCGCCCAAGGGCGTCCTGCTCTACGGGCCTCCCGGCTGCGGCAAGACCCTGATCGCCAAGGCAGTGGCCAACTCCCTTGCCAAGAAGGTCGCGGAAGTGACCGGACAGGCCACGGGCAAGAGCTTCTTCCTCAACATCAAGGGTCCGGAGCTGCTCAACAAGTACGTCGGCGAGACCGAGCGGCAGATCCGCCTCGTCTTCCAGCGTGCGCGCGAGAAGGCCAGTGAGGGCACGCCCGTCATCGTCTTCTTCGACGAGATGGAGTCCCTCTTCCGCACCCGCGGATCCGGCGTCAGCTCGGACGTGGAGAACACCATCGTCCCCCAGCTGCTCGCCGAGATCGACGGTGTGGAGGGCCTGGAGAACGTGGTCGTGATCGGTGCCTCCAACCGTGAGGACATGATCGACCCCGCGATCCTGCGGCCCGGACGACTCGACGTGAAGATCAAGATCGAGCGCCCGGACGCCGAAGCGGCCAAGGACATCTTCGCCAAGTACCTGACCGCCCGCCTCCCGCTGCACTCCGACGACCTCGGGGAGCACGGCGGCGACCGCGCCAGTACGGTCCACGGGATGATCCAGACCGCCGTGGAGCAGATGTACGCGGAAAGCGAGGAGAACCGCTTCCTCGAGGTCACGTACGCCAACGGTGACAAGGAAGTCCTGTACTTCAAGGACTTCAACTCGGGCGCCATGATCGAGAACATCGTCGGACGTGCCAAGAAGGCCGCCATCAAGGCCTTCCTCGAGCACAACCAGAAGGGCCTCAGGGTCTCCCACCTCCTCCAGGCTTGTGTGGACGAGTTCAAGGAGAACGAGGACCTGCCGAACACCACCAACCCGGACGACTGGGCTCGCATCTCCGGTAAGAAGGGCGAACGGATCGTTTACATCCGTACGCTCGTCACCGGAAAGCAGGGCGCGGACACCGGACGCTCCATCGACACGGTGGCGAACACCGGGCAGTACCTGTAAAAGGCAGGGCGGCTGCGGGTGCCTCTACCGGGTACCCGCAGCCGACTGTTTTCCAGGCAACAATTCCGGCCGACTTTCCGGTTTCCCGGCAACGGCCGGCTCGCAGGCTCAGCAACAGCAATGACGGTAATGATCTCCCCACCAGCGCATAGGCGTTCTAGGCTCTTCGGTACCGCCGAGTCGCGCAGCGCGGGGACGGGCACCGCACGCGCACCGGAGAACCAGCGGTACTTGAGCGCCGCCCCCGAACGGGGGCGCCGCCGGGCAAGGAGGGCCGCATGACCGTACGGCGAGTAATGGGCATCGAGACGGAGTACGGGATCTCCGTCCCCGGCCACCCCAACGCCAATGCCATGCTCACCTCGTCCCAGATCGTCAACGCCTACGCGGCGGCGATGCACCGGGCGCGCCGCGCCCGCTGGGACTTCGAGGAGGAGAATCCGCTGCGGGACGCGCGAGGCTTCGACCTCGCCCGGGAGGTCGCCGACTCCAGCCAGCTCACCGACGAGGACATCGGCCTGGCCAACGTCATCCTCACCAACGGTGCCCGCCTGTACGTCGACCACGCACACCCCGAATACAGCGCCCCCGAGGTCACCAATCCGCGGGACGCCGTCCTGTGGGACAAGGCCGGCGAGCGCATCATGGCCGAGGCCGCCGAGCGCGCCGCCCAGCTCCCCGGGGCCCAGCCGATCCACCTCTACAAGAACAACACCGACAACAAGGGTGCCTCCTACGGCACGCACGAGAACTACCTGATGAAGCGGGAGACCCCCTTCTCGGACATCGTGCGCCACCTGACGCCCTTCTTCGTCTCCCGCCAGGTCGTCACCGGCGCCGGCCGCGTCGGCATCGGCCAGGACGGCCATGAGCACGGCTTCCAGCTCAGCCAGCGCGCGGACTACTTCGAGGTCGAGGTCGGCCTCGAGACGACCCTCAAGCGCCCCATCATCAACACCAGGGACGAGCCGCACGCGGACGCGGAGAAGTACCGTCGCCTGCACGTGATCATCGGCGACGCGAACCTCTCCGAGATCTCGACCTATCTCAAGCTGGGCACGACGGCCCTGGTCCTCTCCATGATCGAGGACGGGTTCATCGCTGTCGACCTGGCCGTCGACCAGCCCGTGCGCACCCTCCACCAGGTCTCCCACGATCCCGGCCTGCAACACCTGGTCACACTCCGCAGCGGCCGCACGCTCACCGCGGTGCAGCTCCAGATGGAGTACTTCGAGCTCGCCAGGAAGTACGTCGAGGAGCGCTACGGGGCGGACGCAGACGAGCAGACCAAGGACGTCCTGACCCGCTGGGAGGACGTGCTCGGCCGTCTGGAGAGCGATCCGATGAGCCTGGCCGGAGAACTCGACTGGGTCGCGAAGCGGCAGCTCATGGAGGGCTACCGCCGCCGCGACAACCTCGACTGGGACGCCGCGCGGCTCCACCTCGTCGACCTCCAGTACGCCGACGTGAGGGCCGAGAAGGGCCTGTACAACCGTCTCGTGGCCCGCGGCAGGATGAAGCGGCTCCTGGACGAGTCGGAGGTCGAGAGGGCCCGTACGAAGCCTCCGGAGGACACCAGGGCGTACTTCCGCGGGCGCTGCCTGGAGCAGTACGCGGACGACGTCGCCGCGGCCTCCTGGGACTCGGTGATCTTCGATCTGCCCGGCCGTGACTCTCTGCAGCGGGTCCCAACCCTCGAACCCCTTCGCGGAACGCGTAATCACGTGAAGGAGCTGCTCGACCGGTGCCGCACGGCCGAAGATCTGGTCCGGGTGCTGTCCGGAGGCTGAAAAGCCGGCGGCAGGGGAATCACAGAGGTGGGCCTCGCACGTTGGACGAAGTGCGGGGCCGATGTCGGACCCGGCTTGTAGGGTCTGATCAAGAACGTCGAACCGAGCGGGGTGAGGTAGATGGCGACCAAGGACACCGGCGGCGGACAGCAGAAGGCGACGCGTTCCACCGAGGAGGTCGAGGAGCAGGCGCAGGACGCGCAGGCTTCCGAGGACCTCAAGGAACGCCAGGAGAAGCTGAGCGACGACGTGGACTCCGTGCTGGACGAGATCGACGACGTCCTCGAGGAGAACGCCGAGGACTTCGTGCGGAGCTTCGTTCAAAAGGGCGGCGAGTAGCTCGTTCCACCTTTGAACTGAAGGTGGCGTGGCCGGGGTGCGGGGGGCGGGCAGGTCGTCGACCGAAGCCGTCCCAAGCACCCGGCCACGGATGTGGATCACCGCCGTTCCGCGGGTAGGGTCCCTGACGTACTGTGCTTCAACTGCAATTCGGCCATCGGCAAGTTGGGACATTCGTCCCGACGTCATCCGTCGCGCCGCCGCCTACGTGGAAGGAATCGCGTGGAAGCCAACACTCGTAGCACCGGGCGTCTACCAGCAGCCTTCCTGACGCCTGGATCCTCGTCCTTCGTGGACTTCCTGTCCGTGCATCAGCCGGAAATCCTGCCCGGGAACCGCGCGTTGCCGGTGAAGGGCGCGATCGAGGCGCCGCACGGCACGACGATCGTGTCCGTCACGTTCCCCGGCGGTGTCGTCCTCGCCGGTGACCGCCGGGCCACGATGGGCAACATGATCGCTCAGCGCGACATCGAGAAGGTCTTTCCGGCGGACGAGTACTCGGCGGTGGGTATCGCCGGTACGGCCGGTCTGGCCGTGGAGATGGTGAAGCTCTTCCAGCTGGAGCTGGAGCACTTCGAGAAGGTGGAAGGCGCCCAGCTGTCGCTGGAGGGCAAGGCGAACCGGCTCTCGACCATGATCCGGTCGAACCTCGGCATGGCCATGCAGGGCCTGGCCGTGGTGCCGCTGTTCGCGGGGTACGACGTGGACCGCGGCAAGGGCCGCATCTTCTCGTACGACGTCACGGGCGGGCGCAGCGAGGAGCACGGGTACGCGGCGACCGGATCCGGGTCGATCTTCGCGCGTGGGGCGATGAAGAAGCTCTTCCGCGACGATCTGACGGAGGCGGAGGCCACGACGCTCGTCGTGCAGGCCCTGTACGACGCGGCGGACGACGACTCGGCGACCGGTGGCCCCGACGTGGCGCGTCGGATCTACCCGATCGTCACCGTGATCACGGACGACGGGTTCCGCAGGCTCACCGACGAGGAGGGGGCGCAGATCGCTCGCTCCATCCTCGAGCGCCGGCTCGAGCAGCCCGACGGCCCGCGGGCCGCGCTTCTCTGACCGGTACGCATCCGTCATGCCCGAAGCGCCATTCGCCCGAGACTTGAGTCACTGAGTCACTGACAGAAAGGGACGGACAGCCGGTGTCGACGCCGTTCTATGTCTCACCCCAGCAGGCCATGGCCGACCGGGCGGAGTACGCCCGCAAGGGCATCGCCCGCGGTCGCAGCCTGGTTGTGCTGCAGTATGCCGATGGCATCGTGTTCGTCGGCGAGAACCCGTCCCGCGCGCTGCACAAGTTCAGCGAGATCTACGACCGGATCGGCTTCGCCGCCGCCGGCAAGTACAACGAGTACGAGAACCTGCGGATCGGCGGTGTGCGCTACGCCGACCTGCGCGGTTACACCTACGACCGTGACGATGTGACGGCGCGTGGCCTGGCGAACGTGTACGCGCAGACGCTGGGCACGATCTTCTCGAGCGCGGCCGAGAAGCCGTACGAGGTGGAGCTGGTGGTCGCGGAGGTCGGCGAGACCCCTGATGGTGACCAGATCTACCGCCTTCCGCACGACGGCTCGATCGTCGACGAGCACGGCTCGGTCGCGGTCGGGGGAAACGCGGAGCAGATCAGCACCTATCTGGATCAGCGTCACCGTGACGGAATGACCCTGGCGGAGGCCCTGAAGCTGGCGGTGCAGGCGCTGTCGCGGGACACCAACGGCAGTGAGCGGGAGATCCCCGCGGAGCGGCTGGAGGTGGCGGTCCTCGACCGCACGCGCCCGCAGCAGCGGAAGTTCAAGCGCATCGTGGGGCCGCAGCTGTCGCGGCTGCTCGAGGCCGGTGCGGCGACGTCCGCCGAGCCGGTGGAGAGCAGTGACGAGGAGTCCGACGACGAGGAGTGAGCAGGGTTTCCTGCGGAGGTGTCCGGCGCCCCGACCGTGAAGCGGTCGGGGCGCCGTTCGTCGTGTCAGCCCGCGGGCGCGGCCGTGGAGCCGCGGATGACCAACTCGACGGGGAGCGCGCCGGTTTCCGGGGTGCGGCCGTCCAGGACGGCGAGGAGCGCGGCCATGCCCCGCTCGCCGAAGAGCTCCGCGGGCAGCCGGACGGTGGTGAGTTCGGGCTCGACGGCGGTGGCGAGCGAGAGGTCGTCGAAGCCGGTGACGGAGAGGTCGTCGGGGATGCGCAGGCCCAGTCTGCGGGCGGCCTTGTAGGCGCCGGTGGCGAGTTTGTCGTCGTCGCAGACGATCGCGGTGGGGCGGGGTCCCGGGGCGGTGAGCGCGTCCTGAGCGGCTGTGCGGGCGGCCTCGACCGTCAGGGGTGAGCGCACGGTGCTCACGTGGGTTTCGGGGACGCGGGCCGTGCGGTCGGCGAGCTCGTGGGCGCGTACGTCGAAGGTCCAGGAGGGCACGGCCGAGGCGAGGTGGAGGAACCGGCGGTGGCCGAGGGCGAGCAGATGGTCCGTCACCTGGCGCATCCCGTCGGCGATGTCGAGGTTGACGGTGGCCGCGCCGCCGGTGCCCGCCGTGTCGTCGGGGTCGCTGTCGAGCATGACGAGGGGGAGTCCGCCGCCGCGGATGGCGGTGACGGCGTCGGAGGCCATGGAGGAGGCGAGCACGCCGTCGAGGGCCGCGCGTGCGGAGTCGAAGGGATCGCGAGCGGGACCGATGCCTTCGGGGGAGGGGTAGAGCACGACGCCGAAGCCGTGCTCCGCGGCCACGCGGGCGGCGCCGGTGTAGACGCCGGCGAAGAACTCGTTGGTGAGGGCGGGGACCACGAGGAGGGCCGTGCGGGTGCGGCCGAGGCGCAGGTTGCGGGCGGCGAGGTTGGGGCGGTAGCCGAGGTCGCGGGCGGCGGCGCGGACGCGTTCTGCGGTGGCTTCGGCGACACGGCCGCGCCATTTGTCGCCGAGTACGAGGGAGACGGCGGCCTGGGAGACTCCGGCGGCGCGGGCGACGTCGCGGCTGGTGGGACGCGCGGGGGCCGTCTCGTCTGACCCGGTCGTCACTCATGCCTCCGTGGGGTGTGCGGCGGGGCCTTCGGGTGGACCCGTGGCCTGCGGACATGGTACGTATGACCCTCGAAGTTATACGTAAAACCTAGGGCGCCTCGGGGCGGCGAGAGGGCGGGCGATGGCCGCGGGATATGCGGAGATCCTCAAGGCGCGGCACGCGGCGCGGCTGCTGGCGGGCACCCTGGTCGGGCGGCTGCCGAACGCGACGGCCGCCATCGCGATCGTGCTGTTCGTGCGCGCCGAGGGCGGCACGTACAGCCTGGCCGGGGCGCTCGCCGCGGTGTACGGCGTCTCCAACGCGGTGGGGCAGCCGTTGCTCGGCCGGCTCGTGGACCTGCGGGGACAGCCGCGAGTGCAGCTCCCGGCAGCGCTGGCGTCGGCGCTGGCCATGACCGTCTTCGCCTTCGCCGGGACCGGGTCGCCGGCGCTCGCGTACATCGCCGTGGGCGCGGCCGGCTTGTTCACACCGCCCCTCGAGGGCGGGCTGCGCGCGCTGTGGCCGAACGTGCTGCCGCGCGAGGACCAGGTGCACACCGCGTACGCCATGGACGCGGTGGCGCAGGAAGTCATGTTCACCGTCGGTCCGTTGCTCGTCACCGTGTGCGTTTCGCTGTGGTCGGCGCAGGCCGCGCTCATCGTTGTGAACGTCGTCGGCGTGCTCGGCGCGCTGTCGGTGGTGGTCTCACAGCCGTCGCGCGCGTGGCGCTCGGCGCCGCGTGAGGCGCACTGGCTGGGCGCCCTGCGCTCGCCCGGACTCCTCGCGCTCCTCGGGGCGTTCCTGTTCATCGGGACGGCGCTGGGCTCGATCACGGTGGCGGGCGTCTCGTACGCGGACGGACACGGCGGCGACGTGACGTACGGCTGGCTGATGGCGGCGCTCGGGCTCGGCGCGCTGGCGGGCGGCTCGGTCTACGGGGCGCGGCAGTGGGCCGGCGTGCCCGAGCGGCGGCTGCGGTGGCTGGTGGCCCTGCTGGCCCTCTTCTACGTGCCGTTGGTACTGATGCCGGGCGTCGTGGCCATGACGGCCCTGACGGCGCTCGCGGGGGTGTTCCTCGCCCCGTCGATCGCGTGCGCGTTCATCATCGTCGACCGTCACGCGCCGCGGGGCACGGTGACGGAGGCGTTCTCATGGCTCGTGACGACGTTCACGGTGGGTACGTCGATCGGAACCGCCGCGGCCGGACCGGTCGTCGAGTGGGGCGGCACGGTGTGGGGCTTCGCCGTTCCCGGAGCCGCGGGCGTGGCCGCGCTGCTCGTGCTCCTCGCCACCGGACGGGTCCTCGCAGCTCCCCGTAGCGCCGGGCGTGTCGCGGGCTCATCGGAAAATGATCGAAACGGTGCTGTCGAACCCGGTTTCAGCACAGGGCATCAGGCGTAATGTTCACTCATGGACCGCCGCATTTTCGGGCTGGAGAACGAGTACGGCGTCACATGTACGTTTAGGGGACAGCGCCGCCTGTCTCCTGACGAGGTGGCGCGGTACCTCTTCCGCCGTGTCGTGTCATGGGGCCGCAGCAGCAATGTCTTTCTGCGGAACGGCGCCCGCCTCTATCTCGATGTCGGGTCACATCCGGAATATGCAACTCCCGAATGTGACAACGTGACCGAGTTGGTCACGCACGACAAAGCGGGCGAGCGCATTCTGGAAGGCCTGCTCGTCGACGCCGAACGCCGCCTGCACGAGGAGGGAATCGCGGGCGACGTCTATCTCTTCAAGAACAACACCGACTCGGCGGGAAACTCCTACGGCTGCCACGAGAACTATCTGGTGGCCCGTCACGGGGAGTTCTCGCGACTCGCGGACATCCTCATTCCGTTCCTGGTCACACGGCAACTGCTGTGTGGCGCGGGCAAGGTGCTGCAGACTCCGCGCGGCGCCGTGTACTGCGTGAGCCAGCGTGCCGAGCACATCTGGGAGGGCGTGTCCTCCGCGACCACGCGTTCCCGTCCCATCATCAACACCCGCGACGAACCGCACGCGGACGCCGAGCGCTACCGGCGCCTGCACGTCATCGTCGGCGACTCGAACATGTCCGAGACGACGATGCTCCTCAAGGTGGGCGCCACCGACCTCGTGCTCCGCATGATCGAGGCCGGCACGGTCATGCGTGACCTCACACTGGAGAACCCGATCCGGGCCATCCGCGAGGTCAGTCACGACATCACCGGTCGGCGCAAGGTGCGTCTGGCCAGCGGCCGCGAGGCATCCGCCCTCGAGGTGCAGCGCGAGTACTACGAGAAGGCCGTGGACTTCTGCGAGCGCCGCGGGATCCGCACCGGCACCGTCGAGCAGGTCCTCGAACTGTGGGGCCGCGTTCTCGACTCGATCGAGGCCGAGGACCTCGACCGGATCGGCACCGAGATCGACTGGGTGATGAAGTACAAGCTCATCGAGCGGTACCGGGCCAAGCACAACATGACCATGTCCCATCCGCGGGTCGCGCAGATAGACCTCGCGTATCACGACATCCATCGCCGCAGGGGCCTCTACTACCTCCTGGAGAGGAAGGGACAGGCGGCCCGCATCTGCAACGACCTCAAGATCTTCGAGGGCAAGTCGGTGCCGCCGCAGACCACGCGCGCGCGGCTGCGGGGCGACTTCATCCGCAGGGCCCAGGAACAGCGCCGTGACTTCACGGTCGACTGGGTGCACCTGAAGCTGAACGACCAGGCGCAGCGGACCGTGCTGTGCAAGGACCCCTTCCGGTCGGTGGACGACCGGGTGGAGAAGCTGATCGCCGGAATGTAGGACGACCGGCTCTGTCGGCCCGGGGCCCCGTACGTGATCTGCGGACGGGGCCCTTTTGGTGCGTGTGCGGTACCCCGGGTATGTGACGTGAGGGCCTACAGTGGCTGGACCGTACTCACGTAACCCGCAACCTGAGGATCACTGTGCGACGCCGACTTGCTGCTCTGCTCATCGTCCCGGCTCTGGCGCTGACCGCGACGGCGTGCGGGGGTGATGACAACAAGAAGAGCGACACGGACAAGGCGGATTCGGCGTCCTCCTCGCCCAAGGCCGAGGCGGCCGCGCCCAAGCCCGTCGACTCGGCTTCGCCCATGCCGGAGATCAGCGGCGCTCTCGGCAAGCAGGCGAAGATCACCGTGCCGAAGGCCGAGCCGAGCGGCAAGTTCGTCGTGCACACGCTGTCGCAGGGTGACGGCGCCGTGGTCAAGAAGGACGACCTGGTGTCGATGAACTTCACCGGCAAGGTCTGGAAGAGCGGCAAGGACCTCGGCAGCTCCTACCAGCAGGGCGGCAGCCCGCAGATGATCACCGCGGGCTCGAAGTCCGTCATCCCGGCGTTCGCGGACGCCCTGGTCGGCCAGAAGGAGGGCAGCCGCGTCCTCGTCGTGGCGCCGCCCGCCGCCGGCTTCGGCAGCCAGGGCAACCAGCAGGCGGGCGTCACCGGCACCGACACGCTGGTCTTCGCGATCGACGTCGGCAAGGTCACCCCGAAGATGGCGACGGGCACGCAGGCGCCCATCCCGTCGAACCTGCCGCAGATCAAGGCCGACAAGCCGGAGCCCGCGACGATCTCCGTGCCGAAGAACGACCCGCCGAAGAAGCTGGTCGACCAGGTCCTGATCCAGGGCAAGGGCGCCGAGGTCAAGAGCGGCAAGACGGTCACCATGCAGTACAGCGGCGCCGCCTGGAAGATCAACGAGGGCAAGCCGAAGGCCACGCTCTTCGACTCCTCGTGGAACGCCGGCCAGCCCTTCACCACGGTCATCGGCAAGGGCCAGGTCATCCCGGGCTGGGACAAGGGTCTCGTCGGCAAGCACGTGGGCGACCGCGTCCTGCTGGTGATCCCGGCCGACCAGGCGTACGGGAAGCAGGCCAAGGGCGACACGCTCCCGGCCAACTCGACGCTCGTGTTCGTCGTCGACATCCTGGCCACGTCCTGACCCTGCGGGATGCAAGACTGTCCGGGTTGCCCAACCGTTTATCAGCAGGAGCAAGAGACGTGAGCATCGAGAAGCCCGAGATCGACTTCCCCGAGGGCCAGCCGCCGGCTGACCTGGAGATCAAGGAGATCTGGGAGGGCGACGGCGCCGTCGCCAAGCCCGGCGACTACGTCAAGGTCCACTACGTGGGCGTGGCCTTCTCCACCGGCGAGGAGTTCGACGCCTCCTGGAACCGCGGCAACCCGCTGGAGTTCCAGCTCGGTGCCGGCCAGGTCATCACCGGCTGGGACAAGGGCATCCAGGGCATGAAGGTCGGCGGCCGCCGCCGGCTGACCATCCCCGCCCACCTCGCCTACGGCGAGCGTGGAGCCGGCGGCGGCGTGATCGCCCCCGGCGAGACGCTGATCTTCGTCTGCGACCTGATCGGCGTCTGATCGTCAGCGACGCGGTCGCTGTCTGATCAGGTTGTGACCGCAAGCGGTCAAACCCTGGGCCCATGCCTCCTGGCATGGGCCCAGCCCGTCTCCCTCCACCGCCCTCCACCGAATCCCTTTGGGATGCACCCCTTGTCCTCGGCTTTTGCCACGACACCCCGGAGCGGTACGGTCGACTTTCGGATGGGGGAGAGCCAGGGGGCTCTCGAAGAGAGGACGTAGGGCGTCGATGGCCATTGCGAAGGCCGAGCGGCTGATGAATCTGGCGCTGTGTCTGCTCGGGACGGGACGCCCGCTCAGCAAGCGTGAGCTGCGCGGTTCCATCGAGGCCTACATGGAAGCCAACTCCGACGACAGCTTCAACCGGATGTTCGAGCGTGACAAGGACGACCTGCGGGAGCTCGGTCTGGTCATCGCGACCGTGGAGAGCCTCGACGGGGAGATCGGCTATCTCGCCCGCCGCGACAGCAACCGGCTGCCGCCCGTCACCCTCGACGCCGAGGAGGCCGCCGCGCTGGGCCTCGCCGCGAAGGTCTGGCAGCAGGCCCGCCTCGCCGGCGCCGCCAGTGGAGCCCTGCAGAAGCTGCGGGCCGCCGGACTCCCCGAGGACGTCGACCCGTACGGGGCGCACTCGGCCCTCGAACCCCGTATCCCCGCGCACGAGGCGTCCTTCGAACCTCTGATGCTGGCCTGCCGCGACCGGCGACCCGTCGTCTTCGACTACCGCAAGGCCACCGCCGCGCGGCCCGAGCAGCGGCATGTCGAGCCGTGGGCGCTGGAGTGCTGGCGCGGCCACTGGTACCTCGCCGGCTGGGACCGCGACCGCGGCGCCGAACGCGTCTTCCGGCTCTCCCGCATCACCGGCAAGGTCCGCTCCCGGGCCGGCCGCTTCACCGCCGACGTGCCCGACGTCGTGACCGTCCGCGAGACCGTCGCGAGCTGGGCCGGCGAGACCGCCGACCGCACGGCCCTCATCAGGCTGCGCACCGGCTCCGGCTATCCCCTGCGCGCCAAGGCCTCCGCCGTACGCGACCTCGGCGATGGCTGGGACGAGCTGGAGATCCCTTACGGGCACGGGCTCGACGCCTGGCTGGTCGAGTTCGGGCCCGACGTGGTCGTGCTCGAACCCGCCGAGCTGCGGGCCGAGGTCGTCGACCGGCTGCGTGCCGTGGCCAAGGGCTGAGGGGAACGAGGACCAATGGCCACGAACGCCATCGACCAGACCCGGCGGATGCTGTCCCTCGTGACGTATCTGCGGGAGCGCCCGGGAGCGCGCGTCGAGGATGTCGCCCGCGCCTTCGGGATCACCGAGGACGAGCTGATCTCGGACCTCGACATCCTGCCGCTGTGCGGGACGAGCTTCCGTGGGGGTGACCTCCTCGACATCGACACGGACGGCGACCGCATCTGGTGGCACAACCCGGACGATGTCGCCGCGCCGCTGCGGCTCGCCGCCGACGAGGCGACGGCGCTGCTCGTCGCCGCCCGCGCCGTGTCCACGCTGCCCGGCCTCAGGGAGAGCGACCGGCTCGCGCTCCTCCGGGCCACCGCGAAGCTGGAGGCCGCGGCCGGCGAGGCGGCCGGCGCGAGCGCCCGGCTCTCGGTGACGTTCGAGTCCGAGGGTGGCGTGTTCGCCGACGTCGACCGGGCGATCTCGGAGCGGCGCCGGCTGTGGATTCGCTACTACTCCCCGGCCCGCGACGAGCTCACCGAGCGGGAGATCGACCCCATTCGCCTGGTGAGCGTCGGCCACACCTATGTGGAGGCCTGGTGCCGGCGCTCCGAGGCGCGGCGCACCTTCCGCCTCGACCGGGTCGCGGAGATCCGGATCCTGGACGAGCCGTCCGCGCCGCCGGAGATCGAACTGCGGGACCTGTCCGAGGGGCTCGTGCAGCCCGCGGCCGAGGACCCCGAGGTCGTGGTCGAGGTCGGTCCCGGCGGACGCTGGGTCGCGGAGTACTACCCGCACGACAGCGCCGAGGAGTTGGCGGACGGCGGCCTGCGGATCACGCTGCGCACGCCGGACCCGTCGTCGCTGCGGCGGCTCGCGCTCCGGCTCGGCCGCGACGGGCGTATCGTCTCGCCGCTCGGGCTCGCCGAGAGTGCTCGGCAGGCTGCCGGGGAGGCGCTGGCCGCGTACGACGGGCAGGGGTAGGGCCGTTGGCCGCGGGCGTGTCTGTGACGACCCTCACGCGCACGGCCGGGGTGAGAAGGGTGGGCGTGCCGTTGACCGCGGTGCGGCCCGGGGGTGCCAGAAGTTCGGGAAACTCTGAAAAGTCTGGGATGGTCGAAATGGGTGGATTGTCCGCGGTGGTGGGTCCGGTGCTTTTCAAAGCCGCCTGCCCCGAATGCCGTGAGCGGTTCGAACTCTCCGCGGGCGCCCTGCGCCTGGCGATCGGCGCCACCCGTCGCACCACGTTCTACTCTTTCACCTGCCCTGAGTGCGGCGTCGCCGTACGCAAGCCGGCCGGGGAGCGCATCATCGAACTCCTCACCGGTGGAGGGGTGAGCACGCTCCGCCTCCACCAGACCGTCTAGGCTCGGCGCATGTTCTGGGCGATGCTGGCGATTGCTGTGGGGTTCGTGGGACTCGCCGTGCTCGGCGTGCTCGCGGTCAAGGTCTTCGTCGAGGCGCAGCGCCTGGGGCGCCAAGTCGCCGACACCACACAGCAGATCAACCGCGCGGCGGAGGACCTGGAGCGGGCGGCGGCCGGCACGGCCCGCACGAGCCGCGAACTTCTCTGATCGCACGACCCGCCGAATGTGACGGGGGAGACATGCTGGTAAGCGCTTTACCTCTGTGCCCTGTCCGGTTGCAGGGACGGGCGGGTACGCTGCGAGGCGCGGCCCGAAGAGCGAGGCGCGGCCCGCAACTGGGAGTACGCAGAGGGATTGCCCCCTGTTCACCCCCACGGGATACGATCGCTGCCAGCACGGTGGTCGGACACCAGTCCGACCTGTACCGGCAGCCCCGCCCCTGCCGCCTCGGTGAGAAGGTAAACGCTTATGTTCGGAAAGATCGGCGCCCCCGAGATCATTCTGATCCTCGTCGTCATCGTCCTGCTGTTCGGCGCGAAGAAGCTTCCCGACATGGCGCGCTCGCTGGGCAAGTCGGCCCGCATCCTCAAGAGCGAGGCCAAGGCGATGAAGTCCGACGGTCAGCAGACCGCGCCCACGGACCCGCCGAAGAACGACGAGCAGGCCCCGGCTCAGCGCACCATCAAGGCCGCCCCCGGCGACGTGACCAACGCGCGCCCGGTCACCGAGCCGACCGACCAGACTTCGCAGCGCTGATTCCGGGCCGCCCCGCGAAGGCGGCCTGTCGCACGAGATGAGGACGTGGGTTGCCCAAGTCTGCCCGCAAGACGGAGAAGGATCCCGAGGGGCGGATGCCGCTCGCGGAACACCTGCGTGAGCTACGCAACCGGCTCGCGAAGGCCCTGTTGGCCATCGTCGTCGTCACGATCGTCGCCGCCTTCTTCTACAAGGACATCATCGAGTTCTTCACCAATCCGGTGCTCGACTCGGTGGGCTGCAAGTCGAGCTTCGCCGAGCTCGCCGCGCAGGCGAACAAGGGACAGCACGACGAGACGTGCGCGCGGATCGTGCTCAACGGTCTGCTGACGCCGTTCACGCTCGCGCTGAAGATCTCGCTGATGGCGGGCGTCGTGCTCGCGTCGCCGGTCTGGCTCTACCAGTTGTGGGGCTTCGTCGCGCCCGGCCTGCACCGGCACGAGAAGAAGTACGCGACCGCTTTCGTCGCCACCGGCTTCCCGCTGTTCCTGTGCGGCGCCTTCTTCGCGTACAAGACCCTCCCCACGATGGCGAGGGTGCTGCTCGACTTCTCGCCGGGCGGTGTCGACAACCAGCTGCCGCTGGACGATCTCCTGGACCTGATCACGCGCATGGTGGTCGTCTTCGGGCTCTCCTTCGAGCTGCCGCTGCTCCTCGTGATGCTCAACCTCACCGGGGTGATCACGGGCAAGCGGATGATCGGCTGGTGGCGCGGCATGATCATGGGCATCACGGTCTTCGCGGCCGTGGCCACGCCCAGCACCGACCCGCTGAGCATGCTGGCGCTCGCCGGACCCATCTGGATCCTGTACTTCGCGGCCGCCGGTTTCTCCCTGCTCAACGACCGTCGCAAGGCCAGGGAGCGCGAGGACCTGGACGACGACGAGGCCTCGGACCTGGACCTCACGCCCGAGCCCGTCTCGGCCAGCCGCGCGCTGCCCGAGCAGGCGAGCTCGGACCTTGACCGGGTCAACGGTTATGACGACGTGACCTGACAGGGCGGCACGATCTTGTAAGGTCCGCCCGTGACCAGCGAGATCACCCTCTTCGTCAATCCCACCGCCGGACGCGGCCGGGGCGCCCAGGCGGCGCAGCCGGCCGCTTCCGCGTTGCGGGCGGCCGGTTTCTCCGTACGTACGGTCGTGGGGGAGGACGCCGACGACGCGCTCACGCGCGCGCGTGCCGCGGTCCACGCCGGCACCGGAGCGCTCATAGCCGTCGGCGGTGACGGCATGGCCAACCTCGCGCTCCAGGCCGTCGCGGGCACCCGCACCCCGCTCGGCGTGATCGCCGTCGGGACAGGAAACGACTTCGCCCGCTCCCTCGGACTGCCCGTGCGGGACCCGGCGGCGGCAGGCGCCCTCGTCGCCGACGCGCTCAAGGGATCGCGGATACGCGAGCTCGACCTGGGTCGGGCCGACGGACACTGGTTCGGCACCGTCCTGGCCTCGGGTTTCGACTCCCGGGTCAACGACCGGGGCAACCGGATGCGCTGGCCCGGCGGCCGCTTCAAGTACGACCTCGCGATCGTCGCCGAACTCGCCGCGTTCAAGCCCGTCCCGTACCGGATCACCCTGGACGACGGCCCCGTGCTGGAGGTCGAGGCCACGCTCGTCGCCGTGGGGAACGGGACGTCGTACGGCGGTGGCATGAAGATCTGTGCGGGCGCCGACATGACGGACGGGCTCTTCGACATCACGGTCGTCGGGGACTGCTCGCGGGCGACGCTGCTCAAGGTCTTCCCGCGCGTCTACAAGGGGACCCACCTCGACCACCCCGTGGTCACCGTCCACCGCGCGAAGAAGGTCGAACTGGCCGCGGAGGAGATCACCGGGTACGCCGACGGGGAGCCGCTCGGAAGCCTGCCCCTCACCGTCGAGTGCGTGCCGCAGGCCGGGCTGATCGTAGGGCCCTGACGCCCGGAGATCGCGGGGCCCCAGGCCTGGAGATCGTGGGGCCTCGGCCCCGGGAATCATGGCGCCCCGAGCCCGGAAGTCATGGCGTCCCGAGCCCGGAAGGGACCGATCACAATAAAGATCGTCCGTTGTCAGTGGTGGCCGGTAGTCTCGAAAGCACGATGACAGAGGACCTCTCACCGGCCGAGCGGTACGCGGCAGCACGTAAGCGCGCTGCCGAGCAGGCCACCGCGCTCGCCGATTTCCGCGAGATGTACGACTTCGGCCTCGACCCCTTCCAGATAGAGGCGTGTCAGGCCCTTGAGACGGGCAAGGGCGTTCTGGTGGCCGCGCCCACCGGCTCCGGCAAGACGATCGTCGGCGAGTTCGCCGTCCACCTGGCCCTCCAGCAGGGCAAGAAGTGCTTCTACACGACACCCATCAAGGCGTTGTCGAACCAGAAGTACGCCGACCTCGCCAAGCGGTACGGCGCGGACAAGGTCGGCCTGCTGACCGGCGACAACAGCGTGAACGCGGACGCTCCGGTGGTCGTCATGACCACCGAGGTCCTGCGGAACATGCTGTACGCGGGCTCGCAGACCCTCCTCGGCCTCGGCTACGTGGTCATGGACGAGGTGCACTACCTCTCCGACCGCTTCCGTGGCGCCGTCTGGGAAGAGGTGATCATCCACCTCCCGGAGTCCGTCACCCTGGTCTCCCTCTCGGCGACCGTGTCGAACGCGGAGGAGTTCGGCGACTGGCTCGACACCGTGCGCGGCGACACCGAGGTGATCGTCTCCGAGCACCGGCCCGTACCCCTGTTCCAGCATGTGCTCGCCGGGCGCCGGATGTACGACCTCTTCGAGGAGGGCGAGGGCCGCAAGAAGGCCGTCAACCCGGACCTGACGCGCATGGCCCGCATGGAGGCCAGCCGCTCGTACAACCCGCGCGACCGCCGCAAGGGCAAGATGGTGCGCGAGGCGGACCGCGAGCGCGAGCGCAGACAGCGCTCCCGGATCTGGACGCCCGGCCGCCCCGAGGTCATCGAGCGCCTCGACAGCGAGGGGCTGCTGCCCGCGATCACGTTCATCTTCAGCCGCGCCGCCTGCGAGGCCGCCGTACAGCAGTGCCTGTACGCGGGCCTGCGGCTCAATGACGACGAGGCCCGCGCCCGCGTCCGCGAGATCGTCGAGGAGCGCACGGCCGCCATCCCCGACGAGGACCTGCACGTCCTCGGGTACTTCGAGTGGCTCGAAGGCCTGGAGCGCGGCATCGCCGCCCACCACGCGGGCATGCTGCCGACGTTCAAGGAGGTCGTCGAGGAGCTGTTCGTCCGCGGTCTCGTGAAGGCCGTCTTCGCGACGGAGACCCTGGCGCTCGGCATCAACATGCCGGCCAGGTCCGTCGTGCTGGAGAAGCTCGTCAAGTGGAACGGCGAGCAGCACGCCGACATCACGCCCGGCGAGTACACCCAGCTCACCGGCCGGGCCGGCCGGCGTGGCATCGACGTCGAGGGCCACGCCGTGGTCCTGTGGCAGCGCGCCTTCAGCCCCGAGCACCTGGCGGGACTCGCGGGCACCCGCACGTACCCGCTGCGCTCCAGCTTCAAGCCGTCGTACAACATGGCGGTGAATCTCGTCGAGCAGTTCGGCCGGCACCGCTCGCGCGAGCTGCTCGAGACGTCCTTCGCGCAGTTCCAGGCCGACAAGTCGGTCGTCGGGATCTCCCGGCAGGTCCAGCGCAACGAGGAGGGCCTGGAGGGCTACAAGGCCTCCATGACCTGCCACTTGGGGGACTTCGAGGAGTACGCGCGGCTGCGCCGCGACCTCAAGGACCGCGAGACGGAGCTCGCCAAGCAGGGCGCGTCCCAGCGGCGCGCCGCTGCGGCCGCCGCTCTGGAGAAGCTCAAGCCGGGCGACGTCATCCACGTCCCCTCCGGCAAGTTCGCCGGGCTCGCGCTCGTTCTCGACCCCGGCATCCCGGCCGGCCGGTCGAACGGACACCGTGGCTTCGAGCAGCACGACGGCCCGCGCCCGCTGGTCCTGACCGCCGAGCGCCAGGTCAAGCGGCTCGCGTCGATCGACTTCCCGGTGCCCGTCGAGGCGCTGGAGCGGATGCGGATCCCCAAGTCGTTCAACGCGCGCTCGCCCCAGTCGCGGCGGGACCTCGCGTCCGCGCTGCGCACCAAGGCCGGCCACATCGTGCCCGACCGGCACCGCAAGGGCCGCGCGGCGGCGGCCGACGACCGTGAGATCACGCGGCTGCGCGCCGAGCTGCGCGCCCACCCCTGTCACGGCTGCGACGAGCGCGAGGACCACGCCCGCTGGGCCGAGCGCTACTACCGGCTGCGGCGCGACACGCAGCAGCTGGAGCGTCGCATCGAGGGCCGGACGAACACGATCGCCCGCACCTTCGACCGCATCGTGGCCCTGCTGACCGAGATGGACTATCTGCGCGGCGACGAGGTCACGCAGAACGGCAAGCGTCTCGCGCGGCTCTACGGCGAGCTCGATCTGCTCGCCAGCGAGTGCCTGCGCGACGGGGTCTGGGAAGGCCTCAGTCCGGCCGAACTGGCCGCGTGTGTCTCGGCGTTGGTGTTCGAGGCCCGTGCCGCCGACGATGCCCTCGCCCCCAAGCTGCCGTCCGGCAAGGCCAAGGCGGCGCTCGGCGAGATGGTCCGCATCTGGGGCCGGCTCGACGCCCTGGAGGAAGAGTTCAAGATCAGCCAGACCGAGGGCGTCGGCCAGCGCGAACCCGATCTGGGCTTCGCCTGGGCCGCGCACCAGTGGGCGTCCGGCAAGGGCCTCGACGAGGTCCTGCGTGAGGCGGACATGCCCGCCGGTGACTTCGTGCGCTGGTGCAAGCAGGTCATCGACGTGCTCGGCCAGATCGCGGCCGCGGCGCCGTCCGTCTCCGGCGCGGGAGACGGGGACACGGTTGCCAAGAACGCCCGCAAGGCCGTGGACGCGTTGCGGCGCGGTGTGGTGGCGTACTCGTCCGTCGGTTAGGACGCGGCCGGTGGTGACCGGTCATGCCGTTCCCCGCGCCCCGGACGGGCGCGGGGACACGGGCCGTACGCGATTCCATGCCGTTCCTGCCGTCCGTGCCCTTTCGCGCCGAACTCAACGAAATCCAGGGGCAGTTGCTGCCGCCACCGATCAGGGCGTGCGCTCGCCAAGGGTGAACTCTCCCCGCGTACCGATCTGTTCCTCGGGCTGACCGAAGGCGTCATTCTCGTGCACCGCCGCGATCCCGAACGCTCCGTACCGGTCGCCGCCCCGGTCCTCGCCGCGACGACCGGGGGCGCGGCCCCGCGCATCGCGAGCCTCTGACCTCACACACGTCACGTGCCGAGGGCCCAACAGCCCTTCCATGAGGGGGATTTCGCACAGGCGGACGTGATCACTCCATGTGTACGATCCGCCGCCGAGCGTGCAAATGGAGTCGAGTGTATTCCTCCCGTCCGGCCATTTCAGGTGCTTGCGGAATATGACACAGCGGTGATTCCACGGGACTAAGCTCGCCCGCAGCGCACTGGGTTGGCACATATTCGTGCGTTTGTTCCCAATCTTGTAGATGGTTCGAGTTCATCCCCCCCACGTGCACGTCAGCACGTCCCCGTAACCACACATTTCCCCGATCCGACCGTTCAGAGGGCATACATGGTGAGTGTTCAATCGCCTCCCGGTGGCCGAGAAATCCCCTACACACGCGTGCTGTTGCTGCCCGCCGTGGCCATGGCCGCGGCGACCGGAGCCGCCGTCGCGGTGGTGGCGCAACCCGCGCGGCTCGCCGTCGCCCTGTGCGGCGGCCTCGCCACGCTTCTGCTGATCCTGGTGGCCGCCGAGGCCGTACGCCGCGGCCGCACGATCAAGTGGGAGCGGGCCCAGTCCGCCCGCCACGTCGAGCACCTGGAACGCAGCCTCGCCGCCCGTGACGACGAGGCCCAGTGGATGGCCCGGTATCTGCTGCCCGAGTCCCTGTACCGGCTGCGCTCCGGCGACACGGCCTCGGAAGCCGTCAAGGTCGTCGTCGAGAGCGACCCCGCACACTCTCAACTCCCTCACGCTCAGCGCAGGTTGATGGCCGAGGTGCTCGACCTCATCGACCGCGAGGAGAACATGCGCGACGCCGCGCAGCGCGCCTTCGTCTCCATCGCGCGCCGCGTCCAGTCCATCGTGCACAAGCAGAACGCCGAACTGCGCGAGATGGAGGAGGACCACGGCCGCAACCCCGAGGTCTTCGACGACCTCCTGCGCATCGACCACGGCACGGCGCTGATCGGTCGGCTCGCCGACTCCATCACCGTCCTCGGCGGCGCCCGCCCCGGCCGCCAGTGGCCCCGGCCGGTGCCGCTCTACAGCGTGCTGCGCGGCGCCATGTCGCGCATCCTCGAATACCCGCGCATCGAGCTGCACTCGATCGCCAAGGTCGCCATCCGCGGCATCTCCGTCGAGCCGCTCATCCACGCGCTCGCCGAACTCATGGACAACGCGACGCGCTACTCGCCGCCGCAGACCAAGGTGCACGTCACCGCGGTCGAGGTGCAGACCGGCATCGCCATCGAGATCGAGGACGGCGGCGTCAGCCTCAGCGAGGAGGCCCGCGGCCGCGCCGAGGAGATGCTCGCCCGCGCCAAGGCCGGTATCGACCTCAACGACCTCGGCGAGAACCCCCGCCTCGGCATGGCCGTCGTCGGCCGGCTCTCGCAGATGTACGACATGCAGGTCGCACTGCGCCAGTCCGCGTACGGCGGTGTCCGTGCCGTCCTCATCGTGCCGCGGATCATGGTGACGAGCGACGCCGCGCCCGGTCTCGCCCACGGCATCGGCGCCTCTGGTGTGCCTCGCGTCAACAACGACGGCGAGCCCATCGTGGAGGAGCCCCGCAAGAAGAAGCTGCGCCGCCCCACCACGGGTCCCCGCCCCTCCGCACCGCTGGTGGCCGCCATGGAGGACGACGTTCCTGTCGTCACCGAGTGGCGCGCCAACGGCCTGCCGCAGCGCCGCAGGAAGGTCGACACGAAGGTCATCGACCAGCAGATCATCGTGACGCCCAGAGCGCCCGAGAACGGCAGCGGGGCGGCGCCCCGCGCGGACCAGCCCCCGCAGTGGACGCCCATCCCGGTGCCGGCCTCGGAGGCCGAACCCGAGAAGCCGGACCAGCCCGAACCGGGCCTGTGGGTCGAGGCGTTCATGAACGGGCTCAAGGGTGACGGGCAGGGCGACGCGTCGGGCGAGCCCACCGGGACCAATCAGCAGGTCGACGAGGGAGACCGTCAGTGATCCAGCAAAGGGCCAACTTCGACTGGATGCTCAAGGAGCTCGCCGACGGCGTGCCCCAGACCCGGCAGGTCGTGGTGCTCTCCGCGGACGGCCTGCGCATCGCCCGCTACGGCGGCGACCCCGACGCCGCCGACCGCATCGCCGCCGCCTGCGCCGGACTCCAGAGCCTCGCCACCGCGGTGGCCAGCGAGATCCCCGACAGCGACGGCCGGATGAGCATGGTCATCATCGAGGTCAGCGGAGGGTTCTTCTACCTCATGGCCGCGGGCAAGGGCGCGTACCTCGCGGTCCTCGCCGACGCCCACGTGGACGCCGGGCTCATCAGCAACCGCATGCGCGACCTCGTCGTACGCATCGGCGCACACCTGACCAGTCCGCCCCGGCGCAACGGGCAGACCGTATGACGCACCCCCCGCAACCCTCCCGGGCGGAGCCGCCGCAGCGCGAGCGCCGCGGGCCGGACGGCAAGGGCGCCAACCCCGAACGCCTTTACACCATCACGGGCGGCAGCGAGGGGGCCGAGCGCGCGCCGCTCGACCTGGTCACCCTGATCATCGCGCGCGCCGACCCCCCGCCCGCGGCGCCGCCCGAGCAGGCAGCCCTGTTACGGCTGTGCAAGTCACCCCTGTCCACGGCCGAGATCTCGGCCTACCTCAGTCTGCCGTTCAGCGTGGTCACCGTGCTGCTCGGCGAACTCCTCGCGGCTGAACTGGTTCAGGCGCGCGCGCCCGTCATCCGCGGCGCCGTCGCCGACCGTTCCCTCCTCGAAGCGGTGATGCATGGACTTCAAAAGCTCTGACACGCTCCGGGACGGACCCCACATTCCGGGGCCCCGGAGCGAGGACCACCTGCCCGACACGGTCTCGGCCGCCGTGAAGGTCGTCATCGTCGGCGGATTCGGCGTGGGCAAGACCACGATGGTGGGATCCGTCAGCGAGATCAGGCCGCTCACCACCGAAGAGACCATGACCCAGGCGGGCATCGGAGTCGACGACAACTACGGCTCCGAGACGAAGACCGCCACCACGGTCGCCATGGACTTCGGACGCATCAGCATCACGGACGAGCTCGTGCTCTACCTCTTCGGCACCCCGGGCCAGGAGCGCTTCTGGTTTCTCTGGAACGGCCTGTTCGAGGGCGCACTCGGCGCCGTCGTGCTCATCGACACCCGACGCCTCGAAGTCAGCTTCGACGTGATCGGGCGCCTGGAGGAGCGCGGCGTGCCCTTCGTCATCGCCAACAATGCCTTCCCCGACGGCCCGCGCTACCCCGCCGACGAACTGCGCCAGGCCCTGGACCTCGACCCGGACGTCCCGATCCTCGAGTGCGACGCCCGGCGCCGGGCCTCCAGCCGGGACGTCCTGATGACGCTGATGCGCTATCTGCACGAACTGGCGCTCGCGCGGGTCTGACCCGGCCGGTGCCGGCCCCTGCTTCAACACAGCCGTTTCCACACAGCCTTTCCACACCACCGGAGCGATCACCGTGACGACTCCCTCCCACTCACACGCCGGCACGGACGAGGCCGCGCTCAGTCCGCCGCCCGGCTGCCCGGCCCACGCCCTGGGCCCCGGCGGCCTGCGCCGGCTCTACGGTCCCGAGGCGGACGACGACATCGCGGCCGTGTACGAGAAGCTGCGTGCCGAACACGGCCCCGTCGCCCCGGTCCTGATCCACGACGACGTGCCGATGTGGGCGGTCCTCGGGCACAGCGAGAACCTGCACATGGTGCGTTCGACCTCCCAGTTCAACCGCGACGCGCGCCACTGGAACGCCGTCCTCGACGGCAGCGTCACCCCCACCAACCCCCTCGCGCCCGTCTTCAGCTGGCAGCCCATCTGCAGCTTCGCCGAGGGCGCCGACCACCAGCGGCTGCGCGGCGCGGTCACCGGGGCGATCGGCACCATCGAGGCCCGGGGCCTGCGGCGCTTCATCAACCGCGCCTCGAACGAGTTGGTCAACAAGATCTGCGAGATCGGCGAGGCGGACGTCGTCAGCCAGTTCGCCGAGCATCTGCCGATGATGGTGATGTGCCGGATCTTCGGCATGCCCGAGGAGTACAACGAGCGGATGGTGCAGGCCGCCCGCGACATGATCAAGGGCACCGAGACCGCCATCGCCAGCAACGAATACATCATGGGCGTCCTCACCAGGCTGACCGCCCGCCGCCGGGCCCACCCCGAGGCCGACTTCACCAGTCACCTCATCGCCCAGCCCGCCGCCCTCGACGACGACGAGGTCGCCCAGCACCTGCGCCTCGTCCTGATCGCAGCGTACGAGGCCACGGCCAACCTCATCGCGAACGTGCTGCGCGTGGTCCTCACCGACCCCCGCTTCCGCGCCCGGCTCAACGGCGGCCAGATGACCGTGCCCGAGGCGGTCGAGCAGTCCCTGTGGGACGAGCCGCCGTTCAGCGCCATGGTCGGTTACTTCGCCAAGGAGGACACCGAGCTCGGCGGCCGGCACATCCGCCGGGGCGACGGCCTGATCTTCGGCATCGCGCCCGGCAACGTCGACCCCGTCGTGCGCCCCGACCTGACCGCCAACATGCAGGGCAACCGCTCGCACCTCGCCTTCGGCGGCGGACCGCACGAGTGCCCCGGACAGGACATCGGCCGTGCCATCGCCGACATCGGCGTCGACGCGCTCCTGATGCGCCTTCCCGACGTCGAACTCTCGGTGCACGAGCACGAGTTGCGCTGGCGCTCCTCGATCCTCTCGCAGCACCTGGTGGAGCTGCCGGTGAAGTTCGAGCCGCGCCCGCCGCAGGACGTCGTCGCCAAGCCCGGCATCCGGACGGTCCCGGAGCCGCGCGACGAATGGCAGGTGTCGACGCACGCCCCGCCGGCCCCGCAGCCGGCCCCCGTTCCGGCCGCGGCCCCGGGGCCGCAGCAGCCGCCCGCCGTGTTCCCGGAGCCCGCCGCACCGCCGCGGGGCGCCTGGCGGCGCTTCCTGCGCTGGTGGCGCGGTTACTGACCGGGCCGCACCCAGGCGTTACGAGGGGTGCGCGGGCGCGGTCGGCCCGTCGCTCGCCCACTCCTCGTACGCCGACCAGGCCTCGAGCATCCGCCCGCTCTCGAAGCGGTGCTCCCGGCCCGTCACGGGATCCCTGAACTCCAGGGTCCGGGCGAGGAGTTGGAGCGGGCGGCGGAAGTCGTCCGACGCCACCTCGTCGGCGATCACCGGATAGATCGGGTCGCCGAGGATCGGCAGGCCGAGCGCGTTCATGTGGACCCGTAGCTGGTGGGTGCGGCCGGTGTGGGGGAGCAGCCGGTAGCGGCCGAGGCCGCCGCGCTGCCCGACGAGCTCGATCCGGCTCTCCGCATTCGGCTCCGCGCCCGGCACTTCGCGCGCGGCAAGCACCCCGCGCTCCTTCTCGATCCGGCTGCGCACGGTCCTCGGCAGGGCGATTCCCGGGTCGTGGGCGGCCACCGCCTCGTACTCCTTGCGTACGAGCTTGTCGCCGAACAGCGTCTGGTACGCGCCGCGTTCCTCGGACCGGACGACGAACAGGACGAGGCCCGCGGTGAGCCGGTCGAGCCGGTGAGCCGGCCCGAGCGCGGGCAGGTCCAGCTCGCGCCGCAGACGCGCCAGCGCGGTCTCGGTGACATGGCTGCCGCGCGGCGTCGTCGCCAGGAAATGCGGCTTGTCGGCGACGACGATGTGCTCGTCCCGGTACACGATCGCGATGGGGAACGGCACCGGCACCTCGGGCGTCAGGTCGCGGTGGAACCACACCCAGGCACCCGGCGCGTACGGTGCGTCCGCCGTCACCGCGGCCCCGTCCGCGCCCACGATCCGCCCCTCGCGCAGCATCGCGTCGATCACCGCGGGCCCGGCCGCGAGCCGCTCCACGAGATGCTCGCGCACCGTGCTCCAGGCGCCGTCGAGCGGCAGCATGACCCGGAACGCGTCGATGCCGTCGCGCTGCGGCAGCGGGGAGGGCGGAATGCGCCGCTTACGTCTCATCGAGGCCCAGCCTACGGGCGGCCGCCGGTCCCCAGGAACCACGGACGGAGGCGGGCCACCGGGGGCAGGATGGGGCCCATGCCGATCACGATTCCGCAGGTCCTGGCCACCGGCACGCTCGCCCGCGGCCCCCAGCCCACCATCGAGGCCGAGGGCGGCCTCGTCCTGAGGCCCTGGCGGGACGACGACGTGCCCGCCGTGTACGCGGCGTTCCGTGACCCGACGATCCAGCACTGGCACGCACGGGTCGCGGAGTCCGAGGACGAGGCGCGCGGCTGGATGAAGGAGTGGCGGGACGCCTGGGACGCCGAGCAGAGGGCCAGTTGGGCCCTCGTCGCGGCGGACACCGGCGAGGTGGTGGGCCGCACGGCGCTGCGCTCCCTCTCCCTGCACGAGGGGCTGGCCGAGGTCGCGTACTGGGTCCTGCCCGCGGCGAGGGGCGCCGGTATCGCCCCGCGCGCCGTCGCCGCGCTGTCCCGCTGGGCGCTCGACGAGATCGGCTTCCACCGCCTCGAACTCCAGCACGCCGTCGGCAACATGGCGTCCTGCCGGGTCGCCCTGAAATCGGGGTTCGCCCTGGAGGGCACGAAGCGCAGCGCGCTCCTGCACGCGGACGGCTGGCACGACTGCCACCTCCACGCGCGCGTGCAAGGGGATCGCCGTCCGGAGGCGTGACGCGGCCACGACCCGAACCTGCCGCGGCCGCTCCCGCCGGATCCCCGCGCCGAAGTCCGCACCTCTTGCGCACCCGCCTCATTCGCGATACATCGTGTATTGACCTCGATGCTCTATCGCGATATGTTCGGCTACGGATATTCGGATACGGGGTGTCGGGTGCGAGGGTGAGGTGAGGTCCGTGGCCACGAAGCGGCGCAAGCTGGGCAATCCGCTGGCCCTCGCGGTGATGGTGCTGCTCATGGAGAAGCCCATGCACCCGTATGAGATCGCGCAGACCCTGCGCCGGCGTGGCAAGGACACCACGACGAAGATCAACTACGGCTCGCTCTACACGGTCGTCCAGAACCTGGAGAAGCACGGCTTCGTCGAGGTGGCGGACGTGCAGCGGCAGGGGAACCGGCCGGAGCGCACGCTCTACGGGATCACCGACGACGGCCGGGAGGAAGCGCTCGAGTGGCTCTCCGACCTGCTCGCCGTGCCCGCGCGTGAGTACCCGATCTTCGAGACGGCGCTCTCCCTCATGGGGGTCATACACCCCGACGAGGTGACGCGACTGCTGGAGGAGCGGCTCGCCTCGCTCGAGGTCCAGGCGGCGAGCACGCGTGGCGGACTCATGAAGCTGTACGAGACGCTGCCGCGGATCTTCCTCGTGGAGACCGAGTACCAGCTGCACATGGTCGAGGCGCAGGCCGAGTGGCTCCGGGGCTTCCTGCGGGAGGTCAAGGAGGGCACGCTCGACGGCGTCGAACAGTGGCGGACGTTCCAGGAGACCGGTGAGATCCCGCCGGAATTCGCCGAGTTGGAGGAAACCCGCCTCGACCGGTGATCCGCCCGCAAGCCGTGATCCACCCGCAAGCCGGTGGCCCGCTCGTGAACCGGTGACCCACCCGGAAACCGGTGGGGCTCAACCGTAGGAAGAGAAAGAGAGACCCGGAGAGAAGCAAGCCGAGAGACAAACAGACCCCGGCAGGACTGTTGCAGCAGTCCCGCCAGGGTCTCGAACCCCGGACCGACCCACCGTGCGGCGAGCCAGGCGATCGAGGTGCGGCACACCCAGGATAGCCCGGCGCTCTTCACGTGGATCGGCCGTCGTCCGCTCACACCCGCGAGCGGATCCACCGTCGTCCGCTCACACAGGAGAGCCGTCGTCATGAGCACCCGTGCGCCCGCAGTGCAGGCGCGTCAACTCGTCAAGACCTATCCCGGCGATGTCACCGCGCTCAGCGGCCTGGACATCACCGTGGAACCCGGCACCGTCTTCGGCCTGCTCGGCCCGAACGGCGCAGGGAAGTCCACCACCGTCAAGATCCTCACCACCCTTGCCCGCCCCGACTCCGGGACGGCCACCGTCGCGGGCCACGACGTGCTGCGGCACCCCGACCGCGTGCGCCGCGCCATCGGTGTCGTCGCCCAGAAGTCCGGTGCCGACCCCGTCGCCACCGGCCGCGAGAACCTCCAGCTCCAGGGCAGGCTCTACGGCCTGCGCGGAGCCGACCTGAACCGGCGCGTCACCGAACTCCTCGACCGTTTCCGCCTCTCCGACGCCGCCGGACGCCAGGTCAAGGGCTACTCGGGCGGCATGCAACGCCGCCTCGACGTGGCGCTCGGCCTCGTCCACCGGCCCGAGGTGCTCTTCCTCGACGAGCCCACCACCGGCCTCGACCCGGAGGCCCGCACCGCGATGTGGGACGAGATCACGCGCCTCGCCGGCGACGAGGGCCTGTCCATCCTGCTCACCACGCACTACCTCGAAGAGGCCGACCGGCTCGCCGAGCGCATCGCCGTCGTCGACCGCGGCCATGTCGTCGTCGAGGGCACCCCCGACGGCCTCAAGGGTGAACTGCGCGGGGACGCCGTCCACTTGGAGCTGCGCGCCCCCGTCCAGGACGCGGGCCGCACGCTGCTGGAGAGCGCGCTCGCCGCGCTGCCCGGTGTGCGCGAGACCCAGTTCGACGGCCGGCGCGTCAGTGTCCGCGCCGACGACGGGGCCGCCGCCGTGCCCGCGCTGCTCGGCGCGCTGGAGCGGGCGGGCGTAGCGGTCACCGCCGCCACCGTGGCCCGCCCCTCACTCGACGACGTCTATCTCCGCTACGCCGGCCGCCGCTACTCCGAGGCGCAGGCCGCCACCGGGGACGAGTCCGCCGCCGGCGCCCTCGCCCCCGCCGGAGGTGCCCGATGAGTACCGCGATCCCGCAGACCTGGTACATGACGCAGCGTCAGCTCATGGTGTTCCTGCGCCAGCCCGCGTATCTGCTGATCACCCTGATCCAGCCGGTGGTCTGGCTGTTCCTGTTCGGCAATCTGTTCAAGAAGGTCGTCGAGCTGGGCGGGTTCGGGACCACGACCTATCTCGACTACCTCATCCCCGGCGTCGTCGTGATGAGCGCGCTCAGCTCCAACATGTGGGCGGGCATGGCGACGCTCGACGAGATCCAGCGCGGCACGCTCAACCGGTTCCTCACCACACCGGTGAGCCGTGGGGCCCTGATGAACGGCAATGTGGTGAGCAACGGTCTGGTCACCGCGCTCCAGTCCGTCGTCATCGTGCTGCTCGGCCTCCTCGGCGGGGCCGAACTGCCGGGCGGGGCGGGCGGAGTGCTGATCCTCGTCGTCGCCGCGGTGCTCCTCGGTACGGTGTTCGGCGCGCTGTCGAACGCGCTGGGCATGCTGGTCAGGGAGCGGGAGTCGATCATCGGGATCAACACGTTCCTGCTGCTCCCGCTGACCTTCCTGTCCTCCGCGTTCATGGCGCCGTCGCAGATGCCGTCGTGGATGCGGCACATGGCCGACTTCAACCCGCTCAACTGGGCGATGGTCGCGGGCCGTTCGGCGATGTCCGACCACCCGGACTGGAGTGACGTGCTGACCCGCGGCGGGGCACTCCTCGTGCTGGCCGTCGCGGCGGTGTGGCTGTCGACCCGCACCTTCCGCTCGTACCAGCGGTCCGTCTGAGCACGGCGCCCCAGGGGAGGCGCCCCGTCTGAGGGGGCGCCCCAGGGGGGGGCGGGAGATGGCCCTACGCCGTCTCCTGCTCCGCCTCCACCTGCGCGTTCCACGCCCGCTTCGAGGCCTGCCAGCCGTCCTCGTTGTGGCCGAGGCGCCAGTACCCGGAGATCGAGAGGTCCTCGCGCGGGATCTCCCGCTCGGTGCGCAGATGGCGGCGCAGTTCCTTCACGAAGCCCGCCTCGCCGTGCACGAAGGCCTGCACCCGGCCGGCCGGGAACGCGAGCCCGCGTACGGCTTCCACGAGGGCCTCGCCCACCGGCCGGTCGCCGCGGTGCAGCCAGACGACCTGCGCGGCGGAGTCGATCTTCTGCTCCTCGGCGGCGTCGGAGACCTCCACGAAGGCGTGGGTGACGGCGCCCTCGGGCAGCGCCTCCAGGGCGGCGGCGATCGCGGGCAGGGCGCTCTCGTCACCGGCGAGCAGATACCAGTCGGCAGTCGAGTCCGGGGCGTAGGCGCCGCCGGGACCGGACAGATGCACGCTCGCGCCCGGCTGTACGTCCCGCGCCCAAGGGCCGGCGATGCCCTCGTCGCCGTGCACCACGAAGTCGAGCGTCAGTTCCCGCACCACGGGGTCCCAGGCGCGCACGGTGTACGTACGCGTCACAGGCCACTGCTCGCGCGGCAGCTCCTCGCGGATCCGGCCGAGGTCGAACGGCTCGGGGTAGGTGACGCCGTCGAGAGGGAACTGCAGCTTCACGTAGTGGTCGGTGCAGCCGCCCGCGGTGAACGCGGCGAGGCCGTCCCCGCCGAGGACCACGCGCTGCATGTGCGGGGTGAGCCGCTCGGTGCGCAGGACCTCGCCCCGGTGTGCCGTCGGCTTCCTGCGTTCCGGACGTTCCGCCATGGCGGCCTCCCCTGAAGATCACTGGCTACTTAGGTTTACCTAAGTTAACACTCAGCGCTCCAGGGTGGTGAGCAGCCGCTGCAAAGAACCGCCCAAGCCCCAGCGCTCCGCGAGCTTGTCGAGGGCCGCGGGATCGCGCGCTTCGCGCGGCAGCACCGTGTCCACGTCCGGCAGGGGCACGTCCCGTGCGACCCGTACGACCGTCGGCGCGACGGCGATGTACGGGCGCGACTCGTCCAGGCGCTTGCGCTGCGAGGGGGTCAGCTTCGACTTCGGGTCGTCGACGGCGGCCATGACCCCGGCCAGGTCCCCGAACTGCGCGAGCAACTTCGCGGCCGTCTTCTCGCCGATGCCGGGCACGCCCGGCAGGCCGTCGCTCGGGTCGCCGCGCAGGAGAGCCAGATCCACGTAACCGGAGCCGTCGACGCCGTACTTCTCGCGCAGCAGTTCCTCGTCGGTGACCTGGAGGGTGCCGACGCCCTTGAGGGGGTACAGGACGCGGCGCCCACGCACGTCGTCGACGAGCTGGAAGAGGTCACGGTCGCCGGTGACGATGTCGACCGGACCGGTGGCCCGCCCGGTGAACGTGCCGATGACGTCGTCCGCCTCGTACCCCTCGACGCCCACGCGCGCGATGCCCACCGCGTCGAGCACGTCCTCGATGATCGGGACCTGGGGGGAGAGGGTGTCGGGGATCTCCTCTGTGTAGGAACCGTCCTGCCCGGTCTCGGTCTCCTGCGCGACGCGATGCGCCTTGTACGAGGGGATCAGGTCGACCCGCCACTGGGGGCGCCAGTCCGCGTCCATGCAGGCCACCAGCGAGTCGGGGTGGTGGTCGTGCACGAGCCGGGTGATGAATTCGAGCAGGCCGCGCACCGCGTTGACCGGCGTCCCGTCCGGGGCCTTCACGGAGTCGGGGACCCCGAAGTAGGCCCGGAAGTACAGGGACGCGGTGTCGAGCAGCATCAGGCGATCGGTTCGCTGGGTCACGTCCCACATCCTGCCGCACGGCACCGACAGTCACTGCCTCGCGAGGATGTGGCAGATCCGGTTCCGGAAGTGAACGAGATGTGAACTGGAACACTCTTCCGTTTGATCTGCATAAGTGAGGGCAGGCGCGCCCCCGGAGCGAACCCGGTCCCTCATTCAACCAATGGATGTGTTTCCGGCCTGCGAGCGGACCTCGCATCGCTCCACGGCCCGCCGGCGGGGGAGGCGGGCCGTCATGGTTCTACCCGAGAGGTGTATGTGTCCACGCTGCAAGCCGAAGACCTGTACAAGGTGTTCGGCAGACGACCCGATGAAGCGGTGGAGAAACTCCGCCACGGAGCAGACCGTGAGGAACTGCGCGCCGGCGGCACCACCGCTGCCGTGATCGACGCTTCCTTCACCGTCGAGCCGGGCCAGATCTTCGTCGTGATGGGTCTGTCGGGCTCCGGCAAGTCCACGCTTCTGCGCATGCTGAACGGACTGCTCGAGCCCACCGCCGGGCACGTCCGCTTCGATGGCCAGGATCTGACCGCGCTCAGCCCCCGCGAGCTGCGGGCCGTGCGCTCCAAGAAGATCAGCATGGTCTTCCAGCACTTCGCGCTCTTCCCCCACCGCAGCGTGCTCGAGAACGCCGCGTACGGCCTCGAGGTCCAGGGCGTCCCGCGCAAGGAGCGCGAGCAGCGCGCCGTCGAGGCGCTGCGCCTGGCCGGTCTCGCCGGCTGGGAGAAGTCCTGGCCCGACGAGCTCTCCGGCGGTATGCAGCAGCGCGTAGGCCTGGCCCGCGCACTCGCCACCGACGCGGACCTGCTCCTCATGGACGAGTCGTTCAGCGCGCTCGACCCGCTGATCCGCCGCGACATGCAGGACCAGCTCCTCGAACTGCAGAAGACCCTGAAGAAGACCATCGTCTTCATCACCCATGACCTGAACGAGGCCATGCGTCTGGGCGACCGCATCGCCGTCATGCGCGACGGCCGCATCGTCCAGATCGGCAGCGCCGAGGACATCCTCGTCACGCCGGCCAACGACTACGTCGCCTCGTTCATCCAGGACGTGGACCGCTCCCGCGTGCTGACCGCGGGCGCCATCATGACCGCCCCCGAGAAGGGGTACGACCCGGCCGACGCGCCCGCGACGGTCACCGAGGACACCCCGGTGATCGAGCTGTTCACGCCGTGCTCCAAGGACGGCGTCGCCGTCGCGGTGACCGACGAGAGCGGCAAGCTCACAGGCGTCGTGACGCGGGAACGGCTCCTCGCCGTGCTCGGTGAGCCGATGAAGCCCACCGAGCAGACCTCCATGACGAAGACTCCGAAGGACGCCGTCCCCACGCCGCGTGGCGAGGGCGACGAGCCGGTGAAGAAGGTGAGCGCCGGTGCCTAGGATTCCCTTCGGTGACTGGGTCAACGACGTCGTCGAGTGGCTGCTCAGCAACGCCGCGTGGCTCTTCGACTTCTTCAAGAACGTCTTCAACGGTGCCTACGACGGCATCAACTGGGTCCTCCAGGCCCCGCAGCCGCTGATCCTCGCGGGCATCTTCGCGGTGGTCGCCTTCTGGCTGCGCGGCACGGTGGCCGGTGTCCTGACCTTCGTGGGATTCGCCTTCATCGACTCCCTCGAACTGTGGGACCACGCGATGATGACGCTGTCGCTCGTCCTCGTGGCGACGATCATCGCGCTGGTCATCTCGGTACCGGTCGGCATCTGGGCGGCCCGCTCCAACCGGGTCAGCGCGGTCGTGCGCCCGGTCCTGGACTTCATGCAGACGCTGCCCGCGATGATCTACCTCATCCCGGCCATCCTGTTCTTCGGCTCGGGCGCCCCCGCGGGCATCGTCGCGACCCTGATCTTCGCCCTGGCCCCCGGCGTCCGCATGACGGAGCTGGGCATCCGGCAGGTCGACAAGGAACTGGTCGAGGCCGCCGACGCGTTCGGTGACACCCCGCGCAACACGCTGTTCCGCGTCCAGCTGCCGCTCGCGCTCCCGTCGATCATGGCCGGTGTCAACCAGGTCATCATGCTGGGCCTGTCCATGGCCGCCATCGCGGGCATGGTCGGCTCCGAGGGCCTCGGCGCCGACGTGAACGAGGCCATCGGCCAGCTGAACATCGGTCTCGGCTCCGAGTCCGGCGTCGCCATCGTGATCCTCGCGATCTACCTGGACCGCATGACCGGCGCGCTCGGCACCCAGTCGTCCCCGATGGGCCGCCGCGCGCTCGCCAAGGTGCGCGCCGCGCACGGTCTGACGGTCTGGAACTATCGTCCGCAGGCCGCGGTCGCGGTCGTCGGTGTCGTCATCCTCGCGCTCGTCGCGGGCGGCATGGGCATCTTCGGCGGTTCGAAGAACGAGACGCCGATGGCCGACGCGTCGAACGTCGGCCAGGGCAAGAAGATCTCCATCGGCTACATCCCGTGGGACGAGGGCGTCGCCTCCACCTTCCTGTGGAAGGAGATCCTCGAGCAGCGTGGATTCGACGTGCAGGTCAAGCAGCTCGAAGCCGGGCCGCTGTACACGTCGCTGGCCTCCGGCCAGATCGACTTCGAGACCGACTCCTGGCTGCCGACCACACACGCCCAGTACTGGAAGAAGTACGGCAAGCAGCTCGACGACATGGGTTCCTGGTACGGCCCGACGTCGCTCGAGCTGTCCGTGCCCGCGTACATGAAGGGCATCGACTCGCTCGAGGACCTCAAGGGCAAGAGCGGCACGTTCGACGGCAAGATCACCGGCATCGAGTCCAGCGCCGGAATGATGGGGATCCTCAAGGACAAGGTCCTCAAGGAGTACGGCCTCGACAAGGAGTACAAGGTCGTCGACAGCTCCACGCCGGCGATGCTGGCGCAGCTGAAGCGCGCGTACGCCAAGAAGCAGCCGATCGTCACGACGCTCTGGTCGCCGCACTGGGCGTACAGCGACTACAAGCTGAAGAAGCTCAAGGACCCGAAGGGTGCCTGGGGCAAGGGTGACGGCGTGCACACGCTGTCCCGCAAGGGCTTCGCCGCGGACAACCCCGAGGTCGGCAAGTGGCTCAAGGACTTCAAGCTGACCGAGAAGCAGCTCACGAGTCTTGAGGCCGAGATCAACAAGGCCGGCAAGGGCAAGCAGCAGGACGCCGTCAAGACCTGGCTGAAGTCCAACCCCGGCGTCGTCGACAAGCTGGCCCCGGTCAAGAAGTCGTCGACGGCCGGCGGCAAGGGTGAGGCCGCCCGTCCGGTGAACGTCGCCTGGTTCCCCTGGGACGAGGACGTCGCGGTCACCTATCTGTGGAAGCGGGTCCTCGGCGACCGCGGCTACAAGCTCAACCTGAAGCAGATGGACGTCGGCCCCGTCTACACGGGTCTCGGCTCCGGCGACCTGGACGTCAACTTCGACGCCTGGCTGCCCTATGCCCAGAAGAACTACTGGGACAAGCACAAGGACAACCTGACGGACCTGGGCTCCTGGTACAGCCCGACGTCGCTCGAGGTCGCCGTGCCGTCCTACGTGAAGGGCGTCAAGTCCCTCGAGGACCTCAAGGGCAAGGGCTCCACCTTCGACGGCAAGATCATCGGTATCGAGCCGGGCACCGGCGAGATGAACCTGCTGAAGAAGAACGTCCTGCCGGGCTACGGCCTGGACAAGGAGTACAAGGTCGTCGACGGCTCCACGCCCGCGATGCTCGCCGAGCTGAAGCGCGCGTACGCCAAGAAGCAGCCGGTCGCCGTCGTGCTCTGGTCGCCGCACTGGGCGTACAGCGAGTACAAGCTCAACAAGCTGACCGACTCCAAGAAGCTCTTCGGTGAGGGCAACACGATCCGCACCATCGCCAACAAGAGCTTCCCCTCGAAGTACCCGCAGCTCACGAAGTGGTTCAAGAACTTCAAGATGAGCGAGAGCGAGCTGGGCAGCCTCGAGGCGGAGATCAAGAAGCACGGTCAGGGCCATGAGGAAGAGGCCGTGGACGCGTGGCTGAAGACGCACAAGGGCGTCGCGGACCGGATGGCTCCGCAGTAGTTCCCGAGTACGTTCCGAAGCAGTTCCAAGCGCGTGGGCGGCCGGTGTTCAGCACCGGCCGCCCACGCGCGTTCCGCCGCTCACATGAAACCGTCCGGCGAACCTGCGTAGGGTGCAAGGAGCCGAGCAGATGACGACGCGCGGGAGGCAGCCGGAGCGATGGACGAACACAAGGAGACTCTTCGGGTGGGCGCGGCCGTGCGGCGCAGGCGCCGGGCCCAGGAGCTCACCCTTGCCACCGTGGCCGAGCGCAGCGGCCTGTCCGTCCCGTTCCTGAGCCAGGTCGAGAACGAACGCGCCCGGCCGAGCCGGCGATCCCTGGAGAAGGTGGCCGACGCGCTCGGCACCACGGCGGTCGAGCTCCTGGCCGCCGCCGACCCCGCACACACCGTGGACCTGGTGCGCGCGGACGACACCACGGTCGCCGAGGACGCGTCCCCCGAATCGGTCGTGCGCTCCCTCGTCCGCGGCCATCACCAGCTCCACGCCGAGGAGTTCATCGGCGACCACGACCCGCGTCGCGAGTTCCAGCTCCGCAACGACGTGCTGATGTACGTCACCGAAGGCGCCGTCGAGGTCGAGGCCGAGGGCAGGGCCTACCGGCTGGGTCGCGGTGACAGCCTGTACCTGACCGGTGGCGTACGGCACCGCTGGCGGGCCACCGCCGCGGACGCGCGCGTGCTCGTCGTCGCGGTCGCCGAACACATCGAGGCACGGGACGAACCCGGGCGGTGACCGTGTCCCGCGGCCCGCGTGTCGTCTCCCTCGTCCCCTCGCTGACCGAGGCGGTCGCCGTCACGCTGCCCGGAGCCCTGGTCGGTGCCACGGACTGGTGCACACACCCGGTGGACCTCGGCAGCGGTCTCGTACGGATCGGCGGCACGAAGAACCCCGACGTCGAACGGGTCGTCGCCCTCGCCCCCGATCTGGTGATCGCGAACGAGGAGGAGAACCGCGCGCCCGACCTCGCGGCTCTGCGCGCCGCGGGACTCGACGTCCTCGTCACCGAGATCCGCGATCTGCCGGGCGCGCTGCGTGAGCTGGAGCGGGTCCTCAGGGCCTGCGGCTCTCCCCGCCGGCCCCGCTGGCTGGACGAGGCCGCGGCGGCCTGGGACGGACTGGAGCCCCCCACCCGGCGGCTGCGGGCGGCGGTGCCGGTGTGGCGGCGCCCCTGGATGGTGCTGGGCAGGGACACCTTCGCCGGTGACGTGCTCGCCCGGCTCGGCGTGGACAACGTGTACGCGGACCACGGCGAGCGCTACCCGCGCCTGGCGGCCGACGAACTGCGCTCGGCGGACATCGACCTGGTGGTGCTGCCCGACGAGCCGTACCGCTTCACGCGCGACGACGGGCCTGAGCAGTTCCCGGTGCCCGCCGCGCTCGTCAGCGGGCGTCATCTCACGTGGTACGGGCCGTCGTTGACGCAGGCGCCGGCTGTGCTGCGCGCGGCGCTGCGAGCAGCTCTCCGCTGATCAGGCCGCGGACCGTGGGCACGGCGGCGAAGGCCCAGGCGGCGACGAGTACGGCGTACAGGACGACCGCGAGCGCGTCGTACGCCGCGAGCCCGGTGTGCTTGGCGAGGCCCTCCGCGCCGGTGACACAGGTGCCGATGGGGAAGGTGAACGCCCACCACGTCATCGAGAACCGCATGCCGCGGCGGCGGGCCCGCACCACGAGCGCCGCCGCGAGCGCCAGCCACAGCAGTGCGAACCCCATCACGGGGACTCCGAACAGGACGGCGAAGACGCCGTACCCCTGGTCGTAGGGGGCCGGCAGGACGCCGGGCGCGGTGTCCGCGAACTTGTTGACGGCGGTCGTCGACTGGCCGAGGGGGCCGAGCACGAGGAACAGCGCGGGCGTGAGCATCAGCGGCAGCGGTCCCGCCGTCACCAGGCGCGCGAAGATCACCGGAAGCATCACCGCGGTGGCGATCAGACTGAGCCCGAACATGGCGACACAGGCGAGGAGCATCGTCTGCTGCCACTGGCCCGACGGGAGATGCGGCACCAGGAGCGGGCCGACGGCCGCGGACACCATGGGCGCCACGACGGGGAGCAGCCAGACGGGGGACGCCTGACCCGGCTCGATCCGGTGTTTGGCCACCATCAGGTACGGGACGGCCACCGCCGCGACGAGCCCGGTCACCGTCCCCGCCGTGAACAGCACCGTGTCCAGGGCCACGGCCGCCTGCGTCCCGATCCAGTCCTGGCCGACGAGCATCGTGCCGCCGCCGACAGCGAGCAATGCCATCGCGAGGCAGCCGTAGAAGGGGGCCACGGCCGGGTCGAGGAGATGTTCCTTTGCGCGGTCGCTGTGGTGTGTCCAGTGCAGGGCGCGGGCCGTGAGGAGGACGAGGAGCGCCACGAGGGACAGTGCCCACATCACGGTGCACAGGGCCCGCAGGCCCGGAACGTGTACGGGGAGCGCGGCGCCCGCGTTCGCGATGATCGCCGTACCCATCACGGACGCGTACCAGTTGGGACCGAGCCGCCGGACGGCGGGACATCGAAGGGACGGGATGCGGGCCGCTGTCAGCGGCTGGGCGGCGGTGACCATGAGTCCACGATCGCGCCGGGCCGATCCCCCCACCAGGGACCATGCCTCTATGAGGGCATAAGCTGGATTTATGAGTGGCGATACGGCGGGTGCGGCGGACGGTTCCACGACGGGGGCAGGGCTCGCCCACCGGGTCCCGGACCTCGGCGCGCTGGAACTCCTGCTCGCCGTGGCGCGGCTCGGCAGTCTGGGCCGCGCAGCCCGCGAGACGGGCATCACGCAGCCCGCCGCCAGTAGCCGCATCCGCTCCATGGAACGCCAGCTCGGGGTGGCCCTGGTCGACCGGTCGCCGCGCGGCTCACGGCTCACCGACGCGGGCGCGCTCGTCACGGACTGGGCGCGGCGGATCGTCGAGGCGGCGGCCGCCTTCGACGCCGGGGCACAGGCGCTGCGCGACCGCCGTGACTCGCGCCTGCGGGTCGCCGCGAGCATGACGATCGCCGAGTACCTGCTGCCGAACTGGCTGCTCGCGCTGCGCGCGGAGCGCCCCGACACGGCGGTGTCGCTCCACGCGGGCAACTCGGCGGCGGTCGCGGAGCGCCTCCTGTCCGGCGACGCGGACCTCGGCTTCGTCGAGGGCCTCGCGGTGCCCGCGGGCCTGGACGCCACGGTCATCGCCCACGACCGGCTCATCGTGGTCACCGCCCCCGGACACCCGTGGGCCCGGCGCAGGAAGCCGCTGGCGGCCGACGAGCTGGCGGCGACCCCGCTCATCCTGCGCGAGCGCGGCTCGGGCACCCGGCAGGTCCTCGACGCCGCGCTCGGCGGCCTGGCGCGCCCCCTCATCGAGCTGTCGTCGACGACCGCGGTGAAGGCGGCGGCGGTGAGCGGGGCGGGCCCCTCCGTCCTGAGCGAGCTAGCCGTCGGCGAAGAGCTCGCCGCCCGCAGGCTCGTCGAGATCCCGCTCGAAGGCGTACGGCTGCGCAGGGACCTGCGCGCGGTCTGGCCGACCGGGCACCGGCCGGTGGGGCCGGCCAGGGAGCTGCTCGCTCTCACGCGCGGGCCGGCCTGAGCGTCGCCCGTGACGTCAGGAGCCGCCCCGCGCCGCCGCGCGGATCAGGCCGCCCATGACGCGTGCGTCCTCGCCCATCTCGGGGTGCCACTGCACGCCGAGTACCCAGGTGAGGCCCTGGAGTTCAACCGCCTCGACCGTGCCGTCCGCCGCGTGGGCCGACGCGACCAGACCCCGGCCGAGCCGGTCGACCGCCTGATGGTGGTAGGTCGGCACGTCCGACTCGTCGGGCACCAGCTCGCCGTACCGCGTCCCGGGCACGGGCGTCACCGCGTGCGTCCCGAAGACGCCGATGTCCTTGACGTGCCCCTCGATGTGCTGGGTGAGCGTGCCGCCGAGGGCCACGTTCAGGAGCTGCATGCCCCGGCAGATGCCGAGCAGCGGCTTGCCGGACGCCAACGCGGCGCGGATCAGGGCGAGTTCCCACGCGTCCCGCTCGACCGCGGGCGGCCCGGTGCGGTCCTCGCGCTCGGCGCCGTACCGGCCCGGTTCCACGTCGGGACCGCCCGCGACGACGAGCCCGTCGAGCCGGGCGACCACCGAGGGCGCGTACGCGGGGTCGTCCGGCGGCACCATCGCGGCGAGGCCGCCCGCGGACTGCACGAGCCGCGGGTACCCGGCGGGCAGCAGTGCGGCGGGCAACTCCCACACGCCCCAGCTCGCCTTCGCCTCCAAGTAGGTGCTGACCCCGATCAGCGGCCTGCCCATCATGTGCCCGTGCTCCCTCGCCATGGTCAGTCCCGTTCCAGTTCGGCCTCTGCCGCCGCGAGCGCCGCGAACTCCTCCTCGGGGGCCCGCGCCACCAGATGCCTGCGGCTGTAGGCCCCGAAGTACCCGATCGCCACCGCGTACACCCCGAGCGCGATCAGCGCCGCCGTCACGTCCACCAGGAAGGTGGCGACCAGCGCCGCGCACGCGAGGACCAGTGCCACGGAGGACGTGAGCACGCCGCCCGGAGTGCGGTACGGCCGCTCGAGGCCCGGTTCCCGGCGCCGCAGCACGATGTGCGACAGGGACATCAGAGCGTACGAGATCGTCGCGCCGAACACCGCGACGTTCAGCATGCGGGCACCGTCCCCCGTCGATGCCGCCAGCGCGAAGCCGATCGCGCCCGGCACGAGCAGGCCGAGGTAGGGCGCCTTGCGCCGGCTGGTGAGCGACAGGAAGCGGGGCAGGTAGCCCGCGCGGGAGAGCGCGAAGAGCTGGCGCGAGCCCGCGTAGATGAGGGAGAAGAACGACGCGACCAGGCCCGCGAGCCCCGCGTAGTTCACGATGCGGCTCAGCGCGGTCGCCCTGCCGCCGGGCTGGAGTGCCTCCACGAGCGGGTTCCCCGCCCCCTGGATCGCGGCCGAGCCGCGCGCCCCCGACGAGGCGAGGAACGTCAGGACGGCGAGCACCACGAGGATCGCCATGGACCAGCGGATGGCGCGGGGCAGCGTGCGCGCCGGATCCTTGGTCTCCTCGGCCGCGAGCGGCACGCCCTCCACGCCCAGGAAGAACCACATGCCGAACGGGAACGCCGCCCAGATCCCCAACAGGCCCATGGGGAGCCAGGAGTTGGCGCCGAACGCGCCCGTGTCCACGGGGATGTCGTTGAGCTTCGACGCGTCGAAGTCGGTGAACGCGGCTACCGCGAAGACGAGCAGCGCCGCGACCGCGATGCCGGTGACGACGAAGCTGAAGCGCAGCGCCTCTCCCACGCCCCACAGGTGGATGCCGATGAAGACGAGGAAGCAGGCCAGGTAGACCGGCCGGCCGGAGGTCAGGCCGAACAGGCCGAGCGACTCGACGTAGTCGCCGATGAAGATGGAGATGGCGGCCGGCGCGAGGACGTACTCGATGAGGATCGCCGTGCCGGTGAGGAAGCCGCCCCAGGGGCCGAGGGCCCGGCGGGCGAAGCCGTAGCCGCCGCCCGCGGTGGGCAGCACCGAGGACAGCTCGGCCAGCGAGAACACCATGCACGCGTACATGACGCCCATCAGGGCCATCGCGATCCCGAGGCCGCCGAAGCCGCCCTGCGCCAGGCCGAAGTTCCAGCCCGAGTAGTCGCCGGAGACGACGTACGCGACGCCGAGCCCGGTCAGGAGCAGCCAGCCCGCGCTGCCGCGGCGCAGCGTTCTGCGTTCCAGATAGTCGTCCCCCGTATCACCGGTGGGGCGGGTGTTCTGGGTGTCCAAGGTCATGGCGCGGGCTCCCCGTCGTACGGTGGATGCTCAATGGAGTGGATCCATACCTTTGCGGGGAGCGTGCGTAGAAATCAAGACCCCTGCGTTACGCGCCGGTTGATCGCGGGCTCAGGTCAGGAAGCCCCGCAGGAGAGCGGCCGTGCCGGCGCAGTGCTCGCGCATCATCTCCCGCGCCCCGTCCGCGTCCCCGTCGAGCACCGCCTCCACCAGGGCCGTGTGCTGGCGCTGTGAATGCTCCAGGTTCCGTACCAACAGCGGGATGCAGTCGAGGAGGTCGTTCACCGTCGCGCGCACCGCCGCGTACTGGGCCGTGAGTGTGGGGGAGCCACACAGTTCGGCGAGCGTCAGATGCAGCAGCGTGTCGAGCCGGCGGTAGTCGGCGAGGGGCGCGTCATGGGTGCGCGCGAGGGCTTCGCGCAGCCGCCCGGCCTGTTCGTCCGTGAGGCCGTGAGCGGCGCACAGGCCGGCCGCGCCGACCTCCAGTACCTCCCGGAAGCGCAGCGCGTCCTCGACGTCCACGTCCTCGAGGCGGCGGCGCAGCTCGTCCTCGCCCGGCGCGTCCGTGCGCGCCACCACGAACGTGCCGCCGTAGCGCCCGCGCCGCGACTCGACCAGGCCCTGGTCCTGGAGCACCTTCAGGACCTCCCTCAGTGTCACCCTGCTGATGCCGAGCCGGTCCGCCAACTCCCGCTCGGAGGGCAGGCGTTCACCCCCCGGCACCAGGCCGAGCCGGACGACCTGGAGGATCTGCTCCAGGGCCTCCTCGAATCCGTTGCCCGCCCGCACGGGCCGCAGTACCGGCGTGAGCCGGTCGTCGCCATCCGTGTGCGACATATGGCCGTACCCCCTTCCCAAGCAATGGTTCTCCGCAATACCTTATGGCTTCCGGCTGACCGAAGAAGCCCGAAGGAGGCCTTCCCGTGGCAGACCGCACACCCCCGCTCGGCGTCGAGGAGCTCACGTCCCTCGTCGAGAGTGGAGAGATCGACACTGTCGTCCTGGCCTTCCCTGATATGCAAGGGCGGCTCCAGGGCAAGCGGTTCGCCGCCCGCTTCTTCCTCGACGAGGTCCTCGCCCACGGCACGGAGGGCTGCAACTACCTCCTCGCCGTCGACACCGAGATGAACACGGTCGACGGATACGAGATGTCCTCCTGGGACCGCGGCTACGGCGACTTCGCCATGCACGCCGACCTCTCCACCCTGCGCCGCGTCCCCTGGAACGACGGCACCGCGATGCTCATCGCGGACCTGGCGTGGAACGATGCCTCGCCCGTCGTGGCCGCGCCCCGGCAGATCCTGCGCCGCCAGCTCGACCGGCTCGCCGAACTCGGCTACTCCGCCCACGTCGGCACGGAGCTGGAGTTCATCGTCTTCAAGGACACCTACGAGCAGGCCTGGGACGCGGGCTACAAGAACCTGACCCCCGCCAACCAGTACAACATCGACTACTCGGTCCTCGGCACCGGCCGCATCGAGCCGCTCCTGCGCCGCATCCGCAACGACATGGCCGCGGCCGGCCTCGTCGTCGAGTCCGCCAAGGGCGAGTGCAACCCGGGCCAGCACGAGATCGTGTTCCGCTACGACGAGGCCCTCGTCACCTGCGACCAGCACGCCGTCTACAAGACCGGCGCCAAGGAGATCGCGGCCCAGGAGGGTGTCTCGCTCACCTTCATGGCCAAGTTCAACGAGCGCGAGGGCAACTCCTGTCACATCCACCTCTCGCTCCAGTCCATCGACGAGCCCGGCACCAACGTCATGGCGGGCACCGCGGACGACCCCGGCGGGATGTCGCCGGTGATGCGGCACTTCCTCGCGGGCCAGCTCGCCGCGCTGCGTGACTTCTCGCTGCTCTACGCACCCAACATCAACTCGTACAAGCGGTTCCAGCCGGGCTCCTTCGCGCCGACCGCCGCCGCGTGGGGCTACGACAACCGCACCTGCGCGCTCCGCGTCGTCGGCCACGGCCGCTCGATGCGTTTCGAGAACCGCCTGCCCGGCGGCGACGTGAACCCGCACCTCGCGGTCGCCGGACTCGTGGCCGCCGGCCTGTACGGCATCGAGCAGAAGCTCGAACTGCCCGAGGAGTGCACCGGAAACGCCTACACCGGCGAGTACGAGCACGTTCCCACGACGCTGCGCGAGGCAGCCGAGCTGTGGGAGAACAGCCCCATCGCCAAGGCCGCGTTCGGCGACGAGGTCGTCGCGCACTACCGCAACATGGCGCGGGTCGAACTGGACGCGTTCGACGCCGCCGTCACCGACTGGGAACTCCGCAGGTCGTTCGAAAGGCTCTAGCGTGCACGACATCCTCAACCCGGCGACCGAAGAAGTCGTCGCCACGATCCACGCGACCTCCCGCGAGCAGGTCGACGCCGCGGTCCTGCGGGCCCACCAGGCGCAGCGCGGCTGGGCGGCCGCGGCCCCGGCCGACCGGGCCCGCCTCCTGCGCCGCTTCGCCGCCGTCGTCGACGAGCACGTCGAGGAACTCGCCCGCCTCGAGGTGCGCGAGGCCGGACACACCATCGGCAACGCCCGCTGGGAGGCCGCCAACGTCCGCGACCTGCTCGACTACGCGGCCGGGGGAGTGGAGCGCCTCACCGGCCGCCAGATCCCCGTCGCCGGCGGCCTCGACATCACGATCCTCGAACCCCTCGGCGTCGTCGGTGTCATCGCGCCCTGGAACTTCCCCATGCCGATCGCCGCGTGGGGCACGGCCCCGGCGCTCGCCGCCGGGAACGCGGTGATCCTCAAGCCCGCCGAGACGACCCCGCTCACCGCGCTCCGCCTCGCCGAACTCGCCCTGGAGGCAGGGCTTCCCGAGTACCTCTTCCAGGTCCTTCCCGGCGCGGGAGACGTGGCGGGAGCCGCCCTCGTGGAGCACCCGGGCGTCGCCAAGATCGTGTTCACCGGCTCCACCCGCGTCGGCAAACAGATCATGGCCAAGTGCGCCGGCCAGGTGAAGCGCGTGACCCTCGAACTCGGCGGCAAGAGCCCGAACATCGTGTTCGCCGACGCCGACATCGAGGCGGCCGCCGCCGCGACCCCCATGTCGTTCCTCGACAACGCCGGCCAAGACTGCTGCGCCCGCACCCGCATCCTCGTACAACGGTCCGTCCACGACCGGTTCCTCGCTCTGCTCGCGCCCGCGATCGAGTCCGTCGTCGTCGGCGACCCCGCCGACGAGAAGACCCAGATGGGCCCGCTGATCTCCAAGTCCCAGCTGGAACGGGTCCGTTCGTACGTCGACGGGGAAGCGGCCGCCGTGCGGGGCAGCGCCCCCGAGGGCGCCGGATTCTGGTTCCCGCCGACCGTCCTCACCGACACCGCCCCCGACGCGCCCGCCGCCGCCGAGGAGGTCTTCGGGCCCGTCGCCGTCGTCCTGCCCTTCGACGACGAGGCCGACGCGATCCGGCTCGCCAACGCCACCGAGTACGGGCTCTCCGGATCCCTGTGGACCCGGGACGTGGGCCGCGCCCTGCGCGTCGCCGGGGCGGTCCGCGCCGGGAACCTCTCGGTCAACTCCCACTCCAGCGTCCGCTACTCGACCCCGTTCGGCGGCTACAAGCAGTCCGGCGTCGGCCGCGAACTGGGCCCCGACGCCCTCACCGCCTTCACCGAGACCAAGAACGTCTTCATCAGTACGGAAAGCACGGAGGCCTGAAGCACCATGACCGACATCATCTGCCGCCGCCTCACCGGCCGCACCGCCGTCATCACCGGAGCCGGCAGCGGCATCGGCCTCGCCACCGCCCGCCGCCTCGCCTCCGAGGGCGCGAACGTGGTCTGCGCCGACATCGACGAGAGCGCCGGCAAGAAGGCCGCCGAGGAGGTCGGCGGCACCTTCGTCCAGGTCGACGTCACCGACGCCGGACAGGTCGAGGCCCTCTTCAAGACCGCGTACGACACCTACGGCTCGGTCGACATCGCCTTCAACAACGCCGGGATCTCGCCCCCCGACGACGACTCCATCCTGGACACGGGCCTGGAGGCCTGGAAGCGCGTCCAGGAGGTCAACCTCACCTCCGTCTTCCTGTGCTGCAAGGCCGCCATCCCCTACATGCGGCAGCAGGGCAGGGGCTCCATCATCAACACCGCCTCGTTCGTGGCTCGGATGGGCGCGGCGACCTCCCAGATCTCGTACACGGCCTCCAAGGGCGGCGTCCTCGCCATGTCGCGCGAGCTCGGCGTGCAGTTCGCCCGCGAGGGCATCAGGGTCAACGCCCTGTGCCCGGGCCCGGTCAACACCCCGCTCCTGCAAGAGCTGTTCGCCAAGGACCCCGAGCGCGCCGCGCGCCGCCTCGTGCACATCCCGGTCGGCCGCTTCGCGGACGCCGACGAGATCGCCGCCGCGGTGGCCTTCCTCGCGAGCGACGACTCCTCGTTCGTGAACGCCACCGACTTCCTCGTCGACGGCGGCATCTCGGGGGCGTACGTCACGCCTCTGTAGGGGACGCGTCATGTAGGTGTACGGTCCCCAGGCATGCGTAACAGAGATGTTGCCGCGTGGACTTCAGCCGTGGTCACCGTCCTGGTGGCCACGGCTCTCGTCTCTCCTGCGGCCGCCGCCACGTCCGCTCCCACCACCGACCGGGCCTGCCCGCAGCTCTCGAAGAAGCTGTCGTGGTACGGCCAGAACCGGGCCCGGCTCCAGCGCGTGATCGACGAGCGCGGGACCTGCTCCGGCCACCACGGGCCCCGGCCCGTCGCCGCGTTCGACTGGGACAACACCGTCTCCAAGAACGACGTCACCGACGCGACGATCGCCTGGTCGCTCAAGCACGACAAGATCCTGCGGCCCGCGAGCTGGAAGAAGACCAGCAAGTGGCTGACCGACGACGCCGACAAGGCCCTGACCGCCGCCTGCGGCACCGCCGTACCCGTCGGTGCGCCGCTGCCGACCTCCACCGACACCGACTGCACCGACGAGATCTTCAACATCCGCGAGTCCGGCAAGACCATGAGCGGCGCCGCCGCCTTCGCCGGTGAGTGGAACCACCGCCGCACCGTGCCCCAGTACGCCTGGGTGCCGCAGCTGTTCGCCGGACACACCGTCCCCGAACTGGAGTCGTACGCCGCCCAGGCCCGCCGCGAGGCGCTGGCCGCACCCGTCGGCTCGACCCAGACGCTCGGCACGCACACCATCCCCGGGTACGTCCGCTACTACGAGCAGCAGCGCGACCTCATCCGCACGCTGCAGAAGGCCGGGTTCGACGTCTACATCGTGTCGGCCGGGTCCGAGCCCGTGACCGAGGTGTGGTCGAGCGGCAGGGGCGGCGTCGGCATCGACCGCGCCCACACCATCGCCATCCGCTCCGTCCTCGACAGCAAGGGCCGCATCACCACGTACAACGAAGGCTGCGGCGGGGTCGGACGCACCCAGGGCGAGGCCATCCCCTACATCGACGGCAAGCGCTGCTGGATCGATCAGGACATCTTCCACATCAAGGGCAAGTCTGCCTGGGAGAAGCAGCGTTGGAGCAAGCGCATCGCCCTCGGCGGCGGTGACGCCGACACCGACGTCACCTTCGTCGGCGACGCCACCGGCGCGCACCTCGTGCTCAACCGCAACAAGAACGAGGTGATGTGCCGCGCCTACGACAACACCGACGGGCGCTGGGTCGTGAACCCCATGTTCATCGAACCGCTCCCGCGCAAGTCCGGCAACTACCCCTGCTCCACGGCCGCGTACAACAGGCCCGAGGGCGGCTTCGGCCCGGTCCTGCGCCCGGACGGCTCCGTCGTGCCCGACCAGGCGGACTCGGTGTACTGACCTTCCCCGCGCAATTTAGAGTGCCGGGATGAGCATGACGCCCCCGCCCGGCTGGTACCCGGACCCCACGGCCCCGCCCATCGAGCGCTGGTGGGACGGGGCCGCGTGGACCGAGCACCGGCGGCAGCCGCAGAACACCCCGGCCGCGCCACAGGCTTTCGGGCCGCCCGTCGAGCCCCCGCTCCCGGCCATGGGCCCGCAGCGCCCGCCCGCCGCACCGGGCCGCCGCGCCAGAACCATCGCCCTGGCCGCCGCCGGCATCGTGCTCGTCGCCTCCGTCGCCACCGGCGCCGTACTGCTCGGCCGCGGCGGCGACGGCCCCCACACCCGCACGGCACCCACCACGAGCGCCCCGACGCCCAAGGACCCGACCGCCACCGCGAGCAGCGCCGAGCCCACCCCCACCGAGGACGCGTCCACCGCCGTCGACCAGCTCGACGGCATCACGCTCCCCGTCCTCGACGGCTGGCAGAAGGCCGAGAACGTCGTCGACGACGACATGCTGATCACCACCCCGCGCACCTACGACTGCCCCGGCGACTCGGGTCTGTGCCGGCACGGCACCGTCGTCTCCCGCACCGTCACCGGGACCGACGAGACCTCACCCGAAGTCATCGCCAAACGGGATATCAAGGACGCCGCGAACGCCTCGTACGACAAGAACGGCATCAACCAGCAGCCCTTCGGCGGCATCGAGTCGCACCAGCAGATCGCCGCCCGCCAGACCGCGGTCGCCGGGCGCGCCGGCTACCTCGTCCGCTGGAAGGTGAAGACCGCGAAGGGGCCCGGCGGTTACGTCCAGTCCGTCGTCTTCCCCTCCAGCGTCGGCTCCGAGTCCCTGGTGACCGTCCGCATCACCGTCGACGCAGGCAAAGATGCGCCGCCGCTCTCCGACATGGACCGCATCGTCAAGGGCATCAAGGCGGCCGGGGACAGCGGGTCGGACGGCGGCGTGGGCAGCAGCATCGGCCCCACCGTCACGCCTTAGCGTCTTCAGGGTCCTCAGAGGAACGTGTAGCCCTCGCCGCGGTAGGTCGGCGCGGTCGCCGTCACCGTGTCGCCCTCCACCAGGCGCAGCACGTCGAACCGCTCGCACAACTCGCCGGCCTTCGCGTGCCGGAACCACACCTTGTCGCCGATCAGCAGATCGTCGGCGGGCGCCCCGAGCAGTGGTGTCTGCACCTCGCCCGGACCCTCCTGCGGGTCGTAGCGCAGGCCCTCCGGGAGATAGGGGACCGGCAGCCGGTCGGCTCCCGGTGCGCCCGACGCCGGATAACCGCCGCCGAGCACGGTCACGACCCCGACGCCCGGCCTGCGCACCACGGGCTGCGCGAACAGGGCGGCGGGCCGGCCCGTGAACGACGTGTAGTTGTCGAACAGGCGCGGCACATAGAGACCGGACCCCGCCGCGATCTCGGTCACCGCGCGCTCGGCCGCGGTGTGCTGCACGCTGCCCGTGCCACCGCCGTTCACGAACTCCAGGTCCGGCGCCACCGTCCGTACCGCGCGCACCACTTCGGCCCGCCTGACCGCGAGCTCCTTGCGGGCCGCCGCCTGCATCAGCCGGATCGCCCGCGACCGTACCGGCTGCCCCGCGACCGCGTCCCCGACTCCCGCGACATGACCCTCGTACGCCATCAGGCCCACGAGCCGGAACCCCGGCCGCCGGGCCACGGAGCGTGCCATGTCGGCGACTTGGGCGGGGGAGCGGAGCGGGGAGCGGCGGGCGCCGACCCGCACGCGGCCGCCGAGCACCTGCCACGAGGTGTCCAGTTCCAGACAGACCCTGATCTCCTCGCGCCCGCCGTCCCGCGCGTCGTCCATCAGCCGCAGCTGGGCCGGGTCGTCGACCATCACCGTGACCGCCGCCGCCAGCTTCGGGTCGTGCGCGAGCTCCGCGAAAGCGGCCCGGTCCGCCGACGGATACGCGAGCAGCACGTCCTCGAAACCGGACCGCGCCAGCCACAGGGACTCCGCGAGCGTGAACGACATGATCCCGGCGAAACCGTCCCTGGCCAGCACCCGTTCGAGAAGGGCCCGGCAGCGCACCGACTTGCTCGCGACGCGGATCGGCTTTCCGCCCGCCCGCCTCACCAGGTCGTCCGCGTTGGCGTCGAACGCGTCCAGATCGACGATCGCGACCGGGGCGTCGAGATGAGCGGTGGCCCGGTCGTAGCGGGCCCTGTCGGCTGCGCGGGGTGTCATGGCCGAAGCCTGCCAGACACGATTACCGCGGGGTAGGGGGAGGATCCGGGCAGATCGTCCTGACCTGCGATACGGGTTCCCTGCGAGGCCGCGTCAGCCCGTAGAGTGACGCGCACGCAGGACGAGAACGGGACGGAAACGGGGAGGCATGAGCACGCAAGCGCGCCGCGCGCCGATCCCGCCGCGCCCCTCCCAGCCGCCCACGCCGCGCGACGAGTTGGCCGATGCCTCCGCCGGCCCGGACGCGTCCATACCCCCGCGCCCCGCGCACACCCTGGCGGCGGACCACACGCCTCCGCCGCCCCCGGCCTCGGCCCGCTTCCCGGACACCCCGCCCGTGCCGGGCGCGCCCGCGTCCGACCGGCCGGCGCCCGCCACGCGCCCCGGGGCCGGCCCCCTGCCGCCCGAGCGCCCGACGGAGACCACGACCCGGCTGCGCCCGATCAGGGACACCGCCGTGCAGAGCCCCGACGGCCCGCCCCCGCCCGCCACACCCCCCGCGGCAGCCCCGCGCCACCCCGCCACGCCGCCGCGCGGCCCCGGCGAACCGCACGCCACCGTCCCTCGCCCCGCCGCGCCCCCACGCGTCCCGGGCGAGCCCCCCGTCGGGAGGCGCCCGGTCGGAGCCGTCGATCTCACCCCGGGACCCGGCGCCGGCCGCCCCTTCGTGTTCTTCGCCCGCCCCGCCTCGTACGACGACAGCACCACCCGCCTGCGCCCCATCGGCTCCCGGATACGGCCCCGCGTCGCGACCGCCGCGGCGTGCGCCGTGCTCGGGCTCGGCCTCATCGGCGGCGCGGCGACCGGGAGTTGGCTGACCGGCGACAGCGGCGGCAGCATCGGCTCGCCGAGCTCGTACGCCGCCGCCGGAACCCTCTGGCACAGCGTCCCCGTCGACCGGATCTTCCCGCCCGTCATCAAGGGCGACGGAGCGGGACCCGGCGGCGCCGACCGCACCTGGACACGCATCGCCGTCGCCCCCGACAGCACCTGCGACAACGCCTTCGACCCGCTGCTGCAAAAGGCGCTCGCGCCCGCCGGCTGCCTGCGCCTCCTGCGCGCCACCTACACCGACGCCACCCGCAGCCATGTCACCACCGTCGGCCTGCTGTTCACCAAGGCGGACACCGAGGCCATGAAGGCGCTGCGCACCCGGTTCACCGAGGACGGCCTCGACCGCAGGAACGACCTCATGCCCCACCCGTACGCGGCCAAGGGCACCCTCGCCGCCGGGTTCGGCGACGCCCAGCGCGCCTCCTGGACCATCTCCGTCCTCACCGACGCCCCCGTCGTCGCCTACGCCGTCTCCGGCTTCGCCGACGCCCGTACCGTCACCGACCCGCAGCCCGCCGCCGAGGCCATGAAGTCCGGCAGCGTCACGACCCCCGCGCAGGCAGGGCTCGGCTACGAGGCACAGGGCATCGCCGACCGCGTCGAACGAAGCCTGCGCGCCGCCGTCGCCAAGGCCACCGAGGAGCCGTCATGACCCGCACGGCCGCCGCCTGGCGGAACGCCGCCACCGCGCTCACGGCCGCCGCGGCCCTCGCGCTGCTCCCGTCGACCACCGCCCACGCCGACTCCATCCGCGCCCAGCAGTGGGGCCTGGACGCCATGCACACGGAGCAGGCCTGGCGCACGACCAAGGGCAAGGGCATCACGGTCGCCGTCCTCGACACCGGTGTGGACGACACCCACCCCGACCTCAAGGGCAACGTCCTGCCCGCCAAGGACTTCGTCGGCTTCGGAGCCAAGCGGGGCGACCGCTCCTGGGCCCGGCACGGCACCGCCATGGCCGGGATCATCGCCGGTCACGGCCACGGCCCCGGCGGCGACGACGGCGTACTCGGCGTCGCCCCCGAGGCGAAGATCCTGCCCGTCCGCGTGATCCTGGAGGACGGTGACCCGGCCCGCAAGGAAGCCCGCTCCAGCCGGGGCAGCGCACTCGCCGACGGCATCCGCTGGGCCGCCGACCACGGCGCCGACGTCATCAACCTCTCCCTCGGCGACGACTCGGCCACCGCCCACCCGGAAGCCACCGAGGACGCCGCCGTCCAGTACGCCCTGAAGAAGGGCTCCGTCGTCGTCGCCTCCGCGGGCAACGGCGGCAAGAAGGGCGACCACATCTCCTACCCGGCCGCGTACCCCGGAGTGATCACGGCCACCGCCGTCGACCGCTACCTCCACCGCGCCCCCTTCTCCACCCGCCGCTGGTACGCCACCGTCAGCGCCCCCGGCAACGCCATCGCGATCGCCGACCCCGACCGCACGTACTACTCGGGCTGGGGCACCAGCGCCGCCTCCGCCTTCGTCTCCGGCGCCGTCGCGCTGGTCCGCGCCGCCTACCCGGGGCTCACGCCCGCGCAGATCAAGCAGCTCCTCGAGGACACCGCCCGCGACGCCCCCTCGGGCGGCCGCGACGACTCCCTCGGCTTCGGCTTCGTCGACCCGGAGGCCGCGATCCGCAAGGGCGACTCCCTCAAGCCCGAGGGCCTGCGCTCGACCACGTACTCGGAGAAGTTCTTCGGCACGGGACCCGACACCCCCGACGGCGACGCCTCAACCGGCTGGGCGGGCCCCGTCGCGGGAGGCCTCGGCGTCGTGCTCCTCGCGGCCGCCGTCTATCTGTGGCGCGGGCGTCGCACGGTCCGCTGACCTGCTGGGCCTCAGCCGGTGAGCACGGCGACGGCCGCCTTCGCGGCCCCCTCCACCAGCGCCACCCCCGCCTCCTTGGTCGTATTGCCGTCGGAGAGCACCGAGACCAGATACCGCTTCCCGCCCACGGACACCCGCCCGACGCTGTTGATGTCCCACAGCCCGGTAGCGCTGCGCGGCAGCCACCCGTTCTTCAGCGCACACACGGACGCGGAGTCGGCCGCCGCGGACACACCCCACCGCTGATCCGACGCGATCCGCTCCATCAGCCCGGCGACGTACGCGCGCGACGCCTCGCTCAGCCCCGAGTCCGCGCTCTCCGCGCCCTCCGCGTCCTCCGCGCTCTCCGTGCCGAACACGGCCCGCAGCAGCGTCAGTTGATCCTCCGCCGTCGTCTGCGTCAGACCCCACTCGCCGCCGGCGCCCGCCCTCGTCCCGGTCAGTCCCAGCGTCAGGTTCGCCGCGTCGAGCCCGTCCGCGCCGCCGATCGCTTCCCACAGGGCCGTCGCGGACGCGTTGTCACTGTTCTCGATCATCGCCGTCGCGTACACGCGCTCCTGCGGGGTCAGTGCCCGCCCCGCGTCCTGCGCCCGCAGCAGCAGTGCCGCGAGGATGTCGACCTTGACGATGCTCGCGGTGTCGAACGCGGACGTGCCGTCGTACACGGCGCCGTCCGTCGCCCCGTCCAGCGCGGCCACCGCCACGGAGACCCGCGCGTCACCGTCCGGAAGCAGGGGCTTCAGCGCCTTGGCGAGCGCGTCGTCACGGTCCACGGAGACCTCCTCGTCGGGTGCGGATGCGGACGCCTCCCCGGAAGAGGGCGCTGACGCCGTGGCGGCGACCGGAACCGTCTGCCCCGCCCCGCCCGGCGAGCAGCCTATGAGGGTCCCCACGAGCGTTCCCGTGAGTAGGGCGGCCCACGCCGCGAGTCCGTTCCGGTGCATGCCCGGATGCTCGGCGCCCGTCCTGTGCGCACCGTGAGACCAGGCTCTGGGTCCGCTGAGAAGATCGCGCCGCCGGGTCGGTAGGGTCGGTGAACGTGGCGAACAAGAACATTCCCGACCCCGGCTTCTCCGACGACGACGGCTCCGCGGACCCGCGTCTGAGCGCGGCCCTCGCGGCGTGGGCCGAGGACCGCACAGCGCACGGCCCCGTCCTCGCGGCACTCAAGGAAGCCCGGCTCCTCGTCCCCGTCGTCGCCGTACTCGGCGAGGTGGAGGAGGACGAGAACGGGCTGCGCCGCGAGAAGACCAGCGACATGGCCGTACCCACCCTCACGGCGGGCGACCGCAAGGCCCTGCCCGCGTTCACCTCAACCGCGGCCCTCGCCCTGTGGGACCCCGAGGCGCGCCCCGTCGCCGTACCCCTGCACCAGGCGCTCCAGGCCGCCGCGCACGAGCAGGCCGACACCGTCGTCATCGACCTCGCGGGCCCGGTCGCGTACGAGCTCAGCGGTGCCGCCCTGCGTGCCGCGAACGAGGGCCGCACCACCGTCGAGCCCCTCGCCGACCCGGCCGTCACGGAGGCGGTCCGCGCCGCCGTCGCCGCCGAGCCCGGGGTCCTGCGCGCCCACCTGGGCCCGGGCAGCGCCGACGGGATCCTCGCGCTCGTCCTCGACCCGTCGGCCGCCCCCGCCGAGACCGCCCGCGCCGTCGCCGGGCGCATCGCCGCCGACGAAACACTGAGGGCCCGCCTGGTGCGGGGCCTCGACCTGGCACTCCTGCCGGCCGGGACCACGCCACCCGGCGAGCCCCTCTACGTACGCGCGTGAACTACCGGGACGATCAGCCGTAGACCGGGCCCGTGTACTTCTCGCCGGGGCCCTGGCCCGGCTCGTCCGGCACGAAGGACGCCTCGCGGAACGCCAGCTGCAGGGACTTCAGACCGTCGCGCAGCGGCGCCGCGTGGAACGAGCTGATCTCGGTCGTGCTCGCGTCGAGCAGGCCGGCGAGGGCGTGCACGAGCTTGCGGGCCTCGTCGAGGTCCTTGTGGGCTTCGCCCTCCTCGGTGAGGCCGAGCTTCACCGCGGCGGCGCTCATCAGGTTGACCGCGACCGTCACGATCACCTCGACGGCGGGGACCTCGGCGATGTCCCGGGTCAGGGCGTCGTAATCAGTGTTTTCGGCGTTTTCGGCGGCGGGGGTGGCGTCATTCATGTGCCCCACGATATGCCGCCCGCGCACTCGGTTGGGCCCACCCCCCGAGAGCTGCTAACCTTGTGTAACGACCGGCCGGACACGCATGCCACTGGCTTGAGTGACCGGCCCACAAGTGGAGGCTCCGATCTCCCACCTTGCTGCTCCTCAGGGGCGGCGGGTCACCGGTCAGACGGCCCCCATCGTTCCGTACGGACGATGGAGTCGTCCGATGTGCGCCCCGCGGTCACACGCGTCGGTGCTCCGGTAGTCATTGGAGCCCCGCCTGTGTACCGTCCGGGGCATTTTTTGTGTTTCGGCGCGGTTGGTACTACGAAACAGACGTTACGCGGCGGTCCGCCAGACCGTCGTGTGGTGCTACCGAGGAGGATCCATCAGCGCCGAGCCCCGCATCAACGACCGGATTCGCGTTCCCGAAGTGCGACTTGTCGGTCCCAGCGGCGAGCAGGTCGGGATTGTTCCGCTTGCCAAGGCCCTTGAGCTTGCTCAGGAGTACGACCTCGACCTCGTCGAGGTGGCGGCGACAGCCCGTCCGCCCGTCTGCAAGCTCATGGACTACGGCAAGTTCAAGTACGAGTCGGCCATGAAGGCCCGTGAAGCGCGCAAGAACCAGGCGCACACGGTCATCAAGGAGATGAAGCTCCGGCCGAAGATCGACCCGCACGACTATGACACCAAGAAGGGTCATGTCGTCCGGTTCCTCAAGGCGGGCGACAAGGTCAAGATCACGATCATGTTCCGTGGTCGCGAGCAGTCCCGCCCCGAGCTGGGTTTCCGACTGCTGCAGCGTCTCGCTTCGGACGTCGAGGACCTCGGGTTCATCGAGTCGAACCCGAAGCAGGACGGCCGAAACATGATCATGGTTCTCGGTCCGCACAAGAAGAAGACCGAGGCCATGGCCGAGGCCCGCGAGGCCCAGGAGGCCCGCAAGGCCGAGCAGAAGGCTCTGCCGACGCACGGCCGCACGCAGCGGGCGAGCGACGACGCCGCGGAGTCGGAGTCCGAGGCCCCGGCCGAGGCGACCGACGAAGCCCCGGCCGAAGAGGCCACGGCCGAGGCTTCCGCCGAGGCCTGATCCGGCCACGTACAGCCCGTACGGACCGGATGCCAACCGATACATCTGGACGTTCCGCATGCCGGTCCGCACCCCCGGACCGGCAGGGAACGCCACTGACGAGGAGAGAACGGCGCTATGCCGAAGAACAAGACGCACAGCGGTGCCAGCAAGCGCTTCAAGATCACCGGCTCCGGCAAGGTGCTCCGTGAGCGCGCCGGCAAGCGCCACCTGCTCGAGCACAAGTCGTCCCGCGTGACGCGCCGCCTCACCGGCACGGTCGAGCTGGCCCCGGGCGACGCCAAGAAGATCAAGAAGCTTCTCGGCAAGTGAGTTCAGGCGCGCACCAGCGCGCCGGAGTTCGGACCGGGACCAATTCGTTTTCGGGTCGTGTGAGTTCAACCACGGCCCCGCTACAAGGAGTTAACAAGTGGCACGCGTCAAGCGGGCAGTGAACGCCCACAAGAAGCGCAGGGCAGTCCTCGAGGCCGCCAAGGGTTACCGCGGTCAGCGCTCGCGCCTGTACCGCAAGGCCAAGGAGCAGGTCACTCACTCCCTGGTCTACAACTACAACGACCGCAAGAAGCGCAAGGGCGACTTCCGCCGTCTGTGGATCCAGCGCATCAACGCCGCTGCCCGCGAGAACGGCATGACGTACAACCGCCTCATCCAGGGTCTGAACGCCGCCAACATCGAGGTGGACCGCAAGATCCTCGCCGAGCTGGCCGTCAACGACCCGAACGCGTTCGCCGCGCTCGTCGAGGTTGCGCAGAAGGCCCTTCCGGCCGACGTGAACGCGCCCAAGGCTGCGTGACGCTCCGCTTTCAGCCGGATGCTCCTCGGACCCGCAAGTCACTTGGCTTGCGGGTCCGAGTGCGTCCGTTGTCGGTTGCGGGGTGATGGGGGTTGTTCGCGCAGTTCCCCGTGCCCCTTTCGGGGCGCGTTGCCCCGCCCCTGTTCAACTTCTGCCCCCCGAAGGTGAGTTCATGGTCGGCCCCGAGTTGATCTCCCCCAAGTCGTCCCGCGTCAGTGCCGCGCGACGGCTTGCCAAGCGGAACTTCCGGGGCAAGGAACGGCTGTTCCTGGCCGAGGGGCCGCAGGCCGTGCGGGAGGCCGCCGGGCACGCGGACACCCTCGTCGAGCTGTTCGCCACCCTCGACGCCGCCGAGCGCTACACCGACATCGTCGCGGAGGCCCGCGGCGCCGGCGCACGGGTGCACCTCGCCGACGAGGACGTCATCGCCGACATCTCGACGACCGTCACCCCACAGGGCCTCGTCGGGGTCTGCCGCTTCCTGGACACCTCGTTCGAGGACGTCCTCGCCGCCCGCCCCAAGCTCGTCGCGGTCCTCGCCAACGTCCGCGACCCCGGCAACGCCGGCACCGTCCTGCGCTGCGCCGACGCCGCGGGCGCCGACGCCGTCGTCCTGACCGACGCGTCCGTCGACCTGTACAACCCCAAGTCGGTGCGGGCGTCCGTCGGTTCGCTGTTCCACCTGCCGGTCGCCGTCGGCGTACCCGTGGAGCGGGCCGTGCAGGGGCTCAAGGACGCGGGCGTACGCATCCTCGCCGCCGACGGCGCGGGGGAGCACGACCTCGACACCGAGCTCGACCGCGGCACCATGGGCACCCCCACCGCCTGGATCTTCGGCAACGAGGCATGGGGGCTCCCCGAGGAGACCCGCGAGCTCGCCGACGCCGTCGTACGGGTCCCGATCCACGGCAAGGCCGAGAGCCTGAACCTCGCCACGGCCGCCGCCGTCTGCCTGTACGCCTCCGCGCGCGCACAGCGAGCCCCCGGAGGGTGCCGCTCCGTCACCCCCAGCTAGTAGTGTGGCGAGCTCGGAGGTCACAGCGCCCTTCCGAGAGGTGGGATACGGGGATATGAGCGTCGGCACGAGCAGAGCACCGGGGGCACGGGACACCCTGCGCCGGCCCGCGCCCCGATGCGGCCCCGACGACCTCACCACCCTCGCCGACGGCGGCCTCCACCCGGACGATCTGCCCGACGGACTCGTCGTCGCCGACGAGACCGGGCACGTCATCTGCTTCAACGCGGCGGCCGTCCGCATCACGGCCGTCCCCGCCGCCGACGCCCTCGGCCACCCCCTGGAGCGGGCGCTCCCCTTGGAGGACCTCGAAGGCCGCCGCTGGTGGCAGCTGACCGACCCGTACGGCGGCCTCGCCACCCGCTTCGCGCAGCCCGAGCGCAATCTGCTGCTGCCCGGCGGGCGAGAGGTCCTCGTCTCCGCGCGCTATGTCCGCACCGCGCCCACGGGCCCCGTCCGCCGCGTCGTCGTCTCCATCCGTGACACCGAGGCCCGCCGCCGCACCGAGCGCAGCCACGCAGAGCTGATCGCGACCGTCGCCCACGAGCTGCGCTCGCCCCTCACCTCGGTGAAGGGCTTCACCGCGACCTTGCTCGCGAAGTGGGAGCGGTTCACCGACGACCAGAAGAAGCTGATGCTGGAGACCGTCGACGCCGACGCGAACCGCGTCACGCGGCTCATCGCCGAGCTCCTCGACATCTCCCGCATCGACTCCGGCCGCCTCGAAGTGCGCCGCCAGCCCGTCGACATCGGCGCCGCCGTGGCCCGCCACGTCCAGGCCCACGTCGCCTCAGGACAGCCGGCCGACCGCTTCCTCGTCCGGGTGGAACAGCCCCTGCCCGACCTCTGGGCCGACCCGGACAAGATCGACCAGGTGCTCAGCAACCTCCTGGAAAATGCCGTGCGCCACGGCGAGGGAACGGTCACCATCGACGTCATGCCCTCGGCATCACCCCGCGAGCGGGAGTGCGCCGGCACGTCGGTCACCGTGAGCGACGAGGGGCCCGGTATCCCGGAGGAGTCCATGAACCGCGTCTTCACCCGCTTCTGGCGGGGCAGCAAGCGCGGCGGCACCGGACTCGGCCTGTACATCGTCAAGGGCATCGTCGAGGCCCACGGCGGGACCATCACGGTCGGCCGCGCGCTCGGCGGCGGCGCCCAGTTCCGATTTACGTTGCCCGTGGGGGCCCCGGCGTATCTGAACGCCTGAGCGGGCCCCCACGGGCACCTCGGCACACCTCACCCCCGTTAGACTCGGTCTTTGGCACTTTGCGTCCCAATCCTGAGACGAATCGTCTCCGAGTCGTGGACGGGGACCATCCGCCAAACCAACCGGAAGCACGGGAAGAGATGTCGGCACCGAATAAGTCGTACGACCCTGTTGAGGTCGAGGCCTTGAAACCGGAAGAGATCGAGCGCATGCGGGACGAGGCGCTCGCCGCTTTCGCGGCCGCGGACTCCCTCGGCGCGCTCCAGGAGGCCAAGGTCGCCCACACCGGCGGCACCTCGCCCCTGTCGCTCGCCAACCGCGAGATCGGCGCCCTGCCCCCGCAGGCCAAGGCCGAGGCCGGCAAGCGCGTCGGCATGGCCCGCGGCGCCGTCAGCAAGGCGCTCGCCGCCCGCCAGTCGGAGCTCGAGGCCGAGCGCGACGCGCGCGTCCTGGTCGAGGAGGCCGTGGACGTCACTCTGCCCTATGACCGGACCCCGGCCGGCGCCCGCCACCCCCTGACCACGCTCTCGGAGCGCATCGAGGACGTCTTCGTGGCCATGGGCTACGAGGTCGCCGAGGGCCCCGAGGTCGAGGCGGAGTGGTTCAACTTCGACGCCCTGAACATCGGCCCCGACCACCCGGCGCGGGGCATGCAGGACACGTTCTTCGTCGAGGGCCCCAAGGGCCGCGAGACCGAGTCGAACGTCGTCCTGCGCACCCACACGTCCCCCGTGCAGATCCGGTCCATGCTCGACCGCGAGCCGCCGGTCTACGTGATCTGCCCGGGCCGCGTGTACCGCTCCGACGAGCTGGACGCCACGCACACTCCGGTGTTCATGCAGGTCGAGCTGCTCGCCGTCGACGAGGGCCTGACGATGTCGGACCTCAAGGGCACCCTCGACCACATGGTCCAGGCGCTCTTCGGTGAGGGCATGAAGACCCGCCTGCGGCCGAACTTCTTCCCGTTCACCGAGCCGTCCGCCGAGATGGACATGGTCTGCTACGTGTGCCGCGGCGAGTCCGTCGGCAACCCGGACCGGCCGTGCCGCACCTGCTCCTCCGAGGGCTGGATCGAGCTCGGCGGCTGCGGCATGGTCAACCCCAAGGTGCTGACCGCGGCGGGCATCGACCCCGAGAAGTACAGCGGATTCGCCTTCGGGTTCGGCATCGAGCGGATGCTGATGTTCCGCCACAACGTCGAAGACATGCGAGACATGGTCGAGGGTGACATCCGGTTCACCCGGCCGTTCGGGATGGAGATCTGATGCGTATCCCGCTTTCCTGGCTGCGGGAGTACGTCGATCTCCCCGCCACCGAGACCGGCCGTGACCTGCAGGAGAAGCTCGTGGCCACCGGCCTCGAGGTCGAGACCGTCGAGCAGCTCGGCGCCGGCCTCAAGGGCCCCCTCGTCGTCGGTCAGGTGCTGACCGTCGAGGAGCTGGAGGGCTTCAAGAAGCCCATCCGCTTCTGCACCGTCGACGTCGGCCGGGCCAACGGCACGGGCGAGCCGCAGGAGATCGTCTGCGGCGCCCGTAACTTCGCCGTCGGCGACAAGGTCGTCGTGGTCCTGCCCGGCGCCGTGCTGCCCGGCGACTTCGCGATCGCCGCGCGCAAGACGTACGGCAAGACCTCGCACGGCATGATCTGCTCCGGCGACGAGCTGGGCATGGGTGACGACGGCTCCGGCGGCATCATCGTCCTGCCGCCCGAGCACGAGGTCGGCACCGACGCGATCGAGCTCCTCCAGCTCGTCGACGAGGTTCTCGACATCGCCGTCACCGCCAACCGCGGCGACTGCCTGTCCCTGCGCGGTGTCGCCCGCGAGGCCGCCATCGCGTACGGCCTGCCGCTGCGCGACCCGGCACTCCTCGACGTGCCCGGGCCCAACGCGAACGGCTACCCGGTCCGGATCTCCGAGCCGGCCGGCTGCGACCGCTTCACCGCGCGCACCGTCACCGGCCTCGACCCCGAGGCCCGCTCCCCGATCTGGCTCCGGCGCCGGCTGCAGAAGGCGGGCATGCGCCCGATCTCGCTCGCCGTCGACATCACCAACTACGTGATGCTGGAGCTGGGCCAGCCCCTGCACGCCTACGACCGCTCCCTCGTCCAGGGCGCGATCGGCGTGCGCCGGGCCGAGCAGGGCGAGAAGTTCACCACCCTCGACGGCGCCAAGCGTGTGCTCGACGCCGAGGATCTGGTGATCACCGACGACCGCGGCCCCATCGGCCTCGCGGGCGTCATGGGCGGAGCCAACACGGAGATCGCCGACCACGACGCCGGCGCCGGGACCACCGACGTCGTCATCGAGGCCGCTCACTTCGACCCCGTCTCCATCGCCCGCACCGCGCGCCGCCACAAGCTGTCCTCCGAGGCGTCCAAGCGCTTCGAGCGCGGCGTCGACCCGCAGGCCGCGTCCGCCGCGGCCCAGCGCACCGTCGACCTCCTCGTGCTCCTGGCGGGCGGCACCGCCGACCCCGGCGTCACCGAGGTCATCGCGCCCTCCGCGCCGCACACCATCACGCTCCCGGCGGACCACCCCGACAAGGTCGCGGGTGTCACGTACGGCCGCGAGACCGTGGTGCGCCGCCTCCAGCAGGTCGGCTGCGACGTCTACGGCCAGGACAACCTGACGGTCACCGTGCCGTCGTGGCGTCCCGACCTGGTCGAGCCGAACGACCTGGCCGAAGAGGTCATCCGGCTCGAGGGCTACGAGAACCTGCCCTCGACGCTGCCGAGGCCCCCGGCGGGCCGCGGCCTGACCGAGCGCCAGCGGCTCCACCGCCGCGCAGGCCGCGCCCTGGCCGGCGCCGGTTACGTCGAGGCGCTGAACTACCCGTTCATCAGCGACGAGACGCTCGGCAAGCTCGGCATCGAGCAGGACGACCCGCGCCGCACCACGGTGAAGCTGGTCAACCCGCTCTCCGACGAGGAGCCCGCGCTCCGTACGACGCTGCTGCCGGGCCTCCTGGAGGCGCTGCGCCGCAACGACGGCCGCGGCTCGCACGACCTGGCGCTGTTCGAGACCGGCCTGGTCTTCCGGCCGACCGGTGACGAGCCGCAGGCCGTCCGCCTGCCCGTCGACCGGCGTCCCACCGACGAGGAGATCGCCGGCCTCGACGCCGCGCTGCCGCGTCAGCCGCGCCACGCAGCGGTCGTCCTCACGGGCGCCCGCGAGCAGGCCGGCTGGTGGGGCAAGGGCCGGCCGGCCGACTGGGCGGACTCCGTCGAGGCGGCCCGCACCATCGCCCGCGAGGCCGGTGTCGATCTGATCGTGCGCGGCGACCAGCACGCACCCTGGCACCCGGGCCGGTGCGCCGCGCTGTTCGCCGTGGTGGACGGCGCGGAGACGCTCGTCGGCCACGCCGGTGAGCTGCACCCGCGTGTCGTCAAGGCGCTGCACCTGCCCGAGCGCAGCTGCGCCATGGAGGTCGACCTCGACCTGATCGAGCGGGCCGGCACCGGCGCGCTCCAGGCGCCGCGGATCTCCACGTTCCCCGTGGCCACGCAGGACGTCGCGCTCGTCGTCGACGCCTCCGTGCCGGCCGCCGACGTGGAGAAGGCGCTGCGCGAGGGGGCGGGTGAACTCCTCGAGTCCCTCCGCCTGTTCGACGTGTTCACGGGCGAGCAGCTCGGTGAGGGCCGCAAGTCCCTCGCCTACGCGCTGCGCTTCCGTGCCGCCGACCGCACGCTGACCGTCGACGAGGCCTCCGCGGCCCGCGACGCGGCGGTGGCGCTGGCCGCCGAGCGTACCGGGGCGGTGCTGCGCGGGGCCTGATCCCGGCAGAGCGAGACGCAGTGAGGGGCACCTCCGGACCACCGGAGGTGCCCCTCACTCGTTCGGGTGAGAAGTGGCGGTGATCCGCTCCGATCGGGGCAGGCGCTCGACAGAATCGTTGCGGCCGCAGGGCCGACCGCGCTGAACAGGGCCTTAGGGAGGCCGTCGGCATGATCCGTAACCATCCGAGAATGCCCTCCCGACCACCCCGCACCTCCTTCAGATCCCGGCTCACCCGCTCCCGATCCCTTCGCGTGCGCCGCGCGCTCGATCTGGCGCTGCCCACGGCCTGGGGCGCCGTGGCGATCACCTTCAAACTGGCGTGCCCGCTCGCGCAGGAGACCGGACTCGGCGCGCGCATCGCGTCGAGCGCCGTGTTCTTCGCCGTCGGCACCGGTCTGATACTCCATGTGCGGCGCGGCCTCCAGCGCGAGCTGCGGCAGCTGCGCAGGATCGCGGGGGCCGCACAGAACGTGCTGCTGCGCCCGCTGCCGCCCCGCATCGACGGCCTGGCCATCGCGGCAGGACAGCTCTCGGCCGACCGGGGCGCCACCGTGGGGGGCGACCTCTACGAGGTCATCGCCACCGACCACGGCGTGCGGGTCGTCATGGGGGACGTCCGCGGGCACGGCCTCGCCGCCCTCGCAACCGTCGCCGCCGTCCTCGGCAGCTTCCGCGAGGCCGCGCACGACGAGGCCGAACTGACCTGCGTACTGAGGCGACTCGAGCGGGCCATGGCCCGGCATCTGCGCGAGCGGTCGCGGGACGAGCACCCCGCGGCCGGCGGCGCCGAGCCGGTCAGTCCGGTCGCGGAGGAGTTCGTCACCGTTCTGCTCCTGGAGATCCGGCAGGACGGGGAGGTGCTCGCGCTCAACTGCGGGCACCCGTGGCCGTATCTGCTGCGCAGTCATGCGGGTCCCGCGGCCGTGGCGCGTGGCTACGCCGAGTTGGTCGTGGGCGGTGACCCCCTGCCGCCGCTCGGCCCGTTCCCGCTGCCGGCCGAACTGCCCGTCGTCGCGTGCGGGCGGCTTCTTCCCGGGGAGGGGCTGCTGCTCCACACCGACGGGCTCGAGGACGCGCGGGACGCCCGCGGCCGGTTCTTCCCGCTGCCCGCCGCGCTCGCCGAGGCCGTCCGCGTCCAGCCGGTCGTCCCCAAGGCCGTCATCCGTGCCGTGTATGCCCAACTCCTGCGCCACACGGGCGGGTTGCCGGACGACGACGCCGCGCTCCTCGTCCTGCGCAACGACCGCAAGCGAGTCCCCTTGCAGCACGGGGAGCCCCGCGTCCACAGTGCTGCCAAGTGAGCGCAGCCACCGCGTGACCTGACCCTCGGGCTCCCGCCCGCGGGTCGCGCCGTCCGCCGGCCGCGGAGTGTCGGGCAGGCGGCCGGTCGGACGGCGCAAAACGGGCCGCCGCACTGTACGAGGGGGAGCCGGCGGCCCGGCCGGCCTCTTGCGAGGCAGTTCAGTCAATCGAGTTGCATCACGCCACAAAAGAGCGCGCAACACCCGGATTCGGGCACTCCGTTCACACCCCGTGTGAAGCCCGCTCCACTACGCTGACGGCACCGAGCCACCGGAGGGCCCTCCATGCAGCCCAACACCTTGCTCGACGCGATCCTCGACGAGGCCGGGATCTCCCATGCGGGCCTCGCCGCACACGTGAATCAGGCGGGCCGCGCCAGGGGACTCGCCCTGCGGTACGAACACACCGCCGTCGCACGGTGGTTGAAGGGCCAGCGGCCACGGGGTCAGGTGCCCGACCTCATCTGCGAGGTCCTCGCCGCCCGTCTGCACCGCCCCGTCACCCTCGACGACATCGGCCTGGGCATGCCCGGCGAACCGGCCACCCCGCACGGCCAGAGCCTGTCCGGATTCGTCGAGCGGGCCACCGCCCTGTGGCGCTCGGACGAACAGCAGCGGCCCCACATACTGGGCGCCCCCGCCGTCACGGGGACCCCGGCCGTGATGCCCGTATGGGAGTGGGAGAACCCGCCCGAGGACACCGACGTGTCGCGCGGGGGGCGCCACCGGGTCAGCGCCGCCGACCTGGAGATGATGCGCTCGGCCCGCACGCACTACGAGCAGATGTACCGCAAGGCCGGCGGCATCGCGACGCGCACCCGCATCGTCGGCTTCCTCAACGCGGAGGCGGCGCCCCTGCTGCGCGGCAGCTACACCGACGAGACGGGCCGCCAACTGCACCGCGCGACCGGCGGGTTGGTCGCCATCGCGGGCATCTGCGCCTACGACTCCGACGCGCACGGCCTCGCCCAGCGCTACTTCCACCAGGCGTTGCGCCTCGCCAAGGCGAGCGGTGACCGCGGTCTCGGCGCCTACGTCATCGCCCTCCTGGTCAACCAGTCGCTCCACATGCGGCAGTACCGGCAGTCGGTGGCCTTCGCGGAGGCCGCGCTGCGGGCCGCCGGACGGCACATCACGCCCGCGCTCGCCTCGGATCTGTACGCGATGCAGGCCAAGGCGTACGCACACCTCGGCGACGGCAGCAGCGCCCTGTCCTGCATCCGGCGTGCCGAGTCGGCCGCCGACCGCATCCGGCGCGGCCATGAACCGGACGAGACGGGCTATGTCCAGCCCGGACTCGTCAACGTGCAGGTGGCGGAAGCCCTCTTGAGCCTCGGTGACCTCACCTCGGCACGTGAACACGCGGCGGCGGCCGTGCACAACCCCGCCCACGACCGGGGGCGGGTGCACCGCCTCGCCATGCTCAGCCAGATCGAGCTGAGACAGGGCAACGCCGAGAAGGCCGTCGCGATAGCCGTGGAGATGGCCGAACGGGCACGGGGAATGGAGTCCCAGCGGCTGCGCGACAGACTCCGGGCGGTACGCGAACACCTGGTGCGCAACGGTTGTGCCGGCACGGCCGAGGCCGCCGAACTCATCGACGGAGCACTGCGCGTACCGCTCTGAGCCCGACCTGCACCGCTCTCTCACGCTCCGCTGCTGCGATATTGCCATCTAACTCGGCGGAAGGTGGCAGAATCGTGCAGTGGACGAAACAGAACGAACAAACGGTGTATGAAAACCGCTGGTTCCGGGTCAATCTCGCGGATGTCGAGCTCCCGGACGGCCGGCATCTCGACCACTTCGTCATACGGCTGCGGCCGGTCGCCGTGGCCACCGTGGTCAATGAGGCCAACGAGGTGCTGCTCCTGTGGCGGCACCGCTTCATCACCGACAGCTGGGGCTGGGAGCTCCCGGCGGGAGTGGTCGAGGACGGCGAGGACATCGCCGCCGCGGCCGCCAGGGAACTGGAGGAGGAGACCGGCTGGCGGCCGGGACCCTTACGCCATCTGATGAGCGTGGAGCCGTCCAACGGTCTCGAGGACGCCAGGCACCACGTCTACTGGGCCGAGGAGGGTTCGTACGTCGGCCATCCCGAGGACGACTTCGAGTCGGACCGCAGGGAGTGGGTCCCTCTCAAGCTCGTCCCCGACATGGTCGCCCGCGGCGAGGTCCCGGCCGCCAACATGGCGGCCGCGCTGCTGATGCTGCACCATCTCAGGCTGGGGCAGGACACCCCGGCCTGACCCGGACGAAAGGCGCTAGCGTCCGAACGCCTGCCAGACGGCAAGGGCGAGCGCGCCGGCCGCGGTGATCGCGGCGACGGCCTGCAGCGGCCATCGGGTGTGCTCGAGCTGGGCGACCCGGGTGCTCAGATCGTCCTGATCCTTGACGCTCTGTTCATCGCGCTGGGTGAGCAACGCCAGCTTGCCGTCGACGCGGGCGAGACCCACATCGAGGCTGCGGCGTAACTCCGCGAGTTCTTCCGGGACCACGGGACGCTCGGGGTCGGCGGTCACGGGTCGGCTCCTTTCCGTAGTCGGCAGATCCGTTGCCTTACGCACGGAAAGTCAACTCGCCTGGTGGGTACGGCGGGAGAGTGTGCGATGGGCATATGCGGGCCCGGTGCGCACACGGTGTGCGAATGGTTCGGGCCCGGCACTCCGAAGAGTGCCGGGCCCGAACTTTCGACTACGCAGAGTCAACGCGGTGTGGAACCGCGCGCGGTCACGAGTACTGGTAGAAACCCGAGCCCGTCTTGCGGCCGAGACGGCCCGCGTCGACCATCCGCTGGAGCAGCGGGGGAGCGGCGTACAGGGGCTCCTTGAACTCCGCGTACATCGAGTCGGCGACCGAGGCGACGGTGTCGAGGCCGATGAGGTCGGCGAGCTTGAGCGGGCCCATGGGGTGGGCGCAGCCGAGCTCCATGCCGTTGTCGATGTCCTCGCGGCTGGCGATGCCCGACTCGAACATCCGGATCGCGGAGAGCAGATACGGGATCAGCAGCGCGTTGACCACGAAGCCCGAGCGGTCCTGTGCGCGGATCGCGTGCTTGCCGAGGATCTTCTCGACGAGGGACTGCGCGCGGCTGATGGTGCCCTCGGAGGTGGTGAGGGCCGGGATCAGCTCGACGAGCTTCTGCACGGGCGCCGGGTTGAAGAAGTGGATACCGATGACGTGGTCGGGGCGCGAGGTCGCCACGGCCAGCTTGACCAGCGGGATCGAGGAGGTGTTGGACGCCAGGATGGCGTCCTGCCGGGTGACGACCTGGTCGAGCACCTGGAAGATCTCGGTCTTGACCTGCTCGTTCTCGACGACGGCCTCGATGACGAGGTCCCGGTCGGAGAACTCCCCGAGGTCGGTGGTGAAGCTCAGGCGGGCCAGGGTCTCGGCCAGCTCCTCGGCGCTGATCTTGCCGCGCTCGGCCGCCTTGGAGAGGGAGTTGTGCAGCCGGGTACGGCCGATCTCCAGGGCCTCTCCGGTGGTCTCCGCCACCATGACGTCCAGACCGGCGCGGGCGCAGACCTCTGCGATCCCGGCTCCCATCTGGCCGCAGCCCACCACTCCGACGCGCTGGATGTCCCCCATAGGGTCGGTCACCTCGTGCCTTTCGCTGTTCTCCGGCCGGCAGGACCCCCGGGTTCCGGCGCCTGCCTCGGCCCTGCACGTTACTCGGAACCTCCCGTACACGGCGGGCCGGGTCGGGCATGCTGTCCCCAGTGCGGCCCGGGACGGCCGGGCCCGTTGGCCACGGGGTGGGCGAATGAGGCATTTGTCACGCAGGGGCTTCACAGCCGCGGCGGCGGCCGCGCTGACCGGGCTCGCCGCGGGGGACGCGGCCGCCGCCGGGGCCCGTCACGCTCCGGTGGCCCGCGACATGCGGGGCATGTGGCTGGCGACGGTGGCCAACCTCGACTGGCCCTCGAAGGCGGGCCTGAGCGCGGCACAGCAGCGTACGGAGCTCATCGCCCACCTCGACACGGCGGTGGGCCGGCACCTGAACGCCGTGGTCTTCCAGGTACGGCCGACGGCCGACGCGCTGTGGCCCTCGCCGTACGAGCCCTGGTCGGACGTCCTCACGGGGGTGCAGGGCGAAAGTCCGGGCTGGGACCCGCTCGGCACGGCCGTCGCGGAGGCGCACCGGCGCGGGCTCGAACTGCACGCCTGGTTCAACCCCTACCGCATCGCGAACCACACGGACCTCTCCCGCCTCGTGTCCACGCACCCGGCCCGCCGGCACCCCGACTGGGTCGTCCCCTACGGCGGGAAGCTCTACTACAACCCGGGCCTGCCCGACGTGCGCGAGTTCGTCCAGGAAGCGATGCTCGACGCCGTCCGCCGCTACGACATCGACGCCGTGCACTGGGACGACTACTTCTACCCGTATCCGGTCGCGGGCCAGGTCTTCGACGACGACGACGCCTACGCGGCCCACGGCGGGAACTTCCCGGACCGGGCGTCATGGCGGCGCGACAACACCGACCGGCTCGTGCGCGAGATGTCCGCGAGCGTGAAACGGATCAGGCCGCGCACCCAGTTCGGGATCAGCCCCTTCGGCGTGTGGCGCAACGCCGCGACGGACCCGCTCGGCTCGGACACCCGGGCCGGGGTGCAGACGTACGACGACCTGCACGCCGACACCCGCAAGTGGGTGCGCGAGCGCTGGATCGACTACATCTGCCCGCAGATCTACTGGAACATCGGCTTCGCCGCAGCGGACTACGCGAAGCTCGTGCCCTGGTGGTCGGACGTCGCACGTGGGACGGGCGTGCGCCTCTACGCGGGCGAGGCGCTCTACAAGGCGGGCGATCCGTCGCAGCCCGCCGCGTGGCAGGATCCGGCCGAGCTCTCCCGCCACCTCACCTTCGCCGAGCGCTATCCGCAGGTGAACGGACATGTGTACTTCTCGGCGAAGGAGGTGGGCGCCGACCGGATCGGCGCCATGGCCCGGGTGGTCAAGGACCACTACTGAGAGGGCCAGGTGTGACTAGGGGGTCGGCTCCTCGTGCTGCACGACGGAGTCGGGACCCGGTGACATCACCGCCTCGTGGCCGTCCTGGAAGCGGACCCTGAACGGCGGCTCGCCGTCGTGGCCCATGATTTCGACGATTTCCGCGACCTTGTCGTGCTCGCCCACGGTCCTGCCGTGCACCCGCAGATGGTCGCCCTTGGTGGCACGCATCGTGAGTGACCTCCTCGTCCCTCGTCGACCCGTATCTCAAGGGTAGGACCGGGTTGCGGGGTTGGGGACCCTCAGCCGCGGGACCGTTGGGTCACCGCGATGCACACGAGCACGGCCGCCGCGGTCAGGGGCGCGGCCGGGGAGAGGTGTTCGCCGAGCAGGAACACCGACCAGACCAGGGTGAGCAGGGGCTGGGCCAGCTGGAGCTGGCTCGCCTTGGGAATGCCGATGACGGCCATGCCGCGGTACCAGACGACCAGGCCCACGAACTGCGAGCCCACGGCCACCCAGAGCAGCCCCGCGACGGCGTGCCCCGTCAGGTGCAACGGCTCGTGGCTCAGCGCGACGAGCGCCCCCGGCACGGTGAGCGGCAGGCACGTCACGAGTGCCCAGGCGATGACCTGCCAGCCCGGCATCACGCGGGCCAGGCGGCCGCCCTCCGTGTAGCCGGCGGCGCAGATGAGGAGCGCGCCGAAGAGGTACAGGTCGGCGGTCGTGAGCGTGCCGCCGCTCTGCTGCACGGTGAACGCGATCACGGCGGCGGCGCCCGCGCACGCCGCGATCCAGAAGCTGCGCGAGGGCCGCGCGCCGGTGCGCAGCGCCGAGAGCAGGGCGGTCGTCAGGGGCAGCAGGCCGACGACGACGGCGGAGTGCGCGGTGGTGGCCGTCTCCAGGGCGAGCGTTGTGAGCAGCGGGAACCCGAGCACGACGCCCGCGCCGACCACGGCGAGACCGGCCCAGTGGCGGCGCTCGGGGACGGCGACGCGCAGCGCGAGCAGACAGGAGCCGGCGATCACGGCGGCGAGGACGCTCCGCACGGTGACGAGGCTCCAGGGCCCGAACCCTTCGAGTCCCCAGGCGGTGGCGGGGAAGGTGAGCGAGAAGGCGGTGACGCCGAGCGCGGCGAGGACGGTCCCGCCACGGGTCGCCTTCGCGGTGAGGGGGGTGGGGCCAGGACGTGTCGCGGTGCCCGCGGCGGGGGCCGCGCTCGCGTCAACTGCTATCCCGGCGGCGGTAGTAGCGCTACTCTCTGTCCTCATGTATGAGCGTAGCAGTGTGGGTGAACTGGCGGAACAGCTGCGGGGGGAGCTGGATCGCTACTCTCCAGGTGGAAAGCTGCCGTCCAGCCGGGCTCTCGTCGAACGGTTCCGGGTGAGCCCGGTGACCGTGTCGCGCGCGCTCGCGCAGCTCGCCGCGGAGGGCCTCGTCGTGACACGTCCGGGGGCCGGGGCGTTCCGCGCCGAGCCCCGCGCCGCGACACACCCGGCCGGTGACACCTCCTGGCAGGCGCTCGCACTGAGCGCCGACTCCGCGACCGAACTGGTGCCGCGGGCCGTGGACGCCTCCGGAGTCCTGGTCACGCTCTCCGCCCCGCCACCGGGAGTCGTCGAGTTCAACGGCGGCTATCTGCACCCCTCGCTCCAGCCGGAACGCGCCATGGCCGCAGCTCTGGCCCGCGCGGGCCGCCGCCCCGGCGCGTGGGGGCGCCCCCCGGTCGACGGCATCCCCGAACTGCGCGAGTGGTTCGCCCGCGGCATCGGCGGCGCCATCACCGCCGCCGAGGTACTGATCGCGTCCGGTGGCCAGTCCGCCCTGGCCACCGCGCTGCGCGCCCTCGCCCCGCCCGGCGCCCCCGTCCTCGTCGAATCACCCACGTATCCGGGCATGCTGGCGATCGCGCGCGCGGCGGGGCTGCGGCCCGTGCCCGTGCCGGTCGACACGGACGGGGTGCGTCCGGAGCTGCTCGCCGAGGCGTTCCGGGCGACGGGGGCGCGTGTGTTCGTGTGTCAGCCGCTGTTCCAGAACCCCACGGGCGCGGTCCTCTCCGTACAGCGGCGCCCCGAGGTGCTGAGGATCGCGCGCGAGGCCGGCGCGTTCATCATCGAGGACGACTTCGTGCGCCGCCTCGTCCACGAGGACGCGGGACCGCTGCCCAGTCCGCTGGCCACCGACGACCACGACGGCGTCGTCGTCCATGTCTGTTCCCTGACCAAGGCGACCTCGCCGAGCTTCCGCATCGGCTGCCTCGCCGCGCGCGGCCCCGTCCTGGAACGGCTGCGCGCGATTCAGGTCGTCGACCACTTCTTCGTGCCGCGCCCGCTCCAGGAGGCCGCCCTCGAACTGGTCGGCTCACCGGCCTGGCCGCGCCATCTGCGCACCGTGGCCGCCCACTTGAAGGTGCGCCGCGACACGATGACGACGGCCCTGCGCACCACCCTGCCCGAACTCACGGTGGGACACGTGCCGTTGGGCGGCTATCTGCTGTGGCCGCGGCTGCCCGACGGCACGGACGAGGCGGCGCTCGTCGCGGGGGCGCTGCGCGCGGGCGTCGCCGTCGCGCCCGGGCGCCCCTACTTCTCCGCCGAGCCCCCGGCCCCGCACATCCGGCTGAGCTTCGCGGCGGTCGCCGGGCCCGCGGAGATCACGGAGGGCATCCGCCGGCTGCGGACCGCGTGCGACGAGGTACTCGAGTAGGCGACGGGAGGGATCAGCGCCCGAAACCTGCTCGACGGACACCGGCGCCGCCTGCAAATCTCGCGTCATGACCGACACACACACCACGGCCCCCGCGCTCCCCGACGGCTACGAGATCTCGACCGACGCCGCCCGCCTCGACGCCGCCCGCGTGCACCAATGGCTCTCCACGGACGCCTACTGGGCCATGGGCCGCGCCCGCGAACACCAGGACCGGGCGATCGCGGGCTCGCTGAACTTCGGGGTCTACGACGCCGCCTCGGGTGAGCAGGTCGCGTACGCCCGTGTCGTGACCGACCACGCCACCTTCGCCTGGCTCTGCGACGTCTACGTGGACCGGGCCGTCCGCGGCAAGAACGTGGGCACCGCGCTCGTCGCCGCCGTACGAGGCCACCTGGAGCCGCTCGGCCTGCGCCGCATCATGCTCGCCACGCGGGACGCGCACGGGGTGTACGACAAGGTGGGCTTCGCGGCGCTCGCCGAGCCGGAGAACTGGATGGTGCTGACCCTGCGGTGAGCGCACGGTGGGGCGCATGCGTCCGGCATACGCCCCGCGGACTCTTGACCGCAGCCGTGGCACGCCCCACGATCACCGCATGCCCGTTCGCGTGACGCTTCTCGCTGCCGCGCGCAGCGCCTCGCTGCTCGCGGAGCGCTTCGACGACGACCGGCCCCTCGACCACACCGGCTGGCACGAGGTGGAGCTGGCCTCGCCCGCGCTGGTGCCGCTCGCTGCGGCGGAACTGCGCTACTGCGCGCCCACCGCCCGGAGCCGCGGCACCGCCGAGGCGCTCGGCCTCGCGCCCCTGGCCCAGCTCGCCCTCCGGGACTGCGACATGGGCCGCTGGCGCGGGCGCACGCTCGCCGAGGTGACGGCCGTCGAGCCGGGCGCCGTCGACGCCTGGCTGCGCGACCCGCGATCGGCGCCGCACGGCGGGGAGTCGCTGCTCGCGTTCATATCGCGGGTCGGCGGCTGGCTCGACACGCGGCCGAGCGACGACGGCGCGACCGTCGTGGCGGTCGCCGAGCCGGCCGTCGTGCGGGCGGCGCTCGTCTACGCGCTCAAGGCGCCCCCGTCGACGTACTGGAACATCGACGTGCGCCCCCTGTCGGCCGCCGTCCTCACGGGGAGCGCGGGCCGCTGGAGCGTGCGGCTGGACGCCGCGGTGTGAGTCAGGACGCGGCGCGCGTGTACGCGGTGGTGAGCACCAGGTCCTTCGCCGGGCCCCTGACCCGCCACTCCATCCGCCAGTGGTCCGGTCCTGTCACCTCGAACTCGCCGCGGTAGAGGTCCGCCGCGCAGGGGTGGTCCGCCGTGTGGTGGCCGGTGCGCAGGTCCAGGTCGTGGAAGAAGCGGCCGTCGGAGAACCGCACGACGGCCGTGCCGGGAGCGTCGCCCGGCAGGAACCGCAGATTGCGCTCGGCGGGCCGGGCGCTGCCGTGCCACACGAAGGTCCCCGCCTCGTGGTGCAGCAGCCCGCCCGCGTCGTCGGACGTGAAGTCCGTGGTGCCGGAGAAGGTGCCGACCGCGTCGCCGGCGAGGTCCCGCACCGTCCGCTCGACGTGCCACCGGCCCGCCAGATGGGCCAGCACGTCGGCAACCGCCCAGGCCTCACTCATCTCGTCCCACCCATCTCGTTGCCCGTGCTCCCCATTTTGCCGCCTGCCGGGACCCCGCCCGGCGACGGGGTCGGGCCGCCGGACATCCCTTGCGCCAGCCGCGCGGCCTCCGTCACGCTCTGCCGCATGACGACTGGATAGGCGGACACCGCCACCCTCCGGTGAGCCCGCTGACGCCTCCCCGCAGGGGACTCTCGAAGATCACGTCTGCCCCTCCCCACTCCTCAGGCGAGCGCGTCGAGCCGGCGCAGATCGTCGCTGCCGAGTGACTCCGCCGCCATGCACTGTCCGCGCCCCGCCGACCGGGCACGCGCCGAAGCCGCCGTCACCGGCCTGTACCGCCGGCTCGGCGAACCCGCCCCCGACTTCGTCCGGGTGGCCTCTCCCGCCGCGGCGCGACCGGTTCTGCTCGACGCCCCGCCCCGCCCCGCACCGCTTCCGCCCACCGCGCCTGCGCGGCACCGAGGCGCCGGCGCGGTGGGCCGGCCGGCCTCTGGTCTCCCGGCTCGCGAACCTCGTCGCCGGTCGCCGACTGACGGCACCGCGGTTCCGGAGACCGCTCGCATTGCATAAACGTGCATTCCTGCGTATAGTCATGCCATCCAAGAGGAGGGTTCCATGGCGGTACGCGTAGCAGTGGCAGGGGCAAGCGGATACGCGGGCGGAGAGCTGCTGCGTCTGCTGCTCGCTCATCCCAATGTGGAGATCGGCGCCCTGACCGGCAACTCGAACGTGGGGCAGCCCCTCGGTGCGCTCCAGCCGCACCTGGTGCCGCTGGCCGACCGGATCCTCGAGCCGACGACCGCCGAGGTGCTCTCCGGCCACCACGTCGTCTTTCTCGCGCTGCCGCACGGGCAGTCCGCCGCCGTCGCCGAGCAGCTCGGCGAGGACACGCTCGTCGTGGACATGGGCGCCGACTTTCGGCTGAAGGACGAGGGCGACTGGGAGAAGTTCTACGGCAGCTCGCACGCCGGGACCTGGCCCTACGGGCTCCCCGAGCTGCCCGGTGCGCGCGCCGCGCTGGAGGGCACCAAGCGCATCGCGGTCCCCGGCTGCTACCCGACGGCCGTCTCCCTCGCGCTCTTCCCCGCGTACGAGGCCGGGCTCGCCGAGCCGGAGGCCGTGATCGTCGCCGCGTCCGGGACGTCCGGCGCGGGCAAGGCGCCCAAGCCGAACCTGCTCGGTTCCGAGGTCATGGGCTCCATGTCCCCGTACGGCGTGGGCGGCGGCCACCGGCACACCCCCGAGATGATCCAGAACCTGGGCGCGGTCGCCGGTGTGCCGGTCTCCGTCTCCTTCACTCCGACGCTGGCCCCGATGCCGCGCGGCATCCTCGCCACGTGCAGCGCCAAGGCGAAGCCGGGCGTGAGCGCCGAGAGCGTACGGGCCGTCTACGAGAAGGCCTTCGCCGACGAGCCGTTCGTGTACCTGCTCCCGCAGGGGCAGTGGCCCGCGACCTCTTCGGTGTACGGCTCGAACGCCGTGCAGGTGCAGGTCGCGTACGACTCGGCGGCCGGCCGGATCATCGTGATCAGCGCCATCGACAACCTCACCAAGGGCACCGCGGGCGGCGCCCTCCAGAGCATGAACATCGCCCTCGGTCTCGACGAGACCACTGGGCTCACCACGATCGGAGTCGCGCCGTGAGCGACGCGCGCGCAGCCGCCGGGCCGCAGACGGGTACCAAGGCCGCGCCGCTGCGCTGCGCGGTTGGAGAAGCGAACAAGGAGACACAGTGAGTGTGACGGCAGCCAAGGGATTCACGGCCGCGGGCATCGCCGCCGGGATCAAGCAGAACGGCAACCCCGACCTGGCCCTCGTGGTCAACAGCGGGCCCCGCCTGGCCGCCGCGGGCGTCTTCACCTCCAACCGCGTGAAGGCCGCGCCGGTGCTCTGGTCGGAGCAGGTCCTCAAGGGCGGGCTCGTGTCCGCCGTCGTCCTCAACTCCGGTGGCGCCAACGCCTGTACGGGTCCCAAGGGCTTCCAGGACACGCACGCCACGGCGGAGAAGGTCGCGGAGGCGCTCGGCCTGAACGCGGGCGAGGTCGCCGTCGCCTCGACCGGTCTCATCGGCGAACTCCTCCCCATGGACAAGCTTCTGCCGGGCGTCGACACGGCGGTCGCGCAGCTCGGCCCGCACGGCGGTGAGAAGGCCGCCGTCGCCATCAAGACCACCGACTCCGTGCACAAGACCGCGGTGTTCGAGGGTGACGGATGGACGGTCGGCGGCATGGCCAAGGGCGCGGGCATGCTCGCCCCCGGCCTCGCCACCATGCTCGTCGTCCTGACGACGGACGCCGACCTGGAGGCCGACGTCCTGGACAAGGCCCTGCGGGACGCCACCAAGGTCACCTTCGACCGCGTCGACTCCGACGGCTGCATGTCGACGAACGACACCGTGCTGCTCCTGGCCTCCGGCGCTGCCGAAGTGGCCCCCGAATACACCGAGTTCGCCGAGGCCGTCCGCACGGTCTGCGACGACCTCGGACGGCAGCTCATCGGCGACGCCGAAGGCGCCAGCAAGGACATCAGGGTCGACGTCATCAACGCCGCGACCGAGGACGACGCCGTCGAGGTGGGCCGCTCCATCGCCCGTAACAACCTCCTCAAGTGCGCGATCCACGGCGAGGACCCCAACTGGGGCCGGGTGCTGTCCGCGATCGGTACGACGTCCGCCGCCTTCGAGTCCGACCAGCTGAACGTCGCCATCAACGGCGTCTGGGTCTGCAAGAACGGCGGCGTCGGCGAGGACCGCGAGCTCGTCGACATGCGCTTCCGGGAGGTCGTCATCACCGCCGACCTGGCGGCCGGCTCCGAGACCGCGACGATCTGGACGAACGACCTGACCGCGGACTACGTCCACGAGAACAGCGCGTACAGCTCATGAGCACGACGCGGAAGCACACCGCACTGCCCAAGGCGCAGATCCTCATCGAGGCGCTGCCCTGGCTCACCCGGCACCAGGGCAAGACCGTCGTCATCAAGTTCGGCGGCAACGCCATGATCGACGAGGACCTCAAGGCCGCCTTCGCGCAGGACGTCGTCTTCCTGCACCACGCGGGCCTCAAGCCCGTCGTCGTGCACGGCGGCGGACCGCAGATCAGCAAGGCCCTCGACCGGCACGGCATCGTCAGCGAGTTCAAGGCGGGCCTGCGGGTCACCACCGAGGACGCGATGGACGTCGTGCGGATGGTCCTGGCCGGCCAGGTGCAGCGCGAGCTCGTCGGGCTCCTCAACGAGCACGGCCCGCTCGCCATCGGCCTCACCGGCGAGGACGCGCACACCATCACCGCCACCAAGCACAAGCCCGAGATCGGCGGCGAACTGATCGACATCGGCCGGGTCGGCGAGATCACCGAGATCGACACCGGCGCCATCGAGGCCCTGCTCGCCGACGGCCGTATCCCGGTCGTCTCCTCGATCGCCCGCTCCCAGGACGACGGACATGTCTACAACGTCAATGCCGATACGGCGGCCGCGGCACTCGCTGCGGCACTGGGCGCCGAGACCCTGATGGTCCTGACCGACGTCGAGGGCCTCTACGAGGACTGGCCGAACTCCGACGAGGTCATCAGCAGGCTCACCGCCAAGGAGCTGGAGAAGCTCCTTCCCGAGCTGGCCAGCGGCATGGTGCCCAAGATGGAGGGCTGCCTGCACGCCGTGCGGGGCGGCGTGACGACCGCCCGCGTCATCGACGGCCGGGTCCCGCACTCGATCCTGCTGGAGATCTTCACCGACGAGGGCATCGGCACGATGGTCGTGCCGGACGCCCCCGAGGCCACCGACGTGAGCGCCATCGACGCACAGGGGGAGTCATGAGCAACCAGGAGCTGACCGCGCGCTGGCAGGGCGCGCTCATGGACAACTACGGCACGCCCCGGCTGCCCCTCGTCCGCGGCGCGGGCGCCAAGGTGTGGGACGCCGACGGCAAGGAGTACGTCGACTTCGTCGGCGGCATCGCGGTCAACGCCCTCGGCCACGCGCACCCCGCGGTCGTCCGGGCGGTCACCGAGCAGATCGCCGCCCTCGGCCATGTCTCGAACCTCTTCGTCGCCGAGCCGCCCGTCGCGCTCGCCGAACGGCTCCTCCAGCTCTTCGGCCGGTCCGGCCGCGTGTACTTCTGCAACTCGGGCGCCGAGGCCAACGAGGGCGCCTTCAAGATCGGCCGCCTGACGGGCCGTTCACACATGGTCGCCACCCAGGGCGGCTTCCACGGCCGGACGATGGGTGCCCTCGCGCTGACCGGCCAGCCCGGCAAGCAGGAGCCGTTCGTACCGCTGCCCGGCGACGTCACGCATGTCCCGTACGGCGATGCCGAGGCGCTGCGGGCTGCGGTCACGGAAGAGACCGCGCTCGTGATCATCGAGCCGATCCAGGGCGAGAACGGCGTCGTCGTGCCGCCCGCCGGCTACCTCAGGGCGGCCAGGGAGATCACCCGGGCCACCGGCACCCTCCTCGTCCTCGACGAGGTGCAGACCGGCATCGGCAGGACCGGCCACTGGTTCGCGTACCAGGCGGAGGAGGGCATCGACCCCGATGTCGTCACGCTCGCCAAGGGGCTCGGCGGCGGACTGCCCATCGGCGCGACCGTCGCGTTCGGCGAGGCGGCCGAGCTGCTCAAGCCCGGTCACCACGGCACGACGTTCGGCGGGAATCCCGTCGCCTGCGCGGCCGGCCTCGCGGTGCTCGACACCGTCGCGGGCGAGGGCCTCCTGGAGAACGTGAAGCGCGCCGAGGCGCGGTTGAGGGACGGTGTCGCCTCCCTCGGGCACCCGCTCGTCGGCCACGTAAGGGGCGCCGGGCTCCTCCTGGGTATCGTGCTCACCGAGCCGCTCGCGCCCCAGGTGCAGCAGGCGGCTCAGGACGCCGGCCTCCTGGTGAACGCGCCCGCCCCCGATGTCGTACGGCTCATGCCGCCGCTCAACCTCCACGACGACGAGGTGGACACCCTGCTCCAGGCCCTGCCCGGCGTCCTGGACAAGGCCCTCGAAGGGGCCGACGGGGAAGGACGATCCTGAGGAATGGGACGACGACGATGAGTCAGGCGCAGGACAACGAGCACGCCGCGGGACCCGCCGTGCCGCAGACCCGCACCGCGCGCCACCGCCGGATCGTGGACATCCTCAACCGGCAGCCGGTGCGCTCGCAGAGCCAGCTGGCGAAGCTGCTCGCCGACGACGGCCTCTCGGTCACGCAGGCGACGCTCTCCCGGGACCTGGACGAGCTGGGCGCGGTCAAGATCCGCAACACCGGCGGCGAGCTGATCTACGCGGTGCCCAGCGAGGGCGGCTTCCGCACCCCGCAGGCCCCGCTCGGCGGCTCGGCCAAGGAGGAGCGGATGCGGCGGCTCGCGGGGGAACTGCTGATCTCCGCGGAGGCCTCGGCGAACCTCGTGGTCCTGCGCACCCCGCCCGGCGCCGCCCAGTTCCTCGCGTCGGCGATCGACCAGGCGGAACTCCAGGTGATCCTGGGCACGATCGCGGGTGACGACACCTTGATGCTGATCAGCCGCGACCCGGCCGGCGGGCAGGCGCTCGCCGACCATCTGCTGCGGCTCGCCCAGAACGACCACTGAGTGCGCTGAATCGTTCGGGCTCGCGCCCCGGACCGCCCGGGATTCACGGGCGGTCCGGGGCGCTTCCGCGTTCCTCAGGCCTGCTCGGCACGGCGCGCCCGGTACGACATCCAGGCCGCGACCAGGGCGCCCGACACGTTGTGCCAGACGGAGAACACCGCCGCGGGGAGCGCCGCGAGCGGGCTGAAGTGGGCCGTGGCGAGCGACGCGGCGAGCCCCGAGTTCTGCATGCCGACCTCGAACGCCATCGCGCGGGACGCGGGCGCCCCGAGGCGGGCCAGCTTTCCGGCGCCGTAACCGAGCGCGAGCCCGAGGCCGTTGTGGAGGACGACGGCGAGCAGGACGAGCCCGGCCGCCGACTTGATCGCCGTCGCGCTGCCCGCGACGACCACGGCCACGATGACGGCGATCGTCAGCGCCGAGAGCCAGGGCAGGACGCCGAGCACCCGGTCGACGTAGCGGCCGAGGACCAGGCGCACGACGAGCCCCGCGATGACCGGCAGCAGCACGGTCTTGAGGATGTCCGTGACCATCGACCCCGTGTCCACGGGCAGGAACTCGCCCGCGAGGAGCAGGGTCAGCGGCGGTGTGACGAGCGGGGCGAGCACGGTCGAGACGGTGGCGACGGAGACGGACAGGGCCACGTCGCCGCGCGCCAGGTAGGTCACCACGTTGGAGGCCGTGCCGCTGGGGGCGCAGCCCACGAGGATCACTCCCGCCGCCAACTGGGGCGGCAGGTTCAGCGCGTTGGCTATCAGCCAGCCGAGCCCCGGCATGATCACGTAGTGCGCGACGAGTCCGAGGCCGACGGCCCAGGGCCGCTTCGCGACGCCCTTGAAGTCGTGCGGGGTCATCGTGAGCCCCATGCAGAACATCACCACACCCAGCAGGTACGGGACGTTCGTCTTCCAGCTCACGAAGGCGTCCGGCAGGGCGAGCCCGATACCGCCCGCCGCGAGCACGAGTACGGGGAACACGGTCACGGCCAGGCGCGCCGCGCGGTTGCCGGTGTCTGTCGGCTGGGGGATCAACTGTTCGGTCTGCACCGGGCGATGCAACGCCGCCACCTGGTGTGCCCGCAACCCCGTCTCGTTATGTGGTCCCTACATCTTCATGAGCCCCACACATCTTCCCCGTCCTCGTCAGGGAGTCACCGACCAGGTCTCCCCGTCCGCCGTCACCGCGAACGCCGTGACATCGGGCTGCGCCTCCAGCCACGCCCGCGCCCCCGGACCCATCGCGTACGCGGCGGTCGCCCAGGTGTCCGCGTCGGTCAGCCCTGCGTGGACGACGGTCAGGGAGGCGAGACCGCCGACGGGCGCCTGCCCGGTGTGCGGGTCGACGATGTGGCAGCCGCGCTCCGCAGGACCCGACGTCGCTACCGCGAGCGCGCCCTGCCGGGACTCGACGACCGCCGCCACCTGACCCGGACGCAGCGGATGCGCGACGCCCACGCGCCACGGGCCGCCGTGGAGCTGGACGTCGCCGCCGCCGTTCAGGCAGACGCCGGTCGCGCCCGCGGAGAGCAGCGCCTCGGCCGCCCGCTCCACCGCCCACCCCTTGACGAGGCCACTCGGGTCGAAGCCACCGGAGTGCCCCGCCGTGAACCAGCCGCCGGTGTGCTCGCGTGCCCGCTCGCACAGTCGCAGCACCTCGCGGACCTCGGGCGCACAGTCCTGGGGCGCGAGCTCGCCCCGGGCGATCCGGCTGACCGCGCTGTCCTCGCGGTACGTCGAGAAGACGGCGTCCACGTGACGCAGCCACGCCTCCGCCTCGTCGAGTGCCCGCGGACCCACGTCCGTGCCGCGCACCGTGATCGAGAACACCGTTCCCATGGTGTGCACGACCCGGTGCAGTCCGGCGGTGTCACCCACGGGCCTGGTCCAGCGCGCTCTGCAGCGACGTCATGTAGCCCTCACTGGTGAACGTGGCACCGGAGACCGTGTCGATCCGGGCACTCTGGGCGTCCAGGGTCTCCTGCACGAGGGTCGGGACCGAGGACGAGGCGATGTCCTGGCTGCGCCGGTCGCCCGACGGGGTCTTGACGGCACGGGCGGCGGTGATCTTCGAGCCGTCGACGGTGATCTCGACCTGGACGGGGCCGTAACGCGTCTGCACGGTCTCGCCGGTGAGAGTCCGCTTTCCGGCCGCGCTGCCGGACCCGGACCCCGTGCCGCCCGAGGCCGCCGGGGAGCGGCTGGACGTCGGGGACTGCGGGGCCGCCGTGACCGGCTGCGAGTGCGGCTTGAGTGCGAGCGCCAGCGTCGTCACGGAGACGGTCGCGACGCAGGTCAGGACGGTACGGCGGATCGGATGGGCTCTCATGGCGCGGCTCACAGCTCGAAGGACTCGTAGTGGACACGGGAAGCGGGCACGCCGGCCCCGCGCAGGGCGTCGTACGAGGCGAGCGCGAGGCCGTGCGGCCCGCACAGGTACACGTCGTGGGCCGCGATGTCCGGGAGCATCCGGCGCAGTCCGTCCGCGGTGACGTCCGTCCGGGTGCCGTCGGTGTCGTTCAGGACGTACACGAGGCGGGCGCCGCGTCCGGCCGCGATCGACTCCAGTTCACCGCGCAGCGCCAACTCCTCGGCGGTGCGCGCCCGGTAGAGCAGCGTCAGGTCGCCCGGCGCCGCCGGCAGCGTCTCGAAGAGCGTGCGCAGGGGAGTGATGCCCGTGCCGCCCGCGAGCAGCAGCACCCGGCGCGAGCGCCGCAGCCCCGCCGTGAGCGCCCCGTACGGCCCCTCCGCCCACACCCGCGTGCCCCGCGTCAGGCCCGCGACGGACGCGCTGTGGTCGCCCAGCGCCTTCACCGTGATCCGCAGGAACCCGCCGCGGGGCATCGCCGACAACGAGTACGGGTGCGAGGCTCCCCACATGCCGGGCGCGAGGAAGCGCCAGCGGAAGAACTGACCCGGCTCCGCACCCAAGGCTTCGAGGCGCCGGCCGCTCACCCACACCGACGTCACCCCCGGCGCCTCCCGCACGACGGCCTCGACGCGCAGCCGGTGCCGGACGTTGAGCCGCACCGGCACCAGCACCCGGAACCACAGCACGAGCGCGGCCACCCCCAGGTAGAGGGCGTACCAGCCCGCGCGGGCGGCCGCCCCGCCCGCGAAGTCGGCGCCGAGCGCCAGTTGGTGCCCGAACGCGAGGAAGATCGCCGCGTACGTCAGGACGTGCAGGTAGTACCAGGTCTCGTACCGCATCCGGCGGCGCACCGCCCGCGCCGACACGAAGCCCACCAGCACGAGCACGGCCGCGCCCACCGTGCCCTTCAGCATCTCCGGGTAGTCGAGGACGATCGTGCCGAGCTCCGACACCGGGTCGGTACGGCTCTGCGCCGCGTAGCCGAGAGTGATCAGGACGATGTGGCCGAGAAGCAGACCGACCGTCCAGCGGCCGGCCGAGGCGTGCCAGCGCGCCGTCCTGTCGCTGCCGAGCCCCTTCTCCAGAAGCGGCACACGCGCCATCAGGGCGACCAGGAGCGCGCACATATAGCCGCACATCAGGCCCATGATCCGGCCCGCCCCCGTCAGCCAGCCGTCGGCGCCGGACACGACGCCCGTGCCCTGCCACCACAGGGCGAGCACCGCGGCCCCGCCCGCGCCCGCGGCGGCCAGCAGCGGCACCGCGGGGGAGCGGCGGCGCGCCGGGCGCGGGGCGCGGTGACGCAGCGGCGGAGGGCTGTGCGTGGTGGTCACCGGAGCGGCTCCTCGTCGGATCGGGGTCGGGCGGGCCGGACAGGACGCAACTCTGCGGCCCGAACCTCTGAGCGGGCTCTGAACGGGAGGCGCCACCTGTTGTTCAGAGCGAACTCACAGCAATCCGAGAGAGTCTTGGGACGAGATGAACGAACGCCCCGCACTCACCCGCCCCGACGGCACCCCCGTGCGCGTCCTCGTCGTCGACGACGAACCCGACATCGCCGAGGTCGTGACCGGAGTCCTGCGCTACGAGGGCTGGGACGTCCGCACCGCTGGGACCGGCCGTGACGCCGTGCGCGAAGGACTCGACTTCCGTCCCGACGCCGTCGTCCTCGACATCATGCTCCCGGACCGCGACGGCCTGTCCGTCCTGCGCGAACTGCGCGCCGCGCAGCCGCACGTCTGTGTGCTCTTCCTCACGGCCCGCGACACCGTCGAGGACCGGGTCACCGGCATCACCGCGGGCGGCGACGACTACGTGACCAAGCCGTTCAGCCTGGAGGAACTGGTGGCCCGGCTGCGCGGCCTGCTGCGCCGCGCCGGCATGACCAGGGAACTCGCCGAGAGCGCCCAGCTCACCGTCGGTGACCTCGTGATGGACGAGGACGCGCGCGAGGTCACGCGCGGCGGCACGGGCATCGACCTGTCGCCGACCGAGTTCGAGCTCCTGCGCTGCCTGATGCGCAACCCCCGCCGCGTCCTCAGCAAGACCCAGCTCCTCGACCGCGTCTGGTCCTACGACTTCGGCGGCCAGGCCCATGTCGTCGAGCTCTACGTCTCCTATCTCCGCAAGAAGATCGACGCCGGCCGCGAACCCATGATCCACACGGTGCGCGGCGCCGGGTACGTCCTGAAGCCGGCCGCCCGATGAGCCGGCCGCGCCCGCGCATCCCCCACACCCTGCGCGCCCGCCTCACCGCCGGGCTCGTCGCGCTGCTCGCCATCAGCTGCGCGGCCGTCGGTGTGGCCGCCGTGGTGGAGCTGCGCGGCTTCCTCACCGGGCGCCTCGACCAGCAGCTCCACGACGCCGGGAGCGCCCTGCCGGAGAGCCTCGAACACAGCGGCCGCGGGCCCGACGACCACGACGGCGACGAGCACGCCGACACCCGCCGCCAGGCCACCGGAACCCTCGGCGCCCGGCTGGTCGGCCCCACCGTCACCAACGCCGCCGTCATCAGGGCGGGCGCCGTGTCCGACGGCGCCGCCGACCTGAGCGTGCGCCTGACCGACGTCGACCGCAGGACCCTCGCCGCCGTGCCGGTCGATGGGCAGGGGCACACGATCCGGCTGTCGTCCCTGGACCACTACCGGGTCGAGGCCCGGGAGGGGAAGGACGGCGACGTCCTCCTCACGGGCCTGCCGCTGGAGCCCGTCGAAGCCACCGTGCACCGCCTCGAACTCGTCGCGGCGGGCGTCTTCGGGATCGCGCTCGCCGCCACGGGCGTCGCCGGCGCCCTCTGGGTGCGCTGGTCCCTGCGCCCGCTGAGCCGGGTCGCCGCCACGGCCACCCGCGTCAGCGAACTGTCGCTCGCGAGCGGCGCGGTGGTCCTGCCCCCGCGCGCTCCCGAGTCCGACCCGCGCAGCGAGGTCGGACAGGTGGCGTCCGCCTTCAACCGCATGCTCGGCCACGTCGAGGACGCGCTCACCCGCCGGCACGCCTCCGAGGAACGCCTGCGCAGCTTCTCCGCCGACGCCAGCCACGAGCTGCGCACCCCCGTCGCCTCCATCCGCGGCCACGCGGAACTCGCCCTCCTGCACCGGGGCCCCGTACCCACCGAGGTCCGCCATGCACTGGAGCGCATCGCCGCGGAGTCCGGACGGATGGGCGAGGTGGTCGAGGACCTGCTCCTCCTCGCCCGCCTGGACGCGGGCCGGCCCCTGGAACGCGAGCCGGTCGACCTCACGCGCCTCGTGCTCGACGCGGTCACCGACGCCCGGGCGGCGGGCCCGGACCACCGCTGGGCCATGGAGCTCCCGGAGGAACCGGTCACCGTCACGGGCGACGCGCACCGCCTCCACCAGGCCGTCGCCAACCTCCTGGCCAACGCCCGCCTGCACACCCCGCCCGGCACCCGGGTCACCGCCCGCATCGACGCCGACGAGCTCGGGGTGTCGCTGTCGGTACGGGACGACGGCCCCGGCGTCCCGGAGGAGATCCGCGACGGGATCTTCGAACGCTTCACCCACGGCGACCGGCCCCGGCCGGCCGGGGCGGGCGGCGGCACCGGACTCGGCCTCGCCATCGTCACGGCGGTCGCGGAGGCACACGGCGGCACCGCGACGCTGCGCAGCGAGCCGGGCGAGACCGTGTTCACGGTCCACTTTCCGACGGCGCCGCCTCAGTAACGCGTGATCGCGGTCGCGCCGCTCGCCGTTCCGATCGCGATGTGCGGCCGCCGGCCGGGCTCGGCCCAGCGCAGGATGCGACGCATCGCGTCCGCCGGGACCGACACGCACCCGGCCGTCGCCCCGCGCCCGTTCACATGAAGGAAGATCCCCGCGCCGCGCCCGCGCACCGGCCGGTCGTAGTTGTAGGCGATGACGAAGGCGTGCCCGTACTGGGTCGCGTACGCCACGAGGTGCTCGGACTCGGCGGCGCGGCAGTCGGCCGGACGCGGCTCGGTCCAGCGGTTGTAGGACCGCGAGTCGTTGTCCTGGCACCACCAGGAGTCCTGGTGCACGCGCCGGTAGGCGGCGGTCGTGCCGGCCGGCGCGGGTTCGGTCCCGAAGGCGTAGGGCAGGCCGTACAGACCCGTGGGTGTCGTGTACGTGCCCTGCTTGCGCGAGCCGCCGTCGGCGAGGCCCTTCGCGCCGAACCGCGCCGCCGCCGAACCCGCCGCGACCCACCGGCCGCCGCGTCGGTCCCACCAGGTGACGGTGCCGGTGGTGGAGCCCGTGCCGGCGGCCTGCGCGGTGACGAGCTGGGAGCCGCCGCCCGTGTCGGCCATCCGCTCGGGCAGGGGCGCGGGCCCGCCGGGCGGTGCCGCGCCCAGGGTCAGGACGGCGATCGCCGCGGCCAGGGACGCGATGGTGACGGATCGTGAGTGCATGTGTCAGACGGTAGTCGGAGGCAACGGGAGCGGCAGCCCCGGAAGTCCGTCGATGCTGTGCTCGATGTGTTCCTTCTTCTTGAAGTACTCGCTCAGGGAGGCGTCGTCCTCGCGTGCGAACCGCCTCCCGTGCAGGTCGCGGTCCGCGTCGTACGACATGAAGGGCACCGCGTATCCGCAGCTGTCGCGGATGAGCTCGGCGGTCACGACGACGATGGCGCGCAGTCCGTGGAGGCTGGGGTCGATATCGGGGAAGTGTTCGAGCAGGTCCTTGAACCGTGGGTCGTCACGGAAGACGGGTTCTCCGTGGCCGTGCACCCGGACGATGTTCGGAGGGCCCTGGAAGGCGCACCACATGAGGGTGATGCGGCCGTTCTCGCGCAGGTGCGCGATGGTCTCGGCGGTGCTGCCGGCGAAGTCGAGATAGGCGACGGTCCGCTCGTCGAGCACGGCGAAGGATCCCGTCAGTCCTTTGGGTGAGAGGTTCACCGTGCCGTCCTCGGCGAGGGGTGCGGTCGCGGTGAAGAACATCGGCTGCTCCTCGATGAAGGTGCGGAGCCTGCCGTCTATGCGTTCGTAGGTCTTTCCCATGGTTCTGGATTATCGGCCCGGGATCGTTCGCCTGTCTAAGGATTTCGCGCGCGTTTCGGTCCGCGGAGGGGTCGATTGACGAATCATGCAGTCGAATGCATACTCATGCATGACGTCATCGACGTCTTCGCCCCGTCCTCGAAGAGCGCGGCGAAGCGCGACCTCGCCTGATACCCGTTACGGGAAGGGGCGGGACGGGGAAGAGAAAACCCGCCCCGCGTCACCGCACATCTAGGAGCAACCGTGAGCAGCAACACCGGCGATGTCCGCCTCTGGGGCGGCCGGTTCGCCGACGGCCCCGCCGAGGCCCTGGCGAAACTCTCCGCCTCGGTCCACTTCGACTGGCGCCTGGCGCCGTACGACATCGCCGGCTCCCGCGCCCACGCGCGCGTGCTGCACAAGGCGGGCCTGCTCACCGAGGACGAGCTGACCCGCATGCTCGCGGGCCTCGACCAGCTCGAAGCGGATGTGGCGGACGGCTCGTTCGTCGGGACGATCGCCGACGAGGACGTCCACACGGCGCTGGAGCGCGGCCTGCTGGAGCGGCTCGGCGTCGACCTCGGCGGCAAGCTGCGCGCGGGCCGGTCCCGCAACGACCAGGTGGCCACGCTCTTCCGGATGTACCTGCGCGACCACGCGCGCGTCATCGGCGGCCTCGTCGCCGACCTCCAGGACGCGCTCGTCGGCCTCGCCGAGGCGCACGCCGACGTCGCCATGCCCGGCCGTACGCACCTCCAGCACGCCCAGCCGGTCCTGTTCGCGCACCACGTCCTCGCGCACGTCCAGTCCCTGTCCCGGGACGCCGAGCGGCTGCGGCAGTGGGACGAGCGCACGGCGGTCTCGCCGTACGGCTCCGGCGCCCTGGCCGGTTCGTCGCTCGGCCTCGACCCGGAGGCCGTCGCGAAGGACCTCGGCTTCGAGCACGGCTCGGCCGGCAACTCCATCGACGGCACCGCGTCGCGGGACTTCGTCGCGGAGTTCGCCTTCATCACCGCGATGATCGGCGTGAACCTCTCGCGCATCGCCGAGGAGATCATCATCTGGAACACGAAGGAGTTCTCCTTCGTGACCCTTCACGACGCCTTCTCCACCGGCTCGTCGATCATGCCGCAGAAGAAGAACCCGGACATCGCCGAGCTCGCCCGTGGCAAGTCCGGCCGTCTGATCGGCAACCTGACCGGACTCATGGCCACGCTCAAGGCCCTCCCGCTCGCGTACAACCGCGACCTTCAGGAGGACAAGGAGCCGGTCTTCGACTCCTGCGACCAGCTCGAGGTCCTGCTGCCCGCGTTCACCGGCATGATGGCCACGCTCACGGTCAACCGGGAGCGGATGGAGGAGCTCGCCCCGGCCGGCTTCTCGCTCGCCACCGACATCGCCGAATGGCTCGTCAAGCAGGGCGTGCCGTTCCGCGTCGCGCACGAGGTCGCCGGCGAGTGCGTCAAGGAGTGCGAGCAGCACGGCATCGAGCTCGACCAGCTCACGGACGAGCAGTTCGCGAAGATCTCCGAGCACCTCACGCCCGAGGTGCGCACCGTCCTCAACGTTGCGGGCGCGCTCGCCTCGCGCAACGGGCGCGGCGGCACCGCTCCTTCGGCCGTCGCGGTGCAGCTCGCCGAGGTGAAGGACGACCTCGCCGTGCAGCGCGCGTGGGCCGACGCCAAGTCCTGACCTGCCCTTTGTGTGGCCCGGCCCTTCAGGGGGCCGGGCCACACGGCGTTGTCGGTGGATGCCTCCAAAGTTTCCGGCGGTTGATCAACACCGGCTCACAACCGGTGCTCGTGACGAGTGCGTTCGGCGCGCGCGCCCACGACCGGTGGTCGATGCGATGCGCAGATCCGCGGCCGAGCGGGGCCGCGACGGGTTCGGCCGCCTCGTCCCGGCGGACGCCGACGCCGACGCCGTCGCCCGTGCCTGGCTCGCCACGGCCCGTCACCTCGACGAGGCGTCCACAGCCCTGTGCCGCGAGGCCTGGCAGACCTGACCCGCGCCCGCGCCCCTGTCGCGCCCACCCTCACCTGGTTCGCCCCCATATATCCAGCCATCTATGAGACGTCCACGCTCTGCATGAGACAAACATGTCTCACGTGGTCTATCCTCGTCTCATGTCAGTCGACCGAGACCAGGTGCTGCGCACCGCAGCCGCCCTGCTCACCCGCAAGGCCACGGCCACGATGGACGAGGTGGCCAGGGCAGCCGGTCTCAGCCGCGCCACACTGCACCGGCACTTCGCGGGCCGGGACGCACTCGTCAGGGCCCTCGAGGACTTGGGGATCCAGGAGTGCGAGGCGGCTCTCGACGCCGCCCGGCTCGACGAGGGCAGCGCCGACGACGCCGTACGCCGGCTCGTGACGGAGATCCAGCCGTGCGCCGGACTCCTCGCCTTCCTCGTCACGGAGAACCAACTCTTCGAGGGCGAGTCCCAGAACGAGGGCTGGGCCCGGCTCGACGCCCGTATCGCCGGGCTGTTCACGCGCGGCCAGGAGCGCGGCGAGTTTCGTATCGACCTGACACCCGCGTGGCTCACGGAGGCGCTCTACAGCCTGATCGGCGGGGGCGCCTGGGCCGTACAGGACGGCCGTGTGGCCGCCAAGGACTTCCAACACATGATCGTCGAGCTCCTGCTCGGCGGCGCCAGACGGAGAGTGGAACCATGACCAGCACACACCAGCGCACATTCGCGGCGGAGGTGGAGCCGAGGCCCGGACGAGGACGATGGCTCGCGCTCTCCGCCCTCGTGCTCGCGGTGCTCCTGGTCGCGGTCGACGCGACGGTGCTCGGTCTCGCGACGCCGTACATCAGCGAGGACCTGGAGCCGACCGGTACGCAGCTCCTGTGGATCGGCGACGTCTACTCGTTCGTGATCGCGGGACTCCTGGTCTCCATGGGCAGCCTCGGCGACCGCATCGGCCGTAAGAAGCTGCTGCTCACCGGCGCGGTCGCGTTCGGTGCCGTCTCGGTGCTCAACGCGTACGCGACGAGCCCCGAAATGATGATCCTGGCCCGGGCCCTGCTCGGCGTCGCGGGTGCCACCCTGATGCCCTCGACCCTCGCCCTGATCCGCAACATCTTCACCGACCCGCGCGAGCGTTCGCTCGCCGTCGGTATCTGGGGTGCGGCGGCCTCGGCGGGCGCGGCCGTGGGTCCCGTCGTCGGCGGTTTCCTGCTCGAACACTTCTGGTGGGGCTCGGTCTTCCTGATCAACCTGCCCGTGATGGCGGTCCTCGTCGTCGTCGGCGTCAAGCTGCTGCCCGAGTCGAAGAACCCGGCGGGCGGTCCGTGGGACCTGATCAGCGTCGTCCTGTCCCTCGTCGGCATGATCGGCGTCGTCTACGCGGTCAAGGAGGCCGCGTCGCACGGCCTCGGCTGGCAGGTGCTTGCGTCCGGCGTGCTCGGACTGGCCGCTCTGGCATGGTTCGTCCGACGCCAGCTCACGCTGCCCGCGCCGCTCCTCGACATGCGTCTGTTCCGCCACCGCGGATTCTCGGCCGCGGTCCTCGCCGACCTGCTCACCATCCTCGGCCTCTCGGGCCTGGTGTTCTTCCTCTCCCAGTTCCTGCAACTGGTCCAGGGGCGCGGCCCGTTCGAGGCCGGTCTCGCCGAACTGCCCGCCGCCATCGGTGCGGTGGCGGCCGGACTGGTCGCCGGCAGGGTCGCGCGCCGGTTCTCCGTGCGCTCCGTCGTCGCGGGTGGCCTCGCCGCGGTGGGCCTCGCCCTGGCCGGGCTGACCGGGCTCAGCCAGTCGACCGGCTATCCGCTGCTCGGGTCGGTGCTCCTGATCGTCGGCGTCGGCGCGGGGTTCTCGTTCACCGTCACGGCCGACGTGATCCTCTCCAACGTGCCGAAGGAGCAGGCGGGCTCGGCCTCGGCGGTCTCCGAGACGGCGTACGAACTGGGCGCGGCCCTCGGTATCGCCCTGCTCGGCTCCATCGTCACGGGCGTCTACCGGGACTTCACGGCCCCGGTCGGCACCCCGCCCGAGGTGGCGTCGGCCGCCCACGAATCCCTGGGCGGCGCGGTCGATTCCGTCTCGGCGCTGCCCGCGCACACCGCGAGCGAACTGATCTCGGCCGCGCAGAGCGCCTTCGTCGACGGGCTGCGGGCGGCCGCGGGGGTCGGCGCGGCGGTACTCCTCGCGACGGCGGTGGCGGCGTGGTTCCTGCTGCGCGGCCAGAAGCTGGAGGACGGCGTCGAACACCCGTGACGGACGCGACCGTACGGATGACGACACGGCCGTACGGATGACGCACCTTCACCGGGCGTCGAGGCGTCCGTACGTGTGACGAAGGGCCGCACCCACCGGGTGCGGCCCTTCGTCGTGTTCGAGCGCGACCCGCTCAGGCGGCCTTCGCCTTGGTCGCGTACATGTCCACGTATTCCTGGCCGGACAGGCGCATGACCTCCGCCATCACCGAGTCGGTCACGGCGCGCAGCACGTAGCGGTCGCGGCCCATGCCGTCGTAGCGGGAGAACTCCATCGGCTCGCCGAAGCGGACGGTGACGCGGCCGGGCCGCGGGAGGCCACTGCCGCCCGGCTGGAGCTTGTCCGTGCCGATCATCGCGAACGGGACGACGGGCGCGCCTGTCATCAGGGTCAGCCGGGCGATGCCGGTGCGGCCGCGGTAGAGGCGGCCGTCGGGGGAGCGGGTGCCCTCGGGGTAGATGCCGAAGACCTGGCCCTCCTCCAGGACGCGACGGCCCGTCATGAGCGCCGCGACACCGCCGTTCGCGCCGTCCCGGTCGACGGGGATCATGCCGACGCCGGTGAAGAACCACGCCATGACGCGGCCCTTGACGCCCTTGCCGGTGACGTACTCGTCCTTGCCGATGAACAGGACCTGACGGTCACACACGATCGGCAGCACGATCGAGTCGATGAAGGTCAGGTGGTTGCCCGCGAGAATGACCGGACCGGTGCCCGGGATGTTCTCGGCGCCCTCCACCCGGGGGCGGAACATCAGGCGCATGATCGGTGAGAGCACTGCCTTGATGAACGCGAAACGGGACAACGGGCCCTCCGGTGTCAAGGGGTGGCGGCCTAAGCCGTGGCTGGATGAGCTGAAGTCTGCAGGTGAGGACGATACTCGCGGCCCCCGGCCCGTTGCACATCGGGTTCACGCACTCGATACGCAGTGTTGACCCGCATTTACGCTCCGTTGGCCGTCACGCGGTGCGCAGGAGTCACCTCGCATCACCCTTCCGTTCGGTCCAAGGTCTCCCACTGGTCACTCCCGCACACCTACGATCGGTGCGCTTTGACAGGTGCAAGGCACTGATGTGGGAGGAGTGCTCAATGGGCATGCGGAAGTCACAGGAGTCCCGGGGGTCGCAGCTCGGCCGCCGTTCGGTACTGGGTGCGGCGGTGCTCGGCGCGGGCGGAGCCGTCCTGGGCGCGCCCGGCGTGGCGAGCGCCGACGAGCGCAGTGGTGGCGGACATCACGGTGGCGGTGGCTACAAGAGCCTGCCCGTGCCGACCGTCATCGCCCACCGGGGCACGAGCGGCTACCGGCCGGAGCACACCTTCGGTTCGTACCAGCTGGCCCTGGAGATGGGCGCGCACGTCATCGAGGCGGGCGACCTCGTGCCCACCAAGGACGGTCACCTCGTATGCCGTCACGAGCCGGAAATCGGCGGGACGACCGACGTCTCCGCGCACCCCGAGTTCGCCGGCCGCAAGACCACGAAGAGCCTCGACGGGGTCGCCACGACCGGTTGGTTCACCGAGGACTTCACGCTCGCCGAGCTGAAGACCCTGCGCGCCAAGGAGCGCATCCCGGCCAACCGCCAGCGCAACACCCTCTACGACGGCCGCTGGGAGATCCCCACGTTCGAAGAGGTCCTCACGTGGCGTGAGCGGCAGAGCCGCGAGCGCGGCAAGGAGGTGTGGATCCATGTCGAGACCAAGCACCCCACCTACTTCCGCAAGCTCGGCCTCGGCCTGGAGGAGCGCGTCGCCACGCTCCTGCGCAAGTACGGCGTCAACAAGAAGAACTCGCCGGTCTTCCTCCAGTCCTTCGAGCCGACCAGCATCCAGCGGCTGAACAAGCTGGTCGACAACCCGCTCGTCGTGCTCCTGTCGACCGCGAACTCGCGCCCCTGGGACTTCGTCGACGCCGGTGACCCGCGCACCGTCGCCGACCTCATCACCCCCAAGGGCCTCGACGAGATCGCCTCGTACGCCCAGGGCATCGGCCCTACGCTCGACCTCGTCATCCCCAAGGACAAGGACGGCAAGCTCCTCGCGCCCACCACGCTCGTCAAGGACGCGCACGCCGCGGGCCTGATCCTGCACCCGTACACGATGCGCAACGAGAACACCTTCCTGCCCGCCGACTTCAAGAAGGGCACCGACCCGAACGCCTACGGCGACGCGTTCGGCGCCTTCAAGACCTACCTGGCCACCGGCATCGACGGCATCTTCTCGGACAACTGCGACACGGCGCTGCTCGCCCGCGAGGACTTCCTGAAGGCCTGACCTCCGTCAGCACGCCGTCAACACAGCGCATCCCGGCCCCGGTTGGGGTGACGCGCGGCCGCCCCGGCAACCACACGCCCGGGCGGCCGCGTCCCGCCCGGCATGACGTACGACCTGGTCATCGACACCCTGCGCCCGCTCATCGCCGCCGAGGTCTCGGCGGAGGCCCACGCCGGCGCGGGCGAACCCGGCGACCTCGAACAGGCTGTCTGGCTGCGCCTGCTGGAGCGCATCGACAGCGACGGCCCGCCCGCCGACCCCGCCGCCTGGCTCACCGCCGCCGTCAGATCCGAGGCCCGCCGCACCCGCCACGCCGCGCTGCGGGAGATCCCGTACGTCACCGAGCCCGCCGACGCCTTCGAACACGGCCCGGAACAGCGGGCGCTGGCCGGCGACCGTCACCGCGCGCTGCACGCCGCCGTGCGCCGACTGCCCGGTCGCTGCCCCCGCGTCGTGGCCGCCTTCCTGTCGCCGCAGGACCTCACCTACCGCGAGATCGCAGGCGAGTTGGGTATCTCACAGGGCAGCCTCGGTCCGGAACGTTCCAGATGTCTGGGATGCCTGCGCAGAATGCTGGCAGCAGAGGTTGCGGCTCCTGAACCCTGGGGAAAGGAGCGATAGACAACCGGCGGAGCAGGTGAGCGGGAGGCATGCACACATGGGCATGAGCGTGATCATCTCTGCGGCGACCGAGCAGGACGCCGAGAAGATCCTCAAACTTCAGTACCTGTGCTACCAGAGCGAGGCCGAGCTCTACGGCGACTACTCGATCGAGCCGCTGACGGAACCGCTCGACTCGGTCAGGGCCGAACTCGCGGGCGGCACGGTCCTGGTGGCCCGGCTCGGGGAGGAAGTCGTGGCCGCGGTGCGGGGCGCCATGGACGCGGACGGCACGGCACGGATAGGCAAGCTCGTCGTGCACCCGCGCATGCAGCGCCACGGCCTGGGCGGGCGGCTGCTCGACGCCGTCGAGGCGAAGCTCGGCGCGGACGGCGCCGCCAAGCGCTTCCAGCTGTTCACCGGCCACCGCAGCGAGCACAACCTGCGTCTCTACCGGAAGCACGGCTATGCGGCCGTGTCCACGAAGCGCGTCGACGAGCGGCTCACCGTGGTGACGCTCGCCAAGGACGCGGAAGCGGGCGCCTTCGTCGCCTAGGGGCCGTCAGACCCCAGGGCTTGGAGACAAGCCCTAGGCGGCAGTCCTGCGCGCCTTGTTGAGCCAGAACATGGCAGTCACCGGGAGCAGTACCGGAATGAACAGATAGCCCATGCCGTAGTCCGACCAGACCGTGGCGTCCGGGAACGCCGACGGGTCCGCCAGCGTCCACGTCCCCACGGTCAGTACGCCCACGAGCTCGGCGGCGCAGCACACCAGCGCCGCCCTGCGGGCCTTCTCCCCACCGCGCACGAGGGAGTACGTGATGAAGCCGTACACGATGCCCGCGAGCGCCGACAGCGAGTAGGCCAGCGGCGCGTGGCCGAACTCCGTCGAGATCTGGACGGCCGAGCGCGAGACCGCGCCGACCACCATCACGCCGTACAGCCACACCAGCAGCGTGCCGGGGCCGCTGGTCAGTCTCTGCGGCTTGCTGCCGCTCTCGCTCTGTGAGGTCACGGACACCTCAGCCTCCCCAGATGTCGTAGAGCCGCACTTGCAGGACGGCCAGCACGATGCCGCCGGCCGCCACCGTCACCGAACCCCAGCGGGTGCGCTCGGCGAGCGACATGAAGCCGGCCGCCGGGATGCACGCGAACGCGCCGATCAGATAGGCCACGAAGATCGTCGTGCCCTGGTCGGGCTTCTCGCCGCGCGCCAGCTGCACGATGCCGACGATCAGCTGGACCGTGGCGAGCAGTGACACCACCGCCATACCGATGAAGTGCCAGTCCTTGGTCGGCTGGTCGCGGTAGGCGGCGAAGCCGCACCAGGCGGCGAGCGCGAGCGCGGCGACAGCGGTCGCGACCGTCAGGGCATCAAGCATGCCGAGACCCTATTACGGCCGAAAAGGCCCGCTGCGCGCGGCCCCGCCACCGTGGCGTTGGCCACAGCGCGCCCGGTGCCGGGCCGGGCGCGGACGACGGCGGGAACCACCTGCTGCCCCTGCCCGCACTGGCCGCACGGCTCACTCGGGCGGCGTCCGGGCCGGGTGTCCACCGTCCAGGGCTGTCCGCTATTCGGACAGCGGTTCGGGGATCAGGGCGCACTTCTGCTTTACTTTTCGCATGACCACGACGAGCAGCCGCACCCTTGCGACCGAGGCGACGATGACGCCCGGTGCTCGTTGTATGTGTCGAATGTGCGCCTTCTGAGGGCCCCCGCACCGCCTGTTTCTCGCGCCCCGAAGCGAAACGCCGTGCCCTGTCCGTGCTTACGCCGTACGTGACCGGGCCGCCCCGCGCACAGTCTCCCCCCGGTTCCACCGCCACAGCGAGAACCGTGCTGCGTCCAGGCCGATCCCGACCATGAATGCCCGCCGCAGGCGCTCACCCGCGCCGCGCAATCGACAGTGACGGAATCCCACGTGATCACCACCCAGGGCCTCACCAAGGTCTACCGCTCGCGCGGTCGAGAGGTCACCGCCCTCGACGGCGTCGATCTGCACGTCCGCGAGGGCGAGGTGTACGGCGTCATCGGCCAGTCCGGCGCCGGCAAGTCCTCCCTCATCCGCTGCGTCAACCTCCTGGAGCGTCCCACCTCCGGCACCGTGACGGTCGCCGGACAGGACCTCACCGCCCTCGTCGGCCGCGGCTCCCGCGCCGGCAAGGAGCTGCGCGAGGCCCGCAGCCGCATCGGCATGGTCTTCCAGCACTTCAACCTGCTGTCCTCGCGCACGGTCCAGGACAACATCGAGCTGCCGCTCGAGATCCTCGGCAAGTCGGGGAACGAGCGGTCCCGCAAGGCGCTGGAACTTCTCGACCTGGTCGGGCTCGCCGACAAGGCCAAGTCCTACCCGGCCCAGCTCTCCGGCGGCCAGAAGCAGCGCGTCGGCATCGCCCGCGCCCTGGCCGGCGACCCGAAGGTGCTGCTCTCCGACGAGGCCACCAGCGCCCTCGACCCCGAGACCACCCGCTCGATCCTCCAGCTCCTGCGCGACCTCAACCAGCAGCTCGGCCTGACCGTCCTGCTCATCACGCACGAGATGGACGTCGTCAAGACGGTCTGCGACTCCGCCGCCCTCATGGAGCGCGGACGCATCGTGGAGTCCGGCACCGTCGGCGAGCTGCTCGCGACGCCGGGCTCCGAGCTCGCCGCCGCGCTCTTCCCGGTCAGCGGCGACGCCTCCGGCGCGGATCGCACGGTCATCGACGTCACCTTCCACGGGGAGTCGACGACCCAGCCGGTCATCTCGCAACTGTCGCGCACGTACAACATCGACATCTCGATCCTCGGCGCCGCGATGGACACCGTCGCGGGCAAGCAGGTCGGCCGCATGCGCATCGAGCTGCCCGGCCGCTTCGACGAGAACGTCGTCCCGATCGGCTTCCTGCGCGAGCAGGGGCTCCAGGTCGAGATCCAGGGTCACGAGCCCGTACTGCTGAAGGAAGGTGTCACCAAGTGACCTGGTCGGAGATGCAGCCGCTGCTGTCCCAGGCGTGTTGGGACACCCTTTACATGGTCGGCTGGTCGACGCTGATCGCCGTCGTCGGCGGTCTTCCGCTCGGCATCCTGCTGGTCCTGACGGACCGCGGCGGTCTGCTGCAGAACGCCTTGGTGAACAAGGTCATCGGGCAGATCGTGAACATCGTCCGCTCGATGCCCTTCATCATCCTGATGGTCGCCCTGATCGGATTCACGCGCGCGATCGTGGGCACCACCATCGGCCGCGAGGCCGCCATCGTGCCGCTGGCCATCGGCGCCATCCCGTTCTTCGCGCGCCTCGTCGAGACCTCCGTACGCGAGGTCGACGGCGGCCTGGTCGAGGCCGTGCAGTCGATGGGCGGCAACACCTGGACCGTCGTGCGCAAGGTGCTCGTGCCCGAGTCGCTGCCCTCGCTGATCTCGGCGACCACCACGACGATCGTCGCCATCATCGGCTACTCCGCCATGGCCGGCACCGTCGGCGCGGGCGGCCTCGGAGACCTCGCGATCCGCTACGGCTACCAGCGCTTCGAGACCGGGATGATGTGGACCATCGTGGCGATCCTCGCCGTCGTCATCGCGATCATCCAGTTCGGCGGCGACAGCGGAGCCCGCGTCCTGCACCGCCGCGCGGGCAAGGGCGGCGAGCCGCTCCGCTTCAGCCTCTTCGTCGGCCGGCCGGCCGTGAGCACCGCGGGCGCCACCACCAAGACCCGCTGACAAGACCCGCTGACCCCTGACTCCCCGCCCCACCCGGCGGGTTGCACCACCCATGGAGAAAGGCACTTTTCGTGCGTAACACCACCAAGATCACCGCTGCTGTCCTCGCCACCGGCGCCCTCACCCTGGGCCTGACCGCCTGCGGCTCCGACAAGGGTGACACCAAGGCCAAGGCGTCCGACCCGCTCGTCGTCGCGGCGACCCCCGTCCCGCACGCCGAGATCCTCGAGTACGTGAAGGACCACCTGGCGAAGAAGGCCGGCCTCAACCTGGAGGTCAAGGAGTTCACCGACTACGTCACGCCGAACACGGCGACCGAGGACGGGTCCGTGGACGCCAACTACTTCCAGACCCAGCCGTACCTGGAAGACTTCAACAAGAAGAACGCCACGCACCTCGAGTCGGTCGCCACGGTCCACCTCGAGCCGCTCGGCCTCTACTCCAAGAAGGCCAAGGCGCTCGGCGACCTGAAGAAGGGCGGCACCATCGCGCTCCCGAACGACGCCGACAACGAGAGCCGCGCCCTGCGCTTCCTCGCCGCCAACAAGCTCATCACGCTCAAGAGCGGCTCCGAGGCCACCGCGACCCCGCAGGACGTCGCGAAGAACCCGAAGGACCTCCAGTTCAAGGAGGTCGAGGCGGCCCAGACCCCGCGCTCCCTGCAGGACGTCGACGCTGCGGTGATCAACGGCAACTACGCGATCGGTGCCCACCTCAACCCCGCCAAGGACTCCCTCGCCCTGGAGTCCACGAAGAACAACGCGTACAACAACGTCCTCGCCGTGAAGAAGGGCAACGAGGACGACCCGCGCGTGAAGAAGCTCGCGAAGCTGCTGACGTCGCCCGAGGTGAAGAAGTTCATCGAGGACAAGTACGCCGGCTCCGTCCTTCCCTCCTTCTGATCGCAGCGATGCGCACCGTCACGATTCCCGCAGCCGTCATCGCCGGAGCCCTCGCGCTCGGCCTGACGGCCTGCGGGTCCGGCGACTCGGGGTCCGGCTCCGGCGACAGGAGCGGCAAGCTCGTCGTCGGCGCCACCCCGACGCCGGCCGGCGAAGTCCTCGCGTACGTAAAGCAGCACCTGGCGAAGAAGGCCGGACTCGACCTGGAGATCAAGGAGTTCACGGACTACGTCCTGCCGGACACCGCCCTCCAGGACGGCACTCTCGACGCCAACCTGTACCAGCACAAGCCTTACCTGGACGACTTCAACAAGTCCAAGGGCACCACCCTGAGCGCGGTCGCCGAGGTGTACCTGCCGCCCATGGGGGTCTACTCCAAGAAGGTCGACGACGTCACCGAGCTCCGTGACGGGGCGACCGTGGCACTGCCGAACGACACCACCAACGAGGGCAGGGCGCTCGAACTCCTGGCCTCCAAGGGCGTCATCGGGCTGAAGAAGGGCGCCGGCGCGAACGCGAGCCCGCAGGACATCGCGTCCAACCCGAAGAAGCTCGTCTTCAAGGAGCTCGAACCGGCCCAGCTGCCCCGCTCGTTGGGCGACGTCGACGCGGCCGTCATCAACAACAACTACGCGCTCGACGCGAACTTGAGCCCCAAGAAAGACGCCATCCTCGTGGAGTCCGCGAAGGGCAACCCGTACAACAACGTCCTCGCCGTCAAGAAGGGCAACGAGGACGACCCCCGGGTCAAGAAGCTTGCCGTGCTGCTGACTTCGCCCGAGGTGAGGAAGTTCATCGAGGACAAGTACCAGGGCTCGGTGCTTCCGGTCGCCGCCGGCTGACACCACTCGTAGCCACCGCACCTTCACGGGGTCCTCTTCCGCACCGGGAGAGGACCCCGTGGTGCAGTTACGTGCCTTCATGCTGCATGCTGGGCACTTCACCAGGCCATGAAGGTTACGGAGCGGCGCCATGACGACTGGTACTCGGGGCTTCCCGGACATCTCCATCAGCACGGAGCGGCTGGTCCTGCGCGCCCTCGAGGAGGACGACGCCCCCGCCCTCGCCGAGATGATGAACGACGAGATGGTCGCCGCCTGGACCTCGGTGCCCCAGCCCTTCGGCGAGGACCAGGCCCGCACCTGGATCACCCAGTACGCCCCCACCGAGCGCATCGCGGGCCGCGGCCTCGACCTGGCCGTCACCGAGTTCCTCACCCAGCGCCTGGTCGGCATCGTCCAGCTCGGCAAGACGAACTGGCACGTGGGCTCCACGGAGCTGTCGTACATCATCGCGCCCTGGGCCCGCGGCGAGGGCTACGCGTCCGAGGCGGCGCTCGCCACCGCCCGCTGGCTCTTCCGCGAGCAGGGTCTGGAGCGCCTGGAGCTGCGCACCGCGGCCGACAACACCGCCTCCCAGCAGGTCGCCCAGAAGATCGGCTGCATCAGTGAGGGCGTCCTGCGCAACGCGTGCATAGCGCGTACCCGTACCGAGGACGGCGGCTGGGAGGACCTGCGGACCGACTTCATCGTGTGGAGCCTGCTGCCCGAGGACCTCGACGGCGTTTCCGACGAGTTCGCCGAGACCGGCGGATACACGTCATTCCCGGACTGGAACTGACCCCAAAGGTCACACCCAGGTACACCAGGTACGCTCACCGAGCCCGTTCGACCCGCGAGAACCCCCAGGAGACTGACGACGATGGCCGACCGGGTCACGGTGATCGGCTGGGACGGCTCGCCCCTGACCGCGACGGCACGCTCCGCCCTCGGCGCCGCCACCCTCGTGGCGGGCGCGGGCCACCACCTCGCCCTTCCCGAGGTCCCGGGCCGTGCCGAGCGGATCAGGCTCGGCAGCGTTTCGCTCGCCGCCCGCCGTATCGCCGCCCACCGCGGCACCGCCGTCGTCCTCGCCGACGGAGACCCCGGCTTCTTCGGAGTCGTACGCACCCTGCGCGCGCCCGAGTTCGGCCTCGAGGTCGAAGTGGTCCCCGCCGTCTCCTCCGTGGCCCAGGCCTTCGCCCGCGCCGGTATGCCCTGGGACGACGCCCAGGTCGTCGTCGCCCAACGCCGCACCCTGCGCCGCGCCGTCAACGTCTGCCGCGCCCACCCGAAGGTCGCCGTTCTCACCTCGCCCGGAGCGGGCCCCGCCGAACTCGGACTGCTCCTCGAAGGCGTTCACCGCACCTTCGTCATCTGCGAGGAACTCGGCACCGACCGCGAGCAGGTCACCGTTGTGACCAGCGACAACGCCGCCGACCACACCTGGCGGGACCCGAACGTCGTCATCGTCATCGGCGGCCCGGCCGCCCCGTCCGACGACAGCGCCTGGCTCGCCGGAGGCGCCCCCCCGGCCACCCCGCGCGGCTGGGCACTGCCCGCCGCCGAGTACGGCGGCCGCCTCGGCGAGGGCGAGACCGAGCCCCTGCGCGCCGCCCAACTAGCCCGCACCGGACCGCGCGTGGGCGACCTCGTCTGGGATATCGGCTGCGGCAGCGGAGCCTTCACCGCGGAGGCCGCCCGCTTCGGTGCCGCCGTCATCGCCGTCGACCGCGACCCCGACGCCTGCGCCCGCACCCTCGCCACCGCCCGCCGCTTCGGAGTGCAGCCGCAGATCGTGCACGGCACGGCGCCCCACATCCTCGAGGACCTGCCCGAACCCGATGTCGTACGCATCGGGGGCGGGGGAGCGGCCGTCGTCTCCGCCGTCGCGGACCGGCGTCCCGAACGCATCGTGACGCACGCCGCGACACGCGATGCCGCCGAACTCATCGGCAGGGACCTGACGGAGCACGGCTACCGGGTCGAGTGTTCGCTCCTGCAGTCCGTCGAGCTGGACACTCGCGCCTGGACCGAGAAGGAGCGGACCGTGGGGTTCCTGCTCTCCGGGGAGTTGCCCGACCGCAACCCGTGACCACGTCGCTCCGGGGCGCGCTGTAGGCTGGCCGATCGTTGTACTGCACCCGGACGTCCGGCTTTCCGTCGGTCAATGTCCGGAAAACGCGCCACTTTTGGGGTGCGTGTGGTACGGCAGGACCGGAGGATGCGCAACGTGGCGCAGTCCACAGCGGGCCGTGCCCGATCCAGGTGCGGTGGCAGCCGGCCGACCGGGACAATACCTGTTGTCCTCAGCCGGCTCGTGCCGCACGGCACTCACGCTCGTTCTTCATGACGGGCGGTCGGTGCGCCGTTCCGGTCACTGGGGTCGCATCCCCGGCCGACGGCCGGGGGCTGCCGAAGAAGCACTAACCGATGGGCGAGGGGTACGCATGACCGACACCGGCCAGGTTCCGGGCGAGGGGCTGCCGGAGAACGCAGGCACGGTGGAACAGCCGGGCGTCCCCGCCCCGGGTGCGTACACCTTCCTCGACCCCTCCGAAACCCCCACCGAAGACGACGATCTGCTGCTGATGCCGGGTTCGCAGGGCGCCTGGGGCGAGCCGCAGGCCGCCCCGATGCCCGCCCCGCACGAGCCGGGCCCGCACGAGACGGCGGGCCGGGACAGCGGCCAGGTCGACCTGAACGGAGTCCGAGTGCCGGGGCCCTCGCCCGCCCCGCACCCCGGGCCCGCGCGTCGCCCGCTGCACATGGGTCCGCCGGTGCCGGACGGCACGGGCAGCCCCGTCCGTTCGCTCGCCGACCGCGGCCCCGCACACACACCGCCGAACCCCATGCCGGTACGTCAGGCGGGCCCGCCCATCACGGAGCCCGAGTACCTCGACATCCCGCGCGACGAGACGGGCGCCCCGGTGCCGCAGCTCGGTGAGATCCCGCCGCAGGGCGCCGCTCCCTGGGGCGCGCAGGCGCCGCAGCAGGGCTTCGAGGCGCCCGCCGCGGAGGTCGCACAGGAGCTCGCCCCAGAGGTCGCAGCAGAAACGGTCGTCCCGGACGCCACTCCCGCCACGCCGGCCGCCCCGACGCAGCGGACCGTAGGCGACGCCCCCGTGTTCGCCCAGGCGCCGCAGCATTCGCAGGACGTGCAGGACCCGCACGCCGCGCAGGCCGAGCAGACGCCGGAGGGCACGGTGGCCCCGGAGTTCGCCGTCCCCGAGGAGGTGCCGGTGTACGCGGCGGCTCCCGACGGTGTCCTGTTCGCCGAGGAGCAGGCCGCGCCGGCCGAGTACGCCGTCGACTACTCCTCCGCTCCGAACGGTGTGCAGTTCGCGCCGGTCGGGCAGGGCCCCGAGGGCGCGCAGTTCGCGGTGCAGCCCGAGCCGGTGGCCGCCTACGCAGGGCATCAGCAGATGGCCACGCACCCCGGTGAACTGCCCGTCGACCCGCACTCCGGCCAGTTCGCCATGGCGCCCGAGGCGGTTCAGGGCCAGCACTTCCCGCAGGCTCCCGCCGAGGGTCCGGCGGACCAGGCGGCGCAGCCGCTCGGCCAGTTCGTGCCCGTCGAGGGGACGATCCCCACCACGCCGCACCTGGCGCCGACACCGCCGCAGCACATGGTCGTGCCGCCGCTGCCCGAGCCCGCGGCCGAGTTGCCCGAACCGGTGGCGCCCGCCGCCCCGGCCCCCGTCCTCATCGACGAGGCCCCCGAAACACCCGACGCGGACCAGGTCCCCCGAGCGCAAGAAGCACACGAAGTCCACGTGGTACCCGAGACACACGAAGCGCCCGCGGTCGACGACGCGGCGCACACGATGAACGAAACGCACGCGACGAACGAGCCGCAGGCGACGCACGAAGCCTCTGAGATCTCCGAGGCGGCTGACCTCTCCGGGACCGCCGGGGCGAACGAGACGCCCGAGGCGTTCGAGGCGCCCGCCGAAACCTCTCCCGTGCTCCCCGACGCCGTCGCCGAGACCCCCGTCCAGGCCGAAGCGCAGCCGGAGACCGCTCCCGCGGCCGCCGAGCCCGTCGCGGAGACGGAGCAGGCGCTCGTGGAGGCTGAGCCGGAGACCCTCGTCCCCGCCCCCCGCGAGGCCGACCCCGCCCCCCAGGCCGTGACGGACGCGACCTCCGAGACGCTGCCGGCCCCGGCCGACGACCTCGAGGGCCCGGCCGCCCCCGGCTACGACGAGGCCGAGCGCGAGGCCGTCCTGCGCGTCATGCGCGAGCGCCGCGACATCCGGAACGGTTTCCGCAGCGACCCGATCCCGCACGACGTGCTGCTCCGTGTCCTGGAGGCCGCCCACACGGCGCCGTCCGTCGGCCACTCGCAGCCCTGGGACTTCGTCGTCATCCGCTCCGCGGAGACCCGGCGCACGATGCACGAACTGGCCATGCGCCAGAAGGACGCGTACGCCAAGTCCCTGCCCAAGGGCCGCGCGAAGCAGTTCAAGGAACTGAAGATCGAGGCCATCCTCGACACTCCCGTGAACATCGTCGTCACCGCAGACCCGACGCGCGGCGGCCGCCACACGCTCGGCCGCCACACCCAGCCCCAGATGGCCCCGTACTCCTCCGCGCTCGCCGTCGAGAACCTGTGGCTCGCGGCCCGCGCCGAGGGTCTCGGCGTCGGCTGGGTCAGCTTCTTCGACGAGCGCGAGATGGTCCGCACCCTCGGCCTGCCCGACCACCTCGAGGTCGTCGCCTACCTCTGCGTGGGCTACGTCGACGAGTTCCCGGACGAGCCCGAGCTGATGCAGGCCGGCTGGTCCAAGCGACGCCCGCTGTCCTGGGTCGTCCACGAGGAGACGTACGGCCGCCGCGCCCTGCCCGGCGAGGACCCGCACGACCTGCTCGCCGAGACCGTCTCCAACATCCGCCCGCTGGACGCCAAGGCGCTCGGCGAGGCGTGGGAGCGGCAGAAGCGGATGACGAAGCCGGCCGGCGCACTCGGCATGCTGGAGATCATCTCGGCCCAGCTCTCCGGCCTGTCCCGGATGTGCCCGCCCCCGATCCCCGAGCCCGCGGCCGTCGCGATCTTCGCGGGTGACCACGGCGTGCACGCCCAGGGCGTCACCCCGTGGCCGCAGGAGGTCACGGCCCAGATGGTCGCCAACTTCCTGGGCGGCGGCGCGGTCTGCAACGCGTTCGCGAACCAGGTCGGCGCCGAGGTCTGCGTCATCGACGTGGGTGTGGCGAGCGAACTCCCGGCGACCCCGGGCCTGCTGCCCCGCAAGGTCCGGGCCGGCACCGCCGACATGACCACCGGGCCCGCCCTGAGCCGTGAGGACGTCAAGGCGGCCATCGAGGTCGGCATCGAGACGGCCCGTGACCTCGTCGCGGCCGGCAACAAGGCGCTCCTCACCGGCGAGATGGGCATCGCCAACACCACGGCGTCGGCTGCTCTGATCTCGGTCTACACGGGCGTCGACCCGTCCGAGGTGACCGGCCGCGGCACGGGCATCAACGACGAGACCCACGCCCGCAAGGTCGAGGTCGTCCGCCGCGCGCTCGACCTCCACCAGCCGGACCCGGCCGACCCGGTCGGCGTCCTCGCCGCGGTCGGCGGCCTGGAGCACGCGGCGATGGTCGGTCTCCTCCTGGGCGGCGCGTCGCTGCGCACCCCGGTGATCCTGGACGGCGTCAGCGCCGGAGCGGCCGCCCTCGTCGCCCGCGCCGTCGCCCCCGAGGTTCTCGCGGCCTGCATCGCCGGCCACCGCAGCGCGGAGCCCGGCCATGTGGCGGCCCTGAACAAGCTGGGCCTGCGCCCCCTGATCGACCTGGACCTCCGCCTCGGCGAGGGCACGGGAGCGCTCCTCGCCCTGCCGATCGTCCAGAGCGCGGCCCGTGCGATGCACGAGGTGGCGACGTTCGACTCGGCGGGCGTCACGGAGAAGTAGCAGGGGCGAGGGCTGCAGCCCTCACTGCCACAGGGGCGGGCCGGGACACGGGTCCCGCCCGCCCCGTACGCTGAACCCGCACGTCAAAGGCCCGCTCCAGCGCCGAAGCGAGCCTCCTACAGGCATCACCCGTCACACGCGCCACCCGCACGAGGAGCCGCACGCCCATGGCCGCAGAACACCCCGCGTACCCCGTAGGCCTCCGTCTCACCGGCCGCCGCGTAGTCGTACTCGGCGGCGGCCAGGTCGCCCAGCGCCGCCTCCCGGCCCTCATCGCGGCGGGCGCCGACATCCACCTGGTCTCGCCCACCGCGACGCCCTCGGTGGAGGCCATGGCGGACGGCGGTGAACTCACCTGGTCGCGACGCCCGTACGCGGAGGGGGACCTGGCCGACGCCTGGTACGCCCTCATCGCCACCGGCGACCGCGCCGCGAACGAGGCGGCCTCCGCCGAGGCCGAGCGCCACCGTGTCTGGTGCGTCCGCTCCGACGACGCCGACGCGGCCACCGCGTGGACGCCGGCCACCGGCCGCTCCGAGGGCGTCACGGTCGCCGTCCTGACCACCGACGCCGCCGGCCGCGACCCCCGCCACACGGCGGCCGTGCGCGACGCGATCGTCGAGGGCCTGCGCGACGGCACGCTCGTCGCCCCGCACCACCGCACCCGCACCACCGGCGTCTCCCTGGTCGGCGGCGGCCCCGGCGACCCTGACCTGATCACCGTCCGCGGCCGCCGTCTCCTCGCCGAGGCGGACGTCGTCATCGCCGACCGGCTCGGCCCCCGCGACCTGCTCGACGAACTCCCGCCGCATGTCGAGGTGATCGACGCGGCGAAGATCCCGTACGGCCGCTACATGGCCCAGGAGGCCATCAACCACGCGCTCATCGAGCACGCCAAGCAGGGCAAGGCCGTCGTACGCCTCAAGGGCGGCGACCCGTACGTCTTCGGCCGCGGCATGGAGGAGGCCATCGCGCTGGAGGCCGAGGGCATTCCGTACACGGTCGTCCCCGGCATCTCCAGCTCGATCTCCGTCCCCGGCGCGGCCGGCATCCCGGTCACCCATCGCGGCGTCGCCCATGAGTTCACCGTGGTCAGCGGCCATGTCGCGCCCGACGACGAGCGCTCGCTCGTCGACTGGCCCGCCCTCGCGAAGCTGCGCGGCACCCTCGTCGTCCTCATGGGCGTCGACAAGATCGGCAGGATCGCCGAGACCCTCATCGCGCACGGCAAGTCCCCGCAGACGCCGGTCGCCCTGGTCCAGGAGGGCACCACGGCCGCCCAGCGCCGCGTGGACGCGACCCTGGAGACGGTCGAGGAGGCCGTCCGCACCCACGAGGTGAGGCCCCCGGCCGTCATCGTCATCGGCGACGTCGTCGCGGTGGGCCCGCAGCACACCGTGTGACCCGTCACGAACCCCCACACGTAACCAGCGGTAACAGAACTCGCTCCGAGCCGTTGGCACCGCACCCAGGACAAGGCAGTATCAACCTGTGGCTGAAGCTCAAGGTCTCATCACCATCGAAGATCCCGACGACCCGCGCCTGCGCGACTACACGGGCCTGACCGACGTCGAACTCCGCCGCAGGCGCGAGCCCGCCGAGGGCCTCTTCATCGCCGAGGGCGAGAAGGTGATCAGACGGGCCAAGCAGGCCGGGTACGAGATGCGCTCCATGCTGCTCTCCGCCAAGTGGGTCGACGTCATGCGCGACGTCATCGACGAGGTCCCGGCCCCGGTCTACGCCGTGAGCCCGGACCTCGCCGAGCGCGTCACCGGCTACCACGTGCACCGCGGCGCCCTCGCCTCGATGCAGCGCAAGCCGCTCCCGACCGCCGACGAACTCCTCGCCACGCAGCGCCGCGTCGTCGTCATGGAAGCGGTGAACGACCACACGAACATCGGCGCCATCTTCCGCAGCGCGGCCGCGCTCGGCATGGACGCGGTCCTGCTCTCCCCGGACTGCGCCGACCCGCTCTACCGCCGCTCGGTGAAGGTCTCCATGGGCGCCGTCTTCTCGGTCCCCTACGCACGCCTCGAATCCTGGCCCAAGTCCCTGGAGTCGGTGCGCGAGGCGGGCTTCAGCCTGCTCGCGCTCACCCCCGACGAGAAGGCGAAGAGCCTCGACGAGGTGGCCCCGCACAAGATGGACCGTGTGGCCCTGATGCTCGGCGCCGAGGGCGACGGCCTCTCCACCCAGGCCCTCGTCGCCGCCGACGAATGGGTGCGCATCCCGATGGCCCACGGCGTCGACTCGCTCAATGTGGGAGCGGCGGCCGCGGTCGCGTTCTACGCGGTGGCCACCGGCCGCCCCCGGTCCTGACCGGACCTCAGAGGTAGGGGCGGGGCAGCGTCTCCTGCGCGTGCACGCCGTCGCGCGGCTCACCGAGCCCGCGCGACGGCCCCTGGCAGCCCTGTGCCGCCGCGATGCCGAGCGCCACGAGCAGCGTCACCACCACGAACACGAAGAGCCGCTGGCGCAGCAGCCGCGGATTGGCGGGCCGGCGCTTCCCGGTCCCCGTCGTCCGCGGCCCCTGTCGCCCGCCGTTGCTGCGGGGCGCGGGGCGCGAGCCCGAACGCGTCGTGTTGCGGGGCGCGCCCGGCCGCGTGCTGCCGCCGGTCCGTGAGGAACCGTTGCTCGGCCGGGGCGGGGGAGTGCCCTGCGGAGCGCGACGCTGTGTGCGCTGTTCCGCGTACTGCTCGGCGAGCCGGCCCGTGGGCCGGTCGGTGTCCCCGCGCGGGGCGGGCGGCCTGGCGTCGCCGAGGCCCTGTGCCTCGCGGGCCGCGATCTCCTTGAGCCGCAGCGACAGTTGGAGCGTGCTGGGCCGCTCCTCGGGGTCCTTGGCGAGGCAGGCCCGGATCAGCGGGGACAGGGCGTCCGGTACGCCGTGCAGCTGGGCCTCCTCGTGCACGACCCGGTACAGCATCACCTCGGAACTGCCTTGCCCGAAGGGCGAGTCGGCCATCGCCGCGTACGCGAGGGTGGCGCCGAGGGCGAAGACGTCCGTGGCGGGCGTGACGGCGGCGCCCCGCACCTGCTCGGGGGCGAGGAACCCGGGGGAGCCGACGGCCGTACCGACATGGGTGAGCGTGGAGGCGCCGGTCGCCCAGGCGATGCCGAAGTCGATGATGCGCGGGCCCTTGGGCGACAGCAGGATGTTCGACGGCTTGAGGTCGCGGTGCACGACGCCCGCCTCGTGCACGGCGACGAGCCCCTCGGACAGCGCCGCACCGACCGCGGCCACGTCGGAGGCGGCCAGCGGCCCCTCCTCGGCGACCTTGTCGTGCAGCGAGGGCCCGGGGACGTACTGGGTGGCGAACCACGGCTTGTCGGTGTCGAGATCGGCCGCGACCAGGCGGGCCGTGCAGCCGCCCCTGATCCTGCGGGCCGCGGAGACCTCGCGCGCGAAGCGCGACCTGAACTCCTGGTCCTCCGCGAGATCGGGCCGGATCACCTTCAGCGCGACCCGCTGGCCACGGCGGTCGGAGCCCAGATAGACGACGCCCATCCCGCCCGCGCCGAGCCGCCGGTGAATCCTGAACGAGCCGACGACACGCGGGTCCTCGCGCCTCAGGCGCATCATCGCCATGTCCATCCCCGCTGCCCGGTCCGTTTGACGAGCGACAGCTTACGTTTCCACGGCCGGGTGCGCGCATAGGCCGCGCCCTCGCGATCCGATCGATTGTCAGTGCCCGGTGGGAAACTTGAGAGGTGGTCAGGGAAAGCGGGAGTGGTGCGGCCCGCGCCTGCCCTGATCGCCAACCATCCGTCGTAGAAGGGGGATTGGGCCTGTGAAGGGTGATCGAGTGGAGATAGTCGTGGACGCGGGGGACACGACGCGCACGTACGAGGTGGTGGCGAGCCGGGCGGGCCGCCGAGTCGAGACGGCGGTCCGCAGGGGCGTGGTGGAAGTGAGCGAAGTCACCCGCTCCGGCTCTGTCGTGCGTACGGCACGATTCATGGCGACCCGGGTACTCGCCCTGGTCGAGCAGCCGGTACCCAGGGAGGAGCCCTCGGAGGCGGCGGCCCGCGCCGCGCGTCCCCTCCGGGAAGACCCCGAGACCTAGCCCGAGACCTAGGTCCTCTTCTCCACCCAGGGGAGTAGGCGAGGGAGCGGTGCTCATCCTCCGGGAGGCCCGGCAATCGGTACGAGGGCATGACGACCGTGGCTCCTGACGCGCCTAGATTTGAGGTCAAGCGGCGGGTGCAAGCACTCGTCCCCCGAGGTCAGGTACCCGCCGCTGCCAAACCGAAGATCTTGACCGGGAGAGGAACCATGGCGGACACGGCACCGCGGACTATGGTCCGCACGCAGGGACGCAGGGCATTCGCCACGTTCGGCGGCCGTCGTTCCGAGCGCCGTCACCCCTTGGTGGCGACGGCCATGGTTCTTCCCCTGGCGGCCCTGCTCGTAGTCGTCTTCGGCGGCTGGGAAGCAGTGGTCACACAAGCGTCGTCCGTGGGCGTGATGCTGGGGCGCTGAGCGGCGCCCCAGGCCCGGAAGAGCGGTCCGGGCGGGGACATCCGGCCATGAAACCCCGTGGGGACGGGGGTGCGGCGGACGGCACATGATGGCCGCGCAGCTGGGGAGCTGCGCGGCCATTGTTCTGCCCGCGCACCGGTAGGACCCACCCGCCGGTTCTGCGTACGCTCGCGGTGACACCACCCGGGGGGAACCACCGATGACCGCACCCGTCCTGCTGCCCGCACTCACCGCCACGGCACGCGGCGCGGCGCACCCCGGCCAGGGGCCCTGCGCCTGCCCGGCCGCAGGCGCAGTACTCGCCGACCGGGCGGACGGCACGGTCGTGCGTCACGGAGACATCGTCGCCAAGGCCCACGCCCCCGGCACGGATCCCGCCGAGCTCACCGCCCGCCTCGCCACGGCGGCGGCGCTCCCCGGCATCCTGCTGCCACCCCTCACGCCGGTCGCGGCGGATCTGCACGACCGGCTCGTCACGTTCTGGCCGCACGGCAGCCCCGTGGACCCCGACGCCCCCGAACGCGCGCCGTGGGAGGACGCGGCCACGCTCCTGGCCCGCCTCCACGCGGTGCCCACGGCGCAACTCCCGGGCCCGCTCCCGCCGATGCGCGGCCCGGCCAAGGCGGCCCTCGCCGTCGCGCGGCTCCTGGCCGCCGGCCCGCACGCGGCATGTGCCCCGATCCTGCGCGCCTGGTCGGGCCTGCCGCCCTGGGCCCGAGCCGAGACCCCCGGCGGGCACGCGTCGGCCCTGTGCCACGGTGACCTGCACCTCGGGCAGCTCGTCCGCCGCCCCGCCGGCACCGGCCCCTGGCTCCTGATCGACGTCGACGATCTCGGCACCGGAGACCCGGCCTGGGACCTCGCCCGCCCCGCCGCGTGGTTCGCGTGCGGCCTGCTTCCGGCACAGGAGTGGACGAGGTTCCTCACCGCGTACCAGGAGGCGGGCGGCGCTCCGTCGCTCCAGGGCGACCCGTGGCCCGCCCTCGACGCCCCGGCCCGCGCTCTCACCGTCCAGACCGCGGCACTCGCCGTGGCCAAGGCCGTCGCGGCCGGCCGGGCGCTCGACGAGGCGGAGGAGGCATTGGTCGACGCCTGTGACCGAATGGCAGCGGTACCGGCCGAGTTGGCACACGGCGTGGCGAAGTAGGGTGCAACGGACCGGTGCCGGGAAGTGTTCCGGCGAAGAAGTGCCGAACGGCGAGGAGTTGAGCCGACCATGCAGTGCCCCAAGTGTCATGCACCGATGCACACGTACAACCGCAATGGCGTCCAGATCGAGCAGTGCAGCGGCTGCCGGGGGATATTCCTCGACTATGGCGAGCTGGAGTCCCTGACGCGCCTCGAGTCCCAGTGGCAGCAGCAGGTGCCGCCGGCGCCTCCGGCCCCGCAGGCGTACCCGTCGGCCCCCGCCCCGGCCTGGGGTGCCCCGCACCACGGCGGGCACCACGGCGGTCACCACGGCCACCACAAGGGCGGCTTCGGCCGGATGCTCTTCTCCTCCTGAGCCGCCCAGCACATGAAGAAGCCCCCGGCCGAAAGGCTGGGGGCTTCTTGAGTGTGCGCGATACTGGGATTGAACCAGTGACCTCTTCCGTGTCAGGGAAGCGCTCTCCCGCTGAGCTAATCGCGCGGGACGGACCAGACTGTATCAGGACCCGTGAGTGGTGCTGCGTGCGCGATACTGGGATTGAACCAGTGACCTCTTCCGTGTCAGGGAAGCGCTCTCCCGCTGAGCTAATCGCGCGGGGTTTCGGACCGTCGGGAAGGTGACCTTCGCGATGATCCAGTGGACGATACTGGGATTGAACCAGTGACCTCTTCCGTGTCAGGGAAGCGCTCTCCCGCTGAGCTAATCGTCCTTGGAGGTGGAGACGGGATTTGAACCCGTGTAGACGGCTTTGCAGGCCGTTGCCTCGCCTCTCGGCCACTCCACCAGGAGTGTGGGGGTTCGGGAAGATCCCCCACTTCCTGAGCGGACGACCAGGTTCGAACTGGCGACCTCAACCTTGGCAAGGTTGCGCTCTACCAACTGAGCTACGTCCGCTTGTCGTTTCCGTTTCGCTTGCGCGTCCCGGCGACGTGTTGAACTCTAGCGGATTCCTGGGCCAGTACAAAAACGCGTTTGCGCAGCGTGCTGCGGTGCGACCACCCCAGGTCACGCGGGGGACACCCGCCATAGACTCGAAGACGTGCGCGACCTCCCTCACGACCTGCCCCCTCTGGCCCGCTTCGGCGGTCTCGTAGCGACCGAGTTGCGCGACGTGACCGGCGATCCCGAGGCCCTGGACTCCGCCGGCTTCTGGGCCGTGTCCGCGGACTTCGAGGGCCGTCTTGTGTGTGCCCGCTTCGGCTCCGTACGCGAGGAGCCCGTGCCCGCCCCGGTCCCCGGGGCCTGGCAGGGGCCCGCGGCCGGTGACTGGACGTCGTCCCTCGACCGGGCCGCGTACACGGAGGGCGTCCGCAGGATCCGCGCCCGCATCGCGGCCGGCGATGTCTACCAGGCCAACCTCTGCCGCGTCCTGTCCGCGCCCCTTCCGCCGCGCGCGGACGTGGACGCCCTCACGGCGCTCCTCGCGCGCGGCAATCCGGCCCCCTACGCGGGGACCATCCGCCTTCCCGAGCACGGCGTGGAGATAGCCACCGCGTCCCCCGAGCTGTTCCTGAGCCGCACCGGGCGGACCGTCGAGTCCGGGCCGATCAAGGGCACGGGCCGGACCGAGGCGGACCTCCTGGAGAAGGACTACGCGGAGAACGTGATGATCGTGGACCTGGTCCGCAACGATCTCGGACGCGTGTGCGCGACCGGTTCCGTGACCGTCCCGGAGCTGTGCGTCGTCGAGAAACACCCGGGCCTCGTCCACCTTGTCTCCACCGTCCGCGGTGAACTGCGCGACGGCGCGGGCTGGCGTGACCTGCTCGGCGCCGCGTTCCCGCCCGGCTCGGTCACCGGAGCGCCCAAGTCCAGCGCCCTGCGCATCATCGACGCCCTGGAGACGGCGCCGCGCGGTCCGTACTGCGGCGGCATCGGCTGGGTCGACGCCGACCGGGGCATCGGCGAGCTGGCCGTCGGCATCCGCACGTTCTGGGCCGACCGGGCCGAGGGCGTCCTGCGGTTCGGCACGGGCGCCGGAATCACCTGGGGGTCGGACCCCGAAGGTGAGTGGCGGGAGACCGAACTGAAGGCTTCTCGGCTGCTAGCGGTAGCGTCGGGTACGTACCAGGAAAGTGGAGGGATCCCTACGTGAAGATCTGGCTCGACGGCACACTGCAGGACCTCGAGGCCGCCCGTGTCTCGGTGTTCGACCATGGCCTGACCGTGGGCGACGGCATTTTCGAGACGGTGAAGTCGGTCGACGGGAAGCCGTTCGCGCTGACCCGCCACCTGGACCGGCTCGCCCGTTCCGCGCGCGGTCTCGGTCTGCCCGAGCCCGATCTCGACGAGGTGCGCCGGGCCTGCGAAGCCGTCCTCGAGGCCAACCCGATGCCGCTCGGACGGCTGCGGATCACGTACACCGGAGGGCTCTCCCCGCTGGGGTCCGACCGCGGTGAGCACGGGCCGACGCTGGTGGTCGCCCTCGGCGAGGCCGCCCGGCGCCCCGACTCCACCGCCACGGTCACGGTCCCGTGGACGCGCAACGAACGCGGCGCGCTCACCGGCCTGAAGACCACCTCGTACGCGGAGAACGTCGTCGCGCTCGCCCGCGCGCGCGAACAGGGCGCCTCCGAGGCGCTGTTCGCCAACACGGTGGGTCAGCTCTGCGAGGGCACGGGGTCGAACGTCTTCGTCGTCCTGGACGGCGAGATCCACACCCCGCCGGTCGCCTCCGGCTGCCTGGCGGGCATCACCCGAGCGCTGGCCGTCGAGTGGACCGGCGCCAAGGAGACCGATCTGCCGCTGGACGTCCTGGAGCGTGCCGACGAGATCTTCCTGACGTCCACGCTGCGCGACGTGCAGGGCGTGCACCGAGTCGACGGACGCGAGCTGCCGGGCGCGCCCGGTCCCGTCACCGCCAAGGCGATGCGCGTCTTCGACGAGCGCGCGGCGGACGACCTCGACCCGTAGACAGGACGACTCCTAATCCGGGTGACGCGGTGGTCACAGGGCGGGTAGAACACCCCTGATGACCACCACCCTGCGGCCGACCGAGCCGCTTCAGCGCGATGCCGACGGGACGCGGTCACGCCACTACCAGGTGTGCGTGAACAGCCGCCCCGTCGGCGAGCTGCGTCTGGGCACCCACCCCGTCTACGGCGAAGGGGTGGCCCGGATCCGTGATCTGCGGATCGAGGAGGAGGACCGCGGGCGGGGCCGCGGCACCGTCGCCGCGCTCGCCGCCGAGGAGGTGGCGCGCGGCTGGGGCTGCGGCCGGATCGAGGTCTCGATCCCCGCGCCGGCGGAGCGTGCCCTCGCCCTGGCCACCGCCCTCGGCTACGTCGAGCGCAACCGGAACATGGAGAAGGAGCTCCCGGCCGAGCCCCCCACGCTCCCGGCGGGCAGCGTGGGACGGCGCATGACCGGCCCCGAGTTCACCGCGTGGGAGGCACACACGCAGGCTGGTTATGTGCGCACCCTGGTCGAGCGGGGCGTCCCGGAGGCCCAGGCCCGCGCCAAGACCGAGGCCGATCACGCGGCGACGCTCGCGGAAGGGTTGGCCACACGGGACGCGGTCCTGAGCGTGCTCGAGGCGGACGGCGCGGTCGTGGGCACGCTGTGGGTCGCGCTGCGCGGCGAGAGCGCCTACGTCTACGACGTCGAGGTCGCGGCCGAGCACCGCGGGCACGGCCACGGGCGGTCGCTGATGCTCCTCGCGGAGGCCGAGTCGCACGCCGCGGGCGTCGCCCGCCTGGGGCTCAACGTCTTCGCGGGCAACACCCCGGCCGTCCGCCTGTACGAGTCGCTCGGATACCGGGCGACCGAGTTCCACCTGTACAAGCCGCTGCTCTGAGCGGCCCGCGGGCCGCCGGCTACGAGCCGAGCAGCCGGTCGGCGATCTCCTCGACGCGTTCGAGCAGGCCGTCCTGGCTCTTGCCGCCGTCGAGCCGCTCGCCGTCGATGACGTACGTGGGTGTGCCCGTGACGCCGATCGCCTTGCCCTCGGCCTGGTCCGCGTCGACGATCAGGATGTGCCTGCCGTCGATGAGTGCGGTGTCGAACTCCTCGGCGTCCAGGCCGAGTTCACGCGCGACCTCGACGAGGAACGGCTCGCCCTTGCGGTCGAGTTCCTCGACCCGGCCGAGCACCGCCTCCACGTACGGCCAGCCCTGTCCCTGCTCGAAGGCCTCCTCCGCGGCCTGCGCGCCCGCGAAGGCGTGCTTGTGCTTCTCCAGCGGGAAGTGCCGCAGGCGCAGGTCGATGCGGTCGCCGTAGCGGGCCCGCAGCGCGCGCACGTCGTCGAGAGCGGTGCGGCAGTCGGGGCACTGGAGCTCGCACCAGACGTCGAGGACGGGGCGGCCCTGAGGGGCGGAGGCGGGAGAGGCGTCGTTCATGGGACCAGTCTTCCAGCCGGGCGCCGGGGACCCCAACCGGCACCTGCGGCAGACTCCCTGATCAGACCCTGGAAGGACCCCTGACAGGCCCCGGACCGGCACCTACGGAGGAGGTCGTACCCGGAAAAGTCCCTGAGGTCGGGCTGGACCGTGGCCTCCGGACCCTGGGGCGGTGCACGATGGAGAGGACGGAATGCTCCGTCGCCCGCTGCCTGTGCCAGGAGGACCGGATGATTGCCGAGACCGTCTGTTCCGCCGTTTCCGTGGCCGGGCTGGGTATCGCCGCGGTCACCGCGTACCGGAAGCGCTTCCTCGCGGCCGCGCGCATAGCGGCGTATTCGCTGGTGCCGATCGGTCTGGTGATGACCGGTGCGGTCGGCTGGCTGGCGGACACCGCGTTCAGCCCTACGGCGTGGGCCGGATTCGTCGTGCTCGGTGGCGCCTGGCTCCTGTTCATGGTGACCCGCGCGCTGGAGCGCCGCAGCGGTGGCACCCGCAAGGAGCGCAAGGCGGCGAAGGCCGCCGCCGAGACCCAGGCCGTGGCACCCGCGGCCTCCGCCCCCTCGCTGGGGCAGACCGCCCGGCCCGCGGCGGCCGGTCCTGCCGCGAAGCCCGGCTCCGAGGACTTCAGCGACATCGAGGCGATTCTGAAGAAGCACGGGATCTGACCAGAGGAATCTCTCAGGCGGTCGGTCGACCCCGGTCGGAAAACGGAAGCCGCCGGACCCTTCCCGGTCGACCTCGTACCACCCACGTCACGGGATCCGGCGAACTCCCGCTTCTTTTGAGCGTGTTGATCGACTGCGGTGTGCCGGCTGCGTCATCATCGCCGCGAGATGCTGGACACAACACAGGGCGGTTCCGCCCCGCAGGCCGACGAGCGACACGACGCCCTCATGGCCGACGAACGCCGAGGCTGCCTCTTCGCACTGTCACAGCCACCCTTGATGATCTTTCTGGCGGTGATCGGCTGCCTGCTGCTCCTGGCTTCGCTGCACGATCTGTTCCTGCTGTGAGGCCACGGGCTGTTCCTGCTGTGAGGCCACGGGCGGGTCAGCCCGCCGCCTCCTTGCGGCGCGCCCGGTACGCCGCCACGTGCAAACGGTTTCCGCAGGTGCGGCTGTCGCAGTACCTGCGCGACCGGTTACGGGAGAGGTCCACGAAGGCCCGCCGGCAGTCCGGGGCCTCGCACCGCCGCAGCCGCTCCTGCTCCCCGGCGACCACGAAGAAGGCGAGCGCCATCCCGCAGTCGGCCGCCAGGTGGTCGGCCACGGAGGCGCCGGGTGCGAAGTAGTGCACGTGCCAGTCGTAGCCGTCGTGGTCCGTCAGGCGCGGCGTGGTGCCCGCGGCGGCGACCAGCTCGTTGATGAGCGAGGCGGCGGCGTGCGGGTCGGGCGTCGCGAACACGGCGGCGAACCGTCCCCTCACACTCTGTACGCCGTCGAGGTCACGCTCCGTGAGTGTCCCGACGTCACTGATGTCGTTCCTTCGTACGAATTCGCCCAGGGCTGCCACATCGGCCAGCCCGTCGACGGCCTGCTCGTCGTCCGGTGCGGTGTTCACCAGATCGACCACGGTGTCGAGGGCGCACCGGGTGTCGTGGGTGATCAGCACGATTTGCTCCCTGGCCTGGGGGTCGGGCCTGTGCCCGCCGATGCTGGCCGATGTTATAGGTCCGCCCGTCCGTGTGGCGCCTGGCCGCCGGCCCATGGACGCGCCGACGCCGCCGCCGTGGGGATCCCACGGCGGCGGCGCCGGTGTATGCCATATGCAGTTGTTGTGGCTCGGTCCGTCTCCCCGAGTGGACGGCATCGAGCGGCTCTCGCGGTGCGTGACTCCGGCGGTGTGCCGGCGTCGGCTCCAGGCCTTAGCTTTCGGCCAGGATGTGTGAGAGCTCCGTGTCGAGATCGAAGTGGCGGTGTTCCGTGCCGGGTGGCACGGCCGCGTCGGTCCTCTTCAGGAACGACTCCAGCGCCCTCGCAGGGGCTTCGAGCAGAGCCTCGCCCTCAGGGGAACTCAGAGCGATGCAGACGACGCCTTGGCCGTGACTACGGGATGGCCAGACTCGGACGTCGCCGGTGCCGGTGGGCCGGTGCAGGCCCTCGGCGAGCAGATCGCGGGCGAACACCCACTCGACCGTCTCTTCTGCTCCGGTGTGGAAGGTGGCGTGCACGGCGTAGGGATCGGCCGTGTCATACCGCAGTCCTGCGGGTACAGGCAGTGAGGACTCGCTCGACACAACGAGGCGCAGGTGCAGCTCGCAGCTGACCGTGGTGTTCATAAGCGCCAGGGCCTTTCGCTCAGTGTGCGCTCGGGGATTCGCACGTCGGCGAAATCGACATGCCACCTACGGTGCCGTTGTAAACCCCTCTGAGTGTTTTGAGTGCGTTTAGGTAGCTCGGACGGCGGAGTGTTTCTCGGTCCGGAGCGTCCATTCCGGTGACGGGATTCCGTCGGGTAGGTTTGGTTGTATGAATACGGGGAGTGACGAGGCGGCCGAGTCTGAATCCGTGGCCGCGGCGACGGGGGGCGGGGCGAAGGCCGAGCCGGAGCTCGGCTCGCGGGCGCCGGAGTTCATCAAGGCCCGCAGAGCCCTGCATCTGAGCTGGCAGGTCGGCGTCTTCGTGGTCGGGCTCGCGGTGGTGGTGGCGGGCGTGATCATGCTGCCGCTGCCGGGGCCGGGCTGGCTGGTGATCTTCGGCGGCATGGCGATCTGGGCGACCGAGTTCGTCTGGGCGCAGCTCGTGCTCCGCTGGACGAAGCGCAAGGTCACCGAGGCCACGCAGCGCGCGCTCGACCCCGCGGTGCGCCGGCGGAACATCATCCTGACGTCGGTCGGCGTGGTGATCATCGTGGTGCTCGTGGTGATCTACGTGTGGAAGTTCGGCTTCGAGATGCCGTGGAAGATCAAGGAGTGAGCGGGGGCCCGCGAGGGTCGCGCCGGGGGTGTCAGGGCTGGTCGGAGCACCTGCTGACATGCGGTAATGTTCTCTCTGCGCCCGGGCGATTAGCTCAGTGGGAGAGCGCTTCGTTCACACCGAAGAGGTCACTGGTTCGAACCCAGTATCGCCCACCCCGGACCGAGTGCCCCGGAGGCTTCAAGCCTCCGGGGCACTCGGCGTTTCCGCGCCCGGCCGCCATGACCTGCAAGCGCTTTCTGGCTGCGGCGCGCTCCTGGTGTCCGGCGACCGGAACAGGAATCCCATAATCCGTACGGATGCCTGGGATATAAATCCCCGCGGGACCCTTCGGCAATTCGACGGGTGGGCAAACCTGACCCCGTTTCAGAGTTCTCGGATTTCAGTGGGAATCCGGAAGTTCTGACGGTGAATCAACGACAGTCGCCATCAGGCCAATTCACGTTCAGGTGAGTCACCGCGTCACGGGGGGAGACTCGCACCATGGACTGGAACCACTACCGCTTCCGCAGTGTCTGGGACCTGCCCGAGGAGCCCGCCGATGTGTTCGCGGCCCTCGAGCGCGCCGAGGACTACCCCCTGTGGTGGCCCCAAGTGCGCGAGGCGACACCCCTTGACGAGCACCGCGGCACCGCCCGATTCCGCTCGCTCCTCCCGTACGACCTGTTCGTGACGGCCACCGCCCTGCGCCGTGACACCGAGGCCGGGGTCCTGGAGATCGCCGTGTCCGGCGACCTGGAGGGCTGGGTGCGGTGGACCGTGCGCGCGCGAGAGGGCGGGACGCGCGCGCTGTACGAGCAGGAGGTGGAGGTGTGCAAACCCCTGTTGCGGCGGTTCGCCCTCGTCGGCAGGCCGGTGTTCCTCGTCAACCACGCGCTGATGATGCGGGGTGGGCGGCGCGGGCTCGTCGCGCATCTGCGGCGGCGCTGACCGAACCGGTTTGTTGGAAACCCGCCGGGGCCTGTATGGTTCAACCCGTTCCCGGGCGATTAGCTCAGTGGGAGAGCGCTTCGTTCACACCGAAGAGGTCACTGGTTCGAACCCAGTATCGCCCACCCGGAAGAAAGCCGGTCCGTCAGTAGACGGACCGGCTTTTCTGTGCCCCGGGCCCGAGCCCGCACGGGCAACTGTCAGGCGGCCTCACGCAGTTCCGTGCGCATCGGCCACGCCGGATCCACCGTCTCCGGATTGCCGCTGCGCGCGAACCACGCCTGCAGCCCACGCGCCTGAGCGGCATGCCACACCGCCTGAAGGGTGTGCAGCTCGGCGGGGGACAGACGCTCCAGGCGGGACGCGAAGCGGCGACCCACGGCCCGTACGACATCCAGGGAGGCCTGCGCGTCCGCGGCCGCGTCGTGCGCGCCCTCCAGCTCCACCTCGTAGTGCGCGCACAGGTCCGTCAGGGTGCGGCGGCCCTTGCGGTAGCGGTCCAGGTGTTTGTCGAGGACGCGCGGATCGAGGACGCACAGCGACGAACTCTCCATGTAGCGGCCGAGCGCGGAGGCGCGATGTCGCCGCAACTCCCGGTCCAGGAGCGTCAGATCGAACGGCGCGTTCATCACCACGAGCGGGCGGCCCGCCGCGGCCTGCTCGCCCAGCAGCCGGGCTATCTCCTCCACGGCGGGAGCCGGCCAGCGGCCGTTGCGCTGGAGGTGCTCGTCCGTCAGGCCGTGCACCTCCGTCGCCCCGGCCGGCACCGGCACTCCAGGATTCACGAGCCAGCGTGAGACGCGCGGCCGGCTGCCCGCGGCGTCCTGCACCACGATCGCGGCCGACACGATGCGATCGCTCTCCACGTCCACGCCGGTGGTCTCGGTGTCGAAGGCGGCCAGAGGACCCTCGTACCAGCACGTCATGTCAATGCAACTCCTCGTTCACACCTGGCAGATGGCCCCTCGCTGCTGCCCGTTTCGGTGATACCCGGGCTGTTTGCGTCGTACGCCGACCGGAGACAACACAGATACGGGTCACGGCAGTTCAGCGGCCCGCCCAGGAGATTCACCTGTTTCGGAAGGTCAGTTGGACATGGCGCTCGCGCAGCCCGAACAGGGTGGGCTGCTGCCCGAGCGGATCGCACCGCCGCGCGGCACACTCGCCACCACCGCCTGCATGGAGACACTGCAGGTGGGCTATCTGCACGCCGTAGCGGCAGCCGCGGGCTGTTCGCTCTCTCAGCCGTTCCCTGACAACGGAATCGACTGGCACGTCAGCCACAGCGCCCCCGGGCACACGGTCGACGACGAGGTCACCATCAAGGTGCAGCTCAAGTGCACGTACCAGCTCTCGCCGAACCCGCCGGGGCCGTCCTTCTCCTTCACGCTCGACAACGCGCACCTGGAGAAACTCGCCCGCACACCGGTGTCGGTGCACAAGATCCTGGTCGTGATGATCGTGCCGCGTTCGCAGGACGACTGGCTGCGGGCCGGCCACGACCGGCTCGACCTGCGGCACTGCTGCTACTGGACCAACCTGGCCGGCCACCCCGTGACAGGACGGCGCCGCACCACCGTGCGCATCCCGACCTCGCGGATCTTCGACGACCGTGCGCTCTGCGAGATCATGACGCGGATCGGGACGGGCGGAAGGCCCTGAAGGACGCGGGAGGCCCTGACGGGCAACGCGCGAGGCCCTGACGGACAGGGAGGGAGACCCCTGATGCAGCACCGCCCGACCGACGATCGCCTTCGCGCCCTGAACACCGCCCGATCGCACCCCGCCGACCTCGAAGGCCCCGGACCGGAGCAGGTCGACCCGGTCGTGCTCAACGCACTGCTCGACCGGCACGGCTGGGAACGCCGCGGCGGCGCCACCGGGCGCTATGTGCGCTGGACGCTGCCCGGCGCCTCCGGGCGCACCAGCCTGCTCGTGCCGGAGACCCGCGCCTTTCCCGACAGCGACGACCTGCTCGGCGAGGCGCTCGAGGCCCTGGAGCGCAGCGGGTCGCCCTCCGCGCGGGAGGTCCTCGTCTCGCTCGCCGTGCCGAGCGACGAGATCCGCTGGTGGCGCGATGTGCCGGCCGGGCCCGCGGGCAGCGCCGCGTGGCCGGTGGAGGAGCAACTGCGCACCGCCGCCCGCCGGATGCTGCTGGCCGCCGCGCTCGCCGCCCGGGGCAGGGCCGGCTACTACGGCGCCCGCCACCGCAGGCCCGCAGCCGCGTCGCTGGAGACCGTCCTCGTCGGTGACGCCCCCGGCGGCCGCAGGCTCACCGCGTTCGTGCCCGTCGCCGCGGGGCGCGCGCTCGCAGTCCGTCTCCACCAGGCGCTGTACGCGGCCCGCGAGGCCATCGACTACCGGCGGGCCACCGGCGGCATGGACGCCTTCGACGGCGCTGTCGAGGCGGGGGTGAGCCACGAGCTCATCGAAGCGCTCGTCGCCCTCGTCCGCGGTACGGAGGGAGCCCGGGTCGGCGTCGAGTGGTCACCGGCGGCCGGGGTGCCCGACGAGTGCACGGCCGGGGACGCGCCCGTCGAGTTCTCGCCCGGCGACCTGGCGGTGCTGCGGGAGGCGAGCGCCCGCTATCTGCAGGCCGAGCCGTCCATCGCCGTCCGCGTCACCGGGACCGTCGTGCGCATGCGTAGATCGGGGCCGCGCGGAGAAGGCACGGTGCGGCTGCACGTCCTAGGGGGCGCCGATGTGCCGCACGTCCGGATGACGCTGGACGAGGAGGCGTACCGGACGGCGGGGCACGCGCATCTCGTGGGGCTGCCGATCAGGGTGCACGGGCGGCTGGAGAGCCGGGGCGGCTTCCGGCGGCTGACCGGGGCGAGTGAGGTGGTGCCCGTACAGGTGGAGGAGGCCGAGCGCGACCGGCTGATGAAGTCGCTCCAGGAGAATCTGGACTTCTTCGAAGAGGCGTGCAGCGGGGACGACTGAGCTCACGGGCTCGTGAGCAGGGGGTTCCCGGCGCGTGGACGGGGATCGCGGTGCGGGCCGCGTTGATACCGTTTCGCGAGTCGGGCCCCGGGCTCGGTACGATCCTCTGTGTATTGCGCGCGTGGCCAGGTCATCGCGTGCCCCCTTCAGGCAGGAGAGCCCGGTGTCAGACGTCCGTGTGATCATCCAACGCGATTCCGAGCGGGAAGAGCGCGTGGTGACGACGGGCACTACGGCCGCCGAGCTCTTCGCCGGCGAGCGCACCATCGTCGCCGCCCGTGTGGCCGGCGAGCTGAAGGACCTCGCGTACGCCGTGCAGGACGGCGAGGAGGTCGAGCCCGTCGAGATCTCCTCCGAGGACGGCCTGGGCATCCTGCGCCACTCCACCGCCCACGTGATGGCGCAGGCCGTGCAGGAGCTGTTCCCCGACGCCAAGCTGGGCATCGGCCCGCCGGTCAAGGACGGCTTCTACTACGACTTCGACGTGGAGAAGCCCTTCACGCCCGAGGATCTCAAGGCCATCGAGAAGAAGATGCAGGAGATCCAGAAGCGCGGGCAGCGCTTCTCGCGCCGTGTCGTCACCGACGAGGCCGCCCGCGAGGAGCTGGCCGACGAGCCGTACAAGCTGGAGCTCATCGGCATCAAGGGCTCCGCGTCCACCGACGACGGTGCGAATGTCGAGGTGGGCGGCGGCGAGCTGACCATCTACGACAACCTCGACGCCAAGACCGGTGACCTGTGCTGGAAGGACCTCTGCCGCGGTCCCCACCTGCCCACCACCCGCAACATCCCCGCGTTCAAGCTGATGCGGAACGCGGCGGCGTACTGGCGCGGCAGCGAGAAGAACCCGATGCTCCAGCGCATCTACGGCACCGCCTGGCCGTCGAAGGACGAGCTGAAGGCGCACCTGGAGTTCCTCGCCGAGGCCGAGAAGCGCGACCACCGCAAGCTCGGCAACGAGCTGGACCTGTTCTCCATCCCCGACCAGATCGGTTCCGGTCTGGCCGTCTTCCACCCCAAGGGCGGCATCATCCGCCGGGTCATGGAGGACTACTCGCGCCGCCGGCACGAGGAGGAGGGTTACGAGTTCGTCTACACCCCCCACGCCACGAAGGGGAAGCTCTTCGAGACCTCCGGCCACCTGGACTGGTACGCCGACGGCATGTACCCGCCCATGCAGCTCGACGAGGGCGTGGACTACTACCTCAAGCCCATGAACTGCCCGATGCACAACCTGATCTTCGATGCGCGCGGGCGTTCCTACCGTGAACTGCCGCTGCGCCTCTTCGAGTTCGGCACCGTGTACCGGTACGAGAAGTCGGGCGTCGTGCACGGCCTCACCCGCGCCCGCGGCTTCACGCAGGACGACGCGCACATCTACTGCACCAAGGAGCAGATGGCGGAGGAGCTCGACAAGACGCTCACCTTCGTCCTCGGCCTGCTGCGCGACTACGGCCTCACCGACTTCTACCTGGAGCTGTCCACCAAGGACCCGGAGAAGTTCGTCGGCTCGGACGAGGTCTGGGAAGAGGCCACCGAGACGCTGCGCCAGGTCGCCGAGAAGCAGGGCCTCCCGCTGGTCCCGGACCCGGGCGGCGCCGCGTTCTACGGCCCGAAGATCTCCGTCCAGGCGAAGGACGCCATCGGCCGCACCTGGCAGATGTCGACCGTGCAGCTCGACTTCAACCTGCCGGAGCGCTTCAACCTGGAGTACACCGGCCCCGACGGCACCAAGCAGCGCCCGGTCATGATCCACCGTGCGCTGTTCGGCTCCATCGAGCGGTTCTTCGCGGTGCTCCTCGAGCACTACGCGGGTGCCTTCCCGGCCTGGCTCGCGCCGGTGCAGGCGGTCGGTATCCCGATCGGCGACGCGCACATCCCGTACCTCGAGGAGTTCGCGACCAAGGCGAAGAGGAAGGGGCTGCGCGTCGACGTGGACTCTTCGTCGGACCGTATGCAGAAGAAGATCAGGAACGCGCAGAAGCAGAAGGTGCCGTTCATGATCATCGCGGGCGACGAGGACATGGCGGCCGGCGCCGTCTCCTTCCGCTACCGCGACGGCTCGCAGGAGAACGGCATCCCCGTCGACGAGGCGATCGAGAAGATCGTCAAGGTCGTCGAGGAGCGCGTGCAGGTCTGACGCCCGCCGCTGACGGCAGCGACGCACGACATCAAGAGGCCCCCGGGAAGTCTTCCGGGGGCCTCTCCTCGTCGTCGCGCCGGAACACCTGGAACATCCAGGACGAGAACGAGCCCGTGATCGCTCCGAGCAGCGCCACACCGCACCCCATCAGCGCCACCGCCACCAGACGCCCGAGCAGGGTCACCGGCACCACGTCCCCGTATCCGACGGTCGCCAGCGTCGAGCAGGCCCACCACACGGAGTCCCCGAAGGTACGGATCGTGGCGTGCGGCTGCCCGCGCTCGACCTGGTACACGGCCAGTGACGCCGCGAATCCGAGCAGCGTGGCGGACATCCCGGCGTAGGTCGCCACGCGCGCGTGCAGGCTGAGCCGCGGTTGTGCGTGCCGCCGCCGCACGGCGTCGTAGGTCCGCACGACCTGCAGCGGGCGCAGCAGCGGCAGCACCATGACCACCGCGTCCAGCCAGTGGCGGCGCACGAACGAGAGCCCCTTGCCGCTGTGGCGCCATCGGACGGCGAAGTCCAGCGCGAAGACGGCCCAGGCGGCGCAGGTCACCGCGAGACAGGCGTCGCGCACCGCGTCCGGAAGCCCGTGCCCCAGGACTCTGACCGCGTACGACGCGAGGAACAGCAGGGACGCCAGCGTCAGCGGGGTCTCCATCCGGTGCTCCCACGGCGTGCGCCGTCTCTCGTCCATCGGTCCAGGATCGCGGGCGGGGACCGGGGCCTGCCCCGCCGACACGCTCCGAACGGGCGAAGCCATATGCTGCACCTCATGACGAGTGAGCCGGAGCAGCACACGGGGCCGGTGGGTGAGCCGGACGGGTTCGGGCGCCTTTGGACGCCGCACCGGATGGCCTACATCCAGGGGGAGAACAAGCCGACCGGACCGGGAGCCGACGACGGCTGTCCGTTCTGCGCCGCACCCGGCATGACCGACGAGGAAGCGCTGATCGTGGCGCGCGGCGCGAGCGTCTACGCGATCCTCAACCTCTATCCGTACAACGGCGGCCACCTGATGGTGCTGCCGTACCGGCACGTCGCCGACTACACGGATCTGGACGACGGCGAGACCGCCGAGCTGGCCCTCTTCACCAAGCGCGCGATGGCCGCGCTGCGCACCGCGTCCGGGGCGCACGGCTTCAACATCGGCATGAACCAGGGCGCGGTGGCGGGGGCCGGCATTGCCGCGCACCTGCACCAGCACATCGTTCCGCGCTGGGGCGGCGACACCAATTTCATGCCCGTGGTGGGTCACACCAAGGTGCTGCCGCAGCTGCTCGGCGACACCAGGACCGCGTTGGCCAAGGCCTGGCCGGACGCCGACTGAGACGATGGTGACCGGCCGGCCGGGCGCTTCCGTGCCGGGCCGGCCGGGCCCGGCTACGCGTCGTACACGTCGGCGTTCATGGGCGTCGGGGCCTGGACCAGGTTGCTGAGGAACGACGAGCGCGTACCGAACTTCTCCGTGTCCACGCCGTTCTCCTCAAGCACCTTGATCGCCGCCGCGTGCACCACGCGCAGGACCGGGGTGGCCGTGCGCAGCGCGTCGTCCGCCATGAAGCGGTGCCGCCACGGCTTGTCCGCCCAGGCGTGCCGCAGTCCGAAGGGCTCGGGCAGGATCAGCTTGCCGCCGATGAAGTCCAGGAGCGGCGGGTACCACGTGAAGGGCGCGCGCACCGCGAGGCGGACCACCTCGTCGGGCTCGATGAGGGGGAGCTTCTTCTCCACCGTCTCCCAGAACTTGATGGCCTTGGCGACTTCCTTGATCTTCGGCTCGGGCTTCGTCGTGAACAGGGAGTGCACCGGGCCGAGAGCATGGCCCGTGATCTCGATGCGCAGCGTCTCGTGCAGCACCGTCACCGTGATCAGCATCGTGATGACCAACTGGCCGTCCCAGAGCGTGAACTGCACGCCCAGGTAGTGGCGGTCGCCGCTGCCGAACTGCTGCTCGTTGCAGATCCGCTGTATCTCGTGGTTCTTGATCTGGAAGGCCTCGACGTCGGTGCCGCTGGGGCGGGCCACCTTCTTCGCGTTCTCCCCGATCGGCGAGACGATCCAGTGCTTGATCGACGGCGTCGGGAACCCGCCCGTGTGCAGCGGGCCGCGCTCCAGGAGCCGCAGCTTGTCGTGGATCGCCCGTATGACGTCCCAGCTGCGGAACGGATGGATCTCCGCTCCCTCGTCGCGGGGGATCAGCTCCTCGGCGAGCTGCCAGCTGCCCCAGCGGGTGCCCATGCCGAGGATGCCCTTGGGGCCCGCGTAGAACACGGCGTTCGACTGCTGCTCGGCGGTCAGCTTGGCGAGGCTCTGGCGCAGCCGCTCGGCGGCCGTCTCGCCGGGGCTGCCGGGCACCGCCTCCGGGATCTTGGCGCCGATGCCGCCGCCCGCGAGCAGGCTGTCCCAGCGCTCCCGCATGTCCTGCGCCGTGCGCTCGCAGATCTGCCGGGCCCACAGCCATCCGACCACTGGCGCCACGATCGCCGCGCGCAGATACCAGGCCCAGAAGCCGGTGAACGGCAGCCGGACCAGGAAGATCACGGCGACGGCCGCGACGGCCACCATCAGCGTCGTGAACAGGGCGGCCGTGCGCTTGTTCGCGTGTTTGCCGATCATGCGGCGGATCTGGAAGACGAGCAGCCACGCGATCAGGCCGGGCAGGAAGAGCAGACCGCACAGCGCCGTCACGGCCGTCAGCCAGCTGTCCCGCTGCTTACGGATCCGGTTCGCCGCGAGACAGTGCTCGACGACGACCTGCGGCTCGGTGCCGAAGGACTGGATGAGCGGCTTGCGGGCGCCGCCGAGCAGCCGGCCCTGGACGGCTCGCGAGAACGCCTCGCCCAGATTCGGCGCGGCCAGCGACCAAATGCCCTTCTTCACTTCGGACTTGTGCCACTCGCTGTTGGCGGCGAGCAGATCGTCCACCTTCGCGTCCCGGTACGCCGCCGAAGCGAGGGCGTACGTGGCCGCGGTCTGGCCCGCGGAGCCGTGCAGCGGCACCTGCGCCCCGGGCCTGAAGTCGAATACGTCGTCCGCCACTGCCGCCCCCATCGCCGCGCGCCTTCGCTCCTGCGGCTTTCCCGACTTCCTTGCCCCGCACACCTGTTGATCAGGTCATCGGCTTGATCAGGTCATCAGCGTATCCGGGCGCACCGACATCCGTCAGGGGACGGCCGAAGCCGCCCGCCCGGAAGGGGACCGGTCGGGCGGCCTGGCTGGCGAGTGGCCGGGGGACGGTCAACTACGAGACGTCCTGCGCCTGTTCGCGCATCCTGTCGCCCAGCTGCGAAGGCATCGGCTCGTGCCGCGTGTACGCCCGGCTGAAGCGCCCCGTGCCGTGCGAGAGCGACCGCAGGTCCACCGCGTACCGGCCGATCTCGATCTCCGGGATCTCGGCTCGTACGAGCGTGCGAGACCCCGGTGCCTGTTCCGTGCCGACCACGCGGCCGCGCCGCCCCGACAGGTCGCTCATCACCGCGCCCACGTAGTCGTCCGCGACGAGCACCTGCACCTCGGCGACCGGCTCCAGGAGATGGATCTTCGCGTCCGCCGCCGCCTCCCGCAGCGCCAGCGCGCCCGCCGTCTGGAACGCCGCGTCGGAGGAGTCCACCGAGTGCGACTTGCCGTCGAGCAGCGTGATCCGCACGTCGATGAGGGGATAGCCCGCGGCCACGCCCTTCGCGGCCTGTGCCCGTACGCCCTTCTCCACGGACGGGATGAACTGCCGCGGCACCGCACCGCCGACGACCTTGTCCACGAACTCGATGCCGGAGCCGTTCGGCAGCGGCTCCACCTCGATCTCGCAGATCGCGAACTGCCCGTGCCCGCCGGACTGCTTCACATGGCGCCCGCGCCCCGCCGACCTGTCGGCGAACGTCTCCCTCAGCGAGACCTTGTGGGGGACGACGTCGACCTGGACGCCGTACCGGTTGCGCAGCCGCTCCAGGGCGACGTCCGCATGCGCCTCACCGAGGCACCACAGGACGACCTGGTGGGTGGCCTGGTTCTGTTCGAGCCGCATCGTCGGGTCCTCGGCGACCAGTCGGGACAGGCCCTGCGAGAGCTTGTCCTCGTCCGGCTTGCTGTGTGCCTGGATCGCCAGCGGCAGCAGTGGGTCCGGCATGTCCCACGGCTCCATGAGGAGCGGGTCGTCCTTGGCGGAGAGGGTGTCGCCGGTCTCCGCCCTGCCGAGCTTGGCCACGCACGCCATGTCACCGGCGATGCAGTGGGAGAGCACGCGCTGCTGTTTCCCGAAGGGCGACGAGAGGGCGCCGATGCGTTCGTCGACGTCGTGGTCCTCGTGGCCGCGGTCGGCGAGGCCGTGCCCCGACACATGCACCGTGTCGTCGGGTCGCAGGGTTCCGGAGAAGACCCGTACCAGCGAGATCCGGCCCACGTACGGATCGGACGCCGTCTTCACCACCTCGGCGACCAGGGGGCCGTCCGGATCACAGACGTTCACCGTGCGCGCGTCGCCCGACGGGGTGGTGACCACGGGGGCCGCGCGCTCCAGGGGAGTGGGGAAGCCGCCCGTGATCAGTTCGAGCAGCTCGACCGTGCCGATGCCCTGGCGGGCGCCCGGAGCCGCGGGGGCCGCGGCGAGCACCGGGTGGAAGACACCGCGCGCGACGGCCCGCTCCAGGTCACCGACCAGCGTCTTGTAGTCGATCTCCTCGCCGCTCACATAGCGGTCCATGAGGGTCTCGTCCTCGCTCTCGGCGATGATCCCCTCGATCAGACGGTTGCGTGCCTCCTCGATGAGCGGCAGTTGATCGGGGTCCGGCTCGGACTCCTTGCGCTCGCCCGACGCGTAGTCGAACACGCGCTGCGACAGGAGGCCGACGAGGCCGGTGACCGGCGCGTGCCCGTCGTGCCCCGGCTCGCCGTGCAGGGGCAGGTAGAGCGGGATGACGGCGTCCGGGTCGTCGCCGCCGAAGAACGTCTCACAGGTCCGCGTCATCTGTTCGAAGTCGGACCGCGCCGCCTCCAGATGCGTCACCACGATGGCGCGTGGCATGCCGACCGCCGCGCACTCCTCCCACACCATGCGCGTCGCGCCCGCCATGGTCTCGGGCCCGTCGGACGCCGAGACGACGAAGAGGGCCGCATCCGCTGCTCGCAGACCGGCCCTCAGCTCCCCGACGAAATCCGCGTATCCCGGGGTGTCCAGAAGATTGATCTTGTACCCGTCCCATTCGAGGGGCACCAGGGAGAGCTGCACCGACCGCTGCTGCCGGTGCTCGATCTCGTCGTAGTCGGAAACGGCGGTCCCGTCCTCCACCCGGCCCGCCCTGTTCACCGCCCCCGCGGTCAGCGCGAGAGCCTCCACCAACGTCGTCTTGCCCGATCCGCTGTGGCCGACCAGCACCACATTCCTCACGGACGCGGGGTGGTCGGCCGCCGTAGCCCTGCCGGCGGCTCCGGAGTGTGTGTTCGCCTTGTCGCCCATGCCTTGCCTCCCGGTTACTTGCACGGTGAGGTGGCACCCCTGCTGAAGAGGGGGTCCCATTGGGCGCGGACACGCGGGACCCGCGATGGCGGCTCCGACGACGCCCGCGGTGTCTTCGAGCTTTCCACTCGCGTCACGGTGCGTCCATACGTCGTACGTGATCCCCCGGGGCACGCGGGTGCCCGTAGGTCGTCCACGCGCGCGCGTGACTACGATGGGCCAGCCGGTGGCCAGAAGGGCCGCGCGGCCATCCGACCCTCGGGAAGGCCATGCTGAACAAGTACGCGCGTGCATTCTTCACGCGTGTCCTCACACCGTTCGCCGCGTTTCTCATCCGTCGCGGGGTCAGCCCCGACGCGGTCACGCTCCTCGGTACGGCCGGGGTCGTGGCGGGCGCGCTGGTCTTCTTCCCCCGTGGGGAGTTCTTCTGGGGCACGATCGTCATCACGTTGTTCGTGTTCTCGGACCTCGTGGACGGCAACATGGCGCGCCAGCTCGGCCGCACCAGCCGCTGGGGCGCGTTCCTCGACTCCACGCTCGACCGCGTCGCGGACGGCGCGATCTTCGGCGGCCTCGCCCTCTGGTACGCGGGATCCGGCGACGACAACATGCTGTGCGCCGTCTCCATCTTCTGCCTCGCCAGCGGCCAGGTCGTGTCGTACACCAAGGCCCGCGGTGAGGCCATCGGCCTGCCCGTCGCGGTCAACGGTCTGGTGGAGCGCGCCGAGCGGCTCGTGATCACCCTCGTCGCCGCCGGCCTCGCGGGGCTGCACACGTTCGGTGTGCCCGGCATCCAGATCCTGCTGCCGATCGCCCTGTGGGCCGTCGCCGCGGGCAGCCTCGTGACGCTGATCCAGCGGATGGTGACCGTCCGCAGGGAGTCGGCCGAGGCCGACGCCGAGGCCGCAGCCGAGGCCTCCCAGGAGAGCGGGACCGCATCGTGAGCAACGCGCGTGAACGACTCGTCGACGCCCTCTACGGAGCGGGCTGGAGCACGGTCAAGAAGCTCCCCGAGCCCGTCGCGGTCCGCCTGGGCCACACCATCGCCGACCTCGCGTGGAAGCGGCGCGGCAAGAGCGTCCTGCGCCTGGAGTCCAACCTCGCGCGCGTGGTGCCCGACGCCTCCCCGGAGCGCCTCAAGCAGCTCTCCAAGGCGGGCATGCGCTCGTACCTGCGGTACTGGATGGAGTCGTTCCGGCTGCCGTCCTGGAGCGCGGACCGGGTCAGGAACGGCTTCGACATCGACGACGCCCACCTCCTCACCGACGGCCTCGCCTCCGACAAGGGCGTCATCCTGGCCCTGCCCCACCTGGGCAACTGGGACCTGGCGGGCGCCTGGGTCACCACCAAGCTGGAGACCCCGTTCACGACGGTCGCCGAGCGCCTCAAGCCCGAGACCCTCTACGACCGCTTCGTGGCCTACCGCGAGAGCCTCGGCATGGAGGTCCTGCCGCACGACGGCGGATCCGCCTTCGGCACGCTCGCGCGCCGGCTGCGCGCCGGCGGCCTGGTCTGCCTGGTCGCCGACCGCGATCTGTCCGAGTCCGGCGTCGAGGTGAAGTTCTTCGGAGACACCGCCCGCATGCCCGCGGGCCCGGCGATACTCGCCCAGCAGACCGGCGCACTGCTCCTCCCGGTCACCCTCTGGTACGACGAGTCGCCCGTCATGCGCGGACGCATCCACGCCCCCATCGAGGTGCCCGAGACAGGTACGCGCGCCGAAAAGACGTCTGTCATGACGCAGGCGCTGGCCGACGCCTTCGCCACAGGGATCGCCGACCACCCGGAGGACTGGCACATGCTGCAGCGCTTGTGGCTCGCTGACCTCGAGGAGCGCCGACCGTGAAGATCGGCATCGTCTGCCCGTACTCCTGGGACGTACCGGGCGGCGTCCAGTTCCACATCCGCGACCTCGCGGAGCACCTCATCGCCCTGGGTCACGAGGTGTCCGTCCTCGCCCCGGCCGACGACGAGACCCCGCTGCCGCCGTACGTCGTCTCGGCGGGCCGTGCCGTCCCCGTGCCCTACAACGGCTCGGTCGCCCGGCTCAACTTCGGCTTCCTGAGCGCCGCGCGCGTGCGCCGCTGGCTGCACGACGGCACGTTCGACGTGATCCACATCCATGAGCCGGCCTCCCCCTCGCTGGGGCTGCTCTCCTGCTGGGCCGCGCAGGGCCCGATCGTCGCCACGTTCCACACGTCGAACCCGCGGTCCCGCGCCATGATCGCCGCGTATCCGATCCTCCAGCCCGCCCTGGAGAAGATCAGCGCGCGGATCGCGGTGAGCGAGTACGCGCGCCGCACGCTCGTGGAGCACCTCGGCGGGGACGCCGTCGTCATCCCGAACGGCGTCGACGTGGACTTCTTCGCCCGCGCCGAGCCCAAGGCCGAGTGGCAGGGAGGCACCATCGGCTTCATCGGGCGCATCGACGAGCCCCGCAAGGGTCTTCCCGTGCTGATGAGGGCCCTGCCGAGGATCCTTGCCGAGCGGCCCGGGACCCGGCTGCTCGTGGCCGGACGCGGTGACGAGGAGGAGGCCGTCGAGAGCCTGCCCGCCGAGATGCGCGAACAGGTCGTGTTCCTCGGCATGGTCAGCGACGAGGACAAGGCCCGGCTGCTGCGCAGCGTCGACGTGTACGTGGCCCCCAACACCGGCGGCGAGAGCTTCGGCATCATCCTGGTCGAGGCCATGTCGGCGGGCGCGCCCGTCCTGGCCTCCGATCTCGACGCGTTCGCCCAGGTCCTCGACCAGGGCGGCGCGGGGGAGCTGTTCGCCAACGAGGACGCGAACGCTCTGGCGGACTCGGCCGTCCGGCTCCTGGGCGACGCCGGCCGGCGCGAGGAGCTGCGCGAGCGCGGCAGCAAGCACGTGCGGCGCTTCGACTGGTCGACCGTGGGGGCGGACATCCTGTCCGTGTACGAGACGGTGACCACGGGCGCAGCGGCCGTGGCCACCGACGAACGCAGCGGACTGCGGGCCCGGTTCGGGCTCGCCCGCGACTGACGGGACGTACCGGCGCGCCACGCGCACAAACCGGTACGTCCCTCCCGTCCCGCACGCGGCTGATCGCCGGTGCGGTGCACGGCTGTAGCCTTTGCGCCCGTGACCTCCACTTTGATCTGGATCGCGGTCTTCCTCATCGCGGTCGGCCTCTACCTGAGCTGGACAGCGGGCCGTCTCGACCGGCTGCACGCCCGGATCGACGCGGCCCGCGCCGCCCTCGACGCCCAACTGCTGCGCCGCGCCTCGGTGGCACAGGAGCTGGCCACCTCCGGAGTGCTCGACCCCGCCGCCTCGATCGTCCTGTACGAGGCCGCGCACGCGGCGCGGCAGGCCGAGGAGGACCACCGGGAGGTCGCCGAGAGCGAGCTGAGCCAGGCGCTGCGCGCCGTGTTCGGCGAGGCCGGGCAGATGGAGGCGGTGCGCGCCGCCCCGGGCGGCCCCGACGCGGCCGAGGAGCTCGCTCAGGCCGTCCGCAGGGTGCCGATGGCCCGGCGCTTCCACAACGACGCCGTACGGGCCGCACGCGCCCTGCGCAGGCACCGCACGGTGCGCTGGTTCCGGCTCGCGGGTCACGCGCCGTTCCCCCTGGCCTTCGAGATGGACGATGAAGCGCCCGTCGCGCTCGCCGACCGGCCCACCACATAAGGGCTGGCCGACCGGTACACCACATAAGGGCTGGCCGACCGGTCCACCACATGAGTGCTCGCCGGGCCCGCCACATAAAGCGGCCGACCGGTCGACCACATAACACGATGGTGACCAGGCGCATTCGCGAAGAATGAGCCACCGGTCGGACATTGGCCCTTGATGTGGACTGGTCGCGGGGCGTTTCCTCTGTGGAGTAGCAACCCCCCTTTTTCCACCGAGCGAGGTCACCCGTGTCCAGCACCCCCCAGTCCGTCGAAACCACCGGCACCGCACGCGTGAAGCGCGGCATGGCCGAGCAGCTCAAGGGCGGCGTGATCATGGACGTCGTCAACGCCGAGCAGGCGAAGATCGCCGAGGACGCCGGCGCGGTGGCCGTCATGGCGCTGGAGCGGGTGCCGGCCGACATCCGCAAGGACGGCGGCGTGGCCCGGATGTCCGACCCGAACATGATCGAAGAGATCATCGAGGCCGTCTCCATCCCGGTCATGGCCAAGTCGCGCATCGGTCACTTCGTCGAGGCCCAGGTCCTGCAGTCGCTCGGCGTCGACTACATCGACGAGTCCGAGGTGCTGACCCCGGCCGACGAGGTCAACCACAGCGACAAGTTCGCGTTCACGACCCCCTTCGTGTGTGGTGCCACCAACCTGGGCGAGGCCCTGCGCCGCATCGCCGAGGGCGCGGCCATGATCCGCTCGAAGGGTGAGGCCGGCACGGGCAACGTCGTCGAGGCCGTCCGCCACCTGCGCCAGATCAAGAACGAGATCGCCAGGCTGCGCGGCTTCGACAACAACGAGCTGTACGCCGCCGCCAAGGAGCTGCGCGCCCCCTACGAGCTCGTCAAGGAGGTCTCCGAACTCGGCAAGCTGCCGGTGGTGCTGTTCTCCGCCGGTGGTGTCGCCACGCCCGCCGACGCCGCCCTGATGCGTCAGCTCGGCGCCGAGGGTGTCTTCGTCGGCTCCGGCATCTTCAAGTCCGGTGACCCCGCCAAGCGCGCCGCCGCCATCGTGAAGGCCACCACCTTCTACGACGACCCCAAGATCATCGCGGACGCCTCCCGAAACCTGGGCGAGGCCATGGTCGGCATCAACTGCGACACCCTCCCCGAGACCGAGCGCTACGCGAACCGGGGCTGGTAATGACCTCTCCCGTAGTGGGCGTCCTTGCGCTCCAGGGCGACGTACGGGAGCACCTCGTCGCCCTGGCCACGGCGGACGCCGTGGCCAGGCCCGTGCGGCGGCCCGAGGAACTCGCCGAGGTGGACGGCATCGTCCTGCCCGGCGGGGAGTCGACCACCATCTCCAAGCTGGCCGTCCTGTTCGGGCTCATGGAGCCCCTTCGCGCGCGCGTGCGTGAGGGCATGCCGGTGTACGGCACCTGTGCGGGCATGATCCTTCTCGCCGACAAGATCCTCGACCCGCGTTCGGGCCAGGAGACGGTCGGCGGGATCGACATGATCGTGCGCCGCAACGCCTTCGGGCGTCAGAACGAGTCCTTCGAGGCGGCGGTCGACGTACGCGGCGTGGAGGGCGATCCCGTGGAGGGCGTCTTCATCCGCGCCCCCTGGGTCGAGTCGGTGGGCGCCCGTGCCGAGGTACTCGCGGAGTACGACGGGCACATAGTCGCTGTACGGCAGGAAAACGCCCTCGCCACGTCCTTCCACCCCGAGCTGACCGGCGACCACAGGATGCACGCGCTGTTCGTCGACATGGTGCGGGCGAAGCTGGTGGCCGGGTCCTTGTAGGATCTCGGGGGGTCCCCCGGCCCTTGAGGCCAGGGGGAGTTCGTACTGGGTTGGTTACGCGAAGGAGACAGGCAGATGTCCGGCCACTCTAAATGGGCTACGACGAAGCACAAGAAGGCCGTGATCGACGCCAAGCGCGGCAAGCTCTTCGCGAAGATGATCAAGAACATCGAGGTCGCTGCCCGCACGGGCGGCTCCGACGTGTCCGGCAACCCGACGCTCTTCGACGCCATCCAGAAGGCCAAGAAGAGCTCGGTCCCTAACAAGAACATCGACTCCGCGGTCAAGCGCGGCGCCGGCCTCGAGGCCGGTGGCGCCGACTACGAGACGATCATGTACGAGGGCTACGGTCCCAACGGTGTCGCGGTGCTCATCGAGTGCCTCACCGACAACCGCAACCGCGCCGCGTCCGACGTGCGTGTCGCCATGACCCGCAACGGCGGCAACATGGCCGACCCCGGCTCCGTCTCGTACCTGTTCAACCGCAAGGGTGTCGTGATCGTCCCCAAGGGTGAGCTGTCCGAGGACGACATCCTCGGTGCCGTGCTCGACGCGGGTGCCGAAGAGGTCAACGACCTCGGTGAGTCCTTCGAGGTGCTCAGCGAGGCCACCGACCTGGTCGCGGTGCGCACCGCGCTCCAGGAGGCCGGCATCGACTACGACTCGGCCGACGCCAACTTCGTCCCGACCATGCAGGTCGAGCTGGACGAGGAGGGCGCCCGCAAGATCTTCAAGCTCATCGACGCGCTCGAGGACAGCGACGACGTGCAGAACGTCTTCGCCAACTTCGACGTGAGCGACGAGGTCATGGAGAAGGTCGACGCCTGACACGCAGGCAGCGCACGGGCCGACGGGACACACGCCCCGTCGGCCCGTCGCATTGTCAGCGGTACCCGATAGCCTGCACAAACTGGCTATCGAAGGAGGGGCGGGGTGCGCGTACTCGGCGTGGACCCGGGGTTGACCCGGTGCGGTGTCGGCGTGGTCGAGGGGGTCGCGGGGCGGCCCCTGACGATGCGTGGTGTCGGCGTCGTACGGACCCCGGCCGACGCGGAGTTGGGCCACCGCCTCGTCGCCATCGAGCAGGGCATCGAGCAGTGGCTCGACGAGTACCGGCCCGAATTCGTCGCCGTGGAGCGGGTGTTCAGCCAGCACAACGTGCGGACGGTCATGGGGACGGCCCAGGCGAGCGCGGTCGCCATGCTCTGCGCCAGCCGCCGCGGCATCCCCGTAGCCCTTCACACGCCCAGCGAGGTCAAGGCCGCCGTGACGGGCAGCGGACGGGCTGACAAGGCGCAGGTGGGCGCGATGGTGACACGCCTGCTGAGACTGGACGCACCCCCCAAGCCCGCCGACGCGGCCGACGCCCTGGCCCTCGCCATCTGTCACATCTGGCGCGCCCCCGCGCAGAACAGACTCCAGCAGGCCGTCGCCCTGCACGCATCGAAACCTGCCACAGCACCGAAAGGCCGTATCGCATGATCGCCTTCGTCAGCGGCCCGGTGGCCGCCCTCGCCCCTGACACCGCGGTGGTCGAGGTCGGCGGCATCGGCATGGCCGTCCAGTGCACCCCGAACACGCTCTCGGGGCTCCGCATCGGCCAGCAGGCCAAGCTCGCCACCTCCCTCGTCGTACGCGAGGACTCGCTCACGCTCTACGGCTTCGCCGACGACGACGAGCGGCAGACCTTCGAGCTGCTCCAGACCGCCAGCGGTGTCGGACCCCGGCTCGCGCAGGCCATGCTCGCCGTGCACAGCCCCGACGCCCTGCGCCGCGCGGTGGCCTCCGGCGACGAGAAGTCGCTCACCGCCGTGCCCGGCATCGGCAAGAAGGGCGCCCAGAAGCTGCTCATCGAACTGAAGGACCGGCTCGGCGCGCCCCTCGGCACCGGCACGGGCGTGGGAGCCCCCGTGACCTCCGGCTGGCGCGACCAGCTGCACGCCGCGCTCATCGGGCTCGGCTACGCCACCCGCGAGGCCGACGAGGCCATCGAGGCGGTCGCCCCGCAGGCCGAGGAGGAGGTCGGCACGCCGCAGGTCGGCAAGCTCCTCAAGGCCGCGCTCCAGACGCTGAACCGCACCCGCTGACCGGGCCGCGCCCGCTCCCCGCCCGAACCACCACCACCGCGAGGCACACCTCATGAACTGGGACGACACGACCGACGCGACGCCCGACACCGAGCGGCTCGTGGGCTCTGTCGCCGACCGCGAGGACCAAGCGGTCGAGGCCGCCCTGCGCCCCAAGGACCTGGGCGAGTTCATCGGCCAGGAGAAGGTCCGCGAACAGCTCGACCTGGTCCTCAGGGCGGCACGCGCGCGTGGCGCCACCGCCGACCACGTCCTGCTCTCCGGAGCGCCAGGCCTCGGCAAGACCACGCTCTCCATGATCATCGCGGCCGAGATGGGCGCCCCCATCCGGATCACCAGCGGCCCGGCCATCCAGCACGCCGGCGACCTGGCCGCGATCCTCTCCTCCCTCCAGGAGGGCGAGGTCCTCTTCCTCGACGAGATCCACCGCATGTCCCGCCCCGCCGAAGAAATGCTGTACATGGCGATGGAGGACTACCGGGTCGACGTCATCGTCGGCAAGGGCCCCGGCGCCACGGCCATTCCGCTGGAGCTGCCCCCGTTCACCCTCGTCGGCGCCACCACCCGCGCGGGCCTGCTGCCCCCGCCGCTGCGCGACCGCTTCGGCTTCACGGCGCACATGGAGTTCTACGAGCCGGCCGAGCTGGAGCGCGTCATCCACCGCTCCGCGAACCTCCTCGACGTGGAGATCGACGCCCAGGGCGCCGCCGAGATCGCCGGCCGCTCCCGGGGCACCCCCCGTATCGCCAACCGATTGCTGCGTCGGGTCCGTGACTACGCGCAGGTCAAGGCCGACGGGCACATCACCCGTGACATCGCCGGGGTGGCCCTCGGCGTCTACGAGGTGGACGGCCGTGGCCTCGACCGGCTCGACCGCGCCGTCCTCGAAGCGCTGATCAAGCTCTTCGGCGGCGGCCCCGTCGGCCTCTCCACCCTCGCGGTCGCCGTGGGAGAGGAGCGCGAGACGGTCGAGGAGGTCGCCGAACCCTTCCTCGTACGCGAAGGCCTGCTGGCCCGTACCCCGCGTGGGCGGGTCGCCACCCCCGCGGCCTGGGCGCATCTCGGCCTCACGCCGCCCCAGCAGATAAGAGGCACAAGCGGACAACAGGACCTGTTCGGGACCTGATCGCGCAGCGTAGTCGCGAGGTCAGGAACCCCGGTGCCATGTCGAGCGTTGTTCCTTGAGCGTGGACTCGCTTAGACTCCGCCGATGCCGCCCTTGTGGACGGCGTGCCCACCCCCATCCAACAGGCCGCTTACGTGCGCGGTCGTGCGAAGGAATTTCCGTCCCGTGAATATCGTGACCCTCCTCCCGTTCATCGTGCTCATCGGGGCCATGTTCCTGATGACCCGCTCCGCCAAGAAGAAGCAGCAGGCGGCAGGCCAGATGCGGGACCAGATGCAGCCCGGTTCCGGCGTCCGCACGATCGGGGGCATGTACGCCACCGTCAAGGAGGTCCACGACGAGATGGTCCTTCTGGAGGTGGCCCCCGGCGTCCACGCCGTCTACGCGAAGAACTCGATCGGCGCCGTCCTCGGCGACGACGAGTACAACCGCATCGTCCACGGCACCGAGAGTGATGACAACGATGACCACGACGCCCTCGGCGCCGATGGTGCGATCGTGCCGGACGACGCTTCCTCCCTCACCGAGACCGACGAGCCCGCCGGCGCTTCCGACGACTCGCGCATCGACCTCGGCAAGAAGGACGAGGCTGCCGCCACTGACGCAGCCCCCGAGGCCGACGGCGCAGAGCCGAAGAAGACCGACGGCGAGTCCGACGCGAAGTAGTCACGCCCCCAGGACCGCGCGCGCCCGCTCGCGCTCCGCGGTCCCGGACGTGTGATTTCCGCACGGATTCTCGACACCATTTCATGGCCGTCCGGGCACGTACCCCGCTGCTGGACGGATGGAGAGGGAGAACGAGAAGGTGGCAGCACCCAAGAAGGGCCGAAGTCACGGCGCCCAGAGCAGGCCGGGCCGCACACTGGCCTTCATCCTGATCGCGATGGTGGCGCTGACCGGCGGGATGTTCCTGTCCGGCCACACCACGCCGCGCCTGGGCATCGACCTCGCCGGTGGTACGAGCATCACGCTCAAGGCGAAGAGTGAGCCGGGTCAGAAGAACGCGGTCAACCAGACCAACATGAACACGGCCGTGAGCATCATCGAGCGCCGCGTCAACGGTCTGGGTGTCACGGAGTCCGAGGTCCAGACCCAGGGCTCCGACAACATCATCGTCAACATCCCCAAGGGGACGAACGAGGCGCAGGCGCGCGAGCAGGTCGGCACGACCGCCCAGCTCTACTTCCGCCCCGTGCTCACCGTTGCCGCCGGTGCGCCCACTCCCGAGCCGTCCGCCAGCCCTTCGGGCTCGGACAAGGGCAAGGCGACCGACAAGGCGGCCGACAAGGCCACGGACGGCGGCAAGGGCAAGGCGTCCAGCACGCCGACCCCCACGCCGACCGCCTCCCAGACCTCGCAGGGCCGTGCTGTCACCGACGCCCTGAAGGCCGACTCCTCCCCGACGCCGAGCGCGAGCTCCTCCGCGAGCGGCAAGCCCACCCCCTCGGCGAGCTCCACCCCGGACGCGGCCACCGCCGCGCTGCAGAAGAAGTTCACGGACCTCGACTGCACCGACAAGGCCGCCCGCAGCCAGGTCACCTCGGGCGTCAGGCCCGAGGACACCGCCGTGGCCTGCGGCAAGAACTCGTCCGGCCAGTGGGAGAAGTACATCCTCGGCCCCGCCGAGGTGAACGGTAAGGACGTCGACAAGGCGCAGGCCACGATCAACCAGCAGACCGGTGCCTGGGTCGTCAACATGGACTTCACGGGCGGTGGCTCGAAGAAGTTCGCGAAGATCACCAGCAAGCTCTCGCAGCAGCAGCCGCCGATGAACCAGTTCGCCATCGTGCTCGACGGCGACGTGGTCTCGGCTCCCAGCGTCAGCTCGACCCTGAGCGGCAGCGCGGAGATCTCCGGCAGCTTCGACCAGCAGTCCGCCCAGGACCTCGCCAACGTGCTGTCCTACGGTGCGCTCCCGCTCTCCTTCCAGGAGCAGAGCGTCACGACGGTCACCGCGGCCCTCGGTGGTGAGCAGCTGCACGCCGGCCTGATCGCCGGTGCCATCGGCCTCCTGCTGGTCGTGATCTACCTGGTGGTCTACTACCGCGGCCTGTCGCTGATCGCGCTCGCCTCGCTCCTCGTGTCCGCGGTCCTCACCTACGTGATCATGACGCTCCTCGGCCCGGCCATCGGCTTCGCGCTGAACCTGCCGGCGGTCTGCGGCGCGATCGTGGCGATCGGTATCACGGCCGACTCGTTCATCGTGTTCTTCGAACGCATCAGGGACGAGATCCGTGAGGGGCGCTCGCTGCGGCCCTCCGTCGAGCGCGCCTGGCCGCGGGCCCGGCGCACGATCCTGGTCTCCGACTTCGTGTCGTTCCTCGCCGCCGCGGTGCTGTTCGTCGTCACCGTCGGCAAGGTCCAGGGCTTCGCGTTCACGCTCGGCCTGACCACCGTGCTCGACGTGGTCGTCGTCTTCCTGTTCACCAAGCCGCTGATGACGATCCTGGCCCGCAAGAAGTTCTTCGCGAGCGGACACCCGTGGTCCGGGCTCGACCCGAAGCGCCTCGGCGCCAAGCCGCCACTGCGCCGTACGCGCCGTGCCCCCGGCTCTTCCGTAGGCCCTGTCGACACGAAGGAGGCGTGAGATGTCGAAGCTCGGCCATCTCGGCGCCCGGCTCATCCGCGGTGAAGTCGGCTACGACTTCATCGGCAAGCGCAAGATCTGGTACGGCATCTCGATCCTGATCACCATCACGGCCATCGTCGGCCTGGCGGTGCGTGGTCTGAACATGGGCATCGAGTTCGAGGGCGGCGCGGTCTTCACGACCCCGAAGACCAGCGTCTCCGCGGGCACGGCGGAGCGCTCCGCCGAAGCGGCCTCCGGGCACGACGCGATCGTCCAGCAGCTCGGCACCGGCGGTCTGCGCATCCAGATCTCCGGCGTGGACACCGCGAAGTCCGACCAGATCAAGACCGAACTCGCCAAGGACCTGAACGTCCCCGAGGCGAAGATCAACGCCGACCTCGTCGGACCCAGCTGGGGCGAGACGATCGCCAACAAGGCATGGACCGGCCTGATCGTGTTCATGATCCTCGTGGTGATCTATCTGGCCATCGCCTTCGAGTGGCGCATGGCCATCGCGGCTCTGGTCGCACTGATCCACGACATCACGATCACGGTCGGGATCTACGCCCTGGTCGGCTTCGAGGTCACCACGGGTACGGTGATCGGTCTGCTGACCATCCTCGGTTACTCGCTCTACGACACGGTGGTCGTCTTCGACTCCTTGAAGGAGGGCACGAAGGACATCACCAAGCAGACCCGCTACACGTACAGCGAGATCGCCAACCGCTCCATCAACGGCACGCTGGTGCGTTCGATCAACACCACGATCGTCGCGCTGCTGCCGGTGGCGGGCCTGCTGTTCATCGGTGGCGGTTTCCTCGGCGCCGGCATGCTGAACGACATCTCGCTGTCGCTGTTCGTCGGTCTCGCGGCCGGTGCGTACTCGTCGATCTTCATCGCCACTCCGCTCGTCGCCGACCTCAAGGAACGCGACCCGCAGATCAAGGCCCTGAAGAGGCGCGTGCTCGCCAAGCGCGCGGCGGCGGCCGCCAAGGGCGAGTCCGCCGAGGCCCCGGAGGCACAGGGCGAGGGCGACGACTTCGACGACGACCCGTCGGACGACGAGGCCGCTGCGGTCGTCGGCCCCCGCCACCAGCCCGCGTCGCGCGGCCGCGGCCGCGGCCGGCCCTCGGGGAAGCGCCGATGACCGAGCTCGCAGAACTCTCGGCGCTGCTCCACAGCCGCATCCGCGATGTGCCGGACTACCCGGAGCCGGGCGTGATGTTCAAGGACATCACCCCGCTCCTGGCGGACCCGTCGGCCTTCACGGCACTCACTGACGCCCTCGCGGAGTTCTGCGTAGCGAACGGCGCCACCAAGGTGGTCGGCCTGGAGGCGCGCGGGTTCATCCTGGGCGCCCCCGTCGCCGTACGCGCCGGGCTCGGCTTCATCCCCGTACGCAAGGCCGGCAAGCTCCCCGGGGCGACGCTCAGCCAGTCGTACGACCTGGAGTACGGGTCCGCCGAGATCGAGGTGCACGCCGAGGACCTGGTCGCGGGCGACCGCGTCATGGTGATCGACGACGTCCTCGCCACCGGCGGCACGGCCGAGGCGTCGGTGCGGCTCATCCGGCGCGCGGGCGCCGAGGTCGCCGGCATCGCCGTCCTGATGGAGCTGGGTTTCCTGGGCGGCCGCGAACGGCTGCTTCCGGCCCTTGACGGCGCCCCGCTGGACGCACTGCTCATGGTCTGAACACCTGGTCACAGGCGTAAGGGCGGGCCCGGAGGAATCCGGTGCCCGCCTTTTGCGTTTGCCCTGTTGAAAGTCGTCCCACCGGCCGAAGGCGAGCGGGCGGCCCAGTGTCGATACCATGGGCTCTCCGGGACCTGAACGGGGGACCCGTCGCGCACGAGGAGCGCCGTTGCCAGACGAGGCCAAGCCACTCTCCCCCAGCGCCGAGCGCGTGGGGGTACCCACAGCCGCCAAGCCCGACCAGAAGGCCGACCAGGCCGCGGCCCCCACTGGTGTGCCCGCGAAGCCCGGGAAGACCGGCCAGACCGGGCCGGGCTCCACCGGCACCCCGGAAGGCAAGAGGGCCGAGCAGCAGCCGCGCCCCAAGCCCGCCGCCGGCAAGAGCCCCGCCCCCGGCCCCGCTGCCGCCGCCCCGGCTCCGGCCGCACCGCCCACGCCGCCCGTGGTGCGCCCCGCGGCAGGCCAGCCCACCCGCTCCGGCTCCTCGAACCGCGTCCGCGCCCGCCTCGCCCGTCTCGGCGTGCAGCGCTCGAACCCGTACAACCCCGTTCTCGAGCCGCTGCTGCGGATAGTGCGCAGCAACGACCCGAAGATCGAGACGTCCACGCTCCGCCAGGTCGAGCGCGCCTACCAGGTCGCCGAGCGCTGGCACCGCGGCCAGAAGCGCAAGAGCGGCGACCCGTACATCACGCACCCGCTCGCGGTGACGACGATCCTCGCCGAGCTGGGCATGGACCCCGCGACACTCATGGCGGGCCTGCTGCACGACACCGTCGAGGACACCGAGTACGGCCTGGACACGCTGCGCCGCGACTTCGGTGACCAGGTCGCCCTCCTCGTCGACGGCGTCACCAAGCTCGACAAGGTCAAGTTCGGCGAGGCCGCACAGGCCGAGACCGTGCGCAAGATGGTCGTCGCCATGGCCAAGGACCCGCGCGTCCTGGTCATCAAGCTCGCCGACCGCCTGCACAACATGCGCACGATGCGCTACCTCAAGCGCGAGAAGCAGGAGAAGAAGGCCCGCGAGACGCTGGAGATCTACGCTCCGCTGGCGCACCGCCTGGGCATGAACACCATCAAGTGGGAGCTGGAGGACCTCGCCTTCGCGATCCTCTACCCCAAGATGTACGACGAGATCGTGCGTCTGGTGGCCGAGCGCGCGCCCAAGCGCGACGAGTACCTCGCCATAGTGACCGACGAGGTGCAGAGCGACCTGCGCGCCGCCCGCATCAAGGCGACCGTCACCGGCCGCCCGAAGCACTACTACAGCGTCTACCAGAAGATGATCGTCCGCGGCCGTGACTTCGCGGAGATCTACGACCTGGTGGGCATCCGTGTCCTTGTCGACACGGTGCGGGACTGCTACGCAGCCCTCGGCACGGTGCACGCGCGATGGAACCCGGTCCCCGGCCGGTTCAAGGACTACATCGCGATGCCCAAGTTCAACATGTACCAGTCGCTGCACACGACGGTGATCGGCCCCAACGGCAAGCCCGTCGAACTCCAGATCCGTACGTTCGACATGCACCGCCGCGCCGAGTACGGCATCGCCGCGCACTGGAAGTACAAGCAGGAGGCCGTCGCGGGCGCCTCCAAGGTGCGCAGTGACCAGCCGAAGGCCACCGGCAAGGACGACCACCTCAACGACATGGCGTGGCTGCGCCAGTTGCTCGACTGGCAGAAGGAGACGGAGGACCCGGGCGAGTTCCTGGAGTCCCTGCGCTTCGACCTCTCGCGCAACGAGGTCTTCGTCTTCACGCCGAAGGGCGACGTCATAGCGCTCCCGGCCGGAGCGACCCCCGTCGACTTCTCCTACGCGGTCCACACCGAGGTCGGCCACCGCACCATAGGAGCGCGGGTCAACGGGCGGCTCGTACCGCTCGAATCGACCCTGGACAACGGCGACCTGGTGGAGGTCTTCACCTCCAAGGCGGCCGGCGCCGGGCCCTCGCGGGACTGGCTGGGCTTCGTCAAGTCGCCCCGCGCGCGCAACAAGATCCGCGCCTGGTTCTCCAAGGAGCGCCGCGACGAGGCGATCGAGCAGGGCAAGGACGCCATCGCGCGCGCCATGCGCAAGCAGAACCTGCCGATCCAGCGCATCCTGACGGGCGACTCCCTCGTCACGCTCGCGCACGAGATGCGCTACCCCGACATCTCGTCCCTGTACGCGGCGATCGGCGAAGGCCACGTCACCGCGCAGAGCGTCGTCCAGAAGCTCGTGCAGGCCCTCGGCGGCGAGGAGGCCGCCAACGAGGACATCGCCGAGAGCGCACCCCCGTCGCGCGGCCGCAAGCGCCGTGCGAACGCCGACCCCGGCGTGGTCGTCAAGGGTGTCGACGACGTATGGGTCAAGCTGGCCCGCTGCTGTACGCCCGTCCCCGGCGACCCCATCATCGGCTTCGTCACGCGCGGCAGCGGCGTATCGGTGCACCGCAACGACTGTGTGAACGTCGAGTCGCTGTCCCGTGAGCCCGAGCGGATCCTCGAGGTCGAGTGGGCGCCCACGCAGTCCTCGGTCTTCCTTGTCGCCATACAGGTGGAGGCCCTCGACCGCTCGCGACTGCTCTCGGACGTCACCAGGGTCCTGTCCGACCAGCACGTCAACATCCTGTCCGCGGCCGTGCAGACGTCCCGCGACCGGGTGGCCACCTCCCGCTTCACCTTCGAGATGGGTGACCCCAAGCACCTCGGTCACGTCCTGAAGGCGGTCAGGGGAGTGGAGGGCGTCTACGACGTCTACCGCGTGACGTCGGCGCGCAGACCGTAACCGACCGACATGAGAGGGGCCCCCGGCGCTCAGCGCCGGGGGCCCCTCTCATGTGATGACTGCTCAGCCGCCGAACTCGTGCAGGCCCTTGAGCGCCTGGTCGAGCAGCGCCTGACGGCCGCCGAGCTCACGCTCGAGCTTGTCGGCCTTCGCGTTGTTGCCCTGCGCGCGGGCCGCGTCGATCTGGCCCCGCAGCTTGTCGACCGCGGCCTGGAGCTGACCGGTGAGCCCCTCGGCACGCGCGCGCGCCTCCGGGTTCGTACGGCGCCACTCGGTCTCCTCGGACTCCTGAAGGGCCCGCTCCACGGCGTGCATCCGGCCCTCGACCTTCGGACGCGCGTCGCGCGGCACGTGGCCGATGGCCTCCCAGCGCTCGTTGATCGAGCGGAAGGCGGCGCGGGCCGTCTTCAGGTCCCCGATCGGCAGGAGCTTCTCGGCCTCGTCGGCGAGCTCCTCCTTGAGCTTGAGGTTCTCGCCCTGCTCGGCGTCCCGCTCGGCGAAGACCGAGCTGCGCGCCGCGAAGAACACGTCCTGGGCGCCGCGGAAGCGGTTCCACAGGTCGTCCTCGTGCTCGCGCTGGGCGCGGCCCGCGGCCTTCCAGTCCGTCATCAGCTCGCGGTACCGGGCGGCCGTGGTGCCCCAGTCGGTCGAGGCCGACAGCGACTCGGCCTCGGCGACCAGCTTCTCCTTGGCCTGGCGGGCGTCCTCGCGCTGCGCGTCCAGCGAGGCGAAGTGCGCCTTGCGGCGCTTCGAGAACGCCGAGCGCGCGTGCGAGAAGCGGTGCCAGAGCTCGTCGTCCGACTTGCGGTCCAGACGCGGCAGACCCTTCCAGGTGTCCACCAGCGCCCGCAGCCGCTCACCGGCCGCGCGCCACTGCTCGCTCTGGGCGAGCTCCTCGGCCTCGGTGACCAGGGCCTCCTTGGCGTGCCGCGCCTCGTCGGACTGCTTCGCCTTCTGGACCTTGCGCTCCTCGCGGCGCGCGTCGACGGTCTCGACGAGCTTGTCCAGGCGCTTGCCCAGAGCCTCCAGATCGCCGACGGCATGCGCGTCCGTCACCTGCTCGCGCAGATGCTCGATGGCGGTCGTGGCGTCCTTCGCCGACAGGTCGGTCGTCTGCACCCGGCGCTCGAGGAGCCCGATCTCGACGACCAGGCCGTCGTACTTGCGCTTGAAGTAGGCGAGGGCCTCGTCAGGAGAACCTGCCTGCCACGAACCGACTTCACGCTCGCTGCCGTCGGCCGAACGCACGTACACGGTCCCCGTCTCGTCGACGCGGCCCCACGGGTCGCTGCTCACAGCGCCTCCTCCACATGATGCCTGCGGGGCGCCTTGGGGCCCCGGGCATCGTCCACAGTTTCGTCACGGCCAACATAGGCGACCGGCGGGGCGGCTGTCCGCATCCCGCGCGACCGAAATTTCACCGCCGGCGGTCAGGATTTCTTCACGGTCGCCTTGTCGATCACGACGGTGGCGTTCGGGGCGCCGTCGCCCTGCCCGGTGCTCTCACCAGCGGCGGCGATCTTCTTGAGCACCTTCATGCCGGAATCGGAAATGGTCCCGAACGGTGTGTAGCTCGGCGGCAACTGACTGTCCTGGTACACGAGGAAGAACTGGCTGCCGCCGGTGTGCTTCTGACCCGTGTTCGCCATCGCGATCGTGCCCGCCGGGTACACGTTCCCCTTCAGGCTTTTGTCCTTCAGGTTCTCGTCCGGGATCGTGTAACCCGGGCCGCCCGCGCCGGTGCCCTTCGGGTCACCGCACTGCAGGACGTAGATGCCGTTGGTGGTGAGCCGGTGGCACTTGGTGTGGTCGAAGAAGCCCTTGCCGGCCAGGAAGTTGAAGGAGTTCACCGTGTGCGGCGCCTCCTTCGCCTTGAGGTCGATACCGATGTCGCCGCACGTGGTCGCGAGGTTCATCGTGTAGTCCGCCGCCTTGTCGACGGTGAGCGCCGGCTCCTTCTTCCAGCTGAGCGGCTTCACCTTGCCCGCGGCGGGCTTCTTGCACGGGTCGGCGGCCTTGGAGGGACTCGCGCTCGGCTTGGAGGCCGCCGAGTCCTTCTTGTCCTTGCCGTCGAAGGCCCCGGCGGCGAACGCGCCGGCGCCCGCCACCACGACCACGGCCAATGCCGACGCGATCACCGTGTTGCGTGTGCGCGCCCTGCGCCGCGCGGACTCCCGCCGCTGCTGCTGCCGCAAGAACTTCTCCCGGGCGAGCTGCCGCCGCCGCTGATCGTTGCTGACCACCGGGTCTACTCCTCGTACGTCGCGAGACCTGATTCCGAACCGATGCGAAGTGATCCGAACGGGACGAACCTGGTCTGAACTGGACCTGTTACGACCGCCTGCTGTGTGCCCCGTACCGTATATGGGTTAGCTGTGGAATCGGCAGCGCCGGTAGGCTCTGATCTGCCGCATTCTTCTGCGGACACACTTCCGCCGGACGACATACGAAGGACGATCGTGCTGATTGCCGGGTTCCCCGCCGGGGCCTGGGGCACCAACTGTTACCTGGTTGCCCCCGCCGCGGGTGAGGAGTGCGTGATCATCGACCCCGGCCACCAGGCCGCCCAGGGAGTCGAGGACGCGCTCAAGAAGCATCGGCTCAAGCCGGTCGCGGTCATCCTCACGCACGGCCACATCGACCACGTCGCCTCCGTCGTGCCCGTGTGCGGGGCCCATGACGTCCCGGCGTGGATCCACCCCTCCGACCGCTACATGATGAGCGACCCGGAGAAGGGGATCGGCCGCTCCATCGGTATGCCGCTGATGGGCGAGCTGACCGTGGGGGAGCCCGACGACGTGCGGGAGCTGAGCGACGGCACCGAACTGAAGCTGGCGGGTCTCGACCTGACCGTGGCGCACGCGCCGGGTCATACCAAGGGGTCGGTGGCCTTCAAGATGCCCGAGAGCGCGGACATCCCGTCCGTGTTCTTCTCCGGGGATCTGCTCTTCGCCGGCTCCATCGGACGCACCGACATGCCCGGTGGCTCCATGGACGACATGCTCGAATCGCTGGCACGCGTGTGCCTGCCGCTCGACGACTCGACCGTGGTGCTCTCAGGGCACGGCTCCCAGACGACCATCGGCCAGGAGCGCGCCACCAACCCGTATCTGCGGCAGGTGGCCGCCGGCCAGGGAACCTCCTTCGAGGCTCCCCGACGAGGATTGTGACGAGAGACTTCCGTGAGCACCTTTCAGGCCCCCAAGGGCACGTACGACCTGCTTCCCCCCGACTCCGCCACGTACCTCGCGGTGCGCGACGCCATCTCCACCCCGCTGAGGAACTCCGGCTACGGCTACGTCGAGACGCCCGGCTTCGAGAACGTCGAACTGTTCGCGCGCGGTGTCGGTGAGTCCACCGACATCGTCACCAAGGAGATGTACGCCTTCGAGACGAAGGGCGGCGACAAGCTCGCCCTGCGCCCCGAGGGCACCGCGTCCGTGCTGCGTGCCGCCCTGGAGGCCAACCTCCACAAGGCCGGCAACCTCCCCGTGAAGCTCTGGTACTCCGGCTCGTACTACCGCTACGAGCGCCCCCAAAAGGGCCGTTACAGGCACTTCTCGCAGGTCGGCGCCGAGGCGATCGGCGCGGAGGACCCGGCGCTCGACGCCGAACTGATCATCCTGGCCGACCAGGCGTACCGCTCGCTCGGGCTGCGCGACTTCCGCATCCTGCTGAACTCGCTGGGCGACAAGGAGTGCCGTCCGGTCTACCGCGCCGCGCTCCAGGACTTCCTGCGCGGTCTCGACCTCGACGAGGACACCCTGCGCCGCGCCGAGATCAACCCGCTGCGCGTCCTCGACGACAAGCGCCCCGAGGTTCAGAAGCAGCTCGTCGGCGCGCCCTCGCTGCGCGACTACCTGTGCGACGGCTGCAAGGCGTACCACGAGCAGGTCCGTGAGCTCCTGACCGCCGAGGGCGTGGCCTACGAGGACGACGAGAGGCTGGTCCGCGGCCTCGACTACTACACGCGCACCACCTTCGAGTTCGTCCACGACGGTCTCGGGTCGCAGTCCGCGGTGGGCGGCGGCGGTCGCTACGACGGCCTCTCCGAGATGATCGGCGGCCCGTCGCTGCCGTCCGTCGGCTGGGCGCTCGGCGTCGACCGTACGGTCCTGGCGCTCGAGGCGGAGGGCGTGGAGCTCGAACTCCCCTCCACCACCAGCGTGTTCGCGGTCCCGCTCGGTGACGAGGCGCGCCGCGTCCTCTTCTCCAAGGTGACGGAGCTGCGCCGGGCCGGCGTCTCCGCCGACTTCTCGTACGGCGGCAAGGGCCTCAAGGGCGCGATGAAGAACGCGAACCGCAGCGGCGCCCGCTTCACGATCGTCGCCGGCGAACGCGACCTCGCCGACGGCGTCGTCCAGCTCAAGGACATGGAGTCGGGCGAGCAGGATGCGGTGGCGGTCGACGAGATCGTGGCCGTCCTGAAGGCCAAGCTGGCGTAGCCGGGTCTCTGGAGCAGTCGAAGGAGCGGGGCACGCGCGTGCCCCGCTCCTTATCTGTTCGCGCCGTGTGTGTCGTCATGTCAGGGAGGGGCCCGTCGGAGCGAACGTTTCGCGACCGTCGGCTGTACATGCTTATGACCATCGAACGGTGGACACACAGGAGCGTGCGGCAGAATGAGGCTGCCAGCAGGCCACCACCCCAAGCGACGGAACGGCGTGATGAGCAAGACGACCACGGCAAGCGACAGCGCGTCCTCCACCGGCGACGACGGAGCGGGCGCTGCCCGCAGCGTCGGGGGTTCCCTGGGTTTCGCGCTGCTTCTGGTGATCACCGGTGCGGCGGGGCTGCTCGCGGCGTGGGTCATCACGATCGACAAGTTCAAGCTGCTCGAGGACCCGAACTTCACGCCGGGATGCAGCCTCAACCCCGTGGTGTCCTGCGGGAACATCATGAAGAGCGCCCAGGCGTCGGTGTTCGGGTTCCCGAACCCGATGCTGGGGCTCGCGGCCTATGCCGTCGTGATCTGTGTGGGGATGAGTCTGCTGGGGCGGGCGAGGTTCCCGCGCTGGTACTGGCTGACGTTCAACGCGGGCACGCTGTTCGGGGTCGGATTCTGCTCGTGGCTGCAGTTCCAGTCGCTGTACCGGATCAACTCGCTGTGCCTGTGGTGCTGTCTGGCGTGGGTCGCCACGATCGTCATGTTCTGGTACGTGACGTCGTTCAACGTGCGCAACGGGTTCCTGCCCGCGCCGTCCTGGCTGCGGTCGTTCTTCGGTGAGTTCACGTGGGTCGTGCCCGTGCTGCACGTCGGGATCATCGGGATGCTGATCCTGACGCGCTGGTGGGACTTCTGGACCAGCTGAGCCGCGGCCGGGGCCCCTGCTTCACGGGGCCGGGCGGGATTGTCAGTGGGGTGACATAGGGTTTTCGACGTGGAGCCCGACCTGTTCACCGCCGCAGCCGAAGACCGCCAGGAAAAGGACCCGTCCAGCAGCCCCCTGGCCGTTCGGATGCGCCCGCGCACCCTCGACGAAGTCGTCGGCCAGCAGCATCTGCTGAAGCCCGGCTCACCCCTGCGCCGCCTCGTGGGGGAGGGCGATCGAGCCCACGGCGGGTACAGCCCTGCCGGGCCCTCGTCGGTGATCCTCTGGGGCCCGCCCGGCATCGGCAAGACGACCCTCGCGTACGTCGTCTCCAAGGCCACGAACAAGCGCTTCGTGGAGCTCTCTGCGATCACCGCGGGCGTCAAGGAAGTGCGGGCCGTCATCGACGGCGCCCGCCGGGCACTGGGCGGCCACGGCAAGGAGACCGTCCTCTTCCTCGACGAGATCCACCGCTTCAGCAAGGCCCAGCAGGACTCCCTGCTGCCGGCCGTCGAGAACCGCTGGGTCACGCTGATCGCGGCGACCACCGAGAACCCGTACTTCTCGATCATCTCCCCGCTCCTGTCCCGCTCCCTGCTCCTCACCCTCGAATCCCTCACGGACGAAGACCTGCGTGCCCTGCTCCGGCGGGCACTCACCGAGGAGCGCGGCCTCGGCGGCGCGGTCACGCTGCCCGATGAGGCCGAGGGCCACCTGCTGCGCATCGCGGGCGGCGACGCGCGCCGGGCCCTCACTGCGCTGGAGGCGGGCGCGGGCTCGGCCCTCGCCAAGCAGGAGAAGGAGATCACCCTCCAGACGCTGGAGGAGTCGGTCGACCGCGCCGCGGTCAAGTACGACCGGGACGGCGACCAGCACTACGACGTCGCGAGCGCCCTGATCAAGTCCATCCGCGGCTCGGACGTGGACGCGGCCCTGCACTATCTGGCCCGCATGATCGAGGCCGGCGAGGACCCCCGCTTCATCGCCCGCCGCCTGATGATCTCCGCGAGCGAGGACATCGGCCTCGCCGACCCGACGGCGCTGCCCACGGCCGTCGCGGCCGCCCAGGCCGTCGCGATGATCGGCTTCCCGGAGGCGGCGCTCACCCTCAGCCACGCGACGATCGCCCTCGCCCTCGCCCCGAAGTCGAACTCCGCGACGACGGCGATCGGCGCCGCCATGGAGGACGTCCGCAAGGGCCTCGCGGGCCCCGTCCCGCCCCATCTGCGTGACGGCCACTACAAGGGCGCGGCCAAGCTCGGCCACGCGCAGGGATACGTGTATCCGCACGACGTCCCCGGAGGCATCGCCGCCCAGCAGTACGCGCCGGACGCGGTCAAGGGCAAGCGCTACTACCAGCCCACCCGGTACGGGGCGGAGGCCCGGTACGCGGACGTGGCGGAGCGCGTCCGCGAGCGCCTCACCGGGGAACGGCCGGGCGCGACGGACAGCTGACGCCCCGCGATACCCCGGGGGGTCGTGACCCCGGTCCGCAGCACTCCTCGCCACCCTGTAAACTTCCCGAAGCGCTGCGTCTCGCGTCCGGCCCCGGCCGGCACCACCAGAGCGGGACATGCAGCCGGAACCCCGACGCCGCAAGGCATGGGGATCCAGGAGCGTCGCGCACCGTCGATAGGTGTCGCGGGCAGCCCACCACCATCCCGGCCCCCGGGAAGCGGTCGGTGGGCCACTCGCGTGCTGCACGTATGTGCCCAGACCAGGGAGCGGCTGCCTGCCCCGTCCGCAAGGACAAGGCGGGTTTCCCCGGCTGCGGATGCGACCTCCCTTAACCCTGGTGAAGCCGTATCCACACAGAACAATGAGGTGTTTGGTTCATGACGAACCAGTCCCGCCCCAAGGTCAAGAAGTCGCGTGCCCTCGGTATCGCGCTGACCCCGAAGGCCGTCAAGTACTTCGAGGCCCGCCCCTACCCGCCGGGCGAGCACGGCCGCGGCCGCAAGCAGAACTCGGACTACAAGGTCCGTCTGCTCGAGAAGCAGCGTCTGCGCGCGCAGTACGACGTGTCCGAGCGCCAGCTCGTCCGCGCCTACGAGCGTGCCGCCAAGACGCAGCTCAAGACCGGTGAGGCCCTGGTCATCGAGCTGGAGCGTCGTCTCGACGCCCTGGTTCTGCGTTCGGGCATCGCCCGCACGATCTACCAGGCCCGCCAGATGGTCGTTCACGGCCACATCGAGGTCAACGGCGGCAAGGTCGACAAGCCGTCGTACCGTGTCCGTCCCGACGACGTCGTGATGGTCCGCGAGCGCAGCCGCGAGAAGCCGCTGTTCCAGGTCGCGCGTGAGGGTGGCTTCGCCCCCGACGGCGAGATCCCGCGTTACCTCCAGGTCAACCTGAAGGCCCTGGCCTTCCGTCTGGACCGTGACCCGAACCGCAAGGAAATCCCCGTGATCTGCGACGAGCAGCTCGTCGTCGAGTACTACGCCCGCTGATCATCCGGCGACGTAGCACTTCCTGCGTTTCAGCCCGTCGTCTCCCCGCCCTGCACGGTCGGGGAGGCGGCGGGTTCGCGCGTTTCCGGGGCCGGATGCGCGGTACGCGGTCCCGGCACCACAGCCGGCCGCGATGCGGTGTCCCGCCCGAGCGCCCGCTGAACAGCCTCCCCGGGCTCCAGGCGCGCCCCGGCCGCCACGAACGACTCGAACCGCGCGTCGCCGAGGATGGCCCGGGCGTCCGACGCACACCGCTCGTGCGGCGCGTTGTAGTGCGCCGAGCCGAACAGCGGCAGCCCCACGGACGGCCAGATCCGGCCCGCCGCGCCCTGGAGCAGCGCCGCCTCACCCGCGTCCCCCTCCGTCACGGTGACGAGCGCCAGCAGCTCGATCGTCAGGACCGTGCCTAGCAGGTCGTGGAACGTGTCCCCGATGACGAGGCACTCGCGCAGCAGCTGCCGCGCCCGCACCAGATCGCCCTTGGTCCACTCCGCGTACGCCAGGACATACAGCGCGTACGCCAGCGTCCACCGCTCGCCGTGGTCCTCGCAGACCAGCCGCACGTCCTCGCACAGCTCGACCGCCGCGGCCAGATCCCCCTGGAACGCCACGGCCATCGCCAGCTCGACCTGGCCCATCAGCACGCTGCTGTTCAGCTCACCGATCTCCCGGTACCCGGCCAGCGCCGTCCGCAGCAGCTCCTCGGCGCGCGGCAGATCGTCCGTGACCAGGGCCAGGCAGCCCCTGCGATGCACCGCGTACGCGACCGCAGTGGCGTCGCCGATACGGTCCGCCTCGTCGCGGCACTCCTGGAGTGCCGCGAGCGCGGGCACCGTGTCGCCCTGGAGGATCGCCACATAGCCGAGCACCCACAGGGCCTTCAGGCGGGACCGGGCGTAGTCGCCGTCCTCGGTCTCCGCGTCGAGCTCCACGCTGCGCTCCAGCCAGTGCCGCCCCTCCGACAGGTGGCCGCAGCCCGCCCAGTAGAACCACAGCGTGCCCGCGAGGTACTGCCCCAGATGCGTCTCGCCCGGCTCCGTCAGGCAGAACTCCAGCGCGGCCCGCAGATTCGGCAGCTCCGCCCCGATCTGCGCCGCCACCTGCGCCTGCCGCGGCGAGAACCAGTCGAGCTCGCACCACGTGGCGAGACCCATGTACCAGTCGCGGTGCCTGCGCCGCATGCGCGCGGTGTCGCCCGACACCTCCAGCCAGTCGGCGCCGTACGCCCTGACCGTGTCGAGCATCCGGTAGCGCACCACGGAGTCCGCCTCCTCGCGGATCATCACGGACTGCGCGATCAGCTCGGAGAGCACATCGAGGACCGCGTCGGCGTGCAGTCCGTCCCCGCTGCAGATGTACTCCGCCGCGTCCAGGTCGAACTGCCCGGAGAACACGGACAGCCGTGCCCACAGCAGCCGCTCCTGCGCCGTGCACAGCTCATGGCTCCAGCCGATCGCCGTCCGCAGCGTCTGATGCCGCGGCAGCGCGCCGCGCGTGCCGCCCGTCAGCAGTCTGAACCGGTCGTCGAGCCGGCCGAGCAGGTCCGCCGGTGACAGCGCCCGCAGCCGCCCCGCCGCCAGTTCCACCGCGAGCGGCAGACAGTCGAGCCGCTCGCACACCTCGACGACATCCGTCCGGTTCCCGTCGTCCAGGGCGAAGCCCGGCAGCAGTGCGGCGGCCCGGTCGGCGAAGAGGTCGGCCGCGTCCGCGGTGTCGAGCGGCGCCAGCGGGAAGATCCGTTCCCCTTCTACGGACAGGGGCCTGCGCCCCACCGCGAGGATCCGCAGATCGGGCGCCGCACCGAGCAGTTCGGTCACGAGCGAGGCGCACGCGTCGACGAGATGCTCGAACCCGTCGATGACGAGCAGGAGTTGGCGCTGCCCGAGATGGTCGAGGAGGACCTCGCGCTGCGGGCGGCTCGTGTGGTCGGTCAGTTCGAGGGCCGCGGCGAGCGCGTACTCGACCAGGTTCGGCTCGCGCACCGCGGCGAGGTCCACCCGCCGGACGGCGTCGCAGCCCAGGTACCCCGCGGCCAGGGCGGCCGCTCTCGCGGCGAAGCGGGACTTGCCGACTCCGCCGGCGCCGGTCACGGTGACCAGGCGAGCCGCCTCAAGAGCCCGCGTGAGCTCGGCGAGTTCGTCGGCCCGACCGACGAAGAGGTTGAGTTCGAGGGGGAGGTTGCCGGGCGGGGTGGAACCCTCGGGCCTGTCGGCAGGGCGCAGTTCGCGTCGCATCAGGTACGGAGCGTACTCATCCGTAAGCAGTCCGTACAATCGGTACGCGCAACCTCGCCCGCGGTGAGCGGTAATCCGGTACGGAGCGCGGACCCCGGCGCGATAGGCTCGGGGGACGACTTTTCGATGTTCAGGAAGCGGTGCTAAGTGTCCGGTGGAGAGGTGGCCGGGATCCTGGTGGCCGTCTTCTGGGCGATCCTGGTCTCCTTCCTCGCGGTGGCTCTGGCGAGGCTGGCCCAGACGCTCAGGGCGACCACCAAGCTCGTGGCGGATGTGACCGAGCAGGCGGTCCCGCTGCTCGCCGACGCCTCCGCGGCCGTGCGTTCCGCACAGACACAGATCGACCGGGTCGACGCCATCGCATCGGACGTCCAGGAAGTCACGTCGAACGCGTCGGCGCTGTCCTCCACCGTCGCCTCCACCTTCGGTGGCCCGCTCGTCAAGGTGGCCGCCTTCGGCTACGGCGTGCGCCGGGCGATCGGTCGCAAGTCCACGGGTGCCTCCGCAGCCGACGCGCCCGCCAAGCCGTCCCGCCGTACCGTGATCGTGGGCCGCACCGTCCCGTCGGCGCGGCGCAGCAAGCGGGCCACGCGGGACAACCCGAATAAGAGGGACTGACGCAGCGATGTTCCGCCGTACGTTCTGGTTCACCGCGGGCGCAGCCGCCGGCGTATGGGCCACCACCAAGGTCAACCGCAAGCTGAAGAAGCTGACGCCGGAGAGCCTCGCCGCGCAGGCCGCGAACAAGGCGGTCGAGGCGGGCCACCGCCTCAAGGACTTCGCCCTGGACGTCCGCGACGGCATGGCCGAGCGCGAGGCCGAACTCGACGACGCACTGGGCCTCAACGCCCCGGTGGACGCCGAACTCCCCGGGCAGCGCCGCTTCGCCGTCATCGAGAAGCACGTGAAGAACAACCACGTGAAGAACAACCCCAAGTACCTCGAGAACACGACGTACTCGTACAACCGGAATGAGGACCACTGATGGAGTCGGCTGAAATCCGCCGCCGCTGGCTGAGCTTCTTCGAGGAGCGTGGCCACAAGGTCGTGCCCTCGGCGTCGCTCATCGCGGACGACCCGACTCTGCTGCTGGTCAACGCGGGCATGGTCCCGTTCAAGCCGTACTTCCTCGGCGAGGTCAAGCCGCCCGCCCCGCGCGCCACATCGGTGCAGAAGTGCGTGCGCACGCCGGACATCGAAGAGGTCGGCAAGACGACCCGCCACGGCACGTTCTTCCAGATGTGCGGCAACTTCTCCTTCGGCGACTACTTCAAGGAAGGCGCCATCAAGTACGCCTGGGAGCTGCTCACCAGCTCCGTGGCGGACGGTGGTTACGGCCTCGACCCGGAGAAGCTCTGGATCACGGTCTACCTCGACGACGACGAGGCCGAGCGCATCTGGCACGACGTCGTCGGCGTGCCCAAGGAGCGCATCCAGCGCCTGGGCAAGAAGGACAACTTCTGGTCCATGGGCGTCCCCGGCCCCTGCGGCCCGTGTTCCGAGATCAACTACGACCGCGGCCCCGAGTTCGGTGTCGAGGGCGGCCCGGCCGTCAACGACGAGCGGTACGTGGAGATCTGGAACCTGGTCTTCATGCAGTACGAGCGCGGCGCCGGCATCGGCAAGGAGGACTTCGAGATCCTCGGCGACCTGCCGTCGCAGAACATCGACACGGGTCTCGGCCTCGAGCGTCTCGCCATGATCCTTCAGGGCGTACAGAACATGTACGAGACGGACACCCTGCGCGTCGTCATGGACAAGGCCACCGAACTCACCGGTGTCCGGTACGGCGAGAAGCACGGCACCGACGTCTCGATGCGCGTCGTCTCCGACCACATCCGCACGTCCGTGATGCTTATCGGCGACGGCGTGACCCCCGGCAACGAGGGCCGCGGTTACGTGCTGCGCCGCATCATGCGCCGCGCCATCCGCAACATGCGCCTCATGGGCGCCACCGGTCCGGTCGTCAAGGACCTCGTCGACGTCGTGATCGACACGATGGGCCGGCAGTACCCGGAGCTCATCACCGACCGCAAGCGCATCGAGACCGTCGCCCTCGCCGAAGAGGCCGCCTTCCTCAAGGCCCTCAAGGGCGGCACGAACATCCTCGACACCGCCGTCATCGACACCAAGGCCGCGGGCGGCACGGTCCTCGCGGGCGACAAGGCGTTCCTGCTCCACGACACCTGGGGCTTCCCGATCGACCTCACCCTGGAGATGGCCGCGGAGCAGGGCCTGTCCGTGGACGAGGACGGCTTCCGGCGCCTGATGAAGGAGCAGCGGGAGCGCGCCAAGGCCGACGCCCAGGCCAAGAAGACCGGCCACGCCAACGTCGGCGTCTACCGCGAGATCGCGGACGCCGCCGGCGCCACCGACTTCATCGGCTACACGTCGACCGACAGCGAGTCCACGATCGTCGGCCTGCTGGTCAACGGCGTCTCCTCCCCGGCCGCCTCCGAGGGCGACGAGGTCGAGGTCGTCCTCGACCGCACCCCCTTCTACGCCGAGGGCGGCGGCCAGATCGGTGACACCGGCCGCATCAAGCTGGACAACGGCGCGGTGATCGAGATCCGCGACTGCCAGAAGCCGGTCCCGGGCGTCTACGTCCACAAGGGCGTCGTCCAGGTCGGCGAGGTCACCATCGGCGCCCCGGCCCAGGCCGTCATCGACATCACGCGCCGCCGCTCCATCGCCCGCGCCCACTCTGCCACGCACCTCACGCACCAGGCGCTGCGCGACGCCCTCGGCCCGACGGCCGCCCAGGCCGGTTCCGAGAACCAGCCCGGCCGCTTCCGCTTCGACTTCGGTTCGCCGTCCGCCGTGCCCACGGCCGTGATGACGGACGTCGAGCAGAAGATCAACGAGGTCCTCTCGCGCGAACTCGACGTGCAGGCCGAGGTCATGTCGATCGACGACGCCAAGAAGCAGGGCGCCATCGCCGAGTTCGGCGAGAAGTACGGCGAGCGCGTCCGCGTCGTCACCATCGGCGACTTCTCCAAGGAGCTGTGCGGCGGCACGCACGTGCACAACACCGCCCAGCTGGGCCTGGTGAAGCTGCTCGGCGAGTCCTCCATCGGCTCGGGCGTGCGCCGTATCGAGGCCCTGGTCGGCGTCGACGCGTACAACTTCCTCGCCCGCGAGCACACGGTCGTCGCCCAGCTCCAGGAGCTGGTCAAGGGTCGCTCCGAGGAGCTGCCGGAGAAGGTCTCGGCGATGCTCGGCAAGCTGAAGGACGCCGAGAAGGAGATCGAGAAGTTCCGCGCGGAGAAGGTCCTCCAGGCCGCCGCCGGTCTTGCCGCGGGCGCCACCGACGTGCGCGGGGTCGCCCTGGTCACCGGCCAGGTCCCGGACGGCACCGGCGCCGACGACCTGCGCAGGCTGGTCCTCGACGTGCGCGGCCGCATCCAGGGCGGACGCCCTGCCGTGGTGGCCCTGTTCACGACGGTCAACGGCAAACCGCTGACGGTCATCGCCACGAACGAGGCCGCTCGTGAGCGCGGCCTGAAGGCCGGTGACCTGGTCCGCACGGCTGCCAAGACCCTCGGCGGCGGCGGTGGCGGCAAGCCTGACGTCGCCCAGGGCGGCGGCCAGAACCCGGCCGCCATCGGTGACGCCGTGGCCTCCGTCGAGCGACTCGTCGCGGAAACCGCCTGATGCGACGCGGCCGACGGCTCGCGATCGACGTCGGGGACGCCCGGATCGGGGTCGCCTCGTGCGACCCCGACGGGATCCTCGCCACCCCGGTGGAGACCGTGCCGGGACGCGATGTCCCGGCCGCCCACCGGCGGTTGCGGCAACTCGTGGAGGAGTACGAGCCGATCGAGGTCGTCGTCGGACTCCCTCGCTCCCTCAAGGGGGGCGAGGGGCCGGCCGCGGTCAAGGTCCGCGCGTTCGCCCAGGAGCTGGCCGACGGGATCGCCCCCGTCGGCGTGCGGCTCGTGGACGAGAGGATGACCACAGTGACGGCCAGCCAGGGGCTGCGCGCCTCGGGCGTGAAGTCCAAAAAGGGCCGGTCTGTCATCGACCAGGCGGCCGCGGTCATCATTCTCCAGCAGGCACTGGAGTCCGAACGGGCGTCAGGTAAAGCTCCGGGCGAGGGCGTCGAAGTGGGCACCTGATCGCGATACGGTAACGTTCCGCGCGACCGGCGGCGTTCGAACAGCTGCCGCACAGCATCAAGAGGCGGAACGGTTGCCCTGCCACCCAGACGCGGCCGCCGCCTCGCGGCTTGTAGGGGATCGATGACTGAGTATGGCCGGGGCCCTGGCTCCGAACCGTGGCACCCCGAGGACCCGCTGTACGGGGACCAGGGGTGGGGGCAGCAGGCCGCCGACGGCCAGCCTGCCTACGGCGGCCAGGGGCAGTACCACCCTCAGCAGCCGCAGCAGCAGCATCCTCAGTCCCACCAGCAGCCGCAGCAGTACGGCGGCGAGTGGGGCACCGGTCAGCACGACCAGTACGGCCAGCAGCAGTACGGCGGCCAACAGCCGTACGGCGGTCAGCCGCAGGGTGGCGGCTGGGACACCGGTCAGCACGGCCATGTCCCGTACAACGCCGACCCGGTGGACCCGTACGGCGGTCAGCAGCAGCCTGTCGCGTACGGCGGTGAGCAGCCGGATCTCTACGGCACCCCCGACGCGTACCCGCCGCCGGAGCCGCCCGGTCGGCGCGGGGCCGCCGCGGAGCCGGAGACGAACTGGGACCCGGGCCCCGACCAGGGTGAGCACGCGTTCTTCGCCGGTGGCGGCGATGACGACGGCGACGACTACGACGACCCGCGCGACCGGGGCAGCCGCCGCGGCCGGGGCGGCAAGAAGCCGAAGAAGCGGCGCAGCGGATGCGCCTGCCTGGTCCTCACTGTGATCTTCGTCGGCGGTGTCGGCGGTGTCGGCTATTTCGGCTATCAGTTCTATCAGAACCGTTTCGGATCGGCGCCGGATTACGCGGGGTCCGGAAATGGCGAACCCGTTTCCGTAGAAATTCCCCCGGATGCGGGCGGCTACGTCATCGGCCAGCGTCTGAAGGCCGCGGGCGTCATCAAGAGCGTGGACGCCTTCGTTGCGGCGCAGGAGCAGAATCCGCGGGGCAAGTTCATTCAGGACGGCGGATACAACCTCGAGAAGGAAATGTCGGCCGCAAGTGCGGTCGATATGATGCTCAGCCCGAGCAGCCGGAACAACCTGATCATCGCCGAGGGCCGCCGCAACGTGTGGGTCTACGAGCAGATCGACAAGCGGCTCGGCGTCGCCAAGGGGACCACGCAAGAGGTCGCGAAGAAGGACTACAAGGAGCTCGGACTGCCCTCCTGGGCCATGAACGAGCCGAATGTGAAGGACCCGCTGGAAGGGTTCCTCTACCCGTCCAGCTACGGCGTCGCCAAGGGCGGAAAGCCTGAGGCGGTCCTGAAGCAGATGGTGTCGCGGGCGACCGAGAAGTACGAGTCCTACGGCGTCGAGAAGAAGGCCAAGAGCCTTGGCCTCGACAGCCCGTGGCAGCTGATCACGGTGGCGAGCCTCGCGCAGGCCGAGGGCACGAGCCACGACGACTTCCGCAAGATGGCCGAGGTCGTCTACAACCGCCTCAAGCCCGGCAACGAGCAGACGAACGGAATGCTGGAGTTCGACTCCACATACAACTACGTCAAGAACCAGAGCAAGATCGACCTGAGTCTCACCGCGCTGCGCAAGTACGACAACCGCTACAACACGTATTACTACAAGGGCCTGCCGCCCGGGCCGATCGGAAACCCGGGTGAGGAAGCTCTGAAGGGCGCCGTCGACCCGACCAGTGACGGCTGGTACTACTTCATCTCGATGGACGGCAAGACCAGCGAGTTCACCAAGACGAACGAGGAACACCAGAAGCTGGTCGACAAGTGGAACGCGTCGAGGAAGAACTGATGTCAGCAATCAGAAGGGCGGCCGTACTCGGGTCGCCCATCGCCCACTCCCTTTCCCCGGTGCTGCACCGTGCCGCCTACGAGGAATTGGGCCTGGAGGACTGGTCCTACGACCGCTTCGAGGTCGACGAGGTGGCTCTGCCCGACTTCCTGGCCGGGCTCGGGCCCGAGTGGGCGGGCCTCTCGCTGACCATGCCGCTGAAGCGCGCGGTGATCCCGCTGCTCGACACGATCAGTGACACGGCCGCCTCCGTCGAGGCCGTCAACACCGTCGTCCTCACCGAGGACGGGCACAAGGTCGGCGACAACACCGACATCCCCGGCATGGTCGCCGCCCTCGCCGAGCGCGGCATCGACAAGGTCGAGTCCGCCGCGATCCTGGGCGCGGGCGCCACCGCCTCCTCCGCGCTCGCCGCCCTGTCGCGGATCTGCACCGGCGAGATCGTCGCGTACGTACGCAGCGACGCCCGTGCCGCCGAGATGCGGGAGTGGGGCGAGCGGCTCGACCTGGACGTGAAGATCGGGAAGTGGTCGGACGCGGCGCGTGCCTTCACCGCGCCGCTGGTCGTCGCCACGACGCCCGCCGGGACCACGGACGCCCTCGCCGCCGACATCCCCGAACGGCCCGGCACCCTCTTCGACGTCCTCTACGACCCCTGGCCGACACAGCTCGCGGCCCGCTGGTCCGGGTACGGCGGAGCGGTCGTCAGCGGGCTCGACCTGCTGGTGCACCAGGCCGTCCTCCAGGTCGAGCAGATGACGGGGCGCGCCCCGGCGCCGCTCGGTGCGATGCGCCGGGCGGGGGAGCGGGCGCTCGCCGGCTGACCCGGGCCGTGTCCGTCCCGGCGTCCGTCTGATGGACCGGGGGCCGGGTCGGGTGCGCGGACGTGGGAGGATCGGGGGTGGCGGGCCAGGGCCGCGCACCCGGCCGCGCCATCGCAGTTCGAGGCGCGAGCAAGAGGAGCACCGTTGAGCAGGTTGCGCTGGCTGACCGCTGGGGAGTCCCACGGACCCGCACTTGTCGCGACGCTGGAGGGACTTCCCGCCGGCGTGCCGATCACCACGGAGATGGTGGCGGACCACCTGGCCCGGCGGCGGCTCGGCTATGGACGCGGCGCGCGGATGAAGTTCGAGCGCGACGAGGTGACCTTCCTCGGCGGCGTGCGCCACGGCCTCACCATGGGCTCGCCGGTCGCGGTCATGGTGGGCAACACCGAGTGGCCCAAGTGGGAGCAGGTCATGTCGGCCGACCCGGTCGACCCCGAGATCCTCGCCGATCTGGCGCGCAACGCGCCGCTGACCCGGCCCCGCCCGGGTCACGCCGACCTCGCCGGTATGCAGAAGTACGGCTTCGACGAGGCCCGGCCGATCCTGGAGCGCGCCTCCGCCCGTGAGACGGCGGCCCGCGTCGCGCTCGGCGCCATCGCCCGCTCCTACCTCAAGGAGACGGCCGGCATCGAGATCGTCAGCCACGTCACCGAGCTGGCGAGCGCCAAGGCGCCTTACGGCGTCTACCCGACCCCGGCCGACGTCGACAAGCTCGACGCCGACCCGGTGCGCTGCCTGGACGCGGACGCGTCGAAGGCGATGGTCGCGGAGATCGACCAGGCCCACAAGGACGGCGACACCCTCGGCGGCGTCGTCGAGGTCCTCGCCTACGGCGTGCCGGTGGGCCTCGGCTCGCACGTCCACTGGGACCGGCGTCTCGACGCCCGGCTCGCGGGGGCCCTCATGGGAATCCAGGCCATCAAGGGTGTCGAGGTCGGCGACGGCTTCGAGCTCGCGCGCGTGCCCGGTTCGAAGGCGCACGACGAGATCGTGACCACGGACGACGGCATCAAGCGCACGTCGGGTCGCTCCGGCGGCACCGAGGGCGGCCTCACCACCGGTGAACTGCTGCGTGTGCGCGCCGCGATGAAGCCGATCGCCACGGTCCCGAAGGCGCTGGCCACCATCGACGTGGCGACCGGCGAGGCCGCGAAGGCCCACCACCAGCGCTCCGACGTGTGCGCGGTCCCGGCCGCCGGCATCGTCGCCGAGGCCATGGTCGCGCTCGTGCTCGCCGACGCCGTCGCGGAGAAGTTCGGCGGCGACAGCGTCCCCGAGACCCGGCGCAACGTGCAGTCGTACCTCGACAACCTCCAGATCCGGTGACCGGCCCGCTGGTCGTACTCGTCGGCCCCATGGGCGTCGGCAAGTCCACCGTGGGGGAGCTGCTCGCCGAGTGGCTGGGCTCCCCCTACCGGGACACCGACGCGGACATCGTGGCCGCCGAGGGCCGCCCCATCGCGGACATCTTCGTGGACGAGGGTGAGCCCCGCTTCCGCGAACTCGAACGGCAGGCCGTGCGCGCAGCCGTCGCCGAGCACCCGGGTGTGCTCGCGCTCGGCGGCGGAGCGATCCTCGACGAGTCGACGCGCGCGCTGCTGGCTTCGCTCCCCGTCGTCTATCTGTCGATGGACGTCGAGGAGGCGGTCAAGCGGACCGGCCTCAACACGGCCCGTCCGCTGCTCGCCGTCAACCCGCGCCGCCAGTGGCGCGAACTGATGGAGGCGCGCCGCCACCTGTACACCGAAGTCGCCCGCGTCGTCGTACCCACCGACGACCGCACCCCCGAAGAGGTCGCCCGCGCGGTCCTCGACGCCCTGGAGTTGAAGAAGGCATGACCGAACAACAGGTGACCCGGATCCAGGTCGGAGGCACGGCGGGCACCGACCCGTACGAGGTCCTCGTCGGACGTCAGCTCCTCGGTGAACTCGGCGGTCTGATCGGCGAGTCCGCCCAGCGCGTCGCGATCATCCACCCCGAGGCGCTCGCCGAGACCGGTGAGGCGCTGCGTGGCGACCTCGCCGACCAGGGCTTCGAGGTCGTCGCCATCCAGGTGCCCAACGCCGAGGAGGCCAAGACCGCCGAGGTCGCCGCCTACTGCTGGAAGGCGCTCGGCCAGTCCGGCTTCACCCGCACCGACGTCATCGTCGGCGTGGGCGGCGGCGCGACCACGGACCTCGCCGGGTTCGTGGCCGCGACCTGGCTGCGCGGGGTGCGCTGGATCGCCGTGCCGACCACCGTGCTCGGCATGGTGGACGCGGCCGTCGGCGGCAAGACCGGGATCAACACCGCCGAGGGCAAGAACCTCGTGGGGTCCTTTTACCCGCCGGCCGGCGTGCTCTGCGACCTCGCGGCTCTCGACTCGCTTCCGGTCAACGACTTCGTGTCCGGCCTCGCGGAGATCATCAAGGCCGGCTTCATCGCCGACCCGGTGATCCTCGACCTGATCGAGTCCGACCCTGAGGCGGCACGCTCCCCGCAGGGCCCGCACACCGCCGAGCTCATCGAGCGCTCCATCAAGGTCAAGGCCGAGGTCGTCTCCGGCGACCTCAAGGAGTCGGGCCTGCGCGAGATCCTCAACTACGGGCACACCCTCGCGCACGCCATCGAGAAGAACGAGCGCTACAAGTGGCGGCACGGCGCCGCCGTCTCCGTCGGCATGCACTTCGCCGCCGAACTCGGCCGTCTCGCCGGACGCCTGGACGACGCGACCGCCGACCGGCACCGCACCGTCCTCGAGTCGGTCGGGCTGCCCCTGAGCTACCGCTACGACCAGTGGCCCAAGCTCCTGGAGAACATGAAGGTCGACAAGAAGTCCCGCGGCAACCTGCTGCGGTTCATCGTCCTCGACGGCCTCGCCAAGCCGACGGTCCTCGAAGGACCCGACCCGGCCGTGCTCCTCGCGGCGTACGGCGAAGTGGCCGAATAGCGCCCGTCTTCGGGCACTTCGCGACCTCCCCGGCCGTTCACACAACGGCGGCCGGGGAAGGTACCGTTCGGTAGCGCCTTGTTCGCCGGCGCCAGTTGCCTGTAGGAGACGGAGTCGCACCGGATGCAGCACGGAGTGGGTTCGCCGCTGCCGCCGCCCCCTCAGCCGGGGCACGGACCGGCCGCCGGCTGGTCCCAGGCCGCGCATCACCCGGGCGCCCACCCGGGCCCCGGACCGGCGGGTCCGCCACCGCCTGCCCCGGGCTTCGCGGGCCCACCCGGCCCCTCGGGCCCGGCCCCGCACGCACCCGCGCCGCACGCTCCGGCGCCCGCCCCGCACCAACCCGCCCCGCATCCCCAGGCCCCGCACAGCCCGCCGCCGCAGGGGCAGCACCCCCATCCGGGCGTCCCTCAGCACGCCCCGCCCCCCTCGCGGGACACCACGGGCCATGTGCAGCTCCCGCCCGGCGGCCCCGTCGCCATGCCGAGCCCGCCCCCCGCGGCCGGCACCGCCGATGCCACCGCCACGACGCTCGCCGTCCTGCTCATCGGCCCCGCCGGCGCGGGCAAGACGAGCGTCGCCAAGTACTGGGCGGACCAGCGCCGCGTCCCCACGGCCCACATCAGCCTCGACGACGTACGCGAGTGGGTGCGCTCCGGCTTCGCCGACCCGCAGTCGGGGTGGAACGACCACTCCGAGGCCCAGTACCGCCTCGCCCGCCGCACCTGCGGCTTCGCCGCGCGCAACTTCCTGGCCAACGGCATCTCGTGCATCCTCGACGACGCCGTCTTCCCGGACCGCCCGGTCGTGGGTCTCGGCGGCTGGAAGCGGCACGTGGGCCCCGGCCTGCTGCCCGTGGTGCTGCTCCCCGGCCTGGAGATCGTCCTCGAGCGCAACGCGGAGCGCAGCGGGAACCGCCGCCTCACGGACGAGGAGGTCGCCCGTATCCACGGCCGCATGGCCGGCTGGTACGGCTCGGGCCTGCCCATCATCGACAACTCCCAGATGGACGTGCCCACCACGGCCCGCGTCCTGGACGACGTACTCGCCCGCTCGATCGCGAGCCCGCCCCAGTGGTAGCGGGCCCCCGGCCCGCCGCACAGCCCCCCCGGCCCGGCCTCCTCGCCGCTCGTCCGGACGCGCTGACCGGGCCGCGTTCCCCCACCGCTCGTACGCTCGGTTCATGTCAGAGGTGTACGCGGCCCGTAGGGACCGGCTGAGGGAGCGCGCTGCGGCGGGCGGCAGTGCGGCCGTCCTCGTCTCGCGCCCCGCCAACGTTCGCTATCTCGCGGGCGCGGCGCCCCAAGGCGCCGTACTCCTGCTGGGGAAGGGCCCCGACGCCGAAGACGACGTCCTGATGTGCGGGCTGCCACCCAGCGAGCAGCCCGCCGAGGGACGGCCCGACGAGTCGCTGCGCATCCAGGTGCTCGATGCGCCCGGCGGGGACCCGGCCGTCGCCGCCGGCGACATCGCGCTCTCCCTGGGGGCGGATTCGCTGGCCGTGGAGGAGCACCATCTGACCGTGGCCAGGCACCGGGCGCTCGGCTCCGTGGCGCCCCGGCTGCGCCTCGCCGACCTGGGCGGCGCCGTGGAGCAGCTGCGGCTCGTCAAGGACGAGGACGAGATCTCCTGCCTGCGCATCGCCGCCGAGATCGCCGACCAGGCCCTCGGTGAACTGCTCGAATCGATCCTTGTCGGCCGCACCGAACGCCATCTCGCCCTGGAACTGGAGCGCCGCCTGGTCGACCACGGAGCCGACGGCCCCGCCTTCCCGACCTCGGTAGGCACCGGGCCGAACTCGGGCCGTGGCGCCCACCGCCCCACCGATCGCCGCGTCGAAGAGGGCGACTTCCTCTCGGTCTGCCTCGGCGCCGCCTACCGCGGATACCGCTGCGAGATCGGCCGTACGTTCGTCATCGGCACCTCGCCCGCGGACTGGCAGATCGACCTGTACGACCTGGTCTTCGCAGCCCAGAGGGCTGCTCGTGAGAGCCTCGCGCCCGGCGCCGAGTGCCGTGAGGTGGACCGCGCGGCACGCCACGTACTGGACTCCGCGGGGTACGCGGACGGCCTCTCACAGCTCACCGGACACGGTGTCGGACTCGAAATCGACGAGGAGCCGCAGTTGGCCCCCGCGGCCATGGGTAAACTGGACCTTTGTGTGCCGGTCACCGTCGAACCGGGGGTCCACCTCCCGGGCCGGGGCGGTGTCCGGATCGATGACACGCTCGTCGTGCGCCCCGAGGCGGACGGCGGACCCGAGCTACTCACCATTACGACCAAGGAACTGCTCGCGCTGTAACGGCGCGCGCCCCCGGGGTCGTCCATCGTCAGTCCAGGAGATTCCGCAACCGTGGCTTCCACGAACGACCTCAAGAACGGCCTGGTGCTCAAGCTCGACGGGGGCCAGCTCTGGTCCGTCGTCGAGTTCCAGCACGTCAAGCCCGGCAAGGGCCCTGCCTTTGTGCGCACCAAGCTCAAGAACGTGCTCTCCGGGAAGGTCGTCGACAAGACCTTCAACGCCGGCGTCAAGGTCGAGACGGCCACGATCGACAAGCGCGACATGCAGTTCTCGTACATGGACGGCGAGTACTTCGTCTTCATGGACATGCAGACGTACGACCAGCTCATGGTCGACCGCAAGTCTGTCGGTGACGCCGCCAACTTCCTGATCGAGGGCTTCACCGCCTCCGTCGCGCAGCACGAGGGCGAGGTGCTCTTCGTCGAGCTGCCGGCCGCCGTCGAGCTCGTCGTCCAGGAGACCGAGCCGGGCGTCCAGGGCGACCGCTCCACCGGTGGCACCAAGCCCGCCACGCTGGAGACCGGCCACCAGATCCAGGTGCCGCTCTTCATCACGACCGGCGAGAAGATCAAGGTCGACACCCGCACGAGCGACTACCTCGGCCGGGTGAACAGCTAACCGTGGCTGCTCGCAACACGGCCCGCAAGCGCGCCTTCCAGATCCTTTTCGAGGCAGACCAGCGCGGAGTCGACGTCCAGACGGTCCTCGCGGACTGGATCCGGCACTCCCGGTCCGACACCCGGCAGCCGCCGGTCAGCGAGTACACGATGAAGCTGGTCGAGGGATACGCGCGCAAGACCACGCGTATCGACGAGCTCATCTCGCAGTACGCCGTCGGGTGGACCCTGGACAGGATGCCGGTCGTCGACCGCAACATCCTGCGCCTGGGCGCCTACGAGCTCGTCTGGGTCGACGACACCCCGGACGCCGTGGTGCTCGACGAGGCTGTGCAGCTCGCCAAGGAGTTCTCCACGGACGACTCCCCGGCCTTCGTCAACGGGCTTCTGGGACGCTTCAAGGACCTGAAGCCGACGCTGCGCCGCGACGAGGCGTAGCAGGCAGACAGCGACAGCCGTCAGGCCCGGAGCGGAACACTGTTCAGTGTTCCGCTCCGGGCCTGATGCTTTTCCGGGACTCCGGGACTCCGGGACTGCGGGACTCCGGGACTGCGGGACACGGGGCTGCAGGGCACGAGAACGCCGGAGGGGCGGGCCGCGAAAACGCGGGCCCGCCCCTCCGGCGTGACGTTTCTGCCGACTTCTGTCTGTCAGAGGTCGTCGTGGGCGACAGCGCGACGCGCGTCGGCGTCCAGGACGCCCCAGCTGATGAGCTGCTCGGTGAGGACCGAGGGCGACTGGTCGTAGATGACGGCGAGGGTGCGCAGGTCGTCCTGGCGGATCGACAGCACCTTGCCGTTGTAGTCACCGCGCTGGGACTGGATCGTCGCCGCGTAGCGCTGCAGGGGACCCGCCTTCTCCGGCGGGACGTGGGCCAGGCGCTCCAGGTCGAGAACGAGCTTCGGCGGGGGCTCGGCCGCACCGCCCGGCGTGGTGCCCGGCAGGAGCTCCTGCACCGGCACCCCGTAGAAGTCCGCCAGCTCGGCGAGGCGCTGCACGGTCACGGCACGGTCGCCGCGCTCGTACGAACCGACCACGACCGCCTTCCAGCGTCCCTGGGACTTCTCCTCGACACCGTGGAGGGAAAGGCCCTGCTGGGTGCGGATGGCGCGGAGCTTGGCCCCGAGCTGTTTGGCGTATTCGCTGGACATATAGCTCCCGGACGCTGTATCAACGTGCGGCTCCGCCGCGTGGCTGGTAACTCACTGTGAGGTTACGCAGCGTTACTTGGCTGCGTCAAGCCGAGTGGTCCGTTACCGACCTTCCCTCGGAACGGCGTGTCTCGCACCTCCAGGGGGGTGAACAGTGGCGTTGCGGGCCTGGTAGCGTTGACGGCGCAAATCCGACGTCCTTTAAGGTCCGTCCCGTGAGGCGGAGAAGGGGGTCCGTTTTTTATGGACATCAGCAGCTCCGATGAGGCACGCCCCGTACTCGAGGGCCCCGACATCGCGCGGGTACTGACCCGCATCGCTCACGAGATCGTCGAGCGCGCCAAGGGCGCCGAAGACGTCGTGCTCCTGGGCATTCCCACCCGCGGCGTCTTCCTGGCCCGCCGGCTCGCGGACAAGCTCGAAGAGATCACCGGACAGAAGATCCCGGTCGGCTCCCTCGACATCACCATGTACCGCGACGACCTGCGCATGCACCCGCCGCGTGCGCTGGCCCGCACGGAGATCCCCGCCGACGGCATCGACGGCCGCCTCGTCGTCCTCGTCGACGACGTGCTCTTCTCCGGCCGCACCATCCGCGCCGCACTCGACGCCCTGAACGACATCGGGCGCCCCCGCGCCGTGCAGCTCGCGGTCCTCGTCGACCGCGGCCACCGCGAACTCCCCATTCGAGCCGACTACGTCGGCAAGAACCTCCCCACGTCGCTGCGGGAGACGGTCAAGGTCCAGCTCGCCGAGGAGGACGGACGCGACTCCGTGCTGCTCGGCGCCAAGCGGACCGCTCCGGCCGGCGAGCAGTAGCCACCCTCAGCCCGACCCTGAGGGTGCCACCGCGCGCCCGTATGCCCGAATACTCCTGAACTTTCCTACGGAGCCTCCCCGATGATGCGACACCTCATCTCGGCCGCCGACCTCACTCGCGACGACGCCGTCCTCATCCTCGACACCGCCGAGGAGATGGCCCGGGTCGCCGACCGGCCGATCAAGAAGCTGCCCGCCCTGCGCGGCCGCACGATCTGCAACCTCTTCTTCGAGGACTCGACCCGCACCCGGATCTCCTTCGAGGCCGCCGAGAAGCGCCTCTCCGCGGACGTCATCAACTTCGCCGCCAAGGGATCCAGCGTCTCCAAGGGCGAGTCCCTCAAGGACACCGCCCAGACCCTGGAGGCGATGGGCGTCGACGCCGTCGTCATCCGGCACGGTGCCTCCGGCGCGCCCTACCGCCTCGCCACCTCGGGCTGGATCGACGCCCCGGTCATCAACGCGGGCGACGGCACCCACCAGCACCCCACGCAGGCGCTCCTCGACGCGTTCACGATGCGCCGCCGCCTCGTCGGCCGCGACGCCGGACTCGGCAAGGACCTCGAGGGCAAGCGCATCACGCTCGTCGGGGACGTCCTGCACAGCCGCGTCGCCCGCTCGAACGTCGACCTGCTGCACACCCTCGGCGCCGAGGTCACCCTCGTCGCCCCGCCCACCCTCGTCCCGGTCGGCGTCGAGACCTGGCCCTGCGAGGTCTCGTACGACCTCGACAGCACCCTGCCGAAGTCCGACGCCGTCATGATGCTGCGCGTCCAGCGTGAGCGGATGAACGCCGCCTTCTTCCCGACCGAGCGCGAGTACTCGCGGCGTTACGGCCTGGACGGCGACCGCATGGCGAAGATGCCCGAGCACGCCATCGTGATGCACCCGGGCCCGATGGTCCGCGGCATGGAGATCACCGCCGAGGTCGCCGACTCCGACCGCTGCACGGTCATCGAGCAGGTCGCCAACGGCGTCTCCATCCGCATGGCCGTCCTGTACCTGCTTCTGGGCGGCAACGAGCCCGCCGTCACCCACACCCGTACCGAGGAGAAGTAAGAACCATGAGCAAGATCCTTATCCGTGGTGCGAAGGTGCTCGGCGGCGAGCAGCAGGACGTCCTGATCGACGGCTCCGTCATCGAGGCGGTCGGCACCGGCCTGTCCGCCGAGGGCGCCGAGGTCGTCGAGGCCGGCGGCAAGGTCCTCCTGCCGGGCCTCGTCGACCTGCACACCCACCTGCGCGAGCCGGGCCGTGAGGACTCCGAGACCGTCCTCACCGGCACCCGGGCCGCCGCCTCCGGTGGCTACACCGCCGTGTTCGCCATGGCCAACACCTTCCCGGTCGCCGACACCGCCGGCGTCGTCGAGCAGGTCTACCGGCTCGGCCAGGAGTCCGGCTACTGCGACGTGCAGCCCATCGGCGCCGTCACCGTCGGCCTGGAGGGCAAGAAGCTCGCCGAGCTCGGCGCCATGCACGAGTCCGCCGCCGGCGTCACCGTCTTCTCCGACGACGGCAAGTGCGTCGACGACGCGGTGATCATGCGCCGCGCCCTGGAGTACGTGAAGGCCTTCGGCGGCGTCGTCGCCCAGCACGCGCAGGAGCCCCGCCTCACCGAGGGCGCCCAGATGAACGAGGGCATCGTCTCGGCCGAGCTCGGACTCGGCGGCTGGCCCGCCGTAGCCGAGGAGTCGGTCATCGCCCGCGATGTGCTGCTCGCCGAGCACGTCGGCTCCCGCGTGCACATCTGCCACCTGTCCACGGCCGGCAGCGTCGAGATCGTGCGCTGGGCCAAGTCCCGCGGCATCGACGTGACCGCCGAGGTCACCCCGCACCACCTGCTCCTCACCGACGAGATGGTGCGCACGTACAACCCCGTCTACAAGGTCAACCCGCCGCTGCGCACCGAGCGCGACGTCATGGCCCTGCGCGAGGCGCTCGCCGACGGCACGATCGACATCGTCGCCACCGACCACGCCCCGCACCCGCACGAGGACAAGGACTGCGAGTGGGCCGCGGCCGCCATGGGCATGGTCGGGCTCGAGACCGCCCTGTCCGTCGTGCAGCAGACGATGGTCGAGACCGGGCTGCTCGACTGGGCCGGCGTGGCCGACCGCATGTCCGTCAAGCCGGCGCAGATCGGCCGGGCCAACGGCCACGGACGGCCCGTCTCGGCAGGTGAGCCCGCGAACCTCGTCCTGGTCGACGCCGATTACCGTGGAGCCGTGGACCCCGCCGGCTTCGCCTCGCGCAGCCGCAACACGCCCTACGAGGGGCGTGAGCTGCCCGGGCGCGTCACGCACACGTGGCTGCGGGGCAAGGCCACGCTCGTCGACGGGAAGCTCGCGTGACACGACTGACGCAACCACTGGCAGTGCTCGCCGCCGAACAGAAGTCGGCGGACGTGACGGACTGGCCCGACCGGATCGGCTGGATCGTCGGACTGCTCCTCTTCATCACGCTCGTCTACTGGCTGATGCGCCAGGGGTGGAAGTGGCGCGGCACCCTCCAGGGCGACCTGCCGCCGCTCCCCGCCGCGCCGTCCGCGCCGGGTCCGGCCAGACTTGAGCTGAGCGGCCGGTACCACGGCTCCACGACCGCGGGGCAGTGGCTCGACCGCATCGTGGCCCACGGCCTCGGCACCCGCAGCCGCGTCGAGCTCACGCTCACGGACGCGGGTCTGGACGTCGTACGCCCCGGAGCCACGGACTTCTTCATCCCCGTCGCACAGCTGCGCGAGGCCCGGCTCGACAAGGGCATCGCCGGCAAGGTCCTCACGGAGGGCGGTCTCCTGATCGTCACCTGGGGGCACGGGGACAAGCTGATCGACTCCGGCTTCCGCTCCGACCACGCGGCGGAGCAGGCCGAGTGGGTCGAGACCCTCAACAACATGATCGACACGAACAGCACAAGCAGTGCGAACAACACAAGCAGCATGAACAGCACGACCATCACGACGGAAGGCACCGCACGATGACGACCTCCACCCGGGGAGCCGCCAACGCTCCCGCCGTACTCGTCCTGGAGGACGGCCGCATCTTCCGCGGCCGCGCCTACGGGGCCGTGGGGGAGACCTTCGGCGAGGCGGTGTTCAACACCGGCATGACCGGTTACCAGGAGACGCTGACCGACCCGTCGTACCACCGCCAGGTCGTCGTGATGACCGCCCCGCACGTCGGCAACACCGGCGTGAACGACGAGGACCCCGAGTCGAAGCAGATCTGGGTCGCGGGTTACGTCGTGCGGGACCCCGCGCGCGTGCCCTCCAACTGGCGCTCGCGGCGCTCCCTCGACGAGGAGCTGCGCAAGCAGGGCGTCGTCGGCATCAGCGGCATCGACACCCGCGCCCTCACCCGCCACCTGCGCGAGCGCGGCGCCATGCGCGTCGGCATCTTCTCCGGCAACGCGCTGCCCGACGACGGCACGATGCTCGCCGAGGTGCGCCAGGCGCCCGAGATGAAGGGCGCGAACCTCGCCGCCGAGGTCGCCACCAAGGAGACGTACGTCGTCCCCGCGATCGGTGAGAAGCGCTTCACCGTCGCCGCCGTCGACCTCGGCATCAAGGGCATGACCCCGCACCGGATGGCCGAGCGCGGCATCGAGGTGCACGTGCTGCCCGCGACGGCCACCGCCGAGGACATCTACGCCGTCCAGCCCGACGGTGTGTTCTTCTCCAACGGCCCGGGAGACCCGGCCACCGCCGACGGCCCCGTCGCGGTCATGCGGGAGGTCCTCTCCCGTAAGACCCCGCTGTTCGGCATCTGCTTCGGCAACCAGATCCTCGGCCGCGCCCTCGGCTTCGGCACCTACAAGCTGAAGTACGGCCACCGTGGCATCAACCAGCCGGTGCAGGACCGCACGACCGGCAAGGTCGAGGTCACCGCGCACAACCACGGATTCGCCGTCGACGCCCCGCTCGACAAGGTCTCCGACACCCCCTTCGGCCGCGCCGAGGTCTCCCACGTCTGCCTGAACGACCAGGTCGTCGAGGGGCTCCACCTCCTCGACCAGCCGGCATTCAGCGTCCAGTACCACCCCGAGGCAGCGGCGGGCCCGCACGACGCGGCCTACCTGTTCGACCGCTTCGTAGAGCTCATGGAGGGCCAGCGTGCCTAAGCGCACCGATATCCAGTCCGTCCTGGTCATCGGTTCCGGACCGATCGTCATCGGCCAGGCCGCCGAGTTCGACTACTCGGGCACCCAGGCCTGCCGCATCCTGCGCGCCGAGGGCCTGCGGGTCATCCTCGTGAACTCCAACCCTGCGACGATCATGACCGACCCGGAGATCGCCGACGCCACGTACGTCGAGCCGATCACCCCCGAGTTCGTCGAGAAGATCATCGCCAAGGAGCGCCCCGACGCGCTCCTGCCCACCCTCGGTGGCCAGACCGCGCTCAACACCGCGATCTCCATGCACGAGAACGGCGTCCTCGAGAAGTACGGCGTCGAGCTCATCGGCGCCAACGTCGAGGCCATCAACAAGGGCGAGGACCGCGACCTCTTCAAGGGCGTCGTCGAGGCCGTCAACGCCAAGATCGGCCACGGCGAGTCCGCCCGCTCGGTCATCTGCCACACCATGGACGACGTCATCAACGGCGTCGACACGCTCGGCGGCTACCCCGTCGTCGTCCGCCCCTCCTTCACGATGGGCGGCGCGGGCTCCGGCTTCGCGCACGACGAGGAGGAGCTGCGCCGCATCGCCGGCCAGGGCCTGACCCTGTCTCCCACCACCGAGGTGCTCCTGGAGGAGTCCATCCTCGGCTGGAAGGAGTACGAGCTCGAGCTGATGCGCGACAAGAACGACAACGTCGTGGTCGTCTGCTCCATCGAGAACTTCGACCCGATGGGCGTCCACACGGGTGACTCGATCACCGTGGCCCCGGCGATGACGCTCACCGACCGCGAGTACCAGCGCCTGCGCGACATCGGCATCGCGATCATCCGCGAGGTCGGCGTCGACACCGGCGGCTGCAACATCCAGTTCGCGATCGACCCGACCGACGGCCGGATCATCGTCATCGAGATGAACCCGCGCGTCTCCCGCTCCTCGGCGCTCGCGTCGAAGGCCACCGGCTTCCCGATCGCCAAGATCGCCGCCAAGCTGGCCGTCGGCTACACGCTCGACGAGATCCCGAACGACATCACGGAGAAGACGCCGGCCTCCTTCGAGCCGACGCTCGACTACGTGGTCGTGAAGGTCCCGCGCTTCGCCTTCGAGAAGTTCCCGTCCGCCGACTCCACCCTCACCACCACCATGAAGTCGGTGGGCGAGGCCATGGCGATCGGCCGCAACTTCACCGAGGCCCTCCAGAAGGCGCTGCGCTCCCTGGAGAAGAAGGGCAGCCAGTTCACCTTCGTCGGCGAGCCCGGCGACAAGGCCGAGCTCCTGGCCGAGGCCGTGCGCCCGACCGACGGCCGCATCAACACCGTCATGCAGGCCATCCGCGCCGGCGCCACCCAGGAAGAGGTCTTCGAGTACACGAAGATCGACCCCTGGTTCGTCGACCAGCTCTTCCTCATCAAGGAGCTCGCCGACGAGCTGGCCGCCGCCGAGCGCCTCGACGTCGACCTGATCGCCGAGGCCAAGCGGCACGGCTTCTCCGACGCCCAGATCGCCGAGATCCGCGGCCTGCGCGAGGACGTCGTCCGCGAGGTCAGGCACGCGCTCGGCGTCCGCCCGGTCTACAAGACGGTCGACACCTGCGCCGCCGAGTTCGCCGCGAAGACCCCGTACTTCTACTCCTCTTACGACGAGGAGACCGAGGTCGCGCCGCGCACCAAGCCCGCGGTGATCATCCTGGGCTCCGGTCCGAACCGCATCGGCCAGGGCATCGAGTTCGACTACTCCTGCGTCCACGCCTCCTTCGCCCTGAGCGACGCCGGCTACGAGACCGTGATGGTCAACTGCAACCCGGAGACCGTGTCCACGGACTACGACACCTCCGACCGCCTGTACTTCGAGCCGCTGACGCTCGAGGACGTCCTGGAGATCGTCCACGCGGAGTCCCTCGCGGGCCCGATCGCCGGCGTCGTCGTCCAGCTCGGCGGCCAGACCCCGCTGGGCCTGTCGCAGGCGCTCAAGGACAACGGCGTACCGGTCGTGGGCACCCCGCCCGAGGCCATCCACGCAGCCGAGGACCGCGGCGCCTTCGGCCGCGTCCTCGCCGAGGCCGGACTGCCCGCGCCCAAGCACGGCACGGCGACCACCTTCTCCGAGGCCAAGGCCATCGCCGACGAGATCGGCTACCCGGTCCTCGTCCGCCCGTCGTACGTCCTCGGCGGCCGCGGCATGGAGATCGTGTACGACGAGACCCGCCTCGCCTCGTACATCGAGGAGTCCACGGAGATCTCCCCGTCCCGCCCCGTCCTCGTCGACCGCTTCCTCGACGACGCGATCGAGATCGACGTGGACGCGCTCTACGACGGTCACGAGCTCTACCTCGGCGGCGTCATGGAGCACATCGAGGAGGCCGGTATCCACTCCGGCGACTCGGCGTGCGCCCTGCCCCCGATCACGCTGGGCGGCTTCGACATCAAGCGCCTGCGCGCCTCGACCGAGGCCATCGCCAAGGGCGTCGGCGTCCGCGGCCTGATCAACATCCAGTTCGCGATGGCGGGTGACATCCTCTACGTCCTCGAGGCGAACCCGCGTGCCTCGCGCACCGTCCCCTTCACCTCGAAGGCGACCGCGGTGCCGCTCGCCAAGGCCGCCGCGCGCATCTCGCTCGGCGCGACCGTGGCCGAGCTGCGCGCGGAGGGCCTGCTCCCGAAGACCGGCGACGGCGGCACCCTGCCGCTGGACGCGCCGATCTCCGTCAAGGAGGCCGTGATGCCGTGGAGCCGCTTCCGCGACGTCCACGGACGCGGCGTGGACACCGTCCTCGGCCCGGAGATGCGCTCCACCGGCGAGGTCATGGGCATCGACTCGGTCTTCGGCACGGCGTACGCCAAGTCGCAGGCCGGCGCGTACGGCCCGCTGCCGACGAAGGGCCGCGCGTTCATCTCGGTCGCCAACCGGGACAAGCGCACGATGATCTTCCCGGCGCGCGAGCTCGTCGCGCACGGTTTCGAGCTGCTCGCCACGTCCGGCACCGCCGAGGTGCTGCGCCGCAACGGCATCAACGCCACGGTCGTGCGGAAGCTCAGCGAGGGCGAGGGCCCGAACGGCGAGAAGACGATCGTCCAGCTCATCCACGACGGCCAGGTCGACCTCATCGTCAACACCCCGTACGGCACGGGCGGCCGCCTCGACGGCTACGAGATCCGTACGGCGGCGGTGGCGCGCAGCGTCCCGTGCCTGACCACGGTGCAGGCCCTCGCGGCCGCGGTGCAGGGCATCGACGCCCTCAACCACGGTGACGTGGGCGTCCGTTCACTCCAGGAACACGCGGAACACCTGACCGCGGCCCGCGACTAGCAGCCCACTGAGGGGGACATCGGAAACGGTGTCCCCCTCCGTGTGAGGACACCCACGATGTACAAACTCTTCTTCAACCTCGTCTTCAAGCGCATGGACCCGGAGAAGGCCCACTACCTGGCCTTCCGCTGGATCCGCCTCGCGGCCCGCGTCCCCGTGCTCCGCACGTTCGTCGCGGCCGTCCTCGCGCCCCGCCACAAGGAACTGCGCACGGAGGCCTTCGGCCTGCGCATGCACGGCCCGTTCGGGCTCGCCGCCGGCTTCGACAAGAACGCCGTCGCGATCGACGGCATGACGATGCTCGGCTTCGACCACATCGAGATCGGCACCGTCACGGGCGAGCCGCAGCCCGGCAACCCCAAGAAGCGCCTGTTCCGCCTCGTGCCGGACCGAGCGCTCATCAACCGCATGGGCTTCAACAACGAGGGCTCCGAGGCCGTGGCGGAGCGCCTGGCGGCCCGCAAGCCCGCCTTCAGGACCACCGTCGGCGTGAACATCGGCAAGACCAAGGTCGTCCCCGAGGAGGAGGCGGCCGGCGACTACGTGAAGTCGACCGAGCGGCTCGCCGCCCACGCCGACTACCTCGTCGTGAACGTCTCCTCGCCGAACACGCCCGGCCTGCGCAACCTCCAGGCCACCGAGGCGCTGCGCCCGCTCCTGACCGCCGTGCGCGAGGCGGCCGACCGCACCGTCACCTCGCGCCGCGTCCCCCTCCTGGTGAAGATCGCCCCCGACCTGGCCGACGAGGACGTCGACGCCGTCGCCGACCTCGCGGTGGAGCTCGGCCTCGACGGGATCATCGCCACGAACACCACCATCGCGCGCGACGGCCTCGGTCTGACCTCCGACCCGTCCCTCGTGAAGGAGACCGGCGGCCTGTCCGGCGCGCCCCTCAAGGCACGCTCCCTGGAGGTCCTCAGGCGCCTCTACGCGCGCGTGGGCGACCGGATCACCCTGGTGGGCGTCGGCGGCATCGAGAACGCCGAGGACGCCTGGCAGCGCATCCTCGCCGGTGCCACCCTCGTCCAGGGCTACAGCGCCTTCATCTACGAGGGCCCGTTCTACGCCCGAGCCATCCACAAGGGCCTCGCCGCCCGCCTGAACACCTCGCCGTACGCCACCCTCGCCGACGCCGTCGGCGCCGACGTGAAGAAGGCCCACGCATGACGGTTCTCGAACCCTTCGGCGCCCGCCTGCGCCGCGCCATGGACGAGCGTGGCCCCCTCTGCGTCGGCATCGACCCGCACGCGGCGCTTCTGTCGGCGTGGGGCCTGAACGACGACATCGACGGCCTGGAGCGCTTCACGCGGATCTCGGTCGAGGCGCTCGCCGACACCGTCGCCGTCGTCAAGCCGCAGTCGGCGTTCTTCGAGCGCTTCGGCTCGCGCGGCGTCGCCGTCCTGGAGCGCGCCGTCGCGGACCTGCGCGCCGCCGGCACGCTCGTCGTCATGGACGCCAAGCGCGGCGACATCGGCTCCACCATGGCCGCGTACGCGGAGACCTTCCTGCACAAGGACTCACCGCTCTTCTCGGACGCCCTGACCGTCTCGCCGTACCTCGGCTACGGGTCCCTGAAGCCGGCCGTCGACCTGGCCCGCGAGTCCGGCGCCGGGCTCTTCGTCCTCGCCCTCACCTCGAACCCGGAGGGCGGAGAGGTCCAGCACGCCGTACGTGCCGACGGGCGCAACGTGGGCGCGACGATGCTCGCCCACCTCGCCGAGGAGAATGCCGGCGAGACGCCCATGGGCTCGTTCGGCGCCGTCGTCGGGGCGACGCTCGGGGACCTGTCCTCGTACGACCTGGACATCAACGGTCCGCTCCTCGCCCCGGGCATCGGCGCCCAGGGTGCGACCCCGGCGGATCTGCCCGGCGTCTTCGGCGCGGCCGCGCGCAACGTCGTCCCGAACGTCAGTCGTGCCGTCCTGAAGGCCGGCCCCTCGGTCGCCGCCCTGCGCGAGGCGTCGGTCCGCTTCGCCGACGAGGTCCGCGCGGCGGTCGTCGCCGCCTGACCCGGTCCGAACGCCAGAAGGCCCCCGCACGCGCGTGCGGGGGCCTTCTGCATGCCCGTGAGGCATCCGGAATGCGGGCGTCAGGTCACGGATTCGCAGCTGTTCTTGGTGCTGAGAGGTACTGAGAGGCGCTGCCGAGGTGCGAAAACGGTCCTCGTGGGGGCCCTCGAGAGCCTCCTTGACCATTCCGTGATGTTTCAGCGGGGCCTCGGGGAGGGGCTCGCATCCGGATCCGGGCAGAAATCCGGGGTCATATGTCTGTAATGTCTGGCTCGACGGAGGCTGACCAGGACTTTTCGTCCGTTCTCGCTGACTCGGGCGGTCCTGGCCGCTAGTCTCCGTCGAGTGGGGGCACCTCCCACGCTCTCAAGGCAGTGGGGGAGAAACGGGCGAGCGTTTTGCTCGTTGCTCCCCAGGTGAGGGGCGACTAGGTTCCTCACCGGTCCGTATCCGACAGTTCGACATCCGAGGTGACGTAGGCGTGGCTCTTCCGCCCCTTACCCCTGAACAGCGCGCAGCCGCGCTCGAAAAGGCCGCCGCGGCTCGCCGGGAGCGGGCCGAGGTCAAGAATCGACTCAAGCACTCCGGCGCCTCCTTGCACGAGGTCATCAAGCAGGGTCAGGAGAACGACGTCATCGGCAAGATGAAGGTCTCCGCCCTCCTCGAGTCCCTCCCGGGCGTGGGCAAGGTCCGCGCCAAGCAGATCATGGAGCGGCTCGGAATTTCCGAGAGCCGCCGTGTGCGCGGACTCGGTTCCAACCAGATCGCGTCCCTGGAGCGCGAGTTCGGCAGCACCGGCGCCTAGTCCTCCGTGCCCGGACCGACTGGTCCGGGCACGCGGGGATAGCTGGAATAATCGCTGCATGAGTGAACGTCCGCGGCTGACCGTGCTCTCCGGCCCCTCCGGGGTCGGCAAGAGCACGGTCGTCGCTCATATGCGCAAGGAACACCCCGAGGTCTGGCTGTCGGTTTCGGCCACCACCCGCAAGCCGCGCCCCGGCGAGAAGCACGGTGTCCACTACTTCTTCGTCACCGACGAGGAAATGGACAAGCTGATCGCCAACGGCGAGCTGCTGGAGTGGGCCGAGTTCGCGGGCAACCGGTACGGGACGCCCCGCCGGGCCGTACTGGACCGTCTCGAGTCGGGCGAACCCGTCCTCCTCGAGATCGATCTCCAGGGCGCCAGGCTCGTCCGCGAGTCGATGCCGGAGGCCCAGCTGGTCTTCCTCGCCCCGCCGAGCTGGGAGGAGCTGGTCCGCCGGCTCACCGGCCGGGGGACCGAGGCCCCCGAGGTGATCGAGCGCAGACTCGCGGCCGCCAAGATCGAGCTCGCCGCCGAGGCGGAGTTCGATACGACCCTGGTCAACACCTCCGTCGAGGACGTGGCCCGCGAGCTGCTAGCCTTGATGAGAGTTGTTTGATCTTCGATCTATTTGTGATCTCGAATTCCGCCGGAGCAATCCCGCGTTTTCCTGATCACATGTGATCTTCAATCCCATCGGAAGGCAGAGAGTGTCCTCTTCCATTACCGCGCCCGAGGGCATCATCAACCCGCCGATTGATGAGCTGCTCGAGGCGACCGACTCGAAGTACAGCCTCGTGATCTACGCCGCCAAGCGCGCGCGCCAGATCAACGCGTACTACTCGCAGCTCGGTGAGGGCCTGCTCGAGTACGTCGGCCCGCTGGTGGACACCCACGTCCACGAGAAGCCGCTCTCGATCGCGCTCCGCGAGATCAACGCGGGGCTGCTGACGTCCGAGGCCATCGAGGGTCCGGCTCAGTAATCAATCAGTTTTCTTCACCACAGGCCCGGCAGCGCGACTGCCGGGCCTGTGGTGTGTCATGGAGTCGTACGTTCCCGAGTGCGGGAATCCGAGTGCGGGGAGGCACGGACGGTGGACAAGCCCAAGGTCGTTCTGGGGGTCAGCGGCGGAATCGCCGCCTACAAGGCGTGCGAACTCCTGCGCCGGCTGACCGAGTCGGGACATGACGTACGCGTCGTGCCGACGGAGTCCGCCCTGCACTTCGTGGGCGAGGCGACCTGGTCGGCGCTGTCCGGCAACCCGGTCTCGACCGAGGTGTGGGAATCCGTCCACGAGGTCCCGCACGTCCGCATCGGGCAGCACGCCGACCTCGTGATCGTCGCGCCCGCCACCGCCGACATGCTCGCCAAGGCCGCGCACGGCCTGGCCGACGACCTCCTCACGAACACGCTCCTGACCGCCCGCTGTCCGGTCGTCTTCGCCCCCGCCATGCACACGGAGATGTGGGAGCACCCGGCGACGCGGGAGAACGTGGCCACGCTCCGCCGCCGGGGCGCCTTCGTCATCGAGCCCGCCGTCGGCCGCCTCACCGGCGTCGACACGGGCAAGGGCCGGTTCCCCGACCCGGTGGAGATCTTCGACTTCGTGCGCCGGGTCCTCGCACGCGGCGATCAGGCGACCGTCCAGGACCTCGCCGGACGTCACGTCGTCATCAGTGCCGGCGGCACCCGCGAGCCCCTCGACCCGGTCCGCTTCCTCGGCAACCGCTCCTCGGGCAAGCAGGGGTACGCCCTCGCGCGCACGGCGGTAGCCCGCGGCGCCCGCGTCACTCTCCTGGCGGCGAACGCGACGCTGCCCGACCCGGCCGGCGTCGACGTCGTCCACGTCGGGACGGCCGTGCAGCTGCGCGAGGCCGTCCTCGAGGCGGCGCCGGAGGCGGACGCGGTGGTCATGGCGGCCGCGGTGGCCGACTTCCGCCCCGAGACGTACGCCACAGGAAAGATCAAGAAGAAGGACGGGCAGGAGCCGGAGCCCATCGTCCTGGTCCGTAATCCGGACATCCTCGCCGAGCTCTCGGCGGACCGGCCGCGCCCCGGGCAGATCGTCGTCGGATTCGCCGCCGAGACGGACGACGTCCTCGCCAACGGCCGCAAGAAACTGGCCCGCAAGGGCTGTGACCTGCTCGTCGTCAACGAGGTGGGGGAGCGCAAGACCTTCGGCTCAGAGGAGAACGAGGCCGTCCTGCTCGGCGCGGACGGCAGCGAGACCCCGGTCCCGTACGGCCCGAAGGAAGTGGTCTCCGACACGATCTGGGACGAGGTCGTCCGGCTGCTGCCCATCGGCGACGCGCGGGCCCAGGAGCGGATCTACGACGGTGAGTGAATGCCACTTTCGCTCCAGCGGAGGCCACGAACCGCATAGAACGCTTACAATTCGGACACCTTCGCCTCTTCCTAAGAGCGATCGTCGTACCGCAGAATGCAGTGCCGCTGGTCACAGCGCTCCCAAGTGGCGAGACGCGTGGTCCGACGGCCGAGAGTGACCGATAAACTGGTCACGGACGACGCCGGGCGCAGCCCCCGGCCGTCCGCAAATGATCAGCCAGCAGCCGCTGCAACCACAGGGAGCGTTGTGTCCCGTCGCCTGTTCACCTCGGAGTCCGTGACCGAGGGTCACCCCGACAAGATCGCTGACCAGATCAGCGACACCATTCTCGACGCGCTTCTGCGGGAGGACCCGACCTCCCGGGTCGCCGTGGAGACGCTCATCACCACGGGCCTCGTGCACGTCGCCGGTGAGGTCACGACCAAGGCGTACGCGCCGATCGCGCAGCTCGTGCGCGAGAAGATCCTCGAGATCGGTTACGACTCCTCGAAGAAGGGCTTCGACGGCGCCTCCTGCGGCGTGTCGGTGTCCATCGGCTCGCAGTCCCCCGACATCGCCCAGGGCGTCGACACGGCGTACGAGTCGCGTGTCGAGGGTGACGAGGACGAGCTCGACAAGCAGGGCGCGGGCGACCAGGGCCTGATGTTCGGCTACGCGTGCGACGAGACGCCCGAGCTGATGCCGCTCCCGATCCACCTCGCGCACCGGCTCTCGCGGCGCCTGTCCGAGGTCCGCAAGAACGGGACGATCCCGTACCTGCGCCCCGACGGCAAGACCCAGGTCACCATCGAGTACGACGGCGACAAGGCCGTCCGTCTCGACACGGTCGTGGTCTCCTCCCAGCACGCGTCGGACATCGACCTCGAGTCGCTGCTCGCCCCCGACATCCGCGAGTTCGTCGTGGAGCACGTCCTGGGCCAGCTGATCGAGGACGGCATCAAGCTGGACACCGAGGGCTACCGCCTTCTGGTGAACCCCACCGGCCGCTTCGAGATCGGCGGCCCGATGGGCGACGCCGGCCTGACCGGTCGCAAGATCATCATCGACACGTACGGCGGCATGGCCCGCCACGGTGGCGGCGCCTTCTCCGGCAAGGACCCGTCCAAGGTCGACCGCTCGGCCGCCTACGCGATGCGCTGGGTCGCCAAGAACGTCGTCGCGGCCGGCCTCGCCACCCGCTGCGAGGTCCAGGTCGCGTACGCGATCGGCAAGGCCGAGCCGGTGGGCCTCTTCGTCGAGACGTTCGGCACGGCCGCGGTGGACACGGACAAGATCGAGCAGGCGATCGCCGACGTCTTCGACCTCCGCCCCGCCGCGATCATCCGTGACCTCGACCTGCTCCGCCCGATCTACGCGCAGACCGCCGCGTACGGCCACTTCGGCCGCGAGCTCCCCGACTTCACGTGGGAGCGCACGGACCGCGTGGACGCGCTGCGCAAGGCCGCGGGCCTCTAAGCGGGACCGCACGGCCGACGACGCCTGTACGTGAACGGCCCCGGACCGGTTCGGTCCGGGGCCGTCGCGCGTCCTAGCCCCCATCGCGGCGGCCGCTGTCAGTGCGGTCTGGTAGGAATTTGGCTGTGAGCAGCGAGAACGGGCAGGGCGACGGCGGCGGTGAGGGTGCGCCGCCCGAGCAGCTTGCGCTGATTCGGGAGACCGTGCGGCAGGCCAAGGTGCCGCGCGCCAAGCCGCGTACGTGGCGGGGGGCCGCCCTCGCCAAGGAGCTGCCCGTGGCGCGGGTGCTCGTGGACAAGGGCGTGCTCCATCTCGACCGGTACTTCGACTACGCGGTGCCCGAGGAGCTCGACGCCGACGCGCAGCCGGGGGTGCGGGTGCGCGTGCGGTTCGGCGCCGGGAAGCACTCCGTGCGGGACGGGCGCCGCGAGGGGGGCGGTCTGATCGACGGGTTCGTCGTCGCGCGGGTCGCCGCTTCCGAGTACCAGGGGCCGCTCGCCGCCCTCGCGCAGGTCGTATCGCCCGAGCCCGTGCTCGGGGAGGAGCTGCTCGGTCTCGCCCGCGCCGTCGCCGACCGGTACGCGGGAAGCCTCGCCGACGTGCTCCAGCTGGCCGTCCCGCCGCGGAACGCACGCGCGGAGAAGAAGCCGTCGCCCGAGCCGCTCCCGCCTCCGCCGGCGCCGGACGCGGGCAGCTGGCGGCGGTACGAGCGCGGGGCCGGATTCCTGGAGGCTCTCGCGTCGGGCGGCGCGCCACGCGCCGTGTGGACCGCGTTGCCCGGACCCGAGTGGGCCGACGAGGTGGCGCGCGCCGTCGCCGCGAGCCTCTCCTGCGGGCGCGGGGCCCTCGTCGTCGTGCCCGACGGTCGCGCGGTCGCGCGGGTCGACGCCGCGCTGGGCGCCGTACTCGGCGAGGGGCGGCATGCCGTGCTGACCGCCGACGCGGGTCCCGAGAAGCGGTACCGCGAGTGGCTCGGGGTGCGGCGTGGGTCGGTACGGGCGGTCGTGGGCACCCGGGCCGCGATGTTTGCCCCCGTGCGGGATTTGGGTCTCGTGGTCATCTGGGACGACGGCGACTCCAGCCACGCGGAGCCGCATGCTCCGCAGCCGCATGCGCGCGATGTGCTGCTGTTGCGGGCCGCACACGACAAGTGTGCTTTTCTGCTGGGGAGTTGGAGCTGCACGGTCGAGGCCGCGCAGCTCGTCGAGAGCGGTTGGGCCGCGCCCCTCATCGCGGGGCGTGAGCAGGTGCGGGGCGCCGCACCCCTTGTACGGACGGTGGGGGACGGGGATCTCGCGCGCGACGAGGCGGCGCGGGCCGCGCGGCTGCCCTCGCTCGCGTGGCAGGTGGTGCGGGAAGGGCTGAAGAGCGGGCCGGTTCTGGTGCAGGTGCCGCGGCGCGGCTACGTACCGCGGCTCGCGTGCGAGCGGTGCCGCGAGCCCGCGCGCTGCCGCCACTGCGCCGGGCCGCTGGAGGCAAGTGAGGGGACGTCCAGCCTGACGTGCGGCTGGTGCGGCCAGGAGGAGAGTGCCTGGCACTGCCAGGAGTGCGGGGGGTTCCGGCTGCGGGCGCGGGTCGTGGGGGCGCGCAGGACGGCGGAGGAGCTGGGGCGGGCGTTTCCGGCGGTGCCGGTGCGCACGTCCGGACGGGAGCAGGTCCTCGACACGGTGCCGGGGGCGCCGGCCCTGGTGGTGAGTACGCCGGGCGCGGAGCCGGTGGCCGAAGGCGGGTATGCGGCCGCGCTGTTGCTCGACGGCTGGGCGATGCTGGGCCGCCCCGATCTGCGGGCGGGGGAGGACGCGCTGCGGCGCTGGATCGCGGCGGCCTCGCTGGTGAGACCGCAGGGGACGGGCGGCACGGTGGTGATCGTGGCCGAGCCGACCCTGCGTCCCGTGCAGGCATTGGTGCGGTGGGATCCGGTGGGGCACGCCGTGCGGGAGCTCTCCGAGCGGGCCGAGCTGGGCTTCCCGCCGGTGTCACGGATGGCGGCGGTCTCGGGCGCGCCCGAGGCGCTCGCCGGGTTCCTGGCGGCGGTGGAACTGCCGGGTGACGCCGAAGTGTTGGGCCCTGTCCCGGTGCCGGACGCGGCGCCGGGGCCGTCTCGCCGCCCCGGGGCCCCGCCGCCGGGGGAGCACTGGGAGCGCGTCCTGGTCAGGGTCCCGCCCGGCAGTGGCGCGGCACTCGCGTCGGCGCTGAAGCACGCGCAGGCGGCCCGGATGGCCCGCGGCGGCACGGAGCCGGTACGGGTGCGAGTGGATCCGCCGGACATCGGCTGACGTGGTGTGCGTGGTGCGGGGTGGCTCGCCCGGAGGGCCGGTGGCAATCGGCCTGTCCCGGGTGCCACCCCGGAACAACGCAATGCGCCCCCAACACACCTCCGCCTCCCCGCACTTGGCACGCGGGGAGGCCGTGAGTGAGGTCAGCCGTTGCGCGGGCCGGGGAAGGCCGTCGGGCGGGGGTCCTCGCGGAGCACCTGGCTGCCCGCTGTCGGCTGCGTGGGCATGGAGCGGGCGGCGGGGACGGACGGGATCGTCGCCGTGCCGATGGGGACGGGGGGCCGTGTCCCCGCCGTCTCCGTGGCGCGCTCGGCCTCGGCCGCCGCCTGCGCCGCTGCCCTGCGGGCCCCGTAACGGCGGTGTACGGCCTGCTTCGTGACACCGAGCGCGGAGCCCACGGCGTCCCACGAGAAGCCCAGCGAGCGGTCGAAGTCGACGGCGGCGGTCACCAGGGTCTCGACGCTGTCGCGCAGCTCCTGGGCCAGGCGGACGGTCGGGGCGGGAGCGCGCCCGTAGACGACGAAGCCCGCGGAGGGGCCGGAGCGGCGCGGGCGGTAGACGTTGCCGAGCTGGGCGGTGAGGGTGCGCAGTGCGTCCACCTGCCGGCGGACCCGCTCGATGTCCCGTACCAGGAGGTGCAGGCTGGCCCGTGCCTGGGCGTCGTGGGTTGCGTGGTCGGCCATGAACAAGCCTCTCGAGACCGGCGTTGAAACGGATCGGGCCGCATCTGTGGCCCTTGGTTGGTCAACTCTTCCTTGACCAACGCGCCAGTTGGTGAGGGGTCACGCTGGAGGGGCGTATGCGCATATGCGCAGAGCGCGCGTCGATGCGTACGCCCCCCAGGGACAGGCGGCCCCGAATACCGGCGGGAGGGGACCGTGGAACGGCCATAGACTGGTGTGCTGCCCGTCAACTCCTCGCCCCGAGAGGCCGAAAGACACCTATGAAGCTCGTCTTCGCAGGCACCCCCGAGGTCGCCGTTCCCGCTCTGGACGCCCTGATCGCCTCCGACCGTCACGAGGTCGCCGCGGTCGTCACCCGGCCGGACGCTCCCGCGGGCCGCGGCCGCAGGCTCGTCGCCAGTCCGGTCGCCGATCGCGCGGAGGAGGCGGGGATCGAGGTCCTCAAGCCCGCGAAACCGCGCGACGAGGCATTCCTGGCCCGGCTGCGCGAGATCGCGCCCGACTGCTGCCCGGTCGTCGCCTACGGCGCGCTGCTGCCGAAGGTCGCCCTCGACGTCCCCGCGCACGGCTGGGTCAACCTGCACTTCTCGCTGCTGCCCGCCTGGCGCGGCGCCGCCCCCGTGCAGCACGCGATCATGGCCGGCGACGAGATCACCGGTGCGTCCACGTTCCTGATCGAGGAGGGGCTCGACTCCGGGCCGCTCTACGGGACGGTGACAGAGATGGTGCGTCCCACCGACACGAGCGGCGACCTGCTCACCCGGCTGGCCTTCGCGGGCGCCGGCCTGCTCTCCGCGACCATGGACGGCATCGAGGACGGCTCCCTGAAGGCCCTGCCGCAGCCCGCCGACGGCATCACGGTCGCGCCGAAGATCACCGTCGAGAACGCGCACGTCGACTGGTCGGCGCCCGCCCTGCGCGTCGACCGCGTCGTCCGCGGCTGCACGCCCGCCCCCGGCGCCTGGACCGTCTTCCGGGACGAACGCCTCAAGCTCATCCAGGCCGTCCCGGTCCCGGACCGCACCGATCTCGCGCCCGGTGAGCTCGCCGTCGGCAAGAAGAACCTGTACGTGGGGACCGGCTCGTACGCGGTGGAGCTGCTGTGGGTGCAGGCCCAGGGCAAGAAGCCGATGGCCGCGGCCGACTGGGCGCGCGGGGTGCGGATTGCCCCGGGCGAGCGCCTGGGCGGGACCGACGTAGGCTGAATGGGTTCGAGCCGATACCAGCAGCGGAGCACCTTTGAACGACCAGCCCGGCCGGCGTCCCCAGAAGTCAGGTAAGCCCGGCACCCCCGGGAAGCACGGAAAGCCGTACCGCCGCCCTCAGAAGGACCCGGTCCGCTATCTCGCCTTCGAGGCGCTGCGGGCCGTGGACGAGCGCGATGCGTATGCGAACCTCGTGCTCCCGCCGCTGCTGCGCAAGGCCCGCGAGAAGGGCGACTTCGACGCCCGTGACGCGGCGCTCGCCACGGAGCTGGTGTACGGGACGCTGCGCCGGCAGGGCACGTACGACGCGATCGTCGCCGCCTGTATCGACCGGCCGCTGCGGGAGGTCGATCCGCCGGTTCTCGACGTGCTGAACATGGGCGTCCACCAGCTGCTCGGCACGCGGATCCCCACGCACGCGGCCGTGTCGGCCTCCGTGGAGCTGGCGCGGGTCGTGCTGGGTGACGGGCGCGCCAAGTTCGTGAACGCCGTGCTCCGCAAGGTGGCGCAGGACGACCTCGACGGGTGGGTGGAGAAGGTCGCGCCCCCGTACGACGAGGACGCCGAGGACCATCTCGCCGTGGTGCATTCGCATCCGCGATGGATCGTGTCGGCGCTGTGGGACTCGCTCGGCGGCGGCCGTGCGGGGATCGAGGACCTGCTGGAGGCCGACAACGAGCGGCCCGAGGTGACGCTCGTGGCGCGGCCGGGCCGGACGACCGCGGACGTCGTCCTGGACGAGGTCGGCGAGGAGTCGGCGTTGCCGGGGCGCTGGTCGCCGTACGCCGTGCGGCTCACCGAGGGCGGTGAGCCCGGCTCGCTCGACCCCGTGCGGACCGGCCGGGCCGGTGTCCAGGACGAGGGCAGCCAGCTCGTGGCGATCGCCCTCGCGAACGCGCCCCTGGAGGGCCGGGACGAGAAGTGGCTCGACGGCTGCGCCGGCCCCGGCGGCAAGGCGGCCATGCTCGCCGGACTCGCCTCCGAACGGGGTGCGGCCCTGCTCGCTGCCGAGAAGCAGCCCCACCGCGCCCGCCTCGTGGCGAACGCGCTCGCGGGGAACCCGGGCCCGTACCAGGTCATCGCGGCCGACGGCACCCGCCCGCCGTGGGGTCCCGGTACGTTCGACCGCGTCCTGATGGACGTGCCCTGTACCGGTCTCGGTGCGCTGCGCCGCAGGCCCGAGGCGCGCTGGCGGCGACGCCCCGAGGATCTGGAGGGCTTCGCGCCGCTCCAGCGCTCGCTCCTGACCACCGCCCTCGACTCCGTACGGGTGGGAGGCGTCGTCGGCTACGCGACCTGCTCGCCGCACCTCGCCGAGACCCGCGCCGTCGTGGACGACGTCATGAAGCACCACCCCGGCGCCGAACTCATCGACGCGCGCCCGCTCCTGCCCGGCGTACCGGCGCTCGGGGACGGCCCCGACATCCAGCTCTGGCCGCATCTGCACGGCACGGACGCGATGTATCTGGCGCTGATCCGGCGCACCGCCTGACGCACCGCCTGACACCAGGGCGCGGCATCCGGGGAGCGAGACAGGTCTGGACCGGGGGGAGCAACCGGCGCCGGGCATGGCAGTCTTGGGTCATGGCCGTGCAGATCAACCCCAGCATCCTGTCCGCGGACTTCGCCCGCCTTGCCGAGGAGGCAAAAGCCGTCGAGGGCGCCGACTGGCTCCATGTCGACGTCATGGACAACCACTTCGTCCCGAACCTGACCCTCGGGGTGCCGGTCGTGGAGTCCCTGGCGCGGGCTACGGACATCCCGCTGGACTGCCATCTGATGATCGAGGACGCCGATCGCTGGGCGCCGCAGTACGTCGAGGCGGGCGCCGGGTCCGTCACGTTCCACGCGGAGGCCGCGGCCGCCCCCATCCGGCTGGCCCGCGAGATCCGCGCCAAGGGCGCCCGCGCCTCCATGGCGCTCAAGCCGGCGACCCCCATCGAGCCGTACGAGGACCTGCTCCCCGAACTCGACATGCTGCTGATCATGACGGTCGAGCCGGGATTCGGCGGGCAGGCGTTCCTGGACCTCATGCTGCCGAAGATCCGCCGCACCCGTGAGCTGATCAGCAAGCACGGCCTCGAACTCTGGCTCCAGGTCGACGGCGGCGTCTCGGCCTCCACCATCGAGCGTTGCGCGGAGGCGGGCGCCGACGTCTTCGTCGCCGGTTCCGCCGTCTACGGCGCCGCCGACCCCGCCCAGGCGGTACGTGCACTGCGCACGCAGGCGGAGACGGTGTCGGCCGCCGCGGCCTGGGCATGCGGCCACTGAGCCACGGGAACGTGAACGCCGCCCATCAGGGCAGATCAAGTCCACCACATCTGCAAGGATGAACGGTGAGTCCAGGTTGTGAACAGCAGTGAGGAGATCGCCGTGTCGGCACTGTCGCCGGGTCGCTCAGCGATGCGGATGGGACCCGCGGAGCTGGTGCAGGCGGCGGCCATGGCCCGCCGCTTCTATCTCGAGGGCAAATCCAAGATCCAGATCGCCGAGGAGTTCGGCGTGAGCCGCTTCAAGGTGGCCAGGGTCCTGGAGACCGCGCTCGAACGGGATCTCGTACGCATCGAGATCCGCGTACCGGCCGAGCTCGACGCGGAGCGCTCCGACGCGCTGCGCGCCCGCTACGGCCTGCGGCACGCCGTGGTGGTCGAGTCCCCGGCCGAGGCCGAGGAGTCGCCCGACCCCGAGAACCTCGGCGAGGTCGCGGCCGACCTCCTGGGCGAGCTGGTTTCCGAGGGTGATGTGCTCGGCCTGGCGTGGGGCCGCTCGACCATCCACATGGCGGCCGCGCTCGACCGGCTGCCGCCCTGCACGGTCGTGCAGCTCACGGGCGTGTACGACGCCGGGACCGCCGAGCGCGGCTCCGTCGAGGCCGTGCGGCGCGCCGCCCAGGTCTCCGGCGGCGAGGCCCACCCGATCTACGCGCCGATGCTCCTGCCCGACCCGGCCACCGCGGCCGCGCTGCGCAGCCAGACGGGCATCGCCCGCGCCTTCGAGTACTTCGACAAGGTCACGGTCGCCTGCGTCTCGATCGGCTCCTGGGAGCCGGGCATCTCCACTGTCCACGACATGCTCAGCGACGAGGAGCGGGCCCACTACGCCTCGCTCGGCGTCGCCGCCGAGATGTCCGCACACCTCTTCGACGCCGAGGGCCGCCGGGTCGGCCGTGACCTGGGCGAGCGGTGCATCACGGTCGAGGCGGACCGCCTGCGGCGGATACCGGAGGTCGTCGCCATCGCGGGCGGTCAGCGCAAGGCCGCCGCGATCGACGCGGTGCTCAGGTCGGGGCTCGTCACCAGCCTCGTCACGGACACGGCCGCCGCGGACTTCCTCCTCACCGCGGGCCCCACGCCGAAGCCGGCGCTGAACCGCGCGGACCCCGACGGGGCCTAGGCCCCGTAGAGCGCGGTACTCATGGCGCGTACCGCGCTCACCGGGGGCGACTGTGGCAGCATCGGCGGCATGCTGCCGCGGCAACTCACCCGCCTCCCCACCCGCCTCGTGGGGGCCCTGCTCGTCGCCCTCGCACTGCTGGTCACCGGGTGCTCCGCCCAGGACACGCAACAGGCCACAACGGCGGCCCCGGGCCGCTCCACGCCCGCTTGGGCGCGAGGTCTGTCCACGGTCCCCGAGTCCGGGCTCCCCGCCGAGGCCCGTACGACCCTGACCCTCATCGACAAGGGCGGGCCGTTCCCGTACGCCAAGGACGGTGCCGTATTCGGGAACTTCGAGCGGGAGCTGCCCCGGCAGAGCCGCGGCTACTACCACGAGTACACCGTCCCCACCCCCGGCGAGCGGGACCGTGGCGCCCGGCGCATCGTCATGAGGCAGAGCCACGAGACGTACTACACCGATGACCATTACGAGTCGTTCAAGGCGGTGCTGAGATGACCGGAGGTCCCGACAGGATCCGCGTCCTCGACCTCGAAGGTGTCAAGGACAAGGCCGGGTTCATGGACCGGTGTGTGCGCGACCTGGAGCTGCCGGACTGGTTCGGCCGCAACTGGGACGCGCTGTTCGACGTCCTGACCGATGTCTCCTTCTGGCCCGACGGCAGTGAGCAGGCGCTGCTCCTGTCCGTCGTGGGCTGGCGGCCCTACGCGAGTGCCAGGCCCGAGGACTGGGAGACCGCGCTCGACGTGTTCACCGACGCGGTCGACCGCAGGCGTGGCCGGAACCCGAGGCTGGTGATCGCACTGACCCTTGGAGGATCTGACCACACCCCCTCCCAGCCGCCTGTGTAATCGTCCGTGGGCATGTGGTAGTGGCGGCATGGGACACTGAAGTACGTGCTTTTCCCCCACGGGCTGACCTGCCCGGGGGCCACCTCTGATCGACTGGGATGAGCAGCACGTGCGTTTCCTCAACGACATCCAGCCTGCGTACGACCTGACCTACGACGATGTCTTCATGGTGCCGAGCCGCAGCGCCGTGGGTTCCCGTCAGGCGGTCGACCTGGCGTCCCCCGACGGCACCGGCACCACGATTCCGCTGGTCGTCGCCAACATGACCGCGATCGCCGGGCGCCGCATGGCCGAGACCGTCGCCCGCCGCGGGGGCCTCGTCGTCATCCCGCAGGACATCCCGATCGAGGTGGTCACCGAGGTCATCTCCTGGGTGAAGACCCGCCACCTGGTCCTCGACACCCCCATCGTCCTCGTCCCGCACCAGACCGTCGCCGACGCGCTCGCCCTGCTGAACAAGCGCGCGCACAACGCCGGTGTCGTGGTGGACGAGGAGCAGCGGCCCGTCGGCGTCGTCACGGATGCCGACCTGACCGGCGTCGACCGGTTCACGCAGCTGTCCGAGGTCATGTCCAAGGAGGACCTGCTCCTGCTCGACGCGGACATCGACCCGCGCGACGCCTTCAACAAGCTGGACCACGCCAACCGCCGCTACGCCCCCGCCGTGGGCGCCGACGGCCGCCTCGCGGGCATCCTGACCCGCACGGGCGCCCTGCGCGCGACGCTCTACACCCCGGCCACCGACGCGAACGGCAAGCTTCGTATCGCGGCCGCCGTCGGCATCAACGGCGACGTGGCGGGCAAGGCCAAGCTGCTCCTCGACGCCGGCGCGGACACCATCGTGGTCGACACCGCGCACGGCCACCAGGAGTCGATGATCTCCGCGATCAAGGCCGTCCGCGGCCTCGACCCGCAGGTGCCCATCGTCGCGGGCAACATAGTCGCCGCCGAGGGCGTCAAGGACCTCATCGAGGCCGGCGCCGACATCATCAAGGTCGGCGTGGGCCCCGGCGCCATGTGCACCACGCGCATGATGACCGGAGTCGGCCGTCCGCAGTTCTCCGCCGTCCTGGAGTGCGCCGCCGAGGCGAAGAAGTACGGCAAGCACGTCTGGGCCGACGGCGGCGTCCGGCACCCGCGCGACGTCGCCATGGCGCTCGCCGCCGGCGCGTCGAACGTCATGATCGGCTCCTGGTTCGCGGGCACGTACGAGTCCCCGGGCGACCTCCAGCAGGACGCCAACGGCCGCCTGTACAAGGAGTCGTTCGGCATGGCGTCGGCGCGTGCCGTGAAGAACCGCACGAGCGACGAGTCCGCCTACGACCGCGCCCGCAAGGCGCTGTTCGAGGAGGGCATCTCCACCTCGCGCATGTTCCTCGACCCGCAGCGTCCGGGCGTCGAGGACCTGATCGATTCGGTCATCGCGGGCGTCCGCTCCTCCTGCACCTACGCGGGTGCCAGCTCCCTCGCGGAGTTCGAGGAGAAGGCCGTCGTCGGCATCCAGTCCGCCGCCGGTTACGCGGAGGGCAAGCCCCTGCACGCCAGCTGGAGCTAGTCGCTCCGCGGGGTCCGGCCGCTCGCTGTCTGCGGGTCGTGCGGCTGGTCGCGCTCGCGCGGCGGCGCCGCACATCGACACTGCCCCGCGCCCTTCCGGGGCGCGGGGTTTCGCCATTTCCGGAAGTTTCCCGGGAGCTGGAACGCAACGGACGAAACGGACCGCGCAACGTTCGCCCGCACCCGCGCGCACCACGCAACGTTCATGCACGTATACGCAAGGTTGCTGCATTACAGCTGGGAAGAGAAACCCTTTAGAGTCAAGCGCTGTACGTGGCGTGGCGGGGACGGCCTGCTCGGCGGTCCCCGGTCTGGTGTGGGCTGTCTCTGCTTGCTGTTCCCGGCGCGCGCCCACCTGACCGGCAGCGATGAAGGAGCCAGCCCGTGCTCGACCACGGCGCACCACCGCGCACCCGAACAACCGAGACCCTCACCCCGGGCCTCGGCGCCAGGCTGATGCGGCGCAAGCCGGTGGAAGCCCTGGTCGCGGAGGGTGGCCAGGGCGAAGGCGGCAGTCTGCGCCGCTCGCTCGGCATGTGGCAGCTGACCATGATCAGCATCGGCGCCACGCTCGGTACCGGCATCTTCGTGGTGCTCGGCGAGGCCGTCCCGAAGGCGGGCCCCGCGGTCACCCTGTCGTTCGTGATCGCCGGCCTCACGGCCCTCTTCTCGGCGCTCTCGTACGCCGAGCTGGCCGGGACCATACCGGTCGCGGGCTCCTCCTACTCGTATGCGTACGCAACGATGGGTGAGCTGATCGCCTGGATCTGCGGCTGGTGTCTGGTCCTCGAGTACGGCGTCTCGGTCGCGGCCGTCGCCGTCGGCTGGGGCGAGTACCTGAACGAGCTCCTGGACGGCACGATCGGCGTCACGATCCCTGACGCCCTGTCCGCGCCCCCCGGCGACGGCGGCATCTTCAATCTGCCGGCGCTGATCGTCGTACTCCTCGCGATGGCGTTCCTGCTCGGCGGCGCCCGTGAGTCCGCCCGCGCCAACACGATCATGGTCGTCGTCAAGATCGTGGCGCTGCTGCTGTTCTGCGCCATCGGCATCAAGGGCTTCCAGTCCGGCAACTACGAGCACTTCATGCCGCTCGGCATGGCCGGAGTGAGCGCGGCCGGCGCGACGCTCTTCTTCTCGTACATCGGTTTCGACGCCGCCTCCACCGCCGGCGAGGAGGCCAAGAACGCGCAGCGCGACCTGCCGCGTGCCATCATGCTCTCCCTCGTCATCGTCACCGCGCTGTACGTGCTGGTCGCGGCCGTCGCCGTGGGCGCCAAGCCGTGGAAGCAGTTCAACGACTCCGAGGCCGCGCTCGCCGGGATCATGAAGGACGTCACCGGGCAGTCGTTCTGGGCGACGCTGCTCGCCGCCGGCGCCGTCATCGCCATCGCGTCCGTCGTCCTGACCGTGCTCTACGGCCAGACCCGCATCCTGTTCGCGATGTCCCGCGACGGCCTCGTGCCCAAGGTGTTCTCGAAGGTCCACCCCAAGACGGGGGCGCCGCGCGCCAACACCGTGATCGTCTCGCTGTTCTGCGGCATCCTCGCCGCGGCGATCCCGCTCGGCCAGCTCGCCGACGCGACCAGCATCGGAACGCTCTTCGCGTTCGCCCTGGTCAACATCGCGGTCGTGGTCCTGCGCCGCACGCGCCCCGACATGCCGCGCACCTTCCGGGTGCCGCTCTCGCCGATCCTGCCGGCGCTCGGCTTCGGGTTCTGCGTGTGGATGATGGGCAGCCTGTCCACCGTCACCTGGGTGGTCTTCGGCGTGTGGATGGCCGTCGGCCTCGTGTTCTACTTCCTTTACGGGGCCCGTCGCTCCCGACTCGCCTCCGCGCCTGCCCAAGAGAAGTGAACCACCTGCCTTGCTGAACGATCTCGACGAACGCATCGTGCACGCCCTCGCCGAGGATGCCCGCCGCTCCTACGCCGACATCGGCCAGCTCGTCGGCCTGTCCGCGCCTGCCGTCAAGCGGCGCGTGGACCGGCTGCGGGCCACCGGAGCCATCACGGGCTTCACGGTCAGGGTCGACCCGGCCGCGCTCGGCTGGGAGACCGAGGGGTTCATCGAGATGTACTGCCGCCGCAACACCTCGCCCGAGGCCATCAAGCGCGGCCTGGAGCGCTACCCCGAGGTCGCGTCCGCATCCACCGTCACCGGTGACGCGGACGCGATCGTCCAGGTCTTCGCCTCGGACATGCGGCACTTCGAGCGGGTCCTGGAACGGATCGCGGGGGAGCCGTTCGTGGAGCGGACCAAGTCGGTGCTCGTCCTGTCCCCGCTGATGCGGCGCTACACATCGGGCTCGCCCGCGTAACGCCTCACCGTGTGGGATGCACCGGGCGCCACGGCAGCACCGTGAAGTCGCCGGTGCCCTGTTCGACCGTCTCGAAGGTGCCGCCGAGCCCAGGCTCCGCGGCACCTTCGTCTTTTCCGTGTCGGGGCTCGGTCAGCTGCAGCCCAGGATCCCCACCCGGCACGTCGGGCCACGGTCGGCTTCCCCCTCCCCGGGCTGAGGAGGCCGCCCCGTACGGACTGCGACCAAGGGCTCACCCGGACGCGCAACAAATCGCCGTCGGCGGCCCATGAGGCGCAACGGATCGTACGAGAAGACGCAACAGTCCAGTCTTGTCCCGCCGGACCGCGGAAACGTACCGTCTTATCCGATCCCCTCCTCTTTTTCGCACGCTCCCTAGGACGCCCATGCCGCCGCTGCGCACCGCCCTGCTCCAGAGCTCCGGCCGCCCCGGGTCCGTCGCCGAGAACCTCAAGGTGCTCGACGAGGCCGCGGGCCGCGCCGCCGCGACCGGAGCCCGGCTCCTGGCGGCCCCCGAGATGTTCCTGACCGGGTACGCGATCGGTGACGACGTGGCCCGCCTCGCCGAGCCCGCCGACGGACCCTCCGCGCAGGCCATCGCCGAGATCGCGGCCCGGCACGGCGTCGCCGTGGCCTACGGCTACCCGGAGCGCGACGGGGAGCTGGTGTTCAACTCGGCCCAGCTGATCGCCCCCGACGGCAGCCGCCTCGCGAACTACCGCAAGACCCACCTCTTCGGCTGCTTCGAGCGCGACGCGTTCACGCCCGGCGACCAGGCCGTCGTCCAGGCCGAGCTCGACGGTGTCCGCATCGGCCTCATGATCTGCTACGACGTCGAGTTCCCGGAGAACGTGCGCGCGCACGCCCTCGCCGGTACCGACCTGCTGCTCGTACCGACGGCCCAGATGCACCCGTACCAGTTCGTCGCCGAGTCGGTCGTGCCCGTGCGGGCCTTCGAGAACCAGATGTACGTCGCGTACGTCAACCGGGTCGGCCAGGAAGGGGAGTTCGAGTTCGTCGGGCTCTCCACGCTCGCCGGGCCCGACGGCGTCGCCAGGGCGCGCGCCGGCCGCGGTGACGAGCTGATCTGTGCCGACGTGGACCCCGCCTTCCTGGCCGCGTCCCGTGACGCCAACCCGTACCTCAGCGACCGCCGCCCGGGCCTGTACACGCCGCTGATCTGAGCCCCGCGCCGCCGCCCCGAACCCTCAGTACCTCAGTTCCCGCAAGGAGTCCGTACCCCATGACGTCCACGGTGCCCAACGCCGTCCAGCACACCGACGCGCAGCCCCCCATCACGATGTTCGGGCCGGACTTCCCGTACGCGTACGACGACTTCCTCGCGCACCCCGCGGGCCTCGGGCAGATACCGGCGACCGAGCACGGCACCGAGGTCGCGGTCATCGGCGGTGGCCTCTCCGGGATCGTCGCCGCGTACGAGCTGATGAAGATGGGCCTCAAGCCCGTCGTGTACGAGGCGGACGAGATCGGCGGCCGGCTGCGCACGGTCGGCTTCGAGGGCACCCCCGCCGAGGCCGCCGGGCTGACCGCGGAGATGGGCGCGATGCGCTTCCCGCCGTCGTCGACCGCGCTCCAGCACTACATCGACCTGGTGGGCCTGGAGACGCGGCCCTTCCCCAACCCGCTTGCCCCCGAGACCCCGTCGACCGTCGTCGACCTCAAGGGCGAGTCCCACTACGCCAACACCGTCGACGACCTGCCGCAGGTCTACCGCGACGTCATGAACGCGTGGAACGCCTGCCTCGAAGAGGGCGCCGACTTCTCCGACATGAACCGCGCGATGCGCGAGCGCGACGTGCCGCGCATCCGCGAGATCTGGTCGAAGCTCGTCGACAAGCTCGACAACCAGACGTTCTACGGGTTCCTCTGCGACTCCGAGTCCTTCAAGTCCTTCCGGCACCGTGAGATCTTCGGCCAGGTCGGCTTCGGCACCGGCGGCTGGGACACCGACTTCCCGAACTCCATCCTGGAGATCCTGCGCGTCGTCTACACCGAGGCCGACGACCACCACCGCGGCATCGTCGGCGGCTCCCAGCAGCTGCCGGTGCGCCTGTGGGAGCGCGAGCCGGAGAAGATCGTCCACTGGGCGTACGGCACCTCGCTCGCCGAGCTGCACGACAGCCGGAAGCCGCGCCCGGCCGTGACCCGGCTGCACCGCACCGCGGGCAACCACATCACGGTCACCGACGCGTCGGGTGACATCCGCACCTACCAGGCGGCGATCTTCACCGCGCAGTCCTGGATGCTGCTGTCCAAGGTCGCGTGCGACGACTCGCTCTTCCCGATCGACCACTGGACGGCGATCGAGCGCACCCACTACATGGAGAGCTCGAAGCTCTTCGTGCCTGTGGACCGGCCGTTCTGGCTGGACAAGGACGAGGAGACCGGGCGGGACACGATGTCCATGACGCTCACCGACCGGATGACGCGCGGCACGTACCTGCTCGACGACGGCCCGGACAAGCCGGCCACCATCTGCCTGTCGTACACCTGGTGCGACGACAGCCTGAAGTGGCTGCCCCTGTCGGCGAACGAGCGCATGGAGGTCATGCTCAAGTCGCTCGGCGAGATCTATCCGAAGATCGACATCCGGAAGCACATCATCGGCAACCCGGTGACCGTGTCCTGGGAGAACGAGCCCTACTTCATGGGCGCGTTCAAGGCGAACCTGCCGGGTCACTACCGTTACCAGCGCCGCCTGTTCACGCACTTCATGCAGGACCGCCTCCCCGAGGACAAGCGGGGCATCTTCCTCGCGGGCGACGACATCTCCTGGACGGCCGGCTGGGCCGAGGGCGCCGTGCAGACCGCTCTCAACGCGGTCTGGGGCGTCATGCACCAGCTCGGCGGCGCGACGGACGGCACCAACCCCGGCCCCGGCGACGTGTACGACGAGATCGCGCCGGTCGAGCTGCCCGAGGACTGATCGGCGTGCGGGCCCCGGCAGAGGCCGGGGCCCGCAACCCTCACTCAGACCCCGGCCTCGCGCGCGGCCGTGAACACCTCGGCCGCGACATCCGTCAGCTCGTCCGCGTCGCGGACGCGGCCCTGGAGGTCGATCAGGATCTCCTCGAGGCCCACCGCGTCGTGCGCGACCAGATCCTCGACGATCTGCGCCACGCTGCCCTGGAACGGGCGGCGGTCGTCGCCCTTGTACGCGTCGCGCGTGTAGATCGTGTTCACCCGCAGCACGCTCTGGATCGGCTCCTTGCGGCCGCGCTCCTCGGCCAGTTCCTGCAGACCGCGCCACTGCTCGGCGAGCTGCTCCGCGCCCGCGGCCCCCGGCATCCAGCCGTCCGCACGGTCCACGAGCCGGCGCGCGGCCTTCGGGCTGTTCGCCGGCAGCAGCACCGGGATCGGCCCGGCGGGCTTCGGCCCCACCACGGACGGCGCGATCGTCGTCAGCTCACCCTCGTAACTCACCGGGTCGGGGCCCCACACGGCCCGGCACACGTCGAGCAGCTCGTCCAGGACCTGGCCGCGCTTCTCGAACGGGGCCACGGAGGCGGCCGCGTACTCGTCGTGGGACCATCCCGTGCCGATGCCCGCGACGACGCGGCCACCGCTGGCCGCGTCCAACGAGGCCAGCGCGCGCTCCAGTTGGAACGGTACGTGCAGCGGGGCGACAAGGACGCTCGTGCCGAGCCGGGCCCGCTCGGTGACGGCGGCGGCCAGGGTGAGGGAGACCAGCGGGTCGGCGACCGAGCGGTACTGGTCCGGCCAGGGGAGGCCGGGGACCCCGTACAGGCCCTGGCGGGCGGGCTCGGGGAACAGGATCCGCTCGAAGACCCACAGGCTTTCGTAGCCGATCTCCTCGGCGGCGCGGGCCACCGCCGGGATGTCGCGCCCGATGTCGTACTGTTTCATCTGGGGGAGGCTGAGGCCGAGTCGGGTCGCCATGCCGGTGCTCCTTCGCGTTCGCATCAGGGATCGCTCGCGTAACTTCTCGTCAACGTACAGCGATCACTGGGGAGTTCCGCGACGAAGGCGGGCGCGTGGCCGGATCAGTCCGGCAGAGGTGTGAGCATCATGCGGCCGACCAGCCCGACAGAGGCGTCGAGGCGCCGGACGAACTCCTCGGTGACGTCCGGGAATTCACGCAGCACCCACAGGGCGCGGGCCGCTGCCCAGGCACCGTCCCTGGCGCGCTCCAGGGTCCACGAGCCGAGCAGATGGGTCAGCGGGTCGGCGATCTGGAGCAGATCGGGGCCCGGCATCAGATCTTCGCGGATGCGCTCCTCCAGCGAGACGAGGAGATCGCCCACGCGGTCGAACTCATCCTCCACGTCGGCCGGTTCGCAGCCGAGGGTACGGCAGGTGTCCACGACGGCGAGCGCCAGATCGTGGCCGATGTGCGCATTGATGCCCGAGAGGGCGAACTGCAGGGGGCGTACGCCTGGATGGCGGCGGTACTGGAGCAGCGGACGCCAGCAGGCGGGCGGACGGTGGTCGGGGGAGCGGGTTCCGACGGCCGCCAGATAGCGTCCGGCGAACCGAACGTCCAGCGTGGTCGCGGCTTCAGGGTCGGCGAACCGGCCGCCGTGGATGTGCCGGTCGACCTCTTCCGTGACGGACAGATAGACCCGGTTGAAGACGGCCACGCCGTCGCAGGCGGGCCAGGACGCGGCCAGCTCACGCATCCGGGCCACCACGGAGTCGACCCCGCGCGCGGCGGGCGTGCACTTCGCGAACCGTTCCAACTGCGACATGGGGGCAGGTTCTCAAGCCTAGGCTGGCGCGCGTGCCGCCTGGCCGGGGGCTTCCCCGGAATGGGGGAACGGGCCGGGCACAGTGCGTGGGGGGAGGGGGCGAACACCGTGTCAGGCTTACGTGCGCAGCGACTGGCCGAGCGTCGCGCCGAGCGCAGAGGCGCGGCCCGCCGGGGGGCCATGGCGGCGGCCGCGTCGCTGGTCGCGGCGGTCGGCACGGTCGCCGGGATGGTGTCGGCGCTCGACGGGTTTGAGGGCGGCGATGTGGCGCGGCCCCGGGTGACGCGGTCGCCCGGCCTGCTTCCGCCGCCCGCCGTACCGACCGCGACATCCGCCTCGGCCTCGCCCGGCCCGTCGCCCTCCCCGTCGGATTCGAAGACCGCGAAGAAGAAGCCGCAGCCCGCTCCGAGGGCGTCCACCGGGCGGCCCGTGGCGCCCGCCTCCACGCGCCTGTACCGGCACACCGACTCCCAGGTGCTCGACTGGGTCAGGGCCAACCGCTCCGACCCGCGGCGCCCCCTCATCGAGTCCCGGATCGCCGACCGGCCCGCCGCCGTCTGGTTCGCCGACTTCACGCCCGACACCATCACGTCCCGGGTGCGGGCGGTGACGTCCACGGCTGCGCGCGAGGGCCGCGTGCCGGTGCTCGTGCCGTACGCGATTCCCGAGCGCGACTGCGGGGGCGCGTCGGAGGGCGGGGCGCCGGACATCGCCGCGTACGACAGCTGGGCGCAGAAGTTCGCGGCCGGCCTCGGCTCCGGCGAGGTCATCGTGGTCCTCGAACCCGACGCGCTCTCCCAGACCGAGTGCCTCTCCGGCGGGCAGCCCTCCGACCGGTACGCGGCGCTGGCCCGCGCGGGCCGCGCCTTCAAGTCGGCGAACCCCAGGGCCCGGGTGTACTACGACGCCGGGCACTCCGACTGGAACCCCGCCGGTACCCAGGCGGCCCGGCTGCGAGCGGCGGGCGCCGCGTCGCCGGCCTCGTCCGACGGCGTCTTCACGAACGTCTCCAACTTCAACCGCACCTCCGCCGAAGTGGCCTACGCCCGCCGGGTCCTGGCGGCGATGGGCGGTCCGCCGTCCCTGGGCGCCGTGATCGACACCAGCCGCAACGGCAACGGCGCCCCGCCGAACGGCGCGTGGTGCGACCCCTCGGGCCGCAAACTGGGGCAGGCGCCGACCCTGCGCACCGGGGAGCGCGGGATCGACGCCTACTTGTGGGTGAAGCTGCCGGGGGAGTCGGACGGCTGCAAGGGCGAGCCGGGATCGTTCGCCCCCGACTACGCCTACGACTTGGCGGACTGACCGTCGGCAGTGTCGCCGGCCGCGTCGTCGTACGAAGAGGTCCCCTCGTCGAGCAGCGGCTCCTGCGTCTTGAGATGCGCGGGAGCCATGGCGCGCAGCGCGTGGTAGCCGGTGATGACGACGAGCGTGCCGAGGGCGATGCCGCTCAGCGAGAAGTTGTCGGTGAACTTCAGGGAGACGTTGCCGATGCCGATGATGATGCCCGCCGCGGCCGGCACCAGGTTCAGGGGATTGCGCAGGTCCACCCCGGCGTTCATCCAGATCTGCGCGCCGAGCAGGCCGATCATGCCGTAAAGGATCACGGTGATGCCGCCGAGGACGCCGCCCGGGATGGCGGCCACGATCGCGCCGAACTTCGGGCACACGCCGAAGAGCAGGGCGAAACCGGCGGCCGCCCAGTACGCGGCGGTCGAGTAGACGCGGGTCGCGGCCATCACGCCGATGTTCTCGGAGTACGTGGTGTTGGGCGGGCCGCCGACCGCGGTGGAGAGCATGGAGCCGACGCCGTCGGCGGAGATCGCGGTGCCGAGCTTGTCGTCGAGGTTGGCGCCGGTCATCTCGCCGACGGCCTTGACGTGTCCGGCGTTCTCGGCGATCAGCGCGATCACGACGGGCAGCGCGACGAGGATCGCCGACCACTGGAACGACGGGGCGTGGAAGGAGGGCAGGCCGATCCATTCGGCGTTGCCGACGCCGGACAGGTTCAGGCGCCAGTGGTCGACGGCCTCGGCGCCGCCGGTCACGGAGTGGATCCGGCCGAAGATCCGGTCGAAGACCCAGGAGATGCCGTAGCCGAAGAGCAGCCCGAGGAAGATCGCGATGCGGGACCAGAAACCGCGCAGGCACACCACGGCCAAACCGGTGAACAGCATCACGAGAAGCGCGGTCCACTGGTCCTGCGGCCAGTACGTCGACGCCGTCACCGGCGCGAGGTTGAAGCCGATCAGCATGACGACCGCACCGGTGACGACCGGCGGCATGACGGCGTGGATGATCCGCGCGCCGAACTTCTGCACCGTGAGACCCACCAGGAACAGTGCGGCGCCGACCACGAAGACGGCTCCGGTCACCGTGGCGCTGGTCCCGCCCTGTGCCCGGATCACCGCGGCGACGCCCACGAAGGAGAGCGAACAGCCCAGATAGCTGGGCACGCGGCCGCGGGTGGCGAGCAGGAAGATCACCGTGGAGACGCCGGACATCATGATCGCGAGGTTCGGGTCGAGACCCATCAGGACGGGCGCCACGAAGGACGCGCCGAACATCGCGACGACGTGCTGGGCGCCGAGCCCGAAGGTGCGCGGCCAGGAGAGCCGTTCGTCCGGGCGCACGACGGCGCCCGGAGCCGGGGTGCGCCCGTCGCCGTGAAGTTTCCAGCGCACACCGAGGTCCATATGAGTTCTGCTTTCTGTGGTGCTTTCGTGGCTCGAAATGATCGCCGCCATGTTAATGCGCCGTAAGGCCCTTTTCGCGCCACGGTCGAAGGCCTCGATCCCATGCGTGAATCCTTGTCAGGGGCATTGTCACGCTCACCTCGGCGCCCTACGCTCACACGGCTCGATCCATGAACTTCGTTCATATATGTGATGGGAGTTGTGATGCGTGCCAGATTCCGTGTGCGTCTCGGTGCCCTACTCACCGCGGCGGCGGCCGTCACCGCCGTCGCGGCCGTCCCGGTGTCGGCCCAGTCCGCGACGGCCGGCGTGCGCGCCCCGCGTACCGCCGTCCTCGACGGCGAGCGCCTGCTGCGGACCAAGCAGCGCCTCGACCACGGCGACCCGCAACTCAAGCGTGCGGTGGGGGACTTGACGGCCCGCGCCGACACCTGGCTGGATCAGGGCCCCTGGACCGTCGTCGACAAACCGAAGCCCGCGCCCGGCGGCGACGTCCACGACTACCTGAGCCAGGCCCCCTACTGGTGGCCCTCACAGACACCCACCGTCGACAACCCCTGGGGCTGCCCCTACGTCCAGCGCGACGGGCAGCGCAACCCCGAGGTCGACACCGGGACCGACCGCCAGGACGTGGAGAAGGTCTTCGACTCGACGTACGACCTCGCCCTCGCCTGGTACTACACGGGCCGCAAGGAGTACGCGGAGAAGGCCGCCACGGTGCTGCGCACCTGGTTCCTCGACCCGGACACGCGCATGAACCCGAACCTGGACCACGCCCAGTTCATCCCCTGCAAGTACGACGGCCGGGCCATCGGCATCATCGACTTCTCGCAGTCGTACACGAGCGTCACCGACGCCGTCGCCCTCCTCGGCACGGGCGCCCCAGGCTGGTCGAAGGGCGACCGCTCGGCGATGGGGGAGTGGAACAAGGACTTCCTCGGCTGGCTCGTGAACAGCGACTTCGGCAAGGAGGAGGGCGCCGCCGAGAACAACCACGGCACGTTCTACGACATGCAGGTCGCCGCCCTCGCCTACGTCACCGGCGACACCGCCCTCGCCCGCCGCACCGTCCTCGACGCCCGCACCAAGCGCATAGCCCCGCAGATCGCGGGCGACGGCAGCCAGCCGCAGGAGCTCGCCAGAACCCGCAGCTGGCACTACTCGACCTTCGATCTGGTCGCCTACACCCGGCTCGCCGCGATCGGGCGGCATGTCGGCGTGGACCTGTGGTCGTACCGGGGCCCGGACGGGCAGAGCCTGTTCAAGGCCGTCGACTATCTGCTGCCCGCGGCCACCGGGGCGACGGCGTGGCCGCACCCCGAGCTGGAGTTCCACCGGTTCGCGGCGAGCGACATCGTGCACGCTGCCGCCGACGCCGGGAGCGCCGCGGCGAAGCGGGCGGTCCCGCATCTGGAGACGCCGCCCGGCGGGGATCTGTGGGCACTGCGCCCGGCGGCCGAGCAGCTCGACTCGATCGCGGGCTGAACGGGTCGCGTCACGCCCCGACCTGGCCTGCTGAGCGTTTGCTTAGTCAAAGGTCGTACGATGGGGCTCTTGTACGTACCGCATCAGGAGCCCCACCCGTGACCGCCGAAGCCCTCGCCCGCCCCGCCCAGTCCCACGGACAGCTCGTCCCCGTCACCGTCCACTTCGACGACCTCGACGCGCTCGGCCTGCTCCACAACGCCCGCTACCCGGTGCTGGTCGAGCGCGCCTGGACCGCGCTGTGGGCGGAGCGCGGCCTCGTCTTCGAGGGCGACTGGGTGGCGGCCGGCGACTTCTGCAACGCGGTCAAGGAGCTGCGCATCACCTACGACGCGCCGGTCAACCGCCCCGGCGCGTACGCCGTGCACCTCTGGCTCGACCGGCTCGGCACCACCGGCCTGACGTACGGCTTCCGCTTCTGCTCGGCGGACGGTGGGGCGACCTACGCCCACGGCACCCGCGTGCTCGTCCGCCTGGACCCGGCCACCCTGCGCCCCGCCCCCTGGAGCGAGATGTTCAGGACCCTTGGCCGTGAGCTCCTGCGGACGCAGGACTGACCTCGGCCTGCTCCGTCCGCGCACGGTCCCCCGTGCGCAGCACTCCCGCGAACACCGCGAGCCCGCACGCCAGGAACGTCACCAGGCCGAACGACACCACCAGGCTCGTCGCGTCGGCGACGGTCCCGATCGCGGAGGGCGCGACGAGCCCCGAGGTGTACGTGATGGTGGCGACGCCCGCGATGGCCTGGCTCGGATTCGGTCCGCTGCGCCCCGCCGCCGCGAAGGCGAGCGGCACGACCACCGCGATCCCGAGGCCCATCAGGCCGAAACCGGCCATCGCGACCGCCGGGTTCGGCGCCACCACCACGAGTAGCCCGCCGAGCGTGGCGCCGACCCCGCCGACCCGCACGGTGCGGACCGCGCCGAACCGGTCCACGATCCTGTCGCCGGCAAGCCGCGCCACGGCCATCGTGAGCGTGAACGCGGTGGTGCACGCGGCCGCGAGTCCGGCGGACGTGTCGAGGACGTCCCGCAGATAGACCGCCGACCAGTCCAGGCTCGCCCCCTCCGCGAAGACGGCGCAGAAGCCGACCGCGCCGATCAGCAGCGCCGACCTGGGCGGCAGCGCGAAGCGTGGCGGCGGCTCCTCGTCCTCCGTGGGGCGCAGGTCCAGCACGCCGCCGCACGCGATGAGGCCCACGACCGTCAGGGTCGCCGCGGCGAGCAGATGGTGCAGACGCGCGTCGGAGCCGAGGTGTGCGGCCAGCGTGCCGGCCGCCGAACCGATGAGGGCGCCCACGCTCCACATGCCGTGCAGGCTCGACATGATCGACCGGTCGAGGCGGTTCTCGACCTCGACGCCCAGTGCGTTCATCGCCACGTCCGACATGCCCGCCGACGCGCCGTACACGAACAGCGCCACGCACAGCACGGCCAGATTCGGCGCGAGTGAGGGCAGGATCAGCGCGAGCGTCCACAGGGCGAGCAGGCCGCGCAGCGCCGTGCGCGCGCCGAACCGGTGGCTCACCCAGCCCGCGAGCGGCATCGCCACCGAGGCGCCGAGCGCGGGGAAGGCGAGGGCGATACCGAGCTGGCCCGCGCTGACCCCCGCGTGGTCCTGGATCCAGGGCACCCGGGTCGCGAAGGACCCGGTGACCGCTCCATGGACGCAGAAGACGGTCGCGACCGCATAGCGTGCGCGCTTCAACTCCCCTGCCCCGTAACCGACTTCGCTCATCCGGCGTGCCCCTCCCGATACCGTCCCCAGGCTGCTGGCGTAAACTATCAGGAACCCTGCCTGATAAATAGTCGGTATTCCACCGGTCTCCCCGTACGGCCCCGGCCCCGGCAGCGAAGGCGATCTGGAAGGATCCGCGCCATGCCCGCATCACCGAGTACCGCCAGGGCCATCAACGACCGGCTCGCGCTGCGCCTCCTCCAGAGCGAAGGCCCCCTGACGGCCGGGCAGTTGAAAGAGCTCACCGGTCTGTCCCGGCCCTCCGTCGCCGACCTCGTCGAGCGGCTCACGGCCCAGGGCCTGATCGAGGTCGTCGGCGAAGCCGGCGCCCGGCGCCGAGGCCCCAACGCCAAACTTCACGGGATCGTCTCCGGGCTCGCCCATCTCGCCGCGCTCGACGTCCGCACCGAGGGTGTCACCCTCACCGTCGCCGACCTCGTGGGCACCGTCCTCGCCGAGGCGTCCGCGCCCATAGGCGACGAGGAGGGCACCGGTCCCGCCGTCGAACGGGCCGTCGCCCTGGTCGAGCGCACCGCCAAGGAGGCGGGCGCCGAGCCCCTGCACACCGTGGGAATCGGCGCCCCCGGCCTGATCGACCCCGTCACCGGTGAACTCCGTGACTCGTCGGGCCTGCCCGAGTGGCACCGCCGCCTCGTCGCCGCCCTCCACGAACGCCTGCCGGCCCGCGTCCTGGTGGAGAACGAGACCAACCTCGCCGCCCTCGCCGAACAGCGCGACGGCGCCGCCCGCGACCGCGACACGTTCGCCCTGCTCTGGCTGGGTCACGGTATCGGCGCCGCGGTCGTCCTCGACGGCGTTCTGCGCCGCGGGGCCTCCGGCGGCACCGGCGAGATCGGTTTCCTGCCCGTGCCGGGCACGGCCGGACTCCCGTCCGCGACCGGGTGCGACGGAGGTTTCCACTCGCTGGCCGGATCCGCCGCCATCGCCGAACTTGCCCGTGCCCACGGCCTGGTGGCCCCGACGTCCGCACCGGGGGAGCCGGCCGCCGCGGCGCTCGTCCGCGAAGCGGTACTGGCGGAGCCCGGGACGCCCGCCGCCCGCTTCCTCGACGCACTCGCCGACCGGCTCGTCCTCGGGGCCGCCTCCGTCGTCGCCGTCCTCGACCCCGGCTGCCTCGTCCTGGGCGGCGAGGTCGGCCGCGCGGGAGGCGACCGCCTCGCGACCCGGGTCGCCACCCGCCTCGCCGCCATGTCCCCGCTGCCCACCGAGGTACGGGCCGGCGCCCTCGGCGGCGCCGCGGTGCTGCGGGGAGCGCTGCTGATGGCGCGGGACGGGGCGCAGGACGACCTCTTCGCGCCGACGGACCGCTGAACCCCGCGCACGGTCCGGGTCGGCTCGCGGGGAACCGTCGCGCGAGGAACTCCTCGAACGTGCCCTTGCCCACAGCCCGTTCGGGCGTCAGATGCCCGCCGTCCCGCATGCCCTTGGGGCCGAGGGTGCCGTCAGGGGTGAGCACGGGCTCGGGCAGCCACGGCCCCGCGTACCGCTCGCGCTGCGCCCTGGCCGAGGTGAGCCGGTCGGGACAGAGCTCCGTGACCACCTTCGCGAGCCAGGCGGCCTGGCCGCCCGATCGCGCCCCGGTCCGTGCCGCTCCATCGCGGATACGCGTCCTGCACCGTGTCCTCGGCCTCCTCGGCCTCCTCGACCGAACCGAGCATCCGATACGCGAGCCCGAACATGCGCGGACGGTGGGACTCGAACTCGTCGGCGGTTGCGATCGGCACGCTCTTGCCCTGGTAGAGGCGGCCGCCCGGAACGCTGCGCGAGTCCACGCACACGGCCTGTGAGACAGCCCACAGTCGATCACCCGTTTGGCCCACGCGTGGACGTGGCACACTGGCCCTGTACCAGAAGCAGCGCACTCCGGGGTCGGTGAAAGTCCGAACCGGCGGTTACAGTCCGCGACCCGGTCGCTTCCAGCGGCCGGTTGACCAGGTGAAATTCCTGGACCGACGGTTAAAGTCCGGATGGGAGGCAGTGCGCGGCGGGCGGGCATTCGTGCGCGCCGCCGTCTGTTTCGACTTGTCCTCAGGGACAGGTCTCATTCGGCGTCGTCCTCGGTGTCCTCGCCCGTACGTTCTGTCGCCCTATCGCGACAGTGCCCCGGAGTCCGTGCCCGAAGAGGCAGGAGGACCCGGTGGCCACCACTTCCGCAGTGCCCGCCCGGCGAGCAGCCGTGCGCCCGCACGCGTCCTTCGCTCCTTCAGGAATCCCCGCCGGCCCTGAGGCGTTGCGCCTCACCGCCGCCCTTGTCGGCCCCGCGGCCCCTGCAGCGAAGGAGCACTGAAGTGTTCACCGGAATCGTCGAAGAGCTGGGCGAGATCACTGCCGTCGAGGAACTCGGCGACGCCTCCCGCTTCAGGCTGCGCGGCCCTGTCGTCACCGAAGGGGCCCGCCACGGCGACTCCATCGCCGTCAACGGCGTCTGTCTGACGGTCGTGGAGCACGAGGGCGACGAGTTCACCGCCGATGTCATGGCGGAGACCCTCGACCGGTCCAGCCTCGGCGCCCTCGCGGTCGGTTCCCGGGTCAACCTGGAGCGCCCCACCGCCGTCGGCGCGCGCCTCGGCGGACACATCGTGCAGGGACACGTCGACGGCACGGGCAGCATCGTCGAGCGCAAGCCGTCGGAGAACTGGGAGATCGTCAAGGTCTCGCTCCCGGCGCACCTCGCGCGCTACGTCGTCGAGAAGGGCTCCATCACCGTCGACGGAGTGAGCCTCACGGTCGTCGACGCGGGCCCCGACTACTTCACCATCAGCCTGATCCCCACCACCCTCGCCCTGACCACGCTCGGCCTGAAGCAGGCCGGCGACCCGGTCAACCTCGAGGTCGACGTCATCGCCAAGTACGTCGAGCGGCTGCTCGGCGACCGTGCCCAGGAGGCCACCAAGTGAGCCTGAACTGGCTGAACTCCGAGGCGTTCACGCTCTTCGGCCAGCACATCATGTGGTCCGACATGATCGGCAACACCGTCGGTCTGGTCGCCCTCGCGCTCGGCTGGCGCCGCTCGATCTGGACCTGGCCCGCGCAGCTCGTCTCCGGCCTCATCCTGCTCACGGCCTTCGCGACCGCCCATCTCTCGGGCAGCGCGGGCAAGCAGCTCGTGGTCATCGTCGTCGCCGTGTGGGGCTGGTGGCAGTGGAACCGCGGCAAGGGGCAGGCCCAGGACGGCTCCCTCGCCGTCCGGTTCGCCACCTGGCGCGAGCGCGGCTACCTGCTGGGCGCCGCCGCACTCGGCACCCTGGCGGTCGGCGGCCTGTTCACCGCTTTCCCCACGCTTTCGTGGGACCCCTGGCCGGACGCGTACATCTTCGTCGGCACGATCGTCGCCATGTACGCCCAGGCGCGCGGCATGGTCGAGTTCTGGTTCGCCTGGCTGCTCGTCGACCTGGTGGGCGTACCGCTGAACTTCGCCAACGGATTCGCCTTCTCCGGTTTCGTCTACGTGATCTACGGCGCGCTCGTCCTGTGGGGCATGCGCGACTGGTGGCTGCGGTCCCGCTCGGCCTCGCAGCCCGCCCTGGAAGGAGCACCGGCATGACCACGGCACCCGTCTGGTACAGCACCTCGCACGACGAGGACACCTCGGACCTGTCGCTCGACCCCGTCGAGCAGGCGATCCGCGACATCGCGAACGGCCGGCCCGTCGTGGTCGTCGACGACGAGGACCGCGAGAACGAGGGCGACCTCGTCATCGCGGCCGAGAAGGCCACCCCCGAGATCGTCGCCTTCATGATGAGCGAGTGCCGCGGCCTGATCTGCGCTCCCATGGAGAACGACGAGCTGGAGCGCCTCCAGCTGCCGCAGATGGTCGAGAACAACACCGAGTCGATGCGCACCGCCTTCACGGTCTCCGTCGACGCGGGCCCCGCGCACGGCGTGACCACCGGCATCTCCGCCGCCGACCGCGCCACCACGCTCCAGCTCCTGGCCGGCGGCACCGCCGAGGCCGGCGACTTCGTGCGGCCGGGCCACATCTTCCCGCTGCGCGCCAAGTCCGGCGGCGTCCTGGTCAGAAACGGCCACACCGAGGCCGCCGTCGACCTCGCCCGGCTCGCGGGCCTGCGCCCCGCCGGCGCGATCGTCGAGATCGCGGGCGAGGACGGCACGATGCTGCGCCTGCCCGAGCTCATCCCGTTCGCCCGCAAGCACGGCCTGACGATCATCTCCATCGAGGACCTGATCGCCTACCGCCGCTCCTCCGAGCCGAAGGTCCGCCGCGAGGCCGAGGTCAATCTGCCCACCGCCTTCGGCGACTTCACCGCGTACGGCTACCGCTCCACGGTCGACGGTGTCGAGCATGTCGCCCTCGTCCACGGCGAGATCGGCGACGGCGACGACGTCCTCGTGCGGGTCCACTCCGAATGCCTCACCGGCGACGTCTTCCACTCGCTGCGCTGCGACTGCGGCCCCCAGCTGGAGGAGTCGATGCGGCGCATCACCGAGGAGGGGCGCGGCATCGTCGTCTACCTGCGAGGCCACGAAGGACGCGGCATCGGCCTGCTCTCCAAGCTGCGCGCCTACGAGCTCCAGGAGCGCGGCCGCGACACGCTGGACGCCAACCTGGAACTGGGCCTTCCGGCCGACTCGCGGGACTACGCGGCGGGCGCCCAGATCCTCGAGGACCTCGGCGTGCGCGGCCTGCGCCTGCTGACCAACAACCCCGACAAGACCGACGCGCTCCTGCGGCACGGCCTCAAGGTCGTCGCCCGCGAGTCCATGCCGGTCCAGGCGGGCGAGCACAACCTCCGTTACCTGCGCACCAAGCGGGACCGGATGGGCCACGACCTGCCCTGGCTGGACGCCCCCGCGTCCACGACCTGCGCGAACCAGTAGCCCGTACCCCCGTCAGACGACACACCGCACACCGAACACAGCACCACACAAGCACTGAGGAGCAACGTGAGTGGCAAGGGCGCACCCGAACTGTCCGTACGCAACTGCGGTGACCTGCGCGTCGCCGTCATCGCGGCGCAGTGGCACGAGAAGGTGATGGACGGCCTCGTGGACGGCGCCCTGCGCGCCCTGCACGAGCTCGGCATCGACGAGCCGACCCTTCTTCGGGTCCCGGGCAGCTTCGAGCTCCCCGTCGTCGCCAAGGTGCTCGCGGGCCGCGGCTACGACGCGATCGTCGCCCTCGGCGTCGTCATCCGAGGCGGCACCCCGCACTTCGAGTACGTGTGCCAGGGCGTCACCATGGGGCTCACCCAGGTCACCATCGACACCGGCGTCCCCGTCGGCTTCGGCGTGCTGACCTGTGACACCGAGGAGCAGGCTCTCGACCGCGCCGGAATCGAGGGCTCGAACGAGGACAAGGGCCACGAGGCCGTCACGGCGGCCGTCGCCACGGCGGCCACACTGCGCTCGGTCAGCGAACCCTGGCGCTGAGTGGCCGGGCGGAACACCGTAGTCTTAGGACCATCATGGCGAACAAAACCTTCGAAGAGCTCTTCGCCGAGCTTCAGCTCAAGGCCAAGAACGGCGACCCCGCGACGTCCCGCACCGCCGAACTGGTGGACAAGGGCGTCCATGCCATCGGCAAGAAGGTCGTCGAGGAGGCCGCCGAAGTCTGGATGGCCGCCGAGCACGAGGGCAAGGAGGCAGCTGCCGAGGAGATCTCGCAGCTGCTGTACCACGTCCAGGTGATGATGGTCGCCCGGGGAATCTCCCTCGACGACGTCTACGCCCACCTCTAGAGCCGGCGTCAAGTTCCCACTCGCACGTCACACCCCTCTTGAACGCAAAGGAATCCGACCTCATGCTGCGCATCGCCGTCCCCAACAAGGGTTCACTGTCCGGACCTGCGTCGGCGATGCTCCATGAGGCCGGATACCAGCAGCGCAAGGAGTCCAAGGAGCTCGTCCTCGTCGACCCGGTCAACGAGGTGGAGTTCTTCTACCTGCGGCCCAAGGACATCGCGATCTACGTGTCGTCGGGCAAGCTCGACATCGGCATCACCGGCGAGGACCTGCTGATCGACTCCGGCGTCAACGCCGAGGTCATCCTGCCGCTCGGCTTCGCCCGCTCCACGTTCCGCTTCGCGGCCAAGCCGGGCACCGTCTCCGGCCTCGAGGACCTCGCGGGCAAGACGATCGCCACCTCCTACGAGGGCATCGTCGGCAAGCACCTCGCCGAGTCCGGCGTCGACGCGTCCGTCGTCCACCTCGACGGCGCCGTCGAGACGGCCATCGAGCTGGGCGTCGCCCAGGTCATCGCGGACGTCGTCGAGACCGGTACCTCCCTGCGCAACGCGGGCCTCGAAGTCTTCGGCGAGCCCATCATGAAGTCCGAGGCCGTCGTGATCCGCCGCTCCGGCGCGGCTGCCGAAGAGCCCAAGGTCCAGCAGTTCCTGCGCCGTCTCCAGGGCGTCCTGGTCGCCAGGACGTACGTGATGATGGACTACGACTGCCGCGCCGAGCACCTGGAGCAGGCCGTCGCCCTCACCCCGGGTCTCGAGTCGCCGACGGTCTCGCCCCTGCACAACGAGGGCTGGGTCGCCGTCCGCGCGATGGTCCCCGCCAAGGGCGCCCAGCGCATCATGGACGACCTGTACGAGCTCGGCGCGCGGGCCATCCTGACCACGGCCATCCACGCCTGCCGCCTCTGAGGACCGCACTCATGTCCGAAGTGCCCACGCTGCCCGTCACCTTCCGGCCGGCCCGCACCCGGGCCGTCCTGCTCGGCCTCGGCGGCGCGATGTTCGTCACTCTCACCGCCATCGCCCTCATGCTGGGCGGCCTCAACCCGGGCGACCGGCTCACCTTCATCTTCACCGGGGCGCTCCTCTTCGGCGGGCTCGTCCTGCTCGCCCGGCCCAAGATCGTGGCGGACGACGAGGGCGTCACTGTGGTGAACATCGCCCGCAGCCGCCGCCTGGCCTGGGCGGAGATCGTCCAGGTCACCCTGCGGCCCGGCGACCCCTGGGTGTTCCTCAACCTCAGCGACGGCACGAGCCTGGCCGCCATGGGCATCCAGCCCGCCATGGCCAAGGAGCGTGCCCTCGCCGACGCGCGTGCCCTGCGCGCCCTCACCGAGGCCCGTTCCGTAGTTTCCGGGCGATCCGGGGAACTTCAGGGCTGACTCAGGGCCGCACGCCCTGACGCTTCCACCCCTGTCTTGATTAATCTGGTGGCGGGGCGCGCGCACATCGCCGCCCCGCTCCCGACTACGGGTCCGCCAGGGCCCCGGGGGTTTCCTGCTAACCGAGGAGTGACTCCCTCCGGCGATGGACGGTTCGTCCTGCAGTACATGCGCCGCCCCCTCCCGACATAGCGCGACCGAATGGCGCGTTGTGTGCGCGGAGGCGGTGGCATGACCATCCCCTTGTTGCTCCTCGGAGCGGCATTCCTGCTGATCCTTGCCAACGGCTTCTTCGTGGCGGCCGAGTTCGGCCTCGTCACGGTGGAGCGCGCCGACGCCGAGAAGGCCGCGGCCGACGGCGACCGACGGGCCCGTACCGTCGTGAGCGCCCTCAAGGAGCTGTCCTTCCAGCTCTCCGGCACCCAACTCGGCATCACCATCACCTCACTGGTCGTCGGCATGCTCGCCGAACCAGCGCTCGCGACGCTGCTCGCGGGGCCCTTCACCGCCGTCGGTGTACCTGAAGGCGCCGTCGGCGGCGTCTCCGTCGTCTTCGGCATGCTCCTGGCCTCCGCCGTTCAGATGGTGATCGGCGAGCTCGTGCCGAAGAACTGGGCGGTGTCCAAGCCGCTTCAGGTCGCACGGTTCGTCGCGGGCCCCCAGCACGTGTTCTCGCGTCTCTTCAGGCCCGTGATCGCGCTGCTCAACGCCGTGGCCAACCGCGCCGTGCGCGCCCTGGGCGTCGAGCCCGCCGACGAGCTGGCCTCGGCCCGCACCCCCGGTGAACTCGTCTCCCTGGCCAGGCACTCCGCGCAGGCGGGCACCCTGGAGCAGGACACGGCGGACCTGTTCGTCCGCACCCTGTCCCTCGGTGAGCTCACCGCCCAGCACGTCATGACGCCGCGCGTGAAGGTCAGCGCGCTCCAGTCCTCGGCGACCGCCGAGGACGTCGTCAACCTCACGCGCGCCACCGGCCTCTCCCGCTTCCCGGTCTACCGCGAGCGGATCGACGAGATCGTCGGCATGGTGCATCTCAAGGACGCCCTGGCGGTGCCCGCGCACGAGCGGCTGCGCACTCCCGCGAGCCGCATCGCCCAGGCCCCGCTGCTCGTCCCGGAGACGCTGCCGGTGCAGCCCCTCCTGGAGCGTCTGCGCAGCGAGCAGCCCATAGCCGTCGTCGTCGACGAGTACGGCGGCACGGCCGGGGTCGTCACCCTGGAGGACATCGTCGAGGAGCTCGTCGGCGAGGTCCGCGACGAGCACGACCGCCTCGACCTGCCCGAGCTCGCGGTCGCCCCGGCCGAGGACGGCCGCCCCGCGTGGGACGCCGACGGCAGCTGCCGGGTCGACATCCTGCGCCGCATAGGACTCGACGTACCGGAAGGCCCGTACGAGACCGTCGCAGGTCTCGTCGCCGATCTGCTGGGGCGGATCCCCGCGCCCGGTGACCGGGCGGAGCTGCCCGGCTGGCGGCTCGCGGTGCGTCAGGTCGACCACTACCGCGCGGAGCGCGTCCGGATCGTACGGACCGTGGACGCCGCCCAGCTGGCGGAGGCCGCCCGATGAGCGCGCTCCAACTGTTCTTCGCCCTTCTCCTCGTGCTGGCCAACGGTTTCTTCGTGGGCGCCGAGTTCGCCCTCGTCTCCGTGCGCCGCAGTCAGATCGAGCCCCTGGACACCAAGCGGGCCCGCCAGGTCCTGTACGGCCTGGAGCACCTGCCGCAGATGATGGCGGCGGCCCAGTTCGGCATCACCGTCTGCTCCTTGACGCTCGGCGCGGTCGCCGAGCCGACGGTCGCCCATCTGCTGGAGCCGCTCTTCGAGGCGATGCACCTGCCCGACGGGATGATCCACCCCCTCGGCTACGTCATCGCGCTCGCGGCCGTCGTCAGCCTCCACCTCGTCATCGGCGAGATGATCCCGAAGAACCTCGCGATGGCGGCGCCGGAGAAGACCGCCCTCTGGTTCAGCCCCGGCCTCGTCGCCTTCGCCCGGCTGTGCCGGCCGGTCACCGTCGCCCTGGGTGCCTGTGCCCGGCTCGTGCTGAAGCTGTTCGGGGTCGAGCCGAGGGACGAGGTCGAGGCGGTCTTCACCAGCGTGCAGCTCGGCCGCCTCGTCGAGGACTCCGGACAGGCGGGGCTGCTCGAACCCGAGGCGCAGGAACGCCTGGAGGACGCCCTGGAGCTGGGCTCGCGCCCGGTCACCGACGTCCTGCTCGACCGGGCGTCCCTGGTCACGGTCGGTCCCTCGGTCACCCCCGGCCAGGTCATCGAGCTGACCGGCCGTACGGGCTACTCCCGCTTCCCGGTCTGCGCGGAGGGGGGCGCCTTCATGGGCTATCTGCACGTGAAGGACGTCCTTGACCTGATCGACTCAGCCGACCACGACCGCGCGGTGCCGCAGCAGATCTGGCGTCCCATGACGACGCTGCGCGCCGAACTCCCGCTCGACGACGCCCTGACGGTGATGCGCCGCGCCGCGACGCACCTCGCACAGGTCGCCGACGCCTCGGGCAGGGTCCTCGGCCTGGTCGCCCTGGAGGACGTCCTGGAGATGCTCGTCGGCGAGGTCCGTGACCCCGCGCACCGGGACGCTCCCGCGCCCGGGGCGCGGGTGGCGGAGCCGCGGGCCGAGGCGCCGGAGGAGGCGCTGGCCGGCTGACAGGCGCACACGGCGAAGGGGCGGGTCCCGGATCGGGCCCGCCCCTTCGTCATGTCACATCGCGGACGGATCGTGGGGCCCGCGCCCCGAGAGCACCTCGCCGTACGCCTGCATCAGATCGGGCAGCCGCAGCGTCGACAGGTCGTCCCGCGTCGGAGTCGTCGTGTACCCCGTCAGCCGCAGGTCCCGGTAGGCGCACGACTTCTCGTACAGCGTCCGCAGGAACCTTCCGTTGCCGAGCTCGTCGATCCAGCCCTGGTCGACGACGTGTCCGCTGACGGAGCGCAGCTCGTCGAGCGCCTCCTCGTCCCACACGTCCCCGTTCTCCGCGGCGAGCACCTCACCGATCGAGGTGAGTTCGAGGGGCCGGTACGAGGGGAAGTCGACCCGCGTCGTGAAGCGCGAGGACAGTCCGGGGTTCGCCGCGAGGAGACGGTCCATGCCCTCCGGGTAGCCGGCGAGGATCACCACGAGGTGGTCCCTGTTGTCCTCGGCGCGCTTCAGGAGGACCTGCAGCGCCTCGTCGCCGTACGCGTCGCCCTTGCCGTAGCCCGAGTTCGACAGGGCGTACGCCTCGTCGACGAACAGGACGCCGCCGATCGCCGAGTCGATCAGCTCGTTCGCCTTCACGGCCGTCTGGCCCAGATACTCGCCGACCAGGTCGGCCCGCTGGGCCTCCACGAGATGGTCGCCGCCGAGCAGCCCGAGCGCGTAGAAGACGCGGCCGAGGATGCGGGCCACGGTGGTCTTGCCGGTGCCGGAGGGGCCCGAGAAGACGAAGTGCCGTTTCGGCGGCTGCACGGGAAGGCCCTGCCCGGCGCGCAGGCGCGCCATGTTCAGCTGGGCCGAGAGAGCCTTCACCTGCCGCTTCACGGGTTCCAGGCCGACCATCCGCTCCAGCTCGGCGAGGGCCTCCTCGAGCAGTGCGGGGTCGGCGGGGCCGGCGGGCAGTTGCGGCGTGATCGGCACGACGGCCTTCTCGCGGACCGCGTCGGTCTCGGCGGACACGGCGCCGGGCGGCGGCAGATCGGGCTCGCTCACCTTCAGGTTCCGGCCGTCGCCCTCGTACAGCGGGTCCATCGACTCGGAGCCGTCCAGCATGTCCTGGCCGAGCCCGGTCATGGTGAGGGGACTGAGGTCCGTGCCGTCGCCGAAGTCGCCGTAGCCGTCGCTCTCGGCGATGGCCGCGAGGCGGGCCGAGGTGTCCATGAAGGCGGGGTCCACGCGGTGCACGGCCCGGTACAGGGGGAGCGCGGCGGCGGAGCGGCCGGTGCCCTCGTGCGCGCGGGCCAGCCAGTAGCGCAGCTCCTTGCGCTGGGGCTGCTCGCTCCGGCAGCGCATCAGCGCGGCGGACAGGAGCGGTTCGGCCTGCCCGTACATCTCCAGGCGCACGCGGGCCATCCCGCCGAAGAGCCCGGCCTCGATGCCGAGGAGCCCGTCGTCGAGCAGCGGGTCCGTGTGCCGGACCAGCTGCTCCCAGTCCTTGACGAGGTAGGCGCGGCAGGCGTGCAGGAACCGCACCTGCGGATCGGCGTCCACCCGCGGCAGCGTCGCCAACGCCCCGTCCAGGTCCGGGACATGGCGCCCGTCGAGCCAGTGCGACGCGTGGGCGAGCAGCAGATCGCGCGGCCGCTCCAGCACGGGCTGCACCCACCAGCCGAGCCAGTACCAGGAGTTCAGGGTGCGCCGGTGCCGGGTGCGCTGCTCGCCGAACCGGTCGCGGTGCCGGAACATGCGCAGCAGCGCCGTCGTCGTGTCGATGCGTAACGCGTGCAGCCCCAGCCAGCCGTCGGCCATGCCGGGGTCCATCCGGACGGCGTCCCGGAACTCCTCCTCGGCCTGCGGATAGGCGCCCATGGTGTAGGCGTCCACGCCACGCACCCAGGCGAGGTCGGCCGGGCCGGGCGAGCCCTGTGTGCCGAAGTCCATCACGTCCCCCACAAACCGTGCCCCCGTGGTACGCCGTCGGGCCGGTGCCCGTCGGCTCCTGCGCCGAACCGATGTGCTGTGGACGGGAGTTGTCATGGTGCGGACCGCGAGCCGTCCGTAAGCCGCACCGAGAGGCATCGTACCTGCGCAGCAGTCGTCGGCCGAGGGCGCCGCAGGGCCGGATCCGAGGCGGACGGCGCAGGTGGGGAGGGGGCCGGACGGTGACCGAGGGTGAACGAATCAAGGCTCACCGCACCCCCGGTGGGGTGAACAGGGCAGAACGAAGCCCCCGATCACGGGGGAACAATCGGGGGCTTCGCGTCTGCCGGCGGCCCCGAAAGGCCGCACATTCAGAACGTAAGTCCTGTACGACCCCTCGGTCAAGCCGAGTTGAGGCACTCGCGGAAACTGGCGGAAGGCGCTTCTGGTGGGGTCAGCGCGCTGCCGACGGCCCTTCACGCTGAGTGACGGAAGGCGTCGGAAGTCCGGTCCCGGGAGGCATCTGACGTGCCTCGTAGCCCTCAGGACACTCACGTACCAATGTCTGGGCGAAGGGGCGCGAGGGGTCATCGGCGAAGTGCGCGCGCTCCGCACGGATCCAGCCGTCCCAGAACCCGCTCTGCGCCGGTCCGTCCCGTCGCCGCCCCCGTTCCCAGGACACCTCCTCCGGCGTGTCCATCCAGAACAGCCGCGCCAGGAAAGGCCGCACGGCGCGCCGGCCGGCGCCCACGCCCTCCATCAGGACCACCGGCGCGGGCGTCAGGGCGCGCGGCGGGCAGAAGCGCCGGGCGTTCCAGTCGTACGGCTCGTACCGGGCGCTCTCGCCGCGGGAGAGCGGATCGATGACCTGCTCGCGCAGCCGCGCCGTCCAGCCGAAGAGGGCGTCGTGGCTGGCGAGATCGTCGAGGTGCAGGACAGGCGCCTGACCGAGGGCCTCGGCGAGCTTGGCGGCGAACGTCGACTTGCCGGAGCCGGCGTGGCCGTCGACGGCGATCAGCCGGACCGGTCCGCAGGAGGGCGGCAGGGCGCGCAGGGTCGCGGCGAGCCGGGGGAGCGGCATGTGCTGGAAGGTCATCGCCCGCAAGGGTACGGGAGGCGCCCGGCCGGTTTCCCGCGCGCCGCCGCAGGTCATGCCAGTGGTACAGGCCAATATTGGTAACCACGACAGGCCGGAAACGCTGGTGGAAGTCAGCGGGTACCGGCCATAGTTGGCGCACTGTCGTGCACCTCACCCGCCCCTTTACGGATACCTCGTCGACTGGGGGAGCCCCGCTCATGACCCGACCCGAACCTCTGTCCCGCAGAACCCTGCTCACCGCCGCCGCGGCCACCGCGGGCGCAGCGGCGCTCGCCACGACCGCGGGCACCGCCGTCGCCGGCACCGGCGCACCGGCCCCCGCCCACGCGGTCCCGCGCCTCGTGGACAACCACGCCTGGACCTCGCACTCGGACTGGCGCTCCGGAACGGCGGCCGGCACCCGCGCGGTCGCCGGATCCCGCCCCGGCCTGACGCTCGCGACCCCCGAGGGCCGCACCGACTACACGGATCCGCACACGGGCAAGACCGCCACCTGGGAGTACGGCCGGTGGACCTCCCCGGCCCACCGTCTGTCGGTGCCCGCCACCGAGGTCATCGCCTCCTGGAACGCGCGCACCCCGGCCGGTACCTGGATCCAGATCGAACTCCAGGGCACGTACTCCGACGGCGCGGCGACCCCCTGGTACGTGATGGGCCGCTGGGCGGCGGGAGACCAGGACATCCGGCGGACCTCCGTCGACGACCAGTCGGACGGCAAGTCCAGTATCTGGACGGACACCTTCTCGATCGACGACGCGGCCTCGGGTCTGCGCCTCGTCTCGTACCGCCTGCGGCTGACCCTGTACCGCGCGCCGGACTCCAAGGCCTCGCCCCTCGTGTGGCGGCTCGGGGCCATGGGCTCCGACGTCCCGGACCGCTTCTCGGTCCCGGCCTCGCAGCCGGGGCTCGCCAAGGAGCTGTCCGTTCCGCGCTTCTCGCAGAACGTCCACGCGGGCCAGTACCCCGAGTACGACAACGGCGGCGAGGCCTGGTGCAGCCCCACCTCCTCGCAGATGATCATCGAGTACTGGGGCCGCAAGCCCTCCGCGGACGACCTGTCCTGGGTCAACCCGGACTACGCGGACCCGGAGGTCTGCCACGCGGCCCGCTTCACGTACGACTACCAGTACGAGGGCTGCGGCAACTGGCCCTTCAACGCGGCCTACGCGGCGACGTACAAGGACCTCCAGGGAGTCGTCACGCGGCTCGGCTCGCTCAGCGATCTGGAGACCCTGATCGCGGCGGGGATCCCGGCCATAACGTCGCAGTCGTTCCTCAAGGAGGAGCTGACGGGGGCGGGATACGGGACGTCCGGACACCTCATGACGGTGATCGGCTTCACCGCGGACGGTGACGTGATCGCCAACGACCCGGCGTCGCCCAGTGACACGGCCGTGCGCCGCGTCTACAAGCGGGCCGAGTGGGAAAAAATCTGGCTCAGGACCAAGCGGTACAACGCCACCGGCAAGGTCGTGTCCGGCACCGGCGGCGTCTGCTACCTGTACTTCCCGGCCCACCCGACCTCGAAGCAGCGCCGCGCGCTCGAGGCGGTCGGCGTCCGCTGAGGCACGCGCCACGGCCCCTCCCGACGCGACCGGGAGGGGCCGCGGCATGCCCGCGACGACTCCACGAGCGGATCGGCTCGGGACCGGATCCACGCCCCCGTCCGGGTGGCCCGGCAGCGGTGCCGGCGGTCTTTCCGCAGGTGTGTCACAGACGTGAGCCGCACGGCGCCGCAGGGTAGTTGTGCGTGAGCAAGCTCTCGCCCACAACCGGCCGCGGCGGTGGCATGGTGGACGGGTCAGTGGGGGGATGCCACTGCCGGACGACCTCAGCGAGATGCCATGACCGCGACCACCGTCACGAACCGCGCCGCCCGGACCCGCACCGGCGGCCCCAAGGACAACGGCCCCAAGATCCTTGAGCACGTCCTCGGCTGGACCTTCGTCGTGGTCCTCGCCATGTTCGTCACGCAGGCCGGCCTGATGTGACCCGGTGCTCCCTGCGCCGGGTTCGACGCGCCCGTGCCGGTCCGGGAGCCCCACGAGCCCGTGGAGCCATCGCGAGACCCTGTGGGTGATCGAGCGGTTCGGGCCGGACCGTCCGGCGCCCGCGAGGCCCCGACGCGATGCGAAGGGGCGGGGGACGCCGCGCATCCCCCGCCCCAAGTGTCGTACCCGAGCGACTAGTTGATCGCCTTGATCAGCTCGCCGTTCGTCGTGTCACCGCTGAGCTCCCAGAGGAAGGTGCCTCCGAGGCCCTGCTGGTTCTTGTAGTCCATCTTCCCGGCGATCGTGGCCGGGGTGTCGTAGCTCCACCAGTTGTTGCCGCAGTACGCGTAGGCAGTGCCGCCGACCGTGCCCGTCGCCGGGCACTTCGACTTGAGCTCCTTGTAGTCGTCGATGCCCTGCTCGTACTTGCCGGCCGCCGGGCCCGTTGCCGTGCCGCCGGGTGCGGACTGCGTGACGCCGGTCCAGCCGCGCCCGTAGAAGCCGATGCCGAGCAGCAGCTTCGACGCCGGGACGCCGAGGCCCTTGAGCTTGGTGATGGTGGCGTCGGTGTTGTAGCCCGCCTTGGGGATGCCGCTGTACGAGGTCAGGGGCGAGTGCGGGGCGGTCGGCCCCTGCGCGTCCCAGGCCCCGAAGTAGTCGTACGTCATCGGGTTGTACCAGTCGACGTACTGGGCGGCGCCGGCGTAGTCGGTGGCGTCGATCTTGCCGCCGTCGGAGGCGTCGGCCGGGATCGCGGACGTGATCAGCGCGCTGGAGCCGAATTTCGAACGCAGCGCGCTCATCAGGTTCTTGTAGGCGTCGCGCCCGCTCGTGTCGCAGGACAGGCCGCAGGCGTTGGGGTACTCCCAGTCGATGTCGATGCCGTCGAAGACGTCGGCCCACTTGGAGTTCTCGACCAGGTCGTAGCAGGACTGCGCGAACCCGGCCGGGTCCTTGGCGGCGTCGGTGAACCCGCCCGACCAGGTCCAGCCGCCGAAGGACCAGAGGATCTTGAGGTTCGGGTGCAGCTTCTTCAGCTTGAGCAGCTGGTTGAAGTTGCCGCGCAGCGGCTGGTCCCAGGTGTCCGCGACGCCGTCCACCGCCTGGTCGGCGGTGTACGCCTTGTCGGTGGCGGCGTACGAGTCGCCCATCGCGCACTTGCCGCCGGTGACGTTGCCGAAGGCGTAGTTGATGTGCGTGAGCTTGTCGGCCGAGCCGGACGTCTCGATGTTCTTGACGTGGTAGTTCCGGTCGTAGACACCCCATTCGGTGAAGTAGCCGACGACCTTCGAGCCGGCTGCGGCTTCCTGGGGGCCGACGTCGTTCTGTGCCGCGGCGGTGCCCGCGGAGGCGAGCAGTCCGGCGCCGAGAACAGCGCAACACGCGGCGGACAGGAGCGCCCGGAAGGAGGCGCGTGGACGGTGCGGTCTGAGCATCGTGTCTCCTCGTGGGGGAGGGGAGCGTGGGGGGATTTGCTGTGGACCTCGTGGGCGTCGGCACGCGATCCGCGCCATGAGTCTTTGGCATGAACGCGTTAAGACGTTGCAGGGAACCTTAGGAGGACTAGACCAGTGGGGTCAATGGTGCGGACCAATGCGCTCGGGGCTCGACGGCTCTCGGTTCCGGCGGGCGGCGGCTTCGGGGCGGGGCTCCTGCGGCTTCGCGAGGGCTCCGGGCAGCTCCCGGCGGCCTCTCCGCCGTCTTTTCGGTATCTTTGAAGTAAGCGGTCGTTAACTGGTGACTGGCCGCCGTCGAACAGGCATACTCAACGGGCCGCAGCCGCTGGTCAGCACCCGTCCGAGACCCGGAGGGGAGCCCTCGGCGGCGGCTCGAACACGGCGTCGCCGCACCACCCCGCGCGCGACCGCCGCAGCGCCCGACAGGGAGGAGAGCGTCGATATGCCCGACCGCGCCCCGCAGCCGGTGGACCGTCAACTGCCCACGGACGAGGCCCGGGATCTGTTCTCGCTCGTACGTGAGCTCGTGCAGCGCGAGATCGCCCCGAGCGCGGCCGAGGAGGAGGACGCCGGACGCTTCCCGCGCGGGACGTTCTCACTGCTCTCCGAGTCGGGTCTGCTCGGCCTCCCCTATGACTCCGACTTCGGCGGCGGCGACCAGCCGTACGAGGTCTACCTCCAGGTGCTGGAGGAGCTCGCCGCCGCCCGGCTCACCGTCGGCCTCGGCGTCAGCGTTCACTCGCTGGCCTGCCACGCACTGGCCAATTTCGGCACCAAGGAGCAGCGGACCGAGCATCTGCCCGCCATGCTCGGCGGCGGCCTGCTCGGCGCGTACTGCCTCTCCGAGCCGTCCTCGGGATCGGACGCCGCGTCCCTGCGGACCAAGGCGGTCCGTGAAGGCGACGACTGGGTGATCACCGGCACCAAGGCCTGGATCACGCACGGCGGCGTCGCCGACTTCTACACGGTCCTGGCGCGCACCGGCGGCGAGGGGGCGCGTGGCATCACCGCGTTCCTGGTCCCGGGTGACGCCGAGGGGCTGAGTGCGGCGGCGCCCGAGAAGAAGATGGGGATGAAGGGCTCGCCCACGGCGCAGGTCCACTTCGACGGGGTGCGTGTGAGCGACGCGCGCCGGATCGGGGACGAGGGGCAGGGCTTCGCGATCGCGCTCTCCGCTCTCGATTCGGGCCGGCTCGGCATCGCCGCCTGTGCGATCGGTGTGGCCCAGGCGGCCCTCGACGAGGCCGTCTCGTACGCCACGGGGCGCGAGCAATTCGGGCGGCCCGTCGCCGACTTCCAGGGCCTGCGCTTCATGCTCGCCGACATGGCCACGCAGATAGAGGCCGGTCGTGCGCTCTATCTGACGGCGGCGCGCCTGCGCGACGCGGGCCGGCCCTTCTCCAAGCAGGCGGCCATGGCCAAGCTGATGTGCACGGACGCGGCGATGAAGGTCACCACGGACGCCGTCCAGGTGCTCGGGGGGTACGGCTACACGGCCGACTTCCCGGCCGAGCGCTACATGCGCGAGGCCAAGGTGCTGCAGATCGTGGAGGGCACCAACCAGATCCAGCGCATGGTCATCGCGCGGCACCTCGCCGGTCCTGAAACCCGCTGAACTGCCCGGTTCTGACCGGAGACGCCACCAGCCGGGCCCACTCCGGATCGTGGCGTCCCGGCAGAGTCTTACCGCGGTCGGCCCAGTGGCTGACCAGAGCGTGGTAGATCGGCGGGTCCTGGGGCGCGGGGCGCTCTGGGGGCGGCGGCTGCGGAACCGATTCTGCGGTGGTGGGGACCAGGAGGCGCCTGCGGTGGCCGGTGGCGGTCTGTGTAAGGGTCATGCCCAGGCCAACGCGCCCGAGGCGGGCAGGTCACCCTTCGGGGCATGGGGGCGTGCGTTCTAGGGCCCCCGTTCGGACCGGGCCGGATCAGCGGCCCCGCGGGCCCGGCCTGATCCGGCCGTCACCGCATCCGGGCCGGCGCACGCATCTGGCTCCGGCGGCTCAGCTGACGTACCGTCAACTCCGCCGCCGGGGGCCGCACCCCTCCGGGCGACGTCAACCGCCGTACGCCCAGGGAGGAAACGCGTGGCAGACGACCGCCCCGTCGCGCTCGACGAATACCCGGTCCATCAGGTCCCGCTGTCCATGAAGCACGTCGCGACCGGTGACCGCAACGCCTACGACCGCTGCATCTTCCATCTCGTCGACCCCACCGGGGAGTTCCTGCTCATCCTCGGCCTCGGCGTCTATCCGAACCTCGGCGTCATCGACGCGTACGCGACCCTGCGCGTCGGCGACACCCTCCACGCGGTCCGCGCCTCCGACGCCCTGCGCGATGACACCCGCATGGAACTCGCCGTCGGCCCGCTCCGGATCCAGGTGGAACGTCCCCTGAAGGACTTCGTCCTGACCTGCGAGGCCGACCCGGACGACCCCGGCGGACTCTCGTACGAGATCGACTGGTCGGCGGCCTTTCCGGCTCTCTGGGAGCCCCACCACACGCAGCGGCGCGGCGGCCGCCTCACCCTTGAGGGCAGGCGCTTCGTGCAGGCCGGGCACTGTGGCGGCCGGCTCCGCATCGGCGGGCGCGAGGTGTCCCTCGACGGCTGGACCGGCACCCGCGACCGCAGTTGGGGCGTGCGCCCGGTCCCCGGCGAGGAGGGCGGCCGGCTCGCCGAGGAGAACAGGACGGAGGGCTTCCACTGGATCTGGTCGCCGGTCCGCTTCGACGACCGCTTCCTGATGGTGATCGTCCAGGAGGACGCGGACGGCTACCGCACCCTCAACGACGCCACCCTCGTCCGGGACGGCCACCCGGACCTCCAACTCGGCTGGCCCCAGGCCGACATCACCTACCGGACCGGCACCCGCCACCCCGAGAGCGCCGTCGTCCACCTCACCGACCCGCTCTCCCGCAAGCCCCTGGAACTCGGCGTCGAGATCCTCGCCTCATCGCCGCTCGCCGTCGGCGCCGGGTACCCGCCCGCGGACGACTGGCAGCACGGCACCTGGCGCGGCCGCGACTGGACCGACCGCCGCAGCTACGACCTCTCCGACCCCGCCGCCCATCCACTGGCCGCCTACGGCGTCATCGACCACGCGGCGCGCTTCACCCTGGGCGGTCAGGTCGGCCACGGCATCTTCGAGCACGGCAGCTTCGGCAGGCACGACCCGAGCGGCTTCACCGGCTACGACTCCGTGGCGCCCTGAAAGGAGCCTGCGATGGCGACAGCACCCCGACCGCGCACCAGCACCCGAGACCCGGAGGAGGTGGCCCGGAGGCTCACCTCGTGGCTGGCCGTCCGTCTGCCGGGCGCCGAAGCGGTGAACGTGAGCGTCCCCGAGTCCAACGGCATGTCCAGCGAGACCCTGCTCTTCGACATCGAACATCCCGAACCCCCGGTCCGCGCGTGCGCGTTGAGACTGGCCGCCGACCCGTCCGCGTACACGATCTTCCCCGAGTACGACATGCCGCGGCAGTACCGCACGATGCGGCTCGCCGCCGAGCGCACCGGGCTGCCGGTGCCGCGGGTTCTGTGGCTAGAGGAGGACCCCGGGCCCCTGGGTGCCCCGTTCTTCGTGATGGAGCGCGTCGAGGGCCGCGTACCGCCGGACGTCATGCCCTACACGTACGAAGGCAACTGGCTGCACTCCGCGACGGACGCCGAGCGCGCGCGGCTCCAGGACGCGACCGTGGGCCTCATCGCCCGCCTGCACGACGGAGTCCCGGCGTCTGAGGCCGAGTTCCTCGCCGCACCCGGCCAGGGAAGCGCCCTGCGCCGCCACGTCGAGGCGCAACGCGCCTACTACGCCTGGGTGGTGGACGGACTGCCGCCCTCGCCGCTCATCGAGAGCGCCTTCGACCGGCTCGCCGAACTCTGGCCCGCCGACGAGGGCGAACCCGTCCTCAACTGGGGCGACGCCCGCATCGGGAACATCATCTACGACGGCTTCGAACCGGCCGCCGTGCTCGACTGGGAAATGGCGGCCCTGGCACCGCGCGAGGTCGACCTCGGCTGGACCGTGTACCTGCACCGCTTCTTCCAGGACCTGACGGAGAGCTTCGGCCAGGCCGGCCTGCCCGGTTTCCTGCGCCGCGCGGACATCGAGCGGCGCTACGCCCAACTCACCGGCCACACACCGCGCGACATGGACTTCCACACCCTGTACGCCGCCCTGCGCCACGCCATCGTGATGCTGCGCGTCGCCTACCGGCAGGTGTACTTCAAGGAGGTGGCCGTGCCGGACGATCCGGACACACTGATCCTGCACCACGCCAGTCTGCGGGCCATGGTGCAGGGCAGTTACGGGAGTTGAGACGTCGTCAGGCGGCCGTGCGGCGAACCTGCTCGGGGATGCGCAGCGGGCGCGAACCCGGGCCGGCCACGTGCGAGAAGGGCTGCATCCGCCAGTCAAGCCCCTGAGGGAGCGTCAACAGGAGTGCGGCGTCCTGCTCCTGAGCCTCCGTCGAATCGTCGGCGGGCCGGGCGTCGGCCGCCGCGCGGCCCGTACCGGCACAGACCGTGAGACCGAACGGGTTCCACGGCGAGGCGCACAGCGCGTGCTCGGGCAGCACGTCCTCGTCGGCGAGCAGCGCGATCGGCTGCGCGCAGTCCGGGCAGAACACCCGGTACATCTCGAAGGTGTCGTACGCGTCGAACGCGTCGATTCCGGTGTCCTCCGGTTCGACACCCTCCGGCTCGGGCTCGATCGCCGGCTGCTGCCGACTACGGGCAGGACGACCGGGACGCTTCACATTCTGCATGGGACTCTCCCCCTCGGGTGGGCCGACAAGGCGCTGCGGCCTCGACCACAGCAAGCACTTCCCGTCCCGTCGTGGGGGTAATCGTGGCACGCGCCTGGACACGGTTCGACAGGTGTGGTCTTCGTCACATGACGATTGCGGATGCCCGGCGGCAGGTAGGCGTGTCCGCCCCCGTGGTCCGCTCGGGTATCCGCGGGGATCAAGGGCCCTGTAGGTTCTGCGCCATGGAGGAGCTCGACCGACAGATCGTGCAGCTGCTCGTCAAGGACGGGCGGATGAGCTACACCGACCTGGGCAAGGCCACCGGCCTGTCCACGTCCGCGGTGCACCAGCGCGTGCGCCGCCTCGAACAGCGTGGCGTCATCCGCGGCTATGCCGCAGTTGTCGACCCCGAGGCGGTCGGCCTGTCGCTCACCGCCTTCATCTCGGTGAAACCGTTCGACCCCAGCGCCCCCGACGACATCGCGGAACGCCTGGCCGGCGTGCCCGAGATCGAGGCCTGCCACAGCGTCGCCGGCGACGAGAACTACATCCTCAAGGTCCGCGTGGAGACCCCGCACGACCTGGAGAACCTTCTCGCGCGGGTGCGCTCCCTGGCCGGCGTCTCCACCCGCACGACCGTGGTCCTCTCCACCCCGTACGAGGCGCGGCCGCCCCGCGTCTGACCGGCACGGGTCCGACCGCTTTGTGCCCCCGGGTGCGGCTCGGGGGTACAAACGCGGGAAACTGTCTCCATGAGTACGACCCCCACGCCCGTACCGGCAGAGTCCCCCACCGTCCTTCTGCGCGGTGGCGACGTCCACAGCCCCGCCGACCCCTTCGCCACGGCCATGGTCGTCGAGCGGGGGCATGTCGCCTGGGTCGGCTCCGAAGGCGCGGCCGACGCGTTCGCCGAGGGGGTCGACGAGGTCGTCGACCTCGAAGGCGCCCTCGTCACTCCCGCGTTCACCGACGCCCACGTCCACACCACATCGACGGGGCTCGCCCTGACCGGCCTCGACCTCTCCACGGCCCGTGACCGGGGCGAGGCGCTCGCCCTCGTCCGCGCCCACGCGGCCGCCCGCCCCATGGACCGGATCCTCCTCGGCCACGGCTGGGACGCCGCCCGCTGGCCCGACGGCGAGCCCCTCACGCGCGCCGAGCTCGACGAGGCAACCGGCGCCCGCCCGCTCTACCTCTCCCGAATCGACGTCCACTCGGCCGCCGTCACCACGGCCCTGCTCGACCTCGTCCCCGGCATCGCGGACTGCCCCGGATTCACCCCCGACGGGCCGCTCACCCGCGACGCCCACCACGCCGTGCGCGCCGCCGCCCACGCCGCCGTCACTCCGCAGCAGCGCACGGAGGCCCAGCGCGCGGCCCTGCGCCACGCGGCCTCCCTGGGGATCGGCTCCGTGCACGAGTGCGGCGGCCCCGAAATCTCCTCCGAGGACGACTTCACGGGCCTGCTGCGCCTGGCCGCCGAGGAGCCCGGCCCCCGGGTCGTCGGCTACTGGGCCGACCTGGACATCGAGCGGGCCCGCGCGCTGGGCGCCGTCGGCGCCGCCGGTGACCTCTTCGTGGACGGCGCCCTCGGCTCCCACACGGCCTGCCTGCACGAGCCGTACGCGGACGCGGCCCCCGGGCACACCGGGACCTCCTACCTGGACGCCCACGCCGTCGCCGCCCACGTCGTCGCCTGCACCGAGGCGGGGCTCCAGGCGGGATTCCACGCCATCGGGGACGCCGCGGTCACCGCCGTGGTGGACGGCGTGCGTGCCGCCGCCGAGAAGGTCGGCCTCGCCCGCGTCAGAGCGGCACGGCACCGCGTCGAGCATGCCGAGATGCTGTCGCCGGAGACCATCGCCTCCTTCGCCGAGTTCGGCCTCACCGCGTCCGTGCAGCCCGCCTTCGACGCCCTGTGGGGCGGCGAGGACGGCATGTACGCCGATCGCCTCGGCGTTGAACGGGCCCGTGCCCTCAACCCGTTCGCCGCCCTCCTGCGTGCCGGGGTTCCGCTGGCCTTCGGCTCCGACAGCCCGGTCACCCCGCTCGATCCGTGGGGCACGCTCCGTGCCGCGGCCTTCCACCGCACGCCCGAGCACCGGGTGTCCGTGCGGGCCGCGTTCACCGCGCACACCCGCGGCGGCTGGCGCGCCGTCGGCCGGGACGACGCGGGCATCCTGGTCCCGGGCGCCCCGGCGGACTACGCCGTGTGGCGCACCGAGGAGCTCGTCGTCCAGGCGCCGGACGACCGCGTCTCGCGCTGGTCGACCGACCCGCGCTCGGGGACCCCGGGCCTCCCGGATCTCACGCCAGGGGCCCAACTGCCGCTCTGCCTGCGCACGGTGGTCGGCGGGCGGACCGTGTACGTAGGGCCGGACGAGTGATGTCGGCGGTCGCCGTACCGCCGATCGCGGTCCGCCGCAGGTTCGCGCGACCTGCGGATCCTCGGCACTGACCAGGCGGTTTCCCCAATCACCGCAGCTCAAACGGGTGTTGACAGCTGGGCGCGGTCGACGGGTAGGTTCTGCCGGGTCCACCACTGGACGTCCGACCGGGGAACCTCCGCGCAGTCGATGAACGCCGCTGGGTCATGGGGCGGTGTGCCGCACCGGCGCACCGCCACTGGGAGCCAGGCCCAGCACCCGCGCCATGGGGCGCTGGAACGTTCCGGCCGGATGGCGGTCCCTCCCTGCTCCGCGGGAGCACGGGGGACGGTGCGACCCGGGTGGGGCCCGGAAGCTCAGTAGACAACGGCTCTCGGTAGACCCGCAGCCAGCGGGTCCCAGGTCGGCCCGAAGGGCACCGGGCCCCGATCCCGCAGCTTCGTGCAGGGCGCCTTACCTGCGCCGACAAGCGGCCTCGCTATGGTGGTCCCCTCGTACAGGAGTCTTAAGGGGAAGCTGTGAACGACGGCGGTGGGCGGCAGTTCGGTCCTCTCGGTACGGCGCTGGTGATCATCCCGACCTATAACGAGGCGGAGAACATCAAGTCGATCGTCGGCCGGGTGCGCGCGTCCGTGCCCGAGGCGCACGTCCTCGTCGCCGACGACAACAGCCCCGACGGCACGGGAAAGCTCGCCGACGAGCTCGCCTCGGCCGACGACCAGGTCCAGGTCCTGCACCGACAGGGCAAGGAGGGTCTCGGCGCGGCCTATCTCGCGGGTTTCCGCTGGGGCTTGGAGCACGGCTACGGCGTCCTGGTGGAGATGGACGCCGACGGCTCCCATCAGCCCGAGGAGCTGCCCCGGCTGCTGACCGCGCTGAAGGGCTCCGACCTCGTGCTCGGCTCGCGCTGGGTGCCGGGCGGACGGGTCGTCAACTGGCCCAAGTCGCGCGAGTTCCTCTCCCGCGGCGGCAGCACGTACTCGCGGCTGCTGCTCGATGTACCGATCCGGGACGTCACCGGCGGCTTCCGCGCCTTCCGCCGCGAGACCCTCGAAGGCCTCGGGCTCGGCGAGGTCTCCTCCCAGGGCTACTGCTTCCAGGTCGACCTCGCGCGACGTGCGGTCAGGGCCGGTTATCACGTCGTCGAGGTGCCCATCACGTTCGTCGAGCGCGAGCTCGGCGACTCCAAGATGAGCCGTGACATCGTCGTCGAGGCACTGTGGCGGGTCACCGCATGGGGCGTGGGGGAGCGCATGGGGCGTGTGATCGGCCGTAAGCGGCCCTGAGCCGGAGCCTCCGTCGATCTTGATCTCACCCTTACGCCACTCGTGTCGAGGCCCAGGCACACTGGGGGCATGACCACAGGCACACCGCCCCCTTCGCGCACCGCCGCGCCCCGGCGCTCCCGGGTCCGCACGTTCCTGCCGCTCGGTATCGCCGCATGGCTGGTCCTGGAGATCTGGCTGCTGACCGTGGTGGCGGGCGCGGCCGGCGGGTTCACCGTCTTCCTGCTGCTGCTCGCCGGGATCGTGCTCGGCGCCGTCGTGATCAAGCGCGCCGGGCGCCGGGCCTTCAAGAATCTGAGCGAGACGCTGCAACAGCAGCAGAGCGGCGCGGTCCCGGCCGGCGAGCAGCGCTCCGGGGGCAACGGTCTGCTCATGCTGGCCGGCCTGCTCCTGATGATCCCCGGCCTCATCTCCGACGCCCTGGGCCTTCTCCTGCTCGTCCCGCCCGTCCGCTCGGCCCTGAGCCGCTACACGGAGCGGACCATCGAGCGGAAGATGCAGTCGGCCGGCCCCGGGACCCTCGGCGACGCCTTCCAGCAGGCCCGGATCCACCGGCCCGACGGCACGGTCATCCAGGGCGAGGTGATCAAGGACGATGAGCGGCCCGCACAGCGACGCGACGCCGGTCCGCGCCCCCCGATCGCTCCCTGAGCCCGCGCGGGGCTCAGAAGCTCACTGAGCCCCGTCCGGCGCCGGATGGGGCGAAGACCGGCGCCGGACACACGCGAAAAGCCGTGGGCCGAACACACCTGAAGTGTGTCCGGCCCACGGCTTTGTCAGTCGCGCTCCCGCTGCTCCCGAGGGGTCAGGCGGACTTGCGGCTGTCGCGCGGATGCACCGCGATGTTCATGGCGCCCGATCGGAGAACGGCGAGCCGCTCCTCGAGGACCTCTTCGAGCTCCTCGCGGGTGCGCCGCTCCATCAGCATGTCCCAATGTGTACGCGCGGGCTTGGCCTTCTTCTCCTCAGGGCCGTCACCGTCGACAAGGAGTGCCTGGGCCCCGCAGACCTTGCACTCCCACTCCGACGGAATCTCGGCCTCCACCGAGAAGGGCATCTCAAAACGATGTCCCTTCTCGCATGCGTACTCCACGGCCTGGCGCGGAGCCAAGTCGATGCCGCGGTCCGTCTCGTAGCTGGTCACTACGAGGCGTGTGCCGCGAAGAGCTCGCTCACTCATGAATCGTGCCTCCCGGGCTTGTCGCCCACAGGACAGGTGTCGCTGTCGTCGTCATCCGGTCAACGTCCGGTCGGCGGTAAAGATTCCCGTTCCGGGTCATGCGTCGCCGTCGTAGCCGCCCCTTGTTGTACCCACCGGCGCCCGGTTTGTCACATCTGCCAGCAGATGTCACCCTGCGGTTTGCGTTCTTGACGTGCAGTAACGGTACGCCTGGCAGGCCAAACGCGTACACTACCGGCCTTTGGCTTCAGGTGCTAAATCCGGGTCGGTACGGGATTTCCCGCGTCGCGCACCGCCTGCCTCACCGGAACCCGGGCAAGCAGCACAAAGCCGATCATGAAGAACGCCACCAGGGACACGATGGCGTCCCTATAACTGCCGGTCAGCTGGTACGCGAGGCCGAAAACGAGCGGTCCGAGCCAGCTCATTCCCCGGTCGCTCATCTCGTATGCGGAGTAGTACTCGGCCTCCTTGCCGGCCGGCACCAGGTGCGAGAAAAGGGAACGGGACAGCGCCTGCGTGCCGCCCAGCACGAGCCCGATCCCGGCCGCCAGCACGAAGAACCACACCGGCGCCCCCGACGGCAGGAAGTAACCAGCCCCGATCGTGACCGTCCAGGCGATCAGCGAGCCGAGGATCGTGTTCTTCGCGCCGTACGTACGGGCGAGGCGCCCCATCGCGAGCGCGCCCGCCACGGCGAGGACCTGGACCAGCAGTACCGCCACGATCAGCGTCGACTGGTCGAGTCCGAGCTCCTCCGAGCCGTACACGGATGCCTGCGAGATCACCGTCTGGATGCCGTCGTTGTAGACCAGATAGGCGAGCAGGAACGAGAGCGTCAGCGGGCGGCGGCGCATGTCGCGCACGGTCGACGCCAGTTGACGCCAGCCGGGCACGGTGGCCGCTTCGTCACCTGCGGGTGCCGTGCGCCTGTCCCGCAGGCGCCGTAGCGGTACGAGCGTGAACGCGCCCCACCACACGCCCGCGGAGGCCAGGCAGATCCGTACCGCCGTCGACTCGGACACGCCGAAGGAGTCGTGGCCGGAGTACAGGACGAGGTTCGCCACGAGGACGAGCGCCCCGGACGCGTAGCCGAACGCCCAGCCGCGCGAGGAGACCGCGTCGCGTTCCTCGGGGGGCGCGATCTGGGGCAGATACGAGTTGTAGAGGACCATCGACACCGCGAGCGAGGCATTGGCGACGACGAGCAGGAACCCGCCCAGCAGATAGCGGTCCCCGTCCAGGAAGAACATCCCGGCGGTCGCCGCTGCCCCCAGATACGCCGAGACCGCGAGCAGCGGCTTCTTGCGGCCCGTACGGTCGGCGGCCGCCCCCGCGAGCGGCATCACCAGGATCGAGATGATCACCGAAGCGGAGACGGTGTACGCGAAGAACGCGCCGGCCCGGACGGGTATCCCCAGCGGGTGCACGAAGCCGTCCGCGTCCGCCGCCGACTTGGCGACCGCCGTCAGATACGGCCCGAGGAACACCGTGAGCACGCTCGTCGAGTAGACCGAGCACGCCCAGTCGTAGAAGTACCAGCCGCGCTGCTCCCGGCGCCGCTGCGCCGCCTCGTCGTCCGCCGGCTCCGCCCGCACGGTGTCGCTGCCCACCCGCGCCCCCTCGCTGTCCCCGTGTCCGGACGCGGCCGGCGGGCGGTCAGGTCCAGGCTCCCCGGTCCTTGAGCACGTCACGCAGCGTCTCGATGTGATCGGTCATGATGCCATCCACGCCGAGGTCGAGGAGTTCACCCATCTGTGCGCGGTCGTTGACCGTCCACACGTGGACCTGGAGCCCGCGCGCGTGGGCGGCGCGGACGAAGCGCCGGTCGACGACGCGTATCCCCGACTGGGCCACGGGCACTTGGGCGCACACCGCAGAAGGGCGCAGCGCCGCGGGCAGCCCGAGGGACCGCAGCCGCAGGCCGAGCACGCCACGCGTGCCGTACGACGTGGCGAGGCGGGGGCCCGCGAGGGACTGCGCCCTGGCGACCCTGGCCTCCGAGAACGAGCCGACGCAGACCCGGTCCCACGCGTCCAGGCGGCCGATCAGATCAAGCAGCGGGAGCAGCGCGGGTTCGGCCTTGACGTCCACGTTCCAGTGAACGTCGGGGAAGGTCTCCAGGAGTTCCTCGAAGAGCGGCACCGGTTCGCGGCCCGCCACGCGCGCGTGGCGCACATCGTTCCAAGGGAGGTCCGCTATCCGGCCCGCCGCGTCGGTGACCCGGTCGAGCGTCGCGTCGTGGAAGGCCACGAGCGTGCCGTCGGACGTGGCGTGCACATCGGTCTCGATGTAGCGGTAGCCGAGGTCCACGGAGCGCCGGAACGCCGCCATCGTGTTCTCCAGGCCGTCGGCCGTCCCGCCGCGATGGGCGAAGGCCAGCGGTCCGGAACGGTCGAGATACGGATGGCGTACGCGCGTGGTCACCGCGGAAGTATCGCCCCTTCGGGTGACGCGCCGGCAACCGAAGCGGGTGCCTCGGGCGGCGCGGGCGCGGCGAAGACCTTCAGGAACACCTGGGCCAGCGGGCCGATCGCCACGGCGTACAGGACGGTGCCGACGCCGATGGTGCCGCCGAGGACGAAGCCCGTCACGACCACCGCGATCTCGATGGTCGTGCGCACCAGCCGGAGCGAGCGGCCGGTACGCCGGTGCAGTCCCGTCATCAGGCCGTCGCGCGGGCCGGGCCCGAAGGAGGCGGCGATGTAGAGGCCCGTCGCCACGCCGTTCAGGACGATCGCCGCCGCCATCAGCGGGATGCGGATCCCGAGGGCGTGCACGTCGGGCATGACGGCCAGCGTGCCGTCCATCGCGATGCCGACCACGAAGACGTTGGAGACGGTGCCGAGGCCGGGGCGTTGCTTGATCGGGATCCACAGGAGCAGCACCAGGGCGCCCACGATGATCGACACGACGCCGATGGAGAGCCCCGTGAGTTCGGCGAGGCCCTGGTGGAGCACGTTCCACGGCTCCAGGCCGAGCCCGGCCTTCACGAGGAGGGCGGAGCTCGCGCCGTACAGCGCCAGGCCGACGTAGAGCTGGAGAAGGCGCCGGGTGAGACGCGGGCCGGGTGGCGTGGACGACGCGGACAAGTGGAGCCCCCTGTGGTGGTAGTGGCCTGTCGCATGACACTCTGTGGCTTGGGAACGCAGGCCAACCATGGCCAATTCGGGGAAGGTGGACTGGACTCCATGGCTCAGTGGACTTCGGCGGTCGGCGCTGCTCAGCTTGCCCGGCTGCTCACCTCCCAGCAGACGCGCCCTCCGGGCCCCGGGAACCGCCGTCCGCCCGCCTACCGCGCTCTGGCCGACGGCATCCGCCTCCTAGTCCTCGAAGGGCGCGTGCCCGTCGCGGCGCGCCTGCCCGCCGAACGCGAGCTCGCCGTCTCCCTGGCCGTCAGCCGCACGACCGTCGCCGCCGCCTACGAGGCGCTGCGCGGCGAGGGGTTCCTCGAATCACGCCGGGGAGCGGGCAGCTGGACGGCCGTGCCCGCCGGGAACCCGCTGCCCGCGCGCGGCCTCGAGCCCCTGCCGCCCGAGGCCCTCGGCTCGATGATCGACCTCGGCACCGCGGCCCTGCCCGCCCCCGAGCCCTGGCTGACCCGCGCCGTCCAGGGCGCGCTCGGTGAACTCCCGCCCTACGCGCACACTCACGGCGACTACCCGGCGGGCCTGCCCGCGCTGCGCGAGACGCTCGCCGAGCGCTACACCGCCCGCGGCATTCCGACCATGCCCGAGCAGATCATGGTGACCACCGGCGCGATGGGCGCGATCGACGCGATCTGTCATCTGTTCGCGGGCCGAGGCGAGCGCATCGCCGTCGAGTCGCCCTCGTACGCCAACATCCTCCAGCTCATGCGGGAGGAGGGCGCCCGGCTCGTCCCGGTCGCCATGGCAGAGGGGCTCGCGGGATGGGACCTCGACCGCTGGCGGCAGGTCCTGCGCGACGCGGCGCCCCGCCTCGCCTACGTCGTCGCCGACTTCCACAACCCCACCGGGGCGCTCGCCGACGAGGACCAGCGCAGGCAGCTCGTCGAGGCGGCGCGCTCGGCCGGCACGGTGCTCGTCGTCGACGAGACCATGACCGAACTCCACTTCGACCCCGACCTGGACATGCCCCGTCGCGTCTGCGCCTTCGACCCGGCGGGCTCCACCGTCATCACCGTCGGCTCGGCGAGCAAGGCGTTCTGGGCGGGCATGCGCATCGGCTGGGTGCGGGCGGCGCCCGATGTGATCCGCAGCCTCGTGGCCGCGCGCGCCTACGCCGACCTCGGCACGCCGGTCCTGGAGCAGCTGGCCGTGAACTGGCTGCTCAGCACGGGCGGTTGGGAGGAGGCCGTGGCGCTGCGCCGCAGTCAGGCGAGGGACAACAGTGCCGCGCTGGTCGCCGCGCTGCGCCGAGAGGTGCCCGACTGGGAGTTCGACGTGCCGGTCGGCGGGCTGACGCTGTGGGTGCGCGCCGGAGGCCTGTCGGGGTCCCGGCTCGCGGAGGTCGGCGAACGCGTCGGCGTACGGGTGCCCTCGGGGCCTCGCTTCGGGGTGGACGGCGCCTTCGAGGGTTATGTGCGGCTGCCGTTCACGGTTTCCGGGGCGGTCGCCGACGAGGCGGCGGTGCGGCTCGCGGCGGCGGCGCGGCTCGTGCGGGAAGGCGGAGCGTCCGGGGCGGAGCCGCCGCGGACGCTCATCGCATAGGGCCGAGTGGGGCCCGGCCGTCACCCCTCGGCGGCGACCGTCCGCACCGTACCCACCACTTCGACCGCTTCCACGGCTTCCACGGCTTCGACCGGCTCGGCCGCTTCGACGACCGGTTCGGCCTCCGGGCTGTCGTCGGCCGGTGACGTCCGCTGCGGGAGCAGTGCGAGCACCGCCTGCCGGTCCGCGTCACTCGTCGCGTCGTCGTAGGGGTCGGGGGTGGCCGGTACCTGGAGGCGGTGGACTGCCCCCGCGCCGAGGCGCGCGTAGCCCCGTCCCGGCGGGACGTCCGGGGTGGGCGTCGTGTGGGGCGCGACCCCGAGGACGTCCTCGATCTGGTCGTACGTGGCCGGGCCGAGCACCACGCGCGCGCGTGTGTGCTGACAGACGGCGTCGGTCAGGGAGTCGAGGCTGTCGAACTGGTCGGCCACGACGACCGTGACGTTGGCCGCGCGCCCGTGCCGCAGAGGGACCTGGAGCAGGGTCTGCGGGTCCTTGCGTCCGTCGGCCGCGGCCAGATGACCGAGGACGCTGGGTCGGTCGAACAGGATCCACAGGGGGCGCCGGGTGTCTTCGGGCGCGGGGTGGCCGGCCTGGCGCGCCCGGTTCGCGGTGATCAGGCGCCGCTCCGTCTCGTGGGCCGCCCATTCCAGGCTGGCCAGCGCGCCGGCGAGCCCGCACTCGACGGCCAGGACACCGCTGCGTCCGGTCAGGCACGCGTAGTCGCCCGTTCCGTTGCCCTCCACGATGAGGACGTCACCGTGCTGGAGGGCCTGGAGAGCGATCGAGCGCAGGAGTGAGGTGGTCCCGCTGCCGGGGTGGCCGACGGCGAGGAGATGCGGCTCGGTGGAGCGCATGCCCGTACGCCAGACGACGGGCGGCACATCGCGCTGCTCGTCGCCGTCACCGAGGGGGAGGGTCCGCTGGGTGCCGCTCTCGTCGGTGAAGCCGAGGACCGTTTCGCCCGGTGCCGTGACGAAGCGCTGGGCGGCGATGTCGGTGGGCAGCGGGGGCAGGACGGTGACCGCCAGCCGGTTGCCCTCCTCGTCCCACTCGAAGTGGTACTCGCGGCCCCGGCCCGACTTGGCGTGCAGGAGCTGTTCGATGCGGGCGCGGGAGTCGGCCTCGCCGTCCGTGAAGTACGCCGGGTAGCGCACCACGATGCGTGAGACGCGCCCGTCGTCGTCGAAGTCGTACGACTCGAAGGCCTTCTCCCACTCGCCGCCGTGGGCGAAGAGCGGGCTCGGGTCCTCTGGGACGGAGAAGTACGGGACGAGCGCCTCGTAGAGCGCGGTGAGCCGCTCGACCTGGGACTCGTCGGGGCCGGTCGGCGCCGGCGGGGTGAGGTCCCGGCCCTTCCACGCGGCCGCTGCCATCAGGGTGATGAGCGACAGCAGCGGCCCGTACGGAATCAGCACCACGACCAGGAACAAGGCCGCCACCAGGAACAACAGCGGTCCGCGTCGGTCCTTCGGGGTGTCGGCCCACTTGTGCCGCCCGGCGGATGCCAGGCGGCCCAGGCCCTTGGTGATCGTGATCAGGGGATGGAGTACGTCGGTGGCCCCGTCGGCTGCCGTCCGTGCCAGTTCCCGGCTCCGGGCGATGGGGGCGCTGCCGTTGCTCAGAATGCGGGGGAGGGGGCGCCGAGCCACTTCTGTCTCCTGATGGTGCGTGCGAGGGGGGAGGGGGTCAGAACTTGATCCCGCCGAGCAGGCCGGCCAGGCTCGCGCCTCCGGCCTTGATGCTCGGGGCGATGGCGGTGCCCGAGAGGTAGAACCCGAAGAGGGCGCAGGTCAGGCCGTGCGATGCCTTGAGTCCGTCTTTGCGGAAGAAGAGGAAGGCGATGACTCCGAGCAGCACCACGCCTGAGATGGACAGGATCATTTGAGTTCTCCTGGTCGATGGGGACAGTCACCATGAGTTCTTCCAGGCTCACAGCATGTATCCATACGATAAAAGGTGCAAATGGGTGGAATATTCTTGATTTCACCCGTTCGGCAGGCGTCCGATGAGCCTTCTGAGCGCGTGCTGTACCGCCGTCAGGGCTCTTCGTGATCTTTGCCTCGGCCGGCGCTGCTCATGTGCCGAACCGGGCAGTACTCTGTCGATTCACTCGTACGGCCGCACGGTCGTAGCACTCCGTACACGCAAAGGCGGTCTGTTCCGATGAGCGAAGTCCCCGACCCCGAAGTCGTGGAACTGGCGACCAAGATCTTCGATCTTGCGCGCCGGGGCGAGAGCGAACAGCTCGCCTCCTACGTCGACGCGGGCGTATCGGCGAACCTCACGAACGACCGTGGCGACTCCCTCGTGATGCTCGCCGCCTATCACGGGCACGCCGAAGCGGTCCGCGCGCTCCTCGCGCGCGGCGCCGACGCCGACCGCGCCAACGACCGGGGCCAGACCCCGCTCGCGGGCGCCGTCTTCAAGGGCGAGAACGAAGTGATCCGGGCACTGCTCGACGGCGGCGCCGACCCGGCGGCGGGGACCCCGTCGGCGGTCGACACCGCCCGGATGTTCGGCAAGGCGGAGCTTCTGGGGCTCTTCGGCACTTCCTGAGACACCGGCTTTGACCAGCCAGAACGGGGGAGCAGGAAATGTGGTCGCGGCGGGAAGAACCGCTGGGTCATCATGACGACGTGATTTACGGACGCGACGGCGGGGCAGATGGTGCCACACCGCGTGGGCCGTGAACGGTCCGATTCGGGCCACAGACGAGAGGCAGAGGAAGATGGTCTACAGCAAGCAAGAGACGGCGGGCGCCCCGCAGTGTTGTCGCGCGGCCAGGTAGTGCAGTTCCCCCGGTTGCGTCGACGCTTGATGTGAGGCTGTTTCCCATGTTCGATCCGGTCATAGCGCCCAGCGGTACGCTGCTCGGCCTGCTGCAGAGGGGCCGCGGCGACGGCACCCTGCACGCGCTGACGGCGCCGCGCGCCGAAGCGCTCGCGGCTCTCAATCACTGTGTGCTGAGCGACCCCCGCCACGACTGGCAGGTGGAGAACCGCTCGCTCTACTACGCCCGTCTCTACCTCGACCTCCACGGAGAGCTCGGGGAGATCGAGCGCCACCTCTTCGACCCCGACGACGTCCTCAATACGGACGAGTCACGCACGGGCCTCGCGCTCGCGGTCCTCGGCCACCTCGCCTCGTACGGCAGGCGCGACGCCCTGGAGCTGCTGCGCCGCTACGCCGCCTTCGGGTCCAGCTGGGCCTGGGCGCTCGACGAGCTGGCCCTGCGCGACGACGACGCGGGGCTGCGCGTGCTCGCCGCCCCCATCCTCGACAGATTCCCCGAGGACGCCGAGGGCGACGCCGAACTCGCCGCCGCCGTGCGCGACGCCTACGAACCGCGCCCCTGGCGGCTGTGGGCAGACGACCCCAGGGAAGCCATCGGCGCCCGCGTGCGCGCGGCCCAGGAACGCGGCTCCTTCGACCAGTGGCAGCGCCAGATGCGCCCCTCCGGGCCACGCCCCGGGTGGAGCGTGCGGGCTGTCTTCGACTGGGCCCAGGAAGGCCTCGAACGGGGAGCCGTCCTGTATGTGCCCGCCGCGCGCTGCCTGACCGCCGTCGCCGGACCCGGCGACAGGGCCGAGATCGTCCAGGCCGCGCTCACCGGGCACGACGGCGCCCGCAGCACGGCGCTGCGCTATCTCGCCGACACCCATGATCCCGACGTACTCGATCTGATCGAGGCCGCCGTGGAGAGCCCTTCGCACGCTGTCGTGGACGCCGCCCTCGACGCGTTCGAACGCATGCGGACGGTCGCCTCCCTGGAGCGCGCCCGCCGCTGGGCCCCAAGGCCCGACGCCCTCGGCGCCGCCGCGGGACGCATGCTCGCCTGCCGCGGCGGCGCCCAGGACACCGAACTGGTCCTGGCGGCACTGCGCGAGGCGGTGCGCGGCGAAGGCGCCGACGCACCGACACTGTGGCCCCTGGTCGACGGGGCCGGACGCCTCGGTATCGCCTGTGCCGCCCCCGTCCTGCGCCACGTCTACAGAGAGACCGCCTCGTCCCATCTGCGCGGCCACGCCGCCAAGGCCCTGGCCGCCACCGACCCTTCCTTCGCCGCCGGATTCGCCGTCGAATGCCTGTGGGACTGCGAGGAATCGACCCGCGAGGTCGCCGCGCGCCACGCGGAGACGGGTGACGCGCGCGTCGTGGACCAGCTCCGCAGACTCGCCGCCGACCCGGCCGAGGAGGCCGAGGTACAGACCGCGGTGCGCAGCAGAATAGGACCGGACGCGACGGCGTTGTGACCGGTGGCTTTCCGGGAGGCAACGCTCGAAGGACGCTGCCTCCCGGCCGCCGGCGGGCGAGGGCCAACGCTCATGGGACGTTCCTCGCCAGGAAAGATCCACGTTGACGTGGCCACGCTCGACGCGGCGACAACACCGGTATGCGTGTCGTCATCGTCACCGAGTCCTTTCCCCCCGACATCAACGGTGTGGCTCACTGCGCCCTGCAGACCGCCCGGCACCTCGCCGCCCGCGGTCACGACCCCCTCGTCATCGCCCCGGCCACCGCGCCGGGCCCTGACACCGACACCGACGCCCCCTGCCCCGTCATACGGGTGCCCTCCCTGCCCCTGCCGGGCTACCCGCAGGTCAGGGTGGCGCTGCCGAGCCGCCGGGTCGCCGCCGCCGTGGCCGCGCACGGCGCCGAGCTCGTCCATCTGGCCAGCCCGTTCATCCTCGGCGTGCGCGGCATGGCCGCCGCGTCACGGCTGCGGATCCCCGCCGTCGCCGTCTACCAGACCGACCTCGCCGGTTACGCGCGTACCTACATGGGGGCCGGTGAGGCCACCGCGTGGCGGCGGATCCGCAGCGTCCACGGCGCCGCCGACCGCACCCTCGCCCCGTCCAGCGCCGCGGTGCGCGACCTGGAGGTGCACGGGGTGCCGCGCGTGCGACTCTGGCCGCGCGGGGTGGACACCGTCCGCTTCCGGCCCGACCTGCGCGACGAAGCCCTGCGGCGCGAACTCGCCCCCAACGGCGAACTGATCGTCGGCTACGTGGGCCGGCTCGCCCCGGAGAAACAAGTCGAATTGTTGGCCGGTGCGTGCGCTCTCGACGGCGTGCGCGTGGTCGTCGTCGGTGACGGCCCCAGCGAGCCCGGCCTGCGCGAGGCACTCCCTGGCGCCGTCTTCCTCGGCCGCCGCACCGGTGCCGAACTCGCCCGCATCTTCGCCTCGTTGGACATCTTCGCCCACACGGGCCCCTACGAGACGTTCTGCCAGACCGTGCAGGAGGCCATGGCCAGCGGCGTGCCGGTGATCGCGCCCGCCGCCGGCGGGCCGCTGGACCTCGTCGCACACGGCCGCACCGGGCTCCTCGTCACACCCGGCGACGCGGCCGCCGTACGCGACGCCGTCTGGTCGCTCGCCGAGGACCCGCTGCGCCGCCTGGCCTACGGGGCAGCCGGCCGCAGCACGGTCGAAGGACGGACCTGGGAGGCCGTCGGCGAACAGCTCGTCGGCCACTACGAAGAGGTCCTCGACGCGCGGACGGCGGTGGCGGCATGAGCGGGCTGCGGATCGTGCGTCTCGCCAACTTCGTCGCACCCGCATCGGGCGGACTGCGAACCGCCCTGCGGGAGTTGGGGGCCGGTTACCGCGCCGCCGGGCACGAGCCCGTCCTGATCGTGCCGGGGGAGCGGGCCGGCGAGCACGAGAGCGAGCAGGGACGCGTCATCACGCTGCCGGGGACGCTGCTTCCCGGCACCGGCGGCTACCGCGTCCTCACCGACCGGCGGCGCGTGGCCGAGCTGCTCGGGCGTCTCGCCCCGGACCGGATCGAGGTGTCCGACCGTACGACCCTGAGGTGGACGGGTGAGTGGGCGCGGCGTGCCCGGGTGCCCGCCGTGATGGTGTCCCACGAGACGGCCGACGGCGTCCTGCGGACCTGGGGCCTGCCCGAGAAGGTCGCCCTGCGCGCCGCCGACGCGCTCAACTCCCGCACCGCGCACGCCTACGCGCGCGTGGTGTGCACGACCGAGTACGCCGAACGCGAGTTCATCCGCATCGGGGCGCGCAACGTCGTACGCGCCCCGCTCGGTGTCGATCTGGAAGGCTGCCACCCGGCCCTGCGGGACCCCGCCGTGCGGCAGCGGTACGCGCGCGTGGGCGAGGTGCTGCTCGTCATGTGCTCGCGTCTGTCGGTGGAGAAGCGGCCCGGGACCGCACTCGACGCGCTGGCCGCCCTCCGTCGCCGGGGGACGCAGGCGGTACTCGTCGTCGCCGGGGACGGGCCGTTGCGGGCGCGGCTCGAACAGCAGGCTCGCGCGCAGAGGTTGCCGGTGAGGTTCCTCGGGTACGTCGCGGACCGCGCGCAGCTTGCGGCGTTGCAGGCCGCCGCCGACGTGTGCCTGGCGCCGGGACCCGCGGAGACGTTCGGACTCGCCGCGCTCGAGGCGATGGCCTGCGGCACACCCGTCGTCGCCAGCGCGTCGTCGGCGCTGCCCGAGGTCGTGGGTCCCGCCGGGGGAGTCGCACAGGACACCGGTGAGGCGTTCGCCGTCGCGGTGACGGAGCTCGTCGCACGACCCCGGGACGAACGCCGCGAGGCGGCACGCGCGCGTGCGGAGTGCTTCGGGTGGGGCGCCGCGGTGGACGCCTTCTTGCACGCGCACGACGCGGTACGGGTGAGGGCCGAGGTGCCTCTCCGAGGGGCGGCCGACGTTCCTCTCCAGGGGGCGGCCGACGTGCCTCTCCGGGGGACAGCTGACGTGGCTCTCCGAGGGGCGGCCGAGGTGCCTCTCAGGGGGACGGTCGACGTGCCGATACGGGTGACCGGGCGGGATGCCGTATGACCGAGGTTCTGCGGTTCGTCGCTCTCGGGGACTCACTCACCGAAGGGGTCGGCGACCCGGTGGGCGGCGCCTGGCGCGGCTGGGCCGAACTGCTCTCCGCCGGGCTCGCCCCGGACGGCACACCCGTGGAGTTCCACAACTTCGCGGCGAGCGGCGCCCAGACATCTGATGTCCTCGCCCGGCAGATGCCCCAGGCGCTCGCCCTGCGGCCCGACATCGCCTCCGTCCTCGTCGGCGTCAACGACACCCTGCGCCGCACGTTCGACATCCACGCCGTGGCCGCCCGCCTCGACCACGTGTACGCGGCGTTCACGGAACAGGGCGCGGTCCTGCTCACGGCGTGCCTGCCCGACCCCGGCACGATGCTGGGGCTCCCCGGCCTGCTCGGCAGGCCTCTCGCGAGGCGCCAGCAGGCGGTGAACTCGGTCGTCCACGCCCTGTCCGAGCGTTACGGCGCCGTGCATCTGCACGCGGCCGAGGGGGCATGGGTCGCCGACCGCTCCATGTGGAGCGCGGACCGGCTGCACCCCGGCGAACGGGGGCACCGGATACTCGCCGCGCGGTTCCACGCCCTGCTCGCGGCCGACGGGCGCGCCCAGGGAACGCCGCCGTCGCCGCAGCCCGAACGGCCCGAGCCCACGCGCTCGGCGAGCCTGGTGTGGCTCGCCACGGCGGGCACGGGCTGGGTCGCGAGGCGGTGCACCGACCTGCTTCCCCAGCTTCTCACCCTCGCCGCGGACGAGCTGCGCCACCGGGCGCGTGGCACCAGCGCCCGCCTGGACCTGCGGGCGTCCAGCTCGGTGGTCTCGGCGCTCGCGGCGCTGGCGGCCGTGGAACAGGCGGACGCGGCGTGAGGGGCGGACGGCGCGTGAGGTGACGTGGTGGTGGGCGGGTCCCCGGGGGAGGGGCGGTGGTCGCTGTGGGGACTCCCGTCAGCGGCCCGCCGCCGGGACGAAACGGACCGGCGTGCCCGGGGGCACCTGTGCCGCTGCGGGGTCGAGCGCATAGCCCCCGAAGGCGCCCCCGAAGGCGCGTCGGCCGCGCGGGCCGAGATCGCGTAGCCAGCCGAACGCGCCCTCGGAGAGCGGGAGTTCACCAGGGCGCGCGGGAGATGTGGTCACTGCCGCGTCGAGCGGTGGGGTAGTGCTCATGGGCACCTCGCAGGACGGATGCGGGGGCTTCCTGAGTGGGCTGAACCGATGGACGCGGAACGTGGGGAATCCGCGTCTGCCCGCCAAAGTAGATGATCGTTGAACGATCCCTCAATACCCATGTTGTTTCGTTCTGGTATCTGCGCTTGAATTCGGGCGTGGCGGAACTGAACGGACTGGCGGACGACCGCGCGCTCCTTGGGCGCACCAGCACTGCCGAGCGGGTCGCGGACATCCTCAGGAGCCGCATCGCGGAGGGTTACTTCCCGCCCGGGGCGCGGCTGTCGGAGGACAGCATCGGCGGCGCACTCGGCGTCTCGCGCAACACGCTGCGCGAGGCGTTCAGGCTGCTCACCCACGAGCGGCTCCTGGTCCACCAGCTCAACCGGGGCGTCTTCGTGCGCGTACTCACCGTCGAGGACGTCGAGGACATCTACCTCACGCGCCGCCTCGTCGAGTGCGCCGTCGTACGCGGCCTCGGCCCGCCCCCGTACGACCTCGGTGCGGTGGCCGACGCGGTCGCCGACGGGCTCCGAGCCGCAAAGGCACGGGAGTGGAAGGGCGTCTCCACCGCCAACATCCACTTCCACCGGGAGCTCGTGGCGCTCGCGGGCAGCGCGCGGACCGACGAGCTGATGCGCAGCGTCTTCGCCGAACTGCGCCTCGCGTTCCACGTCGTGGACGACCCCCGCCGCCTGCACGAGCCCTATCTCGCCCGCAACCAGCAGCTCCTCGAGACCCTGGAGGCGGGGCGCCGCGACGACGCCGAGCGGCTGCTCGCCCAGTACCTCGACGACTCCCGCGAGGGTCTGGTCGACGTGTACGGCCGACGGGTCGCCGAGGGCGAACAGCTGGACGGCTGACGGCCGGCGGAGCGCTCCGCACCCGGCGGTGCGGGGCCTGCGGTGCGGGCGGTCGCTTCTGCGCCGTTTCGACCGTTGTCAGACCTAGGACCTAGTCTGTGCTCCGTGACTTCGCCTGCCACCACGGAATCCGTTCCGCCCCAGCTCAGCGCGGGGCCGCGGCCCGCACCGGGCCCGGCCGCCGACGAAGGGCTCGCGCGCCGCCTTCGCGCGCTCGCCTGCACCGCGCCGCTGCACGACCTCGACGTGCGCAAGGCCAATCTCGCGGGCGAGTACTCCGGCTACGGCATGGCCGAGGTGGCGCTCTCCGCCATCGACCTCGTCACACTCAACATGGACTTCGACACGGGCGCCGACCACGAGCAGATAGTGGCCAGGCTCATCCCACGCGTCGGCGCACAGGCCCCGCAGCGCCCCGTCGCCGAGCACGAGCGCGTGGCCCGCTGGGTCCTGGAGAACCTGATCAACGTCGGCAGCGTCGACCGCGGCTTCCGCGCTGTGTACGGCACGTTCGCGCCCGACGGCTCCTATGTCCGCAGGGACTACGACTTCAAGCTGATCGAGGAGGTCCCCGGCTACGGGGGCAGCGTCTACCTCCGCACCACGGACGAAGCGGTCAACGTCCTGGTGGGCGCCCTCGACACCGACGTCACCAGCGCTCAGATCGCCGCCGAGGTGAAGCTGGAGGTGCTGATCAGCCGCGGCCGTCTCGCCGACGCCCAGCTCGCCGCCGAGCAGGCCAGGTACCGGACCGTGCAGTACTCCGAGACCCTCCGAAGGGCCCTGGACGCGACCCGGAGGAACGTCCGCGCGGTGGACTGGCTGAACGCCGTCCCGGACATGATCGCTGAGGCGCTCGACCACGTCGCCGACCGGTACCGCCACGAGAACGCGATCCTCACGAACATCCGCAAGGCCCGCGACGAGTCCGAGGACCCCGAGCACAAGCGGCGGGCCGCCGAGCTCGTCGACATCGTCAAGGACTGCATCCGCCGCCACACGCAGCTCCAGTCCCGCCTCCTCGAAGCGGGCCCGCTGTTCCGCGCCGAGCAGGACCGGCAGGCCTTCGCCGCGCCGTCCGCGCGCGCGGGCCTCGACCTGTACGGGCAGCTCGTCGCGCCCCTGCTGCCGCTGCCCGTCGAGCAGGCGAGCCGCGTCACCGACGCGTTCTTCGCGCGCGGCACGGGCATGCGGACGCCCGTGTCCGTACGGGTGGGGGACCTCATCGACATACTGCTTACGCCGCCCCAGGAGCGGGAGCACCTCGGCGTCGAAATGCCCGAGCCCGACCTGATCGCGACGCCGGACGACAGCCGCTTCAGCGAGGAGCAGCTCGCGAGCGCCATGGAGTTGCTCGACCTCCCCTCCGACGCGCCGCGCAGGCTCTCCGGACTGCTCGCCGAGGCACGTCGCCGTGACCCCGAACTGCCTTATCTGGTCGCCCTGCTGTCCGTCCACGCGGCCAGTCCGCCGGTCGGTACGGCCTACCGGCAGGGCGAGGAGAAGCTGCTGTTCGCCGTGGACGACGGCACCGAGCTAGACGACCCCGAGTTCGGCGGCGCCGACCTCATCGTCGGCACGGCCCTGCTGGACGCCGCGGGCATGGCGGCCGACCGGACGGAGGCCGCGTAGTGCCGATCACAGCGCACCGGGCCTCCGCGCCGCGCGCTTCCACCGACCTGCACCCGAGCCTCGCAGCAGACCTGACCAAGGAGCACCAGCCGTGACCGACCACCCCGCAGAGCACGCCGCGTGGGGCGAGCCGGAGCCCTCCGGGACTCCGGCGGCCGGCGCGCCCGTCACCCCGGCCGACGCCGCCGACGCGGCCCGGCTCGTGGCCTTCGGCCTCCAGCCCAAGCTGCAGCCCGCCCGCGACCAGGAGTACGCCGAGTTGCTGCGGCGCTACCGCGAGGACCCGCCGTTCGCGCGGCTCGCCGACGCCGTCGCCGCCGGGCTCGGCCTCGTCGTCCTGGAGGTCTCCACGCGCGCGGGGATGGCCGTGACCGCTGCCGAGGACTCCGTCTTCGCCGTCCGGATGGGCGACTACGCGCGCCGCACCTCCGCCGACGGAACCGACCGCTTCCTGCACGGCCTCGCGCACCTCGCCGTCGCCGCCATGGCGTTCCCGCGCCCCGAGGACCTCGCCGACGACGGGTACATCGGCCGCGTCACGGTCAACGGCGTGGACGCCTTCGTCCGCCAGGCCTGCCGCCGCCTGGAGGAGCGCGCCGAGGAGCAGGGCGAGAACACCGACCCGGCCTCCGACGCCCCGGGCCTCGAGGCCGCGTGGCGCATCTGGGCCCGGCGCAGCTCGACCGGCGCCACGAAGGACGCGCGCCGCCTCGCCGGATCCACCACCGGCATCGTCGCCAAGGCCGTCGCGTTCCTCACCGACTCCGGGTTCCTGCAGAGAACCGGCGACGACTCGGGCGGCACCTACCGCACCACGGCCCGCTACCAGCTCCAGGTCCGCGACCTGGCCGGCACCGCAGCCCTCTCCGAGCTGGCGGACCTCGGCATCGTGCCCGTCACGGACGGCTCCGCGAGCCTCCTGCCGCCCGCGGACGAGGACGACGGGGAGCTCGTGGCCGACGCAGGACTCCCCTTCCACTCCTGACCGGCCACGCACCACCGCCCCACGACGTACCGCCTTACCGACTTACTACGACGAGAGTCCGCCGCCATGTACGAGCTGTCCCGGATTCGCCTCTACTCCATCGGGCCCGCCGGTGCGCGCTACGCCGACACCGTCCTGGACCTGCGGGGCGTCGGCGAGCCCGTGCCCGACCCCGCGCCCACCCAGGCGGAATTCTTCGAGGACGAGCCCGTCGGGCCGCCGCGCCGTCCCGCGCCCGCCGGCGTGCTCTTCCTGGAGAACGGCGGCGGCAAGTCGGTCCTCCTCAAGCTGATCTTCTCCGTCATGCTGCCGGGCCACCGGAACACGCTCGGCGGCGCCAGCTCCGGTGTCCTGCGCAAGTTCCTGCTCGCCGACGACTGCGGGCACGTGGCCCTGGAGTGGCAGCACACCCTCACGGGCGAGTGCGTAGTCGTCGGCAAGGTCAGTGAGTGGCGGGGGCGGCAGGTCTCGAACGACCCGCGGAAGTTCGCCGAGGCCTGGTACTCACTGCGGCCCGGGCCCGGCATGAGCCTGGACTCGCTGCCCGTCGCCGAGTCCTCCGCCGTGCGGGCCTCGGGCGAGGGCGTCTCGGGCGCGCAGGGGCGGCGGCGCACCATGAAGGGCTTCCGGGACGCACTCACGGACGCGGGCAAGGCGTACCCGCACCTCGAAGTGCACTGGGAAGAGATCCACGACCGGTGGAACGAGCACCTGGGCGACCTCGGCCTCGACCCCGAACTCTTCCGCTACCAGCGCGAGATGAACGCGGACGAGGGTGAGGCCGCCGGTCTCTTCGCCGTCAAGAAGGACTCCGACTTCACCGACCTGCTCCTGCGCGCCGTCACCGACACCCGGGACACGGACGGGCTCGCCGACTTGGTCAGCGGGTTCGGAAACAAGTTGGGGCGGCGCGCCGAGCTGATCGCCGAACGCGAGTTCACCGCCGGCTCCGTGGATCTCCTCGGCCGCATCGTGGACGCCGCGGACACCCGGGCACGCGCGCGCGACGTGCACGCCGGGGCCGAGCGCCGCACCCGCACCCTGGCCCGCAGGCTCGCCGCCCGCGCAGCCCTGGAGCGCGGCCGCGCCGCCGACCTCGCCCAGCAGGTCACCGCCGCCGCGCACACCGTCGGCGAGGCGGAGCAGGCCCGCGGCCGCAGCGCCCTCATCGCCTCCGAACTGGCCTACCGGCACGCCTCGTTGGCGCTCGCCGGAGCAGAGAAGGCCGCCGCCGCACAGAAGCGCGAGCTGGCCGACGCGCGCACCCTGCACGCGGCCTGGCAGGCCGCCGAGGCCGTCCTGCGCCACCGCGCGGCCGCCGACCGCTCCGCGCGCGTGGCCGTCGCCATCCGCGAGGCCGAGCGGGACGCCGCCCCGGCCCTCGCCGCCCGCGCCAAGGCCGCCGCCGACCTCGTACGCGCCCTGCACGGAGCGGCCGAGAGCGCCGAGCAGCTGGCCAACGAGGGCGAGGAACGTTCCGCCGCGCTCCAGGAGGCGGGCGAGACCGCTCACCGTGACGCGACCGTCGCCGCGACGGAGGCGCAGCGCGCCCGCAGCGAGGTCGGACACCTGCGGCAGCGGCTCTCCGAGGTCGAGCAGGAGACCGCCGAGGCGGTACGAGCCGGCTGGCTCGACGACACGGCGCCCGACGCCGACCCCGCGCGCGCGGCGCTCGCCGCGAGCGACGCGGAGAAGACCACGGTCGCCGCCTGGGACACGGCGCGTGACGCCGCACGGCGCGCGAGCGAGCACGCCCGGGAGGCGGCGGGAGCCGAGGCCCGCGCCGAACTCACCGCGGCCCGCGCCGCGGACGCCGCCACGGCCGCCGAGCACGCGTACGGGGCCGAGCACCGCGCCGCCGGTGCCCTCGCGCGCGAGGAGCGCGTCGCCGAGCTGCTCGGACTGTCCGGTGCGCCGGGGATCCCCGCCGTGGGGGTGCCCGCACCCCGGGGCGCGGCGGCCGACGGAGGTGCGACCGGGCACGCCCGCGCGGCGACCGCCCCCCGCGACCTCACCGAAACCCCGCTCACGGCCGAGGAGTTGGACCGCGCGGCCGACGACCTCAAGGCACTCCTCGACGACGGCGTCGCCTCCGCCGAACGCCAACTCTTCGACCTGCGCACGGCCGCGGCCGACGACGCCCGCATCCTGGGCGCGCTCGGCGACGGCGGGCTCCTGCCGCCGGGACCCGACGTCCTCGCCACCGTCGAGTTCCTCGGCGAGCACGGCATCCCCGCCCTGCCCGGCTGGCGCTACCTCGCCCAGGCCGTCGACCCCGCGGACCACGCGCGCGTGCTCGCCGCACGCCCCGAGCTCGTCGACGGCGTCGTCATCACCGACCCCGACACGCACGCCCGGGCCCGCGAAGCCCTCGGCGGCGCCGCCCTGCTGCCCCGCTCCGCCGTGGCCGTGGGCACGGCGGCCGCCCTGCTCGCCCCGACACCCCACGAGGAGACCGGCGACAGCGGCGTCTTCCTCGTGCCGCCGAACCCGGCGATGCACGACGAGCACGCCGCCGACGAGGAGCGGCAGGCGCTGCGCACGCGCGCGACGGAGCGCGACGAGGAGATCCGCGCCCTGGCCGCCCGGCTCTCCAAGGACCGGGAGCTCGCCGCCCGGATCGGCTCGTGGCGCACCGGCTGCCCGGCCGGACGCCTTGCCGAACTGACCGCCGTCGCACAGGAGGCGCGCGCCTTCGCCGACGAGGCCGAGGCCGAACTCGCCGAGGCCCGCACGGTCCGCGCCGAGGCCGACGAGACCTCGGTCGAGGCGACCCGCGTACGGGACGAGCGGCAGGACGCGGCCCAGCGCGCGCGGCGCGTCGCCGACGCCCTCGCGGGCCTCGCCTTCCGGCTGCGCGAGCGCGCCGGCTGGCAGGTCAAGCTGCGCGAACTCGCCGACGAGGCCGTCGAGTCGGAGGCACGCGCCCAGACGTGCCTGGAGCGCGCCCGCTCCGCCGACGAGGACCGCAGGGCCGCCCAGCGCGCCGCCGACGACGCCCGCCGTACCGCCCGCGCCCTGCGTGCCGAGCGCGCGGAGATCGCCGGCGCCCCCGACGACGTACCGGCGGACCCGGAGCAGCCCGCTCCGGAGAGCGCCACGCCGAAGCCGTCGCTGCCCGCCCTGCGCGAGGCGTACCGCGCGGCGTCCCAGGTCTACGAGAAGGTCGGTGTCGGCGCCGACCTGCGCGCCGAGCAGGCACGCGCGGAGAGCGACGAGAGCGCCGCGCTCGCCGAGCTCGACCGGCTCAGCAACAAGGTCCGCACCCGCGCCGCCCAGCTCCTGGAGTCCCCCGACGGTTCCGACGGGCCGTCACGGCAGGCCGCCGCGGCGCGCGCCGACGAGCTGGTCCAGATCCTGGAGGCCCGCGTCTCCACGGCGAGCGAGCAGCTCGGACGCCTGCGCGGCGAGGCCGAGCGGCACGCGCCCGGGGACGGCGACGACGCCCACACCGAGCTGCCCGACGACCTCGTCCCCACCGGTGCCGAGCACGCCCAGACGCTCCTGCGCACCGCCACGGGCGAACTGGCCGCGCGCACCGATGCGTTGACCGTGGCGCGCGCCGCCCACACCGAACTCCTCGACGCCCACCGCGCTGCCGAAGACGCGACCGGTGGCTTCGAGGAGACCGCCGCACTCCTCAAGGACCTGCTGCGCGAACACCCCGACCGGCACGAGTCCGAGCAGGACGAGCCCGAGCCCTACCCCGGCACCCTCGAAGAGGCCCGGCAAGCAGCGGCCGAGGCCAGGCGCTCCCTGCGCGGGTGCGCCGCCGACCTGTCAGCCGCCGAGGCCTCCGTGCGCGACGCGAGCGACATCCTCGTACGGCATGCGAACGCCACGCGCTACGAGCAGGTGCGTACGCCCGCCCGGCAGCAGATCCGCGAGCTGCCCGCCTCGTCGCTGCCGGAGCACGCGCAGAAGTGGGCCGATGCGTTCGCGCCCCGGCTGCGCGTCCTGACCGACGAGCTGGAGCAGCTGGAGCGCAACCGCGACTCGATCGTGGACCGGCTGCGCGGACTCGTCGAGTCTGCGCTCGCCACGCTGCGCTCCGCCCAGCGCCTGTCCCGTCTCCCGGAGGGGCTCGGCGAGTGGTCGGGCCAGGAGTTCGTGCGCATCCGCTTCGAGGAGCCCGACCAGGCGACCCTCGTGGAGCGGCTCGGCGAGGTCGTCGACGAGGCGACCCGCGCCGCCCTCAAGAAGAACTCCGACCTGCGCCGCGACGGCATGTCCCTGCTCCTGCGCGGCGTCGCCGCCGCGCTCCAGCCCAAGGGCATCGCCGTCGAGATCCTCAAGCCGGACGCCGTGCTGCGCGCCGAGCGGGTCCCCGTCGGACAGATGGGCGACGTGTTCTCCGGCGGCCAGCTGCTCACCGCGGCCATCGCCCTGTACTGCACGATGGCCGCCCTGCGCTCGAACGACCGGGGCCGCGACAAGCACCGGCACGCGGGCACGCTGTTCCTCGACAACCCGATCGGCCGCGCCAACGCCACGTACCTGCTCGAACTCCAGCGGGCCGTGTCGGACGCGCTCGGCGTGCAGCTCCTGTACACCACCGGCCTGTTCGACACGACGGCACTCGCCGAGTTCCCGCTGGTCATCAGGTTGCGCAACGACGCGGACCTCAGGGCCGGGCTGAAGTACATCAGTGTCGAGGAGCACCTGCGGCCGGGCCTGCCGCCACAGGACCGGGCCGAGGAGACCGTGCACGGGGAGATCACGGCGACGCGCATGTACAAGCGCCCCGCGAGCCGGCCGAGTTAGAGCCGGCCGCGTCAGAGCCGGCCGACCCGGAACCGGACGGCCAGGGCCTCTCGTCCGGACCCTAGGCGTCGGCCCGCAGCAGATCGGCGCACTTCTCGCCGATCATCATCGTCGTGATGCAGGGGTTGACCGTGACGAGGTCCGGCATCACGGAGCCGTCGGCGACGCGCAGGCCCTCGGTCCCCTTCACGCGCAGCCGCGCGTCGAGCGGGGCCGAGGAGTCGTCGTCCGCGCCCATCTTCACCGTGCACGCCGGGTGGTAGACGGTGTTGTGGGTCTTGTGGATGTAGTCGAGCAGCTCGTCATCCGTGCGCACATCCCGTCCGGGAGCCAGCTCCGCGCCCGCCCAGCCGCCGAGCGCGGGCTGCTCCGCGATGCGCCGTGCCAGCTTCAGCCCGTACGTCATCACGCGCGCGTCGTGCTCGTGCGTGAAGTACCGCGGGTCCACCAGCGGCTTGTCCCGGTAGTCGCGGGTGCGCAGCCGCACGGTGCCGCGTGACTTCGCGCGCGTCACGTTGGGCGTGAGGCAGAAGGCGTTCTCCGACGTCGGATAGCCGTACCGCGCGGTGTTCATGTCGAAGGGCACGGAGCCGTAGTGGAACATGAGGTCGGGCCGGTCGAGGCCGGGCTCGGTGTCGTAGAAGATGCCTGCTTCCCACCACTGGCTGGACGTGGTGGTCATCGGCTGCTTCGCCTCCCACATGATCACGCCCTCGGGGTGGTCCTGGAGGTTCTCGCCGACCCCGGGGGAGTCCACGAGCACGTCCACGCCCATGTCGCGCAGATGGCCGGCCGGGCCTATCCCGGACAGCATGAGGAGCTTGGGCGAGTCGATGGAGCCGCAGGAGATGATCACCTCGCGGCGGGCCCGCACCGTCCTGGTGTGGATGAGATCGGGGTCGAGGTAGTCGGCGCCCACGCAGCGCCGGCCCTCGAAGACGAGCCGCTTGGCCCGTACCCCGGTCCGCACCGTCAGGTTGGGCCGCTTGCCCATGACCGGGTGCAGATAGGCGACCGAGGACGACTGGCGGATGTTGTTCTCGTCGGAGTTGATCTGGAACCAGTTGGCGCCGCGCAGCACCGTGCTGCCCGAGTTGAACGCCGTGGTCGGGATGCCCGCCTCGGCGCAGGCCGCGAGCAGCGCGCTGCCGCACGGGTCCGCGCCCTTGAGGGTGCGCAGCTTCACCGGGCCGGAGCGGCCGTGGTGGTCCCCGGGAGCGTCGTTGTTCTCCAGGCGCTTGTACAGCGGGAAGACATCCGCGGCGCTCCATCCCGTGCAGCCCGCCGCCGCCCAGTCGTCCAGGTCCTCGGCCGGCGCCCAGAAGGCGATGCACGAGTTGTGGGACGAGCAGCCGCCGAGGACCTTGGCGCGCGCGTGCCGCATGAAGCTGTTGCCGCTGGCCTGCGGCTCGACCGGGTAGTCCCAGTCGTATCCGGAATCCAACAGGGCCATCCAGCGGTCCAGTTGGAGGACGTTGTCGTCGCCGATGTCGCTCGGTCCGGCCTCCAGGACGCACACGGTGACGGACGGGTCTTCGGACAGGCGTGCCGCGACGACGTTTCCGGCGGTGCCTCCGCCGACGACGACGTAGTCGAAGACATCAGAGTTCACGGGCTGGTTCACGGGGTGGTGACCTCCTCCAGGGCAACGGAATCATCGGACGGGGCAGGCTGGGCCGCGTGCTCGGCGAGGACGCCGGTGCGGTGCCGCTGGACGAACCAGTAGTAGGCGAAGCCGCCGCCCGCGATCACTCCGATGAACAGGACGGCGCCCCAGCGCAGGTACCAGTGGTAGGGGGCGGCGGCGTTGTAGACGGCCGCGCGCGGCCAGATCAGGTTGACGGTCATGGCGCCGCCCCACAGCACGGCGATGATGTTGACGGGCAGTCCCCAGCGGCCGAGGGAGAACTTCCCGTCGCCCGCCGGCTGCCACTTGCCGCGCAGGCGGGCCACCAGCATGGGGCCGGTGACCAGCAGATAGGCGAGGTAGATCATGATGATGCCGATGCTGGTGACCACGGTGAAGATCTGCGGCTGGCGGATGTTGACGACCAGGATCGCGAGCGCCAGGACGCCGATGACGACGGCCGGGACGACCGGTGTCCTGAAGCGCGGGCTGACCCGGCCGAGGACCGACGACGCCGGCAGGTTGTTGTCGCGCGACATCGCGAAGGCGAGGCGGATCGCCGCCGTGTGCACGGCGAGCGCGCACACCGTGACCGCGATCAGGACGCACCACAGCATCGCCTTGCCGGCCGTCGGGCCGAGTACGTCGAGGACGACGTACTGCAGGCCGTCCGTCGACAGCTTCTTGCCGGTCAGGCTCGACACGCTCATCAGGGCGAGCAGCAGGATCAGCCCGCCGAGGACGAACGAGGCGACGATCGCGCGGACGATGGCGCGCGGCGCGCCTCGCGTCGGGTCGAGGGACTCCTCGCCGAGCGAGGCCGCCGTGTCGAAGCCGTACATGACGTACGCGGAGGCCAGCGACGCGACGAGGAACGCGCTCAGGTAGCCGAAGGGCTGGCCGTGGCCCGCCCCCGCCGTGTGCGTCACGACCTGCGGGCCGCGCACGATGTGCACCGCGAACAGGACGATCAGGACGACGGTCGCGATCAGTTCGAGGAAGACGCCGGCCGTGTTGATGGTCGCCATCAGCTTCACGCCGAAGGCGTTGACGAGTGTGGTGAAGAGGATCAGTACGGCGGCCAGGGCGACGGCGTTGGTCGCGACGTCGTACGGGCCGGTGCCGTCCCCGACGAACTGGAAGGACGACGAGATCTGCGGCAGCGTCAGCTGGTAGGCGAGCGCGACGGCCGCGATCGACACGACCGAGGCGAGCAGCATCATCCACCCGGCGAGCCAGCCGATGTGCGGATTGCCCACCTTCTTCGCCCAGTTGTAGACCGAACCCGCGACGGGGTAACGGGCGGCCAGTTCGGCGAAGCACAGGGCGACCGTGAACTGGCCGCCGAAAACCATCGGCCAGGACCACCAGTAGGCGGGGCCGCCGTTCGCGAATCCGAAGTAGAAGAGCTGGAAGGTGCCGGTGAGAATGGAGATGTAGCTGATACCCGCGGCGAAGGTGTGGAAGTTGCCGAGCGTGCGCTTGAGTTCGGGCCGGTAGCCGAACTCGGCGAGCTCGGCGTCGTCCCCGCTCCGGCTCTCCTGTGTGCTGTGCTCCTGGCTCATGACCGGTCACCGTCCTGGGGACACACCGGCGGCGCGCCGAACCAGCCCTGCGCGACGGGCCGCGTATTGCGCCAGATGTGCTTGGTCTCGCGGTACTCGGCGAGCCCCGAGGGGCCGAGTTCGCGCCCGGTGCCTGACTGCTTGTAGCCGCCCCACTCCGCCTGGGGGAGATACGGGTGGTAGTCGTTGATCCAGACCGTGCCGAGGCGCAGGCCGGCCGCGACCCGCGCGGCCTTCCCCTCGTCGCTGGTCCAGACGGCGCCCGCGAGCCCGTAGATCGAGTCGTTCGCGAGCCGCACCGCCTCCTCCTCGTCGGTGAACCGCTCGACGGTCAGGACCGGGCCGAAGGACTCGTCCTGCACGACGGACATGCCGCTCGTGCACGCGTCGAGGACCGTCGGCAGATAGTAGAAGCCCTGCTCGTACGCGGCCGACTCAGGCCGTGTGCCGCCGCAACGCAGCACGGCCCCCTCCTCGATGCCCCGTGCGACATACGCCTCGACCTTGGCGCGGTGCGCGGCCGAGATCAGCGGCCCCGTCTGCGCGTCCTCGTCGAACGGGCCGCCCAGTCTGATGAGTTCGGCGCGCCGTACGACCTCGTCGACGAAGCGGTCGTGCAGCGAGTCCTCCACGAGGAGCCGCGCGCCGGCCGAACACACCTGCCCCGAGTGCAGGAACACCGCGGTGAGCGCCATGTCGACGGCCGCGTCGAAGTCGGCGTCCGCGAACACGATGTTCGGGTTCTTGCCGCCGAGTTCGAGGGCGACCTTCTTGACGGAGCCCGCCGCGGCGGCCATGAGCAGCCGTCCCGTCCGCAGACCGCCCGTGAACGACACGAGGTCAACGTCCGGATGGTCGCCGAGCGGCGCGCCCGCCTCCGGGCCCGCGCCGAGGACCAGGTTGGCGACGCCCGCGGGCAGCCCCGCCTCGTCGAGCAGCCGCATCAGATGGATCGCCGTGTGCGGGGTGAGCTCGCTCGGCTTCAGGACGAAGGTGTTGCCGGCGGCGAGGGCCGGGGCGACCTTCCACGCGGTCTGCAGGAGCGGGTAGTTCCACGGGGTGATCAGGGCGCACACCCCGACCGGCTCGTACACGACGCGGCTCTCCGCGCCCTCCGTCCCGGTCTCCACGACGCGCCCGGTGTCGGCGGCCGCGAGCCGCCCGAAGTAGCGGAAGCAGTTCGCGATGTCGTCGATGTCGTACGCGCTCTCGACCAGCCGCTTCCCGGTGTCCAGGGACTCGGCACGGGCCAGTGCGTCCTTGTCGCGCACGAGCAGGTCCGCGACACGCACGAGGAGGTCGCCGTGCTCGGTCGCCGTCATCCGGGGCCACGGGCCTTCGTCGAAGGCGTGGCGGGCCGCGGCGATCGCGTCGGCGGTGTCCTTGGCCCCCGCCTCGTCGACCACGGCGACGAGCGAGCCGTCCGCGGGGCAGCGGATCTCTCGGGTCCGCTCGTCCCGGGCGGTGGTCCACACTCCGCCGATGAACAGGTCAGGCATGGGCACCGCCCAGCTCCGACGTCAGCCATTCATGGAAGATCGCGATGTGGTGCTCGGTCGGGACGAGCACGCCGCCGCGCCGGTAGGCACGGGAGCCCATCGCCGGCTGCGTCCGCTCGCAGGCCTCGAAGTCCTGGGCGTTGACCCGGTGGAACAGCTCCACGGACTTGGAGACATCGGCGCCCGACGCGACGACCTCGGGCGCGTAGAGCCAGTCGCACTCGACGACCGTACGGTCCTCGGCCAGCGGGAACATCCGGTGCAGGATCACATGGTCGGGGACGAGGTTGATGAAGACCGTCGGTTTCACGGTGATCGCGTAGTAGCGGCGGTCCTGGTCGTCGGCGACCTGGGGCAGCCGGCCGAAGCCCTCGCTGCCGTCGACGGTGAAGCCCTTCACGTCGTCCCCGAACTCGGCGCCGTGGCCCACGTAGTACTGGGCGGCGTAACCGTCCGCGAACTCCGGCAGCACGTCGGTCAGTTCGGGGTGGATCGTCGCGCAGTGGTAGCACTCCATGAAGTTCTCGACGATCAGCTTCCAGTTGGCCTTCACGTCGTACGAGATGCGCTTGCCGAGGTCGAGATCCTGGGTGTGGTAGCGCTCGATCGATGCCGTGTCGCCGAGCCGTTCGACGGCCGCGCCGATCACCGTCTCCTCGAAGGAGGGCGGCTCCTCGGCCAGGCAGACCCAGGCGTAGCCGAGCCACTCGCGCAGGGCGACCTTGACGAGACCGTACTGGGTGCGGTCGACGTCCGGCATCTGCACGAGGTTCGGCGCAGCGATGAGCTTGCCGTCGAGGTCGTACGTCCACGCGTGGTACGGGCACTGGAGGTTGCGGCGGACCTGGCCCGACTCCTCGGTGCACAGGCGGGCGCCGCGGTGGCGGCAGACGTTGAGGAAGGCCCGGAGTTCGCCGGTGCGGGACCGGGTGATCAGGACGTTCTCGCGGCCGACCTGGACCGTGCGGAACGCGCCCGGCTTGTCGAGGTCGGCGGACCGCACGGCGCAGAACCACATCGACTCGAAGATGCGTTCCTGCTCCTGCCGGAAGATCTCCGGATCGGTGTAGTAGTGCCCGGGCAGCGTGGCCATCAGGCTGGGGGCAATGGGGGTCGTCGTCACGTGCGGACTCCTCAGGCGGGCGCGGCGGCGAGGCGGCTGGGGTCGAAGAGGTCGATGGGGTGCGCGGTCGTGCCGGTGAGCGCGAGGTCGGCGACGATCTCGCCGACGACGGGCACGAACTTGAAGCCGTGGCCGGAGAACCCGGCGGCCACGGTGACGGACTCGGGGTGGGCTGGGTGCCGGGCGATCACGAAGTGCTCGTCAGGCGTGTTGGAGTACATGCAGGTGGCGGCCTTGAGGAAGGTCCCGGGCAGGCTCGGGAGCTGGCCCGCCAGGTGCTCCGCCATGGCCGTGACCTCGTGGTCGTGGACCGTGCGGTCGATGGTCTCCGGGGTGCACTCGACGCCCTTGCGGAAGAAGGCGACCTTGGCGCCGAGGTCGGGGCCGTCGATGGCCGGGAACCCGTAGACCTGGACGCCGGCCTCGTCCTCCCAGATGTAGACGGGGTGGTTCTCGGGGAGGAACGGGGCGGTTCCCGCGCTCGGCCGGAACCAGTACATGACCTGTCGTTCGATCGAGAACGGCACCCCGAGATCGGTCAGCAGATCCGGCGCCCACGCTCCCGGGCAGATCACCAACCGGTCCGCCGTGTAGGTGTTCTCGGCCGTGTGGACGCGCACTCCGTCCTTGTACGGCTCCCAGCGCGTCATCGGCTCCTCGAAGTGCAGGTCGGCCTCCTGGCGGGTGGCGAGCTGGAGGTGCGCTGCGACGGTGTTCTCGGGACGCACCAGACCGGCCCGCTCCTCGTACAGCGCCACCTCGTCGTCCTTCGGGGTGAGCGTCGGGAAGCGGCGGCGGATCTCGCGGGCGTCGAGCATCTCGTGCGGCAGGTCCCACTGCAGGGCGGACAGCAGGGAGCCGGAGACGGTGCGTGAGTCGGCGCGGCCGAGCATGACGCCGCCGCACAGGGTGGCGACCTCGCGCCCGGTGGCCCGCTCCAGATCCGCGTAGAGCTCGTACGAGCGCAGCAGCAGCGGCACGTACGCAGGGTCCTCGAAGTAGGACTGCCGGGTGATGCGCGAACCGCCGTGGCTGGAGCCGCGGTTGTGCACCGGGCCGAACTTCTCCAGGCCGAGCACGCGCGCGCCCCGGGCGGACAGATGGTGGGCGGCGGCGCTGCCCATGCCGCCGAGGCCGATCACGATCACGTCGTAGGTGGGTGACATGTCCGAACCTCCGTGCGGTCAGCGGCGGATGCGGGTCATCTTCGGGTCGAACAAGGGCTCGTCGGCGACGGTCGCGGGGAGCTTCTCGCCGAAGTACTCGATGTGGACGCCGGTACCGGCGGCGAGCGGCGGCAGCCACGCGTACGCCACACAGCGGCCCAGCGTGTAGCCGTACGACGCGCTGGTGACGTAACCGACGGAGCCCCCTTCGACGTGCACGGGCTCCTTGCCGAGGACGACGGCCGCGGGGTCGTCCAGGAGGAGCGGCGTGAGCCTGCGGGCCGGTTGCCCGCCCTTCCGCTCCAGTGCGGCCTTGCCGAGGAACTCACCGCGGTCCATGCGTACGGCGAATCCGACGCCCGCCTCGTACGGGTCGTGCTCCTCGGTCATGTCGTGGCCCCAGGAGCGGTAACCCTTCTCCAGGCGCAGGCTGTTGAAGGCCGAGCGCCCGGCCGCGATCACGCCGTGCTCCCGCCCCGCCTCCCACAGCGTGTCCCACAGGCGCAGCCCCAGGTCGGCGGTGGTGTACAGCTCCCAGCCCAGCTCACCGACGTATGACAGGCGCATCGCGGTGACGGGCACGTGGCCGAGGTAGGTCTGCTTGGCGCGGAAGTAGCCGAAGCCCTCGTGCGAGAAGTCGTCGCGGGTCAGCGGCTGGACGAGGTCGCGGGCCAGCGGGCCCCAGACGCCGATGCAGCAGGTCCCGGAGGTGATGTCCCGGATCTGTACGTCACCGGGCGCGTGACGCGTGAGCCAGTCCAGGTCGGCGGGGGAGTTCGCGCCGATCTGGAACAGGTCCGGCGCGAGACGGGCGACGGTCAGGTCGGACCGGATGCCGCCCGCCTCGTTCAGGAGGAGCGTGTACGTGACCGCGCCCGGCTTCTTCGCGAGATTGTTCGACGTCATGCGCTGGAGGAAGTCGAGGGCGCCCGGACCCGTGACCTCCAGGCGGCGCAGCGGCGTCATGTCGTAGAGGGCGACCTTCTCGCGGGTGGCCTTCGCCTCGGCGGCCGCGATGGGCGACCAGTAGCGGGCCGACCAGGTGTCGCGCTCGGGCACGTCACCGGTGGGCAGGTCCGCGTTCGCCTCGTACCAGTGCGGACGCTCCCAGCCGCCGCCCTCCAGGAAGTACGCGCCGAGCTGCTCCTGGCGGGCGTGGAAGGGGCTCACCCGCAGCGGGCGCGGCTGCTCCGCCGGCTGGAGCGGGTGCAGGACGTCATAGACCTCGACGAACTGCTGCGCCCCGCGGTCGTGCACATAGGCGGGGGAGCGTTGGGCGTCCTCGAAGCGGGTGAGGTCGCACTCGTGCACGTCGACGGAGGGGCGCCCGTCGACCATCCACTCGGCGACCGCCTTGGCGACGCCCGCCGAATGGGTCACCCACACTGCCTCGGCCAGCCAGAATCCGCGCAGCGCACGGGTCTCGCCGAGGACCGGCATCCCGTCGGGCGTGAAGGAGAAGACGCCGTTGAAGCCCTCCTCGATCTCCGTCCCGCGCAGCGCGGGGATCAGCCAACGGCAGTCCTTCCAGCTGGGCGCCCAGTCCTCCTCGGTGAAAGGCAGCGACGACGGCATGTCCAGCTCACTCGCCCGCGCCTCGTCGTAGTCGAGGACCTTGAACGGATCGACGGGCAGCGGCTTGTGGGCGTAACTGCCGATGCCGATGCGGTCGGTGTGCTCACGGAAGTACAGATCGCGGTCCTGGAATCGGAGGATCGGCTTCGAGGCTTCCGCGCGGGGGTCGTCGGCTCCTTCGAGCTCCGCCATGGGCCTGGTCTTCGCGTACTGGTGCGCGAGGGGCAGGAGCGGGACCTCCACGCCCGCCATGCGGCCGATCACCGGGCCCCAGAATCCGGCGGCGGAGACGACGTGGTCGGCGGGGAAGCTGCCGCGGTCGGTGACCACCGCCGTGACCCGGCCGTCCTCCTGCTCGATGCCGGTGACCGTGTGCCGGTCGAGGAACGTGGCGCCGCGCTCGCGGGCGCGTTCCATCTGGGCGCGGGAGGCGAGCAGGGCACGGGCCAGGCCGTCGTCGGGGGTGTGGAAGCCGCCGAGTACGACCGACTGGTCGATGAGGGGCCACAGTTCCTTGCACCGGGCGGCGCTGACGAGTTCCCCGCGCACGCCCCAGGAGGCGGCGTAGCCGGCCTTGCGGTGCAGGTCGGCCCAGCGTTCGGGGGTGGTCGCCAGCTCCAGGCCGCCCACCGGGTTGAAGCAGGAAAGTCCGTCCACTTCAAGGGTGTTGAACTTCTCCACCGTGTACCGGGCGAACTCCGTGAGGGTCTTGGACGGACCCGTCTGGAAGACCAGTCCCGGCGCGTGCGAGGTGGAGCCGCCGGGGGCCGGCAGCGGGCCCTGTTCGAGGACGGTGACGTCGGTCCAGCCGCGGGCCGTGAGTTCGTCGGCGAGGGAGCAGCCGACGATTCCGGCGCCGATGATGACGACGCGAGGGCTGGATGTTCCGGGCTTTTCGGGCGTGCTGGACATGCCCCTCCTCATGCTGGTGGGGATGGAATGGCCTTATGCGGCAGGTATGTTGGCGCGCTCCGCGGCGATGGTCGTGTCCTGGCCGTGGCCGGTGTGGACAACCGTGCCGCCCGGCAGGGTGAGGAGCCGGCCGCGGATGGACGCCGCGATCGTCGGGGCGTCGGAGTACGAGCGGCCGGTAGCCCCCGGGCCGCCGTGGAAGAGGGTGTCGCCGGTGAACACGGCGTCGAGGAACGGCACGTAGAGGCTGCAACTGCCCCAGGAGTGACCGGGGGTGTGCAGGACCTGGACGTCGACCCCGGCGACGGTCAGGAGCAGCCCGTCGGTGAGCTCCGCGTCGGGCTTGCGGTCCGGGTGCACCGCCTCCCACAGCTCTCGCTCGGCGGGATGCAGGAGAACGGGGGCGCCGGTCGCCTCGGCCAGATCGGCCGCGGCGCCGATGTGGTCGTCGTGCCCGTGGGTGCAGACGATCGCGGTGACTCGGCGCCCGGCGACGGCGGCAGTGATCGGCCCCGCGTCGTGCGCCGCGTCTACGATCAGGACCTCCTCGTCGTCGCCGATCAGCCACACGTTGTTGTCGACGTCGAACGTCTCGCCGTCCAGGCTGAACGTGCCGGAGGTGACGACGCGTTCGGCGCGGGCCGCGGGGTTCACAGGACCACCACCGAGCGCAGCACGTCGCCGCGGTGCATCTTCGCGAACGCCTCCTCCACCTGGTCGAGGGCGATCGTCTCGGTCACGAACCCGTTCAGGTCGAGGAGCCCGTAGAGGTACTGGTCGATGAGGACCGGGAAATCACGGCTCGGCAGGCAGTCCCCGTACCAGGAGGACTTGAGGGCGCCGCCGCGCGAGAACAGGTCGATGAGCGGAATGTCCAGCGTCATGTCCGGCTCGGGCACCCCGACCTGCACCAGCACGCCCGCGTGGTCCCGCATGTAGAACGCCTGCTTGTACGTCTCGGGGCGGCCGACCGCGTCGATGGCGATGTCGACGCCGAACCCGCCGGTGAGCGCGCGCACCGCCTCGATCGCGTCCGTGCCGCGGGAGTTGACCGTGTGTGTGGCGCCGAACTTCTCGGCCTGGTCGAGTTTCTTGTCGTCGATGTCGACGGCGATGACGCGGCGCGCGCCGTTGAGGCAGGCGCCCGCGATGGCCGCGTTGCCGACGCCGCCGCAGCCGATCACGGCGACGGTGTCGCCGCGTTGGACGTTGCCCGTGTTCACGGCCGCGCCGTAGCCGGCCATCACGCCGCAGCCGATCAGGCCCGCGGCCTCGGGACGCGCCGCAGGGTCGACCTTGATCGCCTGTCCTGCCGCGACCAGGGTCTTCTCGGCGAACGCGCCGATGCCGAGCGCGGGGCTCAGCGGCGTTCCGTCGAGCAGCGTCATGGGCTGCGTCGCGTTGCGCGAGTCGAAGCAGTACCAGGGGCGGCCGCGGCGACAGGAACGGCAGTTGCCGCAGGGGGCGCGCCAGGCGAGCACCACGTAGTCGCCGGGGGTGAGGTCGGTGACCCCGTCGCCGACGGACTCGACGGTGCCGGCCGCCTCGTGGCCGAGCAGGAACGGGAAGTCGTCGTTGATGGCGCCCTCCCGGTAGTGCAGATCCGTGTGGCAGACCCCGCACGCCTGCACCTTGACCAGAACCTCGCCCGGGCCGGGATCGGGCACGACGATCGTCTGCACCTCGACGGGTGCGCCCTTCTTCACAGCGACGACGGCGCGGACCTCATGTGGCACGACCAAACTCCTCTGCTGTTGCGCAGTGCACGCTCAGTTGCGCGATGAGGAACATCTTGGAAACGCCATCAAGGCCCCGTCAAGGGGTGGGAGTTAATGCTTGGCAAAACGATCGGCCGCATCGAAACGTCGTCGACACACGCAGAACGCGGGGCCAGGTTTCCCTGACCCCGCGTTCAGTAACCGTGCTGCGGAACGTCCTGCTAGAAGCCGTATCCCATCCGGCGCGACAGTTCGGTCGAAGCCGCGACGGTGCGTTTGGCCAGCTCGGGGAGGTGTTCCTCGGTCAGCCGGTACACGGGACCCGACGCGCTGATCGCACCGATGACCTTTCCGTCGTGGGCGAACACGGGGGCCGCGACCGCGGCGAGGCCGACCTCCAGCTCCTCCACGGCGACGGCGTACCCCTGGTCGAGCACGGCCTCCAGCTCGGCCCGCAGTGACGCCGTCCCGGTCGCCGTGTGCGGGGTGAAGCGCGCCAGCGGGCGGGCGAGCAGGCCCTCGCGCAGCGCGGACGGCAGATGGGCGAGCAGTACCTTGCCGCTCGATGTGGCGTGCAGGGGAGTGCGTCTGCCCAGCCAGTTCTGCGCCGTGACGGAGGCCGAGCCGCGCGCCTGCATGATGTTGACGGCGACATCGTCGTCGAGGATCGCGATGTTGACCGTCTCGCCCAGCTCGTCGGCCAGTTCACGGCAGACGGGCACGCCCTCCTGCGAGATGTCCAGGCGCACTGCCGCCGCCCCCGCGAGGTGCAGTACACCTGCCCCCAGGTAGTACTTGCCGCGGTCCTTGGCCTGCCCGACCAGGCCCCGGTTCTCCAGCACTCCGAGCAGTCGGAAGGCGGTGGACTTGTGTACGTCCAGCTCGTCGGCGATCTCGGTGACGCCCGCCTCGCCGTGCTGGGCGAGGATCTCGAGGACGCTCACCGCGCGGTCCACGGACTGGACGGAGGCGGCCGCGCCCTTCGAGGTCTTCTCCGGTGTCGTCGTGCCTGGTTCAGCCTGCGATTCCTTGCGGGTCATCACTCAACTCTCACCACCTTGCGACCCCTTGGCGGGTCGCATCTTCGAGAAGCCCTTGACGCGGCGGGCACCTCGACCGGATTCTGTTGCGCATAGCGCTCCCTCGTGCGCCATGCGGAACGCCATGTTACCGAACAGTCCTGAGTCAGACAGCCCTGGACCAAGAGGGGGGCCCGTGATACCCGTCTGCCGCCTTGAAGACCTCCCCGAGGGCGGATCCGTCCGCATCGACACAGCACCGCCCATCGCCGTCTTCCATGCTGACGGTGAGCTGTACGCCATCGACGACACCTGCACCCACCAGGACGCCTCCCTGTCGGAGGGCTGGCTGGAGGGCTGTCTGGTCGAATGCCCGCTCCACGAGGCTTCATTCGATCTCCGCACCGGGCGGCCGACCTGCCTGCCCGCCCGCCGCCCCGTACGCACCCACCGGGTGACCGTCGACGACGGCGTGGTCCACGTCCATCCTGCCGCCGAGGAAGGCACCGCCGCATGAGCACTGTCAACGGAATGAGCACGGGATCCGGCATGAGGACCGTGACCGTGGTGGGCGCCTCGCTCGCCGGGCTGTACGCCGCCCGTGAGCTGCGGGCCCAGGGCTTCGACGGGCGGCTCGTCATCGTGGGCGAGGAGCCGCACCGTCCGTACGACCGCCCGCCGCTGTCCAAGGACTTCCTCCTCGGGAAGGCCGGCGAGGACCAGCTTGCCCTGTCCGACGTCGACGAGACGCTGGAACTGGGCGCCGAGTGGATGTTCGGCGTGCGGGCCCGCGGGCTCGACGCGCGCGGTCGCACCGTCCTCCTGGAGAACGGCCGCACGGTGTCCACGGACGGGGTCGTCATCGCCACCGGGGCGAGCGCCCGCCGGCTGCCCGGCCCCGCCCTCACCGGCGTGCACACGCTCAGGACCCTGGACGACGCGCGCTCCCTGCGTGCCGAACTGCTGCGCGGGCCGCGGCGCGTGGTCGTGATCGGCGGTGGGTTCATCGGCGCCGAGACGGCGTCTTCCTGCGCCGCACTGGGCCACTCCGTGACCGTCGTGGAGGCGGCGCCGCTGCCGCTCCTGCCCCAACTCGGTCCGGAGATGGCCGCGGTGTGCGCGGGGCTCCACGCACGCGGCGGGGTGGAACTGGCCACGGGCGTCGGGGTCGCGGCACTGCACGGCGACAGCGCTGTCCACGGCGTGGAGCTGGCCGACGGGCGCGTGCTGCCCGCCGACGTGGTCGTCGTCGGCATCGGTGCCGTGCCCAACACGGGCTGGCTCGCCGGTTCGACGCTCGCGCTGCACGACGGCGTGCTCTGCGACGACGGCTGTGTCACGGCGCTGCCCCAGGTCGTGGCGGTGGGCGATGTGGCTCGCGTGGGCGGGGCGCGGGCCGAGCACTGGACGAGTGCCACGGCCCAGCCGCGGGTCGCCGTACGCAATCTGCTGGCGGGCCGCGCCGTCGAGACCGTGCGGCCGCTGCCGTACTTCTGGTCGGACCAGTACGGCTCGCGCATCCAGTTCGCCGGGCGCAGGAAGGACGGCGACCTGGTCCGTGTCGTCGAAGGCGCCGTGGAGGACGGGAGTTTCCTCGCACTCTACGAGCGCGCCGGAGTGACCACGGCCGCGCTCGCGGTGGACCGGCCGCGACCGTTCACACGCGTGCGCCGGGAGCTGGCGCGCGGCGAGGCGCGACCGGTCGTGCGGAACGTCGCGGAGCCGGTGGCGCTGTGACAGCGGCTCTCGCCTCGGGCGCGTGTAGGTAGCCGACACCTGTCCCGGCGCCAGGCCACCGCCACCGATCCCACTCCCACCCACCTACGCGGACGCACCTGACTGCTGCGCGCCCATCGACCCGCACCTACGTATGCGTCAACTGTCCGGCCCTGCCACGCCTCCGTATGCGTTCCGGGGCCGGACGGCCCTGTGCGCGTGCCTGCCGGCGGGCCTGGCGACGCTCTCTGCGCAACTGTCGTGCTGAGCTGTTGGGCGCGGACACCACGCCGTTGCGCTGGTTCCACACCTGTCGGGTCACCCAGACGTCCAGCACGCCCCAGGTCGCCACGACTGTGCTCCCCACGCTGCTCAGCACCATCGGGAACGCCAGCCATGAGTCGGCGACTGTGCACAGGAACGCGATCACCGCCTGCATCAGGGTCAGTGCGACTATGAGCACCGCCCGTACCGCCGCCGTCCGCACCGGATCAGGCATCCGGCGCCGGCCCGCCGGCTCCTCTACCCACAACTCCCCGCTCCGCTCTGCCGTGCCCATCAGTTCGTCACTCCCCCCGCCGTCACAGCCCGCTGCCCTGCTTGCTCCCGCACCGGGGCTCTTCGATGGCTGCCCGGATTGCGCCGCTTTACGCTGCCCGCTCATCTCGTACGGACCTCATCACGTATGCCCCGTAAGGAAGGACGTACGGCGGCGTCGAAAGATTCCCCCGGATTGCGGCGGTCACTTCCGCCCCGCCGAAGATCGATCGATTCCGGCCAACTCCCGCCCGTGTCAGGCCGGATGATGCCGGATTCCGAGCGCCGCTTTGCGGGATGCAATCTCCCGCAATGCCCGGACACATGCTGATGTCCCACTCCACCTGCCACCGGACAGCATCCGGACAGCCCTTCGAGTTGCTCCTGCGTCAGTAGTAGGCTCGCGCCGTTTGTTGCCGCACATGTGTACCCCTGACCGCAGGGGTCGATCTGGGGGAGGCCATGCGCTTTCGCGGGAAGTCCATCCGCCGGAAGATCGTGGCGTTGCTCCTGGTGCCGCTGGTATCCCTGACCGCCATCTGGGCTTTCTCCACGGTGATCACGGGCCGCGCCGCGACGCAACTGCTGTCGTCGGGGAGGGTCGCGGACGAGATCGGCTACCCGATCGCCGACGCCGGCCGGACCCTTCAGGAAGAGCGCCGCCAGACCCTTGTCTATCTGGCTGATCCCCGGGCCTCCGACGCCCTCTCCAAGCTGCGCAGCCGCCGCAGCGCCTCCGACGAGGCGATGGCCCAGATCAAGGCGAAATCCGAGAACTCCGGGATCCGCGATGACATGAGCGACGATTCCCGGCGCCGAATCTCCACCGTCGTCGAGGGATTCGACGGCATCGAGTCCCTGCGCCGCAACGTCGACGAAGGAACCGTCACCCGCGAACAGGCCCTCGACTTCTACAACCGCCTCATCGACCCGACGTACGACTTCCTGCTCACGCTCAGCTCCTTCGACAACTCGACGATGGACCGCCAGGGCCGCGCCGTCATCGGCGTGCTGCGCGCGCGTGAACTGCTGTCCCGTGAGGATGCGTTGGTCGGCTCGGCGCTCGTCGCCCGCAGGATCACGCACAAGGAACTGCGTCAGGTGTCCGACCTCGTCGCCCAGCGCGGCATCCTGTACGACACCAGCCTCGCGCTGCTCCCCGACGACGACCGTGCCGAGTTCGAGCGCTACTGGAAGAGCGCCGACACGGCGGCCCTGCGCACGGCGGAGAACACACTCGCCGACTCCCCGGCCGGCACCCCCAGGGGCGTCACCGCACGCGCCTGGAACGATGCTTCGGGCCAGGTGCTCGACGAGCTGGTCAAGCGCGACACCGCCGCCACGGAGCGCTACCAGGACCGGGCGCGCCCCGTCGCGATCAATGTCTTCCTGCAGGCCGGAGCGGCCGGTGTGCTCGGCCTGCTCGCGGTGCTGCTCTCGCTGTTCCTGTCCGTACGCATCGGCCGCGGCCTCGTCCGCGACCTGCGGCGGCTGCGCCTGGAGGCCCACGAGGCCTCCGGTGTCCGGCTGCCCAGCGTGATGCGCCGCCTCGCGGCCGGCGAACGCGTCGACGTGGAGACCGAGGCCCCTCGCCTGGAGTACGACAAGAACGAGATCGGGCAGGTCGGTCAGGCGCTCAACACCCTTCAGCGCTCCGCCGTCGAGGCGGCCGTGAAACAGGCCGAACTGCGCCACGGTGTCTCCGAGGTCTTCGTCAACCTCGCCCGGCGCAGCCAGGTGCTCCTCCACAAGCAGCTCACCCTGCTGGACACGATGGAGCGCAGGACCGAGGACACCGACGAACTCGCCGACCTGTTCCGCCTCGACCATCTGACCACGCGCATGCGGCGCCACGCGGAGGGCCTGGTGATCCTCTCCGGGGCCGCCCCCTCCCGGCAGTGGCGCAGGCCCGTCCAGCTCATGGACATCGTCCGGGCCTCCGTCGCCGAGGTGGAGGACTACGAGCGCATCGAGGTCCGGCGCCTGCCGCGCATCGCGGTCACCGGCCCCGCCGTCGCCGACCTCACCCACCTCGTGGCCGAACTCCTGGAGAACGCCACGGTGTTCTCGCCGCCGCACACCGCCGTGCACGTCATCGGCGAGCGTGTCGCGAACGGCTTCACCCTGGAGATCCACGACCGGGGCCTCGGCATGGCGGCCGACGCGCTCCTCGACGCCAATCTGCGGCTGGCCGAGACGCCCGAGTTCGAACTCTCCGACACCGACCGGCTCGGCCTCTTCGTGGTCAGCCGGCTCGCCCAGCGCCAGAACGTCCGCGTCTCGCTCCAGCCGTCTCCGTACGGCGGCACGACCGCGGTCGTCTTCATCCCGGACACCCTGCTCACCGACGCCCCCGACACCGAGGGCGCCGGCTTCCGTCTCGACCGTCCGAACAGCCCCCGGCGCGGCGAGGGCCCCGGCGTGCGCTCCCCGAAGCTCTCCACGGCGGGCAGCCCGCTCCCGGGCCTTCCCGCCTCTCTCCTGGACGGGCCCGTGGAGCTGGAGGCGCCTCTGGCAGCGTCGGACCTCGCGCCCTTCCCCGGTGCTCTCGACGACGAGGACAGCGAACGAGGCGGGCTCTTCCGGCCGCGCCGCCGCCCCACCGGGCTCCCCGGAGAGCAGCACCAGCACGCGCGCGACGAGTTCGAGAACCGGCCCGATCCGACCCACCGCGCCGGTGGACCCGCGGGCCCCGACGCCGATGAAGCGCCCGTGCCGCTGCCGCGCCGCAGGGCGCCCAAGCTCGTCAGCTCGCACGGCAGGCCCGTCACCCACACGAGGCCCGGAGAGTCGGAACCGGACAACCGACGAACGGACGCGCCCGAGACCCCGGTCGGCGTCCCACCCGAGCTCACGGCCCCGATCCCGGACAGTCCTGGGGACACGTACCGTCCGGAAGCCCCGGAGGGACCCCGCGAGCGCCGTCTCACGTCGGCGTCCGCGCCGGACCTGCCGCGCAGGCGCGCCCGCGCCGAGGCCCCGGAGGACGCGACTCCCGCACGTCGCCCGGAGCCGGTGCGCGACCCCGCGCCGGAACCGGCCGCCGACGCCCCCGCGCCGAGCACGCCGAGTGGTCTGCCCCGCCGCGTTCGGCAGGCCAATCTCGCCCCGCAGCTCAAGGAAGGACCCGATCTGCGCGCCGACCGCGTCGCAGACCGGGAGGGGCCCAACCACTCGGACAGCCCCGCCGAGCGCGACGCCGACGAGGTCCGCAACAGGATGGCCTCGCTCCAGCGAGGCTGGCGCCGCGGCCGCGAGGAGAACGCCGCAGGCGACGACGCCTCCGACGGCACAGCACAGGGAACGACATCTGAGGGGGACGGTCGATGACCGCACCGAAGGCCGCCGCACACACCACCGCGAACGGCGGTTCCGGGGAGCTGAACTGGCTCCTGGACGACCTGGTGGAGCGCGTCGCCAGTATCCGCAAGGCGCTCGTGCTGTCCGGGGACGGCCTCCCGACCGGGGTCTCCAAGGACCTCACCCGGGAGGACAGCGAGCACCTCGCCGCCGTCGCCTCCGGCTTCCACAGCCTGGCCAAGGGGGTCGGCCGGCACTTCGAGGCGGGCAGCGTCCGCCAGACCGTCGTGGAGCTGGACGACGCCTTCCTCTTCGTCACGGCCGCCGGCGACGGCAGCTGCCTCGCCGTCCTGTCGGACGCGGACTCCGACGTCGGTCTCGTCGCGTACGAGATGACCTTGCTGGTCAAGCGGGTCGGCGTGCATCTCGGGACTGCTCCGCGCACCGATCTGTCCGCCGGCGGGTAGTGGGCCGGTATGAGCCCTGACGGGGAGGGGACGCAGGAGACGCACCACTGGTTCGACGACGACGCCGGACCGGTGGTTCGTCCGTACGCCATGACACGCGGCCGCACCACCAGCGCGGCCCAGCATCGGCTCGACCTGATCGCGGTCGTCGTCGCGGAACACCGCACCGGCGACCCCGCCGCCGACCAGACGCTGTCCCCGGAGCACGTGGACATCGTCGGGCTGTGCCGCGACAGCCCTCAGTCGGTGGCCGAACTCGCCGCGGAACTCGACCTTCCGATCGGCGTCGTACGCGTCCTCATCGGCGATCTCGTCGACGAGGAACTGGTCCATGTGACCCGGCCCGTACCCCCTGCCGAGCTCCCGGACGAGAGTATTCTGCGCGACGTGATCAACGGTCTCAGGGCGCTCTGACCCACGCGTACACCGAGGCCACACACGGGGGTGGGGACCAGGCGAGCAGCGGGGCGAACAACGGAGACGCACGTGACAGGCTGGCAGTTCTGGATCGACCGAGGCGGCACGTTCACCGATGTCGTCGCGCGGCACCCCGACGGACGCCTGCTCACCCACAAGCTCCTGTCCGACAACCCCGCCCGCTACCGCGACCCCGCCGTCGCCGCGATCCGCGAACTCCTCGACGACGAGGGCGAGCCGGGGCACACCTGCGTCGACTCCGTCCGCATGGGCACCACCGTCGCCACCAACGCCCTCCTGGAACGCAAGGGCGAACGCACCGCCCTCGTGGTCACCCGAGGCTTTCGCGACGCCCTGCCCATCGCGTACCAGAACAGGCCCCGCATCTTCGCGCGCCGCATCGAACTGCCCGAACTGCTCCACGAACGGGTCATCGAAGCCGACGAGCGCGTCGACGCCCACGGCGCCGTTCTCACCCCCCTCGACACGGACGCACTCGAAGTGTCGCTGCGCCAGGCGTACGACGACGGAATCAGGGCCCTCGCCGTCGTCTGCATGCACAGCCATCTGTACCCCGACCACGAGCGGCGGATCGGCGCCCTCGCGGCCCGGATCGGCTTCCCGCAGATCTCGCTCTCCAGCGAGGTCAGCCCCCTGATGAAGCTCGTCCCGCGCGGCGACACGACGGTCGTCGACGCCTACCTGTCGCCGGTCCTTCGCCGCTACGTCCAACAGGTGGCGGACCAACTCGCGGGCGTACACCTGATGTTCATGCAGTCCAACGGCGGGCTCACCGAGGCCGGACAGTTCCGCGGCAAGGACGCCATCCTGTCGGGACCCGCCGGCGGCATCGTCGGCATGGCCCGGGTCTCCCGCCTCGCCGGCTTCGACCGTGTCATCGGCTTCGACATGGGCGGCACGTCCACGGACGTGTCGCACTACGCGGGGGAGTACGAGCGCGTCTTCACCACGCAGATCGCCGGCGTGCGCCTGCGCGCCCCCATGCTCGACATCCACACCGTCGCGGCCGGCGGCGGGTCCGTCCTCCACTTCGACGGCAGCCGCTACCGCGTGGGCCCCGACTCCGCGGGCGCCGACCCGGGACCCGCCTGCTACCGCGGCGGCGGCCCGCTCACCGTCACCGACGCGAACGTGGCCCTCGGGCGGATCCAACCCGCCCATTTCCCCGCAGTGTTCGGCCCCGACGGGGACCAGCCCCTGGACCACACCCTCGTACGGGACCGCTTCGCCGCGCTGGCCCGCGAGATCCGCGACCGCACCGGCGACGACCGCAGTCCGGAACAGGTCGCCGAGGCCTATCTGCAGATCGCCGTCGCCAACATCGCGAACGCCGTGAAGCGGATCTCCGTCCAGAAGGGCCACGACGTCACCCGTTACGCCCTCACCACCTTTGGTGGGGCGGGCGGCCAGCACGCATGCCGCGTCGCCGACTCGCTCGGCATCCGCACCGTCCTCGTACCGCCCATGGCCGGACTCCTGTCCGCGCTCGGCATCGGTCTCGCCGACACGACCGCCATGCGCGAGCAGTCCGTCGAGGCACCGCTCGAACCGTCCGCCATGCCGCACGTCCACAAGACCGCCGACGACCTGGAGGGCGCGGCCCGCGCCGAACTCCTCGCCGAGGATGTGCCCGAGGACCGTATCCGCGTCACCCGCCGGGCCCAACTGCGCTACGACGGCACCGACACCACGCTCACCGTGGAACTCACGGAGCCCGACACGATGCGCGCCGCCTTCGAAGGACGCCATCGCGCCACCTACTCCTTCACCCTCGACCGCCCTCTCGTCGTCGAAGCACTCTCCGTCGAAGCGACCGGCCTCACCGCACCCCCCGATCTGTCCGCCCTCGCATCCCGCTCGGCCCCGACCGCCGCCCCGGAAACCGTCAGCCTCCACACCGGCGGCACCTGGCGCGACGTGCCCCTGCACCGACGCGACCGACTGCCGCCCAGCGAAAGCGTCACCGGACCCGCGATCATCGCCGAGTCCGGGTCCACGACGGTCGTGGACGACGGCTGGCGAGCGGCCTTGACGGACGACGGCCACCTGATCATGGAACGCGCGGCGATCACGGAGAGTTCCGACATCGGCACGGCAGCCGACCCCGTACTCCTCGAAGTCTTCAACAACCTCTTCATGTCGATCGCCGAACAGATGGGCGCCCGACTGGAGTCCACCTCCCAGTCGGTCAACATCAAGGAGCGCCTCGACTTCTCCTGCGCGCTCTTCGACCCTGACGGCAGCCTCGTCGCGAACGCCCCCCACATCCCCGTCCACCTGGGATCCATGGGCACCAGCGTCAAGGAGGTCATCCGCCGGCGCGGCACGCGCATGCGGCCGGGGGACACGTACGCGGTCAACGACCCTTACCACGGGGGTACCCACCTCCCCGACGTCACCGTCATCACCCCGGTCTTCGACACGGAGGGTGAGCGGATCCTGTTCTACGTCGCCTCGCGCGGCCACCACGCGGAGATCGGCGGCATCGCCCCCGGCTCCATGCCCGCGGGCAGCCGCACCATCGAAGAGGAAGGCATCCTCTTCGACAACTGGCTGCTCGTCGAAGGGGGCCGCTTCCGCGAGACGGAGACCCTGGGCCTGCTCACCGGCGGCCCGTATCCGTCGCGCAACCCGCGCACCAACCTCGCCGACCTGCGCGCCCAGATCGCCGCCAACCAGAAGGGCGTCGACGAAGTCGCCCGCATGATCGACCACTTCGGGCTCGACGTCGTCCAGGCGTACATGAAGCACGTGCAGGACAACGCGGAGGAAGCTGTGCGCCGCGTTGTCGACGCATTACAGGACGGCGAGTTCGCCTACGAGACCGACTCGGGCGCCGTGATCCGCGTCCGGGTCACCGTGGACCGCGAGCAGCGCAGCGCGACCGTCGACTTCACCGGCACATCGCCACAACTCGCCACCAACTTCAACGCCCCCTTCGCCGTCGTCAACGCGGCCGTCCTCTACGTCTTCCGGACCCTCGTGGACGACGACATCCCCCTCAACGACGGCTGCCTGCGCCCCTTGCGCATCGTCGTCCCGCCCGGCTCGTTCCTCGCCCCCGAGCCGCCCGCCGCCGTCGTCGCCGGCAACGTGGAGACCTCCCAGGCCATCACCGGCGCCCTCTACGCGGCCCTGGGCGTCCAGGCCGAGGGCTCCGGGACGATGAACAACGTGACCTTCGGCGACGAGAGCCACCAGTACTACGAGACCGTGGCCTCGGGCTCCGGAGCCGGCGACGGCTTCCACGGAGCGCCCGTCGTGCAGACCCACATGACCAACTCGCGGCTCACCGACCCCGAGGTCCTCGAGTGGCGACTGCCCGTCCTGCTCGAGGAGTTCGCCGTGCGGCGAGGCAGCGGGGGCCCCGGACGGTGGCGCGGCGGCGACGGCGCCGTACGCCGCCTCCGCTTCCTCGAACCCATGACTGTGTCCACCCTCTCGCAGCACCGCAGGGTCCCGCCGTACGGCATGGCGGGCGGCGGGCCGGGGGCCCTGGGCGCCAACTCCGTGGAGCACCCCGACGGCACGGTCGACCGGCTCGCCGGCAGCGACTCGGCGGACGTGCTCCCCGGCGACGTACTCGTCATCGAAACCCCCGGAGGCGGCGGATACGGTCCGCCGCCCTCCGGGAATGACCACAGCGACAGCAGTGAGGCAGGAGAAGACACCCATGATCTTCGGGCGTTCTGAGCGCGGCAAGCCCCCCGTGGAGCCCGTCACGCTCAAGATCCTCGTGGCCGGCGGATTCGGAGTGGGCAAGACGACTCTCGTCGGCGCGGTCAGCGAGATCAAGCCCCTGCGCACCGAGGAGCTGCTCAGCGAGGCGGGCCGCCCGCTCGACGACACCCGGGGCGTCGAGGGCAAGCACACCACCACGGTCGCCATGGACTTCGGCCGGATCACGCTCCGCGAGGACCTGGTGCTCTACCTCTTCGGCACCCCCGGGCAGGACCGTTTCTGGTTCCTGTGGGACGAGCTGGCGACGGGCGCTCTGGGTGCCGTCGTCCTCGCCGACACCCGCCGCCTGGAGGACTGCTTCGCCGCCGTCGACTACTTCGAGCGGCGCTCCATACCGTTCGTCGTGGGCGTCAACTGCTTCGACGGATCGGCCCGTTACCCGGCAGACGCTGTACGCCAGGCCCTCGACCTCGACTCCGACGTGCCTGTCCTGCTGTGCGACGCGCGCGAGAAGGAGACCGTCAAGGAGGTCCTCATCGGCGTCGTCGAGCACGCGATGGCCGTGGGCGCGCGCCGCCGCCAGCCGGCCACCACCTGAATCGCCCGCGCGCTGACGAAGGACATGGGAACGGCCCGCACCCTCGCCGACCGGGGTGCGGACCGTCGTCCACGCACGCGTGGCCCTCACCAGGACCACGCGCCAGTCACCGGAGGCGCGCGGCGGCCGTCATGCCTCGTCGTCGTGCCAGCCGAAGCTCTTCTCCACGGCCTTGCGCCAGTTGCGGTACTCGCGCTCACGCGTCGCGCCTTCCATGGCCGGCGTCCACTCCGCGTCGCGCTGCCAGTGCGCCTTGAGCTCGTCCAGGTCGTTCCACACCCCCGTCGCGAGCCCGGCCGCGTACGCTGCGCCCAGGCACGTCGTCTCCGACACCCGCGGCCGGATCACCGGCACCCCGAGGACGTCTGCCTGATGCTGCATCAGGAGATTGTTCTTGGTCATGCCGCCGTCGACCTTCAGCGTCGTGATCTGCACGCCGGAGTCCTGGTACATCGCGTCGACGACCTCGCGCGTCTGCCAGCTCGTCGCCTCCAGGACGGCCCGCGCCAGATGGGCCTTGGTGACGTACCGCGTCAGCCCCGTGACGACACCGCGCGCGTCCGAGCGCCAGTACGGCGCGAACAGACCCGAGAACGCCGGCACGATGTAGGCGCCGCCGTTGTCACTCACACTCGCCGCGAGCGTCTCGATCTCGTCGGCCGTGCGGATGATCCCGAGCTGGTCGCGGAACCACTGCACCAGGGCGCCGGTGATCGCGATCGACCCTTCGAGGCAGTACACCGGCGCCTCGGAGCCGATCTTGTACCCCATCGTGGTGAGCAGTCCGTGCTTCGAGGGGACGGGCCGGTTCCCGGTGTTGAGCAGCAGGAAACTGCCTGTGCCGTACGTGTTCTTGGCCGTCCCCGTGTCGTAGCAGGCCTGCCCGAAGATGGCGGCCTGCTGGTCGCCGAGCGCGGACGCGACCGGCACCCCGGAGAGCTGGCCGACGGCCGTCCCGTAGACCTCGGCCGACGACCTGATCTCCGGAAGCACCGCCTGCGGCACGTTCATCGCCGACAGGATCCCCTGGTCCCACTGGAGCGTCTCCAGGTTCATCAGCATGGTGCGACCGGCGTTGGTGACGTCGGTGACGTGCACGCCGCCGTCCGTGCCGCCGGTCAGGTTCCAGATGAGCCAGGAGTCGATGGTGCCGAACGCGATCTCGCCCCGCTCGGCGCGGGCGCGCAGCCCCGGCACGTTGTCGAGCAGCCAGGCCGCCTTGGGTCCGGAGAAGTAGCTCGCGAGCGGCAGACCGGTCTGCTCACGGAAGCGGTCCTGGCCGTCCGCGCCGCCCAGCTCGTTGCACAGGGCCGACGTACGGGTGTCCTGCCACACGATCGCGTTGTGCACGGGCCGGCCCGTGGCCCGGTCCCAAAGGACTGTCGTCTCCCGCTGGTTGGTGATGCCGAGGGCGCTGAGCTCGTCGGCCCGCAGCCCGGCCTTGGCGAGCGCGCCGGCGACCACGGCCTGCACCTTGGACCAGATCTCGGTGGCGTCGTGCTCCACCCAGCCGGGCTTCGGGAAGATCTGCCGGTGCTCGCGCTGGTCGACGGCGACGATCTCCCCGCCGTGGTTGAAGATGATGCAGCGGCTCGACGTGGTGCCCTGGTCGATGGCGGCGACGTACTTCACATTGTTGTCGGGCATGTGACTCCCCTTCGTCTTCGTCCGAGGTCCCCGCGCGCGGGGACGCGATAGCGACGTGGCGCGGCCCGGCCGCGGTCAGAACGCCGCGTTGTAGATGAGCCCCGACAGCGCGCCGCCGATCAGCGGCCCGGCCACCGGGATGATGGCGTAACCCCAGCCGGACGTGCCCTTGTTGGGGATCGGCAGAAACGAGTGCACGATGCGCGGACCGAGGTCGCGCGCAGGGTTGATGGCGTACCCGGTGGGCCCACCGAGCGAGAGGCCGATCCCGACGACCAGGAAGGCCACGACGAGCGCCGTCGTACCGGACTCCCCGAGCCCCTTGGTGAGCCCGAACGCGAGGATGGGCAGCACGAGGGCGATCGTCGCGATGATCTCGGTGATCAGGTTGGCCACGGGGTTGTTGATCTCAGGGATCGTGGAGAAGATCCCGAGCGTCGGAGTGGGCCCGTCGTCGTCCGCCCCGTCCTCGCCGGACCCTGACGTGACGTTGGCGTTGAACTGGGCCAGATAGACGAGATAGGCCAGCACGGCGCCCAGCATCGCGCCGACCATCTGGCCGAGCAGATAGACCCAGACCTTGTCCCACTTGCCGGTGTCCACGGCGATGCCGATCGTCACCGCCGGGTTGAGCTGGCCCCCGGACAGCGGCGCGGCGGTGTACGCCCCGGCCAGCACGCCGAAGCCCCACCCGAACGCGATGACGACCCATCCCGAGGCTCTCGCCTTGGAATGCCTGAGCGTGACCGCGGCGCACACGCCGGCGCCGAACAGAATCAGGATCGCGGTCCCGATGACCTCACCGACGAAGATGTCTCCATTGCTCATGGCGGCTCCTAAGCCCTCGCCCGGAGCGATACGCCCCGGTCCTCAGTGCAGGGTGCGTTTTCCATGGCTGGTTCCGGACGGCTCTGGCTGCAACGGCCGACGGCAGGGTCTCCCGCACCCCGCCCGACGCCCGCGACAGGCGTTCCCGCTCAGTCGGATCACTCGTTTCGCCGCTGGAGGAAGGCCCTGACCTGCCAGAACGCGACAGGAGGAGCCCGACGGACAGGCTGGGGCCCTGAGCGGCGGTGGGACGACGTGCGGCGATGCCGACTGACACCCGGAAGTGTTCACCGGCCGTGATGGAGCGTCAAGGTCGCGGACCGGAACGGTTGGCGGCGCCCGCCCGCACGGCCCGCGCCCGCGTCATCCAGCGGCTGCGCGGCCCGATTCCGCTTCCGCGCGCGGCCCGGTCCCCGTCCACGGCGCCCCGGACGCCGGGACCGCCCCCGAACGCACACCCCGTCGCACCTCGTGCCCCGGAGTGTCCGAGCGGCCGATGACCCAACTCGCCCCCGGCAGCGCCTTGGCGGCCTGCTTGAGCGGCGCCAGCGACGCCGCCGCCTGCCGGTGGTCAGCGACGCTACCCGCGGCGCACAGCACTGTGGCGAGCGACAGCGTGACGGGCCGTCCGCCCGCCGCCCAGGGCACGTCGAGCACCGCGGACGCCAGCGGATCGAGCCTGTCCGGATCGGCAAGTACCAGGAAGTCGTCGCCTCCGATGTGCCCCACCCTGGTCGTGCCCGACGCGGCCCGCTCCAGGGATCTGCCCACCTCGCGGATCAGATCATCGCCAGCGGCGAACCCCGCCCCGTCGTTGACCTGCTTGAACCCGTCGATGTCCAGCCAGCTCAGGGCGAACCCGCGTCCCTGCGCGATCCGCCGGTCCACCTCGCCCGTGATGGCGTCCGAACCGGGCAGCCGCGTCAGGGGATTGAGCGCGGCCGCCTCCTCGACACGGCTTTCGGCCAGCGCGCGCACGAGATCGGCGAGTCGCACGATCCCCACGCACCGCCCCCGCTTGTCGACGACCGCGACATCGTCGGCCGTACGGCTGCGCTCGCCGTCCGCGAGTACGTCGAGGACCTCCCAGGCGGTGGCGTCCACGCCCACCGTGCGCGGCCGGTCACCGTGGCGCGCGGCCGGCCGGTCGGCGTAGAGCGCGTGCCCGTAGCGGCCCGAGAGCGACAACAGGAAGCGGTCCCGCTGCACCGAACGCACCGGTGCGCCCGCCGAGTCCACCAGGAGCACGCCGGACACGTCGGGCGACCCGGTGAGCAGCGCGCGTACCCTGCCCGCCGAGGCCGAAGCGGGCAGCAGCGCGGCGGGCCGCACGAACTGGCGCACGGGCGGCCCCGAAGGCGGCGGAGCCGCCACCGGGGGCGTGAGCGCCGGCACGTACACATCGGCCGCCGGGAGCCGCGACGGCGGCGCGAACAGCTCACCTTGCGCCAGCTGCGCTCCGGCCTCCCGCGCGGCGCCGCACTGCAACTCCGTCTCCACGCCCTCGACGGCCAGCAGCGCGCCCAGCCCCTCGCACAGCGTCCGCATGGCACTCACCGACGCGGGACGCGACAGCAGCGAGGAATCGAGCTTCACGAGGTCCGGCGCCAGATCGACCAGGAGCCGCAGCGGCAGGTCGCCGTCACCGACGCCGTCCGCGCAGACCCGGAAGCCCTCGTCGCGCAGGGCCGTGACCCCCTCCAGGAGCGCCCGGTGCGGCACGTGGGTGAACGGGGGACCGATGTCGACCGTCACCTCCCAGGGCAGCCGCCCCACGTCCCGGACGGCGTCCCGCAGCGCGGCGAGGCCACCCAGATCCGCCACCGTCCCGGCGAACACATTGACGTGCAGCGGCAGCAGCGTCTCCCGCTGCGCCGCCGAGCGCACCGCCAACGCGGCCAGACGGCCGTCGAGTTCAGGGTTGCGCCGGGCTTGCGCCAGCACGTCGCCGACCTCCGGACGGGCGAGTATCTCCAGGGCCGCCACGGCTCCGGTCGTCAGATTGACGACCGGCTGAAAGGCGAAACGGAGAGCGTCCGTCCAGGAAGGCACGGAAGCATGATGGCGCCCCCGGCGCGCGCCCAGGCGCAGTTCACGAGCTGTTCACGCATCCTTTTCGGCCGAACACGCAGCGTACGGATCCCTCGGCGGGTGCCGGTCAGCGGACCGCGACCACGGACGAGCCGTGCCCGAACAGTCCCTGGTTCGCCGTGATCCCCACGCGCGCGTCCGCCACCTGCCGGGCGCCCGCTGTGCCGCGCAACTGCCACGTCAGCTCGCAGACCTGGGCGATCGCCTGCGCTGGCACCGCCTCTCCGAAGGACGCGAGTCCGCCACTGGCGTTCACGGGTATGCGTCCGCCGTGAGCTGTCGCGCCCTCCCTCAGCAGCTTCGCCGCCTCGCCCTCGCCGCACAGCCCCAGGTCCTCGTACCACTGGAGCTCCAGCGCGGTCGACAGGTCGTACACCTCGGCGAGGGAGAGTTCTTCCGGTCCGATCCCGGCCTCCTCGTACGCCGCCCGCGCGATCGAGGCGCGGAAGGTGACGCCGTCCGGCTCGACGACCGCGGCCGAGTCGGTGGCGATGTCCGGGAGGTCGAGCACCGTGTTCGGATACGTCGGCGTGACCGTCGACACCGCGCGGATCCGTACCGGGTTGCGCACCCCGTGCTTGCGCGCGAAGTCCATGCCGCACAGCACGAGCGCGGCCGCCCCGTCGGACGTGGCGCAGATGTCCAGGAGCCGCAGGGGGTCGGCGACGACCGCCGACGCGGCCACCTCCTCGGTAGTCACCGTCTTGCGGTACCGGGCGTTCGGATTGAGAGCACCCGCTGCCGCGTTCTTCACCTTGACCCGCGCGAAGTCCTCCAGCGTGTCCCCGTGCACGGCCATGCGCCGGCGCGCGTACAGACCGAAGTACGCGGGGTTCGTCGCGCCCAGCACCCGGAACCGCAGCCAGTCCGGATCGTCGTGCCGGTCCCCGCCCGCCGGCCGGAAGAACCCCTTGGGTGCGGCGTCGGCGCCCACCACGAGCACGACGTCGGCGAGCCCCGCGAGGATCTGCGTACGCGCCGTGTTGACCGCCTGGGCGCCCGAGGCGCACGCCGCGTACACGCTCGCGACCCGCGCGCCCTGCCAGCCGAGCGCCTTCGCGAACGTCGCGCCCGCCACATAGCCCGGGTACCCGCCCCGCACCGTGTCCGCGCCCACGACGGACTCCACGTCGCGCCAGTCGACCCCCGCGTCGGCGAGCGCCGCCCGCGCCGCCACCGTCCCGTACTCGACGAAGCCCCGCCCCCACTTGCCCCAGGGGTGCATGCCCGCGCCGAGCACCGCCACGTCGTCCGTCATGCCGCCACCCCCGTCGGCCGCCAGTGCCACGTCGTCCAGGTCGTGTCCCCGTCCTCGTCGAGCACGCCGGGAACGATCTCCACCTCCATGCCCACCTCCAGGTCGGGCACGGAGACCCCGGGAACGGCCTGCCCGAGTATCACCAGGCGTTCCGCCTCCAGTTCCACAGCGATCAACGTGTAGGGCTGCCATGGAAGTTCCGGATCGGACACGTACGGTGCCGGAGGCCGGTACCGGCTGTCCGTGTACGACCAGACCCGGCCGCGCCGGGAGAGCGGCACGGAGAGCAGCTCCCCTCCGGCGCAGCCGGGGTTGCGGCAGAAGGTGTCCTCGCGAGGGAAGAAGACCGAGGCGCAGGCCGAGCATCGCGTGCCGAGCAGCCGGAAGTCCTCTCCCTCCCCGGTGAACCAATCGGCTACGACAGGTGTGCGCGTACGCGACAAGGCCCCTCCCGCGCTGGATCCGACGACGCCACCAGAACACCAGCTGATCTGATGGACCGTCAGAAGTGTGCCATGGGCGGGCCGCTCAAGGAACGCCGCGAGATGGGGAAGTCGAAGTACGTGTCCGGGAAGAGCTCCGGCTTGTACGTGAAGTGCCACCACTCCTCGGGCAGGTTCACGAACCCCTGCGCGGCCAGGGCGTCCCGCAGGAGGTCACGGTTCGCGCGCTGCGCCCCCTTGATCCGTGGGTCGTCGGTGTGGGCGAGCGTGTCGAAGCAGTCGAAGCCCGTACCCATGTCCACCGAGTTGTCGGGGAAGCGTTCCTTCTTCGGCCCGTAACAGGGCGCCAGCCGCTCACCGGGCACGTACGCGCGCGTGGGCAGCGCCGGCAGCTTCACGACGGTCAGATCGAGCGTGGAGCCGCGGCTGTGCCCGGACTTCTCCGCGATGTAACCGTCCGCGAACAGCCGCGTCTTGTCGACCTGCGGATAGAACTCCTCCTTCATCCGCTGGTCGTCGAGGTCCTTGGCCCAGCCCACGAAGTGGTCGACCGCCCGCTGCGGCCGGTAGCAGTCGTACACCTTCAGTGAGTAGCCCCGCTTCAGGAGCCCGGCCTGCGCCTTGTGGAGCGCCTTCGCGGCAGGCTCGGTGAGGATGCACATCGGCTTCTCGTAGCCGTCGACGGGCGCCCCGACGAAGTTGTGCGGAGTGATGTAGCGGATCTCCTGGATGATCGTCGGGTCGACGTCCCGCAGCGCCACGAACTGCGGGGGAGCCTTGGGCTCGGGCTTCGCCTGGGCGGCGCCGGGAGCGGTGGCCGTCCACAGGAGCGCGGCGGCGGCGGTGACGGCGAGTCTGCGTACGGCAGTTGCGATTCGAGTCATGAACCCTGCATCTATCAGGATCAATGGTGGCCAGGGAAGAGCCGCGCTTCGCGATCGGATACAGTCCGCGGCGTGTCAGCACCCCACCACATAACCAACCCCGTTCCGGATTCGCACTGTTCGAGTTGTGGAACCGCCTACGGACCCGACGTCTCGGGATGGCCGCGCACGTGCCCGGCCTGCGCCGACGTGAGCTACCGCAACCCTCTGCCGGTCGCGGTCGCCCTCCAGGCCGTCTACGACAGCCGCGGTTCCGCTCTCGTCGTGATCACTCGGACCATCGCCCCCGCGCGCGGGGGAGTCGCCCTGCCCGGCGGGTTCGTCGACCACAGGGAGGACTGGCGCGATGCCGTCGTCCGTGAGCTCAAGGAGGAGACGGGCATCGAGGCGGCGAGCCGCGACGTACGCCTCGCCGACGCGATGAGCTCACCCGACGGACACCTGCTCCTGTTCGGCCTCCTCCCGGAACGCCCGGCCGCCGAACTGCCCGAGCCCGCCGTCACGGACGAGACGGAAGGCTGGCACCTCCTGCGCCGCCCGACCGAACTCGCCTTCCCCCTCCACACCTTGGCCGTCCGCGCCTGGTTCGAGGGCCGCTACGTGTGACAACCCGCCGCATGAACCACCCAGCCCTCTGAACGCTCAGAGCCCGCGGACCCGCACCGGGTACGCGGGCTCGGCCGGCCCGCCCTCGTCCTGCCGCTCCACCACCACACTGCCGCCGCTCCACCGCGAGGTGTAGCGCTGGACGTCCGGCGCCTCCCAGCCGTCACCGACGTCCGGTACGACAACACCGCCACCCGTACGCCCCTGAGCCGGAGCCCACACCTCCAGGCACAACTCCCCGTCCTCGCCCCGGACCGGGATCACCGCACCCGCACGCGCGAAGACAGGAACACGGGACAGCGGCGCGTCCACCAGAACCTGGCCGGGCCCCTCATGCGCCTGCCCGCTCGCCGTGTCGTACCAGCGCCCGCGCGGCAGCCGCACCGCCCGCCGGTCCGCACCCGGCTCCAGGACCGGAGCCACCAACAGGGAGTCACCCAACAAGAACGCGTCCTCGCAGTCCCGCAACGCCCTGTCCTCCGGAGCACCCCACCACGCAGGCCGCACATACGGAGCACCCGTACGCCGCGCGAGATGGGCCAGCGTCACGAAATACGGCAGCAGCCGCCGGCGCTCGACGAGTGCCACGCGCGCGTGCCCCAGCACCTCGTCACCGAATTCCCACGGCTCCCGACGCCCCGCACGCAGCGCCGCATGCGTACGGAACAGCGGCAGATACGCACCCAGCTGGAACCACCGCAGATACAGCTCAGGAGACGGCTCCCCGTCGAACCCGCCCACGTCCGGCCCCGAGTACGGCACACCGCACAGACCGAGACCCAGCACCAGGGACAACGAAGCGTGCAACCCGGGCCACCCCGAAGCGACATCGCCCGACCAGGTCCCTCCGTAGCGCTGCATCCCCGCCCAGCCCGAGCGCGAGAACAGGAACGGCCGCTCCTGGGGCCGCAGTTCACGCAGCCCCTCGTAGCAGGCGCGCGCCATGCACAGCCCGTACACGTTGTGCGCCTCCCGATGGTCGCCGCCCCGTCCCTCCAGGGAGTGCCGTGCCGAGCGGGGCAGCGTCGGGTCACCGAACGCGGCGAAGGACACCGGCTCGTTCATGTCGTGCCAGAACCCCGAGAAGCCCTGGGCGAGCCGCTCCTCGTACAGACCGCCCCACCACTTGCGCACCGCCCGGTCGGTGAAGTCGGGATACACCGACTCACCGGGCCACACCACGCCCCGCACGGCCCTCCCCGCCGCGTCCTTCACGAAGGCGTCCATGGACGCTCCCGCGTCGTACACGGCGTTCCCCGCCTCCGCCTTGATCGCCGGGTCGACGATCGACACCAGCCGCACACCGTCCGCGCGCAGGTCCTCGGCGAGCCGCGGAAGACCCGGATAGGTCTCCCGGTCGACCGTGAACACCTGAAACGCGTCGAGATGTTCGATGTCCAGATGGACCACGTCGAGCGGGAGGCCCCGCTCCCGGTAGCCCTCGACGATCCGCCGCACCGCCTGCTCCCCGCCGAAGCCCCAACGCGAGTGCTGATACCCGAGCGCCCAGGCCGGCGGCAGCGCGGGAGCACCGGTCAGCGACGCCCATGCGCGTAGCACGCGCGCGGGGGCACCCACCATGACCCAGCAGCGCAGCGGACCGCCCTCCATCCGGACCTCGCACGTCCCCGCACGGTCGTGCCCGGAACCAGCACCCTCCTCGCCCTCGGACAGGGTCACCGTGCCGTCCCACGAGTTGTCGTGGAACACCAGATGGGTGCCCGCGTCGGCGACCACCATCTGCACCGGCATGGTCAGGTACAGCGGATCGTCCCCCGGCCCGAACGAACCGCCCGGATCCGTGTTCCACAGGCGGTACGTGCCGTCCCGCAGCCGAGGCCCCGACGCCCGGCCCCCCAGACCGAAGAACCGCGCGTCGGCGGCCACCTCGGACCGCTGCACCCACCGCGCCTCGCCCCCGTCCGCGGGCTCCCACCAGCGCGGCGGCAGATCCCGCCGCAGCACCACACCACCCGGAGTGCACACGGAGACAGCGCCGTGCCGCGACACGACGACGGTCACCCGCTCCGACACCACGCGCCAGCCGCCGTCCTTGTCCGGCTCCAGGACGGCCCGCGGATCCGGCTGCGGACAGGAACCCGCGAGCGCGTACGACGGCTCCGGGTCCGCCCCGTCCCAGCCCCAGAAGACCGCGCCCGTCACCGTCACCGTGATCCGCAGCCCGGACCGCGTGAACCGGACGACGCCACCACCGGGCGCCGGCTCGGCCTCGGTCACCGGACCCGGCACCCTCGCCCGCTCCGGCCCCCTGGGCCGCAGACCCACCGCATCGGCCCGCCTCCTGCGCCACGAGGACCGCACCGCCCGCAAACCCTGGACCGCACCCACCAAGCCGACCGCCCTCACCGCGCGTACCAGGTCACGACCGTTCATGCTGCTCACCCTGTCATTGCGCGGCGCGCAAAGGTGAGTCGTTCAGCTGCCGTTCATCCGTGGTGGCAGCACATCTTCACGACACGGACTATGTGGGGCACAACCTGGTGCGGAAGTCGATCACATGGCATCGTCCCTGTCAGCCGCGTCACGCGCACACACCGGCCCGTGCGCGGGACCGACGCACACCACGCGTACATCCGGGAGCCGCCCCATGCCGTCAGCAGCGAATCCGACGCCGCTCTGGAAGCCCGACGAGGAATTCATCGCCGAGGCGCAGATCACGCGCTTCCAGGCCTGGGCGTCCGAACACTACGGAGCCCCCGCCGACGGCGGTTACGAAGCACTGCACCGCTGGTCGGTGACCGAACTCGACACGTTCTGGAAGGCCGTCGCCGACTGGTTCGACATCCGGTTCACCACCCCCTACACGCGCGTGCTCGGCGACCGTGCCATGCCCGGAGCCGAGTGGTTCCCCGGCGCCTCCCTGAACTACGCCGAACACGCCCTGCGCACGGCCACCGATCCCGCGCGCGCGGACACCCCGGCCATCCTCCATGTGGACGAGACACACGAAATCCGCCCCGTGACCTGGGCCGAACTGCGCCGCCAGGTCGGCTCGCTCGCCGCCGAGCTGCGGGCCATCGGCGTACGCCCGGGAGACCGGGTCAGCGGCTACCTGCCGAACATCCCCGAGGCCGTCGTCGCCCTCCTCGCGACCGCGGCCGTCGGCGGAGTCTGGACGTCCTGCGCCCCAGACTTCGGCGCCCGCAGCGTCCTCGACCGCTTCCAGCAGGTCGAACCCGTCGTCCTGTTCACCGTCGACGGCTACCGCTACGGAGGCAAGGAGCACGACCGCCGCGACACGGTCAGCGAACTCCGCGCCGAACTGCCCACCCTCCGCGCGGTCGTCCACATCCCGCTGCTCGGCACGGACGCCCCCGAAGGGGCCCTCGAGTGGTCGGAGCTCACCTCCGCCGACACCGAGCCCGTCTTCGAGGCCGTCCCCTTCGACCACCCGCTGTGGGTCCTGTACTCCTCAGGCACGACCGGACTCCCCAAGGCGATCGTCCAGTCCCAGGGCGGCATCCTTATCGAGCACCTCAAACAGCTCGGCCTGCACTGCGACCTCGGCCCCGGCGACCGCTTCTTCTGGTACACGTCCACCGGCTGGATGATGTGGAACTTCCTCGCCTCCGGCCTCCTCACGGGCACCACGATCGTCGTCTACGACGGCAGCCCCGGCTACCCCGACACCGGCGCCCAATGGGCCGTCGCCGAACGCACCGGAGCCACCCTCTTCGGCACCTCGGCCGCCTACGTCATGGCCTGCCGCAAGGCCGGCGTCCACCCCTCGCGCGACCACGACCTCACGCGCGTCAAGTGCGTTGCCACGACCGGCTCGCCGCTCCCGCCCGACGGCTTCCGCTGGCTGCACGACGAGGTTCGCGAAGACCTCTGGATCGCCTCCGTCAGCGGCGGCACGGACGTCTGCTCCTGCTTCGCCGGAGCTGTCCCGACCCTGCCCGTCCACATCGGCGAACTCCAGGCTCCCTGCCTCGGCACGGACCTCCAGTCCTGGGACCCGCAGGGTAAGCCGCTCATCGACGAGGTCGGTGAACTCGTCGTCACCAACCCCATGCCCTCGATGCCGATCCGCTTCTGGAACGACCCCGACGGCAGCCGCTACCACGACAGTTACTTCGACACCTACCCCGGCGTCTGGCGGCACGGAGACTGGATCACCCTCACCTCCCGCGGCTCGGTCGTGATCCACGGCCGCTCGGACTCCACCCTGAACCGTCAGGGCGTCCGTATGGGATCGGCGGACATCTACGAGGCCGTCGAACGCCTCCCCGAGATCCGCGAGTCCCTCGTCATCGGCCTCGAACAGCCCGATGGCGGCTACTGGATGCCCCTCTTCGTCCACCTCGCACCGGGCGCCGCACTCGACGACGACCTCCGCGCCCGCATCAAGCGGACCATCCGCGAGAACCTCTCCCCCCGCCACATCCCCGACGACATCATCGAAGCCCCCGGCGTCCCGCACACCCTCACCGGCAAGCGCATCGAGGTCCCCGTCAAACGCCTCCTCCAAGGCACACCCCTGGAAAAGGCTGTCAACCTCGGCTCGGTCGACAGCGTCGAACTCCTGCGTTTCTACGAGGACATCGCCCGCAACCGCCCCTGACCGAACCCGGGTTCCCGCCGTTGTCAGTGCCCACGATTACTCTGAGTGAGCATTGACCTACAGTTCACAGGGGGAACCATGGCGCACACCCAGCACACCCAGCACGCCGGCATGCGACGCGTCCTGCGCCGTGAAGTCGCGGGCATCATCGGCCTCCTCGCCGACGAACGCGACTTCACGGCGATGCGGAGTTACCGCACCTTCGCCTTCGACGACCACGACACATACCTCCAGCAGGTCGAGAGCTTCCTCCAAGCCCTCGCCGCCCAGGGCGGACACACCACCGTCGCCCTCTTCGACCCCGAGGAGTACGCGGAGTTCTGCGCCGAGAGCGGCCTCGAACCGGACACCCCCACCAGCCGCACCCGGTTCACCGCCGAACTGGCTGTCATGGGCGCCACCGTCCCGTACGAAGGTCAGCCCTTGGCCGACCTCCTGCCCGACCTGGTCGACGAAGCCGTCCGACAGGCCACCTGGGAGTACGCCTCGTCCGTCCTTGCCCGGATCGGAGTGTGCGGCGCCTGCGGCCGGGACATCGGAAGGGACGCTTTCGCCCGCGCCTCGCTCCTCCTGACGCGGGTCCTCGACACGGCAGGCATCGGCGCACACCACCTCGTGTGCAGCGTCCCCACAGACGCCGAATCACTGCTGTCGGTGCTCCACGTCGACCGCTACACCGAGGACAGCACACGACTCGACGAGAAGGAGGCGCTCGAGTTCACCACGGTCCTGGCCGTCGGCCTCGCCACCGCAAGCCCGGGCGGCCTGGTCATGCGCACCACCGCGCCGGACAGGGACGACCGCGTCCAGGGCTGGCGCCTGCGCGACGAACGCCTGCAACCCCTCACGGCGGCGGAAGTCTTCGACGCCTACTGCACCGACGCCCAGTCCGGCGATCTCGTCGCACCCGAGTCCGGTGTCGACTACTGCGCGGCGCCCGACCTCGGAGACACCGGCCCCGAGGGCGAGCACACCCACTGAAACGACCGTGGGGCGCTCCACCACGAAGGTGGAGCGCCCCACGACAACGAACCGGCTTCCGGCTACTCGCCGGACAGCACCGCCTGAGCGGCCTTGCGGGCCTCCTCGGCAGAGTCCGCAGCACGTGCGGCCGAGGCCGCACGCTCGCACTGAGCCAGCGTGTACTTGCCGAGCGCAGTCCGCACGTAAGGAATCGACGCCGCACCCATGGAAAGGGAGGTGACGCCCAGACCGGTCAGAACGCACGCGAGCAGCGGGTCGGACGCGGCCTCACCGCAGACACCGCAGCTCTTGCCCTCGGCCCTCGCCGCGTCCGCGGACAGCGCGACCAGGTCCAGCAGCGCGGGCTGCCACGGGTCCTGGAGCCGGGACACCGCACCGACCTGCCGGTCAGCGGCGAACGTGTACTGCGCGAGGTCATTGGTCCCCAGCGAAAGGAACTCGACCTCCTGAAGGATCGAACGCGCCCGCAGAGCGGCCGACGGAATCTCGACCATCGCACCGAACTTCGCCTCAAGACCCGCCTCACGGCACGCGTCCGCGAAGGCCTTCGCGTCGGCACGGTCGGCGACCATCGGCGCCATGACCTCGAGGTAGACCGGCAGCCCCTCAACAGCCTTGGCCAGCGCGGTCAGCTGCGTACGCAGAACCTCGGGGTGCTCGAGAAGGGAACGCAGACCACGCACACCCAGAGCCGGGTTCGGCTCGTCGGCGGGCGTCAGGAAGTCCAGCGGCTTGTCCGCACCGGCGTCGAGGACGCGCACCACGACGCGACCCTCGGGGAACGCCTCGAGAACCTTCCGGTACGCCTCGACCTGCTTCTCCTCGGAAGGAGCCCTGCTGCTGTCGTCAAGGAAGAGGAATTCGGTACGGAAGAGACCGACACCCTCGGCACCGGCCTCGACCGCGGCCGGCACGTCGGCCGGACCGCCGACGTTGGCCAGCAGCGGCACCTTGTGACCGTCGGACGTCGCACCCGGACCGGACGACGCGGCCAGCGCGGCCTTCCGCGCGGCGGAGGCGGCCTCCAGCTCGGCCCGCTTCTCCGGACTCGGGTCGACGAAGATGTCGCCGGTGCTGCCGTCGACAGCGATCACCGTGCCCTCGGCCAGCTCGCCCGCCCCGGGCAGCGCGACCACGGCCGGCACTCCGAGCGCCCGCGCCAGAATCGCGCTGTGACTGGTCGGCCCGCCCTCCTCGGTGACGAAGCCGAGCACGAGCGTCGGGTCGAGCAGCGCCGTGTCCGCGGGAGCCAGGTCCCGCGCGATCAGCACGTAGGGCTTGTCGCTGTCCGGGACACCGGGCATAGGCACCCCGAGCAGCCGAGCCACGATCCGGTTCCGCACGTCGTCCAGGTCGGCGACGCGACCCGCGAGGTACTCACCGGCACCGGCCAGCAACGCCCGATAAGACGCGAAGGCGTCGTACACCGCACGCTCCGCCGTGCTGCCGACGGCGATACGGCGGTCGACATCGGCCATGAGCTCCGGGTCCTGCGCCATCATGGCCTGGGCCTCGAGCACGTGCTGTGCCTCGCCACCGGCCAGATTGCCGCGTGCAATCAGATCGGCCGCCACAGCTTCCACGGCCTGACGGGCGCGCCCCTGCTCGCGCTCCGCGTCCTCCGTCGGAATCTGCTTGGCCGGCGGCTCGAGAACCGCCGTCCCCATGTGCCGAACCTCGCCGATCGCCACACCGTGGCTCACGCCGACGCCTCGCAGCGTTGTCTCCATCTCACCGTCTCCGATAGTGCGGCGGGCCCAGCCGCCGCGGTGGTTGACCTGCATGCCGCCGGCGACGGCCCGCGTCACTTCCAGCTGAACAGCGCGTCGCCGGACTTGACGTCGCCGTCCTCGACCACATCGGAGAGGGACTCGGCGGTGGCCTCGAGGGCAACGATCGGGCAGATCGGGGACTTGCCGGCGGCTTCGACGGCCGCCGGGTCCCAGCGCACCATCTCCTGACCGCGCTGCACGGTGTCGCCCTTGTTGACGAGCAGCTCGAAGCCCTCGCCGTTGAGCTGCACGGTGTCGATGCCCAGGTGCGTCAGGACACCGTGCCCCTGCCCGTCCACTACTACATAGGCGTGGGGGTGAAGAGAGACGACGATGCCGTCGACGGGCGCGACAGCCGCCGAGGGCTCGCGCACCGGGTCGATGGCGGTGCCGGGACCGACCATCGCACCGGAGAAGACCGGGTCAGGAACGGCGGTGAGCCCAATGGCGCGTCCGGCGAGCGGGGACGTCACACTGGTCATGGCAAGCCTCCCAGGGGTGGAGATTGATGGTCACCGTCACTGCCTGTCCTGGACGGCGTACCGTTTCAGAAGCGTAAGTCATAAAAAGTCCCGGTTCCCCATGAGAGGTACCGGTTGGCTGACGTAGAGGGTGCGCGCAAACGATTTGCGCCTACCCTTCGCCCCCATGTACTGTCGTACTCCTGCTTGAGGCCAAGCGGCACCTTCGAGTGCCCGGTGGCTCAGCGGCGACTATCACGACAGATCCTAGCTTTGATCGACTTCTGCATGCCCGCAGGAGTTCACGGTCGGAGCAGCGGAAAATGACTGATAGTGTTTGGACCGCCGGAAAGGGAAACGCGGAAAGCCGAAAGGCCGGAGCGGAAACCTGAAAGGCACCGAGGAAATCGGACACGAAAGAGTCTGATAGAGTCGGAAACGCAAGACCGAAGGGAAACTGCCCGGAGGAAAGCCTGAGAGAGTCTCTCGGGTGAGTACAAAGGAAGCGTCCGTTCCTTGAGAACTCAACAGCGTGCCAAAAGTCAACGCCAGATTGACAACCCCGGCCCACCTTTGGTGGGTTGGAGGTTCCTTTGAAAAAGTCCTCACTCCCACACCGGGGTGAGGCGCACTAGCGAGGATGCAGTGAATCGTGGGGATTATTCCTCCCGACGGTTCCGCTCTCGTGGTGTAGTCCCGATTACGGGAAAACATTCACGGAGAGTTTGATCCTGGCTCAGGACGAACGCTGGCGGCGTGCTTAACACATGCAAGTCGAACGATGAAGCCTTTCGGGGTGGATTAGTGGCGAACGGGTGAGTAACACGTGGGCAATCTGCCCTGCACTCTGGGACAAGCCCTGGAAACGGGGTCTAATACCGGATGACACCCCCTCTCGCATGGGAGGGGGTTGAAAGCTCCGGCGGTGCAGGATGAGCCCGCGGCCTATCAGCTTGTTGGTGAGGTAGAAGCTCACCAAGGCGACGACGGGTAGCCGGCCTGAGAGGGCGACCGGCCACACTGGGACTGAGACACGGCCCAGACTCCTACGGGAGGCAGCAGTGGGGAATATTGCACAATGGGCGAAAGCCTGATGCAGCGACGCCGCGTGAGGGATGACGGCCTTCGGGTTGTAAACCTCTTTCAGCAGGGAAGAAGCGAAAGTGACGGTACCTGCAGAAGAAGCGCCGGCTAACTACGTGCCAGCAGCCGCGGTAATACGTAGGGCGCAAGCGTTGTCCGGAATTATTGGGCGTAAAGAGCTCGTAGGCGGCTTGTCACGTCGGTTGTGAAAGCCCGGGGCTTAACCCCGGGTCTGCAGTCGATACGGGCAGGCTAGAGTGTGGTAGGGGAGATCGGAATTCCTGGTGTAGCGGTGAAATGCGCAGATATCAGGAGGAACACCGGTGGCGAAGGCGGATCTCTGGGCCATTACTGACGCTGAGGAGCGAAAGCGTGGGGAGCGAACAGGATTAGATACCCTGGTAGTCCACGCCGTAAACGGTGGGAACTAGGTGTTGGCGACATTCCACGTCGTCGGTGCCGCAGCTAACGCATTAAGTTCCCCGCCTGGGGAGTACGGCCGCAAGGCTAAAACTCAAAGGAATTGACGGGGGCCCGCACAAGCAGCGGAGCATGTGGCTTAATTCGACGCAACGCGAAGAACCTTACCAAGGCTTGACATATACCGGAAAGCATCAGAGATGGTGCCCCCCTTGTGGTCGGTATACAGGTGGTGCATGGCTGTCGTCAGCTCGTGTCGTGAGATGTTGGGTTAAGTCCCGCAACGAGCGCAACCCTTGTTCTGTGTTGCCAGCATGCCCTTCGGGGTGATGGGGACTCACAGGAGACTGCCGGGGTCAACTCGGAGGAAGGTGGGGACGACGTCAAGTCATCATGCCCCTTATGTCTTGGGCTGCACACGTGCTACAATGGCAGGTACAATGAGCTGCGATGCCGCGAGGCGGAGCGAATCTCAAAAAGCCTGTCTCAGTTCGGATTGGGGTCTGCAACTCGACCCCATGAAGTCGGAGTTGCTAGTAATCGCAGATCAGCATTGCTGCGGTGAATACGTTCCCGGGCCTTGTACACACCGCCCGTCACGTCACGAAAGTCGGTAACACCCGAAGCCGGTGGCCCAACCCCCTTGTGGGGAGGGAGCTGTCGAAGGTGGGACTGGCGATTGGGACGAAGTCGTAACAAGGTAGCCGTACCGGAAGGTGCGGCTGGATCACCTCCTTTCTAAGGAGCACTTTGGCTGCCGGGTTTCACCTGGTGGTCCAAGAGCCATTTCGTCGGCAAATGTCCGACGGTGGTTGCTCAAGGGTGGAACGTTGACTATTCGACCGGGTTCACGGGTCGGAGGCTGTGAGTACTGCTCTTCGGAGCGTGGAAAGCATGATCTCCGGGCGGGACCGGGTCGGGCACGCTGTTGGGTGTCTGAAGGTACGGCCGAATCGGTCGCCTTCAGTGCCGGCCCCGGTAAAAATCCGCTTCGGTGGGTTGTGACGGGTGGTTGGTCGTTGTTTGAGAACTGCACAGTGGACGCGAGCATCTGTGGCCAAGTTTTTAAGGGCGCACGGTGGATGCCTTGGCACCAGGAACCGATGAAGGACGTGGGAGGCCACGATAGTCCCCGGGGAGCCGTCAACCAGGCTTTGATCCGGGGGTTTCCGAATGGGGAAACCCGGCAGTCGTCATGGGCTGTCACCCATACCTGAACACATAGGGTATGTGGAGGGAACGCGGGGAAGTGAAACATCTCAGTACCCGCAGGAAGAGAAAACAACCGTGATTCCGGGAGTAGTGGCGAGCGAAACTGGATGAGGCCAAACCATATGCGTGTGATACCCGGCAGGGGTTGCGCATGTGGGGTTGTGGGATCTCTCTTTCACAGTCTGCCGGCTGTGAGACGAGTCAGAAACCGTTGATGTAGGCGAAGGACATGCGAAAGGTCCGGCGTAGAGGGTAAGACCCCCGTAGTCGAAACATCAGCGGCTCGTTTGAGAGACACCCAAGTAGCACGGGGCCCGAGAAATCCCGTGTGAATCTGGCGGGACCACCCGCTAAGCCTAAATATTCCCTGGTGACCGATAGCGGATAGTACCGTGAGGGAATGGTGAAAAGTACCGCGGGAGCGGAGTGAAATAGTACCTGAAACCGTGTGCCTACAAGCCGTGGGAGCGTCGCGCAAGGAACTTGTTCCTTGCGTCGTGACTGCGTGCCTTTTGAAGAATGAGCCTGCGAGTTTGCGGTGCGTTGCGAGGTTAACCCGTGTGGGGAAGCCGTAGCGAAAGCGAGTCCGAATAGGGCGATTCAGTAGCGCGCTCAAGACCCGAAGCGGAGTGATCTAGCCATGGGCAGGTTGAAGCGGAGGTAAGACTTCGTGGAGGACCGAACCCACCAGGGTTGAAAACCTGGGGGATGACCTGTGGTTAGGGGTGAAAGGCCAATCAAACTCCGTGATAGCTGGTTCTCCCCGAAATGCATTTAGGTGCAGCGTCGTGTGTTTCTTGCCGGAGGTAGAGCACTGGATAGGCGATGGGCCCTACCGGGTTACTGACCTTAGCCAAACTCCGAATGCCGGTAAGTGAGAGCACGGCAGTGAGACTGTGGGGGATAAGCTCCATGGTCGAGAGGGAAACAGCCCAGAGCATCGACTAAGGCCCCTAAGCGTACGCTAAGTGGGAAAGGATGTGGAGTCGCACAGACAACCAGGAGGTTGGCTTAGAAGCAGCCACCCTTGAAAGAGTGCGTAATAGCTCACTGGTCTAGTGATTCCGCGCCGACAATGTAGCGGGGCTCAAGCGTACCGCCGAAGTCGTGTCATTGCGATATATACCCCCAACGGGGATCGTGATGGGTAGGGGAGCGTCGTGTGCCGGGTGAAGCAGCCGCGGAAGCGAGTTGTGGACGGTTCACGAGTGAGAATGCAGGCATGAGTAGCGATACACACGTGAGAAACGTGTGCGCCGATTGACTAAGGGTTCCTGGGTCAAGCTGATCTGCCCAGGGTAAGTCGGGACCTAAGGCGAGGCCGACAGGCGTAGTCGATGGATAACCGGTTGATATTCCGGTACCCGCTGTGAAGCGTCAAACATTGAATCAGGCGATGCTAAGTCCGTGAAGCCGTTCCGGACCCTTCGGGGAAAGGAAAGTGGTGGAGCCGACGGACCAGACTTGTAGTAGGTGAGTGATGGGGTGACGCAGGAAGGTAGTCCAGCCCGGGCGGTGGTTGTCCCGGGGTAAGGGTGTAGGCCGTGCGATAGGTAAATCCGTCGCACATTAAGGCTGAGACCTGATGCCGAGCCGATTGTGGTGAAGTGGATGATCCTATGCTGTCGAGAAAAGCCTCTAGCGAGTTTCATGGCGGCCCGTACCCTAAACCGACTCAGGTGGTCAGGTAGAGAATACCGAGGCGTTCGGGTGAACTATGGTTAAGGAACTCGGCAAAATGCCCCCGTAACTTCGGGAGAAGGGGGGCCATCACTGGTGAGAGGACTTGCTCCTCGAGCTGGGGGTGGCCGCAGAGACCAGCGAGAAGCGACTGTTTACTAAAAACACAGGTCCGTGCGAAGCCGTAAGGCGATGTATACGGACTGACGCCTGCCCGGTGCTGGAACGTTAAGGGGACCGGTTAGTGCACTTTCGGGTGTGCGAAGCTGAGAACTTAAGCGCCAGTAAACGGCGGTGGTAACTATAACCATCCTAAGGTAGCGAAATTCCTTGTCGGGTAAGTTCCGACCTGCACGAATGGCGTAACGACTTCTCGACTGTCTCAACCATAGGCCCGGTGAAATTGCACTACGAGTAAAGATGCTCGTTTCGCGCAGCAGGACGGAAAGACCCCGGGACCTTTACTACAGTTTGATATTGGTGTTCGGTTCGGCTTGTGTAGGATAGGTGGGAGACTTTGAACTCTGGACGCCAGTTCAGGGGGAGTCGTCGTTGAAATACCACTCTGGTCGTGCTGGATGTCTAACCTGGGTCCGTGATCCGGATCAGGGACAGTGTCTGATGGGTAGTTTAACTGGGGCGGTTGCCTCCTAAAGAGTAACGGAGGCGCCCAAAGGTTCCCTCAGCCTGGTTGGTAATCAGGTGTTGAGTGTAAGTGCACAAGGGAGCTTGACTGTGAGACCGACGGGTCGAGCAGGGACGAAAGTCGGGACTAGTGATCCGGCGGTGGCTTGTGGAAGCGCCGTCGCTCAACGGATAAAAGGTACCCCGGGGATAACAGGCTGATCTTCCCCAAGAGTCCATATCGACGGGATGGTTTGGCACCTCGATGTCGGCTCGTCGCATCCTGGGGCTGGAGTCGGTCCCAAGGGTTGGGCTGTTCGCCCATTAAAGCGGTACGCGAGCTGGGTTTAGAACGTCGTGAGACAGTTCGGTCCCTATCCGCTGCGCGCGTAGGAATATTGAGAAGGGCTGTCCCTAGTACGAGAGGACCGGGACGGACGAACCTCTGGTGTGCCAGTTGTCCTGCCAAGGGCATGGCTGGTTGGCTACGTTCGGAAAGGATAACCGCTGAAAGCATCTAAGCGGGAAGCCTGCTTCGAGATGAGTATTCCCACCCCCTTGAGGGGTTAAGGCTCCCAGTAGACGACTGGGTTGATAGGCCAGATCTGGAAGCCCGGTAACGGGTGGAGGTGACTGGTACTAATAGGCCGAGGGCTTGTCCTCAGTTGCTCGCGTCCACTGTGTTGGTTCTGAAACCACGAACAACCCCACGTTTGTCACAGAGCGTGGTGCGGTTGACAGTTTCATAGTGTTTCGGTGGTCATAGCGTGAGGGAAACGCCCGGTTACATTCCGAACCCGGAAGCTAAGCCTCACAGCGCCGATGGTACTGCAGGGGGGACCCTGTGGGAGAGTAGGACGCCGCCGAACTATTTTTGAAGAAAACCCCCGTAACGGATGAGAATCCTGTTACGGGGGTTTTCTGCGTTGTACGCCAAGCATTGTGCGGCAATTCTTGTGCACCCCTCTGCACGGCCTCATGTGAGCTGAGGGTAGGGTCAGGGGGCATCGTTGGCTCATTTCCCCACAGGAGGCCCCCGGGTGGAGGTCCAGGAGACCCGTGTCCAGACGGACCGGGTGCTCACCATCCCGAACATCCTCAGCATGGCGCGTCTCCTTGGCGTACCCCTCTTCCTGTGGCTCATCCTCAGGCCCGAGTTCGGCGGGCCCAAAAGCGATGGCTGGGCCCTCCTGGTCCTGATGCTCAGCGGCGTCAGCGACTATCTCGACGGGAAGCTCGCCCGGCGCTGGAATCAGATCAGCAACCTCGGCCGGCTGCTCGACCCTGCCGCCGACCGGCTCTACATTCTGTCCACGCTGGTAGGACTCACCTGGCGCGAGATTCTGCCGATCTGGCTGACGGCCGTACTGCTTGCCCGGGAACTGGTTCTCCTGGTGATGGTGGGTATCCTCCGTCGGCACGGCTATCCGCCGCCGCAGGTGAACTTCCTCGGCAAGGCCGCCACGTTCAACCTCATGTATGCGTTCCCCCTGTTGCTCCTCAGTGACGGAAGTGGCTGGATCAACACGCTCGCTGCTATTTTCGGATGGGCGTTCGCAGGATGGGGTACAACGCTCTACTGGTGGGCAGGGATCCTCTACGTAGTACAGGTCCGCCGACTGGTCAGGGCGGACTCCACGGCCGATTGAGCTCTCCATGTGGCGGTATTCGAGGCCAGGTCGGCCCGCAGTCTGAGATCTGCGGGTCCATCCGGACGGGCGAAGTCGGCTAGACAGTCGTCTCTTCAAGGAGGACGCTTCCGACATGAAGGCCGTCGTAATGGCTGGAGGCGAAGGCACGCGCCTGCGCCCCATGACCTCGAGTATGCCCAAGCCGCTCCTGCCGGTTGTGAACCGGCCGATCATGGAGCATGTGCTGCGGTTGCTCAAGCGGCATGGGCTCACCGAGACCGTCGTCACCGTGCAGTTCCTGGCATCTCTCGTCAGGAACTACTTCGGGGACGGTGAAGAGCTCGGAATGGAGCTCACCTATGCCAATGAGGAGAAGCCACTCGGCACAGCCGGCAGCGTGAAGAACGCAGAGGAAGCACTCAAGGACGACGCTTTCGTTGTGATCTCCGGTGACGCTCTGACCGATTTCGACCTCACCGACCTCATCAATTTCCACAAGGAAAAGGGCGCGCTCGTCACGGTCTGCCTGACACGCGTTCCCAACCCCCTTGAATTCGGTATCACCATTGTCGATGAACAGGGCAAGGTCGAGCGCTTCCTCGAGAAGCCCACCTGGGGCCAGGTTTTCTCCGACACCGTGAACACGGGCATCTACGTCATGGAGCCCGAGGTATTCGACTACGTCGAGGCCGATGTGTCGGTCGACTGGTCCGGCGATGTCTTCCCGCAGCTGATGAAGGAAGGCAAGCCGGTCTACGGCTATATCGCCGAGGGCTACTGGGAGGACGTCGGCACACACGAGAGCTACGTCAAGGCGCAGGCCGACGTGCTCGAAGGCAAGGTCGATGTCGAGATCGACGGATTCGAGATCTCGCCCGGAGTGTGGGTCGCCGAAGGTGCTGAGGTCCATCCGGACGCCGTGCTCCGCGGTCCGCTGTACATCGGCGACTACGCCAAGGTCGAAGCCGACGTGGAGATGCGCGAGCACACCGTGATCGGCTCGAACGTCGTCGTGAAGAGCGGGGCTTTTCTGCACAAGGCCGTCGTCCACGACAACGTGTACATCGGGCAGCACAGCAATCTCCGCGGCTGCGTCATCGGCAAGAACACCGACATCATGCGGGCCGCCCGCGTCGAGGACGGCGCCGTCATCGGCGACGAGTGCCTCGTCGGCGAGGAATCGATTATCCAGGGCAACGTCCGGGTCTATCCGTTCAAGACCATCGAGGCGGGCGCCTTCGTCAATACGTCGGTGATCTGGGAGTCCAGGGGGCAGGCGCATCTCTTCGGCGCCCGCGGCGTCTCCGGCATCATCAACGTGGAGATCACTCCGGAACTCGCCGTGCGGCTCGCGGGGGCGTACGCCACGACGCTCAAGAAGGGCTCCACCGTCACCACGGCCCGTGACCACTCCCGTGGTGCGCGAGCCTTGAAGCGGGCGGTCATTTCCGCATTGCAGGCGAGCGCCATCGACGTGCGCGACCTGGAGAACGTGCCGCTGCCCGTCGCGCGGCAGCAGACCGCGCGGGGTAGCGCCGGCGGGATCATGATCCGTACGACGCCTGGGGTGCCGGACTCCGTCGACATCATGTTCTTCGACGAGCGGGGAGCGGATCTCTCGCAGGCCAGTCAGCGGAAGCTGGACCGGGTGTACGCGCGTCAGGAGTACCGGCGGGCGTTCCCCGGAGAGATCGGCGATCTGCACTTCCCGTCGAGCGTCTTCGACTCGTACACCGGTTCCCTGCTGCGGAATGTCGATACGACGGGGATTGCCGAGGCGGGGCTCAAGGTCGTTGTCGACGCGTCGAACGGCAGTGCCGGTCTGGTGCTGCCCAGCCTGCTCGGACGGCTCGGTGTCGACTCGCTGACGATCAATCCGGGGCTCGACGAGTCCAGGCCCACGGAGACGCGGGACGCGCGCCGGTCCGGGCTCGTGCGCCTCGGTGAGATCGTGGCGTCCGCGCGGGCCGCGTTCGGTGTCCGGTTCGACCCGGTCGGCGAGCGGCTCTCGCTGGTCGACGAGAAGGGCCGCATCGTCGAGGACGACCGTGCTCTGCTGGTCATGCTGGACCTGGTGGCCGCCGAGCGGCGCAGCGGCCGGGTCGCGCTGCCGGTGACCACGACGCGTATCGCCGAGCAGGTGGCCGCGTATCACGGGACGCAGGTGGAGTGGACGACCACGTCGCCCGACGACCTCACGCGGGTCGGACGGGACGAGGGGACCATCTTCGGCGGTGACGGTCGCGGCGGGTTCATCATTCCGGAGTTCAGCTCCGTCTTCGATGGCGCGGCCGCCTTTGTCCGGCTGATCGGGCTCGTGGCGCGGACGCAGCTGACCTTGAGCCAGATCGATGCGCGGATCCCGCGGGCTCACGTGCTCAAGCGGGACCTTGCGACTCCGTGGGCGGTGAAGGGGCTCGTGATGCGGCGGGTCGTCGAGGAGGCCGGCGACCGGTCCGTAGACACGACCGACGGCGTGCGGGTCGTCGAGGCGGACGGGCGCTGGGTCATGGTGCTGCCCGACCCGGCCGAGGCCGTCACCCATCTGTGGGCCGAGGGGCCCGACGACGCGTCGGCACAGCAGCTGCTCGACGAGTGGGCGGCCGTCGTGGACAGCGCTGGTCACTGAGCCGTCGTACGGGCCGGTCGGCGCCTGTCACGGGCGCCGACCGGTACGCCGGTGGGGCCATTCGGAGGTAGGGGCCAGCACGTGCGACGATGTGCGGCATGCCGCAGCAGCCCCCCGATCGGAGCAGTCCCTCACGCCCCGTGAGCCCGAGGCGTCCCGATGCCTCCATGTCGCTGCTGACGAACGTGATGGACCACAGCCTCGACGACGGATACGCGGAGGCGGCGGCCCGTAAGAAGGCCGAGGGCAGCGGAGGCATGCCGCGCACCCTGCGGGCCAAGCTCGGCCTCGCGGCGGGCCTCGTTCTCGCGGCGCTCGTGGTGACGGTGGGGGCGGCGCAGGCGCGGGTCGCGGCGCCGGTCGTGGCGAAGGAGCGCGAGGAGCTCATCGCCCGTATCGACCGGGAGACGGCGGCCGCGGACAAGCTGGAGCGCAAGGTGGACACGCTCCGTAACGACGTGAGCGACCGCCAGCGTGAGGCGCTGAAGAAACACGGCGGCGACAAAGGCGAGTTGGTCGGTCTGCTCTCCGGTGCCACGGCAGTGCACGGCCCGGGAGTGAAGCTGGTCGTCGACGACGCCAAGGAGGCCGACCAGGGCGGAGGGGGGCCGCGCGAGAGCGCCGGCTTCTCGGACACCGGGCGGGTGCGCGACCGGGACATGCAGCGGGTCGTCAACGGGCTCTGGCAGTCCGGTGCCGAAGCGGTCGCCATCAACGGACAGCGGCTGACGGCCCTGTCCGCCATCCGCGCGGCGGGTGACGCGATACTGGTCGACAACAGACCGCTCGTGCCGCCGTACACGGTGCTCGCGGTGGGGGACGGCCAACGGCTGAGCACCCGGTTCCAGAACAGCCCCGACGGCCTGTACCTGCACGCCCTGCAGGAGAACTTCGGGATCCGGACCAGCATTTCCGCCCAGGACGACGTCCGCCTGCCCGCAGCGCCGAGCGTGACCGTACGTACAGCAAAGCCGAGAACAGAGAAGGGCACATCGTGATCGCCGTACTGGGCCTCGTCGTGGGAGTTGTGGTCGGACTGTTCGTCCGGCCCGAGGTTCCGGCGGTGGTCGAGCCCTATCTTCCGATCGCCGTGGTGGCGGCCCTCGACGCGGTGTTCGGCGGCCTGCGGGCGATGCTCGACGGGATCTTCGACGACAAGGTCTTCGTCGTGTCGTTCCTGTCGAACGTCGTCGTGGCGGCCCTGATCGTGTTCCTGGGCGACAAGCTGGGCGTGGGCGCGCAGCTGTCCACCGGCGTCGTCGTGGTGCTCGGAATCCGCATCTTCTCCAACGCGGCCGCCATCCGGCGGCACATCTTCCGGGCGTGAGGCCGATGTCCGAGGACGAGAACAAGAACAAGAACAACGAGCAGCACCGCCTGCGCAAGGAACTGCCGGACGAAGTCGCTCCCGAAGCGGCGGACGGCGCGGGCCACGCAGACGGCGCAGACGATGCAGAAACGCCGGCCGCGGAGACGAAGAAGCCGTCACTGACCGGACGCCAGCGGCTGGCCAAGGGGCTGTGGCCGCCGCGGGTCTCCCGTGCGCAACTCATCGTCGCCGTCCTGCTGTTCGTGCTCGGTCTGGGTCTGGCCATCCAGGTGCGGTCCAACAGCGACAGCAGCGCGCTGCGCGGCGCACGTCAGGAAGATCTCGTACGCATCCTCGATGAACTGGATGACCGTACTCAGCGTCTGGGAGATGAGAAGCAGCGTCTCGAGGGGCAGCGCACCGAGCTGGAGAACAGCTCGGACCAGGCCGAGGAGGCCCGCAAACAGACGGTCGAGAGGGAACGGCAACTCGGCATTCTGGCGGGCACCGTGGCGGCGCAGGGCCCCGGGATCACGCTGACGATCACCGACAAGAAGGGCGCGGTGCAGGCGGACATGCTGCTCGATGCGATCCAGGAGCTACGCGCGGCGGGCGCCGAGGCGATCCAGGTGAACGACGTCCGGGTCGTGGCCGACACCTATTTGACGGATGCGAGCGGAGGGAAGGTGAGTGTGGACGGTCACAAGATCGGCGAGCCTTTCGTCTTCAAGGTCATCGGCAAGCCGCAGGACCTGGAGCCGGCGCTCAACATCCCTGGTGGGGTGGTTCAGACTCTGGAGAAGGAGCAGGCCACCGTTACCGTGACGCAGGCGCAGAAGATCGTTGTGGATGCCTTGCGACCGGCGAAGCGGCCTGACTACGCTCAGTCGTCGTCCCAGTGAGGCGGGGGCACATGGGGGCGTTCAGGCCAGGGCATGACGTTGCGGGGGGTCGGCGCACCGTAAGTGGGGTGCGTGGTGGAAACTGTTTGGCGGATACGGACGTTGTGAGGATGTCTGTGTCGCCGATGTACGGCGGTGTGTGCAATCAGGGTTCGTCCTGCCCCACGGGCGGGTCTGTTTCGGTCAAGGGGAATCGCCCGTGAAGTTGTTTGCGAAGTTGTTCGGCAAGAGCGCACGTGAGGACAGCGGCAATGCCAATGCCACTGCCCGCCACCGTGCACCGCGCACCCAGGACGCGGAGGTGCAGGGCGCGGAGCGTCCGCTGTTCCGTGATCAGGTCGGTTCTCAGGGTGGTGACATTTCGGGCGGACAGGGCGCGTCGTCTGTTGACCCTGCCGCGTCCGGCCGCATAGGTTTCGGGGAACCGTCAACCTCAAGTGCGGGTGGAGGGTTTACCCCCGATCCGTATGCGTCCCATGCCCCCGCGGGGCAGCCGCGGCAGGAGGATCCGTCCATGTCGGCACTGGTGTGTACGAGGTGCGGAAACCGCAACGCCGAGGCGAGCCGGTTCTGCTCCAACTGTGGGGCGCCTCTGCGCGCCACGGCCGAGCGTCCGTCCGAGACGACCTCGACGATTTCCATTTCGGGCCTTGAGGCCTACGACGCCGAAGTCACCGGTCAGACGCTGTCGCCGGCGCTCTCCCCGGAGGCCCAGGCTGCCGTCGACGCCCTGCCGCTCGGCTCGGCGCTCCTGGTGGTGCGACGCGGTCCGAACTCGGGCAGCCGCTTCCTCCTCGACGGCGAACTGACCACGGCGGGACGGCACCCGCAGAGCGACATCTTCCTTGACGACGTGACCGTTTCGCGCCGCCACGTGGAGTTCCGTCGCGGTGCCGACGGTGCCTTCACCGTCAGCGACGTGGGCAGCCTCAACGGCACGTACGTCAATCGGGAGCGGATCGACGCGGTCACGCTGTCGAACGGCGACGAGGTGCAGATCGGCAAGTACCGGCTGGTCTTCTACGCGAGCCAGCGGGGCATCTGACCTGTCAGGAAGGTCCATGCTTCAAACACCGAAGGGCGGTGCCGGTCACGGCATCGCCCTCACGGACAGTCGGCTGATGAGCATCGGCACCGTGCTGAACGTGCTGCGCGACGAGTTCCCCGAAGTCACCATCTCCAAGATCAGGTTCCTGGAGTCGGAGGGGCTGATCGAGCCGCAGCGCACCCCCTCGGGGTACCGCAAGTTCAGTCCCGACGACGTCGAGCGACTTGCCCACGTACTGCGCATGCAGCGGGACCACTATTTGCCGCTGAAGGTCATCAAGGAGCAGCTCGACGCCCTGGAGCGGGGAGAAGCGATCACGCTGCCCTCTCCGGGTCTGTCGGGCGACGGCGAGGACGGCAGGGCCCCGGAGGGCGGCGAAGGGCCGACAGTGGCCCGTGTGGGCCGTGACGAGCTGCTTGCCGCCGCCGGCATCGGGTCTCCCGAGCTCGACGAGTGGGAGTCGTACGGCCTCATTGCGCCCCTGCCCGACGGCGGATACGACGCTGAGGCGGTCACCGTCGCCGAGCTGGTCATGGAACTGGGCCGCTTCGGGATCGAGCCGCGGCATCTGCGGGCGATGAAGGCCGCTGCCGATCGGGAGGCCGGTCTGGTCGAGCAGGTCGTCGCGCCGCTGCGACGGCACCGCAATCCCCAGACCAGGGCGCATGCGCAGGCCCGCGCGAAGGAGCTGGCGGGGCTGACGGTGAAGCTTCACGGCGCGCTTGTGCAGACCGCGCTCGGCGTGCGTCTGCCCTGATCCGAGGGGTGCTCGCGCGGTGTGCGTCCGGCGATCGACGGGTGCCCGACTACCCAAACCTGCCGGGCACGTCCTAGGGTTGCTGTGTGAACGAGCTCGACGTCGTAGGTGTCCGGGTCGAAATGCCCTCCAACCAACCGATCGTGCTCCTGCGTGAAGTGGGAGGCGACCGCTACCTCCCCATCTGGATCGGACCGGGGGAGGCGACGGCCATCGCCTTCGCACAGCAGGGCATGGCCCCCGCACGCCCGCTGACGCACGACCTTTTCAAGGACGTGCTGGAAGCGGTCGGGCAGGAGCTCACGGAAGTACGCATCACGGACCTGCGCGAAGGCGTCTTCTACGCGGAACTGGTGTTCTCGAGCGGGGTCGAGGTCAGTGCGCGCCCGTCGGACGCCATAGCGCTCGCGCTGCGCACCGGTACGCCGATCTACGGCAGTGACGGTGTGCTCGACGATGCCGGGATCGCGATCCCGGATGAGCAGGAGGACGAGGTGGAGAAGTTCCGCGAGTTCCTCGACCAGATCTCGCCCGAGGATTTCGGGACCAACAGTCAGTGACGCGAGCGGCCGTCGTCAGGCGGCCGCTGCCGCGCCGGGGGCCCGGCCGGACCATTCGGCTAGCCTTTCCCCGCGGTGAGGTACGGGAAACCACTCGTAGGGTGATTATCACTCGGCGTGCCGAGTGTGGCGATCGTTGACGCACCCCTGGTGACTGCCTACCGTCGAGAAGGCAGGTCAAAGAGGAGGTCGGCGTGAGAAGCAGCGGCGACGGTACGGCTGGGGGCGGCGGACACAGTCCGGCGGAGAGCGGCCCGTACTCGCTTCACGGCCACGCGGCCGATCACATTCCGCGTCGGCCGACGGTGTTGCCGGTGGTCGCTCAGAGAGATGACGACGCGACGCCCGAGCAGGTCGGATACCGGGGACCCACCGCGTGCGCGGCGGCCGGTATCACGTATCGGCAACTGGACTACTGGGCGAGGACCGGACTGGTCGAGCCGAGTGTGCGCCCGGCCCACGGGTCGGGGACCCAGCGGCTCTACAGCTTCCGGGACGTCGTCGTCCTGAAGATCGTGAAGCGGTTCCTGGACACCGGTGTCTCACTGCAGAACATCCGCACCACGGTGCAGCATCTGCGGGAGCGCGGCTTCAGCGATCTGGAGCGGCTGACCCTCATGAGCGACGGCGCCACGGTCTACGAGTGCAGCTCCCCTGCGGAGGTCCACGATCTGCTCCAGGGCGGTCAGGGAATCTTCGGTATCGCTGTCGGTGTGGTGTGGCGGGACGTCGAGAGCGCGCTGTCGCAGCTGCACGGGGAGCGCATCGACACCGGCGAGACGCTCCTCGGGAACAACCCGGCGGACGAGCTGGCGAGACGGCGCCACCGCGCGGTGTGAGCGGGGCCGATGCGTCAGCCGGGGCATTGTCAGTGCCGTAGGGCAGCATCGGACATGTGAGAACCGCGCCCACGATCCTGCATCTCGACATGGATGCCTTCTACGCCTCGGCGGAGCAGGCGTCGAAGCCGAGTCTGCGCGGGAAAGCCGTGGTCGTGGGCGGGATCGGGCCTCGTGGGGTGGTGGCCACCGCCTCGTACGAGGCCCGGGTGTTCGGGGTGCACTCGGCGATGCCGATAGGCCAGGCGCGCAGGCTCGCGCCCAATGCCGCGTATCTCGCGCCGCGCTTTCGGCTGTACCGGGAGGTCAGTGAGCAGGTGATGGGCCTGCTGCGGGAGTTGTCGCCGCTCGTGGAGCCGCTGAGCCTCGATGAGGCGTTCGTCGATCTGGAGGCCGGTGAGGCGGCCTGGGACGCCGCGTCGGCGCGGCTCGTCGGAGAGCGGCTGCGGGACGAGATCAAAGCCGTGACCGGCCTGACCGGGTCGGTGGGACTCGCGGCGTCGAAGATGCTGGCGAAGATCGCCTCCGAGGAGGCGAAGCCGGACGGTCTGATGCTGATCGTGCCCGGCACCGAGCGCGCCATGCTCGGGCCGATGTCGGTGCGCACGCTGCCCGGCGTGGGGCCGGCGACCGGGGACCATCTGAGACGTGCCGGGATCACCACGGTCGAGGAGATCGCCGAGGCGGGCGAGGACGAGCTCGTGCGGCTGCTGGGGAAGTCGCACGGGGCGTCGCTGTACGCCATGGCCCTCGCGCACGACGACCGGCCCGTGGTGGCCGAGCGTGACGCCAAGTCGGTGTCGGTCGAGGACACGTACGACGTGGACATCCATGACCGGGTGCGGGTGCGGACCGAGGTGCAGCGACTTGCGGAGCGGTGCGTGCAGCGGTTGCGGGGGGCGGAGCGGTCCGGGCGGACCGTGGTCCTCAAGGTGCGGCGCTACGACTTCTCCACGCTGACGAGATCCGAGACGCTGCGCGGGCCCACCGACGACTCCGCAGTGGTGCGGGAGGCGGCCGCTCGGCTCCTGGAGTCCGTGGATACGACGGGCGGGGTGCGACTGCTCGGCGTGGGGGTGACAGGCCTGGCCGACTACACGCAGGAGGACCTGTTCGCGCAGGCGCGCGCGCAGGCCGAGGCCGACGCACACGCGGCCGACGGGGAGCGTGAGGGCGAGGCGGAAGGGGCGGCTGGTGCTGGGGACGAGGGGCAGGCGGCTGCCGGAGAGGTCGTCGAGGCCGCGGACCGGCGCTGGGTGGCCGGGCATGACGTGCGGCACGAGCAGTTCGGGCACGGGTGGGTGCAGGGCAGCGGGCTCGGGCGGGTGACCGTGCGCTTCGAGACGCCGTACTCGGAACCGGGGCGGGTGCGCACGTTCCGGACCGATGACCCCGCGCTCGTAGGAGCAGAGCCGCTGCCGCTGGTGGAGGGCGGGGCCGGGCGCTGTGCGGCGCGGGAGCCGGATGCCGGGTCAGGTGTCGTCTGACGGAGGGCGGGCGATCTTGCCGAAGTCGCGGTCCTTGGGGGGCACGGGGTCGTCCGGGGCCGAGATGTCGAGACCGTAGTGGTGGTAGAGCTGGAGCTCCTGTTCGGGGGAGAGGTGACGGCCGACGCCGAAGTCGGGGGCGTCCCTGATCAGGGAGCGTTCGAAGGGGATGCGCAGGGTGCCCTCCACGAGCTCGCTCGGCTCCAGGGGGACGAAGGCGTCCCGGCTGAAGAGGCCTGTGCGTATCGCCGCCCACTCGGGGACGCCGGTCGCGTCGTCGAGGTAGACCTCGTCGACGGTCCCGATCTTGGCCCCGTTGCGGTCGAACGCCTTGCGGCCGATCAGGTTGCGCGGATCGACATCGGTCTGCACGGGGCCCTCCAGCTGCTCGCAACTCATCCGTAAGCACTACCAAAGTGCACATTGGGGAAGGCGGCCACTCGAGGTCGGGGGTGTTGTTGCCGCTGGTAGGCTGGCGATGGCTGCCGACCCCGTGCGGGAGAGTCCTCCGGATGACACCGGAGGCGCCGAAGGAGCAACTCCTCCCCGGAATCTCTCAGGCCCCTGTACCGCACGGACGAGGTCACTCTGGAAAGCAGGGCGGGCGTTCAGGCCTCCGCTCTCACCGACGGTGAAAGTCGTCATGCCCCTCGTGATGGGGGTGTGCCGGTGAAACTCTCAGGTTGAGATGACAGAGGGGGAGGCCGTCCGGGCACCCGCGCCGTGGTGCCCCTCGCAGGTCGCAATGACCAGGAGGCCTCCGCAATGACCGCCAACCGTATTCCGCTCTCCCATCTGGAGCAGGGAATCCCCTTCGAGCAGCGCCATATCGGTCCGGATGAAGCAGCGCAGGCCAAGATGCTCGCGCAGGTCGGGTACGGCTCGCTCGACGAGCTGACGGCGGCCGCGGTCCCGGACGTGATCAAGAGCGCCGAGGCGCTCGATCTTCCCGGGGCCCGCACCGAGGCCGAGGTGCTCGCAGAGCTCCGCTCCCTCGCCGACCGCAACCAGGTCCTCGACTCGATGGTCGGACTGGGCTACTACGGCACGTTCACGCCGCCCGTCATTCTGCGCAACGTCATGGAGAACCCGTCCTGGTACACGGCGTACACGCCCTACCAGCCGGAGATTTCGCAGGGCCGGCTCGAGGCGCTGCTCAACTTCCAGACGATGGTCGCCGAGCTCACCGGCCTGCCCACCTCGGGCGCCTCGCTGCTCGACGAGGGCACGGCCGCGGCCGAGGCCATGGCGCTGTCCCGGCGCATGGGCAAGGTCAAGAACGGCGCCTTCGTGGTCGACGCGGACGCGCTGCCGCAGACCATCGCCGTCATCCAGACGCGTGCCGAGCCGACCGGTGTCGAGGTCGTCGTCGCGGACCTGTCCGAGGGCATCCCGGCCGAGGTCGCCGAGCGCGGTGTCGTCGGCGTCCTGATCCAGTACCCGGGCGCCTCCGGTGCCGTCCGCGACATCAAGCCCGTCATCGAGCAGGCCCACGAGCTGGGCGCCGTCGTCACGGTCGCCGCCGATCTGCTCGCCCTCACGCTGCTGACCTCGCCCGGTGAGCTCGGCGCCGACATCGCCGTCGGTACGACCCAGCGCTTCGGCGTCCCCATGGGCTTCGGTGGTCCGCACGCCGGCTACATGGCCGTCCGCGAGAAGTTCGCGCGCAGCCTGCCCGGCCGCCTCGTGGGCGTCTCCGTCGACGCCGACGGCAACAAGGCGTACCGCCTCGCGCTGCAGACCCGTGAGCAGCACATCCGGCGCGAGAAGGCCACCAGCAACATCTGCACCGCTCAGGTGCTGCTCGCCGTCATGGCCGGCATGTACGCCGTCTACCACGGGCCCGACGGCCTCAAGGGCATCGCGCGGCGCACGCACCGGTTCGCGACGCTGCTCGCCGAGGGCCTCAAGGCCGGCGGCGTGGAGGTCGTGCACGGCGCGTACTTCGACACCCTGACCGTGAAGGCCGCGGGCCGGGCCGCCGACGTCGTGAGCGCCGCGCGCGAAGGTGGCGTCAACCTCCACCTCGTGGACGCCGACCATGTGTCGATCTCGTGCGACGAGACCACGACGCGTACCCAACTGGGCGCCGTCTGGACCGCGTTCGGTGTCGAGGCCGATGTCGACGCGCTCGACGCGGCGGCCGTGGACACGCTGCCCGCGGGCCTCCTGCGCGGCGACGACTACCTGACGCACCCCGTGTTCCACGCGCACCGCTCCGAGACCTCGATGCTGCGCTACCTGCGCAAGCTGGCCGACCGTGACTACGCGCTCGACCGCGGCATGATCCCGCTGGGCTCCTGCACGATGAAGCTCAACGCGACGACGGAGATGGAGCCGGTCACCTGGCCCGAGTTCGGCCAGCTGCACCCCTTCGCGCCCGCCGAGCAGGCGCAGGGCTACCTCACGCTCATCCGTGAGCTGGAGGAGCGCCTCGCGGAGGTCACCGGCTACGACAACGTGTCGCTCCAGCCGAACGCCGGTTCGCAGGGCGAGCTGGCCGGTCTGCTCGCCGTCCGCGGCTACCACCGCGCGAACGGCGACGACCAGCGCACCGTCTGCCTCATCCCGTCGTCCGCGCACGGCACGAACGCCGCGAGCGCCGTGATGGCCGGTATGAAGGTCGTCGTCGTGAAGACGGCCGACGACGGCGAGATCGACGTCGCGGACCTCCGCGCCAAGATCGAGCAGTACGCCGACGAGCTCTCCGTCCTGATGATCACCTACCCGTCCACGCACGGTGTGTTCGAGGAGCACGTCGCCGACATCTGCGCGCAGGTGCACGACGCCGGCGGTCAGGTGTACGTCGACGGCGCCAACCTGAACGCCCTGGTGGGCCTCGCCAAGCCGGGCCACTTCGGGGGCGACGTCTCCCACCTCAACCTGCACAAGACGTTCTGCATCCCGCACGGCGGCGGCGGCCCCGGCGTCGGCCCGGTCGGCGTCCGCGCGCACCTCGCGCCGTACCTGCCCAACCACCCGATGCAGCCCGCCGCCGGACCCGAGACCGGCGTCGGCCCGATCTCGGCGGCGCCGTGGGGCTCCGCGGGCATACTGCCGATCTCGTGGGCGTACGTGCGTCTCATGGGCGGCGAGGGCCTCAAGCGGGCCACGCAGGTCGCGGTGCTCAGCGCCAACTACATCGCCAAGCGGCTCGAGCCGCACTTCCCGGTGCTGTACACGGGTCCCGCCGGCCTGGTCGCGCACGAGTGCATCATCGATCTGCGCCCGATCTCGAAGGCGACCGGCGTCAGCGTCGACGACATCGCCAAGCGGCTCATCGACTACGGGTTCCACGCGCCGACCATGTCGTTCCCGGTTGCCGGGACGCTGATGATCGAGCCGACCGAGAGCGAGGACCTGACCGAGCTCGACCGGTTCTGCGAGGCGATGATCGCCATTCGCGGAGAGATCGAAAAGGTGGGTTCGGGCCGGTGGCCCGCCGAGGACAACCCGCTGCGCAACGCGCCGCACACCGCGGCCGCGCTCGGCGGCGAGTGGGAGCACGCGTACAGCCGCGAGGAGGCCGTCTTCCCCGCCGGTGTCGTGGCCGCCGACAAGTACTGGCCGCCGGTCCGCCGCATCGACCAGGCGTACGGCGACCGGAATCTCGTCTGCTCGTGCCCGCCCATGGACGCGTACGAGGACTGATACTCACGCTGACATGCGTCAGGGCCGGTTCCGGGGTTTCCCGGGGCCGGCCCTTTCGTACTGGGGACGCCGTCGGCGTCCGGATGCGCTCAGGCCGCGGTCATGACGTGCGCCGGGCGGTGCGGAGCGATGATCTGGCCGTCGGGCAGCAGCTCACCGGTGTCCTCGAAGAGCAGGACGCCGTTGCAGAGCAGACTCCAGCCCTGTTCGGGGTGGTGGGCCACAGGGAGCGCGGCCTCCCGGTCGGCGGAGTCTGCGGACGGGCACGGTGGCTGGTGCTGGCACATGGATGGGATCTTTCCCTGTGAAGTGATGTCGGTGATGGGTGCGATGTCGCTGTCTGTCCTGCGGCTCGAAGCGTTGTTCATGGCCGCCCCCCGTTTGTCGGTCGGTCCGGAACCCAGTGTTGCCCCACGGGCGTCAATCCGCAGGGATTTCGTCGCAGCGGTCCTCACTGGATGAGGACGCGTCACCCGTGCGGACGGTTCACCCCAACTGCACTGTCCCTTCGGGTGGTTCGGGGTGGCCTGACCGGGCTAGTCCGGACGGGCCCGCGAGAGCATGGCTGCGCCCCGCGACCGGTCGGCATCGGCAGCGGGGCGCGGGCGCGTCGGACGGCCCGGTCGCGTCAGGCGGGTGAGCCCAGAAGTGGCGCGGGGGTCAGTCGATGGGTGAGGACGGGCAGCAGTTCGGCGACCCGGTGGGGGCGATGGGCGGCGATACCGGGCGGCGCGGGCGCGAGTGGGACCAGGAGGTCACTGGCCGCGGGATGTCCCGTGGAGGCGTCGGCGTTGCAGTCCCCGTGCAGCCAGAGGGTGAGCATGTACAGCTCCGGGACCGAGAGCAGGCGCGGTTGGTAGGCCGCGGGCATGGACTCGGCCTGGCGCAGCGCGCGTTCGGTGGCCGCGACGTACGGGCCCTCGAAGAAGCGCGAGAACGCCCAGCCGTCGGCGGTCAGCATCGTGTCGGCGGCGGCGACCGCGCGCTCCCCGCACCGGATCAGGAACCGCCAGCCGGCGAGTCGGGTCGGCGAGGGGCCCGCGCTGCCCGTGACCCGGTCCAGTACGTGGACGGGCAACGGGAGTTCGGGGCTCGCCGGTCCTTGGGCGGAGCGCAGGGAAGGGGTGCGGGCCTCACGGACTGCGGTGGGGGAACCGAGGGCCGTGAGGACGGTGCGCAGGGCGGGCGCGGGAGCCGGAGGGACATGCAGCGGCATGGTGGGTCGCCTCTCATTCGACAGGCACGGTGGATCGAGGGCGTGGCGGGACGAGCGGACGGCGCTGTCTGCTGACCGGGCCAGAGGGGGCGGGGGCAGGTACCGCGAGCGCCAACTCTCTGCCTCGTTCGCGAAGTTTATACGACACGTGTTCACGCAGTGTTTCGGCTAGCCGTCGCGAAAATGCTCGGCAAGGCGTTATCCGGCCGCCGAGATGAGGGGAATCTCCCGATTTCCAGCGGGCTCGGGTCCGTGACCTCGTAATCTTCACGGCGAGCGGACGGCCGATTCTCGTCGGCGTTTATCACCAGGCTAGGTGGAATCGACTCTTCGACATGCTGCATGCCTAGTGAATGTGCCCCGTGACAACTGCTGCGAGCCTACTCGCCCGTGGCGGGGAGCGGGGCGTTATCGATCACATTGCCTGGGCATCATCCACCGTGAAACAGCGGCCGGGTGGCCGTGTCGTCCATGTAAGGAGGGACGCTTCCATGGGGGAGAAGGTCGTGGCGGGCGCGTTCGACCTGTCCGATCGGCGGCACTACCGCAGGAAGCTGCAGCAGTGCCTGGCGGGGCTCGCGAGGCTCCTGGAGGAGGAGAGGTTCGATCGTCCGAGGAATCTGATGGGTCTGGAGATAGAGTTGAATCTCGCGGGACCCGACGGCATGCCGAAAATGATGAATGCGCAAGTTCTCGAGCGCATCGCGAGCCGTGATTTCCAGACCGAACTCGGAATGTTCAATCTGGAAGTGAACATTGCCCCTCATCGATTGGAAGGCCGCGTTCTCGACCGGCTCGCCGAGGAGCTCAGGACCGGCCTCGCCTATGCCCACCGGAAAGCGAACGAGGTGGACGCCGGGATCGTGATGATCGGCATTCTCCCGACGCTCGTGCCCGATGATCTCGTCTCCGCGAACCTGTCGGACGTGGACCGCTACAGCCTCCTCAACGACCAGATGGTGGCCGCGCGCGGCGAGGACTTCGTGGTCGACATCGACGGGGTGGAGCACCTGCGCTGCAGCTCGGGGTCCATAGCGACCGAAGCGGCGTGCACCTCCGTGCAGTTGCACCTCCAGGTCACGCCCGCCCGCTTCGCCGACGTGTGGAACGCGGCGCAGGCCGTCGCGGCCGTGCAGGTCGCGGTCGGCGCCAACTCGCCGTTCCTGTTCGGACATGAGCTGTGGCGCGAATCGCGGCCGCCCCTGTTCCAGCAGTCGACCGACACCCGCCCGCCCGAGCTCCAGGCCCAAGGGGTCCGGCCACGCACCTGGTTCGGCGAGCGCTGGATCAGCAGCGCGTACGACCTCTTCGAGGAGAACCTGCGCTACTTCCCCCCGCTGCTGCCCCTGCGCGACGACGAGGAGCCGCTGCGCGTAATCGACGACGACGGAGTGCCGGCGCTCGGCGAGCTCGTCCTGCACAACGGCACCGTCTACCGCTGGAACCGGCCCGTGTACGGCATAGCCGACGGCAGGCCACACCTGCGCGTGGAGAATCGGGTCCTGCCCGCGGGCCCCACAGTCACCGACGTCATCGCGAACGTCGCCTTCTACTACGGCGTCGTACGCGCCCTGGCCGAGGACGCCCGCCCCGTCTGGACCCGCCTGCCCTTCGACGCGGCGGCCCGCAACTTCGACGAGGCCTGCCGGTACGGGATAGAGGCGCGCCTCGACTGGCCGCGCCGGGGCCGCTTCGGCGGGATCGAGAAGGTGGCCGCCGTCACTCTCGTACGGGACGAGCTGCTGCCGCTGGCCGCCGCCGGGCTCGACGCCTGGGGCATCGAGGCGGCCGACCGTGACTTCTACCTCGGAGTGATCGAGGAACGCTGCCGGCGGCGGGTCAACGGCGCCTCGTGGCAGGCGGCCACGTTCCACAGCGCGCTGGAGAGCGGCTTGGAGCGCGACGCGGCGCTCGCGGCGACCACACGGCGCTACTGCGAGCTGATGCACGCGGGCGACCCGGTGCACACGTGGCCGGTGGGGCTTCCGGCGCCGGCGGTGCAACTGGGCTGACCGGCGCGGCGGTTCCGCTCGGTCAGCCCTTGGCGCCCGCCTCCACGATCGCCTTGAGGATCACCGCGTGGATCTCGGCCGGGTCGCTGACCTGGTGCCCGGAGCCGCCGGTGGCCCCGGCGATCTGCTCGACCTCGTCCTTGTCCGCGTCCGGGCCGACCGCGATGGCGATGAGCGGCACCGGGTGCTGCGGGTCGGCGAGGCTCTGCAGCCGTGAGACGAGGGTGCTGCGCGAGATGGATCCGGGGTCCTGGTTCGCGCCGTCGGTCACGACCACGAGGGCGTTGAACTTGCCGTTCCGGTAGGAGGACGTGGCCTCCTCGTAGGCAGCGAGCGTGGTGTCGTAGAGACCCGTGGCGCCGCCCGGCACGGGCTGCAGGCCGCTGAAGGCATCGGACAGCCTGTCGCGCTGAGTGCCGCCGCTCTTGCGGTCGCCGAGACGCTCGGTGGGTACGAGCTTGCGGTAGTCGCGGTTCCCGTCGAGGAGCGTGGCGAACTCCCACAGGCCGATCTCGTCCTCGGGCGTGAACGTGGCGAGCGCCTGGAGCATCGAGGCCTTCGTGACCTCCATGCGGGACTGGTTGCGGCCCGGCACATAGTTCGCCATGGAGGCGGAGGCGTCCACGACGACGGTGATCCGGGCGCTCTGCACCGTGATCGTCCACATGCCGAGGGTCTCCTGGAGCTCCTTGTCCGTCGGCGGCTCGGACTCCGACGCCGCGTACGGCTGCGGGCTGCGGCCTCCCGCCCCGGCGACCAGCGCGTCCGAGGGCTCCTGGTCGTCCGTCCTGAAGCCGTGCTTGTCCAGGATCCTGACGCCGGCGTCCTCGCCGAGCAGGGTCATGAAGCGGAGCGCGGCCCGTCGCTCGTCCGTCGACTTGACGCCCTCGTCGACCAGCGCGAACGGGTAGTCCAGCTGCGGCGAGCCGTCCTTCGGGTAGAAGAGTTCGAGCCCGTCCTTGTCGCCGGCGGTCGCGTTGTACCGGTACGAGGACTGCTCGGAGATGATCAGCGCCTGATTGCGGCGCGGATTGCCCTGCTCGGTGCCGGAGGAGTCGCGCGCCAGGGTGTCGGTCAGCCGGCCGTCGCTGTCGGTGGTGCGCTGCGAGAGAGCCTTGGCCATGGCGGCGGCCTGGGTGTCGCCCTCCGGCCCGGACTTCTTGGCGGAGGCGCCCAGCCGGGTCAGGGCGAGGAGACCGGTCGCGCTGCGCGCGGGGTCCGCGGTCCCGAGCCGCAGCTTGTCGCCCTCCATGGCCGCGCCGGTCAACTGCGCCCAGGTGTACTTCTTCGCGGGCCAGCCCATGCTCTTCGCGGCCGACGGCACCATGCTGATGCCGATGGGGGAGGAGGCTGTGTTGCCCACCGCCGTGACCGGAGTGGCGTTCCCGCCGAGGTCGGCGCGCTGGATCCACAGACTCGAATCCGGCACCCACGCCTCATAGTCCCCGGTGCCCTTCCGGCCCTTGCGCAGGGCATCGGCGATCTTGTACGAGTCGCCCGCCTGCACGCGGGTGTCGAGGCACTGTCCGTCGGAGGTCAGGTGGTTCTTGCGGGCGAGGTCCGCGGCGTCGCGCAGTGCGGGGGCGATGTCGGGCGAGGCGGCGATGTCGAGGTGGACCGTCCTGCCGTCGCAGGTCCCGCCGAAGGAGAGCAGGCCGCTCCTGGCCGCCAGAGCCGTGCCCCCGGCGACCACGAGGACGAGGGCCGTGGCGATGGCGACGGTCCGGCCGCGCGTGCGCCGGCGGGGGGCGACCGCGTCCGCCCCATACTCGTCGGGCAAGCTGTGACGTCCCATGCGGTGGTGCCCTTCCTCGGGTCCCGGCCCGACGGAAAGGGAGAGGTACACCAAAGAACGGCCTGCGTCCCCCCGGCCTGTCGCGCGCGATCTTCGTACCTGTATTCGAGACCCTAGCGGGGCTAGGTGGGGGATGAGGCGGGATTACTCAACTGGAGGCAGGTGTGCAGGCGGAGGCGGGTGCGGTGGCCGATTCTTTTCCGAACGAGCGGCTCTCGCGACAGATTCTTCGGAACGAGACACTGCTCGTCCTGGCGCTCTCGCTCGGTGCGAGCGGAGTGTCCGCGCTGATCAGCTTTGTCGGATCGGTCACCAAACCGGGGGGTCTCAAGGACCAGGCGGCGACCCTGAACGCCTCGGCGGCTCCCGGGCGCCCGTGGCTTGATCTGGCGTGGCAGTTGTTCGGGATCGCGAGCGCGCTCGTCCCGGTCGCGCTCGTCGCGCACCTGCTGCTGCGCGAGGGTGTCGGGATGCGGACGATCGGCTTCGACCGTACGAGACCGCTCTTCGACGCGACCCGCGGCGCGGTGATCGCGGCGGTCATCGGCAGCACGGGCATCGCTTTCTACCTGGCGGCCCGTGGCCTCGGTTTCAACCTCACGGTGGTGCCGGAGGCGCTGCCCGACGTGTGGTGGAAGTTCCCGGTCCTGATCATGTCGGCGGTCCAGAACGCCGTCCTCGAGGAAGTGATCGTCGTCGGGTATCTGCTGCGCAGGCTGGGGCAGTTGGGCTGGACGCCGGGCACGGCGATCGTGGCCAGCTCGGTGCTGCGCGGCTCGTACCACCTCTACCAGGGCATCGGCGGCTTCTTCGGGAACCTCGCGATGGGCCTGGTCTTCGCGTATCTGTACCGGCGGTGGGGGCGGGTCGGGCCGCTGGTGGTGGCGCACTCGCTGCTCGACATCGGCGCGTTCGTCGGATACGCGCTGCTCGCGGGGAAGGTGGGGTGGCTGCCCACGGCGTGAGGCCGGGACGGGTGCCGGAGGCAGGGGGCGTACGAGATCTTCGTACGCCCCCTGCGGCGTGCCAGGGCCTTTCCTTCGGATCGGGCGAAAGGCCCTAGGCGAGCAGGTCGCCCTCGATGACCGTGACGGCGCGGCCGGTCAGCAGGGTGCGGGCGCCGCGCAGTTCGGTGCGCACGAAGCCCGTGCGGGCGGAGGCCTGGAGGCCGGTGAGTTCGGCGCGGCCGAGGCGCGGGGACCAGAACGGCGCGAGGGCCGTGTGGGCGCTGCCGGTGACCGGGTCCTCGTCGATGCCGACGCGCGGGAAGAAGCAGCGGGAGACGAAGTCGTAGGCGCCGTCGGGGTCCGCGGCGCGGGCGGTGGCGATCACGCCGCGCTCCGAATGGGCGGCGAGTGCCTTGAGGTCGGGTGCGAGGGCGTGCACGGTCTTCTCGTCCGCGAGCTCGACGAGCAGGTCGCCCACCTGGCGGCCGGTGTCGTGCACCGAGAGCGGCTCGGCGCCCAGGGCTGCAGCGACCCCTTCGGGGCTGTCGATACGGGTCAGGGGCGCGGTCGGGAAGTCGAGCGTGATCGTGCCGTCCTCGCGCGGGGTCGCGACGAGCACGCCGCTGCGGGTGGCGAAGCGGACCGGGCCGTGGGTGGCGCCGGTGCTGTGCAGCACGTGCGCGGTGGCCAGGGTGGCGTGGCCGCACATGTCGACCTCGGTGGCGGGGGTGAACCAGCGCAGCGCCCAGTCGGCGCCGCCGCCGGCGGGCAGCGGGTGGGCGAAGGCCGTCTCGGCGTGGTTGACCTCGGTGGCGATGTCCTGGAGCCGGGCGTCGTCGGGGAAGGCGTCGAGGAGCAGTACGCCGGCCGGATTGCCGGCGAAGGGGCGGTCGGTGAAGGCGTCCACGATTCGAATGCGCATGGGGCCGACGCTACGGGGACGGCGAAAGCGCAGGCCAAGGCCAATTCGGAACAGCTGGACCGGAAGAGGGTTGTCAGTCGAACAGTTCCGATATATCGTTGACGCATCGCGACCGATCAATGATGGAAGGAATGATTGCGATGCGTTCCCATGGCTACGAACATGAACACGGACATGGACAGTGCGGGCCCGGCCATCCCGGTCGGGGCGGCTTCGAAGGGCGGCGCGCCGCCTTCGGCCCCTTCGGGCCGGGCTTCGGCCCGGGACCCTGGGGTGGCGGGCGCGGCGGCCGGGGCGGACCTCGTGGAAGGGCGCGGCGCGGCGACGTACGCGCGTCGATCCTGGCCCTCCTGAAGGACCGTCCGATGCACGGCTACGAGATGATCCAGGAGATCGCCGAGCGCAGCGGCGGGGCGTGGAAGCCCAGCCCGGGTTCGGTGTACCCGACCCTCCAGCTGCTGGAGGACGAGGGTCTGATCGCCAGCGAGAGCGAGGGTGGCAAGAAGCTGTTCGCGCTCACCGAGTCGGGCCGTTCCGCGGCCGACGAGGGACCCGACGCCCCCTGGGAAGAGGCCGGGCGCGGGGTCGACTGGGACACCCTGAACGAGATCCGGCAGGCCGGCTTCGGTCTGATGGAGGCGTTCGGGCAGGTCTGGAAGACCGGTAGCAAGGAGCAGCGCGAGAAGGCGCTGACCGTCATCAACGACGCCCGCAAGAAGCTGTACCTGATCCTCGCCGACGAGGACTGACGTCCTCGCGGTGATGCCCCGTACCGACAGACGAAGGCGCCCCGCACCGAGCGTGCGGGGCGCCTTCGCGTGTTCGCCGGCGTGTCCGGCTCAGGCGACGAGGCCGGCCAGTTTGCGCAGCGACTCGTTGAGGGCGGCCGTCGCCGAGTCCTTGAGCTTGCCCGCCATCAGGGACACCGCGGCGCCGGTGAACTCGCCGTCGATGCGGACCGTCGTGCCGTCGCCGTCCGCGGTCAGGGTGTAGCGGGTGCCGACGTTGACGCCCATCGGGCCCTTGCCCCTGATGGCGAGGGTGCGGGTGGTCTCCAGGTCCTCGACGGTCCAGGTCACCTCCGCCGGGAAGCCCATGAGCTTCATGTTCTCCTCGAAGGTGCCGCCCACTTCGAGCGACGTGGGGGCGCCCTTCGGGAAGCTCGTGTGTGTGGCGTTCCACTCCCCGTACGCGGTGAAGTCGGTGAGCTGGGCCCAGACCTTCTCCGCGGGCGCCCCGATCCGTGCTTCCGCGCTGACTTCGGCCATGCGACCACCCCTTCTCGACGAGAGCTGCGGCGGGCGCAGCCGTGGTGTCGCGGAAAGTAGCCGCAGGGCCTCGAACATTCAATACTGATGAAGCGTCAGAAACGGATGGGGGAGGAACCGCGGTCAGCCGAGCTTCTCGATGACCGCGGCGTCGAAGAGGTCCGAGGCGCGCGGGAACGGTCCCTCGTCGTGGCAGTGCCAGGCGTCCCAGAACAGGTCGGCGAGCAGCGCGTCGTCAGGTGCGTACACCCGGTACACGTACTGTCTGCCGTCGATCGCCGGCAGGGCCACGAGCCAGCACCTCCTCTTCATACTTGTGAAGGACGAGTTCCGGTACAGCTGCGGTTGCGTGAGGGGCGCGATGCAAGGCGGCGCGCGCCCCTCGGGGTAAAAGGCGCGATCTCATCCGTAAGGAGGAGAACCCGCTCATGCGTGCCCACCTTGTGTCGGACGTGGAAATGCTCCCCGCCGGGGATGTCCGGCCGGACAGGGGCTGATGAGGTGGGAGATGTGCAAAGCCCTACCCCGTCCGAGGCCGCCGCAAGCGGCCACAGTCGTGCAGATGTTGACGCCAGGCTCAGTCCCGAGCTCGCGTCTGTGGTGGCCGGCGCGCGCCGCAGAGCCGTCCGTGACGGGGACCGCCAGATCGACACCGCGCATCTCCTGCACTCGCTCCTGGAGACCGACCCGCAGGTGCGCGAGGCCTTCGAGGGCGGACCGCAGCTCGCCCGCCTCCTCGGCTACCTCGTGCAGCGGAGCATCGGCTACGGCCTCCAGTGGCAGGGCACGGTCGAGGACTCCGGAGCCGTGCCCGTCGTGACGGGGCTCGGCTGGTCGCCCGCCGCGGCTGCCGCGATGGAAGCCGCGCTCGACCGCGCCCAGCGTCGCGTCGACCCGCGTGCGCGCGGCGTCGACCTCCTCACCTCGCTCGCGGCGGACCGGGCGTGCCGCGCCGTCGAGGTGCTGGGGCGGGCCGGGGTCGATGCGGAGAGCCTGCGGCGGCATGTCGAGGCCGGGTGCTGAGGCGAGCGGTTGTGGGCTGAGGTCCGGCTTCGTGCCGAGGCTTGATTCTGTTGGGGGTGCGGCTCATGCGGCCGTGCCCCGTTCGTCATGCCCGGCGCGTCCGGCACGTGAGACAGGGGTCATCGGGGATGACGGTCATGACGCCGGCTGTCATGATGTGCCGGTGCATGCGTCTCAGGGGATTCAGGCGAACCGCGGGCGAGGTGTCGGACTGGGGCTCGCCCTCGTCTCGGCGCTCGCCTTCGGCGGTTCCGGTGTGGCGGCGAAGCCGCTGATCGAGGCGGGTCTCGACCCGCTCCACGTGGTGTGGCTGCGCGTCGCAGGCGCCGCGCTCGTCATGCTGCCCGTCGCCTGGCGGCACCGCTCCCTGGTCGTGCAGCGGCCCGCGCTGCTCGCCGGTTTCGGACTGCTCGCCGTCGCCGGAGTGCAGGCCTGCTACTTCGCAGCGATCTCCCGTATCCCCGTCGGCGTCGCGCTCCTCATCGAGTACCTCGCCCCCGCGCTCGTCCTCGGCTGGGTGCGTTTCGTGCAGCGCAGGCCCGTGACGCGCGCCGCCGCGCTCGGCGTGGTCCTCGCCGTCGGCGGCCTAGCCTGTGTCGTCGAGGTGTGGGCGGGCCTCAGCGTCGACCTGATCGGCCTGCTGCTCGCCCTCGCCGCCGCCTGCTGCCAGGTCGGCTACTTCGTCCTGTCCGACCAGGGCAGCGACGCGGGGGACCGGGCGCCGGACCCGCTCGGCGTGATCGCGTACGGGCTGCTCGTCGGCGCCTTCGTCCTGACGGTCGTGGCGCGTCCTTGGGGTATGGACTGGTCGGTGCTCGGCGGCAGCGCCTCGATGAACGGCACCTCCGTGCCCGCGTGGCTGCTGCTCTGCTGGATCGTGCTGATCGCCACGGTCATCGCCTACGTCACCGGAGTCCTCTCGGTGCGCCGGCTCTCGCCCCAGGTGGCCGGAGTCGTGGCCTGTCTGGAAGCGGTCATCGCGACCGTGCTGGCCTGGGTGCTCCTGGGCGAGCATCTGTCGGCACCGCAGATCGTCGGCGGCGCGGTCGTCCTGGTCGGGGCGTTCATCGCGCAGTCCTCGGCTCCGGCGAAGCCCGAGATCGTCGCCGTCGCGGTCGAGGCCGCCCCGGACAGGGCCGCCCCGAACGGAGGCGTCGCCGGAGTCGCCGGACAAGACGTTGTCCGGCCGGGGCAGCGCGAACTGAGGCGTTGATCATGCATTCACGCGCACGCGTGCTTCCGCCGCAGGCCGCTTGACGCGGGCGGCGGCCGCCCGGAGCATCGTGCTCCGGCGGCCCGTCCGACGAAGATCCGGCTCGGGACGACCCGAGCGGGTCAAGGCTGCCCGCAGATGACAGTCCGTGTCCCCGCCCCGCCCCCATCCGTGGGACGCGGGGCCATTCCTGATGCCGGCCGCGGTGACCGGGCTCGCCGTCGCCGAGGCGCGCGCGAGGTGGCCGGCGAGGGCGCGCCCCGGTGCGCGTACCGACGCTCACCGGGGCGGGCTCGTCCCAAGAGGCGTGATGGAAGCGTCCTACCGAACCGTCAGGTAGTCCGGCACCGCGATGCCCGGCGCGAGGTCGTCGGCCGGGATCGGCGCGCCGTGGCCCTTGGTGAGCGGGACGACGCCGGTCCAGTACGGCAGGGCGAGGTCCTCTTCGTCGTCGTTCGGGCCGCCGGCGCGGACCCGCGCGGAGACCTCCGCGAGGTCGAGGCGCAGGACGGACGTCGCCGCGAGCTCCTTGTCGTTCCCGGGGCGCGAGTCCTGGGAACGGCCCGGCACCACGTGGTCGACGAGCGCGTCGAGCGCCGTGCGCTTCTCGTCGGGGTCGGTCACCTGGTGGGCGAGGCCGTGCACCACCACGGAGCGGTAGTTGAGCGAGTGGTGGAAGGCGGAGCGCGCGAGCACGAGACCGTCGACGTGGGTCACTGTCAGGCAGACCTGCAGTCCGGGGTCGGCCGCGCCCGCCATGCGCTGGACGCGCGCTCCGGTCGAACCGTGGACGTAGAGGGTCTCGCCGACGCGTCCGTACAGAGTCGGCAGTACGACGGGGGAGCCGTCGCGGACGAACCCGAGATGGCAGATGTACGCCTCGTCGAGTATCGAGTGGACCAGCTCGCGGTCGTAGTGCGTCCGCTCGCGCATGCGGGCCGGGACGGTGCGGTCGGTCGCCGGGTAGGAGGCGGAGGCGTCCCCGGAAGCGACGGTGCCGGGCTCGGATGCCACGCTCATTGCGAACTCCATTGCACTAGTGCATAATCTGATTTGTGCTAGGAGAGTATCCGATCAAAGGACGGCGCGCAGCGGAGATCGCGGCCAGCGTGGAGCGCGCGGTGGGCGAGGGCGACCTGCAGCCGGGTCAACTTCTGCCGCCGATGAGGGAGTTGGCCCAGCATCTCGGGGTCAATCCCAATACGGTCGCGGCCGCCTATCGCACGCTCCGTGAGCGTGGGGTGATCGAGACCGCGGGGCGCCGCGGCAGCCGCGTGCGGTCCAAGCCCGCCACGACGGCGCGCGAGCTGATCCGCGTCGACGTACCGGCGGGGGTGCGCGACGTCTCGAACGGCAACCCCGATACGGCCCTGCTGCCCCCGCTCGCCGAGGCCTTCGCCTGGGCGGCCGCGCAGGGTGACAGGGCGCCCGTCCTCTACGGCGACGGGCCCCTGGAGCCGGAACTGGCACGCCACGCGCGCGTGGCCTTCGACAAGGACGGGATCCCGGAGGGCCCCGTCGCCGTCGCGTCGGGCTCCCTCGACGCCATCGAGCGGGTGCTCGCCGCGCACCTCAAGCCCGGCGACGCCGTCGCCGTCGAGGACCCGGGCTGGGGCAGCCTCCTCGACCTGGTCCCGGCGCTCGGGCTGCGCCTGGTGCCCGTCGGCGTGGACGACGACGGGCCGCTGGCCGACGAGGTGGAGCGGGCCCTGAGCGCGGGGGCGCGGGCCCTGGTGGTCACCGACCGCGCCCAGAACCCCACCGGCGCCGCCGTCACCGCGCCACGCGCGCGTGCGCTGCGCAAAGTCCTGGCGGCCCACAAGGACGTACTGCTCATCGAGGACGACCACGGGCACGGGATCGTCGACCTAGCGCTGTATCCGCTGGCCGGTGTGACGCGGCACTGGGCGTTCGTCCGCTCCGCCGCCAAGGCCTATGGGCCTGACCTACGGCTCGCCGTGCTGACGGGCGACGCGGTCACGGTGGACCGGGTGCAGGGGCGGCAGCGCCTCGGCCCCGGCTGGGTGAGCCGCATCCTTCAGCGAGCCGTCGCCCGACTGTGGACCGAAGGCGTGGTGGACACGCGCGCCGTCGCCGCGTCGTACGGGCAGCGCCGCGACGCGCTCATCGCGGCCCTCGCCGAGCGCGGGGTCGAGGCGCACGGGCGCAGCGGCATGAACGTGTGGGTGCCCGTACCGGACGAGACGGGGGCGGTCGCGCGGCTGCTGCACGCCGGGTGGGCCGTCGCGCCCGGGGCGCGCTTCCGGATGGGGGCGGCGCCCGGGGTGCGCATCACCGTGTCGACGCTCGGCGCGGACGACATCGGCCCGGTGGCCGACGCCGTCGCGTCCGCCACCGGGCCGGCCCCCGCGCGCCGTTACGGCTGAGCGCTACGCCGAGGGGTCCGCGCCCTGGACTGTGTGAGCGCCGCGCCCGCCAGCACGATGACCGCCCCGATCGGGGTGGACCAGGTCAGGGACTCGCCGAGCAGGGCGACCCCCGCGGCCGTCGCGATCACCGGGATGAAATAGGTGACCATCTGCGCCGTGGTCGGACCGACCTCCGCCACCAGGCCGTACTGGATGAGGAAGGCGAGGCCGGTGCCGAGCGCGCCCAGGGCGACGATCGCGAGCAGGGGCACGACCGGCAGGTGGGCCGGGAGGGTCGTGAACACCGGGGTGACGACGGCCAGCTGGACCGTGGCCATCAGGAGCTGCGCGCCGGAGAGCGACAGGTTCGAGTGGCCGGTCCCGGCCAGCGTACGGCGCAGATAGATCCAGCCGACCGGGTAGCTCAGCGAGGCGAGCAGCGCCATCGCCGTGCCGGCCAGGTCCAGGCCGTGGAAGCCCTGCCACACGCCGAGGACCGTGAGCACCCCGAGGAAGCCGATGCCGAGGCCCGCCACCCGGCGGCGCGTGGGCCGGTCCTCGGAGAGCGCCACCAGCGACAGGGCCATGCCCCACAGCGGAGACGTGGCGTTGCAGATACCGGCGAGCGTCGACGGGATCGTCTGCTCGGAGAACGCGAACAGCGAGAACGGCAGGGAGTTGAGCAGCAGCGCCGCCACCGCGATGTGCCCCCAGGTCCGCACGCCCCTCGGCAGCCGCTCACGCTTCACGGCCATGGCCACGGCGAGCACCGCCGTACCGAACGCGAGCCGCCCCAGCGTCACCTGGAACGGTGCGTAGCCGTCGGTGCCGACCTTGATGAGGAGAAAGCTGAAGCCCCAGATCAGCGACAGGACGCCGAAGCGGACGCGCCAGTCGAGGGCGCGGCGGGGCTGTGCGGAGGCAGGTGTTTCCGTAGGAATGCCGGAAGGCGCGGGGGCCGGAGTCGCAGGGGGCGACGAGGGGGCGACGGTGCTCATGGGCGTAAGAGTGCCGCCCCACAACCTCTTAGCACAAGCGAGACTTGATCCCTGGTATCGCTTAGCATCGCTTACATGTTGAACCTGGAGCGCCTGCGCACCCTCGACGCACTCGCCCGCCACGGGTCCGTCAGCGGCGCCGCGGCAGGGCTGCACGTCACGACGTCCGCCGTCTCGCAGCAGATGGCCAAGCTGGAACGCGAGGTCGGCCAGCAGCTTCTCGCCAAGAACGGCAGGGGAGTGCGCCTCACCGACGCCGGGCGGCTGCTCGCCGAGCATGCGGGACGGATCCTGTCCCAGGCCGAGCTCGCGCAGTCGGACCTGGAGGCGCACCGCGGGCAGGTCGTGGGGGAGCTGCGGATCGCCGCGTTCCCGACCGCCGCCCGCGGTCTCTTTCCGCGCGCCCTCGCGGCCCTGCGCGCGGAGCACCCGGGGCTGCGGCTGCGCTCGCAGGAGCTGGAGCCCGAGCTGGGGGTCGCCGGGGTCGTGCGCGGCGACCTGGACCTGGCGGTCGTGCTCGACTGGTACAACAAGCCGATGCCGCTCCCCGACGGCCTCGTCAAGGCGTCGATCCTCGACGATCCCGCCGATGTCGCGATGCCGGCGGACCACCCCCTCGCCGGTCGCCGCGAGGTGGGCCTGGAGGACTTCGCCGACGACGAGTGGATCACATGGGGCGAGGGCGAGTTCTGCCACGAGTGGCTCCTCTTCACGCTGCGCGCCAAGGGCGTCGAGCCCCGCATCGGCCATCGCGCCGCCGAGACCCACACCCAGCTCGGCCTCGTCGCCGCCGGGCTCGGTGTGTGCGTGGCACCGCTCCTCGGGCGCGATCCGGTGCCGGACGGGGTGGTGACCGTGCCGGTGCGTCGGCGCGTACGCCGGCACGTCTACGTCGTGTGGCGGGCCGACGCGGACCGGCGGCCGTCGATCAGAGCGGCGGTGAAGGCACTCCGGAGCGTGGGCGCGAGTCTGGGCGGGGACGTCGCCCCAGGAGATGGCTCCCCAAGTGAGAGCTAGAGCGACGCCAGCTTCCTGAAGTCCCACGAAGCGATCTTGTCGGGCGTGAGCCGGGCCCAGGCGTGCCGGCCGTCGTGCACCATCTCGTCCATCGCGAAGTTCTTGCGGGCGAACAGCCGCTCGGGGGCGTCCAGTTCGGGTACGGGCTCGCCGGTGCGCGGGCTCTCCCCGACGAACTCCACCGCGCCCGACAGCTCGGCGCCGCGCAGCTCCCCGTACTCCTCGCCCGCGTCGATCACGACAGCGATGCGCGGGTCCTTGAGGAGGTCGGCCCACCGGCGGCTGCGCGTGATCGAGTACAGCCACAGACAGGTACCGTCCCAGACGAACCACAGGGTGCTGACGTGCGGGGAGCCGTCGGACGAGACCGTGGCGACGCGGCAGGTGCGCTGGGATGCCAGGAACTCGTCCAGCTCGGCCGGTGTCATCATGATCCTGCGGCCCCGGCGCTGTGTGGCAGCCATGCGTACTCCCCTTCGCGGGCTTCGCGCTGACGGTGTGTCAGATCAGAAGCATGCGGTGTCTTCCCCCATGGCGCAATGGTGGCTAATCTCTCGCCGCTCAGGACGCCTGCGACAGGGGGACCCCGTGCCGTCGTACGAAGAGCTCGCCGAACTGCTCGATCCGGCCACCACCGTGCTGCTGACCGTGGAGTGCCAGCAGGGGGTCGTCGGCCCCGACAGCGCCCTGCCCGAACTCGCCCGGGAGGCCAGGTCGTCCGGGGCGCTAGGCAATGTGGCGCGACTCGTCTCGGGCGCCCACGAGAGCGGAGTACAGGTGCTGCACGCCGTGGCGGAGCGGCGGCCCGACGGGCGCGGCGCCAACCACAACGGACGGCTGTTCCGTGCCGCCGCGCGCCTGCCCGTACAGCAGATCTCCGGCACCGAGGCGGTCAGGATCGCGCCGCCCGTCGAGGTGGCGGACGAGGACATCGTCGTACGCCGGCTGCACGGCCTCTCGCCCATCGCGGGCACCGACGTGGACGCCCTGCTGCGCAACCTCGGCTGCCGGACGCTGATCGTCACCGGCGTCTCGGCGAACGTCGCCATACCGAACGCCGTCTTCGACGCGGTGAACCGCGGCTACACCGTCGCCGTGCCCGCCGACGCCGTCGCGGGGGTGCCGTCCGACTACACCCCCGCGATGATCCGCAACACGCTCGCCCTCGTCGCCACCGTGACATCCACACACGATGTGCTCACCTGCTGGAAGCGCCCGCGCCGAGACCGCTGACCCGCGCCGCTACGCGAGCGTGATCGAGTCGCCGGAGACGGTGATCTCCTTGGCGGCCAGGGGCTGCGCGGCGGGCGGGTGCTTCACGCTGCCGTCCTCGATGGAGAACTTGCTGCCGTGGCACGGGCAGTTGATGGTGCCGCCCTCGATCGCGGTGACCGGGCACTGCTTGTGGGTGCAGATGTTCGTGAAGGCCTTGAACTCGCCCTTCTTCGGCTGCGTGACCACCACGCCCGCGTCACCGAAGATCTTTCCGCCGCCGACGGGGATGTCGGCGGTCTTGGCGAGCTCCTTGCCCGCCCCGTCCTTGGCCGCGCCGGCCTTGGCCCCGTTTCCCGCCGGCTCGGAGGACGACGAATCGTCCGAGCTCCCGCACGCGGTGAGCGCGGCGGCAATGCCGGCGGCTCCCACGGCCGCGACGACGGTGCGGCGGGTCGGGGCGGATACGGATTCGTGCGAAGCGGTCATTACTGGTGTTTCCCTTCGGTTCGAGGGGGTGGCCCACTCCCGTACGGGCCGCGGGGCCGGAGTGTTCAACACCGGACGGACTTTCGTACGGCGATGATGTCTCGCCTAACCTGGGGCAATGCTCACCGAAGTCACGGCGACCCGTTATGTCACCCCGATGAGGGAGGGTGGATCGCTCCCCGGGCTCGTCGAGGCCGACGATCTCGCCCCCTATGTCATGAAGTTCACCGGAGCGGGACAGGGCCGCAAGACGCTCGTCGCGGAGGTGATCTGCGGAGGGCTCGCGCGGCGGCTCGGATTCCGGGTGCCCGGGCTCGTACGGATCGGACTCGACCCCGTGATCGGCCTCGGTGAGCCCGACCAGGAGGTGCAGGGCCTCCTCAAGTCGAGCGGCGGCGTGAACCTCGGGATGCGGTACCTCTCCGGCGCGCTCGGCTTCGACCCGCTCGCCTACGAGGTGGATCCCGCGGAGGCGGGCCGCGTCGTCTGGTTCGACGCCCTGATCAACAACGTCGACCGGTCCTGGCGCAACCCCAACATGCTGGTCTGGCACGGCGACCTGTGGCTCATCGACCACGGCGCGAGCATGATCTGGCACCACAACTGGCGCGGCGCGCAGGCCGCTGCGGCCCGGCCGTACGACGCCTTCGACCACGCCCTCGCCCCCTTCGCGCCCGACGTCGCGGCCGCCGCCGCGGAGCTGGCGCCGCGGCTCACCGAGGAACTGCTCGCCGAGGTCACCGCCGACGTCCCGGACGCCTGGCTCGCCGACGAGCCGGGCTTCGACGACCCGGACGCGGTGCGGCGCGCGTACGCCGCCGTGCTGCTGCCCCGCGCGGCGACCGTCCACGAGCGGATCGGCCTGCCCGAGCCGGATCCCGACCGCGTCGCGCGCACCCCGGGCTGGCTGACCGGCACGGCGAGTGTGAAGGGCGGCACCCGGTGACCACGATCACCCGAGACGTCTTCGAATACGCGCTGCTGCGTGTCGTCCCGCGCGTCGAGCGCGGCGAGCAGATCAACGCCGGCGTGGTCGTCTACTGCCGCGCCAAGTCCTACGTCCGCGCGCTCACGCACCTCGACGAGGCGAAGCTGCGCGCCCTCGACCCGGAGGCGGACGTGACCGGCGTCCGCGCGTCGCTCGCCGCCGTCGAGAGCCACTGCCGAGGGGGCGGTGACGCGGGCCAGGCGGCGGACGACGACGCGGGCCGGCGCTTCCGGTGGCTGGTCGCGCCGCGCTCCACGGTCGTGCAGCCGGGACCCGTGCACACCGGTCTCACCGAGGACCCCGAAGTCGAGGCCGACAGGCTTCTCGACCTCCTGGTGAGGTGACCTCGCGGAGGCCCCTTCGCGATGAGTGATCAGGCGCACCCGGTGGGTACGTTGACACCGGGTGCCAGGACTTCTAGCGTCACGTCCACAGGGTACTAAGCGGTCGCTCACCGAGTTGGACGTGAGGGCCGCACTCTAGGGCGAGGAGACCGAAGAGCATGTCCACCACTGAGCAGCGCGTCGCGATCGTCACCGGTGCCGCACGGGGCATCGGCGCCGCCACCGCCGTACGTCTGGCCGCCGAGGGTCGCGCCGTAGCCGTGATCGACCTCGACGAGGCCGCTTGCAAGGACACCGTCGAGCAGATCACCAGCGCCGGTGGCAAGGCCCTCGCGGTCGGCTGCGACGTCGCCGACGAGGCGCAGGTCGAGGCCGCGGTCGCGCGCATCGCCGAGGAGCTCGGCGCGCCGACGATCCTCGTCAACAACGCGGGCGTGCTCCGCGACAACCTGCTGTTCAAGATGAGCGCCCTGGACTGGGACACCGTCATGAACGTGCACCTGCGCGGTGCGTTCCTGATGTCGAAGGCCGTCCAGAAGCACATGGTGGACGCCAAGTTCGGCCGCATCGTCAACCTGTCCTCGTCGTCGGCGCTCGGCAACCGCGGCCAGGTCAACTACTCGGCGGCCAAGGCCGGCCTCCAGGGCTTCACCAAGACCCTCGCCAAGGAGCTCGGCAAGTTCGGCGTCACCGCGAACGCCGTCGCCCCCGGCTTCATCGTCACCGAGATGACGGCCGCCACCGCCGCCCGCGTCGGCATGGGCTTCGAGGAGTTCCAGGCCGCCGCCGCCACGCAGATCCCGGTTCAGCGCGTGGGCAAGCCCGACGACATCGCCAACGCCATCGCCTTCTTCACCGGCGAGGCGGCCGGATTCGTCTCCGGCCAGGTCATGTACGTCGCCGGCGGACCGCTCAACTAGGGCCGGGGGAAACGGACATGACTTCATCCCAGCTCCCGGAGCTCTCCGGCAAGGTCGCCCTCGTCACCGGCGGAAGCCGCGGCATCGGCCACGGCATCGCCGAGGCCTTCGTCGCGCGCGGCGACCGCGTGTGCATCACCGGCCGCGGTGAGGACGCGCTCAAGGAGGCCGTCGAGGCCTTCGGCTCCGACCGCGTCATCTACGTGGCCGGAAAGGCCCACGACGAGGCGCACCAGGCCGCCGCCGTCGAGCGCACCATGGAGGCGTTCGGCCGGGTCGACTACCTGGTCAACAACGCCGGTACGAACCCGGTGTTCGGCCCGATGGCCGAGCTCGACCTGAGCGTCGCCCGCAAGGTCTACGAGACCAACGTGATCTCCGCGCTCGGCTTCGCCCAGCAGACGTGGAAGGCGTGGCAGGGCGAGAACGGCGGGGCGATCGTCAACATCGCCTCCGTCGCGGGTCTCGCCCCGTCCCCGTTCATCGGCGCGTACGGCATGAGCAAGGCGGCGATGATCAACCTGACCGTCCAGCTCGCGCACGAGTTCGCGCCCAAGGTGCGGGTCAACGCGATCGCCCCGGCGGTCGTGAAGACCAAGTTCGCGACGGCTCTCTACGAGGGCCGGGAGGCCGAGGCCGCGGCCGCCTACCCGCTGGCCCGGCTCGGTGTGCCCGAGGACATCGGCGGCGCCGCTGCGTTCCTGACCTCGCAGCAGTCCGACTGGATCACCGGTCAGACCCTCGTGGTCGACGGCGGAATTTTCCTCAATGCGGGCGTCAGCTGACAAAGCCTCCGCGAGGCTGAATCGGACCAAGTTCGCTTAACTGAAGTTCCCCGCGTACGTCGCGTACACCGCGTACGTGCGCATCAAGTGCCCCGCCGGAGTGCCTCGTTGGCCCGGCGGGGCACTGCGGTATGGTCTGCCGACCTGTGGCATGGCCGATCGAGGAGCGCGCGCGTGTTCAACCGGATCCAGGGCCCCCGTCAACTGGCGGCGATAACGTGCATATCGCTCCTCGCCGGATGCGGACTGATGTCGTCCGGTGAGTCCGACGACACCGAACCCATTGTCGTGGGGACCACCAGCGCGCCGAGCACCCTCGACCCGGCCGCGTCCTGGGACGGTTCCTGGGAGCTGTTCAGGAACGTCTACCAGACCCTCGTCAGCTTCCCCTCCGGCGCCTCCGAGCCGAAGCCCGACGCCGCCGAGCGCTGCGAGTTCACCGACCCCTCCAACAGCGTCTACCACTGCAAGTTGCGCGAGGGCATGGCGTTCTCGAACGGCGACAAGCTCGACGCGGCGGCCGTCAAGTACTCCTTCGACCGCATCAGAAGGATCAACGTCAAGGGCGGCCCCGAGGGGCTCCTCGGCAGCCTGAAGTCGGTCGAGGTCAAGGGCGACCGTGACGTCACCTTCACGCTGAACAAGCCCGACGCGACCTTCCCCTTCGTGCTCGCGACACCGGCGATGTCCATCGTCGACCCCGCCGAGTACCCGGCCGACGCGGTCCGTGACGACGGCAAGATCGCCGGTTCGGGGCCGTACGCGCTCGACGCGTACACCGACGGCGACAAGGCGGAGCTCGTCAAGAACGACCACTACGACGGGTTCGCCGAGCGCAAGAACAACGCCGTCACCATCCGCTATTTCAAGGACTCCGCCTCGATGGTCGGCGCTCTGCGCGCCAAGAAGATCGACGCCACGTACCGCGGGCTCGCCGCGTCGGACGTCGTCGGGCTCCAGGGCAAGCAGGCCAAGGACGGCATCCAGCTCGTCGAGGGCGCGGGCATGGAGATCAGCTACCTGGTGTTCAACCCCAAGGACCCCTGGGCGCGCAAGCCCGCCGTCCGCAAGGCAGTCGCCCAGGTCGTCGACCGGGGCGCGATCGCCCACAAGATCTACCAGGACACCGTCGAACCGCTCTACTCGATGGTTCCGAGGGGTCTGACCGGGCACACCACCGGCTTCTTCGACGACTTCGGCGACCCGAACGCGGCCAAGGCCAAGGCCATCCTCACCCGGGCGGGCATCACGGACCGGGTCCCGCTCACCCTCTGGTACACCACCGACCGCTACGGGTCCGCGACCGGCGCCGAGTTCACCGAGCTCAAGCGGCAGCTGAACGCGTCCGGACTGTTCGACGTCACCATCAAGGGACGCCCCTGGAAGACGTTCGAGGCCGGATACCGCAAGGGCGAGTACCCCGCCTTCGGACGCGGCTGGTTCCCCGACTTCCCGGACGCGGACAACTTCATCGCGCCCTTCGTCGGCCGGCAGAACGCACTCGGAACGCCCTACACGTCCAAGGAGATCACCGACGATCTGCTGCCGCAGTCGCGCCGTGAGAGCGACCGCGCCGCCGTGGTGGGCCAGTTCAAGCGCGCCCAGCAGATACTCGTCGACGACGCCCGGCTGCTGCCGCTGTGGCAGGGCAAGCAGTACATCGCGGCCAGCGAGGAGATCTCGGGCGGCGAGCGGGCCCTCGACCCGTCGACGATCATGATGATGTGGGAGCTGCAGCGCAAGACCAGCTGGTAGGCGGCCCGCCGGGGCCCGTTGTCAGTGGGCGCGGGTAGGTTCTGGGGTGTGCAGCGGCCGTGCCTCGTACGGCCGTGAAGTGACCGTACCCCGGAGGTTGTTGACGTGACCGACACCGCGATGCTGCCCGAGTCCTGGCGCGGCGTCCTCGGCGAGGAGCTGCAGAAGCCCTACTTCAAGGAGCTCACCGAGTTCGTCGAGGAGGAGCGCGCGAAGGGTCCCGTCTACCCGCCGCGCGAGGAGGTCTTCGCGGCGCTCGACGCGACCCCGTACGACCGGGTCAAGGTCCTTGTCCTCGGCCAGGATCCGTACCACGGGGAGGGGCAGGGGCACGGTCTGTGCTTCTCCGTGCGGCCCGGCGTGAAGACGCCGCCCTCCCTGCGGAACATCTACAAGGAGATGAAGGAGGAGCTCGGCCACCCGGTCCCGGACAACGGGTATCTGATGCCGTGGGCCGAGCAGGGCGTCCTCCTGCTGAACGCGGTGCTCACGGTGCGGGCCGGCGAGGCCAACTCGCACAAGGGCAAGGGCTGGGAGAAGTTCACCGACGCGGTGATCCGCGCGGTGGCCGACCGGCCCGACCCGGCCGTGTTCGTCCTGTGGGGGAACTACGCGCAGAAGAAGCTCCCCCTCATCGACGAGGAGCGCCACGTCGTCGTGAAGGGCGCGCATCCCTCGCCGCTCTCCGCGAAGAAGTTCTTCGGCTCGCATCCCTTCACGCAGATCGACAAGGCGGTGGCCGCGCAGGGTCACACACCGATCGACTGGCGGATCCCGGACCTGGGCTGACGCCCCGGGGTGCTAGTCCCTCCGGGTGCGTGCAGCTCTGCGTGCGGTGACGGCCCGGCCCCCGGAGGGACCCCCGCCCGCGCCTGACCGGGATTGTCAGCGGCTGCCTATAGCGTCGGAATCGTTATCAGCTCGGACGATCGGCATACGCGCGTGGAGGACCTGTGGCTGAGCAGCGGGAGCAGGCGGCGGACGACGCCATGATGACCCGGATCGGGCAGGTGGTCATGCTCCATCACGCCGGTGACCGCGAGGAGGCCAGGGACAGGTACCTCGGCCTGTGGGCGGAGATCGGCGAGGACGGCGACCCTCTCCACCGCTGCACGCTCGCGCACTACATGGCGGACGCCCAGGACGACCCGGACGACGAGCTGGCATGGGACCTGCGGGCCCTGTCCGCCGCCGAGGGACTGACCGAGGCGCGGCTCGCGCTCCACGAGCAGTCGCTCGCGGTCCGCGCGCTCTACCCCTCGCTGCATCTCAACCTGGCGGCGGACTATGTGAAGCTCGGCCGCCCCGAAGCGGCCCGCAGCCATCTGACGCAGGCGCGCGCCGCGGTGGGCGCGCTCGGGGACGACGGTTACGGGGACGGCGTACGGGCGGCCATCGCCCGCCTGGAAAGGCGGGTCGCGGTGATGCCGCCCGGAGGGGGCGAGGGCCCGGGCCGCGGTTCCGCCGGGGGCGAGCCGCTGGGGCCGCCCAGACGGAGTTCGTAGGCGGCCACCCTCTCACCGGCCCCCGCTCGATGGGCCGCCCGCTTCGCCTCGCCCTTCGTCGCCCTTCGCCTTCCGCCTCGCCTCACCCTCCGTACGCCTCCCGGCAGATGCGGGCCTCGGGGCTGTCCGGGTTCCATTTGCCGTACTGGTGGCCCAGGGCGCACACAACGCGCGGAACGCCCGGAGCCGCGGGGGCGGCCGTGTGCGGGTGGTGCGGCGGAGGTGCTGCGGGACGTGCCGCGTGGCCGGGGCCCGACCGGTGCGGGGCTTCGTGGCGTGGCGGCTGGGGCGGGCGCGGCGCACGGGTCGGCTCCGGTGAGGGCGAGTGGGCCGGTGGTGTGTGGCCCATCCTGTCCAGCGCCTCCCGCACCGGCGCCTGCACGACCTGGGGGTCCGCCCGGCCGTCGGGGCGGGGCGCCGCCGGAACGGCCGGGGCGCTGGGGGGCGTGGCCGGGGGCTCCGGCTGCCGTACGCTCACGCAACCGGACACCGCGGCGGCCGTGGCCGCCACCGTGAGCAGAAGCGCTGCTGACGTCGTCGATCGATGCACCCGCGCAACTCTGTCGGGTACGGACCCTCGTGGCGCGCCCGTCGGCGGATGATGCCCCGCACGGGTGACGCGCAGGTCAGGACGGGGACGCGTCGAGCATCCCGCGCAGCAGTTCCCCGAACCCCGCCCGCAGTTCCGCCAGGTCCGGGACCGACGCGTGGAACGCCCCGGCCACGCACGAGAACATGATTCCCTCGGACCAGGCCACCAGCGACAGCGTGTGCCGCTCCGGATCCCGGGACCCCGCGGCCCGCAGCAGCGCGGTGAGCGGTTCGTGGAACTGCCGGCCCGTCTCGTCGAAGAACGTCCGCAACTCCGGCCGCCGCGTCGCCTCCAGCGCCAACTCGTAACGACAGACCAGCAGTTGAGGGTGTTTGGTCAGATAGCGGTGCAGCGCGAGCGCCATGCCGTCGACGAGCGAGTGGATCCCGCCGGCCGGATCCGGCAGTTCGTCCACGGCGAGTACCCGTGACTCGCGCACGGCGAGGCGCCGCACCGCCGCCTCCAGGAGGGCGAGCCGGGTCCGTGCGTAGTTCGACGTCGACCCCTGCGGCAGGCCCGCCGCCTCGTCGACAGCTCGGTGCGTCAGGCCCCGCATCCCGCGCTCGGCGAGCAGATCGAGTGCGGCGTCGGCGATGACTTCGGCGCGAGGTGCGCCGGTGGCGCCGGCGGCGCGCTTGCGAGGGGGCATGGTCCCAACCTACCGCCGGAACTACAGATGTAGTACGTTCGAGAGCAGGCACACTACAGGTGTAGTGAGCTTCGACGGGCCGAACCGGGCGTTGCGAGACGTGAGGAGCGCGAAGCCATGACTGCCGAACCGATGGATTCAGCGGTTCCCGCCGAACTGACCGACTCGACGGGGAAGACGCCGGCGCGACCGGAAGCACGCACCGCCGACCGCCACGGGCGGCGGCCCCGCGCGGTCGTCGTGGGCGGCGGCATAGGCGGCCTCACCGCCGCCGTGGCGCTCGACCTGCGCGGCTGGCACGTCACCGTCCTCGAGCGGGCCACCGAGCTGAAGACCGTCGGCTCCGGGCTCTCTCTCGCCCCCAACTCGCAGCGCGCTCTGGACGTCATCGGCCTCGGCGAGGAGGTCCGGTCCCTCGCCGCATGGGAGGGCGAGGGCGGCCTGCGCACGCCCAGCGGCCGCTGGCTCTCACGCTCCGACGCGAAGGCCGCCGCCCAGCGCTTCGGCGGCTCCCTCGTGCTCCTCCACCGCGCGACCCTGATCGACAAGCTGGCGTCCCGGCTCCCCGACGGGGTCGTCCACACCGCGTCCGCCGCGGCCCTCGCCGACCCCGGCGTCGTGGGCGACCCGGCCCGTCCCGCCCGGGTGACCACTGCGGAAGGCGCATTCGAAGCCGAACTCGTCGTCGGCGCCGACGGCATCAGGTCCGCCGTACGCGCGGCGCTCTTCCCCGCCCACCCGGGCGCGGTCTACGCCGGCTTCACCACCTGGCGCCTCCTTGTCCCGCCCCTCGGCAGGCCCTTCGCCCAGCACGAGACCTGGGGACGCGGCCGCATCTGGGGCACGCACCCCTTCGCGGACGGCACTGTCTACGCCTATGGCGCCGCCATCGCACCCGCCGGCGCACACGCCCCCGACGGCGAGAAGGCCGAACTCCTGCGCCGCTTCGGCGACTGGCACGACCCGATCCCGGCGATCATCGACGCGGCCGCGCCCGAGGAGATCCTGCGCCACGACGTCCACCACATCACCGAACCCCTGCCGGCCTTCCACCGCGGCCGGGTCGCGCTCCTCGGCGACGCGGCCCACGCCATGCCTCCGACCCTCGGCCAGGGCGGCAACCAGGCCATCGAGGACGCCGTCGTGCTCGCCCACCACGCGGACCCCGCGCAGCCCGACGCCCTGGGCCTCGCCGCGTACACCGCCGCGCGCAGGCCGCGTACGACCGCCATCGCCCGCAAGGCGGTCGGGGTCGGCCGGGTGAACATGCTCAGGAACCGGCCCGCGATAGCGATGCGCAACGCCCTCATCACCGCTCTCGACAAGACCGGACCCGCCGTCATGCTGCGCGGATTCGACGAGATCGCGGACTGGGGGCCCCCGCAGCGGCCGTATGCTGCCCAGACACGGAGGGCTTAGCCGGACACCGACGGCCCTGGGCGAGGGGAAGACGGACGTGAAGGTCGGCTGCATCGGACTGGGCGATATCGCGCAGAAGGTCAACGATGCGGCGCGCCAAAGCCTCTGACGAGGAGCTTACTCGCCACCGACCCCGCTAGTGGGAAACGAACGGGAGACGAGCGGCCCTCTCGCGCCCCGTCAGTCGCAGCACGCCGCAGGCGTGCTCGCTCCCGCTGTAAAGCCGACCGCATGGGAATGTACTGCGCCTCCGGCTGCACAAGACGAACCTCGCGCAGCACATCGAGCGGCTTCGTAACACCCTGGGCCATCGCCTCGCGGACCAGCTTCGACACGCGGGCCTCCGCAGGACGGGGTTCAATCTCCACAGCCTCGTCAGGCCCAAGGGTTTCCCTGTGACTCTCCCAGCGGGCCTGCAGCATCTCCGCCACCCGCCGCTCCAGGGCGGGCGTCAGGTTGCTGTACGTGCCCTCCACGCCTGGCAACTCGTGGCCCATGCGCGTCTCCACGACATACCGCGAGTGGCCGTCTTCATCTAGCCAGGCCTTGTGGCCGCGCCAGATCAGATACATGCGCTTAGCCTTGAACGAGGGAACCGCGGGGATCGCCGGGCGCAACTGCCCACCGGCACGCCTGGGCTGCTCCTCACTGCCGTCCGCTACCGGTCGCCAGTAGAAGGTGTTGAAGTCAGTCTGCGCCAGGCAGCCCCCGTCTACGCCCACGAAGACCCACGGCGAGGTGTGGCTGTCGAGCAGCTTCTCCAGCATGTCCGCCAGGAACGCCGGGATCACCAGCGTCCGGTAGGAGTCGTACTTCGGCGGATAGAAGCCGAGCACGCCGTCCACGTACTGCACTTGCCGCTCGACGCAGATCGCCGGGAGAAGGCCGTCACCCTTGCCGTACCGCTCCACGTCCTCGTCGTAGCGCTCCTCCTCGTCCTCGTCGGGACGCGGGTCGGCACCGGGCCAGTTGGGGTTCGGGGAAACGGGCCTTCAGCTGGGCCATCCTCAGCTCGGCGTCGGCAACAGTGGCCTGGGCGCTCGACATGCCCACCCACTCGCCGAACTCCTCCCAGCCCTCGACTCGGTAGGTCTGCCGGGTCCGGTGCTTCATCCAGCCGGGTCACGTCGACGGGTCGGCCCCCCCGCCCAGGTACTCCCGGCTGTGCTGCTGACCGCCGCTCGTCAGGCAGCATTCCCGCTGCTGCACTTCACCGCCCCACTGACCCACTGGCGCCGGACCCTCATCTCCCACGTCGCCGAGCATCGCCTCCGGGCGGCCGATCAGCGCGCCGCCCGGCTCTCCCGCCTCCTGGACCAACTGTCCAATGGAGACGACGAGTTCATCAGTACCGGGCTCGTCGACTGGCTGGCCCGGGAACTCAACGCGGAGGCGACGCCGGCCCCGAGCCACGGACACGAGGAGTCGGGGACGAATGGCAATGGGAGCGCACGCCCCTTAATCCGCAAGGCGGCGTACAGCCAGCCGATAGGGTCCACCGACCAGGTCCTCATGGCCCGCCGCGCGCGGGCTGCGTGGACCGCGCCGGAGACAGATCTCATTCGGTGCCGCCGTCGTGATGGCGCTGCCCGCCCGGCGGGAGGCGCCCAGCGCCGCGAAGGTCCAAGAAAGCATCCGAGCTTTGCGCCTGTCCGTCTTCCAGGCACTGATGGCCGGTCAGATCGAGCCGGCGCAGCGCATCCTGAGCTCCCTCTCAACGGTCCTCGATGCGGCGATGACGCAGGTATGCATCGTCGACTGTGGCGCCGCCCCCTCGATGAGGGCTTCGAGCGCGTACGCGATCTGGTCTTCGCGCAGCAATTCGATGAGGGCCTCGCGCGCCGACGCGATGAGGTCTTCGCGCCTATCGAGGCCCGCATCGGCGACATCGGCCTGGCTGTTCGCTGTCCTGTGTTCGATGGGCATGTCATCGTCGTCGCCCCGCATCCCGACCCGTCGACGCACGAGGCGCCTGCCATCACCGCGCTGCGATCTTTCGTTGCCGACGGCGGCACGTACCTGAGCCTGGGTATGAGCCCGGTACTGCCGATGGTGGAGATAGCCGACGGGTACGGCATGGCCTACGAGGCCATCGCCACCGCCCGGATCAGTGGGAGCCGAGCCGCGCCGGCGACCACCGCCGCCGGACTCCTCGGCGCTCTCCCTCAGGCCGCGGCCCTGCAGTGGGCGACGTCCTTGCTGGGCCCGGTCCTGAGTCAGAAGAAGGGTGCCGCCCAGTACCTCCCGCCCGTCGCCATGGCCTTGGAGTTCGAGGTCGCGGGCGCCGCCAAGATCTTTGCCATCCACCGCAACACCTTGAGCCGCCGTGTGCGCTCCACCATGCAGGCCACCGGTCTCGACTCCGCTTGCGCGCTGGATCGCATCACGCTCTCCCTCGCCCTACAGATCCACACCATGCACGGTCCTGCACCTGCGCAGTCCGCCTCCCCCACCCGGTGCCAGGCCTCGCCGACCTCCTGGCCGATCCTCGGGTCACCGCATGGGCCACCGACACTCTCGCGCCTCTGCGGCAGGAGCACTCAGACCGGCGAACGCTCAGAAGCGAAACGATCAATCTCACCGTCCGTACCTGGGCAAGCCAGGACTTCCGTGTCGATGCCGCAGCAAAGGCCCTCGGCCTCCGCTCCACTACCGTGCACAAGCACATCCACGCAGCAGAGGGGCTGCTCGGCTTGATGGATCCTCTCACCCGCCGGCCACGTGACGGGTAAAGAGGAGGGCCCAGGCAAGCAGTACGGTCTTCGCAACCTGGCGGCTGCCCTTCACGCCAGGTCCGGATTTCCGCCGCTCGCCCTGCCCGACCCCACTCAGCGCGATATCCTCCCCGCGAACCGGGGTCGGGACTCGAAGCGGCCGACCGCGTAGGCGCGGGAGACAGGCGGCTATCGCGGAGATACTGTCCCGCGACAGCCGGCTCCGCAGTTGATCCGAGCGCCGGCTAGGCCGTACGCAACTGCGGCGTCATCGACAGCTTGTCCGGCTTGACCGTCACGATGGCCTGCGGGCGCGGGGGAGCCGAGGCGAGCGTCAGCCGCCAGCGCTGGAGCACCGCGGCAAGGATGATGAGGAGCTCCGTCCAGGCGAACTCCTCGCCGATGCACTTGCGGCGGCCGTCGCCGAAGGCAAGAAACGAGGAACGGCCGAGGCCCTTGGCCCGCTCGGGCTCCCAGCGGCCTGGGTCGAAGGTGCCCGGGTCGGTGTAGACGTCGGGGTCGTGCTGGAGGGCGTAGGGGCTGTAGATGACGTCCGCGCCCTTGGGTATCGGGTGACCGTCCAGCGTGACCGGACGCGTGGTGGTGCGTGTGACCAGCCATGCGGGCCCGTACATGCGCATCGTCTCCCGCAGAACGCTGCGCATGTAGGGGAGGAAGGCCAGGTCCCTTTGGGTGAGCGGCCGGTCGCCGCAGGCCGCGTCGAGCTCCGCGTACAGGCTCTGCTCGACCGCCGGGTTCCTGCTGATCTCATACAGCGCCCAGGCGAGGGTCGTGCCCGTGGTCTCGATGGCACCTGTGAGCAGCGTGATCGCCTCGTCCTGGAGCTGCTGATGCGAGAGCGGGCCGGTCTCGGGATCGTCGGCCGTAAGTAGCGTGGAGAACAGCCCCCGCGATGCGGCCTGTCCGGCCGGCTGGTGCGCCGGGCAGCCGACCGGCGCCTCGGAGGCAACCGGTGCCGCGGCAGACAACTGCGCGCGGTGGTGGTCGATCGCCTGATCGATCAACACCCGCAGGCGCGCTACACGCTGCTCGTGCGCGCGGTTCGCCGGCAGCGGCAGTTTCGTTACCCAGCCCGGGAGGATGGTCTGCCGGATCGTGCCGCGCATGATCGCGGGCATCAGGGCCGTGAACTCTTCCTCGACATGGGTGGGCAGGCCGGAGCCGAAGAGGGCGACCAGGAAGGTCGAGAGGGTGAGCTTGTCCATGTCGTCGTACGTCTCGCGCGCGACCCCAGGCGTCCAGGCGCCGGTCACCGTCCGCACGTGGTCGATCATGCCGTCACCGCGGGTGGCTATGTGCGCCTTGTTGAACATGGGCTGCATCAGGCGCCGGTGCTTCATGTGCAGGTCGCCGTCGGCGATCGTGGCGAGCCCGTCGCCGAAGAAGACCCGCAGCGCGTCGATGATCTTCCCGCCCTTGGCGAAGGCATCGACCTCCGTCACCAATACCTTGTGGGTGACGGCGGGGTCGGTGACCACGTAGGCGGGGGTGGGTCCGAGGAGGATCCGCACGACGCTCCCGTGCCGGCGCAGGGAATCCATGAAGTCCAGCGGGCGGCGGGCCAGCTGGTGGGCGTGTCCGATCAGGGGCAAGCGGCCGGGCGCGGTGGGTGCCGCGGTGGGGGAACCCGACAGGCGACTCATGCGTACATCTCCTCAAGATCATTCCGAGTGGGGTCGAGCGTGGCATGCATGCCCCTGTGGATCGCTGCTTACCCCAACGGTCTGATCACTGCCGACCGTTCCGTCGCCGAACTATCCTGTGGCGCTCTACCACCGGCGTCGAGAGCTCCTCCCTGGAGCGCGACAGCTCACCCAGGCTGGCGGCGGCTCGGCGATACGCGGCAGTTGATGCCTGGACCGGAGGGAACACAAGCGTCGATCTGTTCCACGGTGCCCCTCATGAGCAACGCCTACGAACGGCTCAGGCTCGGCATCGAGTTCATGACGGCCTACGCCTCCGGCAACGACATGCTTTCAGCTATGTCAACGAACGGCGCCGCGAGGACCCGATGGCCGCCGAGCACCTGCTGGATGGCACGGCCGCGCTCTGCGCGCTTCTGCTGCGGAAGGTCGCCAGGGATACCGGCCGCGCCGAGCACGAGATCCTTCAGGAGGTCGCCCGCGGCTCCCACCGCCACGAACAGAGCTCCGGCGACTGATCCAGGAAAGACGCGAGCCCCAGCCGGCTGCGCTGTCGGGGCCCTTCCTCCGCCCCCCCCAAGGGCCGGGGGCAGCCTGGCTTAGAGCGCGCCGTCCGCGATGAGTAGTGCTCGCGCCGCGATCAGCTCCTCGCGTGCATCAGCGATGTTCTCGATGTGCTCTATGCGGTCAGCCCAGCCGGGAGCGCCCTGCTCGGCGTCCCGGATCAGCCGTCGAGCGTCCGCTCAGGGAACGTTCAAAGCTGCGAGCGCGGCCTCAGCCAACTCGCGATGGGTTGCACGGTCCGCCGCTCTTTCGGGATGGGCGCATACCAGCTGCAGCGATTCCAGTGCCTGCCGAGCGCTGGCGGCGTCACGGTTCGATCCCAGGTAGCGCTGCCGACGACGGACGGCAGATCCCCGGACGACAACGAAGGCGTCGAACGCGATGACCTTCCTGTGCAGAAGAAGGGCGGCCTCCCGTATGCCTGCGGGCAAGATGAGCTCCAGCTCGGCGATGGCGATGCGGGGCGCAGGTCCGTCGTTTTCGCTTCAGCCCTGCTTGCCGTACCGCCAGCTAGTGCCGGTGCCGCCGTACTCCGATACGGGGATCGGATCGACGCCCTCGCGCATGCGGGAGCGGGAGCGGTAGAGCGTGTCGTGCAGGTGGTCGACCTCGTGGGCGACCAGTCGAGCCAGGCCCCTGCTCGAAGATGGTGGTGCGTTCGGTGCCGTTGATGTCCTGGTGCTCGACGGAGATGGCGAGCGGGCGAGGGACCTTGCCGTGCACGTCGAAGAACGACAGACAGCCTCGTACTGCTCATCCGTGTCGGGGGGACTCCTCGACGATCCGCGGGTTGAACAAGGCGATCGACTCCCCTTCGGGGGCGCGGACGATCGCGGCGGCCGGGTCGATGCCGATCTGTGGCGCGGCGATCCCCACGCCCTTGCCGAACACGTGAACCGTGGCGGCCCGGCCGGCGGCGGAGACCAGTTCGGCGACGAACGCGGCGGGCGTCCTCGGCTTCGGCCGGCAGGTCGAACTGGCGGAACGTCTGGTGCAGGATCGAGTCGCCGTCCTGACAACTGCGTTGTCAATCAGGGGATTTGTCGATGCGAGCATTCCTGTCCGAACATGACCGAATACCCGTCAGTACGGGTAGGGAACTTGATCCTTTCGATCTGACAACCGATAAGCTCCCTTCCGGCGCTGCGAGTTGACGACACACGCTCGGCAGCCTCGCGCTGCGTTCCCTGACGCATGCGGCGCACACACCCCCTGTCCGATCGTGTTGCTTGCGAAGGATCCAGATGGAACATGCCACTCCGCCCCCGGAGGCGGCGCGGGCACCCGTTGCCTGGAACGGCTGGTGGCTCATGCCTCTGGCTCTCGGCGCTGGAACGGTCGCCACCGCCGTTGCGGGACCCGACCAGGTCCAGATACCCGCCACATTTGCCGGCGCTGCGGCCACCGTGGCCAGTGGCGCCTGCGTACGAATACTCCTGCGGGCTCAGGCCAAACTGCGCCGAGCCACCGCCGACGTTGCCACTGCACAGGCCGAGCAGTGGCGGCAGGCCCAGCTCCAGCAGCAGCAGTGGGACCAGTACGTGGACGGCATGAAGAAGGAGTTCGCAGGCCAGCGCTCCGCCCTGGAGGGCCGGCTGACTGAAGCCGCCCAGGTCCATGAAGCGAAGCTGGCTGAAGCCACGCAGGCCTATGAAGCGAAGCTGAGCGCTGAAGCCAAGGCCCAGCAGGAGCAGATAGCCTTGCAGCTGGCCGTCGTCGCGCGCCTCGCCGGCGTGCATCTGCCACAGGCACTCGAGCGGTTGCAGGCCGGTGACGCCATCGACGACGTCCTGGCCGAGGTCGACGAGCCCGACGCCACGCCCGAGATGCGGGCCGAGGTGCGCAAGGTCCTGCGAACCGCGCTGATCGGCGTGGAGGAAGAGCTCGACCGCGCGACCTCAGCTGAGCACGCTGTTGTCAGCATCGGCAGCCGCCTCCAGGTCCTGATCGGCGGCCTGCGCGGACGCCTGCACGAACTGCAGACGGAACACGGACGGCTGCCTGCCCTGCGCGAAGCCTTCATGTTCTTGGACGCGCGTCTTGGCCCTGCTGTATTGCTCGCGACCAGCATCAGCGTGCTCGGTGGCTCGGTCCGTCCCGGACGGCAGTGGCAGGAGCCGCAGAATCTGCTCCGCGTCGTGCGCGGCGGCATCGGCCAGATCAACGACTTCGACCGCGTCAAGGTCGGCGCCCTGCCCGAACTCGGTGTCGACGGCGGGCTGGTGGACGACCTTACGACGATCTTCGGCCACCTTCTGGACAACGCGGCCCGCTACTCGCCGCCGTCCGAGCCGGTGGTCGTTTCCGGCAGGGAAGTCCCCAACGGCGTCGGCATCGAGATCCAGGACGTGGGCAAGGGCCTGAGCGAGGAGAAGAAGCGCGAAGCGGAACAGGCCCTCGCGGGCGACGCAGAGGGCCCCGGCCTCGGCGGCATCTCGGAGGGCGCGAACCTGGGCCTGCGCACGGTGGGCATCCTGGCGCGCCGCTACGGCATCCGAGTCACCCTCGCAGACTCTCCCTGGCTCGGAACGTCGGTGGTCGTCGTGGTCCCCGGCAAGTACTTCAGCGCCCTTCCCGCTGCCGTCACCGAGCCCGTCCCCCGCGGCGCAGCGGTAGAGCCGACCGCCGCATCTGCCCCGGTAGCCCCCGCACAGAACGCCAAGGCTCAGGAACTCACGTCCGGCGGCCTGCCCAAGCGCAAGGCCTGGCGTGATGCGCCGGAGCGGAACAGGACCGGACCGCGCCCGGACGCGCCGGAGGGGTCCTCCGGGCGCGTCGAGCGTCCCGATGAAGCCGTGGGTGCTGTGCCGTCGCCGGAGTCCTTCGCGGGCCTCGCCGCCTTCGCCACGGCAGGCGGGCAGAGCGACCTGCCGCGCGAGACGACCGCGGACAACGACGCAGCAGGCAGCGGCGAATTTGCCGGGCGCAAGTCCGGCCGCACGGAAGAGAGCGACGAGTCCACATGACGCAACAGGGAACACAGGGAACCGACGTGAGTTGGGCGCTCCGTGACCTGACGGAGAGCATCCCGGAGATCCGATTTGCCCTGGTGGCATCGAGTGATGGCAAGGCCATCACGTCCTACGGTGCCGAGGATCCTGATGACGTGGACCGTTTCGCGGCCGTCGTCGCGGGTCTGCAGGCACTCGCCCAGCCGGTGGCCGCGAAATTCCCGAAGAACGGTCAGCTGCGGCTCGCGATGATCGAGGTCGACGGAGGTCACCTCTTCGTGGTGAGGGCCGGCGTGGAGACCTACCTCGGAGTGCTGGCCAAGGAAGGCCTCGACCAAGGTCTTCTCGGCCACCAGATGAGGGACTTGGCCCGCAGGATGGGTGAGCTCCTGGGCACAACTCCGCGCCTGGACGAGAATTCTGGATGAGTTCTCCCCGCCCGCCCATGGACCCGTCCGGTCTTGAGCGCTACTACGTCCTCACAGGCGGCCGCAGCGGACCGGGCGGCTCGGCTGCAGGCCTCGATGTCGCAACCCTCATCGTCTCCCGCGCCGGGGCCGTACCCGGCATGCAGCACGAGCACGAGGAGATCATCCGGCGCTGCCGCGATCCGCTGGCGGTAGCCGAGATCGGCGCGCACCTCGGCCTGCCCTTCCACATTGTCGCGGTGTTCCTCGCCGATCTGCTGGACGCAGGCCGTGTGGAAGCCCGTCACCCCATCCCGGCGTCAAGCGCGGGCAGCGGGCCCAACCACGCGCTCCTCGAGGAGGTTTTGAGTGCACTCCAAAAGCTTTGACCACCCCGGCCGGCAGACGACCGGGGGCATCGACTCGCTGAAGGTGATGATCGCCGGCGGCTTCGGCACCGGCAAAACCACCATGGTGGGCGTGCTCAGCGACATCAAGCCGCTGACCACAGAGGCGACGCTGACCCAGGCCAGCGCCGGCGTCGACAACCTGATCGGCGTGGCGGACAAGACGGAGACCACCGTCAGCCTGGACTTCGGCAAGATCGGAATCAACGACGAGCTCGTCCTCTACCTCTTCGGCACGCCCGGCCAGGAGCGGTTCTGGTTCCTCTGGAACGGCCTCTTCAAGGGTGCCCTCGGCGCAGTGGTCCTGGTGGACACCCGGCGGCTGGACTCCAGCTTCCGCGCCATCGAGGAGATGGAGCGGCAAGACGTCCCCTTCGTCATCGCTCTCAACGTCTTCCCCGACTCCGAGAGCTATCCCGTCGAAGAGATCCGCGAAGCCCTCGACATCTCCCCTCACACCCCGGTCGTGGCATGCGACGCACGCGACCGCGCATCCAGCCGTGACGTCCTCATCGCGCTGATACGTCACATCAAGGAACGCCCTGTCGTCGCGAGTTGGAGTCCCGGTGAACGACCAGCGTCCTGACACCCCTATCGGATGCCCTGTCGCACACGGCGCCGACGGCGACCTGACCCGGCTGTACGGGCCGGAAGCGGCGCTCGACCCGCACGGGATCTACGCACGCCTGCGCAAGGAGCATGGAACGGTTGCGCCGGTCCTTCTGGACGGCGACATCCCGGCCTGGCTCGTCCTCGGGTATCGGGAGAACCGGCGGGTACTGGACAACCCCCGCCAGTTCAGTCGTGACTCGCGGATCTGGCGAGACTGGAACGACGGCCGGATCGAAGCCACCTCGCCGCTGATCCCGATGCTCGGCTGGCGCCCCGACTGCGTATCGCAGGACGGCGAGCCACACCGCAGGCTGCGCGGTGCGGTGACCGACGGCCTGCAAACCGTTGCCGGGCGCGGCATCCGACGCCATGTCACACACTTCGCGAACAAGCAGATCGACGCCTTCGCCGAAACCGGCAGTGCCGACCTGGTGAGCGACTACACCGAATACCTGCCCATGCTCGTCCTGACCCGGCTGTTCGGGCTCCCCGCGGCCGAGGGACGCAACCTCGCCGTCTCCTGCGCCAAACTCATCAAGGGCGAAGACGCCCTCGCCCACAACGACCGCATCATGGAGATCCTCGCGGACCTCGCGTCGCGCAAGCGTGACGAGCCCGGCGCCGACTTCACGACAGGGCTCCTCGGGCACCACGCGAACCTCGACGAGGACGAGATCCTCAGCCACCTGCGCCTGGTACTGATCACCGCCCACACCACCACCAGCAACTTGCTGGCCCGGGTGCTCCAGCTCATCCTCACCGAAGCCTCCCGTCTCTCCGGCCTCGTGAGCGGACAGCTCAGCGTCTCCACGGTCGTCGAGGAGGTCATGTGGAACACGCCGCCACTGGCCGTTCTACCAGGACGCTTCGCCACCACCGACCTGGAACTCGGCGGCCAACACCTCAAGGAGGGCGACCTCCTGGTGCTCGGGCTCACCGCGGGAAATCTCGACCCCGAGATCCGGCCCGACGCCGGTGTCTCACTCCAGGGCAACCAGTCGCACCTGGCGTTCAGCGGCGGCGCACACGAGTGCCCCGGCCAGGACATCGGCCAAGCCATCATCGAGACCGCCGTCGACGTCCTCCTGCACCGGCTGCCGGGCCTGGAGCTGACGGTGCCGACCGATGAACTCACCTCGACGGCCTCCACCTGGGAGGCACGACTCGATGCCCTACCTGTGAAGTTCGCGGCGCAGACCACCGGGGCGTGAGCGCCGGGGAGCCACGGACGCACGTGGCTCCCCGCTTGTCGGCGTACAAGTGAACGTGCCCCAGCGCGACGTGATCTCCATCAACGGCCCCAGCTACCGGCTGTAAGACCCGCTCGCAGCCATCGAACGCGACCGCGACGATGGAGCCTCACCAAGTTCCCGGAAGTCTTCACAGGTCAGTCCAGGCATGTCCCTCGCAGTAGTCGTGCCGGCCCCGGAAGAACCAGTTGGCGAGATCCCCGATTCGCTCGATGCAGTCCTCGAAGTAGGCATCGGGCGTCGGTCTTGGGAAATTCGGGCGTGATGTCCACAACGGAACCCAGGTCGCGACCTCGTAGAACCCCTCAGCGACCCAGCGATCGAGCTTCTCGTCGGACTGGGACCGCTCGCATACGGCTCGCATCGCCCGTTCCAAGCAGGTGAAGGCAGCCCGATCCCACTCCAGATCACCACGGAGCCGTAGCAGGAAGCTCCCCTCCGCTGCGCCGAACTCCCGCCTCAGAACTCCGGTGATCTCATCCATGCCCGAGATGTTGTCACCGGGGCGGCGACGGTCACCGTGCTCGGCGCAGCGCTTCTGCCCGGTGGGATCCCCCAGCCGGGCAGAAGCGGTGTGTCACACCGCGAGGAGATCGTCCAGCGATCCCTTGCCCGACAGCTCGGCAAGGGCGGCCGGCCCTTCCTTCGAGGCGGTGTAGCGGCCTGAGATGAGGGCCCACTCGTAGTTGCCGTTGATCCAGTGCTGGATGGCTTCCACGCCCATCTGCACGTGTTCGCGCTGCTCGGTCGTGAGAGCGAGTTCGTCACACATCTGCGGGACACGGCCCTCGAGTTCGAGGTACGCGTCCAGGCAGTCGGTGGTCATCCGGTACGCCTCCGCGGCGGCCTCCTCCCAGCTGTAGTCGCGTTCGCGGTGCAGCACGGCTATCAGGTTGTGACCGTCTCCTCGTCGCCGCTCGCGTTCGAAGGAGTGGATGTCGTTCATGAATCCGATGGTGTCCGCGGCGAGATCGCGCATCCGCACCATGAGCGGATGGGCCTGGACCTGCGGCGGCACTTCGAAGCCACGGCTGCGCTCCCCGGCGTCGATGCTGTGGTGGATGCCCACCGTGCGGCGCCGGAACTCCGCGTACTCCTCGAGGCCGAGTTTGCCCGCCAGACCGCGGGCTGCCAGGTCGACCTCCTCAGTGTGTGCCACCAGGAAGCGCCCCCAGGAAGCGGCAAAACGTGTCCGCCAGGTCAGGGACATGCCATCCGAGAGCCGGGACCAGACCTCGGCCCAGGCGACGGTGATAGGGCACACCACACGAGGAGCAGTCCCAGTGGGGCGCAGAGGAGTCGCGATCAGTTCACGCGCGACCTCCGCTATGCGATCTGCGCGATCCGGCCTTCCGGCGTCAAACTGGTCGTCGAACAGGAAGGCCAGCGAGAACCAGTTCATCAGGACGACCATGTCGTCCGGCGAGGCGTACGGGTAGGTGCGCGCAGCAGCCTGGGGGAGGTCCCAGGACTGGTACTCCTCGAATCCCGCCTGGCTGCGTACCAGCCCCATGTCCCACACCCAGCGCAGATGCCGCTCTCGGGCGAACTCCAAGTGCTCGCTGACCGGAGTCTTGAAGGGGAGCTCGAACCTGACGTCCTGTGGCATTCGCGTCCTCTCTTGAGACAAATCACAGGCCCCCGCCCCTGCGAACAGGCGATCGTTGTCGTCGCCTGCTGACTCGAACTGGTCTGCCTGAGTCGATAGTTGACGACTCAAGTGCGCTTCGAGACTGCCCAGAGCCTAAACGATCTATGGTGTGACGTCTGCAACGCGTGATGCAGGTGTGAATCGCCGCAACGCGTTTCACCGCAGGTAGAGCCAAGGGCTGACATCTGGTGGCACGCCGACCCGCCACGCGTAACCGCGGCCGCGGCAGGGATCATGGTCGAGGTGATCTGGCATGCGTGCGAGGCCGCCGGGTTGGCGCCGCTAGAGGGGCGTCTAGGCTTCCAGCACCACCAGCAGCGCTTCATGCGCGGTGAGATCCCCGGACGGTGACAGGGCGGCGGGGCGGCCGGACTGACTAGTCCGGTAGGACAGCAAGCCGGCGCCCCACAATCCCGCAGCGGGGCTAGGGCCTGTCTGAAGTCGTGATCACTGGAGGCTGCGCATCCAGATCACCGTGCCTCGCAGCTGGAGGCCGGCGAGGTAGCTCTGGGGTGTCTTGTCGCAGCGGGTCGCGATGCCGCGCCATGCCTTCAGTTTGTTGATCAGGCGTTCGACTGTGTTGCGGTCTTTGTAGAGCTCGGCATCGTGGGAGACGGGTCGAGCGGGCGGCAGCGCGGATCGGAAGCGAGGTGGACCTTGGTGGTCAGACCTCCACGCGAGCGGCCCAGCCGGGCCGCCTTCCGGCGGGCCCGGCGTCGCCGCCGGATGTGCCGCCGTTCCTCCCGATCCGCGTCGGACGTGTCCTGTTCGCCTTCGACCTGCGGCTTTCGTTCCTTTCCGCGGCCCCCTTTGACGCCTCGGCGGCCTTCTCCGGGGACGACAGGACCTCCTCGTCGACCCGCATGCCCGCGGCATCGTGATGGGCGTGGGCGACCGTGGAGTCCACGCTGACCAGGGACAAGTCCGTCTGCCCTCGCCGGGCCGCCTCGGCGATCATCCCGTCCATCAGCACCTCGAAGACATCCGCGTCACGCCACCGGACGAAGCGGTTGTAGACGGTCTGCCAGACCCCGAACTCCGGCGGCATCTCCCGCCACTGGGCACCCGAGCGGAACTTCCAGATCACGCCCTCGAACTGGTCCCGCAGATGCTCCGGATGCGGGCCGGACCTGCCTATCGGCAGGAACGGCTCGATCAACTCCCACTCATCGTCCGTGAGTTCCCTACGCGCCATCCCAGACGTCTACCAGCCGAATGCCCTGTGGCGGCCAACTTTGCTTCCGTGCCATCGAGTTCGCTCGCCATGTGCTCTCCTACCAGCCCATGTCCTTGGCCACCTCTTCCTGGGCCGCGGCGATCTCTTCCTCGGTGGGCTCGATAACGTCCACCTCCTCCAAGCGCGCCAGCAGGTCTGCGAGAGCCTGCTTCTGAGCCGGATGCGTGATCGGTACGGCGTTCAGGTCGGTGCTCATCAGCCAGTCGAACAGCACGATGGCATCGGAGCGCCACAGGCGGAGATCGACGGTTGGCGTGGATCCCCATGGGAAACCAATTTCCATGAGGGCATCTTGCCGGGTCAGCGGGATCCAGAGCGACGCACAGAACACCGCCCAACGATCACCGAAAGAGGAATCTCAGTCCTTGATCACAACTTCAGGCAGGCCTTAGATCGATGACCGGGTCGACAGAGATGAAGCTGCCCAGGTTCGGATCGTATTCGCGGGCGCCGAGATGAGTGAGGCCGGTCGGGTCGGTGGTGCCGCCGACGTAGCCGCGGGTGCCGGGACAGCAGGGCATCAAGCCGGGCGAGGACTACGAGGAGATCGTGGTCCACTCCGCCTCGGCGGCCGGCTCGACCCTCCAGCTGCACAAGATTTGTCCGCCCAAGGCGCGGGCCTGAGACCCCCGCCCGCCGCAAGGGTAAGACGGTAGCGGCGGGCGGGCCTGCACCTCACACCGGGCACGAAAGTGATCCGCTCGTTGAGCAAGGAAGCCGGAGCCGGGCCCCTCATCGCCTCCAAGGGCGCACAGGGGTCCGGCTCCGGTTCTGTGTGTTTACAAGCCCCCGCGCGCGCATGGGAGAGTTTCGCGAGAAGTCATGGTTGCTCGGGTGGGAAACAAGTGGGAACCGAAGTGGGTAACCAGAGCGCAATCACGACTGACTAGAGCCCTACTGGCGATGCGAATGGTGAGGTCAAAGCGGTGTCTACCAGCGAAAACCGTGGTCTGAAGGTCGGCTGCATCGGACTCGGAGACATCGCGCAGAAGGCGTATCTACCGGTGCTCACCACCTTGTCGGGGGTCGAGCTGCACCTGCAGACCCGCACACCCGCGACGCTCCGGCGGGTCGGGGACACGCACCACATCCCCGCCGAACACCGGCACACCGACCTGGACGCGCTGCTCGCGCAGGGGCTCGACGCGGCCTTCGTGCACGCGCCGACCGCCGTCCACCCCGAGATCGTGACGCGGTTGCTCGAAGCGGGCGTCGCCACCTATGTCGACAAGCCGCTCGCCTACGAACTCGCCGAATCGCAGCGCCTCGTGCGGCTCGCCGAGGAGCGCGGGGTCAGCCTGACGGTGGGCTTCAACCGCCGTCACGCGCCCGGCTACACGCAGTGCGCCGAGCACCCCCGCGAGCTGATCCTGATGCAGAAGAACCGGATCGGGCTGCCCGAGGAGCCGCGCACGCTCGTCCTCGACGACTTCATCCACGTCGTCGACACCCTGCGCTACCTCGTGCCCGGTCCGATCGACGACGTGTCGGTGCGCGCCCGGGTCGAGGACGGCCTGCTGCACCACGTGGTGCTCCAGCTCGCCGGGGACGGGTTCACGGCGATCGGAGTCATGAACCGGCTCAGCGGCTCGACCGAGGAGATTCTCGAGGTCTCCGGGCAGGACACCAAGCGGCAGGTCGTCAACCTCGCCGAAGTCATCGACCACAAGGGCCAGCCGACGGTGCGCCGCCGCGGCGACTGGGTTCCGGTGGCCCGCCAGCGCGGCATCGAGCAGGTGGTGCTCGGTTTCCTCGACGGCGTGCGCGCGGGGAAGGTCCTCAGCGCCAAGGACGCGCTGGAGACGCATGTGCTGTGCGAGCAGGTCGTACGTGAGGTGCAGCGGTTCGCCGCCTGAACAGGCGGACGGCCTCCGCCGCGCCCAGCAGAACGAGCACGGTGACGGCCGCGTGCACGGGCCAGTCGCCGAATCGCACGTACAGCGTCGTGCCGTGCGCCGTCGGCACCTCGTAGACCCGGGCCGCGCTCGCCGACGTGCCCAGCCAGGGACCGACGCGTGAGCCGTCCGGGCCGTACACGGCCGACACCCCGGTCAGCGTCGCGTGCACCATCGGACGGCCCGTCTCCGCGGCGCGCAAGGCCGCGAGCGACGCGTGCTGCTCGGGCGCCCAGCTGTGCTGGAACGTGGACGTCGAGGACTGCGCGAGCAGCACCTGCGCACCGTCGCGCGTGAGGTGCCGTGTCATGTCGGGGAACGCCGACTCGAAGCACACGAGCGGGCCGATCCGCAGATGGCTGTCCCGCGCGGACCGCGCGTCCATCACGACCTGCCGGGTCCCTCTCACCCGGTCCTCGCCCGCCGCCTTGCCCACCGACGTGGCCCAGCCGAGCAGCGGACGCGCCGGGATGTACTCCCCGAAGGGGACAAGCCGCATCTTGTCGTAGCGCTGCCCCGTGAGACCGTTCGGGCCCACCAGGACCGAACTCTTGAAGATGCCGGGGGAGCCGCCGGGGGAGACGCGCCGCGCGTCCACGTTCACCAGGACGTCCGCGCCCACCTCGCGCGAGAGCGCCGCGATCCGGCGCGCGAGGTCCGGCCGCTGCGAGAAGTCGAAGCCGACGCTGCTCTCGCCCCAGACCACCAGGTCGACGCCCTGCCCGGCCAGGCCGCGCGTCAGCACCTCCTCCCGGTCGAAGCGCTTCTCGCTGCTGTCGGCGCCGCCTATCGGGCCTGGCTGCACGACGGCGACCCTGACCTGGCCATCCGGCTCGGGGCGCGGGGCCCAGGCCCAGGAGGCCGTCGTCACCGTGGCCGTCACCAGAAGCCCAGCCACCGCCGGCGTACGGGCGCTGCGCGTCACGAGAAGGACCGTGACGGCGGTGTTGACCGCCACGACGAGCAGGCTGACCAGCCACACCCCGCCTACCGACGCGACGCGCAGGGCGGGCTGCACCTGCCACTGGCTCGACCCGATGAGCCCCCACGGGCCGCCCAGCCCCTGCCAGGACCTAACCAGTTCGACCATCAGCCATGCCGAAGGCACCGCCACCAGGGCGACGGCCGCCTGCCCGCGCGTAGGCGTGCCGCCGAGCAGCCGCCGCACGAGCCGGCCCCAGGGAGCCCACAGCGCGCCGAGCAGCGCCGCGATCACCACCGTGAACACCTGCAGACTCGGCAGCAGCCACTGGTGCACCGCCAGCATGAACCCGAGCCCGCCGAGCCAGCCGTCGAGGGTCGCGCGGCGCGGTGTGGCGGCGGAGCGGGCCAGGAGCATCCATGGCACCAGAGCGATGTAGGCCAGCCACCACAGCGACAGCGCCGGGAACGCGAGCGCGGGCAGCGCGCCCGCGCACACGGCGGCGACGCCACGCCACCAGGGGGACGCCGCGAGGCGGGGAGCGATGCCCTGCCACGACGCGGCGGGCGCCGCCCACGCCGCCGACGCCGGCCATGACTGCGTCGTACTCGACGAGCGCGGCCGACCGTTCCCGCCCGACCCGTCCATGCGCCGCCTCCCTCGTCGTCCGACGCCCGGTACGTGCTTTCAGTGTGCGCGCCCGGGACGATCTTTGACAGTGGGCATCGGGGGGCGCCCGCGTCAGGGCGTGGTGGCCGCCGCGGCGCCCTCGGTGCGGCGCCACTTCTCGTGCACCGTCACCCCGCGCAGCCGCCAGCCGGAGTGCGTCCGCACCAGGCCGAAGGCGTAGCGGCCGCCGCACACGAAGTCGGGCGCTCCGGAGGGCGTATGGGAGAGCGCGTCGGAGGGGCTGCCCGCGCCGTCGCCGGCGAGCCGCATCGGGTTGATGTAGTCGGCCTGCACGTCGGCCGTGTCGCCGGTGTCGTTGTCGAGGCGGCCGAAGCGCAGGCGCCGGTTGACGATCAGGTGCTGGCGCATCGGGAACAGCTCCATCGTCCGGGTCAGCCACTCGGTGATCTCGGCCGCGCTGCCCTCGATGCCGCCGGCCCGCCGGTAGTCGGCGCGCCCGTCCGGACTGAAGAGTCCGCGGTACGCCGTCCAGTCCCCGTCGTCCACGGACACCGCGTAGTCGGTGATCAGCTCCTCGATGGCGAGTCGGTCCATCACGGTGGCGAGTTCTACGCGCTGTGTCATTGAGCCAGTCTTGGGCACCGGAACCGCAGATCCAAGGGGCGCGACGGGGGAGAGGCCCGCGGCAGTGATCATTGGTACCTTCTCGGCATGTCCCGAGAGAGCACCTCACAGACCGCCGCCGACGACCTCGCGCACTCCGTGCGGCTCGCGGTGGACACCTTCGGCGGGGCGCTGGGTGCCGACTGGGGCGTCAAGGCCGGTTCGCTGGAGTGGGACTGCTGGGAGACGGCCGAGCATCTGGCCGACGACCTGTTCGCGTACGCGGCCCAACTCGGGCCGTCGAAGCCGCCGTTGGACACCGAAGTGCCGTTCGACTGGACGCGCCGCAGGCCGGACGGCCCCGCGAACGTCATCTTCGCGAACCGCGACGCGGGCCCGGCGGGACTGCTCCAGGTGCTCGACGCGAGCGGCGCCCTGCTGATCGCGATGGTGCGGACGGCCGCGCCCGAGACCCGCGCCCACCATGTGTTCGGCCTCTCGGATCCCGTGGGCTTCGGCGCCATGGGCGTCGTGGAGACCCTCGTCCACACGCAGGACATCGCCGAAGGCCTCGGCCTCGACTGGACCCCGCCCGGCGTCCTCTGCACCCGGGCTCTCGCCCGGCTGTTCCCCGACGCGCCGCAGGGTGACGACCCCTGGCGTACGTTGCTGTGGGCGACGGGGCGAGGCGAGCTGCCCGGCAGGGAGCGGCTCACGGCCTGGCGCTGGAACGCCGAAGTCCGCTGACGGCCGGCAAGCCGACCGGGCCGGGTACGACAGAGAATCGACGGAGCGTCAGGCCGCAGCCTGGACGACCTCCGTACGGACCGCGATCGCCCATTCGGTGACGAGCAGCGCGTACTGTGCGCGCTGCTCGGTGGAGAGACGGCCACCCGCGCGCAACCACAACCCGCGGATCTGCTCGTTCACTTCCTCGGCAGACCGCGCGGAACCCGAACACTCAAGCGGCATGCGGTAAGGCTAGGGTGCGTGCCGCCCACTGGGAACCCTAAGCGACGGAACATATTCGCCAAGTGATCCTAAACATCGATCAGTTGGCTGCCAGTCCCTGGCAACGGCCGTCGGGGAGGGGCGGATCGTGCTCGGACCGGGCGGTGAAAAACCAGGTGGCAGCGTCGCGTCCCGTCACTACAGTTGCAGCATGCCCAGGTGCGAAGGAGCGGGTTACTTCCACTGTTAATGGGGTGGTCGCGGGTTCGAGTCCCGTCGTCGGCTTCGGGTCGGCGTAGCTCAGTTGGCAGAGCACCTTGTACCTGCACCGATTCTGATCTCTGGGCAACACACTTCACGCACCTCCCGGTGCGCAGGTCCGCGGCTCCTTCTTATTTTGAACGCACGCCGCGGGCCGACTTGATCTCGGGAGGCACCCAGCAGCGCCGCACCTCGATTCGGCGTGCGCGCACGGCCGTGCCTCCCCTCCACAGAGAGGGGCCGCCTCATGGCACGCTTCAACACCCGCGGCACCCGCCCGGTGGGCCGGTCGCCGATCGCCACCGTGACGGGCGAGCGGGCGCGCACGCACGAGGGCGCGACCGGATACCTGCGCGACACGCGCAGTGAACTGTTCCTGCTCGCCGTCTCGAACCTCGTCGCCACGGACGCCTTCTACGAGTCCGCGGACGACCGCGACGACCGCTACAGCACCCTCGTGCGGCAGCTCGCCGTCGAGGACCCCGAGTGGACCGCGGGCCTGCTCGGCTGGCTGCGCGGCGAGGGGAACATGCGGACCGCCGCGCTCGTCGGCGCCGCCGAGTTCGTCAAGGCCCGCATCGACGCGGGCGAGCCCGGCCACTCCCGTCAGGCCGTCGACAGCGTCCTCCAGCGCGCCGACGAGCCGGGCGAGCTGCTCGGCTACTGGACCTCGCGGTACGGCCGGCGCCTGCCGAAGCCGGTGAGGCGCGGCATCGCCGACGCCGTCCAGCGGCTCTACAACGAGCGCTCGCTCCTCAAGTACGACACCGACTCCAAGGGCTACCGGTTCGGTGACGTCCTCAACCTCGCGCACCCGGCGCCTGCCACGGACAAGCCGTGGCAGGGCGAACTGTTCCAGCACGCCCTCGACCGCCGGCACGGCAATGCCGAGGAGATCCCGGAGCGGCTGCGCACCCTGCGCGCCCGCGAGCGGCTGATGCGCGTACCGGTGGAGGAGCGCCACGCGCTGCTCACCACGGACACCGGCAGGCTCGCCGAGGCGGCCATGACGTGGGAGTCGCTAGCGGGCTGGCTCCAGCGGCCGATGGACGCGGCGGCGTGGGAGGCGATCATCCCGTCCATGGGTCTGATGGCTCTCGCGCGGAACCTGCGCAACTTCGACGAGGCCGGTGTCTCGGACGAGGTCGCGCAGCGGGTGGCGGCGCGGTTCGCCGACGCGGATGAGGTGCGTCGCTCGCGTATGTTCCCGTTCCGCTTCTGGGCCGCGTACAAGCACGCCCCGTCGCTGCGCTGGGGGCACGCTCTGGAGCGGGCGCTCGCGCACTCGCTGGCCGGTGTGCCCGCGCTGCCCGGCCGTTCGCTGATCCTGGTGGACCGGTCGCCGTCGATGTTTCCCGGCTGCGTATGGTCGACGCCGCACCGCTCGGACATCCCGCTCGCCGAGCAGGCGGCGGTGTTCGGCGCCGCGCTCGCCATGCGCGCGGAGCTGCCGACGCTCGTCGAGTTCGGGATGGAGAGCCGGCGTCTGAACTTCCGGAGGGGCGGCAGTGTGCTGCGGCTCGTCGAGAGGTTCGGGCAGATCTCCGGCACCGACATCCCGACCGCGGTGAAGAAGCACTACTCCGGGCACGACCGTGTGGTCGTCGTCACCGACGAGCAGACCCGGCCCGGCTGGTTCCCGTCGAACGCCGAGGGCTTCGGCGGCATGGCCGAGACCGAGATCGACGCGCTCGTGCCGAGGGACGTGCCCGTCTACATGTGGAACATGGCCGGATACAAGGTGGGCGCGACCCCTTCGGGCGGCGCGAACCGGCACGCCTTCGGCGGCCTCACCGACCAGGCGTTCCGCCTGATCCCGCTCATCGAGCGGGGCGGCGACGCGCGCTGGCCGTGGGAGAAGTAGCGGGAGAGGCGAGCGAGGGGTGGTCCCGTCAGGCTCGGGCCGGGCGGGGTCAGCCCGCCGACTCCCCGGCGTGCGGGCTCAGGACGCCCGCCGCCACCAGCGCGATCAGCACGATGCCGAGCAGGATCCGGTAGTACACGAACGGCATGAAGCTCTTCGTCGAGATGAACTTCATGAACCATGCGATCACTGCGTATCCGACGCCGAAAGCGATGATCGTCGCGAAGGCGGTCGGGCCCCAGGAGACGGAGCCGTCCTGCCCGGCGTCCTTCAGCTCGAAGACCCCGGAGGCGAGGACCGCGGGGATCGCGAGGAGGAACGAGTAACGGGCCGCGGCCTCACGGGTGTACCCCATGAGGAGGCCGCCGCTGATGGTCGCGCCGGAACGCGAGACTCCGGGGATCAGGGCCATGGCCTGGCAGACGCCGTAGATCAGCCCGTCCTTGACGCTCAGGTCCTTGAGCCCCTTGCGCTCCCGCACCGCGCGGTGCTTGCCGCCGACCTCGTCGCGCGCCGCGAGACGGTCGGCGACACCGAGGACGACGCCCATCACGATGAGGGTCGTCGCGGTCAGGCGCAGATCGCGGAACGGGCCCTCGATCTGGTCCTTGAAGGCGACACCGAGCACGCCGATCGGAATCGAGCCCACGATCACGAGCCAGCCCATCTGCGCGTCGTGGTCGCTGCGCAGCGCCTTGTTCGTGAGGGAGCGGAACCACGCGGAGATGATCCGTGCGATGTCCTTGCGGAAGTAGATGACCACCGCCGTCTCCGTGCCGAGCTGGGTGATCGCCGTGAACGCGGCCCCCGGGTCGTGCCAGCCCGCGAAGGCCGCGGTCAGCCGCAGATGCGCGCTCGACGAGATGGGCAGGAACTCGGTCAGCCCCTGGACGAGCCCGAGGATGAATGATTCGAACCAAGACATGAAGTTACGCGATCCAAGTGCTGACGTGAGCTGACCGCGGACACGCAGGCCAGAGGCGGACACGGAGGAAGGACGGACGGGCGGGCGAGGCCGTACGGGTTAAGAGGTACGGAAGTGGAAGGGCGCCCGCCGTGGGGCAGCGTAGCGCCCTTGTGTGAAGAGACGATGACAGGGCCTCTTCACCCGGACGGCGCTACGCCGCCGCCGGGCCCGCCGTGGTCCAGCCCGGGGCCTGCGGATGGGCGCTGAGGTCCTCGTGGTGGACGGTGTCGCCGCACGCGGAGCAGGTCACGACGGGGACCAGTTCGCTGCCGCAGGTGTGCTCGATCACCATCGGGCGGTCGCCGTCGTCGCGCAGATGACGGTCGCCCCACGCCATGAGGGTCATGAGGACCGGCTCCAGTTCGAGCCCCGCCGTGGTGGGCCGGTATTCGAAGCGCTGCGGGCGTTCCTGGTAGGCGACCTTCTTGAGGATGCCGGCGTCGACGAGGCGGCGCAGACGCGTCGCCAGGATGTCGCGCGGCGCCCCGATGTTGCGCACCAGCTGGTCGAAGCGTCCGTTGCCGAGGCACACCTCGCGCAGGACCAGGAGCGAGTGCTTCTCGCCGACCACGGCCAGCGTGTCGGCGATCGAACAGGGGCGCGGGTCCTTGGCGGCTGGCATGCGCCTCAGTGTAGGCGAGGGTTTGTTTTTCCAACTGACAGGGTTATCGTGGGTTCAGCTTTCCTACTCACTGGTAATCGGTGCCGGGCACCGACCCGTCGGCCAAGGAGGCCCGCACCATGCGTGACGCAGTCATCGTCGAAGCCGTACGCACCCCCGTCGGGAAGGGCAAACCGAACGGGACGCTCGCTCATGTGCACCCCGTCGAACTCCTCGCCCACACCTTGCGCACCCTCGTCGGGCGCGCCGGAATAGACCCCGCGCAGATCGACGACGTCATCGGCGGCACGGTCGACCAGGTCGCCGAGCAGGCCATGAACACCACCCGGTACGCCGTCCTGTCGGCGGGCTTCCCGGAGTCCGTGCCCGCCACGACCGTCGACCGGCAGTGCGGCTCGTCCCAGCAGGCCGTGCACTTCGCCGCGCAGGGCGTGATCTCCGGCGCATACGACATGGTGATCGCCGGCGGCGTGGAGTCCATGAGCCGCGTGCCGATGTGGTCGAACGTGCCCGAGGGCGCCGACCCGTTCGGTCCCGGCGTCGCAGAGCGCTATCCGGAGGGGCTGGTCCCGCAGGGCGTCAGCGCCGAGCTGATCGCCGCCAAGTGGTCGCTGTCCCGCGACCTGATGGACGCCTACGCCGTCGAGTCGCACCGCAAGGCCGCCCGGGCCTGGGCGGACGGGCTCTTCGACGCCGAGGTCGCGCCCCTCGAAGGCGTCACCCGGGACGAGTCCGTGCGCCCCGGCACCACCGCCGAGATCCTCGCCGGTCTCAAGCCCGCCTACTACGATCCGCACTTCGCCGAGCGCTTCCCGCAGATCGACTGGTCGGTGACCGCGGGCAACGCGAGCCCCATCAACGACGGCGCCTCCGCCGTCCTCATCACCACGAGCGAGAACGCGGCCCGGCTCGGCCTGCGCCCCCTCGCCCGCCTCCACAGCTTCGCCGTCACCGGCTCGGACCCGCTCCTGATGCTCACGGGCGTCATCCCCGCCACTGAGAAGGTGCTGCGCAGGGCGGGTCTCGAGCTGGGCGACATCGACCTGTTCGAGGTCAACGAGGCGTTCGCGGCCGTCGTCCTCGCCTGGCTCCAGGAGACCGGCGCCGACCCGGCGAAGCTGAACGTGCACGGTGGGGCCATCGCACTCGGCCACCCGCTCGGCGCCAGCGGCACCCGCCTGATGACCACCCTGGTCCACGCGATGCGCGCCCGCGGCGCACGCTACGCACTCCAGACGATGTGCGAGGCCGGCGGGCTCGCCAACGCGACCGTCCTCGAAGCGCTCTGAGTCGTCAGCGGCGCTCCGAGTCTCCGGAGCGTGTCAGCCGCGGAGGCGGTGCCGCTTGCACCACGCGACCACCGCCGCCGCCAGCCCGGTCAGCGCGATGAACCCCATGGCGATCAGGAACGCGGGCGACGTCGGCGTCGAGGCCCTGGCCCCGGCGACGACGTACGCCGCCGTATTGGGGACCGAACCGATCGCCGTGGCCAGCAGGAACGGCGCCCAGCGCATGCGCGAGACCGCGGCGCAGTAGTTGGCCGCCCAGAACGGCACACCTGGAAACAGCCGTGCCGCCAGCATCGCCCGGAAGCCGTGCCGGCTGAGCTGCCCGTCGGCCGCCTTCAGCCAGCGGCCGCGTACGAGGGGCCGCAGCGCCTCCTGGCCGAGCACCCGGCCGAGCCCGAACGCCACCCCGGCGCCGAGCACCGTCCCACCGAGCGCCGCCAGGGTGCCGAGCTGCGAGCCGAACAGCGGCCCCGCCGCGAGGTTCAGCAGCGGCCGCGGAACGAAGGCCACCGTGCACAGGCCGTACGCGACGCCGAACAGGACGACCGCGGCGCCGCCGCTCATCTGGGGTGGCCAGCCGTCCGCGAGCAACCGCTGCGGCTGAAGGAGCAACACCATGGCCCCGCCCGAGGCGAGCAGCGCCACCAGGAGCGACAGCCGCGACCACGGTGACAGCAGAACTCTCGTGCAACGCAGGGCAAGGCCCGCCGGCCGGGCGGCGGCGAGTCCCTCGGGACGGGTCGCGACGGTGTCGGGCATCCGGGGAGACTAACCGACCCACATGTAAGTTCGCCGTAGGGTTGTGTCGCATGACCGTCACAGTCCCGCGCAGCGCGCTGGCCGACACTCTGCTGGAGCGGCTCACCGCCGTGTACCCCACGGCGGCCGACACCGAACGGGCCGGGCAGATGCGCGCGTACATGAAGGACGTGGCTCCCTTCCTCGGTCTCACCACCCCCGTACGCCGCGCCCTCTCGCGCACGGTCCTGGCCGGTGCCCCGCGCCCCGACGAGACCGACTGCACCGCGCTCGCGCTGCGCTGCTGGGAGCTGCCCGAGCGCGAGTACGCGTACTTCGCGGTCGACTACCTGCGCCGGCATGCGGGCCGCTGCTCGTCCGGCTTCCTGCCCGTCGCCCGGCACCTCGTGTCGACGGTCCCGTGGTGGGACACCGTCGATCTGCTCGCCGCGCACGTCGTCGGCGCGCTCGTCTCGGCCGACCCGCGCCTGGCGAAGGACATGGACGCGTGGATCGAGGACGACGACCTGTGGATCGCCCGCACCGCGCTCCTGCACCAGCTCCGCCGCAAGGAGACGACCGACACGGAGCGCCTCTTCGCGTACTGCCTGCGCCAGGCGCCGCATCCCGACTTCTTCATCCGCAAGGCCATCGGCTGGTGCCTGCGTGAGTACGCGAAGACCGACCCGGACGCCGTACGTTCCTTCGTCGCCGCCCACCGGGACCGGCTCGCGCCTCTGTCGGTGCGCGAGGCCCTGAAGAACATCGGACCCTGAACTCCCTTACGCCCCACGGCAGACCGGGCCACCCGCCGAGCCACCCGGGCCGCCGGAAAACCATTCGACCTGCGCCGCTTCCTCGGCAATGATCGGCGTCATGTTCCGGTACGCCTTCCCCGCAGCCACGTCCGCAGTCGCGGACGCTGCGAAGGCTGCCGTCTTCCTGGCCGCCGCAGCAGACGGCGCCCGAAGCTGACCCTCTCCGGACATTCCGGCGGACCCCGCAGGGGGAGGGTCGGTGGGAATCCGGGGTCCCCGCCTCTTCAAGGAGGCCATCACACCCTGTTCCGCTGAGGAACACGTTCCGGGAGGAACCACCCAGTCATGCCCAAGACGGCATACGTGCGCACCAAGCCGCACCTCAACATCGGCACCATGGGCCACGTCGACCACGGCAAGACGACCCTCACCGCCGCCATCACCAAGGTCCTCGCCGAGCGCGGCGCCGGCACGTTCGTGCCCTTCGACCGCATCGACCGCGCCCCGGAGGAGGCCGCCCGCGGCATCACCATCAACATCGCGCACGTCGAGTACGAGACCGACACCCGCCACTACGCGCACGTCGACATGCCCGGGCACGCCGACTACGTCAAGAACATGGTCACCGGGGCCGCGCAGCTCGACGGGGCGATCCTCGTGGTCTCCGCGCTGGACGGGATCATGCCGCAGACCGCCGAGCACGTCCTGCTCGCCCGCCAGGTCGGCGTCGACCACATCGTCGTCGCGCTCAACAAGGCGGACGCGGGAGACGAGGAGCTCACCGACCTGGTCGAGCTCGAGGTCCGCGAACTGCTCTCCGCGCACGGGTACGGCGGTGACTCCGTCCCCGTGGTGAGGGTCTCCGGGCTCAAGGCCCTTGAGGGCGACCCGCGTTGGACCGGGGCGATCGACGCGCTGCTCGACGCCGTGGACACGTATGTGCCCATGCCCGAGCGGTACGTGGACGCGCCGTTCCTGTTGCCGGTGGAGAACGTGCTCACCATCACCGGACGCGGCACGGTCGTCACCGGGGCGGTCGAGCGGGGCAGGGTGCGCGTCGGCGACCGCGTCGAGATCTTCGGCGCGGACACCGAGGCGGCGGCGACCGTGGTCACCGGACTGGAGACCTTCGGCAAGCCCATGGAGGAGGCGCAGGCCGGGGACAACGTGGCGCTGCTGCTGCGCGGAGTGCCCCGCGACGCGGTCCGCCGCGGCGACGTCGTCGCGGCCCCGGCCAGCGTCAGCCCGAGCCGCCGCTTCACGGCCCAGGTGTACGTCCTCTCGGCGGCCGAGGGCGGCCGGACGACACCGGTCGCCACCGGCTACCGCCCGCAGTTCTACCTGCGGACCGCGGACGTCGTCGGCGACGTCGACCTCGGCGAGAGCGCCGTCGCCCGGCCCGGGGACACCGTCACGATGACGGTCGAGCTCGGCCGCGACATGCCCCTGGAGGCGGGCCTCGGCTTCGCGATCCGCGAGGGCGGGCGCACCGTCGGCGCGGGCACCGTCAGCTCCGTCGGCTGAACCGCACCGCCCGCCTCCCGCACCCCGCGGGAGGCGGGCGGTCGCACGTCGGCCACACTGGACGCCGGAGCCGGCAGGGAGGTCTCACGTGGCGGGCAGGGCACTCGTGCTCGGGGGCGGCGGCCTCTCCGGCATCGGCTGGATCTCCGGAATCCTCCACGGCCTCGCCGAGGCCGGTGCCGACCTGTGGGACGCCGACACCGTGATCGGCACCTCCGCGGGCTCCGTCGTCGGCGCCCAGCTCACCTCCGGCAGACTGACCCCCGCCGAGCTGTACGAGCGCCAACTCGCCGCGCCCGTGGGGGAGATCGCCGGGCACCTGAGCGCCGCCGCCACCCTCCGCCACGCCCGCGCCGCGCTCTCCTCCCGTACACCGGAGGACTTCGGCCGCAAGGTGGGGCAGATCGCGCTGGCCGCCGACACCCCGGACGAGGCGACGCGCCGCGCGGTCATCGCGGGGCGGCTCGTCTCCCACCGCTGGCCCGAGCGGCCGTTCCTGGTGACGGCGGTACGGGCGACGACCGGCGAGTTCCGTGTCCTCGACCGGGGCGGCGGCGTCGGCCTGGTCGACGCCGTCGCGGCCAGCTGCGCCGTGCCGGGCGTCTGGCCGCCGGTCACTTTCGAGGACGACCGCTGGATCGACGGCGGCGTCCGCTCCCCGGCCAACGCGCACCTCGCCGAAGGCCACGACCGCATCGTGATCATCGCCCCGATCGCCGCGGGCGGCGGCACCCTCGAATCGGCCCGCGCCCAGGCGGAACGCCTCACCGCGGGCGGAGCGAGGGTCACCCTCATCACCCCGAACCGCACCACCAGAAGGGCGATGGGCCACAACAACCTCGACCCGACACACCGCGCCCCCTCGGCCCGCGCGGGCCGGGAACAGGCGCCGGCGCACGCGGCGGGCGTGGCGGAGGCGTGGGGCTGAGCAACGCCCTGACGAATGCCGTGCGGCACTCGGCCCCCGCCGGCCGCGCACCCGGTGAATGCCACCCGGCACGCCTGTCGCCCGGTAAGCCGGCTACCCCGCGGCCCCGTCCACCCCGCCCGTCCCCCGCCCGGCACAATGGACGCGTGGACGAGCCGATACCCGTGACCAGGACCGTCGATCACGGCACCGCCAAGCTGATGCCCGACGTGGACCGGCGCAGGGCCTGGCTGCTCACGGTCGACGGGGCGCCGCAGTCGTACGTCGATCTGGACGCGCCGGAACACCTCGAATTCGAGTACGCGCGCCGGCTCGGGCATGTCCTGGACTGTGCGGGCGAACCCGGAAAGCCGCTCGACGTGCTGCATCTCGGCGGTGGCGCGCTGACCCTGCCGCGCTATGCGGCGGCGACGCGGCCAGGATCGCGTCAGGACGTGGTCGAGGCGGACCGGGGGCTGCTCGCCCTCGTCGCCGAGCACCTGCCCGTCCCGGACGGCGCAGGGATCACCGTCCACGGGGCCGACGCCCGCACCTGGCTGGAGTCGGCCGACGCCGACAGCGCCGACGTACTCGTGGCGGACGTCTTCGGCGGGTCCCGCGTCCCGGCCCATCTGACCACCGTGGCGTACGCCGAGGCCGCCGAGCGGGTCCTGCGTCCCACGGGCGTCTACGCGGCGAACCTCGCGGACGGCACGCCCTTCGCCTTCCTCCGCTCCCAACTCGCCACGTTCTCAACGGTGTTCGAGCATCTCGCGCTGATCGCGGAGCCCGCCGTGCTGCGCGGCAGGCGCTTCGGGAACACGGTCCTCGTGGCCTCCCACGAGGAACTCGACATCGCGGCCCTCGCCCGCCGCGCCGCAGCCGACGCGTTCCCGGCCCGCGTCGAGCACGGCGCTCAGCTGCGCCGCTTCACGGGCAGCGCGAAGCCCGTACGGGACGAGGAGGCGGTGCCGTCACCCGAGCCGCCCGGCGGCTCCTTCGGCATCGGCTGAGACGAGCTCGGGCGCGGGCGCGGGCTGCCCGGCGGTGTGGGGGCGGCGCGTCAGCCGGCGTACCTCCGGCACGAACAGGACCGCTCCCGTCGCGACGACGACGAGCGCCGCGCAGCCCCACAGCGCGGGGGCCAGGCCGAAGGCGGCCTCCGCGGGGCCCGCGAGCGCGGTGGCGACCGGCACCATCGCGACGGAGCCGAACCAGTCGTACGCGGAGACCCGGGACAGCTTGTCCTCCGGGATCTCCTGGTGCAGCGCCGTCATCCAGGAGACGCTGAACACCTCGATCGTCACGCCGCTCACGAACATCACGCAGACCAGCACGGCGAGAGGCACCGGTACCGCGAGCGCGGCCGAGGGCAGCGCCAGCGGGAACACGCACAGGGTCCCGGCGAGCAGCAGCCGCCGCGGTTTCCACCGCATCATCAGCAACGCCCCGGCGACGGTCCCGATGCCGAACGCGCCGAGCGCGAGCCCCCAGGGCCCGGGTCCGCCGAGGGAGTCGCGCGCCACCAGCGGGCCGAAGACCGCGTCGGCGGCGCCGACCACCGCGACCACGACGGAGAACTGCGCGACGACGCCCCACAGCCACGGCCGGCTGATGAACTCCTGCCAGCCGTCCCGCATATCGGCGAGGAGGCCTCCGCCGGGCTCGCGCGGCGCGATGTGGCTGACGTCGAGGAACGAGCGCAGGGCGCCCGCGACGGCGAACGCGATCGCGTCCACGGCGAGCACCCAGCCGGGCCCGACGACCGCGACCATCGCGCCGCCGAGCGCCGCGCCGCCCACGGCCGCGCCCGACATCGCCATCCGGAAGAGGGCGAAGGCGCGGCTCGCCTGCTCCCGGTCGACCGACGACATCAGCATGCCTTCGGCGGCGGGGTTGAAGAAGGCCTGCCCGGTGCCGCCCAGCGCGCTGAGCAGCATCATCTGCCACAGCTCGGGCTTGCCGGTCAGGACGAGCAGCGCGAAGGCGCCCTGGGAGAGGAAGTTGAGCGCGTTGGCCGCGACCATCACGTGGTGGCGCGGCAGCCGGTCGGCGACGGCTCCGCCGACGAGCAGGAACAGGACGAGCGTCAGGGTGCGTGACGCGGCGACGAGGCCGACGTCCCCGCCGTCGCCCCCGGTCTCGAGCACCGCGAACGCGGACGCGATCAGCGCGCCGTTGCTGCCGAGGGTCGTCACGAACGCCGCCAACGCCAGCAGGCTGTAGTTGCGGCCCGCCCACGCGGGTCGGCGGGGTCTGAGCGGGGAGGCGGCAGCAGAGTTCACTGAGGGACTATCGCCGCAGTGGGGGCGACTTGCCAAACGAGATTCTTTCGCCTCGGCCGAACCTGATGCTCACGGCCGTGTCGATCCAGTAGATTGATCATGGAGATTTTGTGTCATGTCCGCGACCAATCTGCCACCTCCCGGAACCGGTTGGTTCTGAAGGAGGGAATGAAATACGGAAGGCGGCCGTCCACGTCTCGTTCTCGGTGAACGCGCGCGTGATCGACTACGTCTACAAGAACAACTCGGTGCACGCCTACTGGGACTGCACCAACGGATCCGGCAACCCGTGGGTGTGCATCGGCAGTTGCAAGGTGACCGAGGACGAGATCTCCGGTAGGTGGGTCTACCGGAACTACCTGCGCTGATCGGACCATGCCGCTCCACAGCGTCCGGCCTGCCCTTCATCGGGTAGGCCGGACGCTGCCTTTGTGCGGCTCAGTGCGTGCTGGGGTCGCCCTGGAGCCGTACGGTGCTGAGGATCTTCTGCACCGTGGCGTCGGGGACCTCGTCCTTCACGCCCTTGGCGCCGTAGAACGTCCAGGAGACGAAGTCGCCCTGGGAGTTCTTGAAGGCGAACACGGTGGCCTTGCCGTCCGTGTCGCACTTGCCGGTCTTCGGCACACCGGACGAGAAGGTGGTCGCCACGCTGCCCTTGACGCCGGAAGCGGTCGTGAAGTCCTTCGGCTTACCGATCTTCAGGAGCTTCTTCGACGCGTTCTTCTGGTCGGTGTAGCCGCCGAACACCCACCACGCCGAGTCGTTGCGCGCGACGTCCTGGGTGTTCTTGGCGCCGTTCTGCCCCTTGGTGCCCGCCGCGGCGAGGGCGCTGTCGTCCTCGTTGCCGTCCTTGTCGTCGTCGGACGTGCACCACTTCTCCTTGAGGAACGCGGGTGCGGACATCGTGATGAGGGGCTTGGCGCCGTCGTCCTTCGCGTCGTCGAAGCCGGTGATCACGCCGTCCGACTTGACGGCCCAGTCGGCCGGCACGTCGAACGCGGTCCCGTACTTGGGGTTCACGACGACCTGCCAGCCCGCGACGGTGGCCTTCGGCGCGTTCGCCGGGTCGCGCGGGTTGACGTCGTCGCTCGCGTCGGGACTCGGGTCCTTGGAGGCGGACTTCGTGGGGGACGTGGACGGCTTGGGGTCCGCCTTGTCCTCCTTGTCGCCCCCGAGAACAAGGAAACCGGTCACGCCGGCGGCGACCACGACGGCCGCGGCCGCGACGATCGCGGTGATCTTCGTCTTGTTGCCGCCGCCGTTGCCGCTCGGCGGCTGGGGCGCGCCGAGCGGGACGGTGGGAGCGCCCCACTGCCCCGGAGGCTGCTGCCCGGGCTGCTGCTGGTACGGATTGGGCTGCTGCTGGTAGCCCGGCTGCTGATAGGGGTTGGGCTGCTGCTGGTACCCCGGCTGCTGGTACGGATTCTGGTCCTGCGGGTTCTGCTCGCCCCCGGGCGGCTGCTGTCCTGGCCACATGGCGCACAACAATACGAGGCCTCGGCAGTCGCCGGCACCGTCGCCCTGTACCGGACGTGCAACGGTTCGCCGGCGGCCGCGTGTGCGCGCCGTGTCTCAGGAGTCGCTGACGTCCACGAGCCGCACGGTGCTGACGATCTTCCTGACCGTCGCGTCGGGTACCTCGCCCTTGACGCCCGTGGGCCCGAAGAACGACCAGGACGCGAAGTCGCCGTCGGCGTCCTTGAAGGCGAACACGGCGGCCTTGCCGTCGGAGGAGCACTTGCCGTGCTTCTTCTGCTCGACGCCCGTCGAAGAGGCGGTCACCAGGCTGCCGTTGAGGCCGGACGCGGTGGTGTACGACTCCGCCGGCTTCGTGGTGATGCTCTTCTTGTCGGGCTGCGAGTACGCGCCGTAGACCCACATCGTGGCGTCCTTGGTGGCGGCGTCCTCGGTGCTCTTGGCGCCGTTGTTGCCCCGCGACCCGGTCGCGCCGAGCGAGGACTCCTCCTCGTTGCCGTCCTTGTCGTCGTCGGAGACGCACCACTTCTCTTCGAGGAACGCCGGGTTGCTCATGGCGATGAGCGGCTTCTCGCGCGGGTCGCCTTCTTTGGAGACCCAGTTGACCCAGCCGTTCGACTTCACCAGCCAGGTGGAGGGAACGTCGAACGCCATGCCGTGATCGGTGTTCACCACGGTCTTCCAGCCGTGCACGGTGGGCTCGACGCCGCCGCCCGCGCGCGGGTTGCCGGTCGCGCTCGGCGCGGGCGCCGAGGACTTCGTTGGGCCGGGACCGGCGTTGTCGTCCTTCTTGTCCTTGCCGCCGCCGAGGACGAGGACCCCGGTGACCACGGACGCGACGACGACCGCGGCGGCGGCCACCACGGCGACGAGAGCCGTCCGTCTGCGCTTCGGAGGTTCGGGTGACGCCTGGGGTGAACCGGCGGGAATCGTGGGCGCGTTCCAGACCTGATGTCCGGACGGCTGCGGATACGGGTTCGACTGCTGGTACGGATTCGGTTGGCGGCCCTGCGGGTTCTGCTCGCCCCCGGGACCCTGCTCTCCTGGCCACATGGCGAGCAACGATAGGGCCACCGCCGGACCGAGGATGGCCAAGGTCGCTACTCGTGGGTAACATCACGCACCATGAGCGCAGAACAGATGTCGATCGGCGAGATGCTCGCCGCCACCGTGCCGATGGCCCGGACCCTGAACATCGAATTCCTCGAGACCACCCCGGAGAAGGCCGTCGTGGCCCTGCCGGACCAGAGCGAGTACCACAACCACGTCGGCGGACCGCACGCCGGAGCGATGTTCACCCTCGGCGAGTCCGCGAGCGGCGCGATCGTCCTCGCCGCCTTCGGGGACCAGCTCTCGCGGGCGGTGCCGCTCGCCGTGCGCGCAGACATCGCGTACAAGAAGCTCGCCATGGGCCCCGTCACGGCGACGGCCACGCTCGGCCGCCCGGCCGCCGACGTGGTCGCCGAGCTCGACGCGGGGGAGCGCCCCGAGTTCCCGGTGACCGTCGCGATCCAGCGCGCCGACGGTGCGGTGACCGGGGAAATGACCGTTGTCTGGACGCTGCGCCCCAACAGCTGAGCCGGACGTCTCCGTTTTCCTTGAACAGGTAGGCTGGCCGGCATGCGCACCCGGGGGAGCGTGCGCCGGGCACCCGCCCACGGTCACGGGAGGAATCGGCGTTGCACGTCCAGGAATGGCTCGACACGGTACCGGCGGTCGCCATCTATGCCCTGGTGGCCGGGGTCATCGGGCTCGAAAGCCTGGGCATCCCGCTGCCCGGGGAGATCGTCCTGGTCTCGGCGGCGCTGCTGTCGTCGCAGCAGGGTGACGTCAACCCGATCATCCTCGGCGCCTGCGCCAGCGCGGGAGCCGTGGTCGGCGACTCCATCGGATACGCCATCGGCCGCAAGGGCGGACGCCCCCTGCTGGCCTGGCTCGGCAACAAGTTCCCGCGCCACTTCGGCGAGGCCCATGTCGCGACCGCCGAGCGCTCCTTCGAGAAGTGGGGCATGTGGGCGGTCTTCTTCGGCCGCTTCGTCGCCCTGCTGCGCATCTTCGCGGGCCCGCTCGCGGGCGTGCTGCACATGCCGTACTGGAAGTTCCTCATCGCGAACTTCCTCGGCGGGGTCATCTGGGCCGGCGGCACGACCGCCGTCGTCTACTACATCGGCGTGGTCGCCGAGGACTGGCTCAAGCGGTTCTCGTACTACGGGCTCGCCGCGGCCGTGCTGATCGGCCTGGCCTCCATGCTGATCGTCAGGCGCAAGGCGAAGAAGGCGGCGGCCGAGGCGCAGCCGGTCCCGGCCGCCGAGTGACACCTGGCGCCTGACGCCTGACGATTGTCGTCAGCTGTCAGCTGTCAGCTGTCAGCCGTCCGCGTGCGCCGCGCGGTGTGCCTTCGCCAGTTCCACGTAGAGCGTGCCGTTCAGCGTGATGCCCGCACGCTCTTCGTCGGTCAGTGGCCGCTTCACCTTGGCGGGCACCCCGGCGACGAGTGAGCCCGGCGGGACCTGCATCCCCTGCGGGACGAGCGCCTGGGCGGCGACCAGGGATCCGGCGCCGATCACCGCGCCGTTGAGGACCGTGGCGCCCATGCCCACGAGGCAGTCGTCCTCGACGGTGCAGCCGTGCAGGACCGCGTTGTGTCCCACGGAGACCCGCTCGCCGACCGTCACCGGGAAACCGGGGTCGACGTGCACGGTGCAGTTGTCCTGGATGTTGCTGTCGGCGCCGAGCACGATCGGGCCGCAGTCCGCGCGCAGCACCGCGCCGTACCAGACACTCGCCCCGGAGTGCAGGGTGACCTCGCCGATCACGACCGAGGTCGGCGCGGCGAACGCCTCCTGGTCGAGGTCCGGGTCCTTGCCGCCGATCCCGGTGATGAGTGCCTGCTGGCCCATCGATCTGTCTCCTCTTCCGTCTTCCGCGCCGACTGTGTCGCGCCAGAGCGAACCGTACGGGACGGCCCCCAGCGCGTGCCGCGTGGGGCGAAGATCACAGGCCACGGCTCCACGCGGTGGCGTACGGCTGAGTAACGTGAGGCTGTGCCGAAGACCTGGAACGCGTTCTCATCCCGCGCCTTCACCGGACGCCTGGCCCATCGCGCGGTGCAGGCGGGCTGGCGCCTCGCGCAGCGCGCGGGCGCGGTGACCGCCGAGCATCCCGGCCGCTACCGCTTCGGGTCCCTGGGCCACGGCACCAAGCTGGCCTTCCCGCAGGGCACGGTCTTCGGTGAGCCCTGGATCCACCTCGGCGCGCACTGCATCGTCGCCGAACAGGTCACTCTGACCGCGGGCCTGATGCCCGACCTCGACCTCGGCACGGAACCGATCCTGCGCATCGGCGACGGCGTCGTCCTCGGCCGCGGCAGCCATGTCATCGCCGACACGACGGTGACGATCGGCAGCGACTGCTACTTCGGCCCGTACGTCTACGTGACGTCGACCAACCACTCGTACGACGATCCGCACCAGCCCATCGGCAAGCAGTGGCCGCGCATGGAGCCGGTGGAGATCGGGCCCGGCTGCTGGATCGGGACCGGCGCGGTGATCCTGCCGGGCGCGCGGATCGGCCGGAACGTCGTGGTGGCCGCCGGTGCCGTCGTGCGCGGCGAGGTGCCGGACCACTCGGTCGTGGCCGGTGCGCCCGCCCGGGTCGTACGGAGCTGGGACGAGGAGAACGGGTGGCAGCCGCCGCTGCGCACACCCGCCCCCGCCCCGATCCCCGAAGGTGTCACCCCCGAGCAGCTCCTCGCTCTCGCCGGCCTGGAAGAACTCGAAGACGGCGTCCAGCCGGGCGCGAGCGCCTAGGGCCTGTCCGGGCAGGCCCTAACCCGTCGCCAGCAGTACCGTGCCCACCAGTGCGAGGCCCGCCCCCGCGGCCTGTACCCCGCGCAGCCGCTCGCCGAGGAAGCCGCGCGCGGCCAGCGCCGTCACGACGGGGTAGAGCGAGGCGAGCACGGCGGCCACGGTGACCGGGCCCTGCTGCGCCGCCATCGCGTACGTGCCGTTGGCCGCCACGTCGGCGAGGCCCACGAACGCGAGCGCGGGGAGCGCCGACCGGACGACCTGCGTCCCGCCGTCCACGGGAAGCGCCCGGCCGCCGCGCCGCACGGACACGTACAGGGCCGTGCCGCCCGCCGTCACATTGGTCACCCGCTGCACGAAGAGCGCCAGGAAGAGCCCGGTCACGGTGGTCGAGGCCTCCGCGATCAGGGCCATCACCGCGCCGAAGCCCAACGCGGCGAGCAGCGTGAGCAGGACGGCCTGACGCTGCACGGGCCCGCCTCCGAACTGCGGACCGCCGGCCAGGATCACCCCTGCGACGGCCACGCCGATGCCCGCGAACTGGAGCAGCCCCGGACGCTCCCCGAGCACCAGGCCGACGGCTACGGGAACGGTGACGCCGAGCGAGCCGAGGGGCGAGACGACGCCCATCGGGCCGAGGGCGAGCGCCTTGTAGAAGGCGAGCATGGCGACCGGGCCGACGAGACCGGCCGCGACCGCGAACCACAGCTGCGGTCCCGCCTCGCTCCAGGCGCCGGTCGCGGCCACGATCGCGCCGAGCACCGCGACGGCGATGCTCTGCGAGACCACGACGACCGTGAGCGCGGGAGTTCGTCGGGTGAGCAGCCCTCCGCCGAAGTCGGCCAGGCCCCACATGAGGCTGGTGGCCAGGGCGAAGAGTGCTGTCATGGTCTGCCTCGCAGTACAGTGTGGTGAACATCGGTGAATGCTTTGTTGCACCACACGTTAGTTCAATGAATTGAACGCTGTCATCCAGAATATTGGACGGAATGTGTCGGACCTCGACCTGCTGACCCAGTCCCTCGGCCGCAACGTCAAGCGCTGGCGCACCGAGCGCGGCTTCACCCTCGACGGTCTCGCGACGCGCGCCGGAGTCAGCCGCGGCATGCTCATCCAGATCGAGCAGGCCCGCACCAACCCCAGCATCGGCACCGTGGTCAAGATCGGTGACGCGCTCGGCATCAGCATCACCACCCTGCTCGACTACGAACAGGGCCCGAAGGTCCGCATCGTCCCGCCCGAGCAGGCCGTACGGCTGTGGAGCACGGACGCCGGCAGCTACAACCGGCTGCTCGCCGGGACCGAGGCCCCCGGCCCCCTGGAGATGTGGGACTGGCACCTGGAGCCCGGCGACGGCAGTGGCTCCGACCCGCACCCCGCGGGCACGGTGGAGCTGCTCCATGTGACGGCCGGCGAGCTGACCCTCGTCGTGGACGGCGCCGAGTACCGCGTGCCCGCCGGATCCAGCGTCTCGTTCGAGGCCGACGCCTCGCACACCTACCGCAACGACGGCACCGAGACGATGGAGATGACCATGGCCGTGTCGGTGCCGCCCGTACGCTGAGACGCCCGACTCGGCCGCCGCGGACGGCTGTTAGCGTGCCGACATGCGCGCACCCATCGGAAACTTCGACCACGTCCGCCCCGCTCCCGAGGCGCTCGACCTGCTGACGGGCCCGGTGGCCGACGCCGTACGCACCTGGCACGGCACGGTCCCGGCCGAGCAGCTGATCCATGTCGACACCGAGCCCGCCTGGGCGGACACGGCCACGTTCGTCGAGCACTACGGCCCGGAGCTGCTCAAGGACTCTGCGAACTGCGTCGTCGTCGCGGGCAAGCGCGGCGGCGAGACGACCCGCGCCGCCTGCCTGGTCCTCTCCGGCACCCGGGTCGACGTCAATGGAGTCGTGCGCCGTCAACTGGGCGCCCGCAAGGCGTCGTTCGCCCCGATGGAGACGGCCACCGGCGCCACCGGCATGGAGTACGGCGGCATCACCCCGATCGGGCTGCCCGCCGACTGGCCGCTCCTCGTGGACGCGGCGGTCGTCGACCGGCCGCACGTCCTGATCGGCAGCGGAACGCGCCGCGGCAAGCTCATCGTGCCGGGCAAGGCGTTCCTCGACCTGCCCGGCGCGGTGGTCCTCGAAGGGCTCGGCGTGAACTGACCCCGCCCGGGCCGAACGAACCCGGAGGCCGCCGCGTCTGAGGAGCGGCTCCGCGCAGTGGCGCGGGGCGGGGGCGGAGAAACGGGTGGGGCGAAGTATGAGAATTCGGATGGCAGCCGTGCTGGCGATGGTGTCGGGGTCGCTGGTGTCCGTTGCGGCCTGCGGCGCGGAAGTCCCCGAGGGCCTGGTGGTGACCGGTTCCTCGCCGGCCGCCCCCTACCGCGGGCCTCTCCGGGCGAAGGCGCCCGACATCGACGGTGACGAGGACGACATCCAGGTCGGGGGTGCCTCCGTCCTCGCCCTCGAATGCGCGGGCAAGCCGTACCGGGGCGGCGGCGGGGACGACGGCTGGGGCGCGTCGGACGGCGCGGACTCTCCGGACGAGGCCCTGAACGCGCTCGTGGCCGACGAGTTCGCCCGGTCCCTGCCGCACCGCGGCTATCGCGTCGAGCGTGAGGCGGGCCGCCGCGTCCTGTACTCGTACGACGTCGGCGGCCGTACCCGCGTGGCCGTGATCGTCGCCAAGGACCTGCCGCGCAGGCCGGGTTGGGGTCTGGAGACGTACGCCCAGTGCGATCCGTCCGAGTTCGCCCGCAGGGACCGCGCCCACCTCGACATCCGGGTGTGGGAGGACCGGGAGGGGCGTCCGGTGCCCGCATCCGAGATCTTCAGCGCGGCCGGGCCCGAGCACTGCGACTGGCAGTCGGTGGAGTTCCTCCACCTCGGTGACCGCCAGTTCCTCCGGGACCCCGAACACGCGCTGCCCCGCGAACTCCTGCACTCCTCGTACGCGCCGAAGACCCGGCTGCCGGACGGGGCCACGGACACCGGGTACCGCGACGGGCGGCGCCAACTGTGGCTCTCCGCCGACAGGTCCGACGCCTATGTGCGGACCGGGGGTGGCGTGGAGCGGTGGCCGGGGGCGATCGAGCCGATCGGGTGCAAGTGAGGACGGTGGCGCTTAGGCTCCCTCTCGGGGCAAGCGCTTTCCACGGCCTGCCCCGCTCGCCCCCGCCCCGCTCCGCCCGGCCTTGCTGAGGAGCCCCGCATGCCCTCCGAAACCGACCTCCCGTCGACCTGCTTCGCACATCCGCTGCCCGGTGCCGTCGGCCTCTCCCATCTCAATGCCTACGAATGGGAGGCCGCCGACGGTGTGTGCGGCGGTACCCCGCATCTGCACCTGGTGTGCACGGAGGCCTACGTCGTCACCGGCGGACGCGGAGCCGTCCAGACACTCAGCCCCGGCGGCTACCGGGAAGTCCCCCTGGAAGCGGGCTCGGTGGCGTGGTTCACGCCGGGCACCGTGCACCGGATGGTGCAACGCGGCGGCTTGCGCATCACCGTCCTCATGCAGAACAGCGGTCTGCCCGAGGCCGGGGACGCCGTCTTCACCTTCCCGCCCGACGTGCTCGCCGATCCCGAGCGCTACGCCGCCGCCGCGACACTCCCGGCGCGGACGGGACCCCTGGCGGAGGTGGCCGCACGGCAGCGGCGCGACCTCGCCGTCGAGGGCTATCTGCCGCTGCGCGAGGCGCTGTTGGCCGGGGACGACGCGCCGTACCTGGAATTCCAGCGGGCCGCGGCGCGCCTCGTCCGGGACAAGGTGCCCGCCTGGCGCGAGCTGTGGAAGGCCGGCGCGCTGGCCACTGCCGAGCGCACCGGCGCCCAGCTCGCGGCCCTCGAATCCGGCGACCCCTCCTACCTCACGGGATCGGCCTCGTACGACACGGGTCCCACCCGGCGCGGCGGCTACGGCATGTGCGGCCGCCGCGACGAGTACGAGCTGCCCGGGATGACGCTGCCGCAGCGCGACGGGTAACTTTCCCTTCGCGTGCGGCAGTTGTCGGGGTGAAGCGACTCAGCCCAGGCGGGGGATCTCGATCGCCGGGCACTTGTCCATGACCATCGCAAGCCCCGCGTCGCGCGTGCGCTCGTACGCCGCCTCGTCGATCACGCCGAGCTGGAACCAGACCGCCTCCGCGCCGATCGACCGGGCCTCCTCGGCGACCTGGCCCGCGAGGTGGGAGTTGACGAAGGCGTCGACCACGTCGATCTTGAACGGGATCTCTTCGAGGGACGCGTAGCCCTGCTCGCCGTGGACCGTCTCGGCCTTCGGGTGGACCGGGACGACGCGCTTGCCGAAGCGCTGGAGGACCTCGGCGACGCCGTACGCGGCGCGCGCCCTGTTCGAGGAGAGGCCCACGACCGCCCACGTGTCACCGAGCTCCGTGAGGATCCTGCGGACCGTCTCCTGATCGCCGTACATGCGCTGCCTCCTGGGGGTCGACGGGTGTTCACCGTGGTCAACAGGGCGGTGCCGTGCGGGATTCCCCCAGGCCGGGGTCAGAGGAACGTGGCGTCGTGCAGGATGCGGATCATGGTCACCGCCGAGTTCGCCGACGACATCGCCGACACCGCCGTGCCCACGGCCGCCGCCCACGCCGCGAGGCCGATCCCCGTGCCGGCCGGTGGCCAGCTGTGTGCCGTCGGGGCCGGGCGCAGGAGGGCCGCGACCCGGCGTGGGACCGGGCCCGGCGCCGCGAGGCCCGCCAGCGTGGGGGCCGGCGCGGCGCGCGAGACGAGGGCGGCCTTGCCGATCGCACGGGCCACGACGCGGCGGTCGTGCACGGAGCGGGCCGCTTCCTCGTCGGCCCACCGCTCCGTCGAGTACGCCACCGCCGTGCGTAGCGGCAGCAGGAACGGATTGGCCCGCGCCGCCAACTGCGCCACCAGCAGATGACGATGGTGCCGGGCCGCCAGATGGGCCCGCTCGTGCGCGAACAGCGCCCTGCGCTCCGGCCCGGTGAGCACGCCCAGGAGCCCGGTCGTGACCACCACCCGGTCACGGTCGCCACCGGGCAGGGCATACGCGTACGGCACCGTGTCCGGCACGACCGCGACGCCCCGGTCGTGCCCGGCGAGCGCCCGCCGGGCCCTGCGCCGCACCAAGTGGTGCCGGACGACGACCCGCGTACAGACCACGAGCACGACGGCGAGGGCGGGGATCGCGGCCCTGCCCGCCACCCCGTCGTACGGCACGGCCGCCCGCACCTCGGGGTCCGACCAGCCGTCGGGAAGGGGGTTTCCGGGCAGTTGGGCCGTGCCGACGACCATGAGCAGCGCCAGGCACAGCGTGCTGCACAGGGCCATCACTCCCGCGACGGCCGTCAGGAGACGGGTCGCGGTGCGCGGGTGGAGATGCTGCTCGGCCAGGCGCGCCACGGGCCACGCCGTCAGCGGCAGCACCAGCGGCAGGAAGACGAAGACCCCCATCGCCCGGCTCAGCCCTCGCCGGGGCCGGGGGCTTCGTCCGGCCGTTCCGCCTGTTCGAGGAGGTCCCGGAGCAGTTGTTCGTCGCCCGGAGGAAGCGCGGTGACGAAGCGTGCGAGGACCGCCTCGCGGTTCGTCTCGCCGTCGAGCACCTTGCGCATCCGCAGCGCTGCGAGCCCCGCCCCGTCGGCAGCCGGCGTCCACAGGAAGGAGCGGCCCTCGCGTGCGCGGGTCACCGCGCTCTTCGCGAGGAGTCGCGTCAGGATCGTCACCACGGTCGTGTAGGCGAGGTCGCCGCCGACCCGTTCCTGGACCCAGGCCGCCGTCACCGGACCCGGCGCCTCGCACAGTGCCGAGAGGACCTGGGCCTCCAGCTCGCCCTGCCCCCGGCGCCGCGGCCGCCGGCCGTCGTGTCCGTCCCGCGTCATGTTCCGTCGCCCTCCGCCCCGGCCGTCACCCACACGTGGGCGCCACATCCTATTCCGCAGGGATGCGGGCGCAGGTCAGCCCACGTGGACGCGGGGCCGCCGGGCGGGGTCGGGCTCGGCGCGGCGCAGCACCTCGCGGGTGACCGGCGCGACCTCGCCGTCGCCGAACACCAGGAAGCGCAGCAGATGGCTGACGGGATGGCCCTCGGTCCAGTTGAAGTACGCGTGCGGCACCTCGCCCGTGCGGGCCCGCAGGCTCATCAGGACGGCCGCGATGGTGTTCGGCACGCCCGCGCCCTGGACGCGCAGCCGGCGTACGCCGTGCCTCTCGTCGCCGTGGACCTCGACCGGCGCGGTGAAGTCCGACGAGTCGTGGACGAAGACCTCAAGGAACAGGACGGGCCGCCCGTCCGGGATGTGGGTCTGCTCGCGCTGGCTGTACTCCTTGGCGCGGTACTCGGCCTTGGAGTGCTCGTCGGGCTCGTTCGCGATGATCCGCAGCGGGCCGTGGCCCGCGGCCTCGTCGACGATCCGCGTCGCCGTCTCGTCGAACGTCACCTCGCCCGCCCGCAGTTCGAAGGCCCGGTGCACGCGCGACGCGAACGAGGTGAGGAGGATCCCGACGATGAAGAGGAGGGCGATCTTGATTCCGTCGGGCCGCTCGATGACGTTCGTGACGAGCGTGTACCCGAACACGGCGGTGATCGCCCCGAAGCCGACGGTCGCGGCCTTGCGCCCGCGCGAGCGCACCGCGACCGTCGAGGCGAACGACGCCGACAGCATCAGGACCAGGACACCGGTGGCGTACGCGCCGCTCTGGTCATCGACGTTCGCGTTGAACCAGAGCGTGATGAAGACGGCGATCGCCATGAACATGAGCACCAGCGGACGCACGGCGCGCGTCCACTCCGGGGCCATGCCGTAACGCGGCAGGTAGCGCGGCACGAGGTTGAGGAGCCCCGCGAGCGCAGAGGCTCCGGCGAACCACAGGATGGCGATGGTCGAGACGTCGTACACCGTGCCGAAACCCTCGCCCAGGTACTGGTGCGCGAGGAACGCGAGGGCGCGGCCGTTGGCCGGGCCGCCGCTCTCGAACGCGGACTGGGGGATGAGGATCGTCGTCGCGAGGCTGGAGAGCAGCAGGAAACCGCTCATGATCAGCGCGGCCGTGGTGAGCAGCTTGCGGGTGTCACGCACCCGCCCCTTGGGATGCGCGTACGTGTCGGTGGCGTCGCCGCGGACCTGGGGCATCACGGCGACGCCCGTCTCGAAGCCGGACATGCCGAGCGCCAGCTTCGGGAAGACGAGGAGCGCCACGCCGATCATCGCGACGGGCGAGGAGTGCGCGGCGGTCATGGCGTCCCACCAGTTGCCGATCTTCACCGGCTCGGTCAGGACGTGCCAGGCGGCGGTCATGAGGACGACCACGTTCAGCATGAGATAGAGGGCGACGAGCACGACCGCCACCCGTATCGCCTCACGGAACCCCTTGAGGAAGACCGCGCCGAGGCCCGCCACCAGGAACAACGTGATCCAGGTGTTCGCGCCGTCGAGCGACGCGGGCGCGAAGGGGTTCTCGACGACGTGCGCCGCGGCGTCGGCCGCCGACAGCGTGATCGTGATCATGAAGTCGGTGGCGGCGAACCCGAGCAGCACAAGGACGAACAGCTTCCCCGCCCACCACGGAAGGAGCCGCTCCAGCATCGCGATGGAACCCTCGCCGTGCGGGGACTCCTTGGCGACGCGGCGGTAGACCGGCAGCGCGCCGCCGAGCGTGAGTGCGATCAGGACGAGGGTGGCCAGCGGGGACAGGAGTCCCGCGGCGAGTGCGGCGATGCCCGGCTGGTAGCCGAGGGTCGAGAAGTAGTCCACGCCCGTCAGGCACATCACCCGCCACCACGTGTGGCCCTTGTGCTCGGCCGGCGGCGTGCCGTGCGGTCCCGGATGCCGGGCCGTCGTCTCGCTCAGACCTTCGAGGAGCCAGCCCCGCCATCGCGGGGACGTCGGCCGGACGGCCGTGCTTTCGGCGCGTGCGGCCTGCGTGCCGGTCATGGGCGAAACTGCTCTCTGTCGTGCCGGTACGGACCCGGGGGTGCATCCGCGCAGGAAGCCACGGGAACGGACGTTCCGCGAGCCCTGCGACGACGAGCGAGTATTCACCACCGCGTGACCGGGGCGACGGGCGGGGGCGAGCGAACGCCGGCACGCGGCATACGCTGGCCGGATGCAGGACGAGTACCGCACCGTGGCCCGTGAGGGCGTGCACGAGACCGAGATCAACCGCTCCCGGTTCCTGTGCGCGCTCGCGCCCGCGGCCACCGAGCGCGAGGCCCAGGACTTCGTGGCGCGCATCCGCAAGGAGCACCCCACCGCGTCCCACAACTGCTACGCGTACGTCATCGGCGCCGACGCCTCCGTGCAGAAGGCGAGCGACGACGGCGAGCCGGGCGGCACGGCCGGCGTCCCCATGCTCCAGATGCTCACGCGCCGCGAGATGCGGTACGTCGTCGCCGTCGTGACCCGCTACTACGGAGGCGTGAAGCTCGGCGCGGGTGGCCTCATCCGCGCCTACGGAGGAGCCGTCGGCGAGGCGCTCGACGCGCTGGGCACCCTCACCCGGCGCCGTTTCCGGCTCGCCACCGTCACCGTCGACCACCAGCGCGCCGGCAAGGTGCAGAACGATCTGCGGTCCACGGGACGTGAGGTGCGTGACGTCCATTACGGGGAGGCGGTCACGATCGAGATCGGTCTGCCGGACGCCGACGTGGACGCGTTCCGCGCGTGGCTGGCCGATGTCACCGCCGGTACCGCGGAGTTCGAGCTCGGGGGAGAGGCGTACGGGGACGCGTGACCGTCTCGGGGGGCGGGGCGGGTGCGCGGCGGAGCAGGTACCGATACGCCGGTAGCCGCCCGTGATGTCCGACCCGCCCGTTAGTCTCGGGGATCATGAGGCTGCTGCACACTTCCGACTGGCATCTCGGCCGGGCGTTTCACCGGGTGAACATGCTCGGCGCCCAGGCCGAGTTCATCGGTCACCTCGTCGCGACCGTCCGTGAGCAGGACGTCGACGCGGTGGTCGTGTCGGGCGACGTGTACGACCGCGCGGTGCCGCCCCTCGCCGCGGTCGAGCTGTTCGACGACGCCCTGCACCGCCTCGCAGACCAGGGCATCCCCACGGTGATGATCTCCGGGAACCACGACTCGGCGCGCCGCCTCGGCGTCGGCGCCGGGCTCATCGGCCGCGCCGGCATCCACCTGCGTACCGACCCCGGCGCGTGCGCGACCCCCGTGCTGATCCCGGACGCCACCGGTGACGTGGCCTTCTACGGGCTGCCCTATCTCGAACCGGCTCTGGTGAAGGACGAGTTCGGGGTGTCGAAGCCGGGCCACGAGGCCGTCCTGGCCGCAGCCATGGACCGGGTGCGGGCCGATCTCGCCGAGCGACCGGCAGGGACCCGGTCCGTCGTCCTCGCACACGCCTTCGTCACCGGCGGCGAGGCCAGCGACAGTGAGCGCGACATCACCGTCGGCGGAGTCGCCGCCGTCCCCTCCGGCGTCTTCGACGGCGTCGACTACGTGGCGCTCGGGCATCTGCACGGCAGCCAGGTCATCTCCGAGCGCGTGCGCTACTCCGGCTCGCCGCTCCCGTACTCCTTCTCCGAGGCCGACCACCGCAAGAGCATGTGGCTCGTCGACCTGGACGCGCACGGCTTCGCCGCCGTCGAGCGCGTCGACTGCCCGGTGCCCAGGCCGCTCGCCCGGATCCGCGGGGACCTCGCGGACCTGCTCGCGCGCCCGGACCTCACCGCGCACGAGGAGTCCTGGGTCGAGGCCACGCTCACCGACCCGGTCAGGCCCGACGACCCCATGGCCCGCCTCGCCGAGCGGTTCCCGCACACCCTCAGCCTCGCCTTCGACCCGCAGCGCGCCCCCGAGGACCCCGACGTCTCGTACGCGCAGCGCCTCAAGGGGCGCGACGACCATCAGATCGCGGAGGACTTCGTGACCCACGTGCGCGGCGCCGGACCTGACGAACGCGAGCGCGCCGTCCTGCGCGAGGCACTCGACGCCGTGCGCATCGACGACACCCGGCGCGAGGTCGCCCGATGAGGCTCCACCGGCTGCGGATCACCGCCTTCGGGCCCTTCGGGGCAAGCCAGGAAGTCGATTTCGACGACCTCTCCTCGGCGGGCCTCTTCCTGCTGCACGGCCCGACCGGCGCCGGCAAGACCTCCGTCCTCGACGCCGTCTGCTACGCCCTGTACGGCTCGGTCCCCGGCGCCCGGCAGGGCAGCGGCCAGGGCGCGTCCCTGCGCAGCGACCACGCCGCGCCCGGCACCCGCACCGAGGTCACCCTCGACCTCACCGTCGCGGGGCGCCGCCTGGAGCTGACCCGGCAGCCCCCGTGGGAGCGCCCCAAGAAGCGTGGCACCGGCACCACCATGGACAAGGCCCAGAGCTGGCTGCGCGAGTACGACGCCACGGCGGGCACCTGGAAGGACCTCAGCCGTTCCCACCAGGAGATCGGCGAGGAGATCAGCCAGCTCCTCGGGATGAGCAAGGAGCAGTTCTGCCAGGTCGTCCTGCTGCCGCAGGGGGACTTCGCACGGTTCCTGCGGGCCGACGCCGAGGCCCGCGGCAAGCTCCTCGGCCGGCTCTTCGACACACGGCGCTTCGCCGCCGCCGAGCAAAGACTCGCCGAGCAGCGTCGCGCCGCCGAGAGCGAAGTGCGCGCGGCGGACGCCGAGTTGCTCGCCGACGCACACCGCATGCAGCAGGCCGCGGGGAACATCGTCGAACTGCCCGCCACCGACGCCGCGCCCGGCGACCCCGGGCTCGCCGACTCCGTTCTCACGTGGGCCGCCGTAGCCCGCTCCACCGCCCGCGAGCGGCTCACCGTCGCGCACCTCGCGCTGACCGCCGCCGACGCGGCCCGCACCGAGGCGCAGCGCGACCTGGCCGGCGTGCAGGAGGTGCACCGGCTCCAGCGGCGGTTCGAGGAGGCGCGGGAGCGGGCCGCGCGGCTCGACGAGCGGGCAGACGAGCACCGGCGGGTCCAGGAGCGCATGGCGCGGGGCCGCAAGGCCGAGGCCGTCGCGCCCGCCCTCGCGCTGCGCGAGGCCGCGGAGAGCGAACACCGCAGGGCCACGAGCGAGGACGCACGCGCGCGTGCCGCGCTGCCCGAGTCGTTCACCGGCGCCGGCGCGGCGGGTCTCGCCGCCGCCGCGCGGAAGGCGGCCGAGGAGCTGGGCGGCCTGGAGTCCGCCCGGCGCGCCGAACTGCGCCTGACGGAACTCGCCGGGCAGCGCCGAGGACTCGACCGCGAGGAGCGCGCCGACGACGAGCTGCTCCAGGACGCGGCGAGCTGGCTCGCCGGCTGGGACAGCAGCCGGGCCGCGCTCCACGAAGCCGTCGAGTCCGCGCAGGAGGCCGCGACGCGCGCCGAGCACCTGGCGGGGCAACTGGAGCCCGCTCAACTGAAGTCGGAGGCCGCCCGGCGCCGTGACCGGCTCTCCGGCGAGGCCTCCGACGCCCAGACGCGCACCCTGCGCGCCCGCGAGGAGGCCGTGGCCGCCCATGAGCACTGGCTCGGTCTCAAGGAGCAGCGGCTGAACGGGATCGCGGCCGAGCTGGCCGCGCAGCTCGTCCCCGGCGAGAGCTGCGCGGTGTGCGGTTCCACTGAGCACCCCGACCCCATGCGCAAGACCGCGGAGCATGTCGGACGCGACGCCGAGGAGTCCGCCCTCGCCGCCTACCGCCGCGCGGACGACGCGCGCACCGAGCAGGAGAGCCGGCTCGCCGCGGTGCGTGAGTCCCTCGCCGCCGCGACGGCCACGGCCGGAGAGACATCCGCCCTGGAACTCGCCGGTGCGGCCGAGGAGTTGCGTGCCCGACACGCCGAGGCGCGCGGCCTCGCCTCCGGACTGCACGCCGCACGTGAGGCCCTCGGACAGGCCGAGGGCGAGCATGACCGCAGGCTCGCCGCACAGCAGGAAGCCGCACGTCGTGCCGTCGCCCGAGCCACCCTGCGCGAGAGCGTCGACCGCGAACAGAGCGTCCTGGAGAGCGAGTTGGTGCAGGCGCGCGGGTCGGAGGCCAGTGTCGGGGCGCGTGCCGCGCAGCTGGAGCGCCGCGCCGCGCAGCTCACGGCCGCCGCGGACGCCGCCCGCGGCGCCGACGAGTGCGCCAAGCGGCTCAAGGACGCCGACGCGCGACTCGCCGACGCGGCGTTCCGCGCCGGGTTCGACACGCCGGAAGCCGCGGACGCCGCCCTCCTGGACGACGCCCAGCACAGAGACCTTCAACACCGGCTCGACGCCCGCCAGTCCGAGGAGGCCTCGGTGCGTGCCGTCCTGGCCGAGGACGACACCGCGGCTGCGGCCCGGCAGTCGCCCGCCGATGTGCCCGAGGCGCAGCACACTGCCGAGGCGGCCGACCGGAGGGTGCGCGACGCGGCCTCCACGCGCGACGACGCGGACCGTCGCTGCACCGAGATCGACCGGCTCTCGGTCCGCTGCGCCACGGCCGTGCGACGGCTCGCGCCGCTGCGCGCCGCGTACGACCGAGTGGCGCGCATGGCGGGTCTGGCCGCCGGCACGTCCGCGGACAACGAGCGCAAGATGCGGCTGGAGTCCTATGTGCTCGCGGCCCGGCTCGAACAGGTCGCGGCCGCGGCGACCGCGCGCCTGGCCCGCATGTCGTCCGGCCGGTACACGCTGGTGCACTCCGACGGCCGTACGGGGCGCGGCCGTTCGGGCCTCGGCCTGCACGTCGTCGACGCGTGGACGGGGCGCGAGCGGGACACCGCGACACTCTCCGGCGGAGAGACGTTCTTCGCGTCGCTGGCCCTCGCCCTCGGCCTCGCGGACGTCGTCACGGACGAGGCGGGCGGTGTGCGCCTCGACACCCTTTTCATCGACGAGGGCTTCGGCAGTCTCGACGACCAGACCCTGGACGAGGTGCTCGACGTCCTGGACTCCCTGCGCGAGCGGGACCGCAGCGTCGGCATCGTCAGCCACGTCGCCGACCTCCGCCGGCGGGTGCACGCGCAGCTCGAGATCGTGAAGGGGCGGTCGGGGTCGGTCGTACGGCAGCGGACCTGAGCGCGGCCGTGGCTGCCCGGCGGCGGGTCAGTGGCCGAGCGGCCGCCGGGGGAGCGGGGACGAGTAGACCACGCTGGTCGTCACCGAGCCGAGCGCGCCGATCCTGCCGGAGACCTCCTCCAGGTGCTTCATCGACCGCGCCGCGACCTTGATGACGAAGCAGTCGTCGCCGGTGACGTGGTGCGCCTCCAGGATCTCCGGCGTCACCTCGACGAGGTCGTGGAACGGCTTGTAGTGCCCGTTCGGATAGCGCAGCCGTACGAACGCCAGGATGGGCAGGCCGATCCGCTCGGGGACGACCACCGCCGCGTACCCCGCGATCACCCCGGCCTCCTCGAGGCGCTTCACCCGCTCCGTGACGGCGCTCGCGGACATGGAGACGGCCCGCGCGAGCTCGGCGTAGCTCGCCCGGCCCTCGCGCTGCAGGACGTCGAGGATGCGCCAGTCGGTGGCATCGGGGGTGTACGGGGATTCACCGGTCATGTGGCAGGAATAGCAGGGACATCCCCGGCCTATCAAGAGGGATGCCGGGGATCGTCACTTCAGGAAGATCGCCACGGACCGTAGATTTCTGGTCGAGGGCGGCACGGTCGTGCGGCCCGCAGCGATCCGCCAGGGAGGCCGACATCATGACCGCGACCACCACCGTCACCCCCAATGCCGTGCTCCGTGTGCCCCCGGCGTCCCCCGCCGCGGCCGCCGCCTACTTCGGCGCGAGCCTCGCCTTCCACGCCGACGTGTCCGACGTCGCCTCGGCGCTCGCCGCCGACGGGGACCCGGGCTTCGTCGTCATCGACACCCGCTCCACCGCCTCGTGGGACCAGGGACACGTACCCGGTGCCGTCCACCTGCCCACCGCGCTCATCGCCGAGCAGGCCGGGCAGCTCCTCGACAGGACGGTGCCCGTCGTCACGTACTGCTGGGGCCCGGGCTGCAACGGCGCCACGCGCGCGGCCCTCGCCCTCGCCGAACTCGGCTTCCAGGTCAAGGAGATGCTCGGCGGCTTCGAGTACTGGGCGCGGGAGGGCTTCGCGTACGAGACGTGGGAGGGGTCCGCGCGACGCGACGCCGACCCGCTGACGGCGCCGGTCGACTCGGACAACTGCGGCTGCTGACACCGCGAGAGGGACCGCGTGCGGGCGGCGCCAATAGTCGCCGCCCGCAACGGAGTTACAGCTGGGACAGCTCGTCCACCAGGTCGTCGAGGCCGAGCGACCCCTGCGAGAGAGCCGCCATGTGCCAGGCCTTCGCGTCGAACGCGTCCCCGTGCCTGGCCTGCGCGTTGGCCCGGCCGAGCAGCCACGCGCGCTCGCCCAGCTTGTAGCCGATCGCCTGCCCGGGGATGGACAGATAGCGGGTCAGTTCGCTCTCCACGAAGTCCGCGGGCCGGCTGCTGTGCGCCCCGAAGAACTCCTGCGCGAGGTCGGGCGTCCACCGCTCGCCCGGGTGGAACGGCGAGTCCGCCGGGATCTCCAGCTCCAGATGCATACCGATGTCGACGATGACGCGGGCCGCGCGCATCATCTGCGCGTCCAGATACCCGAGCCGCCGCTCGGCGTCCGTGAGGAAGCCCAGTTCGTCCATCAGGCGCTCCGCGTACAGCGCCCACCCCTCGGCGTTGGCGCTCACCATGCCGACGCTCGCCTGGTAGCGGGAGAGGCTGTCCGCGACGTGCGTCCACTGCGCGAGCTGGAGATGGTGGCCCGGCACGCCCTCGTGGTACCAGGTGGAGACCAGGTCGTAGACGGGGAACCGGGTCTGGCCCATCGTCGGCAGCCAGGTGCGCCCCGGCCGCGTGAAGTCCTCGGACGGCGCCGTGTAGTAGGGCGCCGCGGCGCTGCCGGCCGGGGCGATCCGGGACTCCACCTTCCGTACCCGCTCCGCGAGTTCGAAGTGGGTGCCGTCCAGGGCCTCGATCGCCTCGTCCATCACGCTCTGGAGCCAGCGCTGCACCTCCTCCACACCCTCGATGTGCGTGCCGTGCTCGTCGAGGTGCGCGAGCACCACCCAGGGCGTCGCCGCCCCGGGAAGGATCTTCTCCGCCTCGGTCCTCATCTCGCCGAGCAGGCGGTGGTACTCCGCCCAGCCGTACGCGTACGCCTCGTCCAGGTCGAGGTCCGTGCCGTTGTAGTACCGCGACCAGCGGGCGTACCGCTCACGGCCCACCGTGTCGGGCGAGCCCTCGATCGCGGACGCGTACACGTCGCGCATCCAGTCGCGCAGCTCGACCACCGCGGCCGTCGCGGCGGCGCCCGCCGCGTCCAGCTCGGCGCGCAGCGCGTCGGGCCCGTCCGCGGCGAAGTCCTCGAACCAGCCGCGCCCTTCGCCCGCCCACTCGGTGAGCTGCTCGATGAAGGTGGCGGTGGGACGCGGTCCCCCGTGGAGCTTCTTCTCCAGGCCCAGCGACAGCGTCTCGCGGTATCCGGCGAGCGCCCCCGGCACGGCGCGCAGCCGTTGGGCGACGGCCGCCCAGTCCGCGTCCGTCGCGGTCGGCGTGAGGGTGAAGACCTCCCGCACGTTGTGCACGGGGCCGCCCAGGTTGGTGACGGCCCGAAGGTTCTCCTCCGCGTCGTGCACGGCGAGCTCGGCCGTGAGCCGCTCCCGCAGCAGTCGCCCGCAGCGGCGCTCGATCGCACGGTCGGCGCCGGGCCTGCGCTCGGCCTCGTCGAGCCGCGCGAGGGTCGCCCGCGCGAGATCGGCGAGGGCCTCCTGACCGGCGGGTGAGAGGTCGGGCAGCCTGCTGTGGCTCTCGGGCACACCGAGGTAGGTGCCGGTGACGGGGTCGAGGGCGATGAGCTCGTCGACGTAGGCGTCGGCGACCTCGCGCGGGAGCGGTCCGGTGACGGCTGCTGCTGTGGCTGGCGAATCTGACATGCCGCCATCGTCGTACGAGGTGGGGGGCCGCGTCATCAGGATTCACCGACGGCGTCGGCCGCCGGGGGCAGGAGCGGGCCGCACTCCCACTGCTGGAAGATCAGCCGCGTCTCGACGCGCGCCACCTCGCGGCGCGCGGTGAACTCGTCGAGCACGAGACGCTGGAGATCGGCGGTGTCGCGGACGGCGACATGCACCAAATAGTCGTCGGGGCCCGTCAGATGGAAGACGGACCTCGCCTCCGGCAGCGCCCGGATCCGCTCCACGAACGGGCCGACCAGCTCGCGCCGGTGCGGCCGCACCTGCACCGAGAGCAGCGCCTGGAGCCCGCGGCCCAGCTTCGCCGGGTCGAGGCGCAACTGATGCCCGAGGATCACGCCGGACCGGCGAAGCCGGCTCACGCGGTCGAGGCAGGTGGACGGCGCGACACCGACCTGCGCGGCGAGGTCCCGGTAGGTGATGCGGGCATCGTTCTGAAGGAGGCGCAGTATGTGCAGGTCAACCGGATCGAGTACGACGGAATCGGCCATCGGCCGAACGTAGCACGGACTTCCGCCGGTGAACCCCGGCCATTGTTCAGGCTGTCGTCCATGGACAACGACCTGTACGCAGGGACGCGCCCGGGCACCGCCCACCGGCGGGCCCTGGCCACCGAAGCCGTGCACGCCGGCCGCGACGACCTCGCCGGACTCGGGCTGCACGCCCCGCCCATCGACCTGTCCACCACCTACCCGTCGTACGACAGCCGCGGCGAGGCCGCCCGTATCGACGCGTTCGCGGCGGACGGCGTCGTCGACGAGGGCCCGCCGGTGTACGCCCGGCTCGGCAACCCGACCGTCGGCCGCTTCGAGACCGCGCTCGCCCGGCTCGAAGGGACCGAGAGCGCGGTCGCCTTCGCGAGCGGCATGGCCGCGCTGACCGCGGTGCTGCTCGTACGCAGCGGCGCCGGGCTGCGCCATGTCGTCGCCGTCCGGCCGCTGTACGGATGCAGCGACCACCTGCTCACCGCCGGGGCGCTCGGCACCGAAGTGACCTGGGTCGATCCGGCGGGCATCGCGGACGCGATCCGGCCCGACACCGGGCTCGTGATGGTGGAGTCACCCGCCAATCCGACGCTCGCCGAACTCGATCTGCGGGCCGTGGCCCACTCCTGCGGAACGGTCCCGCTCCTCGCGGACAACACCTTCGCCACGCCGGTGCTCCAGCGGCCCGTCGAGTACGGCGCGCGGCTGGTGCTGCACAGTGCGACCAAGTTCCTCGGCGGGCACGGGGACGTCATGGGCGGGGTCGTGGCGTGCGACGAGGCGTTCGCCCGGCAGCTGCGCCAGGTGCGGTTCGCGACGGGCGGCGTGCTGCATCCGCTCGCCGGCTATCTGCTGCTGCGCGGCCTCGCGACGCTGCCGGTGCGCGTGCGGGCCGCGTCGGCGACGGCGGCCGAGCTGGCGGCACGGCTGTCCCGGGACCCGCGCGTCGCGCGCGTGCACTATCCGCGGATCGGCGGCGCGATGGTCGCCTTCGAGACCGTGGGTGACCCGCACGAGGTGATCCGAACGGTCCGGCTGGTGACACCGGCGGTCAGCCTCGGCAGCGTCGACTCGCTCATCCAGCACCCGGCGTCCATCAGCCACCGCATAGTCGACGCCTCCGACCGCAGGTCGGCCGGGGTGAGCGACCGGCTGCTGCGGCTGTCGGTGGGTCTGGAGGACGTCGAGGACCTGTGGGCGGACCTGGACCAGGCGCTGGGGGAGCCGGGCGGCGGTACGGGGCGGGCGACCGCGGCACGCCTGCGCGTGCCGGAGTGAAGTAGAGCCGCCTGCCCGGACCGGCCGGAATGAGGAGGGGACCGGTCCGGGCCGGCTCGCGTGGAGTCGGTCCCGGCCGGCCCGGTCCTCAGTGCTGTTCGGCCTGCTCGAACGCCGCGCGGGGTCCCTCGTACGGCAGCCGCGACCTGACCGGAGTCGCCTCCAGACGAGCCGTGATCACCAGCGTGCCCTCCTCGATCTGGTAGTCGAGGGGCAGTCCGAGGCCGCGCATCGCCGCGACCATCCCGGTGTTGGACGCCTGCGTGACCGCGTACACGCTCTCGCAGCCCGCCTCGATCGCCATCGCCACCAGGCGTCCGAGCAGCTCGGTGCCGATGCCGCGGCGCTGCCAGTCGTCCTCGACGAGCAGCGCGATCTCCGTCTCGTCGCCGTCCCACAGCAGATGCCCGAGAGCGACGATCCGGCCCGACGCGGTCTGCGCGGCGAGCGTGCGGCCGAAGCGGGGGCTGAGCAGGTGGTTGAGGTAGCGGTCCGCGTCGCCGACGGGCCCGTGGTAGCGCTTGCTCAGCGTCGCGCGGGAGCAGCGCTCCTGCATCGCCTTGGCCGCCTCCACGTCGTTCGAGTCGGCCCGGCGCACGGTGATCGCGTTGCCCTCGGGGAGCGTCAGGACGTCCTGGCTGCGCGGGATGCGCGGGCCGAGCCGCGCGTCGAGCTCGACCAGGGCGCGGGCGCGCGCGAACTCGGTGGGCGTGAACGGCAGATACGGCCGCTCCACGGTGATCACGCCGCCTTCGGGGGCCCGGAGCCTTATCACGGTGCCCTCGAGCGCCCCCTCCACCGGTGCGCTCTCCGTCATTCGGCCGCTCATCGTCGTGGCCGGCAGTGACCTGATGGTGCACCGGCCGAGCAACTGGCGCAGTGCCAGCGGGAGTTCGGCGGCGTCCAGGGCCGTGCGCGTGGCCAGACCGAGGATGCGGGTGGGCGCGTCCACGAGGTCGTGGGCGTCGGCCCGCTCGATCCAGGTGCCGGAGCCGCCGGCCCGGGACACGACCCGGCTCAGTTCGGCGGCGGGCAGCTCCTGCGGCGCGCGCAGCAGGAACTCGTCCACGGTGCCCTCACCCAGCGGGTGCGTCTGGAGGCTCAGGATGTCCACCCGCAGCGGGGCGAGCGCCGTGCACAGTGCCGCGAGCGACCCCGGCTCGTCACGGACCGTCGTCCGCATGCGCCACAGCGCGGTGGCCGTGGCCTGGTTCGTCGTCTGCGGGCCGGCGCCCGTGCGGACCTCAGTGTCGGGCTGTTCCGACTGCCCGGCGTGCTCCGTGGGGAGCCGCCGGGCGTCTGTATCGCCTGTCGGGGGTGCGTGGTTGTGGCGTCGTGCCCACCATGTGTGGAATCCGGCCGTGGCGAGGAGCGCCACGGCCGAGATGGCGAGCAGTACGGGGCCGCCGGGGCCGTGACCGACGAGGTTCGCCACGGCGTCCGCGACGGCCACGGCCGTGAACAGGGCGGCGAGCTCGACGACGTCGCGCCGCCAGTGGTGGACGGGGCGGCCGTTCCTGGTCCGCCTCACATCAGACATGTCTGGACTCATGCAGCCACTGTGAAGGAACGGTGTTGCGTGATCACGAACGCTTTGTGACCGATGAGTAAAGACTGCTTACGTCCCGTTTGCCGACTACTGTCCGACTCGCCCCGGCTGGAGCACCTTGGAGAACAGCACGTCGCCGCCCTGCTGCCGCAGCCGTACCGTCAGCTCACCGCTGCCGCCGTCGATGTCGACCTCGCCGAAATACTGCGGGGTCTCCATCGGGGACGTGTTGGCCCGGTCCGGCGCCTTGATGAAGCTCTGCTCGGGGCCGAAGGTGGCGTCCAGCTTCACCGCCTGGAAACCGCCCGCCGCCAGCGGGCCGGAGACGAACTCCCAGAACGGCTCGAAGTCCTGGAACGCGGCGCGCGACGGGTCGTAGTGCTGCGCCGACGTGTAGTGCACATCCGCCGTGAGCCACAGCGTGCCCGTGATCCGGTCGTGTTTGATGTGGCGCAGCAGCTCCGCGATCTGCAGCTCGCGGCCGAGCGGCGCTCCCGGATCGCCCTGGGCGACGGCCTCGAAGTTCACCTTGCCGTCGGCCACGACCAGGCCGAGAGGCATGTCGGAGGCGATCACCTTCCAGGCGGCCCGCGACCGCGACAGCTCGCGCTTCAGCCAGGCCAGCTGTCGCGCACCGAGGATCCCGGTCGCGTCGTCGGGCTGCCGGCCCGGGGAGTTGGCGTTGCGGTACGAGCGCATGTCGAGCACGAACACATCGAGCAGAGGACCGTGCCGCAGGACCCGGTACACGCGCCCCTCGTCGTCGCCCGGCGGCAGCGTGGACACGGGGAAGTACTCGCTGAACGCGCGCAGGGAGCGCGCGGCGAGGACGTTCGTGTCCTTCTCCGTGTAGCGGGCGTCGTCCAGGATCTGGCCCGGGTACCAGTTGTTGTGCACCTCGTGGTCGTCCCACTGCGTGATCGTGGGTACCTGCGCGTTGAAGCGGCGCAGGTTCTCGTCGAGGAGGTTGTAGCGGAACGCGCCGCGGAACTCGGCCAGCGTCTCGGCGACCTTGGACTTCTCCTCGGTCGTGACGTTCCGCCACACACGGCCGTCCGGCAGCGTGACGCTGGGCAGGATCGGGCCGTCGGCGTAGATGTTGTCGCCGCTGCACAGGAAGAAGTCCGGGTTCAGGGCGCGCATGTCCTCGTACACGCGGTAGCCGCCGAGGTCCGGGTTGATGCCCCAGCCCTGGCCCGCGATGTCGCCCGACCACAGGAAGCGCACCCCGTCGCGGCGGCCCACGGGGGTGGTGCGGAACGTGCCGGTGACAGGTTCGCCCGTGCGGCGGGGGTCGTCCGGGTCGGCGAGCACCACGCGGTAGTGGATCTGCTCGCCCGGCGGCAGGCCGCGCAGGCGGGTGGTGCCCGTGAAGTCCGTGCCCGCGCCGATCAGCGGCCCGTGCCACTTGGTGGCCCGGTGGAACGACTCCGTCGCGGAGGTTTCCACGATCATGCGGGCGGGGCGGTCGGAGCGCGTCCAGATCAGCCCCGAGTGTGCGCCGACGTCGCCGGCCTGGACCCCCCACGCCGCCTTCGGGCGACCTGACAGGGCGAAGGCCGGCGCGGCGGCCGCGCCCACGGCGGGCAGGGCCAGCGCGGCCGAGGCGGCGAGCGAACCGCGCAGCACCCCGCGGCGGCCGGGCAGAGAACTCGGCGGACGGTGTGACATGAATACGCCTCCAGAAACGGGTTCCGACGCAAGTGCGGTGCCACCACTGCGGGGCGCCGCGGGAAGCCACACCTACGGGCTCACCACGGCGCACACGCGAACCCCAAGTGAACAACTGCCCCTGGGGATCGGGGAACCCGGCGCGCTGCATCGCCTCACACGACCACGCCGCCGTTCAGGCGCGCGTGGCCCCCTCATGGGCCGCGCGCGCGAGGAGACGTACGCCTTCCACGATCCGCGCCGGCGGCAGATGCGCGTAGCCGAGGACGAGGCGCACCGCGCCGTCTCCGCTGCCCGAGGTGCCGTAGTGGGTCAGCGGACGGACGGTGACCCCGGCCGCCTCGGCCCGTTCGAGGAGCTCCTCCTGTGGCCCGTAGCGCTCGGGGAGTCGGGCGATGACGTGCAGTCCGGCGGCGATGCCCGTCACCTGAGAGCCCGGCAGGTGCGCGTGGAGCGCGGCCACGAGGGTGTCGCGGCGCTCGCGGTAGGCGCGCTGGCAGCGCCGCAGCTGACGGTCGTAGTCGCCGCGCTCGACGAAACGGGCCAGGAGGGCCTGGTCGAGGGCAGGATTGCCGAGATCCATGTAGCGCTTGCGCTCGACGACCTCGTCGGTCAGCCCCGCGGGCACGACCATCCAGCCGAGCCGCAGCCCGGGAGCGAGCGACTTGCTCACCGATCCCGTGTACACGACATGCTCCGGGTCGAGGCCCTGAAGCGCGCCCACTGGCGCGCGGTCGTAGCGGAAGTCCCCGTCGTAGTCGTCCTCGATGACGAGACCGTCCACCGACCGTGCCCAGTCGAGGAGTTGAGCGCGGCGCGCCGGTGAGTAGGCGATGCCCGAGGGGAACTGGTGGGACGGCGTCGTCACCGCGGAGCGCACACCCGAGTCCCGCAGCGGCCCGATCGCCGGCCCCTCGCCGTCCAGCGGGAGCGCGGTCGTGCCGACACCGGCCGAGGCGAACAGCGAACCGAGATCGGGGCTCCCCGGGTCCTCGACGCCCACGGACCGCTCCCCGCGCGCGTGCAGCACGAATCCGAGCAGCGTCACCGCCTGTGCCACCCCGGAGCAGACGATGATCCGCTCCGGATCGGCGACCACGCCGCGCCGCCGCGCGAGGAGTTCGGCCAGCGCGGTACGCAGCCGGGGGATGCCCCGGGGGTCCGGGTAGCCCAGCATGTGGTGCGGCAGTTCGGCCAGCACGCCGCGCTGCGCCGCCGCCCACGCGGCGCGCGGGAACAGCGACAGATCGGGGCTGCCCGCCACGAAGTCGGCCCGGGTGCCCGGCGGACGGGGCGCCAGGTCCCGCACACCGGCCGTCGCCGCGGCGCGCACCGCCCCGCCCACCCAGGTCCCCGCACCGCGCCCGGTGCGCAGATACCCCTCGGCGGTCAACTGCTCGTACGCCTCGGTGATCAGCCCGCGCGAGACGCCCAGATCCGTCGCGAGATCGCGGCTCGACGGCAAGCGTGTCCCGGGCGCGAGCCGCCCCGACCTGACGGCGTCCCGCAGCGCCGCCTGGAGCCCGCGGCCACGCGCGCGTGCGGGCGCCGATGCGGCGGGCAGCAGTAACTCCCAGGCGGCGGACGGCGGTTGGATACCGGCTTCCGCAGCGTCTGGACCGGCCGCACCCGGATTGGTCCCCGATGACGTCATGAACGTGGACCTTAATCCGGGCCGCCGTCCTCCTTAGCGTCAGGGCCATGAACGCGCACTCGATCCGAGGGGCTCTGCCGGCCGCCCTCGCCTGCGTCCTCGTCGGCGCCTCCTTCACCGCCAACAGCGTCCTCGGGGACTACCCCTACGCGGGCGGCCAGTTCCTCCGGTACGCCCTCTCCTGCCTGCTTCTGCTGCCGCTGCTCGGCAGGGGCGGCACGGCGCCGCTGCGCCACCTCACCGGGCGCCAATGGGGGCGGCTCGCCCTGCTGGCGGCCGTCGGGATGGTCGGCTTCAACCTCGCGGTGCTCGCCGCGGAGCGCAGCGCCGAACCGGCCGTCCCAGGTGTCTTCGTCGGGTGCGCCCCGGTCGTCGTGGCGGTACTCGTTCCTCTGCTCGCGGGCCGTCGGCCCCAACGGGTCGTCCTCTACGGGGCGTTGCTGGTCGCCGTCGGCGCGTTCACCGTCCAGGGCTGGGGGCGCACGGACACGGCCGGTCTCCTGTTCTCCGTAGGAGCCCTCATCGGAGAGGTCGGTTTCGCCGTCCTCGCGGTGCCGGTGTTGCGCCCCCTCGGCCCGAAGCTGCTGTCCTGCACGGTCTGCGGGGTCGCCGCCCTGGAGTCGGCCTTCGCCGGCGCGGTGCTCGACGGCACGGACATGCTCCGCGTGCCCGATGTCAGCGAGGCGACGGCGCTGCTGTGGCAGGCCGCCGTCGTCACGGTGATCGGCTTCGTGTGCTGGTACATCGGCATCCAGCGCGTCGGCGCCGAGCGCGCCACGCTGTTCTCCGGGCTCATCCCCGTGGCGGCGGCGTGCACCGCGCCGCTCGCCGGCACCGGGGCGTACGGCGTCGCGCAGGCCGTCGGCAGCGCGCTCGTCGGCGCCGGAGTGGCGCTCGGCTCCGGGGTGTTCGGGATGCGGTCAGCGGCTGGTGTCCAGGATGACGCGGGAGACGAGCGCCGGGTCGTCGCTCATGGGGACGTGACCGCAGCCGGGCAGCCGCACGAGGCGGGCCCCGGGGACGGCGTGCTTGGCCCTGATGCCCTGGCGGCGCAGCAGCAGCCGGTCGCGGGTGCCCCAGGCGACGGTCACCGGGATGTCCGGCACGTCGTCCGTGAACTGCACCTCCAGACCCGCGGCGAGGGTCTGCGCGAACCCGGGAGCGTGGCGCAGGGCCAGCGTCTCCGCGATGACCGCATCGGCTGAACGGCGGCCGGGACGGGCGTAGATGGTGCTCGTCAGGGCCGCCCGGCCCGCGGCCGACCGCGCGAGCCGCTCGATCGCGGGAACCGGCAGGGCCCGTGCGCCCTGCCGCATCGCGCGCAGCGTGCCGAACGCGTAAAGGCGCTCGGCCTGCGACCAGAACCCGCCGGGCGACAGCGCGGTGACCGACCGTACGAGCTTCTCGCGGCCGAGCTCCAGCGCGAGCAGACCGCCCAGGGAGTTGCCGGCCACATGGGGCCGCTCGATGCCGAGAGCCGCGCAGAACGAGCCGAGCGTGGCCGTCACCGTCGGAAGGTCGTAGGCGACGCCGTCGGGCAGCGCGGGAGAGGCGCCGAAGCCCGGCAGGTCGATCGCGATCACATCGCGTTCGGCGGCCAGGACCGGGATCACGGGAGCCCAGGCCTGCCAGTGGTGGCCGATCCCGTGCAGGAGAAGCAGGGGCTCCCCGGTGCCCACGCGTTCGTACGCGACGGTCACCTCACGGGGGCCACCGGGGGTTTCGATGCTGAAGGACACCTCTGTGGCCATGTCGCTCCCTGTCCCCGACGCCCGAGCGACGGTTCCTTAGACGGCTTGTCAGCAACAATTACCGCTCAGTAGCCTCCAGTTCAAGGGGGAAGGGGCGAGAGGGGCCCGGTACCGAGCCGTTTGTGGTCACCGCCGCATCGATTCCGCCTGGACACGCGCCGCCCCGTCCGTTGGGATGGAGGAGTGGCAACCGACACCGTGATTGAGGTCTTCGAAGAGCACCGGCCGGTCCTGATGGGGGTCGCCTACCGCATGCTGGGCCGCGTGGCCGACGCCGAGGACGTCGTCCAGGACGCCTGGCTGCGCTGGGCGCAGGCCGACCGCGACGAGGTGCGCGAACCACGCGCCTATCTCGTCCGCGTCGCCACCCGCCTGGCCATCGACCGGCTGCGGCAGGCACAGGTCCGGCGCGAGGCGTACGTGGGTCCCTGGCTGCCGGAGCCGCTGGTCACCGACTTCGGGCCGACCGCGCCCGACACCGCGGAGGCGGCCGTACTCGCCGAGTCGGTGTCGCTCGCCGTCCTCGTCGTCCTGGAGTCGCTCTCGCCGCTGGAGCGCGCCGTGTTCGTCCTCCGCGAGGCGTTCGGGTTCCCGTTCGCCGAGATCGCCACGACGCTCGAACGCAGCGAGTCCGCCGTCCGCCAGCTCGCGGGACGTGCCCGCAAGCACGTGGACGAGCGCCGGCCGCGCTTCGACGTCGACCCCGTCGAGCAGCGCGACCTCACCGAGCGCTTCCTCGCGGCCGCGACGGGCGGGGACCTGGAGGGTCTGATGACGCTCCTCGCGCCCGACGCGCGTCTCGTCGGCGACAGCGGCGGCAAGTCCAAGGCGCCGCTGCGCGTCATCGAGTCCGCCGACAAGGTGGGCCGCTTCCTGCTCGGGGCCGCCAAGGGCGGCGGCGCCGGATTCACCTTCCGGATCGTGGAGCTCAATGGAGGGCCTGCCGTGCTCGCCCTCGTCGACGGCAAGCCGGACAGCGTCTTCCAGGTCGATGTCGCCGACGGCCACGTGCAGTGCGTATACATCGTGCGTAACCCGGACAAGCTCGCGTCGCTCGCCTGACGTCCCCTTTGCGGCGTCCGCGTCACGAAAGCCCCCGCCCCGACCGGGCGGGGGCTTTCGTCGTTTCGCGAACGCGGTGTGAACGCTCTGCGGACCGCATGAACGCTCAGCGGCGGAACCCCCGCGGGCCCCGGAGCGGACCGAGGATTGGTCTTGACCAAGTCGGAGGGCGGGCCTACCCTCGCAGAGATAGTGCAGGAACCTTTAATAAACAAGGGCGCTAAACGCCGCCGGGACACGGCGATTGCGGAGGACAGGGTGGGGACCACGCAGTTGGAAACGGCGCCGGAGCCGAAGTACTGGCACCTCAAGACCGTGCTGACCGAGGCACTCGACTCCGAGTTCGCCGTGGGAGAGATCCTGCCGAACGAGCGGGACCTCGCGGCCCGCTTCGGAGTCGCCCGTGCCACGCTCCGCCAGGCGCTCGAACAGCTCGAACTCGAAGGCAGGCTCCAGCGCCGCCGTGGCGTCGGCACCACCGTCGCCCCGCCCCGCGTGGGCGTGGCGGTCGACTCGTCCGACGACCAGGAGTGGCCCGGCGCCGCCGACGGTGAAGCCTGGCAGGCCGTCGACAGCGAGCCCGCGGTGCCGCCGGCGGCCGTGGCCCGCATCCTCGGCACCGCCCCCGACGAGCGCGTCCACCGGGTGCGCCGTACACGCGTGTCGCACGGCCAGCCCGTCGCTGCCGAGCTGCTCTACGTACCGTCGTCGTCCGTGCCCGAACTCTCCGCCATAGACGCCCCGTCCGGGCCCTCACGCGCGCGTGTCGTGCTCCGCGAACTGGGGCGGCTCGGGCTCGAGGGCCAGGACCGCGCCGTCGAGCTGGGCTCGGCCCGTGCCGACGACGCGAAGGAGCTCGACCGGCTGCCGGGCGCGCCCGTCCTCGTCGTCACGACCCGGTTCTTCAGCGAGGGCGAGACGGCCGCGGTCTCCGTGGCCACCTACCGTGCCGACACCTGCCGCCTCACCTTCGGCGACTCGGGCGGCGTCGAGATCCACCACGGCCCGGACCGCCGCGCCTCCTGACACCCGCGCGGCGAGACCCGCGCGCGTCGCGTTCCGTAAAGGCCCACCATGATCCTCCACGGTGGGCCTTCGGCGTCTGTGTGTTTCCGGCTAGCGGCGCGCCGTGACCGTTCCCTCGACGGCGAACAGCTGCTCCTCGACATGATCCAGCGCGAGCCGCAGCGCCCCGGTCGCCACCGCCGCCTCGCCCAGAACCGACAGGGCCACGCGCGGCGGACGCAGGCAGTACCGGGCCAACTCCTGGCGCAGCGGCTCCAGTACGCCGTCCAGGCCGGCGGCCCAGCCGCCCACGACGACCAGCTCCGGGTCGAGGGCGAGCACCAGCGCCGCCACGTCGTGCACCAGGCGCTGGAGGAACCGGTCGACAGCCGCGCCTGCCCGCTCGTCGCCCTGGCGTGCGAGAGCGAAGACCTGCGCGACGGCCTGCTCGTCGAGCGGGTGCAGCGGCTCGTCCGTCGTCGAGAGCAGCGTCTCGGGGCGCACCTCGCGCCCCAGGAGGTGCAGTGCGCCGATCTCCCCGGCCGCGCCGCCGTACCCGCGGTGCAGCCGACCGCCGATCAGCGCGCCGGCGCCCGGGCTGAGCCCCGCCAGCACGAACACGATGTCGTCGGACTCGGTCGCCGCGCCCTTCCAGTGCTCGGCCACCGCCGCCGCGTTCGCGTCGTTCTCCACCAGGACCGGGCACTTGAAGGAGCGCCGCAGCCGCTCGCCCAGCTGCAGCCCCGTCCACTCCGGCAGGGCGGTGCCGAGGCGCACGGTGCCGTCGGCCTCCACGATGCCGGGGCTGCCGACACCGACCGCCCGCAGCGAGTTCCGGGCGACGCCCGCGCGGCGCAGCAGGTCCGCGACCGCGGTCCGCAGCCGCTCGAGGCGCTCGTCGGCCGGAGCGGTCTCGTCGACGTCCTTCGCGGCCGTGCCGAGCACCTTGCCGTCCAGGTCCGACAGAACGGCGGCCACGCGGTGCGGGCCGATCTCCAGACCGAGCAGATGCCCCGCCTCGGCCCGGAAGCGGAACCGTCGCGCGGGCCGCCCCTGGCGCCGCGTCCCGCTGTCGTCGACGGCCGTCTCGACGACGAGCCCCGCCGCGATGAGCCCTTCGACGACGCCCTCGACCGTGGGCCGGGAAAGCCCGGTGACCCGGGTGATCTCCGTGAGCGTCGCGAGATCCGTGGCGCGCAGGGCATGCAGCACCACCGCGGAGTTGATCCGCCGTAGCAGGGAAGGGTCCCCGCCGGTCAGCCGCCCCAACGTCCGTCCTCCCAGCTCGCGCGCGTGTTGGGCGGATCGTACTCGCCGCGGCGGACACCGGCGAGCGCGGGTGCACTTCTGTGTCCCGGTACGCTCAGCCGGGCGAGATGAAGGGGCACTCAGCCGGGCGACACGAAACCGGACTCGTACGCGGCGATGACGGCCTGTGTCCGGTCCCGTGCCCCGAGCTTGGCGAGGACGGCGCTCACATGCGACTTGACCGTCTCCGTGCCGACGACGAGCCGCACGGCGATCTCCGCGTTGGACAGGCCCCGCGTCATCAGGCGCAGCACCTCCGCCTCCCGCTCCGTGAGCGCGGCGCGGTCCATCGCCTCGCGTGCCGACGTGTTGCCGTACTCGGCCGCGAGCCTCCGCACGGCCGCGGGGAACAGCAGGGAATCGCCCTCGGCCACGAGCCGGACCGCGTTCACGATCTCGGCGGGCCGCGACCGCTTCAGCAGGAACCCGTCGGCGCCCGCCCGCAGCGCCCCGTACACGTACTCGTCGTTCTCGAACGTCGTGATGACCAGGATCTTGGGCGGCTCGGACACACTGCGCAGCACCGCGCGCGTGGCCTCGATCCCGTCCAGGAGAGGCATGCGCACATCCATGGCGACCACATCCGGACGCAGCTGTCGGACGAGCGGGATCACCGCGGCGCCGTCGGCCGCCTCGCCCACCACCTCGATGTCCGGCTGCGCCGAGAGCACGGCACGCAACCCCGCGCGGACCAGCGGTTCATCGTCGACAAGAAGCACGGTGAGCGGCATCCGGACAGCCTAGGGGAGCGGTCGGGGCCTACATGCGGACGGGGATCAGCCGAGCGGCAGCTCGACGTGCACCCGCCACTGCCCCTCGTCGGGACCCGTCCGCGCCCGGCCGCCGAGGAGCGCCGCCCTCTCACGGATGCCCCGCAAACCGCTGCCGCCTCCCGCGAGCGCACCGCTGCCCCGGCCGTTCACTGGTGCGCCCGTGGGAAGCGGATTGCGTACGTCGAGCCACAGGCGGGCGTCGTCGACCGTGACGGCGACCCGGATCGGGACGGTTCCCGAGTGGCGCAGCACGTTCGTCAGTGCCTCCTGGAGGATGCGGTAGCCCTCTCTGGAGACGGGACCGGGCACCGTGTCCAGCGCGCCGAGCACCTCCGCGTCGACCTCGGCGCCCGAGGCGCGCGCCGAGTCCAGCAGGCGGTCCGCCTCCGTGAGCGTGGGCCGACGGCTCGCGGGCTGCTCCGACTCGCGCAGCACCAACAGGACGCGCTCCAGGTCCTCGAGGGCCGCCCTGCCCGTCTCCTCGATGGCGTCCAGGGCCCGGTCGGTGAACGCCGGATCGGCGGCCGCCCGCGCCGCGCCGGCCTGGACGACGGCGACGGTCAGCGCGTGCCCGATGGAGTCGTGGAGTTCGCGGGCGATGCGATTGCGTTCGAGCAGCTGCTCGGTGCGCTCCTCCAGGGCGGCCAGACGCTCCGCCGCCGTCGGCCCGAGCAGACCGAGCGCGGCCCAGGCCATCATGCGCCCGGCGAGTGCGACCACTCCCAGCAGCACCAGCGGCGGCACCGGCACGAGCAGCGCGTACGCCCAGCCGTGCCCCGGTACGGGGATGAGGGACTCGGCCTCGGCGGGGCCGCCCGACGTGGCGTCGACCAGTTCCAGGGCGAGAGCCATGAGCTGGCCGGTCACGAACGCGACCGCGCAGCCGGCCCACAGACGCAGCACCAACCACACCGCGGTCCTGCCCCGGTCCCGCCACGACGCCGACGGCGCCACGGAGACGCCCGCCTCCCGTGAACCCGAACTGCCCTCCACGCGCGCGTGGGCACCGGGAAACAGCATCAGGCGGGCCTGAAGACCCTCGGCCCTGCGCACCACGGGGATCACGGCGGCCGCCATAAGGAGCGGGACCGGAATCAGCAGCATCAGGACCCACTGCCCGTACCCCGGCCGGGTGAACCCCGGGTACACGAACCCGCACACGAGGGCGATGATCGCGCCGACGAGGAGGTGCAGCCAGCGGGTGTACGTGACCGCGCGGGTCAGCGGCGCGAGGAGGCGGGACATGCCGCCATCGTGCCAGCGGTGCGGGTGCGGACGGCTCCCCCTCATGGGGGAGACGCTCTCCACGCCCGGGGGAGGACCGGGCGGGGGCGCGGCCGGAAGGCTGGAGCCATGACCAGCATCGACGTCCAAGAGCTCACCAAGGAGTACGGTACGACCCGTGCGGTGGACCGCCTGACGTTCAGCGTCGGGCCCGGCCGGGTCACCGGATTCCTCGGCCCGAACGGCGCCGGGAAGTCCACCACCATGCGCCTCGTCCTCGGCCTCGACCGGCCCACGTCGGGCACCGCCACACTCGGCGGTCGCCCCTACGCGACGCTCGGCGAACCCCTGCGCGAGGTCGGCGCCCTCCTCGACGCCCAGGCGGCCCACGGCTCCCGTACCGCCCGCGACCACCTCCGCGCTCTTGCCGCCTCCCACCGCATTCCGGTACGCCGGGTCGACGAGGTCCTGGAGCTCGCCGGCATCGCGGCCGTCGCCGCACGCCGGATCAGGACGTTCTCGCTGGGCATGCGCCAGCGCCTCGGCATCGCCGCCGCACTCCTCGGCGACCCGCAGGTCGTGATGCTCGACGAGCCGTCCAACGGCCTCGACCCCGAAGGCATCATCTGGATCCGCGAACTGATGCGGAGCCTCGCCCGCGAAGGCCGCACGGTCCTCGTCTCCAGCCACCTCATGAACGAGACCGCCACCTTCGCCGACCACCTCGTCGTCCTGGGCCGGGGCAGGCTCCTCGCCGACACCCCGATGCGGGACTTCATCGACGCGCACAGCGAACGGCGCGTCCGCGTCCGCACGACTGACCCCGAGAGCCTGCGCGCCGCACTTCGCCGGAAGGGACTCGAAGCCGTGGCAGCCGGCGACGGCCGCTGGACCGTCGCAGGCGCGCGCGCCGAGGAGATCGGCGCGCTCGCCGCCACGGACGGCATCCCCGTCCTCGAACTCGCCGACGAATCAGCCTCCTTGGAGGACGCCTACCTCTCCCTCACCGCGGACGACACCGAGTTCGCGTCCGCCGCGACCCCTCTCCAGGAGGCCTGACGATGTCGACCACCGCCGTGCTGCGTTCCGAATGGATCAAGGTGAGGTCCGTGCGCGCCAGCGCCGGCTCACTCGTCGCGGTCTTCGCCGCGACCGTGGCCATCACCATCCTGGCCACCGCCGCGGTCGGACAGGCCGAGGCCGACAACGAAGGAGCCGACCTCCTCTTCGGTGCCTTCTACGCACTCAACTTCGGCCAGATCGCGGCCATCGCCTTCGGCACGACCGCCGTGTCGTCCGAGTACCTCAACGGAGCCCTGCGTGTCTCCCTCGCGGCGGTCCCCAACAGGAATCTCCTCTACGCCGCGAAGATGACGGTCGTCGGTGCCCTCGCCATCGTGGTGGGCCTGCTCACCTCGTTCGTCACGTTCCTGTCCGGTCAGGCGTTCATGGGGTCCTACGCCCTCGGACTCGGCGATCCGGGCGCGCTGCGCGCCTGCGTCGGAGGCGGCCTCTATCTCGCCCTGATGTCCCTGTTCGCGGCCGGTCTCACCGTCGTCCTGCGCAGCGCGGTCGCCGTCCTGAGCCTGCTGATCCCGTTCATCCTGATCGTGTCCTTCGTCGTGGGTGACATGGCCGCCTCCGTCGCCGACTTCCTGCCGGACCACGCCGGACAACAGGTCCTGCACCAGGACCCGGTCGGCACACTCGGGCCGTGGACGGGGCTCGCCGTCACCGCCGGGTGGGCGGCGGCCGCGCTCCTCGCCGGCTGGTGGGCGCTGCGCCGCAGGGACGCGTGACGGCAGGCTCGTAACCGCCGGACGCCCCGCCAAATGTCAGTGGTGGCCGCTTTACTGGACGTCATGAGCACCGCACAGCATCTCGCGACGATCGACCTGCTGCGCTCCCGTGAGTTCCCCGCGGAGCACGGCAGATCGGACGCGGGCTCCGGCGGACCGGGTTATCACATCGCGGAGTTGGCGACGTGCGACGAGCTCCGGGAGCCGGCCCCCGAGGGCGCCGCTCAGGACCAGTGGGTCGCCGACCGGGACGGGCTCTCCTCGATGCTCACCGAGCGCTGGGGGGAGCCGCAGTGGTTCAGCCTGTGGAGCGTCAGCCTGCGCGCGGTCGAGGGCGGCGAGGACATACCGGAGCCCTGGGCCGCGCTCAGCGCGTATGTGCCGGACGTCCAGGTGTGGCAGGCCGACGGCCGGTGGATCGTGCTGGGCATCCCGCTCGGCGCCGAGGACCTGCCGTTCCGGCTCGTAGCCGCCGTCACGGACGTGGACCCGCCCTGATGACGCGCCTGGACCCAGCAGGCGGGAACTGCCGTGCCACCATGGGATCTTGGCATCGGATCATGGCACGACCGAGGTGAGGGAGAGCACGTGAGCGAGCAGAGCGGGCAGGAGCCGGGGGAGCGGACCGCGAACCACATCGCGCACAACGCCCGCGTGTGGGACTACTGGCTCGGCGGCAAGGACCACTACGAGGTGGACGAACAGGTCGGCGACCACGTCACCTCCATGTACCCCGGCATCGGCGAAGTGGCGCGCGCCGACCGGGCGTTCCTCGGCCGCGCCGTGACCCACCTCACCGGCCGGGCAGGCATCCGCCAGTACCTCGACATCGGCACGGGCCTGCCCACCGCCGAGAACACCCACGAGGTCGCCCAGCGCATCGCCCCCGACTCCCGCGTCGTCTACGTCGACAACGACCCGATCGTCCTCACGCACGCCCGCTTGCTCCTCACCAGCACGGACGAGGGCGCCACCAGCTATGTGGACGCGGACGCGCGCGACCCCGCGGCCATCCTGCGCGCCGCGTCCGGCACTCTCGACCTCGGCCGGCCGGTCGCCGTCATGATGCTCGGCATTCTGAACTTCATCCTCGACACCGCCGAGGCCACGTCCATCGTGCGCCACCTCCTGGACGCGGTCCCCTCCGGCAGCCACCTCGTGCTCACGCACCCCACGCTGGAGCTGGGCGGCGAGGGAAACGAGGCGGCGATGCGCTTCTGGAACGAGAACGCGACGCCGCCGATCACCGCACGCGGCCGGGCCGAGATCGAGGGCTTCCTCGACGGACTCGACATCCTGGAGCCGGGCCTCGTCTCCTGCGCCCGCTGGCGGACGGACGGCGCCGACGAGGGTCCGCTCGTCGCCCAGTTCGGTGTCGTGGCCCGCAAGCCCTGACGCATGCCGTGACGCAAGCCACGGCGCAACCCTTCACGCGCCGCGTCAGCCGGGGAGCCCCGCCGCGTCGTCCCCCGAGGCGGCGGCGCGCAACCGTCCGTACTCCTCGGCCATCGTCGCCGCCGTCCAATGCGCGTTCAGACCACTGGGGTTGGGCAGCGCCCACACCCGGGTGGCGCCGATCATCCGCTCCTGCGGGCCGATCCTCGCCTTCGGCTCCCCGAAGGCCGACCGGTACGCCGTCACGCCCACGACCGCGAGCCAGCACGGCCGCAGCCGCTCCACCTTGGTGGTCAGCAGGCGGCCGCCGTCGCGGTACTCCTGCGCGCTCAGCTCGTCCGCCCGCGCCGTGGCCCGCGCGACGACGTTCGTGATCCCGAGCCCGTACGACAGGAGTTGCTCCTGCTGGGCGGGGGCCAGCTGGCGGGGCGTGAACCCGGACAGGTGGAGCACCGGCCAGAAGCGGTTGCCGGGGCGCGCGAAGTGGTGGCCGGTCGCCGCTGTCATCAGGCCCGGGTTGATCCCGCAGAAAAGCACGGAGAGGCCGCTCGCGACCACATCGGGAACGATGCGGTCACGGGCGGCCTCCAGGTCCGCGGGGGTCAGCCGGGTCAGAGGATCGCTCCGGGCGCGTAACCGGCGGCCTCCGGGTGATGCTTGACGATCTCCTCGACGCGCGCGACGACGGTGGCGACCTGGTCGCTCGCGGCGCCCGTGAACGACAGCTTGTCGGCCATCAGCTCGTCGAGCCCGGCGCGGTCCAGCGGGATCCGGGAGTCCGCGGCGAGCTTGTCGAGCAGCTCGTTGCGCTCGGCGCCCTGCTCGCGCATGGCGAGGGCCGACGCGACGGCGTTCTCCTTGATGGCCTCGTGGGCCTCCTCGCGGCCGACGCCCGCCCGCACCGACGCCATCAGGACCTTCGTCGTGGCGAGGAACGGCAGGTAGCGGTCCAGCTCACGGGCGACGACGGCCGGGAACGCGCCGAACTCGTCGAGCACCGTCAGGAACGTCTCCAGAAGACCGTCGAGCGCGAAGAACGCGTCCGGCAGCGCGACACGGCGCACCACGGAGCAGGAGACGTCGCCCTCGTTCCACTGGTCGCCCGCCAGTTCCCCGGTCATCGACGCGTAGCCGCGCAGGATGACCATGAGGCCGTTGACGCGCTCGCAGGAGCGGGTGTTCATCTTGTGCGGCATCGCGGACGAGCCGACCTGGCCCGGCTTGAAGCCCTCGGTGACGAGCTCGTGCCCGGCCATCAGGCGGATCGTCTTGGCAGTCGAGGACGGCGCGGCCGCGAGCTGCACGAGCGCGGTGACGACCTCGTAGTCGAGGGAGCGCGGGTAGACCTGGCCGACCGAGGTGAACGCCTGCGAGAAGCCCAGGTGGCCCGCGATGCGCTGCTCGAGCTCGTCGAGCTTCGCCGCGTCGCCGCCGAGCAGGTCCAGCATGTCCTGCGCGGTGCCGACGGGGCCCTTGATGCCGCGCAGCGGGTAGCGGGAGAGCAGCTCCTCGACTCGGGCGTACGCGACGAGCAGCTCGTCGGCGGCGGTCGCGAAGCGCTTGCCGAGGGTCGTGGCCTGCGCCGCGACGTTGTGCGAGCGGCCCGCGATCACCAGCTCGCCGTACTCGCCGGCCAGCTTGCCGAGGCGCGCGAGGACGGCGACGGCGCGGTCGCGGACCAGTTCGAGGGAGAGGCGGACCTGGAGCTGCTCGACGTTCTCCGTCAGGTCGCGGGACGTCATGCCCTTGTGGACCTGCTCGTGGCCGGCGAGGGCGTTGAACTCCTCGATGCGGGCCTTCACGTCATGGCGCGTGACCTTCTCGCGCTCGGCGATGGAGGCCAGGTCGACCTGGTCGAGGACGCGCTCGTAGTCGGCGAGAGCGGCGTCCGGCACCTCGATCCCGAGGTCCTTCTGCGCGCGCAGCACGGCGAGCCAGAGCTGACGCTCCAGCTTCACCTTCTGCTCGGGGGACCAGAGAGTGGCGAGCTCGGCGGAGGCGTAGCGTCCGGCGAGAACATTCGGGATACGGGGCTTTGCAGGCGCAGCAGTCACGTGTACGGAGTTTACCGGGTGTCCATACAGGCTCCGCACCGTCCACTTGATGTAGGAACGTACAGGTCAGAGGCTCCATGGCCGTTCTCGTCGCGCCACGTTCGTGAGACGCGTGTGAGACGTGTGTGTGAGACGGGCGGCTGAGGGGGACGCACGACGAGGCCCCGCCGAGGAGCTCGGGGCCTCGTCGTGCGTCAGCTCAGGAGCAGGTGCTGTGCTCGTCTCGGGGAGGTTGCATTCCGGTTCACCGCTTTCGAGTACGCGGAGCATCGGCGTGGTGACGGCTCGGGGAGTGCGGCTGAACCGTAGTCCCCGGCAGGGGAACTGTTCGCGGCGGACGAGGTCGTACCCTTCGACCTTGACATGCCCAATGCCTGGGCTGCGTCCTCCATGCTCGCCGTTCCGCTCCAGGTGGCTCGGATGTGTGCGGCGCTGGAGCGGGGCCACGTCGTGCAGGGCCGCGAAGCCCGCGTCCTCGGTGCCGGTGCCGCGGGATCGTGCATGCCGGAACGGTACGGCGCTCAGCCGTGGCGGCGAGGCCGCCTACCTGACCAGGCCCGCGTCATCCGGCCAGCCGTAGGCGGTGCGCGGCAGATCGGGTACGGCGCCCACCGCCGCCAGGTCCCGGTCGGCGGCGTGCATCAGCTGACCTGCCAGGTCGCGCATCGCCCGGCTCGCCGCGAGCTCGTCCCCTATCGCGGGGATGTCCACGTCCTGGGGATTGCAGCGTGCCTTTCCGCGTCCGACCATCTGCGTCTTCCCGTTGGCGAGCACTGCCCGGGCTTTGGTGATGCCGTCCTCCTCGGTCAGGTAGACGCCGACCTGCCACTCTTCGGCGTGTGTCATGACGTGCCTCCTCAGGCTCCGGTCCCTCTGATTCCAGCAGTTTCCAGAATCCCTCCGTGCGGGCCCATTTGGCGATTTCGGCATGTTCAGGTATGGATATACCCATTTCTCGCGGGTACGGGTCGTGCATGGCCATGCTCGTCGGAACCTCGGGGTGGCAGTACGCGGACTGGCGCGGCGTTCTCTACCCGACCGGTCTGCCGCAGCGGCTGTGGCTGGAGGAGTACGCCCGGCGATTCGCGACCGTCGAGAACAACAACGCCTTCTACCGGCTTCCGACGAAGGAGATCTTCGGGTCTTGGCGGGAGCGGACGCCTGAGGGGTTCGTCATGGCGGTCAAGGCCAGCCGCTATCTGACCCATATGAAGCGGTTGCACGACCCCGAGGAGCCGGTGCACCGTCTGCTGGACCGTACCGAGGGCCTCGGTGACCGCCTGGGGCCCGTACTGCTGCAATTGCCGCCCCACCTCCGGGAGGACGTCGGGGCGCTGGATGCGTGCCTGGGCTGCTTTTCAAGCACGGTTCGGGTAGCCGTTGAACTGCGGCACACCTCGTGGTGGGACGCGGGGCGGGAGCTTCGGGCGGTACTTGAGCGGCACGGCAGCGCGCTGTGCTGGGCGGACCGGGGATCGCGGCCGGTGACGCCGCTGTGGCGTACCGCGTCCTGGGGGTACGTACGCTTCCACGGCGGCATCGCCCAGCCGCCGCCCCACTATGGCCGGCAGGCGTTGAAGTCCTGGGCCGGACGCATCGCCGACGCCTGGCCGGACCAGGACGACGTGTACGTGTACTTCAACAACGACGTAGGCGGTGCGGCCGTCGTCGACGCTGCGAGGTTCGCACGGGCCGCGGCCACGCTGGGCCGGACGGTGAGCCGGACGCCGTCGTCCCTCTCAGGCTTATGCCGGCCGGGCACCGTTCTGTACGGGCGACCCGTCGACGCCGAGGGTGAGGATGCCGTCCGGGTCGTACGCGATGCGCGAGCCGAAGCCGCGGCTGATCCGGCCCAGGCGGTCCTGAAGCCAGTGGCAGTCCTTCGCCGACGCCCTCCGAAGCCGCATCCGCCGGGTCTGGAAGGGCGTGATGCGCAGTTCGCGGAGTCCGCCGGTGCGCGGCTCCAGCGAGAGGGAGTAGAGCAGCCGCAGGTCGTCGCGGTAGTTCTCGTAGCCGGAGATGCCCTCGTAGTCGTTGACCAGGTCGCCGCAGCCGTAGACGATGAGCTTTCCCCGATACAGCTCGAGCGGCCGGGGATGGTGCGAGGAATGCCCGTGGACGACGTCCGCGCCTCCGTCGACGAGTGCGTGCGCGAAGCGGACCTGGTCGCTGGGAACGGAGTAGCCCCAGTTGGAACCCCAGTGGATCGAGGCGATGACGATGTCACCCGGTCGTTTCACCTGCCGGATCCGGGTGACCACCGACGCCGCTGCGGCGTCCGACGCCTCGGCCACGTAGTCGATCCCACTGCGGTCCACCGCGGCGGCCCAGCTCGGCGGGATTCCGCTGGACGACATGCCGAAGGAGTGGACCAGGATCCGCCGGCCGCCCTTGACGGGGACGATCGCCGGCCGCCGGGCCGCGTCCACGTCGTGTCCCGCACCCGCTGAGGCGATATCGGCGCCCGCCAGCGCGTCGAGGGTCTCCGCGAGCCCGCGGCGGCCGAAGTCGAGGATGTGGTTGTTCGCCAGGACGCAGACGTCGGGGCGAGCGGCGATGAGGCAGGGCAGGTTGGCGGGATGCATGCGGTAGTGGATGGCCTTGCCGGGTGCGAAGTCGTCGCTCCGCGTGACGCTGGTCTCCAGATTGAGCACGACGGCGTCGGAAGCGGCCCGGTCGAGGAGCCGCAGCGTGTCACCCCAGGGCCAGGAGAAATCGACCGGGCGGGGAAGCGGGCCGTTCGCGACCTCCGCCAGCTCGACGTAGGAGCGGGCGTCCCGGACGTACGTCTCCGCCAGTGCCGGATCACCGGGGTGCGGAAGTATCTGGTCGACGCCCCGCCCAAGCATCACGTCGCCGGCGAGGCACAGCGTGATCAGATCACCCTGCATCCCTCCACGTTAGAACCCTGCCACCGGGATGTCACGGGAGCCGCGACGCCGCCGTGCTCAGCCGGCCGAGGTGCGCACGACGCCCGCGTTCCTGGCCGGGGGACGGCAGACCGTCACCCTCTGCACTGGCCGGGACTGAGGAATCCGGAACTCTCACGTACCTGTGCACGGCTCGCCGAAGCGAGCGCGAACGACGAGGACGACGCAGAGGCGGTGCCGCAGGCCACCCGAATCACGCTGCTACGAGCGCGGGGCGCCCGCCGCGCGCCGCCCCCGTCACGGCAGGTCAGCCGCGCGGAGCCTCGTACGGCAACAGCTCGGGGCGCTTCGCCGGGCGGCCGTCGCCGGAGGAGCGGCCCGTCAGGCGGCGGCCGATCCACGGGACCAGGTGCTGCTTGGCGAAGCGGACGTCGGCGAGGCGGCGCGTGCCCCACCCCGGCGGCGCGGTCGGCGGGAGCACGGACTGCCAGTCGCCCTCGGGCTCGTGGCCGAGCGCCTGCCAGACGGCCTCGGCGACCCGGCGGTGCCCCTCCGCCGTCAGATGCAGCCGGTCCACATCCCACATGCGGGGGTCACCGAGGGCGGGTGGCCCGTACAGGTCCACGACCACCGCGCCGTGCCGCGCCGCGAGGTCGTCGATGCAGGCGAACAGCTCCTCCATGCGCGGCCGGAAGCGCTCCATCACGGGCCCGTTGCGGCCGGGGCTGCGCATCAGGACGAGCTGCTCGCAGGCCGGCGCGAGCTTCTCGACGGCCTCTTCGAGGAGCCCGCGTACCCGGCCCATGTCGACCTTGGGGCGCAGGGTGTCGTTGAGCCCGCCCACCAGCGTGATGACATCGGCGCCCATCGCGGCCGCGACGTCCACCTGCTCGTCGACGATCTGGCCGATGAGCTTGCCCCGCACGGCGAGGTTCGCGTAGCGGAACCCGGGGGTGCGGGCCGCCATCCGGCCGGCCAGTACATCGGCCCAGCCGCGGTAGGAGCCGTCGGGCAGCAGGTCGGACATGCCCTCGGTGAACGAGTCACCGATCGTGACGAGGCTGCTGTAACTGGTGTGGTTGGCATTTTTCTGCATGGCGGAAGCGATGGTAACCCGGGCCCTGGGACAGCCGACGGGGCGCCGTGTGCCCGACGTCGGGCACACGGCGCGGAGATCACACGGGCTGGCCGAACAGTTCCCGCAGGACGTCCTCCATCGTCACCAGACCCGCGAGCCGCCCGTCCGAGCCGAGGACCGCCGCCACATGCGTACGGCTGCCCCGCATCGCGGAGAGGACGTCGTCGAGCGGCGTCGTCTCGCGGACGCGCGCGATCGGCCGCATGTCCGGAATCCGGAACGGCAGATCGCGCGGCGATGCGTCCAGGGCGTCCTTCACATGCAGATAGGCGACGATGCGGCGGTTGTCGTCGACCACGGGGAAGCGCGAGAACCCCGACCGGGCCGACAGCTGCTCGAGCTGCTCGGGCGTGACGCCCACATGCGCGTAGACCACCCGCTCCAGCGGCAGGACGACGTCCCTGACCGGGCGGCGGCCCAGTTCGAGCGCGTCGCGCAGGCGCTCCTGGGCGCGGTCGTCGATGAGTCCCGCGTCGCCCGAGTCCTTGACGAGACGGGCGAGCTCGTCGTCCGAGAACGTCGCGGACACCTCGTCCTTGACGTCGACACGCAACAGCTTGAGCAGCCCGTTCGCGAAGGCGTTGACCGTGAAGATCACCGGGCGCAGCGCCCTCGCGAAGGTCACCAGGGGCGGCCCGAGGAGCAGCGCGCTGCGCACCGGCTCGGCGAGTGCGACGTTCTTCGGGATCATCTCGCCGAGCAGCATGTGCAGATAGGTGGCCACCGTCAGCGCGATCACGAACGAGATCGGGTGGACCAGGCCGTGCGGCACGCCGACCGCGTCGAACACCGGCTCGAGGAGATGGGCGATGGCGGGTTCGGCGACGATGCCGAGCACCAGGGTGCACAGCGTGATGCCGAGCTGCGCCGCGGCCAGCAGGGCCGACACGTGCTGAAGGCCCCACAGGACGCTCTTCGCCCGCCGGTCGCCCTCGTCCGCGTGCGGTTCGATCTGGCTGCGGCGTACGGAGATCAGGGCGAACTCGCCGCCTACGAAGAAGGCGTTGACGACGAGCGTCGCCAGGCCGATCAGGAGCTGGATCGCGGTCATCGGTCCCCCTCCGGTGCGTCGTCGGACTGCTCGGCCCGCGGCGCGTGCAGCAGGACGCGGGCCGCGCGGTGGCCCGCGGCGTCCACGACGTCGAGCCGCCATCCGGCCACCTCGACGCTGTCGCCGACGGCCGGGATCCGGCCGAGCTCGGTGGCTACCAGGCCGGCGAGCGTCTCGTAGGGGCCGTGGGGGACGCGCAGGCCGACCCGCTGCAGCTGGTCGGTGCGGGCGGCGCCGTCGGCGGAGTAGAGGGCGCGGCCCTCGTCGTCCGCGCCCGCCGGGGCGAGGTCAGGTGTCTCGTGCGGATCGTGCTCGTCCCGCACCTCACCGACGACCTCCTCGACGATGTCCTCCACGGTGGCGACGCCCGCGGTGCCGCCGTACTCGTCGATGACGACGGCCATCGTGCGCTTCCCGGAGAGCCGGTCGAGGAGCCGGTCGACGGTCAGGGTCTCGGGTACGAGGAGCGGCTCGCGCATCAGATCGGACACGGAACGGCGGCCCCGGAGTTCCGCGGGCACGGCGAGGACGTCCTTGATGTGCGCGACGCCGACGACCGAGTCGAGGTTGCCGCGGTAGACGGGGAACCGGGACAGGCCCGTGGCCCGGGTCGCGTTCGCCACGTCCTCGCAGGTGGCCTGCGCGTCGAGCGCCACGACCTGGACGCGCGGCGTCATCACGTTCTCCGCGGTGAGGTCCGCGAGGTTCAGGGTGCGCATGAACAGCTCGGCGGTGTCCGCCTCGAGGGCGCCCTCCTTGGCGGAGTGGCGGGCCAGGGCCACCAGTTCCTGCGGTCCGCGCGCGGAGGCCAGCTCCTCGGCGGGTTCGATGCCGATGCGGCGTACCGCCCGGTTCGCGGTGTTGTTCAGGTGCGTGATGAAGGGGCGGAACGCGGCGCTGAACAGGCGCTGGGGCGTCGCGACGCGCTTGGCGACGGCCAGCGGCGACGAGATCGCCCAGTTCTTGGGGACGAGCTCGCCGACGACCATCAGGAAGACGGTCGACAGAGCCGTGCCGATGACCAGCGCGGCCGAGGCGGCGGCGGTCCGGGAGAGCCCGAGACTCTCCAGGGGGCCCGTGATCAGCTTGGCGACGGACGGCTGGGCGAGCATGCCGACGACCAGATTGGTCACGGTGATGCCGAGCTGGGCGCCGGAGAGCTGGAAGGTCAGGTTCCGTACGGCCTTGAGGGCGCCGGCGGCGCCCCGCTCACCGCGCTCGACGGCGCGCTCGAGGCCGGAACGCTCGACGGTGGTGAGGGAGAACTCGGCAGCGACGAACGCACCGCAGGCCAGCGAGAGCAGCACCGCCACGGCGAGCAGGAGCACTTCGGTCATCGGGTCACCTCCGTCCCATGATCGGGCAGGGCGGTGGGTATCGCGCGATGTCGCAGGCGCCGGGTACTGGGAGGCTCGCCCATGGGCGGACGCTCACACCTTTCAAGAGAGAGAAGCAGGACAAGTGGAGCGACCATGGTAAAGGATCGGCAAAGCCCGTGCGGCCGGGACGCCGTCGCCCCGGCCCCGGAGGGTGTCAGTCAGTGAGGTGCTTGACCCAGCGCGTCCACTGCGGCTCCGGCGCGTAACCCCCGGCTCGCCACGCGTGCTGCGCGCGCTCGTTGCGGTCCAGGACCATCGCGTCGCCCCGCCGCCCGCCGAGCGCGACGAACCGCTCCTCCGCGGCCGCGAGCAGCGCCGACCCCACGCCCTGCCGCCGCACGTCCGGATGCACCGCGAGCCGGTACAGATGGCAGCGCCACCCGTCGAAGCCGGCGATGACGGTCCCCACCAGTTCCCCGTCGCGCTCGGCGAGCAGCAGCGACTCGGGGTCGCGGGCGACGAGCCGCTCCACGCCCGCGCGGTCGTCGCTGATGCTCGTGCCCTCGGCGGCCAGCTTCCAGAAGGCGAGGGCGGCATCGAGGTCGTCGGGCGTCGCGGCCCGTATCCGAAGGTCACTCATGGGGCCGATCCCATCACCGGGCGGCCGGGCCCGCGCGCCATTTTCACGATGCGGACAGCGCCCCGGCTCAGGCCTTTCGCAGCTCCTCGATGACCGGACCGAACGCCTCCATGTACGGCTCCAGGACCGTGATGTACGTGAACCCGTAGCGGTCGCGCTGCGCGCGCACCTGGTCGGCGATCTCACGGACCGTGCCGACGAGCAGCAGCGGCAGGTCCAGCGCCTCGTCCTCCGTGAACTGCGGGATGTGGTCGAGAACCGGCCGGATCGCCGCCCGCCGGTCGTCGGTCACCGTGACCATCTGGATCAGCAGATTGAGTTCGGCGGGCTCCGCGCGCCCCGCCGCGAAGCGCTGGTACGTGGCGACGCGCTCGTCCAGCTCCGTAGGGGTGAGGTGCTGGAGCTTCCCGCCCGGGTGGCCGGGGACGGAGCGCGCCCCGGTGAACGCCGCGATCTGTGCGTGCTCGGCCGTCAGCTTCAGCATCCGGTCGCCGTTGCCGCCGATCAGGAGCGGCGGGCGGGGGTGTTGCGCGGGTTGAGGCTGATGCTCGTCCGACCCGAGCAGCCGGTCCAGCTCCTCCACGACGCGCCGCAGATGGTCCACTCGCTCACCGGGCGACCCCCAGGGCAGCCCGGCCGCCTCGTGCTCCGCCTGTACGTAGCCTGCGCCCAGACCCAGTTCGAGTCTGCCGCCGGTGAGCGCGTCCGTGGTCGCCACCTCGCGGGCGAGGAGCACCGGGTTCCAGAAGCCGGCGTTGAGGACGAACGTGCCCACACGCGGGCGCTCGGTCGCCTCTGCGGCGGCGACCAGGGAGGGGAACGGCGAGGGCACGCCCAGGTGGTCGGCGACGAGGATCACGTCGTAGTCGAGCTCCTCGGCCCTGCGGCAGCGCTTGCGCCACTCGTCGCCGGACGCGGGGGTGACCATGTTGACGCCGAAGCGGAACGCGCGACTCATGAACTCTCCTCGGTCTCGGGCGAGTTGCACTCGGTGGAGCTGGACGGCCGGGAGACCGTGCGGCGAGTACATCACTCGTGGGCGATGGCCGCCAGCACGTTCATGCGCGAGGCGCGCAGCGCCGGAAGGAGGGCAGCCGCGAGCCCCACGACGACCGAGCCGACCACGACCGCGACGATCGTGCCCCACGGGATGGCGAGCGCCTCCATGCCCTGGAGGGCGAGCACCTCGTGGATGGCGAGCCCCCACACGACACCGAGCGTGAGCCCGAGCACGGCGCCGAACACGGCGATCACCACGGACTCCAGGCGGATCATCCTCCGCAACTGGCGCCGGGAGAGCCCGATGGCGCGGAGGAGACCGATCTCCCGTGTCCGCTCGACGACCGACAGGGCAAGGGTGTTGACGACGCCCAGGACGGCGATGACGATCGCGAGCCCGACCAACGCGTACACGAGGTACAGCAGCACCGCGATCTGGTCGTGCACGAGCTTCTTGTAGTCGGCCAGGTCGCGGACCTGTACCTGTGGGTACGGATCGAGGGCCTTCTCCAGACGGGCGCGGAGCACGTCCGCGCCCGTGCCGGGGGAGGCGTTCACGTACACCGCCGAGTCCTGGCCGTCGGGCAGGAACTTCTCCAGCGTCCCCATGCCCATGAACAGGCCGCCGGACATGCCGAATCCGTCGCCCCCGCCCTGGTCGGTGAGGGCCGCGACGGTGAGCCGGTCCGTGCGTCCGCCGGGCAGGTCCACGGGCACCACCGTGCCCACGCGCGCGTGGTGCTCCTTGGCGAACCCCGCGTCCATCGCGACCTTCCCGGGCGCGAGCGCGGCCGCCGAGTCGCCCTGGGAGTACGTGATGTGCGCGACGTCGTCGAGCTGTGCCTCGTAACCCGCGGCCGTCGTCTTCACGCGCTTGCCGTCCGGCAGACGCACCGCGAGCGGCACGAACCGCTGTCGCACGACGAGCCCCGCCCCTTCCGTGGCGCGGATCTTGTCAGTGACCTCTTTGGGGAAGGGCGTGAAGTTGGCGTTCTGGACGGTGAAGTCGGCGCCCAGGGTCTTGTCGATCTGCTCGTCGAACGACTTGCTCATCGACGCGCTCGCCACGGACATGCCCGCCACCAGAGCGAGCCCGACCATCAGCGCGGCCGCGGTGGCCCCGGTGCGCCGCGGGTTGCGCAGCGCGTTGCGCTGGCTCAGCCGCCCCACCGAGCCGAACACGGCGGGGAACGCGCCGCCCAGGACGCGGATCACGGGACGTACGAGCAAGGGGCCCGCGATCACCGTGGCCAGCAGCGTCAGGACGACGCCGACCATCAGGAGCAGCGAGGCGCTCGCCGTCTTCGTGGCCGCGGCACAGCCGGCGAGAGCGGCCACCCCCGCCACGCCGACCACCGCTCCGGCCACCGCGCGCACCCGCAGTGGCCGCCCCGCACCCGCGATCTCGGCGTCCGCGAGCGCCGCCATGGGGGAGACCCGGGACGCACGCCGCGACGGCAGATACGCGGCCACGAACGTGACCCCGACGCCGACCGCGAACGCGGCGACGGGCGTCCCCCAGCCGATCACCATCTCGGTCGACTTCAGGTTCATCCCGAACGCGCTCATGAGCCGGATGAGGCCGAGCGCCAGCCCGAGGCCCGCCGCGAGGCCGAGCACCGAGCCCGCCAGGCCGAGCAACACCGCCTCCGTCAGGACGGAGCGACGCACCTGCCGCCGGTCGGCGCCGAGCGCGCGCAGCAGTCCCAGCTCGCGCGTGCGCTGCGCGATCAGCATCGAGAACGTGTTCACGATCAGGAAGATCCCGACCAGGACCGCGATCCCGGCGAAGCCGAGCATCACGTACTTGATCACGTCGAGGAACGAGCCGAGGTCCGCCGCGTCCGACGTGGCCTGTTCACTTGCGGTCTTGAGGTCGTAGCCGGAACCGAGCTGTCGGGCGATCCGCCCCTTCAGCGCGGCGTCGCTCACCCCGGGCGCCGCGTCCACGGAGATGCTCGTCGCGCGGTCCGTCCCGCCGAGCAGCTTCGCCTGTGCCGTCGCCGTGTCCAGGAAGACGAGCGCGGCGCCGGGGTTGGTGGTGCGGAAGGTCGCGATGCCGACGATCCGGACGGTGAAGGAGCCCGGTTGCGCGAGGACGGTGAGGGAGTCGCCGATACGGACGTGCTTCTTGTCGGCGGTGTCCGCGTCGAGCAGCGCCTCGCCACTGCCGCGCGGGGCATGGCCCGAGGTCAGGCGGACCGGACTGCGGTCCGTCACATACCAGTTGGTGGCGATGGTGGGGGCGCCGCTGGTCGGGCCGACCGAGTTGTTCCGGTCGTCCACGACGGTGATGTTCTCGGCGGCGGCGTCGACCCTGGCCGCGGCCACGCCGTCGACGGACCTGATCTGCCGGGCGAGCCGGGCCGGGACGGTCTCGACCGCCCCGGTCGGCACTGTCTCGCCGAGGGAGTCCTGCTTCGGATTCACCTGCACGTCGGCGGACGTGGACGCGAAGAGCCGGTCGAAGGTGCGGGTGACCGTGTCCGAGAAGACCAGACTGCCCGCCACGAACGCCACCGAGAGGACGATGGCGAGCCCCGACAGGACCAGTCGGCCCTTGTGCGCGAGGAAACTCCTGAGCGTCGCCTTCAGCACAGCGGCCCCTCTACGGCTGGGAGTTGTGGGGGGTGTTGCCCCCGGTGAACAGACGCATGCGTTCCAGGACCGCTTCCGCCGTGGGCTGCGGCATCTCGTCCACGAGGCGGCCGTCACCGAGGAAGAGCACCAGGTCGGAGTGGCCCGCGGCGCCGGGGTCGTGCGTCACCATCACGACGGTCTGCCCGAGGTCGTCCACCGCCTCGCGCAGGAACCCGAGGACCTCGAGGCCCGCGCGCGAGTCCAGGTTCCCGGTCGGCTCGTCCGCGAAGATCAGTTCCGGTCGCGAGGCGAGCGCCCTCGCGCAGGCCACCCGCTGCTGCTGGCCTCCGGAGAGCTGCGCGGGACGGTGCTTGAGCCGGTCGCCGAGGCCCAGCGTGTCGATGACCTGCTTCAGCCACTCCGCGTCCGGGGTGCGGCCCGCGATGTCCATCGGCAGCGTGATGTTCTCCGCCGCGTTCAGCGTCGGAATGAGGTTGAAGGACTGGAACATGAAGCCGATCCGGTCGCGCCGCAGCCGCGTCAGCTCCTTGTCGCGCAGGCCCGTGATCTCGGTGTCCCCGAGCCACACCTGGCCGGCGGAGACCGAGTCGAGCCCGGCCAGGCAGTGCATCAGCGTGGACTTGCCCGACCCCGAGGGGCCCATGACCGCCGTGAACCGGCCGCGCGCGATGTCCACGTCGACCGAGTCGAGCGCGAGGACGGCGGTCTCCCCGGACCCGTACGCCTTGGTCAGGCCCCGGGCGCGCGCGGCGACGTCGCCCGCCTCCACCAGGCCGTGGGGCTGTTCTGCTGCCGCTGTGGACAAGGCCGCCTCCTGGGTCTCGCCGTCGTCCTGGCCGTACCGACTCCCGTGTCGCGTACGAGACTAGTGCGGTGCGTCACACGCGCGGTATCCCTCCGAGGTCGGGCTCCAGATACGCGTGTAAGGGGCACATTCGGTGTCTCCTTGCCGGTGCTAGCGCGTCGGCGCTAGCGTGAAGTCATGGCGAAGACTCAGCTGAACGTACGGGTGGACGAGGACACCGCCCGAGCCGCGCGGGAGCGTGCGCTGGCACGCGGCGTGAGTGTGAACCGGTACATCGAGGAGCTGGTCAGACAGGACGCGGGCGAGCTCGGCCGGACGTTCGTCGAGGCGGCCGCCGACTTCATGAAGCAGTACGAATCCGTGTTCGCCGAGGAATTCGGCGCGGAGCGCGAAGGCCGACGCTGAGCCCTTGAGCGAATCGAAGAACGTGCGGATCGACCTGGCCTGGCTTCTCATGATCGCCGAACAGAAGACCCCCGGAGACCCTCAGGTAACCGACTGGGGCGCGCTCGTCGCCGCCGTCAGCCGGCACGAGGCGGAGATATTCGGGACCGCCGTGTACGACAGCCCACAGGCGCGGGCCGCCGCACTGCTCCAGCTGCTCCTCCACGTCCCCGCCCTCGAACGCTCGAACGCGATGTTCGCGTCGGCCGTCGCGTACGCCTATCTCGTCGCGAGCGGCCTGAAGGTCGCCACGTCGCCCGACCAGGTCAGGGAACTGGCCCGCCTGGTCAAGGACGGCGGGGCGAGCGTGCACGACATCGCGGAGGAACTGCGCAGATGGAGCCTGTGAGCCGCTAGGCACGCACCAGGACTACCCGGCGCTCGCGGCGAACGCCGCCGCGTCCCACGTACCGTCCAGCTCCGGCGCCAGCCAACTCGGCGCGGATGCACGGAAGCCGGGGTGCGTACCGGCCCCTTCGGGGATCGCGCCGAGGAGCTTCGTCCCCGAGACCTCGGGGAAGTCCGCGAGGTTGCAGCGGGCCGCGAGGTCGGGGTGCTCCGGCCAGCTGCCGATGACCACGCCGAGCGGCGTCAGGTCCCGGGCGCGCAGGGCCTCCGTCGTCAGGGCCGTCGAGTTGAGCGTGCCGAGCCCCGCCGCCGCGACGACGAGGACCGGCGCTCGGAGCTGCCTGGCGGCGTCCGCGAGCGTGCCCCCGTCCGCGTCGAACCGCACCAGCAGCCCGCCCGCGCCCTCGACCAGGACGAGGTCGTGGTCCGTCGCCAGCTTCGCCGCAGCGTCGGCCACCTCGTGCGGGCGCACCGGGGGGAGGCCGGCGCGCAGCGCGGCCGTCGCGGGCGCCAACGGCTCGGGGTACCGCGCCAGTTCGACGGCCGTCACCCCGCCGCCCACCAGGCGCGTGACCTCGTCCGCGTCCCCGCGCTCACCGGGCCCGACCCCGGTCTGGGCCGGCTTCAGGACGGCCACCGACCGCCCCGCGGCCAGCGCGGCGGCCGCCACGGCCGCCGTCGTGACCGTCTTGCCGATCTCTGTTCCGGTCCCCGTGACCACCAGTACCGTCATGCTGTTCAGCCCTCCCGCGCGGCCGCGCACACCGCGCGGCCGATCCGTGCCAGATCCTCGTCCCCCGTGATGTACGGAGGCATCGTGTACACGAGGTCGCGGAACGGCCGCAGCCACACGCCCTCGCGCACCGCCGCCCGCGTGGCAGCCGCCATGTCGATCTCGTGATCCAGCTGTACGACACCGATCGCGCCGAGCACGCGCACATCGCGCACCCCGGGCAGTTCCGAGGCAGCGCCGAGCGACTCCCTCAGCCCCGACTCGATCCGCTTGACCTCCGTCGCCCAGTCCTGCCCGAGCAGGAGGTCGATCGAGGCGCAGGCCACCGCGGCGGCGAGGGGGTTCCCCATGAACGTGGGCCCGTGCGCGAGCACCGGCACGTCGCCGCGCGAGATCCCGTCCGCCACACGCGCCGTGCACAGCGTCGCCGCCAGCGTCATGTAGCCGCCGGTCAGCGCCTTGCCGACACACATCACATCGGGCGTCACCGACGCGTGCTCCGCGGCGAACAGCGCCCCGGTCCGGCCGAACCCCGTGGCGATCTCGTCGAACACGAGGAGCACGTCGTGCGCGTCGCAGGCCTCGCGCAGGACCCGCAGATACGCGGGGGAGTGGAACCGCATCCCGCCCGCGCCCTGCACCACGGGCTCCACGATCACGGCCGCCAGCTCATGGGCGTGCCGCCCGATCAGCTCGTGCAGATGATCCGCGTAGGCCTGCTCGTACTCGGTGGGCGGGGCGTCGGCGAACACGTGCCGCGGCAGCGCCCCCGACCACAGCTCGTGCATGCCGCCCTCGGGGTCGCAGACCGCCATCGGCTGCCAGGTGTCGCCGTGATAGCCGCCGCGCCACGTCAGCAGACGGCGCTTCTCCGGCCGCCCGAGGGAACGCCAGTGCTGGAGGCACATCTTGATCGCGACCTCGACGGACACGGAGCCCGAGTCGGCGAGGAACACATGCTCGAGCCCCTCCGGCGACATGTCGACAAGACGCTTCGCGAGCCCGACGGCGGGCTCGTGCGTGAGCCCGCCGAACATGACGTGGCTCATCCGGCCGAGCTGGTCGCGCACCGCCTCGTTGAGCACGGGGTGGTTGTAGCCGTGGATCGCCGACCACCACGACGACATCCCGTCGACCAGCTCGGCACCCTGACCGCTCTCACCGCTCTCACCGCCCTCGTCGGCGAGCCGGAGCCGTACCCCGGCCGCCGACTCGACGACCAGCGGCTCCTGCCGCCCAGGCATCGGACCGTACGGATGCCAGACGTGCCGCCGGTCGAGGTCGAGCAGTTCCGCCACGGGCAGCCCCGTCACCGCGGCCCCGGACCGCTCAGGCATTGGGCGCGAGATCCGTACCGGCACCCCGGCGGCGTACGGCGACCAGGTCCGTGCGCGCCTCGGGGACCTCGGCGACCGGGGACTCCGCAGCTTCTTCATGGGTGCCGCAGCCCCCACCGGAACCGCAGGCCGAACCCGTGCCGGAACCGCATGCCGCATGCGCACCGGAACCGCAGGCCGCTTCCGTCTCGGACGAACCGCACGGCCCGCCCCGGTGCTCGGGCAGCGTCACCTGGTCGGTGCCCTCGACCTCGAACCCGGCGTCCGTGATCATGTCCAGGTCCGCCTTGCCCGCCTGGCCCTCACTCGTCAGGTAGTCGCCGAGGAAGATGGAGTTGGCGAGGTGGAGCGCCAGCGGCTGCATCGAGCGCAGGTGCACCTCGCGCCCGCCCGCGATCCGCACCTCGACGTCGGGGCAGACGAAGCGGACCATCGCGAGGATCCGCAGGCAGCGCTGCGGCGTCAGGTTCCACTCCTTGGCGAGGGGCGTGCCCTCGAAGGGGATCAGGAAGTTGACCGGCACCGAGTCCGGGTCGAGTTCGCGCAGCGAGTAGACGACGTCGATCAGGTCCTCGTCGCTCTCGCCCATGCCCGCGATGAGCCCGGAGCAGGCGGACAGACCGGCCGCGTGGGCCTTCTGCACCGTGTCGACGCGGTCCGCGTAGGTGTGCGTCGTCGTGATGTCGCCGTAGGTGCCCTCGGAGGTGTTGAGGTTGTGGTTGTAGGCGTCGGCGCCCGCGCCGCGCAGCCGCTCGGCCTGGCCCTCGGAGAGGAGACCGAGGCAGGCGCACACCTCGACGCCCTCGTTCTGTTCCTTGATCGCGCCGATGGTCTCCGAGACGCGGTCGACGTCCCGGTCCGTCGGGCCGCGCCCGGACGCCACCAGACAGACCCGCTTCGCGCCGCCCGCGACACCCGCGGCCGCGGCCTTCGACGCCTCGTCGGGCTTCAGCCATGTGTACTTGAGGATCTCCGCCTTGGACCCGAGCCGCTGGGAACAGTACGAGCAGTCCTCGGGGCACAGTCCCGACTTGAGGTTGACCAGATAGTTGAGTTTCACCCGCCGGCCGAACCACTGCCGCCGCACCTTGCCGGCCGCGGCCACCACATCGAGCAGTTCGTCGTCGGAAGTCGCCAGAACGGCGAGCGCTTCTTCACGGCTGGGCAGCTCGCGCCGCAGCCCCTTGTCCACCAGCGTGTTCAGCAGGTCCATGGCCCGATCCTGACCTACGTGCCCTGCTCAGGCCAAGGAGGCTTTGCACAACTCTGCCGGTTCGAGGTGTGGGTATTGCCACACCCTGGGCGGCTGGATGTCCCGCTACTGTCTGTGCACTGCCTACAAAACTGTCCAATCAGCAGTGGGCACGGGACAGCACACCCCACTCGAGAACCGGTCGCTCGACGGCCGGGCGGAGGGACTCACATGGCGGGATCGCCGTTCGGCTGGATCGACGAGCAGGAGCGCGTGCGCCGCGGCGCCGGACTCGTCCGCACGCTGCGCCCCCGCCCGTCATCGAACCCCCTCCTCGATCTCGCGAGCAACGACTACCTCGGCCTCACGCGACACCCCGAGATCACCGGAGGAGCGGCGGACGCGGCGCTGCGCTGGGGTGGCGGCGCCACCGGCTCGCGGCTCGTCACGGGCACCACGGAGCTGCACGCCGAACTCGAGCGCGAACTGGCCGAGTTCTGCGGTTTCGAGGCGGCGCTCGTCCTGTCGTCCGGCTACGCCGCCAACCTCGCCGCCGTGACCGCTCTCGCCCCGCACGGCTCGCTGATCGTCTCGGACGCGAGCAACCACGCCTCCCTCATCGACGGCTGCCGGCTCGCCCGCGGCGCGACGCAGGTCGTCCCGCACGCCGACCCCGACGCCGTCCGCAAGGCCCTCGACACGCATCAGGGACAGGCCGTCGTCGTCTCGGACTCCGTCTTCTCGGTGGACGGCGACGCGGCTCCACTGGCCGAACTCGCGCGAGTGGCAAGGGAGTTCGGGGCAGGTCTGATCGTCGACGACGCGCACGGACTCGGTGTGCTCGGCGACGGCGGCAGGGGCGCGCCGCAGGCGGCGGGGCTCTCGGGCGCCGACGGCACCGTCGTCACCGTCACCCTCTCCAAGTCGTTCGGCAGCCAGGGCGGCGCCGTCCTCGGTCCGGCGCGGGTGATCGACCATCTCGTCAACACCGCACGGACGTTCATCTTCGACACGGGCCTCGCGCCCGCGGCGGCCGGCGCCGCGCTCGCGGCCCTGCGCCTGCTGCGCCGCGAGCCCGAGCGCGCCGAAAGGGCCCGCGCCGTGGCGTCCTCGCTGCACGAACTGCTCACGGCCGAGGGGCTCCAGGCCGTACGGCCCGACGCCGCCGTCGTCTCCGTGCGCGCGCCGTCCCCCGAGGAGGCGGTGCGCTGGGCGGCGGACTGCCGCGAAGCCGGCCTCGCCGTCGGCTGCTTCCGTCCCCCGTCGGTGCCGGACGGCATCTCACGGCTGCGGCTGACCGCCCGCGCCGACCTGACCGACGATCAAATCGCCCAGGCCGTGCGGGTGATCAGCCGCAAGGCTCCCGACTCGGCATTCATCGCAAGGAGTTGAGGAACCCCTCCCATGCGGAGGGCGAGAACAGCAGGGCGGGTCCGGCCGTGTGCTTGGAGTCGCGTACGGCGAGGAGTCCGGCCGAAGGGCCGCGGTGCAGCGGAGCCGTCTCGACGCAGTTGTTCATTCCGGTGCTTCGGCTGCTTCGCCGCCATGGCGCGTCGTGCAGAGAGGTGCTGGGAACGGCGGCGGATGGTACGTACCGAGGCAGTGCTGACATGGTGCCTCCTTACGTGCGTTCACAGTCCGGAGGGCGATGCGCTCCGGCGATCCCGGCGATGAAATCCAACGAGTCCCCGGGCGAAAGGGCGTGGATCCGAAGGGTGTCAAAGGCGTCCGTGTACGCCTTGAGGTCTTCTTTCCGCTCGAGGTAGAGGCTACTCGTCAAATGGTCGAGAACTACTACGTCCAGATCGGAAGTGTTCGGAAATGAGAACACAACGAAAGGGCCGGTGAGTCCGACATGCTCCCCTGCGGTGAACGGCAGTACCTGAAGCCGCACATGGGGAAGCTTCGCCACGGCGGCCAGCTGACGCAGCTGCTCCGCCATCACCCGGGGACCGCCCACCGGGCGCCGCAGCACCGCCTCGTCGAGCACCGCGCTGAGCCGGAGCGGGGACGCGGAACGCAGCACGTCCTGCCGGGCGATCCGCACCTCGACCAGGGCGTCTACCTGCCCGTCCGGCAGCCCGCCGAGCGCGGCCCTGGTCACCGCACGCGCGTAGTCGGGCGTCTGGAGGAGGCCCGGCACGACGGACGTCTCGACCGTCCTGACCCGGCACGCCTGCGACTCCAGGCTGATGAAGTCCCGGTAGGCGGGCGGCAGAAGGTCCCGGTAGGCGTGCCACCAGTGCTGGCCGCCGTCGTCCCCCGACCCCGCCAGCGCGACCAGTAGATCCCGCAGGCCGGAGTCCGCGACCTCGAAGGCGTCGAGCAGGAGGCGCACGTCCGACGCTTTCACGCCGCTGCGCCCGGTCTCGATACGGCTCACTTTCGACTGGTGCCAGCCGACCAGCCGGGCCGTCTCGCCACTTGTGAGTCCCGCGCGGGCACGCAGCGCGCGCAGCTCCGCGCCGAGTCTGCGGCGGCGCACCGCCGGACCGTGTTTCATCCTGTCTCCTCGGACCTGCGGCCCGGCTCCTTCAGGCCCGGCGGATCGGTGTTCTGAGGCGACGGTAGAGGAAGTCGGCGGCGTACGCCCAAATGCGGTCCACCCACGCAGAGTTCACCGCTTCGAGCGACAGATATATGCATATCTCGGGGGATCGGCTCCACCGGCCGGGCGGGAGTGGCACTCTGGCGCGAAGCACCAGTCCGGGGGTCGCCTCGAGTCATCCGCCATGTGTCGGATTCAGGCCCCGGCGAAAAAAGGGACGACGTCGCCATGGCAGATCACCAGGAAGCATCCGTCACTCTGCCGAGCGATCCCGCCTCGGTCTTCTCGGCCCGCACATATGTCAGCGACGTACTCGCCGAATGGGGCATGCCGCGCGACGCGGAAGCCGCCGACACGGTCCGGCTCATCGTCTCCGAACTCGCCACGAACGCCGTGATGCACACCCGTGGACAGTCGCCCGTCTTCAAGGTCGACATGCAGCTGGAGCGCGACGAACACCTGCGCATCGGTGTCACGGACAGCCACCCGTGCTACCCGAAGCGGCTCCCGGCCGCCGTCCAGCAGGACAACGGGCGCGGCATGGTGATCATCCGCTGGCTGACCGCCGAGTGCGGCGGAAGCCTGTCGGTCAGGCCCACCCCCGAAGGCGGCAAGACCGTATGGATCGCCCTGCCGTGGACGGTCCCTGTCCAACAGGTGTGAAGGCCGGCGGGCGTGCAGGCCAACAGGTGTGAAGGCCGGCAGGTATGAAGGCGGCTACGGGGACGGTGTGTCCGTCTCCTCCTGCGCCCGCGTGAGCGAGCGCCGCACCAGACGCGGCAGCACACCCCACAGGCCCACACAGACCGCGAACGTGCCGGCTCCCGCCGCGATCCCCGCCGCCCGCCCCGCCGTGACGTCCACGACGAGCAGCACGGACCCGGTCAGGGCGAGCACCAGAACGCTCAGGCCGGCCGTGGCGAGCCGCGAGGACATCTGCACGATCTGAGGCTTGGCGCCGCGCCGGAACAGCGCGCGGTGCAGCGCCGCGGGCGCCGTGAACAGCGCGGCGGCGAGCACCGCGAGCAGCAGCGTCGCGATGTAGGTCGCGCGCTGCACGGCGTCCAGCGACGGGAACCGCGGAGTGAACGCCAGCGTCAGCAGGAACGCGAAGAGGATCTGCACGCCCGTCTGGGTGACCCTCAGTTCCTGGAGCAGCTCGCCGAAGTTCCGGTCCGCGCGCTCCAGCGGCGTCTCGTGCCGGTCCTGGCCGCCGCTCGGCGGGCCCGGGCGTGGGGCGTCCTCGTCGCAAGCCCTTCGGTCCTCGTCCATACGACCACGAGTACCCCATCGCGCGGTTCCGAGGCGGGCGGGCGTGAGCACGCTCCGGCGCCTGACGGGTCCCCCGGGCGCCCGGGGGACCCGTCAGACGGCGCTAGCGCACGCGCCCGTACCAGACGCTCCTCGTCCAGATCCGCTCGAGCCGCACCACGGCACCGGTCTTCGGCGAGTGCCAGATCTTTCCCTTCCCGGCGTAGATGCCGACGTGGTAGACGCCGCGGCCCGAGTGGAAGAAGACCAGGTCACCGCGTTTTCGATGGGACGCGGAGACATGGCGGGTCTTGTTGTACTGCTGGGCGGCGGTGCGGGGCAGTTTCTTGCCCGCGGCCTTGAACGAGTAGAGCGTCAGGCCCGAGCAGTCGAATGTGTGCGGCCCAGTGGCGCCCCACCGGTAGGGGCTTCCCCTCTTGGAGGCCGCGATCTGGAGTGCTTTCGTCGCCGGTGGCGCGGCTTCCGCTTCGGGGGCGGCTCCGGGGACCAGCAGGCTGCCACCCGCTACGGCGAGCGTGAGGGCCGAGGCGGTTCCGGCCCGGGCGAGCAGCGACGGGACACGATTGAGCGCAGTCATGCGCAACCCTTCGTCAGCCGCCTGTGAAGGATGACCTGTCGGATTCGGGCTGGCGAAGTTGCCCGGCCGCGATGTGCGGCTTCACCCCAAGGGCCGGCCCGGAAAACAGCTCCGGCGGCCCGTCGTGCTCGGGTCCTCCACTCCTGCCGATCCACTCCTGTCGACCTGGCATCCGTACGGCGGCAGGACTCGGCGTCCGCACGGACCGCCCCGCCGCGGCGGCGGGGGCTTGTCGTCGGAAGGGATCTTCACGCACGAACGGCGCGAACGCAGCGCCGAATCGGCGTTAAGTGAGTGTCCTCACGACTGGCCTGTTCGGGTGGACAGCGCACCTTTCCACCCTGGTGCAGGGGTCCCGACGACGCCCGCACCAGCAGCGGAAGGCGGAATCTCTGATTCCGCGTAGGCGTTCCGCGCAACTTTTCCGGTTCGCAAGTGCTAGTACCGGCTACTCCGTATGTGGGTACCTCTTCTGGTCCGTTTCGGCTCGGGTCCGGACGGTTCGCCTCGACCGCTCCAGTCTCGAATGCACCGTCAATTGACCGGCTCCGGCGGAACTGTGACCCGTTGTGACCTCCTTTCTCCGTCCAGGACCCGCAAAGCCCGAGCCAGCGTCGTCGCGTGGACCTCGCTCTCGCCCCGCTGATGCATGAGCGTCAGGGCGTCCCTGAGGGCCGTCGCCCTGCCGACGAGCGCTTGCGCAGCGCGCAGTCCGCCATACGTGTGGTCGCTCCGGGCCGGGTTGATCCTGCCGAGCAGATCGACCACCTCCAGATAGCGGTCGAGGAGTTCGCACTCGGCGCGCGTCAGCGCGGGCAGCGGGGGCAGTTCGGGCGGCAGCATCGCCGGCTCACCTGGCGCCGGGGGCCGAACCGGACGTCTTGCGGTTGTCGATGACCCGGTCCACGAGCCCGTACTCCACGGCGTCCTGGGCCCGGAGGATCGTGTCCCGCTCGATGTCGGCGGCGATGCGCTCGCGGTTCTGCCCGGTGTGCCGCGCGAGCAGTTCCTCCAGCTGGGCGCGCATACGCACCAGTTCACGGGCCTGGATCTCCAGGTCGCTCGGCTGGCCCTGCGCGGGCTCGGGCAGCCCCGGCTGATGGATCACCACGCGCGCGCCGGGCAGCATGGCCCGCTTCCCCGGTGTCCCGGCCGCCAGGAGCACGGCGGCGGCGGAGGCGGCCTGCCCGAGGCACACGGTCTCGACCTCGCAGCTGACGAACCGGATCGTGTCGTAGATCGCCATCATCGCGCTGAACGAGCCGCCGGGGGAGTTGATGTACAGCGAGATGTCCCGGTCCGGCGCGGCGTACTCGAGGTGCATGAACTGCGCCATCACGTCGTTCGCGGAGGTGTCGTCGATCGGCGTCCCCAGGAAGACGATCCGCTCCTCCAGGAGCTTGGAGTACGGATCGAGGGTGCGGTGCCCGGCCGAGGTGTGCTCGGTGAACTCGGGCAGCACATAGCGGGCGGAAGGTCGGTTCATGGCACATGCCTCCGTGAGCGCGGAACTCTGTCGCTGCTTCTGTAAAAAATGTACAGGACGTACGGATGGCCGGGTAGGGGGCAGGGGGCGAGGAGCGCGAAAAGGAGGGCTCGGGCTGCGGGAGACGCGAAAAGGGGCCGGCCCGCGCCCCGAGGCGCCGGCCGACCCCCTGCTCCGTTCTCCTGTGTCGTGGCTACTGGTTGTCGTCCGACCTGGACAGGCGCAGCGCGAGGTGTTGCAGGAGGTCGGCGGTCTTGATGTCCGTCCGGCCCGAGTCATGCACCTCGGCGAGCTCGGAGAAGAGGAACGCGAAGGCGCCCACCAGGGAGATCGTCACCGGCATCAGTGCCGCGACGGTGGCCTCCGCCGCCTCCTCCACGCTCGATTCCGCCGGGATCTCGATGGAGGGGAACACCTCTGTCACCAGGCGCCCGAGCTGGGCGTCCTCGGCCTCGATGTCGGGCTCGGCATCCTTGCTGAGCCGGCGCACCATTTCCTGGGTCTCGGTCAGGACGCCGATTGCGCGCAAGATGATCTCGCTCTGTTCCATGCGCGGAGCCTAGGCGCGCGAGGCCCCGCCGCGGGCGCTGTTCCGGGCGGGGCTCCGTCGGATCCGCGCAAGCAGCCATGCAGCACGAACAGTTGACACGTCGACGCTACGCGCGGCCACTGACAACGGCAGCGGTCGGAACCGCCCCGCCCGGGCCGCCGTCGCACCTGTGGGTCGGCGTGCAGTCACGGACCGTGTCCGTCCTGCGGGCCCGGTCTAAGCTGGAGGACATGGCCTACGAGATTCCGGTGACGCAAGCCCGCGCTGAGCTCGCCGATCTGATCAACCGCGTCGTGTACGGCGGGGAGCGCGTCGTCGTGACCCGGCACGGCAAGCCGCTCGTCGCGCTGGTCTCCGCGGCCGATCTCGAGCGCCTGGAGGCCCTGGGGGAGCCGGAGGACGAGCAAGTGATCAGCTCCGTCTCCGGCATCGGCTCGACCTCGTCCACCGGCGGCGACCGCCACCGCTTCGGCATCGCCGCGGAGCACCGGGGGCCGGAGGTCAGGTAGGTCGGGAGGTTCGGAGGTCGGTCAGGACGGGAGGCCGGTCAGGTCGGTGAGGTCCGGCAAATCCGGCTGACCTGATGACCTGGTAGGTCGGATGCGTATGCCAGGCCTCAAGCGGGGCCTGGATCAAGCGACTTGGACTCCTTGGCCCCTTCGTCGGCGCCGCCCCGCTTCTTGCGCAGCCCGCCGAGCAGTACTTATACGAGCCCGAGCCCCGCACGGGCCGCCGACGTGACAGCGGGCGTCAAGGCCCGCGCCCCGTCGAAGTACGAGCCCGAGCGCAGCGGCGTTCCGCCCGCGCCCGGCGGCGTGAACTGGCCGATACGGCCGACCGGTTCGGGCGGCGGCAGTATCCTCACCGCCGATGGCCCCCCGCACCTGCGTGCCCTTCGGGATTTCGGCGGCCATGGCGGCTTCGGCGGTCACGGCCGGCTGGAGCCGCGCGGCGGCGCTGTTCGAGGAGGGCATGTCGAAAATTTGCGGAACAGCCTGCAGGCCCTCATGCGTATGGGTGAGCCCAGCTGACAGTCATGGGCGGGTCAAGGGGTGGTTAACCTCGTTGAAACTCCCCGCAATTAGCCTGCACCGCAGGTCACCAGGGGCTTTTGTAGCCGGGGTGCACAAGATCATGTGCATTTCTTGCGTGTTACATCTATACCCGTCGCGGTGGCCGCGGCAGCCGGGCCCCGCACGGTCCGGAGTGAAGGACTGTGAGGTGGGAGCCGTGCAACTGACCCCGCACGAGCAGGAGAGACTGCTCATTCATGTGGCCGCCGATGTGGCCGATAAGCGCCGGGCCCGGGGTCTGAAGCTCAACCATCCCGAGGCGATCGCTCTGGTCACGTCGCACATTCTCGAAGGCGCGCGTGACGGCCGGACCGTAGCCGAACTCATGTCGTCCGGTCGCAAGGTGCTCACGCGCGACGACGTCATGGAGGGCATCCCCGAGATGATCCACGATGTGCAGGTCGAGGCGACCTTTCCCGACGGCACCAAGCTCGTCACCGTCCATGACCCGATCGTCTGACGGGGGGAGCGCTTCCATGATCCCCGGAGAGATCCTGTTCGCGGACGAGCCCGTCGTGTTCAATGAGGGCCGCGAGGTCACCCGTCTGACCGTGCTCAACGCCGCCGACCGGCCCGTGCAGGTCGGCTCCCACTACCACTTCGCCGAGGCCAATCCCGGTCTGGAGTTCGACCGTGCCGCAGCGCACGGTCTGCGACTCAACGTCGCCGCAGGGACCGCCGTGCGCTTCGAGCCCGGAATCCCTGTCGACATCGAACTCGTGCCCCTGGCCGGCCGGCGCATCGTTCCCGGCCTGCGGGGCGAGACCGGAGGTGCCCTCGATGGCTGAACTCTCCCGCGCCGCCTACGCCGACCTGTTCGGCCCCACCACAGGCGACCGCATCCGCCTCGCGGACACCGACCTGCTGATCGAGATCGAGGAGGACCGCTCCGGCGGCCCCGGACTCTCCGGTGACGAGTCGGTGTTCGGTGGCGGCAAGGTGATCCGCGAGTCCATGGGCCAGTCACGCGCTACGCGCGCAGACGGCGCCCCCGACACCGTCATCACCGGCGCCGTGATCATCGACCACTGGGGCATCGTCAAGGCCGACATCGGTATACGGGACGGCCGGATCACCGCGATCGGCAAGTCCGGCAACCCGGACACGATGGACGGCGTCCACCCCGACCTCGTCATCGGCCCCGAGACCGAGATCATCGCGGGCAACGGCAAGATTGTCACCGCGGGCGCCATCGACACCCACATCCACTTCATCTCGCCGACCATCGTCGACGAGGCGCTCTCCTCCGGTGTCACCACGCTCATCGGCGGCGGTACCGGCCCGGCCGAGGGCTCCAAGGCGACCACGATCACACCTGGTTCGTGGCATCTTGCCCGCATGTTCGAGGCGATGGAGTCGAGCCCCGTCAACATCGGCTTCCTCGGCAAGGGCAACACCACGTCCGCCGAGTCGATGTACGCCCAACTGCGCGCGGGCGCCGTCAGTTTCAAGATCCACGAGGACTGGGGCGCGACCCCTGCCGTCATCGACGCCTGCCTGAACGTCTGTGAGGACACCGGCGCGCAGCTCGCCGTCCACACGGACACCCTGAACGAGGCGGGCTTCGTCGACGCCACCTTCGACGCCGTGGCCGGCCGTACCCTGCACGCCTTCCACGTCGAGGGCGCGGGCGGCGGACACGCGCCCGACATGATCACGGCCGTCTCGCTGCCCAACATGCTGCCGAGCTCGACCAACCCGACCCGGCCGCACACCGTCAACACCGTCGAGGAACACCTCGACATGCTGATGGTCTGTCACCACCTCAACCCGGCCGTCCCCGAGGACCTGGCCTTCGCCGAGTCCCGGATCCGGCCCACCACCATCGCGGCCGAGGACATCCTTCACGACATCGGCGCCATCTCGATCATGTCCTCGGACTCCCAGGCGATGGGCCGCATCGGCGAGGTCGTCCTGCGGACCTGGCAGACCGCGCACGTCATGAAGCGCCGCCGCGGCCAACTCCCTGGCGACACCCGCGCCGACAACCGGCGCGCCCGTCGCTATGTCGCCAAATACACGATCAACGCGGCCGTCGCACAGGGCATCGACCACGAGATCGGCTCCGTCGAGACCGGCAAGCTCGCTGACCTCGTGCTCTGGGACCCCCAGTTCTTCGGCGTCAAGCCGCAGCTCGTCATCAAGGGCGGCCAGATCGCGTACGCTCAAATGGGCGACGCCAACGCGTCCATCCCCACGCCGCAGCCCGTCCTGCCCCGCCCCATGTTCGGTGCCCGCGGCAGGGCCCCCGCCTCGAACTCGTTCTTCTACGTGACGCAGACCGCCCTCGACGACGGTCTGCCCGAACGCCTCGGTCTCGACAGGAAGTTCGTGCCGATCCGCTCGACGCGGGGACGCACGAAGGCGGACATGCGGGAGAACGACGCGCTGCCGCGGGTCGAGGTCGCCCCCGACAGCTTCGCCGTCACCATCGACGGCGAACTCGTCGAGCCCGCGCCCGCCGCCGAACTGCCGCTCGCCCAGCGGTATTTCCTGTTCTGACGGGCCGAGAAGAAGAGTCATGACACGAGCCGCACTACTCGTCCTGGCCGACGGCCGCTTCCCTGCCGGTGGGCATGCCCACTCCGGCGGGGCGGAGGCCGCCGTCAAGGCGGGACGCATCACCGGCGCGGCGAGCCTGGAGGAATTCTGCCGGGGCCGTCTGCACACCACGGGGCTGGTGTCGGCGTCCCTGGCGGCCGCCGCCGCGCTCGGCCTCGACCCGGTCACCCTGGACGAGGCCGCTGACGCCCGTACGCCTTCGCCCGCCCTGCGCACCGCGGCGCGCAGGCTCGGCAGACAGCTCATGCGCGCCGCGCGCGCGGCCTGGCCGCATCCCGAACTCGACGCGCTCGCCCGGCGGTTCCCCAAGGGGGCGCACCAGCCGGTGGTCCTCGGCCTCACCGCGCGGGCCGCGGGCCTCGGCCCCGTCGACGCCGCCTACTGCTCCGCGTACGAGAGCGTCAGCGGGCCCGCCACCGCGACGGTCAGGCTGCTCAGCCTCGATCCGTTCGACGCGACGGCAGGGCTCGCGCGCCTCGCGGACGACATCGACCGCGTCGCGACGGCGGCCGCCGAGGCGGCGGCACGCGCCGTCACCGAAGGGGTGGATTCACTGCCCGCGGCGTCCGCGCCGCTGCTGGAGGTGGGGGCCGAGGCCCACGCGGCCTGGGCTGTGCGCCTGTTCGCGTCGTAGGGCGCGACCTGGCGCCCCAGGGCGCCCCGTCCTCCACACAGAACGATTGGAGTAACACCATGCACCTCGACCACTCGCACGACGGCCCCGCCGCGGCCAGCGCCGACGCCCGCCGTCCCGACGGCACCCGCCGCGCCTTCCGTATCGGCCTCGGCGGCCCGGTCGGCTCCGGGAAGACGGCCACCGTCGCCGCGCTCTGCCGTGCGCTGCGCGACGAGCTGTCCCTCGCCGTCGTGACGAACGACATCTACACGCGTGAGGACGCCGAGTTCCTGCTCCGCGAGGCCGTGCTGCCGCCCGAGCGCATCACCGCCGTGGAGACCGGCGCCTGCCCGCACACCGCCATCCGCGACGACATCTCCGCCAACCTGGAGGCCGTGGAGGACCTGGAGGACGAGGTCGGGCCGCTCGACCTGATCCTCGTCGAGTCCGGCGGCGACAACCTCACCGCCACGTTCTCTCGCGGCCTCGTCGACGCGCAGGTCTTCGTCATCGACGTCGCCGGCGGCGACGACATCCCGCGCAAGGGCGGCCCCGGAGTCACCACCGCCGACCTGCTCGTCGTCAACAAGACGGACCTCGCCCCGTACGTCGGCTCCGACCTCGCCCGGATGTCCGCCGACGCCAAGGCGCAGCGCGCCGAACTCCCCGTCGTCCTCCAGTCCCTGCGCTCCGCCGACGGTGTGCGCGAGGTCGCCGACTGGGTGCGCGGACAGCTCACCGCGTGGGCGGCATGACAGCAGGCGTACGCTCCACGGCCCGCATCACGGCGAGCGACGACGGCCGGGGCGGCACCTGTCTGCCCGTCCTCGACGCAGAGGGCGCCCTGGCCCTGCGCCGCATTCGCTCGACCGGTCCCGACGCGCGCGTCATGCTCGTCGGTGCGATGAGCGGGCCACTCGGCGGCGACCACATGAGTGTCGAGGCGCATGCGACGGCCGGTGCCCGCCTGCGCATCGGGTCCGTCGCCGCGACGATCGCCCTGCCCGGCCAGGCCAAGGGCGAGGCGCGCTACGACGTTCGTCTCACGGTCGACGACGGGGCCGAACTGCACTGGCTGCCCGAGCAGTTGATCTCCGCGTGCGCGAGCGACCTGCGCGTCACCACGCGGGCCGAACTCGCCCCGGGTGCCCGGCTCGTGCTGCGTGAGGAGCAGGTGCTCGGGCGCACAGCTGAGGAGCCCGGCCGGCTCACCAGCCGGCTCACCGTCCACCGGGAGGGGCGGCCGCTGCTCGATCAGGAGCTGGCCTGCGGTCCCGGCGCACCCGGCGGCTGGGACGGCCCCGCCGTGCTCGGGGGGCACCGGGCGCTCGGGCAACTCGTGGTCGTGAAGCCCGAGTTCGAGAAGGACAGACCGCCTCCCGCGCTGCTCGGCGAGAACGCCGCGCTGACGCCGCTCGCCGGGCCCGCGGTCCTGGTCACGGCCCTCGCGTCCGACGCGCTGCGGCTGCGCGGAACACTCGACGACGCCCTGCGTCGCCTGGCCTGAGCGACGGCTCAAGTGGGCCCGGCCGGTCCGAACCAAACGACCGTACGGGCCCATTCCGCTCACCGGGACGAGTTATACCGTTTATCGGATTGGTAAAGAACGTCAACTGTCTCTGTTGTCAGGGACGGTGCAGGCGCGAGGATCCCCGTACTGATCGAGAACCCGATCGAAGTATCGATCGAATCGATGTACGGAGGCCTCAGTTGAGACGGACTCGACTTACCAGTCGAAGCAGCCGGACGGCGGTGATCGGCTCCGCCGGAACCCTGGTGGCGGCGACCCTGATTGCCGGAGCGATGGCGGCGCCGGTGGCGAGCGCGGACTCCCGGACCGGCCAGGACCGTGAGGCCCGCGGTGCGGCCGTCGCGGCGGCCCGTGCCGCCAAGGCCGGCATCGACTGGAAGGACTGCCCCGCCGACTGGGGCATAGCCAAGCCCATCCAGTGCGGCTGGGTGACGGTGCCGCTCGACTACGCGAAGCCGTACGGCAAGCAGATCAAGCTGGCCGTCGACCGCATAGGCTCCACCGGCACCAAGGACGAGCGCCAGGGTGCCCTCGTCTACAACCCGGGCGGCCCCGGCGGCTCCGGCATGCGCTTCCCGGCGCGCGTGACCTCCAAGAACCCGCTGTGGACGAAGACTTCGAAGGCGTACGACTTCGTGGGCTTCGACCCGCGCGGCGTCGGTCACTCCGCGCCGATCTCCTGCATCGACCCGCAGGAGTTCGTGAAGGCCCCCAAGGCCGACCCGGTCCCCGACTCCGAGGCCGACAAGCTCGCCCAGCGCAAGCTCGCCAAGGAGTACGCGGACGGCTGCGCCGAGCGGAGCGGCGACATGCTGCCGCAGATGACCACGCCGAACACCGCGCGCGACCTCGACGTCATCCGCGCCGCCCTCGGCGAGAAGAAGCTCAACTACCTGGGCGTCTCCTACGGCACGTACCTGGGCGCCGTCTACGGCACGCTCTTCCCGGGCCACGTCCGCCGCATGATCGTCGACAGCGTCGTCGACCCGTCGCGCGACAACATCTGGTACGAGGCCAACCTCGGCCAGGACGTCGCCTTCCAGGGCCGCTGGAACGACTGGACGTCGTGGGTGGCGAAGAACGACGCCTCCTTCCACCTCGGTGACACGCAGGCCAAGGTCGAGGCCCAGTGGCTGAAGCTGCGCGCCGCCGCCAAGAAGAACCCCATCGGCGGCGTCGTCGGCCCCGCCGAGCTGATCGGCTTCTTCCAGAGCGCCCCGTACTACGACTCGTCGTGGGTGCCGGTCGCGCAGGTGTGGAGCAAGTACGTCGCCGGGGACACCCAGGCGCTCGTCGACGCCGCGGCCCCCGACATGTCGGACACCGCGGGCAACGCCTCGTCGGAGAACGGCAACGCGGTCTACACGGCCGTCGAGTGCGCCGACGCCAAGTGGCCCACCAGCTGGAACAAGTGGGACCGCGACAACACGCGTCTGAACAAGGACTATCCGTTCATGACGTGGGCGAACGCGTGGATGAACCTGCCGTGTGCCACCTGGCCCACCAAGCAGCAGACTCCCGTGAACGTGAAGACCGGCAAGGGCCTGCCCGCCGTCCTGATCGTCCAGTCGACGCGTGACGCGGCCACCCCCTACAAGGGCGCCGTCGAGCTGCACCAGCGCTTCAAGGGCTCGCGCCTGATCACCGAGAAGGACGCGGGCTCCCACGGTGTCACCGGCCTGACCAACCCGTGCATCAACGACCGGGTCGACACCTACCTGCTCACCGGCAAGACGGACAGCAAGGACGTGACGTGCGCCCCGCACGCCACGCCCAAGCCGTAACCACCGTCCCGCGGTGAACCTGTGACGGCCCGGCCTCCCCCAGAGGCCGGGCCGTCCTCGTGCCGTCGCCGGGCGCCCGAACCGCCCCGGGCTCAGCTCAGAGGCATCCGCGGGAACTTCCGTGCCTTCTCCTTGGCCGCTTCGGCCTCGGCCTTGACGTCGGCCGCGTACTTGTCGACGTACTCCTGGCCGGACTGGCCGAGGATCGCGTAGATGATCTCGTCCGTGACCGCGCGGAGGATCGCCTTCTCGCCGTCCATGCCCGCGTAGCGCGAGAAGTCCAGGGGCTCGCCGAAGCGGATCGTCACACGGTGGAGGTTCGGGATGACCTGGCCGGGCGGCTGTGCCTCGAAGGTGCCGATCATCGCGCAGGGGATCACCGGGACCTGCCCCTTGAGGGCCATCGCGGCCACGCCGACCTTGCCCTTGTAGAGCCGCCCGTCGTGCGAGCGCGTGCCCTCCGGGTAGATCCCGAGCAGCTCGCCCTTGCTCAGCACGCCGAGGCCCTCGCGGATCGCCGCCCGGCCCGCCTCCTTGCCGGAGCGGTCCACGGGGATCTGGCCGGCGCTGCGGAAGAACGCGGCCGTCAGCCGGCCCTTGATGCCGGGCCCCGTGAAGTACTCCGCCTTCGCCAGGAACGTGATGCGCCGCTTCAGGATGGCCGGCATCAGGAAGTGGTCCGAGAACGACAGGTGATTGCCCGCGACGATCGCCGCGCCCGACTCCGGCACGTGTTCGAGCCCCTCGATCCGGGGCCGGAAGACCAGCCGCAGCAGTGGGCCCAGAATCACGTACTTGAGCAGTCGGTAGAACATGCTGGTCGCCTTCCCCGTGGATCCAGATGCGTGCGCACAGTAACCAATCGGCGGCCCGCGCGCGAGAGCCCGTTCGGACCTCGCCGGACCTCCGGCCGGGGGACCGAACGGCGCGTCCGCTTGGCGGCCGCACGGCGCAGGGAGTGCCCTGGCCTCCCTTCGTCCCGCACCCTCACCGGAGGTCCCGCATGCGTCCGCCCGTTCTCGTCGCCGCAGCCCTCACGGCCCTCGCCGCGGCCGTCACCGCTGCCGGCCCCGCCCGCGCCACCGCCACCGACCCGCCCGCGGCCCAGGGGGTCTTCCTCACCGTCTCCGGGGACCAGGGCTCGTGGATGCGCGGTGAGCTCCTGCGCTGCGAGCCGGAGGCGTGGGGTCACCACCCGCACGCGTCCGAGGCGTGCGGCGCACTCGACAGGGCGCACGGGAATCTGGACGCGCTCGTCGCGGACCCGGAGCTGTGCACCCAGGTCTACGCCCCGGTCACCGTGAGTGCGAGGGGCACGTACCGCGGCAAGCAGATCACCTGGCAGAAGACGTTCGCCAACGCGTGCACGATGGAAGCGTCGACCGGATCCGTCTTCCGCTTCTGACGCCCGGGACCCGCTCTCGCGCGGCACCGCGCCAGGCGTCAGGTGCTGCGCGACGCGGCCATCCCGAGGGTGAGCAGACCGAGGACGACCCAGCCGAACCACAGCCAGCCGTTGCTCCCGAGTGCCACCGTGTAGGCCGTCACCGCGACGAGGGCGCCGACGGTGAGCACCCCCATCGTCTTCATCGCTCCGGGCATGGCCCGCCTCCTCCCGGCAACCCGGACGGCGTAGCGCCCGGACCACTGCTGAACACCATGGTCACCCCTCAGGGGCGCCGGGCGCTACTGCCCGCGGGTGTTCAGTGAGGCGAGGTACGCGTTGTACGCGGCCAGCTCCTGGTCGCCGTCACGGTCAGCGGCCCGGTCCTTGCGGCGTGCCTGCCGGTCCTCGGACTTCTTCCACTGGAACAGCAGCGCGAGCAGCACGAGCACCGAGGGCACCTCGCTGAACGCCCAGGCGATACCGCCCGCCGCCGTCTGGTCCGCCAGCGCGTCGATCCCGAGCGAGGCCGGCGGGTGCTCGTACGTGCCGATCATCGGCCCGGACGCCATCATCAGCGCGATGCCGAAGAACGCGTGAAAGGGCATGCCCGCGAAGAGCTCCAGCATCCGCATCACGTAGCCGGGGCGGTGCGGGCCCGGGTCCACGCCCATGATCGGCCAGAAGAAGACCAGGCCGACGGCGAGGAAGTGCACCATCATGCCGAGGTGTCCGATCTTCGAACCCATCAGGGTGTCGAAGATCGGCGTGAAGTAGAGCGCGTACAGGCTCGCGATGAACAGCGGGATCGTGAACGCGGGATGCGTGATGATCCGCATGTACCGGCTGTGCAGGAACATCAGGAGCAGCTCGCGCGGCCCCTTGGCACCGCGCCGCGCCACCGGCATCGCCCGCAGCGCGAGCGTGATCGGCGCGCCCATCAGGAGCAGGATCGGCGACAGCATGCTGATCACCATGTGCTGCACCATGTGCACGGAGAACATGACCATGCCGTAGTCGTTCAGCTTGGTGCACATCACCAGCATCACGGTCAGCACACCGACGACGAACGACAGCGTGCGGCCCACCTGCCAGCTGTCACCGCGCCGCGCGAGCCGCACGACACCCCAGCCGTACAGCCCGAGCGCCACCAGGCACCCGATCAGGAAGAAGGGGTCCGCCGACCATTCGAGGCCTCGCCCCAGCGTGAACGGCGGCAGATCCATGTTCATGCCGTGCCCGCTGTGATCCATCCGCCGGCTCCTGATTGGTACTGGTTGTGGGCTGTCTGTCCGCACCAGAGTAGAACTGCCCCCGGTCGCGGCAGCGACCGGGGGCAGACTCTTCGGGCACGGACTACAGAACGCACTCCGCCTCGGCGTACCGCTCCTGCGGAACCGTCTTCAGCGTCTCCACGGCCTCGGCGAGCGACACCATCACGATGTCCGTGCCGCGCAGCGCCGTCATCATGCCGAACTCGCCGCGGTGCACGGCCTCGACGGCGTGCCAGCCGAAGCGCGTGGCGAGCACCCGGTCGTACGCGGTGGGGGTGCCGCCGCGCTGGACGTGACCGAGGATCACCGGGCGGGCCTCCTTGCCGAGGCGCTGCTCCAGCTCACCGGAGAGCCGCGTGGCGATGCCCGCGAAGCGCTCGTGGCCGTACATGTCCTTGGCGCCCTCGTCGAACTCCATGGAACCGGGGGCGGGCTTGGCGCCCTCGGCGGCGACGACGATGGCGAACTTCTTGCCCGCGGAGAACCGCTCGCCGACCTTCGCGGCCAGCTCCTCGATGTCGAAGGGGCGCTCCGGCACGACGATGGCGTGGGCGCCCGCGGCCATGCCCGAGTGCAGCGCGATCCAGCCGGTGTGACGGCCCATGACCTCGACGATCAGGACGCGCTGGTGGGACTCCGCGGTCGTCTTGAGACGGTCGAGTGCCTCGGTCGCGACGCCGACGGCCGTGTCGAAGCCGAAGGTGACGTCCGTGACGGCGATGTCGTTGTCGATCGTCTTCGGTACGCCGACGATCGGGAGGCCGCTGTCGGACAGGAGGCGGGCCGCCTTCAGCGTGCCCTCTCCGCCGATCGGGATGATCGCGTCAAGACCCAGATCCGCGACATGGCCCCTGGCCCGCTCCACGCCGTCGCGCAGATGCGCGGGCTGGACCCGCGACGAGCCGAGGATCGTGCCGCCGCGGGCGAGGATGCCGCCCACCGCGTCCAGGTCGAGCTTGCGGTAGTCGCACTCCAGCAGGCCCTTCCAGCCGTCGTGGAAGCCGATGACCTCGTCGCCGTGGTCGACGACGGCACGGTGCACGACCGAACGAATCACGGCGTTCAGGCCGGGGCAGTCTCCGCCGGAGGTGAGGACACCAATACGCATAGCCCGAAAACCTTTGCAACGTGGGCCGATGACCGGACCACGTCGTCCGGGCTGGATCCCCGCCACCCTACCGGCGGGAGGGGGCGGGGCCGCACCAGGCGTCCGCCTGCTGGACTGACCCGCTCACTTGTGCGGGAGCGTGATCAGGCGGGCTGCTGTGCCGCCGTGATCCGCTCGTTGCGCAGCGCCTCGTACCAGCGGTCGTCGACCGGCGGGAGCGCGTTGACATCGAGGGCCAGCTTCAGGAGCAGGTCCGCGATCAGCGGGTTGCGGGCGAGGACGGGGCCGTGCATGTACGTGCCGAACACGGTGTCGTTGAACGCGCCCTCCGTGCCGTCACCCGTGCCGTTGCCCCTGCCGATCTGCACGCGGGCGAAGGGGCGCGCCGACGGGCCGAGGTGCGTGATGCCCTGGTGGTTCTCGAAGCCCGTCAGCGGGGGGAGCCCCAACTGCGGGTCGATGTCGCCCAGTACGTCGCCGACGCACCGCTCGCCCTCACCACGGGTGGACACCACGTCGAGCAGGCCGAGGCCCTGCTCGCGCTCGCCCAGGTCGTTGATGAACTCGTGGCCGAGGATCTGGTAACCGGCGCAGACCGAGAAGACGATCGCGCCGTTGGCCACGGCCCGCTGGAGACCGCCGTCGCGGCGCAGCCGCTCCGCGGCGAGACGCTGCGGCCGGTCCTCACCGCCGCCGATCAGATAGATGTCGCCGGAGGTGGGTACCGGCTGGTCGCTGCGCACGTCGATCCGGTGCACGTCGAGGCGGCGCTGGCGGGCGCGGCGCTCCACGACGAGGGCGTTGCCCTGGTCGCCGTACGTGCTCAGGAGGTCGGGGTAGACCCAGACCAGACGAAGGCCGTTGTCGCTCATGCTCATGAATCCTCTGCGGGGTCTCAGTTGCCGACGCGGCGGCGGACGTCCTGGAACGCGGTGTAGTTGGCGATCAGCTCGATCCGCCCGGGCGGGGCGGACTGCACCGCCTCGTCGACGCTCTCGCAGACCCGGAAGTCCAGACCGGCGACCTCGAGCCGCACGGCGAGGTCGAGCCTGCGGTCGCCGATCACGAAGATCGGGTGACCGGCCAGACGGGTGTAGTCGACGTCCCACAGCCAGGAGGTGTCGGTGCCGTCGGCGCCGCGCGCGTTGACCGAAAGGATCACCGGGGTGGGCGGCGGGTCGATCAGGGAAAACGTTTCGAGCCAGCCCGCCGGGTTCTTCGCGAGCAGCAGACGCAGGTCACGGCCGAGGAACTGCACGACGTCGTAGCGCCCCGCGACCGCCTGCACCTGGTACATGCGCTCGAGGGCCACCTGGGGCGGCACGCCGAAGCACGCGGCGACGGCGGCCGACGAGGTCGCGTTCGCCTTGTTGGCGCGGCCGGGGAGCTGGAGGTGGATCGGCCAGGCCGAGCCGTGCGGGTCGAGGACGTAGTCGCCCTGGAGTGCCCAGCTGGGCGTCGGACGGCGGAAGCCGCACTCGCCGCAGTACCAGTCGTCGCCGGGGCGCTGCATCACGCCGCCGCACGACGGGCAGGACCACGCGTCGTCCTTCCACTCCTGGCCGGCGGCGACCCACACCACGTTCGGCGAGGAGGACGCGGCCCAGACGACCAGCGGGTCGTCCGCGTTCGCGATCACGATCGCCTTCGAACCGGCCAGGCCCTCGCGCCACTTCTCGGCGAGCATGCGGGTCTCGGCGGCACGGTCGAGCTGGTCGCGCGAGAGGTTGAGCAGCGCGATCGCCTTGGGAGCGGTGTCGCGGGCGACGCCCGCGAGGTACTTCTCGTCGACCTCGATCACGCCGAACTTCGCGTCCGAGCCGCCGGCGAGCGCCGACGTGATGCCCGCGGGCATGTTCGCGCCGAGCGCGTTCGACACCACGGGGCCGGCGGCGCGCAGGGCCTCCGCGATCAGCCGCGTGGTGGTGGTCTTGCCGTTCGTCGCCGAGACGAGCACCACGTCCAGATGCTGCGCAAGCCGCCCGAGCAGCTCGGGGTCGAGCCTGAGCGCGACCTTGCCGCCGATCACCGATCCGCTGCCGCGGCCCGCCGCGCGGGACACCGCCGCGGCCGCCTTGCCCGCCGTGACGGCCAGCTTGGCCCGCGGAGTCAGCGGCTCCGAGTTGCCTGACATCGTTCTGGATCCTCCTTGCGTACGGCGCCGCGCCTGCCCCCGGCATCGCTTGGTGGAGTCAGCCTATCGAGATCCACCTTTGCGCCCGAACCGCGGCACCACCCCGGATCCGGGGCTCGCCCTGACCGTACCCTTACGGCCATGCGACACGGCTCGATCCCGGGCGCCTCCGGGCGCGTACGACCCCTGACCCTGCTCGGTGATCCCGTGCTGCACACGCCCTGCGAGGAGGTGACAGATTTCGGGCCCTCGCTCGGCCGTCTTGTGGAGGACCTGTTCGCGACGATGTACGCCGCCCAGGGCGTGGGCCTCGCGGCGAACCAGATCGGTGAGTCCGCGCGGGTGTTCGTGTACGACTGCCCCGACGACGAGGACGTCCGCCACCTCGGGCACATCGTTAACCCGCGCCTCGTCGAGGCGGACGGCGTGGTCGTGCGCGGCCCGGAGGGCTGTCTCTCGCTGCCGGGCCTGGAGGCGGGCACGCCCCGCTTCGACCATGTCCTCGTCGAGGGCGTGGACCTGCGGGGAGAGCCCCTGGTCGTGCACGGCACGGGCTGGTTCGCCCGCTGCCTCCAGCACGAGTGCGACCACTTGGAGGGGCGGGTCTACACGGACCACGTCACGGGGTGGCGTCGCCGCAGGGTGCTGCGCCAGGCGGCGCGCGCCTCCTGGGCGACCGGCACGGCGGCGTCCTAGAGCCTCCCGGCTAGAACCCCGGCCCGCCCGTCTTGTCGCCCGCCGCCGCGAGCCTGCCCCACAGCAGGTCGGCGAGGCTGCGCACCAACTCGCTCCGCGAGCAGGGCCTTTCGCCGAGCCACCAGTCGCCCGCGGCGTGCATCATGCCGACGATTCCGTGGCCCCAGACCCGCGCGAGCTGCTGGCTTCCGGGGCCGAGGTCGACGCGCTCCTCGATGACCTCGGCGAGCTCCTCGCCCATGCGGCGCAGCAGGGGAGCGGAGTGCTTGCCCACATAGAAGCCCTGCTCGCCCGGCGCCGCGCTCTCGGACACGCTCTCCGAGGGGTGCATGAGGAAGCGGTACACCTGGGGGCGTGCCTCGATCGCCGCGAGATAGGTGTCGAGCGTCGCCTCGACCCGCTCCCGGCGCTCTGCCGGGGCGTCGAGCGCGGCCCGCAGCGAGGCGAGGAGCGCGTCGGTGTGGCGCTTGGCGAGCGCGGCGTAGAGGCCGCCCTTGTCGCCGAAGTGCCGGTAGAGGATCGGCTTGGTGATGCCCGCCTCGGCCGCGATGGCGTTCATGGACGCACCGGGCCCGTCGCGGAGCACCACGCGGTCCGCGGCCTCCAGCAGCTCACGCCGCCGGCGCTCGGCAGACGTCTGCTGTTCCGTCCGCTGTGTGGTCTCCATGAGGTTTCTCCCCGCCCGTGCGATGGCCTGACGCACGGGAAACGTAACACTCGACGCCCTGGGGGCATCGAACGGGCTGCCGGGAGTTGACAGGGGCTACTGGCGAGTAACAGACTGCCGTTACCGCAAGTAACGTGTGAAGTGTACGCAGTGCTGGAGGGGTCATGGCCGAGTTCACGATGGATCTGAACGACGAGCAGAAGGAAGTCAGGGACTGGCTCCACGGGTTCGCCGCCGATGTGATCCGTCCCGCGGCCGCCGAGTGGGACGAGCGCGAAGAGACGCCGTGGCCGGTCATCCAGGAAGCCGCCAAGATCGGAATCTACTCCCTGGACTTCTACGCGCAGCAGTTCTTCGACCCGACGGGTCTCGGCATCCCGATGGCCATGGAGGAGCTGTTCTGGGGTGACGCGGGCATAGCCCTGTCGATCGTCGGGACCGGGCTCGCCGCGGTCGGCGTCCTCGCCAACGGCACCGAGGAGCAGATCGGCACCTGGATCCCCCAGATGTACGGCGACGCCAACGATGTCAAGGTCGCCGCCTTCTGCTCGTCCGAGCCGGACGCCGGATCCGACGTCGCCTCCATGCGCACCCGCGCCGTCTACGACGCGGCCAAGGACGAGTGGGTGCTCAACGGCACCAAGACCTGGGCGACCAACGGCGGCATCGCCAACGTCCACGTCGTCGTCGCCGTCGTCGACCCCGAGCTCGGCTCCAAGGGTCACGCCTCCTTCATCGTCCCGCCGAACACGCCGGGTCTGTCCCAGGGTCAGAAGTTCAAGAAGCACGGCATCCGCGCCTCGCACACCGCCGAGGTCGTCCTCGAGGACGTACGCGTCCCCGGCTCCTGCCTGCTCGGCGGCAAGGACAAGCTCGACGAGCGCATGGCACGCGCCCGTGAGCGCGCCAAGGCCGGTGGCGGCGAGCGCGTGAAGAACGCCGCCATGGCCACGTTCGAGGCGTCCCGCCCGGCCGTCGGCGCGATGGCGGTGGGCACGGCCCGCGCCGCCTACGAGGAGGCTCTGGAGTACGCGAGGACGCGTACGCAGTTCGGCCGCCCGATCATCGACAACCAGGGCGTCGCCTTCCAACTCGCCGACATGCGCACGCAGATCGACGCGGCGCGGCTCCTGGTGTGGCGTGCCTCCTGGATGGCGACCACGGGCAAGAAGTTCGAGTCGGCCGAGGGCTCCATGTCGAAGCTCTTCGCGAGCGAGACCGCCAAGAAGGTCACCGGCCAGGCCATCCAGATCCTCGGCGGCAACGGCTTCACCCGCGAGTACCCCGTCGAGCGCATGCACCGCGACGCCGCGATCTACACGATCTTCGAGGGCACCAGCGAGATCCAGCGCCTGGTGATCGCCCGCACCCTCTCGGGTCTGCCGATCCGCTAGCCGAATCGGCCGGTGCCCTTCGCGCGGCGGAGGGCACCGGCTTCAGCGGTCGTGCCGCGTGGTCAGAGCTGTGCGGCGACCTTGCGGGCGATACGGACGATGTCGCCCGAGGGCCGTGCGGAGTACGCCGGGTGGTCTCGGACCCAGCCGTCCTCAAGGGCGTACCAGTCGACCGGCCGCGGTGTCGTGCCGTCGGCGAGGGCGGCCGCGAGTCCGTCGAAATAGGTCCGCCAGCGCAGTGTGTAGAGGCCGCCGATGAGCCCGGCCCACTCGCGGTTCGCGTAGTCGTGCAGACCCCCGTCGTCGGCGCCCGAACGCGGACCCCACACCGTCACCAGGGACACCGCGTCGTACTCGAGACGGTCTCGCTCCTCCTCGTCGGCGCCCCACGCGCGCGCGTCGGCGATCCAGCGCCCGAGCAGGTGCCGCGGCTGCGTCGCGACGGTCTCCTCCAGCAGCCCGAGCCACGTGAACCACTCGCCCGTCAGCTCCTCGAACGCCGCGCGGTCCTTGGCGTCGTACGCGGCCTTGATCCGCGGCAGCAGGATGCGACTGCGGTGCGAGATCGTCTGCCGGGTGACGTCCATCAGGTCGTAGGCGTACGCGGAGCTGCGGCGCAAGCCCGGTGCGACCGCGAGCAGTTCCGGCAGGGCGCGCGCGAACTCGCCGGGGTCGTAGCGCAGCGCGCCCGGCGACCAGGACGCCCCGCTGGAGACGTCCAGATCGGGCCGGGCGCCGAACAGGCCGTCGTGGCCCTCGCTCCAGCTGTCCGCGCGCGTGGTGCCGTACGCGGTGCGGCGCAGGACGTCCCAGGCGGTCACCGCGTGCGCGTCGTGCCCGCCGTAGCGCTGCACCGGCCACTGCTCGAACCAGCTCTTCAGCTCGACCGGGCCGTCCGTCCACGGCAGATCGCTGAAGAGGGCGAACGCGGCCGGGTTGTTGTCGGCGCCTTCGGGCATGAGCGCGATGCCGTCCAGGGCGCTGTTCTCCTTGGTGCGCCAACTCTCGTACAGCGAAGCCCAGTCGGGGGTGTTGGCGCCCATCGTCGTATGTCCGCCGAAGTTCCAGATCGAGCCGAACGCGTAGGGCGTGCCCGCCCAGTCCTTGTCGCGGTCGGTCACCGAGGGGAAGCGGTCGGAGAGGCCGTCGACGATGAACATCTTCGAGCGGTCGACGGCGTCGAGGATGTCGCGGCGAGGGTTGGTCTGCCAGCCGAGGACGTTCCAGATCGCGCCGGGATGGGCGGTGCGCAGCGCCTTCTCGACCGCCTTGGCGGCCTCGCCGACCGGCACGTCACCCGGCTTGCCGCCCTCGTGCAGCAGGTCGAGCTTGTACATGGCGGTGTCGCCGAGCAATTCGCTCTGCACGCGGTAGAACATCTCCGCGATCCTGGCGAAGTGCGGGTCGCGCGGGTCGAGCCAGTCGGGGCGCGTGAAGCCGACCCAATCGCCCTGGGGGACTGTGTGCGCGCCCGGGTTCCGGTCGGCGAAGCCGGGCGGGACGGTGCCGAAATAGCCGGGGAGCACCGGGGTCATGCCGAGTTCGCGGATCCGGCGGACGACTCTGCGGGCGAGCACCGCACGCCGGTCGAGGAGCCGCCGCGACACGGGGCCGCCGAACCCGGACATGTTCTGGAGCAGCCACCACGGCTGGTGGGCCGGGCCCGCGATCCACGCGCGCATCTCGGCGTCGCCGTAACCGAATTGCTGGAACGTGCGGTGGTAGACGGTGTCGGCGCCGAGGTACACGAGGACCTCGTTGAAGCCGTGCAAGGCGAGGACGTCGAGCTCGCGCTCCCAGTAGTCCCAGCCGTGATACGGGCCTGTGTAGCCGTCGTTGGTGTCGTTGAAGGCGAACCGGTGGGCGACGTTCGCGCCGCGCGTCAGGGGTGCGGCGAGGCCGGGCAGCCGCGCCGGCAGGGACTCGGTCTGCTCGCCGTTCCACGAGAAGTGAGCGTGGGCGTGGTGGCGGAGGTACTGGTGGAAGCCCGTCAACTGCACGGCGGGCGTGGTGCCTTCGACGAGGATGCGGCCTCTGGACCCCGACACCCTGAACGCGTCGCCCGTGCCACCGGCAGGGCGGGGGACGGTGCGGAAGGTGACCTGGTCGTGGTGGTGCGGCAGCAGCCGGGCCAGGGCGTCGGCGGCCGGGGTGCGGGAGGCCGCCGCGCTCTCGGCGGCGGCACCGGTCGCGGACGCGGCGAGTGCGGCGGCGGAGCCGAGGGCGGTGAGCACGGTACGGCGACCGAGGTTCATGGAGCACTCCAAGCGCGTGAGTGGACTGGACCACTTGCGCCGGGGATCTTACGGAGGGCGGGGAGGGTTCGGTAGGGAGCGGGGGCAAGCGCTTGCGGAGCCCGGTGGGCGGGCAGGGCCGGCCGCCGGGGTGGACACAGGCACGTGTCCACCCCGGCCGGACGTCACTCGTCCCCGACGGCGGCCGACAGCGCCGCGGCCGGGTCATGGGCCGCCGGGCCCGCCGGGAGCCACCGGCCGCGGTTCTCGCGGAACGGCCACCAGCGGCCGTCGCGGCCGAGGCGGATCTGTGTGCCCGTGTCGGCGGCCGTCCACCGATTACGGCTCGCCGACAACGGCGGGCGCTCCCCGGCGTCCCAGGCCGCTTCGACAGCCGTACGCGCGCGTGCCGCGGTCTCCGCGTCCGGCGTCCACTCGTCCTCCAGGACGGACAGGCCGGCGGTGCCTCCGTGTTCCCACGCCGGCACGGCCGCCGCGAGACCCTCGCCGTCCCGCCCCGACCCCTCCGCGAGCCGGGCCCCGATCCACGCCTCGGGGGCGCCCGCGGCCAGCCGCACGGCATCTTGATGGATCGTCAATTCGTCATTTGGCGCCCGGAGTTCGTGGCCCGCAGTCAGTGCATCCGTCAGCATTCGGTGCGCCTCGGCGGCCGCCCGCGCCGCGAGGAACTCCAGCGCCGCCACATCCGTTCCGGTGGGCGGCTCCGTATCCGTGTCCAGGGACGGTACGGGCCCCGCCTCGGACGGCACCGGGGGAGCGGCGGGCAGCGGCGGCAGTATGCTCCCCGCCGCGAACGTCTCCGTCGCGTCGACGCCGTCCGCGTCCACCGGCTCCTCGTCGGCCTCCTCGTCGGCGGACCCGGCCGAGGCGGACGCGACGCTGCGTACCTGGAGTTCGTCGAGCAGCACCCGCTCGCCACGCCCGCGCATCAGCAGCAGTACGAACGGATCCTGGTCGAGGAGACGGGCCAGCTGATAGCAGAGCGCCGCCGTGTGGGCACAGTGGTCCCAGGCGTCACACCCGCAGCGCGGCTCCAAGTCGCCGATACCGGGCAGCAGTTCCACACCGGCCGCCGCCGCGTCTTCGACCAGGTGCGACGGCATCTCACGGTCGAGCAGCGCCGCGATGTGCCCCGCCCGCTCGACCGCCATCCCGAGGAAGCGGTCCCACTCCTCCTCGCTCAGCTGTTGCAGCAGCACGTCGGCGCGGTGCACGGCGCCGCCCCGGTCCCCGACTACCGCGGTGACCCGCCCGGGCCGCACCGAGACCGCCCCCACGGACCCCGCGCGCGCGAGCCGGCGCCCCGCCTTCAGCTGCTGGAGGTCGAGAGCCGTGTCCTCCAGTGCCTTGAGCCAGGTCTGCCCCCACCACGACTGCGCGAATCCGCGCCCCTGGACGGGTGCCAGCGCCGCGAAGACACGTTCCTCATCCGATGCGTCGGCTCCCTTGCTGTTGCCTTCGGTGTCGAACAGGTCGTCGTCGTAGTCGTGACGGTCCGTCATCGCGCGCCCCCTCGCAGCTCGACCAGATCGGCCAGTTCGGAATCGGTCAGTTCGGTCAGGGCCGTCTCGCCGGAGCCGAGCACCGCGTCGGCCAACTCCCGCTTGCGGACCAGCATGTCGGCGATCCGGTCCTCGATCGTCCCCTCCGCGATCAGGCGGTGGACCTGCACCGGCCTGTTCTGCCCGATCCGGTACGCGCGGTCCGTCGCCTGCGCCTCGACGGCGGGGTTCCACCAGCGGTCGTAGTGCACGACATGTTCGGCGCGGGTGAGGTTGAGGCCCGTACCCGCTGCCTTCAGGGACAGCAGGAAGACCGGCACCTCGCCCTCCTGGAAGCGCCCCACCATCGCCTCGCGCGCGGCGATGGGAGTGCCACCGTGGAGGAACTGCGAGGCCACGCCGCGAGCTGCCAGATGCTGCTCGATCAGGCGCCCCATCTGCACGTACTGCGTGAAGACCAGGACGCTCGCGTCCTCGGAGAGGATGGTGTCGAGCAGTTCGTCGAGCAGTTCCAGCTTGCCGGAGCGGCCGGGGATGCGCGGCTCGTCCTCCTTGAGGAACTGGGCCGGGTGGTTGCAGATCTGCTTGAGCCCCGTGAGGAGTTTGACGATCAGTCCGCGGCGGGCGATGCCGTCCGCTCCGGAGATCTCGGCGAGCGTCTCGCGCACCACGGCCTCGTAGAGCCCCGTCTGCTCGGTGGTGAGCGACACGGCGCGGTCGGTCTCGGTCTTCGGCGGGAGCTCGGGCGCGATGCCGGGGTCCGACTTGCGGCGTCTGAGGAGGAAGGGACGCACCAGTTGGGACAGGCGCTGGGCGGCGGCGGGGTCCTTGCCCTCCTCCACCGCGCGCGCGTAACGCGTGCGGAACGTGCCGACCTTTCCGAGCAGCCCCGGGGTCGTCCAGTCGAGGATCGCCCACAGCTCGGACAGGTTGTTCTCCACAGGGGTGCCGGTGAGCGCCACGCGCGCGCGTGCGCCGATGGTCCGCAGCTCCTTCGCGGTCGCCGAGTGCGGGTTCTTGACGTGTTGTGCCTCGTCGGTGACGACCATGCCCCAGTCGACGCCCGCGAGCTGCGCGGCGTCGAGCCGCATCGTGCCGTACGTGGTGAGCACGAACTCCCCGGCGGCGAGGTCCTCCAGGCTGCGGCGCCCGCCGTGGAAGCGGCGTACGGGGGTGCCGGGCGCGAACTTCTCGATCTCGCGCTGCCAGTTGCCCATGAGGGACGTGGGACAGACGACGAGGGTCGGGGCGGCGGTCTCCGGGGTGGTCTGCCGGTGCAGGTGGAGGGCGATCAGCGTGATCGTCTTGCCCAGGCCCATGTCGTCGGCGAGGCAGGCGCCGAGGCCGAGGAATGTCATCCGGGCCAGCCAGTTCAGGCCGCGCAGCTGGTAGTCGCGCAGGTCGGCGGTCAGCGCGGCGGGCTGTCCGACGGGCACCATGCCCTCCGGGTCGGCGAGCCGCTCCCGCAGCTCCGCAAGCCAGCCCGTCGGGTGGACGTCGACGCGGCGGCCGTCGATGTCCGTGGAGCCGGTCAGGACCGCGCCGAGCGCGTCGATCGGCGTGACCTTGCGGTCCTGGTGCTCGCGGGCGCGCCGGGCCTCCTCGGGGTCGATGAGGACCCACTGGTCGCGCAGCCTGACCACGGGCCGGTTGGCCTCGGCGAGCCGGTCGAGCTCCTCCCGGCTCAGTTCCTGGTCGCCCAGCGCGAAGCGCCAGTTGAACGCGAGGAGCGCGTCCGCCGCGAGGAACGACGGGGTGTCCCTCCGGAGGCGGTCCGGGTCTTCCTCTCCGGGTGGCCCCTCGTCCGGAGGGCCGATGACCGCGCGTGCGCTCAGCCGCCGCGCCAACTGCCGGGGCCAGTGCACGTCGACGCCCGCCGCCGCAAGGGCCCGCGCACCGGCGCCCAGCAGGTCGGTGATCTCCTCGTCCGCGAGATCGAGCGTGTCCGGGACGGCCGCCGAGAGCAGGGGTGTGAGGGGCGCCCAGGCACGGGCTGCGCGCCGCAGCGCGAGCAGAGCGTCCATGCGGGCCCGCGGCCCGAACGCCTTGGCCGAAGCGCCCGACGCCGCCCAGACCTCGGCGGCGTCGGCGACCAGCGCGGGGTCGCTGACGCTGTGCATCTGGAGCACGGCGCGGAAGGCGACGTGCTCCTCGTCCTCGGTTCCCGGTGCGGCGCGATCGAGGCCCTGTACCTCGACACGCAGCGAGATCCGCACGCCCGCGTCGTGTCCCGCGGCGACATCGGCGGCCCACGCGCGATGTTCGGGCACCCGCTGCGGCTCGGGCGCGGCGAAGGGCCGCGCGCCCGCCGCGAGGCTCGCCGCGGGGGAGCGGGGCAGGGTGTCGGCGACGGCGTCGAGGAAGGCGCGCAGCAGCGCCTCGGGCGCGGGGAGGCGCAGCGGACCCGGACCGTCCAGAGGTGTCGCGTGAGCCTCGGGCGGCATCGCGGCGGCCAGTTCCCCGACCCGCTCCAGGTCCTCGGCCCGAAGCGGGCCCGCGCGCCAGGCGTCGTGATCGGTCGGCGTGAGCCCGGGCAGCAGCAGGCCGCGCGCCGCGAACTGGAGGGCGAGCACGGTGGCGGCGCCCCAGAAGACGGCGGTCGGGTGCGCCTGCGCGGTGGCACGCGCGCGCGTGAGGACCGGCAGCGCGGCGCGTACGGGCAGCAGGACGGCGGGTACGGACTCGCGCTCGGCACCGGTGTCTCCGGGCACGGCGAGGCTCAGCTCCTCGGGCGTGCCGGCCTCGGTGTGCGGAGGCCGTTCGCCATCGGGGCGCCAGAAGGCGACTCTTCCTTCGCGTGCCGGGTCACCGGGCACGAAGACAACGCAGCAGCGGACCAGTTCGGAGATCTCGGGGAGTGTTGCCACGGGACGCCTGTGGGCAGCGATGACGTATTCCTCAAATTTGACTACCGGGCCGAATCGCCGAGGGTACCCCATGACTCCGCTCGATGTGCCGCATCACAAGGTGACGCCAGTCACTCCCTCCCGAAAGGGGTGTAGGTAGCCCCCCTTCGGGGGCGGTGCTACCCCCGCGCTCGGTCGGGTGGTGGCCTCATGGTGCCCAAGGCCTCCGATTCCTAGGTTTGTTGAGGTCGGGCCGTCCAGTGAGCAGGGCGTCCGGACAGTACGCCTTTCCCCTCTTCCCTCGCCACGCCCACCGCCATGCCCAGATACCGGAGACCTCGCCATGACCCTGGCCGTCGAACCCGTAGTGGACCATTCCTCAGGAGCGGCCGGGACGCAGCCGCAAGGAAGCGAGTTCACGCCGTTGCTGCGCACCGTCAAGAGCCAGGATCTCCTGGAGCGGCGCACCGGCTGGTACGTGCGCAACATCGCGCTGAACGCCCTGTCCCTCGCCGCCGTCGGCACGGGCATGGCCCTCATCGGCGGTTCCTGGTGGGTCCTCGCGCTCGCGCCGGTCCTCGCGGTGCTGTGCGCGCGCACCGCCTTCGTGGGGCACGACGCCGGCCACGCGCAGATCACCGGGAACCGCGCCGTGAGCCGGGTCATCGGGCTCATCCACGGCAATCTCCTGCTCGGCATGAGCTACAGCTGGTGGAACGACAAGCACAACCGGCACCACGCCAACCCCAACCACATCCACAAGGACCCCGACGTCGCCGCCGACGTCCTCGTCTTCACGAGCAAGCAGGCCGCGACCCGTTCCGGATTCCGCCGCTGGCTCACCCGCAACCAGGCTTGGCTGTTCTTCCCGCTGACCCTCCTGGAGGGCCTCGCCCTGAAGCTGTACGGCTTCCAGGACCTGCGCCGCCAGCCCCCGCGCGAGCGTGCCGTGGAGGGACTGCTCCTCGTCGCCCACGTCATCGGCTACGTGACCCTGCTCCTGACCACCATGCCGCTCGGCCACGCCCTCGCCTTCGCCGCGATCCACCAGGCACTGTTCGGCCTGCACCTCGGTATGGCCTTCGCACCGAACCACAAGGGCATGGAGATGCCGGACCCGGACGGCGAACGCTGGGGCCACCTGCGCCGGCAGGTCCTCACCTCCCGCAACATCAAGGGCGGCGCACTGACCGACTGGTTCCTCGGCGGCCTCAACTACCAGATCGAGCACCACCTCTTCCCGAGCATGCCCCGCCCCCACCTGCGCCTGGCCCAGCCCCTCGTCAAGGCCCACTGCCGCGACCTGGGCATTCCCTTCACCGAGACCGGGCTCGTCGACTCCTACCGGCAGGCCCTGCGCCACATGTACGAGGTCGGGGAGCCGCTGCGCATGGAGTGAGGCACTGTCCGGGGCGGGTCCGGTCGCCCTGCACAGCCCTGAGCCCCGGGTTCCTCGCCCGGGGCTCAGGGCTGTGCGTCCTGCCTGGGGCTGCGCGGGGCTCAGAGGTGCGTGTTCTCCGGGGCTGCGCGGGGCTCAGGGGTGCGTCAGGCTGGAGGCTCAGGGGTGTCTCAGGGTCGTGAACAGGAACCGCCCGGGCCGCGAGTCCGTTTCAGAGAGTAGAGGCGGGGGCCCGCCTCTCATGGCGGGGCGGTTTGCAGCCCCCGAAGGAGGCGACGGACATGTCGAGGAACGCGAAGATCGCCGCAGGAGGTGTGGCGGCCGGACTCATCCTGTTGATCTGGCTGCCCTGGTGGGCGTCACTCCTGATCATTCTCGGGGTGCCCACGGCGGCCTACCTGGCGCTGGACCCCTCCCAGCGGCGCAGGCTCCGCCGCGCCTCGCGCAGGGAGCTGGGCCGCTGACGGACGGCGCTACGGGCGGGTGGCAGCTGCCACTGCCGTCGCCGAGCAGCTGTTGACGACGTCGCCGCTCGCCGGCCTGGCGATCGCGTGGTCGGCGGGCGGCCGCGCGCCGTCCTCCACCCACGCGGTGAGCACGTCGAACGCGGACCGGTAGCAGGGCAGCACGGGCCGCAGCCGGTCGGGATAGGTGTCGTAGAGGCCATCGGTGTGCGTGCCGTCCTGCACGGTGTACGAGCGGTGCAGGCGGCCGCGCCCCCGGTCGTCGACCATCCGTCCGTAGACATCGGCGTCGGACGCGATCGGCAGCAGGGTGTCCAGGTCGCCCTGGAGCGTGATCAGCGGCTTGCCGATCCGCCCGCTCAGCGCGACCCGTGCGACGGCCCGGTGGACCGAGGCGGGGCGTGCCGCGTAGTCGTACGAGGCGTCGGACGCGCACGGTGCGAGCAGCTCGTCCGTCGTCGAACCCGCTGATGGGCCGGGGCACTTGGAGTCGTACGAGGGGTCGAACTCGGCGCGGTAGATCTTCTGCGTGATCCCCCAGTAGGCCTTCTGGTGGTAGGCCCAAAGGAATTCCGACCCGCGCGCGAAGCCCACACGGTACAGATCGTCGGCGTCGGCCTTCCCCAGCCCGTAGGAGACGGCGGTCGGCAGTGAGGTGAGCAGGTTCGGGCCGTCCGCGGTCCAGAGGGTGCCCTCCCAGTCCACGCCTCCGTCGTACAGCTCGGGATGGTTCTCCAGCTGCCAGCGCGTCAGATAACCGGCGTTGGAGATGCCGGTCATGTAGGTCCGCCGCGGAGCCCGCCCGTAGCGCTGGGCGACGGCCTTCTTCGCCGCTCTGGTGAGTTGGGTGGTCCGGTTGTTCCACTCGACGATCGCGTCGCCGGGACGCTTTCCGTCGCGGTAGAAGTCGGGTCCGGTGTTGCCCTTGTCGGTCGCCGCGTAGGCGTATCCCTGGGCCAGGACACGGTCGGAGATCGCCGCGTCCGTCGAGTACTGCTTACGGTTGCCGGGTGAGCCGGTCACCACGAGGCCGCCGTTCCAGTGGTCGGGCAGCCTGATCACGAACTGGGCATCGTGCCGCCAGCCGTGCGTCGCGTTCGACGTGGAGTCGTCCGGGAAGTACCCGTCGATCTGCGAACCGGGGACGCCTGACGGGTTGCGGGTCCCCTTCGCGGTGAGGCCCGCCTGGTCGGCGGTGTCGGTGTACGGGGTTCCGGTCAGAGCCGCTGTCGTCAAGTCGTCCAGGCAGGCGCTCTGTTGAAGGGCGGCACCCGGGACGTGCACCCTCTCCTGGCGCGCGCAGTGCGCCCCGCCTCCGCCGCTCTCCACGGCGGCCCCCGCGGGCACCGGCCCCGAGGCGGCCAACGCCAGCAGGGCCGTGGCAAAGAGGGGGACTGTTCCGGACACGCGCATGGTGAGCCTCCGCGACGACGAGGGACCGGCAAGGGTGACGAGCGGGGCCATCGTGCGGGCGGGACCAGTCGCCGGGCCATGGGCCGGCGCCACATGGGGGAGGGGAGCGGTATGTGGGGTGGGGAGTATGGGGCGGCCGGCGCGCAGCGGGCTGCGTGGCCCGCTGCGGGAGGGGTCAGGAGGGTCGCACGGCCATCTTGTCGAGCGCTTCCAGGAGGCCGGGCAGCTCGGGGCCCCGCCCCACGGGCAGCACCTCACCGGGCTCGTCGTCCAGGAGCACGAACGCGATGTCGTCCGTCCGGGCCACCATCGACCAGCCGGGACCGTCGGCCCGAAGCGTCCGGGCATCGCCGGACGCGAACGCCGACCGGACACGGCCCAGGGGTGGCGGGCTGTCCACGTAGGCGCGCACCTCGGCGAGGACCCGCCGGATGCCGGCGTGCGGGGCGCGGGTGCTCTGCGCCTCGGTGTCGCTTCCGGAGGCGGTGGCCGTGGCGGCATCGCCGGAATCGGTGGTGGTGGGGGCGGGCGTGCTGTCGGCGTTCGTGCCGTCTGCCCCCTCCGCAGCAGAGGCGCCGCCCACGTCGTCCGCGTCGTCCGTCAGAAACGCACTGTCGTCGATCTGCTCCCGCCAGGACGCCCACTGGAGGGCGATCTCGTCGGCGCCGAGGCGGCGTTGGGCCGGTCCCCACGTCTCCGTGTTCGGCGGAGTGAGGGGCGGACCGTCCATGATCTCGGGGTCGTGTTCCGGGTCGTGCGGGTCGGGGACGCCCGGCGCGGACACGGACAGGGCGAGCGGCCATCCCGGCAGGGCCGAGACCACCGCCCCCTCGTCGGGCGACAACTCGTACTCCATGCCGCAGTCCCAGGACGCGATGGCGACGGCGACCAGGGACACATCGTCGATGACGACGGTCCAGCGCGCCCCCGCCCCGTCCTGCCCGAGTACGAGTCCGTACCCGTCGGCGAGGGGTGCGAGCCCGAGGGTGGCGCATGCCTCCGGGTAGTCGTCCCCGAGCACACTGGGGAACTTCGCAGGGGTCAGCAACACCGCCGTCAGTACGTACAGCGCGTCGTCCCCGGCGGCGACCGCGTCGTCCGTCCCGGCCATGCCAGCCTCCCCTTAGCTTCGTCTGTCGGCGCACCCTAACCAGTCGCGGTGGAGATCGTCGAGGGCGTTGAGCTGGAAATTCTTCCCGGGGACCCGGTGTGGCGCCCGGTGGGTGGACCATGCCAAGATCCCGTGCGCACTTCGTGTGCCTCTTGTGGAGGTCCGACGGGAGGCGCCGGTCAGGTGGCGGCAGGCAGGCCGAGCAGCGCCCGTGCCACCGCCTCGGGCGATTCGTCGCGTTCCCGTGCGAGCGCGACGACTGCGCGGCACGCGAGTTCGTTGATGCCGAACGTCAGGGCCTCAGGAGACACCCAGGTCGCGGCCTCGGCGAGCCTGTCCTCGTCGTCCTCGACGGATGCCGACACATAGGTGGCCGCCGCCTCGAAGAGGTTGGGCGGCCGCTTGCGCGGCGGTGTCGCGATGCTCGCGCCGGCCGGCGTCCGTGTGGCCAAGGCCTTGCGGAGTCTGTCGAACATGTACGCCACCTTCCCCCAGTGTGGTGTGCGACGGTGCGTCACATCCCCAACGTAGAGTGGGAGTTCGAGCGTCAGAAGAGTTTTGTCTCCGCGCGTGCCCGCAAGTCCGTCAGGGTGGAGCGCAGCCAAACCAGTTCGGCCCGGCTGGTCGCGCGGGCGATGGTGAGGATGCCGCGGCGGAACGGGTCGTCCAGCTCCTCTGCGCGCAGGGGTCGTTCGCCTTCGTAGAAGAAGCTGGCCGGCTCCTCCAGGAACGCCAGCCTGCGCGCGAGTACGGTCGCCTGCGCCGCCGGGTCGTCGAGGTGCCGCAGGAACGCGAGGACCGTGAACCAGCGGTTCTCGTCGGTGATGTCGGCCCGGCCGGGCTCCGCCAGCCTGCCGCGGAGCTCCTCCCGGCCCGCTGCCGTGAGGGTGAGGACGTGGCGCTGTGCCGCGACCGATCCCGGCTGCGTCTCGCGGGTGAGCAGGCCCGCCTTCTCCAGGCGCTTGATCGCCGGATAGAGCGTGCTCTCGGCGACGGGCCGCACGTGGCCGGTCAGTGCCGTGATCCGTTTGCGCAGCTCGTATCCGTGCAGGGGCGCGTCGTGGAGGAAGCCGAGGATGGCGAGTTCCAGCATGCCCCCATTGTGCCGCACTCCCTCCGAGTCCGGTGTACATCGATCTAGCAATACATCGGCTCCGATGTATGCTTTACGGAGTGCCTCGTAAGCGCGGGGCTGTGCCGTTGCTGGGGAGAGGGAGTGGGAGCGCATGATGAAGCAGGCCCGGTTCGACTCGCAGGGGAGCTGTATCCGATGGGTCGCGGCCGACGGGGACGGGGCTCCGCTGGTGTACGTCCATGGGCTGGGTTCGGCCTCGACCGTCTACCACGCGCACATCGCCGGCAGGCCTGAACTCGCGGGCAGGCATTCGCTGTTCGTCGATCTGCCGGGGCACGGCATCAGTGACCGGCCCGCCGACTTCGGGTACTCGCTGGACGACCACGCCGATGCTCTGGCGGCCGCTCTCGACGCGGCCGGCGTGTCCGGGGCCGAGCTCGTCGCGCACAGCATGGGTGGCGCCGTGGCGATCGTTCTCGCCCACCGGCGCCGCGACCTCGTCTCGCGGCTCGTGCTCACCGAGGCGAACCTGGACCCGTACCCTCCCCGCGTGGAGGGCAGCAGCGGAATCGCCTCCTACGGAGAGGACGAGTACGTCAACGGCGTCGGCCACGCGCGCGTGCTCGCCAAGGTCGGTCCCCTGTGGGCGGCCACCATGCGTCTCGCGGACCCCCTCGCCCTGCACCGCACCGCCGTCGGACTCGCCCACGGCACCCGTCCCACCATGCGGCGGATGCTCATGGACCTCGACATCGACCGGCTGTATCTGCAGGGCGCGCGCAGCGGCGAACTCGCGGACCGCGCGGGCCTCGAGGCCGCGGGCGTACGCGTGCGCACCGTGCCCGACGCCGGGCACAACGTCATGTTCGACAACGCGGAGGCCTTCGCCACGGCGGTCGCGGACCACGCTCCAGCGTCGCCCGGCACGCGTTAGCCCCGGCGCTCCGCCAGCGCCAGGAAACGGGCGTCCTCATCCACGTATGAGGTCATCCGCCAGCCCGAACCGGCCAGCAGCGGGCGGAGGTTCGGTTCGGCGCGCAGGTCGTCCGGGGTGAGCTCGCGGCCCTGTCGCGCGGCCAGTGCCACCCGCCCGATGGGGTGGAACAGCGCGAGGAGTCCACCCGGGCGCACCACCCTCGCCAACTCCCGCAGATTCTCCTGGGGTTGTGGCAGGTGCGCGACCAGGCCGGAACCGAAGACGGCGTCGAGCGACTCGGACCGTACGGGCAGGCGCGTCACGTCGGCGAGCATCAGCGAGCCGGCGCGATCCCGTCCCGCCCGCGCGGCGGCCTCCAGCATCGCGGGCGTCAGGTCGACCCCGAGGACGGCCCCCGAGGGTCCCACGGCGTCCCTGAGGGCCGGCAGGGCGCGTCCCGTGCCGCACCCCGCGTCGAGCACCCGGTCGCCCGCGCGGAGCCCCAGCTCGGCGACGGCCGCCTCGAAGCGCGGACCGTCGTCGGGGAACCGTGTGTCCCAGCGGGCCGCGCGGGCCGAGAAGAACTCCTGTACGTGCGTGTGGTCGTCGCTCATGACCCCATGATCCCTCGCGTGCCGGCGCGCGTGGGCGGGTGCGAGGGATCGAAAACTCCGCAAGCGACCGATGAGAACCGATGCGAACCGAAACCGCCGCATGCGCGGACGGTGCACATGTTCGAGCCTGACGCGATCGTTCACGCGCGTCTCTCTGTCATATTCCAGCAGCTTTCGAAATGCGCCCCTGTTCTGCGCCCCCGAGAGGTCTAGCGTCCCGGAGCCATGGGACACCTGGACCACGCCACCTTCGGCTGGCTTACCCCCGTGCTGTCATACGTGATGGCCTCCATCGGCGCCGCGCTCGGTCTGCGCTGCACCGTCCGCGCCCTCGGCGCCACCGGCCGTTCGCGGCGCAACTGGCTGATCACCGCGGCGTCCGCGATCGGCACGGGCATCTGGACGATGCACTTCGTGGCGATGCTCGGCTTCGGCGTCACCGGTACGGAGATCCGCTACGACGTGCCGCTCACCGTCCTCAGCCTGGTCGTCGCCGTGGCCGTCGTGGGCGTCGGCGTCTTCGCCGTCGGCTACAGCCGCGACCGCAACCGCGCCCTCGCCCTCGGCGGGCTCACCACGGGACTCGGCGTCGCGAGCATGCACTACCTGGGCATGGCGGCGCTGCGCCTGCACGGCCAGGTGCGCTACGACCCGCTGCTCGTGGGGCTCTCCGTCTCCATCGCCGTCGTCGCCGCGACGGCCGCCCTCTGGGCCGGACTCAACATCAAGTCGCCCGCCGCTGTCGCGGTCGCCTCCCTCGTCATGGGCGGCGCGGTGAGCAGCATGCACTACACCGGAATGATGGCGGTGAGCGTGAAGGTCGCGTCCTCCGCAGCGGCCCTGCCCGGGGCCACGGCGATGCAGTTCATCTTCCCCCTCGCCGTCGGCCTCGGGTCCTACCTCTTCCTGACGTCCGCGTTCGTCGCGCTGTCACCCACCACGGGGGAGCGCGAGGCCTCCGCGTCGGCCCAGCGGCCCGTCGAGAGCGTCGCCCGCTGACGCCGGACCGGCGCCACGACCCTTCCCACCACGAGCGCACCACGAGCGAGGAGGCCATGCGTACACCCCGTAGGACCCCCATCAACGGCGCGCCGCCCAAGTCCGCGCCCCCGGCGCGCGGACGGCGCGCGCACGCCGGACCGCCCGCGCAAGAGGACCACGCGACGGACGACCCGCCCGCTCCGACCGTGCCTCCCACGCGCGCGGGCGGCCGAGGGCTGCGGCCTCGCACCGTCCGCGCCAAGATCGTGTGCCTCTTGATGGTGCCCGTCGTCTCGCTGCTCGCCCTGTGGGCGTACGCGACGGTCACCACCGCCCAGGACGTCGCCCGTATGCGGCAGTTGCAGCGGGTCGACTCCACGGTCCGCGGCCCCGTCGCCGACGCGGTCGCCGCGCTCCAGGCCGAACGCACCGCCGCCGTCGCCTATGCCGCCAAGCCGGCGGGCGACCGAGGTGACGCCCTCAGGAAGCGCACCTCGGCGACCGACAAGGCCGTGGCGAAGCTCCGCCTAGGCGACGGCAACACCGTCGCGGACGGAGCCGATCTGCCTGCCCGGGTCGGTGAGCGCCTCTCGGTGTTCGTCACCGGCGCCGAGAAGCTGCGCTCCGTGCGCAGCGCGGTGCTCGGCCGACGCACCGGCTGGGAGGGCGTGTACGGGCAGTACACGAAGACGATCGACTCGGCGTTCGCGGTGACCGGCGCGGTGACCGGGATCCAGGACGACCGGCTCGGCTCCGACGCGCGCGTGCTGCTCGAGTTCTCACGGTCCGGCGAGATGCTCGCCCGCGAGGACTCCCTGCTGGCCGCCGCACGGCTCGCGGGCTCTCTGGACGGCGCACGGCTGCGGCTGTTCACCGGAGCGGTCGACACCCGGCGGACCCTCGTCGAATCGGCGGTCGCCGACCTCCCGGCACCGCAACGGACCGCCTGGCGCAACCTCGTGGAGGGGAGCGCGTACGGCGACGTACGCGCCGTCGAGGACAAGGCGCTCGCCGCCAGGCCCGGCAGTGCCGCGCTCGCCGCGGCACCCGCACTCACCTGGGACAGCGCGCACACGACCGTGCAGAACTGGTTCCGCTCGATCGAGACGGACGCGGCGCGCACGGCCGGGGTCCGGGCGGATCCGTTCACCCGCGGACTGCTCACGCCCGCGGGCGCCGCGGTCCTCTTCGGCCTGCTGGCCGTCGCCGCCTCCCTCGTGATCTCCGTACGCATCGGCCGGGGCCTGGTCATCGAACTGATCAGCCTGCGCAACAGCGCCCTGGAGATCGCTCGGCGCAAACTTCCGCACGCCATGCGGAAACTGCGCGCCGGCGAGGAGATCGACGTCCGTGCCGAGGCGCCGGAAGGCCCTCCCGCCGAGGACGAGACCGGACAGGTCGCCGAGGCGCTCGGCACGGTGCACAGGGCAGCCCTGCGCGCCGCCGCCGAACGTGCGGAACTCGCCAGCGGGATCTCCGGGGTCTTCGTCAACCTCGCCCGCCGTAGCCAGGTCCTCGTGCACCGTCAGCTCGGCCTCCTCGACACCATGGAGCGTAGGGCCGAGGACCCGAACGAACTCAGCGACCTCTTCCGCCTCGACCACCTCACGACCCGCATGAGGCGCCACGCGGAAAGCCTGATCATCCTCTCCGGAGCCGCCCCGGGCCGCGCCTGGCGCACCCCCGTCTCGCTGACCAACGTGGTCCGCGCGGCCGTCTCGGAAGTGGAGGACTACGCGCGTGTGGAGGTACGGCAACTGCCCGCCGCCTCAGTAGAGGGCGCGGCGGTCGCCGACCTCACCCACCTTCTGGCCGAACTCGTCGAGAACGCCGCCCAGTTCTCCCCACCGCACACCAAGGTGCGGGTCAGCGGCGAACCCGTCGGAAACGGCTACGCCCTGGAGATCGAGGACCGGGGCCTCGGCATGGGCAAGGAGACCCTCGCCGAGGCCAACAACCGCATCGCCCACTCCGAAGCGCTCGACCTGTTCGACAGCGACCGGCTCGGGCTCTTCGTGGTCAGCCGGCTCGCCCACCGCCACGGCATCAAGGTGCACCTGCGTACCTCGCCCTACGGCGGCACCACCACGGTCGTCCTGCTGCCCACACCCCTGCTGCACACCGGAACCCCGGAACGGGCGGACACCACCCAGGAACACGCGACGGAGCACCACTACGCGCGCGTGCCCGACCCGGAAGCACCCCATATGAACGGTAACTCCGTGCCTGCCCAGGGGCCGCGCCCCGCCATCGCCGCCGCCGTACACGCCGTGCCGGACGCCGACACGGCTCACGCCGCCCCACCGCCCCCGGGAGTCACCGCCCTGCGCCTGCACAGGCAGCCCGCGAACAACGCCGACGACGCATCACCGGACGGACTGCCCAAGCGGGTGCGGCAGGCGAGCCTCGCGCCCCAGCTGCGCGAGCGACCCCAGGAGCAGAACGGCGCCGCACCGCACCAGGAACCCGACGCACGGACACCCGAACAGGCACGGCAGCGCATGGCGGCCTTCCGTGACGGCTGGGTCCGGGGCGGCGGCCGCCCACCAGGAGCCGGCTCAGGACCCGTGTCCGGCAGCGAAAGCACCGAAGGAGATCCCACATGATCCAGGAGCCCACCACGGGCGCCGCGCCCCGGTCCGGAGAACTCGACTGGCTCCTCGACGACCTGGTGCAGCGCGTGGCCGAGCTGAGGCACGCGGTCGTCCTGTCCAACGACGGGCTCGCCGTCGGCGCGTCGAGCGGTCTCGGCCGCGAGGACGCCGAACACCTGGCCGCCGTCGCCTCCGGCTTCCACAGCCTCGCCAAGGGGGCCGGCCGGCACTTCGGAGCGGGCGGCGTCCGCCAGACCATGGTCGAGATGGACGACGGCTTCCTCTTCGTCGCGGCCGCGGGCGACGGTTCCTGCCTCGCCGTCCTCAGCACGGCCGACGCCGACATCGGCCTCGTCGCCTATGAGATGGCCCGCATGGTCAAGCGGGTCGGCGAACACCTCTACACCCCACCGCGGTTCGCCGCGCACCCGCCCGCCGCCGGATGACCGGACGGCCACGACGATGAACGATCACGGGCACAGGGACGACCAGGGACGGGGCAACTCGGACCGGTCGGGCAGCCAGTGGTACGACAACGAGGCCGGGCCCCTGGTCCGCCCCTACGCGATGACCGGCGGGCGCACCTCACCCGGGCCCAGAGGGGTGCGTTTCGACCTGATCGCACTCGTCAAGCTCGACGACGCCGCGCCCGGCAAGGACGACGACACGGCGCTCGGCCCCGAGCACAGGGCGCTCATCGAGCTGTGCCGCACCGAGACGCAGTCGGTCGCCGAACTCGCCGCGGGCACCGACCTCCCCGTAGGGGTGGTCAGGGTGCTCCTGGGCGACCTTCTCGACATGGGTTGCGTCAAGGTCAGCCGGCCCGTGCCGCCCGCTCAGCTACCCGACGAAAAGATCTTGAGGGAAGTCATCGATGGCCTCCGAGCACTCTGAAGAGACGAACGCCGACAACTCCGCCCTGGCTCTGAAGATCCTGGTCGCGGGCGGGTTCGGGGTGGGCAAGACCACCCTGGTCGGCGCCGTGAGCGAGATCCGACCGCTGCGCACCGAGGAACTGCTCAGCGAGCTCGGCCAGCACGTGGACGACACCGGAGCCGTGGAGCGCAAGACCACGACGACCGTCGCCATGGACTTCGGCCGCATCACCATCCGCTCCGACCTCTCGCTCTACCTGTTCGGCACGCCGGGCCAGGACCGTTTCTGGTTCCTCTGGGACGAACTCTCGCAGGGCGCGCTGGGCGCCGTCGTCCTCGCGGACACCCGCCGGCTCGAGGACAGCTTCCCCGCCGTGGACTACTTCGAGCACCGCCACATCCCGTTCGTGGTGGCGGTCAACTGCTTCACGAACGCCCGTACTTACGGTGCCCTCGAGGTGTCGCGTGCTCTCGACCTGGACCGCGGGACACCCGTCGTGCTGTGCGACGCCCGTGACCGCGACTCGGGAAAGGAGGTGTTGATCCGGCTCGTCGAGTACGCCGGGCGGATGCACACCGCCCGGCTCCTCGACTCCGTGGGCTGAGTGCGCCGTAGTCAGTCGGCGAGCCCCGCCCGGAGGGGTGCGCCGTTGTCAGTCGGCGAGCCCCGCCCGGAGGGGTGCGCCGTTGTCAGTCGGCGAGTCCCGCGAGGGCCACGACCTTCTCGATCCGCACGCGCACCAGGAGCTCGCCGGGCACGCCGTTGCGCTCGCCGAACTCCTGGGCGCGGTCCTCGCCCATGTATCGCCCGCCGATCCTGGCGGCCGAGGCCCGCAACTGCCCCAGGTCCTCGATGAGTTCGGCGCGGCCCTCGATCACCGTGAAGGAGAACGGCGGCCGGTCGTCGTCCACGCACAGGGCCACCCGGTCGTCCCGGGCGAGATTGCGGCCCTTCACGGTGTCCTTGCCGGTGTTGAACAGGAGGTCCTCGCCGTCGAGGACGAACCAGACGGGCGCGATGTGCGGGCTGCCGTCGGGCCGTACGGTGGACAGCTTGGCGGTACGGGTCCCCTCGGAGACGAACGCCCGCCATTCCTCATCGGTCATCTTGTGTGCCATGGGGTCATCCTGCTTGCCGAGACGCCGGGCGTGGGGAAGGCTGGCGAGACAGATCCTCCGGGTAGGGGAGCGATCGGGAATGGGGGAGACGGGATCATGGCGGACAACGAGGGGCTCGGCTGGCTGCTGGACGACCTGACAGAGCGTGTCGAGCATGTGCGCCACGCCCTTGTCCTGTCCAACGACGGTCTGGTCACCGGAGCGAGCAGCGACCTCAGGCGTGAGGACGCCGAGCATCTGGCGGCCGTGTCGTCCGGTCTGCACAGCCTGGCCAAGGGATCCGGGAGGCACTTCGGTGCCGGTGGCGTCCGGCAGACGATGGTCGAGTTCGACGACGCCGTCCTTTTCGTGACGGCGGCGGGCGACGGCAGCTGCCTGTGCGTCCTCAGTTCGGCCGAGGCCGACATCGGCCAGGTCGCCTACGAGATGACGCTGCTCGTCAATCGGGTCGGCGAGCACCTCGGTGTGGGAGCCCGTCGAGCAGAAGGCTCCTGACCTGCGTAAACGTCAGGCCGATCAGAGTTATCCACAGGCTCGGCGGCGCGGGTGGGATTCGGGCTACGGTTTTTCCCGGGAGCGATCACGACTCACGGGGGAGATCAGACATGGGTGGCAACACCATCGCGACACCGGCCACGCGGGTACCCGCCGCCTCGCTCGCGCAGAGCAGGGCGGCTCGCGAACTGGGGCTGAAACGGGGCGAGTTCGAGCTGGCGGTACGACTCGGACGTGTTCGCACCGTACTGGCCCATGACGGCGGGCGCCGGCGCGTGGCCCGCGAGGAGATCGAGCGGGTGCGTGACACCGCGGGCTTCCCGGATTCGCTGCGGGAGCATGTCCGGGCCGTGGGGACCACGGAAGGCGCGGGCCTCATGGACATCACCACGGCCAGGTTCACCCGGCTCGCCCGCGCGGGAATGCTGACGCCGGTCCGCTTCTACCTCAACCGGTACCGAGCCGTGGTCTGGCTCTATCTCGCCGAAGAGCTGAGGGAGTTCGCGACGGCCGAGGTCAACGCACCGCTGATGACGGGGCGCGCACCCGACCGAATGCGCGCCCGCCTCGACGCGGGGATCGACCTACGGCCCCGGAACTGGCGGTCGCGGCACGCGGGCCACCTGCTCGGGCAGAGCGCGGACGCATGGGAGCGCGCCGCAGCCGTCGCGTCCCTCCTGGACCCGGTGACGGTCCTGGAACTCGTCAAGTGCCCGTACGAGCGCGGCTATCTGAACAAACTGCGGCCCGAGTCGACCGGACACGGGGCGCCCGACTCGCCATCGGCACGCATCGCCGAGCGGATCATGACAGCGGACGACCCGCACGAGATCAGCTGGCTCAGGGCGAGCCTGCTGCTCAGCCTGGCGGAGGCGCGACGCCTGCGGCCCGCGCCGCGACCGAACGCGGGAACTCCCGTCGCCGCGCACCAAGAACCACTCGCGCCGACCACGTACTCAAGTGGAGTGGCCCCGCCGGAGCCGGATGACGCGCCGACGGGAGGGGCGACCGGGACGGGCGAGCAGCGTCTGGTCGAGGCCGAGCCACCCCGCCCATCGCGCGGACTGTTCGGCTGGCTCCGCCGCAGAGGAGCCTGAACCGGGCCTGCGGAAGCGGCAGTTCGCAGGCGCGGGCCTACTCGACGGCGTGGAGACCTGTGGCGTCGAGGTCGGTGGCGTTGAGTTCCGTGGCGTCGAGGTCCTTGGCGTAGTGCTCGATGGCCGGCCGGTACGAGATGAGGTCCGGATCGCCGCTCGTCGCCGCGAGAACGGTCAGCAGCAGCCGCATCCCGTCGTGCGCGCGGCCCACGTTGTACAGGGCCATGGCCAGGAACGTCCGGAGGGCGTTGTCCTCCGGGAACTCGGTGACGCCGCCGCTCAGCGTGGCGACCGCCTCCGGGTAGCGGCCCAGAGTGCGGTACGTGCTGCCCAGACCGAGCAGAGCGCCACGCCGGTCGTCCGCACCCAGGCCGGAGCCGGCGAGTGCCCGCACGTAGTAGGGGACGGCATCCGCCTCGAGTCCGAGGGCGTCGTGGACCCAGGCAGTCTGGTACGCGATCTCGGCGTCGCCGGGAAACCGGGCGGACAGCTCGACGAGCCGCTCGCGGGCCTCTTCGCGCAGGCCGTCCTCGCGCAGCCGCACGGCCCGGGCGAGCGACGCGTCCCGGTCGGATCGGGTCACTCCCCGAGCTTCCGGAAGAGGCCCTCTTGCACCACGGACACGAGGAGGTGTCCATCGGCGTCGTAGATCCGGCCGCGCGCCAGACCGCGGCCGCCCGCCGCGATCGGCGACTCCTGGTCGTACAGGAACCACTCGTCCGCACGGAAGGGACGGTGGAACCACATGGCGTGGTCGAGCGAGGCCATGTCGAAACCGCGCTGCCCCCACAGCGGTTCCACGGGGATGCGCACGGCGTCGAGGAGGGTCATGTCGCTCGCGTACGTGAGAGCGCAGGTGTGCACGAGCGGGTCGTCGCCGAGGGGCCCGACCGCGCGCATCCACACCGCGCTGCGCGGCTCGGCGCTCTCGATGTCCTCGGGTGACCAGCGCAGCCGGTCCACGTACCGGATGTCGAAGGGCTGGCGCCGCGCCATGAGCTCCAACGTCTCGGGCAGCGCGCCCAGATGGGCTTTGACCTCGTCGGCGATCGTCGGCAGGGACTCCGGATCGGGAACCTCACGCGCCGGCGGCAGCTGGTGCTCGAAGCTCCCGTCCTCGGGCTTGTGGAAGGAGGCGGTCAGATTGAAGATCGTGCGGCCCTGCTGCACGGCGGTGACGCGGCGCGTCGTGAACGACCGGCCGTCGCGGACCCGTTCGACCTGGTACACGATGGGCACGCCGGGGCGGCCCGGACGCAGGAAGTACGCGTGCAGGGAGTGCACGGGCCGGTCGCCCTCGGTGGTGCGGCCCGCCGCGACGAGCGCCTGGCCGGCCACCTGGCCGCCGAAGACCCGCTGCAGAGACTCCTGCGGGCTGCGGCCCCGGAAGATGTTGACCTCGATCTGCTCCAGGTCGAGCAGGTCGACGAGCCGCTCAGCTGGGTTCGTCATGCGTTGTTCTCTCATCTCTGCGCCACGCTCCGAGTGCTGCGTCCGGGGTGCGCGACCGGGTCAGGGCCTACAGCTGGCCGACATCCGTGACACGGATGACCGCACGGCCCTCCGCGTCGGACGCCTCGAGATCGACCTCGGCGCTGATGCCCCAGTCGTGATCGCCGTTCGGATCGGCGAACGTCTGGCGCACCCGCCACAGGCCGTGCGCGGGGTCCTCCTCGATCTGCAGCAGCTTCGGCCCGCGGGCGTCGGGACCGGTGCCGAGATCTTCGTACTCGTCCCAGTACTTGTCCATGGCCTCGCCCCAGGCGTCCGCGTCCCAGCCCGCGTCGGCGTCCAGCTCGCCCAGTTCGTCGACGTTGTCGAGGGCGGCCAGCTCGACCCGTCGGAACATGGCGTTGCGGACGAGCACACGGAACGCGCGCGCGTTGGCCGTGACCGGCTTGACCTGGTCGGCCTTCTCCTGGGCCTCCTCGGCCGTCATGACCTCGGGGTTGGCGAGCTGCTCCCACTCGTCGAGGAGGCTGGAGTCGACCTGGCGGACCATCTCGCCCAGCCAGGCGATCAGGTCCTCGAGGTCCTCGGACTTGAGGTCGTCGGGGACCGTGTGCTCAAGCGTCTTGTACGCGCCGGCGAGGTAACGCAGCACGATGCCCTCGGTGCGGGCGAGCTCGTAGAAGGACACGAACTCCGTGAAGGTCATGGCCCGTTCGTACATGTCACGGATCACGGACTTCGGCGACAGCGGGTGGTCGCCCACCCACGGGTGGCTCCTGCGGTACACGTCGTACGCGTGGTAGAGCAGCTCGTCCAGGGGCTTCGGGTACGTGACGTCCTGGAGCCGCTCCATACGGTCCTCGTACTCGACGCCGTCGGACTTCATCGCCGCGACGGCCTCACCGCGCGCCTTGTTCTGCTGGGCGGCGAGGATCTGCCGCGGGTCGTCGAGTGTCGACTCCACGACGGACACCATGTCGAGCGCGTACGACGGCGAGTCCTTGTCAAGCAGGTCGAAGGAGGCGAGGGCGAACGTCGACAGCGGCTGGTTGAGCGCGAAGTCCTGCTGGAGATCGACCGTCAGGCGCACGATCCGGCCCGAGGAGTCGGGCTCGTCGAGCTTCTCCACGATGCCGCCGTCGAGGAGCGAGCGGTAGATGGCGATCGCGCGGCGGATGTGCCGCAGCTGCTGCTTGCGCGGCTCGTGGTTGTCCTCGAGGAGATGGCGCATGGCGGCGAAGGCGTTGCCGGGGCGGGCGATGACCGCGAGCAGCATCATGTGCGTCACCCGGAAGCGGGACGTCAGCGGCTCCGGAGCCGAGCCGATCAGCTTCTCGAAAGTGTTCTCGGACCAGGCGACGAAGCCCTCGGGCGCCTTCTTGCGGACCACCTTGCGGCGCTTCTTCGGGTCGTCCCCCGCCTTCGAGAGCGCCTTCTCGTTCTCGATGACGTGCTCGGGCGCCTGCGCCACGACGAGGCCCGCCGTGTCGAACCCGGCCCGCCCGGCCCGGCCCGCGATCTGGTGGAACTCCCGCGCGCGCAGCGTCCGTACCCGCGTCCCGTCGTACTTCGTCAGAGCGGTGAACAGTACGGTACGGATGGGCACGTTGACGCCCACGCCCAGCGTGTCCGTACCGCAGATGACCTTCAAGAGGCCGGCCTGCGCGAGCTTCTCCACCAAGCGCCGGTACTTGGGCAGCATGCCCGCGTGGTGCACCCCGATCCCGTGCCGCACGTAGCGCGACAGATTGCGGCCGAACTTGGTGGTGAAGCGGAAGCTGCCGATCAGGTCGGCGATCTTCTCCTTCTCCTCGCGCGTGCACATGTTGATGCTCATGAGTGCCTGCGCGCGCTCGACGGCCTGCGCCTGCGTGAAGTGCACGATGTAGACCGGGGCCTGCCGGGTGTCGAGCAGCTCGGTCAGCGTCTCCGTGAGCGGCGTGAGCCGGTACTCGTAGGAAAGGGGAACCGGACGCGTCGCGGAGCTGACAACGGACGTGGGGCGGCCGGTGCGCCGTGTCAGATCCTTCTCGAACATGGCGACGTCGCCGAGCGTCGCCGACATGAGGATGAACTGCGCCTGGGGGAGTTCGAGCAGGGGAATCTGCCAGGCCCAGCCGCGGTCGCCCTCCGCGTAGAAGTGGAACTCGTCCATCACGACCTGGCCGATGTCGGCCCGCGCCCCGTCGCGCAGCGCGATGGACGCGAGGATCTCCGCGGTGCAGCAGATCACGGGGGCGTCGGCGTTGACCGACGCGTCACCCGTCAGCATGCCGACGTTCTCCGTGCCGAAGAGCTTGCACAGCTCGAAGAACTTCTCGGAGACCAGCGCCTTGATCGGTGCCGTGTAGAAGGTGACCTCGTCCCGCGCGAGCGCCGCGAAGTGCGCACCGGCGGCGATCATGCTCTTGCCGGACCCGGTGGGCGTCGAGACGATCACGTTCGCCCCCGACACCACCTCGATCAGCGCCTCCTCCTGGTGGGGATAAAGGGTGATCCCGCGCTCCTCGGCCCACGACTCGAAAGCCTCATAGAGGGCGTCGGGGTCGGCGGTCTGCGGCAGCTGATCGATAAGGGTCACACACCCATCTTGCCTGCCTTCCGACCCGATCCGGCAATCGGTTGCCCGTACGAAGATCACGAAAGGTACGCTGTGGCGCCGACGGAGCGTCAAGACGCGGTGACCCGGGTGGGGACAACTGGGCACCTGCACAAGTGGAATGGGGCGGAACGCAGCCATGATGGGACCGGCACACTCGCTGTCAGGAGCAGCGGCCTGGCTGGGGGTGGGCGCGGCCGCGGCCGCCGCCGGGCACCCCATGCCCTGGCCCGTCGTGCTCGTCGGGGCACTGATCTGCGCGGGCGCAGCCCTCGCCCCCGACCTGGACCACAAGGCGGCCACCATCTCGCGGGCCTTCGGCCCCGTGTCGCGCGGCCTGTGCGAGATCGTCGACAAGCTGTCGTACGCGGTCTACAAGGCGACCCGTATGAAGGGCGACCCTCGCCGTTCCGGCGGACACCGCACCCTCACGCACACCTGGCTGTGGGCGGTCCTCATCGGAGCCGGCGCCTCGGCCGCGGCGATCTACGGCGGGCGCTGGGCGGTCCTCGCCCTCCTCTTCGTCCACATGGTGCTCGCCATCGAAGGCCTGCTGTGGCGGGCGGCACGCGGCTCCAGCAGCGACGTCCTGGTGTGGCTGCTCGCCGGGACCAGCGCCTGGATACTCGCCGGAATCCTCGACAAGCCGGGCAACGGGTCGGACTGGCTGTTCACGCAGCCCGGCCAGGAGTACCTGTGGCTGGGTCTGCCCATCGTCCTGGGCGCCCTGGTGCACGACATCGGGGACGCGCTCACGGTCTCCGGCTGCCCGGTCCTGTGGCCCATCCCCATCGGCCGCAAGCGCTGGTACCCGATCGGTCCGCCCAAGATGATGCGCTTCCGCGCGGGCAGCTGGGTCGAGCTCAAGGTGCTGATGCCGGTGTTCATGCTGCTCGGCGGAGTGGGGTGCGCGGCCGCGCTCAACGTCATCTGAGCCGCCGCGCACGCCCAGTCCTGCCCGGGCGGTCACCCGTGCCAGGACCGCCACAACGCGGCGTACGCGCCGTCGGCCGCGACCAACTGGTCGTGACTGCCGAGCTCCCTGATCCGGCCCTCCTCCACCACGGCGATCACATCCGCATCATGAGCCGTGTGCAGCCGGTGGGCGATCGCGACGACCGTGCGGCCGTCAAGGACCCTGCCGAGCGAACGCTCCAGGTTCCTGGCCGCCCGAGGATCGAGCAGCGAGGTCGCCTCGTCCAGGACCAGGGTGTGCGGATCGGCGAGGACGAGGCGTGCCAGGGCGATCTGCTGAGCCTGCGCCGGGGTCAGCGCCACCGCGCCCGAGCCGACCTCGGTGTCGAGGCCTCCGTCGAGCGCCCGCGCCCAGCCCTCCGCGTCGACCGCGCCGAGAGCCGCCCACAGCTCGGCGTCCTCGGCCCCGGTGCGCGCGAGCCGCAGATTGTCACGCAGGGAGCCGACGAACACGTGGTGCTCCTGGTTGACCAGCGCCACATGCGAGCGCACGCGCTCGGCGGGCATCCGGGAGAGCTCGGCGCCGCCCAGCGTGACCTGCCCGGTGCGCGGCGCGTAGATCCCGGCGAGCAGCCGGCCGAGCGTGGACTTGCCCGCTCCGGACGGACCGACCAGCGCGAGCCGCGTCCCGGGCCGCACGTCGAGGGACACCTGGCGCAGGACGTCCACGCCCGCCCGGTACCCGAAGTGGACGTCGTCGGCCTGCACGTGCCGGCCGTCCGGCGCCACCGAGGCGTCGCCCGCGTCCGGCTCGATGTCCCTGACGCCCACGAGCCGGGCCAGCGACACCTGGGCGACCTGGAGCTCGTCGTACCAGCGAAGGATCAGGCCCAGCGGGTCGACCAGCATCTGGGCGATGAGCGCGCCCGTGGTCAGCTGCCCGACGCCGATCCATCCCTGGAGTGCGAAGACACCGCCGATCAGGAGCACCGAGCACAGCACCGTCACATGGGTGGCGTTGATGACCGGGAAGAACACCGACCGCAGATAGAGCGTGTAGCGCTCCCACGCCGTCCACTCCTTGACCCGCCGGTCGGACATGGCCACGCGGCGGTCGCCGAGCCGGTGGGCCTCGATGGTGCGCCCGGCGTCGACGGTCTCCGCGAGGGCCGCGGCCACCGCGGCGTAGCCGGCGGCCTCCGAGCGGTAGGCGGACGGGGCCCGCTTGAAGTACCAGCGGCAGCCGACGACAAGCAGCGGCACCGCGACGAGGACCGCCGGTGCCAGAGGCGGCGCGGTCACGGCGAGACCGCCGAGGAGGAGCCCCACCCACACGACGCCGATGGACAGCTGGGGAACGGCCTCGCGCATCGCGTTGGCGAGCCGGTCGATGTCGGTGGTGATACGGGAAAGGAGGTCACCGGTGCCGGCCCGTTCGAGCACGCCGGGCGGCAGGCCGACCGCTCGTACGAGGAAGTCCTCGCGCAGGTCCGCCAGCATCCGCTCGCCGAGCATCGCGCCCCGCAGCCGCACCTGCCGCACGAACACGGCCTGGAGGACGAGCGCGACGACGAACACGGCGATGGTGCTGCCCAGGTGTTCCACATGCAGCCGGTCCGTGCCGTCGGAGACGTCCTGGACCAGGGCGCCGAGCAGATAGGGGCCGACCATCGACGCCACGACGGCGATGGTGTTCACGCCGATGAGCAGCAGGAACGCGCGGCGGTGCCGCTGGTACAGCTCGCGGACGTAGGACCGCACGGTCGCCGGGGCGCCGACGGGCAGGGTGTTCGCCGTGGTCGGGGCCGCCGGGTCGTAGGCCGGTGCCGCCAGGCCGATCATGCCGTCTCCTCGATCTCGGTGAGTTCTTCGATGCCGGCGTCGCCGAGGCCCGGTTCGCCGTGCGGAGAGGTGCCGGCGTTCCGGGACAGTGCCGCCGACGCCGCCTCCTCGTCGGTCTCGCGGGTCACGACGGCCCGGTACCGGGGCTCGGTGAGCACCAGCTCCCGGTGCTCACCGACCGCCGCGACCGTGCCCTCGTGGACCAGGACGACTCGATCCGCGCGGTCGAGCAGCAGCGGTGACGAGGTGAGTACGACGGTCGTACGCCCGCTACGCAGCGCCCGTAGGCCCTCGGCGATCCTGGCCTCGGTGTGGGAGTCGACGGCGGACGTCGGCTCGTCGAGGACCAGTGCCTCCGGGTCGGTGACCAGGGACCGCGCAAGAGCGAGCCGCTGCCGCTGGCCTCCGGAGAGGGAACGGCCGCGCTCGGTGATCCGCGCGTTCATCGGGTCGTCGTCGAGGGACGCCTGCGAGAGGGCGTCCAGCACATCGGCGCACTGTGCCGCGGCCAGCGCCTCCGCGGGACGCACGGATCCCGAGGACGGGACGTCGAGCAGTTCGGCGAGCGTGCCCGACAGCAGTACGGGGTCCTTGTCCTGGACGAGCACGGCGGTGCGGGCTGTGTCGAGCGGCAGCTCGTCGAGCGGCACCCCGCCGAGCAGCACGGAGGGCAGCGCGGTGACGGGCGTTGCCGCCTTGGCGGGGTCGCTTCCGGAGCCGGAATGCGAATCCGAGCCGGACCCTGACCCGTCACCCGAAGCCGAAGCCGAAGCCGAAGCCGAAGCCGAAGCCGATGCCGATGCCGATGCCGAACGGGTCCCCGTGTCCGCGTCCGTGGGGTGTCCCCCGAGTCGGTCCGCGAGTCGGCCCGCGAGGTCCGGGTCGCCGCACACCACGGCGGTGAGCCGGCCCGCGGGGGCCAGCAGCCCCGTCACCGGGTCGTACAGGTCACCGGCCGGTGCCTCGGCGGCGCGGAGTCCGCCCGGCTCCGTGACCCGTTCGAGGGAGAGGACGCGCGCCGCGCGCTGGGCCGAGGGGCGCGAGAAGGAGTACGCCATGGCGATCTCCTCGAAGTGCCGCAACGGGTAGTTGAGGATCATCACGGCGCTGTACACGGTGACGAGTTCACCGACGGTGATCCGGCCCTGGCGGGCCAGTTCGATGCCGTACCAGACGACCGCGATCAGCAGCAGGCCCGGCAGCAGCACCTGGACCGCGGAGATCAGGGACCACATGCGCGCGCTGCGCACGGCGGCCGTACGGACCTCCTGCGAGGCGCGGCGGTAGCGGTCGAGGAACAGTTCCTCACCGCCGATGCCGCGCAGGACACGCAGTCCCGCGACGGTGTCCGAGGCGAGTTCCGTGGCGCGGCCCGCCTTCTCGCGCTGTTGGTCGGCGCGGCGGGTGGCGCGAGGGAGGAGCGGCAGGACGGCGAGCGCGAGGACCGGCATGCCGACGGCGACGACGATGCCGAGCGCCGGCTGGTAGAGGACGAGCCCGACGCAGACCACGACGACGGTGAGCGCGGCGGCGGCGAAACGCGACAGCGCCTCGACGAACCAGCCGATCTTCTCGACGTCGCCCGTGGAGACGGCGACGACCTCACCGGCGGCGACCCGCCGGGTCAGCGCGGCACCCAGGGCCGCCGTCCTGCGGGCGAGGAGTTGCTGGACCCGGGCGGCCGCGGTGATCCAGTTGGTGACCGCCGTCCGGTGCAGCATCGTGTCGCCGAGGGCCAGCGCGGCGCCGAGGAGCAGGATGAGGCCGCCCGCGAGGGTGAGCCGTGAGCCTGAGCCGTCGACCACGGCCTGCACCGCGAAGCCGACGCCGTAGGGAAGGGAGGCGACGGACAGGAAGTGCAGGAGTCCCCAGTAGAGGGACTTGAGCTGGCCGCCGAGCTGATTCCGGCCGAGCCAGAGCAGGAAACGGGGGCCGGAGCGGGCGTCTGGCAGGCCCGGGTCGGGATACGGAAGATCGTGGATCTGCATGGTGTCCCAGGGCTTGGAAGGGGAGTGCGAAGTCGGGGGTACGGACGGAACAAACCGTGCAAGGTTCGCGGGATTCAGGCACCGGAGGCAAACGGTTTTCCGCCGTGGGGCCAAGTTTCGGCCCGTGTTCGACGCCGGGGGCAGGGCCGGTCGGGGGCACCTGGTGCGTGGTGCGACCATGGACCGCATGCGTAACGCGGGTACGGTTCGAACGGCGGTCGCTGCGGCGGCCTGCAGCGTCCTTCTCATGACCCTGTCCGCCTGCGGCGGTTCGAGCGGGGGTGACGGGACCGAGCGCAAGGCCGCGTCGGGCGGCGACTCCCGGCAGGAGGACCGCCCGGCCGTCGACCTGAAGCGCATTCCCGACGTCGGGGACCAGCTCCAGTCGAAGATCCCGCAGAACGCGGGACAGGTCGTCGCGGTCTACGGCGACGGCAAGAACTCGGGTGACTCGACCGTCGTGCTCTACACGAAGTCCGGTTCCACCTGGGACAAGACGCGCAGCTGGCCCGCCCACAACGGCAAGAAGGGCTGGACCGCCGACCACCGCGAGGGCGACAAGCGAAGCCCCATAGGAGTGTTCACGCTCACCGACGCGGGCGGTGTGCTCGCCGACCCGGGCGCGAAGCTGCCCTACACGCAGGCCGCGTCGTTCCAGGCCCCGCACTACTGGGCCAAGTCGCACTGGCACGACTTCGACTACGTCATCGCCATCGACTACAACCGCGTGAAGGGCACCGCGCCGAACGACCCGACCCGGCCCCAGGGGCAGACCAAGGGCGGCAGCATCTGGCTCCACATGGACCACGGCAGCGGCACATCGGCATGCGTGAGCCTGTCGAAGTCCGGCATGGAGTACCTGCTGCGCACGATCGACCCCACGCAGCACCCGGTCGTGGTCATGGGCGACAAGGCGTCACTGAAGGGCTGAAGAGCTGAAGGGCTGAAGGGCTGGCGCGTCGCCCGGCATTGGCACGGGCTGTTGCGGGGGCCGCGTCCGCCCCGTACAACACCCCTCATGAGAAGACGCGTCATGTCCATGCTGGCCGCGGTGGCCCTCGCGGCCACAGTCCTCGTCGGCCAGGCCACCGCCGCCTCCGCCGAAGCCCATCCCGCCGAGGCCTCCGCCGACAGCCATCCCGCCGCACCCCAACCCGCCGCCCCGCCAACGGAGTTCGGCACCGACTGGCACGACCCGATCACCGCCACGCCATCGGTGGCCAAGCCCGCCACCAAGTCCTGCCGCGTGACGCTCGCGGAGACCGAGTTCCGTGACTTCACGCCCTACAAGGGCAGTTACACCCCGCCCAAGGGTTGCGGCGACCGGTGGAGCAAGGTTGTCCTGCGCCTCGAAGGCAAGGTCAAGGGGCGGCAGTTCGACCGTCTCGGCTATCTGCACATAGGTGGCGTCGAAGTCCTGCGCACCTCCACCCCCGAGCCCTCGCCCGACGGCATCGCCTGGAATGTGGAGAAGGACGTCACCCGCTACAGCGACACCCTGCGGGCCGACCAGCCGGTCGAGATGCTCATAGGCAACGTTGTCGACGAGACGTACACCGGCGTCATCGAGGTCAAGGCCACCCTCACCTTCTACGCCGCCGAGCCGCACGCGAAGCGTCAGCCCGCCACGGACACCCCCGACCGTGTACTCACCCTCGACCAGGGCAGACTCACCACCCCGCGCAACAGCGAGCGCATCGTCGCCGAGGTGTACGCCACCGGATCGGGCGGCGGCTGCGAGGAGTTCTGGTACCTGGCGGTGCCGAACGAGGTCCCGTACTCGTGCAAGGCGGACGGCGGCCCGTACCGTGAGGTGCAGATCTCCGTGGACGGCCAACTCGCGGGCATCGCCTCGCCGTTCCCGAACGTCTGGACGGGAGGCTGGTCCAACCCCTTCCTCTGGTACGTGATTCCGGCCCCCGGAGCCTTCGACGTCCGGCCCCTGCAGTACGACCTGACGCCGTTCGCCGGACTCCTCGACGACGGCCGTCCGCACCAGGTCGACGTCTCCGTCGTGGGTGTCCCGAAGGGCCAGAGCGGCTGGAGCGCCCCGGTCAACGTGCTCGTCTGGCAGGACGGCGGGAGTGCGCGCGTCACCGGCGCGCTGACCGGCCACAAGGAGAGCGAGCCGGACAGCTCGACGACGTACACGCCCGGCACGGACGAGCACCGTCTCGACGCGAAGGGCGGGCACAGGCTGACGGTGTCCGGCTACGTGAACACCTCGCACGGCCGCGTCGCCACCACCGTCACCCGCGATCTCACCAGCACGTCCACGCACCGATGGACCGACGGCGAGAACGACGACGCCCTGAAGGGGACTTGGACCGACCGCCAGACCGTCGTCTCCGGCCGTAACACCCTTCGTACGAACCGGACCTACACGATGGACGGCGCCACCACGCTCGACACGGACAACCGGCTGCGGACCGTGATCGAACTCGGCGACCGGGCGGAGGCGGGACGGGGCACGGGCGCGGGCCGCACGGCGTGGACGGTGCTCGACGACAGCTACACGGGCGACGCCTCGTACACGGCGAACGTTCCGCGCGACGAACGGCACGCTGTCGGCACCAGCCGTGAGCGATACCGTCTGACCAGCCCCGACGGTTGTTACGACCGCGAGCTGGCCACGGCGCAGGGCGCGCTGACGGTGGACCGCAGGCGCTGCTGAGGGGCACGGTCAGGCACGGGCGCTCAGGCCTTGGAGCAATATCCAAGATTTAGGCCGATGTGACATCGGGGTCTTCTACGAGAGCCGCCACTCCGACATAGTGACGCTTCGCGGAACAGATATTGGAATCTAGTTTCCGCATAGCAGAATCCGCACAAGTCACTGACATTGCTCCGGAGGAATGCCCCGTGCCGCAGTCCGTACCGTCCCTGCCGCGACGCGCCGCACGCGTACTACGCACCTCGTTGTTCGCGCAGGTCGCCTGCGCACTCGTGATCGGAGTCGTCGTCGGACGGCTGTGGCCCCACGCGGGCACAGCCGTCCAACCGCTCGGCGACGGCTTCGTACGTCTCATCAAGGCGATGATCGCGCCCCTTGTCTTCTGCGTGGTCGTCGCCGGAATCACCAAGGCCGGAGACCTCAAGGCCTTCGGCCGCATCGGACTCAAGGCCCTTCTCTGGTTCGAGGTGGCGACGACCGTCGCCCTCGTCGTAGGACTGCTCGCCGGAAACCTGGCCGGCCCCGGCGTCGGCATGAACGTCGACCCATCCAAGCTGGACGCCTCCGCCGTGGCGGACAAGACCGGTGGCGGCTCCCTCCCGTCGACCGGCGACTTCATCCTGCACTCGCTCCCCGACAGCGCGGTCGGCGCCTTCGCCGAGAACTCGCTGCTCCAAGTGCTCGTACTCGCCTGCCTCGTGGGCGCCGCGCTGCTGCATCTCGGCAACACCAAGGTCCCCGCGATCCTGCCCGCCATCGAGCAGGGCCAGGAAGTTGTCTTCGCCGTCGTCGGCTTCATCATGAAGCTGGCCCCGCTCGCCGTGTTCGGGGCGACGGCGCACCTGGTGGGGGAGTACGGCCTCGGCGCCCTGTCGACGTACGGCAAGCTCATCGGGGTCTGCTACGCCGTCGCCGTGGTCTTCCTCGTACTCCTCGGCCTCGCCATGAAGGCGGTCACCGGACTGAGCCTGTGGAAGTTCGTCCGCTACACGCGCGAGGAACTGCTCCTCGCGCTCGGCACCGCCTCCAGTGAGACGGTCATGCCCCGCATGATGCAGAAGCTGCGCCACGCCGGCTGCCGCGACGACGCGGTGGGCCTGGTCCTGCCGACGGGGTACTCGTTCAACCTCGACGGGGCGTCGATCTATCTCTCCATCGGTACGTTGTTCATCGCGCAGGCCGTCGGCGTGGACCTCTCGCTCGGCCAGCAGATCACCGTGGTGATCGTTCTGATGCTCACCAGCAAGGGCATGGCGGGGGTGCCCGGTTCGGCCTTCCTCGCCCTGTCGGCCACGGCGTCGGCACTCGGGGTCATCCCGGCGGGTGCCGTCGCCCTGCTGCTCGGCGTCGACCGCATCATGGACGCCATGCGCGTCTCGACCAACCTGCTCGGCAACTGCGTGGCCGTCTTCGTGGTCTCCCGCTGGGAGGGCGCGCTCGACATGACCAAGGCCAAGAAGGTGCTGGGCGGCGAGATCCCGTTCGTACCGGAAGAGGACCGCGACGAGCCGGTCAAGTCGCCGGAACTCGCGAAGCCCCAGGACTCCAAATCCGCCGCGAAGCCGGTGGGGTGAGCCCGAGCGGGGGCCCGGCACACGCGCGCCCGTGTGCCGGGCCCCCGCGCCGTCAGGCCCCCTCGGGCTTCTCGGAATCCACCCCAGGCCGCGCCTTCTTCCACATCCCGCGCGTGAAGTCGGGGATCGCCTGAGGCGCACCCTTCGCCTTGATGGACAAGTGGCTCAGCGGCACCGGAGACGTCCACGTAGCGGCGTCGTACACGTCGAAGTCCGGTACCAGACCCACCCGCAGACACTGCATCAGACGGAACACCATGATGTAGTCCATGCCGCCGTGGCCGCCCGGCGGGTTCGAGTGCTCCTTCCACAGCCAGTGGTCGAAGTCGGTGTACTTGGAGAAGTCACCCCAGGAGTCATTCGTGTGGTCCGGCTCTATATAGATCCGCTCCGGGTAGTCCTCGAACACACCTTTCGTGCCGCCGAGGTTGTTGATCCGCGAGTAGGGGTGGGGCGTGGACACATCGTGTTCGAGCCGAATGACGCGCCCCTTCGCCGTCTGGACCAGGCTGATGGTGCGGTCGGACTCGATGTACGTCTCCTTCCAGCTCGGGTCACCCTTCGGCATGTGGGCCTCGCGGTACTGGGCGAGGCCCAGCGAGGGCGTTCCGAAGCTGGAGATGTGCGTGACGCGGTCACCGCGGTTGATGTCCATGTAGTTGGCGACCGGGCCGAAGCCGTGGTTGGGGTACAGATCGCCGCGCAGCCGCGTGTGCCACAGGCGCCGCCACGGCCCCTCGTAGTAGTCGGGGTCGAACATCAGGCCGCGCAGGTCGTGGTTGTAGGCGCCCGCTCCGTGCAGCAGGTCGCCGAACTTGCCGGCGTGCGCCATCCGCAGGACTCGCATCTCGTTCCTGCCGTAGCAGCAGTTCTCCAGCTGCATGCAGTGCCTGCGGGTGCGCTCGGAGAGATCGACCAACTCCCAGAGCTGGTCGAGCTGGAGTGCGATCGGACACTCCACGCCAACATGCTTGCCGTTCAGCATCGCCGTCTTCGCCATCTCGAAGTGCCAGTCCCAGGGCGTCGCCGCGTACACGAAGTCGATGTCGCCCCGCTTGCACAGGTTCTCGAAGTCGTGATCGCCCTTGGTGTACGTCGCCGGGGCGGGCTGCCCCGCGGCTGTCACCTTGGCCGCCGCACGCGCGGTCTTGTCCTTCACCGGGTCGCAGAGCGCGACCACTTGGACCCCAGGGATCGCCAGGAACAGATCGATCATGCTGCCGCCACGGTTGCCGAGCCCGATGATGCCGACCCGCACGGTGGAACGCCCCTCGAAGGGCACGCCGACCATGGTCTCGCCCTTCCGGGCCGGAGCCTCGGCGGCCGTCGCCCCGGCCCCGCCGCGCCCGGCCTCGGCCTGCCCGTCGGCGGCCTGCGCCACGCCACCGGTGAACGCGCCGAGTCCGAGCCCCGCCCCGGCGATGCCGGCCGTCCTCAGGACGGACCTGCGGGACTGCCCGGCGCTGTCGTCTTCGAAATGCTCGGGGTGCTCGTGGCTCGCGTCGGGTGCCGGTGTCGCGTTGTCGTCGTGCATCGGACCTCCATCGATGGGTGGGTGCGCTGCAAGCGCTAGCCACCCTGGAGGGGACGACACCGGGGCGCAAGGGACAGAAGTGGTCAGGGAGTTGGACTTTCTTTACGGACTCTTTGGGACTCATGGGTAGCGGGGAGGCGTCCGCGCTCTCACGCATCCCGCGTGGCGACATGCTTCACTGCCGCCTCATCGGGGGATCCTGACCGCCGCGTTCGCCGCCGCGCAGCTTGCCGCGGTCCCCGCCCATGGGCGGGGACCCTGTCCACGAGCGTGGCCGTCAACTTGACCTGGCCCTGAAGGACCGGGTTTGGAGGTAGGTCCCCAACTGGCTGTCGGGTGGGCTCCTCCGTCCAGACACCCCTTATGGGGTGGCAGGGGCGCGTGACTCACGCCCCGCATTCCACACAGCTACACCACGGGAGGCGATGTTGTGGGAAGCATTGCGGTCAGCGTGCGCAACGACGCCGCAGCCCCGGCAGATGAACAGGCCCTGGTCCACACGGTTACGCCGGTCGACGTGCTCGCACTCGCAGCACATCTGCGACGTGTACGCCGGATCGACGAACACCAGCGGGACGCCCGCCCGGCGGGCCTTGTAGACGATGAATTCCCCGAGCTGGGCAAAGGCCCAGGAGTGGAGTGCGACCCGTTGGGGCTTGCGGAGCCGTACCCTCTGCCGGATTCCCTTGAGTTCTTCCAGGGAGATCCCGGCCGAGGTGCGTTCAGCCTCGGTCACGATCGTCTTGGCGATGACGTGGTTGGTGTTCTTCACATGCCGCTGCTCGCGGCGGGAGCGCTCCTTGAGCCTGCGTTTGGCGGACTTGGTGCGCTTTCTCTGGAGTTTGGCCCGCAAGACGAGTTGCCGCTTGCGGTAGCGGTTGAGGCCGCGTCCGGCGGCCTGGTAGCCGGTGGAGGTGGTGGCGATGTTGACGATGCCCAGGTCCACGCCGACAAACCCGTCCGGCTCGTAGGTTTCGGCTTCGGGCACGTCGCAGGTGGCGATCAGATAGAAGACGCCGTCTCGTTCGATCAGGTCCGACTCGCCCCGCCGGTGGTCCTGGAGCGTCTTGAGCGCGTCGGTGGAGCAGGCGAACCGGATACCCCGAAGGCGTTTGCTGGTGGTCCAGATGGACACCGTCTGTGCGTCCAACTGCCAGGACAGACATCGGTCATCGAAGGGCTGCGCTGCGTCTGGCCGGAACGAGATGGGCTTGGACTCGGCTTTGCGGCGGCGCTTGGTGCCTTCCTTGCCGAGGTTCCCCGCCCGCACGTTCGCCTTGAGCGTGGTGTAGGAGTCGCGCACCTTTTTGATCACGTGCTGCGCTGCCTGCGCGCCGAGGCCACGGGCTTTGAGTTCGGCGTAGGTGTGCTTGCGCAGCTCGTACTCACGCGGCACACCGTGCTCGAACGCCACCACCGACACCCAGTTCGCGGCGTCGTTGCACGCTGTCAGGGTCGCCGACAGCGCGGCGGCCTGCTCGGCCTCCGGGATCAGCTTCACCTGCACCACGATCTTCACCGGGCCAACCTAACGGAGGGCACTGACAACAGTGCAGATCCATACACACGTGCAGGTCAGAGCAGCGCAGAGAAGCGATTCCTCCCGGGCGCAAACGCCCGGGGGCCCACGCTAGATCACGCTGGAATCTGGATCCACGCCCCTGCGGGCGCACGGCCGGAATGTGGCGACAGGTCCTTCAAGTCGGTATCCATGCGCCTCCGGGCGGACGACGCGAACGCGGCGCGACAGACCCTAGGGACGCGTCGCGTGCTCCAGCTCCACGATCACGGAGTAGTAGCTGCGGCCCGTCGCGTGATCCATGCCCACCTCGCACATCCGGTTCGCCGACAGATGCGCGTCGAAGCCACGGGCGGTCACCTCGGCCGCCTCCTTGCGGGTGGCCGACTCGGTGAGTTCCTTGTGGAGCATGCCCCGGTCGCCTGCGAAGGCACAGCACCCCGCGTCGTCCGGGACGACGACCTCGTCGGCGCACGCCTCGGCGACGGCCCGCAACTGTGCCACATCGCCCAGGTGTTCCATGGAACACGTCGGATGAAGGACCGCCGAACCGACCGTCCGGTGCACCGTCAGGTGCGGCAACAGCTCGTCCGCCGCCCACACGATCGAGTCGACGATCTTGAGTTCCTTGTGCAACTCCCTGTTGTCGTCCGTCAGATAGGGGACGACCTCATGGGCGATGCCGAGCGTGCACGACGAGGCGTCGACGACGAGCGGCAGTCTGCCGCCGGCGGTCCAGCCCCAGGCCGCCTCGACGATCCGGTTCGCCATGACGGTGTTGCCCTCGTCGTAGCCCTTCGAGTGCCAGATCGTGGCGCAGCATGTCCCCGCGACATCGTCCGGAATCCAGACCGACCGCCCCGCGCGCGCGGAGACGGCGACCATGGCCTGCGCGAGGGACACGTCCCCCGGGGTGCCGAAGATGCGGTTGACGCAGGCCGGGTAGTAGACCGCGGCGGCCCCCACGCGCGCGGTGCGCGGCAGCTTCCGGGCGGCGGCAGCGGGGATCTCGGGCAGCCACTCCGGTACGAGGTCGGGGCGGACGGCCTTGCGGGCGGCCTGGGTCACGGAGGTCAGGAGCCGGTCGCCGATCTTTCCGGCGGCCGCCACGGCGAGCCGCGCCGACGCCTCCACGACCTTGAAGTTCTTCGCCGTGAACGCGGCCACCTTCTCCTCGCGCGGGGTGTGCCGCGCGTGCCGGAACTCCTTCATGAAGGCGCCCGTGTCGATGCCGACCGGGCACGCCAGCTTGCAGGTCGAGTCGCCCGCGCACGTGTCCACCGCGTCGTACCCGTACGCCTCGACGAGACCGTCCTCGACCGGCGAACCGGACGGCTGGCGCATCATCTCGCGGCGCAGGACGATCCGTTGGCGGGGCGTGGTCGTCAGGTCCTCGCTGGGGCACGTCGGTTCACAGAAGCCGCACTCGATGCACGGGTCGGCGATCAGCTCCACCTTGGGGATCGTCTTGAGGCCGCGCAGATGGGCCTTGGGATCGCGGTCGAGGACGATACGCGGCGCGAGGACGCCGTCCGGGTCGATGACCTGCTTGGTGCGCCACATCAACTCCGTGGCCTTCGCGCCCCATTCGAGCTCCAGGAACGGCGCGATGTTGCGCCCCGTGGCGTGCTCGGCCTTGAGGGAACCGTCGAAGCGCTCGACGGTGAGGCGGCAGAACTCGTCCATGAACGCCGCGTACCGCTCGACGTCCTCGGGCCTGCCCGCGTCGAAGGCGAGCAGGAAGTGCAGATTGCCGTGCGCCGCATGACCGGCGACGGCGGCGTCGAAGCCGTGCCGCGTCTGGAGTTCGAGGAGCGCCTCGCACGCCTCGGCCAGGCGTGACGGCGGCACCGCGAAGTCCTCGGTGATCAGCGTCGTCCCGGAGGGGCGTGATCCGCCGACCGCCGTCACGAACGCCTTGCGGGCCTTCCAGTAGCCACCGATCGTCTTCGCGTCCCGCGTGAACGCGTTGGTCACCGAGGCCACGGGCGCCACCAGTTCGAGCCTGTCCAGCACCTCGGCGGCCGCCGCCTCGTAACGCTCCTGGGCGTGCTCGTCCGGGGCGCGGAACTCCACCAGGAGCGCCGTCGTCGACTTGGGCAGGCGCGCCCAGTCGGCGGGCACCCCCTCCACACGCACCGAGGCCCGCAGCGTATTGCCGTCCATCACCTCGACGGCGATCGCGCCCGCCTCGTTGAACAGCGGGACCGCCGCTGCCGCCGCGGGCAGCGAGGGGAAGAACAGCAGCGCCGTGGACACCTTCCGGTCGAGGGGCAGCGTGTCGAAGACGACCTCGGAGATGAAGCCGAACGTCCCCTCGGACCCCACCATGAGGCCGCGCAGGATCTCCACCGGGGTCGCGCCGTCCAGGAACGCGTCCAGGCGGTAGCCGTTGGTGTTCTTGATCTCGTACTTGGCGCGGATACGGGCGACGAGCTCCGCGTCGGCCTCGATCTCGCGCTTGATCTCCAACAGGCCCACGCACAGGGCCGGTTCCGCGTGCTCGAGCAGCGCGTCCGCGTCGGGGTCGGCCGTGTCCACCACGGTGCCCGAGGGCAGCACGAAGGTGAGCGAGGCGACTGTCCGGTACGAGTTCCTGGTGGTGCCCGCCGTCATGCCCGAGGCGTTGTTCGCGACGACCCCGCCGATGGTGCAGGCGATCGCGCTGGCCGGGTCCGGGCCGAGCACGCGCCCGTGCCGCGCGAGCGTCATGTTGGCACGTACGACCGTCGTGCCCGGGCCGATCCTGGCCCGCTCGCCGTCACCGATGACCTCGACGCCTGCCCAGTGCTTGCGGACGTCCACGAGGATGTCCTCGCCCTGTGCCTGCCCGTTCAGCGAGGTGCCCGCCGCGCGGAAGACCACCTCGCGGCCCTTGCCGTGTGCGTACGACAGGATGGCCGACACGTCGTCGATGTCCTCGGCGACCACCACGACCTGGGGCACGAAACGGTAGGGACTCGCGTCGGACGCGTACCGCACGAGGTCGGAGATGTGTGTGAGGACCTTGTCCGTCCCCAGGAGCCCGGACAGCTCGGAGCGCAGCGGCTCGGGGGTCCCGCCGGCCTGCGCGTCCGGCACCCGGTCGGGCGCCGGGCCTCCCGCGTGCGGTCCCGGGCGCAGCGCTTGCGGCTTCGGCTCCAGCAGGGGCATGCCTCTCCAACCTCTCCTCGGCCGCTGTCGGCCCGGGGCTAACAGCGGTGGTCGTACGGTGTCTCGAACAGCGCGTTCAGCAGGACGCCCAGCTGGGCGCGCTGGTCGGGGCTCAATGGAGCCAGGATGTCCTCTGCGGCGGTCCTGCGCGCGCTGCGCAGCTCACGCAGCGCCTTGCGGCCCTGTTCGGTGAGCTCGATGCGGATCACCCTGCGGTTGGTGGGATCGGGCACCCGGCGCACCAGGTCGGCCGTCTCCAGGCCGTCGACCAGGGTCGTCACGGCGCGGGGCACGACTTCGAGGCGCTCGGCGAGGTCGGCCATGCGCGGCGGTGTGTCGTAGTGCACGAGGGTGCGCAGGAGCCGGGACTGGGCGGGCGTGATCCCGACCGGCTCCAGATAGCGCTTCTGGATCCGCTGCAGCCGCCGGGTCAGCCGGAGCAGCTGTTCCGCGAGAAGGCCGTCGGCGTCCGGGGTACTCATGTGCGGAACAATATCAGGACCTTGTGCATTGTGAGTATAGGTAACAATGAGCTATGCTCCCTGAGACCTTGAATCGCCACTCGTAGGAGGCTCATGCATCACGACGAACCCGGCTGGACGCCGTCGCCCTCCGACACCACGTCGCCGGAGCCGCGGCAGATGCGCCGCATCCTGGCCCTCTTCCGTCCCTACCGCGCCCGCCTCGCGCTGGTCGGCCTGCTCGTCGGCGCCGCCTCGCTGGTCTCGGTCGCCACGCCCTTCCTGCTCAAGGAGATCCTCGACACCGCGATCCCGCAAGGGCGCACGGGCCTGCTGAGCCTGCTCGCCCTGGGCATGATCCTCAGCGCCGTCATGACCAGCATCTTCGGCGTCCTGCAGACCCTGATCTCCACGACGGTCGGCCAGCGCGTCATGCACGACCTGCGCACCGCCGTGTATGGCCGGCTCCAGCGCATGTCGCTCGCCTTCTTCACCAGGACCCGCACGGGCGAGGTCCAGTCCCGCATCGCCAACGACATCGGTGGCATGCAGGCGACGGTCACCTCCACCGCCACGTCCCTGGTCTCGAACCTCACGAGTGTGGTCGCCACCATTGTGGCGATGGTCGCGCTCGACTGGCGGCTCACGGCCGTCTCGCTCCTCCTGCTGCCCGTCTTCGTGTGGATCAGCCGCCGTGTCGGCCGCGAGCGCAAGAAGATCACCACGGAACGCCAGAAGCAGATGGCCGCGATGGCCGCCACGGTCACCGAGTCCCTCTCCGTGAGCGGTATCCTCCTCGGCCGCACCATGGGCCGCGCCGACTCGCTCACCCGGTCGTTCGCCGACGAGTCCGAGCAGCTCGTCGGGCTCGAGGTCCGGTCGAACATGGCGGGGCGCTGGCGCATGGCCGTCATCACGATCGTCATGGCCGCCATGCCCGCCGTCATCTACTGGGTCGCGGGCGTCGCGCTCCAGTTCGGCGGTCCCTCGGTCTCGATCGGCACCCTGGTCGCTTTCGTCTCGCTCCAGCAGGGCCTGTTCCGGCCGACCGTGAGCCTGCTCGCCACCGGCGTCCAGATTCAGACCTCGCTGGCGCTCTTCCAGCGCATCTTCGAGTACCTCGACCTGCCGATCGACATCACCGAGCCCGAGAAGCCCGTCCGCCTCGACACGATCAAGGGCGAAGTCCGCTTCGAGGACGTCGAGTTCCGATACGACGCCCCCGACGGCAAGAGCGCGGCGATACTCGACGGGATCGACGTCACCGTCCCCGCGGGCGGCAGCCTGGCCGTCGTCGGCCCCACCGGTTCCGGCAAGTCCACGCTGAGTTACCTGGTGCCGCGTCTGTACGACGTCACCGGCGGCCGCGTCACTCTCGACGGAGTGGACGTGCGTGACCTGGACTTCGACACCCTGGCGAGGGCCGTCGGAGTCGTCTCCCAGGAGACGTACCTCTTCCACGCCTCCGTCGCGGAGAACCTCCGCTTCGCCAAGCCCGACGCCACGGAGGAGGAGCTGCACGCGGCGGCCAGGGCGGCCCAGATCCACGAGCACATCGCCTCCCTGCCCGACGGGTACGACACCGTCGTCGGCGAGCGCGGCCACCGGTTCTCCGGCGGCGAGAAGCAGCGCCTGGCCATCGCCCGCACGATCCTGCGCGACCCACCGATCCTCATCCTCGACGAGGCGACGAGCGCACTGGACACCCGCACCGAGTTCGCCGTGCAGGAGGCCATCGACGCGCTGTCGGCCAACCGCACGACCGTGACCATCGCCCACCGGCTCTCCACGATCCGGAGCGCCGACCAGATCGTCGTTCTCGACGGCGGGCAGGTGGCCGAGCGCGGCACCCATGAGGAGCTTCTGGAGCGGGACGGCCGCTATGCCGCCCTGGTCCGCAGAGACTCCCAACTGGAGCCCGCACGCTAGGCAGTGGACGGGCCCGCGGGTGACGTCGGGCCGCGCGGGGGCGTCCCGTTCGGGGTGTCACACGGCGACCGGCGCCTCGGCCAGCAGGCGCTTGATGTCCCGTACGGCCGCGCGTCCCGCGCGGTTGGCGCCGATCGTGCTGGCCGAAGGTCCGTAGCCCACCAGATGGATCCGCGGATCGGCGACCACCCGGGTGTCCTCGGCCTGGATGCCGCCGCCGGGACCGCGCAGCTTCAGTGGTGCCAGATGCTCGATCGCGGGCCGGAAGCCCGTGGCCCACAGGATGACGTCCGCGTCGACCCGCCGGCCGTCGTCCCACTCCACGCCGGACGGCGTGATCCGGTCGAACATGGGCAGCCGGTCGAGCACACCGTCGGCGCGTGCCTGCCGGATCGCGTCGTTCAGCGGCAGCCCCGTCACCGACACCACGCTCTGCGGGGGCAGCCCCGCCCGGACCCGCTCGTCGACCAGGGCGACGGCCGCGCGGCCGAGGTTCTCGTCGAAGGGGCCCTCGTTGTAGACGGGCGGCCGGCGCGTCACCCAGGTCGTCGCGGCAGCGTAGGGCGCGATCTCCATCAGGTGCTGCGTCCCGGAGGCGCCGCCGCCCACCACGATCACCCGCTGTCCGCGGAACGCCTCGGGGCCCGGGTAGATCGCGGTGTGGAGCTGACGCCCGAGGAACGTCTCCTGTCCCGGGTAGCGCGGCCAGAACGGCCGGTCCCAGGTCCCCGTCGCATTGATCAGCGCCCGCGTCGACCACGTTCCGTCGGACGTCTCGACGAGCAGCCTCCCGCCGTCCCCTTCCCGCACGGCACGCACATCGACGGGACGCCGCACCCGCAGGTCGAACGTCGCCTCGTACGAGGCGAAGTACGCCGCGATCACCTCCGACGACGGCCGGGCCGGGTCCGCGCCGGTCAGTTCCAAGCCCGGCAGCGCGTGCATGCCGTGCACCTTGCCGTACGTCAGCGAAGGCCAGCGGAACTGCCAGGCGCCGCCGGGGCGAGGGGAGTGGTCGAGCACGACGAAGTCCCGCTCCGGCTCGAAGCCGGCCCGGCGCAGGTGATAGGCGCTGGACAGTCCTGCCTGTCCAGCGCCTATGACGACCACGTCGACCTCGCGTACGTCCGCCGAGTCCCGCACCCCGATATCGTTCACGCTTCTACTAACTGCACCGGGGCCGTGGATCTTCCCGCAGTGGGCGCGCGACGGTTCACCGGCCCCCGGCGACCAGAAGCGGCGCGCCACCGACGGCCGGCCTGGTGAGCGGCGACGCCGGTATCCGCGGCAGCAGACCGCGCGCCGCCAGATCCGGGATCACGCCCTCCCCGAACCAGTACGCCTCCTCCAGATGGGGATAGCCGGACAGGACGAAGTGCTCGACGCCCAGCGCGTGGTACTCCTCGATCCGGTCCGCGACGTCGGAGTGGCTGCCGACGAGCGCCGTGCCCGCGCCGCCCCGCACCAGACCGACGCCCGCCCACAGGTTCGGGGAGATCTCCAGGTCGTCGCGCGAACCCCCGTGGAGCGCCAGCATCCGCTGCTGCCCGACCGACTCGCTGCGGCCGAGCGCCTCCTGAGCGGCGGCCACCGTCTCCGGCGACAGGTCGTCGAGCAGCCGGTTCGCCGTCGCCCATGCCTCCGCCGACGAGTCGCGCGAGATGGTGTGCAGCCGGATCCCGAAGCGGACCGTGCGCCCCTCCTTCTCGGCGAGCCCCCGGATCCAGTCGATCTTCTGCTTCACCTGCTCGGGCGGCTCGCCCCAGGTCAGATAGACATCGGTGTGCCGGGCGGCGACCGGGCCCGCCGCGGCCGACGAACCGCCGAAGAAGATCTCCGGCAGCGGGTCCGGCGGCAGCGCGGTGAGACCGCCCTCCACCTGGTAGTGCTCACCGTCGAAGTCGAACGGCTGCCCGCTCCACACACCCCGCACGACCGACAGGAACTCGTCGGTCCGCGCGTAGCGCCGGTCGTGGTCCAGATGGTCGCCGAAGCGCCGCTGCTCGGTCGAGTCCCCACCCGTCACCACGTTCAGGAGCAGCCGCCCGCGCGTGATCCGCTGATACGTCGCCGCCATCTGGGCGGCGAGCACCGGTGAGATCACCCCGGGCCGGAACGCCACCAGGAACTTCAGCCGCTCCGTGTGCTGGGCGAGGGCCACCGTCGTCAGCCAGGCGTCCTCGCACCACGTGCCCGTCGGCGTCAGGACCGCCTCGAACCCCAACTGCTCGGCGGCCTTGGCTATTTGGGTCAGATAGTCGATGTCGGGCGCGCGCACGCCGCTGACCGGAGCGATCCGCGAACGCTTGACGCCCCCGTCGGTGTAGGCGTGCCGGTCCACGAGCGTGCGGCCGTCGCCGCCGGTCGGCAGAAACCAGTGAAGGTGGACGCTCATCGTCAGGACTCCTTGTCGAAGGTGCGGGGCGCGGTCGTCGACGCCGGCAGACCACCGTTGAAGCGGGTGTCCACGAACGACGCGAAGTCGACCTTCCGGGGGATCAGCTTCAGCGTCGCGAAGGTGTCGGCGATCTGCTGCTCCGAGGCGATGGCGGGCTTGTCGACGGCGACGGTGACCCGGGTGCCGTTGGTGCGCTTCACCGCGTCCAGCGCGACGTCGTAGGGCAGCCCGGTGTCCTTCGCCCAGACCTTTGCCCATGCCTCGGGGTGCTTGAAGACCCAGTCCTGGGCGCGCTTGAGCCGCTTGAGATAGTCGCCGATCGCGGCGGCCTTCTTGCTGTCCTTGAGCGAGGAGGGCGCCGCGACCTGGAACGCGAGCCCATTGGTGAGCCCGTCCCCATCAGTGAGTACCCGCCCCTGCTTCCCGCGCAGGACCTGGGAGGTGTACGGGTCCCAGACAGCCCAGGCGTCCACCTTGCCGCCGGTGAACGCGGCGAGCGCGTCGGCCGGCTGGAGGTACTTGACCTGCACGTCCTTCAGGGAAAGACCGGCCTTCTTCAAGGACGCGACCAGCTGGTAGTGCGCGGACGAGCCCTGCGCCACGGCGATGGACCTGCCCTTGAGATCCTCGGGCTTCTTCAGCTTCGAGTCGTTCGGGACGAGGATGGTGTCGCCCTTCGCGGTCCCGTGGCTGGCCGCCACGATGCTGATCTTCGAGTTGGCGCCGGCCGCGAAGACGGGCGGGGTGTTGCCGACCCCGCCGATGTCGACGGCCTTGGCGTTGAGGGCCTCAAGGAGTGGCGGCCCGGACGTGAAGGTCGACCAGCGGATCTTGTAGTCGAGGTCGTCGAGCTCGCCGGCGGCCCGGAGTACGGCTTCCGAACCGCCCTTCTGGTCACCGACGTTGAGCGTGAGGGCTCCCTTCCCGTCGGTCCGGCCGCCGCCCGAGCCACCGGTGGACGTGTCGGCGGCGGAGGTACCGGAGCAGGCGGCGAGCGGCAGGGCCAGGGGGATCAGCAGAGCAGAGGCGAGGCGTCGTCGCATGGGGAGTCCGTTTCGTGGGTTCATGGCCGGTAGGTCATGGCCGGCGTCGGTCTGTCGGCGCAGGCCGGAATGGCCGTAGGGCGGTGCGCCGGTACGGGTGGTGTGTGCAGGGGAGGGGTGGAGAGCCTGGCGAAACGTCAGGTGCCAGCAGGGGAGGGCGTCTCCGGCACGTCGACCCCCAGTCGCTGGAGCAGCTCGGCGCGCAGTTCGCCGAAGCGCGGGTCGGATATCCCGCGCGGACGCTCCAGATCGATCTCGGTCTCGTACGCGATGACGCCTTCGTCCATCACGAGCACACGGTCGGCGAGCAGGACGGCCTCCTCGACGTCGTGCGTGACCAGGAGGACGGCGCAGCCGCGTCGCTGCCACAGCTCGTCGACGAGGCGCTGCGCCTTGATGCGGGTGAGCGCGTCGAGTGCGCCGAACGGCTCGTCGAGCAGCAGCAGATCGGGCTCGCGCACCAGAGCGCGGGCCAGCGACGCGCGCTGGGCCTCGCCGCCGGACAGGGTCTTGGGCCACGCGTGCGTGCGATGGTCGAGGCCGACCTCTTTCAACGCCCGCTCGGCGCGAGCCCGTTCGGGTTTGCCCGGCAACCCGAGCAGTACATTGCGCCACACCCGCTTCCACGGCATGAGACGCGGCGCCTGGAATGCGACGGCCTTGCGGCGCGGCACGAGCACGGTGCCCTCGATGTCGCGGTCGAGCCCGGCGAGGATGCGCAGCAGGGTCGACTTGCCGCAGCCGCTGCGGCCGAGCAGCGCCACGAACTCGCCCGGCTTCACGTCGAGATCGAGGCGGTCGATGACGGCACGCCCGCCGAAGGAGCGGGTGAGTCCCTCCACACGTACGGCCGAACGAGTCTCTGTGGACGGGGACTTGGGGGTGGTCACCGGCCGGTGAACGTCGGTCGCCATTGCAGCAGCAGCCTTTCGAGGGTACGGACGACGAAGTCGGCGAGCAGGCCGAGGAACGCGTAGACGATCAGGCAGACGACGATGACGTCGGTCCGCAGGAAGTCGCGGGCCTGCACCATCAGGAAGCCGATGCCGGCGTCCGCGTTGATCTGCTCGGCGAAGACGAGGGCCAGCCAGGAGATGCCGAGCGAGTACCGCAGCCCGGTCATGGCGCCGGGGAGCGCGCCCGGCAGGACCACATGGCGTACGAGACCCCGGCGGGAGAGTCCGAGCGACTCCCCGGCCTCGATCAACTGCGCGTCCACGCCGCGGATTCCGGCGTACACGTTCAGATACAGGGGGAACGAGACGCCGAGCGTGATGATGGCGATCTTCGGCGCCTCGCCGATCCCGAACCAGATGATGAACAGCGGGATCAGCCCTACGAACGGCACGGTCCGCAGCATCTGCACGCTTGCGTCGACGAGATCCTCGCCGACCCGGAACAGGCCTGAGACGAGCGCGAGTCCGGTACCGACGACGACCCCGAACAGCAGGCCGATCGCGACGCGCTGGAGCGAGACCCCCATGGCGTTCGGCAGCGACCCGTCGGAGAAGAGATCAGCGGCGACCCGGGCGATGGTGCCGGGCGAGGCCAGGACATCGGCGGTCAACACGCCTGTGCCGCTGAGGAGTTGCCACAGAATGAGCAGCAGGACGGGTCCGGAGGTGCGGCGCAGCCACCGCGGGACCCGAGTGCGTCGGGTGGAGGAGGGGACGAGACGGACGAGCTCGGGACGGCCGACGGAATCGGCATCGGAATCGGCCGGGACGGCTTCCGGGGCAGGCGACTCGGTGACGACGTCCGGATCCGGCGGGGCATGGCTGATGCTCATGGGTGCTCCACGCAGAAGGCAGGGGAGGGCAGCGGTGAAGGTGAAAGGGGTACGCGTATGCGTCAGCGCCGACACGTGAGTTCACGCAGGGGCGAGGCAGGGGCGTACGGGGCTACGCGACGTAGCCGGAGATGCGGGGAAAGGGCGTCAGCAGCCGCGGCGACACGCGGCGGAGGCCACCCGCAGCAGGTCGATGTGACCGCGCGTGGTGAGCAGGACTGAACGCAACATGCCGCAGAAAGTAGCCACCTTGTCGACGCAAGGTCAATGCCGTCTCGATGGATGGACGCGCAGTATCAGGTGACGGTCCCGGTTCGGGCGCGGACGGCGCCCGATGAGTGAGGATGGACGCATGTCCGACGCCTTCACCACGCGCATCCTGAACGTATCCACCGGCTCCGCGGAGCGGGTCGTCGACCTGACCCACGACTGCGAGAGCTTCCTGAGCGAGGTCGCCGCGGGCCGCGACGGCCTGCTCAACATCTTCGTGCCCCACGCGACCGCCGGCGTGGCCGTCATCGAGACGGGCGCGGGAAGTGACGACGACCTCCTCACCGCCCTCCACTCCCTGCTCCCCGCGGACGACCGCTGGCAGCACCGCCACGGCTCCCCGGGCCACGGCCGCGACCACGTCCTCCCGGCCCTGGTCCCGCCCCACGCCACCCTCCCGGTGATCGCCGGCGCCCTGGAAATGGGCACGTGGCAGTCGGTGTGCCTGGTGGACACGAACAAGGACAACGCGGACCGTCAGGTGCGGTTGAGCTTCCTCGCGTAGAACCGACTCGTTTCGGACCGCAGGAGGCACGTCCAGCAAGCGCCGCTTCTCCACCCACCGGGCCACCGCGTAGGACAGCGAGCAGCACCACCACCAGCGCGATCAGCTGCGGCGCCACCGCGGAACGTCGTGGTGGAACGCCCGGATCGCGGTGTACCCGACCTCGTCGTGGAGCACGTACAGCGGGTACGTCATGGCGCCCCCGTGCTGAGCCAGCGAACGTCGAGGGGGGCGAGCGGGCCGATGACGCAGAGCACGAGCAGCATCAGCAGCACGGTGAAGACCGTGACCGAGCCGAGCCAGGAGACGTGCCAGCCCGGGTCGTTGGAGGTCCACGTGGAGCGGCGGGCCAGCTCGTGGACCTCGACCAGCCAGCAGAAGCCGTAGGCCGCTCAGGTCGCTCAGGGCGTCGTCGGAATCATCACGGTCACCCATGTCTCCCTCCTTCGGGCCGGCGTCGAGGGCGTGCGTCTCACCTGGGCGTGCTGCTCGGGGCCGCCACGGCAGCGGCCGGTCCCGGGGAGGCGGGAACCGGCGTGCCGACGGCTGCCAGGCGGGGTCCGTCACGCCTGCGCACGGAGGTAAGCCGCCGCCGTGGTCAAGGTCAGAGCCGGGTGAGAACCGCCGGTCAGGATGTTCACGTTTTCAGCGGCGGTGCGGGGCTGGGGTTCCGTGGTCGTGGACCACCCTCGCCGAGCTGCCCCCACCTCTTCGACACCTGCCAGGTGCACGGCCGGCAGGTGTCGGCCTGACCGCGACAGGCCGGCGGACGGACAGACGGACATGGCCCTGGGCGCCGCAGTTCCGCTTACGCGTTCACAGATCCGGATGCTTCGTCGCCACGTGGTAGTACCCCGAGTGGAACACCAGAGGGGTGCCGCCGTCGGCCTCGTACTGTTCGACCTCGCCGAGGAAGATGATGTGGTCGCCGGCGTCCAGGCGTTGGACGGTGCGGCATTGGAAGCGGGCGACGGCGCCGCCCAGGAGGGGGGTGCCGGCGATGCCGGGGGTGGTGGGGGTGCCGCGGAACTTGTCGTCGGCCGGGGTGGCGAACTGGCGGGAGAGGTGGTGCTGGTCGGCGGCCAGTACGTGGACGGCGAAGTGCGAGGCGTCGGTGAAGTCCGGGAGGCTCGGGGCGTTTTTGCCGGGGCACCACAGGACGAGGGGCGGGTCCAGGGAGACGGAGGTGAAGGAGTTCGCGGTCATCCCGACGTTGCGGCCGTCGGGGGCGCGGGCCGTCACCACGGTCACGCCGGTGGCGTACTGGCCCAGTGCGCGGCGCAGTTCGCGGCCGTTGAAGCGGGCGGCGTGCTGGGCGCGCTTCTCGGCGAGGAAGCGGTGCGCCTCGGCCTCCTCGAACCACCAGCGGTACAAGGTGCGCGGGTCGTCGAATCCGGCGGCGAGAGCGCCGGCGACCGAGGGGATTTCGGCCGCTGCGGAAAGGAGTTCGCGGTGGTGCGGGCGCAGGTCGGTCAGGAGGGAGTTGGTCCAGCCGACGGCCCATTGGGCCCACCCGCGCCAGAAGTTGTCGAAGGTGCGCTGCATCCACTGCGGGGTGAATTCGGCGGTGCCATGGCGGAGGATGCTGTCGAGGTAGTGGGTGGCGGCCTGGGCCGCGTTGTTCGAACCCTGGCCGGTGATCGGGTCGTTGAGGACGACGGCGTCGGCCATGCCGAGGACGTGCCGGCCGGAGGTGAGGCGGGCGACGGGATGCCGCACGGTCGGGGTGACCCCGCCGCGCAACACGCCGCCGGTGTCGATGAGTTGGGCGTGCCGGCAGCGCTCGTACTCGTCGGGGAAGAACCGGTGGAGGATTTCCAGCGAGCGGGTGAGGTGGGCTTCGGGGGTGACGATGTCGTCCCAGCAGTCCATCGGGCCGCCGGGGACGCCCTCGAAGACCATGATGTCGCAGGGTCCGGTGGTGGTGAGGGCGGGGAAGGAGAAGTATTCGCCGACGCCGGGCACCATGCGGTAGTGGACGGCGGCCTCCCCCTTTGCCTCCCCCTCCCGCGGCGCCGTTCCCGTGACGTACGTCAGAGCCAGCGCCCGGCGCGGCCCGTCGTGCGGGGAGAGTTCGGCGTTGCGCGGGAAGAGGCGGCTCAGCTCGCCCTTGCCGGTGGAGACCACGACGAGATCGTGCGTACGGGCGTACCACTCGAGGTCGTTGACGCCCACCTCGTGCAGCACGATCTCGCCGCGGCCGCCGTCCGCGAACTGCTCCATCCAGGCGGCACACTTGACCCGCTGGTCGACGGAGTGGGCGGGCCCATCCAGCGGCGCGCGCCAGGAGACTTCCGGAGTGCCGTGCGGACCGATGAGAGTGAGCGCGATGCCGGTGATGTCCGGGGCTCGGTCCTCCCAGTGGTGCAGACCGAGTTCGCGCTCGCTCTGCAGCGCGGTGTCGAACATGCACTGACTGGACATGACCGGGCCGCGACGTATCTCGTCGGGGCTGCGGTCGGTGACCAGGGTGACGTCATAGCCGTGCGTCTGTAGTCCCAGAGCGAGTTGGGCACCCGCCTGCCCGGCGCCGATCACCGCGATCCTTCTCATGGTCCTGCTGTCCTGCTCTCGTTACGTACGTACTGCTGACGCCCTGTCAGGTCACTGCCCGACTGATCCCGACGGAGCTTCAGGCACTGACCTCGGCCAGGTAGTTCTTCGCGGCGACCGGATCCATGAACCAGTGGAACAAGTCGCGCGGGTCGTCGAAGCCGTTGACGAAGCGGGCGGCGATACGGGAGGTGACGCTCGCCGCGCCGAAGAGCTCCAGGACGTGCTGCGGGGGGGCGCCGAGCATCGCGTTGGTCCAGGTCGTGGCGGACTGCGCGTTGTCCCAGAAGCGGCCGAAGGCCAGCTCCATGAACGCCGCGTCGTACGGGCGCTCACCGTGGTCCAGGATGGTGGCGAGGTAGGAGGCCGCGCACTTCGAGGCGTTGTTGGAACCCTGGCCGGTTATCGGGTCGTTGAGGACGACGACGTCGGCGAGGCCGAGCACTTGCGCGCCGGAGGGCAGCGTGGCGACGGGCTTGCGGACGGTCGGCGCGAAGCGGCCCGCGAGGGTGCCGTTCTGGTCGGTGAGCGCGACATCGGTGCAGCGCTCGGCCTCCCACGGGACGTACGTCCGCAGCAGCTCCTGGGACTTCGCCAGCTGCTGGTCCGGGGTGAGTCCGTCGAAGCAGTCGAACGGGCCACCCGGGATGCCCTCGAAGAACATGATGTCGCAGGGGCCGCTGGTGGTGAGGCTGGGCATGGTGAAGTACTCGCCCACACCGGGGATGACGTTGAAGCTGACGCCGGTGCGGTGGGGCAGCGGCGCCATGCCGGTGACGTACGCCAGGGCCAGCGCGCGCTGCGGAGCGTCGTACGGGGAACGCTCGGCGTCCCGCGGGAACAGTCCGGCGATCTCGCCCTTGCCCGCCGCGACGATCACCAGGTCGGACTCGGCGGCGTAGCGCTCCAGGTCCTCGAGGCCGGCCTCGTGAATGACCAGACGGCCGCCGCGGCGTGCGAACTCGCCCATCCAGATCGGCATTTTGACGCGCTGGTCGACCGAGCGGGCGGTGGCGTCGAGGCGGGCGTCGAAGGAGAGCGCCCGGCCGCCCTGGCCGTCCGCGATGTTCACGCCGAGCCCGGCGATCGGCGGGCAGGCGTCGCCCCAGAAGTCGAGGCCGAGGCTGCGCTCGTGGGCCAGCGCGGTGCCGAACATGGCCTGGCTGGACATGACCCGACCCTCACGGATCTGGTCTCCGGTGCGGTTGGACACGACGGTGACGTCGTAACCATGGCCGAGCAGACCGATACCGAGCTGGAGGCCGGCCTGGCCGGCTCCGACGATGGTGATCTTGCGCATGGGGGGAACCTCCGGGTGTCGGATTGTGCGGTTGTGAGCGGTGCCGTGCACTGGTACAGCGTTCCGGCAAGGTGACGGCGTCAATGAGTGGGGGCGCACGTGTGGAATACGGCTGCCCCCCCCGGAGGGGGCCGGGGAGCAGCCGCTGGAGGCCGGGTCACCCGTAGGGGACCCGGCCCGGCCGACTCGGTGAGCCGGGAGGCAGAGGCAAGGGCGCTGTGACGCGCGGGGTACGGCCTCGGCGGCCCTCTCCGTGCAGGTCGCGCGTAGCACGCGCGGCGCGCATGCGACGGGCTGTCCGCTGGGCCTGGCTCCGCTCCCGTGACGAGCGCAGTCCGGCCCGGCACTCCCTGCATCGTTGATTCCCTGGTTCCATCTCGAGGTGCCGGGAATCAACCTTGGTATGGAAAGATCATCTTTGCTATCCGGATCACGCGGGTTGCTGTCCTGATCGCGCGTCTCGGCGGTGGAGGTTTACGTGCCCGCTGAAGAGCCTCCCCTCGCAAATCGCCAGCGGTTTCATACAGCGGACATTTGGGAGGCGCGGGCCGAGGTCGGCCGCGCCTTCTGTCCACATGGGTTGCGCATCATGCAGCGCTCGGCGACGCTCGACGCCCGGCTGCACGGCGCACCCTTTGACCGGACAGGTCTGTATTACCTCGATTACGGAACGGAGGTCCGGATCACGCCGGGCGACCTGGAGAGCTTTTTCCTTGTCCAGATCCCGCTCGCCGGCTACGCCGAAATCACCTGCGGCCGCGAGGAGATCATTTCCTCCCCCGAACTCGCTTCCGTCCCTTCTCCGACCGGAAAGCTGGACATGCGCTGGGGTGGTGGCAATCCGCAGCTGATCGTGTGGTTCGACCGATCATCCCTGGAATCACACCTGGGCAGTCTGCTCGGCCGCACCGTGCGCCGCCCGATCTCCTTCTCGCTCGGTATGGACCTCACCACACCAGGCTCCCGCTCCTGGCTCAACATCGTCGACCTCATGCGCCGGGAGGCGGAGGGGCCGGACGGCATGACAAGCCGGCCCGTCGTGACGCAACAGCTTGAATCACTCCTCATGACCCAGCTGTTGATGGCCCAGCCCAGCAATTACACGCCGGCGCTGCTCGGCGAGCAGCCGCGCGTCGCGCCGCCCGCGGTCCGCCGTGCCATGGAGATCATCGAGGGTCACGCCGCCGAGCCGCTCACGGTCGCTGAGATCGCGGAATGTGCCGGCGTCGGCGTGCGGGCCCTCCAGGAAGGCTTCCGCCGGCACCTCGACACGACACCGCTCGCGTACCTGCGCGAGGTCCGCCTGGACCGCGTACGCAAGGAACTCCTGACCTCCGACCCGGGTGTCACGACCGTCACCGCCGTCGCATCCCGCTGGGGCTTCTTGCACCCAGGCCGCTTCTCACTCACGTACCGCCAGCAGTTCGGGGAGTCTCCTTCGGAGACGTTGCGGTCATAGGAGACCCCACCGGACGCACCTCCAACTGGAAGGAAGCCATCAACACCCTCGCCGGCCACTACGGCGTCCGCGTTATCGACAGCCAGTAACACCCGAAGCCAGCCCAGGACCCAGGCCGTGAACTCAGTGCGGCCCTACGTCGTAGAAGCCGACGATGGGGTCGGTGGCTTACTGGATCAGCTCGATGTGTGGATGGTTCGGGGGCGCCGGGCAGGCGTGGAGTTCCAGGTCGTAGCCGCCGGCGACGTCGATGAGAGTGAAGTTCGCGGGCGGGGTGCCGAGGAGGAGTGGAGTCGGGTCGGTCCGTTCCTCCTCGGGGCTCCAGCTCTCAGTTCCGCGGGTCCCATTCCGCGCTCGCGATGGTGAGGAGCGGGATCGCCTCGGTGACGCATTCGGGGCAGGGGCGGGGGACGGGGTCGGTGAGGCCCCAGCGGGTCCAGCCGCCGGTCTTCCACCCGGGAGCGTGGCACAGATCGCTGAAGTAGAACTCCTGCGGGGTGACCGCGCAGCCGCTGTCCCACGCGGCGCCGGCCGTTTCCCACCGGCTCGCGTCGCCCAGCTGATCCTGCAGCGCTCCTTGCTCAGCTCCATGGGGTTGGGGTACTCGGTGATCTGCTCCGGTGCGAGCAAGCACGGTTCCGGGAGGTACCAGCCCTCCTGGATTACGGGCGGCTCGGGCGGGGCGTCGAGGAGTCGGTGACGGTGACAGAGGAACGCCAGAAGAGGGCGGTTCGGGGGTGTGCCGCCGAGTGGCCGAAGGGGCACCACAGGACCTGGAGGAGATCGGCTCCGGGCGGGCTGCTCGGGAGAGGGACGTCGCGGGTGTAGAGCTGGGCCAGGGCCACGGGCATCTCCTACAAGGTGGACATGACCAACGGTGGCTGCGGAGTACGACCCGGAGGGGTGTAGCCCGGCGGGTCGTAACGCCCGGTCCCGTACTTCCCGGTGCCGTTGGTGCCGTCGTGCGTCGGGTCGATGGTGAGGGGTTGCGTCAGTCGTCCTCGTCGTCCGTCGGCGGGTACGCCTCGTCGATGACCCAGTGCTCGCCGCCCTCGGTGGAGATCGCGCAGAGCCGGGAACCGTCCGGTGAGCGGGTGAGGAACTCGATGCCGCCGGAGGGATCCGTGAGCCGGGAGAGGTCGGTGTCGGGCGTGAGCGTGACGCGGAGCCAGCCTTCGTTCAGCCCGGCGGCCGTGAGGAAGGCGCCGTCGGGTGTGACGACGCCCCGCTGCCGGGCCGCCGACAGCCACAGGTCCTGAGCCCGGCGCAGGGCGTCCTCGTCCCGCTTCGGCACCCGGGCCGACGGCACGGTGTCGATGTTCGCCGTCACCCGGAACGCCTCGGTGACCGTCGGACTCGTCCCGTCGTCGAGGAACTCCCCGACGCCCAGTCCGGCTTGCCGGAAGCGATCCTTGATGTCGTCGTTGTTCACTGTGGTCCTTGTCCGTCAGTTGTTCTTGTGGAAGAAGTGGTGGTCCCCACCAGGTTTGTCCAACGCGCGATAGCGTTCCATCGTGCTGTAGCCCTCTCGGGTGTTGTCCCAGCCGAAGTTGACGAGGTCTCGGCTCCGGTCCGCCGGGGTGAAGCCCTTGGGTGCCCCGGCGTGGAAGTGGGGACCTGCCGGATCGTGCGTGTGCTCGACCACCACTCTGGAGCCGTCCGAAGTCTCGAACTGCCGGAAGTTGCCCCAGTGGGTGGGGTCCTTCGAGTAGACGTGCCCGGGCATGTGCTTGAGGGTCTTGTCCCCCATCACCACCCACTGCGCGTCCGGCGCGGCCCCGTAGGGGACGCCCGCCACCTCGAAGGCCGCCCTCTCGGCGTCCTCCCGGCGCTCGAAGGGGTTGGAGTGCTCGCCCTTCGGCGGACACTCCGGTGCGAGGCCGAGCGGGTCCGACCAGGTATGGGGGTTGTCCACATAGGTGGACGGGTTGGGTGCGGGAGTCAGGCCGAGCGGATCGGGCGATACGTAGCGTGCCGTCTCGGGGTCGTAATGGCGGAAGTAGTTGTAGTGCAGGCCGGATTCGGGGTCGAAGTACTGCCCGGGGAAACGGAGCGGCGTGTACGTGCTGCTGTCGCTCGCCCAGGCCGTCGTGCCCCACACGGTGCTGCGCCGACGCCACGCGATGTCCCCGGACTCGTCGATGAGCTCCGTGGGAGTGCCGACGAGATCGGTGACCATGGCGAAGAACCGTGAGTCGACCTCCTGCGGTGGCATCGGGCACAGCTCGCCCGGCGCCCCGGGTGCCAGCACCCGCTCGGTCTGGGTGATGGGCCGTTGACCGGCGTGGTCCCAGGTGAGAGCGACAGGCCGGGGCAGCTCCGGCGACGTCGCCACCTGCTCGCACAGGGTCGTACCGTCCCAGGTGAAGACGGTGCGCTCGACCACGGTCTCGCCGTCGGGGGCCAGACAGGTCTTGGCGCTGCGTCGCCCCAACGCGTCATACGTGTACTGCCACTTCCTGCCGTCCGGGGTGACCGTGGAGACGAGCCGGTCCTCGGGGTCCCACTCGTAGCGCCAGACCTCGGTCGAGCCCGAGAGGCGGCGCTTGCGGCGCACGGTGACCCGGCCCAGCGCGTCGTGCTCGTAGTGGACACGCCCTGCCCGGGTGAGGCGCGTACCGGAGTACGAGCGCGCGCCGGTGGCCGCCTGGCCCGGATGCTCGTCAGGCCAGGAGGCGGCGGTCAGATTCCCCGCGAGGTCGTAGGCGTACGACTCCGACCAGCTGCTGCCCTCGACGCCGGTCACGCGGCCGATCGCGTCGAGTTCGTACCGCCGGGTGCCGGACACGAGGTCCTCGACGCCCAGCAGGTTGCCGTCCGCGCGGTAGGTGTACGCGCGGCGCTGGACACACCGGTCCTCGCCCGACGCGATGACGGACTGTGTGGTGAGGCGGCCCATGTCGTCGAAGGAGTTGTCCAGTGCGAGGGACGTGCCGATGCGGCGACCGGTTTCGCGGCCGGCGGAGTCGTACGCGAAGCCCACATCACGCCCCGCGGTCGTCAGCCGCACGCTGCGCCCCGCCACGTCGTAGGTCCATGCGGACTCGGCGCCGCTGGGCGTGAGCCGCCCGGTCCGTCGTCCCAACTCGTCGTAACGGTAGGTCAGTACACGTCCGTCGACGTTCTCCGAACGCACGCGCCCGAAGCGGTCGCGCAGGATGGTGAGCGAGCCCCCGGGCCCGTCGGACCGGGCGAGCCGGCCGGTGAGGTCGTAGGCGAAGGTGGTGTTGCCCGCGGGGGTTTCCTTCTCCACCACCCTGCCGAGCTCGTCGTAGACGTAACGCACCGTCTGGCCAAGAGCGTTGGTCCGGGTGGTCATGCGCCCGGCGGCGTCGTGCTCGTAGTGGACCGTACGTCCGTCGAAGTCGGTCTGCCGGGCCAGCCAGCCGGCGCTGTCGTACTCGTAACTCCAGGTGAGACCTTGAGGGTTGGTGACCTTGGTGAGGCGCAGTTCCGAGTCGTGCGTGAACGCGTACTGTGCTCCGTCCGGTGTCGTGCGCGCGGTGATCAGGTCGAAGTGCGTGTAGGCGCTGCGCGTCACGTTGCCGACGGCGTCGGTGTGGGCGGTGCAGTTGCCCTCCGCGTCGTACGACCACGTCTCGCTGCCGCCGTCGGGCGCGGTACGGCGGACGAGCCGGCCCTCGGTGTTCCATTCCAGGCGGGTCGTCGCCCCGAGCGGGTCCCTGACGGCGACAGGCCGGCCGAAGGCATCACGTTCGTACGTGGTGGTCGAACCGAGCGGATCCGTCACCTCGACCGGAAGGCCCGCGCGATCACAGCGAAGCGTCGTGGCGCCGCCGAGCGGGTCGACCACGGAGGTGAGTCGGCCCGCCTCGTCGTAGGTGAAGTGCGTCGTCGCACCGGCGGGGGTGGTGGCTGTGAGGCGGTTGCCGCGTTCGTCGTAGGTCTGGCACCAGGTCGTGCCGTCGGGATTGGTCACCTTCACGGGCAGACCGAGCTCGTTGTACTCGGCGTGGGCCTCGCGCCCGTCGGCGCGCACCACGTGGGCGAGATTGCCCGCTTCGTCGTACCGGAAGGCGGTGACGTGTCCGAGAGGATCGGTGCGGGACAGGAGCCGGTCGAAGCGGTCACGCCGGTAGCGGGTGGTGGCGCCGAGCGGGTCTGTCTCCGCGATCACTCGGGACGAGGCGTCGACGAGGAATCGCCGCCGGTGACCCTCGCCGGTCGTCGTCGTGGTCAGGCGGTACCCCGTGCTCGGGTCGGGCTCTGTATAGGCCAGGCGAAGAGCCATATGGCCCTCCGCTCCGCCTTCTGCCACGCAGCGGTCCCGGTCGTCGTACGCGTAGGTGTACGAGCGGTCGTTGGTGTCGGTCCAGGAGGTGATGCGGCCACGCTCGTCGTAGGTGAAGCGCAGTGGCAGGCCGGACGAGTTGACGACCTCGGTGAGGTGGCCCTCGTCCGAGTAGCCGTATCTCTTGATCTCCAGGTTCTCCCCGTCGCCGGCGGCGTCGGCCAGCAGCAGGGCACGGACCCGGCCGTCGGAAACGGTGCACACCAGACGGTGGCCCGCGCTGGAGGCGATGGACAGCGGGGTGCCCTCGGAGTCGTACTCGAAGGTGATCCAGTTGCCGTTGCGGTCGTCGATCTGCTCGATCACCGCCGATCGCTCGTCCCGGTCGGCGAAGTGCCAGACGCGGCCGGTGCGCGGATCGCTCACCGTATAACCGCCGTCGACACGGTTCAGCGGGCGACGGGGGCCGTGGGAGGGCGGCACGGGAACCCCGGGAGCGGGATGGGGATAGACGAGCAGGAGGCCGTCATCGGTGACGAAGACCACCCCTTCTGCGTCGATCTCCAGGCGCTGGTCCAGCGTCGACGACCAGGAAGGCCCGAACCAGCGGCCGAGCTGGTACCCGGACTCGGCGCGACGCGTGAAGGCGAGCGGCAGCACTCCCGGCAGTTCGACGTCGGTCTGGGGCAGATACATGAGCCCCGTCGCGAGGTCGACCGGGTCGGTACCGTTGCACTTCTTCTGTCCGTCGGGTTCCGCGTGCCGCTCGGCATCGCGCGTGGCGCGCCGCAGGCCGGTCTCCGCCCCTTCCTCCATCCCCTTCTTGAGACTCAGTCGCAGGCCGCTGCGGGCGAGTCCGGCGCCTTTGGTGCCGACGAGTTCGGGAAGGAGGCGGCCGATGAATTCGGAGGGGTCCTTCTTGAAGCCGTCGACGGCGGCGGTGACGATGCGTTCGGGGTGCGCGGCCGTGGAGACGAGGCCGGAGAGCGTCATGGAGACGTTCTGCATGTAGGCGGCCGGGTGTGTGAGGTTGTAGGGGTCGGTGGGGTTCAGGCCGCGGGCGAAGTTGAGCAGTCCCGCCGTGCCCTTGAGGGCGCCGCCCACCACGTGCGTCAGCTCGAGGTTGTACGCCTGGTAGCCGTCGACGAGGTCGTTGCCGAGGCGGTCGAGCGGCGGGGGTTCGGCGGGGGCGTGTGCGAGGGCCGCCTTGACCTTGCCCTGGGCGTCGGAGGCCGCGGTGTTGCGCTGCTTGCGTGCCTCGGCGAGCGTCTCGTGGGCCTTCTTGATGTCGGCCTTGCCGGGATCCGAGAACGGCTCCGGCTTGGGGCCGGGGTCCTCGTTCGCCTTGATCTTTCCGTTGTAGGCGTCAACCTTCTTGTTGTACGCGTCGACCGCGTCCTTGGACGCCTTCGTGCCCTTCTTGTACAGCTCGACGGCTTCCTTGGCCTTGCCCTGCGCCCATTTGACCGTACCGGCGTACGACTCCAGAGTGCTGGACGCATCGTCGCAGGCGTCGGCGGCCTCGGCCCACTTGGTGGGGTGCACGCCGAACTTCTTGCGGAACGCGTCGCCGCCCTCGCCCGCCCAGCCGGAGGAGTCGACCTTGCGCATGCCCGCGCTGACGTGGTCGAAGGCGGTGTGGAAGTCCTTGAGGTGCTTGGCGGACTCGCGGATCTTGTCGGGGTTGCCGTGGACGAGCTCGTTGGCCTCCTCGGTCTGGCCGAGCTGCTGCTCGCCGGGCGTTGCGCCGAGGTCGGAGGCGACGTCGTCGCCCCAGTCCTCGACCGCGTCGGCCGCCCCGTGCAGCCCCACGTAGTCCAGGCCGTCGCCGACCTTGTTCGTGGCGTAGTCGACGCCCTCGCCGACCTTCTTCTTGCCCTCGTCGATGAGATCCTCACCGACCGAAAGCCCTTTGTTGATACCGCCCTTGACGCCGTCGACGATGTCCCCGAGCCCCATCAGCCCTCACCCCCGCCCTGCTGCCCGGCGGATTTGGCCCGCTCCTCGGGGGAGGGGCCGAAGGTGTCGTCGAGCCACTTGTCGTACTCGGCATCGGAGACGCCGGCAGCGTTGTGCATGTTCTCGGGATTGAGGCCCAACGGGCCCGCAGTATGGGACGTCGCGATGTCGCGGCCGGCGTCCTTCCAGCCCTGCGCGCTGTTGGCCATGGCCTGATCGAAGGACTTCTCGCTGTAGTCGACACCGCCGTAGGCACCGGACTTCGCGATGTCACCCCAGCCCTGCTTGGTGACGTCCTCCTCGGAGGCGTACGGGTTGCCGATCGCCGAGTTCGCGACGACCTTGAAGCTGCCCTCCACGTACTGCTCGGTCTCGTAGTACGTGCCTGCCGACAGGCCGGTCTTCTGGGCGAACGTGTTGCCTTCGTTGACCAGCGAGCGCACACCCCACTCCCAGCGCTCGCAGAACGACTTGAAGTCCCCGGTGAGCCCTTCGTGCCCCAACTCCAGGCCGGACAAAGCGATGTCGGAGAAGCCGCGCCCCGCGCCGGCCTCCCCGACCATCCCCAGCTCTTTCAACTCGGCCAGCGCCTCGGTCAACCCCTTGGCGACCAGATCCAGACCGGTGGCCTTCAGATCCTTGCCGCCGCCACCTCCACCTCCGCCACCGCCTCCGTCGCCGGTCATGCGGCACCCCCCGCGTTCTCGTCGATGTCACGGTCGAGCGCCACGTCGTCCGGCACGATCCCCTTCACCGGCGGGAACACCATCCCGTCAGCCCCGTCCGCGCAGTCCAGGGCCACCCCGCAGGGCACCCCCGCGGCCGGCACCGCCACATCGAGGAGGCGGGCCCCCAGCACTGTGCGGTATGTCCACTCCCGGGCGTATTCGCCACGCGCTTGTGCGTAGCGGGCCAGGGCCTGCTCGTCGGAGAAGGCGAGGATGAACCGGATCCCGTTGAAGTCGGCGGTCAGCATCCCGCGTTCCTCCTCCGCGCCCGGCTCGTCGCCCAGCGGCACCAGCACGGCCGTCCGCCGGAACTCTCCGAGTAGCTGGGCGAACGCTTTTCTACGGGCGGCTGTTTCGGTTTCCTCAGCCGCCGGATCCGGGCCGACCGGCCCGGTCGCCGGGTCGGCTGTCGCCGCCTGCGGGAGCGGGGTTTCCTGCAGTCCGGAATCGGGCTCCCCGGACGTCGCCGCTGGTTCAGCATCTGGCGTTGCGCTCATCGCCGCGTAGTCTGCGAGACGCGATCTCGGTATCCGCTGCGGCTCACCTGCCGCACCCCCGTGCTCAGACATACCACCCATCATCACAACCGCACATTGCGTGTGGCAACGTGCCTGCGTCACACCCCTGTCACAGAGAAGCGCGTAGACCCGGGGGGTATCCGGAAGTGCGCCGGGCCTCGTCCCGGCAAGGCGCGCACGAATGGCATGGGCATGCCTTCGCGTGTGTCGTGAGCCTAGGGCTCGGAAGTCAACCGGACCCCTCCGCCGCTGCGACCTCCGGAGCGTCCGTCAAACCCTGCCCGCGATGCCAAGGCTGACGGTCAGGAAGATGATGCCCGACACCATGACGGCGCTGATCCAGGCGATGGTGCAGAGCAGGGCTCGGAGGTAGGTCCTCCAGGCGCGGTACGTCGACGGCATGAGCTGCAGTCGCTCGGCCGCGCGGCGCGAGACGGCAATCTCCCCGGTCGGACGCTGCGCGATCGCTTCGCGGACCGCAGCGTCGGGCCCCTTGTCGATGACGAGGGAGACGCCATGGGCGTCTTGCAACGCGAGCCGGTCTATCGGCTGGCCGCGGCCCATGAGTTCGAGTCGTCGTACTTTCGTCAGTCGGGTGAGATCGACGGTACGCCGCCCGCTCAAGGTGTGCGCGGTCAACAGATGGCCGTCTCGCAGCTCAACGGACCGCGCCTCGCCGAGGATGGACCAGACAAGGACGCTGATCAGCGGAGAGAACAGGGCGAGGATGCACCACGAATCACCGACCAGACCTGACCGCACGAGCAACCCTGACGTCACCACCAGCACAGGCGTCACCAGCACCGCCGACAGACGCAGGTTGCGCTGACTGACGCGACCCTGGCCTGCGGAAACGGCATCGATGGAGGGATCGGGTGTCACGGCCCGACAGTACCGGTGCAGGAACCAGAGAGCTATGGGGGAACGTGACGCTACTGTCCGAACCTCGGACTTCATGAGCTGTGCTCGGTGCTCGCCACGGTGGGCCAGCGGCCAGGAACGGCGCCCCCATCATCCCGGGTGCGGCAGCTCGAGCGAGTAATCAGGTGTTCGTGTGAGTGCGTCGTGAGGATGCGCGTACCCGGAAGCGATCGGTCGTCAGGACCGGTCCCGCGCTCGGCTCGCCTGCGATACGCGCTTGGAGAAGGTCGAGCAGCGCCAACGTCGTTTCCTCGGCGTGGAGTTCGATGGCCGAGATGGCAGGCCTGCTGTGGCGGGTGTGCTCGGAGTCGGAAGCTGCGGCGAGCATCGTCCGGTCCGGCACGGCGACACCGCGAGCCGTGAGGCCCGCGAGCGCGCCGGCCGCCTGACGGCCGGTGTGGCACAGGATTGCGTCGGGGATGCCGTCGTCCACGATCGTGTGCGCCACGGCTTCGCCGCCCTGCTCGCCGGTGCGCTCGGCCGACATGTAGACGCGCGGCGTGATCCCGGCGCTCTCACACCAGGCGCGGTACGTCGCCTCGCTGTCGATGTTCCACGCGTTGGGGTCCGTTCCGCGCAACAGGGCGATCGATCGGGCGCCGCTCGCGGCGAAGTGCTCGTAGACGCGCCGGAAGCTCGCGCTGTCGTCCTCGGTGGCCCAGTCCGTGAAGTCCGGGCGGCTGGGATCGCGTCCCAGCGTCACGTACGGGATCCCTCTCCGTTCGAGGAGAGCGACCACCGGATCATCCATGTGAGGCATCGTCACGATGTAGCCGTCGAGCGACAGCGCCAGTGGTGGGGTCGGCCGCCTGGTCGGGTCGGGTACGAGCATCACGCTGAGTCCACGGTCCATCGCCTGCGCCGAGACGGCGCCGATGTAGCGAGTGAACACGTCGACGCCCCGCGGCGCGTATTCACCGAGTGCGTCAAGTGACCGTATGACGAGCCCGATCGCCCCGACCGACGAACGTCGCAGGCCGCGCGCGAGGGCGTCGGCCTGGTAGTCCATCTCCTCGGCGAGTGCCCGGATGCGCAGTCGCGTGGCCGCGCTGAGCGTCCCGGTGTCGTTGAGCGCCATCGAGACGGCTGCGACGGATACCCCCGCGCGCTGGGCGACATCGCGAATGGTCACGCCCTTCGGTCGGGCCACGGCGACCTCCTCGGTTCGAATTTCCCGCTGCGTCGGAAAGAGCGGAAAGCGAGCGGAAAGTGAGCGGAAGTGACTTGCGCAACGCCATTGTATTAAACGTTTTACCCACCTAGCGTGTCGCCCGCCTCTCACTGTGACTGGCCTCACAAGCAAAGGTCGAAGAGCAACACGATGAAGCTGCACACACTTCGCACGACCACCACTGACCCCCACGACCGGGGACGCGAGATCGGCACGCGATTCGCCGATCAGGTGCGTGACGTCAGTGCCCGCTACCTGGCGCATTTCGCGGTTCTGGGCATCCCGGAGACGACCGTCCGCGACATCGTCGCCCGCAGTCACGACGCCTTGCGCGACTGGTATCCGGGTCTGGCCGAGGAGTCCGACGCGATCGCCGGGGCAGCCGGGATCGAGCCGTGGCAGGTGGCCGCGGTCGGCGCACGGACCGAGGTGCTCGCCGCCGCACCCCCCGGGAAGGGCGAGTGCACGACCGCCGTGTACGCGCCGCCCGCCGGCGGCCCACCCGAGACGATCCAGACGTGGGACTGGCACGACTCGCTCACTCCGGACGGTCTCCTGCTGGCGCTCGTGACCGGGACCGGACGCCGGGTGAAGCTCTTCACCGAGTTCGGAACGGCCGCGAAGATCGGGGTGAACGACGCCGGCCTCGGCCTCCACTTCAACATCCTCAGGCATTGCTCCGACGGAGCCACCGGCGGCGTACCCGTCCATGCGGTCGCGCGTCGCGTCCTCGAGGAGGCGACGACGGTGGCGGAGGCCCGCGACATCGTCGCCTCCGCGACCCTGAGCGCGTCCACGGTGCAGACTGTCGCGAGCCACCAGGGCGGCCACGCCGAAGCGGCGTCCATCGAGATGTCGCCCTCCGGAATCGCCGTGGTGCGGCCCGACGACGACGGCTGGGTCGTCCACACGAACCACTTTCTCGATGCCGGGCTTGCCGACGGCGACGCCGGCATTCCGGAGTCGGCGTCGGTCGAGCGGTACCTCCACGCACGCGCTGCGCGCGGCCACATGACCGGCCGCTCCGCGCCGGAGCGCGCGGCCGCCTTCTGCGGTGGTGACGGCGCCGCCGCGGTGGTGTGCGTCCATGCCGACGCGTCCCAGCCCGGCCACGAGCAGTGGAGCACGTTGCTCACGGTCTCTCTCGACATTCCCGGCTTCGCCCTCGAGTACCGGGCAGGCAACCCCGACACCGCGGCCCGCGAGGGTCTCGACCAGTTCTGACAGTTCTGAGGAACCCGATGCACAACGACGTGACCCAGCCCGTTCATCTCTATTGCAACGCCCGCATCTTCACCTCCGACCGACGCACCTGGGCCGAGTCGCTCGTGGTGGTGGGCGACCGGCTCGCCTACGTCGGCGACGACGCCACCGCGGCACGTGTGGCCGGACCGGATGCCCTGATCCACGACCTCGACGGCTCGACCGTCCTCCCCGGATTCGTCGACGGCCATGCGCACGTGGTCGGCACCGGCGAAGCAGCGGCCCAGGTCGATCTCTGGGGCGCCAACACGGTGAAGGAGATCCAGCGGCGCATCCGGACGTGGGCCCAGGAGAACCCCGACGCCCCTCGCGTGCTCGCCACCGGGTGGAAGCACGGTGACATACCTGGCGGCCAGCCAGATCGAGGCATGCTCGATGTCGTCGTCGCCGACCGGCCCGTCTACGCGCAGGCCTACGACTTCCACTCGATCTGGCTGAACTCGGCGGCCCTCGCCGAGGCCGGGATCGACGACACCACGGCATCACCCCCCGGGGGAACGGTCCACCGGGACGAGCGGGGCGCGGCCACCGGACTGGTCGACGAGACCGCGATGCACCACCTCGTGTGGCCGGTGCTCGACGGCTTCACCAGTGACGCCGACCGTGACGAGGCCCTGGCGGTCGCCCTCGCGGCGTACGCCGAGTCCGGGATCGTCGGTTCGACCGAGATGGCGCTGGGCGAGGACGACTACGCGGCGATGCGCCGAGCCGACGCGGCGGGCGCCCTGACCACGCGCATCGGCGCGTTCTGGCGCGTCCAGCCCACTGGAGACGCGGCCGGGAATCGCGCTCAGGTCGAGCGTGCCGTCGAACTCGCCACCCACCACTCGACCCCGTTCCTGCGCGTGACCGGCATCAAGGTCATGGTCGACGGAACCGTCGACGGGTGCACCGCATCTCTCGGGAAGCCCTACGCGGACGGCACGAACGCCGACCCGATCTGGAGTCTTGCCGAGCTCGCACCGGTGGTGGCCGCCGCGGACGCGGCCGGCCTGCAGGTCGCCATGCACGCCATCGGTGACGAGGCGATCCGCGTCGCGATCGGCACCGTCGAGCACGCCGTCGCTCTCAACGGCCCCAAGGAGCGCCGCCACCGCATCGAGCATCTCGAAGTCGTCGACCCCGCGGAGATCGACCGACTGGCAGCACTCGGCATCACGGCGAGCATGCAGCCCGTGCACGCCGACCCGGCCATCCAGGAGAACTGGCGACGCGTACTCGGTGACGAACGGGTCGAGCGCGGCTTCCCGTGGCCCGAGATGACCGATGCCGGGGCCACGCTCGTGCTCGGCACCGACTCCCCGACCTCGCCGCACGCGCCGCTGCCCAACATGTTCATCGCGGCGACACGGCGTTCGGCACTGGATCCGTCGCTGCCCGCCAATCTCGCGCACTACGCCCTGCCGTTGGCGAACGCGATCGTGCACGCCACGCGTGACTCCGCCTGGGCGAGCCGCTCCGAGCACCTGCACGGCCGTATCGCCGAAGGGCTGTACGCCGACTTCATCGTGCTCGACCGGGACATCTTCTCCCGGCCGCTCGAGGAACTGCTCGACACGCGAGTGCTGCGGACCGTCGTGGGTGGCCGCGTGGTCCATCACGCACAGCCGGAGGTGAACCGATGAGCGACGCGACCCTGTCGGTGCCCGCGCCAACGGGGCAGGCGAAGGCGAAGGCGAAGCAGCGGCCCGGCGGGGCGGTCCTGCGGTTCGTCGCCGTTCGCCTCGTGGGGCTGATGGTGACCTTGTTCATCGCGAGCCTGGTCGTCTTCGGAGCGCTCTACGCCGCGCCGGGAAACCCGCTCACCTATCTCACGCACGGTCGCACCATGAGCCCCGAAGCGATCGCCGCGATCAAGGCCGAGTACCACCTCGACGACTCCATCTGGCAGCAGTACCTGAGGTGGCTGGGCGGCGTGCTGCACGGGGACTTCGGAACCTCGATCATCTACAACCAACCCGTGTCGTCGCTGGTCGGAAACCGCGCTTCGGTGACCACGCTTCTCGTCCTCATGGCCGCGGCGATCGTCCTGGTGCTCGGGTTGGCCATCGGCACGCTCGCCGGCCTCAAGCCCGGCTGGGTGTCCCGGTCGGCCATGGCCGCCGCGACGGGTGTCATGGCGGTGCCGACCTTCGTCGGAGCGGTCGTGCTGATCGTCGTGTTCGCGGTCGACCTGGAGTGGTTCCCGGTGTTCGGCGCCGGCCGCGCGGGCCTCGACGAGGTCTACCACCTGGTTCTTCCGTCGCTCGCGCTCGCGCTGGCGTCCGTCGCGTTCGTCGCGCGACTCGCGCAGACCGCGGTCCGGCAGGAGTTGTCGGCCGATCACGTGCAGACGGCGATCAGCCGCGGACTGCCCCGGGGGGCAGTCGTGCGCAGACATGTGATGCGCAATGCCGCGATGCCGGTGCTCACCGTCGCCGGGCTCACGATCGCGGGCCTGATCGCCGGAAGCGTCATCGTGGAACAGGTTTTCCAGCTCGGCGGGCTCGGCCAGTTCCTCGTCAGCTCGGTTCAGCAGAAGGACTTCCCCGTCGTCCAGGCGATCTGCCTGATGTACGTCGCCGCCTTCATCGTGCTGAACACCCTCATCGACATCGCCTACACACTGCTCGACCCGCGCGTGTCGATCGGGAAGAAGGACTCATGAGCGCGACAGCGGCGGTACGCCGTATCGGAGCCCGAAAGGCAGGCCGGCGGACGACGCGGGGTACGCGAGGCATCGGGATGTCCGGTTGGGTGGCGCTCACGCTCCTCGGACTCGTCGTCTGCTGCGCCGTCCTCGCGCCGCTCCTCTCACCGCAGGACCCGAACGCCGTCGACCTCTCCGGCGCGTATCAGGGTTCAAGCGGCGCACATCTGCTGGGAACCGACGCGAGCGGGCGGGACCTTCTCTCCCGCCTCGTCCACGGCTCCCGAACCGCGCTGATCGGACCGTTCCTCGTCGTCGTGATCTCGACGCTCCTCGGGACGGTCCTCGCGCTCGCGGCCGTCTGGTTCGGCGGCTGGTTCGACCAGATGGTGGTGCGCGTCGTCGACGCGGTGTTCGCCTTCCCCGGTCTGCTCCTCGCGATCCTGGCGACCGCCCTGTTCGGATCCGGCCTGACGGCCGCCGTCGTGGCGCTGTCCGTCGCCTACGTCCCCTACATCGCAAGGATCGTGCGGAGCGCGGCGCTGCGTGAGCGCAACCTGCCCTACATCGCGGCGTTGCAGGTTCAGGGCGTGCACGGGTTGCGGATCGCGCTGGGGCACATCCTGCCCAACGTGGGTGGGCTGATCGTCGCCAACGCCACACTCGCCTTCGGGTTCGCCCTGATGGACCTCGCCGGCCTCTCCTTCATCGGCCTCGGGGTGCAGCCGCCGACCTCCGACTGGGGCGCGATGGTCGGCACCGGCATGGCCGGTGTGCTGCAACAACACCCGCAGGAGGCGCTGTTCGCCAGCGCGCTCATCGTCGTCACCGTCGGGGCCGTGAACATGCTCGGCGACCGGCTCACGGAGCGCTGGGAGGCACGCGCGTGAACGCACTTCTCGAAGTCGAGGGTCTGACAGTCCAGTTGCCGGTCGCGGGCGAGTTGCGCACCGTGCTGCGCGAGGTCTCGTTCTCGCTCGACCGCGGAAGCACGCTCGGTCTGGTCGGGGAGTCCGGCTCGGGCAAGTCGATGACGGTACGCACCATCGCGCGCCTGCTTCCCGACGGCGCCGACGTCCGGGGCGGTGTCCGCTTCGACGGCGCCGAGGTGTTCGACCTTCGCGCCGACGCCCTGCGGTCCTACCGGGCCAAGGACGTCGCGATGATCTTCCAGGACGCACGGGCCTACACGAACCCCGTACGCACGATCGGCGACTTCCTCACCGAGGCGATGCGCATCAACGACCGGCTGCCGAAGTCCGCTGCTCGAAAGCGCGCACAGGAGCTGCTCACCGAGGTCGGGATCGGGGACCCGGAGCGCCGGCTGCGGCAGTTCCCGCACGAGCTCTCCGGCGGTCTGCTGCAACGGGTGATGATCGCCGCCGCGGTCGCCGCGCGACCCCGGCTCATCCTCGCGGACGAGCCGACGACCGCGCTCGACGTCACCACCCAGGCGGAAGTGATGGCGATTCTCCGGCGCATGCAGCGCGAGTACGGCATGGCGATGCTCTTCATCACGCACGACCTGGAGCTCGCCGGCGCCGTGTGCGACGAGACGATCGTGCTGTACGCCGGCCAGGTCATGGAGCGTCAGGCGTCGGCGCGGCTGCACGAGGACCCGCTCCACCCGTACACCGCCGCACTGGTGCGGGCGCGGCCCGAGATCGACCGGCGCGTCGACCGGCTGCCCGCGATCAGCGGTCATCCGACCACCGCCTACGAGGCGCCGGACGGCTGCGCGTTCGCGCCGCGCTGCTCCTTCGCGCAAGAGGAGTGCCGGGCAGGAGTGCCGCCCCTGCTGCAGATCGGTCCGTCGCAGACCCGATGTGTCCGGATGCCCGGACTGCGCGGCCGGTCGGTGCCGCAGGAGCACGTCGGCTCCGCTTCGAACGAGGAGGCCCAGCGATGACCGAACCGCTGCTCGTGGTCGAGCACCTGACCAAGACGTTCGGCCGCGGGCGTGCCGAGGCGACCGCGGTCGCCGACGTCAGCTTCGCCCTGGCCCCCGGCGGGTCCCTCGGTATCGTCGGCGAATCCGGCTCCGGCAAGACGACCACGGCGCGGATGATCATCGGCCTGGAGCGTCCCTCCGGTGGCCGCATCACGTTCCGGGGCGAGGACCGGACACATCCGGCGCGTTCCGCACGCAGCCGCCGTCAGCGGGGCCGGGACATCCAGATCGTGTTCCAGGACCCGTACACCTCGCTCGACCGCCGCCAGCGCGTCGGTGACTGCCTTGCGGAAGTCGTCGGCGTTCATTCCCGGCTCGGCCGTGACGAGACCAGGAAGCGCGTGAGCGAACTGGCGGAGCTCGTCGGACTCGACGACCGGCAGCTGGCGGCACTGCCGAGGTCACTCTCCGGAGGGCAGCGCCAGCGCGTCGCCATCGCCCGGGCGCTCGCCGCCGATCCGGACGTCCTCATCCTCGACGAGGCCGTGTCCGCCCTGGACGTCTCGATCCAGGCCCAGATCCTCAATCTGCTCTCGGACATCCGACGCAAGCGTGGTGTGAGCTACCTGTTCATCAGCCACGATCTCGCCGTCATCCGCCAGGTGACCGACGACACGATCGTCATGCGTCACGGCGCCGTCGTCGAGCAAGGGCCCACCGCCGACGTGCTCGACAACCCTCAGGACCCCTACACCCGCCTGTTGCGCGGCAGCGTCCCCCGCAGCGGGTGGGACCCCGAAACCCTCACAGCCCGACACTGACCAGGAGTCACGCCATGTACGCACCCCGCCCCAGCAGACGGGCATCGGCACTCGCCGTCGTCGCCGCCACCGGCCTCGTGCTGGCCGGCTGTTCCGGCTCCGGAGGAGGCACATCCGACACCAGCGCGTCCAAGTCCTCCGACGCGCTGACGACCTTCACGCCGGCAGGCAAGGGCTCGGTCGACAAGATCACCTGGAACGTCTTCCAGGGCGAGCCGCAGACCGTAGACCCCTTCCAGTCGGCCGACTACACACCGAACATGATCAACTCGAACATGTGCGAGACACTGTTCGCCCAGACGCCCGACTTCAAGATCAAGCCCAACCTGGCGACGTCGTACACGAACCCCGACCCGAAGACCTGGACGTACAAGCTGCGCAGCGGCGTCACCTTCTGGGACGGCTCGCCGATGACCGCCGACGACGTCGTGTGGAGCATGCGGCACAACATGACGGACAAGTCGAGCTTCTACGGCTACCTGTACGCGAACGTCGCCTCGATCGCGAAGACGGGCACCGCCGAAGTGACCGTCAAGCTCAAGAAGCCCGACTACCTCTTCAACGATGAGCTGGCGAGCTACGCCGGTGTCGTCGTTCAGAAGAACTTCTACGAGCAGCACGGCAAGAAGGTCGGTACGCCGGGCGTCGGTGTCATGTGCACCGGCCCCTACAGGTTCGCCAAGTGGACGCGGGGTCAGTCGATCAGTGCGAGCCGCTACGACGGCTACTGGAACAAGTCGCTGCCACGGAAGGTGAAGAACATCGACTTCACGTTCCTGACCGACGACTCCGCGATCACCTCCGGCCTGCTCTCGGGCCAGATCGACGGAACGTACGGTCCGCCGGTGGCCGGCCTGTCACAGCTGAGGGCGTCGTCGGCGGGCAAGCTCTACTCCGGTCCCGCGCCCCTGGCCGTCACGCTCGTGGTCGCGAACCACAAGGGCGCGATGGGCAACGCCGACGTACGCAAGGCGCTCCAGATGGCCATCGACTGGAAGGGCATCGGCAAGCAGGTGTACGCCGGTGAGGGGACCCCTGCTTCGCTGCAGACCGTACCGGCCGTGTACGGCTTCGCGAAGGACGACCTGACCTCGTACGCCGGCTCGGTCAAGACCGACGGCTCCGCGAAGACGGACGAGGCGAAGAAGCTGCTCGCCGGAGTTCCGGCCGACGTGAAGTCGAAGGAGATCAGCCTCGTGGTGCCGCAGCAGGCGGAGACGCAGCAGCTGGGCGTCGGGATCAAGGACGCGGCCGACAGGATCGGCCTGAAATTCAAGCTCAACGTCGTCCCCGCGACCGGCTACTCGAACTACCTCTACGACCCGGCGACGCGTGGCGGCACCGACCTGCTGTACACACAGTTCTGGCCGAACATCCCTAACCCGCTCGACTGGCTGGGCCTCACCGCGGTGACCGGCGGCACCTTCAACCAGTCCGGCTACAAGGGCATCGACGGGCTCTACGCCAAGGCGATCGGCACGAAGGACGAGAGCGCCCGCTCCAAGCTGGTCGTGCAGATGGAGCAGAAGCTGCACGACGAGATGGATCCGATGTTCTCGGGCATCCAGCTGACGAACGACGTGTGGCTCGGCAGCAAGATCACGGGGGCGCCGGCAGCGTTCTCCTACGTCTACTACCCGTGGGCGGCTCACCTCAGCGGAACCGGCAAGTAGCCCTCACCTGGCTTCCCTTCCGCCCAGGGCGGGAGATTCCAGCGGCAACCCGCCGGTGTTTCCCGCTTCAGGGCGCCGCCCGCCCGGAGTGCGGTTCGTGCCTTCCACAGGCGTCTTCTGCACGGCTGACAGGCAGCCCCCGCAGACCCGGAGAGCCGCGGCGTGTGCCGAAACGGCAATGCGGCCGATGTCCTCGTAGAGGGGCATGGGTCCGGCACGCGGCCGATCGTCCGACGCCGGGCCTCATCTCTACCTCGATCCGGCCCCGGCAGGGCCGGGCATCGACGGCCGCCCAGTGCGCCTGGCGAAGCTTCGTCGTCCTGAGGGCATCAACGTCATGGGTGGCGTGAGCGGTCTCGCACCAGCAGGTCACGTTCCCACCGCATCCACGGCCGGCTGGCCCAGGCCCGTCAAACCACGCAGCAGGAATTCCAGCTGGTCACATCGGCCGTAATTCGCTTGCGCGAGGTGTCATCGCGTGGGTTCCCCGCCCCTGCCCCGGCGTTGTCGCCTCGCTCGCAACCGGGCTGCTCCGCCATTCCGGCCTCCGGCGCGTCCTCCAGAACCGCCCTTTGAACAGGCCCTTCTCTCCGACCAGTCCAGGGGTCATTTTCAGTCAGCGGAGCTGACGGCGCATCAAATAGGTCATCTGTCCCGGACTATTGACTCGCTGTCAGGTCCGCGCCATCCTCGACGGGACCTACGCGCGAGTAAGTTAGCGCGTGCCCATCCCGGACAGCGAAGGTAGCCCGGATGACCCTCCTCCGCAGACGCGGCCTGTTCGCCATCGTCGTCACCCTCCTGCTGGCTCTCGGCATGGGCTCCCCTCCGGCCGTCGGAGCCGACACCCCCTGGTGGGAGCCCACGGCGCGGCCCGCCGCCGATTCGCAGATCAACGTCACCGGCGAACCCTTCCACGGCACGGACGGTCAGGGCCGGGTCCGCGGCTTCATCGACGCGCACAATCACCTGATGTCCAACGAGGGCTTCGGCGGCCGCATCATCTGCGGCAAGCCGTTCTCCGAAGCGGGCATCGCCGACGCCCTCAAGGACTGCCCCGAGCACTATCCCGACGGCTCGCTCGCCCTCTTCGAGAACGTCACCGGCGGTGCGGACGGTCACCACGACCCGGTGGGCTGGCCGACGTTCAAGGACTGGCCGGCCCACAACTCCCTCAGCCACCAGCAGAACTACTACGCGTGGCTGGAGCGCGCCTGGCGCGGCGGCCAGCGGATCCTCGTCAACGACCTGGTCACCAACGGCCTGTTGTGCTCGATCTACGTCAGGGACCGCGGCTGCAACGAGATGGACGCCATCCGCCTAGAGGCCCGTAAGTCCTACGAGATGCAGGACTACATCGACAAGATCTACGGCGGAAAGGGCAAGGGCTTCTTCCGCATCGTCACCGACTCCACCCAGGCCCGCCAGGTCGTCGCGGAGGGCAAGCTCGCCGTGGTGCTCGGCGTAGAGACCTCGGAGCCCTTCGGCTGCAAGCAGATCCTCGACGTCCCCCAGTGCAGCCAGGCCGACATCGACAGCGGTCTGGACGAGCTGTACAAGCTGGGTGTGCGCAGCATGTTCCTGTGCCACAAGTTCGACAACGCCCTGTGCGGGGTGCGGATGGACTCCGGCACCATCGGAACGGCCGTGGACATCGGCCAGTTCCTCTCCACCGGCACCTTCTGGAACACGGAGAAGTGCAGCGGCCCGCAGCACGACAACCCCACCGGCAACGCGGCCGCCCCGGCCGAGGTGACCAAACTGCTCCCCGCAGGCACCAAGGTGCCCACGTACGACAGCGACGCGCAGTGCAACAGGCGCGGTCTGACCCGCCTCGGTGAGTACGCGGTCAAGGGGTTGATGAAGCGCAACATGATGGTCGAGGTCGACCACATGAGCGTCAAGGCGGCCGGTCGCACCCTGGACCTGCTGGAGTCGGCGGACTACCCCGGCGTGCTCTCCAGCCACAGCTGGATGGACGACGGCTGGCTGGAGCGCGTGTACCGTCTCGGCGGCTTCAAGGCCTCGTACATGTCCAGCGCCGACAGCTTCGCCAAGGAGTCCGCCGGGACCAGGGCGCTGCGCCAGCAGTATGGCGTCGGACTCGGCTACGGCACCGACATGAACGGAGTCGGCGGCTGGCCGGGACCGGTCGGACCCGACGCCCCCAACGCGGTCAAGTACCCCTTCCGCAGCGCAGACGGCGGTTCCGTCATCGACCGTCAGCACACCGGCGAACGCACCTGGGACTTCAACACCGACGGTGCGGCCCATGTCGGCATGGTGCCCGACTGGATCGAGCAGATGCGGCTCAGCGGCGGCAAGGACACGGTGCAGGACCTGCTCGGCGGCGCGGAGTCCTACCTCCGCACCTGGAAGGCGACCGAACTCCACAAGCCCGCGCCCGACCTCGCCGCCGGCGCCCCGGCGAGCGCAAGCGCGACGGAGTGGAACCCGTTCACCAGCTACGCGGCGGGGCGGGCCGTGGACGGCGACACCGGCACGAGATGGGCGAGCGGCTGGTCGGACGACCAGTGGCTGCGGCTCGATCTGGGCAGCTCCCGTACGGTCGGCAAGGTCTCCCTCGACTGGGAACGGGCCTTTGCGCGGGCCTACCGGATCGAGGTCTCGGACGACGGGACCACCTGGCGGACCGTGTGGTCCACGGACAGCGGGGACGGGGGCCTGGACAACGCGGTGTTCAGCCCGGTGCAGGCGCGGTACGTCCGTGTCCACGGCGTGACACGCGCCACCACGTACGGCTACTCGATCAACGAGGCGGCGGTGTACGGCCGCTGACCTGCTACCGCAGCAGCGTCAGGATCTGGTCAGCGGCGACGTCCAGCACGTCGCCCGCCTTCTCCTCGTCGCCCAGCACGAGGAAGTTGAGCGTGAGCCCGTCGGTCAGCGCGGCCAGATACCTGGCGGCCGCGGGCTCGGGCACGGTCAGCTCCACGCCCAGGACCGAGGGGAGTTGGCGGATCACCTTGGTGTGGGCCGCGAGATAGCGCTCGTACTGCCGCCGGGCGAGATGCTCATAGCCGGGTTCCCGCAGGGCGTACTGGGTGAGTTCGTACGTCAGCATGTGCTCGCCGGGATTGGCCAGTACGTGGTCCCAGTACGCCTGGAGCCCGGCGCGGATCGTTTCGCGCAGGGTGGGCCTGCGGGTGAGCGTGGTGAGAACGTCCGACTCGGAGTGCTCGGAGATGGTGTCCATCACCGCTTCGAGCAACTCCTGCTTGGAGTCGAAGCAGTAGTGGAAAACGCTCAGCGAGACACCCGCCTCCGCAACGACGGACCGCGTGGTGGTCTTCGCGACTCCGTCGCGGGCCATGGCCCGGATAGCAGCTTCGACCAGTTGCCTGCGCCGCTGCGCCGACGGCATCCGCCCCATGGTGCCTCCTCCCCTGACCTGCGCAAGCATACGCCGCGGGGGGTGCGGCCCAGCGGGCCGCTGTGACGGCCCGCGATCTCCGCTGAGGGAGTCTCGCGGACACGAAGATGAAGTGTGGCCGCACCGAACGAGTCCCGCTCGAACCCTCGATCGTGGGAATCAGCCGTCCAGGCGGGTGGCCCGAGCCTTCAGGTCTTCCGCGAAATCATCCCAGTCGGGTCCGAAAGAGAGGAGATCGGCCGCTGCCTCGCGCAGCAGTTCGGGATCGTCCGGGCGCTGCAGGCAGGCCAGCCGGAAGGCGAGACTGCGGGCCAGACCGGCATGGCCATCCAGTCCTCGGCCAGTGCACCGCGCAGCGCCGGGAGGATTTCCTCGGGAGTGGCGAACGTGATCTCTCGCCGGAGCGCTGGGGGCGTCGGCGCGGGCGCGTCCGCTCGTCCAGGCGAGGCCGGAGCAGGCCACCACGATCGAGGGCGAGCACGGCGTGCTCGACGTCGCGGTCATCGGCCGGGGTGTCCGGGGCGTACGCCGCCTGGCGGCTGCTCGGCCCGGAAGCCAAGCACGGTCCCGTACTGAAGGAGCTTCGACGGCGTCGAGTCGGGCCCCTCACGGTGGGCCTGTTCGAGGGCGGTGAACGCGTCGGCGGCCGCCTCTTCTCGGTGACGCCGCCCGGTATGCCGCACCTGCACGCCGACCTCGGCGGGATGCGCTACCTGAACAACCAGCCGGTCATCGCCGACCTCGTGGACCATCTCGGGTTCGGCCACGGCTCCGTGGCGGCCAAGGCGGCACGCGGGTAGGAGCCGTTGCCCGAGGGCCGCACCGATGCCGTGCGGAGCTCCCGGCTGATCCGGCATGGGCTGCGGGCTCCCCGCGTCGTGGATACGGCAGGCACGGTCGGGGGGCCGCGCCCGCCGTCCCTTGCCGGGTTTCCCTGTCCCGGTCAGCAGCGGTCCCGAGTGGATCGGCGCCACGGCGGGCAGCCGTCGTGGCCACTCGCCTCACCAGTCGTGCACGGATCCGTCCCGCAGCCTGTTCACGGGCAGGTACTTGCGCTCGTACGGGAAGCGCTCGGCGGCCTTCTCGTCGAACTCGACGCCGATGCCGGGGCGGTCGCCGGGGTGCATCAGGCCGTCCTCGAACCTCCAGGACGTCTCGAACACCTCCTCGTAGCCCGGCAGATGGGCCATGTACTCCTGCATGCCGAAGTTCGGGATCGACAGGTCGACGTGGAGCGCGGCCGCGAGTGACGCGGGGGAGAGGTCGCCGGCGCCGTGCGAGCCGGAGCGGACCCCGTACAGCTCGGCGAGCGAGAAGATCTTACGCAGGTGGGTGATGCCGCCCGCGTGCGAGACGGACGTGCGGATGTAGTCGATGAGGCGGTTCGTGATCAGGTGCTGGCAGTCCCAGATCGAGTTGAAGATCTCGCCGACCGCGAGCGGCGTCGTGGTGTGCTGCCGGATGAGACGGAAGGCCTCCTGGTCCTCTGCCGGAGTGGGGTCCTCGATCCAGAACAGACGGTAGGGCTCCAGGGACTTGCCCAGGCGACCCGCCTCGATGGGGCTGAGCCGGTGGTGCACGTCGTGCAGCAGGTGGAAGTCGTAGCCGAACCGCTCGCGGACGGCGGACATGTAGGTCGGCACGAAGTCCAAGTAGGCGCCGGTGTCCCAGACTTCCTCGGTGGGCAGCTCCCCGTCGGCCGGCTCGTAGGTGTCGCCGTCGCCCTTGCGCATGCCGTACACCCGCTCCAGTCCGGGCACCGCCGCCTGCGCGCGCACGGCGCGGAAGCCCTTGTCGAGGAAACGCTGTACGTCGTCGAGGAGTTCGGGGACCGTGTTGCCGCTGGCGTGGCCGTAGACGGTGACGCCGTCGCGGGCCGCGCCGCCGAGCAGCTGGTACACGGGCAGGCCCGCGACCTTGCCCTTGATGTCCCACAGGGCGACGTCGACGGCGGCGACGGCCGTCATGGTGACCGGGCCGCGCCGCCAGTAGGCTCCCTTGTACAGGTACTGCCACACCTGCTCGATGCGGGCCGGGTCCTTGCCGATCAGGGTGGGGCAGACGTGGTCGCGCAGGTAGGAGGCGACGGACAGCTCGCGGCCGTTGAGGGTGGCGTCGCCGATGCCGGTGACACCGTCCGAGGTGGTGATCTTCAGGGTGACGTAGTTGCGGCCGGGGCAGGTGACGAAGACCTCGGCCGAGGTGATGGTGGCCATGGGTGCCGTTCTTCTCGATGGGGGAGTGCGGGGCAGGGAGAGGTGCCGGGCCGGCGTACCGGATCGGCGGCCGGCACCTGGATCAGGTGAGCGCGGAACGCAGCGCGGCCTCGACGCCGTGCACGGCGAGCGTGTGCGCGAACTCGCCGACCACATCGATGAGTTCGCGGTGTTGAGCGACGTCCGGCGGCAGGAAGTCTCCTTCGGAGAGCAGAAGACGGGCCGCGTCGGCGGGGCCGCTCGCCCGGGCCGCGAGCTCGGCCAGGCGCGGCCGGGCACCGTCGTGGACCGTGCCGAGCGCACGCTCGTCGTACGCGTCGTCGGCCGTGATGACGCGCACGTACGCGGCGAGGCCGAGAGCGAGGACGCGCGGGACGCGCCCCGCGGCCAGCGACTCGGCGAGCACCCCCGCCCAGCGGACCGGGATCTTCAGGGAACCGTCGGAGCCGACCTGCGCGGTGCGGTGGCCGAGCGCCGGATTGGCGAACCGGTCGAGGAGTTCGGTGACGTAGGCCTTGCCCGGCATTCCCTCGGGCTCCGGGACCGTCGGCAGGATCTCCTCCCGCATCGCGAACTCCGCTGCACCGCCCAGGAGTTCGTCCGTCACCGCCTGGTCGATGCAGCGGTGTCCGCGCAGCAGGCCGAGGTAGGCGAGGAGCGAGTGGGCGCCGTTGAGGAGTCGCAGTTTCATCAGCTCGTACGGGGCGACATCGTCCGTGAACAGCGCGCCCGCGTGCTCCCACGCCGGACGTCCGGCGCGGAAGTCGTCCTCCATGACCCACAGCCGGTACGGCTCGGCGGGCACCGGCACCGAGTCGCGGACGCCGAAGGCGCGGGCGACCAGGTCACGGTGCTCGTCGGTGGTGGCGGGCGCGATCCGGTCGACCATGGTGTTCGGTGTGGTGAGCGAGGTCGCGACGTAGGCCTGCAGCTCGGGGCGTTCCGAGGCGGGCAGGGCGGCGACGAACTCGTCGATGAGGGCGCGCAGTCGGTGCCCGTTGGCCATGAGGTTGTCGCAGCTGAGCACGGTGACCGGCGCCCCGTCGGTGCGGGCCCGGTGCTGGAGCCCGCGCACGATCAGGCCGAGGGCGGTGCGGGGCGGGCCTCCCGCGAGGTCGGCGCGGACCAGCGGGTCGTCGAGGTCGAGGCGGCCGTCGGCGCCGAAGGTGTACCCCTTCTCTGTCACCGTGACGGAGACGATGCGCGTGGTGGGGCTGCCGATCGCGGCGACGACCTCGGCCCCCTGCCCGTCCGCGACGAGGCCCGGATGGTGCACCCCGGGCACGGTCGCGGCGACACCCACGTCGCGGCGCAGGGTGAGGACGGTATAGAGCTGGCCCTGCTCCGCCATGCCGGTCAGCACTGGGCGCGGACCTCGTGCCGCGCTCGTCGAGACACCCGTGATGCCCCACGGGCCGGGACTGTGGCGCAGGGCGTCGGCCGTGTAGACGGCCTGGTGGGCGCGGTGGAAGTTACCGAGGCCCAGATGGACGATGCCGGGTTCGGGGAGGGGCGGGGGCAGCTTCAGACCGGCCACGGGCAGGGCGGTACGGGACAGGCGGGGCTGGGTGCGCGAGGTCATGGTCAGGCCTCCCGCGCCGGCTCGACCAGGACCTTCATCTGCGACGGGTCGGTCAGCGCGACCTCGAGCGCCTCGGCCGCCCGCTCCAACGGGAAGGAGGCGGTGACCAGTTCGGCCAGCTGGACACGTCCCGCCAACGCGGCCGCCGCCGCGAAGTCTCCCGCCCCGTACCGGAACGACGTCACAAGGGACAGTTCCTGACGCTGCATCCACGCCAGCGGCAGCTCGGTCAGCGGCCGGCTCGGATTGCCGACGACCACGGCGGTGCCGCCGGGGCGCAGCGCGCGGATCCCCGACACCAGGGCGGGCCCCACGCCGGAGCAGTCGAACAGGGCGTCGTAGCCGTCCGGCGACGCCAGCGCGTGGGCCCGCTCCGGATCGGGCACGAGGCCGGCCGCGTCCACGGTGTGCAGGCCGAGCCGCGCCGCGAACTCCCGCCGCTCGGCCGCCACATCGGACACCGTCACGGACCCGGCACCGACGGCCGCAGCGACCTGCGCGACCAGCACACCGATCGGCCCCGCCCCCGTGACCAGCACCCGCTGACCGGGGGCGAGCGCTGCGCGACGCACCGCGTGCACGGCGACGGCGAGCGGCTCGATCAGCGCGCCGAGCCGGACATCCGTCGACGCGGGCAGCGGATGCACGAAGTCCCGTGGCACGCAGACGTACTCGGCGAGCGCGCCGTCGGTCGGCGGCGAACCGAAACAGGTGCCCTTCGGGCAGAGGTTGTAGCGCCCGGCCCGGCACAGCGCGCACGTGCCGCACGGGTGCGCCGGTTCGATGGCCACGGCCGTGCCGTGGGGCAGGTCGTCAACGCCAGCGCCGTGGCCGACGACCACGCCGGCCGGCTCGTGGCCGAGGACGGTCGGCTGCCGCAGGACGTTCGGGCCGTTCTCGCCGTGGGCGTAGTAGTGCAGGTCGGACCCGCACAGTCCGACGGCACGGACGGCGACCAGGACCTGGCCCGGCCCGGGCTCGGGCACCGGGCGGTCCTCGACGCGCACGTCGTTGGGACCGTGCAGTACGGCGGCGCGATGTATGGACTCGACAGGCTCGACCGACTGCGCCGGCTCGACCGACTGGGCCACGGGGCGTCCCTCTCTTTCGTACGGGGATGGAGCGGGCCGGGGCGGACTAGCGCACCGGCAGCGGTTCGACGCGCTTGATGACGAACGCGTAGGTGAGGGCGCCGACGACGGACAGGGCGCCGGACACCAGGAGCGGCACCACGTACGAGCCCCCGGAGGATGCCAGCAGGAATCCGGTGACGATCGGGCCGAGGATCCCCGCCACGTTCGAGGCGAAGTTCTGGATGCCGGCGAGCGAGGCGACATGCCCGGCGGTCGGCGCCACGTCCGCGGGCAGCGACGCCACGGACGCGGTCGAGAAGGTCAGCGAGGCGTAGCTGAGGGAGAGCAACGCGAGGGCGCCGGACGCGGTCGGCACGACGACGGTGAGCGCGATCACGGACGAGCACAGCGTGCCGGAGACCAGGCAGGTCTTGCGGACCCTGGTGGTGGACCAGCCCTTGCGGAGCAGCCGGTCGGCGGTGAAGCCGCCGAGCAGCGACCCGAAGATGGCGACCAGCCCCGGGACCGTACCGAAGAAGCCGAGCTTGAGGAGGTCGAAGCCGCGCTCGTCGACGAGGTAGCTGGGGAACCAGGTGATGAAGAAGTAGATGACGTAGTTGAGGCAGAAGAAGCCGAGCATCATGCCCCAGACCGTGCGGTAGCGGAACAGGTCCCGCCAGCGCACCTCGGGCGCGTCCGCCTCCTGCGCGGCCGTCTCGTCGGTGTGAGCGCCACCCGCCTCGATGTAGGCGCGCTCCTCGGTGGTCAGCTTCGGGTGGTCGGCGGGCTCGTGGTAGAGCCGCCACCAGCCGATGATCCACAGAACGCCGAGCAGGCCGCAGGCGATGAACGCGACCCGCCAGTGGAACGCGGAGACCAGCATCGTCACCAGCGGCAGGGCGATGGCGGTGCCGACGCGCGCGCCGTTGTCCCAGACGCTGTTGGCGAGGGTTCGTTCGTGACGGGGGAACCAGCGCGAGACGGCCTTCGCGGGTGCGGGATATCCGGCGGCCTCACCGGCGCCGAGCAGCATCCGGGCGCCGACGAGCGAGCCGACGCCGCGGACCAGGCCCATCCCGACGGTGGCCACCGACCACCAGATGGCGCCGATCGCGAAGACCCGCTTCACGCCGTACTTGTCCAGGAGTGCCCCGGCGGGCAGTTGGCACAGCGCGTACGTGAAGAAGAAGGCACTGAGGATGAAGCCCTGTGTCTCGGGGCCGATGCGCAGGTCGTCCGACATGGACGGCAGCGCGACGCTGAGCGTGGAGCGGTCCAGGTAGTTGACCGCGAGGCCGCCGAAGCACAGGACGGCTATGCCCCAGCGGACGTTCTTCCCCCGGCCGCGCGGGCGGGCGGGGAGTGAGGCGCCGGACGGGGCAGCCGGCGCCTCACTCTCGGTGACGGAGCGGGTGGTCATCGTTGACCTCCGGTCGAGGGGGACGTGCGGACGTGACGGAATCGGTTCGCGAGACCGGGGCACAGGGGTGTCCACAGTGGGGACAGGGACACGGGCGTGGCCAGGGGGTCCGTTGACCCTCGCGTCATTTTCTACCCCCGTCCGCACTTACATACAAGCCTTGTATGTAAGTAACCTCGCAGCTGAGGTGAGAAAGTGAGCGTCATGGCAGCTCAGCGGCGGGAACCGGGAAAGACGCGACGGGTCGAAGCGGAGGCGTCGCGTCCGCGCGAGTCCGTCCGGGCTCGGGTGCACGCCCTCCTGCGGGCGCGCATCACCTCCCTCGAGCTCCTGCCGGGTGCGCCCCTGTCGGAGAACGAGCTGGCCGCGGAGCTGGACGTCAGCCGCACCCCGGTGCGCGAGGCACTGATCCTGCTGGGCGAGGAGTCGCTGGTCGACGTCTTCCCCAAGCTCGGTACGTTCGTCTCGCGGATCAGCGTCGACGCCGTCCTGGAAGCCCAGTTCATGCGGGAGGCGCTCGAACTGGCGGCGCTGCGCGAGGCGGTGACGAAGTCCGGCGCGCCGGACATCACGGCGCTGCGCGCCATCCTCGACGCACAGCGGGCCGCGCTGAAGGCGGGGGACGCGGACGTGTTCTTCGAGCAGGACGAGGCCTTCCACCGCCGCCTGATGGAGGCGAGCGGTCACCGCACGCTCTGGCGCACGGTGGCGACCGCCAAGGCGCACCTCGACCGGGCCCGCCGGCTGAGTCTGCCGCTGCCGCACCGGATCGAGACGCTGGTCGACGAGCACACCGCGGTGGTCGACGCCCTGGAACGGCGGGACGCGGCGCGCGCGGAGGACGCGCTGCGCGGACACCTTCAGGGCGTCTTCGACGACATCGGAACGATCAGGGCAAGCCATCCGGAGCTGTTCGCGGATCCGCACGAGCGGCCGGGCAGCGCCCCGGCCCGCCCACGGGTCCATCCAGGGCTGCGCGCCTGACGCCACTCACTCCGGGGGCGGCTCGTCTGCCGTGCGAGGGCCGAGCAGTCGTCCAGCAGCTGCGCGCCCCCAACGGAGTCCCGCAGAAACGAACAAGGACAAACCGGGGCGCGAGGCCGGTTTGTCCTTGTTCGTGTGAGGGCGTCGTGGAGGACGTCGTGGAGGACGACCCCAGGACTGGAGGCAGGTCCTAGCTCAGGGTCTTGAGCGCTGCTGCCGCGTCGTACGGCTTCAGCTGGTCGAAACGGCCCTCCAGGACCTTCGCCGCCCACTCCGGGTCCTGGAGCAGGGCGCGACCGATGGCGACCAGGTCGAACTCGTCGCGCTCCAGGCGGTCGAGGAGGTCGTCGATGCCCTTGACCGCGGAGCCCTCGCCCATGAAGGCGCGGATGAAGTCGCCGTCGAGGCCGACGGAGCCGACCGTGATGGTGGGCTTGCCGGTGAGCTTCTTGGTCCAGCCCGCCAGGTTCAGGTCCGAGCCGTCGAACTCCGGGCTCCAGTAACGGCGGGTGGAGGCGTGGAAGGCGTCGACGCCGGCCGCGGCGAGGGGGTCGAGGATCGCCTCGAGCTCGTCCGGGGTCTCGGCGAGCCGAGCGTCGTAGGCCTCCTGCTTCCACTGCGAGTAGCGGAAGATGACCGGGAATTCGGGGGAGACGTTCTCGCGGATGGCGGCGACGATCTCGGCGGCGAACTGCGTGCGGGCCACGGGGTCGCCACCGTAGCCGTCGGTACGGCGGTTGGTCCCGGCCCAGAGGAACTGGTCGAGCAGGTAGCCGTGGGCGCCGTGCACCTCGACGCCGTCGAAGCCGATGCGCTCGGCGTCCTTGGCGGCCTGTGCGAACGCGCCGATGACGTCGTCCAGGTCGCCCTGGGTCATCGCCTTGCCCGTGCCCTCGGTGCCGTCGATGCGAAGGCCCGACGGGCCGACGGCCGGGGCCTCGGCGAAGGGCGGCTTGCCCTGCTGGCGCACCATGCCGATGTGCCACAGCTGCGGCACGATCGTGCCGCCCGCCGCGTGCACGTCCTCGGCGACCTTCGCCCAGCCGGCCAGCTGCTCCTCGCCGTGGAAGCGCGGCACCCGGTCGCTCTCTCCGGCCGACTCGTGGCCGACGTAGGTCCCCTCGGTGACGATCAGGCCCACGCCCGCGGCGGCCCGGCGGGAGTAGTAGGACCGAACGTCCTCACCCGGGACGCCGTTCGGCGAGAACATGCGCGTCATGGGCGCCATCGCGATGCGGTTCGGAACTTTCAGACCGTTCAGGGCGACAGGGCGGGACAGGATCTCGGCAGCGCGGGAAACAGGCGACGCGGCGTCAGTCACAGAGTGCTCCTCTTGGGTACCAGTCGGTATGTGCACAAGCATGGAATCTTCGTGTGCCAACCGCTCCGGCCCCCATGGCATTCCGCTGGTCAGCCTCGCCCTCATGTGATCCGGGCCACGGCTCCGGGGTCCATGGGTGGCCGGCGACACCGGAGGGCTGCCGCGCCACGTCGGCCGGCGGTGCGAGCGTCCCTTCGGGGAGGGCATGCCCAGGGATCCCGGCCGTCGAGACGCTGGGACATGTGGCCGAGACGGAAGGCTATTCAGCGGCTCACTCGATCTCCCTATGGTTGAGGACATCAAGCGGGGCGTCGGGCCGGATCCCGGGCCGGCGCCCTCAAGCCCGCCTGGAACAGGGAGAGTTACCGTGCGCGCAGTGATTCAGAAGTCCTTCGGTGGTCCCGAGGTTCTCGAGGTCGTCGAGACCGGGCGGCCGAAGCCGCTCTCCGGTGAGGTTCTCGTCAAGGTGCACGCCAGCGCGGTCAACCCGGTGGACGTGGCCGTCAGGTCCGGCGCCTTCCCGCTGCTCGGCGAGCCCCCGTTCGGCGTCGGCTGGGACATCTCGGGGGTCGTCGAGGAGGCCGCCCCCGGCAGCCGGTTCGCCGTGGGCGACGAGGTCTACGGGATGCCGTTCTTCCCCCGCGCCGCCACCGGTTACGCCGAGTACGTCGCGGCCCCGTCCCGCCAGCTGGCCCGTAAGCCCGCGTCGGTCGACCATGTGCACGCCGCCGCCATCCCCCTCGCGGCGCTCACCGCCTGGCAGGGCCTCGTCCAGGCCGCGGGCGTGAAGGAGGGGGACCGGGTCCTCGTCCAGCGGGCTGCAGGCGGTGTCGGCCACTTCGCCGTGCAGATCGCCAAGGCGCGGGGCGCCCATGTGACCGCCCTGGGCAGCGCGGCCCGGCAGGACTTCCTCCGCGGCCTCGGCGCCGACGAGGTCATCGACTACCGGACCACCGATTTCACCGACGTGGTCAAGGACGCCGACATCGTCCTCGACTCGCTCGCCCAGGGGGACCGGTCGCTCGGGACGCTGCGTCCCGGCGGGGTGCTCATCAGCATCCTGGAACACGGTGACCCGGAACTCGCCGCGCGCGTGGAGGCGGCCGGGCGGCGTTTCGCCGGCATCTCGGTCGAGCCGGACTACGCCGCGCTCGAGGCGATCGCCGAACTCGTCGACGCGGGCGCGATCCGTCCGCACGTCCAGGAGACGTTCCCGCTGGCGGAGGCGGGCAAGGCGCACGAGCTGGTCGCCTCGGGGCATGTACAGGGCAAGATTGTCCTGACGGTCTGACCGGGACGGGCCGCACCAGGGAGGGCGAGGCCGGATGGACATCCTCACCGAGGCGCTGGCCTCGATGCGCACGGGACGCCCGGCGTCCGTCCGCACCAACGGCCGCGCCCCCTGGGGCCTGCGCCTGCCCCCGGTCGCCGGCGCGGGATTCCACGTGGTGCTGTACGGGACCTGCTGGCTGGTCCCGCTGGAGGACTCGGCCCCGCATCTGGAGCCGATCCCGCTCAGCCCCGGCGACGTCGTCTTCCTGCGCGACGGGCGGGGCCACATCCTCGCCGACCACCCGTCCAGCGCGGCCGAGGAGCCCAGGGCCGAGCACTTCCGGGAGGGGTCGCCGATCGGCTCGGTGACGCTCGGCGGTGACGGCCCCGAGACCAGCCTGCTGTGCGGCAACTACCACCTGGACCAGGGCCGCCCGCATCCCCTGGTGCGCCAGCTGCCCGAGGTGGTCCACCTGCCGGCGCGGCAGGGGCGCCACCCGGAGCTGAGCGCCGCGGTCCAGCTCCTCGGCTCCGAACTGGAGAATCCGCGGATCGGCTCGGACGGCATCGTGCCCACGCTGATCGACTCACTGCTCCTCTACATCCTGCGCGCCTGGCTGGACGACCAGCCCGCCTCCGCCGCGCAGGGCTGGGCCGCGGCGCTCGGCGACTCGGCCGTCGCGCCCGCGCTGGCGGCCATGCACGGCGCCCCGTCGGCCCAGTGGACCGTCGAGGCGCTGGCCGAGCGGGCCGGGCTGTCCCGCGCCGCGTTCGCCAGGCGGTTCACCGCGTTGGTGGGGGAGCCGCCCATGGCGTATCTGACCCGCTGGCGCATGACGACGGCGGCCCGGCTGCTACGGGAGTCCGACGCGCCCCTGACGGTGGTCGCCGCCCGCACCGGCTACGGCTCGGAGTTCGCCTTCGCCAAGGCGTTCAAACGGGAGTACGGGCTCGCCCCGGGCGGCTACCGGCGGAAGACCGGAGCGGGGTAGGTGCGGCGGAGCGGCGGTGCAGCGGGGCGGCTCAGGCGGGCCGGGCAGGCGGGGCCGGGATTTCGAATGCGGGTTCGAGTGGGGGTGCATTTTCGGGTTGCCTGGACCATTCTTGAGGTATGGCCGAAGGTGCGCCCGTGACCGTGCACCCGCCCCTGCCTGACGGCGGTCGACGGGTGACGATTCGCGGCAAGGACGTGGGGACCGCCTACAACCTGCTCGACGTCCTGGAATTCCTGCGCGCCGCGGGCCTTCCCGAGGCGGACACGGCCGTCGACGACCCGGAACTGATCGACTGGCATGGTGCGGGCCCCGACTCCTGGGGCCCGGACGGGCCGGAGCCGGCGTCGTGACCGGTCGGCCGTAGGGCGCTTGCGCGACGGTCAGGACGCTTGCGTAAATCGGCCGACCAGGATGTCCGCGTACGTAAGCCGGTCCGACTAGGACGGTCGCGCGAGCCGGTCGAGCAGCTCGTGCCAGCCCGCCTCCACGCGGTCCAGCGGCATGCCCCGCTCGACAGTCAGATGGTGGACGAGCGCGGTGTCCGCGGCGGCCAGCAGCGTGTGCGCGAGGAGATCGGTGTCGCCCTTCGCGCCCGCCTGGCGCAGCAGCAGCATGACGTGCGTGTGGCGCAGGCGGTTCGCCGGGACCGTGTAGTTGCGTAGGGGGTCGGTGCGGGCGGCGAGGATCAGCTCGTGGTGGTCCCGCTCGTGACGGATGAGGGCGGGCCCGAAGGCATGCAGGCGCTCCAGGGCGGGCGCGTCCGGACCCAGGGGAGGCGGGCCCGAAAGGAACGCCGCCTGAAGCTGCTGCTCCCGGTGGTCCAGGAGGGCGATGAGCAGCCCGGTCCGGTCGCCGAAGCGCCGGAAGACCGTCCCCTTGCCGACTCCGGCCGCCGTGGCCACCGCCTCCATGGTCAGGTTCGCCGCCCCGCACGCGGACATCAGGCGTGACGCGGCCTCCAGTAGGCGCGTGCGGTTGCGTGCCGCGTCCGCCCGCAGCGCAGGCCGCTCGCCCGCCGGTGTCAGGGCGAGGTCGGTCGGTCCGCCCGGGGTGCCGGATGTCGTGACGAGGGGAGGGATGGGGCCGGTCATGGCTTCAGAGTAGCGCCGGGAACCGAAAAGTGGACCGCGGTCCGGATAGGTGGTACAAATTTAAACGGACTTCGGTCCGGTTGGACCGTGCATGAGATCCGTTCGCCCTTATCTGGAGTTATGCCATGTCTGTTCGCATCCTCGCCCTCGTCGGCAGCCTCCGCGCCGGTTCCCACAACCGTCAGCTCGCCGAGGCCGCCGCCAAGCACGCCCCCGTCGGCGCCGACATCCAGCTCTTCGAGGGCCTCGCCGACGTGCCCTTCTACAACGAGGACATCGACGTCGAGGGCAGCGTCCCCGCCGCTGCCGCGCGGCTGCGTGAGGCCGCGGGTCAGGCCGACGCCTTCCTCCTCTTCTCGCCCGAGTACAACGGCACCATGCCGGCCGTCCTGAAGAACGCCATCGACTGGCTGTCCCGCCCGTACGGCGCCGGCGCGATCTCCGGCAAGCCGGTCGCCGTCGTCGGCACCGCGTTCGGCCAGTACGGCGGCGTGTGGGCGCAGGACGACGTGCGCAAGGCCGCGGGCATCGCCGGTGCCGCGGTGCTCGAGGACGTGAAGCTGTCCATCCCCGGTTCCGTGACGCGCTTCGCCGAGACCCACCCCGCCGACGACTCCGAGGTCGCGACCGCGCTGACCGAGGTCGTCGGCCGCCTGAGCGAGCAGGTCACTCCCGCCGCTGCCTGAGGCTCCTGACACGAGCGCGGCCGGAGGCCCGGGACGACGACCGTCCCGGGCCTCCGGCCGCTCCCGTTCCGGGGGAGTCCTGACGGGTTCCGGACGAACCCCGGCCGGGCCACGAACGGCTGATCCGTGGCAGCCCCGGAGCGCGCACGCGGATCCTCTCTGCCTACGATGCAGCGGTGACCACCCGCCTCGGACCGCCCGCGCGACCGCAGTTGACGCTGCGGCTCCTCGGGCTGCTCGTCGGCGCCGTGCTCCTCGGCCTGCTCGGCATGCACGGCCTGGGACCAGTACCGGCAGGCGCGCACAGCGAGATGCATCCCGCGGCCGCGTCCGCCATGGGTGCGGATGGCGCCGCAGACGCGGGTGACCATGCCGGGCCCGGACAGCGGGCCGTCAAGGCTTCCGCTTCCGATTCGTGCGACCACGGTGGCGGTGGCTGCGACGGACATATGGCCCACGCCGACTCGGTCTGCGCCTCCGCCTCCGTCGCCGGGCCCCCGGCAGTCGCGCCCGCGATGCTCCCCGACGTGATCGCCTGCCCCGCCCGCTCGGCCGCCCGCACCTCGTCGGCCGGCAGTGGCCCCGACGGCGGCCGCGCCCCGCCGTCACTATCGGAACTCCAACTCCTGCGGATCTAGAACGGCCCGCGCGGTACCGCACGCCCCAAGGGGCGGCGCCGCGCTCGCGCGAGCCCTTCACCCAAGATCAGCACCAGGAGTTCCGCATGACCGCACACCGCATGACCGCACACCGCATGACCGCACACCGTACGTTCGTCCGCCGCGCCGCCTTCGCCGCCACCGCAGGGGCGGCCGCCCTGGTACTCGCCGCCTGCGGCAGCGACAAGTCGGCCGGGGGACACGACATGGGGGCGAAGGAATCCGGCTCGGCTGCGGCCGCCTCGCCCAAGGCCGACGACCACGGCAAGGCGGAAGGCCGCAACAGAGCCGACGCTCACAACAGCGCCGACGTCTCCTTCTCCAAGGAGATGATCCAGCACCACCGCCAGGCCGTCGAGATGGCCGGACTGGCCGAGGGCCGCGCCGCGTCGAAGGACGTCAAGAGCCTCGCCGCCAGGATCGAGGGGGCCCAGGACCCCGAGATCGAGAACATGTCCGGCTGGCTCACCGCATGGGGTGAGGAAGTCCCCGCCGACATGTCCGGCATGGGCCACGACATGTCCTCGTCCATGCCCGGCATGATGAGCGCCGGCGACATGGAGGCGCTCAAGAAGGCCTCCGGCGGCGACTTCGACAAGAAGTTCCTCGTGATGATGGTCAAGCACCACGAGGGTGCCGTCACGATGGGCAGGACCGAGAAGTCCGACGGCAAGTACGGCCCCGCGACGCGGCTCGCCGCCGACGTGGTGACCGCGCAGACCGCCGAGATCGAGCAGATGAACAAGATGCTCGGCAAGAGCTGACGGATCCGAGAGATCCGAGAGATCCGAGAGATCCGAGAGATCCGAGAGATCCGAGAGATCCGAGAGATCCGAGAGATCCGAGAGATCCGAGAGATCCGAGAGATCTGACGGATCTGAAAGATCTGGCGAAACGCCCTGGGTGGACGCGCCGTACACCCCCGGGGTGTGGCCGACAGGCACCCTGCCGGCCACACCCCGGCAGGGTGCACGCAAGGCTGCTTGCCGCCGGACCCGTGACGGCACGCGCGATCGGGGGCATGGTGGGAGACCCTCACCGCAACGGCCGCCCTGCGCCCGTGCCGACCGTGAACCGGGATCCGCCATGGCCTGATCGTGCCGGCTCGGGGCACTCGTCCGGTTCGGGCACCGGCGCCGATGTGTGCGAGGCTCGACGCCAAGGGCCTTCGTACGTCGGCCGGATGGAGGTGCGATGTCCACGCAGAGCCACCGTTTGATGATCACCGAGCTGGCGAGCTGCGAAGGCTGCGCGGTGCTGCGGGTCAGCGGCGAACTCGACCAGAGCGGTGAGGAACTCTTCCTGGGCACGCTCGGTGCCTGCGTCGACGCGGGCCACCCGTACCTCGTCCTCGACGTCACCGCGCTCTCCTTCTGCGACTCACGCGGTCTGTACTGTCTGCTGGCCATGCGGTGGCTGCTGGACCGCCGGGGCGGCAAGCTCCTCCTGGCCGGGGCGGGGCGACGGCTGACCGAACTCCTCGCCCAGACAGGCAGTGTCGATCTGCTGCCCGCCCAACGGTCCGTCGGGCAGGCCCTGTTGTCGCTTCCTCCCTCGCACCGGCCGGTCTGGCCGCCCGTATCGAGCCCCGACGCGCTGGACGACGGCCCGCCCAGACCCCCGCATCCCCGGCCTCCTTCACCCTGAGGGGCCCGGCCTGGGGCGCGCGGGACTCACCCGCCTCGGGCGGCCCCCGGCGCACCGGCGCGAAGGCCGTCCATCACGAGGTCGAACAGCCGCCCGGCCCGCGACTGCCAGTCGCCGTGCGGGTCGATCTGCCAGAGCCCGGCGATGGCGAGTGCGAAGTCCTCCGGTGTCACCCCGGGGCGGATCGTGCCCGCCTCCTCGTTCGCCTTGAGCAGGAGCGACATGGCCGAGGTCACCGGGCCGTGGCCGAGGGCGGCGAGGCTGCCGCGCGTGGCGGCCTGACGCAGTGCGTCCGCCAGGCCGGCCTTCGCCATGGCGTACTGGGCGAGGCGGTCCATCCATGCGCGCAGGGCCTCGTCGGGAGCGCGGGCCGCGAGCAGCTGGCACGCGGTGTCGGCGACCTGCTGCATCTCGTAGCGGTAGACCTCGAGGACGAGGGACTCGCGGTTGGGGAAGTTGCGGTAGAACGTGCCCTGGCCGACGCCCGCCTTCTTCGCGATCGCGCTCAGCGGGGCGTCCGCCGACCGCGTCAGCTCGACCAGCGCCACTTCCAGGATGCGGTCGCGATTGCGTTGCGCGTCCGAGCGCAGCGGCGCTTCCTTCTTCGGCTGCACCCGTCCCCCTTCCGGGAATCACGAATCCGTACGCCGGTGCCAAGAACCGGTATGACCTTGCTAAGCGGACAGGTGTCCGTTAGGTTCGACGTAGCGGACACTTGTCCGCTTAGGTTCCACCATAGCGGCAGATCCGGCTCGAGTTAACGGCCGCCGCCCACCGCAAGCGGCCTTGCGGCCGACGAGCGCGCGGCAGGCGCACCATCCCGACGTTCTCCCTCTACGCACACCCCTCGCATACGCACAGCCCTCGCACCCCATGAGCGAAAGAAGGCTGATCATGGCCCCATCGACGTCCAGCGTCATCACGCTGAACATCAATGGTGAGAAGTACACGCTGCCCGTCGACCACCGCACCACCCTGCTCGACGCCCTGCGCGAGCGACTCGATCTGCCGGGCACCAAGAAGGGCTGCGACCAGGGCCAGTGCGGCGCCTGCACCGTGCTCCTCGACGGCCGCCGCGCCGTCTCCTGCCTGCAGCTCGCGGTCGCCGCCGAAGGGCGTGAGATCACCACCATCGAGGGCGTGGCCGACGCCGACGGACTGCATCCGGTGCAGCAGGCGTTCCTCGACCTCGACGGGTACCAGTGCGGTTACTGCACCCCCGGCCAGATCTGTTCGGCCCTCGCCGTCATCGAGGAGCACGCGGCGGGCTGGCCCAGCGCTGTCACCGCCGACGTGCGGCCGGAGGCGGGTGTCCCACCGCTGACCGCCGACGAGATCCGGGAGCGGATGAGCGGCAACCTGTGCCGCTGCGGCGCCTACGTCTCGATCGTCAAGGCCGTCGCACGGGCCGCCGGAACGGAGGCAGTCGCATGAAGGAGTTCGGCTACGAGCGCGTCTTCGACGTGCCCGCCGCGGTCGCCCTGCTCGACGCCGACCCCGACGCACGCTGTCTGGGCGGCGGCACCAACCTCGTCGACCTGATGAAGACGGGCGTCGAGCGGCCGGCCCGGCTCGTCGACGTACGAGAACTGCCGCTCGGCGAGATCGAGTTGACACCGGACGGCGGCCTGCGCATCGGCGCCACGGTCACCAACAGCGACCTCGCCGCCCATCCCGACGTGCGGCGCCGCTACCCGATGCTCGCGCAGGCCGTCCTCGCGGGCGCCTCGGGCCAGCTGCGCAACATGGCCACCGTCGGCGGCAATCTGCTCCAGCGCACCCGCTGCGGCTACTTCACCGACCTGGCCAAACCCTGCAACAAGCGCACGCCCGGCAGCGGTTGCCCCGCCATCGAGGGGGAGCACCACAACGCCGCGATCCTCGGTGCCTCCGCGCACTGCGTGGCCGTCCATCCCTCGGACATGGGCGTGGCGCTCGCCGCACTCGACGCCGTCGTCACGTACGAAACGGTGGACGGCCCGGGCGAGTTGGCACTCGCGGAGTTCTATGCGCCCGTGGGGGAGACCCCGCACATGGAGACCGCCCTGCCGCCCGGCGCGCTCATCACCGCCGTCACCCTGCCCCCGGCGCCCGTCGCCGCCCTCTCCCGCTACCGCAAGGTCCGCGAGCGCGCGTCCTACGCGTTCGCGATCGGGTCCGTCGCCGCCGCGCTCGACGTCCGGGACGGAGCCGTCCACGAAGTGCGCCTCGCCTTCGGGGCGGTGGCGTCACGACCCTGGCGCGCACGCGAGGCCGAACGCGTCCTGACCGGCGGCCCCGCCACCGCCGAAGCCTTCGCCGCGGCCGCGGACGCCGAACTCGCGGCCGCCGAGACGCTGCCCCACAATGGATACAAGGTGACGCTGATGCGCAATCTCGTCGTGGCCGTGCTGACCGAGCTCGCCGAGGAGGCCGCCCGATGACCACGACGACCACGGCAGCCCCGGTGACGGGAACCGTCGGCGCCTCGTACACCCGGGTGGAGGGGCTGGAGAAGGTCACCGGGGCAGCCCGGTACGCGGGGGACGTCCCCGCCGCCGAACTCGCCCACGGCTGGCTGGTGTTGTCCACCGTCGCCCGCGGCCGCATCCGCTCGATCGAGTCGGACCCTGTCCGCGCGATGCCCGGGGTGCTGGCCGTGCTGCACCACGGCAACGCGCCGCGCGTCGACGGGAACTACGTCGGCATGCTGGGGCGGCCCGACCCGATCGTCGAGGTCTTCCAGCACGACCGGGTGCCGTTCGTGGGCTGGCCGGTGGCGCTGGTCGTCGCCGAGACCACGGAGCAGGCCAGGGAGGCCGCCGAGGCGCTGGTGGTGCGGTACGACGAGGAGCCGCACGACGTCGCGTTCTCCGCCGGACACGCCGGCATCTACACGCCGGACGGCGACGGCATGCTGGCGGAGAAGGGCGACCTCGCGGCCGAACTCGCCGCGTCCGTCCATGTCGTGGACGCGGAGTACACCACCCCGGAAGAGCACCACAGCTCGATGGAGCCGCACGCGGCGATGGCGCGCTGGGACGGCGGACGCCTGGAGGTCGTCGACTCCAACCAGGGCAGCATGTGGGTGGCGCAGGAGCTGGCGAAACTGTTCTCGCTCGACCCGGCCTCGGTGCGGGTGCGGTCCGAGCACATCGGCGGTGCCTTCGGGTCCAAGGGTGTGCGCGTGCACCAGATCCTCGCCGTGATGGCGGCGACCGTGCTCGACCGCCCGGTCAGGGTCGTCATGACCCGACGTCAGATGTTCTCGCTGGTCGGCTACCGCAGCCCGACGGCCCAGCGCGTCAGGCTCGGCGCCGATGCCGACGGGCGGTTGCGTGCTCTCGACCATCAGGCGCACAGCCTCACGTCGACGGTCCACGAATTCGTCGAGGCCAGCGCCGGGTTCGGGCGTCCGATGTACGCCGCCGACGCTCACCGCAGCGTCAACCGGGTGGTGCGCCTGGACGTGCCGACACCGACCTTCATGCGCGCGCCCGGTGAGGCTCCGGGCTCGTTCGCCCTGGAGTCCGCGCTCGACGAACTCGCCGAGCGGTGCGGCATGGACCCGATCGCCCTGCGTGCCCGCAACGAGCCGGACGTGGGCCCGGTCTCCGGGCTGCCGTTCGGCTCCCGCAACCTGCTGGCCTGCTTCGACGAGGGGGCCCGCAGGTTCGGCTGGGCGGACCGGGACCCACGTCCCGGCGTACGGCGCGAAGGGCGCTGGCTGCTCGGCACCGGCACGGCGGCGGCCACCTTCCCGGTGATCGTGGCACCGTCCACGGCGGCCGTGACCGCTGAGGCCGACGGCACCTTCACGGTGCGGATCGGCGCGTCGGACGTCGGGACGGGGGCGCGGACCGCGCTGACCCTGCTCGCCGCCGAGGCCCTCGAGGTGGCCGGGGAGCGCGTCCATGTGCGCATCGGCGACAGCGACTTCGGCCCGGCGGCGATCTCGGGCGGCTCGATGGGCACCCGCTCCTGGGGCTGGGCCGTCACGGCCGCCGGGCGAGACCTGCGGGAGCAGCTGGCCCTGGGCGGCGACATTCCGCCGCAGGGCATCACCGTGCGCTCCGACACCAGCGCCGCCGTCGGCTCCCTCACCCAGAAGGAACGGCACTCCTTCGGCGCCCAGTTCGCCGAGGTCGCCGTCGACGTCACCACCGGCGAGGTACGCGTACGGCGCATGCTCGGCGTCTTCGCGGCAGGCCGGATCGTCAACCCGCTGACCGCGCGCAGCCAGTTCATCGGCGGGATGACCTGGGGACTGTCCATGGCGCTGCACGAGGAGGCGGTCCGGGACCAGGCCACGGGCGGCCACGTCGGAGCCGACCTCGCCGGCTACCACTTCGCCGCGAACGCCGACGTACCGCTGATCGAGGCGGACTGGGTCGACGACCCGGACGCCGACGACCCCGTCGGGATCAAGGGAATCGGCGAGATCGGCATCGTGGGCGCGGCCGCGGCCGTCGCCAACGCGGTGTGGCACGCGACCGGCGTCCGCCACCGCCACCTGCCGATCCGGCCCGACCGCGTCCTGTCGGCCGGGGCCCCGGCCGAGGGTGACGGCGATGCTTGACATCGCCGACGAGCTGAACCGGTGGGCCGGACAGGGCCGGGACTTCGCCGTCGCCACCGTCGTCTCGGTGGGCGGCAGCGCACCCCGCGAGCCCGGCGCCGCCCTCGCCGTCGACAGCGAGGGCACGGTCATCGGCTCGGTCTCCGGCGGCTGCGTCGAGGCGGCGGTCTACGAACTGTGCGTGCAGGTGCTCCAGGACGGCGGGTCCGTCCTGGAGCGGTTCGGCTACAGCGACGAGGACGCCTTCGCCGTGGGGCTCACCTGCGGCGGCGTCATCGAGGTCCTGGTCACGCCGGTGCGCGCCGACGCGCCGGACAGGCCGGTGTTCGCGGCGGCGCTCGCGGCCGCCGCCCGCGGCGAGACGGCCGCGCTCGCCCGGGTGGCCCGCGGACCGGCCGAACTGCGGGGCGGGGCAATGCTGGTGAGGGCCGACGGCTCGTACGAGGGAGGGCTCGCCGGGGGCGACGGCCTCGAGCGCACCGTGGCGGGAGAGGCGCGGGCCCTCGTCGCCGCGGGCCGCACCGGCACGTTCGATCTCTCGGCCGACGGCTCCCAATGCGGCGCCGACCTGACCCTTTTCGTCGAGTCGAGCGTGCCACCGCCCCGGATGATCGTCTTCGGCGCCGTCGACTTCGCCGCGGCCCTGGTCCGTACGGGCAAGTTCCTCGGCTATCACGTGACGTTGTGCGACGCACGCCCCGTCTTCACCACGCGGGCCCGCTTCCCTGACGCCGACGACATCGTCGTCGACTGGCCGGACCGCTACCTGCGGCGCACCACGACCGACGAACGCACGGTCCTGTGTGTCCTCACCCATGACGTGAAATTCGACATCCCGCTACTGGAGATCGCGCTACGGCTTCCCGTCGCATTCGTCGGAGCGATGGGTTCACGCCGAACCCACGAGGACCGCGACCGCCGCCTCCGCGAAGTCGGCCTGACCAGCGAGGAGTTGGCGCGCCTGCACTCGCCGATCGGCCTGGACCTCGGCGCCCGCACACCCGAGGAGACGGCCCTGTCCATCGCGGCGGAAATCATCGCGTCGAGACAGGGCGGCACGGGCGCACCCCTGACCACCTCGCGCACACCGATTCATCACGACGGTGAGGCGGGAGAGCGCCGGATGATGTCGGGGCGGATCTGAGGTGTGATACGACCGTAGCTGGAGAGGGCGGGCCGTATTCGCTGTGTCCGGCCTCAACGACCCGTGAGGGGAGGCGTGTGGAGGCCCCCAGGGTCCTGGCCTGACGCGGCAGCCCGGAAGTGGAACCGCGCCGTATGGGCCGCCTCCTCCGGTGACAGGTTCGCACCGTCCCCGTACGCCTCCGCGAAGGCCGGGTCGCCCAGCGCGGCCGTCGCCCTCGCGGTGATGCGGTCCACGTCGCCGCGTTCCGCGGGCGGGAGCGGCGCGCCCGCGCTCCGGCGGGCCGCGTCCGCGGCGCCGAGGAGTGCGGCTGCCCGGCCCCCGTCCTCAGCCAGCGCTGCCGCGCCTGCCAGGCCTTCCAGGGAGAGGGCCACGGCGCGCGGCTCGCCGATGGCACAGGCGACGTCCAGACCGAGGAGATGGTGGGCGGCCGCCCCGGCCGCATCGCCGCGCAGTTCGGCGACGAAGCCCAGTTCGGCCTGGAGCAGATGGTCACCCGCCTCCGACGACACGGCACCGAATTCGTCGCGGATGCGCAGCAGATGTGCCCGCGCCGCATCGAGGTCGCCGGAGCGGCGTGCGCCGAGGGCGAGGCCCATCTCCGCGTGGAGTTCGCCGTACTTGTAGCCCTGTTCGGAGGCTGACCGCCGAGCTTGCCCGTGCAGTTCGGCGGCCCTGTCCCAGTCGCGGTCGAGCAGCGCGAGCCGGCCCAGGCCGGAGAGCCGGGCGGAGACCTCCACGTCCAGGCCGAGTTCCCGCGCCATACGCAGTCCCTCCTCGTGACGCCGGGCGGACTCCGCGTACTCACCCTTGATCTCGGCGAGCGCCGCCAGTGGCTCCACCGTCTGCAACTCGCCCCACCGGTCGCCGAGTTCACGGAAGAGCCCCGCGCTGCGCAGCCCGTCGCGCCCGAGGGCGTCCAGGTCACCACGGATCAGCGCGTGCATCGACCGCAGCCCGAGAGCCGCGGCCGTACCCCACGGGTCGTCCGCGGCGGCGAAGAGAGCGAGCGCCCGCGAGACGGCCTCCTCACTGGCGGTGAGGTCACCCGACCTGAACAGGCCGTAGGCGGAGAACCAGATGGCACGCCCCCGCCGCACAGGATCGGTGATCGCCACGTCAGGGCACGGCGCCGACGGTGGCCGCTCACCGGTCATCAGTCCGAACGCATCGCTCAGTAACCGGAGTTCGCCCGCGGACGGCACCACGGCGAGCACGGCAGACAGGGCCCGACGGGCCTCGCTCAGGCGGCCGCGCAGCAGCCACCACCAGGACAGGGCGGTGGCCACGTGCACGGCGTCGTCGGTAGCGCCACTCGTCGACGCGCGCCGCGTCGCCTCGTCGAGCGCCGCCCGCAGATTGGCGGTCTCGGCGTCGAGCCGGCCGAGCCACTCGCCCTGCCCGCCGCCGTGGAGGCGGGGCTCGGCTTGCTCGGCCAGTTCCGCGTAGTGCCGCAGATGGCGGTGGCGTACTGCGGCGAGTTCATCCGTCTCGTGCAGGCGCTCCTTCGCGTACGCGGCGACGGACTCGAGGAGCCGGTAGCGGGGGCCGGCGCCGCCGGGGCCGGCCACCACGACGACCAGTGACCGGTCGACCAGTCGCGTCACGACGTCGAGAACCTCGTCGCGGCGCACCCCGTCGCCCGCGCACACCTCCTCCGCCGCGTCCAAAGTGCAGCCGTCGCGATGCACGGCCAGGCGGCGCAGCACGATCCGCTCGGAAACGCTGAGCAGCTCCCAGCTCCAGTCGATCACCGCCCGCAGGGTCTGCTGACGCGGTGGCGCACCCCGCCGCCCCGTCGTGAGCAGCCGGAAACGGTCCTCGAGCCGGGCCGCCAACTCCCCGACGCCCAGGGCCCGTACGCGCGTCGCCGCCAGTTCGAGCGCGAGCGGGATGCCGTCGAGGCGCCGGCAGATCTCCAGAACCGCCGCACGGGTCTCAGGAGTGGCTTCGTCGGGCGAGAAGCCGGGGGAGGCTGCCGCCGCGCGCGCCGTGAACAGGCGTACCGCGTCCGCGGGTTGCAGTGGCTCGACCGGATGGACCGTCTCCCCGGCGACGCACAGCGGCTCCTGGGTGGTGGCCAGGATCCGCAGGTGCGGTGCGCGGCCCAGCAGCGTCCCGGCGAGCCGCGCCACCGAATCGACGACCTGCTCGCAGTTGTCCAGGACGAGCAGCGTCCTGCGGTCCCGCAGGGCCGTGGCGAGCCGTTGCTCGGGCCCGGCCGCCGCGCCTTGTCCGGGCGGACCCGAAAGCGCGTCGTCGCGCAAGCCCAACGCAGCGGAGACGACCTGCGCGAGATCGGCCACGCTCCCGCGCTCACCGGCGAGTTCGACCAGCCACACCCCGTCGGGGGCGTCCTGGATCCGCCGGGCCGCCTCGACCGCGAGTCGCGTCTTGCCCACCCCGCCGGGGCCGGTGAGCGTGACCAGGCGTTCCGTGGCGAGGAGTTGACCGATCTCGGCCAGGGAGCGCTCACGGCCCAGAAGTGCCGTGAGCGGGGCGGGAAGGTTCGACCGAGGGCGTTCGGACGGCGGTGGCGCGGCGCCCGCAGGAGCGGCCGGGGGAGGGGCGAGCGCCGGGTCCTGACGCAGGATCGCCTCGTGGAGCGCGGCCAGTTCGGGGCTCGGGTCGAGGCCGAGCTCGTCCGCGAGCCGGCCGCGCAGCTCCGCGTAGGAGCCGAGCGCCTCGCTCTGCCGGCCCGTCAGGTACAGCGCCCGCAGCTGGACGGCGCGCAGCCGCTCCCGGAGCGGATGGCGTGCGACGAGGTCCGCCAGCTCCCCGGTGAGGAGCGTGAGGTCGCCCGACTCAAGGAGCGCCTCGGCCCGTTCCTCCCGGACCGCCAGCTGCTGCTCCGTCAGGCGCTGCGCAGCAGTACGTACGAACTCCTCGTCCGCGAAATCTGCGTAGGCCGGACCACGCCACAACTCCAGTGCTTCGGTGAGGAGTTCGGCCCGTTCGCGCGGACCCGCCGCGGATTTCGCCCGGTCCACCAGCGACAGGAAGCGGTCGGCGTCCACCTCGTCCCCGGCCTCGTCGAGACGGAGCCGGTAGCCGGGAGCCTGGCGCACCACGCGGTCGCGGCCGAGCGCCTTGCGCAGCTGAGAGACCTTCGCCTGGAGGGCGTTGGCGGGATTCCCAGGTAGATCGTCGCCCCACAGGCCATCGATGAGACGGTCGGCGGAGACGGGCCGCCCCTCGCGGACCAGGAGCGCGGCGAGGAGGGCCCTGACCTTCACCTCGGGAACCGCGACCGGATCCCCGTCGCCGTCCCACACCGTCAGTGGACCAAGCACCCCGAACCGCATGTGAGCACGGTACACACGCCGTAGCCGCCGACCGTCAGTGGACCGTCAGCGTTTCCGAAGTCCCGACCTGCACTGTCGTGCCATGACCGGAACAGACTTCACCAGAACAGAGCCGACCCGCACACCACCAGCCACCGCACCATCCACGGCCGCACCATCCACCGCCTTCGCCACCGGGAACCGCAAGCTGCCGCTCCCCGCACTGCTCGCCCTCGCCACCGCCGTCTTCGTCACGAGCCTGACGGAGACCCTGCCCGCGGGTCTGCTGCCCGCGATGAGCCGTGACCTGGGCGTCGGCGAATCGGCCACCGGGCAGACCGTGACGGTCTACGCGATCGGCACCGCCCTCACCGCGATCCCCCTCACCGCGGCCACCGCCGGATGGCGCCGCAAGCGGCTCCTGATGACGGCGATGGCGGGGTTCGGCGTCGCCAACACGGTCACTGCCCTCTCGACGCACTTCCCCCTCACGATGGTGGCCCGTTTCGTGGCCGGGGTCGCGGCCGGCCTGGCCTGGGCGCTGCTCGCCGGTTACGCCCGGCGCCTCGCGCCCGTCCATCTCCAGGGCAGGGCCATCGCGATCGCGATGGCGGGCATCCCGGTCGCACTGTCTCTGGGCGTTCCCGCGGGCACGTTCCTCGGCAAGGCCGTGAACTGGCAGATCGCGTTCCTGAGCATGACCGTCCTCACCGTCGGCCTCCTCGGCTGGATCGCGGCGGCCGTCCCCGACCAGCCTGGCCTGCGACAAGTAGCCCGGCCGCCGATGCTGCGGGCGCTCCGCGTCCCCGGCGTGCCCCCGGTCCTCTTCGTCACCCTCGTCTTCGTCCTCGCCCACACCGTCCTCTATACGTTCGTCGCGACGTTCCTCGACGGCGTCGGCATGGGGAACTCCACCGATCTCGTGCTGCTCGCCTTCGGCGCCGCGTCCCTGGCGAGCATCTGGATCGTGGGCGCACTCATCAACCGCCACCTGCGCGCCCTGACCGTCGCGGCCGCCCTGCTGGTCGCCGCTGCGGCGGCCGTCCTGGCCCTGCTGTCCGACAGTCCCGCCCTGGTGTACGCGGCCGTGACGCTGTGGGGCCTCGGCTGGGGCGGCGCCCCCACGCTCCTGCAGACCGCCGCGGGCGACGCGGGAGGCGAGTCGGCGGACGCCGCGCAGGCCATGCTCGTCACTCTCTGGAACGTGGCCATGGCCGGGGGTGGAATCGCCGGCGGGATCCTCCTCGACCTGGTCGGATCCCGCTCCTTCCCCTGGACGGTCCTCCTGCTCCTGATTCCCGTACTCGCCGTGGTCGTCACCGCCCGCACCCACGGATTCCCCGCCCGCCGCACGGCGCCGACCTCATGAACGCCCACACCGCACCCCGTCACACCACTCACCCCGATTCCGCCGGCGCCGACCTGGTGGCGCTCGGCCGCCCGTTCCTTCCTGGCGAACCCTGATCCGGTCGAGCGGCTGCGAGGGGGCGCGCCGCTCAACCAGGTCCGGGACAGGTACCTGATGTACGGGGGAGGGGAGACGGGCTGCACGGACTGCCCGACCCTGTCCGGCAGCCGCCGCTGAAGTGAATATCAGGCGCCCGGGGCCCCTGGATTTGCTCAATCCGGGGTGAAGGTTCACGGCGACGCGCGAAATATTCTGGCTCACCGTGCTCCGAAGCCCGGTCCGTGCTAGTCTTGATCTCAGTTGCAGTTGTGGTTCCCATAGATACTTCAAGTGCCTTAGGTGACTTCACGTTGCCGGGCGCTTTTCTATTTCCGGATGCATTTTTCCGGGCGGGGCAATCATTGCGGCGACGCCGAGGTCCGCACAGTGTGGGCCACGGGCACTGCCCCGAAGGAGAATTTGCATATGGCTACTGGCACCGTGAAGTGGTTCAACTCGGAAAAGGGCTTCGGCTTCATCGAGCAGGAGGGTGGCGGCCCCGACGTCTTCGCCCACTACTCGAACATCGCCACCCAGGGCTTCCGTGAGCTTCAGGAAGGCCAGAAGGTGAACTTCGATGTCACGCAGGGCCAGAAGGGCCCGCAGGCGGAGAACATCGTTCCCGCCTGACGCTGAAGCGTTGAGCGCAGCTGGTGCCCGTACCCTGGTGGTACGGGCACCAGCTCGTTGCTGTTTGCGGGGTATCCCGCCCGGGTAGGCACGACCACCGGGTGTCACACCACCCCGGCGGGGCGCCAAGACCCCCGCACCCCATTGATCCGGCCCGTCCGAGAGCCGCCTGCCGCAGCGGAATCCCAGCATTCCGACGTCAGGCGTCGCCATTCTCCGTACCGGCGCGCCGGCTGATTTTCAGTCTGTTATTCGGCTCGTTCTTGCAATTCGTACGGCACTCATGCGCCGGGAATTCCTCGATACGTGCCATATCGAGGAAGGTTCTCCATGAACCGTTCAGCTCGCACGAACGACCGCTACTCCAACCCCCGCAGGGGCTCCGCCGGCGGTGACCGGGGCGCCCGTTTTCGACCCCAGGGCCAGGGTCAGGGCCAGGGACGCTCCGGCGGCAAGAGCTCCGGCGGCTACGGGCGCAGGCCCGCCGCGCCGCAGGGCGAGTTCGCGCTGCCTGTCACCGTCACGCCCGCCCTCCCCGCTGTGGAGACCTTCGGTGAGCTCGACCTGCCGGCCGAGATCCTCAAGACACTCACCGGTCTCGGTGTGACCGTGCCGTTCCCGATCCAGGCGGCCACCCTGCCGAACTCGCTCGCGGGCCGGGACGTCCTCGGCCGCGGCCGCACCGGCTCCGGCAAGACCCTCGCCTTCGGACTCGCGCTTCTCGCGCGCCTCGCGGGTCAGCGCGCCGACGCCAAGCAGCCCTTCGGCCTGATCCTCGTCCCCACGCGTGAGCTCGCCCAGCAGGTCACCGAGGCGCTCACCCCGTACGCCCGGTCGTTGAGGCTGCGGATGGCCACCGTCGTCGGCGGTATGTCCATCGGCCGTCAGGCCAGTGCCCTGCGCGGTGGCGCCGAGGTCGTCGTCGCGACGCCCGGACGCCTCAAGGACCTCATCGAGCGCAAGGACTGCCGTCTGGACCGGGTGAAGATCACCGTCCTGGACGAGGCCGACCAGATGGCCGACATGGGCTTCATGCCGCAGGTCACCGAGCTGCTCGACCTGGTGCACCCCGAGGGTCAGCGCATGCTGTTCTCGGCGACCCTGGACCGCAACGTCGACCTGCTGGTGCGCCGCTACCTGCACGACCCGGTCGTCCACTCCGTCGACCCGTCGGCGGGCGCCGTCACCACGATGGAACACCACGAACTGCATGTGCACGGCGCCGACAAGTTCGCCGCCGCCACCGAGATCGCGGCCCGCGACGGGCGGGTCATCATGTTCCTGGACACCAAGCACGCCGTCGACCAGTTCACCAAGCACCTGCTCGGCAGCGGCGTGCGGGCCGCGGCCCTGCACGGCGGCAAGTCCCAGCCGCAGCGCACCCGCACTCTGGCGCAGTTCAAGGCCGGCACGGTCACGGCGCTCGTCGCCACCAACGTCGCGGCGCGCGGCATCCACGTCGACAACCTCGACCTCGTGGTCAACGTCGACCCGCCGAGCGACCACAAGGATTACCTGCACCGCGGCGGCCGTACGGCCCGTGCCGGTGAGTCCGGCAGCGTCGTCACCCTCGTCCTGCCCAACCAGCGCCGCGACATGAGCCGGCTGATGCGCGACGCCGGCATCCGGCCGCAGATCACCCAAGTCCGGTCGGGCGAAGCCGAGTTGAGCCGTATCACCGGTGCTCAGGCGCCCTCCGGCGTCCCGATCACCGGCACCGCGCCGGCCACGGAGCGCCCCAAGCGCGGCGGTGCCCCGTTCCGCGGCATGGGCTCGCGCCCCGGCCGTGCCGGTGGTGATTCGCGCCGCACCTCCGAGGCCCGCCAGCTCGCCGACGCCCGCAAGGCCGCGCGGGTCCGCCGCGCCGGCTGAGGCATACGCACGAAGGCCGGAGGCCCTGGACCGATATCGGTCCAGGGCCTCCGGCCGTTCTGCTGCTGTCAGCCCTTGCGGGTGTTGATTTCCTCGGTGAGCTGGGGGACGACGTCGAAGAGGTCGCCGACGACGCCGTAGTCGACGAGGTCGAAGATCGGGGCCTCGGCGTCCTTGTTGACCGCGACGATGGTCTTCGAGGTCTGCATGCCGGCCCGGTGCTGGATCGCGCCGGAGATACCGTTGGCGATATACAGCTGCGGGGAGACACTCTTGCCGGTCTGGCCGACCTGGTTGGAGTGCGGGTACCAGCCCGCGTCGACCGCGGCGCGCGAGGCGCCGACCGCCGCGCCGAGGGAGTCGGCGAGGGCCTCGATGACCGTGAAGTTCTCGGCGCCGTTCACGCCGCGGCCGCCGGAGACCACGATCGCGGCCTCGGTCAGGTCCGGACGCCCGGTCGATTCACGCGGCGTGCGCGCGGTGACCTTGGTCCCGGTGGCCTGCCCGGAGAACGCCACCGTCAGGGCCTCGACGGTGCCGGCCGCCGGGGCGGACTCGACCGGGGCACTGTTGGGCTTGACGGTGATGACCGGAGTGCCCCTGGAAACACGGGACTTGGTCGTGAACGAGGCGGCGAACGCCGACTGCGTCGCGATGGGACCCTGCTCACCGGCCTCGAGGTCGGTGGCGTCGGTGATGACACCCGACCCGATGCGCACCGCCACACGCGCGGCGATCTCCTTGCCCTCCGCCGAGGACGGCACCAGCACCGCGGCCGGCGACACCGCGTCGTAGGCGGCCTGCAGCGCGTCCACCTTCGGCACGACCAGGTAGTCGGCGTACTCGGACGCCTCGTGCGTGAGGACCTTGACCGCACCGTGCTCGGCCAGCGTGGCGGCGGTGCCGGCGGCACCCGCACCCACCGCCAGGGCGACGGGCTCACCGATCCGGCGGGCCAGCGTCAGCAACTCAAGAGTGGGCTTGCGGACGGCACCGTCCACGTGATCGACGTAGACCAGAACTTCAGCCATGGGACTTCTTCTCTCCTGCGTGCGAAAGATGAGGACAAGGGGGGCGATACGGACAGGCGGGCTAGATGAACTTCTGGCCCGCGAGGAACTCGGCGAGCTGCTTGCCGCCCTCGCCCTCGTCCTTGACGATCGTGCCCGCGCTGCGCGCCGGACGCTGAGCCGCCGCGTCCACGACCGTCCACGCACCCGCCAGACCCACCTCGTCGGCCTCCAGGCCCAGATCCGACAGATCCCAGGACTCGACCGGCTTCTTCTTCGCCGCCATGATCCCCTTGAACGACGGGTAGCGCGCCTCACCCGACTGGTCGGTCACCGACACCACCGCCGGCAGCGAAGCCTGAACCTGCTCGGAAGCCGTGTCACCGTCACGACGACCCGTCACCACACCACCCTCGACGGACACCTCCGAGAGCAGCGTCACCTGCGGCACACCCAGCCGCTCCGCCAGCAGCGCCGGAACCACACCCGCCGTGCCGTCCGTCGACGCCATACCCGAGACCACCAGATCGAAGCCGGCCTTCTCGATCGCCTTCGCCAAAACCAGCGACGTGCCCACGATGTCCGTACCGTGCAGATCGTCGTCCTCGACATGGACCGCCTTGTCCGCGCCCATCGACAACGCCTTACGCAACGCGTCCTTCGCGTCCTCCGGACCCACCGTCAACACGGTGACCTCCGCATCGTCCACCCCGTCCGCGATCTGCAACGCCTGCTCGACCGCGTACTCATCCAGCTCCGACAGCAGCCCGTCCACATCATCACGGTCCACCGTCAGATCATCAGCGAAATGCCGGTCCCCCGTCGCATCCGGCACATACTTCACGGTGACAACGATCCTCAAGCTCACGCCGGCTCTCCTGCCCTCTGGTTCCTGAAAGCGACACTATGGCACTCAGTACCCTCTGGCAAGGTACGTGGTGCCAGATGAGCCGCTTCGGTGTTACGTTCCCGGCATGACTGAGGCGACCAGACCGGCCAAGAAAGCGCCGATGCGCGAGGTGCTCGCCGAGGCGGCGTTCCAGCTCTTCCTCGACCGGGGTTTCGAGCAGACCACGGTCGACGACATCGTCGCCCGTGCGGGTGTCGGGCGCAGGTCGTTCTTCCGGTACTTCCCGTCCAAGGAGGACGCAGTCTTCCCGGATCACGAGCGCTGCCTCGCCGACATGACGGCGTTCCTCGAAGAGGCCGACGGCGGCGACCCGGTGGGTACCGTCGCCGACGCGGCGCGCCTCGTGCTGCGCATGTACGCGGCCAACCCCGAGTTCTCCGTGCAGCGTTACCGCCTCACGCGCGAGGTGCCGGGGCTGCGGACGTACGAGCTGTCGGTGGTGCGGCGCTACGAGCGCACCCTGGCGGGCTATCTGAGGGAGCGTTTCGAGGGGGAGCGGGACGGCGCGCTGCGGGCCGAGGTGATCGCCGCGTCCGTCGTCGCCGCCCATAACAACGGGCTCCGCTCCTGGCTCCGTTCGGGTGGTGAGGGAGACCCGTACGCGGCCGTGGACCACGCTCTGGGGATGGTGCGCGGTGTGTGGAGTGGCGCGGATCAGGGTGCGGCCCTGCCCGCCGCGGAGGACGAAGTCGTCGTGATGGTCGCACGGAAGGGTGCCCCGATGTGGCAGGTCGTGCAGCGGATCGAATCGGCCTTGGGTCAGGGCTGAGGGCTCGATCCAGAGATGAATCCGGCTTGATTTGGCACTCAGTACCTTTACAGCGCGGAACTCAGTGCCATACGGTGCGGAGGCGCCGGCGCGATGGTGCGGCGCATCAGAGCCGAGCGCAGGGGGCCGAGCCGTGTCCGAGACAGCAACCCACACCGCGCCGATCGGGCACGCGGTGTCCCACACCGCGCCGACCGGGCCCGACGGGACCGGCCTGACGATCCAGCGCTGCCGATGGTGCGGCACCGCCTCGTTCCGGCGGCTTCTGTGTCCGGTGTGCGCGTCGAGCGATCTGCAGGCCGAATACAGCGACGGACTTGGCGTCGTCGTGCAGTCCAGCGTCGTGAACCGGTACACGGGCACGGCGCGCAACGAGTCCCTCGTCCGTTTCCCCGAAGGCTTCGTGTTCCGGTGCCGTGTCGTCGGTGCCGCCCCGAACCTGGTGTGGATCGGCGCCCGGGTGCGGCCCGTGGCCGGCAGCGACCCCGACGCAGGGGAAGTGGTCTTCGAGCTGTGCGACACGGGCGGACGCACCGACTGGCAGTGACTCTGCCGTATTGCGACAACTGGTGGCCCGGCAACCGCGGGCGGCCGTAAGCGAGGACGATCTTCGATGCGTGAGTTCGGCAGGGCCCGCTGCGGCTCCTCGACCTCATCGGCCTCGACACCGCCCGGTCCATCGCGGAGTCGATGTACGACGAGTTCAAGGAGCCGCTGTACGCGCCCCCCGCTGCTGCGCCGCATGGTCGCCGCGGGCGCGCTCGGCCGGAAGTCGGGGCGCGGCTTCTACGCATACGACAGTTAGTTGAGCCGGGCGCACTCGGCGCCGGTCAGAAGTCGACCGGGTCCCGGATCAGCGGGCATGTCATGCAGTGGCCACCGCCTCGGCCGCGGCCGAGTTCAGCGCCGACGATGGTGATGACCTCGACGCCCGCCTTGCGCAGCAGCGTGTTCGTCTGGGTGTTGCGGTCGTAGGTGATGACGACGCCCGGCTCGACCGCGACGGCGTTGTTGCCGCTGTCCCACTGCTGGCGCTCGGACGCGTAGACGTCGCCGCCGGTCTCGATCACGCGCAGTGCGCCGAGGCCGAGGGCCTTCGCCACGACGTCGACGAACGGGCGCGCGCCTTCGTCGGTGATGTGGAGGCCGGACGGATCGTCGCCGGGGCGCAGCGTGAAGGTGTGGACGGCGTCCACGATGGCCGGGTAGAGCGTGACGATGTCGCGGTCGGCGAAGGTGAAGACGGTGTCCAGGTGCATGGCGGAGCGCAGCTTCGGCATGCCGGCGACGATGACCTGGTCCGCCGCGCCGTTCTCGAACAGCGCGGCCGCCACCTGCGTGATCGCCTGGCGAGAGGTGCGTTCGCTCATGCCCATCAGGACGACGCCGTTGCCCACGGGCATGATGTCGCCGCCCTCGAACGTGGCCTGGCCCCAGTCCCGTTCGGGGTCTCCCCACCACACGGTGGAGCCGGTGAAGTCGGGGTGGAACGTGTAGATCGCCTTCATCAGCAGGGTCTCGTCGTGGCGTGCGGGCCAGTAGAGCGGGTTGAGGGTGACGCCTTCGTACAGCCAGCAGGTCGTGTCGCGGGTGTAGAGGGTGTTGGGCAGGGGCGGCATCAGGTACTCGCGTACGCCCGTCGACTCGCGGACCAGGGCGACGTAGTCGGAGCGGAACTCGTCCGGCAGGTCGGTGGTGGCCAGGCCGCCGATCAGATACTCGGTGAGACGGTGCGGGCTGAGCTCGTCGAGGAAGGCCCGGGTGTCGTCCATGAGGCCGAGGCCGACCTCGTTCGCGACGATCTTGCGGTCCAGGAGCCAGGCCTTCGCCTCGGGGATCGTCATGGTCTCGGTGAGGAGTTCGTGCAGTTCGACGACGTCGACGCCGCGTCCGCGCAGCTTGTTGACGAAGTCGGCGTGGTCGCGCTGAGCGTTCTCCACCCACATCACGTCGTCGAAGAGGAGGTCGTCGGAGTTGGTCGGGGTGAGCCTGCGGTGGGCGAGGCCGGGCGCGCAGACCAGGACCTTGCGCAGCGTGCCGACCTCGGAGTGGACGCCGAGCGCCGGCTCGGCCGTGGTGTCGTTGCTGGTCACGATGTGCCTTCCAGAGAGTCGGTGTGACGGGCGGGCCGGTCAGAGGCTGATCCAGCCGGTCGCCAGGGCGATGACACCGAGGACAGCTCCGGCCACGGACACCGCGAGGATGACGAGTTCGGCGGGGGAGAACAGGCGTCTGCCCTGTTCGCGGCGGGCCATCACGAAGAGGACCGTGGCGGGCGCGTAGATGATGAACGACACCAGGACGAACTTCATCCCGGCCGCGTAGAGAAGGAACGCCGTGTAGACGGTCGCGAGGCCCCCCACGACGAGTTCGCCGCGTGAGTCGTGGGCCCCGACCGTGAGCGCGTCCGGCCGCACCGCGATCTTCACGGCGAACGCGGCGGCCAGCAGGAACGGGATCAGCGAGAGCGCGCTCGTCAGATCGAGCGCGAAGTTGAACGCGTCGTCCGAGAACGAGGTGATGACCAGGACGACCTGGGAGAGGGCCGTGGTCATCACAAGCGCGGGCACAGGAACGTCGGCCCGGCTCGTGCGGGCCAGGAACCGCGGCATGTCACTGTCCCGGGCGGCGACGAGGAGGACCTCGGCCGCCATCAGCGTCCACGCGAGATAGGCGCCGAGCACGGAGATGATCAGGCCGACGCTGACGAACACCTTGCCCCAGGTGCCGACCGCCTCCTCGAGGACGCCCGCCATGGACGGCTGGCGCAGCTCGGCGATCTCGCTCATCGGCAGGATGCCGTACGACACGATCGTGACGGAGGCGAAGACGGCGAAGACGCTCAGGAAGCCCAGCACGGTCGCGCGTCCGACGTCCTCGCGGCGTTTGGCGTGGCGGGAGTAGACGCTCGCGCCCTCGACGCCGAGGAACACGAAGACCGTGGCCAGCATCGTCCCTCTGACCTGGTGGAACAGTGAGCCGGCGTAGTCGGCGCCGCCGAAGTTCTCCGCGAAGACATGCGGCTTGAGGCAGAACAGGGCCAGCAGGACGAAGACGAGGATCGGCACGACCTTCGCGACGGTGACGATGCGGTTGATCGTGGCGGCTTCCTTGACGCCCCGCCGGATCAGGAAGAAGAACGCCCACAGCCCCGCGGAGGAAAGGATGATCGCGAGGGCGGTGTCGCCCTCGCCCAGGGCCGGTGCGATCGCGCCGATGGTCGACATGATCAGTACCCAGTACGTCACATTGCCGACGCAGGCGCTGGCCCAGTAGCCGAACGCCGAGAAGAAGCCGAGGTATTCGCCGAACCCGGCCTTGGCGTACGCGTACACACCGGCGTCCAGGTCGGGCCTGCGGACGGCGAGCTTCTGGAAGACGAAGGCGAGCATCAGCATGCCGGTGCCGGCGATGGCCCACGCGATCAGGGCGCCGGCGACGCCGGTCTCCTGGGCGAAGCGGCTCGGCAGGGAGAAGACGCCGGCACCGACCATGGATCCGACGACCATCGTCGTCAGCGTGAGCAGGGTCAGCTTGGCCGTGGGCGACTGCTCGGGCTGGTCGGCGGCGAGGGAGCCTTCTGCCTGCGTCATGTCTTCCTCTGGCCGTGGGGCGTTGGAACCGACAGAGGACGACCATATTCATAAAATGACCGGAATGTCCCCTTGAGGGCGTGCGAGTGGCAAGGGGAGTGGCGCCGCGCGCCGAACCGGAATTTCGGGCATATCGTGCATCGAGGAAGCCTTGTGAAGCCTCACGCCTCCGGAAAGGCGCTCCCATGCAGCCCGAACTGACACCCGCCGTGCTCGCGTCGCTGCGCCGGCCCCGGCACTATCCGGCCGTGTCGGTCCTCATGCCCACGCACCGGCGCAAGCCGGACAACGCGCAGGACCCCATCCGGCTGCGCAATCTGCTGGCCGGCGCGGCCAAGGAGCTGGAGGCCGATCCCGCGGTGACCCCGGAGCGCCGCCAGGACGTCGTCGAGCAGCTGGATCTGGCGCTCGCGGAGATCGACCTCGACCACGCCGAGGACGGTCTGGCGATCTTCGCCTCGCCGGGCGAGCACCATGTGTGGTCGCTGCCGCGCACCGTCCCCGAACGGGTCGTCCTCGCCGACACGTATCTGACCCGCAATCTCGTCGCCGCGTACACCGCCGAACAGCCCTACTGGGTCCTCGCGGTCTCGGCGGACCGAGCCGCGCTGTGGAGGGGCGACGCGCGGCGCCTCGTGGAGCAGCACACCGCGGGATTCCCGCTGACCCGGAGCCTCGACGACCCCGACGCCGAGCGCAAGGAGCGCATCGGGGACCTGTCGAGCACCTACCGCGACGAGCAGACCCGCCGGTTCCTCCGGCAGGTCGACACGGCGCTCGGCGAGGCCCTGGCTCCGACGGCGCGGCTGTACGTCGCCGGTGAGCAGGCGGCCGTCACCCTGCTCAACGAGGTCGGAACCGCCACCGGGCACGCCGTCCCCGTGGCCCACGGCGGGCTCGCGAACGCCGGAGCGGAAGCGGTGCGCGAGGCGGTGCGGCCCGCCGTCGCCGCACAGGAGCAGCAGACCGTGGCCGCCACCATGGCGGACATCGAGCGCGCCCGGGGATGGAAGGAGTTCGCCGCGGGCGTGGACGAGGTGTGGGAGCACGTCGCCGCCGGGCGGGTCCGCGCACTCGTCGTCGAGGAGCACTTTCGCACCACCGTCCGGCTGGACGGCGACCACCTGGTCCCGGCCGAGCCCGGCGACCTGGACGCCCACGACGACATCGTCGACGAGATCGTCGAACGGGCCCTGGAGACGGGCGCCGAGGTGCGTTTCGTCCCCGACGGAACCCTCCCGGAGGGGACGGGAATCGTCGGAATCATGCGTTATTGACCTCGTCGGCACCCCTGTCAGAGGTGTCGGAAAGAGCCAGAGCTTTCGGAGAGATTCAAGGAGACGTCTGAATGAGTGCCGGTTCCCCCGGGAAGAAGCCAGCGCCGCGCCGGCGGCGGTCCATGACGGCCGTCCTCGCGGTGCTCGCCGCCTCGACAAGCGCCGCGGCCCTCGTGTCGTGCAGCACGGACAACGGCAACAACAGTTCGTCGAGCGTCAGCCCGCGCGCGACACCCCCCAATACGGCTTCCTTCTCCGGCACCCCGCCCTCCGCGATGGCGTCGGCAGCCAAGTCCGCCATCGCCTCGGCGAAGGCGGAGGCCTCGGCGGCGGCGAGCTCCGCTTCGGCCAGGGCCTCCGAGTTCGAGGCGTCCGTGTCGGCCGAGGTGGAACGGGCCAACGCCGCGGCCGCCAGTGAACTCATGAAGGTCAAGGGCCAGGGCAACGCCATGGCCGACGTCGCCCTCACCGGGAAGCCTCGGTCCCAGACGGGCGGCGTGTTCGCCGTCGTCGTCAACATCACCAACCGCACCGACAAGAAGGCGTCCTATGCCGTGCAGGTCGACTTCAAGGACGCCGACGGCAAGGTCGTCGAGACCCGGTACGTCGGCGCGGAGAACCTCGACCCCGGTGAGCGGGCCCAGCCTCTCGCCATCAGCCGCAAGCCCCCGGAGATGAAGCTGACCGCGAAGGTCGCCAAGGCGCAGCGCTACTGAGACCGAGCAGTGCTGCTGAGAGCGCGGCGCTGCGGAGAAGCGCCTCAGGGCCTGAGCAACTGCGTGAAGCGTTCGACGTCGACGTTGCCGCCGCTGACGATCACACCGACGCGGCGGCCGCGCAGCTGCCCGGCCAGGGCGCGCGCGGCGGCGAAGCCGAGGCAGCCCGTCGGCTCGACGACGGTCTTCATCCGGGTGTGGAAGATCCGCATGCACTCGACGAGTTGGTCGTCCGTCGCGGTGAGGATGTCGTCGACACCGTCCTTGATGACGGCGAAGGTGTGCTTGCCCAGGTGCCGTGTCTGCGCGCCGTCCGCGATCGTCTGCGGGGTGTCGATGTCGACGATGTGGCCCTCGCGCAGCGACTGCCTGCCGTCGTCGCCCGCCTCGGGCTCGACGCCGTAGACCGCGCAGCCCGGGGACAGCGCGCGGGCGGCGAGGATCGACCCGGAGAGCAGGCCGCCGCCGCCCAACGGCACGAACAGCGCGTCGAGTTCGCCGACCTCCTCGAACAGTTCCTTGGCCGCGGTGCCCTGACCCGCCATCACATCCGGGTGGTCGTACGGCGGGATCAGCGTCAGGCCCCGCTCGGCGGCGACCCGGTGCCCGATCTCCTCGACGTTCTCCGAGTAGCGGTCGTACATCACGAGCTCCGCGCCGTACCCCTTGGTGGCGGCCAGCTTGGCCGCGGGCGCGTCGTGCGGCATGACGATGGTCGCGGGCATTTCCAGGATGGCGGCGGACAGGGCCACGGCCTGCGCGTGGTTGCCGGACGAGTAGGCGACGACGCCGGCCCGGCGCTGCTCCGGGGAGAACCTGGACAGCGCGTTGAACGCGCCGCGGAACTTGAAGGCGCCCATGCGCTGGAAGTTCTCGCACTTGAAGTGGAGGGAGGCGCCGAGTTCGGCGTCGGTGAGGCGCGAGGTGAGCACGGGGGTGCGGTGGGCGTGCGGGGCGACGCGCTCGTGCGCGCGCACGACGTCCTCGTAGGTCGGCAGGTCGGTCGGCGTCAGGTCGGCCATGGGGGACTTCCTCTCAATCGGCAGTTGTTCATGTGGCGTCCGGGCGTGCGGCATGTGGCATCCGCTCATTTGGCATCCGCGTACACCGTCGCCCTCGACACACCCAGGTGGTCGGCGACGATGCCCGCCGACCGGCGTACTTCCATGAAGCCCTGCGCCTTCAACTCCCGTACGAGTTGCCGGCGTTGAGTCGTCCGCAGGGCGCGGGGCGTGGTCGCGCGGTCGGCGGCGAACGCGTCGATGCGGGCGCGGATGGCGTCGCCGCCCGCCGGGTCGAGCGACTCGGCGGGGGCCGCGGAGCCGTCGGAGCGGCCGAAGTGGTCGAGCACGGTGCCGATGCCGTCGAAGACGGTCATGTCGATGTTCAGGCAGAGCGCGCCGGCGTAGTGGCCCCGCTCGTCCTTGATGCCGATCGACGTGCTCTTGGCCCGGCGGCCGTCCGCGAACCGGTTCGGATAGTTCGCCACGACCTGCGGGTACGCGTCGTCGGCCAGCCGTGCGAGCCCGAGTTCGGTGGCGGGGTCGCCCACGGAACGGCCCGACAGGTTGTTCTCGATGGCGACGATCGCGTGGTCCGGGTCGTCGAGATCGTGCACGACGACCTCGCAGAACGGTGCGAACGTGGCCGCGAGCCCCTTGGCGACCTGCTGGAGCTGCTCCATGAGATGGGGGTGACCGGGTTCGGACATGCTGACATTTTATAAAAAGCTGGACTGTTCGTCCAGAGAGATCAATTGTCGTGCGGAGAGGTCACGTGGCTACGTGTCACGTGGTCACGTGCTCGGAGCCGCCGTCCTCGCCAGCCAGTCGTACGCGGCCTCGGCCGTGAACTCGCGCTGCCCGCCCCGGAACAGCAGTCCCGCCGTGGCGAACGCGGGATCGTCGGCCTGCGCGGCCACGTACGGGACCGCGATGCAGCGCATCCCCGCGGCATACGCGGCCGCGGCTCCCGGGATCGCGTCCTCCATCACCGTGCAGTGTGCGGGCATCGCGCCGAGCCTGCGCGCCGCTTCCAGGAACACGTCGGGCGCGGGCTTGCCGTGGGCGACCTCGTCCGCGGAGACGTAGATCCTGAGCTGTGCGGCCAGGCCCGTACCCGACAGGATCGCGTCGATGGCCTCGGGCGACGATCCGGACGCGACGGCCATCGGGACCCCCGCGTCGTGCAGCCGCTCCACGAACTTCCGCATCTGCGGGTAGACCGGCGTGCCGGCGCGCGCGAGCGCCAGATAGCGGGTGTTCATCTCCGTGAGCACTGCCTCCACCGAGGCCTGGATGCCGTGCTTCCGGCGCAGGATCCCGATGGTCTCCTGGGTGCTGATGCCGACGTACGACTCGTGTTCCTGCCAGGTGAAGTCCGGGACGCCGTGCTCGGCGAGGGTGCGCCGGCACGCCTCGAAGTAGTTCGGCTCGCTGTCCACGAGGGTTCCGTCGAGGTCGAGGACGACCGCGGTGCTGCCCAGGGTGCTCATGTGCTCCAGGATGCCAAGTCCGCGGTCACCGGCGCTCGGCGGCGGCCCGGCCGATCGCCTCGACGAGCGGCAGGACCCGGTGCGGCACGCGCTCGCGCAGCGCGACCTCGGTGCGGGTGCGGACCACGCCGGGCAGCCGGTTGAGCTGCTGGATGATGTCCTCCAGATGGCCGTTGTCGCGGGCCGCCACGCGCGTCAGGAGGTCTCCGCCGCCGGTGATCGAGAAGGCCTCGATGATCTCCGGAACCCCGGCCAGCGCGTCGCCGACGTCTTCGAGATGGCCCTGCGTGACCTCGATGTGGACGAACGCGAGGACCGGGTGCCCGAGCGCCGTGGGGGAGAGGGCCGGGCCGGTGCCGGTGATCACGCCTTCGCGCTCCAGCCGGTCGAGCCGCGCCTGGAGCGTGCCGCGGGCCACGCCGAGGATGCGGGCGTACTCACGCACACTCGTACGCGGCTGCTCCAGGAGGAGCCGCAGGATGCGGGTGTCCAACTCGTCCACGGCCATGGGCTGCGGCCTCCTTCACGGGGCGGTGATCGCTGGACGACTGTACCAATGGTCCAGCGGATCCGGGATTGTGCGGGCCAGTGGGTGAATCGGCACGTTTCGGAGGGTCGCGGCGAGGGAGTGCCCAGGATCCGGTGCGGGGTCCTGTCGAGAGGGGGCCGGTCACGAGATATCTTGATGTCGAGCAATGTTGCAGACGAGAGACGCAGACTGTGGAGCGGAGCACCCGGTGACTGACTCGACCATCATCTATACGCACACCGACGAGGCCCCGGCCCTCGCGACGTATTCGTTCCTGCCCGTGGTCGAGGCCTACGCCTCGACCGCCGGCGTCAGTGTGGAGAGCCGCGACATCTCGCTGGCCGGGCGGATCATCGCCAGCTTCCCGGAGCGCCTCGAGCAGGGCCAGCGCATCGACGACGCGCTCGCCGAGCTCGGCGAGCTGGCCAAGACGCCCGGCGCGAACATCATCAAGCTGCCGAACATCTCGGCCTCCATCCCGCAGCTGAAGGCGGCCGTCGCCGAGCTGCAGGGCCAGGGCTACGCGCTGCCGGACTACCCGGACGACCCGCAGACGGACGAGGACAAGGACGTCCGCGCCCGTTACGACAAGGTCAAGGGCAGCGCCGTCAACCCGGTCCTGCGCGAGGGCAACTCCGACCGCCGCGCCCCCGCGTCGGTCAAGAACTACGCCAAGGCGCACCCCCACCGCATGGGCAAGTGGACGCCGGAGTCGAAGACCAACGTCGCCACCATGGGCGTCAACGACTTCCGTTCCACCGAGAAGTCCGCGGTCATCGCCGAGCCCGGCACCCTGCGCATCGAGCTGGCGGCCGCCGACGGCACCACCACCGTCCTGCGCGAGTCCGTCCCGGTCCTCGCGGGCGAGGTCATCGACGCCTCCGTCATGCGCGTCGCCGCGCTGCGCGAGTTCCTCACGGCGCAGATCGCCAAGGCCAAGGCCGAGGGCGTCCTGTTCTCCGTGCACCTCAAGGCCACGATGATGAAGGTCTCCGACCCGATCATCTTCGGTCACGTCGTGCGCGCCTTCTTCCCGAAGACGTTCGCCAAGTACGGCGAGGCGCTCGTCGCCGCCGGCCTGTCCCCGAACGACGGCCTCGGCGCCATCCTCAAGGGCCTGGACTCCGTGCCCCACCTGGGCGCCGAGATCAAGGCGTCCTTCGAGGCCGAGATCGCCGAGGGCCCCGCCCTCGCCATGGTCGACTCCGACAAGGGCATCACCAACCTGCACGTACCGTCCGACGTCATCGTCGACGCGTCCATGCCGGCCATGATCCGCACCTCCGGCCACATGTGGGGCCCGGACGGCGACGAGGCCGACACCCTCGCGGTGCTGCCCGACAGCAGCTACTCCGGCGTCTACCAGGTCGTCCTCGACGACTGCCGCGCCAACGGCGCCTTCGACCCGTCCACGATGGGCTCGGTGCCGAACGTCGGCCTCATGGCGCAGAAGGCCGAGGAGTACGGCAGCCACGACAAGACCTTCGAGATCCAGACCGCGGGCACCGTGCGCCTCGTGGACGCCGCGGGCAACGTGGTCCTGGAGCAGGAGGTCGCCGAGGGCGACATCTTCCGCGCCTGCCAGACCAAGGACCTGCCCATCCAGGACTGGGTCAAGCTCGCGGTCACCCGCGCCCGCGCTACCGGCAACCCGGCCGTGTTCTGGCTCGACGAGGGCCGCGCGCACGACGCGACGCTCATCGAGAAGGTCAAGACGTACCTGGCCGACCACGACACGGACGGTCTGCAGATCGAGATCATGTCGCCGGTCGAGGCGACCGCGTTCTCCCTGGAGCGCATCCGCCGCGGCGAGGACACCATCTCCGTCACCGGCAACGTGCTGCGCGACTACCTGACCGACCTCTTCCCGATCCTCGAGCTGGGCACGAGCGCGAAGATGCTCTCCGTCGTCCCGCTGATGAACGGTGGCGGTCTGTTCGAGACGGGCGCCGGCGGCTCCGCCCCGAAGCACGTCCAGCAGCTCGTCAAGGAGGACTACCTGCGCTGGGACAGCCTCGGTGAGTTCCTCGCCCTCGCCGTCTCCTTCGAGCACCTCGCGACCACCACGGGCAACGCCCGCGCCAAGGTCCTGGGCGACACCCTCGACCGCGCGACCGGCACCTTCCTCAACGAGGACAAGTCGCCGAGCCGCAAGCTGGGCGGCATCGACAACCGCGGCAGCCACTTCTACCTCGCCCTGTACTGGGCGCAGGAGCTGGCCAGGCAGACCGACGACGCCCAGCTCGCCGAGGCGTTCGCGCCGCTCGCCAAGACCCTTGGTGAGCAGGAGCAGACGATCGTCGACGAGCTGATCGCCGTCCAGGGCAACCCGGCCGACATCGGCGGCTACTACCAGCCCGACGCCGCCAAGGCCGAGGCGATCATGCGCCCGTCGGCCACGTTCAACCAGGCCATCGCGTCGCTCGCCTGAGCATTTCAGACAGCACTCCCGGTGTGACACGTTCCGCCCCGGTCGGCACCAGTCGACCGGGGCGGTCCCGTATCCGAGGTACGGGTGACTACGTGGCCGCCTCCGAGGCGCGCCGGTAACGCAGCAGCTCGACCCCGTGCCCGAACCTCCGGCTCTCCACCAGCCGGAGCGGGACCCTGCGGTCCGACGCGGGGCACAGCGGTTTCCCGCCCCTGATCAGCACCGGTTGGACGTCTCGCATCTCAACCCCATCATTTGTCGAAGCGGTTGTGACCGGGCGGATCACTACCGCCGGTCATCCCTCAACCGTGTGAGGGTGCGCGGCGCATGGGGCGTGCGACAGGGGTGGGCCTGGGGGGCACGGGATTTCGCGCGAGGATTTCACCCCCTGGACTCAGAGCTCCAGCGCCGCCGCCAGCCGCCGCCACTGCTCGCGGGGCAGGCCGGCCCGGTCCTCGCCCGGGGCCAGCACCTGGATGGCGACGTGGTCCGCGCCCGCGTCCAGGAAGGCGTCGATCCGCTCGCGCACCCGCTGCTCGTCACCCCAGCCGAAGAGGGCGTCGACGAGCCGGTCGCTGCCGCCGTGCGCGAAGTCGTCCTCGGTGAAGCCGAGACGCAGCCAGCTGTTGGTGTAATTGGTCAGCTGCAGATAGAGCGCCAGCGTCTCGCGGGCGGTCGCCCGGGCGCGTTCCGGGTCGGCCTCCAGGACCACGGTGAACTCCGGCGCGAGCAGCGGCCCCTGGCCGAGCGCCTCACGGGCCTGCGCGGTGTGCTCCGGGGTGACGAGATACGGGTGGGCGCCGGCGGCACGGTCCCGGGAGAGCTCCAGCATGCGCGGGCCGAGGGCGGCCAGCACGCGGCGGTCGGCCGGGATCCCCGCGGCGTCCAGCGCGTCGAGGTAGTCGACCATGGCGGCGAACGGACGTTTGTACTGCGTGGTGAGCTTCGCGTGGCTCACGCCGAGGCCGAGCAGGAACCGGCCGGGGCGGGCGGCCTCCAGGGCGGCCCAGCGGTCGGCGGTCTCCTGCGCCTCGTGCTCCCAGATGCTGAGGATGCCGGTCGCGACAGTGATCTTCGAGGTGGCCTCGATCAGCGGGGCGGCGTGTTCGATGCCGCTGCTGCCGCCGAGCCAGAGAGCGCCGTAGCCGAGCTGCTCCAACTCCATTGCGGTTTCGGAGAGTTCGGCTGCCCGAGCAGGGTCTGGGTCGCGCAGTCCGGTGTTCCACAGGCCGTACCTGCCGATCGCGGATGCCTGCGTGCCGCTGTCGCTGAAGCTCATGACTTGTCTCCCGCTGCCAGGTGGATCGATGTCCGACGTCTGCCGCAACCCTCGTAGGCGATCTTGTATTCCATCACCACAAAACCGTGCGCGATGCCCGCGCGGGCGGAGCGCACCGTCAACACCCTCCCCGGATCAACTTGCCTTGATCATGTCGGCGCATTTCTCGCCGATCATCATCGTCGTGATACACGGATTGACGGCAGGCAGGAACGGCATGACCGACGCGTCGGCCACCCGCAGCCCGCTGACCCCCTTGACCCGCAGCTGCGGGTCGAGCGGAGAGTCCGCGTCGGACTCCGAGCCCATCCGGACCGTTCCCGCCGGGTGATACACCGTGTTGTGGGTCTCCTTGATGTACGAGAACAGCTCGTCGTCGGACTGAGCGGCAGGGCCCGGGGCGAGTTCGGTACCCGCCCAAGCGGCCATGGGCGTCTGCGCCGTGATCTCCCGTGCGAGCCGAAGCCCGTGGGTCATCACCCGGATGTCGTGCTCATCCGTGAAGTACCGCGGGTCGACCTTGGGCTTGTCACGGAAGTCGCGGGTGCGCAGCCGCACCGTGCCCATGGACCGGGCCCGGGTGACGTTCGGCGTGAGACAGAACGCGTTGTCCGTCGTCGGGTAGCCGCGCCGGTACGTGTTCATGTCGAAGGGCACCGAGCCGTAGTGGAACATCAAGTCGGGCCGGTCCAGGCCTGGTTCGGTACCGGCGAAGATGCCGATCTCCCACCACTGGGTGGACCTCGTGACCATGGGCTGCTTCGCCTCCCACATGATCACGCCCTCCGGGTGGTCCTGGAGGTGCGAGCCGACCCCCGGGGAGTCCACCCGCACGTCGACGCCGCAGTCGCGCAGATCCCCGGCCGGGCCGATGCCCGAGAGCATCAGCAGCTTCGGCGAGTCGATGGCCCCGCAACTCACGATGACCTCACTCCGCGCCGCGACCGAGCCGCTGTGAACTGTGTCGGGCTCCAAGTATTCGACACCGGTGCAGCGATTGCTGTCGTCGAAGAGCAGCTGCTTGGCCTGGAGCCCGGTACGGATCTGCAGATTCGGCCGACTGCCGAGAATCGGATGGAGATACGACACGGACGCGGACGAACGGGTGCCGTCCTCACGGGCGTTGATCTGGAACCAGTGCGCGCCGCGCACCACCGTGGAGCCGGTGTTGAACGGCGTGGTGGGAATGCCCGCGTCGGCGCAGGCGGCCAGCAGGGCCCTGCCGCACGGGTCGTCGGGCGGGATCGTGCGGATGGTGACGGGGCCGGATCGGCCGTGGTGGTCCCCGGGCGCGTCGTTGGTCTCCAGGCGCTGGTAGAGCGGGTAGCAGTCCGCGGCGCTCCACCCCGTACAGCCGAGCGACCCCCACTCGTCGAGATCCTCGGCCGGCGCCCAGAACGCGATGCATGAGTTGTGCGACGAGCAGCCGCCGAGGACCTTGGCGCGGGCGTGCCGCAGGAAGCTGTTGCCGTTCTCCTGCGGCTCCACCGGGTAGTCCCAGTCGTAACCGGACTCCAGCAGGGCCATCCACCGCTCGAGCCGCAGGATGCTGTCGTCGCCGACGTCGGAGGGGCCGGCTTCCAGCACGCAGACAGTGACGGCCGGGTCCTCGCTCAGGCGCGCGGCCACGACCGCACCGGCCGTACCGCCGCCGACCACCACGTAATCGAACTCATCCACCTCTGCTGCTCCTTCTCGACTCACGCTCCGCCGTGGGCCGGCGCGGGCTCCGGCGGTTCCCCGACGGCGTGTTCGGCGATCACGCCGGTCTTCTTGCGCTGCACGAACCAGTAGTAGGCGAAGCCCGCGGCCGCGACGACGCTGACGAACAGGACGCCGCCCCATCGCAGGTACCAGTGCTGGGGTCCGGTGGCGTTGTAGACCGCGGCGCGCGGCCACAGCAGGTTGACCGACATCGCGGCGCCCCAGAGCACCGCCAGGATGTTGACCGGCAGGCCTAGGCGGCCCAGTGAGAAGTAGCCGGGCGCGGGCGTCCACTCGCCGCGCAGCCGCTGTACCAGCATGGGGCCCGTGACCAGCAGATACGCGATGTAGATCATGATGATGGCGATGCTGGTGACAACCGAGAAGATCTGCGGTTGCTTGATGTTGACGACGAGGATGGCGATCGCCACGATCCCGATCAGACACGTGGCGACCACCGGTGTCTTGAACCGCGGGCTGATCCTGGCCAGTCTGGAGCCGGCCGGCAGGTTGTTGTCGCGGGCCATCGCGAACGCCATGCGCAGGCCGGCGGTCTGTACGGACAAGGCGCACACGGTGATGGCGATGACGACGCACCACAGCACGGCCAGGCCGACCGTCTCGCCGAGCGTGGCCTTCACCACGTACTGCAGACCGTCCACCGACAGCTCTTTGGCCCGCAGATCAGGGGTGGCGAGCAGTGCGAAGAGCAGGATCAGGCCTCCCAGGACGAAGGAGGCGATGAGTGCGCGCAGGATGGCGCGCGGAGCGTTGCGGGCCGGATCGACGGACTCCTCGCCGAGCGAGGAGGCGGTGTCGAAGCCGTACATCACGTACGCCGAGGCGAGTGACGCGGTCAGGAATGCGCCGAGGTAGCCGAGCGGCTGGCCCTGTCCGTAGCCGTCGGTGTCGACGATCGCGCTCGGACCGCGGGTGATGTGCGCTGCCAGCAGGCCCACCAGCACGACCGCGGCGATCAACTCGATGAACACACCGGCGGAGTTGATGGTGGCCATCAGTTTGACGCCGAAGGCGTTGATCAGGGTGGTGAAGAGGATGAGGATCGTGCCCAGGAGTACGGCGTTGGTGGCCGCGTCGTACTGTCCCGTCCCGTCGCCGATCACCTGGAAGATGCTTGAGATCTGAGGCAGCGTCAGCTGGTACGCGAGGGCCACGGCGGCCAGCGACACCATGGTCGCGATCGTCATCATCCAGCCGGCCAGCCAGCCGATGTGCGGACCGCCCGTGTGCTTGGCCCAGTTGTAGACCGACCCCGCGACGGGGAAGCGCCCCGCGAGTTCACAGAAGTTCAGCGCCACCATCAGCTGCCCGATGAAGACCATCGGCCACGACCACCAGTAGGCCGGCCCACCGAAGCTGACGCCGAAGTAGAACAGCTGGAAGGTGCCTGTCAGGATGGAGATGTAACTGATTCCGGCGGCGAAGGTGTGGAAATTGCCGAGGGTGCGCTTGAGTTCGGGCTTGTAGCCCAGCTCCGTGAGCGCGGCGTCCTGGTCGTGACCACTCGCCGGGTGACCAGGTCCATCAGGCGGAATGTCCGGCATCGCCGTTCTCCTCTCCCGCGCGGGTGGTGGCGTGCCCAGGGCTCACTCGAACCACCGCTGGGGCCGTGGGGCGGTGTTACGCCAGATGTGCTTGGCCTCCTGGTACTCCGCGAGGCCGGTCGGACCCAGCTCCCGGCCGACGCCGGACTGCTTCATGCCGCCCCACTCGGCCTGCGGTACGTACGGGTGGAAGTCGTTGATCCATACGGTCCCGGCGTTCAGCAGAGACGCGACCCGCTCGGCTCGCTCGGCGTTCTGCGTCCAGACCGCTCCGGTCAGGCCGTAGACGGTGTCGTTCGCGAGGGCGACCGCCTCGGCCTCGTCGCGGAACCGCTCGACGGTAAGGACCGGACCGAAGGATTCGTCGCGCACCACCGACATGCCCGGGCTGCACTCGGTGAGGACGGTCGGCGGATAGTAGTAACCGTCCCGCAGCGCCGGGTCCTCGGGCCGGACGCCGCCGCAGCGCAGCACCGCACCCTCCGCAACACCCGCGGCCACATATGCCTCGACCTTGTCGCGATGGGCGGCGGAGATCAGCGGACCCGTGCGGGCATCCTCGGCGAACGGGCCGCCCATCGGGATCGCCCGGGCCCGCGCCACCAGGTCCTCGACGAACCTGTCGTGCAGTTCGTCCTGGACCAGCAGCCGCGCCCCGGCCGAACAGACCTGACCGGAGTGCAGGAACACGGCCGTCAGGGCGTAGTCGACAGCCGTCTCGTAGTCGGCGTCGCCGAACACGATGTTGGGGTTCTTGCCGCCGAGCTCCAGAGCCACCTTCTTCACGGTGGCCGCGGCCGCGGCCATGATGCGCCGTCCCGTGACAAGACCACCGGTGAACGACACCATGTCGACCCGAGGGTCCTCGGTGAGCGGCGCTCCCGCGTCCGGACCGGTGCCCAGGACGAGATTGGCGACCCCGTCGGGCAGTCCGGCCTCGGTCAGCAGCCGCATCAGGATGATCGCGGTGTGGGGGGTGAGCTCACTGGGCTTGAGGACGAAGGTGTTGCCCGCGCCGAGCGCGGGGGCCACCTTCCAGGCGGTCTGCAGCAGCGGATAGTTCCAGGGAGTGATCAGCGCGCACACGCCGACCGGCACGTGCACCACTCGGCTGTCCACGCCGGGGTTGCCGGTGTCGACGATCCGGTCGGTGCCGCCGGAGGCCACCAGATTGCCGAAATAGCGGAAGCAGTTCGCGATGTCGTCCATGTCGTACTCGCTCTCCACGAGCCGTTTCCCGGTGTCCAGGGATTCGGCGCGGGCGAGTGCGTTCTTGTCACGCTCGATGAGGGCGGCCACACGCAGCAGCAGCGCGCCGCGCTCGGCGGCCGGTGTGGCGGGCCACGGTCCGCGGTCGAAGGCTTCACGGGCCGCGGCGACCGCCGCCGCCGCGTCCTGCGGACCCGCCTCGTCGACCCTGGCGACCGGCGTGCCATCGGCCGGGCAGCGGATCTCGCGCACCCGCCCGTCGACGGCGGAGATCCACCTGCCACCGATGAACAGCTCAGGCATGCAGACTCCTCCGGGTCGGACGTGCGATTCGGCTCCCGAGCACGGTCGGTCCTCCGACCCCGCTCCCGGGCACGCGGTGTGGTGCTCCGTCAACCGACAGTAAGTACGCGGCGTCGTCGGCGCAGCACCGCGGGGGCCAGCGGTGAGGTGAGGGACATCCCGTTGCCGGCGGGCGGGCCCCACGGCGGTCGTCACCGGCTTCAGGCGCGGCGGACGGGTCGTCGGCCGCGTCCGCCTGACGGTTCGAAGGCCGGCAGCGCGCCCTCTCCCTCGGTGTGGTCCGTTGGCCCCCTCCCGGCTTACGTGCGGCGCGTTTGACTGGGCCATTGGCCCAAGAATTTCTCCTGCTGTTGATCCATAGGCCCTTGAGATGCTGTGATGTTCCCGTCGATGGCGCTGCGGGATCTCCGCGGCGCCTTTTTCGTGCGGAGTTTCGCGGTGTCGCGGAAAGAGTGGGTGGCTGTGCTGAAGAGGGTGTTCGTGGCTCCGGATCCGGGGCGGCTACGGCTGCGCTTCGCGGCCCGTGGCGTCCTCGGTATCAGCCTTGCGGTGACCCTGTGCGGGCTCGCCGGACACTCGCTCGTCGCGGCCATCACCGGTGGCCTGGCCGCGCTGCTCGCCCTGTTCACGGTGACCGACGCGACGGTGCGCGGACAGGCCGTGACCACCGCGCTGCTCCCGGCCGTCGGACTCCCGGTGCTCGGGCTCGCGGCCGCGCTGCACGACGTGCCCGTCGTCCGTGACCTGGCGTTCCTCGGAGTCGTGGGCGCCGGCGTGTACGCGCGGCGGTGGGGGCCGCGCGGGCACTCGCTCGGCGTGTTCGCGTTCATGACCTTCTTCGCCGCGCAGTTCCTGCACACCGTGCCGGACCAGCTCCCCGAGCTGTACGCGGCCGTACTCCTCTCGCTCGCCGCCGCGTCAGTCGTGCGGTTCGGCCTGTGGTGCTACGAGCGCCGGCTGCCGGCGCCCGCGGCGGTGGCGGCGCCCACCGGCGGGAGCCGGCTCGCGCGCATCACGACGCGGCAGTCCGTGCAGGCGACCGTGGGCGCCGGCTTCGCGCTCGCGGCCGGTCAGGTGCTGTCCGACCAGCGGTGGTACTGGGCCGTGGGCGCCACGTGGTGGGTGTTCGTCAACACGACGTCCCGCGGGGAGACCGTGGTGCGCGGATTCCGGCGGTTCCTCGGCACGGTGCTCGGCATCGTGCTCGGCTTCGCCGTGGCCGTGCCGCTGCACGACCAGCCGGTCGCGGCCGCCGTGATCGTCGCGCTCAGCGTGTTCGGGATCTTCTACACCGCCGCTGTCTCGTACACGTGGATGATGCTCGCCGTCACCGTCATGGCGAGCATGCTGTACGGGCTGCTCGGCGTGCTCGACCCGGCGCTGCTCGCCCTGCGGGTCGGCGAGACCGCCGTCGGGGCGCTCGGCGCCGTGCTCGCGGTACTGCTCGTGCTGCCGGTGACCACGCACTCCGTCACCGACGCGTGGGTCGAGCGGGCCCTGCGTTGCGTGCACGCCTGCACCGCCGAGGCCGCCGCCCGGCTCGCGGGCTCACCGACGGCCGACCCGGCCCGGCGCGTGGCCGAACTGGAGTCGATCCTCGGCAGGGTGCGGCTCTCGCTCGCGCCGCTGGTGCATCCGTTCAGCCCGATGCGGGCGCGGATGGGCCGGGCCCGGCACGTACTCGCGCTGCTCGACGACTGCGCGCGCGAGGTGCGCGGGCTCGCCTCCGTCGTCGCCGACCCGGAGGCTTCGCACGACGCCCGGCTCGCCGCGGCCTGCTGGCGCGTGGAGACCGCTGTCGAGGCGCTCACCGACGCCCCGGCGGGCGGGCGGCGCCGCCAGACCGCATCCGCTGAGGTGCCGCATCTCGTCGAGGGCGAAGCGGTGCTGGCCCATCTCCATGCCCTGGAGCAGGCACTGCTCGAACTCGCCGTCCCGCTGCGCGGATCCAACAGGGTCGCGGTCGGCGCCTGAGCCCTCGCGGCTCCGGCCCACCGGAAGAGCGCGCGCCGGATATTTCGCGCCCCTGTTGTGCTCTTCGCGCTCCTCGCTGGTCTGGGTCTGATCGCGCTTACGGTCGCGGCCCTACGTCACTCGTCCCACCTGCGGCAACGCCCCGCGGGGTGGACGGCCCGGCGTGGCCCGGGGCGGATTCGCCCGTCACGTAGACGACGGATCGGCCCCCGGACGGGTGACGCAGCGGCATCATGTGGACGCACGGAGTGCGCGGCCCGCGGGAGGGCTCGCGGCCGGGGACCCCCTGGGAGTGCGCCATGCCCGATACACCACAGCGAACCGACGGTCCCGCCGGCTGGCTGGACCGAGCCGAGGCAAGAGACGGAGGCTCGGCCCGGGGCGGAGGCACGGCGCGGGACGGAGCCGTCGCCCGGAGCGGAGGTTTCCAGGAACGGCACGAACGCTGCCCGGAAGGCGCCGGCCGCCGTCACTCCGCCGCCGGTATTGGCCACCCCCGCAGCCCCGACCCCCGTACCCCAGTTCCCCGCACGCCGGAACTCTGGCCCGCTGCCTCCGACTTCATCCGCGCCCACCACGCCGAGGAGCGGCTCGGCGACGCGGCCCCGCGCCTGGCGGAGGCCTACGCCGAGATCGCGGAGACCGGAACGTATCGCCACACCGAGCGCGAGCTCACCTTCGGGGCCCGCGTCGCCTGGCGGAACGCCAACCGCTGCATCGGCCGTCTCTACTGGAACTCCCTGCACGTCCGTGACCGCCGCGACCTCACCGCCGCCGAGGACATCGCGGCCGCCTGCGCCGACCATCTGCGCGGGGCCTCCCAAGGCGGCCGCATCCGCCCCCTGATCACCGTCTTCGCACCTGACGCGCCGGACCGCCCCGGACCGCGCATCTGGAACGAACAGCTCATCCGGTACGCGGGGTACGTGCAGCGCGACGGTCGTGTCGTCGGCGACCCGCGCAACGAGGGCCTCACCGCGCTCGCCCGGCGTCTCGGCTGGCGCGGCGGCGACGGCACCCCCTTCGACGTACTGCCCCTGATCGTCCAGGGCACCGACGACAAGCCGCGCTGCTTCGACCTGCCGCCCGACGCGGTCCTCGAAGTCCCCATCGAGCACGAGGACCACGACTGGTGGGCCGGGCTGGGCCTGCGCTGGCACGCCGTGCCCGCCCTGTCCACGATGTGCCTGGAGATCGGCGGGATCTGCTACCAGGCCGCCCCCTTCAACGGCTGGTACATGGGCACCGAGATAGGCGCCCGCAACCTCGCCGACACCGACCGCTACGACCTCCTGCCGCGCATCGCGGAACGCCTCGGCCTCGACACCACCAGCGACCGCTCCCTGTGGAAGGACCGCGCCCTCGTCGAGCTGAACCGCGCCGTCCTGTACTCCTTCGACCGCGTCGGCGTCACCGTCACGGACCACCACACCGAGTCCCGGCGCTTCCTCACCCACCTCGACCGCGAGGAGCGCAAGGGCCGCACGGTCGGCGCCGACTGGTCCTGGATCGTGCCGCCGATCTCCGGCTCGGCCACCCCGGTCTTCCACCGCACGTACGACACCAAGGAGCGCACGCCGGCGTACGTACAGCATCCCGAGGCACTCGCCAGGGCGTCCGGTGACTTCCTGCTCTAGGGCCTTTCGTCCGGATCAGCTGGGCTCGCGGGTCCTGCACCAGGGGCCCCATTGCGTCGCCGCTTTCCTCCGCCTCGCAGCTGCACGCACCAGACCCCTTCCTTGCCCGGCCTGATCCGAACGAAAGGCCCTGGACCCCGCTGCTACCGTCGGCCGCACGAACGGCGAGCACCGGGCTCGCCGTGCAGGCGGTGCGAGGGGATTCGCGTGGGCGACAGGCAGGGCGGACGGGCGTACATCGGATCCTTCACCGCCGCGGGAGGCTCCGGGATCCTCACCGCGTCCGTCCACATGGACAGCGGCTCACTCACCGTGCTCAGCGCCGTCGACTCGCTTCCCGACCCCTCGTACCTCGCGCTCTCGCCCGCGCGCGACATCCTCTACGCGGTGAGCGAGACCGCCGAGGGGGCCGTCGCCGCGTTCCGTACCGGGGACGGCAAGCCTGAACTCGCCGGGCGCGGCGTGCTCGTCCGCGGCTCGGGCCCCACCCACCTCGCCCTGTACGTCGGCCATGTACTCACCGCCAACTACGGCTCCGGCAGCGTCACTTCGGTACGGCTGCGCGCCGACGGCACTCTCGACGGCGAGTCCGTCGACGTGCTGCGCCACGAGGGTTCGGGCACGCACCCCAAGCGCCAGCAGGGCCCCCACACCCACCAGGTGATGCCGGACCCCAGCGGCCGCTGGGCCGTCAGCGTGGACCTGGGCACCGACTCCGTGCGGATCTGCTCGATGCAGGGCGGGCGCCTGGAGGTGCACCGCGAGGTCGCGCTGCGGCCCGGCTCGGGACCGCGCCACCTCGCGTTCCACCCGCGCGGCGACCGCGCGTACATCCTGAACGAGCTCACGCCGACCGTCACCGTCTGCCGCTGGGACGCGGACGGCGGCGCCCTGCAGCCGCTCGGCGAGATCTCCGTGCTGCCGGACGCGCCGCACGGCGACGCGTTCCCGTCCGAGGCCGTCGTATCGCCCGACGGGCGCTTCCTGTGGACCGCCACGCGCGGCGCGAACGTCATCTCCGTCCTCGCCCTCGACGTCACCGGAGACCGGCCGACGCTGCGCGCCACCGTCTCCTGCGGCGGCGACTGGCCACGCGGCCTGGCCCTGCACCCCTCCGGCCGCTTCCTGTACGCGGCGAACGAGCGGTCCGGCGACGTGACGTGGTTCTCCGTCGACCGCGAGACCGGCCTCCCACGCCGCAGCGGCTCCATCGAGGCGCCCGCCGCGTCCTGCGTGATCTTCGGCTGAGACCGTTCCCGGGCGGGTACGGCGACGGGCCCGACCCCACCGGGGTTCGGGCCCGTCGCCGGGTGCCTGTGTACGGTCCGGGTCCGTTAGAGGACCGGCGCGCCCTGCGGCTGCTGCGGGGCGATGCCCAGCGCCGTCGTGTACTTCGACAGGGCCAGCTTGCCGATCGCCGGGTAGGCGCCCAGCGACTCGGCGGAGGCGCAGCCCGCCTCGTTCGCCGCCGCCTCCAGGAGGCTGGCGTCTATCTCCGGGCCGATCAGGTACGGGGCGAGCGCCAGCTGCTGCGAGCCGGATCCGCGCAGCTGCTCGGCGGTCGCCGCGATGGCGCCCTCCTCGTCGAGCGCGGCCGCCATGACCGGCACCGCGAGGCGCGCGGCCAGGAGCATGCCGGTGATCCCGGCCGCCTGGACAGCCTCGTCGCCGCCGACCGAGGCGAGGATGATGCCGTCGGCGGCGGTCGCCACCGTGAACAGCCGGGCGCGGTCGGCACGGGCCAGGCCCGCCTCCGACAGACGCACGTGCAGGCCCTCCGCGAGCAGCGGGTGCGGGCCGAGGACGTCCGTCAGCTCGGCGGCCGTACGGCTGTCGATCACGGCCTGCCGGATGCGGCGCGTGAGCGCGCTGTCCGGGCCCGCGAGCAGGGGCACGACCACGGCGACCGGTCCGTCGGGCTCCGCGACGTCGGCGCCCGCGGCACGGGCCTGCTCGAAACGGGCGGTGCGCTCCTTCGCGGCGCGCGAGAGCACGGCCCGCAGGGAGGGGAACTCGGCGAACGCCGAGGCCTCGGCGGCCTCCGAGTCGTCACCGTCGAGGTATCCGATGCGGGCCTCGAGGCCCGGCAGCTCGGAGCGGGCGATGCTGACGACCTCTTCGGCGAGGCTGCGCGAGGCGTTGCTGGGCGTGCCGGGCACCGCGAGGACGAGTGCGGGTGCGCCCTCGGGGGCGGCCACGGGTTCCGGGCGGCGGTGCCGACCGGGCTGACGGGGTCGCGGCATTCGTACAGGCAGGCCGGATGCAGGCCCAGTGGGGGAGCTCATGCCGCCGCATGCTACTGGCTCACGGGTCTCCCTTGTTCGGGGAGGGGGCAGCTGAGCGGTATCCGTCCGTATTTATCCTTTCGGTTACGAATGGCTCAACTGTCCAGGTCAGAAGGGGCGCAAGGACCGCCGTCAGCGGTCGGCGGCCTCCTGGGGGGCGTGGAGGAGACGGCCGTCGCACGGCAGGCGCAGACCGTCGACGGCGAGCGCGGCGGCGATCACCAGCGCACCGTGCAGGGGGTCGCCGGTCGCCGACACCGTGCCGGCGTACGGGAGTTGCTCCGCGAGCTCGGCGCGGAGCGGGGCGAGCAGTGGCTCGCCCATCTTGAACAGGCCGCCGGTGAGCGCCACTTCACTGCCGTCACCCGCCGGGCACACCGCGGCCGCCGCCTCGGCGATATGTCCGGCCGCCTCGCGCAGGATGCCGGCGGCGACGGAGTCGTCGAGTGCGGCGCGGGCCACATCGGGCGCGAAGGCGGCGAGGACGGCGGGACGGTCCGTGCGCGGGTAGATCCGGGCCGGCAGTCCGGCCGCCGGGCCGAACCGCTCCTCGGCGAGGGCGAGCAGCGCGGCGGAGCCCCCGCGGCGCCCGTCGTACGCCCGCATCGCCGCGTCCAGCCCCGCCCGCCCGATCCACGCACCGCCACCGCAGTCACCGAGGAGGTGCCCCCAGCCGTCGGCCCGGTGCCAGGAGGTGAGGTCCGTGCCGAGCGCGATCATGCCCGTGCCCGCGGCGACGACCGCGCCGGGCCGCTGGCCGAGCGCGCCCGCGTAGGCGGTGACACCGTCCGCGGCCAACGCGAGCCGCCGTACGCCCAGTTCGGCCGCGAGGGCGCCCGGGAGTTCGGCCCGCAGTCCGTCGCCGAGCGTGGCCATGCCGGCCGCGCCGACGGCGACCGTGCTCAGCCGCGGCACGCCGGGGCCGCGGTCGCCGACGCGGGCGAGCAGCTCCCGGGCCATCGGAAGCATCTGTTCGAGCAGATGCCCGGCGTCGATGCCCGCCGCACCGGTCCGCACGGGCTCGCGGGACACCGTCGTCTCGGGACGTGTGAGATCCCCGGCCGAGGCGAGCGCCACGCGCAGACCGGAACCGCCGGAGTCGACGCCGAGGACCCACCCGGGGCCCGTGGGATCGTCCCCGCCGTGGCCCGGACCGGGCTCGGCAGCGGTGGGCTCGCGCATCACGGCAGCCGCCAGTCCACCGGCTGCCCGCCCTGCTGCGCCAGGAGGTCGTTGGCCCGGCTGAACGGGCGCGAGCCGAAGAAACCGCGGTCGGCCGACATGGGGGACGGGTGCGCGGACTCCACGGACGGCAGGTCGCCGAGGAGGGGCCGCAGATTGCGGGCGTCGCGGCCCCACAGGACGGACACGAGCGGACGGCCGCGCGCGGCCAGCGCCCTGATCGCCTGCTCGGTCACCTCTTCCCAGCCCTTGCCGCGGTGTGCGGCGGGGCGGCGGGGGGCCGTGGTGAGTGCCCTGTTCAGCAGGAGTACGCCTTGCCGCGTCCAGGGCGTCAGGTCACCGTTCGTCGGCTGGGGCAGGCCCAGGTCCGTGTTCAGCTCGCGGTAGATGTTGATGAGGCTGCCGGGCAGTGGCCGCACCTCGGGCGCGACCGAGAACGAGAGCCCGACGGCATGTCCCGGCGTGGGATAGGGGTCCTGGCCGACGATCAGGACCCGCACCTCGTCGAACGGCTGCTGGAACGCGCGCAGCACGTTCGCCCCGGCCGGGAGGTAGGTGCGTCCCGCGGCGATCTCCGCGCGCAGGAACTCGCCCATGGCGGTGATCTGTCCCGCGACGGGTTCGAGGGCCTTGGCCCAGCCGGCTTCTACGATTTCGTGCAAGGGTCGTGGTGCCACGGGCGTCACCCTACTGCCGTAACGGACGGGCCGATCAACCGACCACGGCCGCTCGCACACACAGCACGTCCGGCAGATGGGAGGCCAACTGCCGCCAGCTGTCCCCGTCGTCGGCCGACGCGTACACCTCGCCGTTGCGGTTGCCGAAGTAGACGCCCGCCGGGTCGGAGTCGTCCGTGCACATCGCGTCGCGCAGTACCGTCCCGTAGTGATCGCCCTGCGGGAGCCCCGCCGTCAGCGGCTCCCAGCTCCTGCCCGCGTCCTCCGTACGGAAGACGCGGCAGTGCCGCTCCGCGGGCACGCGGTCCGAGTCGGCGTTGATCGGGAACACGTACGCCGTGTCCCCGCGGTGCGGATGCGCGGCGGCGGCGAAGCCGAACGTCGAGGGGAGGCCCGCCCCGATGTCGTTCCACCGGGTACCGCCGTCGTCGCTGCGGTACACGCCCCAGTGGTTCTGGAGGTAGAGGCGGTCCGGGTCGGCCGCGTCCTGCGTGACCTTGTGGACGCACTGGCCGAACTCGGGGTTCGGATCCGGCAGGAAGACCGCCGAGACCCCGGAGTTGGCGGGGTCCCAACTCTGTCCGCCGTCCCGCGTGCGGAACACCCCGGCCGTGGACACCGCGACCGTCACCGCGCGCGCGTCACGCGGATCGGTGACCACCGTGTGCAGGCCCTCGCCACCGCCGCCGGGGACCCACTTCGACCGCGTCGGGTGCTCCCACAGCGGACGCACCAGGTCGAACGTCTCGCCCCGGTCCTCCGAGCGGTAGAGCGCCGCCGGCTCGGTGCCCGCGTACACCACGTCCCGCTCGGCGGCGGCAGGGTGCAGCTGCCACACGCGCTCCAGCGAGGCCCCCGTGTCCTTGGGGAACTTGACGGCGGGGTGTGACGGCTCCGTCCACGTACGGCCCAGGTCGTCGGAGTGGAAGACCGACGGGCCGAAGTGCGCACTGTCACCGCCCGCGAGGAGCCGAGGGACATCGCCCCGCGTGTCGATCGCCACCGAATACACGGCCTGGGAGTTGAAGTACGGGCCTTCGTCGAACTCCCACGCGCCGCCACCCCGCCTGCGGCCGATGAAAAGCCCTTTGCGCGTGCCAACCGTCAGTAGCACTTCGGTCATGCCGGACACCTCCGAGGACGCCTTTGTCTCAGGTACGGCCCAGTCTGCACCCGACCACTGACAGTCACCCTCGGAGGCGGCATCGCCGCAGGTCACACCGGCTGGGCGGCCACTTCCTCCGGCACCGGCAGCGGAAAGTGACAGGCCACCTGGTGGCCGGCCCCGCGCGGGGCCGCGACCGGCGGCTCGACCTCGGCGCAGACGTCCTGCGCGAGTGGGCAGCGGGTGCGGAACCGGCACCCCGACGGCGGCTTCGCCGCGGACGGCGTCTCGCCCGTCAGCGGAGACCCGGAACCGGCCGTGGCCGACGGATCGGGCACGTTGACCGTGTCGAGGAGTCCCCGCGTGTACGGATGCAGCGGACGCGCGTACACCTCCTCCGCGGGACCGGTCTCGACGAGTTTGCCGAGATACATCACGCCCACGGTGTCGGCGAGGTAACGCACGACCGCGAGGTCGTGCGAGATGAACAGATACGTCAGGCCGCGCTCACGCTGGAGCTCCCGCATCAGGTTGAGGATTTGCGCCTGCACGGACACGTCGAGCGCCGACACCGGCTCGTCCGCGACCACCAGATCGGGGGACAGTGTCAACGCCCGTGCCAGGCCGAGGCGTTGGCGCTGGCCGCCGGAGAACTCGTGCGGGTAGCGGTGCACGGCGCCCCGCGGCAGCCCCACGGCGTCCAGGAGCGTGCCGATCTGCGCCTCCTGCCCGGCGCGGCTGCCGACTCCCTGGATGACGAGGGGTTCGCGCAGGATCTCGCCGACCCGCATCCGCGGGTCCATGGCCGCGGTCGAGTCCTGGAACATGAGCTGGATGCGGCGGCGGTACGCCCGGCGCCCGGCCCGCGTGAGGCCCGCGAGGTCCTCGCCGCCGAAGCGCACCGATCCGGCCGTCGGGTCCTCCAGGCCCGCGACGATCCGGCCGAGCGTCGTCTTGCCGCAGCCGGACTCGCCGACCATGCCGAACGTCTCGCCCTTGCGGATGGTCAGCGACACCCCGCCCACCGCGCTGACCGTGCCGCGACTGCGCGAGAACGGGCCGCCCTTGAGCGGGAACTCCTTGACGAGACCGTCGAGTTCGAGAAGCGGCGCGCCCGGCGCCGACTGCGCGGGGACGGCGGCGGGCGCGATGACGCCGGCCGCCTCGCCCTCCGCGTTCACGTCCGGCACCGGGTGGAAACAGGCGAACCGGTGCTCGGCTCCACCCAGTTCGTCGTCGGCGAGCGCCGGCTCCTGGGTGCGGCACTCGTCCGTGGCGAACACGCAGCGCGGCGCGAACCGGCAGCCCTGCGGCCGCACCGTCAGGTTCGGCGGCAGCCCGGGAATCGTGTGCAGTTCGGTCCCGCCGTCGCCTGCCCGTTCCGGAAGCGCCGCGAACAGGGATTCCGTGTAGCGGTGGCGCGGGCGGGCGAACAGGTCCCGTACGCCCGACTGTTCGGCGACTCTGCCCGCGTACATGACGGCGACGCGGTCGACGCGGTTCGCGATGACGCCGAGGTCGTGCGTGACGAGGATCATCGCCATGCCGAGCCGCTCGCGCAGGTCGTCGATCAGCTCCAGGATCTGGTGCTGGGTCGTCACGTCGAGCGCGGTCGTCGGCTCGTCGGCGATGAGCAGCTTCGGCTCGCAGACCAGCGCCATGGCGATGGCGACGCGCTGGCGCATGCCGCCCGACAGCTGGTGCGGATACGCCTTCATGCGCTCGGCGGGCTGGGGCATGCCGACGAGCCGGAGGGTCTCCTCGGCGCGTGCCCAGGCCTCCTTGCGGGAGACGCCGCGGTGCAGGAGGAGCGGCTCGGCGACCTGCCGGCCGATCGTCATGGTCGGGTTGAGCGAGGTCAGCGGGTCCTGGAAGACCATGCCGATGGTGTTGCCGCGTACGTCCTGGAGGACGGGCGCGGGCGCGGCGGCCAGGTCCACTCCGTCGAACAGGACGCGTCCGCCGGTGATCCGGCCGCCGGGCGGCAGCAGTCCGAGGACGCTGAGCGCGGTCATCGTCTTGCCGCAGCCGGACTCGCCGACGACCCCGAGAGCCTCACCGGCGGCCAGGTCGAGGGAGATCCCGTCGAGGGCGTGGACGGTGCGGTCGCGGGTGGCGATGTCGACGCGCAGGTCGTCGATCCTGAGCAGGGGCTCGGTCATGTCTGTCTTCCTCAATGCCTCGGTCCCTTACTTCCGCAGCCGTACTTCGAACGCGTCACGCAGCCCGTCGCCGATGAAGTTGAACGCGGCGACGACCAGGACGATCGCGATGCCCGGCGGGAAGATCAGCCACCAATAGCCGTTCTGCGTGTAGGTGATGCCGGCGGACAGCATCGAGCCCCAGTCGGCGGACGGCGGCGGGATGCTGAGCCCGAGGAACGCGAGATAGCTGACGTAGAGGATGGCGTCGGCGATCTGGAACGTGCAGTTCACGATGACCGTGCCGATCGCGTTCGGCACGATGTGCTTGAACACGGCCCGCGTGCCGCCGCCGCCCATCATCCGCATGGCCTGGACGTACTCACGGTTGCGCAGCGACAGTGCCTCGCCGCGCACCAGGCGGGCGGGGGAGAGCCACGCGACTCCGGCGATGATCAGGATGAGGATGCCCTTGCTGGGCGTGATGATCGCGGCGACCACGACGAGCAGGAACATCGCGGGGATCGCGAGCGCCGCGTCGGTGACCCGCATCATCGCGGCGTCGACCCAGCCGCCGAAGTACCCGGCGACAGCCCCGTACACGGTGCCGAACAGCGTCGCCAGCAGGCCCGCCGCCAGCCCGATTTCGAGAGAGGTCCGCCCGGCGACCATGAGCCGGCCGAGCAGGTCGTACCCGAGGTCGGTGGTGCCGAGGAGGTGCCCGGCGGTGCCGGGGGAGAGGTTCGCCTGCGCGAGATCCGTGTGGATCTGCTCGGTCGGGTGGACGAGAGGGCCCAGGTAGCAGAAGGCGAGCAGCAGGACCAGGACCACGACGCCCGTCAGGGCCAGCTTGTTGCCGGTGAAGACGCGCAGGGTCCGGCGGGCGAGGGAGGGGGTGGCCTGCGCGGCTTCCTCCTGGCCCGGCTGGACGGGAAGGACGGCGGACGTACTCATGCCACGCTCCGGATCCGGGGGTCGAGGACGGCGTACAGGATGTCGGTGAGCAGCGAGCCGAGGACCGTGGCGATGCCGACCACGAGGGTCACGCCGAGGAGCACGGGGAAGTCGGAGCCCTGGGCCGCGTTCCAGAACAGCAGCCCCATGCCCGGGTAGTTGAACATCGACTCGACGACGAGAGCGCCGCTGAACAGCGTCGGGAGGTAGAGCCCGAGCAGGGTCGCGAGAGGGATCAGGGCGTTGCGCAGGACGTGCCTGACCATGATCCGCCGGCTGGACTGGCCCTTCGCCATGGCCGTGCGGACGTACTCCTCGGTGAGGTTGTCGAGCACGGCGGAGCGCATGTAGCGGCTGAACATCGCCACGATGCCGAAGGCCATCGTCACGACCGGCAGGACCAACCCCGTGAAATCGCCGAGGAGTTGACCGATCGTCTCGCCCTGCGGCGCCTCTGCGGGGAAGATCGGCATGACCTGCGCGAACAGGATGATCATGATGAGGCCGAGGAAGAACACGGGCGTCGCGTACAGCAGGAAGGCGAGTCCCGTGAGCGCGTAGTCCGAGGCCTTGCCGCGCCGCACGGCCTGGAGCAGGCCCAGCGGGACGGCGATCACGACGGCGAGGACGGTGGACAGGACCGTCAGGAGCAGCGTCTTCGGCAGGCGTTGCTTGAGCAGTTCGAAGACGGGCGAGTTGAGTTTGTACGAGTCGCCGAGGTCGCCGGTGAGCAGCCGCTTCAGATACATCACGTACTGCATGGGAAGTGAACGGTCGTAGCCCTGCTGGTGGTTGAAGTGCTCGATCTGCTGCGGGGTGCCCTTCGGGCCGAGGATGGCACGGGCCGGGCCGCCCGGCAGCAGATGCAGGAGGGTGAAGACGATCACCGAGACCAGGAACAGGACGACGAGGGCCTGCAGGAAGCGCTTGACCAGAAAGCCGGTCACTTCGCGGCTCCCTTCTTGGCGTGCTTGTTGTTCGCGTCGTTCGTGTGCTGCTTGTCGTTCTTGACGAAGTACCAGTGCTGCGGCGCGAACGTGACGGTCGGGTTCTGCTCGATGCCCCGCAGGTCGTTCCGGATCACCGACACCTGGTACGCGGGGTTCGGCATCCACATCACCGGCAGCTGCCCGGCGAGGTACTCGCCGTACTGGTGGACGGCCTTCATGTCCGGCGAGTACTGCACGGCGCGGATGATCCGGTCGGCCTTCTTGTCGCTGTAGTTGCCGAAGTTGGCGGAGGCGCCCGTGGAGAAGAGCTGCTCGCCGCTCGGGTTGAGCGGGTAGTACCAGCTGCCGGCCGTACCGAAGAAGGACATGTCCCAGTCGCAGCCCGGGTCCTTGGCCGTGCACGGCACGGAGTTGCCGAGCACCGAGTTCAGGGGCTGCTGGCGCACGGCCAGGTCGATGCCCGCCCGGCTGAGCGACGACTTCAGCTCCTGCATCATGTTCGTCGTCTCGGTGGAACCCGACTGCGACAGCAGTGTCATCTCCAGGGGGGCGTTCTCCTCGATGCCGGGGCCGCACTCGTCGTCGCCGGTACCCGGGCGTGCGCAGCGCGCGATGCCGTCGCGGGTCTTCCAGCCGTGCGCGGAGAGCAGCTCGCGCGCCGTGCGTACGGAGAACGGGTACTGGTTCTTCGCCATGGACGGCGACAGGTACTGGCTCTTCGGCGTCACGGGCACCGGGCCGAGCGTCGGGGTGGCACTGCCCTGCCAGATGACGTTGCTCATCGCCTTCTGGTCGACGAGGTGCTGCATCGCCTGGCGGATGTACAACTGGCTCATCAGGGGCCCGGCGTGGGTGGAGTTGAAGTTGTAGACGATGTACGTCGCCGCCCAGCCCTCCCACGGATCGACGCGGTATCCCTTGTCCTCGAACTTCGCCTTCTGCGCCATGACGGACGGCGGTATGTAGCCGTAGTCGACGCCGCCGGAGCGCAGCACGTTGTACTCGGAGTCGGCGGTGGTGAACGGCTTGAAGACGACCTTGTCCAGGTGCGGCCGCTCGGAGTCGGGGCCGGTGAACTTCTCGTTCGGGACGATGGTCACCTGGCCGCTGTCCCGCCAGCCGGCAAGTTTCCAGGGCCCGTTGACCGTTTTCCAGAGAGGGTCGCTGCCGTACGAGCCGAGGCTCTTGGCGTGCCGCGTGAGCCGGGCGAAGACGGCCTTGGCGCCCTTGGTGGTGCGGTCGTGGTCGCCGACCCGGCCGCCGTCGGTCGTGGCGTCCCAGGAGTGCTGGGGCAGGGCGCGCATCAGCGTGAGCTGGTTGGCCGTGAACCAGTCCGGGTTGTACGCCCGGTCGAGGTGCAGCCGCACCGTGCGGTCGTCGACGACCTCGAACCGCTTCACGTTGTCCGGCATCGTGCCCACCGAGTAGCTGCCCCAGTCGGCCTTGTTCGCCTTGACGAGGTTGAACCAGAACTCGAGGTCGCGGGAGGTGACCGGCTTCCCGTCGGACCACTTCACGCCCTCGCGCAGCGGCACGGTCACCGTCTTGTTGCCGTCGCTGTACTTCGGCTCGAGGCCGAGCGTGCTCGGGCCGTGCGTGGTCAGCTCGCCCTTGAGCTGCACGGCGTCGTAGACCGGCATGAACAGCAGGGTCTGGATGCCGTAGTTGTACGAGGCTCCGTAGCCGGGTGCGCCGATCGGGAAGATCCAGTTCGGTGTGGCGGCGGGAGGCAGCGCCATCGTGGCCGTGCCGCCCTCCACGGGGGTGCCGCCGGTCGGCCCCATGGCGATGCTGCCGCCCTCGTGCGTGCAGCCGGTGAGCGCCGCCGCGAGGACGAGGGCGGCGGCGGCCGTTGACCTGAATGAGCGCATGCCGGAGGGCCTCCAAGGGGTCGGGGGACGGCCCCGTACCGGAGTGCGACGGGGCGGCGCCCGAACGCTAGGCCGGTCGGCGAAACCAAGTCAATAGCTTCATTCGGCAAATAGTTCTTCGTTCCGAAAGTATGGCCAACTTGGTTTGGTTCGGTCTAGGGTTCGATCATTCCTCGAAGAAACACATCGAACTAAGACGCCGAACGAGCTCATCGAACCCCAGGCGCTGAACCAAGCAATCAAGCAACCAAGCAACCGAGCAACCAAGAGGGCGGTATGTCCGACACATCGCAGGGCGAACCGGGGTCGGCGCAGCACATCCTGCACCTGGTCTCCTCGGGCGCCGCCACCTCCCGGGCCGACCTCGTGCGGGAGCTGGGCCTCGCCCCCTCCACCGTCTCGCTGCGCGTGCAGGAACTCGTGGCGGCCGGCGTGCTCACCGAGTCCGGCGAGGGCGCCTCGCGCGGCGGGCGGCGCCCCCGTCTGCTGCGCGTGCGGGCCCAGGGTGGTGTCGCGCTCGCCGCCGACCTCGGCAGCCATCACGCGCGGCTCGGAGTGGTCGGCCTCGACGGGACCGTCCTCGACGCCGTCGACCTGCCGCACGACATCACTGTGGGGCCGGAGCCGGCCGTCGACTGGCTCTGCGGTCAGGTCACCGAACTCGCCGCACGGCAGCGGGAGGCGGGCCGCACCGTGCGCGCTCTCGGCGTCGGGTTCCCCGGCCCGGTCAAGCCCGGCGAGGGCCGCGTCCTGAGCCCGTCCCGCATGCCGGGCTGGCACCGCTACCCGCTGCGCGACGTCCTCGCCGAACGCCTCGGCCTGCCCGTCACCGTGGAGAACGACGCCACGATGATGGCCGTCGGCGAGCACCGCGCCGCCCGCCCAGACCTCGACCACATGGTGGTCGTGAAGGCGGGCCGCGGCATCGGCAGCGGCATCATCTCCGCGGGCCGCCCGCACGACGGAGCCAACGGCTGCGCCGGCGACATCAGCCACGTACGCGTGGAGGCCGCGCAGGACCGGCCGTGCAGCTGCGGCAACATCGGCTGCCTGGAGACGGTCGCCAGCGGCGCCGCGCTGATGCGCGAACTCGCCGGGCAGGGCGTCGAGGTGGCCTCCACCACCGAGCTCCTCCAGCTCGTCGCCGACGGCGACCCGCAGGCCACCACCCTGGTCCGCACCGCCGGCCGGCACATCGGCACGGTCCTGTCCGTCGTCGTGAACTTCTTCAATCCGCAGGTCGTGGCCCTCGGCGGCGCACTCGCCGCCGCCGAACCGCTGGTCGCCGCCGTCCGCGGAGTCCTGTATGAGCGCTGCCTGCCGCTCGCGACCGCGGACCTGGAGATCACCACGACGGTCACGGGCCCCGACGCGGGACTGCTCGGCGCGGGCCTCACCGCCCTGCGCCACAACCTCCCCACCGCACCCGTCCCCCAGGAAGAGAGCGCCTCAGCATGACGAGCACGGCCCCCGCACGCCGCCTGCGCATCGGCATCGGCGGCATCGGCATCGAGTCCTCCACGTTCTGCCCGCACCGCTCCACCACGGACGACTTCCGGCAGACACGCGGCCAGGACCTCCTCGACCGCTACACCTGGACCCGGCCCGACTCCGACCTCGCCGACGTGGTCGAGTGGGTGCCGCTGCTGCACGCGACCTCGCTGCCCGGCGGCCCGGTCGAGGCGGAGTCGTACCTGGTCCTCAAGGACGAACTCGTCACCCGCATACGCGAGGCCGGCCCCCTCGACGGCATGGTCTACGACATCCACGGCGCCATGAGCGTGATCGGCCTCACCGACGCCGAGGGCGACCTGACGGACGCGGTCCGTGCCGCCCTCGACGCGCACGGCACCCGCCCGCTTCTGTCCGCCGCGATGGACCTGCACGGCAATGTCTCGCGCCGCTTCGCCGGCCCCTGCGACCTGCTCACGGCCCACCGTCTCGCCCCGCACGAGGACGCCTGGGACACCCGCGAGCGCGCCGCCCGCAACCTCGTACGCTGCCTGCGCGACGGCACGCGCCCGCACCGCGCCTGGGTCCAGGTCCCCGTCCTGCTGCCCGGCGAGAAGACCAGCACCCGCCTCGAACCCGCCATGTCCCTCTACGCCTCGCTCGCCGACATCGAGCGGAAGGACGGCATCCTCGACGCGGCGATGTGGGTCGGCTACGCCTGGGCGGACGAGCCGCGCTGCAAGGCCGCCATCGTCGTCACCGGCGACGACGCCCAACTCGCCGCCGCGGAGGCCGAGAAGCTCGCCCGGCGCTACTGGGACGCCCGCAGGGACTTCGTCTTCGTCAGTCCGACGGGCAGCGCCGGGGAGTGCATCGAGAAGGCGGTCGCCTCCGACAAGCGGCCGTTCCTCATCAGTGACTCCGGCGACAACCCGACGGCGGGCGGCGCCGGGGACCTCGCGTACATGCTGGGCAAGCTCCTGGAGAACGACGCGATCCGCACGGGCGAGGTCACGGCAGTGCACCCTGGGATCACCGACCCGGTCGCCGTGGCCCGCTGCTTCGAGGCGGGGGTGGGCGCCGAGGTCACCCTCGGCGTCGGTGGCAAGGTCGACGCCGGTCACGGCGGACCGTACGAACTCACCGGCACCGTCACGGCGTTGCAGCGCGCCACCGAGCAGAAGGACCGGGCCGAGGGCGGCGCGTACGACCGCGGCGTCGACATGGCGGCGGTGCGCGTCGGCGGACTCACCGTCGTCCTCGTGGAGCGCCGCAAACCCTTCCACACGCTCGCCGACTTCATGGGCCCCGCGGAGGGCGGCCTCGGCGTCGACCCGCGCACGTACGACCTGGTCGTCGTCAAGATCGGTTACCTGGAGCCCGAACTCCACGACATGGCCGCCGACTGGCTGCTCGCCCTCACCCCGGGCGGCGTCGACCAGGACCTCCTGCGCCTGGGCCACCACCGGGTCGAGCGGCCGCTGTACCCGTTCGACGACGACGCGTACGCGGACGGGCCGGGCCCCGACCTCACGGCCACGCTCCTGTAGGCGCGCTTCCGCCGGCGCGCTTGTGCCAACCGGCAGCGGACGGAGTCGCGGAGCGGACGCTTCCGGGTGAGGCTTGAGAGGCCCGTACCGGCCGTGGACGAGCCGGTGCGCTGAACCGCGCGCTGAAGGAGACACGATGCAGCAGGACAAACAGCCCGCCTACGGCCCCGTGGTGTTCCGTGACCGGTCGGCGGGCTATGCCTTCCTGACCCGCTCGACGGCCGCCAGCGAAGAGACGATCGAGTGGGACGACGGCGAGACCTACCCCGTCGTCGACGTGGAGATCTCCTCCGAGTCGCACCCCTTCTACACGGGCAAGGCGCGGGTGGTCGACGCCGAGGGGCAGGTCGCCAAGTTCGAGAAGCGGTACGGCGAGCAGGACAAGGGCTGAGCGCCCGGACGCCTGACTGACCGCCGCACCGCCGGGGATCAGACCGAGCGCAGGTACTGGTCCGGCACGTGCACGTCCCCGCCCAGCTCGCGCGCCGCCAGGCGCGCCCACGACGGGCTGCGCAGCAGCTCACGGCCGAGCAGGACGGCGTCGGCCTCGCCGTTGGCGAGGATCTTCTCGGCCTGCTCCACGTCGGTGATGAGGCCGACTGCGGCCACGGCCAGCTCCGTCTCGGCCTTCACGCGCGCGGCGAAGGGGACCTGATAGCCGGGGCCGACCGGGATGCGCACGCCGGACGCGTTGCCGCCGGTCGAGACGTCGAGCAGGTCGACGCCGTGCTCCTTGAGGAGGGTGGCGAGGCGCACGGTCTCCTCGGGCGTCCAGCCGTTCTCCTCCAGCCAGTCGGTGGCGGAGATACGGAAGAAGAGCGGCTTGTCGTCGGGCCACACGGCGCGGACGGCGTCGACGACCTCGAGGGCGAAGCGCACCCGGTTGTCGAAGGAGCCGCCGTACTCGTCCGTGCGGACGTTGGAGTGCGGCGAGAGGAACTGGCCGATCAGGTAGCCGTGCGCGCCGTGGATCTCGGCGACCTCGAAGCCCGCGTCCAGGGCGCGGCGGGCGCCGTCGGCGAACTGGGCGACGATCTCGCGGATCCGCTCCACGGTGAGCTCGGCCGGGGCCGCGTGCTTGTCGTCGAAGGCGAGCGGGCTCGGCGCGACCGAGTCCCAGCCGTACGCGTCGGCGCCGACGGGGCCGCCGCCCTTCCAGGGGCGGTCGGTCGACGCCTTGCGGCCCGCGTGCCCGAGCTGGATGCCCGGGACGGTGCCGTGCGCCTTGAGGAAGGCGGTGATCCGGCGGAACGCCTCGACCTGCGTGTCGTTCCAGATCCCGAGGTCGTACGGGCTGATGCGGCCCTCGGGGCTGACACCGGTGGCCTCGACGATGATGAGGCCCGCGCCACCGGCGGCACGGGCCGCGTAGTGCGCGAAGTGCCAGTCGTTCGGGGCACCGGTGTCCGGGCCCTCGGGGGCGGCGCTGTACTGGCACATCGGCGGCATCCAGACCCGGTTGGGGATGGTCAGCGACCGAAGGGTGTAGGGCTCGAACAGCGCGCTCACGGCAGACTCCTATACGTTCACGACGGGCGTGGCGGGTCCTCGTACGATAGGCATCGTAGTACGGCACCTGTCAAACTACGACGAGTCTCGTACAATGGGCTCGACGCACCCGCAACGCACCCGTCATCCCCATCCGCACACCGGGCCGAACGAAGTGGAGCCGCCGTGACGACCGCCGCACCGAGCAGCAGGGCGCTTGCTCACCCCACGCGTGACGAGATCCGCCTGGAGTCGGTGCTGCACGCGCTCGCCGACCCGATGCGCCTGCGGGTGGTGCGGGAGCTGGCGGAGGAGGACGAGAACAGTGAGCTCTCCTGTTCGCACTTCGTCCTCCCGGTCACGAAGTCGACCACCACGCACCACTTCCGCGTCCTGCGCGAGAGCGGCGTGATCCGGCAGATCTACCGGGGCACCGCCAAGATGAGCGTGCTGCGCCGCGCCGAACTGGACGAGCTCTTCCCCGGCCTTCTCGACAGCGTCCTCGCGGCGGCCGCCCGGCAGGACGACCGGCTAGGCGACGGGGGCTCCGGCGGTGTCGGCGGCCTGGGGAGCTGAACCACCGCTTCCCGGAAGGTGGTTGAACAGCAGGTTGAGTACGATCGCCGTGATGCAGCCAGCGCTGATCCCGCTGTCCATGACCGTCTGGAACCAGTCGGGGAACTTGGCGTAGATCCCGGGCACGCCCACCGGAAGCACCCCGATCGCCACCGACACGGCGACGACCGTCAGGTTGTGGTTGCCGGCGAAGTCGACCCGGGCCAGCGTCCGCACGCCGCTCGCCGCGACCGTGCCGAACATGACCAGGCCGGCGCCGCCGAGCACGGGCGCCGGGATCGCGGCGACGACGGCGCCCAGCTTGGGCAGCAGGCCGAGCAGCACCAGGATTCCGCCCGCCGTGGCGACGACCCAGCGGCTGCGCACCCGCGTCATGCCCACAAGCCCGACGTTCTGTGCGAACGCGGTGTACGGGAACGTGTTGAACACGCCGCCGAGGACTGTGGAGAGGCCGTCCGCGCGCAGGCCGTCCGCCACTGAGCGGGGCTGGACGGGCCGCCCCGTCATCTCGCCCACCGCGATGAAGTCGCCCGTGGTCTCGGTCATCGTCACCAGGGCCACGATCAGCATCGACACGATCGCCGCGCCGTGGAACGTCGGCGTACCGAAGTGGAACGGCGTGCTGACCCCCACCCAGTGCGCGTCACCGACACCGCCGAAGTCCGTGAAACCGGTGGGCACGGCGACGGCCGTGCCGACGACGATGCCGGCGAGCACGGCGACGCGGCTCAGGAACGGCGGCGCGAAGCGCTGTACCGCGAGGACCACCACGAGGACGAACGCCGCCAGCGCGACGTTCTTCGGGGCGCCGAAGTCCTTCGAACCCGCGCCGCCCGCAACCCAGTTGCCCGCCACCGGCAGCAGCGAGACGCCGATGATCAGGATGACCGTGCCGGTGACCAGTGGCGGGAAGAAGCGCAGCAGCCTGCCGAAGACCGGCGCGAGCAGCATCATCGCGAGCCCGGCGACGATCACCGCCCCGTAGATCGCGGGAAGCCCGCCGCCCGTCGTGCCGATGATCACCATCGGCGAGACGGCGGCGAACGTACAGCCCTGGACGATCGGCAGCCGGACGCCGAACCGCCACACCCCGACGCACTGGATCAGCGTCGCGATGCCGCACACCAGCAGATCCGCGGTGATGAGATACGCGAGGTCGGCGGGCGACAGCTTCATCGCGCCGCCCACGATCAGCGGCACGGCCACCGCGCCCGCGTACATGGCGAGCACGTGCTGAAGGCCGAACGCGGCCAGCTGCCGCACGGGCAGCACCTCGTCGACGGGGTGGACGGACGGTGGGGCGGCCGGGGCTGCCATGGGCACTCCAAGGGGATGTCGGAACGCGAACGTGGGTGCGAGGGGCGGGGTGGACAGCACGAGACCGTAAGGGGCTTAAACGATTTGTTGATTTCGCGTCTGTTGCCGGGATGTGTCGCGCTTCCCGGGCGCCCTGCGTCAGCGCGTATCGCCGCTCAGGAGCTACGTCGTCCCGTCGCGGGCCGCCGCCAGCAGGCCCGCCCAGTCCGGGATCTTCACCGGGCCACGCCCCAGGGAGCGGCCCAGCTCCGCCTCCGCGCGCTCGATCGCGAGCCACCCGGGCCACTCGACGGTCGCGCAGCCCGCCGCGCGAAGCCCGCGGAGCGCGTCACCAGGAACGTCCCGGGCGGTCAGCGCGGCGGCGTCGTCGAGCAGTGACTGCGCGGTCTCCTTGGCGCACGGGCGGTTGGTGCCGATCACGCCTGTCGGGCCGCGCTTGATCCAGCCCGCGACGTACTCGCCGGGCGAGACCTCACCCGCCCGCAGGACGCGCCCCTCGCGATGCGGCACCGTTGCGGTGGCCTCGTCGAACGGCAGCCCGTCCAGGGGTACTCCGCGGTATCCCACCGACCGCAGGACGAGCTGCGCGTCGATGTCGTCGAACCGGCCGGTGCCGCTCACGCCTCCCGAGCCGTCCGGCGCGGTGTGCTCGAACCGCACGCCCGACACCCGGCCCGCGGCCCCTTCCAGGAGCGCCGCCGGCCGCTGGAAGAAACGCAGATGGATGCGGCGGGGGAGACCCGGCGACGGGCGCTCGGCCCAGCCGCGCAGCACCTCGACGTTCCGCCGGTTCGCCGCCGGCAGCCCCGACGGGTCGATATAGGCGGGATCGAGCGCCAACTCGGCCGGGTCCACGACCACTTCGACCCCGGGAAGCGTGCCGAGCTCACGCAGCTCCTTGGTCGTGAAGCGTGCCTGCGAAGGGCCGCGCCGCCCCACCATGTACACGTCCCGCACCCGGCTGTCGGCCAGTGCGCCGAGCGCCGCCTGCGGCATGTCGGTGGGCGCCAGCTCGGCCGCGCCGCGGGCCAGGATCCGGGTGACGTCCACGGCGACGTTGCCCACGCCGATGACGACGGCCGACTCCACGCCCCGCACGAACCCCTCGGCCACCGCGTCCGGATGCGCGCTGTACCAGGAGACGAAGTCGGTCGCCGACCAGCTGCCCGGAAGGTCCTCGCCCGGTACGCCCAGATGGCGGTCGGTGGCGGCGCCCACGCAGTACACGACCGCGTGGTACATCTCCAGGAGCCGGTCGGGCGGCAGGCCGGGGCCGATCTCGACGCCGCCGACGAAGCGGACGCGCTCGTGCTCCAGGACCGTGCGCAGATTGTTCTGCAGCGACTTGATCTTCTCGTGGTCCGGTGCCACGCCGTAGCGCACCAGGCCGTACGGGCAGGGGAGCCGGTCGAGGACGTCCACGTGGACGTCCGGCACCCGCTCCTGCTGGACCAGGCTCTGCGCGGTGTACACCCCGCTCGGCCCCGACCCCACAACGGCGACGCGCAGCACGGCGGACTCCTTCCGCAGGCCGACGGACTTCCAGCATGACACCGAGGGGGCCGGGCCGGGAGGGTGTGACGCGCACGGAGCTCACGCGCCGGGCGTCACGACATCTTCCGCATGCGCCCGATCTCGGCCGTCTGCTGCGCGATCACGTCGTTCGCCATCTCCTCGATCTGGACGTTGTTCCCCTCGGACAGCACGTCCGTCGCCATCGTGACCGCCCCGGTGTGGTGCGTGATCATCAGCTTCAGGAAGAGCTCGTCGAAGGCCGCGCCGTGCGCCGCGCGCAACGTCTTCAGCTGTGCCTCGGTCGCCATCCCCGGCATCGCCTCGTGTCCGTGGTGCCCGCCGCTCTCGCGTTCCCTGCCGTGGGAGTTGAGCCAGCCCTCCATGGCCCCGACCTCCGGGCCCTGCGCCGCGGAGATGCGCTGCGCGAGGCGCTTCACCTGGCCCGACTCGGCTCGCTTCGGGGCGAGTTCGGTCATCTGGAGGGCCTGTGTGTGATGCGCGATCATCATCTGTGCGTAGCCGAAGTCGGCCGAGTTGGGGCTGTCGTCCGGCTTGCGCTTCCGCGCGTCCTCGGCCGACAGCGTCTCGGCGCCCTCGCCCGGCTTGCCCGGTGCGATCACCGAAGGCCCCGGCCGCGCACGGGAGTTGGTGTCAGCGCCCCCGCCGTCCGGCGCCGTGTCACAGCCGCCGAGTACGAGCGCGGCGACCGCGGCCGTCAACGGCAGGACAACTTTCATGACGAGTACGTTGCCATCTGTTGATCTGTGCATGATGAAGACGATACTCGTGGGGGTCCGTGCTCCGCTCCCGCATGAACGGGGGAAGCGGGGAAGTCATCGACGAGGGAGACAGCAGTGACCCTGTTGAACGAGTCCCGAACGCGCCGCAGACGCCTGGGAGTTGCCGCGACCGCGGCCGGGCTGCTGGCCGCGCTACTCATGGCCGCTCCGGCGGCGGCGACCCCCGACCCGGGCGACGCCCCGGCCAGGGCCGAGCGGCTCTCGAAGAGCGCGGCGGCCGACACCCGGGCGGCGATCGCGAACGGCGACATACCCGCCCAGGACGAGGTCGTCCACTCCGACAACATCGAACATCTCGCCAACATCCCCAAGGACGTCCTGCCCGGCATCAACTCGGACCTCGCGTTCCAGGGCAAGTACGCCTTCGCGGGGAACTACGACGGCTTCCGCATCTTCGACATCAGCAACCCGAAGGCCCCGAAGACCGTCGCGCAGGTCCTGTGCCCCGGATCGCAGAACGACATCTCCGTCTCCGGCGACCTGCTCTTCCTGTCGACCGACTCGTCGCGCAGCGACAACTCCTGCGCCAGCACCACGCAGCCCGCCACGGAGAAGTCCTCCTGGGAGGGCATGAAGGTCTTCGACATCAGCGACAAGAAGAACCCGAAGTACGTCGCAGCCGTCGAGACCGCCTGTGGCTCGCACACGCACACGCTGGTCCCGGAGAAGAAGAACGTCTACGTGTATGTCTCGTCGTACTCGCCGAGCGCGACGTTCCCGGACTGCCAGCCGCCGCACGACGGGATCTCGGTCATCAAGGTGCCGCGCAAGGCGCCCGAGAAGGCGGCGCTGGTCAACTTCCCCGTCCTGTTCCCCGGTGAGGGACCCGACGGCGGCGGCAACCCCGGCGGGCCCACCAACCCGGGCGTCTCCAAGACCACCGGCTGCCACGACATCACGGTCCTGCCCTCGAAGGACCTGGCCGCCGGCGCCTGCATGGGCGACGGCATCCTGTTCTCCATCAAGGACCCCGAGAACCCCAAGGTCATCGACCAGGTCGAGGACAACACCAACTTCGCCTTCTGGCACTCGGCGACGTTCAACCAGAAGGCCGACAAGGTCGTCTTCACGGACGAGCTCGGCGGCGGCGGGGCGGCCACCTGCAACGAGGCCGTCGGGCCGGACCGCGGCGCCGACGGCATCTACGCCGTCGTCGGCAAGGGCGACCACCGCAAGCTGGTGTTCAAGAACTACTTCAAGATCCCCCGCCACCAGGCGGACACCGAGAACTGCGTGGCCCACAACGGCTCGCTGATCCCCGTCAAGGGCAAGGACATCATGGTCCAGGCCTGGTACCAGGGCGGCGTCTCGGTCTGGGACTTCACCGACTCCTCGAAGCCCAGGGAGATCGCCTACTTCGAGCGCGGTCCGCTCACCACGGACACCCTCCAGGTGGGCGGTGCCTGGTCCGCGTACTACTACAACGGCTACATCTACTCGAACGACATCGCCAAGGGCTTCGACGTCCTGAAGCTCAGCGACCGGCGCACCGACCCGGCCGAGCGAGTCCGCACGGGCGAGCTGAACGTCCAGACGCAGCCGGACTACTTCGACTGAGAGCCGTTCGACCGGGACCCGGGACCTCCGGGCTCGAAGTACTGGGAGAAGTCCGGGGCACCCCCCGGGCTTCTCCCGCCGGGCGCCGCGTCGTCCGGCGGGGTTCCGAGCTCCCACGCGAGCCCGTACCGGGCGAACAGCTCCGCCCGAAGGGCCGGCAACGGCATCGGCGCCCCCGGGACCAGCGCCGCGAACACCGCCCCCATCAGCTGGGAGCGCAGCAGCGGATAGTCGCGTTCGACGCTGAGCGAGCCGTTCCGCAGGACGGTGTCGCGCAGCAGCTCGGCGAGCCGCTGCTGCTCGGGGCACTGCACGAAGCCCTCGGCCTGGAGGATCCCCGCCATGTGCGTCCGCATGAGGACGGGGTGGTCGACGGCCAGGCCGAGGATCGCGTCGACGGCCCGCGCCAGCCGCTCCGGCCCGTCCTCGGTGTGCGGCTCGCGCTCCAGCGCCGCTTCCAGCGTCCGGTGCATCAGCCGGTGCACCGCGGACTGGAGCAGCTGCCGCTTGCCGGGGAAGTAGTACGACACCAGGCCCCGCGCCGAACCGGCGCGGTCCGCGATGTCGCCGAGCGTCGTCGCGTCGTACCCGCGCTCCCCGACGAGCTCGACCGTCGCCTGCAGAAGCCGCTCGCGGGATCGCCGTCGCAACTCCTCGTTGACCGATGCGCTGCGCGGGGACATCCTGTAACTCCTGCGTTGACTGGCTTGTAGCCAGTATACTCAGCGCGTCCCTGACAGAGGGCCCTTTGCGGAACCCCTGGCCAGGGCTCCTGGGCGTATCCGGCGACGCGGGGGATCGTCGGATACGCCCGGTCCTGCCGGGCGGGTGTCCGGACGGCGTCGGTGCCGTCCGGACACCCGCCCGGCAGGTGATTCCGGTGTGGCCGCCGGCGCCGGAAATCCCCGACGTTGCGGACTCCTCCAGGGGCACACTGGCCCCATGCCGCAGCTGATCGCTCCCGACGTCCGCGTCCACGCCTCCTTCCTGGCCGCCATGGACGAGGCCCGCGCCGAGGGCCACGGCGGACCCGACGACGACTCCACCGCGGGGCTCAGCCTGCGCGCGTACGGAGACACCTGGCAGGACCCGGCGGTCTTCGCGCAATACGTCGCCCGCATGCGGCTCACCCACGGACCGCGGAGCATCCTGCAGTACGACGTGGAGTGCACGACCCTGTGGTACGTCGACGGGGACGCCTACCTCGGCCGCCTCGCGATCCGCCACCGCCTCACCGAGGCCTGGCTGCGCGACGGGCACATCGGCTACGACGTACGGCCCGGCGCCCGCGGCCGCGGACACGCCACCGCGATGCTCCGCGCGGCTCTCCCGCTCGCCGCGCGCCTGGGCATCGACCCGGCGCTGATCACGTGTGACACGGACAACGCCGCCTCCCGCCGCGTCATCGAGGCCTGCGGTGGAGTACGGGACGAGACGGGCGAGGACGACGGGGTGCTGCGGTACCGGGCGCCCACCGGAACCGGATCGCACACCGGGCGAACCCTCCCTACAGTGGGCAAGGGGTGACGGGCAGGCCAGCTAGGAGGCGTACCGACATGGATCAAGAGCAGATCCTGGCCCGGATCACGGCGATGGTCGACGACGAGAAGCGGCTCCGCGCGTCGCTCGCCTCCGGTGAGATCGACGGGGCGACCGAGCACGAGCGCCTTGCCGCCGTGGAGCGCGAACTCGACCAGTGCTGGGACCTGCTGCGCCAGCGCCGGGCCAAGACGGAGTTCGGCGAGAACCCCGACGAGGCGAGGGTCAGGCCCGAGTCCCAGGTCGAGGGCTATGAGTCGTGACGGCCCGGTCGCGGCGGCGCATCCGGACGGTCTCGCCCTGACGGGTCACCTGCTCGCGGTGAGCCGCTCGTAGGCCGTCACGGACACGGTCACCGTCAGCGCCCCGAGCAGCCAGCCGCCGAGTACGTCCGAGGGCCAGTGCACGCCGAGCCACAGCCGCGTGAGGCCGACGCCGACGACCGACACCACCGCGAGCGTGCACGCCGTGCGCCACAGGGCGCGGCCTGCGCCGTAGCGGCGCAGCAGCCAGAGGATCAGCCCCCACACCACCGTGGCTGTCATCGCGTGCCCGGAGGGGTAGGCCGCGTAGTGAGCGGAGTCCACGGGGTCCGTCCACACCGGGCGGGCACGGCCGACGGCCGCCTTGAGGCCCTGCTGGATCAGTGTGCCCACCGCACATGTGGCGGCCACCCACAGCGCGAGCCACCAGGCGTCATGTCTCCATACAAGCCAGACGACGACCACGGCGCACAGGGCGCGCATCGTCCACGGATCCCAGAACCAGTCCGTCAGAACCCGGTTCACCTGCGTCAGTCCGGGATCGTCGACGGCCCAGCGGTGGGCGGTGCGCGCCAGCTCGCCGTCCAGTGTCATCAGTGGTTCCCAGCGCGTTGCCACCGCGATCAGCAGCAGCGCGCTGAGAGCGGCCAGCACCGCCGTCGCGCGTGTGAGCCGCGGATGCCGGGGGCGGGGCGGGGAGTCGACCGGTGCCGGGTGCATGGGGAAGATCCTCACCCATGGACGGCGCCGGTGGCCATCAGGCGGAGCGGACGCGTCCGGCTCCGGCCGTCGGTCAGCCCAGCGCGCGCAGGCCCGGCACGAAGGTCACCAGGAGCGGCACCACCGGTACGAGGGCGGCCGCCGCGGTCAGGCGCAGACGCCGGGCCGGGGTGAGCCGCCGCGGCGGGGTCAGCAAGCGGTGCACGCGCTGCGGCACATGGGCCTGCGGCGTGGGGCAGGGGCCGAACACCCCGCGGTCCTCGTTGAGTTCGACCAGGGCGAGGGCGATGGTCAGGCGCCCGAAGCGGCGCGACGCCATGTCGTCGGCGGCCAGTTCGACGAGCCGGTGCATCTCGTCGCGGAACGCGGCGAAGACCGGAACCTGCGGGAAGCCCGTGGCCAGCGCCCCCGAGCAGTGCAGCAGCCAGTCGTGCCGCCACTGCGCATGGCCCATCTCGTGCGCGAGGACCGCGTCCAGCTGACGGCCCTTGAGGCGGCGCAGGGCGGCCGTCGTGATGACCAGTTGCGGCGCGGCACCCGGCAGCCACCAGGCGTCGGGACGTTCGCCTTCGAGGACGACGAGTCGGTCGCTGCCCGGCTCCTCGCCCGGCAACAGCGGGGAACGCACCAGGAGTTCGGCGCGCCGCCGCCTGCGCCTGGCCCGCGATCGGAAGATCTCCCGGGCGAGCATCGCCGCGGTCCACAGCCCGCCGAGCGCGAGCGTCACGGCCAGTGTCGCCGCCCATCCGCCGGCCGCCCGCAGCGCGTACGCGTCGACGACGGCGTGCGGGGCGGACGCGAACACATGGCCGCGGACGGCCTGCCAGGCGGCGGCCGCGCTCAGCGTCATCGACAGCGCGCAGCACAGGAGGACACCGGCCACCACGCACTGCCACACCCAAAGGGCGACCACCGGCTCGCGCTCCGGCCAGTCGGCCCGCGCGAGAAGACGCGGGGCGACGACAGCGGCGAGGGTGCCGAGCAGCAGCAGTGCTACGGGGACCGTCATGGCCTCAGCCTATGAGCCGGGACTACCGGAGGGTACGGGCTGTCGCGTCAAGTGACGTACGCCACGGTTTTGAGCGGGCAGTTGTCCGCAATGGAGCAGTTTCCCCGGCCTCCTGTCCGCGCGGGCTCGCGCAGGCACCTCCACGCCCCTGCCCGCGCGCCTACATGGTCAGCAGCATCGCGACCATCCCGATGCCCATCGAGAGGCGGCAGGCCTGCGCCAGCTCCGGGCGGTCCCCCCACCCGGACGCCGGCGGGCCACCCCCGGCCGTCGCCACCGGCACCAGCCGCACCCCCGACCACAGCACGTACCCCGCGAAATAGAGAAGGAGCAGTCCGGTCACCAGCGGTGCGCCCGCCCCTCCGTGACCGGCGTGCCCGCTCGGCGCCGCGGCCATCCCCACCGCCATGTACGCCATGGCGAAAGTGCCCACCAGGTGGTGCAGGTGGTGCGCGCTCGAACGGGACGACCACAACGCGCGCAGCGCCGCCGCCCCGAACACGACCGCGTACAACGCCCAGGCGGCGCGCGGCGGCGTGATCACCGCGGCAGGTATCGCCATGAGCGCCATGCCGAACCCCATGAGGGCCTCGCTGCCCGCCGTGCGGCGCTGCTCCTCGACTCCGCTGCGCATCCGCAGCAGGCAGTACGCCCCCGTCGCCGCGCACAGCGCGACGAGCAGCCAGGCGGCCGAGCCCGGTCCGTGCACGCGAACCTCCCCCAGTCGGACGCCGTACCGCGTCGGGGACGAGATGCCCGTGCAGGGCGGGGCGCAATCGAGCGCAGGGGAGCACTGGGCGCGCTCGGCGGTGCGACCGTGCGCGGGTGGTGCGCGCGGTCGGCGGCCCGCCGGTCGGTGAGCGGGTTTCGGGGGCCGGGAGCGGGCCCAGAAAGTTTGCAGGTAAAACACTTGCTAAACTTCTCTGCATGAGCAGCGCAGAAACCCCGACCTCGGCCCCCACCCCGTCCGCGTCCCCGTCGCCGTCCGGGCCCCGGCTCGTCCGGCGGCTCCCGCTCGCGGGGGTGCTGCGCCTCCACAAGCCGTCCGACATCTGGTTCAAGCCCGCGACGAGCGTCGTCGTGTCCGCGGCGGTGCCGAACCTGACGCTGCTCGCCCTCGGCCGCCTCGACCTCGCGATGTACACGATGGCCGGGTCGCTGTGCGCCCTCTACGCCCACAATCTGCCGTACGCGGCGCGTGCGCGGGCCCTCGCCTGGGTCGTCCTCGGCATGCTCGCGAGCCTCGCGGCGGCCCTGCTCACCGCGTCGCTCACCTCGTCGGCGGCCGTGCTCGTCGCGGTCGGCGCGGTTCTCGCCGCCGCGCAGAAGACCCTGTGCGACGCGACCCGCATCGGCCCGCCGGGTCACCTGATCCTCACGTTCATCAGCTCCGCCAGCCTCTTCGCCCCGCAGACCCTGGGGCAGATACCCGGCCACCTCGCCCTGACCGCCGGTGCGGGCGCCGTGGCCTGGCTCGTCGGCATGGCCCCCGCCCTCATGCGGCCGCACGGCCCGGAGCGGCGTGCCACCGCCCGCGCGCTGAACGCCGCCGCCGCGTACGTGAGCGCCGAGGACGGAGCGCGCGAGCGGGCCAGGGCCGGCGCTGCCGCCGCCGTCCATGCCGCCTGGCAGTCGCTCCTCGCCACCGGCGGCCGCGGCGCCGCCCGCCGCGGTCTGGAGCGCCTCGTCGTGCGCGCCGAGGTCGCCCTCGCGGCCCCCGCCGACACCGACCCGGCGCTCCTGCGCGCCTGGGCCGCCGGCCTGAGCGGCACGGGTCCCGTCCCGCGACCGGCCCGCCACGACGGCATCAGCGACCCCGGCGACATCGACGACGAAGTCCTCGGCATCGAGGCCGAACTCGCCTTCGGCAAGCCGTCGTTGTGGCGCAGGCTCGCCCCCGGCTCGCCTCTCCTGCCGGTCGCCCTGCGCACCGCCGTCGGCTGCGCCCTCGCCGGATACGGGTCCCTCGCCCTCGGCGTCGGCCGCCCGTACTGGGCCCTGGTCACCGCCGCCTCGCTCTACCAGGCCAACGTCACCCTCACCTGGAACCGCACCGTGCAGCGTGTGGCCGGCAACCTCGCCGGAGTGCTCGTCTTCGCCGCCGTGGTACCCCTCGCCCACGTAGGACAGATTTTCGTCGTCCTGTTCTGCCTGCTCTTCAGCTTCGGCGCCGAGGCGTTCATCTCCCGCAACTACTGGCTCGGCAGCGTCTGCGTGACCCCCATGGCACTGCTGATCACCGAGTTCGCCAGGACGCAGGAGGCCGGCGAGCTCATCACGGACCGGGTAGTGGACACCCTCGTCGGGGCGCTGCTCGGCATCGTCGCCGCCGTGATCGTCACCAACCGGCGCGCCGCCGACCACATCGAGCTCGCCCTCGAAGCGACCGACCGCGCCCGCGAGGACGCGGAGCGCACCCTCGCCGCCCCGCGTCCCGAGCCCGGCGGCTTGGAGACCACGCACCGCAGGCTCGCCGCCGCGCTCGTCGAACTGCGCGCCGCCGACGACACCGCGGCCGGCGAATGGTGGCAGCGCGCCCTGCCCGAGGAGCGTGTGGTCGCCGCCGAGCAGGCCGGACACCGTACGCTCGCGGCGACGGTCCGACGCCGGACGCGGCGGACCGTCCAGGAGACCGACGAGCACAGGGGCGGCACGGACGCCCGGGAGAACGCGCGAGCATGACGACACGGAACGGCAGGGCTGCGGCGGACGACACCGTCGCCGCGGTGGTGCGGCAGTGGCAGACGGTCCGCCCCGACATCGACACCGGGCCCATGGAGGTCATCGGGCGGATCAACCGCTGCGCCGCCCTCCTCCAGCAGGCCGAGGACGCGCCGCTGCGCCGCGCCGGGCTGACCCGCGCCGAGTTCGACCTGCTCGGCGCGCTGCGCCGTACCGGCCACGAACTCACCCCGGGTGACCTCGCGCGGGAGACGTTCTCGTCGGGTGCCGCCGTCACCAAGCGGCTCAAGCAGCTCCAGGAGCGCGGTCTGGTCGACCGGCGCGGCGACACCCGCGACCGGCGCGTCTCCCACCTCAGCCTGACCGACGCCGGCCGCGAACTGGTCGACGCGCTGCTGCCCGACCAGCTCGCGTACGAGAAGACGGTACTTTCCGGCATCGGCGGCGCCGGACAGGGGCAACTCAGTCTCCTGCTGGGTGAGTTGCTCGGTCAGCTCGAAGGGCGCCCGGGCGGTCCGCGCGCCTGATCCGGGGGCTCGGTGTGGCCTCCGCCCGGATTGGCCCAGCCGTGCGCCCGGTCTGGTGGAGTCCCTGCTGAGGGCCTCGGCCGGTCGTTCCTGAGGATGCGCTCCTCGATCTGCTGGGCCGCCCGCCGGTAGGCGCGGACCGGCCCACGTCCGCACCGTCCACGGCGACGGCAACCGCGTCGGCGTGCACGCCAACGGGGACGCCGCGATCCGCCTCGTTCTCGACGCCTTCGAACAGGCCGCCCGAGACCTGCCGCGCCCCGGCCTGCGCCACCGCATCGAGCACTGCAGCCTCGTCGACGACGGGATCCTCGCCCGGATGAAGGCACTCGACGCCATTGCCGTCCCGTTCGCCGGATATGCCGCGTACCACGGCGGCGCACTCAACGACTGGTACGGCGCCGAGCGCGTCGGCCGCATGTTCGCGCACCGCTCCTTACTCGACGCGGGCGTCACCGTCGCCGGCTCCTCCGACTACCCCTGCGGCCCCTACCAGCCGCTCATCGGCCTCCAGTCGATGGTCACCCGCGAGGGAACGGACGACGGCGCCGCGGCCGGCCCCGGACAGCGCGTCTCGGCGGATGAGGCGCTGCGGATCTTCACGCTCGGCTCGGCGGAGGCGGAGGGCACGCAGGCGTACAAGGGCCGCCTGGCTGCGGGCCAGTTGGCGGACTTCGTGGCCCTCGGCGAGAATCCCCTGACCGCCGACCCGCACGGCATCGCGTCGATCCCGGTCAGGGCGACCTATGTGGGCGGCGACCAGGTGTACGCGGCGACGGGGGAGGCGCACCGGTGAACGCGCAAGCAGCGAACAGCTTCGAGATCCCCGGCCTCACCGGCCCCGTCGAGATCCTCGTCGACCGGTGGGGCGTGCCCCACCTCTACGCGGACTCCCAGGACGACCTGTTCCTGGCGCAGGGCTTCAACGCGGCCCGTGACCGCCTCTTCCAGCTCGACCTGTGGCGGCGCCGTGGACTCGGCCTGCTGTCGGAGGTGTTCGGCGGGCAGTACGTCGAACACGACCGTGCCGCCCGCCTGTTCCTCTACCGGGGCGACATGGTCGAGGAGTGGAGCGCGTACGGCGAGGACACCGAGCGGATCACCACGGCGTTCGTGAACGGCATCAACGCCTACGTGTCCCTGTGCCGCAGCGACCCCTCCCGACTCCCTCCGGAGTTCGCCACGCTGGGCCACGAACCGGCGTACTGGGACCCCTCGGACGTCGCCCGGATCCGCAGCCACGGCCTCCAGTACAACCTCCACGACGAGGTCGCCCGCGCCCTCACCCTGCGCGATCACGGAACCGGCGTCGAGGATCTGCGCCGACGCCGCGAACCCGCCCCGCACCACCTCACCGTCCCCGAGGGCCTCGACCTGAGCGTCATCCCGGACGACGTCCTGCGCGTGTACGACCTCGCGACGGTCCCGCCCTGGCCGGACGCCACAGCCCTCCAGGGCATCGACGGCTCCAACAACTGGGTGCTCGCGCCCTCCAGGACCGCCACCGGCCGCCCCATACTCGCCAACGACCCACACCGCGCGGTCACCCTGCCCGCCCTGCGCTACATCGCGCACCTGACCGCACCCGGCATCGACGTCATCGGCGCCGGCGAGCCCGCCCTGCCCGGCCTCTCCATCGGCCACAACGGGAACATCGCCTTCGGCTTCACGATCTTCCCGATCGACCAGGAGGACCTGTACGTCTACGAGACCGACCCCGACCACCCGCGTGCCTACCGCTACGAAGGCCGCTGGGAAGCGATGACCCGCGTGACCGAGACCATCGAGGTCAAGGACGGGGAGCCGGTCGACGTGGAGCTGTGGTTCACCCGGCACGGCCCCGTCATCCACGAACACCCCACGCGGGAAGCCGCGTTCGCCGTGCGCGCCGCCTGGCTCGGCCCCGGCATGGCGCCCTACCTCGGCAGCACCGGCTACATGCGCGCCGAAGGACCCGACGCGTTCCTCGCCGCACTGCGCCGCTGGGGTGCGCCCGGCGAGAACCAGGTGTACGCGGCGCCCGACGGCACCGTCGGCTGGCGCCCAGCGGGCCGCGTCCCGGTCCGCCCGAACTGGGACGGCACTCTGCCCGTGCCCGGCGACGGCCGCTACGAATGGGACGGCTTCCTCGACGCCGACGCGCTGCCCGCCGAACGCGATCCGGACCAGGGCTGGTTCGCCACCGCCAACCAGATGAACCTGCCGCCCGGCTACCCCAACGACCGCGACACGGTCACGTACGACTGGTACGCCCCCACCCGCCACCACCGCATCGCCGAGGAGCTCGACGCGCGCGCCGACTGGACCGTCGAAGACTGCGTACGGCTCCAGACCGACACCGTCAGCCTGCCCGCACGCCGCATCCTGCCGTTGCTCGCCGGACTGACCGGCGACGACCCGCTGACGGAGCGGGCCGTCGGCCTGCTGAGGGAGTGGGACGCCGACATCACGGCGGACTCGGCGGCCGCCGCGCTCTTCGAGATCTGGTACCGCCGTCATCTGCGTCCGGCCGTCTTCGGCGAGGCGCTGCGGGAAGTCGGCCCCGAGGCCGAACGCGCGGCGGCCCTCGCCCGGATCCTGCCGCCCGACGACCCGGCCTCCGACCCCCGCGTCGACCTGGATCTGCTCACCGGCCCGGAGACGGGCCTCGACCCCGGCACCCTGCTCGCCACCCTGTCGGCCGCGGCCGGCGAACTCTCCGCACTCCTCGGCCCCGACCCGGCCGCATGGACCTGGGGCGCGCTCCACCACGCCCGTGTGTACCACCCGGTGACCGCGCTCCACGACGGACCGCAGCCCCCGTGGGCGTCGGTGGGTCCCGCCCCGCGCGGCGGCAGTGCGGACACGGTGGGCGTCGCGTCGTACGGACCCGACTTCCGCCAGACGACGGGCGCCACCTTCCGCCTGGTCGTCGACGTCGGCTCCTGGGACGACTCCGTGGCCATGAACTCGCCCGGCCAGTCAGGGAATCCGGACAGCGAGCACTACAGCGACCTGTTCGCCACCTGGGCCGCCGACGGCTCCTTCCCGCTCCTCTACAGCCGCGAGCAGGTGGAGAAGCACACGGCGCGGACGATCACCCTGCGACCGCCCGCGCCGGCCACCGCTCAGGACCCGAACGGCAGATAGTCGACGTCGTACCCGAAGTACCGCGGCCCGGCCAGCGCCAGGCCGCCCGGTGAGGTCCACCGGGGGTCGCAACGCGCGGCCAGCACGCTGACGCGCAGCCCGTAGCGCAGCCCCTCGGTGGTCACCGGATCGCCGGACTCGCTGTCCAGGACACAGATCAGGTCGGGCGTCGTGGCGACGGTCACGCCGTCACGCGTGGCCAGCAAGTGCTCGTTCTGGAAGTCGAGTTCGAGCACCTGCCCCGTCTCGTCGGCGATGCCCTCGATGCGGGCCCGGCCCCGCGCGAAGCCGCCCTCGGTCCGCCGGCTCACGTCGACGACCTTGCCGGTCAGCAGATGGACACCGGCGAGCATCGCGCGGGCCGCGGCCACCGGGTCGCTGTGCGCGGCCCGCGCCTCGCGCACCGCCGCGCCGAGCCGCTCCGCCAGGGTCAGCGTCGCGGGCACGAGGCCGTCGGCGAGCTGGTCACCGCGCAGCACCGTGTCCGCGGCCGAGATCTGGCAGCCGAGCTCCACGCACACGGCGCGCGCGATCCGCTCGGCCGCGTGGTTGTCGACGGCCTCCACGATGATCGTGTTGCCCTTGTCGTCCGCGAGCGCCATCGGCGAGTTCGTTACGCCGATCAGGCCCGGCAGCACCATCTGCGCCTCGGGGAAGGCCCGCCCCATCGCGTCACCGTCCACGATCGGGAGGCCCGCCTCCGCGGCGCACGCGATGGGCAGCATGGAGTTGACGCCGCCGACCTCGATGGGCGCGATGTGCGTGGCGGGCCGCCCGATGTGCTTCTCCAGCGCCCGCAGGGCGGCCAGTTCCTCGCCGCCGTTCGGGACCCGCTCCAGAAGGACGGTCGGCGCCCCCATCCCCGACACCGGCACGACGGTCGCGTCCGGCGCCACCTCGTCGATGTCTACCACCCGCACCGGGCCGTGCTTGCGGATGGCCTCCCGTGCCAGGAGTTTGCCGATGTACGGGTCGCCGCCCCCGCCGGTGCCGAGGATGCCGGCGCCGCGGGCGATGTCGTCGAGGTTGTCCAGGTTGATCTCACGCATGTGCCGTCGCTCCGTGCTGCTGGGTTCCGATGCGGTGCAGGTCGAGGGCGCCGACCGCCTTGACGCGGATCCGGGTCGCGCCGCCCGGCAGATACGCGAGCGGCACCTCCTCGATGTCCACGACGTGTACGGTGCCGCGCCGCGCGCCCGCGTCCTCGGCCCGTCCCACGGCTTCGTCGCGCGCCTCGGCGAGCACCGCGTCCCTGCGCCCCTCGGGGATGTGGAAGACCCGGTCGACCTCGCCGCCGACCTGCGCGATGGCCGCGCCGACCGCGTTCGCGACGCCGAAGTTGCCGGGCCGTCGTACGTCGTCGAAGCCGGGCAGCGACTCGGGCACCAGGATCGAACCGCCGCCGACGGCCACCACGGGCAGCGGGGCGGCCGAGGTCCGCATCCGGTCGACGCTCTCCGCGAGCCGGTCGGCGATCCGGTCCAGGGCGCGCGTCACGAAGCCCGTGCCGAGGTGCGCGACCCGCGCCGCGTCCCCGACGTCGGCGCGGCCGGCGGCCACTGCCAGGTCCGTCGCCGTCAGTGTCGTACCGCCGAAGACGAGCGCCTCCTCCGTCAGCCGGTACCCGACCGATCGCGGCCCGGTCTCCCCGTCCGGCGACACCAGCGAACCGCCGCCGATGCCGAGCGAAAGGACGTCGGGGATACGGAAGTTGGTGCGGATGCCCGCCGCCTCGCTCTCGCCCGCGGCCTCACGCGGGAAGCCGCCCGCGAGGATGCCCACGTCCGCGGTCGTGCCGCCCACGTCGACCACCGCGCAGTCCCCGAGCCCGGACAGGAAGGCCGCGCCGCGCATGGAGTTGGTGGGGCCCGACGCGAACGTCGCCACCGGATACGTACGGGCGAAGTCCACGTCCATCAGCGTCCCGTCGTTCTGCGACAGGAAGAACGGCGCCGTGATCGACACCTCCGCGAGCGCCTTGCCGAACGACTCGACGATGACCGTCGCCAGGTCCCGCAGCGCCGCGTTGATGATCGTGGCGTTCTCACGGGCGAGCAGGCCGATCCGGCCGAGCTCGTGCGAGAGCGAGAAGTGCACGCCGTCGCCCAGCTCGCCGCGCAGAATCTCCGCGGCGCGCCGCTCGTCGTCCTCGGCGACCGGTGAGAACACCGAGGAGACGGCCACGGATCCGATCCCGCGCGCGGCGATGTCCGCGGCGGTCCGCTTCAGCTCGTCCGGGTCGAGAGGGGACAGCACCCGGCCGTCGAACTCGCGGCCGCCGTGGCACAGATAACCGTGCCCGCCGACCGCGGCCCGCTGCCGGTCGGGCCAGTCCGTCATCGGCGGCAGGGCCGCCGTCGCCGGCAGGCCGAGGCGCACGGCGGCGACGGGCGCCAGCCGGGCGCCCTCGATGAGGGCGTTGAGGAAGTGGGTCGTGCCGATCATCACCGCGGTGATGGACTCGACGGGCGGGTCGAGGGCCCGGACCGCCGCCGTGACCCCGGACGTGATGTCCGGCGTCGTCGGCGACTTGGCCGCCGCGAGTACCCGGTCGTCGTCCCCGAGCAGGGCGGCGTCGGTATTGGTTCCTCCGACGTCGATGCCGATGCGCATGTGGTGGCTTCCTTCGTGCGTACGTGGACGGTGCGTCCGTGGATGGTGCGTCCGTGGGTCGGTACGGGGTTCAGTGGGCGGGGGCGGGCAGGGGATCCGTCGCGCCGGACTCGGCCTCGATCTGGGCGGCCGGGCGGGCGGGCTGGGTGAAGGGCAGCTCACGGACGCCGCGCACGAGGCCGAGCTTGCCGAGGATTACGTAGCCGAGGCCCGCGAGGATCAACGAGTTGAGCGCCGGGATGCCCCACCACGCGTAGTGGTCGCTGAACCAGCCGACCAGTGAGGCGGCGGTCCACAGGGCGACCGTGGCCGGCACCCAGCTCGGCTCGCTCTCCGGAAGCCGGCCCAAGGCCCGGGAGGCGTCGAGCTGGGGCCGCCACGTCTTGACCACGAAATACTCGGCGACCATGATCCCGGCGATCGGCGGGGTGAGGACGCCCAGGACCGTCAGGAAGTCCGTGAAGTGGTCCAGGATCCCGGCCGCCGCGGCGAGGCTGCCGAATACACCGATGCCGACGGTCGTCCCGACCCGGCCGAGGCGCACCTTGAACACGGTCTCCACGGCACTGATGAGACCGAGCGCGGACGAGTACAGGTTCCAGTTGTTGATCTTCACGGTGGCCGACACGAGGACGATCACCCCGACCACGCCCGAGCTGGACGTGATGATCGCGATCAGGTCGGAGGACTTCACGGCGTAGGCGAGGAGCACCCCGGCGAGGCCGAGGACGTACTCGCCGAGGGAGATCCCGACCAGGGTCTGCTTGACGACGTCGCCGGTGGTGCGGTTGAAGCGCGTCATGTCGGGTGTGGTGACGGCGCCGACGATGTACGAGCCCGCGACGATCGTCGCCCCCGTCGCGATGGAGATGTGCGCGCCGAACGGCGGCGACGCGACCAGGTCGGTGAAGCTGTGCCGGGAGATCTGCACGGTCATCGCCCACCCGGCGAGGCCCAGGAACAGTGGGACGGTCACGAACGCCGTCCAGCCCATGGCCCGGAATCCGCGCAGCACCAGGGCGGTGACCGCGAGCCCGCAGATCAGGCACCAGGCCCACAGCGGGAGGGACGGCATGATCGACTGGAGACCGGCCGCGAACACCGCGGTCTGCACCCCGAACCAGCCGAACAGGCTGACCGCGATGACGAGCCCGATGAGCGTCGAGCCGTACCGCCCGAAGCCGGTCCAGCGCACCAGCATCGAGGTCGCGAGGCCCTCGCGCATCCCGGCGATGCCGACGAAGATGCAGACGACCTCAAGGATCACCGAGCCGAGCGTGATCGCCCAGAAGGCGCCCCAGAAGGAGAGCCCGGCGCCGAGCGTCGCGCCGAGGAGGAACTGTGTGAGGTCGGAGAGCGAGCCGAAGCGCTGCACGGCTACGTTGAACCAGGAGTAGCGGGCCGCGAGCGGCACCCGCTCCAGGGGGTAGTCCTCGTCGGTCTGGTCAGCTGTTGGAGCGTCGGACGGCTTGGGCATGGGGACGGTCCTCGCATCGAAGAGGGATGGGCGGGATCACGGCAGGGCGAAGCTGAACTGCCGTGCGGGGAAAGGGTGTTGATCAGGTCAGAGCGGTAGTGGCGGCCCGAAGGCCCTGGCCCTCAGGAGCAGCGCGCCCGGCAGGTAGGGCACGGCGAGATCCGGTTCGAGGAGCGTGCGCACACGACGGGGATCCGCCCCGGCGCGCACGGCCCCGGCCCGGGCGAGGTCGCGCACCTCGTCCCGTACGGCGTCGAGACGCCGGCCGGGACCGGCCCGCACGATGCGCTCGTGGTGGCCGCCCACCGGGCTCGCGGCCGCGCCGAACGCGCCCGCGACGCCGCCGTGTCCGGGCCGTACGACATCGCATCCGGGAAGTGCGCGGCCGGGCACCGCGGCCGCGCCACCGCCGACCAGGACGACGGGGAGCCGGCCGGCGGCCGGCTGCATGCGGTCCACCGCCTCCGCCAGGTCGCGGTGTGCCGCGGCGTCGACGGTGAGCAGTTCGGGGACGCGCAGGCTGACGGGTACGCCGCCGATGCGCCCTCCGGGTCCGGCCTCCTGGGGATAGCCGGCGGTCAATGCGCCGACGCGGGCCCGGCGTTCGCCGATGTCCGCGACCACGGCGTCCCGTACGCCGCCGAGCAGCCCCGCGCCGCGGATCGTGCACGCCGGGCCGGAGCCGAGGCTCAGGCCGGGCTGGCGGCGCAGGTGGTCCAGGCTCATCAGGGTGCCGTCGTGCCGGGTCACGAGCACGGCGGCGCCCGGCGCGAGCCCGAGCAGGGGGAGCGCGGCCGTCAGCTCGTCGGCGACGCGGGCCACCAGGAGGCACAGCGCGGCGTCGAGGACTGTCGCGTTCTCGCGCCGCAGCAGCCCGAGCGAGCCGATCTCGCCCGACAGGACCACCGGCACGTCGGCGCCCGCCTCGGCCCGCAGGATCTCGGCGGCCTCCCGCTCCTGTGTCCCGTCGGCGGGTGCGAACACGGCGCAGACCGCGAACGCCTCGGCCCGGCCCGCGAGTTCGGCCGCGAAACGGGCCACGGCGTCCCGGTCGAGCGGCGCCCCGTCGTGCGGGCCGAGCCCGCCGCCACCGGCCACGTTCGCGGTGCCGGCGCACACGGCACCGCGCAGCTCGGCGGGCCACCCGAACAGCGGTCGTACGGTGTCGGCGGCCTCACCCCCGATGCGCAGCACCCCCACATGGGCGAGGCCCGCGCGCTCCGCCAGGGCCCGGTCGGCGACCCGCAGCCCCACGGCGAGCTGCGTGGCGCGCGCCCGCGGCTCGCGGGGCAGTGCCTCGACAGCGGCGACGAGCGAACCGACGGCGTCGCCGGGCAGAGACGGCACCCTCACGGCCCGCAACGCCCGGCTGCCGCCGGTGGCGCCGCCCGTTCCGTCGCCGTCCAGCAGGACGGCATCCGTGCCGGTGGGGCCCACATCCACACCGATGATCATGGCGTGGCCTCCCTCGTCAGCCCGTGCACGCCGAACGCGGCGGGTCCGGCGAGGCGCAGGCCGGCCTCCGAGTACCAGATAGGCGCCGACGGAAGGGTGACGAGGCGCACCCGCAGCCCGTACCTGACCTCTTCCACGGGCACCGCCCAGCCGGTCCGCACGTCGACGAGAGCGATCACGTCGGGCACCAGCGCCAGCGCCCTGCCGTCCTCGACCGCCGCGACGAACTCGCTGCGGGCCTCGATCCGTACGAGGCGTCCCGCGTCGGCGCCGGTGCCCTCCAGGAGCACGCGTGTCGCGTCCTCGTCGGTCCGCCGTACGGACGACACCTTGCCGGTCAGGACCGGCGGGGGCCCCTCGCCGCGCCCGACGGCGACGGCCCGCGTCACCGAGCCCGCGACCGCGTGCCGGGCGGCCTGCCCGGCCGTCAGCGGGTACTCGGACGACGCGGCGTGCCCGCCGAACGTCGCGACCACGGCCCGCGCCAGTTCCTCCAGCCAGGGGCCGTCGACATGGTCGAGGACGACGGTGCGGCCGTACTCGTCCGCGAGCACGGTCGGGCCCGGCCGGAGCCCGGCCAGTTCGAGGACGTTCTGGTCCATGCGCGGGAACGCCCGGCCCATGGCGTCGGCGTCGAGCAGCGGCAACCTCAGCCGGGCCGCCCACGCGACGGCCGTGCAGCCGTTGAGCCCGCCGATCTCCGAGATGAGGACGGCGGCGACCGGCACGCCGTGCAGCGCCTCGACCCGCTCCCGCATCCGCCCGGGCTCGGCCCGGCTGCCGATGCGCTCCTCGGCGACGGCGGGCGAGCCGATCAGGCCGACCGGCATGACGAACGCGTCCTCAGGCAGCTCGCCGGCCGTGACGACCTGCACGGGCCCGCACTCCTCGATGGCCTGCTCGGCCACGGGGCACGTCACGGCGGCGGGGCCACCGCCGCCTCCCGAACCCAGGACGGCACAGCCCCGCGCGAAGTCGGCGAGCACTCCGGCGTCCATCTGCATACGGCTCAGACTACGAGCCCGCACGCGCCCACCAATGGGCTGCGAGCCCAGACCTTGGCACCACGATGTGCTTCCAGCACAATGACCGCATGCCGCGCCTCGTCGACCTGCTCAGCGCACCCGGCCTCGACACGCTCCGCCCGCTCGCGGGCCCGCTCGACGCCACCGAGGTCACCGGCATCCGCCTCGAACCCCGCGCCCACGGGCTCGCGGCCGTCCCCGCGGGAACCGTCGCGGTGCTCCTCGCACCCGTGCCGGACCACCTCCTTGACGTGGTCGTACGGGACGCCGCGGCGGCCGGCGCCGCGGCGCTCGTGCTTCCGGGCGGCGAGCAGGTGACGGGTGACATCGCCGTACACGCCCTCGCGGAGCGCGGCCGGATCGCCGTCCTCACCACAGACGGAGACCTCGCGGCCCTGGTCGTGGCCGTCGACCGCGCCGTCGCCGGGGACTCGGCCGACGCCCTCGCCCGGATCGGGGCCGCCGCCCGCGAACTGCCCTCCGCCGCGGGCGACCCGGAACGGGCCGCCGCGATCGCCGCCCGCCTGCTCGGCACACCCGTCGAGCGCCGCGCCGCCGGCCCCGGGGAGGAGGGCGCATCGGCCGCCGGACCCGACGGCGAGGTGCGCCTCGCCGCGGCCGCACAGCCCGGTCACCCGGGCACCGCCATCCGCTCCGTCCTGGCGCTGGCCGCGCTCACGGCGGCCGGCGGCGGACACGGCGACGTCCCCGTGCGCTCCCGCGGCCACCTCCTCGCCGAACTCCTCGTCGCCCCGCAGGACCAGACCGCCCGCCTGGCCGCCCGCGGCCGGACCATCGGCCTCCCCGTCGACGGCCGCCACATCGCCCTGCGCATCGAGGCCGCGGCACTGCCCGCCGCGGACCGCTACCGGCTCCTCGACACCGTCCTGCCCAGGACACTGACCGACGTACGGCAGCACGCCGACGGCCATGTCCCCGACGGCGTCCACTGGAACGCCGCCCTCGTCGACGACGCGCTCGTCCTGCTCGGCACCTGGCCCACCGACCCCGGCGCCCCGGGCCGCCGCACCGCGCTCGCCCTGGCCCGCCGCGCCGTCGACCGGCTGCGCCGACTGCACCCCGAGGCGGACCTGCGCGGCGGCGTCGGCGCCCCGCACCGCGGCCCCCTGGGCATCCGCACCTCGGCCCGCGAGGCCAGGGCCGCCCTTCTCAAGCCCGCCACCGCCGACACCGCCCCCGTGACCGCGCACGACGCCGCGGGCCTCGACCGCATGCTCCTGGAGTGGTACGCCTCGGACACCGCCCGCGAAGCCGTGGACGAACTCCTCGCTCCAGTAACAGAGTTGGGACCGGACCGCGCCGACCCGCTGCTGCGTACCCTTCAGGCCTACCTCGACCACAACAACTCCCCGGCCCGCGCCGCCGAGGAGCTCCATCTGCACCGCAACGCCGTCGGCGCCCGCATCCGCCGCATCACGGACCTCACGGGCGCCGACCTCACCGATCCCGAAACCAGGCTGGCCCTCCAACTGGCCTGCCGCGCACGCCTGACGGCCCCGAAGGGCCCCGCGTAACCGCCGTACCTAACGGGTCCTGGGCTCAGTCGGAGCCGGCGTCGAACGGCCCTCGACGTGTGCCGTCACCATCGCGTGCACTTCCTCCGGCGTCAGATAAGCGTCCGTCTTCTCGAAGTCCTTCAGGGTCGCGGGCCGCTCCGCCTGGAACCCCGTACGCACGAAGTCGTCGCCGGCGACCGCGTTGAGCCCCCAGTTCGCCGCCGTGCGGAACCGGGCCGTCATGGTGCGCAGCGCGCCCAAGTGGTAGGCGCGGGCGACGAACTGGGCGGGCAGCCCGGTCAGCTGCACACCCAACGGCTTGGACACCGCCTGAATGCCGCCCAGGTCCACCACGAGCCCCAGGTCCTTGTGCCGGTACGGCGTCAGCGGCCGGCCGTGCAGCGCGGCGGCGACGTTCTTCGCGGCGGCCCAGCCCTGACGCATGGCGTGCTGGGCGGTCGGCGGGCACATCGCGTCGGCGCCCTTCTCGAGGTCCGGCACGGCGGCCGCGTCACCGAGCGCGAACACGCCGTCGAGCCCCGGCACCGTCAGATCGGGCTCGACCACGAGCCGGCCCCGGTTCGTCTCCGCGCCGAGCGTCGCGATGAGCGGACTCGGCGCCACACCCGCCGTCCAGATCAGCGTGCGGCACGGCAGCACCCGGCCGTCCGTGAGCGTCACCGTGTCCTCGGTCGCCTTCGCCACGGACACCCCGAGCGACACGTGGAGCCCGCGCCGCTCCACGATCGACAGGGCCTTCTCGCCGAGCCGGTCGCCGAGTTCGGGCATCAACTTGGGCGCGATGTCGACGAGATGCCATTTGATCTGCGCCGGGTCGAGCCCTCGAAGACGCTTGGCGGCGGCGGTCGTCAGGCGCTGCAGATAGGCGGCCGTCTCCGTACCGGCGTACCCGCCGCCCACCACCACGAACTGCAGCCGCGACTCCCGCTCGGCGGGGTCGGTGCTGGCCGCGGCCAGGTCGAGCTGCGAGATGACGTGGTCGCGGATCCAGGCCGCCTCCGCCAGCGTCTTCACGCCGACCGCGTACTGGTCCACACCGGGGATGTCGAACTGACGCGTGACGCTGCCCGGCGTCAGGACGAGGTAGTCGTAGCGCTCCACCACCGTCTCGCCGTTGATCTTCCGTACGACGACGGCCTTCGCCTCGGGGTCCACGCCCACCGCGCCGCCCGGCACGATGCCGGTGTGCCGCAGCATGCGGCGCAGCGGCACCGCGACCGACTGCGGAGTGAGCACGCCCGAGGCGACGTGGGGGAGCAGCGGCAGGTACAGCTGATGGTCGAACGGACTGACCAGCCTCAGCTGCGCCTCGCCCGGCTTGAGGATCTTCTCCAGCTTGTGCGCGCACTCCATGCCGGCGAATCCGCCGCCGACGATCAGGATCCGAGGAGCTGCCATGTGATGTCTCTCCAGGGTCGGGCTCATCCGGACGCGAAGGGGCCGGTCTCCGGCCGTCCCGCTCATACTCTTCCGCGCGCACGTGCCGCGCACGCCGAACGGGTCCTTCCGCTCGCGTGTACCCGATCCCCGCTCCCTCAAGGCCGGTAGCGCAACGGATGGTCCTCGGGTACTTCGGTGACCACGATGCGCACGCCGTCCGGATCCGAGATCCACATCTCGATCAGCCCCCACGGCTCCCTGACCGGAGGCCGGAGCACCTCGACGCCGCGCGCCGCCAGCTCCTCGTGCGCGGCCGCCGCGTCCGCGACCTGGAGCCACAGCTGGAGCCCGGGCGACGGCGGTGCCTCCGAGTGGCCGGACACCTCCAGGAAGCCGCCCCCGAGGAAGTAGACGGTCCCGCGCTCGGGCCCCGTCCCGAACTCCCGGTACACGGCAAGACCGAGCGCCTCACCGTAGAAGGCCCGCGACCGCTCCGGATCGGTGGGGCGAAGAAGCGTCCTGCTGCTCAGTACGTGAACCATGCCAACGCAGCGTAGAGGCTCGGCGTTAGGCTCGACGGCGCCCGCGCCGACAGCCGCGCACGAGATCGGAGACCGTCCCATGTCCATCGCTCCCCGCCCCACGACCGGCGACCTCACCTTCCGGGACGCCACCGACGCCGATGTCGACGTGCTTGTCGCGCTGATCGAGTCGGCGTACCGCGGGGACTCCAGCCGCACCGGCTGGACCACGGAGGCGGACATCCTGGAGGGGCAGCGCACCGACCCGCAGGGCGTCGTCGACGTCATCAAGTCGCCGGACAGCCGGCTGCTCACCGTCGAGCGCGACGGCGCGGTCGTCGCCTGCTGTCAGTTGGAGCACCGCGGGGAGCACGCCTACTTCGGCATGTTCGCCGTGAGCCCGGCCCTCCAGGGCGCGGGCCTCGGCAAGGTGATCATCGCGGAGGCGGAGCGCACCGCCCGCGAGGCGTGGGGCGTGCGCGAGATGCACATGACAGTGATCTCCGTGCGCGAGGACCTCATCGCCTGGTACGAGCGCCGGGGTTATCGCCGTACGGGAGAGATGACCCCCTTCCCGTACGGCGACGAGCGCTTCGGCATCCCGCAGCGGGACGACCTCCGGTTCGAGCTGCTGGTCAAGCCCCTCGGCTGACGTGGGCCGCTCCGCTGGCGTGGGCCGCTCGGCCGGCTCGGGTCCCGCGGACGACGCGGGCCGCTCCCGCGGCTCAGGCCGTGAAGCGGCCGGTCCGTTTGATCTCCGGGTAGTCGGTGGTCGCGCCGTCCAGGCCGAGCGCCCGCACCAGGCGCAGATCGTCCTGTGTGTTGACGACCCAGCCGATGATCCGCAGGTCCGCCTTGCGGGCCCGCTCGACGATCTCCTGCGTCAGGCGCCGGATGTTAAGGACGAGGGACGTGGCGCCGACGGCGGTGGCGCGCTCCACCACGTCGGTGCCGTAGCGGCTGGCCACCAGCGCCGTACGGACGCCCGGCACCAGCCGGGCGATCTCGGCGATGGCCGCGTCGTGGAACGAGATCACCTCGACGCGGCTCACCAGGTCCCGGCGCAGCATGACGTCGGCGAGGGCGCGCGCCGCGGCGACGTCCTTGATCTCGGCCTGGAGCGGCTTGGAGACGGCGTCGAGCACCTCCTCGAAGACCGGCACCCGCTCGCCGCGCCCCGCGTCCAGGGCGCGCAGCTCGGCGAGGGTCTTGTCGGCGATGGGGCCCCGGCCGTCCGTCGTGCGGTCGACGTCGGCGTCGTGCATGACGACGAGGGCGCCGTCCTTGCTCAGATGCAGATCGAGTTCGATGAGGTCGAGGCCCGCGTGTTGCGCGGCGACGAAGGACCGGAGGGTGTTCTCGGGTTCGACACCCATGACTCCGCGATGCCCGATGGTGAGGAAGTTCAAGATCGTCTCGCTTCCGTCGACGGCGGCTCGGCTTCCGCGCGAGGTCACGGACGGGCTCGCCCGCGCGGCACGGCCGAAGCCTAACGGCCCGTCTCCACGATGGGACCGGTCCGACGCGACGGAGTGGAGTGGTCCGCTCTGGTTGCGGTGATTCCTAGGACCAGTCCAGTGATGACGGCGGCGACCAGGACGGCACGGATGCTCACGGTCGGGGCTCCAGACGGGCTGAGGGACAGGGGAAGGGCGGGGACCGGTCCGTCCTACCGCCCTCGGCAGCCTGCCGCGGGAAGCGTCACCCCTGGGTGGGCGAGTTCCCCGGAGGTTGACCGGGCACCGCGTCCAGGTCGTCCAGCATGGCCTCGGCCAGTTCGACTTCGGCCGCGAGCCGCCGTTCGCTCCAGCGCAGCGCGATCTGCGGATGGGCCCACGCCTCGACTCCGTCGGCGCGCCCGAGCGCGTCCCTGGCCTCCTTCAGCTCGCCTTTCGTGCGGGCCACGTGTTCCGTCACGAGGCCCCGCAGGTGCTCCGGCGCGGCGAGATGCCCGAGCCAGACGCGCAGGAGCACGGGGTGCTTGAGCACGGGCGCGCCGAGGCCCTGGCCGCCTCCGGCCCACACCGCGAGCGCCCCGCGCCCCTTCTCGGTGATCGCGTACGTCCGCTTGGCCCGCGGCTCCTCGGCCCCGGAGTGCAGCGACGTGACGTAGCCCAGTGATTCGAGGCGGCGCAGTTCGGCGTAGATCTGGCTGATGGCGGGTGACCAGTAGAAGAACCGCAGGGAGGCGTCGGCCCACTTCTTCAGCTCGTATCCGGTCCGTTCCCCGGGGAAGGACAGCAGCCCGAGGACGGCCCAGGCGGTCGGTGGCAGGTCGTCAGCCATGCGCCGCATTGAAGTGACCGGGAGCCGGTCACCGCAAGACCCCGGCACGTGCCTTGTCGCCGAATCTCGTCCCCGGTATTGCCGCCTCGGCATCTGACGGTTAGTCATATACCTAACCGGAATAGTGCGCGTGGTTCAACTCCCTGGAGGCAACGTGAAGTTCTCCGTCATCTTCGAGGCGCAGCTCGCCGATCCCACCGTCGAACACGAACACCAGGTCATCCATGACTGTGTGGAACAGGCGGTCCTCGCCGAGGAGATGGGCTTCGACCGGATCTGGGCCGTCGAGCACCACTCCCTCAAGTGGTACGCGCACATGTCGGCCCCGGAGATCTTCCTGACCTGGGTCGCCGCCCGCACCAGCACCATCCGGATCGGGCACGGCGTCGTGTGCATGCCCTTCAACTTCAACCATCCGGTGCGGGTCGCCGAGCGGGCCGCCATGCTCGACCTGCTCTGCGGGGGCCGCCTCGATCTCGGGGCCGGCCGGGGCGGCACCGAGCAGGAGACCTCCCTGTGCGGTGTCGACAAGGACCGCACGACGCAGGAGGTCGAGGAGGCGTTGCGGATCATCGGGAAGGCCTGGGAGAAGGACGAGCTCGAACACCACGGGGAGCTCCTCGACATCGACCCGCACCCCGTCCTGCCCCGCCCGAAACAGACGCCCCACCCGCCCCTCTTTCTCGCGTGCAGCCGCACCGAGACGCTCACCCAGGCCGCCGAACTCGGCATCGGCGCCCTGGTGATGGGCTTCGCGGGCCCCGAGTCGATCGCCGGCATGCGGCGCGCCTACGACGACGCGATCGCCGCCCGCACCCCCGCCCGCTTCGTGTCCGGCGTCGTCAACGACCACTTCTCCGTCCTGTGCCCGACCATCGTCCTGGACGACCAGGAGGCGGCCCGGAACATCGGCATCCGCGGGCAGCGGTTCTTCGCGCAGTCCATCGGGCACTGGTACGGCGGCGCGGGCGTCCCCGACGAGGCGGTGGTGGAGGGCGCCGACGAGGCGGCCGACATGCGCAGGGCCGCCGAACAGGTCGTGGCCCGTCTCCACGAACACCGGATCCCGGTACGCCCCACCGCCACGGCCACCTTCAACGCCGACCATGCCTACGGCACCGCCGACGACGCGATCGCCTATGCCGAGCGCCTGCGCGACGCGGGCGCCGACGAGATCATGTGCCTCGTCCAGATGGGGACCGTCCCCCAGGAGGCCTGTCTGGAGACGCTGCGGCAGTGGGGCGAGAAGGTCATCCCGCACTTCCGCGCCCAGGAGCAGCAGGCGGTGTCCGCATGAGCCCCGCGCCCGAGGACCGCCTCGCACCCGACGTCCGCGCCCTGGTCGACGCGATGACCGCGTTCTTCCCCGACCTCGGCGGTGCCGTCACCGACGCCGCCGAGGCCCGCCGCACACTGGCCGCGGCGCCCGCGTCGCCGCTCCCGCCGCCGGTGGTCGGCTCGGTCGAGGACCGCGACATCCCCGGCCCGGCCGGAGCGCCCCGGATCCCCGTACGCATCTACCGCCCGGACCCCGACGACGCGCCCGGCCCGCGCCCGACCGTCGTCTTCCTCCACGGGGGAGGGTGGGCGATCTGCGGCCTGGACAGCCACGACTCCACCGCCCGCGGGCTGTGCCGCGAGGCGGGGGCCGTGGTCGTCTCCGTCGACTACCGGCTGGCCCCCGAGTCGCCGTTCCCGGCCGCCGTCGACGACGCGTACGCGGCGCTGTGCTGGGCGGCCGACCATCACGCCGCACTGGGCGGCGACGCGGACGCCCTCGTCGTGGCGGGCGACAGCGCGGGCGGCAACCTCGCGGCCGTCGTCTGCCTTCTGGCCCGGGACCGGGGCGGCCCGCGCATCGCGCTCCAGGCCCTCGTCTATCCGGCCACCGACGCCCATCAGTCGACGGAGTCGTTCGCGCGGAACGCCGACCGCTATTTCCTGACGGCCGCGCACTGCCGCTGGTTCGCCGAGCAGTACCTCGGCCCGGACGGCGACCGGTCCCACCCGCACGTCTCGCCGCTCCTCGCCGATCTCGCCTCGCTGCCGCCCGCCCACATCGTGACCGCGGGCTGTGACCCGCTGTGCGACGAGGGGCTCGCGTACGCGAGGGCCCTGCGCGAGGTGGGCGTGGAGGTCACCGAGAGCCACTTCCCGGGGATGTTCCACGGCTTCTTCGGCTTCCCCGAGCTGCTCGACGACGCCCGTACGGCCCTGGCGGATGTGGCGAAGGCCATCGTTTCAACCGTGTCGGGCAGGAAAAACGACGGTGAACCAGGGGGTCACGCAGGATAACTTCCTCCCGGCTCCCCTTGTGGTGGAGAACCTCGCCCGTTTACGGTGTCTCTACGCGAGGTTCTCCCGTGGAGGATGGGTAATGACGGAAATTCTTGTGCAGTCGGGCGTGGAGGGGAAGGTTCCTCCGGAGAAGGTCGGGGGAAGCCCCGAAAGCAGGGTGGTGGAACACCCGGCGTGGCCCCTGCTCAAGGCCGCCGTGGAAGAGGTCCGGCCCTGGCAGCAGAAGGACGGCTCCATCGACTTCGCCGCCGACGGCGCCCCGTCCAAGGCCGTCGCCGAGCTGACGCTCGACCGCGCGATATCCGCCGTCGAGCAGCTCTCCCCGCTGCTCCCGCACGACGCCGCGTACCACTCGGCGCTCGTCGCCGACCTGCGCCGCTGGGCTGAAGGGGGCTTCCAGGTCCCCGACTTCCTCGACTCGCTGCTGGCCTTCCAGCCCGCCGCGCACCGCGAGGACGGACTGCAGCACCTGGTCGTCTTCCCGATGTACACGCAGAACGGCAACCCGGACCGCAATCTGGAGGCCGTCGTCCTGCGCATGGTGTGGCCCGAGTGGCTCGCCGAGCTGGAGGCGACGCGCTACGACAACCCGCTGTTCTGCGGGATCACGTTCGAGGACTTCACCGCCGGCTACGACACCAACTCGGCCGTGCTCTTCCCGGAGACCATCGCCGTGCGCGAGGCCCCCGAGCGCTTCTCCTGGGGCGGCATCTTCTGCGACCGTGAGGCGGCGCGCTTCCGCGCCGTCACCGAGGCGTCCGTCGGCATCCTCGGGCTCGAACTGCCCGAGGACATCCGCGAGATGGTCTCCGACCAGGACCGCTGCCAGCAGGCCTTCGTGCTGTGGGACATGGTGCACGACCGCACCCACAGCCACGGCGACCTGCCGTTCGACCCGTTCATGATCAAGCAGCGCCAGCCGTTCTGGATGTACGGCCTCGAAGAGCTGCGCTGCGATCTCACCGCCTTCAAGGAGGCCGTGAAGCTGGAGGCCGACGGCTTCCCGCAGGGGCGCGACGTGCAGTACGCCGTCCTCTTCGACCGCATGTTCCGCTTCCCGGTCACCGGCGAGCGCGTGCGCAACTACGACGGACTCGGCGGCCAGCTCCTCTTCGCGTACCTGCACAAGCACGACGTGGTGCGCTGGACCGACAACAAGCTCCAGATCGACTGGGAGCGTGCCCCGCAGGTCACGAACCAGCTGTGCGCCGAGATCGAGAAGCTGTACCGCGACGGCATCGACCGCCCGAAGCTGGTGCACTGGTTCGCCGCGTACGACCTGGTGTCCCAGTACCTGGCCCCGCACCCCGGCTCCCGCTGGGCCAAGGGCCCGGACGCCCTCGACCTGAGCCTGCCGCCCCGCAAGCTCGTCGACGACGTGCTTCCGGACGAGTTTCCGCTGAGCATGTTCTATGAGGCACTGTCCAAGAAGCTGAAGAACGTGATCGCCTCCACCAAGGGGATCACTGCTGCGGGCGCCGAGCAGGCCGCCGCGTGAGCGCTCGCGACGAGGAGGCGACGGTCATGGCCGAAGGCAACGGGAACGGCACGCTGGACGGAGCGGTCATCGCGGTCGCGGGCGCGGGGGGACCCGCGGGCCGCGCGACCCTGCTGCGCCTCGCCGAGGCGGGCGCGACGGTCGTCGGAGCGGACGCGGACGCCGCACGCCTGGCGGAGGCCGTGGACGCGGCGCGCTATGCGCACGGCGGCGCCACCGTCATCGGGGACACGGTCGACCTGCTCGACCTGCAGGCGACCCGCGACTGGGCCGACCACGTGGAGAAGGACTTCGGGCGCGTCGACGGCGTGGTCCACCTCGTCGGCGGCTGGCGCGGCAGTGCCTCCTTCGCCGAGACCGACCTCGCCGACTGGGAGCTGCTCGAGAAGCTCCTGATCCGTACGGTCCAGCACACCTCCCTCGCGTTCCACGACGCGCTGACGCGCAGCGACCGCGGACGCTTCCTGCTGATCAGCGCCGCGGGCGCCAGCAAACCGACCGCGGGCAACGCGGCGTACGCGGCCTCGAAGGCCGCCGCCGAGGCCTGGACGCTCGCCCTCGGCGACGCCTTCCGCAAGGCGGGGGGCGACGAGGGTCCGCGGCAGGCGGCTGCGATCCTGGTGGTGAAGGCGCTGGTGCACGACGCGATGCGCGCCGAGCGACCCAACGCGAAGTTCGCGGGCTTCACGGACGTCACGGACCTGGCCGATGCCATCGCCGGCGTCTGGGAGCGGCCCGCCAAGGAATTGAACGGGACCCGTCTGTGGCTGACCGAGAAGCCGTGAATCCGCCCAAGACCGACGCCCGCAGGCATCACGACCCGGACGTCCGCGGCTTCGCGAGCGACAACTACGCGGGCGCGCACCCGGAGATCCTCGCGGCCCTCGCCCTCGCCAACGGCGGTCACCAGATCGCGTACGGCGAGGACGACTACACGGCGAACCTCCAGCAGATCATTCGCGCCCACTTCGGCCCCACGGCCGAGGCTTTCCCGGTCTTCAACGGCACCGGTGCCAACGTCGTCGCGCTCCAGGCGGTCACCGACCGCTGGGGCGCGGTGATCTGCGCCGAGTCCGCGCACATCAACGTGGACGAGGGCGGGGCGCCGGAGCGAATGGGCGGCCTCAAGCTGCTCACCGTGCCGACCCCGGACGGCAAGCTCACGCCCGAGCTCATCGACCGGCAGGCCTTCGGCTGGGACGACGAGCACCGCGCGATGCCGCAGGTCGTCTCGATCACGCAGAACACCGAACTGGGCACGCTCTACACGCCCGACGAGATCCGCGCGATCTGCGACCACGCCCACGAGCGCGGCATGAAGGTGCACCTCGACGGCTCCCGCATAGCCAATGCGGCCGCTTCCCTCGACGTGCCGATGCGCACGTTCACGAACGCGGTCGGCGTCGACATCCTGTCGCTGGGCGGCACGAAGAACGGCGCCCTGTTCGGCGAGGCCGTCGTCGTCCTCAACCAGGACGCCGTCAGCCACATGAAGCATCTGCGCAAGCTGTCGATGCAGCTCGCCTCCAAGATGCGCTTCGTGTCGGTGCAGCTGGAGGCCCTGCTCGCCAAGGACCTGTGGCTGCGCAACGCGCGGCACGCCAACGAGATGGCCCAGCGCCTCGCCGAGGGGGTCCGCGCCGTGCACGGCGTCGAGATCCTCTACCCCGTGCAGGCCAACGCCGTCTTCGCGCGGCTGCCGCACGACGTCAGTGAGCGCCTCCAGAAGCGCTACCGGTTCTACTTCTGGAACGAGGCGGCCGGCGACGTCCGCTGGATGTGCGCCTTCGACACCCGCGAGGAGGACGTCGACGGTTTCGTCGCCGCCCTCAAGGAGGAAATGGCCCGCTAGGCGCCCCTCCGGACTCACCTGAGTCACCCGCAGTGCTGCATGGATATGCGATCGACCGTAAAGTCATTGACGCGCGGTCGGTCGCATTTCTATGCTCCCGATCCATGCGGCTGATCCAGAAGAACCCTGACCTGTCTGCTTACTTGGCGGCCGACGAGGTCATCGACCATCACCACCCACTGGTACGGAAGACTGCCGAGCGCCTCGCTGCGCAGGCCTCCGACTCATATTCATACGCGCGGGTCGCCTACGAGTTCGTGCGTGACACCATTCCGCACTCCGCCGACAGTGGGGACCTCTGCGTCACCTGGCGCGCCTCGGACGTCCTGGAGCAGGGCACGGGCATCTGTCACGCCAAGTCCCACGCGCTGGCCGCACTCCTGCGTGCAGAGGACATCCCCGCCGCGCTCTGCTATCAGCGGCTGACGCACGACGCCGGAAGTGGGCACGTGCTGCACGGCCTGGTCGCCGTGCGCTTCCACGGGGCCTGGCACCGGCAGGACTGCCGCGGGAACAAGCCCGGGGTCGACGCCCAGTTCTCCCTCGACGGCGAGCGGCTGGCCTTCGTCGTGGACGCGGAGTCCAGTGAAGTGGACTATCCGGTACTTTTTGATGTACCGGATCCGGCCGTTCTGCGCGCCCTGCGAAACGCCCCCGACCGGCCGCACCTGTGGGAACACCTCCCCGACGCACTCTGAAACAGCAAGCGCACCCCGAACAGCAAGGCGGACGATGACCCTCCATCTCACCGTGTCCGACGAGGTACGGACCCTCGCACCCGAGTTCCGGCACGTCGCCGTCGAGGCGTACGGGCTGGTCAACAGCCCGAGCGGGGAAGGAACTTCGGCCCTTCTCGACGCCGCCGCGCGCCGCCTCGCCGCACGCCTCGACGGACGCGCCCCGCACGAGGATCCGCACATGGTGGCCTGGCGCACCGCCTACACCGCCTTCGGCGCCAAGCCCTCCCGCACCCGCAACTCCGCGGAGGCACTGGCCAAGAGGGCCCTCGCGGACGGCGGACTGCCGCGGATCAACACCCTCGTCGACGTCTACAACGCGATCAGCGTGGCCCATCTGATCCCGGTCGGCGGCGAGGACCTGGACCACATCGAGGGAGGGATGCGCCTCGTCAGGGCCACCGGCGAAGAGGGCTTCGCCACCGTGGCCGGGGGAGCGGACGTCGTGGAACACCCCGACGCGGGCGAGGTCGTCTGGTGCGACGACGACGGCGTGACCTGCCGCCGCTGGAACTGGCGCCAGGGCACGCGCACGCGCCTCACCGAGGAATCGGTCAACGCGCTCTTCCTGCTGGAGGCGATGGGGCCGCACTGCGACGTGGCGGCGGCCGGCACCGAACTCGCCGAACTCCTGGAGAAGTTCAGCCCCGGCGCGCGGATCACCGTCCACGCGCCGGAGTAGACGCACCGCGGTGGGCCCGCGACACGTCTGCAGTACCGATTCAGCTCGCCTCGGCGGCCTTCACCTCTGCCGCGGTGGGCGCGGTGCCGCCGAGGTGCGCGGGCATCCACCAGGTGTCGTCCGGACCCTTGGGGCGTACGGGGTACGCGCGCTGCGCCGCTTCGAGGAGCTCCTGCACGCGCTCGCGCAGCCGCCGCGTGATCGCACCGGCGAACTGGTCGCGCGGGGCCTCCATCGGCTCGCCCACCCGGATCGTGATCGGGATGTGCTGACGCCTGAAGTTCTTCGGGTGGCCCTTCGTCCACACGCGCTGGGTACCCCACAGCGCCATGGGGATCAGCGGCACACCGGCCTCCTGAGCCAGGCGCGCGGCGCCCGACTTGAAGCTCTTCAGCGTGAACGACTGCGAGATCGTCGCCTCGGGGAACACCCCGATGACCTCACCGGAGCGCAGCGAGTCGAGGGCGTGCGCATACGCGTCCTCGCCCTGCTTCCGGTCCACGGGGATGTGCTTCATGCTGCGCATCAGCGGACCGGAGATCTTGTGCCGGAAGACCGACTCCTTCGCCATGAAGCGCACCAGGCGCTTCTGCGGCAGCGCTGCGAGACCGTCGAAGATGAAGTCCAGGTAGCTGATGTGGTTGCTGACCAGGACCGCGCCGCCGGAGCGCGGAATGTTCTCCGCACCCTTGACGTCGATCTTCAGATCGAGCGCCTTGAACATCGTGCGGGCCGCGCCGATGACCGGACGGTAGACGAGCTCTGCCATGGAGGGGGAGGACCCTTCATCTCTGCCTGGGGAGGGGGCTCCCGGCGGGAAGTTACGCAGCCGTAGGTTTTGTGGCTTGCGCAGATCGTGCCCCATCAACGGCTGAGTAGCCAGTCCTGGTTCCGGCAGGGCGCGAGATCCTCGTCACTCCCACGCGGTCTCCGCAACCCGTTGATCAGCCAAATCGTGCCGCGCCACGCCGCAGGAGCAGGTACATCTCGCACCCCAGGCAGTAGCCGAACACCGAATTGAGGAACGCCGCCGCCAGTGCGCAGGCCGTCGCCCCGAGCCCCAGCCAGCCCGGCCCCCACACCAGACCCACCAGACCCACCAACGCGAAGACGAGCCCGACGAACTGCGCGAACCGCGGCGGCTGCGGAGCCTCGAACTCCGTGGGAGGCCCGAGCCGAGGCCGCACCGCCGTACGGAACAGCCACGCATACGGAGAACGCCCCACCCCGCCCGCCGCGCCGAGCGCGAAACACAGCGTCTGCCACGCCAGGAGCCAGGCGCTGCCCGTGACGAGCACCAGGGCCAGTACGAACGTTGTGACCGCGGCGCCGAACCGCGGCCCTCTCACATCGATGTCCATGAACCCAGCATTCCGCAACAGTGCGCCGAGCGGACCCGGGGAATCTTTGCGGTCTCGTGAATGCTGCACTGGAACGATGACCGGACTTGTGGTGTGTGTGGCAGTGCTCGCCGCGGCGAGCGTCTTCGGGCTGATGCAGCGGCGGCGGAGCGGGAGGATGAAGGTGCGGCAGGGCGAAGCGGCTCTCGGAGCGGCGAAGTTGGGCGAGGCACTGGGGGAGCGGGCCACCCTCGTACAGTTCTCCAGCGCCTTCTGCGCCCCGTGCCGGGCCACCCGGCGCGTGCTCGGCGAAGTGGCCGAAATGGTTCCCGGCGTGGCCCACGTGGAGATCGACGCCGAGGACCGGCTCGACCTCGTACGGGAACTCGGCGTCCTCAAGACGCCCACCGTGCTCGTCCTCGACGCGGCCGGACGCATTGTGCGCCGCGCCTCCGGCCAGCCGCGGAAGGCGGACGTCATCGCCGCGCTCGGGGAGGCGGTCTGACGGGTGGTGACTTCGTGGTGACGTTACTCCCAGATGGCGGGACACACTTGACTGCACGCACCACCTATCGTCAGCCTGACTGTATGTCGACGGAACTCCTTCTCTTCGAGCGTGTCCATGTGGACCTCGCCCGCTGCGCGAGCGCGCGCTGTCCCGGCTCCTGAGCAGTCACGGATCCCGCTCGCACCCCTCCGGCAGAAGGACAACTCCATGACGGTCACGCCCGATCTCCGCACCGCCATCACCGCATCGCCCGACCTGTTGCGCTCGGTCTTCCGGCAGCACGCGGCCGGAGTCGCCGTGATCACCGCCCGGGGCGCCGCCCCCGTGGGCTTCACCGCCACCTCCCTGACGTCGGTGTCGGCGGAACCTCCCGTCATCTCGTTCGGCATCGGCCTGGGCGCCTCCAGCTGGCCCGTCGTCTCCGAGGCCGAGCACGTCGGCGTGCACATACTCGGCGAGCATCAGCAGGACCTGGCCGCCACGTTCGCGAAGAGCGGCGCCGACCGCTTCGGGGAGCCCACGCGCTGGCGCGAGGGTCCGGAGGGCGTGCCCGTACTCGACGGCGTCCTGGCCTGGTTGGTGTGCCGGGTGATCGCGCGCGTGCCCGCCGGAGACCACCGCATCGTGCTCGCCGAGGCCGTCGTCGGGGACCCCGCGGGGACCGGTCGGCCGCTCGTCTACCACCAGGGCCGCTTCAACGGTCTGCGCGACTAGGATCACAGTTCAAAGCGCTTGCTTAGCGGGCAAATCCTGGGTGTACTGACGAGTAATATTTCGTTCGGGGCGCGGGCCGCCCCGACCGGGAGAGTCCGCTTCGGACGCCTATGCTGCCTGCAGAGGGAGCAAGGCCGCCCAGTAAAGACGATTGCAGTAGGAGAGCCGGCGTGAGCTTGAGGATCGTTGTCACCGTGAAGTATGTGCCGGATGCGACGGGGGACCGGCATTTCGCTGATGATCTGACGGTGGACCGTGATGATGTGGACGGGCTGCTGTCGGAGCTGGATGAGTACGCGGTCGAGCAGGCGTTGCAGATCGCGGACGGGGTGGACGATGCGGAGGTCACCGTGTTGACGGTGGGTCCGGAGGACGCGAAGGACGCGTTGCGTAAGGCGTTGTCGATGGGCGCGGACAAGGCGGTCCATGTCGAGGACGACGATCTGCACGGTACGGACATCGTGGGCACGTCGCTGGTTTTGGCGAAGGCGATCGAGAAGGCCGGCTTCGATCTGGTGGTCTCGGGTATGGCGTCGACGGACGGCACGGCGGGTGTGGTTCCGGCGCTGCTGGCGGAGCGGCTGGGTGTGCCGCAGGTGACGCTGCTCTCGGAGGTGTCCGTCGAGGGTGGTGTGGTGACGGGTCGTCGTGACGGTGACACGGCTTCCGAGCAGGTTCAGGCTTCGCTGCCGGCGGTGGTGTCGGTGACCGACCAGTCGGGTGAGGCGCGCTACCCGTCGTTCAAGGGGATCATGGCGGCGAAGAAGAAGCCGGTCGAGTCCTGGGATCTGTCGGATCTGGGCCTGGAGGCCGACGAGGTGGGTCTGGCGGGTGCGTGGACGGTCGTGGACGCGGCGGCTCAGCGTCCGGCGCGCAGCGCGGGCACGATCGTCAAGGACGAGGGCGAGGGCGGCAAGCAGCTCGCCGAGTTCCTCGCGGGCCAGAAGTTCATCTAGCCCGCCTGTCCGTATCGCCCCCCTTGTCCTCATCTTTCGCACGCAGGAGAGAAGAAGTCCCATGGCTGAAGTTCTGGTCTACGTCGATCACGTGGACGGTGCCGTCCGCAAGCCCACTCTTGAGTTGCTGACGCTGGCCCGCCGGATCGGTGAGCCCGTCGCCCTGGCGGTGGGTGCGGGTGCCGCCGGCACCGCCGCCACGCTGGCCGAGCACGGTGCGGTCAAGGTCCTCACGCACGAGGCGTCCGAGTACGCCGACTACCTGGTCGTGCCGAAGGTGGACGCGCTGCAGGCCGCCTACGACGCGGTGTCGCCGGCCGCGGTGCTGGTGCCGTCCTCGGCGGAGGGCAAGGAGATCGCCGCGCGTGTGGCGGTGCGCATCGGGTCGGGTGTCATCACCGACGCCACCGACCTCGAGGCCGGTGAGCAGGGTCCCATCGCGACGCAGTCGGCGTTCGCCGCCTCGTTCACGACCAAGTCCCGTGTTTCCAGGGGCACTCCGGTCATCACCGTCAAGCCCAACAGTGCCCCGGTCGAGTCCGCCCCGGCGGCCGGCACCGTCGAGGCCCTGACGGTGGCGTTCTCCGGGCAGGCCACCGGGACCAAGGTCACCGCGCGCACGCCGCGTGAATCGACCGGGCGTCCGGACCTGACCGAGGCCGCGATCGTGGTCTCCGGCGGCCGCGGCGTGAACGGCGCCGAGAACTTCACGGTCATCGAGGCCCTCGCCGACTCCCTCGGCGCGGCGGTCGGCGCCTCGCGCGCCGCGGTCGACGCGGGCTGGTACCCGCACTCCAACCAGGTCGGCCAGACCGGCAAGAGTGTCTCCCCGCAGCTGTATATCGCCAACGGTATCTCCGGCGCGATCCAGCACCGGGCCGGCATGCAGACCTCGAAGACCATCGTCGCGGTCAACAAGGACGCCGAGGCCCCGATCTTCGACCTCGTCGACTACGGCGTCGTCGGCGACCTCTTCGACGTCGTCCCCCAGCTCACCGAGGAAATCAACACCCGCAAGGGCTGAGCTTCTCCGGGCCGGTAACGGCAACGGGGCCGCGTGGTGATCTTCACCGTGCGGCCCCGTTCGCGTTCGGGGGACCATTGACGCAGGTGGCGAGCGCAGATAACTTCGCTATACGGATTGTTGATTCCGTGAAGCGGAAACTCTGGAACGTCGAGAGTGTGGAGGGTGCAGGAATGGGTCAGCAAGAGAAGGTGGCAACGAGCCTCGCCGGAGCGGTCAGCGAGGGCATCAGCGCTTCCCTCGCCCCGGTGGACGCGGAGCTGGAGCGCCGCTACCCGGGAGACCCAGGCACCCGGCAGCCCGTCCACACCGTGTACATCCCGGGCGAGCAGTTCGACGCCGACAGCATCCGTACGTGGGGCGACAAGGCCCTGGCGATGCTCGACGAACACGCCCCGGACGCCGCCTCCTTCGCCGCCGTCCTCGGCCTGGGCGACGACCTCGCCGAGGCCGTCCACTCGCGCGTACGCGCCAAGCTGGAGCGCGAGCCGGTCGAGGACCTGCGCATCGACTTCGAGGACGGCTACAAGGGCGCCGACGAGGACCAGGACGCCGCCCGTGCCGCCCGTCTCGTCGCCGAGGCGTACAAGAACGGCACCGCCGCCCCGTACATGGGCATCCGCATGAAGTGCATGGAGGAGCCGGTACGCGACCGGGGCATCCGCACCCTCGACATCTTCCTGACCGGCCTCATGGAGGCGGGCGGCCTCCCCGACGGGCTCGTCCTCACGCTCCCCAAGGTGACGTACCCGGAGCAGGTCACCGCCATGGTCCGGCTCCTGGAGGCGTTCGAGAAGGCTCACGGCCTCGAGGCGGGGCGCCTCGGCTTCGAGATCCAGATCGAGACCAGCCAGTCCATCCTCGCCGCCGACGGCACCGCCGCCGTCGCCCGCATGATCGACGCCGCCGAAGGCCGCGCGACCGGACTGCACTACGGCACCTTCGACTACAGCGCCTGCCTCGGCGTCAGCGCCGCCTATCAGGCCAGCGACCACCCGGCCGCCGACTACGCGAAGGCCGTCATGCAGGTGGCCGCCGCCGGCACCGGAGTCCGCGTCTCGGACGGTTCCACCAACGTCCTGCCCGTCGGCACGACCGCGAAGGTCCACGACGCCTGGCGCCTGCACTACGGCCTCACCCGCCGCGCCCTGGCCCGCGCCTACTACCAGGGCTGGGACATGCACCCGGGCCACATCCCGACCCGCTACGCCGCGGTCTTCGCCTTCTACCGCGAGGGCTTCGAGTCGGCCGCCGCGCGCCTGGCCGCCTACGCCGGTCACCACGAGGGCGGCGACGTGGCGGACGAGCCCGCCACCGCCAAGGCGCTCGCCGGGTATCTGCTGCGCGGCCTGGACTGCGGCGCCCTCGACACGGGCGAGGTCACCCGGATCACCGGCCTCACCCTGGCCCGCCTCCAGGGCTTCGCGGGCCCGCGACGCGGCGACCTGACCGCGCAGGAGCGCTGACCGTCCCGGTCCTGTCACGCACATCCGGTCCTGTCACTGCTGCCCCGTAACCTGCCCGCCACTGAAAAGGCGTCACGGGGACGGGGCAGCGCTGTCTTCGGGGGACTCGTCGAGCGAGTACGGGAGAATGCCCGGCAGAACCTGGGCCGCCGTGAGACGTACGGGAAGTGGACGAACGTCTGGTGGGCGAAGACGGACGACGACAGCGGCAACACGAACGTCTTCGTCAGCGACGTCTGCCTCAAGGGCGGCGACAACAACGCGCCGCTCCCCGGGCTCCCCGTCTGCTGACCGTCCGCCGAGCCGTCCCATGGGCCAACTGTCAGTCGGCCGGGGGGAGTTCGCCCGAGCCGCGGGTGATCAGCCGCGTCGGCAGCTCGATCCGCTCCGGCACCCGCGACACCCCGTCGAGCTGCCGGAACAGCCGCTCGGCGGCCGTGCGGCCCAGCTGCGCGGCGTCCTGCGCGACGACCGTCACGCCGGGGCGCAGCAGATCGCCCAGCTCGATGTCGTCGAAGCCGACCAGCGCCACAGGGCGGTCCACCTCGGACAGGACCCGTACGACGGTCACCGTCACACGGTTGTTGCCCGCGAAGATCGCCGTGACCGGATCGGAGCCCGTGAGCATCTCCTCCGCGGCGCGCCGCACCCGCTCCGGATCGGTCACGCCGAGCGACATCCAGGCGTCCTCGACGGCAATCCCGGCGTCCTCCATCGCGGTCCGGTAGCCGCGCAGACGCTCGGCGGCGGTGTGGATGCGCGGCTGGTCACCGATGAAGCCGATACGGCGGTGGCCGTGCGCGATCAGATGCGCGACGCCGTCACGCGCGCCCCCGAAGCTGTCGGACAGGACCACGTCCGCGTCGATCTTCCCGGCGGGACGGTCGACGAACACGGTCGCGACACCGGCGGCGATCTCGGGCTCCAGGTAACGGTGGTCGTCACCGGCCGGAATGACCACGAGCCCGTCCACCCGGCGGGCGCAGAGCGCGAGGACGAGCTCCTGCTCGCGCTCCGGGTCCTCGGCGCTCGACCCGTTGATGAGCAGCGCGCCGTGGGCGCGGGCGACTTCCTCGACGGCGCGGCTCAGCGGCCCGTAGAACGGGTCGGCCAGATCCTCGAGCACCAGGCCGATGCTCGCGGTCCTGCCCTTGCGCAGGACGCGCGCGCTGTCGTTGCGGCGGAAGCCCAGGGCCTCGATGGCCTCCTGGACGCGGCGTTCGGTGTCGGGGGTGACCCCCGGTTCGCCGTTCACGACGCGGGACACCGTCTTGAGGCCCACTCCGGCGCGCGCCGCGACGTCCTTCATGGTCGGGCGGTTGCCGTAACGGCTGTCGGGGCGGCGGGCGGTGCGGTCCACGGTGGGCTGTCCTGTCCTGTCGTCGCTGCGGTTCCAGGGGGTTCATGATGCTGTATGGGGATGTGGCGTCGAGCATAGGCCCTGGACAACGTTGTCAGATGCGGGAGAGACTATCCATCACATTCTCCCGACCTGCCATTTCACCAGGGGACCTCACACTGATGCAGACCGACCTCGTCGCCGCGCTCGACATCGGCGGCACCAAGATCGCCGGGGCCCTGGTGGACGACCACGGCCGCATCCTTCTGCGCGCGCAGCGGCCGACTCCGGCCAAGGAGGACGGGGACACGGTGATGCGGGCCGTCGAGGACGTGCTGCGCGAGCTGACCGCCGCGCCACTGTGGGTGAGGGCGCGGGCCGTGGGCATCGGGAGCGCGGGTCCGGTGGACGCCTCCACGGGCACGGTGAGTCCGGTCAACGTGCCGGGCTGGCGCGACTTCCCGCTCGTGGACCGGGTCAGTGCGGTCACCGGGGGCCTGCCGGTCGAACTGGTCGGGGACGGCGTGGCGATGACGGCGGCCGAGCACTGGCAGGGCGCGGCGCAGGGCCATGACAACGCGCTGTGCATGGTCGTCTCCACCGGCGTCGGCGGCGGCCTGATCCTCGGCGGCAAGCTGCACCCGGGGCCCACGGGCAACGCGGGCCACATCGGCCACATCAGCGTGGATCTGGACGGGGACCCGTGCCCGTGCGGGGCGCGCGGCTGTGTCGAACGGATCGCGAGCGGGCCGAACATCGCGCGCCGTGCGCTGGACGGCGGCTGGCGCCCCGGCGTGGACGGCGACGTGTCGGCCGCGGCGGTGGCCGCGGCCGCGCGCGAGGGCGACCAGGTGGCGATCGCCTCGTTCGAACGTGCCGCCCAGGCGCTCGCGGCGGGCATCGCCGCGACGGCCACGCTCGTGGAGATCGACATCGCGGTGATCGGCGGGGGAGTGGCGAAGGCGGGAGAGGTCCTCTTCGCGCCCCTGCGCCGCGCGCTCCGCGACTACGCGACGCTGTCGTTCGTGCAGCGCCTCACGGTGGCCCCGGCCCGCATGGGCACGGACGCGGGCCTCGTCGGCGCGGCAGCGGCGGCGCTCACACGCGACCGGGACGTGTCGGCGCTCTGAGGCGCGGGTGCTTACGTCTCCACGTCTGCACGCCTTCACGTCGTCTGTGCGTCTTCACGTCGTTCCAGGGCGGGCCGGAGCCGGGACGGCACATGAGGCCCGCCCCGGCTCACGGGTGACGCACTAGCAGGACAGCGTCGCGTCCCCCCAGTCCGCGTGGTCGGAGTCCACGCCGTCGCCCGCGTCGGTCACCACGAGGCGTACGGCCTGTGCCCCGCTCACGTCGGCCGACAGCGGTTCGGCCGCGTCCGCGTTGGTGAGGGTGCCGGTGGATGCCACCTTCTTGCCGTCGGCCCAGATCTCGAACGTCACGGTGCCCTTCGTGCCCTTCTCGTCGTCGACGCCCACACTCGCGCTGACGCGTTCGCACGAGCCACCCGTGTAGTACTCGACGGCACTGTCCGCGTGCACGCCGAGCCCCTTCTGGTAGACGACGCCGCCGATGGTGATCGGATGCCCGTCGCCCGCGTCGCTCTCCCCGTTGCTGGTGTTGCGCTCGACGGGCCCGTACCCGTTCGTCGTGGACAGCCACGGCAGATCGCCGAGTGACGACGCCCCGGCAGGTGGCGCGACCACCACGTGCGCGGTCAGCGGCAGCACGCTCTGGGCGCGCACACCGCCCGGCGAGCGGTACGTGGCCTTGAGGGACAGGTCGTACGCTCCCGTCGCGGTCCCCGCCGGCGCGGTCACGGTCCATGACGTGGTGAGTGCCTTGCCCGTCGGTACGGTTCCTGCGCGGGTCGGCGAGGCCGGCCTGACGCTCCACCCGGAGGGCCCGCTCAGCGCGACGGACACCCGGCGTGCGGGCGTGCGGCCCAGATCGGTGACGGACGTCGTGAGCCGGGCTGCCTTGCCGGCCTCGACGAACGGCGCCCCGCCCAGGCCGAGTTCGACGGCGGGCGGGTTCGCGGCCCACTTGCCGTCGGCAGCCACCCGTACCAGTACGGTCCCGTGCGCGGGCACGGTCGCCGAGATGGCCCCGGCCGTGTTGTAGCTCTTGTGCTGCCACAGATCGCGCAGCGTGTAGGCGCTCGCGTGCGGCAGGCCGACCGCGTCGGCCGACGTGGCGATCCGCTGCGCGTTGCCCGACTCGTTGAAGAGGGCGACGACGCGGCTGCCGTCCTTCATCTCCTTGGCGACGACCCAGCGCCCGCCCTCGGAGGAGAGCACCGTGCCCTGCTTGCCCAGCGGGTCCTGGTCGACCGCGATGACTTCGCGGTTGCTGAGGATGTCGAGGGTCTCGGCGGAGGCCTTGCGCAGATCGGTGCCGATGAGCAGCGGTGAGGCCATGATCGACCACATCGAGAAGTGCGTGCGGTACTCGGTCGCGGTCATGCCGCCGTTCCCGACCTCGAGCATGTCGGGGTCGTTCCAGTGCCCGGGCCCCGCGTACTGCGCCAGCGGCAGGTTCTGCTTCATCAGGGAGAGCATCGAGCCCCAGCTGTCACTGATGTCACCGGTGGTGCGCCACAGCTGGCCGACGTCGGCCGCCCACTCCCACGGTTTGTTGGATCCCCATTCGCAGAGGCTGTAGACGATGGGCCGTCCCGTGGCCTTCAGGGCGTCACGCATCGTGCGGTAGCGCTGCTTCGCGTCGACGCCCTGGTTGTTGCAGTTGTCGTACTTGAGGTAGTCGACGCCCCAGTCGGCGAACTGCTGGGCGTCGCTGTACTCGTGACCGAGGCCGCCGGGGAAGCCGATGTCGCTGCACGTCTTGGTGCCCGCGCTCGTGTAGATGCCGAGTTTGAGGCCCTTGGAGTGGACGTAGTCGGCGACGGCCTTGATGCCGCCCGGGAAGCGCGCGGGGTCCGGCACGAGTTTGCCGTTCGCGTCGCGCTGCGGCAGGGCCCAGCAGTCGTCGAGGTTGACGTACTGATAGCCCGCGGCCTTGAGGCCCTTGTCCACGAAGATGTCGGCGATGCCCTTGACCATCGCCTCGTTGAACTCGGCGCGGCAGTGCGTGGAGTTCCAGTTGTTGAAGCCCATGGGAGGGGTCAGCGCGAGCCCGTCGTCGAGCGTGGGCGAAGCTTCCTGAGCGCTTGCGCCCTGCGAGCCGGACACGCCGGATTTCGGCGGGTCGGCGACCGCGGCCGGTGCCGTGACGCCCGCGGCACACAGCAGCCCGGTGGCCAGCGCTCCGACGACTCTTCGGCGGGTGGTGCGAGAGGTCCGGGTGGGAAGGTGACGCATTGTTACGTTCCTCCGTACTCGCGAAAGGTGGGATGACGTCATGTTCGCGTCAGTGGCGCGCGTTTACGGTAGGCCGTGTTGGACTCTGTTGGAAGAGATGCGGTAACGGTTGCCCGATGTCCCGTCAGAACCCTTGACGATCTCGGGAGTTGGGAGTGGGATCCAACCCTCGCGTTCGGTTGTGTTGGGTTGCGGCCCCAGGAGGGGGACATGGCACAGTCATCGTTCTACGGTTCTGGCGCGCCCGGGAGCGCGACAGGACATCGGATGTCCCGTCGGGGTCTCCTGCGGGGCGCGGCGGTGGGCGCAGGTGCGCTCACCCTTCCGGCACTGCTCACGGCGTGCGGGGACGGCCCGGGTGGCGACAAGAAGACCGTCACCGTGGGGTCCAACTCCTCGGACGCGGTGCCGAAGAAGGCGTTCGCGGCGGCCTTCACGGCGTACGAGAAGAAGTCCGGCAAGAAGGTCGACGTCAACACCACGGATCACAACGAGTTCCAGACGAACATCACGCGCTATCTCCAGGGCACCCCGGACGACGTCTTCATGTGGTTCGCCGGCTACCGCATGCAGTACTTCGCCGAGAAGGGCCTCCTGACGGACGTCGACGACGTCTGGAAGGGCTTCAAGGGCTTCTCGCAGGCGCTCAAGGACCAGTCCACGCACGACGGCAAGCAGTACTTCGTGCCGTACTACTACTACCCGTGGGCCGTTTTCCACCGGAAGAGCCTCTTCGAGAAGCAGGGCTACGAACAGCCCAAGAACTGGGACGACTTCATCGCCCTGGCGAAGCAGATGCACAAGGACGGCACCCCGGTCGCGTTCTGCGACAAGGACGGCTGGCCCGCGATGGGCACCTTCGACTACATCAACATGCGCCTGAACGGATACGACTTCCACAAGGGCCTCATGGCGGGTACGGAAGCCTGGACCGACACCAAGGTCAAGAAGGTGTTCGACCTCTGGCGCGAACTCATGCCGTACTACCAGAAGGGCGCGCTCGGCCGGACCTGGGAAGAGGCCGCTCAAGGCCTGCAGAAGCGCCAGACCGGCATGGCCGTCTTCGGAATGCCGCACCCGGGCCAGCAGTTCCCGGAGAACGAGCGCGCGGACATCGACTTCTTCGCGTTCCCGGAGATCGACCCCCAGTACGGGCAGGACGCGGTGGAGGCTCCCATCGACGGCTTCCTGATCGCGAAGAAGGCCAAGAACGTCGAAGCGGGCAAGGCGCTCCTCAAATACCTCGGCACGCCCGGGGCCGAGGACATCTACCTCGCCGGGGACCCGAACAACGTCGCCGTGAACGACGGCGCCGACACGTCCAAGTACACCCCGCTGCAGAAGAAGTCGGCCGAACTCGTCTCCGGTGCCCAGCAGATATCGCAGTTCATGGACCGCGACACCCGGCCCGACTTCGCGCAGACCGTGATGATCAAGGCACTTCAGGACTTCATCGGAAATCCGAACGACGTCGACGGCCTCGTCAACCGGATCGAGCGGCAGAAGAAGGAAATCTTCTCGTCCGCCGTCAGCTGAGTAGTGGGGGAATGCGTTCCGTGGCGCTGAAGACCGCGCGGCGCGCAGGGCGGCGGAGGTCACGGCGTTTCACCCGCCGTGACCTCGCCGTTCTCGTCGTGCTCCTGGGAATACCCGTACTGCTCGACATCGTCATCATCTGGGGTCCCACGCTCGCCTCCATCGGCCTGTCCTTCACCTCGTGGGACGGCATCGGCGACATTCACTGGGTCGGTGGAGAGAACTACCGGAACCTCGTCGACAACTATCCGCCGTTCTGGCCGGCCGTGCGCCACAACCTCCTGTGGCTCGCCTTTCTCGGCCTGATCGCCACGCCCTTCGGCCTCTTGCTCGCCGTGCTCATCGACCGGGGCGTGCGCTTCAGCCGCTTCTACCAGTCGACGCTCTACATGCCGGTCGTGCTCTCACTGGCCGTCGTCGGATTCATGGCGCAGCTGATCCTCGGCACCGACCAGGGCGTCGTCAACACCCTTCTCGACAACCACGAGAACCCGATCGACTGGCTGGGCGACTCCGACCTCAACATCTGGATGATGATGCTGGCCGCGAGCTGGCGGCACACCGGATACGTGATGATCCTCTATCTCGCCGGCCTCAAATCCGTCGACCCGACACTGAAGGAAGCCGCGGCGATCGACGGCGCGAACGCCCGTCAGACCTTTTTCCGCGTCGTCTTCCCGACACTTCGCCCCGTCAACGTCATCGTCGGCGTCATCACCGTCATCGAGTCGCTGCGCGCCTTCGACATCGTCTACGCCGTGAACAAGGGCCGCAACGGCCTGGAGCTGCTGTCCGTCCTCATCACGGACAACGTCATCGGCGAGGCCAGCCGCATCGGCTTCGGCTCGGCCATCGCGGTCGTCCTCCTCACGGTCTCCCTGGGATTCATCGTGACGTTCCTGGTCCAAGAGCTGCGAGGTGCGCGCGACCGATGACCGCCGACATCCGTACGACGTCCCCCGCCACCCGGGGCCGCTCCCTGGCCGGCGGCGACCGGCGTGGTGAACACCCGCGCCGGCGCGGCCGGTTCGGGGTGCACATCTTCCTCATGGGCGTCTCGCTGGCGTTCCTCGCGCCGCTCCTGCTCGCGGTCTACGCCTCTTTGCGGCCCTACGAGGAGACGGCGCAGCACGGCTACTTCTCGCTGCCCGAACACCTGTCGTTCGACTATTACCGTGAGGCCCTCAGCGACTCGGGGATGGGCGAGTACTTCAAGAACACCCTGATCATCGCGGTCCCGGCCGTTCTGATCACGCTCTTTCTCGCCTCGTTCGTCGCTTTCGCGGTGTCGCGCATCAAGGTGCGCGGCGGAATCGTGCTCCTGATGTTCTTCACCGCGGGAAACCTGCTGCCACCCCAGGTCCTCGTCACCCCGCTGTACGTCCTCTTCCTGAAGATTCCGCTGCCCTGGTGGATGTCGGACTCGCTGACCATGTACGACTCGTACTGGGCCGTGATCATCGTCAACATCGGATTCCAGCTGGGATTCTGCGTCTTCGTCCTGGCGAACTTCATGCGGACGCTTCCCCAGGAGATCCTCGAGGCGGCGATCGTCGACGGCGCGGGGTTGTGGACGCAGTTCTGGCGCATCACGCTGCCACTGTGCCGACCGGCACTCGCGGCGCTCGGCACGCTCGAATTCACCTGGATCTACAACGACTTCCTCTGGGCCCTGATCTTCATCTCGAACCCTGACAAACTCCCGATCACCTCATCCCTCAACAACCTCAGGGGGCAATTCTTCACGGACTACAACCTGCTGGCCGCCGGCTCGGTCCTGGTGGCCCTCCCCACGATCCTGGTGTTCCTGCTCCTGCAGAGGCACTTCATCGCGGGACTCACACTGGGGTCGAGCAAGGGGTAGGCCGGGCCGGTCGCTCTAGTTCTGCCGTACCGCCGCCTCGACGGTCGGGGCCGGGGCGAAGAGTGGCAGCAGGCCCGTCACCTCCAGGAGGCGCAGCGTCAGGGGCCGGTCGCAGACCAGTCTGAGGCGGCCGCCGCGGGACTCGACGCGGCGGCGGGTGCGCAGGAGGAGGGTCAGGCCGGAGCAGTCGAGGAAGGTCGTGCGGGTCAGGTCGATCACCACGGTGGCGGCCGGGCCCGCCGCCACCGTCTCGAGCAGGGCGACGGAGTCCTGGAGCGTCACGATGTCGACCTCGCCGCGCAGTTCGACGACGACGCAGTCACCGGTCTCGTAGACCACGGGGGGCGCCGGGGGTGCGTCCGTGCCGCCGTGGCGATGTTCACCCTGTCGCATGGATCCCCTCGGCCGCGCGGGCACACCTCACAGGGGGAGCGCTCCCGTACACCGTCCGGAATCAGCTCTGGGAGTGGGGCCGGCGGGCGGCCTGGCGCAGGGTCTTCTCCACGTCGTGCCGGTTCAGGCCCTGCTCCTGCGCGTACGTCGTGACCGCGGCCTCGACCTTGGCCGCCGCCTCGATCCAGGCCTCCTGCTGCGCCTGGCGCTCCCCGTCATCGAGGTGCTCCAGGGTGCGGCCCTTGTCGTCGGCGTCGTGTTGCATGCGAATCAACTCTTCGGGAAGGTCCACGGAGCGGATCCTAAGCGGCCCTCACGACTGGTTCGCGGACCTCGGTGACGTGCGCGAGGCGTACGCGAGGCGCGCCCCCATCAGGTGCTGGTTTCCGCCGCACGCTGTTGCGGGCAAGCCTCAGGGGGCCGACAGAGGAGGGGGAACCGTGATCGTCTGGATCAACGGTGCTTTCGGTGCGGGGAAGTCCACCACCGCACGGGAACTGATCGAGCTGATCCCGAACAGCACGCTCTTCGACCCCGACGTGATCGGCGGGGAACTGGCGCAGCTGCTGCCCGCCAAGCAGCTGGCCGAGGTGACCGACATCCAGGACCTGCGCATCTGGCGGAGGCTCGTCGTCGACACGGCGGCCGCGCTGCTCGCCGAGGTGGGCGGCGTTCTCGTCGTCCCGGCGACCCTGCTCAGGCAGGAGTACCGCGACGAGATCTTCGGCGGTCTCGCCGCCCGCAGGATCCCCGTGCGCCATGTGCTCCTCGCCCCGGCGGAAACGATCCTGCGCGAGCGAATGGCCCGCCGCGAGATACCGCCCGAGACACCCGACGGCGAGATACGCGCCCGGCAGTGGTCCTACGACCACATCGAGGCCTACCGCACGGCGCTGGCCACCTGGCTCACCGCCGACGCGCACCCCGTCGACACCAGCGCACTGAATGCGTACGAAGCCGCCGCCCGCATCGCCGAGGCCGTGCGCACCGGCGCCGTCGAGCCCTGCGACATCGTGCAGACACCCGCGCCCACCGGGGAGACCGTCGCCGCGGGCGTACTGCTCTTCGACGAGGACGACCGCGTCCTGCTCGTCGACCCCACGTACAAGGCCGGCTGGGAGTTCCCCGGCGGTGTCGTGGAACCCGGAGAAGCCCCCGCAAGGGCCGGCGTACGGGAGGTCGCCGAGGAGACCGGGATCCAGCTCCCCGAGCTGCCCGGCCTCCTCGTCGTCGACTGGGAGGCGCCCGCACCACCCGCGTACGGCGGCCTGCGGCTGCTCTTCGACGGCGGGCGCCTCGGCGGCGCCGAGGCCCGCCGCATGATCCTTCCGGGCCAGGAGCTGCGCGGCTGGCGGTTCGTCACCGAGCAGGAGGCCGCCGGACTCCTGCCTCCCGTGCGGTACGAGCGCCTGCGCTGGGCGCTGCGGGCTCGGGAGCGCGGCGCCGCCCTCTACCTGGAGGCCGGAGTGCCGGTGGGCTGACGCCGCGCGGGGGTGACTACGCGGCGTCCAGTCGCGCGGCCACCGCGCGCAGGACCGCCGCCGACCCGCTCGTCACGGGGTCGCCGTGTCCGAAGCACGCCATGTCGGAGTCGAGCGAGGCGAGGGTGCGGAAGGACTCGACGGACCGGCGGCGGTCGAGGTTCAACACGCCCAGCATGACCTGACCGTCCAGCGGTGACGCGGCGACGGCGTCACCCGTGAACAGCACACCGTGACGGGGCAGATGGAGCGCGATGCTGCCGTCCGTGTGCCCGGGCACCGCGACGACGCGGGCGCCACCGCCGAAGTCGAGCACCTCACCGCCCGCCAACTCTCTTACCTCACACGGCAGTACAGGATCCGCCGGCGGGGGCGGGAGCAGCTTCAGCGCCTCGGCGTGCAGCGGACGCTCCCAGTCCTCGAACTCCGGGGCAGGACCCGGACGTTCACCGCGTACGAACGGCGCGTCGAGCCGGTGCGCCCACACCACCGCCCCACTGAGCGCCGCGAACTCACCCGCGCCGCCCGCGTGGTCCTCGTGGAAGTGCGTCAGGACGATCCGGCGCACCTCGCGCGGGTGCCTGCCGAGCGCGCGTACGGCGTCGGCGATCGCCGCCCCGGCACCGGAGGCCCCCGCGTCCACCAGCGTCAACTCGTCCCCGTCGTCCCACAGATAGGCCTGCCCCACCGGGAAGCGCAACAGGTGCAGGCGGGGGACGACCTCGATCACATCGGTGATGGCGTAGACACTCATGCGCCGACCGTAGGGACCGGCGGCTGTCCGGGGGACATGGCTACGCCCCGGGCAGAAGAGTTCCGCCCGGGGCGAAGGTGACGACCGCGCGACTCAGATCGCCGCGTAGTTCTGGAGGAACAGCGCCTCGGCGACCGAGAGGCGCTCCAGCTCCTGCGGCGACACGCTCTCGTTCACCGCGTGGATCTGCGCCTCGGGCTCGCTCAGGCCGATCAGCAGGATCTCCGCCTCCGGGTACAGCGACGCCAGCGTGTTGCACAGCGGGATCGAGCCGCCCTGGCCCGCGTACTGCATCTCCTGACCGTCGTACGCGACGCTCATCGCCTCCGCCATGGCCGCGTACGCCGGGCTGCCGGTGTTCGCGCGGAACGCATGGCCCTGCCCGATCTGTTCGACCTGGACGCGGGCGCCCCACGGGGTGTGCGACTCGATGTGCGCGACGAGCAGCTTCGTCGCCTCCACGGCGTCCGTGCCCGGCGGCACCCGCAGGCTGATCAGGGCGCGCGCCCCGGCCTGCACGGACGGCGTCGCGCCGACGACCGGCGGGCAGTCGATGCCGAGGACGGTGACGGCGGGGCGGGCCCAGATGCGGTCGGCGACCGTGCCCGAACCGATCAGCTCGACACCGTCGATGACCTTGGCGTCCTTGCGGAACTGACCCTCGTCGTACTGGAGACCGTCCCACGCGGCGTCGGTCGCGAGACCGTCGACCGTCGTGGAGCCGTCCTCCGCGCGCAGCGAGTCGAGGATCCGAACCAGCGCCGCGAGCGCGTCCGGGGCCGCGCCGCCGAACTGCCCCGAGTGCAGGTTGCCCCCGAGCGTGTCGACCCGGACCCTGATGAGCGTCATGCCGCGCAGCGTCGACGTGGCCGTCGGCAGGCCGACCCGGAAGTTGCCCGCGTCACCGATGACGATCGTGTCCGCCTTCAGCAGCTCTGGGTGCTGCTCGGCGTACCGCTCGAGACCGCCCGTGCCCTGCTCCTCGGAACCCTCGGCGATCACCTTGACGTTCACCGGGACACCGCCGTTGGCCTTGAGCGCCCGCACCGCGAGCAGGTGCATCAGGACCCCGCCCTTGCAGTCCGCGGCGCCGCGCCCGTACCAGCGGCCGTCCTCGCGCTCCGTCAGCTCGAACGGCGGCGTGACCCACGCCGACTCGTCCAGCGGCGGCTGCACGTCGTAGTGCGCGTACAGGAGAACGGTCGGCGCGCCCTCGGGGCCCGGCAGGAAGCCGTAGACCGACTGTGTCCCGTCCGGGGTGTCGAGCAGCGCGACGTCCTGGAAGCCCTCGGCGCGCAGTGCGTCCGCCACCCAGTTCGCGGCGCCCTCGCTCTCGCTCTTCGGGAACTGGTCGAAGTCCGCCACCGACTTGAACGCCACCAGTTCGGCGAGCTCGGTCCGGGCCCCGGGCATGAGCGAGGCGACGGTCTCGGCGATCGGATTCGGTGACATGGGAACGCTCCTCGTAGGTGCGACGTTGCACTTGTGTATACGTATGCGGCTTTCGCACGCGTCCGTGCGGGTCCGCCGTCGGCTGATGTGCGTGAGCGTTTCGTGCACAGGGCATGCAGCGCCGATCCTCCCACAGGGGGTCGGCAGGACACCGCCGTAGGATGCCTGGGAAAGGTGCGGCAGGCGGCTGGATCGGGAGCAGTAGACCATCGTGAGCAGCGAGAACTCGGCGGGCGGCAACGGTACGGACGAGCACGCGGCGGACGCCGGTGGCGGCGGGCAGGTGTGGGACGTCGTCATCGTGGGCGCCGGTCCCGCGGGCGCCTCCGCCGCCTACGCGGCAGCGGTCGCCGGGCGCAGCGTCCTCCTTCTGGAGAAGGCGGAACTGCCCCGGTACAAGACGTGCGGCGGTGGCATCATCGGTCCCTCCAGGGACGCGCTGCCCCCGGGGTTCGAGCTGCCGTTCCGGGACCGGATCGACGCGGTGACGTTCTCCCTGGACGGGAAGTTCACCCGCACCCGGCGCTCCCGGCACATGCTCTTCGGCCTGGTGAACCGCGCCGACTTCGACCACCAGCTCGTCGAGCACGCCCAGAAGGCGGGCGCCGAACTGCGCACGGGGGTGACGGTCGCGCGGGTCGAGCAGCACGGCTCGGCCGTGCCCGACCGTCGCACGGTCGCCGTGATCCTCCAGGGCGGCGAGACGATCCTGGCCCGCGCCGTCGTCGGGGCGGACGGCAGCGCCAGCCGCATAGGGGCTCATGTCGGGGTGAAGCTCGACCAGGTCGACCTCGGCCTCGAGGCGGAGATCCCCGTGCCCGAGACGGTCGCCGAGGACTGGAAGGGCCGCGTCCTCATCGACTGGGGCCCGATGCCCGGGAGTTACGGCTGGGTCTTCCCCAAGGGGGACACCCTGACCGTCGGAGTGATCTCGGCGCGAGGCGAGGGCGCCGCCACGAAGCGGTACTTGGAGGACTTCATCGCCCGGCTCGGCCTCGCCGGCTTCGAACCGTCGGTCTCCTCCGGCCATCTGACGCGCTGCCGCGCCGACGACTCGCCGCTGTCACGCGGCCGCGTACTCGTCTGTGGTGACGCGGCGGGACTTCTCGAACCGTGGACCCGCGAGGGCATCTCGTTCGCGCTGCGCTCCGGTCGTCTCGCGGGGGAGTGGGCGGTCCGCGTCTCCGAGGCGCACGACGCGGTGGACGCGCGCCGGCAGGCTCTGAACTACGCGTTCGCGGTCAAGGCGGGCCTCGGTGTCGAGATGAGCGTCGGCAAGCGGATGCTGACGGTCTTCGAGCGCAGGCCCGGGGTGCTGCATGCGGCGATCACCGGGTTCCGGCCCGCGTGGAAGGCCTTCGCCCGCATCACCCGTGGTTCGACGACGCTGGGCGAGATCGTCAGGACGTATCCGATGGCGGGTCGCGTCCTGAGCCGTCTGGGGCCGGCAGCGGCGGCCGCGTCCTCGGCCGCGCCATCGGTCGACGACGATCCGGAGGCTACTTCTCGACCGTGATGAGGAAGACCGGGTGGTCCGGCGCGGCCGCGGTCAGCTCTTCGTCGGTCGACTTGGCGGTGATGCCCTGGAAGTACTGGTTGACCTCCCAGCCCCACTTCTCCAGGTAGCCGCGCAGGATCGGCAGCTTCTCGCTGTCGGGCACCTCGGTCGCGGTGAACGTACGGACCTTGCGCCCGACGCGCAGCTCGCCGGTCCCGGCGACGCGCATGTTGCGCACCCACTGGGAGTGCCCGCGGGCCGAGACGATGTACTGCGCGTCCCCGTACGTGTGCGGGTTGACCGGGATGCGCTGCATCTGGCCGCTCTTGCGGCCGCGCACGGAGAGCTCGGCGGACCCCATCAGGCTGACGCCGTGCCGCGCGAGCCAGCCGATCATGCCGTTCAACCGGACGTTGAGGCGGCTGCCCTTCAGGTAGTAGGGGCTGGGGGAGGAGGACGAGCCGGACTGGGCGTTCGCGGTCATGGGGTTCTCCTGGGTGTGGGTGGCGCGATGCGGGCGCCGCTGGAGTCGGTCTCGATCTCGGTTGCGAGAGCACTGCTCTCGCTTGAGATCAGTGTGCACGAGATCGGTGATTCAAAGCAAGAGCGGTGCTCTCTTTTCTCTGCGCCGCCGAGTGCGCCACTGCCCACTGAGTGCACTGCTCCCAGAAGAGTGCACCGATCCATAACGCGTGCATCGATCCGGAACGTGTGCACTGCTCCGGAAGCGTGGGACACTGCCCGTATGAGCACCACACGAGGAGCCAGGGCCAGGGCACGGGAAGAAGTCACCGCCGCCATCAAGGACGAGGCCCGCAGACAGCTCGCGGCCGAGGGCGCCGCCAGGCTGTCCCTGCGCGCCGTCGCCCGCGAGCTGGGCATGGTCTCCTCGGCGCTCTACCGCTACTTCCCCAGCCGCGACGACCTCCTGACGGCGCTCATCATCGACGCGTACGACTCCATCGGCGAAGCGGCCGAGCAGGCGGACGCCGCCCTGCTCAAGAAGGCGGCGAAGACCACCGACAGCACGGCGGGAGCGATCGCGCCGGTGCGCCGCTGGGTCACCGTCAGCGAAGCCGTCCGCGCCTGGGCGCTCGCCCACCCGCACGAGTACGCGCTCATCTTCGGCTCGCCCGTGCCCGGATACACCGCGCCGATGACAACCGTTCCGGCCGCGTCGCGCGTCGGGCTGCTGTTCTTGGGCATCGTCCGCGACGCGTATCAGGGCCGCGGGATCGCGGAGCCGCCGCTTCCCGAGGAGCTGCGGCCCGAGGCCGAGCGGCTGGGCGCCGACCTGGCCCCCGACCTGCCGCCCGCGGTGGTGGCCGCGCTCGTCGCCGCCTGGGCGCAGCTGTTCGGCCTGATCGGCTTCGAGCTGTTCGGCCAGTTCAACCGGGTCGTGGAGGACCGTGCCACCTTCTTCACGCACGCCGCGACACAGCTCGCCCACGGCGTGGGCCTGGTGCTGCCCCGGGAATGACATGCCCCGGCCCGGGAGGGAAAGTCGTTGCCCCGGGCGTGACGCGCGCCGCGCCCGAACCGCGTCGCGTACTCCCCGGGGAGTAGGTGTGGTCACCACGCCCGGCTGACGCCCGTGACGGCGTGCGGCGTCTAGCGTTGCGGTCATGGATGAGCAGCACGTACGCGGGGCCGACGGCCCGCCCCGGCACTGGGCGGGTCCGCCGCACCTCAGGCGCTACGGGCCGCCCTGGACGGCGGCCGGTGCCGCCCGGCGCGGTCACTACGGGCCGCCCTGGTGGGGCGCCGCGGGACAGGGGCCGCGCTGGCCCTGGCGGTCCACCGTCCTGATCACCGCGTTCGTCGTCGCCGGCTCGAACTTCGCGGCGCACGCCCAGACCGATCGGGCCGAACTCGACGTGTTCGCCCGCGTGCTGCTGCTCGCGGGCGGCGTCCTCCTGCTGTGGCGTCAGCGGTACCCGGTCCTCGTGGCCTTCGGCACGGCGGCCTGCGCGACTGTCTACCTCGGCGCGGGCTACGCGTACGGGCCGGTCTTCATCACCGTGGCCGTGGGCTGTTACGCCGCGATCGTCGCGGGGCACCGCAGAGCCGCGTGGGCTGCGGTCGGCATGTTCTGGGTGGGGCATGTCCTCGTGGCGCACTGGCTGTACGCGTATCTGCCGCCGTCGGGGGACGACGCCGCGTCCTGGGGGCAGGAGGGTTTCATCGCCGCGTGGGTCCTGGCGATCGTCGCCTTCTCCGAGCTGGTCAGAACGCGTCGCGAGCAGTGGGCGAAGGAGCGCGCCGAGCGTGAGAAGGCCGCCGGGCGGCGCGCGGACGAGGAGCGCCTGCGGATCGCGCGGGAGCTGCACGACGTGCTCGCGCACTCCATCTCGGTCATCAACGTCCAGGCGGGCGTGGGTCTGGCACTGCTCGACTCCGACCCCGAGCAGGCGCGTACCGCCCTCACCACCATCAAGTCCGCGAGCAAGGAGGCGCTGGGCGAGGTCCGCCAGGTCCTCGACACCCTGCGGACCCCGGGCGACGCGCCGCGCGCCCCCGCCCCGGGCCTCGACCGGCTCCCGGAACTCGTGGAGCAGGCCGCGAGCGCGGGCCTCACCGTCGGCATCGCCACGGAAGGATCCCGCGCCGCGCTGCCGCCCGGCACCGACCTCGCCGCGTTCCGCATCGTGCAGGAGGCGCTCACCAACGTCGTACGGCATTCGGAGTCGCGCAACGCGCGCGTAGAAGTGCGGTACACGGGGACCGCGCTGTCCCTGCGCATCGACGACGACGGGCCGGCGAGCCATGAGGCGGCCGGCGGCAGCGGGAACGGCCTCGCGGGAATGCGTGAGCGGGCCGCCGCGCTGGGTGGCACGATCGAGGCGGGACCGCGGCCCGACGGCGGCTTCCGGGTACTCGCCGAACTGCCGTTCACGCCGACGGAGGAGAACCGTTGATCCGCGTACTGCTCGCCGACGACCAGTCGCTCGTCCGCGCCGGATTCCGGGCGCTGCTCGACGCGCAGAGCGACATCGAGGTCGTGGGGGAGGCCTCCGACGGCGACGAGGCGGTGCGCCTCGTACGCGAACTGCGGCCCGCCGTCGTCCTGATGGACATCCGGATGCCGGTCCTCGACGGGCTCGCAGCGACCCGCCGCATCAGCGACGACGCCGCGCTGGAAACCGTGAAGGTGGTCATGCTGACCACTTTCGAACTGGACGAGTACGTCTTCGAGGCGATCCGTGCCGGAGCGTCCGGGTTCCTCGTCAAGGACACCGAGCCCGAGGAACTGCTGCGCGCCGTGAGGGCGGTGGTGCACGGCGACGCGCTGCTCTCGCCGGGGGTGACCCGCCGTCTGATCGTCGAGTTCGCGGCGCGCTCCAAGGAGCCCGCGGCGGCCGAGTCGCTCGGGCAGCTCACCGAGCGCGAGCGTGAGGTGATGGCGCTGGTCGGCATCGGCCTGTCGAACGAGGAGATCGCCCGCCGCCTCGTCGTCAGCCCGCTCACCGCGAAGACACATGTGAGCCGCACGATGGTGAAGCTCGGCGCGCGTGACCGGGCCCAACTGGTCGTCCTCGCCTACGAGTCCGGGCTCGTGCGGCCCGGCTGGCTCGGCTGAGCGGACACGCGCCGCTCTGACACACGGGTGCGCCCGGCGGGCAGGGGACTGCCGGCCGGGCGCACCCGTGTGCGGTCGGGTCGAGCGTGTGGGGCCGGGGCGAGGACCCGTGGGTCGATCGAGGATCCCTGGGTCAGTCGTGGACTGCGATGCGCTCCGTGCGCGCGGCGTCCGACCCCTCCAGCGCCGCCTCCTCCTCCGGCACCGACTTCGCGATCAGGACCGTGCCCTGCGGACGCCGCGTCCGCAGCCCGGTGAGGGTGACCAGCAGGCCCACCAGCGCGATCGCGGTGACGACGACGAGACCGGGCCGGAAGCTGTCGAGGACGGCCTGCGGGGACGAGCCCTCGCCGGAGTTCGCGGTGACAACGGCCGTCACGACGGCGAGGAAGATGGCGCCGCCGACCTGCACGGAGGTGTTGAGCAGGCCCGAGACCATGCCCTGTTCGTCGTCGTGGACGCCGTTCGTGGCCTGGATGTTGAGCGAGGGGAACACCAGGGCGCAGGCCGCGCCGATCAGGAGCATCGTCGGCAGGATGACGGACGCGTACACCGGGTCGAGGTTGATGCGCAGGAACAGCGCGTAGCCGATCACCATGAAGGTGAAGCCGACCGCGATGAGGCGCGGGGTGCCGAACCGGTCGACGATCGCGCCGACCTTCGTCGAGGAGAGCGCCACGAGGGCGCCCGCCGGCAGGAACGCCAGCGCGGTGTGCAGCGCGGACCAGCCGAGCAGGGACTGCATGTACAGGGTGACCAGGAACTGGAAGCCGACGTACGAGCCGAAGAACGCCATCGCGCCGAGCTGCGCCCTGATCTGTGAGCCGGAGCGCAGCACTCCGAGGCGGATCAGCGGGCCGGGGGAGCGGCGCTCGATGGAGACGAAGACCGCGAGCAGCACGGCGACGGCCAGGAAGGACAGCAGGGTGCGGGCCGAGGCCCAGCCCGCCTCCGGTGCCTGGACGACGGTGAACACGAGGAGCAGCATCGACGCGGTGCCGGTGATGGCGCCGGGGATGTCGTAGCCGCGGTGGTTCTTCTCGCGTTCGCTGTGCGGGATGAGCTTGATGCCGATGAGCAGCGCGATCACGGCGATCGGTGCGGGCAGCAGCATGGTCAGGCGCCAGCTGGCCTCGGTCAGCAGGCCGGACAGGACGAGGCCCATGGAGAAGCCGGTGGCGGCGCAGGTCGTGTAGATGGAGAGCGCGCGGTTGCGCAGCGGGCCCTCGGCGAATGTCGTGGTGATGATGGACAGGCCGGCCGGCGCGGTGAACGCGGCGCTGAGGCCCTTGACGAAGCGGCTGGCGATCAGGAGCGGCCCGGAGTCGACGAGTCCGCCGAGCAGGGACGCGAGGGCGAAGACGCCGAGGGCGATCAGGAACACCCGGCGCCGGCCGAGCAGGTCGGCCGCGCGACCGCCGAGCAGCAGCAGGCCGCCGTAGCCGAGGATGTAGCCGCTGACGATCCATTGCAGCGTCGACGTCGACAGGTCGAGCTCCGAGCCTATGGACGGCAGGGCGACTCCGACCATCGACACATCGAGTGCGTCGAGGAACATCGCGGCGCAGAGGACGAGCAGTGTGCCCCACAGACGGGGGGACCAACGCTCCTGGGACGCAGGGGTGTTGGTGAGCGGAGAGGTCATGCGGAGCAGACTACATGCATATGCATTGACTGCAAGTGCATTTAATTCCGATGCAACAATGCCCGTCTTTTCTGCTACGGTGCGGTCATGGCGGCGAAAAAGGCCGAGTCCGGCCTCGTGGAACAGTGGCGGGACATCCTTGCGGTGCATGCGCGCACCATGTGCGAGCTCGATCGTGAGCTGCATCAGCACGGCCTGGGCGCCAGCGACTTCGAGGTGCTCGACGTCCTGGCCGACAGCGCGGCGGAGGACGGCAGTTCCTCCTTCCGCGTGCAGGAGATCGCCGCTCAGGTCCATCTCAGCCAGAGTGCCCTGTCGCGCCTGATCGGCCGCCTGGAGAAGGACGGCCTCCTGGAGCGCGGCATGTGCCCCGAGGACCGCCGCGGCGTCCGGGTCTGCCTCACGCGGAAGGGCCGCGACCTGCACACGGAGGTCCGGCCGTTGCAGCGCGCGGTACTGGGGCGGATGCTCGCCGATCGCGCTCAGGGCTGATTTCCCCAGGTGGCCCGGCCTGTCGTCAGCTTCAGGTGACCCCCGACCGCTCCCGCCACAGTGCGGCCAGTGAGGCGTCGCCGGTGAGGCTCGGGAACGGCAGCCGGTTCCACAGCGACAGATAGAGCCGCGCCGCGGGACCCGACAGCTCGCAGTCGGCCTCGCCCGCCCCGTCCCGTTCGGTGACCGGCGGCTCCTGCGAGATCCGTACGGTCCATGACCGGCCGGCGTCGGTGGCCCGCACGCGCAACAGGCGCGGGGTGTCCGACCGCACCTTGCTCCGGCCGCGCGCGTGGAAGCCGAGCAGCAGTTCCTCGATGCCGTCGACCGCGAACTCCGCGTGGATGACGCCGGGCGTCCCGGCCAGCGCGGACTCCGCGTCCACCCGGTGGACGGTCGTCTCGTGCGCCTGCCGCCGCGCCCAGAACGCCAGCGGCGACGGCGCGGGCAGGAACGTCCAGCACTCCACGTCGGGCCGGGCGTCGGCCAGCGTCCCGACGAGCCGGCCGTGGCCCTCACGGAACCAGGCGACGAGCTCGGCGCCGTCCAGATCCGGCAGACCGTCGTCGGGGTGGTACGACGTGTACCCCTCGGCGACGAACGCCGCGGCCCAGCGATGCACCATGCCCACGTGTCGCAGCAGGTCCCGTACGGCCCAGCCCGGGCAGGTCGGCACCTTGGCGGAGGTGCCCGCCGTCTCGGCGGCGTCGGCGAGGAGGCGGCCTTCCTCGTCGAGCGTCTCGATGTGTTCCGCAGTCTTCATGGCGGGAGTCTGCCCGATGGGACCTGGCTGGAATGCGTCCTTGCGGATGCTCGTCACGTGCGGGTCAGGAGACGGCCGCGCGCCGGGTCGCGAAACCGATCAGGGCGGCGACGCCCGCCAGTACGGCCACGCTGGTCAGCGCGGCGGGGAGGGAGAACCAGTCCGCCATGAAGCCGATCATCGGCGGACCGAGGAGCATGCCGCCGTAGCCGAGCGTGGACGCGGCGGCGACGCCGGTCGGTCCTGCCAGGGCGCCCGCGCGTTCGACCGCCACGGGGAAGATGTTGGCGAGGCCGAGACCTGTGACGGCGAAGCCGAGGAGTGCCAGCCACACGGTGGGGGCGAGCGAGCCGAGCAGCATGCCTGCCGCGCCGGTGGCGCCGCCGAACACCAACGTGCGTGTCCTGCCCAGGCGTTCGAGCAGCGTCGTCCCGCTGATCCGGCCGATGGTCATGGCCAGGGCGAAGCAGGAATAGCCTGCCGCGGCCACTCCGGGATGGGCGTGCAGGTCCTCCTCCAGGTGCAGGGCGCCCCAGTCTGCGAGCGCACCCTCCCCGTACGCGGTGCACAGGGCGATGAGGCCGAAGACGAGGACGAGCCCGCGCACGCGCCCGGAGGGCCGCTCGGACGCCGATGCGTGCTCGTTCCGTATACGACCGCGGTCGTCCGGGGCCGTGGGGGCGTCGTGGCGCAGGAGCGTGGGGCCGACGGCGGCCGTGACGAGCAGGCCGATGACGGTGAGGGCGAGGAGGTGCCGGGTGGGGGAGACGTGGCCCGCGACCAGGCCGCCGAGCCCGGCGCCGAGCATGCCGCCGAGGCTGAACGCCGCGTGGAAGCTCGGCATGACGGGGCGGCGCAGGGCGGCGACGAGATCGACCGCGGCACTGTTCATCGCCACGTTGATCCCGCCGTAGGCGGCGCCGAACACGAGCAGGACCAGGCCGAGGGTGAGCGCCGAGTGGGTGAGCGGAGGCAGTGCGACGCTCAGCGCCAGGAGCACACCGCTCACCACGGTCACCGGATGACTGCCGAAGCGCCTGCACAGGCGCCCCGTGAGCATCATCGTGATGACGGCCCCCGCGGAGACGCCGAGGAGCGCGAGCCCGAGCGTGCTCGCCGAAGCGCCGGTCTGCTCCTTCACGGCGGGGATGCGTACGACCCATCCCGCGAAGATGAAGCCGTCGAGTGCGAAGAAGATCGTGAGCGCGATGCGCAGGCGGGTGAGGGACGCGGTCCGCGGGCTGTCGTCCTTGACGGCCCGGAGTTTGTTTAGTGTCGGCACAAAGTCAGGGTAGGGCGCCACCCCGGCCGGGACAAGACGGTGCGAGGCGTGACGGCCACGACATCCGCCGGACCGGTGCGGGGAAATGGCTGCGGCCCCACCCGTCCGGGAGGGGCCGCAGCCATGAAAACCGCAGGTGTGGCTCGGGGAGTCACACCGCGAGGACCTTGACCCCCGCCTCCTCGAAGCGCTCCACCGTCGCCGCATCCACGGCGCTGTCGGTGACCAGGGTGCCGATCCGCTCCGTCGAGCAGATCCGGGCGAACGCGCGCTGGCCCAGCTTGCTGGAGTCCGCCGCGACGACGACGCGCTCCGCCCGCTCGCACAGCAGCCGGTTGATGGCCGCCTCCGCCTCGTCGTGCGCCGCCGCGCCGTGCGCGACGTCGAAACCGACGACACCGAGCACGGCCGTGTCGATCGTGATCTGGCTCAGCACGCCGTCCGCGAGCGGACCGATGAGCTCGTACGACTGCGGCCGGGCGACCCCGCCCGTCACCACGATCTTGAACTGGGGCCGCACGGCGAGCTCGTTGGCGATGTTCAGCGCGTTCGTGACGATCGTGAGGGCCGGGGAGCCGGAGGCGAGGTCGGGGCGGACCGCGAGTGCGCGCGCCACCTCGGTCGTCGTGGTGCCGCCGGTGAGCCCGACCGCCTCGCCCGGCGTGATCAGTTCGGCGACGGCCTTGGCGATCCGTTCCTTCTCGGAGGCGTTGCGTGCGGTCTTGTAGCGCAGGGGCAACTCGTAGGAGACGCCGTGGACGACGGCGCCGCCCCGGGTGCGTACGAGCATCTGCTGCTCGGCGAGCTGGTCGAAGTCGCGCCGGATGGTGGCCGCGGACACCCCCAGATCGGCCGCCGCCTCCTCGACATCCAGGCGCCCCCGCTCCACGAGCAGTTCCAGCAGGGACTTCCAGCGGGCGTCGCGGGACATCCGCGGCCTCCAATCGTCGTTCTCCGGTGACCCTAGCGCACTACCTGATGCTTGGTTATGCTCGAAAGGTATCGAATTCTTGCAGGAACGAGCATAGGCTCGGCGGGGCCGTTCGAGCGCGACGCATGCGACGTGTTCGACCGGCCCACGGACACGACACATCAGGGAGTGGGCACGGCATGAGCCATGTCGAGAACGAGCTGAACAGCCAGCCGGAGTGCTGGACGCGCGCGGCGGGCCTGGCCGCGGGCGAGGCCGCCAAGCTGCCCGCGCCGGGGGAGCGCGTCGCGATCGTGGGCTGCGGCACCTCGTGGTTCATGGCGCAGGCCTTCGCCGCGCTGCGCGAGCAGTCCGGGCAGGGCGAGACCGACGCGTTCGCGGCCTCGGAGTTCCCGGCCGGGCGCCCGTACGACCGCCTCATCGCGCTGTCCCGGTCCGGCACGACGACCGAGGTCGTCGAGCTGCTCGCCGCGGTCAAGGGCCGCATCCGGACGACCGCCGTCATCGGCGACCCGAACACGCCGATCGTCTCCGCCGCCGACGACGTGATCGTCCTGGACTTCGCCGACGAGCGGTCCGTCGTCCAGACCCGCTTCGCGACGACGGCGCTGACGCTCCTGCGCGCCCACCTCGGCCTGCACACCGAGCAGGCGGTCGCCGACGCGCGCACCGCGCTGGAGACACCGCTGCCCGAAGGCCTCGTGGAGTGCGGCCAGTTCAGCTTCCTGGGCCGCGGCTGGACCGTCGGCCTCGCGAACGAGGCCGCCCTGAAGATGCGCGAGGCGTCCCTGTCGTGGACCGAGGCGTACCCCGCGATGGAGTACCGCCACGGCCCCATCAGCGTCACCACCGCGGGCACCGCCACCTGGATGATCGGCACGGCGCCCGAGGGACTCGCCGAGCAGGTGGCCGGCACCGGCGCGCTCTGGGTCGAGGGCGGCCTCGACCCGCTCGCCGAACTCGTCCGCGCGCAGCGCCTCGCCGTGGCCGTCGCGGCCGCCCGCGGACTCGACCCCGACCAGCCGCGCCACCTCACCCGCTCGGTGATCCTCACCGCCGGCTGACCGTCGACCGAGCTTCCGAGCCTTCCGAAAGGAGGGGCTGTGCCCCTCGCAGCAACCGGCGCGCTCGTCGCCGAAGCCACCGCGGCGCGTACCGCGGTGGCCGCGTTCAACGTCATCACCCTGGAGCACATCGAGGCCGTCGTGGCGGGCGCCGAGGCGGCGAACGCGCCGGTGATCCTCCAGGTCAGCGAGAACGCCGTGCGGTATCGCTACGGGCGCCTGCTGCCCCTCGCGAGGGCCGCGGCCGCCACCGCGGAGGCGTCCTCGGTGCCCGTGGCGCTCCACCTCGACCACGTCCAGAGCGACGAGCTGCTCCGCCAGGCCGCGGACGCCGGGTTCAGCTCGGTGATGTACGACGCGGCCCGGCTCCCCTACGACGAGAACCTCGCGGCCACCCGCGCGGCCGCCGACTGGGGCCACGCCAACGGGCTGTGGGTCGAGGCGGAGCTGGGCGAGGTCGGCGGCAAGGACGGTTCGGCGCCGCTCGACGCCCACGCGCCGGGCGCTCGCACGGACCCGGGGGAGGCCCGCGCCTACGTGACGGACTCGGGCGTCGACGCCCTCGCCGTCGCGATCGGCTCCTCGCACGCCATGACCACCCGCACCGCGACGCTCGACCACGACCTCCTCAAGCAGCTCTCGGAGGGCCTCGACGTACCGCTGGTCCTGCACGGTTCCTCCGGTGTCGGGGACGACGAACTCTCGCAGGCCGTCCGGGGCGGCATCGCCAAGGTGAACGTCGGCACCGCCCTGAACATAGCGATGACGGCGGCCATCCGGGAGTTCCTTGCCGCACATCCCGATGCCGTCGACTCCCGCAAGTACCTGAGCGTGGGCCGCGAGGCGATGGCCCGCACGGTGACGGAGCTGGTCGAGGTGATGCGCCGCTGACCCGTCCCCCGTGCACGCCCCGGTACGCGCAAGACACCTCGTACCGGGGACAATGGGGCCATGGCCGGCCGGCACGAACCGCACGCACCCCCGCTCTTCCCGGTGGACCGGGAGCGCCGGGAGATCACCCCCGGCGCCGTGCACGTGCCCGGCTGGCTCGACGCCGAGGCCCAGCGCGCACTCGTCGAAGCCTGCCGCGGCTGGGCCGCCGGACCCGTGCCGATGCGCCACACACGACTGCCGGGCGGCGGCGTGATGTCCGTCCAGACCGTGTGCGTCGGATGGCACTGGCAGCCCTACCGCTACACGCGTACGGCAACCGATGTGAACGGCGCGCAGGTGGCCCACTTCCCCGACTGGCTAAGGGAGTTGGGCAGACGCGCGTTCGTCGACGCGTACGAGGACGACGCGGCCGGTGACGGCTACGACCCCGACACGGCACTGATCAACTTCTACGACGGCGCCGCCACCATGGGCATGCACCAGGACAAGGACGAGCGCGCCCGGGAACCCGTCGTCTCGCTCAGCGTCGGCGACACCTGCGTCTTCCGGCTGGGCAACACCGAGAACCGTGGGAAGCCGTACGAGGACGTGGAGCTGGTCTCCGGGGACCTGCTGGTCTTCGGAGGACCGTCGCGGCTCGCCTTCCACGGGGTGCCGAAGGTGTACCCCGGCACCGGCGACCCGGCCACCGGGCTCTCCCGGGGCCGCCTGAATCTCACGATGCGCGTCACCGGACTCACCGGACCGCCCTCCGCACCCTCCCCACAGGGGTGAGTTCACCCGCAGGGGCTGCGGCGTTCACCGGATACGATGCGACACGGTGATCAGGGCGAGGAGTTGCTGATGCGTGGCAAGGCGGCCTCCGGGGCCGGGGGGCAGACGGCGGGCGAGGCGGAGGGTTCCGCGCGCGCGCCCCGTCTCGAGCGGGGCCGTGGTGCTCTCGGCCCGGCGCTCGAACTCGTGCACACCGGCCGCGCGCCGACCCGCGCCGTCCTCACCGCCGAACTGGGGGTGACCCGGGCCACGGCGGGCGCGGTCGCCGCCGAGCTGGAAGCGCTCGGGCTGATCAGGATCGACGCGAAGCCGAGCGCCGCGGCGGGGTCGCAGGGGCGTCCCTCGCACCGGCTGTCCGTCGCCGAGGACGGACCCGTGGCGCTCGCCGCGCAGGTACACGCGGACGGCTATCGCGCGGCCCTCGTAGGCCTCGGCGGCCGGATCGTCGCGACCACGCCCGGCTGCGAGATCATCGACCCGGATCCGGCGCGGGTACTCGGCTCGGTCGTGGAGGCCGGCGCCCGACTCCTGCGCGAGACCGGCCGCCACTGCGTCGGCGCGGGCCTCGCCGTGCCGTCGGCGGTGGCCGAGCCCGACGGCACCGCCCTCAACCCGCTCCACCTCGCCTGGCCCGCGGGCTCGCCCGTCCGCGAGATCTTCGCCGAGCGCGTACGGGAGGCGGGCATCGGGCGGCCGGCGTTCGCCGCGAACGACGTCAACCTCGCCGCCCTCGCCGAGCACCGCCACGGCGCGGGCCGCGGCGCGCGCGACCTGCTGTGCGTCGCCACGGGCCACCGCGGCGTCGGCGGCGCGCTCGTCCTCGACGGGCGTCTGCACACCGGCAGTTCGGGCCTCGCCCTGGAGGTCGGGCACCTCACCGTGAACCCCGAGGGCCGGCCCTGCTACTGCGGCAGCCGCGGCTGCCTCGACGTGGAGACCGACCCGCTGGCCCTGCTCGACGCTGCGGGCCGCGAACCGGGCCCCGACGGCTCCCTGCTCCAGCAGGCCCGCGACCTGATCGCCGGCAGCCTCGACGACCCGAAGGTGCGGATGGCCACCGAGGCCCTGATCGACCGTCTCGGACTCGGACTCGCGGGCCTGGTCAACATCCTCAACCCCGACCGCATCATCCTGGGCGGCCTGCACCGGGCGCTCCTCGACGCGGACCCGGACCGCCTGCGGGCCGTCGTCGCGGACCGCAGCCTGTGGGGCCGCAGCGGGGGCGTTCCCATCCTGGCGTGCACGCTCGACCACAACAGCCTGGTCGGAGCAGCCGAGTTGGCGTGGCAGCCGGTCCTCGACGACCCTCTCTCGGCGCTGGGCCTCGCCTGACGTGCGGGAAACCGTCGCACCCGGCTGGTCCTACAGGCGCTCGACCGTGCACAATCACCGCCATGATCGGTGAATCGGCCCGGAATTACCTGGCCTCGGTGGAGAGCCGCCTCCAGGCGGACGGCTGCGCGACGCGCTGGGAGGACTGGTTCGGTGTGCCCGTCCTCGTGGGGCGGCGGGCCGACTTCCGGATGCGCTGGATGGCCACCAACCTGCACCTGTTCACCGTTGCCGCCGCCGTGCCCGAGATCACCCCGCAGAGCGTCGACGCCTTCACCTCGCAGGTCCTGACGTACGCGAAGCAGAACAAGGGCGGCCTCCCGGTCGGCCTGCAGACCGGCGTCGCGGCCTTCCCCGTCCTTGTCAGCGAGCGCGTCGACCCAGCCGCCATGGCCTGGGCCGAACAGCAGCAGCGCAACCGCTTCGCCTGCTTCGCGCGCCCCGTCGTCGTGGACAGCGCACAGCGCTACGTCGGCTTCTACCGCGGCAAGCCGGCCCTCGGCCGCGTCTACGCCTCCCACCTCATCGACAAGGGCAACCGCTACTTCAACGGGTAGTCATCACGGTCAAGGGGCGTCGCGCCCGCTCTGCCGAGGCCCACCGCGAGCACCCCGCGCGCCAGATCGCCTCCCGAGTGGTGTCCGACGGCGAGCAGTTCGCGTAGAGCGGGTTCCAGGGCACCGTCCCCGCTCAGCGCCCGCAGGAACGCGTGGGCCTGCGGCACGCATTCGCCGCGCACCGCGTGCCGCAGGAGTGCCGCCGAGAGCAGCGGGGTGCGCAGGGACGCGTCCGCGAGCGCCTCCGAGAGGGGGGTGAGAGGGCCTCCCCACGCGCGGCTCGCCAGTAGCGCGCCGCACAGGATGTCGTCACCGGACGGGGTGAGCCCGGGGCCGAGGCCGACCAGTGCGCGGGCGGTCCGGCGGACTTCGCTCGCGTCATCGGTGTGCAGGGCGTGGCGCAGGTCGGTCAGGCGGGGAGCCAGCGGGGGCGGCAGGGGGTGCGCCAGCGCGTCGAGCAGCACCGTCACCTGTCTGACGCGGGCGGGGTCCGGTGGGGAGGAGGCGTCCTGGACACGGGGCGGTGTCCAGGACGCCTCCGGCTCGAAGTGAACGGGCCCGATGACGACACGGCCTGCCCCGAAGCCGGCCCATTGTGGGTTCAGGTCCAACGGCCGGTCCGCCGACGAGAAGGGCAGTACGAGCGCGTTCGGCAGTCGGATCGCGTCCCGGGTCACCACGGCGAGTGCGGGTAACTCCCGGTCGCCGGTGGCGAGATGGACCGCGTAGCGGGTGGCGGCGACGACGCGGGCCGGCCGGGACGGACCGTGCAGCAGCGGGGCGACGGCCGTGCTGATGGCGCCGAGGCGCATGTGACTGATGGTGTCGGGGTGCAGGTGACTGAGGGTGCCGAGGTGTACGTGCTCAGGGCGGGGCACCCCAGCCCGTACAGCACCCCCGCCGGCCGCCGTGCCCGTCACTCCCCGGGCTCCGGGGGCACGTCGAAGGCGCTCAGCGCGTCCGTGAAGCAGCGCATCGGGGCGTGGGTGAGGCCGGCGCCGATCTGGCCGATGCCCGGTTCGCGGTGCGCGATGCCCGTGGTGATGACCGGTTCGAGGCCCGTGTCGACGACCTTGCGGATGTCCAGGCCGACGGGGCTGCCGACGAAGTCGAGGCCGGGGAGGCGGTAGTCGCGGTGCCGGCCGACGGTGAGCGTCGCCATCTCCTGGCTGACGCGGCGGGCCCCTTCGGGGGTGCCGCCCACGAAGCCGACGATCGCCGGGGCGGCGGCCAGCGCGAATCCGCCCAGGCCGTGCATCTCGGTGATGGCGCTGTCGCCGATGTCCGGGTTGGCGTCGGTGGGCCCGTATCCGGCGAAGTAGAGGCCGTCCACGGGGGCGGCGGGCGCCGTGAACCAGGAGTCGCCGAGGCCGCTGACGCGGATGCCGACGTCGACACCGTTGCGCGCGAAGGCGGTGACGACCGTGGAGTGCGGCACGCCGTGCCCGGCCAGCAGTGCCAACTTGCTCGCGGCCATCGAGAAGTTGAGGAACCAGTAGTTGTTGTCGCGCAGGAAGTCCAGCGCCTCGATCCCGCCGAGTTCCGCGTGCCGGGCGAGCGCGGCGGAGAGCTCGCGCGTGAGCAGGGCGCTCGCGGCGGTGTTGCGGCTGTGGCACTCGTCGCCCATCTGAAGGGCCTGCGCGGTGACCGACCGCAGGTTCACCGGCTCGGCCAGCGAGCCGATCGCCGCGCGCAGCGCGGGGCCGAGGCGCTCTCCCATCCAGCGCAGCCGCTTCATCACGTCGTCGCCGAGCGCGCCGTAGCGCAGGCAGCGGCCCTGCCCCTCGTTGAGGTTCGAGTAGGCCCGCAGCCCCGTGGCCTCGTCCTCCACGACGAGCAGGGGCATGGACGCGGAGATGACGCCCGCCATCGGGCCGACTGTGTCGTGGTGATGGCAGGGGGCGAAGCGGATGGCTCCCGCGTCGGCGAGTGCTTCCGCGTCCGGTGCCGTCGCCGCCCAGCCCTCCAGGAGTGCGGCGCCGACGACGGCGGCCCGCATCGGGCCGCACATGCGCTGCCACTCGATCGGCGGTCCGGCGTGCAACAGGAGCCTCTCCTGCGCCAGTTCGGGGATGAGTTCCCCGGCCGGGCGGACGTCGGTCCACAGCGGCACGACGCCGAGTATCCGCTCGAGTGCTTCGGCGTTGGCCGCCTCGACGGCCGGGTGCGCGACCAGGCGGGCGAGCCCGGCGCCGAGTTCCGGGTCACCGTAGGCCGGGGGGCGCCAGTCGACCGCCGTCACCGTCGCGCCGGCGGCCCGCGGCGGCCCGGCGAACGCGTCGACACCGACGTTCACGACGTGCGGTACGCCGGTCAGGAGGCCCTGCGCGGGCGCGGCCTGTGCGGTCATGCGGTCTCTCCGATCCGGGAGGCGGAGGCAGAGGCAGAGGTCGAGGAAGAGGTCGAGGAAGAGGTCGAGGAAGAGGAAGGGGCGGAGCCGGAGGCGGCGGGGGCGAGCATCAAGTCGCCACCGGCGGCGAGGAGTTCGGCGCACAATCGCGCGGCGGTCGTGCTGCTGTCGACGACGTACGCACCCGCGTCACGCAGAATCCGCTGCTGTGCGGTGAGCCCCTGCGGGTCGTCGTCGGTGCCCACGACGAACGCGATCACCGGCGGGGCGTCGGCAGGAGCCTCGGCCAGGGCCTCGCCGAGAGCCGCCGCCGGATCCGGCGCCGCGCCGTGTCCGATGACCACGTCGAGGACGACCGCGGCGGTCCGCGGGTCCGCGAGGGCCGCCCGCAGGTACTCGGTGCGGACCGTGGGGTCGATCATCGGGTGGGGGCGCCCGGCGGTGAACTCGTCGTCGCCCAGGTCGAGTACGAGATGCCGGTGCGGCAGGCGCGGGGCGGCGCCTGGCACCGGCGGGGGAGCGGTGCGGGTGATGTCACCGAGCGCCGGGCCGAGCAGCAGGGCCGCCTCATGGGCGAACGTGCCGCCCGCGTACAGGGCCCGCAGCAGATGGCGCGGCGCAGCGGGGGCGGGCAGTTTGGGCAGCTCTTCGCCGGGCGGCAGCGCTCCGCCGACGGTAAGGGAGGCCGCGGACCGCGCCGCCTCCAAGAGAGTGGGCGCGAGCGTCACACCGGCCGGGGCAGGGGCGGCCTGGTCCGTGCCGAGGAAGCAGGCCACCACCGGTTTCCCCGACGCGCTCGCGTGCCGCAGCAGTTGCTCGGCCACGTGTGGTGCGGGCGGTTTGGACACGAGGACGATGATCTCCGTGGCGGGGTCCGCGGCCAGGGCGTCGAGTCCGGCCCGCATCGTCGGCCCGCCCACTTCCGCGCTCACGTCGCGGCTGCCCGTGCCGATCACGTGGCTGACCCCCGAGCCCATGGAGTGCAGCAGACTCGACACCTGTTGCAGTCCCGTACCGGAGGCCCCGACCAGGCCGACGCGGCCCGCCCGCACCTCGTTGGCGAAGCCGAGGGGGATGCCGCCGATGACGGCGGTACCGCAGTCCGGGCCCATGACGAGCAGCCCGCGGCGGGCGGCCTCGCGCTTCAGGAGCACCTCCTGCTCGATCGGCACGTGATCGCTGAAGACGAAGACGTGCATGCCCAGGCGCAGCGCCTTGAGGGCCTCGGCGGCCGCGTACGGTCCGGGGGTGGAGATCAGCGCGAGACTCGCGCCGGCGGGGGCGCCGACGAGCGAGCGCACCGGGGGCCCGGCGTCCGCACCGGCCTCCGGTCCCGCGCCCGGTCCCTCGCCGGGACCGGACAGGGCATCGACCACCAGGGCGAGGGCGGTGTCCACCGCGTCGGGTTCGCCGCGGACGGCGACGAGCAGGTCGTTGGGTCCGGCGTCGTGGCCCGGGGATGTCAGCAGCCCCGACCGCGCGAGGACGTCACGGTTGGCGGGTGTGCCCATCACGAGGCTGATGGTTTCGACGCCCGGCGGTTCGGCCAGGTGGGCGGCAACCCTCATGAGGGCGACGGAGTCGGCGTAAAGATCCTTGTGCACGGCGTTTCGCAGCACCATGGGTCCGACTCTAGGCAGCGGCCCGCCCCTTGCAGCATGGCTCGAAGTGCCAGAACCCGCCGGGGAATTACCGGCAACGGGTGACAGTGACCCGCCTTTCGAGGATCAGCGTCAGCCGCAAGGAGGGCTTGCTCAGCGCCGGTCGCGTGCGGAGAGCAACCGGTAGGCGTGGACGGCCAGTTCCGTCTGGAGCCGGGCCGTCGGCCGGCGTTCGAGACCGCCGGTGAGGCGGTCGATCTGGCGCAGCCGATAGCGCAGGGTGTTGTAGTGGACGTGCAGCCGCGCGGCGGTGGCCACGCCGTTGCGGTCCTGGAGGAGATAGACGCCGAGGGTCTCGACGAGGCTGCCCTCGTGCTCGGCGTCATGGGCGAGCAGCGGGCCGAGCGCGTCGTCGACGAGGGCCGTGAGCTCCGCCGCGGGCAGCTGACCGAGGAGCCGGTACACCCCCAGGTCCGCATAGCCGCGGACGAAGTCGGGGCCGTGCAGTTCGCGGCCGAGCGTCAGGGTCTGCGCCGCTTCCTCGTAGCTGTGGTGGTAGTCGGTGAAGTCGTCCCGGACGGTTCCGGCGGCGACCGCCACGTCCCAGTCGGGGTGTGCGGCGGTGACAGCCGCGTGCAGGGCCTGGCATCGGCCGTTGAGGGACGGCCCCGGCTCCGTCAGCAGGACGAGTCCGCTCTGACTTCCCCAGATGATCGCGCCGGGCCCGGCCGCCGACCGTACGAGGGGCAACAGCCGTTCCTCCAGAGCGAGTTCGGTGTCGGTGGGGCCGCCGGTGCCCGTGGAGGCGACCTCGACGAGGACGACCGCACGGGGCAGACGCAGGTTCCAGCCCATGGCCGCCGCGCGGCGCGCGGTCTCGGCGCGGTCGCGCGGAGGCCGTGAGACCAGTTCCATCAGGAGCAGCGTGCGGTAGCGCTGCTGGCGGCTGGCCAGGGCGCGTTCCTGGGCGGCGATGGTCGCCGCGACGGTCGTGGCGTGCTCCAGCGCCATCCGCTGATGAGTGTCGAGCTCATGAGTGGATGGCATGGCCGCCCCGGCCCCGTGGTCCGCGGCGGCTGCGTCGTCCCGCCACAGGGCGACGGCGCCGCTCGCGCCCGTGCCCGTCTCGATGGCGCGTTCGGCGGCGGGCGGACGGTCGGGAGGCGGGGAGCCCGCGGAGGCCAGGATCCACCCGTGCTCGTCGAGCACGGCGGCTGCGCAGCCGGACAGTTCGAGCAGTACGTTCATGAGCTCCTGGTAGGAGCCTCCGTCGAGGGCCACCGCCGTGAGCCGTTCATGGATGGCGCGCGAACGCTCCAACTCCAGGGCCTGACGGTTCAGTACGGTGCCCAGCACCTCGGACAGGATGTCGTTGAACATGACGGCGCCCGGCAGCTCGACGACCGGGAAGCCGAGTTCGTCAGCCACGGCCAGCATCACCGGCGGCAATGCGGGCAGATAGGGACCCACTTTCACGGCCAGGGCGGCGAGGCCGCGCTCGGCGAGTACGGGGACCAGGTCGCTCAGCGCCTCCGCGTCGTCACGGACGGCGTAGGCGGTGGTCAGCAGCAGCTCGCCGCCGCGCATCCAGCGCACGATGTCGGGGACTTCCATGATGTTGACGACGCGGATACGGCGGCCGCGGCCGCTCGCCCCGGCGACGAGTCGTGCGCCGCTGAGGCAGGGAAGGGCCAGCGCCTCGCTCACGGTCAGCCCGGGAGAGAGGCCGTAGGGGACGGTCGGGGCGGTACCGATACCGATGCCTGTCATGCACAGTCACTATGCGACAGCCGCGAGTAACCTGTAATACCCCGCGCGTAACTTCCCTGTTTCCCGGCACGGTTGGGGACGCCCCTTGTCAGCGGGTGTCAACGGCGGACCGTTCATCCTGGTGTCCGGTGCCCATGACCGGCTCGGCCCGCCTCTCTTACGGTGACCCGCATGACTCCCCGAGCCGTCCCGAGGACAGCGGTGGTCGCCATCGGCGGCAACGCGCTGCTGCGCGGTGGCACCCACGCCACCGTCGCCGAACAGGTCGAGGCCGCGCGCCGGCTCGCGGCCCCCGTGGTGGCGCTGGCCGACACGGGGTGGCGGGTCGTGGTCACCCACGGCAACGGCCCCCAGGTCGGATTCATCAAGCGCCGCGCGGACCTCGCGGCAGCCCTGGCCCCCGAACTGCCCGCCCTCGGCCTCGACATGTGCGTGGCCGACTCGCAGGGCGGCCTCGGATACATCCTGGCGACCGCGATCGCGGGCCGCCTCAGGTCGCTCGGGCGCGCCGACGGCCGGGTCGCCGCTTTGATCACCCACACCGTGGTGGACGCGCACGATGAGGCGTTCAGCCACCCGACCAAGCCCATCGGAGCCTTCTATCAGGCAGACGGCGCAAGGGAGTTGGCGGAACTTCACAACTGGACCGTGGCGGAGGAGGGTGAGCTGGGCTGGCGGCGCGTGGTCCCCTCGCCCCGGCCGCTCCGGGTCCTTGAGACGGAGTCCGTACGGGCACTGTCCTCGGCAGGATTCACGGTGATCGCGGCCGGTGGCGGCGGCATCCCTCTCGTGGAAGGCGACGACGGTGGCTACCAGGGCGTCGAAGCCGTCATCGACAAGGATCTGACGTCGGCGTATCTCGCGGCGGAACTCGGCGCGGACCTGCTGGTCATCACCACCGCAGTCGAACGCGTAGCCGTCGACTACGGCCGGCCCGCGCAGCGCTTCCTGGACCGGCTGACCTGCGGCGAGGCCGAACGGCTCCTGGCCCAGGGTCAGTTCCCGCCGGGCAGCATGGGCCCCAAGATCAGCGCCGCCCTCGACTTCCTGCGCGGCGCCCCCGGCCGCCAGGTGCTCATCACCTCACCGCGGCAGCTGGGCGCCGCCCTGGACGGACACGGCGGCACCTGGCTCGACAGCGACCCGGCGCGGACCACCGAAGAACCCCTCAACGGCACCGGCACGGCAGGGAGGCCGCAGTGATTCTCGAAGCGGGACAGGGCCCGATCGACGGCACGCACTATCTGCGGGCCACACCGGAGACCGTCGGCTGGGGGCGGCTGCCCTGCCGCACCACAGCGCCGGCGCTCACGATCGACTCCGGCGACAGCGTCACCTTCGACACCGTCTCGCACGAGGGCATCCTGGAGGACCAGGGGCGCGACCCGGCGGCCTTCTTCGGGCGGTACGGCATCGCCGCGACCGAAGTGCTCTCCGACGCCCGCCTGTTGGCGAAGTCCCCGCCGCCGCGGGACCCGGACGGGGACGGCCCCCATGTCGTCAGTGCCCCCGTCCACATTAGGGGCGCCGAGCCGGGGGACCTCCTCAGGGCCGAAGTGCTGTCCCTGCACCGGCGCGCCGACTACGGCGTCATCTCCAGCAGGCACGGCCGTGGCGCCCTGCCGGACGAATTCGCCCGCACAGCACCGGAGTTCACCTTCTGCGACGTGGAGCGTGCGGACGGCCGGGACGTCGGCGTGATCCGCTACGCCGAGGGCCGGGCGGCCCGGTTCCCGCTGCGGCCCTTCATGGGCGTCATGGGCGTGGCCACCGACACGGACGCATCGCAGCACTCGGTGCCGCCGGGACGGCACGGCGGGAACCTGGACATCAAGGAACTCGAGACGCGCTCTGCTCTGTATCTGCCCGTACAGACGGCCGGAGCGGGCTTCTACACCGGAGATCCGCACTACGCCCAGGGCAATGGCGAAGTCGCCCTCACCGCCCTGGAGGCGCCGCTGCGCGCCACGTTCCGGCTCACCCTCCTCAAGGGCGCACGGGCCCGCGCGGCGGCCGCGACCCTCAAGCACCCCTTCGGCGAGACCGACCGGCACTGGATCCCCGTGGGGCTGCACGAGGACCTCGACGAGGCGATGCGGGAAGCGGTCCGCGCCGCCGTCCGGTTCCTCACGGACCGCTTCGGCATGACCGGGCAGGCCGCGTACGCCTACCTGAGCGCGGCGGCGGACTTCGAGATCTCGCAGGTCGTCGACCAGGTCCAGGGAGTGCACTGCCTCATCCGCAAGGCGGACTTCCCTGACTGATCCGGTCCGACGCAGTCCGATCGCGGCTGGCCCCGCCAGCCACGTACGCCAGTCACCCCCCGCATCCGCCCCCGCCCATCCACCCACCGGGAGCCCGAATGCCTCAACTGATACTGCGTCAAGCACGCGTCGAGGACGCCCGGTCGCCCTGCGACGTGGTGATCGACGGCGGCCGCGTACGAGCCGTCGGGGACGCCTCTGGGCAGGACGCCGACGAGGTGATCGACTGCGCGGGCCGGGTCGTCCTGCCCGGCTTCGTCGAACCGCATCTGCATCTCGACAAGGCCCTCCTGGACGGCGTACGAAGCAACCCCGACGGAACCCTCGCCGGAGCGATCGCGGTGACCGGCGAACTGAAGAGCGCGTTCACGCACGAGGACGTACTGGCTCGCGCGCGGCGCGTCCTCGAGGCGGCGGTCCTCAACGGCACGACGCTGATCCGCGCCCATCCCGACGTCGACCCGATCGCGGGGCTGCTCGGCGTCGAGGTCCTGCTCCGACTCCGCGAGGAATACGCGGACATGGTGGACCTCCAGATCGTGGCGTTCCCGCAGGAGGGCGTCCTGCGGTCACCCGGCACCGAGAAGCTGCTGATCGCGGCGCTGGCAGCGGGCGCCGACGTGGTGGGAGGCTGCGCCTACAACGAGGCCACCCTGGAGGACTGCCGCCGCCACGTCGAGCTCGTGCTCGATCTCGCCGCACAGCACGGAGTGCCGGCCGATCTGCACGCGGACTTCGCCGACGACGCGTCCGACCCCCGGTACGCGCTCGCCGAGTTCATCGCCGGCCAGACCGCGCGCCGGGGCCTGGGTGGTCGGGTGGCGCTCGGTCATATGACCTCACTCGGCGGCCGGGAGCCCGCGGACCGGGCGCGGGCGATGGCCGCACTCGCCGACGCGGGCGTCGCCGTCGTGCCGCTCCCGGCGACCGACCTGCACCTCGGCGGACGGCGGGACTCCCGGGCGGTCCGGCGGGGGATCGCCCCGGTCCGCGAACTGTGGGACCACGGCGTGCTCGCCGCCTGCTCCTCCAACAACATCCGCAACGCCTTCACCCCGTTCGGACGCGCGGACCCCCTGGACACGGCGCTCCTGCTGGCGCAGACCGGCCATCTGTCCGGGCCCACCGACCTCCACCGGGTGCTGCGCATGGTCACGCACGACGCGGCCCGGGTCGTGGGCGTCGCCGACGACTACGGCGTTCGGCCGGGCGCCCGCGCCGACCTGGTCGTGCTCGACACGCAGGTCTACGACGACATCATCCTGGACCGGCCCGAACGCGCCCACGTCATCAAGGCGGGGAAGGTGGTGGCCCGCACGGTCAGGACCAGCGAACTCCTCGTCCACTGAGCCTCCCCTCCCCTCGCACCCCCAACAGCCCCCCACGCGCCCCCGCACGGCACCGCGCTCTGCCATCCGACTCCAGCGGAGGAATCCCCATGCGCGAACGCCTCTCTCACGAAATCGTTGCCTCCGTACTCGCCGGTCTGACGGCGTTCATCGGAGGGACCGCGCTCCATCTCCCGCCCTGGGCGATCTTCATCTCATGGGCGGCCGTCTTCGCGCTCGGAGGGCCGAGCTGGGCCAACGCACGCAGGCTGTGGTGCACGATGCCCGCCGGCTCCGCGTTCGCCCTGATCATCGTGCTGATCGACCAGCACGTGGGCACGGCGTTCGGTGACAGCCAGTTCGCCCGGAACGCGGTGTTGGCCCTGGTGATCATGGTCGTCAACACCGCCCTGATGTACACGGGCCGCATCAAGACGTTCTCGCTGATTCCCGGCATGTTCCTCGGCTTCGCCAGCTACTTCGCCACGTTCTTCGGCGGCTTCGGCTACAAACCGGGCAACATCTGGGCGGCGTGGGTCTGCGTGGTCGCGATGAACGCGCTCGGGCCGGTCTTCGCCTATCTGTCCAACCGGCTCATGTACCCGATCTTCTCGCCGGTGCCGACGTCGGTCGTGGCGTCCGCGGGCCCTGTGCACCACGACGGCCGCACGCCGTCGGCCGGAGGCGCACAGGCCGAGTGAGGCCGTCCGTCACCTCCCGGGCAGCCGCTCCACCGCGAACACCCTGCCCGGGTTGTCGACGAGGATCCGGTCCACCAGTGCTTTGCCCAGGGCCAGTTCGAGGCGAGGACGGACGCGGCGCAGCAGATACGGCATCCCGGGCCCGCCGCTCACCGAGCGCGCTCCGGCGGTCGTCGTGTCGCCGCCGAGCAGGAGCCGCTCGCCGTACCCCGCATCGGCGAGCGCCGCCATCGCGTCCGGCATCCGCCAGTCCGTCGCGTGGTTGGCGCGCGACGGCCCGTCGAAGGCGAGGTACGCGCCGGACTCGGCGGCCTGCCGGTGCACGGCGAAGTCGGGGGAGCGGTTGAGATGCCCGAGCACGACCCGCTCCGGCGCCACCCCCAACTCCCCGCACAGCAGGTCGAGTACGTCGAGTACGCCCGTCCCCAGCTCGAGGTGGACGGCGATCGGTGCGCCCGTCGCGTGATGGGCCTCGGCGGCGGCCCGCATCGTCCACACCGCGTGGTCGTCGAGGGCGTGGAAGCCGCCCGCGACCTTGATGAGGCCGGCCCGCACACCGCTGTCGCCGATCCCCTCCGTGAGTTCCCGCACGAACATGTCGGCGAGGACGGGACGCAGCCGGGCGAGCGACTCCGGTGTGTAGTGGGCGGCCTGGTGGAGTCCCGTCGCGGCCACGACGCGTACGCTCGTCGCGGTCGACAGTTCGGGCAGCAGCTCGGCCCGGCGCCCGAGCCCGTGCGGTGTCCACTGGACGACCGCGCCGCCGCCCGCGTTCCGGTAGGCGTGCAGTTCCGCCTCGGCGGCGGCTGTGTCGTCGAGTTCCTGGCCGGGCAGCAGGGGGCTGCGGAAGAAGAGGTGGTCGTGCGCGTCGCACACACCGAGTTCCTCCGGCGCCACATCCCCGAGCACGGTCCGAACGGTCGCGGTCACCACTGCCTCCCCCGGGGGAGCCGGTCGCGCTCGGGGGCGCTCAGGTGCAGCACCTCGTAGAGGTCGCCCGGTGTGTCGGGCGAGGCGTGGTCCCAGAGGGAGAAGGTGAGCAGCTCCCAGTGGCGCGGGTCGACGGCGACGGCCGCGCACACCGCCCCGTCCTGCCCGGCGATGCGGGCCGCGTCGCGCACGGCGGCGTCCGTCAGCTCGGCGAGCGGAGCCTGCCCGTCGAGGGGTGTCCGGCGGCGTACCGCGCACCTCGGGGTGGCCTGCGAGGCCGGCCCCTCCTCGTACGCGAGTCCGGCCCAGTGCTGCACCTCGGGCCGCCCGAAGTCGTCCACGATCCCCTGGAATCCGGGCCCCCAGAGGAACGAGTTCATGCCCTGAGGGGTGTTCCACAGATAGCACGGCGCGTACTGGTTCACGGGTGACCCGGCGACACCGCGCTCCCGCATCAGATAGGCCTTGAGGCCGAGTCCGGGGAAGGCGTCGAGGAGATGCCCCCTGGTCTCCACCCGCTTGCGGATGATGCCCATGTCGTAGTCGGCGGGCAGCGTGATCTCGTACTGCATCGCGTGCACGGTCGTGTCTCTCCTCGGCTCAGGCGGCGGGTGCGAGCAGCGAAAGCAGTCCGCGCACCGCCGCGTCGAAGGCGGCGGGCGAGCCCGACGCGCGGGCGAGGACATAGCCGCCCTGGACAGTCGCGACGATCGTCGCCGCGATCTCGTCGGCGTCCAGGGAGGGCGCGAACTCGCCCTGTTCCTTGCCCTCTTCGGCAATTCCTGCGAGCTGCTCGCGCAGCCAGTCGATCGTGTCGTCGACCGGTGCGCGCAGCGCGTCGCTCGCGATCACGTCCGGGTCCATCGTGAGCCGGCCGATCGGGCAGCCCCGCAGCACATCGCGCTCGCGCCGCAGATACGCCTCGATGCGGGCGTACGCGGAACCGCCGCCGTCGAACGACTTCGCGGCGGTGGCCCGCATCTCCTGCGCCGTGCGCTCGATCGCGGCGAGCGCGAGGTCCTGCTTCCCGCCGAAGTGGTGGTACATGCTGCCCTGCCCCGCGTCGGCGCGCTGCTGGATCGCCTTGGGGCTCGTGCCCACGTAACCCCGCTCCCACAGAAGCTCACGAGTGGACTCGATCAACCGGTCCGAAGTGCTCATGAAGCCACTGTACATACTAGTAGGTACAGAAGTCGACGGCGGGGAGAGTAGGCGGAAGCGGGCCCCGTACTCCCGTGGGGGTACGCGCGCTGCCGCTGGCTGTACGACGACTTCGACCCCCCTTCGGAGCGAGTCTCGAGTCATCGAGAAAACGTGAGCACATGTTCCGAGGAGATGAGTCTCATGCAGACCCTGGCCGACTGGGACGGCGGGCCCGGCCCGTGGATCCTGTTCTTCCCCCTGATCTGGGCGGCCGTCGTCATCGGCGTCGTCACGCTGCTGCGCCGCACCGTGTGGCGCGGACGTCGCCGTGGCGGCCCCTGGCGCCCCGCCGCCGACGAGAACTCGCCCCTCACCGTGCTCGGCCGCCGCTTCGCCGCGGGTGAGATCGACGAGGACGAGTACTGGCGCCGGAGCTCCGTCCTGAACGAGGAGTTCGGCCGTTCCAAGGGCGGTGCGGCATGACCACCGCCACGCTCACCCGGACCGCGGCCCGAGTCGTCGACGCCGTGAAGGTCTACGGCAGTGGCGACACCGCGGTCCGGGCCCTGGACGGCGTGAGCGTCGGCTTCGAGGCCGGGAGGTTCACCGCGATCATGGGTCCTTCCGGCTCCGGCAAGTCCACGCTGATGCACTGCGCGGCGGGCCTCGACACCCTCAGCGCCGGCTCCGCCTTCATCGGCGACACCGACCTGAGCGACCTCGACGACCGCCGCCTGACCCTGCTGCGCCGCGACCGGATCGGCTTCGTGTTCCAGGCCTTCAACCTGGTGCCGACGCTGACGGTCGCGGAGAACATCACCCTGCCGATGGACCTCGCGGGCGCGAAGGACGACGCCGCTTCCAGGGAGTGGATCGACGCCCTGGTCGACATCGTCGGCCTGCGCGACCGGCTGCACCACCGGCCTTCCGAACTCTCCGGCGGACAGCAGCAGCGCGTCGCCGTGGCCCGGGCCTTCGCCGGCCGCCCCGACGTCGTCTTCGCCGACGAGCCCACCGGCAACCTCGACTCGCGCTCCGGCGAGGAGGTGCTCGGGCTCCTCGGCCGCGCCGTACGGCAGATGGACCGCACGGTCGTCATGGTCACCCACGACCCGGTGGCCGCCGCCCACGCCGACGAGGTCGTCTTCCTCGCCGACGGCCGCCTCGTCGACCGGATGCAGGCACCGACTCAGGACAAAGTCCTCGACCGCATGAAGGCCTTCGACGCGGCCGGCGGCGCAAGGCATGCGGGGGAGGCGCCGCCGTCATGAGCTCCCTGAGCACCTCCGCGCGCCTGAGCCTGTCGTCGCTGCGCGCCCACAAGCGGCGCTTCGCCGGCACCTTCCTGGCCGTCCTGCTCGGCGTCGCCTTCCTCGCCGGCACGCTCGTCATGGGTGACACCCTGCGCGCCAGCTTCGACACCATGTTCGGCAACGCGTCGAGCGGCACGGACGCCGTCGTCCGCAGCACGAACGTGATCATGACCCCCGGCGAGAGCCAGGGCACCCGGCAGCCCGTCGCCGCGTCGCTCGCGAAGAAGCTGGCGGACACCCCGGGCGTCGCCGCCGCCGTGCCCGCCGTCCAGGGCGCGGGCCAGCTCGTCGGCAGCAACGGCAAGGCGATCGGCGGCCAGGGCCCGCCCACCCTCGCGGGCAACTGGATCGACGACCCCGAACTCAACCCCTACCGCCTGGCCGAAGGACACACCCCTTCGAAGACCGGCGAGGTCGTCGTCAACCGGGGAGCCGCCAAGAAGGGCGGCCTCAAGATCGGCGACACCACGACCCTGCGCACCCCCGACCCCGTCAGGGTGACGATCGTCGGCCTCGCGACCTTCGGCGGCGAGGACGGGATGGCGCAGGTGACGTACACCGGCATGACGCAGGCCGACGCGGAGAAGTACCTCACGCCGAGGCCCGGCGAGGCCGCGTCCATCCAGGTGCGGGCCGGCCCCGGCACCAGTCAGCGGGAACTCGTCGACGAGCTGACTCCCGTACTGCCCAAGGGAGTCGAGGCCATCACCGGCGAGGCGTCGGCGCAGGAGAACACCGACATGATCTCCGGCCAGTTCCTGACCCTCTTCACCACCTTCCTCCTCGTGTTCTCCGGCATCGCCCTGCTCGTGGCGACCTTCTCGATCCACAACACGTTCGCGATCGTCGTCGCCCAGCGCACCCGTGAGAACGCGCTCCTGCGCGCCCTCGGCGCCTCCCGCCGCCAGGTCACCGCCACGACGCTCGTCGAGGCGAGCGCCGTCGCCGTTCTCGCGTCGGTCGCCGGTCTCGCCGGCGGCATCGGCATCGCGGCCGGGCTCCAGGCGCTGTTCCCCGCGATCGGCTTCCCGTTCCCCGACGGCGCTCTCGTGATCAGCGGCCTGTCCATGCTGCTCCCGCTCGCCGTAGGCATCCTCGTCTGTCTCGGCTCCGCGCTCCTGCCCGCCGTACGGGCCGGACGCACCGCACCCCTCGCGGCCCTGCGCGAGACGGCCGTCGACCAGTCCGGTGGCTCGCGCCGCCGCGCCGTCATCGGCACCGCACTCGGCGTCGCAGCGGTCACCGTCACCCTGGTCGGAGTCCTCGCCTCGCCGTCCATCCGGCTCGCGGGCCTCGGCAGCGTGCTGATCCTCGTCGCGTTCGTGGTGCTCGGTCCGGTCGCCTCGTCGCGCGCCGTACGTGTCCTCGGCGGCCCCCTCGACAAGCTGCGCGGCGTCACCGGCGGCCTCGCCCGGCGCAACGCCCTGCGCAGCCCCAAGCGCACCGCGGCCACCGCGAGCGCCCTGATGATCGGTGTCGCCGTCGTCTCCCTGTTCACCGTCTTCGGCGCCTCGCTGAAGGCGACCATGGACCAGACGGTGTCCCTCTCCTTCGCCGGCGACATCGCCGTGTCCGCCCCGTCGTTCGGCGCCGGCGGCAGCGGCCTCAGCCCGAGGCTCGCCCCGGCCATCGCAGGACAGCCGCAGGTCGCGACCGCCGTCGGCCTGGGCAAGGGTGTCGCGGACGTCGACGGCGAGGGCCGCGCCCTCACCGTCACCGACCCGGCCGCGCTCGCCAGGTCCTTCGACCTGGGCACCGTCCGCGGCTCGCTCGACGACCTCGGCACGGACGGCATCGCCATCACTCGCAAGGAGGCCGACAAGCAGCACCTCCGACCGGGCAGCACCGCCCGCCTGGCCTTCACCGACGGCAAGCAGCAGAACTTCACCGTCCGCGCGGTCTACGGCCGGTCGGAGCTCGCCGGGGACTACGTCATCACGCGCCAGGCCTGGGCCCCGCACCGCGCCCAGGACTCCGACACCCTGATCGCCGTCACGTTCAAGGACGGCGTGAGCACGGCCGACGGCAAGGCCGCCGTCTCCAAGGTCGCGGCGGCGTACGGGCATCCGGAGGTGCAGACCCGCGACGAGTACGCGCAGTCGTCCGCCGGCGGCATCGACATGATGCTGACCCTGGTCTACGCGCTGCTGGCCCTCGCGGTGCTGATCGCTCTGCTCGGCATCGCCAACACCCTCACCCTGGCCGTCCACGAACGCACCCGCGAACTGGGGCTGTTGAGGGCCGTCGGCCAGACCCGCGCCCAACTGCGGGCCATGGTCCGGTGGGAGTCCGTCCTGGTCGCCGCGTTCGGTACCGCGGGTGGCCTGGTGCTCGGCGGATTCCTCGGCTGGGTCCTGGTCGAGGCGTCGGACGGCGCGAGCGACAGCGCGTTCGCGTTCGCCCTGCCCCCGCTCCAGCTCGTCGTCGTCGCCCTGGTGGGCCTCGCCGTCGGAGCGCTCGCGGGTCTGCGCCCGGCCCGCCGCGCCGCACGCCTCGACGTGCTGCGGGCCATCGCCACCGAGTGACGTGGCCCGTGCCGTAAGAGGTGGTCACCGCCCGGTCAGCCGACAACGGCCGACCGGGCGGGAGCATGTCGGGCGGCGCGGCGGTCCACCGGGGAGTCCAGCTCGGGGAAGGCGTCCCCCACCCGGTACTCGGGCAGCGGCGCCGACGGCGCGGGGAGCGTGAACCACACGACCTTGCCGTGCTCGCCCTGCGGGCGCGCGCCCCAGCTCTCGCTGACCGCGGCGACCAGGGCGAGGCCCCGGCCGCAGGTCGCGAGCGGGTCGGCCTCGCACGGTTGCGGCAGGTGCGGGTCGTGGTCGTGCACGGACACCGTGAGGCGGTCGAGCAGCAGCTCGATCTCGACGGTGCACATCTTGTCGGGACCCGCGTGCCGGTGGACGTTGGTCAGCAACTCGGTCACGCCGAGCATCGCCTCGTCTATCAGCGGGTCCAGATGCCAGTAGCGCAACTGCGCCGATACGATTCTGCGGACCTGGCGGATCCGCGACGGCAGGGCTTGGAGCTCGACCGTGCAATGCCTGCTTGGGTGGGTGATCACGGCTGCGACTCCCCGAATTGAAGGTCCGGAAGAAGGCGGAGTACCGATCCAGCAGTGGGCCGCGTTGACAGCCGAGGCCCGCCTGCTGCGTGTCCGGCGGGCTGGTTCGCAGCGTTATCGCCGGTAAACCCTGAGTAGTGATGTGTGACCAGAGTGACTCAGGGGGTGCGAGCCTGCAACTCGCGCGCGCCGTCCCCCAGTACGCGGCGGACTACGTCAGCCGGCCGCGCGCCCTGCGCACCGCCTCGAGGAACCGACGCGTCGTGGGCGGCCCGTTCTCGCCGACGAGACGGGGCACCGCGTTGCCGGGTTCATGATCGGCGCCGAGTTTCAGCAGGTAGCGCCTGCCGCCGACATCGGCGAGGGCACGGTCGCCGGGCGCGAACCAGGCCTTGCCGGCGCGGACTTCCTGGAGCGGCGCGCTGTCGATCTCGCTGCCGTAACTGGTGAGCAGTTCGAGACGGCCGCCTTTGATGCGGACCTCGCCCGCCCGGGTGAGCGAGCGAAGGAGTCGCCCTATGCGCACACCCGTCGCCGTGAACTCCGGCTCCGCCATGTCGTCCGCCCCCTTGGTGTGAGCTCTCACCGGCCCCGCGGTGCAGTCTGCCCGCACGAAGGCGTCCGCACCAGTGCGCGAGGCGGTGCGCCCGGCAGGGGAAGGGCCGACTCACGCCTTTGTTCCTCCGCACGCCTGTTCCTGTCCTGGGGCAGGTGTTCCTTTGAGTTGCTCAAAGGGGTGTTTATGCAGGTGAGAAGCGTGCGGAAGGTGTTTATGATCGGGGCGTCCGACCGGTCGTAAAGACGACGGCCGGGTGTGGACGGCGTCGGACCGGCGCTCGGAACGACGCCAAGGAGCCATGCGGTGAGCATCCCTCAGCAGGACCAGTCAGCCGGGGCCCCTCAAGGGCCGGACCCGGTGGCCACGCTGGACGTGGACCACACGGACGCCGCGTACCGAAGCTGGCTCAAAGAAGCCGTACGAAAGGTGCAGGCAGACGCCAACCGGTCGGCCGACACCCACCTCCTGCGTTTCCCGCTCCCCGAGGAGTGGGGCATCGACCTCTATCTGAAGGACGAGTCGACGCACATCACGGGAAGCCTCAAGCACCGGCTCGCCCGCTCGCTGTTCCTCTACGGCCTGTGCAACGGATGGATCCGGCCCGGCCGCCCCGTCATCGAGGCGTCCAGCGGCTCGACCGCCGTCTCCGAGGCCTACTTCGCGAAGCTCATCGGGGTGCCCTTCATCGCCGTGATGCCACGCACCACCAGCCCCGAGAAGATCCGCCTGATCGAATTCCACGGCGGCCGGTGCCACTTCGTCGACGACTCGCGCACGATGTACGAGCAGTCGGCGGCGCTCGCGGTCGACACGGGCGGGCACTACATGGACCAGTTCACGTACGCGGAGCGGGCCACGGACTGGCGCGGCAACAACAACATCGCGGAGTCGATCTACCGGCAGCTGGAGCTGGAGCGCTACCCGGAGCCCACCTGGATCGTCGCCACCGCCGGCACCGGAGGCACCTCCGCGACCATCGCCCGGTACGTCCACTACATGCAGCACGACACCCGCATCTGCGTCGCGGACCCGGAGAACTCCTGTTTCTTCGAGGGCTGGACGACCGGGGACCCGGACGTCACCTGCGACTGCGGCTCCCGCATCGAGGGCATCGGCAGGCCCCGCATGGAGCCGAGCTTCGTGCCCGGCGCGATCGACCGCATGATGAAGGTGCCGGACGCGGCGAGCGTCGCCGCCGTGCGCGCCCTGGAGGGTGCCATCGGCCGCAAGGCGGGCGGCTCGACCGGTACGGGCCTGTGGAGCGCGCTGAAGATCGTCGCCGAGATGGTGGCCGAGGGCAGGACCGGCAGCGTCGTCACGCTGCTGTGCGACCCGGGGGACCGCTACCTCGACAAGTACTACTCCGACCAGTGGCTGGCCCACCAGGGCCTGGACATCGCGCCGTACACGCGGGCCATCGAGACGCTGCTCGCGACGGGAGTCTGGCCGAGCGCCGACTGAGGACCTGGGTTGCCGTCAACTCGCCCTGGAATCCCTGGAGTTCGCCGCGATCCTGCGATCGAGTGCGGCCACCGCGTCACGGAACGCGCGGCCGAGTCCGGCCCGGCCGAGACGCAGGCCCACCCGGAACGCGGCGACCCCGTCCGCGGCGAACGTCCACTGCAACCGCGTCCCACCGGTGCCCGACGGCGTGAGCCGCCACTCCTCGACCAGGGCGCGTATCCCCGGCGCGTTGGTCTCGTCCACCCGGTACGCGTACACCTCGTCGGGGTCGGCCGCGAGGATGGTCTCCCGCATGCGCGTACCGCCCCTGAGCCGCACCTCGCGCCCCGCGCCGTCGTCCGTCGGGCGGGCGAGCGTCACGGCGGAGAACCACTCGGGCCAGCCTGCCACGTCCTCGGCGAGCGCCCGGAACACCGCCTGCGGAGGCGCGGACACCTCTCGGGCGAAGACCAGGCGCAGCGGCGCGGACTCGATGAACTCGAGCCCCACGGGCTTCAGTCGGCGTGCCATGGACGTTCAGCCCCCAAGCGGAATCGGGCGGTTGAGCGGGCAGGGGTCACCATAGCTGGCGAACCGTCAGATGTCTGTACCTGTTCCGGGCTCGCCCGCGATGACGAGCCGCAGCTCCTCGGAGATCTCCGCGCGCGCGTCCGCGGGCAGCCCCGCGTCCGTGACGAGCGTGTCCACCTGGTCGAGCGAGGCGAACGAACTCAGGCCCACCGTCCCCCACTTGGTGTGGTCGGCGACCACGACGACCCGGCGCGCGGACTGCACGAGCCGCCGGTTCGTCTCCGCCTCCGCCAGGTTCGGCGTCGACAGGCCGGCCTCCAGCGATATGCCGTGCACACCGAGGAACAGCACGTCGAAGTGGAGCGCCGCGATGGCCTGGTCCGCGACGGGCCCCACGAGCGAGTCAGAGGGTGTCCGCACGCCGCCCGTGAGGACGACGGTCGCCGCGCCCTGCTGCTGGCCCGACGAGCGCTGCGCGCCGTGGAACACGTCCGCCACCCGCACCGAGTTGGTCACCACGGTCAGGTCCGGCACGTCGAGGAGGTGGTGGGCCAGGGCGTACGTCGTGGTGCCGCCGGACAGCGCGATGGCCGTGCCCGGCACCGCCAGGGCCGCGGCGGTCCGCGCGATGTCCTCCTTGGCGCTGAGCTCAAGCCCCGACTTCGCCTCGAAGCCCGGCTCGTGCGTGCTCGCCTCGACCACGGGGACCGCGCCGCCGTGCACCTTCTCCAGGACACCCTGCCGGGCGAGCGCGTCGAGATCACGGCGGACCGTCATGTCGGAGACGCCCAGCTTGCGAGTGAGCTCGTTGACCCTGACGCCCCCACGGCGCCTGACCTCGTCGAGGATCAGGGTCCGGCGCTGCTCCGCGAGGAGGTTCTGATTCTCGCTCACGTCCTGTCGGATCCCTTCGCCTCGGCACAGCCGTCCATGGTCGCCACATCCTCGCACGCGCCGCCGACAGCCGTGCCACTGCCCGCTCGCGCCCGCCGTATGGCGCGCGGTCGCACGGATGGAGGAGATTCGGTGAGGAGGGGTGCGTAGCGCGGTCGTGAGCGGGGATCCTGATTCCGGCACCACACGCGCACGTCAATCGGGGGATGCTGAACGGTGGAGCGTGACACGGCGGACGAGACCGCCCTCGAACTTCTGGTCCACGGCGTAGGGGGCACCACCCCCGCGGCGATGCTCGGCGACCCGCGCACGGTCCGGGTCTCCGGCGACGACACGGCCGCGGTGTACCGCCGCGCCGACGACGCCGACGCGGAGGCACGCCCCGACGACTACCGGGGCAAGCCCGTCCCGGAGGCGTACGTCTGGTGCAACCTCACGTCCGGCAACGGCTCGCGCGCCTTATGGCTGTTGCTCCTGCCGTTCATGGTCGTCAACCTCGCCCACTGGATGCGCCCCAACGCCCACCGCCGCACACGGACCGTGCGCGCCTACGGCCTTCTGGTGCGCCTCGTGGGCCTCAGCCTCACCGTCCTCCTGGTCGCCGCCGCCTGCGAGGTGGCGCTCGATCTGGTGGCCTGGCAGTGCGCCGGCACGCACGCGTGCGCCGAGGAACGTTCCTGGCTGGGTTTCCTGTCGGTCGACGCGCACGGACACGGCGGCTGGTGGAGCCAGCCCGGCCGCCGCCTCGCCCTCGCCGCGGCCGTCCCCGCCGCCCTCGTCGGCCTCCTCTGGTACCTCTCCCACCGCACCTGGGGCGCGTACGAGTCCCAGCAGCCGCTGCCCCACCGGCCCGACCCGGAGGAGGAGGCTCCGACCAACGCGCTCGGCAGGCCGGGGTTCTGGTACGGACGCCGTCTCGTCGCCCGCCTGCGCGCCGCGCACACCGCCGCGGGCCTGCTCACGGTGGCGGCCGCCGTCGGCACCTCGGCCGCCCGCTTCGACCGCGGGAGCGGCGGCCCCGTGCTCCTCGACGTGCTCGGCCGGATCCTCGACGGCGCGCTCGTCGTGGGCACCGGCATCGTCGTCTGGGTCGTGTGCCGCAGGGGCCGCAGCGAGAACACCGTCGACCGCACCCTCGACCGGACCGTCGTCCGCCTCCTGCCCGCCGCCGCCCTGACCCTCCTGCTGCTCACGTTCCTGTACGCGGGCTGGTCACGTCCCGAGTGGCGGTCGCACGGGCGCCTGCCCGGAGACGCGACGTTCGGCGGGATCGTCCTCGTCCAGGGCGCGGTGGTCGTGGCGCTCGCCGTGGTCGCCCACGCCATCCACCGCCGCGCCCGCGACTCCCGTGCGGCCCTGCGCGGCCTCGGCGGACCCGCGACCGCGATGCTCGCCTGCGCCCTGGGCGGTGTGATGTCCGGGGGAGTGTCCCAGCGCGTCGCCGACTGGCTGGACGGCTCCGGCACGCCGGGAGCCGGCGGCACCATCGAAGGACCGCCCGTCCTGCTGTCCTGGCAGGCCTCCGTGATCCCGCCCCTGCTGATCGTCGTCGCCGTGGTGTGCGGCGTCCTTGCCCAGCGCACCATCCGGCTCAAGCGCCGTGAGACGGCCACCGTCGCGACCGACTACCCGGGGGAGCCCGAGGACGCCGCCCGCACCAGCGCCATCGCGGGCACGCGCGCGCGTGCCGCCCTCACCGACCAGGCGCCCATGATCATCGGCGCGGTCTCGACGGTGACGCTCCTCCTCGGCGCGGGAGCGCTCACCGGCGCGTGGGCGACCCATCAGGTCCCGGGCCAGGCCGCACTGGGCACGTACGACATCGTGGAAGGCGCCGCGCAGACCGCGCAGGCGATGGGCTCCTGGCTCATCGGACTCGGCTTCATACTCTTCGTCACCTGGGGAAGGCGCGCCTACCGCGACGCGTCGGCCCGCCGAACGATCGGCATCCTGTGGGACGTCGGCACGTTCTGGCCGCGCGCCGCGCACCCCTTCGCGCCGCCCTGCTACGCGGAGCGCGCCGTGCCCGACCTGACCTGGCGCATGGCCACCTGGACCCGCGCCACGGGCGGCCGCCTCGTCCTGTCGGGGCACTCCCAGGGCAGCGTCCTCGCCGCCGCGGCCGCCTGGCAGCTGCATCCCACCGTCCGCCGACGCGTCGCCCTGCTCACCTACGGCTCGCCTCTGGAGCGGCTCTACGGACGCTGGTTCCCGGCCCATTTCGGTCCCGCCGCGCTCGGCGCCCTGCACCGCCAGGTCGACTGCTGGCGCAACCTGCACCGCACCACCGACCCGATCGGCGGACCCGTCCGGCTGCCCGGCGAGGACGGCCCCCAGGTCGACCACCCGGCACTGAAGGACCCGCTCGCCTACGGCCGTACCGAGCAACACCCGCTGCCCGCACCGATCCTGGGCCACTCCGACTACCAGGCCGACCCCGTCTTCGCCGAGGAACGGGCCCGCCTGCTCGCCAGGCTGCGCCCCGAGGTCCCGGGGCCACGCCCGGACGGCGAGCCCGCCGCGCCTCAGGGCAGCTCAGGCAAGTCGTCCTCGTAGAGCAGGGTCAGGTCGTCCGTGCTCGGTTCGGCGAGCTGGGCGACCCGGCCCGCGTGGCGCTCCACCATCGACTCGAAGGTCTGCCGTGCCGTGCGGCCGTTGCCGAAGGCGGGCCCCTTGGGGAGCGCCGTGAAGTGCTTCAGAAGTGCTTCGGACGCGCCCTCGCCGAGCCGGTACTCGTGCTCGTCGGCCTGCTGCTCCACGATCCGCAGCAGCTCTTCGGGCAGGTAGTCGGAGAACGTGATGGTCCGTGAGAAACGGGACGCCACGCCGGGGTTGACCGAGAGGAAGCGCTTCATCTCGGAGGTGTAGCCCGCGACGATCACCACGACGGAGTCGCGCTGGTCCTCCATCAGCTTCACCAGCGTGTCGATCGCCTCACGCCCGAAGTCGCGGCCGGAGTCCTCGGGGGACAGGGCGTACGCCTCGTCGATGAACAGAACGCCCCCGGTGGCCCGTTGAAAGGCCTCCTGCGTGCGGATGGCGGTCGAGCCGATGTGCTCGCCGACCAGGTCGACCCGGGACACCTCGACGAGATGGCCCTTCTCCAGGACACCCAGTGAGGCGAGGATCTCCCCGTACAGGCGCGCCACGGTCGTCTTGCCGGTGCCGGGGGAGCCCGTGAACACCAAGTGCCGCCTGACGGAAGCAGCCTTGAGGCCCGCCCGCTGCCGGCGCCGGCCGACCTCGATCATGTCCGTGAGGGCACGCACCTCGCGCTTGACGCTCTCCAGGCCCACCAGGGTGTCGAGTTCACCGAGGACATCCGTCGGCGTACGGGTCGTGGCCGGTGTCTCCGTGTCGGGTGACACGGCACGCTGGCCGGGCAGCGCGCTGAGCAGCCCCACGGTCTGCGTGGCCTTCTGGGCGCCCGGCGCCGGGGCGGCGGCCTGCCCGGCGGAGCGCACCCCGCCGCTCTCGTCGCTGGTGCAGTCCTCGACCACGGGGCCGTCCTCGGCGAATTCGTAACCCCCGCGCGAACACCGTTCCGTACGGCACTTCTTGAGGGTCGTACGGCAGCCGTCGATGATGTGGAAGCCGTAGCCCTCGCTGCCCGTGACGCGGCAGCCGTGGAAGCTGCCCCGGCCCCCGGCCGACACGTAGAAGCCGGCCTCGGCAGGGGAGGTGACCGTGCAGCGTTCGATCGTCGGGTCCGCACCCTTGGTGACGATCACGCCGGTCTGGACAGCGTCCACCGTGCAGTTGGCGAGGGTGCCGCCGCTCCCGTGATCACGGAACCAGGCACCCGTCGCGGCCTCCCGGATCCGGCAGTCGTCCAGCTGGGCCGTGGCGCCGTCGCTCACCGACACGGCCGTGTTGCGGACTTGGGAGAGATCGCTGTCGACGACGTCCACGCGGGAGCCCCGGTCCAGGACGAACAGCGCGTCCGGCACGTCGTGCACCCGGCACGCGTCGAGCACGACGGTCGCGCCGTCGCTCACCCACACGGCCGGGTAGTCGCCCGTGCTGTCGTGGATCTCGCACTGGTTGGCGTCCACGCGCGTGCCCGGGTCCCACACGGACAGGCCGTTACGCCCGAACCGGCGCACCGTCGAGCGCGTCAGCGTCAGGACCGACCGGGAGCGCAGATCGATCGCGTTCTCCGGGATGTCGTGGATACGGCAGTCGGCGAGGGTGAGCACCGCGTCCGTGTCGAGCGTGACGCCGTCCGCCGTGGTGCGGTGCACATCGCAGTCCGTGAGGTGGGCCGTGGCGCGCCCCGTGATCTGCACGCCGGTGCCCTTGACCTCGTACACCTCGCAGCCGACGGCCTCCAGGCCGCTGTGCTCGCCGGTGACGGACAGTCCGGAACCCGACGCGTGATGCACCCGGCAGCGCTCCAGCCGAGGGTGCGCGCCGCCGCGTACGGCCACTCCGGCCTGGCCCGCCGAGACGACCTCGCACTCCTCGAAGACACCGCCCCCGCCGTCGAGTACGGCGATGCCGATCCCTCCGGGGTTGTCGACGGTGCAGCGGCGCACGGTGGGCCGCGCTCCGCCCCGCACCTCTATGCCGGCCGCGGAGCGCGTGACGATGCGCAGATCGCAGAGCTCGGGAGCGCCTTCCTCCACCAGGAGCGCGGGGGCCGCCGAGTCCTGCCCCTCGACATGCAGATCGAGGACGGTCGCGGACGCGCGCACCGTGAGAGGCACCCCGTCGACCGGCGCGATCCGCACGGACCCGGGCGAGCCCTCCGGACCACGCAGCGTCACCGCGCGCTCCACGACGAGGTTCTCTCTGTACGTGCCCGACGCCACGGTCAGTACATCGCCGTCACCCGCGGCCTCCAGGGCCGCGGCGAGCGATGCGTACTCCCCAGTGCGGCGCCGCCACCGCGACGTGCCGGTGTGCGTCACCTGGACCGTGCCCTGTGCCATGGCTTTGTCGTGCCCCCACCTCGTCGTACGCGGGTCCTCGCTGCGATCCCCGCGGCGAAGGTGGGTCAACCGTAGCGTGCGCGCAGCCGCTGAGTTGACCGGAGCGGAAGGCCGCTCAGCTGCCGGTCCCGGTCCTGCCCCAGTCCGGGCCCGCCTTGTCCCAGGCGCGGTCCCAACGGTCGTACCGGCGGCGGACCATGCGCCACACGATCAGGCGCCGGGCGCCCTCGACGAGCCCCGCCGCGGCCGCCGCGGTCCCGAATCCGGCCAGCGCGGCGTGAGTTGTCGCCGTCGCGTCGTCCAGCGGGCGGCCCACGACCTGACCCGTGCCGTCGACCCACAGCATGAACCGGTCGCCCGGATGCGGGGTCGTGAGGCTCGACAGGACGCGGCCCGTGCGGTGGGCGCCGTCGGGTGCCTTCCAGTTGGCGACGACCCGGCTGTGCGCGTCTCTCGCCGTGGATGTCTCGGGGTCGGAGTCCAGCGGCGGCTGAGCCAGCTTCCGTACGACCGTGGCGGGAACTTCCCGGCGGTTCTTGTGCTGTTCCTGGACCGACTGCATCAAGGCGCCCTGTGCCAGGGATCCCGTCGCGACGCCGATGATCGGTGCGACAACGACGATGAGCAGCACCGCCACCAGCGCGACCCAGGCCTCGGCGAGGTCGGTCGCGCGGCGCAGTGGATTGTGCCGCCACCGCCAGAGTCCGGCGATTGCCCGCACAGCCAGCACCCCCTTCCGCGTCCTCTTAACCGTGAACGGCACGGCTCACGCGCAGGTGGGGCGAAGAGAGAGCGAAATCACCCCACTCGACGAAGCTCTCCGCCTGTTCCCGCCTTTCCATTGTGCTCCAACGACCGTGATCCGGCGCGGGGTTCCCCGCGCGGCCAGGCGTCAGGCCAGGATCGTGATCGCGTCACCGATCCGGACCGTCCCCGCCGCCTCCGGGACCAGGTTCGTCCCGAAACACAGCTGGTCACCGAAGCGGCGGTGGCGGGCGAGCGTCCGCAGCGGCTCCTTGCCACGCTCCGAAGTCGACTGGTTCGTGGTGGTCACCACGCAGCGGCCGCTCTTCTTGGTGATACGGAACGTGACGGCGCCGATCGCGATGCGTGACCAGTCGTCCTCCGCCCAGGGCGCGGTGCCGTCCACCACGACGTTCGGCCGGAAGCGGTCCATGGGCAGCGGGCCCTCGTCCGCGTGGTCACCCTGCGCGATGAGGGAGTTGAGGGCGTCCAGGGAGGACAGGGTGGTGAGCAGCAGCGGATACCCGTCGGCGAAGCTGACCGTCTCGCCGGGCTTGGCGTACTCGGGGTCGATGGGGCGTCGCGTCGCCGGGTCGTCGAGGTGGAGGAGCCGCACGTCGGCCTCCAGATACGCGCTCCACCAGGCGTGCGCCGCGTCGTCGGCGAGCACGGCCTCGACCTTGTCCCCGAAGATGTTCACCGTGGTCGTCCCGGCGGGCCGGGGAACCGGCACGGTCAGGGGCGTGCGGCCGGGGGCCGACATGCGCAGACCGTCGCCGTCCGGGGTCTCGGCCGAAGCGAGCGCGAGACGCGGGTGCTGGCGCTGGGTGACGACCTTGCCCGAGGCGTCGATGAGCACCCACCGGCGATCTCCTGCAAGACCCCACGGTTCCACGGCCGCCTCGCGCGGCGCGTGCCCCCGAACCGACTTCAGTGGGTGTATGTGGATCGAACGAAGCGAGGCATTCGGCATGGGGCCATCCTGCCAGCAGGCACGGACGGCCCCATCTCCAGGAGATCAATAACCGCGGTACTGCTGACGGTTGTACGGATCCTCGTAGGGCGCGGCAGGGCGGGGCGCCGCGGGGCGCATGGCCTCGTAGCCGGTGCCGGGCGCCGGACGCTGCTGCTGTTGTTGCGGCTGCTGCATGCCCGCGTAGCCGCGGGGCCCGGAGGCCTGCTGCGGGATGTACGGCGCCGGCGCGTGCTGGAGAGGCGCCTGCTGCGGGGTCGCGTAACCGTACTGGGGCATGGGTGCGGAGGGCGCGGCCGGCAGCGCGGGAAGCGCGGACGGGAGCGCGGGCAGATGACTGCCGGTGTCGTACATGGCAGGAACCCGGATCGGGGCGATCTGGGGTGTGCCCCGCTCTGCGACGAGGGAGTCGTAGATCGGAGTGTCCGGGAAGGACGGCGCGGAGTAGTAACCGCCGCCATAGGTGGAGCGGGGGGAGGTCATGGCACATAAGTTAAGCCCACGATGTGCTGGTTGGGGAGACCGATAAGAGGGTTGTTTTGCGTGTCGGCAGTGACTCGAGATCCCCAATGCGAGCGAACTTGGCAAAATCGGTCGTCGTTCAGCGTTCGGATCGTGTAAAGGCGAGTTCTTGGTGAGTTACCGGCGGTTGGCCAGTGATCATCGAACACGTGCCCCTGTGCCGCTTTCGGTCGCGGGGAATAGGTTGACCAGGAAGCCGGAGATCTCTGTTGGGGGCGGACATGCCAATGTCTAAAGGTTCGAATGTCGTCGTGCCGGCGCCGGCCGTGCGGATCGAATTGGGGTGGCGTTCAGGCGCGGGGGTGCCCGACGCGGACGCGTCCGCGCTGTTGCTCGTTGCCGGAAAGGTCCGGTCGGACGCGGACTTCGTGTTCTACAACCAGCCGACGCACGCCTCGGGGGCCGTACGTCACGAGGGCAAGCGGAGCGCGGACGGCCAGGTGACCGACACGATCTCGGTCGACCTCGCGCGCGTGGAGCCCGCGATCGAGAACGTGGTGCTCGCCGCGTCGGCGGACGGCGGCTCGTTCGGGCAGGTCCCCGGGCTGTACATCAGAGTCCTCGACGCGGCGGACGGCGCCGAGATCGCGCGCTACGACAGCGCCGACGCGAGCGTGGAGACCGCCTTCGTCCTCGGTGAGCTCTACCGTCGCCAGGGCGCCTGGAAGTTCCGCGCCGTCGGCCAGGGGTACGGCACCGGTCTGGCGGGCCTGGCCGGCGATTACGGGATCACGGTCGACGAACCCCAGACACCCGCGCCGACACCTGCACCAGCACCCACGCCCGCGCTCACGCCCGCCCCCGCACCGCCGGTCGCGGCCCCCGTCACCGCGCCGCCGCCCCCGGCCGCTCCCCCGCAGCAGCCCGTCCGCCTGACCAAGGTGACCCTCACCAAGGCGGCGCCGTCCGTCTCCCTGGCCAAGCAGGGCGGTACGTCGGGCTCGATGCGCGTGAACCTCAACTGGGAGGTGCGCAAGCAGTTCAAGGGGTGGGGCAGCAAGCTGGGCCGCGCCGTCGCGCAGCACGCGGACCTCGACCTGGACCTGTGCGCCCTCTACGAACTCACCGACGGCCGCAAGGGTGTCGTCCAGGCACTGGGCAACGCCTTCGGCGCCCTGAACCGTCCGCCGTACATCCACCTCGACGGTGATGACCGCACCGGTGCCGTCTCCAGCGGCGAGAACCTGACGATCAACCTCGACCACAAGAACGAACTGCGGCGCGTCCTCATCTTCGTCACCATCTACGAAGGCGCCCGCAGCTTCGCCGACCTGCACGCGACCGTCACGCTCCAGCCCCAGTTCGGCGCGGCCGTCGACTTCTCCCTGGACGAGTGCACCGTTCCGTCGACGGTGTGCGCGCTCGCACTGATCACCAACACGGGCAGCGACCTGACCGTGCAGCGCGAGGCCCGCTACCTCGTACCCGAGCGCGGCGTGAGCCCGCAGCGCACCGTCGACCACGCCTACGGGTGGGGCATGAACTGGACGCCCGGCAGAAAGTAGCCGCCCCGGTCGGCTACTGCCGCTCCGGCGCGGGGTCAGGCCTGGAATATGTACGCCCCTTCCAGGCCGCACCCCGCCCCCTGTAGTGCTGCACGGCGGAGTCGACCGTCATGAGGAGGTACAGGAACGCGGTACCCGGCAACAGCGGCGCCAGCCAGGGCGGTTGCCCGTAGTAACGCAGCATCGGGAGGTACGTCGCCGTCATCAGCAGCCAGGCGAGCCCGCCGAGCAGCGCGGTGAGCCCATGGCCTGTGGCGAGTCCGGCGACGAGCGCGACCGGCGGCGCCAGGTAGACGAGCGCGAGCCCGGCCACGGTCCCGGCGAGGAGCAGGGGGTTGTGCCGGAGCTGGGCGTAGGCGCTGCGGGACACCATGCGCCACAGGTCGCCGAGCCGCGGGTAGGGGCGCACGCTGTCGACGCGGTCGGCGAGGCCCAGCCAGATGTGACCCCCGGAGCCCTTCACCGCCCGGGCGAGCGCGACGTCGTCGATGACGGCGTGCCGGATCGAGTCGGGGATCGCGGCGCGGTCGGCGGCTTCGGCGCTCAGCAGCACGCAGCCGCCCGCCGCGGCCGCCGTGCGCGAGCCCTTCCGCGCGATCCAGCGGAACGGGTACAGCTGGGCGAAGAAATACACGAAGGCCGGGACGACGAGCCGCTCCCACACGCTCTCCACGCGCAGCCGCGCCATCAGCGAGACGAGGTCGAACCCGCCCGTACGGGCCGCGGCCACCAGCTCCCTCAGGCTGTTGGGCTCATGCGCGATGTCGGCGTCGGTGAGCAGCAGGAACTCGGGGTCACGCGCGCGTGCCAGGCCGATACCGTGCCGCACCGCCCACAGCTTGCCGGTCCAGCCCGCCGGCGGTTCGCCCGGCGAGTCGACCGTGAGCGGCAGCCCGCCGTGCCGCAGGGCCAGCTCCCCGGCCAGGGTTCCGGTGCCGTCCGTGCTGCCGTCGTCGATCAGGAAGATCTCGGCGCGCCCCGGATAGTCCTGCGCGAGGAGCGAGGGCAGGCTCTCCGGAAGCACGGCCGCCTCGTCCCGCGCGGGGACGACGACGCACACCGAGGGCCACTCCGAAGGGTCCGTGCGCGGGGGCAGACGCAGATCCGTGCGCCAGAAGAAGCCCTGTCCGACCAGCAGCCACACCCACGCGGCCAGCGATGCTGCGGTGATCCACACAACGGCGTCCATCCGCCGCAGTCTGCCCCACCGCATCCTTGGTGTGAGGGCCATCGTCTATGGTTTCCGGGTGAAGATCGCGCTGATGGACTCGGGAATCGGACTCATCGCGGCCGCTGCCGCGGTACGGCGCCTGCGGCCCGACGCCGATCTCGTCCTGTCCTCCGACCCCGACGGGATGCCCTGGGGGCCGCGCAGCGTGCAGGACGTCACCGAACGGGCCCTGGCCGTCGCCGAGGCCGCCGCGGAGTACTGTCCCGAGGCGCTGATCGTGGCCTGCAACACCGCCTCGGTCCATGCCCTGCCGGCCCTGCGGGCCCGCCTCGAACCCGGCATCCCGGTCATCGGCACCGTCCCCGCGATCAAGCCGGCTGCCGCCGGCGCCGGACCCGTCGCCATCTGGGCCACTCCCGCCACCACCGGAAGCCCCTACCAGCGGGGACTGATCCGGGACTTCGCGGACGGGGTCGAGGTCACCGAGGTGCCCTGCCCGGGCCTCGCCGACGCCGTGCAGCACGCGGACGAGGACGCCATCGACAGGACGATCGCGGCCGCCGCTGCGCTCACCCCGACCGATGTAAGGGCCGTTGTCCTGGGCTGCACCCATTACGAACTCGTGGCGGAACGCATCCGCGCCGCCGTTCAGCAGCCCGGCATGCCGCCGCTCGTCCTGCATGGCAGCGCCGGGGCCGTCGCCGCGCAGGCACTGCGCAGGATCGGGGCCGGGCCCGACGCGGAGAGCGGTGCGCAGGGCGCCCTCACCGTCATCCTCAGCGGCCGCACCTCCGCGCTCCCGCCCACCGCTCTCGCGTATGCCGAGGGCCGGCTGCTCCAGGCCGCCGTCAGCCACGCACAGTGACGGCGGCGCGCTGATTCCGGGCAGGGCCCCGGCGTCCCGGGGCCGCGAGTAATCACTCTCCGCGACACAGTGCCTTCGCTGCGGAACATGAGTAGTCTCAGTTCCATGAGGGACCACTCCGGTAGTGAGCGGCGCGCGTCCTCCGTCGCCCCCGAGATCTGGACAGGCCGTGCACACAATCACGTGCAGTGGCTGGCAGCGCTGGGCGGCGCCGCGTGTGTGGCGCTCGGCATCGAGCTCGCCGTGGTTTCCCAGTGGACTTCCGGTGTCGCCGCGCTGGTGATGTCGGTGGTCGGCTGCATCGCCGCGGGTCTTCTGATCCTGTTCGGCACCCTTGCCTTCGTCCATGTGGCCGTGAAGGTCGACAAGGACTACCTGGAAGTGCGGTGCGGTCACATAGGAGTGCCTCGCCGCCGCATCCTGCTCGCCCATGTGGTGGGAGCCGAGTTCGAACCCCGTGTCACGCCTCGCCAGTGGGGCGGCTGGGGATACCGCTGGCGCCCCGAGCAGGGCACGGCCGTCATCGTCCGGCGCGGCGAGGGCGTTGTCGTGATCATGGGCGACGGCAGGAAGTTCACGGTGACCGTGGACAACGCCGAGTCCGCGGTGCGCGCCATCCACGACCGGCTCAAGCCGACCTCTGTCGGTCCCGCCGCCTGACGGCACCCGCACACTCACACACGGCCGCCCCGGACACGTACCGGGGCGGCCGTAGTGCTGTCCGAGGGCTCGTCGCCCCAGGGTCTCGCCGTCGCCACCCCCGCGAGCAGGCCCGCGCCCGCGGTGACGGTGGTGAAGCTCAGGGCGTTGCCGAGCGTCGCCAGACCGGCGAGAGCGGTCAGCGCCGCGCCCGCCGTCAGGACCACCGGCGTGGAGCGCGCCGACCGCCACAGGACGTACAGGAGCCAGCAGAACACCGCGGCCAGCAGGCAGACGCCTACGAGTCCCTGCTCGGCGGCCTGCTGGAGCGGGGCGGAGTGCGGCTTGCCGTCGGGCAGCAGCGTCTCGCCGACCGTGGGGCTGAGCTCCCCGAAGCGGCCGGGGCCCACTCCGAGGCCCGGATCGGACTCGGCCTGGCGCAGGGCGTCCTGCCACAGAAGGATTCGGTGCTGCGAGAGCTGCCCCTCCAGGGAAGCGGAGAGGCCCGAGGGCAGTACGCCCTTCAGCAGTGCCAGGGAGAGCCCGGTCACCAGCCCCGTCATGACGCCGAGGCCGGCGAGGCCGAGGCCCCTGTGGTGCCGCATCCTCATCGAGGCGAGGGAGCACAGCAGCACTCCCGTGCACGCGGTGACACCGGCGATCGACCCGACGGCAGCGGCAGCCGCGACCGTGCCGCCCGCCAGCAGGAAAAGGGCCGCGCGCACGGGCGGGCGTCGCGCCGCCCAGGCCGCGCAGCACGCCGCCCCGGTGGACAGCGCCAGGAGCGCGGCCGTCGCGCCGGTGCGGCCGAGCGGAGAGCCGGTGTCGGGCGCGGGCACCGCGTGCGGGGACGCGAGCGCGAGCCCGAGTCCCGCGAAGGCCGCCGCGAAGGGCGCCGCCATGGGCAGCAGCGCGCCGGAGATCCGGCCGCACGCATAGCCCGCCGCCACGGCGAGCACCGCCAGGAGCACGCCCTCAGGCCTGCCCGCGCGGGCGGTCGCGGTGATCAGCGACCAGACGGCGCACGCCCCGAGCGCGAAGACACCCGCCGCGTCGGCGACATTGCGCCGCTCGTACTCCGCCGACGGACCGGCCGTCGACGACATTCCCGTGGTCCCCACCACCCCGTCGCCCCCCGACTGTGACGGGCCCCGAGCGTCATGGCCGGATACGGCCGTCCCTCGGGGACTCGGGGCACACCGTAACGGCTGATGCACCGGTTTGTGCACGGGTTGCGCAGGAACGATGCTGCAGCGGATGGTCCGCGCGGTCGGCGCGACCCCCGCAGACCGCCGTGTCGCCCAGCAGATGACCCGCCGTACACTCCCCGAGTGACCGCCACCGCAACCTCCGTAGACGAGCCGGAACAGCTCGATCCGCAGTCGGCGCCCGCCTCGCGCCGGGCCCGACTGTCCCGACGGATCGCTCCGGCCGCCGCCGCGGTGCTCTCCGGAGTACTGCTGTACGTCGGCTTCCCGCCCCGTGAGCTGTGGTGGCTCGCGCCCCTGGCCCTCGCGCTCTTCGGAGCGTCCGTTCACGGGCGGCGGATGCGCGCGGGTCTCGGCCTCGGCTTCCTCATGAGCCTCGGCTTCCTCGTGCCGCTCCTGTCGTGGACGGGCGTCGACGTCGGTCCGCTGCCGTGGCTGGCCCTCGCCCTCGCGGAATCGCTCGTCATGGCCCTGGCCGGACTCGGCATCGCCTATGTCTCACGACTGCCGCTGTGGCCGCTGTGGGCCGCGGGCGTGTGGATCGCGGACGAGGCGCTGCGGGCCCGCTTCCCGTTCGGGGGCTTCCCCTGGGGCAAGGTCGCGTTCGGTCAGCCCAGTGGCCTGTTCCTGCCGCTCGCCTCACTGGGCGGCACCCCGCTCCTGGGCTTCGCGGTCGTCCTGTGCGGCTTCGGCCTCGCCGCTCTCGCGCTGCGCCTCAAGGACGTACGCGGTGTACGTGACCGGGGCGTGGCCGTCGCCGCCGCGTTCACCCTCGCGCCCGTCATTGCGGGAGCCGTCGCGGCGCCCCTCGTCTCCACCGCGGCAGAGGAAGGCACCGCGCGCGTGGCCGTCATCCAGGGCAACGTGCCGCGCATGGGCCTCGACTTCAACTCCCAGCGCCGGGCCGTGCTCGACTACCACGTACGGGAGACGATGAAGCTCGCCACGAAGATCGAGGCGGGCCAGGTCAAGAAACCCGACCTCGTGCTGTGGCCGGAGAACTCCTCCGACATCGACCCCTACGTCAACGCCGACGCGTACGCCGAGATCGACAAGGCGGCCAAGGCCGTCGGCGCGCCCATCTCCGTGGGCGCGGTCGTCACCGCCAAGGACGGCACGCCCCGCAACCGGCAGATCCTCTGGGACCCGAAGACGGGCCCCGGCGCCGTCTACGACAAGCGGCAGCTCCAGCCGTTCGGCGAGTTCATGCCCTACCGGAGCTTCTTCCGCATCTTCAGCAAGGACGTCGACCGCGCGGGCAACTTCGTGGCCGGCAAGAAGCCGGTCGTCTTCGACATGGCGGGCACCAGGATCGGTCCGGTGACCTGCTACGAGGCCGCGTTCGACTCCGTCGTGCGAGACCAGGTGGAGGCGGGCGCGCAGATCCTCTCCGTGCCCAGCAACAACGCCACCTTCGACCGCAGCCAGATGACCTACCAGCAGCTCGCCATGGACCGGGTGCGCGCCGTGGAGCACGGCCGCGCCGTGATGGTGCCGGTGACGAGCGGCGTCAGCGCGATCATCAGGCCCGACGGATCCGTCGCCCAGCGCACCGGCATGTTCGTCGCCGACACCCTGGTCGCCGACGTGCCGAAGCGGACCTCGCTGACCCTTGCCACCCGGCTGGGCGGATGGCCGGAGCTGCTGCTCGTGGCCATCGGCGTGGGCGGTCTCGGCTGGGCCGTGGTGCGCTCCCGCCGGAGCGGGCCAGCCGCCGGATAGGGTCGCAGGCATGGGTACCCCAGAGTTCATCCGCAAGATCCGGGCCGGCATCGGCCACCAGCTCCTGGTGCTGCCCGGCGTCAGCGCCGTCGTCTTCGACGACGACGGCAGGGTCCTTCTCGGGCGCCGCGCCGACACCGGAATGTGGGCGGTCCTCGCCGGAATCCCGGAGCCGGGGGAGCAGCCCGCCGAAGCCGCCGTACGCGAGGTGTACGAGGAGACGGGCGTCGAGTGCGTGCCCGAGCGGGTCGTCCTGGTGAAGACCCTCAAGCCGGTGAGGTACCCGAACGGGGACCGGTGTCAGTTCACCGACATCTCCTTCCGCTGCCGGGCGACCGGCGGCGAGGCGCGCGTGAACGACGACGAGTCCCTTGAGGTGGGTTGGTTCGAGCTGGACTCGCTGCCGCCGCTGGGCGACTTCTGCCTGCTCCGGATCAAGCAAGCGTCCTCCGACGGGCCGACATGGTTCGAGACCATGTCCGAGCGCTGAAGTATGGGTGCCGACCACATCGGGCGGGGCGCGAGCGCTGCCTAGGGTGCGGAGCATGACCGCGCCCCACGCACCCCTCACCGCGCCGCTCGATCTCGGCGGCCGCATCGCACTCGTCACCGGCGCCGCAGGCGGCATCGGCCGCGCCTGCGCGCTGCGGCTCGCCGCGGCCGGGGCCAAAGTGAGAGCGGTCGACCGGGACCAGGAGGGCCTCGACGCGCTGGCCGAGCAAGCCGGCGCCACCCCCGGCGGCATCGAGCCGCGCGTCCTCGACCTCACCGACCTGGACGCGGCCGAGGAGTGCGCCGCCGGCGCCGACATCCTCGTCAACAACGCGGGCATCCAATTGGTGCGCCCCATCGAGGAGTTCCCGCCCGACGTCTTCCACACCGTCCTGACGGTGATGCTCGAGGCACCCTTCCGCCTGATCCGCGGCGCCCTGCCGCACATGTACGAGCAGGGCTGGGGGCGCATCGTGAACCTCTCCTCGGTCCACGGCCTGCGCGCGTCCGCGTTCAAGTCCGCGTACGTCGCGGCCAAGCACGGCCTCGAAGGGCTCTCCAAGACGGCCGCACTCGAAGGCGCTCCGCACGGCGTCACCTCGAACTGTGTGAACCCCGCCTACGTCCGCACGCCGCTGGTCGAGAAGCAGATCGCCGACCAGGCCGCCGCCCACGGCATCCCCGAGGAGCGGGTCCTCGCCGAGGTGATGCTCCAGGACAGCGCGCTCAAGCGGCTCATCGAACCCGACGAGGTCGCCGAGGCGGTCGCGTATCTGTGCAGCCCGCGGGCCTCCTTCATCACCGGGACGTCGCTCGTCATGGACGGCGGCTGGACCGCACACTGATCATCCTCGCGGGTGGCGGCGATTGTCTGATCCATCGAGTTGTCCACAGGGCTGGCGGGGCCGGCCGTACGACGGGTAATCCTGTTGAGCATGTCGCACGATCCAGCACAGTCCCCGTCAGGCCCCGCAGGCTCCGAACGCCCTGCACCGAGTGCCGAGGCGCCGTTCCTCGAGCTCCTCGCCAGGGGCGCGTCCGCCGACGCCTACGAACAGCCCGTGCTGGTCGCCCGCGCCGAGGGCGAGCCACCGGGGCGGATCGACGCCCTCGAACACGCCAAGGGACTCGCCCTGCGCGTCCGTGCCGACCTCGAAGGCAGGCGCCGCCGCGAGGCGGAGCTGTCCGCGCTCTTCGAGACCGCGCACGATCTCGCGGGCCTGCGCGACCTGGGCGCCGTCCTCCAGGCCATCGTGCAGCGCGCCCGCTCCCTCCTCAGCACGGACGTCGCCTATCTGACGCTGAACGACCCGTCCAGGGGCGACACCTACATGCGCGTCACCGAGGGCTCCGTCGCCGCGCGCTTCCAGCAGCTCAGGCTCGGCATGGGCGAGGGCCTCGGCGGACTCGTCGCCCAGACCGCCCGGCCCTATGTCACCGCGGACTACGCCCAGGACGTCCGCTTCAAGCACACGCGCACCATCGACACCGGTGTCCATGACGAGGGTCTCGTCGCGATCCTGGGCGTCCCCTTGATGCTCGGGCCCCATGTCATCGGCGTGCTGTTCGCCGCGGACCGGCGCGCCCGGGTCTTCGAGCGGGAGCAGATCGCGCTGCTCGGCTCGTTCGCGGCGCTCGCCGCGGCCGCCATCGACACGGCGAACCTGCTCTCCGAGACCCGGGAGGCGCTCGGCGAGCTGGAGCGCGCCAATGAGATCATCCGGGACCGCGGCGACGTCATCGAGCGTGCGTCCGACGTTCACGACCGCCTCGCCGAACTCGTCCTGCGGGGCGGCGGCGTCCACGACGTGGCGGCCGCCGTGTCCCAAGTCCTCGACGGGACAGTGGAGTTCGCCGACGCGGTCACCGCCCCCGACAAACCCCTCGACGCCTCGCGCGCCGACGGGCACGCCGTGCGGGACGGGGACGACTGGGTAGCCGCCGTCGCGGCGGGCGGCGAACTCCTCGGCGCGCTCGTGCTGCGCGGCCACCCGGGGCTCGACCCCGTCGACCAGCGCACCCTGGAGCGCGCCGCCATGGTCACCTCGCTCCTGCTGCTCGCCCGGCGCTCCGCCTCCGAGGCCGAACAGCGCGTACGGGGCGAGCTGTTGGACGATCTGCTCGACGCGCGGGACCGGGACCCGCGACTGCTGCGGGAGCGCGCCGCGCGGCTGCACGCCGACCTGGACGCCACGCATGTGGTCCTGGCCGCGCGCCTGGAGACCCCGGGCGCAGACGCCGAACATGAGGCCGCCGCACGGCGCCGCCTGTGGTCCGCCGCGTCCCACCTCGCCGCCACTCGGCACGGGCTCGCCGCCGCGCGCGACGGGGGCACGGTCCTGCTGCTTCCCCTGAGTGCCGCGGACCGGGCCTCCGACCTCGCCCGCCGCACCGCCAAGCACCTGTCCTCCGCGGTCCACGAGCAGGTGACGGTCGGCGCGTCGGCGCCCGTGGAGGACCTGGCCAACCGCACCGACACCGTCGCCGCGGCCTACGCGGAGGGGCAGCGCTGCCTGGACGCCCTGCGCCTGCTCGGCAGAGCGGGGGAGGGCGCGGCCGCGGAGGACTTCGGCTTCCTCGGCCTGCTCCTCGCGGAGAGCCGGGACATCTCCGGGTTCGTCGAACGCACCATGGGCGAGGTCGTGACGTACGACCGGCGCAGGGGGACCGACCTCGTGCGCACGCTCGACGCGTACTTCGCCTCGGGCATGAGCCCGGCCCGCACCAAGGACGCGCTGCACGTGCACGTGAACACGGTGGCGCAACGCCTGGAAAGAATAGGGCGTCTGCTCGGCCCCGACTGGCAGTCGCCCGCGCGTGCCCTGGAGATCCAACTCGCGCTGCGGCTGCACCGGTTGGCCGGGGCGATATCGGGCTGACGGGCGGGTCGCGGTTCCGTGGTGCTCAGCGTGTCGTGTGACGGCGAGGCCCCCGTACGCGGGGTGCGTACGGGGGCCGGGGAGCGATGGCCGGGTCAGGCGGTGCGGGCGTCCGCCGTGTGGGCCGTGGCCGACTTCTCGCCGGCGGCGCTGTCCTCCTCGATGTGGGACAGGTCGCGGTGCCGGGTCTCCTTCGCGACGCCCACGGCGATGAGCGTCAGGACGGCGGCGGCGATCACATACAGGGCGATCGGGGTGGAGCTGTCGTAGTCCACGAGGAGCGCCGTGGCGATGAGCGGCGCGGGCGCTCCGGCGGCGACCGAGGCGAACTGCGCGCCGATGGAGGCGCCCGAGTAGCGCATCCGCGTCGCGAACATCTCGGAGAAGAAGGCCGCCTGCGGCGCGTACATCGCCCCGTGCAGCACGAGGCCCACGGTCACGGCGAGGAGCAGGTTCCCGAAGCTGCCGGTGTCGATGAGCGAGAAGAACGGGAACATCCACAGGCCCACGCCCGCGGCCCCGAGCAGATACACGGGCCTGCGGCCGACCCGGTCGGAGAGCGCGCCCCAGGCCGGGATGACCGCGAAGTGTACGGCGGACGCGATGAGTACGGCGTTCAGTGCGGTCTGCCTGGAGACGCCGGCCGACGTGGTGGCGTACACGAGGATGAAGGCGGTGATGACGTAGTAGCTGATGTTCTCGGCCATGCGGGCGCCGATGGCGACGAGGACGTCGCGCCAGTGGTGGCGCAGTACGGCGACGAGCGGCGTCTTCTCGCTCGCCCCGCCCTCTTCGGCCTTGCGAGCCTCGGCCCGCGCCAGCGCCTCCTTGAAGACAGGTGATTCATCGACGGACAGACGTATCCACAGTCCGACCATGACGAGGACCCCGGACAGCAGGAACGGGATACGCCAGCCCCACGCGGTGAAGGAGGCGTCGGAGATGAGCGCCGTCAGCAGGGAGAGAACGCCGGTGGCGAGCAGTTGTCCCGCGGGCGCTCCGGTCTGCGGCCAGGAGGCCCAGAAGCCGCGCCGCTTGGCGTCCCCGTGCTCGGAGACGAGGAGCACGGCGCCGCCCCACTCGCCGCCCAGAGCAAAGCCCTGGACCAGTCGCAGCACGGTGAGCAGTACCGGAGCGGCCACGCCGACCGTCGCGTACGTCGGCAGGAGGCCGATCGCGAACGTCGCCCCGCCCATCATGAGCAGGCTCAGGACCAGCAGCTTCTTGCGGCCGAGCCGGTCGCCGTAGTGCCCGAAGACGAGCGCGCCGAGCGGCCGCGCAGCGAATCCGACAGCGTACGTCAGGAACGAGAGGAGCGTGCCGACGAGCGGGTCGGCGTCGGGGAAGAAGAGCTTGTTGAAGACCAGTGCGGCGGCGGAGCCGTAGAGGAAGAAGTCGTACCACTCGATCGTGGTGCCGATGAGGCTCGCGGCGACGATCCGCCGGAGGCTCGCGGGCGGTGGGGGAGCGGTTGCTGCGGAGGCCATGTGGACCACTTCCAGGCGTTGGGCGGGGACGGGTACGTGTCGGCACAAGGTAGAAAGACGCAGGTCAACGGCACATGTGGTGGGGCACCATAGTTTTGGGCGGTGCTATGCGGGGAGCCACCATGAGGAGACGGTGAGCAGCGTCAAGTTCAGCGCGCGTCGGCGTGTCGCGACAGCGCGGCGCCCGTGAGCCTCCCCAGTCACTGGGCCAGGTGGATCAGACTGATCGTCAGCGACGAGGGCGAGGGGATCGGAAGCGCCGTCAGGGATGGCGACCGGCGCATCGGACCCGTCGTCAGGGATCAGGGCGGGTGCGGGCCGGACGCTTCGTCAGCGATGAGGGACGGCCGGATCGGACTGGGCGTCAGCGATGAGGGCCGGGAGGATCGGACCCGCCGTCAGCGATCGAGGTGCGCCGGGCCGCTGGTCCGTTCGGGCCGGGTGCGTGCAGTCGTGTCGGGGCCGATCGGGTTGTGCTCGAAGCGGTCCGCGAGCGGGAAGTCAGGGAACCTCTGTGGCGAAATGCCTGGTCAGGATCTGTGACTTGCCCGCGGGTTGAGCCATTGGAGGCCTATTGGGTGACGTCGCGGCTATGAGACGGGCGCGCGGCTCGAGTGGTGCGCGGGCCGCCTTTGACTGACGGTGATCAGGTCGGGGCCGAGTAATTCGAGCTGACAAAGCGTCAGTGGCTCGGCCGTGGCGGAAGGACTTCGACGATGCGTACTGCCCGCATGCTTCTCGCTACCGCGACGGCTACGGCCGCACTCGCCATCGCTGCTCCTGGTGCGTTCGCCGCCGCCGCAGGCGACTGGGACAACGACGGCTCTTCCTACAGCTCGGAGCACGACAAAGACAGCAACCGCAAGGACGAGCACGGCTCCGGCAAGGACGACCACGGCGGCTACGGCAAGGAGGACCGCGGCTCCGGTAAGGGCGACGACCACGGTAAGGGCGACGACCACGGTAAGGGCGACGACCACGGCAAGGGCGGCGGCTACGGCAAGCCGCGTGGTGGCATCCACACCGGTGGTGGCGCCCTCACCATGGTGAAGGGGGACGACTGGAGCAAGGACGAGAACAAGAAGGGTGACTCGGACGAGGACGGCTACGGCAACGAGGACGGCGACGGCTACGGCAACGAGGACGGCGGCGACCACGGCAAGGGCGACGACCACGGCAAGGGCGACGACCACGGTAAGGGCGACGACCACGGCAAGGGCGGCGGCTACGGCAAGCCGCGTGGTGGCATGCACACCGGTGGTGGCGCCCTCGCCATGCTGAAGGGGGACGACTGGAGCAAGGACGAGAACAAGAAGGGTGACTCGGACGAGCACGGCTCCGGCAAGGACGACCACGGCGGCTACGGCAAGGAGGACCGCGGCTCCGGCAAGGGCGACGACCACGGTAAGGGCGACGACCACGGCAAGGGTGGCGGCTACGGCAAGGGCGACGACCACGGCAAGCCGCGTGGTGGCATGCACACCGGTGGTGGCGCCCTCACCATGGTGAACGACGACGACTGGACCAAGGACAAGGAGAAGTACGACCCGGAGAGCTACAAGAAGGACGGCGACGACTCCGGCAAGGGCTCGTGGGGCTCCGACTCCGGCAAGGACTCGTGGGGCTCCGGCTCCGACTCCGGCTCCGGCTACGGCAAGCCGCGTGGTGGCATGCACACCGGTGGTGGCGGGCTCGCCACCACGCCGGGTGTCACGGCAGGCGGCATTGCGATCCTCGGGGTCGCCGCGGCCGGCGCGTTCGCGATGCGCCGTAAGCGCGCGTCCGACGCGTCCTGACCGGTGCCCGTCATAGCAGCCGGGGCCGCCGCGTTAACACGTCGCGGCGGCCCGGCTGCCTTCCTTTTTGCGTAGTTCCCTCTTGAAGCTCCCGATCTGGCTGCGCGGTCCCGGACCGCGCTTGCGCTGTTACCGGACTCTTTTGCCGATCCCGATCTTCTTGTGCTGTTCCAGACCTGCTCGTTCCAGTGAGGTGATGCCAGATGGCAGCCCGGTTGCCTTCCCCCAATCAGACCGAGTCCGTGCCGCCCGGGCGCCGATCTCGCATCGGCGCGTGGATCGTGTGGTCCGTCGGAATCGTCGTCCTGGCGGTGAGTCTGTTCGGCGGAAATGACACGACGTCAGACACATCCGATTCCTCCGGTGCGTCGCGACCCGCGGTGGCGTACGCGCCGTCCTCGGACGCCGTGCCGCCCGCGCCGTCGGAGCCGCCCGCGCCGCCCGCAGCGCCCGTAGCGCCCGTGCCGCCCGTGGCGTCCGAGGAGCCCGTGCCGCCCGCAGCGTCCGTGGCGCCCGTCGGAAAGCATCTGCCGCGGGCCAGGCCCACGCGGCTGCTCATCCCGAAGATCGGTGTGAACGCCCCCTTCACCGAGCTCGTCATCGGCCCCACGGGCCAGCTGCAGCCCCCGCCCGCCGCCGACACGAACCTGGTCGGCTGGATGGCCGACGGCGTGACCCCGGGCGAGACCGGTACCTCGATCATCGCCGGGCATGTCGACACGAAGACGTCCGCCGCGGTGTTCGCCGGCCTCACCAATCTGAAGACGGGGGACACCTTCTCCGTCGAGAGGGCCGACTCGCGCACGGCCTCCTTCGTGGTCGACAGCGCCGAGACGTTCGCGAAGAACAACTTCCCCAACGAGCGCGTGTACGGGGACACGCCTCAGGCTCAGGTCCGGCTGATCACCTGCACCGGGGTGTACGACCACGTCAAGAAGGACTACACCGACAACCTGGTGGTCTTCGCCCATCTCATCTGAGGCCGGCGGGAGTTGTCAGTCCCGGTCCAGGACTCCCATGAGGGCGTCCCGCAGTTCCTTCCCGGGATCTGCCGCCGGCCCTTCGGACCGCCACGCGACGAATCCGTCGGGGCGGACGAGGACCGCACCCCCCGGGGCGACACCGTGGGTCTCCGCCCAGTCCACGTCGCCTACGGGGGACAGTTCCGCGTCGGGCCCACTGCCGATGCGGTAGGAGTCGAGCGGCACGGCCATTCGTTGCGCGATGGCCGTGGCCGCGTTGTGCCACGTGCCGTCGCCGTCCCCCGAACTCAGGAGCACCATCGACCGCTCGTACAGGTCGAGGGTGGAGACCCGGGTGGCGGCGCGGTTCAGCCACATGTGGGGCGCGCGGCTCCCGGGCTCGCCGGTCAGCCGCATTCCCTCGGGTACGACCGGCGTCGCCGGGTCGGCACCGAGGACCGCGCCGCGCGGGTAGCGATAGCCCAGCGCCACGTTGAGGATTCCGCCCTTCTTGCCACCGGGGCCGCCTGCTCCCGGTCCGCCCGGTCCGCCCGCTTCCGGGTTGGGGGTGTATCCCGGGTGGCTGTGCTCGACCGATCGCGTCGAGGCGCGGGCGCTCGTCGCCTCCGCGACCGGCCGGCGCTCCAGGTCGTAGGACTCCAGCAGGCCGGGGCCGGCCCAGCCGCCGAGTACGGCGGCCAGCTTCCAGGCGAGGTTGTGCGCGTCCTGGATACCGGTGTTGGAGCCGAACGCCCCGGTGGGGGACATCTCGTGGGCCGAGTCGCCGGCGAGGAACACCCGGTGGTCCGAGTACCGCTCGGCGACCCGCTCGGCGGCGTGCCAGGCGGCCCTGCCGGTGATCTGCACATCGAGGTCCGGAACTCCGGTGGCCCGCCGGATGTGTTCCGTGCAGCGTTCGTCCGTGAACTCCTCGAGCGTCTCGCCGTTCTCGGGGTGCCAGGGAGCGTGGAACACCCAGTGCTCACGGTTGTCGACCGGCAGCAGGGCGCCGTCGGCCTCCGGGTTCGTGAGGTAGCACACGATGAAGCGCCGGTCGCCGACGGCGTCCGCGAGGCCGCGCGAGGTGAACGTGATGCTCACGTTGTGGAACAGGTCGCCCGGGCCGCTCTGCCCGATGGAGAGCCGCTCGCGGATGGGGCTGCGCGGGCCGTCCGCCGCGACGAGGTAGTCCGCCCGGACGGTGCTGTGCTCGCCCGTGTCGCGGCTCTTGAGCTGCGCGGTCACACCCTGGGCGTCCTGCTCGAACGACATCAGTTCGGTGTGGAACCGCAGGTCCCCGCCCAGCTCCCGCGCGCTCTCCAGAAGTACGGGTTCGAGGTCGTTCTGACTGCACAGGCACCAACCGCCGGGACTGAAGCGGGCGAGCCCGCCACCGGGGTCGATCTCCTTGAACAGCCACTCGCCGGCGTCGCCCACCAGGGTCGGCGTCTGCAGGATGCCGTGGTTGTCGGCCAGGACCGACGCGGCGTCCTCGATGCGCTGCTGGATTCCGGCCACCCGGAACAACTCCATCGTGCGCACGTTGTTGCCGCGCCCGCGGGGATGGATCGACGTGCCCGAGTGGCGCTCCACGAGCATGTGCGGGACGCCGAGACGCCCCAGGAACAGCGAGGTCGAAAGGCCCACCAGGGAGCCACCGACTATGAGTACGGGCACGTGCTCGGCACCCTCGGGCGCCGCTTCCGATCGGTTCATTGCTTGCCTCCAGCCGCAGCCGCGGGTGAGTCGGGGGTTGTGTGCACAGTCCATGCCTCCCCGCGTCGCTTCGCCCCTCGGAGCGCCCGGATGGGTGCCTTGGTCACCCGTACGGCGTTTGTGGATCGCGTCCTCCGGGGGCCCGATCGACGATCGGCTCATGGCGACCCCGGCATTTCGGACGCGGTGGTCGTTCCTGATCTTCTGAAGAAGAGGAGAGGTGTGCCGTATGACCCCCATCTCAGGACGCATATCGCAGTCGGCCTTCGACGGCTCCAAGTTGCGAGTGATCCTCCTGCTCGACCTGTACGAGGGAGCCCAGCAGCAGTTCCTGGACGCGTACGAGCACATGCGCAATCAGGTCGCCTCCGTGCCCGGTCACATCAGTGACCAGCTCTGCCAGTCGATCGAGAACCCCTCGCAGTGGCTCATCACCAGCGAGTGGGAGAGCGCCCCGCCCTTCCTCGCCTGGGTGAACAGCGAGGAGCACGTCGAGACCGTCAGGCCGATGCACAACTGCGTCAAGGACACCCGGTCGATGCGCTACAGCATCCTCCGGGAGACCAGCCCCGCCGAGCCGGTCACGCCGGCGCCGGCAGCGGCGAACGCGGTGACGGCCCGGGTGGGCGACGGCGCGGCGCGCCACGCCCTCACCTTCACCGTCAAGCCGGGCTCCGAGTCGAAGGTCGCGGAGATCCTGGCCGGGTATCAGTCACCCCAGGCCCAGGTCGACGACACCACCCGCCTGCGCCGCACCTCGCTCTTCATGCACGGCAACCGCGTCGTGCGTGCCGTGGAGGTGGAGGGAGACCTCCTCGCCGCGCTGCGTCACGTCGCCCGCCAGCCCGAGGTGCGGGCGGTCGAGGAAGCCATCAACCCCTACCTCGAGCAGCACCGGGACCTGACCGACGCCGATTCGGCGCGCGTCTTCTTCACCCGGGCCGCGCTTCCGGCCGTCCACCATGTGGTGTCCGACGTTCCGGTACCGCGCGACCTGCGGCGGCACGCGCTGTACTACCCGGCCAAGAAGGGCCGCGGGATGGACCTGGCCCGGTTGCTGGCCGAGCAGGACGCGATCGCGGCGGACGACCAGGACAACCCGGTGTACGGCAGCACCGTCTTCCAGCGCGACGACATCGTGGTGCGTCTCATCGACATCACGGGTGAGCTCGACAGCGACCCCGTCGCCTCCCTCGGCCTCAAGGGCGCGAAGAAGAGCGCGGAGCTCGAGCAGCTCCTCGACGGCGCAGCGATCGGCGTCGAGGGCTCCCTGCAGACGGAGCGCAACATCAATCGGCTCCTGTCGCACGCCGACATGATGCCCATCACCGACCGCAGCTCGGCGGGTTCCTGACGGACAACTGCGGGGTGTCCGTGGGCGCTGCCCCGGACGCCACCGCCGCACCCGGAGGTATCAACCATGACCAAGAATCCACGCATCGTGGACCTGAGCGAGACCGAACCCAACCGCCGCCGAGGAGGTGACCTGCGGGCCATGCTCACACCCGCGACGGTCGGCTCCACCAGCGGGTTCATGGGGCTGGCCCTCGTCCAGCCCGGCGAGCGCATCGGCGAGCACTACCACCCGTACTCGGAGGAGTTCGTCTACGTCGTCAACGGCGCCCTCGAGGTGGACCTGGACGGCGAGACGCATGAACTCCGCCCGGACCAGGGCCTGTTGATCCCGATCAACATGCGGCATCGCTTCCGCAACGTCGGCGACGTGGAAGCCCGTATGGTCTTCCACCTCGGCCCGCTCGCCCCGCGCCCCAGCCTCGGCCACGTCGACACGGAGGTGACCGAGGGTGCCGAAGCCGGCCCCGGGTTCATCACCGGCGGTCCGGACCTGACCGCGCCAGGACACGGACAGCCGTCCGAGCGTAGTGGGGCCATAACGTGACCCGGCGGGTGGCTGTCACCGGAGTCGGTGTAGTCGCCCCGGGTGGTATCGGGGCGAGCGCGTTCTGGGATCTTCTCGCCAACGGCCGTACCGCGACCCGTGGCATCACGCTCTTCGACCCGGTGGGCCTGCGCTCACGCATAGCCGCCGAGTGCGACCTTGACCCGGTCGCGCACGGCCTCGACCCGGAACTGGTCGAACACGCCGACCGGTACATCCAGTTCGCGGTCATCGCCGCCGACGAAGCCGTCAAGGACTCCGGACTCGACACCGGGGTCGAGGACCCCTGGCGCATCGGGGTGTCCCTCGGCAGCGCCATCGGCGGCACCACCCGCCTGGAGCGTGACTACGTGCTGGTCAGCGAGGGCGGGAAGCGGTGGGACGTGGACCACCGCGCGGCAGAACCGAAACTGCACATGGCGTTCTCGCCGAGCACACTCGCCTCGGTCGTCGCCGAGCAGTTCGGTGCCCGGGGTCCGGTGCAGACGGTGTCCACCGGCTGCACCTCCGGGCTCGACGCGGTCGGCTACGCCTTTCACACCATCGAGGAAGGCCGCGCCGACATCTGCATCGCCGGGGCGTCGGACTCGCCGATCTCCCCGATCACGATGGCGTGCTTCGACGCCATCAAGGCGACGTCGCCCAACAACGACGACCCCGAGCACGCCTCCCGTCCCTTCGACGCCGACCGCAACGGCTTCGTGATGGGCGAGGGCGCCGCGGTGCTCGTCCTGGAGGACTACGAGCACGCCCGTGCGCGCGGCGCGCACATCTACTGCGAGCTCAGCGGCTACGCCACCTACGGCAACGCCTACCACATGACCGGTCTGACCAGCGAAGGCCTGGAGATGGCCCGGGCGATCGACAACGCGCTCGGCCAGGCCCGCCTCGACCCCACGCTGATCGACTACGTCAACGCACACGGTTCGGGCACCAGACAGAACGACCGCCACGAGACGGCCGCGGTCAAGGTGTCCCTGGGAGCTCACGCCTACGACACACCCATGAGCTCCATCAAATCCATGGTGGGCCACTCCCTGGGCGCGATCGGCGCGATAGAGGTGGTCGCCTGCGTCCTTGCCATGAAGCACCAGGTGGTGCCGCCCACGGCGAACTACGAGACCCCCGACCCCGAGTGCGACCTGGACTACGTACCGCGCACCGCACGCCCGCGAAAGCTGCGGAACGTGCTCTCCGTCGGCAGCGGATTCGGCGGATTCCAGTCCGCGGTGCTCCTGACCGAACCAGGTGGGAGGACACGATGAGCAGTGAACGCGCCCGCGGCGCGGCCATCACCGGGATCGGTGTGATCGCGCCCAACGGACTGCACGCCGACGCGTACTGGAAATCCGTCCGGGAGGGCCTCGGCGCCCTGGACCGGATCACCCGCGAAGGATGCGAGGACATGCCGCTCCGCGTCGGCGGTGAGGTCCGCGGCTTCGACCCCGCGGGCCTCATCGACGAGCGGTTCCTCGTCCAGACGGACCGTTTCACCCACTTCGGTATGGCCGCTGCGGCGCTCGCCCTCGACGAAGCCGGGCTCGGCCGCGGTGACCCCGCGGAGCCGTACTCCATCGGCGTGGTCACCGCGGCCGGTTCCGGCGGCGGTGAGTTCGGACAGCGAGAGCTCCAGAAGCTGTGGGGTCAGGGTTCCAAATTCGTGGGCCCCTACCAGTCCATCGCCTGGTTCTACGCCGCCAGCACCGGACAGATCTCCATCTGGAGCGGCTTCAAGGGGCCGTGCGGGGTGGTCGCGAGCGACGAGGCGGGCGGTCTTGACGCCATCGCGCACGCGGCCCGCACCGTACGGCGCGGAACCGGCGCCATGGTCGTCGGATCCGCCGAGGCCCCCCTCGCCCCGTACTCGATGGTGTGCCAGCTCGGCTACCCCGAGCTCAGCACCGCCGAGGATCCCGACCGGGCCTATCTGCCCTTCACCAACAGGGCCCGCGGGTTCGCGCCCGCCGAGGGCGGCGCGATGCTCGTCGTCGAGGACGAGACCCGCGCCCGCGAACGGGGGACCGACATCCGGGCCGTGGTGGCCGGCCACTCGGCCACCTTCACCGGCGCCTCCCGCTGGGAGGAGTCCCGAGAGGGGCTCGCCCGCGCGATCAAGGGTGCCCTCGACGAGGCGGGCTGCGCCCCGGAGGAGATCGACGTCGTCTTCGCCGACGCCATGGGCGTACCGGAGGCGGACCGCGCCGAGGCGCTGGCCATCGCCGACGCCCTGGGTGCGCACGGCAGCCGCGTCCCCGTCACGGCGCCCAAGACCGGTACGGGGCGGGCCTACTGCGCGGCGCCCGTCCTGGACGTCGTCTCGGCCGTGTTCGCCATGGAGAACGGCCTCGTACCCCCCACACCCAACGTGTTCGACATCTGCCACGACCTCGACCTGGTGATGTCTCGCGCTCGCCCCGCCGAGCTGCGCACCGCCCTGGTCCTCAGCAGGGGACTCATGGGCTCCAACGCGGCGCTGGTAGTGCGCCGCGGCGGCGACTCCGCCCGATAGGACCGGGCGGGAAGGAGAACACCCGCATGATCACCGCAGAACTGACCTTCGACGATCTGGCCGGCCTCATGAAGAAGGCGGCCGGAGTCACCGTGGACCCCGCGCGACTCAAGCAGTCGCCGGACTTCCCGTTCGACTCCGTCGGCCTCGACTCCCTCGGCCTGCTCGGCATCGTCGGCGAGCTCGAGAACCGGTACGGCCAGTCGCTTCCCCAGGACTCGGAGCGCTGCAAGACGCCCCGCGAGTTCCTCGACCTCGTCAACAGCACCCTCAAGGCTGGAGCCTGACATGTCCGGACACACCGAGAACAGCATCACCATCGACGCCCCCCTCGACCTCGTCTGGGACATCACCAACGACATCGAGAACTGGCCGCAGCTCTTCAGCGAGTACGCGTCCCTCGAAGTGCTCTCCCGCGAGGGTGACACGACGACCTTCCGCCTGACCATGCACCCGGACGACAACGGGAAGGTCTGGAGCTGGGTCTCGGAGCGGACCATGGACCGTGCCAAGCGGACCGTGCGTGCCCGCCGCGTCGAGACCGGGCCCTTCGCGCACATGGACATCCGGTGGGACTACACGGAGACCCCGGAAGGCACGCGTATGGACTGGGTGCAGGACTTCGCGATGAAGCCCGAGGCCCCGGTCGACGACGCCTGGATGACGGACAACATCAACCGCAACTCCGTCACGCAGATGGGCCTCATCCGCGACCAGATCGAGCGCGTCGCCCGTGACCGGCAGAAGGCCGCCGTGCCCCGCTGACCGCCGATCGACCGACCGTCCAGGAAGGAAACACGATGCATCACGCCCTGATCGTCGCCCGCATGGCGCCCGGTTCGGCGCCGGCGATCTCCGACGTGTTCGCCGCCTCCGACCGAGGTGAGCTCCCGCGTCTGATCGGCGTCAAGAGCCGTAGCCTGTTCCAGTTCGGCGACGTGTACATGCACCTCATCGAGTCCGACGAGGACCCGGCGCCCGCCATCGCACAGGTGGCCGGGCACCCCGAGTTCCGCAACATCAGCGATCAGCTGTCGGCGTACGTCAGTGCGTACGACCCGCAGACATGGCGCAGCCCCAAGGACGCCATGGCGCACCGCTTCTACCACTGGAACCGGAACGACCCCTCCTGAGCGAGGGCACGACACAACCCGAGGCCGCCGGTCCCGCGTCAGACGCGGAGCCGGCGGCCTCGGGTTGTGTCCGGGGACTGTGTGCGGGTCAGGCGGGCACGGTGCACTCGAAGGCGTGCAGGTACGCGTTGACGGGACGGACCTCGCCGAGGACGAGACCCGCGTCCGTCAGCCGCTCGACCATGCTCAGCCGGGTGTGCTTGGCACCGCCGACGTTGAGGAGCAGCAGCAGGTCCATGGACGTCGTGAACTTCATCGACGGGGTGTCGTCGACGAGGTTCTCGATGACGATGACGCGGGCACTGGGCCGCGCCGCCTTGCGGACATTGGCCAGCGCCCTGCGGGTGCTGTCGTCGTCCCACTCCAGGATGTTCTTGATGATGTAGACATCCGCCTGGACCGGGATGTCCTCGCGGCAGTCACCGGCGATGATGCGCACCCGTGAGGACAGCGAACCGCCTTCGCGCAGGCGGGGATCGGCGTTCTCGACCACCCCCGGCAGGTCGAGCAGCGTGCCGTGCATGTCGGGGTGCTTCTCCAGCAGGCCGGCCACGACCTGCCCGTGACCGCCGCCGATGTCCGCGACCGAGGCCACGCCCTCCAGATCGAGGAGGGCGGCGACGTCGCGCGCGGACTGCTCGCTGGACGTCGTCATGGCGCGGTTGAAGACGTGCGCCGACTCGGGAGCCTCCTGGTTGAGATAGGTGAAGAACTCACTGTCGTACACGTCCTCGAAGACGTTGCGGCCGTGGCGCACCGCCTCGTCGAGCTTCGGCCAGACGTTCCAGGTCCACGGCTCGGTGCACCACAGCGCGATGTAGCGCAGGCTGTGCGGGTCGTCCTCGCGCAGGAGCCGGGACATGTCCGTGTGCGCGAACGTGCCGTCCGGGCGCTCCGTGAAGACGCCCTGGCTGGCCAGTGCGCGCAGCAGTCGGCGCAGTGTCAGCGGTTGGGTCTTCACCGCAGCCGCCAGGTCCTCCACGCTCATGGGCGTGTCGTCCAGGGCGTCGGCCACGCCCAGGCGGGCGGCCGCGCGTACGGCGGCGGCGCACGCGGCTCCGAAAACCAGCTCCCGCAGGCGCATGGGTGACTGGGGAGCCTGATCGACGGTCGTCATCTGTTGCCTCGCTTCTGCTGGCGTGATGTGTGCGGACATGGCATGGGCCCTCAGCACCTTCCGGCGGGCACGGACACCGCGCACCTGTTGTCGCGGTACTTGTTGCCCTTGCCCTTGTCCTGGGTGACCAGGTCGGTCGTGTTGCCCATCACGAGGTTGTCGCGGATCTCGTTGCGCTGGTTGAGGGCACCCTTGAAGTTCTTGGCGAGCACGATGCCGCCCGACATCGGGGCCTTGCCCACGTTGTTCACGATGCTGTTGTTCGCCAGCAGCGAGTCCTCGACGCCGGTGAGGACGATGCCCGACCCCTGGATGTAGGGCAGGCGCGCGGTCTTGGGGCAGTACTTGCTGTTGTCGTGTACGTAGTTGTTCCGCACCGTCAGTGCGCCGGGGCGCGGTTTGTTCTCGTCACCCACGAGCATCATCGCGGCGCAGTTGCCGGCCGCCTCGTTGTGCGCGACCGCCAGGTTCCGCAGCCGCCGCACGGTGACGCCGATCCGGTTGCCGAGCATCCGGTTGTGGCTGATCACCGTCCCATCGGTGTCCAGGGCCCCCTCCTCGGCGTAGACCGTGTTGCCCAGGAAGAGGCCGGCGTCGCCGTTGCCCTTGAGGGTGTCGTAGCGGACCACCCCGCGCACGGACCTCTCTTGGCCGATGCCCCACTGGCCGTTCTTCTCGGAGGTCACTCCCTCGATCCGGAGGCGATCGGTACCCGTCGCCCACAGACCGGTCTTGGTGAAACCGCGAAGGGTCAGCGAGCGCACGGTGACGCGTTCGATGGGCTTGCTCTTGGTCCCGGTCACGCAGATGCCGTTGCCGGCCTTGGCACATGCGCTGCCGGCGGACGCCGCGCCAGGGACGATGACGGTGGACCGGGCGCTCGCGCCCCGCAGCGTCACACCGGACACGGTGATGGTGACGCTCTCGTGGTAGGTGCCGGGGGAGAGGACGATGACGTCTCCCGGCTTTGCCGTGTTCACGGCTTTCTGGATCGACTCGCCCGGTTTCACCCGGTGCACCGATCGGCAGTCGGACGACGGGGCGGCGGCCCCCACCCCCGACGCGACGAGGGCCGCGGTGCATGCGAGGTACGCAATCTGTCGCTTGGTCATATGGCGAAGCTACGAGCGGGTGTTCCGGCCCGCCACTGCTGATCGCCCAGGTGGGCAGCCGCCTACCCTGAGGGTGAGCCGAACGAGCGGAAAGGGGGGCGGCGCATGGCCACTTGGGGGCTGATCGTCGAGATGACCGTGGGGACTGGGGAGCGCAAACACATGGAGGCGTCCGTGCTCACGCATGTGGAGGGCTCACGTGAAGAGGCCCTGGCGGAGCTGGGGGAGTGGATCGGGCGCTACACGCCGGAGCATCCCCGCAGTCCGAAGCGCAGTCGGATCTTCCGTACCGCCGACGGGTTCCTGCTCGTCGTCGACGGTGCCTGGCAGACCTTCAGTTCCCGGTTCACGGTCGCGGAGCTGGTGAAGGACAGCGCCGCGCCGGCGCCCGAGCCGCAGCCGACGCCCGTGCCGACACCCGAGGACGCCGCGCCTGCGCCCGCCGCGCCTGCCGAGGACACTGCTCCGGCACCCTCGGGTCCGACAGTGGACCGGTACGCGGACGGGGTGCCGGTGAAGCCGGCCTGGCTGGGCCGCACCGACCTGCCGTGACGGCATGGCCCGAGGCCCCTTAGGTGTCGGTGGTCACGGGTGAGTCGGTGCGTGCGGCGACCGAGTTGTCGGTCGCGGATTTGGGGATCGGGTGGTCGTGGCGCAGGGCTTGCCAGACCTGGTGGGATGCTTTGGTCAGGGGCAGGACGCGGCCGGTGTCGTGGGTGTCGTAGCGGACGGGCAGCGTGATCATGTTCATGTGGTCGGGGCTGATGTCCTTGAGGTCCTTGGCCAGGCCGAGCAGTTTGTCCGCGGACGCGAGATTGGAGTCGGCGCTCACGGTCTTGGTCGCGGTGTCGGCGAGCGCGTAGGCCCGGGCGGGGTTGCTGACCACGCCGATCGACTCGGCGCGGTGGATCAGTGCCTTGATGAACGTCTGCTGGAGCTGGATGCGGCCCAGGTCGCTGCCGTCGCCGACGCCGTGCCTGGTGCGCACGAGCGCCAGAGCCTGTTCGCCCTTGAGGGTGTGCCTGCCGGCGGTCAGGGAGAGGTGGCTGCTGGTGTCCTTGATGGCTCGGTGGGTGGTGACGTCGACACCGCCGAGCTCGTCGACGAACTTCTCGAAGCCCTTGAAGTCGACCTCGAGGTAGTGGTCCATGCGCACGCCCGACATTTTTTCCACCGTCTTCACGGTGCAGGCGGGGCCGCCCACCTGGTAGGCGGCGTTGAACATCGCCTGGTGCTCGCCCGGCGCTGTGCCGCCCGACGGCTTCGCGCACTGCGGCCGGTCGACCATCGTGTCGCGGGGGATGCTGACGACGGAGGCCATTTTGTGGCTCTTGTCGACGTGCAGCACCATCGCCGTGTCCGAGCGGGCGCCGGTGACGCCACGGCCGTATCGGCCGTGTGTGCCGGCGCGTGAGTCGGAGCCGAGGAGGAGGATGTTCATCGCTCCGTTGTGGCCCGTGCCCGGGCGGTTCTTGCCCAGTACGGCGTTGATGTCCGTGCCCTTGAGGTTCCCGTTCAGGTGCGACCACGCGTAGGCCGCACCGCCTGCGCCGACGAGGACGGCGCCGAGTGCGGTGTATGTGATGACGCGCAGTCGTTTCCTGCGTGACCTGCCGCGTGAGCGGTGCTGGTTCGCGGACCCGTAGCCGGGGTGGTCAAGGGCGTCGGCCGAGGGCGCGTGCCCTTCGTCTCCGCTGGTGTGCGGGATAGGGGCTGCCCTCCATATCGAGGGTGGAGCTGTGCGGTGGTGGAGCTGTGCCGTGGGTCAGTCACGGCGTGCGGTGACGATGGCTCAGTACGCGGAGTTGACGTTGTCGATGGAGCCGTAGCGGTCGGCGGCGTAGTTGGCGGCCGCGGTGATGTTGGCGACCGGGTCCGTCAGGCTGTTGGAGGTGCCGGCGACGTGGTAGGCGTCGAAGGTCGGCTGGATGACCTGCAGCAGGCCCTTGGACGGGGTGCCCTTGACCGCGTTGACGTCGTAGCCGTTCACGGCGTTCGGGTTGCCGGAGGACTCACGCATGATGTTGCGGTGCAGACCCTCGTAGGAACCGGGGATGCCCTTGGCCTTCATGATCGACAGAGCCTCGTTGATCCACGCGTCGACGTTGCCTCCGCCGGTGCCCTTCTGGGCCGACACCGCGGAAGCGGCCTTCGGCGCCGCGGCGGGCTCGGCGGCCTGCGCGGGAGACGGGGCGAACGTCAGCGCCGCGCCCGCGAGACCGGCGGCGGCCAGGACCGTGACGGTGGCGCGCTTGAAGCGGGTGGTGGGGGCGGCAGCGGCGATCGGGGCGGAGAAGGTCATACGGGAGTACCTCTTCATGTTCGGGGACATCGGGCGGCGCTGGACCGTGTGGTGGCGCCTGGAGCGGAATGGGGATCCGCGTCCTGACCCGGGGGTGTGGAGCGAGCCGCTTCGCTCGTGCTCCGACCCGCTCTCCGGGACGACAGCCATAGTTAGCGATGGCCGAGAGGGGGCGCAAGGATGTGACGTACTACCCCACTACGGAGGAATGTCCGAAATGACCCTATGTGGTGCCTTCTATGCACCGCTGGGCGGCCCCACCGGCTACTACCACCACTAGTATGTGATCTGGCTCCTATGGGGTGCTTCACAGGCTCGACCCCCTCCGCGTTACCCACGTCACGCTTCCAGCCCGGTCCGGAGGCCAGGATGACGCCCCCGGAGGGTGACCTTCTCAAGGAGGCGGAATGGGTGAAACCGCGCGGCAGGTCGACTTCGTGACCGAGTGGCCCGTGCCGCTGGCGCTGGACGTGCGCTGGATCCATGGATCGGAGTCGGCGAAGCACAACACCGACCCGGACATCCAGGTGCACCCCTATGACGAGCACACGGTCGTCCTGCGCCAGAACATGGCCGTGCATTACGAGGCGCCTTTCCTGTTTCTGCTGTTCGGCAACGCGCGCGCCGTACTCATCGACACGGGAGCCACCGCGTCCGCCGAGTACTTCCCCCTGCGCCGGGTCGTCGACGGGCTCATCGGGGACTGGCTGGCGGAGCACCCCCGGGACACCTACGAACTCCTCGTCCTGCACACGCACGCCCACGGGGACCACGTGGCGGCGGATGCCCAGTTCGCCGACCGGCCCCACACGCGCTTGGTCAGGGCGGATCGTGGCAGCGCCTGGGAGTTCTTCGGGTTCGCGAACGACCAGGGCCGAGTGGCCCGCGTCGACCTGGGCGGCCGCGTCCTGGAGTGCCTGGCCACCCCGGGTCACCATGCGGCGGCCGTCACCTACTACGACCCGCACACCGGGTTCCTGCTCACCGGAGACACGGTCTATCCCGGGCGGCTGTACGTCGAGGACTGGGCGGCGTTCACCGAGTCCATCGACCGCATGATCGAGTTCGCGGCTACCCGTACGGTCACCCACGTCCTGGGCTGCCACATCGAGATGAGCAGTGAGCCGGGGGTTGACCACCCGGTCCTGACCACCTGTCAGCCCGACGAGCCACCGCTGGAGATGACGGTGGAGCAGCTGCGGGACATCCGCCGCGCGATCGACGAGATCGGCGACCGGGTCGGCCGCCACGTCTTCCCCGACTTCATCATCTGCCGCTCCGACGACTGAGCGCCCCGGCCTATCACGCCGACCGGCGCAGCGAAACCATGAGGGGGGCTGTCTCCGCCGACGGATGATCAATAACCTGGTGGGCGTTGCCTGTTACTGACCGAGGGAGCTTCATGTCCACCGCACAGGTCCCCGACATACTGTCGCCGGAGTTCGCCGAGAATCCGTACCCGGCCTACGCGGCCATGCGTGAGCACTCTCCGCTCATCTGGCACGAGGCCACACAGAGTTACGTCATCTCGCGGTACGCCGATGTCGAGCGCGTCTTCAAGGACAAGGAGTCGCAGTTCACCACGGACAACTACAACTGGCAGATCGAGCCGGTGCACGGCAAGACGATCCTCCAGCTCAGCGGGCGTGAGCACGCGGTCCGCCGCGCCCTAGTCGCGCCGGCGTTCCGCGGGAGCGACCTTCAGGAGAAGTTCCTGCCGGTCATCGAGCGCAACTCCCGCGAACTGATCGACACGTTCCGCGCCACCGGCTCCGTCGACCTCGTGGGCGCGTACGCCACCCGCTTCCCCGTCAACGTGATCGCCGACATGCTGGGCCTGGACAAGGCGGACCACGCGCGCTTCCACGGCTGGTACACCACCGTCATCGCGTTCCTCGGCAACCTGTCCGGGGACAAGGACGTCGCGGCCGCAGGTGAGCGCACCCGCGTCGAGTTCGCCGAGTACATGATCCCGATCATCCAGCAGCGCCGGGACGACCTCGGCGACGACCTGCTCTCCTCGCTCTGCGCCGCCGAGGTCGACGGCGTCCGCATGAGCGACGAGGACATCAAGGCGTTCTGCAGCCTGCTCCTCGCGGCCGGCGGCGAGACCACCGACAAGGCCATCGCCAGCATCTTCGCCAACCTGCTCACCCACCCCGAGCAGCTCGACGCCGTCCGCAAGGACCGCACGCTGATCGCCCGCGCCTTCGCCGAGACGCTGCGCTACACCCCGCCCGTCCACATGATCATGCGCCAGTCGGCGACCGACGTGGAGGTGAGCGGCGGCACGATCCCCGCGGGAGCGACCGTCACCTGTCTGATCGGCGCCGCCAACCGCGACGCGGACCGCTACGCGGAGCCCGACCGCTTCGACATCTTCCGCGAGGACCTCACCGCCACGAACGCGTTCTCGGCGGCGGCCGACCATCTGTCCTTCGCGCTCGGCCGGCACTTCTGCGTCGGCGCGCTGCTCGCCAAGGCCGAGGTCGAGATCGGCGTCGGCCAGCTCCTCGACGCGATGCCGGACGTGCGGCTCGCCGACGGGTTCGACCCGGTGGAACAAGGAGTGTTCACCCGCGGCCCGCAGTCCCTGCCGGTGCAGTTCACCCCCGTCACCGCGTGAACCATGCGGCCGGGAGCGGCAGTTGTCCGGTCCCGGCCGTGTGGTGTCCGTATGTCTCAGTGCGACACAGGCGTGAACTGCACCGGCAGCGAGGTCAGTCCGCGCATCCAGATCGACGGGCGCCAGGTCAGTTCCTGCGGCTCCACGGCGAGCACCAGGTCGGGGAGCCGCTCGAGCAGCGTCTCCACCGCCGTACGGGCGATGACGTCCGCGAGGAGCGGGGCCGGATACGGGCAGCGGTGCTCGCCGTTGCTGAACGACAGATGGGCCGAGTTCTCCGCGCCCACCTGCGACTCGGGCCAGATCTGCGGATCGGTGTTGGCCGCCGCGAGGCCGAGCACCAGACAGTCGCCCGCCCGGATCTGCCGCCCGCCCAGCTGTGTGTCGCGCACCGCCCACCGGCCGATGAAGTTCTGCGTGGGCGTGTCCAGCCACAGCACCTCGTTCAGCGCCTGACCGACACTGAGCCGCCCGCCGGAGACGTTCAGCGCGAACCGTTCGTCGGTCAGCAGCAGACGCAGCGTGTTGCAGATCCAGTTGGCCGTCGGCTGCTGCGCCGCCGCGATGACGGAGATCAGGTCCTGGACGACCTCCTCGTCGGTGAGGCCCGCCGGGTGCGCCAGCATCCGTGACGTGACGTCAGGACCGGGTGACTCCCGCTTCTCCTTGACCAGTTGCTGGATGCGCGCGCCCACCCGGCCGTACGCGGCCACCGGGTCGTCGCCCTCCGCGGCGTCCAGGGAGATCCGCAGATCGTCCACCAGCTGCTCGGTGTCGGTGCTGCCCGCGGGCATCCCGCAGAACTGCACCGCCGCCCGCATCGGCAGGGCGTGCGCGAAGGCGGCCATCAGCTCGGCCCGGCCGCTGCCGGCGAACGCGTCGATGAGCTGGTCGGCGATGCGCTCGCAGTCGCGGGCGAGTTCGAACTGGTCGACCTCTTCGAGGGCCTCAGTGATGACGCCCGCGCGCCGCTGGTGCTCGGCGCCCTCCGTGAATAGGACCGACGGCTGGTAGCCGACGAACGGCATCAGCGGCCAGTCGGCCGGGATGTGCTCCCACTGGTTCCAGCGCCGCGAGTCCCGGGCGAACAGCTCGTCGTGGCTCGTGACATACGTGACCTCGGGATAGCCGAGGACCAGCCACGCCGGGATGTCCCCGTCGAGCAGGACGGGCGCGATGGCGCCGTGCTCCCTGCGCAGGGACCGGTACAGCTCCGAGGGGGTCTGCTGGTACTCCAGGCCGCTGAGGGCCACCGCGCCGGAATGGGCGGGGCAGCCGGGCGGCGGGGTCGCGTCGGTCATGGTGTCTTCTCCCGGGCCATGGCCAGTTCGTAGAGGTGGTCGACGAGGGTGATCAGAACGTGCTTGCCCGACGACCTGACGCGCGCGTCGCAGTCGATCAGCGGCACGTGCTCGGGCAGCGTGAGCGCCTGGCGGATCTCGTCGAGGGAGAACCGGGTCCCGTCGCCGTCGAACCGGTTCACGGCGACCACGAACGGCGTCCTGTGGTGCTCCAGGCGGTCGATGGCGTACCAGGAGTCGCTCATCCGCCGCGTGTCGACGAGCACGACCGCGCCGAGCGTCCCCGAGAACAACCGGTCCCACAGGAACCAGAAGCGCTCCTGCCCGGGGGCGCCGAACAGATAGAGCACCATTCGCTCGGTGAGGCTGATGCGCCCGAAGTCGAACGCCACCGTCGTCGTGGTCTTCGAGGAGACCGCGGCAGGCTCGTCGACGCCGATGCCCGCCTGCGTCATGACCTCTTCGGTGTTCAGCGGCCGGATCTCGCTGACGGACCGGACCAGGGTCGTCTTGCCGACGCCGAACCCGCCCACGATGACGATCTTGAGCCCGGTCTCGGCGACGTCGGAAAGCGGCGTACGGGAGGGCAGCTCAGAGGTTGCGGAGTCCATGCAGCACCTCCTTGAGAAGGGCGGAGTCGGGGAGCGAGGCGACGGACCGCGCCGCGCGTGGATGCCGGGCGGTGATGCGGCCCGTCGCGAGGAGATCGCCGAGCAGGATGCGCATCACCGTGATCGGCAGCTTCATCTCGGCCGCGATCTCGACCACGGCCGCCGGATGCCGGCACAGGTCGAGGATGCGGACCTGTTCCGACTGCATCCCCGGCGTGGGCTCGCACTCGGCGACGACCAGGGTGACCAGATCGAAGGTGTCGTCGTCGGCCCGGCTGCGGCCACCCGTGACCGTGTACAGCCGGTCCGGGTCACCGGTGTCGACGGGCCGGCGTGTCATGAGGACGCGCTCTCTCCGTCGTCCGTCCGTGGCTCGGCCCGCAGGTGCTCGCCGATCTGCTCGACGAGCTCGCTCATCCGGTGGCCGACGACGCCAGGGTCGGCGCCGTCCTCGGCTATCACCGCGAGATGCGCGCCCTCGCCCGCCTCGACGATGAACAGCAGACCGCCGTGGAACTCGGTCATCGAGTGCCGTACACCGCCCGTCCCGTCACCGAACTCCACCGAGGCGCCCTGGGCGAGCGCCTGGATGCCGGAGCAGATGGCCGCGAGCTGGTCGGCCTGGTCGAGGGTCAGATGTTCGCTCCAGCACAGCTTCAGACCGTCCCGGGAGAGCACCAGGGCGTGGCGCGTGCCGGGCGTGCGGTCCAGCAGGCTCTCCAGGAGCCAGGTCAGGCTGTTGTCAGTGGTCCGCATGGCGTGTGGGGCGGGTTGTGCCCGGCGAACCGGTCACCAGCCCGTGCCTCCAATCAAACGTTCTCGTACGGGGGATGGGGGCGCCGGTGCCCGGGCGCGTGCGGGGAGCGGGGCGGGCTACTCGGCCGGCGACTCGTCGGCCTGGTGGGGCACCTCGGGCGACGTGCCGGGCGTTTCGTCGCGAGCGCGCCGCGAGCGGTGGAAGGCGCCGAACTGCGCACCGGCGTCGCGCGGCGCACGCACGGACTCCTCCGCGGGCGTGCCGTCCTCGGCGGGGGCACGGTCCTTGCGGTCGCGTTCGGCCGAGGCCATGGTGCGCCCCGGCGCCCGTACCGGCAGGCCGCCCGGCGTCGCGGACGGCGGGTCCGCCTGGGCGGGAATCCCGGGCGTGGTGTCGTCGGACGTCCGCGGTGCGGGGTCCGGCGCCGTCACAGGTGCGGCGGGGGCGGCGGCGTGGCGGACCGGGGGCTGCTGCGGGGCGGGGTCGCGCTGCTGGGCGAGCAGCTGCGGCGGAAGGAGGACCACGACACCCGTGCCGCCGCGGGAGGACGGCCGGAAGTTCACGCTGATGCGGTACTTGGCGGCGAGGCGGCCCACCACGGCGAGGCCGAGCCGGGTGCCCTGGAGCGAGGCCAGGTCCGTCTCGCGGCCCGACACCGCGGCCTCGGCGCGGCGCATGGCCGCGTCGGCCATCTTCAGGCCGCTGTCCTCGATCGTCACGACGATCCCGGCGCTGCGTTCCTCGACGTAGACGTGGACCTCGTCGATGGGCGGCGAGAAGTTCGCGGCGTTGTCCATCAGTTCGGCGAGGAGGTGCATGACGCCCTCGGCGGCGAAGCCGGCGATCGCGGCATTCGTGGCGCAGTGGAGCCTGACCCGCTGGTAGGCGGCGATCCGGCCGACCGCACCGCGCAGGATGCTCTCCATGACGATCGGCTTGTTCCACGCGCGGCTGGCGCGGCCGCCCATGAGAAGGGCCAGCCGGTCGGTGAGCAGGCCGAGTTGGGACGTGTTGTGGTCGAGCCTGAGCAGATCGCCGAAGACCTCCTCGCCGTGCCGGTCCTGCATGTCGCGCAGATCGGCGAGCATGCTGACCGACTTGGCCTGCACCCGGCTGAGGGCCTTGGCGCTGGCGGCCTGGGCGGCCGCGGCCCGCCGCTCGCTGGTGGCGAGTTCCCGTACGAAGGACTCCGTCAGGGCGCGCAGGTGCGCGTCGTCGGGGTGGTGGAGGCCGGAGAGGACCGCGTCGGCGGTGGAGCCCTCGCGCAGCGCCGCGACGGCGGCCGGCAGGGTCGCGGTCGCCAGCTCGTCCAGGTCGCGGTCGGTGCGGGCGATCCGGCGGGCCGTGTCCTGAGCGGTGGCCACCGCGGACGCCTCGCGCCGTACGGCGTCGTCCAGTTCGGCGGTGAACGCCTCAAGTGCCTGGCGCAGTTGGTGGTCCGCGGGCGGTGCGGTGGCGGCGAGTGCCTCCTCGGCGCCCGTGCCGTCCCGCAGCCGCTTCGACACGGAGGGGAGCGTGACGTTCACGAGATGGGCGGCATCGGCCCCGCGCTGTGTCAACTGCTGCTGGAGCGCGAGCGATTCACCCTGCGCGGTGTCCACTGCGCCACGGGCCCGTTGCTGGAGCAGCGCGGCGGTGATGAGGGAAGCGGCCACGCAGAGCCAGCTGATCAGAAGCGCGACGAGCACCCAGGTGCGGGCGGCCTGCGGAGCCGCGGCGGTCACCGCGCCGACGGCCGCTCCGGCCACGACGAGGACGGCGAGGGGGACGGCGAGCGTGGAGCGCCGCGACGTGGGTGTTCGGCGCGGCCTCGGGCGGGCAGGCACTGGCATTCCGCGGTCCCATCGGTGCTTGCGTGCGGGAAGGTCGTGGCCGATCGGCTCGGGTCGGCCGCACGGCCGGTCCCACCAACGGGATGGTGATCTTCCGGCACGTATGTGGCGCTCATGCTAGCCACCGCGCGCGGTGAGAGAACCGGGACAATGGGCGCAGAGCGCCCGGCGGCGAAGTTCGTCGCGAAGTCGCCAGCCTGTCGGGGGGCCGTGGTAACAGCCTTCGCCGCCAGGGGTGTGCCAAATGGGGACAGGTGTACGGGTGTTGTGCGTGAGTGCGCTCGGGCCGGGACGGGTTCACCGGCGAGTTGACCGGGGAACGGCTGCCCTGAGCGGCTCGCGCGTTACTGCCGGGGGGCTGTTTTCAGCCAACCCCGGCCGGATGCGCAGTGCTGCGTCATGGATGTGGAGCCTCGGGGGTGCCGTTCGGCCGGCCGCAATGGAGGCGATTGTCGGCAAAGCGCGGTAGGTCAGGGGCGGAACGGACGTACGGCGCACTTGCCTCGTGTGTGACGGTTGGCGGATGGACCGGTCAGTCCTCGTGCGGGGCGCGCGTCCTGCGCCACAGCACGCAGGCGGCCCCGCCCGCGAGGGCCGCGCCGAAGCCGATCCGGCCCAGGTCCAGGCCGCCGCCCGCGGTGCTGCCGACTCCGGCGCGTGCGCCGAGATAGTTGTCGCGTGTCACGTTCATCGGGGTGCTCCACGGCCTGCCGTCAGGGCACGCTCCCTCCACGGACACCTGCGAGCTGCTCCCGACCGCACCGGCCAGGCGTGCCGTCCCCCGGTACTGGGTGCGCCCGTCCTGCCCGATTCCGCCGCCGAACATGGGGAGCGTGACGGAGCCGGCGGCGAAGGCCTGGGAGCGGGCCGTGATGGAGCCGCGCCCGCCGCCGGCGCAGTAGACCGTGATCTCGGCGGTGGACGAGGCCCCCACCGTCGTGGACGGCGACAGGCGTGCCTCCGCGTAGGAGTCGCCGTTCGCCGAGCCCCGGTCACGGGTTCCGTCCGCCGAGCCCCGGTCACGGGTCCCGTCGTCCGAGCCCCGGTCGAGAGGCCCGTCGTCGGAGGGGCTCAAGGGGTCCGTCCGGCCCACCGAGCCGACCCGGCCCACCGCGTCGGGTGCGGTCAGCGAGGCGGGCGCTGCGACGGGGTGCTGTGCGGCTGCGGTCCCGGGCGCGAGCGCGGTGAGGCAGGCGGTCGTCGTGATGACGGTGGCTATCGGGCAGAACATGAGGCGTCTCCGGTCCCTGTGCCGCAGCGGCAGAGGGAGCTGCGGTCCTGGTCAGGACGCTAGTGAGCCCGGGCGGACGGCGCCCGCAGGGTTAGGCCGATCGGATGTCGTCCGCGTCGGAGGCCGGCTCGCGATATCCGGCCGCGGCGGCCGCCACGAGCAGGGTGCCGACGAGGAGCGGCCAGCCGAGACCGTGGTGCAGCACGAGCAGAGCGCCGAGCGTGGCGCCCGCGAGCATCGCCACCACGGAGGCGATCCGCCGCCCCGTCCGCGGAGCGGTGCCGCCCGCGAGCGAGGACTCCGAGGCGAACCCGGTCAGCGTCATCGTGAGGACCGTCGTGGTCATGTCCGGGACCCCGAGTTTGCGGACGGTCGCGTTGCGTAGCCCCATCGCCCATGCGAGGACGGCGATGAGCGTGTACGTCGCCCCGCCCGGCCACGCGAACGCGACGGCCGTCGCCACGGCGAGCAGGACCGCCTCGGTGACGAACACCGACCGCACCCAGGTCGCCCGCGCCCGCCCGGCGAACACTCCGGTCAGCCGCCCGGCGCACACGGCCCCCGCGAGGAACGCGCCGAGGGAGGTGACCGACCCGAGGACGGAGAACCCGGGAGCGCCCGCCGCGGCGAAGCCGATGATGATGACGTTGCCGGTCATGTTCGCCGCGAAGACGCGGCCGAGGCCCAGATAGCTGACCGCGTCGACGAAGCCGCTCACGACCGTGAGGACCGTGAGGGCCGCGGGGAGGGCGGACCTGCGTGGTACGGGCGCGGGCTCCGCCGGTGGAACGCTGGCTTCACTCACCCGCACGACCATACGGAGTCCCGGTCCCGGCGGCCCGCCGGATCAGGTCCGCACGGCCCACCGCTCCTCGACCTTCGCGAGCCGCCAGTACCCGATGGCCACCGCCCAGACGACGACGAACAGACCCACGATGATGAACCCGACGTTGTCCAGGTCGAGCCCGGCTATCCAGCCGGTCACCGAGTCCCGCAGGTCGAGCTTGTCGTGCAGGACCCCCACGAGCTCGATGGTGCCGATCAGGAACGCGACGGCGATCGAGAGGCCGGTGATGGCCAGGTTGTAGAACACCTTGCGCACGGGGTTCGAGAACGCCCACTGGTACGCGAAGTTCATGAACGTCCCGTCCAGGGTGTCGAACAGACTCATTCCGGCGGCGAACAGCAGCGGCAGGCACAGGATCGCGTACCAGGGCAGTCCGGCCGCCGCGCCGCTGCCCGCCATCACCATCAGCGTGACCTCGGTCGCCGTGTCGAAGCCGAGGCCGAAGAGGAAGCCGAGCGGGTACATCTGGCCAGGCCGGGTGATGGACTTGGTGAACCGGCCGAGGATCCGGTTCATGAACCCCCGTGAATCCAGGTGCTGTTCGAGCTCCGCCTCGTCGTACGAGCCCGCGCGCATCGCCCGGAACACCCGCAGGATCCCCACCAGGGCGACGAGGTTGAGCGCCGCGATGAGGTAGAGGAAGGACCCGGAGATGGTGGTGCCCATGACGCCGAGCGTCTGATGGGTGGCGGAGCCCTCGTTCATGATCCGCCCGGCGAGCTGGGTGCCCCCGGCGATCAGCGCGGCGAGCACGACCACCACGCTGGAGTGGCCGAGCGCGAACCAGAACCCCACCGACACCGGGCGCTTGCCGTCGGCCATCAGCTTCCGGGTCGTGTTGTCGATCGCGGCGATGTGGTCCGCGTCGAACGCGTGCCGCATGCCCAGGGTGTACGCGGTGACGCCGAGGCCGATGCCGAAGGCCTTCGACCCCACCTCGTAGTGCTCCGGCACGACGAGCAGGAACAGCACGCCGAACGCGACGACATGGAGTGCGGCTATCACCGCCAGGAGCCCGGCGGTGCGGACGGTGTCCTCGCGCCGCCAGTGGAACGCGTCGCGTCCGGTCTCCGGGGGCTTTACGGGCAGGGTCATGCGGTCACGCTCCAACACCTCGTGGAATCACTTCGTGAGATGCCGTGGCCGGTCTCCTGGCTGACGGGTGTCCGCGTCCGCCCCTGCCTTCCCAGCTGCGCGCGGCAGCCAGTGGCGTGGTGGGGCGAGGCGTCCCGAGTCGTCTCGTTGCCGAGGGACCCGGGGCCCGATCACAGTGGCGAGGGCCGCTTCGGTCTGGGTCCTTTGAGGGACCGTCACCGAATTCCCGAGCGCCACGGCCCGCCCACAGTAGAGGCCGGTCGGCGACGCCTGCAAGGCTGCACAGCTGCATAGGTGTGCGCGGGTATTCAAGATCACATCGGCGGCTGCGAGGATGGCGTCATGCATCTCGTCCCTGCCGAGCGCGCCGACCGCCGCACGATCGACGGCCACCGGGTCTGCGAGGCCATCGCCGCCATCGGTGAGCCAGGGCATGTCCGTGCCTGGGCCGACCGGTTCTCCCTGCTCGCCGATCCCCGGCGCCTCGCGCTGCTGCTCGCGCTGTACCGGGCGGGGCCGCTGGCCGTGTCGGATCTCGCCGTGGCCACGGGCATGAATGACCCGGCGGTCTCGCAGGCGCTGCGGCTGCTGCGCGCGGCCGGCGTGGTCGAGGGGGAGAAGGAGGGCAGGATCGTGCGCTACCGCGTCGTCGACGCGGCGACCGCGGATCTGCTCGAGCAGTGCGCGACGGACGGCGCGCACTGACACGTGCGCGCCGTCATGGCCGGTTTCAGTCCCGTCGGGCGGCGGCCCGGCGGCGCGCGGCGGCGATCTCCGCGTACGTGAGGTCGCGGCCCTCCCAGTGCGAGCCCTCGACCGACTTGCCGGGCTCCAGGTCCTTGTAGACCTCGAAGAAGTGCGTGATCTCCAGACGGTCGAACTCGGGGATGTCCTCGATGTCCTGCACGGAGGTGTGGCGCGGATCGTGCGCGGGCACGCAGAGGACTTTCTCGTCCATGCCCTTCTCGTCCCGCATCACGAACATGCCGATCGCCCGGCATTCGACGGTGCAGCCGGGGAACGTCGGATCGCCCACCAGGACGAGTGCGTCGAGCGGATCGCCGTCGCGCCCGAGGGTGCCCACGATGTATCCGTAGTCCGCCGGGTACTGGGTGGAGGTGAACAGCATCCGGTCGAGCCTTATCCGGCCGACGGAATGGTCCATCTCGTACTTGTTGCGGGAGCCTTGGGGGATCTCCACGGTGACGTCGAACGCGTGGAGCGCGTCGGTGCCGTGGGCTGCGTCGGTGTGTCGGACCTCGTTGTCCAAGCCGGCCTCCTCGTCCACCCCGAGTGTGCGCCCGGGAGTACCGGCGCGTCAGCCGATCGGGAACTCCAATTCGGGCCTGTCCCACATCACGGCGGGCGGATCGGCGGCCGCCGTGCCGGTGCGGACGGCTCCCGTGCTGCGGTAGAAGCCCTCGGCGGGCGGGTGCGAGACCACGCGGACCGAGGTGAGACCGGCGGCGCGCGCCTCGTCCTTCATGTGGGCGACCAGCAGCCGCCCGATGCCGAGCCCCTGCGCCGCGTCGGCGACGAACATCAGGTCGAGCTCCGGCGGTACGAGCGTGAGCGCGTAGAACCCGAGCACCAGGTCGTCGGCGCCGACTGCGACGAAGACACGATGAGCCTCGATGTAGTCGGGGCCCACCCGGTAGCCGGCCACCATCGACGCGTACGGGGCCTCGTAGGCGCGGGACGTACGGACGAGCCGGGTCAGCCGCTTGGCGTCGCGGGCGGTCGCCCTGCGCACCCGGACCGCCCCGCCACCTCCCGATCCCAAGGCTGTAATGCTCGAAGTCATAGTGAGAGTATTACGCATCCTGCGGCGCCGATCGACCCGGGACCCTGTACGGCGGCCGTCTCACGCGGTGGGAACGGTGGACTGCACCTGCCGCAGGAACGTCGCGTTGTCCGGCGTCTGCCGGATCCGCTCGACGAGCGTCTCGAGCCCGGCGTGCCCGTCCCGCGACTGAAGTGCGCGCCGCAGACCGCGTACGACCGCCAACTCGGCCTCCGGCAGTAGGAGTTCCTCGCGGCGCGTGCCGGACTGGGTGAGGTCGACGGCGGGGTGGATCCGGCGCTCGGCAAGGGTGCGGTCGAGGCGGATCTCCATGTTGCCCGTGCTCTTGAGTTCCTCGAAGAAGTAGTCGTCGGCGCGAGAGCCGGTGTCGACGAGCGCGGTGGCGAGGATGGTGAGCGAGCCGCCCTCCTCGGCGAGCCTCGCCGCTCCGAAGAACCGCTTGGGCCCGATCAGCGCGGACGCGTCGACACCGCCGCTGAGCGTACGGCCGCCGGACGAGACCGTGTTGTTGTGGGCGCGGCACAGGCGCGTCAGGGAGTCGAGGAGGATGACGACGTCCCGGCCGTCCTCGACGAGCCGCTTGGCACGCTCGACGGCCAGTTCGGCCAGCGCGATATGCGCCTTCGCGGGCTGGTCGAAGGTCGAGGCGAAGACCTCGCCGCGCACCGAGCGCCGCATGTCGGTGACCTCCTCCGGCCGTTCGTCGAGGAGCACCACCATCAGATGGGCCTCGGGGTCGTTCGTGGCGACGGACGCGGCGAGCTGCTGGAGCAGCACCGTCTTGCCGGTCTTGGGCGGCGCCACGATCAGCCCGCGCTGCCCCTTGCCGATGGGGGTGAACAGGTCGACGACGCGGGGTGTCACACCGCCCTTCGCGGTTTCGAGACGCAGCTGCTGCCGCGGGTGCAGGGGCGTGAGGTCGCCGAACCGGGGTCGTCCGCGCAGCTCCTGCACGGGGCGCCCGTTGACGCGCTCGACCTCGGCGAGGGCGCGCGGCCTGCCGCACGTCCCCTGGATCAAGTCGCCCTTGCGCAGGCCGAGTCGGCGGATCAGGGCGGCCGGCACCTGGACGTCGTGCGACGTCGGCAGGAGGTCGGCGAGGCGCAGGAACCCGGGCCCGTTGCCCGAGATGTCGAGGACGCCCGCGGCCTGGACCGCGACCTCCTTCGGCTGCGTCGTGAACGCCTTTGTGGTGGTGGGGGGTTCGAGTGTGGTGGTCATCGGAATCGGTCCTTTCGCGGACGTTCGTACGAGAGCATGAGTGAGGTGGGATCCGGCGGGATCGGGGCGGTGACTGCACGCCCCGCGAGGCGGGCGGGCGAAGAGGCCCGTGAAAGCCCTGAGAAGCCTGTGGCCGGGGAGAAGCGATGCGGGGTACGGCGCGTCGGCGCCGCCTGGCGCATCGCTGACATCGATTCGACGAATCCCGCTGTCGCGGCGATTCGGAGAGGGAGACTGGCACCGGCGCCGAAGAGGCGGCTAGCACACGTGCCACTCGCACTGTAACACCACGGGGGCGCCGTCCCGCAAGGGCTCACGTCACGGGCCGCCGCTCTCAACCGCCCGTGAACCCTGCTCGACCCCTTGGGCAAAGCCCCCGTGCCGCCGGGCGCGGCCTATGCTGAGCCCCGATGTTCGCACCTGAAGGCCCCACGGTCCGGGAGCTCGCCGTCCAGGCGCTGTCCTCCGTCGAGCACGGCTACGACCTGCTCGCCCCCAAGTTCGACCGCACGCCGTTCCGCACGCCCCGGTCGGTCCTCGCACCCGTGACGCGTGCCCTGCACGGTATGGGCCCCTTCGAGCGCGGACTCGACCTGTGCTGCGGGACCGGCGCGGGGTTCGGCGTGCTGGCGCAGGTGTGCCGCGAACGGCCCGTCGGGGTCGACATCAGCGCGGGCATGCTCACGGCGGGCCGCACGGTCCACCGAAGCGGCGCGGACCTGGTGCGCGGCGACGCCCTCGCGCTGCCCTTCGGACCGGCCTTCGACCTCGTCGTCAGCTTCGGGGCGTTCGGCCACTTCCTGCCGCGGCAGCGGCCCGCCCTGTTCGCCCAGGTCCACTGCGTGCTGCGGCCGGGCGGACGCTTCGCTTTCCCGGTGCCGGCTCCCGCGCGGCCCGGCTCCCGCGGCTACTGGGCGATGCTGGCCTTCGACGGTGCGATGCGGGTCCGCAACGCGCTGTGGCGGCCACCCTTCGTCATGTACTACCGCGGCTTCCGCCTCGGCGACGTACGGAGCGAGCTGGTCAGGGCCGGTTTCGACGTGGAGCTCCGGGCGCTGCCCGAACTCGGCGAGCGCTCCGACGGCAGCCCCAGGTGCCGCCTCCTGGTGGCCACGAAGGCCGGCCCGCCGCGCTAGGCGGCCTCGGGCGCCCCGCCCGCCTGCCGTACGTCCTCGTGGAGATGCACGATCAGCCAGCGGCCGACCGTGGGGTCCTTGCGCAGGACCGCCGTGTTCCGCAGCAGTTCGGGACGGAGCGGGGTGCCGTCCGGGCCGGGCGCGTACGCGACGCGCAGCCAGTAGCGCAGGACCGCCGTGTCACCGAAGACGTCGACGACCGGGTCGTACGGGCGAAGCCCGCTCCCCACGGGCCCGTCCCCGGACTCAGGCCGCTCGTCCCGCACCCGGTCCAGGTCCGGCTTGCCGAGCAGCAGCGGCTCGGCGGCCGGGTCCCAGATCGTCGCCTCCGGGTCGAGCCGGGCGTCGATCTGGGCGCGGTCCCCGGTGGCGTACGCCTCGTACATGCCGGTCACGACGGACCAGACGGCGGCCACGTCGCCGGGCGCCGCGCCCGGCCTGGCCAGTGCGGGGCGGGCGGACACGGCGGACTCGGGCATGAGGGCTGCTCCTGGTCGGACGGGGGAGGCGCGCCGGGTCGGCGCCGATGCCAGGCCACCGTAACGGGTCGTCGGTGACGGGTGCTCCGTCGGGCTGAAGCGAGGCCCGGGCAGGGAGGGACACCGGCGCGGGCGCGGCTACGGGTGTGGCTGATTCGCGGCCTGTGTAATGGGTCGGCGGTGCCGTGACGACACGGTGTCCTGCGGGAACGTCAGCTGGCCGCTCATCCACCGCATGGCCGGAGCGATCTCCCGCTGCCATGTCGTGAAGTGGTGGCTGCCGCGCGGCAGGATGATCTGGGCCGACGTCATGGGCGGCCTCACCGCGTGCAGGAACTTCACCGTGTCGCCGTAGTCCTTCTCGCCCGACCTGCTGCTGGCGGCCAGGACGGACACGCGCGGCACGGGCAGGTGCTCCAGACGCCAGATGAGGTCGTGTTCGCGCTGCCGCTGCGCGGCGCCGGGACCCGAGCCGAAGAGGCTGCCGGTGGTCAGGTCGTCGCCGATCCTGTAGTCCGCGGACAGTGCGGCCGCCGAGGTGTACACGCCGGGGTGGCGCAGGGTGAGCTGGAGCGCGCACGTGCCGCCCGACGAGTAGCCGAGAGCGCCCCACGCGCTGGGGTCGTGACCCACGCGGTACGACCGCTTGAGCGCCTCCGGCAGATCCTTCGTGAAGAACGTCTCGGCCCTCGGACCGCCCGGCACGTCCACACACTCCGTGTCACGGGGCGGCGCGATCGTCGGGCGCACCATCACGATCACCGTCGGCTGGATCTTGCCCGCCCTCAGCAGCCGGTCGGCGGTCTGCGGGACCTGGAGGTACTGGGCGAGGTTCATGATGCCGCCCGGGTAGCCGCTGATCGCGACCATCACGGGGAAGCGCTGGCGGTGGAACTGCTTCTGGAAGTACTGCGGCGGCAGATACACGAACGCGGGGTTCACGGCCTTGCTGCGCCGTCCGACGATCTTGACCGACTCGACCCGGCCGACCTGTGCCGCGGGCCCGTGCGGAATGCCCTTCACCCGATCGAGGCCCTGCGGTCCGGCGGGCTGCACCAGGCCGCCGCGTACCGCACCGACCGTGGAGTAGACACCGGACCGGCTGAGCGCCGTGACCTCGGCGGGCGCCTTGTCGACATGGCCGATCAGCTCGTCCCACGAGCCGTAGAACTCGAAGTTCGTGTTCACGGCGACGGCGAACGCGGTCAGGATCGTGAGCTGGGTCGCGCCGATCACGCCGAGGCGGCCGAGCACGGCCATGGGCCCGCGCCGGGCGAGCCGCGGCCACACCCAGACCGTGAGCCCCACACACACCAGGGCGGCCAGCACCGTCGCGTACTCGAGTGACCGGCTCGTCAAGCCCATGTTTTCCTCAACTTTCAGCCGTCATCTGCGCTGTTCGGCAGTTTTCACCGGGAAAGAGGCACGATGGCCGAGGAAGGTTTGCCGGCCACCGCGTTCTTACCGTGCTCCTGTGTCGCTCTTACTCCAGCGAGGTGGAGCACTCCTACGCTCAGTCACTGTGAAACAACGCCCCGCCGCCGTGGCAGGTCACACGTGCCTGATCATCGGAATTCTGGACATCGCGTCGGCGATCTCCCCGCACATGCAGGAGACCCGCATAGAGCGCATCGCGCCCTACGTGCCGGGCCTCGCCGAGGAGGTGGCCCGCGCCGCCGCGCTCGCCGCGGGACTGCTGCTCGTGATGCTCGCCAGAGGCCTGCGCCGGCGTAAACGGCGCGCCTGGGAGGCGGCCGTGGGGCTCCTCGCGGTCAGCGCGCTCGTCCAGGGCGTGCGCCATCACGCCCTGATCCCCGCGACCGTCTCCGTCGTCCTGTGCGTCGCGCTCGTCGCCTACCGTGAGGAGTTCTACGCACTCGGCGACCCGCGCGGCAGAACGCGCGCCCTGTGGAACCTCGTCGTCCTCGGCGGCAGCAGCTTCGGGCTCGGCCTGCTCGTCGTCGGTGTGCGCGCGAACCAGGAGGCGGGCCACGCCATCACTTTCGCCGACCGGGTCCAGGAGGTCGGCTACGGCCTGATCGGTGCGTCAGGCCCCATCGCGTACAGGAGCGACCGCGCCGGCGACATCGTGTACTTCTCGCTGCTGGCGCTCGGCGTGGTCACCGCCGCCACCAGCGCTTATCTCGCCCTGCGGCCCGTGACCCTGCGCCGCGCCGACAGCGACGAACGGCTGCGCGCCCTGCTGGCCGACGAGGGGCGGCGCGACTCGCTCGGCTACTTCGCGCTGCGCGGCGACAAGAGCGTCCTCTTCTCGCCCTCGGGCAAGGCCGCCGTCGCCTACCGCGTGGTGTCCGGCGTCGCCCTGGCGGGCGGCGACCCCATCGGCGACCACGAGGCCTGGCCCGGCGCCATCAAGGAGTTCCTGCGGCAGTGCGCCCTGCACGCCTGGACCCCCGCCGTCATGGGGTGCAGCGAACTCGGCGGACAGGTCTGGATCCGCGAAGGCGGCCTCAAGGCGCTGGAGCTGGGCGACGAGGCCATCGTCGACTGCCAGGCCTTCAGCCTCTCGGGGCGCACCATGCGCAACGTCCGGCAGATGGTCAACCGCATCGAACGCGCCGGCTACACCTGCCGCATGCGGCGCGTACGCGATCTGCCCGACGAGGAGAAGAAGCGGCTGCGCGAGGCCGCCGCCGCATGGCGGGGCAGCGCCACCGAACGCGGGTTCTCCATGGCGCTCGGCCGGTTCGGCGACCCCGACGACGGGGACTGCGTCGTCGTCACCGCCCACCAGGACGACGAGGCGGGCAACGACCGTGTGCGCGCCCTGCTCCACTTCGTGCCCTGGGGCGAGGACGGTCTCTCCCTCGACCTGATGCGCCGCGACCGCACGGCAGAGCCCGGCCTGAACGAACTCCTCATCGTGGCCGCCCTGCGCGGCGCCCCCGGGCTCGGAGTGCGCCGCATGTCGCTCAACTTCGCGGTGTTCCGGGCCGCTCTCGCGCGCGGCGAGCGCCTCGGTGCGGGCCCGGTGCTGCGGGTGTGGCGGGGGCTGCTCGTGTTCCTCTCGCGCTGGTTCCAGATCGAGTCCCTGTACCGCTTCAACGCGAAGTTCCGGCCCGAGTGGGAGCCGCGCTTCGTCGTCTACCCCACGGTGCGCGACCTGCCGAGGATCAGCTGGGCCTGTCTCCAGGCCGAGGCGTTCGTCGTCCTGCCGCACCCGGCGGAGCGGCTGAGGCAGTCGCTGCGGAAACGGCCCGCCGCCCGCGAGGAGAAGCCGCAGCCGGTGAAGGTCACCACCCCGTGACCAGCAGGTGGTTGACCAGCAGGGCGAGCACCGCCTGCGCGGTCAGCCACCCGCGCCGCCACCGCTCGGGCAGCAGAGCGGTGGCCGCGATGAGCCAGACGGCGAACGGGAGCCAGATACGTTCCGTCTCCGCCTTGCTCATGCCCGACAGATCGGCGGCCAGGAGGGCGAGCGCCGCGCCGAGGACGACCAGCGCGAGCCGCCCCTCCGGCTCACCACGCGCGTGCAGGACACGTCCCGGAACCCGGCGCAGCCCCGCCGCCGTGGCAAGCCCGACGATCAGCACGGTGCACGCGAGGTTGGCCCATACCCAGTACCCGTACGGCCGGATCCCGCCCGCACCCTGGTAGTAACGCTCCGTCAGCAGGCGATACGCCTCCCACCAGTTGAACCCGACGAGGGTGAACGCGACGGGCACCACGGCCGCCCCCACGACGAACAGCGGCAGCGGCCGCGGTGTCCGCGCCGCGAGCAGCGCGGCCGCCGCGACGAGGACCATCAGCGTCAGCCCGTACGACAGATAGCAGGTGAGCCCGAACAGCAGTCCGCTGCCGAGGGCCGCCCAGCGGCTGCCGCGGGTGGCCGCCACCGCGAGCAGCGCCACCGACCAGGCGGCGACCGCCGCGAAGTAACCGTCCGCCGACGTGCCCGTCCAGACCGCGGCCGGCGCGAGCGCCAGGAAGGGCGCCGCGCGGCGAGCCGTCCGTTCGTCGGCGAGCGCGCGCACCGTGACGAGGACGGCGACAGCCGCCGTGCACCCCACCGTGATGCACCACACCCCGGCCCACGCACCCCCGCCGAGCCCGATCCGGTCCAGGCCCACGAAGGTCAGGGTCGCCGCGGGCGGATGCCCCGCGACATGGGGAGGCCAGTGGCCGGGGGAGTGCAGCAGGATGTGCCGCGTGAAATCCCGCAGTGTCGCGCCGACGTCGTCGAACCGGTCGATGACCTGCAGATACTCGTACGACGTGGTGAGGCGCCCGGCGATGCCCCGCTGCCAGCCGTCGATGAGCGCGAGCGAGAAGGTCCACGCCGCCGACGCGGCCCACACGGCGGGCAGCAGCAGCCGCCACCGAAGCCGGCCCGCCACCACGGGCCCGTACGTGACGACCAGTACGGCGACGGCGATCGCGGCCGGGGTGCCCGGGCCGACGTGGGGATCCCAATGGGCGTACAGGGGCGCCCAGTCGACGTGCAGGGTGCCGTAGTGGTCCTGGATGTACCGGCCCACGAGCGCGGCCGCCGCGACCAGGGCGGCGGCGGCAGCGGCGGCGAGCAGGTCACGGCGCGTCCCGGTGGAGGGTGGCGCGGAGCGGGGGGCTTCGGGGGGAGCTTCGAGCTTCACACCCGGAACGCTAGGCGCCCGCACCGTCCATACGGTGCACCGCGGGGTCGCGTCACCGAACCGTCAGATCTTCCTGCGCCGATCCGCGGGCTGTGCGCAATACGGTCGGAACAGGTCGGCGGGCCCCCGCCGCGCACAGCCTGAAGGAATCACATGGGCGTCCTCCCCCGCACTCTCCCCGATCCGTGGCGCAGCCCGCTGCGCGGCCCGCGCTTCACCGCGGTCCTCGGCCTCGTCCTGCTCGTCGGCATGACCCTGCTCTTCGTGACCGGCCTCCTGTCGTACGCCGCCTACAACCCGAACCTCGCGGCGGTCAACGACAAGACGCCCGGCAAGGGCCTGCTCGGCTTCTATCTGTTCTCCTGGCCGACGGACCCGCACTGGCTGTACCGCCTCACCCAGGGACTGCACGTCACCGTGGGCGTCGTGCTCGTGCCCGTGCTCCTCGCCAAGCTGTGGTCGGTCGTGCCCAAACTGTTCGCGCTGCCACCCGCGCGCTCCATCGTCCACGCCCTGGAACGGTTGTCTCTGCTCCTGCTCGTGGGGGGCGCGCTCTTCGAGTTCGTGACCGGCATCCTCAACGTGCAGCTCGACTACCTGTTCCCGGGCTCCTTCTATCCACTGCACTTCTACGGCGCCTGGGTGTTCATCAGCGCGTTCATCGTCCACGCGGTGCTGCGCGTACCGCAGGCGCTTCGCGTGCTGCGCGAGCGGAAGGCGGGCCTGCCCGAGACGGGTGACCTGGTGCCGGCGAAACCGGCCGAGCCCACGGTCTCGCGGCGCGGGGCGTTCGCCATGGTCGGCGCGGGCTCGCTCCTGCTGCTCGTCACGACGGCCGGCCAGAGCATCGGCGGGGTATGGCGGCGCACCGCTCTGCTCGCGCCGCACGGCGGCGCCGACCCGGGCACCGGCCCCGGCCGCTTCCAGATCAACAAGACCGCCGCCGTGGCCGGCATCCGTACCGCCGACACGGGCGAGCCGTGGCGGCTCGTCGTCACCGGGCCGAAAGGCACCGTCCACCGACTCACCCGCGACGACCTCCTCCAACTACCGCAGCACACCAGCGCGTTGCCCATCGCCTGCGTCGAGGGCTGGTCCACGGACGACCAGCACTGGAGCGGCGTACGGCTGCGCGACCTGGCCGCCCTCGCCGGGGCCGACGGCGACACCGACGTGTTCGTCGAATCGCTGCAACAGCACGGCGCGTTCCGGAAGGCGGCCCTGCGGCACAACCAGGTCCACGACCCGCGCTCCCTGCTCGCCCTGCGCGTCAACGGAGCCGACCTCACCCTCGACCACGGCTACCCGGCCCGTGTCATCGTCCCCGCGGCGCCGGGCGTCCTGAACACCAAGTGGGTCGCCCGCATGACGTTCGGAGCGCTGTGATGAACCGACTGAGTCGTTGGTACGGCGAGAGCCCGCTCCAACTCCTGCTCCTGGCAGCCTCGTTCGCCCTCGCCGGATACGCGGGGGTGCGGCTGCTGGAGAACGATCCGTGGGCCGTGGCGGTCTGGTTCGTCGGTGCGGCCCTCGTCCACGACCTGCTGCTCGTGCCGGTGTACTCGCTCGCGGACGTCGCGGCGCAGGAGGCGCTCGGCGACCGGAGCCGCACGACGATGACGTATGTACGTGTCCCGGCGTTCCTGTCGGGCCTGCTGCTCCTGGTGTGGTTCCCGCTGATCACGCGGGCGCGCGAGGACCACTACGCCCTCGTGACGGGACATTCGGGGGACGCGTTCCTGCCGCGGTGGCTGCTGCTGACGGCCGCGCTGTTCGCCGCGTCGGCCCTGTGGTTCGTAGCCGTCACGTTCCTCGCTCCCGCGTCGCCCTGGAGGCAGGCACGCATGGCGCGCCGGGAAGGGCGGGAGCGTGAACGGGAGCGTCAGCGGCGCAAGGAGACGAAGGAGCGCCCGCCCTCGGACCACTGAGCGACCGGCAGCCAGCCGAGCGGGCGCGCGTACCGCAGCAGCGCCCGCGTGCCCACCCGGGCCCACGGGAAGAGCGAGCCCGCGGCGCCCTGCCCGTCGTCCACCCGCACCTCCACCCGCTCGTCCATGTCGAGCTGAGCCGTCTCGGCGATCAACAGCCCACCGGAAGCGGTGAGTTCGGCGACACGGGACAGCAGGGCCCCCGGGTCGCCGCCGATCCCGATGTTGCCGTCGAGGAGAAGGGCCGTCCCCCAACGGCCCTCGCCGGGCAGGGAGTCGAAGACGGACCGCTGCAACGCGGCGCCACCGACGCGGACCGTCCGCGCGACCGCGGCCTCGCTCACGTCGATGCCGAGCGCGCGGTGACCGGCCGCGGCGAGTGCGGCGACCAGCCGGCCCGGGCCGCAGCCGATGTCGAGGACAGCGCCCTCGCAGCGGCGCAGCGCCGACAGGTCGGCGGCGTCGGCGACCGCGCACCAGCGCTCCACCTCGAGCGGCAGCAGCCATCCGTCGGCGCGCCGCAGGAAGAGGGGGCCGCGCTCGTTGCGCACGGCGTCGGCGTAAGGGTCCGTACACCAGGCCGGTGCCGCCTCGCGCGCCGTCGTCATGAGCGGACCACCCGCGTCAGCCGCGCGTGTTCGGCCGCGAATCGTCCGTCCGGCGCGGCGGCCGCCACCACGGCGGCGTCGTGGGCCGTGTCGACGTCCCGCAGGACCGGCAGGTCCCGTACGCGCAGCCCTGCATCCGTGAGCCGCGTGCGCTGGTCCGCACCCGTGTGCGCCGTCGACATCGGCACACCCCGCAGCAGCTCCGGGTCGGGCTCGGCGAGCCCGAGCGCCCAGAAACCGCCGTCGTCGGCGGGCCCGAACCATGCGTCGCAGTCCCGCCAGGCGTCGGGCCCGAGCGCGGGAGCGAGCAGCGCGGGCGTCACCTGGGGGGTGTCCATCCCGATCAGGACGGCGGGTCCGTCGCACCCGGCGAACGCCGCCGCGAGCCGCTGGTCCAGGCCGCCGTCGCACTGCGCGACCACGTCGATCCCGGCCGGCAGCCACGCTCCGGGCGCCCCGTCGAGCACCAGGACCCGACGCCGCGCGGACGTGGCGAGCGCGGCGTGCAAGGTGTCGACGAGCGAGGCCTCGGCCAGGCGCGCGGCCTCCTCGGGCGTGAACGGCGGCGTGAGCCGCGTCTTGACCCGCCCGGGCACCGGGGACTTGGCGATGACGAGGAGGGTGGTGCCGTGCCGCCGTGCCGCGGGCGATCCGCCGGCGCTCACCGGGACGCCGCCTCTCCGTGCGACCTGAGTGCCGGCAGCGGCTTCTCCGCGAGGACCGCGCGCATGTCCCGTACTGCCTGCCAGGTGCCCCGCCAGGTGCCGGTGACCTTCGATTTTCCCGTACGGGGCCGGTAAGGCACCGGGCGCTCCTCGATGCGCCAGCCCGCGTCGGCGGCCCGGACGACCATCTGGAGGGGGTAGCCGCTGCGGCGGTCCGCGAGGTCCAGGGCGAGGAGGGAGGTGCGGCGCGCGGCGCGCAGCGGGCCAAGGTCGTGCAGCCGCAGCCCGGTGCGCCGGCGCAGCATCCCCGCCAGCGCGAGATTCCCGGCGCGCGCGTGCACGGGGAAGGCGCCACGGCCCTGCGGCCTGCGCCGCCCGAGCACGAGATCGGCCCGGCCCGCGGCGACGTCCTGGACGAACGGCGTCAGCAGACCCGGGTCGAGCGACGCATCGCAGTCGCAGAAGCAGACGACGTCCGCGTCGGACGCCAGCAGGCCCGCGTGGCAGGCGGCCCCGAAGCCGCGCCGGGGCTCCGTCACCACCGTCGCGCCCAGGGAACGGGCGACGTCGGGGGAGCCGTCGGTGGACCCGTTGTCCACGACGAGCGCCCGCCAGCCGTCCGGGATGCGGGCCAGCACCCACGGCAGCGCGGCGGCCTCGTCGAGGCAGGGCAGCACGACATCGACCGAGGGGGCCGGGGTGGGGAGCGAGGGGTAGTCAGGGGGGATCACGGTGTCACCCTACGAATTCAAACCGGACATTCCGGTCCTCAGCTCCTTACGAAACGCGGACGTCGCACGCGGGTGACCCCTCCGGCGGCTCGGACCGGCACCCTCGGGTGCGACGCTGGTGGAATGCAGCCACCACCGCTCGGCCGTGTCCTCGTCGTCGATGACGACCCGACCGTCGCCGAGGTCGTCGCGGGCTACCTGGACCGCGCCGGCTACGACGTCGTCCGCGCCGCCGACGGCCCGGCCGCCCTCGACCGCGCCGCCGCGCACGGGCCCGACCTGGTCGTCCTCGACCTCATGCTGCCCGGCATGGACGGCCTCGAGGTGTGCCGCAGACTCCGGGCCCGCGGCCCCGTCCCCGTGATCATGCTGACAGCGCGTGGCGACGAGGACGAGCGCATCCTCGGTCTCGAGGTCGGCGCGGACGACTACGTGACCAAGCCGTTCAGCCCGCGCGAGCTGGTCCTGCGGGTCGAGTCGGTGTTGCGCCGGGCCCGCGCGGCCACGGCACCCAAGCCGGCGGGACCGCTGCGCGCGGCCGGCCTCACCGTCGACCCCGCGGCACGTCGAGCCGCCAAGGAGGGGGTCGAACTCGCCCTGACGATAAGGGAGTTCGACCTTCTCGCCTTCTTCCTGCGCCACCCCGGCCGCGCCTTCTCCCGCGAGGAGCTCATGCAGCAGGTGTGGGGGTGGGACTTCGGTGACCTGTCGACCGTCACGGTTCACGTCCGCCGACTGCGCGGCAAGATCGAGGACGACCCGGCGGCTCCGAGCCTCATCCAGACGGTCTGGGGAGTCGGCTACCGCCTGGACCCGGGCCCAGGCCCGGACCCGCACGGCGACGCCACTCGATCCGACGGTGCGCCGGAGGTCCCTCGGCCCGGCCGTGCGCCGGACGTTCCCCGGCCCGACCGCTCACCGGCAGAGTGGACCGAACCCCGTGCATGACATGGTCCTCATCGCCCTCTACGCGTTCCTCGGCGCCGTCGGTGCGGGCCTGCTGGGCGCGCTCGCCCTGTTCGTGCTGCGCCGCCGCTCCCTGACGGTGTCGCTCACGGTCGTCGCCGCCGTCGCCGTGACGGCGATGCTCGCCGGAACGCTCGTCGTGGCCTGGGCGATGTTCCTGTCCCCGCACGACCTGACCGTCGTGACGACCGTCGCCGCGATGGCCGCCACCGTGTCACTGGCCACCGCGCTGCTCCTCGGCCGCTGGGTCGTGGCCCGCAGCAACGCGCTCACCCTCGCCGCCCGCTCCTTCGGCGACGGCGGCAGCTTCGCGGCGCCCCTCGTTCCCGCGACGGCGGAACTCGCCGCGCTCTCAAGGGAGTTGGAGGCCACCAGCACCAAGCTGGCCGCCTCCAGGGACCGCGAGCGCGCCCTGGAGACCTCGCGTCGCGAGCTCGTCGCCTGGATCTCGCACGATCTGCGCACCCCGCTCGCCGGGCTCCGCGCGATGTCCGAGGCCCTGGAAGACGGCATGGCGGCCGACCCGGACCGCTATCTGCGCCAGATCCGCACCGAGGTCGAGCGCATGAACGACATGGTGGGCGACCTCTTCGAACTGTCGCGCATCCACGCGGGGACCCTCGTCCTGAGCACGTCCAGGATCTCCCTCCACGACCTCGTGGGCGACGCGCTCGCGGGCGCCGACCCGCTCGCCCGCGAACACGGCGTACGCCTCGTCGGCGACCGCATCGACTCGATTCCCGTCGAGGTCGACGGCAAGGAGATGAGCCGCGTCCTCGGCAACCTCCTCGTGAACGCGATCCGTCGCACGCCGGCCGACGGCACGGTCGCCGTGGCGGCGGCCGGCTCCACGGACGGTGTGGTCCTCACCGTCACGGACGGCTGCGGCGGCATCCCCGAGCAGGATCTGCCGCGCGTCTTCGACACGGGATGGCGCGGCAGCCACGCCCGTACACCCCCGTCGGGCGCGGGCCTCGGGCTCGCCATCGTCAGGGGAATCGTGGAGGCCCACCGGGGCAGCGCCGCCGTGCGCAATGTGGCCGGCGGCTGCTGCTTCGAGGTGACGCTCCCGGCCGCGGGGGCGTAGCGGGCACGCGTCCCGGCGGCCGGCACAGTCACCTCACCCCAGCTCGGCCTTGGCGAACTCCGTCATCCCCTCCTCGAACCCCACCTCGGCGCGCCACCCGAGCTCCGCCCTGAGCCGGGCCGGGTCCGCCGTGATGTGCCGTACGTCGCCGAGCCGGTACTCGCCCGTCACGACGGGCATCGGCCCGCCGTACGCGGCGGCGAGTGCGTGGGCCATCTCGCCCACCGTGTGCGGGTCCCCGCTGCCCGTGTTGTACGCGACGCACGAGTCGGAGGGCCGGTCGCCCATGGCCTCGAGGGCGAGCGCGTTCGCCGCGGCCACGTCGTGAACGTGCACGAAGTCCCGCCGCTGGCGGCCGTCCTCGAAGACGCGCGGGGCCTCGCCCCGGGCCAGCGCCGACCGGAAGAACGACGCGACGCCCGCGTACGGGGTATCGCGCGGCATCCCCGGCCCGTACACGTTGTGGTAGCGCAGCGCCACCGCGCGGCCCCCGGTGGCCCGCGCCCAGGCGGACGCCAGATGTTCCTGGGCGAGCTTCGTCGTCGCGTACACGTTGCGCGGGTCCGTGGGGGCGTCCTCGCCGACGAGGCCGGGGCCCAGCGCATCGCCGCACCGCGGGCACGCGGGCTCGAAGCGGCCCGCCCGAAGGTCCGCCTCGGCACGCGGTCCCGGGCGCACCACCCCGTGACGCCCGCACTCGTACCGCCCCTCCCCGTACACGACCATCGACCCGGCGAGCACCAGATCCCGCACCCCCGCCGAGGCCATCGCGGCGAGCAGCACGGCCGTGCCGAGGTCGTTGCGGGAGACGTAGTCGGGCGCGTCGGCGAAGTCCTTGCCGAGTCCGACCTTCGCCGCCTGATGACACACCGCGTCGACGCCGGCGAGGGCAGACTCCACGGCGGCGGGGTCGCGTACGTCGACGACGACCCAGGGCCGGCGTTCGTCCGGGCCGGGCGGCCGGACATCGAGCACGACGACCTCATGTCCTCGTGCGGAGAGAGTGTCCACGACCGCGGACCCGATGAACCCGGCACCGCCGGTGACCAGTACACGCATGCCGCCCACGCTATGCGGCACAGGGCGCCGCGACGGCTCTACGCGCCGATACGTCATGGCTCCGTAAGGCTTGTGCGAACAGAGTTCGGTATCGCGCGGCGGCCTGTACGCGACTAGCGTGAATCGGTGGGAAACGGGCTGAACCACACATCGTTGCCCGGACCGTCCCACCCCCGGAACCACCATCACTTGGAAGAAGGGTTCGCGCCATGGCCGCACGACCGGAGGGCGCGCCCATCTGGGCCGACGCCATGTTCCCCGACCTGGAGGGCGCCAAGCGCTTCTACGGCGAGCTTCTCGGCTGGACGTTCGAGGAGGGCCAGGAGGAGTTCGGCAACTACACGCAGGCGAAGTCGGACGGCAAGCGGGTCGGCGCGCTCTCGCCGCAGATGCCGGGCATGGAGGGCACCCCGCCGTCCTGGAACCTGTACCTGGCCACGCCTGACATCAAAGCCACGGCGGCCCGCGTCAAGGAGGCCGGCGGCACCCTGATGATGGAGCCCATGGAGGTCCGCGACTTCGGCTCGATGGTCACCGTCCAGGACCCGGCCGGCGTCTTCTTCAGCCTCTGGCAGCCGGGTACGCACGACGGGTTCGAGAAGGTGGGCGAGCCCGGTTCGTACGCCTGGGCCGAGGTGACCACGCGTGACACCGCAAAGACGGACGGGTTCTTCGAGGCCGTTTTCCCGTACGAGGTCCGGAAGATGGCCGACGAGAGCGTCGACTTCAACATCTGGCAGCTCGACGGACAGCCCCAGCTCGGCCGCTTCAAGATGACCGAAGACTTCCCGCCGCAGGTCCCGTCGTACGTCAACGTCTACTTCGCGGTCGACGACTGCGACGCGGCGGTCGCCACGGTGACCAGGCTCGGCGGAAAGCTCCACTACGGCCCGATGGACACCCCGTTCGGCCGCTTCGCGGCGGTGACGGACCCGCAGGGCGCCGCGTTCTCGGTGATCGACCTGAGCACGACCCAGGGCGACATGCCCGACCTCACCTGACGGGAGGGCGCACGGGCCCTCAGGGACACGGGCTCTCTCTCAAGGGGCACGGGCTCTCACGGAGCACGGGCTCTCAGGGAAGCGAGAAGCCGAGCGCGCCCGCGGCCAGCTCCGCGGTGGGCTGCGTCCAGCGCTCGGCCATCGCGTTCCGGGTGGACAGCGAGCGCAACTCCGCCCGGTCGAGATAGAGCGTTCCGTGCAGATGGTCCGTCTCGTGCTGCACGATCCGGGCGGGCCACCCCGTGAACTCCTCGTCCAGGGTGCGGCCCCGCTCGTCGAGACCCCGCAGCCGCACCCGCTGGTGCCGGGAGACCACGGCCTGCAGGCCGGGCACGCTCAGGCAGCCCTCGAAGAACGCGGCGCGGTGCGCCCCCAGGGGCACGTACGACGGGTTGACCAGAACACGGAACGGTTGCGGCACCCGGCCGCGCGCCACCCGTAGCTCCTCGGGGACCTCGGCCGCGTCCTCGATGACGGCGATCCGCAGCGGGACGCCGATCTGCGGTGCGGCGAGCCCGACGCCGGGAGCGGCGTGCATCGACGCGCGCATCGCGGTGATCAGACGCTCCAGGAGCGCGGGCGCGAGCTGACCGTCGTAGGTCTGCGCGCGGGACCGGAGCACGGGGTCGCCCGCCTCCACGACCGGCAACGGGTGCTCGCCCGCGAGCAGTTCCTCGACGCGGTCACTCAGGGGTACGGAGGGCATCGGGCCAGCATGTCAAGAAGGATCACGCGTGGGCAACGTCCTGCGCGCCGCGCACGGCGCGCACGCCGCAACGCCGTCGCTCGCTCGGTCGCCGTTTCGCCCGCCGCGCCGCCGCCGACCGACCGACATCGTTGCGGGCTCTTGAAACCTCCCCCAGCTAAGGCGCATTCCATAGATCGTTGCAACACGTGATGCTTTCCGTGCCGCTCTTCTATTCGAACGGCGGTGGACTTAGACGTTCAGTCTTGGCTTCTCATCGAGACATGACGGTGGAGCATGCTACCGCGCCACCGCGTGTCAGCTCGCGGCTAGAAGAGCGGCCATCCGGTCAGCCGGCGTCGCCCAATCCAGCACTTCGCGGGGTCGTTCGTTGAGTTCAGCAGAAACGGAATCGAGGTCGATGCGAGTGAAGACGGATAGGTCGGTGCTCTTCGGAAAGTACTGCCTCAGAAGGCCGTTGGTGTTCTCATTGGTGCCTCGCTGCCAAGGGCTGGCAGGGTCGCAGAAGAAGACCGGAACTCCAGTGGCCTTGGTGAACTGCTGATGATGCGCCATCTCCCCACCTTGGTCCCATGTGACCGATCGCCGCAATTGCGCGGGAAATTCCATCATGGCGGACGTCAGAGCCTCCCTCACGGCGACCGCACCCTTGCCGGGCAGATGCAGGAGTTTTGTGTAGCGAGTCGTTCGTTCCACCAGCGTGCCGATGGCAGAGCCCCCAAGGTTCGGCCCGGTGATCAGGTCGCCTTCCCAATGTCCCGCAACAAGGCGGTCATCAGCTTCCGTCGGACGCTGCTTGATCATGACCATCCCGGTGATGGAGACGGAGGCCCGATGGTGGCGTGCCATCGAGCGAGGCCGGCGGCGGTGTCGACGCGTCCGCAGCACCCTCTTCGCTTCGCGCTCGAGCAGGTTCCCGCGGGCATAGAGGGACCGATAGATGGTCTCCACGCCGATGCACATATCTTCTCTGTCTGGATACTTGAGGCGCAGCCACTGCACGATCTGTCGAGGGCTCCACTTCTTGTCCAGGAGGGACTGGATGACAGTCCTCAGTTCCCCATAGCTCTCAATCTTCCGAGCTTTGGGGCGTGGTCGACGCGCAGCCGCACGCCTTTGTGCCGAGTGGGGCCGGTAGGTGCCATTCGCATTCCTGTTACGTCGGATCTCCCGGCTGACGGTCGATGGGCTCCGACCGAGCGCAGCAGCGATGGCACGGACGGAACGGCCCTCTCGCAGCAAATCACTGATGTGGCCACGTTCCTCCTCGTTCAGATAGCGAGAATTCCCGGACGCAAGGTCACATGTGACGGGTTCCCTGAACTCGGGCAGCGGGAGCCGGGCCCCATTACTGCTGCTGGCTGCCCTGCCATTGACCCAGACCTTCCCCGTTCTGTAGCTGACCCCGACAGTGTGACTAGCTTCTTTGATTCCCATGCCCTCTCGAACGAGCTCGACGAACTTTCGTCGCGCTTGTACACGGGCTGTCCCCCCTGGCTTGCTGCCACGGTGGTACTCGAACATGCAACACACCTATCTACCTGTGGTGTTGCTACGACGGTGGGAATGCGCCTAAGGCAGGGGGATTCCTAGCTCACGTGGCCTGATCCCCGGCGGGGATGCAGGTCTTACACGATCAGCGCTAGCCGGGACAGAGACCAGCCCGGACGAGCATCACACGGGCTGAGTTTTTGTCCCGAGGTCGGGACATCCCGCACGTGGTGCACGTATACGTTCGTTCTGAGAGAGGCAGCGCGTGCTTGGTTCTCGCTCCGCAGTCTGCGCAGTCCATCGTGGTGTGCGCCGGGTGTACCAGGTGCACCCACCGGCCGTGCTTACGGCCCATCTCGACCAGGGCTGTCTTGGTCGCGCCGATCGCCGCGTCAGCGGCCTTCTTGGCCATGGTGGACTTCGCGAGGAACTTCGGCCGGAAGTCCTCCACGGCCAGGGCGTCATGGTCGCGGACGACCTTCTTGGCCCACTTGCGGGCGGTGTCCTGACGCTGCCGGGCCACCTTCTTGTGCAGCTTCGCCGTCTGCCGCTTCGCCTCGCGGTAGCCCTTCGATTGGGCGTGTCCACGCTTCGGCTTACGCCGGGACATCATCCGCTGATAGTGCGCCAAGCGCTGGGCGGCACTCTTCCCGTGCTGCGGGTGGGCAAGGTCGTGGTCGTCGCTGGTGGTGGTCGCGATCTCCTTCACACCCCAGTCGATCCCGATCACCCGGCCGGTTCCCGGCAGCGCCTCGGTCACGCTCGGGACGACGAACGACGCGTACCAAGCTCCGGTGCTGTCGCGGTAGACGCGGACGCTGGAGGGAGGCTTGGAAAGGGCACGCGACCACACGACCGTCACGGCGATGCCGCCTGCCAGGTGCAGGCGGCCGTCCTTGAGCCGAAAACCCCGCTGGGTGTAGTTCAAAGACAGCTCGTCCTGGTGCTTCTTCTTGTACTGGGGCATCCCGGCCCGCTGCCGCATCGGCAAAGCGGCCTTGATGTCCTTCAGCGCCTTCGCCCGCGACTTCGCGAAATCGCGTATCACCTGCTGCTGAGGAACGCTGGAGCCTTCGCGCAGCCAGCCCATGCAGGCACGCGCCTCGGTCAGCATCTTGTCCAGCCGGGCCGGACCGCACTTCTCGTTCTCGGCGTGCGCCCTCTTCGAACGGGCGCAGCACTCATTCCACAGCCACCGGCACCGCGCCCACTCCGCTTCGAGGGCGCCAGTTGCGGTGGACGACACACGAAGGCGGAAGGTGTAACGGGCATGCCCGACACCTGCCGTTTCCTGAGCCGCGGTCGTCATGAACAGCAACCTATCTGGGAGGACTGACAGTTGAGAGCTCTGATCCTATGGGGGCTGCCTCACCACCACGGCGGGTGCACGCCGATCCGCCCTGCCGGCGAATCGGCTTCTCCTGCCCTGCTCCGCAGGAGTCCGATTCCTCCCCGGCCTGAAGGCCGGGGCATCCTCGGAGGAATCCGGTGAACATTCCCCCAGTGGGGGAATGAGACCGCGGTGACATGGGCTTTCATCAGAGGGCGGCCATGGTCGGCACGGCCGCTCCACCGCCCGCACGCCCACCGCCGCCTCCTGGGAGCACGCCGTATGTCCGTCCCGGCCGCCGCCACCGCCCACCCGCACCCGCTCGACAACCCCGCGTACGCCTCCCTCACCGGCCCGCACGCACACTTCGCCGAACGGCGGGGCCGGGTTGTGCGGTACCCCCTCGATGTGTCGCCGTGGCTCGCGCTGCCGGACGAGCCGGGCCCCGGGGACTGGGCGGATCTCGCGGCGCTCGTCGGGCCAGGCGAGACCGTCCCGCTGCCCGGGATGCGCACGGCGCCGCCCGAGGGCTGGGAACTCACGATGAGCATGGACGGGGTGCAGCTCGTCGACGACGGCGTGGCCGCGGCGCCGGACGCGGAGGCCGTGCTGCTCGGCGCGGCCGACGTGCCCGAGATGCTGGACCTCGTCGCGCGCACCCAGCCGGGGCCGTTCCTGCCCCGCACCGTCGAACTCGGCACCTATCTCGGGATCCGCAGGCAGGGCGCGCTCGTGGCGATGGCGGGGGAGCGGCTCCACCCGCCGGGCTGGACGGAGATCAGCGCCGTCTGCACCGACCCGGACCATCGCGGCCAGGGGCTCGCGGCCCGCCTCGTCCTGGCCGTGGCGGCGGGGATCAAGGAGCGCGGCGAGACCCCGTTCCTGCACACGGCGGCGCGTAACACGAACGCCATCAGGCTTTATGAGTCCTTGGGCTTCCGGCTGCGGCGCACCACGAAGTTCATGGCGGCCCGGGTCCCGGAGTTCGACCACGCCGCCGCCCGCTGACGCGCCGGGTGTCCGGGGCGGCTCAGGCGTCGTCCTGGACCTGCGCGTTGTAGCGCAGCAGATAGGCCGCGAAGCGGACGAGATCCTCTTCGGGCCAGTCCGTCACCCGCTCCTGGAACGCCTGACGGCGGCTGACGGTGACCTGGGCGAGGATGTCGGCGCCCGCCTCGGTCGGATGGAGGACCTGGACGCGGTGGTCGTCCGGGTCCACCCGGCGCATCACGAGCCCGGCCCGCTCCAGCGCGGACACCTGCCGGCTCACCGTCGACTTGTCGAGGGCGTAGTGCGCGGCGAGGTCCGTCGCCCGGCAGCCGCCCTTCTCGTCCAGGTGGCTGAGCAGGGTGTACGACACGAGCGACAGCTCGGGGTGCATCCGTCCGGCCATCGCTCTGGCACGCCGAGCGAACGACGTCATCTCGCGCTGAATGGTCTCGACGGCCGTCTCTCGGTCTGTCACGTGCTGTCCTCTCCCCGCTGCTCGTTGCATTCTACAACCGAGGGCAGGTGCGCGCCGCGGGCAGGCGCGTTCCCCTGCCCGGAGCTAGCCTCCTGAGCATGAGCGACCCCAGTGATGTGCCCGCCCGTTACACGGTCCTGGTCAAGCCCCAACTCGCCGACAAGGACGGTCACCCCGTGCACGGCAACCCCCTGCGCGTGGTGGCCGTCGAGGCCACGGGATCGTCCGGGGAGTCCGGCTATCCGCGCTTCGAGGGTGAAGGGGTGCAGGTGGAGATCGACCCGCTCACCCGCTCCGTCGAGGCCGTGACGGTCGACGGCGAGGAACTGCCGTACGGGTGGGTAGCCGAGGTCGCCGCGGACTGACCGGCCGCCCGGCCACGCCGAGACCCGCCCCGGCGGCGGGGCGGATCGCGGCGCTGCGCGGCGTGGCGCAGCTCTCTTATGCAACTTGTTGCAAAAGCGAGGTGTCGTCGTCTACAACTGTGACGACGTTCGCCGCGCACGGAGGGCCACCATGAGCCGATACCCGCACCTGCTCACCCCGCTCGACCTCGGATTCACCACGCTGCCCAACCGGGTCCTGATGGGCTCCATGCACGTGGGACTCGAGGAGGCGGAGAACGGCTTCGCGCGTATGGCGGAGTTCTACGCCACCCGCGCCCGCGGCGGTGTCGGCCTCATGGTCACCGGCGGCATCGCCCCCAACGAGGCCGGACGCCCCTGGGCCGGCGGCGCGAAGCTGACCACCGAGGCGGAGGCCGACGAGCACCGCCAGGTCACCGACGCGGTGCACGCGGCGGGCGGGAAGATCGCGATGCAGATCCTCCACTTCGGCCGCTACGCCTACCACGAGGACCTCGTCGCCCCGAGCCCGCTCCAGGCGCCGATCAGTCCCTTCCCGCCGCACGAACTCACCGACGCCGAGGTCGAGCAGACCGTCGAGGACTTCGCGCGCGCCGCCGAACTTGCCCGGCGGGCGGGCTACGACGGTGTGGAGATCATGGGCTCCGAGGGCTACCTGATCAACGAGTTCATCGTCGCCGCCACGAACCGGCGCACCGACCGCTGGGGCGGCTCGTACGAGAACCGCATCCGCTTCCCCGTCGAGATCGTCCGCCGCGTCCGCGAGCGCGTCGGCACGGACTTCATCCTCATCTACCGGCTCTCGATGATCGACCTCGTGCCCGGCGGCTCCACCCTCGAAGAGGTCGTGCAGCTCGCCAAGGAGATCGAGGCCGCCGGCGCCACCATCATCAACACCGGCATCGGCTGGCACGAGGCCCGCATCCCGACCATCGCGACGTCGGTGCCGCGCGGCGCGTACACCTTCGTCACCAAGAAGGTCATGGGCGAGGTCTCCATCCCGCTCGTCACCACGAACCGCATCAACACCCCCGAGATCGCCGAGGAGTTGCTCGCCGACGGCTGCGCCGACATGGTGTCCCTCGCGCGGCCCCTGCTCGCCGACCCGGACTTCGTGGCCAAGGCCCAGGCCGAGCGCTCGGAAACCATCAACACCTGCATCGGCTGCAACCAGGCCTGCCTGGACCACACGTTCAGCGGCAAGATCACCTCCTGCCTCGTCAACCCGCGCGCCTGCCACGAGACCGAACTCGTCCTCGCGCCCACCCGCCTGCGCAAGCGTGTCGCTGTCGTCGGCGCGGGCCCCGCGGGTCTTGCCTGCGCGGTCTCCGCCGCCGAGCGCGGCCACGCCGTCACCCTCTTCGACGCCGCGTCCGAGGTCGGTGGCCAGCTCAACGTCGCCCGCAAGGTCCCCGGCAAGGAGGAGTTCGACGAGACCCTCCGCTACTACCGCGCGCAGCTCGAACTGCACGGCGTGGACGTCCGGTTGAACACCCCCGTCACCGCCGCCGACCTCACCCCGGACGCGTACGACGAGGTGGTCGTCGCCACCGGCGTCACCCCCCGCACCCCCGAGATCGCGGGGCTCGACCACCCCAGCGTCGTCGGCTACCTCGACGTCCTGCGCGACGGCGCGCCCGTCGGGGAGCGCGTCGCGATCGTCGGCGCGGGCGGCATCGGCTTCGACGTCGCCGAGTACCTCACCGACAGCGGGGACAAGGCGAGCCAGGACCCGGCCACGTACTTCCGGCAGTGGGGCGTCGACATGGACTACCAGGGCCGCGGCGGTCTCGCGAAGCCCGACCGGCCCGCCCCGCCGCGCGCCGTCCACCTCCTCCAGCGCAAGACCTCGAAGGTCGGAGCCGGACTCGGCAAGACCACCGGCTGGATCCACCGCACCGAACTGCGCCACCGCGGGGTCACCATGGTCGCGGGCGCCACCTACGACCGCATCGACGACGCCGGTCTGCACGTCACCGTCGACGGCAACTCCACCGTCATCCCCGTCGACACCGTCGTCCTGTGCACCGGCCAGGACCCGGCCCGCGGTCTGTACGACGACCTGCTCGCCGCGGGCCGTGAGGCGCACCTGATCGGCGGCGCCGACGTGGCCGCCGAGCTGGACGCCAAGCGCGCCATCCGCCAGGGCACCGAGCTGGCCGCGGCGCTGTGAGACCGGCGGTCACGTGGCCGGGCCCGCCGGCCGCGTGACCGCCTCCGCATAAGGTGCAGCCATGTCACTCCCGCACGCGATCCTCACGGCCCTCCTGGAGAAGCCGTCGTCGGGCCTCGAACTGACGCGCCGCTTCGACAAGTCGATCGGCTACTTCTGGTCGGCCACGCACCAGCAGATCTACCGTGAGCTGGGCCGCCTGGAACGCGAGGGGTACATCAGGGCCCTGCCCGCGCCGACGCCGGCGCGCGGTCAGAAGAAGGAGTACGAGGTACTGCCCGAGGGCCGCGCCGAACTGGCCCGCTGGACCGCCGCGAGCCAGGACCCCAAACCGCTGCGCGACCCGCTGCTCCTGCGCCTGCGCGCCGCCGCCGTCGTCGGCACCGACGGCATCGAGGCCGACCTGCGCCGCCATCTCGACCTGCACCGGCGGCAGTTGGCGGAGTACGAGGAGATCGAGAAGCGGGACTTCCCGCCCGGCCTCGACTCCGTCGAGGACCGCCTGCAACACGTCGTGCTGCGCGCGGGCATCGATCTGGAGACTTTCTGGGCGCGCTGGCTCGAACAGACCCTGGAGGAACTCGGCCTCGACCTCTCCTAGCCTACGGTCGCCGCCTCCGGGTCCCAGTCCGCCGGCACGGGCGGTGGTGGCGTCGGACAGGTGGCGATCCGGGTGAACTCGGCGTGTTCGGCCGAGTGCGTGATCGCCGTCATCGTCTGCAGGACGTGCAGGGCCAGTGTTCCCGACGCACGTGGCGCACCGCCCCGGCGGATCGCCCGCGCCAGGTCGAGCACGCCGAGCCCGCGCCCGTCGACGCGCCCCGCGACCGGCAGGTCGCGCCAGGCGTCCGCCCCGTTGGCCCGCACCTTCAGCGGCCCGCGGAAGGTGTTGGGGTCCGGCACCGCGAGGACACCCTCCGTGCCGGTGACCTCGAACTGGATACGCGGCAGCGCCGAGTCGAAGCTGAACACCGAGGTCGCCCGCACCCCCGACGCGAACTCGACGAGTGCCGACACATGCGTCGGCACCGCCACCGGGAACACCTGCCCCGCTTTGGGCCCCGACCCGACGACGCGCTCCTCGCGCGCGCGTGCCGCCGAGGCCGCCACGCGCGACACCCCGCCGAACAGCGCCACCAGCGCCGTCAGGTAGTACGGCCCGAGGTCGAACAGCGGTCCCGCGCCGGGCTGGTAGAAGAACGCCGGATCGGGGTGCCAGCGTTCCGGCCCAAGGCCCTGCACCGCCGTCGTCGCCGCCACCGGCTCGCCGATGTGCCCCGCCGCGACGGCCCGCAGCGCCGACTGGAGCCCCGCGCCGAGGAACGTGTCCGGCGCGTTCCCCACATGGAGCCCCCGTTCCGCCGCCTGGGCGAGCACCTTCTCGGCCTCGCCGGGCGCCAGGGCGATCGGCTTCTCGCCGTACACGTGCTTCCCGGCCCGCAGCGCCTGCGTCGCGACCTGCGCGTGGGCGGCCGGCACGGTGAGGTTCACGACGAGCTCGACCTCGGGAACGGCGAGCACCGTCGCCACGTCGCCGGCGACGGGTACGCCGTGCTCGCGCGCGACGGCCGTGGCGCGGCCCGCGTCGAGGTCGGCGACCCCCACCACCCGCAGATCGGGAAAGGCGGACAGTGTCCGCAGATACTCGTTGCTGATGACGCCCGCTCCGATGACGGCGACACCGACCGGCCCCGAACTCACGCTGCCCCCAAGGCGGATGCGTAGGTGGTGCGGCCGCTCCCGCGCGGCTCCGGAGACGGTAGGACGTCCGGAGGGGAGCAGGCAAGGGCGCGTCCCGGGCGTGACCCAGGTCCGGTGGCATCGTCGTGTCACGCCTGCGCAGGAACCAGGCGTTGCCGCCGGCTCCCGCGGTGGCCGGTCGGCCCGGAGGACCCTGCTCAGGACCCGGTGGTGACACTCCGTTCGGTGGAATAGGCGCCCCACGTCCCGTCGGGCAACTGGGCCCGGATCCGCACCCGGTGCCGGACGCCGGCCTTCTTGCCCACATAGAAACTGTTCCGCGCCGTGCCCTTGGGCGGGGCGTCGCCCCAGACGAGCGTGGTGGCCTGGCGGCCGTCGAGGTAGATGCGGTACGCGGGCACGGTGCCGCCCGTGCGCGGCGGCGTCCACGACAGGTCGATGTAGTACGCGCCTCCGGCCCGGCGGGTCGTGGCGCGGAAGTCGGCGGGGGCGGTGCCGGGGCCCTCGTCGGAGCCCTGCGCGGTGGTGAGCCTGAGGGCCGGGCCCGCGGGGGAGGCGTTGTCGGCGGCGTCGCGCGCCTTCACGGTGAACGAGTAGGCGGTGCCCGGCCGCAGCCCGGTGATCAGCGCCCGGGTCTCGCCCCCGCCGACGCTGTGGACCTTCGATGCGCCCTGGTAGATGTCGTACGAGACGACGCCCTTGTCGTCCTTCGACGCGCCCCACGACAGCGAAGCCGCCCGGCCGCCGTCCGCCCGGCCGCGCAGCGCTCCCGGCCGGGCCGGGGCCGACCGGTCCTCGGCCACGGCGGCCGGTGTCGTGACGGCCACCTTCGGACTGAGCGGTCCGAGTGTGCCGTCGGTGTCCTCGGCACGGACGGAGAAGGTGTAGGCGGAGCGCGGGTGCAGCCCGACGACGTCGACCATGTGCTGTTCGCCCGGCACCTCCTTCACCTTGGTGGCGCCCCGGTACACCGTGTAGCCCTTGACCTCGGCGGCTCCCTCGGGGCGGCTCCACATGACGTGGACGGAGGTGGCGCTGCCCGCCTGCGCCGTGACTCCGGCGGGGGCCGCCAGGGCGGGTCCCCGCCGGGCATCGTCGCCAAGCAGGCCGCACGAGGTGGCGAACAGGAGCGCGGCAGTGCAGGTCGTGTACGCCAGCGGGGCGCGTCCGGGGATGCGTCGCATGGCAGGCCTTCCACTCGGAAGCATTGGTGCAGACCTGTATGTCATGAGTGACGGGGTCACATCAAGAGACAGTGTCGAGACCGTCAGTCCCGTCTGGACCCCGAGCGGTGGAACACATGCTCAAGTGAGCGCGGAATGAGCGGAGTTGGGGTGACCGACGCGCACGGCACGTCGGGGCGACGGGTGAGCCGCCGCCCCGGGCCCCTCACACCTTCCGGTACGTGTACGCCTCGACGGCAGCCGCCTCGACCGCGTCCAGATCCGCCCCCGCCGACGCCGTGACGACGGCGGCCACGGCCCCCTCGACGAACGGGGCGTCCACCAGGCGTGCCCCGTCCGGGAGTTCGTCGCCCTCCGCGAGCAGCGCCTTCACCGTGAGCACCGCGCTGCCCAGATCGGCGAGCACCGCGATGCCCGCACCCCGGTCCACCGACCGCGCGGCGCCACAGATCAGCTCGGCGCTGGTGCCGAGCCCGCCGTCCTCGGTGCCGCCCGCCGGTGCAAGGGGGACGACCGCATCGCCGCCCGCGAGCCCCGTCGCCAGCTCCGCCACCGACTCGGCGACGGCGCGGCTGTGCGACACGAGGACGATCCCGACGACCTTCTCCTGACCGCTGCCCACGCTCCCGGGATCACTCATCGCGGGCCGCCTCGGCCAGCGCCCCGATGAGCAGCGCCGACGACGTGGCGCCCGGGTCCTGATGCCCGATGCTGCGCTCGCCCAGATAGCTCGCCCGCCCCTTGCGCGCCTGCATCGGCGTCGTCGCGAGCGCGCCCTGCTCGGCGGCGGTGGCGGCCGCGTCGAAGGAGGTGCCGAGCGCGTCGACCGCGGGCACCAGCGCGTCGATCATGGTCTTGTCACCCGGCGCGGCACCGCCCAGCGTCATGACCGCGTCCACCCCGGTCCGCAGCGCCGCGGCGAGTTCCGCCCCGCTGACCTCGGGGGCGTCCCCGAGCGCCTTGCCCGTACGGCGCAGGAGCGTCCCGTACAGCGGGCCCGAGGCGCCGCCCACGGTCGAGATCAACTGGCGCCCGGCGAGGGTGAGGACACCACCGGGGGTGGCCGGTGCCTCCTTCTCCAGGACGGCGCTCACAGCGACGAAGCCGCGCTGCAGATTGCTGCCGTGGTCGGCGTCACCGATCGGCGAGTCGAGTTCGGTGAGCCGGGCCGCCTCCCGGTCGACGGCCGCGGTGGCCGCGGTGAGCCAGCGTCGGAAGAAATCGGCGTCGAGCACGTCATCTCCTTGCGTGGTGGTGATGGTTCGGACGATGGGCTGCCTCACATGCCCCAGCGCAGGCCCGCCGTGCTGACGGGTGCGTCCCACAGGCGCAGCAGCTCCTCGTCGACCTGGCACAGGGTGACGGAGGCACCGGCCATGTCGAGCGAGGTGACGTAGTTCCCGACGAGGGTGCGTGCCACCGGCACGCCGCGCGAGGTGAGCACGCGCTGGACCTCGGCGTTGAACCCGTAAAGCTCCAGCAGCGGGGTCGCGCCCATGCCGTTGACGAGGACGAGTACCGGGTCGGTCGGCCGAAGGTCCTCGAGGACGGCGTCCACGGAGAAGTCGGCGATCTCGCCGGAGGTCATCATGGCGCGCCGCTCGCGGCCCGGCTCACCGTGGATGCCGACGCCCAACTCCAGTTCGCCGGGCGGCAGATCGAAGGTCGGGCTGCCCTTGGCGGGCGTGGCGCACGCGCTCAGGGCCACACCGAAGCTCCGCGCGTTCGCGTTGACCTGACGGGCGATCGCCTCCACGCGCTCCAGCGGCTGCCCCTCCTCGGCCGCCGCGCCCGCGATCTTCTCGACGAACAGGGTCGCGCCCGTGCCGCGCCGGCCCGCGGTGTACAGACTGTCGGTGACGGCCACGTCGTCGTTGACGAGGACCTTGGCGACCTGGATCCCCTCGTCCTCGGCGAGTTCCGCGGCCATGTCGAAGTTGAGCACGTCACCCGTGTAGTTCTTCACCACGAAGAGCACCCCGGCGCCGCTGTCCACGGCGGCCGCGGCCCGCACCATCTGGTCGGGCACCGGCGACGTGAACACCTCACCCGGACAGGCGGCCGACAGCATCCCGTGCCCCACGAACCCCCCGTGCAGCGGCTCGTGCCCCGACCCGCCGCCGGAGACGATCGCGACCTTCCCCTCGACGGGGGCGTCCCGGCGCGCGATCACCCGGTTCTCGACATCGACGATCAGCTCCGGATGAGCCGCGGCCATTCCCCGCAACGCGTCGGCGACCACGGTCTCGGCCACGTTGATGAGCATCTTCATGGGTACCTCCAAGTGTGCGTAGCATCTGAGCCTCTGACCAGTGTTTCCCCTGATCAAAGCGGGTTTGGAAGGCTTTCGATCCTGGCGGTCTGTGGCGGCTGGAAGCGGGACCTGGCGGGGCTGTTGCTGACCTATCGCTGACTTTACTGACGGAGTATCAGGTAGGCGTGTAGTTGCGGACCGGCGCTCCCAACCGCTCACTCACGGCAGTATCGGCTCTCGCGGAGCCCTGGTCACGTGTGCGGCGTGGGTGGTCGGTAGAAGGTGGTCGTCGCGGAGCATGGCGAAGAGGACGTCGGCTCGGTGTAGTGCGCGGCAGAAGATCGGCTGGAGGTGGTGCTTTCTCCGGACGATCTTCAAATCCAGGATCTAGCGGGTTTGGTGTAGCCGCAGTTCAGAGGAACGGCCTGAGGGTCGGTGTGGTCGAGGGCAGAGGCGGCGGCCTGGTCGTCGATGACGGGGACCGGCTGGCGGTGGTGCGGTTGGTGACGGGTGTGGTGGCGCCGGTGGAGGAGCTGGTGGTGGCGCCGCGGTTCGTGGCGCGCGCCGGCTTCCTCGAGAGGCTGGGCCTGACAGTGCGGGAGCATCCGGTGGGGATCGGTGAGCAGGTGGTGGTGGACGATAGTCACGTTGCGCATTTCGCCCGCACCGCCGGCCTGCTCAGCGTCATTGACGCACTCGCCATCCCCACAGCCACCGCCCAGGCAGCCCGGGACCGTTCGGCCGGCGTACACCTGCAGGCGATCTGTCCCGGCGCCTGTGGGACAGCAGGGCGTGTAGTGAGAAGTGGTCTATCTGCCGGAAGGTCGCCCGCAGGTGGATTGTGCACCGCAGCGCGGCCAACACCGCATCCCTGGACGGCGCGTGCGGCGTGACGGCCATGCCCACGATCACATGGGCCGCGGGACCGGTACCCGGGCGGTCGGCGATGCGGGTGTCTGTCGCGAGCCGGCTGCGGGCGACGCACGGCGTTTGTCGTGACAGCGAACCTGAAGCGTGTGCCATCGAAGTTTGAGTGGTTCAGGAGGGGGCCGGGTGATCAGGCCCGGGGCGTGGAGGTGCCTGCTATGGCGATCATGGCGGCGTCGTCGTTGAGGTGTCCGCCGACGTGGTGCAGCAGGTCGCGCCGGAAGCGGACGAGGAAGGCGTCGGGGTCGTTCTCGGTCCAGCCTGTGATGCGCTCGGTGAGCGGGTAGAAGGTGCCGGTGGAGTCGCGGGCCTCGGTGACGCCGTCTGTGTACAGCAGCAGAAGGTCTCCCGGCTCGAACTGGAAGCTGTCGACGTTGTAGCGCGGATGGGCCAGTTCGCCCAGGCCCAGCGGAGGTGCGGGATGAAGGGCGTCCATCGTCGTCGGTCGGCCGTTGCGCAGGACGATGGGCGGCGGGTGTCCGCAGGCGACCATCTGGACCCGGCTGTCCTGGTCGGGGATGTCCAGGATGTTGGCGGTGATGAACGTTTCCCCGTAGCAGCCCGTCTCGCCCGGCTCCATCAGGTCCCAGCACACGCTTCGGTCGAGGTAGTTCACCAGCTCGTCCAGGCTCGCCTGGCGGTGGGCAGCGACGCGGAACGCTCCGAGCAGCAAGGCGGCGTCATTGGCCGCGGTCAGCCCCTTGCCTCGCACGTCGCCGACGATCAGCCGGGTGCCGGAGGTGGTGCGTGCCGCCGCGTACAGATCCCCGCCGATCTGGGCCTCGGCCTCTGCGGCGAGGTAGAGGGAGGCGACGCGCAGCGATCCGAGCGCCTTGGGCAGCGGCGGGAGGACCACACGCTGGGCGGCCTCGGACACGTACCTCACTTGCGCGAGCTCTTTTGCGCGACGCTCCCGGAATACACAGAAGATCACCAGGCTCGCGCCGACCAGCACCAGGGCGATGATCTGTGCCTGGTGGTTGGACGAGAGCATCTCGCCAGGATCGCGCACCAGTCCGATGATCGTCTGCGCGATCACCGCCAGTGCAGAGACCAGGCCCACCGACCAGGGCCCCCCGAACAACGGCGTGATCGCCGGGGCCGCGACGAGCAGCGGACCCAGATGAATGTCGGGCGGAGCAACAAGGTCGACCACGGACACCGCAACAATCCACGCGATCGGGATGACGAGCAACGCCCGCCCCGCTCGCACCGGCCGTCGAAGTCCTTCGCGGCGCTGCGGCATGACTCCTGTCTACACCGCCCCTGCCCGACTCGCACCGGCGGAGACGGGCAGCGCGGCCGCCTGCCGCCGGCCCTGACGACCAGGAACTCTTGCCACTCAAACTTTATCGACACGATTCCGATGACCGGCAGACTTCGGCGGCAAGGATCAACGTTCAGCGGCACAGGACAAAGACGCTCCGGACCCTCATGTCAGGTGCGTTTGAGTGTGCACTAGAAATCGAACACATGCTCTACTGGATTCATGGTGCACACCGAGCATTCCCCCGACATCGTGCAGGCCCAGCGCGACTGGATCCGCACCTACAACTCACTCGCCGAGGCGCCGACCGGCAGCAATACCCGCCTGCGGCGGTGTCTGATCGATCTGTCCCGCCGTCTCGTCCAGGACGTCCCTCGGGAGCAGCTAGCAGACCTGCGCCGGCAGGCTGAGGAGAAATCGTGACCCGCGTCCGACGGTCTTGGGAGATCACGGAGCGCCAGCGGTCGGTGCTCGCCGCGATACGCACCCACATCGCCGATCACTGCGAGGCCCCCACGGTGCGAGAGATCGCCGCGGCCGTCGGCGTGGCCGGCCCCTCGTCGGCGCTGTACCAGCTGCGCCGCCTTGAGGAGGCAAGGGTCGTTCGGCGCGCTCGGGACGCCGGCTCGCGGGACCACCGGCTCAGCTGACGTCCGACGACGCCCGCCCCATTGACACGTTCCCCTCCGTGCAGTGTGACCAGACGTGCGTCAAGCCGGGATCGCGGACGACGCGCAGGTCAGAAGTCGAAGAACTCATGAGCGCCGCCTCGCCTTGCGAGACCTGGGCGAGGGGCTGAACCTGAAGATGAGGCGTGCTTACCGACCACCTGGACCGAGCGCAGACGGCTGCGGGGCTCGGCCACCGCGGCCCGTGCAGGGAGCGGATTCCAATGAGGCTTGTCGTCGATCTCAACCGGTGCCAGGGGTTCGCGCAGTGCGTCTTCCTCGCCCCGGACGTCTTCGCCCTGCACGGGGAAGAGGCGCTGCTGTTCTCCCCTCGCTTCGACGAGGCACAGCGTGACCGGGTGGAGAAGGCTGCTGCCGCCTGCCCGGTCCAGGCCATCCTCGTCGACTACTCCGACGAGCCGACGAAGCGGGTGGAGCCCCATGTCGGCTGACACGGACGTCGAGGTCCTGCGGCGCGAGGGCCGCATTGTCGTGGTCGGTGCCTCGCTGGCCGGTCTGCGCGCGGCGGAGACCTTGCGCGAGCACGGCTTCACCGGATCGCTGACCATGATCGGCGACGAGCCGTACGAGCCCTATGACCGGCCGCCGCTGTCCAAGCAGGCACTGCTCGGGCGGGCACGGCCCGAGGACACCGCGCTTCCGCGGCGGCGGGACATCGACGCCGAGTGGCGTCTGGGTGTCGCCGCCGAGGGCCTGGACCGGGACACCAAGCAGGTACGCCTGACGAACGGCGACACCGTCCCCTACGACCGCCTGCTGATCACCACCGGGACCAGAGCGCGGCCTTGGTTCCACCCGGAAGAGGCCGCGCTGGACGGGGTGTTCGTGCTGCGTACCCGCGACGACTCCGCCCGCCTGCTCCGGAAGCTGACCGGGGGTGTGTCCCGGGTGCTGGTGATCGGCGCCGGTTTCACGGGCTCCGAGGTCGCCTCCGCCTGCCGGGAGCTTGGCCTCGAGGTCACGGTCGCCGAACGCGGCCCTGCGCCGCTGGTGGGCGCGCTCGGCGGAGTGATCGGCGCGGTCGCGGATCGGCTGCAGCGCAAGCACGGAGTCGACCTGCGCTGTGGGGTCAGCGTCACCGCACTCGAAGGCGACGATGTGGGACGGCTCAGGCGCGCCCATCTGTCGGACGGTGCGGTGATCGACGTGGAGGTGGCGGTCGTCTCGCTCGGGGCCATGCGGAACACGGAATGGCTCGCCGGCTCGGGAGTGGCCGCGGGTCCCCGGGGCATCGCGTGCGACGCCGGGTGCCGGGTGTTCGACGTCAACGGCATCGTCACCGACGACATCTACGCCGCCGGTGATGTCGCACGCAGCCCCCACCCGCTGTTCGACTACCAGTTCCTGGCGCTGGAGCACTGGGGTAACGCGGTCGAACAGGCCGAGATCGCCGCCCACAACATGATCTGTGCCGGTCCGGATCGCCGTCCGCACCTGTGGCTGCCGATGTTCTGGTCCACCCAGTTCGGTGTCAACATCAAGTCGGTGGGTGTTCCCACGCTGGGCGACCAGATGGTCGTCGCCCAGGGGGCGCTCGCCGAGGAGCGGTTCGTCGCGGTGTACGGGTACCGCGGCCGCGTCATCGCCGCGGCCGCCTTCGACGGAGCCAAGTGGCTGGGGTTCTACGAGCAGCAGATCGCGTCCGGCGCCCCCTTCCCGCCGGAGTACCGCGCGGTCGACCGCCGGACCGAGACGCTGCATCCGATCGACCCGGACTTCCCCGACCCCCATCTGCCCACCCATGGGGCCACGGTCACGCTGACGGGTCACTCGCCGAGCGAGCGGCGTGTCGCGTTCGTTCCGTCGCATGCCTGATCACCGGCCCTTCACCACCCGGAGCCCTCAGGAGTCAGCATGACGTCCGGCAGCATCGTCGCTCAGATCACCGACTACGCCAATCGGGCCGATCCGTACCCGCTCTACGCGGAGCTGCGCAAGACTCCGGTCAGGCGGGAGGACGACGGCACCTACCTGGTCAGCACCTACTACGAGGTGCGGAGCCTGGCCAACGACCCGCGGTTGAGCAACGACACGAGCAACCGCCCAGCCGGCCATGGCCGCCCCGGGCAACCGCCAGCGGAGAGTGGCCTGCCGCCCAGCTTCATCTTCACCGACCCGCCCGTGCACGACCGGCTGCGCGACACGATCAACCGGCCGTTCGGTCCCCCGCACAGCCCCAGATTCCTCGACGGCCTGCGCGGAGAGCTGGCCAAGGTCGTCACCGAGCTGCTCGACGCCTTCGAAGGCAAGGACCAGGTCGACATCGTCGAGGACTTCGCCTACCCCCTTCCCGTCACCGCCATCTGCAAGGTCCTGGGCGTGCCGCGCGAGGACGAACCGCTCTTCCACGCCTGGGCCGATGCCCTGGCGTCCGGAATCGATCCCCAAGCCGCCGGCGGGAGCGGCCAGGAAAAGGCACAGCAGGCACGCCAGGAACTGGGCGCCTACCTGACCGATCTGATCGAGACCAAACGCCGCCACCCCGGCCCCGGGATCCTCAGCGCGCTCGCCCCCGACATGACACCGGCAGACCTGGAGGCCACCGCGGTGCTGCTCCTGGTCGCCGGCCACGAGACCACCGTCAACGCAATCACCAATACGACCCTCACCCTGCTGCGCCACCCCGACATCCTCGAGCGGTTCCAGAAGGACCCGGAGCTGGCCGTCCCCCTCGTCGAGGAAGTGCTGCGGTACGAGCCCCCGGTCCAGTTCGTCCCGTGGACCACCGCCCTGGCCGACATCGACGTCGCCGGCACCACGATCCCCAAGGGCTCGCCGGTCTGGCTCATGCTGGCCGCGGCCAACCGCGATCCCCGGCGCTTCGAGGACCCCGACCGGTTCGATCCCGACCGCAAGGACAACGAGCACCTGGGCTTCTACACCGGCATCCACTACTGCTTCGGCGCCCCTCTCGCCCGCATAGAACTCCATGTGGCTGTGCCCGAACTCTTCCGCCGGGTCAAGTTCTCCCGGCTGCTCGAGGACCCGCCGCCCTACCGTGCCAACGCCGTGCTGCGCGGCCCGCGCCATCTTCCCGTGGCCATCGAGGGCCTGACGGACTGAACACCACTGACGCGGGGCCGGCTGAGGAGAATGCCAGTGGCGGGCATCGGGGCCCTGCGGGATCGTGTCGCGTTCTGGCGGGCGTGGATACTCCGCCTACGACGATCAGTACATCGACGCGCCGTCCAGACATCGACGCGCCGTCCAGCCTCGACGTCGACCACCGCGTATGCGCGCCCGCGACAACTTGAAGTGATGATTGAGCAGTTCAGACCGTGAACGGCATGCCGTTCACGACGGGCACTGAGTTACTGGCAGGCCTCGGCGCGGGCGCCAGTTCCCGAGCATGCGAACCGGTCCGGTCGCAGGACCCGCTCACCCGACGGCGGGGCACGGGCGCACCTCACAGCAAGCGCGCTCGGTCAGCGCGACGGCGGTACCAAGCCCAGCTCACCGGCGATGATGACCAGCTCTTGACGAACGGGGTCCTGGCACGCCTGGACGGCGAAGCCGTCGAGGAATCCCCGGCACAGCGGAGAGAGCCCGAAGTGCAGGACAGACTCGGAGTCGGTCCCCGACCTGGGCACTGAAGGTGAAGTCGTCGGGCGAGACGACCTTGCGTTCGCTCGAGCGGGAATTCGCGCCCGGTCAGGACCGATTCGGGTCGGGGTGCACCACCACGAAAAGCGACCAGGCGGGCGCGGTCGGGTCGTCCGGGCGGGCGGCGAACTCCTCGAGCAGGGCTCGGAGCCGGGTCTGGAACTCCTCCATCTCCGTCGGCGGCAGGCGCAGCCCGAGCCGGGTGCTGTCGACCTCGGCCGCAGGTGCGAGCGCCAGTTCCTCCAGGAACGCGTCGAGCATCGACCGGTCGTGCGCGGCCGCGTCGAGCCGCCAGGATTTCCGCGTCGCCAGATAGGGGACCTCCCGTGCGCCGCGCGCGCCGCGTCGCTCCTCCTGGGCCTTCAGAAAACCGGTGCGCACCAGCGTCCTGGTGTGGTGCAGCACGCTGGCGGGATCGCGGCCGAGGATCGCCGCGATCTCCTTGTTGGTGCGCGCCTCACCGAGGCAGATGCGCAGGATACGCAGGCGGAGCGCGGAGGCGAGTGCCTTCGCCTCCTCGTCGGTCGCCGGCCGGCGTTCGGTCATGGTCAGCAGCCTAGTCAACTTGGCCCGGCCCTAAAGGAACCGGGCTTGGAGGTAGTTCCCAACTGGCTGCTGGGTTGGCTCCTCCGTCCAGACACCCGTTATGGGGTGGCGGGGACGCGTGACTCACGCCCCGCAGTCCACACAGCAGCGCCACGTGCGGCGATGTTGTGGGAAGCATTCCGGTCGGCGTGGGCAACGACCCCGCACCCCCGGCAGATGAAAAGCCCCTGGTCGACACGGTTGCGCTTGTCGATGTGCCGGCACTGCGAGCACATCTGCGACGTGTACGCGGGATCGACGAAGACCAGGGGCACGCCTGCCCGCTTGGCCTTGTAGACGATGAAGTCTCCGAGCTGGGCGAAGGCCCAGGAGTGGAGTGTGACCCGTTGGGGCTTGCGAAGCCGTACCCGCCGGCGGATGCCCCTGAGTTCTTCCAGGGCTATGCCGTGTGCGGTGCGTTCAGCCTCGGTCACGATCGTCTTCGCGATGATGTGGTTGGTGTTCTTGACGTGCCGCTGTTCACGGCGGGAGCGTTCTTTCAACCGACGCTTGGCAGACTTGGTGCGCTTCTTCTGGAGCTTGGCCCGCAGCGTGAGCTGACGTTTGCGGTACCGGCCCAGGCCGCGCCCTGCGGCCTGGTAACCGGTGGAAGCCGTGGCGATGTTGACGATGCCAAGGTCCACGCCGATGAAGCCGTCCGGCTCGTACGCCTCAGCCTCGGGCACATCACAGGTGGCGATCAGGTAGAACACGCCGTCGCGCTCGATCAGGTCGGACTCGCCCTTGCGATACTGCTGGAGCACCTTGAACGCGTCGGCCAAGCACACGAACGAGACGTTCTTGATGCGCCCGGCCATCGTCCAGATGGACACCGTCTGCTGGTCGTACTGCCAGCTCAAACACCGGTCGTCATACGGCTGCGCGGCCTCGGCGCGGAACGCGATCGGCTTGGACTCCGCCCTGACCCGGCGCCTCGACTTCGGCTTGCCGAGATTTCCGGCGCGCAGGTTGGCGTGCAGCGTGGTGTACCCGTCACGCACCTTCTTGATCACATGCTGCGCGGCCTGCGCCCCGAGCCCCTGCGCCTTGAGGCGCGGATACGTGTGCTTACGCAGCTCATACTCACGCGGCACGCCGCGAGCGAACGCCACCTGGGACACCCAGCACGCCAGATCGTTGACCGTGCGCAGCGTGGAGCGCAGCGCGGCGGCCTGTTCGGCCTCCGGCATCAGCTTCACCTGCACCACGATCTTCATACCGGAACCCTATGCGGGGGCACTGACAACAATGCAGACCCGTGCGTACGCGCAGGTCACCCCTATCTCGAGAAGTGATTCCTCCCGGGCCTGAAGGCCCAGGGATCCTCACTAGATCCCGCTGGAGGGCCGGGAGGACAAGTGATTGACAAAATCCAATCACTCTTCCACGGTAGTTTCCCATGACTGCTCCCGAGCCCTCGCCCGACCGACCGGCCAACCGCGGCGGACTGTGGCGGCACGCCGACTTCCGTCGACTGTGGGTCGGTGAGACGGTCAGTCAGTTCGGGACAATGGTCAGCCAGTTGGCGCTTCCCCTCGTCGCCATCCTGGTGCTGCACGCCAGCACCTGGCAGGTCGGCGTGCTGGCGGCGTGCGAGACCGCGGCGTTCGTGGCAGTGGGCTTGCCGGCCGGCGCGTGGGTGGAGCGGATGCGCTTCCGCTGGGTGCTGATCGTCAGCAACCTGGTTCGGGCTGCCCTGCTGGCCTGGGTTCCGGTGGCTCAGCTCCTCGGTGTGCTGACGATCGAGCAGTTGTACGTGGTTGCGCTCGCCACCGGGGTGAGCACGGTCTTCTTCGACGTGGCCTACCAGTCCTACCTGCCCCAGCTGATCGACCGGGAGCTGCTGGTCGAGGGCAACGCGAAGCTCCAGGCCAGCGAGTCGGTCAGCCAGATCGCGGGCCCGAGCCTCGGCGGCGCGCTGATCCAGGCGCTCACCGCGCCCTACGCGGTGCTCGTCGACGCGGTGAGCTTCCTGTGGTCGGCTGCGTGGGTGATGCGGATCGAGGTCCGGCCGCCGCGCCCCGAGCGCAGCCCCGATTCCAACCTGCTCCGGGAGATCCGCGACGGTCTGCGGTTCGTGCTCGGCAACCGGATACTCCGCGCCATCGCCATGTGCACCAGCTCCGCGAACCTCTTCGGTTCGGTGATCTCCGCCGGGTTCTACGTGCTGCTCGCCCGCCAACTGCGGCTCTCGCCGGGCGTCATCGGCCTGCTCACCTCGACCGCGGCGGTGGGTGGCCTGATCGGTGCGCTGGCGGCCGGACGATTCGCCGCGAAGGCCGGCCAGGGCCCGGCCATCTGGATCGCTAGCGCGGTCGCCGGACCGTGCGCGCTGGTCACCCCGTTCGTGCAGCGCGACTGGACGGTGGGGCTGCTCGCGGTGGCGCAGATCGCGATGTGGATGGGCATCGTGGTCTACAACATCAACCAGGTCAGCTTCCGGCAGGCGCTGTGCCCGCCTGGGCTGCTCGGCCGGATGAACGCGACGATGCGGTTCCTGGTCTGGGGCACGATGCCCTTCGGGGCGCTGCTCGGCGGCCTGCTCGGCTCTACTATCGGCGTCCGCGGCACGCTGCTGGTCGGGGCGGTCGGCCAGTCACTCACCTTCCTGCCCGTCTTCCTGTCGCCGCTGCGGCGGATGCGCGAACTACCGTCCCACGCGGAGCCGGCGACGGAGAGGGGCCCCGTCGCCGGCCCGTTGGCGCCGAACCAACCCTGAGAGGGGAACGATTGCCTGCCCAGCACGAATCGGCCGCGGTGGCGGATGGTCAGGCCGGCGAGCCCGGACCAGGCGATGTGGGCGTGGGCGGTCACTTCTGGTCGAGGGGGACTTGGTCGACTGTGGCACGGCGGGCAGGGGCCCATGCTGCCGGTCGCCGTGCCGGGTAGCACGGCAGACTCCCTCCGGTAAGATCCACTTCTGGTGATCGGCCTGTCTGCCTTGCCCGTTGCTGCCGCCCGCCCGATCGTCCTGACTGCCTCCGAGCGCCACCGGTTGAAGAAGGCGGCCCGGGGCCATAAGACTCCCTACCAGGTCCGGATGCGTGCGCAGGTCGTGCTGCACGCCGCGCGCGGACGTTCCAACGCGCGCACCGCCCGCGAGGAGACCGGCCTGCATGTGGACACCGTGCGCAGGTGGCGGGGCAGGTTCGCCGCACAGGGCAAGTCCGGGCCGGCCGACCGCGAGCGTTCGATCCGCCCGCCCTCCTTCAGCTGCGCCGCAGGCCGCCCAACTCAAGACCCTGGCCTGCCAACTGCCCGCCGAAACCGGGGCGCCGCTGTCCCGCTGGTCGTGCCCGGACCTGGCCCGCGAGGCCAAGGCTCGTGATGCCGCGCGCTCGCTGATCGCGTGTATATCAGCGCTGGGACCCATGGCAGGTGTCCGGAGCGCCCCACCGCAGAGGCGCTCCGGAGCATCTTCTTCCTTAAGGGGCGTCCTGCTTGGGGGCCTTCACCCGGTCGCCTTCCTGCATCGCGGCCCTCACCAGGTCTACGGAGCGGATGGTGCGGGTGCCCCGCGAGACCCTGAGCCGCACCTGGGCGCCGGTCGCGATGTCCTGCGAGGCCGCGGGCAGCGCCCAGGCGGTGGTCAGGTCCGTGTTCCCCTCGTCCAGGGCGAGGAACCGGGCCACCTCCTTGCCCTTGCGTGACTCCAGCCGCAGCACCTCACCGGTGATCGTGTAGGGCTCCCGCCGCTCCAGGCAGGCGAGTGCCAGGAAGTACGTCGCCAGCGCGCCGAAGGCCACGATCGCCGCCAACTCGCCGAACAGAGGCCCCTCGTGGGCCGCCGCATCCCTGAACCAGCCGTGGCTGCCGCTCGCGAAGTTGCCGGGCATCATCGCCAGGAACGCAACGAACAGCGTCCAGCGGCTGAACTTGCCGGCCACCACAAGGCCGAGCAGTGCGCTGCCCACCCAGCCGGCGCTCAGCACCAGTCCCGGCCGCCGCAGCGAGCCGCCGTCGTGCGCGTCGACCGCGACCGCCCAGTCGGGCTGCCGCAGGATCGCGAAGGCGCAGAGTGCCCCCGCGACCACGCCCGCCGCGGCCGCAAACTGCAGGAGCCGGCCCGTCGACCCGCCGAAGCCGGGGCGCAGCCGCGGGTAGCGGATCCGCACCGGGCGCCAGGTCCCTCCGTACGAGGACCAGACGCGTCGCCGGTCGCCGGAGTCGAAGCCGAGGAGCCGGCCGGTCAGGCTGGTGACACCGAGGGCCGTCCCGTACGCGAGATAGCGGTCCCAGACCGTCACGGATGCGGGCGGCAGCTGGGCGAAGTCCTCGTGCGCCGTCAGCCAGGCTCGCAGTCCGGCCCAATGCCCGGCGCGTTCAAGGCCCTTCGGTGTCGCCCGCTCGCCCAGCGCCTTGCCGAGCAGGAAGGCCAGCGCGGCGCCTGGGGCCACACCGACGAAGATCGCGCCGCGTACGCCGTGGTGTCCCATGATCGCGGCCACGGTGAACAGCGCACCGGGTACGAAGGCACAGACCAGCAGAGCGCTGGAGAGCAAGGGTGCGAACCGGTATCGGGACAGGCCGCGCAGCCGGGCCTCGGCGATGATCTCCCGGCGCAGCGCGGTGTTCCAGGAGGCGGCGCGCTCGTCGTCACGGAAGGCGATCGCCCCGATGGGTGCGCCCCCGTTCGCCGCGCGGGCGGCGACGCGGACCAGCACCCGCTGCTCGTACGGCGTCAGCCCCGGCGCCGCCCGGCCCGCCTCGGTGAGGTGGACGGTGCTACGGGCCGGGTCGTCGCCCGGCTGTCGCAGCTCGACGAGCCCACGGGCCGCGAGATCCAGCAGCGTGGCCGCGGCGGCATGCTCAACGCCCCGCCAGTTGTTGCCCAGCAGGCTGACCACTCCCGGCGGTTCGGGGTCGGTCCCGAACTCCTGGGTCGCGGGGCCCGGCGTGACCGCGCCGTTCCGGGTGGCGGCCAGGGCAAGGCCGAAGACGACGAGCCAGAGCGCGATCAGGCCGGCGCCGCCCCAGTAAAGCTGTTCGGTGAGCGTCACGCGAACCTCACCTGGACGGCATCCTGCGCCACACCGGCGGCTTCGAAGTACTCCCGCCGCCCATGCGCGCCGCCCAGCCCCGCCACGACGTTCCCTGGGAAGCTCTCCAGGGCGGTGTGGTAGCTCTGCACGGCGCTGTTGTAGAACTGCCGCGCGTACGCGATCTTGTCCTCCGCCGACCTCAACTCGGCCTGCACCGTACTGAAGTGCCGATCCGCTTTGAGTTCCGGATAGTTCTCCCCGAGCGCGAACAGCTTCCCCAGCGTCGCGGTGAGCGCGTCCTCGGCGGCCGCCCGGTCCGCAACACCGAGCTCCCCGCTCACAGCTGCCCCGCGCGCGGCAGTGACCGCTTCGAAAGTGCCGCGCTCGTGAGCGGCGTAGCCGCGCGCCCCCTCGACGACATTCGGTATCAGCTCATGTCGCCGCTTCAACTGCACATCGATCTGAGCCCACGAAGCCTGCGTCTGATTCCGCAGCCGAACGAGCCGGTTGTATGTCCGAACGACCCACCACCCGACCACGACGACAAACACCGCAACAACCGCACACACGATCACACCCACGACGCCCCCCAGAGGCCCTAGAAGATCCGACCCCCCTGGCCGATCGACGCGATCTTATTCCGGCCGTCAACGACCCACGCCCCTCGGGGAACGTCGGCCCATGGGATGCGCGTGCTTGGTCACAGCCCTTGTCGGCGTGAAGCTTCGCCGGGCGGCGGCGACGGGGTCCGTGGGGAGAACGAATAGGCGGGATGCCACGCACGAGCGGCTGAAGCCCCTGGCTGTCGCGCAGGTTGGCAGCCGAGACGCCCAGCGACAGTGGGAGTCCGGTCCGTGATCAGGGATCTTCGACCCCAGCTTGCCGCGATCGGTCGGGTTCGGTCCGGTCAGTGGCCCCATATGCAGCCCGGAAACTGACGGAGTGGATCACGCACCGCAACCGGTCGAGCTGACCCTGCTGGTCGCCGCCCTCGCCTGAGCCCGCGGGCCGACACCGCGCCGGGCGCCCCATAAGACCCGTACTCGCGGCGCAGTGCGCAGGTGCTCGGGCTCGCTGCGCAACGGGGGTGCCGGGAGTTGCGCAGCAGGCCCGCCCCGCCCGGACTCCGACTGCGCAGTGCCAACTGGGGCGCGTTGCGCACCGGGTAATGCGCAACCCGTACCGGTCGACTGTGAGCGGTCGGTAAGCATTTTGCGGTGCCCGCCAAAACGCGCACCGGGCGGCTGGAGCGGCGCGGCAAACGCGTACCAGTAGTTGAGTAAACCGGTTGCGTCCTGCTGGCCATGGCTTCGTCTGGCAGGTTTGTGACCTGGGTGTTCTGAAGACCGGTGCGCGTTTCGGTACGCGCTTTTCCATCCCGCACAACGCGTACCGGTCGCCGGAGGGCGGCGGGCGCGGCCCGTCGCCGAGGCGCCGTCGAAGCCGGGTTACGCAGGATTGGCCGAGGCGGCCGGTACGCGTTGGGAAACCAAACGCGTACCGGTGCGGTTGAGTGCGCAGTGACCGCGGAGGAGCACCCACGGTGCTGCGCAGCCTCCGCTGCGTAGTCGCAGTGCACTCTGACTGCGCACTCTGGGATCCCGCTGCGCAGCGTCCTCGATCGTCCACTGCGCAGTGGACGATCGGGCCGTGCTGCGCACCACCATCCGCGATCCGTTGCGCAGGCGCCGACAGGCCACTGCGCAACCGGTGCGCAGTGGACCCCGACGGCGCGGTGCAGCGAGACTCGTACCGGTATGCGTACCGACCGGAGGTAGCGGGCTGTGAGGTGGAGCCGTTCGCCCTTGCCGCCCTTGCCGCACTTGCCGTGCCGGCCATCGCCAGTGGGGTGCCCGGGGCGCGCAGATCCTTCAAGGCCGCGCTGTTGGGTGCCGGTGTGCTGGGGCTGATGATCCCCACCAGCCCCGCATGATCGGCTTCGGTGACGTGAAACTCGCCCTCAGCGCCGGCGCGACGCATGGAGTGTGCTGCTAGAGCGACGCCGAGGTAACCGGCGAAGAGACCGAGGAATACGAGCGTGGACCGTGGGACCGGACGTGGCGGAACGCAGATCGCGGGGGCAGTCCTCAGCCCCTGGACTGACCTTCACCGCTGGCCCTGTAACGGTCTGCAAACAAGATGAACTACCCCACTGCCCGTCACCGGCAGCTTAGTTGGATGGAAAGCGACGGCGATCAGGCGACCGGCCAGAAGCCGGTGAAGGTGTTGATCGAGCCGCTCGCCATGGAGCCGTAGTGCCCGGGCGAGGGAGGCGCAACGCCTGTGACGAGCCGACCGGGCACCCGCGGTCATCGGCACCGGCATCGCCGACAAACTAACCCTCAAAGCCACTCGCAAAGTCACCCGCAAGGGGGGCCTCAAAGCCCCTAGTGCACCCTCCACCGCTTGAAAGAGGAAAACGGCAGGTCAGGCCTGCCGGTACGGGCGTACCAGTCTTGCCGACAACCCCTCTCACGCACACTCCGGCCTGGCAACAGGTGGGGAAGAAGAAGAAGAAGGAGAGAAAGAGCAGACGGCAGGACCAGGTCGGCGCGTGCGTGCTCGGGGTCGGAGCCGCGTTCTGTCTTGTTGCGCGTCGGCCGGGGGCCTTCGCGCTCGCGGCCCGATGAGACGGGCCGCCGCGGGAAGGGGGACGGATGCGGGGTGCACCACGGGCTGCCTGGACGGAGATCCAGGCGGGGCGGCTGACGGTGGCCACGGCGCTCGCCGTGCAGCAGGCCATCGGCCGATTCTAGGAAGAGTCGGGGGAGCCGCGGTTCGACGTGTCTTCCCTACTGGCGTGGAGTGTCCCTTCATTTTCGAGCGTCTCAGTCGCGCTTTCTTCCACCAGGACGACGACTCCAGGGCCGACTCATGAGCACGGCCTGTCCCGGGGGAGCGAGCTGTTTCTGCCGCCAGGAACCGTGTCCCTCACCGAGGTCATCGTCCGCAGGATCAAAGTCGGCGGGGTCATCGACTGGGACGAGATGGAGCAGCTGTGCAGCCCGCGGGTGCCCGGTGCGTCGACGGGAGTGCCGTCGATCGTGTACGTCGCGAATTACGTGTGGGCCTCGACACGCATTACGGAGCTTCCTGCCCCGGCGGCCTTCTTCAGGATGCTGGTGCAAGGTGTTTCTTGCGGGGACAGCGCAGAGGACCCCAGCGACTGGGCCGGGGTCCTGGGGGGTGGTTCTGGCGTCAGAGGCTGCCGGTGGTCAGGCCCTTGATGAAGCTGGCCCAGGCGCGGTTGGTGGTCATCGTCAGACCCATTTCGAGGTCCTTGGAGTCCCGCACGGCCACCCAGCTCTCGGGAGCACGCGCGACTTCTACGCAGGCGCCGTTTTCACTGCTGGCCGAGGCCTTCCACCAGGCGAGCTCTTCAGGGTTGCACTGGGGCGGGGTGGGGCGGGTCATGATCAGTTCTCCTTTGCGGCCAAGTCATGTAGGAGTGCCGCGGACTCCTCAGGGTCAACTGCGCCTGCTCGTAGGCGATCGAACGTCGAGACCAAGCCGCGAACTTGCTTGTCCTTCTCAAGGAAGGCGTTCCCGCTGGGGCTGTCTACGTAGCCGATGCGGGGGTCGGCTTGGCCGAACTCCAGCAGGGAGAAAGAGCCCCGGAGTCCGGGGTGTACGTCCTTGCTCGCCGGATATACCTGCACTGTGATGTTCGGCTGCGCTGATGACTGCGCGAGTGCCTTGAGCTGAGCGCGGAGAACGTCTGGGCCACCGATGGGCCGGCGGAGCACGGATTCATCGACCACGGCCCATAGTTCCAGAGGGTCGGTGTCCCGGGTCAGGCGCTGCTGGCGCTGCATCCGGACCTTCACGAGCCGGTCTACTTCATCCGGCGACCGAAGCGGCAGCGAAGCCAAGACGGCTCGCGCGTAGTCCTCTGTCTGCAGAAGGCCAGGTACGAACCCGAGCTCCCAAGTCTGTACTGACCGGGCGTCGTACTCCAGCCCGACGAACACACCCAGTCCGCTGGGTAGTACCTCTTCGTACTCCGCTTGTTCCCACCAGCCGACCTCTGCCGCTGTCTTGTGCAGTTTGAGGATCTTGGCCCGTGCGGCATCGTCAGTCACGTTGAAGAGGTCTAGGAGACTACGGACCTCCATCGCTTTGGCGAGTCCTTGGCCCGTCTCCAGCCGTGAAATCTTGGAGGTGGAGCACTCCAGATGGGCGGCCGCGGCAGCCTGGTCGAGTCCTGCATGCTCGCGCAGCCGTCGTAGTTCACTGCCGAGCCGTCGTCGGCGAACTGTCGGTCCGTTCGGGTCGCTCACCCTTCCCCCTCCCCGCCTTCGTCGTTGTCGTGGGCTTGCTGGTTGCAAGTCTGCCTCATCGCGCGACGGGCCGTTAGGCATGCCCTTGTCTCCCTCCTTCCAACGCCCCTCGGGAGGGGCGGATTTGATGGTTGGGCTTGTCTCATGGGATTGCATGGAGGATTCTAAACGGGATTGCACTACGGGATGTAGTGATGTGATCGCGTTGAGTTGATCATCGAAGGGATGGCTAATGTCCGCGAAACGACCGGCTGCGGCAGATATCCGCGCCCAGGTACATGACCTGTTACGCATGACCCCCGACGAGTCGCAACGACTGCACGGCAAGGCATGCGCCCGATGCAGCTCGACCAAAGGACTGCGCGACGGCGGCCTTGCGTACACCGCCAGCGGTCCAAACGGGGAAAGCCGCCTCGGATGGCAGGTGAAGGTCTGCCGCGACCATGCGAACACGGGGGGCGGCCAATGAGCTTCACGGCCCGCGGGTTCGCCGAGAGTTGGATGCCCGGCGCCGAACCGGGGGAGGGGCTTCAACGGGCCTGGTTGTTGGGCCGTTGTGGCATTGTCCGGATCACCGGTGCGGAGGTGTTACGCGTCAGCGGCACCGTGGCTGTTGCGGCTCTGGCTGTTCTTGAGGCGAGCGGAACACTGCTGGGACCTATCCTGGCCAACCGCGCCCGCTCCACGGCAGAGTTCGTCGTCGCCGCGGGTACGGGAGCTACTTGGCCTGCGCTGCCGGGCGCAAACTGCGTTGAGGACGCCGTGATGCGGTGCCCTGCACCGGAGTTCACGGCCGCCAGCCGCCGCCACGCGGACGGTCGCACGTGCATCTGCGCCCCAGGTCCCGGGAGGCCGGCCACCACCGACAGTGATGTGTTGTGCGAGGCCGTCACTACGCCACTGGTCACGTTGGAGTCGCCTTGGCTCGCCTTCGCGCGAGCGACATGCTCGGGAGGGGCGCGCCTCACATGAAACCGACTCCTTCTGCGCGCTACGACTCCACCGCGCAAGTCCCGGGCCGTGACCTCGAACCGGTCCCTCCGCAAGGCCTGCACACAGCTCACCCCACAGCCGGCACTTGTCCTCCGCGCCGGCGCACGGTGGCCTTGCCCGGGGCGTCGCGGTCCAGCGTGGCCCTCGCCCGCGCGCATACGGTCGATGCTCTGCGGGAGTGGCAGATCGACGATGACATCGTCGAGGCTCTGCGGCTCATCGTCAGTGAGCTCGTCACCAACGCCGTGGTCCACACAGCGAGTCGGACCATCGAGATCACTGTGTCCGTCACCGCCACTGAGGCCATCGTGACCGTCACCGACCAGGGACTGTCCGGAAAACCCGTCGCACGAACGGCGCGCCCCGAGGAGGAACACGGACGAGGCCTGGCCCTCGTCGAGGCCCTTGCCACCCGATGGGAGTCCACACCACTCGCCGACGGGACCCAAGTTGAGGCCGCGGTCACTCTTCCCGAGCGGACGGCAGGCGCGCTGTGACAGCGCGGGAAGCTCCCCACGCACCTGCCTTCGACGTACCAGGGCCGGACCTGACCATGTTCGTGGACCAGGCCCCATCGCAGAAGATCCATGACGGGGAAACTCGCCAAGCGCCAGTGCGCGGTTCCTTCTGGTGCGATGCTGCCGCTCACCTTCGTGACGGCCGCATGCTCTGGCTGGGCGGACAGGCATGCTGGACACCTGAGCAGGCGCTGGCCTGGATCGGATGGCGAGCCGGACACGTTGCCGACCAGCTCGATAATCAACTGGCCCGACCGGCGCGGGCATGGATCCAAGACCACGCCGAGCACCAACGGGCAAGCGGACAGCTCGCTCGCGGGATCACCTACTCGCTCGTCGTCTGCGACGGCAGCGTCCAGTTCGTCCTGGCAGCTACACCCGGCGCCTTCGCCCTCAACGGTGATAGCGCGTCATGAGGCATGCCCTGCGGTGCCGTCCTCGCGGCGACACCCCATAGATCTCTGTCCGGTGGCCCGAATGACCTCGGTCCCGGCCATCGGGCAGGGCCCAACGCCAGTACCCGAGCACCTCATTGGCGGACCGTTCCACAACTGCCTCAACGGATCACGGAGGAATCCATCACCGCGGATGCCCAGCGCCCTCGCAGACCTACAGGCTGACGGATGGATTCGAGTACGCGTCTCAGGTGTCGAGCGGGCCCGGCCTGCGGTGTGGAACTCGACGGACGGCCACGGTGGTTGCCCGCAACAAGAACTGGTCAACGTACCCGAGGCCATGGCGTAGGGTCGTGCTTACCGACGCGGGGTTGAGCAGCTCGGTAGCTCGCTGGGCTCATAACCCAGAGGTCGCAGGTTCAAATCCTGTCCCCGCTACTGCATTACCGCAGGGCCCGGATCCTCACGGATCCGGGCCCTGCGGTGTAGAGGTCCACGTGGGTCGCGCCCCCGATGAGAAAGAGCTCGATGTCTCTCCGGCTGGGCTACGGCGCTCTCGCTGAAGGTCAGCGTCGGTTGCGGCCTCGGCGCCGACGGTCATGAGCAGCACACACCGAGCGATCAAGTCGACGTCGGCGAAGGCATCGTCCTGGTCGAGTTGACGCCGCGCGCAGGCTGGGCACGCAGATGCTGGATGCGGGGACGGGGACCGGTAGCGCGGGCACGGTGCCCCTTCGAAGCGTTATGCAGGCAGCCTTCGGCCACACCGCTGGCTACGCAAGACCCAGGCGCGTCGCCTGCTGGACCGGATCACCGGGACCGTCATCGCCATCTTCGGCGTGCGGCTCGCTTTGAGCGACTGAACAGCCGACCTGTAACGCCCCAGAGCAGTGCTCAGGGCCGGGCCCAGATCAGGATGGCGGCGAGTTGACGAGCGGCCTCGTGGGCGTTGGCCGGCTTGTCTGTTCGCAGGGCGAGGTCGCGCCACTGCTTGAGGCGTGCGATACACCGCTCGACCGTAGTGCACTGCGCGTATCCCTCACTGTCGAAAGCTGGGGGGCGACCTCCCGCGCGGCTTTGGCGCAATTCCCTTCCCCGTCACGGACTGCGGAAGCGGCATGGGCCGGGCGGCGGCGATGAGTTCCGGGTTCGCGCCGGGTCTAGAGGCCGGGACGGCTGGGACGCCTACCCCGACGCGAGCGCGACCTACGGCGGCCAGTGGCAGGGGCCCGTGTTCGTCCTCACCCACCGTCCCGAGGACCTGAAGCCCGCCGGCGGCGTGACGTTCCTCAACTGCGATGTGGCCGAGGCGGTCCGGATCGCTCTGGACGCTGCCGGGGGCAAGAACCTTGAGGTCCTGTCACCCTCGATCGGCCGTCAGCTCCTGGAGCGCGGGATCGTCGACGAGATCGACCTGCACATCGCGCCGGTCCTGCTCGGCGACGGGATCCGCCTGTTCGACAACCCGGGCGGCTCGCCGGTCCGGCTCGGCCTGGTCAACGGCAGCGATCCGTCGCTCGTGGTGAACGTGCGCTACCGCCCGGCCGCCGCCGGTTGAACCGCCGGCATCGATACCGCCGCCGCGTCGCCCGACAGGGGTTCTCAGGGTGCGGCGCCTCTATTCTGTTGCCGTTCGTGTCGCATCAGTCACACCTCGGGGGAGACACATGAACGCCTGGAACCCGGGCGGGCAGCCGCCCTATGACCCGCGGGCTGGGGCAGGGCACCCGCCCCAGCCCGGCCCGTACCCGCCTCCGCCGCCTCAGGGCCCGTACCCGCCTCCGCCGCCCAACGGCGGTTACCCGCCGCGGATCCCGCACCCCTACGGGCCTCAGCCGTACCCGCCGCGCCCCGGCCCGCCGGTACCGCCCGGCCCCTTCCGCCGGCTGTGGCTGAGGATCGGCCCCATCCACACCGCCCGCAGGGTGTTCAAGCCGTCCCGCCCCGGCATGGTCCACGACGCCCTCGTCGCCCGCGTCCAGAAGATCCGCACGCTGGTCGGCCTGGGCGCGGTGGTGTGGATGTCAGTGGCGTACAAGGTCGCCCAGTCGGTGGGTGACATCGCCGACGACCGGCTGAGTCAGTCCTGGAACAGCGTCCTGATGCTGTCGGTGACCTTCCCCGTCGCCGTCGGCGTCCTGCTCGCCCTCGCCGCGCCCTCCGCCCGCCGTGAACTGCTGCGCCGGGCCGCCAGGTGTTTCGGCGCGATCGTGGCCATCGTGGCCGCGGTCGGCGTGTTCCCGGCCGCCGTGCTCTCCGGCTTCGTCGACGGCCGGTTCGCCACCAGCCCGGCGATGGCCGTCGTCACCTACGGCACGACGATCCTGACGTTCCTGTGGGTGGTGCCCTTCATGTTCTGGGGCATCGGCCTGGCACTCGTACACGTCTTCCGTACCGCGGACATCCACGAGACCGTACCGCCGCTGCTGGCGATGACGCTGGTCTGGGAGATGACGCTCGTCGACCTGTTCACCGGCGCCTACGCGGGCGTGCCGGGCCCGCTCCGGGTGCTGCTCGTGCTCGGCGCCCCGGTCTCGGTGACCGCGGTCGGCCTGTGGGAACTGCACCGGCTGCGCGCGCACTACGGCATCGCGGTCCGGGACATGCTGATGCGGCAGCCGGGATAGCCGGGCCGAGCACTGTGCGCCCAGTGGCGCGCCGAGCGCGAGCGTACGTTCGTACATTCCAGAGTGTACGATCGTACGCATGACGACGACGGACTACTTCGCCGACGACCCGCGGACGAACCTGGAGCGCATGCTCGCGGGTGACCTCTACCTCGCCGACGATCCGGAGATCGCCCGGCGTCAGCGGCGGGCGATGCGGCTGGCCGCCCGCTACCAGGACGCCTTCATCGAGGACGCCGACAAGGCCCGGCCGATCCTGGCCGACCTCCTCGAGTCCGTGGGCGAGGACGTCGAGGTGCGGCCGCCGCTGTACGTCGACTACGGCAGCAACATCACCATCGGCGCCCGCACCTTCGTCAACTACCACCTCACCGCGCTCGACGTCGCCCGGATCACCATCGGCGAGGACTGCCAGATCGGCCCCAACGTCCAACTCCTCACCCCCACCCACCCGGTGGAGCCGCAGCCCCGGCGCGACAAGCTGGAAGCCGCGCTGCCCATCACCATCGGCGACAACGTCTGGCTCGGCGGCGGGGTCATCGTGTGCCCGGGAGTGAGCATCGGGGACAACTCCGTCATCGGCGCCGGGGCTGTCGTCACCAAGGACATTCCGGCGAACGTCGTGGCCGTCGGCAACCCCGCCCGCCCCGTCCGCACCCTCTGACCCGCGTCCCCATGGCCACCGGACGCACGGACCCGCAGCGCCGCGAGCGCATCCTCGCCGCCACCCTCGACCACATCGCCGAAGAGGGCGTCGCCGGGGTCTCCCACCGCAGGATCGCCGTACGCGCCGACGTGCCGCTCGGCTCGATGACCTACCACTTCGCCGGCATCGACGACCTGCTGCGCGAGGCCTTCACCCGGTTCGCCGACGAGATCGTGGCCGTGTTCGAGCGGCACCTGGCCGATGTCGGCACCCCCGAGCGGGCCCGCGAAGCCGTCACCGACCTCATCCACGCGCTGTCCGCGGGTTCACGTCGCGATCTCGTCCTCACCCACGAGCTCTACGCCCTCGCCGCCCGCCGCGACGAGTACCGCGAACTCACCCACGCCTGGATGGCCCGCAGCCGCGACCTCCTGGAGCGGCACTTCGACGCGGAGACCGCCCGCCAACTGGACGCGCTGATCGAGGGGTTGGTCCTGCACCGCTCCCTCGACGCCGCCCCGCAGAGCCGCGAACTCACTCGGGCGGCCGTGCGGCGCATGACCTCCGGCTGATCTCCGGCCGGCCCTCGGTGCGTAGCCGGCCCCGAGCCGCCCGTGGGGTGCGGACCTGACCTCGCACCCCACGGGCTCCCATCCGCCGGCCTGCGCACTAGTGTCTGATCGCCACCGCCAGGACACGGTGGCGTTCGACGAGGAGGGTGGCCGCGATGACGCAGCAGTTCGGTGACTACCAGCACGAGATCTACTTCAACGCGCTCGGGGGCGTCGTCCCCGAGCTGCCCATGGCCTTCGCGGAACTGGAGCAGCGGGCCAGTGAGGCGCTCGCGCCGTCCGTGTGGTCGTACGTCGCGGGTGGCGCGGGCGACGAGTTCACCCAGCGCGAGAACGTCACTGCGTTCGAACAGTGGGGGCTCGTGCCCCGCATGTTCGTCGGGGCGAGCAAGCGGGACCTGAGCGTCGACCTCTTCGGGCTGAAGCTCGACAGCCCGCTGTTCATGTGCCCCGTCGGCGTGATCGGGCTCTGCGGGCAGGACGGGCACGGGGACCTGGCGACGGCACGGGCCGCCGCGCGCACGGGAGTTCCGATGGTGGCCTCCACCCTGTCCGCGGACCCCATGGAGGACGTGGCCAAGGAGTTCGGCGACACCCCCGGCTTCTTCCAGCTCTACACGCCGACCGACCGCGACCTCGCCGAGAGCCTCGTCAGCCGCGCGGAGGCGGCCGGCTTCAAGGGGATCGTCGTTACCATGGACACCTGGGTCACCGGCTGGCGGCCCCGCGACCTGTCCACCGGCAACTTCCCCCAGTTGCGCGGCCACTGCCTCAGCAACTACACCTCCGACCCGGTCTTCCGCTCCCGGCTCCCGCAGGGCCGCGCCGATGACACACAGGCCGTCGTCATGCAGTTCGCGAGCGTCTTCGGCAACCCCCTGACGTGGGACGACCTCCCCTGGCTGCGCTCGCTCACCAGCCTTCCGCTGATCGTCAAGGGCCTGTGCCACCCCGAGGACGTACGACGCGCCAAGGACGGTGGCGTCGACGGCGTCTACTGCTCGAACCACGGCGGACGGCAGGCCAACGGAGGACTCGCCGCCATCGACGCCCTGCCCGACGTGGTGGAGGCCGCCGACGGTCTGCCCGTCCTGTTCGACTCGGGCGTGCGCTCCGGAGCCGATGTGGTCAAGGCGCTCGCCCTCGGCGCGACGGCGGTCGGCATCGGCCGCCCCTATGCCTACGGCCTCGCCCTCGGCGGCGTCGACGGGATCGTCCACGTGCTGAGGTCCCTGCTCGCGGAGACCGACCTGATCATGGCCGTGGACGGCTACCCGACGCTCGCCGACCTCACTCCGCAGGCGCTGCGTCGTCGGCGCTGACCTCGGGCGCGTGGGGCGCGGCCCGGTTCAGCTCGACGCCGAACTGGGCCCCGGCCAGCAGCGCCAGGTTCGACACCCACAGCCAGACGAGGAACACGACGCCCCCCGCCAGGGAGCCGTAGAGCCTGCTGTAGGTGCCGAACTGCGAGGCGTAGAAAGTGAAGCCGGCCGACGCGACGAGCCAGATCACCGCGGCCAGCAGGCCACCCGGCAGGCCGTGCCGCCACCCTCGGGCGGCGGGCGGCCCCGAGCGGAACAGGACGAGGACGAGCAGCGCCACCAGGCACAGCAGGGCAGGCCACTTGAGGACGTTCCAGGCCGCGGCGACCGTGTCGCCGAGCCCGAGCCAGTGCCCGAGGGACTGGGCGAGTGATCCGCTGAGCACGAGGACGAGCGCGCTGGCCACGAGGAGCGCGAGCAGGGTGCAGGCGGTCAGCAGGATGCGGTGGGCCTTGCGCCACACGGGTCTGGTGTCGCGGACGCCGTGCAGCGTGTGCAGGGCCCGGCGGAACACCGCCGAGTAACTCGACGCCGACCACAGGGCGCTGACGGCGCCCGCGATCGTCACGGTGAGCGCCGCGGAACGCTCGTGTGCCATGTGGCGCAGCACCCCGTGCAGGGCGGCGCCCGACTCGGCGGGCGCCCAGGCCGTCACATGCGCGATCAGGGCGTCCGTCGTCGCCGGGCTGACCAGACCGATGAGCGAGACGGTCACGAGCATGGCGGGCAGCAGGGCGAGGATCGCGTAGTACGTCAACGCCGCGGCCCAGTCCGACACGTCGTCGTTCCACATCGACACCGGCGTGCGACGCAGCGCCGCCCACAGCCGGGGCCCGGACATCGACCGGTCGTCCGGCACGGGGCCGTCTCCGTCTCCGTGGTCGTTGTCGCCTTCGCCGGCGGAGGAGGGCGTGGCGGGGGAGGGGACGGTTCGGGTGACCTGGTCCGTCGGCCGGGTTCCCAAGGCGTGCTCGTCTCGGTCGGAGGGCGCCCGACGGCCTCGGCGGGAGTGTCGGCGCGCGCGGGACATGGCCCGCGATCATCTCATCGCCGGCCCCGCAGCCTGCCGGGGGAGTCGTGGATCAGGTGCGTACGGGGACGTTCCGCGCGGTCCAGTCGGCGAGGACGCGTGCGCAGTCGGCGACCGTCTCGCGCCATGTCCTGGCCGCGCCGTCGCCCGCCTCGTCGCTGACGTGCTTGACGATGCGCAGCGGAACACCGGCCTGCTGGGCGGCGGACGCGAGAGCGTAGCCCTCCATGTCGACGAGCGGGGCGTGCGCGGCCAGGCGGGCGCGGGCCTCCTCGTCGGAGATGAACGAGTCGCCGGTCGCGAGGACGGGCCCGCCGTGGTCGGGCAGGTCGATCGGCGCACCGTAGATCTCGCCCGTGAGCGAGGCGAGCACGGCGTTGTCCAGGTCGTGCTGGATCACGGAACCGATGACGTGGGTGCCCGTCCAGCCGGGGCGCAGCGCACCCGCCGTGCCCAGGTTCACGATGCCCGAGGGGTGCGGGCCGCGGGCCAGGACGGTGGCCAGCGCGGTCGCCGCGTTGACCTTGCCCATGCCGGTGAGCAGGACGGGGAGATCCGTGTCGAGGAACTGCGCCTCTTCCTTCACGGCCAGCACGAGCAGGGGGCGGCCGGCGGTGATCTCACCTATGAGTTCCATGCCGCAACGGTAGCCGCGAGGCGGTCGCCCACTCGCAGCCGGGGCATGGAACGTGTGGTCAGCGGCTGCGAACCGCGCCGCGCGCCACAGGGGTCAGGAGCATCCCGATGGTGAGTCCGACGGCGAGGTAGACGGCGGCCGTGCCCACCTTGGTCACGAGGGGCACCGACGTGGTGAAGGGCAGCAGCACCATGACGAGCGTCGCCAGCGTGACGATCCAGGCGAAGAACCGCCCGGGCTGCGGTGTGCCCAGGCACAGGAGATGCACAAGCAGCGTCGCGACGAGGGCCGCGACGGCGGCGCCGCCCGCGAGTAGGCCGGTGGACGCGTCCCCCATCGCGCCGTCGCGCTCCGGCGCGAACACGGCGACGCCGAGGACACCGCGGACGAGGAGCACACCGGCCACCGCGGTCAGCGCGGCGACGAGCGCGGTCATCAGGCCGCCGGACCAGATCTTGCGGGCGTCGACGCGCGGCTGCGGGGGCGGAGGCGGTGGGCTGTCGACGTACGTCCCGTACGCGGGGTAGGAGGGGTGCGCCGGGTCAGGCCCGTAGAGCTGGCGCGGATCCTGCCCGTAGCCGGGGTCCTGGCCATAGGGCGTATGCGGTGTCTCCACGAGGAACGTCCCCCTTCGTCCGGATGCCTGGCTCAAGCCAACACAGGGGCGGCGGCGTGGCGCGAGCGGGCGTGGGCCGAATGGACGGGCCGGAGGAGTGGTGGGGTCAGTCGCGGCCGGGGGCCGGGGCGCCTGCGCGGGGCGTGAGGCCGAGCAGCCGCAGATACATCGCCGTCAGGTCGGCGACCGCCCGGTCCCGGCAGGCCGGGTCGGCGGCCACGGCCCGGGCGAAGCCCGCGACCATACCGGCCGCGGCGGTGGCCACGGACTCCGGCGAACCGGCGGGCTCTGCCAGGCCCTGGCGTACCAGACGGGCGATGTAGCGCGTGGTGCGCCCGCGGGGGCGGTCGCTGATCTCGTCGCGGAGCACGCGCATCGCCGGGTCCGTGAGCGACTGGTGTTCGAGCACGGTCATGAACGCGAGGTTGTCCACGTAGGCGTCCAGGAAGGCCGCGTTGGTCCGCTCGGCGAGCAGGTACGGGTCCTCGGCCTCGGGGTCCGCCGCTTCCTGCGCCGCGAGGAACCGGTCGCGCAGATCGGCGGCGAGCACGGCGAAGACGTCCTGCTTGGAGGCGAAGTAGACGTAGAACGTGGCGCGGCCGACGTCGGCCTGCGCCGTGATGTCGGCGATCGTCGTGCGCGCGTAGCCCCGCTGCTCGAAGACCGTGCGGGCCGCGGTGAGCAGCCGGGCGCGGGTGGCGCTGTCCTGGCGGTCCAGCTTGTCGCGCACGGTCCAGGAGTTTCTCGCGATCGGCATGGCCCCAGCTTATTGACGTTGACGATGGCGTCAACGCAGACTGGGCCCGCCATTGACGTTGACGCCAGCGTCAACGTACCGGCGCGTCGGCAGGTCCGGCACGCCCGGAACCGTCATGAACAGCCCGAAGCCGTCACGTACAGAAGGCCCGCGTCACGGGCCCGCGGAGGAGACGTCCGATGACAGGTGTGCTGATCGCCAACCGGGGCGAGATCGCGGTCCGGATCCACCGCGCGGCGTCGGCGCTCGGCCTGCGGACCGTGGCCGTGCACTCCGCGGACGACCGCTCCTCGGCCCATGTGCGGCTCGCCGACGAGGCCCACCTGCTCAAGGGTGAAGGCGTGGCTGCCTATCTCGACGCGCGCCAGATCATCGGGATCGCCGGGCGCGCCGGGTGCGATCTGGTCCATCCCGGCTACGGGTTCCTCAGCGAGAACGCCGACTTCGCGAAGGCGTGTGCCGAGGCGGGGCTGACCTTCGTGGGGCCCACCCCGGAACTCCTCGGCCTCTTCGGCGACAAGGCGAGCTCACGGGCGCTCGCCGTCCGGCACGGCGTCCCCGTCCTCGCGGCGACCGGCGCCCCGACCTCGCTCGCGCAGGCCACGGAGTTCCTCGCCGGCGTGCGCGATGGCGTCATGGTGAAGGCGGTCGCCGGGGGAGGCGGCCGCGGCATGCGCGCCGTGCACGACGCGGCGGACCTCGCCTGGGCCCATGAACGCTGCCGCTCCGAGGCCGAGCGCGCCTTCGGCAACGGCGACGTCTACGTCGAGCAACTGCTGCCCCGCGCCAAGCACGTCGAGATCCAGGTCGTCGGGGACGGCACCGGCCAGGTGACCCACCTGTGGGACCGGGAGTGCTCGGTCCAGCGCCGCAACCAGAAACTGATCGAGGTCGCGCCCAGCCCGTGGCTCCCCGAGCGCACGCGTGACCTGCTGATCGAGTCCGCGGTCACGATGGCTTCGGCGACCCGGTATCTCGGCCTCGGGACCTTCGAGTTCCTCGTCGACGCGGACGACCCGGACGCCTTCTACTTCATCGAGACCAACCCGCGCCTCCAGGTCGAGCACACCATCACCGAGGAACTCACCGGCGTGGACCTGGTGGCCACCCAACTGCGCCTCGCCCAGGGCAGGACCCTCGCCGAACTCGGCCTCCTCCAGGAGGACATCCCGCGGCCGCGCGGTTTCGCGATCCAGACCCGCGTCAACCTCGAAGAGCTGTCCGCGGACGGCACGGCCCGCGCCTCGCAGGGCACGCTGACCGCCTTCGAGGCGCCCGGCGGCCCCGGCGTGCGCGTGGACACCCACGGCCGCGCGGGCCTGGAGATCAAGGGCTCGTACGACTCCCTCGTCGCCAAGGTGATCACGCGTACCGTCCGGGGCGACTTCGCCGACGCGGCAGGGAAGGCGGCCGGAGCGCTCGGCGAGTTCGCCCTCTCCGGAGTCCCGTCGAACCTGCCGCTCCTTCGCGCCGTCCTGCGCCACGAGGCCTTCCGGGACGGCACGGTGACGACCGCCTTCGTCAACGAACACCTCGACAAGCTCGTACCGGGAGCCGCCCCTTCCCAGGAGGGGCACGGCTCGGTCCTCACCGCGCTCTCCGCGGGCAGTGTCGTCGACGTCTGTGTGGAGCCGGGCGACGAGGTGGCGGCCGGCGCGCCACTCGTCGTACTCGAGGCGATGAAGATGGAACACGTCCTGACGGCGCCGCGCGGGGGAGTGGTGCGCGAGGTCCGCGCGAGGGTCGGGGACGTGGTCCCGGCCGGCGCCGAACTCGTCGTCTTCGCACCGTCGCAGGGCGAGGAGAGTGTCGACGAGGCGGCGGCCGAGGTCGATCTCGATGTCATCAGGCCCGACCTCGCCGAGGTCGTCGAGCGCCATCGCGTCACTCTCGACGAGGCGAGGCCGCAAGCCGTCGAGCGCCGCAGGCGCACCGGTCACCGCACCGCACGCGAGAACCTCGCCGACCTCTGCGACCCGGGCACCTTCACCGAGTACGGCGCCCTGGCGATCGCCGCGCAGCGCCGCCGCCGAACCCTCGACGACCTGATCGCCGGCACACCGGCCGACGGCATCGTCACCGGCGTCGCCCAGGTCAACGGCGCCCGGTTCGGCGACCGGCGCAGCCAGTGCGCCGTCCTCGCGTACGACTACACGGTCCTCGCCGGCACGCAGGGAATGCTCAACCACAAGAAGACCGACCGCATGCTCGAACTCGCCGAGCGGCAGCAGATCCCGGTCGTGCTCTTCGCCGAGGGCGGCGGCGGGCGCCCCGGCGACACCGACATGATGGCCGTCGCCGGACTCGACGTCCCCACGTTCGCCACCCTCGCCCGCCTCAGCGGGCAGGTGCCGACGGTCGGCATCGTCGCCGGGCGCTGCTTCGCGGGCAACGCCGCGCTCCTCGGCTGCTGCGACGTCGTCATCGCGACCGCCGACGCCACCGTCGGCATGAGCGGCCCCGCGATGATCGAGGCGGGCGGGCTCGGGCAGTTCCTGCCCGAGGAGGTCGGACCGATGCAGGTCCAGGTCCCGAACGGCGTCGTCGACATCCTGGTCGACGACGAGGCCGAGGCCGTGGCGGTCGCCAAGCAGTACCTCTCGTACTTCCAGGGCGACTTGAGCGACTGGGACTGCGCGGACCAGCGCCTCCTGCGGCACGTCGTCCCCGAGAACCGGCTGCGCGCGTACGACGTCCGGGAGGCGGTCACCCTCCTCGCCGACACCGGCTCGGTCCTGGAGCTGCGCCGCGAGTTCGGCGTCGGCGTCATCACCGCCCTCGTACGGGTCGAGGGGCGGCCGATGGGCCTGGTCGCCAACAACCCGCAGCATCTCGGCGGCGCCATCGACAGCGACGCCGCCGACAAGATGGCCCGCTTCCTGCAACTCTGCGACGCCCACGGCCTGCCCGTGATCACCCTGTGCGACACCCCGGGGTTCATGGTCGGCCCGGACGCCGAGAAGACCGCGACCGTACGGCACTTCAGCCGGCTCTTCGTCGCGGGAGCCCACCTCGGCGTGCCGGTCTTCTCCGCAGTCCTGCGCAAGGGCTACGGCCTCGGCGCGATGGCGATGACCGGCGGAGGCTTCCGCGCCCCCACCGCGATGGTCTCCTGGCCCACCGGCGAGATCGGCCCGATGGGCCTCGAAGGCGCCGTCCGGCTCGGCTACCGCCGCGAACTCGAAGCCATCGCCGACCCGACGGAGCGCCAGGCCACGTACGAGGCGCTGCTCGCGGAGCAGTACGAGCGGGGCAAGGCGCTCAACGCGGGGACGACCTTCGAGGTCGACGACGTGATCGATCCGGCCGACACCCGCCGCTGGATCAGCACGACGTTCGCCCAGCACCCCACGCATCCGCACCGGCGCCCGCCCGAGGGGCATTCGCGCCGTCGCTTCGTCGACACGTGGTGACGCCGGTTCGGTGAAGGTCCAGGTAGGTCAGGTCGGGACGACAACCGAGGAGCCGCATGAAGATTGAGGAGTACCTGGAGGGTCTGCGCGCCCGCCAGGCCCGGGTCCGCCCGCACGGCACACCGTCCGACGTCGTGTACCCGCTCGGCGAGATCTCCGTGCCGGACCACGTCGCGCACTGGGCGCGGCTGCGCCCCGACCGAGCCGCGGTCGTCTTCGAGGGCCGCACCGTCACCTACCGCGAACTGGACGAGCTGAGCCGCCGCGTGGCGGGACGGCTCGCCTCCGAGGGGGTCGGCGCGGGCGACCGGGTCGCCGTCCACCTGCCCAACTGCCCCCAGTTCCTGATCGCCTTCCTGGCCGTCCTGCGCCTCGGCGCGGTGCACGTGCCGGTCAACTCGATCTTCCGCCGGTGCGGAGCATCATGGCTCGCCTCCCGCCTGGCCTCCGCCCCACGCGTCCAGCGATCATTGGCGGGCGCAATGGGCCGAACTTGAGCACGAGCGTCAAACAGGAGGACGATCGTGATCAGTTCCGATCTTCAGGGGCGGTACCCGGGAGGGCGCACCTAGGGTGACGTTCATGCAGCTCCGGTACGCCTTCAGGTTGTACCCGGAACCGGGTCAACGCCTCGCGTTGGGCCGGGCGTTCGGGTGCGCACGGGTCGTGTTCAACGACGCGGTGCGCGCCCGACAGGACGCCCACGCGGCGAATCTGCCGTATCCGAAGGCCGCCGAGCTGTCCCAGGCCTTGATCACCCAGGCCAAGCGGACCGTGGAGCGGTCTTGGCTGGGCGAGGTGTCCTCGGTGGTGCTCCAGCAGTCCCTGCGGGATGTGGAGGCCGCCTACCGGGCGTTCTTCGCCTCTCTCAAGGGTGAGCGTAAGGGCGCGAGGGTGGGTGCGCCGCGGTTCAAGTCGCGCAAGGACTCGAGGCAGTCGATCCGGTTCACGGCCAACGCCCGCTGGTCGATCACCCCAACCGGCGTGGTGCCGTCCTCGGTCACGGTGATCAAAGACAGTGCGGGCCGGTATTTCGCGAGCTTTGTCATCGACACCGACCCGGCCGCCGACGCCGGCCGGATGCCCGCCACCGAGCAGGCCATCGGTATCGACCTGGGCCTGACCCACTTCGCGGTGCTGTCCGACGGCACGAAATTCGACTCCCCGCGGTTTCTGCGCCGGGCGGAGAAGAAACTCAAGAAAACCCAGCGGGAGCTGTCCCGCAAACAGAAGGGCTCGAAGAACCGGGACAGGGCCCGGCTCAAGGTTGCCCGCGCGCATGCGCAGGTCGCCGATGCGCGCAAGGAGTTCCACCATCAGCTCTCCACCCGGTTGATCCGCGAGAATCATGCGATCGCCGTGGAAGACCTGTCGGTCAAGGGCCTTGCGCGCACCAAGCTGGCCAAGTCCGTCCATGACGCGGGCTGGTCACAGTTCGTGACCATGCTCGAATACAAGGCGGCCCGGTACGGGCGGACCTTTATCAAGATCGGTCGGTTCGAGCCCACCAGCCAGGTGTGCTCGACCTGCGGACACCATGACGGGCCCATGCCGCTCAACGTACGCGAGTGGACCTGCCCCGCCTGCGGAACCCGGCATGACCGGGATGTCAACGCCGCCAAGAATGTGAAACAGGCCGCCGGACTCGCGGTAACAGCCTGCGGAGCGAAGGTAAGACCAGAACCCGTTCTGGCCCAACGCGAAGAAACAGGAAGCCACGGAACCCCAGCAGGAAGCCGTGCCGCGTAGCGGCACCGCAGCCCGTGGGACGGCCAGAATCCCCGGGCTCAGTCCGAGGAGCATGTCAAATCCCTGTCTTCTGGATCGCGGGCGAGAATCTGGGCATCCTCAACCCCCTGATGCTGGGTGGCACTTCGGTCCTCGTGCCCGCTGGGGCCCGGCGCGCGTCATGTGACGCGCACAAGGTCACCACGATGGTCGGCACCGTGGAGAACTACCTCGAAATTCTCCACCGGCCCGAATTCGCCTCGTGCGACCTGATTCCCTCGTCGATCCGCAGGCTAGACGTCGGTGCCCGGCGGCGCTGGGCGGCCGCCGCGTGCGCCTCTTCCGTCCTGCGGGAGGCATGGCGGCCTTCTTCAAGGTTCCCCTCGTCGAGATTGTCGACGAGATGCCGATGACGACGACCATGAAGATTCGGAAGGTGGACCTGAGCACCCGCGCGCAGCAGCTCGCCGACGACCGCTGAAGGCCGCGTCGGCGCGTGCCTCAGGTCTTCGGCATGAGGGTGTGCAGCAGGTCGACGCACTGCCGGAGGTCCGGCTCGGGCGAGGCATGGTCGCCGGCGGTGCCCAGAGACCACTGCTCCAGCGCGGTGCGGGTCACGGCGAGCGCGATGCCGGTGAGCAGGCGGGGCCGGGGGTCGGCCGGAGCGGCGGCCATCCGCTCGGCCACCGCCTCCCTCACCTGTTCCTCGAAGGCGTCGAAGCGCGCGTGGAGCGCCGCCCGCAGTTCGGGATGCCGGTCGGCGATCCGGAAGGTGGCCTGGACGAGTTCGCGGTCGGGCACGACATCGTCGGTGATGTGCGCGGACAGGACGTCGAGCAGTTCGGTGAGCGTCACCCGGGGCGCCGGGTCGCCGTGTGCGAGGCGCCGGTGGAGCGCGTCCGGCAGCGGGGGCGGGCCGATGGTGAGCGCCGACTCCTTGCTCGGAAAGTAGTTGAAGAACGTGCGCTGCGAGATCCCGGCCGCGGCACTGATCATGTCGACCGTCACCCCGGCCAGGCCGAGCTCCTCGACGAGCCGTACCGCGGCGGCGTGGATCGCGTGCTCGGTCTCGCGGCGACGCCTCGCACGAAGGCCCTCGCCTGCTGCGGACGTACGGACCGGACTGGGCATGGCGACAGTCTCGCAGGTCGCACGACGCGCCCGCGCAGGGCCCCGCAGGCCATCGCACCCCCGGGTCAGAAGTAGCCCTTCTCGCCGTCGAGGAGCTCACGGATCGCGTCGAGGTGACCGGCGTGCCGGGCGGTCTCCTCGATCATGTGCAGGAGGATCCACCGCAGATTCGCCGACCCGGCACGGAAGTCGGGGTGCCGGCCCGCCTGGTCGAGGGAGTGCGCGGCGGTGATCTCGTTCGACCGGGCGTACTGGCGCGCGTACTCGCCGAGCAGCTGGTCGAGGGGGACGTCGTCTACGAGCATGTCGGCGTCCTCGGGCCCGTCGTCGAACTGGGGTCCCTCGGCCGCGCCGCCCATCAGCATGACCTCGAACCAGCAGTGCTCGACCCACCGCAGATGCGACACGACCCCCGCCACGGTCATGGCGGGGGACGCGGGGAGCACGGAGCGATGGGCGTCCTTCTCGGAAACGCCCTCGCACTTCCACGCGACGACGGCGCGCTGCATCTCCAGCCAGGCGACCAACTGCGTTCGCTCGTCGGCGTCGTAGGCAGGGCGTATGCGAGGAGGAGGAGTCATGGGTGAGGACGCTACTGGCCGGGTCGCCTCCGCCGCACGGCAATTTCCTGCGGGCGGCTTCGGGCCGGCTCACGCCGCGGGGCGCGGCGTGCGTTCCTTGGCGGCCGGGACCGAGGCGGGACGCGGCCCTGGACGCGGCCCTGGACGCGGCCCTGGGTGGGGCCCTGGGTGGGGCTCGAGGTGGGCCTCGGAGCGGGGCTCGGGGCGGAGCCCAGGGCGGGCCTCGGAGCGGGGCTCGGGGCGGAGCTGCGGCCGTGGTGGGGCCGGTGGCGCGAGGGCCGGTGGAACGGTCGTGGGCGCGGCGGCCGGGGTGAACGCCGATATAGGCAGGCGCACCCGCCGCGGGGCGGATATGACGTGGCAGTGCGGGGCGCCGAGACGCTCACCCAGCCGGCGCACGTCCCTCGGCAGGTCGCGCCGCCAGGCCATGGCGACCACGGGCGCGAGCAGCGTCAGGGCGCCTGCCAGGCGGCTCTGCACCGTGAGGCGCAGGAGGGTGCCACGGGGGCGCGGGGAGAGCGTGAACGAGTACATCGGCGTCTGGGCGCCGAGGAAGTTCCACATCCGGTCGCCACGGAAGACGAGGTGCTCGCCCGGGACGTACGCCACGCACTGGAGCAGCTGGTCCCGGTGGCGCCCGGGAAAGCGGTACACGTGGGCCACGCCGGGACCTGCGGGCTCTGCGCTCTCGGCGACGCTGTGGACTCCCGAGAACCAGAGTTCGAGATTGCGTGCGTCGGAAAGGAAGTCGTACACCTCGGTGACGGATCGGTTGATGTGGACGTCCACGGATATCTCTGGCATCACGCACCTCCCCGGCGCCCGTCCGGTCGTCGGCGCGGTGCCGACGGGTACGCACCCCACGGGCTCTACCTTCCAAACGTGCGTGCGGATCGGCTCCACGACATCTCGGGTTAGCCCGAACGGGTGATGGGGCAGGCACGTACGGTGGTCGCCTGCCCGGAACGCCGCCTGTCATGCGGCTCGGGGCGACCACGGGCGTGAGGGAGGTGCGGGGGAGGTGTGGGGGAGGCGGGGCCGGGCCGTCACCGATCGAGAGGCCCGGCGCCGGACGTGTTGAACGTTCGTTAAAGCTATGCCTTGTGTGCCCGCCGCAGCTCCGCCTTCAGGACCTTCCCCGCAGCCGACGTGGGCAGCGCCTCCAGGAACCGCACCTCGCGCACCCGCTGGTACGGCGCGACGCGGGCGGACACATGCGCCATCAGCTCCTGTGCGAGAGCCGGGCCGGGGGCCGGCGAGGCATCCGGACGGGCCACGACGTACGCCGCCGGTATCTCGCCCGCCTCGGCTGCGGGAACCCCGATCACCGAGACCTGCGCGACCGCGGGATGACCGCTGAGGATCTCCTCCAGCTGGCCCGGATAGACGTTGTAACCCTTGTAGATGAGCATGTCCTTGGCGCGGCCCACGATGTAGACGTGGCCGCGCTCGTCGCACCGCGCCAGGTCGCCGGTGCGCAGCCAGCCGTCGACGAACTGCTCGGCCGTCAGCTCCGGGTGGCCGTGGTAGCCCGCGGTGATCTGCGGGCCGCGGGCCCACAGCTCGCCGGTCTCGCCGTCGGGCACGCAACTCCCGGTCTGCACGAGGTCGCGGATCTCGACCTCGGTGTCGAAGACGGGCAGACCGACCGACCCGATCGGGACCGGGTCGTCGGGGTCGACGATCCCCGAGGTGACCCCCATGGTGGCCTCGGTCAGTCCGTAGCCCTCCACGACGCACGCGCGGGGGAACAGCGTCCGCAGGGCCCGCAGTGTCGTCGTGTCGATGGGTGCGGCGCCCGAGTTGACCACGCGGACCGCGGGGAGTGTGCGGCCCTGTGCGGCGGGGGCGGCTAGCAGGGCGTGGAAGAGCGCGGGCGACCCGGCGATCTGGGTGGCTCCGAACTTCTCGGCCAGCTCCAGGAACCGCTCGGGGTCGAAACGGCCCGCGAGGACGCTCGCCAGTCCGGCGAGTACGCCGATCGACTGGCCGACCAGGCCCATCGCGTGGAAGAACGGCGCGACGGCGATCGAGACGCCCTGTCCGGGCTGGTTCGTGTACTCCGTGGCGGCCTCGGCCACCGGGTCGAGGAAGATGCCTCCGTCGGGGTCCACCGCGGGCACGGCGGCCGCGCGCCAGCAGGTGAACTGGAGGCAGTTGGCCACGACATGACGGTGCAACACCTGGACCGCCTTCGAGCGCCCTGTCGTGCCGCCCGTGAAGGACAGGTGGGCGACCGCGTCGGGCGGGACGTGCGGGCCGGGCTCCGGGTCGCCCGTGAGCAGCTCGGCGAGCGGCACCGTGCCGTCCCGGTGCGCCGGATCGCCGGGCGCGACGGCCGACGGCGGTACGACGGCGACCAGTTGGAGTCCGTCGGTGCCGGCGGCGAGGAGTGCGGGGGCCGTGGCCGGGTGCGTCACGGCCGCGCGGGCCCCCGCCTCGTCCAGCTGGGCTCGCAGGGCCGCCGGGGGAAGGGTGGGGTTGAGGGGTGCCACGACGGCCCCGGCCAGCAGGATCCCGTAGTAAGTAACCGGGAACCAGAGGGAGTTGGGCTGGTGCAGCGCCACCGCGTCGCCCTCAGTGATGCCGTGCTCTCGCAGCCCCCGTGCGAAGCGGAGCGCCTGTTCGTGGAGTTCCGCGTAGGTCAGCGTGTCGTCGCCGTCGCGCAGGGCGACCCGGTCGGGGTATCTCCTGGCCGAGCCGGCGAGGATGTCCCCGACGGATGCCTCCGGGTAGGAGAGGCGGGCCGGCATGCCCTTCGGACGGCGACGGATCACGCGGCAACTCCCTTGTCGGCGGGTGCGACGGACGTGCAGTCAGAACATTCGTTAAGCTACGGTCCCCGTCGGCGCGTGTCCAGATGTCTGCAGCAGGGCCCGGTTGGGCGTCATCGAAGCGGTGCCCTCCGCGCACAGCCTGCCCGCCGCGTCCTCGACGGCCGCCCGCACCAGCGTCCGGAGGCGGCCCGGCTTGAGCACCGTCCCGACCACCTTGTACGTGCCCCCGCCCGGAGCGGCCGGGAGGCGTTCCGGCGGAGCCGGGCTTCGGCGGTGTGCGCGGGCAGGACCGGGGCGGGTGTCGCTCGTTCGGGTGAGGTGGGGCGAACGTGTGGTGGGTCTTCGTCCGGGTGTATAGGTTCGCTGCTCGTGAAGCTGGTGGTGCGGGTGAAGCTGCTGCCGACGCCCTTGCAGACGTCGGCACTTGGAGCGACCCTGCACGCCTGCAATCAAGCGGCGACCTGGGCGGCCGGGGTTGCTTTCGAGGAAAACGCTCGGCGTCCGCTGGAGCTCCGCAAGCACACCTATGCCGAGATCCGGGAGAGGTGGGGACTGGGGGCGCAGGCCGCCCAGCACGCGATCAAGAAGACCTGCGACGCCTACACCACCCTGAAGGCGAACCTTCGCAACGGACGGTACGGGCGGCCCGGCGCGAAGCGTGATGCCCGGGCCTCGGGCAAACCGGTGGTCTTCCGGCCCCAGGCGGCGCAGCCTTACGACGATCGGATGCTGTCCTGGCAGCACCAGGCACGCACGGTATCGATCTGGACCACGGCCGGCCGGCTCAAGGGCGTGGCGTTCACGGGGCAGGCCGAGCAGCTGGCTGTGCTGGCCGGGCACCGCCAGGGTGAGTCCGACCTGGTGTGCCAGGGCGGGAAGTGGTTCCTGATCGCGACCTGCGAGATCGCCGAAGCCGCCCCGAACGCCCACCCGGCCGGGTTCCTGGGCGTCGACCTGGGGATCGTAAACATCGCCGCGACCTCCGACGGCGAGCGCCACTGCGGCAGGCGGATCAACCGCAAGCGGGAACAGGACCGCAAGCTGCGTTCCAAGCTGCAGAAGAAGAACACCAAGTCCGCCAAGCGGCGGGCGAAGAAGTACGCGGGCAAGGAAGCCCGGCGGAACAAGGACATCAACCACAAGATTTCGAAGCGGATCGTGGCGGAGGCTGAACGCACCGGTCGCGGGATCGCCCTGGAGACACTCACGGGCATCCGCGAGCGGGCACGGCTGAGAAAGCCCCAACGCACCACGCTCCACTCCTGGCCCTTCGCCCAGCTCGGCGCCTTCATCGCCTACAAGGCGAAGCGGGCCGGGGTGCCGGTCGTCTACGTCGATCCGGCCTACACCAGCCAGGAATGCTCCCAGTGCCATCACACCGCACGCGGCAACCGGCCCTCCCAGGCTGTTTTCTCGTGCCGGGTCTGCGGATTCGTTGATCACGCAGACCACAACGCGTCCCACACCATCGCCCACCGCGGGTGGTACGTGTGGGTCTGCGGGGCCCAGTCAACGGCCCCCGAACTCACCCTCATCGCGTGAGTCCTGGACGCAGCCGAACCCGTCACAGCCAGTGATGACTCGAGCAGCAAACCCGATCGTTCGCGACCGGGTAGTTGACGCTCATCGTCAGGAACGGCGTCAGCGGTTCGCTCCCGGACATCACCGTGGCGCCGCACGCCTCGTCGAGCGTGGTCGCGATGAAGCCGCCGTGCACGACACCGCCCCGGTTGAGGAGGGACTCCCCGGGGGGCCAGGCCATCTCCACCCGTCCCTTGTCGACCTGAGTGATGCTCAGGCCGAACTGCGTGTAGGGGACGTGCGGCGAGTGAGCCAGCTCCTCGGCGAGCGTGCGGATGCGGTCCAGGCCGGTGCCTGCGCCCCAGGCGAAGTCGAGCATGTGGAGTGGATTCCTTCCGGGTGTGCTGCGGGTGCGGGTGGGGTCAGGCGGCTGCGGGCCGGTGACGGATCAGCGCCTCCTGGAGCACCGAGGCGACCAACTGGCCGTCCTGCGACCAGAGTTCACCGCGTGACATCGCGCGGCCGTCGGACAGGTTCGTGGTGTGCTGGGCGTACAGCAGCCAGGCGTCGGCGCGCGCGGGGCGGTGGAACCACATGGCGTGGTCCAGCGACGCCAGCATCACCCTCGGCCGGCGGGCGCTCCGTGCACCGTGCGGCTCCCAGGGCAGCGCGGCCGTGGGGGAGATCGTCAGGTCCGAGAGGTACGCGAGCGCGGCGGTGTGCAGCAGCGGTTCGTCGGGCAGCGGCCGCGCCGCCCGCAGCCAGCAGCGCCGCCGGGACATGCCGTCGGCCCGCGCCGCCAGCTCATCGGCGTCCGCCTCCACGAGCCGCAGGTCGACTGCGCGGGGGATGACGGATTCCGCGTAGCGCTCCGGGTGCTCCCGCGCCATCGCCTCGTACGGGGCCTCGCAGTCGTCCGGCGCCGGTGCGCCGGGCATCTCCGGCTGGTGGTCGAGCGCGTTCTCGGGCTTCTTGAACGAAGCGGAGAGGCTGAGCACCGTCATGCCGTCCTGGCGCGCGGCCACCTGCCGGGCGGCGTAGGACGCCCCGTCCCGCAGCCGCTCCACCTCGTACGCGACGGAGGCTTCCGGGGCGACCGAACGCAGGAAGTAGGCGTGCAGGGAGTGCGGTTGCCGCCCTCCGTCGACCGTGCGCCCCGCCGCGAGCAGAGCCTGCGCGAGTGTGACCCCGCCGAAGGCACGCGGCGGCCGGCCCATGTGGGGCATGCCGGTGAAGGCGCTGTCGCCCGGCGCCTCGAGACCCAGTAGCTCGCCGAGGGGAAGCAGGTCCGCGCGTCCGGACGTGGCATCCGGCTGCGCCACGGCGAGTTGGTTGTATTGAGCACCCATGGTCGGCATGCTGCCAGCCCGAGGCGCTTCCGTGGCTGTGACGGTGATCACGCGGCCCGCAGCCGTGCCGCCCCGGATCGGACGGCTGAAGCGTCTGCCCTGGTCATTTGGCCTGTGACCGGCCGGTTCGCGGCGTGTGCCGGTACACTCGGCGACGTCCCGCTACGACTGATCGACCGTTCGTTCAGTGCGCATGGCGCCGGGGCGGAAGCAGGAGATCGGAGAGCTGTGTCCACGCGACCCGCAGGCCACAAGGCCATCGTCGAGGCTGCCCGGCAGGAGTTCTCCGAGCGGGGCTACGGCTCGACCTCGATCCGCGACATCGCCCGGCGCGCCGGGGTGAGCCTGTCCGCCCTGTACTACTACTACAAGGGCAAGCAGGACCTGCTGGTCGCCATCCTCGACGACGGTCTCGACGCCTACTTCGGCATGTGCGACAAGGCGTTGGAGGCGGCGGGTGACGACCCCGCCGAGCAGCTGGAGGCGCTCGTCGCGGCGACCGTCCGGTTCCGTACCGACCACCCCGTGAAGAGCAGCATCGTGCTGACCGAGGGGCGCAGCCTGGAGCCTGAGCACCTGGCCCGCTACCGGAAGAACGAGGCGCGCGGCACCCAGCAGTTCCGTGAGGTCGTCGAGCGGGGCGTGGCGCAGGGCATCTTCCTCACCCCGTATCCGGACGACGCCCGGCGCGCGGTCATCGCGATGTGCAACGCCATCGCGGAGTGGTACCGGACGGAGGGCCCGGTGTCCGTGGACGAGCTGGTGGAGCGGTACGTGGCCCTCGCGCTGACCGTGGTCGAGTACCGCCCCCGTGCGGTGCGGCGCCCCGCACGCGCCTGACACCGAACCGCAACGGCGTCACCCGGCGGGGGTGGCCGTCATATGCGGCGATCCGTCGTCGTCCAGGAACTCGATCACCGCGAGAGCGATGAGCGCGCACAGGGCGATCCACACGATGACGACGCCCGTCGGACGGTCCCACACCAGCATGATGACGGCCGACACCGCGACGACCGTCCAGTTCAGCCAGGTCTTCGCCCGGTGCACCCACGCGCCCACCGGGCCGCCCGTGAGGCCCGCCGCGTCACGCACCGCGCCGATGCCGCCGCGCCACATGGCCGTGACCCTGGTCGCCGCCCGGCCCTCGCCGGTCAGCCACGCGGCGAGCGCCACCACGACGCCGACGGTGATCACCATCCGTACCGTCGTCCGCAGGAACCGTACGAGCGCGTCGTAGACGGCGCCGGCGGCCGGCTGCGACACCCCGGAGGGCAGCCCGTCGAGATAGATCGCGCGGAAGGCCCACAGGGCGATGCCGAGAATCGCGGCGCCCACGGCGATGGCGATCCCCGCCGCCACCAGGGCGCGCCGCTTGCGGACGGCCAGGAGGACGGCCACGGCCGCGAGGACCAGGGTGAGGATCGGCAGCCAGACCCCCATGAGCTGGAGCAGCCGGAAGCCCTTCTTGATCTTTCCGATGGAGTCGGACGTCAGGACCGTGAAGTCGGTGTGCACGTCGGGGATCTTCGAGGCGACCCCGAGGCCGCGGTCGACGAGCCGCTTCTTCGCCTCCGCGATGACGGGAGCGAGGTCGATCGTCACCGTGTCGTTCGTGAGCTTGACGGCACCGCCGCCGCTCCCGGTCAGCGCCTTGTCGACCGCCGTGTGCACACGCCGGTTGAGGCCGGTCCACAGCTTTGCGAACGCGTCGCTCGAGACGAACTTCTGGACGGTGTTGTGCACAAAGCCGCTGAGTCCGCTGGTGAGCGGGCCGCTCAGCTTCCCTAGTGCCTTTTCGAGCCTCGGCCGGTCGGCGGGTGCCACGTCGCTGAGGAGCGTCTTGAGATCGATGTTCTGCATGACGACGTTCGTGACGCGGTTCGTGACGGCCGCCTGGACATCGGGGTCGGAGGCGAGCGGCTCCATCGTCGCCACATAGCGATCGGTGTCGCCGACGATGTCGCTGGCCCATGTCGCGACGGCGCTGAGCGGCGTCAGGATCGCCACGAGGACGATCAGGAGGCCCGCGAAGAACGAGCGCAGATGGTGCCGGGGCCGCGCCGGCCCCGCGGACTCCAACTGGGCGACCCGGGCGCGCAGCTCGGCGATGTCGTCGCTCGCGTCCGACGGGGAACGGTCCTCACGGTCCGGTGTCATGTACTCATGGGATGCCATGCGGTGGTGGAGGGCGCGCTGTGTTAGTGCGTACGGGCGGCCGTCGCACCCCGTCACCACCGTCACGGGGTGACGATCGCGAAGTCCGGAGCGTTGTCGTCGAGGAGCGAGAGCAGGGTGTCGAGGACGTCCAGATCGCCCGAGTGATAGACGCCGTGGAGACCCTTTCCGGCCAGCAGGGCGAGGAGTTGGGGCTTCGTGAGCGTGAGGGAGAGATCCGCGTTGTCGGCGGGCCGGGTCGTGCGGGTGTGGACCAGGACACCGTTGTGCAGCGTCATGCGGTACATCTCGCCCAGGTCCGACAGATGCCAGTGCAGGGTGAGCGAGTGCTCCCACGCCCTGGGCCCGTCGAGCCGGACCGCGAGTGAGTCGAAGAGCTGCTCGACGTTCAGCGCGGCGGACATGTCGCCGCCTCCGATGCTGGTCCTCCCGATGTCGCCGCGCAGCTCCTGGGCGCCGGTGAGGTAGCAGTTGCGCCAGGTCGCGTTCTCCGCGCCGTGCGCCAGCCGCTCGAAGGTCTGCGCGAGCAGCTCCTTGGCGTCGGCGTTGTCCGGCGCGGCGAACACGGCGTGCCTCAGGAGCTGGGCGGCGAACCGCAGATCGCCGTCCTCCAGGTACGTACGCGCCTTGCCGAGCACCGCTTCGAGCCCGCCCATGCAGTCGACGTAGCGCTCGGCGGTCTCGGTGGGCGGGTGCTCCCACAGGGAGGCGGGGTGGCCGTCGTACCAGCCCATGTAACGCTGGTAGATGGCCTTCACGTTGTGGCTGACGGAGCCGTAGTAGCCGCGTGCGTGCCAGGCCGCGGAGAGCGGGGGCGGCAGCTCGATCAGCTCGGCGATCTCTGTCCCCGTGTACCCCTGGTTGAGCAGCCGCAGCGTCTGGTCGTGCAGATACGCGTACAGGTCGCGTTGCTCCGCCAGGAACGACCTGATCCGGTCCGAGCCCCAGGTCGGCCAGTGGTGCGAGGCGAACAGGACGTCCGCGTCGTGGCCGAAGAGTTCGATGGCCTCGTTGAGATGGCGGGCCCAGATCCGGGCGTCACGGACCACGGCGCCGCGCAGGGTCTGGATGTTGTGCAGGTTGTGCGTGGCGTTCTCGGCCATGCACAGGGCGCGCCGCTGGGGCAGCAGGAAGTTCATCTCCGCCGGTGCCTCGGTGCCCGGCGTCATCTGGAAGCGGAACACGATGCCGTCGAGGGTGAGTTCCTGTCCCGTGTGCCGGACCTCGACGGTGGGCGCCACCAGCCCCGCGGTGCCGGTGGACGCGGTGAAGCCGAGGCCCATGCCGACGAGACCCCCGGGCCCCCGTTCCAGGTTGGCTCCCGAGTAGTAGGTGCCGCGGCGCAGCATCGCCGTACCCGCGTACACGTTCTCCGCGACGGAGTGCTCCATGAAGCCCTGTGGAGCGACCACGGGCACGCCGTCGTCGGGTCCGACGACGCCGAGCACACCGCCGAAGTGGTCGAGGTGGGAGTGGGTGAACACGACGGCGGCGACCGGCCGTTCGCCGCGCTGCGACCGGTACAGGTCCAGGGCGGCGGCCGCCGTCTCGGCGGAGGCGAGCGGGTCGACGACCACGACACCGTGGTCGCCCTCGATCAGTGTCATGTTGGAGAGGTCGAACCCGCGCGCCTGGAAGACACCCTCGGTGACCTCGAACAGACCTGCCCGGGCGCAGAGTTGGGACTGCCGCCACAGGTTCGGGTGCGCGGTGTCCGGACAGTCCTCGTCGAGGAACGCCGTGTCGTCGAAGTTCCACACGACGCGCCCGTCCTCGGCCGTGACCGTCGCGGAGAGCGGCGGGGAGACGAGGCCCCGGTCCGCCTCCTCGAAGTCGGACCGGTCGGCGAAGTCGGGGGAAGAGGCGGGGGTGTCGGAGATGGTCACGTCGGTCTCCCAGGGATGTGTGTCAGCGCCGCGCTTCGGTGCCGTACGTACGCAGGAACAGCGCCTCCACGTGCGCCATGTGCTCGATCTCGGAGGGGTCCACGCTCTCGTTCGGGGCGTGGATCAGGCACTGCGGTTCCTCCACCCCCATCAGGACGATCTCCGCACGGGGATACGCCTGGGCGAGGACGTTGCACAGCGGGATGGAGCCGCCCTGGCCGAGGAACTCCATGGGCCTTCCGTACACGTCGGCCATGGCCCGGCCCAGCGCGGCGTACGCGGGACCGTCCGTGGCGGCCCGGAACGGGGAGCCGGTGGTCTCGGCCTCCACGCCGACCCGCGCACCCCACGGCGCCGCCGCCACGAGATGCGCGGTGAGTGCCTCGCGCGCGGCGTCGGCGTTCGTACCGGGCGGTACGCGCAGGCTCACCCGCGCGCGGGCGCTCGCCGGGATCGAGGCGGACGAACTGACCACGGGCGGACAGTCGATGCCGAGAACCGTGACCGCCGGACGCGCCCAGAGCCGGTCCGCGACGGAGTCGGTCCCGGTCAGCCGCACCCCTTCGAGCACGCCCGCGTCCTTGCGGAACCGCTCCTCGTCGTAGCCTGCGCCCTTCCATGTCCCTTCGCCGTCGAGCCCGTCGATGCGCGTGGCGCCCGTCTTCGGGTCGCGCAGTGTCGAGAGCATCTGGACGAGCGCGGCGAGGGCGTCGGGCGCGGGGCCGCCGAACATGCCCGAGTGCACCTCGCCGGCCAGCGTGTCGACGCTCACCACCACGTTGGTGAGGCCCCGCAGGGACGTCGTCGCCGTGCCCGTACCGGCTGCGGCGTTCCCGGTGTCGCAGATCAACAGGGCGTCCGCCAGGAACAGTTCGGGGTGCCGGGTGACGTAGGCCTCCAGGCCGCCCGTGCCCTGCTCCTCCGAGCCCTCGGCAACGAACTTGATGCCGACGGGGATGTCGTCCCCGAGGGCCCGCAGCGCCGTGAGGTGCATGACGATGTTGCCCTTGCAGTCGGCGGTGCCCCGCCCGTACCAGCGTCCTTCGCGCTCGGTGAGGGTGAACGGCGGGGTCGTCCAGGCCGCGTCGTCGAGCGGGGGCTGCACGTCGTAATGGCAGTACAGGAGCACGGTCGGCGCTCCCGGCGGCGCGGGCCGGTGCCCTATGACGGCGTGGCTGCCGTCCGGGGTCTCGGCGAGATGGACGTCGCGCAGACCCACCTCGCCGAACGCGTCCGCGACCCACTGCGCGGCCTTGCGGCACTCCTCGGGCGGGTACCGGCGCGGGTCGGCGACGGACGGGATCGCGACGAGCTCGCTCAGGTCGGCTTTCGCCCGGGGCATCAACTCCGTGATGCGGGCGGCCAGTTCACTGTCGGGCGAGGGCATGCTTCATCGCCTCACGGTGTCGTCGGTCTTGAGATCGTCGATCTTGTCCTGGATCTTCTCGAGTTTGTCGGGGCAGTAGATGCCCAGGATGATCGCCTCGGCCTCCACGACCCGTCGGTCGGAGATCACGGGCCGCTGCCCGGGGCCGGCCGCACCGTTGGACAGATTGATCTTCCACAGGCCCGACTTGAGGGCGGACCCGGGATCGTGGCAGACGTTGCCGCCGTCGGTGCCGAGCGTGCGGACGACGCCACCGGTGTCGGGTCTGGAGTACCCGGCCGCAACCAACTCGTCCGCGAGCTGGTTGGCCTTCTTGTGGGCGTCGCCGGTCGTCTTCACGCTGTCGTACTGGATGAGTCCGACGACCACGAGGGCCAGAAGCAGGAGGATCGCGCAGACGTAGATCCACCGGTGCTCGGAGGCGAACCTGGTGGGGCTCACGCGGCACCACCCTCGCCGGCGGCCGACGCGGGGTTGCGCCAACTCGGCTTGCGGAACGCGAGGAAGAGCCCGGGGATCACCAGACCGAGCATGAGGAGCCCGCCGCCGATCAGCATGATGTACGCCCACACGCTGTTGCCGCCGAACTGCGAGGACGGCACGAACCCGATGGCCAGCGCGGCGAGCGAGGCGATGAGACCGACGCCGCACAGAAGCGTGAGGGCCGGTGCGCGGTAGCCGCGCGGGTGGTCGGGCTGCGTCCTGCGCAGCCGGATCGCGGCGGCGAACATCAGCAGGTAGACGATCAGGTACACCTGCGTGGTGATCACCGAGAAGATCCAGTACGCGCTGGAGACGTTCGGGATCAGCGCGTACATCAGAGCGATGGCCGTCGTCACGATGCCCTGGGTGACGAGGATGTTCTGCTGGACGCCGTTCTTGTTGAGCCTTTGCAGGAACGGCGGCAGATAGCCCTCCTCGCGGGAGATCATCAGCAGGCCCTTGGACGGTCCGGCGAGCCAGGTGAGCATGCCGCCGAGCGCGGCGGCGACCAGCATGACGGCCGCGATCGGGGTGAGCCAGCCGACGTGGAAGTACGAGAAGAAGGCGTGGAAGGCCTGCATCACGCCCGCGGTGAGGCTGAGCCGGTCGGACGGCACGACCCAGCTGATGGCGAGCGCGGGCAGGATGAAGATCAGCAGCACGAGCCCCGTCGCGAGGAACATCGACTTCGGGTACTCCGTGGCCGGGTTCTTCAGCGAGGAGACGTGGACCGCGTTCATCTCCATGCCGGAGTAGCTCAGGAAGTTGTTGACGATCAGCACCAGGCTGGCGAGCCCCGTCCACTGCGGGAAGAGGTTCGCGGCCCCCATCGGGGCGGCCGAACCGTTGCCCTGGCCGAGGAAGACGAGGCCGAGGACGACGAGGATCGTGCCCGGGATCAGCGTGCCGATGACCAGTCCCCAGGACGACAGCCCGGCCACGGCCTTCGTGCCGCGCGAGGAGACCCAGACCCCGGTCCAGTAGAGGACCATGATGACGATGGCCGTGTAGAGGCCGTTGGAGGCGAGCGAGGGGTCGATCACGTACGCGATGGTGCTGGCCACATACGCGAGCAGGCTCGGGTAGTAGAAGATCGTCATGGCGAACTGGCACCAGACGGCCAGGAACCCGAGCGGCTTCGACAGGCCCTCACTGACCCACCGGTAGACACCGCCGTTCCACCCCGACGCCAACTCCGCCGAGACCAGGGCGGTCGGCAGCAGGAACACGATCGCCGGGACGATATAGAGAAAGACGCAGGCCAGGCCGTACACGGCCATGGTCGGAGCGGCCCGCAGACTCGCCACCGACGAGGTCGTCATCAGCGCCAGCGTCACCCACTTCAGGGCGGGCGCCACTACCGGTGGCGCCGCCTTCGCCCGCGGTATGGGTTCGTCGGACGGGACATCCATGGTGGTCATGCGAGCCCTCCCGGGGGCGCGTCGGCGGGCCCCCGGCGCCACCGGTGCCCGCGTCGCTCGGACGACGCCATGCGTCCAAGTGGTACGTCGTTGCACAAAATTGACATAGCTTGTGCCGGTTCGCACCTGCTGTCGGGTCGGGCCCGTACGCTCACGGGGCGCGGCGGGAGGGAATCCGCACCGTTCCCGGGCCGGTCAGCTCTCGGTCAGATGCCGCACCAGAACCGGCACATGGCTGTGCTCGATGTCCTTGACCGAGGTGACCAGCGTGACCGTGCTCGTACGGGCCAGCGCGCGCAGCTTGTCCGTCAGCTCCACACGGTCCGGCTCGGCGAGCTCGTCGCGGTAGCGGCGCTCGAACTCGGGGAAGCGTGATTCGCGGTCCTCGTGGTACCAGGAGCGCAGCGCGGAGGACGGCGTCACGTCCTTCATCCACTCCTGGACGTCGGCCCGTTCCTTGGAGACGCCGCGCGGCCACAAGCGGTCCACCAGGACCCGGATTCCGTCGTCCGACGACGGCGGATCGTAGACCCGGCGGACGCGGAAGTGCGGTTCGGAGCTCTTGGAGCGTTCTGTCATGGCCCAATTGTGCGGCGTTTTCCCCGCCTCGCGTCCGCGGTCGTCCGCCGCTGCGGTGACGGCCCCCGACTGCCGGGGGCGTACGTCGTTCGCCTCACCCGGGTGGCGGTCGCGCCGACGCCGTGTGAACAGTCGGACATGACGCACGCACCGCACGAACCCCGAATCCCGACGGCCGAAGACACTCACGAAGAGCGCCCCGCCGCGCCCCAGGGTCCGCTGGGACGCCTGGCTCAATCCGCGTGGCAAGTAGTGCTGCTGGCCGGCATAGCCGCCCTGATCCTGGGCGTACTGGTCCTGGTCTGGCCAGGGGCGTCCCTGTTCGCAGCCGGAGTGCTCTTCGGCGTGTACCTCCTGGTCACCGGCGTCTTCCAGCTGGTGGCCGCATTCGGCACCCATGTCACCACCGGGCTGCGCGTGATGGCCTTCATCAGCGGCGCGGTGTCGATCCTGCTCGGTCTGTTCTGCTTCCGCGGGGCGACGCAGTCGATCCTGCTGCTCGCCCTGTGGATCGGTATCGGCTGGTTGTTCCGCGGCATCACCCAGACCGTCGCGGCCATCTCCGACGAGGCGATGCCGGCACGCGGCTGGCAGATCTTCCTCGGCGTCGTGAGCGCGCTGGCCGGTGTGGTCCTGATCGTCTCGCCGTTCCAGTCCGTCGCCGTGCTCACCCTGGTCGGCGGCTGCTGGCTGGTCGCGGTCGGCGTCGTGGAGATCGTCACGGCGTTCCAGCTGCGGAGCAAGGCGAAGCGGATTCCGCACGGAGTGTGACGGTGGCGACGGGGGGCGGGCGGGCACGCGAACGCCGGACGCCACCATAGGGACGCCCGGCGCGACTGCTTCGGCCTCTCGGTGACGGTCAGACCGCGACCGTCTCCTCCATCTCTTCCTCCGCCGCCTCCGACTCCTGGGCCTCCTCGGCCTCGCTCCGGCCAGAGCGTGCGGGGGCCTGCGCCACGCTGTGCGCGGCCTGCTCCCGGGGCTCTACGGCTGCGGCACCGCGCCGCCGCTCCGTGAGCGCGGCCAGACCCATCACGACCAGGCCGACGACGAGCCAGACGGCCAGCGTCCACACGTTCCTGGCCAGGTCGTGGCTGCCGAAGTACAGCAGGCTGCGCGAGCCCTCGACGAATCCGGCGCCGTTCCAGAAGGAGTGCAGGGTGCCGAAGAAGCCGTTCTGGAGCTCGGGCCGGTAGAGGCCGCCGGAGCTGGTGAAGTTCAGCATCACGAACAGCACCATGAGCGCGAGGGTCGTCCACCGCTTGAGGAACGTGTGCAGGCCGACACCGATGAAGAGGATGCCCGCCGAGTACAGCCATGACATCGACCACATGCCCCACAGGCCGTGGTGGGCCAGGTGGAACACCGGTCCCGCGAGAGCCGCGCCGACGAGGCTGACCACGCCGGACACACCGGCCACGAGAGCGGCCCGCGTCCGCATCGACAGGGCGGAACCCGCCGCGCCGACCACGGCCACCGACGCGTACGAGCCGATGCTCAGCGCCACCAGCAGGAAGAACAGGCCCTGGCCCGTCGGGTCGTCCGACACGGTCGGGGTCACGTCCGTCACCTTGAGCGGCACGCCCTGCTGCGTGGCGACCGGCGTGAAGATCTTCTCGGCGGTGATCGCGCTCATGTCGGACCCGGCGGTCGCGACGATCAGCTCGGGGGACTTCGCGCTCAGGACGTACGCGCCGTCGATGTCACGGGACCGGAGCTGCTCGACGGCGGCCGAGCGGCTGTCGAGCGTGCGGACGTCGAGGGCGTCGCCGGCCTTGTCCTTCACCGTCTGGGCGAAGACCTTCGCCTCGGGCCCGGCCCCCACGACCGCCACCGGCAGATGGTGCGGCTCGGGCGCCACGAAGGCCCCCATGTACGCCAGCCCCATGCCCACGCACATCAGCAGCGGGGTGATGAGGTGCGTCAGGACATGGCGCAGGGCCGGATTCCGCACGCCGTGCACGGCGCCCGAGGACTCGGAGCGGTGTGCCTTTTGATCGGCGGGCATGGGCAGGACCTCCAGTGATGGACGGAGAGCAGAGGCGGGCGTCGGCGTATGCAACTCGGTGGGTTGGTGTTTACAACCTTCGCTCACGTTGTACTCTACAACTATCTCTGGGTGATGGGGCCCGGGGGAGGGTGTGACGATGGCCACCGCGAACCCGCGGTGGTCATCGCACATGCCTGTCCGTCTGCTGCCGGCCGAGGTCGTCAGGCCTGCTGGAGGTCGAGCTGGTACTCGTACGTCCGATGCGTCGGCACGTAGCCCAGTCCGTCGTTCACCGCGCGCATGGGTGTGTTGCTGTCGGCGGTGTCCGTGAGCAGACCCCCGAGCCGCGGGTGGCGGTCGCGGGCGCGGAGAACGGCCTCGGCCTTCATCCAGCGCGCGAGGCCGTGACCGCGGTGCTCGGGCAGCACGCCCGTGCCGTAGTGCTGTCCGTCGCCTGTGCCGTCACCGGGGACGACGAGCTCGGTGAACCCCACGACGTTGCCGTCGGAGGCGTCGACCGCCGCGACCGTGTCGAGGTGTTCGCCGCGCCGCTCGACGGCCCTGGCCACCGCGCGGACCCGGTCCACATTCCACAGGACGGTCCCGTAGTCGGTGTCGTCCATAGGCATGTCGTCCATGGCGCGACGCGAGGCGGCGAATGTCGCGGCCAGATGGTCCGGAACCGTGCCTTCCCAGGAGACGAGCCGGTATCCGGGGTGCTCCGCGCGCGCCGTCCGCGTGAGGGCCGGGATGTCCGCGTCGGCGAGCGGGAGCCGCGCGTACGTCAGATTCAGCACCCGGCGAAACCCTCGCGCGGCCAGGAACAGGTCGGAGGGCGAACCGTCGTCGGCCGGGGCGGTGAGCGAGCGCCGTCCGTCGGCCTTCGCGGCCGTCACCGCCGCCTCCAGGAGCCGGGAGCCCGCGCCGCGACGGCGTTCCGCGGGATGGACCCGGAGGGACAGCTCGGCGAGATGCCGCTGGCCGTCCCGGTCGATGAGCCGCAGGAACGCGGAGCCGACCGGGTTCCCGTCGGCGTCGGACGCCAGCCATGCGAGGCGGCGGGCGTCCGGACCGCCGGCCGGATCGGTCAGCGGTGTGAGGTGCAGCGACAAGAGGGCTCCTTGTACGGGGAGTTGCGGACGCGGCAGAACCTAACCGGGCCGGCGCGGCGCCCGCAAAGCAATTGAGCACGCACGGGCCGAGCACGCACGGGCCGAGCACGCACGGGCCGAGCGCGCACGGGCCGAGCGCGCACCGGCCGGCGCGTTCAGGCCGTGTGCCGGAACCGCCCGCCCGCGCCCATTCCCTATTTCTGGAACGAGTTCTACTGTGTGCGCCGTCAGGACCGGGACCCGGTGTACCAGCGACCGCCAGGAGGGGCCGTGCACCTCGAATACACGCCCGAGCAACAGCAGTTGCGCACGGAACTGCGCGCCTACTTCGCGGAGCTGGTGCCCGACAACGCCTACGCCCGCTACGAGGACCCGGCGGCGCAGAAGCGGTTCTACCGCGAGACGGTGCGCCGGCTCGGCACCGACGGGTGGCTCGGCGTCGGGTGGCCGAAGGAGTACGGCGGGCGTGGCCTCACGCCCATGGAACAGTTCATCTTCTTCGACGAGGCCGCGCAGGCGGGCGTGCCCCTGCCGCTCATGGCGCTCAACACCGTCGGTCCCACGATCATGCAGTACGGCAGCGACGAGCAGAAGGCGTACTTCCTGCCGAGGATCCTCTCCGGGGAGCTCGACTTCGCCATCGGCTACAGCGAACCCGACGCGGGCACCGACCTCGCCGCGCTCAAGACGCGGGCGGTGCGCGACGGGGACGAGGCCACCGGCCACTACACGGTGAACGGGCAGAAGATCTGGACGACCAACGGCGACACGGCCGACTGGGTGTGGCTCGCCGTGCGCACCGACCCGGACGCCCCGCCGCACAAGGGCATCACCATGCTCCTCGTGCCGACGTCGGACCCCGGCTACTCCTGCACGATCATCAACACCCTTGCGTCGCACGACACCACGGCCAGCTACTACGAGAACATCCGCGTTCCCGTCAGCCGTCGCGTCGGTGAGGAGAACAAGGGCTGGCGGCTCATCACGAACCAGCTCAACCACGAGCGGGTCACCCTCGCCGCCCACGGCACCATGGCGATCCGCGCGCTGCGCGACGTGCAGCGCTGGGCCATGGACACCAAACTGGCCGACGGGCGCCGCGTCATCGACCTCGGCTGGGTGAGGAAGCGCCTCGCCCAGACCCACACCCGGCTCGACGCGATGAAACTCCTCAACTGGCAGATGGTGAACGCCGTCCAGGAAGGCAGCCTCACCCCGCAGGACGCCTCCGCCGTGAAGGTGTACGGATCCGAGGCACGCCGCGAGGCGTACGCCTGGCTGATGGAGGTCGTCGCCGCGGCGGGAGCGCTCAAGGAGGGCTCGGCAGGCGCCGTCCTGCACGGCGAACTCGAACGCGGCTACCGATCAGCCGTGATCTTCACGTTCGGCGGCGGCAACAACGAGATTCAGCGCGAGATCATCTCCTGGATAGGCCTGGGGATGCCCCGCGTCCGACGCTGAGGCTCCGCTGTGGTCGGGTAGCCGGATCACGTTGCCGTGACCCGGCCCCCTCAGAACCGGACGTGCACCTTTCAGCGCATCCGGCTCAAGCAAGCCGCGAGGGCTTCGCAGGTCAGCAGGGTTATGTGGCCCGTTCGCCGTCGCCAGCGTGGTGCTGGCGGTGGCATTCGGAGTGCACAAGGCGAAGGTTGGTCCGCTCGTCCGTGCCGCCGTCTCGTCGGTAGGTGAAGTGATGCTTGTGGAGCATCTTCTTCGAGGCCGCGAACCAGTTGATCCACTCGCGTGGACTGTCCGGTTCGTACTCGGCTCCGACGATCAGCGCCTGCTTGCAGAGAGGACAGAGCCCCTGCTGCCGAACCGCCAGGACAAGACTCGTCTTGTCCATTGGCGGCGGCGCCTTCTTCCGGCGGCGGTCCCGCCAGTACTCGGCCAGGGCCGGGTCGTCCGGGGACGCTCCGCCCTTAACGAGCTGATGACGGACGATCCCGGTCCAGGCGAACTTGATGAGGAAGGCGCCGCTGTCGCGGTCGCCGAACACCCACCGATCGCGCCGGGACGGGTGGAACCTGCCGAAGTACCGGTCCACAACCCAGTACCTCGACTTGTTGCGGTGACGGCGCCTGGCCCATTTGAAGGTCAGCCACCACATGTAGTGATCCAACGACGAGAACGTCGTCGTTGATGCCACCGCCCGGTAGTAGGCCGCCCAACCGCGAACGATCGGGATCAGCCTGCGCAAAACCGCCTCGGCATTGGACCCGTGCAGGGCCCCCACCTCGGTCCGCAGTCGCGCCCGGAGCCTCTTGCAGGCCGCGACGCTGGGTTTGATGATCAGCTTGCCACCCGTCCGGCGGACCGTGAATCCGAGGAAGTCGAACCCCTCATCGAGGTGGACGACCTTGGTCTTCTCCTCGTTGAAGCGAAGACCTCTCGGCTCCAGCCAGTCCTCCAGCCGGACCTTGACCTGGTGCACCTGGGCTTCGTCGTGACAGAGCACAACGAAGTCATCGGCATACCTCACCAGCACCGGAGTGCCCGGGGCGGCGCCGGGCTCACGCCCGGCCCGCGCCGTGTATTGGCACCCTGCGGCCTGTTCCAGTCCGTGCAGAGCAACGTTCAGCAACAAGGGGCTGATCACACCGCCTTGAGGAGTTCCCTCCTCAGTCGGTGCGAATCGGCCGCGGTCGATCACTCCCGCTTTCAGCCATCCCGCGATCAGGTCCCTGGCGGGGAACTGGCCGAGCATGGTCATGAGGTGGTCGTGGGCGATTCGGTCGAATGCCGCCGACAGGTCCGCGTCCAGGACCCACAGACGTTTCGGGTTCTTGCCCTTCACCGTCCAGAAGATCGCGGATATCGCGTCCTGGCAGCTGCGGCCGGGCCGGAAGCCATAGGTCCTCGGCTCGAACCGCGCTTCCCACTCGGGTTCCAGCGCGTTCTTCACGCGAGCCTGGAGAACCCGGTCACGGATGACCGGGATGCCGAGCGGTCGCTGTTTCCCGTTGCTCTTCGGGATGAACACTCGCTTGACCGGCCTGGCCTTCCAGGGCTTCGACGACCGATGGATCTCGGCCGCCAGCGTGCCTCTCGCCTTCGGCGTGAGGACCCGTTCCCCGTCGATGCCAGCGGTCATGCGACCACTGCTCTGCTGCGTCACCCGCTTCACGCTGATCAGCGTGTTGCTGCGGCTTCGCAGCATGAGTTTCTGCAAGTTGTGGACCTTCTTGAGGTCCCCCTCCTGCGTTGCCTTGAAGATCCTCCGCCTCAGCCGCCGTACGTTCTCCTCGCAGGTGGCCCAGTCAATGCCGTGCCAGTCGAGTAAGTCGTCCTCGGGTCCGTTCACCGCAGGCGAGGGCATCACGACAGGTGTCGTGATTTCCATGTTCGCCTCCGGTATCTAACTTGTCCCTTGGTTCCGGCTTCGTTGCAGTGGTGACTTCAAAGGCTCACCTGATCCACGTGGGCGCCCTTTCGGGCCGGGTCACCAGGACCCGTGTCCGGCGAGTTATGTGAGAGCGGGTGAAGGTCCCAACTCCCGGTTTCCTCCGGCCTTTCGGCCTGCCGGCCTTCGCTTTCTGGATCATCCTGTCCCGCCGGGGAGTTAGGCCTTCCTTGCGGTCGGCTTACCAGGCCAGGGCCTGGACCACGACGGGGTTTCCACGTTCCGCACCGTTAAGGAACGGCTGGGGTGGGCGCCCTCTCTACCCCGGGACCAGCGGTGTCCGCTCTCCGGACAAAGTTCCCCGGAGGTCGCTTGGTGCCTCCCAGCACCGGGTCCTGTGACCGTCGCTCACATGCCATCGCACGGTCCTAAAGTCACGGGGCATCATCGAGGGTTCACTTGCGTTCGCCCGTCCAGCCTTCCCCTCGCCTGTTGCACCTCGATGGCCGAGACGCTCTTGGGCTTGAACGCTCAGCTTCAGACCCCGCCGTTACCAGCGACGCATGTGAGCGCGGGGACGGGCCCTGGACACCGGCCCGAAGTTCAGCCGATCGATACCTCCTTCACATGGCTGTCCTTACTTATCCGGAGCGACCTCGTGTCGCACACGAAGCTTTTTAGTTGGCATAAAAGCGGGATAGTTGGCACTGGATCTGGCGCTCGATCTGTCCCGCCTCAGCTGGAATCGAGCCATTCGCGAGACTGTGGCCTGGGGGCGGGTCGGGTGAGCCGGTAAAGACTCGCCTGTCTCGCCCAACCTGAGCACCAGGCGATGTAAGCCCCACGGGGTCGTGCCTATGGGGGCGCCAGCCGCCGATCCGGTCCGGGGAGGGGGCGACGGTGGGCTGACCACCGCCGGACCCGGAGGCCGGGAGCCCCATTGCGGGACCATGAAAACCGCAACGGGGGCACCAGGCCGGTCGGAGCCCGAGGATCACGCGCTCGGACGCTCCCGCGGCGGACTGAGCACGAAGGTCCACTTGGCCAGTGACAGCCCAAACTCGTCCTCTGGGTATCCACGTCACCGCCCGTCAGGCTGGTGACGCGCCGGCCTCCGAGGCGGTCACGGCCAGGATCCGGATCCCGCGCAGCGGACTCGGGAGGCCAAGAACCCGTTTGATGGCCGTCCTGGCAGATCGCACCAACTCGTCCCGCGCGATTCGTGGACACCTTCGGCGTCGAGGCATCCGGGCTGTCATCCTGCACCCCGCCGACCAGATCGGTCACCGTTTGCGGCGAGGCCGCGCCGGAGGCCGCCCGCCGGCTTTGACTCCGAGAAATATAGGGAGCGTCATGCCGTCGAGCGGTGCATCGCCTTGATCTGGGTCCGGTGCTGAGCAGGTCGCTGGACCCTGACATTCGGATCGTCAGTTGCTGAGTGCCAGCCTGATACCGAAGGCGCCGATGACGGTGCCGGTGATCCGGTCGAGCAGTCGGCGAGCCTGGGGCTTGCGGAGCCACCCCTGCAGGACCCGAGCGAAGCCGATGAGGACGGCAGACCAGAGCAGACCGATCAAGATGTGCACCGCGGTGAGCAGGAGGCCCATGGTGAAGTGGCCGGTGCCTGGGGGGATGAACTGAGGCAGGACGGCGACGTAGAAGGCGCCCATCTTCGGGTTCAGGAGGTTGGTGAGCGTCCCCTGCCGCCAGCCGCCGCTGACTGAGTCCGCGCCGGCGGCCAGAACGGAATCGTCCGTGTCTGCCGTAGGCAGCCCCCGGAAGGTGTCCCGGAGCATGCGGAACCCCATCCAGATCAGGTAAGCGGCGCCGATCCAGCGCAACGCGGTGTAAGCGAGATGGGAGGCCGTGAGAAGCGCGGTCACTCCGAGGGAGGTGAACGCACCCCACACCAGGGTGCCGGTCTGGATTCCGAGGACGACGCCCCAGGCCCTCCTGCGCCGGCCGAGGGCCGACGTGCGCAAGATCAGCGCCGTGTCGAGTCCGGGAGTCAGAGTGAGAAGCCCTACAACTAGGGCGAAGGACCACAGGGCGGAGCTTATTGCCATGGAATGCCAGCTTACCCCGCCAGATCGCCTGCATTGTTAGCGGGTCTGGTGGATCTTGAGCTGCTTAGCCTCTACTCCCAAGAGACAGGACCTTGCTGGTTCGGTGCAGTTCCGCGTTCCCGGTGATGAACGTGGGCTCATACGAGCCGGCCGACTCGCGGACAGCGGCGAGCGCTCCGTCCTGACGCCTGCGCAGATCAGCGCGCCGCTCGATCTCGACTTCGGTCATCCACCGGTGGAGCCAGGCCGACAGATGATGGATCTTTGCCGAGCTGATCGCAGCGGCAAGCGCCTGGCCCGATTCCGTACGCGATACCCGCGACACCGGACCGTCTCGCCCCGCAGACGGTACGGCCGAACGGTGCGGTGGCGCTGGCGGACTGCCTCGACATGCTCTCCACTCCTCGGCAGCGGCTCTCACCGGAACCGATGGAGGTGCTGGGCCAGTTACTGGAGCTGATCCACTACCGCACGTGGCTCCGTGGCTCCTTCCCCGACAACGACCCTGCGCGTGCACGGCCTTGCGGACCGGGCTCAGGTGTTCCTCGGCGGAGTGCCGCTGGGCGTCCTGGAGCGGACAGGGTCGCTCGACGTGCTGCCGATCAGCGTCCCCGACACCGGTGCCGAACTCGACCTGCTGGTGGCGAACATGGGACAGATCAACTCCGGCCCCTTGCTGGAGGATCACAAGGGCATCAGCGGCGGCGTCCGGACCGACGGTCAGTACCAGTTCGACTGGGAGATCCGCCCCCATCCCGCTGACCGATCTGGCAGGCCAGCGGTTCGGGGCCGCCGAACAGGTCGAGGGCCCGGCCTTTCATCGTGCGACGCTGGAGGTACCGGAACCGGCCGACAGTTTCCTGGCCCTGCCGGGCTGGACCAAGGGCCAGGTGTGGCTGAACAGCTTTGCCCTCGGTCGCTATTGGGAACGCGGACCCCAGCGCACGCTGTACGCCCCCGCCCCTGTGTGGCGGGTCGGCCTGAATGAACTCGTGATCCTGGAACTGCACCGGCCGGGCGAGCGGATCGAGCTCTGCGACGTCGCGGATCTGGACCCCACCGATCCGGGCCCGACCGGCTGACCTTCGGCTGACCTTCGGCTGACCTTCGGAATGCGAAGTGGCTCCGGTCCGGATTCCTCCCGGAACGGAGCCACTTGAAACGAGTCCCCGAGGCAGATCAGCTCTGGCCGTGCCCGAAGTACGCGGCCAACTCCCGGTCCGGGGCCGCGACCTCGATGGCCCGGCCGCCGTCCCGCAACGACATGGTGGCCGCGTAGCCGGCGGCCACCGCTTCGCGGGCCGCGACGGGCGAGGTGACGGTGGCTCCACCGTCTCGTACGAACCGCAGGAATTCCGTCATCAGCACGGGATCGGCGCCCCCGTGCGTGCCGGTCGGTGTGTGCACGGGCACCACCAGATCGGCCTCGGCGCGGCCGTCGGAGCGGTGGTTCCACACGTGGACCTCCGCTCCCTCCGAGTCGCCGAAGTTCTCCAGCCGTCCCTCGGTGCCGATCACCGTGTAGTTGCGCCAGTAGTCGGGGGTGTAGTGACACTGCTGGTAGCTCGCGAAAACACCGTTGTCCAGCTGCATCTGCATCATGCTCAGGTCCTCCACGTCCACCACCGGGTGGAGACCGGTCTGGCTGAGCGGCGGCCAGTTCTCCGTCGACAGCCACTCGGTCATCCGCTCCCCGCGGCGGTCGCGGTGCGAGTCGATGTCCCCGTAGACCGTCAGCCCGCCCATGGCGTTCACCCGCCGGGTGTAGCCGCCGGCCAGCCAATGGATGACATCAATGTCGTGCGCGCCCTTCTGCAGCAGCAGGCCGGTGGTGAGGCGTCGGTCCGCGTGCCAGTCCTTGAAGTAGAAGTCCCCGCCGTGGCCGACGAAATGGCGGCACCAGACGGCCTTGACCTCACCGATCGCCCCCTTGACGATCAGTTCACGCATGGCCACCACGACCGGCATGTGCCGCATGTTGTGGCCCACGTACAGCCGGGTCCGGGACTGGCGAGCAGCCGCGAGCAGCCGGTCACACCCGTCGGTGGTGATCGCCATCGGCTTGTCCAGGAACACCGGTACACCGGCCTGAAGGAAGTCCAGGCCGATCTTCTCGTGCGTGTGGTCCGGAGTCAGCACCAGCACGCCGTCGAGTCCCGCGTCGAGCAGCTCGTGGTGATCCACGGCGGTCCGCACCTGGGCGCCGAACCGCTCCTCGGCGTGCGCAAGCACCTGTCGGTCGCGGTCGCAGGCGGCGGCCATCAGTGAGCCCGATCCGGGCCGGTGAGCCAGGTCGGCCAGGTCGCTGCGATTGCCCAGGCCGATGACGCCGAGCCTGATGTCGTCCAAGGTGCTTGCCCTTTCAGAAGGTTTCGACCCCAGCAGGGCCAGGATGATCGATGATAGATCTGCAACATATCCGATTGCATGGTGGATTTGTGCCTGATCCTGACGAGGTTGAGGTGGCGCCGACGGTCAGGACACTCGCACTCCTGGATGCGCTACGGCCAGGCAGGAGAAGGGTGTTGCCCCGGTGAGGGGTGGGATGGAGTGGCCGGTAGGGGGCGGAACGAGTCTGGGCTCGCCGGATCCTGGCGTCAAGAGTTTGAATGTGATTCACTGACCACAGATTGGCTGATGTATCCGAAACATATCGCGCTTGGGCGCCTCTGCGCCGTTCGGAGACCTCATGCCCGACACGGACTGCTATCGCTATGCCGTCCGGATCGCCGTGCCATGGATCGACGCAGAAGTGGATCGACGTGAAAGGGGAGCGCCGTTGACCCGCGCAGCCCACAGCACCGCACCCGCGCTGGAACCCCCGGGCGACGGTCTCGGATACCGTCCCGGCTACGAGGTCGCGGCCGAACGTGTCCTCGAACACCTCGTCCTGGCCGGCCTGGAGCCGGGTGACCGGTTGCCCACCGAGCAGGACCTGGCCGACCGGGTGGGGATGAGCCGGACCGTGGTCCGCGAGGCGGTGAAGATCCTCTCCGCGCTGGGCCGGCTGTCCGTGCACAAGGGCCGCGGCATCTATGTCGCCCAGCCCGACCAGTCCTCCTGGCAGAACTCCCTGACCCACTTCTTGCCCGCCGACCTGCACCAGGTCGACGAACTCTTCGAATTCCGGCGGCACTTGGAAACCACCACCGCCCGCCTGGCCGCCCAACGCGCCACGCCGGCCCAGGTCAAGGCCGTCCGCGAGGCCGCCCATCAGTCCACCCGGGCCGCCCAGCAAGGTGACATCGACGCCTTCAGCCGCGCCGACGACGCCTTCCACGCCGCCATCGCCGCCGCCACCAACAACTCCTTCCTCACCGCCACCATCGACATCCTGCGCCGCCTGCAGCACCAGGTCACCGCCATAGGACTGGCAGGCCTCGCGGGCGGCTCCCTGCACGACGCCGCCGCCCAGCACGAGGCCATCGCCCACGCCATCGCCACCGGCGAACCTACGTACGCACACACCCTCATGGCCCATCACATCGACCGGACCACCCACCAGTTCCAAAGAGAGATCCGGCACCGCATAACCCCCGGCCACCCCAGCGCCTGAACCGCACACCATCACCCATGAAGGACATCCATGCGAATCACCGACGTGACTGTGGAACTGGTCGATCTGCCCGCTCAGCCGCCCTTCCGGTGGCGAGCAGGGCTGCCCGGTTCGGAGCCGGCGGTCGTGGGCGGAATTCTGCGGGTCCACACGGACGAAGGCCTGGTGGGCGAGGCGCACACGAGACGTGGGCTGATCGTCGCCGACCTGGTGAACCGCCGTATACGTGAGGACCTGCTCGGCCGCGACCCGCTGATGCGCGAGCTGCTGTGGCACCGCCTGTGGGAGCTGGACCGTATAGAGGAACTCCCCATCTACGCGCTCGGCCTGGTCGACGTAGCGCTGTGGGACCTGGCCGGCCTCGCGGCCGGGCAGCCGGTCCACCGGCTCCTCGGCCCCTACCGCGAGGCCATCCCCGCCTACGCGAGCACAGTCACCTTCGGCAGCGTCGAGGAGTACCTCGACGTGGCCGACCAGTGCCTGGAGCTCGGCTACTCCGCCATCAAGCTGCACGCGTGGGGAGACGCACGAGTCGACGCGGACCTGTGCCAGAAGCTGCGGGCCCACGTCGGTGACGACATTCCACTCATGTACGACGGCTCGGCCGGGTTCGACCTCGCCGACTCGGTGTACCTCGGCCGCGCACTGTCCGAGGCGGACTACCTCTGGTACGAGGAGCCGATGCGCGAGTTCAGCGTGACCGCTCACCGGTGGCTGGCCGAACAGGTCGACATTCCGCTTCTGGTCGCGGAGACCTCCGACGGCGCGCATTTCAACGCCGGCGACTTCATCATGGCGGGCGCGGCGAGCCGGGTCCGCACCAGCGCGCAGCTCAAGGGTGGGATCACCGGGGCCTTGCGCATCGCGCACCTGGCCGACAGCTTCAACCTGCGGGCCGAGGTGCACGGCAGCGGAGTGGTCAACGCCCACCTGTGCATGGCGATCCCCAACACCACCTACTACGAGTCCCTCGTGTACACCAACCCCGTACAGCGCGAGCCGGCGGTCGGCGCCGACGGGCTGGTGCGGGCGCCGACGGCCCCCGGCATCGGCTTCGACCAGCAGGGCTGGTGACATGTGCAACGCTACGCTGCGGTCATACGCCTGCGTGGGGAACTCGAAGCGGAATACCGCGCCTTGCACGCGGCGGCCTGGCCCGAGGTCCTCGCGACCCTCAAGCGCGCCCACATCGGCAACTACTCGATCTTCCTGCGTGACGGCCTGCTCTTCAGCTACCTCGAATACGCGGGCGATGACTACACGGCCGACGCCGCGCACATCGCCGAGTGCCCGGTCACCCGGGACTGGTGGGCCCGTACTGACCCCTGCCAGCAGCCACTGGACAGCGTCGGCGACGGCGAATGGTGGGCACCCGCCGAAGAGGTCTTTCATCTCGAATGACATCAGGGGTGAGCGGCAGGGGGCGGCGGACGCAACTGAGTCCGCCGCCCCCTGCCGCTCACCTGCTGTGGGTCACAGACCGTAGACCCGCATGGCCGTGCCCGCGAACACCGCTGCCCGCTCATGCTCGGACAGGTCCGCTATCAGCTCGCGGCCGACGGCGACCACCTGTTCGTACTCGGCCGCCAGGGTGCACACCGGCCAGTCCGAGCCGAACATGAGCCGCTCCGGGCCGAAGGTCTCCAGCGCGACCGACACGAAGGGCCGCAGGTCGGCCGGGCTCCACGTGTGTCGGTCGGCCTGCGTGACGAGCCCGGAGAGCTTGGCCACCGTGTTGGGGAGGCGGGCCAGGGCGGCCAGGTCCGCGGCCCAGGTGTCCGGTCGGCGAGGGCGGATCGGCGGCTGGCCCAAGTGGTCGAGAACAAAGGTGAGTTCGGGCCGCTTCCGCGCCACGGCGACGGCCGAGGGCAGCTGTTCGGGGCGCAGGACCAGGTCGTAGGCGAGGCCGGCGGCCGCGACGGCGGCCAGGCCGCGGCCCACGTCGAGACGGAGCAGCCAGTCCGCCTCGTCCTCGCCCTGCACCTGGTGGCGCATGCCGACGAGACGGTCGCCACCGGGCAGGGCGCGCAGTGCGGCCAGGGCGTCCGCGACCGCGGGAGAGGTCAGGTCCGTTCAGCCGACAACGCCGGCCACCAGTGGGTCGGCCGCTGCCAGCGCCAGGTATTCGGGACCTCCTCGGGTACGCAGATCGTCTGCACCAGCACCGTGGCGTCGACACCTGCGGCCGCGGCCTGCGGTCGCAGGTCGTCGAGGGTGAAGTCGCGTCGCAGCGGAGCGAGTTCGGGGCCGGTGATCCAGTCCTGGTCGCGGACCGACAGGTCCCAGACGTGCTGGTGGGCGTCGATGGTGGTCACGGTTGTCTCTGACGACGTGCTCGGCATGATCTTCCTGTGACTGGCGAAGGTACTGGTGGAGCGGGTGCACAGCGAGAACGGCCAGATCAGGCCAGACACGTGACCTTTCCCTTCCGCGTGACCTGCACGGTGACCGCTCCGCCCGCAGGGACGTCGACCTGCGGCCAGTCGAGGAACGCCGTGTACCCGAGGGGGCGGGCCGATTGGCGGGCCGTTTCCGCCAGCACCGACACCCGTGCCGCGTAGGCCGTGTTGTTGGTCAAACGGACTTCGGCGGCCTGGCGGCTCTCACTGACGTACTCGGCCTCGATGTGATCGAAGGGAATGAGAATCCCTTCCCCGGGCCTGACGTAGATTCCGGGAAGTTCGAGTGCCATCAGGACACCGTCGGTCTCGGTCCAGGAGTTTCTCGTCCAGATGAAATTACCGACGGCACCCTTGCCCTCGGCATCACTGGGCTGGATGCGCTCCATGCTCGAACCGATGCGATAGTCGGTGGTGATATGTCCCGGCATGTTGACGGCCTCGGCGTGGGCATGCTGGATATCGCTGATGAGTTCGGCGTACTTCTTGTCCCCGGTGGCTCGGTACAGCTTGAACAGGTGGTCCGCGGAGGACGTGCACACACCGGGCGCGGCATGCTTGTTCTGGCTGCTCGCCCAGACGGCGCCGGCCATCCGCCCCTTGAGCCGCGCGATAGCACTGCCTACCGGAAACAGCGGATTGTACGCAAGAGTCCAGGACGAGCACAGTGCGGCCTGGACCCTGGCGCGAGTCAGCCATCCCTTCTTTCCGGTGTACTGGTACAGCGCCATGAAGGACTCCAGGAGACCGAACGCCGTTTCGGAGTCCGCGTCCTGTGAGATGTCCGCGCACGCTCCGCCGGTGAATCCACGGGACTTGGTGTCCCGCTCGTAGTAGAACTCGGCTGCTTCCTCTGCTGCGGACAGCCAGTCAGGACGGCGGAAGTATGCGGCGGCCAGAGCGAGTCCAGCGGGAGCGATAGCACCGGCCGTCGAGTTGTACACGGCGATGTCGCCTGTTTCGGGCACGATGTACTGGCCAAATTCTCCGTGCTTTCGCCAGGTCCGGGTGAAGGCTTCGGCCAGGCCGCCCGCGGCCAGCTCCCAGGATTCCTTGACGGTGTCGCCATGCCCTTGCGCCTTCAGGAGCATCACATGCTTCATCAGCCAGAAGAGCACGTCTCCGTTCTTGCGCACCATCGCCTGCACGGCAGGGAAGTCGGGGTGGGCCTTCTCCGAGCGGATCTCACCGCCTTCGGTGATGGTGCCGTAGAAGAATCCGCTCTTCCCCTTCATACGGGAACAGACGAAGTCGAGCTCATCGGAGACCCTGCCCCGTTCCGTCGGATCGTTCAGAGCCAGCATGGGGTAGGTGTTGATCATTCCGCTGACCCAGCCCAGCTGAAAGTCCCTGTTGTTCTCCGGAAGGTAGTAGCGGCCCGCCTTGGTCTCTGTGAAGTTGCCTCGGCAGATGTCGGTGCCGAGCTCCGCCAGCTTGCTCATCGGAAGCAGGTTGCGAGGCGCGGTGGGGCCGGTGAGCGACTTTCGTACGTCCATGAACTTCTGCAGGACGGTCGGAATTCCGTCGGCATCGAAGGTGAAGACCTGGAAGCGAATCGAAACCGCGTCACCGGGAGCCCAGCTCGACGCCCTGTCGTCGCTCGTCCGGAAATCGCCGAAACCGGCCACCTGCCGGCGCACAACCGGGGCCGAGATGCTGAATTCACAGCTCTCCCTGCTCGCACTCTCCTCGACCGAGAGCCCACTGTTGCCCAGACGAGTTCCCTGCTCAGTCAGGACGATCCAGCCCTTTTTGAACTTGGGCGAGAAGAAGCTCATCGCCGGGGCGGCAGTACTGAACGTCGCCAGCTCGATCCGTGAAGGCGCCGCAGCATCGACGGCCAGTCGTGGGTTGTTCGATATCGTCAGCGGCGTCTGTGGGTTGTAGTACATGTCGGCCGGATAGTCCGGGTTGTATCCGTTGCCGATGGCGCGATAGCGATTGCCGTTGTAGATGATTCCGGGAATCATCACGTAGTTGGCGGTCTCCCAGCTCTCGAAGGGGAAATCAAGGGAGATCGCGCTCTGCTCCGCCTCGCCCTTCTCCAGGGTGCAGGTCAGAGTGACCTCCCACCCGTGACCGTCGGGCACCCGTCGCGTGTTCCACTTCAGCTGCCACTGTCGCGGCCCGTCGGACAGCAGGTCACCGTCGAATTCCTGGGTCCGACGAAGCGTCGTACCGTCATATTCCCGAACGGACACCCGGAGGGAGCCGTGCAACTCGCGCAGAGCGCGGCTGAGTTCCGCGGCCTGGCCACTGGCTCCGGCAACTCCTGCGTCGAGCGGTTGGGCTTGCGAGATCGTCGGTTCGAAAGCGACCGTCGCTCCGACCCCGGCGGCCGCCAACAGGGCAAGGTAGTTTCTTCTGTCCAGCATTCTGCAACCGTCCTCGTGTGTGGGTTCCAGTGAGTGGAGCTTCAGATCAATGTCGCTACGGGCACCGGCACGCCGGCGGCAGCAGACCCTGGGCACGCAGGGCACGCCACATCTCGGAGGGGATTGGGTGGCCGGTCATCGCGGCGGCGTCCGTCACCTCGGCGGCGCTGCGTGCCCCGAGCAGAACACCGGCGACCGCCGGATGGCCCAGCGGGAACTGCAGGGCAGCTGCCCGCAGCGGAACCCCGAAGGCCTCGCACAGCGTGCGCAGAGCCAGCGCGCGGTCGAGCAGGTGTGCCGGGGCCGGTGCGTAGTCGAAGGTCGCGCCCGGCTGCGGATCGGCGAGGAGGCCTGAGTTGAACACCCCGCCGACCAGCACGGACACTCCGCGTTGCGCCGCCAGCGGCAGCAGTGCGGCCAGAGCGCTCTGGTCGAGGAGGGAGTAGCGGCCGGCCAGCAGGACCACGTCGATGTCGGTGTCGCGGACGAAGCGTGTCGGCATCGCGGTCTGGTTCATGCCGACGCCGATCGCGCCGACCATGCCCTCCGCACGCATCCGCTCCAACTCGGGGTAGGCGCAGTCGAAGGCCTCGCGCTCGTGGCCGTCCGGGTCGTGCAGATAGACGGTGTCCACGCGGTCGAGGCCGAGCCGGGTGAGGCTCTCCTCGACGCTGGCGCGTACACCTCGGGTGCTGAAGTCCCACACCCGCTCTTGGGTGGCCGGGACGGCGAAGCCGTTCGCCAGGTCGTCGCCGGGCAGCCCGGCGCGTGCGCGCAGCAGGCGGCCGACCTTGGTGGACAGCGTGAACTGTGCACGTGGCCGGGTGCGTAGTGCGTCCCCCAGTCGGCGCTCGGACAGGCCGAGTCCGTAGTGCGGAGCGGTGTCGAACGCACGGATGCCGCAGGCCCAGGCGGCCTCCACGGTGGCGGCCGCGTCCTCGTCGCTGACTGCGTGGAACAGGTTCCCCAGGGCGGCTGCGCCCAGTGACAGTGCGTCGACGGCGGTGGCGGGGTGCACGGGTGCTGTGGGGTGCATGGAGTGAGGAGTGCCTCTCGCTGAAGGGACGTGAACGGACATGAACGGGCGTGAAGGGGCGCGAGCGTCCGAAGTCCGCGACATGTGACAGGGGGCGGGGCTTGCGTCGGTCCCCACCCCCTGTCACATGCCCCGCTGTACCGCCCGATCTCAGCCCTTCGTCGCTCCTCCTGTGAGGCCCTTGACGAACTGCTTCTGGAAGGCCAGGTAGAAGACGAGGATGGGCAGTGTCGCCAGGAACATGAAGGCGAAGACGGAGCCGAAGTCCGCTTGGTGTTCGCCGATGGCCCGGTAGATACCGACGGTCACCGTGGTGCCCGCCGCCGGGCCCAGGACGATCAGCGGGTTGAGGAAGTCGTTCCAGATCCAGACGCCGAGGAAGATCACCACGCTGGCCGACGCCGGCCGCATCAGTGGGAAGACCACCTGCCAGAAGGCGCGGAACGCTCCGGCACCGTCGATCGCCGCGGCTTCTTCGAGCTCTCGAGGGATCGTCTTGGCGAAGCCCGCGAAGACGAACACCCCGAACGGCATGTAGTAGCCGACGTACGCCAGGACCAGTCCGGGCACGCTGCTCATCAGCCCCAGCGTGCGCAGGACTTCGGTGATCGGGGTGAGGATCACCGCGGGCGGCACCATGAGACCGCAGAGCAGGACGACCATGATGACCTTGGACAGGACGCCGGTCGACCGCGCCAGGTAGTGGCCGAGCATGGCGGAGATCGCGGTGATGACGAGGATGGAGATCACGGTGACCTCCGTGCTGTTGACCAGCCCGTACCAGAAGAGGTGGTCCGGGCGCGACAGCACGCTCTGGATGTTGTCCAGGGTCGGTGGGACCGGGAGACCGACCGGGTTCGACACGATCGCCGAACCGTCCTTGAACACGTTGACCAGCACGAGGTAGATCGGCAGGAAGAACAGCAGGCCGGCGAGGAGTGCGACGACCGGGCGTATCCACGCCCTTGTTCCACCCCTGTTCATGCTCGCGTTCAGGTCCGGGTTCATCTTCGTGTTCGTGCTCATGCGGACACCTCGCGTTTCTGCAGCCACCCGAGCGCGATCACCGAGACGGTCGCGACCAGGATCAGCATCGCCACGGCCATCGCGGAGGCGTAGCCGACGTGGTTGCCGTTGAACGCGGTCTGGACCACCTGGAAGGCGAGGGTGGATGTGGTGCCGGGGCCGGGGCCGCCGTTGGTGAGCACCTGGATCTGGTCGTAGGCCTTGAATCCGCCGATCAGTGACATGACCGTGTTGATGGTGACGGCGGGTGCCAGCATCGGCCAGGTGACATGGCGGAACCGCATCATCGGCCCACAGCCGTCGATGGCCGCCGCCTCGTACAACTCCTGTGGAATTCCCTGCAGTCCGGCCAGGTAGATCACCACGCAGAAGCCGAGCCCCTGCCAGGCGATGACCCACGAGACCGTGTAGAGGGCGAGGCTCGGGTCGGAGAGCCAGCCCGGAGGATGACTCACCCCCAGCTGTCGCAGCATGGAGTTGAGCAGGCCGTCGTCGACGAGGATCGACTGCCAGATGACGCTGACCACCACCGCGCTCAGCACGACCGGTACGAAGAACACGCTGCGCAGAGCGTTGTACAGCCAGCCGCGACGGTCCAGCAGCAGGGCGATCGCCAGGCCGCCGGCGTTGGTCACCAGCGTCACGATCACGGTGATGACGACGGTGTTCTGCAGTGCTTTGAGGAAATCGTCGTCGGAGAACAGGCTCGTGAGGTTGGACAGGCCCACCCACTGGGTCGGCGGGTTGAAGGGGTTCTTGTTGGTGAGGCTGTAGCCGGCGGTCATCCCGATCGGCACCAGGACGAGGGCCAGGTAAGCGAGCAGTCCGGGCACCGCGAAGACGGCGAAGCGGCCCGGTCCGCCGTTCGGGCGGAAGCGCCGGGACGGTCGCGACGACCGCCGTGCGGGGGCGTCCTGTGGTCGGGCCGCTGCCGTGTCCTTCGCCGCGGGCGCGGCAGCGGAACCTTCCGGTCGGGTCAGAGTACGTATGCGCATTATCGGGTGGCCTTGTCCCACTGCTCGTCCATGTAGGCACCGAACTGATGGGCTGTCATGCGGCCGCCGATGAGCTTCTGGACGCCGGCCGCGGCCTTGTCGGCCAGGCCGGGCGGCAGGGAACCGTCACCGGTTTCCTGGGAGAAGGAGTTGACGATCCCGCCGCCCTTCTGGGCCTGCCGATACGCCGCCATAGTCTTCTTGTAGACGGGGCCCATGGTGCTGGGCGGGCTGTAACCCTTGATGTCGATGATGAGCCCGTCGGCCTTGACGGCGGCGTCCAGGTTCTTCTGGTCCTCCATGAAAGCCTTGGCCCACTTCTTGGCCAGGGGCACATCGGACGCCTTGGAGCTCACCGTCATCCCGCCGCCGAGGACGCCCGGGAGTGCAGGAGCCCCCTGGTCCGTGGGCCACGCGAAGACGCCCGTGTCGAAGTCCGGCTTCTTCGTGTCGGCCGAGGCGGAGAACCAGCTCCCCATCGGATACATCGCGCCCTTGCCGTCACGGAAGGCCTGTTCGGTGTCCGCGTAGGAGCGGGAAAGGCCGGCGCGGTCGATGTATCCCTTGTCCGCGAGGCCGGCGACCTTCTGGGCGGCGGCGACGAACGCCGGGTCGGTGAACTTGACCTTGCCCTCGGCACGTTGGGACAGCCAGTCCGGCGTCTTCCTGTAGACGTCGGTGGCCACCGTGCAGATCAGCGGGAACATGTCGGCCCAGGAATCCTTGCCGCCACCGCCGACCACGAAGGGGTTGATGCCCTTCTTCTTCAACTTGGTGCTGTCGTCGAGCAGTTCACGGTACGTGCGGGGCGGTGTGTCGATGCCGGCCGCCGCGAAATCCTTCTTGTTGTAGTAGACCAGCGTCGTCTGGGCGGCGTAGGGCAGCTGGTAGACCTTGCCGCCGTACGTGTTGGCACGGGGGTTCTCGTACGTCGCGAGTTCCTTGTCCGTCCACGGCGCCAGCTTGCCGGCCTCGGCGAATCCGGCGGGGTTCAGGCCGATCATGACGTCCGGGAACTGGCCCGTGCTGTCGAGCTGCTTCGCGTACCCGGTGCGGTCGGCGCTGGGCGACACGAGCTTTTTGATCGTCACCCCGGGCACCTTCGCCGAGGCACGGGCGATCGCGGCGTCCCAGTACTTCGCGTCCAGGTTGGGCGTCTCGAAGGTGAGGAAGGTCAAGGAGACCTTGTCGCCGTTGCCCTTGGATGCACTCGTACCGGAACTGCCGGCCGTGCACCCGGCCAGGAGGAGAGCACCTGCGAGGGCGACGGTTCTCGTGAGTATCGGATTGCGCTTCATGTTCAACTTCCCCTGCCCGTCGTTGTCCGGGGGGCGGTACCGAGTCGCTGTCTTGCTCGTACCGAGACGAGAGAGGGAACCCCGCTGCCGACCGTCCACCGAATCCGTCACATGGTTCAGACTCTTCCCAGAGTCCTGCTGCTCTCGGGGGCGACCGCTTCCCCTCAGCGTTCGACCCTCAGGGCACCTTGGGGGTATGGAAGTCTGCACGCGACGGCATGTCAAGAGATGAGACGGAGTTATTGCCTCAAGCGAGGCGTCAATAGATCCGATACATGTCGGTGGGGTGTCGCCGGGCCTCTACGGATTCGCTTCGCGAGAACGAGACACATCGGTGGCGCGGTTCGCGACCGCGGCACGCTACGCCCCCGTCGCCCGGCCGTTTCCGGCGTGGGCGGCGGGGCGAGGGCCGGCGGGGCACTACTGATCGAGGCTGCCGCCCACGGTCACGCCCCGTCCAGGCCGGCGGGAGTGGCGAAGATGCGGTTGCGGATCTCTCGTTGGACCTGGAGTTCCGTCGTGTCTATGTGGCGGGCCATGAGGGCGGCGGCCTGCTCCTGCTCGCCGGCCCCGATCGCTTCCAGGATCGCCAGGTGCTGCTCGGCGGCCCCGGCCAGCGATCCCGGTGCGGAGTCGGCCAGGGCCACGATGGTGACCTGTCGCTGCAGCCGCTGGATCGCGTCGACCAGGCTGGAGAGGAACGCGTTCCCCGCCGCCGCACCGATCGCCTGATGGAACTCCGCATCGGCCCGGCCGAACGACTCGTGGTCGTCGCGTTCGGCGGCCTCCGCCGAACGCTGCGCTGCCTCGCGGATCGCCCTGAGCTGAACCGGTGTGGCCCGCGTGGCCGCGAGCCCGCTGGTCTCGGTCTCGGTGAAGCGCCGGAACTCGAACAGTTCACCGACGCGACTGGGGTCGGTCGGCAGGAACCGGGAGAACGTGTCGGACCACAGATCGTTCTTGGGATGCGCCACGAAAATGCCGCGCCCCTTCTCCACCGAGAGCCTCCCGAGGGCTGAGAGGATCTTGACGCCCTCCCGCACCACCGTTCTGCTCATGTCCACTTCGGCCGCCAGATCCTTCTCCGTCGGCAGCCGGTCGCCGGGCCCCATCCCCTGCCGTGCGACGTACTCCAGGATGCGCTCCGCCGCGACCTCGTAGCCGGGACGGTAGGGAGCCGCCTCCGTCTCCGAATCCGATGCCGCGGACGCGGGCCGGGAAGATCCAGTCATGTTGCTCCATGTATCCGATGCATGCAGGTCACGAAATTCCAAGTGCTGGGCCCCAAGATACCTCCGTGGCCGTCCGTTCAGGGGTGCTCGGATCGCACCACGTAACACTCACGCTATCGGGAATAGATCCGAACTAAGCCTTGACGGTCCCTTCCGTCCCGTGCACGCTAGATCGCACTTGTGCTGCGGTAGTTACACAGGAGAAGCAAGCGCACTTCCCTGCACGGGCAGGCCTAGGGGCCCTCCAGCTCACGGCCGCCCACCGATCCCGCTCCCCGGAACAGCGCGAACCATCTCCGCTGAAGAATACGAACTATCCAGGTGACCTCGTTCGCCGCTCGACGTTTGCCGGCCTTGCTCCCTCTGTGCTGTTCACGGGCGGTTGATCAGCGATCCCGCGTGTCATCGAGAGTCACTTCACCTAGGAGGAAATGTGGACAGACGTCGCTTTCTGGTTGCCAGCGGCCTGAGTTCGGCCACGGCCGTGGCCATGGCCGCCGGCCCCGCGCATGCCGCGCGAACGGCCAGGACCAAGACGTCCCCCTCGCTGCGGATAGGGGCGGGCTTCCTGTCGGTGGGCATCAGCAGCTCCGGGTACGTGGACAGCCTGGTGGACCTGCGCAACGGCACCGACCACCTGGCGAAGGACACCCCCGTGCCCCTGGTCAGCGTGGTGGCCGACGGCAAGCACGTGGTTCCGGCGAAGGTCCGGGTCGTGTCGCGCGACCGGTCGCACAACCGGCAGGTCCTGGAGTTCGCCGGCGAGAGCGTGACGATCCAGGTGGAGGCCGTCAGGTTCCCCACGCATTCCACACTCGAAGTCGTCGGCCTGACGGCATCCTCGGGTGTGGATGTGCAGACGCTGCTGTGGGGTCCGCTGCCGACGACGCTCGACGAGACCATCGGAGAGACGGTCGGTGTGGTCGCCGACTCCGATTTCGTCATGGGGGTCCGGCCGCTGAACGACAAGACAGTGGGCGGGTGGCCGAACGAGCATCTGGCGTACGGGTTCGGTCCCGATCTCGTCTGGAATCCGTACGGGCTCCAGACCGGTGCAAAGGACGAGTGGCTGGCGAGCAACGTCGCCGCGAAGACGACATGGGGCAGCGTTCTGCGCGCCACCACCTACGACTACAGCAAGGTACGGGTCCGGCAGCGCACCAACGGCTACGAGATCCCGCTCGGCCCGCTGCCCGCGCCGGAGGGCCGGATCATCGGGTCGAAGATCGCCCTGTTCGGCAGTGCGCCGGATCTCGCCCTGACCGTGCTCAGCCAGATCGCCAAGGAGCACGACCAGGCGTACCCCACCCTGGACGGCCAGTGGCAGAAGGCGGCCCAGCGCACCTCGCAGACCCACTTCTGGGTCCACGACCTCAACACGGGCAACGTCACCGCGGCCGCCAAGCTCGCCGCGCAGGCCGGGGTGCGGAACATCTACGCGATCTCCGGCAACGGGCCATGGGTGTCGCACGGGCACTACCAGTTCAACGGTTCCTTCGGCGGATCGGACGCGGCGGCCGCCCAGTTGGTGGCCGCGGCGGCGAAGGAGGGCATCGAGGTCGGGGTGCACACCCTGTCCACCTTCATCGACGCCAACGACCCGTACGTGAAGGCGCCGGCCGATCCACGGCTCGCGTCGGGCGGCTCCGCCCGGCTCACCCGCCCGCTGGCCGGGTCGGACACCACGCTGTACGTGGATGCCAGCGGCCTGCTGGCCTCCGGCGTCGACGGTCAACGGCTGCGGATCGGCGACGAGTTCATCACCTACGGTTCCGTCACCAAGGTCAGCAACACCGAGTGGCAGGTCGGCGGCCTCAAGCGGGCACAGTGGTCCTCGGCCGCCAAGGACTACCCGGCCGGCACCACGGTCGCCCGGCTCATCCAGAACGGCTACGGCGGAGCGCTGGCCAGTCTGCCGATCACCGACGAGATCGCGACCCGGCTGGCCACCGCCTACAACACCAGCGGCGTCCACGCCACGTCCTACGACGGCCTTGAAGGCACCGGCTACAACGGCTGGGGCGGCTACGGCTTCGCACGGCTCGTCAACGGCGTCCATCGGCAGGTCACCACCAAGAACTTCATCACCGAGTGCAGCAACCTCGCGTCGAACACGTGGGACGCCCAGTCCAGGGCGAGCTGGGGTGAGATCGGCCCCACGAGCTACGCCCAGATCATCCGCAGCAACACGTTCTACCGGGCGAACTACCTGCCCGGGATGATGGGCCAGCAGGGGCTCTCGGGCGGCGACAGCCTGCAAAAGATCGAGGACACCCTGGCTCATGCGGCCTCCCTCGACGCCGGTGTCAACTTCGAGACCAGCGTGAGCAGCCTCCAGTCCGGTCAGAACGCCCCAACGCTGCTCGCCGCCGTCCGGATGTGGGAGTCCGCGCGCGCGGCCGGCGCGTTCACTGCCGAGCAGAAGAAGCAACTGGGTGTCGCGAGCAGGCACTGGCACCTGACCGAGGTCACACCGGACGCCGAGTGGACCCTGCAGGAGATGGACACGTCCGGTCAGCCGATCGACGACCCGCAGTCGATCAAGGTCCCGACGCCGGGCTTCGCCACGGCGGAGCCGACGGACGCCCGGATCGGAAAGCTGTACGGCTTCAAGGTGACCTCGACGACGCCGCGGACCATCCGCTACGAGGTCACCGACGGCCGCCTCCCGCGCGGCCTGACCCTCAACCAGGACACCGGTGGCATCACCGGAATTCCTACCCACCCCGGCACCAGCAAGTTCACCATCACCGCCGCGAACGGGGGGAGCGTCGCCGACGCGAAGATCGCCTACAAGGTGACAACCAGACCGTGAACGTGGCTGTGCCGCGCCCCAGCCTCGGCTGGGGCGCGGCACAGCCGGCACCTGCTCCTCTTCGCGTCACCCGCACGAACCTCCAGGAACGAATTCATTGAGAACACTTGGAGTTCCACATGAGAGTGCTTTCAAGACAGTTGCTGTGCCTTCTCGCGTTAATGGTCTCCCTGCTCGCCCTCGCCGCTCCCGCCACGCCGGCGAGCGCCGACCCCGTCCCGGTCAACGCAAAACCCGCCGTGGTACCCGCCCTCCAGAAGTGGCAGGGCCGCACGGGCTCCTTCGAGCTGCGCCGGCACAGCCGCATCGTGTTCGCCGGAGCGCACCGCGACCGTCTCCGCGACCAACTCGCCACCCTCCCCGTCGAGATCGAGCAGGTCACGGGGCGCAAGCCGACCCTGTCGCCGCGCCACCCGCAGAGCGGCGACATCGTGCTGTCGATCGATCCCACCGTGCCCGAAGGGGTGGACAGCGCCCGGTTCAAGGAAGAGGGATACACCTTCACGGTCAGCGGCGAGAACGTGCGGATCACCGCGCCGACCACGAAGGGCGTCTACTACGGCACCCGTACGCTCCTGCAGATCCTGCTGCTCGACGACGGCCGTGACTCCGTCCCCGTGGGCACCGCCGTGGACTGGCCGAACTACAAGGTGCGGGGCTTCACGCTGGATGTCGGGCGGCGCTTCTTCACCGCGGACTTCATCCGGGACTACATCCGTCTCATGGGCTGGTTCAAGCTCAACGAGTTCCAGATCCACCTCAACGACAACGGGTTCAAAGGCGACCGGCCCTGGAGCGAGGCCCAGGCCGGCTTCCGCCTCAAGACCGACAACCCCGCGCTGTCCGGCCTGGCCTCGAAGGACGGGGCGTACGACCGGCACGACTGGGACTCCTTCGAGGACACCGCAGCCGCCAACGGCGTCACGCTCGTCCCCGAGTTCGACGCCCCCGCCCACTCCCTCGCGTTCATCCGCTTCAAGCCTTCCCTCGGCCTCAACAACGGCGACTCCGACCACCTGGACCTGTCCAAGCCGGAGACCACCGCGTTCATGAAATCGGTGTTCGACGAGTTCACGCCGTGGTTCCGCGGCCCGGACGTGCACTTCGGCGCCGACGAGTACCGGTCGGACAAGCCCCGCTACAAGACCTACTTCAACGACATCGCCGCCCACATCCGCACGCTCGGCAAGCACCCGCGCGCCTGGGGCAGCCTGTCCCTGATGACGTCCGACACCGAGGGCTTCGACCGCGACGTCACCCTCAACAGCTGGAACAACTCGTGGTACGGCCCCCAGGCCGCCAAGAAGGACGGCTACTCGTTCATCAACACCAACGACGCCCTGCTCTACATCGTCCCGTTCGCGAGCTACTACCACGGCCACGGCCTGGACGGTACGTACCTCTACGACAACTGGGAACCCAACGTCTTCCCCGACGGCCAGAGCGTCGCACCGAAGGACCCCAAGCTCCTCGGCGCCATGTCCTCGGTGTGGAACGACCTGACCAATTCCAGCTACACCGAACTCGACGTACACAAACTGGTCGAGCCCACCTTCGGCGTCCTCGCGCAGAAGATGTGGAGCGGCGCCAACTCGGGTGTCCCGTACAGCGATTTCATGTCTACCGTGCGCAAGCTCGGCGTGGGCACGGGGCTGACCGAGGTCGCCACGACACTCGCCACCCCGGCCAACAGTGAGCTGAGCGCGGGCCAGCCGGCGTCGGCGTCCGCGGGTACGGCCGACGCGGCGTTCGACGGGGTGAGCACCACCAAGTGGCAGAGCGGCCCGGGAGATCACGCCTGGCTCCGCGTGGACCTCGGCCGCCCCCGGATCGTCACCAAGGCCGACCTGGACTGGGCGCCCGCACACGGCCGCGACTACGCGATCCAGGTGTCCGGCGACGGCACGACCTGGACCACGGTCGCCCGCCGCACGGACCGCGCGTCCGCGGGATCCGACACGCTCACCTTCGAACCGGTCACCGCCCGGTACGTGCGTCTCGTCGGCACCGAAGCGGCCCGCAAGCAGGACGGCTTCGCGCTGTGGAGCATGCGCGTCTTTGACGCAGCGGATCTGGCGCTGCACCGGCCGACCACGGCGTCGTCGTCCGAAGTGCCCAGCCTGGGACCGGAGAACGCCACTGACGGTGACCCGGCGAGCCGCTGGGCCAGTGCCTACCGGGACGGCGAATGGATCCAGGTGGACCTGGGCCAGGTACAGCCGGTCCGCCGCGTCCTGCTCGACTGGGAGACGGCGTCCGGAAAGGACTACGACATCCAGGTCTCCGACGACGGGACGAACTGGAAGACAGCCGCCGCCGTCCGGGACAAGCCCGCGGGCGCCCGCGTGGACGACCTCACCTTCGCTCCCGTGTCGGGCCGGTACATCCGCATGCAGGGCATCAAGCGCACGTCATCCTTCGGCTATTCGCTCCGGCGCCTCGAGGTCCGGGCCGCGAGCCCGGCGACGAACCTCCTGCGCCGCTGAGGCGTGGTGCCGGCCGGTGACGGCGCCGGTCGGCACCACTGCACAACCCCCACCAAGCACGCAATAGTCACTAATGGAGAGAGGGCATGGCTCCAGGGCCCGCCCCCTCGCGGTACGCGCGTGACCCGCCTGACGCCCGAAGGCGGCTTGAACTCCCTGTCTGGGTGTCAGGGAAACCGCAAGGGCACCTCTCCGTAACTGGGCCGAGGGGAAGGCTGGAGCCCTGCGTCACGGGTTCGCTGAGACGTCCACGCCATCCACAGCAGGATCGCCAAGCCCCCCAGGACAATGCCGACCACATCTGTGACGGTGGGCCCCCGGCCCGACGGCATCACCATGAGAACCAGAACGACGACCGCTGTCTTGATCCGGGTGTCCGCCAGCGCGCCCCATGCGACCGTGGCCAGGGGCACCGCCCCCCACAGCAGGTACCAGCCCTGCACGGCGGGAGCGCACACCACCAGGGCCAACAGTCCCAGGGCCGCTGCGCGTTCGGCGCCGAGGCGGGGAGCGCGCGCCAGGAAGTACAGGGCCCCGCAGAGCCCTGCCAAGGTCCCGAGCGTGCGCATCACCGTCACCGGGTCCGGTGTGGTGACCCAGCCGGCTTCGGTCCCGATCCACCTCAGCAGCCGGCCGACGTCCGTGGTCACCGACATCGGTGTGTACGAGTGGGTCGGTGTGCGGATCGTGTCGAGCCAACCCCAGCCCAGCCCGCAGAGAGCCACCGTCAGCACCAGCGTCCCGACGGCCGCGAGGATGATCCCCGCCGCGCGGCCCAGGCGTCGCCACCAGCCCGTCTGTCCGGCGACCGCCACCAGGGCTGCGCACCCCAGGGCCACCGCGGCCGGGGCCTTCACCAGCGTGGCGCACGTCAGCAGGACAACGCCCAGAACCCATCGTCCGGACCGGCACGCCACAAGACCGGCCATCATCAAGCCGAGCATCAGCGCCTCGTTGTGCGCCCCGCCCACCAGGTGGACCAGCACCAGCGGATTCAGCGGCGCCGCCCACCAGGCTCCCGAGCCGTCGCCGCCCGACCGCGTCGCTAGCCACTGAACCGACCAGGCCAGCAGGGCGAGCCCGGCGAGCGCGGCCACCCGATGGAGTACGACGGCGGCGACCACATGGTGTTCGCCGGTCACGAAGACCACGGCCCGGCTCACCAGAACGGACAGGGGTCCGTACGGAGCCGGGGCGTCCTGCCACACCTCCGGGACGTTCGCGGCGAGCGGCCCGCCGAGTGCGGAGGGGCCCATCTCGTAGACGTTCCAGGAGCGCCCGGCCAGTGCGCCCTGGGCCACGTAGCTGTAGATGTCCATACTGAACAGCGCCGGCGCCGGAAGCAGAGGCAGCGCCCAGCCGCCCAGCGTGAGCCACTGCCGCCGTTTGCTCATCACCGCACCGGCCCGCAGCAGCGTGCCCAACCGCCACCAGGACCACAGCAGCAGACCGAGTCCCGCATACGTCGCCGTCGCACCGATCAGCGCGAGAGCGGGTCCCGGGACTCCCCAGATCCCGTCCGGTACGCCCCGCGGCAGCGCGCCGGCGCCCCAGGCGCCTGATGAGAGCAGCACGGAACCCCACATGCCGCGTCGTGCCCAGACCCGTGTATCGATATCCGCCGCTCTCATTCGGTCGAAGGTAGAACGCTTTGCGGATCACCGCACCCAGCTCCGCCCCAATGGACGGCAAACGCAGGATGTCGCCCGCGCCCGCGGCCGGTCGGGACCACGTTCACAGCTTGGATCATGCGTCGCGACCGAGTCCACAAGGATGACCAGGATGTGGACACGCGCACGGGCGAATTCCGGCCGGTGCATACGATCCGACGGTACGTCCCCGCACCACACCGGAAGGCGCTCGTGAGCTCCACCTCCCCCCTGTCCACCAGCACATCTCCGGTGACGCCGTCGGGCACGGTACTGATCCGCTCCGCGGCCGACGTCTCCGATCTGGTCAACTCGGGCACGGCGCGCGGCCGCCACGCCAAGATGATCGTGATCATCGCGCTCGGCGGCATCTTCCTCGACGCCTACGACCTGAGTTCCCTGGCCTACGGGCTGCCCGACATCACGAAACAGTTCGGTCTCAGCTCCACGATGGCCGGCACGGTCACCGCCTCGATCAGCGTCGGTTCGCTCCTCGGGGCTCTCGTCGGCGGCTGGCTGGTGGACCGCATCGGCCGCTACCGCGTCTTCATGGCGAACATGCTCTTCTTCGTCGCCACCGCGCTGGTGTGCGCGGTCGCGCAGGACGTGTGGACGCTGATCGCCGCACGCTTCGTGATGGGCATCGGCGTCGGCATGGACATCCCCGTCGCGATCGCGTTCCTCGCCGAGTTCTCCCGGCTGCACGGCAAGGGCAGCAAGGGCTCCCGCACGGCCGCCTGGTCACCCGCCTGGTACACCGCGACCAGCGGCTGCTACCTCGTGATCATGCTGCTGTACTTCCTCCTGCCGGACGCCCAGTTGGGCTGGCTGTGGCGGTTCACCGTCGGCTTCGGCGCGGTGCCCGCGCTGCTGGTACTGCTGTTGCGCCGGCGCTACATGAACGAGTCCCCGACCTGGGCCGCCGACCAGGGCGACCTGGAAGGCGCGGCGAAGATCCTGCGCCAGTCGTACGGCGTGGACGCGCGCGTCGCCGACGACGCGCCCGAGACGGCATCCCGTCCGCCCCGGACCGGCCTGGGCGCGTACGCACGGCTCTTCACCCCTCCGTACCGCACGCGCACGATCCAGTCGGTGGCGGTCGGTCTGGCGGAGACCTTCGGCTACAACGCGGTCGCGTTCGGGCTGCCGATCATCATCGCCACGCTGATGACGCAGGGCCCGCTGACCACGATCGCGTCCTCCTTCGCCCTGAACCTCGTCTTCGCCCTGACCGGTGGGCTCCTCGGCATCCGCTGGGCGTCGACCCGCGGCGCCTGGCCGATGATGACGCTGGGCTTCGCGATCCAGCTCGTCGCCATCACGGTGCTCGCTCTCATCGGGGATCCGTCCGGGACGGCCGTCGTGACGGCGGGCATCCTGATGCTCGGCGCGTTCATGTTCGCCCAGGGCTTCGGCCCCGGCGCGCACATCATGAGCTACGCCTCGCTGGGCTTTCCGACGTCGATGCGCGGCGTCAGCATCGGCTTCAACCAGGCCGTGCTGCGCCTCGGCTCGACACTGACCCTGTTCTTCTTCCCCATCCTCAGCACCGGCCTCGGCACCCACGTCTACTGGGTCATCCTCGCCGCCCCCGTCCTCGGTCTGATCGCTCTGCTGTCGAAGCGCTGGGAACCGATCGGCTTCGACGCGGACGCGGAGGAGCGGACGCGGTCCCGGACGGCGGCAGTCACGGCCTGAACCCCTGGGGCGACCGTGTCGGCTCACCGGTAGCGTTGTGCTGAGGCGCCGAGCGGAGATCTTTGATCGCGCCGGGACCGCTGATGCGGGGGAGAGGCGGCGACGTGGTGGGCACAGGGACGGAAGAGGGGCGGGGCGATCCCGGGCTTTTCGGGCCCGGATCGGTGACCTGGCAGGTGCACGCGGACCCCATGATGTGGGTTGCGGGTGTGCGTGCGCTCTACTTTCAGGCGCTCCTTCCGCGGGCCGTGCGCGGTGTCATGCAGAACTCGGACTTCCGCAAGGACGCCTGGGGGAGGCTGATGCGCACGGCCGGTTTCGTCGGCACGACCACGTACGGGACCGCTGAGGACGCGGAGCGTGCCGGTGCTCGCGTGCGGAAGATCCACCGTCATCTCAAGGTCACCGACCCCGACACCGGTGAGCGCTACGGGGTCGACGAGCCGGAACTGCTCCTGTGGGTGCACTGCGCCGAGATCGACTCCTACCTCCACGTCGCGCGCCGCTCCGGGTTCCGGCTCACGGACGCACAGGCCGACCAGTACATCGCCGAACACCGCACCAGCGCCCGGCTGGTCGGCCTCGACCCCGCCGACGTGCCCGGGGACCGGGCCCGACTCGCCGCGTACTTCGAGAAGATGAGGCCTCTGCTCGCCGCCGGTCCGGAGGCCCGGGACGTCGACGACTTCCTGCGCAGGCCGCCCGTCCACCCGTTGCTGATCCCGGCGCGCGCGACACTCTGGAGGCGCGTGTCGCATCTCGCGTACGCCTCTCTGCCGCCGTACGCCCACGAGTTGTACGGCAGGCCGGCCCCGACGCCGGCCGCCGTGACCCGAGGACTGCGGTTCACCGGCACCGTCCTGCGCTGCGTTCCCGCACGTGTGCGCTGGCAACTCCCCCCGAAACACATCCTGCGCGCCATGTCACGACTCGGCCCCGGCAGCCGTCCGGCACCGTACAGAATCGGGAGTCGGACGGCCATACTGGACAGGCCGGGGAGGGCGCAGCGAGGCGACGGGGGCGACAGCGCGAGATGCCGGAGTCGGGGGAGACCAGGCTGATCCAGGGCCGGTACCGGCTGCTCGATCTCATCGGGCGGGGCGGTATGGGCGAAGTGTGGCGTGCCAGGGACGAGTCGCTCGGGCGCAGAGTCGCGGTCAAGTGCCTCAAGCCGATGGGGCCGCAGCACGACCAGTCCTTCACCCGTGTCCTGCGGGAGCGCTTCCGCCGGGAGGCCCGCGTGGCGGCCGCCCTTCAGCACCGCGGGGTGACCGTCGTCCACGACTTCGGCGAGCACGACGGCGGGCTGTACCTCGTGATGGAGCTCCTGGAGGGAAAGAACCTCAGCCAACTCCTGGAGGACAACAAGCAGCACCCGCTACCCGTCGCGGACATCGTCGAGATCGCCGGCCAGGTCTCGGCCGCGCTCGCCTACACGCACGAACAGGGCATCATCCACCGCGACTTGAAGCCCGCGAACATCATGCGGCTCACCGACGGCACGGTGAAGATCTGCGACTTCGGCATCGCGCGCCTCGGCCACGACATCGGCTTCACCGCTCGCCTCACCGGCACCGGCATCGCGATGGGGACCCCGCACTACATGTCGCCGGAGCAGATCGGCGGCGACCACGTCGACCGGCGCAGCGACCTGTACTCGTTCGGCTGCGTGCTCTACGAGATCGCGACCGGAGCGCCACCGTTCGACCTGGAGGACGCCTGGGCCGTCCTCGTCGGGCACCGCGACACCGTGCCCGAACCACCCCGCACGCACCGGGCCGAGCTCCCCGGCTTCCTGGACCGGATCATCCTCGACCTGCTCGCGAAGGAGCCGGACGAGCGGCCGCGGGACGCCCGCGAACTGGTCCGCCGGATCGATGACGGCCGTTCTCCGTCCGGATATGTGCCGACGGTGACGGCAACCCCCGTACGCCAGGCCGTGGGTGAGCCGCAGCAGCCGGTGTCCCGTGAGCCGCGGCTGCCGTCCTGGACGCGCGGCATGACGACCGGCCACAAGGCGGCCGGCCCGCCCGTCCTGCGCGGTAGGCCGCCCGACGCGGGGGCGGGGCTCGCCGGAGAGTGGATCGCGCGCCCCGAGTCGCGGCGCAGTGAGCAGCCCGCGCGCACGGAACGCCCCACGCCCGCACCGGAGGTGGTCGCCCACCTCGCCGCCCGGCACAACGCGGGCCTGAGCCTCGGCCGGCTCGGCCGCTGGGAGGAGGCCGGCGAGGTGCACCGCGCCGTCGCGGCCGAGCGCGAGCACGCGCTCGGCCCGGACCACCCCGACACACTCGCCAGCCGCTACGAGGTCGCCTTCACGCTCAGCCGCACCGGCCGCCCCGCCGACGCCCTGCGCGAGTACCGCCGCGTCACCGAGGGCTGTGAGCGTGTCCACGGCCCCGAGCACCCCGAAACTCTCGGCGCCCGGCAGGAAATGGCGTACGTCCTCGGCCAGTTGGGGCGGCACTTCGACGCGCACCAGGTGTACACGTCGGTGCTCGCCACGCGTGAACGGGCCATCGGACCCGACCATCCCGATACCCTGCGCTGCCGCCACAACCTCGCGTACAACCTCAGTCGGCTCGGGCGCCTCGAGGACTCGTACCGTATGGCGTGCGAGGTCGCGTCGGCGCGCGCCCGCGTACTCGGCGCCAGCCATCCCGACACGCTCGTCACGCGATGCGAAGTCGCCTATGCCCTGGGCCAGTTGGGCCGCTGGACGGAGGCCTTGCGCACCTACCACGAGGTGGTGCAGGCCCGCGAACAGGCGCTCGGCCCCGACCATCCGGACACGCTCGCCGCGCGCTACGAGGTGGGCATCAGCCTCGGCCGGCTCGGCCGCAGCGCCGAGGCACTCGGCCTCTACCGCGACCTCATCGACGACCGTACGCGCGTCAGCGGCACGGCCCACCCCGAGACCCTGCGCGCCCGCCACGGCCTCGGCGTCAACCTGGGGAGGATGGGCCGCTGGGAGGAAGCGCTCGCCGAGGCCCGCGACGTCTGCGCGATCCGCGCCCGGGTCCTCGGCGCCGATCACCCCGACTCGCTGGTCAGCCGCCGCGAGGTGGCCGTCGGTCTCGGCTGGCTCGGCCGGTGGGCCGACGCGCTCGTCGAGTACCGGCGGGTAGCCGCGGCCCGCGAACAGGTACTCGGCGCCGACCATCCGGACACCCTCGCCAGCCGCAACGACGAGGCGCACTGCCTGGAACAGCTCGGACGCGGCACGGAGGCGGTCGAGCTGTACCGGCGGGTGGCGGCCCTGCGCCGGCAGGGGGCGTCCGGCGGACACTGAGGGGCTGCGCGGGGGCGGCCGCCCCCGCGCGTGGCCCGAGATCCTCCCCGCTCCGCCATCCGCCCCCGCCATCCCCCGAACCGGGGTCTGGCCCGGCATGATCGGATCGTGTTACCAAGAGGGATGCCAGCACACGAGCGCTACGACGTCGTCATCGTCGGCGGAGGCCACAACGGCCTCGTCGCCGCCGCCTACCTCGCCCGGGCCGGACGTTCCGTCCTGGTTCTCGAGCGGCTCGGCACCACCGGCGGTGCCGCCGTCTCGACCCGTCCCTTCGCGGGGGTCGACGCACGCCTGTCGCGGTACTCGTACCTGGTCAGCCTGCTGCCCCACAAGATCGTCGACGATCTCGGGCTCGACTTCGCCGTGCGCGGCCGCACCGTGTCCTCGTACACCCCGACCGAGCGCGACGGGCGGGCCACCGGGTTGCTCGTCGGCGGTGGTGAGGAGCGCACCCGCGCCTCCTTCGAGCGGCTCACGGGCGGCGGGCGCGAGTACGCCGCGTGGACCGAGTTCTACGAGACGACCCGCCGCGTCGCCGAGCGGGTCTTCCCCACCCTCACCGAGCCGCTCCCGGACAGGGACGCGCTGCGCCGGCGGGTCGACGACGACGCGGCCTGGCGGATGCTCTTCGAGGAACCGATCGGCACGGCCGTCGAGGAGCGCTTCACGGACGACCTGGTGCGCGGTGTCGTCCTCACCGACGCCCTGATCGGCACGTTCGCCGACGCCCACGACGCGTCCCTCCAGCAGAACCGCTGCTTCCTGTACCACGTGATCGGCAACGGGACCGGGGACTGGGACGTGCCCGTCGGCGGCATGGGCGCCCTCACCGACGCCCTCGCCTCTGCCGCCCGCGCGGCCGGCGCCGAACTCGTCACCGGGCACGAGGTGACCCGCGTGGAGACCGACGGGCGCCACGCCGAGGTGACGTACGCGTCGGAGGGCGGCGCGGGCCGGGTGGGTGCCGGGCACGTGCTCGTCAACGCGTCCCCGCAGGCCCTCGCCGCACTCGTCGGCGACGAGCCGCCGGCGCCGGCCGAGGGCGCGCAGCTCAAGGTCAACATGCTCCTGACCCGGCTGCCGAAGCTGCGGGACACGTCCGTCGACCCGCGCGAGGCGTTCGCCGGCACGTTCCATGTCGCCGAGGGCTACGAGCAGCTGGCGACCGCGTACGGCCAGGCGGCGGCCGGTTCACTGCCCGCGGCGCCCCCGTCGGAGATCTACTGTCACTCGCTGACCGACCCGACCATCCTCGCCCCGGACCTCGTCGCGCGCGGCTACCAGACCCTCACCCTGTTCGGCCTGCACACCCCCGCCCGGCTCTTCGCGGGCGACAACGACGCCGCCCGCGTCGAGCTCCTGAAGGCCACGCTCGCCCAGCTCGACGCGCAACTCGCCGAGCCGATCGAGGACTGCCTCGCCGTCGATGCCGACGGCCGGCCGTGCATCGAGGCGAAGACCCCGCTCGACCTGGAGCGGGACCTGCGCCTGCCCGGCGGCAACATCTTCCACCGCGACCTGTCCTTCCCGTACGCCCAGGAGGGGACGGGCCGATGGGGCGTCGAGACCGCGCACGCAAACGTCCTGCTGTGCGGGGCGGGAGCCGTGCGCGGCGGCGGGGTCAGCGGGATCCCCGGGCACAACGCGGCGATGGCGGTCCTCGGCCACTGAGGCGATCAGCCGCGCAGGGCGCCGCGCAGCGCGGCGATCTTCCGCGGCAGGTCGTACTCGGCTCCTCCCTCGTGACCGTTGTACGGGAACACCTCGATCTCGGCGGGCCCCGCGTAGCGGTGGTAGGCGGCGAACACGGTGGACGACGGGCAGATCTTGTCCATCAGGCCGACCGAGAACCAGGCGGGGCAGGTGGCGCGCGCCGCGAAGTTGACGCCGTCGACGTACGACAGTGTCTCCATCGCGGCTTCGACGCTGAAGCGATGGCCCGACAGCCAGCGCGCGATCTCCGCGTAGGGCCCGTTGTCCGTGATCTGCGAGGCGCGCCGGAAGTGGCACAGGAACGGCACGTCCGCGACGGCCGCGGACAGGTCGTCGCGCAGTCCCGCCACGGCCAGGGCGAGCCCGCCGCCCTGGCTGCCGCCGAGGACGGCGACCCGTGAGGCGTCGACGCACGGGTGGGCCTTCGCGGCGTCCACGGCCCGGACGGCGTCGGTGATGAGCCGCCGGTAGTAGTGCCGGTGCGGGTCCTCGATGCCCCGGGTGAGGAAGCCGGGCGACGAGGAGCCGTGGCCCTCGGGCGCGATGTCGGGGGTGTCGGCGGTGTTCTTGCCGCCGCCGCCCTGCCCGCGGTTGTCCATCACGAGGTGGGCGAAGCCGAGCGAGCTCCAGGTCAGCCACGAGTAGGGGATGCCGCGCCCGCCGTTGTAGCCGATGTACTGCACGACCGCGGGCAGCGGCTCCGCGTGACCGCGCGGCAGCAGCAGCCAGGCCTTGACGGGCTGGCCGCCCCAGCCGTTGAACGTCACGTCGTGCACGTCGACCGTGGCGAGGCCCGTGTCGTGCGCCGCGAACCGGGCATCCAGCGGATGCCGGGCGGCCTCGTCGAGCGTCTTGGTCCAGAACGCGTCGAAGTCGGCGGGTTCCTCGGGCTCGGGACGGTAGTCCCGCAGCCGGTCGAGGGGCATGTCGAACAGCAAGGTCAGCTCCTGGCGAAGGTGAGGGCGAAGGTGGCGCCGTGCGTGCCGGCGGTGTCGACGGTGACGCGTGTCCCGGCGGAGGTGCGCTCGGCCCGTACGCCGGTGTCGGCCCGGGCGACGGTGAGACCGCGCAGGGCGAGGTCGAGCGTGACGCGGTCGCGCAGCTGCGTGGGGTCGCTGACCGCCACGGTCACGGTCCTGCCGTCGGGCCGTACGAGGACGGAGGCGGGACCGTCGGAGGCCAGCTCGCCCGCCCGGCCCCCGGCCCAGAAGTTCGCGGCGAGCAGCCCGTCAGCGCCGCGCCGCACGGCGTGCACGGACGCCGTCGTGGCCACCGGGCGTACGGGCGGCGCCAGGGCGAGTCTCCGGGTTCGGTCGGCGGACGCGCCCGGCGCCTGGAGCCAGCAGTACCCGGCGTCGGCCGGCGCCGTCCCGTGTTCCTGCCACAGCGTCAGATACGGCCGTGTCACCGGGGTGTCGGTGCCGTACTTGAGGTTGATCTCCCGCCAGGTCGCGGTGCGTTCCTCCCGCAGGGCCCGAACGCGGGTGGGGCGGGGGAAGACGTAGCCGCCGGTGCCCGCGAGGTGCAGCCAGCGGACGTCGGCGAGTTCACCGGATCCGTCGAAGCGGTCACCGTCGACCGTCAACCGCGCCTGAGGATCGCGCAGTTTGCGGTTCTCGACGATCGTCTCCGCGTCGCCCGAGTCCGCGCTGACGCCCGACCCCATGTGCACGATCACGTCGTCCAGGCAGAACCAGCTCTTCAGCGCTCGCAGTGAACTGCCGTAGGCCCGCAGGTCCATCCCGTACGAGCCGAGCGTCGTGCCGGGCAGTGCGGTGCCGCCCGCCCAGTCGGCCGTGCTGGTGGTGCGCTGCCCCTCCGCTTCGGCCGGGCGTCCGGTGAGGACGGTGGTGCCGGGCAGGCGCTTCGGGTCGACGGTGGGCCAGTAGTCCTCGCTGTAGTGACCGAGGTCGTCGTCGTACAGCAGCGTCATGCCGTCGGACAGGTGCCAGCCGTGCAGGTTCTCGTTCTGTATGGACTCGTAGTTGTAGATGCGGGTCGAGTAGGTGGAGACGCCGAACGTGAAGGCGGGCCTGTGGTGCACCGCCTTGTCCATTCGGGGGTACTGACGGTGCGTCACCAGCCGTCCGCGGGGCGGGACACCGGAGCCGAGCACATCGCGGGCGGCCACCAGCGAGGCAAGATCGGTGGCTGCGAGGAAGTCGCGGTAGGTGTCCTCGGTGATCCACTGCTTCACCAGCGCGGTGAAACGGTCGGTCTCCGCGGCCGGGACGCCGGGCAGCAGGCGCAGCACGGCCTCGATGACCGTCTGCGCGGAGACGTGTCCCTGCTTGCTGGAGCGCGCGATCTCCCGGCCGCAGACCGGCGCGAGCATGTCACCGCGCGCCATCAGCGGGTCGAACCCCTCGGTCACCCAGCGCCGCACGTTGGCCACGTCGGGGTCGGTCACATCCCACGGCGTGGCGGCCAGAAGATGGAGGAGCCGGGAGAGGTTGCCGAGGAGTTCCTTGCCGTAACCGCCGTTGTAGGGGTGCTTGTAGTGCTGGAGGAAGGAGCCGTCGGAGTAGAAGCCCTCGCCCGTCCCCGTCTGGTCGTCGTTGAAGGCCAGCACGCTGTTCGCGCCGGCCCCCTCCACGTCCGACAGCGCGTCACGGACGCGGGCCAGCGCGTCGGCGTCGTCGCGGAGCACGGCGTTGACGGCGGCGACCGTGCAGATCCACACGCGGTTGGCACCCGTGGCGATCTGCCGGTCGGCGCGCCACAGATTGGGGTCGGGCGTGTAGTGGCGCACCGCGGACGTGACACGCGCGAGCCGGTCCGCGCCCAGGACGTCATGGAGGAGGACCGCCGCGTCGTTGAGGGCGAGCGCGCAGCCGATCTCCCAGTCCCAGTCGTTGTCGAACCGCTCGAAATCGGGCCCGTAGCGGTGGTCGAGCATCCAGTCCACGCCGCGCAGCAGGAGGTCGGCGGTGGCGGCGTCGGCGTGCTGCGGGGTGCCGGGGACGGCCCAGGCGGTGGCCAGCGTGGCCAGCCGTTTGAAGGAGGTGGTGACGTGGTTGGACACGGTGGTGCTGGTCAGGTCGGGCCACAGGCCGTCGGTGCGGTTGGGGTCGAGACCCTGGGCCGCGGCGGTGCCGGCGCGGCCGATCCGGACGACGGCGGCGGCGATCTGCGGGTCGGCCGGGTCGAGACCGGGCCCGCCGGTGAGCAGCCCCTGCCAACGGGCCAGCAGAGAAGTGGCGCCGGGGCTCTCCGAGGCCCGCGCGAACGGCATGGCGACGGGGAGCCCGGTCAGGGCAAGGGCGGCGGCGGCGCCGATCAGGACGGTGCGTCTGGAGGCGTGCTGAGTCATCAGAGGACCTCGCGAAGGGGTGGGAGAAGGAGCGGGAGAGAAGAAAGGGGCGATGAGTGCTCAGGAGGGGCAGGGGCCGGCCGGGTCGTACGCGCTGCCGCAGGTGCCCACGGCGTCGTTGCCCGAAGGGCCGACGTAGTACGCGGTCGCCGCGGCGGCGGGGTGCGCGGGCAACGCGAGCGGGGCGGCTGCCGTGAGGGCGGCGACGAGCACGATGCGGCTCATGCGGGGTTCCCTCCGGTCGGGGACGGATCGGCGAAGGACAGGGCGAGCAGAACGGGCACGCTCGGCCCCAGGAGCAGCGGGCCGAGCGGGACGACGAGTGAGAGCAGTGCGGCGGAGACGACGGCGCCGAGGAGCGCGGTGCCGCGGGCGGGCGAGCCGAAGGAGAGAGTGAGCGCGCCGCGCGTCCATGAACCGACGGACGCCTCGGGAGCGATGCCCGCGCAGGCCGCCAGCGCGGTGTGATGCACCACCACGGTCGCCGCGATCCCCGCCTGTGCGGCCAGGAGAACGAAGGCGTACGGGCTCGAACTGCTCAACAGATACAGGGTGTTCACGACGAGCAGCGCGACGACGCCTGTAGAGAACAGCCCGTGCCGCCACAGCGACCGCCAGTAGTGCGGAAAGGCCTTGAGTACGCCCGAGAACATGTGGCTGTCGCCGTCCGTGCGCCAGCGCTGGAGGGCCCGGGCGAGCGCGGCGAGGGCGGGCAGCCAGGTCACGACCCCGAGCGCGAGTACCGCGAACGCCGCCCCGGCGGCCGCCGGGTACGCCACGAACTCGAGCCGCCGCAGCAGCCCCCGGTCCGCGAAGCGGCCCGGTGAGAGAGCGGTCGCCATGTCACACACCTCCGGTGAACGGTTCGGGAACGTCGAGGACGATGTGGCCGTCCACCTCCACACGCCGTGCGGCCACCACGTGCACCGGCCGGCCCTCGCTCACGAGGACCGCCGCCGCGTCGGCCCGCACACCCGCCCCCTCGACGCGCCGCTCCACGGGCGAGAGCAGCACGGTCTCGGACCCGAATGTCACGCCGTGCCCGTGCGCGCAGTCCACCGCGCGCGCGGTGACCTGTGCGCCCGGCTCGATCACGGTCAGGAACGTGGCGCGGCGAGCGGCAGGCGTGGTCACCCGCAACGTGTGCAGTGTCCTGGTGACCGTCAACTCCGGTGTGCTGGAAGTGGGGTTGGCCGCCACCTCGGTCACGCCGGACTCCGTGCGGACGTCGTCGGGCGCGAGCCGGGTCACCGTCGCGCGCGCCTCGCCCGCCCGGATCAGCCGCGTACACCCGTCACCTTCGGGGACCGTGGGCTCGTCGGTCTGGAGCAGGAACGTCCACTCGCGGGCGGCGCCCTCCTCGGCCTGTGCCAGGTCGAGGAGCACCAGCCGCCCCGACGGTGTGCAGACCAGGGTGCGGTCGAGGCGGTGTACCCCGAGGTGAGGGTCGTACATGGCGCCGATCTCCGCCGTGCCATGTGCCCAGCCACCGCCCGCGAGGACGTCACGCATGCGGGCCCGGCGCTCGTGAGGGATTCCCTCGTAGACGTGATAGCGGTCCTCGTCGGCGAAACCCTGCCCGTCGACGAGCAGCAGATTGTGGTGGGCGGCCCGCTTGCGGTTGCTGTAGCCCTCGTCGACCGCGAGGAACGCGCCCTGCGACAGCAGGACGAACGAGCCCGAATCCGGGTGGTGGTGGCCGGTGTCGAGGGTGTCCCAGCCGAGCTCCGCCCGGTGTCTCGCCGCCGTCTCCCACGCCTTGTGGCCACCGCCGGGCGAGGCCTTGAACGACACGAACGTCGCGTCGTCGGCCCAGCTCGTGCGGGCCGTGACGAGGCCCAGGTCGGGGAATTGTGCGTGGGTGTCCGACGCGGCCGGCGGGCGGGCACCGACGGAGGGGTCGTACCAGAGGTACTCCAGGTAGGCCTCGGGCAGGATTCCCGGCCGCACCCCGCTTTCGGCCGCCTCGCGTCCCAGCAGCTCGCGCCCGACGAGACCGGCGAGCCACTGGGCCTCGCCGATCCCGTAGGCGGCCGCGAGACGGTGATAGAGCGCGGCGCTGTGCCCGCTGAGCCGGTCGTGGCAGTCGCCGTGTCCCGTCTGTTCGGCGAACCCGGGCGCCGACTGGTGGAGCCGGAAGCGGAACGTGTTCTCCATGAACCCGCCGCGCCCCCACCAGTCGAGACCCTCGCACTCCTGGAGCAGATCGAGGTGGATCGCCAGCCAGGGCACGCCGTAGCGCCAGTACACGACGCCCTCGGCGTGCGAGCCGTCCTCGGGGAGCAGGTCGAGGACGCGTCCCAGGTTGTCCTTGGCCCGCTCGGTCCACTCCTCACGGCCGAGGACGTAGCCCGCGGTGGCCAGGCCCGCGTAACAGATCCAGTTGTGGTTCTGCCAGTACGAGGAGGACCACCAGCGGCCCTCCGTCGCCACCGCGAAGTCGTACAGGCGCCGGCCCTGCACCATCAGCTTGTACCGCAGGAGCGTGCGCGTCTCGTCGGACAGGGCGTCGCCCAGCCAGTGGTGGGCCAGGGCGAGATGGTGCAGGAGCCAGCCCGCGTCCAGGTCGTGGTCGGGCATGTGGGCCCTGCCCCAGTGGGCGAAACCCGTCGCCGCCCCGATCCAGCGCTCGGCCTCCGCCAGATGCGCCGGGTCGCCGCTCACGCGGTACGCGAGGGCGGGGTTCGACGCGGCCGGGCCGAGCCAGGTGATCGACGCCTCGGGGTGCCGGCGGGGCGGTGTGAGGGCGCGGTGGCGGACGGCCTCGTCCATGAGCCGCCGCTCCTGGAACGGACGGGGCCCCGGAGGCGGCGTCGCGGACAGGAGCATCTCAGGCCTCCGTCCGGTGCACGCGGCGGGATCCGTCGGCCAGGGAGACGACCACCAGGCCCTCCTCGGTCAGCCGGACGTCCGTCACGGCGGGCCCGGCGGACGCCGACTGGTACACCGACGCGAAGACGACCCGCGTCGTGTCCCGGGCGGTGAAGTCGACCCGGGTGCGCTGCTGCTGGGGATCGTCGGCCGGACCCGGACCGGGCCGGCAGAAGGGCCGGACGGGTGTGGACGTGGTGTGCCAGCCGTGCAGCAGCTCGTCCCCGTACCAGGTCGTGCGCACCGGACCGGTCGCCTGCACCTGGAGGTCGAGGGCGACACCGGGTCGCAGCTGCGCCGACACCCGCCCGAGTGCCCCCCGCTCTCCCGTAACCGTCAGCACGTCGACCAGGTGACAGGTTCCCGCCTCGACCCGCCGGACCGCTCGGACCCCTTCGTAGGCCGTGGTCACCTCGGCCGTGGCCGACGTGTCGTCCGCGTTCAGCAGCGCGCCCGCGCACTCGGCCTGCTCGGCGCCGTCCACACGGAAGGAGGGATGGGCTGCCGTCGAGGCGTACAGGTCGCGGAACTCGTCGTGGGCGTAAGGGACTTGTCCGGGATCGGGCTGCCACGGAGCCGTCACCCCGTACAGGTACAGAGAGAGCTTGTCGCGGTGGCCGTGCGAGCCGCCGTGCGGTCCGAAGTCGAGGACGGCGTGGACGCCCGCGGCGCGCACGACGGCGTATCCCGCGTCGCCGAACACCGTGACCGGAGCGGGTGCGGAGCGCTCCGGGAGCGGGGGGCCCGTGAACCAGCCGTCGAGGAGCCGGTCCAGGCCGTCGTCTGCGCCCGCGAGATCCGCGCGGGCCCGTGCCGCCACCGCGTCCATGCGGGGCGCGGGCGCGAACTGCCTTGCCAGTGCGCACAGTTCGAGCCACTCGAGAGAGAGCGGGTCGCGCAGATACGGGCCGTCGTGCAGGGCGGGCAGGACACCGCCGTCCGTGGCGATCGCGGCCAGGACGTCGACCATGCCGCCGAGGCGGGCGGCCACGTCGCCGGGCAGGGCCGAGGGATCGGTGCCGCGCAGCGCGAGGAGCGCCGCGCGCAGCACGAACCCGTGGTAGTACGTGCTGCCTTCCCACTCCCAGCCGTCGTCCGCGACGCAGGCCCGCAGATGGGCGTACAGGCCGTGCGGGCCCTCCAGCCACTGCTTCGCTCCGTCCCAGGGCACGCCCCGCACGGCCGCCGCGGCCCGCCCGGTGGCGATCCCCGCCGCGGTCAGCCACGTCGTGTAGTTGGACGCCAGGTCGCCCCGTGCGACCAGCACGTCCCGGGCGTCGAGGGCCGCCCGCTCCAGCTCGTCGAGCAGGGGGAGCACGGCGGCGAGCCCGGCCGTGCCGCGTGCGCCGAGCGTCCACGTCGCGTGTCCGACGTTCACGGCCCAGATCGCGTCGGTGAGCGCCTGGTGGAACAGCCGGCCGCGCAGCATCCACGGCTGCGCGTCGTCGTGGTGCCGGCTCGCCAACTCCGCGTACAGGGACGTGTACTCGACGAGTCCGGACACCGCCTCCGTGTCCTCGCCGCACTCGGCCAGGACACGGAGGCGCCGGGCCCATGCCTGATGGGAGAGGACGGTCCAGGCGCCGCGCACGGCGGGGGTGTCCACTCGGCAGCCGCGCGGACACCGGGCACCGTCCTTGGGGAACACGCCGCCGAGGACGTCGCCGTGGTCGAGCTCGACGCCGTGCGCCGGGCACACGTACGCGTGCCACCAGCCGCCGCGCTCGCGGGGGATCCGCTTCACCGCGGCCATACGCCACCGTCGATGTCGAGGGTCGTACCCGTCAGGAAACCGGAGGCCGGGGAGGCGAGATGGACCACGGCGGCGGCCACGTCCTCGGGCGTGCCCGCGCGGCCGACGGGGATCCCCGCCTCCATCGCCTGCTGGGCCTCGGGCGCGGTGAACGTGTCATGGAACGCGGTGCCCTTGATGAAGCCGGGCGCGACCGCGTTCACCGTGATGCCCGCCCCCGCGACCTCCTTGGCCAGGGCCTTGGTGAAGCCGCGGATCCCGGCCTTCGCCGCCGCGTACGGCACGGAGCCGGGCCCGCCGCCGTTGTGCGCGGCCAGCGACGACATGGTGACGATCCGGCCGGCCGCCGACCCGGTGAGGTGGGGGAGCGCGGCGCGACAGGTGCGGAACGTGGACGTCAGATTGGTGTCGACGACCCGCTCGAAGTGCTCGTCGCTCATCTCGGCGACGGTGGCCCGCCCGATGAGATGCCCGGCGTTGCAGACCAGGACGTCGAGACCGCCGAGGAACCCGGTGGCCTCCGCGACGAGGCGGTCCACGTCGGCGGTCACCGTGACGTCCGCGGGAAACGCCTTGGCGCGGCGGCCGAGCGCCCCGATCGCGGCGACGGTCCGTTCGGCCTCCTCGGGCGAGCTGTGGAAGTGCACGGCGACGTCACAGCCGGCCGCGGCGAGTCCGACGGCGATGGCACGGCCGATGCCGTGGCCGGCTCCCGTCACGAGCGCACGGGAACCTTGGAGATCAACAGACATGGAGACAGAGCCCTTTCACGAGCAAGTGGGCGAAGAGACGAAGAGGGGATGGGGCGGCGGGTCACTTGAGGCCGGCGGTGGCGAAGCCCTGGACGAAGTAGCGCTGGCCGATGAGGAAGAGGATCACCATCGGCAGCGTGGCGAGCGTCGTCCCCGCCATCAGGAAGTGCCAGTGCGTGCCGTTCTCCGTCCTGAAGACGGACAGGCCGACCTGGATGACGCGCAGACTGTCGGTGCGCGTCACGAGCAGCGGCCACAGGAAGTTGTTCCAGGACGACTCGAAGGTGAGCAGGGCCACCGTGGTGAGGGCGGGCTTGACCTGCGGGGTCATGATCCGGGCGTAGATCCGGAACTCGCCCAGCCCGTCGAGCCGCGCCGCCTCCTCCAGCTCCACGGGCAGGTCCAGGTAGAACTGCCGGAACAGGAACACGGCGAACGGCGTCACGGCCCCGGGCACGATCAGCGCCCACCACGAGTCGAGCCAGCCGCTGCCGCCCTGGCCGAAGAGGTCGTTGCCGCCGGCGAGCGGCATGAACCGCACGATCAGGAACTCCGGCAGGACCTTCGTGTACGTCGGGATCATCAAGGCAGCGATGAAACAGTAGAAGATGAGGTCGCTGCCGCGGAACCTGATCCGCGCGAGTGCGTAGCCGGCCATCGACGCGACGAGCACGTTGAGGACCGTGTGGCTGAGCGCGATGACGAAGCTGTTGCGCGCGTACGTCGCGAACGGAGCGGCCTTGAAGGCGTCGACGTAGTTCCCGAACTCCCAGTGCGACGGCAGGAGTCCGGAGTGCTCGGAGGCGATCTCCGCCGGTGTCTTGAGCGAGGTCACCACCATCCACACGAACGGCACGACCATCACGAGCGACGTGAGCGCGAGCGTCACGTACAGGGCGACGCGTCCGGGCGACACCCGGGGTCGGGACTCAAGCCTGGCCACGGGTGCCTCCCATCATCCGCCGGTTGACCAGGGTGAACGCCATCAGCAGGACGAACAGCACGAGGGACTGGGCGCAGGCGTAGCCGACGCGGAACTCCCGGAAGGCGGACTTGTAGATCTCGTACGTCATCATCGTGGTGCTGTTGGCGGGGCCGCCGTCGGTGAGGATGTAGATCTGGTCGAAGGACTGGAACGCGGTGATCATCGAGGTGATCAGGACGAAGAACGTGGCGGGCTTGAGCAGGGGAAGCGTGAGGGAGAAGAACTGGCGCACCTTCGAGGCGCCGTCCACGGAGGCGGCCTCGTACAGCTCCTTCGGCAGGTTCTGCAGCGCGGCCAGATAGATCAGCATCTTCATGCCGATGCCCTGCCAGATCCCCACGAGGATCACCGACGGCATCGCCCACGTCGTGGACGCGAGCCAGGCCGGGCTCTCCACGCCGAAGATGCTCAGCAGCGTGGTGAACAGGCCGTTGCGCGGGTTGTAGATCCACAGCCAGACGAGGGCGATCGCCACGGTCGCGGTGACCTGCGGCAGGAAGATCGCGGTCCGGAAGACCCCGCGCGCCCGCAGCCCCGCGTTCAGGCCGAGCGCGAGCAGCAGCCCGAGCGCCATGCCGAACGGCACGGTGAAGAAGGTGTACACGACGGTGTTCAGGATCGACTTGCGGAACACGGCGTCGCCGAACATGTCGCGGAAGTTGTCCAGGCCCACGAACTTCGGTGCGGACAGGACGTCGTACGACGTGAACGCGAGGAAGACGGCGGCCACGACCGGCAGGCCGATCCACAGCGCCGCGTGCAGCAGGGCGGGCGCGACCATCAGCAGACCGGCCCTGCGACGGCGTGCGCCGGGACCGGCGCCGCCGCGAACGGCCTTGCTGCGAGAGGGTTTCGGTGACTCGGGAGGCGAGGGCGGCCGCGCGGGGCCGGCCTTCGCCACGGAGAGGGCTCCCACGGTGACAGCCCCTCACATCCGCGCGATGGCGGCCTCGGCGAGACGCCCGAGCTCCGCGATCGCGCTCTTCGCGGACCGGCCGCCCACGACGGCGGGTTCGAGGGTCGGCTTGATCTTCTCGCGGATCTCCATCCAGGCCGGGGTGCCGCCTTCGGCGCAGGCGCTGCCGAGGTTCTGCTGGGAGAAGTCGACGAGCTTGTTCTTCTTGACGTACGAGGTGGAGCGCAGTTCGCGCAGACCGGGCACGGTGGCGCGCTGCTCGGCGGCGGCGAGGATCGAGTCGGGCGCGGCGAGGTACTCGACGAGGGCGCGGGCCGCCGCCGGGTGCCGGCTGCGCGCGGACTGCGTGACGAGCGTCCCGCCCGTGAGCATCGCGGGCCTGCGGTTGCGCAGCACGAACGCCCCGATCAGGTCCTTCTCGATGAGCTCGGGCGTCTGGTCCTGGAGCTGCTTCCACAGGCCGCTGCCGGTCATCATCATGGCGGCCTTGCCCGTCTGGAGGTTGGTGGGAGCCCCGGCGTCCGCGTCCGTCTTCTTCGCGTAGTCGGCCGAGCCGTCCGCGCTCAGATCCTTGAAGAACTGGAGCGCTTCGACCCCTCGCCCGTCGGTGAAGGCGACCTTTTTTCCGTCGGCACTGAACAGGGAGCCGCCGTTGGCGTACAGGAAGGTTTCCCAGCACTGCCGCAGGTCGATCGAGAACGGGTCGAAGCCCAGCCGGTCGCCCTTGGTCAACTGCTTCGCCATGGCGCGCAGTTCGGTCCAGTCGCGGGGTGACTTCTTGATGCCGGCGGCGGCGAAGTGGTCCTTGCGGTAGGCGACGAGCCGGGTGGCCATCACGGTCGGGAGGGCGTACAGCTTCCCGTCGTAGCGGGACGGTTCGAGGACCCGCGGCTCGTAGTCGTGGCGGGTCGCGAGCGACTCGGGCAGCGGGGCGAGTACCTTCTTCGCGGCGAACGGCGGGATCCAGCCGACGCCCATCATCAGCACGTCGGGCAGCAGCCCGCCCGCGAGCGCGGTGGTGATCTTCTCGTTGAGCTGTGTGTACGTCGTGTAGTCGACGTTCACCTTGACGTCCGGGTGCTTCTTGCGGAAGCCGCCGAGGATCTCCTGCTCCAGGAGCTTCTTGCCGTCGGAGCCTTCGAAGATCGGGGTGAGCAGCGATATCTCACCTTCGGCGGGGCCGCCGGCCGAGCCGCCGGACGAGGAGCCGGTGCCGCAGCCCGTGACCGCGGCCGCCGTACCCGCACCGAGTGCGGTCAGCAGCAATCGTCTCGTGAGTTCCATGGGACACCCCTTGTGAGGCGGAATGGTCAATCGATACAGCGGAGAGTGACCTGTGAGCGGCCGGAAACGCCGGTAAATCGATGCAGTGAGGCTAGGAGTCGCTCGCGAGAGGCGTCAACAGCCCGTGCACAACAATCTTTTGGGCCGATCACGGGAGCCACTGATTCGCTGAACCTGCTGACCAGATCTAGTAAATCGGTACACTGGAGTGGAACACTGCACGGGACAGTCGGGAAGTCGCAGCTAGCCGGAGGTGGCACGGCATTGAACGGGGTTACGATCCATCAGGTCGCGGAGGCGGCCGGAGTGTCCGCGAGCACGGTGTCCAACGTTCTCAACGGCCGCACCGACCGGATGCAGCCCGCCACCCTGGCCCGGGTCGAGCAGGCGATAGAGCAGTTGAGCTACCGGCCCAACCGCGCGGCCCGCATGCTCCGCACCGGTCGCATCCAGGTCATCGGCCTCATCGTGCCCTCCGTCGCGAACCCGTTCTGGGGTGCCCTCGCCCGTGAGCTGGAGGCCGTCGCGCTCGCCGAGGGCTACCACGTACTCCTGTGCAACAGCGAGCGCGACCCGGCCAGGGAGCTCAAGTACGGCGAGGAACTCCTCGCGGACGGGGTGAGCGGCGTGGTGCTGTGCTCCTCCCTCCCCTCGCTCGACCACGTGGCGCCCCTGCTGAAGCGGGGGCTCAAGATGGTGGCCTTCGACCGCGCCGCCCAGGCCGGTGACCCGCCGTCCCTGGCCAGCATCAGCGTCGACAACGCGATGGGCGCCGAACTGGCCACCCGCCATCTCCTCGACCTCGGCCACCGGCGGCTCGCGTTCGTCTCCGGCTCGGTCAACAGCGTCAACCGGCGGGAGCGGCTGCGCGGTTTCCGGTCGGCCCTGGAGGAGGCGGGTATCGACCCCACCCAGGGGGTGGTCTGGCCGGGCGCGGCCACCAGCGAGTTCGGCGACAAGGAGTCCGCCGAGCTGGGCCGCTCGGCCGCGCGCGAGTTGCTGTCCGCGCCGGAGCCGCCGACCGGGTTCGTCGCGATCAACGACATGTGTGCGATCGGCGTGTGCCGGGGTGCCCGCGACGCGGGGCTGAGCGCGGGCCGCGAGGTCTCGGTGGTCGGGTTCGACGACATCCTGCTCGCCGAGCTCTTCGAGCCCCCGCTGACCACTGTCCGCCAGCCGCTCCCGGAGATGGCGGCGGAGACCTTCCAGCAGTTGCGCGCCCGCATCGAGTCCACGTCGGGAGCCGGGCGCTCGCTCCTGATCCGGCCGCGACTCGTCGTGCGGGAGTCGACCGCGGCGGGCCCGGCCAAAGGCCTTGGTGCCCGGTGAGGAGGGCACAAAGGCCCGCGCATGGGGGACGTCGGGCCTGTCAACGGGAGTGAGTGCGCGGGGTACGGTCGAGTGACCGTGGGGGGGCCGAGAAGGAACGAGGTGGCGCCGTCATGGCTCCTCGCCGTGCGGACACGACGCCGACCGCGACCGAGCAGGTGCGGCGCGGTCAGCTCATCGAGGCGACGATCGACCTGATCTGCGACAGGGGTTGTGCCGCGGCATCCCTGTCGGCCATCGCCCAGCAGGCCGGGATGTCCAAGGCCGCGGTCCTTTACCACTTCTCGTCCAAGGACAACCTGACGCAGGCGACCCTCACGCACGTCCTCGACTCGGTCACGGCGTACGTCACCGAGCGCGTGGCACACGCGGCCGGACCGAAGGGGGCCGTCGTCGCCTATGTGCGCTCGGTGGTCGGCTACCAGCGTACGGAGCGGCGCCACGTCCGCGTCATCGCCGAGATGCTCCTCGACCGGCGCAGTGGCGCCGCGTCCCCGGTGGGGCGCTGGGGCATGCTGGTCCGGCTGCTCGCCGACGGCCAACGGGCCGGCGTGTTCCGTGAGTTCGACCCGCAGATGGTGGCGCTCGCCGTCGGCGGCGCCATCGAGGGGGTGATCTCCCACTGGCTGACGCACCCCGAATTCGACCTGGACGCGGCGGCGGACGAGCTGGAGACGTTCACGCTGTACGCGATCGAACGTCCCCGGACCCGCCTGCCCGCCCAGGCATCCCCGGCCTCGTCGGCGCCGCGCTCAGTCCTCTGAGGGCGACCACCCCACCGCCTCGATCCGCGCCGCGTCGGACGGGCGTGTCTCGTCGAACACCGTCCGGCGGCCGTCGGTGACGCGCACCCCGTCCACGTACACCCCGCGCCCCACGTACAGCTGGTCGGTCGCGTAGCGCCAGCGCAGGCGGACGTTGCCGCCCTTGAAGGTGCCGAGAGCCGCGGTCAGGCGGTGCCAGGTGCGGCCCGACCAGCCGTCGGCCGTGCCCTTGGGGTGGTCCTCGGCGTCCTCTCCCTTACGGGTGGTCGTGAACGGCAGGGGCTGCCAGGTCGCCCCGGCGTCGGCCGACACCTCCAGATACAGGAGGTCGGAGTGCGGTTCCGTGTCCCACCACAGGTCGCAGCCGAGGCTCGCCGTGTCGGAGGTGACGTCGAGTGCGGGCAGCGTGAGCGTCGCCGACGTGGCGCTCACCATGCCGGAGAACCAGGCGGTGCGCCCGTGCGCGGGGCGTACCGCGACGGCGCGGGCGAGGTTGTTCCCCGCGGCGACCCGGGGAGCGGAGCCGGATCGCCAAGTGCGCACGGGATGCACGGAGTTGCCGAGCACGATGAGGAACGAGTCGGTCGTCGGGTCGAGGACGATGGACGTGCCGGTGAAGCCGGTGTGCCCGGCCGTGCGTGGCGTCGCCATCGCGCCCATGTACCAGTGCTGGTAGAGCTCGAAGCCGAGACCGTGCTCGTCGCCGGGGAACGCCTGGTTGAAGTCGGTGAACAGCAGCCGTACGGATTCCTCGGACAGGATGCGCGCCTTGCCGTAGGAACCCCCGTTGAGGAGGGTGCGGCCGAGGATCGCGAGGTCCCACGCGCAGGAGAAGACACCGGCGTGGCCCGCCACACCGCCGAGCCCGAACGCGTTCTCGTCGTGCACCTCGCCCCAGACGAGTCCGCGGTCGAGGCCGGACCAGGGCAGGCGCGCGTCCTCCGTCGCGGCGATCTTCGGTTTCCAGGACGCGGGCGGGTTGTAGCGGGTGCGGCGCATGCCGAGGGGGCCGGTGATCCGCTCGCGCAGGAGTACGTCCAGGGTCTGGCCCGTGAGCTTCTCCAGGACCAGCTGGAGCGAGATCAGATTGAGGTCGGAGTAGAGGTACACGGTGCCGGGCGGGTTGAGGGGCGCCTCGTTCCAGATGAGCCGGAGCTGCCCCTCGCGCGTCGTCTCCTTGTAGAGGGGGATCCAGGCGCGGAATCCCGAGGTGTGCGTGAGGAGTTGACGGATCGTGATGTCCTGCTTGCCGGCGCCCGAGAAGTCGGGGATGTACGAGGCGACCGTGGCCTCCAGCTCCAGCTTGCCGCGCTCGATCTCCTGCACGGCGATGAGCGAGGTGAACAGCTTCGACACGGAGGCCAGGTCGTAGACCGTGTCCTCGGCCGCCGCGATCTGCTGGTCGGCGGGGAACTCCACACCCGTGTCGGTCTTGTCGTCGTAGGCCGAGTAGCGCACGGCCTTGCCGATCGGCTGGTGGAGAGCGACCGTGCCGCCGCGGCCGGCGAGCAGGACGGCGCCCGCGTACCAGGGGTGCTTGGGGGAGGGGGCGAGGAACTTCTCGGCGTCGGCGACGAGCTGGCGCAGATGCCCGGCGATCAGTCCGGCCCGCTCCGGGGACCCGCGGCGCAGCGTGGTTCCGAGCCCGTCGGCGTGCCCGTCCGTGTGTGTGTCCGCGGCGGCGGCGGGCCCCGCCGGGAACGGGGCGAGGGCCAGTGCCCCGCTCAACGCCAGTACACTCGCGCCCAGTTGGCGACGGGAGAGTCCGTCGTCCGTGTCGTGCAATCTGTCCGCCGCGCCGTCGGTCATGAACGAACCCCTTCTGAAAGTATCTTTCGGGATCTAGCTCGACGGATGAAACTTTCATGTCAGGTTCCGGTCGTGTCAAGCCTCGGAATTGCGCCGCAAAAATCTGACGCAGCATCAGAAAGTGTCTTCCCTCGTTCGGAGGAGTGCGGCATTCTGCGCCCATGCAGACGGAGCTGAGCAAGAAACTGGGGATCGAGCACGCCATCTTCGGCTTCACGCCCTTCCCGGCGGTGGCCGCCGCCATCAGCAGGGCCGGGGGGTTCGGTGTGCTCGGCGCGGTCCGCTACACCGCACCCGACGACCTGGCCCGCGACCTCGACTGGATGGAGGAACACGTCGACGGCGCGCCCTACGGGCTCGACGTCGTGATGCCCGCGAAGAAGGTCGAGGGCCCCAACCACCAGAATCTGACCGAGGCCGACGTCGAGGCGATGATCCCCGAAGGGCACCGCCAGTTCGTCAGAGACACCCTCGCCAAGCACGGCGTGCCCGAACTCGCCGAGGGCGAGGCGTCGGGCTGGCGCATCACCGGCTGGATGGAGCAGGTCGCCCGCAACCAGCTGGACGTCGCCTTCGACTACCCGATCAAACTCCTTGCCAACGCGCTCGGTTCACCGCCCGCCGACGTCGTCCGGCGCGCCCACGACCAGAACGTACTCGTGGCCGCTCTCGCGGGCAGCGCCCGGCACGCCCGTAAACACGCGGACGCGGGCATCGACATCGTCGTCGCGCAGGGCTACGAGGCGGGCGGACACACCGGCGAGATCGCGTCCATGGTGCTCACGCCCGAAGCGGTCGACGCCGTGTCGCCACTGCCCGTCCTCGCGGCCGGCGGCATCGGCAGCGGGGAGCAGATCGCGGCGGCCCTCGCGCTCGGCGCCCAGGGCGTCTGGCTCGGCTCCCTCTGGCTCACCACCACCGAGGCCGACCTCCACTCCCGCGCCCTCACCGGCAAACTCCTCGCGGCCGGGTCCGGCGACACCGTCCGCTCCCGCGCCCTGACCGGCAAGCCCGCGCGCCAGCTCCGCACGGAGTGGACCGACGCGTGGGACGACCCGTCGGGCCCTGGCACGCTGCCCATGCCGCTCCAGGGGCTGCTCGTCGCCGAGGCGGTCTCCCGCATCCAGAAGTACGAGGTCGATCCGCTGCTCGGCACGCCCGTCGGACAGATCGTCGGCCGGATGACGAGCGAACGCCCCGTCCAGGCCGTGTTCGACGACCTCACGCGCGGCTTCGAGCGCGCCGTCGACCGGATCAACCGCATCGCAGGAAGGAGCGGCCAGTCGTGAGCACAGGCCCCCACACCAACAGCGCGCCCCCCAACGGATTCTGGGCCCAGGCCACCGCGGATCCCGGCCGTACCGTCCTCGTCGCACCCGACGGGGAGGAGTGGACCGCGGGCCGGCTGCACGCCGACGTCAACAAGCTCGTGCACGGCCTGAGGGCCGCCGGGCTCGAACGAGGTGACGCGTTCGCCGTCGTCCTGCCCAACGGAGTCGAGTTCTTCACCGCGTACCTCGCCGCCTCCCAGGCCGGCTTCTACCTCGTCCCGGTCAACCACCATCTCGTCGGCCCCGAGATCGCCTGGATCGTCGCCGACTCCGGAGCGAAGGTCCTCATCGCACACGAGCGGTTCGCCGAACAGGCCGTGGCCGCCGCCGACGAGGCGGCACTCCCCGCCGGGCAGCGGTACGCCGTCGGAACTATCGACGGCTTCCGCCCCTACGCCCAACTCCTCGACGGACAGCCCGAGTCGGTGCCGGACGACCGCACCCTCGGCTGGGTCATGAACTACACCTCGGGCACCACGGGCCGCCCCCGCGGCATCCGCCGCCCCCTGCCCGGCAAGCTCCCCGAGGAGACCTACCTCGGCGGCTTCCTCGGCATCTTCGGCATCAAGCCGTTCGACGACAACGTGCACCTCGTCTGCTCGCCGCTCTACCACACCGCCGTGCTCCAGTTCGCGGGCGCGTCCCTGCACATCGGACACACCCTCGTCCTGATGGACAAGTGGACCCCCGAGGACATGCTGCGCCTCATGGACACCTTCAAGTGCACGCACACGCACATGGTGCCGACCCAGTTCCACCGCCTGCTCGCCCTGCCCGACAGCGTCAGGAGCGCGTACGACGTGTCGGCGATGCGGCACGCCATCCACGGCGCCGCGCCCTGCCCCGACCACGTCAAACGCGCGATGATCGACTGGTGGGGCCACAGCGTCGAGGAGTACTACGCGGCCAGTGAGGGCGGCGGCGCCTTCGCGACCGCCGAGGACTGGCTGAAGAAGCCGGGCACGGTCGGCAAGGCCTGGCCCATCAGCGAACTCGCCGTGTTCGACGACGACGGCAACCGGCTGCCGCCCGGCGAACTCGGCACCGTCTACATGAAGATGAGCACCGGCGGATTCTCGTACCACAAGGACGAGAGCAAGACGAAGAAGAATCGCATCGGCGACTTCTTCACCGTCGGCGACCTCGGCATTCTCGACGAGGACGGGTATCTCTTTCTCCGTGACCGCAAGATCGACATGATCATCTCGGGTGGTGTCAACATCTACCCCGCCGAGATCGAGTCCGCACTCCTCACCCACCCGGCCGTCGCCGACGCCGCGGCCTTCGGGATCCCGAACGACGACTGGGGCGAGGAGGTCAAGGCGGTCGTAGAACCCGCGGAGGGGCACACCGCCACAGACGCGCTCGCCGCCGAGATCCTCGCTCACTGCGAGCGCCAACTCGCCGGCTACAAGCGGCCCAAGACCGTCGACTTCATCGAGACGATGCCGCGCGACCCGAACGGCAAGCTCTACAAGCGCCGCCTGCGCGACCCCTATTGGGAGGGCCGCACCCGGGCGATGTGACCCGCGCTGAGGCCTGACGCGGGAGCGGCCCGGGGCAATCCCCCGAGCCGCTCCCGTCGTTCAGTCGTGCACCCGCACCACCTTCAGCGCCGGTGACTTGAGGATGTCCTTCTCGCAGAAGCGCGAGGTCACCCACTGCCCGTCCGAGAACAGGTGCGTCTGGTCGCTGGAGTGGGGCGAGTTGGGGTTCGAGGACTGGGAGTACGTCAGCAGGGTGCGGGCCACCGGGCAGCCGCCGCCGTTCCAGCCGACCGCCTGGATGTAGCTCGACCCGTGGACGACCTCCGTGTATCCGCCCGCCTTCGCGTCCCACACCGTCTCGACCTTGTTCCACACACCGAGGGACTCCGTGCCGCCGTGGACGGGGATGCGCTTGCCGCCGCGTACGACGAACTGGTGCGCTCCGAGCGGGTCGTCCAGGGCGATCCCGGCCGACCGCAGTTCGCCCACCGCGTCGGCGAGTGCCGTCGCGAAGCCCGGCGCCTGCGTGTTCAGCGTGTTCGGCGTGCGCACCGGGTCGGCGGCCGAGAACGGCACCTTCCACAGCTTGTCGTTCGGCACGGCCGCCGTGAGCTTGCGCCAGAACCGGTCGAAGAGCAGTGCGCCACGGCTCGATGTGCGCATCGTGTGGTCCCACTTCTGGAGCACACCGCATGCCTGGCTCACGTCAACGGCCTTTCCGTCACTGTCTGTTGCCATGCCGGACGGCAGTGCGGCGCACGCGCGCGCCGTGTCCGCCGCCGCCAGATCCGCCGCGGGCACCCGGTCGGCGAACTGCTGACGCTGAAGGTCGGGGACGGTGAGAGCGCCGCGACCCGCCATCGCCGAGACGTCCTCGACGCCGCCGCGCGTCCGCATCGACCGTTGCGTGCCGACCGTCCCGAAGACCCGCTCGTACCCCGTCAGCGGCCGGTCGGCGTTGGCCAGCCAGGCGCTGTCGTTCGAGTTCTCCACGTAGGGCGCGTCCTTGAGGACCGGCATCCTCGACGGTCCGAAGATGCCCGGTTGCACGGCGTCCTTGTCGGAGCCGAGCGCGCAGTCGCCGCGCGAGCCGTCCAGGACGGCGACGCCGGACGCCGGATACGTCACCTTGCCGAGCGGCGTCGAGCAGCGCGCGGCCAGGTCGTCGGTGATCCGGGGCAGCACCTGCGCCTGAGCGAACAGCGAGTGCCCGGACGCGTCGGCGGCGATCGTGTTCACCCAGGGAAGTCCCTGCGTGCGCTTCAGCGAGCGCAGCACGTCGTCGGTGGAGCGTGCCTTGCTGAACCCGAGCGCCGTGTCGGAGGCACGCAGGTTCAGGGCGTTCGGGTCGCCCAGCGCAAAGGCCGTCGTGGCCGTCCAGGGCAGTGGCAGCGAGGCGCCCAGCGAGTTCACGATCGGCCCGTACCGCGTCCACCACTGGGTGCGGGTGACCGGCGCGCCGTCCTTCACCGCGACACTCACGGTCCGCTTCGTCATCCTCTCCGGCTTGCCGTCCACGAGATACGAGGTCGGGTCGGCAGGCTCCAGTGTCAACTGGTGGAGATTGAGCGTCACGCCCGTCGCGACGGTGTGGCTCCAGGCGATACGGGAGTTGTGCCCGATCGAGATCGTCGTCGAGCCGAGGAGCGAGCCGCCGGAGACGTTCAGTTCACCGGGAATCGTCTGCTGTGACTGCCAGAAGCGGCGGCCGCCCTGCCAGGGGTAGTGCGGGTTGCCGAGGAGCAGACCGCGGCCGTTCGCCGTGGTGGCGCCGCTGAACGCGACGGCGTTGGACCCCATGTCGGCGTCCTCGCTCGAGAACAGCTCCTTGGCGGCCGCGGCCGTCGTGGCCTTGTCGGGCGTGCGGGCAGGGGCCCCCGCGGAAGGTGGCTGTGTGGCCGTGATGCCGTCCACGCCGCGGCCCTGTCCGCCGAGCACGGCGAGCGCGAAGCCGTGTGCCGCGACGTCCAGGGTCGTCACCGGGCGCACCCAGTCCGCGCCCTTGCAGGCGGGGTCGGTGATCCGGTTCTGCTTCAGCCACGCGTTGTATCCGGCGGCGAAGCCCCGCATCGTCTCCTTCACCTCGCGGCTCGGGCCCGCGGGCGCCGGCTCGGCGAGGAGCTTCTCCACGGTGCCCGCCTCACGGACACCCCGGAAGTAGAGGTCGCTGGAGACGTTTTTCGTGGCGGACGACAAGGAGCCGTCGGGGGCCGCGTCGGGCCCGAAGTAGCGGGAGCGCTCGCCGCGCACGGTGGCGAATCCGTCGGCGAGCGCGCACACCTGGTCGGCCGCCTGCGCCCACCCGGTGCCGAAGCCTAGGCCCGCGTAGTCCTTGGCGACGATATGCGGAATGCCGTACTCGGTGTAGCGGATAGTGGCGGACAGGCCGCCGCCGTGCGGGTGGCGCTCGGGCCGGCCGTGGCCGTCGGCGGCCGCCGACGGGAGTGAGGCCGTGGTGCTCAACGCGGTCAACAGGGCGAAACCGATGACCGCGAGACGTCTCGGGCGGGTGCGCATCGTGCCTCCCAACTGGACTGAGGGAAGGGGCGGTTGAGCGTACCAACCGGTATGCCCGGAAGGGCGGCGTCCGGTGCGGCCTTCGCGCGACGCGCGTCACCGGCCTTGATTTCGTGTCGGCCGGGGCACAGGATCGCGCCATGACGGGTGTCCGGGATGAACAAGACGTACGCGCCAGCACGGTCGACGGGACGCTGCGCCGCAGCGCACGGCGCACCCCCGAGCGCGTCGCCGTCCGCTACGGCCCGCGCACATGGACGTACGCCGAACTCGACGCGGCCGTCTCGCGCGCGGCCGGCGTACTGCGAGGCCTAGGGCTCGGACGAGGGGACCGCGTCGGCGCCTATGGGCACAACTCGGACGCCTACCTGCTCGGCTTCCTGGCCTGTTCACGCGCCGGACTCGTGCACGTGCCGGTCAACCAGAACCTCACGGGAGAAGACCTCTCCTACATCGTCGGCCAGTCGGGCTGCGCGCTCGTACTGACCGACCCCGACCTGGCGGACCGGCTCCCCGCGGGCGTGCGCACCCTGGCCCTGCGCGACGCGGACGACTCCCTGCTCGCCCGGATCCCGTCCGCCGAGCCCTACGACGGACCGCAGCCCGACGCCGACGACCTGGTGCAACTCCTGTACACCTCCGGCACCACCGCGCTGCCCAAGGGCGCGATGATGTCGCACCGGGCGCTCGTCCACGAGTACGTCAGCGCGATCCACGCCCTCGGCCTCACGCAGACGGACCGGCCCGTCCACTCCCTGCCGCTCTACCACTCGGCGCAGATGCACGTGTTCCTGCTGCCGTACCTCGCCGTCGGCGCGCAGAACACGATCCTCGACGCGCCGGACGCCGCGACGATCTTCGACCTCGTCGAGGCGGGTGACGCCGACAGCCTCTTTGCGCCGCCCACCGTCTGGATCGCGCTCTCGCAGCACCCTGACTTCGCGACCCGGGACCTGAGCGGCCTGCGCAAGGCCTTCTACGGCGCATCGATCATGCCGGTACCGGTCCTGGAACGGCTCCGCGCGCACCTGCCCGGACTCGCCTTCTACAACTGCTTCGGCCAGAGCGAGATCGGACCGCTCGCCACCGTCCTCGGGCCCGACGAGCACGAGGGCCGCATGGACTCCTGCGGGCGGCCCGTCCTGTTCGTCGAGGCACGGGTCGTCGACGAGGACGGCAAGGAAGTGCCCGACGGCACCGCCGGTGAAGTGATCTACCGTTCACCGCAGTTGTGCGACGGCTACTGGGACAAGCCCCAGGAGACCGAGGCGGCCTTCCGCGACGGCTGGTTCCGCTCGGGGGACCTCGCGGTGCGCGACGGCGAGGGCTACTTCACCGTTGTCGACCGCGTGAAGGACGTCATCAACTCCGGGGGAGTGCTCGTCGCCTCACGGCAGGTCGAGGACGCGCTCTACACCCACCCGCAGGTGGCCGAGACCGCCGTCATCGGACTGCCCGACGAGCGCTGGATCGAGGCCGTCACGGCCGTCGTCGTCCGCGCCGGCGAGGTCACCGAGACGGAACTCATCGACCACGCACGCGAGAAGCTCGCCCACTTCAAGGCGCCCAAGCGGATCGTCTTCGTGGACGAACTCCCGCGCAACGCCAGCGGCAAGATCCTCAAGCGGGAGCTGCGGGACCGGTTCAGTACGGCGGACTGAGCCCGTCGGAAAATGACGCGCGGACCTGGCCGGGGCCCTGTTACGGTCCGGGCATGAAGCGACGCGCTGCTGCCAGGACGACGACGCCGGAGAGTGTCCCGGCGCGCTGACAGCTGTGTTTGTCCGAAGCCCCGGGGCGAGTGCCCCGGGGCTTCGCCATGGGACCACTCGCCCGACGACCGCGAGGGATCCCGAAATGAACCAACAGAAGCACGAGCAGCAGAAGCAGGACCCGCAGAAGCACGAGCAGCAGAAGCAGGACCGGCAGAAGCACGAGCAGCTCAGTCAGGAACACCCGCAGCACGAGCGGTCGAAGCACGACCACCGCAAGCTCGGTCGTGAGCTCGGCCTCTTCGACACCGACCCGCTGATCGGCGCGGGTCTGCCCTACTGGCTGCCCGACGGCGCGGCTGTCCGGCACACCCTGGAGGAGTACATCCGCACCGCTGAGCGGCGGGCCGGCTACCGGCACGTGTACTCGCCGGTCCTCGGCAAGCGCGAGCTGTACGAGATCTCGGGGCACTGGTCGCACTACAGCGACGACATGTTTCCCCCGATGGACCTGGGCGGCGAGCAGGTCGTCCTGCGGCCCAGCCTCTGTCCCCATCACGCCGTGATCTACCGTTCCCGCTCCCACAGCTACCGCGAACTGCCCCTGCGCATGGCGGAGTTGGGCGGCATGTACCGCTCCGAGCTGTCGGGTGTGCTCGGCGGCCTGACCCGCGTGCGGGCCATCCAGCTCAACGACGCGCACATCTTCTGCACCCTCGACCAGGTGGCCGGCGAGGCGCTGGCGGCCCTGGAGATGATCCGCAGGGCCTACGAGGCGCTGGGCATCACCCCGGCGCGCTACCGGCTCTCGCTGCCGGGGCCGGGCGGCAAGTACGTCGCCGCCCCCGAAATGTGGCAGCGCTCCGCCGCGCTGCTCACCGAGGTCCTCGACCGGTCGGGTCTGCCGTACGAGGCGGCCGAGGGCGAGGCCGCGTTCTACGGGCCCAAGATCGACGTCCAGGTCGCCGACGGTGCGGGGCGCGAGTCGACCCTGTCCACCGTCCAGGTCGACTTCCACCAGCCCGAGCGTTTCGATCTGCACTACATCGGCCCGGACGGGGCGAAACACCGTCCGGTGATGGTCCATCGCAGCATCATCGGCAGCGTGGAGCGGGCCGTCGCGCACCTCATCGAGCAGCACGGCGGCGCCTTCCCGGCGTGGCTCGCCCCGACCCAGGTGGCGATCCTGCCGATCTCGGACGCCGAGCTGCCGCACGCCGACGCGCTCGCGCGCCGGTGCGCCGAGCTCGGGCTGCGGGCCGAGGTCGCGGGCCCCGAGCGCGGCACCCTGGGCGCCCGCGTCCGGGAGGCCCGGCTCGTGCCGTACGAGGCGGTCATCGGTGCGAGAGAGGCGGTGGACGGCCGGGTCGCGCTGCGCCTGCGCGACGGCCGCCGCCCCGCACCGCTGCCCGCCGAGGAGGCGCTCGCCAGGATCGGGGCGGTCGTCGACGGGTACGCGCACGACCTGTGGGACGACGCGAGCTGACGAAGGCGGCCCGGCGGGGCCGGCGTGCCGGCCCCGCCGTACGACCTACGCCTCCCGCCGCCGCAGGTCCACGATGCGCTTGATCTTGCCCACCGACCGCTCCAGCGTCTCCGGGTCCACGACCTCCACGGTCACCGAGACACCGATGCCGTCCTTCACGCCGGTCGCGATGGCGCGGGCCGCCGCGTCGCGCTCGGAAGCGGTCGCGTCCGCGCGGGCCTCCGCGCGTACCGTCAGGGCGTCCATGCGCCCCTCGCGGGTCAGCCGGAGCTGGAAGTGCGGGGCGACCCCCGGCGTGCGCAGGACGATCTCCTCGACCTGGGTCGGGAAGAGGTTCACGCCGCGCAGGATCACCATGTCGTCGCTGCGGCCCGTCACCTTCTCCATGCGGCGGAAGGAGGGGCGGGCCGTGCCGGGCAGGAGCCGGGTCAGGTCCCGTGTCCGGTAGCGGATCACGGGCATGGCCTCCTTGGTGAGCGAGGTGAACACCAGCTCGCCCTGCTCACCGTCCGGCAGGACCTCACCGGTGATCGGGTCGACGACCTCCGGATAGAACTGGTCCTCCCAGATGTGCAGCCCGTCCTTCGTCTCGACGCACTCCTGGGCGACGCCCGGTCCCATCACCTCCGACAGGCCGTAGATGTCGACGGCGTCGATGGCGAAGCGCTCCTCGATCTCGCGGCGCATCTCCTCGGTCCAGGGTTCGGCGCCGAAGACCCCGACCTTGAGGGACGTGCTGCGCGGGTCGACGCCCTGGCGCTCGAACTCGTCGAGGATCGTCAGCATGTACGAGGGGGTGACCATGATGACCTCGGGGCGGAAGTCCTGGATCAGCCGCACCTGGCGGGCGGTCATGCCGCCGGACGCGGGAATGACCGTGCAGCCGAGCCGCTCGGCACCGTAGTGCGCGCCGAGCCCGCCCGTGAACAGGCCGTATCCGTACGCGACGTGGATCTTGTGGCCGGGCCGGGCGCCCGCCGCGCGCAGGGAGCGCGCCACCATGTCGGCCCACATGGAGAGGTCGTTCTCCGTGTAGCCGACGACGGTGGGCAGGCCCGTGGTCCCGCTGGACGCGTGCAGCCGGCGCACATCCGTCTCCGGCACGGCGAACATCCCGAAGGGGTAGTTGTCCCGCAGGTCGGTCTTCGTGGTGAACGGGAAGCGGGCCAGGTCGGCGAGCGAGCGGCAGTCGTCCGGGTGCACGCCCGCCTTGTCGAAGGACGCGCGGTAGAACGGCACCCGCTCGTACACGCGGCGCAGTGTCGCCCGCAGCCGCTCCAGCTGCTGTGCGTGCAGCTGCTCGGGGCCGAGCTGTTCCCCCGCGTCCAGCAGTTCTGTCATCGTCGACCGCACTCCCGAGCCCTGAGGGCCGACCGTCCACCCGGATCCACATAATGGGCGAATCGGCCGACCGATCATTCGGTTGATCCGTTCAGGGTCAGTAATTCAAGGGGTGGGGGCAGGCGTCAAGGGGCGGGACGGACTCAATCTCCGCCGGGTGGCGTCAGGCGCCCCCGGCGGCCCGGTGGACGTATGGAGTCGTGGTGCTCAGAGCCGTGAAGCCGAGGCGCTCCAGGATCGGGCGGCTCATGGTGGAGGCGTCGACCTGGAGGTAGCGGTAGCCACGCTCGGCGGCGATGCGGGTACGGAACGCGACGAGACTGCGGTAGATCCCGCGCCCGCGCCACTCGGCGACCGTGCCGCCGCCCCACAGACTCGCGAAGTCCGTCCCTGGGTGCGTCTCCATGCGGGCCGCGCTCACCGGCTCGTCCCCGGCCAGCGCGAGCACCGCGGGCACGGCGCCCGGGTCCTCGGCGAGCTGGGCGAGGAGCTGGTGGCAGGTGAGGCCGAGACTCCTGCCGAAGGCCTTGTCGTGCACCTGCGACATGAGGTCGACGCCCGTCTCGTCGGTGACGGGGAGCAGCCGGATTCCTTCGGGGGGCGGGACGTCCGTCGGCAGGGCCGCGACCTCGGCGACCAGGAGGGTCTCCACGGGCTCGGCGACGAATCCGGCGGCCGTGAGTCGCTGCGGAAGGTCGTGCGGCAGGTCGTGCCCGTACAGCTTCCACTCGAATTCGCGTCCGAGCTCGGTGAAATGTCGTACCTGGGCGGCGATCGCCGCGTCCGCCGAGCTCTCGTCGAGGTCCGACCACACGACGCCGTTCCAGGAACTGCCCTCGGCGCCGGTCAGCCGCACCACGCCGCCCGCCCGCTCGACCCGCGCGCCGGGGCCGTCGGGCTCTGCGTCCCGCCTTATCTGCCGGTCGAACCGGGTCAACACCGCTTGATGATCCATCCAGCCACTCCAGCACCGGCGCGGCGGTGCGGCAAATGGTTTGTGCCCCGGTACGCCGGTGCCTCGCGCCAGGAGCGCTTGCCGTGTCCGTTGCGATCGTCGTCGTGTCCCGTCACGAGCCGTCCGCCGCCACCGCCCGCGCCCACCGGTAGTCCGCCTTGCCGCTGGGTGAGCGCTGGATGCGGTCGGTCAGGACGAGCTGGCGGGGGATCTTGTAGCCCGCGAGGCGGGTGCGGCAGTGGGTCTGGATGTCGTCGAGCGAGGGCGTTGCCGCGCCGTCGCGCAGCTGGACCACGGCGGCGACATGGTTGCCCCACTTCGCGTCGGGCACTCCGGCGACCAGCGCGTCGTACACGTCCGGATGGGACTTGAGGGCCTGCTCGACCTCTTCCGGATACACCTTCTCGCCGCCCGTGTTGATGCACTGCGAACCGCGCCCGAGGACGGTGACGATGCCCTCCTCGTCGACCGTGGCCATGTCCCCGAGCAGCACCCACCGCTCGTCGCCCTTCTGGAAGAACGTCTCGGCCGTCTTCGCGGGGTCGTTGTAGTAGCCGAGCGGGACGTGCCCGCGCTGGGCGATGCGGCCCGGCTCTCCGGGAGCGATCGGCTCGTACGTCGCCGGATCGACCACCTGTGTACGGGAGTTGACCCGGAGGCGGAAGCCCTTCTCCGGGCCCGAGTCGTCCGTCGCCGTGCCGTTGAAGCCGGACTCGGAGGAGCCGAAGTTGTTCAGGAGCATCACGTTCGGGACGAGCGCCTGGAACTGCGCGCGCACCGTCTCCGACATGATCGCGCCCGACGACGAGACGCTGAACATCGATGAGCAGTCCGTGCCCTTCATGGGCCCGTTCAGCGCGTCGATCAGGGGCCGCAGCATCGCGTCCCCGACGAGCGACATGCTCGTCACCTTCTCCTTCTCGACTGTGCGCAGGACCTCTTCGGGCACGAACTTCGTGTGGATGACGAGGCGTTGGCCGAAATTGAAGCCGATGAAGGCGGTGAGGGTGGAGGTGCCGTGCATCAGGGGAGGCGTGGGGAAGAAGGTGATCCCGTCGCCGCCGGCCGCGACGCGTTCGGACAGCTCCTCCGGCCTGCTCACCGGCTCGCCCGTCGGGGCGCCGCCGCCGAGCCCCGAGAAGAACAGGTCCTCCTGGCGCCACATCACGCCCTTGGGCATGCCGGTCGTGCCGCCGGTGTAGATGATGAAGAGGTCGTCGGCCGAGCGCGGCCCGAAGCCGCGCGCCGGCGAGCCCGCGGCCACCGCCTCCGTGAAGTCCACGGCCTTGACGGGCGGCGCGCCGGCCGGCGCGGTCCCCACGCGCACGAGGTGGCGCAGCTTCTCCGTCTGCGGGAGCGCGGCCGCGACGCGTTCGGTGAACTCGGCGTCGAAGACGAGCGCCGCGAGGTCCGCGTCGCGGTAGAGGTAGACCAGCTCCTCTTCCACGTAGCGGTAGTTGACATTGACGGGGACGATCCGTGCCTTGAGGCAGGCCAGCACCGTCTGGAGGTACTCGATGCCGTTGTAGAGGTGCAGGCCCAGGTGTTCGCCGGGGCGGATCCCGCTGTCGATCAGATGGTGGGCGAGGCGGTTGGCCGCCGCGTCGAGTCCGGCATAGGTGAGCCGGCGCTCCGCGCCCGTGCCGGGATGGTCGATGTGCACGAGCGCCTCGCGGTCCGGGACCACGTCGACGACCGACTCGAACAGGTCGGCAAGGTTGTACTCCACCGCTCCTCCTGACCCAGGCGCCATCTCGATGTGGCCGTCATCTCAGCAGAGCCGCAGGGAACAGGGAAGGGCTCCCGCACAAGAAATCTGACTGTCTGTCAGAAAACTCTTGAACTGGGCACCCGCCTACTGCAACCTGTTCTCGCATCCGAGACGTACGCGGCAGCCGAGACGCATCCGAGACGGGAGCACGGCCATGGGTGGCACGGAACACGACGCGGGACACGGGGCGGGTCACGGGACGGAACACCTCACGGTGCGGCGCGAGGGCGCCACCCTCGTACTCACCCTCAACAGGCCCGAGGCCAGGAACGCGCTCTCCCTGCCGATGCTGGTCGGCCTCTACGACGGATGGGTCGCCGCCGACGAGGACGACTCGGTCCGGTCGGTCGTCCTGACCGGCGCGGGCGGCACGTTCTGCGCGGGCATGGACCTCAAGGCCCTGGCCGGCAAGGGGATGGAGGGCGAGCAGTACCGGGACCGGCTCAAGGCCGACCCCGATCTGCACTGGAAGGCGATGCTGCGCCATCACCGCCCCCGCAAACCCGTGATCGCCGCTGTCGAGGGCTACTGCGTGGCCGGCGGCACGGAGATCCTCCAGGGCACCGACATCCGCGTCGCCGCCGAGACCGCGACCTTCGGCCTCTCCGAGGTCAAGCGCGGCCTCTTCCCGATCGGCGGTTCCACGGTGCGGCTCCAGCGGCAGATCCCGCGCACCCACGCCCTGGAGATGCTGCTGACCGGCAGGCACTACAGCGCGGCCGAGGCCCTCTCCATCGGGCTCATCGGCAGTGTCGTCCCGGCCGGCACCGCGCTCGACAAGGCCCTGGAGATCGCCGAGCAGGTCAACGCCTGCGGCCCGCTCGCGGTGGAGGCGGTGAAGGCCTCGGCGTACGAGACCGCCGAGATGACCGAGACCGACGGCCTCAAGTCCGAACTGGAGCGCGGCTGGCCGATCTTCGCCACCGAGGACGCGAAGGAAGGCCCCAGGGCCTTCGCCGAGAAGCGTCCCGCCGTCTACCGGCGCGCGTGAAGCCCTCCGACCGTCAAGGAGTCATGAAGTGCCCGAAGTCCTCAAAGCCCCGCTCGTCGTCGAGTTCCCCTTCACCCGCTCGCTCGGCCCCGTCCAGAGCGCGTTCCTGACCGGCCTGCGCGAACGCACCGTCCTCGGCGTGAAGACCACCGACGGCAAGGTCATGGTCCCGCCCGTCGAGTACGACCCCGTCACCGCCGACGAGCTCCGCGACCTCGTCGAGGTTGAGCCCACCGGCACAGTCACCACCTGGGCCTGGAACCCCGAGCCCCGCCGCGGCCAGCCCCTCGACGCCCCCTTCGCCTGGGTCCTGGTCAAGCTCGACGGCGCGGACACCGGCCTCCTGCACGCCCTCGACGCACCCGGCCCCGACGCCGTGACCACCGGCATGCGCGTCCGCGTCCGCTGGGCCACCGAACGCACCGGCGCCATCACCGACATCGCCTGCTTCGAGCCGTACGAGGGGGCGGCGTCGGATACCGAACCCGCCGCGCACGACGGGCAGTTCGACGACGCGGTCAGCGGGATCGTCGCCGAGGCCCGTCTCGACTACGTGTACTCACCGGGCCGCGCCCAGACCGCCTACATCAACGCCCTCGCCGGCCGCCGCACCGTCGGCGAACGCTGCCCGTCGTGCCGCAAGGTCTACGTGCCGCCGCGCGGCGCCTGCCCCACCTGCGGCGTCGCCACGACCGACCGGGTCGAGGTCGGCCCGGCCGGCACCGTCACCACCTTCTGCATCGTCAACGTCAAGGCCAAGAACCTCGACATCGAACTGCCCTACGTCTACGCCCACATCGCCCTCGACGGAGCCGACCTCGCGCTGCACGGCCGCATCGCCGGCATTCCCTACGACCAGGTGCGGATGGGCCTCAGGGTCGAGCCCGTCTGGACCGAGGGCGGCCGCTATCCCGACCACTACCGGCCCACCGGCGAACCGGACGCCGACTACGACACGTACAAGGAGCTGGTCTAGATGCGAGAGGTAGCGATCGTCGCCTTCGCGCAGAGCGACCATCTGCGCACCACCGACGAACTCTCCGAGGTCGACATGGTGATGCCGGTGCTGCACCAAGTGCTGGCGCAGACCGGTCTGAAGACCAGCGACATCGGCTTCACCTGCTCCGGCTCCTCCGACTATCTCGCGGGCCGCGCGTTCTCCTTCACCATGACCCTCGACGGCGTGGGCGCCTGGCCGCCGATCTCGGAGTCCCACGTGGAGATGGACGGGGCCTGGGCGATGTACGAGGCGTGGGTCAAGCTCCTCACCGGCGAGGTCGACACGGCGCTCGTCTACTCGTACGGCAAGTCCTCGCCCGGCTCCGTGCGCGATGTGCTCACCCGCCAGCTCGACCCGTACTACGTGGCCCCGCTGTGGCCGGACTCGGTCGCGCTCGCCGCACTCCAGGCACAAGCCCTGATCGACGCGGGCGAGACCGACGAGCGCGCGCTCGCCGGGATCGCCGCACGGAGCCGGGAGTCCGCATCGTCCAACTCCCATGCACAGGTGAAGGGCTCGGTGCCGCAGGGCGACTACGAGGTGCAGCCGCTGCGCAAGGGCGACTGCCCGCCGGTCGGCGACGGCGCCGTCGCCGTGATCCTGGCCGCCGGTGACAAGGCCCGCGAACTGTGCGAGCGGCCCGCCTGGATCCGCGGCATGGACCACCGCATCGAGGCGCACAGCCTCGGCGTACGCGACCTCACCGACTCCCCGTCCACGCGGCTGGCCGCCGAGCGGGCGGGCGCCTTCGAACGGCCCGTGGACACCGCCGAGTTGCACGCCCCGTTCACCTCGCAGGAGGTCGTCCTGCGCAAGGCGCTGAAGCTGGGCGACGGCGTGGCCGTGAACCCCTCCGGCGGCGCGCTCGCCGCCAACCCGGTCATGGCCGCGGGTCTGCTGCGGATCGGCGAGGCCGCCGCCCGTATCCACCGAGGTGAGTCCGACCGGGCCCTCGCGCACGCCACCTCCGGCCCCTGCCTCCAGCAGAACCTGGTCGCCGTCCTGGAAGGAGACGCCCGATGAGCAGTACGGGGCACGCCACGCACAAGGAACCCGTGGCCGTCGTCGGCATCGGCCAGACCAAGCACGTCGCGGCCCGCAAGGACGTCTCGATCGCCGGACTCGTCCGCGAGGCCGCGCAACGCGCCCTGGAAGACGCCCAGTTGACGTGGGCCGACATCGACGCCGTGGTGATCGGCAAGGCACCCGACTTCTTCGAGGGCGTCATGATGCCCGAGCTGTATCTCGCGGACGCCCTCGGCGCGGTGGGCAAACCGATGCTCCGGGTACACACGGCGGGCTCGGTCGGCGGCTCCACCGCCCTCGTCGCCTCCAACCTCGTGGCGTCCCGCATCCACAAGACCGTCCTCACCCTCGCCTTCGAGAAGCAGTCCGAGTCCAACGCGATGTGGGGCCTGTCCCTTCCGATCCCCTTCACGCAGCCGCTGCTCGCCGGCGCCGGCGGCTTCTTCGCCCCGCACGTCCGCGCGTACATGCGGCGCACCGGAGCACCCGACCACGTCGGCTCCCTTGTCGCGTACAAGGACCGGCGCAACGCGCTGAAGAACCCCTACGCGCATCTGCACGAGCACGGCATCACCCTGGAGAAGGTCCAGTCCTCGCCGATGCTGTGGGACCCGGTCCGCTACTCCGAGACCTGCCCGTCCTCCGACGGCGCGTGCGCCATGATCCTCACCGACCGTGCGGGCGCGGCCCGTTCACCGCAGCCGCCGGCCTGGATGCACGGTGGCGCGATGCGCAGCGAGCCGACCATGTTCGCGGGCAAGGACTTCGTCTCGCCGCAGGCCGGGAAGGACTGTGCCGCCGACGTCTACCGGCAGGCGGGCATCGGCGACCCGCGCCGCGAGATCGACGCCGTGGAGATGTACGTGCCGTTCTCCTGGTACGAGCCGATGTGGCTGGAGAACCTCGGCTTCGCCGACGAGGGCGGGGGCTGGAAGCTCACGGAATCGGGCGTCACGGAACTCGACGGCGACCTCCCCGTCAACATGTCGGGCGGCGTCCTGTCCACCAATCCCATCGGCGCCTCCGGCATGATCCGCTTCGCGGAGGCCGCGCTCCAGGTCCGGGGGCAGGCCGGGGAACACCAGGTCGACGGTGCTCGCAAGGTCCTCGGACATGCCTACGGGGGCGGCTCGCAGTTCTTCTCGATGTGGCTCGTCGGGGCGCAGCCGCCCACGTCCTGAACGGCTCGGCGCCGCGGCCTGTCCGCCGCGCGGGCCGATCGCTAGGCTGGCGGGCGGACGACGAACCGGGAGGAGCACGGACGTGGCCGAAAGCACCATCGAGCAGCACACGCTCGCGGGTTGGGACAAGCCGGACCTCGATCTGAGTGCCGCGGACTGGCATTCGAGCAGCAAGGGGCGGGGCGACGTCCAGATCGCCTTCGTCGAAGGCTTCATCGCGATGCGCAACGGCGGCAGTCCCCAGAATCCGTCCCTGATCTTCACGCCCGCGGAATGGGGGGCTTTCGTGCTGGGGGCACGCGAGGGGGAGTTCGACCTGACCTGAGCGGGCCTGACCCGAGCCGCGGTCAGGTGAGGTTTCCGGCTTTTCCGACGACATGCGACGTTCGTCCCTGCCCCTTGGTCCCGGTGTGAGCGAGGCTGGGGGCAGGAACAGTCGCTCTTGCCGGGGCCCGTCGACACCGTGCCCCGGTGTCGGAGGTTGGACATGAGTACCCCGCGCCCCCTGCCCGTCGTGGCCGCCGTCGACGGATCCGAAGACAGCCTGCGTGCCCTGGAGTGGGCACTAGCGGAAGCGGGCAGGCGCGGGGCGCCCGCGCGGATCGTTCATGTACGCCAGTACGGCCCCTGGACTCGGCGCGGGGTACTGGCGTCCGGCCCGCCGGAGCCCGCGGGCGACGCGGTCCTCGACGAGGTGCGCGCCACCGTGACCGGTCGAGATGATCTGCCACCGGTCGAATACGTGACCTTGGAGGGCGCCCCGGCGGCCGTCCTGGCCGAACTCGGCTCCGAGGCGCAGTTGTTGGTCCTCGGCTCGCGGGGGCGCGGCGGCTTCGCCAGTCTGCTGCTCGGTTCGAACGGTGTGGCCGCGGCGCGGGACGCCGCCTGCCCCGTCGTCGTGGTGCCCAGGCCCGGACGAGCCGTGCACGGCGACAACGACGTACCGCCCGGACCGCGTGTGGTCGTCGGCGTCGAGGTGGACGAGCCCGACGACACCGTCCTCGCCTTCGCCTTCGAGGAGGCCGATCGGCGCGCGGCGCGGCTCCAGGTCATCGCGGCGTTCCCGTGGCCGGTGCTCGCCTGGACGACCTTCGGCGACTTCACGCCCACGACCGTCGACCAGGAGGCGGCCGAGAGCGAGACCCTGACCCTGGTGAACGCCGCCGTGGCGCCCTTCCGCAAGGCGCACCCCGACGTCGACGTCGACCTGTACGTGGCGCCGGGCGACGCGGCCGGGCACCTCGTCGAGAACTCCCGCGAGGCCGGCCTCGTTGTCGTGGGCCGCCACCGCCGCCGCCTCACGCGCCCCGCACCGATGCTCGGCACGGTGACGATGGCGGTGCTGCTGCACGCGGCGAGTCCGGTCGCGGTGGTGCCGCCGGTGGCGGAGGACATGCCCTAGAAGATCGTCGGTGGCTCAGTACAGGACCGAGCATCCTCGCGCCGTGAGTGTCTCGAGCAGCGCCGGGGGCACGTGCAGGTCGTTCCATCTGAGGTCCAGCTTCTCCAGCGCGGGCAGCGAGGCGACCCAGCCGGGGAGCTCGCGCAGCCGATTGGACCGCAGGTCGAGCCGGCGCAGCAGCGGGAGGCCGCGCAGGGATGCGGGTACGTCGGTGAAGGCGTTCTCCCGCAGTTCGAGTTCCCGCAGCTCACGCAGGTGCCGTACGGAATCGGGGAGGGCGGTGAGCCGGTTGCCGCGCAGCCACAGCTCGCGCAGCGCCCCCAGGCCGCCGATCGATTCGGGGAGCCGGGTGAGGGTGGCGTGCTGGGCGCGCAGCTCCACGAGGCCCGTCATCGAGCCGATCGATCCGGGGAGACCGGCGAGCGGATTCTCGCCGACGTTCAGATAGGCCAGCCGCGAGAGCCTGCCGAGCGATTCCGGGAGCGCGGTGAGCTCGTTGTCGTGCAGGTAGAGGAAACGGGTCAGGCCCGTCAGGTCGCCGAGCGTGTCCGGGACCGAGGTGAGACGGTTGTGCCCGAGATCGAGGGTGTGCAGCTGGGAGAGCGATCCGATGCGGTGGGGGATCCGGGTGAGCGCGTTGTCGGGCAGGAGGAGAACCTCGAGGCGGGGGTGGTCCCACACCTCGTCCGGCACGTCGCTCAGACCCGCCCGCCAGTACGAGAGCACCGCCGGCCTCCCCTCGGAGATCTGGACCTCCGCCCACAGACCTAATGGATGCGTGGGACCTTATCATTAGCAGCATGCGCGACATCAGCACCGGCCCGCACGCCACACCACTCGCCCTGGACCTCGCTCTCACCATCCGCCACGACGGGCACGGCGGTGTCGCCGACGACCTCGGGCGGCCCGAAGCGCTGACGGCCTGGGTGCGGGAGCACGCCGAGGCGCTGCCGGACACCGCCGGGTTCGAAGCGGACGCGGCGGCGCTCACCGAGGTGCGCGAGGTGCGGGCCGCCGTCCGCGCACTGTTCGCCCACGCCGTGCGCCCCGGCGACCCGAGCCCGGCGGACGCCCACCGGCTGCTCCCCGTGAGCGAGGCGGTGCGGCGGCTGAACGCGGCGGCGGCGCTCACCCCGACCGTCCCCGTCCTCACCTGGGACGACGGCGCCACCCCCCTCGTACGCCAGGAGGTACGCACCCCGGTGCCCGCTTCCGACCTGCTCACGGCGGCCCTGGCCCGCGCCGCTGTCGGCTTCCTCGCGAGCGACGACCGCGAGCGGCTGCGCGCCTGCCACGCCCCGCGTTGTGTGCGCTACTTCCTCAAGGACCATCCCCGTCAGGAGTGGTGCAAGCCGTCCTGCGGCAACCGTGCCCGGGTCGCCCGGCATCACGAGCGGCACCGCGCGGAGGCCGTAGGAGACTGAACCGGCTGCGGGGGAGAGCCTGTTGAGCGAGATCATCGGCGCGCGCCCGGACCGTCGCCCCTGGCCGGTTGCACACCACTGAGCAGACCGGACCGAGCGGGCGGGAACCCCCGGTGCCCCAGGAACCGCCCGCGCCGGTCCGCCAGGGACTCCGTCGGGGCCGCGGCCCCCGCACCGCGGACCGCCCCGGTGCACGTACCATTGCGGCATGTCCTTCCTCCGCCGACGCAGCTCCGCCACACCCGCGGGTCCTGACTTCGATGTCCTCGCCATGGACCCGGGCGACTGGCCGGGCAATCTCGGCGCGGGCCTGCTGCCCGCCCCCGACGGCAGCTGCCAGGGCGTCTTCCTGCGCTACGACCTGTTCGGCGGCCGCGGCCCCGCGATGATCATCGGGAACCTGCCCGAGGGCTCCTCGGCCCGCGAGACCGCCGAGGGCGAGATTCCCTTCGAGGTCGCCCAGCTCCTCCTCGCACTGGAGAACGACGAGGAGGTCACCGTCGTCGGCACCGAGGACGTCCCGGTGATGCAGGGCGACAACCTCCTCATCGTGCGCCGCCTCAAGCTCTCCGAGAGCCGTATCTCCTGCGTGCAGTTCGACCGCAGTGACAACGTCCTCGTGACCATCGCGGCCTGGGACCGGCCCATCACGGACGACCTCTACGCGCTCCTGAAGCCGCTGCCCCCGGAGCTGTTCCAGGGCTGAGCCACGAAAACCGGCCGGGCCCGGACCTGCCCCCACGGCAGTTCCGGGCCCGGCCGAGTCATGCGCCCTCAGGCGCCCGACGGCAGCACCTGCACGTCGGCGGCCCGCACATACGCCACCCGGTGACCGAACTGGATCTCGTAGTAGACGTCCTTGCCGCGCACCACCCGGTGCGACGTCGTGTCGAACGTCGGCGAGTAGAAGTACTCAGCGGTCGTCCTGCCACCCGCGACGTACCGCTGCCCCGCGAGCAGCTTGTACGGCAGCGGGGAGACCGTCTGCGGGGTGATGTCCGCCGGGTACGCCTCCTTCTCGGGGTAGGCGCGCCCGTACACCGGGACGTCGGTACGGCCGGCCTTCGGGGCGATGACCAGGCCCGCCGCGTTCACGGCCGTGGGGTGCTTCTTCGGGTTCTTGAACCAGGCCTTCTGGCCGAGGTACCAGACCGCCGTCCAGTCGCCCTTGCGCTCCGCGACCGCGTACTGCTGGCCGGTCGACAGGCGTGCGCCCGTGTCGTTCACGTCGGTAGTGGAGTCCTCGCCGCCGGGCCGCAGCCCGATGTCCTTGATCAGCGGCGCGTCCTCGCTGGGCGCGGTGTACACCCGTACGGCGCCGGAGCCGTGCGTGGCGCAGGTCTCGGCCGCCTTGACGCAGCCCGTGTACACGGGCTTGTTCCCGGCGAAGTCGGGGGCCACGGTCACGAGGCCGCCCTTCGGGCCCGCGGTCGCCTTGAACGGCTTGCCCATCAGCGCGAAGTAGTGCGCCCAGTCCCAGTACGGACCCGGGTCCGTGTGCATGCTCTTGATCCCGGCCGTCGTCGTCCCCGGCACGTTGTCATGGCCGAGGATGTGCTGCCGGTCCAGCGGGATGTCGTACTTCTTCGCCAGGTACTTCACCAGGCGCGACGACGCGCGGTACATCTCCTCCGTGTACCAGGAATCCGGCTCGGCGAGGAATCCCTCGTGCTCCAGGCCCAGGGACTTGGCGTTGACGTACCAGTTGCCCGCGTGCCAGCCGACGTCCTTGGCCTTCACGTGCTGGGCGATGTGCCCGTCCGTGGAGCGCAGCGAGTAGTGCCAGGCCAGATACGTCTTGTCCTGGACCAGCTGAAGTGTCGTGTCCCACGTCGCCTCGGTGTCGTGGATGACGATGTAGTCGATGCTCTGGTCGTTCGGCCGGTCGGCGAGGTCGTGGTTGCCGTAGTCGCCGTCCCCGAACTCCTCGTAGGGCGCCGGGATCCACTCGCACGACACGGTCGGCGGGCACTCGGTGCCGCTCTCGTCGGACTTCCGCAGCCCCATGTTCCGCACCTGCGCCGCGTCGGGCTTCAGGCTGCGGTCGGCCGCGAGCTCCACGCGCTGCCCGGCGTCCGTGGTGCGTCGCTCGCCGTCGTGGATCACGGCGAACACGTCGTTCGCGTACGTCGCGGCCGTGGCGGTGTCGTCGGCTCCGGAGAACTTCGCGATCGCTCCGTACCAGTCGGCCGGGTCGGAGCTGAGGGGCTTGCCGAGGGCCTTCTGTGCCGAGGCGAGCAGGGCGGCGCCGCCGCGCACATTGGCCGCGGGGTCGGAGCGCAGCTGTTCGGCGGGGATGCCGCTGAGCTCGGCGGCACGCGTCAACGACTTCAGACGGGCCGGGAGTTGGGAGTTCTGCGGCACCTTCGTCTTAGGGGCGAGCGCCGGCCGTGACGTGTCGCCGCGCGGATCGCCCTCGGCCTCGCTGTGCGCGGCCACACCGGCGAGCGCGGCGCGGGCGTCCGTGAGGTGCATGGGGCCGTAGCCGCCGGTGACGCTGGGCGCACCGCCGTGCGTGTCCCACCGGGACTGGAGGTACGAGACGCCGAGCAGGACGCTCTGGGGCACCCGGTACTCGGCCGCCGCGGTCGCGAACGCGTGCTGGAGCCCCGCGTTCGACGCCTCCTGGGCCTCGCTCGGAGGTGCGGCGCCGAGGAGGGGGAGCAGCAGGGCCGCCGTCGCGAGCGTCCCCGCCGCCCGGGCCGCCTGGTTCGTGCGTCTGCGGGCGGCCGGCGAGCGGTCGCTGGTGGTCGAGGGCAAAGCGGCCTCCTGGGAACGGTCCTGGGACATGTGGACTCGACGGGTGTGCGGGGGCGATCGTGGGTCAGTGGTATCGGCTTGCCGACGATCCGTCAATCATGCTCAGGGCATGGGATTTCCCATGTCAGCGCCCGTTCGGCGGGCTTTCTCCGGGGAGGCCTCACCGCCTGCGGCGCGTCAGTGGAATGGACCAATGACTGTGCGCAAAGAGTGGCGCCGCTGCCTCGGCATGCGGGAGGGCGCCGCGAACTCAGCCGCGTACTCCACCTGATCGGGGGATCGACCGCGCGGGCGTTCCCCGGCGGTCGGCCCGGCCCGGTCAGCGCGGCGACGTGCCCGCGAGGACCCGGTCCATCTGCTCCGGCGAGAGCGCGTGCTCGATCGCCAGGATCGCCGCGTCGACCACGGCAGCGTCGGCTCCGGTGCGGGTCGGTGCGCAGGACATGGGTGGTCAGCGGGTGGGAGCGGCCGTAGCGGCCAACTCCTGGCGGGTGTGCGGAAGACGGTGCGCGGACGCCCCGACGGCAAGCTCCTGGCCACCGCACCCGTCCCGAACACCGGCGACTGGGACACCTACCAGGCCACACCCGCCGTCCCGGTCGACGCGCTGACCGGCAGGGACAAGCTGTCCCTCGTGTTCAAGTCCCCGCAGGACAACGCGTTCGACGTGGATGCCGTGCAGTTCAGCAACCCGTAGCCCCCAGCGGTAAGCGCACACAGGAATCCGCGGTGCGCCGCTGTCCTGGCGCACCGCGGATTCCCGTCCCCTCAGCGAGTGCCGACCGCCGCACGCACGGCCCGGCGGGCCAGCTGGCAGTCGTCGTGCAGCCGCCTCAGCAGCAGCCGCTGTTCCTCGCCGGACGGCGCGGCACCGTGCGGGGCCGTGCTCGATGCCGCCGGGGTCGTGTCGTGCATCGAACGCTGTACGGCCGTCTCGTACGTCCGGATCTCCCGTGTCAGTACGAGCATCAGGTTCACCAGGAACGCGTCCCGCGCCGCGGGCCCGCCGGACTGCGCGAGCTGACTGATCTGGCGCCGCGCCACCGGCGCGTCACCGAGCACCGACCACAGGGTCGCCAGGTCGTACCCCGGCAGATACCAGCCCGCGTGCTCCCAGTCCACGAGCACGGGGCCCGCGGGGGACAGCAGGATGTTCGAGAGCAGCGCGTCCCCGTGACAGAACTGGCCCATGCCCTGGCGGCCCGACGAGTGCGCGATGCCGTGCAGCAGCTTCTGCAGATCGCCCATGTCCCGGTCGGTGAGCAGACCGAGGTCGTGGTAGCGGGAGATCCGGTCCGCGTAGTCGAGCGGCGCGTTGAAGGTGCCGGCCGGCGGACGCCAGAGGTTGAGCCGGCAGAGCGCGCTGAGCGCGGCCCGCACGTCCGCCCGGGGCGGTGCCTCGGCCGGGTGCCGCTGCAGGGCGGCGACCCGGCCGGGCATCCGCTCGATCACCAGCGTGCAGTTGTCGGGGTCCGCGGCGATGAGCCGCGGCACCCGGACCGGTGGCCGGTGCCGGACGAACGAGCGGTATGCCGCTATCTCATGGCGGATCCGCTCGGCCCAGACGGGGGAGTGGTCCACTAAACACTTGGCGACGGCGGTGCTGCGCCCTGTGGTGCCGACGAGCAGCACGGACCGTCCACTGCGGCGCAGTACCTGCACCGGATTGAACTCCGGGCAGATCCGGTGCACCGAGGCGATCGCCGTGCGCAGCTGCGCGCCCTGGGGGCCGGACAAGTCGAGTCTCCCGCTGAGCGGTTGGGTGCCGAGCCCCGGGAGGCGCCTTGTCCGACCGGAGCCGAGCGCTGCGGTCGCAGGTCGCGCGGGGTCGAGGTAGGGGCCGCCGCCCGCCGGTGGGGCCTCCCCGGCGCGGCCGTTGCCGCGAGCCGGGGGCCGGGCGTAGAGCGGCCGGGGCGGGGCGGACACGGAGGACGATGCTGCGTACATGGGCGAACAGATCCCTTCGTGTGCCTGCGAGTTGCCTGCGCCACCCGCCCCGGGAACCGTGGTGCACCCTGGGGAGTGAGCCGCGGCAACCGGGTCGGGGTGGCGCATTCCTACCTGACACCCGGTGCCCACTGGCACACCATCTGGCGCACCCTGGCGAACCCTGGCGAATAGTCGCTCAGCAACTGACAGAGGGTTACTGTCAACTCAGCCGAGAACCTGGGGGCTTGACGTGAACGGACAACCCAACACCCGCCTGAACGACCTGTTCGGCCTCGCCGGCTGGTCCAAGGGGGAGCTCGCGAGGCTGGTCAACCGGCAGGCGGCGGCCATGGGCCACCCCCAGCTGGCGACCGACACCTCACGGGTGCGGCGTTGGATCGACATGGGAGAGATCCCGCGCGATCCGGTGCCACGGGTGCTGGCGGCGCTGTTCACCGAGCGACTCGGCCGTGTCGTGACCATCGAGGATCTCGGTCTGGTCCGGCACGGGCGCACGGGGAAACGGCGTGACGCCGGGGCGGTGGAACACCCCGACGGAATGCCGTGGGCGCCCGAGCGGACTGCTGCGGTCCTCACCGAATTCACGGGAATGGACCTCATGCTCAACCGACGCGGCTTGGTGGGCGCGGGTGCCGCGCTCACCGCAGGATCTGTACTCAATGGCGCCATGCACGACTGGCTGCACACCGATCCGGCCCTCGCGGCCGACGCCCCACGTTTCGAAGACCCCCTGCACGCCGACCCCGCTGGGTACGACCGCTACGAGGCCGCCCCCATCGGGTCGCAGGAGATCGAGGAACTGGAGCGCTCCGTCGAGGTGTTCCGGGCCTGGGACGCGGCCCGCGGTGGCGGTCTGCAACGCAAGGCGGTGGTGGGCCAGCTCAACGAAGTGGGCGGCATGCTCAGCTACCGCCACCCCGACCATCTCCATCGGCGTCTGTGGGGCGTCGCCGCCAACCTGGCCGTCCTCGCGGGCTGGATGTCCCACGACGTCGGCCTCGAACCCACGGCCCAGAAGTACTTCGTCATCGCCGCGCACGCGGCGCGGGAGGGCGGCGACCGGCCGCGCGCCGGGGAGGCCCTGTCCAGGGCGGCCCGTCAGATGGTGCACCTCGGCCGGCCCGACGACGCCCTCGACCTCATGAAGCTCGCCAAGTCCGGATCCGGCGACGAGACCCTGCCGCGTACCCGCGCCATGCTCTACACCATCGAGGCCTGGGCACAGGCGTCGATGGGCAAGGGCCAGGCCATGCGGCGCACCCTCGGTGAGGCGGAGGACCTCTTCGTCTCCGACAAGGGCGACGTGCCGCCGCCCAGCTGGATGCAGATGTTCGACGAGGCGGACCTGCACGGGATGCAGGCCCTGGCCTATCGCACCCTCGCCGACCACGAGCCGGCCGCGGCGAACACCGCGCAGCGCCACGCCAAGGAAGCCCTCGAACTGCGGGCGAACGGGCGGCAGCGGTCGCAGATCTTCGACTACATCTCGCTCGCGTCGGCCCTGTTCATCGCCGACGACCCGGAGCAGGCTGACCGGTACGCGCGCCTGGCGCTGGTGTCGATGGGGGCCAACTCCTCCCATCGCACCTGGGACCGGCTCCGCGAGATGTACCGGCTCACCGGGCAGTACGCGAGCTACCCGAAGATCGTGGACCTCCGTGAGGAGATCAAGCTCGCGCTGCCGAAGGTCCCCGGAAAGTCCACAGGAGGCAAGCGCGCCCAGGCGTGACACTCCACGGCACGCGGTCCGACGTCAACACATGACCGACTTCAACACATGACTGTCCGCGTCAGGAGCCGATCCTGGCGACCAGCACACAGGCCTCGTCCGCGCGCTCGTACGCGGCGAACTCCTCGAAGACCGTCCGCACGCAGTCCTGTGCGGTGGCGGCCTCGGTGAGTCGTGGCGCGAGATCGAGGAGCCTGTTCGCCGCCGCGGCGCCGCTGCGGTGGGGGACCAGGCCGTCGGTGTGCAGCAGCAGCAGATCGCCGGCGCGGAGCGACTCCTCGGCCTGCCCGTACGTGGCACCGGGTGTCGCTCCGAGCAGCACGCCCTCCGGTGGCGTCAGCGCACGCCCCACCCCGTCGCGGAACAGCAGCGGGGCGGGGTGTCCCGCCTGCGCCCAGGTCAGGGTGCGCGACCGGGGATCGTAACGGCAGCAGACCGCGCTGCCCAGGGACGGCTGCACCGAGGTGTCGGTCAGCTGGTTGAGCCAGCCCATCAGCTCGGCGGGGCGGGTCCCCGTGACGGCCATGCCGCGCAGGGCGCCGAGGAGCATCGCCATGCCGGAGGTCACGGTCACGCCGTGTCCGGTCAGGCCGCCCACGCTCAACAAGGTCTGTCCGTCGGGCAGTTCGAGGGCGTCGTACCAGTCGCCGCCGACGAGCTCGCCCGTGGACGACGGCAGATGGCGGGCCGCGAGGTCGAGGTCGTGCGGCGTCCCCTGGGAGAACCGCAGGGAGCCACGCCACGGCGGCAGTACGGCCTCCTGGAGCTCGACCGCGAGCCGGTGTTCCGTCTGCTCGATGTGGCGCCGGCGCTGGAGCGAGTCATGGGTCTCGCGTACGGTCCGCTGGGTGCGGCGCAGCTCGCTGACGTCGCGCAGGACCGCCCACATCGACGCCGTGGAGCCGTCGGCGTCGAGCACGGGCTCGCCCATCATGTGCACCGTCCGGGCGGTGCCGTCGGCGCGCAGGATGCGGAACTCGCCGTCGATCGGCTTCCCCTCGATGAGGCAGTCCGTCACCATTCTGGTCAGCATGGCCTGGTCATCGGTGTGCACGACGGACGGCAGTTCGTCGAGGGTCAGCGGGGGTGCGCCCGGGCTGCGGCCGAGGATCTGGAACAGCTCTCCGGACCAGCTCGCCTCGTCGGTGAGGAGATTCCATTCGGCGCTGCCCACGCGGCTGAGCAGGGAACCGCTCTGCGGCTCGGCCGGCGCGGAGTCGTGTGCTCCGGGGACCGGGGAGTCCACGGCCGGACGCGGTGGTCCGTCACGCAGCTGCGCCAAGTGCTTGTCGAGGTCGCTGAGTTGGTGCACGGCCAGCTCGTAGAGGGCGCGCTGCCAGCGTCGCTCGGGGTCACCGTCGTCCGAGACGGCCTCGCGGCGCACGGCGTCGACGTCACCGAGCAGCCGACGCGTCTGCGTGATCAGCGCGTCGACCGAACCGTGCTCCGGCGGCTGGGCGGCGGGGCGGTCCGCGAAGACATGGGGTGACATGGCGTACTCCGATACAGGCGCGGCACGACCAAGACTGACGGAAGGACCGGTAATGACTGTCGCACAGCCGGACAGGCCCCGTAAGGGGTTTGGCAACACCCGGCGCGGTGATGCTTCTGGCATATACCTAAGTCCTCCCGGGCGCGCCGTTCACACGCGCAGCCACACCGCCGTGTCCCTCGGGAGCCGCCCCTCGTCGTCCAAGGGGCCACTGGCCAGCAGGAGACGCGAATGGGGCGGGAGCGCAGCGGCCGGATCGGCGAAGTTGACGACGCAGACCAGGCCCTCGCCCCGGGCAAGAGCCAGCACGCCAGGGGGGCTAGGGAGCCAGCGCATCGGCCCGTCGCCGAAGCCCGGCTCCGAGCGGCGCAGGCGCAACGCCTCGCGGTAGAGCGAGAGCATCGAGCCAGGATCGGCGTCCTGGCGCGCGGCGGCGTACGTCCCCCAGCCCGCCGGCTGTGGCAGCCAGGGCTCCCCGGCCGACCCGAAGCCGTACGAAGATCCGTCCCGCGTCCAGGGCAGGGGCACCCGGCAGCCGTCGCGGCCCGGGTCGGTGCCGCCGGAGCGGAAGTGCATCGGGTCCTCGATGCGGCCGGGCGGTACCTCCGCCTCGGGCAGGCCCAGCTCCTCTCCCTGATAGAGGTAGACGGCGCCCGGCAGAGCCAGCGACAGCAGCGCCGCCGCGCGCGCCCTGCGGGTGCCGAGGGCCAGGTCCGTGGGCGTGCCGAAGCGCTTCGACGCGAACGCGAACGTCGTGTCCGTCCGGCCGTACCGGGTCACCGTCCGCGTCACGTCGTGGTTGCACAGGACCCAGGTCGCGGGAGCCCCCACCGGCGCGTGGTGGGCCAGAGTCATGTCGATGGAGTCACGCAGCTCCGCCGCGTCCCACGGGCGGGACAGGAAGTCGAAGTTGAAGGCCGTGTGCAGCTCGTCGGGGCGCAGATAGCGGGAGAAGCGCTCGGGGTCGGGGACCCACAGCTCACCGATGAGCACGCCGTCGTACTCGTCGGCGACGGCCCGCCAGGAGCGGTAGACCGTGTGCAGCTCGTCCCGGTCGACATAGCCGCTCGTGTCGTCCGCGGCGGCGTCGGCGAGCGCCGGGTCCTTGGCGAGCAGTGCCGCCGAGTCGACGCGTACGCCCGACGCGCCCCGCTGGAACCAGAACCGCAGCACTTCCTCGTGCTCGTGGCGCACGGCGGGATGCGCCCAGTTGAGGTCGGGCTGCTCCGGCGTGAAGAGATGCAGGTACCACTCGCCGTCGGGGACGCGGGTCCAGGTCTCGCCGGCGAACTGGGACGGCCAGTTGTTGGGCGGCAGTTCGCCGTGCGCGCCCCGGCCGGGCCGGAAATGGAACAGCTCGCGCTCGGGACTGCCGGGGCCCGCCGCGAGCGCGGCCCTGAACCAGGCGTGCCGGTCGGAGACATGGTTGGGCACGACGTCGACGATGACGCGGATGCCGAGGTCGCGAGCTTCCTCGATGAGTTTCTCCGCCTCGGCGAGCGTGCCGAAGGACGGGTCGATCGCCCGGTAGTCGGCCACGTCGTAACCGCCGTCCGCCATCGGGGAGCGGTACCAGGGGGTGAACCAGATCGCGTCGATCCCCAGCCGGGCCAGGTGCGGCAGCCGGGCTCTGACCCCCGCGAGATCGCCCGTGCCGTCGCCGTCGCCGTCGGCGAAGCTGCGTACGTACACCTGGTAGATGGCGGCGGAACGCCACCAGTCTGCGGTGTCTGAGGAATGGGGGGCTGCCACGTAGAGGTCCTTTCGGGCAGGAGGGCGTGCCGGGGCGCGCCGTCACTGAGGCGGCGTACGGGGGAGGGGCGGCGGGAGTCAGCCCTTGAGGCCGCCCGCGGTGAGACCGCTCATGATGTTGCGCTGGAACAGCAGGAACAGGATCAGGGTCGGCAGTGACGCGATGGTGAGGGCGGCGATCAGCCAGTTCTCCGGGACGCCGCTCGCCAGCGAGTAGATGCCGACGTTCAGGGTCTGCTTGCCGGGGTCGGGCAGCGTCAGCATCGGCCAGAGGAAGTCCTTCCACACGCCGACGACCGCGAAGATGGAGACGACGCCCAGGATGGGCCGCGAGATGGGCAGTACCACGGACCGCAGGGTCCGCAGCGCGGACGCCCCGTCGATGGACGCGGCGTCCAGCAGCTCCTGCGGGATCGAGTCGAAGAACCGCTTGAGCAGGAAGATGTTGAAGGCGTTGGTGACGGACGGCAGCCAGATCACCCAGGGGCTGTTGAGCAGGTTGCGTTCGAAGAGCGGCACGTCGAGGACGGTCAGGTACTGCGGCACGACCAGGACCGTCGCCGGGATCATCAGCGTCGCCAGCATCATCCCGAGGATGACGTTGCCGAACAGGGGACGCAGCTTGGACAGCGAGTAGGCCGCGGCGACGTCGAGGACGAGCTGGAAGGCGAGCGCGCCGAACGCGTAGTACAGCGTGTTTCCGAGCAGCTTCGCCAAGTCCATCACCCGCCACGCGTCCCCGTAGTTGCCGGGGTGCACGCTGGTCGGTACGAGCGTCGGCGGGGCCTTGACGAACTCCTGCGTGGTCTTGAGGCCGCCGCTGACCATCCAGTACATCGGCCCCAGGAAGACCAGGGTGAAGAGGACCATCACCAGGGCGAAGACGCACCAGTAGACGACCTTGCCGCGCCGCCTGCCGAGCTGGGCCGGCGAGATCAGGGTCCGGGGGCGCATCGTGTCGGTAGCCATGTGAACTCCCGTGCCGGTCAGTCTTCTTGGGTGCGGCTGAGGCGTACGTACACCGCGGAGAACCCCGCGAGCAGGACCAGCAGGACCAGGCCGAGGGCCGCCGCGCCGCCGTAGTTGTTGAAGTTGAAGGCGTACTGGTAGATGAGGTAGACGACGGTCATGGTCGAGCCCTCGGGGCCCGCGCCGTTGGTGAGCAGGAACGGCTCGGTGAAGACCTGCATCGTGGCGATGATCTGCATGAGGAACATCAGCGAGAGGATCAGCCTCGTCTGAGGGATCGTCACATGCCAGATCTTGCGCCACAGTCCGGCGCCGTCCAGCTCCGCGGCCTCGTACAGCTCGCCGGGGATGCCCTGGAGCGCGGCGAGATAGATCAGGGTCGCGCCGCCCATGTTCATCCAGGTCGCCGCGATGACCACGGAGATCATCGCCGTACTCGTGGACTGCAGCCACTGCTGGTCAGGTATCCCGAAGATGCCGAGGATCCGGTTGAACAGCCCGTAGCCGGGGTCGTAGAAGTACTTGAACAGCAGGACCGAGGCGACCGGCGGAAGCATCACCGGCAAGTAGACGAGCATCCTCAAGTAGCCCTGGCCGTGCCGGAATTCATTGAGCAGGACCGCCACGAGGAACGGCACCGCGAAGCCCAGCACGAGCGCGAGCCCCGTGAACAGGAGGGTGTTGCGCCAGGCCTGCCAGAACGCCGGGTCGTTGAAGACGTAGGAGAGGTTGGACCAGCCGGCCCAGGTGGTCCTGCCGTCCTTGTTCTTCTGGAAGGCCAGGAAGAACTCCCTGACCATCGGGTACCAGGAGAAGAAGGAGAAGCAGAGCACCGCACCGATCAGGAAGCCGTGGGCGGAGAGATTGCGCTGCACCGCTCGCGCCAACGAGCCGCGCCGCACCGGGAGTTGGTGCAGCGCACGTGCGGGCGCCGGCGAGCTCTTGGACACGGTGGGGGCCGACATGGTCGCTCCTCGGGATGCCGGTGCCGTGGGTTACTGGTTGGCCAGCACCTGGTTGACCTGCTGCTCCGCGGTGGCGAGCAGCTTGTCGATGTCGGCGTTGCGGTTGGTGAGGACGCCCGACATCACGTTGTCGAGGACCTTGTAGACCTCCTGCGCCTTCGGCGGCTCCGCCTTGCCGGGCACAGTGTTAGCCAGGAACGGCTTGAAGTTCTCGACGGGCATCGTCGCGTTCTCCGTACGGGACGCGAGGTCCTTGGCCTTGGTGTCACCGGTGAAGAAGTTCGGCTGCGGCAGGCCGACGGGGAGCTTGTCCGCCTTGGTGCGGTCCCACTGGAACTGGCCCTTGCCCGGGGTGAGGGTCTTGAAGTTCAGCCAGGCGACGGCCGCCTTGATCTTGTCGGGCGACGAGCCTTTCTTGATCATGTAGTCGTTGCCGCCGAAGAGCGTCGTCTTGCCGCCGGGGATGGGCCCCATGCCGAAGTTCTCGTAGTCGGCGCCCAGTTGCTGGACCATGTACGTGATGTCGTCGGGCGCGGCGAGGAACATGCCGAGCTTGTCGGAGGCGATCTGCTTCTGGAGGTCGCCCCACTTCAGCAGCTGCGTCTTGCCCATGCTGTCGTCCTTCCAGCGCATGTCGTGCAGCTGCTGGGCGACCTGCTTGCCGGTGGCGTCGTTGAACGCGGCCTTCTTGCCGTCGGCGGAGACGACGTCGGCGCCGAGGCCGTACATCGCCGCGGTGAAGTGCCAGCCGCCGGTGTTCTCCGCGCTGTACTCGCCGTAACCGGAGATGCCGTTGCCGAGACCGGCGATCTTCTTGGCGGCGGTGCGGACCTCTTCCCAGGTCGTCGGCGGCTTGTCCGGGTCGAGTCCGGCCCGTTCGAAGAGCTTGCGGTTGATCAGCAGGCCCATCGTGTAGTTGCTGGTGGGCAGGCCGTAGAGCTTGCCGTCCTTCTTGAGGACGCCGAGGACGTTCCCGTCGATGGAGTCCAGCGCCGGCACGGTCTTGGGCGTCACGTAGGCGGTGATGTCCGCGGCGCCGTCGTTGTCGAGCACCTGCTGGAGATCGGTGAAGTACGTGTAGAAGACGTCCGGTTGGGACTTCGCCTTGAGCTGAGCGGTGAAGCGGGCGGGCTCCTCGCACTGGCCCGGCGTCGACTTCCCGCTGATCGTGACGTTCGGGTACTTCTTGTTGAACTCCTTGACGTCCTCCTTCCACTCCCTGAGCTCTGCCGCCTTCGCCGCCGGCGGCATGCAGTCGATGGTGAGCGTGACCTTGGTCTTCGGATCCAGGGGAGCCGATATGTCGGCCTTCGAGCCGCCGCCCGCCCCGCTGTTGTCGTCGCTGCTGCTGGTGCCGCAGGCGGCGAGGGAGGTCAGGGTGAGCACGGCGGCGACCGCGGCCGCGGAGCTACGGCGAGTAGGGCGGAACCAGGAGCTTCTCATCGGTGGTCCCCTTCGGGCATGAGCATGGAAGGCCCACGGCTGACGACAGCCGCAGGAAGGCCTACGGCTACCGCGCAGCCGGGGCGCGGCACACTCAACCACCGCAAACAGGTGCTCGCAAGATGTCGTGCAGACTCCGCAAAAAATTGACTACACCTCGGTTGTGCCGGACGGAGCCTGCGCCGTAGAGCCGCGTACCACCAGTTCGGGCTCGAACAGCAGCTCACCGGGCGTCACCGAGCCGCCCTGGATCTGGGTGACGAGCAGCTCGACGGCGGCCCGGCCCATCGCCTCGATCGGCTGGCGCATGGTGGTGAGGGGCGGCTCCGTGCAATTCATGAACGCCGAGTCGTCGTACCCGACCACCGAGATGTCGTCCGGCACCCGCAGACCCTCGCGCCGCGCGGCCCGCACCGCGCCGAGCGCCAGCGGGTCGCTCGCGCAGATGATGCCCGTGATGCCGCGCCGCATGAGGCGCGCCGCCGCCGCTTGGCCGCCCTCCAGCGAGAACATGGCCCGCTCGACCGCGTCCTCGGGCAGCGTCCCGCCGGCTGCCCGCACCACGCCCCGCGCGGCGGCGAGTTTGCGCATCGACGGCACATGGTCGTCCGGGCCGAGCACGAGCCCGATGCGCTCGTGCCCCAGCAGGGACAGATGCCGCCACGCCTGCTCGACCGCGACGGCGTCGTCGCACGCGACGCAGGGGAAACCGAGGTCCTCGATCGCCGCGTTCACGAGGACGACGGGCACCTTGCGCTCCGAGAGCAGCCGGTAGTGCTCGTGCCGGGCGTCCGCCTGGGCGAACTGGCCGCCCGCGAAGACCACGCCGGACACCTGCTGCTGGAGCAGCAGTTCCACGTAGTCCGCCTCGGAGACGCCGCCGTTGGTCTGGGTGCACAGGACGGGGGTGAGGCCCTGCTGGGCGAGCGCACCGCCGATCACGTCCGCGAACGCGGGAAAGATCGGGTTCTGCAGCTCCGGCAGGACGAGCCCGACCAGGCGCGCGCGCTCGCCGCGCAGTTGGGTCGGCCGCTCGTAGCCCAGGACGTCCAGGGCCGTGAGCACGGCCTGCCGGGTGGCCTCCGAGACGCCGGGCTTGTTGTTGAGCACCCGGCTGACCGTCGCCTCACTGACGCCGACCTTCTGTGCCACCTGAGCAAGTCTCCGTGTCATGGAACGCAAGATTAGCGCAAGACTTGCAGTCTGCTTGCGTAAGTTCGGTGAATGGATGCCCAGGGCGCGGAGACGGGCGCCCTGGGCCCGGGGCCCATCCGTTGAGGGGGCGGTCGGGCTACTTGCGGGTCCTGACGTCAGCGCACGTCGCCCGTGGCCGGATCGACGACCTTCTCCACGAGGAGTTCCAGGACGCGGCGGTCCTCGTCGGCCGTGGCGCGCGCGGCCGGGCCGCCCGGGTAGGTGTCGAACAGCACGTGCGTGGCACCGAGTTCGGCCAGCGCGTGCAGGTCTGCGCGGACCTGGTCGACGCTGCCGTGGCCGAGCGGGCGGTCATCGGTGTCGGGCCGCTCCCCGAGCGCGATCTGCAGCCGGGGCACGAGCTCCGGTACGGGCCGGCCGGCCTTCTCGGCCTCGGCGGCCACGACCGGCAGCTTCGCGCGCAGGCCCTGAAGGGTCGGCATGAAGGGGTGCCATCCCTCGCCCAGGCGCGCGGCCCTGCGCAGCGCGGCCGGCGAGTCGCCGCCGACCCAGACCGGCAACTGCGCGGCGGCGGGGGCGGGGGCCGTGCGGATGCCCTCGTACGAGACGTAGCGCCCCTCGAAGGTGCACGGGTCCTGCGCCCAGGCGGCGCGGATCGCGGCCAGGTACTCGTCGGTGATGGCGCCGCGCTCCTCGAACGGGACCCCCAGCGCGCGGTACTCGGCGGCCGACCAGCCGACGCCCGCGCCGAGGATGAACCCGGCGTCGTTGAGCTGGTCGATGTTGGCCGCGAGTCGCGCCGTCTGGAGCGGGTGCCGGTACGGGATGACGGTGATGGTCGTGCCGAGCCGAAGCCCCGGGACCCGTCCCGCGAGATGCGCGGCCAGGACGAACTGGTCGTAGAACGGGGCGGGGTACACCTCGTGCACGTCGGGGGTGACGGCTATGTGGTCGGAGATCATCGCGAATGTGAAGCCCAGCGCGCGGGCGTCCGTCGCCTGGCGCTCAAGGGTTCGCGGGGTCGTGTCGGAGCCGAAGTTGAGAAGGTTCACGCCGAATCGCATGATCCTCAGTCTTGATGATCATGGGCGGGCTTGTCGAACCGGCGTCGCCGAAGCGGGGGTGGGGCGATCCGGCCACACCCCCGGCGCGCTGCGGGGTCAGCGCGCCCAGAAGGGCACAGGAGCGCAGGTGTTTGCGCAGGTGCAGGACCCCGGCATCAACAGGCTCGCGTCGTCCTCGTAGTTGCCGCCGCCCGCGAAGCAGACCTCGGGCGTCCAGCCCCAACGGCCGTTGTCCGCCTGGGCGCTGGCCCACCGGTTGTTCTCCGCGGCGCCGTCCCGGTACGTCTCGCCCTTCTTTTTTCTCGGTGATGAACCAGTTCCCCGCGCCGCCCTGTTCCAGGTAGCCGACCACCGGGGAACCGGGGGAGCGGCTCGCGTGGACCGGGACGTGGCCGCGCGTGAGGTCGCAGTACATGACGTCGGTCCCGGGCCAGGTACGACCCGACGACGGGTCGACCGGGTCCCGCTTGACGGAGTGGCCGTGACGGTCGGCCTCATCGGCGAGCCCCGCACAGCGGAAGCGGCCCTCACCGCGTTCCCCCACGGCTGGCTGGCTGGCTGGCCGACCGCCGCGGTCGTCGGGGCGCTCGTGGCGGCGGCAAACCTGGCGCTGCCCCGCCCGGCACCCGCCACCGCGGCCCCGGCCGAGGCGCCGCCTGACCCGGTCCGTCGGGTGACCTAGAGTGCGGCGGGTAGTCACAGTGCCGGCGGAGGGACGCGTATGTCGCGGTATCGCGAGTTCAAGTTCAGGGCCGTGACGTCGTTCCAGCGGCGTATCGGCAACCCTCTCCTCTCCCGGCTCCCCGGCCAGATCCTGCTGGAGACCACCGGCCGCACGTCCGGGCTGCCCCGCCGCACCCCGGTCGGCGGTCGCATGGTCGGCCGCGAGTTCTGGTGGGTGTCCGAGTACGGCGACAAGTCGCAGTACGTACGCAACATCCAGGCCGACCCCAAGATCCGCGTCCGGGTCAAGGGACGCTGGCACACGGGCACGGCGCATCTGCTGCCGGACGACGACGCCCGCGCGCGCCTGAAGAACCTGCCGCGGTACAACAGCGCCGCCGTGCGTGCCCTCGGCACGAACCTGCTGACGCTCCGGGCCGACCTCACTGACTGAGGGGCCCGCAGCACGGTTGCGTGAACTGGCGTGCACCAGTGCGAAGTTGGTGGGCTCCGGGCGGCGGGATCCGGTGGGACGGATTCGGTGACAATCGGTTACGGGGAGCGCTCGACTGGCTACACTTGCGCGGCGCGTCACGTCGGGCAGCACGTCCGGCCGCACCTCGGAAGGTCCCTGCATGCCTGCCCGTTCCCAGCCGGTCTCTCCTCTTCCCGAGCAGGTCGGCGCGCTGCGCGTCAGCGCCCGGCACCTGGCGAACGCCACCGCCACGCCGGTGGAGAGAATCCCCGCGGGGGCGGGCGGCGACGTGTACGGAGCCGTTGAATCCCCCTACGGCACCCGTCTGTTGATGGGTGACGTCATGGGCAAAGGCCGCGCGCTCGCCCGCACCGCGGACAACGTCTTACGCGCCTGGCGTGATCTCGCCGCCTGCGAGGCGCGGTTGGAGGGCATCGCCGTACGGCTGCACTCGCTGGTCGCGCACTCGGACGAACCCGACCGCTTCGTCACGGCGACCCTGCTCAGCGTCGAGTCCGACGGATCCGCCCAACTGGTCTGCTGCGGACACCCGCCGCCCGTCCTGCTGCGCGACGGCGCCGCCGTCCACGCCGCGGTCCCCGCGCCCGCGCCGCCGCTCGGCCTGCTCGACCTCCACTCCGGATGGTGCGCCGCCCAGCCGGTGCCGGCCACCGCCTGGGAGTGCATGCTGCTCTACACGGACGGGGTGAGCGAGGCCAGGGACGCGCGCGGTGCGTTCTACCCGCTGGCGGAGCGGGCCGCCGCCCTGGGGAACGCGGCCCTCGAGGACTTCACCGACGCCCTCGCCTGCGACCTGCTCCGCCACGCGGAGGGCCGGCTCCAGGACGACGCCTCGCTTCTCGCGGTCCGCGCCGCGGCCTGATGCCAGGTGGGCGAGGGGTCAGACCTTCAGGACCCCCGCGCCGTCGGACTCGGCCAGCGCCTCGTCCGCCTGGGCCCGCGTCGGCTGCCACAACGTCGTCACCGGCGACCAGACGCGCAGCCCGCCCGGCTCGGAGAGCGAGGCTGCGGTGAATTTCTTGCCGTGGTGTTCCGGGTTCGCCGTCACCACGACGTAGCCGACCGACCGGGCGTCGCTGTCACCGCTCGCGGACAGGGACCGCACGGCGGCGTGGGCCGTCTTCCCGGCGTCGAGCTTGTACGCGGAGCTGCCGGAGAGCGGGAACGGGACGGCGGCCCCGTCCAGATCGCCGTACGTGACCAGCGGCACGCGGTCCACAAGGCAGGCGCGCGAGGAGTGGTTCTTGAGGCTCAGGCGCAGGACGTGGTCCTGGCCTGACGGGGCCGCCTTCACCGTCAGTGCGTTCTCCGCGCAGAGCTTGAGGGCGGCGGCCGGTGCGGCGGCGGGGTGCGCCGGGCGGATGTCTGCCGACGCCGCGGTGGCGGACGCGCCGGTGGCGGACGCGAGCAGCGCGGCGGCGGAGGCGGCAAGGACGGTGCGAGTGGGCATCAGGTTGGTCTCCCGGTGAACAGTGGCTTTCGCATTTCACCCGAAATAATGCTTATGGAGCGTATCTCGGATGAATGCGTCTGCCCACGTCGGCGCCCGTGCCGCCGGCGCGACCGCGGTTGTCGGGGGTTTCGCGGCCGAGGGGATCAGGGTTTCGCGGGCTCCTAGATGCAGTGCGTGCAAAGATTGCAGTGTGTGCAAGAATCTTCGGCGTGATGACATCAGGCACCGCGGCGTCGGCGGTCCGCGAGCCGACGCCGGCCGAAGGGCTGCGCGCCCGGCGACGGCGCCAGACCCGGGCCGAACTGCACGCCGCCACGGTCCGCCTGGCCCGTGAACACGGCCTCGAACACGTCACGGTCGAGATGATCAGCAAGGAGGCCGGGGTCTCCCCGCGGACCTTCTTCAACTACTTCCGCACCAAGGAGACCGCGCTCTTCGCCTGGCCCGGCGGCCTGACCGAGGCCGAGGCGGAGCAGTTCGTCTCCGCGCCGGGCCGCGGCCCGGACGCCGTGCTGCGGGACCTGGGCGACGTGTTCGCCACGCACGTCGACGAGATGCCGCCCGGCGCCGGAGCGTTCGAGGACGTCCTGGCCGTCGTCGAGAAGGTGCCCTCGGCCCTCGGTGCGTTCCTCGCCGAGTGCGACGCGCTCGAACGGGACCTCGCCGGCGCCATCGCCCGCCGCACCGGAGACGCCCCCGACGGGCAGACCGTGGCGCTGCTCGCGGGGATCGCCATGACCGCCGTACGCAGCGGCCTCATGCGATGGGCCCGCGACGAGCAGCACCCCGACGGCCCCGCGGCCTCGGTGCGCGACTCCTTCACCGCTCTGCGCGGCCTCCTCGCCCCGGCGCACACCCCACCCGCCACCACCGAACGGGAGGCCTGAGGCGCGGCTCCCGCAGCGCAACCCGGCCGCCGCCCCCACGGCACCGGTGCGAGCGCTCCCCGCGCAAGGCCCCCACACGACTCCCCACCCCAGCCCCGAAGACTCCCCGAACTCCCCGGGCGGCGACCGCTCGCGCGCCGCGCATCCCATCACTTCACGTACGGAGACCTGAGCATGACCCACGCCCCCGCACCGGCGGGCACCGATCCCGCCCCTGAGGACGGAACGGCCAAGCCGCACAACTTCGGGCTGATCTTCGGCGCGCTGATGCTGACGATGCTGCTCGGCGCGCTCGACCAGACCATCGTCAGCACCGCCCTGCCGACCATCGTCGGCGAGCTCAACGGCATCGAGCACATGGCGTGGATCACCACCGCGTACATCCTCGCCGCCACCATCGGCATGCCGGTCTACGGCAAGCTCGGCGACCTCATGGGCCGCAAGAACATATTCCTCGCGGGCATCGCGCTCTTCCTGGTCGGCTCCGTGGTCTGCGGGCTCGCCCAGAACATGGGCACGCTCGTCGCGGGCCGCGCCCTCCAGGGCCTGGGCGGCGGCGGCCTCATGATCACCTCGCAGGCGATCATCGCCGACCTCGTACCGCCCCGGGAACGCGCCAAGTACATGGCCCCCATGGGCGCCGTGTTCGGTCTCTCCTCGGTCGTCGGGCCGCTGCTCGGCGGCTGGTTCACCGACGAGCACTCGTGGCGCTGGGCGTTCTGGGTCAACCTGCCGCTCGGCGTCCTCGCCTTCTTCGTCGCGGCCGTCGCGATCAAGCTGCCGCGCAAGGCCGTCAAGGTCACCCTCGACTACCTCGGCACCGCACTGATGGCCGCCGCCGTCACCTGCACCGTGCTGTTCGCCAGCTGGGGCGGCACGCAGTACGAGTGGTCCGACCCGCTGGTCATCGGGCTCGGCATCGGCGCGGTCGTCGCCTGGGTGCTGTTCTTCGCCGCCGAGAAGCGGGCCGCCGAGCCGGTCATCCCGCTGCACCTCTTCCGCAGCCCGATCTTCAACGTCGCCACGCTCCTCGGCATGATCGTGATCGGCCTCGGCATGTTCGCGATCGTTGGCTACATGCCCACGTATCTCCAGATGGTCTACGGCAAGACGGCCACCGAGTCGGGGCTGCTGCTCATCCCCATGGTCGTCGGCATCATGGCCACAGCGCTGCCGTCCGGCGCGATCATGAGCAAGACCGGCCGCTACAAGATCTATCCGATCGTCGGCACGGTCGTCATCATGCTCGTCGCGTTCCTGATGTCCCGCCTCGACGTGAGCGACCCGGTCTGGCTGGTCTGCCTGTACGTAGGACTCGCGGGCGCCGGTGTCGGCCTGATGATGCAGACCCTCGTACTCGCCGTGCAGAACGACTTCCCGGGCGCCGAGGTCGGCACCGCCACCTCCGCGAACAACTTCTTCCGCGAGATCGGCGCGACCCTGGGCACCGCCGTCGTCGGCGCGGTCTTCGCCAGCCGCCTCACCGACCAGCTCGCCACGCGCCTGCCCGCGGACGCCGCCTCGAAGGTCGGAGACAGCGACTCACTGACGCCCGCGCTCGTACGGGCCCTGCCGGCCGACCTGCGCGCCACGGTCGTCTCCTCGTACCAGGAGGCACTCGTGCCGATCTTCCTGTACCTGGTGCCCGTCTTCGCGGTCGGTCTCGTCCTCGCCTTCGTACTGAAGGAGAAGCCGCTCGCCGACAACGAGGACTGGCATGCCGAGAACGAGACGGCGCGGCCGGACGGTGAGGAGAAGGAGCTGGAGCCTGCCGCCGGCTGAGTGTGTGGCACCGGGCGCGCCCGTCGGAGGTCTCTCCGGCGGGCGCGTTCCGCGTTGTCGGGCTGCGGGTGGGCTGCCGTGGGTGGGGCTGGCTCTTGGCCGGCTCCGCAGTCCGTTCTCAACTCGGGCTTCGGTGCGGGTGATTCAGCAGGATCTAGTGCGGAACCCTGGGCGTTCCGGCACGGGAGGAAGCGGTTCTCTGGACTGCTTTGACCCGCAGGTTTCCAGGGGTCCGCATGGTTGACCTCAGCCTGAATGTTTCTGGTTGTCGATGTACTCCTTGATGATCGACTGCGGGGCGCGCCCGCAGGAGGCGGCAGAGTACGAGGGCGGCCAGAAGTGGTCGCCCCACAGGTGCTTGTGGATATGTCGGGGAAGCTCCTGAGGGAGCCTGCGGGCACAGGCGCCCTTGAGGGAGCCGGCCAGCCGGGACGGGGAGACCTTCGGCGGGTAGCACCAGCAGGTGCACGTGATCGGTCTCGCCGTTGAACTCGACCAACTCTGTGTCGAAGTCTGCGCAGACGGCGCGCATGACGTCCTCGCAGCGTCGAGGGATCTCGTCGGTGAACGGTCCGCGCCGGTACTTGGGTGTGAAGACCAAGTGGGCGTGGAGGGTGTGGACGCTCGTGCGGCCCCTGCGAATATGGGGGTTTGGCTCTCGGCGTGGTGACATGCGTCGATACGATCGCCTGTGTGAAGGTTGTCGTGCAGGTGAAGCTGATGCCGCAGGCCGGGCAGGCCGGCGCGCTGTCGGTGACGCTGCGTACGGTCAACGAGGCCGCGAACTGGGTGTCGGCGGTGGCGTTCGAGCGCGGTGTGCCGCGTGAGTACGAGTTGCGCAAGCACACTTATGGCGAACTGCGGTCGCGGGGACTGGGGGCGCAGGCTGCCCAGCACATCATCAAGAAGACCCGCGATGCCTACGCGACGCTCAGGGCCAACATCCGTGCCGGGAATCTCGGCAAAGAAGGCTCTAAGCGTCGCCGCGAGGCGGAGTCCAAGCCGATCACGTTTCGGCCCGAGGCTGCGCAGCCGTATGACGACCGGTGTTTGAGCTGGCAGTACGACGCGCAGACGGTGAGCATCTGGACAACTTCCGGGCGTATCAAGAACGTCCGCTTTGCCTGCTCGTCTGACGTACTCAAGACGCTTCGGGACCACCGGCAGGGCGAGTCGGATCTGATCGAACGCGACGGCGTGTTCTATCTGATCGCGACGTGCGACGTTCCCGAGGCCGAGCAGTACGAGCCCGGCCATTTCATCGGCGTGGACCTTGGAATCGCCAACATTGCCACCACATCCACCGGCCACAAATCTGCCGGGCGCGGCCTGAACCGCCACCGTAAGCGGCAACTCGACCTGCGCAGGAAGCTCCAGGCCAAGGGCACCAAGTCCGCCAAGCGGTTGTTGAAGAAGCGCAACCGGCGTGAACAGCGTCACGCGAAGAACCAGAATCACATCATCGCCAAGACGATCGTGACCGAGGCTGAACGCACCTCGGCCGGGATTTCCCTGGAGGAACTCAGGGGAATCCGGCAGAGGGTACGGCTCCGCAAGCCCCAACGGGTCGCACTGCACTCCTGGGCCTTTGCCCAGCTCGCAGACTTCATCGTCTACAAGGCCCGCAGGGCCGGCGTCCCCGTGGTCTTCGTCGATCCCGCCTACACCACGCAGCAGTGCTGCGCGTGCGGCCACATCGACAAGAAGAACCGGGCAAGCCAGGCCCTCTTCACCTGCCGGAACTGCGGGGTCGTTGCCCACGCAGACCGGAACGCTTCCCACAACATCGCCCGCAAGGGCGAGGCTGTGTGGACTGCGGGGCGTGAGTCACGCGTCCCTGCCACCCCATAAGGGTGTCTGGACGGAGGAGCCCACCCAACAGCCAGTTGGACGCTACCTCCAAACCCGGTCCTTCAGGGCCAGGTCAAGTTGACTCCTCGATCCACTCGCCCTCCCGCATCAGGTCCCGGCCCGCCAGCTCGTTGGCCTCCCGCCAGGCTTGGACCCGCCGCGGTGTGACGCGGAAGTAGAGGTACTCCGAGGTCAGCGTGCGCGGGTCGAACCCTGTCTTCTCCGCGAACGCGTCTCCGACGCCGTCCGGGAGTTCGGCGGCCGTCAGCGTCTGCGCCGTGCCCTCGATCATGACGACGTCACGCGTCGGGCCGACGCCGAGCCGGGCCCGCCCCGTGGCCCGCAGATTGCGTCCCGTGGGACTGGCCGCCGGAGTGGCGAGCAGCAGCGTCGCACCGTCCCACAGGAACGACAGCGGTACGAGATACGGCGTCGCGTTCTCCCTGTCGGCCGTGGCCACCCATACGTCCTCGTCGCGTTCGAGTCTGTCGAGGGTGTCCTGCTTGCGCTGCTTCACGGTCCGGGCGGGTGGCATCGGCGTCTCCCTGTCACGTCGGGCGGGTTCCCTGGTCACTGTTATGACACGGGCCGGCTCTGGAATGTGACCGATGGGCGGAGAACATCCGCTCAGGAATGGCGACACGCGGTGTCCTGATTTCGGGTCATGCTCGAACCGAGGCGGGCCACGGCGGCCCGTCCGGCAGCAGCGAGGAGACGGCTCCATGACACAGGAACCCGGGACCGGAAGTGCCCGGCTGGACGGCAAGATCGCCCTCGTGGCGGGCGCGACCCGCGGCGCGGGACGAGGCATCGCCGTGGAACTCGGCGCGGCCGGCGCCACGGTGTACGTGACCGGCCGCACCACGCGGGCCCGGCGCTCCGAGTACGGCCGGCCGGAGACCATCGAGGACACGGCGGACCTGGTGACCGCGGCCGGCGGGCGTGGTATCGCGGTGCCCACCGACCACCTCGACCCCGCCCAGGTCAAGGCCCTCGTCGACCGTATCGCCACCGAACAGGGGCGGCTCGATGTTTTGGTCAACGACATCTGGGGCGGCGAGAACCTCTTCGCCTGGGACACCCCCGTCTGGGAGCACGACCTCGACGACGGGCTTCGTCTGCTCCGCCTCGCCGTCGAGACGCACGCCGTCACCAGCCACCACGCGCTGCCGCTCCTGCTCCGGAACCCCGGTGGTCTCGTCGTCGAGATGACCGACGGTACGGCCGAGTACAACCGTGACAACTACCGCGTCTCGTTCTTCTACGATCTCGCCAAGAGTTCCGTTCTGCGTATGGGCTTCGCCCTCGGGCAGGAACTGGGCCCACGCGGCGCGACAGCCCTCGCCCTCACCCCGGGCTGGCTGCGCTCGGAGATCATGCTCGGCCACTTCGGCGTCACCGAGGAGAACTGGCGCGACGCCCTGGAACAGGTGCCCCACTTCGCGATCTCCGAGACCCCGTTCTACGTCGGCCGGGCCGTCGCCGCGCTCGCCGCCGACCCCGAAGTGGCCCGCTGGAACGGGCAGTCGACGTCCAGCGGGGCACTTGCCCAGGTGTACGGGTTCACCGACGTCGACGGGAGCCGGCCCGACGCCTGGCGCTATCTCGTCGAGGTGCAGGACCCGGGCAAGCCGGCTGACGCGAGTTCTTACCGCTGACGCTGGGCTGTGGGGTGCGGGTTCGGCGGCGCCCTCTCAGATCTGCGCCGGCCACACCTTCGTACCGCCACCCCGCCACTCGACCAGCTCGGGGTCGTCCAGCCGCGCGTCCTCCAGGCCCGCTCGCCGCAGGAACTCGAGCACGTCCTCCTGCCCGGTCGCCAGTCCGGCGTCCTCGCCGCGGATGGTCACCCGGCGGCCGCCGGGCTGGGCGGCGTGCACGACCACAGGGGGAAATCCTTCAGGTTCGTCCATAGTTCTCAGCTTCCGTGACGGGGTTCGGCTCCGCACCCGGACGGGGCACCGGCGCCGGACGCGTGGCGCGCATCGCGGTCGGCTGCGGGGCGGAACGGGGGTGGGCTCGTTCTCGTTCCGTCAACAATGACGGAACCCTTGCGCGTGCGGCAGCCACTTCCCGATTGCGTCGAAATCGCCCTGTATTGGCCCCAGTCGAGCTCCTGCTACCGGTCACCCGTGACAGGGAAGGACCAGTTACGGTGCTGTAGTGGTGATCACTCAGCAGGACAACGGGGAACAGACAGTGACCGGGACCGCGCTGCTCCTTGCGGCCGCCCCGGCGAACAAGAGCTGTCTCATCGACGCGACTTCCGTACTGCCCGCGCTCGCGGCCGTACCACCCAGCGCGCTGACCGGCACCGCCGCCGCGACCGTCGTCGAACTCGCCGACCCCGTCGACCCGCAGACCGTCCTCACCCGCATCCGCACCGCGGCCGCCGCGCCCGGCCCTCTCGTCCTGTACGTGACCGGGCAGCTCCATCTGGATCACCGCCAGCAACTGCTTCATCTCGCCCTGGCCCGTACGACTCCGTCGACCCTGCGGTACACCGCACTGCCCTGGCACTGGCTCACCGGCGAACTCGCGCTCCGGCGGCCCGACACCACCACGGTGGTCCTCGATCTGGTGGCCGACGGTGATGCCTGGGGGCAGGTGCGGGGCGGGGGGTTCGGTGTGGGGCCCGGGGTTCGTCTGTTCGGGCGGGTCTCGCCTCCTCCTCCACGCCGTTCCACTGCCGCACCTGGCTATCTCAAGACCTACGCCTCGATATGGCGCAACGGGCACCGCCCGCCGCTTGCGCATCTTCATGCCCAGGCGGCTGGGGAGGCCGGCCCCGGCGATGCGGTGTTCCTCGCGGTCGACGGTGGGCCGGGGAGTGTGCCGCCGGCTCCCCCGTCGGCCGTGCCGGTCCCTCGGCAAGAGGCGGCTCCAGTTGCCGAGGCTCGCCCCGATGCCGATCCGCACCCGGCGATCCTCGCCGCCGCGCAGTCCGGGCGGCATGGTGAGGCCGCGGCCATCGCGGCCATGTGGGAGAGCACCGCTCTGCGCACTCATGGCGCGGGGTCGCCGGAGGCGCTCCACTGGCTCGAGGTGCGTGCGGATCTTGCGCGGCTCGCGCGGGATCCTGGCCGCAGTTGCGAGCTGTGGATGGCTGCGGCTTCGGCTCGGCTGGCACGTGGGCAGGCTGCGGACACGGAGGATGTCGAGGCCGCCGTGGATCGCGCCCATCATCAGTGGGAGCAGCTTGGCGATCCGGCGCAGGCCCGTGCGCTTGCCGCGTCTCTTACGCGGTTGCGGCGTTCGGTTCCTGGGCGGCGGCCCGGCGCGCTCGAGGCGATCGGCCGGCGGATCTCGGCGCTGGAGGACGTGCCCGCGATGCCGTGACGGAAGGGTGGGGTGGGGATGCCGGTGCGCCGACGGGTGCCGGCTGTCTTCGGCCGTTGTGTTTTCGGGTGCGGGGCCGCGGGGGCATGTACGAGCTCGCTGTTCTACGGGCGTACGTCAGCTAGCTGATTACCTGTACGTGGTGCTGGTGGCTCCGCGCGCACTTGCCCCCGCGTCCCCTCCCGTCCCGTCGGCGCCTCACCGCCGGTGGGACTCGCTGCCGCGCGTCTCGTACGCGGCCGCCCCTTCGGCGAGGCTGCTCCATCCCAGGTGCCGGTCCACGTCTCGTATGCGGCTCATCGCTCGGTGGGGCTGCCTTCCCGTGACGGGGTTCATGGGGCGGGCCGGGGGGGTGGGGAATTCCCGGGAGCGGTTCGTCGTTGGAAGTGGCGTGGACGCGGATGGAGCTGTGTCCCCGGGCCTCATCTCATTCGCCTGCAAGGACGATCGTTCGGCTGATGCCTTGTGGAGCCCCCGCCGCGAGGCGACCGCCATCCGCGCCCACCCGGACCGCCCCGGCCGTGATCCCCCGTCACGGTCGGGGCACCTTCATGTCCGGGATCGTTCAGCAGGACGTGCCGCCCTCTCGCCGCACACAATGGAGGCAGAGGCCACCGCTGAAGGAGGCGACGTGGACATCGACGATCAAGGGCGGGGAGACGACGTCTACCAGCCCGACGGGTCCGAGGTCCAGGACGACGAGGGTCTCCTCGACCAGGAGGACACCCTGCTCGGCGGTCGCGTCACCGATCCGCTCGACGAGGGCTATTCGCCGCCCGAGCGGCCCTGGGGGGTCGAGCACACCGGTGTCACCTGCTCGGAGCAGCGGCTCGGCGAGACGCTCGACGAGCGTCTGTCCGAGGAGGTCCCCGACCTCGTTGTGCCGGAGGACGACGGCATCGGCGACACCTGGGACACCGACGGCGAACCGCTCGACGACGAGGTGGGTGCCGAGCGCTCCGGTCGGCTCGTGGCGCCCGATGAAGGGGTGCGCAAGGACAAGGAGGGCGACCTGTTCGCCGAGGACGTCGGGATCGACGGTGCGGCCGCGTCCGCCGAGGAGGCCGCGATGCACCTCGTGGAGGACGTCCGCAGAGGGCGGGACCCGCGGCGGGTCACCGACTGACCGTGCGGGAGAGGTGAGCCCGGCTTAGTGTGACGGAAGTCAGCCGACTGCATTGCACCCCTGCGGGAGAGCCAGTGACGCAAACGCAGCCCGTCTTGGCGCCGTACTCGACAGCGGCCCTCTTTCTCGTGGTGACCACGGCACCGGGCGCCGAACCCCGCGTACGCGACCAGCTCGGTGGGTTGAACGGGCTGCTGCGTTCGGTCTCGTTCCGTTCTCCCGACTCGTTCCTGGCGTGCACCGTCGGTATCGGTTCTGTTGTCTGGGACCGGTTGTTCGGCGGGCCGCGGCCTGTCGGACTGCATCCCTTTCGTGAGCTGAACGGCGATCGGCACCGGGCCGTCGCCACTCCTGGGGATCTGCTCTTCCATCTGCGGGCACGGCGCATGGACCTCTGTTTCGAGCTGGCCGGCCACATCGTCGGACAGCTCGGCGACGCCGCGACCGTCGTCGACGAGGTGCACGGCTTCAACTACTTCGACGACCGGGACCTGCTCGGGTTCGTCGACGGCAGCGAGAACCCGACGGGTGACGCGGCACTCTCTGCCGTGTTCATCGGCGATGAGGACGCCCCGTTCGCGGGCGGCAGTTACGTCGTGGTGCAGAAGTATCTCCACGACATGGCTGCCTGGCATGCCCTGTCGACGGAGGAGCAGGAGAAGGTCATCGGCCGTTCGAAGGCCGACAACATCGAGATGTCCGACGAGACCAAGCCCGCCGACTCCCACGTCGCCCTCAACACCATCACCGAGGACGGCGAGGAGCGGAAGATCGTCCGCCAGAACATGCCGTTCGGGACGCTGGGACGTGGCGAGTTCGGTACGTACTTCATCGGGTACGCGCGGACCCCCGCGGTCACCGAGCAGATGCTCGAGAACATGTTCATCGGCAGCCCTCCCGGCAACACCGACCGGATCCTCGACTTCTCCACCGCCGTCACGGGAAACCTGTTCTTCGTTCCCGCCGCAGACTTCCTCGACAACCTGCCGGACCCGCCCGCTCTGCCGGACGCCGCACGCGAAGTTCCCGCCCCTGCCGCGTCACCGCAGCCCGTCGTCGCCCCGCCCGACGGCTCGTTGGGCATCGGCGGCCTCAAAGGAGCTCCCGCGTCATGAACAATCTGCACCGCGAACTCGCCCCCATCAGCGAAGCCGCCTGGGCGGAGATCGAGCAAGAGGCCGGCCGCACCTTCCAGCGTCATGTCGCGGGACGCCGCGTCCTTGACGTCACCGGACCTGACGGGCTCGAACTCGCCGCCGTCGGCACCGGGCATCTGCGGTCCGTCACGCCGCCCGCACCGGGAGTCATGGCGCGGCTGCGCGAGGCCCAGCCGCTGGTTGAACTGCGCGTTCCCTTCACCGTCAGCCGCGAGGCCGTGGACGACGTCGCCCGCGGCTCCAACGACTCCGACTGGCAGCCGGTCAAGGACGCGGCCCGCACCATGGCGTTCGCCGAGGACCAGGCCATCTTCGACGGCTACGCCGCGGGCCGGATCGAAGGCGTCCGCGAGCGCACGTCCAACCCCGTCCTGAGTCTGCCGGCCGAACCCCGCGACTACCCCGACACCATCGCGAGAGCTCTCAGCGCCCTGCGCCTCGCCGGCGTCGACGGCCCGTACTCGCTGCTGCTCGGCGCCGAGGCGTACACGGCGGTCAGCGAGACCACCGACCACGGTTTCCCCGTGTCCGGCCACATCGCCCGGCTCCTGGACGGCGAACTGATCTGGGCACCCGCGATCAACGGCGCCTTCGTCCTGTCCACCCGCGGCGGCGACTACGAACTCCGCATCGGCCAGGATCTTTCGATCGGTTACACCTCGCACGACGCGACCGGCGTCGAGCTGTACTTCCAGGAGACGCTGACGTTCCTGATGTACACGGACGAGGCCGTTGTCGCTCTGCGGGCGTGACGGTCGCGGTTGCGTGATGGTCGGGGTTTACCGACGGGTACCGCCCTTCCCTCGGCGGCCGTGTCAGGTCCTGGTCTCTCCCAGGCCGGGGGCGCCCCACACCGGGAACCAGCGTTCCAGGTCCTGTTCCATGCGGAGGTCGTCGCCGATCACAGCGCGTACGCGCAGTTCCAGGGCGTTGTCGCGCTTTTCTCCAGGGAGCGGGGCGAAGGGGTAGAACGTGCCCCGCTTGTAGAGGTAGACGAGCGCCAGCGAGCGGCCTTCAGCGTTGCGGAAGCCGGCCAGGGAGCACAGGAGTTGGGGGCCGAAGCCGTTGCCTTCGAGCGTGGCGTTCACCGCGTGCAGATCGCCGACCAGCGCCGGCAGGTCCGAGGGGGCTCTTCGGGAGAGCAGCCATGTGTAGCCGTATTCGTCCCGGCTGAACTCCGCCGCGGCGCCACGCTCAGTATCGGCGTTCAGCAGCGCCCCTACGTCCTCGCGGATCGTGTCGAAGGCCGTCCCCTCCACCGTCGTGAAGCACACCGAGCCCAGGCCGGTCGGCGTGAACCCGGCGGCCGCCTCCAGAGTGATCGCGGCCGACGGCAGGCCGAAGAGCCGGTCGAGGTCGGGTGGAGCGGGCCTGGTGCGCCCGAGCAGGATGTCCAGGAAGCCCATATGGATCCCTTCGGGGGCTCAGGCCGGGCGGCCGAGGTCGGCGGAGATCGCCGCCAGCTGGTCGAGGCGCTGTTCGAGCGAGGGGTGAGTGGAGAAGAGCCGGGGCAGCGGGGCCGCCTTCGACAGCGCGGGGATGAAGTAGAACGCGTTGAACGCCCGGGCCGTCCGCAGATCCTTGCTCGGGATGCGGGCGATGTCCCCGTCGAGCTTGGTCAGCGCGGACGCCAGCGCCGACGGCCGGCCCGTCAGCAGCGCCGCGGCCCGGTCGGCGGCCAGCTCCCGGTACCGGGACAGCGCCCGGATGAGGACGAAGCTGATCGCGTAGACGGCGATCGAGACGCCCATGACCACCGCGAGGACCACCAGCGTGTTCTGGTCGGTCCTGCGGCGGCCGCCGAGCAGCTCGGAGTAGAACGCGAAGCGCACGACGATGCCGGCGACCACACCGAGGAACGAGGCCACCGTGATCACGGCGACGTCGCGGTGAGCCACATGGGACAGCTCGTGCGCGAGGACGCCCTCCAGTTCGTCGGGCTCCAGACGGCGCAGCAGGCCCGTGGTCACGCACACCACCGCGTGATCGGCGTTGCGGCCGGTGGCGAACGCGTTCGGGAGGTCGGTGCCGGCGATGGCCACCTGCGGTTTCGGCATGTCGGCGGTCGCGCACAGCCGGTCGATGACGCCGTGCAGCTGGGGCTGCTCCTCACGGGTCACGATGCGGCCGTGCATGGCGTACAGGGCGATCCGGTCGGAGAACCAGTACTGCGACCCGAGGAGTCCCGCGGCGATCACGACGACCAGGAGTGTCGACTTGAGCAGGACCAGGAGCGCGCCGATGAACGCCACGTACAGCAGGCCCAGCAGGAACACGGTGACCAGCATGCGCACGGTCAGCTGCCGGTCGGCCTTGAACCGGCTCCCTCCGGCCTTCAGGGTGGTTGTCACAGCCGTCACCGCCTTCGCTCCGCGGTGCGCGCCGCCGTACGAGCCGCTCACGCGGAGCGGGACCGGCGGTGCGCTCACCTTCCACGATGCCACTTACCGGGGCTCTTGCGACCAGTAGCGCACGGACGCTGTCAGTTTCCTGTCAGCCCCGGCTCCCGCCGTCCTGCCAGGTCGCGCTGCGTCCCTCTAAAGTGGCGCCATGCCATCGCGCGAGCAATACGAACGCATCGCGGTGACGCCCGCACCTCCCGTGATGAAGCAGGGCGAGGTGTGGACCGTGGGTGCCGTGATCCTCGATGCGCGGGGGCAGGCTTTCGCGCAGAGGCGAAGCCCCGACCGGCGCCTTTTTCCCGACACGTGGGACATCGTCGGCGGCCACGTCGAGCCCGGCGAGAGTCTCCTCGGCGCGCTGGCCCGCGAGATCGAGGAGGAGACGGGGTGGCGCCTGCGGCGGGTGGGTGCGTTCCTCGGTGTCTCCACGTGGACCGGTGACGACGGTGGCGGCCGACGGCACGAGGCCGACTGGGTCGTCGAGGTCGACGGGGATCTGGACCATCCCGCCCTGGAGTGGTCCAAGCACTCCGCGTACGGCTGGTTCGGGGCCGCCGACCTGGACCGGCTCAAGGAGAACTGTCGGCCGGGTGAGTTCCTGGTCCACGATCTGATCGCCGGCGTCCTGCTAGGCCCGGCCCGAGGCCCCCGCTAGGTGTATTGAGCGTGCAGTTCGGTTCGGGCACGGCGGCGACCTCGCTCGACGGCTCCTGGATGATCAAGACGTACTACGGGTTCAAGCGCATCCAGACCGGCACGGCCGTCACCCCTGTCGGCCCGAGCGGCAGGCGCGCCACCATGATGAACGACCTCGCGGACTCCATCACCAAGCACGCGCGCAACAAGCCGGGCGCCGAGAAGTGGGTGGCCTACCTCGCCTGCCGGCGGACGGTCGGCGAGCACGGGATCGTGTTCCCGGCCACCAAGGACGGCACGGCGGCGGCCGTCGCCGCTTACAAGAAGGACGGCATCGACGTCACGGTGTTCACCAAGCCGGTCGCCGACAAGACGACCTTCTCCTTCCCGATCACCAACTACGCGGCGGGGGTGTATGCGTTGATGCGGCCCGCCATGCAGGACATCTATGCCAGCGATGTCCCCGTCGGCGGCCTCGACCGCACCAACAGTCAGATCAACCTCCTGCTCTCCCAATGAAGTTCAGTGAAGTCCCGTGCATTTCAGTGAAGTCCAGTCTGTGAAGGGATCCTCATGACGTTCTCCATCGGCATCGTCGGCGCCGGGCAGTTCTCCGGGCAGTTCGCCAAGCTGTTCCGCGCCCACCCCGGTGTCGGCGACATCCACGTCACGGACCTGCTGCCGAAGCGCGCCGAACAGCTCGTCGCCGCCGAGCGGCTCACCGGCACCTTCCCCTCGTTCGACGCCATGCTGGAGTCCGACGCGGTCGACGCCGTGGCGGTCTTTACCCAGCGCTGGACCCACGGCCCGCTCGTCCTGCAGGCGTTGCGCGCCGGGAAGCACGTGTACTCGGCGGTGCCGATGGCGATCACCGAGGACGAGATCGCCGCCATCATCGACGCCGTGCGCGACACGGGGCTGACGTACATGATGGGCGAGACCAGCCAGTACAACCCGGCGACCGTGCACGCCCGCAACCAGATCGCCGACGGCGCCTTCGGGCGGCTCTTCTACGCCGAGGGCGACTACGTCCACGACATGGACCTCGGCTTCTACGACGCCTACCGGTACAGCGGCGGCGACAACTGGAAGGCCACCGCCAGCTATCCGCCCCTGCTCTACCCGACGCACTCCGTCGGTGGTGTGCTCGGCGCCTGGCGGACCCACGCCGTGAGCGTCTCCGCGATCGGTGTGCCCGACGAGCGCGGTGACGGGGTCTTCGACAAGGAGGTCAGCCAGTTCGGCAACGACCTGTCGAACGCGACGGCGCTCTTCGAGGTCGCGGGCGGCGGCTCGTTCCGTACGAACGAGTTCCGCAGGGTCGGCTATCCGTCACACATCCGCGAATCGCGGTTCCGGTTCTTCGGCACCGACGCCAGTATGGAGCAGCTGGCCACGGTCAGTTTCTGGCAGGACAAGAAGGGGGTGCGGGACATCTCGGAACTCCTTCAGCCCAAGCCGACGCTGCCGGCCGACGACCCCTCGCTCCAGCACATCGCGCCTGCCCTCAGGGACGCGTTCACCTCCGGTTCGGCGCCCGTGCATGACCGCGCCCGGCTGCCCCGCGAGTTCGACCACATGCCCAACGGCCACGAGGGAAGCCACCACTTCCTCGTCGACGACTTCGTCACCGCCGTCGCCACGAGGACCCTGCCGTCGGTGAACGCGTGGGTGGCCGCCCGTTACACCCTGCCCGGCATCGTCGCCCACGAGTCGGCCCTGCGCGGGGGTGCACGACTGGACATCCCGGACTTCGGGGACGCTCCCAACTCGCTCTGAGCCAGGGGCGCGTGGGAAAGGGGGAGGCGGTTGTGAACCCCGGGTGCGTCGGGAGTAGGGTGCGCGCACTGTCATACGGGGCGAACATCGCGGAGGACAATTCTGTGGTTGAGAACAAGAAGACGTGGCGGACGTCGGGCGCTCTCATAGCGGCCGCCACTGCGGGTGCGTTCGGCGTGGGGCTCTTCGCGAGCCCCGCGCAGGCGCACACCCCCGTGTGGGAGGTGACCTGCTCCCAGGTCAGCCTCGACCTGACCAACTACGGGTCGAGGGCCGACAACACGGTGACTGTCACGGTGGACGGAAAGGACCTGCTGCCCACCGCGACGTTCCAGAACGATTTCCACAAGAAGCTGGACCTGCCCGAGCACAGCAAGGAACTCCAGGTCCACCTGGTCGTGAAGGCGGCCGACGGCGACCAGTACTCGCGTGACGAGACGAAGACGGCCCCGGTGTGCGAGGGCAGCACGCCCAAGCCGTCGGACACGCCGAAGCCGACTCCGACGCCGTCCAAGCCGGCCGACACGGCGTCTCCCACGCCGAGCGACAAGCCGAGCACGGCGACGAGCTCCGCTGCCGCGGTGCCCTCGTCCAAGCCGAGCGCCGACTCGGGCGACCTCGCCGAGACGGGCTCGTCCAGCGCCACGCCGCTCATCGGCGGGGCGGCCGCCGTGGTGATCCTCGCGGGTGGCGGCCTTGTGTGGGCGACGCGCAAGCGCCGCAGCGCCGCTCAGGGCTGAGAACATGTGCGGGGGCCGGCCGTTCCTGGTCCGCCCCCGCACGCATGTCCCGGCACGGAGGTGAGGTGGCTATGACGGCCGTCGGCGAGGGGCGCGCCCCGGAGGACCGGAGCGCGCTGGTCATCACCCTGCCCATGGCGAACCCGCTGCTCGAAGCCGCGGCGGAGATCAACCCCGCGCTCGTGAGGAAGGGTCTGCCCGCCCATGTCTCGCTGCTCTACCCGTTCCTGCCCGCGGCGGAGCTGACGGCGGACGTCGACGCCGAGGTGCGCGACCTCGCGGCGTCACTGCCCGCGGTCCGGACGGATCTGAAGGACTTCGTGGTGGCGCCGCGCTTCGTCGCCGTCCCCGCACCCGCACTGCAGCCCGTGGCCGACGCGTTCTGCGCACGCTGGCCGCACATCGCCCCGTACGGCGGCCGGTTCGGGGAGCGTCCCGAGCCGCATGTCACGCTGGCGACGGGGGCCACGGACGAGGAGGCGGAGCTCGTGAGGGACAGGGTGCGGCCGCTGCTCCCGCTGCGCGTGGCGGCCTGGCGCGTCGATCTCGTGGTCCGCACCGACGGGGACTGGCGGCTGCGCCTCACGGCGCCGTTCGCCGCCAGCCCCTGAACGACTACTGCTGGTAGGGGTTCTGACCGAGCGGCTGGCCCGGCTGCTGCTGGCCCTGCGCCGGGTAGCCGGCGGGCGCGGCGGTCTGCGCGAGCAGCGCCTCCGCCTGCTCCTTGGCGAGCTGGTGCTCGATCCCGCAGAACGTGCACTGTGAGCGGTACTTGCTGGAGATGGGGAACAGCGGCACGAAGAACAGCGTGAACTTCGTGACGTACTTGCGCAGCGCGTGCGCAGCGGGATTTCCGCAGTTGCCACAGACGAACGTGAGCATCGCGAGCTGGTACAGATATCCCCGCGTACCGAAAATGATCATTGGTGGCCCCTCCCGACCGGCGGCCCGCCGGCACATGAGCGGCGGTATGGCGCCATCGTAGAGGGAGCACACCGAGGCCGGTCGGGCGCAGTGGCCCTCGGAAGGCGTCGAGGTCCGGGGCCGCCGCCATCGCCTCCATCGCCACGACCTGATCCTCGACGGATACCTGCGCCAGATCGAGGTCGCCCCACCATTCGGGAGCTCTCCTCCGTCGGGGGCGCTGCTCCGTGTGTGACCGTGAGCGGCGCCGGAACGCATCGCGTGAATGCGGGAGCGGCCGGACGCAGGATGATCTCGTCCGATTGCATGTTTCGGCGCGGACAATGGATCGCCTGACGTGTTCTTGACAGGAGAGTTTGCCGCAGTGAGCATCGTTGTGCTTTCACCAGCCGGTGAAGGCCATCCGAACGATGGAGGGGGTTTACGAATGTCCGCGATCGTTTCCACGCTCAAGCACACCAAGTACGTCATGGGTTCGCTGGCGGCGGTGCTCTTCACCAACTGTCCCAGCTGACGCGGCGACGGGGCGGGCGGCGATGGCCGCCCGCCCCGTCTCTTTGCCCCGTTTCAGGGGCGCGGTTCACGGTGCGCGATGTGTCGGAGGCGGGGGAGGAACCATGTTCGACGCGGGGATCCGGCAGTTCCGAATGGCGCTGGCGATGGTGCTCGGCCGTCCCATCGACGTACGGTCCGCCGAGCGGCTGGTCGAGGACGCCCTGGCGACGATCGCCGAGTTCGGCTCGCCGGGAGAGGACGTCGAGCAACTCCTGCGGGGCGCGGCCGCCGATCCGCAACTGCGCGCCGACCTGACGAACAAGGCCCTGCGCCGCACCGCCGGGCGACTGGCCGACAAGTCACCTTTCTACGCCGAGCACTTCGAGGCCGCGGGCGTCGACCCCGCCACGCTGACCGTCGACACCGTGGGTCGCGTCCCGGTCACCACGAAGACGGACCTCGTCAAGCGGTCCCGCGACTTTCTGTGCGGTGAGCCGTTCCTCGCCTCGCGCACCACCGGCACGACGGGCCGCCCCGCCGAGGTCTGGTACTCCCGTTACGAGGAGCGGCTGTGGCCCGCTCTGGTGGCTCTCTCGCAGGTCCTGCGCGGCAATGTGCGCACCACGGACCTCGTCCAGTTCAACATCAGCTCCCGCGCCACCGGCACCGCGTACGCGGAGATGCAGGTGGCCCGCATGGCCGGGGCCGCGATCCGCATGGTCGGCCTGGTGCCCCCCGTCGAGACCCTCGACCTCACCGTCGGCACCGACGCCCCCGCCCCGACCCTGATGGTCACCTACCCGAGCTACCTGGGCCAGTTGGTCATCCTCGCGCGTGAACGGGGCCTCGGCCCGGCCGACTTCCGGCTTCGGCGCATCAACGTGGGAAGCGAAGTCCTCTCGCCCGCCCTGGCCTCGGCCGCCGAGGAGACCTTCGGCGCCCCGGTCCACGACGGCTACGGCATGACCGAGGTGACTCCGGTCGCGGGCGCGATCTGCGCGCAGCGGCATCTGCACATCGACGCCGGGATCGGCCTCGTCGAGGTGTGCGACCTGGAGACCGGGGAGCCGGCCGAGCCCGGTGCGCTCGGCACCATCGTCGCCACCCCGTTCTACCCGTACCGGGAGTGCATGCCGCTCTTCCGCTACGACACCCGCGATCTCGTGCGGCGCCTGCCCGACGCGCCCCTCACCTGTGAGATGGCGAACGTCCCGGCCACCTCGCACATCCTCGGCAAGGCCGACCATGTCCTGAGCACCCGCGCCGGGGCCGTGATGCCGCGCGACATCATCGAGGTCCTCGACGCGCTGCCGGGCGCCCGGTGGCCCATGCGCTACCGGACCGACGTGACCGACGGCCGCCTACGACTCGAACTCGCCGCCGCGTGCGCCGCGGACAACAGTCCGGCCGACATCGCCGGCCGCCTCGCCGCGGCAGGCATCGACGCGACCGTCGCCCTCACCGACGCCGAGGGACACCAACTGCGGCGGTACCGCTGCGACTTGGTCGAGCAGAGCTTCGCCGGGAGGGCCTCGTGAGCGCCGCACAGTCCGTGTTCTTCACCCTCGTCACGCTGGGCGTCGCCCTGGGCGTCTCGCTCGCGGGCGTCGCGTACTTCCGGCTCGTCACCCTGCCGAGGCCGGCAGTCGGAGCCTTCAACGGCAACGACATGGTCATCATGATGGGCTTCGTGATCGCCCTGCCGTTCCTCTACCTGGCCCTGCCCGGCGCGCTCCTGCCGCCCGTCCTCGGCCTCACCCTGGCGGGCGGCCTCGCCGTCGCCTACGGGCCCGTGGTCCGAAGCGCCCGGCTCCGGTGGCTCCTCATCGCCGGGCTCCTTGCGGCCGACTGGTTCGCCGCGCGCACCGCCGAACACGACCCGACCCATGCGCTGCCGTACTGGCTGATCAACAGCACCGTCATCATGCTGATGGCGGTCGGCGCCGCCAACCTCAACGCCCAGGGCGGTCTCCGCCTGCGGCACGTCGCCCGGTTCGCGCTCGCCCTCGCTGCGTACGACCTGTTCTTCGCCACCGCCGTGCCCATCACGCAGCGGCTCTTCGATGCCGTGCAGGGCTACGCCTTCGCGCCCTCCGCGGGCCTGCGCGTCGGAGACCTCGGCGCGGTGCTCGGCATGGGTGACCTCCTCGTGTACGCCCTCTACAGCACCGTCGCGTACAAGGCCTACGGGCGGTCCGGCCTCGCCACCGCTCTCGGCCTCGTCGCCGTGTTCGGTGCGCTGCTGCCGACCCTCACGCCGGTCACGGTCGAGGCGCTCACCGGGCATCTCCCCGAGATCGTGCCCGCACAGATCTTCTTCGGGCCCGCCGCGTTCGTCGGTCATCTGGTGCTGCGGCGGCGTGGACCCGAGCGCCGCATGGCGGATGTTCGCCCGCCCGCTCCGGTGCCGGCCTCCGTGGCCGCGTAGAGCACCGGCAGACCTGCACGCCCGGCATGACGGCCTCGACGACGAGGTCCGCCCGGGTACGGATGGGCACGTCGGGCCTCGTATCTGCCGACGAACGACACACGGAACGGATACCTGCCCGAGCGCGACCAGGACTGTAACGTGCATTACATCTAGCCATGGCGAGCATTGATGTGTAACTTCTGGGACGTCGGCGGAGGTGATTCCGCGCGCTTCGGACGTCCGAGAGGGAACGACGTTGATGTACATCTCTGTGCCCCGCCGCGGGGCTGCTGCCGTGCTGGCCTGCACGGCTCTGGTGGTGGTCTCCGGCTGCGGCGCGAGCGGCTCCGGCGGAGCTGAGCCGGCGTCCAGTGAAAAGATCGCCGGGGTCACGGTCACGCGAGACGTGGCACTGCACGAGGCCCTGCCCGAGCGGATCAAGAAGGTGGGCACCGTGCGCGTGGCCACGGACGTCCCCTACCCGCCGTTCGCGATGTTCGTCACCGAGGGAAAGAGCGAACTGACCGGTCTGGACTACGACCTCGGCCAGGCCCTGGGCGCGAAGCTCGGCGTCAGGTTCGCCTTCACCCCGACGAAGTTCGACGGCATCGTGCCCGCCCTCCAGGCCGGCAAGTTCGACGCCGCGATGTCGGCCCTGACCGACAACAAGGAGCGGCAGAAGGTCGTCGACTTCGTCGACTACTCGCGTTCCGGCTCGGGCATCCTGGTGGCCGAGGGCAACCCGGCGAAGATCAGCACGCTGGACGACCTCTGCGGCAGGAAGGTCGGCGTCCAGGCGGCGACCAACCAGTACAAGCTGCTCGAGGGCCACCAGGCCGAGTGCCGGGCGGCCGGCCGGAAGGCGGCCGACATCCAGACCTTCCCCAAGGACTCGGACGCCCAGCTCGCCCTGCGCTCGGGCAAGGTGACGGCCGAGGTCGTCACCAAACCCGCCGCCGGATGGTCGGCCAAGACCGCCGACGGCGGCAAGGCCTTCGACCTGGCCGAGGACCCCAAGGCGCCGGCAGGCTACCGCGCCTCACCCAACGGCATCGCGGTCTCCAGGCAACTTCCGCAACTGACCGACGCGATCCGGCGGGCGCTCCAGGCCCTGATCGACGACGGCACCCTCACCAAGATCTGCGACAAGTACGGCGTCGCCTCCATCGCCGTTAAGGAAGCCACCAAGAACGCGGCGGTGGACTAGAGATGGCCACCACCACGCCCATGGGGACGCCGCGCACGGGCGAGACCCCCGCATCCGACGCCTTCGAGATCGTCCCCGTCCGCCACTGGGGCCGCTGGATCTCCGCGGTGGCCGCGGTCGCCGCGCTGGCCGGCCTCGTCGGCTCGCTCGCGAAGAACGGCAACCTGCACTGGGACGTCGTCGGCCACTACCTGTTCGCCGGGCTGATCTTCGACGGTCTGGCCACCACGTTGTGGCTGACCGTCGCCGCGATGACGCTCGGCCTCGTCCTCGGCACCCTCGTCGCCGTCATGCGGCTCTCCGACGACCCGGTCCTGTATGGCCTTTCATCGCTGTTCGTCTGGCTCTTCCGTGGCACCCCGCTGCTCGTACAGATCATCTTCTGGGGATACGCCGGAGCCCTCTACCAGCACGTGATGGTCGGCATCCCGTTCACCGGCGTCACCTTCTTCCAGGCCGACACCAACACCCTGCTCACCCCGGCCGTCGCCGCCCTGCTCGCGCTCGGCCTGAACGAGGCCGCGTACGCCTCCGAGATCGTCCGCGCAGGGATCCGGTCCGTCGACGCCGGACAGACCGAGGCGGCCCACTCGCTCGGCATGCGCCCGGCGCTCACCATGCGACGGATCGTGCTGCCCCAGGCGATGCGGGTGATCATCCCGCCGCTGGGCAACGAGACGATCAACATGCTCAAGATGACCGCACTCGTGTCTGTGATCGCGGCGCACGACCTCATGTCCAACATCCAGGACGTGTACGGACAGAACTATCAGGTCATCCCCATGCTCGTGGTGGCGTCCCTCTGGTACCTGGCTCTGGTCAGCGTCCTGAGCGTCCCGCAGGCGTGGCTCGAACGCCGCTACGGGCGCGGCACGGCGCGCGGCGCCGCGGTCTCCCCGCTGCGGCGCCTCTGCGCCGGATCCCTCACCGCCCTGCGCAGCCGCACACAGAAGGAGGCGGGCCGTTGAACGCGCCCATGGTGCACGCCGAAGGCGTGCGCAAACACTTCGGCAAGCTGCAGGTCCTCAAGGGCATCGACCTGATGGTCGAACGCGGCCAGGTGTGCTGCCTGTTGGGGCCCTCGGGGTCCGGCAAGTCCACGTTCCTGCGGTGCATCAACCATCTGGAGAAGATCGACGGGGGCCGCCTCTCCGTCGACGGCGAACCGGTCGGCTACCGGCCGCAGGGCACCCGCCTCCACGAGTTGCGTGAGCGCGAGGTCGCCGCCCGGCGGCGCGACATCGGCATGGTGTTCCAGCGGTTCAACCTCTTCCCGCACATGACGGCCCTGGAGAACGTCATGGAAGCCCCCGTCAAGGTCGCCGGCGCCCCCAGGGACCGGGCCCGCGACGAGGCGAGGGCCCTGCTGGACCAGGTGGGGCTCGCCGACCGGGAGGGCCACTACCCGGCCGAGCTCTCGGGCGGCCAGCAGCAGCGCGTCGCCATCGCCCGTGCCCTCGCCATGAAACCGAAGCTGATGCTGTTCGACGAACCGACGTCGGCGCTCGATCCCGAACTCGTCGGCGACGTCCTCGACGTCATGCGCCGGCTCGCGGACGACGGCATGACCATGGTCGTCGTCACGCACGAGATCGGCTTCGCCCGCGAAGTCGGTGACCTGGCCGTCTTCATGGACGAAGGTGTCGTCGTCGAATCCGGTGACCCCCGACGGGTCCTGGCCGCACCGGAGCAGGAGCGCACCCGCGCCTTCCTGTCGAAGGTCCTGTGAGCGCCCCGCCCCGTCAGCAGCCCCTCGACGAGGCGCTGCTGGCCCTGTCCCACGCACACCAGCCGCGGTACCTCGAAGACCTGGCCGAACTCGTCGCGATCGACTCCGGCTCGTACAGCTCCGACGGCGTCAACCGGGTCGCCGACCTGGTCCGGGCCCGCCTCGAGCGTCTGGGCTTCTTCGTGGAACGCGTCCCGCTGCCGCCGACCCACGGACAGCGCACCGGAGATGTGCTCATCGGGCGCAGACAAGGTCGCCTAGCCGTCGCCGACGGAGGCCGCAGACTCCTGCTCGCCGCGCACATGGACACCGTCTTCGACGACGGGGCCGCCGCCGAACGCCCCTTCTCCCTAAGCGGATCCCTCGCCCACGGACCCGGCGTCAGCGACGACAAGGGAGGCCTGGTCGCAGGACTGGCCGCCCTCGAGATCCTCGCCCGGGCCGGCGTCGAGGACTACGCGGAACTCGTCTTCCTCGCCACGCCGGACGAGGAGATCGGCTCGCCCGCCAGCAGACCGGTCACCCGGCGGGCCGCCGAGGGGGCGCACTACGCCCTCGCCCTCGAATGCGCCCGGGAGAACGGCGACCTGGTCATCGCCCGCAAGGGCGTGGCCGACTTCAGGCTCACCGTCACCGGCCGCGCCGCACACGCGGGCATCGAACCCGAACGCGGAGCGAACGCGGCTCTGGCCGCCGCCCACCTCGTCATCGCGATCCAGGCGCTCAACGGCATGTGGGAGGGCGTCACCCTCAACGTCGGCGTCGTCCGCGCGGGCAGCCGCTTCAACATCGTCTGCCCCGACGCGGAACTCCTCGTCGAGATCCGCTCGGCCACGGACGCCGGCATGCGCGACGCCACCGCCGCCCTCCAGGAGGCCGCCGCGCGGCCCGTCGTCCCCGGCACCAGCGTCACCGTCGAGGAACTCGAATCCTGCCCGCCGATGGAGGACACCGACGCTTCCCGCCGCATGTTCGACCGGGCCAAGGGCATCGGCGTACGCCTGGGCCTGTCCTTCGGGGCCACGGCCACGGGCGGCGTGGGGGACGCCAACACCATCGCCGGCACAGGGGTACCGACACTGGACGGCCTGGGACCGGTCGGCGGCGCCGACCACACCCCCGAGGAGTGGCTCGACGTCAGTACGGTCCCGGTCCGGGTCGCCCTGCTCGCCTCTCTCATCGCCGACCTGGGCGACAGCCGCAGCGACTGACGCTGCCCCCGACGCTCCCGCACCGGTTCATCGCGCCGTTGCCCGGTGCGGGAGCACCCGTCGTGGCCCCGGGGCGCGGCGACGGTCGGGACCACAGCTCCGAAGATCGGCATTAGGCTCGGCCCGCGGGCCCACGCCCGCCGACCCGAGAAAGGAACCCGCGATGGCCTCCGGCGCACTCGCCGACGTGATCCGGCACAAGCTGGGCGACCTCAGCCCCGCCGAACGCAAGGTCGCCCGCGTCCTCCTGGCCAACTACCCCTCCGCCGGCTTCGAGACCGTCGCCGTACTCGCCGAGCGGGCGGGCGTCAGCGCCCCGACGGTCATCCGCTTCGTCAACCGGCTCGGCTACCGCGGCTTCCCCGACTTCCAGACCGCGCTGCGCGAGGAACTCGACGAACGCAACGCGTCGCCCCTGTCACTGTACGAATCCGCCGACCGCGCCCGCACCGACGGGGCGGCGGGCGGCGACGCGTCCCTTCTCGGGCAGGCCGGCCGGCTGTTCAGCTCCGCCGTCGCACAGACCCTCACCGAACTCCCGTCGCACGACCTGGAACACGCCGTCTCGCTCTTGGCCGACGGCAAGCGGCGCATCACGCTGGCCGGCGGCCGCTTCACCCATCTCCTCGCCCAGTACCTCGGGCTGCACCTCATGCAGTTGCGCGGTGACATCCGGCTCCTGCCTGCGGGCGACGTCGAGCGGACCGCGGTGCTCGGCGCGCTCACCCGCCGCGACGTCCTGATCGTCTTCGACTACCGCCGTTACGAGCAGGACAAGGTCACCATGGCCCAACTCGCCCTGGAACAGGGCGCGAAGGTCATCCTGTTCACCGACAGATGGCTGTCCCCGGTCTCCACGCACGCCGAGGTCGTGCTGCCCAGCCTGGTCACGACGCCGTCGCCGTACGACAGCTTCGTGCCCACCCTCGCCGTGGTCGAGACCGTCGTCGCCGGAGTCGTCGCGGCCCTCGGCGACGACGCGCCCGCGCGCCTGCGGCACACCGAGGAGATCGCGCGGCGTATCGGCCTGCAGTGATGCGGGGCATCTGCCAGCTGTGACGCGGACGGTCGGCCCGCGGTGCCCTGTCGGGGCACCGGATTGCCATGTACTGTTCAATAACGCGTCGTCCTGCCTCTTCATGATCGGCGTTCTACGCGCGCAGACTCGACGCCCGCACCGCCTTCTCCCCACCCCTCACGGAGGTATGACGGATGCTCGGATCCAGACGTCCCCGCCGCCGCGTCGCCTGCGCGGCCGCCGTCTTCGGAATGCTCCTCGCCGGTGTGACGGCAGGTCAGGCCGGTGCCACCCCGGCCGCCGCCGCGACGCCCCACCGCGTGCTCTTCGACAACACCAAGGCCGAGACCGCCGGCAACGCCGACTGGATCATCGGCACCAGCCAGCCCGATCCGCTCGGCCAGGACGCGACGCCCTCGGCCGAGAACGACTGGACGGGCGCGCTCTCCGCATGGGGCGTGGGCCTTCAGAAGACCGGCGACTACGCGCTCAAGACACTGCCGTCCGGCAACACCATCACGTACGGGACCTCGTCGGCCCTGGATCTCAAGAACTTCGACACGTTCGTGCTGCCCGAGCCGAACGTGCTGCTCAGCGCGGCGGAGAAGACCGCCGTCATGAAGTTCGTCCAGAACGGCGGCGGCCTCTTCCTCATCTCCGACCACACCGGCGCGGACCGCAACAGCGACGGCATCGACGCGGTCGAGGTCATCAACGACCTCATGACCAACAACTCCGTCGATTCCACGGACCCGTTCGGCTTCTCCGTCGACACACTGAGCATCAGCACCGACGACCCGAAGGCCATCACCTCCACCACCGACCCCGTCATCAACGGGTCGTTCGGCAAGGTCGGCGGCAGCATCATCCGCAGCGGCACCACGGCCACGCTCAAGCCGGCCGACAACTCCTCGGTCAAGGGCCTCGTCTACCGCACCGGTTCCTCCGGCAATACGGGCGCCTTCTTCGCCACCAGCACGTTCGGCAGCGGCCGCGTCGCGTTCTGGGGCGACAGCTCCCCGATCGACGACGGCACGGGCCAGTCCGGGAACACGCTCTACGACGGCTGGAACGACCCGGCGGGGACGAACGCGCCCCTCGCCCTGAACGCCACCGAGTGGCTCTCCGGAGCCACCGGCAGCAGCGGGGGAGGCGGCGGCACCTGCACCGCCGCCCAGCTCCTCGGCAACCCGGGCTTCGAGTCGGGCAGCACCACCTGGACCGCCTCCAGCGGCGTCATCACCAACGACACCGGCGAACCCGCGCGCACCGGCACCTACAAGGCCTGGATGAACGGTTACGGCTCCGCCCACACCGACACCCTGTCGCAGACGGTGAATATCCCGACCGGCTGCGCGGCCACCCTCAGTCTCTACCTCCACATCGACACGGCCGAGACCACCACCACTACGGCGTACGACACGCTCAAGGTGCAGGTACTCAACAGCGGCGGCACGGTCCTGTCGACGCTCGGCACGTACTCCAACCTCGACGCGGCCTCGGGCTACGCGCTCAAGACGTTCAACCTGGGCGCCTACGCGGGGCAGTCGGTGACCGTGAAACTGACCGGCGCGGAAGGGTCCACCCTCGAGACGTCGTTCGTCGTCGACGACACATCGGTCAGTGTGAGCTGACCGAGCGCAGGTCGCCCGCCAACCATCCGTACTGACAGGCGAGTTGCTGTGGCAGACTGCGTGGCCATGACGGCAGAGACACCACCCACCCCCCGGATAGACACCAGCAAGCCCCACCCGGCCCGTGTCTACGACTATCTCCTCGGCGGCAAGGACAACTACCCCGTCGACGAGGAGGTGGGGGAGCAACTGCCTCCCCAGGCGCGGGACGCGGCGCGCCAGAACCGTGAGTTCATGCACCGCGCCGTCGCGTGGCTGGCGGGCACCGGCGTCGACCAGTTCCTCGACATCGGCACCGGGATCCCGACCGCGCCGAACCTGCACCAGATCGTCCAAGGGATCCGTCCCGAGTCGCGCGTCGTCTACACGGACAACGACCCCATCGTGCTGCGGCATGCCGAGGCCCTGCTGGTCAGCAGCCCCGAGGGCATGACCGACTACGTCCAGGGGGATGTGCGTGCGCCCGGCGAGATCCTCGACCACGCCCGCAAGCTGCTCGACTTCGACCGGCCGATCGCGCTCTCGCTCATCGCGCTCATGCACTTCCTGCCCGGGGAGCAGGAGCCGTACGACATCGTCTCCACTCTGGTGGGAGCGCTGCCCTCCGGCAGTTATCTCGTGCTGTCGCACGCGTCGTCCGACATCTTCCCGGAGCTTTCCGCACAGGTGACCGCCGAGTACGCGAAGGGCGGGATCGAGCTCGGGTTCCGTTCGCGCGACGGGGTCGGCCGCTTCTTCGAGGGGCTCGAACTCGTGGAGCCGGGCCTGGTCACGGCGACGGAGTGGTTCCGGGGCACGGTCGCCCCGCGCGCGGAGGACGGCGGAATCTACGCCGTGGTGGCGCGCAAGCCGTAGGCGCATCACGGTGGACACCGGTGCAGCGTCCGGCGGGGGTGACCTCCCGACGGGCGCTGCATTTATTGTTCGCACATGGCAGTGAATGCGGAGAAAAAAGGGGAGTTGCTCAACACCCTGCGCGAGCGGCTGAAGGAGCGGATCTACGCCGCGATCACGATGCTCGCGGTGGTCGTGAGCCTCGCGCAGAACCCGCACACCGGGCACTGGACCGCTGCCGCCTATGTGACGGGTACCGCGGTCGGCCTGTGGCTGGCCACGCTGGTGGCGGACGTGCAGTCGCACCGCGTCGTGCACAAGCGGTTCCCGGCGCGCGCCGAGGCGCGGCACATGCTGTACGTCAGCAGCCCTCTCCTGTCGTCCGCGGCCGGCCCGCTGGTGATGGACGCGCTGTCCGCGACAGGCGCCCTCGACCTCGACACCGCTCTGTGGATCGCGGCCGGTGTGGGCGTCGCCGGCCTCGCCGCCTGGGGCTTCGAGGGTGGCCGCCGGATGGGCGGCGGGCTGCTCGCGTCGAGCCTGGCGGCCGTGGTCGACGCGGTGATCGGGGTCGGCGTGGTCGGGGTGAAGCTCCTCGCGGGGCACTGACCGTCCCGCGCCTTCCGAGTCTTTCCGAGTGGCGCGACGGCCAACTCCTGGGCGCCGCCGCCGCGTTCGGGCGGGAGGCGCCGGGGGCCGGACCGGTGGCCGGCGGCCCCACGGCTCAGTAGGTGTCGGGCGCGTCGAACAGGAGGCGCAGCGCCACCTCCCTGTAGTGGCGCACATGCCGGAGCGCGCACGCGGCCGCCGCCTCGGGGTCGGCCGCGACGATCGTCTCGTAGAGGCGTCGGTGCTCCTCCCACACCAACGTGGGGTCGTCGATCTGATGGAACAGCCAGCGCAGCCGGCCCTCCAGGGGTTCGAGGGTCGCGGCGAGGAGTTCGTTGCCCGCCATCTCGACGATGTGGTGGTGAAACGCGGTGTTGGCGCGCGACACGCGCTCGGGGCGACCGGCGAGCGTTGCCTTGCGGGCGCTCTCCAACAGGCGCTGCATTTGCCGGAGCTGAACCTCGTCCGCGTTCTCTGCCGCGCGGCGCGCCGCGAGGACCTCGAGTGCCTCGCGCAGGTCGAAGAGGTTCGCCACGTCCTGGCGTGACAGCTCCTTGACGACGATGCGCCGCGGGGACAGGGCCTGGAGGAACCCCTCGCTCATCAGGATGCGGATGGCCTCGCGCACCGGGATGCGGGAGACGCCGAACTCCTCGGCCACGTCCCGCTCGACAAGGCGGTCGCCCGGCTTGAGCCTGCCGCCGATGATCTGATCGCGGATCCCCTCGCAGACCTGGTCGCGCAGCCACCCCGTCCCGGTCGGGGACGTGGTGTCCCGGGTCTGGCCCTCTGTCATGTGTCCTCCCCGAAAAGTTGCTCTTACGGTATACCAAACGCTTGACGAGGCCCTGGGGTTCCCTTCATTGTTTGGTATGCCATAGCGCGGAAGTTGCACGTCAGCACGTACCCGAAGTCTGCCGAATCGAGGGTCCGCCATGTCACAGGTCAACCCCGTACACAGCACAGATGAAAGAACCGGGGCCGACGCGGGGCCCGCCCCCGCCGCCCGGCCCACACGCACCCGCTGGAAAGTCTTCGTCCTTCTCCTGGCCGTCGTGGCCCTCAACTACATCGACCGCGGATCCGTCTCCGTGGCGCTGCCCCTCATCACCGAGGACCTCCACCTCTCCAAGGAGGTCACCGGCTTCGTCCTCAGCGCGTTCTTCTGGACCTACGCCCTGATGCAGATCCCCAGCGGCTGGCTCATCGACCGCTTCGGGCCCCGCTACATGGCCGGTGGCGCCTGCATCGGCTGGGGCGTCGCGACGGGACTCACCGGCGCGGCCACCGGCGTCGGCTCCCTCCTCGGGTTCCGCCTGCTCCTCGGCGCGGTAGAGGCCCCGGTCATGCCCGCCGGCGGCAAACTCAACGCCAACTGGCTGCCCGCGAAGGAACGCGGCCGCGGCGCCGTGCTCATGGACGGAGGCGCACCGCTCGGCTCCGCACTCGGCGGCATCGCCATCTCCGGACTCATCGCCTGGACCGGCAGCTGGCGCATCAGCTTCGTCGTCGCCGGTGTCCTCACCGCGGCCATCGGCTTCGTCGCCCTGTGGTTCCTGCGCGACACCCCGCGCGCCCATCGCCGCGTCAATGCGGCGGAGGCCGACTATATCGACCGCGCCCACGCCGCCGAGGACGCCGCCGCCGGCACCGACCGGCGCGCCCGTCTCGGCGCCTACCTCAAGTACCGCTCGTTCTGGGGCATGTGCCTGGGCTGGATGGGCTTCAACGGCGTCTTCTACGGCATCCTCACCTGGGGCCCGCTCTACCTCTCGGAGACCAAGGGCTTCGACATCAAGACCATCGGCTGGTCCACCCTCGCCATCTTCGGCGCGGGCTTCGTGGGCGAGCTGACCGGCGGCTGGATCTCCGACCGCTGGCAGGCCACCGGCGCCGGAGCCAACCGCGTGATGCGCACCCTGATGGGCATCGCGGGCGCCGCCGTCGTCGCCGGGCTCCTCGGTGTCGTCCTCGTCCCCGACGCCCTGACCGCGGTCGCGCTGCTCGCCATCGTGCTCTTCTTCCTGCGCTGGGCCGGCCTCTACTGGTCCCTGCCCTCGATCCTCGGCGGCCGGGCCAACGCGGGCGTCGTCGGCGCCGCCATGAACCTGTCCGGCAACATCGCCGGAATCGTCACGCCCATCGCCGTCGGATTCATCGTCGGCGGCACCGGCTCCTACACCTGGGCGCTGCTCTACTTCGTCGGCGCCGGGGTCCTGTTCACCGTCTCGTCCCTCGTCATCGACTACTCCAGGAGGCTCGCCACCCGATGACCAGTCACACACCGCCCCGCCTCGGGATGCTCACACCGTCGTCCAACACCGCCCTGGAGCCGGAGACCTACGCCCTCCTGCACGGCACGAACGCCGCGACCGCCCACTTCGCGCGCGTTCCGGTCACCCGGATCGCCCTGGACGGGGACAGCGACGCCCAGTTCGACCCCGGCCCGATGCTGGCCGCGGCGCGGCAGCTCGCCGACGCCAAGGTCGACGTCATCGCGTGGAACGGCACCTCGGGTTCATGGCTCGGCATCGAACGCGACCGCGCACTCGCCGCCGCGATCACCGCCGAGACCGGCATCCCCGCCACCACCTCCACGCTCGCCCTCCTCGACGCCTGCGCCGCGTACGGCGTCACCCGGCTCGGACTCGCACTGCCCTACACCCGGGACGTGTGCGAGCGGATCGTCGACACGTACGCGAAGGAGGGGATCACCTGCTCCCTCGCGGAGCCGTTCGGCGAGGACGACAACGAGGCCTTCGCCCGGATCCCCGCCGCCCATGTCGCGCGCCAGGCAGAGCAGGCCGCCGAGGACGACACGCACGCGGTGGCCGTCCTCTGCACGAACGTGCACGGCGCCTCGGAGGCCGAACGCCTCGAACAGGCCCTGCACATACCGGTGTTGGACTCCGTCACCGTGACCCTCTGGAAGGCCCTCGACCTCGCGGGCGCCGCGCCCCGCCTCACCGGCCACGGCGACCTGCTCCGCTCGGGCAGCCTGCGGGCCCTGATCCAGGACACCCTCGCCGGCCTCCTCGCCGCGACCGGCGCCGACCGCACCACGTTCCGCGTCGACCTGCCCGAGCTCGGCCTGCACGTCGACCTCACCGCCGGGGAGGCGCTGCGTCCCGGCGTCCGCCCGATCCGCCGCGACGCCTCGCTCGACCAGCGCAACCTGAACACCGTCGTGTGGCTCGAACAGCACCGGAAGCCCCTGATCCAGCCCCACTTCCACGTGGACCCGCACCCCCCGCAGGCCCTCGTCGACGTCTACGGGGTGCAGGCCCAGATGCTCGCCCCCGTGGAGACCGGCGGAGCCATGACCGGCTGGATCTCCGTCCACAGCATGGCCGAACGTGACTGGACGCCCACCGACACCGCCGCGCTCGACGACGCCGTCGCCCGTATCCGTACCGCCCTGTGAGCTAGGAGCCGCCCCCATGAAGGACATCAAGATCGCCCTCGGAGTCGACGTCGACGCCGTCGCCGGCTGGCTCGGCAGTTACGGCGGCGAGGACTCCCCGAACGACATCCAGCGCGGCGTCTTCGCCGGCGAGATCGGCACCCCGCGCCTGCTCAAGCTGTTCGAGCGCCACGGCATCCGCACGTCGTGGTTCATCCCCGGCCACTCGATCGAGACGTTCCCCGAGCAGACCAGCATGGTCGTCGAGGCGGGCCACGAGATCGGCGCGCACGGCTACAGCCACGAGAACCCCATCGCGATGTCCCCCCAGCAGGAGGAGGACGTCCTCGCGAAGTCCGTCGAACTGATCGAGCAGTTCACCGGCCGCAGGCCCAAGGGCTACGTCGCCCCCTGGTGGGAGATGTCCGAGTCCACCGCCGCACTGCTCCACAAGTACGGCTTCTCCTACGACCACTCCCAGAACTACCGGGACTTCACCCCCTTCTACGCCCGCGTGGGCGACTCCTGGACGAAGATCGACTACTCCGGTCAGGCGAAGGACTGGATGAAGCCCCTCATCCACGGTCACGAGGTCGACCTCGTCGAGTTCTGCGGCAACTGGTACGTGGACGACCTCCCGCCCATGATGTTCAACAAGCACTCCCACAACAGCCACGGCTATGTGTCCCCGCGCGCGCTCGAACAGGACTGGAAGGACCAGTTCGACTGGGTCCACCGCGAGCTCGACTACGCGGTCGTCCCGGTGACCCTGCACCCGGACGTCTCGGGCCGCCCCCAGGTGCTGCTGATGCTGGAACGCTTCATCGACTACGTCTCGGCCCACGAGGGAGTCTCCTTCTGCACCCTGGAGGACGCGGCCGACGACTTCCGCCGCCGCTTCCCGTTCGAGTCCAAGGAGAGGCCTGTCGACATGCGGTGAGTTCCGCGGGGAACGACAGTCAGAGAGAGGACGGTCGTTACGGCGACGGTCACACAGACGACGGACGGTCCCATCGTGGAGGGTGCGCCATGACCACGTACGTGTTGATCCCCGGAGCCGGCGGCTCGGCCTGGTACTGGCACGGGGTCAGTGACGAACTGAGCCGCCGGGGGCGGGACGTCGTCTCCGTGGACCTCCCCGGGGACGATCCCCGGGCGGGTCTTCCGGAGTACGTGGACACAGTCGTCGACGCGGTCGGTGACCGGACCGACCTGGTGGTCGTGGGGCAGTCCCTCGGCGGGTTCACCGCGCCGCTGGTCTGCCCGCGCCTGCCCGTGTCGCTCCTCGTACTGGTCAACGGGATGATCCCGCGGCCCGGCGAGACACCGGGGGAGTGGTGGGCCAACACCGGCCAGGAGGCGGCCCGCCGCGCGAACGACGCGCGCGAGGGCCGCGACCCCGACGCGGAGACCGACCTGGCGACGTACTTCCTGCACGATCTGTCGCAGGCACAGATCGACGCGTCGGCGGAGCACAACCAGGACGAGTCCGAGGCGGCCTTCGCCACACCGTTCACCCTCGACGTGTGGCCGGCGGTGGAGACCCGGGTGGTGGCCGGCCGCGACGACCGCTTCTTCCCCGCCGACTTCCAGCGCCGGGTGGCGGAGGACCGGCTCGGCATGATTCCGGACGAGGTACCGGGCGGGCATCTGGCGGCGCTGAGCCACCCGATGGAGCTAGTCGACCGGCTGGAGGCCTACGTCAAGGAGAGCGCCTGACGTCCGCCGGTGACCCCGGTGGCGTGACTCATCCGTCAGGACGAGCGCCGGGCCCACTCATCCGTTGTGCCCAGCGCCGTTCCACCCGCTGGGGGGATCACTTCCGGTCGTGATCGTCGTAGCGTCGATGTCATGACGCAGACCCTGTACGGCCGGATCTACCTCACGGCCTACGACACCCCCGCCCACGACCTCTACGACCGTACGAGGACCGGGTTCCTGCTGCGGGCCGCCGTCCTGGCCGAGCTGGCGATCCGGGGGAACCTCGTCGCCTCCCACGGCGACGTGTCCGTCGCGAGGCCGGGACCGACCGGGGACCCGGTCCTCGACCTGACGCTCGACCATGTCGCGCGCGACCGGCGCGGCTGGAAGTCCTGGATCAGGCACGACCGCAAGGAGACGCTGCTCGCGGTCGAGGACCGGCTCGTCGCCCAGGGGGTGCTGGCCGTCGAGGAGAAGCGGTCCTTCGGCCGGTCCCGGCGCGAGGTGACGGTGAGGGACGCGTCCGCCGTCACCTCGCTCCAGGCAACGGCGGCCGGGCTCCTGCACGGCACCGAGCCTGCCGCGCTGATCGCGCCCGCCGACGCCGCACTGGTGGCCCTGGCCGCCGTCGGCGGCATCCGGTCGGTCGTCTCCCGCGCGGACGCCCACGCCCGCAAGGAACGCATCGAGGAACTGACGGGACGTCTCGACGCCGTGGCGCCGGGTCTGGGCAAGGCGGTCGGCGGCCTCGGTATGACGATGGTGGCCGCGCAGGGCGGGCTGGGCGGCGGCTGACCCGTCACGCCGGGCGGCCCGCGGAGCGGGGCCCGTCGGGCGTCCTACGACTGCGGCGGCTGGTTGATCGAGAGCCGTTCCCCGGCGCGGACGAGGTACTTCGCGAGATAGGCCACCCGGCCGCCGTGCTGGGCGGTCTGGGTGAGGATCAGCAGAGGGGCGGAGGGGGCCAGGGACAGCAGGCGTCCGCGTGTGGCCCCCGCGACGCCCGCTGTCATCGCGCACTCGCCCGGGCCGAACACGGGGCCCAGTACGTCCGTCATCACGGCGAAGAGGGTGCGGCCCTGATCATGCGGGTCCTCCCGCAGGCGCTCGGCGAGCACGGGGCTGATGTCGCGCAGGTCGCGCCCGGCGGGGATGTGTTCCTGGACGAGCGCCACCGGCTCGCCGTCGCGCGTGAGCCGGGTCTCCCAGAACCACGTGTTCGCATCGGGGTCCAGCTTGAGGCCGCCCGCAACGAAGTCCGTCGCGTGCTGGATGGTCGCCTGAAGGTTCTCCACGCCGACCGTCTGGCCCTGGGAGGCCAGCACCTCTTCGAAGGGGCGTAGCCGTTCGAGGCCCGCGCGGGGCAACTCGGGCGCCACGAAACGGCCGACACCGCGCCGCGTGTGGATGAGCCCGTCCTCCTCCAGGAGCATCAGAGCCTCCCTGACGACCGTACGGCTGACGCCGAGGCGGGTGCCGAGGTCGCTCTCCTTCGGCAGGAGCGAGCCGAGCGGGAAGACCTGCGCGCGGATGCCGGCGGCGAGGCGTGAGTAGACCGCCACACGTCGCGGCTGCCCGAGGGGAACCGTCAGCGGCTGATCGAAGAAGTCGCCGAAGTTGTCGACGGTCGCGACCACTGCACCTCACTAGGCCGTGCTGGCTGGATGGGGGACCAGCGTAGCCCCAGAAACACGGCTCTGGACGCATGTCGGACCGAGAGGTATAACATCACACATCAGCCGGGCGGCGACGCTACGAAATCAAGGTGTCCAACATGGTTACTCACGGTGTGCAGAACAGAGAGAGCGCCGACCCCTCGGCCGCGCCCGACGCGCCGCCCCTGCGCGGCGCGCAGGTCGTGGGCCTGGTCGCCACACTGCTGCTTGGCGTGATCTCGTTCCAGCTCAACGCGAGCATGGTCACGCCCGCGCTGCCCGACATGGCCGAGCGGCTCGGCGGCAGCGTGGACGACATAGCCCAGGTGTCCTCGCTGTTCTTCCTGGCCGGTGCCATCGGCGGCGTCGTCCTCAGCCGCGTCAGCGACTTCGTGGGACGGCGCAAGGTCCTCGTCGCGGTGCTCACCGTCACGGCCGTCGGCACCCTGATCTGCTTCCTGGCGCCCAACCTGCCGGTCCTGCTCATCGGCCGGGTCCTCCAGGGCGCGTCGAGCGCCGTCTTCCAGATCGCGTACGTGATCCTCAACGAACGCCTGAGCGCGAAGGTCTTCGGCACCGCGCTCGGAGTCCTCACCGCCATCAACGGCGGCGTCGGCGGAGTCGACGGATTCTTCGGCGGCGCGCTCTGCGACCGCTACGGGTTCCGCGCCATCTTCGCCGTCATCCTCGTCGTGGGTGTCCTCGCGACCGTGTGCGTCGCGCTGTTCATTCCCAAGGACCGGCCGTCGGTCACCGCGGGCCGCATGGACTGGTGGGGCGCGGGCGCACTGTCCGTCGCGCTGTACTGCGTCACGTACTTCGTCTCGCACGGCTCGTCCGACGGATGGACGAGCCCGGACTCTCTCGGCTACCTCGCCGGAACCCTCGTCTCCGCCCTCGTGTTCGGCCTCGTCGAGCGCGGGCGAGCCACCCCGCTGGTCTCCCTGGCCCACCTCAGGTCCCGCCGCATGTGGCCCCTCGTCACGACTACGGTGCTCGTTCTGTCCGGCGTCTTCGCCGTCATCAACTTCACCGTCGTCATCATCAGCCAGAACCCCGACACCGGCTTCGGCCTCTCCGCGACCGACTCCGCGCTGCTGTTCCTCACCCCGGCCGCGCTCATCGGCCTCGGGGCCGCGCCGATGGCCGGGTGGCTCGCGGGCAAGCGGGGCTGGCTCACCACGCTGCGCGTCGGCCTCGTCCTCAGCATCGTGGCCCTCTGCGTCGTCGCGGCCTTCCCGCTCGACAAATGGCTCGTCCTCGCGGCGGTCGCGTTCCTCGGCATCACGTACAACGGCCTGGTCCTCACGACGCTCAACGGGCTCGGTGTCCTCCTCTCGCCGAAGGACGCGCCCGCGGCGCTCCCGGGTCTGAACGGTGCCGCGTTCGGTATCGGGGCCGGCCTCGGCATCGGCATCGTCGCCCCGTACGCGGCCCGCGCCACGGCCGGCGGCTATGCCACCGCCCTGTGGATCTCGGTCGCCATCACCGTGCTCGCCCTCGGGGCCAGCCTGTTCATCGCGGCGCCCCGCACCGACCACGCCTGACCGCATCACCCCGCCCGACCCCCCACGTACACAAGGATGTCGAGAACCCCATGAACAACGCACCGCAGCCGCTCTACTTCGACTGCGACACCGGCATCGACGACTCGATGGCCCTGGCCTATCTCCTGGCCTCGCCCGAGATCTCCCTCGTCGGCATCGGCACGGTCAGCGGCAACGTCGACTCGACGCAGGCTGCCCGCAACACCCTCGCGCTCCTCGAACTGGCGGGACGGCCCGAGATACCCGTCGCCGTCGGCGAACACGACCCGCTCGCCGGCACCTTCCCCGGCGGCGTCCCCCACATCCACGGCGTGAACGGCATCGGCGACATCGAGGTGGCCGACGCCCAGGCCGCCCCCGAGGCCGAGAGTGGCCCCGAGATGATCGTCCGCCTCGCCCGCGCCCACGGCGGCCGCCTGCGGCTCCTGACCACCGGCCCCCTCACCAACATCGCGGCCGCCCTCGCGCTCGACCCCGAACTCCCTTCCCTGGTCCAGGACATCACGGTCATGGGCGGCGCCGGACTCGTCTCCGGGAACGTCACTCCCGTCGCCGAGGCGAACATCCACAACGACCCCGAAGCGGCCAGAGCCGTCCTCGACGCCCCGTGGGACATCACCCTCGTCCCTCTCGACGTGACCCTCTCGCACACCCTCGAGGAGTCGCACCGCAAGCAGCTCCTGGAGTCGGAACGTCCCCTGGCACGCGCACTCGGCGAGATGCTCGACGTCTACTTCGCCTTCTACGTCCAGACGTTCGGCCGCCCGTGCTGCGCCGCGCACGACCCGCTGGCCGCCGCCGTCGCCACCGGCGGAGTCGCGGCGAGCCTCGCCCCCCGCGTGCACGTGACGGTGGACGACACCGACGGCCCCGGCCGCGGCCAGACCATCTGCGACCTGCGCGGCGCCCACCAAGGCTTCCCGGACCAGCCCGGCGCCCGCTGCCGCGTCGTCCTCGCCACGGACACCGACGTGGCGGCCCATCTGACCGAGCGCATGCTCGCCCTCTGACCGCAACGGGGTACGTCATGCTGATCAACCTGCACACGCACCTGGTCGCGTCGTGCTCGGGGACGACAACCCCATGCAGACCCGCTCGCTCCTGAGCGACGAGTACCGACTCCTGGCCCGCGACCTCGGCTTCGACGCACGCGTGCTCAAGGCCCTCGACCGGGCCGCCGTCGAGGCCGGGTTCATGGACGACGGGACGCGCGCCGCACTACGCCGGGGGGCGGCTCAAGGCGTGTGGCCCGAGGAGGCCTTCCGGCGTCACAGGCCGTGACGCCGGGTGCCGAGAACCCGCTCGGACACCCGGCGTTCGGCCTCCGGGGAGAAGTCGGACAGGCCGGAGGCATCTGGCACGTCGGAGAAGTCGGCGCGCCGCGCTTCGACGGCGGCCCGGGTCTCCTGCGCCATCAGGTCCGCGTTGATGGCAGCGGCCGCACGCAGTCCCGCGGCGGCCGAGCCGATGACCTGCTCGGTGAGCTCGGTGACGTTGCCCGCCGCCCACACGCCCGGTACAGCAGTGCGACCGGTGGGGTCGGCGGGGATGCGCGTGCCGATCACCATGCCGTTCATCTCCTGCGCGGACGCTTCGAGCCCCAAGGAGCCGAGGAAGCCGGCGCGCGCGGTGAACCGGGGCGCGACCACCAGCGCCTGGACCGGCACGAGCGTCCCACGCTCCAGGCGCGCCCCGGCCAGCCGGCCGTTCTCGCTCTCCAGCGCGCTCACCGTGCCGTCGACCACGCTGATGCCGCGGGCGGCGAGCTGCTCGTACTCCTCGTCGCCGGGCTCGGGCGCCGTGTGCAGGAAGAGGGTGACGCTCTTGGTCCACTGCCGCCACATCAGGGCCTGGTGCACCGCGGCCGGTCCCGTCCCGAGGACGCCGACCGTCTGGTCGCGGACCTCCCAGCCGTGGCAGTACGGGCAGTGCAGGACGTCCGAGCCCCACAGTGCGGCAAGGCCGGGCACGTCCGGCAGCTCGTCCACCAGGCCCGTCGTGAGCAGGAGGCGGGCGGCCCGCACCGCGCCGCCGTCGTCGAGCACGATCCGGAATCCGTCGCCGTCGCGCTCGGCCGTGGCGACGCGGCCCGCCACGATCTCCCCGCCGTACCGGCGCACCTCCCCGCGGCCGGTGGCCAGTAGCTCGCCGGGGGGTGTGCCCTCGCGGCCCAGGTAGTTGTGCACGCCGTCGGCTGGGGCGTTGCGCGGCTCGCCCGCGTCGATCACGAGGACCGAGCGGCGCGCCCGCCCCAGGGCCAGGGCCCCGCTCAGCCCGGCGGCTCCACCGCCGATCACCACGACGTCGTAGCGCTGCTCGTCCTGCGAAGGGTGAACGCTCATCATCGGCTCCCTCTGCTGCCTCGTCTGCCGGCTGGCCTGCTCGCTCAGGTGATTACTCATGGGGATTGCCTCCATTCGCCACCGAGACTGCGCCGGCCCTGTCCCGATTGACAAAGTTCTTTGCCGTAAGAGCAAAATCGAGGCATGAGCGACGACGAGTTCACCCCGGTCCTGGCCGGCGTGGGGCCGCGGCTGCGCGCCCTGCGGCACGAGCGCGGGACGACCCTGGCCCAGCTGAGCGAGGAGACCGGGATCTCGCTGAGCACCCTCTCGCGCCTGGAGTCCGGGCAGCGCAAGCCCACGCTGGAACTGCTGCTGCCGCTGGCCAAGGCCCACCACGTGGCGCTCGACGAGCTGGTCGGCGCCCCCGACACGGGCGACCCCCGGATCCACCCGCGCCCCATCACCCGCCACGGCCACACCTTCATCCCGCTGACCCGGCACCTCGGCGGCCTGCACGCCTACAAACAGATCATGCCGGTGCGCGAACTCGGCGAGGGCGTGCGGCCCGAACAGAAGACGCACGAGGGCTACGAGTGGCTCTACGTGCTCACCGGCCGCCTGCACCTGGCCCTCGGCGAGCACGACCTCGTCCTGACGGCCGGCGAGGCCGCCGAATTCGACACGCGCACCCCGCACGGCTTCGCCAACGCCGGTCCGTACCCCGTCGAGTTCCTCTCCCTGTTCGGCCCCCAGGGCGAACGGCTCCACGTGCGGGCACGGCCGAGCGAGGGATGAGTTCCTACGCGGGCTTCGCGTCGTCGGCGCCGAACCGGGCGTAGTGCACCAACACCGGGCGCAGACCGCGGCGTTCGTAGAGGCGCTGCGCCCCGGCGTTCGCGGCCAGTGTGCCGATGAGCAGGTCGGCGACGCCCATGCGGTCCAGTTCGGCGTCGACCAGGTCGAGCAGGAGCGTGCCGATGCCATGGCCGCGCTCGGCCGGAAGGACGGACAGCGTCTGGAGCTCCGCGATGCGGTTGCCGGTCACCCAGGTGTCGTCGGGACCTGCCTCGATCTGTACGAAGGCGTAGCCGACGGGCTGTCCGTCCCGTTCGGCGAGCAGGACGAACGAGCCCTCGTCGACGATCCAGCGCCGGTAGCAGTCGCGACGCAGCTCCCAGGAGCTGCCGTCGGGGAAGTAGGTGAACCCGGGCTGCACGGACTGGTGATGGGAGTGCAGCGCGAGCCACAGGGGCGCGAGGCGGTCGATGAACTCGGCCCCTCCCTTGCGGACCGTCATGTCGCCGTCGGTGTGCCGGGCCTGGCTCGTGTCCACGGACTTCTCGCCTCTCGTATGCCGGTGCGGGGTGTGCGGGCCCGCCCCTTCGATGTGAGCGGTTACCACCCGTCAAATCGCCGCCGCCATAGTAAAAGACAGAAACATTCCGAGTCCTCTTGCGAGTGGATAGCAAACGCTTACATGCTGTCGCGCAGCCCGCACACCACCGAGTCCGAGGAGAGACGATGAAGCCGCTACGTCTGGCCACAGCAGCCGGAGCCGCCGTACTGCTCACATTGGGTGCGGCGGGCGAGAGCTGGGCCTCGACGCCCACCGTCCGCTGGACGACGGGCGCACCGACGCCCGTCACCGAACTGACCCTGCCGATGTCGTTCGAGTCGGCACCCGACGCGTCCGGCATCTACTTCGCGTACTACACCACCCTGGAGAGCGGGACCCGGCCGTACGCGGGCTTCCAGCCCAAGCCGGCCGTCAACGGAAAGCCCACTCTCCAGGCCATCTTCAGCTCCTTCAACGCCAACGCCACCACCACGGACAGCCACTGCACGTACGGCGCCGACGGCGGCGCGGGCGTCAGCTGCGCCGTCCAATTCCCCTACACGAAGGGCACGATGTACGCCGTCGAGCTCTCGCGGGTGAGCGACGACGGTACGACACAGCTGATGAACGGTGAGGTCGTCAACACCGAGACCGGCGCCGATGTCGCGCACATCGGCAGCTTCAGGCTCCCCGTGGCGTCCGGCCGGTTCAAGGCCGCCGACCAGGGGTTCATCGAGCCGTATCTGACGGCGGGCTGCTCGCAGCAGGTCACCGTCACCTACGGCAAGCCCGTAGGGACGGAGGCAGGCAACACATACACGGGAAGCCTCCCGACCGTCACCGACCCCGCGTCCGGCAGCTGCCTGAGCAGCACGTCGACCGACACAGCGGCCGGGCGCCAGGTCACGGTGACGGGTGACAACTTCACGCCCACCGGCTGAACACGTCACGCGGGCGGGGCAGACATGACCCCCTATCCTGGGGCCATGTCCGCCCCTGAACTGATCCGTATCGTCTCCCGCGACTCGCCCATGGCGCTGGCCCAGGTGGAGCGCGTACGCGCCGAACTGGCCGCCCTGCACCCGGAGATCCGCACGACGGTCGTCCCCGTCAAGACGACCGGCGACAAGTGGATGGGCGACCTGTCCCTGGTCGAGGGGAAGGGGGCGTTCACCAAAGAGGTCGACGCCGCGCTGCTCGCCGGTGAGGCCGACCTCGCGGTGCACTGCGTCAAGGACGTGCCCGCCGACCGCCCCCTGCCCGCCGGAACGGTGTTCGCCGCGTTCCTCAAGCGGGACGACATCAGGGACGCCCTCATCCACCCGGACGGCCTGACGCTCGATCAACTCCCGCCCGGCACGCGGATCGGCACCTCGTCCGTGCGCCGCATCGCCCAGCTCGCCGCCGCGTACCCGCACCTCGAGTGCGTGCCGATGCGCGGCAACGCGAACCGGCGCCTGGAGAAGCTCGCGGCGGGCGACGCCGACGCGCTCCTCCTTGCCGCCGCCGGCCTCGAACGCATCGGCCGTACGGATGTGATCACGGAGATCCTGTCGGCCGAGGTCATGTGCCCGCCGATCGGCGCCGGGATCCTGGCTCTGCAGTGCCGTGAGGGCGACACCGATCTGATCGACACGATCTCGGCGCTCGGTGACCCCGACGCCCACCGCGAGGCGAGCGCGGAACGCATGTTCCTCCACGTACTCCAGGGGCACTGCAACAGCCCCATCGCAGGGTTCGCCAGGGCGGAGCGCAGCGGTGATCTGTCTCTGCGGGCCTGCGTGTTCACCCCCGACGGCAAGACCGTCCTCAACGCGCACGAGTGGGCCGGCCCTCTCGACCCCGCCACCCTCGGCACGTCGGTCGCCGTGGCCCTGCTGCGCCAGGGAGCGCGTGAGCTGATCGACTCGATCGCGCACTGAACACCCGGCCCGTCACTGCCCGGCGAGCCACTCGCCGCACCACGCGAGGGTGCGGTCGAGGGTCTCGCCGAGCGGTGCGGGACGCGTGTCGAAGGTCGTCCCGAAGGCGGGCGCCTGACGGTCAGGCGGTCTCGGCGGCCGCGTACCGCCAGAAGTCGCGCATCAGCGCGGGCGGGGTCGGGCCGGTCATTTCCACCTGTGTGAGCAGGATGCCGACCGCGCCCGTGGACGGGACGAGGTGCGCCGCGGTGCCGGTGCCGCCGACCCAGCCGTAGCGGCCCATGACGTTCCACGGATCGACGGGTGCCACGTCGACCGAGCCGCCGAAGCCCCAGCCCTGGCCCTCCGTGAACAGGCCGCTGGCCTCGCGCTGGGCAGCCGTCAGTTGATCCGTCGTCATCTGCCGTACCGCGTCGGACGACAGGAGCCGCCGGCCGCCCGCGACCCCCTCCGCGAGCAGCATCCTGGCGAAGGCGTACCAGTCGTCGGCGGTCGAGACGAGCCCGCCCGCGCCGGACGGGAACGCGGGCAGGCTGCTCCACTGTCCGTCCGGCGCGTCCGCCGGTTGGAGGCCGCCCTCCTTGCGCGGGCGGTAGGACGTGGTGAACCGGTCGAGCTTGCCGGCAGGTACCTCGAATCCGGTGTCGGTCATCCCGAGCGGCTCGAAGACGCGCTCGGCGAGGAAGTCCGGCAGCGCGCTCCCCGACACCCGGGAGATCAGCACCCCCTGGATGTCGGAACACGTGTTGTACAGCCATGCCTCACCCGGCTGGTTGAGCAGCGGGATACGGGCCAGATGTGCCATCCACTCGTCGGGCGGCGCGACGAGCTGGGGGGAGAGGCCGTTCTTCTGGAGCCCGAACAGCGCCTGGACCGCCGGCAGCGAGAAGTCGGACGGGAAGCCCCACCCCGCGCGGAACGTCAGCAGATCGGCCACCGTGATCGGCCGGGCCGCGGGGACCACGTCGTCGACGGGAGCGTCCGGCGTGCGGACCACGACCGGTTTCGCGATCTCGGGAAGCCACAGGTCGACCGGGTCGTCCAGCGCGATCCGCCCCTCGTCGACCAGCATCATCACCGCGGCGGCCGTGATGGGCTTGGTGATCGAGGCGATCCGGAAGATCGAGTCCCGGGCCATCGGGGAGCCGCCACCGAGGGCGGCCGAGCCGGCGGTCTCCACCTCGACCCGGTCACCACGAGCCACCAGCGCCACCGCCCCCGGCAGCGAGCCGTCACGGACGTGCGGCGCGAAAATGTCCTGCAAGCTGGTCATCGATCCACCTTCTTGAGTGTGGTGTCGAAGGGGAGACTCCCCACGCGGCGCGGAATCATCGGGCGGGGCGCCGCCGACGCACCCGAAAGACGGCGGGGAGGAGGCCGGATGACCCAAGAGGCGACAGCGATGAGGCCCTGGCGGTTCGTGGTCTGGTTCGGCGTGGTCAGCCTCCTCGCCGACTTCGTCTACGAGGGCGCCCGCTCGGTGACCGGCCCGCTCCTCGCCTCGCTCGGCGCATCCGCGGCCGTCGTCGGCGCGGTGACGGGAGCGGGCGAGGCGGCGGCGCTCCTGCTGCGCCTGGGCTCGGGACCGCTGGCCGACCGCAGCGGCCGGTTCTGGGGGTGGGCGATCGCCGGTTACGCGCTGACCGTCGCCAGTGTCCCCCCGCTCGGCTCGACCGGAGTGCTGTGGGCGGCCTGCGCGCTCGTCATCGCCGAACGGGTCGGCAAGGCGGTGCGTTCACCCGCGAAGGACACACTGCTCTCGCACGCGGCGGCGGCCACCGGGCTCGGCAAGGGGTTCGCGGTGCACGAGGCGCTGGATCAGGTGGGCGCGTTGCTCGGCCCGCTGACGGTGGCCGGGATGCTGGCTCTGACGGGCGACGACTACGGGCCCACGCTCGCGGTCCTGGCGGTGCCCGGTGTCGCCGTACTGGCCCTGCTCGTTCGGCTGCGGCGCCAGGTCCCCGACCCGGCGGCCTACGAACGAGCGGTCGCACCCGAGAGCGAGGAGCCGCTGTCCGGGGCCCGACTGCCGCGCGACTTCTGGGTGTACGCGTCATTCACCGCCGCGACGATGACGGGGTTCGCGACGTTCGGTGTGCTCTCCTTCCACCTCGTCGCGCGCGGGCTCGTCCCGACCGCCGCCGTCCCCCTTCTCTACGCGGCAGCCATGGCCGTCGACGCGCTGGCCGCGCTGGCGACCGGGTGGGTGTACGACCGGGTCGGGCCACGCGTGCTGATCGTCCTGCCGGTCCTCTCGGCGGCGGTGCCCGCGCTCGCGTTCACCGACTCGCTCGCGCCGGTCGTGCTCGGCGCCCTGGTGTGGGGTGCGGCGACCGGTGTGCAGGAGTCCACCCTGCGCGCGGTCGTGGCCGATCTCGTCGCGCCGGGCCGCAGGGCGACGGCCTACGGCGTCTTCGCCGCGGTCGTGGGTGTGGCCGCGTTCGCCGGAGGAGCGCTGACCGGGGTGCTCTACGACATCTCGATCCCTGTGCTGATCGCCGTGGTGGCCGGGATCCAGGCCGCGGCCGTACTCCTGCTGGCCGTCACCGGTTTCAGAAGCCATGGGGTCGGCCACAAGTGACACTCCGGCCAACGCACCTGGAATGTCCTTCAGTTGGGCCCGAACGCCGGCCGTGGACCCCCGATCCGCGACGCGCGAGGTCCCGATTCGGCCGCACGTCTCGGCGGGCGGAGGGAGTTGCGCATAGGCTTCGCGCCATGCTGCGCCTCGTCGATGCCTGTTCGGGCCTTCCTGTCGCTCCGGTGATGCACCGGAGCGTGGTGCGCATCGGCGTGCCGGTGGCCCTTCCCGAGGGCGGCGAGGCGCTTTCCGACGTACGGGCGATGCTCGTCGCCGACGTCCTGACCCGCGTACTGGAACTGTCGGGAACCATCGCGTACACGGGGTTGATCTGCCCGGACGGGGCCGACGAGCGACGCGCGGCGCTCCAGGCGCGGGCCGCCGAACTCGGCATGCACCCGGCCGCCGCCCACGGCGACGAGCGGGGCGTGGAGGGCGAGCTGGGCGGGCCGTTCGCCGTCCGTCTGAGCCGGAGCGAGGCAGCACCGGACGAGGCGCACGGGGACGTCATCCGGCTCTGTGTCGCCGACGCCCACGCCGCTGACGGTGTCGCGGCGAGTGCCGACGACCCCCTGGCCCTGCGCCTCGCCCTGATGACCGAGCCGCGCACCGAGACGCTGCGCCTCGCTCCCGCGTCGGTGTCCGTCGCCCATCACACGCTGCTGCGCTGGCGCCACGCGGTGGCCACCTGGGCGGACAGCCCTTCGCGGCCCATGCCGGGACCTGCCCGCGACAGCATTCGCGACTGCCTGGAGGACGACCTCGACCTGCCCGGGGTGCTGCGCACGCTGCACCGCCTGGAGCACTCGGGGGACGCCCCGGCCGGAGCGCTCTTCGAGACCTTCGCGTACGTGGACCGGGTACTCGGCCTGGACCTCGTACGCGACGTCGGCAGGGGACCCGCGCCGCCGCGGCCGCTGACGTAGCCGGCCGCCGGCGTTGCGGCTCCTCACATGTTCTTGGCGCCCGCCCTGATCGCCTCGCGGATGCGGGTGTACGTGCCGCAGCGGCAGATGTTGCGGATCTCGTCGAGGTCCGCGTCGGTGATGTCGCGGCCGTCCTCGGCAGCGCGCCGGACCTTGGCGACCGCCGTCATGATCTGGCCCGGCTGGCAGTACCCGCACTGCGCGACGTCGAGGTCGAGCCAGGCCTCCTGCATCGGGTGGAGGTCCTTGCCCACGGTGGCGGGCAGCCCCTCGATGGTGGTGACCTCGTCGTCGGGGGCGATCTTCGACACGGGCACCGAACACGGGTTGAACGCCTTGCCGTTGATGTGCGACGTACACGCCTGGCACACGCCGAGGCCGCAGCCGTACTTGGGTCCCGTGACGCCGAGCAGGTCGCGCAGGACCCACAGGAGCCGTACGTCGTCCTCGGCCTCGACCGTGATCTGCTCGCCGTTGAGCTTGAAGGTGTGACTGGGCATGGCGGGGCTCCTCAGAAGGCGCGGTCGAGACCGTCGGTGGGGGACTGGGGTGTGGACGGTTCGCGCGGCAGCGGGTCGAAGGAGAGGGTGGCGTGGTTGATCGGGAAGCTCGTCGGCAGCGTGCCCGTGGCACGGGCGTAGGCGCAGGCGATGGCGGCGAACGCGGGCGCGACACCCAGCTCGCCGGCCCCTGACGGCTTGTCACCGGTGGACGGCATGACGATGACGCGCAGGTCGGGCGGAGTGTTCCACTGCCGCGTGTAGAAGTACTCGTCCCAGCTGCCCTCCAGCGGGATGCCGTCCTTGATGTGCAGGCTGGAGGTGAGCGCCATGGCGAGCGCGTCGTTCATCCCGCCCATCATCTGGGCTTCAAGACCGCGGGGGTTGATGGCGAACCCGGCGTCGACGACCATCAGGGCGCGGGTCACGCGCGGTCCGGTGACACCGTCCCTGACCTTGCGGTTCACCGTCTCGGGCCGGCAGTCGATCTCGACGAGTGAGGCGACCGCGCCGCGGTACTCCGTGTGCAGGGCGATCCCCTGCGCGACACCGGCGGGCAGCGCCCTGCCCCACTCCCCGGCCTCGGCGGCCTTGTCCAGGACGGCGCGCAGGCGCTCCTCCTTGAGGAACTCGCGGCGGAACGCGACGGGATCCTTGCGCATCTTCGCGGCCAGTTGGTCGACGACGAGTTCGCGCGCACACGCCACATTGGGCGAGTAGATGTTGCGCATGCTGCCGGTGTTGAACTGCAGCGGCACCTCGTTGAGGAGCTGTGTGGTGACACCGAAGTTGTACGGCGTGGACTGGGTCAGCTGGAAGATGGTCTCGGCGAACGTGAGGTTGCCGGCCACGGGCAGCTTCGCCGCCGTCGACGTGATCATCTCTCCGAGCCCGTGCCCGAAGTCGGTCTGCGAACTCGTGTGGCGCTGCTCGTAGCTGACGACGTTGCCGAGCGCGTAGGTGGCGCGCACCCGCGAGACACACATCGGATGGGTCCTGCCCTGCCGGAAGTTGTCGGTCCGCGACCACGACAGCTTGACCGGCTTGCCCATCTTCTGCGAGATCTCGGCGGCCTCGGCGGCCACGTCGTGGAAGAGGTGCCGCCCGAACGAGCCGCCGCCCTCCACCACATGGACCGTGACGGCCGTCTGCGGCAGCCCGAGCCGGTCGGCGATGTCGCGCTGCGCCACGATGGGAACCTTGAGGCTCGCCCAGATCTCGGCGCGGTCCGAGCGCACGTCGGCTATCGCGTTGTCCGGCTCCAGCGGGCTGTTGCTGGCGAACGCGAAGCTGAACTCGGCGTCGATCTTCTTCGTGAGGAGCGGCGGCACGACCATGGGCAGCGCCGCGGCCCTGAGCTTGGCGAGGACGGTGTCGTCCGACTCCTTGTCCACGGTGCCGGGGCCCCAGGTCACTTCGAGCGCGCGCAGCGCGTCGATGCACTGGCCGAACGTCTCGCCGCGTACCGCGACACCGTGCTTGACGGTGGCGACATCGGTGATGCCCGGCATGTTCCTGACGGCGTCGGCGTTCGCGACGGAGACCACCGTGCCGTTGACCGTGGGCGGCCTGCGCACCATCGTCGGCTTGGCGTCGGGCACGTGAAGGTCCATGCCGAACTTCTTGCGTCCGGTCACGATGTCGCGTGCGTCGACACGGTTCTGCGGCGTGCCCAGGATCGTGAAGTCCGACGTGGACTTGAGGTGCGCGGAGGCGGTGACGGTCCGCGCGCTGGCGGCGGCCTCGGCGAGCGAGCCGTACGTCGCGCTCTTCGCGGCGCCGTGCGTGATCACGCCTTCCCGCGTGGTCAGTTCGGACTCCGGTACACCCCACTGCTGCGCGGCCGTGGCGACGAGCCGCTGTCTGGCGACGGCCGCCGCGGAGCGGACCGGGAGGTAGATGCTGCGCATCGAGTTGGAGCCGCCGGTCAGCTGGTTCATCAGGAGTTCCGGGCGGGCGTCGGCCAGGGAGACCCGTACCTTCGCCAGCGGGAGGTCCATCTCCTCGGCGATCATCATGGCGACCGCCGTGGTCATGCCCTGGCCCACCTCGGCGCGCGGGACCGCGAACGACGCCGTCCCGTCCGAGTGCACCTGGACGGAGATGAGACCGGACGTGGGCGCCGCCGCCAGGGTCTGCATGTCACCGAGGTCGAAGAGCTCCTCCGGCTGCGGCAGCGAAGGCACCGCGGCCTCGGCGGACTCGCCGCCTACGGCGTCCAGGCCGAGGCGCGCTCCGACGGCGAGCGTCGGAGCGGCGAGCAGATACGCGAGGACCCTGCGCCGTCCGGGACCGCCGGGACGTTCAGATTGTGCGGCTTGTTCGGCTTCTTCCACGGGGTCGCGTGGCGAACGGCTCTGTTCTGCCATGGGGGTGCCTCCCGGCGCACGGATTGAGTTGATCAACCGGGCAGCCTAGGGCTCGGGAGGCGGGCGGTGCACACGGTGCGGGCAAACTCCACATGACTGCCACACACTCGCGTATGCGAGGCAGCTGAGACGCACGGCTCGCGGCTGCGAGAGGGGCGGGCCGCCGGGACCCGCCACCGCCCGGCCGGACTCAGCCCAGCGGTACGTCGAGCCGGGCCTTGCGGTGGCTGAACGTCGCGATGGAGTGCGGGCCGTGGTAGTTGCCGAGACCGCTCTCGCCGACTCCGCCGAACGGCAGCTCGGGGACCCGGAGATGGGCCATCGGCAGCCCGAATCCGATGCCGCCGGAGGAGGTCTCGTCGGCGAGGCGGCGCCGGGTGTCCTCGCTCTCGGTGAAGCCGTAGAGGGCGAGCGGCTTGTCGCGGTCGTTGATGAACGCGATGGCCTCGTCGAGCCCGGCGACCTCGACGATGGGCAGGACGGGGCCGAAGATCTCCTCGCGCATGACCGGCTCGTCGGGCTTCACGCCGGTGAGGACGGTCGGCGCGATGTAGGTGTCGTCGCGGTCGGTCTGCCCGCCGAAGGCCGTCGTCCCGGAGCCGAGCAGGGCGGACACCCGGTCGAAGTGCCGCTCATTGACGATGCGGCCGTACGCCTCCGAGGCCTGCGGGTCGGTGCCGAACATCGCCTCGACCGCCTTGGCGAGCGCGGCGGCGAGCGCCGGGGCGGTCTCCGGGTCGGTCAGCACATAGTCGGGGGCGACACATGTCTGCCCGGCGTTACGGAACTTGGCACCCGCGAGGCGTTCGGCGACACGGTTCAGATTGACGTCGCGGTCCACGAACACCGGTGACTTTCCGCCCAGTTCGAGGGTGACCGGGGTGAGGTGCTCGGCGGCGGCCCGCATGACGATGCGGCCCACCATGCCGTTGCCGGTGTAGAAGATGTGGTCCCAGCGCTGGGCGAGCAGCTCGGTCGTCTCCGGGATGCCGCCCTCGACGACGGCTGCGGCCTCCTTGTCGAGGTACTCGGGCACCAGGCGGGCGATCAGCGCGGACGTCGCCGGGGTGACCTCGCTCGGCTTGAGGACGACGGTGTTGCCGGCGGCGAGCGCACCCACGAGCGGCACGAGCAGCAACTGCACCGGGTAGTTCCAGGGCGCGATGATGAGGACGGTGCCGAGCGGGTCGTACTGCGTTCCGGCGATCGAACCGTCGGGCAGGCCCGCGAGGGCGCCGGACGCCACGGGCCGGGGGCGAAGCCACTCGTCGAGATGGTTCAGGGTGTGGTCGATCTCCCGTACGGGGAAGTCGATTTCGGTGGCGAAGGCGTCGGCGCGCGGCTTGTGCAGATCGGCGTACAGGGCGTCCGCGATGTCACCGCGGTGCTCGGTGAACATGGCGCGCAGCCGGGTGAGCTGCTCCTTGCGCCAGGCGAGCGGCTTGGTGCGACCACTGGCGAAGGTGGCGTGGAGGCGGGCGACGAGGTCTTCGATGTCGGTCACGAGGGGTCTCCTGCGAGGGGTGCCCGGCGGGTGTCGAGCGGGGGGTCAGGGGTGGGGCAAGAGCGCGGCGGTGGCCTGCGGTCGGCACAGTGTGGCCGGTCGGGCGGGGAGCGCCGCGGATCCGGGCGGCGCCCCGCCGGACGTTGTCACCCGCGAGGTGCACTCGGTATGGGGCTGGTGAGGAGCCCTGCGAGCAGCGCGTCCGTGGCCGGGGTGAACAACTGCGGCGCGTCGGACACTGACTCCAGGCCGACCACCAGGGCGATGCAGATGTCCGCGGCCTCGGCTGGTTCCACGGAGGCGGGGGTGCCCGCCTCCGTGAACAGGCCGGTCAGCAGACGGCGCAGATCTGCGGTGAACGTGTGGCAGGTGTCGCCGAACAGCCGGGCCTTGGCGTCGAGCAGCTCGGCGGAGTGCGGCGAGTCCCCGGCCAGGCGAAGCACCAGCTCGAGCTTGGCGGCCAGGACACCTCGGACGCGCTCGGCCACAGGGGTGTCCTCGGCGGCGGCCGCCCGCCGCGCCCGCTCCAGCGCCTGCATGTGCAGACGCTCCGCGAGCCGGCGGAAGGCGTCGTCCTTGTTGCGTACGTACTGGTAGACCGCGGACCGGGACACGCCCATCGTGGAAGCGATGTCGTCCATCGTGGTGCGCCGAACGCCGTACCTGGTCAGGCAGTCGTAGGCGGCGTCGAGGACCTCGTCGAGCCGGTCGGCGCCCACCGTCAGGCCAGCTTCTTGAGGAGCTCGGCCGCCAGCGGGGCGGAGGAGGACGGGTTCTGGCCGGTCACCAGGTTGCGGTCGACGACGGTCTTGGGGGCCCACGGCTCGCCCTCCTGGAAGTCCACGCCCGCGTTGACGAGGCGGTCCTGGAGGAGCCACTTCGCCTTGTCGGCGAAGCCGGCCTGGGTCTCCTCGGTGTTGGTGAAGCCGGTCACCTTGTACCCGGCGAAGGCGTTGGTGCCGTCACCCTTGATCGCGGCGAGCATGGCGGCCGGGGCGTGGCAGACGATGCCCAGCGGCTTGCCCGTCTCCAGGGCGAGGGTGAGGAGCCTGCCCGAGTCGGCGTCGGCGGAGAGGTCCTCCATGGGGCCGTGGCCGCCGGGGTAGAACACCGCCGCGTAGTCGTCGAGGTTCACGTCCTCCAGCTTGACCGGGTGCTGGAGTTCGCCGAAGGAGGCGAGGGCTGCCGTCACCTGGTCCGCGCCCGCCTGGCCGCCGTTGAACTCGGGTGCGAGGGAGCCCTTGTCCACGGTCGGGACGACGCCGCCGGGCGTGGCCACGACGATGTCGTGGCCCGCGGCCTTGAAGGCTTCGTACGGGGCGACGGCCTCCTCGGCCCAGAAGCCGGTGGGGTGCAGGGTGCCGTCGGCCAGCGTCCAGTGGGTGGCGCCGGTGACTACGAAAAGGATCTTCGACATGGTGAGTGCTCCGAGGGTGCGGGCCCGCGGGCCCGGAGGACGGGTTCGGATCGCGGAACCTCTGACGCTTTGTGCCCAGATCGTCAGTGTGTGGCGATGGCACCGACCGTAGGGCGGGTCTCCCATAGGAATCCAATAGGGTGGCCAATATGAGAAATAGGGATTCGAATGGGTCTCCGGGCATAGGCCGGACGGCGCACACGGGCCCGCTGGACCTGAATCTGCTGCGCACCTTCCTCGCGGTGTACCGGTCGGGTTCCTTCACCGCGGCCGCGCGACTGCTCGGCCTGTCGCAGCCGACCGTCACCACACAGATCCGCGCGCTGGAGCGGCAGCTGGACCGCGAACTCTTCGAGCGGCTGCCGCGCGGCGTCGCTCCCGCCCCCTTCGCGGACGAGCTCGCGTCCCGCGTGGTCGACCCGCTCGACGCCCTCTCGGCCGTCGCCGGACAGGGCGGCCCCGGTACGGACGCCGCGGCCGAGCCCGTCCATCTGGCGGGACCGGCCGAGATGCTGTGCCACTGCGTCCTGCCGGCGCTGGCGCCCCTGATCGAGAAGGGGGTGCGGCTGCGCGTCACCACCGGGCTGACCGACCCGCTCCTGGAGGAGCTGCGCACCGGCCGGCACGACCTCGTCATCGCCACCGCGCGGCCCCGCGGCCGCCACCTGACGTCGGTGCCTCTCGCGGACGAGGAGTTCGTCCTGGTCGCCGCCCCGGCCTGGGCGGACCGAATCGGCGGCCCGAACCGGATCGCCGCTGACGGACCGGGGATGCTGCACACCGTCCCGCTCATCACGTACGCGGAGGAACTCCCGATCGTCCGCCGGTACTGGCATCACGTCTTCGGCAGGCGCCTGACCTGCAAGGCCGCCGTCACCGTGCCCGACCTGCGCGGTGTCGTGTCCGCCGTGGCGGCGGGGGCCGGATTCAGTGTGCTGCCCCGCTATCTGTGCCGCGAGCTGCTCGCCGCGGGGGCGCTCGTCCTCCTCCACGACCCGGAGGACCCGCCGTTCAACACCGGTTACGTCGTCCAGCGCCCCGGAACGCCGGACAACCCGCACATCGCCCTCGTCCGTGACCAGCTCCTGAAGGCCGGCCGGGGCTGGTAGCCCTGGCCGGCCTCCACGCCGTGGCGGCGGCTACGCGCCCGCGGCCTCCTGCCGGATGCGCTCGAACTGCGCCCCCATGGCCTCGGAGAGTGCCTCGGCGCCGGACAGGGGGCGCACCATGACGGTGAGGTCGTCGATGAGCCCGTCCTCGTCGAGGTGGATGAAGTCGCAGCCGTTGACCTCGCGGTCGCCGACGCGGGCGACGAAGACCAGGGCGTGGTCGCGGCCGTCGGCGCTGTTGATCTCCCGTACGTAGCGGAAGTCCTCGAAGACCCGTGTGACACCCCGCAGGATCGCGGCGGTGATCGCCTTGCCCGGGTACGGGTGGAAGGCGACCGGGCTGGTGAACACGACGTTCTCGGCGAGGAGCGCCTCGACGCCGTCGGGGTCGTTCGCTTCCACGGCCTTGCGGAATGCCTGCATGCGCGCGCTCCATAGTCAATTTGTTGAATAGGTGTGGCCGAGATTAATCGTGCTGGTGTTAGCGTGTCCAGATGTCTCTGAAGCACGCGGTCCTCGCGGCTCTCCTGGAGGGCGAGGCGTCGGGGTACGACCTGGCCAAGGTGTTCGACGTGGCGGTGGCCAACTTCTGGTCCGCGACCCCGCAGCAGCTCTACCGTGAACTGGAGCGCCTCGCCGGGGACGGCCTGGTCGAGGCGCGGGTCGTGCCGCAGGAACGCAGACCGAACAAGCGGATGTTCACGCTCACCGACGCGGGGCGCGCCGCCCTGGACGACTTCGCCGTCGCCCCGCCGAGGCCCACCGCCATCCGCGACGAACTCATGGTCAAGATCCAGGCGTCGGACGGCGCGGACCCGGACGCCGTGCGCGCGCTCGTCGAGGAGCGCATGGGTTGGGCGCGCGGCAAACTGGCCCGCTACGAACGCCTCCGGGAGCGGCTCCTCGACGGGCGCGACGAGGACACGTACCTGCGCGACGCCGAACGCATCGGTCCGTACCTGACGTTGATGCGCGGCCGCTCCTTCGAGGAGGAGAACCTCCGGTGGGGCGAGCGCGTCCTGGACATCCTGGCGCGGCGCACCTCACCTGCCGGCCGGTCCTGAACCCCCGTACGGACGTAGGTGTCTACCGCAGGCGCAGGTAGGTGTGTGCCGGATCGGCGGGCGCGGTGTGCGGGTTGCCGTCGACCACCACGTCGGCCCGCTCCCGTGTCCCGTCCTGGGCGAAGTGTTCGTCCTCCGCGGCCATCCATGTACGCCACAGCGGCAGCGCGTCCTCACCGTCGCGGGTGAGGCCTCTGCGCAGCCGCACCGCGCGTCCCGTCTCGACCCACACGGCGCAGGTGAGACGGTCGGCGACGGCCTGGCGTGCCGTCGACACACCTTCGAGGACGAGGGTGTGGCCGACGGGAACGTCATGCCACTCGGCGAGTTCGCGCCGTACCCAGTCGTAGCGCTGGAACCGGCCCGCCACCCCGCTCCCCAGCGGCTGGAGCACCTGTTCCTCCAGGCGGGGCCACCAGCCCAACGGGTCGTCCCACGAGGCGAAGTCGTCCGTGTGCACGATCCGCGCGCTGCCGAGTGCCCCGGCCAGGCGCTCGGCGAACGTGCTCTTGCCCGCCCCCGACGGGCCGTCCACGGCGACGAGCCTGACCGGTCCGCACCGCGGCGCCGCCGCCCGGATGCGGGACGCCAGTGCGGTGTATGTCTCAGGGGCGGGTTCCATGAGGACGCACGATAGCGGTGGTTGTGCGGTGCCGGGACCGGATGTCTCAGGCGTTCGCCGGAGCGTCCTTCTTGTCGGTGTCCTCAATGGTGGCCGCCGCGGCCGGAAGGGCGGTGTAGAACACGGACTTGTTCTGCTTGGTGCGCTCGGCCTGACCGCGGGCGACGAGGGACTCGAGGGTGTTGCGTACGACCGTGCCACCGGCATTGCGCTCCGGGTGGGACTCGGCGAGCGTCGTCGTGACCTCGGCTGCCGAACGCGGCTCGGTGCTCGTGGTGATGAGGTTCAGGACCAGTTCCCGCAGGGTGGGGGAGCCGGGGGTGCGGGGCTGCGCGGCGGTGGGTGCCTTCTTCGCGGCGGGCTTCTTGCCGGCCTCCTTCTTCGCGCGCTGCTTGGGTGCCGCGCTCTCACCCTTCGGCTTGCGTGCCTTGGGGAGTTCGACGGGTGACTCCGCCTTCGGTGCGACCGGCGCCTCCTCGGCCACCGGTGCCGCGCCCGGTCCTGTGAGTGCGTCGCGCATCCCCGCCAGGAGGGTGCGGTCGTGGTCCAGCGTCTGGAGCTGCTCCTGAAGTGCGGCCAACTCGGCGGTGACGCGTTCCTGTTCCTTGGCGTTGCGCTCGAGGTCGGCCTCCACCTGGGCGGAGTACTGGGACTTGAGCGTGTTGCTGTCCGACATGACTGCCCGCTTCCTGTGGCTGTGGGGCTGTGTGTTGGTGCCGAAGGGTACTCACACCACACACACTTGTGCACGGTCCTTCGGCGCATTGCCCCTGCGCAGTGTCGGTGGGGTGGCACCATGTAGGGCCGTGCGGGGCGCTGCGGCCACTGTGGGAACGGTGTGTGGAACACCCTTACGTGGGGTGCTGGTTGGGTGCGTCGGGTGGACGTGGCGGCTGTGCCGACGACGTCGGCAGTGACATTTGTACCGGCCGGGCGACGACATCTCGCTCTGCCGGGTGCCATCCGCCACCTGACATGCTGAGGTCGGCCGCCGCGCCGGCGGCGTCGAGACCGATGGAGGTCATGGTGACATCGCGAGTGGGAGAACAGCCTGTGCCGGAGAGCGGCACGTACGAGATCGATCCGGCGGCGTCGAGCGTGAACTTCCGTATGCGCACGGTCTTCGGGCTGTTCCCGGTGCGGGGAAGCTTCCGGATCACGCGGGGACGGATCGACGTGGCCGGACCTGTCGAGAGGTCCACGGTGGACGTGAGGATCGGAGCGGACACGTTCGAGTCGGGTGTGGCGCGCCGCGACGAACACGTCCGGTCGGCCGACTACCTCGATGTGGCCACCCATCCCGAGTTCGCGTTCCGTGGTGACGGCGTCGAGGTCGGTTCCGACGGGACAGTCATGACGGGGGAGTTGACCGTCCTCGGTGTCAGCCGGCCGGCCGACGTCACCGTCGAGAGCGTGACTGTCGAGGGCCGTAGTCTGACGGTCGTGGCGTCGACCGTCGTGGACCGCTACGCGTTCGGTGTGACCGCCGCGAAGGGCATGACCGGCCGTCGGCTGACCGTGCGCCTGAACGTCAGGGCGACGCGTTGACCTGCCGCGACAGCTGGTGGGGGGTCACGGAGCATCGGTGGTGGACGGCCTGGGTGTGTGCGGCATCCCGTTGATCAGTACCCGTAGCCCCCAGCCGAGGCGGGCCTGTCCCGGCCCGGACAGCAGGTCGTCACCCAGCGCCGCGAGGCGCGGGTGGGTCGTCGCGGACACGTCGCGCAGCACGGTGGTCAGCGCGTCCCAGTCGCCCTGGGCGTCCCCGTCCCGGTCGCGGGTGGACTGCTCGGCCGCGGTCGAAGTGGCGTACTGCAGAAGGGCGTCCACGCCCCACGCGGCCTGCGCGTCCGGGATGCCGCCCTCGGAGAGCAGCGCGAGGAGGGCTTCGAGCAGGTCGAGGTAGTGCTCGCCGGAGGGCATCGCCACCAGCGCCGACCGGGCGAGGCTCGGATGCTCGAACAACACCGCGGTGTACGAGGACAGGATCCGCACGAGACGGTCCTGCCAGTCACCCGGAGTGGTGGCGGGGGAGAGGTCGACCGCGCCGAGCAACTCGTCCAGGATGGCCGCGTGCAGCTCGGCGGTGTTGCGCACGTACACGTAGAGCGAGGCCGGGCCCGTGTCGAGCTCCTGCGCCAGGCGGCGCATGGTGACGCGCTTGAGGCCTTCGTCGCGCATGATCGCGACTGCGGTCGCGACGATGCCGTCCCGGGTCAGGGCGGGCTTGGCCGGACGCTCTCGGCGGCTGCGGGGTGCTGCGGGCTGGGGGGACACGGGTTCACCGTAACGAGCCGGGTTCGTGACGAACAAGTTCGTCACGAACCCGTTCCCGCGGCTTCCGCCTCCTCGCGGAACGACGCGAACATGTCGAGCAGGCCCTGTGGGGCGTCGGGGTGGAAGATGACGTCGAGGTTGTCGGCGGACCCGGCCGCGGCGTGCTCGCCGCGGGGGAAGAGCGCCTCCTCGTAGACGGTGAGGGCCTTCTCGGTCTCGCCGGGGTGCGCCAGGATCGCGGCGGCCAGCTCGGCGCCGTCGAGCATCGCCAGGTTGGCGCCCTCGCCGGCGAACGGCGACATCAGGTGGGCGGCGTCGCCGAGCAGGGTCACACCAGGGACCCGGTCCCACCGGTGTCCGACGGGCAGGGCGTGGATGGGCCGCGGGACGAGCGCGCCGTCGGCGTCGCCGATGAGTCCGCGCAGTGCCTCGTCCCAGCCGTCGAAGGAGGTGAGGATGCGGGCCTTGGCCGCCTCGGTGTCGGTGAAGTCGATGCCGCGGGTGGTGAACCAGTCGGCGGGAACCCTCAGCGCGCAGTAGACGTGCAGGCGGCCGTCGCTCTCGCGGTGGGCGAGGAAGCCCTTCTCGTCCCCGAGCGCGAACAGCGATCCGCCGCCGACGACTTCGGCACTCTCCGGGTGAAGGGTGTCCGCGTCGTCCAGGTGCGCCTCGACGAACGAGATACCGGAGTAGGCGGGGCGGGCGTCGGAGAGCAGCGGGCGGACCTTGGACCAGGCGCCGTCGGCGCCGACGAGCAGGTCGGTCGTGAAGGTCTCGCCGGAGGCGAGGGTCACCTCGTGGCGGCCCCCGGTCAGCGGGCGGGCGGCGGTGACCTTGGCACCCCAGCGGATGGTGCCCTCCGGCAGCGAGGCGAGCAGCATGTCGCGCAGATCGTGCCGGCTGACCTCCGGCCGGCCGTCGGTGCCGCCGTCGTCGCTCTCCTCCATGCGCACGGTGCCGTGCTTGTCCAGGATCCGCATGGCCTCGCCGCCCGCGTGGATGGCGGCGAGGAACTCCTCGTGGAGACCCGCGGCGCGCAGTGCGGCCTGGCCGGACTCGACGTGCATGTCGAGCATGCCTCCCTGGGGGCGGGAGGCGGGGGAGGCATCCAGGTCGTAGACGGCAGCTTCGACGCCGCCGAGGTGCAGGACGCGCGCGAGGACGAGGCCGCCGAGGCCTGCGCCGACGATCGCGATCGGTTGGTGGGTGGTGGTCATGGCGTGCTCCTTCGGACGGGAGTGGCGCCCGCCGTTCCGGGGGCCTCCTCGCGAAGGTAACGAACATGTTCGTCGCGAACAAGTTTTTTACGAACATGTTCGTCCATGCCCTGATGGGCGCGGCCCGGGGGATTGCGAAACGTCCCGGCCGCGCCTCGCATAAGCTGCCTCGATGAGCATTCTTGATGACGCCCGCCCGGGTATGAACCCCGAGATCCGGCCGCAGGACGACCTGTTCGGCCACGTCAACGGTCACTGGCTGGACACCGAGCCGATCCCCGAGGACCGCTCGAGCTGGGGCCCCTTCGTGCAGCTCGCCGACACCGCCGAGGAGCAGGTCAAGGCGATCATCGAGGAACTCGCGGCCGGGGCCGGGGCCGGGTCGACCTCGGCCGACGCCGGCGAGGCACGCAAGATCGCCGCGCTCTACGCCTCCTTCATGGACGAGCAGGCCATCGAGGCGCTCGGTCTCGCGCCGGCGCGCCCGCTGATCGACGAGGTCGCGGCCATCGCCGACCTCCGGGGCCTCGCGACGTTCCTCGGCCGCTTCGAGCGCGTCGGCGGCTCCGGCCTCTTCGGGTCGTACGTCGACACCGACGACCGCAACTCCGACCGGTACCTCGTCAACGTCGTGCAGGGCGGCCTCGGCCTGCCCGACGAGTCGTACTACCGGGACGACAAGTTCGCCGAGATCCGCGACAAGTACGTCACCTACCTCACCGATCTTCTGACGCTCGCCGAGCACGCCGATCCCGCGGCCGCCGCGCGGACGGTCCTCGCCATCGAGACCAAGCTGGCCGCGGGCCACTGGGAGCGGGCCGAGACCCGTGACGTGCAGAAGACGTACAACCTCACCGCCCTGGACGAACTCAAGGCCCTGGCACCGGAGTTCGACTGGCACGTCTACGCCGCCGCGATCGGCGGCACCGACGCGACCATCGCCGAGACCTGCGTCCGCCAGCCCTCGTACTTCGCCCACCTGTCCCAGGTCCTGACCGAGTTCTCGATCGAGCAGTGGCGCGACTGGGTGCTGGTGCGCGTGCTGCGCGCCTCGGCGCCGTACCTCTCGGACGCGTTCGTCCAGAACAACTTCGACTTCTACGGACGCACGCTCAACGGCACCCCTGAGCTGCGCGCCCGCTGGAAGCGCGCCGTCGCGCTCGTCGAGGGCGCGATGGGCGAGGCCGTCGGCAAGGAGTACGTGGCCCGGCACTTCCCGCCGGCGTCCAAGGCGATGATGGACGAACTCGTCGCCAACCTCCTGGAGGCCTACCGTCAGTCGATCGCCCAGCTCGACTGGATGACCGACGAGACGAAGGACCGGGCGTACGAGAAGCTCGCCACGTTCCGCCCCAAGATCGGCTACCCGGACAAGTTCCGCGACTACTCCAAGCTCCAGGTCACCGTGGACGACCTGCTCGCCAACGCGCAGGCGGCCGCGGCGTTCGAGACGGACCGCGAGCTCGCCAAGATCGGCTCGCCGGTCGACCGCGACGAGTGGTTCATGCTGCCGCAGACGGTGAACGCGTACTACAACCCGGGCACCAACGAGATCTGCTTCCCCGCGGGCATCCTGCAGAAGCCGTTCTTCGCGCCCGACGCCGAGGCGGCGGAGAACTACGGCGGCATCGGCTCCGTGATCGGCCACGAGATCGGCCACGGCTTCGACGACCAGGGCGCCCAGTACGACGGCGCGGGCAACCTCAACGACTGGTGGACCGCCTCCGACAAGACGGCCTTCGAGGCCAAGTCGAAGGCCCTCATCGAGCAGTACGACGGATTCTCGCCTCGCAACCTGCCCGGCGAGACCGTCAACGGCGCGCTCACCGTCGGGGAGAACATCGGCGACCTCGGCGGCCTGACCATCGGCCACAAGGCGTACGTCATCTCGCTCGGCGACACCCCGTCGCCGGAGCACGGGGCCACCACCGGTTCCCAGCGCCTGTTCCTCAACTGGGCCTACTGCTGGCGCACCAAGCGGCGCAAGGAGCAGGAGCAGCAGTACCTGACGATCGACCCGCACTCGCCGCCGGAGTTCCGCGCGAACATCGTGCGCAACCTCGACGAGTTCCACGACGCGTTCGGCACGTCGGACAGCGACGGCCTGTGGCTCGCCCCGGCCGACCGCGTGCGCATCTGGTGACGCGCCCGTGACGCGTGGCCCGTACCTTCCTGGAAGGTACGGGCCACGGCTGGTTCAGGGCGTGGTGACCCCGAAGTCGGCGTGCAGCCTGCGGGTGTGGTCCACCACCCGCACCTGACCGGTGAGCGTCACGTTCGCGGTCAGTCGGAGGTCGGTGCTGGACGCGCCGAGCCGCAGCTCCAGTTCGCCCGGTTCGACGATCCGCCGGCCGTCCCGCCCGGTGAACGACGCGAGGTCCGCGGGCACCGTCACCCCGACCCGCGCGGCCTGCCCCGGCGCGAGTGCCAGGCGCACGAACCCGACCAGCCGCTGGACGGGCTGCACGACCGAGGCGACCGGGTCGTGCAGATAGAGCTGTACGACCTCGGTGCCGTCCCGGTCACCCGAGTTCCTTACGGTGAAGGCGAGTTCGGCTTCGCCGTCCGTGCCGACCGCCGCGCGCTCCACGGTGAGATCGGACCAGTCGAACGACGTGTACGTCAGTCCGTGCCCGAAGCCGAACGCCGGAGTCGGGTCGATGTTCGACACTTCGTTGACCTGCCCGAGCCGCGCCGCCAGATATGTGGACGGCTGGGCCCCCGGGCCGTTCGGGATGCTGACGGGCAGCCGTCCCGACGGGGCGACCCGCCCGCTGAGCACACCGGCGATCGCGGGGGTGCCCTCCTCGCCGGGGAAGAACGACTGGACGACGGCGGCCGACTCCCGCACCGCACGGCCGAGCGCGTACGGACGACCCGCCAGGAGCGTCACCACGACCGGTGTGCCGGCGTCCAGGAGTGCGTCGAGGAGTTGCTCCTGCACGCCCGGCAGCGCGAGCGTTTCGGCGTCGCAGCCCTCGCCGCTGGTGCCCCGGCCGAAGAGGCCGGCGCGGTCGCCGAGCGCGAGGACGACGACGTCGGCGCCACGGGCCAGCTCCACGGCCTCGGCGAAACCGTCGGTGCCGCTGTCGTCGATGCCGCACCCGGGTGCGGTGACGACCTCGCTGTCCGGGAACTCGGCCCTCAACGACTCGACCAGGGTGGGCAGTTCGATGCCGACAGGTACCTCGGGGTGCCGGGCGCCCACGTGCACCGGGAACGCGTAGCAGCCGAGGACGGCCGTCGCGGTGTCGGCAGTCGGGCCGACCACCGCGATTCTGGCGGGCCCGGCCAGGGGGAGTGTGCCGTCGTTGCGGAGCAGTACGACGGCCTGTTCGGCTACCTCCCGGGCGAGGGCGCGGCGGTCCGCGGTGTCGAGGGCCACGGTTCCGCGCAGCGCCCCGGGGTCCCCGAGACCGGCACCGGTCAGCGCCGGCGGCACCGCGTCCCATCCGGCGTCGAGGAGGCCAAGCTGCGCCTTCTGCACGAGCACGCGGCGCAGCGCGCGGTCCACGACGGCCTCGGACACCCGACCGTCCGCGACCGCGTCGAGGAGCGGCTGCCCGAACGCCTTGACGGTGGGCAGTTCCACGTCCACCCCGGCGCTCAGCGCGGCTCCGGCCGCCTCGCCCCACGTGGCGGCGACACCGTGCAGAGTCTTGAGGAACCCGACACCGAAGTAGTCCGCCACCACCGTCCCCGTGAAGCCCCAGGTGTCCCGCAACAGCCCGGTGAGCAGCTGTTCGTCGGCTGCCGACGGGACGCCGTCCGTGTCGGTGTAGGCGTGCATCACCGAGCGGGCACCGCCCTCCCGCAGCGCCATCTCGAACGGCAGCAGCATCACATCGGCGCGCTCCCTGCGCCCCATGCCGACGGGCGCGAGGTTCCGTCCCGCGCGGGAGGCGGAGTAGCCCACGAAGTGCTTCAGGGTGGCGATGATCCCGGCGGACTCCAGGCCCTGGACGTAGGCGGTGCCGAGGGTTCCGACGAGGTACGGGTCCTCGCCGATGGTCTCCTCGACGCGGCCCCACCGGGCGTCGCGCACGACGTCGAGCACGGGGGCGAGACCCTGGTGCACACCCACCGAGCGCATGTCCTGCCCGATGGCCCCGGCCATGCGCCGTACCAGCGCCGGATCGAACGTCGCGCCCCACGAGAGCGGGACGGGGTAGGCGGTCGCGCCCCAGGCGGCGAAGCCCGCGAGGCACTCCTCGTGGGCCACGGCCGGGATGCCGAAGCGGTTTCCCGCGGCGATGCGGCGCTGGGTGCGCAGCAGGGACAGCGCGCCGAGGGCGGGGTCGACGGGGGCGGTTCCGAAGGGCCTGGTGAGCTGCCCGAGCCCGTGCGGCAGCAGCGCGTCGAGGTCGACCACCTCCTCCATCTCGTGCTGGTACGGGGCGACTTCGCCGCCCTCGTCGGACGCCCCGACCCACACGCCGAACAGCTGGGCGACCTTCTCCTGGAGGGTCATCTCGGCGACGAGGGCGTCGGCGCGCGTCTCATGGTCGAGGGTCGTGTCGCGCCACAGGGGCGTGGTGGAATCTGTCGTTACGGCCACGTTGTGGGTCACTTTCCTCCCACGCCCATGAGCCCCTGGACCAGGGTGCGCCGGGCGAACAGGTAGACGAGCAGGACGGGCACCATGGACAGGACCACGGCGGCCAGCAGCCCCGGGATGTTGATGCCGTACTGGGTGCGGAAGTTGTAGAGCCCCAGGGTGATCACCTTGGTGGAGTCGGACTGGGTGAGCACCAGGGGGAACAGGAAGCCGTTCCATGCCTGAAGGGCGGAGAAGACCGCGATCGTCGAGAGCCCGCCCCGCGACAGGGGGAGCACGAGCTGACGGAACACCCGCCAGGACGAGGCGCCGTCGATGGCCATGGCCTCGTACAGATCCGGGGTGATGTCGCGCATCACCCCGGTCAGGACCAGGGCGCACATGGGGAGCGAGAAGGCGGCGGTCGGCAGGATGACGCCGATGAGGTTGTCGTAGAGCCCCGCCTTGCTGATGACGTAGAACATCGGCACGATCACCGCCTGCGCGGGGATGGCGAGACCGAGCAGGAAGAGGCGGAAGACGGCGGTCGTGACGCGGCCGCGGCTGCGGACGATGGTGTACGACAGCGGCGGCACCACCACGAGGACGATGGCGACCACGCACACGGTCACGATCACCGTGTTGAGGAAGTACCGGCCGAAGCCGGTGGAGAAGTCGTCGACGTAGTTGTGCAGCGTGAAGTGCCGCGGCAGGCTCAGCGGACCGCTCGCGCCGTAGTCCGCGCGTGATTGCACGGACGCCGAGACCAGGACGTAGAGCGGTGCGCCGACGATCAGCAGCCAGACCACGGAGCCCAGGCCGGCCAGGTAGTTGGGGCGTTGCTTGCTCACAGGCCCTCCACCGAGCTGCGCATCTTGTCGTAGCCCGAGACCCGTACGACGACGAGCGAGATGACCGTCGCGACCACCACCAGGAGCAGCGCGATGGCCGATCCCGCGCCGAAGTCGAAGCTCTTGAAGGCCTTTTGGTACATGTAGTAGGCGCTGATGGTGGTGTCCGTGCCCGGGCCGCCCTGGGTCAGGATCAGGACGGTGTCGAACGTGGTGAGGCCGCCGACGACCATCAGGATCATCGACGTGATCATGGTGTTGCGCAGTTGCGGCAGCGTGATGTGGAAGAACTGGCGCACCGTGCCCGCCCCGTCGATCTGCGCCGCCTGGTACAGGACTTGGGGGATGGCCCGCGCCGCGCCCTGGTAGATCAGGGTGTGGAACGGGGTGAACTGCCAGGCGCCCACGAAGACGAGCACCCCGATGGCCCCGCTCTGCATACCGAGCAGATTGCCGTCGCCGAACAGCCACTTGGCCTGCGACGGCACACCGAAGTTGGGGTCGAGCAGGGTGCGCCACAGGACGGAGACCGCGGTGGCGGACAGCAGCAGCGGGACGAAGTAGATCGCGGACAGGATCGCGCGGTTGCGCTGGCGGCCCGCCGCCCAGACGCCGAGCAGAATGCTCAGCGGCGTCTGGACGAGCACGCCGAGGACGGTGATCAGGACGCTCAGCCAGAGGCTGTTGAGCATCACCGGGTCGTCGAAGAGCTTGGTCCAGTTGTCGAGCCCGGCGAACCGGGGCGAGCCCAGGCCGTTCCAGCTCGTGAACGACAGCACGGCGACCAGGACGAGCGGGACGACGGCGAACAGGACGAAGAACGCGGTGGCGGGCAGCGCCCAGGCGAAGCCCGGGCGCCCCACGCCGGCTGTGCGCCGCTGCGCGGGCCGCCGTTCGGCGACGACAGCGGCCTTGGTGACGGTGGTGGTCATCTCGGTACCAGGTCTCACGCGGTGGGCAAGGCCTGCATGGCCTTGATGAAGCCGTCGGTGTCGAGCCCGCCGTTGAAGAACTGCTGGACCGCCTGGTGCATGGGCGTCGAGGCGGACTGGGGGTAGGCCTGGTCCCACGAGAGCTGGAACGACGGGGCCTTCTTCACGAGGTCGAACTGATACTTCGAGTACGCCGGGCTCGCGGAGGCGCCGAGGAACTTCTCCGTGTTGGTCGTGGTCGGCAGGTTGCCGATGCCCAGCTGCGCCTTCACGAACTCGTCGGAGTACTGGAGCTTCAGGAACGCGGCGACGGCCTCGGGATGCTTCGTCTTCTTCATCACGGAGTAGAAGTTGTTGGTGTTGCCGACGAGGTTGCCTGCGTCGCCCGTGCCGCCCGCGACCGTCGGGAACGAGGAGTAGCCGAGGTCCTTCTTGGCGAACGCGGGGTGGGAGTCCTGCTGGGTCGAGTACTCCCACGAACCCATGAGCTCGAAGCCGGCTTTGCCGGTGGCGAGCAGCGTGGGCGAGCCCTGGTCGGTGAACTTGACCGAGTCGTAGTTGGTGCCGAAGGCGCCCGCGTCGACGAGCTTCCTGATCATGCCCAGCGCCTTCTTGCTGCCCGCGCTCTCCCAGGCGCTCTTGTCGCCGCCGAGCGCCTTCTGGAAGACGTCCGGGCCGGCGACACGGTCGTAGAGGTACTCGAACCACATCAGCGTCGGCCACTGGTCGCCGCCGCCGAGCGCGATCGGGGTGACGCCCTTGGCCTTCAGCGCCTTCACCGCGCCGAGCAGGTCGTCCCAGGTCTTGGGCGGCGTGACACCGGCGTCGGCCAGCACCTTCTTGTTGTTGAAGAGCAGCACCGGCTGCGTGCCGCGCATCGGGACGCCGTACGGCTTCCCGTTCACCGTCGCGCTGTCGAAGACCGACGGCAGGAAGCTGGACTTGAGGGCCGGGTCCTTCTTGATGAAGTCGTCGAGCGGCAGCAGCAGGTCGGCGTCGACGAAGGGCTTGATGCTGCCTCCGCCCCAGTTGAAGAAGATGTCGGGGGCCTGCGGGGTGCTGATGATTGTCTGCAGCTTCTGCTGGTAGTCGGCGCCCGGGATGGTGTCGAGGACCGCCTTGACCTTCGACGTCTTGTTGAAGGTGGCTACGAGCTGCTTCTCGACCTTGTTGGCCGCGTCCCCGTACACCAGCACGTGGATCTTGTCGGAGCCCCCGCCGCCGGCCGAGTCGGAGGAGCCGCCACCACAGGCCGACAGGGTCAGACCGAGGGCGAGCGCCACACCTGCGGCGACGGCGCGGGAGATCCGTGCGGGTGTCTTCATCTTTGAAGCCTCTCGAAAGTGTCGGTCAAGAGAGCGAAATGTGTTGGGCGGTGTGACGCTAAGCTGCGCCGAACGGGTGGTCAACCCTCGGCGGACGGGTTTCCGAAGCGTTATCGATGGGGGGTCATCCGCAGGCCGGGGCCTAGGGACGAAAGGGCATGACGAGGAGGCGGACCGGTTCCGGCCGCCGAAGGGAGCGCGCAGCATGCGCGACCGACAGTTTCGAAGATCACCCCTCAGCGAGATGGCCGAGGAGGAGTGGGGGCGAGGGCTACCGTTGGGCTACCGCTCGGCGGGCGCCGCCGTGCTGCTCCGTACGACGAGACGGGTCGCCAGGTCCATGCGCAGCGTCGCGGGCTGCTTGCCCCGTGCCAGGTCAAGGGTCAGCCGTGCGGCGGCCTCGGCCATCTCGACCAAGGGCTGGCGGACGGTGGTCAGCGGCGGCCCGACCCAGCGGGCGAGGGGCAGATCGTCGAAGCCGACGACGCTGAGGTCGTCCGGGATCCGCAGGCCCAGCTCACGGGCCGCCTCGTAGAGACCGAGCGCCTGGAGGTCGTTGCCGGCGAACACCGCGGTCGGCCGGTCCGGCAGGCCGAGTAGTTCGAGACCGGCCGCGTGGCCGGACTCGTGATGGAAGGTCCCCTCGCGGATCAGCGCCGGGTCGAAGGCGACCCCGGCCGCGTCCAGGGCCGCCCGGTAGCCGTCGATCCGGGCGCGGCTGCACATCATCCCCGCCGGTCCCGCGATCACCCCGATCCGGCGATGGCCCAGCTCGAGCAGGTGCCGTGTGGCGGCGAGCCCGCCCTGCCAGTTCGTGGCACCGATCGCGGGCACGTCTTCCCCGGGGTCGCCCGCCGGGTCCATCACCACGAACGGGATGTCGCGGCTGGTGAGCTGCGCCCGCTGGGCGGCATCGAGCCCCGACAGGACGAGGATCACGCCGGTGGGACGGCGGGCGAGGACGCCGTCGACCCAGGACTGGCCGATGCTGAGCTGCCCGGCGTGCTCGGACAGGACCAGGCTGAGCCCTTCCTCGCGGGCGACGTTCTCGACGCCGCGGATCACCTCCATCGACCAGGAGCTGTCCAGCTCGTGGAAGACCAGTTCGAGCAGGGGGATGGCCGTGGTGTTGGCCCTGCGGCGCTGGTAACCGTGGCGGCGGAGCAGTTCTTCGACCCGCTCGCGGGTGGCCGGAGCGACATCGGCCCGGCCGTTGAGGACCTTCGAAACAGTCGGAGCGGAGACTCCCGCTTCGCGGGCGATCTCGGCAAGCGTCGCCGCGCCGGCCTCGCGCGCCTCCCGGGACGCCGGCCCCTGCTTCTTCTGCACCGCTGAGGAGTTCACGGTACGGATCGTAACTTCTAGGGGGTGAGACGGGGCAAGGGGATCATCGGACCTCCGCGCCTTGACGCACCGGCAAGATCCTTCTAGGTTTTCGCAACATGCGTCATCAGTATCGAAATAGTTGAACGCGAACTCCTTGAGGCGCGAACTCCTTGAGACTGGGGACGTGGACCCCTCGGGGCCTGAGACGCGAACCTCTTGAGAACGGACATGCGTATGCCGGCGACCGGTACACCGCTGCGGAACTGGGCGGGAAACGTCACCTTCGGCCCGGCGCGGGTCCACCGTCCGGCGTCGGAGGCCGACCTGCGCCGGACCGTCGCCTCCGCCGAGAAGGTACGGGTCCTCGGCAGCGGACACTCGTTCAACCGCATCGCGGACACGGACGGCGACCTGGTCCTCCTGGACGGGCTCGCGCGCCGGGTGCGGGTGTCCGAGGACCGCGCCACCGTGAACGTCTCGGCGGGCATGCGGTACGCGGAGGTGGCCTCGGCGCTCCAGGCGCAGGGTCTCGCTCTCGCCAACCTGGCCTCCCTGCCGCACATCTCCGTCGCGGGATCGTGCGCCACCGGCACGCACGGTTCAGGAGACGCGCTGCGCGGTCTGGCCGCCGCCGTGACCGGGATCGAGCTGATCGGCCCCGACGGCACGCGGACGGCGCTGAACCGCGCCGCCGACCCGGACCGCTTCCCCGGCGCCGTCGTCAACCTCGGCGCACTCGGTGTCGTCGTCGCCATGACCCTCGCCGTGGAGCCCGCGTTCGACGTCGCCCAGTGGGTGTACGACGACGTGCCGCTCGACCGGATCTCCGAGGACTTCGACGCCGTGTTCGGCGCCGCGTACAGCGTCAGCGCGTTCACCGACTGGCGCGCGGACACCGCCACGGTGTGGCTGAAGCGCCGCACCGACCGGCTGCCGACCGACACACCGGGAGACCGCTGGATGGGCGGGCTCCTCGCGGACGGCCCACGCCACCCGGTCCCCGGCATGCCACCGGCCTTCTGCACCGAGCAGCTGGGCGTCCCCGGACCGTGGCACGAGCGGCTTCCCCACTTCCGGCCCGACTTCACCCCGAGCAACGGCGAGGAGCTCCAGTCCGAGCTGCTCCTGCCGCGCGAGGCCGCGGCCGGCGCGATGGCGGCCCTGCGTGACCTCGGAGACCGGATCGCCCCGGTGCTCCTTGTCTCCGAGATCCGGACGGTCGCCGCGGACGACCTGTGGCTCAGCCCGAGCCACGGCCGCGCGTCCCTCGCCCTCCACTTCACATGGGTGCGCCGCCCCGACGACGTACTCCCGGTCATCGGCGCCATCGAGGAGCGGCTGCTGCCACTCGGGGCCCGCCCCCACTGGGGGAAGCTGACGGCGGCGGCTCCCAGTACCGTCGCCGCGCTCTACGAACGAGCACCCGACTTCCGGCGGCTCCGGCAAGAGCTGGACCCGGCAGGGAAGTTCGGCAACGCCTTCGTGACGGAACTCTTCGCCGCTCACGGAACGTGAACTCATGCCGAGCGCCGCAGGCTGGTCCGTTCGGCGGCGCCCGGGTCGCTGCGGTCCTGCGCCGAACCTAGCGTTCCCACAGTCAGGGGGTTTTCTGTCTGGAGGGTCCACTGTGCGTTCCATAGGTTTCGCTTCCGCAGCACTGTTCGGCGCCGCCGCGCTTCTGTCCGTGGCAGCATCGGCGTCCGTGGCGGACGACGGTGGCGACGCCGCCACTGCTTACGAATCCGACAGTGGCAGCCGCTCCGACGGCGGTACCGCCTCCGGTGGTATGGACGCCGGTGGTAGCAGCGCCGGTGGTACTGACTCTGGTGGTATGGACGCCGGTGGTAGCAGCGCCGGTGGTACTGACTCTGGTGGTATGGACGCCGTTGGTACCAAGGCCGGTGGTACTGACTCTGGTGGTATGGACGCCGGTGGTAGCAGCGCCGGTGGTACTGACTCTGGTGGTATGGACGCCGTTGGTAGCAGCGCCGGTGGTACTGACTCTGGTGGTATGGACGCCGGTGGTAGCAGCGCCGGTGGTACTGACTCTGGTGGTATGGACGCCGGTGGTAGCAGCGCCGGTGGTACTGACTCTGGTGGTACGGACTCCGTTGGTACCGACGTCGGTGGTACCGATTCCGGTGGTGACGGTCGTACGGACAGCGTTACTGACTCTGGCGTTACCGATTCCGGTGGTGACGGCCGCACGGACAGCGTTACCGATTCCGGCAGTACCGATTCCGGCGGTACCGATTCCGGTCGCAGCGACTTCGGCCGTACCGACTCCGGCGGTGACGGCCGCACGGCCGGCGACGGCCACAACGTCACCTCGTTCGGATTCACGGTGTCTCCGACGACCGTGTCCCCCGGTGGGACGGTCACCATCAATGCCACCAAGTGCCAGACGCCGACCGTGCGCGTCACGGCGCCGGTCTTCGGCGACGTCACGCTCAATGGGGGCCGTTCGGCGAAGGCCAAGGTCTCCTCCGACGCGAAGCCGGGCGCCCAGTACGACGTGACGTTCGACTGCAAGGGGCAGAAGGGCACCGCCAAACTGAAGATCTCCGCAGGCGGCGCCCGTCCCATCGGTCCCAGCACGTCGACCGTGCCGAGGGGCGTGGAGGCCGGAGACGGCGGCAGCCTCTCCCAGCTCGACGCCACGCAGCTTTTGGCGGGCACCGCACTGGTGGCGGGCGCCGTGGGCGCGGCGGGCTTGTACGCCGCAAGGCGCCGCTCCGGCTCGCAGGGCTAGAAGGGCCGGTTGCGACCAGGCGGGCCGCTCACGCCCACTGCTGCGCCGCTCACGACCTCAGTCGCGCCGGAGTGGCACGTTCGCGTGCCGTCGTGGCGGCCTCGCCCACCGAACCGTGGTGCAACGGGCCGTGCCCGGGCAGCAGCATGTCGCCCGAGAGCCTCTCGAACACGTCCAGGGAGTCGCGGGTGCGCTCGCGGTCCCTGTCGAACATGGTGGGAAGGAGCTGCGGCCCCAGCGTGCGCGAGGTGGGGTGGCCGGTGACCAGGCCGTCGCCGGAGATGACGATGCCCGCGCCGGGGAGGTGGTAGGCGCAGTGGCCCGCGGTGTGGCCGGGGGTGTGGACCGGGACGGGGTGGCCCGGCAGGTCGAGGGCACCCTCTGCGGAGAAGGGTAGGGGCTGACTGACACGGGCGTCCGTCGTCCCGCCGGAGCGCAGGGCGTGCACGGCCCAGGGCAGGACGCCCGGGCGCCAGCTGTTGCGCAGGACCCGGCCGAGCGAGACCTGGTGCAGGAACTCGCGCCGGGCGTGCGGGACTTCGGCCGCGTGTGCGTACACCGGGGCGTCGAAGGTGCGGCTGAGGTACTCGGCGGACCCGAGGTGGTCGTTGTGTGCATGGGTGAGCAGGATCGCCGTCAGCGCTTCGGGGGAGTGGCCCGCCGCGGCCAGTGAGTCCAGGACCTGCTGCCGGTCGCCGGGGTAGCCGCAGTCGATGAGCGTGACGGCGTCGCCCTCGCTCAGGATGACCCAGTTCGTGTTGCTTCCGTGGACCAGATGAACGCCGGTGGCGGCGTGAACGAGGGTGCCTTCGCGCATGACGGACCGCATCTCTTGAGGTATGCCACTGGGGGCCGGGGAAGCATGGGGGAGCTGGGGGTACCGCGGTGACCGGTCTGCTGCAGCGGTCGCAGGCAGGGTAGTTGATCACCTCTCCCGCCCGGATGTCTTCGACGGGACATCGGGCAGCCGATGCGTGCAGCATCCCTTGACAGTCATCCGATGAATTTATAGCTTCCGTGGCCAGACGCTCCTCAATTGAGCCAACTATCCATCAAACGTTGGATGTTCGGTCCGAAGATCGATGGTCAATCCCGACCTGCCCGGCCTCAGGAGTCCCCGTGCGTACCGTCCCAGGTTTCCGTAAGAGCCGAAGATTCCCGCTCCCCGGTCTGCTCGCCGCGGTGGTGGGTGTCACGCTGGGCTTCGGCGCCGCCACCGCGCCCACCGCGTCGGCGGCCGAGGGTGGCGGCAAGACCGTCACCCTCCACGTGGCGCCCACCGGCAACGATCGCGCCAACGGCTCGGCGGCCAGGCCGTTCCGCACAGTGGAGCGCGCCCAGGAAGCCGCCCGCAAGGAGGTGCGCAAACACCGGCCACGACCCGTCGACGTCGTGGTGCACGCGGGCACCTACCGCCTGGACCACACCCTGACGTTCGGCCCGGAAGACTCCGGCACGGATGGCGCCCCGGTCCGCTACCTCGCGGCACCCGGTGAACGCGTCGTCATCAGCGGCGGCCGATCGCTGCGGCCCGAGTGGAACTCGTACAACGACACCGTCAAGGTCGCCGACATAGGCGCGGGTCTCGACTTCGACGGTCTCTTCCTGGACGGGGAACGCCAGGTCCTCGCCCGCTACCCCAACTACGACCCGAAGACCGCGATCCTGGGCGGCTACGCGGCCGACGCCATCTCGGCGCAGCGAGCCGCCCGCTGGAAGAACCCCACCACCGCGCTCGTACGAGGCCTGCACCAGGGGGAGTGGGGCGGCAACTCCTACCGGGTGACCGGGCTGAAGGCCGACGGCACCCCGCAACTCGACTGGGTGGGCGACAACAACCGTGGCAGCGGCCTGCACACCACGTACCGCATGGTGGAGAACGTCTTCGAGGAACTCGACGCCCCCGGCGAGTGGTTCTACGACAAGGCGGCCGGCAAGCTCTACTTCTTCCCTCCGAAGGACGCCGATCTGGCCTCGGCGCACATCGAGACCGCCGAACTCGACGAACTCGTCAGGGTGCAGGGCGGCGGACCGGACGACGCCGTGCACGATCTGAGTTTCTCCGGCTTCACGTTCGCCCGCACCCACCGCACTCTCTTCGACCAGCCGTACGAGAAGCTCCAGCTTGGCGACTGGGCGATCGCGCGCGCCGCGGCGGTCCACCTCAAGAACACCGAGAATGTCGCCGTGCGCGACTCGCTCTTCGACCAGGTCGGCGGCAACGCCCTCTTCGTCGACGGCTACAACCGCGAAGACACCGTCTCCGGCAACGAGTTCAGCCACTCGGGTGCCTCCGACGTCGCCGTGGTGGGCAACCGCGACGCGGTACGCGAGCCGTCCACCTGGGACAGCATGCGCAAGACCATCACGGACACCACACCCGGCCCGAGGTCCGACAACTACCCGCGCGACATCCGCATCAGCGACAACTACATGCACGACAACGGGCAGTTCGAGAAGCAGACCTCCGGCGTGCAGATCTCGATGAGCCGGCGCGTCACCGTCGACGGCAACACGATCCACGACGGACCCCGCGCCTGCGTCGACATCAACGACGGCACCTGGGGCGGACACGTCATCGAGAACAACGACATCTTCAACTGCGTCAAGGAGACCTCCGACCACGGGCCGATCAACTCCTGGGGCCGCGACCGGTTCTGGCCGCTGACCGCCGACGACGCGACGAAGAAGTCGTACGCGAAGCTCGACGCGATGGACACCACCGTCATCCGGCACAACAGGATCCGCCACTCCTCGCACTGGGACATCGACCTCGACGACGGCAGCTCGAACTACCTCATCGAGGACAACCTCCTCCTCAACGGCGGGGTGAAGCTCCGCGAGGGCTTCCACCGGACCGTGCGCAACAACATCTTCGTCAACGGCGGCGCCCACTTCCACGTCTGGTACGCGGACAGCGGCGACACGGTGGAGAAGAACATCTTCGTCACCGGTACCCCGTACAGCCTGATCCAGGCCGACATGGCGAAGAGCGAGCCGACCGTCGACAACAACCTGTTCTGGAACAACGGCAGGCCGGTCACCGGTGTCACCGACGCGTGGCGCGCCCTCGGCCTCGACACGCACTCGGTGACGGCCGACCCCGAGTTCACCGGAGCCTCGCCCTTCACCGATCCGAAGAAGCTCGACTACACGCTCCAGGCGGACTCCCCGGCCCGCGCCCTCGGCTTCCGCCCCTTCGCGATGGACGGCTTCGGCAAGGCCGGCAGTCCCACGCCGCCCCCGCTCGAATGGGTCGACGACACCCCCACCGACACGCTCGACGCGTTCCAGGAGCCGCTGCTCGGGGCGTCGGCGACACGTATCTACTCCGACGCGGTCAAGTCGGCGACGGGTCTGACCGACTACGACGGTCTGCATCTGCCCACCGTCCCCACCACATCGGAGGCGTACCGGCAGGGCCTGCGCACGAACGACGTCATCCAGGAGATCGACGGCAAGAAGGTCACCGGCCGCCTCAGCTTCTGGAGCGTCTACAACCGCTCGGCGCCGGGCGCCGACATCCCGCTGACGATCTGGCGCAACCAGGCCTCCACTCAACTCACCGTCCATAAACCCGAGTCGGGCGAACAGATCAACAACACGTCCGGGGTCGTGTACGCCGGCTCGGGATGGGACTGGAAGAACGCCTCGCGCGGCGGCGCGGGCGGCTGGGCCGACGACGTGCACGCCACACAGAACAAGGGCGACTCCTTCGAGCTCACCTTCAACGGCACGGCGATCGACGTCATCACCCAGATCAACAGCGACGAGGGGCAGGTCGACCTCTACGTGGACGGGCAGCCGGCGGGCACGATCGACAACTCGAGCCCCACTCGGCAGCATCAGCAGACCGTGTTCAGCAAGTCGGGCCTGACGCCGGGCGAGCACACGATCAAGGGCGTGATGAGGACGGGCAGCTATCTGATCGTGGACAGCTTCAAGGTCCGCTAGACGCTGTCGGGGGTTCGGTCTGCCGCTGGGCGGGAGCCGTGTCCTCGTCGAGCAGAGGGAACAGTCGCGCGACGGCCGCGACCGCCACGGTGTCCGCCGGGCGCGTCGCGGCCGCGTCGTGACGCGCCTGGAAATCGGTCATCAACTGACGTATGGACGAGGCCAGGTGGGTCACCTCGTCGGGGCTGAGGCGCAGTACGGCGCTGAACGACTCGTCGTGACGCCACGCTGCCGGTGCCTGTTCCAAGTGGGCGAGGTGGTGCCGGTAGCTCTCGTCCTCGAGGCCGTGGGTCAGCGCGGTGAACTCCACCGCGCCGGCCTGGTCCGTCAGGTGGTCGGACTCCCAGCGCAGCTGCCACGGACGGGCCCGGCCGTCCGTGGGTGGCGCCTCCTCGATGAGGCCGTAGCGCGCGAGCTGGCGCAGATGGAACGAGCAGAGGCCTGAGCTGTGGCCGAGGCGGGCAGCGGCCTCGGTGGACGTGACCGTGCCGACCTCGGCGAGCAGGTCGAGGAGCGCGATCCGGACCGGGTGGTCGGGCAGGGGGCGGCGCGCTCCGTGCGGCGGAATCCACGGGCCGGAGCCAGGGCCGGAACCGGCGGGCGTCGTGGGTCGTTCCTTGTCGCTCATTTTGCAAAGAGTGCTACTTTGCAAAGCGGTTGGTCAAGTCGGTCAGGTCTGCCGAGTCGGGCCGGGGGCGCGCTCCCGGTCCTCCTTCGGCCTGCTCAGGAGGCGTCAACACCCATGTCTTTTCGGCTGAGTGACGGAACACCACAAGATCTCAGGGTGCGGGTGCAGGGTGTTCCGGCGGACTCCTACCCGGCCCTTCCGCCGGAGGTCGCGCGCGGAACGGTACGCCGCGTCACCGTCGTGGGGGAGGAGATCCTGCACCGCCGCTGCCGCGAGGTGACACAGTTCGGAACCCCCGAACTGGCGCGCCTGATCGACGACATGTTCGCCACGAACGCTGTCGCGGACGGCGCGGCCATCGCCGCCAACCAGGTCGACGTGGACCTCCAGCTGTTCGTGTGGGACATCACGGACGACTGGGGCGTGCGTCATGTCGGGCACATCGCCAACCCCGTCCTCGACGAACTGCCCGCCGCGCAACGCGTCCTGGCCGAGGAGTCGGAGGGCTGCCTGTCGGTCCCCGGCCCCTACAAGCTCGTACCCCGGCCGGACCACGCAGTCGTCCGGGGCCGCGACAGGGACGGCAGTCCACTGGTGATCGAGGGCCGGGGCTACTTCGCGCGCTGCCTGCAGCACGAGACGGACCACCTCTACGGCCGCACGTATCTGGACCGGCTCGCCCGACGCGAACGCAATGCGGCGCTGCGCGAGATGGAGGATACGAAGGACAGCATGTTCGCCCGCCGAGCGGCCCGCGCCGCCGAACTCGGCAAGTGACACACCGGCCGCCCGCGGATGGCGGCGCCTAGGATCGCGGCCATGGCAACGTTCGTACACCTGACACCCCAGGCCAACGCGGCGCGCATCAGGCGGGCAGGTATCCGGGCCGCCAGTCGGCACCACGACGGCGGGCGCGGGGTGTTCTGCTTCCCGGTGCTCGCGTCGTACACGCTCACGCACCAGTGGCTGCGGGAGCTGGCACGGCACGGCGGGCCGCGCGGGCTTGTCGCCGTCCAGGTGCGGCTGCCCGACGACGAGCCGGTCACGGTCGGCCGGTACAACCGCGACGCGCTGGTGACGACGGCAAGTGACGCGGTGCGCCGCGTGGCCGCGATGGACGACCCGCGCGGGTGGGAGGTGTTCGTCCCCCGGGCGGTCGCCAAACGCGAGGTGCAGCGCGTCCGCGCCGTTCGGCAGGTGGCCGGCTGGCGCTACTTCCCCCACGCACACGGCGTCGTGCCGTGCACGTGCGCGGGCTGCCGGGTGCGAGGCGAATACGGGTCCCGGCGGCTGCGTGAACGCAGGCCGCACCCGCACGACGGCCCGCCGCCCCCGGCGCCGGTCCTGCTGCGACGCGTGGAGGCGGCCGGAGATCCGGGCGACGCCACGGCGCTGTGCGAGGCGCTGCACTGGTTCGGCCTGCGTCGGCGGGGCCCGGTGGAACGGCTCTCCAGGCTCGCCGGCCACCCGGAGCCGGCGGTGCGCGAGGCTCTCGCCGAGGCGGTCGCCGGCTGGTCGACGCCCGGGGTCGACGCGCTCCTCGACCGCCTGATGTCCGACCCGGACCCCGACGTACGGGAACTGGCGGCGGCCGTCGTCGAACGGCGGGAGGAGAGACGTGCGCATCGATGAGTGATGCTGGGAACGACAGGCGTGGCAGGTTCTCCCATCTGTGGCGTCGCGCCGTCCAGGATGTGCGTCATGAACCCACGCATCACCTTGATCACCGGAGCGACCCAGGGCCTGGGCCGTGGCATCGCGCTCGACCTCGCCGCGCGTGGCGACACCCTCCTCCTGCACGGCCGCGACGCGGGGCGGCTCGAAGCGGTCGTCGCCGATGTGCGGGAGGCCGCACCGGACGCCACGGTCCGTACGTATCTCGCCGACCTCTCGGACCTCGGCCAGGTGCGGGCCATGGCGGACCGGATCCGCGGTGCCGAACCCCGTCTCGACGCGCTGGTCAACAACGCGGTCGCCGGCGGGGGTACGGAGCCGCTGCGCCGGGAGGTGAGCGCGCAGGGCCACGAACTGCGGTTCGCCGTCAACCACTTGGCCCCGTACGCCCTGATCCGCGGCCTCCTGCCCCTGCTCAGGGCCTCCGCCCCCGCGCGCGTCGTCAACGTCGCGTCCATGGGGCAGGAGCGCATCGACTTCGACGACGTCATGCTGGAACGGGACTACGAGGGGCTCCGGGCGTACTGCCGGAGCAAGCTCGCCCTGATCATGGCGACGTTCGAGCTGGGCGCGGAACTCGAAGGCACGGGTGTCACGGTCAACGCCCTGCATCCGGCGCATCTCATGGACACGGAAGGAGTGCGCGCGTACGGCCTCACCCCGGTGACGGGAATCGACGAGGGGGTACGGCCGACGGTGCGGCTGATCACGGACCCGGAGCTCGGGTCCACCACAGGCCGGTACTTCGACCGCTTCACGGATGCGCGCGCCCACGAACAGGCCTACGACAAGGAGGCGCGTCGGCGCCTGATGGCCCTGACGGACGAGCTGACGGGGTACGGCCCCGCGGCACCGTGAACCAGACGTCGGTGTCCCGGGGCGGCCGGTCCGTAGGACACCGGCCGCCCCGGGACGTCACCCCCTGCTTACTGAGTGGTGACGTGGACGTAGTCGACGACGAGCTGCTGGGGGAAGCTCGTGCTGCCGTCGGGATCGCCCGGCCAGTAGCCGCCGACCGCGAGGTTGAGGATCAGGAAGAACGGCTTGTTGAACGCCCATTGGTTGCCGCCGACGTCGGCCGGCGTGCGGGTCTGGTAGACGTTCCCGTCGACCGACCACTTGACGGAGTTCGGGGCCCAGTCCACGGCGAAGGTGTGGAATCCGTCCGCGAAGGCCTGTCCGCCGGGCAGCGTGTAGGCCGCCCCGATGCCGCCCGAGCCCGAGTACCCGGGGCCGTGCAGTGTGCCGTGGACCGTTCCGGGTTCGAAACCGACGTTCTCCATGACGTCGATCTCGCCGCTCGCCGGCCAGCCGACGCTGCCGATGTCGTCCCCGAGCATCCAGAACGCGGGCCACATGCCCTGCCCGCGCGGCACCTTCATGCGGGCCTCGACATGACCGTAGGCCTGGGTGAACCTGCCCGAGGTGTTGAGCCGGGCCGAGGTGTACTCGCAACGCCCGTACCAGCACTGGTAGTTGTTCGGGTTCTCCTTGCGGGCCGTGATGACCAGGTTGCCCTGGCCGTCGAGCGCGGCGTTGCTGTTGCCCGCGGTGTAGTACTGCCGTTCATGGTTGTTGACGTTGTCGCCGGTCTCGATCTGCCACTTGCCGCCGTCGACGGCCGAGCCCGCGGCGCCGTTGAAATCGTCGGTGAACGTGGCCGCGGCGGCGGCTTTCGCGGGACTGCCGACGGGCGCCGGGGCGGCGGACGCGCCGGTGGGCACCGCCGCCAGGCTCGCGGCACAGCAGGCAAGGGAGGCGGCGTACAGGGAGGCGCGGCGGCGCCAGGATGAGCGCACGGTCATCACATCGCTTCACGTGGGGGGTCGTGTGGGGGGTCGCGTGCATGACAAGTCGGCGAACGAAGTATCCAGAAGTGAACGCCGACGGCGGCCACTTGAGGCACTTCCTTCACTTCTTGATTTAAAGGAGTGCCCATCGTGGCGTCAAGGCATTGGCGTGTACCAAGTGCAAAGAGCGACCCCGCAGGCGCCATGGCCCGCGGGGTCGCCCGGTAGGCCGAGGTCCGCCGTCCGTCAGCTTCGTGGCGCTCCTGATCGGCCTCGCGCTCCAGATGGTCCTCCGCCCCGACTCGAGGCGGGTCGTCTCCGAACTCCCCTGGTCAGTCGTCCTGTTGACCAGCGCCATCATGGTGTACGTCGGTGTACTGGAGCGGAAGGGAACGCTCAAGGCGATCGCCGAACACCTCGGCGGCATCGACAACACCCTCCTCGCGGTGCTCGCCGTCTCCTACCTCGCCGCGGTCTTCGCGACCGTGGAATCCTCGACGGTCGCCGTGCTCGGCGTGGTCGTCCCACTGGCCGCCGCGGTGCTGCCGCATGCCGACTCGGCACGGTTCACCGTGCTGCTGATCGCTGTCTGCGCCACGATCGGCGCCGTGGCGATCAGCCCCCTCCACCTGGGTGGCGGCCTGATCCTCGCCAACACCGAGGAGGCGGACGCGCCGCGCGTCTTCCGGCGGCTGATGGCGTGGTCCGTCGGCGCGGCGCTGGTACTGCCCCCCGGCTCTTCTCGTTCTACCGCTGGCGACGGGGCTCTGACGCGACGCCGGCCAGCCACCGCGTCACCTGACTGTCACTCAAGGAATGGAAAAACCATGGCAGTTGACAAACCGCCCCGGCGTCCTCGACCGGCTCGGACTCTCCTATCCCGTCCTGCGCGAGGCGAACCCGCGCATCGTCCTGCGCTCCCTCAGCGGATACGGCCAGACGGGATCGTACGCGAACAGGCCCGGCCACGAACTGAACTTCCTCGGCCTGTCCGGGTTCTTCACCGTCCCCGGGCGCATCGACGGGGAGATCACCTGGCCGGGCGTGCGGGTGGGTGACATGGCGGGCGCGATGCAGGCGGCGTTCGCACTGACCGTGGCGCTCGCGGGCGCGGCCGCCACGGGACAGGGACAGCACATCGACGTCTCCCTCACCGAATCGATCGCCGGCTGGTGCGCCCTGTTCGCGCTGCCCCCGGCCGATGCCGGGGATCCGCTGAAGAGCGGGCTCGTGCAGGGCGACAACGACGTCTTCCGCACGGCCGACGGACGGCTGCTCTCGCTCGCCACGTTCGAGGACAAGTTCTGACGGGAGCTCCGCAGCGCGCTGGGTACGGAGTTCCCCGGCCTGGACGCGGACGCGTACGACCGCCGGGCCGCCCGTACGGCCGCCAAGGAGAAGATCCACGACCTGCTGACCGAGGTGTTCGCCGCCCACGACTACGCGTGGTGGGAGCGCACACTGACCGGGATCGGCGCGCCATGGGCCCCCGTGTTCACCACACCCCAACAGCTCATCCACGAACCACATCTGACGGCAAGAAACCTGTTTTCCCAGGCCTCCGGTCCGGCGCCGCAGGCGCGCTTCCCGGTCCGCTTCGGGTCCGGCCTGAACACCTTCCGCACGCCGGCACCCGAACTGGGCGCGCACACACAGGCGGTGCTGGATGCGATGCCCACCGCCCCGATCACCGCGGCTTCGGGGCCACGGCCTCCAGCGCGTCGACGGAGCCGGACATGACGGTGCGCACGTGCTCGGTGAGATGCTCGGTGGGCCAGTCCCACCACGCGAGGGCGAGCAGGCGCTCGACGTCCTCGTCGGAGTAGCGGCGGCGGATGAGTTTCGCCGGGTTGCCGCCGACGATCCCGTAATCGGGCACGTCGTCGACGACCACGGAACCCGAGGCGATGATCGCCCCGTGCCCGATGCGCACGCCGGGCATCACCGTGGTGCGGTAGCCGAACCACACGTCGTTCCCGACCACCGTGTCACCCCGGCCGGGCAGCCCGCTGATGAGATCGAAGTGGTCCGCCCACGAGCCGCCCATGATGGGGAAGGGGAACGTCGACGGGCCGTCCATACGGTGGTTGGCCCCGTTCATGATGAACCGCACACCCTCGCCCAGCGCACAGAACTTCCCGATGACCAGCTTCTCCGGCCCGTAGTGGTACAGCACATTGCGCGTCTCGAAGGCGGTCGGGTCGTCCGGATCGTCGTAGTACGAGAACTCACCGACCTCGATCAACGGCGACGTCACAAGCGGCTTGAGCAGCACGACCCGCGACTGCCCAGGCATCGGGTGCAGCACGGTCGGATCGGCGGGCACGAATGACATGACGGGTCAACTTCCTCACGTGGTACGGGACGACGACGGACGGCCATGCTCTCAGCCGCCCCGGGTCTCCGACTCCAGCGCGGCCCGCGTCTCGGGACCGTACACACCGGCGTCCTCGTCGATGCCGCGGGCCACCTGATAGCGGTGGACGGCGTCCGCGACATCGGTCGAGTACCTGCCGTCGGTCGGCCCCGTGTACAAGTTGAGTTCAGTCAGCCGTCGTTGGAGGTCTTTGACCTGACCGCCGTGACTGCCGGTGGACAGGACTCGGGCGCCGGATCCCGGGCGAGCGGCGGAAGACACCGTGGGTGCGGGCGCGGAGGGCGTCGCGGAGGAGGATCTCACCGAGGCGGACACGGCTGCGGTCGCCGAGGTGGACGCGGTTCCGGAGGCCGCCGACGACGACGGGCCGGGGGAGCGGGTCGCGTGGGCGCCGCCGTTCTCGGGAGAAGGGGCCGCCGACCGCGACGAGACGGATCCGGACGGCGTGAGCATGGCGGAGTCGTCCGTCGCCGACACGGTCCGGCTCGGGGCGTTCCCGGAGCTGAAGGCGCCACCCGCCACGGCGATCACGGCCGCCGCCCCGACACCCAACGCCGCCGTCCCGACGATCACCCACTGGGGCCTGAGGCGCGCGGGTGACCGACGACCACGACCGGCGACGAGATGCTCCGAAGTCCGGACCGACATGCCCTCGAGGGCCGGCCCGTCGCCAACCGGCCCCTCGAAGAGCCGCAGATCCTCCTGGGCCACCGTCCCGGCGGACTGACCGGGCGGGGTCACTTGCCCGAACACCGGGTTCGCCGGCACCGCCGGTGCGGACGTCGCGCAGCCGCACGCCGGCTGCTGGTCGGCAATCGGTTCGGACCCGCACAAGGGGCATCGCTGTGCACTCACGTGAATGGCCCCTCCTCCGGGCGGCCACAGCATATGCCGATGATCAGGTGAAGTCCGACTTGAGTGCTCGCCCGACCGCCACCTGCCCCATGGAGCCCGGCTGCGGTCGGCCTTTGAGGAGTGGATATGCGAAATGGGTATCGCTCGATACAGTCGTCCCTCTACAACTGGTTGTGGGGACAACCGGAGCGCCTTGGGGAGGGCCTGCAACACATGAGTCGACGCTCCAGTGGCTCGGTCGGCGTCTGGGCCGAAATGCAACGGCAACAGCAGCGCCAGATGGAGGCCGAAGCAAGACGGCAGAGGCAAGAAGCGCAGCAAGCACGTGCCTATCAACGGCGAGCGATCCAGAACCACCGCGAGTACCGCCAGGCAGAAGCCCTGCGCCGCACCGAGGAACTGGACGCTCAAGTCACCTCGCTGCAAGGTCTTCTCGCCTCGGGTTGTCAGGCTCCGCCTTTCAGAGCTCCCTCTCTCATGCGCCCTGAAGACATCCAGCCCTTTACTCCAGGCCCCCTGGCGCGGCCCGTGCCCATGCCGGACTTCCAGCACTACCAAACACAGAGCGGGTGGACTGCCACTCGGCGGGCCCAGGCGCAGGCCGAGGCCCGGGCGCATTTCGAGAGGGACTGGCAGTCGGCCCAGGCGGCGGAGGCTCAACGGCAGCAACAGCTGGCGTCGTACCAGCGGGAGTACCAGCAGTGGGCCGATGCCCAACTGGCCGATGTGCGCCGGCACAACGCAGGCATCGAAGAACTGACCGAAGCAGTCAGGCGCCGCGAACCCGACTCCGTGGTCGAGTACTTCTCCGCCGCTCTATACGCCTCGACCGCATGGCCGGAGGGTTTCCCGCGTCAGGTGGCAGCCGCGTACGACTCGGAGGCTCGCCAGCTGGTGCTGGACTGGGAACTGCCGACCTACACCGTCGTCCCCGAGATCAAGTCCGTTCGGTACATGTCCGGACTGGACCAGGACAAGGAGACGGCCCGCCCAGTAGGCCAACGTCGGGCTCTGTACCGGGAAGTTCTCGCGCAGTGCATGCTGCTCGTCCTGCACGAACTCTTCGCCGCGGACGAGATGGGCACGCTCGAGGCGGTGACCTTGAACGGGTTCGTGGACGGGCACGACCCCACGACGGGCCGACCGGGCCACATCTACCTGGCGACCGTCATGACGTCGAGAGCGACCTTCCGCGACCTGTACTTGGCGCAGGTGGACGCCGGCAGTTGTCTGTCCGACGCACTGCGTGGGCAACTCTCCGCTCGCCCCGACCAGCTCACGCTGGTACGGCCCGGTCGCCGGCCGCAGGAGGTCGGAAACCGCGTTGTCACGCATGGCAGCGACGAGGAACCCGACCTCTACGACATGGATCCGATCGCCTTCGAGAATCTCGTCGCCGAGCTCTTCCGGGCCATGGGGATGCAGGCGGTCACCACCCAGCGCTCGAACGACGGCGGCGTGGACGTCGACGCACTGGATCCGACACCGATCCGGGGCGGCAAAATCGTCGTGCAGGTGAAGCGCTACCGCAACACGGTGCCGCCCACCGCCGTCCGCGACTTGTACGGGACCGTGCAGGACGCCGGCGCCAACAAGGGCGTCCTCGTGACGACATCAGGGTTCGGCCCGGGCTCGCACACCTTCGCCAACGGCAAGCCGCTGGAACTGATCTCCGGCGCCGAACTCGTCGACCTGTTGCACCGGCACGGGCTACGAGGGCTTCTGGGCGACGGCGCCCGCCGCCCGGCAGCGCAGCCGACTCCGACGGTTCCGGACTTTCGGCTGCCCGACGACTACAACATCCTGGGGATGTCGTGGACCGGAGGCGTCGCCCTGGATGTGTGTGCTCTCGTCTGCCGTGGCAGCAGCATCCTCAGTGACGATCACTTCGTCTTCTACAACAACCCGCACACAGCGGACGGCTCCGTACGCGTTCTGCCTCCGACCGCACCGGACAAGGCCGCCATCTGCGTCTCCTTCGACGAATTGCCGGACGAGGCCGACCGGTTCGTGCTCGTGGCCGCGATCGACCCGGAGGCGAACCCGGACGCCGACCTCTCCGGCTTCACGGACGCCTCCATCCGCCTGCTCGACCCGAGGCTGGCCGACCTGGGACGGCTCGAGGTCTCCGACGGCCGCCCGGGCGAGACCGCCTTGGTGCTCGGTTCCTTCCGCCGCAGACCGAACGGGGACTGGGACTTCGTCCTGGGCGGCAAGGGCTACGCGGGGGGCCTGGAGCAGCTCGTTCAGGACTTCGGCATCCAGGTGGATTGAAGTGCTCTCTTCCCTTCGCAAGCTCAGGAAGGAGATTCCCGTCTACCTTGCGGTGGCGGGCTTGACGCGTTTCTCACGCCTGACGACTGCCCTCCCGGCAGCCGGGATGAGCGCGTGGCCCATCCGGTACAGGTGCAAGATGTTCCGGGCCGCGTTGTGGTCGGCGTTGCCCGACCATCCGCAGTCCGGGTTCTTGCATACGAACGTGGCCTGGTCCTCCCGGCTGCCGGGCGTGATGAAGCCGCAGACGGAACAGCGTCGGGAGGTGTTCGGGGCGGGCACCTTGTGCAGGGTGCCGCCGTACCGGCCGGCCTTGTACGTCAGCATCGTGACCGTCCTGCCCCATGCCTCTTGGCTGATGGAGCGGTTGAGTCCGGCTTTCTGGGCGACGCCTGTCCCCGGCTCGGCGATGGTGCCCTGAGCGGACTTGACCATGTTCGTGATGGTGAGTGCTTCGACCACCATGACGCCGTACTTCTGGGCGAGGGTGGTGGTCGTCTTGTGTTGCCAGTCCTGGTGTCGTCGCGTGGCTTTTGCGCGCAACCCTCGGATCTGGTCATAGGTGTGGTGCAGGCGGCGGCTGGTGCGCTCGCCAGGCTTGCGGTGTGTCTTGCGCTGGGCGGCCCGGCGCTCAAGGCGCAGGAGCTTGCCCTTTTCCTCGGTGTTCAGCCACTTGTCACGGTCGGCGCTGCCATCCGGGAGGCGAGGCGCACGCCCGTGGTCCTGGTGGTTGCCGTCCGAGAGGGCGAGTGGCAGGTTCACCCCGGCGTCGATTCCGACCTCCGCCCCCTGGTGGGATGCGGGCTTGGCTTCGAAGCTCTGCACGCGGAAGGCGATGTGCCATCCCAGGTGGTCCTTGACCAGCCGTGCCCCGGTGATCCGGTTGTCGGCGTTCGCCTTGTTGCCCACCGGGAGGTCTTTGGTCCAGCGGAAGCGGACACGGCCGACCTTGGGGATGTTGGCCATGCCCCAGCGGCGGTGTACCCGCTTGATCTGGAGGTCACGGCCCTGCGGGATGTCCACGCTCATCACGGACCGGAACCGGCCCTTGAAGTTCGGAGCATCGGTACGGCCGTCCCAGCAGTTCTTCCAGGCCTGGAAGTACATCTTGAGCACCGCCTGCGCGGCCTGCGCAGGAAGGACGGCGAGGAAATCGATCTCCTTGCGGGCCTGGCGTATCGCGGCGTCCGCGTTCGCCAGAGTCCGCATGTGCCTCGGCATCATCTGCCACCACGCATGCAAACAGTTCCACACCGTGCGCGCGGCGTGCGCCTGCTCGTCGACGAGGAGATGCTCGGCAGCCGACAGCGCCAGTCGGGCACGATGCCCGAACTGCCGCTTCCCCAAACCGAGTTCACCCACGGTGATCACAGTACTACAGTTGGTCAATGTCACCATGATGGAAGCCGAACCCCGATGTCAGAACCGGCCGGCACGTCGTCCACAACCTGCACGTCCACTTGGTGGTCGTCACCAAATACCGACGCAAGACGTTCACGGACAAGATGCTGAAGCCCTGCGAAGAGATCATGCGGGAGATGTGCACGGACTTCGAGGCCGAGCTGAAGCAGTTCAACAGCGAGGAGGACCACATGCACCTGCTCGTGCACTACCCGCCGAAAGTCCAGCTCTCAAAGCTGGTCAACTCCGTCTCCTCCAGGCGTCTGCGCCAGGAGTACGACGCGCACATCCGCCGCTACCTGTGGGGCGGCCACTTCCCGTCCGGCTCCTACCTCGCCGGAAGCTGCGGCGGTGCGCCCCTGACCGTCGCACGCCAGTACATCGAGAACCAGAAGCGCCTCGTAGGCTGAGGTGAACAGTGCCGACCCGTACTCACCCGCGAGTCAGAGCAGTCCTGAGATGGCCTTCACCCCCGGCGTAAACGCCGGAGCACTGGCCAAGATCAAAAGGTAGATGAAGCGCGGCTCGGGCCGGGACTGAGCTTCGCCCCCAGGGGGCGTGACGGCGCGGAGACCCGGGAGGCGCTGGCGTTGCGTATCTGCACGGGTCCCGGTCGCGGACGTACCGTCGTGCACGTCAGGGCCAGACTCGCGTCTCACCGAAACGGCAGGAACGCTCCATGAGTACCACGCACTACGACGTCGTCGTCCTGGGCGCCGGGCCCGGTGGCTACACCGCGGCCGTGCGCGCCACCCAGCTGGGCCTTCGTGCCGCGGTCGTCGAGGGGAAGTACTGGGGCGGTGTCTGCCTGAACGTGGGCTGCATCCCGTCCAAGGCGCTCCTGCGCAACGCCGAACTCGCGCACATCTTCACGCAGCAGGCCTCGACCTTCGGCATCCACGTCGACGGAGAGGTCAGCTTCGACTACGGCGAGGCCTACCGGCGCAGCCGCAAGGTCGCCGACGGGCGGGTCGCCGGGGTGCACTACCTGATGAAGAAGAACGGCATCACCGAGTACGACGGCCGCGGCACGTTCATCGACGACCACACGCTCCGGGTCGATCTGACCGCGGGCGGGAGCGAGACCGTCACCTTCGGGAACTGCATCATCGCGACCGGCGCCACCACCCGCCTCCTGCCGGGCACCGCCCTGAGCGACCGCGTGGTCACCTACGAGGAGCAGATCCTCTCCGAGACACTGCCCGAGTCCATCGTCATCGCCGGCGCCGGGGCGATCGGCGTCGAGTTCGCGTACGTCCTGCACAACTACGGCGTCAAGGTGACCGTCGTCGAGTTCCTGGACCGCATGGTGCCGACCGAGGACGCCGACGTGTCCAAGGAACTCTCCCGCCAGTACCGGAAGTTGGGCATCGAGGTCCACACCGGGACCCGGGTGGAATCCATCGACGACAGCGATCCCGCGGCCAAGGTGCGCGTCACCGTCTCCAAGGACGGGCAGCAGCGCGTGATCGAGGCCGACAAGGTCCTCCAGGCGATCGGCTTCGCGCCTCGCACCACCGGATACGGGCTCGAGAACACCGGCGTGCGGCTCACCGAGCGCGGCGCGATCGACGTGGACGGACGCGGCCGCACCAACGTGCCCCACCTGTACGCCATCGGCGATGTCACCGCGAAACTGATGCTGGCGCACGCGGCGGAGGCCATGGCCGTGATCGCCGCCGAGACGATCGGTGGCGCGGAGACCATGGAGGTCGACTTCACGATGATCCCGCGCGCCACCTACTGCCAGCCGCAGATCGCCAGCTTCGGGTGGACCGAGGCGCAGGCCCGTGAGCTCGGCTTCGACGTAAAGGTGGCGAAGTTCCCGTTCTCCGCGAACGGGAAGGCCCACGGCCTCGGTGAGCCGACGGGCTTCGTCAAGGTCATCAGCGACAGCCGGTACGGCGAGCTGCTGGGCGCCCATCTCATCGGTCCCGAAGTCACCGAACTGCTCCCGGAGTTGACGCTCGCACAGCAGTGGGATCTGACCGTCCATGAGGTGGCCCGCAACGTGCACGCCCACCCGACACTCGGCGAGGCCGTGAAGGAGGCGGTGCACGGGCTGGCCGGACACATGATCAACATGTGACGGTCGTCCGGGCGGCGCCTCCTCCGGTAGCCGTGCCTCCTCGGTCGGGTGCCGATCGACGTCCGGCCGTCACGCGGTCGCGAGCGAGACCTCGGTCGACTTGATCAGGGCCACGACGGAGGTGCCGGGGGCCAGGGCCAGGTCGGTGACGGCGTCCTTGGTGATGGCGGACGTCAGTTCTCCGCCCGGGACGCTGACCTTGACGGAGGCCATGGCGCCGCCCGTGGCGATGTCGTCGACCGTTCCGGCGAGCTGGTTGCGGATGGACAGCCCCTCGACCCTGCCGGTGGCGAGGGAGACCTCCGTGGACTTGACCAGGGCGCGTACGGCGGATCCCTCGGTGAGGCCGAGGTCCTTGACGGCGTCCAGGGTGATCGCCGCGGTGATGTCCTGGCCGCCGTCGAGGCGGACCTTGACCGTCGCCATGGCTTCGCCCGAGGTGATGCCCGTAACGCTGCCGGGAAGCTGATTGCGGATGCTCAGGCTCATGCGGAACGCCTCACAGGAAAGGTATGGAATGTCAGGCTTTGGGCCTGTGTAGGGCTCACCGTAGCCGGGTTGGATGTGGCTGGTGGGAGGCTCGTCGCATCTGCGAGGTGAAGGGACGTGAGCACCTGGCAGGTCGGAGGCGCCCAGTGCGTTACGGGGATGCAGGGGCGCGGCTTGTTGCGGATGCAGGGACGCAGGGGTGCGGTGTCAGGCGGGGTACGCGTGCGTCTGCGTCGCCTTGACCGTGGCCCAGACCGGCGCGCCCGGGTGCAGGTTCAGCTCCGCGGCGGCGACCGTCGTGAGGTCGGCGGCGAGCGCGAGTTCACCCGTGAGGTCCGCGCGGATCTGGTCCCCGTGCGTCTCGAGCCCGGCGACCTGGCACCGCCACAGATTCCGGGCGCTGGCGCCGGTGGGCCGGTCCCGGTAGAGGGTCACGGCGCTCGGCGGGAACGCCACGAAGGCCGGTCCCGACAGCTCCTCGCTGGTCGCGATGTCCGGCCCGGAGTCGACCCGCACCACATGCCCGTCGGCCTGCCCCTTGTAGAGGTTGAGGCCGACCAGCTGGGCGATGTAGTCCGTACGCGGATGACGGGCGATGTCGGCGGGGGCGCCCTCCTGGACGACGCGGCCGTCCTCGATGACGACGAGCCGGTCGGCGAGCACCATCGCGTCCAGCGGGTCGTGGGTGACCAGTACGGCGACGGCCTCGAAGTCCGCCAGGTGGCGCCGGAGTTGGGCGCGTACGTCGAGACGGGTGCGCGCGTCGAGCGCGGCGAGCGGCTCGTCGAGGAGCAGCAGCCGGGGGTGGGTGGCCAGAGCGCGGGCCACGGCGACGCGCTGCGCCTGGCCGCCGGACAGTCGGCGCGGCTTGGCGCCGTGGTGGTCGGCGAGGCCCATGCGGTCCAGCCACTTCGCGGCCTGTTCACGCGCCTCGGCCTTGGACACGCCGTGGCAGCGCGGTCCGAAGGCGACGTTGTCCAGGGCGCTCAGGTGGGGGAAGAGGAGGTAGTCCTGGAAGACCACGCCGACCGGCCGGGACTCGGGGGCCGTGCGGTCCAACGCGTCGCCGTCCAGGTGGAGATGACCGCCCGTCAGCGGTGTGAGTCCGGCCAGGGCGCGCAGGGCTGTGGTCTTGCCGGCGCCGTTCGGACCGAGCAGCGCGACCACGTCGCCGGGGGCGGCGCGCAGTGCGACGTCGAGGCGGAAGGTGCCGCGGTCGACGACGAGGTGGGCGTCCAGGCCGTCGGCGCGCATGTCGTCGGCAGGGACGCCGCCGGTGACGTGGTCGATGTGCGTCATGAGGCGGTCATCCGGGGGTCGGACGGTCCGGCGAGGACCGTGTGGGGGCGGGGGGCGGTCATGATGCCGTCATCCAGCGGTCCCGCAGCCCCGCGAGGACCGCGATCGACACGGCGAGCAGCACCAGGCTGAGGGCGATCGCGGCGGCCGGGTCGTTCTGGAGCGCCAGGTACACGGCCAGCGGCATGGTCTGCGTACGACCGGGGAAGTTGCCCGCGAACGTGATGGTCGCGCCGAACTCACCGAGCGCGCGCGCCCAGGCGAGCACGGCACCCGCGGCGATACCCGGCATGATCAGCGGCAGCGTCACCCTGCGGAACGCCGTGAAGCGGGAGGCGCCGAGCGTCGTGGCGGCCTCCTCGAACCGCGGATCGGCGGCCCGCAGTGTGCCCTCCACGCTGATGACGAGGAACGGCATCGCCACGAACGACTCCGCGACCACGACCCCCGCCGTGGTGAACGGCAGCGTGATCCCGAACCACGAGTCCAGCAACTGCCCGACGACGCCGTTGCGTCCGAGGGCCAGCAGCAGGGCCACACCGCCCACCACCGGGGGCAGTACCAGTGGCAGTGTCACCAGCGCCCGGACGAAGCCGCGCCCGGGGAATTCCGTGCGCGCGAGCAGCCAGGCCAGTGGCACCCCCAGGACCAGGCTCACCGCCGTGGCCGCCGTCGCGCAGATCAGCGACAGCTGGAGGGCCTGCCAGACCTCCGGACTGGTCAGCTGCTCCGGCAGGGTGCGCCAAGGGGCCCGTACGAGCAGGGCGATCAGGGGCAGCAGCAGGAACGCGAGGCCGACGAGGGCGGGTACCAGAAGCGGCAGAGGCACTCCGCGGCCTCGGGCGCCCGGGCGGGCACGCCGACGCCGCGGCCCGGCCCCACGGGTGTCGCCACCCGTGAGGACCTCGGCCGCGGCGCCGGACCTGTCGAGCTCGGTCACGGCTTGAGGAACCCGGCCGCCGTCAGGACCTTCTGGCCCTCGGGGGACTGCACGAGCGCGATGAACTCCTTCGCCGCCTCGGCGTTCGGCGCGTCCTTCAGGAGAGCGATCGGGTAGTCGTTGATGGCGTTCGCGGACTCGGGGAACTCGACGCCCTCCACCTTGCTGCCCGCGGCCTTCACGTCGGTCTTGTAGACGACGGCGGCGTCGGCCTCCTTCAACTCCACCTTCGTCAGGGCGCTCTTGACGTCCTGCTCGTACGAGACCGGGGTGAGCTTCAGCTTGCTGGCGTCCAGCGCCTTCTGCGCGGCGGCGCCACACGGCACCGTCTTGTCGCAGAGCACGACCTTGAGGCCGGACTTGGTGAGGTCCTTGAGGGAGGAGACCTTGTCGGGGTTGCCCGGCAGGGTCGCGATCTCCAGCTGGTTACGCACGAACGTGGACGGGGCGCCGGCCGCGTCCTTCTTGTCCGTCACGATCGCCATCGTCTTGGGGCTGGCGGCGGCGAACACGTCGGCCGGCGCGCCACCGGTGATGCTCGCCGCGAGGGTGTCACTGCCGCCGAAGCTGAACGTCACCTTCGTGCCTGGGTGGGCCTTCTCGAAGTCCTTGCCCAGGGTCGTGAAGCTCTCCTTGAGCGAGGCCGCCGCGAAGACCGTCACCGTGCCCGTGACCTTCTTGGCGGAGTCCTTGGACGACGAAGAGGCGGAGTCCTTCTTGGACGACGAGTCCGAGCCGGAGGAGCAGGCGCTCAGCGCCAGCAGCGCGGCGACGCCTACGCCGGTCACCTGCAGGGTCCGGCGCGTGTAACGGGTCATCACGGGGTTACTCCCTAGGGCTCTCTTGAGAAGAATCGGGCTGATTCTCCGCGAAGCGTCCGGCGGACACTTCAAGGACGTTCGACGACCACGTTGGTCGATTTGATCACGGCGACGGCAGGCACACCGGGTTCCAGCTCCATCTCCTCGGCCGACTCCCGGCTGACCATGGCCACGACCCGGAAGGGCCCGGCCTGGATCTCCACCTGCGCCGAGACATCCCCGAGGATCACCTCGGTGACGATGCCGGAAAGGCGGTTGCGCGCCGAGGATCCGTTGTTCGTCCGCTCGGTGCGGTGCAGCTGTCGGGCGAAGGACGCCAGGTCCGCTCCGGGGATGATCCGGCGGCCCAGCTCGTCCCGCTCGGCATGCAGCCTCCCGCCGTCGACCCAGCGCCGAAGGGTGTCGGCGCTGACGCCCATCAAGGCGGCCGCCTCCCCGATCCGGTAGGTGCGCATGCACGGATCATACTGCCGCAGATGCGAGGGGGAAGTCTCTTGTTGCATCGCATGAGCTGGATCATGTGCTGATGGGGGTAGGCATGTGCGTTTGTATGAGAGTGCTGTGGCCGCGGCCCGGGTACGGTCATTCGGGAGGTGGTAGTCCGTGCGTCAATCCCTTACGGCCGCCGAACCGGTGGCAGAGCTCGCCCTGACCGGCGATGTCGCGCGCCCGGCCCGGCTGACGGTGCCCGATCTGCTCGACTGGCCCCAGCACACGGCCCGGGTCAGCTTCGAGTGCGCCACCAGCGGCGTCCAGGAGCACAGCTTCGCGGGCCCGCTGCTGCACGACGTCCTGCATGACGCCGGGCCCGGCTTCGACCCCGCCCGCCGCAAGGACCGGCTGCGGTTCCTGATCGCGGTGACCGGGGCGGACGGCCATCACGCGCTGCTGTCCTGGGCGGAGATCGACCCGGACTTCGGGCGGGCCCCCGTGCTGCTGGCCGTCACCATCGACGACACGCCCCTCGACCGGGCCGGACCCCAGCTGGTCCTGCCCCAGGACCGCTGCGGGGCGCGGCACATCAGCGGCATCAACGCGATCCGAGTGGACGGCCGCTACGCGTCGTGGGCGTGACAGGGTGGGAGCACCACCGGCACACCGGACCCCCGACGGGGACGCCCCATGGCGCGGGCCCCCTTTCAGTGGCCTTGATGGAAGCCACCTGTCCCGGCACGGCAAGGTTCGCTTTGACCGGTCGAGTTCATCGCGGGGATCGTGAACGGCATCCTTCGGCAAGGGAGTTGAGGAGTCCCACGTCATCGCCGAGGTGCTCTGTGTGCTGTACGACGACCCGGCCGACGGATACCCGAAGACGTACGCCCGCGACGACCTCCCGCGCTCGCCGACACAGAGGCCTGGCTGGACGGCAGGCCGATCCGTGACGAGTACCCGATCGTGGCGGGCGGCGCGATGGCCGGCGCGGGCGCGCACTCCTACTCCACGGCGCCCGGTGACTCCTGAGGCTGACGAGACGGCCGCCGCCCGCGGACGTCAGGTGCGGTCGATGTGCACGTTCGTCGACTTCACGCGGGCGGTGGCCTCCGCGCCCACCTCAAGTCCCAGCTCCTCCACGGCCTCACGCGTGAGCAGCGACACGAGCCGGTGAGGACCCGCCTGGATCTCGACCTGGGCCGCCACGTCACCCAGCTTCACGGCGGTGACGATGCCCGGGAAGGCGTTGCGCGCGGAGGTGTACGAGACGTCGTCCTCGCCGCCGGTCCTGGCGACCTCGACCGAGAGTGCGGCCAGGTCCCTGCCGTCGATGAGCCGCCGCCCACCCGCGTCACGATGGGTGGCCACTCTGCCCGCATCGGCCCATCGGCGTGCGGTGTCCGGGCTCACGCCGAGGAGCCGGGCGGCCTGGCCGATCGTGTAGGACTGCATACGCGCCAAGATAGACGAATACTCAGGTGAGCCCGTCCTCGGTGAGTCGCATCGTGAGCCAGAGGGCGGGGTCCTCCGGCAGCACGTATCGCTCCACTTCCGCGAACCCGTGCTTCTCCGCGAACCGCACCCCGGCCACGTTCGACGCCAGGATGACCGTCTCGATGACGGCGGCGTCCAGTGTGCGCGCGTGCTCCAGGCCGTGCCGGTAGAGCACTTCGCCGAAGCCCTGCCGGCGGTGCTCGGGGAGCACGCGGGCGATCACCGTGGCGGTGGCGGTGTCGTCCGTCGGAGGGCGCACCGTCGTGCAGCCCACGAGAGTGTCGCCGAGATAGGCGACTTCCAGATGGTTGCGCCCCACCCGCTCGCGCACGTCGTCGAGGGACAGCGGGTCGGCCGGGATGATCAGGTTGTGGACGTGTCGCCAGTCCTCGATCAGGGCGTCGCCCTGCACCTTCTCAATGCGGAGATCAGTCATCGCAGCAGGAAAGCGTGCGCGTCGCCGCACGTCAACTGCGTATCTGCGCCCGGGCATCGGTGATCGGGCGACCTCTTCGGCGACCGACGTTCCCGGCGATGCGTTGGCGCGGGGCTGCTTCAGCGCGTCGTCTCAGGGGTCGGCCCGTCGGTCGCGGCGGCCGGTTCGTCCGCCTGCTCGCTGAGGGACTGTTCGGCCCAGATGACTTTCCCGTCGAGGGTGTAGCGCGCTCCCCAGCGCTGGGAGAACTGGGAGACGAGGAACAGGCCGCGCCCGCCCTCGTCGGTGGTGCGGGGGTGGCGCAGATGCGGAGCGCTGGCGCCCGCGTCGGACACCTCGCAGATCAGCGCCCGTTCGACGATCAGACGCAGCCGGATCGGCCCGGAGGCGTACCGGATCGCGTTGGTGACGAGTTCGCTGACGACGAGTTCGGTGGTGTAGGCGAGTTCGTCGAGCCCCCATTCGGACAGCTGCCGGGTGACCTTCTTGCGTGCCTCGGCGACGACCGCCGGGTCGCTCTCCAGATCCCACGACGCGACCTGCCCGGCGCCGAGACGGTGGGTGCGGGCCATCAGCAGGGCCACATCGTCGATCTGGCGCGCGGGCACCAGCGCGTCGACGACGGCCACGCAGCGGCCCTCCAGGGACGGGCCGCGCAGCTCCAGGGCATTGCGCAGGCGCTCCCTGCCCGCGTCGAGGCCGGGCTCGCGGCCGGGTTCCCGTGGGTCGACGGCGAGCAGTCCGTCGGTGTGCAGGGCGAGCACGGTGCCCTCGGCGAGGGAGAACTCGGCCGCCTCGAAGGGCAGACCACCCGTGCCGAGCGCCGGCCCGACCGGGAGGTCGGGGAAGGAGACCGTGCCGTCCGGGGTGACGAGCGCGGGCGGGGGATGCGCGGAGCTCGCCATGGCGCACTGGCCGCTGACCGGGTCGTACACCACGTACAGACAGCTGGAGCCGACGGCTTGGATCGCGCTGCGGGCGTCCTCCTCGCGCGCGCCCCTGCTGACCAGGTCGTCGAGGTGGGCCAGCACCTCCTCCGGCGGCAGGTCCAGATCGGCGAGCGTCTGGACCGCGGTGCGCAGCCGTCCCATGGCGGCGGCGCCGTCGATGCCGTGGCCGGGGACGTCGCCCACGACGAGGGCGACCCTGGCGCCGGACAGTGGGATGACGTCGAACCAGTCGCCGCCGAGGCCCGTCAGCTCGTCCGCGGGCCGGTAGCAGGCGGTGACGTCCACGGCGTCCTGCTCGGGCAGGTGGCTCGGCAGCAGACTCCGCTGAAGCACCAGCGCGGCGTCGCGTTCGCGTGTGTAGCGGCGGGCGTTGTCCACGCAGATCGCGGCCCGGGCGACGAACTCCTCCGCGAGCGCCAGATCCTCCGCGTCGAACGGGTCGGGACGGTCGCGCCGGAAGAAGCTGGTGACGCCCATCGTGATGCCGCGCGAGCGGATCGGCACGATCATCATCGAGTGCAGCCCGAGCTCGACGAGGGAGGCCGCCGGGCGGCCGGGGTCGGTGGCGGTCCAGTCCTCGTCCCGGGGATCCACCTGCTCCGCGTACCAGGACACGCCGCTGGTCAGGACGCGGACGGGGGGTGATTCCGTGCGGTAGCGGGCCGCCTCCCCGATGCGGACGAGGGTCTCGGGAACGCCGTCCCGCACCGACCGGTGGCCCGCGCGCCGCAGCGTGACCATCTCCGAGTCGCTCGGTGTCCCCGCCGTCGGCTCGGCCCCTTCGAGCACCGACTCCAGCAGATCCACGGCGACGAAGTCCGCGAGGCCGGGCACCGCCACGTCTGCAAGTTCCTGCGCGGTCTGTACGACGTCCAGACTCCGGCCGATGTGCTCACCGGCCCGGTCGAGGAGGGCGAGCCGCTGCCGGACCAGATAGCGGTCGGTGATGTCCATCGCCGTGTAGTACACGCCCAGCGGGGATCCGTTTTCGTCGTTGAGCCGAGTGAACGACATGGCGTGGCAGCACTGGCGGTGCGGCGCGGACTGCACGCGGCCCACCTGCTCGTAGCCCACGACCGCCACCCCCGTCTCGAGGACCTGCCGCATCTGTCCCTCGAGCCGCTCGGAGTCGAGTCCGGGCTGGATGTCCGCCAGCCGGCGGCCGATACGGTCCTGCGCCGGACCGCCGCCGAACTGCGCCAGCGCGTCGTTCGACCAGACGTACCTCAGGTCCGTGTCCACGATGGCGATGCCCAGGGGGGAGCGCGTGGCCATCTGCTCCAGGACGGAGCGGCTCATCTCCCATCCGGGCGCCCGCGCCAGGTCCGTCACGAGCGCGATCCAGCGCTCGGGCTCCGGGCAGAGCTGTGCCTCGACGACGTGCACCATCAGGGGGACGGGGCGCCCGTCGCGGTGTTTCGCCGTCAGGATCCCCGACCATCCGCCGCCCCGAGTGCACTGCCCGGCGAGCGCGGGAACGCGGGCCGCGTCCTCGGGCATCAGGAACTCGGCCACCTTCCGGCCCACCACCTCGGCGGCCGCGTACCCCAGCAGCCGCTCGCTCCCGCCGGACCAGCCGCACACCACGCCGTGCGTGTCGAGCAGCACCGGTGCGGCGTCCGCCACGTCGAAGCGCTGCTCTGCGGCGTCGCTCTGCTCGCTCGTCCCCACGGTGTCCCGCTCCGTCCCGAGAGTGGTTTACCTCTCCCGTCCATTGTTCACCTCGTGTGACGATGACGGCAGCTGTGCGCCCCCGCGCCGGGAAAATCAGGGGCGCCCGCCGACGTTCCTTGCGAGGATGACCGCCCGTCGTGCCCGCTCCGGAGGGAACCCACGTGCCTCGCGCCGTCTCGCTGATCCGCTCGTCCTCGCTGTCCGACGTCGCCGAGTACGCCTACGCGGCTACGGCTCCCGCCGAGGCGCGGCTGATCTTCCTCGCGGGTGCCTGTCCGCTGAACGAGGACGGCTCGACGGCTGCCGTCGGCGACTACGCGGGACAGGCGGCCAAGGCTGTCGAGAACATGCGGACGGCGCTCGCCGAGTCCGGCGCCACCCTCGACGACGTGATCAGCACCCGTGTCCTCGTCGCGTCCACGCGCCGGGCGGACCTGGTGACGGCTTGGGAGGTGGTGCGTGACGCGTTCGGCGACCACGACGTCCCCAGCACGTTGATGGGGGTCACGGTGCTCGGGTACGACGACCAGCTCGTGGAGATCGAGGGCGTCGCGGCGGTACTGGACTCCTGACGGGGGCGGGCCGATCGCGGGTGGCCCCTCGGGCCCGGTTCCCGTGGCGGGCGGCCACGCCACTAGAGTGCCTCCATGCCCGGTGAAATGGTGCCAGACCGCCGCGAACTGCGTGCGTCGCACGAGGAGCGCGACCAGGCCGTGGAGCGGCTGACCGTCGCCGCCGGTGACGGCCGGCTGACCGCGGACGAGCTGGACGAGCGGCTCGAGGCCGCGCTGACGGCCCGTACCCACGGTGAGCTGGCGGCCCTGCTCGAAGACCTGCCGGATGCCGGTCCCGTGTGGGCCGCCGGGGTCGCGGCCGCCGCTCCGAAAGACGTGTCGCGGATCGTCGTCGACGGCGCGAGCGCGAAGCGGGACGGCGGCTGGGTGGTCCCGAGGCGTCTGGAGATCGAGTCGAAGAGCGGCTCCGTCGTTCTCGACTTCACCCAGGCCGTCATAGCGGTGCCCACCCTGGAGATCGAGGTCGCGGTGCGCAGCGGGTCGGTGACGCTGCTCGTGCCGCCGGACGTCGTCGCCGACGCCGACGACGTGGCCGTACGCAACGGCAGCGTGCGCCATCAGACGCGGCCCGAGCCCGCGACACCGGTCAGGCTGCGCATCCAGATGACGGGTGAGGTGCACGGCGGCAGCATCGCGATACGGCCGCCCAGGCCGCCTCGCCGCGGCTTCTGGCAGTGGCTGCTGAGGCGCCCGCGACCGGTGGCGGCGCTCCCTCGCTGACCGGGGCCACTGTGAGGCCTCCGGCTGAGCTTGATCATGGTCCGTCCCCGGGGGCTAAGGTCGGCCCGAGCGTTCGCTGCGCGAGGAGGACCGGCCATGGAAGCCGCCGATGTGAACACCCCTGCCGACGACGGCTCACCAGGACGGGCGGGATACCGGCGGTCGGCCGGGTCGCCGCGCGGCGAAGCCCGGCGGCGGGAACTCCTCGCCCTGGTCACCGATGACCTAGAGGTCAACGGGCTCGTGGACTTCTCGCTCCGGCGCGCGGCGCGAGCGGCCGGCACCACGCACAAGGTGCTGCTGTACCACTTCGACGGGGCCGACGACCTGCTCACGCAGGCGATCGTCCAGCTGCGCGAGCGGCGCATCGCGAAGGCGCTCGCCGCCTCCACCGAGGGCCACGACCGCAGGACGCTGGCGGACTGGGTGCGCGCGGTCTGGCCGATCCTCGTGGGGGCGGAGGCGCGCGTGCTCGACCAGGCCATCGGGCTGGCGATGTACGACCCGGAGCGCCACGCGGCACTGGGCCGCGAGGCGTCGCAGCAGTATCTGCCCACGCTGCTGTCCGTGTGCCCCGGGCACTGGTCCGACCGTCGCAAGCTCGAGGTCGCCGAGATGGTCCTCGCCACGCTCCGCGGCTTTCTGGTGGACGCGCGGACCAGCGGTGACGCCGAGGGCGTCGCTGCCGGGTTCGAGGCGCTGGCCCGCGCGCTGGAGCGGGAGGAGGCCGCGGAGGCGTGACAGCGGCGCCCGGGCGGCGCCCGATCCGGCCGGAACGCGTGGGCGGAGCCCGTGGACAGGTTGTGAACCACGTGGTTCACTTTCGATGAGGGTGTTTCTCGTCCACTCGGATCCACGCGGGTCCACTCGGAGGCCGGTCATGCGGATGTCCATGGAGCGGGAGAAAGTCCGATTCCCCAGCGGCGGTACCGAATGCGCCGCGTGGCACTACCCGGGGACGAACGGTGCGTGCGTGGTCATGGCGCCCGGCGGCGGGGTGACCAAGGAGCCGGGTACCGACCCGTTCGCGGCGCGCTTCCACGCCGCCGGGTTCAGCGTCCTCGCCTTCGACTACCGGCGCTTCGGTGAAAGCGGGGGCGCGCCGCGCCAGATCCTGGACATCGAGGAGCAACTCGCCGACTGGCGGGCCGCGATCGCCCGTGCCGCGATCCTGCCGGGGGTCGACCCCTCACGCGTCGCGGCCTGGGGGTTCTCGGCCTCGGGCGGTCACATCTTCCAAGTCGCCGGGCGCGCACCGCGGTTGGCGGCGGCGATCGCGCAGACACCGCTGGCCGACGGGCCCGTGGCGTCGCGCAGGGCGATGGCGTATCAGACGCCGTGGGGAATGCTCCGGCTCACCGTGAGGGGCCTCCTCGATGCCGCCGGTGGTCTCGTCGGACGTAAGCCCTTGCTGATGCCGCTCGCCGGTCCGCCCGGGACCGTGGCGATGCTCACCACGCCGGACGGGAACGAGGGGGACCGGGCGCTCAACCCGGGCAACCGCTACCCGGACTGGCAGCAGGAGGTCGCCGCCCGCTCGGCGCTGAGCCTCAGTTTCTACCGGCCGGGCCGTCAGGCGTCCAAGGCGCGGTGTCCCCTGCTGGTCGTCGTGTGCGACCAGGACCGGTCCGCCCTGCCGGGGCCGGCCGTCGACGCGGCGCGACGAGCGCCGCAGGCAGAGCTGGTCCACCTGCCGGGAGGGCACTACGCGCCCTTCATGGACGCGCACGAACCGGCCGTCGAAGCCGAACTCGCCTTTCTGCAGCGCCACTTGCTCGACGAGACACCACCCGCCGGCCATGGTGCCGCCGCCACTGCTGATCCTTCGGCCCGGAGCCGGTCATGAAGGAGATCGAGCTGACCGCAGGGACCGTCGCATACGAGGACACGGGAGGACGGGCGGACGCGGACGCGGGCAGCGGTGGCCCCACGGTCGTCTTCCTGCACGGCCTGATGATGGACGCCTCGCTCTGGGACGGGCCGATCGCGGAACTGTCCGGCGAGCACCGGTGCGTGGCGCCGACGCTGCCCCTGGGCGCGCACCGCCGCGCGATGCGCGACGACGCCGATCTGTCGCTGCCCGGGGTCGCCCGCCTCGTGGTCGAGTTCCTCGACCGTCTCGACCTGCGCGACGTCACCCTCGTCGGCAACGACACCGGAGGGGCGCTCGTCCAACTGGTCATCTCCGAGGGCGCCGCCGAGCGCGTGGGCCGCGTGGTGCTGGTCTCGTGCGAGGCGTTCGACAACCTTCCGCCGGGGCTGACCGGCAGGACGCTCACTCTCGCGGGGAAGCTGTCGCCAAGGATGTTCGGTCTGTTCATGCAGCAGATGCGGATCGGCGCGGTGCGTCGGCTGCCGGTTGCGTTCGGGTGGCTGACCAAACGAGGCGGCGCCGCGACCGGCCGGTGGATGAGGCCCGTCATCACGCAGCCGGAGATCCGCCGCGATGCCGTACGGATGCTGCGCGCGGTCTTCGGCGACACCCGCGTCCTGCTGCGGGCGGCGGAGCATCTGCCGGCGTTCGACCGGCCCGCGCTCGTCGTGTGGGCGCGCGACGACCGAGTGATGCCGCTCGCCCACGGCCGACGCCTCGCCGAACTCCTCCCGCAGGGGCGGCTGGTCGAGATCGAGGACAGCTACACCCTCGTCCCCTTGGACCAGCCGACTGAACTGGCCTCAGCTGTACGGGAGTTCACGCGCGTACCCGATCCGGACCCCCGCTGGTGACTCCCGGCCCCGCCGGACGGGCGCCAATCCGCTTGCCATGACCGGAGCGCGGACCCGAGGATGACGCCATGCCTGCCTTCACCGCCCCCGACGGCACCCGGCTCGCCTACCGCGTCGTGGGGGAGGGCGAGCCCCTCATCTGCCTGCCCGGCGGGCCCATGCGCGCCTCGGCCTACCTCGGCGATCTCGGCGGGCTCTCGAAGCGGCGCCGCCTTGTGCTGCTCGACCTGCGTGGCACGGGCGACTCCGACGCCCCGGCGGACCCGTCCACGTACCGCTGCGACCGGCAGGTCGACGACGTCGAGGCGCTCCGTGTCCGACTCCGCCTGGAGAGCGTCGACCTGCTCGCGCACTCGGCGGCCGGTGACCTCGCGCTGCTCTACGCGGCCAGGTACCCCCGGCGCGTCCGCACCCTCGCGATGGTCACCGCCCGCGCACGCGCCCTAGGCGTCGACTTCACCACGGAGCACCGACTCGAAGCGGCAGCCCTGCGCGTGGACGAACCGTGGTTCGCCTCCGCGCGCGACGCGTACGGACGGGTCTGGGACGGCACCGCGACCGACGCCGACTTCGACGCGGCGGTGCCGTTCTTCTACGGGCGCTGGGACACGGCCGCCGAGGCGCACGCCGCCGGAGAGGTCGAGCAGACCAACGAGGCGGCGGCGGACGTCTACGCGTCCCCCGGAGCCTTCGACCCCGCCGCGGCGCGCGCCGCCCTGGCCGGTTGGGACGCGAGGGTCCTGGTCCTGGCGGGCGAGCGGGACGGCGGCCCGCGGCCCCGGGTCGCCGCCGCCGTCGCGGAGCTGCTCCCGCACGCCGAACTGGCCGTCCAGGAAGGCGCGGGTCACTTCCCGTGGGTCGACGCCCCCGATCGCTTCACGCGGACGGTGGCCTCGTTCCTGGGATAGCCGCTGCCGTGCGTGCCGTGTGTGCCGTGCGTGCCGTGTCAAGATCGGTCCCATGATGTATCGCTGGGCGACCGAGGCCGACGCTCCCGCCATGGCCGCGCTCTTCGCCGCCAATGACCGAGATGCCCTGACGGAACGTCAGCGGGACGAGCAGGGCTTCGTGCAAGGGGGTTTCGACGCCGCAACGCTCCGCGCCATGGCCGCGGCCGGGACGTTGCTGGTGGCCGACGACGACGGGCAGGTGGCGGGTCTCCTCGCCCTCTCCGGCCCCGACGACCTGCCCGGGCCGCCGCCGCCGGTCGTCGGCCTGCTCGCGGCGCAGGACACGCTGCGCTGGGAGGGCCGGCCGCTGAGCGAGGTGCGCTGGCTGCTCTACGGGCCCGTGGTCGTCGACGCGGCCTACCGGGGGCGTGGGGTGGCGCGCGGACTGTTCACCATGGCTGTCGAGGCGGCCGCGACGCGGGCCGACGCGGTGGTCGCGTTCATCGAGTCCACGAACCGGCCCTCCTGGCGCGTCCACGTGGACGGGTTCGGTATGCGGCCCCTGGGCGAGTACGTCGTGGACGGCCGCGCCTACAGCGCCGTCGCAGCGGCGGTGCGCGCGCCGGGTGGCGCCTGAGGGAACAGGACTTGGGTCTACGGCCGCATGGCGGAAGGCGTCGCCGTCGCCAGGATCAGCGGGACGCCGTCGCACGGCAGCAGGCGCAGCCCGTCGTGGTCCGTGCCCTCCGCCGGTCCGGCCAGTACCGCCGCGAGGTCGGGGCCCTTGCTGAGGGAGCCGACGAGGTGGCGGGGGTCCGTGGAGGCGGCGACGCGGCCGCGCGCGTTCACCAGACGGGCGGGCCCCGGGAGGCGCTGGAGCAGCGGCATGACGACGGACTCGAAGCGGCGCAGGTAGACGTCGGCGGCGGCCACCCCCATGAAGCGTCCATTGACCGTCACCGGCGCGGAGAGTGTGAGGCTGTACTCGTCGGAGCAGAGGTAGTCGACGTAGGGGCCCGCGACGGCCCGCTGTCCGGTGTCACGGGGCAGTGTGAACCAGTCCCAGTGGGTGTAGTCCGAGTACGCGGAGCGCTGCGGGTCCAGGTCGAGCAGCAGCGGCTGCACGGCCCCGTCCGCGGTCCGCTGCCACCACTCCAGCCACGCGGGTACGTCGTCGAGGAGGCCGGGGTCCGCGACGAAGCCGATCCCCGAGACCAGGTCGTAGCGGTCGAGCCGGGTGTGCAGCCCGGGGCGGAGCGCGGTCAGGTCGTCCGCGACCGGGCGGCGTCCCTTCCCTGCGACGGAGGAGAGCACGGACTCGATGTCCACGGCGGTGGCGCCGACGGCGTCGAAGACACCTTCGAGCGCGTCACGGACGCGGGCGGCCGCCTCGGCTGCCGGCCGGTCGTCAAGCAGCGCCGATCCGGCGTTTGCGGGACGGGGGTTGCTGCCCATCGGGGGCCTCCTTCGGACCGGGACCGCTCGCGCCGCCGGCCGGGCCGAGGCGGAGTTCGATCAGGCGCGCCATGGAGGTCTGCACGCATTCTTCGGCCAGGGCCCTGGCGCGGTCGTCCGCCCCATCATGCACGGCCGAGATCACGGCGCGGTGACGGTCCGCCGCGTCCGCGAGGAGGACGTCGTCGTGCAGCACGAGCCGTAGCAGCGCCCCGACTTCGGTCTGCAGAGTGACTTCCTCCCTGGTCAGACGGGCGGACTGGGCGGCGGCGGCCAGCTCGACGTGGAAGCGCCCGTAGATGCGGCTGCGGGCCCCCGAGTCCTTGGCGTCCATCAACTCTCCCAAAGACCTCTGCAGTTGCCGCAGATCGGCGGGCTCCGTGCGCCGGGCCGCGAGGCGGGCGGCGGCGCCGGAGACGGCGGCCCAGTGGTCGGCGAGATCGCGCAGTTCCTCGGTGCTCCAGTCGGCGAGGCGGGCGAGGAGCCGGTCCTCGGCGGGGCCGTCGGGGACGGTCACGAAGCTGCCCCCGCCGCGGCCCCTGCGGGTGGTGACCAGGCCGCGCTGCCGCAGGGCCATGAGCGCCTCGCGCAGGGTCACGGTGGAGACGCCGAGCTGGGCGGCGAGGTCGCTCTCGCCGGGCAGCTGCTCACCGTCGGCGAGCAGCCCGAGGTCGATGGCGTCACCGAGCCGCCGCACCACGGCGTCCACGCGGGCGAGCGTGTCGACGGGTGTGAAGACGGCTCTTCGGACGCCGGTTTTGTCTCGGTTCACGGTCACCACCTTGCCACTTGGCGCAGCCTTTACCTTAGCGGGGCCTTGAAATTAGAACTATGACTTCATATGTTTACGGCCAACTCCCGACAGCACCAGAAAGGTTCCCGCCCATGGAGGGAATGGCCATCCGGCTGCAGAGCCTGCGCAAGTCCTTCGGCAGGACGGAGGCCGTGGCCGGGGTCGACCTGGAGATCGCGGACGGCGAGTTCTTCTCGATGCTGGGGCCGTCCGGCTCGGGCAAGACCACGGTGCTCCGGATGATCGCGGGCTTCGAGGCCCCGACCGCCGGAACCATCGAGCTCGCGGGCGCCGACGTCACCCGTCGGGCCCCCTTCGAGCGTGACGTGCACACCGTGTTCCAGGACTACGCGCTGTTCCCGCACATGACCCTGGAGCAGAACGTCGCCTACAGCCTCAAGGTCCGCAAGGTGCCCAAGGCCGAGCGCCTCGCGCGGGCCAGGGAGGCACTGGCGAGCGTGCGGCTCGAAGGCTTCGGCGGGCGCCGCCCCTCCCAGCTCTCCGGCGGGCAGCGTCAGCGCGTGGCCCTGGCCCGCGCACTCGTCGGCCGCCCGAAGGTGCTGCTCCTCGACGAACCGCTGGGCGCCCTCGACCTCAAGCTCCGTGAGCAGATGCAGGTCGAACTCAAGGCGATCCAGCGCGAGATCGGGATCACGTTCGTCTTCGTCACGCACGACCAGGAGGAGGCGCTGACGATGAGCGACCGCATCGCGGTCTTCAACCAGGGCCGCGTCGAACAGGTCGGCACCCCGGCCCAGATATACGAGCGTCCCGCCACCCCCTTCGTCGCGGGGTTCGTCGGCACCTCGAACCTGCTGTCCGGCGACGCGGCGGAGCAGGTCGTGGGGGACCGGGCCACGTACAGCATCCGCCCGGAGAAGATCCACGTGCTCAAGGAGTCCGCCACCGCCGAGCCGGAGCACGCCAGCGCGACCGGCACCGTCGCGGAGGTCGTCTATCTGGGGGACGCGACCCGCTTCCTCGTCGACCTCGACGCCGGTGGCCGGCTCACCGCCCTGCAGCAGAACCTGGAGACCTCGTCCGAGGACGTGGCCGCCCTGCGCGGCTCCCGGGTCAGACTCCAGTGGCACCGGCGGCACAACTTCCAGGTACCCGACGCGAGTTGACCCCCGGCCCGCCACGCTCCTGACGCACGTGAACGCGCTTACGCGCACGCCACGCACGCGTCGCCGCAGACCCCGTACGACCGTTACCGCCCGCCCGTCCCCCCTCCGTGGAGATCCCCGTGCGACTGACCCGAACGTCCCGAGCGGTGGCCGCGCTCGGCGCCCTGCTCCTCGCCTCCGCCTGCGGTTCCTCGGACACCGCCGGATCCTCGCCCGGCGGCAGCGAATTCACCCCGCCGAAGCTCTCCGCGCAGAAGACCCTCGGCAAGTCGGAGGGGCAGGTCAACCTGATCGCCTGGGCCGGCTACGCCGAGGACGGCTCGAACGACCCGAAGGTCGACTGGGTCACCGACTTCGAGAAGCAGACCGGCTGCCAGGTCAACACCAAGACCGCGGGCACGTCCGACGAGATGGTCAACCTGATGAAGACCGGCCAGTACGACGCGGTCTCCGCCTCCGGCGACGCGTCGCTGCGGCTGATCGCCTCGGGTGACGCGGCCCCCGTGAACACCAAGCTGGTGCCCAACTACAAGGACGTCTTCGCCGGGCTGAAGAACCAGCAGTGGAACTCGGTCAAGGGTGTCGCCTACGGCATCCCGCACGGCCGCGGCGCCAACCTCCTCATGTACAACACCAAGAAGGTCTCCCCGGCGCCCGACTCCTGGTCCGCGGTCTTCGACAAGGCCTCCGCCCACAAGGGGAAGGTCACCGTGTACGATTCGCCGATCTACCTCGCGGACGCCGCCCTGTACCTGATGAAGTCCAAGCCGTCCCTCGGCATCAAGGACCCGTACGCGCTGGACCAGAAGCAGTTCGACGCGGCGGTCGCCCTGCTCAAGGCGCAGAACTCCAACGTCGGCGAGTACTGGAGCGACTACCTCAAGGAGGTCTCCGCGTTCAAGAGCGGTGACTCCGTCGTCGGCACCAGCTGGCAGGTGATCCTCAACACCGCCCAGGCGGAGAAGGTCCCCGTGAAGGGGGTCCTGCCCAAGGAGGGCGCCACCGGCTGGTCCGACACCTGGATGCTCTCCGCCAAGGCCAAGCACCCCAACTGTGCCTACAAGTGGATGAACTGGATCATCTCGCCGAAGGCCAACGCGCAGGTCGCCGAGTACTTCGGCGAGGCTCCGGCCAACGCGAAGGCCTGTGACCTGACGGCCGACAAGAACCACTGCGCCACGTACCACGCGGCCGACGAGGCGTACTGGAAGAACGTCCACTTCTGGACCACGCCCATCGCCCAGTGCATCGACGGCCGCACGGACACCAAGTGCGTCCCGTACGCCAAGTGGGTCCAGGCCTGGACCGAGATCAAGGGCTAGGACCTGCCGCCGATGACCGACACCGCGCCTGCCGCCGGACCTGTCCGGCGGCTCGCCGGGGCGCTGTACCGGCGCCCCCGGCTACAGCTGTCCCTGCTGCTCTCCGCACCGACGGCCTGGCTCGTCCTGGCCTATCTCGGCTCGCTCACCGTCCTGTTCCTGTCCGCGTTCTGGACCACGGACTCCTTCACCTCGAACGTCGTGAAGATCTGGAACACGGACAACTTCACCGCGCTGTTCACCACCGACGTCTACCGGCAGGTGGCCCTGCGCAGCGTCGGCGTCGCCCTCGCGGTCACCGCCCTGTGCGTACTGATCGCGTTCCCGATCGCGTTCTACACGGCCCGCATCGCGAACCCGCGGTGGCGGCCGCTCCTCGTCGTCGCCATCCTCACCCCGCTGTGGGCGAGCTACCTCGTCAAGGCGTACGCCTGGCGGCTCATCCTCGCCCAAGGCGGGCTGCTGGACTGGGTGTTGGGACCGCTCGGCCTCAAGGGACCCGGCTACGGCCTCACCGCCACCGTCCTCGTCCTGACCTACCTGTGGCTGCCGTACATGATCCTGCCGATCCACGCCGGACTCGAACAGCTCCCGGACAGCCTCCTCGACGCCTCCGCCGACCTCGGCGCCCGCACGGGCCGCACCTTCCGCTCCGTCGTCCTGCCGATGATCCTGCCGTCCGTCGCGGCCGGGTCGGTCTTCACCTTCTCGCTCAGCCTCGGCGACTACATCGCCGTACAGATCGTCGGCGGCAAGACCCAGCTGATCGGCAACCTCATCTACTCCAACATCACCCTCGACCTGCCGCTCGCCGCCGCGCTCGGCACCGTGCCCGTGGTGATCATCGTGCTCTATCTGCTCGCGGTACGCCGTACCGGAGCCCTCAGCAGCCTGTGACGCCCCGAGCCCGCCGGTTCTTCTGAAGCCCCTGATGTCCCGGGCCGCGCCCGCCCTCGCCGTCCCTCCGGATCACGCACAGCGAAGGTCCCTCCGATGAATCTCTCCCGCCCCGCGCGCATCACCCTGCGCATCGCCGCCGCGCTCGGCTTCGCGGTGATCTACGTCCCGCTGCTCCTGGTCCTCGTCAACTCCCTGAACCCGGACCGCAGTTCGGGCTGGCCTCCGCCCGGGCTCACCTTCGACTGGTGGGCCGACGCCTGGCACAGCTCCGGCGCCCGCGACGCGCTGTGGACATCGGTCAAAGCGGGGCTCGGCGCGACCGCCATCGCCCTGGTCCTCGGCACGCTCATCGCGTTCGCCTGCCAGCGCTACAGGTTCTTCGGACGCGACGCCGTCTCCTTCGTCGTCGTCCTGCCGATCGCGCTGCCCGGCATCGTCACCGGCGTCGCCCTCAACACCGCCTTCCGTACGGTCCTCGAACCGCTCGGCGTGGGCCTCGGCCTGTTCACCGTCATCGTCGGCCACGCCACGTTCTGCATCGTGGTGGTCTTCAACAACGTCATCGCCCGGCTGCGGCGCATGCCGGGGTCGTACGAAGAGGCCGCTATGGACCTCGGGGCGCACAGTTTCCGTACGTTCGTCGACATCACGTTCCCGCTGGTGCGCTCCGCGCTGGTCGCGGGCGGCCTGCTCGCCTTCGCCCTCTCCTTCGACGAGATCGTCGTGACGACCTTCACCGCCGGACCCGGCATCCAGACCCTGCCCGTCTGGATCTTCTCGAACATGGCGCGCCCGCAGCAGGCCCCCGTCGTCAACGTCGTCGCCGCCGTCCTCGTCCTGCTGTCCGTCATCCCGATCTACCTCGCCCAGCGTCTGTCCTCGGACACCGCGTCCGGGAGCCGGATCTGACTCGGGCACCCGTTGCCCGCTTGGGAAGGCGCATCGTCCGGCCGTGGTGTTCGATTGCGGTGTGAGGCACAACAAGCCGTCGGACGATCCGCTCGCCGCGCTCCTGGACCGCGTCCGCATCAGGCTGCGCGACCTCACGGAGGGCGAGCCGGCTTCGTACATCCCGGAGCTGAGCAGGGCCGACCCGGACCTGTTCGGACTGAGCCTGTGTGCGCTCGACGGGCAGGTCTACAGCTGCGGCGACAGCGAGGTGCCGTTCACCGTCCAGTCCGTGTCCAAGCCCTTCGTCTTCGCGCTCGCACTCGCCGACCAGGGACTGGAGGACGTCCTCGCGCGCGTGGGCGCCGAACCGAGCGGTGAGGGGTTCAGCTCGATCCGCCTCGAACCCGGCACCGGACGCCCGCCCAACCCGATGGTCAACGCCGGTGCCATCGTGACCAGTTCACTGGTGGCCGGAGCGAACCCCGACGAGCGTTCCGCCCGCATCCTGGCCGGCCTGGGAGCCTTCGCGGGCCGGGACCTGACCGTCGACGACGCGGTGTTCGCCTCCGAGCGCGCCACCGGTGACCGCAACCGCGCCCTCGCCTACCTCATGCACAACGCGGGCTCGCTCACCGGCGACGTGGAGGAGCAGCTCGCGGTCTACTTCCGTCAGTGCTCCGTGCTCGTGACCTGCGACGACCTCGCCGTGATGCACGCGACCCTGGCCGGCGGCGGCACCAACCCGCTCACCGGCGAACGGGTCGTCGCCTCCCACCACGCCCAGCACGTCCTCGCCGTCATGGCCACCTGCGGGATGTACGACGCCTCCGGGCGGTGGATGCTGCGCGTGGGCCTGCCGGCGAAGAGCGGGGTCTCGGGCGGGATCGGCGTGGCGCTGCCCGGCCAGTTCGGCATCGGCGTGTTCAGCCCGCCCCTGGACGAGAAGGGCAACAGCGTCCGCGCCATCGCCGCCTGCCACCTCCTGTCGGAACAGTTCGGGCTGCACCTGATGCGCGCCACCGGCAGCAGCGGCCGTCCGCTGCCGCCGCGCTCCCTCGATCCGGGCCCACTGCGCTCGCTGCGCCACCGCCCGCGCGACCAGCGCGCCGCACTCGACGAACGGCCCGACCGCATCCGCGTCCACGTCCTCCAGGGCGACCTGGACTTCGCCACCGCGGAACAGACCCTGCGCGCGGCCCGCGACCTCCCGAAGGCCGCCCGCTGGTTCGTCCTGGACCTCGCACGGGTCGGCCGCATCGAACCCGTCGCCGCCGACCTCCTGCGCGCTCTCGGCCACGACCTGCGCGAACGCGGGATCCGGATGGTGATCGCCGACCCGTCGGCGCGCCCCGTCACGCACACCAAGGACGAATTCGCCGACCTCGGACGCGCCATCGAATCCTGCGAGGACGAACTCCTGACCGACCTCGGACTCGACCCCTCCGCGCCCGTTCCCCTGACGGAAAGCGACCTCTTCGGGAGGGCAGGCGAGCGGGCCGCGCAGGCCGTCTCCGACTGCTTCGGCACCATGTCCCTGCCCGCCGGACGGACCGTCGAGCCACCCCGCGCGGAGCCCGTGGTCCTCTGGTACGTGGAGTCGGGGCGCCTGGCCGTGTGCGCCCACAGTTCGCGGCCCACACCCGCGGGCCGCACCTGGTCCGCGGGGCCCGGCGCGGCCCTCACCCCCGCCGACTTCCACGCCCGCCTGGGCCAGCGCGTCATGGCCGAGGAGGACTCGGTGTGCCGCACCCTGACCGCCGCCGGACTGCTGCGCCTGCGCACGGCCGTTCCCGCGGCGGCGGCCTTCCTGGAACGCAGCCCGCTCGACGGCGCGGAGACGGTGGACCGGCCCGAGGGGGCCTGAGTCGAACGGGGGTGTGCCCGAAGCGGCCCGCCGCTCCGCTGCTCCGTCAGCTGTCGCCTCGCGGTCCCCTGCCCGGGCCGTCCCCGCGCTTCCCTCGGATCCAGTGCGTGCCCTGACAGGCCGGAGGCGGGGCCGGGGAGGTCGGTGGTCGGTCAGGCGGGGCGGCGGTCAGGAACGCTGGTCGCCGGACTGCTCGGCGCGCTGCGCGTTCCGCTCCTTGATACGGACGGCTTCCTTGCGCACCGCGGCCTGGGTGGCACGCTCCTGCTGGAGCCACTCGGGGCTCTCGGTCTTCAGCGCCTCGATCTGCTCCGTGGTGAGCGCCTCGGTGATCCCGCCACGGGCGAGACCCGAGATCGAGATGCCGAGCTTGGACGCGACGACGGGCCGGGGGTGCGGGCCGTGGAGCCGCAGCTCCTGGAGCCACTCGGGCGGGTCGGCCTGCAGCGCGTTGAGCTCGCTGCGCGAGACGACACCCTCCTGGAACTCGGCGGGGGTGGCCTCGAGGTACACACCCAGCTTCTTGGCCGCGGTCGCGGGCTTCATGGTCTGGGTGGTCTGGTGCGACGTCATGGTGTCCAGGGTATCGACTGTGTGCGATACCTCCGACCACGACCGGTAACCTGGCGGAGTGACAGGCTCGGATGTATCCCCTTCGTTCCGGCTCGCGTATGTCCCGGGAGTGACGCCCACCAAGTGGGTGCGGATCTGGAACGAGCGGCTGCCCGGCGTTCCGCTGACCCTCGTCGCTACTCCCGCAGGAGAGGCATCCGACGTACTGCGGGACCGTGGGGCGGACGCCGGCCTCGTGCGACTGCCGGTGGACCGGACCGTACTCAGCGCGATCCCCCTCTACACCGAGACGACCGTGGTGGTGATCCCCAAGGACCACGTCGTGGCCGCGGTCGACGAGGTGTCCCTGGAGGATCTGGCCGACGAGACGGTGCTGCACCCCCTCGACGACACCCTCGTCTGGGAGCAGCTTCCCGGTGAGCCCGCGTTCGAGCGCCCGGAGACGACGGCGGACGCGGTCGAGCTGGTGGCCGCCGGGATCGGTGTGCTGGTGGTGCCGCAGTCGCTCGCCCGCCTGCACCACCGCAAGGACCTCACCTACCGGCCGGTGACCGACGCCCCCGAGTCCCAGGTCGCGCTGTCGTGGCCGGAGGACGAGACCACCGATCTGGTGGAGGAGTTCATCGGCATCGTCCGTGGGCGGACGGTCAACAGCTCACGCGGCCGCACGGCGACCCCGCCGCAGCCCAAGGCGGCTCGTACCGACAAGAGCGGGGCGGCGCGGCAGAAGCCGGCCGCCGGGAAGAACCCGCGCGGCGGCGCCAAGGGTGGCACCAAACCCGGGCCGAAGGGCGCGGCAAAGGGCGGTCTCAAGGGCGGTCTCAAGGGTGGTTCCAAGGGCGGCGCCAAGCGTGGGAAGCCGCGCCGCAGGCCGTAGTCGCGACAGCGTCCGCGGGCACGGATGTTCCGTTGCCCCGTACGGGCACGACGACGAGACCCGCCGCTGCCTCACGGCGCTGGAGGGCCATGTCGACACGCGCCGGGCGGCCGCCGTGTGGGAGGCCGCGCTCGCCGCGCGGTGGCGGGGGACGCCGGTGTGGTTCCACGGAGACATCGCCACCGGCACCGGCAACCTGCTCGTCGCCGACGGCGCACCCACGGCCGTCATCGACTTCGGCACGTCGGGGGTCGGCGACCCCGCCTGCGACCTGGTGATCGCCTGGGGCATGTTCTCCGGAGACAGCCGTGAGGCCTTCCGCCGCACGGTCGCCAAGGACGCCGGCACATGGGCCCGAGCCCGCGGCTGGTCCCTGTGGAAGTCCCTGCTGGTCATGTCGGAGTCCCTCGGCGCGGACCCGGAGCGCACCGCGTCCCACCACCGTGTGATCGACGAACTCCTTGCCGACCACGACCGATTCGGCGGGGTCGGCAACAGAACGCCTACAAGCCGTAGCTGAGGGCCTGTGACGTAATGCACGAGCTCGCGCGGCTCGACTGCTCAACTCCCTTCCCTGACCGGGCAGTTCACCACGCGGCCCGGTCCGGCGCAGCGGCCTGCGGCGGGGTGGCCTCCGGGGAGAGGTTCTGGATCTTGGACACGTCGACGGAGTCTTCCTTCGACGGAGTCGCGGTCGGCACCGGCCGGTTGTAGTCCGTGAGTGTCATCGCCGTCTTCAGATCGCCCATCTTCTCGGTGGCACGCACGAGCCGATGCGGATCCTTCGAGGTGATGAACAGAACGACTTCACTGCCGTCGTTCCTGCCACTCACCGGCACGACGTCCGTGCCGTCCACCTTGGTCTCCTTGCCCTTGGTCAGCTTCTCGGGGGGCGCGCTCGAGGGGCCGCCGTCCAACCGGGCCTGGAACGCGGTCAAGTCGCATGTGTCGCCCAGGGTCCTGAGCAGTCCGTCGTTCGCGCTGCCGTGCACATAACGCCCGTTGTAGAGCTGGGCCGCGCGCTCGCCCGCGGCGCCGGTGACCTGGGACTTCCAGAACGTGGTGTCGGGTTTCATCCACAACTCGTCACCGCGTTTGATGAGTTCGACGGTGCCGCCCTTGGCGCCGCCCGTACCCATGGTCAGTGATCCGGCGCAGTTGCCGTCCTGGTCCAGGGCGAGATCGAGGACCGCGGGGGACTGGGCGTCGGCGGGTCCCGTGGAGTTGTTCTTCAGGACTATATGGAGGGACTTCGCGTCCAGCAGCTCCTTCTTCGCGTCGTCGGCGAGCTGCTGCGCGCTCAGCTTCGACGCATCGCCCCCGTCGTCCGCGGACGCGGGAACTCCCGCGAGAGCGGTCACGCAGGCGACGGCGGTGCTCACCGGGAGCAACGCGGCCTTGCGATGCCTCGACACACACGACTGCATGGCGCCACCTCGCGAACGGGATCACCCATACGTTGAACGCCATAAAATTGTACATTTCAGACCGACGCTCGTCGCGGCGGCGGTACGCTGCGCCCCATGGACGGGACGGGTGGGGTGTACGGGGCCGACGGGGTGGAGATCATCGCCTTCCTGGATGCCGAGGCGTTCGAGAGCTGGCTCGGCGAGCACCACACGCGGCAGGAAGGTGTGTGGGTCAAGGTCGCCAAGAAGAGGTCCGGCATCCCGTCCGTCACCGAGGACGAGCTGGTGGACATCGGGCTGTGCTGGGGCTGGATCTCCGGCCGGCGGTGCTCCCTGGACGAGCGGTACTACCTCCAGCGGTACGTGCCGCGCCGGGCCAGGAGCCTGTGGTCCAGGGTGAACGTGGACAAGGTCTCGATGCTGACCGCCGCCGGCCGGATGCGCGAGCCCGGTCTCGCCGAGGTGCGCAGGGCGCAGGAGGACGGGCGGTGGGCGGCGGCGTACGAGTCGCAGAAGACGGCGACGGTGCCACCCGACCTCGCCGCGGAGCTCGACGCGGAACCCGAGGCCAGGAGGGCGTTCGACGCGCTCGACAGGTCCGGGCGCTACCAGGCGATTCTGCCGCTGCTCCAGGCCCTCACCCCCGAGGCTCGGCGTGCTCGGCTCCGAAGGGCCGTCGACAAGCTGCTCAACGGCGAGCCCGGCTAGCCCGCCTCCGTTGCCGGACTCGTCACTTCGTGCGGTCACCCGGTGCGCCCCGCGCCCCGTGACGAGACCGCCGGGCGGACCTGGTGAACTCAAGGCCCGCCCGGCGGCGGCAGGGCACGTCACACGCGGTGGCGTGTCAGCAGCTCAGGTTGTCGCCCGGTGCGGTGCCCAGGATCTGGACGAACGCCTTGTACCGGTCGATGCGGCTCTGGACCTGGCCGGGGTTGCCGCCGTTGCACTCCAGGCTGCCGTTGATGGAGCGGATCGTCTCGCCGAAGCCGGCGCCGTTCACCATGGCGTTGTGCGGCGTCATGGTGCCGGGGCCGCTCTGCGTGTTCCAGTACCAAAGGCCCGTCTTCCAGGCCACGGCCGCGTCCTGCTCCACGAGGTACGGGTTGTGGAGAAGGTCGATGCCGAGTGCGTCGCCCGCGGCCTTGTAGTTGAAGTTCCAGCTGAGCTGGATCGGGCCGCGGCCGTAGTACGCGGCGGTGCCGGCCGGGCAGCCGTAGGACTGGCTGCTGTCGCAGTAGTGCGGGTAGTTGGCGGTGTTCTGCTCGACGATGTACACCAGGCCGCCGGTCTCATGGCTGACATTGGCCAGGAACGCCGCGGCCTCCTGGCGCTTGACCGTGTCGCTGCCGGTGTTGGCGAAGCCGGGGTAGGCGCTGAGCGCGGCGGTGAGGCCGCTGTAGGTGTAGAACGGATTCCGGTTCGGGAACATCTGGTTGAACTGGGCCTCGCTGACGACGAAGCCGGACGGCGCGGGGTCACCCGGGTTCGTGTCGCCACCGCCGCAGGCGCCCTGGTCCGCCCAGACGTCGGAGGTGCCCGGGGTCTCGTTCTGGGTCCACCACTTGGCGTTCCAGTTGTGTCCGTTGTACGAGGCCGACCCGCCGCCCGTGTAGACGGACGAGGAGTTCCAGGGCGCGGCGCACTCGGCCGCCGATGCCGTGGTGGCCGGTCCGATGACGACCACGGCACTGACCGCGGCCAGGGTGGCGACAAGACTCGTGACGCGTTTGATCATGCCAACGCTCCTTCGGCGCGGCGCGAGTTGGGGAGCCCGGCGCCGCCATGGGGGTGCCGGCCACTCAAGCGAACCTGGTCTGGACCTGTCAAGGTCTAGACCAAAAATGGCCGCTGCGGTGGCGCGGTTCCGGCCTAGGCTGCCGCGCGGCAGCAACCCGTACCGAAGGAGCAGCATGTTCGCGATACCGCTGGGTGATGACGGAGTCGAGCTGCGGCCCCTGGAGCCGTGGAACGCCGAGGAGTTCCTCGCCCACATGGACCGGGGCCGCCAACACATCGGCCGGTTCGTCGAACTCCCCGACCATGTAACGGACTTGGCGTCCGCCAGGGCCTTCCTCCAGCGCTACGCGGACAAGACCGCCGCCGACGCCGGTCGCCTCTACGGCATCTGGGCCGACGGCACGCTCGTCGGCGGGGTGATGTTCCGGCTCTTCGACGCCGCGGCCGGGAACTGTGAGGTCGGCTGCTGGCTGGAGGCGACGATGGTAGGCCGGGGCATCGTCACGCGCGCGATCCGTGTTCTGCTCGACTGGGCCTTCGGCGTGCGCGGCATGCACCGCGTCGACTGGGTGGCGGGGGCCGGCAACACCGCGAGCCTCAACGTGGCCCGGCGCCTCGGCATGACCCGCGACGCGGTGCTGCGGGAGAGCTACCTGTACCGCGGCGTCCGGCACGACGAGGAGGTCTGGTCGGTCCTGGCCCCGGACTGGCACAAGCTCAGGGGCGCCTCGGCGAGGTAGCCCAGGTCCTCCTGACCTGCGCCGCCAAAGAGGCCGGCAACATGGTCGACCTCGACTCCAACCCGACCAAGCTCATCGAGATCGTCGAGATCGGCAAGCAACTCCTCATCACCCGAGGCGCGTTCACGACGTTCTCCATCGCCAACGACGTCGCGAAGTACTTCGCGATCATCCCGGCCCTGTTCGCGGCGGTCTACCCGGGCCTGGACAAGCTCAACATCATGCACCTGTCCTCACCGGACTCCGCGATCCTGTCCGCGGTCATCTTCAACGCGCTCATCATCATCGCGCTCGTACCCCTCGCCCTGCGCGGCGTGCAGTACCGGCCGGTGAGCGCCGACAAGCTGCTCCGGCGCAACCTCGGGATCTACGGGCTCGGCGGTCTCGTCGCCCCGTTCATCGGCATCAAGATCATCGACCTCCTCATCTCTCTCATCCCCGGGATCGGCTGATCGGCTATGAACAACTCGGTTAAGAACACCGCCCGGTTGCTCGGGGTCGGGCTGGGTGCCCTCCTCGTGCTGACGCTGGTCTCCGGCGCCACCAACCTGGCCGGCGACAACAAGGACCTCATCGGCCAGGTGGAGGCCGCGCAGAAGGCAGTCATCAAGGACAACTCCACGGCCACCTACAAGGTCAAGAAGTCGGATGTGCCGGCCGACGCCGTCACCTCCTCCGGCTCCGGCCTCGACCCGGACTACGCCGACCTCCAGGTCCACCGCATCGCGGAGAATAACCACCTCTCCGTCAGCCAGGTGGACAAGCTCGTCAAGAACCACACCAGCAGCCGCATCCTCGGCTTCATGGGCGAACCCCGCGTCAACGTCCTCGAACTCAACATCGCGCTCAAGGACTTGGCAGCGAAGGGCTGATCGCGAACCGCGCAAGGCGGAAGCCGGCGGCTCGGGAAACCCTCCCGGTGCCGCCGGCTTCCGTATGCGCTAGAGCGAGCCCTGTCCGCCGCTGTTGAGCGCGGGCGAGTGCGTCTGCTGCGTCGGCATGGCGCGCGGTAGCGGCGCCGGCATCACCCGTTCCAGATCCCGCAGGGTCTGTTCGGCTACGGCACGGACCTGGGCGGGGATGTCGCCTCGTTCCTGGATGAGCCGACTGTAGATCGGAGCTTCGTGCTGTGCGGCCCACACGTCGAGACTTCCCTCTTTCCTTGGCTGGCGACGCCCCCGGCGCCGGAGGAATCAGCCAACGAGTCTACCCGTGACCTTTCCGTCGTAGGCAAAGTGTCCATATCGGGGGACGCGCGCCCCCAGAAGAGGGTATGGATCGTCGGGACGCTTCCGGGCGCCGGCTTCGATGCGGCCCGGGCGAAGAAACTCGACGTGGAGGTTGAGAGTGCGCTACCGCGAGCTGGGCCGCAGCGGAATGTCCGTGTCCGAGATCGGCTACGGCGCCTGGGGCATCGGCGCGTCCGGGTGGGTGGGCGCCACCGAGGACGAGTCCGTACGCGCCCTGCACCGGGCCGTCGACCTCGGGGTGAACTTCATCGACACCGCCCGCGGCTACGGCGAGAGCGAGCGGATCGTGGGGCGGGTCGTGCGCGAACGGGCAGGCGACGAGGTGCTGGTGGCGACCAAGGTGCCGCCGATGAATAGGATCTGGCCCGCGCCCGACGGCATCGACCCCGCCGAGGCGTTCCCCGGCGCCCACATACGCGAGAGCGTGGAGACCAGTCTGCGGGTCAGTGGCCTCGACCACTTCGACGTGGTGCAGTTCCACGTCTGGAGTGACGAGTGGGTGGGCCGGGGCGACTGGCTGCAGACGGTCGAGGAGCTGAAGAAGGAGGGGAAGATCCGCCTGTTCGGCGTTTCCGTCAACGACCACCAGCCGGACAACGCACTCGCTCTCGTACGCAGCGGCGCCGTCGACACCGTGCAGGTCATCTACAACATCTTCGACCAGGCACCCGCCGACGCGTTGCTGCCCGCCTGCGAAGAACACGGCGTCGGCGTCATCGTCCGCGTGGCGCTGGACGAGGGCGGGCTCACGGGCCGGATCACCGCAGGGGCGACATTCCCCGAAGGCGACTTCCGCGCCCGCTACTTCCGCGACGACCGGCCGGCGCAGGTCGAGCGGAAGGTCGCCGCCATCGTCGCCGACCTCGGCATCGCACCCGACGAGATCGCCGAGAACGCGCTGCGCTTCGTGCTGAGTTCGCCCGCCGTCTCCACCGTGATCCCCGGCATGCGTACCGTGCGCAACGTCGAGCGCAACACGGCCCTGAGCGACGGACGGCCGCTGACCGCCGACCAACTCGCCGTGCTGGCGAGGCACCGCTGGCAGCGCAACTTCTACGGATGATTCCCATGGAGAGGCTTCACGAGGTGCACCCCGCGACCGACGCCACCATCGCCAACGGGATGGTGCGCGTCCCCGGCGGCACCGTCGACCTACGGGACGACCGGCGCGGCACGCGCTGGACGACGGACATCGCCCCCTTCCTGCTCGGCCGCCATCCCGTCACGGCTGACCTCCTGCGCTCCGCCACCGGAGCCGACCCCGCTCCCGCCACGAGTGGTGCCTCGCCGGTGACGAACGTCAGTTGGCTCGACGCGATCGACATCTGCAACGCCATCTCGGCGCGCTCCGGTCTGACCCCGGCCTACACCCGCGACGCGGACGGCGGGGAGGTGACATGCGACTGGGACGCCGACGGCTACCGTCTGCCGACAGAGGCCGAGTGGCAGTACGCGTGCAAGGCGGGAACCGAGGGCTACCGGTACGGGGCGATCGACGACATCGCCTGGTACGCGGACAACTCCGGGGGCGGAGTCCGCGACGTCGGGGGAAAGGCCCCCAACGCGTGGGGGCTTCACGACATGCTCGGCAACGTCTGGGAGTGGTGCTGGGACCTGTACGACGAGGAGGTCTACGGCTCGTACCGCATCTTCCGCGGTGGTGGCTGGGCCGAGTCGGAGCGCGGCTGCGGGGCCACCGTGCGCCGCCGCAGCCACCCGACGTTCACCATCGACGACCTGGGGTTACGGCTGGCACGCACCGTGTGACGGCAGGGGGAAGCCCCCGCGCAGCACGCGCGGGGGCTTCTTCGAGGCTCGGGTCAGGAGCCGTCGCGCTGGATGGAGTCCTGGACTCCGCGGGCGCGGTCGTGGGCTTCGCCCATCGCCTTCTTGGCCTCGCCCTTCGCCTGGTCGGCGCGGCCCGAGGCCTCCTTGCGGCGATCGCCGGTGACCTTACCGGTCATCTCCTTGGTCTTGCCCTTGACCTTGTCCATGCCGCCCTTGTCAGCCATTACGACTCCTTTGTCTTGTACGGGTCTTGCTCGACCAACGTAGAACGGCGGCACCGAAGCCGCGCGGCGGACGACTACGCTCCGTGAGACCCGCAGCTACTCGCAGGTCCCTTCCCGGTTCGGGGAGGCGTCGAAGAGGGCATGGTGCCCCGTCCCGAAGGAGATCGACATGCTCCGGCAGGCACAGGAGCCAGGTCTGTGGACCACTGGCTCCGACCATGGCCACCCCCTCGTACTCGTCCACGGAATCCGCCTGTCGGCCCACATGTGGAGCGCCGTAGCCGCGCGCCTCGTACCCGACTTCCGCATCTCCGCCTGCGACCTGCCGGGCCACGGAGCCCTGAGCGAGCGGCCGTTCACTCTTGAGGGCGTGGTCGGGCAGATCGAGGCGGCCGTCGCCGAGGCGACCAGGGCGACCGGACACAGGCCCGTCGTCGCGGGCACCTCGCTCGGCGCGATCTCCACTCTTGCCTACGGCGCGCACGGTTCGGACGGCGCCGCGGGGCTCTTCGCGCATGCCGCCACGATCAGGACCGACGGGCCTGTGACGGTTCCGCACCGGACGGCCGCCGTGCTGCAGAGGCTGATGGGGGAGGAGTGCGCATTCCGGCTCAACAGGCGTGTCCTGCAAGCGAAACTGCCCGTCGACAGCTTCCGGGGCGTCATGGAGGGCGGCCTGTCCCGCCATGTGTTCGGTGAGGCCATGGCGGAGATGTCGCGCTGGGACACGCTCGCCATGGCGGGGCTTGTCGACGCACCGCTCGTGCTGGCGAACGGACTCGACGACCCGCTCTTCCGGCTCCAGGAGCGGAAGTTCCTGGAACGGGTGCAAGCCGTCGGCACCCCGGTCCGCCTCGTCCACGTCCCCGGGCCGCACCTGCTCCCGCTCACCGAGCCGGACACGTTCAGCAGGGTGCTGCGTCGTGCCTACGAGGAACTCTCGGCGATGGCTTCGCGGATCGCGGACTCCGGAGCCGTGACATGAGCGAATGGCTGCGCCCCGTGCCGTCGCACGCGCCTTCGTCCAAGGACTGAGCGGGAACAGGGGCTATGGGGGAGGGCATACGCGTCCTGCCGTTGCCGTTGCCGTAAGCGGGCGGATCCGCCGACGCGCTGTTCATGCAATCCTCTGGGCCGGACACGGAGTTACTCGTGTCCGGCCCGGAGGATGTTCGTGCTCGCCTTTCGGTCAGCCGCCCACGTACGCCGCGAGGTGCTCACCGGTCAGGGTGGAGCGGTCCGCGACGAGTTCGGCGGGCGTGCCCTCGAAGACGATCCGTCCGCCGTCGTGACCGGCGCCGGGACCGAGGTCGATGATCCAGTCGGCGTGGGCCATGACCGCCTGGTGGTGCTCGATGACGATCACGGACTTGCCGGAGTCGACGAGGCGGTCGAGCAGGCCGAGCAACTGCTCGACGTCGGCGAGGTGGAGGCCGGTCGTCGGCTCGTCGAGGACGTAGACCCCGCCCTTCTCGGCCATGTGCGTCGCGAGCTTGAGCCGCTGCCGCTCGCCGCCGGACAGCGTGGTGAGCGGCTGCCCCAGCCTGAGGTAGCCGAGTCCGACGTCGGCCATCCGCTGAAGGATCTTCTGCGCGGCCGGCGTGCGTGCCTCCCCGGCGCCGAAGAACTGCTCGGCCTCGGCCACCGACATCGCGAGCACCTCGCTGATGTCGCGCCCGCCGAAGTGGTAGTCGAGGACAGAGGCCTGGAACCGCTTCCCCTCGCAGTCGTCGCAGGTGGAGGCGACGCCGGCCATCATGGCCAGGTCGGTGTAGATGACGCCCGCGCCGTTGCAGGTGGGGCAGGCACCCTCGGAGTTCGCGCTGAACAGCGCCGGCTTCACGCCGTTGGCCTTGGCGAACGCCTTGCGGATCGGGTCGAGCAGCCCGGTGTACGTCGCCGGGTTGCTGCGCCGCGAGCCGCGGATCGCGGCCTGGTCGACCGTGACCACGCCTTCCTGTCCGGACACCGAGCCGTGGATCAGCGAGCTCTTGCCCGAACCCGCGACGCCCGTGACGACGGTCAGTACGCCGAGCGGGATGTCGACGTCGACGTCCTGGAGGTTGTTGGTGCCCGCGCCGCGCACCCCCAGCTTCCCCGTCGGCGTCCGCACCGTGGGCTTCAGCGTCGCGCGGTCGTCCAGGTGCTGCCCGGTGATCGTGTCACTGGCCCGCAGCCCTTCGACCGTGCCCTCGAACACCACCTGGCCGCCCTCGGTTCCGGCCCGCGGGCCGAGGTCGACGACGTGGTCGGCGATCGCGATCGCCTCCGGCTTGTGCTCGACGACCAGCACCGTGTTGCCCTTGTCCCGCAGCCGCAGCAGCAGGTCGTTCATCCGCTGGATGTCGTGCGGGTGCAGCCCGATCGTCGGCTCGTCGAAGACGTACGTGACATCGGTCAGGGACGACCCGAGGTGGCGGATCATCTTGACGCGCTGCGCCTCACCGCCCGAGAGTGTGCCCGCCGGGCGGTCGAGGCCGAGGTAGCCGAGCCCGATCTCCACGAACGAGTCGAGCGTGTCCCCGAGCGCCTTCAGCAGCGGCGCGACCGACGGCTCCTTCAGGCCCCGCACCCACTCGGCGAGGTCGCTGATCTGCATCGAGCAGGCGTCGGCGATGCTGATCTTCTTGATCTTCGACGACCGGGCCGCCTCGCTCAGCCGCGTGCCGCCGCAGTCGGGGCAGGACGTGAACGTCATGGCGCGCTCCACGAAGGCGCGGATGTGCGGCTGCAGCGAGTCGATGTCCTTGGACAGCATCGACTTCTGGATCTTCGGGATCAGACCCTCGTACGTCAGGTTGACGCCGTCGACCTTGATCTTGGTCGGCGCCTTGTGGAGCAGGTCGTGCAGTTCCTTCTTGGTGAACTTGCGGATCGGCTTGTCCGGGTCGAAGAAGCCGCAGCCGCGGAAGATCCGGCCGTACCAGCCGTCGACGCTGTAGCCGGGGACGGTGAGCGCGCCCTCGCTGAGCGACTTGCTGTCGTCGTACAGCGCCGTCAGGTCGAAGTCCGTGACCGAACCCCGGCCCTCGCAGCGCGGACACATGCCGCCGACGATGCTGAAGCTGCGCCGCTCCTTGACCTTCTCGCCGCCGCGCTCGACGGTGACCGCACCCGCGCCGCTGATCGAGGCGACGTTGAAGGAGAAGGCCTTGGCCGAGCCGATGTGCGGCTTGCCGAGCCGGCTGAAGAGGATGCGCAGCATCGCGTTGGCGTCGGTGGCCGTGCCGACCGTGGAGCGGGCGTCGCCGCCCATCCGCTCCTGGCCGACGATGATCGCGGTCGTCAGACCGTCGAGTACGTCGACCTCGGGCCTGGCCAGCGTCGGCATGAAGCCCTGGACGAACGTGCTGTAGGTCTCGTTGATCATCCGCTGTGACTCCGCGGCGATCGTGCCGAAGACCAGCGAACTCTTGCCCGAGCCGGAGACACCGGTGAACACCGTCAGCCGGCGCTTCGGGAGCTCCACGCTGACGTCCTTGAGGTTGTTCACGCGCGCACCGTGCACGCGGATCAGATCGTGGCTGTCGGCAGCGTGCAGCGCAGGTGACTGCGCCTGCGTCCCCTTGGCCATGCTCATCGTGTCTCCATCTGTTGCGCGGGACCGCCCTCGCGGGCCCCGTCGGCGTCGCCCGGCTCGATCTAACCAGTTTCGAGCGGTCCGCCTGATGCTGTTTGTCCTCTGCCCGGGACCCGGTCGGCCGGGCCGTCCGTCAGCTGTCCTGGAGCAGCCCGAGGACGTTGCCGTCGGCGTCGGTGAAGGTGGCGACGAGGCGGCCGCCGCCGACGTCGTGCGCGGCCTCCTTCACCACACCACCCGCGGCCGTGACCTCGGAGAGCTTCGCCTCGATGTCCGGCACGTGCCAGTAGGTCACCGGCGAGGTCATGCCCCCGCCACCGGGCACGAGCCCGATGTGCTGGCCCGCGACGTCGAAGCCGACGTAGTAGGGGGCGTCGGCCGTCGGCTCCGCGCCGAGCAGGGCGACGTACACCGCCTTGGCCTTCGCCAGGTCGGAGACGGGGTGCAGCACGGTCTTGATCCCCTGGGTGGAAGAGCTGGTCATGATCACTCCTGAAGGTCGTGGGTGTGGTCGCCGTCATCCGGTTCGAGGGCGGCGGGAGAGCTGCCGTGAGGGGCGCTGTCCACGGAGTTCAGGCTAGGCGCGGCTCATGACCGGCGCTTCTCCAAAACTGCTCACTTCGGGTGGCCTCCGCCGCACCGTGGAGTCGGGCGCGCGTTCGACCGTTCCGCGCGAAGGGTGGACCGTCGCCCGGCGACGACACCCCGGGGCCGCTCAGGCGTTGGGGTAGCCGTGGCGCAAGTGCAGTGACGGTTCTGCACAGACTGGGCGCGGGCTACGGACGACGGCGGCGGTCGACGGACGAGGGGCAGGAATGTGCGGAGCATGGCGGACGTGTGGACACGCAAGGGCGGCGACAGCGCGCCGTCGGCGCAGGACCGCGGCCAGGTGCCCGGTCCGCTGGTGGGCCGGGAACGGGAGTCGCGGGACCTGCGCGCGCTCCTGGAGAACCATCGACTGGTGACGGTGGCCGGTGAGGTCGGCGTGGGCAAGAGCCGGCTCGCAGCGGAGGCGGTCGCGGAGGCCGTGGCGCACGAGGTGGGGGAGTGCGTGCTCGGTGTGGGCAAGGGGCGGCCGGCAGCGGAGGAGGTCGCCGGAGTCGGCGCGCAGGGGGCCGGGCCGCGCGTCGTGGTCGTCCGCTGGCCGGAGGGCCGCCAGGACGCCGGATCCGATGCCGGGCCGGGCTCGCCCGTCTCACTGACCGCCGCCGTCATGGAGGCGGCGGCCGGGGTCCACGGGCGGCGCGGAACGGCCGGTGTCGGCGCCGTCGCCGACCGGTTGCGCGCCGCTGACGTGCTGCTCTTCCTCGACGACGTCGATCCGGTCCATGCCGAGTGCGTGGGGATGGTGCAGACGCTGCTGGAGTTCGTGCCGTCGCTGCGCGTCCTGGTGACCGCGCGCCGGCCCCTCGGCCTGGGCGGCGAGGCCGTGCTGCGCCTGGCGCCGCTCAGCGCCGAGCCCACGGACGAGCACAGGACCGCGCCTGCCATGAAGCTGTTCCTGGACCGGTTCCTGGAGCGGGCGGGCGCCGGTTTCGACGCCGACGATTCGGACCTGAGCTCGGTGGCGGACATCTGCCGGTACGTGGGAGGGCTTCCGCTCGCGGTCGAGCTGGCCGCGGAGCAGGCCGCCAGGAGCAGCGTGGGCGAGGTCGCGGAACGGCTCAAGGAACACCAGTGCTGGCTGAGCGCACCGGACATGGCGGCTCCCCGGCACCGCTCGCTGCGGGACGCCGTCGCCGCGGCCTACGTGCTGTGCGACCGCGATGAGCGGATCGTGTGGGCCCGCGCCAGCATCCTGGCCGGAGAGTTCGACGAGTCGACGGCGGCGTTCGTCTGCGCCGGCGGCGGACTCGCCCCGGCCCGGGTGCCGGCATGCCTGACCCGTCTCGCCGCGGTCGGCGTCCTGACTCCGGTACGCGACCCCGGCGGCATCCGTGAACCCCGCTACCGCATGGCCCCCGCCGCCCACGACTTCGGCGGCGAACGGCTGCGTGAGGCAAGGGAGTTCGAGGTCGCCGCCGAACGCCGCGCGATCCACTTCCACCGGGTGGCCGCCCTCGCCGAGAACCTGTGGAGTCTCGGCAGCCAGCCGCAGGCCGTACGACTCGTCCTGGCCGAGGCCGAAGGGCTCAGGGCGATGCTGGAGTACGCGCCCCGCCAGCCCGAACTCGCGGCGGCGGCCCTGGAGTCCGTACTGAACCTGTGGTTCTGGTGGGCGGTCTACGACGCCGCCGACGAGGGGCGCCGCCATCTGCTGCGGCTGCTCCCGATGTGCCGCTCGGACACCCTCCTGATCGCGCGCGGCCTGTGCCTCGCGGCCTGGCTCACGGCGTACGGCGACCCGTACGGGGCGAGTGAGCTGCTCCAGCACGCGTGGCCGGCCGCGGTGCTGACCGGGGACGACGCGACCATCGGGCGGATCGCGCACGTCCAGGGCATGCTGGCGCTCCATGAGGGCGACCTGGAACGGGCCACCGAGCAGTTCCAGGAGGCGGCGAGCACGATCCCGCCGCACGTGTCCGGCGGTCTGCCGCCCGCGGTGAGCCTGGCCGCTCTCGCCGTGACGCAGGCCGAGCAGTCGCCGCGGGCGGCGCGGCGGAGCGCCCGCCGCGCCCTGAGTCAGCCCGGCATCCACGGTGACGCCTGGGCGTGTCTCGTCGCCCGGTACGCCCAGGCGTTCGTCGACCACAGCGACGGCCGCACCGGCAGGGCCCGCCTGCGTGCGCACCGCGCGCTCGCCGCCCTGGACGGCCGGCTGCCGGCACCGCACGGCTGTGCCGCGCTGCGGGATCTGATCACCGACATCGACCGGGGGAGCCGTAGCGGCCTGCCGACGGCGACTGTGCCACGGGGGCTTACGGGAGTGGCCATCCCTGCGCAGGCCGGCAGCGGCATCCCGGGCTGAGCCGGCGCGAGACCGCCTCAGGCCGTCGGCGCCCCGGGCACCCGGCGGCTGCCGCCGTTGCGCTCCTGCCACAGCCGGTACACGTCGACGGCGCTGTCCCGCGGCTCGTGGCGCATGGGCAGGCGCCGCTCGGTGCAGTCCTTGGCGAACTCACCGTAGAAGGAGTCGAGTTCGAAGTACTTGCGGTCGTCGACGTAGTGCGGCTCGTACGCGTCGCGGGTGGTGAGGAAGACGACCTCGTCGGGGGAGCAGTAGTACAGCGAACCCAGGCACATCGGGCAGGGGTGGGCGAGTACGTAGATCGTGGCGCCGACCAGGTGCTCGGTGCCGAGCTTGCGGCAGGCGTCGCGGATGGCGAGGATTTCCGCGTGCGCGGTGGGGTCGGAGGTCTGGGCCACCTTGTTGGGGCTCTCGGCGAGGATCTCGCCGTCCTTGACGATGACGGTGGCGAAGGGGCGGCCGCCCTCTTCGACGTTCTGGCGGGCGAGGTCGATGGTGCGCTGGGCGAAGTCCATGGGGGTCCTCCGGGGATTGCGTGACCGGCTCCGGTATCTGTCCTGACGAAAACTCAGAAAGGCTTCGTAGGGAGGTACTTGCCGTCGAGGGTGATCACGGCGCGCTCGCCGCCCTCGGGGTCGGCGACCTTCTTCACGTCGAGCTTGAAGTTGATCGCGCTGATGATGCCGTCGCCGAACTGCTCGTGGACGAGTGCCTTGAGGGTGGTGCCGTAGACCTGGAGCATCTCGTAGAAGCGGTAGATGGTCGGGTCGGTCGGAATGCCGCCGGGGATCGAACCACGCGTCGGGATGGTCTGGAGCAGCAGGGCGGCGTCCTCGTCGAGGCCGAGGAGTTCCGCGACGGCCTCGGCGGACGTCTGCGGAAGGGCGTGCTGGCCGAGCACGGCCGCGGTGACGAAGGCCGGCGACAGCCCCGCGACGTCGGCGATCTGCTGCCAGGTCAGGTCCTTGCGGGTCTTGGCATCGACGGCGGCCACGGCGAGGGTCTCGCGGGCGGTGGGGTCGAACTGGGCGTGCTGCATGGGGAGTTCCTCTTTCGGAAGGGTTCGGTGCTTCTTGGTTCTGGACGGTGCGGTCAGGCCGCGATCGCGGCGGCGTCGACCGGATTGACTGCTCCGGTGGCGATGTCGAACACCCAGCCGTGCAGCGTGAGCGTCCCTTCGGCCAGAGCGCGGGCCACGCAGGGGTGAGTGGCCAGGTTCTGCAGTTGCGCGGACACGTTCGCCCGCACCAGGGCGGCGACCCTGCCGGGACCCGACGCTTCCGGGACCGCGGCGGCCCGGGCCCGCGCGGCGTCCGCGTGCCGCAGCCAGCCGGAGACGACCGGCGCGGCGCTGAGGTCGTGCCCCTCTGCCAGCGCGGTCATCGCCCCGCAGGCGGAGTGACCGCACACGACGATGTCGCTCACGCGCAGCACGGCGACGGCGTACTCGATGCTCGCCGCGACGCCGTCGGGGTCCGAGGAGTAGGCCGGGACCAGGTTGCCCGCGGTGCGGACGACGAACAGCTCGCCGGGTTCGCTCTGTGTGATCAGTTCGGGGACCACGCGGGCGTCCGAACAGCCGATGAAGAGCGTCGTCGGGCGGTGGGTCGTGGCCAGGTGGGCGAAGAGCCCCGCCTTTGCGGGAAAGACGTCGCGGCGAAAGCGCGCGAGACCGTCCGAGAGGTCATGCATGGGTCACTCCCTTCGATGACTGCCGGCCCGTCGGGCTGACGAGATCCACCATGCATGACCAGTGTCTATAGAGTCCAAGACGCAATGACCATGATTCCTATCGATGACATCTATGACGCGGTCTATAGTCGGGTTATGGGCCCCGAACTTCGTCATCTCCGCTATCTGATCGCGGTGGCCGAACACGGCAACTTCACCCGTGCGGCCGAGGAGCTGCGCATCTCCCAGCCGACGCTGTCGCAGCAGATCAAACAGATGGAGCGCGTAGTAGGCGCCCAGTTGCTGGACCGCAGCGGCCGCACGGTGCGCCCCACCGACGCCGGCGAGGCCTACGTGCACTACGCAAAGCGCGTACTGAGGGACCTGGCGGCCGCCGACCGCGCCGTGCTCGACGTCGCGGACCTCTCGCGGGGTCATCTCCGGCTCGCCATGACGCCCACGTTCACCGTCTATCTCATCGGCCCGCTCGTGGACACGCTCCGCAGCCGCCACCCCGGAATCACCGTCGACGTCAGGGAAATGACGCAGGATCACATCGAGGCGAGCCTGCTCGCCGACGAACTCGACCTCGGGATCGCCTTCGAGGGGGCGCACCAGGCGGGTATCGCCGCCGCAGCGCTGTTCACCGAACGCCTGAGCCTCGTCGTCAGCGCCGACGGCCATGAGGTCCGGGGCGACCGGCCGCTGCCCGTACGTGACCTTGGTGACCGTCAACTCGCCCTGCTCAGCGGAGATTTCGCGACCCGGGGTCACATCGACGACTATCTCGCGGCGCATCGCGTCGATCCGACGGTCGCCGTCGAGGCCAACAGCATCCTGGCGCTCACCGAGATCGTGCGCCGCTCGTCACTGCTGGCCACCGTGCTTCCCGACGCCATCGCCGACGATCACCCACACCTTCGCCCCGTCCCTCTCGACCCGCCGCTGCCCACCCGCACCGCCGTGCTCCTGCGCAGGGAGAGTGCCTACGAGAGCGCGGCCGCGCGCGCGTTCGCCCGCCTCGCGCACGGCCTGGTCAAGGGCCGCGGCTATCGGCAGGCCTGACCGCGCCGAGTCCTCGGCCACGGCGTACGAGGGCTGCCGCCCGCTACTTACCGCGGGGTAGGCCAACGCGCCCCCCTTGTTATACGGTCCGTCTAACAAGCGGGCGGGTGGCCTCTGCAGAGCCCCCGTCCACCTGTGCTGACCTGGTGCCTTCGCGCAGCCCGCGGAGCCGGCAGGCGGCGCCCCGCCGACGGGCCGCGACGGGGCGACGGTCCGTGGCCCCGTGCGTGTGCCCGCACGGCGGCCTCCGTGATGAGCCCCGCGAACCGCCGGGCGCACCCACGGACGGCGACGGACACGGCAGCGCAACGACAGGGAACGCACACGTCTGATCCAAGGAGCCGCAGCATGGCAAGCAGCATTGTTGGGCCGGAATCGCACGAACTCCCCGACGAGCGCGGCGTCTCGCGGCGACTGCTGGAGTCGGCCGCCGTGCTGGCGTACGACCCGGCGACCGAGGTGGACTGGGAGACGCCGCTGGACAGGGACTTCCACGGCGCGAGCCCGGAGTGGAGCACGCTCTACGGCACCGCGTACTGGGCGGAACTGACCGGGGAGCAGCGCAAGGAGCTGACGCGGCAGGAAGCAGCGTCGGTGGCCAGCACCGGCATCTGGTTCGAGATGATCCTTCAGCAGATGGTGCTGCGGGACATGTACGCCAAGGACCCGACGAAGGCCGACTTCCAGTGGGCGCTCACCGAGGTCGCCGAGGAGTGCCGCCACTCGATCATGTTCGCCCGCGGCGCCGAGAAGCTGGGGGCGCCGGCCTACCGGCCGCACCGGCTCGTCATCGAACTCGGCCGCGTCTTCAAGACGCTGGCCTTCGGCGAGGCGGCTTACGCCGCGATCCTGGTGGCCGAGGAAGTCCTCGACGTCATGCAGCGCGACTGGATGCGCGACGAGCGGGTCGTGCCGTTCGTCCGCACGATCAACAACATCCATGTCGTCGAGGAGTCGCGGCACATGAAGTTCGCCCGTGACCAGACGCGCAGGCGTCTCGCGGGTGCGGGCCGGATCCGCCGGCACATCAACGCCTTCGTGGTCGCGACCGCGTCCTACTTCATCGTGACGAGCATGGTCCGCAGGCAGGTCTACGAGAGCGCCGGGCTGGACGTGCGGCGCGCCGTGGCCGAGGCCGGGGCCAACGAGCACCACAAGTCCATGATGCGCGCCAGCTGCTCGGGCCTCATGGAGTTCCTGGCCTCCGCACGGCTGCTCACCAAGCCGGCGCTGGCGTTCTACAAGCGTGCCAACCTCATCTGAGCCGACGTGAGTTGACGACATGACGTACGCCATCACCCAGACCTGCTGCAGCGACGCGACGTGTGTCGCCGTGTGCCCGGTCAACTGCATCCACCCCACCCCCGAGGAGCGGGCGTTCGGCAGCACGGAGATGCTGCACATCGACCCGGTGTCCTGCATCGACTGCGGCGCGTGCGCCGACGCCTGCCCCGTCGACGCGATCTTCCCGGTGGACACGCTGGCCCCGGCGCAGAAGGAGTACGCCGCGATCAACGCCGCGTACTTCGAAGACCGGGACAGGCATCCGGCTTCGGGTGCGGACGCGGTCGAGCACGGCCCCAACTTCCATGCCTGGGGCAGCCCTTCGTTCCCGCGTGTCCTGCCGTCCGACCTCGCGCCGCTCAGGATCGCCGTCGTCGGCACCGGACCGGCCGGGATGTACGCGGTGCAGGACCTGCTGCTGCACACCAGCGCCGAGGTGACCCTCATCGACCGGCTGCCCGTGGCCGGCGGCCTCGTGCGCTACGGCGTGGCGCCGGATCACCCGGCCACCAAGAAGGTCGGCGAGACCTTCGCCAGGTTCCACACGCATCACCGGGTACGCATGCACCTGGGCCTCGAAGTGGGCGCCGACGTCACACCGCAGGAGCTGGCCGAGCACCACGACGCGGTCGTCTACGCCGTCGGGGCCGCCGCCGACCGCCGTCTGTCCGTCCCGGGCGAGGGTCTCACCGGCAGCATCTCGGCACGCACCTTCGTCGCCTGGTACAACGCCCATCCGGACGTGGCACACGACGCGATCGACCTCCGTGCCGAACGCGTCGTGGTCGTCGGCAACGGCAACGTCGCCCTCGACGTCGCCCGGATCCTGCTCGCCGACCCGGACACCCTCGCCCGCACCGACATCGCCGACCACGCCCTGAAGGCGCTGCGCGAGAGCTCCGTACGCGAAGTGGTCCTGCTCGGCCGCCGCGGCCCCGACGACGCCGCGTACACCGCGCCGGAACTCCTCGCGCTGAAGCACGTGCCAGGCCTGCACCTGCTCGTGGACGACCACGATCCCCGTATCGGCGCGGCCATCGACGCGGCCGGTACGAACGACAAGGCCGCCGTCCTGAAGGATGTTCCCCGCGGTCCCTTCGACGCGGACGTGGCACCGCCGCCCGGGCGGCGCATCGTCCTGCGCTTCCACAGCTCGCCCGTAGAACTGCTCGGATCGGAACAGGTCGAAGCCGTGCGCGTCGAAGGGACGTCGGGGGAGCGGGTGATCACGGCGGGCATGGTGCTGCGTGCGATCGGCTACCGCGGAGGACCGCTCTCCGGCCTCCCCTTCGACGAGGTCACCGGCACCGTTCCGCACGAGGGCGGGCGCGTCACCGGCATGGCCGGAACGTATGTCGTGGGCTGGATCAAGCGCGGCCCGAGCGGTGGCATCGGCGCCAACCGCACCTGCGCGGCCGAGACGGTCGCCACACTGCTGGCCGACGCCGTCTCAGGCGCGCTGCCGACGCCACCGCACGCACCCAAGGCCTTCCACCGGCTGGCCAGGCGCCGGAACCGGCGCGTCCTCGACGCGAAGGGCCTGATGGCGATCGAACGGGCGGAGGCCGCGCGGGGGCGCGAGGCCGGCCGGCCACGGGTCAAGCTGGCCACGGTCGATGAACTGGTGGCGAGCGCGCGGCGCAGGCGTGTACTCCGGTGAGGTGAACAGGTGGGCCCGGCCAGGGAGTTGGCGGTGCCGGGCCCCGGCGCAGAGGGCGATGTCCGCCCGGTTGCCCCGGATGCCGAACATCGCACGTGTGATCACCTGGCTCGGGGTGCCGGCCGCGGGACCGCTCACGGCGACAAGACCGATCAGCATCCAGCACAGGTCGCCGGCCGCGATCACGACCAGCGCCTGCCGGAGGCCGAGGCCCACCAGGATGAGGGCGCCGCCGACCACGAGGCTGAGGTAGCTGACGTTGGGCGCCGCCCACACGGCGAACAGCTCGCGGGCGCGGCCGTGCCGTTCGGCGTCGGGTATGAAGTCGATGCCGTGCGCCTTCACGCGCCCGGCCTGGTCGGCAGGGGGTGCGGCAGCTTGTGCCGAGGGGTCTGGGATCGTGGAATCCATGCAGTCCTCCGAACAGGCGAGCACGGGAGCCGACTTGTCTATTGGCCGCGAATCCAATAGTGAGCAGGGGGTGCCGTCAAGCACCCGGCCGAAACGGGTGCGGAAGAATCCGGAGGCCCGCCGCGCCGAGATCGTCGCCGCGGCGGCGGCGATCGCCCTCGCGGAGGGCCTCGAATGCATCACCATGCGCCGGGTCGCCGACGAGCTCGCGGTGCGCCCCGGGCTGATCAGCCACTACTTCCCGGTCGCGGAGGACCTCGTCGCCGAGGCCTTCGGCGTGGCGGCGACGGCCGAGCTGGACGAACTGATTCCCGTGGATCGGCCCGAGGGCGAGACGCTGGAGGACCTGGCCCGCTTCTTCCGCCTGACCACGGGGGACCGCTTCGACGGCATGAGCCGCCTGTGGCTCAACGCCAGGCACCTGAGCCGCTACCGCGACAGGCTGCGCGACCGCGTGGGCCACCAGGAGGCCCAGTGGCGCGAACGCCTGACCCAGTTCATCCGCGACGGCGTAGCGGCCGGAGCCCTTCGCACCGAGAACCCCGAGGTGACCGCCATCCAGATCCTCGTGGTCCTGGACGGCCTCGGCGCCCACGCCAACACGGAGCACAGCAACCGCCCCCCGGCGGTGACGGCCATGGCCATCACCACCGCGGAACGCGAACTGGACGTGCCCGCCGGGACACTCGCCGGACTGATCGCGGCCCAGCATGACCTGAGCGAAAGGCCCTAGTGAAAGGCCCTGGTCGATCCTGGGCACCCCCCATGCCATGGCCTGACCGCGCGCCGGGCAGGTCAGCCGTGGCGGGAAGCCACGCAGCAGTTGCGCCACTGGGGGTCCGCGGCCATGTCGAGGTACGTCCAGGCCATCGCCGGCGCGCGGCGGACGACCGACACGTCAGTGCCTGCGACCTGAACCGGGTGAACACTGTGTTGCGGCCAGGGTCTTGAGGGTGTTGGGCGAAGTCGAGCGGGAGCCGGCGGGCGAACACACCGGCGCCCGCATCGCCTCGGAGACCGCCTGCGTCCCGGTCTGGGCGTCCTGCGGCGCGCCGGCGTTCTTCGGTGTGGTCATCGCCCGCCGGGTGGGCGGCGCGCGGCGTCGGGCGGAGCGGGCGCTCGACCCGGAGACGGCCGTCGCCACCGCGGGCAGAGTCCGGGCTGGGCCGGACCGGGGTTGCGGGTGGTCACGGGTTGTTGAGGTGGAGCTGGACCTCGACCTCCTGGTCGCCGGCGACCTTGCCGACCTTCTCGACGGCGAAGGCCGCGTCCAAGGTCCGGCAGAGGCGTTCCACCGCCACCGGGCAGCCCTGGAGATCGGCCGTGACCGTTCCGGCCAGCACGGTGCCGGAGACCTCGGCGGGGGAGTGCTCCACGAGGAAGTTGCCCGTCCATGCGGCGGGGCGCGGCCCCTCGTTGCCGTGAGGGACGGCCTCGCCGCGGTCGGAGGCGAAGTGGTCGCCCAGGAAGTGGAAGACCGCGTCGGCGTCCGGCGCGGAGCAGTCGCCGAGCACGACCTCCACCAGGTCCCGGGACGAGGGGGCCTCCGAGGAGAAGGCTGTCGAAGCTGATGTGCCGTTCACGTCGTTCTCCGTGTCTCTAGGTCTCTAGGTCTCTATGGGAACGGTCTCTACGGAAGCGGTGCGGCCGGTCGCCACTGTCATGGCCCACTCGTCGTGGCGCCTCCTTCCCCCTGCCCCGGTCCGGGCGGCGTACCCGGCAGTTCCACCGGTGCCAGTGGCCACATGGCCGGTCCCTGAAGGACCGACCCGTCCGTGGCGAACCGCGAACCGTGACAGGGGCACTCCCACGTCGCCTCCGCCGCGTTGAACGCCACGATGCAGCCCAGATGCGTGCAGCGCGCCGAGACGGCGCGGACCGTGCCGTCCTCGGCGCGATAGACGGCGCACCGATGCCCGTCCACACGCACCACCGCGCCCGATCCCGGCGGGATCTCGGTGACGGAGTCGACGTGGGCGGTGTGCAGCCGGTCGCGGACGAAGTGCCGTGCGACATCGGCCTGTTGGCGCAGCAGAGCGGGCGCCTCCCGCATCGCGTGCCACAGGCGACGGGGGTCGTACAGCTCGGCCCAGGGCACGTCGTCGCCGGTGATCAGCCCGCTGAGCAGCTGTCCGGCCAGGACGCCGCTGCTCATGCCCCACCCGCCGAAACCTGTCGCCACATACGCGTGCCGGGCCCCGGGGTGCAGGGGCCCGATCATCGGGATCCCGTCGCCGGAGTCGTTGTCCTGGGCTGCCCAGTGGTACGCGGTGTCCTCGACGGCGAAGTGCTCGCGCATCCACGAGTCGAGCCGTGCGAAGGACGCCGCCGCGTCGCCCGTACCCGGTGTGAAGCTCTCCCCGGTCACGATGAGCAGCCGCTGCCCCTCGGCGCCGTACGGAGCGGTACGCACCGAACGCCTGCCCTCGTCCTCGGTGATGAACATGCCGAGCGGGCCCGGGTCGGAGGCGAGCGGGGCGGCCACGACGAGTTCCCGGCGTGGCTGGAGGCGGGCGAACAGGAACGCCCGGTCGAAGATCGGGTAATGGGTGGCGACGACGACGGCGTGCGCGGTCACCGTGTGCTGCGCCTCGGTGGTCACCGTGCACGGGGTGCCGCCGAGCATCTCGGTCACGCGGGACCGCTCGAAGATCACGCAGCCCTGCGCGACCAGATCCTCGGCAAGGGCCAGCAGATACCTGCGGGGGTGGAACTGCGCCTGGTCGTCCACCCGCACCGCCCCCGCGACGGCGAAGGGCAGGCCCGTGTCCTCGGTGTACCGCGCGGGGAGCCCGGCCTCGCGGGCGGCCTCGGCCTCGGCGCGCAGTATGTCCGTGCCTTCTTGGCGGACCGAGTAGGTGAAGGCCGGGGCGCGCTCCAGGTCGCAGTCGATCGCGACCCCGGCACAGATCTCGGCCACGCGCTCCACCGCGCCCTGCTGCGACGTCGCGTACAGCCGGGCGGCCTCCTCGCCGTGCGTGCGGCGCAGGCGGTCGTACACGAGGGTGTGCAGCGCGCACACCTTGGCCGTCGTGTAGCCGGTGACTCCGGCGGCGATGCGGTCGGCTTCGAGTACCGCGACGGTCCGGCCGGCGCGCGTCAGCTCCCAGGCCGTGCTGAGCCCGGCGATTCCGCCACCGACCACCGCCACGTCGACCTCGAGGTCCTCGGTGAGCGGCGGGTAGGCGGTCGTGCCGCTGGTGTGCATCCAGTACGACTCGCCCCGTCCGGGCAGTTCCGGTCCAGGCGCCACGGTCAAGGCCTCCTTCCCCGGCGCCCCCCTGAAACATGGTGACCGCGATGCCGTTGGGGCGCTCGTCGAGTGCCGGGGAGGCGGGCGGCGGACGCGAGGACATCGCGGAGGGGAAACGCTGCGTCCCCGCGCCCTGCGGCCGTCGCCCAAGCCATCCCGGCGGCGGCCGCTCCCCGCCGGCTGCCACCCTTGCTCCCACCGGGAGCCGGGGGCAGGGGGCGGAGTACAACCCCCCGATCCCAGTGTCCTCCCCCTGGCCGGGCGGAGCGCCAGGTGTCAGGCGGCCGGCAGGCCGTCGGCCGCCCCGTACTCCCGCCCCGCCTCGGCGCGTACCCGTGCACAGCTGAGATGGATGAGGCGGGAGACGTGCATCTGCGAGATGCCGAACTTCTCGGCGATGCGGGCCTGCGTCATGCCCTCGAAGAAACGCAGGTAGAGGATGGCGCGCTCGCGCTCGGGAAGGTGGCGCAGCCCCGTCTTCGCGGCTTCACGGTCGGTGATGAGGTCGTACGCGGTGTCGGGTGCGCCGAGCGCGTCGGCGAGGCTCTGTCCGTCGTGACCGGACGGAGAGAGCTCCGCGTCGAGGGACAGCGCGCTGTAGCTCTCGATCGCCTTGAGCCCGTCCCGGACCTCCGCCTCGCTCAGCCCCGCGTACGCGGCGATGGCGCTGATGCCGGGCTCGGGGCTGCCGGGGCGCTCGGTGAGGTCGCGGCGGGCCGCGCGGACCTTGTTGCGCAGGTCCTGTACGCGGCGGGGCACGTGCACGTCCCACATCCGGTCGCGGAAGTGCCGGCGCAGTTCGCCGGTGATGGTGGGCACGGCGTAGCACTGGAAGGGGCCGCGCTCGGGCTGGTAGTGGTTGATCGCCTTGACCAGTCCCATGGCCGCGACCTGCTCCAGGTCCTCCGTGCTCTCACCCTTGTTGCGGTACCGGCGGGCGATGCGGTGGGCCATGGGCAGCCATGCCTCGACGAGCTCCTCGCACAGGAGATCCCGCTCGGGTCCCTCGGCGAGACCGGCCACGCGCCCGAAGGCCGCCGTCGTGTCGGGGCAGTCGTCGTGGACGTGGCGCGAGGTCCGACGGCGCTGGGTGGCGACCGCAGTGATGTTTGTGAGCATCGGGATTCGCTCCTCAACGGTGTGCCGGCGCGGGCCGCGGGAACGGGCGCCGGCATCCATCAGGAGCGGTACGCCGCTCGCAGGTAAGTGCCTCCGGTCCGAAGTATCGACATGCGACTGCACTACGATTCTCCGGCCGCACGTGCCCGGATGCGACTCGGCGGGCGCCACGTCACGGCAGGTCATCGGAGCTCGGCGGACGGTGTTCCTCCAGGACGTGGTGTGTCGGACGCGGTGTTACGGGTACCCGGTCGCCGCCAGGGCACTGACCGAGCCCCCAGGGCGAAAGGGGGCGGCCTTTCATGAGCAGCAAGCTGATCTCCAGGACCGGATCGGACGACGCCACGTCGCACCACGCGATCCTCGGTTCTCCTTGCTGGGTGAGCCTCGCTGCGCGTGACCTGTCGGCCGCGCAGTCGTTCTACGGCGCTGTCCTCGGCTGGACGTTCCGTGCGGGCACGCTGGGTGAGCGGTTCGTGGTGGCGCTCGCGCAGGGGCGGGCCGTGGCGGGGATCGGAGCGGTCGCTCCGGCCCTGCAGGTTCCCGTCGCGTGGACGCCCTACTTCGCGGTGGCCGACGCGGACGAGACGGCCGGCCGCGTACAGGAGCGCGGCGGCACGGTCGGGGTCGGTCCGATCGGCTTCCCCACCGGGCGGGCCGCCCTCGTGTCCGACCGCGCCGGCGCCGTATTCGGGATCTGGGCCGGCGCGCTCCTCCGCAACTTCGGCGCGTGGCGCCGGGAGGCGCCCCTGTGGCTGCGCCTCGTCACGCGCGACGCGTTCGACGCCGCGATCTTCTACGGGGAAGTCCTCGGGTGGACGAGCCCGGGCTGCTGCGACGTGCGGTACGAGCACGAGGAGATCGTCCTCGTGTGTGCGGGGCAGCCGGTGGCCACACTCGGCGGTGGGGCGCCGGGATCGGCCCCCGACCCGCAGGTGCGGCCGCACTGGCAGGTCCGCTTCACCGTCCGAGATGCCATGGCGTGCGCCCGGGCCGCCGTGGAGCGCGGCGGAGCGGTCATGGGCCGGCACACGGACCCGACAGGCGACTCCGTGACCCTGCTCGACCCCGAGGGCGCCCGGTTCACGGTCTTCGCACCCCGACCGCGCCCGGACAGTGGCACGGAGCCGGCGTCGGAGGGGCCCGCGGACCGTCCGTGACCGACGGTCCGCGTCACCCCCGCAGCGCCGCCCCCAGCCGTCCGAGGCCCTTCCGGATCACCTCGGGCGTCTCGCTGACGAAGCACAGGCGCAGCGTGGCCGGGTCGGGCTCGCCCGCGTAGAAGGGGGCCCCGGGCACGTACGCCACGTCGTGGCTGATGGCCGTGCGGAGCAGAGCCGTCGCGTCCGCGCCCTGCGGCAGCCGCGCCCACAGGAACATCCCGCCCTGCGGACGGCTCCACTCGGCGCCGTCCGGCAGCGCGTCCGGAAGGGCCGCGAGCATCGCGTCACGCCGCGCCCCGTAGGCCTCCCTGACCGTGGCGATGTGCGCGTCGAGGTCACGGTCCGCGAGATAGCGGGCTGCCGCGAGCTGGGTCACCGTCGGTGTGTGCAGGTCGGCGGCCTGCTTGGCGACGGCGCAGGCGCGAAGGAGCTCCGCGGGCGCGCGCAGCCAGCCGATGCGCAGGCCGGGGGCCATCACCTTGGAGAAGCTCCCCATGAGCACCGTCCGGTCCTCGGCCCCCGGGTACGAAGCGATCCAGCCGGTCGCCTCACCCTCGTACCGCAGCTCGCCGTACGGGTCGTCCTCCACGATCCACATCCCGCGCCGGGCCGCGACCTCGGCCACCGACGCGCGCTGTGCGTCGCTCATGGTGCGACCGGTGGGGTTCTGGAAGTTCGGGACGGTGTAGAAGAACTTCGGCCGCTCGCGCCGGACGATGTCGTCCAGGTCCGCGAGGTCCGGCACGGGCACCACACGGGCGCCCGCGAAGCCGAAGACCTGGAGCGCGGCGAGGTAACAGGGGTTCTCCACGAGCACGACGTCGCCCGGCTCGATCAGCGCGGAGGCGAGCAGTGAGAGTCCCTGCTGGGACCCGGTGGTGATGACGAGGTCGTCGGGGGCGGTCGGCAGGCCACGCGCGCCGACGCGGGCCGCGACGGCCGTACGCAGACCGGGGTCGCCCTCGGTAGTGGAGTACTGGAGCGCCGCCTTCGGCTGCTCGTCCAGGACCGCACGGAACGCCTCGGACACGCCCTCGGTGTCGAAGAGTTCGGGTGCGGGCAGCCCGCCCGCGAAGGAGATGACTTCGGGCCGCGCGGTGAGGGCGAGGATCTCCCGTACGGGCGAGGCTGTGACCGTGGCGGCGCGGGCGGCGAGCTGAGGCGGGAGGACTCGGGTGAGAGCAGGCGACATGTACGCACCCTAGAAAGGCCGGTGGTGTGTGCACCGGCCTTTCCAGCATGCGAGAAGGGTGCTGCCCGTCCGGGCCTCGGCGGCCCTGTCGGGTCCGGGGCCCGCCCCGTCACCGCGTCCGGCGCCGCAGGAAGTTCATCGCGGACAGCGTGAGCACGGTTTCGCCGCGCTGGTTGAACACCTCGATGCCGGTGTGCACGATCCCGCGGTCGGGCTTGGACTGCGAGGGACGTGCGGAGACCACCGTCGTACGGATCGACAGGCTGTCACCGGGCCGCACGGGGCGGGTCCAGCGCAACTCGTCGACGCCGGGCGAGGCGAGGCTCGCGACCTTGCTCACGTAGTGGTCGGCGTACATGCGCATCATCAGGGAGGCGGTGTGCCAGCCGCTCGCGATCAGACCCTTGAAAGGGCCCTGCTCCGCGACCTCGGGATCCGTGTGGATGTCCTGCGGATCGAACTCGCCCGCGAACCGGAGGATCTCCTCCTCGGTCACCGTGACGCTCCCGAACACATGGCTGGACCCGGGAACGTAGTCCTCGAAGTAGCGTTCTTCGATAGGGGTGTTGAAGTCCGTGCCGATCGCTGTAGTGGTCATCGGGGCACGGTAGCCGACCTCCCGGGCCACGACCTCCCGGGTCAGGAGGGGGAGCCCGGGGCGGCGACGCGGCGCAGCCCCCGGTCGAACACCGTCAGGAGCAGGAAGATCGCGCCGGCGCCGAGCATGAACCATGCGAGCTGGTGCATCCCGCCTGTGTCGGCGTGCTGCCCGAAAGCGGTCGCGGAGGCGGCGGAGGCGACCATCGAGCCGAGGTAGATGAACGTGCGGAGCAGCCCGGACGAGGTGCCGATGCGCTCCGGGTCGGCCTGGTAGTACACCGAGTTCTGCAGGGCGAGGCTGTTGAGTCCCTGGGGCACGCCGAAGATCAGGGCGACGGCGAGGAGCAGCCAGATCGGGCTCGTGCCGCCGAGCCTCAACAGCAGCGTGCAGGCGGCGAGTTGGAAAACGGCTCCGATGAGCAGCTTGCCGCGGATGGCCTGGTGGCGGCCGGTGAGGGTGGAGACGGCGATACCCGTGAGGAAGATCGGCAGCTGTACGAGGCCGGCCTGGGACGGCGAGAGCCCGCGGCCCTCCTCGGCCCACTGTGTGAAGCCGTAGAGGAAGGCGTACGAGACCACGTAGGCGACCAGGGCCCGGCCGTAGGTGGTGAGCAGCGGGGTGTTGCCGGCGAGGACCCTGAGGTCGATGAACGGTACGGCGGCGCGCAGTTCACGTACCGCGAACGCCGCGGCCGCCGCGGCGGCGATGGCGAGCAGGTACCACGTGTCGGCGTGCAGGTTCATCAGGAACAGCAGGAGCGAGAACAGCAGCGCGGCGAAGAGAGCCATCCCGGGGAGGTCCAGCTCGGACGCGATGGACCTGCCGCCGGTGCGGCGCGGGCGGGCCTGCGCCGGCAGCCGGCGTGCGCCGAGGATCAGGGCGGCCGCCGCGAGGGGGATGTTGAGGGCGGACGTGGCGCGCCAGCCGCCCACGTCGATGAGGAGCCCGCCGAGGGAGGGGCCGATGACGGCGATCGTCTGGCCGGCCACCGCGAGGGTGGTGAGGATGGCGCCGGGACTGTCGCGACCGGTCCGTTCCGCCTCGCTGCGCAGCAGGGACATCGAGGCCGGATATCCGGCGCAGGTGCCGAAGCCGAGCAGTACGCGTGCGGCGATCAGCGAGCCCAGGTTGGGGGCAAGCGTGCCGGCGATGCCCGCGATGCCGACCAGGGACGTGCTGATCAGGAAGAGGCGGCGCGGTCCGAAGAGGTCGATGAGCCGTCCGACGACGGGCTGCCCGAGAGCGGTGGCCAGATAGAGCGCCGAGACGAGCCACGCGGTCTGCGAGGGAGGCGCGCCGAACGCGGCCCCGATGGGGACGAGGGCCACGGCGATGATCGTGGAGTTGATCGGGTTGAGGACCGCGCCGAGGACCATCGGCGGGATGAGCCTGCGGTCGAAGTGCCGCGCCGGGGCGTCGTGCTCGCCGGGGTCGGACTCTGCCGCCGGGCCGGTGGCCGCCGGTGCGGGTATGTCGGGTTTGCTCATGGGCGGGTCAGCCCCTGGCGGGTGGGTGGCGGGGTCCCGGCGTGCTTGCTCATGCCTCCACCGTAGATTCGACAGTTTTGCCTGTCCAGTTTGAGCTGAGCAGTTTTACTTCCCTTTTGGGTGGTCGGCGGCGGCCCGCGTCCTGAAGGCGGGTGTGGGAACACCTGAGTGGCACACCCGCGCCGGGGGAGTGGCGTGCTGGGTGTGCACGGTATTCGCGCAGGTCGCAGGGGGTGTGTTGGGCGCCGGTGAGTCGTCCGTGCGACAGGGCGCCGACGTCACGCGGGTATAAAATTTCCCATGTGAGAGTCCGGCGATGGTCGGTGGATCGTCTCCTGGAGCGGCCATCGGGCCGCGGTCCGGTGGCTGTTCCGCTCGGTCTGATCGTGGTGATCACCCTGGTGGACATCCACTCACCGACAGATGTCCATCTCGGCCCGCTGCTCGTCATCGCGCCGGCCCTGACCGCCTCCATCGCCGGCCCCCGGCTGACCGCCCTGGTCGGACTCCTGGCCGTGGGCGCCCAGATCCTGATAGCGGTGCTGCACGGCGGTCTCACCACGGCCAACCACATCTCGCAGATCATCGCCATCACCTTGCTCTCCGTGCTGATCGTGATCTTCTGCCGTGCGGGAGAACGGCGCCGTCAGGAGCTGAACCGGGTGCGGTCGGTGTCCGAGGCGGCGCAGCGGGTGCTTCTGAGACCGCCGCCCCGCAGGGTCGGTCCGCTGCGCGTGGCCTGGCTGTACCTGGCCGCGGGGGACGAGGCCAAGATCGGGGGCGACCTGTTGGCGGTCGCCCGCGCCGCTCACCCCAGCACCCGCGTGGTCATCGGAGACGTACGCGGCAAGGGCCTCGCCTCCATCGGTGAGGCGTCGGTCGTGCTCGGGGCGTTCCGCGAGGGCGCTCACCGCCACGCTCTGCTGACCGACTTGGTGGCGGCCATGGACGACAGCGTCGCCCGGAATTTGGAGGAGGTCGCCGACACCGAGCACGACGCCGGAGAGCACTTCGTCACCGCCCTCGTGCTCGACATCCCGGACGAGGGCAATCACGCGGAGATGGTGACCTGCGGCCATCCACCGCCGCTGCTGGTGCGCGAGCACCAGGTCACGGAGCTGACCTCACGCAACTCCGTGCCACCCCTGGGCATGGGTGTACTGCCCGACGCCCCGCTCCGTGCCGACCGCTTCACCTTCACGGCCGGTGACTACCTCGTCCTGTACACCGACGGCGTCATCGAGGCCCGCTCGCCCACCGGCGCCTTCTACCCGCTCGACGAGCGGCTCGCCCCCTTCCCGTCCCTTCCCGGCGGCGGCCCCGACTCCCTTCTGCACCACATTCACCGCGATCTGCTCGCCCACACCGACGGGCAGCTCAACGACGACATCGCGCTCCTCGTCATCGAACGCGTAGCCACCCGCCACCTGCTCCGCCCGCTTCTCGACGGCCACCCCATGACGGACCGGGCCGGCGCACACCCCGACGGAGCGCCGCCGTCGACGGCGCGCGAACGCGGGATCTGAACGGTCCCGGGACGGCCGCGACCAGCAGGCACCGGGCTTCCGCCCCGGACCTGGCCCTGGCGCGGACCGCCGGTGATCCGGCGGGCCATCAGGCAGCCGGGCACGAGTCCGCGGCGGGTGCGGAGGTGTCGGGCTGTGCGTGGGGCAGTCGGCGTACGGCTCTGGAGGCCAGGGGTATCAGCGTGGCCGTGGCGGAGACGGCGCCGGCGACCGCGGTCACCCGGAACGCGCCGAACGCCTCGGCCAGCGGGCCCACGCAGAGCTGCCCGACCGGAATCGCGACATACGACAGCAGGTCGTCGTAGGACGAGACGCGCGACAGCACATGCGCGGGGACGTGCTCCTGGAGCGAGGTGTCCCACGCGACCGCGGTGACGGAGGAACCGAGCCCCGCGACGAACGCCGCCGCGATCAGCCACGGGGCGTGCACCTGCGCCCCCAGCGCGATCAGGGGCAGTGCGCCCAGCACCCCGGCCAGCTGCCCGAACCGCAGCAGATGCCGTACCACCAGCCGGTACATCAGCAGACTCGACGCCAGCATGCCGACACCGCGCACACTCAGCACGAAACCCCAGGTCGTCTCGCCGCTGAGCTGCCGGGTGAGCTGGGGGCCGAGGATCTGCCACGTACCGGTCTGGACGAGGTTCAGCAGGCAGAAGGACAGCGTGCCGACCCACACCCACCGGATCGCACGGAACGCGCTCCAGCCGTCGCGGATGTCGGCCGACACCGTGTTTCGCCGTGACGCCCCCGAGGTGCTGGTGAGGGACAGCCGTGCGAGGAATCCGGCCGCGACGAGATACGTGAACGCGTCGAACGCGATGGCGGGCCCGCTCCCGACCGTCACGACCAGCACGCCCGACAGGCTCGGACCGAGGATCTTCGTGGCGTTGCTCGCGGAACCGAGGAGGGAATTCGCCTGCCGCAGAAGGGACTTGGCCACGAGCTGAGGGACGATGCCGCGCAGCGCCGGGGTCGTGAAGGCGGCGAGCGCGCCGTTGAGGAACTCGAGGGCGGCCACCAGCGGCAGCGAGTAGCGCCCGGTCAGCAGGAGCGCGGCGACGGCGCCCTGCGTGAACGCCGCCCCCAGATGGGCGGTCACCAGGACGGTCCGGCGCGGGAACCGGTCGGCGACGGCGCCGCCCACGAGCAGGAACGCGAGCAGCGGAAGCATGTGGGCGGCGAGCACGACACCGAGGTCGTGACCGCTGCCCGAGGCGTCGAGGACGGCGAAGGCAAGCGCCACCGGAGCCATCGAGCTGCCGAGCAGGGACACCAGACGTCCGGCGAAGAACGAGCGGAACGCGGCCTGTTGGAGGAGGGAGGAACGCACCGGCCCGAGTGTGGGCAGCCGTGGGCGCGCACGCTAACGTTTCGGCAGGAGGCGAAAGATGGTGCTGCTGCGGTTGAGCTCGATGGCCCTGTCACAGTCCCGGTTCGCGCTGTCGCCGAGCGCCGAGACGCTGGGGTCGATGAGCGTCCTGATGAAGCCCTGCTCCGACCCGTGGCTCACCCCCTGGTACACCCGCCACCACGACGCCTTCCACGCCACGCTCGACGCGGATCCGTTCGCGAGAGGCATGGTCGAACTCATCTGCTCGACCAAGTACCTCCCCGGGTACGTGAGCCGCCCGCCGTCCGGCGGAATGCGCACCACGCTCGCCGACGAACTGAAGGCCGTCGCCGCGGCCCGTGACGACGACATCCGCGCGGACCTCGACGCGGCGGTGGCCCGCAGCTGGAAGCGGCACGACCTGGAGTGGCTGACCGGGCACGGGTGGGGAGCCCGGACCGCCGACCTCTTCCGGCAGGTGTGGACGACGCATGTGTCGCCGGACTGGCCGCGCCGCCGCGCCCTGTTGGAGCGGGACGTCACATACCGGGCGGGGCTGCTCGCCGCGTACGGCTGGCCCAGGGCGCTCCAGCACATGAACCGGCGCAGTGCCTGGGTCGGCGCCGACGGGATCCGCTTCAGTGACCAGCCAGGTCCTGACTGCGTCGTCGGCGAGGGCGGAATGCTGTTCGTCCCGGTCTGCGTGACCAGCGGTACCTGGCTGGCCGAGGCGCCTCCCGACCGGTACGCCCTGGTGTACCCGGCCCGCGGTACGGCCGAGCGGACCGGGCGGGCGCGGGCACCGCGGGCTCTCGACCGGCTGATCGGCAGCGGCCGCGCCGCCCTCCTCCACGAACTCGAACGCCCGGCGACCAGCAGCGAACTCGCCGCGCACCTGGGCCAGTCGCTCGGCACCGTCGGCGGCCACCTGGCCGTCCTGCGCGATGCGGACATGGTCGTCGGTACGAGAGTGGGGCGACGCGTGGTCTACCGGCGCACGGAGGCGGGCGACCGCCTCGCCGGTCGTACAGACTCGCCGGATGACTGACCACAGGATCGACGAGCCGATCGACGAGCCGATCGACGAGCCGATCGACGAGCCGATCGACGAGTGAATCGACGAAGACGAAGCAGTCGGCGAAGCCATCGGCGAAGCGGTGGTGCGATCGCTGTTCAAGGAGCAGTGTCCGGACCTGGCGGGGCTGGAACCTCACCAGTCGGCGAGGGTCTGGGGCAACCAACTGCGGTGGCTGGGCGCCGAGTTGGCGGTACGTCTGCCACGTACGCCACGCGCCCCGGACCTGCTGCGCAAGGAGGCGGGATCCAGTTCCTGATTCTTGCCCACTGTTATCCAGAGTTGCGTACACTGATCAATATGTACCGGATCGGCGAGTTCGCGCAGCGGATCGGCCGTTCTGCTTCCACAGTGCGCCGGTGGGAGCGGGAGGGCCGTATCACCGTTGCGCGTACCGCGTCCGGTCAGCGGTACTTCACCGACGCCGATGTGCGGAAAATGCTGCATCCGGGCTTCGACGAGTTGACCCGCAGGACGATCGTGTACTGCCGGGTCTCGTCACCTGGGCAGAAGGACGATCTCGCGTCGCAGGTCACGGCGATGGAGGAGTTCTGCCGAGGTCGTGGTCTGGCCGTGGACGAATGGGTCCGCGAGATCGGCGGCGGCATGAACCTCAAGCGCAAGAAGTTTCTCGCCCTCATGGACGCGATCGAGCGGGGCGAGGTCGGAACGCTGGTCATAGCCCACAAGGACCGGCTTGCCCGCTTCGGGTTCGAGTACCTGGAGTACGTGGCCGAGAAGAATGGCTGCACGATCCTGGTCGCGAACCAGGAGTCACTGTCTCCGCAGGAGGAGATGGTGCAGGACCTGCTCGCGATCGTGCACACCTTCTCGTGCCGCCTCTACGGGCTGCGCAAGTACGAGAAGACCCTGAAGGGCGAACTCACCGGCTGTGGCCGGTGAAGGTCACCCGCATCGCCTACAGCGAGAACCTCAACGCCGGGAAGTACGCCCAGCTCGAAGAGCAGGCCATACGGCTCGGCGTGGTGCGCTCCAGGGTGTGGCGATCGTACGGCTCCATCGCCGGTGTCGGCGTGCGTGACCGTACAGTCCGCGATACGTGGATGGCCGACGGCACTGCGGTCGGGTTCGGAGTGCTGGCGAACGCGTGGAAGGAGACCGTACGTGACGCGGTCGCCGACATCACCGCGAACCGTGAGGCCGCGAAGGTCAAGGTCCGCCGCGCTGTGGCAAAGCTCGGCGTGGACGAAGCGGAGCGCAAGCGACTGTTCACCGCGCTGAAGCGAGACCAGTGGACGGATGACCCGTACCTGTGCCGGATGATGCGCAAGCACTGGCGGCGCGGGAGGAACAAGACCGCGAACCAGATCGTCGTGCGCTCCGACCAGTACAAGACGTTCGCCCTCACCGAGGGCGGCAACATCTGGCTCGCCGTGCCCGGCCTGGAGCGCCGACAGCTCGTCAAGATCCCGCTCAACACGACGGTGGCGCCTGCGGGCACCCTGCGGCTGATCCTCCGGGGTGGTCGCATCGAGGTGCACTATGCCATCGACGCCGCCGGCATGAAGTCATCCCAGCGCCCCTGCGGGGACCGGAAGGTCGGCGTGGACAAGGGTTACACCGAGGCCCTGACCGACTCCGATGGCGAACATCACGGCCAAGAGCTCGGCAAGCTCCTCACCGACGAGTCCGATCACCGCAAGGTCAAGGGCCAGCGACGCGCCAGGCTTCGCGCCCTGGCAGAGAAGGCCGAGCAGCGCGGCGACCTGGCCAAGGCGAAGCGGATTCGGGACAACAACCTCGGCACCATCAAGCGCGACCGACGCTCGAACGCCTGCCAGGCGCGAGTGCGTGACCTGACCTTCAAGGCCGTCCACGCGGTCGTCGACAAGGCCGCGGTGATCGTGGCCGAAGACCTCACCAAGGTATTCGCCGGCCGTAAGAAGCTGGGGAAGAACACCAACCGGCGCCTGGCTGCCTGGACCAAGGGCATCACTGCTGAGGCGCTGGAAACCGTATCGGGCCGTAGAGGTTCTGCGGTGCGGCTGGTCAACGCTGCCTATACCTCGCAAGTCGTCCCCTTCACGGACATCCTTGGTGTCCGCAAAGGGGACCGGCTTCAGTGCACCCAGTGCACGGCGGTATGGCAAGCAGACCACGCCGGAGCGATCAACATCCTGGAGCGAGACGGAGATCCCGATATCTCCCTGTACACCCCGCACGCGCGGGTGAAGCAGATACTCCAGGAACGTACCGATCGCCAACGGTCCGGACTGCCCATGGACCAGGACTCCAGCACCCGGCAACTCTGCCAGTGCGGAGAGCGAAATATCCGACCCTTGCTCAACTCTGAGCAATAAGTAGGAAGCAGTACCACTGGCTGCCGCTCCTGACTCTGCGGCTTTGACGCCTATGGGGGAGCCTGTGGGGTGCCGACGGGGCCGTGATCCCGACGCGCTCGCGGGTGGGCCGTCCTGACGGCCCTGTCCCTGGTCGCGATCGGCGAAGCAGGAGAACGGGGTGTGCCCGGCGGCAAGCCCACGTGGGAGCGGGCCGGCCGCCTGACTGTCGACCGTGTACTGGCCTCGCGCCGAGCGCGACACGTTCGCCGGTGCTCGGCGCGACGGCGCGGTGGCGGGCGAACCACGGCGACCGGCGCGTCTCGGCCGCCTGCGCCGCCCGCAGGGCAGAGTGGACATGTGGATGCAGATGATGCCGCCGAGGAGCTCTACCGCCTGCCGCCCGTCCAGTTCACGGCCGCGCGCAACGCGCAGGTCGTCGAGGCGAAACGCGCCGGTGACGCGGCCACCGCGCGCCGGATTGCTGCCTTCCACAAGCCGACCCTCGCCGCCTGGGTGTCGAACCTGCTGGCGCGGCAGAAAGAGGAGGCGGGGCAGCTCCTCGAGCTCGCACAGGCGCTGCGGGAAGCGCACCGTACGCTCGACCCGGAGCAGTTCCGGGCCCTCAATCACCAGCAGCACGTAGTGATCGCGGGCCTCGCGCGACTGGCGGGTGGCCTCGCCCGGCAGGCCGGCCAGCCGGTGAGCCCGAGCGTTCTGCACGAGGTCGAACAGATCCTCCACGCGGCGCTGGCCGACCCGGAGGTCGCGGAGCAGTGGGCCACCGGCAGGCTCACGAAGGTCCCCGCCGTGTCCACGGACTTCCCCGGTACGTCGCCTTTGGCGCAGGTGCCGAAGAAGGACGCAAAGCCCGAAAAGCCCGCCCCGGCTTCCGCAAGCAGAAAGGCCCCCGACGCCGCCGAGCAGAAGCGCCGCGCCCGCCTCAAGGAGGCGATGAAGGCGGCCACCGCGGCCGCGGCCGAGGCGAGCCGCCGCGACGACGACGTGCGCCGGGCCGAGGAGGAGCACGAGCAGGCCACCTCCCGCCGGTCCGCGGCGGACGAACGCGTCGCGCTCCTGACGGCTCGGCTCGGCGAGGCCGAGGAGGAGCGGCGCACCGCCGCCGAGGCGGCGGACGAGGCGTCCGTACGCGTCCGGGACGCCGCACGCGAACAGAAGGCCGCCCAGCGGAAGTCGGCGAGGACGTCCCTGGTCGTCGAGCGGCTCTCCGGAGGTGATTCCGGCCGCTGAGCGTGAGGCTCACCCTCGGATCACGAAGTGGTCACGCCATCCACCCGTACCCGTGTTCTATTGGATGCTGGCGACCGAGATCACGTCAGGGGATACGTGCTCGCGAAACGGAGTGAGGACATGACCGATCCGGCCGTCGCACCACTGGAACTGACCCACATTCAGATCGACGAGGCGTCGCACGGCCACGGCGTGCCGCTGGTGCGCGTGACGCTCCCGGGGACCACGACCCCCGTGTGGCTGGCCACGCGCTACGACGTGGTGAAGGCGGCGCTCGGCGACACCCGTTTCGTGCGGGACCTGGCGAGGGTTCCGGGTGCGCAGGGCGGAGGTGTGGGCGCGGAACTGCTCGACGACGCGGGGCTGCCGCCGGAGTACCGGCAGTATCTGGAGATCCTCGTGATGGTCGACGGGCCCGAGCACACTCGCCTGCGCACGCACGTGATGCGGGCCTTCGCGCCGCGCCGGATCTCCGCGCTGCGTCCGCGCATCGAGCGCATCGTCCAGGACGTGACCGGTGAACTTGCCGCGAAGGGCGACCAGTTCGACCTCCTGAGTGCTTTCGCCTACCCGGTCATGACGGACGTCATCTGCGAGATCATCGGCGTGGACGCGGCCGACCGGCCGAAGGTGAGCGGCTGGATCCGGGACTACGAGTCCGGTGAGCCGGACCGGTTCCTGCCCGGCATCGACCACCTCGCCGAGTACATCGGCGAACTGCTCGACCTCCGTGGTCCGGCGCCCAGGGAGGACCTGGTCTCCGATCTGCTGCGCTCCAGCGCGGCGGCGTCCGAGGGGCAGCGCCTCACGCGCCAGGAGATGATCGCGCTCGTCTTCCTGCTGATCAACACAGGGATCGCACCGCCCGCCTTCTTCATCACCGACGCGGTCCTCACCCTCCTCGACCACCCGCAGGAAGCAGCCCGGCTGCGGGCGGAGCGCGACCTGCTGCCGCGCGCCGTCCAGGAGTTGCTCCGTCACGTGTCCGCGGTGCGGGTCGGCGCCACCCTGTACGCCACCGAGGACGTGCAACTCGGCGGCGTCCTGGTACGCCAGGGGGAGGGCGTCACGAGCGGTCTGCTCGCCGCCAACCGCGACCCGGGAACCTTCGACGACGCCACGCGGCTCGACCTCACACGCGAGGCGGCGCGCGGGGCCGGGCACATCGCCTACGGGCACGGCGCGCACCGCTGCATCGGCGCCGCGCTCGCCAACCTCCAGACCGAGGTGATCATCGACGAGCTGTTCCTGCGGCGCGACAGCCTCAAGCTGGCCGTCGACCGGGACGCCGTCGAGCGCGTCGGGTTCGCGGGCGACGGCACCTACCCGATCGCGCTGCCGGTCCGCGTCTAGGGTCGGACGCGCATGGGGCGCGGCCCGGTCACAGTACGGCGATGCCCAGTGGCCGATGACCTGCGGGCAGCCGGTGGGTGTCCCCGCTCTCCAGGTCCACGACGGTGATCCCGTCCCAGAACCCGTCCCGGGTGAAGCCCCCGGTGACATAGGCGGTGCGGCCGTCCCGTGACGCGGCGACGTCCTCGTGCGGGCCGTCGAGGGGGACGACGCGCTCCTTCCCGTCGGCGGTACGGATCGTCAGCGAGGCGTCGTCGTCCCCGGCGCTGATCGGTCCCGTGCCGACGGCGAGCAGGGTGCCGTCGGGGGTGAGCCGGGCGCCGTGCTGGTGCGTGTCGGCGGTCATCGGCTCGACGGCGACCTTGCCGGTGCGGGGGTCGAGCACGGCCAGCTTCTCGCCCTCGAAGGGCAGCAGGAGCTTCCCGTCATCGCGTACGGCGGCGTAGTGCGGCTTCAGCCACGAGCCGAGTCCGCCCTCCGTGCCGTACGGCGCGACCTCGAACCGGCGCGGGGTGTGTGTGTCGGCGCGTACGGCGGTCACGTCGAACGAGTCGTGGCCGGTGGCGTACACCTCGCCGCCGTCCCGCGATACGTCGACATCGAAGGGGCGACGGCCGACCGGGACGGTGTCCGTGACCTTCCGCGTCACCGTGTCGATGACCTCCAACACCCCGTTCCTGTCCGGGACGTTGACACCCACGTAGACATGCTTTCCGTCGGGCGCGAGGGCGATGCCCATGCCGCCGCCGCGGTACTCGCCGGTCGTGGCGGGGCCGGTTTCCGTCGTGTACGGGATGCGGCCGACGTTCTCGCGTGTCTCGGTGTCGACGACGGCCACCCCTTCGGCCGTCGCCACCCAGCCTCGGCCGTCCTTGCCGACGACGAGCCCGTACGGTGCCGTGCCCACCTTCACCGAGTCGAGTGTGCCGCGATCCGGGTCCACGAACGTGACCGTGTCGCTGCCGAAGTCGGCCACCAGCAGGGTGCCTTGAGCGGTCCGCGCGGGCGCCGGCGCCGAGGGTGCGACGGTGGAGGCCGGGGGCGAGGACGCGGTGGAGTCGGCGGCGCCGGTCGCCGTGCACCCCGCCGCGAGGAGGACGACGGCCAATGCCCCGAGCACACCGCGCGCGCGGGCCGTCATGCCGCCGCCTTGAGCAGCGCCGCGAGCGCGTCGAAGCCGCGGCGTTCCGCGTGTTCCAGGGCCGTGACGCCGTCCGCGTCCGCGAGTTCCGGGCGGGCGCCCGCCGCGAGCAGCAGCTGCACGATCTCCTGGTGCGCGCGGCCTCCGTCGCCGAGGATCACGGCTTCCAGGAGCGCGGTCCATCCGAGATCGTTGACGTGGTTGACGTCGATGTCCGTCTCCCGGAGGACCGCCCTCACGTACGCGACGTGGCCGCGCTCACTGGCGGGGATCACCGAGACGCCGCCGTAGCGGTTACGCAGAGTGAGATCCGGGCTCGCCGGGATGAGGACGCGCATCATCGCGACGCTGCCGGTCACGCCGGTGACGAGCCACGGGCTGTCGTGCCGCCGGTCCTGGGCGTCCGGGTCCGCTCCGGCCGCGACCAGGACCCGCGCGGCCTGGACGTGATCGCTGAGAGCGGCAAGGAGCAGTGGGGAGCGCAGTTCCTCGTCGCGGGTCTCCACCGAGGCGCCGGCGTCGAGGGCTGCGCGCACCTCGGCGGCGTCACCGCGCCGGGCGGCCTCCAGGAGTCGGCGGTCGCGGTCGTGCATCTCGATGCTCCAAGTCCGTAGGGAAGGAACGGGGCGCCTCCGATCTCCGTTCCGGAGTCCATTCTCCGGTCGCGGCACGCCCTCACCGGTCGGCCTGCCGTCTGCGGCTACGTACCCCTACGGACGACACCGGGGTCAGCCGATCGGCTGATGCCCAATGGGCCGGCCCACCGGGCGGGACGAAGAGAATGGCCCCCTCCGTACCCGGTGAGGGAGAGGAGGGGGCCGTGATGGAGGCCTGCCCTCGGGGTGTGCACCGGTTGCCGTCGCCACGACAGGAACCCGAGGACGTCCTCGGGTATCTCAACGAGCCGGGATGTGCCATGTTCTGCCATGGCCGCACAGGACACCCGCACGTGGTGGATCGGCGTGTCACGTTGACGCGCTGTGCGGGCTCTGTAGGTTCAGCGTGATTCCTGACCGCGCGGGGCGCGTGATCGATAGGTTGTTCCCCTGCACCGGCCGTCATCGGGGACGGTGAGGTCCTCAGTGGTGCAACGTAGGAGGTCAGATGCGTTCGCGAGTCTCGGCGTATGCGATCGCCGTCATGGAGGAGCAGTTGCTGCTGACCCAACTCGCGGACAGCTCACCGGTCTTCGAGCCCGGCCGGTGGCACCTGCCCGGTGGCGGGATCGACCCGGGGGAACAGCCGCACGAGACGCTGGGGCGCGAACTGTACGAGGAGACGGGCCTGGAACTCCTGGACGCCCGGCTGGTCGACGCGCGGGCGTACACCGCTCACCGGCTCGGCATCGACTGGCATCTGGTGGGGCTCTTCTACCGCGTCGACGTCAAGCCGGGCCCACTCGCGGTGATCAAGGCGGACGACTCCACGAGCGCCGTCACCTGGATGCCCCTGTCCGGCTTGCGGGAATCGCGGCTGTCCCCCGCCGCGGTCGACAGCTTGGCGATGATCGGCGCCCGATAGCCCACCGGCCCGGCATGGTCGTGGCCCACCAGCAGTGGAGGAAGCAAACATGACCTTCCCCGGGAAAGGGGCATAAAATGCCGTGGGGAGTCTGGAGGCAGCATGGCCGAGAATCTGGACCGCACCACACGCCGGGGCTCCGGCTGACAAAATACTCGTCCTCGATGGAGTCGATGACATCCCGAACCGGGCTGATCTTCTTCAGCCGTCCCTCGGACCCCGGCGATTCTGGGGAGGTGTCTGGATGGATGCGATCGGTTCGTCGCGGACGGGCCTGACGGCGGGCACGGTATCCGAGCCCGGCGGCCTTCTGGACGCCCTGGCGGTTGCCGCGGTGATGGTCGACGCCGAGGGCCGGATCAGCCTGTGGAGCCCCCAGGCCGAGGAACTGTTCGGCTTCACCGCCGAGGAGGCGCTCGGACGGCGGGCCGCTCAGCTCCTGGTCGCCCCGGAAAACGTCGACCTCGTCCTCGGCCTGTTCGCCGAGGTCATGGAGAGCGGCCGGAGCTGGGCAGGCGTCTTCCCCGTACGTCACAAGGACGGCAGCACCCGCCTGGTGGAGTTCCGCAACATGCGGCTCCACGACGAACTCGGAGACGTCTACGCCCTGGGCATCGCCAGCGACCGAGCCCTTTTGCGCCGCGTCGAGAGGGACCTCGCGCTGTCCGTGCAACTCGTGGCCCAGTCGCCCATCGGGCTCGCGGTCCTGGACACGAACCTGCGCTACGTGCTGGTCAACCCCGCGCTGGAACGCATCAACGCCCTGCCCGCCGAGCAGCACATCGGCCGCGGCGTCGGCGAGGCCCTTCCGTTCCTGGACACCGAAGCCATCACGTCCACGATGCGCCAGGTCCTGGCCACGGGCACCCCGGTCCTCAACGAATTCACCGTCGGTCGCCCCGGTGGCGCCGCCGACGTGGAACATGCCTGGTCGGTGTCCTACTACCGGCTGGACGACCAGGCCGGCCGGGTACTCGGTCTGGCGATCTCCGTGGTGGACGTGAGCGAGCAGCACCGGGCCTCGAAGGAAGCCGCCCGGGCCCGCCGGCGCCTGGCCGTCATCGCCGACGCGTCGACGACCGTGGGAACCACGCTGGACGTCGAGCAGACCGCGCACGAACTGGCGTCGGTGGTCGTCTCCGAGCTGGCCGACGTGGCGGCGGTCGACATCCTCGACGCCGTGCTCCAGGGCCGGCGCCAGACCACCCGGGCCGCCGGAGAGCCGACTCTGTTCCGGGCGCTGGCGGTGACCGCGGCCTACTCCACCAACGCGCTCCACGCCGCCGACACCCCCGGGCAGATAGCCAGCTACGCGGCCGACCGGTACATCACCCAGTGCGTGACCTCAGGGCGCCCGGTCCTGGTGCAACACGTGAGCGAAGCGGACCTGGAGCGCATCGCGCCCGATCCGGAGTCCGCCCGGGTCCTGTCCCGCGCGGGACTGCACTCCTATCTGGCGGTGCCGCTCATCGCGCGCGGTGAAGTACTGGGCGCGCTCGACCTGGGACGCGCGAGAAACGAGTTGCCGTTCGACGAGGACGATGTCGTCCTGGCCGGCGAACTGGCCGCCCGCGCGGCGGTCGCCATCGACAACGCCCGCTCGTACCAGAGCGAACGCCGCACCGCTCTCACCCTCCAGCGCCACCTGCTCCCGCCCAGGCCGCCGCGCAGGCCCGGCCTGGAGATCGCCTACCGCTACCAGCCGGCCCAGTCGGCCAGCGAGATCGGCGGCGACTGGTTCGACACCATCCCGGTGGCCGGCGACAAGACCGCCCTCGTCATCGGCGACGTCATGGGCAGCGGCATCAACGCCGCCGCCACCATGGGTCAACTACGCACAGCCACCCGCACATTGGCCGACCTCGACCTCGCACCGGCCGAAGTGCTCCGCCACCTCGACCACACCGCCGCCGAACTCGACCCCGCGTTCGCCACGTGCATCTACGCCGTGTACGACCCGCACCGCGGAGACTGCCGGATCGCCGTCGCGGGCCACCTGCCGCCCATCCTGGTCAGACCGGGCGGGCGCCCCGAACTCCTCGACCTGCCCTCGGGAACACCCCTCGGCGTGGGCGACATCGCCTTCCAGGAGACGACAGTGAAGATGGAGTGCGGCGACCAACTCGTCCTCTACACCGACGGGTTGATCGAGACGCGCTCAGACGCCATAGACGCCCGCATCAACACCCTGCTCGCTCTGCTCTCCGACCCGCAGGGGTCCCTGGACGAGGTCTGCGACCACCTCCTGGTCGCACTGCGCGATCAGGACGACCACGACGACGTGGCCCTCCTGATCGCCCGGGCCCGCCCGCTGGGTACCACGGCGTAAGGACACGGAGCAGATCGGTCACAACAACTGCCGCCTGCGGCCGAGCCACGTCTGCGCGATGACCACGACCGCCAGGAACGCGCCGCTGACGACCTGCTGGTAGGAGGAGTCGAGGGAGCCGATCTGGTTGATGACGTTCTGGATGACCTTCAGGAGCAGCACCCCCACCAGGGAGCCGCTGACATAGCCGAGGCCGCCGGTCAGCAGCGTGCCGCCGATGACGACCGCGGAAATGGCCTCCAGCTCCATGCCGTTGCCGAGAATCGTGACGCCGGAGGCCAGCCAGGCGGCGTTGAGCGCGCCGGCCAGGCCCGCGAGGACGCCGGACAGCGTATAGACAAGGATCTTGGTGCGGGCCACGGGAGCACCCATGAGGGCGGCCGCGTCCTCGTTGCCGCCGACCGCGTAGACATGCTGGCCGAAGCGGCTGCGGCGCAGGACCACCGCGCCCGCCACGAACAGGGCCAGGGTGATCCACACGGGGTTGCCGAGGCCGAGGGTCGTGCCCTGGCCGAGCTCCGCGAGGAACGAACCCTTGGCGACGAGATAGGTGTTGGCGCCCTCGTCGGTCAGGGACAGCATCAGGCCGCGCGCGCCCAGCATCGCGGCCAGCGTGACGATGAAGGGAGCGAGCCGCGAGCGGGCGATCAGCAGACCGTTGACCACACCGATGAGACCGCAGACCGCCATCGGCAGCAGGAGCGCCACCAAGGTGCCGTACTGCGAACCCCACGCGGCCAGGACGCCGCCCAGAGCGAAGAGCGAACCGACGGACAGGTCGATGCCGCCGGTGATGATGACGAACGTCATGCCGAGCGCCACGACCGCCAGGAACGCCGAACTCGTCGCCATGTTGGACAAGTTGTCCCCGCTGGCGAACGAGTCGAAGCTCAGGGACGCCACCGCCGACACGATCACGAGCACCGCCAGCGCGCCGTGCTGCTGGACCAGCGCGCTCAGCCGCTCGGAGCGGCTGCTGCCGACGGGCTCGGCGGCGTCGAGGAGCTCCTTCTCCGTACGGGCCACGGTCTCCTCCGTTTCCGTCCTGGTCGCCGTCATCGCTTCCCCCGTCCGCGCGCCGCGTACACCGCCAGCACGATCACGATGGCCTGGGCGATCTGCGTCCACGAAGGCGGCAGATCGTGCTTGATGAGGGTGGCGGTGAGCAGCTGGATGAGGACGGCGCCCGCCACCGTTCCGGCGATGTTGACCCTGCCGCCGCTCAGGGGGGTGCCGCCGACCACCACCGCGGTGATCGCGGACAGCTCCATCAGATTGCCCAGCGACGTGGGGTCGCTGGCCTGGAGCCGGGCGGTCGCGAGCACACCCGCGACAGCGGCGAGGAGCGCGCACGCCACGTAGACGAGCATCAGGACCCGGCGCACCGGCAGCCCCGCGAGCTTCGCCGCCGCCCGGTTGTCGCCGATGGCGAGCAACTGCCGCCCGAAGGTGGTGCGCCGGATGACGAAGGCCACCAGCAGCGCGAGCGCGGCGGCGATGACGATGAGGTACGGGATGCCGAGGACGTCACCCGAGCCGAGCGACGCGAGCGCCGGGTTGTGCAGGTCCTTGAGCTGCGGCAGCAGCACCAGGGCGATGCCGCGGCCGCCGACCATGAGGGCGAGCGTGGCCACGATCGGCTGGACGCCGACCCAGGCGACCAGCGCCCCGTTGGCCAGGCCCACCACGGCGGCGAACACGGCCACCGTGAGCAGGGCCGGCACGAGCCCGTACCCCAGATAGAGGGCCGTGACCGAGGCCGCGAGCGCCATGACGGCGCCCACGGACAGGTCGATCCCCTCGGTGCCGATGGCCAGGGCCATGCCGAGCGCGACGATGATCACGGGCGCGACCTGCACGGCCTGCGTCCGGAAGTTCTCCGCGGACAGGAAGTGCGGCGTCACGGCGATGTTGACGACGAGCAGCACGGCCACGCCCGCGTACACGCCGTACGTCTGCATCCACTGCAGGACGCGGGCGCGGTCGAGGGCGGCCGGCCGTATCGCGGCCTCAGCCATGGCGCGTCACCTCCCCGGCGGCGCCGGGGGCGGGGCTGCCCGCCGCGATGGTCTGCATCAGCTTGTCCTCCGTGACGTCGTCGCCGGTCAGTTCGCCGACGACCGCGCCGTCCTTCAGCACGACCACGCGGTCGGACCCTTCGATGAGTTCCTCCAGGTCGGAGGAGATGAGCAGGACACCGAGGCCGTCCTCGGCCAGTTCGTCGACCAGCTTCTGCACCTCGGCCTTGGCGCCCACGTCGATACCGCGCGTGGGCTCGTCCAGGAGCAGCACCTTCGGGTTCATGGCCAGCCAGCGGGCCAGGAGCACCTTCTGCTGATTGCCTCCGGACAGCTCGCCGACCTTCTGGTACGGCGAGGAGGCCTTGATACGGAGCCGCTTGACGAAGGTGTCCACGATCTTGTCGACCTGGGCCTCGGAGACCAGACCGAACCGGGAGAGCCTCGGCAGTGCGGCCAGGGCGATGTTCTCGCGGACGGAGAGCCCGGGGACGATGCCCTCGCTCTTGCGGTCCTCGGGCAGCAGGCTGATGCCGGCGCGGATGGCGGCGGGCGTGGATCCCGCGCGCAGCGGGACGCCGGCCACCGTGACGCTGCCCGCCTTCGACGCCAGAGCGCCGGAGATCGCCTTCGCGGTCTCGGTGCGCCCCGACCCCAGCAGCCCGCCCAGGCCGACGACCTCGCCGGGACGGATGTCCAGCGAGACCCCGTGCAGCTTGTGAGGAACCGTCAGATCTTGTGCGCTGAGCACGGGTTCGGAGTCGGCGGCATGGTGGTCGCCGGTGAATTTGGTCAGGCCCTCACTGCGGACCTCGCCCAGGTCACGCCCCAGCATCGTGGACACCAGGGTGAGCCGGTCCAGATCGGCGAGCGGTCCGGTGTGCACGCGGCAGCCGTCCCGCAGCACCGTCACCGTGTCGCACATCGCGTACAGCTCGTCGAGCCGGTGGCTGACGTAGATGACGGCGATCCCGTCGGCGCGCAGCCGGCGGATCACCTCGAACAGGGTCTCCACCTCGCGCGGTTCGAGGGAGGAGGTCGGCTCGTCCATGATGACGACACGCGCGTCGGTGGCGACGGCCCGGGCCAGGGCCACCATCTGCTGGGCGCCGACACCCAGCGTCCGCAGCGGCTGCCGGACGTCCACCCGCACCCCGTACGCGCGCAGTGTCTCCCCGGCCTCGCGGTGCATGCGGCCGAAGTCGAGCAGCCCGAACCGGTTGCGCGGCTCGCGCCCCAGGAAGAGGTTGCGGGCCACGCTCAACAGCGGGATGAGGTTGACCTCTTGGTAGATCGTGGAGATGCCCGCGTGCTGGGCCTCCAGCGGTGTGGCGAAGGAGACCGGGCGGCCCTGGAAGGTGATGTCTCCCGCGTCGGGCCGGTACACACCGGTGAGCACCTTGATGAGCGTCGACTTGCCGGCGCCGTTCTCGCCGATCAGGGCGTGGACCTCACCGGCGTGCAGCGCGAGGTCCACACGGTCCAGGGCCCGGACACCGGGGAACGACTTGCTGAGTCCGCGGACGGTGAGGACTTCGGCGGAGGGAGCCACCTGTGCCTCCAGAGTGGGGTGAGGGCTGGGGTCTTTCGTTCGGATCACGCTGGATCAGGGGCGGGGTGGGCCGGCGCGGGCCCACCCCGCCCCGTCCGCCTGAAGCCGTGTCAGAAGGCCTTGCCGATGTCCGACTTGGCGTTCTTCGCGTCGTAGGCCCCGTCCTGGATGATGACGTCCTGGGGGACTTCCTTGCCCTGGGTGAACGTGTCGAGGGTCTGGAAGGCGAGCGGGCCGAAGCGCGGGTTGGACTCGATGACACCGCTGATCCAGCCGTCGACGATGCCTTGGACCGCGTTGCGCGTTCCGTCGACCGTCACGATCTTCACGTCGCCGGCCTTCTTGCCGGCGCCCTTGAGCGCGGCGACCGCTCCGAGGCCCATCTCGTCGTTCTCGGCGTAGATCCCCTTGATGCCGGGCTTGGACTGGATCAGCTGCTCGGTGACCTGCTGGCCCTTCTCGCGGGCGAAGTCGCCGGTCTGCTGGAAGACGACCTTGAGGTCCGGGGCCTTCTCCTTGATGCGGTCCTTGAAGCCCTTGGTGCGCTCGGTCGTGACGTTGTTGCCCGCGGCGCCGAGCAGGATCGCGACCTCGCCCTTGCCGCCGGTCGCCTCGATCATCTGGTCGGCGGCGCGCTTGCCCTGGTCGACGAAGTCCGAGGCGATGAAGCTGACGTAGTCCTTGCACGCCGTGGCGTTGATCTTGCGGTCGATGGTGACGATCGGCACCTTCTTGGCCGCGGCGGCCTTCAACACCGGCTCCCAGCCGTCGGAGTTGAGCGGGGCGATCACCAGCAGATCGGCGCCCTTGGCGAGGAGGTCCTGCACATCGCTGATCTGCTTGGAGAACTGCGACTGGGCGTTGGCGGTGAGCAGCTTCAGACCGCGCTTGCTCGCCTCGGCCTTGATCGAGGCCGTCTCCGCGATCCGGAAGGGGTTGGCCTCCTTCTCGGACTGCGAGAAGCCGACCGTGGCGTTCTTGAGGTCGAGCTTCTTCCCGCCGTACGCGTCGATCGTGCAGCCCTTGCTGCCGGGCTTCGGCGTGACGACCTTCTGGCCCGCGTCGGCGGCCGACGCGGAGGAGTCGGACTTGTTCGCGGCGTCGTCCTCGGACTTGGCGCAGCCGGAGGCGGTGAGGGCCATGGCGGCGGCCAGGGCCACGATCACAGGGCGGGCGGTGAGGTGGCGGCGGTGGGCGAAGTGCTTCATGGTGACCCCGATCCGGGTGACGCGGCGACGGAGGGTTGGCAGGGAGCAGTGAGGGCGGCGCGTATGCGGCTCGACGAGGCGAGAGCCTCGACCAGTCCGCCCGCAGGAGTTTTTACATCGTTGAAAGGAGGGTGTAAAGCCTTTGTACGGGACGTGACCGCCCTGTGATTCGGGTGGGCGTCCGACCGCGGTCAACGTGCGACCGCTGTGAGGTGCGGGAAGCCGAACACGGTCCGGCTGCGCAGGGCCTGGTCCGGGCGCAGGACGGTGCTCGGATAGTCGGGACGGTTGGGTGAGTCGGGGAAGTGCTGCGTCTCCAGGCACAGGCCTGAGTGGGCGCCCAGCCTGCGGCCCAGCAAGTCGCCGAACCCGCCGTCGAGTTGCTGCCCGGCGTAGACCTGGAGTCCCGGCTCGCTGGTGTGCACCTCGAGCACGCGCCCGCTGCCGGGGTCCTCGAGTCGGGCAGCACGGCGCACGCCCAACTGCCCCTCGCCGGACGGACGGTCGTGGTCGTCGAGCACCCAGCAGTGGTCGTAGCCGCCGGCGCGCGCCAACTGCTCGTCGGGCTCGGCGATCCGCGCACCGATCCGCCGTGCCCGGGTGAAGTCGAACGGCGAACCGGCCACCGGTGCGGGTGTCCCAGGGAGCGGGAGGCCCGTCTCGTCGATGGGCAGATACGCGGAGGCGTCCACCGTCAGCAGGTGGTCGAGCACCCCTCGGTCCGGGTTGCCGGAGAGGTTGAAGTAGGCGTGGTGCGTCAGATTGACGGGCGTGGGGCGGTCCGTGACGGCGTGGTAGTCGAGCGTCAGGGATCCGTCGGACGCGAGGGTGTAGGTGACGGACACCTGGAGCGAACCGGGAAAGCCCTGGTCGCCGTGCGGACTGTCCAGGCTCAGCCGCACACTCGCGGCGCCGTCCGGCCGTTCGCACGGCTCGGCACGCCACAACCGGCGGTCGAACCCGTCGGCCCCGCCGTGCAGCGAGTTGCCCCGGTCGTTGCCGGGGATGTGGTGCCGCGTTCCGTCCAGGGTGAACGTGCCCGCGGCGATGCGGTTGGCGAACCGCCCCACCACGGCGCCGAGATACGCGCCGTGGGTGGCGTAGTGCTTCACGTCCGGGAGGCTCAGGACGACCTCGGCGGGCGGCCGGCGTTCGGGGCCGGGGACACGCAGGGAGTGCAGTACGGCGCCGTACGTCAGCACGGCGGCCTCAACTCCGCTCGCACTGCGCAGAGTCCAGCGTTCGACCGGGAGGCCCGAGGGGGTGGCGCCGAAGGGTGCCGGGAATGGGACGGCGAAGGACATGGGCTCCTCGCGGGGGTGAGGGCCGGGCTCCGTCCGGCGCCGGACGCGGGCGATGCCGACGGGGCGCGGACGGAGCCGGAGACCGGCAGCTGCGGACGCCTGGACATTACAACGTTGTAAGGGGCCGGTACAGGTATCTGCTCGGGTCTTTCGGATATCCGGCGCCTGCCCGGTCGGGGATTTCGGCGGGAAGCCCCTGTGCCGGCGGAACGGGCACGCGGTCCCGCCGCCCGCCTACGTGCTCCGTCCGGCCTGTGTGCTCCGCCCCAGCGTGCTCTCACGCGCGATGAGCCGGTAGTCCGCCCAGACGCGGCGGGGTTCGGGCGCCTTGCCGCTGAGCCGGGCGAGGACCGACTCCACCGCCATCCGCGCGATGGCCTCCTTGTCCGGAGACACGGAGGTGAGCGTGACCGTCCCGAAGTGCCCCTCGACGACGTCGTCGAAGCCGACCACGGCGACGTCCTCCGGCACGCGCATGCCGCGCTCCGACAGCACCCGCATCGCTCCGATGGCGATGGGGTCGTTGTACGCGAACACGGCGTCGGGCCGGCGCCCGGTCTCCAGGATCCGGGTCATCGCCGCCGCGCCGTCCGCGTGCCCCCAGCCCTCGGTCGTCGCGATCAGCCCGTCGTCCACGGAGAGGCCCGCCGAGAGGAGCTCCTCGCGCCACCCCTGAAGACGCAGGTGGGCGGGTTGGCTGTGGCCGCGGCGGGCGCCGATGAACGCCACCTCGCGGCGCCCCAGATCGATGAGGTGGCGCACTGCGGTACGGGCCGCTGCGACGTTGTCCACCGCGATGTGGTCGTAGGGCAGGTCGTAGTGGCGCTCGCCGAGCAGGACCAGAGGCACGTTCTCCGTGCGCTCACGGAGGTCCTCCGCCTCCAGCTCGATGGGGCTGAGGATCAGGCCGTCGATGACGCGGGCGCGGAAACCCTGGCTGACCAGGACCTCCTGTTCGCGCCGGCCGCCCGTGTGGTCCAGGAGCACGATGTAGTCGTGCAGGGCGGCGGCGTCGATCACCGCGGCCGCGAGCTCGGCGAAGTACGGGTTGCCCAGCTCGGGCAGGGCGAGGGCGATGATGCCCGTCCGCCCCTGACGCAGGTGCCGCGCGGTGAGGTTGGGCCGGTAGCCGAGCTCGTCGATCGCCTGCTGCACCCGCTCGCGCATCGCGGGTGTGACGTGCTGGTAGTTGTTCACCACATTCGAGACGGTCTTGATCGACACGCCCGCACGCGCGGCGACGTCCTTGAGGCTGACCCGCACAACATTCCTTCCGGTGGCCTGCCGGGCGCCGGGACCGTTGCGTGCCCGCACGGCGCCGGAGCCATGGCCCCGGCGCAAAGGCTCTGGAGCCGGGCTTGCAACGTTATACGTCCGCTTGGCGAAAGGTGGCAAGGGGAACGGATTTACCCGGCACCGGCAGCCGGACCAGCAGGGGAACCGGACCCGGGCACACCGGACTCACGACGCATCTAACCCCTGGCACGCAGGGCGCCCGGCACACCGGCCCCTGACACACAGGACCCCCGGCGCACCCGTCCCCGGCACCGAGGCCGTGACGCGCCGGGACACCCCCTGCGCGCCACGCTCGGTCACGACGTCAGAGCAGCCGCCACAAGTGGTCGTCCGTCCCGTTGTCGTCGAACTGGACGACCTGCGCGCTGTCCGCCGTCGACATCCCGTCCACGCCGAGGACCTTGCCGCTGTTTTTGTTGCGGATCCGGTACCACCCGTCCCCGCTGTCGACCAGCGCCCACAGGTGGTCGGTGGTGCCGTTGTCCTCGTACTGGACGACGTGTGCGCTGTCCGCCGTGGACATCCCGTCGACCCCGAGGACCTTGCCGCTCTGGCCGTTACGGATCAGATGCCAGCCGTCGCCCTTGTCGACGAGCTGCCACGCGTGGTCGCCCGTACCGGAGTTGGCGAACTGGACGACGCGGGCGCTGTTCTCCGTCGACATGCCGTCGACCGCCAGAACCTTCCCGCTGTGCTTGTTGGCGATGCGCCGGAACGCGGGCTCCGGCGTCCATGGCCTGCCGTCGGGCGAGGCCTGGGGAAACGCCGTGATCCGCAGCCGGGCCGCGCCCATCGGGACGAGTGTCACGGTCTCGACGGGCGCGTCGCTGCGGGCCGGTCCGCCTTGCAGGGGCGCGACGACGTGCTCGTCGTCCGCGACCCACTCCTCGATGCGACGGGCACGCGCGGTGATGTGCACCGGTGTCGTCCCGTGGGTGAACGGGTTGTCCCCGACCGGGCCGCCGTCGCGCCGGAACGAGAGCCCGGCGTCGGGCGACAGGCCGTAGTTCCAGGCGGAGGTCGCGTGCACCTCGTAGTGGGGGAAGGTGTCGTCGCCCGCGTAGCGCTCGTACTGCTCGCCGATCTTCAGGGAGTAGGTGAGCGGTCCGTGGTCGACGCTGACGGCGTCGTGATTGTCGGGCCAGTGGCGTACGGAAGTGCGCTGCGGCAGGCGCAGCGTCACCACGTCCCCGTCGTGCCAGGTGCGCTCCACCTCGGCCCAGACCGGTCCGTCCTCGGCCGCCAGGCGCTTGCCGTTGACGAGGAGCTCGGGTCCGCGGCACCACCCCGGGATACGCAACCGGAGCGGGAAACGTACAGGCTTCGGGGTGGAGAGCCTGAACTCGACGGTCTCGGTGAAGGGGTAGCCGGTCTCCTCGACGATGGTCACCTCGGTGCCGCCGGCGACCCGCGTACGGACCGTGCAGGGGGCGTACATGGCGGCGGCGAGCCCGTCGCCGGGCGTCGCGAGCCACAGCTCCTCGTTGAAGTAGGGCCAGCCCATGCCGTAGTTGTGCGGGCAGCAGCGGTACTGGTCGACGCCGGGCTGCAAGGACTGCATGGCGAAGCCGTTCTGGAACTGCCCCTGCGTCTTCGGGGTGTTGTCCAGGTCGACGCTGTTGGCGCTGGTGACGTAGTGCAGGGACTTGCCCTGAGGGTCCAGTGCGGCGGGCAGCATGTTGAAAGCGAGTTCCTCGCAGCGGTCCGCCCACACCGGGTCACCGGTGATGCGTGTGAGCAGTTCATGGCTGGCCATGAACTCGACGATGCCGCACGTCTCGAAGCCCTGACGGGGGTCCCCGAAGCCGGGCCGGTAGTTCTCGTCGCCCGCCATGCCACCGCCGGGGAACTGGCCGTACGCACCCATCACGGCGTCGTAACCGCGGTACGTGGCCCGGGTCAGCTCGGCCGAGCCGGTGAGCTGCGCGTACTGGGCCGGCTCACGGAATCCCTGGGCGATGTTCACGTTGTGGCGCGAGGGCGTGCCGCCCGTCCAGTCCGCCCCGAGGGTGTGCATCTTGCCCGCCAGGTCGAGGAGGAACTTCTCCCCGGTGCGGCGGTACAGCCACACCACGATGTCGAGCCCGTCGCCCCAACGGTACGAAACCCAGCTGGAGTTGAAGGCCCCGGCACCCTGGGCGTTCATGAAACTCAGGAAGCGCGTGACGAACGGGACGACGCGCCGGTCGCGCGAGTACTCCTCGTAGGTCCGCAACGCCATCAGCAGCGGCAGGAACGGCCAGAAGTCCGGACCGCCGTTGAGCGAGGTGCGCAGCGCGCGCGGGCCGAAGAAGCCGTCGCTCTCCTGCGTGGCGAGGATGGCGTCGATCCACTCGCGCGAACTGGCCAGGGCGTGCTCGTCACCGGTGGCGACGGCGAGCGGTACGTAGCCGCGCAGCCAGTACGGCAGTTCCTCCCACGCGCCGCGCTCGGGGTGCACCCAGCCGGTGTTGTCGAAGTCCAGGAAGTGGGAGAGGTCCTCGTACCGGCCGCACAGCCCGTCGAGCTGGAGCTTCAGCTGTCCGGCGAGCCAGCCACGGGCGGTGACACTGCCGGAGGGCAGCTTCCGGAACGCGTCCGGGAGCAGAGTGCCGGCCGACGGGCGTGAAGCCGCCGCCACGGACGTGGCGAACGGGCCGCCGAGGGCCGCGGCGCCCAGGCCCAGGGCGCCGGCACCGAGAAGAGCGCGTCTGCTGACAGGCATGCGGGTGCTCCTGTTCGGGAGTACGGGGGAGGGGATACGAAAGGCCGCGCTCGCGCCAGGAGGGCGAGCCGTGCCCCGGTCCCCCTTCCGCCCCGACGAAGGCGGAAGGGGGACCGGGGCACATGTCAGACCGTGCTCAGCTGCCGGAACAGCCGGCCACGGTCGCCTGCGAGGCGTCGCGGATCAGCGCGTCCTGCGCCGCCTTCACCCGCTTCACATCCGGCTTGACGATCTTGCGGTCGTACGTCATCAGGCCGTTGAGCTCACCCTCGACGTCCGATATCTGCGTGTACACGGCGCCGTTGCTGCCCTGGCAGGCCAGCTTGTGCACCTCGGCGAGCCGCGCGAGGTAGTCGTCCGTGTACTTCGCCGGGTCGACGTCCACGTACGACTGCTGCACCGCCCAGGCGTGACCGGGCACCGCGAGGCCGAGGCCGCCGTACTCGCCGCTGACCAGGGCGCGCTTTCCGTCGGGATGCGGCGGCAGGGCCGGGCTCGGGTAGCCGTGCTCGTCCATGATGTCGCCGGTCCCGCCGTCCGCCCCGAGGTTGAGGCCCGACATGTTGTTGACCAGCCGCGTCGGGTCCCAGGCCTTGGCCTGTTCGGCGATGCGACCCACGTCGTACTGGCCCCAGCCCTCGTTGAAGGTGACCCACATGACCACCGAGGGGTGGCTGCTGTGCTGGTCGATCATCGTCTTCATCTCGCGCTCGTACTCGGCGCGCGCGGCCGCGTCCGGCGCCGCGCTCATGGCGGGCATGTCCTGCCACACCATCAGACCCAGCTTGTCCGCCCAGTAGAACCAGCGGTCGGGCTCGACCTTGATGTGCTTGCGGACCGAGTTGAAGCCCATCTGCTTGTGCATCTTCAGGTCGTAGGCCAGCGCCTCGTCCGTCGGCGCGGTGTGCAGACCGTCGGGCCAGAAGCCCTGGTCGAGCGTGGCCATCATGAAGACGGGCTTGCCGTTGAGGAGGGTGCGCGGAGTGCCGTTCACCTTCTCCACGGAGATGGAGCGCATCCCGAAGTAACTGCCGACGCTGTCCTTGCCGACGTTCACCTTGAGGTTGTAGAGGAACGGGTCGTCGGGCGACCACAGATGCGCCTTGTCGATCTTCAGGGTCAGCGGCGCGCCGGTGACCCCGCTCGCCGTGGCGACCCTGCGCTTGCCGTCGTACGCCGTCGCCGTGACCGGCACGCCGTCCCGTACGCCCTTGGCCTCGACGGTGGCCGTGCCCGCCTTGACGTCCGGGGTGATCTTGAGGTCGGCGGCGTGATCGGCCGCGACCGGCTCCATCCACACGGTCTGCCAGATGCCGGAGGAGGGGGTGTACCAGATGCCGCTCGGGTCGAGGCGCTGCTTGCCGACCGGCGGGTTCTCGCCGCCCTGCGCGTCCGTCGGGTCGTAGACGCCGACGATCAGTTCCTGGGTGCGCCCCGGCTTCAGCGCGTCCGTGATGTCGGCGCTGAACTTGTCGTAGCCGCCCTTGTGGTCGGCGACCTTCTTGCCGTTGACATACACCTCGGACTGCCAGTCGACGGCGCCGAAGTTCAGCTGGAGGCGCTTGCCGTCACCGACCTTCCAGCCCGCGGGGACCGTGAAGGTGCGGCGATACCACATGCGGTCCTCGTGGCGCTCGATGCCGGAGAGCTGCGACTCGACCGGGTAGGGCACGAGGATCTTCTCACCGAGCTGCTTGCCGACCGGCGGCTTGTCACCGGACTTCGCCGCGGCGAACTGCCACTCGCCGTTGAGGTTCTGCCAGGCGTCCCGGGTGAGCTGCGGGCGCGGGTACTCGGGGTGGGCGTTCTTCGGGCCCACCTCGTCCGCCCACTTGGTGCTCAGCTCGTACTCGGAGTCGTTCGGGCCGCTGCTCCAGAACTGGCCGACGGCCTTGTCGCCGGTGCCGGTCAGCCCGCCCTTGCCGTCGTACGTGACATCGGCTTGGCCGGACGCGCCGCCGCCCTTCTTGCCCACGACCGGCTCCTTGAGCCCGATGAGCAGGGTGCGGGGGTCGGCCGGGTCGGCCTTGATCGTGGAGAGCGGCCACTGGGCGCCGCCGATCACGGCCTGGAGGTGATCCGCGAGGCCGGCCGGCGGGGCCGCGAGGGACTGCGCGAAGTCGAGCTTGAGGGTACGGCCGTCCTTGAGGACGGTCGTGGATATCGCCCCGTCGTAGTCCCAGCCGTCGGGCAGCCGGAAGGCGGAGGAGGGGATCGCTTCCTTGGTCTCGCCCGGCTCGGTCCAGCGCAGATGGAGGTTCGAGCCGCCGAAGTGCTCGAAGTACTCGACCTTGATGTCGTACGCCTTGCCGGCCGTCAACTCGACGGGCTGGGAGTTCTGTTCCTTGTCCCAGTCGTCGACCCAGTGGTCGATGGCGAGCTTGCCGTCGACCCAGAGCCGGAAGCCGTTGTCGCCGGTGATGGAAAACGTTGTCGCGCCGGTCTTCTCCGGTACGACCTTGCCCGTCCAGCGCACACTCGCGTCGTCGGCCTGGCCGGTGGCCGTCCGCAGCCGCGGCTCGAGGGTGTCGAAGTCGAGTTTCGGGTCGAAGCCGGTGGCCTTGAGTTCGTGGAAGTCGAAGGCTCCGGAGGCGGACTGGGTGTAGTACTCGCCCTTCAGGCCGTGGGGTTCGACCGGGTCGTCGGCCGCTGTCGCCGACGGTGACACGGTCAGTGCCGCGAGGCCCAGTCCCGCGGCCAGCAGCATGGCCAGTCGGCCTCTGAGTCGTTTGGTGCGCACGAATCCTCCTTGACTGAGGAAGGGGGGCGGCTCGTCGTCTGCGTCTGTACAACGTTGGAAGGAACGGGCAGTTGGCATGACAGCACGCCCTCAGGTGCGCTGTCCAGGGTCATGACAAGACGACCCTCGGTTACCGCGTGGGGCCGGCCGGGATCAGCGCACGCCGCGCAGCAGCTTGCCCTCGGTCGAGAGATAGCCGGTCCGGTAGTCGTAGCGCGGGGCGGCGGCGAAGGTGAGGTAGAGGTACTTCATGTTCTCGGCGAACCAGTACGCGGGAGTCAGGTCTCCGAGCGCCATCGGCGAGACGGTCACGTCCGACGCGATGGTGTAACCGCCGTCGACGCGCAGGTTCTTCATCCCCTGGAAGTACGTCCACGCGGTGTCGCGCCACTCCTGCCGGCCGTTCAGCTGGAAGAGGTTGAACGCGGAGTTCACGTACTCCGGCCTGAGCTGGTTGCCCTTCTGCGTCGCCGAGAAGTCGGTGTAGTCGATCTCCTCCGGCAGGACGGGATAGCGCTGCATCACCGCAGACCAGGACCGGTAGTACGCCTCACCCTGCGGCTGGTCGCCGCCCATCGCGAGGAGACCGCCGTAGAACGAGGCGAGCTCCGAGGCGCGGGTCCCGGTGGTCTTTCCGGTGTTCATGTCGGCCTGGCGGAACCACAGATGGCCGTCGACGGTCACCGACTGCCGCCGCAGGATCGCGCGCGTGGTCTCGCGGTACCAGTTGAGCAGATCCCGGTCACCGAACAGCTCCCAGCCGCCCCACAGGTACTCGTAGAACGAGTCCACCGGCGGGTTCGGAGCCGTGTCGGTCCCGTCGGCCCACTTCCCGGTCTCGACGTTCAGCGACGTACCGAGCAGACCGAGCGGAGAGATCCGCCGCATCGTCTCGCGATAGGCCTTCTTCGCAGCCTGGTAGTACTTCTGATCGCCGGTCAGTTGGGACAGCACCCCGAACTCGAGGATGTTCGTGCCCACTTCGGCCAGCGGCGGCGTGTTCCCCGAGACGGCACCGGTACGCATGTTGACCTGCGTGTACGGGATGCCGGTCGGCGACTTCGTGAACGCCGGGAGCAGCCGGTCCGCCGCCTCTCGGGTCAGCTCCAGGAGCTTCGGCCTGCGGGTCACCAGATAGCCGGACAGCAGGCCGCCGACCACGCGGATGATCGCCTCGAAGACATGGAAGTCGCCGTCGATGTCGAGGTCGAGATGCTTCTCCAGGTAGTCGCAGCTCAACTTCAGCTCGTCGTCGAGCTCCATCACGTAGAGCGTGTCCAGTGCCTCGATCACCGACAGCGCGACGGGACGGCCGGGGACGAAGAACTCGCTGCTCGTGCCGGACACCGGCTTGACCTCGTCGTGCCCCCAGGCGGCCTTCTTGTAGCCGTTCCAGCCATGGAGGAACTCGGCGCGGACCTGGGCCGCCTTCGCGCGGTCCGCCGGGGGCAGATGGCGGCCGCCCGGACTTGCGGAGGGCCTCGTGGCGGCCCCGGCGAGCGGGGAGCCGAGCAGCCCGGAGGCCGCGGCGGTGGCGCCGAGCAGGGCGGAGCCGCGCAGGACGCCGCGGCGGCTGAGACTTCTCCTGCCGGGGGAGGAGGGGGAGGGGGAGGGGAAGGTCGAAGTCATGCGGGGATCTCGCCTTCTGCCCGACAGCCCACGGCTGCAGGGCAATTGATAACGTTGTCATCCTTCACGGGGGCGCTGTTGCCGAGTACGGAGGGGCCTCGGGGTGCTGACGGGTTGTCGGAGAAGATAGCGCTCGGCGCTCTTGTTCACGGCCTCGACTCGCAGCCGCGCGGACCGCGGGTGCGGAGGCGGTGCTTCACCACGTGCTTTACAACGTTATATGAGCCGGGTGGTCCGGAGGCAAGAGTGCGGTCGTGCCCAATTCCGCCTGTCCTGCGAGGCCCTGACGGATGGGTGGACACGGTGCCGCGCCCGTGTTGTCATGCTCCACGGCGCCGCAGTCCTCGATCGAGTGCAACCGGCCGTGTGACAACGATGTCATCTCTACTTCTCCCAAGGAGCAGTGATCGCCGATGGTGTCCCGAAGAAGCCTTCTCCAGGCAAGCGGTGCGGCCCTCGCGGCGGGAGGACTGGGTATGGGCCTGCCGCACCCGGCCGGTGCCGCCGAATCCGCTGCAGCCCGCCCCCTCCTCCCGTCCTTCGGCCGCCCCGCCCACCTCGACGTCGCGGACGTCAGCGCTCTCGACGGCCACGACCAGCTGCTCCTGACGACCCTTCAGGGCGTCGTCAACCGCCGCCGCCCGCGCCTGTACTTCAACTTCGACAGCGGCGACGTGGACCTGCGCTGGCTGCCCGGCACCGGCGCCGCCGTCACCCGCCACGACCACGCGACGGACCTCGTACGCCGCTACCGCGACGAGGTACGCGGAGCCGTCCTCTACGACCCGGACGTCCCCGACTCGGTGGAACGTCGCCACGACCCTCGCCGGCCTGGAGAACGCCGTCGCTGCCACGGTGGACCGGGCCCGCGACCACGGTCTCGCCACTGTCGCCGATCTGCGCGGCCGGTTCGACGCCGACGACGTACTCGCCACGTACCGCTGGCAGTTGGACCATCTGTTCCCGCGCTGTACCCACACGCTTGTGGCCGGACTGCCGCCGACGAGGACCGTACGTGCCGACGGCGTGCAGTGGCGCGAGCTCGCCCGCGAGGCCGAGCGCGTGCGCGACTCGTCGAACCGGCAGGTGCGCACTTTCGACCTGAGCGCGGAACTCACCGGCGAGGACGGCGTCTACCTCCGCTTCCAGGACTCCTACGGAGACGACGGCTGGGGCGCGTCGGTCGGCTCGGTCGCGGTGAAGGCGGACGGGCAGGTGGTCGCCTCCTTCACGCCCGGCACGGACGCCGAGACCCCGTTCCTCTTCGACGGCGTCAACTCCTCGATGGGCGGGGACGCCAACCGGTTCTGCGACGGCGGCGGTTACTTCATCTACCGGTTCACCGCGCCGGCCGGCACCCGGGAACTCGTGGCCGAGGTCGACGTGTGGAACCAGTACCTGGTCACCGCGACGACGACGGCACCCACGCGCATCGAACCGTTCCCGTACTTCCGGGACTACGCGGTCGCGAGCCGCGCCATGGTCGTATGGCTGCCGCCGTCCGGCGGGACGGGCGAGCTCCTCGACGAGATCTTCAGCCGCGTCGAGCCCACCACCCCCTACGCCGGCTGGTTCTCCAACGACGTGGCGGGGGAGTGGGGTGGCGTCGACCGGGCCTCGCAGCACGGCATCGAGGTGGTGCCCGCCGACTTCTACATGAATGGCACCGTGCACGCCGGCGTCCCGGCGAAGGTCTCCGCCGAGATCCGGCCCCGCCGGAAGTCCACCCTCCGCAACCGCGTCTACCTCACCCTCACGTTCGGCGAGGGCGACAACGTCCAGTACTGCCAGCGCCACATGCGTGACATCTGGGACGATCCGAAGCGCGGCGCCGTCCCCGTCAACTGGACGGTCAGCCCCCTGCTCGCCGACATAGGACCCGCGCTCCTGGCGTACTACCAGAAGTCCGCCACCGGCAACGACCTGCTGATCGCGGGCCCCTCGGGCGCGGGCTACACCTATGCCGGTTCCTGGCCCGAGAAGGCGCTCGACGCGTACACGGCACTCACCGGACGCTTCCTGCGCCGCACAGGGCTGGATCTCGTCTACGCGTACAACCCCCGCAACGCGGCCGGCGACGGCTGGGTGCCTTTCGACGAGCGCGTCGTCCGCTCCTACCGGGACCACACGCAGGTGCGCGGCATCATCCAGTCCTGGGAGACGGGGGATCTCCAGATCAGGCCCGCGGGGCTGCCCGTGATCGGCAACTTCTTCCCGCAGGGAAAGGCGGCCGAGTACCGGGACGGGCTGCTCAAGCACATCAAGGACTGGGACGGCGGCTCACCGCTGTTCATCGCGGGTGCCGTGAACGCCTGGAGCTGGACCCCGAGCGATGTCGCGGAGCTCGGCGAACTGCTCGGGGACCCGTTCGAGATCGTCCGCGGTGACGTCTTCTTCGACCTGCTGAACCGGGCCGGAAGCCGGGAGGACTGAGAGGTCGGGAGCCCCTAGGCGGGCCGGCTGCGCCGCCTCGTAGTGGTGAGCACCGCCGCCGCGCCACTTCACCCACGCCGGGCCGTCGAGCAGCATCTCCGCGTCCGGCAGCCCGGCCCGGTGCAGGAACTCGACGACTTCCATGTCGGAGTGCGCGAGGCCGAGTTTCTGTCCGGGCACCGGGCACCGTCACCCTGCGCCCACTCGGGGGCGAGGGGCGGTGCACGACTGTCGGCGCGACGTCCATGAGCAGGGTCATCCGAATGCTGGGCGCGTGCATCCGGTGGTCAGGCGTTTTTGCTGGAAGATAGAGACAGAGCCCCGCTCGGCCCACCCCCCCCGGCCGGGCGGGGCTCGCTCTGTGTGTGCGGGCTCCCCCAGCGGTTCTTCGTCGGCGACATCACGCAACTCTCTTGTTATTGCAAGTAATGTGCAACAAACTGTTCCGGTCCTTACCGCCTGCCCCAGGACACGGAGCCCGACATGCCGGTCATGCCCCAGCTGATGCCCGAAGCGGGACCTCGGCGCGTCCTCGCCGCATCGAACTTCGTCAACGCCGTCGGCAGTGGCCTCTACCTGACCGCCGGAGTCCTGTACTTCACCCAGGACGTCCGTCTCCCCGCGACGCAGGTGGGACTCGGACTCGGTGTCGCCGGCTTCGCCTCGCTCGCCATGGGCATAGCCGCGGGCCACCTCGCGGACAGGCGCGGAGCGCGCGGCGTCTACGCGGCGACCATCGTCGTGCAGGCGCTGGCGACGGGGGGCTTCGCCCTGGTGGGCAGCTTCTGGCCGTTCGTCCTGGCGGTCTGTGCCGCGACCGGGGCGCAAGCGGCGGGACGGGCCGCGCGCAGCCCTCTCATCAGGCACTTCGGCGGGGACCGGCCGCAGGAGTTCCGCGCCTACCTCCGGGCCGTCACCAACATCGGCATCTCCCTCGGCGCACTGCTGGCGGGCTTGGCCCTCCAGGTGGGTACCCACACCGCGTACCAGCTCCTGGTCATCGGCAACGCGGTCGCCTTCGGCGCCTCCGCGGCCATCCTGCTCTTGCTGCCGGCGGTCGCTCCGGAACCCACGGCCGCGGGCCCCCGCTGGATCGCGCTGCGGGATCGGCCCTACCTCCTCCTCACGGCGCTGGACGGCATCATGGCGATCCAGTTCAAGGTGCTCACCGTGGCCATTCCACTGTGGCTGGTCGTCGCCACGAGCGCACCGCACTGGCTCATCTCGGGCACGATGCTCGTCAACACCGTCATCGTCATCGCCCTCCAGGTGCGGGCCGGCCGCACCATCAACTCCCCGGCGGCGGGTGGCGGCGCGTACCGGCGGGCAGGCGTGGTCTTCCTCGTCTCCTGTTCGCTGATCTCGCTGTCCGCGGGCGTCCCGACATGGGCCGCCGTGACGCTCCTCATGGCCGCGGTGGTGGTCCACACGGTCGGCGAACTGTGGCACTCCGCCGCGGGGTTCGAGGTGTCCTTCGCCCTCGCCCCCGAACGGGCCACCGGCCAGTACCTCGGCGTGTTCGGTCTGGGTGCGGGCCTGGCGGACGCGCTCGGCCCCAGCCTGCTGATCGCGCTCTGCATCACGTGGGGCCGGCCCGGCTGGTACGTCGTCGGCGCCTTGTTCACCGTCACCGGCTTGGCGGCCCCCTTCGCCGTGCGCTGGGCTCAACGGCCTGTGCCCGCGCGGGAGATGCCTCTCGAAGCGGGGCGGCCCGTTTCCCAGGTCTGAAATGCGGCCGGGCCATGCCGTCTGAATTGCGACCGAGTAATTCCGGTCGGCCGAGTGATACCGAGGGCAGCCCTCGGACCAGCCGGGTGAATCGCCTCAATGAGCTGGGTGAGTTCCTCAAGGACCGGCGCGCCGAGCTCAGCCCCCGCACGGTCGGGCTGCCGGACAGCGGTGGGCCGCGGCGCGTGGCGGGACTGCGCAGAGAAGAGGTCGCGCAGCTGGCCTCGATCAGCACCGACTACTACACCCGCCTCGAGCAGGGGCGCATACAGGCGTCGGCGCCGGTCCTCGGCACGCTGGCGCGCGTACTGCACCTCGACGACGATCAGCGCGACTACCTGTTCGGGCTGGCGGGGAAGAGCCCGGTCGGTCCCGGCAGCGCACGCGGCAGAAGGTCCAGCCGCAATTGCAGCGCCTGCTGGACGACCTGAATGCCACCCCGGCCATCGTGATGGGCCGGCGTATGGACGTTCTCGCGTGGAATTCGCTCGCTGCCGCACTGGTCACCGATTTCGGCCGGATCCCGGAGAAGCAGCGAAATTACGTCCGGATCATTTTCACCGACCCGGCGATGAGGGCCTTGTACGCGAACTGGGAGACGGTCGCGCGTACCAGTGTTGCCCAGCTGCGCAGGGAAGCCGCCAAGTATCCCGACGACCCGCGGCTGACGGCTCTGGTCGGTGAACTGTCGGTGCGGGACCCGCACTTCCGCCAGTGGTGGGCCGCCCACCACGTCGCCATGCTGCGGGTGGGGACCAAGGTGCTCCACCACCCCGTCGCCGGTGACCTCACGCTCGACTGGGACACCCTGACGGCGAGCACCGATCCCGACCAGCAGCTCGTGGTCTGGACTGCCGAGGTCGGCACGCCCAGCCATGACGGGCTGCGCATTCTCGCGTCCTGGGCGGCGGATCACCCGGAGGCCGCCTCGGAACCGGCGCGCTGCTGACGGGCGCCCGTCACCGGGTCAGTCCAGCACTCCGAGCACCCCGTCGGGGTTGCAGTGCGGGCAGGCCGGCACCTGCTCCCACAGTGCGCGGCGCGCTTGGTCGTCCGTGACGCCTCGCGACCGCTTGCCCGCCATGTGGCAGCCGCCGACGTGCACGTACACAGGCGCGCGTCCGCCGAGCCCCATCTCGATCAGCCAGTCGGGGGCCGGCGGCCGGTCCCGTTCGCCGCGCTGCTTCTCGGCTTCCTGCCGCTCAGCCTCCGCGATCTTGCGGCGCACCCGGTCCAGGGACAGCACGAGCCATGTCTCCAGCGTGCGGAGCCTTGACAGGTCGGGCGGCAGTTCGGACATGTGTTCGAGTCTACGACGGTTTCCGGCCAGGCAGCGCGCACGTCAAATGGCCCAAGCTCAAGGCCATGAATTGCCCCACAGGGATGGGCCGCTCTGCGCGTACCGTCCATGACATGCCGAACCCGCTGCCGCCCGCCGGCCCTCAACGCACCCTCGCCCTGGCCCAGTTGAGCAACTCGCTCGGCGACGGCGCCTACTACGTCACCTCGGCGCTCTACTTCACTCACGTCGTCGGCCTCGCGCCCGCCAGGATCGGCCTCGGCCTCACCGTCGCCTGGGCCGTCGGCTCGGTCGTCGGGGTGCCCCTCGGCAGGATCGCGGACCGCCGGGGCCCGCGCGGAACGGCGGTCCTGCTCGCCCTCGCGACCGGCGCCGCGGTCGCCTCCTTCCTGGCCGTACGCGAATTCCTCCCGTTCCTCGTGGCTGCCTGCCTCTACGCGAGCGCGCAGTCGGGACTCGCGGCCGCACGTCAGGCGCTGCTCGCCGGTCTCGTGGCCAAGGAGGACCGCACGGGCGCGCTCGCCCACCTGCAGTCGACGCTCAACGCGGGTCTGGCGGTGGGCGCGGCGCTCGGCGGCCTCGCGCTGTCCGCAGGGACGAGGTCGGCGTATCTCACGGTCTTCGCGATCGACGCCCTGAGCTTCGTCCTCTGCGCGCTCGTCCTGCTGCGGCTCCCGGCCCTCGCACCGGCGCCGGCCGTCCGGGGAGCGAAGCTCGAAGTGCTGCGGGACCGGCCCTATGCCGCCGTGACCCTCCTCAACACCGTCCTTCTCCTGCGGATGCCGCTGCTCAGCGTCGGGCTCCCGCTGTGGATCAACGAGCGCACCGACGCCCCCACCTGGCTCGTCTCCGCGCTCTTCATCCTCAACACCGGCGCCGTGATGCTCTTCCAGGTCCGCACGGCCCGCTCCGTCTCAGGCCTCCCCACTGCGGCCCGCGCCATCCGCCGGTCGGGCGTGCTCATGCTGCTGGCCTGCGGTGTCTTCGCCGCCTCGGCCGCCGGCTCGGTCTGGGCGGCGGTCGCCGCCCTGGTCGGTGGGTCGGTGCTTCTGGTCGCCGCCGAGATGCTCCAGTCGGCCGGATCCTGGCAGCTCGGCTTCGACCTCGCCCCGGCCGGACGCGTCGGCGAGTACCAGGGCTTCTTCGGTACGGGCGTCACCGTCGCCCGCACACTGGGCCCGCTGCTGCTCACGGCGCTGCTGATGGGGATGGGAACGACCGGATGGTTGCTGCTGGGCGGCCTGGTCCTGGCGGCGTCGTACGCGCTGGGGCCGGTGGCGCGGTGGGCGGCGAAAACGCGCCAAGATCCGGCGCCCGTACCGATCGCGACCTCGACGGCGTGACCTCGATGCCGCCCACGGGTAGGTCCACGTCGTCCGACGTGGCAAGCGTGACCGACGCTCCGTCACCGCGCAGTCTCCCGAACAGTCTCCCGAAAGGAGACCGGCCCACCATGACCGAACTCGACTCGCCGATCCCGCGGTTCCACCTGGCCATGCCCGTGGACGACCTGGCTGCCGCCCGGCACTTCTACGGCGAGGTGCTCGGCCTTGAGCAGGGCCGCAGCGCCGACACATGGGTGGACTGGAATCTCCACGGCCACCAGTTCGTCACCCACCTCGCGCCCACCCGCGCCCGGCACGTCCACAACCCTGTCGACGGACACGACGTGCCCGTACCGCACTTCGGCCTGATCCTCGCCATCCCCGCGTTCCAGGAACTCGCGGAGCGGCTCCGTGCCGCGGACACGAAGTTCGTCATCGAGCCCTACGTACGCTTCGCGGGCGAGACCGGCGAGCAGTGGACGATGTTCCTGCTCGACCCGGCGGGCAACGCCCTGGAGTTCAAGGCGTTCGCCGACGACTCGCAGGTCTTCGCCGCCTGAGAGCGCTATGCACCTGAGCCGTCACCCGCCTTCGCCTTCACGTCCGCCTCGACGTCGCTCCTGGTGAGGCCCTCGTCCTTGGCGTACTCGGTGACGGCCTCCTGGACATCGCGGGCCAGGTCGCGCCACGCACGCCAGGCCGTCTCGTACGTCTGGGTCTGGGACTCGCTCCGCGGCTCGAGCCCCGGTGGTCCGTAGCCGTCCCGCAGTCTCAGGACCTCGTGGTGTGCCGCGTTCGCGGCCTGCTGTCTCTCGACGAGTTCGTCGAAGGTGTGTGCCACGCAGCGGATCCTAGGTCGCCGTGAAGGCGATCCCGGTCAGCGCTCGCGCGGGTGACACGAATGCCGGAGGGGTGTGAGCGAAACGGGTCAGGGGCGGCGCCGTCCGGCGCCGCCCCTGACCCGTCCGGCGAGGGCCCTCAGGACTGGGGGCGCTTGCCGTGGTTCGCGGCGTGCTTGCGGCGGGCCTTCTTCTTGCGGCGTCGCTTCGAGGACATTGCTACCTCCCAGGTGTCGCTGTTCTTCGGTCCTGCCTGGATGAGCGGGCCCACCCAGACGATCATCCGGCCGCCTACCCAAGGGCGCGACCGGTAATGACGTGGCCCATGCCACCACTCCCGCCCCCGATCGGCCGGGCGGCGCGCCGCTGCGGCGATCCGCGCTGCGGGCGGCCCTGTTCCCCTCCTGTGCTCACTAAGATGTATACGTATTTGCCTAAAGGTATTAGGCAGCTGCATAATCGCTATCGTTGATTGGAGTGAAGGAAATGGTGCGAGTAGGGCTGAGCAGGGAACGCCTGATCCGGGCGGGCGCCGAGCTGGCCGACGAGGTCGGGTTCGACAAGGTGACCGTCTCGGCGCTCGCGAGACAGTTCGACGTCAAGGTCGCGAGCCTGTACTCGCACCTGAGGAACTCCCAGGAACTCAAGACCGGGATCGCGCTGCTGGCCCTGGAGGAACTCGCCGACCGGGGAGCGGCGGCGCTCGCCGGGCGCGCGGGCAAAGACGCCCTCGCCGCCTTCGCGAACGTCTACCGCGACTACGCCAGGGGACACCCCGGTCGCTACGCGGCGGCCCAGCTGCGGCTCGACCCGGAGACGGCGGCCGCCAGCGCCGGCGTCAGGCATGCGCAGATGATGCGGGCGATCCTGCGGGGCTACGACCTCACGGAGCCGGACCAGACCCACGCGGTCCGGCTCCTGGGCAGCGTCTTCCACGGCTACGTGAGCCTGGAGATGCAGGGAGGGTTCAGCCACAGTGCACCCGACTCGCAGGAGAGCTGGTCGCGGATCCTCGACTCCCTCGACGCCACGCTGCGGAACTGGCCCGCACCCTGACCGCGGCCCCACCCGACCGCGAACGCATGGGCGACGGCGGACGCATCGGCGACGGCGGAACAACTCCAGCCACTCAGGCATATTGATCAACAGGTTGAGGCAATGCACATGAACGACAACTGGACCACCACTCCCGTCACCCCGGAACTCGTGCGTGGCGCGTACGAGTTGGAGCGCACCGAGCACGGCGTGCTCCCGCACCGGCTGCCCGCGCGGGCCCGCGCGCAGTGCTCCGACGCACAACTCGCCATGGCGGAGTCCCAGCCCGCCGGCGTACGGCTGGTGTTCCGCACCCGGGCCACCGTCATCGAGCTGGACGCGCTCCGCACCAAGATGGCCTACAAGGGCACTCCGCCCCGTCCCGACGGCGTGTACGACCTGCTGGTCGACGGCCGCCTGGCCGCGCAGGCCGGCGTCACCGGCGGCAACGTGCAGATGATGGACATGACCACCGGCACCAGGGAGACCCGGCCCGGCCCCGTCGGTACCGTGCGGTTCACCGGGCTGCCCGACCGCATCAAGGACGTCGAGATCTGGCTGCCGTACAACGAGATCACCGAGCTGGTCGCCCTGCGCGCCGACGCCCCGGTCGAGTCCGCGCCGGACAGCGGACGCAAGGTGTGGCTGCATCACGGCAGTTCGATCAGCCACGGCTCGGACGCCGCGAGCCCCAGCACGACCTGGCCGGCGTTGGCCGCTTCCCTCGGTGGCGTGGAGCTGATGAACCTCGGTCTGGGCGGCAGTGCCCTGCTCGACCCGTTCACCGCGCGTGCCCTGCGGGACACCCCCGCGGACTTGATCAGCGTCAAGGTCGGCATCAACATCGTCAATGCCGACCTGATGCGCCTGCGCGCGTTCGCCCCGGCGGTGCACGGCTTCCTCGACACGATCCGCGAGGGACACCCGACCGCACCGCTGCTGGTCGTGTCGCCGATCTACTGCGCCATCCACGAGGACACCCCGGGCCCCAGCGCCCCGGACTTCAGCAATCTCAGTGCGGGCAGGCTCCAGTTCGTGGCCGCCGGTGACCCGGCGGAGCGGGCGGCGGGGAAGCTGACGCTCAACGTCATCCGGGACGAGCTGGCGCGCGTCGTGAAGCAGCGGGCGGCGGAGGATCCGCACCTGTTCTACCTCGACGGCCGCGACCTCTACGGCGAGGCGGACTTCGCCGAGCTGCCGCTGCCCGACCAGCTTCACCCGGACGCCGCCACCCACCGGCGCATGGGCGACCGCTTCAACACCCTGGCCTTCGGCACGGACGGGCCGCTCGCCCTCCCGGCGTGCGACCGTCCCTGAGGCTCATCCCCGCCGACAGGGGAGTGGCGTCACCCCTGGCGTGCGGCGCCGAGCCTCTGTTCCGTCAGGCGCATCGCGACGCGTACCGCCGCGACCGCGCCGACGGACAGGGCGACGGAACCCCGTCATCGGAGGCGCTGCTTCAATACGTGGAGCGACTGCTGTAGGTGGCGGCGAGAGGGCCTGCGGCCTGTGCTCGAGCTGAGCGCTCGCTGAAGGGGAGGGCGATGTGGCAACTGTACGAATGATCATTGTGGTGGCGGTGACCTGGGTTGTTCTGACGGCGCTGTTCCTGGCGCCGTCGGTGCTTCCGGCCTCGTGGCAGTACTACATCTACTCGCCTGCGAGCGTCGGCCTGTGGATGCTTGCCATGCTGTGCGGACCCGTGATCACGGTCTTCCTGAAGTGGAACTGGATCAGGCATGGCTGACCGCCTCCCAGGCCACCTGGAGGCGCTGGCTCTCCGGCCACCGGATACCCCGCAGTGACGCCGGCGCCGTCCTCGAGTTCATGCTCGGCGTCGGCGTCGAGACGCTGCTGCGGCCCGCGGTGGAGCGCGGCGTCGTACTGTCGCAGATCGCACCCAGCGCCGCGCGGGACGCGGCGCGGCTCCTGAACTCCATGTTCGACACGTCCTACCTGGACTCCCTGGGCCGGGCCTCCGGCATGGAGGGCGTGTGGCACCTGGACGGCCAGCGGTTCTTCGACGGAACCTCCGTCGCCGTCCAGCTCTACGAGGCCGACGAGCAGGACGGCCGCGTGGTCATCGGAGCCCACCACCACACGCACGTACGGGCCTTCACGCGGGCCACCCGCCGCGCGCTCCAGGAGCGCCTCGCCGACGGTGGAGCCGCTCCCGAGCGGGTGTTCTGCATCCCGGCTACGGACGCCGGGGCGAGCCAGCGCTACGAGCGGATCCTGCTGTGGCTGGCCGTGGCCATGATGGAACGCGACGGGCAGAAGTTCTCGGTGTGCGCCGAGCCCGAGTACAAGCGCATCGACGGCTTCGTGCTCGTGCCCGGACGCCGCGTCATCTCCGCCAACTGGCTCGGCTCCGAAGGCATCTGGCATGTCGACACCACCGACAGCCTGGCCGATGTCAGCGCCTACGCCCAGGTCGTCGACCACGCCCGCAGTCAGAGCGTCACCAAGAGCTACAGCTCGGAGGAGCGGCTGCGGTCGCTCGCCCACCATCTCGACCTCGACTGGGGCTGGCTGGTGCGGCGCGGCCGCGAACTGGGCGCGTACGGCATCGCGGGGATGCTGCGCCCGCGCAGCCGCCTCATCTTCGTCGAGGCACTCGAACGAGTACTGCGGTTCGCGGGTGAGTTCGACGACTGAGGGTGACGGTGGGGTCGGGGACCGGGCCCGTGATCGGGCCCGGTCTGGCCGCCGGGGCGGGCGGGGTCGTTTGCGGGTCGTTGGGGGTGTGACCCGGGCCCGGGAGAGCGGTGCCGCACCCGGCTACCCGGCGGTAGGCGTGCCGGGTGGGCGCCGATCTCACACCTGGAAGAGGGAAACGACCCCGGAACGACCCTGGTTTCCCGTAGCTCAGCCCGGGCCGGACCGACAGAGTTGATGTTCGTCGCGGAGGCCGTTTCGCCACGCGACAGCCACCCTGGACAAGACGCACGCGAGTCACAACGGGCGTCCGCCGCACGGAGGTTCGGACGACTGGTTCGCAGCACGGAATCTCCACCTCTCAGGGGCGGGTCCTTGGATGTTCAACCAAGACCCATATCGCTCGCGCGCTCTGGCATTTACGATGCGATGACTCGCACTCGCCTGGCGAATGTGAGAAACGGGGTGCCGCTTTCCTGCGTCCCCGGGTACACAGGGAGTCAGAGCACATGCACATCGAACATCTCCTGAGGGACGAGTCACTCGGCCTGCGCCTGCTCTGGGCCGACGAACCGCACCTGCGGCAGGAGATCAGCGGCGTGACCGTCACCGACCTGGAGGACCCGGCCCGCTTCGTGCGGCCGGCCGAGGTCGTGCTCAGCGGCCTGGTGTGGTGGACGCAGCGGAGCGGGCGGGCCAAGGCGGACCGGTTCGTCTCTGCGCTGCGCACGGCCGGCGCGGCCGTGCTCCTCGCGGGGGAGGAGACGCACGGCGCCGTCCCGGACGACCTCGTCGAAGCGTGCCGCCGCCACGGGCTCCCCGTCGCGGCGGTCCCGGCGCACATCATGTTCCGCGCCATCACGGACACGGTGTACCTCCAGCAGTGGGGCGAGCTCAGCCGCCACCACGCCCTGCCCGAGAACGTGCGCACCACGCTGAGCCGGCTCCTGGCGCAGGAGGCGGACCCGGCCGCGATCGTCGACGCCGCGTTCGCCCACCTCGACCGGCCGGTCGCCTACGTCCTCACACCGGCGGGACGCACCGTGGCCGCCACCGCCGCCTCGGCCGATCTCCCGACGCGGGACGCCGCCACCCTGATCACGACAGGCACGGCCCCCGCACAGAGGACCAGCCGCAACTCCTCAGGAATCAAAGCCGGTCCGGCGCTCGGCCGGGCATCCGTCACCGTGCCCGTCCAGGCCGACACCGACACGGTCTCGCCCTACGAGCGCTGGCATCTTCACGTGCCCGACGCCGACGACGCCCCGCCGCGCATGCTGCACGAGATCGCGGAGGTCCTCGGCCGATGCCAGGAGATCCGGGCCCGCCGCCGGGCCGACGGGGGCCGCGCGGTGCGCGAACTCGGCACGCTGCTCACCGCGCCCGACACAGACAAGGCGGCCCTCGAAGCCGCGCTGCGCGGCTGCGGGATCCCCGACGAGGGCCCGTACCGCGTGGTCGTCGCCGAAGTCGGCTCGGGGCGTGAGGACTGGGCGCAGGGCGCGCTGACCGAGGCGGCCGCTCATGTCCCGCACACCGGCGCCGCCGTGGGCCGGCTCCCCGACGGCACCGCGTTCGCCGTCATCGCAGGGGCGGACGCCGTGAGCGCAGCGCTGGCCGACGTATGGCCGTTGCTCGCGGCCGGCGAGCCGTCCGACCCGCTGCACGCGGGCATCGCCTCCCCGGCCGCCGCGCCCCGGAACCTGAACGGCACGCTGTCCGAGGCCCGTTACGCCCTGACCTCGGCCCGCACCACCGCGCCCGGCGGCTCGCGGCTGACCGACGCGGCCTCGCTCACCGGCCTGGAAACGCTGCTCACCGGCGTACCCGCCGAGGTGCGCGCCGCGTTCAGCCGCACCGCGCTGGGCCCCTTGCTCGACGAGACCAACGCGTCCGCGTCCGCGCTGCTGCAGACCCTGGAGACCTTCCTCGCCTGCGACGGCTCATGGGCGCGCACGGCGGAGGTACTGCACCTGCACGTCAACACCGTCCACTACCGCATCCAGCGCATCGAGCACTTCACCGGCCGTGACCTCTCCCGGCTCTACGACCGCGCCGACCTCTGGGCCGCGCTCCTGAGCCGCGAGACCCCGGCTACGAACGGTCGATGTGCACGCTCGTCGACTTCACGCGAGCGGTGACGGTGACCCCGACGGCGAGGCCCAACTCCTCGACAGCCTCACGCGTCACCATCGACACCATCCGGTGCGGCCCGGCCTGGATCTCCACCTGCGCCACGACGTCGTCGGCCTTGAGCGCCGTCACGATTCCGGTGAACGAGTTGCGCACCGACGTGCGCGGAGCCTCTGACACGCCCCGATCGGCTTCGGCGGCCCGGCTCTTGGCGAACCGCGCGAGACCGGCGCCGTCGATCACACGGTTCCCCGTCCCGTCCCGCCCCATGGTCAGCCGGCCGCTGTCGGCCCACCGACGCACGGTCTCCCCACTCACCCCGAGCAGGCGCGCGGCCTGGCCAATGCTGTACGACGACACATCGGAACCTTAGCCGTGCCGGGTGCAGGGCTCTTGTGGGGAGGCGGCTCACCGGTGGGGCTTGGCGCGGACGTGCATCCGTTCCCCCTGGCGCCCGAAGAGGCTGAGGAGTTCGACGGGCCGGCCGTCCGCGCTGCTGAACCAGTGCGGGACCCGGGTGTCGAACTCGGCGGCCTCGCCCGGGCCGAGGACCAGATCGTGCTCGGCGAGCACGAGCCGCAGCCGGCCGTCCAGCACATACAGCCACTCGTAGCCCTCGTGCGTACGGAGATCCGGCTCGCAGCCCCGGTCGGCGATGACCATCTTGTACGCCTGAAGAGGGCCGGGCGACCGCGTCAGGGGCACGAACGTGCCGCCGCTCGGCATCGGGCGTGGCGTGAGCCGGACCCGGGGATCCCCCACCTCGGGAGCGCCGACCAGCTCATCCAGGGGCACACCGTACGCACCGGCCAGCGGCAGCAGCAGCTCAAGGCTCGGGCGGCGCTGTCCGGACTCAAGACGGGAAAGGGTGCTCTTGGAGATGCCGGTGACCTCCGACAGCGCCGCCAGGGTGAGACCGCGCCGGTCGCGCAGCCGTCTCAGCCGCGGGGCCACCTCGTCGAGGACCGCTTGATAGGGCACTGGTTTGTCCATGTCGTCCGTGTCGTCCACGTCATCCGCATCGGCCATGTGGGCATCTCATCCGGCTGTCCCGGAAATGGCAACACAGATTGCCGTTCACGCGCGACGGGTGCACGCTCCTGGCCATGAGCACACACAGCAGTCCCGCGCAGAGCCACGGACACGAGAACGGGCATGGTCACGGGCATGACCACGGTTCCGACAGCACCGAGATCGACTGGGAGGCCATGGCCGACACGCTGGAGAACAACGGGGAACTGCACCTCCCTGTACTGCGGCAGACGGCGGCCCGACTCGCTGAACTGCTCGGCCCCGACAAAGAGGTCCGCCGCATCCTCGACATCGGCAGCGGCCCGGGCGTGATGACCTGTGCGCTCGCCGAGGCCTTCCCGGACGCCGAAGTCGTCGCGGTGGACGGCGCGCCCGCACTCCTCGACCGGGCTCTGGCCCGAGCCGAGCGGCTCGGACTCGGCGACAGGGTGGCGATCCGGCACGCGGAACTGCCCGGCGACCTGGAAGGCGGCGACGGGCACGCGGGCGGCGGTCTCGGCGAGGCCGATCTGATCTGGAGCAGCAAGGCCGTGCACCACATCGGTGATCAGCAGGGGGTACTGGACGCGCTCACCGGCGCGCTGCGGCCCGGCGGCATGCTCGCGGTCGCCGAGGGCGGACTGCCGATGCGCTGCCTCCCCCGCGACATCGGTATCGGCACGCCGGGTTTCCAGGCGCGGCTCGACGCCCTGCAGGAGTACTGGTTCGAGCGGATGCGCTCCGAGCTGCCGGGCAGCACCAGCACGGTCGAGGACTGGCCCGCGATGCTCGCCGCGGCAGGACTCACGGACGTCGGCAGCTTCACGTACCTGCTCGACCTGCCGGCGCCCCTGGGCGGGACCGCCCGCACGTTTCTGCGCAACCAACTGACCCGGCTGCGCGACGTGATGAGCGAGTCCTTGGACGCCGACGACCGCAAGACGCTCGACGTCCTGCTCGACGGCACGGCGCCGGAGGGCATCCTGCGACGCCCCGACGCGTTCGTGCTCTCGGCCACCACCGTCTTCGCGGGTGTGCGCCGGGCGTCCTGACGGCCGGCGGGCGGGGTGCTCCGTCTGCGTGGAACGTGAGAGCTCGTTTGTGTGATGTGCCTGTGTGGCTGTCGTGATCCGCGTTCCCGGCTGTGCTTACCGTGGCCTCTCGTCGAGGGTTGGAGCGCGCATGCCCGAGCAGGAACTTGAAGTGGAGACGCGGCGGGAACCGTCCGTGCCGTTGGGTGTCGGGGTGCGGCGGGCCACGCTGGACGACGGTCGTGTGGTGACCATCGTGTGCGAGGCGGGGCTGCCCCAGAACGAGGTGAACGCCATCGCCGCGCGCGTGGCCGAGTCGAGCCTGAGGCGTTGACACGTCGACGCCGCAACGCCCCCGCGCAGCCGCGGGGGCGTTGCGGTGTGCCGGGCAGAGGCATGTGAGCATGCACAGGCACGTGAGCGTTCAGCGCCGGAGCACTCCGCGCTCAGGGGAGCCGCGCCGGGCCGGAATCCGGCTGGTGGCCGAGTCGGACGAGGGCGAAGTGGTGGGCCACACGCTCTGCCGCGTCGAGAGACGAGAGGCGTCCGTGATCACCCTGCCCGCCGCGGTGGTCTCCATGGAGCAGCCGGCCGTGGACCCCGCCGGCGCTCGGAGCGGGGTCGGCGCGGCGCTGGTGGAAACCGTCCGTGAAGTGGGACGCCGAGCCGGATGCCGGCGCCTGGTCGCGAGCGTAGGGGAGTTCAACGCCGCGGCACGGCCGTTCTACGAGGCCATCGGGCTGCGGCTGATGCGGGTGCGGATGGACCAGCCGCTGTAAGGCGTCCGCGGCGGGGACAGGGCCGGTGCCTCACGTCACCCGAACAGAACGGCGGGGCGGGACATGAGCCACCTCTGGACGGCGAGCGCGACGGTGTCGTCGAGGGCGCTGAGCGCGTCGATGGCCTCCATGTCGTCGGGGTGGGGCGGGATCCCGGCGGTGGTGAGCGTGGCGTTAAGGCTGAGGCGGTGCCGGTCGCAGGAGGTCAGGCACGTGGGGGCCGGCGGAGCCAGGTCCAGGCGCTGCGCCGGGTCGGGCAGCGGGAGCAGGAAGTCGCCGCCCGCGTCGAGGTCGGGGGTCGGCAGGACGGTGGCAGCAGAGTTCATGGCACTTCCTCACGACGGTCGGACTATGTCGGTCTGTGTCGGTCAGGAGGCTGCCGGGCAACCGGTTGGTTGCGTCCTGACGGACACAGCACCCGAACGCCGTAATCACCGCACAAAGGCGGAAATCAACTGCCAATCGGAGAAGGCGCTTTCACCTGCGCTTTCACCTGCGCATTCGCCTGTGTAGCCACCCGCACCTCCGGCGATACGACGCACAGTGCGCGCACCTGTCGCATCGGCCAAAGCGTCCTGCCGCTCTTGTACGGATCCGACGTTGAGCGCGCGGTCCGGGTGCCGCAGCATCCCCCGCAGCGCCTCGCGATCCACCGCGGGGCGTGGGACATCCAGGAGGACGCATGCGCGTGACGGCCCGTCAACTGTGCCGCCGTAAGCCGCTGGAGAGCATGATCGGCGAGGCGGAGGGCGAGGCCTCCGGGCCCGGCGGTCTGCGGCGCAGTATGGGGCTGACGCAGCTGACCCTGCTGGGGATCAGCTCCGTCGTGGGCACCGGCATCTTCTTCGTGCTCGGCACCGCGGTCCCCAAGGCGGGACCGGGCGTGGTGCTCTCCTTCGTCATCGCGGCGGCGGTCGCGGGACTCGCGGCGCTCTGTTACGTAGAACTGGCCGGCGCGATCCCGGTGGCGGGCAGTACGTACTCGTACACCTACGCCTCCCTCGGCGAGGGGGCGGCGTATCTGGTCGCCTGGTGTCTGATCCTCGAGTACGGCGTCGCGGTGTCCACCGTGGCCGTGAGCTGGGGGCAGTACCTCAACGAACTCACCGACGCGCTCTTCGGGTTCACGCTGCCCGACGCGATCAGCCAGCCGCCGGGGGCAGGGGGAGTGGTGAACATCCCGGCGCTCGTCGTGGTGCTGCTCTGTTCCCTGCTGCTGGCGCGCGGCACACGCGAGTCCGCACGCCTCAACGCCGTGATGGTGTGCGTCAAGCTGAGCGTCCTCGTACTGTTCGTCGCCGTGGCGTTCACCGCGTTCCGGGCCAGTCACTTCGCCGACTTCGCGCCGCACGGAGCGTCCGGCATCGGGGTTGCCGCCTCCGCCGTCTTCTTCTCCTACGTCGGCTTCGACACCGTCGCCACGGCGAGCGAGGAGGTCCGCAATCCGCGGCGCACCATCCCGCTCGCGCTGCTCCTGACGCTCGGCGCGGTCACGGTGCTGTACATCCTGGTGTCCCTCGCGGCGGTCGGCGCACAGCCCACCGGCCGGTTCGGTGCGCAGGCCGACGCGGGCGAGGCGGTCCTCGCCGAGATCCTGCGCGACGTCACCGGCGCGGGGTGGCCCGTCGTCCTGCTGTCGGCCGGTGCCGTGGTGTCGATCTTCAGCGTGGTGCTGGTGACCCTCTACGGGCAGACGCGCATCCTCTTCTCGATGGCTCGCGACGGGCTCGTCCCCGAGATCTTCCGCCGTGTCGACCGCAAGCGGCACACGCCGGTCGGCAACACATGGATCGTGGGCGCCGGCGTCGGAGCGCTGGCCGCGCTCGTGCCGCTCCAGTACCTGGCCGACCTGACCAGCATGGGAACCCTCGTCGCGTTCGTGGCCGTGGCGGCGGCCGTGGTCGTCCTGCGCCGCATCGCCCCCGACGCGCCGCGGCCGTACAAGGTGCCCCTGTACCCAGTCGTGCCGATCGTGTCCGCGGCGTCCTGCCTCTACCTCGCGTGGCTGCTGCCGGGCATCACATGGGCGCTCTTCGGTGGGTGGCTGGTGCTCGCGGCGGCGCTCTACCTGGTGTTCGGCCGTCGACACTCCGCCCTGCGCGAGCGGGCCGTCGCACACGAGCACGCGGCGGCCGAGGCATCGACTACCGCTGCGCAAGCCTGAGTTCGAGCCAGGCGGCAAGCCGCACCTCGCGGTCGTCGAGGTCCAGGCCGAAGAGTTCACGAACGCGCCGCAGCCGGTAGCGCAGGGTGTTGGGATGCACCCGCAGACCGACTGCGGCGCTCGCGACGTCGCCGGTCGCGTCCAGCCAGGCCGTGACCGTCGCCGCGTAGTCGGTGCCCTGCTCCGCGTCGTGCGCCAGCAGCGCGGCGACCCCGGGCAGCCGCAGCCACGGCTCCCGACGCAGCTCGTCGGCAAGCCGGTTCAGCAGGACGACATGGCGTACGTCCTCTGCGGTGGCCGTGGGCGCGCCGGCCCGGCCGCCGTCGGTGGCCCGGAGGATGTCGTCCGCCTCGCGCCGCAGCGCACCGGCCCGCAGCAGATCCGGGTACGCCCGCGTCACCACGGCCCGCACCGGCGTACCGAGGGCAGCCCGTACGGTGCCCAGCGCACCGTCCGCGAACCTCCGCGCGGCGGCGGGCGAGAGCGAGGTCAGCAGCACGTACACCGCACGGGTCGACGCCGTCACCGTCGCCGACGGGAGATGCGCCGCGCAGTACCGGACCAGGGACGACTCCAGGTGGGCGATGAGGGCGCTGCCCTCGTCCGGGGCGAACGCGGCCAGGCACACCTTCTCCCCCTGGCCGAGCCGGAGCCGCGCCGCCGCCTCGTCGGCCGGCGGTCCGTACCCCTCCAGGAGCGCGCGCAGGGTGTCCCGGCGCATGCGCTGCTCGGTCTCCGTCGAGTTCAGCGCGCGCAGCAGATGCGGGGCCGCCAGCCGCGCCGCGTCCCGCAACGCCGACTCGGCCTGCTCCGACAGGCCGCCCTCCGGCTCGATCGCCCACAGCGTCCCCAGTGGCAGCGTCCCCGCCCGCACCGCGACCGCCGCACGCGCCAGCTCGTCGCGGGCCCGGGGGAACCGGACCACGCCGTCGGCCGCCAGCACGTCGCGGTACTGCTGCCGCTGTCCCGGGTCGTCAGGAACCCGCCGCTCCAGGATGCCGCGCTCGCGCAGACTGTCGATGCGCTGGCCGGGGACGTTCGAATAGGCGACGACATGCTGGTCCAGGTCCTCGACCGCCACCGAACCGCCCACCACCGCGGCCACCGCGTCGGCCAGCGAGAACAGCTCCTCACTTCCGGCGGGGGCCGACGGGGACAGGTCACCCACTCCGTACGCCGCGAGCGCGCAGCCGATCTCGGCATCCACGTACCGCCACGGCACCGCGTCGCCGGCGGCAAGCACCGCCAGGGAGCACCGTTCGGCCTCGGCAGTCAGCCGATCCGCCTCCTGGCCACGGCACTTGACGACCACCCCCGCGTATCCCTCCGCCGCCGCGCGGCGCAGCACGGTGCCCGTACGCGGATCGGCCACGTCCGCGCCGACGAGCAGCAGCAGGGCCGACGGGGCCGCGGGCAGCGGGTCGCCCGGGTCGTGGATGACAGTGCCGCGCACGGGGACGTCGAGGCCACCGGGCGCTGCCAGTACGCGGAGGGGGCCGGTGGAGCCGACCAGGAAGCGCAAGGAACCCGCGGCCCGACCATCGGGGATTGTCCGATCAGACAACGGGGGCCTCGATTCCTGGGGCGGGACGCCGGTGAAGGCGACGGGGGAAGCCGTCAGGATAGGCCCATCGACCAGGGACAGGAGCCATCGCCCATGAGCGCCACGACCGCCACCTCAGATATCGTCGGACTCTTCCCGAAGGGGACAGATCTCGCCCCGGACGGCGAGATCGTCGTCGGCGGATGCCGCCTCGACGACCTCGCCGAGCGCTTCGGCACCCCCGCCGTCATCGTCGACGAGGGTGCTCTCAGGGCCCGGGCGCGCGAGTACGTGGACGCCCTGAGCCGTCATTGGCCGAACGGACAAGTCGTTTTCGCTTCGAAGTCCTTCCCATGCACCGCCGTCGTCCGGGTGATGGTCGAGGAGGGGCTCGGCGTGGACGTCGCCGGCGGCGGCGAACTCGTCGCCGCACTCGCCGCGGGCGCCGACCCGGCCCGGCTCGTCGTCCACGGCAACGCCAAGACCGACGAGGAACTCGCCATGGCGGTCGGCGCCGGAGCCGGCACGATCGTCATCGACAACTTCGACGACATCGACCGCCTGGAGAAGATCGTCACGGACGAGCAGCGCGTCCTGATCCGCGTCATCCCGGACGTCGAGGCCGACACCCACGAGGCGATGGCCACCGGCCACGCCGGTTCCAAGTTCGGCCTCTCCGTGCCCGACGCCGTGCGCGCCGCGGCCCGGCTGCGCGCCAGTGACCGGCTCCGCCTCGACGGCGTGCACGTCCACGTCGGCTCGCAGCTCCTCGACACCGCCCCGTTCGCCCGCGCCGTCGAGGCCATCGCCTCCCTCGGCGAGCTGGGCGAGCACGCCGTGTACGACCTGGGCGGCGGCCTGGGCGTCCGCTACACGTACGCGGACCGGGCACCGACGGTCGACGAGTACGTACAGACCCTGACCGACGCCGCCCGCGCCCACCTCCCCGCGAACGCCCGCCTCATCATCGAGCCCGGGCGTTCCCTGGTCGCCGAGTCGGCGCTCACCCTCTACCGAGCGGTCACCGTCAAGCGGGGCCGTCCCCGCGCCCTCGTCGCCGTCGACGGTGGCATGGGCGACAACCTCGAACCGATGCTGTACGGCCAGCGCTTCGAGGCGACCGTCACCTCCCGCGTCGGCGGCGGCGAACCCTGCGACCTGGTCGGCCGCCACTGCGAGTCGGGCGACACCCTTATCCGTGACGTACCGCTGCGGACACCGGCCGTCGGCGACCTGATCGCGGTACCGGTCACCGGCGCGTACTGCTACTCGATCTCCAACAACTACAACGGCGCCCGCCGGCCCCCGGTCGTCTTCTGTCACGACGGCGAGGCCCGCGCGGTGGTCCGCCGCGAGACGTACGAGGACCTGCTACGCCGCGACCAGTGACGGTGTCCTTATAGGGGAGTGGATAGGGGAGTCGTGATAGGGGAGTGGTGCCTGACGGCCGCCGGCCCCCCCGGCTACACCGACCGGGCGACGGCCGCCACCACCTGGGCCGTCGCCAGGCCGAAGGCGCGGACGGAGGCACCGGCAACGCAGCGGCCCACCGCCGCGTCGTACACGCAACCGAGCACCCCGGCATGATCAGTGGCCTGTTCGCTGAGTGCGCAGTCCCAGCCGTGCGCGCGCAGCGCTTCGTGCAGTTCCCGCGAGGAGTCGACGGAGGCTGAGGCGTCGTCCGTGCCGTGCACGAGGCGTACGGGCACACGTGCCGTCGCGCGCCCGAGCGCCTGAAGAGGCACGGCCCCCGTGGTACGGGCCGGGCGCCGGTAACCGCCCGCGATGCCGACGACCGCGGCGGGTGGCCGGCCATCGACCAGTTCCGGGTCCAGAGCCACCCCCAGTGCGGCGCCCGCACCCGCCGACCAGCCGGCGACGACCACCTGCCGGGAGCCGCCGGCGAAGTCGCGGGCGAACCGCAGCGAATCGGTGAGATGCGCGCGGCCCTCGTCGGGGGTGTCCGAACGCCAGTCGGGGACGAGGACGGTGAGGCCCAGTCCGGCGATGTCCTGGGCCAGCGGGACCATCACGTCGCGCTCGTCGGTCCCGATGCCGTGCCACAGAAGGACACAAGGACCGTCGGCCTGCGGCGAGTTGTGGATGTCGACACGCTTGTGCTCCCTGCCGGTGGGATAGGAAACGGTGCGGATCGTTGCGCTCAAGGCCGTTCCTCCTGGCCGCCGGAATGCTGCATCATGACCGTTGCTGAGAGCCTCGGTGGCTGTCAGCATTCCGTGCATTGTGGCCCGGAAGGTCCGTCTCATCACCAAAGCGTGAGTGCTTCGGCTTGAGTACGGTCTCTCGTTTCCGTCTGCCGCTGGTGCGGCAGGGTTGCGCCACCTGCCCGCCCGCCCGTGGCCTTGCGGCTGCGGGCGGTTGCGCGGGTCTTACGGTCGGCTCCACGAGGCTTCGACGCCGCCGGGGCGGTGTCCTGGTCTCCGGCCACTCCGGTACCAGTTACTGCGGCTGCCGCGAGGGCTGCGAGGTTGCGGGCCGCATTGTGGTCCCGGTCGATGACCAGGCCGCAGGCGTCGCAGTGGTAGGTCCGCAGGTGCAGCGGCAGCTTGGCTTTCGCCGCGCCGCACCCGGAACAGGTCTTCGAGGAGGGGTACCAGCGGTCGGCGACCACGAGGCGGGTGGCGTGGCGCCGGCGGGTCTTGTACTCGAGCTGGCGGCGGATCTGGCCGAATCCGGCGTCGGCGATCCGGCGGGCCAGGCGCCGGTTGCGGAGCATGCCGGCGACGTTGAGGTCTTCGACGACGACGGTGCCGTACTCGGCCGCAATGCTCGTGGTGAGTTTGTGCAGGGCGTCTTCGCGGAGGTTCGCTACGCGGTGGTGGACCTTGTTCTGCTGGGCGTTGGCTTTCTCCCACCGCTTCGAGGGCTTGTGCCCGATACGCCGGTCGGGTCCCTGGCGTCGGGAGACCGTGCGGGAGGCGTGGCGCAACTGCTTCAGCGCAGTGTCCAGGTGCCTCGGATTGGCCACTTCGCGGATCGCTCCGGCGCTGTCGGCCATCACCGCGAGGGTCTTCACGCCGAGATCGATCCCGACCGCCGCCTCCGGCCGGGTGACCCGGGCGAGGTCCTGCTTCACCTCTACCTGGAAGGAGACGAACCAGCGCCCCCGCTCGTGCCGGACGGTCGCCGACAGGATCCGGGCCGTCCCGGCCTGAACGCGCGCGAGGAGTTTCACCGTGGGCTCGTGGGTGCGCAGTGTGCCGAGCCGGGGCAGCGTGACGTGCCGGCCGTCGGCGTCGACACGGATGGTGCCGGTGGTGAACCGGCAGGACAGGCGCGCCTTCCGCTTCGACTTGAAACGCGGGAGTCCCATCGCGCGGCCACGGCGTTGGCCCTGCCTGGACCTGGCGTAGTTGTCGAACGCAGCGGCGGCGTTGGCCAGGCCGGTGTTGTACGCCTCCTTGGAGTTCTCTGCCCACCAGTGCGCGAATCTGGGGTCGGTGTGCTTGACCGCGTTGAACGCCTTGCGCAGCGCGGGCAGCGACCACGGCCGCCACTGGGTCAACTGCTCCTGCGGGATGCCGTAGGTGGACTCGGCCTTGCGCTGCCACCACGACGCCTCGATCCAGGCAACCGCCCAGTTGTACGCGGCCCGTGCCGCACCACAGTGCGAGTGCAGTGCCCGCTCCTGGGCAGCGTTCGGGTCCAGAGCGAACCGGTACGCCTTAACCACGAACCCGGACTGCGGCCGGAACTTCTTCACCCGGCAGCCTCACCGGTCGCCACGACCACCGCGCGGGCGGCACGCTTCTTCGCCCCCCGCCGCCCGTACAGGCGCGCGCACATCGACGTCAGCACTTCGGTGATGTCCCGCACCAGGTCGTCAGCGGTCTCGGTGGGGTCGAGGACAACCAGGCGACGCCCGGACGCGGACAAGACGGCTTCGAGGTGCTCGACGCCGAACCGGGCCAGCCGGTCTCGATGCTCAACCACGATCACCACCGCCTGCGGGTCCGACAGAACCCGGTGCAGCTTGCGCCGACGACCGTTGAGCCCCGAACCCACCTCGGTCACAGCCTCCGTGACCGGCAGCCCTAGCCCGGTAGCTCCCGGAACCACACGCGCGACCTGCCGGTCAAGGTCCGGCTTCTGGTCAGCCAAGGACACGCGGCAGTACGCCACGACCCGTCCAGATGCCTTCACGGAAGGGCCGTCGACCAGCCACGTCCCGGACGGTGTCTGGCGCACCGGGACCGGCATACGGCCCTCTTTCGCCCGCGTCCACGCGGTCTGGTAGTGCACACCATTGCTTGCCGCCCATTCGGAAAGCGTCACTCGATCAAAATAACAGCCGAGAAAGACCGAGATCTACTGATCTAGCCAGCAGCAGTTGTGAGCCCCATCCTTGCCGCACCACCGCCGCGAAGTCTCCCCGGGCGGCCGGGACGGACACACGCGACCCCGCCACGACCGGACAAAGTAGGCTGGATACGCGCATCCGAAGGGACGTCACGTCACCATGAGACTGACCGGACCGGACGGCCGCGGAGTGCAGGAGCGGCTGGGAAAGAACCTCTTCGCCCGTGTCGCGGGCCCCGAGGGGCCGAAGAACCGCGCCCGTATCCACGAGACCCCCGGACCGCGCTGGTTCGGCCCGGACCGCCCCATCCGCACGGTGCACGGGGACGCGTCCATGTTCATCGGCGGGATCTCGGCCCTGCTGCTCCAGTCGCTCCACCCCCTCGCCATGGCCGCCGTGTCCGCCCACTCGGGCTTCCGCGGCGACCCCTGGGGCAGGCTCCAGCGCACGAGCACCTTCCTGGCGATGACGACATATGGCCCCGCCGAAGGCGCCCAAGAGGCCTGCGACCAGGTGCGGGCTGTCCACGCCCGGGTGCGCGGGGTCACCGCTGACGGCGAGGCCTACCACGCGGGGGACCCGCATCTGCTCGGCTGGGTCCACATCGCGGAGGTCGACAGCTTCCTGCGCGCTCATCAGCGCTACGGCGCTCACCCGCTGACCGGCGACGAGTACGACGGATACGTCGCCGACGCGGCGCGCGTGGCCACCGCGCTCGGTGTCCTGGACCCGCCCACGAACCGGGAGGAGCTCGCCGAGCGGTTCACGGCGTACCGGCGTGAGCTGCGTGCGACACCGCAGGCGCGCGGCGCCGCTCGCTTCCTTCTCCTCAACCCGCCGGTGCCACTGGTCGCCCGGCTCCCGTACGGGGTTCTCGCCGCGAACGCCGTTTCCCTGCTCCCCAGTTGGGCTGCGGCGGAACTGCGCCTGCCGCGGCTGCCGTTGGTCGACACCGTGGCCGTCCGTCCGCTCGGCCGCGGCGTCACTTCGTTGGTGCGCTGGGCCATGGCGCCCAACCGGCCCCTACCGACCCCACCGGCGGGCTGACTTTCGCCTCGGTGGGGCCGGTCCTGGGCATCCTGCGTCATTGACCCGTATACGCCTCCAGTTCGGAGAGCTGCGCGGCGGGCCACCCGGTGTTGGCGGTGAAGGTGAGCCGTAGGTAGCGGGTCGGTGTTCCGGTCAGAGCGACGTCCGCCGTGTTGTCGCTGTTCGGGTCGAAGGTGTAGTCGGCGGATGCCTTGAGCGTGGTGAACGCGGAGTTGTCGGTGCTGCCCGACACGCTCAGCGTCTGCGTGCGGGTCGCCCACGCCGCCGCGGGCGGCAGCTTCAGGACGAGGCGCTTGACCGCTTTGGCGGATCCCAGATCGACGGTGATCGTCTGCGGGAAGGCGTTGTTCGTGCTCTCCCAGTACGAGGCCGCGTCACCGTCCACCGCGTTCGACGCCTTGTAGACGTCGGCGTGCCCGGATTCCGCGACCGGGCGGCCCTTGGCGAGGTTGCCGGGGTCGGTGGGCGGGTCGGTCGGGTCACCGCCGCCCTGCGGCACGCCGCCGTTGGTCCACACGGGGTCGGGCCATGTACCGGTGCAGGCGGGCGGGTCCGCGTACCAGCCGGAGTTGCTGCCGGTGCGGGTGATCTGGAAGCCGCTGCCCACACAGTTGTGGATCGGGTTGCTCTGGGCGATGTGGGTGGCCGTCACGTTCTCGAAGGTGGCGGTGCCCGGTGCCTGGATCTGCAGGGCGTACGTGCCCGCCCCGTCGATGCGGATGTTCTTGAAGTGCAGGCCGTTGGTCGCGCCCTCGATGAGGTGGATCGCTGCGTAGGAGCTGTCGAGAACTTCGCTGTCGGTGATGTTGAGCGTCGCGTCGACGGGTTCGTTGAGGCCGCTGAACCAGATCGCGCCGACGCCGAAGCGCCAGTTGAAGTCGTTGTTGCCGGCGCGGATCAGGGTGTTGCGCGCAGCGGTGATCGTGCCCGAAACCGCAGTGCCCTGGCCGGAGTTGACGCCCGGATAGCGGTTGGCGATGTGCAGGCCGCCGCCGTTGGTGACGGTGTCGGACATGACGTTGTCCGACAGGACGATGTCCTTGCCGCCGTACGTGACGATGTTGTTCGCGAGGATCGGCAGGATCACGGTGTTGAACGTGAACTTGTTCGCGACGTTGGGCTTCGCCTCCGCCCACATCGCCAGCCCGTCGTCGCCCGTGTTGCGGACGAAGGTGTTGGTGACGGTCGAGTTCGTGACGCCTTGGTGGAAGTTCACACCGTCGGCCGTCTGGTCGAGGATGCGGCTGTTCTTGATGGTGAGGTTGTCCATCGGGCCGTCCATCCAGGCGCCGCACTTGGTGTGCTGCATCCAGACGTTGTCGACGGTCGAGTCGGACAGTGCGCCGCCGATGGCGTTGACCTGGTCGTTGTCGACGCGTTCGCGGATATCGCCGATGATGGCGAAGTTTTTGAGGGTGACGCCGCTGCTGCCGCCCTGCGCCGCGTACTTGCCGTAGACACCGGCCGCCTTGCTGCGGTCCGATGGGTCACGTCCGGTGAGGACGCTGTACCAGGGGCCCGCGCCGCGCAGGGTCACCTTGTCCACCACGATGTGGTCGCGGACCTGGAAGGTGCCCTCGGGGATGTAGACCTCCTTGTTCTGCGCCTTTCCCGCGTCGACGGCCGCCTGGATCCTGGCGGTCGAGTCCGCGGCGCCCGTGGGGTCCGCGCCGAAGTCGCCGACGATGTCGAGCGCTCCGGAGGGTTTGCCGGCCGGCGCCGCGACCTGCTCGAAGTCCGCGAGGTCGACGGTGAAGGAGGGTGAGTCCGCGACCGAGGCGACCTGGAGCCTGATCTTCGTGCCGGTGGGCAGCGTGGAGCCGAGGCGGGTCCGGGTCTCGTCGTAGAAGTGGTGCGGGTTGGTGTCTCCCGGGTTGTTGTTGAAGGGGTAACCCCCGTAGTACCAGCTGTACTTGGAGGTGACGGGGACGCTCTTGAGCTGGTTGCCGTCGACCTTCAGGTCGATCGACGCGTCCCGGCCGGTGCCCGCCGCGTTGTCCGGGATCGAGTAGCGGAACGACATCGCGTTCGCCGGGGCGGTGAGGGTGAACTCGACGTACTCGCCGACGGCGTCCAGCGTCACCGCCTGGCGGCCGGACGCCTCCGAGGGCAGCGTGCCGTAGATGCGGTCGGGGCCGATCAACGAGCCGTTGGTGGAGGCGTATTCGGCCTCCTGCTCCTTGAAGGGGACGGCCGCGCCGCGGTCCTTGACGTCGAGCGGAGAGGGGGCCTGGACCGCCTCGGCCCGGGCCGCGGGGGCGGCGGTGGAGAGCGCGACGGCTGTGGCTGTTCCTGACATCGTCAGCGCCATGACTAATGACGTGAGCATGCCACATCTGAGCAGAGAGCTTCTTGGGGGGCTTGGGGGGTGCACCACGGAAGGGGTCCTTGTCGCTCGTGGGAACACTGCGAACGCTCAGAGGCTAGGGCGCGCGATGGGCTGATCGCCATAAGTGTGCGCAAGATTTTGATATGAACATGAAAATCTGCGACATCGACTGGCAAGAAGGTGCGAGGAATGCGGGCGTCCGTGGCCGCGTGGCGTGCGCGATCGTGCGTGCCGCCTACTCTGGTGATCATGAGTGGCGAGAGAGATCTGCGGGCACTGTTGAGCGGCATGCGGCCGGAGCTGAACCCCGGGCGCTACGTCTTCACTGCCGTCGACGGTGCGATTCCGCCCGGCGTCACCCCCGTGGTGACCGTCGCCGAGCGGGAGGCCCTGACGCTGGTGGTCCCGCTGGAGGCGGCCGAGGCGGCAGGTCTCGCCCACGACTACGTGGCGGGGTGGATCACCCTGCGCGTCCACTCGGCGCTTGAGGCCGTGGGCCTGACCGCAGCCGTCGCCCAGGAGCTTGCCACCGCGGGCCTGAGCTGCAACGTCGTGGCGGGATTCCACCACGACCACCTCTTCGTCCCGTACGAGCGGGCGGAAGAGGCGGTGGCGCTGCTGGAAGACCTCGCGCACCGTTCGGCCGCCACGTGACGAAGCCGGGCACGGGTCACCCGAGCACGCGGCCCTCAAGTGCCGTGCGCCAGGCGGGCGGTGTCGGTTCCTGGGCCGGGGTGTCGCGGCGGCCGCCGCGGGCGAAGAAGTCCTCCAGGGGAAGGGTCGCCGCACCGACCGTGACCGCGTCGGGGCCCAGCTTGCCCAGTGCGATGGTGGCCTTTCCGGCCGGGTAGGACAGGGCGTACTTCGTGGTGTGTTTCCGGACGTCGTCGAGGAAACGGGAGCCGAACTGGAGCCCGGCCCAGCCGCCGATCAGGATGCGCTCCGGCTGGAAGAGGTTGATCAGGTCGGACAGTCCGGCGCCCAGGTATTCGGCCGTCTTGGCCATCACCTCGTAGGCCACGGGGTCGGGATCGGTCCCGTCCGTCGGGCAGGCGGCGGCGAGCAGCGCCGTCAACTGGGTCTCCTCGTCGACGTGTCGGGGCGGCTGTCCACCCGCCTCGCGCCACCGTTCCAGTACGGACTCCGCCCCCGCGTACGCCTCCAGGCAGCCCGGCGCGCCGCAGCGGCACGTCCGTCCGCCCGCCTGCACCGTCAGGTGGCCCCACTCCAGCGCCCGACCCTTGCCGTCCGCGAAGAGGCAGGCGCCGACCCCGGTGCCGAAGAGGACGATCGCGGCGCTGCGCGCACCGCGTCCGGCGCCGAACCACATCTCCGCCTGTCCGAGCGTCTTCGCGCCGTTGTCGATGAAGTACGGGACTGTGGGCGGGAGTTGAGAGGACGCGCGCAGCAGCGCCTCCAGGGGAACCGCGTCCCAGCCGATGGTCTGGCAGTGGACCACGGCCCCGGACCCGGGGACCCGCTCGACGACGCCGGGGACGCCTATCCCGATCCCGAGAAGATCGCCCGCCGGCACGCCGGCCTCGGCGAGTACCCGCTCGATGCCGCTGCGGATGTGTTCCACGATGACGGCGACGTCGTACCCGTCGCCCGTCAACGGGATGTCGGCGCGGGCCAGTTCGGTGAGGGTCACGTCGAAGACCTCCACGCGGACGCGGGTCTCGCCGACGTCGATGCCGATCAGGTTGCCGCTGTGCGGGCTGACACGGAGCAGGATGCGGGGCCGGCCGCCGTCGGAGTCCAGGCTGCCGGCCTCCTCCACGAGCCCGTCGGCGGCGAGTTCGGCCACGACGTTGCTGACGGATCCTGAACTCAGACCCGTGAGAGGGCCGAGTGCCTGGCGGCTCGTCGGGCCGTCGAAATACAACTGTTGCAGTATCACTGCTCGGTTGGCTCTGCGCAGGTCACTCACCGTGCGTCTGCTCAGCCGATCCATCTGGGCTCCTTCCTGACCTGCGACAGACGCAAGGTACCCCTGCGGAAACCCTTGACGCGACCTTTCCGCGCGGTTTAACTCACAGCCTAAATTAAGTCGTGGGTGACTTCAGGAACTGAACGCCGAGCGCTTCGGCCTGCAGACCCGCGCCCCGGCTTGGACGCTCCTGAGGAAGGGACACCTGGAGCCATGCAAAGAATTCGAGCACTCGCCAGTAGCGCGGTCGTCGTCTCCCTGCTGGCCGCGGCGACCGCCTGCGGCGGGGGTTCATCCAGTGAGGGATCGAACGAGTCGCCCAAGACCCTGACGTACTGGGCGTCCAACCAGGGGCCGAACATCGAGGCCGACAAGAAGATCCTCCAGCCCGAACTCGCCAAGTTCGAGAAGCAGACCGGCATCAAGGTCAAGCTGGAGGTCGTCCCCTGGTCGGACCTGCTCACCCGCATCCTCACGGCGACCACCTCGGGTGAGGGCCCCGACGTCCTCAACATCGGCAACACCTGGTCGTCCTCGCTCCAGGCGACCGGCGCCCTCCTCCCGTGGGACCAGAAGAACTTCGACAAGGTCGGCGGCAAGGACCGCTTCGTCGAGTCGGCGCTCGGCTCGACGGGCGCGCAGGGCAAGGACCCCGCCGCCGTACCGCTCTACTCGATGGCCTACGCGCTCTACTACAACAAGGCGATGTTCAAGGAAGCCGGCATCACCGAGCCGCCGAAGACCTGGGACGAACTCACCGCGGACGGCGCGAAGATATCCAAGGGCGGCAAGTGGGGACTCGGCGCCGAGGGCTCCAACCTGTCCAACAACATCCACCAGGTGTTCGTCCTCGCCAAGCAGCACGGCGGCGACTTCTTCACCGCGGACGGCAAGGCCGACTTCACCAACGACGCCGCGGTCGCCGCCGTCAAGCAGTACGTCGACATGATGGCCACGAACAAGATCATCGCGCCCGGCAACGCCGAGTACGCGAAGAACCAGTCCCTCAGCGACTTCTCCAAGGGCAAAACGGCCATGGTGCTGTGGCAGGCCGCGGCCACCACGTTCAAGTCGCAGGGCATGAAGGACGACGAGTGGGGCGTCGCCCCGGTGCCGGTGCAGTCGGGTGCGCCCGGCGCGGGCAAGGCCACCAACTCGATGGTGGCGGGCATCAACCTCGCCGTCTTCAAGAACACCAAGAACATCGACGGCTCCCTGAAGTTCGTGAAGTTCATGACGAGTGACGCCGAGCAGAAGCTGCTCTGCAAGACCTACGGCTCCATCCCTCCGGTCAAGGCCGCCCAGAGCGACCCGGCCTTCGACCGGCCGGAGCTCAAGGTGCTGCGCGAGACCCTCGCGACCAGCGCCACCGCCCTGCCCCAGGTGTCGAACGAGTCCCAGTTCGAGACCTCGGTCGGTACCGCCGTCAAGAACCTCTTCGCCCAGGCCGCGAACGGCAAGAAGCTCTCGACGGCTGACGTCAAGGCCGAGCTGACCAAGGCTCAGCAGCAGATGGCCAGTCAGTGAGCGATGTGCCCATGACCACCATCGTGAACTCCCCGAAGGGGGATCCGGCGGTGCGTGAGGACACCCCCGGGGCGACGCGCAAGCCGCGCCGCCCCGGGCGCATCCGCCGCTTGGGACTGCCGTACCTGCTGCTGCTCCCCGCGCTCCTGCTCGAGATCCTCGTCCACCTGCTGCCGATCGCCATCGGCTTTGTCATGGCGTTCAAGGAGCTGACCCAGAACTTCCTGCGGGACTGGAGCGCGGCTCCCTGGACCGGCCTCGGCAACTTCGACGTGGCCGTCGACTTCAACGAACCCGTCGGAAAGGCCCTGCTCCACTCGTTCTGGATCACCTGCGTCTTCACGCTCATGTCGGTCGGCCTGTGCTGGCTCCTCGGCACGGCGGCGGCCGTCTTCATGCAGGAGACGTTCACCGGACGCGGCTTCCTGAGGACCCTGTTCCTGGTGCCGTACGCGCTGCCCGTCTACGCGGCCGTGATCACCTGGGCGTTCATGTTCCAAAGGGACAACGGCCTGGTCAACCACGTACTCCACGACCAGCTCGGACTCGCCGACGGGCATCCCTTCTGGCTCATCGGCGACAACAGCTTCTTCGCGCTGCTGACCGTCTCGGTGTGGAAGGGCTGGCCGTTCGCGTTCCTGATCGTGATGGCCGGGCTCCAGAACATCCCCAAGGAGCTCTACGAGGCCGCCGCCATGGACGGCGCGGGAATCTGGCAGCAGATCCGGCGCATCACCATTCCCTCGCTGCGCCCGGTCAACCAGGTGCTCGTACTCGTCCTGTTCCTGTGGACGTTCAACGACTTCAACACACCGTTCGTGCTGTTCGGGCGGGCGGCGCCCGAGGCGGCCGATCTCATCTCCGTGCACATCTACCAGTCGTCCTTCGCCACCTGGAACTTCGGCACCGGAGCGGCCATGTCCGTACTCCTGCTGCTGTTCCTGCTCCTGGTGACGGGGATCTACCTGGTGCTCACCTCACGAGGGAGGAAGGTCTCCCGTGGCTAGCCCCACCGTCCCCCGCGGCGCTCCGCGCTCGCCGATGGCGTCCCCGCGCTCCTTCATCTGGTCCCGCCGGATCTTCCTGACCCTGCTCACGGGCTTCGTCCTGCTGCCCGTCTACGTCATGATCTCCAGCTCGCTCAAGCCGCTGGAGGACGTGTCGGGCAAGTTCCGCTGGATGCCCAGCGGGCTCACCATCCAGCCCTACTTCGACATCTGGAAGACCGTCCCGCTGGCGAAGTACTTCTGGAACTCGCTGATCGTGGCCGGCGCCGCGACGGTCTGCTCCGTCGTGATCGCCGTTTTCGCCGCCTACGCGGTCAGCCGCTACCAGTTCCGCGGCAAGCGCGTCTTCACGGTGACGGTCCTGTCGACCCAGATGTTTCCCGGCATCCTCTTCCTGCTGCCGCTGTTCCTCATCTACGTCAACATCGGCCAGTCCACCGGGATCGCCCTGTTCGGCTCACGCGGCGGACTGATCCTCACCTACCTCACGTTCTCCCTGCCCTTCTCGATCTGGATGCTCATCGGATACTTCGAGTCGGTCCCCAGGGACCTCGACGAGGCCGCGATGGTGGACGGCTGCGGACCGCTCAAGGCGCTGTTCCGCGTCGTCGTCCCGGCGGCGATCCCCGGCATCGTCGCGGTCGCCGTGTACGCCTTCATGACCGCGTGGGGAGAAGTGCTCTTCGCGTCCGTCCTGACGACCGACGCCACCCGCACCCTCGCCGTCGGCCTCCAGAACTACTCCACCCAGAACGACGTGTACTGGAACCAGATCATGGCCGCCTCACTCGTCGTGAGCATCCCCGTGGTCGCCGGATTCCTGCTGCTCCAGCGCTACCTCGTCGCCGGCCTGACCGCCGGGGCCGTGAAGTGAGCAGTACCCCGGACCGTGCCGCCGACCCCTCGCCCGAAAGGACGTCAGTGTCCAAGCCCATCGACTTCGCCGCTCTCCCGAAGGACTTCGCCTGGGGCACGGCCACCTCCGCCTACCAGATCGAGGGAGCCGTCGCCGAGGACGGCCGCGCCCCCTCGATCTGGGACACCTTCTCGCACACCCCCGGCAAGATCGCAGGCGACGACCACGGTGATGTCGCCTGCGACCACTACCACCGCTGGCGCGAGGACATCGCGCTGATGAAGCAGCTCGGCACCAACGCCTACCGGCTCTCGCTCGCGTGGCCGCGGATCGTGCCCGGCGGCGACGGCCCGGTCAACGCCAAGGGCCTCGACTTCTACGACCAGTTGATCGACGGTCTGCTCGGAGCAGGCATCGAGCCGTCCGTCACCCTCTATCACTGGGACCTCCCGCAGACCCTCCAGGACCGCGGCGGCTGGCCCGAGCGGGACACGGCGAACCACTTCGCCGACTACGCCACCGTCGTCGCCGAACGCCTCGGCGACCGCGTCACCCAGTGGGCCACCCTCAATGAACCCCTGTGCTCGGCCTGGATCGGCCACCTCGAAGGCCGCATGGCCCCCGGGTTCACCGACCTGACCGCCGCTGTCCGTGCCTCGTACCACCTGCTGCTCGGCCACGGCCTCGCCACCCGGGCGATCCGCGCCGCGGCGCCCGACGCGCGCATCGGCATCGTCAACAACCTCTCCACCGTCCAGGCAGCCACCGACCGGCCCGAGGACCTCGCGGCGGCCCACCGCATGGACGGCCACACCAACCGCTGGTGGCTCGACCCCGTTCACGGCCGCGGCTTCCCCGCCGACATGCGCGACGTCTACGGGATCGAACTGCCCGAGCGGGCAGGCGACTTGGAGACGATGGCCGCCCCGCTCGACTGGCTCGGCCTGAACTACTACATGCCGGCCGTCGTCGCGGACGACCCCACGGGCCCCGCCCCGTACGCCCGCGAGGTGCGCCGCCTCGGCGTTCCGCGCACCGGCATGGACTGGGAGATCGACGCGAGCGGGATCGAGACCCTGCTCCTGCGCCTCACCCACGAGTACGGCGCCCGCAAGCTCTACGTCACCGAGAACGGCTCCGCCTTCCCCGACGTCGTACGGCCCGACGGCTCCGTCGACGACCCCGGACGCGTCGAGTACCTGGAAGACCACCTCGCGGCCTGCGCCTCCGCCGCCCGCAAGGGGGCACCGCTCGCCGGGTACTACGCCTGGTCCCTCCTCGACAACTTCGAGTGGGCCTACGGCTACGACAAGCGCTTCGGTCTCGTCCACGTCGACTACAAGACGCAGCGCCGCACCATCAAGGGCAGCGGCCACCGTTACGCGGACATCGTCCGCAGGCACCGGCAGGGGAGGGGACTCAGGGGCAACGCGGCCTGATGCGTTCCCGCGGCTTTTGTGCCCGTACGCCAGCGCATGTCCGCTTGAATGCGTGCGGGATCGCCTCCAGCATGGTCGGGCTGACGAAGCTCGAGGTGCGGCGGCATGCCGCGAGGAAGGTTTCCCCATTTCTGAAGCGGGCGAGAACCGGAATTTCCTGGGGCGGCGCGGTGCGCGACGGCGCGCGTACCTCGGCGCGCTGAGCGGACTGCTGGCCGGATACGCGGCTCTGGCCGCCGCCGAGCTGACGGCGGCCGCCGTCCGTCCCCAGGCGAGCCCCGTGGTGGCCGTGGGAGGCGCGGCCATCGACCGTACGCCGACCGCGCTCAAGGACTGGGCGATCCGGAATTTCGGAACGAACGACAAGCTAGTTCTGCAGCTCGGCATCGTCGCCGTGCTGGCCGTTCTCGCGGTGGTCCTGGGTCTCGTCGCCGTCCGCCACCGCCGCGTCGGATCGGCCGGCGTCCTGCTGTTCGGTGTGATCGGCGCACTGGCGGCCACCACGCGCCCCGAATCGACGGGCATCGCCGACGCCGCGCCGTCCGTGATCGGCGCGCTGGTGGGTGCCTGGCTCCTGTACGCGCTCAGCGGACGCGCGCGCTCCACGGCGGCCGAGGAGCCCCCCGAGGGCAGCACCGAACCCGGATGGGACCGGCGCGGGTTCATCACGCTCGCGACGGCCGCCGCCGCCATCTCCACCGGCGCCGGGCTGCTGGCCCGGTCGTCGCGCGGCACGCAGGACGTGAACGCCGTGTCCTCACGCAACGGCGTCAAACTGCCCGCTCCGGCGTCTCCGGGAAAACCCACTCCGGCGGGCGCCCAGTTGGCGATCCCCGGCATCGGCGCGTTCACCACGTCGAACAAGGACTTCTACCGGGTCGACACCGCTCTGGTGGTACCGATGGTCGACGCGATGAAATGGCGGCTGCGGATCCACGGCAAGGGCGTCACCCGCCCCGTCACCCTGACCTTCGACGACCTGCTGCGAAGGCCGCTCATCGAACGCGCCATCACCCTCACCTGCGTGTCGAACGAGGTCGGCGGCCCCCTGATCGGCAACGCCCGCTGGATCGGCGTAGGCCTCGCGGACGTGCTCGCCGAGAGCGGCGTCAGACCCCCGTCGAAGGGCGGCCCCGCGGACCAGCTGGTCGCGCGCTCCGTCGACGGCATGACGATCGGCAGCCCCGTCGAGGACATCATGGACGGGCGCGACGCGATGCTGGCGCTGGGGATGAACGGTCAGCCCCTGCCCTTCGCGCACGGCTTCCCCGTGCGCATGATCGTCCCCGGCCTGTACGGCTACGTGTCGGCCTGCAAGTGGATCGAGGACATCGAGCTCACCACCTTCGCCGACTACGACGCGTACTGGGTGAAACGGGACTGGGCCCAGCAGGCGCCCATCAAGACGGAGTCCCGCATCGACACCCCCAAGCCCTCCGTGAGCCGCAAGGCCGGCACGGTCATGGTCGCGGGCGTGGCCTGGGCGCAGCATCGCGGGATCGAGAAGGTCGAGGTCCGCGTCGACGACGGGCCGTGGGAGCGGGCGACGCTCGCGGAGGAGGACACCCGCGACACCTGGCGCCAGTGGTCCTACCCGTGGCAGGCGACCTCGGGAGGACACCGCCTCACGGTCCGCGCGACCGACGGCACGGGCCGGACGCAGACGGCGAAACGCGCCGACCCCGTCCCGGACGGGGCGAGTGGCTACCACTCGATCCGGGTGGAGATCGGCTGACGCCGGTGAAGGGCGACGGACCGTGGTCCGTCGCCCTTCACCGGGTGGGCTCAGGGATACGAGACCACGGTCGAGGGCACCGTGGACGTGCCGGACGTGGCGGCGCCGATGTCGTTGATGACGTGCTCGTACTGACCCTGGCCACCCAGGGACACGACGAGCAGGTCGTGGAACTTCACCCCCGACGTGTTGGGCGCCGCGAAGCCGTGGTCCTGGCGGATGGTGTTGTCCGACGTGTAGTTGCAGTAGCTCCCCAGGCCCCAACCCTCGTGCGTGGTCACGGAGTCGGCGACCTTGTACGCGGCGAAGCCCTTGACGCTGCCGTCCTGGACAGCGGCCTGGTTCGGGGCGTCGTACGCCTTCTCGTTCTGGAAGAAGATCGTGCGGCCGCGCTGGCCGGACCAGTACACGTCGTACTTGTTGAAGTGCTCGACGAACAGGCCGGTGGCCAGCACGTCGTCGCCGTTGACGCGCACGCCGTAGTCGGCGCGGTTGGTCTCCCAGCCGACGCCGTCACCGTGGTCGGCGCGCCAGACCCAGGTGTGGTCGATGATCGTGTGCCGGCTGTTGACGACGATGCTGGTGGTTGCCTTGCCGGGGCCCGCGCCGCCGATCCGCACGAAGACGTCCTGGACGGTGACGGGGTTGGCCGAGTGGTCGGCGGACGCTCCGGAAGGCCCGACTTCCAGCAGTGTCTGCGAGTTGACCGCGCCCGCGTCGATCAGGAACCCGGCCAGGCGCACACCGTCGACGTCGGCGACCTTCACCGCCGTGACACCGTTGTCCGGGATGAGGGTGGCGTAACCGAGGCCGAGGACCACGGCGTTGGCGCGCTCGACCTCTATCGCCGCGTCGAGATGGTAGATCCCGGGCGTGAGAAGCAGGTTGAGGCCCTGGTCGAGCGCCGCGTTGAGGGTGGCGGCGGTGACACCGGGCTTCGCCACGTAGAACTGGGTGAGCGCGAGCGAGGTGCCCCGGGGTGTGCCGCTGCCCCAGGTGGTGCCGCGCGCGTCGGTGCGCTTCTCGGGCAGGAAGACCTTGTAGTCGGCGCCGTCGAGGTACAGGAACGGCTTCTCGCGGGACACCGGCGTCGTGTTGAGCGTGGTGTACGGCGGGTCCGGGAAGCTCTGGGCGGGGGCGCCCTCGACGCCGGAGAACACCATGTTCCAGACGGCGTTGGTCCAGCCGCCGACGGAACTGTCGCGGGTGTACCACTGCTGCTGCGAGTACGGCCCGACCGTGCCGTCGATGCGGCTGTCGGCGATGTAGCCGCCGCTGGCCCAGCCGTAGCCGTCGGGGGAGAGGTTGAGGCCGCCTCTCACGTGCATACGGCGGAACGGCGCGGCCTGGGCGACGGCCCAGCGGTTGGTGCCGTTGACGGGGGTGAGGGCGAGGTTCTCGGCGGAGCGCCAGAAGTTCTGGGTGGCGTTGCCGTTGAACCAGCCGGCGTCGACCGTGACATCGCCGTTGATCGAGGTGTCGTCGGGGGACAGGCCGAGGCCGGCGATCGAGGTGTAGAAGCCGAGCTGGGCGTTGAGGCCGTTGTACGTGCCGGGCTTGAACAGGAACGCGTAGCGGCCGGAGCCGAACTGTGCGGACTCCTGCTGCTTGAAGATCTCGTCCAGCTTGGCCTGGATGCCCGAGGTGGAGGGGTCGAACACGATCACGTTCGGGCCCAGGTCACCGCCGCCGGGCAGTGGATCGGCGGCAGGGGCCGCGGAGGCGGGGGAGCCGAGTGCGAGGAGGCCGGGAACGGTGGCAGCGGTCGCCGCCATGACGCCGAGGACGGTCCGGCGCGAGGGGGCGACGGAGCCGGCCGTGGGCGAACTGGACGTGGTCGAGGGGTTCGTGGGGGGCGTGAGCATAGGGCGACTCTCCTGGTTCAGTAAATGAACGAATGAGGGGGGTGGGAGCGCTCTCTTGCGGTCGAATGCTTCATCTGTGTGAACGATGCGTCAAGACTTAAATCCAGAATCATTGAAATTAGTGGCGGGCGTGGGGCTGTTGAGGCTCGTTTCGAGTCACCCAGCCGCCCTCGGTAGTCCAACACCCCTTGAACGAAGAGGTGTTAGCCGTCTCCTGACAGTCTCGCGCCAACGCCGCAACTCTCCGACTGCCAGGCCGGTGGTGAAGCGAATCTTCCAGTGGCGACGCGGAGCGTCGCGAGGGCTTCTCCCGGCAAGAAAGCACAGGCAGTCGGCGTAGGCCGGCGGGGGGAGAGGGGGCAGGGCCCCTCTCCCCCCGCCCGACCGGTCAGAACTGCGACGGGGTGAGGAACACCGAGCGCAGCTTGAGGTTGTCGGTGGTCGGCCTGCCGTGCGGACGCAGTGTCCAGGAGTCGCCTTCGCAGTCGGGTCCGGTGAAGACCATGGCCCACTCGTCCGTGTCGTTGTGCGGGGCGAACGCCGGTTCGGAGGAGCTCGGGTCCGCGACCTCGGGGAGGGTGACGCACTGACGGCTCGGCAACGCGTGGAGGGTGACCGTCTGCGGTCGGCCGTTGAGCCCGACGAACTTGTACGAGAAGTCCCCGGTGGCTGCCTGGGCGGAGGCGGGAAGGGTCAGCGCGAGGGCGAACGCGGCGAGGGAAGCGGCAACGGCGGAGCGACGGCGCATGGACAGCCTCATCATTCGGTGCTTGGGGAAGGTCCATGGCAGCTTCGCCCATGGGCCCTCCCGTCACGCCGGCGACAGAAGCCGAAAGGATTCACTGTCGCCCGTTCGGCGGAACGCCCCGAGGCATACCTGTGACGTCATGCGTGCGAGAACGCTTACGGCGTACGGCCGTTGAGGGCGAGACGGCCCGCGACGTCGGTGGGGAGCGGCGCGAACCCCAGCAGGCCGCTCACGATCCGGCCGGTCTGACGGTGCCAGGAACCGGCCTGCCGCAGCATCGCGTGGTCGCCGCCCGGCATCAGCAGCGTGCAGGCCTCGGCGCCCGCGGCGGAGGCCCGGACGGCGTAGTCGACGGAGGCCGCGGGATCCGTCGTGCGGTCCCGGTCGCCGTGGAGCAGCACCACGCGGCGGCCGCGCAACTGCGTCACCGGCTCACCCTCCGGACACCACGGAGCGAGTCCCACCACGCCTTGGACGAGCCGATGCCCGCCGGCGCGCAGCGCCGCACGTCCGCCCATGGAATGACCGACCAGCACGGTCGGCACGTCCCCGGCGCGTACGGCCAGTTCGTCCAGCGCCCGCAGCGCGTCCCGGAGCGGATCCTCGCGGTCGCCGTTCCAGCCCCGGCAGCGATAGCGGACGCTCCCCACCAGCAGCCCCTGGCCCTCGCAGGCCCGCTCGACGGCCCGGGCGAACGGACGCATGCGCGCACCCGCGAGACTCAACCACGGCACCGCTCTCGTCCCCTCGGAGCTGCCACCGTGCAGGAGGAGCACCGCGGCCCGCGGCGGTTCGGCGGCCACGGGTGCCACGAGTGCCGATCGCGGATCGTCGTCCCATACGAGCACGCTGTCTCCCCTTCGTCGTGCCCCGGCCACGTGGCCCGGCGCTGCGAGGCCATCATGACGAATCCGTGGCCGCGGGCCGAACGGATGGGTGTGAGACGGCGCGCGTCAGCGACGGGCGAGCTGCCGCTCCCCTTTCGTCCCGGGCTCGTACGGCAGTCCGTAGTGCCGGAACAGGGGTTCCTCGTCCTCGGCGGGCAGCACGTCGTCCGTGCCGATCGACGGGCACTCCTTCGCCAGAGCCTTCGCGTAGTCGACCTTGACGTAGGTCGGCCCGACGACCGCGCCGTCCAGCGGTACGAAGACGAGCCTGCGCCGCGTGGGGAGTCCGATCAGGACGGTGGCCATGGCCGGCTCGTCGGTCCGCGTGTTCACGTAGACCGCCTCGAGCGTGCCGATCTTGTGGCCGTCCGGGTCGACGACGTCGTAGGAGCGCCACTCACGGATATCCGCGGCCTGAATCATCGTGGAGCCCCTCTGTGTCAGGCGAACATGCCTGTTCTGAGCTTGGTGAGGGTGCGGGTCAGGAGCCGGGAGACGTGCATCTGGGACACGCCGATCTCGGCGCCGATCTCCGACTGGGTCATCTCCTGGCCGAATCGCATCTCGAGGATGCGGCGCTCACGGCCGTCGAGCTGTTCCAGGAGCGGTGCCAGCGTGTGGAGGTCCTCCACCGTCTCCATGGCCGGATCCGGTTCGCCGAGAACGTCGGCGAAGGTCCTCGAGGCGTCGGTCGGGTGCTCGCCGGGATCGCTCGGCATGTCGATGGACCCTGCGGTGTAACCGTTCGAGGCGACCATGCCCTCGATGACCTCGTCCTCGCTGAGCTCCAGGTGCTCGGCGAGCTCCTTGGGAGTCGGCTCGTGGTCCAGGACGGTGGACAGCTCGTCCTTGCCCTTGGCCAGGTCGACGCGCAACTCCTGGAGGCGGCGCGGCACATGGACGGCCCAGCTGGTGTCGCGGAAGAAGCGCTTGATCTCGCCGACGATGTACGGGACGGCGAAGGAGGTGAACTGGACCTCGCGCGACAGGTCGAACCGGTCGATCGCCTTGATCAGGCCGATGGTCCCGACCTGCACGATGTCCTCCATCTCGCCACTGCCACGGTGGCGGAAGCGGGACGCCGCGAACTGGACGAGCGACAGGTTCATCTCGATGAGCGTGTTACGGGCGTACTGGTAGTCCTCGGTGCCCTCTTCGAGTACCTGGAGCTGCTCGAAGAACACCCTGGAGAGATCCCGTGCGTCCTTGGGCGCGACCTTGCCGGCGTCTTCGACCCACGGAAGCCCACCCGCGCCGACGGTCGCGTCGGCGTCGTGCGTCGTCGTGGCCTGCGCTCGCGCATCTTCATGAGCGTGCACCGAACTTGCCGTCATGTCCCTGCCTTTCGTCTCGGCCCCGTGGCAGAGCGTGTGCCCTCGTCCGCTCCGGTTATGCCCCCGTCGGGGGGGAAGTGGCGTGGACCGGCCGGAACCTGACCTATCTCTGTCCCAGGTAGGCGTGGGACATCTGCTCGGTGAAGTAGTCGCCGTCCTTGGGGCGTCCGGGGGCCCTTCGGTTCGGCTGGTGCGCGGGTTCCAGGTGGGGAATGTGCTTGGAGCAGTGGACGTACGCCTCCTGCAGGGTGAGGTGTATCCACATCTCGGCCTGCCGCCCCGGGGCCGAATCCCTGGGCAGCGTGGGGCAGATGGCCCGTAGCTCACGATCGCTGACCAGTTGGGCCGATCCGTTCACATGCAGCCCTATGTGGTCACGGGTGAAGTCGATGAAGAGCAGGCCCATATGGGGGTTCTCGGTGATGTTGCCCGCGCTGGCCATGACTCCGTTGCCCCGGTACTCCGGGTAGGCGAGATGGAGGTCGTCGAGGACCGTGACGAACCCGGGCGGCCCGGCACGGAAACTGGCGTCGCAGTGACCACGTGTGTCCGCCGTGGACAGGAACACCATGGTCTGCCGGGCGATGAACTCACTCATCGCCGGCGTCAGACGGGGCTGGACCTGACGGTCGTAGAAGTCATCGGCGCGCTCGCTCGTACCCATGTGGGCCTGCAGGGCGCGTTCACCCTGGGAGGGCACGGGGTGGGGGGTGTGGGGGCGGAGGGGCATGCCGTGATCACGTCTCAATCGCCGGGGGTGGACAACGAGCGAGCGTGGCGCCCACTCGAACTGTGGGCGCCACGCTAGGCCATTGACGATCCGCGAATGCGACGGTTCCGCCAGGAACAGGCGCCGGCCGGCGCTACGCGGCGATCACAGCGGCGCCGACGCGGCCGCCGTCGACGTCCACGACCGTGCCGTGGACGAACGCCGACTCGTCCGAGGCCAGCCAGACCGCGGCGTGCGCGATGGCGTCGGGCGTGCCGATCGTGCCGAAGGGCGTGCCCTTCATCATGATTTCGCCCGGGTGCGGCTCGCCGCCCTCGGCCGCGCGGGGGACGATCACGCCGGGCGAGATCGCGTTCACCCGCACCCCCTGCGGACCGAACTCCGCCGACCACGCGCGCGTGAGCGTCTCCATGGCTCCCTTGGTGGAGCTGTAGAGCGAACCCACCGGGACGCCCAGGCGGGCGATCCAGGAGCCGAGATTGACGATGACTCCGCCACCGTTCCGTGCCATCTCCGGGGCGACATCCGCGGTCAGGAAGAAGGGCGCCTTCACATTCACCGCGTAGACCTGGTCGAAGGTCTTCTCGTCCGTCGTGGTGGTGGTTCCGGGCGGGTAGATGCCCGCGTTGTTCACCAGCACGTCGAGGCGCCCGCCCAGCGCCTCGCGGGCCTCGTCCGCGAGGCGGCGGGAGGCATCCGCGCTGCCGTCGAGGTCGGCCTCGACGAAGTCGGCCCGCCCTCCGGCCGCACGGATGCCCTCGACGACGTGCTCGCCGCGCTCCCGATTGCGCCCCGATACGACGACATGGGCCCCCTCGGCGGCGAACGCCTCGGCGATCGCCTTTCCGATGTTGCTGGTCGACCCCGTGACGAGTGCGGTCTTGTCCTGCAGTCGTCCACTCATGGCCGGCTCTCCTCAGTCTCGGTTCTCCCGCTCACCGGGCCGGTCGGGAACACCGCCCGACCTGGCCCGGCGGTCCGTTCGTCCGGACCGTGAGGCCGACTGTGCTCCGATGAAATTGGACTCGCAAGTCCAGTTTCTGCGTCCGGCCTAGGCCTTGACCTCGGCCGGCGCGGCAGCCGGTTCGGTGCCCGCTTCGACGGGGGTGGCGCGTACGGCCGGGATGACCGCAGCGATCAGCGCGGCGACGAGCGCGACGCCTCCGCCGACCATCAGAGCCGTACGGAAACCGGCCTCGGAGCTGAAGCTGTAGCCGCCCGTGGTGGTCGTCATCTGGGAGAGGATCACGCCGATCACCGCGGCGCCGACCGAGGTGCCGAGGGAGCGCATCAGCGTGTTGAAGCCGTTGGCGGCGGCGGTCTCCGAGAGCGGCACCGAGCTCATGATGAGCGCGGGCATGGCACCGTAGGCGAGTCCGACGCCGCTGTTGATGACCATGCAGACCACCATGAGACCCAGGCCGGAGCCCATCAGCGCGAGCGACAGGCCATATCCGGCGGCGATCACCAGGACACCGCAGATGAGCGTGAACTTCGGGCCTCGGGCATCGGTGAGCTTCCCGCCGAGCGGGGAGACGATCATCATCATGATGCCGCCGGGCGCCATCCACAGGCCCGCCGCGAGCATCGACTGGCCCAGGCCGTAGCCGGTGGCCTCGGGGAACTGCAGCAGCTGCGGGATCACGAGCATGCTCGCGTACATACCGAAGCCGACGAAGATCGAGGCGACGTTCGTGAACAGCACGCGGGGCCGGGCGGTCGTGCGCAGGTCGACCAGCGGGTCCCGGGTGCGTGTCTCCCACCAGCCCCAGCTCAGCAGTACGAGGACGGCCGCGGTGAAGAGTGTGAGCGTCGTCGCCGAGCCCCAGCCCCATTCGGCGCCCTTGGAGACCGCGAGGAGAAGGCAGACCAGGCCGACACCGAGGCCGAGCGCGCCGGGTGTGTCGAAGCGCTGACCCTTGGCGCTCGCCGGGACGTCCGGAATGAGGAACCAGATCAGGGCGGCGATCAGTACGGCAAGGACGGCCGAACCCCAGAACAGCACACGCCAGTCGGCGTACTGGGCCACTGCGGCGGCGATGGGCAGGCCGAGGCCGCCGCCGATGCCCATGGAAGCGCTGACCAGGGCGATCGAGGAGCTGAGCTTCTCCTTCGCCACCACGTCCCGCAGGAGGGCGATGCCCAGCGGCACCATGCCCATCCCCATGCCTTGCAGACCGCGTCCGACGATCATCGGCACGACGGAGGACGACAGCGCACACACCACGGAGCCCGCCATGAGCGGGACCGAGCACACGAGCAGCATGCGGCGCTTGCCGAGCAGGTCGCCGAGACGTCCGGTGACCGGCACGCACACGGCTCCCACCAGCAGGGTCACGGTGATGACCCAGGCGGCGTTCGACGACGTGGTGTGAAGGATCTTGGGCAGCTCCGCGATGAGCGGGGTGACCAGGGTCTGCATGATCGCGGCTGTGGTGCCGGCGAAAGCCAGAGTGGCGACCACGCCGCCGGCGCGTGCCGTCGGCTGGGGGGCGTCCATCAAGGGGCTCCTTGCGTGTCTGTGGGATTCGGGTGAATGCGGGGTGTGGGGTCTGCGGGATCTGAGCGTCTGAGGGGCGCCGGCGGTGAGCTGGTCGGATGCCGGTCGGTATGTCCGTCGGGATGCCCGCGTGGACTGTCCGGGGGTGATATGCATCGTACACATCTCGTGCATGGGGCACACTGTGTGGTGGATACATTTGGCTGTGCGACGATGGGCGCGGGGGTGTGCACGAACGCGCGGTGCGACGCCGCGGAACGACAGCAGGAGGCAGCAGACGCATGGCCAGGCCCACGTACGAGCTCGAGTACGAGCAGATGCTGCTCAGCCGGCACGGACTCGTGCACCACAAAGGCGGGCGCCCCGAGAACGGCACTCTTGAGCGCAGCGCCTACATCCTGCTGAGCCGCATTCGCGTGCAGGGGCCCATGTCCATCGGCGAGCTCAGCGACGCGTTCGGGCTCGACGCCTCCACCCTGAACCGGCAGACCGCCGCCGCGATGCGCGCCGGACTGGTGGAGCGCATCCCTGATCCCGAGGGCGGCATGGCCCGCAAGTTCCGCATCACGGACAAGGGTGCGCGCGTCCTCGACGAGGAACGCGATCACATCGTGGGCAGCCTGGACCGCGTCATGACCGACTGGGCGGACGAGGACATCGCGGCCTTCACCACGTACCTGAGGCGCTTCAACATGGACATCGAACGCCTGGGCGGCCGGCCGTGGCCTCGGCCGTGAGGTGTGCGCCGGTGAGCCGGAGCGTGTGAGGCGGAGCGGTGGGGCCGTGTCCCTGGGGAAGTTGGGGCGTCGGGGCCTTCCCGGGAGGTGTCTGCCGTTAGAATCCGCTCTCATGTCGAACCCTGACGAACTGCTCGTCGATATTGCCGGCATGGTGGAGTCCGAGCAGAGCAATCAGATGTCCCTGACTGTGGTGACCAGCGGTGCTGTGATCACCGGACGCCTCGCCCCCGAGACCGTGTGGAGGCAGCGCGTCTCGGAGGTCCTGACGGACTCGGACCACCTCGGCTCCTTCTCGGAGATCTTCACCGCCGACGAGAAGCCCGATGAACAGAAGCGGGGCGAGACCGATGACGGCCTCGCACCCACCCATCTGCACTTCCATGTGGCCCGGATCCTTCAGGGCGCCGTCGGCATCCCCGAGACGGGCGGCATGTACCGCGTCGCGATCCAGGACGTGAGCGCCTGGACCGTGGGCGACTTCAGCTACTCCGACCACTGACCCACGGAGGGGTGCGTTCGCGTCACCAGTCCGTGGACCGCAGCACCACGGACGCATCTCTCCGCCTACTCCAAGAAGCCCGCCGTGGCCGTCACGGACCAGGCCGCGTCGTCGAGCCACGGGAAGTGTCCGGCTCCGGACTGGACGACGAACTCGGCGTCCGGGAACAGCTGGGCGAACTCGGCCATGGTAGGTGGAGGCGCCCCGAGGCCGCCTCGCCGGCCGGCGGGAACACCGGAGCCCTGAACCGCGCCGGCACGGTACGTGTGGCATCGGGGTCGAAAGCGCCCGCGGCCCCGTAGGCGGCCACCACCTCCGTGTTCATCCGCTCGTTGCCCGCGGCCTGATGCGCCTGCGCCGTTTCGTCCCAACGGCCCTACGAGAAAGGGGCGATGGCCTTCGAGTGCTCGTCGGTGGCGTTGCCGGCGGTGACCGCCTCCAGGGCCTGGAACGCCGACGGGAACCACGGTTCGCCCCGGCGCAGCAGCGCGGTCCCGGTCCGTAGGTCGCCCGTGATCGTGAGGCTGACCGCCCGGACGCCAGGCGTGATCCGCGCGAGCCTGCCGATATGTTCCGGGTCTCGGGCGGGGCACGCACTGCCCGCGGTCGGCGGCGTGCGCCGTGAGGAACGCGCCGCGTGAGGAACGCGCCCCGCGTGAGCCGCGGCCTCTTCCTTCGTGGCGTACTTGGTCGACGCCCGAGGCGAGCCATAAGGCCCACCCGTAGGAACCCATAAGGCGGCCTTATGGGGTCATAGACCCAGCCCGACTACTAACTAAGGTTTGCCTTAGTTTAGGATTCCCATCGAGTGCCCATGCCACGAAGGGAACCTGATCATGCCTCGCCCTCTGCGGGTAGCCGTTGTGGGAGCCGGCCCTGCCGGCATCTACGCCGCTGACGCGCTGCTGAAATCCGCGGTGGCCGAAGACCCTGGTGTGTCCATCGACCTCTTCGAGCGGATGCCGGCGCCGTTCGGTCTGATCCGGTACGGCGTCGCGCCGGACCATCCGCGGATCAAGGGCATCATCACGGCCCTGCACCAGGTCCTCGACAAGCCGCAGATCCGTCTCTTCGGCAACGTCGACTACCCGGGCGACATCAGCCTGGACGACCTGCGCTCGTTCTACGACGCCGTGATCTTCTCCACGGGCGCGACGGCCGACCGCGCGCTCGACATACCGGGCATCGACCTCGACGGCTCGTACGGTGCTGCCGACTTCGTCTCCTGGTACGACGGCCACCCCGATGTGCCGCGGACCTGGCCGCTCGAAGCGGAGAAGGTCGCGGTCCTGGGTGTCGGCAACGTCGCGCTCGACGTGGCCCGCATCCTGGCCAAGACCGCGGACGAGCTGCTGCCGACCGAGATCCCGCCGAACGTCTACGACGGCCTCAAGGCGAACAAGGCCCTGGAGGTCCATGTCTTCGGCCGCCGCGGTCCGGCGCAGGCGAAGTTCAGCCCGATGGAGCTGCGGGAGCTCGACCACTCCCCGAACATCGAGGTCATCGTCGACCCCGAGGACATCGACTACGACGACGGCTCGATCGCGACCCGGCGCGGCAACAAGCAGGCCGACATGGTCGCCAAGACGCTCGAGAACTGGGCCATCCGCGACGTCGGCACGCGGCCGCACAAGCTGTTCCTGCACTTCTTCGAATCCCCGACCGAGATCCTCGGTGAGAACGGCGAAGTGACCGGCCTGCGCACCGAGCGGACCGCCCTCGACGGCACCGGCAACGTCAAGGGAACCGGCGAGTTCAAGGACTGGGACGTCAAGGGCGTCTACCGTGCCGTGGGTTACCTGTCCGACGAACTCCCCAAGCTGCCTTGGGACCTGGCGTCGGGCACCGTTCCGGACAAGGGTGGCCGGGTGATCGAGGAGTCCGGCGAGCACCTGCAGTCGACGTACGTCACCGGCTGGATCCGGCGCGGTCCCGTGGGTCTGATCGGCCACACCAAGGGCGACGCCAACGAGACGGTCGCCAGCCTCCTGGACGACCGTGAGAACGGCCGTCTGAGCACGCCCTCCGCGCCCGACCCGGAGGCCGTGGACGCGTTCCTCGACGAGCGGAACGTGCGCTACACGACGTGGGACGGCTGGTACCGGCTGGACGAGGCGGAGAAGGCGCTGGGCGAGCCCGAGGGCCGTGAGCGCGTGAAGATCGTCGAGCGTGAGGACATGCTCAGGGCGAGTGGCGCGTAGCTCCTGGCGACAGCGGTGCCTGCCGTCCTGGCAGGAGGTGGTCAGGAGTAGCTGCTCCGATGGCGTACGGTGGTGTCTACCGACGCGGGGTGGAGCAGCTCGGTAGCTCGCTGGGCTCATAACCCAGAGGTCGCAGGTTCAAATCCTGTCCCCGCTACTGCCGACCAGGGCCCGGATCCATTGGATCCGGGCCCTGGTGCGTTGTGGCCCCGTGCGACGAGCGCGTTTCAGGGGTGCGTGGGTGCTGCCGCCGGGACGCGCTCCCCGATGATGCGGCTCGCCAGTTCGGCGGCCAGTTCGGGGACGGTGAGGCGCAGTTCGGCCTCCGCCGAGGCCCGTTCGGCCTCGATCAGGGCCTGGCCGTCGGCGAGGAGCGCCTCGCGTTCGCGCAGTCCGTCCTCGCGGGCGGCGGCTATCAGCGCCGCACCTTCCTCGCGCGCCGCCTGCGTGACCCTGGCGGCGTCGCGACGGGCCTCGGCGAGCAAGGCCTGGGCGCCGGCGTGCTCGGCGGAGGCCTCCGCCCGGATCGCCTCGGCGCGTTCCAGGGCGCCTTCGGTACGGTCGGCGCGCTCGGCCAGCACCTCGTTGATGCGGGGCAGGAGGCGCCTCAACCAGAGGAAGACGACGGCGAAGAGGATGAGGGCCACTGCCAGGACTTCGATATTGGCGTTGAGTGGTCCAAATTTCATCGGCAGAAGATACATGACCCCTGCTTACCTGCTCATTCGTGCTGACCCCATGCTCATTTGCGCCAGAATTGGCGGGATGCCGTCGCTGGGCCGTGCGAGACCGGAATGGATGTCGTACCCCGGTTCGTCAGTCGTGCCCGGTGCTGTGCGACCGGCCGGCACCGGCCCGTGGGTGCTGGGGTTCGCCCCGGCGCACGGAACCGGGCGCCCGACGGGCCGGGTGGTTCGCGTGCGCGGACGAGGTGAGCTGCCAGGGAACGCTCGTCACCATCACCCCGGGCGTGAACAGAAGACGGCTTTTGAGCCAGAGCGCCGACTGGTTGTGGAGCAGGTTCTCCCACCAGTGGCCGACCACGTACTCCGGGATGAAGACGGCGATGATGTCGCGGGGGCTGTCCCGGCGGATGGCGCGCACGTACTCGACGACGGGCCTCGTGACCTCGCGGTACGGGGAGTCGATGACCTTCAGCGGTACGTCGATGCTGTATTCGTCCCAGCTCTCGCGCAGGGCGGCGGCCTCGTCGCGGTCGACCGACACGGTCAGCGCCTCCAGCCGGTCGGGGTGGGAGGCGCGCGCGTAGGCCAGGGCGCGCATCGTGGGCTTATGAAGCCTGGAGACCAGGACGATCGCCAAGACCCTTGAGGGGGACACGAGTTCGGCGTGCGCGTCCTCGACGGCCAGCTCGGCGGACGTCGTGTCGTAGTGGCGGCGGATGCCGCGCATCATCAGCCACAGCACCGTAGCGGCGAGAACGGCCAGCCAGGCGCCCTCGGTGAACTTGGTGACGAGCACGATCAGCAGGACGAGGCCGGTGACGCACGCGCCGAGGGTGTTGATGGCGCGCGTGGAGTGGTGGCGGCGGCGGACCACGGGGTCGTGCTCGGTCGCCAGCTCCTGGTTCCAGTGCCGCACCATGCCCAGCTGGGACAGGGTGAACGAGGTGAACACACCCAGGATGTAGAGGTGGATGAGGCTGGTGACGTTGGCCTTGAATCCCCAGAGCAGCGCGGCGGCGACGACGGCCAGCGCGAGGATGCCGTTGGAGAACGCCAGCCGGTCGCCCCGGTTGTGCAACTGGTGCGGCAGGAAACGGTCCTTGGCGAGGATCGAGGCCAGCATCGGGAAGCCGTTGAAAGCGGTGTTCGCGGCCAGGATCAGGACCAGGGCCGTGGCGGCCTGGATGAAGAAGAATCCGACGCTGTGCTCACCGCCGAACACGGCGGCCGCCACCTGCGCGATCACCGTGCGCTGCGTATAGCTCGCGCAGTCCCCGTCGAGTCCCGTCAGCCGGCACGCGTCGTCCGTGATGTGCACCTTGCTGATCAGCGCGAGCGTCGTCACACCGACGAACATGACGACGGCGATGACGCCCATGGCCACCAAAGTGGCCGCGGCGTTCTTGGACTTGGGCTTGCGGAAGGCCGGTACGCCGTTGGAGATCGCCTCCACGCCGGTCAGCGCCGTACACCCCGAGGAGAAGGCGCGCAGCACGAGCATCACCAGGGCCAGGCCCGCGAGATGTGTGTCGGACTTCTGGGGCGTGATGCCGTACGCGGCGGTCTCGGAGACCGGCGCGTCCCCCAGGGCGTACCGGATCAGGCCGGTGATCACCATGATCAGTACGCCGCCGATGAAGAGGTAAGTAGGTGCGGCGAAGGTTTTGCCCGACTCGCGTACGCCTCGCAGATTGATCGCGGTGAGAAGGGCGACGAAACCGACGGCCAGCAGGACGCGGTAGTCGTTGAGTGCCGGGAGCGCCGAGATGATGTTGTCCACGCCGGAGGCGACGGACACCGCCACCGTCATCACGTAGTCGACCAGCAGCGAGGCGGCGACCACGAGACCGGCCGACGGCCCGAGGTTGGTGGAAGCGACCTCGTAGGAGCCGCCGCCGCTCGGATACGCGTACACGACCTGCCGGTACGAGAGCACGACCACCGCCATCAGCGCCACCACGGCCGCGGCGATCCACGGCGTGAAGTGCAGATAGGCGAGTCCGCCCAGGGTGAGGACGAGCAGGATCTCCTGGGTCGCGTACGCCACCGACGAGAGCGGGTCGGAGGCGAAGATCGGCAGGGCGAGGCGCTTGGGCAGAAGTGTCTCGCCCAGCTCCTCGCTGCGCATGGCGCGGCCGATCACCAGGCGTTTGATCAGAGCGGGCATGTTGAACACTGCGTGAGCGTATGGCGGACCGTGCCACCGTTCGAGCCTGCGGACGTGTCGGCGGGCCGGGGTACACAAATGGTCCTACCGTCCGAGGGGGGAGACGAGCCCTGTCTCGTGAGGCGCGGTCAGGGACCGGCGTGCCCCTGGAGCGCGTGCGCGAGGCCGTGTTCGGCGTCGTCCGTGAGGGCGCGGTGGCGCTCGGGCCAGACCGTGTCGTCGACCAGGGTGTCCAGGCGTGAGGTCAGCCGCTCGGCGATCTCGTCGGGGCTGTTCTCGCGCAGCCGTGCGCAGGCCAGCTCGACCGCGAGGGGGATGCCTTCGAGGCGGCGGCAGATACGGGAGATGGTCTCGGGGGAGTCGAGCGGGACGTCCGGCGCGTCCGGGGCGCACCGCTCGCGGAACAGGCGCACCGCCTCGTCGGAACCGCCCTCCTCGTCGCCCGTGGACAGAGGGGGCCACCTCGATGCAGTGCTCGCCATGGACCCCGAGGGGCTGCCTGCTGGTGGCGAGGACGGTCAGGTTCGGGGTGGCGTCGAGGAGCTCGGTGACCAGCTCGCAGCAGGCATCGAGGACGCGCTCGCAGCAGTCGAGGACGAGGAGGAGGCGCCGGCCGGCCAGCCATTCGCTCAGCGCCTCGATGGGCGCGCGGATTGTGGTCCAGGAGTCCGACGGCGTCGGAGGCCGTGGCGGTGAACAGCCGGTCGTCGTAGAGATGGGAGAGGTCCGCCCACCAGGCCCCGTCCGCGTACGCGCCCCGTACCTCCTCGGCGAAGCGCAGCGTGAGCCGGCTCTTTCCGACACCTCCGCTGCCGGTGAGCATGACCAGCCGGTGTTCCTGCAATGACCGTCCGACGGCGGCCAGTTCGCTGTCGCGGCCGACGAAACTGGTCGTCATGACGGGAAGGTTGCCTACTACGGGCCTATCCTGTCGTGCGGTTGCGCGCGGCCCTACCCCTCGCGAGAAACGGTCAAAACGATCAGTTTAAGTCGGTGACCGGTCGGCCGGTGCAGGGTCGGCCGGGCCGCGTGCTCCCGACCGACCGACCGCTGACCGACCGACCCGCCGACAAACCGACCGTTCGCCCGGCCGAATCACCCGCCGCGGGCGCCGCCGGGGAATCAGCCGCTGACGGACGCCGCGCCGGTCTCGATGTGGCCCGTGTAGCGGCGGGACCACGTCGTGTCCGTGCTGGACGTGATCGTGAAGTCGTACCAGCCGTTCTGGTTCGCCACGGCGTTGAAGAAGTCCTCCGTCGAGCCGCCGGCGGGGACCGTGTAGGTCCACGGGCCGTCCGAACGGTAGTTGTTGGACGTGATGGTGAACTGTGCCGACGCGGAGCCCGAGTTGGTCAACTTGAACCAGATGGCCATCTTGCCGGTGCCGGACTCCACGGCGTACCGGGCGGCGACCTCGATCGCCTTGCCCGCCTTCGTGGCGTCGCCCGTAAAGCGGCGCAGGAAGCGGTTCGGCCCTGCCATCGTGATGTCGTACGCGCCCGCCCCGGAGCCCGCGCCGATGTTGAAGAAGTCCGTGGCCGTGCCGCCCGCGTCAACCGTGTACTGCCACGGCGTCGTGTCACGGTAGGCGTTCGGGTGGATGGAGAGGTGGGCGGCGCTGCGTGCCGGGGAGCCCTGGTTCGCCATGGAGAACCACGCGAGGATCTTGCCGGCGGCACCGAACTCGAAGTGGTCGAGGTTGCCGTTCGGCTGGTACGGGAGGGCGCGCGCGGGGCGGGTGCCGGGTTCCTGGCTGGGCAGGGCGTTCGTCTGCGGCGCGGGGTTGGGCAGCGGGCCGCAGGTGTCGTACCCGATGACCTTGGTGGCGGGCAGGCCGGACGGCATTCCGTACACGGGCCGGGCGAAGTCGAACACGCCGGTCAGGTCGCCGGTGACCTTGCGGCGCCACGCGCTGATGTTGGGGCAGGTCGCCGGGGTGCCGAGGGCGGTCGTCCAGGTCTCCATGAATCGCAGGACGGACGTGTGGTCGAAGACCTCCGAGGAGACCCAGCCGCCTCTGGTCCAGGGGGACATGACCACCATCGGGACACGGAAGCCGAGGCCGAAGGGGGTTCCGTTGAGGAACTCGCCGGCCGTACCGGCGGGAGGTGACGGCGGGGGTACGTGGTCGAAGAAGCCGTCGTTCTCGTCGTAGTTGAGGAAGAGGACGGTCGAGTCGAACACCTCGGGGGATGCGGCCAGGGCGCGGTGGACGAGGTCCACGAAGTGGGCTCCGTCGCCGGGCGGAGCGTAGGGGTGCTCGGAGAACGCCTGGTTGGCGACGACCCAGGAGACCTGGGGGAGCGTGCCGGCCAGCGCGTCCGCCTTGATCGCGGCGGCGATGTCGTCGGGCGTGGAACCGGTCACCGCGGGGACGGAGGCCATGCCGCGGTCGTGCAGCGGGTCACCTGGCTCGGCGCCGGCGATCTTCGAGAAGTAGGCGAGACCGTTGTCGCCGTAATTGTCATTGGCATTCTGGTAGACCTTCCAGCTCACGCCGGCCCGCTGGAGCGCCTCGGCGTACGTCTCCCAGGTCAGCCCCGACTCGTCGCCGCCGTCGTAGCTGGAGCCGTCGACCTTGCCGCTCCACAGGTAGGTGCGGTTGGGCCCGGTGGCGCTGAGGGTGGAGCTGAAGTAGGCGTCGCAGACGGTGTAATTGTCGGCCAGGGCGTAGTGGAACGGTATGTCGCCGCGGTCCAGGTAGCCGAGGCTGCGCACGTTGCCGACACCGGCGACCCAGTGGTCGAGCCGGCCCTTGTTCCACGCGGAGTGCTGGGAGGACCAGCTGTGCGGCAGGTCGCCGTTGCACTGGGCGAGTGTCTCGCCGTCCACGCCGCCCGCGGCCGGGGTGGAGCTGAGTTTCCACGGGTACTGGCGGCCCAGCCCGTTCGGCTGGTTGAAGACGGGCTGCCCGCCGGAGAGCGTGATGCCGCTGCGGTCGCCGAACCCGCGGACGCCCTTGAGGCGGCCGAAGTAGTGGTCGAAACTGCGGTTCTCCTGCATGAGGATCACCACGTGCTTGACGTCCTTGACGGTGCCCGTGGTGGCTGCCCCCGCTCTGGTGGCGGGCAGCGCGGCGCCGGCCGCGATCCCGGCGCCCAGCGCGACAAAACCCCTGCGGCTTATCGGTGTCATCGGTTCACCCTTGTCTCACGCGTACGTCCTGACACAACGGGCGCAAGAGTGCCGACACTTAATGGTCTGCGGCTAGACCTCTACACGGTCGAGTTTGTGAACACCGGGTTCCGGCCGGTGGTCGCCGGCCGGACGCGGTCAGGGAGTGGAAGGGTTGTCGGGCGTCGCTGTCGCTATGACGAGGGCGTCGACCGCGAGGGCTCCTTCCGGTGAGACGCGGACCGGGTTGAGCTCGATCTCGCCGATGTCGCCACGGTCGGCGATCAGCTCGGAGACGGCGACGACGGCCGCCGCCAGCGCGTCGACGTCGACCGGCCGCCTGCCGCGCCAGCCGGCCAGCAGTGGCCAGGACCGGAGCCGGCGGATCATCTCGCTCGCGGTGCCGTGGGAGCAGGGGGCGAGTTCAAGCGCGAGGTCCTGGGTGAGCTCGGCCTGGACTCCGCCGGCGCCGACCACGACGACCGGACCGAACGACGGGTCGCGCCGCGCGGCGACGATCACTTCGACCACGTCGGTGCGCCGGTCCATCTCCTCGACCACGTACCCGTGGGACCCGAGCCGCGCCACCATGGCGTGGTACGCGGCGCCGAGCGCGGCGGTATCGCCCAGCCCGGTCTCCACACCTCCGTGCTCCGTCTTGTGCTCCAGCCAGTCGGCCTTGAGTACGACCGGAGCCGAGAGGGATCGCATCGCGCCGCCAGGATCCGGCGCACCCGGCGCGATCCCGACCGCGGGCGGGAACGGGACTCCCGCATCGGCCAGCAGTCGTCGGGCGGCCAGATATCCACCGCCTGGCGGCACTTGGCGCTCAGGCATGGGCGCACGGCGTACGCGCGGACGGGGTGCCTGAGTGAAGCGGTGCGCCGTCGCCACCGCTCGCAGCGCCGCCTCGACATCGGCGAAGGTCGGCACCCCGGACGCGTGCAACTCCCTTAGCGTTTCGGTGTGTTCGGCCATCGAGTGGACCACGACCGGAAGCGCCCGCTCGGCGGCCAGGGAGCCGATGGCCCGCGCGACCTCCGACTCGGCCGCCTGCTGTTCGGGGATGTCGCGACCGTAGCTGCCGAAGTAGCCACTGAGCACGACGGCGTCGGTGACCGAGCTGTCGGCAAGGGCCGCCGGTGTCGACGCGTACGTGGAGATGTCGTCCTCACCCGCGCCGGCGAGGTCGACGGGGTTCGCGACCGCGGCGTGCGGCGGCAGCCGGTCCGCGAGGCGCTCCTGGACCGCCGGGGGAAACTCGGCGACGGTCAGGCCGAGCCGTGACGCGGTGTCCGCGGCGACGGCCCCCTGTCCGCCGCTGTCGGCCACGATCGCGACCCGACGCCCCCGCACCGGCGCGCATCGGCTCAGCAGCTTTGCCGTGTCGACGAGTTGAGCCGGTGTGTCGACGCGAACGGCGCCGACCGCGCGGCAGGCGGCGTCCACGACGTCGATGCCTGACGTCATGGATCCCGTGTGCGAGCGGGCCGCCTGCTGTGCGGCCCTGCTGGCGCCGACCGTCAGCAGGAGCACCGGCTTGCCCGCCTCACGCAGGAGGTCCAGGGCGTCCAGTAGCCGCTCGCCGTCGCCGAAGCTCTCCAGATAGACGGCGACGATGCGGGTGGCTTCGTGGTGGGCCAGGTCGGCGAGCAGTTCGGCGGCGCACACGTCGAGCTGGCTGCCGACGGAGACGAACCTGGAGACACCGATGCCGGCGCTCGCGGCCATCCCCGCCATCTCCAGTCCCAGCTGTCCGCTCTGCGACACGATCGCGAGGCTGCCGGGCGTGAACCGGCCCCAGGCCAGCTCCAGTTCGCTCGACGCGTCGTAGAGGCCCAGGCAGTTCGGCCCGAGCAGCCGGGTCCCGCTCGCGGCAATCACGTCACCGATCGCGGCCTCGTCCTCGATGCCCGCGGTGATCGCGAGCAGGCCGGGCACGCCGAGCGCGACAGCTCGGGAGACCCCGTCGGCGAGAGCGGAGGCGGGGACGGCGAAGGCGACCAGATCGGGGACCTCGGGCAGCGCGTCGAGGCCCGGGAGGGCGGGGCGGCCGAGGACCTGGCCGCCGCGCGTGTTGACCAGGTGCACGCGGCGCCGGTGCGCGCCCGCGACGGCGCCGCGGGCGAGCCAGTGGCCCCATTTGGCCGGGTGGTCGGTGGCGCCGACGACGGCGACCGACTCCGGGGCGCGGAAGACGTCGAGAGTGGTCATGACTTCGCGAGCGCCCGGGAGATGACCAGCCGCTGGATGTCGGAGGTGCCTTCCTCGATCTCCTCCAGTTTGGCGTCACGCATCCACTTCTCGGCGAGGAATTCCTGCGAGTAGCCCCAGCCGCCCAGCGTCTGCACGGCGGCCCACGTGTTGAACATGGCGTTCTCCGAGCCGGTCAGCTTCGCCATCGCCGACTCGGCGGTGACCTTCTCGCCCTGGTCGAAGAGGCGTGCCGCGCGCATCGTCACCAGATGGGCGGTGTCGGCGCGGGTCGCCATGTCGGCGAGCCGGAACGCGACCGCCTGGTGTTCGATGATGGGCACGCCGAACTGCACGCGCTCCTGGGCGTACTCCACGGCCAGGTCGAGAGCGGCCCGGCACAGGCCCGCGCAGGACGCGCCGATGAGGATCCGGGAGGCGTCGAAGGTGCGCATCAGCCCGGAGAAGCCCTGGCCCTCGGCGCCGAGCCGGTCTGCGGCGGGGACGCGTACGTTGTCGAGGAACACCTCGGCGTTGACGATGGCGCGCTGCCCCATCTTGCGCATCGGCCTGCCCACGGTCAGTCCCGGTGTGTCCCGGTCGATGACGAACGCGGTCACGCCGCGCGCGCGGAGCGACGGGTCGACCGTGGCGAACACGACGAACCGCTGTGCGTAAGGGGCGTTGGAGATCCACGCCTTCTGGCCGCTGAGCACGTAGTGATCTCCGTCGCGCACCGCGCGGGTGCGGATGCCGGCGGCGTCCGAGCCGTGGTCGGGTTCGGTGACGGCGAGCGCGGTCAACGGGGGTGTGTCGGTGGTGAGCGGTCGCAGCCACCGCTCCTTCTGCGCCTGCGTGCCGAGTTCGAGGACGGGATCGGCGAAGAAGCCGCTGGAGGTCAGCAGGTTCCCGATGCCGATGTCGCCGTGGCACAGCTCCTGTTGCACGAGCGCCTGCGTGACCATGTCGGTCACTCCGCCGCCGCCGAACTCCGCGGGGATCATGAAAGCGGCCAGGCCCGTCCTGGCGGCCTTGTCCCACAGGTCCAGCGGCGACTCGGTCTGGGCGTTGTCGACGGCGCGGGCGCGGGGACGGATCTCGGCGGCGGCGAAGTCGCGGGCGAGCCGGATGAAGTCGTGCTGCTCGGCGGAGAGGCCGAGCGCGTCGCGTACGGGGTAGGGCATGGCGAACTCCGTGGTGGGAGGGCTACTGAGGGGCTGTGACGTTCACTGAGGGATGCGCTCGTGCGGGGGCCGTTGCTCGGCGACGGCCGAGGTCTCCTGGGGCGTGCCGGTGAAGAACCGTGGTGCGATGCGGCCGTACGCCAGCATCAGCAGGTAGCCGAGGAGGAGCGTCCCGACTCCGATGACGAAGACTCCGCCGATGCGCCAGTGGGGTGCGAAGGGGAGGGTCCAGGAGGTGTAGCTGTTCACCGGGTCCCAGTCGTTCTTCAGGCTCCACAGCCCGGCCGCGACGAGGGTCAGGCCGCCGATCGCGGGCAGGGTGAGGCGCAGCCAGAAGTCGGCGGCACTGTGTCGCCACTCGGTGCGGTGGGCCCAGGCCGAGGTGAGGCCCGTGAGGCCGTAGTAGAACGCGATCATGAGCCCGCAGGAGGAGACGGCGTCGCCGATGACCTGGCCGTGGCTCAGGAAGTTCATGACGATGTAGCAGACCGCTCCCGCGACTCCGGTGGCGATGGTGCTGAACTGCGGGATCGAGTAGCGCGGGTGGACCTTCGCGAAGATGCGCGGCGCGGCTCCGCGGCCGCCCATGGCCAGGAGCGTGCGCCCCAGGGAGAGCACGGTCGTCTCGGTGGACGCGGCGGCGGAGGACAGCACCATCAGGACGAGCAGATGCCACAGGAAGGAGCCGAGACCGCTGTCGCCGAAGACGGCCCTGCCGATGGCGGAGAAGACGTCACCGAAGTTGTCGGGGTTGCCGAGCCCCGCGCCGGTCGTGCCGATGCCGGCGAAGGCCAGCGTCGCCACGGTCGCGACGAGGTAGAGCACGAGCAGCATGACCGTGGAGGAGACGGCGGCGACGCCGGGTGTCCGGTGCCGGTCGGTGGTCTCTTCGTTGACGGTGAGCGCGGTCTCCCAGCCCCAGTAGATGAACAGCATCAGGACGAGGCCGCTGACGAACGCGCTCGGTGAGGAGATCTCGAACGGGTTGAGCCACGACCAGTGCGGATGCCGTGCGCCGGCACCGGCGTTCCCCGTGTAGACGCGTACGAGGGCGACCACCGAGAAGACCGCGAGCATCGCGAACTCAAGGAAGAGCAGGGCGCGTTGGACGGCGGCGGCCACTTCGATGCCGCGATAGCAGACGGCCGTCATGAGGGCGATCCAGCCGAGTCCCACGAGGAGGACCCAGGGGCTGGACGGGTCGGACCCGATGCCTTTCGCACCGAAGAGGATGAACACGTACTGGCCGGCGACCTGGGCCAGGCTGGCCATCACCAGGGTGAACGAGGTGATGATGGCCCAGCCGCCCATGAAGCCGACGCGCGGGCCGAGGACGCGGGTGGCCCAGGTGAAGATGGTTCCGCAGTCCGGCTCCTTGCGGTTGAGGGCGGCGTAGCCGAAGGAGACGAACAGGATCGGGACGAAGGCGAGCACGACGATCGACGGCGCCTGGAATCCGACGAAGGCGACGATGAACGCGAGAGTCGCGGCGAGGCTGTAGGCGGGGGCGGCGGACGCCACCGAGAGGATCAGGCTCGTGGTCATGCCGAGGGCGCCGGTGCGCAGGCCCTTTTCCTGCGAGCTGCCGGGTGCGGCTTCCGAAGTGGTGTCAGGTGACGTTGCCATGGGCGAACCCCCTGTCCGGGGTGGGCGGCGAATCGCAAGATTGATGCGTGGGTCAATGATGCTGGCGGGGGAGGGTGTGTCAAGGTTTCCGGACAGATTCATCGCAACGATTGACTGACTGATCAGTCTTGCGACATGCTCTGCGGCCATGTGGGAACAGACCGAAATGGACCTGGTCGAATCCGAGGTGGTCGTCGTGGGTGGCGGCTACGCGGGACTGGCCGCAGCTCTTCGACTCCACGACGCGGGTGTCGACTTCACGCTCGTCGAGGCCGCCGACCGGGTGGGCGGCCGCGTGCTCACCGAGATCCGGGCCGACGGCGTGACGCTCGATCACGGCGGCCAGTGGGTCGGCCCGACCCAGACACATCTGCTCGCCCTCGCGGACCGCTTCGGCTGCGCCACCTTCCCGACCTGGGAGACGGGCAAGCACGTCGAGGTGTGGCACGACGGCGGCACCGTTCCCTACCTCGGCGCCGCACCGGCCGACGGCCCCGGCATCGCGGAGTACACCCGCGTCAGCGAAGTCCTCGACGAGCTCGCCCGGACCGTGGACACCCAACGGCCCTGGCGTACCACCCGATTCGCGGAGTGGGACGCCCAGACGGCCGAGTCGTTCTTCCGTGCGCAGACCGACGACCCGGACGCCCGGCGCCGCCTGGCACTCGCCGTGCAGGGCCTGTGGTGCGCGGAGCCGTACGAGATCTCGCTGTTCCACGTGCTGTTCTACATCGCCGCCGCCGGCGGGTACGAGCAGCTCATGGAGACGCGGGACTGCGCCCAGGACAGCCGCTTCGTCACCGGCGCGGCGGGGCCGGCCCGCGCCGTCGCCGGCCTGCTCGGCGGGCGCGTCCGACTCGGCGAGCATGCGCAGTCGATCGAGTACGACGAGGGCGGCGTCCGCGTGAGGACGGCGTCCACCGTGTTCGAGGCCCGCAGGGCGATCGTCGCGCTGCCACCCCAGGCGGTCCGCACCATCCGCTTCACCCCGGGGCTCCCCGTCAGCAGGGACGGCTGGCTGTCCCACAGCCCGATGGGACGCGTCGCCAAGGTCCACGCGGTGTACGACGCCCCGTTCTGGCGGGCTGCCGGACTCTCGGGCGTCGCCACGCTCTACGACGACGGGCCGGTCGGCGTCGTGTTCGACAATTCGCCGGACGACGCCTCCCGGGGCGTGCTCGTCGGCTTCGTGTACGGCGACCGCGTCACCGACTGGAGCGACCTCGACGACGCCCGGCGCCGCGCGGCCGTACTGGAGAGCTTCACCACCGTCGTCGGGCAGCGCGCGGCACGTCCGCTCGACTACACGGAGAAGATCTGGTCGCGGGACACCTTCGCGCGGGGCGGCTACGAGGCGTACGTAACACCCGGCGGCTGGACGGGATACGGGCGTCGCGGCTGGCGGGAACCCACCGGAACCGTGCACTGGGCCGGAACCGAGACGGCTAGTGTGTGGAACGGCTACATCGACGGTGCCATTTCGTCGGGCCTGCGAGCGGCCGACGAGGTCGTGTCGGCACTCTCATCGCACGCGGAAGGCTGAACGGACCCAGCGCAATGACGTCCATCCAAGGCGGGGCGCAGGACATCGCGGACGACACCGCGACCCTCGCGGACCGGGCGCGGCTCGTGGTGCTTTCGGCGCCCATCAGCCAGCGGGAGTTCGCCGACCGCGTGGGCATGGATCCCACCGCGCTGTCCAAGGCCCTGCGCGGCAACCGCCGTCTCCAGGACCACGAGGTCGCCGCGATCGCGCAGGTCGGCAAGGTGTCGCAGCGGTATCTGCGGACCGGGGCGGGAAAGCCACCCGTCGCGCGCGGGGGAGCGGGTAGCGGTCAGCCGGCCCGCCGCCGCGCCGACGCCGTGGACGCCGACCTCCGCCGCGCCCAGATCCTGGAAGCCACCGCCCGCCTCATCGCCCGCCGCGGGTTCCACAAGGTACGGGTCGCCGACATCGCCCGTGCGTGCGGGACCAGCACCGGCACTGTCCACTACCACTTCCCGACAAAGGACGACGCGCTGAAGGGCGCCCTCGTCTTCTACGCCGACCGCTTCCACGCGCGCCTCGAAGAGGAGTTCAGGACGGCCGACACCACCGTCGAGAAGCTGCGCCGGCTGATCGAGGTGCAGCTGACGACGACCGACGAGGATGCCGACGAGTGGTCGGTGTGGGTGCAGTCGTGGAACGAGGCCATCCTCGACCCGACCCTCAGGGAAGGCCAGAAGGGCGTCCACGTCCGCTGGCGCGAGATCGTCCTCGACCTGCTGCGGACCTGCCAGCAGGAGGGGATGGCGCGGGGCGCGGACGCGGAGGCCATGGCCAGCCGCTTCACCAGCATGGTCGACGGCATGGCCATCCAGGTCCTCGCGGGGACGGGCGACATGGACGCGGAACGCATGCGCGAGCTGTTGCTGGACGCCTTCGAGCCGTACATCACGCTGCGCCAGCGGCAGTGACACAGGGCCTTGGGCGTTGCGTCAACTGCCGTCGGCGGCCCGCTCGATCGCGGCGACGACCGCTTCCAGCGCAGTGTCGTAGAGGGCCTTCTGGCTGACGGAGCTGAACTCGTCGATGTGGGCCCGAGTGGGGTCGGGTACTCATCCGCGGGCAGATGCGCGTAGGCCCGCTTCCACGCCATCGGACTGTGCCGGCTCGCCGTGGGAGGCGCCCAGCTGCTCCGGCTCACCCGCGGAATCAGCCGCCCCACACCGGAGTTGACCATGGGAGAACGCTCGTGAGGTCCGTGGCTAGACCAGATCGAGGGACAGCTCGCACCACACCGTCTTGCCGTTGCCGCGGGGTTCGATGCCCCAGGCGGTGCCGAGCTCCTCGACGAGCATCATGCCGCGGCCGGAGGTGGCCCTTTCCAGGGCGGCCCGGCGCCGCGGCGACGCCGTCGACGTGTCGCTGACGGCCAGACGCAGGCCCCGGCCACTGTGCCGTACCGGTCTGGCCGTCAGCGTGGCGCTGCCGTCGGTGTGCAGGAGGGCGTTGGTGGCGAGTTCGCAGGCGAGGAGTTCCGCCGTGTCACTGAGAGCCTCCAGCGACCAGCTGTGCAGCGCCTCGCGCAACGCGATCCGCGCGTTGCGCAGGGCGTCGGGATCGCTGGGGGAGATGACCGCCTCCATACGTGGTGCCGGGGACGCCTTCCCCCGGGACCGATGCAGCACCAGGAGAGCCACGTCGTCCTCCTCGCCGGTGTAGGTGGCCATGGTGTCCAGCAGATGGTCGGCGAGGGCCTCGGGCGGCCCCGGCCCGGCGCCCAGCGCGTCGAGGAGCCGCTCACGCCCCTGATCGATGTCCTCGGCGCGCGACTCGATGAGCCCGTCCGTGCACAGCACCAGAGTCGAGCCGGGTTCGACGAGGGTCTCGAAGACCGGGTACGCGGGCTGGCCACCCGGCGTGTTGAGACCGAGAGGTAGACCACCGGGGATGTCGAGCCAGGCACAGCTTCCGTCCGGGCTGCGCAGCACGGGCTCCGGATGGCCCGCGCGCACCACTGACGTCATCCCCGTGAGCGGATCGACGAGGGCCATGAGACAGGTGGCGAACCGGTCGGTGTCGAGTTCGGCGAGGAAGGCGGACGCGCGCGCCATGGCCGTGGACGGCGGATGCCCCTCGGCGGCGTACGCGCGCAGAGCGATGCGCAGCTGCCCCATCACGGCGGCGGCCGTCACATCGTGGCCCTGCACGTCGCCGACGACGATGGCGATCCGGCCGTCGGGCAGCGTCAGCGCGTCGTACCAGTCGCCACCGATGCCGCCCCGGGCCCGCGTGGGCCGGTAACGGGTCGCGAGGTGCACACCGGGCACGTGCGGCAGGATCCCGGGAAGCATCGCCGTCTGCAGCCCCGCGGCGAGCTCGTGCTCCTGGTCGTAGAGCAGCGCCCGCTGGAGCGACTGCGCGATGACCTTGCCGAGCGCCGTCAGCACGGTCCGCTCCTCCGGCGGGAAGCTGGCCCGCCCCTCGTAGGTGAGCCCGACGGCACCGATCGGGGTGTCCTGCGCGATCAGCGGCAGATACACCGCCGCCGCGGCGTCCGGGAAGTGAGACAGGTACGGCGTCAGCGCCGGAAAGCGGGCGATGAAGTCCAGCCTGTTCGTCACGAACACCGCCTCGCGGGTGCGAGCCGCCTCCGTCAGCGGCAGCGGCTCACTCAGACGTGCCAGGTGAAAGTCCTGGATGAGGCCCTCGTGGACGCCGTTGGAGCCCACCAGCTCCATGCGGCCGTTGTCGATCAGGCCGAGGAGGACGCTGGAGGCGCCGATCCGTTCCATCAGCCGCGAGTCGGTGAGGGCCTCCGCGACGTCCTCCACGGTGACGGTCGGCACGAGGGCGTCACTGACGTGGACGACGGCGTCGGACGGACGGTGGCGCTCCTCCCGGGCCTGCCGCAGCAGCTCGGTCTGGTCCACCGCCCGCAGCTCCTGGCTCGCGTCCCGGATGATCCCGATGACCCGCACCGGGCGGTTGTGCTCGTCCCGGACGATGTGACCTTGCGTGTGCGTCCACTGCAGTCGCCCGTCGGGGTGCCGCACCCGGAAGTAGAGGCTGAATCCGGAGCGCTCCCGCAGCGCCCTGTCCACCAGGTCCTCGATGGCCGGCACCTCGCTGGGCACTATTCGCTCGCCCAGGGTGGCCAGGCGGCCGTCGAACTCGCCGGGGCGGAACCCCATGACGGCCAGGCCCCCGTCGTCATAGTTGATCAGTCCCGCGTCCACGTCCCACGAGAAGGTGCCCATGCCGTTGACCGCCAGGGCGACGTGGGCGGCGGCCTCGGGATCAACCTGTGTATCAGGCACGCCGCTCGGTTCGAAAGGGCGATCCATGAAACCTCCTGGCCCGTACGCCCTCGGTAACCGTGGGCGCGCCGGTTCACGGCTGCGCCGGGCGTACCCCCACCTCCTTATTCTGCGCGGAATCGCGGAGGGTCGCCTGTCAGGCGCCGGGCCCCGGTGCGCGCGCGGACCGTCACCTGGTGGAGCGCCTGCGCCTGCGCCGGACAGCCTTGAGGACGAAGGGCAGACAGGCGAGGCTGAGCAGGGCGACGGCCGCTTCCAGATGGCGGGTGAGGCCGGACGACCCGTCCCCGGACGTGGAAGCCTGCGAGGCGCCGGCACCGTGGTGGGCCGCCTCGGAGTGACGTGGCGTGGAGGGCGAGCCCGACCCTCGCAGCTGCCCTGCCTTCACGGCCTGAGGAGCGGCGTCGAAGCCCCAGTCCAGGAGTTCGCGGCTCTCTTCGTAGACGGCGTTGGCCGAGGTGTCCTGCGGATTCATGATGGTGATCAGGATCGTTCGGTTGTGCCGGGTCGCGGCGGCCACGAGCGTGTTGCCGGCCTCGGACGTGTATCCGTTCTTCACGCCGATCAGCCCCGGATACGGCTCCACGCCGTGGGACCCGACCAGGAGGCGGTTGGTGTTCTGGATGCCGAAGGAGTCGGGGCCGCCCGTGGCCGGGAACTGGGCCGACTTCGTCCCGCAGTAGCGGCGGAAGTCCGGGTTCTGCAACCCGGCCTTCGCGAACAGCGACAGGTCGTACGCGGATGAGTACTGCCCTGGAGTGTCGAACCCGTCGGCGGAGCGCACCGAGGTGTCGTGCGCGCCGAGCCGGTCCGCGGTGGCCTGCATCCGCGCGAGCGTGAGAGGCATTCCGCCGTTCAGTCTGGCGAGCGTGTGAACCGCGTCGTTGCCGGAACTGAGGAAGACACCGCGCCACAGGTCGCCGACGGTGTAGCTGGTGCCTTCGTGTACGCCGACGAGACTGCTGCCGGGAGCTACGTCGTCGATGTCGGCGGTGACGGCCGTGTGTTCCGTGGCGGCGGGCAACTGTGGCAGCAGAGCCACCGCGAACAGCGTCTTGAGGGTGCTGGCCGGCGCCAGGCGAAGGTGCGGCTCCTTGGCGCCCAGCAGTTTGCCGGTGCCGACGTCGGTGACCGTCCAGGACAGGGCGGACACCTCCGGCGCGTCCGGCGTGCCCGGCGCGGTCTGGATCTGATCGCTCACATCGTCGGAGCGGGGCACCGCGGCCGCGACGCCGCCGACCGGGCCGACCGCGATCGCCGCACCGGCGAAGGAGGCGACAACTGACTTGGTAATACAGGGGTAAAAGCCTACGAATCGTCCCATGGCGGAAATTTAGGGTTGTTTCCCTCGCCCCTGCCATCGCGCTTACGCCATTCGGCAGGGGCCGGATGACTCCATGTCACATTGCGTGGTTCCCGCCTCACCTGATGGCGGCGGTGGGTGTGAGGGTGGTCTGCCGCGCGCGTACGCAGTCGGGGTCTCCGGTCATGCCTGCCTCAGGTGGACTCCCTGCACCATCGTGACTTCGAGTACGCGGTAAGGGATCTGATGCGCCGTGACGGTTGCGGGGACGCTCGGCAAGTCGGCGGTGCGGGGTGCGCCTGGTCGATCGCCTCACCTTGGTGACCTGGGCAGCCGGATCATGGCCGCTGTGGGAAGCGCTGTCCAAGGTCGTGCCACCGAAGCGTCCGTCTGCGCTGTCGTGGCAGCGCTGTCGTGAGGGCGCTGTGACGAGGTGCTGCGCGTGGTGCAATCTGCCGCGGTGACCTGCGAGACTTTGCCGCGTGAGCCATTCCCGCCGCCCCTTGGGCACCGGACCGAGCCTCGACGAGGCCACTGAGCCCGCGCGCGCCGCACGAGGCCGCACGGCCGCGGAGCGAGCAGGTGCCGCCCCGCAGCCTTTCGACCCCGAGCCGTCCTCCGCCGACGATGCGGAGCCGACGGACTCCGGCCGGCGCAGACTCGGCGTCGGCCCGCGGTGGCGGAACGACGATCCGGACGCGTAGCCCGGTCCGCCCCCGGCGACGGCGGCCGGCCTCGGCTTTCGGAAGTGCTTGGTCAGTAACTCCCTTTCTTGGAACGGGAGTTACTCGTCACGGCTTGCGGGCCAGGCCGCCGTGCTCGGCGATGAGCTGTGGGGCCGGGGAGTCGGATTCCGGGCGCCAGAACGGCACCGAGACCACGCCGGGTTCCAGGAGTTCGAGGCCGTCGAAGAACGCCGTGATCTCGTCGACCGGGCGCAGGAAGTAGGGGACGGCGCCCGAGCTGTTGTAACCGTCCTGGGCCTGCTCGAAGCCGGCGTCGATGCCGCGCGACCCGTCGTTGATGGAGAGGTAGCTGCCCGAGGGCAGTCCGTCCATCAGCCGCTTGACGATGGTCCGCGCCTGCTCGTAGTCGCCCATGTGGCCCAGGATGTTGCTGAGGATCAGGGCCGTGGGGCGGGTGAGGTCCAGCGTCTCGGCGGCCGCCGCGAGGATGCGGTCGGGGTCGGCCAGGTTCGCGTCGACGTAGGCGGTCGCCCCCTCGGGGGTCGAGGTGAGCAGCGCGCGGGCGTGTGCGAGGACCATCGGGTCGTGGTCGACGTACACGATCTTGGTCTCGGGGGCGATCCGCTGGGCGACCTCGTGGGTGTTGTCCCCGGTCGGCAGGCCGGTGCCGATGTCAAGGAACTGGCGGATGCCCGCCTGGGTGACCAGGTACGAGATGTTGCGGCGGAGGAAGGCGCGGCTGCTGCGGGCGATGGTGGAGATGCCGGGGAACAGCGCGCTGTACGCGTCACCCGCCTCCTCGTCGACGGGGTAGTTGTCCTTACCGCCCAGCCAGTAGTTCCAGATCCGGGCCGAATGCGGAACCGACGTGTCGATCTTCTGGTGAGCCGCAGCTCCGGGCGTCGTCGCGTGGTCCGTCATGGTTACCGTCCGTCTTCCAACCGAGGCGTGAACTGTTTCCACCGCATAACCTACGTCCCAACAAACCCGGCACGCACACCAGTTCACACGATCGGACAGAACCCGTGCGCGAACCGTCGTGGCGGAGCGGCCGAGCACGGACACGGGCACGGCGTGCCCATCGCGGAGTTGATGACTTTCACAGTCGTCGTACGCGCAGCACGCCGGTCAGCATCGGGAGGGTGAACTCGCCTTCGGCGGTCTCCGGCGTGCTGGCGAGGAAAGCGCGGATCGGGTCGAGCGCGGCCTCTCGTTCCTGTTCCGGCATGACCAGCATCCCTGCCTTGGTCGCGAATGTCGCGACGAGGGAGTCGGCGGTCCGGCGCTGCCCGTGCGGGAACTCGGTCTGCTCCGGCGAGCCGAACCGGGCCGCCAGGCCGGCGCCGGGAAGATGCATGTCGGCCGTCTGGGCACGCCAACTGCTGATTGTGTCCCGCGGGCCGATGGCCGCGCTTCCGCTGATCCGCTCGAGTCCGGCGACCCAGTCGACCCGGTTGTCGAAGACGTTCCACAAGCCGGCGAGCACGCCACCGGGTGCGAGGACCCTGGCCATCTCGGGTCCCGCGACGTCCATGTCGAACCAGTGCATGGCATTGCCGGCCACGACGGCATCGACGGACGCGTCAGGCAGCGGTAGCGTCTCGGCGCTACCGGGCAGGGCACGGACCGTCGGCAGTGTGCGGCGCAGCTCCGTCAGCATCGCCGGGTCGGGCTCGACCGCGATGACCTCGGCGCCCAGCTCGACGAGCGTGGCGGTCAGCTTGCCGGTTCCCGCGCCGAGGTCGAGCACTCGGAGGCCGGGCGCGGGGTCGAGGGCCCAGCGCACCGCGGCCTGCGCATAGTCCGGGCGGTGCTCGGCGTACGCGGTCGCCGCTGCACCGAACGACGAGCTGTGAAGGAGCCGTTCGTCCTGTTCCATCTGATGACCGTATCCGTGCCGCACGGCCGCTGCGCCACCTTTGGACTTCTGAGGAACTTGCGGCGGCGGACGCGGAGCGCCCTCGCGGAGGGGTAGGGCGGACGACTTCGGCGGTCAGCGGTTGAAGTGGTGCAACGTGTCGTCGAGTTGCTCGGGCGTGAGCGCGGGGGAGGGGAGTGGGGGCGACGTCGGTGCGGCGCGGAGGCTGTCGCAGAGGAGCGCGAGGGGCCGGCGCCACCCGTCGGGGGTGGTCGCCGTGGTGAGGGCGGGTACCGCGCGGCCGAGTGCGGCCAGGGCGAAGAGCACGTCCTCGGTGGTGACGTCGGGCCGGATGGTGCCCTGATGGCGACCGCGTTCGAGGAGGAGTTCCACGGTGCGGTGGTTGTGGGCGTGCACGGCCGTCAGTGACTCGACGCCCTCGAGGTGGGTGGTCATGAGGTCGTTCGTCCCGCGGTCGGTGGCCAGGACGGTGAAGACGGCCTGGAGGTAGCCGATCAGCCCTGTCCAGGCATCGTCGACGTCCCGGGCGCGGTCGCCGGCGTCCATCGTGCCGGTCAGCTGGTCGCGGAAGACCGCGTCGACGAGTGCGGCGCGGTGGGGGAAGTGCCGGTACAGGGTGGCGTTTCCCACGCCGGCGCGACGGGCGATCACGTCCAGCGGCGCGTTGAGGCCCAGTTCGGTGAACACCTCGTGGGCGGCTTCGAGCAACAGGTCTCTGTTGCGTCGCGCGTCTCGGCGGCGGACGGGTGCACCGGCGCCCGAACCGTCCTTGCCGCCGCCAGTTCCGCTGCCGCTGCCGGTGTCCGCGGTTCCGTCCGGGCGGTCCGTGCTGTCTGCGATCTTCATTGCCCTTCACGGTACCGGGGAGTGCTCCCCAGTACTGATGCTAACGTCGAACGGGAAGTGGGGAGTACTCCCCGTTTACGGTTTCGAGGGGTTGCGACATGAGCGACGTGAGCAACAAGAGCGAGATCAGCGGCAAGGGAGACAGGGACGGCACGGCGCTGGTGCTGGGCGGTGGCGGGCCCGTGGGCGGGGCCTGGATGACGGGAGTGCTGGCCGGTCTCGCCGACGCCGGGATCGATCTCCTGAGTGCGGACGTGGTCATCGGCACGTCGGCGGGCGCGATCTACGGTGCACGCTTGGCCTGCGGCGAATCCGCCCGCGAGTCGTACGAGCGGCAGCTGGCCCGAGCCGATCGCATCGACCTGCCGGTCACCACCGCCCAGACCCTGCGTTTTCTCTGGGCGGCACTCGGCTCCCGTGACTCGCAGCGGTCCGTACAACGGCTGGGACGAGCCGCCCTTGCCGCTCGCACACCACCCGAGGCCGACGTCCGTCCCACCATCGCCACTCTGCTGCGGGACGCCACCGCCTGGCCCGAGGACACGGATCTGCGGATCACGGCGATCGACGCGCACACAGGATCCCTGGAGGCGTTCGATGCCGCCGGACAGGTCACCCTCGCTGAGGCCGTCGCGGCCAGTTGTGCCGTCCCCATTGTCTGGCCTCCGGCGTCGGCGGCCGGGCGTCGCTGGATCGACGGCGGCAGCCGCGCCACCGCCAACATCCATCTCGCCCGCGGCTATCGCCGCGTCCTGGCCATTGCTCCGTTGACCTCGGCGCCGGGCCCGCACCCGAGCGCCCAGCAGCAGGCGGCCGAACTGGAGGCCGCGGGGACCGACATCCTGTTGGTGTCCCCGGACCGTACCGCCCGCCGCGCCATGGGGCGCAACATGGCCGCGGATACGCGCAGGCCCGGCGCCGCACGCGCCGGCCATGCCCAGGCCACGGCGCTCGCAGACGCGGTGTCCCGTCTCTGGAAGGTGTGACGGAGATGGAAAAGCCCACTCAGCCACCCACCCTCAACGACCTGGCCCCTGACGGGCACGACATGGCCGCGAACCCCTACGCCGTATACGCGGCCCTACGGGACAAGGGCCCCGTGCACCGCGTCCTCGTCCCCGAGAGCGGGGAGGCGTGGATGGTCGTCACACGTGACGCGGCACGCGCCGCGCTGACCGATCCGCGCCTGCGCAACGACATCCGGCACTCCTCCTCCTGGCACGACGACGGCGGACACGCCATCGGACGCAACATGCTCCAGACCGACCCACCCCAGCACACCCGACTCCGCCGCCTGGTCGCAGGCCACTTCACCCCGGGGCGCATCACCGCCCTGCGCCCGCGGATCGAAGCCATCGCCACCGACGTGCTCGCCGAACTCCCGCACCACGGGACCGTCGACCTGGTCAGCGCCTACGCGCTGCCCCTGCCGGTCACCGTGATCTGCGACCTTCTGGGCATCCCCGCATCCGACCGAGCTGCATTCCACGCCTGGTCCAACGCGCTGGTCATGCCGGAGAACCCGGAGCACGCGACCTCGGCGGCCACCGAACTGACCGCCTATCTCGCCAAGTTGATCGAACACAAACGCCGCACACCGGACTCCGCCCTGCTCAGCATCCTCGCCACCGCCGACACCGCGACCGGGCACGCTCCTCCGACCCGCGAAGAACTCCTCGGCATGGCCTTCCTCCTCCTCGTCGCGGGCCACGAAACCACCGTCAACCTCATCTCCGGCACACTCCACGCCCTGCTCACCCACCCCGACCAACTCGACCTCCTCAGGGCCGAACCTGAGCTGACGGGCGCGGCCATCGAGGAATCGCTGCGCTACAACTCACCCGTACACGCCAGCGCGTTCCGCTTCGCCGCCGAACCGCTCGACATCGCCGGAACGCACATCCCTGCGGGCGACGCCGTACTCATCTCCCTCGCCGCCGCGTCCCGGGACCCACTGCACTTCCCCGACCCGGACCGGTTCGACATACGCCGCGCGCCCAACAGCCACCTCGGCTTCGGTCACGGCCTCCACCACTGCCTGGGCGCGCCCCTGGCCCGCGCCGAAGCCACCATCGCCCTCCGCCGTCTCCTCCACGACCGCCCCACCCTCGCGTTCGCCACGGACCCGGCCACCCTCACATGGCGTACCAGCGCCCTGCTCAGAGGCCTGACCGAACTCCCCCTGCGCGTCGATTGAACCGCTACGGACGCCACCCTTGTCCGCACGGAGCGTGTGCGGGCAAGGGGAGGAGGGTCTCGGTGCTGCCCGGTTGCCGGCCTGCGGCGGCTGGTGCCGCAGCTCGTGGCCCGGGGGCACCAGGTGACGGCCACGACGACGAGCGCGGCCAAGCCGGGCCTGCTCGGGGACCTGGGCGCGGAGGCTGTTGCGCTGGTCGCGGTGTCGGTCGGCGAGGCGGTCGCGAAGGCCCGGCCGGACGTCGTCGTGCACCAGATGACTGCGGGTTCCCAAGTGGCCGGCCCGGCTGATGGCCGGGGAAGTCGCGGTGCGGATGATGACCCAGGGGCGCGGCTTCCCCAATGCCAAGGCCGAGCGGGAGCTCGACTGGGAGCCGCACTGTCCGTCGTGGCGGCAGGGCTTCCGGGAGGGCCTCGCGTGACCCGGTCGGAGGAGGCGCCCCACTGGGGTGGTCAGTGTGTCAGTGCTCTCGAGTCAGCCGACCAGCGTTTCGAAGCCAGCCCGGTCGCAGTAGGCGGCCACCCTGGCTCCGCTGTCGTGCATGCGGTACACAACGGCCGCCTCGGTGTCACGCAGGATGTGACTGCCGCCCGTGTCCAGATGTTCCCGGTCCAGTACCTTCGCCGCGTCGATCACCATCTGACCTGCGACGGAGTCGGCGTCAGGTGTGTCGACCTCCTGCTGCCACCGGCCGAACTGGGCGCAGAAGCGCTCCTGTTGGGCCGCAGCCCTCTTGGGGTCGGAGCTCTCGCCGAACGAGCACCCGGTGGTCAGGCCCAAGCAGAGCGCCACCGCCCCGGCTACTGCCGCCGCCCGTCCGGAATAAGATCCGCCCTGCTGTCCCCGCACCGCAGTCCCCCAAGCCGTCCCACCGGCGTGGCATGCCCTGAAGGCAGACTGCACAGACGGGGGTACTGATCTCTTCGACAAGCCGGGCAGCATAATCGCACAGAGATCGCGCCGACCTGCCGCAGACTCAGACATACCTCGGGCCTGCCGCGGATTCGGACTGACAGGAGAAAACACCACGATGCCTATCTATGCCGTGACCTACACCTACACCGATGACTCCGCGGCCCGCGACGCCGTCCGCCCCGCCCACCGGGACTTCCTCGGCGTGCTCATCGAGCAGGGGATCAACCTCGTCTCCGGCCCCTTTGCCGAGGCGGAGGCGCCCGGCGCGCTGCTCCTGTTCCGCGCAGCCGACAAGCAGTCGGCGCTGGCTGCCACGGAGAAGGATCCGTTCCGCCTGAACGGGCTCGTCAGTGACGTCTCGGTCCGGGAGTGGATCCCGGTGCTCGGACCGCTCGCCGACCAGCTGTCCTGACGCCGTGTGCGGCCGCCACCGATCTGCGGTGACGGCCTCATCAGTCCACTCCCGGGCCCAGCGCGATCCGGGCGGCGACGGGCAGGTGGTCGCTGCCGGTCTCGGGCAGCGTACGGATATGGGTCACGGTCGCCGAGCGGGCCATCACCTGGTCGATCCGGGCCAGCGGGAACGCGGCGGGGAAACTGAACGCGAAGCCGCGTTGCGCCGTGGTCATGCGCGAGGTCAGCGGGGCCAACCCGCGGTCGTCGACCGTGCTGTTGAGGTCACCCATGAGGATCACCGGCCTCAGCTTCTCGGCCGCGACAACCCGGCCCAACATGCCCGCGCTCTCGTCGCGCCACGCGGATGCGAGACCGCTCGCCCCGACGCGGACCGAGGGCAGGTGCGCGACGTACACCGCGATCTCGCCGTGCGGGGTGCGGGCGACGGCTCGCAGCCCACGTTCCCAACTGTCCGTGATCCCTGGCGGTTTGATGTCCACCGTCCGGGAGCCGGTCAGCGGATGCTTCGACCAGAGTCCGACCGTGCCCCGGACCGCGTGGTACGGGTACTGCGGGGCCAGCGTCTTCTCGTAGACCGGCAGCGCCGCCGGGACCAGTTCCTCCAGCGCGATGAGATCGGGCTCGGCGTCGGTCAGGGAGCGCGCGGTGCCCGCCGGGTCGGCGTTCTCGTCACTGACGTTGTGCTGCACCACGACCAGGTCGTGCGCGCCGCGTGTCGCCCCCGGCAACAGCAGCCCGCCACAGAGGTACGCCCATGCCGCCACGGGCAGGAGCAGGGCCACCAGCGCGATCACCGAACGGCGCAGCAGCGCCAGGACCAGCAGCATCACGACCACCAGGCCGAGCCACGGCAGGAACTGCTCCAGCAAACTGCCCAGGTGCCCCGCGGAGTTGGGCACGGCCCGGTGGAAGGCCAGCAGCCCGGCCGTCACGACGGCGAGCCCGGCGAGCACACGCCCCCGTGCCCAGGCCGCCCGATCCCACTTCACCACGGCTTCCCATCTGCTCGGCATCACCTCTCAGCACGAGCCGTCGGACGGATCAGGTTCCCCATCCGCCCATTGCGCTCACCAGGCACTCCGGCCAGGCCCCTTGCGGGCACTCCGCGCCCGTTGCCGCGGCGATGCTCCGCACCGCCATCACCGGATGCGTTTCCTCCCAGGGTGAACCGCGGGGGTTCCTCGCAAGAGCACGTTGAACCGGCAGTGGTCGCCGCGATTCACTCGCGCCCCCGCACCGCTCACGACCGTGTCGCGGTCCCGCACTCCGTGTCGTCGGCGCCCTGCATCCGCGCGTCCATCGATGCACTCCGGTCGTACGGGTCGACCTCTCGGCCGGCTCCCGGGCCGGTTGCCGCGCGCGCGGAGCGGAACTCCGGGACGTAGAAACCGGTGTCGTTGTCGCAGCCGCCGTTGGTGGTGTCCGACTTGTAGGAGACGAGGGAGAACGTCCCCGGCTCGGTGATCACCTTCGCCGGGTCGTCCCAGCTCATCACCACCTCGCGGCGCACGATCGTGCGCGCGACCTCGTCACTTCGCTCCGCAGCGTGCGCGACCGGGTAGACGTACGTGACGTCGGTGGTCACCTCGACCGCACCCCGCTTGCCCTCCCGGTACGTGATCCGCCCGCGCGTCTTGACCACGTCCCCGACGAGACGCACCTTCTCCGTCGCGAAACGGCTGAACAGCAGCAGAGGATCGTCGTCCTTGCCCGGTGCGCGGAACGCGGTCGCCAGGTAGTCCTGGACGTCCTTCTGCTTCGGATTGATCAACGCGATCGCCTTCTCGGGCGGCTGTCCGAGCAGCACTCCGGAATCCAGATTGGACGCGGCAAGAAAGTCCCGGGACCTGTCGAGCGCCTGGGAGACCTGCGCCTTGCTCATCCAGCCGGTCGCCCGGGCCTCGGGGACGGTGATCCCCGCCGTTCCGTCACCCCATCGCGCCGCCGGCGATCCCCTGAACGGCTGCTGGAGGGTGGGCTGTTGGGCCGCCGACTCCGTCGCGGGCGGCTGGTCGGGACGTTCCGACTCCGCGGCGAGCGGGGTGTCGCCACCTCCACCGCCGAACCAATCGGTCACGCGCCCGGGATCCAGCGCCACGAACAGCACGCCCGCGGCGAGGATCAGACCGACCACGTACCGGCCCTTGCCGCGCCGCTGCGGGGCCGGCTGGTGAGTCCGCCACCCCTCGGGCCGGCCGGTCTCCTCCCGCAGCCGTCGCGTCACCATCCGGGCCCTGGCCGACGGTTCCTCGGGCGCACCCTGGGTTCCCGCCTCGGCCTCCCTCTGGAATCGCTCCCATTCCTCGTCCGATATGGACGCCCCACTCTTGCTCACGATCTGCTCCCCGCCCCTTCCACGGCACTTGACGTGGTGCTCCACCTTCACCACGTCGAGTCGGCCGGGGGCATGGTTGCCGCCTCGGCGTCGCTGATCCTAAACCGTGTGCACGTGGGGCGGTTGTCTCGACGTACCGGTGCCGAGCCGTAGCCCGGCACCGGTACCCCGTCGCTACGGGCGGGGCTGCTGCTGGGTGACGCAGTGGATGCCGCCCCCGCCCGCTCCGAGACTGTCGATGTTGAGCTGCTCCACGGTGCGGCCCGGGAACAGCCGCTGGAGGGCCGCCTTGGCCGCGGCGTCCGCGCGCGTGTCACCGAACTGGGCCGAGATCACGGCGCCGTTGCACACGTAGTAATTGGCGTACGCGGCGACGAAGTTGACGTCGCTCGACCGGATGCGGGAGTAGTCGGGGCCTTGGATCTTGGTGACCGCGATCGGGGTGCCGTCGGCGTCGGTGGACGTGGAGAGGATCTGGTACTGCTGGCGGGCGTCCTTCGACCAGGCGTCGGTGTCGGTGACCAGGGGCATCTGGACGAGGCCGTCACCGGCGGCGAGGAAGCGGGAGGTGGCGTCGACGTGGTCGTCGGTGATGTCCCGCCCGGTCACTCCGTTGAACCAGATCACCTTCGACGCCCCGAAGGCGTCGCACATCGCGGTCTCGATCTGCGCGGTCGTCATGCCCGGGTTGCGGTTCTTGTTGACGAGGCTGCTCTTGGTGGCGATGAGTGTGCCGTTGCCGTCCGTCTCCACCGCGCCGCCCTCGCCGACGAAGTCGGCGGTGGTGAGCCGCACCCCGACCTCGGCCGCGATGCGCTCGGCGACCAGCGAGTCCTTCGCGTGGGTCTGCTTGTTGCCCCAGCCGTTGAAGTTCAGGCCCACGGCGTCGAGGCCGCCCGCCCCGTCGGTGCGGAAGACCGGCCCGCTGTCACGCATCCAGCAGTCGTCGACCGGGATCGAACCGATCACGGTGACGGCCGATCCGCAGGCGCTCCGGGCCTGCGAGACGCTGGCGGAGTTGGCGCACACGGTGACGGGTTCGTACTTGGCGATCGTCTTCGCGATGAGGGCGATGTTCGCCTGGACGCCGGCCAGCTTGCGGCCCCAGATGGCGGTGCTGTCGGGCCACGCCATCCATGTCCGGGTGTGCGGGACGGTGTCGAGCGGCACGGCGAATCCCGTGCCGGCGGCCGGAAGCGGGGTGGCGAGTGCGTTGCCGCCGCCGGTCGCGGCCCAGGCGGCGCCGGCTGCCGCCAGCCCCGTCGCGGCGAGGAAGTTCCTTCTGTTGAGCAGGCGGTGGGCCGGGATCTGAGGTGCGCGGTGGTCGTTCATCGTTTCTCCTTCGTGGATACCCCCGGCTTTAGCCGGGGGAGGAAATGAAGCTCCTGCGTGAGCGGGGCAGGGAAAGCAGATTCGCTGCCAGGGACGGATCGGCGTACACCGAAACCGCTGGCGAGGGACACCACAAAGAGCAAACGGGGGCTCAACTGTCAGTCCTCCCGGGTAGGTTCCGATGCATGACGACAGAAGCGACCACGCTGGCGGCCGGCCATTGCCGGTACACCTACCGCGTGCGTCTGTCGGCGTCGGCCCGCGCTGCGCTCGAAGCTGAGTGGGACCGGGCGCGTTGGGTGTGGAATGAGTGCGTCGCCACGTCCAAGGCCGTCCACGCGCACAACCGGGCGACCGGCGAGAAGGCGACGTGTGGGCCGGTCCAGCTCGCGGCGATGCTGACCGAGGCCCGATCGCGCACGCCGTGGCTGGCCGATGGTGCCTGCGTTCCTCAGCAGCAGCTGATACGCGACTTCGGCAAGTCGCGCGCGAAGGCCCTCAAGGACATCAAGGCGCGGTTGCCGATGCGGCAGCGGGCCGGGATGCCGAAGTACAAGAAGAAGCGCGAAGCGCTGCCCACCCTCGAATACACCAGGCGAGGGTTCCGTCTCAAGGACGGCCGTCTGCATCTCGCCGGCCACATTGTGGTGCGGCCGGTGTGGTCGCGCGAGCTGCCCAAGCCTCCCTCGTCGGTGCGTGTGTACCGCGATGCGGTGGGGCACTGGTGGGCGTCCTTCGTCGTCCCCGCACAGACTGAGAAGCTGCCTGCAACCGGTCGCGTGATCGGCATCGACTGGGGTGTGAAGGAGACCGCGACCACCACATCCGACGACCACGACCTTCCCCATTCCCAGCACGGGCGGACAGCCGCGCAGAAACTGGCCCGCTATGAGCGGATGATGGCCCGGCGCCGCCCTGCGAAGGGACAGGCCGGATCGAAGGGATACCGCGAGGCAAAGCGGCAGAGGGCGAAACTGCACCGCAAGGTCGCGGCCCAGCGGCAGGACACTGGCCGCAAGTGGGCCAAGAAGGTCGTCCGTGACCACGATGCCTTGGCCGTCGAGGACTTCAAGCCGAAGTTCCTCGCGAAGTCGACCATGGCCAGGAAGGCAGCAGATGCCGCGATCGGCGCCACCAAGGCGGCGCTTGTCGAGATGGCCAGGAAGCACGGCCGGACCATCCATCTGGTACACCCCGCGCACACCACGACGGACTGCGCGCAGTGCGGAGCGAGAACCAAGCACGCACTACCTCTTTCCGAACGAACGTATGCCTGCACCGCATGCGGAGCCGTCTCGCCGAGAGACAAGAACTCCGCCCGCGTGATGCTGGTCCGGGCTGGTCTTCCACCCGGCTAGTGCTGATCGTGTAAGACCTGCACCCCCGCTGGGGGACAGGCGACGTGAGCTAGGAATCCCCCTCGTTTAGGCGCATTCCCACCGTCGTAGCAACACCACAGGTAGATAGGTGTGTTGCATGTTCGAGTACCACCGTGGCAGCAAGCCAGGGGGGACAGCCCGTGTACAAGCGCGACGAAAGTTCGTCGAGCTCGTTCGAGAGGGCATGGGAATCAAAGAAGCTAGTCACACTGTCGGGGTCAGCTACAGAACGGGGAAGGTCTGGGTCAATGGCAGGGCAGCCAGCAGCAGTAATGGGGCCCGGCTCCCGCTGCCCGAGTTCAGGGAACCCGTCACATGTGACCTTGCGTCCGGGAATTCTCGCTATCTGAACGAGGAGGAACGTGGCCACATCAGTGATTTGCTGCGAGAGGGCCGTTCCGTCCGTGCCATCGCTGCTGCGCTCGGTCGGAGCCCATCGACCGTCAGCCGGGAGATCCGACGTAACAGGAATGCGAATGGCACCTACCGGCCCCACTCGGCACAAAGGCGTGCGGCTGCGCGTCGACCACGCCCCAAAGCTCGGAAGATTGAGAGCTATGGGGAACTGAGGACTGTCATCCAGTCCCTCCTGGACAAGAAGTGGAGCCCTCGACAGATCGTGCAGTGGCTGCGCCTCAAGTATCCAGACAGAGAAGATATGTGCATCGGCGTGGAGACCATCTATCGGTCCCTCTATGCCCGCGGGAACCTGCTCGAGCGCGAAGCGAAGAGGGTGCTGCGGACGCGTCGACACCGCCGCCGGCCTCGCTCGATGGCACGCCACCATCGGGCCTCCGTCTCCATCACCGGGATGGTCATGATCAAGCAGCGTCCGACGGAAGCTGATGACCGCCTTGTTGCGGGACATTGGGAAGGCGACCTGATCACCGGGCCGAACCTTGGGGGCTCTGCCATCGGCACGCTGGTGGAACGAACGACTCGCTACACAAAACTCCTGCATCTGCCCGGCAAGGGTGCGGTCGCCGTGAGGGAGGCTCTGACGTCCGCCATGATGGAATTTCCCGCGCAATTGCGGCGATCGGTCACATGGGACCAAGGTGGGGAGATGGCGCATCATCAGCAGTTCACCAAGGCCACTGGAGTTCCGGTCTTCTTCTGCGACCCTGCCAGCCCTTGGCAGCGAGGCACCAATGAGAACACCAACGGCCTTCTGAGGCAGTACTTTCCGAAGAGCACCGACCTATCCGTCTTCACTCGCATCGACCTCGATTCCGTTTCTGCTGAACTCAACGAACGACCCCGCGAAGTGCTGGATTGGGCGACGCCGGCTGACCGGATGGCCGCTCTTCTAGCCGCGAGCTGACACGCGGTGGCGCGGTAGCATGCTCCACCGTCATGTCTCGATGAGAAGCCAAGACTGAACGTCTAAGTCCACCGCCGTTCGAATAGAAGAGCGGCACGGAAAGCATCACGTGTTGCAACGATCTATGGAATGCGCCTTACAAGGGGGAGGAGTCAACTGTGATCTCCGATCTTTTGTGTACGGCTCTCTGGTCGGTGGTCTCGGAGCCCCGTGGCTACAGCGCGCGGCGGGCCAGGGCGATGGCCTGCGGGTTCCATCCGGGGCGGGGGATCGACTCCAACAGCAGGCGTGTGTACGGGTGCTGGGGGCCGTCGAGGACCTGGGAGGTCGGTCCTGACTCGACGATCCGGCCCTGGCGCATGACGATCACGTCGTCCGTCACACAGCGCACGACGCCGAGGTCGTGGGTGATGAAGAGGTAGGCGATGCCGGTCTGTTCGCGGATGTCGGCGAGCAGGTTGAGGATCTGCGCCTGCACCGACACGTCCAAAGCGGCGACGGCCTCGTCGAGTACGAGTACGGCCGGTTCGACCGCGAGTGCCCGCGCGATGGCCACCCTCTGGCGCTGTCCACCGGAGAGCTGCCGGGGCAGTGCGCCGGCCGCCCGGCTGCCGAGCCCGACCTGGTCGAGGAGTTCGTCGAGGCGGCGCGAGTGGTCCCCGTCGGGAAAGTGGAGCCGCAGCGTTTCGCGCAGCGCCGCGTCGACGGTGATTCTCGGATCGAGGGAGAGGAACGGGTCCTGGAACACCATCTGGACGTCGCGGGCCCGCGCGAGCCGGGCCGCCCGGCCACGCGCCCGTACCGTCCGTGAAACGCCGCGCACCAGGACCTCGCCCGCGTCCGCGCGCTCCAGGCCCACGACGATGCGGGCGGTGGTCGTCTTGCCGGAGCCGGACTCGCCGACGATGCCGAGCGATCCGCCCACGCCGAGGGTGAACGAGACGTCGTCCGCCGCCTGGACGCTGCGGTAGGAGCGGCTCACTCCGGTCACTTCGAGGACGGTCTCACTCATGGCCGGACTTCCCTTCGAGCCGTTCGCTGTGGTGGCACGAGACGCGATGCCGCAGCGGCCCGTCCTCGTCGCCGACGGGCCGGTCGACGGGCGTCTCGTCCCGGCAGATGTCGGTGGCGTACGCGCACCGTGGCGCGAACGGGCACCCCAGCAGCTCCTGTCGTAGGTCGGGTGGTTGGCCGTCGATCGCGGCCAGCCGCCCCTGAGGTGCGTCGAGGCGCGGTGTGGCTCCGAGGAGGGCGGCCGTGTACGGATGCCTCGGTCGGTCGAACAGGGCGTCGGCGGGGCCGGTCTCGGCGATCCGGCCCGCGTACATCACGTAGACCCGGTCGCTGATGGTCGCGGCGAGACCGAGGTCGTGGGTGACGAAGAGCAGGCCGGTGCCGAACTGTTCGCGCAGGTCACCGAGGAGGGCGACGACCTCGGCCTGGGTGGTGACGTCGAGTGCGGTGGTGGCCTCGTCGGCGAGGAGCAGTGCCGGGTCGCCCATCAACGCGGCCGCGATCATGACGCGTTGGAGCATGCCGCCGGACAGCTGGCCCGGGTGGCGGCGCAGGACGTCGGGGGAGAGGCCGACCGCGGCGAGCATCTCCGCGGCGCGCCGGCCGGCGTTCTCGGCGCGCATCCCGGTGTTGAGGCGCAGGCTCTCGGTGAGGAAGTCACCGATCCGGCGCAGCGGGTTGATGGCGGCGCGGGGGTCCTGGAAGATCATGGCGGTCGTGCCGGTGCGCAGCTCGCGCAGCCGTGGCGGCGTCATGGTGAGGACGTCGTTCCCGGAGACCCGTACGGTCCCTTCGGTCGTGGCCCCTGGCGGAAGCAGGCCCAGGACGCTGCGGGAGGTGAGGGACTTCCCGGAGCCGGACTCGCCGACGAGGGCGACCGTCTCCCCGGCGGCGATGGTGAGGTCGACGCCGTCGAGTACCGGTCGTGCGGTGTCCAGGAGTTGGAGCCGGAGCCCCTTGATGTCGAGCACGGGCGGGCTGTCGTTCATTTGTCCCTCCTGGCGACCTGGTCGGCCCAGCGTTCGCCGACCACGTTGAACGCGACGACGGTCAGCACGATCGCGGCGCACGGCAGGAACGCCGACAGGGGGTAGCCCCGCTGGATGGCGGTCTGGCCGTCGAAGACCATCCGGCCCCAGTCGGGCGTCAGCGCGGGCACGCCGAGCCCGAGGAAGGACAGACCTGCGAGATCGATCAGGGCGTAGCCGAAGTTGATGGCGGACTGGGCGAGGACGACGGGCGCGATGTTGGGCAGGACGTGCCGCAGGCAGACCTGGAGTCCGGAGTGCCCCTGGACCGAGTAGGCGCTGACGTAGGGGCGTTCGCGCTCGGCCAGCGCCAGGGAGCGGGTGAGCCGGCTGACGTACGGGAGGTAGGCGACGGCGAGCGCGATGACCGGGGCGAAGAGGCCTTCGCCGTACACGGAGACGATCAGGATCGCCAGGAGCATGCCGGGGAACGCGAAGATCAGTTCGGTGCTGCGGGACAGCACGGAGTCGAGCCAGCCGCCCCGCCAGGCGGCGGCGATCCCGATGGCGACTCCGGCGACGGTCGAGAAGGCGACCACGCCGAGCGGGCCGAGGAGGGAGGTCCGGGCGCCGGTGACCAGGCGGGACAGCGTGTCGCGGCCCGAGGCGTCGACGCCGAGGGGGTGGGCGGTGGACGTGCCCGCGAGCGCGTTGCCGAGGTCGGCCGCGTTGGGGTCGGCCGGGGCCAGCCAAGGGGCGAGCAGGGCTGTGAGGACGACCAGGCAGACGAAACCGAGGCAGAGCACGTGGAGGAGTGGACGGTTGGTGCGGAGCCGGGCGAGGCCGGGGCGGCGCAGAACGGCGACGGTCATGCGGCAGACCTCCCCGGGCTGAGGGAAATGCGCGGGTCGACCAGGGGGTGGACGAGGTCGACGACGAGGTTGACCGCCATGAACAGCGCGACCATGGTCAGCGAGATGGCCTGCACGGTGGGGAAGTCCTTGGTGGTGATGGACAGTTCGAGGAGTTGGCCGATGCCGCCGACACCGAAGGCGGACTCCACGAGGACGGTGCACACCAGCAGGGTGGAGACGATGAGCCCGCCGGTGGTGAGCACGGTGCCGAGCGCGTTGCGGAACACATGCCTGCTGATCACATGTCGCTTCGGGACGCCCCGGCTGAGGGCCACGGTGACGTGCTCCTGGCCGAGGACGTCGAGCATGGCGCTGCGGGTGACGCGGGCCAGCATGCCGATCAGATACAGGGACAGGGCCACGGCCGGGAGGGTGAGATGCCAGAGCAACTGCCCGAGCCCCTCGCCGGTTCCTCCGGCGGGAAACCAGTGCAGCCGCACCGCGAACACACCCTGGAGCACGACCGCGGCGACGAAGGACGGGGTGCCGACGGCGAGGGTGGTGGTGACCAGGATCGTGGCGTCGGTGGCGCCGCCGCGGACCGCGCCGATCCGGCCGAGGGCGAGGCCGATGACCACGACGAGGACCAGTGCCATCGTGACCAGGAGCAGGGTGCTCGGCAGCCGGTCGGCCAGGAGCCGGGACACGTCGGTGCGGTACGTGATCGAGCGGCCGAAGTCGCCGTGCAGCAGTTGGCCGAGCCAGCGGAAGTACCGTACGGCGAACGGGTCGTCGAGGTGGTACTGCTCGTTGACCGCCCGCAGCGCGTCCGGCGAGGCGGACCGCCCCGACAGGAGGAAGCTCGCCGGGCTGCCGGGCGCGAGATACATCGCACCGAAGATCACGAACGAGGCGCCGAGCAGGGTGGCGGCCATCTCGGCCAGCCTCCGCACCGTGAATATGAGGAAGTTCATTGCGCGGCCCCGATGCCGGCGGCCCACGGGGAGTAGAGGTAGGAGATCGTGGTGGGGGCGCCGGTGATCCGTTTGTTGAGGAACAGGGCGGTGGGCCATTCGGCGACCGGGATCCACAGCACCTGATCGGCCGCCTTCCGCTGTAGCTCGGCCTCCGTCGTCAGTCGCTCGACGGGGTCGTAGGTGGCGCGTGCCCGGTCGACGAGGCGGTCGTAGGAGTGGTCGCTGTAGCCGGCGAAGTTCTGGTAGGCGCCCGTCCGGAAGTTGCTGAGCAGGTCCAGCGGATCGGTGATCGAGTCGTAGTACGTCTCGGGGAACATGTCGATGCCCTTGCGCGCCTGCGGGTCAGTGAACAGGGCGGTGAAGGCGTTGGGGGCGACGGTCTTGAGCTTGATGTCGAGCCCGATCTCGCTGCCCGCCGCCTGGACGGCGGTGGCGAGCAGTGACACGTCCTGGCCGATCGAGCTGGTGGCGACGGTGAGTGTCTTGCCGGTGGCCCCGGCTTCCTTGATGAGCTTCCTGGCCTTGCCGATATTCGGCTCGGCCGACGGGAGTCCGTCGAAGGCGGCCTTGCGTACCGACTCTGGGGCGGCGGCCCAAGCAGCCTTGGTGGTCAGGGAGTTGGTGACGGTGCCCGCGCCGCTCAGGCCCGTCTTGAGGAAGCCCCGGCGGTCCAGTGCCAGGGACAGCGCGCGCCGGACCCGGACGTCACCGAGGGGTCCGCGCATGTTGGTGACGTTGACATTGACGGTGCTGAGGCCCTCGCCGAAGTAGAGGGTCCCGACGCCGCTGGAGCGCAGCGCGCCGTAGCTCTCGGTGGGGATGAGGTATCCGCCGTCCACCTCACCGCTGAGCATGGCCTTGGTGCGCGCGGAGGAGTCACCGAGGAAGCGGAACACCGCTTTCGCGGACTTGGCCTTCCTGCCCCAGTAGTGGTCGAAGCGCCGCAGCTCGATCGACTGCCCCTTGTCCCACTTGCCGAGCTCGTACGGTCCCGTGCAGGCGAGCCCGCCCGAGGTTCCGTAGTCCCTTCCCGCGGCCCTGACCCCGGACCGGCTCGCCACCACCCCGGCGGCGGTCGCCATGTACTGGGGGAACTGGGAGTCGGGCCGCTTGAGTTTGACGGTGACCTGGAGCGGTCCGGTCCTGTCGAGCGAGGCGACGTTCTCGAAGACCTGCGCCCACGCCGCCCCGTTGTGCGGGTTCATCTGCCGGCCGAGGCTGAACAGGACGTCGTCGGCGGTCATGACGCGCCCGTCGTGGAAGCGCACGCCGTCGCGCAGGTCATACACCCAGGTCAGGGGGTCGGGATGGGAGGCCTTCCTGGCAAGGCCCGGCGCCAGTTTCAGGTCGGGCGTCCACCGCATCAGGCTCTCGCACACGTTGGAGAGGATCATGTTCTGCGGGTAGTCGAACGCGGAGATGTAGTCGAGCGTCGGGGGCTCCGCGTAGAGCGCCCATGTGAACGAGTCGATCTGGCCCTTCGCCCGTGGCGTGCTCGCGGACAGCCGGAAGTCGGTACCCGCGCCCGAGGCGCCGGTGCCCGGCGGTCCCGCGCACGCGGGCACGAGGAGGACGGCGGACAGGGCGGCGGCCAGCAGGGCCGGACGGCCGGCTCTGCGTCTTCCCGGCCTGGGTGGTGTGGTGTGCATCGGCGCGGTTCCTCTCCGTACGTACGTCGCCGAGGGTGAGGAGCTGCTCAGGCGCGCGGACGCGCGGCGGGGACCTGCTGGGTGATGCAGTGGACACCGCCGCCGCCGTGGGCGATCACGCGCGCGTTCACGCCGACGACCTTGCGCCCTGGACAGGCCTCCGCGATGACTTCCAGGGCCTGCGCGTCCTGAGGCAGCCCGGCGACCGGGACGACCACGCCGCCGTTGGCCACGTAGAAGTTGAGGTAACCGACCTCGACCGGCGCTCCCTCGACCTCGACGAACGCGCTCTGCGGAAGGTCGACGATCTCCAGCGTCCGTCCCGTCGCATCGGGCGTGGCCTCGAGGACCGCCCGGTTGGCGCGCATCCGCGCGTAGTCGGGGTGCTCGGGATCATCGGGGAGCTGTACGACGACCTTGCCGGGGGCGACGAACGCGCAGACGCCGTCCACGTGACCGTCGGTCTCGGTGTCCAGGAGCCCGCCGTACGGAAGCCAGATCACCTTGGTGACACCGAGCCGGGCCTTCAGCTCCGCCTCGATCTCCGCCCTGGTCAGGCCCGGGTTGCGGTTGGGGTGGAGCAGGCACTGCTCGGTGGTGATCAGCGTGCCCTCACCGTCCACGGTGATCGCCCCGCCCTCCAGGATCATCTCGGAGCGGTCGGCCGGAACACCCAGCCGTTCGAGGAGCAGAGCGCTGATCCGGTCGTCGGCGTCGTACGGGTGGTGCTTGCCGCCCCAGGCGTTGAAGCGGAAGTCCACGCCGGCCCGGCGGCCGTCGGGGTCGAGCACGAACAGCGGCGCGGAGTCACGGAACCACGAGTCGTCGGTGGGCAGTTCGATCACCTCGACGTCGTCGCCGCACCGTTCGCGGGCCTCGGCTGCGTGGCCGGGCGGCGCGACCATGGTCACGGGCTCGAACTCGGCGATGGCGCGGGCCACTTCGGCGTACTCACCTTTGACGGTGTCCAGGACGTCGCCCCACAGGTCGGGGCGGGTCGGCCAGGCCATCAGGCAGCGCTCGTGCTCGGTCCACTCGGCGGGCATACGGAAGGTCATCAGGGTTCTCCCTCTCCGGATTCATCCGGGGTTCGCAGCAGGTAGATCTATGACTGAAATTTCAGTCAGGTCATGGGAGCCGAAGAATCTCGGCGGTTTTGCACTCGTCGGTCTCGGTGCGTTACAGGAAGTACAGGCGGTTGAGCGGCACTTCGGACGCCGGCTCCGAGCGGACCGGCGACCCGTCCAGCGTGACGAGGCCGCTGTCGGCGTCGACCCGGACCTCGCCCAGGCGCGCGTTGTTCACCATGTCGGCCGGGCCGATCCCGCGGGTGCCGCGCACGGCCACCCGCCGGCGCCGGGTCGCCAGCGCGTCGTACGGCCGGCCGAAGGAGCCGGACTCGGCGGCGGCCCGGCTGACGAACGCCACCGACAGATCCGCCGCGGTCGCCCCGTGTCCGCCGAACAGCGGGCCGAGGACGAGCGGTTCGCACCGGTCGTCGGCCGCGTTGGGATCACCGGTCACCCCGTAGGCGGGGAAGCCCGCCTTGAGGACCATCTGCGGCTTGGCGCCGAACGAGTCGGGCCACCACAGCACGATGTCCGCGAGCTTTCCGCTCTCGATCGAGCCGACCTCGTGGGACAGGCCATGGGCGATCGCCGGATTGACGGTCAGCTTGGCGATGTAGCGCAGCACGCGCGCGTTGTCGTCGTCGTGTCCGTCGCCCTCCATCGGGCCGAGCTCGGCCTTCATCTTCCCGGCCACGGCGAAGGTGCGGCGCACCGTCTCCCCGGCCCGGCCCATGCCCTGGGCGTCGGACGAGGTGATGCCGATGACCCCGAGGTCGTGGAGCACGTCCTCGGCGCCCATGGTTCCCGCCCGGATCCGGTCCCGCGCCATGGCGGCGTCGCCCGGGAGATCCGGCTGCAGGGCATGCGCGCTGAAGATCATCCCGTAGTGCTCGGCGACCGCGTCCCGGCCGAAGGGGAGGGTCGGATTGGTCGAGGAGCCGATGACATTCCGTACGCCTGCCATCTTCAGCACGTTGGGCACATGACCGCCGCCGCATCCCTCGATGTGGAAGGCGTGGATGGTCCGCCCTTCGAGGACGGCGAGGGTGTCCTCGACCGAGAGGCACTCGTTCAGGCCGTCGGTGTGCAGGGCGACCTGGACGTCGTGCTCCTCGGCGACCCGGAGCGCGGTGTCGAGCGCCCTGGTGTGCGCGCCGAGGTCCTCGTGCACCTTGAAGCCGCAGGCGCCGCCCTCGGCGAGCGCCTCCACCAGGGGTGCCGGGTCGGAGGACGAACCCCGGCCCAGGAAGCCGATGTTGACCGGCCAGGCGTCGAACGCGTTGAACGCGTGCCGCAGCGCCCAGGGCGAGTTGACCCCGACGCCCCAACTGGGCCCGATCTCCTGGCCGATGATCGTGGTGACGCCGGAGGCGAGCGATGCCTCCATGATGCGCGGCGACAGCAGGTGTACGTGCGTGTCGATCGCACCCGCCGTGGCGATCATGCCCTCTCCGGAGACGATCGTCGTCCCGGTGCCGACCACGACATCAACGTCGGCCAGGGTGTCCGGGTTGCCCGCGCGGCCGACCGAGGCGATGCGCCCCTCCCGGATGCCGATCGACGTCTTGCGGATGCCCTGCGCCGCGTCGATCACGAGCACGTTGCTGATGACGACATCGCAGGTCTCACGGACGGCGGCGGCCTTCAGATGCAGTCCGTCGCGGGCGGTCTTGCCGAAGCCGGCCAGGAACTCGTCCCCCGGGGCCTGGGAGTCGGACTCGACCCGTACGACGAGTCCGGTGTCGCCGAGGCGGACCCGGTCGCCGGCGCGCGGGCCGTGCACGGCGGCGTACTCCTGCGGATCGATGGTGGTGCTCACGGTGAAGCCTCCTGGTCGTCGTCGGGCCTGACGCCGAGATATCCGCAGGCGGCCGCGCGGATCAGCGCGTCGCGACGGGCGCCCGGCGCGTCCAGCGGTCCGTCGACCAGGCCGGCGAACCCGATCACGACGCGGTCGCCGCCGATGGGGACGAGCCCGACCTCGCTCTCGGAGCCCGGCGCGAACCGGGTGGACGCGCCGGCCGGCATGGCCAGACGCATCCCGAAGGCGGCGGCCCGGTCGAAGTCCAGGCGGGGGTTGGCTTCGAAGAAGTGGAAGTGCGAGGTGACGCTGATCGGGACGGAGGCGGTGTTACGGACGGTGACGGTCCGGACCGGCGCGGGCTGCCCGGCCGGTGCCTCCGCCGCGGGCAGGACGGCGCCGGGCGCCTGCGCCCCCAGGCTGCCGCCGCCGAACGGATCGCTGACCACGGCCAGCCGGGTCCCGTCGTCGAAGACCGCCTCGACGTGGATCTCGGTGACCACATCGGGCACGCCCGGCAGGACGTCGTCGGGCCCGAGGGCCTTGCGTGCGGCGGCGACGGCCTCCGCGAGGCGGGCGCCGTCACGGGCGGCCTCGCACGCGGTGTCGGCGATGAGTGCGGTCGCCTCGGGCACGTTCAGACGGAGACCGCGGGCGCGTCGGGCGCGGGCCAGTTCAGCGGCACCGAACAGCAGCAGCCGGTCGCGCTCCGTCGGGGTCAGCCGCATACCGGCGGCTCCGCGGATCTGCCCTGGGTGGGCTCGTGGGCGGTGGAGTCGTCGAAGTGCATGGTGGTGAGTCGCTCTCTGTGGCGGTTCATCTGGTGCTGACCTGAAGATGTCACTGACTGAAAATTCAGTCAAGACGCAGAACGGGACTTCTACGAGCATTCGCCGGGCGGGGTCGCCGGACGGTCCGGCGCAGGCCCGTCGGACGGTCCGGCGGCCGTTCGTCAGTCGGTCCGGCGGTAGTGACGGACGGAGACCGTCACGGACTCGCTCGTCGTCGGTGCATCGATGAGATGCACGATCGCGATGTCTTTGCCGTTCGCGCTGCGGATGCAGAACGGACGCCATTCCTCCAGGTCGTCGAACTTCAGCGTGGTCACCGGCTCGCTGTCGATTCCCTCCTCGCAGCCGCCGGGGGAGAGCGTGTCGTCGTAGGCGATGTAGGCGTCGCTGTCGTCGGGGAACTCGAATGCGTCGGCGGTGCGCGCCAGATACCAGGCGGCGGTGGACTCGGGGGCGACCGTGCCGTTGCGGAGGTCGAACTCGTAGCTCGGGTCGGGGGAGGTCAGCTCGGTCTCGGCGTACACCTGCCGGTATCCGGCACCTGGTGAGGCGGTCGACTTCGAGGGCGGTGAAGAGTGCGGCCGCGACGGTGGGGCCGAGCCCCGGTCGCGCCCGCCGGGGCCGTTCGCCTTCGACGGGTCCCCGGTCGAGTCGCTCAGGCGGTAGGCCGCCGCTCCGGCGACCAGGACGGCCACTGTCACCGTCGGCACGACCCAGCGGCGGCGCCTCCCGCGCCGGGCCGGCGCAGGTGGAGGTGCGGGCTGCGCGCTGACGGCGGTGTCCGTGCGGGCCGGGGCCGTGGGGGTGGCCGTCATCGTGGGCTGCGCGTATGACGGCTGGAGTGGTTCGGGCAGATCGCTGCGGCCGGCTATGTCGGCACGGATCGGGTGCGGCAGCCAGCCGTCGGTGAACCGCAGTTGCGCACCCGCGGCCGGATGGTGGCGCACGGCCTCGATCAGGGCGCCGGTGGTGGGCCGATCCTCGGGGTTCTTCGCCAGGCACTGCCACAGCAGGTTCCGCAGTTCGGGCGGTACGCGCGTGAGGTCGGGCTGTTCGTGCACCACTCGGTACAGGGCCGCGGACTCGGGGCCGCCGCCGAAGGGGGGCGCGCCGCATACCGCGTACACCGCGAGCGCCCCGAGCGCGAAGACGTCCGTTGCGGACGTGGCGGCTGCGCCCAGGGCCTGCTCGGGGGCCATGAAGGCGGGTGTGCCGATCTGCAGGCCCGCGCTGGTGAGCGCGACGGCGTCGGCGGCCCTGGCGATGCCGAAGTCGATCACCCGTGGGCCGTCGGAGGCCAGCAGTACGTTGGCGGGCTTGAGGTCGCGGTGGACCACGCCGGCGGCGTGGATCGCCTGGAGCGCCTCGGCGATGCCGGCCATGAGCAGCAGCACCGTCGGAACGGGCAGCGGGCCGTGCCGGTGGACCACCTCGTGCAGCGAGGGGCCCGGCACATAGGCGGTGGCCAGCCAAGGTGTCGCGGCGTCGGTGCCGGAGTCGATCACCGGAGCCGTGTACAGGCCGTGGACGCGCTGCGTGTTCGTCACTTCCTGGGCGAACCGGTGGCGGAAGGCGGTGTCCCCGGCGAGCTCGGGGCGTACCGCCTTGAGGGCGACCGGCCGGCCTCCGGGTGTGAAGGCCAGGTAGACATGGCCCATGCCGCCCGAGCCGAGCCGGGCGTACAGCCGGTAGCCGCCGATCTCGTGCGGATCGTCCGCGGACAGGGCCTGGAAGGCGGGTGGCGCGGCGCGTCGGTCGGAGGTCATGCGGTGGCTCTCTCGGGGTGTGACGGACAGGGGGCCGCGTGCGGCACGCGCGGGGAGGGGGTGGGACTGCATGGTGCCCGTGACTGAAGTTTCAGTCAATATGAGGTGAGGTTCAGCCGCCGAAAGCAGTTAGGGTAGGAATCGTGGGCGACCGTAGAACAGCGATCATGGAGGCAGCCGCGCGGGTCATCGCCCGCCGCGGAGTGCGCGGGCTGCGGGTGGAGGAACTGGCCGCCGAGGCCGGGGTGTCCACCGCGCTCATCTACTACCACTTCAAGGACCGCGCCGGGATCCTGCGCCGGACCCTGGAGTTCATCAATGACCGCGCAGAGCGCTACACCACGGAGCGCGACGCGGACGCCGAGCCCTTGACCCCGCGTCAGGAGCTGGAGCGCACCCTTCTCCTGGAACTCCAGGACGATCCGGTCGTACGCGAGAACAGCACGGCGTGGGGCGAGCTGCGTGCCAGCGCCATCTTCGACCCCGATCTGCGGGAGGACCTGGCCAGGGCGACGTTGGTCTGGGTGCAGGAAATCTCCGAACTGCTCGGCCAGGTACGGCCGATGGCCACAGTTACCACCCTCGCCACCTCCGCCGAGCGGCTGACGCTCCTGGTGGAGGGCATCAGTATGCGCTGGCTCAGCGGCATCCTCCCGCTGGAGCACGCCCGCGAGCTGATGCTGGACGCCGTCGACGCCGAACTGGGGCGACTGGAGCGCCGGTAGGTGTGGCCCGCCCCGGCGGTGTGCGTCGCGCCGGCGCCCTGACCTGCTGGTTACAGTACGGGCGTGAGTACTCGACGCGCCAAACTGCTGGAAGCCACCTGCCGAGTGATCGCCCTGCGGGGAGTGAGAGGACTGCGGGTCGAGGAGGTCGCCGCCGAGGCGGGCGTGTCCAAGACCCTGATCTACTACCACTTCCGTGACCGGTCGGGCCTGGTCACGAGCGCGCTGGAGTACGTCAACGACCGCGCCGAAGGGTATGCGGGCGTCTCCGACGACGATGACGCCCCCGTCCGCGAGCTGCTGCTCCGCCTGCTGGCCGGAGAGTTCCAGGACGACCGGGCCGTGCGGGAGAACTCCGCGGTGTGGGGCGAGGTGCGAGCGGCGGCCACCTTCGACGAGGGGCTGCGGCCTGTCCTGGCGACGCTGACCGAACGCTGGCTCGTCGAGCTGGCGGAGGTGATCGAGGACGGTCAGGACGAGGGTGACATCCCGGCCTCGGTGGACTCGCGCGCCGCCGCGGTCCGGCTGACATCGCTGGTGGAGGGGCTGAGCGGACGCTGGCTCGCCGGCCTGCTCACCACCGCCGAGGCCAGGTCACATGTGGCCGCCGCTCTGGAGCGCGAGCTGCTGCCCGATGCCCAGGGCTGATCTGACCCGCAAGGCTGATCCGCTGGACTGATCCGCTGGACTGTACGAAGAAGCGTCGAGCCTCACCGGTTCGCTGGACGCGCAGAGCCCGGCGCGGTTCTTTGACTGAAAATCCAGTCAGTGTCACAATGGGGGTATGGTGACACCGAGCCGCTCGGCTCACTCCCTGCCCCGGGCGCGTCCTGCGGCCCGGGGGATACGGGTGAGTGCGGCAGCCGCGTAGGCGTCGCAGGCCGACGGCTCCCGTCATGACGTGGCGTGAACGGTGATCGCCGCAGAGGCTTCCGGCTCGCCCCATGCGCGGAACCGGCAGGTTCCCCGTCGCCGACCGCCGCTCTCCTGGCGATTCCTGTGCCTCAACAGCCGCTCAATACACAGCACTTGATGTGGAGCCCCTCATGAATGAACCTCCCCTGGGCAGGCGTCTGCTCGACGCGGTCTTCGGGGCGAGCCCCTCGCGTCAGGCCGGCTACGACAACACGGCCGATGATGGATGGCACGTACCGGCGGACGACGTCCCGCACGTGCGGACCTGGATGTCCTGGCCGGCGAGCAGATCCATCTGGGGCCGCCAGCTGTCCGGAGTCCAGCAGGACATCGCCCTCATCGCCCGCACGGTCGCCGCCTACGAGCCCGTCATCATGTGTGCCCCGGACGAGGACACCGCCGAGGCCGCCCGGGCCGCCTGTGGGCGGGACGTGACCGTCATCACCTCGATCCCCACCGACGACCTCTGGACGCGCGACACCTGCGCCGTCTTCCGGCGCGACGGCCGGGGAAACCGTGACGCCGTAGGCCTCAACTTCAACGGGTGGGGCCACAAGCAGACCCATCGGGACGACGCCGCCGTGGCCGAATGGGTCGCCGAGTTCAATGAACTCGACTTCGAACGGGCGGACTTCGTCGGCGAAGGCGGGTCGATCGAGACCGACGGTGACGGGACGGTGATGGCCACCGAGAGCAGCCTCGTCAACAAGAACCGCAACCGCGGAATGAGCCGGACGGAAATCGAGGAGGCGGTACTGCACGCGTACGGCGCCGAAAAGATGATCTGGGTCCCCGGTGTCCGCGGCCGGGACATCACCGACAACCACATCGACGTCACGTCCCGCTTCATCCGTCCCGGCGTCGTCATGGTGCAGATGCCGCCCGGCGACAGGGGAGACGTCTGGGCCCGCGACGCGCGCGAACAGTTCGCGATCATGTCCGGCGCGACCGACGCCCGGGGGAGAAGACTCCAGGTCATCCAGGTCGACGGCCCCGACACCGTCCGCTCGCGCAGCTCTCAGTTCGTCGACTCGTACCTCAACTTCCATGTCGTCAACGGCGCAGTCATCACAGCCCAGTTCGGGGACCGGGCGAAGGACCACGCCGCCCGCCAGGCCCTCTCCGACGCGTTCCCCGGGCGCGAGGTGATCCAGCTCGATGTCGACCGTCTCATGGGCGGAGGCGGCGGCATCCACTGCTCCACCATGCACGAACCCGTGCCGTAGACCCCACACGCACGCAGGTAACCGAAAACTCTTCCAGATACCTAGATGCCTGAAAGCGCGCCCAGACAGCCGAAAAGGCAACCGGCGTCGGATATTTCTGTCCCCAGGGCCCCACGATTCAGGATCCAGCAATCCTGAAAGTGGCCCGTCAGCTGAATTCCGGAGTTCCCAGTGCCCCACCCCCCCATGTCCCGTCGCAGCGCCCTGCGTTCCTTCGCGGGTCTCGGCGCCCTCGCCCTCGGAGCCGCGGCCTGCAATCCCGGCGACGAACTGACCTCCTCCGCGTCCTCGTCCTCCGGGAGCGGGGCGAAGGCTTCGGGTCGCAGGTTCGGCGCGGAGTGGGACAGTCACACCCGTACGTTCATGTCCTGGCCCGCGCTGGAATCGGTGTGGTTCGAGGACCTGCCCGCCGTGCGCGCCGACATCGCTCGCGTGGCGCGGGCCGTGGCGGAGTACGAGGCGGTGGTGCTCATGGCGCGGCCGGAACAGGTCGACGCCGCCCAGAGTGCCTGCGGTTCTCAGGTCGAGGTCATCCCTCTTGAGGTGGACGACTTGTGGGCGCGGGACATCGTCCCGGTGTTCGTCGAGGAGTCCGACGGCCGTCTGCTGGGCGTCGACTTCAACTTCAACGGCTGGGGCGACAAGCAGGAGCACCGCAATGACGCGCAGGTCGGCCGGCTCCTGTTGAAGAAGTACGACATCGCCCGCTCGAAGGCCCCGCTCGTCGCCGAGGGCGGCTCCTTCGAGACCGACGGCGAGGGCACCCTGCTCGTCACCGAGAGCTCAGTGGTCAACAAGAACCGCAACCCCGGGAAGAACCGCGACCGGATCGAGGCCGAGCTCAAGAGCACTCTGGGCGTCGAGAAGGTGCTCTGGCTGGCCGGAGTACGCGGCCAGGACATCACCGACGCGCACGTCGACAGCCTCGTCAGGTTCACCGCGCCGGGGGTCGTCCTCGTGGACCAGGCGTTCCCCGGCAGCCCGCCGGACGTCTGGTCGCGCTCGGCGGACCAGGCCAGGTCGGTCCTCAAGAAAGCCACGGACGCCCGCGGCAAGCGCCTGGAAGTCATCGACCTGCCCCAGCCGGACCTCGACAGGATCACCGGCACCGGCGACGACTTCGTGTCGACCTACGCGAACTTCTACGTCGCCAATGGCGCCGTTTTCATGCCGCGCTTCGGTGACACCCGGGCCGACGACCGCGCGAAGGGCATCCTCCAGGACCACTTCCCGACGCGCGACATCGTGCCCGTGAAGATCGACACCATCGCGGGTGGCGGCGGCGGAATCCACTGCTCGACCCACGACCAGCCGGGCAAGCCGGCCGCGTAACCCCACCCCACGCACGGGGCCGCCAGGTCCGGGACGAGCCGTCGCACGCCGAGCGGCAGACGTCGGCTCGTTTCGCTGCTTGGCGGCCCCGGCGGCCCCGGCGGCCCCGGCGGCCCCGGCGGCTATGGCAGGCCGGGCCGCCAGGCAGCTCTCGCTCGCGCCTCCGTCGTCGCGGTCCGTGAGGTGACTGTCGTCCTGGCGGGCGTCGGGGCTGCGGCGCCCATCGGGGTCCGGCTGCCTCCTGAACATGGCTTATCGACGGTGCGGCTGCCGTTGTATCGCGAACGTATTTCCGGTGAACCCTTGACGTCTCGCGACCCTCCGCTATTAGATCTGCTCTATTGGGCATGCGGCCAATAGGGTCGATCGGTCATGCCGTGACGCTTCAAGGGAGGACGCGATGGCGACCAGAGACCTGACAGCCACCGCCGGCAGTGACGCGGCCACGGGCGTGGAACAGGCCGGACAGCTGGAAGCGCACGGGATCGACTACATCCCGGAGGAGGAGCGGCACGGCCGACCCCGGGAGCTGTTCGCGGTGTGGGCGGCGCCCAACGTCAGCTACCTGAGTCTGGTCGTGGGCGCGGCACTGGTCCTGATGGGCCTCACCCTCGGACAGGCCTTGGCGGTGATCGTCACCGGCAACCTGCTGTGGGCGCTCACCGGAGTCCTGGCCGTCAGCGGGCCGGCCGCCGGCACCACGGGCTCGGTCATCTCCCGTGCCATGTACGGAGTCCTCGGGAACAAGGCCGTCATCGCGCTCACGGGCTGGCTGATCTCCGCCGCCTATCTGGCGCTGAACTGGTCCGCGGCCTCGGTCGCCGCGTTCGGGCTCGCCCGGCGGCTCGGCGCTCCCGACAGCCCCGTGCTCGACGGCGTCATCATCTGCGGCATCGCCGCGGCCACCCTCGTGGTCAGCGTGTACGGCCACGCCACGATCGTGCGTCTGTACTCCGTGCTGAGTGTCGCCCTCACCGTCGTGTTCGTCGTCGTGAGCGGCTACGTTCTGGGACACACCGACTGGTCCTACCGGCCCGCCGAGCCACTGCACGGCGCCCAGCTCTGGGTGACGCTCGTCGGCGGCTTCGCGATCATCGCGTCCACCCCGCTCTCGTACAGCAACAGCCCTGACCTTGCGCGATACCTGCCGCGCGACAGCAAGCCGATGGCGGTGGCGGGGTGGACGGCGCTCGGGGCCTTCCTGCCGAGCGTGCTCTTCACCGGCGTCGGCGCCCTGGCCGCCACCACGCTCGACATGAGTGACCCGGAAGCGGCGCTCGAGGGCATCCTCCCGAGCTGGTTCATCCCGGTGTTCGTCATCGCGGTCGTCCTCAACACCGTCGCCAACAACGGCCTGACCGCGTACAGCGCGGGTCTCACCCTCCAGTCCATCGGCGTGCGCCTCGGCCGGATCCGGGCCGTTCTGATCATCGGCATCCTGGCCACGGCGATGACCCTGTACGCCCTCCTCGTCTTCGACTTCCTGACCAGCGTGAACACCATGCTCGAACTCGTAGTCGTGGTCACTGGACCCGCCGTCGGCGTGTACGTCGCCGACATCTGGATCTGTCGCAACCGCTACGACGGCCCGCAACTCCTCGACGAGCGGCGTGGCAGCCCGTTCTGGTACGACGCGGGCGTGCACCGGGCGGGAGTGGCCGGGTTCCTCGCCGGTGCTCTCGCCGGAGTCCTCTGCGTGAGTACGAGTTTCTGGACCGGCCCCGTCTCATCGTTGCTCGGCGGCGCGAATCTGTCACTCGTCGCGGGACTCGTGGTCTCCGCCGTCATGTACGGGGCGTCGGGGCGCACCCGGCGCCGCACGGTGACCCGTGAACCGGGCGCGTGACCGACGCGCGGCAGCCACATCCCCACGCCACGACATCCCCCCACCCTCCGAGGAGAACGCCGTCATGATCGCCCGCCCCGCCGAACGCCTCCACGTCGAGGTCGCGTCGTCCGACCCGTTCGCGCGCGGAGCCTCCCGCGGTGAGCGACTGCGCGACACCATCCCCGGAGGGATCGCCGCGTACGACCGCCTTTTCCACCTCGGCGGCATCGGCCCGCAGCAGGTCCGCGACGACGCCGAGCGCGCTCTCGACACCATCGACGCGTTCCACCCCCATGCGCGGGCGGAGATCGAGGGCATCGCCCACGGCGCCGGAGTCGACGTCTGGCGCATCGCGGCACTCAACGCACGCACCGAAATACTCGCCCGCAGCGCCACCGTCCCACCCGGCGAATGCTCGACGATCGTCCGCCGCACGCGTGGCGCAGCCGGCACCGTCGACACCTTCGGCATCCAGACCTGGGACTGGCATGTCGAGCTGAACCCCTACTGGCACACCCTGGAATCCCGCGGCGGCACCCACGACGTGGTCGGCCTCACCGAGCACGGCATCCTCGGCAAGATCGGCATCAACAGCGCAGGCCTCGCACTGCACTTCAACATCCTCGGTCACCGCCGAGACGGCGTCGGCGGCGTCCCCATGCACGTCCTGGCCGCCGTCGTCCTGGAGGAAGCGGGGAGCGTGGCGGAAGCCGTGGAAATCGTGCGCGGAGCTCCGATCGCCTCGTCGGGATCGTTCGCCCTCTTCGACACCTCCGAGGCCGTACTCCTCGACCTGAGTCCCGGGGGTGTGTTCGCGGTGGAATCCGACCGGGGCACGCTCGTGCGCACCAACCACTTCCTCACGCCGGCCCTTGCGGCCGGGGAGAAGACGTGGCTCTACCAGCCTGATTCCGGCGAGCGCTACGACCTGATCCGCAAGCGCCTGACGCCCACCGCTCTGCCGCAGTCGCCCGACGGCCTTGTCGGTCTCCTCGTATCGGGGGAGGGCGAGGCGGCCCTCACCTGCCTGCCCGACATGAACCTTCCCGAGGGACAGCGGTGGGCAAGCCTGGCCACGGTCATCCTAGAACCGGCCACGAGCACGGCCCGCATCCTGGACGGCACACCGGCCGATTCCGGCTCACGGCCCTGGCGCCACCTCGCGGCACAGCGTGGCTCGGATTCCGGATCCGGTACGCGGTGAACTCTTCGCAGCACTGGACCCTGCTTCCCAAACTCTTCTGATTCCATGGAGCCCCGCTCAAGGGCACCTGTGAGGGAAGGGACAGCAAGCATGGTGAAGGCGAACAGCGCTCTGCTCGTGATGGACATCCAGCGGGACGTCGTCCGGATCGCCGACGACGGGTCCGGCTATCTGGCTCGCCTGAAAGGGGCGATCGCCGGCGCCCGCGCGGCGGGTATCCCCGTCATCTACGTGGTCATGCGGCTCCGGCCGGGTCAGCCCGAAGCCAGCCCGCGCAACAGGACGCTCGCCACCGTTCTGCAGGCGGGCCTGTTCACCGACGGAGCTCACGGCACCGAGATCCACGACGATGTGGCGCCCCGGCCGGGCGACATCGTGGTCACCAAGAGACGGGCGAGCGCGTTCTCGGGCAGCGACCTCGACCTGGTGCTCAGGGCTCGCGACATCAACAGCCTTGTCCTGGCGGGCATCGCGACCAGCGGCGTGGTGCTGCACACCCTGTGCCAGGCCAACGACCTGGACTTCGGCCTCACCGTCCTGTCGGACGCCTGCCTCGACCTCGACCCGGAGGTGCACCGGGCCCTCATCGGGAAGCTGTTCCCGCAGTGGGCGGAGGTCGTCACCGTCGAGGACTGGGTCGGTTCCCTGACGCCGAGCGGCTGATGTCGCAGGTCGCATCTCGCAGGTCAACTCACCGGCGGAATCCCGCAGTCGGGCAGATGACCCCTGTCCGGGGTGTCAGGCGCGCTACCGGGCGGTAGGGTGATCATGCCGCCTCGTTCGGGGTGGGCGGACGGACTCGGGGGAGTACGAACATGGCCAAGCCGGTACGCGCGTCGCTGGGGGAGATGTGGATCACCTGCCAGGTCTGCGGCAGCGAACTCTTCCGTGAGCGGGGCATCAAGCTCAACAGCACCGGCATGGAGTTCATGAAGCTGGCGTGGGCGGACGAGACAGCGACGGGCCTGATCTGTTGGAAGTGCGGATACGTGCACCTCTTCGTGAACCGTGAGATCCGGCTTCATCGCGCCGAGGACTGACCCGGCGAGGGGAGCCGTAGCCCTCCCCGGTACCAACACGATCGGTTCCGTGCGAGATCCGGGCCGGAAGTGGGAACAGACGGCGGGGGCGGACCGTTCTTGCTGACAATGCAGTGTGTACTGGCGATGAGGGGGAGGGCGGTCATGACCCAGGTGTCCCGCCTGTGCGCCATGGTCCTCGCCCCGTACCGCCCGGTGCACCTGTACACGCGCGCCCATATCGACCTCCAGCGCGTCGCCGGCGCGCTCTGTTGTTCCTGATCGGATTCTCCGCCGTCGCACCCTCCGCCTGAGGGTCGCTCATCTCGTACGGTCGATCAGGAAGGCACCCTTTCGTGTCCTCGTCTTCTTTGCCGCCCTCTTCAACTCCCGTGCTGCATCTCGCCGTTGCCCTCGACGGCGCCGGCTGGCACCCGGCTGCCTGGCGTGAGCAGGTGTCCCGGCCTCGGGAGCTGTTCACCGCCCGCTACTGGGCCGACCTCGTCCAGGAGGCCGAGCGCGGGCTGCTCGACTTCGTGACCATCGAGGACGGACTCGGGCCCCAGTCCTCGCACTTCGCCGAGCCCGACGCCCGCACCGACCAGGTCCGCGGGCGCCTCGACGCCGTCCTCATCGCCGCCCGCGTCGCCCCGCTCACCCGGCACATAGGTCTCGTACCGACCGTGGTGGCCACACACACGGAGCCGTTCCACATATCCAAGGCGATCGCCACGTTGGACTATGTCAGCTCCGGGCGTGCGGGACTGCGCGTACAGGTCTCGGTACGCCGGAACGAGGCCGCGCACTTCGGACGCCGTACGTTCCCCGCCCTCCGCATCGAGGACCTGGACAGCCCGGAGGCGAAGGAGCTGACGGGCGACCTCTTCGACGAGGCCGCCGACCACATCGAAGTGGTGCGGCGGCTGTGGGACAGCTGGGAGGACGACGCGGAGATCAGGGACGTCGCCACCGGCCGCTTCATCGACCGCGACAAGCTGCACTACATCGACTTCGAGGGCAGGCACTTCAGCGTCAAGGGCCCCTCGATCACCCCCAGGCCGCCCCAGGGCCAGCCGGTCGTCAGCGCCCTGGCCCACCAGAGCGTGCCGTTCCAACTCGTCGCGCGTTCCACCGACATCGGATTCGTGACCCCGCACGACGCGGACCAGGCGCGTGCCGTCGTCGACGAGATCCGTACGGCGCAGGCCGCGGCCGGACGGGCGGACGAGTCCGTCCATGTCTTCGGTGACCTGGTGGTGTTCCTGGACGACGACCCGGCCGCGGCGGCGGCACGGCGCGAACGGCTCGACGGCCTGGCGGGCTACACGTACACCAGTGACGCCCGGATCTTCGCGGGTACTCCCGCTCAACTGGTCGATCTGCTGCAGGAGTTGCAGCAGGCGGGTCTCACCGGATTCCGGCTGCGTCCCGGCGTCGTCGGCCATGACCTGCCCGCGATCACTCAGGGGCTCGTCCCCGAGCTGCAGCGGCGCGGAGCGTTCCGGAGTGCGTACGAGGCCGACACCCTGCGCGGGCTCCTCGGGCTCACGCGCCCCGCCAACCGCTACGCCGCCACCGCCACCGCCACCGTCTGAGCCGGAGGGACCACCGACACCATGCCTCGCAAGCAGATCCACCTCGCGGCCCACTTCCCGGGCGTCAACAACACCACCGTGTGGAGCGACCCGAAGGCCGGCAGCCACGTCGAGTTCAGTTCCTTCGCGCACTTCGCGCAGACCGCCGAGCGGGCCAAGTTCGACTTCCTGTTCCTGGCCGAGGGGCTGCGCCTGCGTGAACAGGGCGGTGAGATCTACGACTTGGACGTCGTGGGGCGGCCCGACACCTTCACGATCCTCACCGCGCTCGCCGCGGTCACCGAGCGCCTCGGGCTGACCGGCACCATCAACTCCACCTTCAACGAGCCCTATGAGGTCGCCCGCCAGTTCGCCAGCCTCGACCACCTCTCGGACGGGCGTGCCGCGTGGAATGTCGTCACCTCCTGGGACGCGTTCACCGGCGAGAACTTCCGGCGCGGCGGGTTCCTGCCGCAGGACGAGCGGTACTCGCGCGCCAAGGAGTTCCTGACCACCGCGAGCGAGCTGTTCGACTCCTGGCACGGGGACGAGATCGTCGCCAACCGGGCGAGCGGTACCTTCCTGCGCGACGCCCAGGCCGGAGCCTTCGTCCACCAGGGACAGCACTTCGACATCAGCGGGCAGTTCAACGTCCCCCGCAGCCCGCAGGGCCGCCCGGTGATCTTCCAGGCCGGTGACTCCGACGAGGGGCGCGAGTTCGCGGCGTCGAGCGCCGACGCGATCTTCAGCCGGTACAGCGCCCTCAAGGAAGGGCAGGCGTTCTACACGGACGTCAAGGGCCGCCTCGCCCGCCACGGCCGTACGCCCGACCAGCTCCTGATCCTGCCCGCCGCGACGTTCGTACTCGGCGAGAGTGACGCCGAGGCGGCGGAACTGGCCCGCGAGGTACGCCGCCAGCAGGTCAGCGGCGCCACCGCGATCAAGCACCTGGAGTTCGTCTGGAACCGTGACCTGTCCGGCTACGACCCGGACGGACCGCTCCCCGACATCGACCCCGACCTCGGCGAGCACACCATCGCACGCGGCCGAGCCCAGGTCCGCATGTACCGCGACCCGCTGGCCACGGCCCGCGAGTGGCGGGAGCGCGCGGCCGCCAACAAGTGGTCGATCCGCGATCTCGTCATCGAGACCGGCAACCGCCAGTCCTTCGTCGGCTCCCCGGCCACGGTCGCCGAGACCATCGACGAGTTCGTCCAGGCGGACGCGGCCGACGGCTTCATCCTCGTCCCGCACATCACCCCCGGCGGCCTCGACGTCTTCGCCGACACGGTCGTTCCGCTGCTCCAGGAACGCGGGGTGTACCGCACGGAGTACGAGGGCAGCACCCTGCGCGACCACCTGGGCCTGACGGAGCCGAGCGCTCTGGAAGCCGGGACCCGCCGAGTGGCGTCGTAACGACCCGTCCACCACGCGATCCGCACCAGTGCCGGAGCCGGCGGTGGCCTTCCGCCGCCGTCTCCGGCGCCGCCCGATACTCTGCACCGCGTGATCAACTCATCTGCGAGTTCTGACGATTCCGCGGTCGCGACAGCCGCGGCGAGTGCCGGTGCCGACGTGGTGCGCAGCCTGTACGGGCGACGCCTCACCCGCATCGACAAGGGCGCGGGAGACTTCGCCACCGCCGCCGACGTGGAGGCCGAGAAGGCCATTGTCGACTTCATCCGCGCCGCCCGCCCCGACGACGCGGTGGTCGGTGAGGAAGGCGGGCAGCAGGGTACGGCCGATGCCGCGCGCCAATGGCTGGTGGACCCGTTGTGCGGCACGCTGAACTACGCCGCCGGCAGCATGCTCGTTGCCGTCAACGTGGCGCTGCGCGACGGGGCGGCGGCGGTGGCCGACCCGTTCAGCGGCGAGGTGTTCTTCACGGACGGGACGAGCGCGTGGGTGCGGCGTGACGGGGTGGACGAGCCGCTGGCCCCGACGTCCGCCACTTCGCTGGTGGACGTCAATCTGGACCCGCCGTTCATCAACCGGCCCGGCTTCAGGGCCGTTGACCTGCTGGCCCACCCCGCGTTCGTCGAGCGGTTCCGGCCGCGGGTCGTGTCGACGACGCTGGCGCTGACCTGGGTCGCGGCCGGCAGGCGCGCCGCGTACGTCACCGATGGCGCCGACCTCATCGGGAGTGTGCACTTCGCCGCAGGCATCGCACTGTGCCGGGCCGCCGGCTGCGTCGTCACCGGGATCGACGGCGCCCCGGCCGGGGCTGGGGGGCGGGGACTTGTGGTGGCCGCCGATGCCGAGACCCATGGGCAGTTGATGTCGATGATCCGCAGCTGAGACACGCCCGCCGCCCCGGCGACCGTGATCACCGGGGCGGCGGGCGTGCGGCGGGGAGGAGACCCGGGCGGGGCCGGACCGCATGGGATCAGCCGCGTACGGGCTCCAGTTCCCGCTCCTCCTCGTCGTCCTCGGCTGCCGGTGACGACGACGGCGCGAGCGTCTTGTGCAGTTTCTCGCCCTCGACGTCCATGTTGGGCAGGAGCTTGTCGAGCCAACGCGGCAGCCACCAGGCCGACTTGCCGAGCAGGGCGAGGACCGCCGGGACGATGGCCATGCGGACGACGAAGGCGTCGAAGAACACCGCGATGGCGAGCCCGAAGCCCATCATCTTGATCATGTCGTCGTTCTCCATGATGAAGCCGGAGAAGACACTGATCATGATGACCGCGGCCGCGCCGACGACCCGTCCGCCGTGCTTGAAGCCGGTGACGACCGCCTCGGCGGGGCGGGCCCCATGGACGTACGCCTCGCGCATCCGCGTCACGAGGAACACCTCGTAGTCCATCGCCAGGCCGAACACCACGCCGATCATGAAGATCGGCATCATCGACATGATGGGGCCCGGCTGGTCGACGCCGACGATGTCCGCGAGCCAGCCCCACTGGAACACGGCGACGACGGCGCCGAGGGCCGCGGCGACCGACAGCAGGAAGCCCAGGGCCGCCTTCAGGGGGACGAGAACCGAGCGGAAGACCAGCATCAGCAGCAGGAAGGCGAGCCCGACGACGAGACCCAGGTAGGGCAGGAGGGCGTCGTCGAGGGTCTGCGAGAAGTCGATGGTCATCGCCGTCTGCCCGGTGACCAGGACATCGGACTTGGTGTCCGCCTCCAGGCCGCTCGCCTTCGAGCGGATCGTCTTGACGAGTTCCTCGGTCCTGTGGTCGCTCGGGCCCGTGGTCGGGACGACGGTGATGATCGCCGTGTCACCGGCCGGGTTCACCGACGCGGGCGTGACCGCCGCGACGCCGTCGACCTTGGCGAGGGACGAGCCCACCGTCTTGGCGGCGGCAGCGGCTCCCTTCGTTCCGCCCGTGTCGACGGTGACCATCAGCGGGCCGTTGAAGCCCGCCCCGAACGACTCGGACAGCAAGTCGTACGCCTTGCGCTGCGTGGTGTCCGGCGCCGACGTCCCCTCGTCGGGAAGCCCCAGTTCCAGGCTCGTCGCCGGGATGGCGACGGCGCCCAGACCGAGTACACCGATCAGCAGCACGGTGACGGGGCGGCGCAGCACGAGGCGCGCCCAGCGGGTGCCGAGGTTGGGCTTGGTGTTCCTGGCGTTCTCCGTGCTGTGCGCGGCGGCCGGCTGAGTGAGGCCCCTGACCTTGCTGTCCTTCCTGTCCGCGCGGCTCTTGAGGTTCTTACGGTCCTTGCGACGCAGGGCGCGCTTGCCCGCGAAGCCGAGCAGCGCGGGGATCATGGTGAGCGCGATGAGTACGGCGATGGCCACCGTGGCCGCTGCCGCGAGGCCCATCTTGGTGAGCATGGGGATGTTGACGACCGACAGACCCGCGAGAGCCACGATCACGGTCAGCCCGGCGAAGACCACGGCGGATCCCGCGGTTCCGGTGGCCCGGCCCGCCGCTTCCTCCGGTTCTCGGCCCTCGGCGATCTCGGCGCGGTAGCGGGAGACGATGAAGAGGGCGTAGTCGATCCCGACCGCGAGCCCGATCATCATCGCCAGCGTCGAGGTGGTGCCCGAGAGGTTGAGGACGCTGCCCAGGGCGGCGATGCCGGAGACACCGATACCGACGCCGATGATGGCGGTCAGCAGCGGAAGTCCGGCGGCGATCAGCGAGCCGAAGGTGATGACGAGGACGACCGCGGAGACGGCGATGCCGATGAGCTCGGCCGATCCGCCCATCTCCTGCTCGGCCTGGACGGCGTCACCGCCCGTCTCGACGGTGAAGCCCTCGGCGCGGGTCTTGTCGGTGGCGTCATTCAGCGTGTCATGCGTCTTGTCCGTGAGCTCCGTCGAGATCACCTTGTAGGTGACGGACGCGTACGCGGTGGTGCCGTCCTTGCTGACGGCGTTCGCCTTGTACGGGTTGGCCACGCCGGCGACCTGCGGACCCTTGCCGAGCGCTGCGACGAGCTGGTTGACCTCAGCCTTCGCGGCGGGGTCGGTTATCTTCTCGCCCTCCGGCGCGCGGATGACGACTCGGGCGGTGGCGCCCTCCGCGCTGGCGGCGGGGAAGCGCTCGTCGAGCAGGTCGAAGGCCTTCTGGGAGTCCGTGCCCGGCATGGAGAACGAGTCGGCGGGCGGCGCGGGCGCGGCCGAGGACGCGTATCCGATGCCGCCCAGGAGCAGCACCCACAGCAGTGCCACATAGCGGCGCCGCCTGAAGGAGAGGCGCCCTAGTTTGTAAAGGAAGGTAGCCACGGCGAAAGAGACTCCCGTCGGGTGGAGGCGGAGGCAGGCGCGACCGCCCGGCGGTGCCCGTGGCACGTCAGGGAAGTCAGCAGGATTTCTCCCTCTATCGTCGCCGCATTCCGGAGCCCGGATGTCAGACTCCGGGACGGACTCCGGCCCACGGCTGCGGTACTCGGACGAGGTCGCCGGTCATCCCCCGGTATGACCGCCGGACCCCTTTTGTAGAGCGATGGGTGCAGGAGGGGGGTGGAGGCGGGGACCTGAGGACGAGTCCGCCTCCGGCGCCGGGCTCGTGACCGACCTCAGCGTCTGCGCAGGTCAGGTGGGCTATGGCGTCAGGCGCAGTCGGGTGGAAGGATCATGTCCAGCGACGATGTGCCGTCCGGTCCGGTGAAGGGACCGACGAGCTGGAACCCAGCCTTCTCGTAGAACCGCAGCGCCCGCGCATTGCCGGCGAGGACGCCGCCCCACAGGATGACCCGCGTCCTGCCGAGCTGTCGTACGGCCTCCATGACGAGCGGCAGGACGAGCGAGCCCACCCCACTGCCCTGGTACGCGTCGGCCAGCGTGGGGCCGAAGCGACAGTCGGTCTGCTCGGTGAGGTGGATCCCGGCGGTCCGGTAGCGCGCGGTGTCGCCGGCAGTGAGCGCGAGGCTGAGCTCGAACAGGCCGACGATGCGCGCCGACGACTCGTCCTCCAGCACCAGCCGCAACTTGTCGTAGCGCGCGATCGCGTCACACAGCTCCTGGGCCGCCGCGAGGTCGTAGCCGTCGAAGGTGCTCAGCCGTCTCGACTCCGGGGAGAGTCCCTCAAGGAAGCCCGCCAGGCGCTCCGCGTCGGCGTGGACGAGAGGGCGGAGTACGGCCTGCGAACCGTCGCGCAGGCGCAGGCGGCTGGTCAGGACCAGCGGTTCCTCAGCGATGTCGGTGAGTGTGAGCACTGAGACATTGTGCTGCTGAGGGGGAGGGATTCCTCCCAGGATGTTTCTCTCCCAGGACGAAAGTCTCCTCTTTGTGGGCGTGCGCAAGGGTGCCAATCTCGTCTCTGGCGCCACACGTGTCGCCGCTATCGGCACCACAAGGAGCACGGCATGGCAGAAGAGCAGTCCGCAGCGCACCGCTTCATGGAGCACCTCGCGCTGTGGGAGGGCGCCGGCGACGGCATCGAGGAGACCGCCTGGCTGGAGAAGGTCCCCGAGGCGACGTACAACGGCCCGCGCACCAGCGGCCGTTGACCGGTGATCGACAGCACCCTGCCCTTCGACCACGCCAACACACGGCGGCCGCGCGCCTGCGCACGCACCGGGCCCACCGGCCTCTCCCAGGTCAGGGACTCGTCAGGATGACGAGTTGCTGTGTCGCCCGGGTCATCGCCACATAGCGGTCGACCGCTCCCTCGATACTGTCGCCGTACTCCTGCGGGTCGACGAGGACGACCAGGTCGAATTCGAGGCCCTTCGACAGCTCCGGGGTCAGGGACCGGACGCGTGACGTCGCCGGGAACGCGGGGTCGCCGATGACGCAGGCGATCCCGTCGTCGTGTGCGGCGAGCCACGTGTCGAGGATCGAATCCAGGTCCGTAACCGGTCCGTGGACGACCGGGATGCCGCTGCTGCGGATGGACGTCGGCACGTTGGCGTCGGGGAGCTCGGCCCGGATGACGGGCTCGGCCTCCGTCATGACCTCTGCCGGAGTGCGGTAGTTGATGCTCAGGGACGCCAGCTCGATCCGGTCGAGACCGGCCCGCTCCAGGCGTTCCTCCCACGACTGCGTGAACCCGTGCCGTGCCTGGGCGCGGTCACCGACGATGGTGAAGCTCCGGGACGGGCAGCGGAGGAGCAGCATCTGCCACTCCGCGTCGGTTAGTTCCTGCGCCTCGTCCACGACGATGTGCGCGAACGGTCCCGCGAGCCGGTCCGGGTCGGCGGTGGGCAGCGCGCTCTCGTCGATCAGGCTGTCCTGGAGGTCCTTCCCGCGCAGCATTCGCACCGCGCCCTCGCTGTCGTCGCCGGCCGAGTTGAAGTCGGCGGCCGAGATGATGTCGTCGATGACGAGGGCCATGTGCTCGCGCTCGGCGGCGACCGCGGCGTCGTGCTGCCGCTTGCGCCGCGCGGCCTCCGGGTCACCGAGCCGCTGCCGAGCCGCGTCCAGGAGCGGCAGGTCGGACACCGTCCAGGCCTGGGGGGCGTCCTTGCGCTGCAACTTCGCCACGTCGTCGCGGTCGAGCCAGGGGGCACACATCCGCAGGTAGGCGGGGACCGTCCACAGGTCGGAGACGAGGTCGGCGGCCTCGAGCAGCGGCCACGCGCTGTTGAGGGCCGCGACGAGGTCCCGGTCCTGCCGCAGCGACCGCAGGAACAATTCGGGCGAGACGCCGTCCTCGTCCTCGTCCATGCCCTGCTTGTCCATGAGGATCGAGGCCAGTTCCTCCCAGACCTGCTCGCGCGCCTCGTTGTGCGGAGCGCCCGGACCCGGCGCCTTGAAAGCCTCGGCCCAGTCGTCGGCGCTCACCCAGATGTCGGACCAGGCCGTCGTGGCGGTCATGCCCTTGGTCGGCGGCTCCTCGTAGAACCTGACGGCCTTCTCGATCGCTCGCACCATGTCCGCGGACGACTTGAGGCGGGCCACGTCCGGGTCGGTCTCCACGGTCGCCGCGGAGCCCTCGGTGACGAGGTCCTGCAGGATGCAGGTCTGTACACCGTCCTCTCCGAGGCTGGGCAGGACATCGGCTACGTAGTCCAGGTAGGGCCGGTGCGGACCGACGAACAGCACACCGCCCCGGCGGTGGCTGAGGCGCGGGTCGGAGTAGAGGAGGTAGGCGGAGCGGTGCAGGGCGACGACGGTCTTGCCCGTGCCGGGGCCGCCGTCGACGACGAGGGCGCCGCGTGAACCGGCGCGGATGATGGCGTCCTGGTCGGCCTGGATGGTGCCGAGGACGTCGCGCATACGGGCCGACCGGTTGCTGCCCAGGCTGGCGATGAACGCGGACTGGTCGTCGAGCGCGGCGTGTTGCTCCAGGCCGTCGGCGGTGAACACCTCGTCCCAGTAGTCGCTGATCCGGCCGCCGGTCCAGCGGTACCGGCGGCGGCTCGCCAGGCCCATCGGGTTGGCGTGGGTCGCCCCGAAGAAGGGCCCGGCGGCGGGGGAGCGCCAGTCGACAAGCAGCCGGCGACCCTCGCTGTCGGTGAGGCCGAGCCGCCCGATGTACAGGGGCCCGGCGTCGTCCGCGCCGACGACACGGCCCAGGCACAGATCCAGGCCGAAGCGGCGCAGGGCGCGCAGGCGGCCGGTCAGCCGGTGGATCTCCGAGTCCCGGTCCATCGCCTCGCGGCCGATGCCGCCGGGGGCCCTGCGCAGGGCGTCGAGACGGTCGGAGAGTTCGGTGATCGTCTGGTCGAGGCTGCTCGCGATGGCCGCGAAGTGCGCCTCGTCGCCGGCGATCAGGGTCGCGTCAGCCTTGGAGGAGAGACGCTCGGGAAGGCGGAACGCACTGGTGGTCGTGGAAGTACTGGAGGTCATGTCATCAGCTCCGATCCGAGGTCACGTCTGCGAAGTCCGACGGTGCGCACACGCGCACCTCGGCACTGAGCGTCCACACCGGGGACACGAGTCCCACCACCGGTTCGACGCCACCGCGCGACCTGTCGACCGACAACAACACATGCACTTCGTTGATCTCCCATTTCCGCAGGTTCGGGCCTCGGCCAGCGATTGTGCGGGATGGTGGGGGCCTTGCCGCAAGCCCCCCAGTGCGCTATAAGTTAGAAGTGGCAAGGAGTGGGAAGACCTCCTTGCCTTTCTTGTTTCTACGCCTTCCTTGCTGTCTGCGGACGGGCACATCCCTCAAGCGGTGGCGCCGCGCAACGCTCCCGCGGCATCGGCCGAAGATTGCCGGACACAGGCAGTGCGCTGGACTCACCGCGCAGGCATGCTGGTGCCCTTCGGCAGAGATGGGGGCGTCAGTGGAGGCAAGCACAACCCGCAGCGTGGCGCGTGCGCGCGTGGGATCGGGGCTGGCGGTGGCTGTCCTTCTGCTGCCCCTCGCCGGCTACGGACTGGCCCGCACCGGGGCGGTCCCCGAAGGCACACCGATCGTGCTCGCCCTGCTGTGCGGGATCATCGGCCCCGTCCTCCTCACCGAGCTGTCCGAGGAGCGAGCCCCGTTCCGGCACTCGTCGTCGCACCTGACCGCGCGCACCCTGACCGGCGAACGCTCCGTCGACCTGAACGGGATCGCCACCGTCCGCCTGCTCACGACCTTTTCGTACGGCGGCCCGCACCGCACCCTGCTGGTGTGCGACGCCCATGGTGTGCGCCTGGGCATCACGACGAAGAGATCCCGCGGGAAGCTTCGCCGAGCGATCGAGAAGGCCGACGCGAACGCCGCGCGAGGATTCCCCCGCCCCCAGGTGAGCCGTGCGGCCCGGGCATACCTGGGCCTTGCGCCGGGACGAGGGCTCGTCGTCCACACGGTTCTCACCTTTCTGCTTCTGACGACATCAGCGACCCTGTACGTGGTCGTTGCGGTCCGACTCGGCGGGCAATGAGAGCTGGGGAGCACTACGTTCCCTATCGCAAGACGTGCTGAAACGGCAACTCGGCCCGGAGAAAGCGATGTTCGCTCCCGAGGGCCGGACCGTGCTCGCCGCACTCCTCGCACCGCTGCCCCACGAGGTGCTGCACCGTCTGCGCCTGCAGGAACGGCCGGACACGGCCCTGCGATGGCCTGCGCCGACGGCGTCGACGAACCCGCCGACGTAGCCGGATGGATGGACCGGTGCCGCCGCGGCAGAGCTGGTGCGGGCTGGTGCGGGGGCGCCAGTGCGACGACGGTGGTGGTCGGCTGAGCGAGAGCCAGGGCGAAGGCGGCCGGGCTGGAGATAAGGCTGGCCCACGCACTGGCCCGTCCGAGACGGACGATGCGGCGTGCGGTGGAGGTCGAGACCGGCCGCGGTCGGCGGCGCCTCAAGGGTGGGTGCTGGCATCGGCGAACTCCCGGAGGGGGAGGCTGTTGATGCCATGAGCCAAGCCAACAGGGCGTACCGGTTTGCGTACCGGTTTCTGGGGTCTGCGGTTGCGAGTTGGTCACGTTGGACCGGTACGCAAACCGGTACGCGTTTCGGCACGCCCTTCTGGTGACGCCCGCCCCAACGCGTACCGACACGCGTACCGGTCCGGGGAGTGCGCAGCGACCGCGAAAGGTCAGGCGAGCCTTCACCCAACGTGTCCAACTATGGGGCTGCGTAGCGGCCGACGGCCGACTGCGCACCCTCGTTCTCGGAAGCTGCGCAGTGTGGTGCGCAGCCTCCTCACGCCTCGGTGCCGCAGTGACCTGTGCCGGTGCCGGGGTACGGCCTACGACTGCGCAGTGCCCTATGGATCCCGTACTCGGGGTGCAGTGCGCAGGTGCTCGGGCTCGCTGCGCAACGCGGTCCTGGGAGTGCGCAGCACGCCTGCCCGGCCCCGACTCCGGCTGCGCACTGCCGATCGAGGCGCGTTGCGCACCGGGTACTGCGCAACCCGTACCGGTCGATGGTGAGCGGTCGTAACGCCCTTGCGGGGCCCGCCAAAACGCGTACCGGAAGGCTAGAGCGGCACGGCAAAACGCGTACCAATACCTGAGCGACCGTTGCGTCCTGCTGACCATAGGTGCGCCTAACAGGTCATTGACCTGGGTGTTCTGTAGGCCGGTGCGCGTTTCGATACGTGCTTATCCGCCCCGGTAGAACGCGTAGCGGTCGCCGGATGGCGATGGGCGTGGGCAGTCGCGCGGCGCCCCTCGAAGCCGGGTGGCACGGGATCGGCTGAAGCTTCCCCGTGATCTTGGACACTTGATCTCTATGCTGCGAGGCCGTGTTGGTGCCGTTGCCGGGTCTCGGCTGGGGTGAGGTAGCCGAAGGCCTTGTGCTTGCGTAGTCGGCGGCGGTTATAGAACGTCTCGATGAAGTCGAAAACGTCGGCGCGGGCGGTGGCCCGGTCGGGCCAGACTCTGGTGCCGATCTCTTCCTTGAGCAGGGCCCAGAAACTCTCCGCGGCGGCGTTATCGAAGCATGATCCGGTGCGTCCGCAGCTTTGCCGGAGGTTCAACTCACCTATTTCACAGCGGAATTGACTGCTGGTGTATTCGCTGCCGCGGTCCGAATGCGCTATGCAGCCGGGCCGGAGCCGCCCACGGCCGGCGGCCATCTTCAGGGCATCCACGACCAGGTCTGCGCGGTGGTGGTCGGCCATCGAGTAGCCGACGACCTCGCGGGTGGCCAGGTCCAGCCAGCAGGCGAGGTAGAGCCAGCCCTCGGCGGTCGGGAGGCAGGTGATGTCGCCGACCAGCTTCGTGCCGGGGATCTCGGCGTGGAAATCCCGGCCGATCAGGTCTGGCGCCGGCTTCGCCTTCTTATCCGGCCGGGTCAGCGACCGCCGCCTGCGGCGATGGGCTCCCTGAATACCGTGCTCGCGCATCAGGCGGGCGACCCGCTTGCGGTTCACACGCCGCCCCAGACGCCGCAGCTCGGCATGGATGCGCGGGACGCCGTAGGTCTGGCGTGAGCCGACGTGGATGACGGTGATCTCGTGTACCAGGGCCTCGTCGGCGGCCTTGCGGACTGATCGGGTCCTGGCCGCGGCGAGCCAGGCGTAGAAGGAGGAGCGGGCAACCTTCAGCAGCCGCAGAGGAAAGCGACGCCGTGGGTGGTCTTCTCCGCCTCGATGAACGCGTACGTGTCGTTCACCGATCGCTCTCCTTCGCGAAGAAGACCGCGGCTTTTCGCAGCACCTCGATCGTCTTGGCCTGCTCGACGTTCTGCCGACGCAGCCGCCTGAGCTCCTCGCGCTCGGCCGTGGTGAGCTCACCCGGGGCTCCCTCGCCCCGATCTGCCTTGGCCCGGCGATACCAGCCGCGCAGGGACTCGGAGCTGATGCCGAGATCCCGGGCGACCGCCGTGACCGTCTTGCCCGAAGAGTCGACGAGCGCGATCGCGTCCCGCTTGAACTCCTCGGTGTACCGCTTCGTGTACTTGCTTCCCACCTGGCGCTACTTCCTCTGGAACCTCAGGTCCCAGTCTCCAGGTGTCCACGATCAAGGGGAAGGTTCACATGTGGTGCTGCGCAACCACCCGCGAGCCGTTGCGCAGGCGGCGACAGGCGAGTGCGCAGTGGCGCCCGGCGGTGCGGTGCAGCGAGACGCGTACCGGTATGCGTACCGGTCTGCTGTGACGGACTCTGATTCAGTCGTGATCGCGGAGCCTCCTAGTGGAGGTCGTGATGGAGTGGCAGTGCCCGGGTGAGGGAGGCCCAACGCCTGTGACGACCCGCTCGGGCCGCGGCCGCCAGCACCGGCGTCGCCGACAAACTCACCCTCAAAACCCCTAGCAAAGTCACCTGCAAAATGGGCCTCAAAGTCCCTAGTGCACCCTCCACCGCTTGAGAGAGGAAACGGCAGGTCAGATAGGCCGGTACGGGCGTACCGGTCTTGCCGACAACCCCTCTCACGCACCCTTCGGCCTGGCAGACAAGGTGGAAGGAAGTAGAAGAGAAAGAGCAGGCGGCAGGACTAGGCCGGCGCGTGCGCGCTCGGGGTTCGGAGCCGCGTTCTGCCTTGTTGCGCGTCGGCTGGGGGCCTCCGCGCTCGGGGCCCGATGAGACGGGCCGCGGCGGGAAGGGGGGCGGAGACGGGGTGCATCACGCGCTGCCTGGACGGAGATTCAGGCGGGGCGGCTGACGATGGCCTGCTGCACGGCGCTCGCCGTGCAGCAGGCCATCGGCCGATTCCAGGAAGAGTCGGGGAGCCGTGGTTCGACGTGGAGATGGCTGAAGCGGGCGGTGCGTCACCCCGAGCCGGAACCTGGATGTGGGTTACTGATCCGACCGTTCTATGCCGTACTCGTAGGCGACTTCCCAGCGCACGTCGGGGACGACGATGTCCGCCGTTTCGACGGGACGACCGTCGGTGTCGTAGTAGGTCCGCTCGATCAGCAGTACCAGGTCGCCGACACTGATGCCCAGCAGGTTCGCCTGGGCCTGGGTGGCACGCCCCGGCCGCGGGATCTCGACGGCGTTGTCGATGACGATGCCGATGGACCGCATCCGCTCCACAACGCCGCGGCCGGCGAGTGGGCCCATCTCGGGCAGCACGATCGGGCTCTGGCCGGTGACGGCCATGGGCTCCCAGCTCGCCGAGGTCTGTACGGGTCGGCCATCCGCGAGGAATTCGTAGTCCGTTCGCACACAGAGGTCACCTGGTGAGATGCCGAGGCGCTGGGCAATGTGGTCCGGGGCGGGAGTTCGGGCCTGTGAGTTGGACTCCCAGGCGCCGGCCTGTCCGAGTTCGCTCATGTCGGCGCGGAAGGGGGAGCCGCCGCGTCGTTCGCGGTGGCGCGAACGCACCATGCGGCGACGCTCACGTGGGCGGCATACGTATGTGCCTGACCCGGAGCGGCCTTCCAGGATGCCTTCGATGATCAGGCGTTCCGTGGCCTTTTGGAGGACGTTGGGGCCGACGGAGTAGTGCGCGGCGAGCTGGGCGCGGCTGGGCAGCCGTTCGCCGACTCCCCACTCTCCGGCTGAGATCCGGCGGCGCAGGTCGGCGGCGACTCGCTGGTACGGCGGCGGCTCGTGCCCCATGTGGTGTCTCCGTACGTCGGCGTGGACAGAGGCGGCGGGAATTACTGCATCCCGATTGACAAGCTAATGCATCAGCAGCAAGCTAATGCATCAGATCTACGTTGCGTGATGAGGCCTGTGTGGGGGAGAGCTGTGGACTCACCGAAGAACCGCACCAGCCGGCTGGAGGCACTGTTCCAGCACGCCTTCGCCACTCCACCCCACACCCAGACCCTTACAACCGTCATACGCGTCACCGCACCAGTCCCGGACGACCTCGACGAAGACGTACGTCGCAGGCTGCTCGCAGCGCTGCAGGCCACGGCAGACCGGTTCGGCCATATCGCCGCCCCGGATGGCTCCACCCTGTGGGCCGAGGTCGATCGCCCGCCGACGACAAAGAAGGGCCACTCTTGAGTACCCAAGCCCACCCCGCCCCCGCGTCATGTCTCGTTCCTCTCCCGCCCAAGCCAGGTACGCCAGGCGACGTGCGGGCCCGCGAGCATGACGGCCTGAGCACGCCGGCCGAGGTCTGGGAAAGGATTCGAGGCAACGCCTGTGCAGGATGCGGGAGTACGAAGAACCTGCAACCCGGTGGGTTCGCCTACGTCAAGTTGCGAGGATTACTTGGCTACGCGGTGCGGGTCTGCCCCAACTGCCCTCGCTCTGTCCGGGGCACGCGGTGATGCCCGCCTACGGCAGGGCCGAGAGCTGGACGCCAGGCGCCGAGCCGGGGGAGGGGCTCCAGCGGGCCTGGCGGTTGGGCCGCTGTGGCACTGTCAGGATCACCGATGCGGAGGTGTTACGCGTCAGTGGCACCGTGGCCGTCGCGGCTCTGGCTGTTCTTGAGGCGAACGGAACACCGCTGGGGCCGATCCTGGCCAACCGCGCCCGCTCCACGGTCGAAATTGTCGTCGCGGCGGGCACGGGAGCTACCTGGCCTGCGCTGCCGGCCACCAACTGTGTTGAGGACGCCGTGATGCGGTGCCCTGCACCTGAGTTCACGGCCGCCAGCCGCCGCCACACGGGCGGTCGCACGTGGATCTGCGCCCCCGGTCCCGAGAGGCCGGCCACCACCGACAGCGACGTGCTGTGCGAGGCCATCACTACCGCACTGGTCACGTTGGAGTCGCCTTGGCTCGCCTTCGCGGGAGCGACATGCTCGGGAGGTGCGCGCCTCACATGAAACCGACTCCTCCTGCGCGCTACGACTCCACCGCGCAAGTCCCGGGCCGTGACCTCGAACCGGTCCCTGCACAAGGCCTGACCACAGCTCACCCCACAGCCGGCACTTGTCCACCGCGCCGGCGCAGGGTGGCCTTGCCCGGAGCCTTGCGTTCCAGCGTGGCCCACGCCCGCGCGCACACGGTCGATGCTCTGCGGGAGTGGCAGATCGACGACGACATCGTCGAGGCTCTGCGGCTCATCGTCAGTGAGCTCGTCACCAATGCCGTGGTCCACACAGCGAGTCGGACCATCGAGATCACTGTGTCCGTCACCGCCACTGAGGCCATCGTGACCGTCACCGACCAGGGACTGTCCGGAACCCCCGTCGCACGACAGGCGTGCCCCGAGGAGGAACACGGACGAGGCCTGGCCCTCGTCGACGCCCTGGCCACCCGATGGGGGTCCACACCGCTGGCCGACGGGACCCACGTTGAGGCCGCGGTCACTCTTCCTGAGCAGACGGCAGGCGCGCTGTGACAGCGCGGGAAGCTCCCCACGCACCTGCCCTCCGCGCGACGCGGGCGGACCCGCCCATGGTCGTGGAGCAGGCCCCGCCGCAGAAAATCCATGACCGGCAACCTTCCCAAGCGCCAGTGCGCGGTTCCTTTTGGTGCGATGTTGCCGCTCACCTCTGCGACGGCCGCATGCTCTGGCTGGGCGGACAGGCCTGCTGGACACCTGAGCAGGCGCTGGCCTGGATCGGATGGCGAGCCGGACACGTTGCCGACCAGCTCGATGACCAACTGGCCCGACCGGTGCGCGCATGGATCCAAGACCACGCCGAGCACCAACGGGCGGGCGGACAGCTCGCTCGGGGGATCACCTATTCGCTCGTCGTCTGCGACGGCAGCGTCCAGTTCGTCCTGGCAGCCACGCCCGGCGCCTTCGACCCCGACGGAGAGAGTCCGCCATGAGGCATGCCCTGCCCTGCCGTCCCCGCGGCGACACCCCATAGATCTCTGCCCGGTGGCCCGGATGACCTCGGCCCCGGCCATCGGGCAGGGCCTAGCCGTCCGCTGCCGCTCGGCGCCGCCGTCGGCTACAACTCCGACTCTGTCTTGGATGAGTTGGGGGGGCGAGAACGAGGAAACCGCGACGTTCGCCGTCAGCTTCGCCTCCGGTCTGGTCGGTAGGTTCTCCGTTTCCCGCGCCGCCTCATGCGATGGGAGACCGATCGACGATGTTCACTCTGATGCGGAGCAGAGTGCGGGCGGCCGCGCTCGCGCTCTCGGCCGCAACTGCCGACCTCGCCCGCCGCACCGTCAGCGAGGGGTACGGCGTCTATCTGACGTACAACCTCGACGGCGCTGATCGCAGTGCCGATGTTTCCGCATTCACCAGGGAGCTGTACGGCAGTGACGCCGTCTACACGCCGTAAGGCGACCGCACGCCCTGGCGCGTGGTGCCCCCTCGGGGCTTGCCGCATCGCGTAGGGCCGCGACCCGTGCAGCCGTGCTTCGACAACGATGTCGGGGGCACGGTGGCGCGTCATGGTCACGTCGATATCGCCCGCACCTTCCGGTCCATGCGGGTCAGGCCGACGGACGGATCGCGTCCGTGACGAGTTGGGCCACGACATCGGCCGACAGGCGTGTGAGCGTCACGCCCTGGAACGGCGGGTTCGTGCTCATCGGCCAGGACAGCACGGAAGCCTTCGCTTGCCGGCGGGGGGCGAGGTCTTCGTTGACGAGGCGCGGATCGGAGACCAAGCCGGGGGCAAGGCTTTGCGCGGCGTCGGTGACGGACATGGGGACCTTCCTGAGCGAGGGGATGGGCCTGTGCGTAGGACGGTCTGAGGAAGGAGATGGATTGAACGGTGGGATGGGCTTGAGCGAGCCGCGATCGGCGTACTGAATCAGGACGACCAATTTGGGTGTGGCTGGTGCCCGATCTACTCAGTCTGGAGGGCCTGATGCTGGGAGCCATCCCGCCGGGCGGTCGCCGCTCCGGCATCTCGTGCCCGCCGCCACGGCCACGGGAACGAGCGTGCACGCGCTCATTGCGTCGCGGTGACCTGGTCGGCTTCCGTCGGGTGTTCTCCACGGGACGAGGTGACCACATTCGCGCGGGCGCCAGCGATAGCGGCAGCGAGGGCGAGAATGGCCTCCATCTGGGTGGACCGGGGCGCTCACAGTCGGTTCTGGGTCGCCGTGCCACGCTGGCCAGGTGCGTCCAGCCTCAGGGCCACAGCTCCGTATGCTTGTGCGTCTGCGAGCCTGCCACGTACGAGCCGCAGGTCCTGGAGCTGAGTCGGTGGGCAGTGTTCGGCCAGACCGTCGGCGAGTGAGGTCGTGAACGGTATGTGTGCCGGTCCGAGTTCGGCATCAATGACGATCACATCAGGCGTCAGGACCGTGACCAGGCCGGCCAGGGCTCGGGCGGCCTTATGTCCGATGTCCTGGTAGAACTCCATGGCCATGGGGTCGCGAGCAGCGACCAGTTCGTTCGTTTCGACCGGGGTGAGCGGTCGTCCGTAGAGCGTGGCAAGGGCGCGATCCGTGTGCTTGCTCGTCAACAGGGTCGCAAGGCAACCTCGGCCGCCGCAGAGACATTTGCGCCCGTCGGCGCTGATCTGAACGTGCGCGATCTCGCCTGCGGTGCCGCCAGGACCGGTGAAGAGATGGCCGCCGATGACGATGCCACAGCCGAAGCCGTGACGCACACTCAGGTGCACGCTGGAGTGGTCGCCGGTGGCGGCACCGAAGACGGCCTCGCCCAGTCCGGCCAACTGGGCGTCGTTGACCAGGACGACCGGCTGACGGAGCGTTGCACTCAGGCGCGCATGAGCCTCCTCCACCGCGCGGAAGTACCCGGCCAGACGTTCGTCTCGAACGGCAGAGGCGGGGATCGCAGGGTGGCCGTCCTGGGACACGGGGAACGGTGCGGCGACTACTACCTGTCTGACCGGCGAGCAGTATTTGCTACCGGCCTTCTCGAGAAGTTCAAGGACTTCGGCGGCCCAGCGGTCGGGCTGAGTGGCCGATTTCGAGATCGGGACTGCCGAGTACGGGCCCGCCGGGCTTACTACCGTCAGAGCGGAAGTGGACTCCCCGAACCGGATCAGGCCGACGGGGTCGGCGAATGCGCGGAGTTGATAGGCGATGGCGGGGCGGCCGGGAGTTCTGACCGGGGAGCCGGCGACGACCGAGAGAGTTCCCCGGTCGACCAGGGTGTTAAGCACTGAGGTGACGACGGTCCGCGACAGACCGGTGTGCCGGGCGACCTCTGCACGGTTCAGGGTTGGGGCCGTGTCAAAGCAACTCAGGACGGCAGCTTCCAGGAGAGCGGCTGAGCTGCGCGGTCCGCGCGTCACGGTCATGATTGTTCCTCTTGCGCAGGTGACTGCATGCGTCTTCGCCGGGGGTGAGACGAGCAGAGTGGTCGGGCAGGCCCTCGTTCGTGGCGGTGGACGCCGACCGGGGCCCCTGTCTGAGGTGTCGGCGTCATGCGGGTGCGCTAACGTGCCCGGCGAAACGACCGTTGTTGTCGGGCAATGTCTGGCGGCGCAACGCTGCATGCCGCCTGGAGCTCGGTAACTCGTTTCACCTCTGGGCCAGTTCGCCGGCCAGTACCGCCGCGCCGACCAGTTCCGCGTTCTCCCCGAGCTGGGCGGGCAGGACTTTCAGGGACGCGGCGATCGCGGGCTGGGCGTCGCGCTTCACTGTCGCGTCGATACCTTCCAGAAGCGGGCCACCGGTTGCTCCCAGTTCGCCTCCGATGATGAGTGCGGCCGGGTTGAGAAGATTGCTCAGGACGGAGAGAACACCTCCGAGCATGCGGCCGGCGTCGTTGAGGATGCGCCGGGTCGTGGGGTCGTCGGGTTGCCCCTGGAGCGAGGCGTCGGACTGCTGGCTTGGATGAGTGTGGGCGACCTGGGCCATGATCGAGGAGACGGAGACGACAGCCTCCAGACAGCCTCGTCTGCCGCACCGGCACAGCTCCGTGTACCCGGACAGCGGCGTGTGACCGATCTCCCCGGCGAAACCGAGCGAACCTCTGTAGGGCTCGGAGTTCAGTACCATGCCCGCCCCGATGCCGTGGGAGACCTTCACATACAGGAAGTCTGCGTAACCCATGCCTGCGCCGCGCCGCAGTTCACCGTATGCACCCAGCACGGCGTCGTTCTCGACGTGGACCGGCAGTTCGAGTCGGCGTATCAGTTCCTGTCCGGGGTCGAGTCCGACCCAGCTGGAGAGAATCGTGGGTGAGCGCACCAGGCCGGATGCGGAGTCCAGCGGCCCGGGAATCCCTACCACCACGGTGGAACCGGCGTCGATTTCGTGGTCCTGGCGAAGATCCCTCAACATGTCCGCGGCGGCGTCCATGGCTTCAGCCGCGTACAGGTCGACATTCAGATCGGCGCGTCGCTGGGCGACCATTTGGCCGGAGCCGTCGACGACGGCGACCTTGACGTGTGTGTGTCCGAAGTCGATCGCCGTGGCGTTGCCGTGGCGGGGTACGCATCGCAGCACGCCGGCGGGGCGGCCGCTGCCGCTGCCCGGTCCCTTGACCTCCGGATCGTCCTCCGTCACGCGCCCCTCGGCGATGAGCCGCGAAACGGCATGGTTCACCGTGCTGCGAGACAGGCCCGTGGTCTCGACGAGGTGCGCGCGCGTGATGCTGCCGCCCTGGAGGGCGCGGAAGATCTCTTCGCGGGTCCTGTTGCGTGGTGAGGAGCGATCGGCGGTCACGTCCATGCGCTGATGATAGGCACCTCCCTGCATTTAGCCAATGACGGGCGAATTTGTTTTGCCGGGTTAACGCAAAACCCGGGAAACGTAGCTGTTTTCAGTTATTGACGGGCCAAAAGAGGCTCCATAGCCTCCTCTTGCGTCCGGCTCTCAGCCGGACTTGGACAGAGAGGACGCTGTCGATGACCTTCGCCCCGCGCTACCCCCGGAACAGACCCATGATCGTGGCCGCCGCAGCCTCGGTCGTGGCGTCGACCCTGATGTTCGGCGGACTGATCCCCGCCCAGGCCGCGACGACCGACCCGCAGCCCACCGCCCTTGAGCAGGCCAACGCGGCCCTGTCCCGCAAGGCGGCCGAGCAGGGCATGGTCCTGCTGGAGAACCACGGCCAGGCTCTCCCCGTCGCCTCTTCGGGCAACATTGCCCTGTACGGAGTCGGCGCCTACCGGACCGTCAAGGGCGGCACCGGCTCCGGCAACGTGAACAACCGGTACACGATCACCGCTCGCCAGGGGCTGGAGAACGCCGGCTACAGCGTGACCACCAGCGACGCCTACTGGTCCGCCATGACCAGCGCCTACGACACCAAGTACGGCACCCCCACCGGCGGCATCTTCGGCCCCACGATCGACTACGCCTCCGTGGAACAGCCGCTGACCACGGACACGGTGAAGCCGACCGCCAAGACCGGCACCGCCGTCTACGTCATCGCCCGCAACTCCGGCGAGGGATCGGACCGTTCCTCCGGCAAGGGCGACTACCTCCTCGGCGACACCGAACGGGCCAACCTCGAACTGCTGGGCCGCACCTACCAGCACGTGGTCGTGGTAATCAACTCCGGCGGCATCATCGACACCAGCTTCTACCAGCAGATCAACGCCGCGGAGAAGGACTCGTCCGGTGGGCAGGCCCTGGACTCGATGCTGCTGATGAGCCAGGCCGGCCAGGAGAGCGGCAACGCCCTCGTCGACGTCCTCAACGGCACCACCGCCCCCTCCGGGAAGCTCACCGACACCTGGGCATCCAGCTACTCCGACTATCCGGCCTCCGCAACCTTTGCGAACAATGACGGCAACTCCGCGACCGAGGAGTACAGCGAGGGCATCTACGTCGGATACCGCTACTTCGATTCCTTCTACCGCTCGATCAACGAGAACGACCCCGCTTCCGTCGTCAACTACCCCTTCGGCTACGGCGGTTCCTACACCGACTTCAGCATCCAGGCGCAGAAGGTGACCGCGAGCGCCAAGCAGGTATCGGTCACCGCCAAGGTCACCAACACCGGGCACCGTTACAGCGGCAAGGAGACCGTGCAGGTCTACGTCTCCGCCCCGCAGACCGGCGCGGACAAGGCCTACCAGCAGCTCGCCGGCTACGCGAAGACGGACGACCTTGCCCCCGGCGCCTCGCAGACCGTGACGGTCACCTTCAACACCTCCTCACTTGCCTCCTACAGCGAATCCCGAGCCGCATGGGTCCTCGACGCCGGTGACTACCTCGTCCGCGTCGGCAACTCGTCCCGCAACACTCACGTCGCCGCCAAGCTCAACCTCGCCAAGCCCGTCGTGACCGAACAGGACCACAACGAGCTGAACGACCAGAAGCCCGCGAGCGAACTCACCAGCAAGCCCGCGGACTTCTACACCTACGCCGACGAGAAGCAGGAGATCGCCCACGCCCGGCGCATCAACCTGGACCCCCGCTCGTTCCACACCGAGAACGACGCCTCCGACAGCGAGCAGAACGTCACCGTCGACTCGACCTCGCCCTACTACGCCCTCGACAGGGACAAGATCTCCTCCACCACCGTCTATCTCGACCACGACGAGAAGGACTGGGAGGGAACGGGCGCCCCCTACGCACCCAAGACCGGAGAGAAGGTCAAGCACGTCAGGGCCAGCTCCGGCAGCACCCTCTACGACGTGGCCAAGGGCAAGACCTCGATCGAGCAGTTCGTCGCCGGACTCACGGTGAAGCAGCTCGCCGACATCGTGGAAGGCTCCAGCGTCGGAGGCACCACCCCGTCAGCCGTCGGAGCCGCCGGATACACCACCGGAGCCCACGAGGACCTCGGCATCCCGAGCATGACACTGTCCGACGGACCCGCGGGACTGCGCCTCACCCAGCAGATAGCCACGACCCCGCCCACCTACCAGTACGGCACCGCCTGGCCCATCGGCACCCTCCTGGCCCAGACCTGGGACCGTGACCTGGTCGACAAGGTCGGCACCGCCGTCGGTAAGGAGATGAACGAATACGGGGTCTCCCTCTGGCTGGCACCCGGAATGAACATCCACCGCGACCCCCTGAACGGCCGCAACTTCGAGTACTACTCCGAAGACCCCCTGATCTCCGGACTCACCGCCGCGGCCACCACCGAGGGCGTCCAGAGCAACCCGGGCGTGGGGGTGACCATCAAGCACTTCGCCGCGAACAACCAGGAGACCGCCCGCAACTCCAGTAACGCCGTGGTCGGCGAGCGGGCTCTGCGCGAGATCGAACTCAAGGGCTTCGAGATCGCCGTCAAGGCCGCCCAGCCCATGTCCGTCATGAGCTCGTACAACAAGGTCAACGGCACCTACGCCTCCGGCAACTACGACCTGCTCACCGACGTGCTACGCGGCGAATGGGGCTTCAAGGGCACCGTCATGACCGACTGGGGCGGAGCGCACGGCGCCACCAACACCATGTACTCCGGCAACGACCTCATAGAGCCCGGCGGCAAGCCCTCCGACATCGTCAACGCCACCGTCAAGGCCGCACCGACCGTCGACGTCCACGGCCTGCCCGCCTACACCAAGACCGTCCGGAGCACCGGCTCCACCAGCTACACCTTCCAGCTCGGCGGACTCACCCTGGCAGCCGGCGGCAGCACCACCGTCTCCTCCACCGTCGACGGCACGACGGACCTGTCGAAGACCCCGCTGTCCGGTACCACGACGATCGATGCGATCAACAACCAGACCTACACGGCTCACCCGAAGTTCACCTCGGTCGACGACGCCTACCAGGCCGTGCAGGACCTGCTCGCCTCCTCCGCCCTGACCGCGACCCAGAAGGCAGCTGTCACGGTCTCGGACGTGCGGCACAGCACGGCAGGGGACTCGACCAGCCCCGTAACCTCCTACACCGTCACCCTGACCGGCAACTACCCTGCGGCCGGCGCCTACACGATGCGGCTGGGCGACCTGCAGCGCAGCGCGATCCGGATCCTCACCACGGCGTCCAAGACCGCTTCGTTCGAGCAACTGGCCCAGTCCCAGAAGGTACGAGGCATCTCGGTGGGCTCCTACACCGACCAGTTCAAGAACCTCGACCCGACGGTCACCTCCGTCAACGGCCGAGTCCAGCAGCCCCACCACAAGCGCTGACCATGCGGGCGGCGGCCGATCACACAGAGGCCGCCGCCCCCGCGCTTGCCGGCGGACTGTTCGTGGGCGGCTCGTCCGATACGTTCGAGCGGTGCGTGCCGGAGGAAACCGGGGAGGTCAGCTCAGCCGATCTCGAGGGTAGCTACCGAGGTTCGGGCGACGGCGACGGAGCCACGATCACCCTCAAGGCAACTTCTGGTCAGTTCGGCGGCACGTTGACGGTGCACCCGTGGCCGAGCAGCGATTTCCCGAGGTATGGCAAGGACAAGTCGTTCGACGGCTCGGGTACCTGGCAAGTCGACAAGACAGCCGAGATCGCCAAGTACGCGACGGTTCGAGTCTCCTTCGACGAGCCGGATGCGCTCACCAGTGCCGACCCGGACACATGCCCGGCGTTCCGCCTTGAAAGCGGCTGAGCCTGCTCAGCGAAACAGGCCCTATCCAAGGCGGTCGGCGCCGGGCGCTGAGCCAGTTGACGATCTCAGGGTCGTGGTGGTCGAAGCGTGTGCCCGGGCGACGTGATCAGCCGGATGCCCGGGTACACCTCGTGGGTGGCTTTCTCGACGAGGGAAAGCCGCCTTTACCGTTCGAGCTTCTTGATCGCCCCGAGTCCTGCGCCGCCGAGCGCGAGGCACGGAGGTTCGGCATAGAGACCCGTCCAGAAGTCGAATCACGGTAGGCCATGCTGAACGTCGCATTCGGTAACAGCGCCACGTTACCGATGTGGCCCCAGTGCACGGACCTGGAGCGATTCAACCGCGCCAAGGACGCCGAGATCCTGTCCCTGCGCCACCAGACCACCGTCATGATGCGGCCGCCGCCGTAGATTTGATGACTCGTCAGCGATGCGGCGATCCGAACCGCCACAGGACATGAACGACACGCAGCACTGCCAGAACGCCGCCCACGACAGTTCCCGTAGCCAGTAACAACTCTTCAATGGCGGGAGGGAGGTGCCAGACGGCGGCGGGGCCGGCGATGGTCGCGAAGACGACACCACCGAGGAAGCACGCGCTGAACAGTGCATAGCCGATCTCGACGGTGATCGCGTCCCGCTCGGCCTGGCTGCGCCGCGGTCTTGTCCCCATGAGGCAGCATCGCAGCCGATCCGCCATCCGGCCACGTACGTGCACGCCCGTAGAGGGACTCTGGTAGAACTTCGCCGTCCGGCCCGTGGGCGCGGGGCGGCCCGGGCGAGCCCGGTCAGGTCGGCTCCGGTGTCACGACGCTGTGCCCGACCGCCAACCATGCTCGGGGACCATGCCTACGGCGTGCCGGGAAGCCGGACCGTGACGAGGAGACCGCCGGCGGGGCGGGGGACGAGTTCGAGGGTCCCGTCGTGGGCGTGGACGATGCTGTGGACGATGGCCAGGCCGAGCCCGACGCCGGCATGCTCGTCGGTGCGTACGCGTTCCGTTCCGCGCTGGAAGGGTTCGGTGAGGGTCGGTACCAGTTCCGGTGGGAGCCGACGGCCCGTGTTCTCGACCCGCAGCACGCTCGTGTTGCCGTGCGTCTCGGTGCGGACCGTCACGGTGCCGCCGGCGGGGAGGTTGTGGACGATGGCGTTCTGGACGAGGTTCGTCACCATCCGCAGCAGGAGCTCCGCGGAGCCGCTGGTCCGGGCCGCCCCGCCGGTGGCGTCGAGCGTGATGTGGCGCTTTTCGGCGAGCGGGAGCAGTGTTTCGGTGGCTTCTTCGGCGATGAGGGAAAGGTCGACGCTCTCGCGGATGAAGTTTCCGCGGTCGCCACGGCTGAGCAGCAGGAGGGCCTCGGTGAGGTCGATCGCCCGCGTATTGACGGCGTGCAGGCGTTCGATGAGTTCGCCCCGGTCCCGCGTGGGGTCCTTGCGGGCGACGTCGAGGAGCGTCCGCGAGATCGCCAGCGGGGTGCGCAGTTCGTGGGAGGCGTTCGCGGCGAACCTCTGCTGCTCGGCGACGTGGGACTCGAGTTGTTGGAGCATCGAGTCGAACGCGTCGGAGAGTTCACGGAATTCGTCCTGGCGGCCCTCCATGTGGATCCGGTGGGACAGCGACCCGCTCCCGGCCATCCGTGCCGCATCCGTGATCTGTGTGAGCGGTGCGAGCATCCGGCCGGCGAGGATCCATCCCCCGACGAGGCCGAACATGAGCAGGAAGACCATCGCCACGGCCGCGGCGGGGGCGAAGGTGTGCACCAGGAGGTAGCGGTTGGGCGAGATCCCGAGAAGGCCCTTGGGGTTGTCAGGTACGTAGCGCAGCAGGAACACCCACACCACGGCCAGCAGGAGAGCGCCGGCGACGGCGAGGAATCCGGCGTAGCTGAGGGTGAGTTTCAGTCGGACGCTGAGCCCGGGGCGCCTATCCATGCGGCGTACTGCCGGGGGCGGTGGTGTCCGGACCGGTGTCGATCCGGTAGCCGACGCCGGGCACCGTGGCAATGACCCATGGTTCGCCGAGCCGTTTGCGCAGTGCCGAGAGGGTGATGCGCACGGCGTTGGTGAGGGGGTCGGCGTTCTCGTCCCACGCCCGTTCAAGGAGTTCTTCGGCGCTGACGACCCCGCCCTCGGCGGCGACGAGGACTTCAAGGACGGCGAACTGTTTGCGGGTGAGCGCCACATAGCGTCCGTCGCGGAAGACCTCCCGGCGGAAGGGGTCGAGCCGCAGGCCCGCGATCTCGTGGACCGGAGGCCGGGCGTACGCGCGTCTGCGGTCGAGCGCCCTCAGCCGCAGGACGAGCTCCCGCAGTTCGAACGGTTTGGTGAGGTAGTCGTCGGCGCCGAGCCCGAACCCGGAAGCCTTGTCGTCGATCCGGTCGGCGGCGGTGAGCATGAGGATCGGGATGCCGCTGCCGGAGGCGACGATGCGCCGGGCCACCTCGTCGCCGGAGGGGCCGGGGATGTCGCGGTCGAGGACCGCGAGGTCGTAGGAGTTGACGCTGAGGAGTTCCAGGGCGGAGTCGCCGTCGCCGGCGATGTCGGCGGCGATCGCCTCAAGGCGTAGACCGTCACGGACGGCTTCGGCCAGGTAGGGCTCGTCCTCCACGATCAGTACGCGCATGTGCGAAGCCTAAGCAGCAGAACATATCGCCGACGTATGCAAAGGCGTATGCAAGGCCGAGTGCAAAGAAGTGTGCACAGCGGACACACGACGGCTCAGCCCGTCGATGCCGGCGCGAGACGAGGCTGGTCCGACGGCGCTTGCGCCGCAGTGCGCCACCAGTGGTGTGACGCCAGCGCGGCCAGTACGGCGCCGGCGGCGTTGACCAGTACGTCGTCCACGGAGGACACCCGGTCAAGGCGCAGGACGTACTGTGCGGTTTCGACCAGGACCGAGCAGCCCGCCCCGAGCGCCAGGATCCGCGGCACGGACGCCAGCGCCGCGAACCGCATCGGGGCGAAGAACCCCAACGACGCGAAGACCAGCAGGTTGCCGACGATCCCGAGCGTCCCCATCGTGACCAGGTCCCGCAGCGGTACCAGGCTCACCCGGGCGGGGACGATGCCGGCCCCGGCGCCCGGCATCATGGTCAGCCACAGGAACGGCACCGTCCCGTGGACCATGCCCACCTCGGCCAACGACATCCGCCACGCCGATGGGACGCCGGCGGCACGCCGACGGAGCGCCAGAGCCCACACCACCAGCGCGGCCAATGGCAGCGCGACCAACGTCATGAGCACCACACCGTTGAACGTGTCGAAGCAGCCGTGCCACCGCCCGGCCATGCACCTGGGAGCGGACATCATGAGTGGCCCGCGCACAACGAACGCGCCGCTCGCCAAGGCGACGATCGCCAGGCCGAGGAGCACGATCCTGCGCGTGCGGCGCGGCGTTGCCGACACGGATGCGTTGTGGTTCATGCCTCCATTGGAGACGGAGGGCCGTTGCGGTGGCGTATGCGATTTTCGATACGCCCGCGATACACGGAATCCCCCTCATCAAGGAACTGGCGTAAGCCAGCAGTGAGATGGTCCCGCCGCTGGTGGTTGCGCCGACGCGTCGTCACGCTCGATCGGATGTTCCCTCCCTCTCCTCGGTCGCGTTCACGGCATGTCGCGTGGAGGGGACGGCCGCCAACTGGCCAGCACTGAGAGCACGGTGAGGCCGCCCTCAGCCCGTGGCCGCTGACGCCTCAACGCCTGACGCAGTACGGCCAGGTGCGGTCTCGTCCCCGGATTGCTCGGGGCGTGTGTCCCACGTGGCGAGGTCGACCACCTGGCCGTCCGGGAACAGGGCGCAGGTGCGGTCCTCGGCGACGAAGACGCTGGACGGCTCGGCGCCCAGTACGGACGCGGCGACGAACGCGCCGACGATGCGGGGGAAGTCGCAGACCGCGCCGATCCGGAACAGGGACTGCGAGTCCGTCGTGACCTCGTCGCTTCCGGCGCGCAGGATGATCCGCTGGTCGGGGGCGACGGCCCGGGCGGCGACCGCGACCGCCATGTTCGCCAGACTGTCCGAGCCGACCGCGGCAAGACCGCGGGCCCGCAGGACGGAGAGGCGTTCGAGGAGGAAGCGGTCGCCGCCCCGGCCGAGGACGACGGGGATGTTCAGGGAGCGGGCCAGGGGCAGGCAGGCCGCCTGGGGGTTGCGTTCCACGGCGACGACCTTGATGCCGAGGTCCTTCAGTCGCGCGGACAGCCGCAGGCCCACCTGGCCGAGGCCGACGACGATGACGTGGCCGCGGCGGGGGATGGAGCGGGCGCCCAGGATGCTCGTCATGCGGTGCCCGGTGAACCGGTCGACGACGCTCGCGGTGAAGATGGCCGCCAGTACCAGGACGGCCAGCATGGAGACGGCGGACAGGACCTTGTACCAGCCGGGTCCGTGCTCGGCCGCCGGCGAGGAGCCGATCGTGGTGAGGGCGCGGGCGGCGTTCCACACGGAGTCGGTCCAGTGCTCGTGCAGGACGAGGACGCCGAGTGCGATGTCCACGGAGAAGGCCACCGACAGAGCGGCCAGACTCGCGATGAGCGCCTTGGCCGAGGTCCCGAGGGAGCGCAGCCACGCACGGAAGGACGCCCGGGGGTGGTCGTGTGCGTGGGCCGCGAGAGCGCGTCCGTGCAGGTGCTCGACGGAAGTGGCCCCGTCTTCCCGCCGGACCGCGATGACGCCGCCGCCGTCGGGCTGGAGCATGGCGTAGCTCGGAGCGAGGCACTCGGCCAGGAGGCTCGGCACGATGGCATCGGTCATGCTCAGGACGGTGCAGTTGGGGACCGTACGGGAGACCTCGTCGGCGACCGTGCGGTCGAAGAGGGTCACGACCAACCGGATGCCCGGCTTCAGATGTTCGGCCAGCAAGGCATAGCGCAGGGCGACGATGTCGTCACGGGAGACGACGGCGACGGCATCGACGGACTGATCGAGGTGCTCGCGCAACGTGTCGTCGTCGGGCCGCGGCAGGCGGTGCACCGTGCCGTACCAGCGGCCGATGTGGGCGGCGGCGGAGCGCCCCAGCGCCTCGTCGTCCTCGATGATCACAATGCGCTGACCCGGCGCGGGTATGTGGGGAGGTGCCTCGTCCTGAAATGTCTGCGGGTTCAAACCGTCGGCCTTTCTGCACGGGTGGGGGCTGCTCTGAGCCACGTGTTGATCAGTGCGCCCGGCATGCCTGGTCGAGGCTCGGTGCGGGGGCTTCGGCGCGGGCCGGTCTGGCCGGCACATCTGTCTCGTGAGCCGTGTCCGATAGGTGAGGCACGGTCGGGAGGAGCCGAAGACGTGTTCTTTGTACCAGGGGGACGGTGGTTCGTATCTCGCTCCACAGGGGCGTCGGTTCCCCGGCCTGTCCGACATTGTGTACAAGAAGTCGAAGTCCTTTGTGCGGTACGCGAGTCACTGTTGTCCGGGACAGTGACCTCCTGGCGAAGAAGTCGCAAACGTGGAGCGGCGTTTCCGGCGCGGTCGTGCGGCCCTCCGTCCGGGTTGGGGGCGGCCGTGGCTTAACCACTCGTGAGGCGATCCTCAAGCTGGCCTTAAGGATCAGCGCGAAGGCTCTGACCTGGCCTTCTTCGCCCCTCCCCACCCCTACTGTGGCTGCGTGACGACCGAGGCCGCCAGCGCATCCGAACTCTCCAGGTACCCCGCATTGAACGCGTACCTGCGCCACGTCGAGGGCCCAGGCGCGGAACTCGCGCCCATACCCCCGCGGCCCACCCGCCGGCCCTGCATCGGCCGCCCCGCCGCGCCCCTTCGCATCTCGCCCCGCGCGCTGCGCGCCGGCATCGTCGCGGGCGGCACCGGCGTCAGCGCCCTCTGGGCCGTGCAGGCCGAACCGTCGGCGCGCCTCGACGCGCTCTTCGCGACCGGCGCACACCTCACCGGACTGCTCGCCGGCTACGGCATCCTCGTCATGCTCTTCCTCATGGCGCGCATCCCCGCGGTCGAGCACGGAGTCGGCGCCGACCGCCTCGCCCGCCGTCACGCCACCGGGGGCCGCCACGTCCTGGAGCTGTGCGCGGCCCATCTGGTCCTCGCGGTGTGCGGATACGCCACCCACGCCGGCACCGACCTCGTCTCCACCGTCGTGGACCTCCTCGGCTACCCGGCCATCGCGGCCGCGTCCGCCGGTACGGGCCTGCTCGTCGCCGTCGGCGTGAGCAGCGCTCGTGCGGTGCGCCGCCGCGTCACCCACGAGACGTGGCGGGCCCTGCATCTGCTCACGTACCTGGGCGCCGCGCTGGGCTTCGTCCATCAACTCGCGGGCCCGGACGTGGCAAGCGACGTGGTCACGCGGTGGCTTTGGGCCCTCCTGCACGCGACAGTCGCCGTGCTGCTCGTCTGGTACCGGCTGGTCGTGCCCATCCATCAGGCGCTACGGCACAGCCTGCGCGTGGTCGCCGTCCACGGCGAAGGGCCCGGCGTCTTCTCCGTCGTCATGCAGGGAATCGGGCTCGACGGACTGCGTGCCGAGCCCGGCCAGTTCTTCCGCTGGCGATTCCTCCGGGGCGGGCTCTGGCACACGTCGCTCCCGTTCTCCCTCTCGGCGCCGGTGCGCGGAGACGAACTGCGTATCACCGTCAAGGCACTTGGCCGGCACACGCGCCGCGTCCGCAGGATCGCGCCGGGCACGCGCGTCCTGGCCACCGGCCCGTTCGGCGCGCTCACCGCGCACCGGCGCACCCGGCGCAAGGTGCTGCTCCTGGCGGGCGGCGTCGGCATCACACCCCTGCGGGCCTTGTTCGAGACGCTGCCGGGAGCGCCGGGCGACCTCACTCTCCTCTACCGCGCGAGCACGGCCGAACATCTCGTCCTGAGCGGGGAGTTGGAGGCGATCGCCCGCGGCAGGCAGGCGGCCCTGCACTATCTGCTCGGCCCGTCGGACGCCTCGTTCGACCCGCTCGCACCGCAGGCCCTGCGCAATCTCGTACCCGAACTCGCCGAGCACGACGTGTACGTGTGCGGGCCGCCCGGCATGACGGCCGCGGCCACGACGGCGCTGGTACGGGCCGGGGTACCCGAGGACCACATCCACACAGAGTGCTTCACGTTCTGACCTGGCCCGGACCGAAACAGAGAGATCCACCATGGGACGCCACCGCAAGCCCGCAGGCCCCACGCCCCTCCCCACCCTCACGGCCCGCCGCCGTCTTGCGGCGGGGCTCGCGGGGGCCAGCGCGCTCGTCGCGACGTTCCTCGTCCTCACCGTCGACCCGACGGCCCCGCCCGCCCCCGACCGGACCACGGCGACGGCGCCGTAGGGTCTTTCGTTTGGATCATGCTGGGCTCGCCTGATCCAAACGAAAGACCCTAGCCACATGGCCGCGGGAAGGACGGGATCAGCTCGCCTGCCGGTACCGGTCGGTGATCGCGGTGCGCAACGCCGGGGCCGAGGCGCCGAGCGCCGACAGTACTGAAGGCACGAGGCCGCTGGTCATGGTGATGAGGCTGAGGCTGAGGTGCTCGACGCCGATGTAACTGTCGTGCCGGGCCTGTGCCTCGCGGACGGTATTCGCAAGGCTCTCTTTGGCGCGAGGGGAGAACCGGATGTGCCCGCCGGAGCGAGCGCCGGCGGCTTGGTACAAGCCGGCGGGGGCGGCGGCCGCTGCCGTGAGGACGGGGCGTCGGGCGGCGCGCCGCCGGCGCCAGTGGCGGGCGAGAGCCGTGGGCACTGCGCGACGCGGGCCGCGCCTCGACGGGCGGCGCCCACCGTGGACGGCGCTGTCGGCGCGTGCGAGGGCTTCCGGTCCGAAGGACTCCTCGATCCTGGCGCGCACCGCGTCGATATCGATCCCCACGGACGCCAGCGCGTCCCGGTTGAGGGTGCCGAACAGGCGGGACCCGGCCCCGAGTCCGACGAGACGCACGATCTCCTCCTCCACTGCCTCCGGCGTGACGCCGTGTTCACGCAGTACGGCGCTTGCGGGCTGGTCCAGGGAGACGAGGGCGAGCAGGAGGTGCTCGGGGCCGATGTGGTTGTGGCCGAGCCGGCGGGCGTGTTCCTGGGTGTGGACCACCACGGTGCGGGCGTCCGGGCTGAAGCGTTCGAACATCATCGACTCCCTATCAGGCGGCCGTACTTGCGGTGCACGGTCTGTTTGGTGACGCCGAGCCGTTCCGCGATGTCCTGCCAGGACCAGCCCAGCTTGCGGGCGTTCTCCACCTGGAGGATCTCCAGTCGTTCGGTGAGTTCTCGTAGGGCGGCCACTGCGCGGAGTCCGGTGTCCGGGTCGCTGCTGGCGGCGCCCTCGGCGATTTCGAGTGTGCTCTCCATGGCCGTCAGCATATGCTGACGCTCGACGAGTGTCAACATATGCTGACGCGAGCCCGGGGCGCGCGAATCGATCGGCGCACCAGATCAGGCCGGACCTCCCGGGCCTTCCTAGCATCGGCATGTGGAACACCTTGCACCGGAGCAGACGACCACCCGGCCGCCCGCCGCGGCCTACCGCAACCTGGCCGTGGCCACCGTTGGCTTCACCCTCACCTTCTGGGCCTGGGCCCTGATCGCTCCCCTCGGCAGCGACTTCAAGGAGCGTCTGAACCTGAGCTCGTTCAGCCAGTCGCTCCTCGTCGCGGTGCCCGTCATCGTGGGTTCCCTCGGCCGCGTACCCGTCGGCGCGCTCACGGACCTCTACGGCGCCAAGCGGATGTTCCCGCTGGTCTCCGCCCTGACGATCATCCCGGTGCTCCTGGTCATCCCCGCCAGGGACTCCTTCGTCGCCATGCTCGGCGTCGGCTTCCTCCTCGGTGTCGGCGGCACGACGTTCGCCATCGGCATCCCGCTCGTGAACTCGTGGTTCCCGCCCGCCCACCGGGGGTTCGCGCTCGGTATCTTCGGTATGGGCATGGGCGGTGTCGCCCTGTCCGGCTACTTCACACCGCGCATCGCCAAGCACGGTGAGAACCTGCCGTTCATCGTGGTCGCCGTCGCGCTGGCCGCGTTCGCGCTGCTCGCGCTGGTCCTCATCACCGACCGCCCCGACCGGCCGGTCCCCACCAGTCCGCTCGCCACCCGGCTCGGGCAGGCGGGACGTCTGAGGGTGACGTGGGAACTGTCGTTCCTCTACGCGATCGGGTTCGGCGGCATCGTCGCGTTCGGCGTCTACCTGCCCACGTATCTCAAGACCTGGTACGAGCTCGACCCGACCGACGCGGGTACCAAGGCAGCCGGGTTCGCCCTGGTCACGGTCATCTTCCGGCCGATCGGCGGCTGGCTGTCCGACCGCATCCATCCGGCCACCGTCACCGCCTGCGCCCTCGCCGTCGTCGCGCTCTTCGCGATCGTCCAGGCCTTCGACCCGAAGCTGAACCCCGTGGGCACGATCTGCTTCCTGGTGATGGCCGCCGGGCTCGGCACGGCCAGCGGCAGCGTGTTCGCGCTCGTCTCCCAGGTCACCCCGCAACCGCAGGTCGGCTCCGTCACCGGCATCGTCGGCGCGATGGGCGGCCTCGGCGGCTTCGTGCCCCCGCTCGTCATGGGCGCGGTCTACAGCGCCGAGAACTCGTACTCCATCGGATTCATGCTGCTGTCCGACCTCGCTCTCGCCGGCTGCGTCTACGCGTACGGCCGCATGCGGAACATCGGGGCGGAGCGGCCGTAGGGCGTGTGTGTGGCCTCGTCATGGGCCGGGCGGGTGTGCCCCGTTGAGCGCGCGTCCCGTCGACACGTCACTCGCGCGCCTCCCAGAACGGGCGAAACGGGTAAATAGCTCCCTATCGTGGGCCGGGTGACTGAGCCACCCGCACCCCCCGCCGCCGCCTCGAACGCGGCCCCCACCCTGGATGCGCCACCGCCGGCCGGCGCGGCCGGCGGGCCTGGACCGCGTTCCGTCGCACGGCGGGCCACGCTCGCCGGCACCATCGTGTCCGTGCTGCTGATCCTGGCCATCGTGTTCGGCAGCCGGATGCTCCAGGACTTCGACTCGGCGCTCCTCCCGTACGCCGTCGCTACCGTGTTCCTGGCCTTCGGTGTCGCCTACCGCTACACCGTGTGGATCTCCGCCCCGGGCGCACGCCGACTGTTCAAGCAGGGCTGGCGCAGCCTGTTCTCGGCCGACAACTTCCGCAAGGCGCCCACCGCGCTGCCGGGGATGATCGCCACCTACCTCGGCTTCCAGAAGTTCCTCGGCGCCCGCTCGCACGCCCGCTGGGCCGCCCACCAGCTGATCTTCTGGGGCTGCATCCTGGCCGCCCTGATCACCTTCCCGCTGACCTGGGGGTGGTTCACGTTCACCTCCCCGTCCGGCGCGGGCCCCGGCTACGCGATGCGGATCTGGGGCATCAAGGTCATCGGCTTCGACTCGCTGAACATCCTCGGCTGGCTGATGTTCCACGGCCTGGACATCGCCGCCGTCCTGGTGATCCCCGGTGCCTCGTACTTCCTGTGGCGGCGCATGAAGGACCGCGGCGCCATGACCGGGCAGCGTTTCGCCTACGACCTGGTCCCGCTGATCGCCCTGATCGTCATCTCGGTGACGGGCCTGCTGCTCACCTTCTCGTCGATCTTCCTGCACGGCGGCGGTTACGAGTTCCTGGCGATCCTGCACATGGTGTCGGTGGTCTTCACCCTCATCTACATCCCGTTCGGGAAGTTCTTCCACATCGTGCAGCGGCCTGCCGCCGTCGGCATGCAGCTGTTCAAGTACACGGCCCGCCAGGACGAACAGCTCTTCCACTGCAAGCGCTGCGGTCAGCTGATCGACACCGCCCCGTACGTCGAGAACCTCCAGGGCACCATGCGCGACCTCAAGCTCAACTTCGACACCTGGACCGAGTACTGCCCGCGCTGCAAGCGGGTGCTGCGCGGAACCGCATACCTGAGCGACGTGAAGAGGGGCTTCAAGTGACCCGGCAGCACATCCCGCTTGACCCCTCCATCGCACCGCCCGGCACCCGCAACTTCCGCGACGCGGGCGGCATTCCAGCCGACCAGTGGCACGCCGACCAGGCCGGCGAGACCCTCGTCCCCACGCACTGCTGCTTCTGCGGTGTGCAGTGCGGGATGTATCTGCGCGTCGACAAGGCCGGCAAGGTCTTCGGCGTCGAGCCCCGCAACCACGACATCAACCGGATGCGGCTCTGCCCCAAGGGCATCAACGCCTACCAGCAGGTCAACCACCCGGACCGGCTGACCGCCCCCCTCATGCGCCGCTCCCGCGACGAACCCTTCCGCGAGGCGAGCTGGGAGGAGGCCCTCGACTTCACCGTCTCCGAGATCCGCCGCATCCAGTCCGCCCACGGCAACGACGCGTTCGGGCTGCTCGGCGGGGCGAGCCTTTTCTCCGAAAAGACGTATCTGGTCGGCAAGTTCGGGCGCGTCGCCCTCAAGACGAAGCACGTCGACTACAACGGCCGCCTGTGCATGGTCTCCGCCGCCGGCGCCAACAAGCTGTCCTTCGGCATCGACCGGGCCGGCAACCCCTTCTCCGACATCCTCCGCTCCGACTGCCTGCTCATCGCCGGGTCGAACGTGGGGGAGTGCTTCCCGGTCATGACCCAGTACGTGTGGGGCGCCCGCGACCGCGGCGCCGTCCTCATCGTCATCGACCCGCGCGAGACGTCCATCGCCCGCACGGCCGACATCCACGTCGCCCTCAAGCCGGGCACCGACTCCGCGTTCTTCAACGCCGTACTGAACGTCGTCATCCGCGAGAACCTCGTCGACGAGGAGTACGTGGCCGCCCACACCACCGGCTGGGACGAGGTCAAGGCCACCGTCGCGACGTACACCCCGGAACGGGCCGCCGAGATCTGCGGGATCCCCGCCGCACAGGTCGTCCAGGTCGCCAGGGCCTTCGCGGGCGCCAACAACGCCATGGCCTGGCACGCCCGGGGAATCGAGCACCACTCGCAGGGCGTCGAGAACTGCCTCACCGTCATCAACCTCTGCGTGGCCACCGGCAACATCGGCAAGCCCGGCGCCGGCTACGGCACCATCACCGGCCAGGGCAACGGCCAAGGCGGCCGCGAACACGGCCAGAAGTCCGACCTGCTGCCCGGCGGGCGCTCCATCCTGAACCCCGACCACCGACGGCAGATCTGCGAAATCTGGGGCATCGAGGAGTCCGAACTCCCCGCCGCCGGCACATCGATGATGGAAATGGTCTGGCAGATGCAGCGCCAGGAGATCCGCGGCCTGATCGGCATCTGCAACAACCCGTTCGTCTCCCTGCCCAACTACAAGACGGTCAAGGACGGTTACGACACCCTCGAATTCCACGCCCAGTTCGACTTCTTCCTCTCCGAGACAGCGGACAACGCCCACGTCGTCTTCCCCGTCACCACCTGGGCCGAGGACGAAGGCGTGATGGCCAATGCCGAGGCCAGGGTCGTCAAGCACAACAAGGCCCAGGAACCGCCGGAGGGCGTACGCACCGACACCTGGGTGATGTGCCAGCTCGCCCAACGCCTGGGCGTGGGCGAGAAGTTCGATTATCCCGGCTCCCGCGAGGTCTTCGACGAACTGCGCATCGCGTCGGCCGGCACGGTCATCGACTACTACGGAATCACCTACGACCGACTGGAAGAGACCGGCGGCATCGCCTGGCCGTGCCCCTCCACCGACCACCCCGGCACCCCCCGCCTCTTCGAGGACGGCAAGTCGTACCACCCGGACGGCAAGATCCACCTACAGACCGTGGAGTGGCACCCGCCGATGGACCCGTACGACGACGACCACCCCATGTCGCTCACCACCGGCCGCACCGTCGCCCACTTCCTGTCCGGCAACCAGACACGCCGGCTCGCCGGCCTCGTCGAACAGACCCCCCGCCCATGGGCGGAAGTCCACCCCTCGCACGGCTTCAAGAACGGTGACCCGGTACGCGTCGTGACACGCCGGGGCAGTGAGGTCTTCCCCGCCCTGGTCACCGAGGCGATCCGCCCCGACACCGTCTTCGTGCCCTACCACTGGCCGGTCCCCACGGCCGCCAACGCGCTCACCCTCGACGCCCTCGACCCCCGATCCAAGATTCCCGAGTACAAAGTCTGCGCCTGCCGCATCGAGCACGCCGAACAGATCGACGAGGTGCCGGCGCCCCCGACCGCACCGGGCCAGGCCGCGTACCCGGAAGCCCAGGTGTCCCGCACCGACCCCCTGCCGCCCACGGCCCCGCAGGGCCGTGGCACCGCCGAGAGGAGCTGAGGTCACCCCATGATGGGCAGAACGATCTTCATCGACCCGGGCCGGTGCATCGGCTGCCAGGCGTGCGTGTCCGCCTGCCGGGAGTGCGACTCGCACCGCGGCAAATCCATGATCCACCTCGACTACCCCGACGAAGGCCACTCCGTCGCGTCCCTTCCCACCGTGTGCATGCACTGCGAGGACCCCGTCGCCCCGTGCGCCGAGGTGTGCCCCGCCGACGCGATCCTGGTGACCGCCGACGGTGTGGTGCAGCAGGCCGACACCACCCGCTGCATCGGCTGCGCCAACTGCGTCAACGCCTGCCCCTTCGGCGTACCGAAGATCGACCTCCAGGCCAAACTGCAGATGAAGTGCAACCTCTGCTACGACCGCACCGCCTACGGTCTCGCCCCCATGTGCGCCACGGTCTGCCCCACCGGCGCGCTCTTCTACGGAACGCTCGAGGAACTCCAGGCCGAACGACCGGGCGTCCAGGTCGCGGACTCCTTCACCTTCGGCGACGTCGTCGTCAACACCGGCGTCGCGATGGTCGTCCCCGCCGACAAGGTCCAGTGGCCGGTGCCCGGAGGGCTGCCGATCGTCCAGGTCAACGGGAAGGACGTGACCCGATGAGCGTCACCCAGCAGCCCCCGGTCCCCGAACACGGCACCGACGACAACTCGGCCCAGGCGGCACTCGAGGACCGCATCTCCGCCGACTCCCTCACCACACGCCGCGACTACCTCCGTATCGTCACCACCGTCTCCGGCGGCCTCGCCGTCGGAGGCATCGCCGTCGCCGGGGGAGTGCTGCACCGGCACGGCGACACCAACGGCGCGCCGGACGCCAAGCGGATCACGGACCGGCTCGCCCCCGGCGAGTCCATCGCCTTCCGCTACCCCGGCGAGGACGACCGCGCCGTCGCCGTCCGCCTCACGGACGGCAGCCTCGTCGGCTACTCCGCCGTCTGTACACACCTGGCCTGCGGCGTACTGTGGCGCAAGGACCGCGGCAGCGAGGGCGAGTTGTACTGCCCCTGCCATGAAGGCGTCTTCGACGCCCGCACCGGCGAGGTCACCGCGGGCCCCCCACCGCGCGGCCTGCCCAAGGTACTGCTCGTGGAACAGGCCGACGGCAGCGTCTGGGCGGTCGCCACGGCCCGCTCCGGCGAAAGCCCCCAGGACGCGGTGTGCCGCGAGTTCGCCGGCCAGCCGCCTGCCGCGAGGGCCCAGCTGGGCTGCCCCGTCGCGAACGGCACCAACGGGGAGAGGAAACAGCGGACATGAGCACCGAACAGCCCGAAGGCCTCCCCCCGATGCCCAACTACACCCCCGGCAGCGCCCAGCCGCGCCTCAACCGCCCCGTCCAGGAGCGCTACCCGCAGATCCGCCCGACCAGCGGCTACGGCGACCCCCGGATCCAGCGCACGGGTCCGGGCCCCGGCGCAGGCACCGACCAGGAACCGGAACGCTCCTCGAAACTCACCGCCCGTCTCGTCCTGGCGATGACCGTCGTCATCGGCCAGCTCTGGGGCCTCAGCGTGATCGTCAACGAGTGGATGATGGGCGAGACCGGCACGGCCTGGTGGGGCGCGGGCTTCCTGTGCCTGTCCTTCCTGGTGGTCCTGGGGCTGTGGCTGCTCGACCCGAAGGACCGCTGAACTCCCGGCCAGACAGCGTCAGTTACGGCCCAACGGTCCGGCCTGAACCCCTCCGGGCCAGTGTCGACCACGGTCTACGGGTCCGGCCTGAACCCCTCCGGACCGGTGTCAACCGGCCTGCAGGTCCGCCCTGAACCCCAACGGAGCGGCGTCGCCTACGACTCCAGGTAGCGCAGTACGGCCAGCACGCGCCGGTTCGCGTCCTCCGACGCGGGCAGGGCCAGTTTGCCGAAGACGGCCGCGACGTGTTTCTCGACCGTGCCCGCCGACACCACCAGCGTCTGCGCGATCGCGGCGTTCGTCCTGCCCTCGGCCATCAGCGCCAGCACCTCGCGCTCGCGTGCCGTCAGCGACTCCAGGTCGTCTCCACGACGGCTCGCACCGGCCAACTGCGTGACCACTTCCGGGTCGAGAGCGGTGCCACCGGCGGCGACGCGGGACAGGGCGTCGGTGAACTCGGCGACGTTCGCGACCCGGTCCTTGAGCAGGTAGCCGACCCCGGCGGAGCCCGCGGCGAGCAGCCTGGTCGCGTACTTCGTCTCGATGTACTGGGAGAACAGCAGCACACCCGTGCCCGGGTGCTCGCACCGGATGCCGATCGCGGCTCGCAGGCCCTCGTCGGTGTGTGTCGGCGGCAACCGGATGTCGACGACGGTGACGTCGGGCCGGTGCTCGGCGACGGCGGTGAGAAGCGCTTCGCCGTCGGGCACGGCCGTGCACACCTCGTGACCACGCTCGGTGAGCATCTGGGCCAGCAACTCCCGCAACACGGCGGCATCTTCGGCGATCACGATGCGCATGGAGGCATGCTCTCACGGGTCCGACCGGGGGACGGCAGGCGCCGACGTGCTGCGCGCGCCCCGTCCGCGATGTCACTCACAACGTCATCCATGGCTTCCGTCACGGTGTCACTCATGCGTGGAGCGGCAGTTCCACCGTCACCGAGGTCGGCCCGCCGCTCGGGCTCGACACGTCGAGGCGCCCGTCGACCGTCCGCACTCGCTGCCGAAGGCCTGTCAGCCCGCTTCCGGCGCCGAGCGTTGCCCCGCCGCGGCCGTCGTCCGTGACCCGCAGCCGCAGCAACCCGTCCTCCTGCGCCACTCGCAACACCGCCCGGCGCGCGCCGCTGTGCTTGATGACGTTGGTGAGCAGCTCCGCCGCACAGAAGTACGCGATCGTCTCGATCGCCGGCGTCGGCCGCTGCGTCACGTCCACCGAGAGCTCCACCGGCACGGTGCTCCGCGCGGCCAGTGTCGACAGCGCGTCGGACAGGCCGTCGTCGAGGGCCGGGGGGTGGATACCGCGCGCCAGGTCACGCAGCTCGGCGAGGGCCTCGGTGGCGTTGCGGTGCGCGGTGTCCACGAGTTGCCGGACCCGATCCGGGTCCGCGACCGGTTCTCCGTCCCTGCCCAGCCGCTCCTTCGCCATGTCGAGGCACATCGCCAACGCGACCAGCCGGACCTGTGCCCCGTCGTGCAGATCGCGCTCCAGGCGGCGCAGCAGAGCCGCCGAGTCGTCGACGGCGAGAGCGCGGCTCTCCTCCAAACTCCTCACACGTTCGACGAGTTGGCCCGGGCCGAGCAGTGCCCGGATGAGCCAGCGGTCCACGGCGACGACGCCACGCGTGAACCAGGGCGCCGCCAGCAGCGTCACCGCGCCGATCGCCACCGCGACGAAGGTTCCGGCGAAACTCGTGCTGTGCGGGGCGCCACCGCCGAAGGGGATCGGCGTGATCGTCGGCATCCCCGCCTCGCCGACAGCCGGGCGCTGATGGAAGACCGCCCAGCGCAGTGGTGCGGAGAGATTGAGCAGGGCGGTCAGCCACCAGCCGACGGCGTACAGGCCGAAGGCGGCGACGGGCAGCTTCACCAGGACGTACGCCACCGAACGCCACCCCGCCGCATCGCGCAGCCGAGCGTCCAGCCGCGCGAACGCCTTACCCGTCGGCCGCAGCCGCGGCGGCGCCTCCACCCGCTCGCCCAGCAACCCCTGGGCGAACCGGCGATGCACGGCGGCGCAGCCGCGCGCGAGGCCGACCGCCGCGACGGCGAGCGCAAGCCCGAGTACGGCGCCGACGAGGGAAGCGGTGAGACCGGTGCCGAGGGCGAGCAGGACGAGCACGAGGACGGTGCCGACGACGGCCAGGGGGAAACCGATCAGGCAGTACGCGACTTCGGCCCAGGCACGAGCCGTGAACGGCGCGCGCAGGACGGCGCCCGGGGAGACCCGACGTGAGGGCTCGGCCCGCGCGCCGTCCCGCAGCCGTTCCTCGGCTGACTCGTGCATGGCTCAAGTCTCCTGCACGTAAGTACCTATGCGTGTACGTCACTGCCGTACCACTGCTGTACGTACCTGGTGTAGGCACCGGCGTACGTATCTGCCGCGGGGCGGTTTCGCGTCCCGGTGCGTCAGCAGCCAAACCTCCCGTGGCGAACGCTGCAAGTACGTATACGCACAGCAGGCGGATCGCGCCGGAGGAGTACTCGCCGGTGACCACGAGCACGCCGAGCACGCCGACGATCAGCTGGCCGAGACGATCCCGGCCAGCACGTTGTTCACCCGCGCCCACAGGGTGGAGCGCAGGCTGCGCAGTTTGATCACGCCATCCGCGCGGCGTGGGCCAATCCCCCTGGGGTCCCAGGGGAGGGGTGTCTGCTGCGGTGTGGGCTTCAGGCCTGTCCCTCCGCGCGACGGAGGAGGATCAGCGTGCGCTCGAGAAGCTTGCCCACGTTCTCAATGCCCAGTTGAAGGTTCCGCTGGTGGACGAAGACGGTGAGGTCGAGGGCGACCTGGGCGAAGCAGTAGGCCAGAACACCGGGTCCGGCCACTTGCTCGCCGGCGTCGCACAGCATCTCAAGAGCCTCGGGATTGAAGTCGTGGGCGCTCAGAAGCGTCGCGTAGTCGAAGACTCTCGTGCCGCTGCCCAGTGCCTCGATGTCGATGACGCCACTGACGCGGTCCGCGTCGAACAGGATGTTGCCGGGGCGGAAGTCGCCGTGGACCAGGTCCTCGATGGGCAGGGTGACGGGGCCGTGAGCGGCGAGAAGCCGCCTGCAGGCGTGGACGAGGTCCCGTCCGGTCGGTCCGGTCCCGGCCGTCTGCCGCCAAAGGTCCTCACCGGTCATGCGCGCGGTCACGAACTCCGACCAGCATCGCTGCGGGTCGGGGTCGAGACCGGCGTGCATCTCCAGGACGCCGATCAGCAACCGGGCCTCGCTCGCGGTCACTTGTGGTCTGGTGTGACCACGTGCGAATTCCTGGATCTGGTATCCGAAGCCGGCGGCGCTGGTGCCGACGGCGAGCCAGGCGGGGGTCGGATATCCGGCAGCGCGGATCCTGGCGACGCCAGCGGCGGCCCGTTCGATCTGGGGGGCCCAGGAGAGGTCCGGGCTCCACTTCAGTACGGCATGTCGGCCGGTGTCATCGGTGAGGAGCCAGGCCCCTGACTGGACTCCGTCGTCGAACCGCCGAAGCAGTTGGAACTGCTCGCCATGCGCGTGGTTGGCCTCACGCAGGACCGCCTGGGCGGTGCCCTTGTCACCTTCGTCAGGCATGGTGTTCCGGGGCACCTGGACCTCCTGGGTAAGCCGAATGTCGAACGTGCGCAGGGGACACTACGAGGAACGCTCCCCGGAGCGCACCTCGTTTGCCGACTGCGGATACCGGCTGCGGATACCGGCGGCCGTCCTGGATCGAACTGACAGCGCTCACTGGGATGTTGGTCCCGGCTACGGAACCCGGAGTTTACGGACCAAGAGATGATCGAGCATGCACATGACGCGCGCCGCGTGGTCGTCACGAGGGGGACTCGTCGCGCTCCAGCCGCGTCCCCTCGGCACGTTCATCCAGGGAGAAAGCGCATCATGGAGCGCCACTCGAGGGCCCTTTCCGGGGTCCTGGCCACCGTACTCGGGCTCGCACTCACCGCCTGCGGCGGAAGCGGGGACCGGAACGAGTCGGGCGGCCGCCCCACGGGCCACATTGGGGCCGCAGCCCGGGGAATACTCGATCCATGGCAAACCGGTGGGTGGGAGTGACCGTCGACTGCATCGACGTCGAACGGGTGTCAGCGTTCTGGAGCGTGCTGCTGGACCGCCCACGGGGACCGTCCGAGCCGGGCTGGGTCTATCTCGGCCATCGCGACGACCCGCAGCCGCGCCTGGTCTTCCAGCCCGTGGCCGAGCCGAGGGCCGGAAAAGTGCGCCTGCACCTGGACGTCTCGGTCGACGACATCGATCAGGGAATCGCCCAAGTCGTAGGCCTTGGCGGCCGGTTCACCGGCGAGCGGCATGACTACGACGAGGGCGTGGTCGTCGTGATGACCGACCCCGAGGGGCACGAGTTCTGTCTGTCCCAGTTCTACTAATTTTCCGCGTCGAGCTGGTGGTCGTGCCACACGTAGCTTTCGGGGAGCAGATCGGCGACGGGGACGGTCCGGAGGCGGTCGCCCGCACCGACGATGACCTTGAGGTCCGGGAAGTAGTCGAGGAGGACCTGGCGGCACCGGCCGCACGGGGGGACGACTCCGCGGTCGCGGTCGCCCACGGCGACGATCGTGTCCAGCGCGTAGGCGCCCTGGCCGGCTGCCGCGCCGATGACGACCAGCTCGGCGCAGGGGCCTCCGGTGAAGTGGTAGGCGTTCACCGCGGTGACGATCCGGCCGTCCTGGGCGCGGGCCGCGGCCGCCATGGTGTGGTTGTCGCCCCGGCAGCGCGTGCGCGCGACATGGGCCGCGGCCTCGATGAGTTCGTGGTCGACGTGCTCGGTCTGCGTGGTCAATTTCCCTGCCTTCGTGAGGTCTTGGCCCGTGGTGCGGTCAGTCGGCCGGCACCATCGGTGGTCAGGTGCGCCATCATGCCGTGTGCCGCGATGCGTCGCGGCGACTGTCGGGCGGAGCCGGACAGTGCTCACCTGCGCCGGCTCCGTTGCTCGATGTACTGCTTGACCCCGGACAGGAGCGCGCCGCCGACGATGCCGGCGAAGTAGGAACCGGACCAGAGCTTGTTGGCTCGCCAGTAGTGCCGGGTCAGGTCGTCGAGTTCCTGGCGCACCCGCCGGGAGGAGACGCCCTTGAGGGAGTTGACGAGTTTCGTCACGGCGGTTTTGGGCGGGAAGTTCACGAGGAGGTGGATGTGGTCGGCCTCGCCGTTGACCTCCAACGGCTCGCACTCGAAGTCTGTGCAGACGCCTTGCGTGATCTCCTCCATCGGGCGCAGATGGACATCGTCGAACACCTTGTGCCGGAAGCCTTCTGGTGACGGCGACTGACGCCGCGCAAAAAGCTGGCCGCGAGCAGGAGGCCGCGGCAGACTCGGTGCCGAACGGCCTCAAGGCTTCGCGTGGTCAGTCGGACACGATGTGGAGGATTGCCGTGCCGTCCTTGCCGGTCGTCGCCTGGATCACCACCGCGTCGGGCTGGGGGCTCGGTCGGGTGGCGGCGTCCAGGCCACCGCAGGAGTTGCCTCCGCCGTTGCTGCGGAGGACCGTGATGCAACCTTGGCCCGGTCCGGTGGCGCCACCATTGGACCGGCCATTGCCCGACTTCACCGTGTACTGCACCTTGTTCGGGCCGACTTCGGTGACGGACAGGGTCGCCGGACCGGCCGGGCCCTTGAAACGGAACGTCACCGGGCCGGTTACCGCGATCTCGCAGTTGCCGTCCGCGCAGGCGCGGACATCACGCCCGTCCGCCGCCGACACGGACGGCTGCGCGGAGGAGGGCGGCGCCGGTGTGGGTTTCGAGGTCTGACGGCTGGGTGAAGACGTGTCGTCGGCGTTGTCTGTACTGCCGCAGCCACCCACCGCCACGGCGACCATCGCGGCGAACGCGATGCCCGCCACGCGCCGATGATGCGAACGCCCGGCCCGCAGCCTCCCTGCCGATGCCGTCGCGGCCATGATGTTCCCCGTGTTCCTGCCTGCCTGCGTTCGGTGGACGGCAGCCAGTCTTCCCCATTGCCACGGTCGTCGCGCGCCACGCCGCGCCGCCCGGGGCGGATACCCGTCCTCACTCGAACGTCAGCCTGAACAACGCCCCGCCCCCCTGCGCCTGTTTCGCCGTCAGTTCGGCTCCGTGGGCCCGGGCGATCTGGCGGGCCATGGCCAGGCCGAGGCCCGAACCGGGCAGGGCGCGGGCGGTTTCCGCGCGGTAGAAGCGGTCGAAGACATACGGCAGGTCCTCCGTGGTGATCCCGGGGCCGTGGTCGCGGACCGTCAGTTCGAGACGCTCGCCCGACCCCGACCCCGACCCCGACCGCGCGTGCCGGGACGCGGTGAGTTCCACCTCCACCGGGAGCCCTTCCGGGCTGAACTTAGCCGCGTTGTCCAGCAAGTTCGTCAGTAGCCTGGTCAGTCGGGCGGGAACCCCCGGCTGTACGGTCTCGGCGGCATCCGGGGCAATGTGAAGGGTGAAGGGGGTGCTGGGCCAGTGTGCGCGGGCGGCCGTCACCGCGTGTTCGGCCAGCGCGGCGAGCCGTACTTCTTCGAGGAGTGGCGTGGGCTCCTCGTCCCTGGCCAGTTCGATCAAGTCGTTCACCAGGCCCGTCACTTCGCGCAGCTGGCGTGCCAGCGCGCCCGCAGCCCGGTCGCGCTGCGCGTCGGTCAACCGGTGTGCGCGGACGAGGAGTTCCGCGTTCGTGCGCAGTGCGGTGAGCGGTGTGCGCAGCTCGTGCGAGGCGTCCGCGACCAGGCGGCGCTGTGCCGTCACGGACTGCTCCAGTTCGCCCAGCATCGTGTTGAAGCTGGCGGCGAGGCGGGTCACTTCGTCCTGACGGCCCGGTGGGCCCGGCGGCAGTTCGATGCGGTGGCGCGGGTCGCGGGTCGACGCGATGCGTTCGGCGGTCGCGGTCAGTCTGGCCACCGGCGCGAGTCCGGTCCTGGACACCCAGTAGCCGAGCCCGGCCGCCAGCAGAACGCCCGCCGCCCCGATCGCGGCCAGCAGCCCGGCGGCCTGGCGCACCCCCTTCTCGACGCTGTCCGAACGAAGGGCGACCTGAAGGGCCTTGTCGTCGCCGAGGCGGGTCGTCAGCATCCGCATGGGCTTGCCGGAGAGCGTGATGTTGCTGAAGTAGGGGACGCGATCGCCCGTGGCCACCTCGCGGACCGGCGCCGAGACGGGCAGGAGATAGGGGGCGGCAGGGTCCTCGGCCGGCAGGGCCGGCACGATCTGCGCGCACGCCGGCGCCGACAGGTAGCGGCACTCTCCCGCCACGACCTGCGGTCCCCCGTCCCGGTTCTCCTGGATCACCCGCGTCGCCGACTGCGTCAGATTCAGGTCGAGCTGGTGGAACATCTCGTACCGGATCACGAAGAACGCCGCCGTGCACACGCCGACCGCGACCAGCGCCACCGCCGCCGAGGCCGCCACGGCGAGGCGTGTGCGCAGCGGCCGTCGCCGTCGCCAGCGACGTCCGAGCCGGCGGACGCCGCTCATGCCACGTCCAGCCGGTAGCCGATGCCGTGGACCGTGTGGACGAGGCGCGGTTCGCCGCCGGCCTCCAGCTTCCGGCGCAGGTAACCGACGTATACGGCAAGGGAGTTGGACTCGGGGCCGAAGTCGCGCCCCCATACGAGTTCCAGGATGAGCTCGCGCGGCAGGACCTGCCCGGGATGGCGCATCAGCAGTTCGAGAAGTGCCGCTTCGGTGCGGCTGAACTCCAGGGGGCGGCCGGCTCGCCGACCTGTACGGGTATCAGGGTCGAGGACCAGGTCCGCGTACTCCAGTCCGCCCTCCGTAGGGGTCGGTGCCGCCCGCCGTAGCAGCGCCCTTACCCGCGCCACCAGTTCGTCGAGCGCGAACGGCTTCACCAGGTAGTCGTCGGCGCCCGCGTCCAGGCCGTCGACGCGCTCGCTCACCGAGTCGAGCGCAGTGAGGACGAGTACGGGCGTACGGTCGCCCATCGCCCGCAGCTGGCGGCACACCCCGAGCCCGTCCAGGACCGGCATCATCACGTCGAGGACGAGCGCGTCGGGCTGCCAGGACGAGACCGCCGAGAGCGCTTCGAGGCCGTCGCGCGCGCCGCGCACCTCGTATCCCTCGACGGCCAGTCCGTCCTCGACGGCCGCCCGCACTTCCGGCTCGTCATCGACTACGAGGATCTTGGTCATGCCGTAAAGAGTGCCAAACGGGACTCTTAGAACCCTCTTAGACCGCTCCACGAGTGTGGCCGCCATGCGCACACCACTCTCCGTCGTGATCGGTGCGGGCGGCACCGGCGGCCACATCTACCCCGGGCTCGCGCTCGCCGAAGCGCTGCGCCGGGCCGACCCGGACGCGGTGATCTCCTTCGTCGGCACCGAGCGGGGCCTGGAGACCAAACTGATCCCGGGCGCCGGATTCCGCCTGCACACCGTCGACATGATCCCCTTCGACCCGGCCCTCGGGGCCAAGCGCTACCTGCTGCCCGCGGCCCTGATCCGCTCCGGGGCCCAGTGCCGCGGCATTCTGCGCGCCCAAAATGCCCGGGTGGCCGTCGGCATGGGCGGCTATCCGAGCGCCCCCGTCATCGTCGGCGCACGCATGGCCGGACTGCCCAGCGTGATCCACGAGTCCAACGCGGTGCCGGGCCGCGCCAACCAGTTCGCCGCACGGCTCACGCCGCACATCACCGTCGCCTTCGACCGCAGCCGCGCCCACCTGGCCGGCGGCAAGGACGCCGAAACCGTCGGCATGCCCATCGCCGCACAGCTCGCGACCCTCGACCGGAACGCCCTGCGCGCCGAGGCGCGGCACGCCTTCGGGATACCCGACGGCGCGCGGGTCGTGCTGTTCAACGGCGGCAGCCTCGGCGCGGCGCGGCTCACGGAGGCGGCCCTCGGGCTCGCCGCGCGCTGGCGGCACCGTCCCGACGTCCATCTGCTGATCAAGACCGGGCCCGCGGCGCTCGACGAGACCCGGCGGCGGCTCGGGGACTCGCCGGTCGCGCAGGCCGTGCCCTACCTCGACCGCATGGACCTGGCGTACGCCGTCGCCGACCTGGTCGTCTGCCGGGCCGGCTCGGCGACCGTCGCCGAACTCGCCACCACCAAAGTGCCCGCCGTCCTCGTGCCGTACCCGCACGCCCCCGGCGACCACCAGACGCACAACGCCCGCGTCCTGTCCGACGCGGGCGCCGCACACCTCGTACCCGACGGCGAAACGACCGCCGAGCGGCTCGCGGCCCTCGTCGAGCCGCTGCTCGCCGACCCGTCCCGGCTCGCCGCGATGGGCCGCGCCGCGGACCCCGGAAACCACTCTCGCGCAGCCGACCTGCTCGCCGCCAAGGTCATCAGTCTCGCCAAGACCCCCAACTCACCCGTCCACGCAATGGAGTTCACCTCATGACCGACCACAACCACCGGAACAACCGCACCGACTGGAACAACCGCACCGTCCTCGTCACCGGCGCCGAGGGATTCATCGGCTCGACACTCGTCGACATGCTGGTGGAACGAGGGGCGAATGTCCGCGCGATGGTGCACTACAAGCCGTACGCGGAGAAGGGCTATCTGGCGCGCTACCTGAGCGACCCGCACAGTCCCGTCGAGATGATCGCGGGCGACGTGCGCGACGCGGGCCGCGTGATGGACACCGTGGCCGGGTGCGACACCGTGTTCCACCTGGCCGCGCTCATCGGCATCCCGTACAGCTACGACTCGCCCGGCGCCTATGTCCAGACGAACGTCGTCGGCACCGAGAACATCGCCGAGGCCTGCCGCCGCCACTCCGTCCGCCGCCTGCTGCACACCTCCACCAGCGAGGTGTACGGGACCGCGCTGACCGCACCCATCAGCGAGACCCACCCGCTCCAGCCGCAGTCCCCGTACTCCGCCTCCAAGATCGGCGCGGACATGATGGCGCTGTCGCACTGGCACGCCTTCGAACTGCCGGTGACGGTGGTACGGCCGTTCAACACCTACGGTCCGCGGCAGTCCGCGCGCGCCGTGATACCGACGATCCTGTCCCAACTGCACGCGGGCGCAACGGAGATCAGGCTCGGCTCGCTCACCCCGACCCGCGACTTCACCTATGTCACCGACACCGCCGCCGGGTTCCTGGCGCTCGCGGACTGCGACCGGGCGCTCGGCGAGTCCGTCAACCTCGGCACCGGGCGGGAGATCTCCATCGGGGACCTGGCGACCGCGCTGATCGCCGCGTCGGGGCGTGACGCGAAGGTGGTCGTGGACCCGGCACGCCTGCGGCCGTCCGGCAGCGAGGTGGAGCGGCTGCTCTCCGACAACGCGAGGGCGCGCGAGTGGGCGGGGTGGCAGCCTGAGGTGTCCCTGGAGGACGGGCTGAAGCGGACGTCGCAGTGGGTGGCTGAGAACATCGCGCTGTTCGCGACGGACCGGTACCAGGTCTGAGTCAGGGGGCCGGTACCCAGGTCTGAGTCAGGGGTGGGGTGCGGTGTGTCAGGTGGCTGGGGGGAGGGCCGGTCCGTGGCCGGTCCTCGGGTATCCGGCCGCGTGAGGCGCGCAAGGCCGTGATCCCTTGCGCACGAGGCCGTCGAGCGCGGGATCTTCTTGCGTCATAGGCAAGGACTTATGCGTTGTACGAAATGACGCGTACGGTCGATGTCATGACGCACCCCACCCCCGCACCGCACGGTTCCCCCGCACACTCCCAGCCGCACGGGCATGGGTCCCATGAGCTCGGCCACGATGCCACCGACTCCCATGGTCACGGCACACATGCGCGGGAAAACCACGGCACACACGCGCACGAGCATGCGCATGAGCAGGACGGCCTCGCGGAGCTGCTCGACCTCGATGCCGAACTGTTCGCTCCCTACCTCGCTGCTTCGATGCGTTCCATCGCCGAAGTGGCCGGGGACGACGTCAAGCGGATCGTGGACCTCGGCGCCGGTAGCGGAACCGGAACGTTCGCCCTGCTGAAGCAGTTCCCTTCCGCCCAGGTGACGGCCGTGGACAGCTCCGCCCACATGCTGGAACAGCTGACCCGAACCGCTGCCGCCAAGAACCTGGATTCGCGCGTCCACCCGCTGGAAGCGGACGCCGGTACGAGCCTTCCGGGCGTCACGGACGCGGACCTCGTATGGGCCTCCGCCTCCATGCACCACATGGACGACCCCACGGCGACCCTCGGCATCATCTTCAAGGCGCTGCGCCCGGGCGGACTCCTGGCCATCGCCGAACTCGACGGGATGCCACGTTTTCTCGCCGACGACGCGGTACCGGAGCGCCCCGGACTGGAAGGCCGCTGCCGCGAGGCACTCACGACGCTGCACGACGAAGAGGTACCCCACATGGGAGCCGACTGGGGCGCACTGCTGGCATCGGCCGGATTCACCCTTGAGGAGGAACGCGCAGAGAGTCTCGAACTGCGCCCGCAGTCGGGCGGCAGTGCCGGGCTCTACGCGCACGGCACGCTCAGCCGCATCCGCGGCGCACTGGTCGGCCGCGTCGACCCGGCCGACCTGGAAGCGCTGGACACCCTGGTGAACGGGGGTCCTGCGGACGTACGCCATCGCGACGACCTGGTGGTGCGCTCCGCGCGCGAGCTCTGGATCGCACGCCGCCCCACGGACAGCGGCTCGTAGCGACCCGGAGGAGCGAGCGACATGGTTGGCTGAACAGGTCGAATCACGCGATGCCGCTCCGACGTCTCTACTGGAGGCCATGGCCGATGGGAGCGGACGTGGCACGGAAGGTGCGAGCCGTTCGGAGGTATGGCCATGCAGACACTCACCGTCGATGTGTTCGTCTCGGTTGACGGGTACGCCGGCAGCGCGACATCGCCCGCCTACTTCGGCTACGACGGGCCCATGCTCGAGGAGTGGATCCACGAGGAGTTGGCCGGGCCGCAGCTGGTGCTCATGGGGCGACGCACCTACGAGGCCCTCGCGGGTCTCTCCGGCGAGACGGGTGGCGCCGGCACCGACCCGGTGCCCGGCGTGGACAAGGTCGTCTTCTCGTCGACGCTGAGGACGGTCTCCTGGCAGGACACCCGCGTGTGCCATGACGACCTGATCGCCGAGGTCACCCGGCTCAAGAGCGAGGGCCATGTGCCCCTGCGGACCATGGGCAGTCTGTCCGTGGTCCGGCAACTCCTCGAAGCGGGCCTCGTGGACCGGCTGAGGCTGATGACCTTTCCGCTGCTCGTCGGGGAGTCGGGCCGCGAGCCGTTGTTCGCCGGTGTGAGGTCGGCCGACCTGGAGCTGGTGAGCCATCATGACCTGGACGGCAGGGTGCTGGTGATGGAGTACCGCCCCACGGGACGCGCCATTCCACGGGCCTGACGGGCAGTCTCCATCCAGCCCTGGCCGTCCGGCCCTGGAGAGGTCGTCAGAGGTTGAGGGCGGTTTCGTGGCGCGGTTGGTAGAGGCCCAGCTCGCCGCCGCCCGGCAGCCGGATCCCGGTCTTGAGGCCCCAGCCGGCGTTCGTGACCGGGGCGCACGTGACCCCCTTGGCCGAGAGCTGATCGACCGTCGCGTTGACGTCATCGCACATCAGGTACAGCTCGTGTGACGGTGCGTCGGAGGGATGGACTGCCACCTCGGCCGGAGGCAGTTTGAAGATGAGCCAGCCATCGCCGGCATCGACGTGCGGATACTCCAGAACATCCCTGAAGAAGGCGCGGTCCGCCTCCGCGTCCTGGCTGTAGATGATGACGTGAGCGCCGTTAATCATGCGTGCAGGGTACTTACCGCTGGGGACGGAGTCCGGATATGACGCCGTGTCCCGGGGCGGCGATGTCCTGGGGGAGAAGCGGGAATTCCCGCTACGCGGCGCTCCGGGCCCGGCGGCCGACGAGCCCGGCCAGCGAGAACATCGTCGTACGCGGCGGCTGTCGCAGATCGCGGTCCGGGCGCAGGACCGTACGGAACGCGGCCCAGGCGAGTGCCCCGAGGGCGAACCCGTAACAGGCGACCAGCCCGTGGCCGTTCTCCTGGGCGAACCACATCGCCAGCCCAAGTACGGGCACGGCGCGCGCGAGCAGGCGGTTCTTGCTTGCGGTCTTTCGAGCGGCCCGGCGGGGCGAGCTCTCGTCGGCTGAGGCCTCGGCGTAGGGTCCCACGCCCTGGGAGTCCTTCTCGGGCACCTCGTCGGCGCCACCGCGCAGCAACAGCGCCGCGGCCAGCTTCGCGCCCAGGAAGGACGTCGCGCCCGAGCTGCCGGCGAAGTTGCGGGACGTTCGCCGCCGCGGCCGCCCAGCCCCGGACGAGAAGTTCACCCGCAGCCTGGACCTGATCTGCGCGGGCATCGCGACGCTCATCCCGTGAACCTCGCTCACCCGTTGAACCTCGTTCATCCCGTGAACCTCGTCGTCGGTGGCAGCTCCCGCGGGGCAAGACGTGGAGACGCAGGTCACATGCGGTCATGTCACAGCGCACGGAGCCGTTTCGTCATAGGGGTGTAGGCATCGGCAACGACGGAGGAGTTCACGATGAACGCCCGTTTGAACATGTTCGGCAACCCGGCGGCCATGAAGATCTGGAAGCACATCATCGCGGCGAACCAGGTGCTCGCCGAGTCGTCGGTGCCGCACGCGACGCTGGAGCTGGTGAAGATCCGTGCCAGCCAGATCAACGGGTGCGGCGGCTGCCTCGACATGCACACCAAGGACGCCGCTGCCGCCGGTGAGACCTCGACGCGCCTCAACCTGGTCGCGGCGTGGAGGGAGGCCACCGTCTACACCGAGGCCGAGCGCGCGGCGCTGGAGCTGACGGAGCAGGGAACCCGCCTCGCCGACGCGGCCGGCGGCGTCCCGGACGAGGTCTGGGCGAACGCCGCCAAGTACTACGACGAGGACCAGCTCGTCGTCCTCGTGTCGCAGATCGCCATCATCAACGCGTTCAACCGCGGGAACGTCATCATCCAGACGCCGGCCGGCGACTACCAGCCCGGCCAGTTCGGGTAACTCGGTCCGGACGGACGACGAGGTGTGCCCGGCCCGGCGGTGCTCTCCGGCCGACCGCTGGGCCGGCCGATCGCTGGGACCGCCGACCTGTCGGATCAGGCTGACTTGTCCGATCCGGCCGACCTGCCCGATCAGGTGGTCCGCCCCTTCAGGTGACCTCACTCGCAGACCGAATGAGGACGACTGCGAGGTGACGCTGGGCATGGTGGGACAGAGTGTGCGCATGGAGTTCTTCTGCTACCACCGCGATCGTCTCGACTCCCTGGCGCTACGTCAGGAGTTGCTGGAAGACCACTGGTCCTACATGGACCGGTACGGCAAAGAGCTGATCGCGCGCGGCCCGACGCTCAGCAGCGACGGCGAGGAGCCGACGGGGAGTGTGCACATCGTCGACCTGCCGGACACCGCCGCGGCACGCGCGTTCGCGTTCGACGAACCCGGCTATCAAGCCGGCGTGTACCGGGACGTGATGCTGCGCCGGTGGCGCAACAGGCTCGGACGCACCATGTGGGACTACCCCGGCGGCCCGACCGAAGGAAACCGGTACCTGGTGCTCGGCCTCGGTGCCGGGCAGGCTGCCGACCTCGATGTGCCCGCAGATGAGGACGACTTGATCGCGTACGGGCCTCTGCTGTCCGACGACGGCGCCACCTGGCTGGGTACGGCGGCGCTGGTCCGGGCGCCGGACCCGGACACGGCATGTGCCGTTCTGACCGTGGGTCTCTACGCCGAGATCGAGGTCCACAACTGGCAGTTCGGCGGCAGGCGGTGATGACGGCCCTCAGCCTGCCCTGAGAGCGGAGGACGGGCGAGCCGTGCAACGATTCCGGCCCCGCGTGCGTCAGTTATCCGAGAGTTCACTTCGATGCTGAAGGACGTAAATGCAACGCGAGTGTGCCTTCGGTGTCGCCGGGGCCGTGCTGTTGGCCACCGCCGGCATCACCGCCTGTCAGGGCGACGCCTCGGCCGCGCCGCCCGGCACGGCGCGGGTCGTCAAGGACACCGATGACGAGGCGGTCATCGAACTGTCCGACGGACGCCGGGTCTCCCTGCGCTACCAGGCCGGTACGGGCCTGCGCGAACGGCACCGGAGCGCCGGCGGCAAGCCCTGGTCCCACGCGAAGACGGTCTACGCCACCAAGACCGACCCCTGCCAGGGCATCGACCTGAAGGCAAAACGCGCCGCCGTCACCGTCCGCGCCAACTTCGGACAGTACTGCCGGGACGGCGAGCCACCGACGGAGAGTGTCGCCGCCGTCGGCACCGGTGGACTGCGGAAGTGGGACACCCACATCGCCAAGAACTGGGACGGCTGGGACCGGGTCGACATCGCCCGCGACGGGAAATCGGCGACGTTCTCGAGCAAGTCGTGGGCCAGCGCGACGACTCTCGACTGGCGCGCCGGCAAGGGCTTCGGCGAGGTCGCGACCACGTACAAGAAGCTCGGTGAGCGGTTCCTCGGCACCTGGAGCGCCGAGGACGGCAGCCACCAGGTGACCTTCCGGCAGAGCAAGCTCAACGTGCCCGCGTCGGTAACGGTCGAGATGCTCAAGGGCCCCACGTGCAAGGTCCGCATGGACTTGATCGACATCTGGGAGGACCGCGCACAGCCCAGGGGAGCCAAGGTCCTGGCGGGCGAGAAAACCACGTACTGCCCGCCCGAGGAGTTCAATTCCGAGTACGTGGTGGCGACCGCCGGCGGGCCGATGGAGCTCAGGAACCTCGGTGACGCCACGGCGCTGGTGACGTACCGGAAGCCGTGACGAAGTCGCCGGGAGCGTCGTCCGTTTCCTGGCCCACTGCCGGGCTTGCGCACCGGTGACGGGGAAGGCGAGGATCACCGGCATGGTCAAAGGTGTGATGTTCGACTTTTCCGGGACCCTCTTCCGCATCGAGTCGGTTTCCGAGTGGCTGGGAGCGGTTGTTGCCGAGGCCGGACTCGATATGAGTGCGGACGAACTCGCCGCGTGTGCCGGTCGGTTGACCGAGGCCGGAGCTCTGCCCGGAGGGGCTCCGCCTCGCGCGCTGCCGTCGCATCTCGAGGGGCTGTGGCGTGAACGGGACCTCAGCGCCGAGCAACACCGCGCTGCCTACACCGCTCTCGCCCGAGAGGCGTCCCTCCCGTCGGCGGAACTGGCCGAGGCGCTGTATGACCGGCACCGCACGGCGGCCGCATGGCGCCCCTATCCCGACACCGAAGCGACTCTCCGCGCTCTGCGTGGGCAGGGCGTTTCGGTCGCTGTGGTGAGCAATATCGGCTGGGACCTGCGGCCCGTCTTCCGTGACCACGCTGTCGACGGTCTCGTCGACGCGTACGTCCTCTCCTTCGAACACGGGGTGCAGAAGCCGGATCCGGGGCTCTTCCGAGCGGCCTGCGACAAGCTCGGACTGCCGCCCGAGGAGGTGCTCATGGTCGGCGACGATCGCGTCGCGGACGCGGGGGCTGCGGCGTTGGGGTGTCCGGTTCACCTGGTCGAGCACCTGCCCGTCGACCGACGACCGAACGCTCTGCGTGCCGTTCTTGGCCTCGTACAGGAAGGGTGAGTTGCGGTGTCTTCCTCTTCGATCAGCACCGACGGGGCGGCCGCGGTTCGGCGTTCCGCGGATCGTTGTCTGCGTTTCGTGCGGGATGACGGCTTGTAGGGGTGTGAGTTAACCAGGATCACTAGCATGGGTGCCCATGCTGAAGTCGTGACGAGGGGTAGGGCATGGCGAGCAGGGAACGCGACGAGGACTGGTTGGACCTGGCTGACGCCATCGAGGTGTTGCGTTCCCAGCTGTCGGAGGCGCAACGCCGCGGCCAGGGCTCGGAGTTGCGCTTCGTGCTGGGCGAGATCACCGCGGAGTTCGAGATCGAGCTGGTGCGCACGCGTAATGGCGGCGGGGCACTGCGGTTCGGCGTCGTGGAGGCCAACGGCCGTCAGGAGCGGTCGAAGCGGTCCGCTCAACGCGTGACCCTGCGTCTGAACCCGGAGCGTCGCGGCGGCGGAGACGTGGCCGTGGGCGACGTCGACTAGTAGGGCGGTGGGCTGATGGAGGAGGAACAGGTCGTTCTTGTCCGCGGCGCGGGCATCGGCAGTGGCTATCTGATCGCGCCGCGGCTCGTCCTGACCGCCGCGCATCTGCTGCCGCCACCGGAAACGCGGGCCGAGATCACTGTGGCGCTGCGGGATTCGGTGGCACGGTTCCCGGTGGTGGTGCGGTGGCGACGGCAGGACGAGGCCGTGGACGCCGCCCTGCTGGAGATCTCTGCCGATCATCCCGAGTGGTCCACGCCCGCCACACTGCGCGGCGCCCTCGGCCGCCGCCCGCAACGCTGGGGCTGGTGCGTGACGGGCGGTTCCGAGATGCGGGTCACCGCCACGGGATTCCCCCGGCAGCAGCGGGCCGCGGACGGCAGCCGGAACCGCGAGGAACTGCTCGGCCGGGTCAGGCCGCACGGCGGCAGGATCTCCGAAATTATCGACGACGCCGGCCTGTTGGGATTCGACACCACTGGGCTCGACCACGAGACCGCCGCGAACATCACCTCATGGTCCGGGATGTCGGGCGCGGCCCTCTTCCAGGAGCGCGGGAAGCTGCTGCTCGGCGTGGTGCGCGCGGACCGCCGGCCGCGCCACGGCACCCGGCTCACGTACACCCGCAGCGAGGATCTGCTGGCCTCCGCCGACTTCCGCGCCGTGGTCCGCGATGCGACCTCCGTCGACCCGCAGCCCGAACCGGTGGAGCTCGCAGGCTTGTTGGAGTCGGCGCCGCCCAAACGGGAGGTGACGTCCCCCACCATGCTGCTGCGGGCCGATACCGAGGTCGTGTCGTTCCACGGCAGGGAGGACACCCTCGCCGATCTGGAGCAGTGGTGCCTGGCGGATTCCGACGGCGCAACCGCTGTGCGCGTGATCACCGCCCCGGGGGGTCAGGGCAAGACCCGACTGGCGCGACAGGTGATGGCGCGGCTGCGAAACCGCGGCTGGGTGGCAGGACAGGTACGCCACAAGCCACGCGACCTGGACGCGCTGCGCACCGTGCAGCACCCGCTGCTCCTCGTCGTCGACTACGCCGAGACCATGCCCGAGCTGGTCAGGGAGCTGCGGGAGCAGACCGAGGAGGCCAGACATCCGGTACGCCTGTTGCTGCTCGCCCGCTCCCTCGGATCCTGGCGGACCAGGGCGACCGGTGCCCTCCCCGAGACCCGGCTGCACGCGCTCAGTACCGGTGCCGCGGACCGGGAGCACGCGTTTTTGACGGCGGCCCGCGACCTGTCGAGTCGCCTGGCCGAGGTGACCGGTGAGACGGACGTCGACTGGGCCCGGCTCCCCGACGCCCTCCCGGCAGCGGTCCGAGGTGCGGGCCCGCGGGCCGAGACGGCGCTGACCGTACAGATGGCGGCCCTCGCCGCGCTGCTGCGCCACGTACGGGTCCCCCAGCCGGTCGGGGACGTGCTGGAGTCCCAACTCCTGTGGCACGAGCAGAAGTACTGGCAGGATTCCGCCGAGGAGTGGGGCATGGGCAGGCGGGCGCAGAGGCTGCAGGCACGGGCCGTGGCGGCGGCCGTGCTGTGTCCCGCGCAGGACGAGCGGGAAGCCCGTGCCACCATCGCCCGGCTGCTGCCCGACGAACCGGCGTGGCTGACCGCGGACATCGCCGCCTGGCTGCGCGACCTGTATCCGCCGCCCGAGGGCCGCTACTGGGGCCGGCTCGAACCGGACCGGCTGGCGGAGTACCAGGCCTCCGAGCAGGTCATCGACGATGCGGGGCTGCTCGGCAGGCTGCTCGCCGGAGCCCCGGACCATCAACAGGTGCAGGCCTTCACCGTACTGGCCCGATCCGCCGTGGCCCACGTCAACGAGGGCCGCACGCGCGAGGCCCGCATCGTCATCGACCGGCTCCGCGAGACGGTGCGCCCGGCTCCCGCCGGCGAGCCACACAGCACCAGCAGGCTGACCGCCGACGAACCGCTGACAGCCACCGCCCTGCGCGCGCACTCCGACGCACTGCCGGAACAGTCCCATGTGCTGCGCGAGTACGCCCTCGACGTCGCCCGTGAACTGAGCCGCCTGTGCCGCACCACGGGCGACAGCCCACAGGCGCTGCGCGAGCGCGCGTGGGCACTGCACAACCTGGCGGAGCGGCACATGGCGGTCGGCGACTGGGAGGAAGCCCGAGTGGCGGCCGGAGACGCGGCCGCGCTCCGCAGGACGCAGGCGGACGACGGGACGAGCACGCACCGCACGGAGTGGGCCGACTCGCTGCTGGCGCTCTCGCAAGCCCGGCGCATGACCAGGCACCTGATGGAGGCTCACGACGCCGGCGACCAGGCGCTGGGCCTCTTCCGCACACTCGCGGCACAGGGCGGCGAGGACGGGGAGAAACGCGAGCGCGGCCTGGTCCGGGCGCTGATCAATCAGTCACAGGTGGTCTGGCGGCTCGACCCGAGCGCGATTCCCTTCGACCAGATCGCCAGGTCCGACGACCACACGGACGAGGCCGTCCGACGCGCCCGCACTCTGGCGGCCCGGCACCCCGATCTGGATCCCCTCCTGCTCACCAAGGCGCTGGCGGAGCGTGGGGCGAACCTGTGGCGCCTCCAACGGCATTCGGAGGCGCTGTCGCTGAGCGAGGAGGCGGCCGAGACCGCGCGCCGGTTGGCCAGGGAGAACCCCGATGCCTACGCCGCCGACCTCGCGAGCGCGCTGATGGGCCTGGCGGTCGACTACAGCAACGCCACACGGCCACCAGGCGAGGCCATGGCGCTGGTACGGGAAGCGATCGAACTCCTGCGCCCGCTGGCAGGGGATCTTCCCGGCGTCCACCGCTCCACTCTGGCGCAGATGCTGCACAATCTGGCCTGGGAGCAGTTCGACGCGGGGGACGCCGCGGCGGCGCGGGAGTCCATAGCAGAGGCCGTCGAGCATCGCCGGGCCCTGATGCGTCAACCGTACGGGACACCAGTTCCCGCTCTGGCCCAGTCGGTGAGCGCGCTCGCGACCCACCACGCGAGCGCGGGCGACCACCGGGCGGCGGTGGAGGGTTTCGAGGAGGCCCTGGCGACCTACGAGCGCACCGAACTCCCGCTCAGTGCGAGCGACTTGAAGAACCAATCCGGGACGGCCCTCAAACTCGCCCACTCCTACGATGCCCTGGGCCGCTCGGCGGACGCGCTCACCGCCCTGAACCAGGCCCTCGCCGTCCGGCACCGCCTCAGGGAGTATGCCCCCAGCCTGTACACGGAGGGGTATGCCACCGCTCTCCACGACCTCTCCGACCTGTACCGCAAGTACGACCGTCCGGTCGCGGAGCGCATCTTGCTGCGCCAGGCGCAACCCCTCTACCGCCGGCTGTCCCGCGTCACCGACGAGGGCCGCGAGGGGCTGGCGTGGTGTCTGCATGACCTCGGCACGAGCTACGCCACGTCCTGGGCGACGGCCGACCGCGCGGTTACGTCCCTGCGGGAGGCGTACGAGCTGCGCGTAGGCCTGTCGGCCGGCGACGCGAGACATGAGGAGGACCTGGCCGGCACCTGCGCTCAGCTGGCCCGCGTCCTGCTGATGACGAGCTCCTTCCACGAAGCCGTCCGTATCGCGGAGCACGAGGTGAGCCTTCGCAGCCGCCTGTCCGTCACGAACCGGGCCCGCCACGAGAGCCCGCTGTGCTTCGCGCTCCTACGGCTGGCCGAGGGGCGGGCGTCGACGGGGAACGAGGCCGACGCATGGCGCACCGCACTACAGGCGGAGCAGGCCTGCCTGACGCTGGTCGACCGCCCCGGCGAACCGCCGGCCGAGCGCGCGCTGCTCCTGTGCCGACTGGCCAGAGCGCTGAGCCTGTGCGGTCGCCGCGACTGGCGCCGGGCCGCCCGTGCGGAGCGACCGGCGCGGCGGGCCGTCCGCATCTACCGCCGCCTCGTGGACCAGGACCCCAGGACGCACCAGGCCGACCTGGCATGGGCCCTCAACACGCTCACCAAAGTCCTGGAACGCCTTGGCCGCCACGCCGAGGCGATCGACGTACAGCTGCGAAAGGGAGCATGACGCCGTGACATCACCACTGCCCGACGGGGAGAGGGACGAGCCGCTCGAGGACATCCGGAGGGACGAGGAGAGCGCCACCCGACCGGCAGAGCTGTACTACCCGAACGTGGCCGAGTTCGTCGCCGACCGGTTCATCTATTTCGTTCCCCGGCCGACCCCCGAATCCGGGCGGGTGTGGTGCCCGAGCTGGTTCACTCACGCTCAGGCGTTTTCCCGGCTGGACTCCATCTGGCGCGCCTGGGAGACGTTGCGCTGGGACGGCGCGCTGGGAATGTCGAACTGGTGGCTCCATCATGTCGACCCGCATCTGAGCGCCCTAATGGACCCGGTCACGGGACCGTTCGCCGGTTGTGCCGAAGGCCACGTGAGGAGTGAGCCTCTGCCGATCGACCCGGTGCCAGAAGGAGTGTTCGAGCAACACGCGCAGCCACCGGCGAAGGACCCGTTCGCCCTGGACTGAGCCGACCTGCCATGCGTCCCGCAGAGGACTCTATTTCCGCGCGGAGACGGAACCGTCGGACGTCATGAAGCACGCGAACCGCGAGCAGCGGCCTGGGTGTTCGCCGTTAGGCTCGTATGTCGTGAACGCCTATTTCACGACGGAACAGTGCCCGAGCTGCGGTTGCCACACCGACGGCCTGTCCAACAGATTCGCCTGCACTTCCTGCGACACGGTATGGACGTCGGGGGACCCGGAATCGGTCGTGAGCCCTCGCACGAGCGTCATGTGACATCCGGGAACCGCTGGTTGGCCAAACCCTATGGCTAGGGCAGGCCGGGGCGGGCAGGGCGAGCCTTGTCGAGCTGGTCGGCCAGGTCGTCCAAGTCGTCGGCGTACAGGTCGAATTGGTCCGCGGCGGTGGGCGGGTCGCCGACGGGGCGGGTGACGTAGGCGGTGCACAGGCCGAGGGTCTGGGCCGCACGCAGGTCCCAGGCGTGGGTGGCGACCATCAGCAGCCGCCCGGGCGGTCGCCCGGAGACCCTGACGGCCAACTGGTAGACCGCTGGGTCCGGCTTGTAGGTCCGGGCGTCCTCGGCGGACAACGCCTGGTGCCAGCGCAGGCCGGCGTGGGCGTTGACTTCCAGCAGCGCCGTGCGGCTCGCGTTGGAGAGTCCGATCAGCGGGTGCCGTTCCGCGAGTCGGGCGAGGCCGGTCACGGTGTCGGGCCACGGCGGGAGCCGGCGACCTGACCGGGCAAGCGCCGCTACGGAGGCAGGGTCGCCGACTCCGGCAGCGTCGGCGACGAGCCGGGCGGCTTCCTGGTCGAGCGCGTCACTGGTGACGTAGGGCCGGCCGCCGTCGAGGATGCGACGCTGCTCGCGCTCGATGTGCTGCTGCCACAGCGACAAAAGCCGTTCGACACTGAGGTTGTCGAGCGACGGGTCGAGTTCGCGAATGCCGTTGCGGATACCGGCGGGTTCGTCGACGAGGGTGCCGAGTACGTCGAAGACGACGGCATCGATCTCCAGCTGCGACATGGGCGAGGTCTCCATGCAAGGGGTGAGACGGCGGATGGCCGAACGTAGTGGGAGGGTCGCCAAGGAGGCAAGCCGCGTTGGACGCCTACGCCTGGACGCCTACGCCTGGCCGGCGGGTCCCGCGACCTTCAGGAGGGCGGGTGGCCGGTGTTGTGTGCCAGGTGGCGGCGGGGATGGCAGGAGTTCGCCGCTGCCGGAGTGGCGGCGAGGCGGCGGAGCGCGGCGCCGTCGCTTGTCGTCACAGGCAACCGCAGTGGGAAGCAGGGGAGTTGGGCCCCGATTGTGCTCCGCCGGCGAGCAGCAGCCGGAACCGGTGAACGGCCCGATAGGTTGAGCGGATGTTTACGCTGCCTTCGATCCTGCTGTTGTCCGGAAGCCTGCGCACCGATTCCTCCAACGAGGCCGTGCTGCGTACCGCGCAGGCCCTGGCCTCCCCTCAGGTGCGCACTGTCATGTACGACGGGCTCGCGGCGCTTCCGCATTTCAACCCCGACGATGACGCCGATCCGTTGCCGGTCCCCGTGGCCGCGTTGCGCGCGGCGATCGCGGAGGCGACTGCGATCCTGATCTGTACGCCGGAGTACGCGGGCACCTTGCCGGGTTCGTTCAAGAACCTGCTGGACTGGACGGTCGGCGGCACCGAGATCTGCGACAAGCCCGTGGCCTTCGTGAACGCGGCTGCCCCGGGCCGGGGCGAGGGCGCCGCGGCGACCCTGCGCACCGTACTCGGCTACACGGGCGCCGACATCGTGGAGTCGGCCTGCACGAGGATCCCGGTGGAGCGCCGGACGATCGGCACGGACGGATTGATCACCGATCCGACGGCGCGGGAGCAGCTCGGCAAGGTCCTTGGCCTGCTTGCCGAGTTTCCCGCACCGGCAACGAAGCCCGACGAAGCGTAGTCCCGGCCACCGCCCTTCCACGCGGTCGGTCGCCTACTCCGGCTTCGTCGCGATCTGGATCAGGTTGCCGCACGTGTCGTCGAAGACGGCGGTGGTGACGGGGCCCATCTCCACGGGTTCCTGGGTGAAGACCACACCGAGGGCGCGCAGGCGCTCGTACTCCGCCTTGACGTCGTCGACGGCGAACTGGGCGAGAGGGATGCCGTCCGCGACGAGCGTGTCGCGGTAGGGCTTGACGGCCGGGTGACCTGCCGGCTCCAGGAGGAGTTCGGTGCCGCCCGGCTCGTCGGGCGAGACGACGGTCAGCCAGCGGTCCTTCTCGCCGATCGGGACGTCGTGCTTCTTCACGAAGCCGAGGATCTCGGTGTAGAAGCGCTCGGCCTTGGCCTGGTCGTCGACGAAGACGCTGGTCAGGTGGATCTTCATGAGGTGCTCTCCTCCGGTCCGGATGTGTCGGGCACGGGCCATCGCTCGGCGATGTGGCGCAACGGCGCCGTGTTGAGGTCGTGGAACTTGTAGCGGCCCTCCCGCCTGGTCTCGACGAGCCCGGCGGCCTCCAGCACGGCGAGGTGCTGGGAGACGCCCTGGCGTGAGATGCCGAGCTGATGCTTCATGCTCAGTCGCCCGCAGATCTCGAACAGTGTCTGTCCGGACTTCTCCGAGAGCTCGTCGAGGATGGTGCGGCGGGTGGGGTCGGCCAAGGCTTTGAAAAGATCGTCGGCCATGGCCAGATGATAGGCAACTCTTTACTTGCCTATCAAGTCGAGGTGCGCCGTGTCCTGCCGACGTCCTGCGCCTCGGTTCGGCCAGTTCGCCTGTGAAGTGGTGACCCAGGCTCATTTATCGCAGCGCTGTTATATTAGCGCTGTGACATCTACTGATCCCACGGTGCTGCCCGATCCCTGGCAGTCGCTGCACCAGCTGCTGGCCGCCATGGACGCCGAGATCGAGCAGGTCTACGTCGAGCGTGGCATCAAGGGGGTGCGGCCGCGGTTCGCGTACCCGCTGATCCGGCTCGCCCACGCCGGACCCCTGACCATCCGTGAACTCGCGGAGTCCCTGAACCGCTCGCACTCCGCGATCAGCCAGACCATCGCCGCCATGCGCAAGGAGGATCTGGTCACCTCCGAACCAGGGCCCGACGCCCGCACCCGGCGGATCAATCTCACCGAACGCGGCCGCTCGCTGGTGCCGTTCCTGGAGGCCGAGTGGCGGGCCACGCACGCGACGGTCGCCGAGCTGGACGGCGAGATCCCGTACTCGATGACGGCTGTCGTCGAGGAGGTGCGGCGGGCACTGGAGCACCGGTCGATGCGGGAGCGGATCCTCCGTCACCTCACGGAGCCACCGCAGTGAACAGGCGTGTCCGGTTCCTCGACACCCGCCCGCTGCGTCGCTGCCGGCCGTTCCGTGACCTGTGGATCGGCACCTCGGCCTCCCAACTCGGCGGCCAGATAGCGACGGTGGCGGTTCTCGCCCAGGTCTGGGACCTGACCGGCAGCACGGTGGGCACCGGCGCCATCGGGCTCGCCACCGGCCTGCCGATGGTGCTGTTCGGGCTGCTCGGCGGCACGTTGGCCGACAGTGTCGATCGCCGTGCGCTGGTGCGGGCCACCACGGCAGGCCAACTGCTGGTCGCCGCAGGGCTGTCCGCTCAAGCCGTGGCGGGCAACCGGAACGTGGTCCTGCTACTCGCCCTGGTTGCGGCCGGGACCGCTTGCGGCGCGCTGGGTGCCCCTGCCCGGCGAACCTTCCCCGTCCGGCTGCTTCCGGCCGACCAGGTCGCGGCCGGTCTCGCGCTGACGAACGTCTCGTTCCAGGCGGCGATGCTGGCCGGACCCGCGCTGGCCGGGCTGATCATCGCCCGCTGGGACCTCCCTGCCGCATACGGTGCCCAGGCCGTGACGACGGTGGTCTCGGTGCTCGCGGTGATCCGTCTCCCGGCCATGAAGCCTGAGGGCGCCGACAGGAATCACACCAGGCGCTGCCCGGAGCGCGGAGGTTGGCGGATCGTGCTGCGCCGCCCGGCGCTGTGGGGCTCGATGGCCACCGACCTGTCCGCGACGCTGCTCGCCATGCCGGTCGCGCTCTTCCCGCTGGTCAACGAGATCCGCTTCGGTGGCAACCCGCAGACCCTCGGTCTGTTTCTCACGGCCGTCGCGGTCGGCGGGATCACGGCAGGCATTCTCTCCGGCACGGTGACGCGCTGGCGCCGCGGCGGCCTGGTCCAGCTGTGCGCGGCCGCCGTCTGGGGCCTCGCGCTGGCGGGCTTCGGCCTGTCCGGGCCGCTGTGGCCGGCGCTCGGATGCCTGGCCGTGGCCGGGGCCGCCGACACCGTTTCCGTCGTCACCCGCAGTGCGCTGGTCCAGTTGGAGACCCCCGACGCGTACCGGGGGCGGGTTTCCTCGCTGGAGCACGTCATCGGCATCGCGGGCCCCGAACTCGGCAATTTCCGCGGCGGTTTGATGGCATCGGCCACCTCCGCCCCCGTCGCCCTGGTCGCCGGCGGCCTCTCCGCCACGCTGGCAGTCGCCGCGGTGGCAGCGACGAACGCCTCCCTCCGTACGTACCGCACGCCGCCGACCACCGACGAGCCGAGCGCGCCCGAGACCGTGGACGCGGCGACGGTCACTGGGTAGCCGGTCATGGCGGACCCGGTCTGTCGTCCGTCCATGCCAAGATCTCCGCGGCACCTTGACGGACAGCCGCTACTGGGTCCCGGCCGAGCCGCCCGCAGACCGTTGCGACGTCCGGCCCCACGAGCGCGTCATGCACTCCGGTCTCCATCCAGTCGGCCTGGCTGTCGTCGGCCCCGGCAATCGCGAGAGCGAGGAGCCTTACGGAGGCCGTCGTTCCCACGCGGGCCAGGGCCTCTGCCGTCTGCCGGGTCACCGCCGTGTCCTCGGCGTCCAGCAGCAGCCCCACCAACGCTTCCGCAGCCTCGGGAACATGGGCGGACGACGCAAGTTCACGCCCCGCCCGAACACGTTGCGACCACGAAGGGGAGAGGGCCTCAGTCAAAGCCGACTCCAACCGGCTCAACATCTCTGACACACCCAGAGAGTCTCACGCTCACGAAGAAGGGGGTGGTTATGCGTCTGAGATGCGCGTCTGAGATGCGATTCGCGGCTCTCACGCCGGCAGCATCGGGGGCAGAATGAACAGGGTGAAGTACGTGCTGCTCATCTGCGACGACGAGAAGGTTTCACCCAGCAACGAGGAACTCGACGCGGACCCCGTACACCAGGCCTGGCTCGCGGATCTCGACCGGCGCGGCGGCATGCTCGTCGGCGCGCGGCTGCGTCCGGTGGTGGACGCGACCACGGTCCGGGTCCGGGACGGCGAAACCCTGGTGTCGGACGGCCCGTTCGCTGAGACCAAGGACTTCGTCGGCGGCTTCGTGATCGTCGAGTGCGCGGACCTGGACGAGGCGATCGCGATCGCCGAAGGCCATCCCTACGCGCGCTGGGGCGGCGTCGAGATCCGCCCGGTCTGGGAATGACCGCGCCGGACGACCAGGTCCGGACAGCCGTCGACGCGGCGTTCCGGGACGAGTGGGGCCAGGTGGTCGCAACCCTGATCGGGATGACGGGCGACTGGGACCTGGCGGAGGACTGCGCGCAGGACGCGTTCGCCGCCGCGCTGACGACCTGGGCGCGCGACGGCGTGCCGCGCCGCCCGGGGGCATGGCTCACCACCACCGCCCGCAACCGCGCGACCGACCGGCTGCGGCGCGACGCCGTCGGCGCGGCCAAGCTGCGCGGGCTCGCCGTGGTCACCAGAGACCCGGATGAACCGCCGGTGGAGGACATCCCGGACGAGCGATTGCGGTTGATCTTCACCTGCTGCCATCCGGCGCTGCCCTTCCCGGCCCGGGTCGCGCTCACCCTGCGTACGCTGGCCGGGCTGAGCACCGCCGAGATCGCCCGGGCCTTCCTGACGGCCGAGCCGACGATGGCGCAGCGCCTGGTCCGCGCCAAGCGCAAGATCGCCGAGGCCGGCATCCCGTACCGCGTGCCACCCGCCGACCTGCTCCCGCAGAGACTCGCCGCCGTCCTCGCGGTGCTCTACCTGATCTTCAACGAGGGGTACGACGACGAGGGCGAGGACGCCCGCCGGGCGCTGACCGCCGAAGCGATCCGGCTGGCCCGGGTCCTGATCCGGCTGATGCCCAGCGAACCCGAGCCGCGCGGACTGCTCGCCCTGATGCTGCTGCACGAGGCGCGCCGCACGACCCGTACATCCGGCGGCGTCCTCGTCACGCTGGAGAAGCAGGACCGGCGCAGGTGGGATCAGGGGCTGATCGCCGAGGGCGTGGAGATCCTCGACCAGGCGCTGGCCGGAAGGTGTACCGGGCCGTACCAGGTCCAGGCCGCGATCGCCGCGTGCCACGCCACCGCGCCCGACGCGGCGAGCACGGACTGGCCGCAGATCGCGGTGCTGTACGCGGAGCTGGCCCGGTTGGCCCCGTCCCCGGTCGTCGAGCTGAACCGGGCGGTGGCGGTCGCGATGGCGGACGGCATCCCGGCCGGTCTGGCGCTGGTCGACGAGCTGGCGGCATCCGGGCGCCTCGACGGTTACCACCTGCTGCCCGCGACCCGGGCCGACCTGCTCCGCCGCTCCGGCCGGAGGGCCGAGGCCAGGCAGTCGTACGAGGAAGCCCTGAAACTGGCGCCGACCGAGGCCGAGCGGCGCTACCTGTCCGGCCGGATCAGTGAGCTGACCAGTGGAAACGGCGAGCTCTGACGAGCGTCGCGCACATTCCGCGAAATTTCTTCGCCGCCGGTGTCGATCCGGCGGGACCGCCTTCGTCGGTGGGGTGAAAGTCGCTCTGGAGATGAGCCGGAGATGAGCCGGAGAAGAGTCTCCGGGCAGGCCCCCTCCGGACAGGACATGAAGGGATGAGTTCTCATGAGCACCGAAGCGAGTGCTGCGGCACCCAAGGCCGTCGACCGAGCCGCCTACCAGGCAGAACTGGACGCGCTGCGGATCCGGGAGAAGGCGTACACCCGCGAAGGCGACGCGATCGCGGCGGCCCGCCGCCGGCTGCCCATGGTGGAAGTGGACGCCCGTACCCCGCTGACCGGCCCGTCCGGTCAGGTCACGCTGCTGGACGCATTCGAGGGCCGCACGCAGCTCATCGCGTACTTCCAGATGTGGCACGCCGACCACCCCGCCGCCGAGCAGTGCGAGGGCTGCACGTTCTTCAACAGTCAGGTCCGCGAGCTGTCCTACCTGCACTCCCGTGACGTCACCTACGCGACGCTGTGCCAGGGCCCGTACGAGGAGAGCGTCCGCTACCGCGACTTCATGGGCTGGGACGTGCCCTGGTACTCGGCCCGGGAGTCGATCGACACACTGATGGCGGGGCGTGGCCCGTTCATGCTGGCGTGCTATCTGCGCCGGGGGGACCGGGTGTTCGAGACGTACTGGACCACCGGCCGTGGCGTCGAGGCGATGGACCAGACGTACGGCCTGCTGGACCGGACGGCGTACGGGCGGCAGGAGCCGTGGGAGGACTCGCCCGCCGGCTGGCCGCAGATCAGCGGCAACTACATGCGTACCGACGGACGCCCCACCGCCCAGTGGGCCCGCGTCGAAGCCGGAGGCTCCGACGACCTCGAAGTCCCCGGGCGCTAGTCGAGCGACCGGCTTGCTGGGTTTCATATCCACCCCCGGCGCGCCGCGATCACCCCCGCCTGGAAGCGGTTCGCGGCGCCCAGCTCCTCGTGGAGGCGGCTGATCCGGCGCCGCATGGTCCGTACCGACCAGCCCAACTGGCGAGCTATCGCCTCGTCCTTGAGGCCGCCGACGAGGAGGGTCAGCATCTGGCGGTCCTCCTCGCCGAGGGGGTCGTCCTCGGTGGGGGCACCCAGCGGAGTCGCGGTGCGCCAGCACAGTTCCCAGTAGTCGATGAGGCCGTCGAGCAGGGCTGACGGGCGGATGACGGCGGCGCGTACCTCCGTGGTGAAGTCGAGGGTGAGCGGCATCAGGGCGAGGCGGCGGTCGGAGATGGCCAGTTTGATGCGCAGGCCCGGCAGTACGCGTGCCTGCTCGCCGTGCGCCACCAGCTCGCGGATGTCGCCCAGGACTCCGGGCCACTCCAGCGCCTCGGGGGCGTAGACGGCGCGGTAGTGGACGCCCCGGGTGAGGGCCGTGGCCTCGACCGGGTTGGAGGTGGTCAGCGCGTACGGCGGGCGGTCAAGGGTGATGACCTCGTCGCGTGCTTCCTGCTGAAGCTGTACGAACCAGCGGCCCAACGCCTCGCCGCCGGTGATGACTTCGACCTGTTCGGAGCCGCCCTGCCGGGCCGCGGCGAACAGCCGTGAGAGCTCGCCGGCCGCCGCCCGGACGCCGTCGAGATCGGCGGTACGGGAGCGGACCAGGGACTCCAGGGCCGCGCCCGGCTCAATGGCCGCGTACCGGCGGCGCGTTCCGGCCAGCCGTCCTACCAGGCCGTTTTCGCGCAGCCGGTCGAGGGCGCGGGCGACCCGCTCGGTGGAGCAGGACAAGTCATCCGCCAGCTCGGCGGGTGCGGCGGTGTGCCGGACGAGGATCGCGCGGTAGACGCTCTCGTCGAAGGCTTCGATTCCTGCGGCGGTCAGCTGAGGCATGGCCGGATCTTGGCCCGTGTGTGCCAGCGGCAGCAATGGGCCAGGCCAAATCATTGTCTGGACCACTCGCTTCCGATTTATTCGTCTGGCATGACCCCTCGAAGAACGTTCACCGCCGGGCTCACGGCCGCCGTCATCGGCGGCTTGCTGTCCGCGGTGCCCCAGTCCGCCACCGCGGACCCACACCAGGACCCCGAGCAGCGTGTCATCGTCACGCTGTCAGGGGCCGCCGCCGCGACGGGAAAGGGCCGGCTGCGGTCCGCCGACGCCCAGGAGATCGGCGCCGACCGCGCCTCCCTCGCCGCACGGCAGGAGGCGTTCCTCGGTGACGCGAAGGACGCCGGGCTGCGCACCGGCTCCCCGCGCCGCCTGAACCTGCTGCTCAACGCGGTAGCCGTGACCGTGAAGGCCTCCGAGGTCCCCGAGTTGAAGCAACTGCCCGGGGTGGCCTCCGTGGTCCCCGACACCAAGATGCACATCCTCACCGACGACAGCGTGCCGCTGATCAACGCCCCGCAGGTCTGGCAGCGCAAGGACCCGGCGGGCAACGGCGCCGACGGCAAGGGCGTCACCGTCGCCATCCTCGACAGCGGCGTCGACTACAGCCACCCGGACCTGGGCGGCGCCCTCGGCAAGGGCCACAAAGTCGTCGGCGGCTACGACTTCGTCAACCGCGACGCCGACCCGACGGACGACAACGGCCACGGCACCCATGTCGCCGGCATCATCGCGGGCAAGGCCGCCGAGAAGGGCGGCGTCACCGGTGTGGCCCCAGGTGCCGACCTCCTTGCGTACAAGGTCATGGACGATGCGGGCGAGGGTTACACCTCCGACATCGTCGCCGGCATCGAGGCCGCGATCGACCCGGCCAATCCGCACCGCGCCGATGTCATCAACATGAGCCTCGGCGGCTACGGAGACGGCCGCGATCCGCTCGGCCTGGCCGCAACCGCCGCCACCAAGGCCGGAGTTGTCGTGGTCGCCTCGGCCGGCAACGAGGGCCCGGGGAGCGACACCGTCGGCACCCCGGCCGCCGCCGACGGCGTCATCGCGGTCGGGGCCTCGGTCAGCGGCCTGCGCATACCAGACGCCACCTACAAGGGCGGCAGGAAGATCCAGACGTACCGCGGCGTGATCTCCGCGAACCCGCCCGCGGCCCCCGTCACGACGGAGGTCGTCGACCTCGGCCAGGGCACCGCGGAGGACTGGGAGCGGGCCGGAGACGTCAAGGGCAAGGCCGTCCGTATCGACATGCTCGTCGCGGACACCCAGGAGCATCTGTCCGCCTGGGAGATCGAGATGGCCCGCGAGGCGGAGCGCCATGGGGCGCTCGCCATCATCGGAGGGAAGAGCTCGGGCGGCGGTCCGGTGCTCGCCGGACAGCCGCAGGACGCGGGCCGGCCGGACACCGCGGGTCAGCCGCCGGCGGCGAAGGCGGACGGCACCGTGCCGCTCGCGCCGGCGACCTCCGTCAAGGAGTCCGGCGACTCGCTGCGCATGGACTCCATGGTCATGCTGGGCGTCGACTCGACCCAGTACGCCGAGCTCGGCCGCCGTCTGGCGGACGGCAAGGTCGAGGTGACGATCAGCGGCACGGACGTCACGGACAAGATCGCCTCCTTCTCCTCGCGCGGCCCCGACCAGCGCTGGGACCTCAAGCCGGACCTGGTCGCACCGGGCTACGACATCCGTTCCACGATCCCCAAGTCCCTGTATGCACCCGGCTATTACCGCCTCTCCGGTACGTCGATGGCGGGACCGCACGTCGCGGGCGCCGCGGCCCTGCTGCGCCAGCTCCACCCTGGTGAGACCCCGGCGAAGGTCACCTCCGAACTCGTCGGCAGCACCAAGCAGTTGACGGAATACGGGGCAACGACCGCCGGTTCCGGCCGGCTCGACGTCGCCGCGGCCGCGGACCGGGCGGACACCGCCGTCACCACCACCCCGGCCACCCTCTCGTACGGGCTCGCCGACCTGGCGCGGCACACGGTGGGCGGCAGCAAGAAGCTCACCGTCAACAACTCCGGAACCCGGACCCGCTCCGTCCGCCTGAAGGTGAGCGGCGAGGCCCGGGTCAGCCCGAGCAACCTGCGTATCCCGGCGGGTGGCAGCGCCACCGCGACCGTCACCCTCGGCGCCGACCGCCCCGCGGGCGAGGCCGAGATCAGCGGCACGGTCACGGTCACGCCGCAGGGCGGCGCGGCCCTGCGCGTCCCGTATCTCCTGGTCGTACGGCAGCTGTTCGTGCAGGCGGGCCCCGACCCGAGCGACGGCAGGTCCACCGCGGTCGTCTTCACGCCGGCCCCGCTGGCGAAGCCGCCGGTCCTCACCGTGACCCCGCCGCACGGCAGGCCCTACTCGGTCACCACCCGACTCCGCTCCGGGAACGTCTACCAGGCGGAGATCACCGGCCGCGGCACCGGCGCCCATCTGGTCTCGGTGACTGGTCGGACCACCGACGGCAAGACCCTGACGAGCAACCGCGACGGCTTCGAGGTGACCCCCGAGGACAGCCGCGACTCCCGCTGGCAGCCGGTCGGACCCAACTCGGAGAGCGGCGACATCAGCACCGCGCGGAGCGACCCAGGGGCCGCCGTGCTCACCCAGTACAACAAGGCCGGCCCCTGGTCGACCGAGGACAAGGGCGCGACCTGGAAGCAGCACACCAGGCTGCCGCTCGGCAACGTGTCGGGCCAGGCCTTCACCGTCATCGACCCGACGAACGCCAAGCGCTGGTGGTACGCCGCGAACAGCGCCTCCGGTACCCCCCGCACCGGCTCGATCCTGCGCACGGAGGACGCCGGCCGCAGCTGGAAGACCCTGAACACCCCCGACACTCCCATCTATGACTTCCTCGCCGACGAGGCGACGAAGACCCTCGTCGCCCGCACCGCCACCGATCTGCTGATCAGCAGGGACGGTGGCGACACCTGGGCGTCCCAGCCCATAGGCCTTCCCGCCGACCACGTCTACGACCTGGCGATCGGCGGTGACAGCCTCTACCTCTCGGCGGGCACGTCACTCTGGAAGCGCGACGGCCTCTCCACCGGCACGCTCGGCGCAGCCGTCAAGGTCCACGACTCGGTGGACGGCGGCGTCTCCGTCAATGTGGTCGCGGACAGCCAGGTCGTGGCGATCTACGAGATCGGCTCGGGCATCGTCGGTTCCTTCGACGGCGGCAAGACCTGGGCGGCGCTGGACAATCACGGATACGGCGCTTCCGGAATGACCCTCACCGGCGGCGACCTGTACGTCAGCTACGGCGGTGACACCCGGGTCGGCCGCAACCACGGCCGCGAGTGGAGCACCATCCCCGGCGTCAACCGCGCCTCGACCGTCTCCGACTTCGACCGCTGGGCCGACGGCTCGCTGACCGTCTCAGCGGACGCGGCCGGCGTGTACCGGGGCACGACGGAAGGCAAGGACTACCGGCGCCTGGGCGTCCAGGGCGGCACCGTCAACTCCCTCGCGGTGAGCGGCGACCAGCTGCTCGCGGCCGGTCGGCAGGGCACCCACCGCTCCCGGCTCCCAGTCTCCGGGGCCGAGTGGGGCACCACCGGGGGCGAGGGCAGGATAGGCGTCGAGACCCGGCTGCTGCAGACCTCTCCCAAGGACTCACGGATCGTCTGGCGGGTGCAGTACAACGCCTGGGGAGGCTTCCGTCTGGAGCGCAGCGGCGACTCGGGCGTCACCTGGAAGAAGAAGGGCGAGAGCAACGGCACGGTGTTCGCGATGGCCGTGCACCCCGCCGACCCCGACCGCGTGTACGTCTCGTACGGCAACCTGCTGGGCGTGGGCCTGTTCTCCACCGAGGACGGGGGAGCCAACTGGAAGAACCTGCTCAACGACCGGACGTACTTCACCGCGGTCGCGGGTGACCCGAAGAACCCGGACCGGCTGTGGCTCGGCGCCCCCGACGGCCTCTACCGCTCGGACAACGGCGGCGACGACATCACCAAGGTTGCCGACGGCCGCGTGGACACCGTCGAGTTCACCGGCTCACGGATGCTGACCGGCGGCGACACCATCAAGGTGTCGACGGACGGCGGAAAGACCTTCCGCACCGGCGACACCGGCAAGCTGCCGCTCCGGGTCAAGGACCTGCTGCAGGTGGGCAGCACGCTGTACGCGGCGACCACCAGCTACTGGGAGACGGCCCTGCCGCGCGGCGGGCGTGGCGTCCTGCGCTCCACGGACGGCGGCCGGACCTGGCAGAACATCTCCACCGGCCTGCAGAACCTCAACGCGACCAGCCTCGCGGCCGACGGCGGCCGGCTGTACGTGGGCACGGTCCAGGGAGGTGTGCACCGCCTCAAGCTCTGACCCTCTCCCGAATGCGCGCCGCACGTGGCCCTGGGGTGGGGTCGCGTGCGGCGCCTCGTGGTGGTCACGGGCGTTCAGCGACCTCCGCGACAGCCCTTTCTGGTGGCGCCGGTTGACGCGGCGGGACGTGCCTGGCCGGGTGCCGAGGCAGGAGGCGGGCGGGAATCAGGCCCAGGAGAGTGAGGACCGCCAGGGGCAGCAGGCTGAGGCTCATCGTGGAAGCGGAGCCGGCGGTTGCGCCCGTCGCGCCGGCAGCGACGGCGATGCCCAGCGACGGGCCGATGTTCATCGCCGTCTGCTTGAGCCCTCCGACGACTCCGGCACAGCCCGGCGGCGCATCGCCGACGACCGTCCCGGTGGCGGTGACCATCACCGTCGCGAACCCGGCACCGAGTGCGGCGAAGGCGAGTGTCATGAACGGCCACGGGCTGGTCGGACCGAGCCGGGACAACTGCGCGATGCCGACCACGACGAGAGCCGTGCCCGCGATGGCGGTGTGCCGTGGGCCGTACCGGCGCAGTGCTGCACCGGCAACGGGCGCGCCCAGGACCATCAGCGCCGTCAGCGGAAGGACGCGCAGACCCGTGGCGAGCGGGGCGAGGCGAAGGGAGTCCTGAAGGTAGAACGTTGCCCTGAACAGGGCGCCGAACAGACCCGCGCTGATGACCAGGAGGAGCGCCATGGCCGCGGTCACAGGGACGGACCGGGCCACGGCACGCGGCACGATCGGGTCTCTGGCGCGGCGCTCGTGCAGGACCAGCGCCGTCAAACAGGTCAGGCCGCCGGTGAGTTCGAGCAGGGTTGACCCAGCGGTCCACCCGCGCCCCGGCACCTCGGTCAGGGCGTGGACCATGACCGCAAGGGCCACCGTGAGCAGGGCCGTACCGGCGAGGTCCAGCCGTTCGGAGCCGGTGCGTTCAGGGACCGGCGTACGGACGGCGAGGGTGAGTACGGCGATCACCAGCGCGACGGGCGCGTTGACCCAGAACACCGCACGCCATCCGAGATGTTGCACCAGAATCCCGCCGAGGACCGGACCGATCCCGGCAGCCACCGCGATCGCGCTGGTGCGAATGGCGATGGGCGTGCCGAGACGGTCCGGCGGGTACGCCAGCCGCAGCAGCGCGAGTGTCGCGGGCTGGAGAAGCGCGCCGAAGACGCCCTGAGCAGCGCGCAGCGCGATCACCCATCCGACTGTGGGCGCGAGCGCGATTCCGGTCGACGCGGCCCCGAATCCGAGTACTCCTACGAAGAGCAGCCGCGCGTGTCCGTACCGGTCACCCAGGCGGCCGGCGACGACGAGGAGCGTGGCGACGGCGATCAGGTAGCTGGTGCTCGTCCACTGGACCTGGGCCACACTAGCGTCGAGATCACGCCGGAGGCCGGGCTGCGCCACCAGCAGGATGGTCCCGTCCAGTGCCACGATCATCGCCCCGGACACGGAGGCGAGGAGGGCGAAGGGCCGCCGTGCGGCAGTGCTCACGCCGTCACCGGACCGAGGTGAGCGTCCAGGACTGCTGTGACGAGCCGGTCGAGTTCCTCATCGCCCGGCGGGGGAGTGGCGAGGGCCAGCTGCAGGCTTCCCCAGGTCCACAGCTGGGCGATGCCGTGCAGCCCGGACCACAGGGCGGCGGCGGTCACCACGGGAGGTACGGCCGAACTGCCGGGCGGGCCGGGCCGATGCACGACGTCCGGACCCTCCCCGCACCGGCCGACCAGCGCGGCCATCCGTTCGAACAGAGGAAGCGTGGAGGTGCGCAACTGAGGTCCGTCGTCGTGCTGTTGCGCACCGTCGAGCAGGTCGTGGCGGAACATCAGCTCGAACATGCCGCGGCACTCCAGCGCGTACCCGACGTAGGTCTTGGCAAGCCGCTCCAGTTGGGCGCGTGGTGGCGCCTCGGGGTCGACAGCGGTCTCGAAACGGGCCGCGAGGTCCTCGAAGCCGCGCCGCGCGACGGCCGAGAGCAGGGCGTGGTGCGTGGCGAAGTACCGGCGCGGGGCCCCGTGCGACACCCCGGCCCGCCGGGCGATCTCCCGCAGCCCCACAGACGCGGAGCCTTCGGTGAGGACCAGGTGCACACCGACGTCGATCAGCCGCTCGCGCAGAGAGTTCTCATCAGCCATAGACACTGTCTACCAGTGATCCGTAGACAGTGTCTATACGCGAGGGGAGGGAGGCGGATCTCGGTCGTCAACGGGTCTGAGGCACCCGGAATCTGCGGCGGTACTCCGTAGGCGTCGTGTTCAGCCGCCGTCGGAACGCCCGCACCAGAGTGTCCGTCGTGCCGAACCCGCAGCTGGACGCGATGCGTTCGAGGGTGGCGTCGGAGGATTCGAGGTCGTGGCGCGCCTTCTCGACCCGGACGGATTCGATGTAGGCGTGAGGCGTCATGCCCAGTTCGGTCTTGAAGAGCCGGGTGAGGTGCCGGTCGCTGACATGCGCGTACTCGGCCAGGTCCACGACGGTCAGTGGCCCGCCGATGTTGCGCATGATGTGGTGACGGAGATCCTCGATGCGCCGCGTCGTGGAGAGCTGTTCCAGGGGAACGCTGAACTGGCTCTGTCCGCTCGGCCGTTTGAGATACATGACGAGCTGCCGGGCGACACGCAGGGCGATGGCCTCGCCCAGGTCATCGGCGATCAGCGCGAGCGACAGGTCGAGACAGGCGCTGATTCCGGCACCGGTCCAGACGTTGCCTTCGCGGATGAAGATCGGATCGGCGTCGACCTTCACCGCCGGATGGTCCGCGGCCAGTTGGGGCGCGGTCGACCAATGCGTGGTCGCCCGCTTGCCGTCGAGGAGCCCGGCCGCGGCGAGGAGGTGCGCTCCGACGCATACGGACGTGATGCGGTGCGTCCGGTCGGCGAGGGCTTTCACCCAGCTGACCAGCTCGGGGTCGATGAGCGCGCGTACACGGCGCTCGCTGTCGACCTCCACCGAGCCGGGCACGATGAGGGTGTCGATGCTTCCCTCGACGGCTTCCCGGAAGGTGATGTCCGGGAGGATGCGGACCCCGGCGGAGGTGGTGACCGGGTCCATGCTCTCGGCGGCGAGGACGACGTGATAGCCCGCCGCGTCCTCGGTCTCGCGCCGGGCCAGGGAGAACACTTCCGGTGGCCCGGTGACGTCGAGCAGGTCGACGCCTTCGAAGAGGACGATGACGATGAGCCGTCTGACGATGTCCTGCATGAGTCCCCGTGGTTGGCGATTGACGATTGGTGATTGGCCATTGGTGGTGGGCAGTTGGCGATCAGTGATGCGCGAGCGGCATGTCGGTATCTGCATGTTAGACGTCATTGTCGACACGCCTGCTGGGCCATAGCGTTCTAGTCGCAGCCCACCGCATCGCTTGGGCTGCCGACCTCACGCGAAGACCGAAGGCGGTACACCCATGTCCAGAACCACGCTGCGCGAGCTCAACGGCTTCGACGAGACGCCCGCGAAGCTGGCCGACTCGACGCTGATCCTGATCGACTTCCAGAACACCTACACCCAGGGTGTGATGGAACTCGACGGGTGGGAGGCCTCGCTCGACGCCGCCGCGCAGTTGCTGGCACGGGCCCGCCAGGAGGGCACGAAGGTCGTGCACGTCATCAACGACGGCGGCGAGGGCACCCCGTACGACATCCGGGCCGAGATCGGTCGGATCCACCCCCGTGTCGCGCCGGTCGAGGGTGAGGCCGTCGTCGTCAAGCAGGTCCCGAACGCGTTCGTCGACACCGACCTGGGCACGCACGTCCCGGACGGACAGGACGTCATCATCGCCGGCTGGATGACGCACATGTGCGTGGCGTTCACCGCGCAGGGCGCGTTCCTGCGCGGCAACCGTCCCACGGTCGTCGCCGATGCCACCGCCACCCGCTCGCTGCCGGTGGCCGGCACCGACCTCGACGCCTATCAGGTGCACTACAGCGCCCTCGCCACCATCGCCGACCTGTACGGCGTCGTCGTACCGACCCAGAAGGAGATCGTCTGATGAAGCTGCTGCGTTCAGCCGCCGCGCTGAGCCTCGTCACCGTTCTCGCGGCCACCGCGACGGCGTGGGCGGAAGCTCCGAAGCCGCCGCACGCGCCGACCGCGAGGCGTCGCCCGACGTGGACAACGCCCGTGGGAACGCCGGGGAGAAGAACGTCGCGAAGGACACCACGACGCTGCGGCAGCTCAACAAGCTGGACGAGACCCCGGCGAAGCTCTCCGACGCGACGCTGATCCTCGGCGACTACCAGAACACCTACACCCAGGGTGTGATGGAACTCGACGGATGGCACTCCGCGGTGAACAACGCCGAATCCCTGCTGAAGCGCGCCCGAGCGGCGGGCACGCCCGTCATCCACATCGTCGACAAGGGTTACGGCCTGAAGTCGAGGGCGGGCCAGATCATTCCGGCACTCAAGCCGGCGAAGGACGAGCCCGTCGTCGAGAAGACCGTCCCCAACGGCTTCCACCACACCGATCTCGCCGAAGAGGTCAAGAAGGCCGGGCGCAAGAACGTCATCATCGCCGGATTCATGACCAACATGTGCACCCTGTTCACGACCCAGGGCGCGTTCCTCAACGGCAACAACCCGACCGTGGTGGGCGACGCCTCCGCGACCCGGCCGCTGCCGCTCAAGGGAAACCCGAACGGCATCCCCGCGAAGCAGGTCCACGAGGCCGCGCTCGCCACGGTTCAGGACTGCACGGAGTCGTGGTCCCCAAGCAGAGCTCGCTCAAGTAGCTGGTACCCGCCCAGCACTCGCCTCTCTCGGAGTCCTGAGTTCGGAGTTCTGAGCTCGGCGTTCGGAGGGGGGAAGGAATGCGCATTCCTTCCCCCCTCCGGCCCCTCTGATCCCCCCAGAAGAAGAACGGACGGGCGGACGGTCCGCGGTCAGAGCGCCCCGACACGGTCTCCGCCCGCGGCCGTCTCTCTCGTCCTCCGCTCGTCCGCGGTCGACAGCCAGAAGAGGAGCGGGGGAAGAGCGAGTTCGAGGGCGCTGAGCGGCACTTGGAACCAGTGCGGCCAGCCGTGGACGGCGACGGACAGCACGCGCCCGATGCCTCCGAGCAGGAAGATGCCGGCGAGCCACCGCACTGCTGTGGAGGGGATCGGCGACTGGCGCGCGACCCAGATCCACGCGAGCCCGTATCCGAAGAAGATCGCGTTGTAGAAGCGCTCCCGGCTGTCGACCGTCGCTCCCGTCGAGCCCTCGCCGGGTACGGAGGCGATGCCGAGGACGAGGTGGTAGAGGCCGATCGCCGCGCAGGCGATGCCCATCGCCATCGCGAGCCACTTGAGAAGTCTGGCCATGAGGGAACCGCCTCCGCTCACTAGTAGACCCATGTCTACTAGCGCGACGCTAGGACTGCTAGTAGACATGTGTCAAGTAAGGTGGGCGCATGACCGCGCGCCGAAGACTCGATCCCGCCGAGCGCCGCAGTGAACTGCTCGACGCCGGAGCGCGACTGTTCGCGGCGAAGCCGTACGACGAGGTGTTCATGGAGGACGTCGCCGAACGGGCGGGCGTCTCACGCGCTTTGCTCTACCGCTACTTCCCGAGCAAGCACGCCCTGTTCGCCGCGGTCTACCAACAGGCCGCGGACCAGCTGCTGGCCGCGACCAGGCTCGACCAGTCGGCACCCGTCATGGAGCAGCTCTCGGCAGGGCTCGATGCGCACTTCGATTACTTCGCCGCCAACCGGCACACCGTGCTCGCCGCGAACCGGGTGCTGGCCGGCGACCCGGTCATCCAGGCGATCATCACGGGCGAACTGGCAGAACTGCGGCGGCGGTTGCTGCAGGCGACGGTGCTCGGCGACGGGCCGACGCACCTCGTGTCGGCCGCGCTCACGAGTTGGCTGGTCTTCGTCCGCGTGCTCTGCGTGGACTGGCTGACCAATGAGTCGTTCACCCGCGCCGAACTGCACGGAATGTGCGTCGGTGCGCTGAAGGGGGCGTTGGGCGCCGTGCTGGATCTCGATGCCCTGACCGGAGTGGAGGGGAGCCGGTGACCTGGCGCGGACCGCGCGGCGTGGTCGGCCGTTGCGTACGATTCGGCGCGTCGAGGTAAGCGGATCCGAGTGGCGAAGTACGCAGGGGAGGCCCCATGGACGCCGGGCACCGGCACGCCGACAGGGGCGCCATGCTGGCACAATTCGCGGCCCGCATCCTCGTGGTGTGCCCCCGCTGCTCCGGGCGTGCCGTGGTTGTTCCCCGGCCTGGAGGGCCCGAACTCCGTTACCCCGTAGACCTATTGTTCCTGCCCAGGCGGCTGGCCTGCGCCCGCTGCGGGGTCACAGCCGAATGGGAGCCGGAGCGGCGCGGCGGTGCCCGTATCGGCGCGACGCTCGGCGGTCCGGCCGAGCCGTTCTTCGGCCGGCCGTTGTGGTTGCAGACGCGCTGCGCGGGCCGGGTGCTGTGGGCGTACGACATCGAGCATGTGGACGCGCTTGCGGCGTACATCGGCGCGCGTCTGAGGGAGCGAGGGAGTGTGTCGTCGTCCCTGGCGATGATCCCGAGGCTGCCCGACTGGATGACCTCGGCCGCCAACCGCGGTGAGGTCGTCGCGGGGCTCGCCGCCCTGCGTGCGCAGGCCGGGCGCTCGGCGCCCGAAGACCGCCCCGACGCCGCCGACGGGAGCGCGGCCCGGCCGCAGCAGCGCCGCGCGACGTACTAGCCCGGATCGCAACCCGACCCCAACTCCCTATTGGTCCATACCCATTGACGAAAGGTCTGGACCTCTCTACCGTGCGTCGTGCTCACGCCAACCCCCAGTCGCCCGGCGATCCTGCGGAGGCCCCCCATGTCCCGTCGCAGTCGTACGTCCCGTCTCCTCGGCGCCGCCCTCGCGGCGGCCGCGTCCCTCTCCACCGTCCTCGTCGCGGCGCCCGCCGCCCCCGCCGCCGACACCTGCGCGACCAAACCGCGACCGGCCGGCAAGGTCCTCCAGGGGTACTGGGAGAACTGGGACGGTGCGTCCAACGGCGTGCACCCGCCGTTCGGCTGGACCCCCATCACCAACCCCGAGATGGCGCAGCACGGCTACAACGTCATCAACGCGGCCTTCCCGGTGATCCGTTCCGACGGCACCGCGCTGTGGGAGGACGGCATGGACGCGAACGTGAAGGTCGCGACTCCCGCCGAGATGTGTCAGGCCAAGGCCTCGGGCCAGACCGTCCTGATGTCCATCGGCGGCGCGGCGGCGGGCATCGACCTCAACTCGACCGCCGTCGCCGACCACTTCGTCGAGACGATCGTCCCGATCCTGAAGAAGTACAACTTCGACGGCATCGACATCGACATCGAGACGGGTCTCACCGGCAGTGGCAACATCAGCCAACTCTCCACGTCCCAAGCCAACTTGATCCGCATCATCGACGGCATCCTTGCCCAGATGCCCGCCGGGTTCGGCCTGACGATGGCCCCCGAGACGGCGTACGTCACCGGCGGCAGCGTCACGTACGGTTCGATCTGGGGCGCGTACCTCCCCATCATCAAGAAGTACGCCGACAACGGCCGCCTGTGGTGGCTCAACATGCAGTACTACAACGGCAGCATGTACGGCTGCTCCGGCGACTCCTACGAGGCCGGCACCGTCCAGGGCTTCACCGCCCAGACCGACTGCCTGAACAAGGGCCTCGTGGTCCAGGGCACCACCATCAAGGTCCCCTACGACAAGCAGGTCCCCGGCCTGCCCGCCCAGCCCGGCGCGGGCGGAGGCTACATGTCGCCGAGTCTGGTCTCGCAGGCATGGAACACGTACGGCGACGGCCTCAAGGGGCTGATGACCTGGTCGATCAACTGGGACGGGTCGAAGGGGTGGACATTCGGGGACAACGTGAAGGGCCTGGAACAGTAGCCGACCCGAGACGTGGGCACGCCCCCTTCACCCCACTGGGGTGAGATCCGGCCCGGCCGGTCAGGATTGGAGAAGCGTAGTCCGCCGGGCCGCTACTAACGTGGGGCCATGGACATCACCATTCACACCACCTCGCTCCCGCACGACGACCCGGACGCTTCCCTGGCCTTCTACCGCGACGTCCTCGGTTTCGAGGTCCGCAGTGACGTGGGCCAGGGCAAGATGCGCTGGATCACGGTCGGCCCCGTCGGCCAGCCCGGGACGTCCATCCTCCTCGCGCCGCCTGCCGCGGACCCCAGCATCAGCGAGGACGAGCGCCGCACCATCGCCGAGATGATGGCCAAGGGCACCTACGGCTGGATCCTGCTGGCCACCCGGGACCTGGACGGCACGTTCGAGAAGGTGCAGGCAGCCGACGTGGACGTCGTCCAGGAGCCGACCGAGCAGCCGTACGGCGTCCGCGACTGCGCCTTCCGTGACCCCGCGGGCAACATGGTCCGCATCCAGGAGCTTCGCTGAGCCCTGCCGCGCCAGGTGGCCCCAGGGTCCCCTGGCGCGCGCGGACACCCATGAAGGTAGGTGCCGTATGTGCCATCCCGCCTGGGGGCGCGCGCTCGCCCAGGATCAGCGGCTGAAGGACCTGGTGCGACTGCGCCGTGTCCGTGACCGGATCGACCGGGCGTACGCGCAGCCACTGAACGTGGAGGCGCTCGCCCGCGGTGTGAACTGGCCGGCCGGGCATCTCAGCCGTCAGTTCCGGCTCGCGTACGGCCGGTCGCCGTACGCTTTTTTGATGACGCGTCGTGTCGAGCGGGCGAAGGCGTTGCTGCACGGGGGCGACCTCACGGTCACCGAGGTCGGCTTCCTGGTCGGATACGCGTCACAGGGCGTCTTCCGTGCCCGCTTCACCGAGCTGGCCGGCGTGACGCCCAGCGCATACCGGTGCGGGGTGGTGGCGGCCGCGACAAGGACGCCGCCGATACCGGTCAGGAATGGAGAAGCATTCCTCACCGAGCCAGAACTAGCGTGATGTCCATGACCTCCATCGAGTCCATCACCCTCGAGGTGGCCGACCCCACGGCCGCCCAGCGCTTCCACACCGCCGCGTTCGGCCTGGACACCCAGGTCGGACTGAGCGCCTCGGAGGCGCCGACGACCGGCTTCCGCGGTTTCTCGCTGTCACTCACCGTGTCCCAGCCGGCCGACGTCAAGGCACTCATCGGCACGGCCCTCGACGCCGGCGCCACGCCTCTCAAGCCCGTCACGAAGTCCCTGTGGGGATACGGCGGCGTCGTACAGGCACCGGACGGGACGATCTGGAAGGTCGCCACGTCCGCGCGGAAGGACAAGGGCCCGGCGACCCGCCAGATCGACAGCATCGTGCTCCTGCTGGGCGTGGCGGACGTGGCCGCGAGCAGGCAGTTCTACGTCGACCGCGGTCTCACCGTGGCGAAGAGCTTCGGCCGCAAGTACGTCGAGTTCGAAACACCCTCGAGCCCGGTCAAGCTGGCTCTCTACGGGCGCCGCGCGCTGGCCAAGGATGTCGGCGTCCCCGTCGACGGCAGCGGATCGCACCGGCTCGTACTCGGCGGCGACGCCGGAACCTTCACCGACCCGGACGACTTCGCCTGGCAGGCCACCACGGTCGCCTCCACGGCCTGACCCGAAGCCACCCCCGTCCCGCTCGCCCTGACCACGCGTTGCCCGAGAGGAACCTGCCATGACGAACACGCAAAGGACCACGAAGAGCGCCAAGAGCACCACCGGCACCGCCACGGCCGACAAGACGTACGACGGGTTCACCGAGGAGGAGCGAGGCGCGATGAAAGAGCGCGCCAAGGAACTCAAGGCAACCTCTCGACGCGGATCGCGCACGGCCAAGGCGGACGGCGACACCGAGGTCCGCGCCAAGATCGCCGAGATGCCGGAAGCGGACCGCGCCATCGCCGAGCGCATCCACGACATCGTCAGGACCAGCGCCCCGGACCTGGCCCCGAAGCTCTGGTACGGCATGCCCGCGTACGCCAGGGACGGCAAGGTCGTCTGCTTCTTCCAGAGCGCACAGAAGTTCAAGACCAGGTACGCCACGCTCGGCTTCAGCGACCTGGCGAAGCTCGACGACGGCACCATGTGGCCGTCCGCGTACGCCCTGGCCGAGTTGAACGCCGACGACGAGGCGCGGATCGGCGAGCTCATCAAGCGGGCGGCCGGCTGAGACCGGCCCGCCTCAAGGGCGGCGCCCGCCCGACTTCCTTCATCTCGATATCCCCAATCGCCTTACGTTGTCGGAGAGTTGCTGCCTGGTGGCTGCTCCTGCCGTCGCCGAGAGCATCTAGGGTGAGAGGGGGTGAGATCGTGATCGGCGGATGTCAGGAGAGGGACCCGTGACAAGCGACGCACGCCCCGGCGGCCAGGACAGCAGAATCGATACCAGCAGGCCGCACACCGCACGGATCTGGAACTACTGGCTGGGCGGCAAGGACAACTACTCCGTCGACGAGGCAGCGGGTGACCAGATCAGGTAGCTCCACCCGGGCATCGTGGACTACGCCCTGGCCGACCGGGCGTTCCTCGGGCGCGCGGTGCGCCACCTGACCGGCGAGGTGGGGATCCGCCAGTTCCTGGACATCGGCACCGGCCTGCCCACGGTCGACAACACCCATGAGGTCGCCCAGCGGACAGCCCCTGACTCGGAGATCGTCTACGTAGACAACGACCCTCTCGTCCTGCGTCATGCCCAGGCCCTGCTCACCAGCGCGCCGGAGGGCAGAACCGACTATCTCGACGCCGACCTGCGCGACGTCGAGCAGATCCTGGAGTCTGCCGCCAAGACCCTGGACTTCAACCGGCCCGTGGCGCTGATGCTGCTCGGCGTCGTCATCTTCGTAGGCGACGACGAGGACCCGTACGGCATCGTCCGGCGCCTGCTCGACGCCCTGCCCTCGGGCAGCCATCTCGTCCTGTCCCACACCATCACCAGCCCGGTGATGCCGGACGTGGACGCGGCCGTGGCGTTCTGGAACGAGCACGGCACACCGAAGCTGAACCAGCGCACGCCGGAGCAGGTCGCCCAATTCTTCGACGGCCTGGAACTGCTGGACCCCGGAGTGGTCTCCTGCTCGCGCTGGCGTCCGGAGGGCGCCACCGCCGCGGAGCCTGATGAAGTGGCGATGTTCGGTGGGGTCGGGCGGAAGAGGTAGGGGGAAATACGGTGCTGCTGATCTCGAGCGCTTCGGATGTGTCAGGTGTCGTCTTCATCGACATAGGCGGCACGCTCGTGCCGGCTCCGGGCTCGGCCGTCTACGTCGCCCGCTACTTGGGGACCGAGGCCATAGGCGGCACGCTCGTGCCGGCTCCGGGCTCGGCCGTCTACGTCGCCCGCTACTTGGGGACCGAGGCCATAGGCGGCACGCTCGTGCCGGCTCCGGGCTCGGCCGTCTACGTCGCCCGCTACTTGGGGACCGAGGCGGCCATGGCCGAAGCCGAGGCCGACTACGCGGCCGGAAGGTTGACCAATCCTCAGGTCGCCGCTGCCGACGCGAAGACCTGGTCCGGCTACACGGAGCGGGAGATCGACGACTGGCTGGCCGGTGTTCCACTCGTGGACGGCATCGAGGAGACCGTCGCGTGGTGCCGAGGAGAGGGGCTCATCCCTGTTCTGGCCACTCTCGCCTGGCAGTCCATAGGCAAACACCTCTGCCACCGGTTCGGGTTCGAGGCGTACTGCGGACCCGAGTTGGAGACGGCGGAAGGACGATTCACGGGCCGCGTCCTGGCAGAGCTCGACGAGTACGGCAAGCGTGACTTCGCTGTCCGCTACGCCGGGTCGTTTCGGCCTCGCGCCTCAAGACTGCGCCGCCATCGGCGACAGCCGCTCAGACCTGCCGCTCTTCAGGGAGGCGGGGCTGAGCATCGCGTACAACGCCGACCAGCAGGCACGTGAAACAGCCGGAGTCTGTGTGGACGGTGAGGACATCCGAGCTGTGATCCCCCTGCTGGAGGACTGGCTCAAGGTGCGTGGAGGCAACCCCTCGTCGTAGTCACTGGCGCTGGCCGGCCAGGTGGCTGCGCGCACCACGAGCCTTCACCACGTGGGCAGTTGGTCTGTCAGCGGCGGCCCGCGCGGGCCAGTGCTTCCTCCGTCTGGGCGGCCAGGGTGGGGACGAGTTCGGCTGCCGAGGGGAGGTCGGTGATGAGGTCGACGGCTTCGCCGGCCCAGACCGGCAGCGGAGGCACCGTGCCGCGTGCCACGTCGTCCTGGTAGTTCTGACGGGCTTGGGGGTCGGCGGCGAGTTCCGCCTCGCGGCCACGCCATTGGTCGAGATACGGGTGGCCGAGGGTGCGGGCGGGGTACTTCGCCGGCCATCGGGAGCCGCGGGCAATGTCCAGGACCGTGCTGCGCTCGGTGTCCCGGCCGCGTCCTTCGAGGATCGCCTTGGTGATCGAGGGGGCGACCAGGGCCTCTGTGGTGGCCTGGAAGCGGGTGCCGACGAGCGCCCCCGCAGCGCCCAGCACCAGTGCGGCCGCCACACCGCGGCCGTCGGCGATCCCGCCGGCTGCCAGTACGGGCACGGGGTCCACGAGATCCACGACCGCCGGCACGAACGGCAACGTGGAGCGCCCGTTCCGGGCTCCGTGCCCACCGCCCTCTGTTCCCTGGGCCACGATCACGTCGGCGCCCAGGTCCACGGCCTGCTCGGCCTCCTCCAGATCCGTGACCTGAAGGATCAACAGCGTCCCCGCTCGGCGGACACGCTCCGCGTATGGGCTCGGGTCGCCGAACGACAGCATCACGGCCCTCGGCCCGTACTCCAGAGCCCGCTCCACCACGGCGACGTCGATTCCCCAGGTCAGGAATCCGACGCCCCACGGACTGTCGGTGCCCGCGACGATCGGCGCCTCGCGCGCCAGCCACTCCGGGTCCCCGAATGCGCCGCCCAGGAATCCGAACCCTCCGCCTCGTGAGACGGCTGCGGCCAGCGCGCCGCCGGCCGACCCACCCATCGGCGCCAGCGCGATCGGGTACCGCACGCCGAACATCTCCGTGAACGCCGTCGACAACGCCATGGCCACATCATCGCTCCCCGCCCAGCCTCTTTTGAGCCTCAGGCCCGCGCGATTCCCGGTTGACGCCGAGAGATCCGCGCGGCCCGAATGCCCGCACAACGACTGGTTGTGTTCTCATGGCGGGTCGGTTGTTTGATCTCGTCGTCTGCTCCTCGCTTTGATGTCGGTGGTCAGCGTGTGGTTGTCGGGGGCGGCGAGAGGTGCAGTGAGTGTGAAGGGCAGACGGGCGCTGGGGCGGCGCTTCGGGTGGTTGTGGGCGGCGTTCGCGGTCAGCTCGTACGGCACGGGGTTCGGGTTCGGCGCATTCCCCTTGATCGCGATCCTCGTGCTGCACTCCGGGCCGACGCAGGTGGCGGCGCTGGCCGCCGCGGGGCGGGCCGTGGGGGCCGTGGTCGCGGTGCCGCTCGGGCCGTGGATGGAGTTCCGGCGTAAGCGGCCCGTCATGATCGCGATGGACCTGATCCGGTTCGCGGCGCTGATGAGCGTCCCCGCCGTGTTCGCGTTCGGCGGGCTCAGCTTCGTCCAACTGCTCGCCGTCTCCGTGGTCGTCGCGGCGGCCGACATCGCCTTCAAGGCGGCCGGCGGCGCGTATCTGAAGTCGCTCGTGCCGCCGGAGGACCTGCTCGTCGCGAACGGCCGCTTCGAGTCCACGACCTGGGCCTCGATCGTGGTCGGGCCGCCGCTCGGCGGGGCCGCGATCGGGATGTTCGGCCCTGTGACGACGGTGATCGCCGACGCGGTCAGCTACCTGCTCTCGGCGCTGGGCATCCGTGCCATCGGAGGGACGGAAGCCCGCCCCGCGCGGGCCGCGGCACCACGGCTGCGCGCCGGTGATCTGCTCGAAGGGTGGCGCTACATCCTCAGCCACCGCACGCTGCGCCCGCTGTTCCTCAACTCGATCGTCGTCAACGGCCTCATCATGGCCTCGGAGCCGCTGATCGCCGTGCTCATGCTGAGCCGGCTCGGCTTCGCACCCTGGCAGTACGGTCTCGCCTTCGCGGCCCCGTGCATCGGTGGACTCATCGGCTCACGCGTGGCGCACCCGCTCGTGGCACGGTTCGGACAGCACAAGGTGATGCTCACCGTTGGAGCCTTGCGTGCGTGCTGGCCCATCGGGCTGGCGTTCGTCCAGCCCGGAGTTCCCGGGATCGTGCTCGTCATCGCCGTCCAGCTCGGCCTGGTGACCTGCTGCGGTCTGTTCAACCCGGTGCTCGCCACCTACCGGCTCGAACACAGCGACCCCGACCGGGTCGCCCGCACGCTGTCCGCGTGGTCGGTGAGTAGCAGCCTGTCCATCGCGGCCCTGACCGCCGTGTGGGGTGTGATCGCCGCCGTCACCGGCCCCCGCACCGCGATCGCGATCGCCGGAGTCGTCCTCCTGGCCACCCCGCTGCTGCTCCCGCGCCGCGAGAAGGCGCTCCGGAACGCGGGGGAGCAGGCCACCGCCGGCATCAGCTGACAGGCTCGTCCGCGACGTCCGCGACGTCCGCGACGTCCGCGACGTCCGCGACGTCCGCATCGTGCGCGACGTCCGCGACGTTCTCGGTGTTCAGCACGGTCGCGCGGAAGGACGTGACGACCGGCCGCAGATCGATCTGGTGCCAGGCGGCCCAGAGGCGTACGGACCTTTGGAACCAGGGGAGTTCACGAACCGTGACGCCTGGGGTGTCGCCCCGCAGCATGCTCTCCTGGACCAGCGCCATGCCGAGGCCGGATGCGGCCAGGCCGAGCGCGGTCAGGGGTTCGGGGGCTTCGAGCCGGATGTCGGGGGTGAACCCGGCCGCCGCGCAGGCGGCGACGAAGTCGTCGCGCCAGGCCGGCTGTTGGCTGTTCTCGATGGCGATCCACGGCTGACCGTCGAGGTCTTCGGGCAGGATCTCCCCCCTCCCGGCAAGCGGGTGGCTGCTCGGCATGGCCAGGAGCAGGGGGTCTTCCAGGAGGAGGGCGCTGCGCAGGTCGGGGTCCGCCTCGGGGGGCGCCTCCGGGACGAGGGCGATGTCCAGGCTGCGCTGGCGCAGGCCCTCGAACTGCTGGGCCGCGGTCAGGTCGTAGAGGGCGACGTGGATGCCAGGCCGCTCGTCGTGCAGGGCGCGCAGGGCCTGCGGCAGGATCCCGGTGTGCATGGCGTCGCCGACGTATCCCACGCACAGTCCGCCTTCCTCGCCGCGCCCGAGGCGGCGGCCGAGGTTCTCGAGCCGGTCCGCGTGCCGCAGCAGGGCCGTGGCCTCGGTGAGGAAGACGCGGCCGTCCGAGGTGAGGCGCAGGCGCTGCTGGCTGCGCTCGAACAGGGTCAGGCCCAGGTTCTTCTCCAGCTGGGCGATCTGCCGGCTCAGTGGCGACTGGGAGATGTGCAGGCGATCGGCGGCCCGGCCGACGTGTTCCTCCTCGGCCACGGCCACGAAATAGCGAAGTTGTCGCAGGTCAAGCATGTAAGACCTCTGGGGACTCAAGTGTGTCCAAGCAAGTCTTGGACAGTCTGACCCCTCGATCCTAACCTCGACAGAGCAAGAGCCGCGGAGCAGGAGAAACCGTCCTGAGCTTCGCATCACATGACAGACAGAAAGATTCCACTCATGGGTATCAAGTCCCTCCTGCCGGGATCCCTCGGCTTCGGTACCGCCCCGCTCGGCAACATGTTCCGCAGCATCCCCGACGAGGAGGCCGCCGCCACCGTCGAGGCCGCCTGGGACCAGGGCATCCGCTACTTCGACACCGCGCCCTTCTACGGTGCGGGCCTGTCCGAGCTGCGCCTCGGCGATGTGCTGGCCGACCGGCCGCGTGACGAGTACGTGCTCAGCACCAAGGTCGGCCGCGTCATCCTGGACGAGCTGGAGGACCCCGCCGACCGCGACCTGGGCGAGAAGGGCGGTCTCTTCGAGCACGGCCGCGCGAACAAGATGGTCGACCTCTACACCGCGGACGCCACCCTGCGTTCCATCGAGGACAGCCTCAAGCGCCTTAAGACGGACCGGCTCGACATCGTCTGGGTGCACGACGTCGCCCAGGACTTCCACGGCGACGACTGGCTCGCCGTCTACGAGACGGCCCGCACCGGCGCCTTCCGTGTCCTGCAGAACCTCCGCGACGAGGGCGTCATCAAGGCCTGGGGCCTCGGCGTCAACCGCGTGGAGCCGATCGAGCTCACCCTCGACCTGGACGAGCCCAAGCCCGACGCGTTCCTCCTGGCAGGCCGCTACACCCTGCTCGACCACAACCGCTCCCTGCAGAGGCTGCTGCCCGCCGCCACCGAGCAGAACATCGACATGGTCGTCGGCGGCCCCTACAGCTCCGGCATCCTCGCCGGTGGGCAGCACTTCGAGTACCAGAAGGCCCCCGCGGACATCATCGCCAAGGTCGAGAGGATCAAGGCGCTCGCCGCCGGGCACGGTGTCAGCATCAAGGCCGCCGCCCTGCAGTTCGCCCTGGCACACCCGGCCACGGCCGCCGTCGTCCCCGGCGCCACCCGGCCCAGCCGCATCGCCGAAGACATCGCCGCCCTCAAGGAGAACGTCCCGGCCGCCTTCTGGACCGCGCTCCGCGACGAGCAGCTCATCGCTGCCGACGCCCCCACTCCCACTGCCTGACCACCGGCTTCACGTCACACGAAAGGACCGGCACATGGCCGCCACCGCCACAGCCACCGCCACCATCGACCTCCCCCGATCCGCCGACGACGTCTGGCGGCTCATCGGCGGCTTCGACTCCCTGCCCGACTGGCTCCCGTACATCCCCGAGAGCGAGCTGAGCGAGGGCGGCCGCGTGCGCCGCCTGACCAATCAGGACGGCGGCGTCATCGTCGAACGCCTCAAGGCCTTCGACGACGACAGGCGCACCTACTCCTACGCCATCGAGCAGGCACCGTTCCCCGTCACCGGCTACCTCTCCACGCTGACGGTGCGCGACGTATCCGGCGCGCCCGGAACGTCGCGGGTGGAATGGACGGGCTCGTTCACACCCGTCGGCGTCAGCGAGGCCCACGTCGAGGAGCTCTTCCACGGCATCTACGCGGACGGCCTCGCGGCGCTGCTCAAGACCCTCAACTCCTGAAACTGACACCGGTGTTGGACCGGTGAGGCGATGCGTCGGGTGCCGACTTGTGACGCTGTCGGCACCCCGGGTGCTCTACGGTCGGGGACTGATGGGTTCGCGGTGTGGAGCAGTCAGTGACTCCCGCCCTTTCCCGGGAGCGGAGTCAGGTGAAGGACGACGAAGTACGCGCGCGCTTCGACGGCCGTGGCCGCGTCGAGCTGATCCCCGGCCTTTCCACAGCCGCGAAGCTGGGGCGGATCGAAGATATTGCCCACGCGCTCGGCTACCAGCGGCTCGGCATCGAGAACCTCGGCCGCGCGGGCACCCGGCTCGTCTACGAACGCGACGACGGCCCCCAGGCGCGCCGCCGCGCCGAGCTGACCATCGCCCGACTGAGCGAGGGCGGCCCGCTGCTGCCCGCGATCGAGCCGCCTCCGCCCCCGCCACCATCCGCGCTGCCCCCGGCCCTCGCGCAGGCCCCACCCCAGCAGCGCAGTCGTCCCCTCGCGGCGCCCCCGCCACCTCCACCGCTGTTTCCGCCTCGACCATCCCGACCACCGGGCCCACCGTCCGTGCCCTCCAACGCTCCTACTTCGTAAGGGCGTCGGCCGTTTAGGGCGTTCCGGAGCGGGATCGTGTTGCTGCGCTATGTCCCGGCCTGAAGGCGGGGAAGGCCTTGCCGGCTGAAAGCGGGCCGGCCGGTCGGTCGTTGTCGGGTCAGCCGGTGACGCTGACCAGCGCGATCGTGACGTTGTCGGGACCGCCTGCGGCCATTGCGGCCTTCCACAGCTCGAAGACGGCCCTGCCGCCGTCGTGCGCCCGAAGGATGTCGTCGATCTCGTCGTCGAGTACGGGATCGGTCAGGCCGTCGCTGCACACCAGCATGCGTGTACCTGGGGTGAGCGATGACGTGCTGACGTGCGGCGTGATCGCGCTGAACGCCGGTGCGCCACCGAGCGCCTGCGTGATGATCGACGTCGTGCGCCGGCCCTGCGGGAGGGCCGGGCTGTCGTCCACGCTCACCTGGTGGAGCGTGTCGTCCGTGGCGGCCCGGGCACCGGCGGGGTCGCCGTCGTCGTCGCCGTCACCGGCCGGGCCCACTTCGATCACCCTGCTGTCGCCGACGTTGAACACGAGCAGTTCCTTTTCAAGGATCACGACACCCGCGACGGTCGTCCCCATCGTGGACAGCTCCGGGGCGCGGTCGGCCGCCGCGTACACGGCGTGATTGCACATCCCCAGCGCGTCACGCACCGCTTCCTCGCCGTCCAGCGCAGGCCCGAACAGGGCCAGCCGGCGGACGACGAGGCTGCTGGCCACCTCGCCGGCCGGCTGCCCGCCGATGCCGTCGGCCACAGCGACCACGAGTGGACGGCCGAGCGGGAACGCCATCGTCTGCGGATTCTCCGTCACCGTTCCGCACAGCGTCCACGGGCCGACGACCAGGCTGTCCTCGTTGTGTTCGCGCCTGAGGCCGGGGTGGCTCAGCGCAGTGACCGATATGTACGGCATAGCCGGTGCCGCCTCTCCGCGAAGGAGTGCATCGTCCGCACCACCATTGTCGCGCCGGACAGCGGCTCGCGTCCCGAGTTGCGCGGCGCCGCGAACGGGGTTAGCCCGGAGGTAAGGGCAGACGCAAGCCTGCCGTCACCTGTGAGGGGCTCCGAGAGGGGCGAGCGCCGTGCGGTTCACGGATCGTACCGATGCCGGGCGGCGGCTTGCCGCAGCGGTGCAGCATCTGCGTGATGAGGAGCCGGTCGTCCTCGGGCTGCCGCGTGGCGGTGTTCCGGTGGCCTTCGAGGTGGCGCGTGCGCTGGGCGCCCCGCTCGATGTGATCGTGGTCCGCAAACTCGGCGTCCCGTATCAGCCGGAACTGGCCTTCGGCGCGATCGGCGAGGGCGGCGTGCGGGTCCTCAACGACGACGTCGTGCGCCACTGCGGGATCGAACCTGACCACATCGCGGCCGTCGAGCGCGCGGAGCGACAGGAGCTGGAGCGGCGGGCACGGCGGTACCGCGGCGGGCGGCCCGCGTCGGCCGGCGAGGCCCATACGGTGATCGTGGTGGACGACGGGATCGCGACCGGCGCCACGGCGGCGGCCGCATGCCAGGTCGTACGGGCGCAGGGCGCTGCCCGCGTGGTCCTTGCCGTGCCGGTGGCGCCGCCCGACGCGGTGCGCCGACTGAGTGCGGTGGCCGACGACGTGGTGTGCCTCTCCGTACAGCCCCTGTTCGGTTCCGTCGGCGAGTGGTACAGCGACTTCTCGCAGACCACGGACGAGGAAGTGGCCGCGTGTCTGGCGCGGGCCGTGGCGGATCCCGCACGCGTGCGGCCCGCACCGGTCACGACCGATGTCGAGGTGGAGGCCGCCGGAGTCCGACTCGCGGGAGACCTCGCGCGGCCGGAAGGGGCCGCGGGCCTGGTGATGTTCGCCCACGGCTCCGGCAGCAGCCGGCACAGTCCGCGCAATCGTGCGGTGGCGGAGGTATTGCAGGAAGCGGGCCTCGGCACGCTGCTGTTCGACCTGCTCACGCCCGCCGAGGAGGCCGACCGGAACAACGTCTTCGATATCGGCACTCTCGCCGGCAGGCTGGCGGGAGCCACCCGTTGGCTGCGCGACCGCGAGTCGGCGCCGATCGGATACTTCGGTGCCAGCACCGGGGCTGCGGCGGCGCTCCGGGCGGCCGCCGACGACCCGGACATCGGTGCCGTGGTGTCCCGCGGCGGACGGCCCGACCTCGCCGGGCCGCGCCTGGACGACGTACGAGCGCCGACCCTGCTCATCGTCGGCGGGGCCGACGTGATGGTGCTCGACCTCAACCGTGCCGCCCAGGCTCAACTCCGTTGCGAGAACAGGCTGGAGATCGTGCCAGGAGCCACGCATCTCTTCGAGGAACCCGGAGCGCTCGACCGGGTCGCCGACCTCGCGAGGCAGTGGTTCACCACGCACCTGACGGCAGGCAGCGACCCTCCGACGTCGGCGCGCCGGACGCCACATCACTGAACGGTGCCTCATCGGGGACACAGAAGCGGAGCCGGGCACGTACACGACGCGCCCGGCCTCCTGCCTATTGATCCCTGGCTGCCTTATTGATCCCCGTCTACCGGTTGCTCACGGCGAAACGCATCAGCGCCCGCTCGTCACCCTGCTTGATCTTCCCGGTCTCGTTCAGCACCTCGAGCTTCCAACTGCCGTCGACCCGGATCGCCTTGGCGACACGGCAGCCGTTGTCGTTGGTGAGCAGGCTCGGCCAGATGTCGGCGACCTGCTGAGAGGTGCCACCGGTCGCGTCGTACACCTTGAAGCTGATGTTCCGCGCCTTCTGGAAGGAGCTGGACTTCTTGTACGCGGCGGCCACGAACACGATCGACGTGATGTTCGTCGGGATGCGGCCGAACTCGACGGTCACGGTCTCGTCGTCCCCGTCACCGCGCCCCGTCTGGTTGTCGCCGCTGTGCACCAAGGAGCCGTTGCCCAGCGGGTCCAGGGAGTCGAGGCCTGCCAGCCGTACCGGGTCGGCGCCCTGCAGCGCGATGGCGATGAGGTCGAGGTCCGTGCCGACGTTGCGGCGGAGCTTGCCCATCAGCCCGCCGCTGCTTCCGGCGGTGGGGTCCCAGGACACCCCGATCGACAGGTGGGTCACACCGTCGAGATCGGCCGGTCCGTCTTCCTTGGTGAGCGTGATCATGTGAATTCCTCGTGATGGTGGAGTGCAATGCATGAAGTCTGCCGATATCACTCGTCGCTTGATACACCAGGTCCGAAATTGGCGGCGGCAAGGGCACTTCAACAGACGCGGCCCCCGCCCGACCGGGCAGGGGCCACATCGCGATTCCGGCTGCGGTGGGCCGGATCTCCACGTGTCAGAGGTACTTCTTCAGCTCGCGCCGGGCCAGCGAGCGCTGGTGGACCTCGTCGGGGCCGTCCGCGAGGCGCAGGGTGCGCGCGGCGGCCCAGAGTTCGGCCAGCGGGAAGTCCTGGCTGACGCCGCCCGCTCCGTGCAGCTGTACGGCCTGGTCGATGATGTCGACGACCGTGCGCGGGGTGGCGATCTTGATGGACTGGATCTCCGTGTGGGCGCCCTTGTTGCCGACGGTGTCCATCAGCCAGGCCGTCTTGAGGACGAGCAGGCGCAGCTGCTCCACCGCGACCCGCGCGTCCGCGATCCATTCCTGTACGACGCCCTGCTGGGCCAGCGGCTTGCCGAACGCGGTACGCGCCACGGCCCTCTTGCACATCAGCTCGATGGCCCGCTCGGCCATGCCGATCAGCCGCATGCAGTGGTGGATGCGGCCCGGGCCGAGCCGCGCCTGGGCGATGGCGAAGCCGCCGCCCTCCTCGCCGATCAGGTGGCTCGCCGGGACACGGACGCGGTCGAAGACGACCTCGGCGTGGCCGCCGTGGTAGTGGTCCTCGTAGCCGTACACCTGCATGGCGCGCCGGATCTCGAGGCCGGGGGTGTCGCGGGGGACGAGCACCATGGACTGCTGGCGGCGGATGTCCGAGCCCTCGGGGTCCGTCTTGCCCATCACGATGAAGATCTTGCAGTCCGGGTTCATCGCCCCGGAGATGTACCACTTGCGGCCGGTGATGACGTACTCGTCGCCGTCGCGCTCGATGAGCGTGGTGATGTTCGTGGCGTCGGAGGAGGCCACCTCGGGCTCGGTCATCGCGAACGCGGAGCGGATCTCACCGGCGAGCAGCGGCTCGAGCCACTGCTTCTTCTGGTGCTCGTCGCCGAACTGGGAGAGCACCTCCATGTTGCCGGTGTCGGGGGCCGCGCAGTTGAGGGCCGTGGGCGCCAACTGCGGGCTGCGGCCGGTGATCTCGGCCAGCGGCGCGTACTGGAGGTTGGTCAGCCCGGCGCCGTACTCCGCGTCGGGCAGGAAGAGGTTCCACAGGCCCTGCCGCCTGGCCTCGGCCTTCAGCTCGTCGACGACGGGCGGGGTGTCCCACGGGGAGGCGAGCTGCGCGCGCTGCTCGTCCGCGACGGCCTCGGCGGGGTGCACGTGCTCGTCCATGAAGGCGAGGAGTTTCGCCCGCAGTTCCTCCGTGCGCGCGTCGAATGCGAAGTCCATTGCGGGTCAGCCTTTCTGAAGGGTCGTCAGGCCGTGGTCGATGAAGACGGGCACGAGCTCACCGATACGGTCGAAGCCGGCGCCGACGGTCTGGCCGAGGGTGTAGCGGTAGTGGATGCCTTCCAGGATCACGGCGAGCTTGAACCAGGCGAAGGCCGTGTACCAGGAGACGGCGGACACGTCACGCCCCGAGCGCGCGGCGTACCGCTCGATGATCTCGGCCGGGTCGGGGTGCCCGGCGGCAGCGGCGGTCGTGGAGACGGGGGAGTCGGGCACCTCCAGCTTCGCGCTGTACATCACCAGCAGGCCCAGGTCGGTGAGCGGGTCGCCGAGCGTGGACATCTCCCAGTCGAGGACGGCCTTGATCCGGTCGACGCCGTCGGCGTCCTCGTTGATCAGGACGTTGTCGAGGCGGTAGTCGCCGTGCACGACCGTGGGGGCGGGCGAGGTCGGCAGCGAGCGGCCGAGCGCCGCGTGCAGCTCGTCGACGCCGGCCAGCTCGCGGTTCCTGGACGCGTCGAGCTGCTTGCCCCAGCGCCGCAGCTGCCGGTCGAGGAACCCCTCGGGCCGCCCGAAGTCCGCGAGGCCCACCTCGGCGGGGTCCACGGCGTGCAGGTCGACGAGGGTGTCCACGAGGCTCAGCACGGCGGCGCGGGTGCGCTCAGGGCCCAGCTGCGCGAGCTGGTCGGCCGTGCGGTACGGCGTGCCCGCCACGTACTCCATCACGTAGAACGGCGCGCCGAGCACGCTGTCGTCCTCGCACATGAGCAGCGCCCCGGGCACCGGCACGGACGTCGGGTTCAGGGCGCTGATCACCCGGTACTCGCGCTTCATGTCGTGCGCGGTGGCGAGCACATGACCCAGCGGCGGACGCCGGACCACCCAGGTCGACGAGCCGTCGCCGACGATGTAGGTCAGGTTCGACCGGCCGCCCTCGACGACCCGCCCGGACAGCGGACCGGTCACGAGTCCCGGGCGCTCCCGGTCGAGGTGGCCGCGCAACTGGTCGAGATCGAGACCTGGAGGGTGGCCGGCGCTCATCTTTGCTCCTACGGGACGTCTGAACTGGACGGACTCATCATCCTGACTAGTCGGTATGTCGTCCAGTGGGCGCCGCTAAAGTGATCGGCGTCTCAGCCGGATTCGGACTTCCAAGGACGTTGCCGCGGTGGATGACCGAGCGGAAGAGCGCGGACCGGGAATGTTCGGCAGGGCTCCCCCGCATCGGCGCCCTGCGCACCGCCGAGCCCCGCGGCGTGGCCCCGGCCACCGTGGACCGGGACCGCTGCTCACCCGGTTCGAGATGCATCTGGCCGAGCACCTCGTCCCTTCGGCCCGTGCCGGCGGAGACAGCTCCGGGCTGCGGCACGGACGTGCACCGCAGCTCGGACGGCAATGGATCAGATCGCGCTGTTCCGCATCTCCGCCAGGCTGTCCTTGGTCAGGTGCCGGGGTGTGCTGTCGGGGTCGACGAGGACGACCGTGCACGTGGCGGAGTGGGTGAGGGCGGTGGTGAGACTGCCGTCGGCGAACTGGGTGACGGGGCCGCGCGGCGAGCGTCCGATGGCCACCGTACGGGCGTGCACCTCCGCCGCGTGGTGGGCGAGGGCGCGGCCCGCGGCGGCGTGGTCGCCCACGCTCGTCAGGATCTGCCCGGTGGCAGCGATGCCGTCGGCGCTGAGGCGGTCGAGGTGGGCGGTCACTGCGGCACGGGCCTGCTCGTCCGTCTCGGTGTCGACAGCCTGTTCCTCGACCACCGCGGTCTGCTGGACGTGGACGACCTCCAGCGGGCTGCCGGTGTCGCGAGCGAGCCGGGCCGCGGCGTCGACGATGGCGGCGGCCCTGTCGTGGGCGCCCACCGCGACGATGACGGGCGGCGCGTCCGTCGCAACGGCCGGGCTGCCGACGGGGGTGAGTGACGGGGCGACGGGCTCACCCTCGCCCAGCTTGGCCTCCGCCTTGCGCAGCAGACTGTGGCCGCTCGCCAGCACGGGGATGGCCAGGAGGAAGGTGGCGGCGCCCAGGTAGAAGGGGACGCTCAGGTCCGTGGCGTCGGCGAGCTTGCCCGCGACGAAGGGGGCCAGACCGCCGCCTATGAAGCGCAGGAACCCGTAGGCGGAAGAGGCCACGGGGCGCTCGACGGGGGAGACGAGCATGACGGCCTGTGTGGTCAGGGTGTTGTTGATGCCGATGAAGGCGCCGCTCACGATGACGGACACGATGACGACGGTGGGGTTGCTGACGCCGGCGGCGATGAGCGCCATCACGATGCCGAGGCCGAGCAGGTTGGCGTACAGGACGGGAGCCGTGCCGAAGCGGGCCTGCAGGCGCGGGGCGAAGAAGACGCTGAAGGCGGCCACCAGCAGGCCCCAGCCGGTGAAGACCAGACCGAGCTCGTGCGCGTTCAGCTTCATCGGGTACGGGGCGTAGCCGAGCATCGTGAAGAAGCCCCAGTTGTACAGCAGGGCCATGATGCCCATGGTCAGCAGGCCGCGGTGGCGCAGCGCCTTGAGCGGTGCGATCGGCGAGGTGGGGCGCTTCGGCTTGGGCAGTGAGGGCACGAAGGCGAGGGTCGCGACCAGCGCGATGGCCATCAGGACGGCGACGCCGAAGAACGGGCCGCGCCAGCTGATCCCGCCCAACTCCCCGCCCAGTAGCGGGCCGACGGCGATCCCGAGGCCGAGCGCGGTCTCGTACAGGATGATCGCGCCGCCGAAGCCGCCGCTCGCGGAGGCGACGATGACGGCGAGGGAGGTGGCGATGAACATCGCGTTGCCCAGGCCCCAGCCGGCCCGCATGCCGACGATGCCATTGACCGAGCCGGCCATCCCGGCCAGGGCGGCGAAGACGACGATGACGACCAGGCCCACGACGAGGGTGCGCTTGGCGCCGATGCGGCTGGATATCCAGCCGACGAAGAGCATGGCGACCGCGGTCACGATCAGGTAGCTGCTGAAGAGCAGGGAGACCTGGCTGGGTGAGGCGTGCAGGTTCTCGGCCAGGGCGGGGAGGATCGGGTCGACCAGGCCGATGCCCATGAACGAGATCACACAGGCGAACGCCACGGCCCAGACGGCCTTGGGCTGCTTGAAGGGGCTGGCGGCCTTTCCATGCGGTGCACTCATGTGCGGTTCTCTCCAAAGTGTCGAGAAGCGGTGGTGAGGGAGCGCGGACAGATTTGCGGGGTGGTGGGTGGCTGGTGGCGGGGCGCGTCAGTCGTGGGCCTGGCGGTCTTGGATGGCGCGGGCCAGGGCGGGCAGCGCGGTCCGCACGGCCTGCTGCTCCGGCTCGGTCAGCTCCCCGATGAGCAGGTCGAGAGCCCGGGCCCGCTCGGCGCGCCGCTGCCGGAAGACCTCGAGGCCGCTTTCGGTGGCCTCCACGAGGACGGCCCGGCCGTCGTTGTGGTCAGCCACACGGCGTACCAGGCCCGTGCGTTCCATGCGGGTGACGAGTTGGGTCATGTTCGGCTGGGAGACGCCTTCGGCCCTGGCGAGTTCGCTCAGTCGGTGCGGGCCTTCGCGGCCGAGCCGGCCGATCGCGGACGAGGCCGCGGTGCTCAGGCCGCCGGCGACGGCGCTGTGCCGCACGTAGCGAACCATCTGCTCCACGGCGATCATCAGGCCTTCGGCCCGGGCGTCGACTTCCGCAACCCGCTTATCCATAACGGCATTATGCATCTATGTGTAGTGTGAATCAATACCGTGTGTGGGCAGGGTGGTCGCGCCCCCGGGCAGAACTTTTCCCGGGGTGTGCGTCGCCCGCGATGGACCCCTCGCGGTCCCTTTCGGGAGGGAAGTCGCCCATTTGCGGCGTGCGGCGTATGCCGGTGTCGTGCGAGTGTCGAGGGTGTGGTCGATCAGGGCGGGTCGGTCACCGACCACTCCGCGAGCACCTGACCGCCTGACCAGAGGAGAAGAAGCACATGTCCCACTCCTTCGATCCCTACAGCGTCCTGCCCTCAGTGCCCGAGTTCGGCTTGCACAGCACGGATATCGCGGACGGAAAGTCCCTCGACGTCGCGCAGTGCAGCAGTCTCTTCGGCGGCCCCGGCGAGGACCGCTCCCCACAGCTGTCCTGGGAGGGGTTCCCGGCCGACACGCAGAGCTTCGCGGTGACCTGCTTCGACCCGGACGCACCTACGGCGAGCGGATTCTGGCACTGGGCCGTGTACGACATCCCCGCGTCGGTACACGAACTGGAGGCCGGTGCCGGTGCGCCAGGCGGGAAGTACCTTCCCGTCGGCGCGAAGATGCTGGCCAACGACGCGGGCGGGCACAGCTTCCTCGGCGCCTCGCCCCCTCCCGGGCACGGTCCTCACCGTTACATCTACGCCGTCCACGCGCTGGACACGCCCGAGCTGGCTGTGCCGGCGGCGGCATCCCCGGCATGGCTGGGCATCCAGCTCTTCACCCATGCGGTGGCGCGGGCCACGATCGTCCCGATCTTCGAGACTCCGGAGTGAGCGCGTAGGAGCGAGAGCCCGACAGCCCAGAAGAAGGTCCTCCTGGGCTGCCGGCTTCGGCCCGCCGGCCGGTGGGCGGCGACGCTCACCGTGAGCTCAGGACGCGGGCCCGAACTCGGTCCACAGGCCGTATCAGTCCTTGATCTCGCAGATGGTGGCGCCGGAGGTGATGGAGGCGCCGATCTCGGTGTTGAGGCCCTTGATGATGCCGGTGCGGTGGGCGTTGAGGGGTTGTTCCATTTTCATGGCTTCGAGGACGACGACGAGGTCGCCTTCCTTGACTTCCTGGCCTTCCTCGACGGCGATCTTGACGATGGTGCCCTGCATGGGGGAGGCGAGGGTGTCGCCGGAGGCGGCGGGTCCGGACTTCTTCGCGGCGCGTCGTTTGGGCTTGGCGCCGGCGGCGAGGCCGGTGCGGGCCAGGGACATGCCGAGTGAGACGGGGAGGGACACCTCGAGGCGTTTGCCGCCGACCTCGACGACGACGGTCTCGCGGCCGGCTTCCTCGTCGGTGTCGGTGTCGGGGGTGGCGGCGAAGGGCTTGATCTCGTTGACGAACTCGGTCTCGATCCAGCGGGTGTGGATGGTGAACGGGTCGCTGGTGAAGGCGGGGTCGACGACGACGGCGCGGTGGAAGGGGATGGCGGTGGCCATGCCTTCGACGTCGAACTCGGCCAGGGCGCGGGCGGCGCGTTGCAGGGCCTGTTCGCGGGTGGCGCCGGTGACGATCAGTTTGGCGAGCAGGGAGTCCCAGGCGGGGCCGATGACGCTGCCGGTCTCGACGCCGGCGTCCAGGCGGATGCCGGGGCCGGTGGGGGGTGCGAAGCGGGTGACGGTGCCGGGGGCGGGCAGGAAGCCGCGGCCGGGGTCCTCGCCGTTGATGCGGAACTCGAAGGAGTGGCCGCGCAGGGTGGGGTCGTCGTAGCCGAGTGCTTCGCCGTCGGCGATGCGGAACATCTCGCGTACGAGGTCGATGCCGGCGACCTCTTCGGTGACGGGGTGTTCGACCTGGAGGCGGGTGTTGACCTCGAGGAAGGAGATGGTGCCGTCGAGGCCGACGAGGAACTCGACGGTGCCGGCGCCGACGTAGCCGGCTTCCTTGAGGATGGCTTTGGAGGCGGTGTAGAGCTGCTCGTTCTGCGCCGGCGTCAGGAAGGGGGCGGGGGCCTCTTCGACGAGTTTTTGGTGGCGGCGCTGCAGGGAGCAGTCGCGGGTGGAGACGACGACCACGTTGCCGTGGGTGTCGGCCAGGCACTGGGTCTCCACGTGGCGGGGCTTGTCGAGGTAGCGCTCGACGAAGCATTCGCCGCGGCCGAACGCTGCGACGGCTTCGCGTACGGCGGAGTCGTAGAGCTCGGGGATCTCTTCGAGGGTGCGGGCGACCTTGAGGCCGCGGCCGCCGCCGCCGAAGGCGGCCTTGATGGCGATGGGCAGGCCGTGTTCGCGGGCGAACGCGACGACCTCGTCGGATCCGGACACGGGGTCCGGGGTGCCGGCGACCAGCGGGGCGCCGGCGCGCTGGGCGATGTGCCGGGCGGCGACCTTGTCGCCCAGGTCGCGGATGGCCTGCGGGGGCGGGCCGATCCAGATCAGTCCGGCGTCCAGGACGGCCTGGGCGAACTCCGCGTTCTCCGACAGGAATCCGTAGCCGGGGTGGATGGCGTCCGCGCCGGAGTCCTTGGCGGCCTGCAGCACCTTCGCCATGTCGAGATAGCTGGTGGCCGGGGTGTCACCGCCCAACGCGAACGCCTCGTCCGCCGCTCGGACATGCGAAGCGTCCCGGTCCGGTTCCGCGTAAACGGCAACGCTCGCGATACCGGCATCCCGGCACGCCCGGGCCACGCGGACAGCGATTTCGCCACGGTTGGCGATGAGGACTTTCTTCAGCATGCCGGCTCCAGCGCGGGGTCCGTGGTGGTCTCAGTGATGGCGGTCGTGTCAGTTGCGGTCAGCAGGCGGTCGACGGTCTCGACGATGCCGCCGATGCCCGCGCCGGGAGTGAACACGGCGTGGACGCCCAGCGCTTCGAGGGCTGCGATGTCGGCGTCGGGGATGATCCCGCCGACCAGGATACGGACGTCGCCGGCATCCTCTTCGGCCAGCAACTGGAGCACCCTCTCGACGATCGTCAGGTGGGCACCCGACAGTACGGAGAGCCCGAGGAGCGGCGCGTCCTCGGCGATGACGGTCGCGACGATCTGCTCCGGGGTCTGGTGCAGGCCGGTGTAGATCACCTCGTAGCCCGCGTCGCGCAGCGCCCGCGCGATGACCTTGGCACCACGGTCGTGGCCGTCGAGGCCGGGTTTGGCGATCACCACGCGAGCGCGCGGGGCCGGTACGGGACCGGCGCGATGCGCCCTCTGTTGCACGGTGTTCATGAACTCTCCGATCGGGTGGTTGTTCAGCGCGGCCAATAGGTGCGCGCCCAGGCCGCGGGCCCGTGCTGAGGCAGGGAGTTGATGCGCGAGGGGTCGGCCCATGCGTCGCGGGTGCCTGCCGCGCCGGGCGGGGTGGTGGCCGCCGCCGCGGCGCGGGCCTGGACCACCGCCAGTGCGGCGGCCAGCTCCTCGGGGGTGGGGTTGCCCCGTACGACCTTGATCATCATCGGTCGGGTCCTTTCGGGCGGCTCTTTCGGCGGTTCGTATCCGGCGGTTTCGGTCCTGGGGCTAGAGCGGGATGTTGCCGTGCTTCTTGGGCGGGAGGCTTTCGCGTTTGGTGCGGAGCTGGCGCAGGCCGCGGACGATGTGGGCGCGGGTGTCGGAGGGCATGATCACGGCGTCGATGTAGCCGCGTTCGGCGGCGGTGTAGGGGTTGAGGAGGGTGTCCTCGTACTCCTGGATGAGGCGGGTGCGGGTGGCTTCCTGCTCGGTTTCGGGGGCGGCGGCGATGGTGCGGCGGTGCAGGATGTTGACGGCTCCCTGGGCGCCCATGACGGCGATCTGGGAGGTGGGCCAGGCGAGGTTGAGGTCGGCGCCGAGGTGCTTGGAGCCCATTACGTCGTAGGCGCCGCCGAACGCCTTGCGGGTGATGACCGTGATCAGCGGGACGGTGGCTTCGGCGTAGGCGTAGATCAGTTTGGCGCCGCGGCGGATGATGCCGGTGTGTTCCTGGTCGACGCCCGGCAGGAAGCCGGGCACGTCGACGAAGGTGAGGACGGGGACGTTGAAGGCGTCGCAGGTCCGCACGAAGCGGGCGGCCTTCTCGGAGGCGTCGATGTCGAGGCAGCCGGCGAACTGCATGGGCTGGTTCGCGACGATGCCGACCGGGCGGCCCTCGACGCGGCCGAAGCCGGTGAGGATGTTCGGCGCGAACAGCGGCTGCGTCTCGAAGAACTCCATGTCGTCCAGGACGTGCTCGATCACGGTGTGCATGTCGTAGGGCTGGTTCGCGCTGTCCGGGACGAGGGTGTCGAGCTCGTCGTCCTCCGTGGTGCGGGCCAGGTCCGCCTCCTCGGGGAAGGCGGGGGGCTCGGACAGGTTGTTCGAGGGGAGGTAGGACAGGAGCGTCTTGACGTATTCGATGGCGTCTTTTTCGTCGCCGGCCATGTGGTGCGCGACGCCGGAGCTGGTGTTGTGGGTGCGGGCGCCGCCGAGTTCTTCGAAGCCGACGTCCTCGCCGGTGACGGTCTTGATGACGTCGGGGCCGGTGATGAACATGTGGGAGGTCTGGTCGACCATGATCGTGAAGTCGGTGATGGCGGGGGAGTAGACCGCGCCGCCCGCGCAGGGGCCGACCACGAGGCTGATCTGGGGGATGACGCCGGAGGCGTGGGTGTTGCGGCGGAAGATCTCGCCGTACATGCCGAGCGCCATGACGCCTTCCTGGATGCGGGCGCCGCCGGAGTCGTTGATGCCGATGACGGGGCACCCGGTCTTGAGGGCGAAGTCCATCACCTTGATGATTTTCTGGCCGTAGACCTCGCCGAGGGCTCCGCCGAAGACGGTGAAGTCCTGGGAGAAGACGGCTACCGGGCGTCCTTCGACGGTGCCGTAGCCGGTGACCACTCCGTCGCCGTAGGGCTTGTTGTCCTGGAGGCCGAAGGCGGTGGAGCGGTGGCGGGCGAATTCGTCGAGTTCCACGAACGAGCTGTCGTCCAGGAGCAGTTCGATGCGTTCACGGGCCGTCAGTTTGCCCTTCGCGTGCTGCTTCTCCACCGCGCGTGCGGAGCCGGCGTGCGTGGCCTCGTCGATCCGGCGCTGCAGGTCCGCGAGCTTCCCCGCGGTCGTGTGGATGTCGATTTCGTTCACTGATTGCTCCACCGGGGCTGACTGGTCATCTGAATGATCGGACGGATCGAAGGGGGACAGGAGGAAGGATCAGAACGTGTCGTGGGGGACGTGAACGCCCCACACGTCGCGCAGAGCGTGGGAGACCTCGCCGACCGTGGCGCGCAGGCGCAGGGCCTCGCGCATCGGGGGCAGGACGTTGTCCGTGCCGCGCGCCGCGTCGCGCAGCGCTTCGAGGGCTCCCTCGACGGCGTCGTTGTCACGGTCCTTGCGCAGGGCCGCGAGGCGTTCGCACTGGTCGGCCTCGATCTGAGGGTCGACCCGCAGCGGCTCGTACGGCTCCTCCTCGTCGAGGGCGTACTTGTTGACGCCGACCACGGTGCGTTCCTGGTGGTCGATCTCCAGCGCGATCCGGTACGCGGACTTCTCGATCTCGGACTTCTGGAAGCCCTGCTCGATCGCCGCCACCGCGCCGCCGCGGTCCTCGACGGCCTGGATCAGTTCGAGGGCCGCCGCCTCGACGTCGTCCGTCATCGACTCCATGACGTAGGACCCGGCGAACGGGTCGACGGTCTTGGTCACGTCGGTCTCGTAGGCGATGACCTGCTGGGTGCGCAGGGCGAGCCGCGCCGCCTTCTGCGTGGGCAGGGCGATGGCCTCGTCGTAGGAGTTGGTGTGCAGGGACTGCGTACCGCCGAGGACCGCACCGAGGCCCTGGAGGGCGACCCGTACGAGGTTGACCTCGGGCTGCTGCGCGGTCAGCTGCACGCCGGCGGTCTGGGTGTGGAAGCGCAGCATCTGCGACTTGGGGTTCTTGGCCTTGAACTCGTCGCGCATGATGCGCGCCCAGATGCGGCGGGCGGCGCGAAACTTCGCGATCTCCTCGAGGAGCGTGGTCCGGGCGACGAAGAAGAACGACAGGCGCGGCGCGAAGTCGTCGACGTCGAGGCCGGCGGCGATCGCGGCGCGCACGTACTCCTTCGCGTTGGCGAGGGTGAAGGCGATCTCCTGCGCGGGCGTGGCACCCGCCTCGGCCATGTGGTAACCCGAGATGGAGATCGTGTTCCAGCGGGGCAGCTCCTTGTGGCAGTACGCGAAGATGTCGCTGATCAGCCGCAGGGACTGCTTCGGCGGGAAGATGTACGTGCCGCGGGCGATGTACTCCTTGAGCACGTCGTTCTGGATGGTGCCGGTCAGCTGGTCACCGGAGATGCCCTGCTCGGCCGCGACGAGTTGGTAGAGCAGGAGCAGCGTCGAGGCAGGGGCGTTGATCGTCATCGACGTGGACACCTTGTCCAGGGGCAGGCCCTGGAACAGCGTGCGCATGTCCTCGATCGAGTCGATGGCCACGCCGACCTTGCCCACCTCGCCGCGGGCGATCGACTCGTCGGAGTCGTAGCCCATCTGCGTCGGCAGGTCGAAGGCGACGCTCAGGCCGCCCGTGCCGGCGCCGACCAGCTCGTGGTAGCGCTCGTTGGACTCCTTCGCCGTGCCGAATCCGGCGTACTGCCGCATCGTCCACGGCCGGCCGGTGTACATCGACGGATACACGCCACGCGTGTACGGGAACTTTCCCGGGGCGCCCAGCTTGGCGTCCGCGTCGAAATCCGTGAGCGACCAGCCGTCGTAGAGCGGCTGGATGGGCAGGCCGGACTCGCTCTGTGCCGCGGAACCCATGCCGGACCTCCTTCGGTACTCGATGTCATATAGACGGTACTCAGTACCATTGACTTGGGCAAGTGGCTTCCTGGCACCGAGACAGGTAAGGATGGGCGGTCATGAGTGAGGATGGATGGTCATGAGTAAGCCAGCCGCGCGGATCCGACTCGCGGACGCCGCCTTCGCGCTCTTCGACGAGCGCGGATACGAGCAGACCACCGTCGACGAGATCGCCGAGCGCGCCGGAGTGGGACGTACGACGTTCTTCCGGCACTACCGGTCGAAGGAAGACGTGATCTTCCCTGACCATGACCGGCTGCTCGCGCTGATCAAGGACAGGCTGGTCACCTCCAGCCACAGCACCGGCCTGATCGCCGTGTCCGACGCGGTCCGCCTGGTGCTGCTGCACTACATCGAGGAGGGCGACCTCGCGCGACGGCGGTACAGGCTGACCAGCAAGGTGGCGGTCCTGCGTGACCGGGAGATCGCCAGCGTGGCCAGGTACCAGCGACTGTTCCGCGAATTCATCGCGGAATGGATGGGGGACCCGACGGAGTCGGCGTCGCTAAGGGCCGAACTGATGGCGGCGTCCGTGGTCGCGGCCCACAACCACGTACTGCGCCGCTGGCTCCGGGGTGAGACCTCCGACCCGGTGGCGGAGATGGACGAGGCGATGCGCGAAGTGCTCGCGCTCTTCCCCGCGCCCTCAGGCGCCGGTGATTCCCGCGACGGCGGCACCACCGTCGTGGCCTTCCGGACCGGCCAGGACCTCGACACGCTGCTCCCCTCACTGAGGCGACTCGTTGAGGACGGCGCGGGACGCTGAGCGTTCGCGGCGTGTGGGGGATTTCCCCCAACTGCATGGTCTGGCCTGTCGGATGGTGACGTGGGCGGGCCACCGGCGAAGCTTGCGGCATGGACACCAACAGCGACACCAAGACCAAACTGACGAGCCGGCGCCGCGTGCTGGCCGCGTCCGCGCTCGGCCTCGCCTGGACGGCATCGGGCGTGCCCGGCGCGACAGCGACGGCGGTGGCAGTGGACAGTACGCCCCGCACGGCACGTATGAAGCTGCCCGCACCGACCGGGCCGTACGGCGTGGGGACGGTGTCGCTGCGCCTGGTGGACCGGCGGCGTGCCGATCCATGGGTGGCCGGTCGCAGGCGTGAGCTGATGGTGGATGTGAGGTACCCGGCCCGCTCGGTCGACTCGCACCCGCGCGTGCCGCAGATGACGAAGGGTGAGGCAGCCGGCTTCGACCGTGTGAACAACTTCGGCGACCTGCCGAAGGGCCGCATCGACTGGAGCGGAACGGAGACCTTCGCCCACCTCGGCGCGCCGCCGGACCGGCGCGGCCCGCGGCCGGTGGTGCTGTACTCGCCGGGCGTGGGTGACCCGCGCACCCTGGGCACGACGCTGACGGACGAACTGGCGTCGCACGGGTACGTGGTGGTGGCGATCGACCACACCTACGACGCGTCGGCGGTGGAGTTCCCCGGTGGGCGGGTGGAGACGACTCTGCTTCCACAGGAGTTCGAACGGGCGCAGAAGGAAGGGCCCGAAGCGGTCGTCGCCCTGATGCGGAAGACCTGTGCGGTACGGGTGGCCGATACGCGGTTCGTACTGGACGAGGTGGAGCGGGCGTTCGCCACGGGCCGCCTGGAGCGCGCGCCGATCGGCATGTTCGGGCAGTCGGCGGGAGGCTTCGCGGCGCTGCAGACGATGCATGACGACGGGCGCATCGCGGCGGCGGCGAATCTGGACGGGGTGCTCGCCTACGTGTCGGACGACCATGACGAGGGGGAGCTGTCCTCGGTGGCCCGCGACGGGGTGGACGGGCCGTTCCTCCTCATGGGCATGGACGGCGACGACCGTACGAACGTGCCGTCCTGGCGCGCGCTGTGGGAGCACAGCGACGGCTGGCACCGTGACCTCGTGCTGCGGGGTGCCCAGCATGCGACGTATACCGATGCGACGTCGATGATCCCGCAGATCGCCCGGCAGCTGGGGCTGCCGAAGGAGACGGTGACCGGCCTGGTGGGAACGGTGCCTGCGGCGCGGGCGATCGCCGTGCAGCGGGCGTATGTGACGGCGTTCTTCGACCGCTGGCTTCGTGGGCGCGCAGGCGGTCACTTCCTGGACGGACCCTCGTCGAAGTATCCGGAGGTGCGGTTCGTGTAGGACGCGGGGGCGCAAAAGTTGTGGGCGTTTGTGATGTTCGTGGCAAGTATCCGCGCGCGGGCATCCGACTGTGCTGCCATGGGGGAGTACCCGCGGTGGATGGTGAACATTCCATCGCACAAAGGGAGTTACGTGGGATTCATATGCGCAGGGGGAGCAGGATGGGTGCGGTGCTGACCGCCGCCGCACTCGCCGTCACCGTGGCAGGAGCTGCCGCGCCGTCCGCGAGCGCGGCCGGCGGATGCTGGCAGAGCGGCGGACGCTGGTGGTGCAACAACGTGTCGGGGGCGCCCGTCTACGGCACGATGGGAGCGAGCACGCAGTACCCCGATCCGAGCAGGATCGTCGGCTACATGAACTCCAACCCCAGCTGGTTCTTCTGCAAGATGGACGGCCAGAACTGGGTCGGCGGACCGCACCCGACCCGCTGGGAGTTCACGGTCGCCGACAACGGGGAGTACGGCTGGATGAAGGACACCGCGATCTCCAGCGAGACGAACCCGCTGCCCAACTGCTGAACCACCACACACACCCGCCCCGGGTTCCCGCGCGCAACTGACGGCCGCACAGCGACCGTCCTGAGCGCCGGAAGCGCGGGGCGTATGTGTCGGTGCCATGGAGGCCGACTCCGAGACCGGCCTCGCGGGCCGGCAGCCCCCGTCACCTCAGGGGATGTGGTGTCGGCGACACCTTGACGGACCCGGCGCGCCGCGTCCTGGGGCGCGTGTGTGAACTTGCCGGCCCGAAGGGGGCCGTGCAGGCTCGGCAGAGGGTTGCCCCTGCCGCGATGAGTTCCGGCCGGGTCCCGAGTCTGTTCTGGTGACCGTCGTACAACGCCGTATGACGCTGCCCGGCAAGAGACACCACGGAGGACACCATGACGACCACGCCGAACGACCCGGCCGCCGAGCTGCCCGGCCGCCCGCCCATCGTCGACCCGGCCACCTGGCAGGCCGCCCGTGACGAGCTGCTGGTCCGCGAGAAGGCCCACACCCGCGAGGGCGATGCCATCGCCGCGGCCCGCCGCCGACTGCCGATGGTGGAGTTCGACGGCAAGGTCGAGGTCGTCGGACCCGACGGCCCGGTCCCGTTCCTGGACCTGTTCCAGGGCCGCGACGAGCTCGTGGTCTACAAGCACATGTGGTACGACGGCGCACCGCCCCAGGGGCAGTGCGAGGGCTGCACCACCACGGCCTGGTCCATGAAGGACGCCGTCTACCTCAACGCCCGCGGCGTCTCGTTTGCCATCCTGACGACGGGCCCGTGGGACGAGGTGGCCTCCTTCGTCGAGTTCATGGGCTACACCCAGCCCTGGTACTCGGTGCGTGACGTGGAGGGGCCTGCCGGCGGAGGAATGGGTTACGTCACCTGCTTCCTGCGCGACGGCGACCGCGTGTTCCTCACCTACTCCACGACAGGCCGTGGCAACGAGCGGATCAATGGGTCCCTCGGCCTGCTCGACATGACGCCCTACGGCCGCCGCGAGGGGTGGGAGGACAACCCCGAGGGCTGGCCCGAGGCCGCCGAGGCCGGCTCGCCGGTGGGTGGGCATGGCGCGCCGATCTGCTGGTACTGGCGCTCGGACGCGGACGGGAACGCCGCCTGGGGCCCGACCAGCCGCCCCGTGCCGCAGTGGAGCCGCCCCGACGCGACCCCCGTGGAGACGCTCGGGCGTCACGGCCGTCACCACTGACGCGCCTTCGCCGACGGGGTGGTCGACCCGCAGGGCCACCACCCCCGTGGACCGCCTCTTACGCCGGGCTGGGTCGGCCCGGACCGCCAGAAGGTCACCCCACGTCGGGCAGCGCGTCGTCTCCGGGGGGCGGCGCCGGTTCCTGGCGCCGCGCCATCTGCTTGTTCTCATCCCGCAGTGTCGTCAGCCACGGCCACAGATCGGGCCGTCTCTGCTCGGCGCAGGCCAGCCGATGCTCGATCCGGCACCGCTGCGTCCCGTCCACGGGACACACGCCGTACATCGCCACCCGGCCGTCAGACAGCTCGATCCACCGATGCCGCGCCGGCACCAGATGTGCCGGCACCCGCATCCCGGGCTCCAGGAGAACCCAGTCGTGCTCGAGCGTGGCCACCCGATCCTGTGGCAGCCCGCAATGAGGACACCGGAACTGCCCGCCGCCGATCCTCGCGATCCCCCTGCCAGAACCCCTCATACTGCGAGCCTGCGGTCGACGGCGCCCCAACACACGTACGACTTAGGACGGGACACCTGCGCCCAGTGAGGCGTCACACGCCACACGAGGCGACATCCGCCACCTCAGGCCGCTCGCGCCCCAGGGGGAGAGGCCGGACAGGCGCCGTAGACAGGCAGCGTCAGAAACACACGTCCCCGTTGGAACCGAACGCAACCTCCCTTCACCCGCAGCATGGAGCCGGCGTCGGTGGCGCGGAAGTCGTGCAGGCCGTAGTCGTTGGAGGAGAAGCCGCCACCCCCGGTCAGGATCGGGGCTGCCGAGCCCGCCGGAGACAAGCTCGGTCTTCAGCCGGCCCCGGGCGCCGCGGTCGCGCTCGCGAAGTGGCCGGACACTTGCAAGCTGGTGACCGACGCGGAGCTCCGCGCGTTCCCACGCCGAGGGCCTCGTCCCGCAGCCCGGCTCGGATGCGAAGCCCTCCGAGAACCTCGCGGCCGCTGCGAAGCGGGAACGGCTCTGAACGGACAAGGTCCTGTCCCCGGACGCGCATACCGTCGGCGCTCGCATGCCGTGATCCAATTCGGCATATGGCGTCATCTCAAGGCACTTTGACGCACTGTCACATGCCATAAGGTGGGCTGCCGTGACCAACGGCATCGACGACATACTGGCCCCGCTCGAGCCCGTCGATCCGCGCGAGACAGCCGGCTACCGGCTCCTCGCGCAGCTCGGTGAGGGCGGCATGGGCACCGTGTACCTCTCGCACACGCGAGGCGGGCAACCCGTGGCTTTCAAGGTGATCCGACGCGAGTACGGCCAGGACCCCGACTTCCGGCGCCGATTCGAGCAGGAGGTCCGGGCCGCCCGTCGGGTTGGCAACTGTTTCTTGATTGGTAGGTCACGCTTGGCCATTTCGGGATAACTTGCCGGGATGGATCAAGGGATGGTTTCGGCGACAAGGGCTGCCCGGATATTGGGGGTGTCGACGCGGACGCTGCGCCGGGAAGCTGCCGGATGTTGAGGGTGTGGTGTTGTACGGGCGCGTGTCGTCCCGGCGGCAGCGGGGTGAGGGTGACCTTAACCGGCAGATGGCCCGGCTCAGAAAGGCTGCTGCCGGGCGCCCGGTTGTGGGCGAGTTCTTCGATGTCGCCTCTGGCCTCTCGGACCAGCGGCGGGGGCTGCGTAGGGTGTTGACGTTGTGCCAGCGGCCGGAAGTGCAGTGCTGCTGGTCGAGCACGAGGAACGCCTTGCTCGGTTCGGGGCAGGGGTCATGCGGGATGTGATGCTGCCGGCGTTCGGTGTGGCGCTGGAAATCACCGGTACGGATGAAGACCTGGACGCTTCGCAGGAATCGGAGCTGGTGCGGGACATGCTGGCCGTGGTCACCTTTTTCTCCGGAAGGTTGTACGGGCAGCGCTCCGCGAAGGCCAGGGCGCTGAACGAAGGCAGTCAAGTCCACTGTCTTTTCCCCGGACTTGCAGGACATGCTTGGCCATCGCTGGTTGGGTGATCTTGTCGATGTGAGGGGAGGTCGGCCAGTGGCACGTAAGGAGCGAGGTAAGCGGCTTCGCGTACTGGCTGACCCTTTCACCGTCGCCGCCCCGTCTGGGGCCCGGATACGGGACCGTGTGCATGCCACCGGCGCTGACGCCGAAGTCCTCACGCTGGCCGGCCGGCATCTGGGTCACCATCAGCGAGTCGACCTCGCCCGGCGAGTCGAGATCGGCAAGGTGTGCGTCAAGGACAATCAGCGCACCGAGCGGAAACGCTCGCTGACGAAGCACTCGTCGTCGCGCATGGCTGGCGCGATGACCAGGGCGAGCGAGGACCAGTACCAGCTCTCTTTGCGGTGCCTGTACGACGAAGCGTCCTCGCTCCGCCGGGCGATCCGTGCCATCACCCGCCGCCTGGCTGTTGCGTGCGGGACCAAGAAGGGCAAGGTCCGCGGCTACCGGGACCAGGCCGAACACTTCGACAAACGGCGCCGCATGCAGGTCCTCAATGCGCGCCTCGCCCGAGTCGAGCAGCGCATTGCCGAGGGGCGGCCGAGCATTGTGGTCGGCGGGCGCCGCCTGGCGAAGACCCGGCACAATCTGGCCAAGGCCCGGCTCACCGAGCAGCAGTGGCGCGAACGGTGGGACGCTGAGCGGCTGTTTCTCACCGCTGACGGGGAGTCGGGGGCACCGTTCGGGAACTACACCATCAGCGTGGACCCGAACGATGGCAGCGTGACGGTCGTCCTGCCCGAGCCTCTGCGGCACCTGGCGAATCAGCCTCGTGGCCGGTACCGGCTGTCCTGCACCGTGCAGTTCTCGCACCGCCGTGACGAGTGGCTAGACCGCGTGAGCGCGAACCGTGCCGTGCGGTACGACTTCGTCCACGATCCCGAGCGCGGACGCTGGTACCTCGATGCGTCCTGGGGCGCTGACACGGCCGTGCTGCCCACTCCGCAGGAGATCCGGCGGTTTGGTGAGCGGACGATCGGCATCGACCTCAACGCCGATCACCTGGCCGCCTACGTGTTGGACCCCCACGGAAACCCGATCGGCCAGCTCCACAGCATCCCCCTCGACCTGGTCGGCCCGGCATCGCAGCGGGACGGCCGACTGCGCGAGTCGATCAGCCAACTCATCACGCTCGCCCGGCGCCACAACTGCGCCGGGATCGTGGTGGAGAACCTCAACTTCGACGACGCCCGCGCCACCGGCCGCGAGCGGATGGGGCGAGGCCGGCGCGGCAAGACCTTGCGCCGCACCGTCGCCGGTATCCCGACCGCACGGTTCCGGGAACGGCTGCGCGGCATGGCATTCCACGCCGGCCTCGTCGTCATCGCCGTCGACCCGGCCTACACCAGCATCTGGGGCGAGAGGTACTGGAAGACCCCGCTCCAGGAGACCAACAAGAAGACCACGGTCACACGGCACCACGGTGCCGCTGTGGCTATCGGCAGGCGTGGCCTGGGACACAGGATCCGGCGTCGGCCAGGTGTGACCGTAAGCGACCAGAGGATCGCTTCGCGGAGAGCTGCCGGCCAGACCGTATCCGTTCCCAGGCCACGTGGGACCGTGAGCCCACCCAGGACAGCGAGCGCGCCCGTACCGGGCGGTAAGACTCGACTGGACCGAGGTGACCAACTCGCGCTGTTCCTCGACCCCGAAGACCGTTCGTGGGGTCACCGGATCACCTATCCGGTTTGTCGCGATTCGGCCAACACTGGCCAATCACGATAGGAACGGTGCAGGGCTACCACCTCGTACCGGTCGTCGACCACGACACCGCGGGCGCACTTCCCTGGATCGCCTCGGCGTTCGTGCCCGGCCTCTCGCTCGCCGACGCCCTCGCCGCGTACGGGCCGCTGCCCCTGCCCGCCGTCTTCCAGCTGGTGGGGTGCACGGCCCGGGCCCTCGGCTCAATCCACGCGGCGGACGTCGTGCACCGCGACCTGAAGCCCGGCAACATCCTGCTCGGTTCGACCGGTCCTTACGTCATCGACTTCGGCATCGCCCAGGCGGCCGACGCCACCCAGCTCACCCGCAGCGGCGGGGTCATCGGTACGCCGCAGTACATGTCGCCCGAACACGCGCTGGGTGAACCGGTCACCGCGGCCACCGATCTGTTCTCGCTCGGCCTCATCGCTGCGGTCGCGGCGACCGGACGGCATCCGTACGGCGAGGGCGGCGCGACCGCCCTCGGGGTGCGCATCGCCAACACCGAGCGCACACCCCCGGACCTGAGCGGCTACCCGGCGCCGCTGCGGACGTTGCTGGAGCGATGTCTCACCGCCGAACCCGCGGCCCGCATCACGACAGACGAACTCGCCGAGCTGTGCGAGCGGGAGGCCGGTCGGCCACTGCGCACGTTCGACAGCTGGCTGCCGGCGCCGCTCATGGAGCGCATCGCACGCCGGGAGGCGGCTGCCGCACGGCCCCCGGCGCCCACGCCGACACCTACGGCCACGCCCACCCAGCCCGATGCCGCCGCGCACCTGGCAGGCCAGCCCACCGTGTCCGCCCTGCCGCCCCCGTCGACACCCCCGCCCGGCCCGGCGCATGCGCCGTGGTCGACGAACACGCCCTCACCCACGCCCGCCAAGCGCACCCGCACTCCGCTGCTGGCCGCCGCCGGCGTCGTCGCCGTGGCCCTCGCCGTGATCGTCACGTGGGCGATCGCGAGGCCCGACGGCGGTACGGAGGGCGCAAGCGGCACCGGCGCGGACGGTAAGCACTCCGGCACCCCAACCGCCACCTCGTCACCGTCGACCTCGTCCTCTCCCTCGCCGAAGGACGCGTACACGCTCGTCTTCAAGGACAAGCCCCTCACCCTGCGGGCTCCGGCCTACAACACCGGCACACACGTGGACCTGGACGCGCCGAAACTGTTCCCCGACGGCGAGATCGGACAGGACGACGGCATGGAACTCACCTACCAGGACTGGGGCGACTCCGACCTGCGCTTCCTCACCCCCATGGGCAGGAGCACCGGCACGACGCCCGAGGCATGCAGCAGCGGCGTGGACACCGACGCGCTCCCGGCCGCGATCTCCGCCGACGACCTGGACGCGGGGAAGACCCTGACCAAGGGCATGGTGTTGTGCACCGTCACCGGCGACGACAACCTGGCGATGCTCCGTATCACCGACGTCGTACCCGACACCAAGCAGGGTTTGTCCAGCGACATGCCTGACTACGTCACCACGCTGACCCTCTGGAAGAGCAACAAGTAGGGCCATGGTGCTCAGCGGGAGTCCGAGGCCATCCGTTCGAGGAGGTCGGGGAGCGCGGCGAAGGAGTGGAGCACATGATCAGGTGTGCCGTCGGCCGAACGGTGGGTCTCCGGAAGGTACTTGCCTGTCTTGACGAGGGTGCCGGTGATGCCGCTGCGCTGGGCGGCGAGCACGTCGGACTCGATGTCGTCGCCCACCATGAGGGTCGCGGACGCATCGGCGCCCAGGTGGGTGAGCGCGGCGGCGAAGAATGCCTCGGACGGTTTGCCGGTGATGGTCGCCTCGACCCGGGCGGCCCGCTCCAGCCCGAGGAGGAAGGCGCCCGTGTCGAGGTCGAGCCCGTCGGCCGTGCGCCAGTAGAGGTTCCGGTGCATGGCTACGAGGTGCGCTCCGCGCTGCAGGTGGTGGAAGACGCGGTTGAGGGCCGCGTAGCCGAACTCGTCCCCTGCGCCGCCGACCACTACGACGTCCACGTCCGCCTGTGCCTCTGGCTCCACAAGCGTCACGCCCGTCAGATCGTCCTGGATGTCGCCGGCGTTGAGCAGCAGGCAGCGCGCGCCCGGGTGGTTCTCGCGAAGGTGGGCGGCTGTGACGGCAGGGGCGGTGAGGATGTCGTCGACCGAGACGGGAAACCCGGCCCCCGTAAGCCGTGCGCAGATCGACGCGCGTGTACGTGAGGTCGTGTTGGTGACCAGCGCGAGGGGGAGCCCCGCGGCGCGCAGCCGCTCCATGGCCTCGACGGCGCCGGGGAGAGGCTCCCAGGAGACCGTGAGTACTCCGTCGATGTCGATGAGGACCGCGCGGATCGCGGGGGCTCGTTCTCGCTCCATGGGGCGACGGTAGTCGCCGCGCGGCTGAATCCGCGGTGCAAGCTCTCCGAGTCGCCGGTCCATCCCGGTGAGAGCGTGTGTGAGAAGTCGGTGTACAGCTGAGAATCCTCTCTGACCTGCGCGGACGCGGCGCGTGAGGGCTACCGGTGCACTCTGGGTGCACCGACGGGGTGTCGGGGGCCCGGAGAACAGTGGGCGCACCCGGGCGGCCGTGCCGCTGGATGCTTCGGCTTCGGTCTTACACCCGAACAGGCGCTCGCGCCCGCATTCACGGGGGCGGCGGGACAGCCGGACACCCAGCCGAAGGAGTAGGCCCGGCCGGGCGCGATAGCGGGCGTCAGCCCGGACGACGACGGCAATTCCGCGACTCGCATCACAGGTCTTCGCCATGGCAGAGCACGTCGCTGGCCGGTTACGACACCGTTCCCCTCCCGATGGGCCTGACCGACCGTCACGCCGAGATCAGAAGTTCGGCCCGCTCGTAGCCGATGAGCATGTGCCGGAATCCCTCGGTCGGACCACTCACCGACGTTGATCGCCGGCGCGAGTTCTCGACACTGCCCACCAGCGTGTACGGGATCAGGGGGTGAGTTGATCACTTGAGGGTGCTGTCGTTTGCCGACACCTCGGAGCTCGTCGGCCGGCTCGGGCGGATCGCGGCCTCGATGTGGGCGAGTTGGGCGGCGAAAATCTCTTCGAACGCGGCGCGGCGGTCTGCCCCGAGGGGGCGGACCTCGCGGGCGAAGTGGGCCAGGGCGGGGAAGCGTTCGGGGTCGGCACCCAGCACCGCCGGGCGCAGATGCAACGCACCGTCGCGGTCGTCTCCCAAGAGGGAAAGGCGATCGACTACGGCCTCGGTCTGCACCCGATGGAGGCTCCCGGTCAGGGCACCTTCTGGGGCCATGGCGGGACGGTCTGGGGTGGTGGAGCGCTGGCCATGACCAGTGCCGACGGCAAGCGGCAGATGTCCGTCGCGGTGAATCTGCAGAGGTGGAACAGGCTCGACTCCGCGGGCAGGCCGCAGCCACATCCCATCGACGACGCGTTTGCGGCTCTCTACCGCGTGGCGATGTACGGCTGACCAGGCCGGAGAGAGAGTCCCTCTCATCGACCGCACGTATCCCGGGACGGGGGAGTTGCCGCAGGGGGCGTGGTGGGACTTGGACATTGTTGCCTGGGACCCGGGGCGGCTGTGTCTGGGCGCCAGGCACGACGTCTCGTATGCCCACGGCTCGGAGTTGGTGTTCGGTGACCCAGTCTTCGTCACGTGTCCTGCGACCTTCCACGATCCGGTTCTTCGGCGGCCGACACCTGATGAGGTCCCACTCGTCGCCCGGCAGGTCGGTGAGACACCTCCCGTGCCGGTCGCCTTCGAGGCCGACGCGGGCGGCCCCACTCTCGACTCCGGTCTGCTTGCGGCCGGGCGGCTCAACATCGTCCAGGGAATTGTCTTCCGGTGCTGGCGCGAGGACCTGGCGGCCGGCGCACGCCTGGCCTTTTGGATGAGACCTCCGGTGTGACCTGTCTTCCATGGGTTTGGGCAGCGGCACAGCAGGGCCGGGCATCCAGCTGTCCACCTGCGCCGACATAATGTCGCCGTGAACCCTCTTCAGCATCCCAATACCCCTGCTCCACAACGCGTTTCGGTAGTCGTGGTGGGCGCCGGTCCCGCCGGGCTGACCATCGGGAACATCCTCAGACGCGCCGGGATCGACTGCGTGGTCCTCGAGACCGAGATGCGGGAGTTCATCGAGCAGCGGCCGCGTGCCGGGGTCATCGAGGAGTGGGCGGTTCGTGCCCTGGAGGAACGGGGTCTCGCCGAGAACCTGTTGCGGGAGGCGCAGCGGCACACCGCGTGTGAGTTCCGGTTCGACGGCCGTCAACACCGCTTTTCCTACAGCGAATTGACGGGGCGAAATCATTACATCTACCCCCAAACGTTGCTCGTCACGGATCTGGTGCGTGAGTACGCCGACGTGCGGGGCGGTGACGTCAGGTTCGGCGTCCGGGACGTGCAGGTACACGGCATCGACACCGATCAGCCATCGGTTTCGTACACCTGCCCCCAGTCCGGTCAACACCAGGTGATTCATTGCGACTTCGTCGCAGGGTGTGACGGTGCGCGTGGGGTGACGCGGCGCGCACTGCCCGCCGATCGATTCCCGGTCGCGCGCCACGACTACGGGATAGGTTGGCTCGCCCTGCTGGCCGAGGCGCCGGCTTCCTCCGACTGTGTGCTCTTCGGAATCCACCAGGACGGATTCGCCGGACAGATGCCCCGCAGTCCCGAGGTGACCCGGTACTACCTCCAGTGCCCGCCCGGCGACGACCCGGAGAACTGGTCGCACGAGCGCGTATGGGCCGAGCTGCGCCGACGGCTCGCTGTAGACGGTGCTCCCGAGTTGGTCGAGGGGCGGTTGATCGAGAAGCGGATGCTCGACATGCACGACTATGTTGTCGAGCCGATGGCTTCCGGACGCCTGTTCCTGGCGGGCGACGCGGCCCACCTCGTGGCGCCGATCGCGGCGAAGGGCATGAACCTCGCTCTCCACGACGCCTTCCTGCTCGGCGACGCACTCGTCGCCCACCTCACGCAGGAAGCCGACAGCGACAGCAGCGGCCTGGAGAGCTATTCGGAGGCCTGCCTGCGTCGTGTGTGGGACTACCAGGAGTTCTCGCAGTGGCTGTCCGAGGTCTACCACGGGGCGGCCACGGGGGAACCGTTCCGGACAGGTACCACGCTTGCCCGGCTACGACGCCTGTTCAGCTCCCCGGTCGCGGCGGCCGCCTTCGCCGAGCAGTACCTCGGCACGGCCGAGCGCTACTGACGCCGGCAGTCTGCGAGCCGCTCGGCATCGCCCGGCCTGGAGCGGGCGGCCCTGACATGCCGCTCGCACCACGGCCGGACGGCTGCGAACAGGGCGAGGCGTCCGTGACACGAGGCCGCTCGGTGATCAGGTGGCCGCTGCCCCGATCACGTGATCACCGGCGATCCGAAGAGCCATCGGCCGACGGTTCGACGGCGGCGTGTGCGGTGATCTCGATACGCATGCCCTCCACCGCGAGGGTCGCGACGGCCACACAGCACCGGACCGGCACCGGCTTAGGGATACACGCCGCGTAGACCTCGTTGAACACCTCACGATCCGTCATGTCCGTTAGGTAGATGGTGAGATGGAGCAGCCGGGAAAGTGAGCTGCCTGCCGCTTCGAGTGTCTCTGACAGGTTGTGGAACACCTGCTCGGTCTGGCGTCTGATGTCGCCGAGCTCCAGGGAGCCGTCGGTGCGGTCCGGGATTTGCGTGGTGAAGGTGACCCCCGCGTAGGAAACGGCGTCGGCCGAGAGCGCGGCGGTGGGTTCATCCGAGGGCGTCGGGATGCGCGTGATGGCGCTGCTTGTCATGGTGGTCCTTCATCGGGGCGGCCTGGTGCGGGCATGGACCCGTCGACGTGAGGGTTGACTGCGGGGTGACCGACGCGGGTTCGGGTGTGGTGTCGGCCGACCGTTCATCGCCGTGATCCCGTGAGCCGCGGTGAGCCGGCCCGCGCTGCTGTGGTGAGTGTGCCGTTGAGGGCGAGTGTGCCGGGGCCGACGTCGGCGAGGCTCGTCGCGCCGGTGAACGCGAGTGCGGTGGCGAGTTCGTCCGTGAGGATGTCGAGTATCGCGGCGGCGCCGCGTTGGCCGGACTGGACTGCGCCGTACACGGCGGGGCGGCCGATGAGGCAGGCTGTGGCGCCGAGGGCGCGCATCTTGACGATGTCGCTGCCGCGCCGGATCCCGCTGTCGACGAGTATGTCGGCCTGATCGCCGACCGTCTCCGCGATCGCCGGAAGAGCCGAGAACGTGGACGGCTGGGCGTCGAACTGACGGCCCCCGTGATTGGAGATGTAGATGCCGTCGACGCCCGCGTCGATGGCGAGTTGGGCATCGGCCGGGCTCATGATGCCCTTGACGACGAGCTTGCCGGGCCAGCGTTCTCGGATGCTGCGGACGTCGTCCCAGGTGACGCGGTCGTTGTCGGCCTCCATGAACTCGCCCATCTCCTGGATGGTCATCGGGCGGCCTTCGGTGGACTGATCACCGAAGGTGATCTTCGGCCCGAAGAGGAAGTTGCTGACCCAGCGGGGCTTCCGGACCGCGTTGAACACTCCTCGGACCGACGGACGGGCGCGCATCGTGAAGCCGTTGTGCAGGTCGCGTTCGCGCTTGCTGGACACCGATACGTCGCCGGCGATCACCAGGACGTCGACTCCGGCGTCAGCGGCACGTTCAAGGTGCTGGTCGACGAGGCGCGGGTCGGCCCACAGGGCGGCCTGGCACCACACCGAGCCCGGCGCGGCCGCGACCACGTCCTTGAGCGGAGTGCCGGACCATGCGCTGTGCACGAAGACGGTGCCGGCGGCTTGAGCGGCCCGGGCCAGGTGGACGTCGGCCTGCGGGTGGAACAGGGAGAGCAGCCCCATCGGCGCGATGAGTACGGGAGTTCGCAGCCGGTGGCCGAGGACACTGGTGCTCAGATCGATGCCGGAGACGTCGCGCATGATGCGCTGTTGCAGGGGCGACCCGGCCAGATCGGCGGTGTTGCTCGCGAGAGTCTGTTCGTCGAGCGCGCCGCCTTCGAGGAAGTCGTAGACGATGTGGGGCAGGCGCTTGCTTGCGGCCTTGCGGTAGTCGCTGACGTTGATTCGCTTGGGCATCGTGTTACTCCGTGAGGGCTTCGGCGGTGGATATTGCCGCCGGTACATCCGTTACGTGGGACATGAACGCGGTGACGTGTTCATCGGTGGTCGACCTGAACTGGCTCGGGGGAGCGTCATAGACGACGGTGCCGTCTGCCATCAGCACGATGCGGTCGGCGACCTCCAGCGCGAAATGCACTTCGTGGGTGACGACGACCATCGTGATGCCGGTGTGCGCCAGTGCGCGGATCACCCGCAGGACTTCGCCGACCAGCTGCGGATCGAGTGCTGAGGTGGGTTCGTCGAACAGCATCAGCCGGGGGTGCATCGCGAGCGCGCGGGCGATCGCCACACGCTGCTGCTGACCGCCGGACAGCTGGCGGGGATAGGTGGCGGCGTGGTCGCCGAGACCCACCTGAGCCAGGAGATCGCGCGCCTCGGCCTCGGCTTCCCCGCGTCCGAGCCCGAGCACCTTGCGCGGGCCGAGCGTGATGTTGTCCAGTGCCGTGAGGTGGCCGAACAGGTTGAAGTGCTGGAAGACCATGCCGATCCCGCGGCGCTGGCGGCACAGCTCGGCTTCACGGATCTCGTGCAGGTGGTTGCCACGCCGTTCGTAGCCGACGAGTTGGCCTTCCACGCTGATGGTGCCCGCGTCCACCGGTTCGAGGTGGGCCACGCACCGCATGAGTGTGGACTTCCCGGCCCCTGAGGAACCGAGCACGCACACCACCTGCCCCTGGTCGACGTCGAGCGTCACATCGCGCAGAACGCTGACACCGCCGTAGGCCTTCTTCACATGCTGGACGGAGAGCATGGCGGTCATGAAGTGCGCCTTCCGATGGTTCGGGTGAGTTGGCCGGTGTGCGCAAGGAGCCGGCTCGTCCAGCTCTTGGGGCGCACGCGCAGCACCACCTGGAGGCGGCGTTCGAGGTAGCCCTGGCCGATCGACGCGAGGGTCGACATCGCCAGGTACCAGAGGCTGGCCACGATCAGCAGCTCGACGGTGAGGAAGTTGACCGCGTAGATGTGCTGCGATGCGGTGAGCAGTTCCTGCGCGGCGATGACGCTGACCAGCGAAGTGCTCTTGAGCATGTTGATCAGTTCGTTCCCCGTGGGCGGGATGATGGTGCGCAGCGCCTGGGGCAGGATCACGTACCGCATCGCCTTGCCTCGGGACATGCCGATCGCGCCGGCCGCGTCGTGTTGCCCTTGCTCGACGGAGATCAGGCCGCCACGCACGATTTCGGCCATGTAGGCGGCCTCGTTGAGGCCGAGCGCGATGATCGCGGCGGTGACCGGGGTGATGAGGGAGTTGGTCGGGCTGCTGAATCCCAGTGAGGTGAAGGGGATGTGCAGTGAGACGGTGGGGAAGACCAGGGCCAGGTTGTACCAGAGAATGATCTGGATCAGCGCAGGTGTGCCGCGGAAGATCCACAGGTACGCGGCGCCGGCCGCGCGGAGCACGGGGTTGTCCGAACCTCGCATCACGGCCAGGATGATGCCGCCGATGACACCGATCCCCTGCGCTGCCACAGTGAGGACGACGGTGAGGCGGATGCCGGTCAGGATCGAGTCTTCGGTGAGGTAGTGGCCGACCTCGTTCCACCTGATGTTCGGCGTGCCGGCCAGCGCGTACACGAGCCCTGTGCAGAGGCCCAGCACCACGATTGCCGACACCCACCGCCATGGATGACGGCGCCGGATCACCCGCAGTGTGCCGGCGTCGTACTTGATGTCCGACGCCTGTGTGCCGGTCCGGGTCGGTGTGGAGACGGCCATGTCAGCCCTCCTTCCGTGTTCCCGCATTGAGGGTCGCCTTCGTGAGCAGGGAGCTGCCGGTGATGCCGTAACGGGCGCAGATCTTGGCGTACGTGCTGTCGGCGATGAGTGAGTTCAGCGCCTTCATGACGGCCTCGGACAGGGAACGGTTGGTCTTGCTGACCACGAAGCCGTACAGGAAGGCGGGAGTGGCCTTGTCGAGAACCATGGCGTAGCGGCCGGCCTGAGTGGCTGTGAGGTGCTCGGCCACTACGCGGTCGTCCAGCACCATGTCGATGCGCCCGCTCTGCAGTGCGACGACGGCGTTGGAATCGGATGGGTAGACGCGCGAGGTGACTGCCGCTCTGCCGGCCTTCGTGCAACGGGCCGAGAGGGTCTGAGCCACCTCTACGGTGGCCGAGCCGTTCTCGACGCCCACGGTCTTTCCGCACACCGCAGCGGCGTCCGGGTACTTCGCCCTTTTCGCGGAGGGAACGACGCCGGCGATACCGCCCTGGAGCATGTCGACGAAGTCGACCTGCTTCCGGCGCTGAACGAAGTCCCCGAACGAGGAGGCCAGTACGTCGTAACGACCCGCGCTCAATGACGGAATCAGGCTGTCCCACGAAGCGTTGGTGAACTGGACCTTCAGCCCCAGCCTGTCCCCGACGGCCCGCATCAGGTCGATGTCGATGCCGGTGAACGTCGTGTTGTCCGGCTTCATGTACTCCATCGGCACGAACGGCACGTTCGTGCCCACACGCAGGACACCGCTTTCACGTATCGAAGCCGGGATGCCTTGTGCGGCCGACTCCGATCCATCTGGGCCGGCACTCCTGGCGGGTCCGGCACCGCATGCCGTGAGCGTCGCCGTGGCCGTGACCAACAGGCCTGCCAACAGTCGCCGCGAGGATCTGTTCATGAGTTGTTCCTATGGCTCGGGTGTTGCTGTGGCCACAAAAGTAGGAGCCACCCCACTCACGAGCTATGGAGCTGGTTCCAAGCATCGCGCCATCCGGTAGTGCCCAGCTCCAAACGGCCCCATAGAGTGCTGTGCCATGAGAAAGGCTTCGTCCACGAAGGTGGACCCGCGCGGACCGACGCTGTCCGAACTCGTCGAGCGCGTCGGTGACGACGCGTGGCTCGTGCACCGCGCCCAGGATGAGCGTGTGCAATCGATCGTGTTGCGCGAGCCGGGACAGCTCGAAGAGCGGATCCCGCCCCACGCCGTGCTTCTCGCCGTCGGGTACCGCAACGGCGACCCGTCGTTCGCCGAGCTCGTCGCGCGAGCAGGTGAGGCGCGCGCCGCGGGGGTCATCGCCAAACCTGCGAGCATCGACGCCGCCGAGTTCGGTGCGCTGGGGCGCCTGCACGACGTCACAACGGTGCTCGCGCGCGATTCCAGCGACTGGCTGCAGCTGGCCTCACTTCTCAAGAGCGCGGCCGCGCTCTCGGCCACGGATTCCATCGCCGGAGCACGGCTGGGTGATCTCTTCACCTTCGCGAACGCCGTTGCCTCCATGACCGGTGGTGCCACCAGCATCGTCGATCCCACCGGCCGCGTCCTCGGCTTCTCCAACCTGCCTGGGCAGCCCATCGACCAGCAACGCCGCGACGCCACAGTGCTGATGAGCGAGATCGACTCGCCCGCGGCCGACCCCGACTACCGGACGGTCTACGCACGCACCGGGTGCCTGTACGTGCCGGGCGGGGCCGGCGTGTTCGGACGAGTGGCCGCCGCCGTGCGCAGCGACGGAGAAATCCTGGGCACGGTCTGGGTCATCGCCGACACCAAGGACGCTCAGGCAAAGGCGACCGCCGTCCTGCCGGGACTGCTGGACACGGCCGCGCTGCACCTCCACCACGCACGCGCCGAGCTGGACCTGCGGCGCACACGGCAGGCCAATCTGCTCTCAGCTCTGGTACGGGCGCCCAGCGAGTCCCTCGCAGCCGCGCTTCCGTTCGACGTCTCACAACGGCGCTGGTTCGTCCTGGCCATGCTGGCACCGACGTCCGACGACTCCGCGAGCGCGCCCAGGGACCGGCTCGTCCGCCGCCTCTCGGCGTGGCTCCACATCATTCATCCGAGTGCGCTCCTCGCCGAAGTCGACGCCCGCCTCGTCATACTCTTCAGCGGCAGCGCCGAGCACGACTGGGTCCAGACAGAGCGAAGTCTCGAAGACTTCTTCCAAGGTGCGCAGCCGAATGTTGCATCCATGGCCGTCATCGCCGGATCCCGACTCGGCGACGTGGGCGATATCAGCGCCGAATTCAAGCAGATGCAAACCCTGGCCGGGCTGCTGCGGGCGCAGGTGGTCACACCCCGGCCCGGTGCGTACGTAGTCCATCTGACACATCATCACCACCACGTAGACCTCGCGGAAATGGCCGGCATCAATCGCAGCACAGGCCCCCGGCAGCCGGCTGTCCTCCGCCGCATCGAGGAGCTGGACAAGCAGTCGGGAACGGACTACTTCCGGACCCTCCAAGTCTATGTGGACAACAACCGCAACATCGCCGCAACGGCCGTGACGATGGGCGTTCACCCCAACACCGCCCGATACCGGGTGGAAAAGATCCAGACGACGTTCGACCTGGACCTGGCCGACCTCGACACGTTCACCTGGCTCGTCCTTCACTGCCGCTACGTTTCGCGCTCGACCGCAGGGGCGAAGCCAGCGAACTGACCGCCGCCCGGCGGGCGTTGGCAGCCGCAACCGGCGGCAGTCGGAGCAGGGGCACACGGCCGGTTCCGGGTCGCTCTTCAGTGTCCGTGCGCAATCCCTTGACCCCCTACCGACCGGACGGTATGCCTAGGGCCACTGTTACGGCACTCAGGAGCTGATGTGAGCTTCAACCTGGCTACGATGCTGTACGAGACGGCGTCGGCCGCCCCGGACGAGCCATGCGTCATCATCGACGACACCGCCCTGACCTACGCCCAGGTCGAGGAGTCCTCCGGCCTGGTGGCCGGCAACCTCCTCGCGCTCGGACTCGAGCGGGGCGCGAAGGTAGCGGTCCAGCTGCCCAACATCCCGCAGTTCCTGTTCGCCTACTTCGGCGCCCTGCGGGCCGGCCTGGTCATGGTGCCCCTGAACCCGCTTCTGCGGGCGCCGGAGGTCACGTACCACCTGGAGAACTCCGACGCCCAAGTCCTCATCACCTGCGAGTCGTTCGCCGAGGAAGCACACCGGGGTGCGAGCGCGGTGCCCGGTATCTCCACGTACGTCGTCGACCTCGGTGGCGGGCGGCGGCCGGAAGGAAGCAGGCGGTTCGACGACCTGCTCGCCCTGGTCGAGGCCCCCGACATCGTGCCGACCAACGCCGACGACACCGCGGTACTGCTCTACACGAGCGGCACCACCGGCAAGCCGAAGGGCGCCGAACTGACGCACTTCCAGCTGTACATGAACCGCTCCGTCGCCGGAGACCTGATCGGCTTCCTCGACGACGACATCGTCATGGCCGTACTGCCGCTGTTCCACGTCTTCGGGCTGTCCAGTGTCCTCAACGCTGCCGTGCGCTTCGGCACCACCATGGTGCTGGTGCCCCGCTTCGATCCGGGAGCGGTCATCGACGCCATAGAAAGGCATGGCGTCACCATCTTCCCGGGCGTGCCCACGATGTACGTGGCCCTCCTCAACGCAGAAGCCGCGGAATGGGACTTGACGTCGCTGCGTGTCGGAGTGTCGGGCGGCGCCGCCATCCCGGGTGAGGTTGTCCGGGCCTTCGAGAAGCGGTTCCCCGGCATCGTGATCCTTGAGGGGTACGGGTTGTCGGAGACGGCGAGTACCGCCACGTTCAACATCAGCGCCGACCAACGCAAGGTGCTCTCCGTCGGCAAGCCGGTCTGGGGCGTGCAGATACGCGTCGTCGACACCGACGACAAACCGCTGCCCCCTGGCCCGGACAGCGTCGGCGAGATCGTGATCCGCGGGCACAACGTCCTGAAGGGCTACTACAAGAACCCGCAGGCGACGGCCGAGGCGATGAGAGGCGGCTGGTTCCACACCGGCGACCTCGGCTACGCCGACGAGGACGGTTACCTCTTCATCGTCGACCGGAAGAAGGACCTCGTCATCCGCGGCGGCTACAACGTCTATCCCCGTGAGGTCGAGGAGGTCCTGTACGAGCACCCCGCCGTCGCCGAGGTCGCCGTCATCGGCAGGCCCGACGAGACGTTCGGCGAAGAAGTCGTCGCGGTCGTCAGCCTGACGCCCGGACGGCAGGCCACGCCCGAGGAGTTGACGGCCTTCTGCAAGGAACGGATGGCCGCCTACAAGTATCCCCGTGAGATCCGGGTGGTCCAGGAGCTGCCCAAGGGACCGACCGGGAAGATCCTCAAGATGGAGCTGCGCTGATGGCCATGGTGGAGACCGTCCGGGGGCCGGTGGACTCGGCCGCGCTGGAGCGCACCTACATGCACGAGCACATCTTCGTGCTGACCCCGGACGTGCAGCAGAACTACCCCGGGGAGTGGGGCGACGAGGACGCCCGGATCGCCGACGCGGTGGACAAGCTCGGTGCGCTCAGCGCCCAGGGCGTCCGCACCATCGTCGACCCGACGGTGATCGGCCTCGGCCGGTACATTCCACGGATCCAGCGCGTCGCCGAGCAGCTTCCCGACCTCAACATCGTCGTGGCGACAGGCTGTTATACGTACGAGGAGGTGCCGTTCTTCTTCCATCACCGCGGTCCGGCGTTGAACGAGGCCGCGGGTACGGAGGTGCCGGACCCGATGGTGGACATGTTCGTCGGCGACATCGAGGACGGCATCGCCGGCACCGGCGTCAAGGCCGGCCTGCTCAAGTGCGCCATCGACCAGCAGGGCCTCACGCCGGGTGTGGAGCGGGTGATGCGTGCGGTGGCCAGGGCGCACCTGCGGACCGGCACCCCGATCACCGTGCACACCCACCCAGGGGCGCACACGGGGTCGGACGTCAAGCGTGTGCTGTGCGACGAGGAGGGCGTGGACCCGGGCCGGGTCGTGCTCGGGCACAGCGGTGACACAACCGACGTGGACCACCTCAGCGAACTGGCCGAAGCAGGGTTCGTACTCGGGATGGACCGGTTCGGGATCAACCTCGAGACCACCTTCGAGGCTCGGGCCGAGACGGTGGTGGAGATGTGCCGACGGGGGTACGCCGACCGGATGGTGCTCTCGCAGGACGCATCCTGCTACACCGACTGGATCGACCCGGCCGTCATGCCACTGCTGCCGCAGTGGCACTACCTGCACATCGCGGACGAGGTGCTGCCCTACCTCGAACGGCGCGGGGTCACCGAGGAGCAGATCGACACGATGCTCGTCGACGTACCCCGCCGCTACTTTGAGGCCGACGCGAAGGGTTAGAAGCCCAGCGCCCAGCCGGTCAGCCCATCGTCTTGGCCCCGTCGAGGGACTCCCGGATGATGTCGGCGTGGCCGGCGTGCTGGGCGGTCTCGGCGACGATGTGCATCAGCACCCGGCGGGTCGACCACTGAGCACCCGGCTCGAACCACGGGGCCTTCGGCAGCGGCCACGTGGCATCCAGGTCGGGCAGAGCGGCGACCACCTCGTCGGTCCGGCGGGCCACCTCGGCGTAAGCGGCCAGCACACCGGCCAGCGTCTCATCGGGCAGCAGCCGGAACCCGTCCTCGCGACGGGCCCAGTCGGCCTCCGTCATGGCCGCGAAGTCGGCCGTGGGGGACGGGCCGTTGAGGATGAAGTCGACCCAGCTCCGCTCGACCTCGGTGACGTGCTTGATGAGACCGCCCAGGCAGAGGGCGCTTTCGGTGGTCCGCTTCCGGGCCTGCTCGTCGGTGAGTTCACGAGTGGTGAAGCGCAGGAAGTCCCGGTGCTTGCCCAGCACCTCCAGCCACTCGGCACGCTCGCCGCTGCCGGCCGGCGCCCCTGCCAGGTCATGGGTGTCCAGCTCGTTGACAGCCATGGTTCCGCCTCCACGTGTTTCTGCTCCGTTGGACAAGAAGCACGTTATGGGGCATTGAGGTCAGCTGCTGTCCTGCATACGCCGGTGAGGGGCAAAGACCACGCCGAAACCGCCCGACCCAGTGACGCGTAAGCCCCGGGCAGCCGCAGTGCGACTGGCCCGGGGCGTCAGGCATCAGGCGTCAGGCGAGTTCGACCAGCAGGTCGCCACCCTCCACCTGCTGGATCGCGTTGATGGCGAGCCGGGACACCGTGCCACCCTTCGGGGCCGTGATGGAGGCCTCCATCTTCATCGCCTCGATCGTGGCCACGGTCGCACCGGCCTCTACCGTGTCGCCCTCGGTCACCGCCAGCGTCACGACACCCGCGAACGGCGCCGCGACATGGTTCGAGTTGGCCTTGTCAGCCTTCTCGGTCACCGGGATGTCGGAGGCCACGGAGTGGTCCCGAACCTGGATCGGCCGCAGTTGACCGTTCAGCGTGGCCATCACGGTGCGCACACCGCGCTCGTCCGCCTCGCCGATGGCCTCCAGCTCGATGAGCAGCCGGACGCCGGGTTCCAGGTCCACGGAGTACTCGCGCCCGGGGCTGATGCCGTAGAAGAAGTCCTTGCTCGCCAGCACGCTGGTGTCGCCGTAGGCCTGCCGGTGGTTCTCGAAGGCCTTGGTCGGGCCGGGGAACAGCAGCTGGTTCAGTGTCGCCCGCCGGTGCTTCGCAAGTCCGGCGCGCTCCTCGGCGGACAGCTCGCGCATCGGCTCGGGGCCCGCGCGTCCCTGCAGCGCCTTGGTGCGGAACGGCTCCGGCCACCCGCCGGGCGGCAGACCCAGCTCGCCGTGCAGGAATCCGATGACCGAGGACGGGAGGTCGAACGAGTTCGGCTCGGCCTCGAAGTCCTCGGGCGACACCCCGGCCCCCACGAGGTGCAGTGCGAGGTCGCCGACCACCTTGGACGAAGGGGTGACCTTCACGAGATGGCCGAGGATCCGGTCGGCGGCGGCGTACATCGCCTCGATGTCCTCAAAGCGGTCGCCGAGACCGAGCGCGATGGCCTGCGTCCGGAGATTGGAGAGCTGGCCGCCCGGGATCTCGTGGTGGTAGACGCGGCCGGTCGGTGAGGACAGGCCCGCCTCGAACGGCGCGTAGATCTTGCGCACGCTCTCCCAGTACGGCTCCAGATCGCAGACCGCCTGAAGATCGAGACCGGTCGGCCGCTCCGAGTGGTTGGTGGCGGCGACGATCGCTGAGAGAGACGGCTGCGAGGTGGTGCCCGCCATCGACGCCACCGCTCCGTCCACCGCGTCCGCGCCCGCCTGGATCGCCGCGAGATAGGTGGCCAGCTGGCCACCCGCGGTGTCGTGCGTATGGATGTGCACGGGCAGATCGAACTCCCTGCGCAGCGCGGAGACGAGCTTCGCCGCCGCGGGAGCGCGCAGCAGCCCTGCCATGTCCTTGACCGCGAGCACATGGGCGCCCGCGTCCACGATCTGCTCCGCGAGACGCAGGTAGTAGTCGAGCGTGTAGAGCTTCTCCGACGGGTCGGACAGGTCAGAGGTGTAGCACAGGGCGACCTCCGCGACCGCCGAGCCGGTCTCCCGCACCGCGTCGATGGCGGGCCGCATCTGACCCACGTCGTTCAGGGCGTCGAAGATCCGGAAGATGTCGATTCCGGTTGCGGCCGCCTCTTCCACGAAGGCGTTGGTCACCTCGGTGGGGTACGGCGTGTAGCCGACGGTGTTGCGGCCGCGCAGCAGCATCTGCAGGCAGATGTTGGGCACGGCCGCGCGCAGTTCGGCGAGCCGGTCCCACGGGTCCTCGGCGAGGAAGCGCAGCGCGACGTCGTAGGTCGCGCCGCCCCAGCACTCCAGCGAAAGCAGCTGCGGCGCCGTCTGCGCCACGGCCGGTGCCGCGGCGAGCAGGTCCTTGGTGCGGACCCGGGTGGCGAGCAGTGACTGATGCGCGTCCCGGAACGTGGTGTCGGTGACGCCGATGGTGGGGGAGGCGCGCAGCCACCGGGCGAAGCCCTCGGGGCCGAGCTCGGTCAGCTTCTGCTTGGAGCCGGCGGGCGGTGCGCCTTCGGGGAGCCGCGGCAGCTTGGTCGCCGCATCGATCAGTGGGGGGCGCTCGCCGTGCGGCTTGTTGACCGTGACGTCGGCGAGGTAGGTGAGCAACTTCGAGCCGCGGTCCGCCGAGTGACGGGAGGTCAGCAGATGGGGCCGCTTCTCGATGAACGAGGTGGTGACGCGTCCGGCGGCGAAGTCGGGATCGTCGAGCACGGCCTGGAGGAAGGGGATGTTCGTCGACACGCCACGGATGCGGAACTCGGCGACGGCACGCCGGGCCCGGCCGACCGCCGTCTCGAAGTCCCTTCCCCGGCAGGTGAGTTTGACCAGCATCGAGTCGAAGTGGGCGCTGATCTCCGTACCGGCGTGGGTGGTGCCGCCGTCCAGCCGGATGCCGGAGCCGCCGGGGGAACGGTAGGCGCTGATCTTGCCGGTGTCGGGGCGGAAACCGTTGGCCGGGTCCTCGGTGGTGATCCTGCACTGCAGCGCGGCACCGTGGAGGCGGACGGTGTCCTGGGACAGGCCGAGGTCGTCCAGCGTCTCGCCGGCGGCGATCCGCAGTTGGGCCTGGACGAGGTCCACGTCGGTGACTTCCTCGGTCACCGTGTGCTCGACCTGGATCCGCGGATTCATCTCGATGAACACATGCCGGCCGGCGGGGTCGAGCAGGAATTCCACGGTGCCCGCGTTGCGGTAGCCGATCTGCCGGGCGAATTTCACGGCGTCGGCGCAGATCCGGTCGCGTACCTCGGGATCGAGATTCGGCGCGGGGGCCAGCTCGATCACCTTCTGGTGGCGCCGCTGCAAGGAGCAGTCGCGCTCGAAGAGATGGATGACCCGGCCCTCGCCGTCGGCGAGGATCTGCACCTCGATGTGCCGGGGTTCGACGACGGCCTTCTCCAGGAAGACGGTCGGGTCGCCGAACGCCGACTCGGCCTCACGGGCCGCCGCCTCGATCGACTCGCGCAGTGTCGCCGCGTCCTCGACGCGCCGCATGCCGCGTCCGCCGCCCCCGGCCACGGCCTTCACGAAGAGCGGGAAACCGAGCTCGTCGGCTGCCCGGACCAGTTCGTCGACGTCGGTGGAGGGCTGCGAGGATCCAAGGACCGGGACGCCGGCCGCGCGGGCCGCGGCCACGGCGCGCGCCTTGTTCCCGGTCAGTTCGAGCGTCTCCGCGCTCGGCCCGACGAACGTGATGCCGGAACGCTCACAAGCGAGGGCCAGTTCGGGGTTCTCGGACAGGAAGCCGTACCCGGGATAGATGGCGTCGGCGCCCGCCTTGCGCGCCGCACGGATGATCTCCTCGACGGAGAGATAGGCCCGTACGGGGTGCCCGGCCTCGCCGATCTCGTAGGCTTCGTCCGCCTTCATCCGGTGCAGTGAGTTGCGGTCCTCGTGGGGGAACACCGCGACGGTTCGAGCCCCTAGCTCAAAGCCGGCGCGGAACGCCCGGATCGCGATTTCTCCGCGATTGGCGACGAGCACCTTACGGAACATGCGCATGTCCTTCCGTCGCCCGGAATGGGCGAACTGTCGGGTTGCGGGGCGTCACGCTCCCGGATCATGCCACCTCTGCACTCCAGACATCCAGGTGCACTACGTCACACGCCGCGGCGTCGGGTGACGGCGCCCGGTGGCTCAGGGGCGTGCTCCGGGCGGGCGGCTGCGGGCGGCGACATGAGCATCCCGACCCGGCGGAATCGGGTGCCTTCATGGACGCCGAAACGGTTGATACTGCTTATGAGTTGGCCCGGGAGAAGATCGCCGAATCTCATCGTCTGCGGCAACGTGAACGGCAAGTGAGGTATTCACATGAAGGCGTCACGAGGAGTGCACGAAATGAGCACACCGGTGTGAGGTGTTCGACGGTGAAATGGATCCCCCACTCACACATTTGGGCAAGTTGCCGATTACCTGGCCATATTTGGGATATTCCGATGGCCGTGTAACGCTACGGCGGTTGCGTGACGCAGAGTTGTACGGGCCCCGTGCGACGCCTTGTGCGCGTGGTGCGGCAGGCGATTGCCTGAAAGAGTCAGTAGCGATGTCCGCCCCTGCCTCAGCCTGCAAGGTGACGCGTCAGATTGGATTCCCGTGAGCAATACCGACCCGATGGCCGGACCGCCCCACCCCTACGACCAGTACCAGCAGCCCCCGCAGCCGCCACGGCGCCCTGAGCGGCGCGAGGGCGGTGCCCGGCGGGCGGGGCTGGTCATCCACACCATCGCTGACATAGCCGCGGTGTTCCTGGGGCTGTGGATTCTGCTCTACCTGCTCGAAGCCAACCAGGACAACGTCTTCGTCGGATTCGTGCACGGAACGGCCGACTGGCTTGCCGGGTGGGCACAGGATGTTTTCACCATGGACACAGAAGGCCTTCGCGTTCTCCTCAATTACGGTCTGCCGGCAGTGATTTACCTCCTGGTCGGGCATGGGATCGCCGCGCGACTCAACCGCGTGTGACCGCGATTGAGCCCGCATTACCGGACGGCAGCCCCACATACCGATAAGGACCAGCCCTGTGAATCACAACTCAGCCGGAAACGATCATCTGCCGGTCTACGAGAGTCTGGTACGTGAACGCGGTGACGTCGTGGCGGAGGCCCGCTTGGTGGCCGAAGAGGCGCGGTACCAGATGGCCTATGCGCTCAACGGCCACGCTGGGGTCCGGCCGGCACCCGGTCCGGCCGAGCACCCCGCGGGGCCGCACGGGCGCGCCGGTGCTGCTTAGGCCGTGAGAGTGCCGGCACGCTCCTGATGTGGCTCACGAATTCCCTGTCCCCGTAGTGCACTTGGGTCGTCCGCCAGTCGACACCGAGCTTGGCGGTGAACTCCCGGGCCAGTGGCAGGTCGGCGAGCGGGGCGATGAGGATGAGGCGGCCGTCGACGGTGACCGAGCCGCCGCCGAGTTCGTCGCGGGCCACCGGGTCCGCGACCAGCTCGTCGTGCAGCCGGTTCGCGCTGACGCCGGGCGCCTCGATTTCGAGTGCGTCCGTCTCCGGCGATGTGCGCGGCAGACAGCCGAAGGTGAGCACGGACTCCTGACGGTACGTCTTGGCGATGACACCGGCGATGTGGTTGAGCCCGTCACGGCCGACCCTGTTGATGTCGAACTCGCGTGAGCGCTCGTACGTGGCCTGCTTGAGATCGCCGGACCAGAAGACTCCCTCCAGGAGCTTCGAGGCGACCGGGGTGGCCCCGTTGGCGCGGATGATCCCGCGCAGTTCGTGGTCGAAGCGTGTGAGACGGGTGTGGAGCCTGGGGTCGTCCGGGTCAGTGATGACCGCGGTGTTGTTGGTGGCGAAGAGCTGCGCCGTTGGGCAATCAGCCGCGGCGGAGCTCGCGGCCGGCGAGCTTCCGGCGCCCGCAAGTCCCAGTGCCAGGGCGGAGACGGTCGCCGCCATGAGGCGCAGCTGCCGCCGGGCGATGGTGATCTTCATAGGTTGATCAACGATGTGGGCGGGGCTTCGTTGCGCCGGCTGCCGCCCGATCACGCCGGTCGCGGACGCTACGGGGCAGGGCGTACGTGCTCAGGTGTCGTATGACGCGGCCGTCGGACCAGGTAGACACCCGCGGTCGACACCAGGACCGCCATGACCGCGATGAACACGAGCCCGGCACCCTCCAGGCCGATCGGGCCGGTCAGTACTCCGACACCGATGACCGGTACGGAGATGCCCGCGTACGCCACCACGAACAGCGTGGAGATCACCGACGCGCGATGGTCCGGGGGAGACGCCTCGGCCACCGCGCCGAGCGCCGCGCGAAATGCCAGCCCCTGCCCCGTACCGCCGACGAGCGCGCTCAGCACCACCAGGAGCAGCAGGTCCCATCGCAGCGCGCCCGCGAGCAGCGCCAGACCGGCGAGGAGTGCGCCGCAGCCCAGTGGCAGGGACCGGTCCATCCCGACCCGGGTGACCGCCAGTTGCCCCGCCGTCGAGGCGAAGAAGGCGAGCGCGACGACCAGTCCGCTCACGGCGTGGTTGTCCACGTCCAGGGACTCGGCGAGGAACGCCGGGCTGACCGAGGTGAACACCCCGAACAACGCGAATCCCACGAACGAGGCGATCGCGGCTGGCCCGAACACCGGCCGCACCTGCGGGGGCAGGCTGGGTCGCTGCGGCCGTACGGTACTCAGCGCCCGCCGCTCGGCCACGGTCTCCGGCAGCCACAGCAGCACGGCGGCCGAGACGGCCACCAGGGCGAGGTGCACGGCGAAGGGCAGGTACAGCGGCCAGGCGGCGTACTGGGCGAGCAGTCCGGCGAGCAGCGGACCGCAGCCCAGCCCGCCCATGTTGGCCGCGGTCGCCACGAACGTGGCCCGGGAGCCACCGCCGCGCGGAGCCAACTCGATCACGTGCACCGTGGCGGCCCCGGTGAACAGCCCGGCGGCGAACCCCGAGAGCAGTCGCCCGGCGTACAGCCACCCCAGCCCGGTGGCACTGAGGAAGCAGACGGCGCTGGCCGCCGCGAACGCCAGCCCCCACAACAGCACCGGCCGTCGCCCGACGGCGTCCGATGCGTTGCCGGCCAGCAACAGCACACCGATGACCCCGAAGGCGTACACCGCATAGACGACGGTCACCGTCAGCTCGGAGAACCCGAACTTGTCCTGGTAGAGCCCGTAGAGCGGGGTCGGCAGGGTGGTCCCGGCCATACACACGGCAAACACCGCGCCGGCAAGAGAACACCTGCGCCATGTTCCGCGATCACCGTCCATGCGGTCGACAGTAGTTCCGTGGGCTGTCCCGCCCCGGCACGGCGTGCGCCGACGCGCCGCGAGTGCGGGCGGCATGGTGCGCTCAGAGGGTGGCGTTGTCGTCTGCGTGGAGGGTGCTTTTGGGGGTGGGGGTGTTTCTGGGGGTGGGGCGCTGTGTCCCACCCCCAGGTCTGTGATCAGGCCAGCGTGAGGAAGAGCTTTTCCAGCTCCGCCTCGTTCATGGCGGGGGTGCCGCCGTCCTCGGTGGCGGTCAGGCATTCGCGCATCCGGCCCGCGATGATTTTGAAGCCGGCGCGGTCCAGCGCGCGGCTGACGGCGGCGAGCTGGGTGACGACGTCCCGGCAGTCGCGGCCTTCTTCGACCATCGTGATGACTCCGGCCAGCTGCCCCTGAGCGCGACGCAGGCGGTTGAGCACTGCGCGCGCGGAGGCTTCGTCGTCGGCGGTGGTGGCCGCAGTGGCCTTGGGGGCCGGGTTCGGCACGTTCGGGGTCATCCGTAGGGCTCCTTGGTGAGTTGGACGAGCGCGCGGTCCAGTCTGCCCGCTGCCTCGTTCGCGGCCGGGGCACGGTGCCGGGGACCCCGGGTCCGGATGAACGGGGCGAAATCTCCTTCGAGTATACCCCCGGGGGTAATCTGCTACGGTGAAATCAATACCCGGGGGGGTATTCATCAGAGGAAGTGAACGGCACATGTTCTTCGTCGACACCATCGAGATCGAGGGTCTGGGCAACCGGCACTACCTGGCCGGGGGCTCCCGGGCCGCGGTGGCGGTCGATCCGCCGCGTGACATCGACCAGGTGATCGCGGCGGCCGCGCGCCGCGGCGTGCGCATCACGCATGTGGTGGAGACGCACATCCACAACGACTACGTGACGGGCGGCCTGGAGCTGGCCCGGGTCACCGGCGCCGCCTACCTCGTGCCGGCCGCCGCGCAGGTCGCCTTCGCCCGTGTCCCGGTCCACGACGGCGACGTCAACGAGATCGACGAGGAACTGTCCGTGCGGGCCCTGGCGACACCCGGCCACACCCCGCACCACACCGCGTACGTCCTGGAGGAAGCCGGGACGCCGGTCGCCGCGTTCACCGGCGGATCCTTGCTGATGGGCACCGTGGGCCGCCCCGACCTGGTCGAACCGCGCCTCACGGAGAACCTGGCCCGCGCCCAGCACGCCTCCGCGCACCGCCTCGCGGCCGAGCTGCCCGATGACACCTCGATCCTGCCCACCCATGGCTTCGGCAGCTTCTGTTCCTCCGGGCAGGCCGAGGGTGAGGCGAGCACCATCGGCCGGGAGAAGGCCGTGAACGCGGCCCTGCTCCAGGACGTCGACTCCTTCCTCGCCGGTCTGCTGGCCGGCCTGGAGGACGTCCCCGCCTATTACGCGCACATGGCCCCGGCCAACTCCGCCGGCCCGGAGCCCGTCGACCTGACCGCACCCCGGCGCGCGGACGCTCAGGAGATCGGCGTGCGGCTCGCAGCCGGCGAATGGGTCGTGGACCTGCGCAACCGCGTCGCGTTCGCCCAGGGGCATGTCGCGGGCTCGTTCAACTTCGAGGCCGACGGCAAGATCGCCACCTACCTCGCGTGGATGATCCCGTGGGGCAAACCCGTCACTCTGCTCGCCGAAACGCCCCAGCAGCTCGCCGAGGCCCAGCGCGAACTGGTCCGGGTAGGGATCGACCACCCCGCGGCGGCAGCCACCGGCAGCCCGTCCGACTGGCTGCGCCCCGGCCAGGTTCCGGCGTCGTTCCGTCGGGCGGTCTTCGCCGACCTGGCCGCCGAACTGTCCCGGTCAGAGGTGCCGCCGGTGGTCCTGGATGTGCGCCGCGACTCCGAGCGCGCCGGCGGGTACGTCGAGGGCTCGGTCCACATTCCCGTACACGCACTGCACCAGCGGATCGACGAGGTGCCCGCCGGGCAGGTGTGGGTGCACTGCGCCGGCGGTATGCGGGCCGGGATCGCGGCCTCGCTGCTGGACGCGGCCGGGCGCGACGTGGTCGCCGTCGACGACGGCTTCGACCGGGCGGCAGAGGCCGGCCTGACCGTCCACGCCGCCGCCTGAGCCCCTTGATCGAAATCAGTAGGAGTCCTGGTCCCGCCATGTCCCTTTTCTGCCCCGGCCTCGGCCTCCATCCCCGCCTCGGCCTCAATGCCGGGCTCGGCCCCAATCCCGATCACATATGAGCGTGCTCATCCTTGCCCTGGTCGCGGGCGCCGTGGTCGGCCTGGCCCTCGGCGGACTCGGCGGCGGTGGCAGCGTCCTGGCCGTGCCCGCACTGATCTACCTGCTCGGCTTCACCCCCGTCGCCGCCACCACCGCGAGCCTGATCATCGTCACCCTGACATCCATCAGCTCACTGGCCGCTCACGCCCGGGACGGCAACGTCCGCTGGCGGCCCGGACTGCTGTTCGCCGCCGCGGGAATCGGCCCCGCCATGCTCGGCGGCCTCGTGGCAGGCCACATCCCCGCCACCGCACTGACCATCGCCTTCTCGGTGACAGCCGCACTCGCCGCCTGGCGGATGCTCCGTCCCGGCCGCCCAGCACAAGACCCCGTACAAGGCAGTCCTGTACAAGACGGCCCCGTACAAGGAAGTCCCGCACAAGACCGCCCCGTGCGGCCGCCCAGAGCGGCAGGATCCGGAGCCGGGCTCGGCGCCGTCACAGGGGTGCTCGGCGTCGGCGGAGGGTTCCTCGCCGTACCCGCCCTGGTCGGCGTCCTCGGTCTGCGAATGAAGACCGCCGTCGGCACGAGCCTCCTGGTCATCGTCATCAATTCGCTCGCCGCACTGGCCACCCGCACCAGTACCGCCGACAGCCTCGACTGGGCCGTCATCGCCCCCTTCACGGCAGCCGCGATCCTCGGCGCCTGGGACGGCAAGCGCCTCGCGGCGAAGATCTCTGGCAACCGCCTGCAGCACGTCTTCGCCTACGTCCTGCTGGCCGTTGCCGCCTTCATGCTCCTCGACAGCCTCATCTGACCCAGCCCCGCCAGAACCGAAGGACAGAAACCCATGCATACGACCACCCTCACCACCGGCGCCGTCCGGGAACGTCTGCACACCCTGGTCGTCATCGACGTACGCACCCCCGGTGAGTACGCCGGCGGACACCTGCCCGGCGCCCACAACATCCCCCTCGACGACCTCGAACACGCACTGCCCACCCTCCGCGAGGCGGCCGACCGCAGTGACCTGCTCGTGGTCTGCGCTTCCGGCGCCCGCTCGCAGAACGCGAGCGTCACCCTGTCCCGTAACGGCATCCCCGCCGCAAGCCTCGAAGGCGGAACCGCCGCCTGGGCCTCGGCGGGAGGAGACCTTCACCGATCCGCCGTCACCGCGGCACCCAAGTGGGCCATGGAGCGCCAAGTCCGCCTGACCGCAGGTTCCGTCGTCCTCCTCGGCCTGCTCCTGGGCCTGGTGATCCACCCCGCCTTCCAGCTGCTCTCCGCAGGCATCGCCGCCGGCCTCGTCTACTCCGCGCTCTCCAACAGCTGCGCCATGGCCACCCTGCTCGGGAAGCTCCCCTACAACCGCACGGACCGCACCGACCTGAACGCCACCCTCGCCGCCCTGCGAAACAACTGACCCCAAGATGGGCGGCGTTGGATCGGCCTGGGTCCGGGAGACGCCGTCCACCGAGACCATCCACGAGAACCGGAAAAAAACTTCGACCGCGATGTCGAGAATCCGTGGCCCGCTCCGTCCCCGGGGTGAACGCGACCACAATGGGGCGCACCACCACCGAGGAGAACACGATGGCCAAGTACCTGCTGCTGAAGCACTACCGGGGAGCTCCGGCCGCGGTCAACGACGTCCCCATGGAGCAGTGGACGCCCGAGGAGATCTCGGCGCACATGCAGTACATGCGGGACTTCGCGGACCGGCTCGAGAAGTCCGGCGAGTTCGTCGACGGTCAGGCGCTCGCCCCCGAAGGGGCGTGGGTGCGGTACGACGGTGAGGGGCGCCCGCCGGTCACCGACGGACCGTTCGCCGAGACCAAGGACGTCATCGCCGGCTGGATGGTGATCGACGTCGACAACTACGAGCGCGCCGTCGAACTGGCCGGGGAACTGTCGGCCGCCCCCGGGGCGGGCGGGAGGCCGATCCACGAGTGGCTCGAGCTGCGCCCGTTCCTGACCGAGCCGCCCACCATCACGGAGTGACTTCCCACGTGACCTCTCAGGTGAACGAGGCCCTGCTCCGAAGCCTCACACCGAGCGTGCTCGCGATCCTCGTCCGCCGCGGAGCCGACTTCGCGGCGACCGAGGACGCCGTACAGGACGCACTGGTCGAGGCGGTCCGTGTCTGGCCCGTCGAGCAGCCGCGGGACCCGAAGGGCTGGCTGGTCACCGTGGCCTGGCGCAAGTTCCTCGACGCGACCCGGTCGGACGCCGCCCGCCGCCGGCGTGAGGACCTCGTCGAAGAGGAACCGGCGCCCGGCCCCGCGCCCGCGACGGACGACACGCTCCAGCTCTACTTCCTCTGCGCACACCCGTCGCTGACGCCGTCCTCCGCCGTCGCGCTCACCCTGCGCGCCGTCGGAGGACTCACCACCCGCCAGATCGCCCAGGCCTACCTGGTGCCCGAGGCGACGATGGCGCAGCGCATCAGCCGGGCCAAGCGCACCGTTTCCGGCGTGCGGTTCGACCAGCACGGCGACGTCGCCACCGTGCTGCGCGTCCTCTACCTGGTCTTCAACGAGGGCTACTCCGGCGATGTGGACCTCGCCGCCGAGGCCATCCGCCTCACCCGGCAGATCGCGGCCGCGATCGACCATCCAGAGGTGAGGGGGCTGCTCGCCCTCATGCTGCTCCACCACGCCCGGCGCGCCGCCCGTACGGCGCCCGACGGCAGCCTGGTGCCGCTCGCCGAGCAGGACCGCGCCCGTTGGGACACCGAGTCGATCGCCGAGGGGGTCGAGATCCTCCAGACGGCCCTCGCCCGCGACCGCCTGGGCGAGTTCCAGGCTCAGGCCGCCATCGCCGCGCTCCACGCCGACGCGCCGGCAGCCGAGGAGACCGACTGGGTGCAGATCGTCGAGTGGTACGACGAGCTCGCGCATCTGACGGACAGCCCGGTCGTCCGGCTCAACCGCGCAGTGGCCGTCGGCGAGGCCGACGGACCACGCGCCGGCCTGGCGGCGCTCGCGGAGCTGAACGACTCGCTGCCGCGCCACACGGCGGTGGCTGCGTATCTCCACGAGCGCGCCGGCGACCTGGCGACGGCGGCACGGCTGTACGCGGAGGCGGCCAGGAAGGCACCCACCCTCGCCGAGCGCGACCACCTCACGCGCCAGGCCGCGAGGCTGAACGCGTCTCGGCTGAACCGGCTGGAAGGAGACACGTAGCGGTCCGGGCGAGTCGGGCTGCAAGGTGTGCGGGGCTCGGTCCTGGGGGCAATCGGGTGCGCCCCGGCTCACGGCGGCCGGTGCGGAACGGGCTGGTCCGCACGGGCTGTCGTGGGCTCGTACCACCAACCCCGGCTCCCTCGGCGGCGTCCTCACCCGCACGGTCCGCTCTCGCATGCGCCGGACGCCCGCCTCACCGATCGTCGGAGGAGCATGATCCGGCGCGGAACAGGGGGACGGTGTGGGACAGGCGGGAACGCTCATCCTCATCATGGCGGCCGCCGTTCTGGCACCGCTGCTGGCGCACGGCGTCGGCCGGTGGATCCGCATCCCCGTGGTCATCTTCGAGATCGTGCTGGGGATCCTCATCGGTCCCGACGTACTCGACTGGGCGCACGGAGGAGAGGTCATCGACGTCCTCTCGGACCTCGGCCTGTCGATGCTCATCTTTCTGGCCGGGTACGAGATCCAGTTCGCCGCCATCCGGGGAGACACGCTGCGCCGATCCGTTTGGGCCTGGGTGGCCTCCCTGGCTCTGGGTCTGGGTGTGGCGCTGGCCCTGACGGGTGTGGACTGGGCGCGCGCCGTCATCATCGGCACCGCGCTGACCAGTACGGCGCTGGGTACGGTGCTGCCCATCCTGCGGGACAGCGGGGATCTGGAGGGCCGGTTCGGCACGGTGATGATGGCGTTCGGGGCGGTCGGCGAGTTCGGGCCCATCATCGCCATGGCGGTGCTGCTCAGCGGCCGCAGACCAGGGGCGGCCACGGTGGTTCTCGCCGTTTTCGCCGCCATCACGGCCGGTGCCGTGTTCCTGGCCCTGCGCCCGCGCCGGCCGTGGTTCAGCCGGATCATCCGCAGCACCCTGCACACCAGCGCGCAGTTCGCAGTCCGGTTCGTGATGCTGCTCCTGGTGGCGATGCTGGCGCTGTCGCAGGTACTCGGCCTCGACGTGCTCCTCGGCGCCTTCGCCGCCGGACTGCTCACCCGGCTCGTGCTCCAGAGCTCGGCGCCGGAGAGCAGCGAGGAGATTCTGACGAGGGTGGAGGCGATGGGTTTTGGCTTCCTCGTCCCGCTCTTCTTCATCGTCACCGGCATTGAGTTCGACCTCGCCTCGCTCCTCGACGGCGGTCGCGCACTCCTGCTGCTGCCGGTCTTCCTCGTTCTCTTCATGGTCGTACGGGGACTGCCGACGTACGTACTCGCGCCGCGGGACCTGTCACCGCTCAGCCGCCGGGCGCTGACGATCTACTCCTCCACCTGCCTTCCGCTCGTCGTGGCCATCACGGCGATCGGCGTGGACGACGGTGTCGTGAAGAAGAGCGAGGCGGCGGCCCTGGTCGGCGCGGCGATGATCTCGGTCCTCGTCTTCCCCCTGCTCGCCCTGCGCCTGCGGGCCCGGGAACGTGACATCACACCGCACCTGCCCCAGTCACCCGCGACGGAGGCCTGGTGACGACGCGGGGCTGAGGGGAACTGCGCACTCGGCAGATCGGAACCCACTCAGCCGCGCAGGGCCGACGCGAAAATGCCCGGCAGCCTGCTCGCCCGCGGGTCGGTGGCGTGGGCCGTGAGGCGTTCCGTCGTCGTGCGTCCGGTGCGGTTGGTGACGAAGTACGGCGGGCGCGGCGATCCGCTCCCGCCTCGGCGGCGGAACCCCTCACACTGGCCGGCAGGCGGTCGATCCCCGGCTGCCGGCAGGCCTTCGTGCGCGCCGTCAGGACGGCCCGCGGCCCGGCCCGGAAGTCCCCCATGCCGGGCACGGTCCGCGGCCCGATCCGCGATTCCGCGGCAGCGAGGACCAGGTCCTGCCTGGTGGACCAGCGCCGGTACATGGCCGGCTTGCTCACCCCGGCGCGGGCCGCGACGGCGTCCATCGTGAGCGCGGCCATACCGCTCGCGGCCACCAGGTCGACGACGGCGTCGAGCACAGCTCGCATGACGTGTTCCTGGCGAGGCCGCCCCGGACCCCGGCGTGCCCGCTCCACCTGTTCCTCCGTCATGCGAGCCCCCACGCGGCCCTACGCCGTGACGCGTACGGGGCACGGCCCGCGGGATGTGGCAGCTCAGCCGCTCACCGAGCGCGCCGGGTCGGTCAGCTGGGCCTGCAGCACATGCTTGGTGATCTTCCCCGACGGCGTACGCGGCAGCTCCCGGCGCAGTACCAGCTCGCGCGGGATCTTGTAGCGGGCGATCCGCGACTCGAGCCACGTGCGCATGCCCGCCACGTCCAGGTCCGCCCCGTCGCGCGGCACGACGACGGCCACCACGGTCTCGCCCCACTGCGGGTGCGGGCGGCCCACGACGGCGACGTCGAGCACGTCCGGATGGCCGCGCAGCGCGCCTTCCACCTCCTGTGAGGCCACGTTCTCGCCGCCGGTGATGATCACGTCCTTCATCCGGTCCACGATCGTGACGAAGCCGTCCTCGTCGACCCGGCCGAGGTCACCGCTGCGGTACCAGTCGCCCGCGAACACCTCCGCGGTGGCGGCCTCGTCGTCGAGATAGCCGACCATCCGGCTCTCCGAGCGCAGCCAGATCTCCCCGGTCTCGCCCGAACCGACATCCGCGCCGTCGGGGCGTACGACCCGCAGATCGACACCGGGCATGCCACGGCACCCGATCGATCCGGCCTTCGTCACCTGCTGGGCGGGGGAGAGCGAGGTCCCCGCGGGGCCCATCTCGCTCATCCCGTACACCTGGTGGAAGTCCTGCGAGCCGTATGCCTTCATCAGCCGGCGCGCGGTGTCCGCGTCCAGAGGCCCGGCTCCGTAGATCCAGGCGCGTACGGACGTCAGGTCGAAGTCGGCGAAGTCGGCGACGGCCTGCACCGGGGCGATGAGCGCGATCGGCGACCCGAACATCGCGGTGACCCGCTCGTGCTGGATCGTCTCCAGCATGCCGCGCGGGTCGTACTCGCGCTGCAGCACGACCGTGGCCCCGCGCAGCAGCGTGCCCAGGGTCCAGTTGTTGAGGGGGGACGCGTGCCAGATCGGCATGCAGATCAGGAACCGGTCGTCGTGGACGAGGGGGATCGTGTCCGCGGTGTGCCCGGCGGTCAGGACGATGCCGCGGTGCGTGTGCACACAGCCCTTGGGGGTCCCGGAGGTGCCCGACGTGTAGAGGATCTGCGCGATGTCGCTGTCCGGGCCCGGCTCCGCGCGCCGAGGCTCGGCGCGCGCCATGAGGGACTCGAAGCAGTCCGCCGGGCGTGTGTCCGCGTCCGCGTCGGGGTGGCTGACCAGCCACGGCACCTCCACGTCGGCCGAGGTCGCACGCTCGCCGATCTCCGCGTCGACGAGCGCCAGCCGGGCCCCGCAGTGCCGCAGCTGGCGCGCCACCTCGGCCTTCTGCAGTTTGTGGTTCACCGGCACCAGGGTGGCGCCCGCGTACCAGGCACCGAACGCCGCGAACAGGAAGGCGGGGGTGTTGTACGTCATCACCGCGAGACGGTCGCCCGGCCGCAGCCCGGCCTCGGTCAGTGCCGTCGCGGCGCGCCGGGCGGCCTCGTCGAACTCCCGGTAGCTCCACCGCTGTTCGCGGTAGACGACCGCTTCCTTGTCGCCGGCCGAGCGAACCACTCTGTCCAGCAGGGCACTGAGGTGCATCACGTTCTCCTGACGAGCCGGGCCGACGGAACCGACCGTGGCGGGAAACTCTGAATCATGGTTCACTTCTTTCATGGCCTACCGCAAGACCCCAGCCGAAATCAGTCGGCTCGAAGCCGCGAGAGAGCGCCTCATCTCCTGCGCGACCTCGGTCGTGGCGGAAGTGGGCTGGTCACAGGCGTCCGTGACCGCCGTCGCCGACTCGGCGGGCATCGCGGCAGGCTCCGTGTACCAGCACTTCCCCTCCAAGGCGGCGCTCGCCGTGGAGGTGTTCCGGCGCGCCGCGGGACGCGAGGTCGAGGTCCTGGGCGAGGTGCTGCACGGTCCGGGAGACCCCGTCGAACGGCTCCGCCGCGGCGTAGAGGTCTTCGCCCGCCGTGCCCTGGAGAACCGCGGCCTCGCCTACGCCCTGCTCGCCGCCCCCGCCGAACCCGCGGTCGGCGCCGAGCGACTCGACTTCCGCCGCCGCTACCGAGCGCTGTGGGCCGAGGTGGTACGCGAGGGTACGACGACAGGCCGACTGCCCCAGCAGAACGCCGAGATCACCGCCGCCGCCCTGACCGGAGCCATCGGCGAAGTGCTCGTCGACCCGCTCGGCACCCCCGACGAGAACGCCACCGAGGAACTCCTCACCGACCTCACCGCCGCGGCGCTGCGCTGCGCGGGCGCCCCGACCGCCTGATTCCCACGCTCTCCCCCGGAGGAGGCCCCATGTCCAGCAATCCCACCGCCGTGACGCACGAAGTGACCAACCAGGTACCGCCGTTGGCCGGCCACGACATCGCCGACGACCCGGTCCTCCTGGAGGGCGTGCGCCGCGAGGGCGCCGCATGGTCTCTCGACGACCTCCACCGGATCGGCCGCCGCGCGGGCAGCGAGGAGGTGCAGCGCTGGGCCGACGAGGCCAACCGCTTCGAGCCGGTGCTGCGCACCCACGACCGCTACGGCAACCGCATCGACGAGGTCGACTTCCACCCCTCGTACCACGCCCTGATGGACGTGGCGGTCGGCGAAGGCCTGGCCGGCAGCGCGTGGGCGGACGAACGGCCCGGTGCGCATGTGGCGCGGGCCGCCGCCTTCATGGTGTGGAGCAGCACCGAGGCCGGGCACGGCTGCCCCGTCTCCATGACGTACGCCGTCGTCCCCGCCCTGCGCCACGCCCCCGACCTGGCCAAGATCTACGAACCCCTGCTCACCAGCCGTGTCTACGAACCCGGTCTGCACACCCCGGGCGGCAAGCGGGGCCTGCTCGCCGGCATGGGGATGACGGAGAAGCAGGGCGGCACCGACGTGCGCGCCAACACCACCTCCGCCACCGAACAGACCGACGGCACCTGGCGTCTGCGCGGTCACAAGTGGTTCACCAGCGCCCCGATGAACGACCTGTTCCTCGTGCTCGCCCAGGCACCCGGCGGCCTGTCCTGCTTCCTGGTCCCGCGCGTCCTGCCCGACGGCAGCCGCAACACCTTCCGCATCCAGCGCCTCAAGGACAAGCTCGGCAATCGCTCCAACGCGTCGAGCGAGCCCGAGTTCGACGACACCGTGGCCTGGCTCGTCGGCGCCGAGGGCAAGGGCGTCCGCACCATCATCGACATGGTGACCATGACGCGGCTCGACTGCGTCCTCGGCTCCGCCGCCGGCACCCGCGCCGCCCTCGCCCAGGCCGCCCACCACGCCCGCCACCGCTCGGTGTTCGGCGCCAAGCTCATCGACCAGCCGCTCATGCGCAACGTACTGGCCGACCTCGCCGTGGAGTCCGAGGCCGCCACCACGCTCGCGCTGCGTCTGGCCGGCGCCGCCGACCGCGCCCAGCGCGGCGACGAAGGCGAGCGAGCCTTCCTGCGCCTGGCCACGGCGGTCGGCAAGTACTGGGTGTGCAAGCGGCAGCCCGTAGCGGTGGCAGAGGCCCTGGAATGCCTCGGCGGCAACGGATATGACGAGGCGTCAGGTATGCCACGCCTGTACCGCGATGCGCCGCTCAACGGCATCTGGGAGGGCTCCGGCAACGTCAACGCCCTGGACATGCTCCGCGCGTTGGCCCGTGAGCCCGAGTCCCTGGAGGCGTTCCGTACGGAGATCGAGGCGGCGGCGGGCCGCGACCAGCGGCTCGACGCGGCCTGGCAGGAGTTGCAGGGCGAACTCGTCCTCACCGAGGACGCGCCGTTGCGGGCCCGCCGGGTCATCGAACGCGCGGCACTCGTGCTGCAGGGTGCGCTCCTGGTGCGGCACGCACCGGCCGCCGTCGCGGACGCGTTCTGCGCTTCGCGGCTCGCCGGGGACCGCGGACTCGCCTTCGGAACACTGCCGCCGGACACCGATTTCGCGGCGCTGCTGGAGCGACTGCCTGCGTGACGTTCGTGCCGTGCTCGGCCTTCGCCGGCCTCGGTGCACATCGTGTCGGCCGCGGTCCTCGCCCGTGCTCGGGTCTCCGGAGCGAGGGCCGCGTCGATGCCCAACTCGGCCCCCGGCCGAACAGCGCCTGATGGTTGACCTCGCCGACTCCTTCTCAGGCGCTCGCCGTTCCTGCGTCCCGATGAGTAGGAATGGGCAGCTGCCTTCGCGCGACATGTGACGGAGGTCGACACCGTGCTCCGTACGAGGTGGAGGATGGCCGGCCGGATCGGCGAACTCACCCTCACGGAACTGACCGAAGTCGTCCAGGACGCCTGGCTGTCCCAGGCATCGGCGACCAGGGCCGCCAACTGGCTCAAGGCCCGAGGGGAGCAGTGACCGATTGACGTGAGATCAGCGCGGCGCGGCTGCCGCACCTGCATTCCACGTGCTGCTGGGCAGGTCGTACCGCTGAGCCCTTCACGCCCTTGGACTTCGTGCGTCCTCCCGATAGAGGTCGGCCAGCAGGGCGACGGCGGCGTGGGTGGCGGGGTGCGGGCTCTGCTGGGGCCAGATGAGGTGGACGGGGACGGGTTCGGTGTCGCGCAGAAGGCGATAGGCGATGCCGTCGCGACGGTACTGGGTGGCGGTCGACTGCGGAGTGATGCCGACACAGCGGCCCGTGGCGATGGCGGCGAGCCAGTCGTCGACGTCCTGGATGTACTCCACGTCGGGGCGAACCCCTTCGGGCCACAGGTCCAAGGTGGTGGTGCCGGTGCGGCGGTCCACGACGAGGGTGCGCTCGCGGATCTCCGACAGGCGGATGCCGCGGCGCCTGGCCCACGGGTCGTCGGAGGCCAGGGCGACGTAGCGGCGCTCGTGACCGACCAGCGCATGAGCGTAACGCCGGGTGTCGATGACGGTCCGGATGACGGCCATGTCACACAGGCCCTCGGCAAGCCCGCCGGTGGGGGTGTTGTGGCGAATCAGGTGGAGTGCGACGTCGGGGTAGCGGTCGCGCCAGCGACGCTGGAACTCGGCGGTGTGCCGCCCCATCGCGGACCAGGCGTGGCCGATCCGCAGACGCGTGTGACCGGTGGTGGCCTGACGGACCAGCTCGTCGGCATCGGCGAGCATGTGCCGGGCGCGGGCCAGGACCTCTACACCGGCGGTCGTGGGAGTGACGGTACGGCTGGTGCGGTGCAGCAGCCGTACACCGAGGATCCGCTCCAAGGCCAGCAGGGTGCGGGAGACCGACGCCTGGGAGACGCCCAGTTCGATCGCGGCGTCGGTGAAACTTCCGGTGTCGATGATCGCGACCAGACACCGCAGGTGCCGCAGCTCCAGACCCCAAGAACCATCCATACGCCCAGCGTATAGGTCCGGCATCAGATGCATTTTGCGTATGAGCCCGTCAGGCGGATGGTCGCGGCATGAAAACCGATGCCCGCGCGGAGCCGACCGTGTCCACCGCACCGCAGGTCACCTCACCTCGCTGGTCCGGCGTGGCCCTGATGCTGGGCAGCGGTCTGTCCAACCAGCTCGGAGCCTCCGTCGCCGCACTCGCCTTCCCGGTTCTGGGCCCGGTAGGCGTGGTCGCGGTGCGCCAGTGGGTGGCCGCCGGCGTGCTGCTGAGCGCCGGTCGGCCGAACCTGCGCGGATTCACCGCGACGCAATGGCGGCCGGTGGTGGGACTGGCCTTGGTGTTCGCGATCATGAACCTGACGCTGTACATGGCGATCGACCGGATCGGGCTCGGCCTGGCCGTCACCCTGGAGTTCCTCGGGCCGCTCACCGTCGCGCTGGCCGGCTCCCGCCGCCGCGTCGACCTGGTCTGCGCGCTCGTCGCCTGCGCGGCCGTACTCGTCCTTACTCGGCCCCGGCCCAGCACCGACTACCTGGGCATCGCCCTGGCCCTGCTCGCCGCCGTGTGCTGGGGCTGCTACATCCTGCTCAACCGGACCGTGGGGCAGCGCCTGCCCGGAATCGAAGGGTCGGCGGCCGCCGCACTCGTCTCCGGCGCTCTCTATGTTCCGGTCGGCATCACCGCACTGTGGCTGCACCGGCCCACCGCACCCGCACTTCTGTGCGCGCTCGCGGCCGGTGTGCTGTCCTCCGCAGTGCCCTTCCTCACCGACCTGCTCGCCCTGCGACGCGTCCCCGCCCACTTCTTCGGAATCTTCATGAGCGTCAACCCGGTGTGCGCGGCACTGGTGGGCCTCCTGATACTCGGTCAGCACCTCGACCCGGCATCATGGACGGCCATCGCCGTGATCATTGCCGCCAACGCTGTGGCCGTGGGCACGGCAGCGCACCGCTCTCCGGCCACCCGGACGCTGTGTGAATAGAGTGGGCGGGTGGATCTCAACGCTGTGCGCACCTTCGTCGCGGCTGCGGACGCCGGCCAGTTCCAGGAAGCCGCCGTGGCACTGTCGATCACCCAGCAAGCCGTCTCCAAGCGCATCGCTGTGCTGGAAAAGGATCTGGAAGTACGCCTGTTCACCCGCACCCCGCGCGGAGCCGAGCTCACCATCGACGGGCAGGCGTTCCTGCCCCACGCCCGCGAACTCCTCCGGGCCGAAGACCGGGCCGACGCCTCCGTGCGCCCCGGCCGGCGCCCCCTGCGCGTCGACGTCCTCAACCGGCGGATCGCTCCGGCCGTGCTCCTCCAGGACTTCTACCGCACACGTCCCGAGATCGAGCTCGACGTCGTCACCCTGAACGCCGACGTCGACACAGCGATCGCCGCCGTCGAAGCCGGGACGATCGACGCGACGTTCCACGCGATCACCGTCCCCGAGCACCACCTGCCGGCCTCGATCAAGACCGCCCGAGTGATCGACGACCCGCACGAGCTGCTCGTAGGACCCTCCCACGCGCTGGCCGACGCCGACAGCGTCACGCCCGCACAACTCGCCGGACACCGCATCTGGATGCCCGGCATGGCACCCGGCACCGAGTGGGCCGACTACTACGACGAGTTCTCCGCCGCGTTCGGGCTCACGATCGACGTCGTCGGGCCCGTCTTCGGGAACGAGGCGCTCCTGGACGAGATCGCCGACTCCACCGACCTGGCGACCCTCGTCGGCGAAGGGTCGCGCTATCTCTGGCCCGACAGCTACGACCTGCGGCGCATCCCGGTACGGAACCCGACACCGGTCTACCCGATGTCACTGATCTGGCGCGGCGACAACCGGCATCCGGTGCTCGACGCGTTCCGCGCCCACCTGGAGACGACACACGCACGAACCCCTGACGTCGAGGTGTGGGAACCGACGTGGAGGCAGCGAACAGCCAGAAGGACGTGAGGCCCACGGCCGGTTTCTGACCCCCTGGCCCTCTGGCCATCCCCTCAGCGGAGTACCACCGTGCGCCTCCCCTGGACGAACACCCGGCCCTCGCAGTGCCAGCGGACGGCGCGGGCCAGGGCTGCCGATTCCGCGTCACGGCCGATCGCGGCCAGGTCCTCGGGGGTGTGGCTGTGGTCGGCGCTGATGACCTCTTGGGCGATGATCGGGCCTTCGTCGAGGTCGGGGGTGACGTAGTGGGCCGTCGCGCCGACGAGTTTGACGCCTCGGTCGTGGGCCTGGTGGTAGGGCTTGGCGCCCTTGAAGCTCGGCAGGAACGAGTGGTGGATGTTGATCAGCCGGCCGGGCAGTCGGGTGCACAGGTCGTCGGAGAGCACCTGCATGTAGCGGGCGAGGACGACCAGGTCGACGTCGAACGAGTCGATGATTTCGAGGAGTTGCGCCTCGGCCTGAGGCTTGGTCGCGGTGGTGACCGGCACGTGGAAGAAGGGGATGTCGTGCCAGGTGACGAGTGCCTCGTGGTCGCGGTGGTTGGAGACGACCGCGACGACGTCGATGGGCAGGTCGCCGCTGCGGGTGCGGAAGAGCAGGTCGTTGAGGCAGTGGTCGTAGCGGGACACCATGATCAGCACGCGTCGGCGGGTGCCGGCCGGTTCGAGGTGCCACCGCATGGCGAAGGGGGCGGCCACGGCGGCGAAGTCGTCGCGCATGGACTGCGTGGTGTTCTCGCCGACGGCTGCGGCGAAGTGCACCCGCATGAAGAAGTGGCCGTCCCGGCGGTCGCCGAACTGCTGGTTGTCGATGATGTCGCTGCCGTGCTCGACGAGGAACCGGGAGACGGCGTGGACGATGCCGGGCGCCTCTGGGCAGTCGAGGGTGAGGACATGTTCGGCCGGCGCCGTGGCGGGGCCGGTAGGAGAGGGGGCGGGGGACGCGGCGGAAGCCGGGGAATCAGTCATGGTGTCAGCATTCGGTGACGTTGACGGCGAGGCCCGCGGGCGGCCTCCTGGCATGTGGCCTTCATGTCCCGGCCGGTGTCGCGCAGGGTCGTGGTGACCTTGGCGAGGCTGTCCGTGTACGTGCGGTGGTCGGCCCAGCTGCTGGCGAAGCGCCGGGCCGCCCGTGTCGGCCCCACCGTGCGCGAGGAGGGGCCGGCGCGGACCGAGTGCGGGCCGAACGCGCCCGGTGCGGTCAAGGCAGCTCGGGGCCGCGGTATTCGCGCATCGCGTCGATGAGCCAGCGCGCCAGGTAATCGGCGAACGACGAGCGCGGCAGCAGACGGTACGTCGGCCCGTCGTCGACCTGCCAGAGCAGGACCGCGATCGGTCCCACCGTGGTCGATACGGCCCGGCCCGGGCCGAAGACCCGGGGATGCAGGTCCAGCGGGCAGCCTTTCTCCAGCACCTGCCGGGCGGAGGGGCCGCTCAGTTCGAGGGTGGTGCGGTTCGCCGAGACGTCGACGACCGAACCCGGATCCGTGGCGAGCGCCTCCCTCAACTCGGCCACCACGGAACCGACTTCGGTCTGGGACAGCACGAGCCACTCGTCGGGGCCGAGCCAGAACGCCGTGTGGCCGCCGGAGGTGGTGGTCCGGCCGTGCTCGCGGGGGAGTGGTGCTCCCAGGGTCTTCTCGATGCGGGTCGCCGCCGCGGAGGCGGGGTCGACGCGCACGTTCACCATGCTGACGAAGGGCCACTCGGCCAGCGTGACACCGCGGGCCCCCGTGACGGCGGCGTCCCGCATCCGCTCCGCGAGATGCGCCAGAGGGCTCACGCGCCATGCCAGCAGGCCGGTGCGCGCGTCGTTCGTGGGCTCAGCCATCGCGCTTGGTCCCTTCCGGGTCGTAGAGGACGGAGTCGGTGACCTCGACGGGCACCAGGTCGTCGCCCACCGGGGCGAGCAGGGTCGAGCCGATCCTGGCCCGCCCGCCGGCGACGAGGGCGAGGGCGAAGGGGCGGCCGAGGGCGGTGCTGTGATAGCTGGAGGTGACGTGGCCGAGCATGGGCACCGGCCCGGACTCGGGCGTCAACGGCGTGTCCCGCGCGATGAGTTGGGACCCCTCGTTAAGTCGCGTCGTACGGTCGGTGGGCAGCAGGCCGACCAGCTGCTTGCGGTCGGCGCGCGTCGTGTCGGCACGGGAGTAGGAGCGGTTCCCGATGAAGTCCTTGCGCTTGGAGACCACCCAGTCCATGTTCGCGTCCTGGGGCGTGACGGTGCCGTCGGTGTCCTGGCCGACGATGATGAATCCCTTCTCGGCGCGCAGGACATGCATCGTCTCGGTGCCGTACGGGGTGATGTCGTACGACTTTCCGGCCTCGTACACCTGCTCCCAGACGGCTCGGCCGTACCAGGACGAGACGTTGATCTCGAAGGCGAGCTCACCGGAGAAGGAGATCCGGCAGACGCGGGCCGGGATGCCCGAGGCCAGCGTCGTCTCGCGGAACGCCATGAAAGGGAACGCCTCGGCGGAGACGTCGAGTTCGGGGGCGAGCTTCGCGATGACGTCGCGTGACTTCGGGCCGACGACGGCGACCGTCGCCCACTGTTCGGTCACCGAGGTGCAGTGGACGTCGAGCTCGGGCCACTCGGTCTGCAGCCACTCCTCCAGCCAGTCCAGGACCCCGGCGGCGCCACCCGTCGTGGTGGTCATGAAGTAGCGGTTCTCGTCGAGGCGCAGCGTCACGCCGTCGTCGAAGATCATGCCGTCGGGCTTGCACATCACGCCGTAGCGGGCCATGCCGGGCTTGAGCTTCTTGAAGGCGTTGGTGTAGACGCGGTTGAGGAACTCGCCCGCGTCTGCTCCCCAGATCTCGATCTTGCCGAGGGTGGTGGCGTCCATGAACGCCACGCCTTCACGGGCCGCGCGGCACTCGCGGGCGACGGCCGCGTCCATGTCCTCGCCCGGCCGGGGGTAGTACCAGGGCCGCTTCCACTGCCCGACGTCCTCGAACTCCGCGCCGTGGGCGATGTGCCAGCCGTGGACGGACGTGGTGCGCTCCGGGTCGAAGAGGTCCCCGCGCTCCCGTCCGGCGAGGGCGGCGAAGGCCACCGGTGTGTAGGGCGCCCGGTAGGCGGTGGTGCCGATCTCGCCGGGTGACGCGCCGGCGCCGAGGGCTTCGGCGATCACACCGATCGCGTTGACGCCGGACGTCTTGCCCTGGTCGTTCGCCGTGCCGAGGGAGGTGTAGCGCTTGACGTGCTCGACGCCGCGCATGCCGGCGCCGGTGGACCGCCAGACGTCGGCGACGGTGACGTCGCGCTGGAGGTCGACGAAGTGGGTGTCCCAGGTGCCGGGTTCGCCGACGGGGGAGGGCACCAGCCACAGGGCGCGGACGTCGGGCCGTGCGTCCTCGGACGGCGCCGCGGGCACCGGAACGGGGAAGCCCGCCTCGGTCGCCGCCAGCGCACCGGCCCGCGCGCCTTCGGCCAGAGCCCCGTCGAGACCGTACGTCCCACGTGCCGCGCCGACGACCTGCTGGTCCCGCACGGTGCCGTCGGGCACGAACGCGACCAGGTCGTCGTCCCAGCGCAGCTTGCCCTGGCGCTGGCTGTGCAGGTGGACGACCGGACTCCAGCCGCCCGAGACGGCGAGCAGCTCGCAGTCGAACTCCTCTGTCTCGCCCGTGAGTTGGCCGTCCGCGTCGAGGCTCTGGACGGTCACGCCGGTGAGGCGGGACTCGCCCGCGGTGTCGACCACTGCGCTGCCCGTCAGCACCCGTACCCCGGTCGCCGTCGCGATCTCGGCGGCCGGCCGCGACAGTTCGGGCCGCGCGTCCACGACGGCGGCGATGTCGATGCCGGCTGCGTGCAGATCGGCGACCGTGTCGTACGCGCTGTCGTTGGTGGTGGCGACCACGGCCCGGCGGCCCGGGGCCACGCCGTACCGGTTGAGGTACGTGCGTACGGACGCGGCGAGCATCACGCCGGGACGGTCGTTGCCGGCGAAGGTCAGCGGGCGCTCGTGCGCGCCGGTCGCCAGGACTGCCTGGCGGGCGCGGATGTGCCACAGCCGTTGGCGCGAGACACCCGAGGAAGGGTCGGGTGCGTCGCCTCCGAGGTGGTCGGTGCGCCGCTCCAGGGCGAGGACGTAGTTGTCGTCGTACGACCCGAACACCGTGGTGCGCGTCAGCACAGTGACCTCGGGGGCCGCGTCGAGCGCCGCGCCGACCTCGGCCACCCACCCCGACCGAGTGCGTCCGGACAACAGCGCGCCACCGGGTTCAGGCTGGTCGTCCACCAGGATCACGCGCGTGCCGGACTCGGCTGCCGCGGCTGCGGCCGCGAGCCCGGCCGGGCCCGCGCCGACGACCAGGACGTCGGTATGGACGTACTTCTTGTCGTAGACGGCGGGGTCGGGGGTCGGGTCGAGTCGTCCCATGCCGGACAGCGTGGTCGCGGACAGGCCGTCGTACAGCTCCACCGTCGTCGCCGGGAGCATGCCCTCCGAGCACGAACCACCGAGCTGTACCAGGGCGTTGGCCTCCTCGACGCCCGCCGAGACGATGCCGCGGGGGCGGCCGCGGTAGAGCGACGGGGCGGCCTCCACGATGCCGTTCGCCAGCATGGCGGAGGCGAGGGTGTCGCCGGGATGTCCGGTCAACTCCCTCCCGTCGAGGGTGAAGTGCAGGAGAGTGGTGCGGTCGACGCGGCCTTCGTCGCCGAGCCGGAACTGCTGGTCGGTCATCGCTGCTCTCCGGCCGGGTCGGTGATGCGGGGTTCGGGGCGCGGCTCGTCGAGCCGGTAGGTGGCGAGCACCTCGTAACTGACCGTGTCGCGCAGGGCGTTGAACCAGCGGCGGCAGCCGTGGTTGTGCATCCACCGCTCGGCGAAGGGGCCCTTCGGGTTGTCCCGGTAGAAGACGTACTCGGCCCACTGCCGGTCGTCGAGGTCGGCGGGGTTCTCGGGGTACGGGACGTGGGCCTGGCCCCCGTAGTGGTATTCGCTCTCGTTGTGGGGACCGCACCATGGGCAGTTGATGAGCAGCATCGCAGCAGCGTCCTCTCAGTGGGCCACGGCCGCGGCGCCGTGTTCGTCGATCAGTGCGCCCGTCGTGAAGCGGTCGAGGGCGAAGGGGGCGTTGAGCGGGTGCGCCTCGCCCGTGGCGACGGTGTGCGCGAAGGTCCAGCCGGCGGCCGGCGTGGCCTTGAAGCCGCCGGTACCCCAGCCGCAGTTGACGAAGAGGTTCTCGACGGGAGTGGCGCTGATGATCGGCGAGGCGTCCGGGGTGACGTCGACGATGCCGCCCCAGGTCCGCAGCACATGCGCCCGCGCGAAGATCGGGAACAGTTCGACGGCCGCGGCCATCTGCTCCTCGATGACGTGGAAGGAACCGCGCTGTCCGTATCCGTTGTACGAGTCGACGCCCGCGCCCATCACCAGTTCGCCCTTGTGCGCCTGGGAGACGTAGACATGGACGTGGTTCGACATGACGACGGTGGGGTGGACCGGCTCGTGGAGCTCGGAGACCAGTGCCTGGAGCGGGTGGGACTGGACGGGGAGGCGGACTCCGGCCCGCTCGGCGAGCACGCTGCTGTGTCCGGCGGCCGCGAGACCGACCCGGCCGGCGTTGATGCGGCCGAGGTTGGTCTCGACACCCACGACCCTCTCGCCGTCCTTGACGAAGCCGGTGACCTCGCAGCCCTGGATCAGGTCGACGCCCATCTCGTCCGCGCGGCGGGCGAGCGCCCAGGCGACGTGGTCGTGCTTGGCGATGCCGGCGCGGGGCTGGAAGGTGCCGCCGAGCACCGGGTACCGGGTGTCCGGGGAGACGTTGAGGATGGGGCAGACCTCGGCGACCTGGTCCGGGTCGAGCCATTCGGCGTCGATTCCGTTGAGCCGGTTGGCGTTGGCGCGGCGCCTGCCCTCGCGGACGTCCTGGAGGGTGTGCGCGAGGTTGAGGACGCCGCGCTGGCTGAACAGGAAGTCGTAGTCCAGCTCCTCCGGGAGTCCCTCCCACAACTTGAGCGCGTGCTCGTAGATCGCCGCGCTCTCGTCCCACAGGTAGTTGGAGCGGATGATGGTGGTGTTGCGGGCCATGTTGCCGCCGGCCAGCCAGCCCTTCTCCAGGACCGCGACATTGGTGATGCCGTGTTCCTTCGCGAGGTAGTAGGCGGTCGCCAGGCCGTGCCCGCCCGCGCCGACGATGACGACGTCGTACGAGGAGCGCGGCTCGGGATTGCGCCAGAGGAAGTCCGGGTGTTCCGGCAGGGTCGGCTGCGGCTGGACGGTCATGCCGCGTCTCCGTTCAGGCGAGGCAGGTGGGGCGGCTGGGGCAGGCGGGGCAGATGGGGGTACAGGGGGAACGCATCGGCGAGCTTCTCCACCCGGTCCCGCAGCAGGCTCGCCTGCTCCTCGCCGAGATGTTCGGGCCTGAGCGTCCCGGCGATGATGTCGGCGACCTCACGGAACTCCTCGGCGCCGAAGCCGCGCGTGGCCAGCGCCGGCGTACCGATCCGCAGGCCGGACGAGACCATCGGCGGGCGCGGGTCGAACGGCACCGCGTTGCGGTTGACGGTGATGCCGACGCGGTGCAGCCGGTCCTCGGCCTGCTGCCCGTCGAGCGCGGAGTTCCGCAGGTCGACGAGGACCAGGTGGACCTCGGTGCCGCCGGTGAGCACGGTGATCCCGGCCTCGGCCACATCGTCGCTGAGCAGTCGCCCGGCCAGGATGCGGGCGCCGTCCAGGGTGCGCTGCTGGCGCTCCTTGAACTCCTCGCTCGCCGCCACCTTGAAGGCCACCGCCTTCGCCGCGATGACGTGCTCGAGGGGCCCGCCCTGCTGCCCGGGGAAGACCGCGGAGTTGATCTTCTTGGCGAGACCGGCCCGGCTGAGGATCACTCCGCCGCGCGGACCGCCGAGCGTCTTGTGGGTGGTGGTCGTGACAACGTCCGCGTACGGAACGGGACTTGGGTGCAGTCCGGCCGCGACGAGTCCGGCGAAGTGCGCCATGTCCACCATCAGGTAGGCGCCCACCTCGTCGGCGATCCGCCGGAACGCGGCGAAGTCGAGGCGTCGGGGGTAGGCCGACCAGCCGGCGACGATCAGCTTGGGCCGGTGCTCGCGCGCGAGCCGCTCGACCTCGTCCATGTCGATACGCAGGTCGGACTCGCCTACGTGGTACGGCACGACGTTGTAGAGCTTGCCGGAGAAGTTGATGCGCATGCCGTGGGTCAGGTGGCCGCCGTGCGCCAGGTCGAGGCCGAGGATCGTGTCGCCCGGGCTGAGGAGTGCGAACATCGCGGCGGCGTTGGCCTGGGCGCCCGAGTGCGGCTGTACGTTTGCGGCCTCGGCGCCGAACAGGTCCTTGACCCGCTCGATGGCCAACTGCTCGATGACGTCCACGTGTTCACAGCCGCCGTAGTAGCGGCGGCCGGGGTAGCCCTCGGCGTACTTGTTGGTGAGGACCGAGCCCTGGGCCTCCATGACGGCGGCCGGGGCGAAGTTCTCCGACGCGATCATCTCCAGCGTCGACTGCTGGCGGTGCAGCTCGGCGTCGACGGCGGCGGCGATGTCCGGGTCGAGCTCGCTGAGCGGAAGGGCGTGGAGCGAAGCGGAGGTCGTAGGCGTGGTGATCGACTGGGCGTCCGTTGCCATCTGCACACCATTCTGAGAGCCGACTAATGAGCAACTGATATATCAGTCTGTGCGGTAAGGTATGGGACCTCGATGGACAGGTCAAGGGGGCCTCATGCAGCACGTGGCGACCGAGCCGGCGGTCGGCGGCGAGGAGCTGTCCCTCGCCGAGCGCGCCTACCGCGCCATCCGCGATCAGCTCGTCATGCTCGACATCCGCCCGGGCGCGCCCATCAACGAGGATCAGCTCGCCCAGTCCCTCGGAGTCGGCCGCACCCCGGTGCGCGAGGCCCTCAAACGACTCCAGTACGAGCGGCTCGTCACGACCTATCCCAGGCGCGGCACCTTCGCCACCGAAGTCAACATCACCGACCTGGCCCATATCTCCGAAGTCCGCCTGGAGCTCGAGCCCTTGGCCGCCGCCCGTGCGGCACGGCGGGCCACGGCCGAGGACCGTGCGGCCCTGACAGCCGTACGGCGTGAACTGGCAGGCGTGGATCCCCGGCACAGCGATGCGGCCGAGCTGATGCATCTGGACCTCAAGGTCCACCGTGCCGTGTACGCCGCCACGCACAACCCGTACCTGGAAGACACCCTCATCCGCCACGACAATCTGGCCACGCGGATCTGGTGCCTGTTCATCGACCGGCTCGCCGACATGGCCGGCCACGTCGAGGAGCACGGACCGCTGATCGACGCGATCGTCGCCGGTGAGCCGGATGCGGCGGCCCAGATCGCCCGCGCGCATGTCGAGGGCTTCGAACGGGCCGTGCGCGACGCCATCTGACCATGGCCCATGGCTTGGCCGCGGGCCCAACCCGCTGATCAGGGCGGCGAGTCGACGAAGCCCTGACGCGCCGGAGGCCCTCCGTCCCGTGGGTCGGCGCGCGGCGCCCCCGTGACGACTCGGGCGGGTCAACTCACCTCTCGTGCCGGCGACCGAAGTCCCCTGGGGCGGCTTCAAGGGATCCGGCTACGGCCGGGACCTGTCGGTGTACGCGCTGGACGACTACTCGCGCACCAAACGCGTCATGCGCGACCACGCGCGCTGACCTCCGTGGCCGGGAGGGGAGGGGCGTCGAAGTCTCACCCTAAAGCTGAGGTCGAGGGAACGCTCGTCGCGGGTGCAGCCGAGTCGCCCCGCTCACTGCGCGGTCCTGTTCACGCGGATCAGCGTCTGCTGTCCGTGGGCCACGAGCTTGCGTGTGCCGTTCTCCTGCGCGGCGAAAACCTCCAGCTGGCACACGGTCAGGGTCCGCCCGGCCCTGAGGACGGTTCCGACGGCCTCAAGGTGGTCGCCGAGGGCGGGCGCGAGCAGGTTGATCTTGTATTCGACCGTGAGCACCTCGGTGTTCTCGGGGAACAGAGTGAAGGCCGCGTAGCCACCGGCGCTGTCGGCGATGGAACTGGTGGCGCCGGCGTGGAAGTAGCCGTGCTGCTGGGTCACTTCGGGCCGGGCCGGGAGCGCGATGTGCACGACGCCCGGTGCGATGCGCGTGAGCCGCGCACCGAGGTGGGCCATCAGCCCCTGCTGGTCGAAGCTGGCCCGGACGCGCTCCTGTACCTCGGCGCTTGCCTCTTCCAGCCGCTCAGGCTCGTCCACATGTTCTCCTTCGTCGTTCGGGGCCCACTACAGGTGAGGCGGGACCACGGCGTCGATCAGATGAGGGCCCGGTTCCGCGAAGGCGCGGCGGAGCTGCTCGGCGAGTTCCTCGCAGGTGGTCGCCCGCGACGACGGGACACCCATCCCTTCCGCGATCTTGGCGAAGTTCAGGTCGGGCGAGGAGAGGTCGAGCAGCGTCTTCGCGGCAGGACCCGAGAGGTCGGCGCCCACCCGCAGCATTTCGAGGCGCAGTACGGCGTAGGCGCTGTTGTTCAGGATGACGGTGGTGACGTCGAGGTTCTCGCGTGCCTGGGTCCACAGGGCCGAGATCGTGTACATCGCACTGCCGTCGGCCTCCAGGTTGACGACCGGCCGGTCCGGTGCCGCGATTGCCGCCCCGGTGGCGACCGGTATGCCCTGCCCGATCGCGCCGCCGGTCAGCGTCAGTACGTCGTGCCGGGGCGCGCCGACCGTGGCGGCCGGCAAGGCGGCGCCGGAGGTGTTCGCCTCGTCCGAGATGATCGCGCCGGCGGGAAGCAGGGCGCCGACGACTTCGGCCCAGTTGTTCGCGGTCAGGGGGCCGCTCGGGAACGACGGGAGGGCGGGCTCGGCCAGGGTCGGGAGCGTGTCCGCGGCCACCTGCTCGGCCAGCGCTTCCAGAGCGGCGACCACGTCCTGGGACGGATCGGCGAGGGTGTGCACCTGGGCGCCCTCGGGTACCAGGTCGCTCGGCTTGCCGGGGTAGGCGAAGAACGACACGGGGGAGCGAGTGCCCGCCACGATCAGGTGCTTGACACCGTCGAGTTGGCGGACGGCCTGCTCGGCGAGGTAGCGGAGGCGCTCGATGGCGGGCAGGCCCGCGCCGCGCTCCAGTCGCGCGGGGAAGGTCTCCACCAGCGCGCGCACGCCGGTGGCGTTCGCGATCCGGCTGGTCGCGAGGAGGCCGGGCTCACGGCAGGCCGGGCCGCCGATCAGCAGCGCGGCGGGTTCGCCGCTGCGGAGGATGTCAGCGATGGACGACACCGTCTGCGGACCGGGAGCCGCAGATGTGCGCGAGGGCAGTGGTTCGGCGACCTGACCGCCCTCGTCCCAGGACGCGTCGGCGGGCAGGATCAGCGTCGCGACCTGTCCCGGTGCCTTCATCGAGGCCGCCACCGCGGCCGCAGCGTCGGCGCCGACCTCGGCGACCCGGTCGCTGCGCCGCACCCAGCCGCTCACCGACCCGGCCACCGGATCGATGTCGGACTCCAGGGGAGCGTCGTACTTCTTGTGGTGGGTGGCGTGGTCGCCCACCACGTTCACGACGGGGGTGTGGGCCCGCCGCGCGTTGTGGAGATTGGCCAGCCCGTTGCCGAGGCCGGGGCCCAGGTGCAGCAGCGTGGCGGCCGGTTTGCCGGCGATGCGTGCGTATCCGTCGGCGGCCCCGGTGACGGCACCCTCGAACAGGCCGAGCACGCCGCGCATTTCGGGTACGGAGTCGAGCGCGGCGACGAAGTGCATCTCCGAGGTGCCGGGGTTGGCGAAGCACACGTCGACACCGGTACGGACGAGAGTACGGATCAGCGACTGCGCGCCGTTCATGGGCGGCCTCTCCGTCGTGGCCGTCCGCGCTGATTTCCAGGGCTGACGGCCGGCGACTGTCTGTCGTGGGATACACGAGGGGATGCGTGTGCTGCCTGCGGATACTAAGCGGTCGGTAATCGTGTGTCGAGGATCGGCCTCGGGCCCGCGCCCGTCCATCTCGTCGACGTACGGCAACGAGGGCGCTCCGGACGTCGGACCGGATCGATCAGGCCGTCGCCCAGGGGCCGTTGTCGGACTCCAGGAGCGTTTGCTGCTCCTTCAATGCCTGCTCGGTGAACACCCGGTACCCGGTCTCCGGCCGGTATCCATGGATCTCCCGGGTGTCGAGGGCCCGCATGTAGTCCAGTACGGCGTCGTTGACGACCTGACCGGGGACCAGTACGGGGAATCCGGGCGGGTACGGGGTCACAAACGTGGCCGAGACGACGTCCCGGCCGCCGGTCATGGCCTCGGTGACCTCGTCCGCCGACAGGTACTCGCACTGCGTCTCGTCGTACGCCAGGTAGAAGGCCCGGCGGATGTCCCCTTCGGGTGTACGGCCTCCCGGTCGGAAGGCGGGATGGAAGGAGCTGAAGTCGGGCAGGGCGACGACGGCGTCCCATGCGGCGTCGGCGGCTTGTCGACGCAGAGCGGGCGGGCCCAACTCGTCCTTGCGATCCTCCAGTTCCTCGACGATCTTGAGGAGCACCTCGATGAGGTAGGCGACGGCGCTGCGGGTGGTGCCGATGTTCGTCATGAACAGCAGCGTGTTGCGGGTGCTCTTGTTGACCTGCACCCCGTAGCGGTCCATCAGGTGCTCGTGCTTGAACGTGTCCCCGTCGATGCCCGTGAGACCGATGTGCAGGGTCGCCCGGGTCGGGTCGAGCACGAACTCGTCGTCCTCCCAGGCCTCCGACATCCGTGCCAGACCGGTCCGCAGCGGCTGTTCCACGCCGGAGGCCCGGAATTCGCCCGGGATCAGGTCGGGCGTCGTCAGGAAGCGCAAGTACCGGCTGAGTACGGGGTGCTGGTCGATCGCATCACGCAGCACCCCTGCCTGTTCGAGCTGCTTCTGCACCAGCTCGAAACCTTCCAGCGCGGCCTGTCTTCGGCCCAGGTCCAGGGAGGCGAGGATCTGATAGTTGGGGGACGTGGAGGTGTGCGTCATGTACGCCTCGCGGAACGTCTCCGCCGTGCGGTGGCTGAAGTCCTGGTCGAAGACGTGGATCATGGAACCCTGGCGCAGCGAGGTGAGCGTCTTGTGCGTCGACTGCGTGGCGTACACCCGGATCCGGGCCTTGGCGGGGTCGGGGACGAGCCGGTGGTCGAGGAGCATCTCGTCGTCGGGATCGTCGCCCAACTCCTGCTGCTGTCGGGCGTATCGGTCGGCGAGGCCCTGTCCGCGCAGGTTCTCCGTGAGGGTGCGGGCGGCGGCCATGGCGGTGCGCCGGCGGTAGACCGGGTGGAAGCGGGCGAAGGCGAACCACGCCTCGTCCCACAGGAACGCCAGATCGGGCTTGAGCGCCAGGCACTCCTCCATCACCCGCGTCGGGTTGTAGACGATGCCGTCGAAGGTGCAGTTGGTCAGCATCAGCATCTTGACGCGGTCGAGGAGACCGGCCCGCCGCAGCTCCAGCAGCTTGCGCTTGATCTCCTTCACCGGCACGGCGCCGTACATCCCGTACCGGTCCAGGGGATAGGCGTCGAGGTAGACCACCTGGGCGCCCGCGAGCATCAGCCCGTAGTGGTGGGACTTGTGGCAGTTGCGGTCGACCAGGACGATGTCGCCCGGCCGTACCAGCGCCTGTACGACCACCTTGTTGGCGGTGGACGTCCCGTTGGTGACGAAGTAGGACTGGCGCGCCCCGAACGTCTTGGCGGCGAGGTCCTGGGCCTCCCGCAGCGGGCCCGTCGGCTCCAGCAAGGAGTCGAGGCCGCCCGAGGTGGCGGACGTCTCGGCGAGGAAGATGTTCAGCCCGTAGAACTCGACCATCTCGGGGATCCAGTGCGAGGTCAGCAGCGACGTTCCGCGGGAGATGGGGAGCGCGTGGAAGACACCTGTCGGTCGTCTGCTGTGTGCTCTGAGCGCGGTGAAGAACGGTGCGCGGAAGCGTTCGCGGACGCCGTGCAGAATCGACAGGTGGAGTTCGAGCAGCCCTTCGCGCGCGTGGAAGACCCGGGCGAATCCGCTGCTGAGCACACCGGCGATCCGCTCCACCGAGCCGTCGGTCATGAGATAGAGGTCCATCTCGGGCCGCAGTTCGAGCAGCCGCGCACCGAGCGCCTGCGCCCTCTGCTCGTAGGGCCCGTCCTGCGCGAACGGGTCGGCCTGCGGCTGTTCGACGAGGCCCGCGACGACACTCAGGTCGTACGGGGAACGGTCGGCGAACCTCCGGTGGATGACCACGGCTTGCAGACCGGGGTTGACCAGGACCGCCATCACCGCGTCCTCGAAGCTGGGCGCGACGACGATCTCGTACACGAACTCGTCCTCGGCGCGGCGCCGGCCGCGCAGCGAGATGCGCAGCGCCTCCTCCTCCGCCGCGGTCAGTTCGCCGACCACGAGGACCTCGAAGTACGGCTTGGGCGTCGTCCCGCCCGGAAGCGGCTCCTCCCCGGCCGGAGCGGTCGGTTCGGCCTTCCGGGGCGTCGCGCTGCGGTACGACTCCGTGCCCAGGGCGCGATGCAGTTCGTCCGTGCGCCGGGCCAGGCCGTACCGGTCCTCGGCCGTGCGCAGGCGGCGCAGTTCGGTGAAGGCGGACCTGCCGGGGAAGGCCCAGCAGTTCTCGATCGGCAGCAACTGCCGGAAGAGTTCGTCCAGCCGCTCCTGCGTCGCCTGCCTGCGGGCTGCGCTCGAGGTGTCGGACGCCCACTGGCGTGCGAGTTCGGTCAGTGAGCTCCAGGCGTCGGCACGCAGCTGACGGACGCTGCTGTACACGCCGGCAGGCGGATTGGCGGGTGTGTCACCCATCGTGTGGCTTCCTCGTTTGTGACGTCGTGTCTCGGGAGGGCGGTGATCGAACGGGGGGTGGCGCGCGTACAGGGGGTGGCGCGCGGGATTCCTCAGGTGGGCCGGACGACGCACCTGCCGGCGCGCCAGACGGCGGAGACGAGGGGAACACCGGGGCGGTAGGCGAGGTGCACGTGCGAGGGCGCGTCCAGGAGTACGAGGTCGGCGCGCGCCCCGGGTGACAGCGTGCCGACGTCGTCGCGGCGCAGCGCCCGTGCGCCGCCCGCCGTCGCCGACCAGAGCGCCTCGTCCGGCGTCATGCCCATCTCCCGTACGGCGAGGGCGACGCAGAACGCCATCGAACTCGTGAAGGAGGAGCCGGGGTTGCAGTCGGGGGACAGCGCCACGGTCGCGCCGGCGTCGAGCAGACGACGTGCGTCGGGGTAGGTCGCCCGCGTCGAGAACTCCGCCCCCGGCAGCAGCGTCGCCACGGTGTCGCCGTGCGCGAGCGCGTCGACGTCGGAGTCGGTGAGGTGGGTGCAGTGGTCGGCCGAGGCGGCGCCGAGTTCGACGGCGAGCTGGACGCCCGGCCCGTGGCTGAGCTGGTTGGCGTGCATCCTCGGCAGGAGTCCGCGGGCGGACGCGGCCTCGAGGATCGCGCGCGCCTGGTCCGCGTCGAAGGCTCCCTGCTCGCAGAAGACATCCGCCCAACGGGCGTGCGGCGCACACGCGTCGAGCATCGGGCCCGTCACCAGGTCGACATAGCCGGCCGGGTCCTCGGCGAACTCGGCGGGCACGACATGCGCGCCGAGGAACGTCACCTCGTCGGTGTGGGCGGCGGCGACGGCCAGTGACCGGGCCTCGTGTTCCACCGTGAGGCCGTAGCCCGACTTGATCTCGACGGTGGTCGTGCCCTGCCGCAGCGCTTCGGACACATGGCGCCCGGCGGTGGCGTGGAGCGCGCTGTCCGGTGCGGCCCGGGTGGCCTCGACGGTCGTACGGATGCCGCCGGCGCTGTAGGCACGGCCCGACATCCGCGCGTTGAACTCCGCGGTTCGGTCGCCGGCGAAGACGAGGTGGGAGTGCGAGTCGACGAATCCGGGGATGGCTGCCCGGCCCTGGGCGTCGAAGCTGCGGTCGGTCGTGGGCGCCTCGGCCCGGGGGCCCACCCAGGCGACATCGGTGCCGTCGATGACCAGCGCGGCGTCGGTGATCAGGCCGAGTGGACCCGTTCCGCGCGTGGCGTCGTTGGTGACCAGGGCGCCGATGTTCGTGATCAGCGTGGAGGCGCCGGGCAGATCAGCACCGGCGCGTCCGGCTTCGGCGAGGGGCTGGGGGACTGGCATGTGAATCTCTCCGTGGATGCTGCGGCCAGGTCCTGCCGGCGCGGCGTGATCCGTGGGCACACGGCCGGGCAGCGGATGAGTGAGTGCCCCGGTGCGGACGGCGTTCCATCGCGCGTCCGCACCGGGGGCTTCCATCAAGCATCAGGCCCCGGGGGCGGTGCCAGGGCCGCCGCCCGCATTGCGTCTCGTATCCCAGACTTCGTACGGGTGGTTCGGTGCGGGGCCGACGGGCGGACGTAACCTCCCGGTATGTCTCCCGTTCCCGCCGCCGCCCAGGTGCTGGCCATCCTCCGCTATCTCGCGGGCCAGGCAGGGCCCGTACCCGCCGCGGCGATCAGCCGTGACGTCGGGCTTCCCCGCTCGACGACGTACCACCTGCTCGACACCCTGGCGCGCGAGGGCTTCGTCGTGCACCTGTTGGAGGAGCGACGCTACGGCCTGGGCGTCAGCGCCTTCGAACTCGCCTCCGGATACAGCAGGCAGGCGCCCTTCCAGCGCATGGCGCGGATGCCGTTGGCCAAGCTCGTCGACAGCACGGGCCACAACGCGCACCTCGCCGTACTGCACGGCCGCGAGGTCATCTACGTGATCGAGGAACGTGCGCCAGGACGTGCCCCCCTGGTGACCGAGGTCGGTGTCCGGCTGCCGGCCCACCTCACCGCCAGCGGTCGGGCCGTCCTGGCCCGTCTGCCGCAGGCGCAGGTGCGGGCCCTGTTCCCCGACGCGTCGGCCTTCGTCCTGCGCAACGAGTCCGGCCCCGGTTCGCTGACCGCGCTCCGCCAACTCCTCGTGGAGGCGCGGCGGCGGGGGTACGCCACGGAGGACGGCGAGGTGACGCCGGGCTTCTCGTCCGTGGCGGCCGCGGTCCTCGACCACGGCGCGCACCCCGTCGCAGGTGTCGCGGTCACTTTTCGCGGCGACGAGGTCGGGGCCGAACAACAGCGGCGGATCGCCGCGCAGGTGACCCGTACGGCCAACCAACTGAGCCGGCGCATCGGCGGGGTGGCCGACGCACAGGCCCGTACGCAGACGGCGGGACACCTCACCTAGAAGCGGTGCGCCTCACGCAGAAGCCGAACTCCCGCCGCCGGACAGGCCGGCGGCGGGAGTTCGGCTTATTTGGACCAGGCGCGAACGATCACAGAGACCAGGCGCGGACGGTCACAGGAACCAGGTCCGATCGGTTCAGCCCAGCGGGCCGGTGACCGACTCGGCGGCCGCGAGGGCGCCGCCGGTGGCCACGAACTGCACGGCGGCCTCGATCTCGGGAGCGAGGTACCGGTCGGTGCCGGGGCCCTCGACATCGCGGCGCAGTCCGGCCAGGACGGCCGCCGTGGCGGGCGCGGGGGCCAGCGGGCCACGGAGGTCGAGCGCGCGGGCCGCGGTGAGGATCTCGACGGCGACCACACGGGTCAGGCCGTCGATGGCGCGGCGCAGCTTGCGGGCCGCGGCCCACCCCATGGAGACGTGGTCCTCCTGCATGGCGCTGGAGGGGATGGAGTCGACCGAGGCGGGCGCGGCGAGGCGCTTGAGCTCGGAGACGATGCCCGCCTGGGTGTACTGGGCGATCATGTGGCCGGAGTCCACGCCCGGGTCGTCGGCGAGGAAGGCGTTCAGGCCGTGGTTGCGCGCGACGTCGAGGAAGCGGTCGGTACGCCGCTCACTGACGGAGGCCACGTCGGCGACGGAGATGGCAAGGAAGTCCAGGACACAGGCCACGGGCGCGCCGTGGAAGTTGCCGTTGGACTCGACGCGTCCGTCCGGCGTGACGACGGGGTTGTCGATGGCGCTGGCCAGCTCACGCGCGGCGACCGTCTCGGCGTGCGCCAGCGTGTCGCGGGCGGCGCCGTGGACCTGCGGGGTGCAGCGCAGCGAGTACGCGTCCTGGACCCGGGTGCACTCCGGACCGCGGTGGCTCGCGACGATCTCCGAACCCTTCAGGAGGGTGGTGAGGTTGGCGGCACTCGAACCCTGGCCCGGGTGCGGGCGCATGGCCTGGAGGTCGGCGGCGAACACGGCGTCCGTGCCGAGCTGGCCCTCGACGCTCATGGCGGCGGCGATGTCGGCGGTGCGCAGCAGCATCTGCAAGTCGTGCGCGGCCATGACGAGTTGGCCGAGCATGCCGTCGGTGCCGTTGATGAGGGCCAGGCCCTCCTTCTCGTGCAGCGTGACCGGGGAGAGGTCGGCGGCGGCGAGTGCGTCCGCGGCGGGCATCAGGTCGCCCTTCGCGTCACGCACCTGGCCTTCGCCCATGACGGCGAGGGCGCAGTGGGCGAGCGGGGCGAGGTCGCCGGAGCAGCCGAGCGAGCCGTACTCGTGGACGACCGGGGTGATGCCGGCGTTGAGCAGGTCGGCGTAGGCCTGGGCGGTGTCGGGGCGCACACCGGTGCGGCCGGTGGCGAGCGTCGACAGACGCAGCAGCATGAGGGCGCGGACGACCTCGCGCTCGACCTCGGCGCCTGAGCCGGCGGCGTGCGAGCGCACGAGGCTGCGCTGGAGCTGCGCGCGCAGCTCCAGCGGGATGTGACGGGTGGCCAGGGCGCCGAAGCCCGTGGAGACGCCGTAGTGGGGTACGACGTCGTTGGCGAGGTTCTCGACCACCTTGCGGCTCTGGGCTATCTCGCCCAGGGCTTCGTGGGTGAGGGTCACGCGGGCCCCGTGCCGGGCGACGGACACGACATCGGCGACGGAGAGGGGGCCGACCCCTACGAAGGTTTCGTTCATGACTCCATGAAGCCCGAAAACGGAACGTCTTCGTCAGTGGCTGCGGAGGGTTACTGTCTGGGATCCCAGACAGTTGCCGCATGCACCGGGATCTCGGGCTGATCACGGGCGCGGTGGCGGTCCCGGCCCCCACGCGAAAAGGGCCGGCGGAACCGTCGCTGTCGCGGTTCCGCCGGCCCTTTCTGCCGCCCTTATCGCTGGCGCACGGGCTCCAGCCCGGCCCTGGCGGCATCCTCGTCCGAGGGCTCCTGGCCCTCGGTGGACTCGTTCTCGTACGAGACCTGCGGCGCGGTGTCGGCCGCTGCCGCCCGCCGGGCCCGGGGGCGCAGCCAGAGGTAGTACACGCACGTCATCAGGGCCAGCCACACCCCGCCGACCATCAGCGCGATCCGGGTGCTGTCCGAGAACGCGAGGAGCACCACCACGCAGACCATGAAGGCGATGGTGATGATCTGGCCGTAGGGCCAGAACGGCGCCGGGTACTTCAGTGCGGCGACCTCCTGCGCGGACATCTTGCGGCGCGCGCTGACCTGGGACAGGAGGATCATCAGCCAGACCCACACCGTGGCGAAGGTCGCGATCGAGGCGATGACGAGGAACACCCGTTCGGGCATGAGGTAGTTCAGGAGCACACCGAAGAGGAGTGCGCCGATCATGATGACGACGGTCATCCACGGCACGCCGTTGCGGGAGAGGCGGCGCATGACGGACGGCGCCTGGTTGCGCTCGGCCATGCCGTACATGATGCGTCCGGCGGCGAAGATGTTGCTGTTGATCGCGGACAGGGCCGCGATGATGACCACGACGTTCAGCACGGTGGCCGCGGAGGCGACGCCGATACCGGCGAAGATCTCGACGAACGGGCTGCCCTTCGCGCCGATGTGCTCCCACGGGTTGAGCGACATGAGGACCGCGAGCGTCAGCACGTAGAAGAGCACGATGCGGATCGGGATGGAGTTCACGGCGCTCGGAATGGTCTTCTCCGGGTTCTGCGCCTCGCCGGCGGTGACGCCGATGATCTCCGTGCCGCCGAAGGCGAACATCACCACGGCGAAGGACAGGACCAGGCCCTGGATGCCGTTGGGCATGAACCCGCCGTTGCTCCACAGGTTCGAGATGCCTGCGTCGCCGTTGCCGCCGAACCCGAAGACGATGATCGCAAGGCCGGCGAGGATCATCGCGATGATGGCGACGACCTTGGCGAAGGAGAGCCAGAACTCCAGCTCACCGAAGACCTTGACGCTGAACAGGTTCATCGCGCCGATGATGCCGACGGCCGCGAGGAGCCAGATCCACCGTGGCACGTCCGGGAACCAGAAGCTCATGTAGACGCCGAGTGCCGTGATGTCCGCCAGACAGACGAAGACCATCTCGAGGGCGTACGTCCAGCCGGTGAGGAAACCCGGCAGCGGTCCGAGGTACTTTGTGGCGTATTCGCCGAAGGATCCGGCGCACGGGCGGCTCACCGCCATCTCGCCCAGCGAGCGCAGGACGAGGAAGACCGCGGCGCCACCGATCAGATAGGCCAGCAGGACGGCGGGCCCCGCCGCCTTGATGGACTCCGAGGAGCCGTAGAAGAGACCGGTCCCGATTGCGGAACCCAGGGCGATGAAGCGTATGTGCCGGGACTTGAGCCCGCGTTGCAGGGACGTGGTGTCGGTGGACAAAGCAGGTCCTCCTTGGGAACGCCGGGTTCCGGGTGAGGTGGCGGGGCTGAATCACGTGCCGGTCGACGGCGTTCGTCAGCACTCCCGCATGACGAAGGCCCTTGTATATTCCTGTATATACAGATGAGTCAAGAGGTGGACCAATGGGTGAACGGACAACGGCGTCCAGCGCCTCGCCTGCCGTCGGTCGCGCGCTGGACATCCTGCTGCACCTCGCCGGACGCTCGGGCCCCGTCCAGGCCGCGGCCCTGGCCCGCGAACTCGACATCCCCAGATCGTCCGCGTACCACGTCCTCTCGGTCCTGGTGGACCGCGGCTTCGTCACCTACCTCCCCAAGGAGCAGGCGTACGGTCTTGGGGTCGCGTCCTTCGAGATCGGCTCGGCCTATCTGCGCCACGAACCGCTGGAGCGCCTCGCGCGCCCCATCCTGCGCACCACCTCGGCACGTCTGGGCCAGACCGTGCACCTCGGCATCGTCCACGGCGCGGAGACCGTCTACCTGCTGAAGGAACGGCCCCCGTCGAACCGGTCCGGCGACGCGGACATCTCCCTCGTCACCGACGTCGGCGTCCGGCTGCCCGCCCACCTGACGGCCAACGGGCGCGCCCTTCTCGCCCACGTGTCCCCGGCACAGGTGCGGGCTCTCTTCCCCCGGCAGGCGGATCTCATCACGCGTACCGGCAGAGGACCCCGCTCGCTGTCGGAACTCCTCGACCTGCTGGCCCGTGACCGCGCACGAGGCTGGTCGGAGGAGGTCGAGCTGGTCTCCGAGGGCTTCCGGTCGCTGGGTGTCGCGGCCTTCGACCACAACGAACGGCCCGTCGCCGCACTCAGCAGCACCTGGCACCGGCACTACAGCCGGCACGACCCCGACCACGTCCGCGAGGTCCTGGAGCAGGGGGCGGCACGGCTGACGGCCGCGATGTCCGGCCGACGCCCGACCGCGAAACCGGCCCCGACGCGGGCACGCTGACGGCAGCCCGACTCAGTGGGCGTCGAACGTCCCCACCAGGCGGTACCTGGATCCGGGATGGATCAGCCGCGCGACGCTCACGACAGCATCCCCGGACCAGGTGCGGCGCTGGATGAGCAGGCACGGCTCGGACGGGCCGATGCCGAGGATCTCGCACTCCTCGGCGGACGGCAGTACCGCCTCGACGATGTGCTCGCCCTTGCCCAGCGGGGCGACCTCGGACAGGAACGTGAACGGCGTACCCGCGGTGAAGTCCTGGTCGAGATAGCCGGGGGCGAAGTCCGGGTGGACGTAGCGGTCCTCCAACTGGACCGCCGCACCGTCCTCCAGGTGCACGACACGTGAGCGGAACGCGCTGCGCCGCCCGTCGAGGCCGAGCTGAGCGCTGATCTCGGGGTCGGGGAGCTCCTCGCGCAGGGACAGCACCCTGGCCGAGTAGCCATGCCCGCGGTCCCGGACCTCGTCGGCGATGTTGTGCACCCCGGCGAGCGCGGAACTGCTCTTGCGCCGCGCCACGAACGTGCCCACGCCCATGACGCGCCGGAGCAGCCCGTCGGCGCTCAGCTCGCGCAGGGCGCGGTTGATCGTCATACGGGACAGGCCCAGCGACTCGACGAACTGGCTCTCCGAGGGAAGCGCCTCGCCCTCGCGCCAGCGCCCACCCAGGATCTCCCCGGCCACAAGGTCCTTGATCCGCTGATAGGCCGGGGCGGAAGCGGGCGTCTGCCGCGCATAGAGCCGGGCGATCTCCGCAGCCTCCACGACCAAGCCGTCCACCGTCCTCGTACCCCATGGATCCGTCGCGCCACATGCGCGAACACCACGGCAATCCTAGGCGAGGCGGCCCGCACGGAACCCGCGCCCCTGAGCGCCCCCACATCACCGCCGGCCGGCGCCGTTCTCGGATCCGAGAACCTGGGCGGCCGCCGCTGGAACGCGTGCGGCGCCTCGCCTGTCATGGAACACGCAACTCCACCGCCATCGACCAGGAGAGAACATGACCGGCGTTTCCCCCGAGTCCCGCCACATCCGCGCCCCCCGTGGAAGTGAACTCAACTGCCTCGGCTGGCAGCAGGAGGGCGCCCTGCGCATGCTCATGAACAACCTCGACCCCGAGGTCGCCGAGCACCCCGAAGACCTGGTCGTCTACGGCGGAACCGGCAAGGCCGCACGCGACTGGGCGTCCTTCGACGCGATCGTGCGCACCCTGAAGACGCTCAAGGACGACGAGACGATGCTGGTGCAGTCCGGCAAGCCCGTCGGAGTCATGCGCACCAGCGAGTGGGCACCCCGCGTCCTGCTCGCCAACTCCAACCTGGTCGGCGACTGGGCCAACTGGGAGGAGTTCCGCTCCCTCGAGGCACGCGGCCTGACCATGTACGGGCAGATGACCGCCGGCTCGTGGATCTACATCGGCAGTCAGGGCATCCTGCAGGGCACGTACGAGACCTTCGGCGCCGTCGCCCGCAAGAAGTTCAACGGCACCCTCGCGGGCACCATCACCCTGACCGCCGGCCTCGGCGGCATGGGCGGCGCCCAGCCGCTCGCCGTGACCATGAATGACGGCGTCGCGATCTGCGTCGACGTCGACCCCACCCGCATCGAGCGCCGCATCGCCCACCGTTACCTCGACGTCGCCGCCGACGACCTCGACCACGCGCTGAGCCTGGCCATCGAGGCCAAGGAGGCCCGCCGCCCGCTCTCCATCGGCCTCACCGGCAACGCCGCCGAACTTTTCCCGCGGCTCCTCGAAATGGGCGCGCCGATCGACATCGTGACCGACCAGACCTCCGCGCACGACCCGCTGGCCTACCTCCCCGTCGGCGTGAGCGTCGAGGAGTGGCACGAGCAGGCCCGCAAGGACCCCGCCGACTTCACCCGCCGCTCCCGCGAGTCGATGGCCCGCCACGTCGAGGCCATGGTCGGCTTCCTCGACGCCGGAGCCGAGGTCTTCGACTACGGCAACTCGATCCGCGACGAGGCCCGCAAGGCCGGCTACCGGCGCGCCTTCGACTTCCCCGGCTTCGTCCCCGCCCACATCCGGCCGCTGTTCGAAGAGGGCCTCGGCCCCTTCCGGTGGGCGGCCCTGTCCGGCGACCCCAAGGACATCGAGGCCACCGACCGCGCGATCATGGAGCTCTTCCCCGAGAACGAGCACCTGCACCGCTGGCTCAAGATGGCCGCCGAGCGCGTCGAGTTCGAGGGCCTGCCCGCCCGTATCTGCTGGCTCGGCTACGGCGAACGCCACCGCGCTGGCGTCAAGTTCAACGAGATGGTCGCGAGCGGCGAGCTGTCCGCCCCGCTCGCCATCGGCCGCGACCACCTCGACTCCGGATCCGTCGCCTCGCCGTACCGCGAGACCGAGTCGATGCTCGACGGCTCCGACGCCATCGCCGACTGGCCGCTGCTCAACGCCCTGGTGAACACCTCCTCCGGCGCCTCCTGGGTGTCCATCCACCACGGCGGCGGCGTCGGCATGGGCCGCTCCATCCACGCGGGTCAGGTCTGCATCGCGGACGGCACCGAACTCGCCGCGCAGAAGCTGTCGCGCGTGCTCACCAACGACCCGGGCATGGGCGTCATCCGCCACGTCGACGCCGGCTACGAGCACGCCGCCTCCGTGGCACAGGACCGCGGCGTACGCGTCCCGATGACCGAGGGGGACGACTCCCAGTGAGTGCTGTCGCCACCATCGAACTCACCGTGGACGCGGCCCCCGAACGCTGGCACGGCCGGGACGACGGCCCCGGGAACGAGCACCTGCGCTGGCACCACGCGATCAGCACCGACACCGGCGCCCCGGGGCCGTGGGACGCCACGTTCGTCGGCTTCCGCAGCGACGAGGGCGTCCGCCGCAACAAGGGCCGTCAAGGCGCGGCGAACGGTCCGCGCGAACTGCGCGCCGCCCTCGCCTCGATGGCCCTGCCCGCCCCGCTGACCGCGCTCGACGCCGGAGACATCGAAGTCACCGACGGAGAACTGGAGTTGGGCCACCACCGGCTCGGGCAGGTCGTCGGCCCGCTCGTCGACCGCGGTGCTCCCGTCGTGGTCCTCGGCGGTGGCCACGAGGTGGCGTACGGCACGTACCTGGGGCTCGTCTCCACGCGGGCCGTCCGGGCCGGCGGGCGGCTCGGAGTGCTCAACCTCGACGCGCACTTCGACCTCCGCGACGACGTGCGCGCGAGCTCGGGCACGCCGTTCCTGCAAATGGCGCGGAGCGAGGAGCGGCGCGGGCACCGGCTCAACTACCGCGTGCTCGGGGTCAGCCAGCCGAGCAACACCGCGCATCTGTTCCGCACCGCAGAGCGCCTCGGTGTGCGCTACCTGCCGGACACCGAATGCGGTGTGCTGAACCTGCCCGCGGTCGACGCCTTCACGGACGAGTTCATCGACAGCCACGACGTGCTGCACCTCAGCATCGACCTCGATGTGCTCCCGGCCGCAGTGGCCCCCGGCGTCAGCGCCCCGGCCGCCCACGGAGTCCAGATGGAGATCATCGAGCACGTCTGCGCCAAGGTGGCGGCGAGCGGAAAGCCGCTCGTGGTCGACATCGCGGAACTCAACCCGGACCTCGACACCGACCACCGCACCGCCCGAGCGGGCGCCCGCCTGATCCACCGCATCCTGACGACACACCAGGCGAGGACCACGAAGGTCTGAGGACACACATCACCGACCGCACGGCCTGGGCCCGTTGCCGGGGGAGCATTGCGCACCCTCGGCCACGGGCCAGGGGTGCTGGACGCAATGGGCCTGTGTGAGCTGTGGAGGGCATCGACACCAGCAACATCCGGCGGCCGATATTCCGCATGCGCGGAGACACCCGATGCTGGCAAGATCCGGGCATGCCACGTGTCGAAGTCTCGCCCGGAATGTCCCTCGCGTACGAGACGTTCGGTGATCCCGCTGACCCGCCCGTCCTGCTGGTGATGGGGTTCGGCGCCCAGATGATCGCCTGGCACGACGACTTCTGCCGTGCACTGGCCGACCGTGGCCGCCACGTGATCCGCTACGACAACCGCGACTGCGGGCTGTCCACCAAGTTCGACGAGCACCCCGTCGACATGGGCCGGTTCATCGCGGCTGTGAGCTCCGGAGACATTGCCTCCGCCCTCGCCATGATCCCGTACACCTTGACGGACATGGCAGCCGACGGCCTCGACCTGCTCACCGCGCTCGGCATCGAAGGCGCTCACGTGGTCGGGACCTCGATGGGCGGAATGATCGCCCAGAAGATGGCCATCGCCCAGCCCACCCGGGTCCTGACCCTGACGTCGATGATGTCCTCGACCGGCGAACCCGAATACGGCCGGTCCGACCCCGAGGCCCAAGCGGTACTCCTGAGCCCGAAGCCGGCGGACCGCGAGGGATACATCGCAGCGGCGGATCGCGAACTGGTGTGGGCGTCCAGGCGATACGGCGACGCCGCACTCCTTCGCGAGCTGGCTGCCGGCAGTTACGACCGGGCCTACTACCCGGCGGGAGTCGGGCGTCAACTCGGAGCGATGATCCTCGACGGCTCGCGTGCGGAGGCGCTCCGGACCCTAGAGGTGCCAACTCTGGTGATCCACGGCTTGGACGACACGCTGATCACTCCGAGCGGAGGCGAACGCACCGCGGAACTTGTACCCGGAGCGAAGCTCTTGCTGATCCCCGACATGGGCCACGACCGCCCGCGCGAACTCTGGCCCGAGATCATCGACGCGATCGAGGCGCACACCGCCTGAGCACCGAGATCGTCGACGCGATGGAGGCGCACACTGCCTGAGCACCACGGCCGAGCCGCGCAAGTGATCACGCGGGTGCCCGGCTGTTTCCCTCCGGCGCCGGCACGGCGAGGTCTCGTCCTTCCGCAGCTCGGGAAGGTCGCGGCCCCAAGATGCACCTTCTCGGCCTTCGGCGTTTACTGATGTGCACTGCCCCCGGACCGGCTGATCGCTGGAGGACGAGCGTGGCCACGCTGACCGTTTCGCGGTTCGATGCGTCCCGCAGCGCAGAAGCGGTCGAGGCCACGCTGCTCCAGTTGCAGAAGCAAGAACTGATCAAGGTTCGAGACGCTGCGGTCGTCATTTGGCCGCAGGACGCGATGAAACCGAAGCCACGCCGTGCCACACTCGCGATCACTACCCCCTGACACCGCGCCGGGGCCGTCGCCCGCGCGGTGGCTCCTCAGGTCGACGCTCCACGATCCGCAGTGCCTTCCCGAGAACCTGGCCGCCTTCGCGGTGCGGCGCTTCGGCCCGACCGCCGCACGCTCGGTCGCCGGTATCAAGAAGGACCACCCGGACATGGATGCGGCGGGGCTCCACGCACTGGTGATTGCCAGGGGGTGGCGTGCCACGGTGTCCGAGGGTGCCTTCGTCGGCGGCCCGTTCCTGATCTTCGTACCGGTCGCGTTCTGCGCTGCGCTGCTCCAGCAGGCCCGTACGGTCCTGGAGCTGGCCGCGCTGAAAGGCGGCGATCCCACGGCCGACGACCGCGCCGCCGAACTCCTCGTCCTCCAAGGCGTGCATGAGAACGTCGGCCAGGCCCGGGACGCCCTCGCGGCCTGCCATCGGAAACAGGCGGCCCCGGGCAAGCGATCCGCGCTACGGCGTCCCGCTGTGCTGTGGTACCTGACCCTGCGCATGGCGCGCGTGCTGGGACTGCTCACCGCGTCCGAGCACACCGGCTGGTCACACCGGCTGGTGCAGGCATGCCGATGGCTTCTGTTGGGGCTGGTGTTCCTGGTGGGAATCGTCGCCCCCTTGATCTGGATGCCATACATGGCCATGTCGTACCACCAGGCCACCACTCGATTGACAGACCGGGCCACGGCCTTCTACTTCACCGATTCCGCGCCGGTCTCCCGGCGGCGGTCGCACCTCGACCCTTCCCTGATCGCCGGTGCCGCCCGCACCCTCCTTTCCCTACTGCTGCCGGTCGTCCTGGTCGTGGTCACCCTCTTGACGGGCGTGCGGATCGCCGACAGCAACTGGCCGGTCGTGGGCATCGTTCTGTTCATTGCCTCGGTCGCGGTCGGCGCAGTGTGGCACTGGCGTCGGCGCGGCCGCAGGAAATCCGGCGGATGACAGAGGGCGGGAAGCCGTCCTGGGCGCACTTGGTGCGCTCGACCCAGCCCCGCTTCTCCAGCCGGGTGACGACGCGTGTCATCCCGCCTGAGGAAATGCCGCAGGCGGCGGCGAGTTCGCTCATGCGCATCGCCTTGCCGGGCGCCTCGGGCAGGAGGTGGACGGGGCAGCCGCGAAGGAGCCGCCACTGGCCCTTGCGCCTCTTCGGATGCCGACCGAAATCTCAGCCGCGCTCGCGGAGATACGCCTCCAGTTCGGCGGCTCCGGTCAGCATGGCCCGCCCGCGGGCGGACAGCCGGCCGTGCCAGTCGCTCAGTGCGGCTTCCAGCGGCTCAAGGCCGCCGGCCGCCCGCACCTGGGCGATCAGCGGGGCGATCTGCTCCAGCAGGTAGCCGCCCCGCCTGAGTTGATGGGCGAGCCGGGCGTCCCGTACGTCGGCGTCGTCGTAGACGCGGTATCCGGTCCGAGGGTCGCGGCGCGGGCGCACCAGCCCGGCGCCCTCCCATTTGCGCAGCGTCGCGGGCCGAATTCCCAGCTTCCCGGCCAGCGGCCCGATGAACGTGCCGCCGGACCCGGACCCGGACCTCGCACCGGGCTCGGGCGACGTGGTGGGCTCCAGGTCGCCAAGTGCGCGTTCCACGGCCTGGAGGGTCCGGCGGTCGTCGAGGAGCTGGGCGTGGCTCTCGTCGATGAGGCGGAACGCCTCCTCGTCCGTGCCCTGGTTCACCGCCCGCATGATCGACGTCGCCGTCCGGTGGCCGTGGCCGGGCAGCAGGGCGAGGAATGTGCGCAGGGCTCCCGCGTGCAGTGACGTATAGGTGCGGTAGCCGTGGGGTGTGCGACGGGCGGCCGGAAGGATGCCGGCCTCCTCGTAGTTCCTGATCGCCTGTGTGGACAGACCGTGCTCGCGCGCCAGATCGACCGGCCTGAGTCGCACACGGCTTTGAAGGTTTGTTCCCATGAGCCTGTCAGGTCCTGCCGATATCACGGAAAAGTTTCAATCGAAGGTTCAACGATAGCGTTTAAGGCATGGCTACTGACATCAAGGACACCGTCCTCCCCGTTGAGGCGACTGCCGTCATGGGGCTGCTCCCGGCCCGGCCGCGTCTGCTTGCTCTGGGCGAGCCCACCCACGGTGAGGACGCTCTGCTCGACCTGCGCAACGAGCTCTTCCGGCAACTCGTGGAGCAGGAGGGCTACCGGACGATCGCGATCGAGAGCGACTGCATGATGGGCCTGGTCGTGGACGACTACGTCACCACGGGCTCGGGCACCCTCGAAGAAGTCATGGAGCGTGGATTCAGCCACGGCTGGGGTGCGTCTGCGGCCAACCGAGAACTCGTACGCTGGATGCGCGCCCACAACGACGGCCGGCCCGCGCCCGAGCGGCTCCGTTTCGCCGGATTCGACGGCCCGCTGGAGATCACCGGCGCCGCGAGCCCCCGCCAGGCCCTCACCGCACTGCACGGCTGCCTTGCGGCCCGAGTGGAGGCCGACCTGCTTCCCTGCACGGCGGAGACGCTCGACCGCCTGCTCGGCGCCGACGACCGGTGGACCAATCCCGCGGCGATGACGGACCCGGCCGAGTCCGTGGGGCAGTCTGCCGAGGCGAGGGAACTGCGGCTGCTCGCCGACGATCTGGTGGCGCTGCTCGACGAACAGACACCGCACATCATCGCGGCGACATCGAGGGACGACTGGGACCGGGCGCGCCTGTGCGGGCGCACCGCAACGGGCCTGCTGCGCTACCACTTCTGGATGGCCGACACCTCACCGAGCCGCATGACGCGGCTCGTCGGCCTGCGGGACTCGATGATGGCCGCCAACCTCCTCGCCCTCGCCGAACGGGACCCGGCACTGATTCACGCCCACAACGGCCACCTCCAGCGGGACAAGAGCTCGATGCGGATGGGCGGACGGCCGGTGGAGTGGTGGAGCGCCGGCGCACTGGTGAGCTCTCGCCTGGGCGAGGGGTACGCCTTCGTGGCCACGGCCCTCGGCACGATCCGGCATCAGGGCGTGGATACCCCACCCACGGACACCGTCGAAGGTCACCTCTACGCGCTTCCGGAGGACCGCTGCGTCGTCGACGCCCACCGCTTGGCCGCCGACCTCGGCGACACACAGCCGGCAGCCCGCGTGTCCCCCTACTTCGGCTACGCCCCACTCGACCCGGCCCACCTGGCCGGATACGACGGGATCGTGTACGTCAAGGACGTCCCGCAGAGCTAGCGTCAGCAAGGACCCGATCGAGGCGGCGGCGGCGCCGACAGTCGGTTCGGCCGGTTCGAACTCGACATGAACGGCCGGCTCGAACTCGACCTGACTGCACGGCCGGTGAGGTGGCCGGAGCCCTGAAGGCAAGACCATCGCGGCACCGCGTGACCGGGACGCGCCCGCGTCACCCCAGTGCGGACAGCTGATGGTGGACCGCCGCGGTGGTGCGCGCGGTCTCGCCCGTGGCGAGCAGGTCCAGCATCGCGCCCCGCAGGACTGCGAGTACGAGGGTGCGCTGTGTCAGAGCGGCCTCGGTGTCACGTATCGCGGCGGGTTGGCCGGAGGCGAGCAGCGCCAGCCAGTCGCTGACCGTGTCGCGGGCGAACCCGGCCCACGGCCCGTCGGGTTCGATGAGGGAACGGGCGTAGCTCTCGACCCACAGCGTCAAGAGTCCTTGGTGGGCCTCGTCGGAAAGCCATCGCCATAGCTCCAGGGCAATCGGCTGGAGCCCCTCGGCCCCGTCCCGCGACTCGGCGACCTGCTGCATGTGTGCGAGTTCGTCGGCTCTGGCCCGGGCGAGTAGGGCGCTGATCAGGCCGTCCTTGCTGCCGAACAGGTAGAGCAGTACGCGCGGGCTGGAGTGGATCTCCTCGGCCAGCGGACGCAGGGACAGCTCGCCCAGGCCACTGCGCAAGGCATAGGCGTACGCCGCTTCCAGCAGTTCCTGGCGGCGAGGGGAGGGGGTTGGTTCGGATCGGCTCACCACGCTAGTCTACTGAAACAGTCGTTTCAGTGAAGGAAAATGCGGAAGTCGGGGTCGACATGGCAGAGCGTGAAGTGGCTATCCGGCCGTTGGGTCGATCCGGCGACCTGGGCTGGGTGGTGATGGCGCACGGTGAGTTCTACGACCGGGAGTTCGGCTGGGACACCGGCTTCGAGGCGCTGGTCAGCAGGATCGTCGCCGACTACGCCGAGGGGAAGGAACCCGGTCCGCAGGCCGCCTGGATCGCCGAGGTCGACGGGGCGCGGGCCGGCTGCGTCTTCTGTGTCCGCCATGACGAGCGGACGGCGAAGCTGCGCCTGCTGCTCGTCGATCCGAACGCGCGCGGCCTGGGGCTGGGAGCCCGCCTGGTCGAGGAGTGCCTGCAGTTCGCGGGCCAAGCCGGGTACGAGGCGATCACCCTGTGGACGAACGACGTGCTCGGGTCGGCCCGGCGCATCTACCAGAAGCACGGCTTCGAGCTCGTCGCCGAAGAGTCCCATCACAGCTTCGGCCAGGACCTGGTCGGCCAGACCTGGCAGCGCAGTCTGTAGGAGGGCGTCAGGAGTTGGTCTTGATGTTCTTCATGGTGAGGTGGGATTCGAGCCGGAGAACGCAAGGCGGGCCGCTGAGCTTGCCGGTGAGGAAGGCTTCGTAGGCGGCGTGGTCGGCGACCGCGACGCGGATGAAGTAGTCGGGGCGGCCGAACATGCGCCGGAACTCGATGACTTCCTCGTAGGACGAGACGGTCTCCTCGAACTCCTCGAACGTCTTGCGGTCGGTGGCGCTGACCTCCACGTCGACGAGGACCTCAAGCCCGCGGCCCAGTGCTACGGGGTCGATGACGGCCCGGTATCCGCTGATGACGCCGGCCTCCTCCAGTCGCTTGACCCGGCGCAGGCATGGGGGTGGGGTCAGGCCGACTCGTTTGGCGAGTTCGACGTTGGTGAGTCGCCCGTCCTGACTGAGGTGAAACAAAATTTCACGATCGATAGGATCAACATGCATTTGATTGCCCATTGCTAGATCACTGAGTCATTATCGGCAACCATATTAGGTCATTTCTGTCCTAATATTTCCGCATGGGAATACCTCCGTCCGCTGTCGACGATGCTTTTCGGCCTGTCACCGGAACCGCTGACTCCGTTGTGCCCCCGTCCCCTGCAGCACTGCCGGTTCCGCCTCGGCAAGCCGCGGCGCCGGCCGCGTTCAGGGATTCCGCCTCCGTGGGCCTGGGGCTGGTGCCGCTCGGCGTCGCCTTCGGCGTTGTCGTGACCCAGTCCGGCTTGGCGTGGTGGTGGGCGAGCGCGTTCACGGCGCTCATCTACGCCGGATCGTTCGAATTCGTGCTCGTCGGCCTGGTCGCCGCGGTCGCACCGCTGGGGACCATCGCCCTGACCGCCTTCCTGGTCAACATTCGCCACGTCTTCTACACGCTGTCCTTCCCGCTGCACCGTGTGAACGGGCGCCTCGCGAAGACCTACAGCACCTTCGCCCTGACTGACGAGGCATACGCCCTGACGACCGGCGAACACGCCCGATCCTGGTCGGGCCGACGCATCCTGTGGCTCCAACTGTTCATGCATCTGTACTGGGTCGTCGGTGCCACCGCAGGCGGACTGCTCGGCTCACTCATCCCTGACAGCGTCACCGGCCTGGACTTCGCTCTGACCGCCCTGTTCACCGTCCTGGCCCTCGACGCGATCCGCGACCGGCACGATGACCTGCCGACCCCCGTCCTGGCTCTGCTCAGTGCACTTGCCGCCCGCCTTCTCCTCCCCGCCGAAATGCTGCCGGCCGCGTTCGCCTTCTTCACCGTCGGCCTCCTGGCCCGGCATCTCACCGCCCGCACGAGGACCAGCCATGCCTGACACCCCCTACCTGCTCGCCGCGGTCGCCGTCTCCACCGCCATCACCTGGGCCCTGCGCGCCCTGCCGTTTGCGGCCCTGGCCCCCATGCGCGCCAGCGCCACGGTCCAGTACCTCAGCACCCGCATGCCGGCCGGCGTCATGGTCATCCTGCTCGCCTACTGCCTGCGCGACCTTCCCGCGACCCATTCACGCGCCATCGCCCCACTCGCAGCTCTGGCGGTCACCATCGGCCTGCACCTATGGCGACGCAACGCCCTGCTGAGCATCCTCGGCGGCACCGCGGTCCACGTGATCCTCGCGAGCACCGTCTTCGCGCATTGACCGGTGGGCGGATGAGTTCAACCCCCAGTACCGGGACGCGATGGCCGAGTTCGCCGAGGAGCACGGCATCGTCGTGCTCGCCCCGCTCTGCCCCGCCGGGCTCGGCGACGATCCCGACGACCATTCAACTCCCGGCTGAACACCTCACATCCCCGCCGGCGCGGCCGTCGCCTTGGTGGCAGGCACTGTCCTCCTCTGCCTCGCTGCCTGGAGAAGAACCAGCACTTCGTGCCGCGTTCGTCGGCGCGCATGAACAGGCCGCCACGGATTCGTCGGCATGGACCAACAGCGGTGCCTGATCACCCTCCTAGGGTCGCACTGGAGACCAGCAGGTGCTCCGGTGCGTCCTCGACGAGGAGACGAAAGCATGCAGACACTATTGCGTGGCGGCCGTGTCATTGATCCGGGAACAGGGTTCGACGGCGTTGCCGACGTCCTCGTGTCCGACGGCGTGGTCAGGGCTGTCGCCGCAGGGCTCGACGCGCCGCCGGGATGCGAGGTGGTCGACGTCACGGGGTTGGTCGTCGGTCCGGGGTTCGTCGACCTGCACAGCCACGTGCACTCCATCGCGGGGCAACGGCTGCAGGCCATGGACGGTGTGACGACGGCCCTCGACCTGGAATCGGGACTCATGCCCATCGGGCGCGCGTACGCCGAGGCCGCCGCCGACGGACGCCCGCTGCACTACGGCTTCTCCGCCTCGTGGGGTGGCGCCAGAGCCCAGGTGCTCGCCGGTATCCAGCCCGACGCACAGATCGGGAGCGGCCTCGCGGTGCTGGGGAACCACGCATGGCAGCGCTCCTCCACCGATCGTGAACTCGTCGAGTGGCTGGCCCTGATCGAGGGTGAACTGGCCGCCGGAGCGCTCGGCATCGGAGTCCTCCTCGGGTACGCGCCCCACAGTGAGCCGGCCGAGTTCCTCGCCGTCGCCCGGCTTGCCGCGAAGGCCGGTGTGCCGACGTACACCCACGTCCGTGAGCTGGTCGAGGTGGATCCCGGCACTCCGGCAGACGGCTCCGAGGAGATCGTCATCGCCGCGGCCGAGACCGGCGCCGCGATGCACCACTGCCACGTCAACAGTACGTCGGGCCACCACATCGACCGGGTACTCAGCGCGTTGGACAGTTCACGGCGGTCCGGGTCCCGGGTGACGGTCGAGGCCTACCCGTACGGGGCGGGCAGCACCGCGATCGGTGCGGCCTTCCTCGACGCCGAACGGCTGCGGATGAAGGGCCTGTCCCCGTCGAGCGTCGTGATGCTCGAATCGGGGGAACGCATCGCCGACGCGGGTCGCCTGCGGCAGTTGCGCGACAGTGACCCCGGGGCGCCCTGCATTCTGGAGTTCCTCGACGAGGGCAACCCGCGCGAACTCGAGATGCTGCACCAGGCGTTGGCCTTCCCGGACGCGATCGTCGCCAGTGACGCGATGCCGGTCTACTGGCCCGACGGCAGCAACGACAGCACCGAGTGGCCGCTGCCGCCCGGGGGAACGACGCACCCGCGCACCGCGGGAACGTTCACCAAGACGCTGCGCGTGATGGTGCGGGAGAGCGGCGCCTGGGACTGGCCGGAGGCGTTCCGGCGCTGTGCCCACCTGCCGGCGCGAGTCCTCGACGACGTGGCGCCGGGCGCGCGGGCGAAGGGACACCTCGGCGTCGGTGCGGACGCCGACATCGTCGTACTCGACCCCGTGGCGATCACCGATTGCGCCACCTACTTCGACTCCACGCGGCCGTCCGTGGGCGTGCGGCACTTGTTCGTCGGTGGTGTCCCGGTGGTCAGTGCGGGGGAGCTTCAGGTCGACGCGCTTGCCGGACAGCCGCTGCGAGGTGAGCCGCGATGACGGCGACGCGCGCCGAAACGACGGTGGAGGCGCTCCTCGCCGACATCGAGACCCTGGTGCGGTGCGAGTCGCCGTCGTCCGACCACAAAGCCGTCGCCCGCAGCGCAGACGTCGTGGCGGCGCTGGGGCGCAGGCTGCTGGACGCGGAGCCGGATCCCGTGGTGATCGACGGGTGTACGCATCTGAGGTGGCGGTTCGGCGAGGCGCCGCGTGTGCTGCTGCTCGGACACCACGACACGGTGTGGCCCACCGGATCGCTGGAGACGCACCCGTATTCCGTCCTGGACGGAGTGCTGCGCGGGCCGGGCTGCTTCGACATGAAGGCGGGCGTCGTCATGGCGCTGCATGCCGCCGCGGCCGCACGGAACCGGTCGGGTCTTTCGATCCTCGTCACCGGTGACGAGGAGATCGGCTCCCCGTCGTCGCGGCGCCTGATCGAGGAAGAGGCTCGCGGTTGCGACGCGGTCTTCGTGCTGGAGGCATCGGCCGACGGCGGAGCGCTCAAGTGCCGCCGCAAGGGCGTCTCCCTGTACCGGATCGACGTGGACGGCCGGGCCGCGCACGCCGGGCTCGAACCGGAAAAGGGAGTGAACGCCGGGGTGGAGGTGGCGCACCAGATCCTCGCCGTCGCCGCACTTGCCGATGCCGAACGGGGTACGACCGTCGTGCCGACGGCACTGTCCGCCGGCACCACCACGAACACCGTTCCCGCCCATGCCGGCGTGGCGGTCGACGTGCGTGTGTGGGACGAGGCGGAGCAGCGGCGGGTCGATCAGGCCGTGCGGGACCTCCGGCCCGTACTCGACGGCTCGCGGATCCGGATCTCGGGTGGCATCAACCGCCCGCCGCTGCAGGAGGAGGCGTCCTCGGGGCTGTTCGACCTTGCCGCAACGCTCGCCGGCGAACTCAGCCTCGGAATTCTCACCGCCGCCGCTGTCGGCGGCGCCTCGGACGGGAACTTCACCGCAGGCCTCGGGGTCCCCACCCTGGACGGCCTCGGCGCAGTGGGCGGCGGTGCGCACGCGGACGACGAACACGTCGTCGTCGCCGAACTGCCGCGGCGCACCGCCCTGCTGACCGCCCTGATCGACGCCGTGTTGGCGAAATGAGCTCCGTGCGCCACGACAAACGCGGCGGACAACCCTGGTGCGGCACCACGGTGGCCCGCCCGGTAAGCCCGGAAAGGACAGTCCCGTGACCGATCTTGCGACACCTGAGTCAGGTCTGGTTTCCCCGGCCGTGAGCGCGGCCGCGCTGGCCGCCGCGACCGCTGCGGCAGCCGCCTCGCGTGTGGAAATCCGGGACCTGACCGAGGTGTCCGACCTGACCGAGGTCTGCCGGCTCTTCGCGTCGATCTGGCAGCCGGGCGCCGGTGCCCAACCGGTGACGACCGAGCTGCTGCGGGCGATGGCCGCGGCGGGGAACTACATCGCAGGGGCGTATGAAGGGGACGAGCTTCTGGGAGCCTGCCTCGGCTTCTTCGGCAGCCCGGCCAAGGCGAGCCTGCACAGTCACATCGCCGGGGTCGCGCCGCGAGGCCTCGGCCGGGGGATCGGGTTCTCCCTCAAACTGCACCAGCGCGCCTGGGCGTTGCGCCAGCACGTCTCGCTGATCACCTGGACGTTCGACCCCCTGGTGCGGCGGAACGCACACTTCAACCTGGCCAAGCTCGGCGTCGATCCGGCACGCTACCTGCCCGACTTCTACGGGCCGATGCGCGACGGCATCAACGGCTCGGGTGACACCGACCGGCTGATGGTCCGTTGGGACCTGTCGGGCCCGGCGGCCTCCGCCGCATCGCTCGGTGAGCCCGCCCGGGTCGACGCCGCCGCGCTGCGAGAGCGCGGTGCGGCAGCTGCCCTGTCCGTCGCACCTGACGGGGACCCGCTGACCGCAGTGGCCGACGGGCCGGTCGTGCTCGTCGGCGTGCCGCCGGACATCGAGACACTCCGACGCACGGACCCGGGTCAGGGCCAGGCGTGGCGCGTCGCGCTGCGGGAGGTGTTGGGAGGCCTGATGGCGGAGGAAGCCAGGGTCATCGGATTCGATCGTGCCGGCTGGTACGTGGTCTCAAGGGAGAAGTCGTCATGAAGCCCAGTGGTGTGGAACTTCTGCGTGTCCAGATGCCGTTGGTGGCACCGTTCCGGACGTCGTTCGGTACGCAGAACGTACGGGAACTGCTGCTCGTACGCGTCGTGACGCCGAACGGTGAGGGCTGGGGCGAGTGCGTCACCATGGGAGGGCCGCTCTACTCCTCGGAATACGTCGACGGCGCCGAACACGTGCTGCGGAACTTCCTGGTCCCGGCCCTGATGGAGGCGGGCGAGGTCACCGCGAGCCAAGTCGCACCCCGCTTGGCCAGGTTCAAGGGGCACCGGATGGCGAAGGCCGCGCTCGAAATGGCCGTGCTCGACGCCGAACTCCGAGCACACGACCTGTCCTTCGCCGCCGCGCTCGGGTCCACCCGGGACTCCGTTCCGTGCGGGGTCTCGGTCGGCATCATGGACTCCGTCCCCCAACTCCTGGACGTCGTCGGCGGCTATCTCGACGCAGGCTATGTGCGGATCAAGCTGAAGATCGAACCCGGTTGGGACGTCGAGCCGGTGCGAGCGGTGAGGGAGCGCTTCGGTGACGATGTGCTGTTGCAGGTCGACGCCAACACGGCGTACACGCTGTCCGACGTGTCCCAGCTCGCCCGTCTGGACCCCTTCGAGCTCCTCCTCATCGAGCAGCCCCTGGACGAGGAGGACCTTCTGGGCCACGCCGAGCTGGCGCGGCGCATCCGCACGCCGGTCTGCCTCGACGAGTCGATCGTGTCCGCCCGTTCGGCTGCCGACGCGATCACGCTCGGCGCCTGTCGCATCGTGAACATCAAGCCCGGCAGGGTCGGCGGATACCTCGAGGCACGGCGGGTGCACGACGTCTGCGCCGCCCATGGGATCGCCGTGTGGTGCGGTGGCATGATCGAGACCGGGCTCGGGCGGGCGGCCAATGTCGCGCTCGCCTCGCTGCCCGGGTTCACCCTGCCCGGAGACACATCGGCGTCGGACCGGTTCTACCGGACCGACATCACCGAACCGTTCGTCCTGAAGGACGGACACCTGCCGGTGCCCCAGGGGCCGGGCCTCGGTGTCACGCCGATTCCCGACCTGCTGGCGGAGGTCACCACCTCGACGGTGTGGCTCGGTTCGTAGCTGGCGACGAATTCGCCGTGAAATCCGGTCGGATCGGACCAACAGGTTCCGGTGCGGCCGGAGTTACCTTTGGGCGGTGCTGACACCGACGTCTGGCAAGCCACACACAAGCCTGGCGCGCGTTCTCGACGATCTCGGGGACGTGTTGCTGGAGTCGATCGCCGGCGGCGGGAGCACGCGCCGGCAACTGAGCGGCGTAGTCATCCACGACCCGCTCGACGAGGCGCAGTTCCCCGCGCAGGCCGTCGTCCTGGGTGTGGGCGTCCACGAACCGGGCGACGTGGTCCGCCTCCTGTGCGACCTGGGCCGCAAGGGCGCGGCGGCGCTCGTCGTCCGGTCACCGTTCGCCGCGACCGGGGAAATCCGGCGGGCCGCCGACGAGTCCGGCGTCGCCCTGCTCGGACTCACCCGCGGAGCCTCCTGGGCGCAGGTCGCCGCCATGCTCCGCACCCTGCTCGTCGAGGGAGACATCGGCGACATCTCACCGCAGACGCTGGGCGGCATGCCGTCGGGTGACCTGTTCGCGCTGGCCAACGCGGTGGCCGCGCTCCTGGACGCGCCGGTCACGATCGAGGACCGCAGCTCACGGGTGCTCGCCTTCTCCGGCCGCCAGGACGAGGCCGACCAGTCCCGCGTGGAGACGATCCTGGGCCGTCAGGTGCCGGAACGGTTCACCCTCGGCCTGGCGCGCAACGGCGTCTTCGAGCGACTGCATCGCGGCCATGCGCCTGTGTACGTCGATCCGCTCCACGACGAGTCGATGACCGTTCCCCGGGTGGCGCTCGCGGTGCGGGCCGGCGACGAGATCCTCGGCTCGATCTGGGCGGCGGTGCCGGGGCCCTTGTCCAAGGAGCGTACGCAGGCGCTGATCGACGCCGGCAAGCTCGTCGCGCTCCACATGTTGCGCCTGCGTGCGGGCGCCGATGTCGAACGCCGGTTGCGGGCCGACCTGGTGAGCACCGCGCTCGAAGGCGGCACCGGGGCACCGGAGGCGATTGCGCGGCTCGGGCTCGTGGGACAGCCCGCGATCGTCCTGGCCCTGGGTCTGTTCGGCGGTTCGGACGCCGATCCGTCGACGGAGGACGGACTGCGCCGGGTCGCGGACCGCCAGCGGGTCGCGGACGCGCTGGCCATGCACCTGAGTGCGGTCCAGGCGCGCTCGGCCGTGGCGCTGGTGGGCGATGTGGCCTACGGCATCGTGCCGATGCCGGGGAGCCGGGCGGACTGCCAGGAACGGTCGATCCGCGTCGCGTCGACCTTCCTCGAACGCACCGGGCAGCGCGTGGACGCGGCGATCGGCATCGGCCCGCCCGCTCTCGACGGCTCCGTACTCAGCCGCTCGCGTGACGGCGCGGACCGGGCGCTGCGGGTGCTGCTCGCCAACGGGGGCGCCCGGCGTGTGGCCACGGCGGAGGAGGTCCACGTCGACGCACTCATGCTGGACCTCGCCGATCTGGCCGCCGCGCGCGGGGACGTGGCGACCGGGCCCGTCGCCCGACTGCTCGACTACGACGCCCGGCACCAGTCACAGCTCGTCCACACGCTCTCGTGCTGGCTGGACGCGTTCGGCGACGTGGCCGCCGCGTCCGCCGCGGCGTACGTGCACCCCAATACCTTCCGGTACCGACTGCGACGGGTCGCAGAGGTCGGTGAGATCAACCTCGACGACCCCGGCGAGCGGTTCGCGGCGATGCTGCAACTCCGGCTCCACCCAGCCCACCACCACGAGTAGAAGCCGGACACCGCAACGAGACAACGTTCGTCCGCACCGCCCGAACAGCATCTGAAGGTTTGTGGAACTCCACGAACCCGCTGCGTCACCTGATGTCCAGGATGGGCCATCAATCCCGACGCAGCGGTACGGAGGTAGCCATGACGGCGGTGGTCACCGAGGACACCTGGACACCGAAGCTGGTCAACCGGACAGCAACGATCACGATGGTGGTCATGCTGTGCGCCTGGTCGATCGACTACATCGACCGCTTCTCCATCAGTATGGCTCTGCCGTCGATCGGAGAGGAGTTCCATCTCGGCAAGACGGCACAGGGCTCGCTCGTCACCGTCTTCGCGCTGGTCTACATGATCTGCCAGATACCGGCGGGCTTCCTGGCCGATCGGTACGGCTCCCGCAAACCGATGCTGATCACGCTCGTGCTCTGGTCGCTGTTCACCGCTCTGACCGGGATGGCCGGCACCTTCGGTCTGCTCCTGCTGTTCCGTGGCCTGTTCGGTGCCTGTCAGGGCGCCTTCCCGGCGGCGTCGTTCAAAGCCATCGCGGAACGGACCACACCGGAGAGACGGGGGACCGCCACCAGCGTGATGCTGTCGGCCAGCGGGATCGCCGGCCTTGCACCCCTGCTCGTCGCCCCGCTGCTGACGGGCATCGGCTGGCGGCACACCTTCCTCTGGATGGCGGGTTGCGGCGCGGCCATCGGCATCGGTTTGTGGGCGCTCCTGCCCAAGGCGTTGCCGGACCGGCTCAGCCGGCTCCCGCAAACGACGGTGACGACGCCCGAAGTCTCGCGCGCACAAGTACTGAAGTCCCCGGCGGTGTGGAAGTTCGCGGTGCTGTTCTGCGCGATGAACATGCTCAGCTACGGCCTGGTCACCTGGGTGCCCAGCTATCTGCTCGAGGCCAGACACCTGTCGCTGAACGAGACCGGCGTGCTGTCGGCGATCCCGAGTCTGGTGGGCTTCGCGACGACCATCTTCGGCGGCTGGCTGTTCGACCGGTACTTCCATGACAAGGCCAGGTGGTACCTGGTGTCCATCGCGACGGTGACCGCGGTCCTGCTCGCCCTGATGGTGTCGGCGGGCAGCGCGGCGACATTCACTCTCTACGAGACATTGGCTGTCGGAGTGTTCGGGATGGCGACGATGTGCGTCTTCGGCCTTCCGCTGCGGGTGCTTCCCACGGCGGTGGCCGGACTCGCTTCCGGGATCAACAACTTCGGCGGCCAGGTCGCCGGAGTGATCGCGCCGCTGGCGATGGGCTGGCTGGCGGACGCATTCTCGTACACCGCCGCGTTCGGCTTCCTGATCTGCACCACGCTGCTCACCGCGGTGATCGCGTTCTGGGTCCCGCAGCGAGCCGAACAGTTCAACTTCCCGTCGACCGGCACCAAGTAGTCGGCCGGCGCACCCAGCAAAAGATCCAGTCCGGACAGCGATTCCACACCCGACAGACAGAAGGGATCACCCCATGGTCACCGAAGCGGAACTGGTCGAGACGATCACCGGCCGGGCGGCGGAAGTCGGTGTCCAGGTATGGCTGCACGCGGCCGATCTGGACAGCCCACGACAGATGGGCATCGACGCCGAGGAACCGGTGGTCACCGCCTCCGTGTTCAAGGTTCCCGTAGCAGTGGAACTTGCCCGGCAGGCAGCCGACGGTGAACTCGACCTCGCCGAGCGGATCACGGTGGCACCGGGACATCCGACCGCCAGCCCGTACGGCCTCGCGACGTTTCGACACGACGTCACGATGTCCTGGTACGACCTGGCCGTCCTGATGATCGGCATCAGCGACAACGTCGCCACGGACCTGATCCTCAAGAAGGTGGGCAAGGCCGCGGTCGCCGCGTCACTGCGGCGGCTCGACCTCCCGCACACGGCCGTCCCCCACGACTGCGGGGAGCTGTTGCGCACGATCGGGGAGGACCTCGGGATCGACTACCAGGACGACGAACGGATCCTGGCCGCGTTGCCGGCCGAACAACTCGCCAAGCTACGGGCGTTGACACCCGAAGAGACCTGCCGGACCACCGCCGCGGACAGCACCCGCCTGCTGGGCCTGATCTGGCGTGACGAAGCAGCGCCAGCGGCGGCGTGCGCCGACGTCCGGCGCTGGCTGGAACTGCAGGTGTGGCCGCACCGGCTGCGCTCCGGCTTCGCGGACGACGACGTCAGGATCAGCGGCAAGACCGGAACGCTGCCCTCGCTGCGCAACGAGATCGGCGTGGTGGAGTACCCGGACGGTGGCCGGTACGCGGTCGGCGTCTTCACCAGGGCCGTCGACGCCCGTTCGAGAGTTCCCGAGCGTGACGCCTTCATCGGGTTCGCCGCCGCCCGGGCGGTGGACTGGCTCAGGCGGTAACCGATACCGGCGGCCCGGTGTTTCGTCGGCCGAGATGAAGGTTTCGCCAAGTCTCGTCGATTCTCACGAATCGGCCATGAGCGCGCAGGTCATACCCTCCCGGAATCACCCGTTCTCCCTCGCCGAGACAAGAGGTGCACATGTCCGAACTCAATGAACTCCCTGGCTGGTTGGAAAGTCGCCTTCCCGAGTTGCTGGCCGAACACAAGGTGCCGGCCGCGTCGATCGCCGTATACGCACACGGCGAGATGATCGACTGTGCGGCCGGGGTGCTGAACAAGAACACCGGCGTCGAGGCCACGGTGGATTCCGTCTTCCAGATCGGTTCGATCACCAAGGTCTGGACGACCACGCTGGCGATGCAGCTCGTCGACGAGGGCGCGCTCGACATCGACGCGCCGGTCCGGGCGTACCTGCCCGAATTCGCCGTCGGGGACGAGACGGCCTCCGCGAAGATCACCGTCCGCCAACTGATGTGCCATACCTCGGGGTTCGAGGGCGACATCTTCCTCGACACCGGGCGCGGCGACGACGCGGTGCACAAGCTCGTCACCCTCCTCGCCGACGTGCCCCAGCTGTTCGCACCGGGCGAGATGTTCTCGTACAACAACGCGGCCTTCTGTGTACTCGGTCGCATCGTCGAGGTGCTGCGCGACAAGTCGTACGACGACTGCCTGCGCGACCACCTGTGCACGCCACTGGGGCTGACCCACGTCGCCCCCAGCCCGTACGAGGCCGTCAGGTTCCGTGCCGCGTCGGGGCACCTCACGCCGGAGCGGGGCACCGAGCCGCAGCCCGCGCAGGTCTGGGCACTGCCCCGGTCGAACGCGCCCGCCGGATCGATGCTGGCGATGCGGCCGCGGGACCTGCTGACGTTCGCGCGGATGCATCTCGACGGGGGCAGGGGGCCCGACGGGACGCCGGTGCTCACGCCGGAGAGCGCGCTCGCCATGCGGCACCGCGAGGTGGAACTGCCGGATCTCGGTCTGATGGGCGACGCCTGGGGACTGGGCTGGTCGCTCTTCGACCGGCCCGGCGGCGCGGTGATCGGCCACGACGGAGGCACGCTCGGCCAGTCGGCCTTCCTGCGGGTGGCTCCCGAACACGACATCGCGGTGGCACTGCTGACCAACGGCGGCAACCCGCTCCCGCTGTACGTCGAACTCGTCGGACGCGTGCTGCGCGAGCTCGCCGGCATAGAGATGCCGGCGCCCCCGGTGCCGCACACCGAAGCCCCGAGCATCGAGACAGCGAGGTTCGTGGGGGTGTACTCGTCGTCCGTCAGCGACACCGTGGTCAGCGAGGACGCCGACGGCCGGCTGTGGGTCGAGCGGACCCCGAAGGGGGTGTTCGCCGAGCTCGACGGCGGTCCCCCGGAAAGGACCGAACTGGTTGCGTACGACGGCGACAAGCTGATCCCGGCGAAGCCGCAGCACGGCATGCACACGGTGCACGCGTTCGTCGGAGACGACGGGAACGGGCGGGCGCGGTTCCTGCACACCGGCCGGGCCGATCGGCGGGTGAGCCGGTGAATGCCGTCGCTGACGAGATCACCGCGGTCTTCGCCGAGGCAGGTGCGCAAGGGTTCCTGCACGCCCGTGAAGTCGGAGTGACCGACGGCCCCGAGGTCGCCGTCGGCGCGGACGCACCGGTGGTGCTTGCGTCGGTGTTCAAGATCCCGGTCGCGGTCGCCTACGCCCGCGAGGTGGCCGCCGGACGGCTGGACGAGACCGAACGGACACGGGTCACCGCGCGCTACCGCATCGGAGGGATCGGCACGGCCGGGTGCGCCGACGACGTGGAGATGAGCTGGCGCGACCTGGCGCTGTTCATGCTGACCATGAGCGACAACGCCGCCACAGACGTCTTGTTCCACCAGGTCGGGCAGGACGCCGTGGACCGGGTGCTCACCGACCTCGGCCTGTCCCGAACGCGTGTCCGCGGCTGCTGCGAGGACCTGTTCGCGTCGTTGCTGTCCGACCTCGGTGTCGGCGAAGACAGCGACGTGGAGGCCGCGCTCGCCGCGGCCACCCCGGAACAGCTGTGGAAGCTGGCGGTGCTCGACCCGGCCAGGACGACGTCGTCCACGCCGCGGGAGATCACCCTGCTGCTCGACGCGATCTGGACCGACCGCGCGGCCGATCCCGGAGCGTGCGAGAAGGTCCGCGCGATCATGGGACGGCAGATCTGGCCGCACCGGATCTCGTCCGGCCTCGACACCGGGGTCCAGGTGGCGGCCAAGACGGGCACGCTTCCCGCGGTCCGCAATGAAGCAGGTGTACTGACCTACCCGGACGGCAGGCAGTACGCCGTCGCGGTGTTCACCCGCGCGGACTCCCTGGAGGACCGCCGGCCTGCTGTCGATGCCTCGATCGGCAGGGCCGCCCGGCTCGCCGTGGACCATCTCCGTCACGGAGTGACGTCGTGAGGCGCCCGGTCGTGCTGCTCGGCGCACTGGCGCTGACGGTGAGCGCGTGCGGGGGAGTCTCGCAGTCCACGCAGGGGCGGGCTGCACACCAGGAACTGGCGGACGGCAGGACCTTCACGCAGGCGATCGCGTCCGACCCCGGAAGCCTCGACCCGCAGATGACGGTCCTCTCGGTCGCCATCCAGACCGACCGCTACCTCTACGACTCGCTGCTCGACGTCGACTCCGCCGGAAAGCCGGTGACAGGACTGGCGGACAAGTGGCGGGCCACGACGACGAAAGCCACCTTCAGTCTGCGACGCGGCATCACCTGTGCCGACGGCTCGCCGCTGACCGCAGCGGACGTCGCGGCGAACATCAACTTCGTGGGCGACCCGGCGAACAAGTCCCCGTTCGCGGGGGTGACCATCGCGCCAGGAACGAAAGCGACCGGCGACAACGCGAGCCGCACCGTCACTCTCACCAGCGGCGCGCCGGACGCGTTTCTGCTGCGCAACGCGGGCCGGCTGCCGATGGTGTGCGCCGCCGGCCTGCGGGACCGTTCGCTGCTGGCCAAGGGCGGGGCGGGCACCGGCATGTTCACCGTCACCGAGGCCGTGCCCAACGACCACTACACGTTCACCCGGCGCAAGGACTACACGTGGGGGCCGGGCGCGTGGAAGACGAACCAGCCGGGGCTGCCCGACAAGGTGGTCGTGCGGGTGGTACCGAACGCCACCACCTCGGCGAACCTGCTGCTGTCCGGTGGTCTCAACGCCGCCGCCACGGTCGGGCCCGACAAGAAGCGGCTCGCCGCCCAGAAGCTGTTCCACGCCGACTACCTGGCCCCGATGGGGGAGTTGTTCTTCAACGAGGCTCCCGGCCGGGCCGGCCAGGACGAAGGCGTCCGCCGCGCCCTGGTCCAGGCACTCGACCTGACGCAGCTCGGCAAGGTGCTCACCAGCGGCACCGGCACACCGGCCACGGGGATGGTCACGGCCGAACCCCGGGCCTGTACGGGCGACACCGTGAAGGGCAACCTTCCCGCGCACGACCTCGCCGCGGCCAGAACTGCGCTCGACGCGGCGGGCTGGCACGTGGGCCCGAGTGGCGTGCGCGTCAAGGACGGCAAGCGGCTCGCCCTCACCATGATCTACGCGACGCAACTCGGGCCGACCATGGCGCCCACCGCCGAGCTGGCGCAGCAGACCTGGAAGAGCATCGGAGTCGACGTCAAGCTGAAGGGCGTCGACAGCTCCGGGCTCAACCAGGCGCTGTTCACCACCGGAGCGTGGGATGTCTCGATGGCGCCGTTCGGCTTCGAACTGCCGAGCCAGGCAGTGCGGTTCGTGTCGGGCAAGGCGCCGCCGCAGGGCACCAACTTCGCGCACGTCGAGAACGCCGGGTACGACTCTCAGGTGCGCCGGGCGGCGGGGCTGGTCGGCGACGACAGCTGCCGCGCTTGGGTCGCGGCCGAGACGTCCCTGATCAAGCGCGTCGACGTCGTCCCCTACGTCCACTCGGTCGTCCCGTTCTTCGGCACTGGAGCGCGGTTCGAGGTCAGCGCTGGTTCCATCACGCCGTCTTCGATACGGATGTACGGCTGATGGCCACCGCTGCAGTGGCGGCCGCCCTGCGTGCCGGAATCCGGGGCGGCCCGTGGCTGCCGTTCGCACGGCGCAGGCTGCGGCGATTCCTCGTCGCGCTGTGGGTGCTGATGACCACGGCATTCCTGATGATCCACCTGGTCCCGGGAGACCCGGTCCGGGCGGCGCTGGGAATGACCGCACCCACCGAACTGGTCGAGGCCCGGCGCCAGGCGCTCGGCCTGAACGACCCACTGTGGGTGCAGTACGGCCACTACCTCGGCAACCTGTTCACCGGCGACTTCGGTACGTCCATGACGAGCAACCTGCCGGTGTCGCAAGTGATCGGCGACCGTCTGCCCGCGACGCTCGCGCTGGCCGTGCCGGCGTTCGTGGTGGTGGTCGCCCTGGCGATTCCGCTCGGCGTGCTGTTCGCGGTGCTGACCAGGGGCGGCAGACGGCGCGGCGTCGAGCTGGGATTCACCTCGGTGAGCGTGTTCCTCGCCGCTGTCCCGGAGTTCCTCGTCGCGGTGGGCCTCGTCGCGTTCTTCGCCGTGCGCCTTGGCTGGTTCCCGGTCGCCGGGAGCGGCGGCGCGAGCGCGTTCGTGCTGCCGGTGACGGCGCTGGCGACCGGTGCGACGGCGGTGCTGGCGCGGATCGTACGGGTGGAGATGCTGTCGGTGCTCGGCGACGACTTCGTCCGCACCGCCCGGGCGAAACGGCTGCCCGCCCGGCTCGTGTACGTCCGGCACGCACTGCCGAGTGCGCTGACCGCCACGCTGACACTGGGCGGGCTGATGCTCACGGCGATGGTCGCCGGGACGGTGCTGGTGGAGAACGTCTTCGCCTGGCCCGGGCTCGGTTCGACGATCGTGCAGTCGATTCTCGCGAAGGACTATCCGACGGTGCAGGGCATCGTGCTCGTGTACGGCATCGGGGTGCTGCTGGTGAACCTGGCGGTCGACGTGCTGCTGGCGCTGCTCGACCCGCGCTCGACCATCCGGGAGAGCTGATGACGTCGACATCGCAGTGGAGAAGGCGCGGCTCGGCCTGGTCGGCGGCCGCGCGCACCCCGATGGGGGCGTGCTCACTGGCGCTGTTGGTCGCGTTGGCCGCACTCGCCATCCTGGGACCGGTGCTGTGGGGCGAGCAGGCGGCCGCGGTCGACACGAACGCGATCGGCCAAGGCCCCTCCGGGGCACACCTGTTGGGCACCGACTCGCTCGGCCGCGACATCTTCTACCGCACGCTCGTGGCCACCCGGTTCTCGGTCGAGCTTGCGGTGATCGCCACGGCGGTCGGCGTCACGGTCGGTCTCGTGCTGGGTACCTTGCCGTCGGTGCTGCCGCGCCGGGCCGGCAGGCTGATCACCTCCGCCGTGGACATCGCGGTGGCGTTCCCGGGGCTGCTTCTTGCGTTGTTCTTCGCGGTCGTCTTCGGCGTGGGCACCCGAGGCGCGGTCCTTGCGATCGCGTTCGCGACGGCGCCGGGCTTCGCCAGGCTGGCGCAGACACTCGCCGCGTCGGTGGCGGGGCGGGACTACGTATCGGCGGCGCGGATCGCGGGCGTCGGCCGGCTCCGGTTGCTCGTCCGGCACGTCCTGCCCAACATCGGCGAGCCGCTGATGGTGAACGCCACCATCAGCGCGGGCGGGGCACTGCTCGCGTTCGCCTCGCTCTCCTTCCTCGGCATCGGCGTCCAGGCACCCCGATACGACTGGGGGCGGCTCCTGGGCGAGGGACTGGACGGGATCTACGTGAATCCGGCGGCCGCGCTCGCTCCCGGTGCGGCAGTGGTGCTCGCCGGTCTCGCGTTCAACCTGGTGGGGGAGACCGTCGCCGCGGTGGTCGGCGTGCGCACCCCGACCGCGCGGACCCCGGCCCGGCCGGCGCCGCCCGCCCGTCCCGCCGCGGCCGAGGAACCCGGCGTGGAACTGGTGCTGTCGGTGGAGAACCTGCAGGTGGCGTTCCCGCGTCCGGACGGGTGGACGGTCCCGGTGCGCGGGGTGAGTTTCACCGTGCGCGGCGGCGAGGCGATCGGTGTGGTGGGGGAGTCCGGGTCGGGCAAGAGCCTGACCGGACTGGCGGTTTCCCGGCTGATCGAGACGCCGGGTGTGGTGACCGCGGACCGGCTGGAGTTCGCGGGGACTCCGCTTCGGACAGCCTCGGAGCGAGAGTTGCGCGAGTTGCTCGGCACGTCGCTGGCGATGGTCTTCCAGGATCCGATGAGCTCGTTCAACCCGACCCGGCGGATCGGCCGCCAGCTGGCGGAGGCGTCGGAGCAGCACCACGGACTCAACAGGCGCGAAGCCTTCGCCAGAGCCGTGGACCGGTTGCGCGAGGTGCGCATTCCCGCCGCGGAACGACGTGCCCGGCAGTACCCGCACGAGTTCTCCGGCGGGATGCGGCAACGCGCGATGATCGGCATGGGTCTGATGGGCGAGCCGAAGCTGATCATCGCCGACGAGCCGACGACGGCGCTGGACGTCACCGTGCAGCGCCAGGTGCTGCGGCTGCTCGCGCGGACGAGGGAGACCGAGAACGCGGCGATCCTCCTGATCAGCCACGACATCGCGGTCGTCGCGCAGACCTGCGACCGGATGCTCGTCATGTACGCGGGGCGGGTCGTCGAGGACCTTCCCACCGCCGACCTCACGTCCGTACCGAGACATCCCTACACCCGGGCGTTGCTGGCCGCGACGCTGGAACTGGACACCGACCGCGACGAGCCGCTGGCCGTGATCCCCGGCCGCCCGCCCGAGCCGGACCAGATGCCCGAGGGGTGCGCGTTCGCCGCCCGCTGCCCGGTGGCGACGGACCGGTGCCGGAGCGAGGACCCGGTCCTGGAGCGGGTCGACCGGGCACACCGGGTCGCCTGCTGGCACCCGAACGGCGCCGTCGCGCCGGAGTCCGACCGGGAAACCGCCTACGGAGGTGCCGAATGAGCGCGCTGGTGTTTGACGAGGTGAGCGTGCGCTACGGCGCACGGCGCGGCGGCCTGACCGCGGTGGACCAGGTCAGCCTGAGCGTGGCCAAGGGACAGGTGGTCGGGCTGGTCGGGGAGTCGGGATCGGGCAAGTCGACGCTGGCACGGGCCGCGGTGGGCCTTGTACCGGTCGCCGCGGGCCGCGTCCTGCTCGGCGGCGTGGATGTGAAGAGCCTGCCGCGAAGGCGTCCGCTGCAGATGGTGTTCCAGGACCCGTACTCCTCGCTGGACCCGCGGATGAGCATCGGTGAGTCGATCACCGAGGCCCTGCCGCGCGGTGCGCACGCCGGGGCGGCGGGCAGACGGGCCGAGGTGGCGAGACTGCTCGAACTGGTCAACCTCGACCCGGACCGGGCGGGGATGCTGCCGAAGCACCTGTCCGGCGGGCAGCGGCAACGTGTCGCGCTCGCCCGCGCGTTGGCCGGGAAGCCGCAGGTACTGATCGCCGACGAGATCACGTCCGCGCTCGACGTGTCGGTCCAGGGCGCCGTGCTCAACCTGGTCCGCACACTGCAGCGACGACTGGACCTGTCGATGCTCTTCATCTCGCACAACCTGGCCGTGGTGCGCTATCTCAGCGACCTGATCGCCGTGATGTATCTCGGCCGCATCGTGGAGATGGGCCCCGCCCAGCAAGTCCTCAACGACCCGCAACACCCCTACACACGCGACCTGCTCGCCGCCGCCCCGTCCGCCCGCACCAGCCTGCTCGACGGCCCCGGTGACGGCGACGGCATCGGCGACACGGACCCGCCGGACCCGCACCACCCGCCCACCGGCTGCCGCTACCACCCCCGCTGCCCGATCGGCCCGCTCACGCACACCGAGCGCACCCTCTGCCTCAGCTCCGACCCGGCCGACGACGCGGTGACCCGCCGGCACCGAGCGGCCTGCCACTTCTCCCCGAGCGTCAGCGAACAGCCCGCAATCCCACGAGGAGGCCTCCTGCGATGACCCGACGCCTTGGCATTGATGATCTGTACGAGTTGACAGTCCCCGAGCAGCCGAGCGTTTCGCCGGACGGAAGCCGGATCGTGTACGTGCTGCGCGCCGCCGACCGTGACGGCGACCGGGACGTGCGGGCGCTCTGGCAGGTCGCCGCCGCGGGCGGCGAGGCGCGGCAGCTCACCCGGGGCACGACCGACACAGCACCGACATGGTCGCCCGACGGCACGCGTATCGCGTTCCTGCGTGCCCGGGATTCGGCCCCGCAACTGTGGTTCCTGCCCACCGCCGGGGGCGAGGCCGAGCAGGTGACAGAACTCCCGCTGGGCGCCGGCGCACCAGTCTGGAGCCCGGACGGCAACAAGGTCGCCTTCGCGGCGCCGGTCGACCTCGCCGCGGCGGACGGCGAGGACGCCACCGCCCGCGCGCGCCGGGCACATGTCCCGGTCGTCGCGGACCGGCTGGACTTCAAGGCCGACGGCACGGGCCTGCTGCGGACCGTGCGCAAGCACGTGCACGTCCTCGATGTGGGCACGCGGGAGATCCGGCAGGTCACGTCGGGGGACTGGAACGCGGGGGATCCCGCCTGGTCGCCCGACGGCACCCGGCTGGCGTTCCCCGGCGCACCGGAGCCCGACGCCGACCTCACGCTGCGGTCCGCCGCCTACGTCCTCGACCTGACCGAGCGCGCCGCCGAGCCGCAGCTGACGGGCTCCGGCGACGGCACGGCAGCCACGGTCACCTGGACCCCTGACGGTCGGGCGCTGCTGGTCGTCGGGCGGGGGGACACCGAGATCGGGCACACCAAATTGCTGGTGGTGCCGCTGGACGGAGGTGACACCGTCGACCTGACGGCCGCCCTCGACCGGAACGTGATGCCGGGCGGCCCCGGCTATCCCGGCGCGGCGCCGCGCCCGACAGCGGACGGCCGTGTGCTGTTCTGCGTGCGAGAGCGCGGCTGCACCCACCTCTACTCGGCCGGTCTCGACGGCAGCGCGCCGCGACCGGTCGTCGGGGGCGCGGGGAACACCGTCGGCGACCTGGCCGTCGCGGGGGACACCGTGGCGATCCTCCTCGCCACGCCGTCCTCGTTCGGCGAGATCACGACGGTCGACCTCGCCGACGGGACGGTCGAGGCGCGCACACACCACGGCGAGAGCGTCGCCGACGCCGAGCTGTTCGCCCGTGAGGAGCGGGAGTTCACGATCTCCGACGGCACCGTGGTCCATGGCTGGCTGGTACGTGACCCGGCCCGCACCGGCCCTTCGCCTCTACTGCTGGACATCCACGGCGGCCCGCACAACGCCTGGAACGGCACGGCCGACACCACCCACCTCTACCACCAAGTGCTCGCCGCGCGCGGCTGGGCGGTGCTGCTGCTCAACCCACGTGGCAGCGACGGCTACGGCGAGAAGTTCCTCACCGCGGCGCTCGGCGCGTGGGGACAGGCGGACGCGCCTGACTTCCTCGAACCACTGGATCACCTCGTCGCCGAGGGGGTCGCCGACGCCGACCGGCTGGCCGTGTCCGGCTACAGCTACGGCGGCTTCATGACCTGCTACCTGACGAGCCGCGACAACCGGTTCGCGGCTGCGGTCGCGGGCGGGGTGGTCAGCGACCTGACCAGCATGGCGGGCACCTCGGACGCAGGCCACTACATGAGCGTGCGCGAACTGGGCGGCACCCCGTGGGGCGAGGAACAGCCGTACACGAATCAGTCGCCACTCACCCACGTCGACCAGGTCCAGGTACCGACGCTCATCGTGCAAGGTGCCGATGACGTGCGCTGTCCCGTGGGGCAGGCGGAACAGTGGTTCACCGCGCTGCGCGAGCGGGGCGTCCCGGCCCGGCTGGTGCTGTACCCCGGCAGCTCGCACCTGTTCATCCTCGACGGCAGGCCGTCGCACCGTGCGGACTTCAACCGACGCGTCGTCGACTGGGTGGAGCGGCACGCAAGGCCCAAGGGGAGCGCGGCGCGGGTGCCCATCGACGCCGCGCACTGGCGGCGGCGGCTGAGCGAACTGGCGCGCGCACACCGCGTACCCGGAGCGGCGCTCGGCATCCTGCGCATCGGCCCGGACGGCGCCGACGAGGTGGTGCAGGCGAGCCACGGCGTCCTGAGTGCCAATACCGGCGTCGAAGTCACCGACGACTCGCTGTTCCAGATCGGCTCGATCACCAAGGTGTGGACGACGACCGTCGTGATGCAACTGGTCGACGAGGGAGCGCTCGACCTCGACGCGCCGATCACGGACATCCTGCCCGAGCTGCGACTGGTCGATCCGGACGTGGCGAGGCAGGTGACCATGCGCCATCTGCTGACCCACACCAGCGGCATAGACGGCGACGTGTTCACCGACACCGGCCGTGGCGACGACTGCCTGGAGCGCTACGTCGACCAGCTCGCGGGTGTCGGACAGAACCACCCGCTCGCGGCGACCTTCTCCTACTGCAACTCGGGATTCGTCCTCGCGGGCCGGGTCATCGAGAAACTGACCGGCAAGACCTGGGACGTCGCGATGCGCGAGCGGCTGTTCACCCCGCTCGGCCTGAGCCACACGATCACGCTCCCAGAGGAAGCGCTGCTGTTCCGCGCGGCGGTCGGCCACCTCTCGCCCGGCGGCGGCGAGCCGACGTCCGCGCCGGTCTGGGGGCTGCCGCGCTCGGTCGGTCCCGCCGGTCTGATCGGCGCGGCGACCGCGGACGTCGTGGCGTTCGCCCGGCTGCACCTGACCGGCGGGCTGGCACCGAACGGCGAGCGCCTGCTCTCGCGGACGTCGGTGGACGCGATGGCTGACAGGCAGACCGATCTGCCCGATCCGCACAGCATCGGCGACTCCTGGGGCCTGGGCTGGATACGTTTCGACTGGGACGGGCACCAGGTCATCGGCCACGACGGCGGCACGATCGGCCAGGCGGCGTTCCTGAGGCTGCTCCCCGAGCAAGGACTCGCGGTGGTGCTGCTCACCAACGGCGGCAGTCCACGCGACCTGTACGAGGGGCTGTACCGGGAGATCTTCGCGGAGCTGGCCGGGGTGGCCATGTCGCGCCCGCTCGAGCCGGCCGCCGAACCTCCCGCCGTGGACGCGCGGCGGCACGCCGGTGTGTACGAGCGGGCCGGGGTGCGCGCCGAGGTTCTCCTGACCGGGACAAGGCTGCGCCTGCGCCAGACCCTCACCGGTCCACTGGCCGAACTCGAGCCGGATCCGACGCAGGAGTACGACCTGGTACCGGTCTCCGACAGCCTGTTCGTCTTCCGCGCGCCTGAATCCCGGACCTGGACCCCGGTCACGTTCTACACGCTGCCCACCGGCGAGCCGTACGTGCACTACGGGGTGCGGGCGGCCCCGAAGGTGTCCTGACCGGTTCGCGGCTGGCGTCTCCGGCTGCGATGTGGAAGGGCCCGCTCGACCAGGTGAACGATCAACTGGTCCAGCGGGCCCGCGCGTTCGGCCTGGGATGTGAGCTCATGGAGAGGTCGCTCGCATGATGCGGAGTTCGAGCATCGCGGCGAAGCGCTTCTCGGGGTCGTTCAGGTCCATCCCGGCGATCTCCGCAGCCCGCCGCAGCCGGTATCGGAAGGTATTCGGATGCACATCGAGCGAGGCGGAGGCGCCCAGAACGTTGCCGAGACTGTCCAGCCAAGCGGTCAGCGTGTCGACCAGGGTGGTGCCGTTGTCTTGGTCGTAGGTGCGCAGATGCTGGATCGGTCCGTCGAGAAGGCCGCCCTCGTTGTGCAGCAGATCCCCGATTTCCAGCAGCAGTGCGTCGACCTGGACTTCGGAGTACCGGGCGACACGACGTCCGGGTCGTTGGCGGAGCACTCGCAGTGTCCGGTCGGCGTCGTGTCGGGACCGGGCCAGGTCGGCGGGGCTGGCCGAATCGACGGCGCGGCCGATGCCGAGAACCACACCTGTCAGCCCGTCCGGGGCCCGATGCAGGAAGTCCCGCGCAGTCGACAGCGCCTTCTCGGGCAGATCGTCGGAGTCGGCGTCCGGTGCGGAACTCGGGACAATCGCGTAGCACACGTCGCCGACCAGGGCTGCCACGGATCCCGGGGTCACGACCGAGAGATGGAACGAGAGTGCGTCGGCAGTTCGTTCCAGCAGCTGGCGGCTTGTCGGTGTGCCCGCAGCGGAGGTGGCGGTCATCTCGGAAACGGCCATGGCCATCACGGTGACCGGTCGGCGCGCCAGTCGAAGACGCTCGATCGCTTCCGGCGCTGCGGGGCCTTCAGCGAGAGCGGTGGCGATGAGATCCGCGCGAACCTGCCGATCCACATCGACACCCACCCGACGACGGAGCAGATGAAGCGCCACGACTTTCGCCGCGTCAACGAGTATTTGCTCTTTCTCGGGATTGAGAGGGCTCGGCACCGCCACCCAGATCGAACCCAGCACCTGATCACCGGCACGCACGGCCATTGCTACGCGTGGCAGCCCGGCCACTCCTTCGATGAGCGGTGTATCGACGAATATCGGCTTCTCGCCGGCATAGAGGCGTTTGAACACTCCGGCACGCTCCTGGGCATGTCGAGCATGTTGGGGCACGACGCGACCTAGGACTGTCTGGATGCGGGTTTCATCGGCTTCGTTCTGGCGGCCCGAGAACGCCAACACCTGCGAGTCCCGGTCCTCGATGGTGATCGGCGCGTCGAGAAGTGCACCGATCGCGTTGGCCAGGGCGAATGAATCCCCTGCGGGAAACCCCGCGAGCAGTTCCTCGCCGGCCCCGCCGACGATGCTGCTGGACAGCAACGACCTGAGGAGCACCACGAGTTGTGCCCAGCTCGCCCCACGCGTCAGGGCGAGCACGGCGAGCCCGCTGTTCTCGACAGCGGTGCGGGCTCCTCCATCGAGGTCGAGCGGTCCACGCAGGACCACGGCGGCGGCCCCGCCCGCGACTCCTCGCTCGATCAGCGTCGGAATGTCTCCCGCATCGGCGCCGGCGCACAGCAGCACGGCTCCGGGCCGAAGCGGTTCGTCCCCGTGGCGCTCATCGATGACGACGTCGGTGACGACGACTGCCGGATCGATGCGCCCTGCCACTTCCTCCAGCAGCGTGCCGCCCAGGTGGCTCAGGATGCTGTCGAGCCGAGCTCCGTGGCCATTCATCGTCGAAACCGTTCAGCTAGGTCGGTGAGTGAGGAAACGGGCATGCGCCGCACTCTCACCCTATCCCGAGCCGGTTCGCACTTCTGAACAAGGCCGCGGGGTGAAACTGGTACGGAATGACGATGCATTTCCAGGTGATGTTCATGAGAATTGCCGTCGGAGTTTCGATGTGACCGAACCCCGGCAGTTTTCGTCGAGTCCTGGCCGCACGCTGGACTGCGAATCGATCTCAAGGAATTCTCGTGATCTCAGCCGCATACCCTCAATTGCGCCTCGACGCCGACGCCGTCGATCACAACATTCGCGTCATGGCCGCCTGGTGCAGATCCCGAGATGTGGAACTCGCCCCCCATGTCAAAACAACGATGTCCGCACCCGTCATCGAGCGACAGCTCGCCGCGGGTGCCTCAGGTGTCACGGTCGCGACGGTGGACCAAGCGCAGACGATCTTGAGCTGGGGTCACGGCGCGGTACTCATCGCGAACCAGGTCGTCGACCGTTTCGGGCTTCGGCGTCTGAAGTCCTTGCTGGAGGAGGATCCGGCCAGAGAAATCCGATGCTTCGTCGACTCGCCGGAAGGCGTCATCGCGGCGGAGCAGATCTTCACCGGGCGCGGACCGGCTCTCAAGGTTCTTCTCGACGTCGGAACGCCCGGTGGTCGGACAGGGATCCGCAATCCCGAGGACGCACGACAGCTGGCGAGGCTGGTCAGCCAGGCGCCGGGCCTCAGTCTGGCCGGAGTCGCCGGATACGAAGGCGTCGCCCCCAACACCCGGAGCGACGACACGATCGCAGCGGTCGACGCGCACTGCCGCCGGGTGCGCGATGTCTATCTCGACGTCGCCGATCTCTTCGAGACCGACACCCCTGTGTACTCGATGGGAGGGTCGGCTTTCCCTGATCGAGTTGTCGAGTTCCTGCCGACCGCGAGCGCCGTCCCCGGCACCGTGCGGCTCCTTCGGTCCGGTTGCTACGTGACCCACGATCACGGCGCCTATCAACGGGTGAGTCCCATACCGCAGCTCGTTCCGGCCCTGTCGATCCGAGCCGTCGTACTGTCCGTTCCCGAGGCCGGGACGGCTGTCGTCGGAGCCGGAAAACGTGACCTCCCCTACGACGCCGACCTGCCAGTACTTCTCTGTGCCCACAGTCCCGGCGGATCTCCCAGGCGCGACATCTCAGGGCACGTCCGCAGCCTGTACGACCACCACGCCGTCCTCACCGGAGTATCCGGCCTCGAGGTCGCCGACCTCGTCGACGTCGGAATCTCACACCCCTGCTCCGCCTTCGACCGCTGGCCCGACTACTTCGTCACCGACAAGGGAGGCGAGGTGATCGACGTGTGGCAGACGGATTTCCGTCGAGCCTCGATCGTGGGCACCGGTCGGGCCCGCCGCTGAGTTCCCTGCCCAGCCTCTCGTAACTGTCCGACGCGTCGTACTCGGACTGTCCCGCGTCCGCTCTCCATCGAGGAGTCCCATGACCACCCTGCACGGCGGTCCGGCAGGTCCCGTTCCCGCCCTCAAAGATCGTGTCTCACAGCGTGTGACCGCCGCGCGGGACCCGCTGACGGGAACTCCGGCGCCCCCCGGTTCGGCTCCTTCGTCACGAACTCGTACGGAACACGCCCGCGTTGAGTGAGTACGCCCACTGCATGTGGATCCGCCACCGGGGCGCTCTCGCGCGGGCCATCGACGTCGACACGGCTGGGAAAGCCCGTGACCGAGGTGGTCCGCCCAGGTCGTGCATGACAAAGGCCCTGCGAAGCCTCGGCGTCCGAGGCCGGAGGAGGGGGCATGGGGAGCGAACTCGAGCTGCACTTGGGGCGGCCCCACCGCAAGGAGCCGTCCCGAGCGGCTTTACGGGGGTGGCCCTCAGCTGTTGGCCAGTGCGCGGTCGAGGAGGGAGAGCAGGCAGTCCCAGTGGCGCTTCAGTCCGGAGGCGCTGAAAGCGTCGGTGTCGGACATGGTGAAGCCGTGGACGGTGCCGGGGTAGATCTCGGCGGTGTGGCCCAAACCTGCGGCGTCCAGGGCCTCGTTGAGCTCGCTGATGGCCTCCGGAGGCAAGTCGTCGGCGAGGCCGAGATGGACCTCGGCGCTGAGCTTGGGGACGAGGCGGTGCGGGCTGTCCGGTGTGTCGGTGACCACGAAGCCAGGGTGGAATCCGGCGACGGCGGCCACCTGGTCGGGGTGTGCCGCTGCGGTACGCAGCGCAAAGAGGGTGCCGATGCAGTAGCCGACCACGGCAACCGGTCCGGCGCTGACCTCGGACCGGGCGGTGAGGAACCTGAGGTAGGTGTCGGCGTCGCGCTCGGCATGTTCGGTGGTGTGTGCCTCGAGGAGGGGCATCAGCCGGCCTATGACCTCGGGCCGGACCTCTTCACTGATGTGCTCGGGAAGTTCTACCACCGGTGCCGCGCCGTGCCGGTGGTAGAGGTTGGGGACGAGCGCGTAGTAGCCGTGACCGGCCAGTTCGCGGGCCTTGTCCTCCATCTCGGGCCGCAGGCCGAAGGCGTCTGGGTACAGCAGCACCCCCGGGTGCCGCTCGCCGTCGTCGGGGAAGGCGGCGAAGGCGTCGGCCTGGCCGTCAGGGGTGGGAATCTGCAGTGTCTCGGTGGGAATAGCGGATCTTCCTTCCTGGAGTTCGCAATTAACGTTAGTGACACTAACGGTGTCGGCGCGAGTGAACGTACATCGTTAGTCGAACTAACGCAACGGGTAGAATTGGCCACATGATCAGAGCTGATGCCGCAGACCTGCCCGACGTCGGCGCGCCCAGGACGCCCGACCGGCTACGTCGGCGGGCGAGCCGGTTGTTGTCGCAGCTGACTGTGCGGTCGGACCGGTTGATCAACGACGGTCTGGCCCAGGCTGACGCCCGCAAATGGCATTACGCCGTGCTCGCGTCACTCCAGGATTTCGGGCCGGGCAGCCAGGCGGCGCTGAGCGGGCGCACCGGCATCTACCGCAGCGACATGGTCGGCGTGCTCAACGAACTGGCCGAGCGTGACCTCGTCGAGCGGGCGCCGGATCCCGAAGATCAGCGCCGCAACATCATCACGATCTCCGCCGAAGGCCGCCGTCAACTGCGCCGCCTCGACAAGGTCCTGGACGCACTCCACGACGAACTGCTCGCGCCGCTGAATCCGGCCGAACGCGACGAGTTCGTGGATTTGCTCAACCGCTTGCTGGACCACCACGCCGGGCCCTCCTGACCGCGCGTAGCAAGGGAGAACTCCAGGGATGCCAGCGGGCCGTTGCCGTGATCCCCGGTCATCGCGGCATAGCCTTCTTGTCAGGCGGGGCCCGCCGGACTCCTTGCAGCGGAGGAGTTCGCCATCTCCGAGTACATCCCTACCGCGCCAGTGCTGGAGCAGGCCGCCGCGGAGTTCGCGGCCGCGACCGCGAAGCCGCTGTTCCTCTTCGACCTTGGCCCCGAGGAGGGCCGTAAGACGGTCGACGAGGTCCAGTCCGGCGAGATCGCCAAGCCCGCGGTCGACGACGAGTGGATCACCGTCCCCGGCGGCCCCACCGGTTCCGTACGCGTCCGGATCGTCAAGCCCGTCGGTGCCACCGGCACCCTGCCCGTCATCCTCTACATCCACGGCGCGGGCTGGGTCTTCGGCAACGCCCACACGCACGACCGCCTCGTCCGCGAACTCGCCGTCGGCGCGAACGCCGCCGTGGTCTTCCCCGAGTACGACCTCTCGCCCGAGGCCCGCTACCCGGTCGCGATCGAGCAGAACTACGCGGTCGCCCACTGGGTGGCCACCGATGGCGCGGGCAAGGGCCTGGACGCCACCCGCATCGCGGTGGCCGGTGACAGCGTGGGTGGCAACATGTCCGCCGCGCTGACGCTGATGGCCAAGGAGCGCGGGGGCGTCCAACTGCTCGGGCAGGTGCTGTTCTACCCGGTCACCGACGCGAACTTCGACACCGCCTCCTACCACCGGTTCGCGGAGGGCTACTTCCTGCGGCGCGACGCCATGCAGTGGTTCTGGGACCAGTACACCGCCGACGCCGCCCAGCGGGCCGAGATCACCGCGTCGCCGCTGCGCGCCACCGTCGACCAGCTCCGCGGCCTGCCGCCGGCCCTCGTCATCACCGGCCAAGCGGACGTGCTGCGCGACGAGGGCGAGGCGTACGCGAACAAGCTCCGCGAGGCCGGAGTGCCGGTCACGGCCGTCCGCCACCAGGGCATCATCCACGACTTCGTGATGCTCAACGCGCTGCGCGCCACCCATGCCGCCGAGGCCGCCATCACGCAGGCCGTCGCGTTCCTCGCCGACGCCCTCGGCACCAAGTGTTCATCGTCGACTCGGCGCGCCAGGGGAGCACTTGCTCAGTAGTCGGCGAAGCGCGACGGCAGCACGCCTCGTGCGGCAGCCGGTCGCCGTTCCCCGCACGTCGCCGTCTCACACGGAGACGGCGACGTGTCCGGTGGTCGTACGGATCAGACGATGCCCTGGGCGAGCATCGCGTCGGCGACGCGGATGAATCCCGCGATGGCCGCTCCGGCGACGTAGTCGTCCGGGTCACCGGTGTACGCGTCGGCGGTTGCGCGACTGTGGGCGTGGATGTCGCTCATGATGCTCTCCAGCCGGTCCGTAACCTGGTCCCGGCTCCACGTCGCCCGCGCGGCGTTCTGGCTCATCTCCAGGGCCGAGGTAGCGACGCCGCCCGCGTTCGCGGCCTTGCCGGGGCCGAACAGCACACCCGCCTCGCGGAAGCGGGCCACCGCACCAGGGGTGCAGGGCATGTTGGCGCCCTCCGCGACGGCCAGCACCCCGTTCCGGATCAGCGCGGCGGCGTGGTCCTCGCCCAACTCGTTCTGGGTGGCGCAGGGAAGCACCACGTCGCAGGGCACGTCGTAGACCGATCCGAATGCGTGGTGTTCGGCGGACGGCCGCTCGGCGGCGTAGGCGCTCAGCCGCTCCCGTCGCACCTCCTTGATCTCACGCAGGAGGGCGACGTCGATGCCGTCAGGATCCACGACATGGCCGGCGGAGTCCGAGCAGGCGACGACCTTCGCGCCGAGGCGGTGGGCCTGCTCGATCGCGTAGATCGCGACATTGCCCGAACCGGACACCACGACGGTGCGGCCTGTCAGGTCCTGGCCGCGGGTGGCGAGCATGTCCCGGGCGAAGAACACGGTGCCGTACCCGGTCGCTTCGGTCCGGCCCTGCGAGCCGCCCCATCCGACGCCCTTCCCGGTCAGCACCCCCGCCTCGTGGCGGTTCACGATCCGCTTGTACTGGCCGAACATGTAGCCGATCTCGCGGCCACCCACGCCGATGTCACCGGCCGGCACATCCGTGTGCTCGCCCAGGTGCCGGTAGAGCTCGGTGATGAACGACTGGCAGAAGCGCATGACTTCGGCGTCGCTGCGGCCTGCGGGGTCGAAGTCCGCGCCGCCCTTGCCCGCCCCGATGCCCTGGCCGGTGAGCGCGTTCTTGAAGATCTGCTCGAAGCCGAGGAACTTGATGACCGACAGATCGACGGTCGGGTGGAAGCGCAGGCCGCCCTTGTAGGGGCCGAGGGCGCTGGAGAATTCCACGCGGTAGCCGCGGTTGACCTGAATCCGGCCGCGGTCGTCGACCCAGGGAACCCGGAACATGATCTGCCGTTCGGGTTCGCAGAGGCGCTCGAGAATGCGTGCGTCGGCGTACTCGGGATGCCGGTCGAGAACCGGGCCGAGCGTGTGCAGGACTTCCTCGACGGCCTGTTGAAACACGACTTCGCCTGCGCTGCGACGTCGGACCGCGTCGAGGACGTCGTCCAGATGGGAGGGAACGGCTGAGGGCGAAACGGTGGTCATCATCTTCCTCTGGCGGGGGAGCGGACTTGGTGGGGGAGGAATCGGACGGCACGGTTACGTTGTGTCTGGTCAAGTGGGAAGGGCCGAAGCAGTACGCAGTGCCATGCGGCCCACTTGGCGGCGATGCGTGGCGCTGGGATGAGTCGACGGGCGCCTCATCAGCGTTGATCCAGATCGACACTACGGCAATTGGGCCGCGCGGCGCTGGGCTTGAGCGGCGATGCCCAACAGGTGGAACGCCGCTGTCCCTGCAGGCCGAGCCGGGTCAGTCGGCAGCGGCGGTCGAGATTGTGTCACCGGGGGACGAGGCGCTCAGGCTGCGGAGTGGTCGGAGCCGGCCGGAATCCGGGTGCGGGGTGTCGGCGCGCTGGTCCAAGATCTGCTGGTCGAGGACGGCTGGAAGACCGCCGAGCCGTGGACGCCGCTGCGCCGCGACCTCACCGAGACGGTGGGGGACCCCGGCGTGCGGATCGAGGTGATCGGGCCGGAGCAGGCGCACGTGCGGACGGCCGTACAGCGGGCTTCGTTCGACGGATCGCTGTTCACTGACGAGCGCCGGCATGTGATGGCGGCCGGCTTGCCGTACGCGGACGCCCGGTGTCTGGTCGCGTATGACGGCCGGGCCAACACGGTGGCGGCGAGCGATGGCGTCGGCTGCTCTCCCGGCTCAGGTGACGGAGTCGGCGCGAAGAGCGAGGTCGAGGAGTCCGGGGAAGCGGTCGTCGAACTCCTCCCGGCGTAGCCGGTTGAGCCGCTTGGGCCCCTGATCGCGCTGCTCGACCAGGCCGGCGTCTCGCAGGACGGAGAAATGATGGCTCTTGGCGGCCCGGCCGACCGGCACGTCGAAGTTGCTGCAGCTGAGCGTCCAGTCAGGGTGACCGGCAAGATCGCGGATCAGCTGGATGCGTACGGGATCCGCCAGCGCGGACAGGGCGGTGAGGAGTGGAACGTCGTCGGGATGCGTGTGCACGGGTGCCGGACGGTACCCCGCACTCGCACGCTCTGACCTTGCCGCCATCCCGATTCCTCTCCGGCGCCCCGTGCGTCCGTTTGCCAAGTGTTCGATGTCCATCATACAGTCCGAGTGTTCGCTTCTCGTTGAACACTCACGGAGGGCAGGTTCACTTATGCGCGCGGTCGAGTTCCAGGAGTACGGCGGCCCCGAAGTGCTGCGACTCGTACAGGCCGGTGAACCCGAGCCGGGGCCGGGCCAGGTGAGCATCGACGCCGCGTGGGCGGGGGTGAACTTCGCGGACATCAAGGCGCGCGCGGAGGGGTACCGGGTGGCCTCGCTGCCCTACCGCCCCGGCCTGGAAGTGTCCGGCCGGGTCCGGGCGGTCGGCGAGGGCGTCGAAGGGCTGACCATCGGGCAGGAGGTCGCCGCGCTCGTCGACGGGGGTGGCTACGCCGAGGTCGTGCTCGCCGAGGCCGCGGCCGTCTTCCCGCTGCCCGGCGGGCTGGACCTGCGTACCGCGGCCACGCTGCCCACGGTGCTGCCGACCGCGTACGGCCTGATCCACGAGGTGGGGCGTCTTCGGGCGGGAGAGAGTGTCCTGGTGCACAGCGCGGCGGGAGGCATCGGCACGGTGGCCGGGCAACTGGCCCGGGCGGCCGGCGCCGGCGCGGTGTACGGCGTGGCGTCCACCGGTGCCAAGGCCGAGTACGCCCTCCAGCACGGCTACGACCAGGTCTTTCCGACCGAGACCTTCGACGAGGACGTCCGAAGTGCCACCGGTGGCAGGGGCGTCGACCTGATCCTCGACCCGGTGGGCGGCGACACGCTGCGCCGCGGTCTCGACGCTCTGGCGGTCTTTGGGCGCCTGGTGTCCTTCGGCAATGCCGGCGGGCAGCAGCCGTGGCAGGTAGGGCAGCCCGATCTGTACGCGCAGGGCCGCACTGTCGCAGGCTTCTCCATTCTGGCGCTCGCGCAGACCGCCCCCCAGGTGGTGCGCACGCTGACCGAGCGCGCCTTGCGCACGGTCGCCGACGGCACGGTGAAGCTCCCCGTCACGGCGGAGTTCCCGCTCGCGGACGCCGTCGGCGCTCACCGACTCGTCGGCTCACGTACGTCAACGGGCAAGCTGCTGCTGCGCATCGGCGACTGACCGACAGCAACGGCGCAGCACCGGCCTGCGGTTCATTCAGCCGGTCACCCGTACCGCAACAGGCCCCCGGGCGGCATGGCGCCCGGGGGCCGGAACCACGAACCGAGGATTCAGGGCTTCGTGGAGGCAGGCCTGCCCCTCACGGCAGCAGCCGAGGCCGTCGCTTCGCCGCGACGTCCTCCATCCACCCCACCAGCGGGATCGCCAGGGCGATCAGCACCCAGCCGACACCGAACATGAACCACTGGCTCTCCAGCGGCAGGTACTGCGCGAACGCGGGCACGTTCCAGAACTGGTCGATCAGCGGCACCGCGAGGATCAGTGCGATCTCGTGCCAGAGATAGATCGTCATCGCCCGCGCGTTGAAGACCGACACGATCCGGTCGAGCCGTTCGAAGCGGGCCAGCCACGCGAAGTCGACCTTGAAGAACGCCTTCGAGTACATCAGCAGTGTCACGAACCCGGCCGACCAGAAGGCCTGCGCCAGCGGGATGTCGTCCAGGTCGTAACTCCCGTACTCCGCCTGGTGGGTGAGGGCGAACCAGGCGCCGTAGGCCAGGGCCGCGAGAGACAGTACGACGACGGGTCCCGGACGCAGCCGGGCCAGGACGCCCTCACGGTGCGCGATGCCGACGAGCCAGCAGAACAGGAACGTGGCGAAGTCGAGGAGACAGCTGCCGAACCGGTTGTCCGGCGCCTGCCACACGAACTGGAGCACCACGATCGGCGCGAGGGACGCGAGAAGCACCGCCAGTGGCGCCAGCCGGAACACCTTCAGGAGCAGCGGCGACAGGAGCACGAACCACAGGTAGGCCCGCAGGTACCAGAGGATCTCCCAGGCCTGCATGCCCCAGCTGTTACCCGGCGGGTCGCCGAGGGGGACCAGCCAGTACACGAGCTGCCACCCCGGCATCCAGCCGTGGAGCAGCATCGCGAGGACGACGAACATTCCCCAGAGCCAGAAGGGCGGCAGCAGCCGCCGTATCCGGCTTTTGATCACCGAAACGGCGGGTCTTTCAAGGGACTTGGCCATCAGCGACCCGGCGAGCGCGAACATGACGCCCATGGAGGGGAAGACGAGGCCCGCCCACATCCAGCCGAACGTGTGGTAGGCCACGACGCGAACAAGTGCGAGGGCACGAAGCGTGTCGAAGTACCGGTCGCGGCCGCCTGTCCGGGCTGGCGGCGCCTCGGGCGCGAGCTCTCGGTCCGGCCCGATCACCCGGAGGGGTGTGGTGTCCTGATCCAGGGCTTGCGTACTTGGCGTACCTGCCGTACCCGGCGTACCTGGCGTTCCGCGCGTTCGCCGAGCGGCTCGGTGACGGTTCCCCTGTGCCTCCGCGGTCACCGCCCCACCCCCGTCGGCGTCCCGACCTCGCCGGTGCGCTTGAGCTTCTGCCAGCGCAGCCGGCCGCCCGTGAGGGCGGTGATGGAGGAGTGGATGAGGACCAGGTACATCATCTGGCGGTACGCGATCTGCTGGAGCGGGAGCATCCACAGGTAGCGGTACCTCTCTCCGTCGAGGCGGAACGCGTAAGCGGCGCACACGAGTTGGATTCCGAGCACGGCCAGCCACGCGAGCAGGGACGCCTTGAAGTCCACGAAGATCATCGAGTAGACGGTGAAGAGGTCGATCAACGGTGCGAAGACCGGCGTGACGATCTGGAAGAGCACCACGAGCGGCATGCCCACTCGCCCGAAGCGGCCCGAAGACCCCTTGTCCACCAGGGACTTGCGGTGCTTCCACAGTGCCTGCATGGTGCCGTACGACCAGCGGTAGCGCTGGCTCCACAGCTGCTTGAGCGAGGCCGGCGCCTCCGTCCAGGCCCGCGCATGCTCCTGGTACACCACGCGCCATCCGGCGCGGTGCATCGCGACGGTGATGTCGGTGTCCTCGGCGAGGGTGTCCTCGCTCATGCCGCCGACCTCGAGGACGGCCTGGCGCCGGAACGCTCCGATCGCTCCGGGGATGGTGGGCATACAGCGGAGCAGGTCGTACATGCGGCGATCCAGGTTGAAGCCCATCACGTACTCGATGTGCTGCCAGGCACCGATGACCGTGTTGCGGTTGCCGACCTTGGCATTGCCCGCGACCGCACCGATCTCCGAGGCGGCGAAGGGCTGCACCAGCTGCCGGACCGTGTCCGGCTCGAAGACCGTGTCGCCGTCCATCATCACGACGATGTCGTAACTGGCGTTCCGTACACCGTTGTTGAGTGCCGCCGGCTTGCCCGCGTTCTCCTGACGGATCACCCGCACGTTGGGCAGGCCGAGGGATTCGGCGATCTCCTTCGTGCCGTCCGTGGAGCCGTCGTCCACGACGATGATCTCGATGGGATGCGTGCTCTGTGCGAGAGAGTTGAGGGTGTTGGCGATGCACTCCTTCTCGTTGTACGCGGGCACGATCACGCTCACCGGCCCGGTCACGGGCGGCCCCCAGCTGAAGCGGCGCTTGTTGCGCTGCCTGTAGTGGCGCCGCGCGAGGACCAGCATCATCGCGAATCGCGCCATGACCGCGACTCCGACGACCGCGAGGAATACGGCCAGCGTCGGCACGGTCCACTCGGCGATCGCGACCGCCACGATGAGCGCCTTGCCTTCGTAGAGAGTGGTGCCGGTGGCTTTGGAGTGGGCGGCCTGGTCGACGTTCTGAGCGCCGCCGCCCGGAGCGTTCGTTCCGGAGGAAGGAGGGGTCCCCTGCGGGGCTGCCGCGCCACCCGGCACCTGACCGGACCTCTGAGCCCCACCGGGCCGAGTGCCCGCGTCCTGTGTCCTGCCGGCCTGTGCGCCGCTGCCCTGTGCGGAGCCGTTCTGCGCGGATCCGTTCTGCGCGGAGCCTCCCCGCGCCGAGGACTTGGCCATGGCGCCGCTGACCGTCGTGAAGGTGTAGCCCTTCGCCTTCATCTTCTTGATGTACTTCGGCAGCGCCTTGAGCGTCTGGTCACGGTTGCCGCCGGCGTCGTGGAAGAGCACCGACGCGCCCTTGTTCTTCTTCGGCGTCGCCCACTGGACGATCTTCGAGACGCCCGGCTTCTTCCAGTCGTCGCTGTCGGTGTCGACGAAGACGCTGGTGTAGCCCATGGCGCCGAGCCTCTTGTAGACCGGCCAGCTGTAGTTGTCGATCGCGGATGCCTCGGACGAGTAGGGCGCGCGCACCAGCTTCGTGGTGATGCCGGCCGCTCCCGCCAGGGCCAGCTGGGTCTGTGTGAGTTCACGCTTGACCCGGGCGTCACTCTGGTAGGAGAGGTCGACGTGGGTGAAGGTGTGCAGGCCGACCTCGTTCCCCTGGCCGACCATGTCCTTCACGATGCCGGGGTGCCGGGCGATCATGGAACCCACGAGGAAGAACGTGCCGTGCACATCGTTGTCCGCGAGGAGCTTGAGGACCTTCTCGGTGTACGTGGCGTCGGGACCGTCGTCGAAGGTGAGCACGATGGTCTTCTTCGGAACGGACTGCGTCCGCATGGAACCATTCGTCGACGTCAGGATCGGTCCGCCGTCGAGGATGCGCTGCGGCACCTTGTCGTAGGCCGCGTCGGTGCGGACGCGGTGGTCGCCCAGTACCTCGGCCCGCAGATATCCGTCGAGCAGCATCACGCTGACGAGTCCCAGGACGAGAACGAGCGCGAGGACGACGCGTGGCCGTTGCAGAGCTGCGGCCCGGCGCCCGGCGCGTTCGAAGCGGGAGGGAGCGGCGCGGCGACGGCGCCGCGCGGAGGTGTTGCGAGTCATGTCTTCCCTTACTGCGCGTCAGTGGCGTCGGCGGTGGTTGACGCAGAGGGGGCGGGCAGCGAAGGGCTGGGCGAGAGGGAAGGACGGGTGGCCGGAGGCGTTCCCTGCTGCTGACCGGCGCCGCCAAGGGGGCCGTACCCGGCGTCGACCGGACCACGACCGGTGCCGGCGCCGCCACCTCCACCGCCGAAGGGCAGCAGGTCGGTCGTGCTCACGGACACGCCCCACCCCATGAACGACAGGCCGAGGACGACCGCGTAGCCCAGACAGGCGACGACCACGGCAAGGCCGAACCTGCGCAGCAGCTTGGCCCGCCGCCCGGAGCTGTCGACGAAGACGGGGCCCGCGTCGGCCCCTTTTCCACGCTTGCGGTGGCTTCCGCGCCCACTGGCACGGTTTTCGACGGAGGAATCGAAATGCATTCTCGGGACGCTAAGGGATCTTCTTGTGGCAACTCACAGTCATTCCTGTGCGCACCCTGAGAAGGCCCTCAGTTCGCTGTGATTCGCCTGATGACACCTGGATCACAGGCTTCCGTGTTTCAGTTCCGGGACAGGACCGACAAGAAATGGGTGCATGCGCGATGAGGAATCTTCTGGGGAGGCCGGCCGCCGCGATCGTGTCGCTGGTGGCGGCAGCGACCTGCGCGGGGTGCTCATCGGGGAGCCCGGGATCGGGCTCTGATGCGGCGGACGCGTCACCGCACGGAGCACCGTCGCCGGCCGCGACGGCACCCTCGTCATCCAGTCCGTTCGCCCCTTACGTCAGCGCCACGGACGCTTCGGACCTGGACGCGGCCGGGTCCCCCTCCACGTACAACCTCGCCTTCACCATCGCGGACGGCAGCTCCTGCAAGCCCACGTGGAACGGCACGCACGCCATCGGCGACGCGACGGTGAAGAAGCGGATCTCGGCACTCGAGGCGTCCGGCGCGACCGTGCGCGTCTCCTTCGGCGGGGCGTCCGGCAAGGAACTGGCCGAGACGTGCGGCAGTGCGTCCGCTCTGGCCGCCGCCTACGCAGCCACGCTCGACGCCGCCGGCGCCACCCAGGCCGACTTCGACATCGAAGGAGATGCGCTCAAGGACTCCGACTCGGTGACCCTGCGCTCGAAGGCGATCGCCCTGTTGCAGGAGAAGCGCACCGATCTCACGGTGTCCTTCACTCTTCCCGTGATGCCCTCGGGCCTGGACGCGGACAGCGTGGCGCTCCTGGAGTCGGCCAACGACCAAGGCGTGAAGGTGTCCAGCGTCAACATCATGACGATGAACTACGGCACGTCCTACGCCGGCGACATGGGCGATTACGCCATCACGTCGGCCAAGGCGGCCCATGCCCAACTCGCGGACGTTTTCGGGCTGTCGGACAGGAATGCCTGGCGCGGACTCGCCGTGACGCCGATGCTCGGCACGAATGACGTCGACAACGAGACGTTCACGCTTTCCGACGCCTCCCAACTGCGTGCCTTCGCGGAGAAGAACGGCCTTGCGTGGGTCTCCATGTGGTCCACGTTCCGCGACCGGCAGTGCTCCTCCGCGGACACTTCGGCCGACGACGCGCTCAGTAACTGCAGTGGTGTGCGGCAGAGTTCGGGAGCCTTCGGAAAGGCTCTGTCCGGCTGAGGTGACGTTTCGGAGCAACAGCAACAGCAACAGCAACAGCAAGCGACCGTTATCGTGATCGACGCACCTCACGCGCCGGTCCCGCATCATTCAGCTCGACGCGCACCCATGCGGCATCATGCTCAGCATGAGCGACCCCCACCACACCCACGGTGCCGACGGCAACCTGGCGCACAGTCGGGTGCCGATGACCGGCCGCGATCCGGAAGAACCCGGTCGGGTCTCTTCACCGCTGGAGCTGCTGTTCGACCTGACGTTTGTGGTCGCGGTGGGAACCGCCGCCTCCCAGTTCGCCGACATGGTCGCCGAGGGGCATCCCGGACAGGCCGTCACCGCGTTCGTGCTGGCGATGTTCTCGATCAGTGTCGCGTGGATCAGCTTCAGCTGGTTCGCGTCGGCGTTCGCCACGGATGACTGGCTCTACCGGGCTCTGACGATGCTGCAGATGATCGGCGTCGTCGTGTTCTCGCTCGGCCTGCCCGCGATGTTCCACTCGGTCGACGAGGGCGACCACCTCGAACTGAGTGCGATAGTGCTCGGGTATGTGGTGATGCGGATCGCGATGGTGCTGCAGTGGTGGCGCGCCGCGCGGGAGTCCCCCCAATTCCGGGACGTCGGAATGGCGAACATCCGCTGGACGGTGATCGCCCAGGCCGGTTGGGTCGCGATCGCGTTCGCGCATCTGCCACTCACCGCGGTGTTCGTCGCCTTCATCCTGCTCGGCGCGCTCGAACTGACGCTGCCGGTCCTCACCCAGGGCAGCGCGGGCGGCACCCCCTGGCACCCTCACCATGTCGCCGAGCGGTACGGCCTGTTCGCCATCATCGTTCTCGGGGAGGGCGTCGTCGGGACCGTCGCGTCCTCGGGTGACCTTCTCGGCGGTGCGGACGGGACCCAATGGAGCGGCAACGCGATCGCCGTGGTCGTCGCCGGCGTCGGACTGACCTTCGGCATGTGGTGGGTGTACTTCTCCACTCCCTTCGGTGACATCCTGGTGCACCGCCGCAGCCGCGGTTACCTCTTCGGCTACGGGCACATCCCGCTCTTCATCGGAGTGGCCGGCGCCGGAGCCGGTCTGCACGTGGCCGGCCTGCACCTGGAGCACCACTCGGAGATCAGTGATGTCGCCGTCGTGCTGGCCCTGGCCATCCCGGTCGGCCTGTACCTGCTGATGGTGTATCTCCTGCACACGCTGTTGCTGTCCGCGGCCGACTCCTTCCACATACTGCTGATCTCGATCACGCTGGCGGTGCTGCTCGCGGCGGTGCTCCTGTCCGCGGCGGGCGTCGCCACCGCGGCCTGCCTCCTCATCGTGATGCTGGCCCCGTTCGTCACCGTGCTCGGCTACGAGACGATCGGCCACCGCCACCAGCGACGGATGCTGGAAGGGCTGGGCACGCAGAACCCCTGACAACCCCGTCGGAAGTAGGGGAGATGGGCATGGACCAAAGGATGCGGAACCCGTTCGACCCGTTCAGTCCCTGGGGTGCGGGTCGTACTGGACGATGGCGCCGCGGCTGAAGTTCGCGTCGCCGTGTGCCTCCACATTCACGGAGCCGACGCCCCAGACGCGGTCGGTGCCGGGGATGGCTGTGATCTCCAGCAGCCGTAGCTTCTGCTTGCGGTCGGCGGCGGTGGCTTTGCCGCTTCGGCCCGCGGCGGCCGGCGGGGAGCCGATCGTACGAGGCCTGCCGTGCAGGGAGCGGTAGTGAACCGAACTGAGCAGCATGCTGCTGCCGGCGTTGTCCCCTTCCATTCCGTCGGCCGTGACGACGCCGTCACCGGCGGGAATCCCGCAACGGCGGCAGGCATCGGGCGACGTCTTGCTCCAACTGGTGCCGTTCCAGTGGAACGCGAAGGGGGCGATGTAGACGGCATCCCCGTTGTCGTCCTCGCCGACGAGGCGGCTGATTGCCCAGACGTCGTCCCCGGCCGGCGCGTAGAGCGCCATGGGACTTGCACCCATCGAGTTCGATCTATGGGCGGAAGGGGGTTCGACGGTGGGGACCTGTTCCCGTTTCCAGGTCTCTCCGTCCCAGTGGAGCACCACGGGGGCGCCATAGGTGAGGCCGTCCTCCTCGCCTGTCGTCCGCCCGGACGCCCACACGTCGTCTCCGGCCACTCCCGCGAGTTGCACCGCACGGGCAGGCAGTGGTACCGAAGTCCAGCGGGAGCCGTCCCAGTGCCAGGCGGTAGTGCTTTCGCCCACGGCCCAGACGTCCGCCGGGCCGAGGACCGCGACATCGCTGACGCCGCCTGGGGCAGGTGTCTGCTGCCACCGCGTCCCGTCGAAGTGCGCGGCGTACATGCCGGTGTTGGGGCCGCTGCGAAACAGCCACACGTCGCGCGGTGAGGATGCCTCGAGGCGGTACCCAGCGATGGGGGCCGCCTCCATCCCGGGCGGTAGCGTCTGCGGACGCCAGGAGGAGCCGTCATAGCGCAACAGGGTCACTTGCTGTTTGTCGACGTTACCCACGACCGGCGTCAGGGCGACTGCCCAGGCGTCGTGCGCGGACACGGCGGCGACATTGACGACGGACGAGGAGAGATCCTTGGCCAGATGAGCGTAAGTCCAGGCAAGGGGATGCCCGCTGGGAGCCGCGGCGGGCTCACCGGCTCCGCTTCCGCCTCCGCAACCGGCCACCGCAAGTGCCATCACCAGCGCCGGAGTTGCCGCACGCCACCGCCACATCCCGATTCACCTCCCGCCCCGTGACCGGGACCCTACATGCCTGGCGTGGCACCCCGGGAGGCAGCGCTCGACAGTGAACGGGTTGATTGGCAGGTGACCGCGTCACGCGGCGGACCTCCGTGCTCACTCAGCCGGTGTGGAGGATCCGGAAGCGACCGGGTTCCGCCGGATCCCGGTCAACGACCTGCACCGGCGTCCAAGCCCATTGCCAGACGCTGATGCCTGGCGTGCGGGAGAACTGGATCTGCCCGCGGGTGCCTTCGACTGCAACCCGCGGCCAGGACTCGGCGATGCGCGCACGGTCCGCGGCGTGAGAGCGCAGCACATCGGCGAGGACAGTGACCGTGTCGTAGCCCTCGAAGGCGACGAAGGAGGGCGCTTCGCCCAGCCGCTCACGCAGTGCCGTCGCGACTCGTGCACCGAGTGGGCCGAGGCGCTCGGGCAGGTAGCGCAGGAACGGGATCGCGGCGCCGTCGTCGCCCAGCAACCTCGCCCATTCGGTGAACTCCGGTTGCCCGGCAGGAGCACCGATCAAGACCTCGGCGAGGCGCTGGTCGTGGCGGACGGACTTGACGATCGACACCGCCGGCTCCGGGTGGCCGGTCAGAAGAAGGAGGGCTGTCGCGCGATTCTCGACGAGCTGGTCGCACACGGACGCGGGGTCCAGCTCGCCCATGTCGAGTTCGATGACTGTGCCACCGCGTGCAGCGAGGCAGTCCCGCAGAATGCCGGTCCCGGATGCCCAGTAGACACTCGGCTGCGCCGCTACGGCGATTCGATTGTGGCCCGCGCCGAGGAGGAAGTCCGCGTACAGCTGCCAGCCGTGGGACTGCGCCGGGGCGAGACGCGCGACCCACTCCGTCGGCTGGTCGGTGAGCGCGTCGAGCACCGCTGACGAGCAGAGGAACGGCAGGCCGAGGGAGTCGGCCCTGGCAGCAGCGGCGCGGGCGACGACGCTGTGATACTCGCCCGCCAGCGCGGCCACGCCCATGCGAGCCAGTTCATCGACGGCCGCCGCGGCCCTCTGGGGATCAGCTGCGGTGTCCCGGACCACCAGCTCGAGTGGCTGTCCGCCGATCCCGCCGGCGTCATTGACTTCGTGAACGGCCAACTCGAGTCCAGCGAGCAAGTGCCGGCCTGCCTCGACCCAACCGGGCCGAGTCAGCGGAACGAGGGCGCCGATCCGGACGGATGATCCGGCGGTCCGCTTCGTGGCAGGTGGCGATGGTGGCGTATGCATGTGCTGGCGTCTCCTGAGTACGATGCGGTGGCACTTTGTCCGGATCGTCGGATCGCAGAGTGATCACCAGTGGCGCCGAGAGTAGCCGAGCGGCGAGTGACCACCCTCGGCGCCCCGTTTGCGTACGGACCGACCCCCAACTCCCCCCGGGGAATCGCCGTCAGCGGGACTGAGTTGCCGACTGTCACAACGATGGCAAAGGGTGGACCGTGGTCCACCGCAGGGAGGGGACGGGAGTCGATGAGTCTTCGTCAGTACGAGTACGCCCTGGCCATTGCCCAGGCGGGCTCGGTGACGGCGGCGGCGGAGCTGCTGCACGTCGCTCAACCGTCGGTGTCCCAGTAGATCCGTGGCCTGGAGCGGGAACTCGGCGTGGAACTTTTTGCCACTGACAGCCGCGACCTCCAACGACGGTTCGCCGCCCCTGAGGTAGGGGCGGCGAACTGTCGCTCGTTCGATCCGTCAGTGGTGCTCGCCGAAGCCGCCGGCGTGGTCACCACCGCTGTGGTGGTCGTCGCCGACGATCGTCCACGGTCGCATCAGGTCGTCGTCTTCGTGTTCGAGGATGTGGCAGTGCTGGACGTATGTCGCCGGCAGCTCGGTACCGCTTCCCGGGAGCCCCGCGATCTTTTCCGTCGGCGGGTCGAATTCATTGATGACGATTCTGGTCACCGTCTCCGGATAGGACTTGACCGTGTCCTTGCGGGACAGTGCTTCATCCGGGTCCGGCGGAATAGGGGGACCGGTGAGATAGTTCGCCAACACCGGCCTGTCCTCCGGTTTGCGGCCACTGTCAATCCACTTTTCGTACTGATCCTGGTAGCCGGCCGCGTCGATCGGCTGCCTGTTCAACACCTGGAAGTTGACGAGGTGGACATGCATCGGGTGGGCGTCGTGGTTGGGATTGATGTACTCCCAGATCTCGGTCGAGCCGGCCTTGATGAAGTCCTCGGACGGTTCCATGAATGGCACCGCGTTGAACGTCATGGTGGTGAAGAGCTTGTGCTGGTACAGAACCCATTCCCGCCGGCGGGTGCGCGCCGTCACCTTGATGGGGGCGGTCGTCGGCAGTTCGAGCTTCTTGGGCGGCGTTGACCTGTCTCCGCCTCCGGACGGTCGTTTGGTGACGTGGAATTCCATGATTTCCGAGATTTCCGGTCCGCCGCCGCCGGGGTAGTGCACGGGCGCGTTGTAGTTCGTCAGCTTGATCTTCGTGCCGATGGGCATATGGGTGAAGTCGACGATCAGGTCGTACCGTTCGGCCGGCGAGATCAGGAAGTTCAGCATCTGCAACGGGGAGCGGAGGCCGCCGTCGGTGCCGATCAGCCAGAACGGAAGGATGGGCTGAGGCAGTACGTCCTCGGGAACTTCGAACCTCAGCCGCCAGAACCGTTCGTTCGAAGCGTTGAGAACACGCAGCCGGTAGCGTCGCTGCTCGACCTCAAGGTAGGGGTACGCCTTCCCGTTGACGATCGGGGTGTCCTCGCCTTCCCGCAAGGTCATGGTGTAGGCGAGCGAGCCGTCCGGGTGGAAGGTCCGGTCCTGCAGGATGAGGGGGACCTCGAATTCGCCTCGCGGCAGTCCGAGCCGATCGTCGGCGGGGTCACCGACGCGGTAGAGACCGGCGAGGCCCGCGTAGACGTTGACGCTGGTCATTCCCATGCCGTGGTCGTGATACCAGAGCATGCACGAACGGTCGTGGTTGGTGTAGGCGCAGATCGACTCGTTGGGTTTGACCCGGCTCGGGTACAGGCCGCTGTAGGGCTCGGCGCGGATGCCGTCCGGGCTGAACGACTGCAGCGGCATGCCGTCGGACTGTGGTGCCGTGAAACCGCCGTGCTGGTGTACGACGTTCCACACGTTGACATTCGCGGGAAACGGCTGGATGGGCTTGTAGGGAGGCGGAGGCGTCGGGGTGAGCTGAGGGTCTCCATTGCGAATTTTGTCGATCACGAACTGGAACAGATGGGTGGTCGGCAGTTCGTTGCGGTACTTGACGACCGTCGGGTGGTCCCTGGTCACGCTGAGGGTCGGCCCCAGGTAGCCCATGCCGATCGGCTTGCGGGGGTCGTGCGGGTTCGCGGCCCAGTAGCCCCACACCTTGGCCGACCCGAGCTCCTGGTGGAATTTCCACGTGCCCGGCCGCATCGTGATGTCGTAGTAGTCGGCGCCCGGATAGACGGAGGGATCCGAGATGGCTGTTCTCGGGATGGGCAGCGGGTCAACGTACTTCGTCAGCTTGGGGGTGTGCGGAATCGGCGTGTTCGCAGACGCTGACCCATGACCGTGACCGTCGGATGCATACGCCTGTCCTCCCGCAACCCGTGGGAGCATGGCCGCACCGCCCATGGCACCGGCCATGAGGAATCTCCGTCGCCCAACCATCGTCTTCAGCCTTTCGTCGCCGCGCGTGACGTTGAAGAGATACAGGGCTGGTCAGAGCCGTGGATGCAGCACGCCGGTCCGGTTCGGGAAAGGCACTCATTGAGCCGATCTCAGTAGTAATTCGGAAGATATCGGTATCGGAATCGAATTATTGCCACCAATCCGGAAGCGCGTTTCTCCGCTTTTCTGCGCGCGAATAGCCCCTGTTGTGCACATTCAACACTGCGGCCCTTTCGGGGCGCGGAGGTGAGTGCTGAGCGCCGCGCCGACAGCCTCGGGCTGCTCCACCGCGAGATGCCCGATGGCGCATGCCTTCAAGGTGGCATCGGCGATCCCGTCCGCGAGTTCCCGGGCGTGATCGAGAGGGGTGGCGATGTCGAGGGAGCCGCCGACGACGAGAGTGGGAGCGGTGATGCGGGCCAGATCGGGTCGCAGGTCGTAGGTGGCGAGTGCGTCGCAGCAGGCCGCGTAGCCGACCGGATCGGTTTCGGCGAGGTCCCGCAACAGAGCGCGTCCCAGCAGGGTTTCGGCGGTCCCCGGATCGCCGAACCAGCGGCCCGGGCTGGTCTCAACCACCGGCCCGACCCCCTCGCGCCGTACGAGGGCGGCACGCTCCCGCCAAGGCCCCGGTGGCCCGAAGCGGGCGGAGGAGCAGACCAGCCCCAGCGAGGCGACACGTTCCGGGTGGTGGACCGCGAGATGGGCCCCGACCGCGCCGCCCAGCGAGACACCGGCGTACGCGAACGGCTCCCAACCTTGTGTGTCCGCGAGCCGCAACACCTGTGCCGCCAACGCGGCGACGCTCGACGTGCCGTCGTGCGGAAGGAGGTCCGCACGCGAACCCCCGTGCCCCGGAAGGTCCCAGCGCAAGACGCGGTGGGTCCGCGCGAGAGTGGCCAGCTGGGGACTCCACACGTGCCCGCGCGGCGGGTGGACTGATCGCCAGGGACGGAGGGCACATGACTGGGAGTGGCTGTCGAAAGCGGGCACTCAGCGGATGCCGCGAATCCGGTATCCGCCCACCAGCGCGGCGATGCTCACGGCTGCGACAGCCAGCAGGTAATAGCTCGGCGAGATCTGCGAGCCGGTGGCTGTGACCAGTGCAGCGGCGATCGTGGGGGCGAACCCGCCGAAGATGGCGACCGTCGTGTTGTAACTGAACGCCAGCCCGGTCGCGCGGGCCTCTGCCGGGAACGCGTCGGACATCACCGACGGCAGCGCGCCGAAGTACGTGGCCTTGAGCACGCCCAGGACCGTCATGCACAGTGCGAGAGTGAGGAAGGACGGTGATGTGGTCAGCCAGAGGAACAGCGGGACGGCGCACACCCCGATCGACACCGCGGCCGGGATCATGATCTTCAATCGGCCGAACCGGTCCGCGAGCAGGCCCACGACCGGGGTGCCGAGGGTCAGGATGACACCGGTGATGAGCAGCGCGGCGAACGACAGTGAGTCGTCCACCCCGAGGTCCTTGATGGCGAAGGTGGGCATGTACTGCAGGAGGAAGTTGAGTGCGGTCGAGACCACCATGGCTCCGCCCGCGATCAGCAGCCCGCCCCAGTGGTCCCGGAACACCGACCGGACCGGTGAGGACTTCTCGTCGCGGTTCTCCGACGCGCTCGCCCGAGTCGTAGCCGGCGGCTCTTCGGCGTAGCGGCGGATGAGGTAGCCGGCCGGGCCGACCAGGAGGCCGAACACGAACGGCACCCGCCAGCCCCAAGAGGTCATCTGCTCCTCGGACAGCGTCGCTGTCAGCCCCGTGGCGAACCCGGAGGCCATCAGCGTCGCGAGCCCCTGGCTGGCGAACTGGAAACTGCCGAGGAAGCTCTTGCGCTTGTCGTTCTGCTCGACCAGGAACGAGGTGGCGGCGCCGAACTCGCCGCCGGCTCCGAAGCCCTGGATGAGTCGCGCGATCACGACACCCACGGGCGCGACGAAGCCGAGCGTCGAGTAGCCCGGCATGAAAGCGATCATGAAGGTGCCGAGGACCATCAGCCAGATCGTCAGCATCAGGGCCTTCTTGCGCCCGTGCCGGTCGGCGTACGAGCCGATCAGCAGCCCGCTGAGGGGCCGGATCAGATACGTCACGCCGAACACCGCGTACGCCTCGACTAGTTGGACGCCTGGATTGTCGGCGGGGAAGAACGTCCGGCCGATGTAGACCGCCATCAGGGCGTAGACCGCGAGGTCGAACCATTCGAGTGCGTTGCCTATGGTCGCCGCCGCGACCGCTCGCTTGGTGGATACCCGTCTCGGGGGTGGGGGTGCGTCGGTCGAGTTCCCTTGCGGGGTGTGCTGACGTGAGATGGCCGTCATCGCGGGGTTCCTTCCGGTGGGCGCAGCGCTGGTGGGCGTCAGGCGGAGTGGTCGGCGGGGACAGGGTGGTTGAGCCCGGCGCGCGCGGGGAGCGGACGGTCGGCCGAGGGATTGCCGAGGGTGTGGAACAAGGTGGCTGCCAGGACGACGCCTTCGCGGGCGATCGCGGAGAGCATGTGCTCGTCGGGCGCGTGCTGGAGGCACCCCGGGTATGAGTGCGGCAGCCACAGGGTCGGCAGGCCGAGGATGTCCGTGAAGACGTGGTTGGGCAGTGAGCCGCCGATGTTCGGGAGGACGGCGACGGGTTCGTCGGTGACCTGCTCGAGTGCTTCCTTGGCCCAGAGCAGCCACGGGTCGTCCAGGGCTGTACGGCTGGCGGCGAAGTTGCCGAGTACGGTCACGTCGACCATCGGGTATCCGTGGTCGGTGAGATGCTCGGTGACGATCTCCCGGGCCCGGCTCACATCGGTGCCCGCGACGTAGCGCAGCTGCAGGACGGCGCGTGCGCGGCCGGGGATCGCGTTGACGGGACGGTCGATGTCGGCCGAACCCAGTGACAGGACCTCAAGGGTGTTCCAGCCGTAGAGCCGCTCGGCAGCGGTCAGCGTCGTGTCACCCCAGCCCTCGTCCGGAGCGGGATCGCCGGGGCTGCCCGCGACCACGACATCGGTGAGTGCCTCGCGAACGGGGGCCGGGAGTTCGGACGGCAGCAGCGCGGGTACCTGGATGCGGCCGTGTCCGTCGACCAGGCTCGCGATCGCGCCGGACAGGGTGGTGGCGGGATTGCGGATGACGCCACCCCAGTTGCCCGAGTGGTACGCGTCGGGGCGCAGGTCGACATCGAGCATGATGCCGACGCCTCCGCGGGATCCGAGGAACAGCGTCGGCGTCGTGGCGTCCAGACGTGGACCGTCCGAGGCGATCAGGACATCAGCCTGCAGCTCCGCGCGGTGTGCGGCGGCGAATTCTGCGAGTCCGGGCGAGCCGACCTCCTCGCCGGTCTCGAACAGGAAGGTCAGGTTGAAGCCGAGCGACCCCTGCTCGGCGAGCAGCAGCCGCAGTGCCGCGATGTTGGCAAGGTGCTGCCCCTTGTTGTCGGCTGACCCGCGGCCGTACCACCGGTCGCCCTCCGCGATGAGGGTCCACGGATCCCGGCCTTCGCTCCACCGGCCGGCCTGGCCGTCCACCACGTCCGCGTGGCCGTAGCACAGCAGTGTCGGGAGTTCGGGGGACTCGACGCGTGTGCCGACGAGGAACGGGCCGCCGGAGGAGTCCGGATTGACGTACTCGGTGACGGAGCAACCGAGTTCGGTCAGGTCCGGTACGAGAACCTCATCCAGGTATGCCTTAATGGCAATGCGGCCTTCAGGTCGGCTGCTCTCGGTGGGGTAGGCGACCATCGCGCTCAGGTCGGTGAAGTAGGCGCCCGAGTCGACGTACTCCTCGGCCTTCTCGACCAGGCTTTTGGGGATCACTGAAGCTTCTCCTGATGGTGGCAGCAGTTGTGGGTGACGTGCTGGCTCAGGAGCGTAGGGCGGTTTCCGGGCGGCGACTATTGCCGTTTGTGGCACCCTGCGTTCTATTCTTGGCAAACCGGCGTCCACGCCAGAGGGCGCCACCCAGCTGTCCCGGAGGCACGATGCAGCTCATGCCGGTGAGCCTCGCGTACTTTCTCGAGGTCGCCCGGACGGGATCGGTGACCGAGGCCGCCCAGAAGCTGCAGGTCGCTCCCTCCGCGATCAGCAGGCAGATCGCCAAGCTCGAGTCCGGGACGGGAGTGGTTCTCTTCGTCCGACATCCCCGAGGGATGACGATGACCGACGCGGGATCCCGGCTCCTGGCCCACGCCCGCCGCAGCGAAGCCGAATCGACCGCGCTCGTCAACGAGTTGAGGACCGGACGTGGGGCCGATATCCACCACATCAACGTGGTCTGCTCGGAGGGATTCGGGCGTCGCGTCCTGCCGCGCGCGATGGCGGCCTTCCGGCGGGACCACCCAGAGGTGACCTTCCGGCTCGACGTCGTACCCCGCCAGGAGGCAACCCGCCGCGTGGTCGAGGGCATCGCCGATGTCGCGGCCACCTACACGATGGGTCCGCAACACGACGTACGAGTGGAATGCGCCGTCGTGATACCCGTGGCCGCCGTCGTGCCTCTGGATCACGAACTGGCCGGGAGGGATCGGATCAGCCTGGCGGAACTGTGCGAGTACCCCCTCGGTATCGGTTCGGTCGGGACCAGTCAGCGCGAACTCTTCGATATCGGTGTGCAGTTGGAAGGCCTGACGGCCCGTCCGGCACTGGTGTGTGACGGACTCGCTCCGCAGTATGAATTCGTCCGCTCCGGAGGCGGCGTCGCACTGGTCGGCGACCTCGGTGACCTGCACCAGGACTCGGCGACGGAGGGGGTCACCCATGTACGCGTCGACCACCCGGTCTTCCGCCAGCGCGAGGCGCAAGTGCAGACCATGTTGGGCCGACGGCTGCCGTGGGCGGCAATGGAGTTCACCGCATTGCTGGTGTCGCTCTTGGACCCGCCGAAGCCGCGGAACTGACCGCGGGCCGGCCTCCGCAAGCCCGCGACGCGGCGTCGGCCCGTTCTTCGTGGACGGCACCCCGGAGATCCCCATCGGCGGCTACCTGGCGGGCGGAGCCCCAGGTAGCGCCCACCCCATACCCGATCCCGCACGACGGACCGGTCGGTGAACTCCTGGAGAAGACCGGACGCTCCCCGCTGCGCGCCTCCCATCTGCACTTCAAGGCGACGGCCCCCTGACTGCGCGCCGTGATCACTCGCATCTTCGTCGAAGGCGACCAACTGCTCACGCAGGACGCTGTGTTCGGCGTCAAGGAATCACTCGTCAAGAGGTTCGACCGGCAGGCACCCGGCACACCGGCCCCCGACGGCCGTACCCTCACCGACGTGAGCTGGACCCGCGTCCGCTTCGACATCGCGCTGCGGCGCGCGTGACGCGACCGTCGGAGCAGGAATCGGAGCAGGAATCGAAGCAGGAATCGAAGCAGGAATCGAAGCAGGAATCGAAGCAGGAATCGAAGCAGGAATCGGAGCAAGAAGGAGAACGACCCATGCGATTCGAGCACGAGACGCTGCCGCAGCGTGTCCACTTCGCCTCCGGCGACGCACGCGCGGCCGTGCGCACCGAGGTCGAACGGCTCGGCGGCGCGCGCGTGATGGTCATCGCGACGGCACGCGAAGCCGAACGGGCCAAGGCCGTCACCGCTGACGTCCCCGTGGTCGTGCACCACGACGACGTGGCGATGCACGTCCCACTCGCCACGGCGGAACGCGCCCGGGCGGCAGCGGCCCGGCACGACGCGGACGTGCTGGTCTGCGTCGGTGGCGGCTCGACGACCGGCCTGGCCAAGGCCGTCGCGCTCACGTCGGGGCTGCCGATCGTGGCCGTGCCGACCACGTACGCGGGGTCGGAGGCGACCAGCATGTGGGGACTCACCGAGGGTGGCCGCAAGACGACGGGCGTCGACGCCCGCGTGCTGCCGCGCGCGATCGTCTACGACGCGACGCTCACCCTCACGCTTGCCGTGCCGATGAGCGTCGCATCCGGCCTCAACGCCCTTGCCCACTGCATCGATTCGATGTGGGCCCCGCGCACCGACCCGGTCGACCAGGCACTGGCAGGGGAAGGCATCCGCGCGCTCACCGCCGGGCTGCCCGCAGTCGCCGCCGGCCCCTCCGCCATCGAGGGCCGCGAGCAGATGCTGTACGGGGCGTACCTGTCGGCGGTCGCGTTCTCGTCGGCGGGGTCGGGCCTGCACCACAAGATCTGCCATGTACTCGGCGGCCGCTACGACCTGCCGCACGCCCAGACGCACGCCGTCGTCCTGCCGTACGTCCTCGCCTACAACGCCCTCGCCGCACCGCACGCCGAGCGCAGGATCGCGGAGGCCTTCGGCACGGGCTCGTCGCTCGAAGGACTGCAGCGGCTGCGCCGGGCCGTGGACGCGCCGACGGCATTGCGGGACTACGGCCTCGGCGAGCCGGACATCGACGACGCGGTGCCGGCGATCCTGGAGGCGGCCCCGGCGGACAATCCCCGTCCGGTCACAGCCGACGGCGTACGAGTGTTGCTGCGCGCGGCGTGGGAGGGCGCGAATCCGGCGACGGCGGGTGTGTGACCTTGGTCAAGACATACAGGCGTCCCTGAGCGACCGTGAGTTTCCGACCCGTGGTCACCCATGGTGATCCATGTCCTGGTCGCCGACGACAGCGAGATTGCTCGCCGGGGACTGAGCGAGTTCCTTCCTCGGCAGACGACATCCCTGGCGAACTTCTGACAGAGCTCCCCGGGCGCAACCGCCGAGGGCGGACCCGGAATCTGAAACACGTGGTGGACGGCCGACTCGAGTGCTCGATCAGCCTCTGACGGTTTCACCGTCTCACCCCAGAGTCCGCCGGGGAGTTGGGCGCACGTCGTACACAATGCTCCGTGAAGGGTCTTTGGAATCAGGGGTCATCCATCCAGAGGTGAAGCGGCCGATGGTGTGGTGACGGCCCGCCCGATCGCAGTCCTGGCAAGATGGCGGCATGGAACGTGTGCTTGGAATCGGTGGGTATTTCATGCGGGCCGACGACCCGGCGGCCCTGACCGCGTGGTATCGCGACTGCCTGGGCCTGGACGCCGATGACAACGGCCTGTGGCGTCAGGGGGCCGGGCCCACGGTGTTCGCGGCGTTCGAGTCCGGGACCGACTACTTCGGGTCCCGTGCCCAGCAGACCATGCTCAACTTCCGGGTCCGCGACCTGGACGCGATGCTCGCGCAGTTGCGCGCCAAGGGAGCGGACGTGGCCGAGGACACGCAGGATATGGAGGGTGTCGGTCGGTTCGGCTGGGTCACCGATCCTGAGGGCAATCGGGTCGAGCTGTGGCAGCCGGCCTGACCACGTCTTCGCGCAGGCGGTGACGTAATGGTCGACCAGCATGCCCCGACCCCGAGCGTGGGAGGCTCGGGTTCCTTCTTGGTGGGGGAGTGAGCGGCGAGGGGTCGGGTTGCACCGCATGGGCTGGGGTGGAGCCGAGTAGTAGTTCGGCGCCCGGCCACTGCTTTCGACGGCGGTGCGGACTGGTGTCCGAGGGTGCGTCGTCGTCAGGGCCTCCTCCATGACTTGTGGGCTCAGGCGCGGATCGTCGCCAGTACCTCGTCTCGGAGGGCGCGCATCGCCGACTCGGTCGGGGCTTCCACGTTGAGTCGCAGCAGCGGCTCCGTGTTCGAGGGGCGGACGTTGAACCACCAGTCGGTTCCGCTGACGGTCAGGCCGTCGAGGTCGTCGAGCGTGACGTCTGGGCGGTCGGTCCACGCCGCGCGCACCGCCGCGGTGCGTGAGCTCGGGTCACCGACGGCGGAGTTGATCTCGCCGGAGGCGGCGTAGCGCTCGAAGCTGCTGGTCAGGTCGGACAGGGGGGTGCTCTGTGTGCCCAGGGCGGCGAGGACGTGGAGGGCCGCGAGCATGCCGGTGTCGGCGTTCCAGAAGTCGCGGAAGTAGTAGTGCGCTGAGTGCTCGCCGCCGAAGACGGCGCCGGCGCGGGCCATTTCCCGCTTGATGAAGGAGTGGCCGACGCGGGTGCGGACCGGGGTGCCGCCCGCCTCGCGGATCACCTCCGCAACCGCGCGGGACGTGATGAGGTTGTGGATGACGGTGGCCCCGGGATGCCGCGCAAGTTCGCGTGAGGCGACGAGCGCGGTGACCGCGGAGGGCGAGACAGGGTCGCCGTGCTCGTCGACGACGAAGCAGCGGTCCGCGTCGCCGTCGAAGGCGAGGCCGATGTCGGCGCCCTCGGCGCGCACGCGTGCCTGCAGGTCGACGATGTTGGCGGGGTCCAGGGGATTGGCCTCGTGGTTCGGGAACGTACCGTCCAGCTCGAAGTACATCGGGACGATGTCCAGCGGCAGACCGGCGAGAACCGTCGGCACGGTGTGCCCGCCCATGCCGTTGCCGGCGTCGACCACGACCTTCAGGGGGCGGATCGCCGACAGGTCCACGAGGGAGTGCAGGTACGTCGCGTAGTCGGCGAGCGTGTCCCTGGTGGTGACGACGCCCGTTCGGTCGGCCGTCGCCGGGGCGCCGTTGTCCGTCCACCCTTCGACCAGGGTGCGGATCTCGACGAGGCCCGTGTCCTGGCCGACCGGTTCGGCGCCGGCGCGGCACAGTTTGATGCCGTTGTACTGGGCCGGGTTGTGCGAGGCCGTGAACATCGCGCCGGGCAGGTTGAGGGAGCCGGAGGCGTAGTACAGCTGGTCCGTCGAGCAGAGGCCGATCTCGGTGACGTCGGCGCCCTGCGCGGTCGCGCCGCGGGCGAAGGCGCGGGCCAGGCCGGGGGACGAGGGACGCATGTCATGGCCGGTCACGATCGCGTCCGCGCCGGTGACCTGGACGAACGCGGCGCCGAAGAGCTCGGCCGTCGTCTCGTCCCACTGGTCGGGGACCACGCCGCGCACGTCGTACGCCTTGACGAGTCCGGACAGGTCGGTGCGGTGTGTCGCGTCAGTCGCGCGTGTCATCGGTGTCGCTTTCGGCGAGAGGGGCGGGGGCGGTCGGGTCGAGGAGCCACAGCGCGGTGTCGGGTGGCAACGTGTCGCCGTCGAACGGTCCGCTGCCGAGCGCCGGTCGGCCGGGCACAGCGAGTGAGGCGAGGTGCAGGGGCTCGGCGCCCAGGTTGACGACGCAGACCAGCGCGCCGCGGCGGAAGGCGAGGTGGGGGGCGTCGGGTGCGGAGAGCCAGGTCGGCGGGGCCGTCGGGTCCGGCGCCGGATGGCTGTGGCGGATCCGCAGCGCCGCCCGGTACAGGGTGAGCGTCGAGTCGGGGTCCCGCTGCTGCGCGGCGACTGTCAGGCCCGACCAGTCGTCCGGCTGGGGCAGCCAGGTGTGGTCGGGCGCCACGGTGCTGAATCCGTACGGTGCGTGCTCACCGGTCCACGGCAGCGGCACACGCGCGCCGTCACGGCCGCGCTCCGTGCGGCCCGAGCGTTCCCACAGAGGGTCGAGGATGCGGTCGATGGGTACCTCGACCTGGGGCAGTCCGAGCTCCTCGCCTTGAAAGAGGTACGCGGAGCCGGGCAGGGCCAGCATCAGCAGCGCGGCCGCACGGGCGCGCGCCAGGGAGCCGTACCGGGTGACCGGGCGGACCGCGTCGTGGCTGGACAGCAGCCAGGTGACCGCGCTGCCCGGCACGGCGAACGAGCCGTCGACGACCCGGCGCAGCTCCGCCGCCTCCCAAGGCGCCTCCAGGAAGGCGAAGTTGAAGGCCTGGTGCATCTCGTCGGGCCGGATGTAGCGGCTGAGGCGGGCCGGGTCGAAGACGGCGGATTCGGCGACCATCACCCGGTCCTGGGGTGCCACCGCGCCGGCGGGTGCGGGGTGGGTGTCGAGAAGAGCCCGCCATTCGCGGTAGAGCGGATGCAGCTCTTCCTGGTCGTAGTACGGCATCAGGTGGTTGCGCAGCGGGTCGGCGTGCTGGCCGGGGCCCGCGTCGGGCAGCCCTTCCGCCTTGAACAGGGCGTGGGCGACGTCCACGCGGAAGCCGTCCACGCCGCGGTCGAGCCAGTACCGCAGTACCTCGGTGAAGGCGCTCTGCACCTTGGGATTGCGCCAGTTGAGGTCGGGCTGCTCGGCGGCGTGGAGGTGGCAGTACCACTCGCCGTCCGCGACCCGGGTCCAGGCGGGGCCGCCGAACGCCGACTGCCAGTCATTGGGCGGCAGCTCGCCGTCCGCGCCCCGGCCGGGCCGGAACAGGTACATCTCCCGCTCCGCCGACCCGGGCCCCGCGGCCAGAGCCTCCTGGAACCAGAGGTGCTGGTCCGAGGTGTGGTTCGGCACCAGGTCGATGATGAATTTGAGGTCCAACTCGTGTGCGCGAGCAGTCAGTTGGGTGGCGTCGTCGCCCGTTCCCAGGTCCGCGGCCACGCCGGTGTAGTCCGCGATGTCGTAACCGCCGTCGGCCAGCGGTGACGGGTAGAACGGGGTGCACCATACGGCGTCCGCGCCCAGATCCTTGATGTGCTCAAGGCGTGCGGTCAGGCCCGGCAGGTCGCCGATCCCGTCGCCGTCCGAGTCGGCGAAGGTGCGCGGGTACACCTCGTAGCAGACCATGTCCTGCCACCAGTTCATGCGGAGGCTCCCCCGGAGACGGCCAGGTCGGAGGAGGGGACCCGCTGTTCGGTGCCGGTGGAGGCGGCGAGGGTGGCCGCCTCGGCGACGGCGACCGCGGCGAGACCGCTGACGGCGTCCGCGACCGGCGGCGTGCCCTCACGGACGGCCCGGACCAGATCGGCCACCGCGGCGCGCACGCTCTGCGCGTACACGTACGGCTTGCGGGCCTCGCCGCCCAGGTCGATGACAGCGGTGACGTGGTGCGGGACCGTGCGCTGCTCGCCACGCCCGCGGGCCGGGGCGGCGGGGCCGGCGTCCCGCTCGACGCGGACGGTGATCCGCTCCTCGCCGTGCGGCCGGAAGCCGTCGACGGACAACAACTCACCCAGTTGGTCAGGTAGTTGCTGCCAGCGGTGGGCGCCCGCCTCGTCGGTCCACGCCGAGATCTCGGCCCGCACGGGGATCCAGCCGCTGATCCGCGTCTCGGCGAACCCGTGGTCCAGACGCATGAGTTGACGCTCGGCGCGGTGGGCGTGCGTGAAGGAGTGCAGATGGGCGGCGAGGACGCCGCCGGGGTGGACGACGTCGGCGCTCACCATGTCGACCGGGCCTCCGGGCCGGGCCACGGCGGTCGCCCGCACGCTGACCGGGTCCGAGCCCAGCAAGGTGCGGGCGGCGTCGAAGAAGTGGACGCCGTGCTCGACGAAGATGCCGCCGCTGTGTGCCGGGTCCCAGAACCAGTGGTCGGGGCCCAGGTCCTCGTCGGAGGCGTCGTTCTCGAACAGGAACCGGCGCGGGGGTGCGAGCAGCCCCCGCTCGGTGAGGTGTCGCACGGCCCGCAGCAGCGGGTTGTAGCGCAGCACGTGGTCCACGACCAGGACGCGCCCGGCGAGCCGCGCCTCGTGGGCGACCGCCGAGGCGTCCTCGGTCGTGGTGGCGAGAGGCTTCTCGCAGAAGACGTGGCGCCCCGCACGCAGAGCGGTGATGGCCATCGCGGCGTGGGTGGCGGGCGGCGTGGCGATCAGCACGGCCGCCACGTCGTCCCGTCCGAGGAGCTCGTCGAGGGAAGCGAGCGCCGGGACGCCGTGCCGCGCGCCGAGCCGCTCGGCGCGGTCGCGTGAGGGGTCGGCGACGGCCGCGAGGCGCAGGCCGGGCAGTCCCGCGACGGCGTCCAGGACGAACTCGGCGAACCCGCCGCAGCCGACCAGGCCGACTCCGAGAGGTGCGAGGGCGCCGCCGGTCATGCCGTGCGCTCCAGGAGGGCGACGCCGATGTGCGCGTCGGCCATGCCGTAGAAGACGTAGAGCTTGCCGTCGATCTCCTCGATCGCCGTCGGGAAGACGACGTTCGGGACGGTGCCCGAGATCTCCTCCTCGGTCTCCGGGGCCATGAGCGGCTTGTCGGAGCGTGCGAGCACCTTCGACGGGTCGGCCGGGTCGAGGATCATCGCGCCGGCGGCGTACGACACCTTCTGGTTCTGCGCCCACGGGTCCTCGATGGATCCGGAGACACCGTGGTGGATGAGCAGCCAGCCCTCGGGCACGCGGATCGGGGCCGGGCCGCCGCCGATCTTCAGCGACTCCCACGGGAACTCGGACAGAGCCAGCAGACGGTGGTCGCGCGGGCGGGTCAGGGCGCGGATGTCGGCCTCGACCTCGGCGACCGGAACGTACGAGATCCAGATGCCGGGACGCTCGTCGGTGACACCGGCGGGCAGGTGAACGCCCTCGCCCGGACGGAACCAGCCCAGGTCCCACATCGGGCGGTGCAGCATCGCGTACGCCATCTCGCCGTCCGGGCCCGGGACGGGCTCGGGGAAGTGGACGACGTCCTTGTTCGGGAAGAGGTTGAGGTCGGTGTCCAGGTCGGCCTGGTACTGGAACTGGATCGGCCCGAGGCGGGTCCAGTCGGTGAGGTTCTCGGAGACGGCGAGCGCCGGCTTCGGGCCGAGCGGGCCGTAGGCGACGTAACTCATGACGTGCTTGCCGAGCGAGGGGACCCAGGTGATGCGGGGGTCCTCCACGCCGGCGTTGTTCTTGCCGCGCTCCCAGCCCTCGTCGGGGGAGAGGACGACGCCGCGGCGCTCGACGGCGCTCGGCACGCCCGTCTCGTCGAAGGTGACCTCGGCGAGGCCGACGCGGGAGACGTTGCCCTCGGAGACCAGGCGCGGCAGCAGGTGCAGCGTGCCGTCCGGGGTGCGGCCGGAGGCGGGGTTCAGGACGCCCTCGACCTCGTTCGCCTCACCGGCCAGTGGGGACATGACCACGCCCTTGCGCACCATGCGGTAGGGGATGGCGGTGGCGACGGTGGTGTTGCTCATGGCGATTAGCCCTTTACTCCGGAGTCGATGTCGGTAGAGGTGAAGTGGCGCTGGAACAGGAGGAACAGGGCCACCGCGGGGACGGCCAGCACACATGCGCCGGCCAGCAGGGCGCCGGCCGGGTTGGCGACCGTGCCCTGGAGGTTGGAGAGGAAGCTGGCCAGCGAGACGGCCAGCGGCTGCATGTCGGCGTTCTTCGTGACGAGGAACGGCCACAGGAACTCGTTCCACGGCCCGATGAACGTCAGCAGCAGCGCGGTCAGCACCGCGGGACGTGCCATCGGCAGAGCGATCTGCCACAGGATCCGCAGCTCGCTCGCCCCGTCGATCCGCGCCGCCTCGAAGAGGGACTGCGGCAGCTGGGAGAAGAACTGGCGGAAGAGGAACACAGCCGTCGAGTTGATCGCGAACGGCAGGATCATGCCGAGGTAGTTGTCACCGAGCCCGTAGTCGCGGACGACGAGCACGTACAGCGGCAGTGTGAGCAGCTGGAACGGGATCATCTGCACGAGGAGCAGTGCGGCGAAGACGGCGCCCTTGCCGCGGAAGCGCAACTGGGCGAGCGCGTATCCGGCGAGTACGCCGAAGACGAGCGTGCAGACCAGGACGCCGATGGTCATGATCCCCGAGTTGAGCAGGGAGCGGCCCAGCGAGATCGCGCCGTTGACGGCCGTGTAGTTGGCGCCGGTCAGCCCGGACGGGACCGCGGCGGACAGATCACCGACCGTCGTCCCGCGCAGCGAGCCGACGACCATGTAGTAGAAGGGGAACAGGAAGGCGACCGCACCGAGTGACAGCAGGATGTGGCGGACCGCGCTCCCGCCGCGGTGGCGGGTCTGCAGGGTGTCACTCATGTCAGTTGTCCCTCTCGGTGAGCTTGCGGGCGGCGAGCGAGACGACCATGACGAACGCGACGAGGACGACACCGAGCGCGGCAGCGAAGTCGGGGTGTCCCTGCTCGATGCCCTTCTGGTACATCAGCAGCACCGGCGAGGTGGAGGCGTGGTCGGGACCGCCGCCCCCGGTCAGCAGATAGGGCTCGCTGAACAGGTTGGCGCCGGTGATGATGGCGTAGATCACGACGAGCGTCGTCGCCGGGCGCACACCGGGCACGGTCACCGAGAAGAACTGCCGCACGCGGCCCGCGCCGTCCATGGCGGACGCCTCGTACAGCTCCTTGCCGACGTTCTGCAGCGAAGCCAGGTACAGCATCACGAAGAAGCCGAGCTGCTTCCAGGTCACGAAGACGGCGATCATCGGCATCGCGAGATGCGAGTTCACCAGCCACGACGGGTCGGGAGCGTGCGAGCCCAGCAGATGGTTGACGAACCCGTCCGAGCCGAACAGGAACTGCCACACCGCGACCAGCGCGACGCTCGCGGTCACGTACGGGAGGTAGAACGCGGCGCGGAAGAACGCGCGGCCCCGTATCTTCGCGTTCAGTGCCGTGGCCAGGACCAGCGAGACGCCCACGGTGAGCGGCACGTTGATGACCAGGAAGATCACGATGTTGAGGAACGCCCGGCCGACCACGGGATCGGTGAAGACGTCCTTGTAGTTCGACAGGCCCACCCAGGGCGAGTCGACGTCGGTGCCCGGAGCCGTGAAGTAGAAGCGGTGGAAGGAGATCCACACCGTGTAGACCAGCGGGACGGCGAAGACCACCACGAGGAACAGCACGTAGGGCGACACGAACAGCGTGCCGACGCGGGACAGGCCACGGGCCTTGCGCGGGCCCTCCCGCCGCGCGGGGGCGCTGTCCCTGACGGTGGCGGGCGCTGACTGGAGATTCACGCTCATGACGGGTCCCCGTACTCGTTCAGCAGGTCGGTGATCTCGGACGAGGCGTTGCGCAGACCCGCCGGCGTGGACTCCCGGCCGAAGACGACCGACTTCGTCCACTCGTCGCGGAAGGTCTGCCAGATGTCGATGGAGCCCGGCACGTTGGGCACCTCGACGACGCGCTCCGCCTGGTCGGCGAAGGCCCTGTACGTCGGGTGCGCCTTGAAGTAGCCGGAGTACTTCTCGGTCAGGTGCTCGCGCATCGGCATCTGGCCGGTCGTCTCGAGGAACTTCCCGTCCTGGCCGGCGGAGCTCGCGAACTTGAGCACGTCCCAGGCCGTGGCCCGGTTCTTGCAGGAGCTGAACATCGCCGCGGACTTCTCGTCGCTGAACGAGTGCTTGTCCGAGCCGCCGTCCGCGGTCGGTACCGGCGCGACACCGATGTCCACGCTGTTCTTGTACGCGGCGAGCGCCCAGGGACCGACCGTGGCCATCGCGGCCTTGCCGTCGTTGAGGGAGTCGCCCGGGTAGGCCTCCTGCGGCGCCAGCTTCTCGGCGTAGAGCTTGCGCCAGAACGCCGCGACCTGGCGGCCCGCGGACGAGTCGAACTGCGGCTTGCCGTCCTCGATCAGCTGCTTGCCGCCGCTCTGCGCGGCGAAGGCCGGGTAGAAGTCGTACCAGGGCTGGAAGAAGTCGCTGCTGGGAGACGGCCAGATCGCCGCCTTCGCGGCGCCGCTGTGCACGAGCTTGCGCGACGTTTCGAGGAACTCCTTGTACGTCGCGAGCTTCGGGTGCTCCGGGTCCAGACCGGCCTTCTCGAAGAGCTTCTTGTTGTAGAGGATCATGACGGGGTTGCTCTTCCAGGGCAGCTGGTAGAACTTGCCGTCCGTCGACCGGTACTGGTCCGTGAGGGCGCCACCGCGCTCGGTGATGTACTTCTCGCCGTCCGGGAAGTCACTGAGGGACACGAGCCCGTTCTGCTTCTGGAACGTCGGCACCGCCGCGGGCGAGGTGTTGAAGGCGAGACAGGCCGTCGTCCCCGCGATGATCGAAGCGCTGATGGCCTCCTCGGACGTCTTGCCGGCCGGGATCTGCTGCGCTGTCACGTGCTGGTCGGGATGGCGCTCGTTCCACGAGGCGACCATGGCCTTGCCCCACTGGACCTCTTGCGCGTTGTTGGAAAGCCAGACCGTGATCGGACCGCGCGCGTCAGCGGCGGCGGCCGGATCCGGAGCCGACCGGCCGCAGGCTGTCGCCGTGCCCGCGAGTGCGAGCACGAGCAGCGCGTACGCCGTTCTCCTCAGCATGATTGATCTCCGAACTGTTCACGCGCGGCCTCGTCGCCGAGCGGAATTTCCGGTCGGCGCCAGCGCGACCGTTGCTTGGTTCCCGCATGCGGGGGTGCGGTCCCCGCGTCACCCGCGGGGCGCGGGCCCGATCGACGTGCGGGGCACGAACTGGGCGGGCGGCAGCTCCACGTGTGCCGCGGTGCCGAGGGCGATCACCGCGTCCAGGGCGCGCGCCGCCGCCTCTCCCCAGCCACGGGCGTCCGCGCGGGCGGAGGCGAGCGGCGGGAAGCTGTATCGCGTCAGGGGGGCGTCGTCGTACCCGACCACCGACAGCTGATCGGGGACGCGGACGCCCAGCTCCTGGGCCACCGAGAGCCCGGCCATCGCGGCAAGATCGTTGCCGTAGACGATCGCGGTCGGGGGCTCGGGGAGCGTGAGCAGCTCCCGCGTGGCCCGGGCGCCGCCCTCGGGGCTGAACCCGCCGGGCAGCACCGGTCCCTCGGGCAGACCGAGAGCGCGCAGGGTCTGTTCCCAGGCCGTCCGGCGCCGGTGGGCGTGCCGCAGTTCCTGGGGGCCCTCGACGTGGGCGATGCGCCGGTGTCCGAGGTCCGTGAGCCGGCGGATCGCGTCGGCGTAGGCGGGTTCGTCGTCCAGGCTCACGGCCGTCAGACCGCCGCCCCACTCGGGCTGGCCCACCACGACGGCGGGCAGACCGAGTTCGCGCATGAGCGGGGGGCGCGGGTCGTCGCGGCGCAGGTCGGTCAGGAGGACACCGTCCACCTGCCGCCGTGCGGCAAGGCGTTCGTACACGCCCTGCTCCTGCTCGGGGGTGGTCAGATGCACCATGAGTCCGTCGCCGCGCTGCCCGATGACGGCTTCGACGCCGGCGATGAACGCCGGGAAGAACGGGTCCGCCCCGATCTGCTCCGCCTCCCGCGCCAGGACCAGGCCGAAGGCTCCGGCCTTGCCCAGCGAGAGGCCGCGTGCCTGATGGCTCGGCGTCCAGCCGAGGTCGGCGGCGGCGGCGAGGACCCGGGCCTTGGTCTCCTCCGCGATGCCGGGCCGGTCGTTGAGCGCGAAGGAGACGGTGGCACGTGAGACGCCCGCATGCTGTGCGACATCCGCGATGGTGGGCTTGCGTGCCATGGTGCTGGACTCCCTGGGTGCGGCCTTGGACGAGCCGGAGCGCGACGAACCGTCCAACTGACACGGAACGATGGTCCGCAACCAGTCCTTAAACCGGTTTGAGTCGCTGAACGAGGCCGACTAAACCGGTTTGAACGTCGGAGGTCAAGGGGTTGGTGGCTGTGATCTGTGTCGTTCCTCCGGGCTCTCGCGCCGTTTCTGGAGCGGGACCCGTCCCGGCGAGCGTCCTCGCCCCGCGTCAGTTGCCGGTCTGCCTACCAGTGCCTTTGGCCCTTGCAGGACCGCTCTGCCGTCCGCATCGCGCTCTCCGTCACCCGAACTGCGGGCCCTCGCGGAACGCTCCCGGCGTCATGCCCGTCCGCAGTCGGAAGAACTTCGTGAAGTCGCTCGCGTCCGTGAACCCGAGCCGGACGGTGACCTCCCTCGCTGTCAGGCCGCTGTGCTGCAGCAAGCGCTTGGCCTCCAGAAGGACCCGGTCGTCGACGTACTGCTTGGCCGTACGTCCCGTCGCGGCGAGCGTGGCCCGGGTCAGCGTGCGCGAGCTGTAGCCGAGCGCCGCCGCGTAGTCCTCGACGCGCCGGGTCACCGCGTGGTCCCGCTCGACGGCCGCGTGAAAGCGACGGAACGTCTCCGACGCGGCGGTCGGCCGCGGCGCCGGGCCGCGCGCCTGCGCGAGCCGCACCACGAGGACGGACAGCAGCGCGCGCAGCACCTCGGTGTGTGCCTGGAGGGGGAGCGAGGCCATCGCCCCGTACTCGTGGACGAGATGGTCGAGTGCCCGGCGAACGCCCTCCGCGTCCGAGCCCTCGAGGACCGACGGGCGCTGTTCGTACGGCGGATCCATGTGTGCCAGCGAAACGGTGGTCGGCGGCAGGAAGCCGGGCTGGAACAGCACGATCACCCCGTCCGCCGTCGCCAGGTCGGGGCCGAACCGCTGCACCTGCCCCGGCCGGATCCACAGCCACGAGCCGGGCCTCAGCTCGTGCTCGACGAAGTCGACCCACATGCGCAGCGGCCGTCCACGGACGCCGATCAGCTGGTGGAAGGCGGGGCGCAGGGGCGCGTACGGGTCATTGCCGTGGCGCCGCGAGCGTGCGAGCAGGTCGGCGAGTTCCATCACCTCGACTCCGGCCGGTGCGCCCACGGCCGGGGTGTACTCCAGGTCCCTGACATCGGGGCGCCCTGCAGGGTGTCCGTTTTTCCCCATCGATGGTCCCGAGGGTACCGCTGCCGCGTCCAGATTGCTCCGTAGCGTGAAAGCACAGGTCAGCGACGGGTTTGAGGTGGTCCTATGCGGTTGGTCGTGGGAATGACCGGGGCGACGGGTGCCCCGTTCGGTGTCCGTCTTCTGGAGAATCTGCGCGAGTTGCCGGGCGTGGAGACGCATCTCGTCCTGTCCCGCTGGGCGCGCACCACCATCGAGCTGGAGACGGGCCTGTCCGTGGCCGAGGTGTCCGCCCTTGCGGACGTCACGCACCATCCCGAGGACCAGGGCGCCACCATCTCCTCCGGTTCGTTCCGCACCGACGGCATGGTGATCGTGCCGTGCTCCATGAAGACCCTCGCCGGGATCAGGACCGGATACGCCGAAGGGCTCGTCGCCCGGGCCGCCGACGTGGTTCTCAAGGAGCGACGCAGGCTCGTCCTCGTCCCGCGCGAGACACCGCTGAGCGAGATCCACCTCCAGAACATGCTCGAACTCGCCCGCATGGGCGTGCAACTGGTGCCGCCCATGCCCGCCTTCTACAACAACCCGCAGACCGTCGACGACATCGTCGACCACGTGGTGGCCCGCATCCTCGACCAGTTCGACCTGCCCGCGCCCGCCGCCCGGCGCTGGGCCGGGATGCGCGCCGCCCGCGCCGCCGCCCGATCCTTCGGCGACGCCGCCTGAAGTCCCCTGCCCCGTAAAGGAATTCACCATGGCCTATGACGACTTGCGCAGCTTCCTCGACACCTTGGAGAAGGAGGGGCAGCTGCTGCGCATCACCGACGAGGTGCTGCCCGAGCCGGATCTCGCGGCCGCCGCCAACGCGACCGGCCGCATCGGCGAGAACGCCCCCGCCCTCCACTTCGACAACGTCAAGGGCTTCACCGACGCCCGCATCGCGATGAACGTGCACGGCTCCTGGGCCAACCACGCGCTCGCGCTCGGGTTGCCGAAGAACACGCCGGTCAAGGAGCAGGTGGAGGAGTTCGCGCGGCGCTGGGACGCCTTCCCCGTCGCCCCCGAGCGCCGCGAGGACGCACCCTGGCGTGAGAACACCCAGGAGGGCGAGGACGTCGACCTGTTCTCGGTGCTTCCCCTCTTCCGCCTCAACGACGGAGACGGTGGCTTCTATCTCGACAAGGCCGCCGTCGTCTCCCGCGACCCGGAGGACCCGGACGACTTCGGCAAGCAGAACGTCGGCACCTACCGCATCCAGGTCATCGGCACCAACCGGCTCGCCTTCCAGCCCGTGCCCATGCACGACGTGGCCCAGCATCTGCGCAAGGCCGAGGAGAAGGGTGAGGACCTGCCCATCGCCATCACTCTCGGCAACGACCCCGTGATGGCGATCGTGGCCGGGATGCCGATGGCGTACGACCAGAGCGAGTACGAGATGGCGGGAGCCCTGCGCGGCGCTCCAGCGCCGATCGCCACCGCGCCGCTCACCGGCTTCGACGTGCCCTGGGGGAGCGAGGTCGTCATCGAGGGCGTCATCGAGTCCCGCAAGCGCCGAATAGAGGGGCCCTTCGGCGAGTTCACCGGTCATTACTCGGGGGGCCGCCGCATGCCCGTCATCCGCGTGGACCGCGTCTCGTACCGCACGAACCCGGTCTTCGAGTCGCTCTACCTCGGCATGCCGTGGACCGAGTGCGACTACCTCGTCGGACCCAACACGTGCGTGCCGCTGCTCAAGCAGCTACGCGCCGAGTTCCCCGAGGTGCAGGCCGTCAACGCCATGTACACGCACGGCCTGATGGTGATCATCTCCACGGCCAAGCGGTACGGCGGCTTCGCCAAGGCCGTCGGCATGCGCGCCATGACGACGCCGCACGGGCTCGGCTACGTGGCCCAGGTGATCCTCGTCGACGAGGACGTCGACCCGTTCAACCTGCCGCAAGTCATGTGGGCGATGTCCGCCAAGGTCAACCCGAAGGACGACGTCGTCGTCATCCCCAACCTGTCGGTCCTGGAACTCGCGCCCGCCGCGCAGCCCGCCGGCATCAGCAGCAAGATGATCATCGATGCGACGACGCCGGTCGCCCCGGACGTCCGCGGCAACTTCTCCACTCCGGCCAAGGACCTGCCCGAGACCGCAGAGTGGGCCGCCCGCCTGCAGCGCCTGATCGCGGCCCGCGGGTGACACCCACCGATACTCACTGAAAGGACAACTCCCGTGAACCACCTGCCCGTTGAATGCCCCCGCTGCGCCTTTGAGGAGATCTCCCTGCTTGCCACGTCCCCCGTCCCAGGCGTGTGGGACGTGGTCCAGTGCAGCCGCTGTCTCTACACCTTGCGCACGATCGAACCCGCACGCCGCACCCGGCGTGACGCCTACCCGGACAGCTTCAAGCTGACGGCGGAGGACATCGAGAACGCCATCGAGGTGCCCGCGGTGCCGCCACTGCTCAAGTGACGTTCCTGGCACGCCCGGAGAGAACGTCCGCCAGAAGCTGAGCGGGCCCGGCGTCGAGCTCCCACATGGGAGTGAGGGCGGGTGGTGCCCAACTTTCCCTCATATACACGTAGTTGCTACTCGCTCGCACTCCGTCTCGCGTAGTGAACGTAGAAAATATTCGGTAGTAGGTAGTGCAACGGAACTCATTGACGCGCTACCTTTCGCCTGCCCCGTCACGGCAGGCACACCAACGGTGTTGGGCCCCATCCGCTGACCGGGGCCGAAGGCGCACAGTCCTGTCCAACCCAGAGACTGAATCTGGAGTGCCATGACACCGCTCCGTTCCTCGCGTGCACGACTGCGCGGCGCAACCACCGTTCTGGCCGTACTGGCCGCGCTGGGCACCTCTGTCGTGGCTGCCGCCGCGTCGCCCGCCGCGGCCAAGGACGTCTCGTATCGCGGTTATCACGTACGCGTGCCCGCAAGTTGGCCAGTCGTGGACCTGACCGCGAACCCCGGCACCTGCGTGCGCCTCGACCGGCACGCGGTCTATGTCGGTCATCCCTCCGACGCCGGTCAGGCCTCGTGCCCGCCCGGTCTCGTCGGCCGCACCGACGCGCTGGTCATCGAACCCCTCGACGCCAAGAGCCGTCAGAAGATGGACAGTTCGACGCGCGTGGCGCCCCAGGGCTCCGCGACGGCTGCTGCCAACGGGACGAAGAGAGAGTCCCCCGGGCGCATACGTGAGGTGGTACCCGCCGCAGGAGTACTTGTGACCGCCTCCGTCGGCGCTCACGAGACCACCGTGCAGGGCATTCTGGACAGTGCCCGTCTGGACGACGACGCGAAGGCGACGGCCGCGACGCCGGGCACAGCCGAATCCGGCCAGGAGGCAACCCCGGCCGCGGCAGCTGTGGCGGCACAGCCCGGTACGTACACGGGGCTGGGCTTCGACCCCTGCGCCGCACCCTCCTCCTCACAGATGTCCGCGTGGTCCGCCTCGCCCTTCCGGGCCGTCGGGGTGTACATCAGCGGCATCAGCGCGGCGTGCGACCAGCCGAACCTGACGGCGTCGTGGGTGCAGACGCAGACGTCGGCGGGCTGGCACATCATCCCCATCCACGTGGGTCTTCAGGCGCCGTGCAACAACTTCAGTCACAAGGTGTCGTACACCCTGTCCACCGCCGCTGGTCAGGGACGCAGCGAGGCCCAGGAGTCCATGTCGGCCGCCGCGGCGCTGGGGCTGCCGGCGGGCAGTGTGCTCTACAACGACATGGAGGCCTACGACCAGACCAACACCGCATGCAGCGAAGCGGTGATGACGTTCCTGAGTGCGTGGACCGAGGAACTGCGCGCGGGCGGCTATCTGTCCGGCGTGTACTCGTCCGCCGCGTCCGGGATGGCCGACCTGGCCGGTGAGTACACGGCCGGTACGTACACCATGCCCGACCACATCTGGTTCGCCCGCTGGAACGGCGCCGCCGACACCGACGCCACGCCCTACGTGCCCGACGCGTACTGGGCCGACCACCAGCGCATCCACCAGCTCTCCGGGGACACCGACGAGACCTGGGGCGGCGTGACCATCAACATCGACCGGGACTACCTGGACGTGGACACGGGGCCGTTCGCCGGATCCTGCTCCGCGAACCTCGACTTCGCGCAGTACACGTCGGTCTCGGCCGGCTCCTCCGGCGGTCTGGTCAGCGCGGCGCAGTGCCTGCTGCTGCGTCAGGGACGCTACAGCGGCGCGGTGGACGGCGTGTTCGGCTCGGGTACCACGACCGCGGTGCAGTCGTTCCAGGGCACCGTGTCCCTCCCGGTCACCGGCACGGTGGACTCCCACACCTGGACCGCCCTGCTGTCGGCCGGCACCAAGCCGACCCTTCAGTCCGGCTCCACCGGCACCGACGTCAAGCGGCTGCAGCGGGCGCTGATCGCGGCCCGCGGACAGAGCCTCGCCATCGACGGCGACTTCGGCGCCGCGACCACCTCCGCCGTCAAGGCCTACCAGACCGCCCAGGCTCTCACCTCCGACGGAATCGTCGGGAACGCCACCTGGTCGGCCCTGCAGGCCGGCAAGTAGCCCCCGGTCCACCACGAACCAAGGGAGAACCATGCCTGTGCACCACAGACGTGACCGCGCCGCCCGCGGCCTGGGGGTTGTCCTGGCGGCGGGACTGCTCGCGCTGGGCACCCTCGTGCCCGCGGCCGCCGCGACCGCGCCCGCACGCATCATTCTGGTCTCGTCCGACTGCCCCAACACCGTTCAGCAGGGGCAGGTGAGCGGATGCGTGACGGAACTGCAGACCCTGCTGAACGCCCACGGCGCCTCGCTGACGGTCGACGGAGACTTCGGGTCGGCCACCACCACGGCGGTCAAGTCGTACCAGACCTCCCAGGGACTCACCGCGGACGGCCTGGTCGGGCCCGCCACCAAGTCCGCGCTGTACTACGAGGACCCGGCCGTGCCGGTCGACCTGCGCTCACTGCGCTGCCCCGTGCAGCTGGAGACTGGCGAGAGCGACGGCTGCGTCACCGAGCTGCAGAACAAGCTCAACACCAACGGGGCCGGCCTGACCGTGGACCATGATCTGGGCTCCGCCACCGTCACCGCGGTGCGCAACTACCAGACCTCGCACGGCCTGGCGGCCACCGGGCTGGTCGATCCGCCGACCAAGGCCAAGCTGTACGGCGATCCGGCGCCGCAGCAGCCGGCCGACCTCGGCTCGGGACGCTATGCCGCGGTCGTCGACTATGCGCAGCAGGCCACAGGCCAGAACATCCAGTACGTCTGGGGCGGCGGTCATGAGGACGGCGCGTTCTCGTTCGGCCCGTCGATCGGCATCTGCGACGACTACAACGGCTCGATCCAGCCGTGCCCGGCGGACAAGGAAGTGGGCCTGGACTGCTCGGGCTTCACACGGTGGCTGTACTGGCGTGCGGGGGCCGGCGACATCGGCCAGACGACACGGGACCAGGTGGTCAACCCGAAACTGGCGCAGGTCAGCGCGGCCGGCGCGATCCCGGGCGACCTGGTGTACTTCGGTGCCTCGGCGTCGACGGTGCATCACGTCGGGGTCTACATCGGCAACGGGTTGATGATCAACGCTTCGCACACCGGAACCTACGTGCGGCAGGACACCATCGCCTCACACACCGACCTGCTCGGCTACTACCACGTCACCGGTGTCACCTCGGCGGCCCTTGCCGACTCGCTGGCCGGTCCGGCGCCGCACAAGGCGGGCTGATCGTCAGAGGGTGAAGCGAACGGCTGCCGGAGCCCCAACAAGGGTTCCGGCAGCCGCATTTGGCGCCCGCCGCCCGGAAGGTCTTCAGACGCCCGCCGGCTGGATCTCCACACCGACCACGCGGCGTGGTGCGGGGTGGAAGCAGGCGTGGTGCTGCCCCGTGTTCCCGAGCTGTTCGAGTGCAGGCCGTGCGGCGCTGCACCGCTCGTCGGCGAAGGGGCAGCGAGGAGCGAAGAGGCAGCCGTCCGCCGGTGCCTTCTCGTCCAGCGGGGCGAGCGGCTCCAGCCGGTCGGGGCCGGGCTCCTCCCGTCCGCGCATGATGGGTACGGCGGACAGCAGACACTGGGTGTAGGGGTGTACGGGCGCCTGGATGATGTCGTCGGTCGGTCCCCGTTCGATCACCTGCCCCCGGTAGATGACGTGCAGTTCGCCCCCTGCGCCGATGTAGCGCGCGGTGGCCACGTCGTGGGTGATGAAGACCAGGGAGATCCCCAGCCGGGTGCGCAGATCGTGCAGCAGGGCGAGGATGCCGAGCCGCAAGGACACATCGATCATCGAGACGGCTTCGTCGGCGATGAGTACTTCCGGGTCCACGGTCAGCGCGCGGGCGATGACGACGCGCTGGCGCTGGCCGCCGGACAGCTGGTGGGGGTACTTGGGCAGGACGCCGTCGGGTTCAAGGCCGACCAGTTCCAGCAGCTCCGCGGCCCGCCCGCGGACCCCCGAGGACCCGGCACCGGTCGCTTTCGCGCGCATCCGCAGGGGGTCGCCGAGGATCTGGTCGATGGTGCGGGTGGGGTTGAGGGCGGAGTACGGATCCTGGTGGATCATCTGGATGCGGCGGAAGTACGGCGCGCGTTTGCGCGGCGGGAGTTTCGACACCTCAGTTCCGTCGATGAGGAGTTCACCGCTGTCGAATGTCTCGATCCCGGTGAGGATCTTGCCGAGCGTGGTCTTGCCGCAGCCCGACTCGCCGATGAAGGAGACGGCTCCGCCCTTGGGCAGGATGAAGTCGACTGAGCGCAGGGCGTGGACGGTGCGCTCTCCGGTGAAGGCGCCGCGGGTGCGGTAGGTGCGGGTGAGGCCGCGTGCCTCGATCACGACGCGTCTCCCTTCGGGGTGGCGGGGGATGTGCGGACGAGGGCCACGTCGGCGTGGCATGCCCGGCGGTGGCCGGGCCGGAACTCTTCCAGCTGCGGTTCCGAGCCGGTGCACACGTCCGTGGCGAACGCGCAGCGCTCGCGGAACACGCAGCCTGTCTTCGGGATGGTCGTCAGGTCCGGCGGCCGGCCGGGCAGCGCCCGGGCGCTCGCGAGGTCACCGGTGATCCGGGCCGTGGCACGGATGAGGGCCTTCGTGTACGGGTGGGACGGAGCGCGCAGCAGTTCCAGTGCCGGACCGTGCTCGACGATGCGGCCGCCGTACATCACGGCGAGGTTGTCCGCGATCTCCGACACGACGCCCATGTCATGGGTGACGATCAGGGTGCTGAGGTGGTTCTCCTCGTGCACCTCGCGGATGATCTTCAGGACGGCGGCCTGGGACAGGACGTCCAGGGCCGTGGTCGGCTCGTCGAGGATGAGGACCTTCGCGTTGAGGACGAGCGCGAAGACGATGCCCAGGCGCTGACGCATGCCACCGGAGAGTTCGTGCTGGTAGGAGTCGAGGACACGCTTGCCGTCCAGGCCCATGCGCTCGGCGAGTTCGCGGGCGCGGTGGAGGAGGCCGGGGAGGTCCTTGACGTCGTGGGAGCGGCCGAGGTCCAGGATCTGCCGGCCGATGGTGCGCAGCGGGTTCATGGAGTTCTGGGACGCCTGGAACACGTAGCCGAGTGCCGAGCCGCGTACGGCGCGGAGCTGCTTGGCGGAGAGAGCAGTGACCTCGCCCACGCCGTCGACGTGGACGGTGCCGCCGCTCACACGGCCCGGCTGGGGGATGGCGTTCATCAGGGCGAGGGCGAGAGTGGACTTGCCGGAGCCGGACTCGCCGACGAGGCCCGTGATCCGGCCGCGGGGCAGGTCGAGCGTGACGCCCGCGATGGCCGGGTACTCGGTGCCCTCGATGCGGTAATGGACCGTCAGGTCGCGCACCCGGACCTCTGCCTCGGCGGTCGCCGTGGTGGTGTTGTGCGTCATCAGCGCTCCCTCAAACGCGGGTTGAACAGCTCGTCGATCGCGTCGAGGAACAGCACGACGCCGGTGATCAGCAGCAGGATGCAGACCAGCGGGGCGAGGAGGTACATCAGTGCCTCCGGGCTCTGCAGCGCGCCGCCGGAGAACACCGCCTGGTTGATCATCACGCCCCAGTTGGTGGACGTGAACGGCACGATGCCCAGGAAGAACAGGCCGACCTGGGCCTCGACGAAGCTGACGATGGCCAGCAGCAGGTTCATCGCCACGTACGGTGCGAGGTTGGGCAGGAGTTCCTTGACGAGGATGTGACGGTTGGACAGGCCCAGGCTCCGGGCGGCTTCGAGGAAGCCGCGCTCGCGCAGGCTGAGCGTCTGGGAGCGCACGGCGCGGGCGATGCCGCCCCAGCCGACGATGCCGAGTACCAGGCCCATCTCCAGCGGGCTGCCGAAGGCCCACACGGTGGAGAGCACGACCAGCACCGGCAGGCCGGGGATGGTGAGGACGAAGTCGGTGGCACGCATCAGCAGCGAGTCGGCCAGTCCGCGGTGGAAGCCGGCCAGCAGGCCGACGGCGGTGCCGAGGCCGACGGCGAACACTCCGGCGATCGCGCAGGTCAACAGGACGTAGCGGGAGCCGACGACCAGGGCCTGGAAGACGTCGGAGCCGGCGAAGTCGGTACCCAGCCAGTGCTCGGCGCTGGGCGGCGCGTAGACCGCGTTCGGGTCGACGGCGAGATTGTCGGAGTAGAGCATCGGGCCGAAGGTGCCCATGAGCGTGAAGAACACCAGGATGACCAGACCGGCGACCCGGCCTGGTTTGCGCGTGAGCACCCGCCGGATGCCGGCCCAGTAGCGGCGGCGTGGCGTGACGACGGCGGGGCGCGGCTCGGCGGTGAGGGGTGCGATGGTCATCGTCTCAGCGCCTCACTCGGGGGTCGATCACGGAGTAGAGCAGGTCCGCGATGATGTTGGCGAGCACGACGGCGATGGTGATGATGAGGAACGCGCCGGTCATCAGCGGGTAGTCGCGGGAGCCGATGCTCTGCAGCAACAGTCGTCCCAGGCCCGGGTAGTTGAAGGCGTTCTCGATCAGAATCGCGCCGCCGAAGAGATAGCCGCAGGCGATCGCCAGGGTGGTGAACAGCGGCAGGATGGCGTTGCGGCCGATGTAGCGCAGCCGTGTGCCGGGGGTGATGCCGCGCAGTTCTGAGGCGAGGATGAAGTCGTCGCCGAGGACGGAGGCGACCGAGGAGCGCATGGAGAGCATCCAGCCGCCGTAGGAGATGAGTACGTAGGTGGCGACGGGCAGGATCGCGTAATAGGCGACGGAGCCGATGTACGCGGCGCTCCAGCCGGAGTCCACCCAGGGGTCGTTGGTCTCGCCGTACGGCAACCAGCCCAGCTGGGTGTGGAAGACGGTGGTGAGCAGGATCGCGAGGACGAAGGACGGGATGCCGGCGATCAGCGAGGCGGACAGGCTGAGTGCGCCGCCCCAGCGGGAGGACCGTTTGACCGCTGCCACCACGCCGGCGGTGGTGCCGATGGCGAAGCTGATCAGCAGGCCGCTGAGGATGGGGATCAGCGTCCACGGCAGGGCGTTGCCGATCACTTGGGAGACCGGCACGCCGCTGTAGGAGATCGAGAGGCCGAGGTTGCCGTGCAGCAGGTCGGACACGTAGTTCACGTACTGGGTGGCCAGCGGGTCCTGCGAGGTGTAGCCGTAGATCACGGCGACCTTGGCCATGGCCTCGTCGGGGGACAGGCCCTGGCTGAGGTAGCTCTCGTAGGCCACCTTGCCCGGGCTGCCCGGCAGCGCGTGGACGAGGAAGAACGTGAACGAGGCCACGACCCAGACCATCACCGCGCCGCCGGCCAGCTTGGTCAGGACGACGCGGACGAGTCCCTTCACGTTCATCACCTCCTTTCCGGGTGTGTGATGCGGTGGGTGGGATGACACAGGCGGACAGGGCGGCGGCTGTGCGGCTGCCGCCCTGTCCGACCGGCTGGGATCGCCTACTTCTTGGGCTGGATGTAGCCCTGCGCCATCCACGTGCCGGGGAAGTTGCCGAGCAGGTCGTCCTGCCCGTTCTTGGGGAAGTTCGTGAAGTTCTTCTCGTTGTAGAACTTCACGTTGGTGTAGTCCCAGATCGGGATGACCGGAACCTCCTGCGCGGTGACCTGGGCGAGCTGGTTGATGATCGGCTTGGCCGACTCGTTGTCCAGGCCGGCCAGCTGGGCTGTCAGGTCACCGGGGTTGACGCGCTTGCCGCCCACGGTGACGTTGACCGGGCCGTGCATCCAGTTGCCCGAGCCCTTCTTGTCGGTGTGGGAGGCCTTGTCACCGTTGGCGGTGAACCCGTCGGACTCGCCGTACAGGCGCTGGAAGTCGCCGCGCGCGGTGGAACCGACGGCGGTGAGCCACCAGCCCACGTCGAACTTCTCCGCGGCCATGTCCTCCTGGTACTTGCCGAAGTCGGCGGACAGCTGCGGCTTGGTGTCGATGCCGGCCGAGGAGAGCTGGTTGGCGATGACGGTGGAGGCGGAGATCCAGTCACTGAAGCCGTTGACGGTCTGCAGCGTCATCTTCCACTGCTTGCCGTTGGCCAGGTACCACTTGCCGCCCTTCTTGGTCAGGCCGGCCTTCTTGAACAGCGCTTCGGCCTTGGCCGTGTCGTGAGCGTAGGGTTCCAGGGCGGAGGACTGGTCCTTGGTCAGCCAGGCCTGGGTCATCTGGCCGACCATGCCGGTCGGCGCTGCGGCGGTCTGGCCGCCCACCGGCTGGCCCACCTTGGTGGCCGCCGCGCGGTCGAGGAGGTACGCGAGTCCCTGGCGCACCTCCTTCTTGTCATAGGGGGCGCGGCTCTGGTTGAAGGCGAGCGACGCCTGGACGTAGCTGACGCTCTCGGTGCGCTGGTAGCCCTTGCTCTCGATCTGCTTGAGCACGTTCTCGGGGATGGCGGTGAACGGCGCGGCGTCCAGCTCGCCGTTCTTCATGAAGCCCCAGATCTGTTCGTTGCCCGAGTAGTGGCGGACGACGACCTGGCTGGGGCCCACCTTCTTGGCGGCGTAGAAGTTCTTGTTCTTGTCGAGGATCACCGAGCCGGGGTTGAGCTTGCGCACCACGAACGGGCCCGCCGAGATGTCCTTCTGGGGGGCGAAGGCCGAGACCTGCTTGCCGACCCCGGTCAGTTTTGCGGCCGCGGCCTTTACGTCCTTCGCCTTGGCCGGATCGACCTGCTGGCTCGCGTGGATGATGTCCCACATGTCGGCGGGGACCAGGTGGCCGTAGACCTTGGCGTTGACGATGACCTGGCCGAGGACCTGCTTGGTGAAGGTCAGGTTCTTGGTGCCGGGAGCCTGCTTGAACTCGAAGGCGCCTGCGCCGGCCGGCTCCACCGAGGACACGTTGAGACCCTCGGTGAGACCACGGGCTCCGACCGCGGCGGCGCTCTGGGTGTAGCCGAGGGCCATCGACAGCTTGAGGTCGTCGAGGGTCACCGGGGTGCCGTCGGACCACTTGGCGCCGTCCTGGAGGTGGACGATGAGGGAGTCGCCCTTCATCTCCCAGCTCTTGGCCAGGCCAGGGAAGTTGTCGTTGGGGTTGAGCGGGTTCTTCTTGTCCCAGCCGAGGCGCATCGTGTTGAAGCTGACGAAGCTGTTGCCGTTGGCGTTGTACGGGTTCATCGGTGCGCCTGGCGTGATGGGGTTGTTGGCGTCGACCGTGGTGAAGACACCGCCCCTGGCGCCGTTCTTGGCACCGGAGTCCGGTGCGCAGGCGGCGAGCGATCCGAGCGTCGCCAGTGCGGCGGAGGCTGCGACGAAATGCTTGAACCGGACCATACGCGTGGTCTCCGATCGGATGACAGAACAAGGCGGAAGGAAGGCCCTGAAGGTGAGCAGACCGTAGGAGCGACCCTGTGGGCATGTCAATAATTTGCGTTGGCCGAATCCTGTTCGTAACTTCCCGCCTTCGGCGCCGTACTGACGGGCCGTACGGAGCGATTGCCGGGGCTGGCAGGCGACGCGGGAGACACCTACGTGAAAAAGTTACGTACAACCGGCAACCCTTGTGGCAAAGTTGCGCCGCGCTGATCCCCCGCTCGCTGACCGAGAGGACTCCACGATGCGCCCGCCGCGTGCCGAACGTGTCAACGCTCCTACAGAGACCCGGAATCCCCGCACCCGTGAGATCGACGACATCCCCACCCTGGAGGCGTTGCGCCTGCTCAACGCCGAGGACCGGATCCCGGCCCATGCCGTCGCCGCCGTGCTGCCCGACCTGGCGCGGCTGGTCGACGAGACGGCACGGCGGATCCGGGCAGGCGGCCGGTTGCACTATTTCGGCGCGGGGACGTCGGGCCGGCTCGCCGTGATGGACGCGGCCGAGCTGATCCCCACGTTCGGCATGCTGCCCGGCATCGTCGTGGCCCATCACGCGGGCGGGCCGCGCGCGTTGGTCGAGCCCGTCGAGGGCGTGGAGGACAGCCCGGACGCCGGCGCGAGCGATGCGGCGGGGGTGGACTCCGGGGACATCGCGATCGGCGTGGCCGCCAGCGGCCGCACCCCCTACGTCGGCGGGGCCCTGCGCGCCGCCCGGGAGGCCGGTGCCTTCACCGCCCTGGTCAGTGCCAACCCCGCGGCGGAACTCGCCGATGAGGTGGACGTTCACCTGGGCGTGGACACCGGACCCGAGGCCATCGCGGGCTCCACCCGGCTGAAGGCGGCCACCGCGCACAAGCTGGTCCTCAACAGCCTGTCCACGATGGTGATGGTCGCGCTGGGTCGGACCTACTCGAACCTGATGGTCGATGTGACCGCAACCAACGGCAAGTTGCGCGGTCGCCTCATCACCATCCTCGTGGAGGCCACCGGACTGGACGAGGAGACGTGCGCCGCCGCCCTCGCCGCCTCGGGCGGGGAGCTGAAGACCGCTCTGGTCGGCCTGCTCGCCGCGTGTTCACCGCAGCAGGCGCGAGCGGCGTTGGCGGACAGCGGCGGACGCGTCCGTGCGGCGCTGCGTCTCCTGGGCTGAGAGCCGCGCGTCACACCGGACATTCCCGCCGGGCCGGTCCGGCGGGAATGTCCCGTTCACCCCTTCGAGCGCCGCCGGTGCACCGCGCTGTACGTGCGTTCCAGCGCGCGCGTCGTGCGGCTGCTGTTGTGCTGGGCCACGCCGACGAACAGGCAGTCCACCAGCGTCAGCGCGGCGATCCGGCTGGACATCGCGCCGGTCCTGAAGGTGGTCTCGCGTGCCGCGGTGACGAGGACGTGATCGGCGACCTGGGCGATCTCGGAGCGTGGGAAGTTGGTGATCGCGATGGTGGTGGCGCCGTTGTCCGAGGCCTCCCGCATGGCCGTCACGGTGTCGGCGGACTCGCCCGTGTGCGAGATGCCGATCGCCAGATCGCCCCGGCCGAGCAGGGCCGCCGACGTGACGGCACCGTCCCGGTCGGGCCACGCGGTCGCGCGGTGCCCGATGCGGTGCAGCTTCTGCTGGAGGTCCAGCGCGATCAGCGCGCTCGCACCGACCCCGTACAGGTCCAGGGCGCTGGCGCTGACGACAGCGTCGATGGCCCGCTCCAGGACGTCCAGGTCGATCTGGGCGATCGTCTCCTCCACGGCCCGGGCGTCGGCGAACCCCAGCTTGCTCACCACGTTGGCCAAGGAGTCGTCGGGCTCGATCTCGCTGCCGGCACTCGACCAGACCCGGGCGCCGTCCTTGCTCCCCGCGGCCGTGGCCAGCGCGATCCGCAGATCCGGGTACCCCTTGAGGCCCACGGCCCGGCAGAACCGGATGACCGTCGTCTCGGATGTCCGGCATTCCGCGGCGAGTTCGCTGATGGTCCGCCCGGCCACTCCCACCGGATCGGCGATCGCCGCCTCGGCGACACGCTGCTCCGACGGCGGCAACGAGGGCAGGAGCGCACGGATCTGCACCAGCACGGACTGTGCCGGTGCGGTGCGTTCCGCGCTGGGGGCACGACGAAGGGTGTCGCCTCGTACGTGGTTCCGGTGACGTGAAGCAGCCATGTGGGAATCCTACGGTTTCGGTGGGGAACGGGGAGCGGGCCGAGGGATTCGTCTGTCGGAGTCGGGTTCGTCCGCGGCGTGCACGGTTGGTGCGACGGGGGCGACAAGGTGTTCAACTGCCGTGGGAAAGAGCCGACTCGGTCCGGGCGACGGCCGCGTGGACCACGCGGCGCAATGTCTTCGCCCGCGCGCCGCGCCCATAGTGCACGGCGTTGGTCAGCAGCACCACCCAGATTCCGCTGACCGGGTCGAGTGCCAGGCTGGTCCCGGTGAAGCCGGTGTGCCCGGCACCGGACGAGGGCCAGTGCGGGGACATGTGGTCCCAGTCGTCACCGGGCAGCGTCCAGCCCAGTCCCCGGGCGCCGTTCAGGCCCCGGGTCTGCAGGTTCAGCGCCTCGGTGCGCATCCGGCGGGAGAGCACCGATTCCTCGGAGAGCCAGCAGGCTCTCAGGTAGTGCGCCAGGTCGGGTGCGGTGCCGAACAGGCCCGCGTGTCCGGCGACACCTCCCAGGCTCTCGGCGTTCTCGTCGTGGACGACGCCCCGCTTGGGCTCGCCGCCGGAGACGGCCTCGGTCGCGGCGGTGTGCGCACGCCACTCGGCGGGCGGCAGGTAACGGACGGTTCCCAGGCCGAGCGGGTCGAGTACCAGGTCCCGTACGGCGCTGTCGAGCGGCGCATCGGCGACTCGGGCGACGATCTCACCGAGCAGGATGAACCCCACGTCGGAATACCGCACGACCCTGCCCGGCGGGTTTTCGAGGGGCTCGCGCAGCACGGCCGTCAACCGGTCGGCAGGGTCGCCGGGAAGCTGCCAGTAGTCCCGGTGCGCGGGCAACCCCGAGGTGTGCGAGAGCAGATGACGAAGCGTCACCTGCTCCTTGCCCCTCCCGTGGAAGCGTGGAAGGTGACGGCTGACCGGGTCGTCAAGGCCCAGGTCTCCGCGATCGGCGAGCCGCAACACGGCCGGCAGGGTGGCCACCACCTTGGTCAGCGAGGCCAGGTCGAAGACGGTACCGGCGGTGACCGGACGGCCCGAAGGCCCTGAGGCGGTGACGCCGTAGGAAGAGGTGCGCACCTCACCCGCGGTCCCCCGCCCCGTGATCAGGACGGCGCCGGGCACCGTACCGTCCTCCACCGCACGCCGTACGAGGTCCGACGGATCGGTGATATCTGCGACGCCTTCAGCTGCGGGCATCCTGGTCCTGCCTTCCGGTTGGGTACGGGGGGCTGACAGGCCGATCATCTCGCTGGTAATTTTTCGCCGCAACAACGAACTCAAACGTTATTGATTTACGTGCGGTGTCTCCACCGATCCCCGAGGTGAGCAGCGATGACGACCCCTCACTCCATCAGAACCGCGAGCGAGAGCGACCTTCCGGCGCTGCGCACGCTCGTCCAGGCAGCGCTCGTGCACGATCAGGACGCCGCTGATGTCCTCGACCTTCTGTGGACGCAGGCCGCGTCCTGCCCCCAGCTCCGGCTCCTGGCCGAGACCGACGGACAACCCGTGGGCCTCGCCGTCGGCGCGCTGGGACCGGCAACCGCAGACGCCCCCGCCACCGGCCACATCGACCTGGTCGCCGTGCACCCCCAGGCGCAGAGCCGGGGCATCGGACGGACCCTGCTCACCCGCGCCGAGGAACTCATCGCCGCGGCCGGTGCCACCCGATTGATGATGCGAGGCAGACCCCCGTACTACGCCTGGCCCGGCATCGACATCCGCTACACGCGAGCGGTCTGCCTCGCCGAGTCCAGCGGCTACACCCGCGGGCGCGAAGGCCTCAACATGAGCGTCGACCTGCGCACCGCGCCGCTGAACACGGCCGCCGACGAAGCGCGTCTGGCCGCCGACGGAGTGCAGGTCCGCCGCCTCACCGCGCAGGACGAGAAGCCGTTCCTCGCGTGGATGACCCGGTGGGGCGGCACCTGGGACGGCGAGGCCGCACGCGCCCTCACCTATGATCCGCCGCGCGGCCATGTCGCCGTCCGCGAGGGTGCCGGCGGAGTCGAATACGTGGGGTTCGCCTGTCACGGCGTCAACCGCCGCTCCTGGTTCGGCCCGATGGGCACCGACTCCGCCCTGCGCGGCATGGGTGTCGGAACCGTACTGTTGCGGCGCTGTCTCGCCGACCAGCTCGCGGGCGGGCTCGACGAGGCCGAGATCGGCTGGACCGGACCCGTCCACTTCTACGCACGCGGCGTGGAAGCGCGGCTCGGACGGGTCTTCTGGACGTACTCCAAAGACATCTGAGCCCCACGACCAGACCCGAGAGGATCCGTCATGCCGTCCGTCCGCACCGGCCAGCCCTCCAGCACGCTGCTGACCCTCGCCGACCAGGTGCTGCAGCCCGGCTTCCACGGCACCGCCGCCCCCGACTGGATCCGCCGTCGGCTCGGTGACGGGCTGCGCTCGCTCCTCCTCTTCGGCCCCAACATCCGAGACCGCGCGCAGACCGCCGCGCTCACCGATGCCCTGCGCGCCGAGAACCCCGATGTACTGATCGCCGTCGACGAAGAGGGCGGCGACATCACCCGCCTCGAAGCGGAGACCGGCTCCTCCTACCCGGGCAACCTCGCCCTCGGCACCATCGACGACACCGCAGTGACCACTGCCGTCGCCCGCTCGATCGGCGCCGAACTACGCGCCGTCGGCATCGACATGGACTACGCACCCGACGCCGACGTCAACTCCAACCCCGACAACCCGGTCATCGGCACCCGATCCTTCGGCGCGGACCCGGCCCTGGCCGCCCGGCACACCGCCGCCTGGATCCGCGGACTGCACAGCGCGGGAGCCGCCGCGTGCGCGAAACACTTCCCCGGCCACGGAGACACCGACAAGGACTCCCACACCGACCTGCCCGTCGTCGCCATGGACGCCGACCGGATCGCCGAACTGGCCCTGCCGCCCTTCCGCGCCGCCCTGGCCGCCGGCGCCCGTGCGGTGATGACCGCTCACCTCCTCATCCCCGCCCACGACGCCGAACACCCCGCCACCGTGAGCCCGCGCCTGATCACGGGACTGCTCCGCGAAGAGCTGGGGTTCGACGGACTCGTCGTCAGCGACGCCGTCGAAATGCGGGCCGTCCGCGCCCGCTACGGACTGACCGGCGCCGCCGTCCGCGCGCTGGCCGCGGGCGTGGACCTCATCTGCCTCGGCAACACATCGGGCGACGCCGAGTTCACCGCCCTGCGCACCGCCATCGCGCAGGCGGTGGCGCGCGGCGAGCTCTCGCAGGACCGGCTGGCCGAAGCCGCCCACCGCACGGCCGACTTCACCGCCTGGCAACGCGACCTCGCCAGAACAGCTGCCATCGCGCCACCGGACCGGGAGCTTGGACTGGCCGCCGCCCGCCGGGCCCTGCGCGTCACCCCACCCGACGCACCCGCACTACCCCTGGAGACGGCCCCGGTCCTGGTCGAGTTCGGCATCCCCGGCACCGTCGTCCAAGGAGACGGCGTTCCATGGGGCCTGGGGCCCGCCCTCTCCTCACTCCTGCCCGGGACGGTGCGCGTCGCCCTGCCCGCAGACGCCCCGTACAACGCGGCCCGGACCCATTCGATCGCCGCTCAGGCCGCCGGCCGGCCGGTGGTCATCGCCGTGCGCGACGCACACCGCCGCCCCGCCGTGGGCGACTGGCTGCGCGCGCTGCTCACCCGCCGTCCCGACGCGATCATCGTGGAACTCGGCTTCCCACGCCCCGGTTTGGACGGATCCGTCCGCATCGACACACACGGAGCCGCCAGGGTCTGCGGACAGGCCGCCGCGGAGGCCCTCGCCGGACGGACGCTGCCCCGCACCTGATCGGCCGACGGCACAGCGGCCGGGACGTGTCCTGACGGCGGACGGCCCGGACCCGTCAGCGAGGAGATTCCGCCGAGAGCTCGCCCCGGTCGTTGATGACCTTGGCCTCGACATCCTTCGGATTGGGGCTGTCCCAGACCTGGCAGTCGACCTTGTTGCCCACTTGACCTCGACGGAGACCGGACAGGTCACCCCCCTCATGGGCAGCTGGTGCAGGAGCGGGAGAGGCCTTGTCAGCCGAAGTCCAGCGAGGCAATGCGTGACCATCGCGCCGTCATCGACCCGACCTCGGGTCGTGGCTAGCATCACGACCATGCCATCCGACATGGATCCGTCGATCACGAACCCGCTCGAACAGTTGACGATCGACCAGCTGCGGGCCCGGACCAGCATGAAGTGGACGACCTTTCCGGCCGACGTCCTGCCCCTGTGGGTGGCCGAGATGGACGTGCCGCTCGCCGAGCCGGTCGCGGCCAGGCTGCACGAGGCCATCGATGCCGGCGACACCGGCTACCCCAGCGGCCGTGCGTACGCCCGTGCCCTCCAGTCGTTCGCCGCGGACCGCTGGGGATGGGGGGGCTTCGAGGTCGAGCGGACCGCCATCGTCCCCGACGTGATGATGGGCATCGTCGAGGCGCTGCGGCTGATCACGTCTTCGGGCGATGCCGTCGTGGTGTGCCCGCCCGTCTACCCGCCGTTCTACGCCTTCGTCACCCACGCCGACAGGAAGGTGATCGAAGCACCGCTCGGACCCGACGGCCGACTCGACATGGAGACGCTCAGGGCGGCGTTCGCCTCGGCCCAACACGTCGCGGCACGAACCGTCCTGCTGCTGGCCAATCCCCACAACCCCACCGGAACGGTGCACACCAGGGCCGAACTCGCCGCGGTCGCCTCTCTGGCCAGGTCTTTCGGAGTGCGAGTCGTCTCGGACGAGATCCACGCACCCTTGGTCCTGCCCGGTGCGGAGTTCGTCCCCTACCTGACCATCCCCGGCGCCGAGGACGCGTTCGCCCTGCACTCCGCGTCGAAGGCCTGGAACCTCGCCGGTCTGAAGGCGGCCCTGCTGGTAGCCGGACCGAACGCCGTCGACGACCTGAACCGACTTCCGGAGGAGGTCAGCCACGGACCCAGCCACGTCGGCATCCTCGCCCACACCGCCGCCTTCGAGGACGGACGGCCCTGGCTGGACGCGCTGCTGCGTGGCCTCGACACCAACCGGTCGCTCCTCGCCGACCTCGTGGCCGAGCAACTTCCCGGGTTCGCGCTGATGTGGCCGGAGGCGACGTATCTCGCCTGGCTCGACTGCCGCACCCTCCGCCTCCATACGACGTCCCCGACGGCTGCCGTTCCGGTCGTCAGCGACATCGCCGGCCCCGCCCAGCTGTTCCTCGACCAGGCGCGGGTCGCGTTGAGCTCGGGGCACGCGTTCGGCAGCGGCGGCGCCGGGTTCGTACGGATCAACTACGCCACCTCATCGGCGATCCTCCGCGAGGCGGTGGACCGCATGGCCGCAGCGGTGTCCGGCCTCGAAGCCACCTGACCAGCCGAGAAAAGCACCACATGCCCAGGTCCGTGACCGACTGGGGGAAGTCGGCCACGGCGCCGGCCGGAAGACCGTACTGTCCGTCAGAGAATGCGCACCGTGCCGCGGGCCCGCGCCGTCGAGCTCGTCCCCGCGTAGATGTCGACGCGGCCGCGCTCCACGACGTACGTCCCTGCCGGGTCGTTCGTCCAGAAGCCGAGGTCCTCGGCGCCGAGCCGGAAGCGGACCGTGGTGCTCTCGCCCGGCTCCAGCGTCACCCGCTCGAAGCCGCGCAGCCGGCGCACCGGCTGGGCGATGCTCGCCGCGACGTCGTGGATGTAGAGCTGGACCACCTCGTCGCCGACGCGGTCGCCGGTGTTGGTGACCGTCACCGTGACCTCGAGCGTCTCGCCCGCCGCCAGCTCGTCGCGGGTGATCTCCTCGCGCCGCAGCTCCGGGGCGCCGGTGGTGAACGTCGTGTAGCTCAGGCCGTGCCCGAACGGGAGCTGCGGGGTCTCGTCCAGGTCCAGGTACTTCGAGACGAACTTCGGGTCGGCTCCGGGGACGTGGGCGGGACGGCCGGTGTTCTCGTGGTTGTAGTACACCGGGATCTGGCCCACCGCCCGCGGGAAGGTCACGGGCAGCTTGCCGCCGGGGTTGACCGTGCCGAACAGCACGTCCGCCACGGCGTGCCCCGCCTCGATGCCCGGGTGCCACGCCTCGAGGACCGCGGGCGCGGCGTCCAGCCAGCCTCCGATCGTCAGGGGCCTGCCGTTCAGGAGCACCACGGCGTACGGCTTGCCGGTGGCGGCGACGGCGGCGATCAGCTCCTCCTGTCCGCGGGGCAGTGCGATGTCGCTGCGCACGGCCGCCTCGCCGCTGAGCGCGGGGGGTTCGCCGACCACGACGACGGTGACCTCGGCCTCCTGCGCCGCGGCGACCGCGGCCGCGACGTCGTCACCGGCGTGGGTGACGCGGGCGCCGGACGCCGCCGTGCGGACGGCGTCCAGGATGCTCACGGACGGGAGCTGGAAGCCGCCGGGGCCGGCCCAAGTGCCGTGCAGGTCCGTGGAGTTCGCGAGCGGGCCGACCACCGCGATCGAGGGTGTGGTGCGCTCCAGGGGGAGTACACCGTCGTCGTTCTTGATCAGCACCATCGACCGTGCGCCCGCGGCTCGTGCCGTCTCCCGTGCGGCCGGCGTCGGACCGGTGATCTCGGCGGCCTCGTCGGTGTACGGCTGGTCGAACAGGCCGAGGGCGAACTTGAGGCGCAGGATGCGTGTGACCGCGTCGTCGAGGCGGGACTCGCCGATCAGGCCGTCGGTCACGAGCCGCTCGCCGTGCTCGGTCACGTTGGTGGAGACCATCTCCATGTCGAGCCCGGCGTTGAAGGCGAGGCGAGCCGCGTCGGCACCGTCCTCGGCGAAGCCGTGCGCGACGAGTTCCTCGACACCCGTGTAGTCGCTGACGACGAACCCGTCGAAGCCCCACTCCTCCTTGAGGATCGTGTTCATCGTGTGCGGATTGCCGTGCGCCGGTACGCCCGCCACCGTGTTGAACGCCGCCATCACCGTGGCCACGCCCGCGTCCACGGCGGCCTTGAAGGGCGGCAGGTAGTGGTTGCGCAGCCGCTGCTCGGAGACATCGACCGTGTTGTAGTCGCGGCCGCCCTCCGCCCCGCCGTAGGCGACGAAGTGCTTGGCGCACGCCGCGATGCGCTCCCCGTCCGTCAACTCGCCGCCGTCGTCCGCGCCTTGGTAGCCGCGGATCTTGGCCACCGCGAAGGCGGCGTTGACGTACGGATCCTCGCCACAGCCCTCCGCGATGCGGCCCCAGCGCGGCTCGTGGGTGACGTCCATCATCGGCGAGAACGTCCAGCGCACACCGTTCGAGCGGGTCTCCGCCGCGGACACCTCGGCGTCCCGGCGGGCCACCTCCGGGTCGAAGGACGCCGCCTGGGCCAGCGGGATCGGGAACGTGGTCCAGAAGCCGTGGATGACGTCCAGGCCGAACAGCAGCGGGATGCCGAGCCGGGACTCCTCGACGGCCATCCGCTGCAGCGCGTTGGTGTGCGCCGCGCCATGGATGTTGAGCACCGAGCCGAGCAGACCGGCGCGCGCCGCCGCCTCGATGTGCGCGGTCTGGCCACCGCCGGGCCCCGTGTCACCGGTCCAGGTCAGCTGCTGCAGCTGACCCAGCTTCTCGACGGTCGTCATCTGGTCGAGAAGCACCTTGACCTGGTCCTCATACCTTCGAAGCATGCGAGCCCCTCACCGCTCTATTGCCGCATCGCCCACGCGAAGTTAACGTGTGCGCCAGTCATGTAAGCGCATTCAGGAAGCGCGTACAAGTGGGTGGAGGTTTCTGATGGCCGACCTCGGGACTCCGACGGCCGGGGACGGACTGCGCGTCATGAGTTTCAACCTGCAGGTCCACTGGGACAACCCGCCCCACACCTGGCCCGAGCGCAGACAGACGGTCGCCGACCTGCTGCGCCGCGCACGTCCCCACCTCATCGGCACCCAGGAGGGCCTGCGGCACCAAGTGCACGATGTCGAAGCCGCCTTGGGCGAGTACGGTGGCGACTACGGCTGGATCGGCGAGGGCCGGGAGGGCGGTGACGACGGCGAGTTCATGGCCATCTTCTACGACCGTCGGCGCCTGGCCCCCCTGACACACGGTCACTTCTGGCTCTCCGGCACACCGGACATCCCGGCCTCCAACACCTGGGGCGGCGGCTGCCCCCGCATGGTCACCTACGTCCACTTCCGCGACCTGGCCACGGGCGGAGAGCTGTACGCCGCCAACACCCACTTCGACCATGCGAGCGCCCACGCACGAGAACGGTCCGCAGCCCTGCTCGCCGAGCGGCTGAGCGCTCTCGCGCCGGCCCTCCCGACCATCGTCACCGGCGACTTCAACACCCCGGCGGGACCGAACAGTCCGCCGTACACCCGCCTGCTCGCCGACGCGGGTCTCATGGACGCCTGGGACGCGGCCGAGGAACGCGGCCCGGACCTGGGCACCTTCCACGACTACCGCCCCCCGGTCCCCGACGGCGAGCGCATCGACTGGATTCTCGTCTCACACGGCGTCCGGGTCCGCTCGGCACACGCCAACACCTTCGCGCCCGGCGGCCGCTTCCCCAGCGACCACCTGCCGATCGAGGCTGTTCTGCACACCGCACCCCGACCGTCCTCGGAGGACCCCACCCCATGACCTCTCGCCGCCCCGCCACCGAATGGCTCGCCGACGCCGTCCTCTACCAGATCTACCCGCAGTCCTTCGCCGACTCCGACGGCGACGGCATCGGCGACTTCGCCGGTGCCGAGGCCAAGCTGGACCACCTGGCCCGGCTCGGCGTGAACACCGTCTGGTTCAACCCGTGCTTCGCCTCCCCGTTCCGGGACGCGGGCTACGACGTCAGCGACTACCTCACCGTCGCCCCGCGCTACGGCACCAACGACGACCTGGTCAAGTTCGTCGACGCCGCCCGGAGCCGCGGCATCCGCGTCCTGCTCGACCTGGTCGCAGGCCACACCTCCGACGAACACGCCTGGTTCAAGGCATCGGCGGACGACCCCGCCGACCAGCGCTACATCTGGGCCGACACCGACGCGCCGCCGCCCGGCTTCGTCGCCTCGCCCGGCACCCGCCCCGGCTTCTACCAGCCCAACTTCTTCGAGTCGCAGCCCGCCCTCAACTTCGGCCACGCCCGCAACGATCCGGACGAGCCCTGGCGCCTGCCCGTCGACGCCGAAGGACCCCGCGCCAACCGCCGAGCCCTGCGCGACATCATGGACCACTGGCTCTCCCTCGGCCTCTCCGGCTTCCGCGTCGACATGGCCGCATCACTGGTCAAGGACGACCCGGGCCACGTCGAGACCGCCAAACTGTGGCGGGAGCTGCGCGGCTGGCTCGACAACAGCCACCCGCACGCGGCACTCCTGTCCGAGTGGGGCGACCCGGCGGTCTCCGTCCCGGCCGGCTTCCACGCCGACTTCTTCCTCCAGTTCGGCTCCCAGAACGACGGCTTGTACCTGCGCTCCCTGTGGAACAACTTCGCCGGCACGGTCAGCGACCCCTGGACGCCGCAGACCCCGTACTTCGACGCGTCGGGCGAAGGCTCCGCGCGTCCCTTCCTCGACGGCTGGAGCGCGGCCCGCGACGCCATCGGCGACGCCGGCTTCATCGCCCTGCCCACCGCCAACCACGACTTCTCCCGCCTGGCCTGCGGGCCGCGCACCGCCGAGCAGCTGCCCGCCGCCTTCGCGTTCCAGCTCACCTGGCCCACGCTGCCCGCGATCTACTACGGCGACGAGATCGGCATGCGCTACGTCCCCGGCCTGCCCGACCACGAGGGCAGCCGCCTCGGCCCCCGCTACAACCGGGCCGGCTCACGCACCCCCATGCAATGGGACGACACGCCCAACGCGGGCTTCTCCACCGCCCCGGCCGACCGGCTCTACCTGCCCCTCGACCCCGACGCGAACCGGCCCACCGTCGCCGCCCAGCAGGCCGACCCCGACTCCCTGCTGAACCTGGTCCGCCGCCTCATCGCGCTGCGCCGCGCCACCCCGGACCTCGGCCCGGCGGGCAGCACCGAGGTCCTGCACGACGGCTACCCGCTGGCCTACGTCCGCGGCGGCCGCTACCTCGTCGTCGTCAACCCGAGCGGCGAACACGCGGACGCAGCCGCACCGAAGGACACCGCCACCCCGGTGGTGGCCTCCGGGGTCACGGTGAGCGGGGGCAGGATCAGCGCCGACGGCTTCGGCTACGGCATCTTCGAGCTGTAACCCGGTCTTCGAGCTGTAACCCACAGCGGAGGGGCCGCACTGCCGTCCGGCCGTGCGGCCCCTCGTGCGTGACGGGCGTCAGCCCTTGCGGACCGTGAACTCTCCGCGGCGCACACGCAGGATCGTGCGCCCGCCCTCGTACGAGGACTTGGCGCCGTCGCACTGTGCCCGGCCGTCGACGGCCACGACCGCCTCGTCGCCGAGTGAGCGGAAGGTGACCCTGCCGTCCGCGATGCCGGTGATCTCGGCGGTCGCGTACGCGATGTGGAGCCCGCCCGCCGCCAGGCCCAGCGGCAGCATCGCCGCGCTCGCCCCCGCCAGGTGCAGTCGCTCACCGCCGAACAGCGCCTTGCCCTTCTCGGCGACCGTGCACGACTCGGCGTAGCCGGAGGTGACGTTGAAGGCGTGCAGCAGGCGGCCGCCGTGCTCGTCCTTGGTGGTGAGCATGAACACGCCCGCGTCGGTGGCGCTGTGGGTGATGGCGGGCGCCGCGCCCAGGACCTTGAAGGCGCTGAGCCAGAAGTCGAGGTCGCAGCGGTACGCCGTGGTGATCACGACCGCCCGCCCCTTGCCGACGGGAATGTCGAAGCCGCAGCCGTCGCCCGTGGACACCTCGCGCAGCACTGTCTCGCCCCGGCTCGCCGAGCACAACTGGGCCTTGGGAACGCGGATCTCGGCCCGCGGCGCCGCCCACCCGTGCGCGGTCGCGGACAGCCAGAACTGGTCCGCGTCCGTGAGGGTCTTGCCGGGCGTGAGGCCCAGAGCGTCCCGCAGCACCGTGCAGGACGCGCCCGTCATGTCCTTGCCCGGCACCTGACCCGACAACAGCAGCCGTCCGCCCGCCCGCAGGTACCGCACGAGACGCTCCTGCACCGCGCGTGCCAGGTACTGCCCCGTGGCCAGCGCGAGGACCGGCTGCTTGGCCGGATCCAGGTCCCGGGCCTGCAGATCGACGCTCCGGTACCGGAAGCCGCCGAGCAGCATGGCCCGCGAGAGGGCGCCACGCGGGCCGAAGCCGCGGGTTCCCGTGACGTCGTCGACCACGGCCTGGACGGCGTCACTGTCCGGCGGCCGGTACTCGGTGAGGTAGTGGTCGGGCACGAAGCCGAGCACCACGTCGTCGTACTCCGCCCTCATCGGCGCCAGAGCCGCGGCAAGTCCGTGGACGGCGTGCGCCGTCTCCTTGGTGGGGGCGAAGCTGACGCCGGGCCTGCCCTCGGGGTCGACGGGCGCGGCGAAGCCATGGCGTTCGCCGGTGATGCCGATGCGGTCGTTGCCGTCGCCGACCGGCTTGTCGAGCTTCGGGTTGAAGCCGCCCGCGAACAGGTAATAGTTGATCACCTTCGCGCCCTGGGCGACACAGAGCCGCGTCTTGAGCCCGACCGCCCCACGCCCTGTCTCATTGCTCAGGTCGTCCCCGTAGTCGGCGTGCCCGGCGTCGAACTCCAGGGCCGTCAACGGCTGATCACTGTCATTGACTGCGTCCATGAACGCATTGACCAGATACAGGTCCGTCACGTTGCCGAGGGTCAGATCGCCGAGGTAGAAGTCCGCGCCGGAGATCATCCCTGGCTTGCCCGCGTAGGACTCCATCAGCTGGCTGACGCCGATCGGGAAGTTCTCCGCGCTGCCGCCGCCTGTGCCGTGGATGTTGATCAGGAACGGGATGCCGCGGACCCCGCCCGCCTCCGCGTACGAGCGCAGCCGTCCCGCGTATTCGGCGATGGCGCCGCGCATGTACGTCCCCAGGTCGTGCATGAGGGCGGCTGCGTAGCCGTCCTTCGGGGATCGGATCGCGGCGTCACGCTCTGCGGCGCTGTCACCGGCGAAGGGATAGCGCTCGGCCAGACCCTTCCCGTACGTCGTGTCCAGCCAGGCGTTGAAGTCCCGCAGGCAACGGTCGGTCAGGATGGGCCCGTTGCTGACCCATGGCAGCATGCCGATCTCGTTGTCGAGCTGGCAGGCGATCACGCCGGGCCTGCCCTTACGGTGGAGGCGCTCGGCGATGACCGGCATCACCGAGTCGTACCAGCGCCTGGCCTCCTTGAGGTACGCGGGCGCGAGGTAGTCGACGGCGGCTGTGGTGGCCTTGTCGCCGTTCCAGCCCGTCGGCACGATCTCCGGGTGGTCCGTGCGCACCCGCTGCGGGACGCCCTCGCCCTTGAGCTCGGCCATGGTGAACGGGCCGGGCCTGGCGATGACGTGGAGGCCGTTCTCCCGGCACAGGTCGAGGAACGCGCCCAGGTCCCGCTCGGGCCTCGTCCGGCCGGTGACGTCGATCGTGCCGTCCGCCGTCTCGTGCCACATCCAAGGGATGTATGTGGCGATGGCGTTGAGCCCGGCTTCCTTCGCCCTGTCGAGCCGCGACTGCCAGTCGGCACGCTTGAGCCGGAAGTAGTGGATCTCACCGGCGAGGACCACGGCCGGTTCGCCGTCGATGAGGATCTGCTTGTCGCGGTACGTGACCGATGCCGGGGAGCTGTCGCCCGACGACGAGGCTTTACCGGCCGCCGCCGCGGTGTTCAGCGACCCGGAGGCCGCCGCCAGGGCGACCCCCGCGCCCAGGCCGCCGAGGACGGTTCTGCGCCGAGGAGCGGAGGCGGTGGTGGTGGCCGGCTCGGACTGCTGCGTCATCGCGGCTCCTCGGTGCTCACGTGCTCCGGTGTGTCCAGGTAGTGCAGTTGCAGCGCGGTGAGCCGAGCCGTGAGGTCCTCGACGACCTGTGCGTACTCGGGGTCGTCGTACCGGTTGTGCAACTCGTCCGGGTCCCGCTCCAGATCGAACAGCTCCCACTGCGGCGCACGGGTCTGCGGCGACGCCCCGACCTGCCCCGAACCGTGGCCCGGGTAATGGATCAGCTTGTGCGTCCGCGTACGGATCCCGTAATTGGCCTGCACGCCATGGCACACGTCCAGATGCTCGAAGTAGCGGTAATAGACCGCGTCACGCCAGTCGTCCGGCCGCTCGCCCCGCAGCAGCGGCAGCAGACTCCTGCCCTGCATCCGCTCGTGCGCGGGCAGGTCGGCCAGGTCGAGGATCGTCTGCGCGTAGTCGACGTTCGCCACCAGCTCGTCGCACGACGACCCCGGTTCCACCACCCCCGGCCAGCGAACGACCAACGGGATGCGCAGCGACGGCTCATACATGAACCGCTTGTCGAACCAGCCGTGTTCACCCAGATAGAAACCGTGGTCGGAGGTGTACGCGACCACGGTCTCGTCGGTCAGCCCGCCGACATCGAGATAATGCAGGACACGGCCCACGTTCTCGTCGAGCCCCGCGATCACCCGCAGGTACTCCTTGATGTAGCGCTGATAGCGCCACTCCCGCTCCTCCCGCTCCGAAAGCCCCCCAGGCACCGGCATCTTGAGGTCCGACGGCAGCAGATCCGACATCCGCATTCGCGCCTCGGCTGCCGCGCCCGCCCGGTTCGCGTAGTCGTCGTGGAGCGTGGCCGGGGCCGGAATCTCCTCGTGCTCGTACAGGTGACGATGGCGCTCGGCCGGCTCGAAGGCGCGGTGCGGCGCCTTGTGCTGGATGAGCAGAGCGAACGGTTGGTCCGGATCCCGCCGGTCCAGCCAGTTCAGGGCCAGGTCGGTGATGATGTCGGTGACGTAGCCGCTGTACCGGTGCTCACCGTCGGCGGTCAGGAACGTGGGGTCGTGGTACTGCCCGTGCTCCGGCAGGATCTCCCAGTGGTCGAAGCCGCACGGGTCACTGACGCCGCCGTGCCCCAGATGCCACTTGCCGACGATCGCCGTCTGATAGCCCGCCGCCTGCAACATCTGGGGGAACGACGGCTGACGCGCGTCGAACTTCTGCTCCGGCTGCTCCAGCGTCGTCATGCCGTGCACATGGCTGTACGCGCCGGTGAGGAGCGTCGCACGGGCGGGCGAGCAGATCGAGTTCGTACAAAAGGCGTTGTCGAACCGCATGCCTTCGGCCGCGAGCCGGTCCACCGCCGGGGTGCGGTTGATGACACTGCCGTACGCGCCGATGGCGGGGACGGCATGGTCATCGGTCATCATCAGGATGATGTTGGGTCGCCGGGCCGGGCGGCGGCCCTGTCCGTGTATCGGATCCGTCATATCCCGAAGTTCTCCTTCGCCAGCAGCGGCCGCACGCGCCGCGTGAAACCTCCGCTGCGGAACGGGCCTTGCAGCAGCCCCGGCTTGAGCACTTGGGCGAGCGCCGCCGCGATCATGCCCTGGTCCAGCGCGAGCATGTGGTCGCTGACCCGGCCCGTGTTCACGTCGACCGAGTCACGGAAACCCAGTCCGTCCTCGTACGCCCCGAAGTCCCGGGCGATGCGCCGAAGGTTGGTGACCGCCTCGTCGCGTGCGAACGGCATCGCGAGGAAGGAAGCGTGCGGAGTGACCACGCCCCCGGAGGTGTAGCCGTCGACCGCCATGCCGAGGGCGTCCACGCCGTACGTCGCGTAGCCGCCTGCGGGAATGTCGGCAGGGGAGAAGCCCCAGTAGCCGTACGCCTCCTCGACCATGCCGTGCTCGATCTGACTGCGTACGTAGCGTTGGTGGTTGAGCCCCCACGCGCCCGGCGACCACGCTGCCTCCGGCACGAACAGCGGCACCATCAGCGCCTCGAACATCGATCCGCCCCAGGAGGGGACGATCTTGCGGCCCCGGTACGTGTAGTGACCGCGCCACAGCCGCACACCGTCGACCGTGACCCACTCGCCCTCAGGTTGCTGGTCCTGCTCGGCGCCGGGCTCCAGCGTGCGGAAGGTGTGCCAGTAGTGCTCGCCGGGCAGCGAGCCGTCGGCGATACCGAGGTAACTGGCCATGCGTGGCTCGGTGTTGAGCGCGCCGTACCAGTGCGGGGTGAAGGACTCGGTGGCCGTGGAGTAACCGCCGTGCAGCTGGCCGGGGTTGGCGGCCGGATCCGCGGCGTCGTAAGGCGTGTAGTAGAACGACCAGTCGGCGTCCGCGAGCAGCCGCGCCACGCGCGGGCGCAGCTCCGCGTCGGCGTCGGCGGCGATCCGCAGGCCTGTGACCAGCCAGGCGTTGTCGACGGACGACAGGAACGGGTCGACCGGGTCGCCGCTGCCCGGCCACGTCGTGAGGGTCTCGCCGGTGTAGGCGTCGTACCAGTTGAACCAGAAGCCGTGGGCGCGCTCCAGCCGCTCGACGGCGGTGACGGTGCGGGCGAGGCGGCGGTGCATCGTCGTGGCGTCGATGACCCCGAGCCCGCCGGCCGCGACTGTCGCCCACAGCCCGCAGCCGATGTTGGTCGGCGAGGTGTTGACGGACGGCGTGAGCGTGCTCGCGGTGACGTCCATGGTGTCCGCGGCCAGTCCGAAGTCCGTGGTCAAGGCCTCGATGGAGCGATACGTGTCGCGGAACCAGCGGCGCAGCAAGGCGTCGGTGTCGGCGCCGGCGGCCGTGCCGGTGGCGCCGAGAGCGAGGGCGGTGGAGGCACCCGCAGCGGTGGCGAGGAAGGTGCGTCGTTTCATCCGGTCTCTCCTGTGAGGGGGGCGTGGTCAGACACGGGACAGGTGGAGCGAGCGCAGGCCCGGCAGCGGGACGTCGAGTGACAGGGACGCGGTGCCGTCCGGTGTCGTCGTCAGCGTCGGGAGTGGCTCGTGGGGCAGGGGGTTGCTGAAGGGGCCACGAGCCGTGAGCAGGGTGTCGCCAAGTGCGCCGCAGGGCGTCTCGGCGTCGGTGGGAACGGTGTCCGAGCAGTGCAGTGAGGCTGCGTACGAGGCGTCCGGGGCGAGGCCGGTCACCCGTACAACCGCCGTGCGGTCGAGTGCCGGCGATCCGGACGGCGTACCGGTGCGGTCGGTGGCCGTGTTCCACACCACGACGTGCACGTGCGAGCCGTCGTCCGTGTGCCTGGCCACGGCGCGGACCAGGGCCTGGGCGCCGTCGCCGGTGACCTGCGGGGGTTCGGTGCGGGTGGCGTCGACCGTGACGGTCACGGTCGCGAGGGCGATACCTCGCGCCTTGACGCACCCGGGGACGGGCGTCGGGGTCAGCGCGCCGGGGCTGTCGTCGGTCCGGGCCGCGACCTTGTACCAGTAACCCCGACCGGGTTCGGCCCGGGTGTCGGCGTACGGAGGGTGGGGGAGTGGCCGACCGGTCAGGGGGCTGTAGGGGCCGTCCGCGAACGGCGAGCGGTGCACCACGTAATCACGGGCGCCCGGCACGAGCTCCCAGGTCAGGAGCACATGGCCGGTGCCGTCCTCGGCGCGCAGTCCGGCGGGGGGTGGCAGGGTGGTGTCCTGTGCCGGGTGCGAGGGGTGGGGGGTGCGCCGCGTGGCGATCCTCGGTGACATGGTGGTCCGCCTCTCGAATGGATGCGCATACATTCTTGGCGTACGGATTCACCGGTCCCTGCCCCCCATGGCGCGGGGGCGGGAACCGGCCGGTGAGACGGGCTACTTCAGCCCGGCGGTGGCGATGCCCTGGGTGAAGAAGCGCTGGAGAAGGACGAAGACGAGCAGCACCGGCAGTACCACGAGGAACGCCCCCGCCATCAGGACGCCGTTGGAACCGTCCGCCTGGGTCGGGTCCGTGGCGAAGGTGGCGAGTGCGACCGGGAGTGTGTACTTGCCCGGGTCGTTGGTGGCGACCAGCGGCCACAGGAAGTTGTTCCAGGAGCCGAGGAACACGAAGATCGACAGCGTCGCGAGGGCCGGCTTGACCAGCGGCAGCACGATCCGCCAGAAGATGTACCACTCGCGGGCGCCGTCCATCCGCGCCGCCTCGAGCAGCTCGTCCGGGATGGCCTGGATGAACTGCCGCATGAGGAAGACACCGAAGGCCCCGGCCGCGAACGGCAGGATCAGTGCGGCGTAGCTGTCGATCAGCCCCATCGCGCTCATCATCACGAACATGGGCAGCAGCATGAGGTTGCCGGGCACCATCAGCGCGCCGAGAACGATGCCGAAGATCGGCCGCTTCCCGGCGAAGTTCAGCTTCGCCAGGGCGTAGCCGAGCATCGAGCAGAACAGCAGATTGCAGACGGTCACGAACACGGCCACGAGCAGGGAGTTGAAGAGCGCCTGCCCCACGTCCATGCGGTCGAGCAGTTCCCGGAAGTTGTCCAGTGTCCACTCGGACGGCCACCACACCGGCGGGCTCGCGCCCAGCTCCCGCTGCGTCTTGAACGACGACAGTGCCATCCACAGGAACGGCGCGACCGTCACGATCAGCCCGAGGGTGAGCAGGACGTAGACGAGTGTCCGACGGGCCCGGGCGGCCGGGTCCCGCCGCGCCTTGCCCGCCGGGGCCGCGAGCGGGGCCCGGGTCTCAGTCGTGCTCATCAGGTCTTGTCCTTCAGGAGGCGGAGCTGGAGCGTGGTGATCGCGAGGACGATCACGAACAGGACGTACGCCATGGCGCTGGCGTAGCCCATGTGGAAGAAGTCGAAGCCCTCGCGGTACATGTGCAGCGAGATCGTCAGGGTGCTGTCGTTCGGGCCGCCGTCGGTCATCACGAACGGCTCCTCGAAGACGTTGAGGAAGCCGATCGTGGTCATGACGGCGACGTAGAGCATGGTGGGCCGCAGCAGCGGCACCGTGATCCTGCGGAACTCCTGGAAGATCCCCGCGCCGTCGATCCGTGCCGCCTCCCGAACCTCCGTCGGAATGGCCTGCAGACCGGCGAGGAAGAGGACCATCGCCGAGCCCATGTTGCGCCAGACGGCCATCATGATCAGTGAGGGCATCGCGAGTGTCTCGGAGCCGAGGAAGTCCGGTGTCTGGATTCCGAGTTGGTGGCCGAGGCCCGCGATCAGGCCCTCGCTGGGGTCGAGGACGAAGCGCCAGATGACGGCGACGGCCACGATGGCGGTGACGACCGGCGCGTAGAAGCCGACCCGGAAGAAGGTGCGCAGCCGGTCGATGCCCGAGTTGAGCAGCACGGCGGCCGCCAGGCCGCTGCCGATGGTGAGCGGCACACCGAGGACCACGAAGTACCCGGTGTTGAAGAGCGCCTTGATGAACTTGTCGTCCTGGAACAGCTTCGTGTAGTTGTCCAGGCCCACGAACTGCGCCGACAGCGGATCGGTGACGTTGCGCAGACCGAAGTCGGTGAAGCTCATCAACAGCGTGGCCACGATCGGGAAGGCCATGAAGGTGAGGAACAGGACCAGGAACGGCGTGGAGAACAGCCAGCCGGCGAGATGGTGGCGGGACAGCCGGTCCCGACGGCGCCGGTCGGGCCCGGCGCCGTCTTCCTGGGCCTTCGGCACCACTGCGTCCTGCCCGGCACCAGGCGTACCGGCCTGTGCGGTGGTGGTGCTCATGGGGTCAGCCCACCAGCCCCTCGGCCGTCTTCTGCAGCGCCTTCGCGGTCGCCGCCGGGTCCGCGCCCTGCGAGATCTTCGCCAGGGCGCCCTCGACGGCCGCGGCGAACTCGTTCCACTTCTCCAGCGGTGGGATCGCCTTCGCCGTGTCCAGCGAGGTCTTGAAGGTCGCGAGCGAATCGTCGCCGCCCTTGAGGGCGGGCTCGTCCCAGGCGGCCTTGTTGGCCGGCAGCGCCTTGTCCGCCTCGTACCACTTGGCCTGCGTCTTCGGCGTGGTGAGGTACTGGGTCAGCTCCTCGGCCGCCGCCTTGTGCGCGCTGTTCTTGAACGTGACGAGGGACGCGCCGCCGACCCAGGAGGTCGAGGTCTTGTCCGCAGGGACGGGCACGACCTTGTACTTGCCCTTGATCTGCGGCTGCTGGTCGTCGATGTTCGCGACCATCCACGGGCCGGACTGGAACATCGGCCGCTTGCCGGAGCCGAAGTCCTTGGTGACGTCGTACCCGGGCGTGAAGGTCTTCTTGGCCAGACCCTTCTTGAAGTAGCCGGCCCACTCGGTGAACGCCCGGATCGCCGCGGGGGAGTCGAGGGCCGGCTTGCCGTCCTTGCCGATCAGCTCGCCGCCGGCCGAGTACAGGTACTGCACCCAGCTCTGCCAGGCGCCGGTGCTGCTGGGCTGCAGGTCCGTGCCCCACTCGGCGCCCGCCTTCTGGTAGGCGGCGGCGAGGGCCTGCTGCTCCTTCCAGGTGCTGGGGGCCTTGTCGATGCCGGCCTTCTTGGCGAGGTCGGTGCGGTAGTAGAGCGCGCGGGTGTCGGCGTACCAGGGAACGCCGTACGCGGTTCCGTCCTTGACGTTGCTGTCCCAGGTGGCGGGGAAGAAGTCGGACTTCTTGAACGTCTTGGTGTCCACCGGCTCCAGGGCGTCCAGGGCGATGAACTCGCCCATCATCGTGGAGCCCATCTGCGCCATGTCCGGCGTCTTCTTGGCGGCGATGGCCGACACCAGTTTCTGGTGCACGACGTCCCAGCCCACCGGGGTCACCTTGACGGTGATGTTCGGGTGCTGCTTGGTGAACTCGTCGGTGACCGCCTTGAGGCGCGTGCCCTCCTCGCCCATGGCCCACACCGTGAGCGTTTGCTTCTTGTCCGCTCCCACCTGCGCGCCCCCGCTGCTTCCGCAGGAGGTCAGGGCGAGCGCCGTCACCACCACGGTCGCGGCGACGCTGACGGACTTGGTGCGTGTCATGGGGCCCTCCAACACATTCATGTATGCGCTGTACGTAAGCGCATACATGACCTTGTAGTACGACGGGGACCGACTCAAGGGGTCTGGAGGTAACGCTTCCGTAAACGTGCGGAAATCCGCGAACGCGTGGCCGGCGAAGGGCGGTTACGCCCCGCTCAGACAGTGCGTCCCTCTGCGCATCCGCAGCTCGCCCGGCGCGTCACCGTCACCGGCAGCACGCGTACCTCGGCCGCCCGGTCGCGCTGGTTGAGCCGGGCGATCAGCAACTCCACGGCCACTTCGCCCAGGAGTCCGGTCGGCTGCCGTACGGTCGTCAGCGTCGGCCGCACCAGGCGACTCAGCGGGATCCCGTCGAAGCCGGTCACGGCGATGTCGTCCGGGACGGCGACACCGCGCGCCTCCAGGGCGTGCAGCGCGCCCACCGCCATCTGGTCATTGGCGAACACCAGGCCGTCCGGCATGGCCTCGTCCCGGTCGAGGAGCTCCAGCGCGGCCTTGCGGCCCGCGGCCTGGGTGAGGTCGCCTCTGGTGTCGGGCGCCTTCGGCAACGGCAGTCCGGCCTCCAGATGGGCTGCCTGGAAGCCACGGAAGCGCGCCTCGCCGTCAGGTGAGTCGGCCGGGCCGCCGGCGAAGGCGAGACGGCGCAGCCCGTGGTCGACGATCAGATGCCGCGTCAGCTCCAACTGGCCGTCGAAGTTGGCCACTTCGGCATGGTCGTAGCCGGCGTGCCGCTCCCCGGCCAGCAGGACGACGGGCTGCCGGCGCCCGACGACATCGAGATCCTCTTCGGTCAGCGACTGCGCGAGCACGGCCAGACCGTCCACGCGCCCCGCCACCTCGGCGAGTTGCCGGCCGGCCTGGTCGGCGTGCGCGGCCGAGATCAGCAGCGCGTAGCCCTGGCGTCGCGCCGCGCGCTCCATGCCGCGGATGACCTGGTCCGAGTAGAGCACCAGCTCGGCGTCCTCGGCGCCCGGCGCGTGTTCCGCCTCGGTGTCGTGGAAGTCGGGGAAGCAGAGTCCCAGCACCCCGGTCGCGCGGCTGGCGAGCCCGCGGGCGCTGCCGCTCGGCACGTAGCCGAGTTCGCGTGCCGCGGCCAGGACCTTGTCGCGGGTCGCCGCCCGGACCGCGTCGGGGTTGCGGTAGACGCGCGACACGGTCGCGATGGAGACGCCCGCCTGTTCGGCCACGTCGTACACCGTGGGAGTGGTCATCTTGCTGTCTCGCCTCGCCCCTTCACCCGGCACCGTGTGGCGTGCCCGGCTGCCCGCCGTCGTTACTGAAAGCGCATTCAGCCTACGGTCGGGCCGGGTGCCGGGGCAACATACCAGGTGCTGGTGCTGGTGCTGGTGCTGGTGCTGGTGCTGGTGCTGGTGGCGGTGGCGACGGCAGACGGCCGCTGGCGACGGTCGCCGGTCGCCGGCGTGGATGCCTGCGGGTGCGGTGCCGTCAGCGACGCGCGTCGTACAGCACGGGGTTGAGCGGACTGTCCGGGACCTGGCCGATCGCGGTGCCGGGCATCCAGCCGCGGTCCGCGGCCTGGTGGTCGTTCGTGGGCTCGGCGATGCGGATGTCGGCGTCCATGTAGATCACCGTCATGACGCGGCGCGGGACGGCGGCGCGGTTGGGCCCCGCGTGGTGGAAGGTCCACCCCCGGTGGAAGCTCGCGTCGCCGAGCGCGAAGGGCTCCACGACGTCCTCGAAGTTCTGCTCGCTGACGGTCTGCTTGAGGCGGGCCTCGGACTCGTCGGAGATGGGCAGGTCGCGGCCGTACGCGAAGCGGTGGCTGCCGCGGGCGAAGGCGAGCGGGCCCATTTCCATGGGGGTTTCCTGCAGCGGCAGCCAGACGGTCAGGCAGCGGTCGGAGGACAGGGGCCAGTAGTACTGGTCGGCGTGCCAGGGCGTGATGCCGCCGGACGGCTCCTTGTACAGCGCCTGGTCGTGGTAGAGCCGCACCGCGTGCACGCCGAGCAGCTGGGCGGCGATTCGCGCGAGACGCCGGGAGAACACCAACTCCTTCACCTTCTCGTTGTGTTCCCACAGGTTCGTCACCTGAAGGAACGCCTTGCCGTAGGTGTCACGCTCCGCCAGCGGCAGGTCCTGGGTGTTGAGCCGGATCACCTCCGCGGTGATCGTCGGCTCGTACGCGGCGATCGTCTCGGGCGTGAGCACGTTCCGCAGATGCGCGAACCCGTCCCGGTCGAAGTCCGCCACGGCGTTCGACGGCAGGCCGTCGTAGGGGCGGTCGAGTTCCGGCATCGGCGACGTCGCCGTAACGGTCATGGCGGAATTCTCCTCGCTGTATCGGCGTGGTGCTGGTCCTGCGGGAGGCAGGTCTCCACCGTCGCAGCGGACGCCCGCGGGGGCTAGGCCGCCAATGACCCGTTCCGGTCTGTCAGCCAGGACTTCGGGGACGGCGGGAACTCATCGTCCGGCGTGCAGGGCGTCCGTTCCGCGACGAGCGGCCCTGCGGTGTGCCCCACCTGTTCGCTGGCACTGGCTGGCTCGACTGCGATTCTCTGACTAAAGTCAGAGGTATGGGTGTGACGCAGGTAGACGCGGTGCGGCGGTTCAACCGCACGGTCACTGAACGTGTGGGCGTGCTGCACGATCACTACTTGGGCCTCGACCGGCCCGTGGCCGAGGCGCGGCTGCTCTGGGAGATCGGCGTGCGAGGCCGGGACGTACGGTGGTTGCGCGAGCGCCTCGGGCTCGACTCCGGCTACGTCAGCCGGCTGCTGCGCTCCCTGGAGACGGACGGCCTGGTGACGGTGGAGCCGCAGCCCCAGGACAGGCGGGTACGCACCGTACGTCTCACTGATGCGGGCCGCGCGGAGTTCGCCGTGCTCGACCGGCGCAGCGACGAACTGGCCGGCTCTCTCCTGGAGCCGCTCAACACCGACCAGCGCGCCCGGCTGGTCGCGGCCATGGCGGAGGTCGACCGGCTGCTGACGGCCTCGACGGTCACGCTGGACGTGGTCGACCCGGACCGCCCGGATGCCCAGCACTGCCTGCGGTCCTACTTCGCCGAAGTGCGGGAACGCTTCGAGACCGGATTCGACCCCGCGCGGAGCCTGCTCCCCGACGTGGGCGAACTCCGGCCGCCGCACGGCGTGTTCCTGGTTGCCCGGCTGCACGGCGAGCCTGTCGGCTGCGCAGGTCTGAAGCTGCCGGCCGGCGCCCCGGCCGAGATCAAACGCATGTGGGTCGATCCCCGCACCCGGGGCCTCGGTCTCGGCCGCCGGTTCCTGACCGAGTTGGAGGCGAGGGCCGCCCAGCACGGCTGCGATGTACTGCGCCTGGACACCAACAAGGCGCTCACCGCCGCGATCGGCCTGTACCACTCGTGCGGCTTCCAGGAGGTCGCCGCCTTCAACGACGAGCCGTACGCACACCACTGGTTCGAGAAACGCATCAGCACACCACGATCGGGTTGAGGACTCCGGCAGGCAGGCAGGCAGGCCGGTTGCGTGACGGATGGTGAACAGGCCTGGTGCGCGCGAGCAACTGCGCCGTGTGGACCACCTGCACGTCGGCCGGTTGTAGCCTCACTCCCATGAGCTGGCTCCCCGATGACTTCGTCCACCCCGTCCATGTGCCCGTGCCCCACACTGCGCTGCACCTGCGGCCGATCCGCGAGGCGGACACCGCGCTCGACTACCCGGCTGTGATGGGCTCCCAGAAGCGGCTGTGGGAGATCTTCGGTCCGGCCTGGGCATGGCCGAACGAGACGATGACCTATGAAGAGGACCGCATCGATCTGTTGCGCCACGAGAAGGAGATAGCCGCGCACCAGTCCTTCAACTACGCGCTGCTGGACGAGGAAGAGACGGCGGTCCTCGGCTGCGTCTACATCGATCCGCCCGAGCGCACCGGCTCCGACGGCGAGATCTCCTGGTGGGTGGTGGACGACCTCGTCGGCAGCGAGGCGGAGCGCGCGCTCGACGCGTTGGTGCCCGAGTGGATCGCCGCCGACTGGCCCTTCCGGAAGCCCCGCTGTCTGGGCCGGGACATCACCTGGCAGGAGTGGCTGTCGCTGCCGCCCGCCACCTGACCAACCGGTGGTTCAACGCGGCCCGGACACGCCGGGGAGACCGCTCCAGGCAGGCCGGCCAGGGAACCGGAGCGCCGCGTACGGGGGCGAGTCACTGCCCAGCCCTGGCCTGACGCCGACCAGGCGGGTGTGAGAGCGGGCGCGGGTGGTCAGGAGTTGGACGCCTGTTGTGCCAGGCGTCGGTGCAACTCTTTGATGGCGGGCACGAGTTCGTCGACGGGGCCCTCCACCTCGACCGAGGGAGCGACCTCCTGGATGGTCAGGCTGCGCACGGGCGCCTGGGGACGGCCCCATTCGGCGAGCCACCCGGACAACTGGGCTGAAGACGCCACGTACACCATGCGGCCAAGACCGACCCAGGCGTGCGCGGCCGAGCACATCGGACAGTGCTCACCCGATGTGTAGACGGTGGCGGCGCCGCGCTCCTGAGGCGAGAGGTTCCCAGCTGCCCAGCGGGCGAGTTCGAACTCGGGGTGGCGGGTGGCGTCGCCGTCCGCCACCCGGTTGCGGTCCTCGGCGCGGACGGTTCCGGCCCCGTCCACGAGCACCGAGCCGAAAGGCTCGTCCCCGGCCTCCAGCGCTTCGGCAGCCAGCTCGACGCACCGGCGCAAATGGTCCAGCTCACGTGTGTCCATCAAAGCCCTTCCGGCGCTCGACACTGATAGGCGCACGCCATGCTCACACAGACCCCGGGGTGAGGCCCGCACCGGTGTCGCACTCGGGCGGGTCTGCGGCTGAGCTACGGGCCACCGAGCGGCAGTTGCGGCGCGCTCGTCGGCACGGCAGCGCGGTTGGGCCCAGAAGTCGGTCAGGGCGGGGGCGTTGCAGGAGATGACCTGGTTGAGTTGTGTGCGGGTCGAGTACTGAACTGGGCGGGGCGAACGTCAGGCACCGTGGAGTGGCAGTGCCTGACACGCTGTCATTAATCGCCATTATGCCCGTTGTTGGGTGCGGACAGCAGGTGGAAATGGCCCCGGCGGTGGCCTCCGACTCGTCCACGGACCTGGCGCCCGAGCTGGGGTCCTCGGGCCGCGGGCGAGGACGTAGACGGACGGGGCGCCCATGACGGCGAAGCCCGCCCGCATGGCCTGCTGCCAACCGTCGACGGCCCGTGTGGGCCCCAGGTGTCAGGCGGTGATGGTGGTGGTGCCGTCCAGTACTGCGGCGAGCGCCGCGTCGGTGTCGGCGGTGGCCAGGTGGGCGTTGATGTGGGCACCGGCCAGGGCGCCTGCCGCGGCGGAAGCGCCGACCTTGGCGGTCAGGTCGGTGGCGTTGCCGGCCACCCACACGCCCGGCACCTCGGTGATCCCGGCCGCGCCGGAGGCGAAGCGGCGGCCCATGTTGTCGGGCAGGTCCTCCATCGGCAGCTTCAGCCCGTCCAGGCCCTCGGTGCGGGCCTGCATCCTGGTGACGACCGCGAGGATGCGGCGGGCCGCGAACGTGCCGTCGGTCAGGCGCACCCCGGCGATGCCGCCGCCGTCGCCCTTCACGGCCTCCTGCACCGGGGTGTCGACGATGCGGATGGCGCGGGCGGCGAAGCGCGCGCGGGTGTCCTCGTCCAGCTCGGTGCCGAGGGTGAAGTAGACCAGGTCGTCGGTCAGTTGGCGGAACAGCAGCGCTTGGTGCACCGAAACGGGGCCGGTGGCAAGGACACCGATGGGCTCGTCGCGCACCTCCCAGCCGTGGCAGTACGGGCAGTGCACCACGCTGCGCCCCCAGTGCTCGGCGAGGCCGGGCACGTCGGGCAGCACGTCCCGCAACCCGGTGCACACCAGTACGCGACGCGTCGTGAGTGTGCGGCCGTCGGCCAGGGTGAGCGTGAAACGAGGATCACCACCGCCGCCGGGGGCGGCAGGCTCGGCGGAGGCCACCTCGCCGAAGACGACCCGTCCGCCGTAGTGACGCACCTGTTCCCGGCCCCGCTCGAGCAGCTCGGCGGGCGGGGTGCCGTCCAGCACGATGAAGCCGTGCATGGCCTCTGCGGGCGCGTTGCGGGGTGTGCCGCTGTCGATCACGACGACCGAGCGGCGGGAGCGGGCGAGTATCAGAGCACCGTTCAGCCCCGCGGCACCGCCGCCGATCACCACGGCGTCCACAGTCGTCCGGGGCAGTGCGTCGGTCGCGTATGCAGAAGCCGTCACAGTCATGTCCTCGCACCCTTTCGCTCAGGCGTGACCCCACCTTTTCCGGGTCACCACATGAGTGAACGTAATCCCTGCTTGCATCACAGGCATACTATGTTGCCTATGACGCAAAATGATGGTGAGCTGGACAGCCTCGTACGCAAACGGATCCGAGCCCTGCGCGTGGCACAGGGCTGGTCCCTGGAGGAGCTGGCCACCCGCGCCAACGTCAGCCAGTCCACGCTCTCCCGCATCGAGAACGGCCAGCGCCGCCTCGCTCTGGACCAGCTGGTCACTCTCGCCCGCGTGCTCGACACGTCTTTGGACCAGCTGGTGGAGACCGCGTCCGACGACGTCATCATCAGTCCGAGGATCGACGCGGCCCACGGCCTGATGCGTTGGCCCGTCAAAGGCGACCCGGGAATCAGCGTCATGCGTCAGCGGATGACCGAACCGCCCCCCGACAACCCCTCACGCATGCGCGCACACCCCGGCCGGGAATGGCTCGTCGTCCTGTCCGGCACCGCGACCCTCATGCTGGGCCACCGCCGCTTCCGGATCGAGACCAACCAGGCCGCGGAGTTCCCCACCATGCTCCCGCACGCCATCGGCGCCGAAGGCGGCCCCTGCGAGATCCTGGGCATCTTCGACCGCGACGCCCGCCGCGGCCACCAGCGCGACAGCGACAGCAAGACCGTCGGCGACTTCGAACCGGGCGGCCCCTGCTCCTGAACTCGTGCCGCGGCAGAAGTATTGCCGCCCGCCCACCCGCCCAGCAGAATGCCGCCGACACCGGCAGCCAGGCAGACACCTCTGACCTGGACGCGGAAGTACCCAGCGCGCGCTTCACCGCCATCACCGGCCGCGCGGCACTCGGCGTCGCCACGGCCGGCGACGACACATGGCGACGCCTGACGCGGGGATTGGTGACTGACTGGCAGCGCGTGTACCTCTTGGGTCACTTTGTCGGGCAGGGTGTGCAGGGGGAAGCGGTGCCCCGGGCTCCGCGAAGGCAGCAGCGGTTGGACCGGTCGGGGCAGTTCATTCCCCTTCAAGTCCGCTGGCGTGAGGCTGCGCCGCTGTGGCGGCCGGAACATCAGTTGAGTGCTCAGAAGGCTGTGCCACCAGCGGATTCGCCCGTCGTGAGGCCCCGGTCGACCGGGTTCGGTGCCGAGATGAGTGCCCGCTCAAGATGACGTGGAGCGGATTCGGAGTAGCGTTAAAGACTGAGACCGCAACCCGGGACGCGCCCCATCGGCGAAGTCTTCTCGCGGTGGACAGCTCGACTGCTGCTGCGGGGTTCGCGCGTAGAGCCGTACACGGCCGGCACGGCCGGCGGCCACGGCGTGTCTTTCAATTTCCAGAGCGGTGACATTTCGACCGCGCGCCCTGATTCTTCTTGCGTGCGCGGCCATCCATCTTGCGTTCGGGTGCGCGAGACGATGGAAGGGAGAAAATTCTCATGCGAGCACTTCGCGTGAAGCGCCTCTTCGCGGTGACCGCCACCGGAGTGCTGATGGCGGGTGGCGCCGCGATCGGCACAGCGGGGACGGCCTCGGCCAACACGGGCTCGAACCACTACAACTCCGGCTACAGCAATTGCTACAACCGCGGCTGGGGCTGGAGCTGGGACAACTGCCGCTACAACGGTCACCACCGATACGGTGGCTACAACCGCGGCTACTTCTACAACGACTACGGTCGCGGCTACGGCGGCTACGGCGGCTACGGCGGCTACGGCGGCTACGGCGGCTACGGCGGCTACGGCGGCTACGGCGGCTACGGCGGCGACTACGGAGGCTACGGCGGCTACTGACTGTCAGCCTGCTGAGAGCGCGGTGTGCGGGCCCGGTCAGCGCCGGGGCCGCACACCGCGGTACTCCCACACTCGCCCACACGGCGAGAGAGCGGCATCCGCGGGGGCAACGGTCGCACACACCGGGTGAGACCGGGTGTTGCGCGCTGTCAACGACGTAGCGGGGGACATGGAATTCGTTCGCTGCCACAGGCGGATGCTTCTGATCTGCGTCGAGTGATGACAGCTGACGACGTTCTGCGCGTTCTAACTCTTTTGCGACGTGCGAACGTTGACGTCTGGATCGGTGCACCCGCTGGTCTTTGCCGACGACGGCTCAGCCGTCCAGGCATCACCCGAACAGCAGCGCCCTTTCACCTATCCCTGCTCGTGTTTCGTGACCGGCACCATCAAGAGAACTTCCACCAGGGATACGAGCCGTCGGAACTGCGCCGCGTCTTCGGGAGCACCACGTACTTTTGATCCAGCCTGATCCAAACGAAAGGCCTTAGCGTTCCGCCTTCTCCCACGGTCTGACCCCGAGCTTTCCGGTGGTTCCGAGGTCGAGGTGCGGGGTTACGGTCACGGGGTCGGCACCGGCCTTCGCCCTGACCCGCACATGGGGAACGTTCACTGCCGTGCCCGCCTCGGTGGTGTTGCGCCATACCAGGCCGGCGGTCGCCGACTCGCCGGGCTTGAGTGTGACGGGCCGTGGCGGCTCGTCGGGCCCGGCGCCGGTGGTGATGTCGCCGCTGCCGTCGAGGATCTCGATGCCGTCCACGGGGTCGAGGTCGTCGTCAAGAAGTTCCAGCAGTGGGTATCCGTCGACGGTGTAGTCGCGTTTGCCACAGTTGTCGAGATGCAGGCCCACGACGCGCAGTCCCATGGCCGCGTCGCCCTTGTCGGCGCTGACCCGGATGCCGGAGGCGGGGCACGTGCCCGGCTCGGCCGGCGCCTCGCTTGCAGGGACAGTGGTCACTTCGAGGACCTTGGCCTGTGTCACCCGCGGGGCGGCGGGCGGCAGTTCTCCGGCCCGGACCGTGCCCCGTACGGTCCTCCCGGGGCCGACGTCGCGCACCGTCGTGGTCTGGTTCGTCACGGCTCCGCCGTCACTGCTCATGAAGGTGAACACGACCGAGTAAGTCAGGCTCTTTGAACCGTTGTTGGTGACCTCGTAGGTCGCGAGGACCCCCGTGTCCGCGGGGAGGCTGTCGGCGGAGACCGACGTGCTGCGCGTGGGCGAGGGGGAGACCGACGGGAGCGACAGCGATGTGATGCGTACGCCGTCCTTGCCCGGGTCGTCGACCTGAGTGTGCGGCGGCGGTTCGGCCGCGTCGGCGCCGGTGTTCCCGGGGCCGGTGTGCTCCGTCCCGCAGGCCGTGAGGAGCAGGGCGGTCGCGGCCAGAACAGGCAGAAGGGAAGCGGGTCTTCGCATCTGATCACCTCAGCAGGGCCTGGACCACGCGTGTGTGACGGAGGCCATAATTCCGGTCACGAAAGTGCTACAAGCGGGCTCTTGATGAAGCATCGTTCTACGGCGTTGCACGCCGCCGTTCAGTGGGTGACGGGGCGGTGCGCTCGCCGCGGGATACACAAGAGCGCAAGGGCAGCGGCCGTCAGGTATGCGGCAGCACCGATGGCCATGCTGGTCCGCAGCCCGGTGGTGAAGTTGCCCGCGGAGGCCAGCAGGGAGCCTCCCAGCGCGACGCCTGCGGCACTGCCGACCTGACGGGTGGTGTTGAACAGGGCGGAGGCGGTGCCGGAGTACTCGTCCGGGGCAGCTGCCATCACGGTGGTGGTCGCCCCGGTGAGGGCGAAGGACGTGCCGAAGCCCGCCGCCATCATCGGCGCCACGAGCAACGCGTAGTCCGGGTTCTGGCCGGCCGCGGCCCAGCCGGCCAGCCCAGCCGCTCCAACGAGCAAGCCGGTGACCACAAGCGGGCGGTGCCCGGTGCGGCGTGCCAGCCGCCCGGACAGGACTGAGGCGAACATCGTCATGGCCACCGCCGGGAAGAGGGCGAACCCGGTGCGCAGCGCGGTCAGGCCGCGCTGATGCTGGAAGTACAGGCTGGCGGTGAAGATCATGCCGTAGAAGGCGAAGTTGAACAGCAGGCCGATGGCCGCTCCGCCGCTCATCGGGCGGGAGCGCAACAGCCGCAGGGGCAGCACGGGGGTGCGGGCCAGGTGCTCGCGCAGGACGAACGCGGCGGCTGTCAGCAGGCACAGGCCGGCTCCGGCCAGAATCAGCGGGTCCGTCCAGCCACGTCGTCCGGCCTCGTTCAGCACGGCGGTCAGCAGGGCCACCGTCGCGATGATCGCGCACTGGGCCGGCCAGTCCACGGGGCGGTCCGTGCGCCGGGCCGAAGCCGGCACGCGGCGCAGCGTGAGCAGCAGGCAGACGCATCCGACGGGCAGGTTGATGAAGAACACCCAGCGCCAGCCCACGGTCGTGACCAGGAGGCCGCCGAGGAGGGGGCCGGCAGAGGCGGCGATGCCTGCCATGGAGCCCCACAGACCGAAGGCCCGGGAGCGCTCGGCGGGTGAGGGGTATGCCTGTTGGAGGAGAGCGAGGGAGGCGGGCACGATCAGCGCCGCGCCGAGTCCTTCCACCAGCCGGGCGGCGATCAGGGTCCCGGTGCTCGGGGCGAGTCCGCAGCCGGCCGAGGCGGCGGTGAACACCACCACACCGGTGCAGAAGATCCGGCGGTTGCCCAGCCGGTCTCCCAGCGCGCCGCAGGTGAGCAGCAGGCCGGCGAAGATCAGGGTGTAGCTGTTGGTGATCCACTGGATCCCGGTCAGCGAGGCCGACAGTTCCCGCCCCATCACCGGGACGGCGACGTTGATGATGGTCACGTCCAGGATGACCATGAAGTAGCCCGCGCAGACCGCGAGCAGCGGGGCCAGGGACCGGCCCGAAGCCGCGGACCTGTCCGAACCACAGGCCTTGGGACCACCGGCACGCACCATGGCAACACGTTAGTTCAGGAACACGGCTCCCTCGGGAGCCCGGCGCCGTGTCAACCTCTCACACCGAACCGCGCCGCGCATCGGACCACGACCGCACCCGTTGCGGCGCGCAGATGGACCGCCGGCCGAGTCACGCGATGCCGTATCGGAGCCCAGGTTCCATCACGCGGGCTTGTTCCCGCAGCGCCCTTGACGCACCGGGGCGCTCGGGCGCAGCAGCACGGGGTGAGGATGCTGCCGGTTCGGGCACCGCGCTGGGGGCCGCGGACGGGCACTGCTCAGGGTTGTCAGTGGCGGCGGGTCATCGCGCACCTTCCTCGGGTTTCCATCCCCAGGCGGTGAGCATGCCGGCTGACAGAGCGGCGCATTGGTCGGAGTCCAGGTACCGGACTGCCGCGTCGACGGCCGCGTCATCGACCAGGCCCGTGCCGAGCATCGCCGCCCTGCTGCGTTCCCAAGTGTCCGCCCAGAAGCGGCTGATGGGGCTGCCCGGCAGCAGTGGCGGAACATGGATCTCGGCGGCGACGGACCCGAACCCCGCCCCGCGCAGCAACTGCGGGTACGACGGAACCCAGGAGATATCGGTCCCGATGGTCGCCCGCAGTCCCTGCCACATCGCCCGCATCAGAGTGGTGTACGGCGTGCCGGGCGTCCGGTCACTCGTCAGATCGACGGCGTCGCTGAGCACCAGCACACCGCCGGGTGCGACGAGTTCGGCCAACGCGGTGATCAAGCGGTCGTGCTCGGGCAGGTGCATCAGAACGAAGCGCGCGTGGACGAGCCGGAACCGGCCGGGGGCGAAGTCCGGGGCGGTGATGTCGGCTTCCAGCATGTCGAGCCCGGGCACGGGCCGTGCGCTGAGAAAACGTACGTCGCGGTCCACGGCAAGCACACTTGCCACCCCGGCCTCGTCCAGCAGCCGGCGGGATACCGTGCCCGTGCCTGCACCCACGTCGAGGCAGCGCCACCCCGGGCCGACCCCGAGCGCCCGCAGTCGCGCCATGGTGATGTCGTCGTAGGCGAGGGCGCCGAAGTCGATGCGCTCGCCCTCGCCTGCCTGTTCGGGACGGAAGACGGCCTCGCCGTAGCGACTGCCGCCCGGCACGCCTTCGCGCGGAGTGGCGCTCACGTCGCGGTCTTGGGTGAGATGCCGAGGGTGCGGTCTTTGATACGTTCGAGTGCCCGGTCGGCGAGGGAGTGGAACGGCGGGTCGTCGAACAGTTTCATGGCCGGGCCTCTTCGTCGATGGGGCGGCAGTGCCGGGCGCCCTGTCCCGAGGTCGCCGCCCCACCGATCCTCCACCGGCGGCCGCCACGGCGGCCGAGGCGCGCCGTGCTGCCTGAGCCATCCGGTCCAAGGGAGGCTGAACAGGAAGCAGCCGGGGGCGTGCTCATCCGCTGACCGCGACGGCACGCTCTGCTTTTGCGCGAAGGCTGCTCGGCCCTCCCGCGCACTGGCCCGGCGCCGACCTTGATTTGGGCCCGGCGCCAAGGCGGGTGCTCCGGATGCCGATGCGTTTGCGCGGAGACGCGGACACGGGACGCGGCGGTGGCCCCGGGAGGGCCACCACCCCGTCGAGGCGTCAGTCCGGCACGACCCGCAGGGTGACCCGGTCCTCCGTCTCCGAGCTCGTGCCCGTGTAGAGGTCGAAACGGCCGGGTTCTACGGTGAAGGTTCCGGCCCGGTCGTTCGTCCAGAAGCCCAGGTCGTCGGCGCCGAGGCGGAAGGTGACGGTGGTGGAGGCGCAGGGGGCGAGGGTGACGCGTTCGAAGCCGCGCAGTTTGCGGACCGGCTGCGTGATGCTCGCCGCGACGTCGTGAACGTACAGCTGGACGACCTCGTCGCCGATGCGGTCGCCGGTGTTGGTGAGAGTGACCGCGACCTCGACCGTCGCGCCGTCGTCCATGAGAGCGGTCGCGCTGATGGTCTCCCGGCTCAGGCACGGGGCGGAGACGGTGAAGGACGTGTAGCTCAGGCCGTGCCCGAAGGGGAGGCGCGGGCCCTGAGGCAGGTCCAGGTAGCGCGAGCGGAAATGTTCGTCCGGTGTCTGCGGGTCGTAGGGGCGGCCGGTGTTCTCGTGGTTGTAGTAGATCGGGACCTGACCCACCGAGCGCGGGAAGGTCACCGGGAGCTTGCCGCCAGGGTTCACCCGGCCGAAGAGCACGTCGGCCACCGCATGGCCGGCCTCGATGCCGGGGTGCCATGCCTCGAGGACAGCCGGCGCCGCGTCCAGCCAGGCGCCGAGGGCGAGGGGCCGTCCGTTGAACAGGACGACGGCGTACGGCTTTCCGGTCGCGGCGACAGCCTCGATGAGTTCCTCCTGGCCGGCCGGGAGGCCGATGTCGCTGCGCGAGCAGGCCTCGCCGCTGAGCCGGGACTCCTCACCGACCACGATCACCGCAAGGTCCGCGGCCGACGCCGCGGCCACCGCCTCGTCGACGTCCCCGCCCGCGTGCGTGACCGTACGGTCGGGCGCCGCCGCCCGTATGCCGTCCAGCACGCTCACCGACGGAAACCTGTGCGCGCCCGGACCGCCCCACGTGCCGTGCAGATCGGCCGAGTCGGCGAGCGGGCCGACCACCGCGACCGCGCCCGAGCCCGCAGGGCAGAGCGGGAGCAGCTCCCCCTCGTTCTTCAGGAGCACCATCGAGCGCGCCGCCACGGCCCGCGACGCCGCCCGCGCCTCGGGCGCCGGGTCTGTGATCTCCGCGGACTCGTCGGCGTAGGGGTTCGCGAACAGGCCCAGCGCGAACTTCAGTTGAAGGATGCGCGCCACAGCGTCGTCCACGCGTTCCATAGTGATGCGGCCCTGTGCGAGGAGTTCCGTGCCGTGATCGACGACATGGGTGGAGACCATCTCCATGTCCAGACCCGCATTGAGGGCGAGACGTGCCGCGTCCGCCCCGTCCTCCGCGTAGCCGTGGGCGATGAGTTCCGCGACCCCGGTGTAGTCGCTGACCACGAAGCCGTCGAAGCCCCACTCGGTCTTCAGGACCTCGTTCATGGTGTGCGGATTGCCATGTGCCGGGACGCCGGCCACCGTGTTGAACGCGGCCATCACGGTGGCCACCCCGGCCTCCACGGCCGCCCGGAACGGCGGCAGATAGAGGTTGCGCAGCCGCTGCTCGGACACATCGACCGCGTTGTAGTCGCGGCCGCCCTCCGCCCCTCCGTACGCCACGAAGTGCTTGGCGCAAGCCGCGATCCGGCCGTCGTCGGCCAGCTCGCCGCCGTCCGCCGGGCCCTGGTAGCCGCGCACCTTGGCGGTCGCGAAGGCGGACGTCAGGAAGGGGTCCTCGCCGTTGCCCTCGGCGACACGGCCCCAGCGCGGCTCGTGGGAGACATCCATCATCGGGGAGAACGTCCAGCGCACGCCTTGCGAGCGGGCCTCCTTCGCCGACACTTCGGCGTCGCGCCGCGCTGTCTCCGGGTCGAAGCTCGCGGCCTGCGCCAGCGGGATCGGGAACGTCGTCCAGTAGCCGTGGATCACGTCGAGGCCGAAGAGGAGCGGGATTCCGAGCCGGGACTCCTCGACGGCGATGCGCTGCAACGCGTTGGTGTGCGCAGCACCGTGGATGTTGAGGACCGACCCGAGCAGCCCGGCGCGTGCCGAGGCCTCCGCCTGATCGGTCTGGCCGCCGCCCGGCCCGGTGTCCCCGTTCCATGACAGCTGCTGGAGCTGGCCCAGCTTCTCCTCGGGCGTCATCCGGCCGAGGAGTTCCTTGACCTTGTCTTCGTACGGTCGGGGCAGGGGCATGGGTGTACCTCCAGGGAAGTCGTGGGAGCCGCGTGGCAGGGCGGCGGAAGAGAAGGCGGGAGACAAGCCGTGATGTCACGCGACGCGGTGTGATTCCCGGGCGTCGGCCGGGTGTTCCCAGGCGGCGAGGGCCGCGCCGACGAGCCCGGAGCGGGCGCCGAGTTCCGCACGGCGGACGGGCGGCCGGCCCCGGCGCCGGGCGTGCGCGGCGTAGGCGGTCCGCATCGACTCGTCGAGCAGCCCGCCGACGGTGCCGAGTCCGCCGCCCAGAACGATCGCGGCGGGGTCGAGCAGCGCCACCGCCCAGGCAAGTGCCGTGCCGAGGGCACCTCCGGCCGTGCTGAGTACGTCGAAGGCCGCGGCGTCACCGGCCTCCGCGCGGGCCACCACCGCGCGGGCTCCGGCCACCGCCGATCCGGTGACCGCCGAGTAGCGCGCGGCGATCCCGGACCCCGAGGCGTAACCCTCCAGGTCCGGTGACAGAACGCCGTGCACCGGCCACGTGCCCAGGCCCAGCGCCTCCCCGCGCTGCCCGGCCCATACGCGCCCGTCCTGCACGAACGCGGCGGACAGGCCCGTGCCCAGAGACACGTACAAGAAGGATCCGAGCCCGCGACCGCTGCCGGTCCGCGCCTCGGCGAGCGCGCCGCAGCGTACGTCCGACTCGACGACCACCGGCCGTCCGGGGACCAGCGGGGCGAGGAGACCGGCCGGCTGCTCGTCCCAGCCGATGACGTCCCGGCTGGTGAGAGTGCCGACCTGCGACACGTACTCGGGAAACCCGGCGCCGATCCCGACGACCTCCGCTCCCATGTCCGGTGCCCTGACGCTCAGTTCACGCGCCAGCGCCACCGTGCCGTGCAGCCCCGGATCGCGGCCGCCGTCCCGCACCGCGGGACGCTCGGCCGCGCACAGCACCGCGCCGTCCTCCGCCACGAGCCCGCCGGACAGGGTGGTGCCGCCGACGTCGAGGGCAACCACCACCCGCGCACCGGCGTCACTCGCCGCACTCATGGCCGCCAGCCTTCGGGAACACGCCCGGCACCGGCCCAGTACGAGGCGCCCGCGCCGTCGAAGTCCATGAGCTGGTATCGGGTGCCCGCCGGCAGATACGCGGCGTCGTGCGGTTCGACGCGGTGCCACGCCGGGCCCGCGAAGCCGGGCAGATGCAGATGGACGGTGCCCTCGGTGACGTACAGGACGGTCTCGTCGGCCGCGACGTGCTCCTGACCGCGGTGGCCCGGTGTCAACCGCCCACGCGTGACCGTCAGATACTCGGTGTCCACCGCCGTGCCGGCCAGATGTCCGCCGTCGTCCTCCGGAAGCCAGTGCAGATGACCGTCCTCCCGTACGACGTGGATGCGCGAGGCCGCCTCCCGGTCGGCGCGTGCCGCCGGCCATCGGCCGCTCCAGCGCGTGTCCCGGTACCGCGTCTCGCCGAGCAGCGGTTGACTTCGCGCGTACGGTGACGCCGTGTCGTGCGACGGCGGCGGCGAGAAGAACTCCAGTACCCGTACGGGCTCGTGGCGTGGATTGACCGCGTGCGTCCAGGTGTCACGCCGGAAGAAACCGATGTCACCGGCGGCCAGCGGACGCACCTCGCCGTATTCCGGGTCGATCAGGATCAGTTCGCCCTCCAGGACCGTGTACGCGACATCGGCCGCGAACACCGTCGGGTTCATGGCCGAATGCACGTACCGTCCGCGTGGCGGAAGCGTGAACTGCAGGACGTGCAGATCGCTCGACGACACGTACACCCGATCGCTGACGTGCCCCGAACCGTCCTCGTCGCCCCACAGATGCCGTACCGCGTCCTCCTGCCGGACGACCGTGGGGTGCTCGTAGGTGGGACGGGGTGTCGGACGCCGTACGCCTTCGGTCACCGGATTCCTCTTCTCTCTCCTTCCGCCTCCCGGCCCTCAGAGCTCCGCCACGATCCTTCCGTCCGACAGGAACGGGTCGGTGGCACCCTGAGGGGTGTCCGGCGCGTCCTTGAGCGTGATGACGTCCTTCGAGTACTGCGCGATGTACACCCGCCGGTTGCGGTCGGTCAGGTTCGGGCCACTGCGGTGCATCACGACGCTGGAGAACACCACGATCGAACCCGCCGGCGCCGTCATCGGCATGCCGGGGTCCGAACCGAAGTAGCAGACACGGTCGTTGGAGACAGGATCGGTGATGTGCTTCACGTACGACTTCACACCCGAGCGCGAGTACGGCAGCAGATGCACCGGGCCGTTGTCCATGGTCACGTCGTCGAGCGCGATCCACACCGTCACGTACGGCTCGTGGTCCTCGTGCACGTATCCGGAGTCCTGGTGCCAGGAGAACGCGGTGTCCGGATCGCCCGCCTTGATGACGTACTGCTCCCAGAACAGATACGCCTCCTCGCCGATCGTGGCCCGGCAGATCTCCGCGGTCAGCTCACTGAAAAGGAAGGTCCGCAGCTCGGGGCGGTGCTGGTAGATCATGTTGGAGAAGTAGCGCTTGCCGCGGTGGTTGATGCCGATCGTGTCGACACCGGCGGCGTCCATCTCCGCGTCGAGACGGTCGACGGAGTACTGGGCGCCGCCGCGCAACAGCTCCAGCTGCTTTTCGCTGAGGGCGTTCTCGAGGACGAAGTAGCCCTCGTTCTCGTACTGTTCGCGCAGCGCGGGCGTGACGAGCTCGCCGAGAGTGCTGTTCGTTGCCATGAATGCCTCCTGGGCCGTGCGGTGGAGAAGTGCCATGAGTGGAGTGCTGTCGTGGGACGCAGGACCATCAGGTGCCGGACGGGACCGCGCGCCCTCCGTCAGGACGGGGGATGGCCGCGAGCAGCTTGCGGGTGTACGGGTCGCGGGCGTGGCCGATCACGTCGAGCGTGAGGCCCTGTTCGACCAGGACCCCGTGGTTCAGGACCAGGACCTCGTCGGCGAGGAGCCGCGCGCTGAGCAGGTCGTGGGTGATGTAGAGCATGGCGATGGAGCGGTCGCGGACCAGCTGGTCGAGGAGTTCGACGATCTCCGCGCGGATGGAGACGTCGAGCATCGAGATCGGTTCGTCGGCGACGAGGACGTCCGGCTCCGGTGCCAGGGCGCGGGCGATGACGACGCGCTGCCGCTGGCCGCCGGAGAGCTGGCCCGGCAGCTTGTCGAGATACTGCTCGGCCGGGCTGAGGCCGACGGTCTCCAGGAGCTCGGCCGCGCGGGTACGGGCCTGTTCGGCGTTCAGGCCCAGGTGGTTGCGGAGCGGCCGCCCCAGCGCGTAGCCGACCGTGCGGGTGGGGTTGAGCGCCGCGAACGGGTCCTGGAACACCAGCTGGACATGGCGCCGGTAGCGGCGCAGGGCCCGGCGGCCCAGGGTGTCCACGCGCTCTTCCTTGAAGCGGATCGTGCCGCTGGTGGGCCGCTCCACCCCCGTGATCATCCGGGCGATGGTGGTCTTGCCCGAGCCGCTCTGCCCGACGAGCGCTCCGACCCGGCCCGGCCGGAGCGCGAACGACACGTCGTCCACGGCCCGTACGGTCGTCGTGCGAAACCCGCGCCTGGTGCGGTACTCCTTGCCGACGCCCGTCACGACGAGCACCGGCTCGGCGTCGGCCGTATCCCTGCTGCTTGCGCCGCCCACGGCGGAGAACACCGAGGCGGGGCGCGCACTTGCGGGCCGCGCGCCCCCGGACTCTTCCACGAGGAGGCACCGGGCCGCCCCGCGCTCGACGGGCAGCAGTTCCGGATGGCGGGTGCGGCAGGTGTCCACGGCCACGGGGCAGCGCGGCTCGAAGAGACAGCCCTGGTGTGTGTGCGCCAGATTCGGCGGCCGTCCGGGGATGAAGGCGACCTGAACGACCTCGTCGCGCGGGTCGGCGTACGAACCGAGGAGCCCGGTGCTGTACGGGTGGAGCTGTTCGGCGACCATGTCGGCCGCCGGCCGACTCTCGACGATCTCGCCCGCGTACATGACCAGCACCCGGTCGGCCATCTCCATGACGGTGCCGAGGTCGTGGCTGATGAACAGGACCGCGAATCCGAGCGTGCGCTGGAGCTCGCGCAGCCGGTCGAGGATGTCGCGCTGCACCACGACGTCCAGGCCGGTCGTCGGCTCGTCGAGAAGCACGAACTTCGGCCGCAGAGCGAGCGCGAGAGCCAGGGCGACGCGCTGCTTCATACCGCCGGACAGCTCGTGCGGGTAGCGCCGCAGCACGTCCCGGTCGAGGGAGACCAGCGCCAGGAGTTCGCCGGCCCGCGCGTCCACATCGACATCCCTGCCCGACGCCTCGGGGTGCGCGGCGTAGGTGTCGGCGAACTGCTCCCGCACGGTGATCACCGGATTGAGCGAGTTCATACTCGACTGGAACACGGTCGACAGATCGGCCCAGCGCAGCGCCCGCAACTCGTCCTCACCGGCGTGTGTGATGTCGCGGCCGTCGAAGACAATGCTGCCTGCGGTGATCGCGGCGGGCTTCTCCAGGAGGCGCAGGATCGCGTTGCCGAGGGTCGACTTGCCGCAGCCCGACTCGCCGAGCAGCCCGACGAACTCGCCCTCGGCGACCTCGAGTCCGACCCGGTGGACGGCCCGTACGGCATCGGCGCCGCGCGGGCTGTAGGTCACGGTCAGATCGGTGACTTCGAGCAGGGCCATCTCAGTCCTCCCTCAGGTGCGGGTTGCTCAGTGCGTCGACGCCGAAGTTGATGAGAGAGAAGGACGTGACGAGGAAGGCGAGGGCCAGACCCGGCGCTATCAGCCAGGCCCACTGTCCTGTGGTCATCGCGCCACCCATGCTCGCCTGGTTGAGCATCGTTCCCCAGCTCGTCGTGTGCGGGTCCCCGAGGCCCAGGAACGACAGGCCTGCCTCGGCGCCGATCGCACCGAGCGACGCTCCCATGAAGTCCACGACGATCAGCGAGATCATGTTGGGCGCGATCTCGTACACGATGATGCGTGGCGTGCTGTCGCCCGCGAACTTGGCGGCTGTCACGTAGTCGCGAGTGCGCAGCGTGGCGATCTGGGCGCGTTTGACGCGGGCGCCGAACGCCCAGCCGGTGACCGTGATGACGATGATGACCAGCCAGAGGCCCTTGACCGGCGCGTACGCCGCCAGCGTGATCATCAGCGGGAGGACGGGCACGACGAGGCCGAGGTTGATGAAGAAGGACAGGATCTCGTCGACCGGGCCCTGCAGATAGCCGGCGGTGAGTCCGACGGCGACCGCGATCAGGGTGGACAGAGTGCCCGCCACCACGCCCACGATCAGTGACGTCCGGGTCCCGTGGACCACCTGCGAGAACACGTCCTCGCCCCGTGCCGTGGTGCCCAGCCAGTGCGCGGCGCTCGGCCCCTGGGACAGACCGAAGGTGTCGGCTCGTGGGGAGTACGGTGCGATGACCGGGGCGAGGACCGCGACCAGGACGAAGCCGGCGAGCAGCAGCAGTCCGGCGCGGCACTTTCCGTTGCGCCACAGGATGAGGAACCAGCCGGGCAGTCGCGTCGAGCGGCCCGCGGTGATCGCGGCGAGCTGGACACCTTCCGTGTCCCCGGCGTGCGGCGCGGCCGCCGCGCTCGGATTGTTGGCGATGGTCATCAGGCTGCCTCCGTCCTGCGGACCCGCGGATCCAGGAATCCGTACGCGATGTCGGCGAGGAAGTTGGCGATCAGGACTCCGACGGTGGTGAACAGGAACAGCGCCTGCATCAACGGGAAGTCCTTGTTGCTCACCGCCTCGAGGAGGAGGCGGCCGAGTCCGGGATAGCTGAAGATGCTCTCCACGAGCACGGTGCCGCCGAGGATGCCGCCGAGCGCGATGGCGAAGCCGGTGACGTTCGGCAGGATCGCGATCCGCGCCCCGTACGTCAGGGCGATCCGCCGGCGGGGCAGTCCCTTGGCGCGGGCGAGGCGTGCGTAGTCCTCGCCGAGGGTCTGCACCATGTTGTTGCGCATGCCGATGATCCAGCCGATCGGCCCGGTGACGAGCAGCGCGACGGCGGGCAGCACGCTGTGCTGGAACGCGTCGGAGAAGAACAGCCAGGTCCAGCCCGGAGAGCTGCCGCCGCCGTAACCGCCGCCCTCGGGAAACCAGTTGAGGGTGATCGCGAAGACGAACACGAGGAGCAGCGCGATCCAGAAGAACGGCAGCGTGCCCACGAACGTCGAACCGAGCGTGATCACCGTGTCGACCCGGCTGTTGCGCCGGTACGCGGCCCAGGCCCCGAGCAGGGTGCCCACGATGAACGACAGGATCTGGGTGACCCCGACCAGGACGAGCGTCCAGGGCACGGCCTGCATCACGACATGGCTGACGCTGTAGGGGTAGTACGTGTAGGAGAGCCCGAACTGCCCGTGGGCCAGGGCCCCGAGGTAGTCCCAGTACTGGGTGAACAGATTGCCGTCGGGCGCGCCGAGCATCTTGCGCACGGCCGCGAGCTGTTCGGGGGAGACCACGCCGGTCTTGCCGGACAGTCGCGACAGGATTGCCTGGGCCGGATCGCCCGGCTGGAGCCGGGGGATAAGGAAGTTCAGTGTCACCGCGGCCCACAAGGTGGCCAGGAAGAACCCCGCGCGGCGGAGGAAGTACGTCATCCCGGTCAGCCCTGGGCCGGGCGCAGATGCGTGAGGATGATGAGGTTGTCGCCGCCGGCCGCGTACGGGTTCTTCGCGTTCGGCCAGCCCACGGCGCGCGTGGTGTCGTACTGGAACCACTTGGCGCCGTACCAGATCGGGATCATCGGGACGTCGTTCATCATGATCTCGGAGAGGCCCGCGACGGCCTTCTTCTGGGCCTTCTCGGTGGAGGCGGTCCGCAGATCGTCCAGGAGCGCGTCGGTCTTCCTGTCCTTCCAGCGCACCTCGTTGCTGAAGGCTCGCTTCCCGATGGGGGCGGTGCCCGCGCTGCCGAGCGGGTGACCGAAGCCCGTGGACATGTTGCAGTCGCCGCCATGCGCGCCGAACATCATGTCGTAGCGGCCCATGGCACGGTCCTGGTCGTGGACCTCGGACGTGGTGCGGTCCAACTCGACCTGGAGGCCGAGGGCTTTGAGGTTCTTGACGAGGATCTCGGCGGCCGCGACCCAGTCGGTGTACTCCGTGGGCACCTTGAACGCGAACGAGATCGGCTTTCCGTCCTTGCCGAGCCGCCGGCCCTGGGAGTCCCGCTGGTATCCGGCCTTGGTGAGCGCCGCGTCGGCGGCCTTCGGGTCGAACGGGACACGGCCCCCGTTCTTGATGCCCTTGGGCAGCCAGTCCTGCTGGCCGGGAAGTACCAGACTGGTCTGGCTGGCGGTCTTCACATAGCCGAGCTGCGCCTTGCGCGCCACGGTGTCACGGTCGAAGGCGCTGGTGAGCGCGCGGCGGAAGGCGACGTCGTCGAAGGGGGCCTCGGTGAGGTTCATGTAGACGCTCATGACCATGCCCGGCGCGTACCAGTAGTGATGGTGCTTCGGATCCTTGTCGACGTACGACTTCTGGACGTCCGGTATGAACATGCCGTTGGTGTCGTACTCGCCGCGGCCCATCTTCAGCTGCTCGATCTCGGGGGAGCCGTTGTTCTGCTTGAACCGGACCTCTTTGACCTTGACCTTGTCGGCCTGCCAGTAACGGGGGTTGCGTTCGGTGACCACCTGCTGCGGGTTGAAGGACTTCACCTTCATGGGGCCGGTGCCCACCGGGTCCTTGGCGTCGGTGAACTTCGTCGGGTCCTGCACCGTCGACCAGATGTGCTCGGGGACGATGGGCACGGCGGTGATGACGGGGAATCCGGAGGCGCCGGGCTCCTTGAAGGTGAAGGTGACCTGCTTCGCGCCAGTGGCCCGCACCGAGTCGAGCAGTGGCCAGGACCCCTTGGTGTCCAGGACGTCGTACTTCTTGATCATGTTGAAGGTGAAGGCGACGTCCTTCGCGGTGAAGGGCTTGCCGTCGTTCCACTGCACGCCGTCGCGGATGTCGAAGACGAGGGTCTTCGGGTTCTGCCAGTGGTACGACTTCGCCAGCCAGGGGACCTCCTTGCAGCTGTTCTGCTCGATCACGTACAGGGGTTCGTAGACGAAGTTCGAGGCCACCAGCTTCGACGCGTCCAGGAACGGGTTGTAGTTGGCCTGGGGCGCGTTGCCGCCGCCGATGCCCGCGTACGTGATGTGGCTGATCATTCCGCCCGAGTTGACGCTGTCGGCGGTGTCCTCGGTGCCCGTGCATCCTGCGAGCAGCAGGCTCGAACTCGCCAGGCCGGCTATGAACGCAGTGGTGAAGCGTGGCCTCGTCATTGAGATACCTCCGTCGTCTGCGGGTGTCGCGTCTGTTCCGGTGTCCGGTCGTCGGTGCTCAGTTGTCCGAGGGGCCCGCGACCGCCGGGCGGCAGCCGCACGATTCGCGCAGGACGAGCCGGGTCGGGAGCGTGATGTGCCGGGTGACCCGCGGCTCCCCGTCGGCCAGGAGACGGGCCGTGGTGGTGGCGAGTTCGCGGATGGGCTGACGGACCGTGGTCAGTCCCGGCCGCACCATGGCCGCCATATCCATGTCGTCGAATCCTGTGACCGCGAGGTCGTCGGGCACGCGCAGGCCGCGGCCGAGTGCGTTGAGCACCAGCCCGAGCGCGGTCTCGTCGTTGGCGCACATCACCGCGTCGGGCCGCTGTCCGCCGTCCAGGATCTGCTGGGCGGCGATGATCCCGTCGGACTGCTGGAGCCCGACCCGTACGGGCTCGGCGGGTGGAACCACGCCCGCCTCCCGGTGCGCGCCGAGGAACGCCTCCCAGCGGGACGTCACATCGGGGGAACCGTCCGGATTGCCGACGAACGCGAGGCGGCGGTAGCCGTGTTCGACGAGCAGATGCCGGGCCAGCGCCCCGAAGGTGGTGTTGTCCATGGTCACCGTCGTGTGCGCGCCCCGCTCCCGGGCGCACATCACCACCAGCCGCACCTGGCGCGCCACCTGTTCGAGGGCCGCGTCGGACACGGTGCCGGCGAGGATGGCCAGGCCGTCGACGCGGCCGGCGAGATCGATCACCCGCGTGTCGGTCTCCGAGTGGGAGTGGGAGGCGAGCAGGAACATGCTGTCGCCCGACTCCTGCACCTCCTCCTCGAAACCCTGGAGCAGCTCGGAGAAGTACGGGCCCGACAGGCCCGGGAAGACCAGGCCGAGCGCTCCGTGCCGGGTCTCGGCAAGGGCGCGGCCCAGGTGGTTGGGGCGGTAGCCGGACTCCTCGATGATGCGCAGGACCCTCTCGCGCAACTCCGGTGAGACCGTGGCCGAACCCCGCGAGACACGCGAGACCGTGGCGGGCGAAACACCCGCCTGTTGCGCCACCCAGCGCAGTGATACACGGCTATTGCCCATCGTGACGGCCCCCGATATGTTCGGGAAACCGGTTTCGGGAAACCGGTTTCACGGCGATTTCAGGAACGTAGTCCGGCCTTGGCAGGGATGGCAATACCCCTGTCAGGAACCGGGGTTCAGATCTCAGAATTCCGAAAATCACCTGATGGGGACTGTTTCGTGAGTACTTCGCAAGGTTCGGACCGCGCGACACACGGGGCACGGGCGCAGGGTTCCGCGTCCGGGGAACAGGCAGACAGAACAGTCGAGTTCGAGCGACGGCGGCTGCTCGTGGGCGGGGTGCCGAGGATCGTCATGGCCGGGGAGGTGCACTACTTCCGGCTGCGCCGTGAGGACTGGGCCGACCGGCTCGACAAACTGGTGGCGGCAGGCTGCACCGCCGTCGCCAGCTACATGCCGTGGCTGGTGCACGAGACCCCGGACGGCGAGGTGGATCTGACGGGAGCCACCAGCGAGTACCGCGACCTCGTCCACTTCCTCGAACTCGCCGCCGAGCGCGCTCTGTTGGTGATCGCACGTCCCGGCCCGTTCGTCATGGCCGAGCTCAAGAACGAGGGCGTGCCCTTCCGGATCTACCGGGACCACCCCGAGGCAGTGCCGCGCGGCTGGGACGGCGAACCCGTGCCGACCCGCACGCTCGACTACCTGGCCCCCGGCTATCTCTCCCAGGCCGAACGCTGGTTCGCGGCCGTCACGTCCGTACTCGCCGAGCATCAGATCACCCGCGGCGGCCCGGTCGCGGCCCTCCAGCTCGACAACGAGGTCGGCATGCTGACCTGGGTCAGCGGCGCCCCCGAACTCACCGACCGCACCCTGGCCGTGCTGGCGTCGCAGTCCCTTGAGCGGTGGGGCCGCGAGGAGTCCGTACGCCGCTACGGCGCCGACCCCACGGACCTCGCGGCATGGGCGGACCAGTGGCGCTCCGGCGGAACGCTGAGCGGCACCGTGACCCAGCAGCTGACGCTCCACCACGACCTCGCCGACCACCACCGCGACCGGTACGCCGCGTACCTGCTGCGACTGCGCGACGTGGCCCTGGAGCACGGCATCGAGGTCCCGATGCTGGTCAACCTGCACGGCACCGACGCCGCCCGCGGACGCACCTTCCCGATCGGCGTCAGTCAGCTGTCACGCGCGTACGCCGGCATCCCGGGGATGACCTCCGGCTCGGACCACTACCTGTACGACGCGACCGTCGAGAACACCCCCGACCTGTACGTGATGAACGCCTTCATGGCCGCCGTCCACGACGCCGACCAGCCGCTCACCTCACTGGAGTTCGAGGCGGGCACCGGCGACTACGGCGAGGACCTGAGCCGTCAGGCCGTGCCCGAGGCCACCGGCCTCAAAACACGCCTGTGCGTCGCCCAGGGCAACCGGCTGATCAACTATTACCTGTTCAGCGGCGGCCACAATCCGCCCCTGGACGAGCCCGCCGGCGACGGGAACGACCGGATCGCCTTCACCGGTGAACGCCACGGCTTCGCCGCGCCCGTCGACCCCGAGGGCAGGCTCAGCGAGGCGTACACCGGGATCCGGGACGCCGTGCGCGCGGTGCGCGGCAGCGAGCACCTGCTGGCCGACATGGACGAGGCGCACGACGACATCGTCCTCGGTTACGTCCCCGACCACTATCTGACCGAATTCGCCCACCCCGCTTCCGGCGCCCGGCGCGAACAACGCCGCGACATCGAACGCTCGCGGGGCATGGGGCCGCGCGACATCCTGGCTCGCGCCCTCGTCCTCGGACGCCACTCCTTCGCGGCGTGCGACCTCTCCGCGGCGCCGACGTCGTACCGCAGCGAGCTCGATCCGGCCGGACCGGTGCTCGCGCTCGCCACGCCCGCCACGCTGGGCCACGCGGTTCAGGAGCGGCTCGCCGCGTATCTGCGGGCGGGCGGGCGGCTGCTTCTTCACGGGCGGCTTCCGGTCCTCGACGACGACGGCACGCCGTGCACGGTGCTCGCCGACGCGCTCGGTCTCGCCGTCGAGGAGACCGTGGAAGGAACGGGCGGCTACTTCCCGTCCGTACGGGCCACTGGCTGGGCCGGCCCCCAGCCCGAGGTCCGGGTCGGCTTCCTGGAGCGGCTGCGGACCACCGGCACGGACGTGGTCAAGGCCGAACCGCTCGCCCTGGACGTCGCCGACGGCTCGCCCGCCGCGATGGACGTGACCCTCGAAGGAGGTGGCCGGGCCGTCGTGGTGGCCTGCGACTACCCCTGCCACCTGGAGTTCTGGCGCATGCTGCTCGGGCGTCTCGCCGTACGCGCACAGACCGTCGCCGACGGAGCGACGCCCGGACTCGTCACCACGGTCACGGCGGACGCGACGGGCCAGAAGCTCGTCCACCTGATCAATGTCTCCGTGCAGCCGCAGCGCTTCACGCTGACCGTGGCGGGAGAGCTGTACGCCGGTGGCACCGTACTCGAACTGCCCGCCCGCACCGGCCTGATGCTGCCGCTCGACGTCCGTCTCGACGGAGCGGTACTGCGCTGGGCGACAGCCGAACTCGACGAACCGCGGGACGGACCGACGCTGTCGCTGCGCAGGGGCGCGGGGCCCGGCAGCGCGCTTCTCGAGACCGACCGGACGGTCGTCGTCGAAGACGGCGCCCGCACCGAACGCACCGAAGGCGGCGTCCTGGTGACGTGGCCGGGAGGTGCGGACGGCGAGCGACTGGACGTCCGGCTCGCGTGAGCAGATCCACCGCACGACCTTTACCCGATCCGATCGACAGAAGGAGACCGGTTGCGATGGCAGCACTCAAGGTCGGAGTCCTGGGCCTCGGCAGCGTGTTCCAGGGCCCGTACTCATCCCTGATCACCAAGCTCCAGCACGAAGGACGTATCGAGCTGGTGGCGGGGTACGACCCGGACCCCGCCAAGCGGGCGACGACCGCCGAGCGGTTCGGGGCCGACACGTCGTTCACGGACGGCCAGGAACTGATCGACCGAGCCGACCTCGACATCGTCCTCGTCCTGACCAGCATGAACGAGCACGGATCGCTGGCGCGTGCAGCGCTGGAGGCCGGGAAGCACGTCTTGGTCGAGAAGCCGATGGCGACCTCCCTGGAGGAGGCCGCCGAACTCCTCGATGCGGCCGCCGGTGCCCGCGGGCAGCTGGTCTGCGCCCCGCACGTCGCGTTGTCCCCGACGTATCGCGAGATGCACCGGCGCGTGCGCGACGGGGAGATCGGAGAGCTCCATCTGGCCAGGGCCCGTTACGGCTGGTCGGGGCCCTGGTGGGGGCGCTGGTTCTACGAACAGGGCGGCGGCTCGCTCTTCGACCTCGGGGTCTACAACCTCACCAGTCTGTGCGGATTCCTCGGCTCGGTGCGGCGGGTGACCGCGATGGTCGGCGTCGCCGTTCCCAAGCGCGAAGCGGAGGGCGAGCAGGTCACCGTACGCTCCGACGACAACGCGCACATCGTTCTGGACTTCGGGGACGCCCGGTTCGCGTCCATCGCCACCGGCTTCACGCTGCAGAAGTACCGGTCGCCGGCCGTGGAGCTGTACGGCAGCGCCGGGACGATGCAGATGCTGGGCGACGACTGGGCGCCCGAGGGCTTCGAGCAGTGGACCAATGCGCGCGGCTCCTGGGAGATCGTCGGCGAGTCCGACCCCAACTGGCCCTGGACCGACGGCCTGCGTCATCTCGTCGACTCCGTGGAGAACGGCACCCGCACGCTCACCCGGCCCGAGCACGCCTACCACGCACTCGAAGTGATGCTGGCCGCCAAGCGGTCGGCGGAGGAGGGACGCGTCGTGGAGATCCGGAGCACCTTCCCCGACTTCGCGTACGACGGCGCCGAGCAGGCGGTGCGCGACGGCCGGGGCAAGCACGACCCGCGCTTGTCCTGACCCGTAAGAAGCAGCTGCCCCGGCCGGACCGTCACAGTGGTCCGGCCGGGGCAGCTGCCTTTCGCTCTCGTTCACGGAGGGCTCCGGAGAGCATGCCCCGGACGAAGTGGCGCTGGGAGAACAGACAGAGCACGACGATCGGCAGCGAGATCAGTACGGCTCCCGCCGAGAGCGGATTGGCTTGCGTGCCGTAGCGCGTGGAGAAGGCGCCGAGCCCGAGCGTCATCGGCTGGAGCCCCGGATCCGACACCGTGATCAAAGACAGGAAGTAGTCGTTCCAGGTCCACATGGAGCTCAGCAGGACCAGCGTGATCACGGCAGGCCGGGCGATGGGCAGATGAATACGCCACAGCTGTGCGCCGGCCGCAGGGCACGTACCCCGTCAGCCCCGCCGTTTCGGTCGCAGCAGTTGTTCCCGTAGTGCCGTGAGCTGGTGGGAGGAGTCCACCGCGCGGGACTCGTCGAGGGTGGCGAGTGCGAGCAGGAGCGCGTCGGCGACGAGGAGGCCGGTCAGTGACTCCGCCGTGATGCCGGTCGGGGTGTGCGGCGCCGTCAGGACCGCCTCGACCTGGTCCTCGTAAGCCTCGCCCAGTTCGTCCGTCACCAGGACGACCTTGGCGCCGACCGAGCGGGCCCGCTCCATCATCACGGTGAGTTCGACGAGTTGGCGGCCGGGCTGGAAGATGACCACCGCGTCGCCCTGCCCGAGGGCGAGGAGCTGGTCGGCGAGGGCGAAGCCGGTCTCGGAGACGAACCGGGCCCGGCGGCCGATGCGGCCGAGCGCGAGGGCCAGGTGGCGGGCGCCCGGTTCCGAGGCCGCGATTCCGTAGCAGAACACTTCATGCGCTTCGGCGAGTGCGGTCACCGCGCGCTTGAGGGCGACCGGTTCGGTGAGTCGCCGGGTCTGGTCGACGCGCTCGCGGGCCTCGTCGAAGACGTCGGTCCAGATGGAGGCGAAGTCCCGGCCCACGTGCGCGATGCGCTGCTTGAGGCGGACCTCGGGGGCGACGGCGGAGGTGAAGTCGTTGGCCAGTTCGCGCTTGAGGGCGGGCAGCCCCGCGTAGCCGAGGCGCTGGAGCGCCCGGACGACGGTGGCGTTACTGGTGGAGCTCGCCGTACCCAGCTCCTGCGCGCTGGCGAAGAGCAGCTGCTCGACGGGCGCGCTGGCCAGGTACTGCGCCACGGCACGCTCGGAGGTGGACAGTTCCTCCCATTGGTCGCGAATCGCCGCCCGGAGCCGTGTCGCACCGGTCCCGTCTTCTGTAATTTCCATTACGACCATTGACTTCCGTGTGATTGGCGTTACTGTCCTGGGCAGAACGTTCCAAGTGGAGCTCTTTCTGAAATCGACGTTACAGGATCCTCCGGTCCTTCGCCGTCGTTCGGGGGCGCTCCGTCGCGAGGAGAACAATGACACCCCGTCCCACGGAAACCGCCCCCACCCGGGTCCTTCCGGTCATCGAGATCTCCGGCAGCCCGCTCGACCGGGGCCGGCAGTACGGCGAGGCCGTGCGGCCCCAACTGCACGCCGCCCTCGGCTACTACGAGGAGGCCTTCGGCCAGTCCGCCGGACTGACCTGGGACCGCGTCACGGCCCGCGCCGCCCGCTGGCTGGAACCCGTACGCGACTACGCGCCCCACCTCGTCGACGAGATGCGGGGCATCGCGGACGGCGCGGGAGTCGACCTGCTCGACGTCCTCGCCCTGAACGCGCGGGGCGAGGTCATCTACGACAAGTCCTTCGCGCAGATGGAGGCCGACGGCAGGACACCCGAGGAGGAGCCCGCCGAGGGCTGCACCTCCTTCGCCGCCTACGGCGAGGCCAGCGGCGACGGGCACGTCTACGCCGGGCAGAACTGGGACTGGCGCGCCGGGGTCGCGGACACCGTCGTCATGATCCGGATCGTCCAGCCCCCCAAGCCCACTCTGGTCATGCAGGTCGAGGCCGGCCAGATCGGCCGCCAGGGCGCCAACTCCGCCGGGATCGCCTTCAACGCCAACGGCCTCGGCGGCCGCTTCGACGACGCGATCGGGCTGCCCCAGACCGTCGTGCGCCGCAGCGTCCTCGACCAGAGCAACATCACCGACGCCCTCGACGTGCTCTGCCGCACCCGCGCCCACATCGCCAGCAACGCCCTGCTGACCTGCCGCGAGGGCTTCGCCATCGACCTGGAGACCACCCCGGCGGGACACGGCTGGATTTATCCGACCGACGGCCTGCTGGTGCACGGCAACCACTACCAGGCAGGCGTCCCCGCCCAGTTGGCCGCCGCCGGCTACCGGCCCGTGTCGTCCGACTCCCTGGTCCGCGTGCCACGCGCCGAGCAGGGGCTCAGGGCGCTGCGCGGCTCCACAGGGCCCGACGAATCCCGCAAGATCATCCGCCACGCCATGTCCGATCACCTCGGTCTCCCCGAGTCACTGTGCACCCACCCGGACCCCCGGCAGCCGGCCGTCAAGCACTGGACGACACTCGTCTCCTCCCTGGCCGACCTGACCACCGGCGACTACCACGTGACCGCCGGAACCCCCTGCGACCGCGAGTACCAGCACCTCCCCTGGAACCTCTACGACGGCCCGTACGGCCAGAACTGACAGGAAATCAGCGATGACCCACACCAGTTCCAGAAGAAGGGCGGCCGTGGCCGCAGGCCTCGTCGTCGCGACGATCGCCGCGGCCTCGGGTTGTAGCGGAGCCACCCGGAACACCGCGGGCGGCTCCGCGACCGCCGATGCCGCCAAGCTCACCCTCACCCCCACGACCACCGCCGCCAAGGGTGAACTGGCCAACGCCGACTGGCTCCTGGAGGACGAGCCTGACTCGCTCGACCTGGACACCCAGGGCACCAGCGCGGGCCGCGTCGTCCTCACCAACGTCTGCGAACGCCTCTACCAACTGCAGCCGGACATGTCGACGAAACCCCTCCTCGCCGAGAAGGCAAAGACGCCGGACGACAAGACCCTCGTCCTGACCCTGCGCTCCGGTGTCACCTTCCACGACGGCACCCCGATGACCGCCGACGACGTGCTGTGGAGCCTGAAGCGGCACGCCGACCCCGACATGGAACAGGGCGACGAGTTCGGCAACATCGCCGCGATGAAGAAGACCGGCGCCCGGCAGGTCACGATCACCTTCAAGGCGCCGGACGCCATGTTCTTCAAGGCACTCGCGGGCGACGCGGGCATCGTGTGGAACAAGGAGCAGGTCGAGAGGGCCGGCAAGGAGTTCGGCACCCCTGGACAGCCCGACGCCTGCACCGGTCCGTACGAGCTGAGCAGTTGGAAGTCCGGCGACTCCATCACCATCCGCCGCTACGACTCCTACTGGGGCAGGAAGCCGCTGACGAAGCAGGTCACCTTTCGCTGGGCCGCCGACAGTGCCCTCGTCAACGCCCTGACGACCGGCGCGGCCGACGGCGCGTACGCCGAATCGCCCAACACCGCCGCTGCCCTCCAGGGCAAGAAGGGCATCGAGCAGCACTACGGCCCCTCCACCGCGTCGCTCGTCCTCATCCCCACCGAGCGCGGCGGACTGAAGGACGCCAAGGTCCGCCGGGCGCTGTCCCTCGCGCTCGACCGCAAGGGCATCGCCGCGTCCGGCTACGGCGGCATGGTCCAGCCCTGGGGCACCCCGGTCGGCTCCGGCGCCTGGGGCTACGAGAAGCCCGTCTTCGAAACCGCCCAGAAGGCAGTCGACTACGCTCCCGCCAGCCCCTCGGCCGACGATCTCGCCACGGCCAAGCAGCTGGTGAAGGAGTCCGGGGCCGATGCCGCCACCCCGATCGTGATCGGTACGGACGCCAGCCAGGGCCGCACCGTCATCGCCAACGCGGTGCGCGCGGCCCTCCAGCGGATCGGCCTCAAGGGGCAGATCAAGACGGTCCCGACCTCGCAGTTCGAGCAGTTCTACAGTGACCCGCAGGCCCGCGCCGACATCGACGTCCTGGCCGGCGACTGGTACATCTCCAAGGCCGACCCGATGGGCTTCTACGACAACGCCCTGTCCGACTCCTCGAACAACTGGGTCGGCTTCAAGGACGCGGCGTACGACACCGAGGTGAAGAAGGCGCTCGCCACCCTCGACGACGCCGAGCGGGCCGAGCTCGCGGTCGACGTCCAGAAGAAGTTCACCGACGCCGCCGTGTGGATCTCGGTCGCCCAGGTCCCCTCCGTCCTCGTCCTCAACACGAAGCTCACCGGACCGCCCGCCTCCATGGCCTACCTCTACTACCCGTGGGCCGCCGAACTCGGCGCGAAGAAGGGCTGACCGCCGATGCCTGCCCGGATCTCCCGGCGCCTCGCCGGACTGCTCGCCACCCTTGTCGCCGCCTCCTTCGTCATCTTCGCCGCCGTGTACGCGGCACCCGGCGACCCCGCCGTCTTCCTGGCCGGCGGCCGCGACAAACTCACCCCCGAAAAGCTCGACCTGGTGCGCGCGCAGTACCACCTGGACGAGCCGCTCGTCGTGCAGTACGGACGCTGGCTCGGCGACTGTCTCCACTTCGACCTCGGCCGCTCCTTCAAGTACGGCGACCAGGTCGCCGACCTGGTCGCCGCCCGCTTCCCGACGACACTCGCCCTCGTCGCCTACGCGACCGTGCTCTTCGTCGTCCTCGGCGTCGGCGCGGGAATCCTCGCCGCCGTGCGCCGCGGCACCTGGATCGACTCGGCCGTCGTCGGCGGCACGACACTCGCCGCGTCGGTGCCCTCGTTCGTCTCGGCCATCGCCCTGGTCGCCCTGTTCGGCGTGCAGCTGGGCTGGTTCCCGGTGTCCGGCAGCGGCGAGGGCTTCGTCGGCGGCCTGCACCATCTGACCCTGCCCGCCCTCTCGCTCGCGCTGGGCGCGCTCGCCCTGATCAGCCGCGTCACCCGGCAGTCGATGGTCGATGCGGGTGCCGCCGACCACGTGGAGGCCGCCCGCGCCTCCGGCATCCCCGAACGCGAGATCGTGCTCCGGCACATCCTGCGCAACGCGCTCGGCCCGATCGTCACCATGTGCGGCCTCGTCATGGCGGGCATGCTCGCGGGCACCGTCGTCGTCGAGACAGCGTTCGGGATCAGTGGCGTCGGATCACTGCTCGTCGGCGCGATCAACACCCACGACTTCCCGGTCGCGCAAGCCGTACTCCTCCTCATGGTCACCGGCTACATCGTGGTCACCACCCTCGTCGACCTGGTCCACCCGCTGCTCGACCCGCGGGTGAAGGAGGCCGCCGCATGAGCGCCCAGACCCTCGCACCCATCGGCCTGAAAACCGCAAAGGAACGGCGCCCCTTCGGCGTCGTCGTCGCGGGCGGCGTGATGGTCCTCGTCGTACTCGCCGCGGTCCTCGCACCCCTGCTCGCCCCGTACGCACCCGACACCATCGACCTCTCGGCGTCCCTCGTCGGCACGAGCGGCGACCACCTCCTCGGGACCGACTCCTCCGGGCAGGACCTGCTCTCCCGAGTCCTGTACGGAGCCCGCACCAGCCTCATCGCCCCGATCCTGCTGCTGGCCATCGCCGCAATTCTCGGCGTCACCCTCGGCACGCTCGCCGCCTGGCGCGGCGGCTGGGTGGACACCCTCGTCTCCCGCCTCACCGACGTCATGTACGCGTTCCCCGGGCTCCTGTTCACCGTCCTGATCATCGCTGTCTTCGGCTCCGGCATGACGACGTCGGTGCTGGCGCTCGGACTCGCGTACACCCCGACAGTCGCCAAATACACCCGTTCTGTGGCGCTCGCCGAGCGCCGCAAGCCGTACATCGACGCCTACCGGGTCCTGGGCATGGGCGGCGCACGCATCTGCGCCCGCTTCCTCGTCCCCAATCTCGGCCGGTCCGTCGTCGGCTATCTCGTGGTCCTCTTCGGCGAAGCCCTGATGTCCCTGGCCACGCTGTCCTACCTGGGCTTCGGCGCCCAGCCGCCCAGCTCCGACTGGGGACTGATGGTCCAGGAAGGACAGGCCGCCGTCGTCCAGGGCGCGCTCCTGCCCGCACTGGTGCCGGGCTTCGCCATCGCCCTCGTCGTGGTGTCCTTCAACGTCGTCGGGGTCTGGGCCGCCGACCGACTCGGCAGCAGGAAGTAGCCATGCTCCTCGACATCGACAACCTCACCCTCCAACTGCCCGGCACCGCCCGGCCCGTCCTCAACGGCGTCTCCCTCCAGGTGGCGAGCGGCGAAGTGGTCGGCCTGGTGGGCGAGTCCGGCTCGGGCAAATCCACCACCGCCAAGGCGGCCCTGCGCACGCTGCCCGACGGAACAGCCATCTCCGGATCCGTACGCGTCGACGGCACGGACGTCCTCGCCCTGACCGGCGACGACCTGCGCCGCCACCGCTCCCGTACGGTCGCCATGGTTCACCAGGACCCACGCTCCGCCCTCAACCCGGTGCGCCGCGTCGGCGACTTCCTCGTCGAACGGCTGACGGGAACCGGCCTCGACAAGAAGACGGCCCGCACCCGGGCCGTCGAACTCCTCGACACCGTCGGCCTCTCCGAGCCCGAACGCCGGGCCCGCCAGCGCCCGCACGAACTGTCCGGAGGCATGCTCCAGCGCGTCGTCATCGCCGGCGCCCTCGCCGCCGACCCCAGGCTGCTGCTCGCCGACGAGGCGACCAGCGCCCTGGACGTCACCACCCAGGCGGAAATCCTCTCGCTCCTGCGCACCCTGCGTGCCGACCGGAGCCTCGGACTCCTGTTCATCACGCACGACCTCCACCTCGCCGCCGCGTACTGCGACCGCGTGTACGTCATGTACGCGGGCCGGGTTGTCGAGCAACAGCCGGCCACCCAGCTCTTCGACCGGCCACGCCACCCCTACACGAAGGGACTGCTCGCCTGCTCGCCGACGCTGGGGGAGGGGCGGCGCGACCTGCGCCCGATCCCCGGGCGCCCGCCGTCCCTCGCGGACACGTTCGGCGGCTGCGAGTTCGCGGACCGCTGTGCCGACGCGGAACCGGCGTGCTCGACCTGGTCGCCCGAGCCGTCGCCCTTGTCCGGCGAGGGCAGCGCGACCTGCCGCCGACTGCCCGAACTCGCCGGCCCGGGCCCGGCCCCACTGAAGAGGAGCGCCCGATGACCGCCGAAGTACCGCAGGACGCCCCGCTGTTGGCGGTGGAGGGACTGCACAAGACGTACGGTCTGCCCGGCGGAGGACGTCTCACCGCTGCCGACAGCGTCACCTTCACCGTCCCGGCGGGCGGCTCGCTCGGTATCGTCGGCGAGTCCGGATCCGGCAAGACGACCGTCGCGCGCATGCTCGTGGGCCTCGTACGGCCCGACGCCGGCACCGTCTCCGTAGCGGGGCGGACCCGCACACCACGCACCCCGCGCGGCAGCCGGGTACGCCTCGCGCGGGCCCGCGAGATCCAGATGGTCTTCCAGGACCCGTACGTGTCCCTGGACCCCCGGCTCACGTCCCGCCAGTGCCTGACCACGGCCCTGCGCCTGCACGGCCGGGACGAGTCCCTCGCCGACGCACTCCTGGAACAAGTAGGCCTCGGCGCACGCGAGTCGGGAGCCAGGCCGCACGGCATGTCCGGCGGCCAGCGCCAGCGGCTCGCCATCGCGCGAGCCCTGGCGGTCGACCCCAAGGTGCTGGTCCTCGACGAGGCGGTGGCCGCGCTCGACGTGTCGATCCAGGCACAGATCCTGCACCTGCTCGAAGAGATCCGCCGTGACACCAGGGTCGCTCTCGTCTTCGTCAGCCACGACCTGGCGGTCGTCCAGCACATCACGGACGAGGTCGTGGTCATGCGTCGAGGCACCGTGGTCGAACAGGGTCCGACAGCAGATGTCCTGGCCGCCCCGCAGGACCCGTACACGCGGCTCCTGCTCGCCTCGGTGCCGCGCGCGGGCTGGGATCCGGCGGACGTGGTGAGGGCGCGGGCGGCCACGGTGTGAACGCTCTGATCGGTTGAGTTCGTCGGGTGTGCCGGTGGGCGGCACCCCGCCGACGGCCCGGTGACGGGGCAGTCCGCAGGGTGCCCTGCGGAAACAACCGGGTCAGGACAGTGGCTCCACCCACACATCCCGGAACCGCACCTTGTCCCCGTGGTCCTGGAGCCGGATCGCCCCGGCCGCCGCGGACTCAGGGTCGCCCGCGCCGGTCGGGCCGTCGACCGCCACGTCGTCGTGGACCTTCTTGCCGTCAGCCGGCGCGGGCGCTCACCTAGGTAGGGCGATCGGAGCTGCCTGATCCGGAGCTACACGCCGGTGGTGCCGTCGATGCGTTCCCGAAGCAGGTCGGCGTGGCCGTTGTGACGGGCGTACTCCTCGATCATGTGGACATAGATCCAGCGGAGGCTGACGGCCTGCTCCATGAAGCAGCCGGTGTCGGTCAGAGCGCGGTCGGCGCAGAGTTCGCGAGCTCGGGCCATCTCCGTGTGCCAGGTGGCGAGGGCGTCCCCCAGGGTTGCGCCCTCAGCCAGCGCGAAGCCACCGTCGGGGGCGGACGGGTCGGCCTGCGAATCGTAGATGGGCGGGGCCTGTTCCCCGGCGAACACTCGGCGGAACCAGTTCCGCTCCACCTCGGCCATGTGCTGGACGAGGCCGGTCAGAGTGAAGCCGGACGGTGGCACGGGCGCGAGAGCAGCCTGCTCATCGTCCACGCCCTCACACTTCATCGCCAGTGTGGTGCGGTGAAAGTCGAGCCAGCTCTCGAGCGTGATGCGCTCGTCGGCGTTCAGGGGCGGCATGGGGCGTTCGAAGGCGCTCATCGGTCGATTATCGCCCGCAGTTGGTACTGGCGGAGGTGTCGGTGTCGGTGCTTCGGCCGGGTGTGGCGGACGGGGCGGAGCCAGGCTCGGTGAAGGTGCCGGCCGCGTCCGTCGGACGCCCGACGCATGCCGGAGAGCGGCCCCCAAAGATCCGATGCGACGCGGCCATTGACATCGACCCGGCCCCGGGGTCAAGCTCCCCGAAACGAGTGTTAACGATACCACGATCTTGGTCAACAGCCTGAGGGAGCCGCCCCATGACAGGCCGTCACCCGCCCATCGCACCCGCTCGGACGCCCACCGGACGTACCTTCCCCAGCCGCCGCACGCTCCTGCGCGCCGCCGTGGCCGGCACCTCCGCCGCCGTTGCGGCGCCACTGGTCACCGCGTGCGGCACTGCCGCCGGACAGCCGCCCGGCAAGGTGGCCCTGCACGGGGACAACCCGTCATGGGCCGCACCCCTCAAGGCGGCGGGCGAGGCGATGCGCTCGGTCGACGGCCTCGAACTCGTTCCTGAGGTCATCCCGTCCCTCGAGTCCTTCGAACAGGTCGTCAAGTCCTCGCTGCGCACGAGCAAGACACCGGACATGCTCAAGTACTGGTCCGGCTATCGCCTGCAGGATCTGGCCCGCACCGGCGGCGTCGTCGACCTGTCGGTCCACTGGGAGAGCGCGGCCCGCAAGGGCTGGGTCGACCCGGCGCTGCGCTCCGCGGTCAGTTACCGCGGCCGCGTCTACGGCCTTCCGATGAACCTGGCTTACTACGTCTTCTTCTACAACCCCGAGGTCTTCCGTGCCAACGGCCTGACGAAGCCGGAGACGTGGGACGACTTCCTGCACGTCGCCGGCCGGCTCAAGCGTGCCGGCATCACGCCGCTGCACGGCACCACTGCAGGGCGGTGGCCGGCGTTCATCTGGTTCCAGGAGATCCTCACCCGCCAGGACCCGCAGTTCTACGAGGACCTCCTCAACGGGCGGGCCCGCTACACCGATCCGCGCGCCGAACGGGCCCTTCGCACCATCGCGTCCTTCTTCGACAAGGACTGGTTCACGTCGATGGACATGGACCACGCCGCGGCCGCCGCGGGCGTGGTGCACGGCAAGGTCGGCATGGTGCCCTGCGGGAGCTGGCTGGGCGGCACCTTCGCGGGCGTCGGCGGCAAGCCGGGCAAGAACGTCGACGCGTTCGTCCTGCCGATGCAGAACACCCGGGTCCGCCCCGCCACCGTCTTCGAGACCAGTGCCCTGGTCTGCACGGTCAAGGGGCCCGACCGCGACGAGGCCTACCGCGCCGCCGGAGCCTGGCCGCACCCGCGGGTGATGAAGGCTTTCTCGCACACGCTGCAGGACGGCTGCCCCAACCCGACGGTGCCGCCCGCCAACACGATCATCGACGGCGTGGCCACGACGGTGCGGGAGAGCAAGGCCCGTCTGCTCAATCGCTTCTGGGAGCTCGGGCCGCCCGAGCTGGTCGAGTCCACGGTCGACGACCTGGCCGGATTCCTGATCGATCCGTCCTCGTACCGGAAGGTGCTGCGGACCATGCAGGGCCGGGCCGACGAGGCCTGGACGGTGTGGAAGGAGGCGGAAGGCTCATGACGGACACTGCGAGCGTGCCCCCCGCGGCCGGACTGACGAAGGCACCTCCGGTGCGACGCCGGATCCCCACCCGTACACCGCATCAGGCGAAGGGGCGGGCCCGTGGCGGCGGCCGGCTGGGAGGACCCCTCAGCGGTCTTCCCTGGGCGCTGCCCGCACTGCTCCTCGTCGGTGTGCTGCTCGTGTACCCGTTCTTCCGCAGCGTCTACGGCAGCCTCTTCGAGGACAACGGCTTCACGAGCCACTACACGGGCCTCGACAACTACGTACGGCTCGCCGAGGATCCGATCTTCGGCCGTTCGCTGCTGAACACCGTGATGTGGGTGGCGGGCACGCTCCTGCTGCCCGTCGTGGCCGGTCTCGCCATCGCCGTGGCGACGCACCGGATGCGCTTCGGGCGGATCGCGCAGCTGGTCGTCGTGCTGCCGTGCGCGATCTCGGGTGCCGCGACCGCCGTGTTGTGGAAGTTCATCCTCACCTCCGAGGGCTCGCTCAACCAGGTGCTGCAGGGCCTCGGCCTGGACTCGTTGGTCCGGCCCTGGCTTCTCGAATGGCCGCAGAACACCCTCTCGATGATCGTGGCCAGCACCTGGCAGGCCACCGGGCTGAACGTCGTCCTGTTCGCCATCGGCCTGAGTGCCATCCCGCGGGAGACCGTCGAGGCGGCCGAGCTGGACGGCGCCACCGGATGGCGGATGTTCCGCCACATCACGCTGCCTCAACTGCGGTCCGTGAGCGTGGTGGTGATCGGTATGGCCATCGTCAACAGCCTCAAGGCCTTCGACATGATCTGGGTGCTCACCCAGGGCGGCCCCGCCCGCTCCTCCGAGACCCTGGCCCTGACCATGTACCGCGAGTCCTTCCGGCTCTTCCACGTCGGGTACGGCTCCGCCGTCGCCCTCGTCCTGTCCGTCATCGTCGTCGCGTCCTCATGGATGTACCTGCGCCGGCAGATGCCCGAGACGTCCCCGCGCTGATCCGAGCCGCTCGACAAGGAGTGACATCCCGTGGGAAGGACCTTCCGCAATCTTTTCGTCGCCGGCTGTGTGGTGCTCTGGCTGATCCCCATGTACTTGCTGGTAGTCAACGCGCTGACGCCGGTCACCGAGTACGCCGGCCAACCCGACTGGGCCCCCCGGGGCTTCGCGCTGTGGGACAACCTCTCGACCGCCTGGAGCCAGGCGGGCATCGGCGACAGCTTCCTCAACTCAATGGCGTACGCCGTGGTGTGCGGCGCCGCCGCCGTGATCGTCGCCGCCATGGCCGCCTTCGCCGTGGTCGTGCTGCCCATCCCCAAGCCCGCGTTCTGGTTCTGGCTCATCTACTCCGGGACCCTCTTCCCGCTGCAGATGTTCCTGGCGCCGCTGTTCGGCATGTACGCCGACGGCAATCTCTACGACACCCGGCTCGGCCTGATGCTCGTGTACGCGGCGTGGGCCGTCCCGTTCGCTTTCTTCCTCATCCGCAACCAGATGACCACGATGCCGCCGGAGATCACCGAGGCGGCCATGATCGACGGCGCCTCGTTCCGGCGCATCTTCTGGCGCATCCATGTGCCGTTGATGGGTTCCAGCCTGGGGGCGGCGTTCATCTTCCAGTTCACCGCCGTCTGGAACGACCTGCTGTTCGGCATCACGCTGAGCCGCAGCCCCGACATCCAACCGGTGATGGCGGCCCTCACCTCGCTCAACAACGCCTACGCCTCCTCGGGCCCGCCCGTCATCCTGGCCGGCGCATTGATCGTCTCGCTGCCCACGCTCGTCGTCTTCCTGACGTTCCGGGGCCTGTTCCTGCGCGGCGTCACCGCGAGCGCACGCTGAGCCCGAGCTCCCCAACCCGACCTGCTCTCACCCGACTTGGAGATGTCCGCATGACCACACGGGCCCTCGTCCGTACCACCGACTGGGACAACGACCGGATTCGCGAGAGCCTGCGCGGCTCCGTCGTCAGCGCGGAAGGCAGCCTGGGCGGAAGCGCGCTGCGGCTGACCACCGAGCCGCTGATGCGCCGGGCGGAAGGGGGTGGCCTGCTGCAGTCCCTCCGGGTGGAGGCGGTGAACGGCTCCTCGATACCGGCCGACCTCGCCGTGCGCACCGCCTCCGGGGCGCTGCTGTCCGCCGAGCGCATTCCCGGGCCGGGCGGGTCCGTCCGGCTGCTGTTGCCCGCCGTCGACACGGCGCAGCGGGTCACGCTGACCCTGCCGGAAGGGGCGGGTGGCGACGGGATCGACGTGACGCTCACCCCGCAGCGCCAGTGGACCATCCACCTGGTGCACCATTCGCACCTGGACATCGGCTACACCGACCCGCAGGGCCGGGTGCTCGCCGAACACCTCTCGTTCCTCGACTCGTGCCTGGAGCTCACCCAGGCCACCGACGACTGGGCACCCGAGTCCCGGTTCCGCTGGTGCGTCGAGTCCCTGTGGTCCTTCAAGCAGTGGGCCGACGCACGTCCGGCGGAACAGGTGGAGGAGTTCGTCGAGCGGGTGCGCGAGGGCCGGATCGAACTCACCGCGATGCCGTTCAACCTCCACACCGAGACCTGTTCCACCGACGAGCTGCACGAACTGCTGCGCCTGGCCCACGACGTGCGCGAGCGGTACGGCATCCCCTTCACCTCAGCCATGCAGACCGATGTGCCCGGCTCCGTCGTGGGCCTCGTCGACGCGCTGAGCTCGGCAGGCGTCAAATACCTCTCCGTAGCGCACAATTGGGCCGGACGGTCGGTACCGCACCTGGTGGGCGGGGAGAAGCTGCCCCGCCTCTTCCGCTGGCGTGCGCCGAGTGGCAACAGCCTGCTCGTCTGGGTCACGGACACCCCGCACGGCCTGGCCTACATGGAGGGCCCGCTCCTCGGCTTCGACACCGACTACTCCAGCGTCGACGACTTGCTCCCGGCCTACCTGACCTCACTCGCCACCAACCCGTACCCCTACCGCGGCGGGGTCTTCGGCTGGGCCATGGACCAGGAGGAGATCAAGCGCGAGCCCTACCCGTGGGACGTACTGCACCTGCGCGTGCAGGGCAAGTTCGGCGACAACGCCCCGCCCCGACGGATCATCGCCGACACGGTGCGCCGCTGGAACGAGACCTGGGCCTACCCGCAGCTGCGGCTCTCGCGCAACGAGGACTTCTTCACCGACGCCGAGTCCCGGCTCGGCGACCGGATCCGCACCTTCGAAGGCGACTGGACCGACTGGTGGGTGGACGGAGTGGGCTCCGGAGCCCACCCCTTGTCCCTGGCCCGTACCGCACAGGCCGTCGTCGCCGACGCGCAGACCCTCGGCACCTTCGCGGGCGTCCTCGACGCCTCAGGAGCAGCCGACGACACCCGCGACGCGACCGGCGTGTATGAGGCCGTGTCACTGTTCGACGAGCACACCTGGGGCGCCGGAGACCCATGGACGCACGGCCACGACCACGGCCACTCCGGGGAGCAGCAGTGGCACTGGAAGTACGGGCAGGCCCTGCGTGCCCACGACGACGGGCAGTCGCTCCTGAACCGGGCGGGGGCCCGCCTGGGCCAGCGCCTCGCCCGTCCCGCCGACGCCCCGGCCTCCTACCATGTGGTCAACACCTGCTCCTGGCCGCGCACCGACGTCGCCCAGATCTTCCTCCCGGAGTCCAGCGTCCCGCTGGAACGGTCCGTGGCCGTGCACGACGCCCGTACCGGCGAGCGCCTGCGGCACGAGGAGCGCCCGCAGATCAACGACACCCACCGCGACGCCGGCCGCTTCCTGCTGGTCCGCGTCGACGACGTGCCGCCCGCCGGTTCCGTCCGCCTCGACGTGCTCACGGTCGACGACGAGGGTGCGAGCGCGGGGGAGGAGGACGCTTCGGTCAAGGCCGCCACCGGATGGAACCCCACCGGTGGCACCGAGCGCGAGAACCCGGCCCACAGTGCCGCCGCGGCCCACGCGCACCCCGATCCGCTGCTCCTCCAGAACGAACACCTCGCTGTCCGGGTCGACCTGGCCGGTGCGTGTATCGCCTCCGTCGTGGACAAGGCGAGCGGGCGCGAGCTGGTACGCGCGGACTCGATCACCGGCTTCAACGCCTATATCCACGACAGTTACACCACCGCGGGCGGCTTCAACCACAACTCCAGCCGGACCACCGCTTCCGACCGCCTCGAACACCTGGGCAACCGTTCCGTCGCCCCGCCGGCCGCCCTCATCGCCCGCCACTCCACGGCCACCGCCGAGACACTCACGTACGAGACGCGTCCGCCGGGCGCCAACCGGGTGCGCACCACCCTCACCCTGCCGCACGGCGTGGGCCGCCTCGACATCGAGAACCAGGTCGACAAGGACGCAACCCTCGGCAAGGAAAGCGCCTACTTCGCCTTTCCCTTCGCCTTCGAGACGCCCACGGTGCGCATGGAAGCCTCCGGCGGTGCGACCGGCACCGGACTGCCGGTCATTCCCGGCTCCGCGCTGCACATGCGGGCCGTGCGCCGCTGGATCACTCTGCAGGAGGACGATCTCGCCGTCGCCTGGGCCACGCAGGACGCACCCCTGGTCCAGTTCGGCAACATCGCCCTGCCGTACGCGCCGTTCCCCAAGACCATGGGCCACGACGAGCCGGCGACGGTCTACTCCTGGATCCACAACAACCTCTGGGACACCAACTTCCCCAGCGAGCAGGCCTTCGAGTTCACCTTCCGCTACAGCCTCTCCAGCACGCGCAGCGCCGATGCCGCCGGCCTCGGCCCGCGCACCGCGGCCGGTATCTCACGTCCGCTGCACGCGGTTCGGGCCCGCGGACCGGTGTCCGACCAGGCGGCGGACGGGCTGGGTTTCGTGACGGTGGGAGACCCGCGTGTACGTCTCGTCGGAGCCACCACCCCCGACGCGGACGGAGCCGTGCTGCTGCGCCTGCAGTCCTTCGCCGAGGAACCGGTCGCGTGCCCGGTGCGCGCACTCTTCCCTGTCTCGGAGGCGCGAAGCGCCGACTACCACGGCCGGGCCGCGGACGAACTGACAGTCCGGGACGGCGAGGTCACCGTCGACCTGCCCGCCCTCGGTACGGCCGCGGTGCTCTTCCGCCGCTGACACCCACGCCCGAAGGAGGCTCTGTGTACCGGCTCGACCCGCGATACGCCCCCGCTCCGCAGGCCGTTCTGAGCACCGGCTGGCAGGCGGTGGCCGCTCAACTCCCCATGGGCCCGGCGGTTTTGGCCGTGGAGGGATCACCGTCCGTCGACTGGGACGCGCTCGGCGAGCAACTGCGCCGTGAACTCGCCGCCCGAGGTATCCCGGTTGCCCTGCTCGACGTGCGCGCCCACTACGCGCCACCCGCCGAGATCCGCAAGCGCACCGAGCGGCCGGAGGACGAGGAAGACCCCTACTTCCGCAAGCTCGCCGACAACCCTCTCGGTGACCTCTTCGACACCCTCCCCACGCCGATCCCGCCGAACGAGGGTCTGCTCATCGTCCACGGGCCCGGCGCCGCGCTCGTCGACCACCACCTGCTCTGGTACGCCGACGTGCCCAAGCGGTACGCGGAGGCGTCCGCGGTCGCGGGCGCCGGCGGAGTGAACCTCGGCCTTCCGGGCGAGAAGCCCGACCTGCGGCGGCTGTTCTACAGCGACTGGCCGATGCTCGACCGGCACCGGGACGCGCTGGCCCACCGGCTCGACGGCTGGCTCGACATGCAGAACCCCGAACACCCGGTGTCGCTCGACGGGCCCGGACTCCGGGCCACGTACGCCGCTCTCGCGCGCAAGCCGGTGCGAACCCGCCCCTACTTCAACTCCACTCCATGGGGCGGGCATTGGGCCCAGCGCACGCTCGGCTTCAACCCCGACGCGCGCAACACCGCCCTCGGCTACGAGCTGATCGCGCCCGAGGCGGGCATCCTCGTCGGCACCGGGCCCGAGGCCCAGGCCGAGGTGCCGTTCCAGCTCATGTGCGTCCTGGAGCCGGACCGCGTCCTCGGCCAGGAGGTCCATGCCCGCTTCGGCACGTCGTTCCCCCTCCGGTTCGACTACCTCGACACCGTCGGCGGGGGCAACCTCTCGGTGCACTGCCACCCCAAAGAGCCGTACATGCGCGAACGGTTCGGCTGGCCCTACACCCAGCACGAGACCTACTACATGACGCTCGGCAGCCCCGACACCGAAGTGTTCCTCGGCCTGCGCGAGGACGCCGACGTCGAGGCGTTCCGCGACCAGGTACGGAAAGCCGCGACGGGCGGCACACCCCTCGACGTGGAGGACCACATCCTGACGTTCCCCGCCGAACAAGGCCGACTGTTCATGATTCCCGCAGGCACCCCGCACGCCAGCGGGGCCGGCAACCTCGTCCTGGAGATCAGCGCGACGCCCTACCTTTACAGCCTGCGGTTCTACGACTGGTTGCGACCCGACGCCGACGGCAACCCGCGCCCGCTGCCCTACGAGCACGGCTTCGCCAACCTGGAGACCGGACGGCGCGGCGACGCTGTCGCCCGCGACCTGGTGCAGCAGGCGCGCACCCTGCGCACCGGCACGGGCTGGCGGGAAGAGGTCATCGGCGCACTGGAGGAGATGTTCTACGAGGTCAGGAGGTATGTGCTCGACGCCGGGGCCGAAGCCCATGACGACACCGCGGGACGGTTCCACATCCTGAACGTCGTCGAGGGTGACGGCGTGAGCGTGCACACCGCGGCAGGCGACCGGCACGAGCTGGCGTACGCGGAGACGCTCACCGTTCCGGCCGCCGTGGGCCGGTACTCCGTGCGAGCGGCGGACGGGGGACCGGTCCGGGTGGTGAAGGCCCTCGTCCGTTGATCCCCGTCCTTGAACGTCCCAGGCGGGCATACTCGTCTGGTGCAACCCGCAGGCCTCGCCGGGGACGCCGCGCTGATCGGCGCGGCCCACGCCGTTGCCGTACGCGACCGACGACGGGGGAGACCGCGACCATGCCCGGCACCCGCGGGGCGAAGGACCCGCAACCGACGCTGCGCGACGTCGCGCAGCGGGCGCACGTGAGCGCCATGACGGTCTCGCGTGTCCTGCGCGACGACCCCAAGGTGCTGCCCGACACCGCCGCACGGGTGCGCGCCGTCGTCGCCGAACTCGGCTACCACCGCAACGAGATGGCCCGCAGCCTGCGCCTGGGCAGCAGCACGGGGCTCGTCGGGCTCGTGGTCACCAACCTCGCCAACCCCTTCTACTCCCGCCTCGCTCTCGGCGTCGACGCCGTCGTCGCCGGGCACGGCCTGAAGACCGTCATCGGCAACACAGGACACGACCTCGACAGCGAGCGCGGTCTCGTGGCGGACCTGATCGCCCGGCGTGTCGACGGCATCATCGTCGTCCCCGCCGACGACGACCAGCGCCACCTGGCCGCCGCGGCCGGCAAGGGCGTACCCATCGTGGTGGCCAGCCGACCGCCGAACGGTTTCACCGCCGACTGCGTCCTGGTCGACGACTACGGCGGCTCCCGCACGGCAACCCGACAGCTGCTCGACGCGGGACACCGCAGGATCGGCTTTCTCGGTTCCCCGCCGCCTGTCTATACGGGCGGCGAGCGGTTGCGCGGCTTCACCGACGCACTCGTCGACGCGGGCGTCGAACGTGAACCGGGCTACGTACGGCTAGGGCAGCAGGAGACCTCTGAAGCTTCGCGTGCCGCGGCCGAACTGCTGGCTCTGCCGGAGCCGCCGACGGCACTGTTCTGCTCCAACAACCGCAACACCATCGGTGCCTTCCGCGCGATCCGCGGCGCCGGCACCAGCACCGCACTCGCGGGCTTCGACGACTTCGAACTGGCTGACGTGCTCGGACTGCCACTGATCATCGCGGCGTACGACAGCGACGAACTCGGCCGAGAGGCAGGACGGTTGCTCGTGGACCGGCTCGGTGAGGCGCGTGCCCCCGGCACCGCCCGTCGCGTCGTCGTGCCCACCACCCTCGTCCGCTACGGCGACCCGGGGGAGCCGTGACGCCCACTCAGGCGACCTCGCCGCGGATGCCTCCCTCTGCCCGAGGACCGGCCTTGAGGGCTGGACGGCATGCGGAAGGTCTCGTCGGACGCGATCCGGATCGCTGCCCCGGCAGCCCCGGCCGTCAGCCGACACCCTGGCAACGACCAGGAACGGTCGTGCGGTTGGAGCCTGGGCTGGGGCTCACACGCCCGGGGACACCCATGCGACGGCGAGCAGGCACATCATCCGGCCTCGTGTCCTCACCGAGTGGCGCAACGGTGACGGACCACAGCCCACACCCCTTCGAGGTGGGGCGCCTCACCATTACTGTCGCCGATCGGCCGGACGTAGCTTCCCTGTAACTCCTGGGACACGTAACGCTGTCCGGTGCCGGGCGGCCAGGGCCGGGAGTTGTCCGTCTCTCCATCCCTCGCGATCACCTGGTGGCACGATGCATCCTGCTTCCCCCCACTCCTCGCGGCGCCGTTTCCGACGCGTGCCGCGGCCTGCCGACCGCGGACGGCGGTCGCGCTCCGGGTCCGCGGTCGCGCTGGTGCTGTCCGTGGTGGCCCTGATCCTCGGGCTGCTGTCCCCGGCGCCGGCGCAAGCCGCGTCCCTGCAGGAGGTGACGAGCTTCGGCTCCAACCCCGGCAGTCTGCAGATGTTCCGCTACGTTCCCGACGGGCTGCCGTCCGGGCGCCCGCTGGTGGTCGCCATGCACGGCTGCACCCAGTCGGCCTCGGCGTTCGACGGCGAGACCGGCTGGACCAAGTGGGCCGATGCCTGGGGCTTCGCGCTGGTGCTGCCCCAGCAGAAGAGCGCCAACAACGCCAACTCGTGCTTCAACTGGTTCCAGTCGTCCGACTTCTCGCGCGGCCAGGGCGAGGCCCTGTCCATCAAGCAGATGGTCGACAAGATGGCGGCCGACTACGGGACCGATCCCTCACGTGTCTACGTCACCGGCCTGTCCGCGGGCGGGGCGATGACCGCGGTCATGGCGGCCTCCTACCCGGACGTCTTCTCCGGCGCGGCGGTGGCCGCCGGCCTTCCCTTCGACTGCGCCCGCTCCGTCACCGAGGGTCTGAGCTGCATGAACCCCGGCAGTAACCTCACCCCGCAGCAGTGGGGCGACAAAGTACGCGCGGCCGATCCCGGCTACAGCGGCCCCTACCCGACGGTGGCGGTCTGGCAGGGCTCCCAGGACACCACTGTCGCGCCGATGAACATGACCGAGCTCGTGGAGCAGTGGACCGACGTCCACGGCACCGACGCCACGGCCGACGTCAGCGACACCGTGCAGGGCTACCCGCACAAGGTCTACCAGGACACCGCGGGCCGCGCCGTCGTCGAGTCGTACAGCATCACGGGCATGTCCCACGGCCAGGCCGTCGATCCCGGCACCGGGGCCACCCAGTGCGGCACGGCCAGCCAGTACCTGCCGGACATGAACATCTGTGCCTCGTACTGGATCGGACACTCCTGGGGACTCGACGCCACCGACGGCGGCGGTTCCCTGCCCGCCCCGGCCGGGCTCACCGTCACCGCCACCACCGACACCTCGGCGTCCCTGTCCTGGAGCGCCGTCGACGGTGCGGCCTCCTACCGCGTCTACCGCGGCGGCACCCAGGTCGGCTCGCCTTCCTCGACCTCGTTCACCGACACGGGGCTCGCCCCTGGCACGACGTACAGCTACACCGTGGCCGCCGTGGACGGCTCCGGGGCCGTAGGCGCGTCCTCCACCGGGGCGCGGGCGACCACGACCGGTGCCACCCACCAGTGCTACACCGACAACAACTACAACCAGGTCGCCGCCGGACGCGCCCACCAGAGCCTCGGCTACGTCTATGCCAACGGCTCCAACCAGAACATGGGCCTGTACAACCTCTACGTCACCCACACCCTGGAGGAAACCTCGCCCGGCAGCTTCGTGATCGCCGACTCCGGCTGCCCGTCCTGACGGACCCATCCGCTGAGGCGGCTTCACCTTCACCGGGTGAGGCCGCCGCCGCACGTCATCACCTGTCCTGTGATGGGGGGCGAACTGCGGCGTGCTCAGCAGGCACGCGCCTCCGGTCGCCGCCGCACCAGCCGAGTCGGCCGGTCCCGGCTCCAGCGCCACCGGCCCCGTCTTGAGTTGAACGGGTATGTCCTGGACATCCGGACCTGGGTGTCTCGTCCAGGGTGTCTGAAGAGCTTCGGTGTGCGACGTGACAAGAGTCGCACCGATGTGAGCGAGGAGTGAAGGGCCGATGCCCGAAAGGCCGTTGAACCAGGGCCTTACCGTCCGGTAACCCGCCTGCGGGCGAATTCCGCGGCCCATGGACAGAGATCCACTGCGTGCTAGCGTCCCGGTCGCCGGGGGGCCGACACAGAACAGTGAGAGGAAACCCGTGGGTCACATGCATCACATGGCCGGAGGCTGGGCGACGCCGGTCCTGTCGTATGCCATGGCAGTCGTCGGATCCGCACTGGGGCTGCGCTGCACCGTGCGTGCCGTGACAACCGGGGGACGCTCCAAGAGGAACTGGCTGGTCAGCGCGTCGATCGCGATCGGTGCCGGAATCTGGACCATGCACTTCATCGCGATGCTCGGCTACACCGTCGACGGCACCGCGATCCGTTACGACATCCCGCTCACCCTTCTCAGCCTGGTGGTCGCCATCGCCGTCGTCGGCGCCGGAGTCTTCACCGCCGGATACGGCAAGTCCCGCGTGCGCTCCATCCTGTTCGGCGGCGTCGGCACCGGACTCGGGGTGGCCGCGATGCACTACATCGGCATGGCCGCCGTACAGCTCAACGGCACGATCTCGTACGACCCGGCTGTCGTCACGGCCTCCGTCGTCATCGCGATCGCCGCTGCCTCCGCGGCGCTGTGGGCCGCGCTCTCCGTGCGGGGCCCCGCCGTCGCCGCTGTCGCCGCCCTCGTGATGGGACTCGCGGTGAGCAGCATGCACTACACCGGCATGGCCGCGGTCGCCGTGGACGTGCACGCGAGCAACGCACCTCTGCCGGGCGCGAGCGCCACCGCGTTCATCCTGCCGCTCGCCGTGGTCCTCGGTTCCTTCCTCTTCCTCACCTGCGCCTTCGTGGCCCTGTCCCCGACGGCGCAGGAGCGCGCCGAGGGCGAGGCCGCGGCCCGACCGCTGCACGAGGTCGAGCTTCCGGTCGCCTGACCCGGACTCCCCGAGCAGCCCTCCGCATCACCGCGGCGCACGTCCCGCCTCGCGCCTTCGTCGCCGCCGTTCCCCGGGCCGAACGCCACTGCGCGCGCCCTCAACACTCCTGCACCGCCAAGGAGATCCCTGTCATGCCCGCACGCTTTCCGCTGCCCGAACGGTGGCGCCCCAAATCGATCCGAGCGAAGGTCGTCACCCTGCTGACGGTGCCGGTCCTCTCCCTGATGGCCCTGTGGGGGCATGCCGCCGTCACCACCGCGTCGCAGGTCTCGTCCACCGAGCAGTTGCGGCAGATCAACTCGGCCCTGGTGAAGCCGGTCGCGGACTTCACCACCGCGGTCCAGGACGAGCGTGCCGCCGCCCTGAAGTATCGGGCCGCTCCCGGCCCGTCCGCCCGCCGCGCCTTCGACGCCGCCCGGTCCCGCACGGACAGGGCCGTCACGGCCCTGCGCGCGGGCATCCGCTCCAGCAGCACCGATCTCGCGGCCCTCGACGCCCAGCTCCCCGACCGGATCAGCGCTCTGCTCAAGAGCGCGGGGTCCCTCCCCGCGCAGCGCGGGACGCGCCACGACTCCGCCGCCGTGTTCTCGGGCTACGGCACGGCCGTCGACCGGGCCTTCGCCGTGCGCGCGGGGCTCGCGGCCGCGGACCGCCCCGACCGCGCCTCCCACACCCGAACCGTCCTCGAACTGGCCCGTGCGCGCGAGGCGTTGAGCCGCCAGGACGCCGTGCTCGGAGCCGCGCAGGCGCGCGGCAAAATGTCGGCCGCCCAGTACCGCGTGTTCATCGGCGACGTCGCCCAGCAGCGCGGGCTCACCAAGGCCGCGGTGCCCGACCTTCGGGCCGAGGGCGCCGCCCGCTACCGCGCCGTCCTCGCGTCCCGCAGCGCCACCGAACTCGCCACCGCTCAGGACGCCGTCCTCGACGCCGGTCAGGGAAGGGCCGTCTCCGCCGTACCGGCAGGGGACTGGCACACCGACGTGGGACACACCCTGGCCGGACTCGCCGCGGCGGAGCGGGCCGCCATCGACACGGGCGCCGACACGAAGCCGTACTCCCTTGCGACCCTGGGCAGCTCGGGCCTCGCCGTGGCCCTCGGCCTGCTCGGTGTGGTCGTCTCGCTGCTGCTCTCCGTACGCATCGGGCGCGGCCTCGTCGACGACCTCACGGGACTGCGGAACTCCGCTCTGGAACTCGCCGCCACCCGGCTGCCGGCCGCGATCCGCCGCATCCACAGTGGCGACGACCTCGACCTCGAAGCCGAGGCCCCGCTCGTCCGCACCCCCATCCGGGACGAGATCGGCCAGGTCGGCGCCGCGCTGACCACCGTGCAGCGAGCCGCGCTGCGGGCCGTCGCGGGACGCGCCGCCGTCCTCACCGGAGTCTCCGGCGTCTACGTCAGCCTCGCCCGCCGCAGCCAGGTGCTGCTCCACCGCCAGCTGGAACTCCTCGATGCCATGGAACGCCGCACCGAGAACCCCACGGACCTGGAAGACCTGTTCCGTCTGGACCACTTGACGACCAGGATGCGCCGCCACGCCGAGTCCCTGCTCATCCTGTCCGGCTCCGCACCCGGCCGTGCCTGGCGCAACTCCGTCCCGCTGATCGACACCGTACGGGCGGGCATCGCGGAGACAGCCGACATGGACCGCGTCCAGCTGGACGACATACCCGACCTGCGTCTGGCCGGCACGGCGGTGGCAGACCTGATCCACCTGATCGCCGAACTCACAGAGAATGCCGCCGCGTTCTCGCCGCCGCACACCCCCGTGGTGGTGCGCGGCGAGGAGGTCGGGGCCGGCGCCGTCCTGGAGATCGAGGACCGCGGCCTCGGTATGGGCGACGAGGCGCTCGCCGCGGCCAACGAGAAGATCCGGGCCACGGACATCGACCTCCTCGACTCGCGCCGGCTCGGCCTCTTCGTGGTCAACCGCCTCGCCGAGCGGCAGCAGGTGGACGTCACCCTGCGCCGCTCGGTCTACGGCGGCGTCACCGCCGTCGTCTTCGTTCCGCAGCAGCTCCTTGAGGCGCCGCACCCGGGCCTGCGGCCGCTGCCGGAGCCGCCGGCGCTGGAATCCGGTCACGTACCGGATCCTGCTCCGGTCGCCGTTCCCATGCCGGCACCGCAGCGCCCCGAACGGGAACCGATGCCCCGACCGGAGGGTGAGCCCGAGCCGCCGCTCGTCCGCACCACCCCCCGCCAAGAGCCCACTCATGCCCGCCACGCGGCCCCCCGGCCGGCGCCGCCCTCGCCCGCCCCCGCCACGGAAGCCCCCGCGGGTCATGACTTCGACGACGGTCTGCCGCGCCGGGTGCGCCAGGCCAGCCTCGCCCCCGAACTGCGCGACGACGAGAACGCGAGCAGTGCTTCACGGCCGGACCAGGCCCCGGCCGTCCGGTCCCCGGAGGCCGCGCGCGCCACGATGGCGTCCCTGCGCTCCGGCCGGCGTCGCGCGTCCGCGGCTCAGGGCGAGCCGGGCACACCGTCCGGCCCCGCAAGCACGTCCGGCGCCCCGCATGCCGTGCCCCACCCCCACCACGCGACCGAAGAAGGACCCCGCAACCGATGACCCCGACCTTCAACGTCACGAACCTGGGTGACCACGCAGACGACCACGGCACGGGCGGCGCGGGCGGTGTCGACTGGCTCCTCGACGACCTGGTCGACCGTGTCGCGGAGGTCCGGTCCGTGGTCATGCTTTCCACCGACGGCCTGTGCGTCGGAGCGTCCCGCGGCCTGGGGCGTGACGACTCAGAGCGGTTCGCCGCCATCGCCTCCGGTTTCCACTCCCTCGCCAAGGGCGCGGGCCGTCACTTCGACGCGGGCGGCGTCGTCCAGACGATGGTCGAGCTCCACGGCGGATTCCTCTTCGTGGTCGCCGCGGGCGACGGGTCCTGCATCGCGGTGTTCACCGACGGGCACGCCGATATCGGCCTCGTGGCGTACGAGATGGCTCTGCTGGTCGAGCGCGTGCGGGAGCACCTCGCCGTACCCGTGCGGACGGACGGCGCCCCGACGCCGGACGGCGGGACGCCGTGACCGACCTGCCACCCGGCCGCCGGCCGACGCCCGAGGCGTCCGACCCCTGGGCCGACCGCTACGACGACGAGGCCGGCCCTCTGGTCCGCCTCTACGCAATGACGGCGGGCCGCGCGCGTACGGACAACGGAGCGGAACGCCTCGACCTCATGGCGATCGTCCGCGCCACGTCCGCCACCCCGCGCGGCCCGATCCCGCCCGAGCAGCGCCGCCTGCTGGCGCAGTGCGCCCAAGGGCCTTGCCCCGTAGCGGACTTGGCGTCGGACTCGGGCCTGCCGCTCGGCGTCGTACGCGTCCTGCTCGGCGATCTCACCGCCCAGGGGCTGATCCGTATCACCCCGCCCGAGACCACCGCCGCCGGGAAAGAACCTCCCTCCGCCCACCTCCTGCGAGAAGTGATCAATGGCCTCCGTGCACTCTGACCGCGCCGCGCACGCGGCGCCCGCCGACTTCACCGCTCTCAAGCTCCTGATCGCCGGCGGCTTCGGCGTGGGGAAGACCACGCTGGTGGAGTCGGTCAGCGAGATCCGCCCGCTGCGCACCGAGGAACCCCTCACCGAGGCCTCACGTCCGGTGGACAGCCTGGATGGTGTGGCCACGAAGTCCACGACGACGGTCGCCATGGACTTCGGCCGCATCACCCTGCGCGACACCCTGGCCCTCTATCTCTTCGGCACCCCGGGCCAGGACCGCTTCTGGTTCGTCTGGGACGAGTTGGCCACGGGCTGCCTGGGCGCGGTCGTCCTCGCCGACACCCGGCGCCTCGCGGACTGCTTCCCCGCCATCGACTACTTCGAGAGCCGCGGCATTCCCTTCATCGTCGCCGTGAACTGCTTCGACGGCATCCGAACGCACAGCCAAGGAGCGGTGGCGCGCGCCCTCGACCTGACCGCCGACACCCCGGTGATGCTGTGCGACGTGCGTGACCGGGAGTCCGGCAAGGAGGTCCTGATCTCCCTGGTCGAGCACGTCCTGGCCATGGAGTCGACCATCAACTGACCACCCGCACAAGGTACTTGTCCACGTGCGCCGCACATCCCGAGGAGCGGCTTGCCGCACGGCTAGGCGCGGCCGAGGCCCGCGAGAGCATCGTCCTGGTTCTTCCAGCTCAGCACTTTCCACTCTTCCGGCGAAGCCGACGGGACTGACCTGCGTCGGCCCTGGTCGTCGACACGTCGGCGGGTTCTGGCGGCATCACGGCAGCGACCGACCCTTTCGGGTACCGGACGAAGAGGACGCCCTGGACCTCGCGGTCCGGTGCGCTGTAGAAGTGCGGGGCGTCGGCCGGCCAGTGGGCGTGGCCGCCGGGCCCGGCTGTCTGCGGCGCGTCCGGCAGGCCGACCACCGCCGTTCCGGAGAGCACCATCAGGCTCTCCGTGGTGTGCGGGACATGCGCGGCCGACTCCTGGGTCGCGCCCTCGGCGATGGTGACGCGGAAGACGTCGGTGGCCGCGGCCTCGTCCTCGTACCGCTCCAGGAGCACCGCGGTGACGGCGCTGCCGGAGACTCCGCCCGCGCCCGCCGCGACGCCGGGGGCCGGATCGTCGAGGACGGCGCTGAGCGGGCGGCCGAGCGCGGTGGTCAGGGCGTAGAGCGTTTCCAGGGTGGGGTTGCGCCGGCCCGTCTCGAGTTCCGAGAGCGTGCCCTTGCCGACGCCCGAGCGGCGCGAGAGCTCCGACAAGGACAGACCGTCGTCCTGCCGCAGCCGTTTCAGCCTGCGCCCCACCTCGTAGTTCAGACCCATCCGCCCGGTTCCGTCCGTTCCTGCGCCCCCAGGCGCTTTGACGTGCCGCCACCTGCGTCCTTAGTGTTCCATAAACAGAACGCTCTGTTCACGGACGCTTGGAATTGCCCCCGCCCCCTCCGGAAGTGATGCCCCCATGTCCCCGCTCGCCCGCATACGCGCCATCGCTCCGCCCTCGGCCGTGGCGGCGGGGCTCATCGCGGTCACCGTCGGCGTGACCAGTGCCGCCGCCATCGTGTTCACCGCGGCGCGGGCCGCGGGGGCGGACGCGCGGGAGGTCTCTTCATGGATGCTGGCACTCGGCGTGGGGATCGCCGTGACCTGCGCGGGTCTGTCGCTGCGGTACAAGGCCCCGATCGTCACCTCCTGGTCGACGCCCGGAGCCGCGCTCCTCGCCACGAGCCTGAGCGGGGTGTCCATGGAGAAGGCCGTGGGCGCGTTCGTGTTCAGCGCCGTGCTGATCATGGTGAGCGGTCTGACGGGGTGGTTCGCACGGATCATGGACCGGATCCCGGTGCCGCTGGCGTCGGCGCTGCTCGGCGGTGTGCTGCTCGAGTTCGGGACGGGGCTCTTTTCCCAGATGGGCGGCAGTTTCACCATCGCGTTCCCGGTGTTCGTGCTGTATCTCTTCGCGCGTCGGCTGCTGCCCCGCTACGCGGTCCTCATCGCGCTCGGCGGCGGAGTCGTCGCCTCCGTCCTCACCGGGGGCTGGCATGTTGAACGCGTCCGACTGTCGCTCGCGCAGCCGGTGTTCACGGCTCCCGAGTTCGACTGGAAGGTGCTGGTCAGCGTCGGCGTGCCGCTGTTCGTCGTCACCATGGCCTCGCAGAATCTGCCGGGCGTCGCCGTGCTGCGCGGGTCCGGCTACGAAGTGCCTGTTTCGCCCGTCCTGACGTGGACGGGCGCCGTGCAGGCGGTGCTCGCGCCGTTCGGGGCGTTCGGCATGAACCTGGCGGCGATGACCGCCGCGATCTGCACCGGCGACGGGGCCCACCCCGACCGGCAGCGGCGCTATCTCGCGGCTGTGTGGGCGGGCGTCTTCTATCTCTGCGTAGGCCTGCTCGGCGCGACCGTCGCCTCGCTGCTCACCGCGATGCCGCACGCGCTCGTCCTGGCCGTCGCCGGGGTCGGCATGCTCGCCACGATCGAGGCGGCCCTGGCCAGTGCCCTGTCGGACCCCAAGTCCAGGGAGGCGGCCGTCGTCACCTTCCTCGCCACGGCCTCCGGTGTGACGCTGCTCGGTATCGGGTCCGCGTTCTGGGGGCTGCTCGCGGGCGTACTCACCAGCGTCATCACGTCGTTGGGACGGCGGCGCCGGGCCCCCGCACCCGAGCCCGCATCCGCGCCCGCCCCGCAGCCGGTCACGGCAGCCTCGCGCACACCTGAGCGAACCTCCGTGTGAACACCGACCACGCCGAGACCGCCGCGCCCTCGTCGGCCACGGCCTCGGCGTGCATCCGGTCCCTGTCGAAACCCTGCCGGGCCAGCCGCTCCCGGTCCCAACCGGCGATCCGCCCGGCCTCCGCCTCCGGGTGAAACTGCACACCCCAGGCCCGTGCCCCGACCCGGAACGCTTGGTGGGGACAGGCCGCGCTGGACGCCAACCAGGAAGCACCCGGCGGGAGTTCGGTGATCGCGTCGACGTGCCGCTCGATCGCGGGAACCGTCGCGCCGAGCCCGTAGAACAGCGGATCGTCGGAGGCTTCGGGGCGAAGCCGGATCTGAGTGCTGCCGAACTCGGGCTGCCCGTGACGCGCCCGTACCCTGCCGCCCGCGACCTGAGTGATCAACTGGCCGCCGAGGCAGATACCGAGGACGGGCGTGCCGTCGTCCAGCGCCTGCGTGACGAGGCGGCGGGTGGCCGGGAGCCAGGGCGCGCGCTCGTCGTCGTCCGGCAGGAAGCCGCCGCCGAGTACGAGGAGCGGCCTTCCGTCGAGTTTCTGGGGCAGGGCCTCACCCTCGTAGGGGCGCAGCACTTCGAGGCCGATTCCCGCCTCGCGCAGCCAGGCCCCGACCCGGCCGGGACCGCCGCTCCTGGTGTTCTGAATGACCACGGCGGTCGGCGGGCCCGGTGCGTGCGTGGGCGTCATCGCCTCAGCTCCCTGCTCGGCCTTTGCGTTCGTTGCGGTGGTGGTCTCCACGCTGATCCACGCAGCAGATCATTCTCCGGGAAGGTCGCACAAGACGGCATTCCCGCCAAGGCGTCCGACAGCCCGGACCGGCGGATCACGGCCGACGGCTTCTCCGGCCGCAACACAGGTACGCGACCTCGCCGGCCTCGACAGCCGCCACCTGGTGCAGATCCTCGCGGAGGCCCTCCGGCGGTGATGGTGCCGACCGGTCTGCTCGCACCGGGCGTTGGCAGGGGCACATGGGTGAGCTGGGGAGCGGCGTCCGCGCTGACGGCGCCGGAAGTCGGGCATGAGCGTCTGTGATGGGCGCATGTGCCACTACTGCGGTTGCCGTGAGATCCCGCTGATCAAGGAGTTCATTGCCGAGCATGAGAAGGTCGCCGACGCCGCGGGGGATGCCGTGCGGGCTCTGGAACGTGGTGACACGGCGGCCGCGCGGGAGCTGACCGAGGTGATGTCACGGGAGCTGGCCACGCACTGGCAGGGCGAGGAGAACGGCCTGTTCGCGGTGATGCGGGACGATCCGGAGTACACGGACTACATTGACGCGCTGGTCGCCGAGCACCATGAGCTCGCCGCCCTGCTGCCCGCCCTCGATCTCACGGACCCCACCGACGCAGGCCGGTTCAAGGCGGCGGCCGACGAACTGCACCACCACATCGCCAAGGAGGAGGACGGCCTTTTCCCGGCGTCGCTCACCGCGCTGTCCGGCGACGAGTGGGACGTGTCGATGGCGGCATGGCGCGCCGCGCATCCGCAGGAGAGCGATTCGTAGACGCAGCGCTTGGAGGCCGAACGGTACGTGGCCCACTCCTCGGCCGTCCGATGCCAGGACGTGGCTCATGCGTTAGCAGCCTCGAAACGCGCGGGGCGACGCAACGACGCCTATGTCTTCCTGCCCATCTCACCCCACGCGGCCGAAGGTCTTTCCGGTGGGGCCGACGGGCGACAAAGTCAGTTGCACGGGTGGCGTCGTGACTCGCAGTATCGGCTCATGACCGCGATCAACGCTTCCCTGCCGCCTGCTCCCTCCGCTCGACGCGGGCGAGTTCAGCAGCAGCCCAATCGATCGCGGAGGCCGATTCTCGTGCGGTCGTGATCGCCGCGCTGGTCGCGGGACTCCTTGCCGGTTATGGCATCGCCATGCCGGTGGGAGCTGTCGCGACGTATCTGGTGGCCCTCACAGCGCGGACGGCATGGAAGATCGGCGCTTGTGCCGCACTCGGGGTTGCCACCGCAGACGGCCTGTACGCCCTGATCGCCGAGGTCGGGGGTTCGGCACTTGCCCACACAATCCAGCCGGTGCTGGTGCCCTTGCGCTGGGCATCGGCCTTGGTGCTCGTCGCGCTGGCGGCCCGAAGCGGTGTCGCGGCTGCGAGGAAGTACCGCAGACGTCACGCGCCCTCCTCGGCGGACGAGGGGGTACCGGTCAGCGCGGCCCGCGCCTATCTGGGGCTCTGCGGGATCACGATGATGAACCCACTGACGGTGATCTACTTCGTGGCGCTGGTACTGGGCGGCCAAGCCGCATCGGCTCCGAACCGCCTGGAGCAGGCCGCCTTCGTCCTTGCCGCCTTCGCCGCGTCCGCCAGCTGGCAACTGCTCCTCGCCGGTGGCGGTGCGCTGCTCGGCCGAGCCCTGACCGGCGCTCGCGGGCAGCTCGCCACCGCCCTGGCCTCAAGCCTCCTGATCACGGTTCTCGCATTCCGCCTCCTGACCTCATCGACCTGATACAGAGTCAAGAGCCAGCCTGACCATGGTGTTCACGAGGTCGACGGGACGGGGTCCCGCGGATCGTCCGGGCCGGGAATCCGCAGTTGCCAAGAACGGGGGAAATGAAGGCAGTTGAGGTCGGCCGGCCATGGACCGCCCCGACCGCGGCGGCTGTGGGGGATCGACTCACCCTGGCGGTGGCGCAGGGAACAACGTGACGATCGAGATGCTGGCGGTCGCCTGAAGCGCGACGATGCCGATCACTCCGAGGCCCTAGAGGCTGACGTCCAACCTGTGGACCGCCGGGGCATCCGCCGGGCCAACGACGCGCTCCGCCGTACGCGGCGCGCCGCCGGTTCGCGAGAAGTTAGTCCGACCCGGTGCACGGCAGGGGGCAAAGACAAAGGCAAGGAGAGTTCTCTCCTTGCCACCCTCAACTTATAGCGCGTTGGGGGGCTTGCCGCAAGACCCGGGTCATGGCGCACAATCGTCGGCCGACGCCACAACCTACGGAGATGGCGGCACGACGTGCGTGTGTCGGTGTCGACGTACGGGGGCGCGGTGACGTCGAACCAGTGGCGGGACCGGCCGTGCGGTTGCGCGTGCCCGGCGCGGAGGTGCGGGGGTGCGGGGGTGCGTGCTGCCCGACTGGGTGGAACGGCCGGCCGACTCGTCAGAGGAAACGCAAGCGGGGATGAGGACGTGCGCGACAAGAAGTTCGACAGAGTGGGAGGTGCCGGTGATTCGACCGGTCACCGCAGTGCAACGCAGCACGGCTGCCTCGGAGGAAACGCAGTGATTGAGCAGTACGTGTTGGATCTTCAAGACATTGACGAGACGCAGGTCGCGGTCGTCGGCGGCAAGGGCGCGCACCTGGGCGGGCTGTCGCGGATCGAAGGCATCCGCGTGCCGGATGGCTTCTGCGTGACGACGGACGCCTTCCGGCGGATCATCGCGGAAGCACCGTCGATCGACGATCAGCTCGACGAGCTGTCGCGCCTGAACCCCGACGACCGGGAGGCGATCCGCACGCTCAGCGCGCAGATTCGCCGGACCATCGAAGGGCTCGCCATTCCGGGCGATCTCGCGGCGGCGATCACCCACGCGCTCGCCCGGCTCGGTGAGCAGGCCGCCTATGCCGTCCGATCCAGTGCGACGGCTGAGGACCTGCCGACGGCCTCCTTCGCCGGCCAGCAGGACACGTACCTGAACGTCGTGGGGCCGACGGCGATCCTCCAGCACATCAGCCGGTGCTGGGCCTCGCTGTTCACCGAGCGGGCCGTGACCTACCGCCAGCGGAACGGCATCGACCACCGTACGGTGCACATGGCCGTGGTCGTGCAGCAGATGGTCTTCCCGCATGCGTCCGGCATCCTGTTCACGGCCGACCCCGTCACGGGCAACCGGAAGATCGCCACCGTGGACGCCGGCTTCGGCCTCGGCGAGGCTCTGGTCTCCGGCCTGGTGAACCCGGACGTCTTCAAGGTGCGGGACGGCGAAGTCCTGGACAAGGCGATCGCCGCCAAACAGCGTGCCGTTCACGCCCTGCCGGCCGGCGGGACGCAGGAAGTGGCCGTCGAATCGCAGCGGCAGGAGCAGCCGGCGCTGACGGATGCACAGGCCGTGCGGCTCGTGCAACTCGGGCGGCGGATCGAAGCGCACTTCGGCCGCCCGCAGGACATCGAATGGTGCCTGGTCGATGACGGCTTCCAGATCGTGCAGAGCCGGCCGATCACGACGCTGTTCCCCATCCCCGAGAGCGGAGACCAGGAGAACCACGTCTACGTCTCCGTCGGTCACGGGCAGATGATGACCGACCCCATGAAGCCCCTCGGGTTCTCCATGTGGCAGCTGACGGCGATGGTGCCGATGCACGAGGCCGGCGGGAGGCTGTTCGTCGATGTCACCCGGCGCCTGGCCTCGCCCGCGAGCCGCGCCGGCCTCCTGGAGGCCATGGGAAAGGGCGATCCGCTGATCAGGCACGCCCTGGAGACCGTCCTCGACCGCGACGGTTTCGTCCCGTCGCTCCCGGACGCGGGCCCCGGCGGGCGGCCGGCAGGCAGTGCGCCCGCCCCGATCGAGACCGATCCGGCCGTCGTCGCCGAGCTCATCGAGCGCAGCCGCGTGTCCATCGCCGCCCTGGAGCGCGACATCCGGACGAAGACCGGACCGGCACTGTTCGACTTCCTGCTGGAGGCCTTCGAGGAGCACAAGCGAGTGCTCAGCGATCCACTGAGCATTCAGGCGATCATGGCGGGGATGGAGGCCACGTGGTGGCTCAACGACAAGCTGCAGGAGTGGCTCGGCGAGAAGAACGTGGCTGACACGCTGACGCTGTCCGCCCCCGACAACATCACGTCGGAGATGGGCCTTGCGCTGCTCGACGTCGCGGACGTGATCCGCCCGCAGCCGGAGGTGGTGGCGTTCCTGCAGGGCGTCGACGGCGATGACTTCCTGGACGAGCTGGCGAAGCGCGCGGGCGGGACCGAGGCGCGCGACGCGATCGAGGCCTACCTCGACCGGTACGGCATGCGCTGCGTCGGCGAGATCGACATCACGAGGCCACGCTGGCGCGAGCGCCCCAGCACGCTGGTGCCCGTGATCCTCGACAACGTCAGGAACTTCGAGCCGGGCGCCGCAGAGCGGCGATTCGAGCAAGGGCGGCAGAAGGCGCAGAAGAAGGAACAGGACGTGCTGACGCGCTTGCGGACCCTGCCGGACGGGGACCGGAAAGCCGACGAGGTCAAGAAGATGATCGACCGGGTCAGAACCTTCATCGGGTACCGGGAGTACCCCAAGTACGGCATCATCAGCCGCTACTTCGTCTACAAGCAGGCCCTGCTCGCGGAGGCCGAGCGTCTGGTGCAGGCCGACGTGCTTTCCGAGAAGGAGGACGTCTTCTACCTCACCTTCCAGGAACTCCACGACACCGCGCGCTCGCACCAGATGGACGACCAGCTCATCCATAGGCGCAAGGAGGCATTCCGGTCGTACCACGCGCTCACACCGCCCCGGGTGCTCACCTCGGACGGTGAGGCCCTCACCGGGGCGTACCGGCGTGACGACGTGCCGGCCGGGGCCCTGATCGGCGTACCGGTCTCCGCCGGGACCATCGAAGGGCGGGCCCGCGTCATCCTCGACATGGCGGAGGCCGATCTCGAAGCGGGCGACATCCTGGTCACGGCCTTCACGGACCCCAGCTGGTCGCCGCTGTTCGTCGGCATCGCGGGCCTGGTGACGGAGGTGGGCGGCCTGATGACCCATGGCGCGGTGATCGCCCGGGAGTACGGCTTGCCGGCCGTCGTGGGCGTGGAGCACGCCACCCGGCTGATCCGGGACGGGCAGCGGATCCGCGTGCACGGAACCGACGGGTACGTCGAGATCCTGTCCTGACGGGCGATCACCTACCGGACAGCGCCCCTGGTGAAAGCCCGAGGCTGAGCCGCGCCGGACCCTCGGCCGGCTTCAGGTGGCCGAGGAGGTCAGCCGCCCCGCTTGAGGCGTACGACGACGGGGGCGCCGAAGGGGGCACCGGATTGATTGACCTGGACGTGTCCGGCACCGAGCCATTCGCCGGTGCCGGGCACCCGGTGGATCTCCTCGAGCCACAGGGACTGGTTCGATCCTTTGCGGGCGCCGGTGGACCGGGGGAGGCGGTGGCGTTCGATCTTCACGCATGTGCCGTCGTCGGTGAGGTACCAATTGCCGTCCAGGAAAAGGCCCTTGTCGTCCTGAGCGACCGGCGTGCGCAGAGCGCAACCGCCCGGCGCGGGCTCCTGGTCGCCCCACTTGGAGCCGTCCCAGCGCAGCCGGAGGAACTGGTCCGCTGGTTCGTTGTCGACCTCGCCGTGGTTGAAGGTGTTGATGCCGTACGCGCGGATTTCACCGTTGTCGAGGGCGAAGACCTGGCTGAGGACAGCACTGGGTTCCGGCGGGACGGGGTCCTTGAAGTGGGCCTGTGGGGTGTCCACCGTTTTCCAGGACGTACCGTCCCAGTGCGTCGAGGCGGGCTGGCTGTAGCCCTCTCCGGTGACCGGTTCGGTGCCTGGCCCCGTTGAGCGGCTGCCGACCGCCCAGACATCGTCCGGCCCGACGATCGCCAGGTCGGAGGTTCCGTAAGGCAGGCGGGTCGTGGTCCAGCGGGCGCCGTTCCAGTGCTGGGCGGTCTGCTTGGCGGCGTCGAGGGTCCAGATGTCGTCCGGGCCTGTGGCCTCGAAGTCACCGGCACTGCCTGGCGGAGGGTTCGGCACCGGCGACCAGCGGGTGCCGTCCCACTGTGCCCAGCGGTTCACTGCGGAGGCATCTTCAGCGGTCTGCGGCCGCAGCCACAATTTCTTCTCACCGACCTCTTCGAGGGCGGGCGGGTAGAGGCTGGTGCCGAGGGCTTCGGGCAGGGGCTCACGCTTCCACTGCGTACCGTCGTAGTGCAGGAGGCGGGCATGGGACTCACCGTTGTTCTCGGTCGCGACCGCCCAGACGTCGTCCTCGGCGAGGGCGGCGACATCGGTGATCTTTCCGCTGAAGTCCGCGATGTGCTCGAATTCCCAGGTGAGGGAGCCGGCAGAGGTCTTCGGCGGGGCGTCTTTGCCACTGGAGTCCGCCGTGCCGCCCGAACCCGTGGCGCACCCCGCAGCCGTAAGGAGGGCGGTCAGCACGGCGACGGTCACCCTGCCCCTGCCCCTGCTCCTGCCCCCGCGCCTGACGCCTGGCGCTCTGCGCATGTCGCACCTCTCCTCGCTGCTCCCCGGAGCCGCTCTTCAGCAGGGGGCCTCCGACGCCGCGCCCGCATCTCCTCGCCGAGCCAGGACTTCTGGTGGCCGGGCCCGCACCCGGATGACGCTGGTGTCCGCTTCTCCCTCGTCCACCACGTGGGCGAGCCCCACCTCTCAAGCGGCCAGGGTAATGCCCCATTCCGCGTGGCCACGTCTGTCGGAGGCGGCTACGGTTCTGCGCGTGAGTGTGGGAACTGCAGAGACCCGGCTGGTAGTCGTGCGCGGGAACTCGGCGTCCGGCAAGTCGTCGGTGGCGGCCGGGATCCGGGACCGCTTCGGGCGGGGCCTGGCCCTGGTGGGGCAGGACAACCTGCGCCGGATCGTGCTGCGCGAGCGGGACGTGCCCGGCGGCGCCAACATCGGCCTGATCGACACGGTCGCCCGCTACGCGCTCGATGCCGGTTACCACGTGGTGGTCGAGGGAATCCTGTATGCCGACCGCTACGGCGACATGGTCGCCGGCCTGGTCGGTGCCCATCGTGGTGTCTCCCGCTGTTACTACCTGGATGTCTCGATCGAGGAGACGCTGGTGCGGCACCAGTCGAAAGCCGATCGCGAGTACCTGGCCCAGGTCACTGAGGCGCACCTGCGCGATTGGTACCGGGAGCGGGACTTGCTCCCCGGCGGCCTGGAGTCGGTGATCGGTGCCGACAGCCTGCTCGATGGCACGGTCGAGCGCATCATGAACGAGACCGGCCTCGCGCACCTGCCTGCCTTGGACGGATAGCAGATAGCAGACAGCTGCACTCAAGGCTCGCCGTACCTCTGGTGCCGCCCTCTGTGACGACTGCGCCAGCACTATGATCGTCGCGGATCAGCCCCCATCTGCAGGAGGCCATGATGTCCCACCCCTCCGTCCTCGCCGCGCTGACGTCCGCGTTGCGCAGTGGCTCGATCGAGGTCGTCGACCTCACGGCGCCGTTGTCGTCTTCTACGCCGGTGCTCCAACTGCCCGCCCAATTCGGCCAGACCGCGGTCTTCGAACTGGAGGAGATCAGCCGCTACGACGAGCGGGGACCTGCCTGGTACTGGAACAACTTCCGCAGCGGCGAGCACACCGGCACGCACTTCGACGCACCCAATCACTGGATCACCGGGCAGGGACTCGCCGACGTGGCATCCGTGCCCGCGCAGCAACTGATCGCTCCCGCAGCCGTGTTGGACTTCTCCGCCGAGGCGGCCGCGAACCCCGACTTCCTGGTCGAGGTCGACCACGTCAAGGCATGGGAAGCGCAGTACGGGCCACTGCCCGACGGGGGCTGGTTGCTGCTGCGCACAGGATGGGACGACCGCTCGCACGCTCAGCAGGAGTTCCTCAACGCCGATGAGAAAGGCCCGCACACTCCAGGGCTTTCGGCGGAGTGTGCCCACTGGGTCGCCGAGGAGACGCCCGTGATCGGCCTCGGGGTCGAGACGGTGGGCACCGACGCCGGCCAGGCACCGGGCTTCGATCCGGCCTTCCCGTGCCATTCCTTCCTGATGGGCAGTGGCAAGTACGGCCTGACCCAGCTTCAGAACCTCGCCGCGCTGCCGCCGACCGGCGCCGTCGTGCTGGCCGGACCGCTGCCCATCGTCACCGGATCTGGCGCCCCCGCTCGCGTGCTCGCGCTGGTGGAGGGTGCATGAAGGTCGCGGAAGCGGTCGGCCGGGCCCTTGCAGCGGCCGGTGTCGATCATGTCTTCGGTGTGGTCGGTTCGGGGAACTTCCATCTGACCAACGCCTTGGTCGCGGCCGGCGCCCGGTTTGTCGCGGCCCGCCATGAAGGCGGGGCGGCGACGATGGCTGATGCTTATGCCCGCATGAGCGGCAAGGTGGCGGCGCTGTCGGTGCACCAGGGGTGCGGGCTGACCAATGCGCTGACCGGTATCGGCGAGGCGGCCAAGAGCCGCACCCCGCTGCTCGTCCTCGCGGCGGAGACCACTGAGACCACCTCGAACTTCTACGTCGACCAGGACGCGCTGGCGCACTCGGTGGGTGCGGTCAGCACGCGCGTGACCTCGGCCGAGGACGCGGTCGAGCAGGCATGCGGCGCCGTGCACCGGGCCTTGCACGAGCGCCGTACGGTGCTGCTCAACCTCCCGCTGGAGATCCAGGCCCTGGACGCCCCCGAAGGCGCACCCGTCTCCCCGCCCCCCGAACGGCCCCCGGTCGAGCCCGAGTCGGACGCCGTCGCCGAACTGGTGCAGACCCTCGAACGCGCGGAGCGCCCCGTCTTCGTCGCCGGCCGGGGAGCGCGCACGCCCCACGGTCGCGACGCCCTGACAGCGCTGGCCGAGCGGCACGGCGCGCTCCTGGCCACCTCTGCCGTCGCCCGCGGGCTGTTCCACGACAACCCGTGGTCGATCGACGTGTCCGGCGGCTTCTCCTCGCCCCTGACCGCGGAACTGGTACGGGGTGCGGATGTGATCGTGGGCTGGGGCTGCGCCTTGAACATGTGGACGATGCGGCACGGCCGGCTGATCGGCCCGGAGGCCACCGTCGTCCAGGTCGACGACGACCCCGCCGCCCTCGGCAGGCACCGCACCGTCCACCTCGGCATCACCGGAGATGTCGAACGCACCGCACGGCGTGCCCTCGAGGCGAGCGGAGGCCAACGACCTGGCTACCGCAACCCCACCATCAGAGAGGCCATCGCCACACGCGTGCGCTGGCGGGACGTGTCCTACGCGGACGAGAGCAGCCATGAGCGCATCGACCCACGCACCCTGAGCATCGCGCTGGACGACCTGCTGCCCGCCGAGCGCGTGATCGGCGTGGACTCCGGGAACTTCATGGGCTACCCCTCCATGTTCCTGTCCGTGCCCGACCACAACAGCCTGTGCTTCACCCAGGCCTTCCAATCCATCGGCCTGGGCCTTTCGACGGCGATCGGAGCGGCGCTGGCCCGGCCCGACCGGCTGCCCGTCGCCGCCCTCGGGGACGGCGGCGCGCTGATGAGCGCCGTAGAACTGGACACAGTCCGCCGCCTGGGCCTGCCGATGGTGGTCGTCGTCTACAACGACGACGCCTATGGGGCCGAGGTCCACCACTTCCGCTCCGGCGAATTCCCCCTGGACACGGTCGTGTTCCCGCCCACCGACATCGCCGCCATCGCCCGGGGCTACGGCTTCGAAGCGGTCACCGTCCGCACCCTCGCCGACCTCGAACCCGTCCGGGACTGGGCCGCCGGGCCCCGCTCCACACCCCTGCTCATCGATGCCAAGGTCACCGCGGAGCACGGGTCCTGGTGGCTGGAGGAGGCCTTCAAAGGCCACTGACAGACGACGAGAGAATCCCCCTCACCTCGTGCCTTCCGGCAGCCGACCGGTCATCGAAAGGCCCGTCTCCGTCTCTCGACGGAGCGCGCCACCATGCGCACGGCCGGAGCCACCGCTGCCGCACGCATCGCCGACGGCCGTGCCGTCGAGACCGGCCACCGAGACCTGGCCACCCTGCTTGCCGAGGGCGGGGCCGAAAGCGGGGTCCGGCGTTCGTGGGGTGGGTCAGCCGAGGCGGACCCAGCTTTTCTGGGAGGCGATGAGGGTGCCGCTCAAGTCGCCAAAACGAGGCCACCGCCCTGTGCCAGGTGAGAGTGAGCGAGGTCCGCACGGCTCGGCGGGCGTTTGCCGCCCTTCCCTCGGAAGTGGATGTCGAGGTGGGGAGTGTCTGCTCCCTGATGCCGGGGATCACGCGCTGCTCGAAAGGGCCTGCCCCACGCCGTCGTCAAGTGGCCTTGTACTCCTGGTTCTCAGCGGGATGCTTGCCCGGCGCCGAAGTTTGAGCGTGAGGGGTTGTTTTCATCATCGTGAAGGTCTTCAATATGCCGCAGGTGAGCATCCCCCAGGGACAGGCGGAAACCGTGCACGATACCGACGCACCGATGCCGGGCGCCCGGCCGGACCTCGATGTGATGGCCGCGACGGTTGGTCTGCAGATCAAGGCCCTGCGCAAGCAGGCCGGTCTGACTCTGGACGAGCTCAGTCGCCGGTCCGGTATCAGTACCGGTCTGATCAGTCAGGTCGAGCGGGGGAAGGGCAATCCCTCTTTCGCCAGCCTGGTGCAGATCGCGCATGGCCTGGACGTCGCGATCGGGCGGCTGTTCCATCTCGCCGAGCAGGTCAGCCCGGTGGTCCGTGCCCATGAGCGCCGCAGTCTTGACTTCCATGGCTCTGACGCGGCGGACGGCGACCGCTTCGAACTGCTCAGCCCCTCGCTCAACGGTGCACTGGAAGTCCTGTGGGTGGTCACTCAGCCAGGACACGACACCAGCGCCACCCCCTTCCGGCACAACGGTGAGGAGTTCGGCATCGTGCTCTCGGGGGTGAAGGACGTCTATCTCGACGGCGTCCGTCACCGGCTCGAGGCGGGCGACTCCATCACCTACTCCTGCAGCACACCTCACTGGTACGTCAACCCCGGTGACGAGCCCGCCACTTCGATCTGGGTGATCACTCCGCCTAGCTGGTAGGCACGGGCCTCGCCCACTCCCGCCCCTCCCCAACGCCCCGGCCTCCGGCCCGGGCGCCGGTAGCGCACGCCTCATCCCGTGCGTCTCCTCCAACGCCCCGGCCGCAGGCCCGGGTGCCGGCACCGCACGGCCTCGATCCGTGCGCCTTCCCCATGAGGTGCCCCGCTATGGCATCGCTCATCGGCAGAACCCCTGTCGCCACCGGAAACCCCTCCCTCTCCCACCGTCGTGCTCTGCTGGCTCTCGGCGGCGGCAACGCCGTCGAGTGGTACGACTGGATGGTCTACGGGCTGCTGGCCTCCTACATAGGTCCGCTCTACTTCCCGTCCGGCAGCTCCGTGTCCGAGACCATGTCCGCCCTGGCCGTCTTCGCGGTCGGTTTCGCCGCCCGGCCGCTCGGCGCGATCGTCTTCGGCACTCTGGCCGACCGGATCGGCCGGCGCTCGGTCATGCTCTTCTCCATCGGTTCCATGGTGATGTCCAGCCTGGTCATCGCGCTGCTTCCCAGCCATGCGAGCATCGGCGTCTGGGCCGGTGTCATCCTGCTGGCCAGCCGCATTCTGCAAGGGCTGTCCACGGGCATCGAGGCGCCGCTCAACTCCGCGTACATCGTGGAACTGGCACCCGAGGGCAGGACCGCCCGGTTCGGCACCACCATCAGCACCTACGTCCAAGTCGGCATCGTCGGCGCGTCGTTGGTCTGCTTCCTGACCAGCTCGGTGATCGCGCCCGACGCCATGGCCTCCTGGGGCTGGCGCGTCCCGTTCGCGGTCGGCGCCGTCGGCGGCCTGGTCTTCCTGTGGCTGCGCCGCGCCCTGCCGGAGACGCTGCACACCGCGGGCGAGAAGCAGGCCGAGCCGGCCCGGGTGGGCGAGGTCTGGGCCGAGGTCTGGCGGCACCGGCTTGCGCTCCTGACGATCATCTTCGTCGTGGCCGGCGCCCAGGCGATCCAGTACACCTGGACCACCGGACTTCCCAACCTGGCACGCTCGGCCCACCACGAGAACTCGGACCATGTCTTCCTGGTCTCCACCCTCGCCGGGATCTGCGTCGCCGTGCTCTATCCGCTGGTCGGCCGGCTCGCCGACAACAAGCGGATCTCCCGTACCTTCATCGCCTCGCGGCTCGCCGTGGTGCCGGTGATCTTCATCGTGCTCGCCTACCAGCGGCCCGGCATGGCGATGTTCACCGTGGTGATGCTGGTCGGCGCCCCGGTGCTGGCCTTCACCATGGGCCTCTACAACACCGTCGCCGCCACGTTGATGCCGACCAGCTGCCGGGTCACCGGCGTCGGCCTCGGCTACGCGATCGGCGTGGCCGGCTTCGGCGGCACCGCCCCCTACCTCCTGCTGTGGCTCCAAGACCTCGGCGCCGGCTGGGCGTTCCCCGTCTACGGCGCGGTCCTGTGCCTGCTCAGCGTCCTGCTCTACACGCTCGTCCTCCGCCGCGGCACCGTCCGCGTCGGGAACTGAAAGGAAGCCAGATGCCCCAGACCGTCTCTCTCGATGCCGTCGAGGCACCCGTGGTCCAGCGATCCGACGTGATCGTGGTCGGCGGCGGACCGGCCGGTGTCAGCGCGGCCGTGGCCGCCGCCCGCACCGGGGCAAGCGTGACCCTGTTGGAGCGCTATTCGGCCCTCGGCGGCCTGGCCTCCGGCGGCATGGTCCTGGTCCTCGACGACATGATCAACGGCAATGAGATCACCGTCACCGGCATCGTCGACGAGTACGTCGAGCGGATGGCCAAGCTCGGCCTCGCCGTCTATCCGCCGGCCGAGGAGCGTTACTCCTCGCCGGAGATGTGGGCCAAGTGGGGGCGCTGGGGCGCCTTCGACTTCCACTCCCACACCAACCCCAAGCCGATCTGCTACGCCGTCGCGTTCGACCCGGACGGCTGGAAGCGGGTCTCCAACGACCTGGTCCGCGAGAGCGGGGTCAATCTGCGGCTGCACAGCTGGTTCTCCCGGCCGGTGGTCCAGGACGGTGCGGTCAAGGGTGTCGTCTGCGAGACCAAGTCCGGCCCGCAGGCGGTCATGGGCGACGTGGTCATCGACACCACCGGTGACATCGACGTCGCCTCCCGGGCGGGCGCCTCCTACGCCCAGGACAACTACCTCGTCACCCTCGTCTTCCGGCTCGGCGGAGTGGACACCGCGACAGCCGAGCGCTTCGAGCAGGAGAACCCGCGCGAGGCCCGCGCCATCAACCGCAAGATCAAGCGGCTGCTCGGCGGTGCCTGGGAGCTGTGGTGGCTCAAGACGCCCGTACCCGGTGTGGTGTGGTGCAACGCGCCGCACCTGACCGGCTTCGACGGCACCGACCCGGTCTCCCTCACCGAGGCCGAGTTCGAGGCCCGGGCCCGGATCGGCGCGGTCCTCGACTCCATCAAGTCCGACCTGCCCGGCTTCAAGAACGCCTACCTGCTCGACGTGGCCGAACAGATGGGTGTCCGTCAGACCAGGCTTCTGCAGGGCGAGTACGTCGTCACCAAGGACGATGTCACCTCCCGCCGTCACTTCGCGGACAGCGTCTCCCGCGGCCGCGACTACTACACCCCCTACCGAGCCCTGCTGCCGCGCGACGTCGACCAGCTGCTGGTCGCGGGACGGCACTACTCGGCCACGCCCGAGGCACAGCGGATGTCCCGGGAGATACCGCCCTGCATGGCCATGGGCCAGGCAGCCGGCATCGCCGCAGCCACCGCGGTGGAGCAGGGCGTCCTGGTGCGGGACGTGGACCCGGCCGTCATCCAGCGCCGGATGCGCGAGCAGGGCGCCGACCCCGGTGACGTACCCGCGCAGAACGCGACCGTCGCCGAGAGCGCGACCGTCGACCAGACCGAGGAGGCCGTGGCATGACCGCCGTCGCACAGCCGCTGAGCGGCATCACCGTCATCGACTTCACCCAGGTCTTCATGGGCCCGTCCTGCACCCAGATGCTCGGCGACTACGGCGCTGACGTCATCAAGGTGGAGCGCCCCGGCACCGGCGACATCTCCCGGACCTCGATCCCCGACGAGGCCGGCCTGGACAACCCCATCTTCCTGTCGATCAACCGCAACAAGCGCAGCATCGCCATCGACACCCGCACCGAGGAAGGCCGCCGGGCCGTGCAGGAGCTGGTGCGCTCCGCCGACGTCGTGGTGAGCAACTTCCGGGCGGGGGTGATGGAACGCCTCGGCCTGGGCTACGAGGCGCTGCGTGCGGTCAACCCCGCGATCATCTGGGCCTCCGGCACCGGTTTCGGCACCGAGGGCCCGTACGCCCACAAGGGCGGGCAGGACGCGATCGCCCAGGCATACAGCGGAGTGATGTGGCGCCGGGTGTCCGAGGACGACCCGGTCACCCTCTACCCCACCACGCTCTGCGACTACACCACGGGGATGCATCTGCTCCAGGGCATCCTGCTGGCCCTGCTGCACCGCGACCGCACCGGCGAGGGGCAGAAGGTGGAGGTGTCGATGTACGACTCGATGCTCCACATGCAGATGCAGGAGGCCTGCCAACAGCTCAACCGCGGCTCCGAGATCAACTGGGCCGCGATGCCGCTGACGGGGGTGTTCCCCACCACGGACGGCGCACTGATCATGGTGGGCGGCTTCAAGGCCAACCCGCTGCACCACATCAGCCGCGCTCTCGAACTCGACGAGGACCTGGGCGAGCGCCCCGAGTTCGCCACCCTCGACCTGCAGTTCGCCCACCGCCCCGAGCTGCAGCGCATCTTCGCCGAGGCCGTGGCCGGCAACACCACCGACCACTGGGTCAAGCGGCTCGAGGACGAGGACATCCTCTGCGCCCCCGTGCGCAGCCTCGAGGAGACCCTCGACGACGAGCAGACCGCGGTCAACAACATGATCGTCGAGATGGACCACCCGGTCGCCGGCCGGATCCGCGCCCTCAACGCCCCGCTCCACCTCTCCGCCGCCCCCGCCACGGTCCGCCGCGTCCCGCCGCGGCTCGGCGAGCACGGCGCCGACGTACTCGGCGAACTCGGCTACACCGCCGAGCAGATCGAACTGCTCCGCCAGAAGAAGGTGCTGCGATGACCGACGAGGTCCGCTACATCCGGGACGGGCACATCGCCCGGGTCACCATCGACCGCCCCGCCGTGCTCAACGCGGTGGACATCAAGACCAACACCCGTCTTGGCGAGATCTGGGCCGAGATCGAGGCCGACCCCGAGGTCCGGGTGGTCGTCGTCACCGGTGCGGGGGAGCGGTCGTTCTGCGTGGGCGCCGACATGTCCGCCGACGCGGTGGAGAAGACCGGTCTGGAGTACTGGTCCGGCCTCGACCCCAACGGCTTCGGCGGTCTCGGCCTGCGCACCACCCTCGACGTCCCGGTGATCGCCCGCGTCAACGGCTATGCCCTGGGCGGCGGCATGGAGATGGTCCTCGGCTGCGACATCGTCATCGCCGCCGACCACGCCCGGTTCGGCCTCACCGAGCCGAGGGTCGGCCGGATCCCGCTGGACGGCGGGGTCTTCCAGCTGGTCCGTCGACTGCCGCACACCCAGGCGATGGGGCTGCTGCTCACCGGCCGTCGCGCCTCCGCCGAAGAGCTGCAGCGGATGGGCCTGGTCAACGAGGTGGTCCCGGCCGAGCAGTTGGACGAGGCCGTCGACCGCTGGGTCGCCGACATCCTCGCCTGCGCCCCCACTTCGTTGCGTGCCATCAAGCAGATGGTCCAGCGGGGGAGCGAGCTCTCGCCGCAGGACGCCCACAAGCTGCGTACCCCGGCGCTGATGGCGGCGCTCGACAGCGAGGACGGCAAGGAGGGCGTGCTCGCCTTCCAGCAGAAGCGGCCGCCGGTCTGGCCGGGACGATGAGGGGAGCGGGGAGCCCACTGATGCCCGAGAAGCTCGCACCCGGTGTGTGGGGTGTGGTTGCCACACCCTTCCTCGGCTCCGCCCTCGAGGTGGACGAGCCGAGCCTGGCCAGGCTGGTGGAGCACTACGAACAGATCGGCACCACCGGTCTGACCGTGCTCGGAGTCTTCGGCGAGGCCGCCCGGCTCACCGCCGGGGAGCGCCGCACGGTGCTGGAGACGGTCGTCGACACGGTCGGCCTACCGCTGGTCGTCGGTGTCACCGGACTCGCCACCGCACCCGTGCTCGACGAGGCCCGGCTGGTCAGCGAGGTGGTCGGAGACCGCCTCGCCGGACTGATGGTGCAGGTCAACTCGCCCGATCCGCAGGTGGTCGCGGCCCACCTCAACGCGGTCCACGACGCCACCGGCGCCGGGATCGTGGTCCAGGACTACCCGGAGACCAGCCGGGTCGCCATCCGCACCGCCGACCTGGTCCGCGCCGTCCACGCGGTCCCCTCGGCGGTGGCGGTGAAGGCCGAGGCGCCGCCCACCCCGGCGGCCGTCGCCGGACTCACCGCCGAACTCGACGTGCCGGTCTTCGGCGGCCTGGGCGGGCTTGGCCTGCTCGACGAACTGGCGGCCGGCGCCGCCGGGGCGATGACCGGCTTCTCCTGGCCCGAGGGCCTGATCGCCTGCGTCGAGGCATGGCGCAGCGGCGGACACGACGCGGCCCGGGAGGCCTACCTGCCGTATCTGCCGCTGGTGAACTTCGAGGCCCAGGCCGGGATCGGGCTTGCGCTGCGCAAGGAGGCCATCCGGCGGCGCGGACTGATCACGGAGTCGGGGGTGCGGCCGCCGGCCCCGCCGCTGCCCGAGGCCCTGGTCCCGCAGCTGGAACGGCACCTCGCCGCGCTGCCCAAGGAGGTGCACTGATGGATCTCGGTATCCGCGGCCGTGTCGCACTGGTCGCCGCCTCCACCGGCGGCCTGGGCCGCGCGGTCGCCGAAGCGCTGGCCGCCGAAGGCGCCTCGGTCGTGGTGGCCGGGCGACGCGGCGAGCTCGCCAAGGAGATCGCCGCCCAACTGCCCGAAGCGGTCGCAGTACAGGCCGACCTGTCCGCCCCGGGCGGGCCGCAGGCACTGGTCGAGGCGGCCCGCGAAGCCTACGGCGACCCTGACATCCTGATCCTCAACGGACCCGGCCCGCGGCCAGGCACTGCCGCAGACCTGGACACCGGCGACCTCGCCGCGGCCGTGGACTCGCTGCTGCTGGCCCAACAGCGTCTGGTGGCACTGACCTTGCCCGCGATGCGGCGCCGAGGCTGGGGCCGCATCCTGGCGATCGGCTCCAGCGGGATCGCCGCGCCGCTGCCGGGGCTCGCCCTCTCCAACGCCGGACGCGCTGCCCTGGCCGCGTACCTGAAGACCCTCGCCACCGAGGTGGCGGCGGACGGAGTCACCGTCAACCTGCTGCTGCCCGGGCGGATCGCCACCGACCGGGTGGCGGCGCTGGACGCCGCACGGGCCGAACGAGAGCAGCGCCCCGTCACCGAGGTCGAGGCCGCCTCCAGGGCCACGATCCCCGCGGGCCGGTACGGCACCCCCGCCGAGTTCGGAGCCTTCGCCGCCTTCCTGTGCGGCGCCCCTGCCTCGTACATCACGGGGACCGCCCTGCGCTGCGACGGCGGCCTGGTCCGCAGCCTGTGAACCAATACGCAGAGCCTGGGCCGTTCTCAGCCTTCCGGGCGCCCAGAGCCTGGGTCGGCCGACGGGCGCCCACCCTCGATGTCGGCATCGTGTGCCGATGAACTGCTCGGCCGCAGGTACAGGCAATCAAGACACCGCCTCACCCCACTCCATCTAGTATCAGCGCGTGATTCCTGGGGGAAGGCTTGCGAGTGTGAGTGAGGAGTTGGCGGGGCGGCTGCTTCAGCTGCGTGACGCAACCGGACGGAGCCTGCGCGAGCTCGCCCGCGACGTCCACGTCAGCAGTTCCTCGCTGTCGCGCTACTTCTCCGGACAGGCCGTTCCGCCCTGGCCGACGGTGGTGGCGCTCTGCAAGTCAGCCGGTCATGACCCCAGGACACTGCGCGAGGTGTGGGAGCGGGCCAAGGACGGGCCCCGTACCAGCGCGGCTGCCCCGGCGCCGGTGCGCAATGACCTGCCGCACGACATCACCGCTTTCACCGGGCGCGGGGAGGAGTTGAACGCTTTACTCGGCGCCGCGCGGAACACTTCGGTGGTGGCGATCGATGGCATGGGCGGGGTGGGCAAGTCGGCGTTGGCCGTACACGCCGCGCATCGGCTGACCGTCGACTTCCCAGGTGGCCAGCTCTATCTGGACCTGCACGGGTTCACTCCGGGCCGGGAGCCGGTCGGGCCGGCGGAGGCGCTGCGTGTGCTGCTGGCCGCGCTCGGGTTGCCGCCAGGCAGGATTCCCGACGGGGTCGCCGAGCGGGCCGCGCTGTGGCGGTCGGAGCTGGCTGCACGGCACGCGATCGTGCTGCTGGACAACGCCGCTGACGCCGATCACGTGCGCGATCTCCTCCCCGGTGCCGGTCAGAGTTTCGTCGTGATCACCAGTCGTCGGCGGATGGTGCAGCTGGACGGCGTCCTGCCGATCTCGCTGGACGTCCTGCCGACCGAGGAGGCGGCGGCGCTGTTCGTCGAGTCCGCGGGCGGAGCTCGTCCTGGTGATGTCGGTGAGGTGCTGCGCCGGTGCGGGAACCTGCCGCTGGCCATCCGGGTGGCCGCCGCGCGCTTGCGGCACCGGCCCGCGTGGACGCTCGACACCCTGGTGGAACGGCTGCGCGAGGGCGAGTTGGCGGTGTCGGACGTTTTCGAGATGTCGCTGCGGCAGCTCGACCCGGCCCAGCGCCGCATGTTCCGGCTGCTGGGCCGGGTCTCGGGAACCGACATCTGCGTGTACGGCGCCGCCGCGCTGGCCGGCATCCCGTGGAGCAACGCCCGTGCTCTGTTGGAGGAGTTGGTCGACGCCCATCTGATCCAGGAGCCGACCGCGAACCGCTACCGGCTCCACGACCTGCTGCGGCAGGCGGCTCGTGCTGACGACGCCGAGCCCGACGACGCGGAGGCGATCGCCAGGCTGGCCGATTACTACCTGAGCGGCGTGCTCGCGGCGGACCGGGCGCTCCTGCACGAGACCGCACCGCTGCCGCTCACGATCACCCACCCGCCCGAACTCGTCCCCGAGATGCACAGCGCGACAGACGCGCTCGCCTGGCTGGATCGCGAATGGCCCAACATCGAGGCGGTGTTCGCCCAGGCCACCGAGCTGCGACTGGGCACCTCCGTGATCGGGCTCGCGCAGGTCGCGGACGTCTACTTCATGAGGCGCGGTGGTCTCGACCGGTGGGAGCACATGATCGATACCGCTCTGTCCGAAGCGGAACGCCTGAGTGACCGTCGGTCGCTGATCTGGTTGCGGTTCCACCGCGGTGTGGCCCGGCAGCGCGGCGGCCGGCCGGCGGAAGCCCTGCCGGAGTTCGAGGCGGTGCGGGCGCTGCTCGCTGAAGGCGGCGATCTGCATGTCGAGTTCGAGGTGCTGCAGCAACTGGCGGAACTGCGCATGAAGGAAGGGGACTTCGAGGGCGCCATCGGGCTGTTGCGGCAGTCGTCCGTGATCTTTCCGGAGGGTGCGGACTTCGACGTCTACCGGATGCTGGCGAAGGCGCGCGAGGGCCTGGTGCTGGTCCGGGACGGACGCTATGAGCAGGCACGGGAGGCCGTCCTGTCGGTGATCGGGATCGCGCGAGCGCGCGGCGACCTGCAACTCGAACGCATGTGCCTGGACCAGCTGGCCGGTGCCGCGCTCGGGCTCGGCGACGTCCAGGTCGCGCTGGAACTGTCACAGCAGGCGGTGGCGCACAGCCGGGCGACCGGTCACCAGATCTTCGAGGCGGTCAGCCTGACCAACGCCGCCGTGGCCACTCGGCGTCTCGGCCGGGGCACAGAGGCGCTGGCCGTGCACGCGGAGGCGCTCCGCATCATCGAGGCGACCGGGGAGCAGCAGTACGCCATAGGTGTGCTGACCTCATACGGCGAGACATGCCGGCTCGCAGGTGATCCCGTTGCGGCGGAGCGGCACCTCGACCGCGCCCTCGGGCTTGCCGTCAAGCTGGGCATTCCCACTCTCGCCGACGAAGCCCGCGCGAGCATCCGCCTGTTGCGTGGGCACGCGCGCGGTACGTCCACGCGGGCCTGAGCCCGGCCCGGGTGGTGCGCGGGTGTTCCGTTCCGTCCCGGGACACTGTTGCAACGGCCGCCCGTCGGCGTGGCAGTGCAGGTCAGCCAGGTGTCGGGGGATGTCCCGCGTCCCATGTGACGTGACACGGCTTGCCTTGAACAGGGCGCAGGATCAACGCTCTTGGCCATGCACACGACGCCTTCCCTGTTCACCGGGCTGGATGCCCTGCCCGTCCGGTGGGAGGTCGACGGGACGCTCGGCGCGCCCGTCGACGCGGTCGCCGAGCTCCTGCTCGCCGTAGCCGAGGGGCGGGTGGGCGATGACAACCTGCTGCTGCTGGCCCGCGCTTCGGCGGCTCGGCAGGGGGCGATGACCGTCGTGGCCGGGTCCGGCGCCGGCGCCTATCACGCCGAGTTCGCCGGGCCGGTGGAGCCGCTGGAGATCCACGTGGACCGGGACCGGTCAAGGGTGGCGGTGCAGAGCTGGTACGCCGGGGTGCACGCCGTCAGCGCCTGTCCCGCAGGCACCCGGGTGACCCATCGCGTCCACCGGGTCCTTCCCGGCCACCCGGGATTCGCCGCCGGGATCGCCGAGATCGGGCTTCGGGTCCGCATGGCACGCGATCTGCGGCAAGTGCTGGATGTGATCGCCGACCGGCTCGGCTGCTGACCGTCCGCTCTCTCATTCTCAGTCAAAGGAGCACACCACCATGTCCAACAGCGGCTTCTCCAAGGCAGGGCTGCACAGGGTGCACGACGTGCTGGCCCGGCATGTCGACTCAGGGAAGATTCCCGGTGTGGTCGCCCTCTTCAGCAAGGGCGACGAGGCACATGTCGAAACGATCGGGACGATGCGTCACGACGGCGGCGCACCGATGCGCCGCGACACGATCTTCCGCATGGCCTCGACGTCCAAGCCGGTCTCGATCGCGGCGGCGATGGTCCTGCTCGACGAGTGCAGGCTGCGCCTCGACGACCCGGTGGAGCGCTGGCTGCCGGAACTGGCCGACCGCCAGGTGCTGAAACGGCTCGACGGCCCGCTGGACGAGACCGTGCCGGCGCGGCGGCCGATCACCGTACGGGACGTGCTGACCTCCACGTTCGGACTCGGCATGGATATGACGGTGATCGGCACTCCGATCATGAACGCGGTCTTCGAGCAGGGGATCACCCCCAACCTGCCGACGCCGATGCCCGAGCAGGACGAGTGGATGCGCCGTCTCGGCACGCTTCCGCTGATGCACCAGCCCGGAGAGCGCTGGCAGTACCAGATCAGCAGCGACCTGGTCGGCGTGCTCGTCTCCAGGGTCACGGGCCAGTCGTTCGAGTCGTTCCTGCGCGAGCGGATCTTCGAGCCGCTGGGCATGAAGGACACCGGCTTCCACGTGCCCGGGGACCAGCTCGACCGGCTGCCGCCCCTGTACGCCCCCGACCCGGTGACCGGAGAGTTCCAGGTCTGGGACGAGGCCGCGACGGGGCGCCACAGCACGCCTCCGGCGTTCCAGGGCGGCGGCGGTGGACTGAACTCCACCGCCGACGACTACCACGCCTACTTCCGCATGCTGCTGAACCACGGGATGCACGAGGGCGAGCGGATCCTGTCCCGGCCCGCCGTCGAGCTGATGACCACCAACCGGCTCTCGCCCGAACAGCACGCCGCCCGGCACAAGTTGGCAGTCGACAACGTTCATGTGTCCCACGGTCAGGGGCAGCACGGCGGCTGGGGCTTCGGGATGGCGGTGCGCACCTACCGCGGTGACTATGCGCCCGTCGGCCAGTTCGGCTGGGACGGCGGAAGCGGCGCCTCGACCTACGCCGACCCGGTCAACCGGCTCACCGGGATCCTGCTCACCCAGGTCGGAGCGTCCGTCCCGGATCCGGTGCATCTCATGCTCGATTTCTGGACCGCTCTCTACCAGGCGATCGACGACTGACGCCGAGCCCACCGAGGTCCACAGCGCTGACGTGGCGACCCTCTTGATGCGGTCGTCGGTCTGCACGGCGTACGGGACGTAACCGCAGGATCAACCAGGGCCTGTCCGGCGCATCTTGCGGACAGGCCCTGGTCTTGAGGAGGGTTCAGCGTTTGAGCGTGAAGGTGAAATCGTCGGAGAGCTTGCTGTTCAGCCGGACTGCCGAAACGAGCTTCCCCTCCGCGATCAGTCTCCCGGCCTCGGCCCGCGAAAGACCGCAGCCTTCAGCGATCAGTCGCACCGGCCGGACAGGGATCCGCGCCGTAAAGCGGACCGAGACGTCGATCACCTCGCGGTCCAGGTGATCCGACCCGCCGGTGTCGAGGCGCCAGGCGTTGTCCCAGTCGAGGGCGATGCGATTACGGCGCTGCACGACCGGATCCTGGAGCAACTCGGCGGCCAGGCCCGGGTCGTTGTCGTGCAGACGGTCGAGCAGTTCAGGCCGTACGGAGCGCACATTCATCCGCTCCAGGACCGTGAGCTTTGTCGTTGCCCCACAAGCGGTACAGAGCACGAGGAGCCAGACGTCGAGGAGCTTGTGGTTTGCGTTGACGCGGAATTTGCCGTTTGCCCGGAAGCGCTGGGACGCGCACGTGTGGCAACGGCGGAGAACGAGCGGCAAGCAGGTGGGCATGACAACCCAATTATTGAGCACAGAAGTACACCGGTTTCAGTGAGAAGTCCGCAGCAAGAAGCAGCGCGGCGCAACAAGCGCGACGCGCGACGAATCAGCACTCGGGAGGTCTCACACGGTGTACAACGGGACGTCCTTGCCTCGGCGACTTGGTCCGGCAGCACGGTAATGGCGCGCAGCGGCGCAGCTCCACCGATTTACGAGAGCCTCACCGCCAGATTCTGTCCGGCGGATCATGGACCAAGCAGACCAAGCCAGAGCCCGATCGTGGCGACGGTGACGATGCCGTGGAAGACGTAGGCCCGCTCGGCGTACCTCGTGGTCCAGGGCCTGTCCGAACGACGAAAGGCGGTGATCACGCCATGAAGGCAGTGCGGTTCCACGAGTACGGCGAGATCGATGTGTTGAGGGTGGAGGAGGTGGAGCGCCCGACGCCCGGCCCCGGGCAGGTGCTGGTCGAGGTCCGCGCGGCCGGGATCCAGCCCGGCGAGGTGATGATCCGCAAGGGTGCGCGGCACGAACGCTGGCCGGCTGCGTTCCCCACCGGACAGGGCAGTGACCTGGCCGGCGTCGTGGTGGAGGTCGGCGCGCAGGTGCGCGGCTTCGCGGTGGGCGATGAGGTCCTGGGCTTCACACATGACAGAGCGAGCCACGCGGAGTTCGTAGTGGTCGACGACGTGAACGTGGTCTCCCGTCCGGAGGAGCTGCCCTGGGACGTGGCCGGGTCGTTGTACGTGGCCGGCACGACCGCGTACGCCACCGTTTTCGCGGTGGACCCCGGGCCGGCCGACACGGTCGTGGTGTCCGGTGCGGCGGGCGGCGTCGGGTCGCTTGCCGTACAACTCGCGCGGCGGCGCGGCGCCACGGTGATCGGGGTGGCGAGCGAGCGGAACCATGCCTGGCTGAAGGACCGTGGTGTCGTCCCGGTCGAGTACGGGGAAGGCGCGGCCGAGCGGATCCGGCAGGCCGCCGGAGGGAACGTCGACGCGTTCATCGACACGTTCGGCGACGGCTACGTGGAGCTGGCAGTGGAGTTGGGCGTGCGGCCCGAGCGGATCAACACGATCCGCGATTGGCAGGCTGCGGCCAGGGTCGGCGCGCGGACCTACGGAGAAGGCTCGGCGGCGTGCGCGGTCGTGCTCGGCGAGCTGGCCCGGCTTGCAGCGTGCGGGGAATTGGAGGTGCGGATCGCCCGTACCTACCCGCTGGAACGGGTGCGAGACGCGTTCCGCGAGCTGGAACGCGGGCACACCCACGGAAAGATCGTGCTCCTTCCGTAGCTCCCGCTGCCGAGGCGGCCATCGAGCAGCCACCCCCAAAGCATCAACGCGGTGTCCCCGCCGGCGACCAGACGACTCCTCGTCAAGTGGTGGCCGGCGGGGAAAGCCGCGCAGGTCACAACCGCAGCAAGCGCCAGGAGCGGCGAGAAGCTGCTGCTAGATTCGTCCGCCATGCGATCACGTGAGTACGACCTTGACTTCCGCGACCGGGCCAGTCGGATACGCGCCTGGGGCGTCGGCCTGTTGGCCTTGGCGGCCCTTCTGTGGACATGGTGTGCCGTGTTGCTCCTCATCCCGTACCAGGTCGATGAGGAGCCGGGCGACCGTTACCCCCAGGAGTGCGCATCACGGTTGTTGACGGAGCGCGGTACGGCCAACGAAGGCCTGCAGAACGGTGATTGGTGTCAGAACGAACGCGACTGGCCCGAGGCTCTGGCCGTACTCGGCTTGTCCGTGCCGGTGTCGGCCGCCGGCGTGGCACTGTTCACGAGCGGCAGTCTGAGCAGGCGCATGAGCGCACACGCCGAGGCCATGCGCGAACTGGACAAGATCGCGGACTCGCGGAAGGCGTAGCCTCCGCTGTCGGTAGAACCTGCGACTTGGCCTTGAGCGGAGCCTTCGCGCGACGCGGGCTCAGCGCCGGTAGCGCCCGCACTTGAGGTAGCCCGGGTAGTCCGTCGCTGAGGCGCGTTTGGCGAGGCAAATCCGCACGGTCGCGGCTCCGCCGCGTGCGTACACCAGCTAGGTGAAGGTGAATCCTTCGCCGGCACCGCATGCCGCGGTGAGGCCGGGCCAGCGCGCCGGCGGTGGGGAGGCGGCGCCGGAACTGATCTGTCACGCCGCTTGATGTCTTGGGTAGCGTTCGGTCGGTGGAGCTGGGACCGAACACAGATGACTGGCTGGCAGATACGCGGACGTCCTATGACACCGTGGCTGCGAGTTACGCAGAGCTGACACGTCACCTCTTGGACGAAACACCTGAAGAACGGGCGGTCTTGGCCCTGTTTGCCGAGCTGGTTCTCGCGCAAGGCGGCGGGCCGGTCGTGGACGTGGGGTGCGGGACGGGCAGGATCACGGGTCACCTGCGGAAGCTGGACCTGGACGCGTTCGGCATCGATCTGTCACCGGGAATGATCGATGTGGCCCGTCGTGATCAGCCCGGTGTGCGGTTCGATCTCGGCTCGATGACGGACCTCACCTTGGCTGATGCCTCGGTGACCGGTCTGGTCGCCTGGTACTCGCTGATCCACATTCCTGACGGCGAGATCAGCTCGGTTCTCACGCACTTCCGTCGAGTGCTTCGGCCCGGTGGGCCGCTCCTGCTCGGCTTCCATGTCGGCGACGAGTCGAAGTTGAAGACCGAGGGTTATGGCGGGCACCCCATGAAGGTCCATGTCCATCGCCGGCAGCATGACCAGATGATCGAGTGGCTCAGCGAAGCCGGCTTCGCCGTCGAGACGCACAAGACGCTCACCTCCGCCGAGAGCAAGCTGGGAGGGATCATCCTCGCGCGTCGTCGGCCCTGAGCCGCTCCGCCGCCGCTTCGACGACGTCTGCAGGGTCGAACGGCCCGTCGTCATACGGCCGCTTGCCGGTTCGGTGGTTGGGGCCGTGCATGATGACGAGGTGGCTGGCGTTGAGCCCTTGGGATCAGTCCGTGCGACGCGGATGCAGCGTCCGTGCGACGCGGATGCAGCGTCCGTGCGACGCGGATGCAGCCGTGTCTCGATCTCGCCGGCTGCCTCGTTGAGAACCAGCCACCCACATGAGATTGACGAACCAGGCGAGAACTCTGGACCGAGTCGGAGCACGCCGTCACCTGGCGATCGCCGAACGCCTGATCCGTGTCGGGAAGCCGGCGCATTGACCCGCACAGCCCCGAGGGGTCGGTGTGCGGGCTCGGGTGATGCTCGCGGGACCGGGGTCGGTGCACCGGACGTGGAGGACCCGCTGTGGTCGTCCCGATGGCGCAGCGGGCGCTGTCGGCCCGCCGTTCCGGGTGGGCAGCAGCAGAGGGTGATGTCCTCGACGTCTCGCCTTCTCCGGGGCTCGGATCGCATGAGAGGGCCGACTCACCGCAGCCATGACTGAACCTCAACAACGAGGTCGGAGCCAAGCCTGTCGATCTTCGTCCCGCCGGTTCGCATCCGTCAACGCGTTCGACGCGGATCGGGAGGTCGCAGGGCGCCGGGACGTGAGTGAGCAGGCGAGGTAGGGCTGATCGACGGAACATGGGGGGAGCGGGAAGGCAGAGTGCGCCGAGTAGACGGGAGTGCCGCAGGTGGGTGGCGGGCGCGAGCACGGCAATTCCGAGGAGTACGACGTCGAGATGCGCCAGGTCGCGACTCTCAACCGTTTGGCGGGCCCGACCATCGGCGGATCCGGCAAGGTGGCTGGGCGGATCCGCCACCGCGGAGCCGACCTGCTCGTGACGGGGCACGCCCTGGCCCAGGCCACATCCCTCGGGGAGGCGCTCACCCTGATCTCCCAACTGGCCGACGCCAGCCTGCCGCTGTGCGGTCAGGCGGTGTTCCGGACGGACCGTGAAGTCCTGAAGTGCGTGGGCCAGATCGGCTTCCGCGACGGCGAGGACGACGCGCTCCGACTGCCTCTCGGCACGATTCACCCGGCCGCGCAGGTGGCCCGGACCGGGCGCCCCGTCTTCCTGGCCTCCCCACAGGAGTATCGCGATCGCTTCCCGTCCGCCTGGCAGCTCGGCGGACAGAAGAGGTACGAGGCCTGGGCCTTCCTGCCCCTGACGACGTACAACCAGCTCACCGGCGTGTGGATGGCGGCCTTCGACGCCCCGGTACAGATGGCCGACGGTTTGGGCCCCTTGCTGGTGACCATGGCCCGCTTGCTCAGCCAGAGCATCGAGCAGTCGTACGACGGCCAGGCGGACCGCGCGCTCTCCCAAGGCCTGCGCAGCAGCATGAGCCGGATCGCTCCCGGTGTCGACGGCCTCACCGTCGCCGCCCGGTACGTGCCCACCGGCGGGGGTCTCATGGTCGGCGGCGACTGGTTCGACAGCATTCTTCTGCCCAGCGGGCGCCTCGGTGTGGTGATCGGTGATGTCCAGGGCCACGATGTGCGGGCCGCCGGGCTGATGTCGCAGCTGCGCACCGCCATCCACGCCTACGCCGCCGAGGGGCACGGCCCGGACGCCGTCCTGGTACGCGCGTCCCGCTTCCTGACGTCACTGGACGAAGGCCGCTTCGCCACCTGCGTCTACCTGGAGGCCGACCCCGCCACCGGCATCCTGCGCATCGCCCGGGCCGGTCACCCGCATCCCGTACTGCGCCTGCCGGACGGCACCTGTCTGCTCAAGCACGTGCGGGGCGGCCTGCCCCTCGGTCTCGACCTCGGGGAGGACGACTACCCGGTCAGCGTCCTCTCCCTGCGCGAGAACGAGATCCTCATGCTCTGCACCGACGGTCTCATCGAGTCCGGCGGCCACGACATGTACTCCGGCTGGCTCCGTGTGCGCAATGCGCTGACTCCGGGCGGTCCTGAAGACCTCGACGGCCTGGCGGACCGGCTTCTGGACGCTGTCGTGTCCCCGTCCCCCTCACAGGCGGGCGACCAGCCCGGCGCCTCCTTCACGGAGGACGACATCGCGATGCTGCTCCTGCGCCGAGATCCGTCGGATGTGCATGCGAATCGGACCGGGCGGCACCTGCGCCTCACCCTCGAACAGGATCAGGCCCAGGGACTGGCCGACGCGCGGATCGAATTCCAGGGCCTGCTCCACGACTGGGCGCGGCCCGAGCAGGTCGACACGGTCCTCCTGCTCGTCTCCGAACTCCTTGGGAACGTATTGATCCACACCGAACACGCCGCTGTCCTTCGGGCCGAGATCAGCGGCGCTGCCCAAGGCCGGCGACGGCTGCGCGTGGAGGTCACCGACCGCAGCGACGAGGTCCCGCACCGGCGCGCCCCCGGCGAACTCTCCTCCTCCGGTCGCGGCCTCGTACTCCTCGACGTGTTGGCTCACCGGTGGAACATCCGCCCTGAACCGGAGGGGAAGACGGTCTGGTTCGAAATCGATGAGGAGGGCCCGGAAGAGCCCTGACCCGCGGCCGGCCGAGCGTCTCCGCTGCTGTCTCCGTCACGTCCCTGAGCCGAACGAGCAACGCGCCCGTGGTTGCGACGGCGAGCGTGAGACGGCGTTGCCGGTTTCCGAAAATCCCCCCGCCTGCTCATGGTGCCCGTTGCTTTAGGGTTCAAGGAAGTGAGGATCGTGGGGATCCTGGGCGCGGCCGACAGAGGCTTTCAGGCGGTGCACGACGGGCGACGAGTGGACGACACGCGACACGCGCCTGCTTGGCTCCGCCCACGGAGGGCGGGTGCTACGACGGGCTCCATGAACGAAAGTGAAGGGCGGCCATTCGGCCAACCCGGGGTGGATCTTGTATCGAAGGACAGGATGCTCGCTCTCACCGACGGCGTGGTGGCCATCGCCATGACGTTGCTCGTGCTGGACATCAAGCTGCCCGGGGGACTTCACGGGGCAGAGCTGCACCAGGCGCTGGAGGAAGCTCAGTCCCCAGGCGGGCGCCTTCCTGCTGAGTGCGGTGGTGATCGCGCTGTTCTGGCGAGCCCACCACGCGGCGCTGCGGAACGCGGGGCCGATCGACTCGTACCTGTTCTGGCTCAACGTGACATTCCTGTTGCTGTTGTCGTCGATTCCTTTTCCCACCAAGGTTCTTGAGGACTACGGCGACCAGTTCCTCGGTCCGGGTTTGTACGGGGCCGTCATCGGCGCGGCCGCACTGGTGCTCTATGCGATGGAACTGCGCACCAGCCACTCCGCCGGCGCACCCTGGCGCCACGTCCCACTCCCTGCTCAAGCTGTCGTGTTTCTGCTCTCGGTGGGGATCGCACGAGTCTCGCCCGCCGTTGCGATCTACAGCTGGGCCGCCGCCGTGCCTCTCTCCATGGTGGCCGCCCGGATCGCGGCACGGGGTCGCTGACCGGATGTTCCAGTCGGGGGAACGAGCTGTGTCGTGAAGGGAAGGGCAGGCGGCGCGGGCCATACGGTCAGCTGGCATGACGCACGCATCGCAGGACGCATCCCACCTGACCCGGCGCACCGCGCTCGCCGGGCTCGTCGGTGGGACCGGGGTCGCGCTGGCTGCCGGTTGCACCTCCTCGGACAGAACCTCCGCACAAGGGGTCGCACCCAGGCCCACGGCGTCGGACACCGGCTCGTCGGTGGGTGCCACGCCCGGGGTGATGACGCTCTTCCGGGACCCGGCGTTCAACTTCAGTGGCCTCTGGGCCCTCGGCGGGGCCGGGTTCGGCGGCAGCGAGGTGGGCGAGGTGCTCACCGCGGTGAACACGATCAACAAGGCCGGCCTCTCCGCGCAGACGTACGTCGAGACCTTCAAGAAGCTCGGCGACCAGCTGATGGGGGCGCCCGAGGGCAGCAAGCCCGACCGGCAGACCAGGCGCCTGCGCGCTCTGCGGGCGGCGCAGTACTACGCCCAGGCTCTGTTCTTCGTCCTCGGCTCCGACACCCCCGAGAGCGAGGAGCAGCTGTACAGGGCCGGGCGCGGCGCCTGGGACAAGTTCTGTGAGCTGTGCGACCCGGCGCCGGTGACGGCGGACATCCCCTACGGGAAGACCCCGCTGCCGGTGTGGTTCTTCCGCCCTGACGACTCTGGCAAGCAGCGCCGCACCGTGATCCTCACGAACGGCAGCGATGGACAGAACGTCGACATGTGGGCCTACGGCGTTTCGGCAGCCCTGGAGCGTGACTGGAACGCCCTCGTGTACGACGGGCCGGGCCAGGGCCAATTGCTCTTTGTGGACCGGGTGGTTTTCACGCCGCGTTGGGAGAGGGTGGTCACGCCGCTCGTCGACTGGCTGGTCGCCCGTTCCGACGTGGACGCCGACAGGATCGCCCTGACTGGGCTGAGCATGGCGGGCAACCTGGCCCCAAGGGCCGCGGCCTTCGAGAAGCGCATCGCTGCCCTGGTGGCGATGCCCGGATGCCTGGAACCCTGGCTGGGCTTCCCTCCGGAGATTCGCAAGATCCTCACCCCGAACAAGGCGAAGACCAACAACATCTGGAACAAAGAGGTCGCCCCCGAGCTGCCTGCGGCCGCCGCCGCGACGATGGAGAAGCGCTTCGAGCCCTTCTCCATCCCGGCGATGCTCGCTGCCCGCGAGGGCAAGGTCTTCACGGACTTCTACACCCCCGCCAAAAGCATCGAGTCCCTGACCATCACGAGCGTGGTCGGCCGCATCACGATGCCCACCCTGGTCCTTGACTACGAGGACGAGCAGTTCTATCCCGGACAGCCGCGGACGATGTTCGACAAGCTGACGTCCCCCAAGGACTACGTGAAGCTCACCGCGGCCACCGGCGCGCAGCTGCACTGTTCCCCGATGGCCCCGCAGCAGCACTGCGACATCGTCTTCGACTGGCTGGATGAGACGCTGCCGGGACGCTGATAACCAGGTTCCAGCCGCTCGCCGAACGCGTGATCGGCGAGATCAGACAGACGACGGGCGTCATCCCATATGGGGAACCGAAGCGAGCAGGTCTGAGGAGCTGTTGAGCACGGGGTGGGGGTTTGAGGTATCGCCATCACCCACACCGGAACTCAAAGCGGTAATCGCGTCGGCGGGACTCGTGACGTCCGCCGTAGCAGCACTTCCATCGGCCCGGACTCGCCTCTGCGGCATGGGCTTGCGCTGCTGCCCATGAGTGGCGTCCTCTTCCATGAACTCAGCAGCGACTGCGCTGTGGGTCCTCCGGAGTTCTGGCGTCTGCCTTCCGGCGTCGACGTCATGCTTGCAGAGTGGTCGAAAGCCGGCCCGGTGGCCTATGTCGAATCCGAATACTTCGGAGGGGTGGGCGAAGAGAACAGCGCCGTGTGGCGCGATGGGTGCTTGGCTCTTGGACCCCTGCACCTTCTGGAAGGCGAGCCGGTCGCTGCCCAGGGATCACCGGTCGCGCAGGCCCTTCGTGAGCTCGGAATCCGGGCGGCGGGTTCGAGCGATGAGTTCGCCGCAGTGGGACTTGACCGGCACCGCGCCAGCGAGGACTGGATCTGCTGATAGACCAGTAGCGCCTGCGGGCCGCTCGGCAGACCACGTGCCCCGCAGGTGGGCCCGCCGACCGAGCTCGTTCACGCTTCGAGGAACTCGGTCTGGAAGCCGTCGGGCAACGCCTTGAGCCGGATCAGACGGTGATCGAGTGCCGGCGCCCAGCCGCGTTCACCGATGAGCGGCCAGCACTGCCGCGAGGCCCTCTTGCAGATCTTTGACGAAATGCTCGGGAACCTCCAGCGACGGGAAATGTCCCCCGATTTCGGGCGACCTCCATCGGACGATCTGTCGGTACCGCTCCTGTGCCCAGGGGCGCGGACACTTCTCGATGTCGCGGGGATACATAGTGATTGCTGACGGGACGTCGACCCGGAGTTCGGGATCGAGCGAGTTGTGGCTTTCGTAGTAAATGCGGGCTGCCGATGCGCCGGTCCGCGTCAGCCAATACAGGGTGACGTCGTCAAGAATGCGGTCTCTGGAGATCCTCTCGAACGGGCTGTCTTCGGTGTCTGACCACTCGGCGAACTTGTCAAGGATCCAGGCAAGAAGCCCGACCGGTGAGTCGACGAGCGAGTAGCCGATGGTCTGCGGTCGGGTCGCCTGCTGCTTCGCGTACGCCGCGCGGTGGCGCCAGAAATCGCGGGTTTCCTCGGTCCACTTGCGCTCGGCCGCAGTGAGCCCGTCCGTTGTCAACCCGGGCGGCGCCTCCGCGAACAATGTGTGGATCCCGAGAACGTAGGCCGGGAACCTGCCGCCGAGAACCGTGGTGATATTGCCTCCCCAGTCGCCGCCGTGGGCTACGAACTTGCTGTAGCCGAGCCGTCCCATCAGTTCCACCCATGCGGCCGCGATCTTTTCGGTTCCCCACCCGGTGGTGGCCGGCTTGTCGCTGTAACCGAAGCCTGGTAGCGACGGGACCACGACGTGGAACGCCGGCGCGTCTGCATCTTTCGGATCTGTCAACTCGTCTACGACGTCGATGAACTCGGCAATGCTGCCTGGCCAGCCGTGCGTCAAGATCAGAGGAGTGGCGTCTGCGCGCGCGGATCGACGGTGCAGGAAGTGGATTCCCAGATCACCAATGGTCGTACGGAACTGGCCGATCCGGTTAAGGCGCTCCTCGAACGACCGCCAGTTGTACCCGGTGCGCCAGTAGTTCACGACACCGACGAGGTCGGCGAGAGGAACGCCCTGTTTCCATCGGCGTGGATCGGGCGCGGCGCGATGGACCGTCTCAGCCTCGGGTAGTCGCGCCGCGGCCAGTCGCGCCCGCAGATCGTCGAGGTCAGCGTCAGTTGCGCGGGCTTCAAATGCTTGCACGTCGCTCGTTGGACGGGGCATGAGACCTCCTGGCCATCGTGGAACCGGCTAAGGCGGTTCTAGCAGTTCTCCGAGCCGCGCTGCAACCGCCTAAGGTGGTTCCATGCATGCTCGATTCCCTGACTTCCGCCTCGGTACCGTGCTGGCGACCAGCTTCACGGGGACTCTGTCGGAGCGTCACGGCGACGCTGTGGAGCGCATTCCCACGCCGCACCGACTCGTCGACTGGCTGGCAGTGAACGGCCTCGCCGTGGCGTCCTGCACCACGGCCCAGCTCGACCTCGCTCGGGAACTGAGGGAGTCGATTCACGCCACCGCGACAGCGGCCGCGATCCAGGACGCTCTCCCTGCGTCTGCTGTCCAAGTCATCAATGACTGCAGCGCTCAGGGTCGGGCCGCGGCTGTCCTGACGCCCGAGGGCAAGCGGCGATGGCGGCTCGGCTCGGCTTCCTGCGTGGAAGATGCCCTCAGCGTGATCGCCGCCGACGCGATCAGCATCATCGCAGGCGAACGAGACGGAAAATTGGCCTTGTGCGCATCACCAACCTGCCAAGCCGCCTTCTTCGACACCAGCCAAAGCCGCACCCGCAAATGGTGTGACATGAACACGTGCGGGAATCGTCAGAAGAAGGCGCGCTTCAATGCCAACAAGCGCAAAAACACCAGATCAGCGGAGTGATCGTTACCTCGGTACATCCAAGTGGGCCTCACACCTGCGACACATCTGTCGTGTTGGGTGCACCTCAACGGCACCGCTAAGAGCCTCGCCTTCGATGAACGTCCTCAATCTGTGTTCCCCATCGACCTGGATCCGGCACCCGGACCACTCGCCATGTCATCAGATGCTGTCGCTCCTGACGCTTGAACTCACTCAAGCATCGGGGAAGTCGCGACCCTGAAGCGGGTTCGGTGAATAGTCCGATCCGGCAAACGGCATCCCGTGGCAGCCGTTGAGGTCGCGTGCCTGACTGCTCGGAGTCGTTGCTGCGCGGGCGTCGTGCCTGGCGCGTCCGGCCGTCCTCCAGAACTGTGCGAGTGGATGATCGGGGGAAGAGTGGCAGGGGCGCCTGCGCCGGGTGGGGTTGAGGCCTCTCCCTGACCGTTGCAGCGGCTGTAAGGAGGTTGCCGCATCGGTGGTGCTGCGACTTGAGGATCACCAGCCCTGACAACCGGGATTGCCGCCGGGCCGTGATGAGCGCCGAGAGGAAGAGGACATGACCGCCTCGTACGAAACCATCAGCACCAGGTTGGACGGCAACGTCCTGTCCGCCACCTTCAACGCCCCGCCGATCAACCTCATCGGTCCCGAGCTCGTGCGCGATCTGGTGGGGCTGATCGAGAAGCTCTCCCGACCGGCGACTGCACGGGTGGTGGTCTTCGACAGTGCGGACCCCGACTTCTTCTTCCCGCACGTAGACCTGACCAAGGTGCCTGAATACACCGCTGAAGCCGCGAAAGCCGGCGGTCCGGGCGATGCCTCCCTGGGGATGCTCTTCCGCAGGCTCAGCGAGATCCCGGCTGTCACCATTGCCAAGGTGCGCGGCCGGGCACGGGGAGCGGGCAGCGAGTTCCTCCTCGCCTGCGACATGCGCTTCGCCTCCCGGGAGAACGCTGTCCTGTGCCAGCCCGAAGTCGGCATCGGCACCCCGCCCGGCGCGGGAGCGATCCAACACCTGACCCGTCTGCTTGGCCGGGGCCGAGCGCTCGAAGCCGTGTTGACGTCGGCCGACTTCGATGCCGAACTCGCCGAACGCTACGGATGGATCAACCGCGCGGTGCCCGACATCGAACTGGACGAGTTCGTGGCCGGAATTGCCGCGCGAATGGGGAACTTCCCGCGCGATGCACTGATTGCCGCCAAATCAGCTGTCAACGCCATCAGCCTGGCAAATCCTGCCGATGTTCGCGCAGATGCCGCCCTGTTCCAGCAACTTGTTCGGGGTGAGGCAGCACAGCAACGCACGGCGGAGCTTTTCAAGCAGGGCCTCCAGACTCGTGGCCGTACCGAAGTCGACCTCGCGGACGCGCTGGGCGACTTGAAGGCCGTCGACTGATGCAGATGGCGGAACCATGCATCCGACCCGTGGCCTGCATGTACCCCGATCCGGGGCTACGGCGTGGACCAGCCACTGAAGCGCCGTGTCGATCGCGGCATGCTCACGGGACCGAACCCGGTCTGTTCACCCAGGCCCGGCTGTGGCGCCCCCGCGGACGGGCCGCCAGTGTTCGTGCTCGCGGGATCGATCCCCGCCGCCCACCCTGCGGTGACTTCCGAACCGGGACGCTCCGAGTATGTGCTCCCATCTGGCGTGACCGTCGGCACGCTCACCGCCAGGCGGTGTCCATGCGGCGGGCGTTGGGCCGGGTCTGAGCATCACAGTGGTCCATCGGCGCCAGCTCGAGTGCTCCGTTGCAGCCGTGATGGAGCACCTGAGGCTTCGCACGACAGTTGGCACCCGGCGCTCGCTGAAGGGACGGGTGCCGCGGGAGGCTATGCCACCGATTGGGGTCAAGATCGGCTCGGTTACGGGTCTGTCCCAGTCGGCGGCGGCCCCGAAGAGGTGTGCAATGGTGGCGGGAACCGCTGTCCTGGCCGGTCGGCGGTATGCCCCAACGAGGTGCGGCGCACTGTGTGTGCGGCCGCGAGAATGTGTCGTTCCGGTCGGTGGCTCGGTCCTGCATGAGTGTCAGACGTGTGTGTCAGGCTCCGGGTATGGAGATGACGCTGCAACTGACGATCGACTGCACCGATGTACAGAGGCTGGTGGTGTTCTGGAGCGAGGCTCTGGGATACGTACCCGAACCTCCACCTGGCGGCCGTGCCACCTGGCGAGAGTATTGGGCAGCCACGGGGGTGCCCGAGGAGGAGCTGCCTGTCGGTGCGGGCGATACCCCGGAGTCGATCGTCGATCCCGCAGGACGAGGGCCGCGCGTGTGGTTCCAGCAGGTCCCGGTACTCAAGGCCGGAAAGAACCGGCTACACCTCGATCTGAAGGTCGGCGGCGGGCGCGACGTCCCGTTGACGATCCGCACGCAGCGAGTCACCACCACAGTGGAGAGACTGATCGACGCCGGTGCCAGCGTGCTTCGGACCGCGGATGAGCCGGACATGGGGCACTACGCCGTCGTGCTGCAGGACCCGGAAGGCAACGAGTTCTGCGTTGTCTAGTAGTCGCTCGGCCGCGCGGCTCATAGCCACTCGTCGATCGCTGCGACCAGCACGGCCGCCTTCTTGCCAGTTGTCTTCTGGGCACCTCGGGCGGGTGATTTGTTTGTGGCCGGAAGAACATCGTGAGGGCTGACGCATTCAACCCGTTGCGCGTAGCGGCATTTTATGACCTCTGAGAGTGGTCGATACGGTCGGTTTCATGGAGTGGAACTTTCGGACGGCCGAGAATCTCGTGGCCGCTTTGCGTGCTGGTGAAGTGACTTCGGCGGAACTGATTGACGAGGCGATCGCTCGTATTGAGCGGGACGACAAGGGGATCAACGCTGTCTGTGTGCGGGATTTCGACCGTGCGCGGGCGGCCGCGCACGGTGCCGACCAGGCGCGCGCTCGCGGGGAGGACCGACCGTTGCTCGGTCTTCCGGTGACGGTCAAGGAGTCCTTCAACATCGCCGGACTGCCCACGACTTGGGGTATGCCGCCGTACCGGGACTTCGTACCGGCCCAGGATGCGGTGCAGGTGTCGCGGCTCAAGGCCGCAGGAGCGGTGGTGCTCGGTAAGACCAACGTGCCTTTGGGGCTGCAAGATGTGCAGAGCTTCAACGAGATCTACGGCACCACCAATAACCCGTGGGATCACGGTCGCACGTCGGGCGGATCCTCCGGTGGCTCGGCGGCGGCCCTGGCGGCCGGTTTCGGCGTGCTGTCGATCGGCTCAGACATCGCCGGTTCGTTGCGCACTCCCGCACATTTCTGCGGCGTCTACGCGCACAAGCCCACACTCGGGCTGGCGGCCCCCCGCGGTATGGTCCTGCCGCACGCGCCGGCATTGCCGGCGGACCTTGACCTCGCCGTCGTCGGTCCGATGGCGCGCACGGCCCGCGATCTCACGCTCCTGCTCGATGTCATGGCCGGACCGGACCCGCTGACGCTCGGTGTGGCGCACGACTTGGCGCTGCCGCCCACGCGCCACGAGCGGCTGCGCGACTTCCGGGTCCTGGTCCTCGACGAGCATCCGCTCATTGCTACCGGGGCCGCTGTGCGGGCGGGCGTGAACCGGGTGGCAGACGCACTTGTCGACGGCGGGGCCCGCGTCGAGCGGCGCAGTCCGCTGCTTCCCGATCTGACCGAAGCCGCGGTGCTCTACACGCAGTTGCTGTTCTCGAGCTCTGTTGCACGTTTTCCCGTCGAAGCGTACGAGCAGCTGCGGACCCGCGCCGCCGGTCTGAGCGCGGACGACCAGAGTCTCGACGCGGCGCGGCTGCGCGGCATGGTGTTCAGCCACCACGACTGGATCGAGGCGAACAGCCATCGCGAACTTCACCGCCACGGCTGGCGGCAGCTCTTCGCCGAGTTCGACGCGGTGGTGTGTCCCATTACGCCAACTCCCGCGTTCCCGCACGACCACAACCCCGATCCGAGGGCACGGCGGATCGACATCGACGGCGTCGAGTACCCGTACTTCGACCAGCTCGTCTGGGCCGGTCTGGCCACCATGCCCGGTCTACCCGCCACCGCCATACCGGCGGGCCGGTCTCCCGAGGGTCTGCCGGTGGGAGTTCAGCTCATCGGTCCGATGTTCGAGGACCGCACCCCGCTGCAACTGGCCGAACTGCTCGAGCAGAAGATCGGGGGCTTCCAGGTTCCGAAGTAGCCGTACTGGAGAGCAATCACTGAGAGATCGTTTGTGCGGCGGATGCACAGAGCCCTGGTCGTTCTGCTGTGAGTGCCTTTGCGATTGGTGGCGCCGTCGGCCTACGCGAACTACGTCCCCAGTCATCAAAGTGCAGGGGATTCCGGACAGGCACGAACGAACATGGTGAGACGGACAATCGTCCTGCGGTCAGGCTGCATTGATGCGGGAGGCGTAGCCTTTCGCGTCGCGGCGGGTGCGGGGCTGCGCGGCATGGTGCGGGCCAGCTCCCGTAGGGCGGGACGGCGTACTTCCTGCGGGGCGATGCGTTCGATGGCCGGCAGTTCGGTCAGGCACTGGCCCCAGCGGATCCACTGGGCGTAGGCACGGGCGGTCTCCCAGTGAAGGCGTACGAAGGCGTTCCTGGGGCAGGCCGGTGACAGGGATGCCGCGGGCGGTGGCGCGGACTGCGACGGCCAGGGACTTGGCGTGCTGGGCGTGGCGACGCTAGGCGCTGGCGACCATGCGGTGGGCCTCGGCCTGAATCAGGGGGCGTCCAGGGCCGTTGCTGCGGCGACGGCCCGGTTGGCGGTGACTGCGGTGAAGTGGTCTGCTCCGGCCTTGATCTCAGGAGAAGACCGCGACCTTCTTCGTGGACACCACTTCATACAGGATTCTGGGAGCCGCGCCGAGGGCCGCCCGCCGTGAGGGCCTTTGCACAGGCGGGTGGCCTGGCTGTCGCTCTTCTCCGGGATGGGTGCTGAATGCCGCGGCGTCGCAGATACTCGCCCGGCTTCACAACCTCGCCCTCACGCGCTAACTCCCCCCCACACACCAGCTTTGAGGAAGGCCGAGGGAGACGGCTCCCCACCTTGCCGTCTCGGGGGATGCTCAGTCGAGACAGAACTCGTTGCCCTCGATGTCCTGCATGACGATGCACGAGTCGTTGTCGTCAAGCAACAGCCGCACGCGTACCGCGCCGAGGGGCACCAGGCGTGCGCACTCGGCCTCGAGTGCGGCGAGGCGCTCTTCCCCCACGAGCCCGGTGCCGACCCGCACGTCAAGATGCACCCGATTCTTGACGACCTTGCCCTCGGGAACTCGCTGAAAGAACAGTCGCGGGCCGACCCCGGAGGGATCACTGCAGGCGAACCATGAACCCTGATCCTCAGGCGGCCGCGAGCGATCGAAATCGTCCCAAGTGTCAAACCCCTTCGGCGGCGGCGATACGACGTACCCCAACACCTCGCACCAGAACCGAGCGACGCGCTCAGGTTCAGCGCAGTCGAAGGTGACTTGGAACTGCTTGATCGATGACATCGGCGCACCATAGCAGGGGGACTCTGCTGCTCGTCTCCCGGTAGACATCTCCATGTTGACGGGGATGGTCCTTGAGATCCACTGCTGTGTCGTGCGGTCGCAGAGGGCCCTCAATGTCGGCGCCTCCAAGAGGTGGCCTGTCGCGGCACGCCACGGGGTGTCAGCTCCTGCGCACCGCCCGGGAACACCCCCACCGCTGTGGGGGCACGGTGGAGGCATGATCTGGGGGTGGTCTCCTGGCCGAGGAGTTTCGCCTTCTGCGCCTCGAACTCTGGGAAGCCGAGGTCGATCGTCGTATCGCCGTCGGTAGCCTGTCGAGGAGAGCGTGCAAACGGTCCCCGTCGAGAGCGGCCGGCTCGCATGCCCGGACGACCAGAGACGGCGTCCAGTCCAGCTCCAGGATGTCGGCCAGCGGCGGATGCCAGAGTGGATCTCCGTTCGAGACCGCCGGTGGTGTCGGCAAGGGTGTCTTGCAGCGATCTGCCGGCTGACTGGCCGCAGGCGGCAGGCGGCAGGCGGCAGGCGGCGAGATGGTCCGCCGGGACGCGGGCGAGCTGCTGGGTGACGGCCATGACGATTGAGGTCCCAACGCCGTCCACTGGATTTCGGGTGAGGAACCCATGCGGGCGGGTCACGCAATACCCCCACGGGCCGGCTGGCCGCCGGGACTTCGGAGGCTGTTGTCCGGCGCGCGGCGATAAACCGTTCGCCGGTCCGGGCCGGACGCGTCATGATCAGCACTCGTGACTACGCCGAAGCAGCTCCTGGTCCTGGCCGCCGCCCGCAACAACGCCGAGTGGTGCGCGGCGATGGGCCGATCGCACGGCTCGGCCGGCGAGTTCGGACCCCAAGCATGGGCCGCTCCGGCTCGTACGCCGCTCTACTACCCCGACGCGGTGACGCTGGTGCCGAGGGCTGACCGGGCCCCGCTGGTGGCCCGGATCGACACGGTGACACCGGGCGCCTCCGTCAAGGACAGCTTCGCCGACCTCGACTTGACGGAGGCCGGCTTTGAGGTGCTGTTCGAGGCGCAGTGGATACACCGCCCAGCGAGTGCGCCCGCCCTCACTTCGGATCTTGACTGGTACGTGGTGGGCTCGCCGGACAGGCTGCGCGCGTGGGCCCTCGCCTGGGACGACGGAGAGGGCAACGCGGACCTCTTCCGGCCCGAACTGCTCGACGACCCCGCTGTCTTCGTGCTCGCCGGGCAGTCCACCGGCGGCCGAGTGGTCGCCGGGGCGGTGGCCAGCCGCAGCGGCCACGTGGTCGGAATCTCCAATGTCTTCGCGCTGGACGGCGGCCCTGACAGAGCCTGGCCGGTCGTGCTGGGCGCGGTGCATCGGCTGTTCCCCACCCTCCCAGTGGTCGGCTACGAGCAGGGCGACGACCTGGTGGCCGCCGTCCGCCATGGCTTCGAACCCGTGGGTCCGCTGCGGATCTGGCTGCACGCCTCCTAGACAGACCGGCTCCGGTACCGTCCGCGCCCCCTCCTTTCGCCACCCCCGTGGGGATGTGTGACCGCGCGGGTGGGGAATTTGCCTGGCTCCATGGCTTCCGACGTGCGCGCATCCGCCGAGAACGCAGGGCTCACATTCATGATGCCCTCGTGCAACTTGCGTGCCGGCTTGTCACATATCGCCGAGCGCTGTTTTTGACCCGCCCATCATGCGAAACGGTCTGAGGAGGGCGGAGGTGTCGGCGCGCAGGCAGCGATCGGATTCACACGGCTGATCACCATCCGGGCTTGACTGTGACGCCGCTGGAGACTTGACGATCGCTCCGTAAGTGACACGTGGATTCTTATCGGAGGCGCAAGGCATGCGAGGCAAAGGCATCCACTACGACACCGGCACCTTTCCCAACGGCGATACCTCCCGCCCGCTCTTCGACGCCGATGCCGTCGCGCGGGACATGCAGGTCATCGCCGAGGACCTGCACTGCACCGCGATCCGCATCACGGGCGGCGACCTGGACCGGATCGAGACCACCGCCCGGCATGCGGCGGATGTCGGGCTGGAGGTCTGGTTCTCGCCGTTTCCCTGCGAGATGACCGACGAACAGATGCTGCCGTATTTCGCCGACTGCGCAGAGCGAGCCGAACGACTGCGTCACGACGGCGCCGAGGTCGTCCTCGTGACCGGCTGCGAACTGAGCCTGTTCGCCCGCGGGTACCTGCCCGGCGACACCTTCAACGACCGCATCCCGGTCCTGGCCGGCCCCGGCCGCGCAGCCGCACTCCGGCCCATCCCCGACAAGGTCAACGCCTTCCTCGGGGACGTCGTCCGCACTGTCCGCCCCCTCTTCGCGGGCCCGGTCAGCTACGCCTCGTGCCCTTTGGACGGCGTGGACTGGAGCCCCTTCGACATCATCGGTCTGGATGCCTTCCGGGGCCTTCGCAACGCCGCCACCTACCGGGACGACCTGCGCAAGGAGTTCGCCCAGGGCAAGCCGGTCGCCATCATAGAGGTCGGCTGCTGCACCTTCCGAGGGGCGGGCGACTACGGCGGCTCGGGCTGGTACATGGCCATGGAGCCGGACGGTGTCACCCCCAAGCCGGACCTGGTGCGCGACGAGAACGAGCAGGTCCGCTATCTCGACGACCTCATGCCCGTCTTCGAAGAGGAAGGCGTCGACTCCGTCTTCTGGTTCAGCTTCGCCGGCTACGGCACCCCCCACCGTATGTCCGGACCGGACCCCGACCTCGCTTCCTACGGCATCGTCAAGATCCTCGACGAGCACAGCGACTACCCCGCGGACGCGCGTACCTACCCGGACATGCCCTGGGAACCCAAGGAGGCCTTCCACGCCCTCGCCAACCGCTACCAGGCCCTCAAGCAGCAAGGAGTCTCCGACCAGCAGTAACAGCTGCTACCGGGATTCATTCGCAGTGCACCGCCTTCAGATCGGGGGTGAAGCGGATCCTGCGATAGCGACGCGGAGCGTCGCGGTGACGTGCCCGGGGAGCAGGCGGAGGTCGAGGGCATGGAGTTGACCGACGTACGTCCAATCCCGCCGGGGCGGGTGGCAAGGGCGCCGGCCCACCGAAGACCTTTGCAGCCGGAGTGAGATCTTGCTCTGTCTCTTTGTCGGTCCGCCCGCGACGCCACGCGGTCGAGTGCGGGATCAGCCGCCTCAAGAGACACCGCGCAGGCGCCACGCGCTACGACAAGCTAGCCGTCCGCCACGAGGCGACCATCCTCGTCGCTGCCATCAACGAGTGGCTGTGACCCTGGGCCTTCACGCGGCGGGATCCACGTTTCACGCCGCAGGCAGATCGCTGCCGCGTTGTCAGTGGCTACTGGCACCATGCGTGCATGAACTCAGATGGCAAGGAGAAGAAGATTCTGTCGGCGTTCCTCGCGGCGCAGCGAGCCAGCGTGCTGGCCATTGTCGACGGGCTCGACACGCAGGCACTGACCACGTCGGTCCTGCCCTCCGGCTGGACGCCCCTCGGGCTCATAGAACATCTCGGGCACGCTGAGAGGCACTGGTTCCAGGAGGTCGTCACCGGAGCGGCCGAGCCGATGGCATGGCCTGATGGCCATGCCCCGCTGACGACACCGCGAGCGCCGGAGGTGGTTTTCGCCTTCTACGACGACCAGTGTCGCCGTTCCGATGCCGTGATTGCCTGCACGCCGTTGTCGGCACCCCCGCGGGGTCGTCACCCCGATCCCCTGGGGGACGAACTCACCGACCTGCGCGGGATCATCATGCATGTGATTGAAGAGACCGCGCGTCACGCTGGCCATCTGGACATCGTCCGCGAACTCCTTGACGGGCGAACAGGACTTGGACCTCGCTAGTGCACCTGTTCCGTAGCCCCGACCGGTGCCCAGCCTCCACTTCGCAACAGGCCCTAGTAGGGCACCGTGGTGCACCAGGTCTCCGCCCAGGCAGAGGCTCCGTATTTGTTGGCCGCGCGTACCGAAACGCAGATCTCGTCACCGGAGTAAGGCCCAGTGATCGTGTAGCTGGTGTTGCCGGTCGAATGGATGGTGTCGACGTTCTTGTCTGTGTACTGGCCGCCCTTGTTCGTGTAGTGGATGTCGTAGCGGGTCGCTCGGGAGATCGCCGACCAGCTCACGAGAACCGGCATGGAGCATGCGCCGAAGCAGGAATTCGTGTACTTGACGCTGTAGCTCTTCAAAGCGGGCGGCGGGGAGCCGGTGGACGAGCCGCCGGCGCCGGACGAACCTCCGCCGCCCGAGGCCGAAGATCCGGACCCACTACTGGTGGCGCCGCTGTCGGAGCCGCCGTTTGTGTCGGAGCCGCCGGCGCCGCTGGACGACGTGGAACTCCCGCTGCTCTCCTTGGGTTTCGCCGCGCTCCGCTCGCCCTTGTCGCCGTGCTGCTCCTTGCTGTCATTCCCCTCCTTCCCCTTCCCGGAAGGTGAACGGCTCGCCTCGCTCGGCGCCTTGCTCCCGGCAGGAGTGGCGCTCGCGCCGTTCTGGGGCGACTTGGCATGTGTTCCGTCCCCGCCACCACCAAAGGACGGGAGCAGGGCAACCGCACCGCCGCCGACGGCGATGACGGCGATGATGGGCAGGACAATCAGCGTGCGGCGCCGACGGGCCGGCCGCCGTTCGGGTTTCGGCGTCGTGGAACCACCCGCCGGGGGGACGGCTTCCGGCGGTCCGGGCTGCGGCCGCAGCCCGACGGTCGACCGGTCCACGGGCTCCGCCCGGTGAGGCGCCGCCTCGGCGTCGAGCAGCCGCGCGGACTGCTGTGCGATGTGCGCGACGACATCGGCGGGCAGCAGGGTGTTCTTGGCCGCGACCGTCTTGACCAGTTCAGGGTCCGCCAACAGCGTGTCCACGTCCGGCCGTTGCCCGGCGTCTTTGGTCAGGCACTGCGAGATGAGCGCCCGCAGCGCGGGGTCGTCGACCCCGTCCAGGTCGGGCTCGTCCTGCACGATCTGGAACATGACTGCGTGCTGATTGCTGGCCTCGTGCCCGAAAGGCAGCCGCCCCGTGGCCGCGTACATAAGCACGCTCCCCAGGGTGAACACATCGCTCTTCGGCCCCACGCGCTGCGCCTGGATCTGCTCCGGCGACATGAAGCCGGGCGAGCCCACGGCCATCCCTGTACTGGTCAGCGGCGCCTCTGCGGATGTCTCCAGGGCCCGCGCGATGCCGAAGTCGATGACCTTCGTCCCGTCCATGGTCAGCATCACGTTGGACGGCTTCAGATCGCGGTGCACGATCCCCGCGTCGTGGATGTCCTGCAGAGCGCGCAGCAGCCCGTCCGCGACGGCGCGCACGGACGCAGTGGGCAACGGTCCGTGCCGGCGCACGACCTGGTCGAGGGAGAGCCCGGGAACATACCCGGCGGCGAGACCCACGGCGGCTCGTCGTCGGGACCTGAGTCCAGGACGGGAGCGGTGTAGCGCTCCCCGACGCGCTGCGCCGCGTCGATCTCCCGCCGGAACCGTGCGCGAAACCGCTCGTCGGACACATGCTCTTCGTGCACCACTTTCACGGCGACGGTGCGCCCGCTCTCGGAACGGGCAAGGAAGACCCGCCCCATGCCACCCGCACCGAGCCGACCGAGCAGGAGATACGGCCCGATACGCACCGGGTCGAAGGCCGCGAGGGGTTTGATGCCCCCCTCGGCGGAGTCGTCCTGCTCGTCCCTGTTGGTGCTGCTCATTGCGATCCGGCTCCCAGCTCTTGCGCCTGGCAATGGTGTAACTCAGGTGAGAATAAAGGTTGTTGATGCACCTGGTGCAGGCGAGGACGCGCTGTGCGACCGGCGCGGTTCTGGCTCGCGCGAACGATGCGTGGTGTTGACGCCCGTACAGGGTGGTGGACGTGGGGAATCGTGGACGCGCAACGGTGAAGTTCCGGCTGAGACCGCCAACCTCAAGGAAACGGTGAGACGGGCGTCTGACTGAGTGGCATCGCCACCGGACGCTCCGGACGTCACGGGACGCAGGCGCGGGCGCGGGTGCGTTGACCGGTTCTCAGGCGTTCTGCGGCTGGTGCTCTGAACGGGGCAGGCGGCGGGCTGAGCTGCGGATGGTGCTCTGAACGGCACAGGCGGCGGGCTGCACTGCGGATCGCGAGGATCGGGCGCCTCGGCCTGTCGCTCCAGCAGGCCCGGGATCTCCACGGGCACGGCTCCGGGATGCTCGTGGAGATGGTCAGAGGCAGGCGGGATCAGAGCTGATGCGTCGGCAGGCACGGTCTTCCAGTCGGACCACAGGGCGTCGAGAACCCCAAGATCCTGGAAGTCCGTGCCTGTCACGTTCTCAGAACCGCGGCGAACTCACAGATCATCATGAATCAGGTGTCGAGCGGCTACGGCGAACCCCTGGTCGCCCGGCCAACGACGAGCCCCCGTCCTTCCGCGCCGGAAGGACGGGGTTTGCGGTGGGGTGTTCGCAGGTCGCGATCGCCGACCAGGACGGTGCGGTGCAGGTCGACCGGTATCCACTCAACGGGGCCGGGGCGGTGCTGCGAGTGATCGGCGATCTACGTCCATGCGGCCCACGTGCCGTGTCACCGGCCGGTGGCACCAGGCGTTTCCACGCCCGCCCGGGGGCGCGTCATCCGCCCGCGGTGTCCTCGGTCTCCCAGCGCAGCAGGTCGCCCGGTTGGCACTTGAGCACCTCGCACAGCGCGGCGAGCGTCGCGAAGCGCACTGCTTTGGCGCGGCCGTTCTTGAGTACCGCCAGGTTGGCGGGCGTGATCCCTACGCGGTCCGCGAGCTCGCCCACGGACATCTTGCGCTTGGCCAGCATCACGTCGATGTCGACGGCGATCGGCATCAGATGACCTCGTCCAGCTCGGCCTGCATCTGCGCGGCTTCGACGTCGCGCGCGACGGCCTGGGCGAGGAGCATCCGCAGCACGAGCACGATGAGCGCGACTCCCAGGATGGCCAGGCCGATCCCGCCCATGATGACGGTGACGCCCGGGTCGTCCCGCTGGCCCGGCGCATTGACGGCCGTGACCGCGAACCACATCAGGGAAGCCGCCACGATCGCGCCGATCACTCCGTCCACATACCGGAAGGCGGCAGGGGAGAATACGGTCCCGCGTCGGACCATCGCCACCAGTCGCCACACACAGACCAGGGCGACCTGGACCGACACCATGCCCAGGATCGTGATCACGCGCAGCGCGGTCAGCGGCAGCGACCCGTCCTCCGGGTCGCTCCCGCTGACCAACACCCACACCATCCCTGCCTGTACGAACACGGTGCCGACCAGCACCACCGCGAGCACGGCGCGCAACGCGCGCACGGTTAGCTTCCCCACGATCCATCCTTCCATCGAGTTGCAATGGAAATCTATCGAGTTTCGATAGATGAAGCAAGGGTCGGGGCGAAGAGCGGGCGCCGGCCCGATGTCGTCGTGTGGCGGTTGTCGCCATGGCGGTGACGATCTTGGGACATTCCCGGAGGGCGCGAGGGGGCATTGGTTACAGCGACCATGGTTCCGTAGGAGAGCACCCGCGGGGCCATCGAGCTAGGCAAGGATTGCTCATGCGTACCAACCACAAGACCGCTGTCACCCTCGTCGCCGTGCTGCTTGCGGCGGCGGCACCCGCGGTTGCGCAGGCTTCCCCCGCGGCCGAGAGCGGCACCGCTCCTTCCGCGTGCCGTCCCGCCAACCACACCGCGAAGATCACCGAGGCGCCCGCCAGCGCGGGGCACCACCACTACCGCGTCACCCTGAGGGCACCGCACGGGTACGATCCCTGCGAACTTGCCGGTTCGCCGAGCGACGTGTGGTTCTCCGAGCACGGCTCGCAGACCCGGATCACTCCCGGCCATTACGGTGACCAGCGCGCCGTGGTGACTTTCGGTCCCGGCCACCCGGTGCACTTCGACATCCAGGTCCCCAACGACGCCCGCCAGGTCTCCGCGGACGAGGCGTCCTTCACGCTCCAGGCCCCGGACGGGCAGATCCCCGGTACGTCTTTCGCCGAGGGCGGGCTGAAGGTCGCCACCGGCACCCTGATCGGACCGGTGCAGCCAGGGGCCTGACCGTCCCTGGCTGCACTCCGAGCGTCACACCGGCGGCAGGGGACCTGACTGCGGCACATCGGCTCCGTCTCCGTCCGGCTCTCGCCGCGGGCGAACTGCATTGCAGGTGCGTGGAACGGTCATCGTGGCCGTTCCACGAACGCTCCGCATGCGTCGTAGCTCGGATGCCATGGCTTGGCCTGCGGTCTCGGAGTTCGGCATTCAGCGCTCACGGATGGCCCGCCGCAGGGTGATCAATCGCGGAGCCCGATCGCTGACCGGTGTGCCACCGAGGGAGCGCTGTCGCGGTAGGACGCGGCGGAGCGGCTGGGGCACCCGGCGGCGCTCCGCGAGGCTGCGATCTCTTATGCCCGTACGGCCTCGTGCGGGCCCCGGCGCCGCCTGTGCCGTGCAGAGTGGGGCCGACGCTTTGACGGTCGACGGTAGCGACGGCATCGCTGGGTTCGACATCCGCGCGACCACCTCCCAGGACGACGTCACCGTCCGCAGTCTTGAGCGTTACCGCGTCAGGGCGGAGGTGAGTGTGCAAGGGGGGAGCCATACCTGGCGATGGGCAAGTGTCCCGTCGGGATATCTCGACCTGCACGTCGACTTCGACTTCGGCCCCGCCTCAGCGAGTGGTCGGACGACGCAGCGTGGTCGGCGCCTTGGCGGCACCCACCGTGTTCGAGGGAGGGAACGGCGAATCTGTCCGGGCCGTCGCGTCTACTGCGCGTCCGACTTCACGAGCGCGTACGTCACTGAATGCTTCTGCCTGTGCCGCCGGATACGGCCCTTGGCGACGAGAGCCTCCAGGGTGTTGCGGACCACCTGCGAGGTCGGTGTCCGGTCCGGGTGCTTCTCCAGCAGTTCGTCGCGGAGTTCCTTCGCCGGACGGGGCTCGTCGGACGCTGCGAGCAACTCCGTCAGGAGCTCTCCGAGCAGGGGCCGGCGTTGCTTCCCCTGGGCGTCTGCCGTGCCGGAGCTCTTGGCCGACCGCGTCGCGGCAGGGCGACGGGCCTTGCCGGCAGTAGTGGTCGCGGGTTTGCCGGAGAAGCGCCCGCGCGTGAACGTGGCCTCGTCCTGGGCTCGTTCGGTCACCGGTGGTGCCTCCGCGGGGTCGTGGAGCCGCTCCGTGAGGCTCAGGATGTCGGTCAGGAGCGTTTCCTCCTGCTTCAACATTTTGAGCTTCTCGGACAGTTCTTGTTGCCGGCGACGGTTCTCCTTCAGGTCCGATGTGGCTTGCTGGACGTACCGCAACCGGAGCGTCTCGGCTGATTGGTCGGGCACAACCAGTTCACTCTCCCTTGGGTTGAAATGGGTGACACACATGGTACCCAGGGCGGTGACGCCTGCCGGAGCCTGCGAGGGGCTGCCTTCCCTGCTGGCCTGGGCGTGTGCCCCTCGTCTGAACACATTTCGTGTGCGGCGAGAAATGTCGACGTCGGCTCAGTGGCTATGTGTCTGTCTCTGGTTGCCGTGCGCTGATCTGTGCACTGAAAAGGGCGCGGTGTTGGCGCTCCCCTCGGCTCCGTCGGGCTCGACCGGAAGCCGCGTGCACGATGGAGACGCACACGTGTGACCTGACGTCCGGCTCCCGTGCCTGCCCAATATATGGCGTATGAGTTCCGCCGCCCATGCCACGGCAGGCGACCGGGTCCGGCGTCCGTCCGGCCGGGAAGTCGTGGGAGCCCCCGTACGATGATTCGCCGTCCCGGCACCATGACATCCACAGGGGGCGACGATTGCCTCATCCCGACTCGCTGTTGCTCGGACTGTCGTAGGAGCGTCGTGCGGCCCTCGTCCGCATCCACCCGCGCAAAGGGGCCATCCACGTGACTGTCGGCACACCCGCGTTGCGTCGACAAGTACAGTCAAGTCCCTTTGGCGCGACGCGCTGCGAAGAGGGCACGCGGCTTTGGCGCGAGGCGTGCGAGGCGTGCGAGGCGTGCGAGGCGTGCGAGGCGCCCGAGAATCGAGGGGGCCGGCTTGGGCATTGCACATTCGCCAGTCACCGGTCAATATGGTGACGTGAACCATGCATTCCCCTGTGGGACGCTCCCACTCGACTTCGTCGGCACTCTGCGTGCGCGTCGCAATGCCGCACCGGCAGAGAAGCTTGCCACGCCCGGCTTGCTCGACGACTGGTTCGTCGAGTCCAAGATGCTCGATGCGCCTCCGGGGGCGGACGAGGTCGACCTGGAGACCGCGATCGACCTGCGGGAGGTGATCTACTCGCTGGTGGCGGCGCGCCTCGCGGCCGAGCCCCTGCCCGCCGCCGATGTTGCCGAGCTGAACCGGCACGCCGCTGGCCTGCCGGTGAAGGCGCAGCTCGGGCCGGACGGAGTGATGCACACGGGGTCCGTCTCCCAGGGCCTCGCGGCCGTCGCTCGCGAGGCGGTCGAGATCCTCGGCGGCGACGAAGGCGCGCTGTTGCGCGAGTGCGCCCGCCCCGAGTGCACCCAGGTCTACCTCGATCGTTCGCGCGGCTATCGGCGCGAGTGGTGCGCCATGCGGACCTGCGGCAACCGGGTCAAGGCCGCCGCCTACCGGGCGCGCCAGAGCGGCGCCACGGTCTGACGGCGACTGACCGGCCGGACTCACGCGGAGCCGGCCGCAGCGTCGCGGCGCCTCAGGCGGCTCGCTCGCGCAGCCGGTGCGGGTGCGCCGGGTAGACGCCGAGGACGCGGACCTCGGAGGAGAAGAAGCGCAGCTCCTGCAAGGCGAGCGTGACACCGGGCTCGTCGGGGTGTCCCTCCACTTCGACGTAGAAGCAACTGGGGTTGAGACCGGCGCCCATCTGATAGCTCTCGATCTTGGTCAGGTTCACCGCGTTGCTGGCGAAGCCGCCGAGGGCCTTGTAGAGGGCGCTGGGGATGTTCCGTACGGCGAAGAACAGGCTCGTCATCGTCGGCTCGTCAGTGACCGGGGCGATGGCCGCGTCGCGGGAGAGGATGACGAAGCGAGTGGTGTTCTCCGGGTCGTCCTCGACTCCCGCCTGCAGTACTTCCAGGCCGTGGTGTCGTGCCGCGGCGGGCGGGGCGAGCGCCGCGTGCCGGACATCGCCCAGCTCCGCCACCTCACGGGCCGCGCCCGCCGTGTCGTCGGTGACGAGCGTGCGCCAGCCACCCGTGCGCAGCACCTTCCGGCACTGGCCGAGGGCGTGCACATGACTGCGGACGCACTCGATCTGGTCGAGCAAGGCTCCGGGGACGCCCACGAGGTCGAAGTGGATGGCGAGGAAGTACTCGCCGATGACGAAGAGGCCCGATTCCGGCAGCAGATGGTGCACGTCGGCGACGCGCCCGGCGGCCGAGTTGTCGACGGGGATCACTGCTACGTCGGCCGTGCCGAGCGTCACCGCGTCCAGAGCCTGCTCGAAGCTCGTGCAGGGAAGCTCGGCGCATCCGGGGAACAGGTTCTGGGCACTGGTCGCCGAGTTGGATGCGTATTCGCCCTGGTATGCGACTCTCGTCACGGGATATCACCTTCAGTGGGAGAGCTGGCGCCGTCGGTCAGCAGGAGATCCACCGTAGACCGAACGTGCGGAAGCGCTGCGATGCTGTCCACGACGAGAGACTCGAGAGGGCGGTACCCGTCCGAGTTCGTCGGGGGAAACAGGACCGCGTGCGCCGCCGAGCGTGCGGCGGCCGTCGCGACGCGCTGCACCAGAGAGGCGACCTCTGTGTGCGCTCCGGTCAGGGGACGCGAGCGACGAAGGGATCAGCCGGCTCGGCCCGACACCGAGGCACAGGTCCCCGGTGAACCCGAGCCGCTTGTGACACAGCAGCGCCGCCGGTTCGGTCGCCGCGGCGCACGACGGCAGTGCGGCCGGCATTGCCCCGGAGGACGACAACACGGTGTCCGCGCCCGGCAACGCGAGTTCGCTCGTCAGCTGCTGCGCCGCGCCCAGTGCGATGCCGGTGACCGGTCCATACGGCGGAGGTGGCTCCGCGCAGCCGTCTTCCGCCGGAGCGCGTGGCGCATGTGGCTCGCGCAAAGAAGCTGTCCAGTACGCGGGCGCTGTCCTGTCGCGGCGGTGGGGTGCCGTGAGCGCTGGGCATGGAGAGGTCGGGCACGTGCGCGTCGGATCTCGGTGGTCCCGTCTTTGAGGCTTCGACGACGCGGTCCGTCGGAGAGGGGATACGGGGCCGTAGGCACCCGCCAGGTCGTACAGCGGGAGGCCGGGCGCAGGGCACACATCGTGGTCGAGCAGCCATGAAGCCTCGGGCACGGTGTTGGCGAACGCGGCGTGGAAGACGTCGGTGCTGAGCGTCTCCACGCCGATCCGGCCTGCCATCAGCCCCGGCATGAGAAGAAGGGGCGGGTCAGGACCGTTGTCTACTCGGTCGCAACCCGTCCCTCACGCATGGACGACGCTGCGGGTCAGTGGTGCGGGCGGACACAGCGGAAGCTGCTCGCGTCCGCGAGATCGCCGTTTCCCCTGTACTGCGGAACCCGCGGGTAGAGGCACAGGTCACGGGTGACCGTCTTGCCCGAGGGGTCCTTCACAGAGGCGCTCAGCGTCTGCGGGGCCTTGCCCTGCTCGACCCATTTGATCAGCGCGCCGAGCGCGTCGGTCGGCGCGGGACCCGTGTTGCCGGGACCGGCGCAGTGGTTGACACCCGGAGCCAGGAACAGCCGGTAGAAGTCGTCGACTCGCTGCGCGCCGCCCAGCTCCTTCTCGACCCGCTCCCGGTAGTCCATCGTGCCCTGGGTGGGGATCAGCTGGTCGGCCTGGCCGTGCCACGTCAAGAGCTTGCCGCCGGACTTGCGCAAGCCGGACAGGTCCGGGTCGTCCGATCCGATGACGTCGTCGAACTCAGCCTGGGACTGCCGGAACAGCTTCTGGAACTCGCTGTAGCCGGCGGTGGAGACGTCGTAGGCGGGCTGCTTCTTGACGAACGTCGACACCCACTCGGCGGGCACCGGGAACGGCGCACCCACGGATGTGCCGTCGTGACCGGATTTGGAATCGGCCAGCGCGGTGAGGTCGGCGCCGACCGCGGGGCCGTACCAGAGCTTCTTGTTCGAGGTGGCGCGCGGACCGTCCCAGATCTTGCGGACCACGGTGGCGTCCGCGGCCGTGAAGGTGATCTGTTCGCCGTCGCACTCGAGCGTCGTGCCGATCAGGCGGCGCGGGTCGTAGTCGCATGTGGCCGGGTCGCCGATGACGCCGTCCGCGGCGCCGTCCAGCGTGTCGCACGCCTTGACGGCGGACCGGGTAGCCAGGGCGAGTTCACACTTGGTGGGGTACGTGTGCTCCTCGTTCATCACCACCTGCGGCCAGACCGTGGCGACCTCGAACTCGTCCCAGTTGATACCGGGCGCGTCGGCGAGGATGCCGTCGTAGTCGCCCGGATGGTTCTGAGCCTCGACGTAGCCCTGACGGCCGCCCGTGGAACAGCCGTTGAAGTACGCGTACGAAGCGGGCCGGCCGTAGACACCGTTGACGACCTGCTTGGCGACGACCGCGGCCTCGTGCTCGGATCGCGAGGCGAAGTTCTCCAGGGAGGCCTTGTTGATCCTGCCATCGCTGTTCAGGGCCCAGCTGACGTCGAGGTAGCTGCTGACACCGGCATCGGTGGTCGCGACGGCGTAGCCGTTCTTGACCGCGCCGGCCAGCGCTGAACCGTAGTCGCCGGCTGCGAAGGCACTGCCACCGACGGCCTGGAACCGGCCGTTCCACCCGCTTTCGGGCAACCACACCTGGACCTTGGCGTGATCGCCGGCCCCCGGGTGGCCGACCGTGGCGGTCACCTCGCAGTGGGCAGGCACGTCCTGGATCGTGTCCCCGGGCAGCGGTGAGACGGGGGGAACCTCGACGGTCCCTGTCGGTCGGCTCACCGCGGTCAAGGACTCGATCTTGGTGCCGGCCGGCGCCTTGAGGGGGATAGTGGTGGACGCGCACCGGAAGGTGGTGGAGGCGGAATTCTCGGGTTCCGCCGCGGCGGATGGCAGATACACCGCTGCTGTCACTAGCGGCACGGCGGCCGCGAAGACGGTCAGAAGTCGTCTCATTGCATTCCTTATCGATCGCATGTCCGCCGGGAGACGGCGACACATGTGTGCGGACAACCGGTGTGCGTACCTACATGTGAGGGCGAGGAGGACACGTCAGTCACATGACGGCGGGTTCAGAGAGGGAGTGGCAATGTGTCGCCGGGCAGCACTGCTTCTGTGATCCTGCCTGCGAAAGGCTTCTGGCCCGCGTCGGACTTCCCCGCGGGGCAGGTTGACGGTGCGGCCAGGCGCTTGCATGCCGCGCGCAGCTACGGCAGGTCGTAGGGAGCGAAGCGGTTCGGGTGAAGCGGCAGCCCGGTTACTCCCGTGATGCCGACCCTGAGGCGGCGCCGAGGGGTCATTCTCAACTGCGTTGCAGGTGGGGCGTGGTGGCGAATGGCGACGGCGTCCTTCGGTCGGTGCGGCGATGTCACGGACCAGGACGAACGTCAGCACGATCATGCCGCTGCCGCTGCCGCTGCCGCTGCCGCTGCCGCTGCCGCTGCCGCTGCCGCTGCCGCTGCCGCTGCCGCCTCTGCCTCCGGCCTGGCCGTGCAGAGTGCGGGCGGCCGGGAGCTGCAGCAGACCAGCGGCGACGCCGTACGGGACGGAGGCGATGAGGAAGGCGAGGTGAGGGCGCCTCGCCCGTGCATGTCGCTGAGATTGCCCCGCAGCGGGGCGAGCGTCACAGGGTGACGGTCTGGTATTCGGTGTAGGTGCCGAGGCCGACGGCCCCGTACTCGCGGCCGATGCCGCTGTTCTTGAAGCCGCCGAAGGGGCCGTCGAAGCCGATGGGTGCGCCGTTCACGGTGACGGTGCCGGTGCGCATCCGCCGGGCGAAGGCGAGGGCGTGGCCTTCGTCGGCGGACCACACGCCGCCGGAGAGGCCGTACTCGGAGTCGTTGGCGATCCGCGCGGCCTCGTCCTCGTCGTCGTACGCGATGACGACAAGCACCGGGCCGAAGATCTCTTCCTGTGCGATGCGCATGGAGTTGGTGACGTCGGCGAAGACGGTCGGGGTGACGTAGTTGCCGCCCTCCAGGCCCTCGGGGATCTGCGGGCCACCGGTCACTAGGCGGGCGCCTTCCTTGATGCCGATTTCGATGTAGTCGCGTACGCGCTGCTGCTGGTTGGGGCGGATCATGGGGCCGATGAAGGTGTCGGGGTCGTCGGGGGCACCGACCTTCAGCGACTCGACCAGGTCCTTGAGGCCGGCGACGACCTCCTCGTACTTCTCGCGCGGAGCGAGGATGCGGGTCTGCGCGATGCACGACTCGCCGTTGTTGAGCAGCGAGCCGAACTTCAGTCCCTGCACTGCCTTGCTCACGTCCGCGTCCGGCAGGATGACCGCCGCCGACTTGCCGCCCAGTTCCAGACTGACGCGCTTCAACTGCTCGCCCGCGATGGCGGCGATCCGGCGGCCGGCGCGGGTCGAGCCGGTGAAGGCGATCTTGTCGACATCCGGGTGCGACACCAGGTACTCACTGGTCTCCCGGTCTGCGGGCAGGATGCTGAGCACGCCTTCGGGCAGACCCAGCCGGTCCACGAGTTCGGCCAGGAAGCCCATGCTCAGCGAGTTCTCCGGTGAGACCTTCAACACCACCGAGTTGCCCGCCAGCAGAGCAGGAATGATCTTTGAAGTGGCGGACGAGAACGGGGAGTTCCAGGGGATCACCGCGGCCACCACTCCCACGGCCTCTCGGCGCGCCACGCTGCGCACCGGCGACGCCGGGTCGGAGGGGACCAGCGTCTCCTCCCAGCCGAACTCCTCCGCCGCCTTGAGGTAGGCGTTCGCCTGCCGCGTCAGTCCGGGCTGGCCGGCAAGGGTGAACCAGGCGGCCGAGCCGTTCTCGGCGGAGATCAGGGAGGCGATTCTTTCCGCGTTCGCCTCGCGCAGCGCGTTGAACCGGCGCAATACCGCCACGCGTTCCAGCGGCGCTGTCGTGCGCCATGTCCCCTTCTCGAACGCGGCACGGGCTGCGGCCACGGCGCGGTCGACGTCGGCGGGCTGAGCCTGGGCGGCGCGGCCGATGACGGACCGGTCGTGCGGGGAGCGGATGTCGAGCAGTTCGGGGTTGCTCGGCACGGTCCAGGCGCCGGCGACGTAGAGGCGGTCGTAGACGTTCATGAGCGCGCTCCTTAAGGAGAAGTTCTGAATCATTCGTCTTATGTGTCACTTCAATGTAGCACTTAGATATCTTAGTGTCGCATACATGAGGCTTTAAGGTGGCGGTGGTCCATCGCGCGGACCGCGCGTCACGCTGGGGACCGTGACCAACGTGTCTCGATACGTTTCGGCGTCAGCGTTCGCGCTCGGCACCGACCGCACGGTGAGGTGTCTCGCCTCCTGTTCGGTGCGGGGTGTGACCTGGATGCGTGGCCTCCGGCACCAGATCGTCAACCTCGCCACGAGTCGTGCCGGACGGGGCGGGATTCTGTGGGGTGCCGTGGTCAATGGCCCCAACGGGGCTGGCCCGTTGAGTCAGGCGGAGGCGTCGGAGGGTGCGCGGCCTTCATCCTGCGCTCCGCCCGGGCCGGTGTGCGGTCCGACTTGCGCGGGCGCGGGGCCCGATATGGCGACGACGGCGGGGCATGGCAGACGGTCGAGCCGGCGGACGACGTCACCTCGTCAGCACTCTTCGACCCCTCGCTCTCTACGTCTCACACGCTCTACGCCTCACACGAAGGTGCTGCTCCCCAGGCTGTAGCCGAACATGACCGCGAACTCGGACCAGGACCAGACCTGCGCCGAGGCGGGCCAAGCGCTTTGGCCGGCCTCTGGTGAGAGGTCGACGTCGTCGGGGTGGGTCTTCTCCGCTGATTCGTCACTGTTCTTGGTGGGGGACATGCTGTACCTGTCTGTTCGGGGCATTTGGGGTGATGGCTGCAAGCATGGATACATCGTTTGCAACCTGTTTGAACGGTTACCGGAGAGGTGGGTGTGCGAACCTGGCATCGCGTCCGAGTGGCCCTGGGTTCCTCGCCGTGCAATGGCGGCTACGCGGCGGCCTTGAGCGGGCCGGAGAAGGATTTGCGCAGGGATGACGGGCCGACGAGGGGGAGCAGGGAGGCGAGCATCTTCCCCTTCAGCGCGCGAGGTGTGCGCGTGAGTTCTACGTCGATGCGGGTGCCGTCGCCCTCGGGGGTGAGCTCGAAGACCCAGCCGCCGCCCGCCCCGAAGAGCTTCGAGTCCAAGGTGGTGATGGTGACCTTGGAGTCGTCCCACTCGTAGTGCGCGCGTTCCCATGCGGCGCTGGTCCCCTCGGTCACTTCGGCCCAGAACGGGCCGAGTTCGTGGACGGTGAAGTGGTCGGCGTCGATGCTGGGCCAGGCCTCGACGCGGGAGGGGCTGAAGTCGGTCAGTACCGCCAGTGCCTCCTCGAGGCGAAGGGACGACTTGAGGTGAAAGCGGACGATGGTCATGGGAATCCCCTGTGTCAGAACTGCTGTCGATGTAACCGTCACCGGCCAACATCACGTAACCGGCTTGACTGGTTACTACTCTCTTGTGTTCTGCGTAACCTGTCAAGATGGTTATGGGTGAGCAGTGAGGGTCGTGTGATCCAGCCGGCGCGCGTTGCAGATCCGCATCGGCTGAAACCCCGACAAGAGAGCGAAGTCGTTCCTGCGGCTTGGGCTGCGGACCTAGCGAAGGACCTCAAAGGAGGCGTTTGGGTACTCGGCCCGCTCGAACAGCGCCTCGCGGTACGCCTTCTCGTGGCCTGCGTGGGTGACGAAGAGCTGCCCCCTCCCCGGTGGCCGACCTGGACCGCCTCGATCCAGTGGCGCGGGAAATCTGTGGGTGCGAGGCATCTTCCGGCCGTCAACTGACCGACCCCGGAAGCGCGTCACGTGAACCGGATCGAACTTGATCTCGGTGACGTCGCCGGCCTGGCTGCCGGGCTGGGGTCAGGAGGCGAGCCTTCATCAACACCGGCGAGATCCACAGGGATCCGGCGACCCGATGCCGCACTACGGCCGAAGTGTTTGCTGGGGAGGAGCGCGGTGAGAGCGCTACGCAGGCACTGTTGGCGCTGACAGGCCCGGATGCGGGTCCGGGTGAGCGCGCGTCGAGCCCCGGCGGTTGGTCGGCGCGTTCGACCGGTGGCGGGCGCGCGAGATAAATGCGGTGCTGTCGCGGGGGGTGCCGTTCGTCTTTGCGGCGTGCGCGCTGAACGGTCCCCCCGGAGGCGGAGAGGCTGCGTGCGGAGCTGGGACGTGTGGTGGGCGAGTTCGCGCCGTGGCCGTGGCCGCGGCGGGCCGTGGATCGGAGAACGGTGAACTTCCTGTCACCGGGCGAGGCGGCCGATCTCGAGGGCGTCCGGTCCGCCTGTGGCCGCGAGCAGTATGCCGGGCGCGCGGCGGTCGCAGCGGTGAGGAGGCGGTACGACCCGGCGACCTCGGCCGCTTCAACCCCACCACCAGGCCGGTCGGATCAGGCCGGCCCGAGCCCCTTCACCAGGGTGTCGACGACGAGATCGGCCGCCTGCCCGTCGCTCATATCGGGCATCTGTCGCACCACGAGATGCGTCAGCTGCGGGAGTAGCGCGCCGGCCCATCCTTCGGGCAGCTCTGCACGGATCGCCCCCTCGTCGACGGCGCGCTGCAGAAAGGTGTCGACTTCCCGGACCGAGGAGTTCCGCCGCTCGCGGAACGCGTCGTCGGTCAGCATGCGGGTCAGGTCCACGGGCCACTTGCGGTTCACCGCGATGATGCCCTCCACATACCGATGCAGGGCCACGGTGACCGGAGCCTCTTTCAGGCGCGCGTCGGAGATGGCCTGCTCGACGGCTTCCAGCCGGGATTCGTAGATCGTCGCGAGAAGCTCCTCGCGGGACGCGAACCGTCGGTAGACGGTCCGCCGGTCCACACCGGCCTCAGCCGCGATGCTCGAGATGCTCGCGGTGGGATCCGCGGCGAGCATGCGGGCTCCGGTGGTCAGCACGGTTTCCAGGTTGCGTGCGGCGTCGGCCCTCATGAGGGAGAGCCTACAACGCTGTGCATGTTAGGACGGTATGGGTCGCACCAAGGCGCACATAGGTGCCATAAGTGGCACATCAACGTGACGGCGTCGGTTGGCGTCGCGACATGAAGTCCGTACGGTGATGTCGTCCCTTGTTGCGGCGATGTCGTCCCTTGTCGACGAGGCCAAGGACGTCGGAGGCATGGTCGATTTCCACGCGGAACACGGCGTCGATCTCCTCCGGGGCACGGCCCGCCTCATGGGCAGCCGGTCGAGTAGCGAGCGCTGGGCGATGAGGCCGTCGATGCCGGTGTGGCTGGGGGCGACGCATAGTCCGTGCTACCTGAGCGTACCGCCCGAGTGAGCGCTCGCCAGGGTGGCTCGGCACAGCGACGGATGGCCGCCAGGACGTGGCTCCCTGGCCGGGTTCAGTGGCGAGTGGTGGAGGGCCTGCACGGCGCGATCATGTTCCCGCCGGGCCACAGGGTCACCCAACTCCTGGGCCGCGAGGCCCCGCGGCCGGGCGCAGGGCAGATGGGTCCCACAGAACTGCAGACGGGTCCCATAGAACTGCAGACGGGTCCCACAGAACTTCGGTCATCGGAGCGGGCATTCTGCGAGTGGGTTCGCCCGCGGCGGGCACGCCGGGGCCGTCCGCGTGCGGGCCGGCCTCTGGCTCTCTGTCAGAAGTGGTCCACGTCCACGACGGCCTGGGCGAACGCTGTCGGTGCCTCCTGCGGCAGGTTGTGTCCGACGGCCAGCGTGCGGTGCTCGTACTTCCCGGTGAACATGGTGCGGTACCCGGTTCCGTCGCCGGGCGCGGTGAACGGGTCGTACTGGGCGTCGATGGTGATGGTGGGCACCGCGATGGTGGGCGCCTGAGCCAGCCGGTCCTCGTAGCTGTCGTAGCGCCGCTCGCCCTCGGCCAGGTCGAGACGCCAGCGGTAGTTGTGGATCACGATCGCGGCGTAATCGGGGTTCTCGAAGGCGGCTTCGGTGCGCTCGAAGGTGGCGTCGTCGAAGTTCCAGGTCGGTGAGACGGTCTGCCACACCAGCTTGGTCAGGTCATGGCGGAGGTCTTGCCGCTCCATGGCCTTCTTGCCGCGCTCGGTGGCGAAGTAGTACTGATACCACCAGGTGTGTTCGGCGGCCGGCGCGATCGGTTCCAGCTGTGCCTTGCGGTTGGTGATGAGGTAACCGCTCACTGACACCAGGGCCTTGACCCGCTCGGGCCACAGGGCCGCGAGGATGTCGCCGGTTCGCGAGCCCCAGTCGAAGCCGGCGACCACGGCCTTGTCGATCTTTAGGGCGTCCATCAGCGCGATGATGTCCAGGGCGATCGCCGACTGCTGCGCGTTGCGGAACGTGCGGGAGGAACGGAAGTGCGTCGTGCCGTGGCCCCGGAGGTACGGGACGATCACGCGATAGCCCTGGTCGGCCAGCAGCGGAGCGACGTCGACGTAGCTGTGGATGTCGTAGGGCCAGCCGTGCAGGCAGACGACGGCAGGCCCGTGGGCGGGTCCGAGCTCGGCGTAACCGACGTTCAGCAACCCCGCCTTGATCTGCTTCAGCGAGGGGAAGGAGGTGTGCGTGCCCGGGGTTACGGACGGCACCACGGGAACCTTGCCGCCTTGGTTCGAGGTGCTGGTGGAGGCGTGGGAAACCCCCTGCAGACCGGCCAGGGAGACCGCGGCCGCTCCGGTGCCGAGGCCCATCGCCTTGCTGAAGGTACGCCTGTTGATCATGTGAAACCTTCCGTGTGTTCCGTAAGACATGCGTCCGTGCCGTTCGCGACGGCCAACGTGTGAGTTGACTCTGACAGGTCTCACATCACCGGTCAAGACGGTTACGTGACGGCTTTGGGAAGGGGTTTCCCATGACTGACGTCAAGCGTGCGAGGCGGCGGCGGATTCTTACCGGCGTCGAGGCGGCCGTGACGGCCTGCGTCGCGGCCGGGGTGTTCGCACTCATCGGCATCGCCAATGCCACCGCCAATGCCACCGCCAATGCCACCGCCAATGCCGACCGGCAGGCGGCAGGCGGCAGGCGGCAGGTCGAGCCCACCATTGGGCTGGAGCACGGCACCTTCGCCGACGCCTCCAGCTGGAACGGTGTGAGCCCCGCTACACGCCGACGGCTGTCCCATCGTCGCGGCGGCGAGTCCCCTGAGGTCCGCACGCCGACGCCGACATGGACGCTCTGTGCGGCATCCTCGACCACGCCACAGGTGCCACGATCCTCGTCGGTCACTCATGCGGCGCTTGGCGATCGGCGAGGCCGCGGGGGGCGATCCCGAGGTCGAGGGGGCTCGTCTACAGGGCGGCGTTCCTGCCTGTGCCGGGAGGGTCGGCTCTGGACCTGCGAACGAAAACCCCGGCTCCACCCTGCCTGACGCCCTCGACCCGGCGCCCGTCACCACCCCCGACGGAAGCAGGGGCTCGGAGCTCTACATCCAACAGGACGAGTTCCGCCACCAGTTCGCAGCGGACGTCTCTCCTGTGAAGGCTGCGCTCACCGCCGCAGGTCAACGCACCGCGTCGCCCGGTAGTGACCGGCCGGCCGCTGGTTGCCGCCAGGATTCGAAGCGAGGTCACGGGCCAGGGGCCGTGGGCTGTAGGTCTGACGTCGGGTCCTGCCTCGCCTGGAGGCTTTCGCGGGCGAGCTGGCGGCAGAGAGTCTGCGGGAGGTGGGAGGTGGGAGGTGGGAGGCGGGAGGGGGAGGCGGGAGGCGAGACCGGACGGCCACGACCGGGTCGCATGGTACCCACCGCCCGACACCCGACATGTCCACCGTGCAGGGCGCGAGTGAGGGTCGCGATCCTCTCCAGCCCGGTCGGCGCGACGCCGTGGAACCGCTACGCCGGATACGACCTGGGGGACTGCGACGCCGTGGTCATCTCAAAGGACCATGGCTTGCGCAAGCCGGAATTGGAGATCTCCCGCCTCGCGCTCGGGATGCCCGAACTGGAGCCCGTTCATTGTGTGTTCGTCGACGACAGCCCGCAGCACCTCTCGTATCGGCGGCGGAACTGGGCTTCGCCACGGTGTACGCGAAGGATCCGCGGCAGACGAGCGCCGAACTGGAGGATCTCTTAGGCGTCCCTGGTGTCCCTGGCCGGGCAGGACTGGCCGGCCCTTGTCAGCCTCTCCGTACGCCCTGGATGAAGCGGCCTGCAAGGTCGATACGTTCGTCGAGGGACGCGGGTGATTGCCCGAGATCGATGAAGAGTTCATGCACGCCCGCCTCGGCAGCGGCACGCGCGTAGTCGATGTACTGGCCGAGCGTTCCGGACCGGGGGAACTGCTCGGCCTCGGCCTCGACTTCGGTCAGGGCCGGGTTGACCCGTAGCGCCATGCGCAAGCCGCGGGGATTGCGGTCCACCGACTCCGCTTCTTCGGCGATCGTCTTCCACATGCTCATGAGACGGGGCAGCGGCATCGCCACGGGCAGCCAGCCGCTGGCCCGCCGGGCGACCCGGCGCAGCCCGCCGGGGCTGAACGCGGCGAGCAGGACCGGCGGACCGGGCCGCTGCTCGGGCTTCAGCCCGACGACGGTCTCCGGGACCGTGAACAGCGTTCCCCGGTGGGCGAATTCGTCCTCGGCCCAGTACGTCTCCAGGATGTCGAGCGTCTCGTCGAGGCGGGGGCCCCTGCCTTCCCACGGCACGCCTACGGCCGCGTACTCGTCGGGCATCCAGCCGAGACCGAACCCGACGTCAAGCCGGCCGCGGCTGAGTACGTCGAGTGTGGTCAACGACCGGGCGAGCATGAGGGGAGGGTGCCACAGGCCGTTGAGCGTGCTGGTGCCCAGCCGGACGCGGCTGGTGTGGGCGGCGGCGAAGGCCAGGCTCGTCAGCGGGTCCATGTGGTTCTCGTAGATCCGCGGCATCACCCCGTCCTGGCTCGGATAGGGCGCGCTCGGCGAGCGGGGGGCGAGTACCCGGTCTCCCGTCCACAGGGAGTCGTACCCCAGGTCCTCCGCGGTGCGGCTGACGATGATGACACCGTCGGTATGGGCGTCGGTACCGAAAGTGGGGAGGGCCAGACCCAGGCGCATGTTCTTTCTTCCTCCGGGAGTGTCAGACGGTGGCGGCGTCAATGATGACGGGCACGTTGTTGCGTGTCGCCATGGGGTAGGGGCCGGCCGGTTGGTGGCGCCGTCGACAGGGTCACCCGATTTCTTGGAACGTGAGCGAGGACATCGAACTCTCGGCAATGAAGTAACCGTCTTGACGGGTTATGCGGAGAGGTGCAGACTGGTTGTCGTCCAGGCAGTACGCGAGGACGTGATCAACGACTGATGAGATGAGGGCTGATCATGGACAAGTCATTCGCGATGGACGCCGAGGTTGCTGCGGCGGCACGGCACGCGCGGTACGGCGAGCTTCCCGCGCGGATCCGCTTCGAGGACATGACCGAGGGAGTGGAAGCCGAGGTGAACGTCGGGGCGAACGCCGCGTACGACCCCGAGCGCTCGTGGAACTTCTACTCGTGCCTGGCCTTGGATCTAGGGCTCTAGGCCAGGGGTGAGGCAGATCGTGCACTGGATCGAGCGCCGCTGGGTTCCGGGTCGGGCGGGCGAGGATCAGTGCGCGTCGCCTGGGGCGCCGACCAGGTTGCCGTCACTGTCAGCGAAGAAGCGCTCCCGACCCCGAAGGGGTAGGGGCCGTCGCATCGAGGGTGCGGTCGGCGGGCAGTGCGCGTGGAATCTCGTAGGGGCATCCTCACAGTCGACCTAGGCATGTGTGCGATGAGCCGGGATGCCATCACCTGTCAGTGTGGTGGTGCGGGAAGAACGTGTTTCGCGCATGTACCGCGCCAGGCGGACGGCTAGCGCGCGGGCCGGGTCCGCCTTGCGGGAGACGCTACGCACGTCCACTCACCGTTCGGCGGTCGGAGGCTCACCCTCGGCATCGGCGACGAGATGAACCTCGGTTGGAAACTCGCCGCGGTCGTACGCGCCTGGGCACCGGAAGGACCGCTGGACTCGTACACGGCCGAACGGCACCCGATCGGGGCGTGGGTGCTCGACTGGCCCCGGGCGCAGACCGCGTTGATGCGGCCGGAGCCACAAGCCCGCGCCCTGCGCAACGTTGTCGCCGAGCTGGCCGAGTCTGCCGCCGGCACCACATACTTCGCCAACACGATCCCTGGTGTTTCCCAACGGCACGACATGGCCGGCGAGTTGCCATCACCACCTGCCTGTCGGCAGACCAGAGCTGGCCGGGCCGCTCGTACGCCAGGACGGAATCGTTGCCTGGGCAGCCGACGCCGGGGACGCGTCGGACTCAGAGGACAAGCTCGCTGACGCCCTGCCGCGGTGGTTCGGAGCGCCGGCCTTGCCGGATGAGTGAACCGGCCGTGGACCGTTGATGCGTGGAAGCGCGTAACGGCAGGCCCGACTACCGTGATGAAGCGGCCGCAACACCCGATCGCGCTCTCTGGCACAGTCCAGTGCGTCCGCCACCGCAGCAAGCGCCCGACCGTGTTCCTCGTCGACCATGGCGACCTCGACGGCAAGGAGGTCGCCGCCGTGTCGCCCCCATGTGCCCCGACCTGACCAAGCCGCTCACGGCCCTGCGGGCGGGAGGCCGGTACAGGGGGGCACCGGGTGCCGATCCGCGTGAACATCGCCCGCCAGGGGCCATCGGCTGGGTCGGCTGCACTCAGGACGACGTCCCCCGGTCACACACCGAACTCGTATCCGAGTCCGTATCAGCACAACCCTGGGCGCCCTCCGGATGTCCCACAGGTGAACTCCGCACCTCTCGGACACCTTGGAGACCACATGCGCACACGGATACGGACGTACGCCACAGCAGCCACCATCGTCGCTGCGGCCACTGCCGGGCTGACCCTCCCGGCCTCGGCCTCCGTTCCCGCGCAGACCGACGGCGACTTCAACGGCGACGGGTATGCGGACCTCGCCGTCGGCGTACCCGACGGCACGGTCGGGGGTAAGGCGAGAGCCGGCTACGTCAACATCGTCTGGGGCGGCCCGAAGGGAATCGGCGCTCACGGCAGCATCCGTATCAGTCAGGCCACGCCCGAGGTGCCCGGTACCCCGGAGGCGGGCGACCACTTCGGCGCCTCCGTGGCGCTGGTGGACCTGAACGGCGGCGGCGGTGCGGAGCTCCTCGTCGGCGCCCCGGGCGAGGACATCACGGGCCGCGGCAAGGACGTGGGCATGGTCCTCGCGGTGGGCGGCGGCAAGAGCGCCCCAGGCTCGGGTTCCGTAGTTCTCGACGGCCCCTCGGCGTCGGCTGCGTACGGCAGATCGGTCGCGGCGGCCGATCTGACCGGCGACGGCAACAAGGAGATCGTGATCGGCGGCACGGACAAGGTCGTCGCCCGTGTAGCCCAGGGCGAAGACAGTATGGTCGCCACGGTCGTCACCGCCCCCATGGGTGGCCACGCCCCCGTCCTCGCCACCGGTGACTTCACTGGGGACGGCACGGCGGACCTCGCGGTCGGGTACTGGACGAAGACCCCGTTCACCCAGTCCCACGTACGCCTGTGGGCCTGGGACGCGACCGAGCAGGCCATGGCCAACACCTGGAACACCGACAACGCCGGCGTCTCCGCCCTCGCCGCGGGAGACTTCGACGGCGACGGCCACGACGACCTGGCCCTCGGCGAGTGCCGTGAGATCGCCGACGAGAACATCGACGACCCGTGCGGTCCTGAGGAGCTGGCCAAGGGCGGCGGCATCCACGTCCACTACGGCAACGCGACGCCCGGCAGCTTCGGGTTCCGCCAGCAGACCCTCAACCAGGACACGGTGGGCGTGGCGGGCATCGCGGAGGACGGTGACCACTTCGGTGCCGCCCTTGGCGTCGCCGACATCAACCACGACGGCCGCGACGACCTGATCGCCGGCGCCCCCGGCGAGGCGATCGGCACCCGCTCGGGCGCCGGCGCCGCGACCCTTCTGTTCGGCGGCCCGACCGGCCTCGTCGACGCGTCGGGCGACGGCCACTCCGTCGGGTTCCAGCAGGACACCGCGCACGTACCGGGGGTCGCCGAAGCTGGTGACGCGTTCGGTGCCGCCGTCGCCACCGGCGACTACGACCACGACGGCAGGGCGGACCTGGCGGTCGGATCCCCGGGCGAGAACGCCGCCTCGGGCGGCGTGTGGCTGCTGCCCCGGGCGAGTGCCAACGGCTCCTCCGCATTCACACCCGCCAAGCTGGGCCTGCCCTCCCCGTCGAGCGCGCTCGCATACGGGAGGTACCTCAGCGGCCAGTGACAGAGCTGTTCCCAAACCCGGCCCCCGGGGGATTGTCTCCGGGGGCCGGGACTGCGTGTGGCTCGCAGCCTCCGCCGGTGATGGACCTACCAGGGGCAGTCTCTGCAGCGCGGTGTCCCCGTAGATCATCGCGCGCCACATGTGGTTCACAGGTCGCCGTGGCGCAGGCGCACGAACCATGAAGACGACCAGGGGAAACCGGCGGCCAGTTCCGCGAGGCGTGCGCGTTGTGGCTGCCACATGAGCTGAGGTGTGATCGACGCGAAGGATGAACCCTCGCGGTGGTGGGGTCGCCGGCACGGAAAGAGGGCAGTGGCAGACGTGTCGGCGCGTCATGACGGAGCCGGTCGGGCCTGCGGGGAAGATCTGGTCATGGTCGATGCGATGAAAGCAGTTCTCGAGGGCGGTCCCGACGATCTTCCTGAGCGGATCGTCTCCATCTCCACGCCCGGGAACGACATCAAAGTTCCCTTGCGCGGGGGGTACGAGCACTTCAAGGCCACGACACGTCAGGAAGATACTTCGCAGGGGCTGTTGCCCGTGTACGAGTGGTGGGAGCGCACCGAACTGCCTGGGTAGGCTCTGCGCTCGCAGCGCACGGAACCGTCTGGGGCAGGGCCTGCTCGTAGCGTGCGGTCCGAGGGTGCCAGGTGCCAACCGCCACCCACTTCCGACGCCACCTACGTCTCCCCGGAAGTGGCTTCGGGTCGTGCAGGTGCCGGGCGGTCCTCTGCGAGGTCAGGCGCCCGTGTGGTGCACGATGTGAGTGGGGACGACCGTCCTGCGTGGCGGCTGCCGTGGCGCGGCGGACTTCTCGTCGAGGCGGTCCAGCAGCAGACGTGCTGCGCGGCGCCCTACTTCGTCGGCGTCATAGGCGACGACGGTGACCGGCACATCCAGCAGGTCTGCCATCTCGAAGTCGTCGAACGCGGCAAGCGCGGTACCGCTGCGCAGGCCCCGCACGGCACGGTAGGCGCCGAGGGTGATGCGGTTGTTCGTGCAGAACAGCGCTGTCGGCGCATCCGTGCGGTCGAGGAGTCGGTGCGCCGCGGCCTCCGCCCCGGGGATGTCGTACGCGCCCCTGCTGATCCATTCCTCGCGGGGCGTCAGTCCGGCCTCCTCGTGGGCCGCCCAGTAGCCCCGGAATCGCTCCGCGCCGGTGAAAAGGGCGGGTGGATTGCCGACGAAGCCGATAGAACGGTGGCCGTCGGCGATCAGCCGGGCGGTGGCCGCGTGAGCGCCACCGAAGTCGTCGACGAGGACAGTGTCGGCCTCGATGCCGGCGGGCGGGCGGCCCGCGAGGACGACCGGTGTGGGGCCGAGCACGTCCGGGGCGAGGTGACGTTGCGAGGCGCCGGCCGGGACGACGATCATGCCGTCCACCCGCCGGGACACCAGGTCCTCGACCAACTCCCGCTCACGCTGGACCTGTTCGGCGGTGTTGCCGAGCACGAGACGCAGGCCGTGTTCCTCCGCGACCTGTTCGGCGCCCAGCGCGAGCCGGGAGTAGAAGGGGTTGGCCAGGTTGGTGACGACAAGTCCGATCATGCCGCTGGGCCTGCCGAGACGAAGGTTGCGGGCCACCTCGTTGCGCCGGTAGCCGAGTTCTTCCACCGCCGCGAGCACCTTGGCCCGGGTGGCGGTGCTGACGCGCTCGTCCTCCTTGAGGACGCGAGAGACCGTCATGGCGCTCACCTGGGCCCGCGCGGCGACGTCCCGCATCGTGGGGGGCGTGACGCCGGGGCGGGCCCGACTGCCGGACTGGGGCACTGCGCTTCGCACTCTCTTCGCGTCTCCTGGGCGCGGACACGCCCGCCGATCGAGGCGGGCGGCGGCCCGCGCCCTCATCCTAGGTCCGGCGGACGGGCGTCACGGACTGCCGACGTCACGGATCGTCGTTGTCACGGGCGGCCGTCGCGCCCACCACGCGGCGCCCAGGAGGGGCGCGTCCTGGGGGCGCAGCGCCGTACGCACCGTCAGGCGCCGGGCCGAAGACGTATCGGGCCCCTCGGAGAGACCGATGCGCAGCGGCACCTCGATCAGGTCCCAGGACGCGGCGATCGAGCCGCCCATGACGAGCACCGTGGCCTCGAAGCGGTCGATCCATGGGGCGAGCGTCTCGCCGAGAGCGCGGAAGGCGTGGTCGAGGACCACGCGCGCGTACCGGTCTCCGCCGCGAGCCAGCTCCGCGATGGTGCGCACATCGGGTACGACGTCCGGGTCGTCGAGCGCGGCACGGGCGTATGCGGCGCGGATGCCCCGGCGGGAGACGGTGTCCTCCAACGGGCGGTCCCCGTACGTGAGCAGGTGGGCGCTGCCGTCCTGCGGGACGAGGGGGCCTTCGTTGACGGGCTCACCGTGGTCGACGAACGCGGAGCCGATGCCGCTGCCGAGAGTGACGCACAGGGCGCGCTCGTGCCCGGCCGCGGCTCCGGCGGCGTACTCACCGATACCGAAGGCGTCCGCGTCGTTGAGGAACCGCAGCGCGCCCGGCTCGGGGGTCAGCCGGCGTTGCAACTTGGCGCGGAGGTCGATCCCGTAGAGCGACTCGAACTTGCCGACGCCCTCGAACAGGCCGATCCCCGCCTCGTAGTCGAAGGGCCCCGGCACGGCCACGCCCCACGGCGCTGCGGCCGGGGCGACCAGGCGGGCGGCGGCCCCGGCGACCGCGCCGAGGATCTCGTCGACGCCGCCCTGCGCGGGCAGCGGCGCCCTGACCTGCTCGTGGACCATGCCCCCGTCGAGGTCGACGAGCGCAGCGGTGACGTGTGTGCCGCCGATCTCCAGGACTGGCGTCAGCATGCGATCACCCCCTGGCGGGCCGCCTCGCCGAGGCCGAGGTGCTGCGGGGCGCGGGCGTAGAGCGTGGCCTGGAACGCGTGGTAGAGGTCGGGCTTGCCGTCCCAGGTCGTGGTGGCGGGGTGGCCGTCGGTGTCGAGTTCGTGCCACCAACTGCCGCCCGCCCTGTCCAGGACGTCGCGCGCCGCGTAGTCCCAGAACGAGCGGTACCAGCCTTCGTATGTCGCGTCGCCGGTCGCCCGGTACAGGAAGACGGCCGCGCCGACGGCCTCGGCGGTCGTCCAGTGCATGCGCTGCCGGTTCACCGGCTTCCCTGCGAAGTCGACGCTGTAGACGAAACCGCCGCGTTCGGCGTCCCAGCCCTCGGCCACGGCGCGAGCGAACAGTTGCCGCGCCGCCTGTGTCGTCCACGCCGCCTGGGCGCCCGATGTCTGGGCCCGCACCATGACGAGCAGGCGCGCCCACTCCAACCAGTGGCCCACGAGGGAGCCGCCGGGGCGGAACGGGTCCTCGGGACGGTCGCTGTTGTACGCGAGGTCGGGGCGCCAGTCCGTGTCGAAGTGCTCGGGGACCCGCCACTCGTGAGCCGCTCCGTGCTTACGGATGATCAAGTCGCTGATGCGCAGGGCGCGTTCGCCGAACCGCGCGTCACCGGTGGCCTCGGCGGCGGCCAGGTAAGCCTCCGTGAGGTGCATGTTGCTGTTCTGCCCGCGATAGTCCTCGGGGGTCGTCCACGTCCGGTCGTAGGAGTCGAGCGCCGCTCCCTCTTCCTCTCGCCAGAAACGGCGGTCGATCGTCGCGGCCGCCTCGTCCAGGAGGGCGCGGCCGCCCGGCAGTCCGGCCTGCGTGGCGGTCGCCCCTGCCAGCAGCACGAAGGCGTGCGCGTAACCGGCCTTGGTGGTGTCGGCCGGGGTGGCGTCCGGGTGCACCGCTGCGAACCAGCCGCCGTGCTCGTCGTCGTGGAAGGCCCCCGACAGTGCGGACATTCCGTGCAGCGCCAGGTCGCGGGCGCCCGGTCGGCCCATCAGATGGGCGAGCGCGAAGCAGTGCACGAGGCGGGCACAGGCGTACAGGTCCTGGGGGCGGTCCCGGTCGGGGGTGCCGTCGGCCCGTAGCCAGGAGAAGCCACCGCGCTCGTCGGCGACCGCGCCTTCGAAGAAGACGAGCAGTCGTTCGGACTCGGCGGTCAGCCAGCGATGGTGCAGCGGCGACTCGGTCCAGGCGGGGCCCGCCACGCGGGGGATGTGGTTCAAGGCAGTCGTTTCCTTCTCCGTACAGGATCCTGGGTTCGGGCCGGTCAGCGCATGGCGCGGAACGTGCCCGAACGCAGGGCGCCCTCGATCTCCTCCAGGCTGCGCCCGCGGGTCTCGGGCACGTAGCGGAAGGTGAACAGGAACGCGACCAGGTTCATGAGGGTGAACAGCCAGAACGTGCCCGAGACGCCGAGCGCGCTGGTGAGCGACAGGGTGGTGAGGGACACGATCAGGTCGACGAACCACACGGCGAAGGTGGAGACGCCGACCGCGACGGCCCGCACCTTCCACGGGAACATCTCGGGTCCCGCGAGCCAGACCACGACCGAGAGGCTGCCTCCGTTGCAGGCGATGTAGCCGAGGATGCAGGCGACCACGAGCCAGCGGGCGCCGCCCTGAGGGGCGTGACCGCCCATGAACACCGCGGCCATCACGGCGAGGCAGACGACCGCCCCCGGCAGCAGTACGAGCAGGAGCTTGCGGCGGCCGATCCGGTCGACGAGCCAGATGCCGAGCGCCACCATCAGGAAGTTCACGACACCGACGCCGACCGTCGTGAGCATCGCGGAGGACCGGCCGAAACCGGAGTCGCCGAGGATGGTGGGGGCGTAGTAGATGATCGCGTTGATGCCGGTGATCTGCGAGGCCACGGCGAGACCGATGCCCGCGATCAGAGCCGGGCGCAGCCAGCGGGCCCGCAGGGCGCGCAGCCCGCGCTCGCCCTTCTCGTGAGCGGTGGCCGCCAGCTCGCTCAGCTCGGTGTCGACGGCGGCAGGGTCGGACCTGACCTGGTCGAGAACGGCGCGCGCCGCCTCCGGACCGCGGTGCGTGAACAGCCAGCGCGGGCTCTCCGGGAGCGCGGCCATGCCTGCGAGGAGGACGAGAGCGGGCACCAGGCCGAGGCCGAACATCCAGCGCCAGTTCTCGTCGAGGGCGTAGCCAGCGAGGTAGGCGGCCAGGATGCCGAGCGTGACGGCGAGCTGGAAGGCGACGACGAGCCCACCGCGCTTGGCGGGCGGTGCGATCTCGGCGACGTACAGCGGGACGGCCTGCGAGGCGAGGCCGACGGCCAGGCCGAGTACGAGCCGCGCCAGGCACAGCGTCCACGTCTCCGGTGCGACGGCGGCCGCCAGGGCGCCGACGCCGAAGATGCCGGCGGACCACAGCACGGCCTTGCGGCGGCCGAGGTGTTCGGCGATCCGGCCCGACAGGACGGCGCCGACGATCGCGCCGACGATGATCGCGCTGGTGACGATCTGCTGGCCACCGTCACCGAGCGAGAAGTCGTCGGCGATGGTCGGCAGGGCGCCGGAGATGATGCCGGTGTCGTAGCCGAACAGGAGCCCGCCCAGGGCGCTGACGACGGCGATGGTGACCACGGAACGGCCCGTGGTCGGGGAGGGATCCGCGGCCCGTGGCCGGGTGGGGACGGTGGTACGGCTCATGGCACTGCCTCTTTCCGCGCCTCGACGTTGAGGCGCTGTCCTGGGCAAGGGGGAAGGGGGACGGGCGGACCGGTTGAGCGGAGGTCCGTTTGGTTATCGTTAACATGAGTGGGCGAGGTGACTGGGGCGGAACCCTGCCCACCAGTTGTGGGTGCGGTCAGCTGACGAGCGACTTGACCACGTGTACAGGGCGGTCACCGAGCGGGCGGACCCGGTACGCGCCGACCGCCGCCGGCACGGTCAGCGTCTCCGCGAAGGCCAGGTCGTGCGTGCGGCCGTCGGCCGTCTCGATGACCACGCCCGCGCCCGCCGACACGTTGAGGATGTGGAACCTGCCCTCGGTGTCGTCGCTCGCGCCGTCGGAGCCGGGCTCGACGGTCAGGCGCCTGACCTCGTAGAACATCTCGTTGAGCTGCCCGATGACCTCCTCGCGCCAGCCGGTGCCCTCGCGAAGGGTGCGCGGGTCCTGGATGAGGTCGCGGGTCACGTCCGTGCCCTGCCGGCGGGCGTCGAGGTTGGCGAAGCCGTGCTCGTACGGCAGCGGGCGGGAGTTGCCGGCGGCGTCCTTGCGGAGCCAGTCGTAGAACCGCAGCGAGTACAGGTAGGGCGTGGCGCTGATTTCCAGGACGACGTTGCCCGTGCCGGACGCGTGCGGCGTGCCCGCCGGGATCATGTAGAGGCGGCCGTCCTCGGAGGGGTGCGACTGCACGAAGCGCTCGACGTCCATCTCCTCACCGCGCTCGATGGCGGCCTCGACCTGCTTGCGCATCAGCGCGAGGTCGGCGTCCTGCTGGAGGCCGAGGTGGACGCGGGGGTCGTCGCCCTCGTGGGCGGTGACGTAGTACGTCTCGTGCTGGGTGTACGGCCAGCCGAAGTGGCCGCGCATGTACTCCTCGCGCGGGTGCAGGTGGAGCGAGAGGTTGCCGCCCTCGACGGTGTCCAGGTAGTCGTAGCGGATCGGGAACGAGGTGCCGAACCGAGCGTGCACCTCCCGGCCGAGGAACTCTTCCGGGTGCAGGACGCACAGGAGCTGGAAGGGGAGCTCCACCTGCGCGTCGGCGTCGTCGCCGACGAGCACACCGGCCTCGGGTGCGATCAGCTCGTAGCCGAGCGCGGTGTTTCCGCCCTCGGGCTCGAAGCCGAGTTCGCGCACGGCCCACTGACCGCCCCAGGGCGTGGAGTTGAAGTACGGGCGGGTGCGGACCGGTCCGCGTGCCAGCTCGGCGAGGGTGGCGCGCAGCGCCGTGCCGTCGATCGAGGCGGGGGCGGCGGGGTCCTGGAGGTCGAGCCAGCGGTCGACGCGGGGTGCGAGGGCGTCGCGGTGGGCGTCCGTCATCGGCCAGTCCGCGTAGAACAGGCGGCGGAGGTCGCCGGGTTCACGGTGGCGGCCGAGGTTCACGCCGACCGGCAGCTCGGCCGCGGCGATCGCCGCCTCCGCGTACCGCTTGGGCAGGTCGGCGTACCAGAGCACGTCGTGCCCGACGAGGGCGGCGCCGGGGCCGTGGACGATCAGCACGCCGTCGGCGGGGCGCTCGGCCCGCGGCAGCTCGCTGTAGAGGTCGCAGAGCGGGGACTGGGACAGCGGCAGGTAGTAGCGGTCGGTGTCAGGGGCGCCGGGGGCGTCGCCGGTGCGCTCCAGGACCGTGTCCCAGTCCGCCTCGTGGGTGCGCAGGTCGAGGAGGTGCGCGGTGCGGCCCTGCGCGCTGAACGCGGTGGCGAGATCGCGGGCCGCGGTCGCCCAGTCCAGGGCGGCCGGGCCGTCGACGGCGAGGATCAGCTCACCGGCGGGCAGCGCGGCGGCAGCGGCGGACCAGCCGCGCAACACAGTCCCGTCGACTGCGGAATAGCGGGGGTTGCGGTCGTAGGGGCGGGTCATGGTGGCTCTCCAGAGGGGTTGTCGCAGCAGCGCGGGTCGGGTGCTCCGGGTGGGGAGCGCGCCCTTGACGCATGTTAACGATAACAACGACCTGGGGGTGAGGCCAGAGACATGCAGAGGGGAAGGTCGTGAGGAGGGCCACAGCTCTTGCGCGGCCTCCCGGATTCTGAGCGCTGGGGGGCGCCAGGGCATCCGCAAGGCTCCGGCGCGAGGGTGCTTGTCGGCTCGGCCCGGCCTGATCGCGCGAGGGCCGGCGGCGCGGCGCGCCCGGTGTGCCCTCCGTGGCCGTGCCGTGCTGTGCCGCTCAGCCGGGCAGGCTTGGCGACTGGTCGGCAGGCCGGCTCACCACTGGCAGGGCAGACATGTCTGGAAGGGCTCAGGACAGGTCCTGTCACACGGAATTGGCGCGGCTCAGTCCCTTGAGCGGCCCACCCCCTCGCAGCCCAGTCCCGGGGCCGTGTCGCGCCGTCCAGCACGGAGCGGCTCGAGAACGGCGAGGGACAGTGCCGTCGGCCTTCGGCCGCTCCTCGGCGCCCGAACCGCTGCGCACTGTCCCTCGCCTCACTGTCACGCCAGGACCGGCGCGACCGCTTTATCGACCGGCACAGACCTGGCGCCTTTTGGCCGGCGCCGCGTTGCAGGGCTCACACGCGGCCCGACCGGTCGGGACTGAGTTCCGCGTCCAAGCCTGACGTCGACTCCTTCTCGCCGGTGGCGAAGCGGCTGTTGTGGCGGCCCCAGAGGAAATAGATGGCCAGACCGGCGGCCATCCAGGCCAGGAACCGGGCCCACGTGATCGTCGGAAGGCTGAGGATCAGGACCACGCAGAGCACGGTGCCCAGAACGGGGACGAACGGTACCCAGGGGGTGCGGAAGCCTCGGACCAAGGAGGGTTGGGTGCGCCGGAGGCGTAGGACGCCCAGGCAGACGATGATGAAGGAGAAGAGCATCCCGATATTGCCCAGCTCGGCAAGGTCGTTGATGGGAAGCAGCGCGGTCATGAGCGCCACCGCGATACCCAGGGGCCAGACGATCCGGCGAGGGCTGCGGGTGGTCGGGTGCACGTGCGCGAACCATTCCGGAAGCAGTCGGTCGCGGCTCATGGCCAGGAAGACCCGGGACTGCCCCAGCATCATGATCATGACGACGGTGGTGAGTCCGCAGATCGCGCCCAGCCCGATGATCCGGGTCGCCCAATGCGCGCCCACCGCCTGCAGCGCACCGGTGATGGGCGCGGCGTTGTCGAGCTTCGTGTAGTTCTGCATCCCCGTGACCACCAGCGCGACGGCCACGTAGAGCAGCGCGCACACCGCGACCGTGGCGCTCAGCGCGCGGGGCATGGTGCGGCGCGGGTCGCGGGCCTCCTCCGCGCCGGACGCCATGATGTCGAAGCCGGAATAGGCGCCGAAGATGATGGCCCCGCCCGTGAGTACGCCCGCCGCGCCGAAGCTGGCGTTCAACCCGAGGCCCAGCCTGCTCAGGACCGGCTCCTGCCAGAACCCTCCGCTCTCGGCGGCGGACTTGGCGGCCGGAATGAACGGCGACCAGTTCGCGGCATTGAGGTGCTGCACTCCGATGACCAGGAACAGGGCCACGGCTGCCAGTTTCACCAGCGTCATGGCCATGTTTATCCGCGCGGTGGTGCGGATGCCCGAGGCCAGGATCGCGGTGAGGACGAGTATGACGAGCACCGCGGGAACGTTCACGGTCGCGTTCGGCCCGGCGATGGCTGATGGCAGGTGCACCCCGAAGGTGCCCAGGAAGTCGGTGAAGTACTGGGACCAGCCGGTGGCCACCGCTCCGGCACCCATGGTCATGTCCAGGATCAGATCCCAGCCGATGATCCAGGCGACGAGTTCGCCGAGTGAGACGTAGGCATAGGTGTATGCGCTGCCCGCGACCGGGACCGTACTGGCGAACTCGGTGTAGCACAGCGCGACCAGAAAGGTTGCCACGGCGCCGAGCACGTAGGACAGCACGATGCCCGGCCCTGCGTAGCGGGCGGCGGCGGTGCCGGTGAGGACGAAGATTCCGGCTCCCACGGTGACGCCGATACCCATCAGTGTCATCTGGAGCGGGCCGAGTGCGCGGGTGAGCCGGGTGGTCCCGGCGCCGGCTTCGGCGATGGTGGCTTCGATCGTCTTTCTGCGCGTCATGGCGTCCCTGTGGGGGTGAGGTGGTGCACGGTCGGGGGGCGTCAGATGTGGAGCACGTCGCAGCGGTCGGCGAAGTCCTGGTAGTCGGCGGGGGTGTTGTACAGGTGGGCCGACAGGCGGAGGAACCCGCGGCCGCGCCAGGTGGTGACGGACGTGGCGCAGGCGTGGCGGTCGGCGATGGCGTGCTGCAGGGCGTGTGCGGCGGCCTCGTCGGCGGCGATGCTGTCGGGGAGCGGTACCAGCCGCATGGCGGGAGCTGGTTCAGGCGGGAGCCCGTCGAGGCTGACACCCCAGCGTTCCGCCACGTACTGCTGGGCGTAGTCGGCCAGAGTGGAGATATGGGTCCGTGCCGCGTCCCAGCCGTAGCGGTCCTCGACGAAGTCCAGCGCATGGGGGGCGGCCAGCCAGGCGGACAGGTCCAGTGTGCCTTGCTGGTCGAAGCGCTGCGGGTAGTCGTTCGGGGCGCCCCAGGAGTCGATCGGCGGGAACAGCCGCTGCCGATCGGCGGGATCGGCAGGCTGAGCGACCAGGGCTGCTGTACCGCGCGGGGCGCACGGCCATTTGTGCAGGTTCCCGACCCAGTACGTCCCCTGAAGGCCGGACAGCGGCTCGGCGAGCATGCCGGGTGCGTGCGCGCCGTCGATCAGCAGCGCGATGCCTCGCTCGCGGCAGTCCGCCGCGATCTGCTGAACCGGCATCAGCCGGGCGGTGGCGGAGGTGATGTGGTCCACCACGACCAGGGCCGTACGGTCGTGCGAGTCCACTGCCGCGCGCATCAGCGCCGCGCACTGCTCGGCGTCCGCGGCCAGCGGGATGTGCACGGTGTCGACCTGGGCGCCGGCCCGTGCCGCATGCCGCCGCACCGCCATGTCGACGGCGCCGTAGGCGTGGTCGGTGACCACGATCCGCTCACCCGCGCGCAGCGTCAGCGAGGACAGCACGGCCGTGACGCCCGCGCTCGCGTTGGGGGCCAGCGCCGTCGCCTCTCGCGGTGCGTGCAGCCAGTCGGCGATGGCGCACCGGGCCTGCGCCACACGTGCAGGCAGGTGGCGGAACCACGCGACCGGGTCGCGCTCGGCCTCCTCGCGCAGCGCCTGCTGCCACGTCCCGGTCGCCGACGGCACCGCACCGAAGGACCCGTGATTGAGGTGGCGTACCGCTGGGTCGAGTGACCAGTCGTCCAGTGCCGGGAGACCGTCCGGCCGGAGAACCGGATCGGGTGCGAGGGCACGGAGATCGGCCTGAGGCATAACGAGGCTCCCTCAAAGTTGTCCGATGAGTTCATGGGGCAGTGGGAAAATAGCAGCACAGATACGGGCGACGGAATGGATATGGCACAGAGTCATACGATGACTTTGGAACGATAGGCTGCGCGACGCAGAGAAACGGGGGAGCGGATGACTGCCAAACAGGATGTAGTGGCCCAACTCCGGGCGCTCATCGCCTCAGGCGAGCTGACGCCCGGCCAGAAGCTGCCCGCGGAACCCGCGCTCTGCGATCAGCTCGGAGCCTCCCGCGGCTCACTGCGCGAGGCGGTCCGCGAGCTCGAGGCGCTCGGCGTGCTCCAGGCCCGGCACGGCTCCGGCACCTATGTCTCCCAATTGCGCCCGGCCCAGATGATGCGAGGCTTCGCCGCCACCGTTGACCTGGTCCCGCTGGACGGCCTCCTCGAACTCGTCGAGATCCGCCGCGTCCTGGAGTCCCACGCGGCCGGGCAGGCCGCAGCACGTGCCACTCCCGAACTCGACTCCGAGCTGTCCGAGTTGCTCGCAGCCATGGAGCGCGAGACCGACCACACCGCACTGAGCGACCTGGACGCCCGCTTCCACCAGCGGATCTGCGACGCGGGCGGAAACGAGTCGCTGGCCGCACTGGTCGAGGTGTTCCGCTCGCGCGGCAGCCACTACGACATCTACTCGATCGAGGAGGTCCGCCGGGACAGCGCCAAGGGCCACCGGGCCATCGCGGCGGCGATCACGGCACGCGACCCCATGGCCGCCGCGCTCGCCGCGGGAGCGCACATCACCCACACCCAGGACTGGCTGCGCCGCTTCCGCCCCCGGCCGCACTGACCCTCTCCGAACGGCCGGCACCTCGGATCCCCGACAGCTGCGGACAGATCCGGCCCGCCGCCCCGGGCGTCGGCGCTGCGGCGATTGCGCTCACCGGCCCGGTACACCGCGATCACGAGGAGAGGCGCACAAGTTCGTCGAACACCCCGTGTCGGCACCGAAGTTCGAGCCACAGACCGAGACCGGTCCGCCAAGGCCTGCCTGCCGGTAGCGTGGTAGGCATGATGGCTGAGGAGGAGCCGGCCAACGCGGAATTGCTCGTCGGCGGCATGGCGAACGCGGGAGCAGTCTTTCGCCGGGGTGCTCTGGTGGAACGCCCAGCGCCGCGCGCCGCGCGCGCCTTGCACGTTCACCTCCTCGCGCTGAAAGAGCAGGGCTTTGACGCTGCTCCGACGCCGGTCCGCCTCACTGCGGACGGCCGCGAGCAGTTGACCTTCATCCCTGGCGATGTCGCCCTACCGCCGTTTCCGCGCTGGGTGATGACAGAGACGGCACTGAGATCGGTGGGCAGCCTGCTGCGACGCCTGCACGACGCCAGCGCGGCCATCTCGATCGGCATCGGTGACGGGTGGGCCCGGGACCTGGCCGACCCGGCGGGGGGAACGATGCTGTGCCACAACGACGTCTGCCCGGACAACGTCGTCTTCCGCGACGGCCTGGCATTTGCCCTGATCGATTTCGACATGGCGGCCCCGGGACGCCCTCTGTGGGACGTCGCCATGACTGCCCGCTACTGGGTCCCGATGCTCGATCCCGCATCTGCCGCCACCGTCTATCCGGAGGGCTTGGACGCCCCCGCTCGGCTTCGGATCCTCGCCGACAGCTACGGCCTCTCCCTGCAGGATCGCGCCGAACTCCCCGGCGTCATCGAACAGGCCACCCAGACCTGCCGGGACTTCGTAGCCGACCGCGTAGCCGGCGGTGACCCGGTCTACGTCCGGGCGCTGACTGATCGTGGCGGCTGGGAACGCTGGGACCGCATGCAGGCCTGGCAGTTCGCCCACCGCGAGACGTTCACGAACGCCCTGCTGGGCTGACCAGCTAAGTCTGTCAAAGGCAGGCTCAGCAGTCGGTGCCGAAACCGACTCCCGTTACGACACATGCCAGTTGACGGCAGTCCTCGTCGCAGGTCTACGCCGACCGTGACGCCGCGAGTATCGGGTCCTCGCAGAAGGGTACTCGCGCCAGCGGCTGGAAGGCGTGCGGCCCGAAGCGCCCCCAGGCGACTACTGCGGCGAGCGCCTGGTCCGGTGCCGAAGTCCTCGGCCCAGCCCAGTCCGGAGGTGGCCGGCTGTCTCGGAGTGCGGCTGAACTTCATGGCTCCGGCCAGTAGAAACACGGCTGCCAGTACACCCGCGACGACCCACAAGAAGATGTTCACCGGTCCTCGCCAGTTCATCCAATAGGTTCAAGCGAAGAGTGATCACGACGCGCAGACGCTTCAAGCTAAGAGTAAACAGATTGGAATTTTACTTCATGCTTGGAGTATGTTGGGGGCATGGGAGACGCATCGGACACCACCGAACCGCACTGGCTCGACGACGACGAACGGCAGCACTGGAACGCGTTTGCGTACGTGCTGACGCAGCTGCCGGCCGCGTTGGAAGCGCAGATGCAGCGGGACGCGGGCATCAGCCAGTTCGACTACGTGGTGATGTCCGCGCTGTCGATGGCGCCGGAGCGCACCCTGCGGATGAGCGAGGTCGCCCAGTACGCAGGCGGCACGCTCTCCCGGCTGTCGAACGTGGTCGGCCGGCTGGAGAAGCGCGGCTGGGTACGCCGCCACTCTGACCCTTCCGACGGCCGCTCCACCCTGGCCAGTCTCACCGACGACGGCATGGACAAGGTTGTGGCGGCGGCCCCGGGCCATATCGACGCGGTGCGCCGCCTGATCTTCGACCCGCTGACCAAGGCGCAGCAGCGCCAGCTCGGCGCCGTGTCCCAGCGCATCCTCGGCGCGCTCCAGGCCCCGTGTCCCACCGACTGGCCATCACCTGGCGCCGCCCCCGCCGCCGACCGGGACTGATCGCGCCGCACATCGCTTGTGTTCGCCCGGCCGACCGGGCGGGGCCGCACCCCTAAGGAGTACTTGTGCCCACCATTGCCATCGTCGGAGCCGGCCCGGGTCTGGGCCTTTCGATCGCCAAGGTCTTCGGAGGCCATGGCTTCGACGTCGCCTTGATCTCACGCAACAAGGTCAAGCTGGATGCCCTGGTCGCCGAGCTCGCGGAGGCCGGGATCACCGCTGAAGGATTCCCCGCCGACGTCGCCGACTCCGCCCAGCTCACCAGCGCGCTGGAGGGCACCATCGCGCGCTTCGGCCGGATCGATGTCCTTGAGTTCTCCCCGCACGCGGGCCTGACAATGACATCGCCCAAGGCCGTGACCGTCGACAACCTGCGCCCGCAGATCGACAGCCTCCTCTACGGCGCGGTCGCCGCCGTGCAGGCGGTGCTGCCCGGAATGCTCGAAGCCGGGGCCGGCACCCTGCTGTTCACCACCGGTGGGGGCGCGATCAATCCGTATCCGATGCTCGCCGACGCCAACATCGCCCAGGCGGGGCAGCGCAACTGGGCGGTCAACCTGCACAACTCGCTTGCGGACGAGGGCATTTACGCGGCCAATGTGGCCATCAACCTCATGATCGGCACTCAGGCCCCGGAAGGTGTCCCCTTCCGCGCACCCGACGAGATCGCCCTCGACTACTGGAACCTCCACACCACCCGTGAGCAGGCCGAACACTTCATAGGCGCCTGACCACACCGGCCACGAGCGGTTGCCAGGCCACACCGCGATCGAGTCGGCGGCCGCCCGCCCCTTTCCCCGGAGCGTCATGAAGACCATCCTCATCGCCGGCGGCAACAGCGGCATCGGCCTCCAGGCCGCCCGCGATCTCCTCGCCGACGGCCACCGCGTCGTCCTCATGGGACGTGACCCGCGCAAGGGCGAAGCCGCCCTGGCCTCCTTCGGGAACCACGCCGACCGGGCGTCCTTCGTCGCCGCGGACCTGTCCACCCACGACGGTGTCCGCGATGCCGCCCGTCGCATTCTCGACCGGCACGACGGGATCGATGCCCTCGTGCACTCCACCGGAGTGCTCACTCTCCAGGAGAGCCGCACGACCGACGGACTGCACCCCTTCTTCGCCGTGAACTACCTCAGCCGCTACCACCTCACCCAGCTGCTCCTGCCCGTGCTGCGCCAAGCCGAGCGACCGGTCGTCGTCATGATGACCGCCGCGATCCCGCCGACCGACGACACTGACCTCGCCCGCTTCCCGGAGTTCACCGCCTTCAACTTCGGCCGCGACCGCAAGGCGGTCCAGCTCGGCAATCACCACTACGCCGCTCACCTCACCGGCACCGAACCCGGCCTCGCCGCCGCGGTGGTGAACGCGGGTGCCGCCAAGACCGACATCATGCGCATCGCGCCCTGGTACATGAGAGCCGGCACCAAGATCCTCGGGCCTCTCATTTTCGACTCCGTCGAGACCTCCGCACACAACGTCGTGGAAGCCGTCGGGCGCGACGACTGGCAGACACCGGTCTACTGGGGCAAGCCCGGCCGCTTCGAGCAGCGCACGCCGATCGTGCTCGACACGACCGACACCCGGCGCCTCATGGACGTCTCCCGGACCCTCACCGGCGCCTGACCGCAAGCCGTAGCGTTGCTGCTGGCAGCTCGGCCTGCCTGGGCGGCGGCACTTCCCGTCCCGTGGTTGTGCCGCCCGAAAACGCTTCCCGGGCAGGGCAATCGGACCGGCGGTTCTGTGCCTCGGCGAGGGGCGCGGCCGCGCCCCTCGCCGCTATGACCCTGGAAGTCAGGGATTGACGAGGACCTTGAGGCTCTTGCGGTCGGCCATGTCCTGGTATCCGGCGGGACACCGTCGAGGTTGGTGGTGGCGTCGAAGGCCTTGCCGGGTTCGATGGTGCCGTTGAGGATGTCGGGCATCAGTTCCTCGATGTAGGCGCGGACGGGTGCGGCGCCGCCCGCCACGCGCAGGTTGGGGCGGAAGAGGCTGCCGAAGCCGATCGGTGCCTCCTCGTACTGGGGGACGCCGACGCGGCTGATCACGCCGCCCGGGCGGATCGCCGAGGGCCTGGTCGTAGGCGAAGGGCCACATCAGCGGCGTGTCCGAAGACGTGGTCGAGGCAGTCGCCCAGGCACTCCGGCTGGACGAGGACGAGCGCACCTACCTGTTCGACCTGGCCCGCGCGGCACGGCCCGCACGCCGTACGCCGTCCCGACGCAAGGACGTCGCGGTCCCGCCCCGCATCCAGTGGCTGCTGGATTCCATGACGATGTCCTCGGCCTTCGTGCGTAACGGCCGCCAGGACGTCATCGCCCACAACGCGCCGGCCCGCGCCCTGCACGCGCCGGTGTTCGACAGCGACACCACCGACAAGCACGGCCGCCCCAACATCGCCCGCTACACCTTCCTCGACGCGGGCGCCCAGGAATTCTTCGTCGACTGGGGGGCGGCTGCCGTCGCGACCGGCGGGCTGCTGCGCGCGGAAGCCGGGCGCGAGCCGCATGGCAAGGCTCTGCGCGAGCTCATCGGGGAACTGTCCACGCTCAGTCCCGAGTTCCGCAGCCGGTGGGCCGCGCACGACGTGCGTATCCGTCACGACGGCATCAAGTGGCTGTGGCATCCCGAGGTCGGCGAGCTGGAGCTGAGTTATCAGAGTCCCTGGACCTGCCGATGACGAACCGGACGGTGCACGACCTGACCCTCTGCACCGCCGAACCCGGCACCACCTCCGAAGACCGTCTCAAACTCCTCGCCGGCCTCGCGGCCACCCAGCCCCATCCGGCCCAACCGACCGAGGGGCCTCGCTGAGTCGTGGTCCGGTAGCAGGGGCTGCCGTGACCTCGGGGTCGTGGCCGCCCGGGTTTCACCCTGTGTGCGCGGACACCTGCATTGTGTCGTCGCCGCGTGCGTCTTGGCGGCTCGACCACCCTCCCCAGACCGTGGGTCGCGTGCTCCTTTCCCTTGCGCGGGCCGGAATCCTGCACTCGTGTGACAGCAGGCGGCCATTGAAGTGCGAGGCTTGTTGGAAACACGCAACGAAAGGTGCATGCGATGACTGACGTCGAACAGAGGGCGCTGCTGGCGGGCGGCTGCTTCTGGGGCATGCAGGAACTGATCCGGTCGCTCCCCGGGGTGCTCGACACCCGGGTCGGCTACAGCGGCGACGAGATGCCCAATCCGACGTACCGGAGCCACGGAAACCACGCCGAGTCGATCGAGATCTCCTTCGACCCTGCGGTCACCGACTACCGCACGATCCTGGAGTACTTCTTCCAGATCCACGACCCGACCACGAAGAACCGCCAGGGCAACGACATCGGCGCCAGCTACCGTTCCGCCATCTTCTACCTCGATGACAAGCAGCGGCAGGTCGCGCAGGACACCATCGCCGATGTCGAGGCGTCCGGTCTCTGGCCGGGGCCGGTCGTGACAGAGGTCGTACCGGCGGGCGCGTTCTGGGAGGCCGAACCCGAGCACCAGGACTACCTGCGGCGCTACCCCGACGGCTACACCTGCCACTTTCCCCGTGCCGGCTGGCGACTGCCGAAGCGCGCAGAAGCCTGATCGCTGAGAGGCGGCGAGGCTGCGGTGCCGGCCTCGCCGCCGCCCTTACGCACTCTGGGCTCGGCACTGAGCCGAGGTTCCCTCAGTGCTGCGACGGACCAGACCTTCACGGATCAGGCGCCGAACCGGACCCGGAGAGGCCGGCATCGTCGGACTAGGGGAGGAGCCGTTCGGCCAGGAGCAGGGCACCGATCGCGATCATCGCGGCGCCTGAGCAGCGGGACACGGCTGTGGCCACGGCCGGGCGCGTCCGCAGAACTCTGCGCGCGGTGGCGCCCACGCCCACGTACACCACGGCGCAGTTGGCTGTGTGCACCAGGCCCAGCACGGCGATCTGAGCTGCGAACGGCATGCCCGCGCCACGAGCGACGAACTGTGGCAGGAGGGCCAGGAACAGCAGCAGTGCCTTCGGGTTGAGTCCGCTGATGCCCGCGCCCTTGGCCGCCCGCCCCACCCATGAGGCGGTGTACGCATCCTCGGTCGCCTGCGGCGTCGAGGGGGAGGTCACGGTGGTGATCCCGAGCCAGACCAGGTAGACCGCCCCGACGGCCGTCAGCGCCGTCAGTACCAGCGGCGAGCGCGACACGAGCGCGGCCACCCCGGCCGCGACCACGAGGGTCAGCACCACATATCCGGCCAGCAGCCCGCCCACGGCGGGCACGATCGTCCGGTGGCGAAGGCCGGCCGAGATCGCGTAGGCCCAGTCCGCACCCGGGACGAGTACCAGCAGCAGCGACACCGCCCAGAACGCCGTGACACCGGCCATCGCCATGTTCTCACCTCACTCACCGCAGCCGGGTCGCACGAGGCCCCGGCTTCCTGAGGGGAAGGCTAGGCGGGTTTCCCCGGAAGATGCTTCCAACCTTTTCTCCGGGGGCGCCACCCTGTGGAAGAATCTTCCCCATGGATTACGTGGATCGGAAAATCCTTGCCGAGCTGCAGCAGGATGGCCGTCTCACCCTCACCGAACTCGCCGAGCGGGTCCGCCTGAGCGTGTCTCCCTGCCATCGCCGCCTTCGCGCCCTGGAACGCTCGGGCGCGATCGCCGGATACCACGCCCGGCTCGACGCCGCTGCTCTCGGCCTGACCTTCGAGTCACTGGTCTTCGTCACCATGCGCTATGAGGACCGTGAAACCGTCGCGGCGTTCGAGAAGGCCGTCGCCGACATCCCCAATGTCCTCCAGGCCCAGCGTCTCTTCGGCGACCCCGACTTCCTCCTGCGCGTCGTGACTCGCGACCTGGAGGCATTTCGACACCTCTACGACGAACGTCTCGCCACTCTGCCCGGTGTCCAGCGCCTCAGCTCCACCCTTGTCATGGCGAGCATCGTCGAAGCGCGCTCCTTGCCTCTGTGATCACCGAGGCAGGTCGAGGGGGCCATGGCGGGCGCCCGCTCGCCGGCCGGTTCACTCCATCAAGCCGGCGGCGATGGTGGCCCCGAGTTCCCAGCAGGCCTCGACGTCGGCCTTGCTCGGCTCACCGGTGACGGTCACGGTCTCGGCCGCACGCCGCCAGCCGAGACCCGTCGTGATCGAGTCGATGCCCCGCACCGCGCCGGTGACGTCGTTCCCGCCGTGTACGTAGTAGCCGAAGGGCCGGCCGCGCGTCGTGTCCAGGCAGGGGTAGTAGACCTGGTCGAAGAAGTGCTTGAGGGCGCCGGACATATAGCCGAGGTTCGCCGGTGTGCCGACCACATATCCGTCGGCGGCGAGCACATCCGACGCCGTGGCCGACAGCGCGGCTCTTCGCACGACCTGTACGTTCTCGATCTCGGGCGCTGTCGCACCGGAGACGACGGCCTCGAACAGCGCCTGGCAGTTGGGCGACGGCGTGTGATGGACGATCAGCAAGGTGGCCACACCCCGAACCATGCCGGGCCGCCGCCCCCGGCTGCAACCGACGCCACAGCAGGCGGGCGCGGCAGGGCTCACTCGAAGGCCGCTTTCTGCATGCGGAGCAGGTGCTGCCAAGGAGCCGGCCGCACTGGCGCTTCATTTACGGAGGTACCTGGCCGCCATCGTGTGGAATACCTCCTTCGGTTCCCAGCGGGTCTCGTCGAGCATCCGGACGACGCCGTAGGAGCCGAGGTCCTGCTCCCCGGGCCTGCTGTAACCGGCGAAGGTGAACCAGAGCGCGGTGTCCACGCCTTCCTCCTCGAAGACGTCCAGCAGCTCGGTGAAGTAGCGCACCTGCTCGTCCTCGTCCGCCACCGCGTCGTCGGGCACCTGCCAGGCCATGCCGCCACGCTCTCCCGCGCCCCGGTATGCGCAGGTTCCGTACTCGGTCACCGCGACGGGCTTGCCGTGGGCGAGGTGCCCACGCAGCTCCTCCCGGAAACTGTCGGCGTTGTAGGCGGCCCGGTAGGCGTCGATGCCGACGAGGTCGAACGGACGCCAGTCGACGAACTCCCAGGGCGCGGAGGCGTACGTGACGCGCCCGCCGAAGTGCGTGCGGGTGGTCGTGACGGCCTGGGCGAGGAAATCGTTGAGGCGCTCCTGCACCGGACCGAGGGAGGACCACCAGCCCATGTCGGCGGCCGCAATGGCCCCCAGGCGATCGCCGTAGGTATCACCCGGGATGAAACCGCCGTAGAACGCGCTGATCTCGCAGCCCGCAACGAACACCACCTCGGCGCCGGCCTCCCGTACGGCTTCGGCCCGACGGGCGCAGTCGGCGAAGAACGGGATCAACCGGTCTGGGGCAAGGTCGACGGGGAAGGGGGCGAACCAGACCTCGAGGCCGGCGTCTGCGGCGTGCCGGGCAGCGATGCTCAGCCGTTCAGACTCTCGCCCGGAGATACGAACGGCGTCACAGTGGAGATCCCCGGAGATCACCGCCATGTCGTGCCGGACCGTCTCAGGTACGAAGCTCTTGCGGGAGAGTTCTTCCCCAGGAAGGAACCCGGTGTCGTAGTTGATGCCCCGTGCGCGCACCTCGTTGTCCCTTCACGTAGCCGATGCGTGTCACAGCCAGTCAACGGTGCGCCAAGTGTCGTTGGCCAGAGGGGGAACGTCAGGAGATCCCGGCCTCGATCCGGGCGAGTTGGGCGGCGAGGATCTCTTAGAAGGCGGCGCGGCGGTCAGCCCTCAGAGGCCGGACGTCGCGGGCGAAGTGGGCCAGGGCGGGGAGACCTTCGGGGCACGTGGTGCAACTGGGCGCTGGCGGTGCCGAAGCGGCGGTCGCCCACGCGTTCCTCGACCCCGGTGTCCCACGCCTGTCGATAGCCGACCCCTGTGCCGACCGTGCCCACGAGCTGGCGAAGGACCTGAACGAAGCCGCTGGTGCGAACTGGGCCGAGGGGTTCACGGCGGAGGAAGCGGAGGCCAGGACGCAAGAGGCCGACGGTCTCGTCAACGCCTCGCCCATCGGCACCGAACACCACCCTCGTCTCCCTCTGGACCAACAGGCGTTGCATGCGGGCCTTTGGGTGGCAGACGTCAACCATCACCCGCTCCGGACGCCCGCTCCTGCGTGCGGCCAGTGCCCTGGGGTGCCCAGATCTGCACGGCGGAGGGATGGTGGTCCACCAGGCAGCCGCCTAGTTTCGCCTCTTCATCAAACTGGAGCCCAAGGCATCTCACATGCTCGCGGACTTCGCCGACCTGACCTATCAAGCGGGAGACCGCGTACGCGGGTCGCTCGTTCGATGACGTCGCGCAGGCGCTGATGCAACTCCTGCTCGATGGTGAGGAGTCGACGGTCAGGCGCCTGCTGCGAGCGCGCCGGCCCTGAGAAGGTGGAGTCGGTGAGGGGAGTTCTCCTCCGGCGCCGCGCGGTCGCCGGTACGACCGCCGCTGAACGATCTGGCTGGACCTACGGAAGAACTTGCCGGCCCGACATACCCGCTCGGGCGCCAGCAGGTCGGCCCCGAGCTGGTCGATCAGGGTGCGCGGGCCTGCGGTTGCGATGGGCCGGATGCGATCGGCGAGGGCTCACAACTGCTGCTGGCTAGATCAGTAGGTCTCAGTGTTTCTCGGCTGTTATTTTGATCGAGTGAGGCTTTCCGAGTGGGCGGCGCGCAATGGTGTGCACTACCAGACCGCGTGGACGCGGGCGAAAGAGGGCCGTATGCCGGTCCCGGTGCGCCAGACACCGTCCGGGACGTGGCTGGTCGACGGCCCTTCCGTGGAGGCATCTGGACGGGTGGTGGCGTACTGCTGCGTGTCCTTGGCTGATCAGAAGCCGGACCTTGACCGGCAGGTCGCGCGTGTGGTCCAAGGAGTTACCGGGCTTGGGTTGCCGGTCACGGAGGTTGTGACCGAGGTGGGTTCGGGGCTCAGCGGGCGGCGGCTGGTCGTCCTTGACCCCGCCGAGAGCGCCGATGACCTGGTGCGCGACGTCACCGAGGTGTTGACGTCGATGTGTGCGCGCCTGTACGGGCGGCGGGGGGCGAAGAAGCGTGCCGCTCGCGCGGTGGTCGTGGCGGTCGGTGAGGCTGCCGGGTGAAGAAGTTCCGGCCGCAGTCCGGGTTCGTGGTTAAGGCGTACCGGTTCGCTCTGGACCCGAACGCTGCCCAGGAGCGGGCACTGCACTCGCACTGTGGTGCGGCACGGGCCGCCTACAACTGGGCGGTTGCCTGGATCGAGGCGTCGTGGTGGCAGCGCAAGGCCGAGTCCACCTACGGCATCCCGCAGGAGCAGTTGACCCAGTGGCGGCCGTGGTCGTTGCCCGCGCTGCGCAAGGCGTTCAACGCGGTCAAGCACACCGACCCGAGGTTTGCCGCCTGGTGGCAGGACAACTCCAAGGAGGCGTACAACACCGGCCTGGCGAACGCCGCCGCTGCGTTCGACAACTACGCCAGGTCCAGGCAGGGCCGGCGCCGTGGCCGGGCGATGGGACTCCCGCGTTTCAAGTCGAAGCGGAAGGCGCGCCTGTCCTGCCGGTTCACCACCGGCACCATCCGTGCCGACGCCGACGGCCGGCACGTCACGCTGCCCCGGCTCGGCACACTGCGCACCCACGAGCCCACGGTGAAACTCCTCGCGCGCGTTCAGGCCGGGACGGCCCGGATCCTGTCGGCGACCGTCCGGCACGAGCGCGGGCGCTGGTTCGTCTCCTTCCAGGTAGAGGTGAAGCGTGACCTGGTGCGTGTCGCCCGGCCCGGCGTGGCGGTCGGGATCGACCTCGGCGTGAAGACCCTCGCGGTGATGGCCGACAGTGCCGGAGCGATCCGCGAAGTAGCCAATCCGAGGCACCTGGACACTGCGTTGAAGCAGTTGCGCCACGCCTCCCGCGTCGTCTCCCGACGCCAGGGACCCGACCGGCGTATCGGGCACAAGCCCTCGAAGCGGTGGGATAAAGCCAACGCCCAGCGGAACAAGGTCCACCACCGGGTGGCGAACCTCCGCGAAGACGCCCTGCACAAACTCACCACGAGCATTGCGGCCGAGTACGGCACCGTCGTCGTCGAAGACCTCAACGTCGCCGGGATGCTCCGCAACCGGCGCCTTGCCCGCCGGATCGCCGACGCCGGGTTCGGCGAGATCCGCCGCCAGCTCGAGTACAAGACCCGCCGGCGCCACGCCACCCGCCTCGTGGTCGCCGACCGCTGGTACCCCTCCTCGAAGACCTGTTCCGGGTGCGGCGCGGCGAAAGCCAAGCTGCCGCTGCACCTGCGGACCTACCACTGCGACGCCTGCGGCCTGGTCATCGACCGGGACACAATGCGGCCCGCAACCTCGCAGCCCTCGCGGCAGCCGCAGTAACTGGTACCGGAGTGGCCGGAGACCAGGACACCACCCAGGTGTCGAAGCCTCGTGGAGCCGACCATAAGACCCGCGCCACCCGTCCCGGCCACACGGCCGGGACGGGGCGGGCAGGTGGCGCAACCCTGCCGCATCAACGGCAGACGGAAACGAGAGACCGTACTCAAGCCGAAGCCCTCACGCTTTAGTGATGAGACGGACCTTCCGGGCCGCAATGCCCGGAATGCTGACAGCCACCGAGGCTCTCAGCAACGGTAGAAGACACCGTCGCCCCGCCGCCCCCGACCCCGCCCCCCGCCCCCGTCCCCCGTCCGTGCGTGTCCGTCCCGTCACGTCGTCGTCGCGACGCGCGACGACGACGAACGATATTGCGGGCTTCACTCACGCCGTCCGTGTACAGCAACAGACTGTCCCCGGCGCGGAACGGGACGACGTCGACGTGATCTCCGTCGCCGAGCAGCGCCGAGAGATTGAAGGGCGGAGACGCAGCGGTGGCGGATGCCCGCAGGTGAGGAGGCGAAGGACGGCGGCGTCCTCGGGGACCTCCGCGAGCAGTCCGGTGGCGAAGCGTTCCTCGACATCGCCGCTCTGAGCGGAGTAGCGCTGGATGCTCTTCTCGAGGCGGGCGGCCAGGGTGGGCAGATCGGGTGCGTCGTGGACCGCTTCGCGGCCGCGAGGGCCGGTGGACCTACCAGGAACCGATTGAACGGCCAGCTTTCCGGGGTGAACAGGTCCACGATGACGGCTGCGGGAATCAGGGCAAGCGACGCCAGGCGCACCACGGTGAAGCCGAGACCGGCAGCAGGACGGCGGGCTGCCCGGTCGGTCGTCCACCGGGAGCGATGCGGGCGTCGACGGTTCACGGCATCCTGGCAATTTTTTCGGTCTCAGGCTGTGGCATGGCGGCTTACCACCATCGTGCCCCATTGGTCACATGCAGGATGGCCCGGACGACGCCGCCACACCACCACCCGCCCCGGGCCCGCCCTGTATGCAGCCGCCTGGGTTCACCGACCGGCGTTGGTTGTGGGAGAGAGCCTGGTCAGCGACCACACGATGAGGAGATCGAGGGCCATGATGGTGATGGCCCAAGCGGGGTAGTACGGAATGAACATGAATTGGGTGATCAGGCTGATCGCCGCCACGGCGATTCCGGCCCCGCGCCCCCAGGTCTTGCCGGCCGCAACCCCTAGGCCGGCGACGACGAGGGCCACGCCGATCCACAGATGAATCCAGCCCCACGCGGTCAGATCAAACCGGTAGGCGTACCGGGACGACGACGCGAACACGGTGTCGTTTGCGATGCCGGATGCGCCCATCAGAATGCTTAGCGGCCCGCTCACGTTCAGGGCCACCACGGCGAACAGGGTCGCTCCGGTGATGATTTCGCTGCTGCCGGGGCCCTCCGGCCCTCGCGGCACCTTGTTGGGCATTGCTGCCATGCCGTGGCCTTCCTGTCCGGCGCGGCGACTGAGGACCCGCCTGTGCGAGGCCGGCCGCGCTCCTGTGCCATCTTCACCTCAGTCCTGCGGCGTCGCGACTGCAATCCGTCATGCGCGGACCTCGGGCTCCTACCGCAGGTGCTCGGCTTTGGGCGGAAGCCGGAGCGGCCAACGCAGGCGTAGACGGCTCGGGCTCTTCGACCTTGGCGAGTAGGTGGCGGACCGTGGCGGCGGAGGCGCCTGCCTTGGCCCTTGCCGACGTGTCGCGTGGTGACGACGCGGTTCCGGGTGGTCTCTGGGTGTGGACGCCGTCGCGCATTCCGCAATGTGGGCGGTGGGTGCCATGCGCTGCCGCCCAGTCCTGTGGCAGGGACGCGTCGGCGGGGTCAGGCTGGGAGCAGGAGGCCGAGTCAATCAAGGGAGGCGCCGTGGGCAACCTGGTCGTCGCGGGGGTGGATGGTTCGCCGTCCGGCCTCGCAGCGGTGGAGGTGGCGGCTCGAGAAGCGCGATGGCGGCGTGCCGAGCTTCGAGTCGTGTATGCCCTCTGGCCAGTGATCACGCCCGGGCCCGTGCCGATGGCCGCTGTGCCCTTTAGCCCACTCGAGGGAGTGTTGCCGGACGAGGTCGAGAGCGCGCTGACCGCGGCGCTGCATCGTGCCGCCAGCGTGGCGCCTCAGGTGGAGATCACCCATGACGTGGTGGCCGGCGAGGCGCTGACGGTGCTGGAGGCTCAGTCGCGTGATGCGGATCTGGTGGTCGTCGGATCCCGGGGCAGGGGAGGCTTCGTCGGGATGCTGCTGGGATCGACGGCGGTCTACCTGACTGCCCACGGCCACTGTCCGGTGATGGTGGTGCGCGGGGAACCGGACGCCGCCGGGCCGATCGTGCTGGGCGTCGACGGGGCGCGGGCCGGCGAGGAAGCGGTCGATTTCGCGTTCGCCGAGGCCGCGCTGAGGGGTGCTGAAATCGTCGCCCTGCACGCATGGACGCCGGACAACGTGCCCCTGCCGCTGGCTCCGCCGCAGTTGGCGGACGTGCCCCAGGCGGGCGCAGTCGCCGAGAACGAGGAACGTCTGTTGGCTCAGGCGCTCGCGGGTCGTCAGGAGAAGTATCCGCAGGTCTCGGTCAAGCACGAACTGGTGCTCGGCGTGACCCACGAGGCGCTGATCGAGGCGAGCAGGACCGCCCAGCTCGTTGTCGTCGGGGCCAGGGGGCGGGGTGGCTTCACCGGGTTGCTCCTGGGATCGGTCAGCCAGGCACTGCTGCAACAGGCTCACTGCCCTGTCACCGTCGTCCGCGGCAAGGGGTGACGCGTTTTCCGACAGCGACCCGGGACTTCAAAGTCCCGGGGCTTGCACAACTGGCGCCACTGGCTGTGGTGCTGGGTTTGCGTCCTGTCCCGGACCGGATTTCTGCTGTGTCCGTTCCCGCGGCCCGTACAGCGCCGGCGCGGCCGGCCACTGCGCCGCCCCAGGTATCTGTACGCCGACCGCGGCTATGACCACTAAGGTCCACCGGTTCCAGATCACGACGCACCTCGCCCGGCGCGGCACCGGGCGCGGCTCCGGCATTGGCGTGTACCGCTGGGTCGTGGGAGGAGCGATCACGCTGCTGCACTGGTTCCGCCGCCTGCGCATCCGCTGGGAGATCCGCGACGACATCCACCGCGCGTTCGTCACCCTCGGCCGTACCGTCATCCGCTGGTGACGACTGCGCACCGCACTGTGTCGAGCGTTAGGGCAGGCGATGCGCCCCAGGGGATGGCCTGCTCGATGCGTCAGAACGCATTCGTAGTCTTCGGGCCCGCGCAGCCTCACATCCGGGATCTCAGCACGTCGACCTCACAGCCCGGCGCGAACGGGTCGAAGCCGTGCTCGATCAGCCAGCGAACCACCAGCAGGCTGCGCAACGACCACCAGGCCTGGATCACGTCGAGGTCGACGTCGGTGCCATAGCCGGCGACGACGTCGTCGAGGTGCTCCTCGTGTCCGAGCGTGAAGGTGGCGAGGTCGTACAGGGCATCACCCTGGCCCGCCTCGGACCAGTCGATGATGCCCGTGACCTCGCCGCCGTCGACGAAGACGTGCGCGATCTGCAGGTCGCCGTGCGTGAACGCCGGAGTCCACGGCCGGAGCGCGGCCTCGGCGACCTGGCGGTTGCGGGTGACCAGGTCGACAGGCAGGAGGCCGTTCGTCACGAGTAACGCGCACTCGTCGTCGAGTTCCGCCGCCAGCGCGGCGATGCTCCGGCCGGCCCGGCCGGGCCGGGGCGGCAGCGGCGCGTCGTGCAGCTTCCTGATGGCGGCGCCCGCCGCGGCCCACCCCGCCGACGACCCGGTCGACGGCCCGCCGAGGCGCCCGAGCGTCGTCCCCGGGAGCGCGGCGATCGCGAGCACGGGCGGCTTGCGCCACAGGACTTCCGGGGTCGGGACCGGCGCGAGGGACATCGCCTCGACCTCGACGTCGATGCGCGCCTGATCGGCGTCCACCTTCAGGAACACGTCGCCGACGCGCAGGGTCGCGCGCTCGGAATGGGCGACGACGACTTTGACCTCATCCATGGGCGACCAGTATCCCGGGGATGACCGCCGACGTCGCCGGGTTTATCGCGTGCGATTACGTGGCTGACCGCGTCCCGATACCCGGCGGCCTTGTGCGCGACACCGACCTCTGACCAGGTCAAGTGCACCACTTTTGTCGGGAGTCGTCACTGGGATGCGGGTTCTGGTCAGGGCGACTTCTTACGGGCTGTGTCGCCCTGTTGCCGGCCTGCATACTGGGGTCGGTCGATGATGGGGGTCTGATGAGTGTCACAGACGCATACCTGGATACCGCGGCTCAGGCGGTGACGTTGCTCGGTGCGCCGGAAGTCGCTTCTTGCTGGGAGAAGGCCAGCGCATTGACGGGCATGACTGTCGGCGGCTTGGCCGGTCATCTCGCGTACCAAGTCTTCAGCGTGACTCCGGCCGTGCAGGAACCGACGTCGCCCGAGGCTCCGATCCCGCTTCTCGAGCACTACGCCCGCGCCGCGTGGATCGATGCCCCACTCGACGGTGAGGTGAACGCCGGCATCCGGGCGAAGGGCGAGGACATCGCGTCCGAGGGCGCCCAAGTGCTGCTGGAGCGCGCCCGCGCGGCACTTGCCGAACAGAAGGTTGCCCTTCCGGTGGTTCGGGATGGCGGGGTCGTGTTCATGCCTCAGACGGGGTGGGCTCTGAGCCTCGACGACTTCCTTGTGACACGCATGATGGAGCTCGCGGTTCACATGGACGACTTGGCCGTCAGCGTGAAAATCGCTGCGCCGGAACTCTCGGCCACGGCATTTGAGCCCGTGCTGACGTTGCTGGCCGGACTCGCCGCCCGCCGCCACGGTCAAGCAGCGTTGCTGCGCGCTTTGGCCCGCGCGGAGCGAGCGCCATCGGCGATCAACGCGCTCTGAGCCGCTCAGGCCTTGGTTGGCTCCACAGGTCGACGCCCTTGGCATACATCGCCGTGTGGAAGAGCGGCATGTGGTTCGCCCGGCAGACAGCCGCGCCGATGCGGGCGCGGCCGGTGTCGATGACAGGCTGACAGGACTGTTTCTCTACCGCGGCCTGGACCAGCTCGTTCAGGAGCTCAGTGCGAGCCTTCCGCGTCCGCCGGGTTCATCGACTCGCGCAGGCGTGCGCTCGCCATCCGCATGTGCTCGGCCATCGCGCGGTCCGCGGCTTCCGGGTCCCGGTCGCGGATGGCTTTGAGGACGGCGTCGTGCTCGCACAGCGTGCCGCTGACCGTGCCCTCGATGTCGCTGACGCGCTCCATCCATACCTGGAGCAGCGCACGGATGCTGTGCAGGATGTCGCTGAGGACCGTGTTGCGGGCGATCGTCGCGCACTCGAGGTGGAAGGCGATGTCGGCGTCGATGAATGCCTTGACGTCGCTGCCCGCCTCCCGCATGTGCCGCAGATGCTCCTCCAGGCGTGCCACGTCCTCGTCCGTCGACCGCTCCGCGGCGAGTCGCGCTGAGACGCCCTCCATGTAGGTGCGCACCTCGACGAGGTCCTGGGTGCGGCGCTGCCCCAGCATCAGGCCCCAGTTGATGGCCCGCGGCAGGAACTCCGAGGTGCCCTCCCGGACGTATGAACCCGAACCCGGCCGGATCTCGATGATGCCGAGCACGTCGAGCGCGGACAGCGCGCCGCGGACGCTGGAGCGCGCCACTCCGAGAGCCTCGGCGAGCTGGCGCTCGGCGGGCAGCCGCGTGCCCGGCTTGATGTTGCCTGCGGAGAGGTGATCGAGGAGACGCTTGGCGACCTCGCTGACCGAGGACTCCCGCACCACGGGGCGCAGGAGTTGGGCGAGGTCGGGCTGGGAGCCGGCGGCGTGGGAGGGCTGACTGGTCACGGTCACCAGTAGACCAGACGGGTCGTCGCCGGTGTCCGTCGGTCGCGTACGGAATCCCTTGCCACCCGCTTTGTCAAGGGTTCGATCATGACGAAGAAGTGCGACGCTCACCACATTGGTAAATTGGTGACCAATTTGGGGATCGGGCATAGCGTGACACGCAGATCGGCCCGTGCGGCGTGCTCAGTGAGCTGTTCCACCCCTCGCGCCGAGAGTGACCCAAGTCCGGACAGAGCTGTCCGGCGAGCCGAGGAGTCGCCATGTCTGCCAGCACCGCGCCGCCCGTGACGGCGACGAGACCAGCCGTCGAAGTGTCGGCGATCAGGAAGATCTCGATCCGCCTCGTGCCGTTCGTGGCCCTGATGTTCTTCGTGAACTATCTGGACCGGACGGCGGTGTCCTTCGCCGAACCCAACGGGATGGGCCAGGACCTGGCGCTGACCGCCGCCCAGTTCGGATTCGCCTCCGGGATCTTCTTCCTCGGCTACATCGTGCTCGAGGTCCCCAGCAACATGGCCCTGCACCGCTTCGGTGCCCGCCGCTGGCTGGCCCGGATCATGGTCAGCTGGGGCATCGTCTCGCTGCTCTTCACCTGGGTGGACAACAGCGGCCAGCTCTACACGCTGCGCTTTCTGCTGGGTGTCGCGGAGGCCGGGTTCTTCCCCGGCGCGATCCTCTTCCTGAGCCAGTGGGTGCCCAGCCGCCACCGCACCAAGATCCTGGGCCTCTTCTATCTCGCGCAGCCGCTGACCACGGTGTTCGGCGCCCCGCTCGCGGGCTGGCTGATCGGTCACCACGGCCTGTTCGGCCTCGAGGGTTGGCGCGTGATGTTCTTGTTCGTGTCGATCCCGGCGATCCTGCTGGGCGTCATCGCCTGGTTCTACCTGATCGACCGCCCGGCCGATGCAAAGTGGCTGACGACCGACGAACGGGACTGGCTGACCAAGGAGCTGGCCGCCGAGAACGCCGGGAAGACCGGCCACGAGGGCCGGCACGCCAAGGGCGACCTGAAGGCCGCCTTCACCAACGGCCGCGTCTGGATCCTCGCCGTCGTCTACTTCGGTTTCGTCTACGGCCTGTACGCGCTCGCGTTCTTCCTGCCGACCATCATCAACGGCTTCCAGGAGCAGTACGGCACCACGTTCAGCGTGATGGACAAGGCCTGGATCACCGCGATCCCGTACCTGCCGGCCGCCGTCGTCCTGTTCTTCTGGACTCGGCACGCCACCCGGCACGGCACCCGCACCTGGCACGTCGCGGGGCCCGCGGTCGTCGGCGGTGTCTCGATCCCGCTGGCCCTCTACATGGGATCGCCCGCGGCCACTGTCGCCGTCATCACGGTCACCGCCTGCGCCATCTTCGCCGCGCTCCCGGTGTTCTGGGCTGTGCCGTCGCGCTTCCTGACCGGGGCGGCCGCCGCGGCGGGCATCGCCCTGATCAACACGACAGGCAACGTGGCCGGGTTCGCGTCCAGCTACATCACCGGCTGGCTGAAGGACTGGACCGGCAGCTACTACCTGGCGCTCTACCTCGTCGGCATCTTCATGCTGCTGTCCGCCGCCCTGATGATCTGGCTCGCCGCCCGCACCTCCTCGTCCCCGTCCGCCCCTTCAGCACCCGCGGAGAACCAGCGATGACCCGCCTGTACAACGACCCCGCCGCCTTCGCCGACGAAGCGCTCGAAGGGTTTGCCGCCGCCCACCGCCGCTGGGTGCGGCCGGTACCCGGGGGCGTGGTGCGGGCCACCGCGAAGACGCCCGGTCAGGTGGCCGTCGTCATCGGCGGCGGCTCCGGCCACTACCCGGCCTTCTCCGGCCTGGTCGGCCAGGGCCTGGCGCACGGCGCCGCCGTCGGCAACGTCTTCGCCTCGCCGTCCGCCCAGCAGATACGTACGGTTGCCAGGGCCGCCGAGTCCGGTGGGGGCGTCCTCCTCCTGTACGGCAACTACGCGGGCGACGTCCTGCACTTCGGGCAGGCCGCCGAGCGACTGAACGCCGAGGGCATCGCCACCCGCACCTTCGCCGTCACCGACGACCTGTCCAGCGCCGCGCCCGACGAGGCCCACAAGCGCCGCGGCATCGCGGGCGACCTGCCCGTCTTCAAGGCCGCGGCGGCCGCCGCCGAACAGGGCCTGCCGCTCGACGAGGTGGCCCGCGTCGCCGCGTACGCCAATGCCCGCACCCGCTCCTTCGGCATCGCCTTCTCCGGCTGCACGCTGCCAGGCGCCGACCACCCGCTGTTCACGGTCCCCGAGGACCGGATGGCCGTCGGCCTCGGCATCCACGGCGAACCCGGCATCGGCGAAGCGGCCGTGCCCACCGCCGACGAGGCCGCCGAACTCCTCGTCTCCACGCTCCTGAAGGAACTCCCCGACGGGGTCACCGCACCGGACGGGCAGCGCGCCGCCGTGATCCTCAACGGGCTCGGCTCGGTCAAGTACGAGGAACTCTTCGTCGTGTACCGGCGCGTGGCCCGGCTCCTCGCGGACGCGGGCGTGCAGACCGTCGACCCCGAGGTCGGTGAACTCGTCACCAGCTTCGACATGGCGGGCATCTCCCTCACCCTGACCTGGCTCGACGCCGGCCTCGAAGCACTGTGGACCGCGCCCGCCGACGCCCCCGCCTACCGCAAGGGCAGCATGCCCGAGGCGGTCGCCGCGGAGGAGGACGAGGCGTCGTACGAGACCGGGAGCGGGCCGGAGCCGTACGTCGCGAGCGACGACTCGCGGAAGGCCGCCGCCACCGCGCTCGACGCGCTGAGCCGCATCAAGGAGACCGTCGACGCGCACGCCGACGAGCTGGGTCGCATCGACGCCGTCGCGGGTGACGGCGACCACGGCATCGGCATGCAGCGAGGATCCGCCGCGGCCTACGAAGCCGCCCTGCAAGCGCAGGAGTTGGGCGCCGGGGCCCATTCGCTGCTGACCGCCGCCGGTGACGCCTGGGCCGACCGGGCGGGCGGCACCTCCGGAGCCCTGTGGGGCATCATCCTCCGCTCGATCGCCGACGTGCTCGGTGACACCGAACGGCCGACCCCGACGACACTCGCCCACGGAGTCCGGCAGGCGTCCGACAGTGTCCGCAGGACCGGCGGCGCCGAGGTCGGCGACAAGACCATGGTCGACGTCCTCGTCCCGTTCGCCGAGGCACTCGGCCAACAGGTCGGCGAGGGGGCCGAGTTGACCGCCGCCTGGGCCGCGGCCGCGGACGTCGCCGAGCAGGCCGCCCGCGACACCGCCCGGCTCGTCCCACGCATGGGCCGCGCCCGGCCGCACGCCGAGAAGTCCCTCGGCACCCCCGACGCCGGCGCCCACTCCCTCGCCCTGATCGTCCGAGCCGTCCACGGCGCGCTCGCCACCTGCCAGTAACTCCCTTTAAGGAAGCGCCACATGAGCGAGAAGCTGCGGATCGTCGTCGGCTGCGACGACGCCGGATACCAGTACAAGGAGGCCCTCAAGGCGGACCTCCAGGCGAGCGGCCTGGTCGCCTCAGTCACCGACGTGGGCGTCGACGCCGACGGGCACACCGCCTACCCCGAGATCGCCATCGCCGCCGCCGAGACGGTGGCGCGCGGCGACGCCGACCGGGCGCTGCTCGTCTGTGGCACCGGCCTCGGCGTGGCGATCGCCGCCAACAAGGTCAAGGGGATCCGCGCCGTCACCGCCCACGACTCCTTCTCCGTGGAACGCGCGATCCTCTCCAACAACGCCCAGGTGCTGACCTTCGGGCAGCGTGTCGTCGGCCTGGAACTGGCGCGCCGGCTCGCCGCCGAGTGGCTCACGTACCGCTTCGACGACTCCTCGCCCTCCGCGGCGAAGGTCCGGCTGATGAGCGACTACGAGAACGAGCCCGAGGCCGCGTGATGACTGCCCCCGTCCTGCTCGGGGTGAGCCTGAAGATGTACTTCGGCCACCACGAGACCCTCAACTGGTCCCGAAAGATTGTCCAGTTGGCCGATCAGCACCCCGCCGTCACCAGCGGCGCAGCCCGCCTGTTCGTCCTCCCCGCCTTCCCGGCGATCGTGCCCGTGGCCGGCATCCTCGCGCGCAGCGGCGTCGACGTCGGCGCGCAGGACATAGCCACGGAGGACGTCGGCGCCTATACGGGCGAGGTCTCCGGGCCGTACCTGAAGGAGATCGGCTGCCGATACGCCGAGGTCGGCCACGCCGAGCGCCGCCGCCTCTACGGCGAGGGCGACACCGTCGTCGCGGCGAAGACCGCGGCCGCCCTGCGCAACGGACTCACCCCAGTCCTGTGCGTCGGCGAACTGGACCCGGTCGAGCCGGAGGAGGCCGCCCGCCGCACTCTCGCCGAGGCCGCGCGCCTGTTGTACGGCATGCGCGGCAAGGTCGTCCTCGCGTACGAACCCCAGTGGGCCATCGGCGCGCCCGAGCCCGCCTCCGCCGAGCACATCACCACGGTGTGCGCGGCGCTGGGGGAGTGGCTGAACTCCCGCTCCCAGCATGCCGGTTCGACCGTCATCTACGGCGGCAGCGCGGGCCCCGGACTGCTCAGCCGCCTCGGCGGCTCGGTCGGCGGCCTCTTCCTGGGCCGCTTCGCCCACGACCCGGCCGCCGTCGGCCGGATCCTCGACGAGATCGAGGCCCCGGCCTCCCCGGTGGCGGTGGCGTGATGGCGTACGGCATCAGTACCTACGCGTACTTCTGGCGGATCTCGGAACGCGCGCCCAAGCCGCTGTCCCTGCTCGACATGCTCGTCGACACCAAGGAGCAGGGCGGCGAGGTCTTCCAGATCTGCGACTACCCGGCCATCGAGTCGTACGACCGCACGCGCCTGGCCGACATCCGGGACGCCGCACGGGACCTGGGCCTGTGCCTGGAACTCGGCACACGTGGCGTGCGTCTCGAGCACCTGGCCAAGTACCTCGCCATCGCACAGCAGTTGGAAGTCACGCTCGTCCGCTCGATGATGAACACCGTCGACCACCGGCCGGGCGTCGACGAGGCCGTCGCGCTGCTGCGACAGACGCTGCCCGGGTACACGCAGGCGGGGGTGACCCTTGGCCTGGAGACCTATGAGCAGGTCTCCACCGACGACCTGCTCGCCGTGGTGACGGGCGTCGACAGCGAGCGCCTCGGTGTCGTCCTCGACCCCGGCAACAGCGTCGCCCGCCTGGAACGCCCCGTCGACGTCGTCGATGCGACCGCCCCGTACGTGGTGAACATCCACGTCAAGGACTTCGCCTTCACCCGCCGCGACGGCTGGGTCGGCTTCACCTACGCCGGCGCCCCGCTGGGTACCGGTCTCCTCGACTACGACGGCATGATCGCCGCCGTCCGCCCGCAGGAGCGCGGCATCAACCAGATCGTGGAGCACTGGCTCCCGTGGCAGGACGAGGGCTTCGACGCCACCGCCCGGCTCGAACACCAGTGGACGCAGCACAGCATCAGCACCCTGCTGAGCACCACCCCTTTGAGCACCACCCCTTTGAGGAGCGAATGACCATGGCCACCGAGAACAAGACCGTCGCCGTCATCGGGGCCGCCGGCAAGATGGGCCAGCGAGTCTCCAACAACCTGGTCGAGAGCGACTTCCGCGTGCTCTTCAGCGAGGCCTCCGAGAAGGGGCAGGAGCTGATCCGCTCGCTCGGCCGCGACCTCACCGACTCCGACGTCGCAGCCAAGGAAGCCGACGTCGTCATCCTGGCAGTGCCGGACATCGTCCTCGGCAGCGTCTCCGAGCAGCTGGTGCCCCTGATGAAGCCGGGCGCCGTCGTCCTCACCCTCGACCCGGCCGCCGCCTACGCGGGCCTGCTGTTCGCCCGCGACGACGTCCACTACGCCTGCGCCCACCCCTGCCACCCGTCCGTCTTCCTGGAGCGGACCACCAAGGAGGAATGGCAGGACACCTTCGGCGGCATCGCCGCGCCGCAGGAGGTCGTGGCCGCGTACGAGGGCGGCGACGCCGAGAAGCAGGCCCTCGCCGACTCCGTCATCCGCGTCATGTACGCCCCCGTCGTCGACGTCCACTGGGTGACCGTCAAGCAGCTCGCCGTCCTGGAGCCGACCCTCGTCGAGACCATCGCCTGCATGGTCGGCGCGCTGCTCACCGAGGCGCTCCACGAGACGGTCCACACCGTCGGCGTCCCCGAGAAGGCCGCCCGAGCGATGCTGCTCGGGCACACGCAGGTCGCCCTCGCCAACACGCTGAAGGGATCCAACCCCTTCTCCGACGCCTGCCTCATCGCGATGGACTACGGCCGCGAGTCGATCGTCCGCGACGACTGGAAGAAGGTCTTCGACGACGCGGAGCTCGACAAGGTCATCACACGGATGCTGAAGATCAAGGAGATCAAGCGCTGACAGTCACCCGGTATCAAGTCACCGTCAGGACGAGCCTTCCGTGGGCCCGGTGGGAGGCTCAGGCTCTTCCTGGCCCCGGTGGCGGTGGCGAAGGGTGGGCGCTGTCGATCAGAGAACGGACGATGCCGTCGGTGACCGCCGCGGCAGAAGCTGAGCCCTCCTGGCGGCAATGAAGGCGCACGAACGGCCGCAGCCGCAGGGAAGCCTGCAGTCAGCTGAGCCGCTCGTCAGTTCGCCGGGCCATCAAAAAGTCCCTCAAGCACCACCAAGTAGCGGGGCTCAGGCAACGATGGCACGCCTGGATTCAGTAGCTGGGCGGCAGCATCGCTCGTTCTCATCGATATTCCAGGACTCTGTGATCACTAAGCGCTGCCCAAAGCCACAGACTCGGCCGGAGCAAGGGAAATGGGTCGACAGCGCCGCGCAGTACCCGGCAAAGTGGGCGCCCGTGACGAGCAGTGAACTGTGGACCCGTGAGACCGCTGAGCGCTACGACACCGAGGAGACCGAGACATCCTCGGCCGCCGCTCTCGGACCGACCCTCGCCTTCCTCGCCGAGCTCGCCGGAGACGGCCGGGCACTGGAGTTCGCCATCGGGACCGGACGAGTGGGCGTCCCGCTCCGGGAACTCGGCGTGCCGGTAGTCGGCATCGAACTGTCCGAGCACATGGCAGCGGTGCTGCGGCGCAAGACCGACGAGGACACCCTTCCGGTGGTCATCGGAGACATGGCCACCACCGCCGTCCCCGGCGAGTTCACTCTGGTCTATCTCGTCTACAACACCATCTCGAACCTGCTCACGCAGGACGAGCAGGTCGAGTGCTTCCGCAACGCCGCACGTCATCTGGAGCCCGGCGGCCGATTCGTCATCGAGCTGGGCGTGCCGCCGCTGCGGTTCCTGCCGCCCGGCCAGGTCGCGGTACCGTTCGACGTCTCTGAGCGGCATCTCGGCTTCGACACCTTCGACCTGGTCGAACAGATTCTCGTCTCACACCACTTCACCCGCGACAGCGACGACGGCCGCTACCGCCGCGGTAACTCCCGGCACCGGTACGCATGGCCGGCAGAGCTCGACCTGATGGCACGGATCGCTGGGCTTGAGGTGGAACGTCGTATCGCGGACTGGGACGGAGAGCCGTTCACCCAGGACTCCGCGAAGCACATCTCCGTCTGGCGCAAGCCAACCTGAGGCCGGCCGCCGGGCCGTCAGCGGAGTTGTATTGCATGTACCTCCAGGACCCGGTCAACCAGGGCGTCAACGTTTCCCCAGAAAGACAGGACGGCCTGCCACAACCTGGTGACGTCCATGTACCGGACCGGACCGGACCGGACCGGACCGGACCGGCCCGCCCATCCGCAGTCGGCCCGCGCGTCACTTTGGTTGGTACTCGACCGAGCTGCGTGCCGTCATCACCCGAATCCAGACCGCTGGGAGCGCCCAGCCAATCGGAACGTCAGGAATCGCCGACAGCAACCCCGATCGCATCACCCGGTGGCGGTCCTGGCAGTGAGCCAGCGGTGGCTCGCGACGGGCTTGGCCGGTCAACCCCGCCCACCTCGGAGTCAACGTGTTCAACGTGTTTCCCGCCGTGGACTGGGAGAAGGTCGTCGTGATCGGCATTCGCCTACAACATCGGACTGGCATCGGAGGGGCCGCACCTCCGCTGATCGGTGCCACGATGACCGCCGCTCACGGTGCGTTCTCGTTCGGCCTGTTCCTGGCCTTCCTGTGCCTGGTCAGCCTGCTCAGCGCGCTCGGCCTGCCGGAGACCCGCGGACGGGACCTCACCGACGTCCTGGCGCCCCCGCGCTGACCTACGGCCGCATCGTTTCCGAGCCGCCGACTTCGCCGGATCGCCGCCGTAGCCCCGGAGGCCGCATGGGACGAGGGCCGGCGGGCCGCCTCGTGTGTGAGGGGGTGTCAGACGGCTCGGCGAGGCGCCCGAGGCCGTCACTGACCGAGGGAAGGATCCGGTACCGGCAGCATCTCGAGATGGGCGATGTCCGCGGGCGGAGGCGTGGAGATGGACCACAACCGGGGCGGGCATCCGTCGGCGACGGCGGCCGGGGCGTCGGTGAGGTTCATCCTCTCTCGCAAGCGGCCGTAGAAATCCATCGATGCGAGGCGTACAGCCCGCAGGCGGCGTGGGGCGGCGTACACAGCGATCCAGTCGCCTGGATCCAGCACGCCTCGGAGCTGGCCGTCGATGCTGACGGCCGCCTGCCCGGACCGTTCGAGGATGCGCAGGGCGACGGGTTCGTCGAGGGCGGCGACGATGGACCGGTTGAACGCCATGTGCGGGGCCACGGGTGTGAAGACGAGGGCGTCGGCGCGGGGGGAGACGACGGGCCCGCCGGCGGCGAAGCTGTAGGCGGTCGAGCCTGTCGGGGTGGCCACCAGTAGCGCGTCGGCGGAGTAGGACGCCAGCAGTCGGCCGCAGATGTAGACGCCGACCGACACTTGGCGGTCTCTGGTGAGCTTTTCCACGACGATGTCGTTGAGCGCGGTGACGTTCAAGGGGGTACCCCACTCGTCGTCGCCCTTGAGGTCCGGGTGTACCGGGGGCGGCCGCATCAGTCGCCCATGGCCGTACTGCACCCAGTCCTCCACGTCCTTGGGAACCTCCAGGCGACGGGAGGCCCGCAGCGCGAGCAGCATGCGACTGTCGACCTTGAACCGTCCCTCGTGCACCGCGTCCAGCGCCGAACGCACGTCCTCGGCCGACACATCCGTCAAAAATCCCACGCGCCCCAGGTCGACTCCCAGAACCAGCGCATCGTCCTCCACGGCGAGCCGTGCGCCGCGTAGGAAGGTGCCGTCCCCGCCCAGCGTGACGATGAGATCGGGATGGTCGGCGGCATCGAGCTCCGCACGGTCGTCACGAGGCCCACCGTTGTGCCACACATCGATGTCCGTGGACCGCACGGCGTTCTCATCGCACCATGCACGGACGACCCGACCTGCTTCTACGGCCTCAGCGCGCCCGCCGTGAACGACGAGGCCGACTCGGCGCACCGACAATTTCGCCTCCGAAGGTGACCGCGTGCCTCGACCGATCCGGCCGGCCGCGTCTCGTTGTGACTGCTGCCCCGGTGAGTGCAGCGGTCACAACGGCGAGGTCGGCGCGCGCCGCGCCGACCGGACGCGCTTTTGGCTCGTACGGCGCATCGTGTTCGGTACGTCCTCGGCACCTGCGCCCGGACCGCGGGCGCCCGCTTCACGGCGGGGCTGCGGCAAAGGGGGTATCGGCCCCCACGCCGCAGCCGAAGCCCTGGGCCAGGGGCGCCACGTCAAGGCTCAGGCCCGCGACGTTCAGCTGTCCAGTCGCCGGGCGCTGAGCCAGTTGACGATCTCAGGGTCGTGGTGGTCGAAGAAGAGCGTGGCCCCGGTGTCCAGGAGGGCGATGGACGCCATCTCGTCGTCGGTGAGCTCGAAGTCGAAGAAGTCGAGGTTCTCCGCCATGCGCTCGGGACGATGTCTCTTCCTTATGGGCGCGGGTGGGTCAGCGCTCGAGCATCTTCAGCTGGGCTTCGTTGTGCGTGGCGCCGGCCGCGGGCGGGAGGTTCGTCAGTCGGTCGAGCTGGGTGGGGGTGAGCCGGAGGGCGTCGGCTGCGGCGTTCTCCTCGAGGCGGGTCACGCGCTTGGTGCCGGGGATGGGAGCGATGTTGTCGCCCTGGGCCAGCAGCCAGGCGATGGCGACCTGGGCGGGGGTGGCACCGGCCTCGGCGGCGACCTCCTTGACCTCGTCTGCCAGACGCAGGTTGTGCTGGAAGTTGTCACCGGTGAAGCGCGGGTTGTCCCGCCGGAAATCGTCCTTGTCGAAGCCCTCGGTGGAGCGGATCGTTCCGGTGAGGAAGCCGCGTCCCAGCGGCGAGAACGGGACGAAGCCGATACCGAGTTCGCGCAGCGCCGGAAGGACGCGGGCTTCGGGGTCGCGGGTGAAGAGGGAGTACTCGGACTGGACGGCGCTGACCGGCGTGACGGCGTTCGCACGCCGGATGGTGTCGGGCCCGGCCTCGGACAGGCCGAACGCGCGGACCTTGCCCTCGGCGATCAGCTCGCCCACGGCGCCCGCCGTCTCCTCGATGGGGACGTTCGGGTCGACCCGGTGCTGGTAGTAAAGGTCGATGTGGTCCGTGCCGAGACGGGCGAGCGATCCTTGCACGGCGGTGCGGATGTTGGCCGGGCTGGAATCCTGATTCCCCGGCCCGTCGCCCTCGTGTGACACCAGGCCGAACTTCGTCGCCAGCACCACCTGGTCGCGGCGCCCCTTCAGGGCACGTCCGAGCAGTTCCTCGTTGGTGTACGGACCGTAGATCTCGGCGGTGTCGATGAAGCTGACGCCGAGCTCCAGGGCGCGGTGGACGGTACGGATGGACTCCGCCTCGTCGGTCCCCGCGCCGGTGTAGGCCTGGGACATGCCCATCGCCCCGAGACCGATCCGGGAAACGTCCAGGTCACGCAGGTGGATGTGGTGCATCAGTGCTCTCCGCTCCGTTGTCTTCGGGCTGGTTCCGCTCCGGTCCGGTCTGCCGGTGGTCGCCGCTCGCGGGCTTGCGGGCGCGGGTGCCGAGACCGGACGCTGCACGGCGGCGCGCGCGGCCCGTCACCCGTGTCGCAGGGGCGGGCCGTGTGGCCGTACGTCTCGCCGGAAGCGTACGGCCAGGTTGCCTCCGTATTCGTGTTTGCGCGCCCTCGCTGAGGGGCCGAGCTGTTCAGGGGGATGACAGGGCCCCCCACGGTTGGCCGAGCGGCCTGCAGTCCGCGCAGCCGTCCCTCCCCCCAGCCACCGGTTTCCGCGATCGCGGCGGACGGCGAGGCTCCTGCACCGCGCCCTTCCGATACACCTGCGGATCTGTCCGGGCGGCACCTGCGTTTCACCCTCGAACACGATCAGGCCCAGGGCCTCGGCGCCTGCACGGCGCCGCTCCGGAAACCCCGATCACGACGCCCTGGCCCGTGCCCTGTGCCTCGACGCGTATGAGCTGGGTGAGGAAACGAAGCTTCTGCGTGGGCGGGGCAGGGAAAGCGGATTGGTCGGCAAGGCGGATCGGCGTCCTCCCGGCGACGGGGCGAGGTAGCCCCACAGTGATCAAGTGCTCTCAACTGTCAGTCCTCCCGAGTAGGTTCGGGTGCATGAGGACATCAGCGAGGGCGGAGAGTGCCGGGCATGCCTGGTACACCTTCCGTGTGCGCGTGTCGAAGGCGGCCCGGGGTGCGCTCCAAGCCGAGTGGGACCGGTGCCGGTGGCTCTGGAACGAATGTGTGGCCAAGTCCAAGGCCATGTACCTGCACAACAAGGCCACCGGTGGGAGTGCGGGCCGGTGCAGCTCGCGGACGTGCTGTCGCAGGCGCTTGCCCGCACGGCGTGGCTGCGTGAGGGTGCATGCGTTCCTCTTCAGCGTGCTCTTGCGAGGAACCCCGGGGGTTCACCCCCGGGAGGAATCGCATCCTGTGGTGGCGATGCGCAGCATCGCCGCGGCAACGGGCGCGGAGCGCACGCAAGAAACCGGGCCGCAGCGCCCGGCGAGGAATGTGCGCTGTTCGAATGCCGGTACGTCAGGCGGCGGGTAGCGTCACGGTCGTGAAGTTAACCGTGCAGGTGAAACTCCTGCCGATGCCCTTGCAGGCGGCGGCACTTGAGGAAACCCTGCACGCCTGCAATCAGGCCGCGACCTGGGTGTCGTCCGTGGCGTTCGAGAAGGACGTCAAGCGCAACTTCGCCCTGCGTGAGCACACCTATACGGCGGTCAAGGACCGGTGGGGGCTCGGAGCCCAGGCCGCCCAGCACGTCATCAAGAAGACCTGCGACGCCTACACCACGCTCAAGGCGAACCTCAAGGCCGGAAACCTCGGCAAGCCCTCCTCCAAGCGCTACCGGCGGGCCGTCGAGAAACCGATCGCCTTCCGCCCGGAGGGCGCGCAGCCGTATGACGACCGGATGCTGTCCTGGCAGTACACGCAGCGCACGGTGTCGATCTGGACCCTGTCGGGCCGGATGAAGCAAGTGGCGTTCACCGCCGCTCCCGAACATTTGGCCCGCCTGGCTCTGTGCCGCAAGGGTGAGTCGGACCTGTTGTTCCGTGACGGCATGTGGTTCCTGATCGCGACCTGCGAGGTCCCCGAGGCCGAACTCAACACCAACGTGGTGGAGTTCCTCGGGATCGATCTGGGGATCGTGAACATCGCGACCACCTCGGACGGTCAGATCATGGCCGGACGCCGCCTGAACCGCGGGCGCCTGCGCGAGCGCACCCTGCGTCAAAAACTCCAGCGCAAGAACACCCCGTCCGCCAAGCGGCGCCTGAAGAGGCGGCGTCGTAAGGAGGCGCGGCGGGGACGGGACATCAACCACAAGATCGCGAAGCATGTGGTGGCCGAGGCAGAACGCACCGGTCGCGGAATCGCCCTGGAAGACCTCACGGGCATCCGCGCACGGGTACGGCTTCGCAAGCCCCAACGGGCCACCCTCCACTCCTGGGCCTTTGCTCAGCTCGGAGATTTCATTACGTACAAGGCCCGCAAGGCAGGGGTACCGGTGGTGCACGTCAATCCGGCGTACACCTCCCGCACCTGCGCCCAATGCGGGCACATCGACAAAGCGAACCGGGCCTCCCAGGCCCGATTTGCATGCCGGTCCTGCGGATTCGTTGATCACGCAGACCGCAACGGCTCCCGCAACATCCGCCACCGTGCGGAAGAGTTGTGGCGACGCGGGGCGCAGTCAACCGCCCCAGACCCACCCCCGAACACCGGGCGTGGGACAGGACGCAAACGCAGCGCCACAGCCAGTGGCGCCCGTTGTGCAAGCCCGGGACTTTGAGTCCCGGGTGATTGACTAGCTGATACGCGATTTCGGCAGGTCCGCGCCAAGGCGCCCATCCCTTGCGAAGACTTCCTCCGGCAGCTCCGCGCGTCGAAGCGCTTCGACGGACTTATGGACAGGCGACCGTCGATCCCCATAGGGTCGACAGGTCGAACGGGCACGGGCAACCCGCGCCCGTCGCAGCGCCTCGCGTCGGCGTCCCCTCGTCACAGCTCAGGAGAACGACATGGTCACGCTCGCAGAGGTCGCCCGGCACGCCGGAGTCTCCGCCAGCACCGTGAGCTACGCCCTCAGCGGCAAGCGTTCTATCTCCGCGGCCACCCGCGAGCGCGTCGAGAACAGCGTCCGCAAGCTGGGGTACCACCCGAACGCGGGCGCCCGGGCGCTGGCCAGCAGCAGGTCGAACATCATCGCCCTGATGGTGCCTCTGCGCACCGACATGTACGTGCCGGTGATGATGGAGATCGCGATGGCCGTCGCCACCGCCGCCCGCACCCACGGCTACGACATCCTGTTGCTCACCGGCGAGGAGGGCGCCGAGGCGGTGCGCCGCATAGAGGGCAGCGCGCTCGCCGACGCCATGATCGTGATGGATGTCGAACTGGACGACGAGAGGCTGCCGCTGCTGCGTGCCGCGAACCGGCCCGCCGTCCTCATCGGCCTGCCGTCCGACACCACCGGACTGAACTGTGTGGACCTCGACTTCGCCGCCGCCGGAGCAGTGTGCGCCGAGCACCTCGCCGACCTCGGGCACCGTGAGATCGCCGTCATCGGCGAGGCCGCCGCCGTGTACGAGCGGCACACCGGATTTGCCGAACGGACCCTGACGGGCCTGCGGGAGCGCAGCGCCGAGTTGGGTCTGCGACTGCTCCACCGACCTTGCGAAGGCAGCTACGCCTCGGTCGCAGCAACGTTGTCGCGGGTCTTCGACGAGCGCCCCGGCACGACCGCGTTCGTCGTGCAGAACGAGGCGGCCACCGACCCGCTGCTCGCCCTGCTGCGCCAGTCGGGCCGCGCCGTCCCCGAGGACGTCTCCGTCGTCGCTGTCTGCCCCGAGCAGGTCGCCGCGCACGCGTCCGTGCCCCTCACCTCGGTCGCGGTGCCCGCGCAGGAGATGGGGCGGCGCGCCGTGGAGCAGGTCATCGCGAAGATCGAGGGGCGCGGCTCGGACGAGGAAGTCATGCTGCTGGCACCGGAGTTGACGGTGCGCGAGAGCGCGGCCCAGGCGCCCGCCGGAACCTGAGCCGCGCGTCCCTCGGTGTGCGGGGTCAGCTGCTGGAGACCTTGAAGCTGTTGGTGGTGAAGTCCAGACCGCCGGCCGACGACGTGATCTCGTAGCCGAACTGCACGTCACCGATGGTCTCGTCGCCCCACCAGCCCTTGGTGTCCTTGATCCACTTGAGGATCGGCAGGACGTTCACCGTGCCGGACGTCGAGTCCGAGGTGCGCAGGAACGAGAAGACCTCGTTGGCCCCGTTGTTGCCCTTGTAGACGGTCCAGGTGTGCCCGCCCAGGGTGACGTTGCCCTGCGAGGTGCCGAGCGGGCCGACGGCTCCGTTGTAGTTGACCCAGAGCATGACCTCGTAGTCGTAGTCGCTGTCCCAGATGTCGTACGACGTGTTGTACGCGCCCGACGACGGCACCGTCACGTTGTAGCTGCTGGTGAGGGAGGACAGCGAACTGATCGATTTGTTCACGACCTTCTTCGCGTTCGGGTAGGACTTGATGCCGCCCGTGTTCGGGTGGTCGGCCCAAACACCCCAGTTCGACGAGGAGTTGGCCCAGATCGTCTGTGCACCCGCGCCCGAGCCCCAGATGTTGTTGTAGAGGGTGTAGCCGTCCGAGGTGGTGTAGTTGCCCCACTGGTCGGAGGAGGACCAGATCGCCGCCTGTGCGGGGGAGGTGGCGAGGGCGAGCAGTGCGCCGCCCGCGAGGACGGAGCCGAGGAGCGTGCGGCGGCGCAGGGAGTGTCTTGCGGTGGGTGCCATGGTGTCCCTTCCATGGTTGGAGGAGCCCGGTGGGCCCCGGTGGGGGGAACTAGTGCGTTCTCATGGTGAGCTCGCGGTCCTCGCCGGCGGTCAGGCGTAGCGGCCCGTCGCCGCCGGCCGGGGTTCTGAGGTCGATGTGCGCGTCGCGCTCCGGGCGTACGACGGCTGTGCAGCTGCCGCCCGCCCACGTCAGGTCGACGCGGGCGCCGAACCGGGTACGCAGGCCGCGCACGGCGCCGTGCCGCCAGGCCGGGGGCAGTGCGGGCAGCAGTACAAGGCGGTCGGGCGTGGACTGCATCAGCGCCTCGGTGAGCAGGGCGGGCAGGGTGTGTGCGGCGTCGGCGTTGTAGACGTCGCGGTCCGGGTAGTGCGAGCTCATGAGGGAGTGGTGGAAGTAGTCGCCGGTCAGGACCTGGCGCAGGGCCGCGGCCACCCGGTGGGGGTCGCGGAGTCGGGCCGCGATCAGGGCGTGGTGCAGGTGGCCGTGTGCGGAGTGGTTCTCGGCGCCGCGCAGTTCGAGGGCGCGGTGTGCCGCCTTCGCGAGCTCCGGGGTGTCGTAGGGGGTGATGTCGTGGTGCGGCCATGCCGGGTAGAGGTGGCTGAGGTGCCGGTGGTCGTAGGTGTCGTCCAGGCCGGGCCAGGCCCATTCGGCAAGGGCGCCGTCGGAGTTGACCCGGTAGTCGGGCAGCCGGTCCGCGAGCGCGTTCCAGCGGTCGCCGTTCGGTCCTGGGTGCCAGGTGGCGGCGGTGCGCAGGGCGTGTCGGGCGGCCGCGATGTCCATGGTGGCGTTGAGCGTGCCCCAGCTCGCGTTCGCGGGCCGGTTCTCCGGCGAGTAGGACGGCACGACCACCAGGCGGCCGTCGGGTCCTGTGCGGGTGAGGAAGTCTTCGTAGAACAGGGCGAGTTCGGTGAGGGAGGTGGCCAGCCATGCGGGCCGCACCCCGGTCGTCTCGGCCTGCTCGACGAGTGGGGTGAGCAGCCAGTCGGCGCCTGCCGTCCACAGGTGCATCGGCCACTCCCTTTGGAAGTGGTAGGTGTGTCCCGACTCGCCGTCGGTGTGTGCGGGCGCGACGATGCCCCGCGCCCCGAAGATCTCCCGTGCGTTGTCCCGCCAGTCAGCCAACTGCCCCTGGATCAGGGCACCTTGCGCCTGGGCCACCTCGGGAAGGTCGCAGGCCGCCGCGGACGCCGTCTGGAGATTGAGGTTGGCGTCCGTGGTGAACGCCCCCGACCAGGCCGTGCCCCACTCGCCGGTCCACAGCCCGGTGAGCCGCGGCGGCAGTGCGCCGGATGCGCTCAGCAGGTGGTAGCGGCCCGCCGCGAACAGCCGCTCCAGCAGGGCCGGGCTGTCGGTCCGTTGGAGCAGCTCCGTGCCGGGCAGGCCGCGTTCGGAGCGTGGGGCGTCGAGGGTGAATGTGACCCGTTCGTAGGCGGTGCGGTGGGGGGCCTCGTGTCGGGCGAGCAGGGTCTCGTAGGTCTCCTCCAGGTCCGGGCCCGCGAGTGAGGCGAGGGCTGCCGCCTCGGCGCCTGCGTCGAGCTCCCCGGGATGCCGCCGCACTCGTGTGAGCAGCAGCAGTCCGTCCGCGCCGTCGATTCGTAGCCCCGTGGTGCCCACCGAGCGTCGCCCGCCCTGCACCAGCGCGACCGTCACCCCGGTGTACGCCAGATCGCTGTTTGGGTAGCGGCAGCGCAGTGTCAACCAGGCACCCTGGGGAGTCAGGACGACGCTGCGGCCGACCCCGAGTCCGTCCGGCACGCCGGCGAGACGGTGGTCCAGGGACACGTCGCCGTCGAGCCCGGGCCCGGTGACGTACTGCACGACGACGTCGTCGGCCCGCGATACGAACACCCGCTCGCGCCAGCCGCTGCACTGCGCCTCGGCCACCCCCGTGGCGAAGGCGATCGCGCGCCGGTAGGTGCGCCACACCACGCTGTCCCGCACGAACCGTACTTGGAACGCCGGATGGAATGCCTGCACCCAGCGCAGCTCCCGGCCGTCCGTGAACTGCTCGGCCGCCGTGACGTCGCCGGCAAGGAGCTGTTCCTGGATGTGCGGGAGTTGGGCGGCGAGTGCGGGCGGCCGTGGGCGTGGGCCGCCGTCCGGGCGGACCAGAGCGTGATGCGTGACGATCACCCGGTCGTCGTGCGGGTCGCCGAACACAAGAGCGCCGTGGGTGCCGTTGCCGCTGAGGAAGGCGTCCTCCCAGCGCGTGGCCGGCGCCGGTTCCCAGGTGCCGTGCGGATGGTCAGCCGGCACTGTGCCCCCGCGTCGTCGTCCCGAGAGCGAGAATCGCGACACCGAACCGTCCGAGAGTCACCGAGCCGGAGTGCACGGCCCCCGTCAGCAGATCCCGGTAGGTCGTGTCGTCCGGCAGTGCGACGGTCACCGCGTCCCGGCCATGGTGCAGGAGGAACAGCAGCTCGCCGCGGCGTACGGCCTCCACGCCTGCGGGGAGGCCGGACAGTGGAGGCCGTACGCCCGCCTCGGCCGCCACGTCCTCGAGCAGTGAGCGCAGCGCCGGGGGTTCGGGAAGCGTCGACAGGTACCGGGCCCGGTCGCGCCGCAGCACGGCCGGCAGGCCGTCGAGCTCGCCACCGCGGTACACGGCGCTGACCTCGGTGCCGGGTTCGGCCGTCAGCTCCTCCGACCACAGGGTGCCGGTGAACTCCCCGCAGTCCACGGTCTCGTCGGGGTCCAGCGGCCACCACTCGTGCACCGTACGGATCCCGAACAGCGCGCGCAGGCGCGCGTCCATGCCGCCGGGCCGCACCCGGTCGTCCGCGTCGGCGACCCCGGTGAAGAACCCGGAGACGAGCGTGCCACCGCCGCGCACATACGCCAGGAGATTCTCGATCGCCGCGTCCGTGAGCAGGTACAGGTGCGGCACGACCACCAACTTGTAGGCGGACAGGTCGTGTTCGGGGTGTGCGAAGTCGGTGGTGAGATGTGCCTCCCACAGGGCCCGGTGCCAGGCGCGGACCACGTCCTCGTACGCGAGGTGCGTAGACGGCCTGCCGTCCTGGCAGCCGGCCCACCAGGAGTGCCAGTCGTGCAGCACGGCGACATCGGCGGCGATATGAGTACCCGCGACCTGCGATCCCAGCTCCGCCAGTTCCGTACCGATCTGCTTCACTTCGGCGAACGCGCGGCCCTCTTCGCCCGCGTGGCCGACCATCCCCGAGTGGAACTTCTCGGCGCCTTGCCGGGACTGCCGCCACTGGAAGTAGCAGACGGCGTCGGCGCCGTGCGCCACCGTCTGCAGCGACCAGAGCCGGTTGAGGCCGCGCGGCTTGGGGTGGTTCACGCCGCGCCAGTTGACCGGCCCAGCCGCCTGCTCCATCAGCATCCAGGGGCCGCGTGCCTGGCTGCGCGTCATATCGGCGATCATCGCGTTGTACTGCCCGCCCAGCGGGTCCCGCGGATCCGGGTACACGTCGACCGACACCACGTCCTCCCGCTCCGCCCACGCCCACGCGTCCTGCCCGATCCAGAACGGCATGAAGTTGGTGGTGACCGGGATGCGGTCGGGGGAGTGCCGTCGGACGATGTCCCGCTCGGCCGTGTAGCACTCCAGCAGCGCGTCCGAGGTGAAGCGGCGGAAGTCGAGGACCAGCGCCGGATTGTGGAGGTACTGGGCGCGGCGCGGCGGGATCACATCAGCCCACGTCTCCACGTGCTGGCTCCAAAAGGCAGTGCCCCATGCGTCGTTGAGTGCGTCGAGCGTTCCGTACTTCGTGCGCAGCCAGTCGCGGAAGGCGCGCGCCGCCTCGTCGCCGTAGTCGAACGTGCAGTACTCGTTGTTGATGTGCCACATCCGCAGGGCGGGGTGGTGCCCGTAGCGGATCGCGAGGTCCTCGGTGATCGCGGCGGCATGGCGGCGGTACGCGCTGGAGGAGTGCGCGAACTGCTGGCGTGAGCCCCACCAGACGGTCTGCCCGTTCTCGTCGCGCGGCAGCGTCTTTGGGTGCAGCCGCCCCAGCCACGGCGGCGGTGACGCGGTCGGCGTCGCCAGGACGACACCGATGCCGTGCGAGTGCATCAAGTCCATCAGCCGGTCCAGCCAGCCGAACTCCCTTGCCCCTGGCGTCGGTTCGAGCTTCGCCCAGGAGAAGACGCCGAGTGTCACCGAGGTGACGCCGGCCTCCTTCATCAGCCGGACGTCGTCGGCCCACAACTCCTCGGGCCACTGCTCGGGGTTGTAGTCGCCGCCGTACAGCAGGCGGCCGTCGTGTGCGATGGTCACCCCTTCACCGCCCCCGTGAGCATGCCCTTCTTGAAGTGTCGCTGGACGAACGGGGAGGCGATGGCGACCGGGACGAGGGCGAGCACCATGACGGCCATCTGCAGCCCGAGCGGGGAGAGTTCACCCGTGCGGACCGCTTGCTGCAGCCCAGTCGGTGCCTCGGTGTGTTTCTGGACCAGCTGGATGAGGACGTTCTGCAGCGGCATCATCTGCTGGTCGGTGAGGTAGATGGTGGCGTTGAACCAGGCGCTCCAGTACCCCACTGCGTAGAACAGGGAGATCACGGCGAGCACGGCCCGCGACAGCGGCATGATGATGGTGAGCAGGATGCGCAGGTCGCTCGCTCCGTCGATGCGGGCGGACTCGGTGAGTTCGGGGGAGATCCCCATGAAGAACCCGCGCAGCACCAGGATGTTGAAGACGCTGACGGCACTCGGCAGGATCAGCGACAGATAGGTGTCCGTCAGGCCGAGCGACTGCACCAGCAGATACGTCGGGATGAGCCCCGCCCCGAAGAACATGGTCGCCATCAGGACCATCAGGATGACCCGGTGCCCGAGGCTCCCCGGCCGCGACAGACCGTAGGCCGCGAGGACCGAGACCGCCATCGAGAACAGGGTGCCGACGAGGGTGACGCCGAACGACACCATGAGGGCCCGGCTCACCTGCCCGCCGCCGAGCAGCTCGGTGTAGTTGACGAGGGTGATGCCCTCGGGGACGACGACGAGTCCGCCGGCGCGGTCGATCACGGGCTTCGGGGAGAGGCTGGTGACGATCACGATCCACAGAGGGGCGAGCACCCCGAGGCAGCACAGGACGAGGAAGCCGCCCTTCACGGTGAGTCCGGTCCTGCTCGGCGCCTCTTCCCACGCGGGGCGAGGCGGCGCCTGCAAGCTGCGGATCAGCTGCGTGTTGAGGCTCATTTCCTGTACACCCCCTGCTCACCGAGCAGATGAGCGAACTTGTTCGCACCGAGCACCAGACAGATGCCGATGATCCCCTTGATCAGCCCGACCGCGGCCGCGTAACTGAAGTCGCCGAACTGGATACCGACGTTCCACACATAGGTGTCGAGGACCTCGCTGGCCCCGCGGCCGACGGCGTCGCGCTGGAGCAGGAACTGCTCGAAGCCGACGGAGAGCGCGTCGCCCACCCGCAGGACCAGGAGAAGCGCGATCACCGGGCGCAGCGCAGGCAGTGTCACGTGCCACATGCGGCGCCAGCGCCCCGCGCCGTCCATGGCGGCGGCCTCGTACAGGTCGGTGGAGACGGCGGCGAGCGCGGCGAGGAACACGATGATCCCCCAGCCCGCGTCCTTCCACACGGACTGCGCGGTCACCAGGAACTTGAACAGGGAAGCGTTCGTCATCAGGTCGAAGCCGCCCCAGCCGTGCTGCTCCATGGTCTGCGCGATGATGCCCGCGCCACCGAAGATCTGCTGGAAGACGGTGACGACGAGGACCCACGAGAAGAAGTGCGGCAGATACATGATCGCCTGCGCCACGGCCCGCACCCGGGGCCGGATCACGCTGTTGATCAGCAGCGCGAGGGCGATGGGGATCGGGAAGAACAGCACCAGTTGGAGCAGGAACAGCACGATGGTGTTCTTCACCGCGGTCCAGAACTCCGGGTCGTCGAGCATGCGGGAGAACTGCTCGATGCCGACCCAGGGGCTGTGGAAGATCGCGGTGATGCCGTTGCTGGAGGAGTACGGGTCGTAGTCCTGGAAGGCGACCACGTTGCCGAGCAGCGGTACGTAGTTGAAGAGCAGGAGCAGCCCGAGGGCGGGCAGCGTCATCAGGATGAGCGCGCGGTCGCGGCGCAGCCGGACCCGCCAGGGGACCCTGCCGGCCGCGCGCTTGACGGGAACCGCCCTCGGGGCGAGGGCGGCCGCCGGTTCCTCGACGGCCGCCGCGGGACGCGTCCCGTCGGGCCTGCTCCCGGCCGTGAGAGACATCAGTTGCCGCTGCCGTTCTTTTCGATGAGCTTCTTGTACCAGTCGCGCAGCTTCTCGCCGCCGCCGGACTTCCAGGTGGAGATGGCCTGCTGCAGGTCGGACAGCTTCTTGTTGCCGCGCACGTAGTCGATCTCCAGCTGCTCGAACGGCGAGGCCAGGTTCGCGTAGCGGGACGGTTCGACGATGTTCATGCCGTACGTGGAGGTCTTCTTCGTGAACGCGCCCATCCGCTGCTCCCACTCCACCTGCTTGCGGGTGATGTCGGGGAGGTCGGGGTGGGCCAGGTAGGGGGCGGGGGCGGCGAGCATCACCCAGGCGTTGATGGCCTCCTGGTTGCCCTGGTCCGTCTTGACGGGCAGGCCGTCCTTGACCGTGTAGTGGGTGCCCTCGACGCCGTAGTCGACGAGCATCCGCTCCTTCGTGCCGTAGGGCGCCGCCGCGAAGTTGGCGGCGGCCAGCGCGTTCTCCACCGTCGTCTTGGAGGCGCCCTTACGGATGAACGACCAGATCGTGGCGGGCTGGCTCGCGTACAGCGTCGGGTCTCCGCCGTCGGCACCGAAGATGTCGATGGCCCCGCAGACGAAGTCCGGGTTGGCCTTGGCCTGTTCGGCGCTCTTCACGTACCAGTTGGAGATGTCGTTGTTGTAGACGAGGATCTGGCCCGCGGTGAAGCGCTGGCCGGCGTCGCCCGTGCGGGCCTTGTCGTCCGGGTGCACGACGCCCGCGTCGAACAGCTTGCGGGTCCACTCCAGCGCTTCCAGGTATTCGGGCTGCTCGATGCGGTACGTCAGCTTGCCGTCGTCCCCGATGTGCCAGCCGAGCGTGCCCGAGGCGCGGACGCCGAAGATGTTGAAGGCCGTCCAGGACATGTCGCCGCAGGCGTACACCTTGGCCTTGGCGCTCGTGGCGTCCTTGGCCCAACTGCTGAACTCATCAGGCGACTTGGGGACGTCGTAGCCCTTCTTGTCGAAGATGTCCTTGCGGTAGTACGGCACGATGAAGGTCGCCCTGGCGCTCGGCATCGGGATGCCGCGCAGGTCACCGCCGAAGATGCTCATGCGCCAGGAGTCCGAGGGGATCGCGGCGAGGTTCGGGTACTTCTTGACCTTGTCGCCCGCCAGGTAGGGGCCGAGGTCCATGAACTTCGCCGCGACCGCGTTCGGGATCTTGCCGGTCAGTTCCCAGCCCGGCACCACCACCATGTCGGGTATGGAGCTGCTCGCGAGGACGGCGCCGAGCTTCTCGCCGTAGGTGTTGCCGTCCTGGTTCTGCCAGGTGACCTTGGTGCCCGCCGCCTTGTCGACCGCCTTGTAGTAGGCGCAGTCGCCCTTCGGGGCCGTGCCCCAGAGCGGGGACATGATCTTGATGGGCGCGCCGGTGCCGAGCTTGTCCGGCGCCGAGGCGACCAGGGCCGACAGGGCCACCTTCCCGGTGTAACCGGAGGCCGAGCCGTTCTTCGACGGCACGTCGGGGTTGGCGAACTTGCTGGCGACAAAGGTCGGCAGCAACTTGTCGGCGGCCTTCCCGGAGGTGGTGCCTTCCTGGTCCTTGTTCCCCGACCCGCCGCACGCGGCGAGCAACGGCATCCCGCCGGCCACCGCTGCGGCGGCCACGGCGGTGGAGGCGAGGAAACTTCTCCGGCTGGGAGCGGAGGCGGAGGGCGAGTTCGGCGTCATTGCGGTAACCCTTCGGGGAACGCGTCGCGCATTTGTCGAAGCGCTTCGATGTTGCAGCGAGGCTAAGGGAGCGCTTCCACGGTCACAAGACCGGTGCACGGAATTCCTGAACGCACATTCCCTGTCAGCCACTTGACACCTGCCAACCTGACTACGGAGCATCGAAGCGCTTCGAAGATTTTCTGACCTCTTTCGCCAAGGGACCCGCACGTGACCGAAAGACTCCCGCTCCACCCGGACGCGGCACCGCCGACGGACAAGCGCGTCGACGACCTGCTGTCCCGGCTCACGCTCGACGAACGCATCGCGCTGCTGCACCAGTTCACGCCGGGTGTGGAGCGGGTCGGCCTCGCCGCGTTCCGCACCGGCCAGGAGGCACTGCACGGCGTTGCGTGGATGGGCCCGGCCACCGTGTTCCCGCAGTCCGTCGGGCTCGGCGCGACCTGGAACGAGGACCTGGTGCGGCGGATCGGCGACGCCGTCTCCGCCGAGGTCCGTGCGATGCGCGAGCACGACGACCGGATCGGCCTCAACGTCTGGGCGCCCACGGTCAATCTGCTCCGCCACCCGCTGTGGGGCCGGAACGAGGAGGGATACTCCGAGGACCCGCACCTCACCGCCGCCATCGCCACCGCCTACACGCGCGGCCTGCGCGGCACCCACCCCACGTACTGGCGCACCGCCCCCGTCCTCAAGCACTGGCTCGCCCACAACAACGAGACGCTCAGGGACACGTCGAACTCCTCCGTACGCCCCCGCGTCCTGCACGAGTACGACCTCAAGGCATTCCGCGCCCCCGTCGAGGCGGGCGCCGTCGCCGGCGTCATGCCCGCCTACAACCTGGTAAACGGCCGGCCCAACCACGTATCGCCCTATCTGCGCGAGCAGTTGCGGACCTGGACCGGCCAGGAACTCCTCGTGTGCTCGGACGCGGGCGCGCCCAGCAACCTCGTCGACTCCGAGCACTACTTCGACACCCACGAGGAGGCCACCGCCGCCGCCCTCGTCGCGGGCGTCGACAGCTTCACCGACCACGGCACCGACTCCTCGACCATCACCGGACGGATCCGCCGCGCCCTCGACCAGGGACTGATCTCCGAGTCCGACATCGACACCGCCGTGCGCCGGCAGCTCGATGTGAGACTGCGCCTCGGCGAGTTCGAGGACCGCGACCCCTTCGAAGGCGCCGGGGCCTTCGACACGGAGGAACACCGCGCCCTCGCGCAGGAGGCCGCCGAGCAGGCGGTCGTGCTGCTCAAGAACGACGACCTGCTGCCGCTGCCCGACACCGCCCACATCGCCCTGGTCGGCCTGCTCGCCGACGAGTGCAAGACGGACTGGTACAGCGGCACCCTCATCCACCGCTCCACCCCGCTCGACGGCCTCTGCGAGCGGTTCGGCACCGAGCACGTCACCTTCGCGGAGGGCGTGGACCGGGTGCGGCTGCGCTGCGACGCCGGATGGCTGTACGTGCCCGACAGCGACGCCGACGCGAGCGTGCGCGGTGCCGAGGGCGCCCTCGACCCCGCCCTCCTCGCCGGGCGCACCGACCTCCCGCCGCTCACCACCGTCACCGAATCGGGCACCGAACTCGCCCTCGTCGACTGGGGGAACGACCTCCTCACCCTGCGCGCACCCGACGGCCGCTACCTGTCCGTCGCCGAGGACGGCTTCGTGCGGGCGTCCGCCGAGCAGCCCGGCGGCTGGGTCGTCCAGGAGACGTACACCCTGGAACAGCACGGAAACGCTCACCTCCTGAGGCACACGGGCACCGGCCGGTACGTCGCTGTCGCCGCCGACGGCGTGAAGGTTGCCGAGCAGGGCACCGCTTTCCAGGTCGAGTACGTGGAGCGCGGCGCCGACGCCGTGGCGCGGGCAGCCGCCGACGCCGACGTGGTGATCGTCGTCGCGGGCAACGACCCGCACATCAACGGCCGAGAGACCGAGGACCGCACGACCCTCGCCCTCCCCGACTACCAGGACCGGCTGTGGCGAGCGGCCCGCGCCGCCAACCCGAACACCGCCCTGGCCCTGATCGGCGCCTACCCCTACGCCGTGCCCGACGCGGACACCGAACTCCCCGCCCTGCTGTGGACCGCCCACGGCGGACAGGTCGCCGGCCGTGCCCTCGCCCGGGTCCTCGCGGGCGACGTCAGCCCCGCCGGACGCCTCCCCCAGACCTGGTACGCCGCCGACAGCGACCTGCCCGACCTGCTCGACTACGACGTCATCGGCTCCCGCCAGACCTACCTGTACTTCGAGGGCGCACCGCTGTACGCCTTCGGACACGGCCTGTCCTACGCCTCGTTCGACTACGACGGACTCTTCGTGCACCGCGACGCGGACACACTTGAGTGCACCTTCACCGTCACCAACACCGGCACCACCCCGGCCGACGAGGTCCCGCAGCTGTACGTCCGCCCACTCGACATGCCCGTGCCGCGCCCGCGCCGCCAGCTCCTCGCGCACCGCCGCATCGCCCTCGCGCCGGGGGCGGCGCAGCGCGTCACGTTCTCCGTGCCCGTCGCCGACCTCGGCCACTGGGACGTCACCCGCGGCCGCTGGAGCGTCACGTCGGGCACGTACGAACTCCTCGTCGGAGCCTCCAGCCAGGACATCCGCCTCACCACGCGCCTGACCTTCGACGGCGACAAGCCCGCGCTCCGGCCTGTGCTCGTCGACGGCCTGGACGCGGCGGCGTACGACGAACAGCGCGGCACGGCGATCGTCGACCGCACGAAGACGTCCGGCGACGCCGTCACCGCGACCGGACCCGACGCCGAACTGCTCTACAACGCCTGCGACCTCGGCACCAAGGGAGTCAGCGCAGTGCGCGTGACGGTCGCGGGCGCGGGCACCGTCGCGATCGTGGACGGCGGCACGGTCACCGTCCCGGCAACCGGTGGCCCGTACAACTACGTCACACTGGACGCCGACTTCACCGCGCGCGGAGTACGTGACCTGCGCGTGCGCCTCGGCGGCGAGGTCCGTCTGGCCCGGCTCACCTTCATCCCACGGGGGACCACCGTATGAAGTTCACCGACGGTTTCTGGCTGATGCGCGAAGGGGTCCACGCCGCATACGCCACCGAGGTCCGCCAGATCCTGGCCGCCGACGACCGGTTCACCGCCTACGCCGCCGTCCGGCACGTCCGCGACCGCGGCGACACCCTCAACCAGCCACTGATCACGGTCGACTGCTTCGCCCCGGCCGAGGGCGTCATCGGCGTCCGCTTCACCCACCACGCGGGCACGCGGCACCGGGGCCCCGACTTCGAGCTGCTGCCCGCCGAAGACGGCGCCGGCGCACAGGTGACCCGCGAGGGCACGGTCACCGAGCTGACGACGGGCCCGCTCACCGTCCGCCTGGACACGGCAGGGGAGTGGGGACTGGAATTCCTAGACTCCTCAACAGGGCGCCGACTGACTGCCGTTGAAGGCAAGGGCACCGCCTTCGCCACCACGCCCGACGGCGCCCACCACATGGTCGCCCAGCTCGCGCTCGGCGTCGGCGAGCACATCTACGGCCTGGGTGAACGCTTCACTCCGTTCGTCAAGAACGGCCAGACGGTGGACATCTGGCAGGCCGACGGCGGCACCAGCAGCGAACAGGCCTACAAGAACGTCCCGTTCCACCTCTCCTCCCACGGCTACGGCGTCCTCGTCAACCACCCCGGGAAGGTCGGCTACGAGATCGGCACGGAGTCCGTCGGCCAGCTCCAGTTCAGCGTCGAGGACCAGTCGATCGAGTTCTACGTCGTCGCCGGCCCGACCCCGAAAGACGTGCTGCGCCGCTACACCGCGCTCACCGGCCGCCCCGCCCTCCCGCCCGCCTGGTCGTTCGGCCTGTGGCTCACCACCTCCTTCTGCACCGAGTACGACGAGGAGACGGTCACGTCGTTCGTCGATGGCATGGCCGAGCGCGACATCCCGCTCACCGTCTTCCACTTCGACTGCTTCTGGATGCGCGAGTACCAATGGTCCGACTTCACCTGGGACCCGGACGTCTTCCCCGACCCGGTCGGCATGCTGCGCCGCCTCAAGGCGCGCGGGCTGCGCATCAGCATGTGGATCAACCCATACATCGCCCAGAAGTCCCCACTCTTCGACGAGGGACTGGCATTGGGCCATCTGGTCCGCAAGCCGAACGGCGACGTCTGGCAGTGGGACCTGTGGCAGCCCGGCATGGCGCTCGTCGACTTCACCGACCCGGGCGCGCGCGACTGGTACGCGGGCAAGCTGCGCGGCCTGCTCGACATGGGCGTCGACAGCTTCAAGACGGACTTCGGCGAGCGCGTTCCGACCGACGTAGTCTGGCACGACGGCTCCGACCCCGAGCGCATGCACAACTACTACGCGCACCTCTACAACCGCACCGTCTTCGAGCTGCTGGAGAGGGAGCGCGGCAGCGGAGAGGCGGTCGTCTTCGCCCGCTCGGCGACGGCCGGCGGCCAGCAGTTCCCGGTGCACTGGGGCGGTGACTGCTTCGCCTCGTTCACGGCGATGGCGGAATCGCTGCGCGGCGGCCTCTCTCTGTCCCTGTCGGGCTTCGGCTTCTGGTCGCACGACATCGGCGGCTTCGAGGGAACCCCCGACCCGGCCGTCTTCAAGCGCTGGCTCGCCTTCGGCCTGCTCTCCTCGCACAGCCGCCTGCACGGCAATGTCTCGTACCGCGTGCCGTGGGCGTTCGGCGAGGAAGCGGTGGACGTGGCACGGAAGTTCACGCGCCTCAAGCACCGCCTCATGCCGTACCTGTACGGGGCGGCGGTCGAGGCGCACCGCACCGGCGTCCCCGTGATGCGCCCGATGCTCCTCGACTTCCCGGACGACCCCACGTGCCGGGTCCTGGACCGCCAGTACATGCTCGGCCCCGACCTGCTCGTCGCGCCGGTGTTCTCGGCGGACGGCGACGTCGAGTTCTATCTGCCCGAGGGCACGTGGACGCGGCTGCTGACGGGGGAGCGGGTCGAGGGCGGACGCTGGCTGCGCGAGACCCACGGCTTCGACAGCCTGCCGCTGTTCGTCCGTCCCGGTGCGGTCGTCCCGCTCGGCGCGGACGACGGGCGCCCCGACGGCGACTGGACCGACGGCGTCACCCTGCTCGTCGCGCCGGGCGCGCGGGACGTGACCGTGACGGTGCCGGACCACGACGGGAGCCCCGCCGCCGCGTACCGGGTGCGCCGGGACGCCGTCGACGGGGCGGTCACGGTGGAGGTGGAGGGAACGGAACTCCCTTGCGAGGTAAGGGAGTTGTAGCCCGTCCGGCGTGCTCGGTCGGGAGACGACGGTGCCCGTCACCGTGTCTCCCGACCGCGTCACCTGGTACGTGAGGGTGGCGCCCCTCCGACCAGGCCGAACCGCTCGCCGCCGGCCGACGGGGGCGACGCGTCGGGGCCGTCCCCGAACCGCTGCGGCAAGCCGTCGCAGCCTTCGACTCCTCCCGGATGCGTGCTCAGGAACGAGCCCGCCGGACCGGCACTTGCCCTCGCAGCCGTCGCACTCTGGAGACGGCCCTGGCCACCATGCGTGACCTGGCCCGCTTTCTGGTCAACGAGCGTGACAAGAGGGACCGGGCCCTCGTCGACGTGCACGACACCGAAGCCTTTTGGGTCATCCTGCCCGGGGGACGCAAGCGGCGGCTGACCGTGCTGAGACAGTTCCTCCGCTTCGTCCGGGCCCGGAAGGTGGCGCCGGTCGACCCCACACTGTGGGGCTCGAAAACTCGTCGCTGCTGGTCGGGGTCTACTCGCCGCGGGCCTGCTCAACAGCTGATCGCGCGGGATGGGGCCGGTTTTGTGGCCCCATGGCTTTCTTTTCGCACTTCTTGACAGCGCCCTCTCGCTACCCGCAGGATCACTCCCGTGAACCTGTCAGACAGCCAGACAGGTGGACCGGCACTGCGGCGCGTCAGCGCCATGGAAGCGGTGCTGACCCACCTCCGCGGCGCCATCGAGCGCGGCGAGTACGCCATCGGCGACAAGCTCCCTTCCGAGGCGGAGCTGTGCCGCAGCCTGGAGATCAGCCGGCCTGTGCTGCGGGAGGCCCTGCGGGCCCTGCAGACCATGGGCCTGACTGTCTCCAAGACCGGTAAGGGCACCTTCGTCGTCGCCAACACCGTCGGGGACCCCACGTTCGGCGACTACGCGGCCAGCGACCTTCTCGAAGTGCGCCGCCATATCGAGATCCCCGTCGCCGGGTACGCAGCGGCGCGCCGTACGCCCGAGAACCTCGACCACCTCGCCCACCTCCTGGACCGGATGGAGCGGGAGACCGACACCACCGCGTGGGTCGCGATGGACACGATCTTCCACATCGCGGTCGCCGAGGCGTCCCAGAACCCGGTCTTCCGCCGGGTCATCGAGGAGATCCGGGACGCGCTGGCCCGCCAGTCGGCCTTCCTGAACGAACTCGGCGGCAGGCGCGAGCAGTCCAACCGCGAGCACCGGGCGATCGTCGAGGCGCTGGTCGACGGCAGCGAACACGACGCGGTCGAGGCGATGTCCCATCACCTCGACCGCGTGGAGACCACACTCACCGACATCGTGCGCTCCGCGCGCACGGACACCCCCACGGAAGGCGGACCCGAGGCGTGAGCGAGCAGTCCCTCCAACAAGAGGCCGTATCCACCCGGAAATCGGACGCGCACGTCGATGCCGGAGACGCCGGCTACAGCAAGTCGCTGAAGTCCCGGCACGTCAACATGATCGCCATCGGCGGGGCCATCGGCACCGGCCTCTTCCTCGGTGCCGGCGGCCGCCTCGCCGACGCCGGCCCCTCGCTGTTCGTCGCCTACGCGGTCTGCGGCCTCTTCGCCTTCCTGGTCGTCCGCGCGCTGGGCGAACTCGTCCTGTACCGGCCGTCGTCCGGCGCCTTCGTTTCGTACGCCCGTGAGTTCCTCGGCGAGAAGGGCGCGTACATCGCGGGCTGGATGTACTTCCTCAACTGGGCCACCACCGGCATCGCCGACATCACAGCTGTGGCCGTCTACACCCACTACTGGGGCATGTTCTCCGACATCCCGCAGTGGGTGATCGCGCTCATCGCGCTCGCCGTCGTCCTCACCGTGAACCTCATATCGGTGAAGATGTTCGGCGAGCTGGAGTTCTGGTTCGCGATCATCAAGGTGAGCGCGCTCGTCGTCTTCATGCTCATCGGAATCTTCCTGCTGGTGACCCAGCACCCGGTCAGCGGTCACGCCCCCGGTCCGGCCCTGATCACCGACAACGGCGGCATCTTCCCCAACGGTCTGCTGCCGATGCTGCTGATCATCCAGGGCGTCGTCTTCGCCTACGCCTCCGTCGAGTTGGTGGGCGTCGCCGCCGGCGAGACCGAGAACCCCGAGAAGATCATGCCGAAGGCCATCAACTCGATCATGTGGCGCGTCGGTCTCTTCTACGTCGGCTCGGTCGTCCTCCTGTCGATGCTGCTGCCGTGGAGCAAGTACAGCGCGGACCAGAGCCCATTCGTCACCGTGTTGTCGAATATCGGCATCCCGGCGGCGGGCGGCGTCATGAACCTCGTCGTCCTCACCGCGGCCATGTCGTCGCTCAACTCCGGTCTGTACTCCACAGGCCGGATCCTGCGGTCCATGGCGGTGTCCGGCTCGGCACCGAGGTTCACGGGCGTGATGAGCCGCAGCCAGGTCCCGTACGGCGGCATCCTCCTCACCAGCGGCATCTGCGTCCTCGGTGTCGGCCTCAACTACGTCGTCCCCGCTGACGCGTTCGAGATCGTGTTGAACTTTGCCGCGATCGGCATCCTCGCCACATGGGGCATGATCATGCTCTGTCACGTGATGTTCTGGCGGAAGACCCAGAACGGCGAGCTGTCCAGGCCGAGTTACCGTCTGCCCGGCTCGCCGTGGACCGAGATCGTGACGATCGGCTTCCTCGTCTCCGTGCTCGTGCTGATGTACGCCGACGGGGGAGCGAGCCGGACGACCGTGCTGTGTCTGCCGGTGATCGTGGCAGCGCTCGTGGCGGGATGGTACGGAGTGCGTCGCCGGGTTGCAGGGATACGCGACGGGGCGGACGCGTGAACGAGGCAGTGATGTGCGGCAGTGCGCCTGCCTCGGCCCCCGTGGTCCGCGAGCCCCTCCACGCCCCGGTAGCCCATCTCGTACGCGGCGATGTCATCGAAGGCATCCACTACGGGTCGGTGGTCGTCCTGACCGCTGACGGAAGCGTGGCACTGCAGATCGGTGACATCGAGGCCGCCTTCTATCCGCGCTCGGCGCTCAAGCCCGTACAGGCCGTGGCGATGCTGCGGGCCGGGCTTCCTCTCGACGGCGAGCTGCTCTCGCTCGCCGCTGCCAGCCACTCCGGCGAGGAACGGCACCTCGCCGGCACTCGCCGCATCCTCGAACTGGCCGGCGTCACCGAGGACCACCTGCGCAATGTGCCCGACCTGCCGTTCGACCCGGTCGTCCGCGATGCCTGGGTGCGCGAGGGGCGCCTGCCCTCCCGGCCGGCCCAGAACTGCTCCGGCAAGCACGCGGCCATGCTCTACACAGCCAAGCTCAACGGCTGGTCCCTCGACGACTACCTCGACCCCGGGCACCCGCTCCAGCAGGCGATCGCGGAGAGCGTCGAGGACCTCACCGGGCAGCGCATCTCCCAGGTGACTGTCGACGGCTGCGGCGCACCTCTGTTCTCCGTCTCCCTGCATGGCCTCGCCCGTGCCGCCGCCCGCATCACCACCGCCGCGCCCGGCACCCCCGAGGCACGCGTGGCGGACGCGATGCGCGAGCACGCCGAGATGGCCTCAGGTTCCGGCCGGGACGTAGCCGCGCTGATGCGGGCCGTGCCCGGGCTGCTCACCAAGGACGGCTTCGAGGGCGTACAGCTCGCCGCGCTGCCGGACGGCCGGGCCACCGCCGTGAAGATCGCTGACGGCGCCGACCGTGCGCGGATACCCGTGGCCGCGGCCGCCCTCGCCCGGGCCGGGGTCGACCCAGCGGCGCTCGCAGAGTTCGCGGGGGAGCCAGTGCTCGGTGGTGCCAAGGCGGTCGGCGGCATCCGGCCTGTCCGCGCGCTCGACCTGCTCATCCCGTAACCGCACGTACACCCTCATCTGAAAGAGGATCCGCACAGCCATGACCGCCGCAGCCACCCGCAGCGAGCACGACCTGCTCGGCGACCGCAACGTCCCCGCCGACGCGTACTGGGGCATCCACACCCTGCGCGCCACGGAGAACTTCCCCATCACCGGAACGCCGATCTCCGCCTACCCGCACCTGATTGACGCCCTCGCTGCGGTCAAGGAGGCCGCCGCCCTCGCCAACGAGGAACTCGGCCTGCTGGAGCCCAGGAAGGCGGCCGCGATCGTCGAGGCGTGCCGCGAGATCCGCGAGGGCAAGTTGCACGACCAGTTCGTCGTCGACGTCATCCAGGGCGGCGCAGGCACCTCGACCAACATGAACGCCAACGAGGTCGTCGCCAACCGGGCGTTGGAGCTGCTGGGGCACGAGAAGGGCCAATACGAGCACCTGCACCCCAACGAGAACGTCAACCTCGGCCAGTCGACCAACGACGTCTACCCGACCGCCGTCAAGATCGCGACGGTGTTCGCGGTGCACGGCCTGCTCGAGGTCATGGCCGTGCTGCAGGACGCCTTCGCTTGCAAGGCCGTCGAGTTCCGGGACGTCCTGAAGATGGGCCGTACGCAGCTCCAGGACGCGGTGCCGATGACGCTCGGGCAGGAGTTCTCGGCATACGCCGTCATGCTCGACGAGGACCGCAGCCGCCTCGCTGAGGCCGTCGAGCTGATCCACGAGATCAATCTGGGCGCCACCGCAATCGGCACCGGCCTCAACGCCCCGACCGGCTACGCGGAGTCGGCCCGCCGGCACCTCGCTGAGGTCACGGGGCTGCCGCTCGTGACGGCCGCGAACCTCGTGGAAGCCACCCAGGACTGCGGCGCGTTCGTCCAAATGTCCGGCGTGCTCAAGCGCATTGCCGTCAAGCTCTCCAAGAGCTGCAACGACCTGCGCTTGCTGTCGTCCGGGCCACGAGCCGGCCTCGGCGAGATCAACCTGCCGCCGGTGCAGGCCGGTTCGAGCATCATGCCCGGCAAGGTCAACCCGGTGATCCCCGAGGTCGTCAACCAGGTCGCCTTCGAGGTGATCGGCAACGATGTCACCATCACCATGGCAGCCGAGGCCGGACAGCTCCAGCTCAACGCCTTCGAGCCGATCATCCTGCACTCCCTCTCCGAGAGCATCACCCACCTGCGGGCCGCCTGCCTCACGCTCGCCCAGCGGTGCGTGTCCGGCATCACCGCCAACACCGAGACGCTCCGCGCGACCGTGGAGAACTCCATAGGGCTCGTGACCGCCCTCAACCCGCACATCGGCTACACCGCGGCCACCAGCATCGCCAAGGAGGCCCTCGCCACCGGCCGGGGCGTGGCCGAACTCGTTCTGGAGAAGGGCATGTTGCCACCCGAGAAGCTCGCCGACCTGCTGCGACCCGAGGTCGTGGCGGGCCAAGGGCCGGCCCTCGCCTGACCTGCGGATGCCCGCCAGGACCAGCCCGGCGGCACCCGTACCGCTCGAAAATATGATGCGCACCTGTGGCCTGCACATTTGCTGATCCTGGCGACGTGGCGTCCGTTGGGCATGAGCACCACGCCATCGCCGCCCAGGGTGCCCAGTGTGTAGGCGGTCTCCTCCAGCGCGCCTATGTCGTCTCCATGAGATTGCCGCCCCGATTCGTCCATGTAGGTACCTGACCTGCGGTGATGTAAGAACTGAGAACCTGTATCAGCAAGTCACCCGATTTCGCGTCCCGTGTCGCAGGACCGTCCAGGGGCGCTCACCCTCAGGAACTCAAACGGTGCTAAGACGGAGTTATGAAGGGATTTCTTGGCCTCAAGCGTCATGAGTCGCGTCGTCTCTTCGCTGACCTCGCGCGTGATCGAGGTGAGTCCGCGGGCTCGGGGCTGCGCTCTTTGCTGAGTCTGCGCACCGCCGCCGGGCAAGTGTTCGTCTTGCAGATCGTGATCGTGGTGGTGCTGGTGGCGGCCGCGGTGACGGCCCTGGTGCTCCAGGCGGGGCGCGACAGTACGCGGGAGGCGGGGCGCCAGGCGCTGACCGCGGCGGAGACGTTCGCGAACGCCCCGGGCACAGTCCAGGCATTGAAGAGCGGGGATCCGACGGCCGTGCTGCAGCCGCGTGCCGAAGCAGCCCGTAAGAGGGCAGGCGTGTCCTTCATCGTTGTCATGAACACCAATGGAATTCGCTATACGCACCCCGACCCGAAATGGATCGGGAAGAAGTTCATCGGCACCATCAAACCGTCCTTGGAAGGACGCACCACCATCGAGAGGGCCCGCGGGCTGCCCCAGCCCGAGGGGAGCGGGCCGGTCATCCAGGCGGTGGTACCGGTGATCGATGGCCGCGGCTCGGTCGTCGGCCTGGTGTCCGCCGGGATCAAGGTCGACAGGGTGACCACTCTGTCGGCACGGCAAATGCCGATCATTTTCGGAGCAGGGGCGGCCGCGCTCGCCTTGTCCACTCTCGGAACGGCATTGGTGGCCAGGCGGTTGAGTGGGCAGACGCACGGTCTGGGGCCGGCGCAGATGACGCGGATGTACGAGCACCATGACGCGGTGCTGCACGCGGTCCGGGAGGGGGTACTGATCATCGGTGCCGACGGGCGGCTGATGCTGGCCAACGACGAGGCGCGGCGGCTGCTGGAGCTACCGGCGGATGCGGAACAGCGGCAGGTGGCAGAGCTGAATCTGGATGAGGATACGGCGCGGCTGCTGGCGTCGGGTGAGCCGACCACAGATGAGGTGCATCGCGCGGGGGACCGCTTGCTGGCGTTCAACATGCGACCCACTGCGCTGTACGGCGGTCCGGCGGGCTGGGCGGTGACGTTGCGGGACACCACAGAGCTGGCGGCGGTCACCGGACGGGCGGCGGTGGCGCGGGAACGGTTGTCGCTCCTGTACGACGCGGGGGTGCGGATCGGTACCACGCTGGACGTGGTGCGCACCGCGCAGGAGCTGGCGGATGTGGCGGCCCCGCGGTTCGCCGACATCGTCACCGTCGATCTGCTGGAGTCGGTGGAGCGGGGCGAGGAGCCGACCAGGACGGCGGGTATGCGCCGTACGGCAATCAGTGGGGGGTACAAGGAACGGGAGGGGCTCTACCCGGTCGGCGAGCTGATCACCTACGCGCCGGCGGCTCCGCAGGCGGAGGCCCTGGAGACAGGGCGCGCAGTGCTGGAGGGCGACCTGCGACAGACCTGGGGGTGGCGGGAACAGGACCCTGACGGGGCCGGCAGGGCCCTGGAGCGCGGGGTGCATTCGCTGGTGACGGTGCCGCTCCAGGCGCGTGGTGTGGTGCTGGGGATGACGAACTTCTGGCGCATGGGGGATTCGCCGCCGTTCAAGGAGGAGGACCTCTCCTTCGCGGAGGAACTGGCGGCGAGGGCGGCCGTGGCCATCGACAACGCCCGCCGCTTCACCCGTGAGCACGCGATGGCGGTGACCCTGCAGCGAAGTCTGCTGCCGCAGGGGGTACCGGAACAGGACGAATTGGATGTGGCCTGGCGGTACCTGCCCGCCGAAGCCGGGGTGGGCGGGGACTGGTTCGACGTCATCCCGCTGCCGGGCGCCCGGGTGGCGCTGGTGGTCGGCGACGTGGTCGGCCACGGCTTGCACGCGGCGGCGACGATGGGGCGCCTGCGCACTGCGGTACACAATTTCTCCGCCCTGGACCTGCCGCCGGACGAACTGCTCGGACACCTGGACGACTTGGTCAGCCGCATCGACAGCGACGAGAGCAACGGCGACGGCCCGCAGAGCCACGCCGAAGCGGTCACGGGGGCGACCTGCCTGTACGCGATCTACGACTCGGTCACGGGAGTGTGCACGATGGCGCGAGCCGGACACCCGGGCCCGGCGGTGGTGCATCCGGACGGGACCGTCGCCTATCCGGTAGTGCCTGCTTCGCCACCTCTCGGCCTGGGCAGCCACCCCTTCGAGGCCGTCGAGCTGCGGCTGCCCGAGGACTCACGACTTGTGTTGTATACCGACGGGCTGATCGAGAACCGCGATCTGGACATCGATACCGGGTTGGACCTGCTGCACGGGGCGCTGGAGGGGGCGGGGCGCACTCCGGAGGAGACGTGTCAGGCGGCGATCGATGCGATGCTGCCGGCGCACCCGGCCGATGACATCGCGCTGCTGGTGGCGCGCACCAGGTTGCTCGAGCCGTCGCGGGTGGCGCACTGGGAGGTGCTGCCGGATCCGGCGGCGGTGGCCCCGGTACGTGCGAAGTGTGGGGCGCAACTGCAGGCGTGGGGGCTGGAGGACATCGGGTTCACCGCGGAACTCATCCTCAGCGAGCTGATCACCAATGCGATCCGATATGGGTCGCCACCGATCAGCGTGCGGCTGCTGCACCACCGCAGCCTGATCTGCGAGGTGTCGGACGGGTCCAGCACCTCGCCACGTGTGCGGAGGGCAGCGACAACGGATGAGGGTGGACGTGGGCTGTTCTTGGTTGCGCAGTTCGCCCAGCGGTGGGGCACGCGGTACACACCGGGTGGCAAAGTCATTTGGGCTGAACTGGCACTGCACAACGCTGCCGTTGCCACAATGAGCGACACACTCACCGAAGCTCTTCTCGACCAGTTCGACGATCCCACCCTCTGATCTGCGTGAACCAGCGGCGCTCCAGCAGGTACTGAGTTGGCGGCCGGATCCGCCGCGAGGTGAGGCACAGTCAGGGCTGACCTGCCGACAGCAGCCGAACCGCGCGCGGATCGTGTCGGGCGTGATGAGACGGTGCCGTCGCAGTTGCCCGGGTAGCTGTCGGACCGGGGCGGCGCGGTAGGCGCGGTCGGCCCGGTCGAAGCGTGGTTCGGGATTCGTGTGGCGTAGCACCGCGACCTCGTGCCGCAGCATCAGCAGCTCGATGTCCTTGGACGCTGAGGAGCGGCAGAGAAGCGCCAGCCGGCCGAGCAGCCGGTGAAGACCAGGCAGTGCAGACGCAGCGACAGAGTCCGAGATCCTTCCCGGTGCGCTTTGCTGTACCGATCGCGCTGGTCACCGAGCCAGGTGCAGGGATGAGGTATTCGGCAAGGGCAGATGCAGGTCTGGCAGGGCCCCGCAGGAGGGCCGTTCGGCCCACGCCGGGGCCCTGCGGCCCCTGCAGCACGGCTGCTCGTGGCACAAAGCTGGTAGCAGATCCGGTCGCGCCTGCTCGTCCCTTCGGGAGGTCGGAACCATGGTCCCCACCGTCACCGCCCGACTCGTGGACGACGAGGCTGCCGCCGTGACAGAGGTGCTGCGCCCCTGGCGGCAGAATTTCGCGACAGTGGAGGTCACCGACGACTCCCGGTCGGGAAAGCCGGCCGACTGCTTGTCGAGCCGCCAGCAACGCCTCCCTGATGGTGGACCGTCGCGGCCGCCGCTCGGCGCCGACACCCGGCCGGTCACCCACCCCGTACCCACCGCGCCACCGCCCCCTGTCGCCGCGGCTCCCCATGAGTGATCACCTGGAAGAAGCGACTCTCGTGAAAACAGCACTGATGTGGGCATGTGTCGTGGCACTGAGCATCTCCGCTAACGCCGGTAAAGGAAGGTGAAGGCCGTGGAACTCCCCCTGGTCGTGGGCGTCGACGGCTCCGAGTCGAGCATGCGTGCGGTGGACTGGGCGGCGGATGAGGCCGTACTGCGCAAGGTGCCGCTACGGCTGGTGTACGCGTCGTTGTGGGAACGCTATGAGGGAGCCGCACTCGCCGAGACCCTCGGCACGACTTCGGAACAGGCGCTGGAGGACAACATTCTTGATACTGCGGCACGGCGCGCCCAGCGCCGTGGCGCCGATCTGAAGGTGACCACCGAGGTGCTCCCCGAAGACGCGGTCAGTGCTCTCCTGAACGAAGGGCGGAACGCCTGTGCCCTGGTTCTGGGATCGCGCGGCCGCAGTCGTGTCGCCGAGCTGCTGCTCGGCTCGGTCTGCCTCGAGGTGGCCGCCCGCGCAAACTGCCCCGTGATCGTGCTGCGCGGCGGTCACGACAACCAGGCCGGTAACGGGATGCTCCGGCGGATCGCTCTCGGAGTCGGCGAGGAGCGGCAGAACTCGGAGGCCCTGCGCTTCGCCTTCCAGGAGGCACAACGCCGCGGCGCCGCCCTGGACGCCGTGCGGGCCTGGCGCTGCCCAGCACACGAGTCGGTCGACCATCTGCTGCTTGCGGGAGAACCCGCCCGTTTGCACGAGGAGCGGGCGGTGGAGATCCTGGAGTCGGCGCTGAACCAGTTCGCTGCGGAGTACCCGTCGGTGGAACTGCGTCGACGGACGGCCGAGGGGCCCGCCCGCAGGGTCCTGCTGGATGCCTCGACACGGGCCGACCTGCTGGTTGTCGGTGCCCGGCGGCGCCAGGGCCACCCTGGTCTTCAGCTCGGCCAGGTGGCGCACACGGCGCTGCACCATTCACGCTGTCCCGTCGTCGTCGTTCCGCAGCGGGGCTGAGCACATGGCCCGCTCAGAGCCCGGCCGCGTGGTCGGGGACGTATGTCTGCAGGTCACGAGGTGGGCGTACGTAGCCGGTCGACGGGGGCCGGGGCGGCAGATCGAGCACTGGAGGGGGCACGTCGTGGTAGGGGACGGAGTCCAACAGGTGGGCGATCGTGTTCAGACGCGCCCTGCGCTTGTCGTCGCTCTCCACGACGAACCACGGCGCGTCCGAGGTGTCGGTGTGCACCAGCATCTGGTCCTTGGCCCGGGAGTAGGCCTCCCAACGGGTGATCGACTCAAGATCCATCGGGGAAAGTTTCCACCGCCGCGTCGGATCCTCCAGCCGGCGGCTGAACCGCTCCTGCTGAACGGCGTCGCTCACCGAGAACCAGTACTTGCGCAGCAGGATTCCGTCCTCGATGAGCATGCGCTCGAAGACGGGGCATTGGCGCAGGAAGAGTTGGTACTCCTCCTGGGTGCAGAAGCCCATCACATGCTCGACACCGGCGCGGTTGTACCAGCTCCGGTCGAAAAGCACGATCTCCCCAGCAGCCGGCAGATGCTCGACGTAACGCTGGAAGTACCACTGGCCGCGTTGGCGTTCGGTCGGCGTGGGGAGGGCCACGGTCCGGGCGACGCGCGGGTTGAGGTGTTCGGAGACCCGCTTGATGGTGCCGCCCTTGCCTGCCGCGTCCCGTCCTTCGAAGACGACCACCAGCCGGGCGCCCTCGGTGCGCACCCACTCCTGAAGCTTCACCAGCTCCGTCTGCAGACGCAACAGCTCCCGCTCGTACGCCGCGCGCGGCACCTTCGCGGACTTCTCGCCGGCCATGCCGTCTCCTCCGCCCGATGACCTGCCTCGATGACTTACGGAGTCACCATGCCCAAGGTCGAACACCAGAACAGCACGTTACTGACCGACGACGAACTGCGCACGCTGGATGCCCACTGGCGGGCCGCGAACTACCTTGCCGTGGGCCAGATCTACCTCATGGCCAATCCGCTGCTCGCGGAGCCTCTGACACCCGCGCACATCAAGCCGCGCCTGCTCGGCCACTGGGGAACGTCGCCCGGGCTCAACCTGGTCCACACCCACCTCAACCGCGTCATCAAAGCCCGTGACCTCGAAGCGCTGTGCGTGTGGGGCACGGGCCACGGCGGGCCCGCGGTTCTCGCGAACTCCTGGCTGGAAGGCAGCTACAGCGAGACCTATGCGGACGTCACGCGTGACGCGAAGGGCATGGAGCGCCTCTTCAGGCAGTTCTCGTTCCCGGGCGGAGTGCCCAGCCACGTGGCGCCCGAGACGCCCGGATCGATCCATGAGGGCGGTGAACTCGGCTACTCACTCGCTCACGCCTACGGCGCCGCCTTCGACAATCCGAACCTGCTGGTCGCCTGTGTGATCGGTGACGGGGAGGCGGAGACCGGTCCGCTCGCCGCGTCCTGGCACTCGAACAAGTTCCTCGACCCGGTCCACGACGGCGCCGTCCTGCCGATCCTCCATCTCAACGGCTACAAGATCGCCAACCCGACCGTGCTGTCGCGCATCCCCGAGCCCGAACTCGACGAGCTGCTGCGGGGATATGGGCACGAGCCGATCCATGTCACCGGCGACGACCCGCTCCAGGTCCACCGCGCCATGGCCGGCGCCCTCGACCGGGCGCTGGATCGCATCGAGCTGATGCAGCGCACGGCCCGTGAGGGCGGCGTGGCCGAGCGGGTGCGCTGGCCCGTGATCGTGCTGCGTACGCCGAAGGGCTGGACGGGACCGGCCGAGGTCGACGGCGAGCCGGTCGAGGGGACCTGGCGGGCCCACCAGGTCCCCTTGGCCGGCGTACGCGAAAACCCGGATCATCTGCGGCAGTTGGAGGCCTGGCTGCGCTCGTACGGTCCCGAGGAACTCTTCGACTCCGCCGGGCGGCCCGGCGCGGACGTCCTTGCCTGTGTCCCCGAGGGTGACCGCCGCCTCGGCGCCACCTTGCACGCCAATGGCGGCCGTCTCGTGCGCGATCTGCCGATCCCGCCCCTCGACGCCTTCGCCGTCCCCGTGGACAAGCCGGGTGCCACCCTGCACGAACCCACCCGCGTCCTGGGCAGCCTCCTCGAACGGATCATGGAGGAGACTTCCGGCCGCCGTGACTTCCGCTTGGTGGGGCCCGACGAGACGGCCTCCAACCGACTGGAGGCCGTCTACCGGGCCAGTGGCAAAGCCTGGCAGGCACAGATCCTTCAGGTGGACGAGCACCTGGAACGACACGGCCGCGTCATGGAGATCCTCTCCGAACACCTCTGTCAAGGCTGGCTGGAGGGCTACCTCCTCACCGGCCGGCACGGACTGTTCTCGTGCTACGAGGCGTTCGTCCACATCGTCGACTCGATGGTGAACCAGCACATCAAGTGGCTGAGGACGTCGCGGGCACTGGAGTGGCGCGCTCCGATCGCCTCCCTCAACTACCTGCTGACGTCGCACGTCTGGCGGCAGGACCACAACGGGTTCTCGCACCAGGACCCCGGCTTCGTGGATCACGTCCTCAACAAGAGTCCGGAGGTCGTACGGGTGTATCTGCCGCCCGACGCCAACACGCTGCTGTCCGTCGCGGACCACGTCCTCCGCAGCCGTGACTACGTCAACGTCGTCGTCGCGGGCAAACAGCCCTGCTTCGACTGGCTCTCCATGGACCAGGCCCGCGCCCACTGCGCGCGCGGCGCCGGAATCTGGGACTGGGCAGGGTCCGCCGGCGGGGACCGCGAGCCCGATGTCGTCCTTGCCTGCGCGGGTGACGTCCCCACCCAGGAGATCCTGGCGGCGTCCGACCTGCTGCGGCGCCACCTGCCGGAACTTGCCGTCCGGGTCGTCAACGTGGTCGACATGACCCGGCTCCTGACCCGCGAGGAGCATCCGCACGGGATGAGCGACTTCGAGTACGACGGGCTGTTCACGACCGACAAACCCGTGATCTTCGCCTACCACGGCTACCCCTGGCTGATCCACCGTCTCGCCTACCGTCGCACCGGACACGCCAACCTCCATGTCCGCGGCTACAAGGAAATGGGCACGACCACGACGCCGTTCGACATGGTCGTCCGCAACGACATGGACCGCTACCGCCTGGTGATGGACGTCATCGACCGCGTTCCCGGCCTCGCTGTGCGGGCTGCCGCCGTACGCCAGTGCATGGCCGACGCCCGAACCCGGCACCACGCGTGGATCCGCGAGCACGGAACCGACCTGCCCGAGGTCGCCGACTGGGCCTGGAGCGGGTAAGGCCCTCTTTCCTGCAAAGGAGTTCACCGTTATGACGGACTCGACGCGCGGCACGAAGCCAATTCGAGAGCCGGCGAACGATGAGTGGTGAACGGAGCGGCACGACTGCCGTGCCCCGTGCGTTGCGAGGGACGTCAGCCGTGGTCTTCGACACCGACGGTGTCGTCACGGACTCCGCGCGGGTGCACGCCGCCGCGTGGAAGACGGCCTTCGACAGCTTCCTGCGCGCCCGGGGCCCGGAGGGACAACCGCCCTTCGACGTGTGCGGCGACTATCTGCGCTACGTCGACGGCAAATCACGCCTCGACGGGGCCGCCGCGTTCTTGCGTGCCCGGGGACTTCGGCCGTCCGGCACGGAGATCCAGGCCGTCGCCGCCCACAAGGAAGCGCTCTTCACCGAGCGGCTGCGCGCCGAGGGCGTCGACGCCTATCCGGGCACCGTCCGGCTGGTGCGCACCCTGCGGTCCGCCGGGATGCCGCTGGCCGCCGCCTCAGCCTCCCGGCACGCCGGTGAACTCCTCGAGCGCGCGGGCGTGCGCGACTTCTTCGACGTCCTGGTGGACGGCGCGGAGGCAGGACGCCTGGCCCTTCCGGGGAAGCCTGATCCCGCGCTCTTCCTGGAGGCCGCCCGCCGCCTGGGCGTCCCCGCCCGGCAGGCCGCCGTCGTCGAGGACGCTCTGGCCGGAGTCGAGGCCGGACGGCGCGACGGCTTCGGCCTGGTCGTGGGGGTGGACCGCGCTCACACGCCCGACACACGGGGCGCGCTGCTGAAGCACGGCGCGGATCTGGTGGTCGACGACCTGGCGGAACTGATGGGGGAGGGCTGACGATGCGGGAGTGGACACTGGAGTACGAGGGCTACGATCCCGCCGAGGAGCGGCTGCGTGAATCGCTGTGCACCCTCGGCAACGGCTATTTCGCGACCCGCGGAGCAGCACCGGAGTGCGCCGCCGACGCCGTCCACTACCCGGGCACGTATGCGGCAGGCTGCTACAACCGGCTCACCTCGGACGTGGCCGGCCGCAGGGTCGAGAACGAAGACATGGTCAACCTCCCCAACTGGCTGCGACTCCGCTTCCGTACGGACACCGGGACCTGGCTCTCCCCGGACACGCACAAACTCCTCGACCACCGCCAGAGTCTTGACCTCCGTACGGGCACGCTGGAACGCGTCGTGCGATACGAGGACGACGACGGCCGGCGCCTCGCCGTACGACAGCTGCGCGTGGTCCACATGGCCGACCCGCATCTGGCCCTGCTCCGGACCCAGGTGACCGCCGAGGGCTGGTCGGGACGCTTGGAGGTCGAGTCGGCTCTGGACGGGACCGTCACCAACACGGGAGTCGAGCGCTATCACGCCCTCACCCATCGCCATCTCACGCACGTCCGGACCGGATCGCCGGCGCCCGACACGGTGTGGATGCGCTGCCGCACCAGCACCTCGGACATCAGGATCGGTCTGGCGGCCCGGACCGTCGCGGACGCGCAAGCGGAGACGGTGCTGTCGCACGAGAACGCGTGCGCCGTCCAGGTGCTCAGGTTCTCCCTGGCCGACGGGTGCACGGTGACGGTCGACAAAACCGTTGCCCTGCACACCTCGCGTGACCCGGCCATCAGCGACCCGTTGCACGCGGCGGTCGACCGGGTCCGTCGTGCCGCGGGCTTCGAGACGCTGCTGGAATCGCACCGCTCGGCGTGGCAAAGGCTATGGCGCAACGCGGAGTTGGAGGTGCCGACCAGCGCGGGTCCGGTGCTGCGCCTGCATCTCTTCCACGTGCTGCAGACCTTGTCCCCGCACACCGCCGACCTCGACGTCGGCGTCCCGGCCCGAGGGCTGCACGGCGAGGCCTATCGCGGGCATGTCTTCTGGGACGAACTGTTCGTCCTGCCGTATCTGAACCTGCACTTCCCCGAGGTCTCCCGGGCCCTGCTCACGTACCGCCACCGCCGTTTGGAACAGGCTTGTTCTGCTGCGCGTGACGCCGGGCACACCGGCGCCATGTATCCCTGGCAGAGCGGCAGCGACGGACGTGAGGAGACCCAGCGGCTCCACCTCAATCCGCGCTCCGGACGCTGGCTGCCCGATCACTCACGGCTCCAGCACCACGTCGGATCGGCGATCGCCTACAACGTGTTGCAGTACTGCGAGGCGAGCGGCGACACGGAGTTCCTGCATACCAAGGGCATCGAGATGCTGCTTCAGGTCGCCAGGTTCTGGGCCGGCATCGCGGAGTTCGACCAGACGCTCGGCCGATACCGGATTCGGGGAGTGGTCGGCCCCGACGAGTATCACGACGCGTATCCCGGCGCCCGCGATCCCGGGCTGGACGACAATGCGTACACCAATGTCACCGCCGCCTGGGTGCTGACCCGCACCCTCGACGTCCTGCGCGGCCTGCCCGAACCGGTGCGCCGGGACCTGTGCGAGACCACCCGGCTCGAGCCCGCCGAACTCGACCGGTGGGAGGACGTCTCCCGCAGGCTGCACGTGCCGTTCCATGCCGGAGTCATCAGCCAGTTCGAGGGGTACGGCGATCTGGCTGAGCTCGACTGGCGGGCCTACCGGGACCGCTACGGTGACATCCGGCGCCTCGACCGGATTCTTGAGGCCGAAGGCGACACTGTCAATCGGTATCAGGCGTCGAAGCAGGCCGATGTCCTGATGCTGGGCTATCTCTTCTCGCCCGCCGAACTGACGGGCCTGTTCCGCAGGTTGGGCCACGAGCTGGACGACACCGTCTGGCGTCGCACCGTCGATCACTATCTCCGTCGGACGAGCCATGGTTCGACCCTGAGCAGTCTTGTCCACGGGTGGGTGCTGGCGAGGGCTCGACGGGCCGAGGCGTGGACCTACGTCCATGAGGCACTTGCGGGTGACATCGCGGATCTGCAGGGCGGCACCACGGGTGAGGGTGTTCACCTCGGTGCCATGGCCGGCACCCTCGACCTCGTACAGCGCGGGCTGACCGGCCTCGAGACCCGCGATGGCGCCCTGTGGTTCGACCCTGTGCCCTTGCCCGAGCTGTCCGAGTACGGGTTCGCGCTCCGCTACCGGGGACACCGGGGTGTGCGACTGAGGCTGAGCGCGGGCCAGATGCGGGTTTCCGTTCCGGCGTCCGACCACGATCCGATCGGCATCGCTCTCACGGACCGCACCGTCTCGGTGGCGCCCGGAGAGTCCTGCACGCTCACCCTGCCGGGGTGATGACGGGGCGGCACCGCAGCAGGGGCCGACCGGCCCGTGCGACGCACCGGGTCAGCCTCTGGAAGGGACTGCGTACCGCTGGATGCACGGAGTTGGGACGAGCCACCCGTCCTGCAGAAGAGTGTGCTGGTCGCCTGCGGGACGAAGAACGGAACGACCGCGCAGATTGCCGAAAGCATTGCCGAGGTCCTGCTCAAGAACGGAATGCGGGCCGACGCTGTGTCCGCACGGTCGATGACGCGTGTGGAGCCGTACGACGCGGTGGTGGTCGGAGGTGGGCTGTACGCGGGGCGCCGGCACAAGGACGCCCGTCCTGTGCCGTCACCCGCCGTCATTTGTCGTCACCTTGCGCGGAGGGCCCATGTGATGAGTGACGGCAGAGGATGGTGCGCGTCCCGGAACGCTGCGCCCGTTTGACCGGCAACGAGCGGCTTCGGCGCATTGAAGCGTGATGCCGAGCGCTCCTGGACAGTACGGTGAAGACAGGGAGATTTGTCCTGCTCTCTGTATGTCTGCCTGTCTGCGTGAGTCGGTCGGAGGAAGCGATGAGCGGAGAAGGGCCAGGGGGTGCCGCGCAGTATCTGCCCAAGCTGCGGCTCGATGACCTGCTGGGCGAGCTGCAGGTGCGCATCGCCGCGGCGCGCGGCACCCAGAACCGGTTGCACGGCTTGTTGGAGGCCGTTCTCTCGGTGGGGAGGGAGCTGGACCTGCCCCATGTGCTGAGGAGCATCGTCGAGGCCGCCGTGGTGCTGGTGGACGCCGAGTACGGGGCGCTGGGTGTGATCGGTGACGATCGCAAGCTGTCCCAGTTCCTCACGGTGGGCATCGACGACGAGCAGCGCGCGGCCATCGGGGCGCTGCCCTGCGGACACGGGATCCTCGGGGAGCTGATCCGGCACCCGGAACCACTCAGACTTCCGGAAATCTCGGAGCATCCGACCTCGTACGGCTTTCCGGCCAATCACCCGCCGATGCACTCCTTCCTCGGCGTCCCGATCCGGGTGCGCGACGACGTGTTCGGGAACCTTTACCTCACCGAGAAGCGCAGCGGCAAGGGATTCGACGCCGAGGACGAGGCGGTGCTCTCCACGCTCGCGGTGGCGGCGGGCGTGGCGATCGAGAACGCACGGCTGTACGAGGAGACCAGACTTCGTGAGCGCTCACAGCGTGCCAGCGGCAAGGTCACGAGCATGCTCCTCACGGGGGCCCCGAGTGACGAGGTGCTGGAACTGATCGCCGAACAGGCCCGGAAGATCGTCTCCGCGGACGTCGGGATGATCGCGGAGGGGTCGCAGGGTGACGAAGCCCTGCGGCCGGTGATCGCGGTCGGTCTGGACGCAGAGCGGCGCAGCGGTCTGGTGATGTCTTCCGCGGACGGATTCGTCGGCGCCGCGCTGAGTTCGGCCGGACCCGTGGTCGCCGACATCGAGCACGATTCACGCATCGGCGGGGGAGAGCCGCAGTGGGCCGGGCTCGGTCCGGTGGCCGCCGTGCCGCTCGGCACCAGCGGGAAGGCGCGCGGTGTGCTGATCCTGGGGCGCGTGCCGGGCAGGCCGCCGTTCGGAGACGTGGACACCGGACCACTGCTCGGATTCGCCGATCAGGCGGCGTTGGCACTCGAGCTGGCCGAACGACGGCGTGACGCGGAACAGATCCTGCTTCTCCAGGACCGTGACCGCATCGCGCGCGATTTGCACGACCTGGCCATTCAGCGCCTTTTCGCGGCAGGGATGACGCTGCAGAGCGCCCAGCGCTTCATGGAGCACCCCGAGGGCAGCGAGCGGCTGGCGCGGACCGTCGACGACCTGGACGACACCATCAAGATCATTCGGTCCACGATTTTCGGCCTGCGGACGCACGGCGGGGCAGCGCCGAACGCCGCGGGTCTGCGCGGCAGGGTCTCGGACCTGGTGAAGACGTCGGCCGCCTCTTTGGGGTTTCTGCCCGCGCTGCGGATCGAGGGGCTCGTCGAGACGGATGTCCCGGCTGACATCGCGGATCAGGTGGTCGCGGTGCTCGGGGAGGCGCTCAGCAACGCGGCACGGCACGCCGGAGCGCAGGTCGTGGACGTACGGCTGCGCTGTGGCGGGGGCGAACTGACGCTGGTGGTGACGGACGACGGCTGCGGCGTGCCCGGCAGCGTCGTACGCAGCGGCCTGAGGAACATGGAAGAGCGGGCGATCGCGCTCGGCGGCAGCTTCACGCTCGGCGCGCGTGAGGAGGGCGGGGGTACGCGGTTGGCGTGGCGGGTACCCGTCAAGCCTGGCTGATTCGTCGCCGGGTCTGCATCTGGGAGGCACGGCGGGCTTATGTGTGGCGGCGGTTCCGGCCCCCGGCGGGCTCGACGCCGCTGGGACTCACCTCTGCATGGCCCACTACATGGGGTGATCGGTGGTGTCGTGCTGTTCCAGCTGGGTGGCGAGAACCGCGGCCTGGACTCGGCGGTGAACACCCAGCTTGGCCAGCAGCCGTGAGATGTGGTTCTTGACCGTCTTCTCCGACAGGTAGAGACGCTTGCCGATCTCGCGGTTGGTCAGACCGTCCCCGATGAGCGCGAGGATGTCCCGCTCGCGCGGTGACAGACCTGCCAGCTCGGGGGCGAGTTCCGGTGTGGCGTCAGGGTCGGCCCGCAGGGACCGCATCAGACGTGCGGTGGTCGCGGGATCGAGCATCGACTGTCCCGAGGCGACCGTACGTACCGCCGAGACCAGGTCGGAACCCTTGATCTGCTTGAGCACGTAGCCCGATGCCCCGGCCATGATCGCGTCGAGCAGGGCTTCCTCGTCGTCGAACGACGTCAGCATCAGACAGGCCAACTCCGGCATCTGGCTGCGCAGTTCCCGGCAGACGCTGATCCCGTCTCCGTCGGGGAGCCGGACGTCGAGGACGGCCACGTCCGGCCGGACGGCCGGTCCGCGGGCCAGCGCATGCTCCACGTTCTCCGCGTCCCCGACCACCGAGATGTCCGGCTCCGCGTTCAGGAGGTCGGACAGGCCGCGCCGGACGACCTCATGGTCGTCCAACAGGAAGACACGGATCGGATTCTGCGCCGTGAAGGTACGTGCCTCGGCCATGACGACCCCTCGTTCCCCGGGCGGACCACAGGTTGTCTCTGACGACGATCATTATCCCTCGGCGGCCGGATGCACTAGGGCCGACCGGCCCAGCTCGGATGGGCGGCACGGTGAACGGTCCGCGCGGCCGGGCCCCACCTGCGAGTGGGGGCGCACCTATACGCGATCCTGCATGACGATGCGCGCAGTGAGAGCTCGGTGGTCAAAGAGCGCTCCCGCTGCCGTAAGGGGCGTACAGGTCCAGCAGCCGCTTCCGCGTGGACTGCAGCCTGTGGGCGACGATGCTGCCTACCCATTGGGTCACCGCAGCGGCGAGCGCGGGATCTTCCTGGCACAGCGCACGCACCGCGGCGGCATCGAATTCGTAGGCCCGCACCGGGCTTGTCGCCTCGGCGCCCAGGTGCCAGGTGTGCGGTGGGAACAGCCAGGACCAGCCGACGAGTTGACTGTGGGTGAGGGTCTCCACGACGACGTCGCGGCGGCCCGGCACATGGAGGTCGAGAGCGACGTTGCCGGTGCGGATGATCCAGAACCGGTCGGCGTGGCCGCCCTCCTTGAACAGACGGCTGCCCTGAGGGAATGACACCTCGCGGGCGACGCTCATCAGCCGTTCCCTGTATTCGGCGGGCAGTGCCCGCACCATCGTGTCGGTGGGGGAAGCGTTCATGGCCCTGCCTCTTCCTTGAGCGGTGCTCTCCCACCTCCAAGGTCTCCCTGAGCAAGGCTCTCTTGCCATGGGCCACCCGGCCCTATGGCCGGTCCGCATGGCACCGACCATGGAGCCCGGCTGGGCTCGCCTCGTTCGGATGTGCGGCCTGCCACAGTTCTCCCGCACCCCGTCCTCAGGCCCCGGGCGTCGGCTGCACCCGTCGGTCAACGAGGCCTGTGTCATGTCGTCCTGCGTCCCCATCGAGGCCCGACCTGCTCCCACTCGCGACCCCACCGGTCGTAGCGCCGCTGGTCGAGTCGCCACTGTGCGAGGCGCCCCGCGGCGAAGACAAGACCGCCGAAGGCGAGTGCCGCTCCCGTGCCGAGCGTGCCCGCCTCGACGGCGGCCGCCTTCGCGGCCGGCGGCTTCTCGGTGAACTGTCCGTTGCTGTCCAGCCACACTGTGACGCGTGAACCGGCGTTGCGGCCGGAGTCCACCGGGGCTCGGCCGGTCCGAACGGAACCGTCCGGCGCCGTCCACCGGACCTTCGCCCGAACATGGCGGTAGGTGGAGCCTTCCCCCGTCTGCACCGCGCGGGTGGTGTTCTCGACGAGGACGACCCGGGCCGAGTGCCGATCGTGCCGCAGCTGTGCGAAGGACGCTTCGGCGGCCTGGGCGGTGACCACACCGACGAGAGTTCCGCCCAGGCCGATGACCACCCACATGGCGAGGACGATCCAGGTCTCGACGACGTCGTCGCGTCGGCGTAACGGATTGCTCCGCCACCGCCACAGCCAGCGCCTCCGCCTGCGTGACGTGAGCCTGCGCATGGCGTTGCACCTCCTCGTCACCTCCCCCTCACACGAAGGGGACACCCGGCAGGGCAGGGGCGGCAGAGGCCGAACGGACCGGATTGCGGGCCATGTGGCGCTCCATCGCGTCGGCCACATGCCGGCCGCGCCGCGCCGCGCACGGCGGTCGTGGCGCCGGCGCAGGGGCGAAGCCGATTCCGTGCCTGCTCCGACTTCGCGGTTGGCCCGAACGGCCCCGCGTGGCCCGCTGATGGGGACCGCCCGGCCCATGTGGGGGAGCGCCGGGCAACGGCACGCTGGAAACACGAGGAGGCTCTGCGAGCAAGACAACCGCCAGGAGTCTGGAGCCGCCGTCGGAACGGGCGGCAGGACGGAGGGGCAGCGCAAAGGAGAGCCACCCCTCGCTGTCATCGGCAGGACTGACAGCCGGAAGGCACCGGGAGGAATCGTCATGAAGGCACTCGTATTCCACGGCTCCGGCATGTCCGCATGGGAGGACGTACCGGACCCAGGCATTGAGGACTCCACCGATGCCGTCGTCCGCGTCGACGCCGTCACCATCTGCGGGACGGATCTGCACATTCTCAACGGCGACGTGCCGGAGGTGAGTCCCGGCACGGTGCTCGGACACGAAGCCGTCGGTGAGATCGTCGAGGTGGGCAGCGACGTGCGCGGTGTCCGCCCGGGTGACCGTGTCCTGGTCTCCTGCATCACGGCTTGCGGCCGATGCCGCTTCTGCCGCGAGGGGGCGTACGGGCAGTGCCGGGGTGGCGGCGGATGGATTCTCGGACATCTGATCAACGGCACTCAGGCCGAATACGTCCGCGTCCCCCATGCGGACCTGTCCACACACCTCCTGCCGGGTGCGGTGGACAGCAAGGACGCCGTTCTGCTCGCCGACATCTTCCCCACCGCATACGAGGTGGGTGTCCTCAACGGGCATGTGACTCCCGGAGACACCGTCGTCGTGGTCGGGACGGGTCCCATCGGGCTGGCCACGATCGCCACGGCAGGGTTCTTCACCCCCGAGAAGATCATTGCCGTGGACCTCGACCAGTTCCGGCTCGACGCCGCGAAGAATCTGGGTGCCGACGCCGTGGCCCTCCCGGGCGACGAGGCCGAGCAGTTGGTCGAGGACCTCACCCTGGGCCTGGGGGCCGATGTGGTGATCGAAGCGGTGGGCGTGCCGGAGAGCTTTGAACTGTGCACGCGCATGGTGCGACCCGGCGGGCATGTTGCCAACGTCGGTGTGCACGGGAAGCCGGCGACTCTCCACCTCGAAGACCTGTGGATCAAGGACGTGACGATCACGACCGGCCTGGTCGACACGCACTCCACTCCCACTCTGCTGCGCATGATGGCCGCCGGCCGATTGCCCGCGTCGTCCATGGTCACGCATACCTTCTCGCTGGGCGACATGGAGCAGGCGTACGACGTCTTCTCGCGGGCTGCGGGCACCGGCGCGCTCAAGGTTGTCCTCGGCGAGCCGCAGCACGACGAAGTGACGCTCAAGACGTCCTGACAGGAAGAGGTGAAGCGCCATGTCCGAAAGGGCAACGCCGCATGCGGAGGCCGTACCGACGGGCCGCGCACAGAGTGACATCGGGCGTCGCATCGCTCAACGACGTGAGGAACTCGGTCTTACCCGTGAGGAGACGGCTGCCAGGGCGGGCACCGCCCCTGGGTATATCCAGTACCTGGAGGAGAAGTCCACCGCCATGCCGGGCATGGGCGTCCTGATCCGGCTCGCCGACGCCCTGGACATGCGTTTGTCCGCCTTGCGCGGCGGCGACGCGGAACTGACACCCGGCATGGGCAGGGCAGCCCGACACCCCGAGTTGATCGAACTTAGTGTGGAGGAGTGCTGGGCGCGATTGTCAACGCATGGTGTCGGCAGGGTCGCTGTCGACGGCCCGGCCGGGCCGTTCGTCGTCCCCCTGAACTACAGCGTCGTCGATGGCATGATCGCTTACAGGACGGCACCTGACGCGACGCCCGCGACCGCCGTCGGCACGCACGTGGCCTTCGAGGTCGACCAGATCGACGAGGCTCTGAGCCAGGGCTGGAGCGTGCTGCTGCAGGGGCCCGCCCGGGCCGTGTCGGATGCCGACACCGTGCGACGTCTGAACGCCCTCGCCTACAGCGAACCTTGGGCCGGCGGCGAGCGCGACATGTGGGTATGCATCGATCCGGACAGCGTCAGCGGGCGCCGGATCGTGGTGCGACGCGAAGGCTGAAGCCGTCGGTATCGACAAAGGTCCGCTCGCAAGTGGACCCGGACCGATGACCGCGAATGCGGCGCTCTCACTCCGACAGAGCGAAGCGCGCGGCTGTTGTATCGCTGTATCGCGGGAGAGTTGAACCCGGTGATGTATTCCGAGGACGGCGTCCGAGAACTCGACCGACAGGAATGCCTGCGGCTCCTGGCCACGGCACACGTCGGCCGGGTCGTCCACACGCACCACGCCCTTCCCGCCGTGCTGCCTGTCCCCTTCTGTCTCGACGCCGACTTCGCCGTGGTCGTGCGGACTTCGGCAGAGTCACAGCTTGCCGGCGCGATCGACCGTGTGGTGGTCGCGTTCCAGGCGGACGAAGTCGATCCGTCGGCGCACGCCGGATGGAGTGTGGTGGTCACCGGACGCGCCACAGTGGTGACCGACCCCGCCGAATACGGGAGGCTGCGCCGGACCGGCCCACACTCCTGGAGGGCCTCTCGCCACGACATCTTCCTCCGTATCGAGCCAGAGCTGGTCACCGGCAGCGAACTCGGCGCACGGCGTCTGCTCCACGAGGCGCGTCGCACGTCGTGAAAGGGAAGTGAAAGGCGGTGAGGAGCATGGAATTGCCCCTGATCGTGGGTGTTGACGGATCGGATTCGAGCCTTCTGGCCATCGACTGGGCCGTCGACGAAGCGGCCAGGCTCGGGGTGCCACTCCGGCTCGTCCACGCTTCCAGATGGGAGCGCTACGAGGGCGCCACCCTGCCGGGCAACCGGGATCGGCCCTCGGAACAAATGATGGGGCAGAACATCGTCGAATCCGCCACGGAGCAGGCCCGGCGACGCAACCCAGGCGTGAAGGTCTCGGCCGAATCGCTGCCGGACGACGCGGTGTACGCGCTGTTGCGCGAAGGCCGAAACGCGACGGCGGTGGTGACGGGATCACGCGGCCGGGGCGAACTGGTGGGCCTGCTCCTCGGCTCGGTCGGTCTTGGCGTGGCGGCTCGCGCCGAATGCCCGGCGATCGTGGTCCGCGGTGACACGGCCGGGCTCCATGGACAGCATGAGCGGATCCTGCTCGGTGTGGGCGACCCCGCCACAGGCGAGGAGGCGGTGCGCTTCGCCTTCCGTGAGGCCGAGTCGCGCGGGTGCACTCTCGATGCCGTACGCGCTTGGCGCTGCCCCGCGCACGAGACCACGGACTACCCCGGGCTTGCCGACGAACCGGAGCGCTACCACGAGGAGCAGGCATCGGCCCGGCTCGACGCCGTGCTCCACGACGCCATGGCGGACCACCCGGACGTCAAGGTGTGCCGGACGACCGTCGAGGGAACAGCACGGAAGGTGCTTGTGCACCGCTCTGCCGCAGCGGACCTTGTGATTGTCGGAGCCCGCCGCCGGCACGGACACTTCGGCCTCCAACTCAGCCGCGTGGGCCACACCCTGCTGCACCACGCGGACTGCCCGGTGGCGATAGTGCCGCAAAGCGTGTGACGGAGCATCACCCGTTGCCGTCGAGCCGAGAGATCGGACTGACACTGGGAGACGGGACATGAATGTTCTGGTCGGATACGCCATCGCACACATTTCGACCCGCGCGAATTCGCACAACGCCTGGCAGCCCCGGACTCCTGCCTCGGACACCAGCTGTAAAGCCGGTCATCCGATCGTCAGCCTCGGTGGCCCGACCGGGTGGCGGACCGCCCCGGACGGTGGAGTCATCGATGGAGCAGAGTTGCGATCATGAAGTCATCATGAAGCACTCATTGCATGATCAGATATGCGATGCGTGCGCTCTGCGCCGCCGCCCTCGTGGCCGCTCCCCTCGCCCTGACCGCGACGCCTGCACAAGCCCTGGCTTCCTGTACGGTCAACGGCCGTCCCGTGTCCGGGACGGCCGTCAGTGGTACTGCCGGTCCCGACTACATCAGCTGCGGCGCGCTTGCCTTGGGCGATAGCGTCGACGGCTTGGGCGGGAGCGACTACATCGTCATCAACGGCATCGTTGCCGGCACTGTCTCCGGCGGTGCCGGCGGCGACTCCATCACGGCCAACGCCGGTACCACGGCGAACGGCAGGATCCTCGGCGGCTCCGACGGCGACTTCATCTTCGTCGGCCCGAACGCCGGCACCGTCGATGGTGGACTCGGGTCGGACTTCTGCCGAGTCGCTTCCGGTAATCCCCCCATCAACTGCTGATCAGCAGCGGGTTCGTCGGGCCAGCCAACTGAGGCTCCGAGTGGCCGACTAGCGTGTCACAACACGCGGCGGCCACCCGGCCCGCTGCCCCGGATCGGCGCATTTCATCACCTCCGAAGCCGCATTTCGTCGGTTCCCCCGTCTGCTGTCGGGCGTCATCCGCCCCGACCACCTGCCGCGCGGTGGCCGCGTGATGTTCTGGCTGATGGGCTGCCGCTACAGCGACTGGCAGGCCGTCGACGCTTGGGCGGACGAGATCACCAAGGAGCTGCGGCGTGGCACCCGCCACGACGGGGCCACCGAACGTGCCGACGGGATAGAGGGTGGGCGCCCGGGCGAGTGCGAGCGGAGACGGGCAGGGTGTGTCGGCCCGCTACAAGGCCGGACAGCCCCTCTCGGACAGAGGGTGTGGGGACATGGTCGGCTGTCGTCCGTGTGGACGGCCGAGCGAGGGCAGGCCGCGCCAGCTGAGAGGCGTGTGTCTTCGGGCTGCCGGGAGACAGCGCAACCGGGAACCCGCTGTTGCGCGGTCACTCGAAGGGGACGACGGCCACCGGTGCTGCGCTGTGGTGGATCACCGCGTGGGCGACATGGCCGAGATGAGGTGCCAGCAGGGGGCGGCGCCGCTGACGCCCCACGATGACCAGGTTCGCCCCCCGCGCTGCTTGGAGAAGTTCGCCGGCTGCCACGCCGGCCACAGCCCTTTCCGTGACTTGGACCCCCGGGAACCTGGGCCGCCAGGGCCGCAGTAGTTCCGCCAGACCCTCGGAGGCGTGTCGGCCGAGCTCGACGCCGATGTCCGGGTCGGTGATGGCCGCGTATCCGTACGAGGCGGGCAGGGCCCAGCTGTGCAGGACGTGCAGGGTCTCGCCCCTGCGGGCGGCCTCACCGAAGGCGAAGGCGACGAGCGGGTCGCACGGATGATAGATGTCGAGACCCAGGACGATGCCTCCGGAGCCTTGCTCGGGGGTGGCTGGTGCCGATGGTGCCTGCGTGCCATTCTCACTCCGAACCAGGACCACAGGTTGTGTTGCCGCTGCGACCACCGCAAGGGACACCGAACCGATGAGGAAGCCGACAACGCCACCGACCCCTCGCGAACCCAGCACGGTCAGATCGGCCTGGTCCGCGGCGACGGTGAGTTCGTCCCCCGCACGGCCGCGCGCATGCTCGGTGACGACCTCCAGGCCGGGGTGGTCTTTGCGCGCCCGGTCCGCCGAGTCACGCAGCAAGTTCTCGGACCAGACGTCCGTCGACGGGGTGAAGGCCAGTGGAACCGGGGCGACGGGCCACGCCTCCACGTGGACAAGGTGCAGCGGTACGTCACGCAGAACAGCCTCGCGCGCCGCCCATTGTGCGGCCGCGAGGCTTTCGGGGGAGGCGTCCACACCGGCAGTGACGTGGGGAGTCATGGCGGGCCTCCTTGTGGTGCGTCGGGTTCCGGGAACCGGAACCCACACAGCCATACTCCTCGCTCTGCCTTCGATGGGGCAGGGCTGAGAGGGCTTGATCGGGTCCGAAGGACCCATCCGTGCAGGAGCGGTTCGGCCTGCTGGGCTGTGCTTGACCCGCCTGCTGGTTCGATGCCTTCGCGTTGACTTCGGTCCGGGCGAAGGCGACAGCCGGCATGAGATGTATGCAGTGGGCCCGGGCCCACGGACGGGGTTTCCCGACTCCTCCACAGGCAAGTCGAGCCTCCCGTCGGCTGCATCGGGACCGGCGGGCCACGTCACGGACGGTCCGCCCCGTTCACCAGACGGCCTCCCCGAGCGGGATAGCCGCTGTTTAGTCCCGTTCCTGGCCGATGTGGTTGAGCAGGAGCGGGGCCACACTCACCTTGCCGTGCACCAGATGAGCCACGTCTCGGCAGAATGAGGGCGTCCGATACGGCGACGCCTGGCCGGACTTGGGCTGGCTCGCATACGAGGGCGTGACACCCGTCGGTGGGCAGCCCCGGTGCGGAGCGGCTGTTTCCCGAGGGGCCGATTCACGGTTCAACCGAAGCCCCACCTTGAGGCGGAGGTCCGGGCGGCTCCCGCAGTACGCTCCAGGCGATCGGTCCCAGCAAGTCTGCCAGCCGCCGCAAGACGTCGAGGAAGAGATCGTCGATCGTGAGCACGCCCACCGCCTCGCCTGCGTTCAGCACAGGTAGGCGGCGCACGCCGGTGCGGCGGAACGTCTGGTAGGCCACCTGAAGGTCGTCATTGACGTCGACGACTGTCACCGGCGCCGATATCACCGCGTCGACCGGGGTCTCTGGGGTCAGGCCACCGCCCATGCCACGCACGGCGATGTCGCGGTCGGTGACGATGCCGCGGAGCGCTCCGTCCTCGACGACGAGGAGGGAGCCGACGCCTGACTGGGCCATCAGCCGGGTCGCTTCGACCAAAGGGTCGTGGGGCGCGACACACACGGGCGGAGTGGCCATGACATCCGAGACCTTCATGCGCCTCCTCCTTGCCATCGAGTTGCAGCCGTTCTCCGTGCGCCGTGACGCAGAGGTGTGCAGGACCGTCCTTCTCAGACGATGTCGAGCACTTCGGCCACCGGTCGCCGTGGGCTCGGGTGGCCCTCGGGGCCGTAGCCGAGTCGGAGCACCATCTGCACATGGGCCATGGCGGAAAGGGGGTCACGGGCCGCCCATCGGGTTTCCGGCCATTCCAAGGGCTGAGAGGTCATCGAGGCGACGAGGCCGTCCATGGTCGCCTGCAGCAGGACGCGCTGCAGTGCCTGCCCCGCGCGCAGCCAGTCCGCAGGTCTGTCATGTTCCGTACCCAGCAGGGCGATGTGCGGGTTCTTCTCGAAGGATGCCCAGCCACGTTGTGGCATCGGACGGCCGGCGGTGAAGTCCCGCACCGGCGCTGTGGTCCCGAGCTGTCTGGGGCCGAAAGCCTCGGCGGGGACGCCGTCGGCCGCCTCGGCGGGATCGACCGCTTCTGTGCGAGTCCACTGCACTGTTTCACTGCGCAATTCTGGGTCATGTGCTTCCCGACCCTCGGCGTCACGCACCAACTCCACGATCTCCTGAACGTGCCAGGCGCTGGGGAACAGCAACTGCGCGCCCTCGGTGCGGGCCGCGCCGAATATTCGTTCCCTCACGGCGACCGGGATTTCAACGTCACGGTAGGGAAAGCGGCTGGAGTGCCGGCAGGGGATCACCGGGCGCAGGCGGGCGAGTGCCGTGTCAGGGTGTGCGGTACCGCTCAGCTGTACCTCGGCGAGAAGGTTCATGTCGTTCGGGTCGGGGAGCAACCGGACGACTGGCTCAAGCCCCGCCGAAGCGGCGGCCACGCGCAGATTGAACAGTGCTGCGCCGCACCCGAGATGAAGGCCTCGCTTCTCCGGGTCGGTCCGTGGCAATGTGCGCGCCAGGTCGGCGTACAGGTGCAGGACGCCGGTGTTGCGAACGTAACGGAACTCCCAGGGCTGTGCGTTGTGCAACGAGGGCGCCGCACATGCGCTCTCTACGAGCGTCGTGACAGTGTCCGTATCGATGGTTTGCGCAGTCACGGTGGCTTCCCTTCCATGCCCGGTGTGCCGACCTCGGCCGGGAGGCAGCCGTCTCTGCACCTGATCACCGGCCGAGCACCTCGGTCCGCATTCCGCTTCCAGTTTGTGCCCCGCGTGCAGCAGCGTGGCAGGGCCGTATGGGCCGGACTCGGGTCCAAGTGGCCTTCCCGCTCACTTGAGTGAGCGGCTTTCATGACGGTCCGGCGGGCTCATCCGAGGCAACATGACCAGGAACGGCCTGCGTTCACTCGCTCCGGACATGGTCGTGGGCGGCCTGAGGTGTGACGGGCGCCGACGGTATGTCGGTGACCCTGTCCATGGCGACCGGCTCACTCGCCAGGTGCCGGACATAGGCATCCGGTCCGGGAAAGTAGAGGGTCACGCGTCCATCCTCTGCCCAGCGCACGTCGTAGGGCGGGCTGCCGTCGCGGTGGTGAACGCCGACGACTTCGCCGTCCCGCGTGACAACACCGGCCGTGGTGCCGCGCACGACGATCTCGTCCCCAGCACGGGCGTACACGGTGGTGCGACTCGGCGTCGGTTCGGTCCTTGGCGTCGCGCGGTGGCTTTCCCGCGTGGAGGCGGGTGTCGTCATTGCCTCTTCGACTCCTCGATGCGACGGCGCGGCAACGCCTGTCGAGATCATCCTGGCCTCGATGTCCGAGCGGACCCTCGTGGTCAGTTCCTCCAGCGCTGGGGAACGGTCCGCGCGCCCCGGTTCGGGGTCGTGGATCCGCCGCGCCGACGGCGGCAGCGCGTCGGTGTCCTCGCGGAACCTTTCGCGCGCGTCCTGCCAGCGGTCCGGTGGCCCTGTTCGCCTACCGTCACGCATCACCGTGTGCAGTAGTGGCCGTGCCGAGTCCGGTGCTTCCTCCCAGGACAGAGCGACGACGTCCGGGTGCCCGGCGCGCCGGTACACCTGTTTACGGCCCGGGGCCGTGACCTTCGCCGAGGACAGCTTCATCACGGGGCGGCCGTCGTACTCGACGAGCTTGTACGCGGCGTCCAGGTACGGGGCGTCCGCGGCGACGCCGACGCGGGTGCCCACGGCGAACACGTCGATCGGGGCACCGGCGTCCACGAGTCGGGCCACGCCGTACTCGTCGAGTCCGCCACTGGCCACGATGCGCACGTCGAGCAGTCCGGCATCGTCCAGGATGGCTCGTGACCGGCGCGAGAGGGCGTCCATGTCGCCGCTGTCCAGGCGGATCGCGCAGCCGGGGCCGCGCCGCAGGTCGCGCAGGACACGGGCCGCGACTCCCACGCCCACCTCGGTGTCGTAGGTGTCCACGAGAAAGGTGAGGGGGCCGGGGTGGCAGCGCGCGAAGGCACGGAACGCCTCTTCTTCACCGGTGAAAGTCTCGATGTAGGAGTGCGCCATGGTCCCTGAAGCCGGGATACCGAGGGCCGTGGCCGCGGCCACGTTGCTGGTTCCCGCGAAGCCGACCATGGCTCCGAGACGGGCTGCCTGAGTGCCCGCCCACGGACCGTGCGTCCGGCGCAGAGAGAAGTCCACCACAGGCCGTCCGGCCGCCGCCAGGACGCAGCGGGCCGCTTTGGACGCCACCACCGTCTGATGGCAGAACTGGTTGAGCAGGTACGTCTCGACGAGCTGGGCCTGAGGAAGTGGCGCGGTCACCTCCAGCAAAGGCTCACCGGCGAACACCACATTCCCCTCCGGAACCGCGCGCACCTCACCCTCGAAGACGAGACCGAGGAGGGGTTCGAGGTCCCGTACCGGGCGGTGCAGCGCGGCGGCGAACTCGTCGACGTCTTCGCGCTCGACACGGTATTCGGAGAGGAAGTCCAGGGCGGGCTCCAGGCCCGCCGCGACCAGGAAGCCCCGGCCAGGTGGGAGGTCCCGGACGAAGAGGCTGAAGGTGGCCGGGGCCCGCATGTCCTCGCGTAGGTAGGACAGGGCCATGGTCACTTCGTAGAGATCGGTGGTGGTGACGCCGGACATGGTGATCGCCGCCGAGATGTCGTGGTTCCCTCCCCATCAGTCTGGTCGCGGGAGCGCAGGAGAGAAGGGACTTCCGGGCCCCGGGCTTGGGCTGTTCGGCCTCAGCGCGGGGGGACCGGTCGCGGTGCACTGGAGGTGTCGGCCGACGCGACGAGCGCCGAGGAGGTAGAGCGATGGCCACACTGACACGCAAGCAGAAGTTCCAGTTCCCGGAAATGCCGGACTGGTTCGAGACCATTCCCGGCAAGTTCACGATGCCCGCGGTCCGTATCGAGGACTACATGGAGGACGACCGCTACGTCATGCGTGCCGAACTGCCAGGCATGTCCACCGAAGACATCGATGTTGTGATCAGTGACGGGTTGCTGACGGTCCGGGCGGAACGCATCGAACGAGACGTGGACAAGAACCACAGCGAGATCCGGTACGGCGAGTTGAGCCGCAGCCTGACTCTGCCGTCCGGCGCTGATGAGGACGACGTCAAGGCCGACTACACCAACGGTCTGCTGACCGTCAGCGTGGGCCTGGGTGCCGAGAAGCCAGAGGCCCGGCATGTCGAGATCCGGCATGGCACCTGACGTGACGTGTCAACGAAGCGGCAGCGGGTCCTGAAGGGCTCGTTGCTGCTTCGTGTGCCCCACTGCCACCGTCAGAGGAGCCAGCAATATGTCCCGGGGCCAATGTGTCGCGGGCCGGGCGCCGTCTCCCGGGGCCGGGCGCGGGGAGCCCCACCTACTCCGCGGTGTCGCGCGCGAGGTCGAACCGCACATCGACGACTCCTTCGACGGACCGCACCAGGCGCGCGGCCAGGGGGACCATGGCGGTGTCGTGAAGGCGGCCCGTCAGGGTGGCCACTCCGTCATGGACCTCCACCTGAAGGGTCGAGGCCGGGGGCGGGAAGAGGTGGGACACGATGTCGTGCCGGATCTCATCGGCGATCTTGTCGTCCCCGCGCAGGAAGACCTTGAGCAGGTCGGCACGGCTGACGACACCCGCCAGCAGACCTGCCTCGTCCACCACGGGCAGCCTCTTGACCCCCTCCTGCGCCATGGTGCGCGAGGCCTGGGCGAGCGTGGCGTCGGCTCGGATCGTGACGGCGGGGGAGGACATGAGGTCTCCTGCGGCGAGGGCGTCGGCCTTGGCCACGTCGACCGGCTGACGCAGCTGGAGGTAGGCCGTGTCGGGGTTGTCCCTGAGTTCCTCCTTGGGCAGCAGGTCGGCCTCGGAGACCACGCCGACCACTCGTCCCTCACCCTCGATCACAGGGAGGGCACTGATCTGCCAGTCCTGCATCAGCTGCACGATCTCCTTGAACGGGGCCCGCCGCCCGACCGCGGCGACCGTTTGCGTCATGACATCGCTGACGATGTGCGGGGTGCCATCCATGATGACTCCGAAAGGTCTGCGTCGGTCCTGCCGATTCCAGCCTGTGCCGGTGGGGGGAGGGCCGGCCAGGGGCCACCTGGCCCCTCGAGCGGGCCGTACGGCCTGGACGGCCAGTGGGTGTCCACGCTTGGCGCAGGGCCGGCGGTTCAGCGTGTCGGGCCCACTCGGCCCATGGCCCGGACGGGCTCGAGGCCGCAGCCTGAAAGTGTCCGAGACGGCACCGAGCCCGGGAGGATGCCATGAACGGCACTCCGATCCTCGTGAACGACGTGATGACGGCCCGGGTCGTCGCACTTCGGACGGGCGCGGCCTTCAAGGACATCGTGAAGGCCATGCGCGAGTGGCGGGTCAGCGCCCTCCCGGTGCTGGACGACGCCGGACACGTGGTCGGCGTCGTCTCCGAGGCCGACCTGCTGCCCAAGGAGGAGTACAGCGGGGGAGATGTCGGCCGATACGGGCAGGTGCAGGATTTCGCGGAGGTCCGCAAGGCGGGCGCGGTGACTGCGGGCGAGTTGATGACCACGCCTGCCGTCATGGTGGCGCCGGACGCCACCCTCGCCCATGCCGCCCGTGTCATGGCGCGCAACAGGGTTAAACGGCTGCCGGTCGTCGGCCGCGACGGGACACTGAACGGCATCGTCAGCCGCTCCGACCTGCTGAAGATTTTCCTGCGGGACGACGAGGCCATCGGCGAGGAGGTCCGGCGGGATGTCGTCGTACGGCTCTTCGGCACGCATACCGAAGCGATCCGGTCCGACGTCCACGACGGTGTCGTCACGCTTGCCGGCCGGGTCCACGAGACCGCCCTCATCCCGCTCGCTGTCCGCCTCGCACGGGCCGTGCCGGGTGTGGTGGACGTGCGTTGCGCGCTCGTCGGTCTGCCCCGCCACCCGGACCTCGACCCCGACCTGCCGGACACCGACCTACCGGGCGCGGGCCGGGCCGTCACGCCCTGAGGGAGGCCGTCACCACATGACCGTCAGCACACGACAACGTCAGCACACGACAAGATGTCTCGCCCCGCGGTCGGCTCCGCCGTCCGGGCCGCAGGCGTGACGTGAGTCGCTGATCATTCCGCGCTGATCATTCCGAGCGCTCACGAGCAGCTTCAGGTCCCCGCGCAGCTTCATGTCCCGTCGTCGGCGGTGAGCCGGCAGTCCAGGCCGACGATGCCTTCGACGCCTCGCACCAGTCGTGCGGCGAGCGCAATGCGGGTCGAGTCCTGCACCCTGCCGGTCAGGGTCGCGACGCCGCCGACCACTGTGATGTGCACGGGCTCGACGGGGGCCGGGAACAGGACGTCGAGGACGTCGCGCCGTATCTCGTCGGCAAGGTCGTTGTCCGGGCGCAGGAACACCTTCAGCAGGTCGCCTCGGCTGACGACGCCTTCGAGCACACCCTCGGCGTTCACGACGGGCAACCGCTTGACGTGCCGGAGCGCCATGATGCGTGCCGCCTCGGCGAGTGTGGCGTCGGCGTGGACGGTGACGGCCGGAGTGCTCATCAGCTCCTCGGCGGACACCGCCCCGGCCTTGGCCATGTCGGCCAAGCGGTGCAGCTGGGTGACCCGGTCCGGATCGCTGTCCCGGAACTCCTCCTTCGGCAGCAGATCGGCCTCGGACACCACTCCGATCACCCGGCCGTCGCCCTCCAGCACGGGAACGGCACTGACCTTCCACTGCTCCATGCGTTCGACGAGGTCCTTGAACTGGGCCTTGCGGCCCACGGCGATGACGGCGCGTGTCATCACGTCACTCACATGGTGGGGGCTGCTGTCCATGTTCTCCTCCTCGGAACGGCGGCGATGCCGGGTCACGGCAGTCATTCCAGAACGCCACTGCCGTGAGGGGCGTAGAGGTCGAGCAGCCGGATTCGGGAGGCGTGCAGCCTGTCGGCGACAACGAGCCCGACCCACACGGCGATCACCCGGCCGAACTCGGGGTCCTCGGAGCACGCCGCCCGCACGGCCTCGGCGTCGAACTCCCAGGTCCGCACCGGGCTCATCGCCTCGGCGCCCAAGTGCCAGATGTACGGCGGGAAGTGCCAGGACCAGCCGACCAGTTCGCCGTGCCCGAGCGTCTCGATGACGGCGGGCCGGCGATCGGGTACGCGCAGGTCCAAGGCTACGGTGCCGGTCCGCACGATCCAGAAGCGGTCGGCGCGCCGACCCTCCTCGAACAGGCGGGCCCCGGCCTCGAAGGAGGCCTCATGGGCGAATTGCATCAGCCTTTCGCGGTGCCCGGCGGGCAACGCCGCGGTCGTCGTGGTGGCGGTAGTCATCGCACCGGTTCCCTTCATCGCTCCTGCTCCCAGCGTGGGCGTGCCAGGCACCCGGCACCACGGGCCGCACGGGTCCCACGGTGGGTCTTTCGGCCCCGGTGCACATCCACGACCCACCGACGAGAGACGCGATGAGTTGGGCCATCCGGCACACACAGGAGGGTGGGGCCAGACTGGTTGCACGGGTGCCGCGCATGCCGTCGAGCCGAGCGGGCTGACCGGGTGGTACGGGGTTGTGGTCGGCGCGGGGTTGTCGCAGCGGGCAGGTGGCCGGGATGCGCTGCTCGTACCGTCGATCGGAGTGGTCGGCACGACGAGAGGGTTGCTGAAGCGGGCAGGGGCCGACATCATCCTCGACGAGGCCGGGCCGGTTGAGGCATTTCCATACGCATTTCCGTATCTGTGCCGGGACAGGACCACGGGGGCGGGGCCGTGAAGTCCCGGTGGCCGCTGCTGCACCGGCATCGGCGGATGCTGTTGACAGAATCCTCGGGCTGAAACCGGGGGATTCTGGCCGTCCCGCTGGTTGCTGTGCCGCTACGCGGCACGGCTTCCTGCGGGGATTCCGTGGCTTCCTGTCTCTTCGCGCTGTGCCAGAACGGGTTCTGGTCTTACCGGCGCTACGACCCGCGCGGTACGACGGCGAAGGCTGTCCAAAGGAAGAACAGCACGATGTAGTGCGGGACGGCGAGGACCCATTTGACCAGCCACAGCCACCGGGAGAGGGGAGCGTCCAGTCGGGCCGAGGCGATGACGGGATGGGAAGGGCTCGGCAGCATGGTGGTCAGCTACTCAGGTCTCTACGGTGTCGTCTACGGCGTAGCCGAGCAGCTGCTCCACCGAGACCACGCCGTCCACGGTGCGGCAGAGCCTTTCGATGACCGGGATGAGGCTCTTGAACTGCACTGTCCCGCGGAGTTCGACGCGACCGTCGGCCACCTCGACGGCGATGGCGGCAGGGCCCTGGCGCAGGGTGCGGTCGAGGATGTCCACCGTGATCTCGTGGCGGATCGCGTCGTCGTCACGAAGGAAGATACGCAACAGGTCGCGTCGGCTGACGATGCCGATCAGCGTGTCCATCTCGTCGACGACGAGGAGGCGTTTCACGCCCTGCGCCTCCATCAGCCTGGCGGCTTCGGCGACGGTCCAGTCCGGTCCGGCGCATACCGGGGGAGCAGACATCAGTTCCTCGGCACGCTGCGCTGCTGCCTTGTCCTCTCGCCATGCTTCCCGTTCGGGCAGCGACCGGAAGTAGTCGCCTTGCCCTGCGGACTTCTGGAGGAGGTCCCCTTCCGAGATCAGGCCGAGGGGATGCCCCGCGGAATCGACGACCGGGACTGCTGACACCTGGTGTTCGGTGAGTGTCCGCACGGTGTCCTTGAAGGCGGTGTTCTGGAGGACAGTGATGACCTCCCGGGTCATCAGCTCGCTCACTTTTCGATGCCTCACGGTCTTCTCCTACCGTTCGGTGGCCTTCGGCGAGCCGACCGGCATGTCGTCCCGCTCGTAGTCGAGCCGATTGATCACTTCCACCACTCCGTCGACGCTGTGGCACAGCCGCACGACGACAGGGATGAGCATGCGCCGTTCCACCGTGCCACTGAGGGTCACCACGCCATCGTTGACCTCCACGGACAGCGCCGAAGGGCTGAGCTGGAGCGTGCGGGTCAGTACGTCTTCGACGATCTCTTCTCGGATCGACTGGTCACGGCGCAGGAAGAGTTGCACCAGGTCGCTACGGCTCAGGACCCCGATGAGCCGGCCGGCGGCGTCCACCACGGGCAGTCGTTTGACTGCGTGTCTGCGCATGACACGTGCCGCACGGACGACGCTCCATTCGGGTGCGGCTGTGATGGCCGGACTGGTCATGATGTCTGCTGCGGTGGTCGCGCCGCTCCCGGCCACACATCGGTGGAGCAGGTCGGCCTCCGAGACGACACCCACGGGCCGTTCGGACTCGTCCACGACGGGCACGGCGGTGATCTCGAACTCGTCGAGGAGCCGGGCGATCTCCTTGAACGCGGTGCCGCGCTGGACACTGACAGCCGTCGGGGCCATCAGGTCGGCGACGGTGCGGTGCCTCATCGTCGTCCTCCTAGGGGACTTCGACGTCGGACTGTGTGGTGACGTCGAAGTCCCCTGAACCGTGCGTGTGACACGCGTCAGGCAGGGCCGCGTCGGGAACGGACTCCTTCAGGTGGACGATCCCTTCCGAAGCGTGGACGTGCACCTGGTCCATGGCTCCTCCTGGAACATCGGCCCTACGTCGAGCCTGGGTGTCGTAGGGCTTCCTGAGGTAGGGCCGTCCGGGGTCCACCGGGGGCTGACCGGTCCCGAGTGGACAGAGCCCCGGCGGTCACAGTGGGGGATGAAGCCGGCGTGGCGGCCCCTTTCGTCGTGCGTCAGCTGCGAGCAACCACTGGGGCTGTCGCATGTCATGCCGTGTGAACGGCTTCGCGCCATCCTTGGAATAGGTGGAGGTGGCGATAGGGGACAACTTGGCCGGTCAGCGTTCTCCCAGCTTGATGTCCTTCACCAGGGCACCTCTCGTCGCTGCACCGAGCTACTTGCGATCGACGACCGTCATCGCTTGCGAGAAGGATGATTGTCCGGAAGCGTCCTCGGTCGGACCTTTCGCCAGGCGTGGGGGCACAGCCTGGCAAGAACCCGGGACCTTTGGCCCCAGCAGGCCCCAGAGCGGCCCTCTCGTCGCGGAGGCCCGCAGTGCCAGCCTGAGAGTCGGGGTCCGCTTGGCGGTTCTCTTAGGAGGAAGCATGGATGGCGCCACGAGCAACCCGGAACTCGGCTCTGTCATAGTCGGGGTCGACGGATCCAAGCCGGCCCGCCAGGCAACGCTGTGGGCAGCGGCCGAGGCTGCGCGCCGCAAACGCCCGCTCCACATCGTGTACGGGGCTGACACGGACACCCGGGCCCTTTTCTTCTCGGTGGAGAGTCTTGAGCGCGTCCGCCAGGCGGGCCGTGAACTGCTGGATTCCACGGCTGCCGCGGTAACGGAACAGTTTCCCGGCCTGCCGGTCAATACAGAGTTCAGCCGCAGCGCTCCGGTCCCGAGTCTCCACCGGTCCGCGGGACTGCACGGCACGATCGTGGTGGGCAGCCGTGGCGCCGGCGGATTCAGCACCCTCATGCTCGGCTCGGTCGGGTTGAAGGTTGCGGCGGGCGCGAAGACGCCCGTCATCGTCGTCAGAGGCATCGACAACGGTGCCGAATCGGGGGTGGTGCTCGCTGCCGTCCGCGATGAACACGACCTGGACACCACGCGCTACGCCGCCCGTGAGGCCGAGCTTCGCAAGGGCTCGCTGCGGCTGTTGCACGTGTGGAGCATCCTGCAGTCCGCCGGGAGTGTCGTGAGCTTTCTCGACGACGTGAAGGAGATCGCGGGCGAGCACGTCCATCATCTGAACGCGGTGGCGGACCAGATCCGCGAGGAGTTCCCGGACCTCACCGTCCAGGTGCAGGCTGAGAAGAGTACGTCCGTCGCTGGGGTCCTGGTTGAGGCCTCGCACCAGACGGACCTGCTGGTCATGGGTGGTCGGCGGTCACCCAGCTACCTCGGACGCACCCTCGGGCATGCGACACACAGCCTGCTCCACCACGCGCACTGCCCCGTGCAGCTCATTGCACGCCACCAACACGAGCACGGGAGCGGGTCGTGATGGACACGGGCGCACGCGATGAGATCGTCGTCGGCATCGACCCCGCCCGGGACTGGCGTCTGCCTCTGTCCTGGGCGGTGGACGAGGCCCGACGGCGCCGGTACGGGCTGCGACTCGTCGCTGCCGTACTCCCGCAGCACAGCACGCACCACGTCGACGACACTCCGGGCAGCATGGCCCTGAACCAAGCCGCTTCGGATGCCCTCAGGGCTGCTGTCGCCTGGAGCAGGGAGCGCCACACGGAGGTCGAATCCGCCGTGGAACTGGTCGAGGGGTTTCCTGCTCCGGCGATGGGGCGGATGTCCAGGCAGGCCCGCATGATCGTCCTTGGTTCGCGGCACCTGGGCCGTACGGCGGAGTTCTTCAGTGCGGGTTCTCTCGTTGTCCCCGTCACGGCGCAGGCGCACTGTCCCGTCGTCGTCGTGGGGGACGCCGAGCACGTGACACAGCAGCCGCCCTACCTGGTGGTAGGTATCGACGGGAGCGAATCGTCGAAGGCGGCCCTGGGTTTGGCGCTCGAAGAGGCAGCCCTCCGAGGAGCTGAGCTGCATGCCATATCCGTGTGGCAGCCGCCGGTGTTGCTTCCCCACGACGAGGAGTCGGCCCAGCAGGCCCAACGGCGGATGCTGTCGGAGGCGACAGCCGGATGGTCGCAGAAGTACCCGGACGTCGTGCTGCGGCACGAGGTGCTGGCCGGGCATCCGGTCGAGGTGCTCGCCGGTGCCGCCGAGCACGCACTCGCCCTGGTCCTGGGGCGACGCGGTAGGGGTGGCTACACCGGTATGCGTCTCGGATCGGTGGTTCACGGGTTGCTGCACCGGGCCCACTGTCCGGTGATCACGGTTCCCGTCGTGTGAGGACCGCCGTGACGACGCCCGCCACTCAGCAGGCACCCGCTCCCGCGAGATCTCGCAGGGGGCTGACGGCCGCGGAGGCAGTGCGCCAGCTGGCTGAGTACGGCCGCAACGAGGTGGCGGCCGCGAGGACCGTCCCGCTGTATGCCAGAGTGCTCACGCAATTGCGGGATGCGCTGATCCTTGTGCTGCTGGGCGCCGTCGTGCTGACCCTCGCGATCGGCGACCACGCCGATGCGGTGGTCATCGCGCTGGTGATTGTCGTGAACACCGCGGTCGGTGTCGCGCAGGAGGTCCGGGCCGACAACGCGGTGGCCGCACTGTCGGCCCTGTCCGCCCCCAACGCCCGGGTGCTTCGCGACTTCGCCCCGGGGGAAGTTCCCGCCGCAGAAGTTGTGCCCGGCGACGTATTGATCCTCGGTGAAGGTGACATCGTCGCCGCCGACGCCGAACTCGGCGAAGCCGCTGCCCTGTTGGTCGACGAGTCCATGCTGACTGGTGAGTCGGTGCCCGTGGACAAGGTCCCCGGGGCCCGGCTCAGCGCCGGGACCGTCGTCGCACGGGGGCGAGGCGTGGCCACCGTGACGGCCACGGGAGCGGCCAGCGCCCTTGGCCGCATCGCCGCGCAGCTCGACGCCAAGCGGGAGCCGACTCCCTTGCAGCGCCGTCTCGGTGCCCTCGGCCGTGTCCTCGCCGCCGTCACCCTGGGTCTCTGCCTGGTCGTGTTCGGGCTCGGCCTTGTCCGTGGAGTGCCGGTCGCCACGATGGCGGTAACGGCGATCAGCCTCGCCGTGGCGGCCGTACCGGAATCACTTCCGGCGGTGGTCACCCTGGCCCTCGCGTTGGGAGCGCGGCGGATGGCGGACCGGCACGCCCTGGTGAGACGGCTTCCGGCCGTGGAGACATTGGGTTCGGTGACGGTGCTGGCCACCGACAAGACCGGCACCCTCACCGAGGGGCGCATGGTGGTCCAGCACGTATGGACGCCACGCTGCACGTTCGACTTCTACGGTGTCGGCTACGAGCCGGAAGGCGACATCCGGATTGAAGGCAAGCGCCCGACTTCCGACGAACTCGACTTTGCGCGTGAGCTGTTGACCGTGACTTCCCTCTGTAATGACGCCGGGCTGCGCCCACCTCAGGATTCCGCGGACAAGAACCTCTGGACCGCGGTCGGTGACCCCATGGAAGCCGCGCTCCTGGCTGCGGCGGCCAAAGCGGGGTGTGCGGACCGAGCCCGTCTTGTGCGTGAGCGCCCGCGAACGGACGAATCGCCCTTCGACAGCATGCGTCAGCGGATGAGCACCCTGCACACGACACCGTCGGGCCAGGTACTCGTGTGCCTGAAAGGCGCGCCGGAAGCGGTGCTGCAAACGACTGTTCTCGCAGACACCACAGATCTGCTCCGCGGCGCCCGGCAGGAAGCGACATTGCTCGCCGCCCAGGGGTACAGAGTGCTGGCGGTAGCCTCGGGAACACGGGACGACCTACCGCGACACCCGGCCGAAGCGGAATCAGGCCTGCGTCTGCTCGGCCTCGTAGCGATCAGCGACCCGCCCAAGCCGCACGCGACCGCCACCCTCGCCGCCTGCCGTGCGGCAGGCGTCACACCTGTGCTCATCACAGGAGACCACCCCGCCACGGCCCGGGCGATCGCGAAGCGTGTCGGACTGCTCCACAGCGACCACGCGCAAGAGCACGTCGTCACCGGCCCGGACGTAGCCGCCGGCCGGGTCGCCGACCTCACCGCGGTCAGGGTGTTCGCGCGTACGACCCCACGGCAGAAGCTCGCCATCGTCGAGGCCTGGCGATCGCGCGGCGAGATCACCGCGATGACCGGTGACGGAGTCAACGACGGCCCAGCCCTCAGGCAGGCCGATATCGGCGTTGCCATGGGCCGGCGCGGTACCGAGGTCGCGCGACAGGCCGCCGACCTCGTGCTCACCGATGACGAACTCGCCACCGTCGTCGCGGCTGTGGAGGAAGGCAGGCGCGTCTACGACAACATCCGCCGATTCCTCGTCTACGGGCTGGCGGGCGGCACAGCGGAAATTCTCGTGATGCTGGCCGGCCCTCTGCTGGGACTCACCCTGCCACTGCGGGCAGGGCAGATCTTGTGGATCAACCTCCTCACCCACGGACTGACCGGTGTGGCCATGGGAGCCGAACCGGTGGTGCCCGGTGCCATGCACAGGCCCCCACGGCCGCCCGGTCAGCAGATCCTCGGCGGCGGAGCCTGGCATCGGATGCTCTTCCTCGCGACAGTGGTCGCCGCGTCGAGCCTCTGGGCCGGCGTCGTGGCCCGGCACTGGGGCCTGCCCTGGCAGAGCGTGCTCTTCCTCGCTCTCCTGGCGACCCAGCTCGGTGTCGTGCTGGGTCTGCGTACGCGCCTGCTGACTCGCCAGAACCTCTTCCTGCCGCTGTCGGTACTTGCTTCGGTCCTGCTCGCCGGGGCCGCGCTCTACATACCGTTCCTGCGATCGGTGCTGGAAACCGAGCCCCTTGGCTGGGCCGGCGTCGGTCTCGCTGCAGTCGCTGCCGTCACCGGATGTGCAGCGGCCCGGCTCTCGAGAGCGGTATTGCGGACTCCGCCGCGTCGATAGTCAGGGGTGTTCCAGCGTTCCGAACTCCGCGTATCGCACTGGGCGGTGGAGAGCGTGTAGGAGAAGCGGGGCACCGCGGTCCGGGTACGTCAATTTTAACGGCCCTGTCTCACATTCGGTGATGACGGAGCGTCGTCGATGTCGTTGACACTCGCGTGCGAAATGTCAACGAGCTCGTGAGTATGGTGTTTTCGGGGCTGGGCGCCCTGATCACCGAGGATGTGCTCGACGAAGCAGAGCTCCTGCAGCGTCTTCCGCTTGGCGCTCATCGCCGCGCCTGCCGCATCACGAGCCGAAGCCGCGTGCCCGGAGCGCAGACCGTCGGGTCGTCGGTGCACTGCTCGCAGTTCTGTGTGGTCGAGTTGCGGGGGATGGGCGTGGTGGATGGTGCAGGGGCGGCAGCCGCGCGGAAACCAGTGGCGTTCGATCTCGGCGCGCTCGCCGAGGACCACGGATGTTCCGCGGCAGAGGGCAACGGTGCACCACACGCACGTCTGGGCCCGCACATGCGGCTCGGACAGCGTGGTGGGGTCGGGCGCCTGTAGTAGCTGGCGGACGGCGCTGTCGCTGGTCATGCACGCAGGGTCCCGCCCCCAACTCACGGCGGGAGTAGCCAAGCTGTCGGCGCGCGCCGGTGTCGGCGGGCGCCGCCACGGCCTCGGTCCGGGAGGTGCCGACAGCGGTGGCTAACGCCAGGATCAGGCCCGCCACCCATCCGGCGCGGCGTCTGCGGCCCGTGCTTGTCTCCTGCGAGGTCCCTTTCACTGTTCGAGCGGCTCGTAGCGGAACCAGTCGAAGTGTGCGGTGCCGGAGCCTGCGTACAGGCCGATAACGCGGCCGGTGAACCCGCCGGCCACCTCGGTCGACAGATAGCGGCCGTCGAGGGTCGCGAGGGCGGTGAACGTGCCGTCCTGCTCCTCGACCCCGAACGCGAGCGTGTCGGGACCGGTGCGCGCGTCGCGCGGGGTGTCCGTGGGGGTCACGTCGACGCCGAGCACGATCGGTCCGCCGTCCGTCGCCCGGGACGTGGAGGCCACCACGGTGCGCAGCGGTCCGACGCGGGCGATCACTCGTACTTCGGCGGCGTCGGCCTCGATCTCGTAGTGGTGCTGCTCGTCGAGCCGGACCACTAGGCCTCCGGTGCCGTCCGACGGGTCGAGGTGGGCGCGGACGCGGCAGGAATGGTGCTGCTGCCGGTGGCCGACGAAGGTGACGTCGGCGGCGTCGGGGCCGTCGCCGAGGGCGTGCAGCGTCAGTCGGCCCGGCTGTTCCTTCGTGGTGCAGTGCCGCGGGGAGCGGTGGCGGAGCGAGATCCAGGAGGGCCGCAGATCGGCGTCGTCGAAGTCGTCCGTGAAGCATTCGGCGGAGTCGGGCGCGGGGTCGTCCGTCGTCGGCGGGCCGACGACCGGCCAGCCGTCCTCCCAGGTGACCGGCGCGAGGAAGGTCTCGCGGCCGAGCACGTGCCAGCCTGGGGTGCCGCCGCGCGGCCGCACCCCGAGGAACACCATCCACCACGTGCCGTCGGGTGCCTGCACCAGATCGGCGTGCCCGGTGTTCTGGACGGGTTCGTCGGTGCTGCGGTGGGTCAGGACCGGATTGGCCGGACAAGGTTCGAAGGGGCCGGTGGGCGCGGGGCCGCGGGCCACGGACACGGCATGCCCGCGCTCGGTGCCGCCCTCGGCGATCAGCAGGTACCAGTGGTCGCCCACGTGGTACAGGTGCGGCGCCTCCGGGGCCTTGGCGCCCGGTGTTCCGGACCACAGCGGGCGCGGCTCGCCGAACGTCTCGCCGGTGTACGGGTCGATACGGACCTGGGAGATGCCGGCGACCGTGACCCAGCACGCGCCGTCCTCGTCCCAGGCGAGATCCGGGTCGATGCCGGGGACGCCGGGCAGTGGGACCGGGTCGGACCAGGGGCCCGCCGGGTCAGTGGCGGAGACGAGCAGGTTGCCGCCGCCCTCGCTCACATTGGTGGTGATGAGCCAGAAGCGGCCGTCGTGGTGGCGCAGCGTCGGCGCGTAGATCCCGGCCGAGGAGGGTGTGTCCCAGGGCAGCCGCAGCTGGCCGGGCCGGTCGAGGACGTTGCCGATCTGCCGCCAGTGCACCAGGTCGCGACTGTGGAAGAGCGGCACCCCGGGCACGTACTCGAAGCTCGAGCACGCGAGGTAGTAGTCGTCGCCGACGCGGCAGACGCTGGGGTCCGGGTGGAACCCGGGGATGACCGGGTGTGGGTCTGCCATGCTGTTTCTCCACGGTGTCGAAGCGCTTCGATTCGCGGGGAGGATATGCACGGGGGTGACGGCGCGCAAGGGGTTGAGCAGGACGCAACTGGGCCCTGAAGTCCCTTCGTACACGCGGGACTTCAGGGCCACACATCATCGATGCGCTTCAACTGGCGGTTGCTGGGCTTCCGTTCAGGCCGAGTGGACTGCGGTGTCCTCCGCGCTGAGCCGGTGCGGAACCCAAAGCGACTGTCAGTACGCGCCGTTCACGTTGTCGATCGAGCCGTACTTGTCGGCCGCGTAGTTGCAGGCGGCAGTGATGTTGGCGACCGGGTCGTAGCTGTTCATCGAGGTGCCGGGCACGTGGTAAGCCTTGAACGTGGGGTCGATGACCTGCAGGAGCCCCTTGGACGGGGTTCCTGCGACAGCGTTGGAGTCCCAGTTGTTGATGGCCAGGGGGTTGCCGGAGGACTCACGCATGATGTTGCGGTGGATGCCCTCGTAGGAGCCGGGAATGTTGTGCTGGGCCATGATGTCGAGCGACTCCTTGATCCAGCCGTCGAGGTCGTTGGTGTAGGACTTCTTCGCCGGGGCAGCGGCGAGCGTGGTCCGGACCTCGGAGCGGTCGGCCCGCTCGGCGGATGCCCTGGTGGCTACGGGCTTGGTGGGGCTCTTCTCGCCGAGCGTGAGCTTGATGCCGGGGTGTATCAGCCCCGGGTTGTCACCGACGGCGGCTCGGTTGTCCTGGTACAGCTTCTTCCAGCCGCCGCTCAGAGAGTGCTCTCGGGCGATCTTGCTGAGGGTGTCGCCCGCGGCGACGACATACGTCGTGGGGGCCGCGGCGCTCTTTGCGGCCGGGGCGGCCTGCTCCGCGCTGGCGTTGGTCGCGCCGAGCACCGGGAGAGCGAGCACAGCCGCGCCCGTGCCTGCGGCGGCGAGTCCCCGGGTGAGCGAGATGGACTTGAGGCGGCGGTGCTTTCCCTTTGAGGGCATGACGAATTCCTCTCCGTCGCCTGCGAGGTGAGCTGTCGGGTTCGGACAGGAGATGTCCGGTCGCACTATGAGTGCGACTTCACCCCGAGCCGTTCCGCAAACCGGATCGGCGGCTTACCTGGGTCCCCCGCTCCTGCCGTACGTAACCGAGTGGGTGGGAGGGATTCCGGACAGCGGCAGGATTCGGCGTTCCATCCGGATTGACGGTGACATTAGGCGAGAAAGCGCGGACGGAACAAGACCGGAATTGTGATCGCGAAATGTGAGAGCCCTGTGTGCGGCGACCAGGACACGCCGCCATCTTTGATCGAAAAGCCCAATCTTCTTCGCGCAGAAGGGAAGCAGGGCATCAGCAGAGCTCGGGGCCCGCGTCTGTTCGTGTGACGCGGTTCACTGAATGGGATGCAGGTTGGAATGCCACCCCATCACGTATGAGGGTGCGGTATTTCGCCTGAATCCCCTGCAAGATAGGTGTAACTCCTCTTACGGCGCCAATAATGTTTAAAAGATGGTTTTTACTATGAAAACGGACATAGCGCCGCGTTGAGTTTGCTACCTAAAGGGGCATATTGGCGTCAATGTCGACCCGATCACGCGGCCCGATGGGCGTCCCCGCCGCACGGTTCATGAGCAAGCCTCGATCGGGATGGTGCCTGAACGTGACCTTGTGCGGTTCGGCTGAGGGTCGACCGAGGTGAGGCCGACGGGCTCCGTCATCGGAGTGCACTTCCTGCCGACCTGTTGGGGTCGCGGGATACCCGAGGGCCGGGTGGGCGAGGGCTCCGATGGTGCACCTGGAAATCTTGCGGGGCTCAGGATGTGCGCGAGTTCAGAAGAGGCCTGAATGTGATGGGAAGTCAGTTGCGGATCGTCACCGGTATGTCAGTGAAAGCCTCTGCTCGGATCCGGAGGAGCCTGCTGAAAATCTCTGCCGACTGACGAGTGAAGGTGTGCCGCGAAGAAGCGCAGTAATAGAGGAAGTTACTCGGGCGCATGAAACATGACGGCGATTCACCAGTCACGCGGGATATTTGAGACCTGAATTCGAGCGAAGGCGTGCTGGACGCGAGCGCGAACGGGCTTATGGGAGCGGCGTGTTCCTGATTTGAGGCAGGCACCGCCGCGTTGTGGTGAGTCGTGGGCCGGGCCGCTGCCTCGGGTCCGGTTGTGCGGGGAGCTGACGGGACGCGGGCGGCTGGTGCCGGAGTGGGCGGGCGTTCGCGGCGTGCACGGCATCTGACCGACGCCGGGGCGAGGCGGCCCGCTTTCCTGCGGGTACCGCTACCGGTGTTCCGGGTTTTCGTAGTCGTGGCGGCAGCCGGCGTCCCAGGCGGTGCGCTGGTTGCCGTAGGCGGGGATGCCACCGAGATCTTTCAATGCCCGGGCCAGGTGCAGCAGGTTCCAGGTCATGAACGCGGTGTTGCGGTTGGTGAAGTCGTTCTCGGGGCCGCCGGAGCTCGGGTCGAGGTAGGAGGGGCCGGGGCCGGCCTCACCGATCCATCCGGCGTCGGCCTGGGGAGGGATGGTGTACCCCAGGTGTTGCAGGCTGTAGAGGACATTCATTGCGCAGTGTTTGACGCCGTCCTCGTTGCCGGTGATCAGGCAGCCGCCGACGCGGCCGTAATAGGCGTACTGTCCTGCGTCGTTGAGAAGACTGGAACAGGCATAGAGGCGTTCGATCACCTGTTTCGTCACGGAGCTGTTGTCGCCCAGCCAGATCGGGCCGGCCAGTACGAGGATGTCGGCGGCCATGACCTGACGGTAGAGGTCCGGCCAGGCGTCCGTCTCCCAGCCGTGCTCCGTCATGTCGGGCCACACGCCCGTGGCGATGTCGTGGTCGACGGCCCGGATGACATCGACGTGCACCCCTTGGGCTTCCATGATGGCGGTGCTGCGGTCGATCAGACCCTGGGTGTTGCTCGTCTCCGGCGAGCGTTTGAGGGTGCAGTTGATGACCAGCGCCCGCAGGTCGTCGTACCGGGCCGGAGGCGCGTCGGTGGCGGGTGACGAGGCGGTCATACGGTCCTCCCGGAGCTCTGTCGCCATCTGGTGCGCGGCGACTTGTCCACTTTGCCCGGCGTGGGGCCCGGCCGGCGGCAGCCGCCACAGCGGAGCCTCCGAATGGCCCTGGTGGTCTGCACGTGCGGTCGGCTGATCCCGAGCAGGAGCTGTGCGGCCTGCTGGTACAGATCACGGGTGCCGACGGCGAGGTTCTCAACCATGCCCGGATGAATGGCACGCTCGCCCCGATCTCAAGATTCCGGAGAGCGCCTTTGACAGGCTCTGTGGCGATCCCGCACCACCCCATGGAGTTCCCCGCCTCCGCCGGCCAGGTGGCGATGCGAACTCACCAGAGAATCCACACCATCCTGGCGAATCAAAACGGATGACACGGGAGGAGCCACCTGAGCATTGATCAGGTGCTCTCCTACTCCAACGCGTGAACCGCCGCGGAGAATACCGGTGACATCCGGGATGCCGCCGGGACGATGAGGCGAGCGGTGCCAGGACGGCGGCCCGCGGCAAGGAGGGCGCCGGTCAGCAGCCGGTGGCGACGGGTCAGCCGCGACCATGCGCGCTCGTACTCCTGCGGTCGTCCGGCGGCCAGGCAGCGGACGGCTGCCCGTGCCGTCGCAAGGCCGAGAGCGATGCCCTCGCCGGTGAGGGCATCCAGGTAGCCCGCGGCGTCGCCGACGAGCAGGACACGGCCGGCGACTCTGCGTCGAGCGCGCTGCCGCAGCGGTCCCGCGCCACGTACGTCGGTCGCGGCCGCACCGCGGAGCGACGCCGTGAGAGTGGGGAAGCCGGCGAGGTGCTGGTCGTAGCTGCGGCGGCAGCGGCTGAGGATCGCGACGCCCACCAGGTCCTCGCCGACCGGTGTCACGTAGGCCTCGCCCTCGCCGGACCAGTGGACCTCCACGAAGTCGGTCCATGGCTCGATGCGGAAGTGCCGGCGAAGTCCATAGCGGCCGTCTTTGGCGCCGGGCATCTCCAGTCCCATCGTCCGCCGCACGGGGGAGTGCAGGCCGTCAGCGGCGATCAGCCAGCGGGCTGTCGTGCCCGCCGCGGTGACAGAGCCAGACCTCTGGTGCACTTCACCGACCTTGCCTGCCACCATCCGCACGCCGAGATCAAGAGCGCGCCGGTGAAGCGCGGCATGCAGCGTCGTACGGCGGATTCCCAGCCCGCTACGGTCGCGGAAGCACGCTTCGGCGCGTGCCGTGCCGTCCACGTAGCGGATGCCACGCAGTTCGTGGCCGGTGACCTGGATGCCCAGTCCTCGCAGTGCGGCGACACCGCTCGGCATGACGCCCTCTCCGCAGGCCTTGTCCACGGGCGCGGTGCGGGGTTCGAAGACGACTGTGTCCAGGCCGGCGAGCGCGGCGTGGATGGCGGCGGCCAGACCGGCCGGCCCGCCGCCCGCCACCAGTACGTCGATCACGCCGCAGCGGGCGTGGTCGAGGCGGCCAGGGCCCGGTTCTCGCAGCGAATGCGGACGGTGAGCAGAGCGGCGTTGAGCAGGGTGAACAAGGTCGCCGTGACCCAGGCGGTGTGGATCAGCGGAAGGGCGACGCCCTCGGCGACGACGGCCACATAGTTGGGGTGCCGCAGCCAGCGGTACGGTCCTTCCGTCACCAGAGGCAGTCCGGGTACGACGATCACCCGGGTGTTCCAGCGGGGCCCGAGCGTGCTGACACACCACCACCGCAGGGCCTGGGCAGCCGCGAACAGGGCGAGCATCGGCCAGGCCAGTGCGGGCAGGAAAGGACGGTCCGCCAGCCATACCTCGCAGAGGCAGCCACCCAGCAGCCCGGTGTGGAGGGCGACCATCGCCGGGTAGTGGCCCTGCCCGGAGACGGTTGCCCCGCGGGCTGCGCTCCACCGTTCGTTGCGACGGGCGACGACGAGTTCAGCGACGCGCTCGCCTGCGACGGCGGCCACCAGCAGTCCGTACCAGATCATGTGTCCTCTGTCCTCCGGGATCCGAACTACCAGCGCAGCAGTACGAGTTCGCAAGCGAAGCCGGGCCCCATCGCAAGCAGCACACCCGGCGTGCCCGGCGGCGGACGGTGGTCGGCCAGGGTGTCGCGCAGCACGTGGAGTACCGACGACGAGGACAGGTTGCCCACCTCGGCCAAGTGACGCCAGGTCACATCGAGTGCGTCGCAGGGCAGGTCGAGGGCCTCGGCGACAGCCTCCAGCACCTTGGGGCCGCCGGGGTGGCACACCCACGCAGCCACGTCCTTCGTCTTCAGTCCGTGGTCTGCGAGGAACCCTTCGACGTCGTCGGCGAGGTGACGGCGTATGACGTCGGGGACCCGAGGATCCAGGACGACCCGGAAGCCGGAGTCCCCCACGTCCCAGCCCAGGAGGCGCCCGGTGTCCGGATAGAGGTGGCTGCGGGTGTCCACGATCGTCGGGCCGGCGGTCTCGGCCGGGCGGTGTGCCCCGAACCCGACGACTGCGGCGGCCCCGTCGCCGAACAGCCCGGTGGCGACCAGGTTGGCCGTGGTGGCGTCATTGCGCTGGAACGTGAGCGAGCACAGTTCGACCGACAGGAGCACCGCCACGTGGTCGGGCCGGCCGACGAGGTAGTCGTGCATGCGTGCCAGACCGGCGGCTCCGCCGGCACAGCCGAGTCCGAACATGGGCAGTCTTTTGACGTCCCGCCGCAGTCCGAGGCGCGCGGCGAGCCGGGCATCGATCGACGGGGTGGAGATGCCGCTGACAGAGGTGAAGATCAGCAGGTCCACGTCCCCAGCCGACAGCCCGGCCATGCGCAGTGCGTCCCGGACAGCCCGGCCGCCCAGGTCGGTGGCGGAAGCGATGAAGACATCGTTGGCGGCGCCGAACCCGTCCAGTTCCCCGTACTGGTCGAGGGGCAGTGTCATGTGGCGCGAGTCGACTCTGGCGCTGCGGTGCAGCCGGTCCAGAACCCTGCGGTCGGTGCCCTCGGGCAGGCACGTGCGGGCCACCATGTCCGTGATCTCGGATTGGGCGTGACGGTGCGGTGCGAGGGCGCCGTGAACGGCAGCGATCCGCGTCATAGGTTCCCGTCCGATGACCGACTGGGCTGGCTTGCTCTCCACGTGTTCCCCATGCCGAGAGCTCGCCACCAGGGATCGCCCGTCCGGCCGTTCGGCCCCGGGCGCGTGCTCAGGCCGGACGGGGCCGGGGCGTCTACGATCGGCCGGGTGGGCACTCCCGAGCATGCGGCGGCCGACGGCGCGACCGCGACTTGGGCGGGCCGGGCGGTCGGCCTCGCCGGTTCGTGCCACCCCGCACCCGTAGTGGTGGTCACCGCAATGACGGCCGTGATGGTTGTGACCTCCGGCCAGAGCACCGCACGTGGCGTCCTCACCACGGCCGCCGTTCTGGCAGGTCAGTTGTCCATCGGATGGTGCAACGACGCCTTCGACGCACGCCGGGACATCGCCGCCGGCCGACATGACAAACCCGTCGTCGACGGCGCCATCGAGGTGAGGCATGTGTGGGTGGCCGCATACGTCGCGCTGGCGCTGTGCGTACCGCTGTCGTTGGCCTGTGGTGTGCGGGCGGGCACGGTTCACCTCGTGGGCGTGGCGGCGGCGTGGGCGTACGACCTACGGCTCAAGGCGACAGCATGGTCCTGGGTGCCGTACGCGGTGGGTTTCGCCACGCTCCCGTCGTTCGTGGCGCTGGGACTGCCGGGACAACCCTGGCCGCCCTGGTGGGTCGTCACCGCCGGTGCGCTCCTGGGAGTCGGAGCCCATCTGGGCGATGTGCTGCCGGACATCCGCTCGGATCTGGCGCTGGGCGTAAGGGGATGGCCGCACAGATTCGGCCCTGACGGCGCGCGCCTGCTGCTCCCGGTCCCGCTGGTGACCGCGACGGCGGTTCTGGCACTGGGCCCCGCGGGACCACCCGACAGATGGGGAGCGACGGCCCTCGCGCTGGCCGTCCTGGTCGCGGCGACAGGGACGGTAATGGGGCGCCGCCGGGAGCGGACGGCGTTCGGTGCAGCCGTGGTCGTGGCGGCGGTGGGTGTGGCGTTGCTTGTGCTGCGCGGGACTGGGGTCAGGTGATCGTTGCCTGTCGCACTTCGCTGGCGACGTGACGTTCCGGTCGCCGGTGGCCGCTCAACTGCTCGGCAACGACGGGGTCATTCGCGGTAAGGACGCGCTGCGCGCCTACTGGGCGGAGGGCCTGCGGCGCATCCCGGACCTGCAGATCGAGGCGGTCGGATCTTACGTCGGCCTGGACAGCCTAGACAGCCTGGCCGGCGGTGGACTGCCAGCGGCCTAGATGATTGATTCTGCTTGGAGTCGCACGTTTGCAAGCATGTATTGACACCCCTCGAGCGGGGCGCCATAGTCTTCCGCAGGCAATTGGGCCGCAGAGTTTTGACGAACGACGAGTGTGACTACTGGTGCGGCAGCTGCCGCACCAGTGCCCCTTCGGGGCAAGTAACAGCACGCTGCGCGGGGGTTCAGTTGTCAGGTCCATGCTGATGTCTGCGCGGCGGTGGCCTTCCCCTCGCTCCACGTCGATTGGAGAGAAGTCGGCACTGAGGTACCTGTGCCCGGAATGCGCGCAGAAGCGGGATGAGAGGCGGGCGTCGGCCCAGGAGTCGGGGCGACAGAGCCACCTCGGTCGTATCGCGGACACCGCGGCGCAGTTGTTACCGCCTGCAGCACTCATGCGAGAAGGCGGTGCCCAGACGTTCACGGCCCTGCTCACCTTCAACACCCCCTTGAGGAGCATCAGATGAAACGAGCGTTGACACGCATTGCGGTAGCAGCCCTCGCCGCACTCGTCCCTTTCGTCGCGGCACCTGGCGCACAGGCACAGACCTTCGGCGGGAACGAACTGCTGTCGTGGACGGTCAGCGGGGCACCCAGTGAGGGGCTGACATCCCTCAACTTCCCGATCACCGTGAACACCGGCACCGCCCATGTGGCCGGGACCTACTTCGCGATGCAGTACGGGTTCACCGGGCAGAGCGACATCGGGTACGCAGGACTGCAGCCGCGGCCGGATGCGAACGGGCACCAGCGCCTGCGTGGGGTGTTCTCCTCCTTCATCAGCGGCACGACAAGCACCCACGCCAACTGTTCGGACGGGGCTGACGGCGGCGCCGGCGTCAGCTGCGGAGTGGACTTCGACGCCGTGTACGGCCATACCTTCCGCGTCGAGATCGCCCAGGTCGGCACGGACACCTGGTCAGGCACCGTCGTCGACACCAACAACGGACAGCGGATCCCCGTCGGCACCTACAAGTTGCCCGCCGGCTCCGGCAACCTGAAGGCCACCCAGGCGGGTTTCATCGAGTACTACAACGTGCCCAGCTGCGACCAGCAGCAGCGGTACGACGTCACGTTCGGCGCGCCGTCCTCCGGATCCCTGTCCGGTTCAACCACATGGGTCAAGGAGTACGGAGAGTGCGCCGGCTACGGCAGCACCCAAGTGACCACGGTCGGCGCAGGTGTGCACGTGACGCGCGGTAGCGCGGGTTAGCACGCCAGGGGCGGTGCTTCGGTGTCGGCCCTCGGGTCGATGCCGCGGCGGCTGCATCGACCTCGGGCTGTTGGCTTGCCAGGGGCGGCCTCCCGGAGGCCGCCCTCGATCAAGCGCCTGCCGCCGACGCAACCTTCGTGGCCGGATGCATCGGTACGGCACCCGACAACGCGGTAACCGCCACGGCGGGAGGGACAGCGTACGAGCCGACGGTATGGCGGCGCACCGAGCGGAGGTACGGCAGTACCGACTCGACCTGCCCCGCCTCGATTTCATCCGGCAGTGGCGAGAGCGGTACGGCGGCATCCGGAGGCTGCCACGGGTGCAGCCGGCCAAGGCGGTCCGGCTCATCGAGCACGAACACCGCGGCCCAGCCCTGGGGGCGGCACGGTGTGGCCCGGGCCGTGCCGTCGGTCCGCCGGTAGTCCTGCCACCTCGTCGGATATCCGTGATTCACTTTTTCGCTGCATCGTGCATCGTGCCAAGTCGAGGATCACGGGGCGGCGCACTCCGCCCAGATGGTCTTGCCGGCGAAGGTGTGACGCGTGCCCCACCGTTCGGCCATCTGGGCGATCATGAACAGTCCGCGGCCACTCTCGTCGGTGTCGGCTGCCTGGCGCATGTGGGGTGAGGTGCTGCTGGCGTCCGAGACCTCGCAGATGAGCGAGGTCGACCGGATGAGGCGGAGCTGGATGGGGGCGCGGGCGTATCGGATGGCGTTGGTGACCAGTTCGCTGACGACGAGTTCGGCGGTGAAGGCGAGTTCGTCCAGCTCCCAGGCGGTGAGCTGGCCGGTGGTCAGGCTGCGTGCCTGGCCGACGATGGCGGGGTCGAGGGGCAGGTCCCAGGTGGCGACGCGGTCGGGCCCGAGGGTGTGGGTGCGGGCGAGGAGGAGCACGGCGTCGTCCGCGCCGCCGTGGGCGGGCAACATGGTGTGGAGGACGGTGTCGCACGTGTGCGACAGGTCGCTGTCGGGGCGGGTGAGGGCCCGGCGGAGTCTGTCCAGTCCGGCGTCGATGTCGCCGCGGCCGCTCGTGCCGCGCAGCAGCCCGTCGGTGTACAGGGCCAGAATGCTTCCCTCGGCCAGTTCGACATCCGTGGTCTGGAAGGGCATGCCGCCGAGGCCGAGGGGCGGGCCGGACGGCAGGTCGAGCAGGCGTCCCCTGCCGGACGGCTCGACGATCAGCGGGGGAAGGTGGGCGGCGCAGGCGAGGGTGCAGCGCTGGGAGACCGGATCGTAGACGGCGTACAGACAGCTGCCGCCGATGCCCGCGGTGGGGGCTCCGGGGGTGTCCTCGCCTTCGGCGGCCTGGCTGACGATGCCGTCGAGCTGGATGAGCAGTTCATCGGGTGAGAGGTCCTGCTGGGCGAGGGCGCGGACCGCGGTGCGCAGTCGCCCCGCCTCGGCCACGGCGTGGATGCCGCGGCCAGGCACGTCGCCGACGATGAGGCCTACACGGGCCCCGGAGAGCGGGATGATGTCGAACCAGTCGCCCGCGACGCCGGTGCGGCCGCCGGCGGGCAGGTTGCGATGGGCGGTGGTCGCGGCGCTGAGCTGGGGCGTGGTGACCTGGAGCAGGCGGCGCTGGAGGGTAAGCGCGGCGTCGCGTTCGCGGGTGTAGCGGCGGGCGTTGTCCACGCACACCGCCGCGCGGGCCACGACCTCCCCGGCCACGGTCAGATCGTCGGCGTCGAAGGGGTCGGGGCGCTGCCACCGGTAGAAGTGGGCGACGCCGAGGGTGACATCCCGGGCGCGCAGCGGGACGACCATCACCGAGTGGACTCCGGCGGTGGCCATTTTCCCGGCACGGTGCCGGTCGTGGGCCACCCAGTCCTCCGAGCCTTCCAGGGTCGGCAGGAGCACGGCCTCGCCCGTGGCCATGGCGTGGGCCTGGGGTGTGGCCGGATGGAAGGTGATCAGCGCGCCGGGCAGATAGCTCGCCTCCGGGGCATTCTCATGGACCGAGCGGATGGCTGCGCGGTGCAGTACGGCCCCGCCGCCGACGGGGCCGGGGACGTACTCCTCACCGAGTGCGATGCCCTGCAGCAGGTCGACGGCGATGAAGTCGGCGAGCCGGGGGACGGCCACGGCGGCGAGTTCGACAGCGGTACGGGTGACGTCGAGGGTGGTGCCGATTTCCGTACTGGCGTCGTTGAGCAGCACCAGCCGGTCGCGGGCCCGGTTGCGCTCGGTGACCTCCACGATGGCGGAGGCCACGCCCAGAACCGTGTCGCCTGGGTTCACCAGGCGGAAGGAGGTGCTGCTCCACTCCCTCTTCCACCCCTGTAGCGCGGGCATGGGAGCGCGGTGCTCCTGGGTGACCGGCTCCCCGGTCTCCAGCACCCTGCGAAGTCTCGCCTCCATGCGGTCGGCCTCGGGCCCTGGGAAGAGTTCACTCAGGCGCCGCCCGAGTGCATCCTCCCGCGGGATGCCATGGATCTCCTGGAGCGCGTCGTTGATCCGGAGGAAGCGCAACTGGGGGTCGTAAACCGCGAGGCCGACCGGTGTCTGCTCGAACAGCCCGCCCACTACGGCCCGGTCGGTGTCCCAGCGACGCATCTCTGCCGCCCGGACGAAGATCGCGAACCAGTCGCCGCCGCTTTCGGTGACGATCGGCCAGGCCCGTACCAAAAGATCCACGTCGCGCCCGTCGCGGTGCCGGGCGGTCAGCTCACCGCGTACGCTCTCGCCGGTCCTGCAGCTGCGTACTGCAGCGGCTGCCCTGGGGCGGTCCGCGCCGGCCGCCAGCAGCTCGACCGCAGGCAGCCCGATCACCGCGTCCGCGTCGTACCCGAGCAGTTCCGGTGCCGAGCCGCCCCAGGCCGTGATCACGCCGCAGCGGTTCATGGCCGCCGTGCCGGCGAACCGGTCCGGGAGGTGCGCCGCATGGTGCTCCACCCTGACAGCCTCCACTCACGGTCACGGTTCCCGCAACCGCGCCCAGTGCGCAGAGGCCATGCCGCTCGACGAGGTCGGGAAACTCCTTGGCCAGTACGTGGCATCCGGCATCGATCTCGGCCCTGACCATGGGTATTCCTCGAACTTGTCGCGGGTGCCTTCGGTTTTCCGTGCTGTCTCAGCGCGTGGCTTCGGTGTTGAGCAGGACGACGGTGCGGTCGGGGGTGAGCAGGTGCTCGGTGCCCTCGGCGTCCTTCAGGTGCTGCAAGGCGGCCAGCGAGGCCGCACCGCACGAGCCGGAGTCGATGCCGGCCTCGGCCAGGCGCGCGCTGGCCTTGGCCGCCTCGGCGTCGGTCACCCAGATGCCGCCGTCCAGGGTTGCGAGCAGATCGGGGAACGCGAGCGACGAGGGGGTGCCGCAGTTGAGGCCGGCCATCGTCGTTGTGCTCGTCCGGAGGGTGACCGAGCGGCCGGCGGCGAGGCTGGCCGCGATGCAGGGCGCCGCCTCCGGCTCGACGGTGACCACCCGCCAACCGGGATTGCGCTGGCAGTGCAGGGCCGCCGCGTGGGCGAGCGAGCCCACCCCGGCCGGGACCACCAGCAGCGCCGAGGTGCCGCCGAGCTGCGCCAGGGCCTCCTCGAAGAGCGTCGCGTAGCCGTCGACGATCCACTGAGGCACCGTCTCGTAGCCGGGCCAGGAAGTGTCTTGCACCAGGAGGAGGTCGCCGGTGGCGTCCTCGCAGAGGTCGGCGGCCGCCTGCACCGTGGCGTCGTAGTCGTCGGCGAGCACGCGGACGTCGGCGTCCTCGTCGCGGATGGCCTGGATCGCGGCTTCCGAGACGACGTCAGGGATCAGCACAATCGCGTCGAGCCCCAGGTACGACGCCATTCGTGCCACGGCGCGACCGTGGTTGCCGTCGGTGGCGGTGACCAGCGTTACTGGCGCGTTGCCCTCGATCCGCGCGCGGAGCGCCTGGAGCGTCGGTTCCTCGGGCTCGCCGAAGCGCGCGGCCAGCGCGCGGTAGGCCGCCCAGGACGCGCCGAGCATCTTGAAGGCGGGCAGGCCCAGCCGCGACGACTCGTCCTTGACCGCGACCCGGGCGACGCCGAGGTCGGCGGCCACCGACGGCAGGTCATGGAGCGGCGTGACGGCGTAGGACGGCAGGTGCCGGTGGAACGACATCCGGGCAGGCCCGGATGGGTCGGGGGCCGGCCGGTGGGGAGCGCCGTCGCTGCGAAGCCGGTTCGGTGTCCACCGGGCCGGGGCCGGGGCCGGGGGCACGGCGCCGGATGCCGCGCCGGGAGTGGATGACAGGGATGCAGATGAATCGGTCACGGGAACGAAGTTAGGCAGTCCGGAGCCAAACGATAAGCATCGGATTGTGGAGTCGACCCGGCATGATTGGTGCCGATTGAGATTAGGGTGGGCGGATGCTGGAGATGCGGCGGGTCCGCCTGTTGGTGGAGCTGGAGCGGCGGGGCAGCCTCGCCGCGGTGGGCGAGGCGCTGCACCTGAGTGCGTCGGGGGTCTCGGCGCATGTCAGCCGGCTCGAGCGCGAGGTCGGCACGCCCCTGGTCGCCCAGGTGGGGCGTGGTCTGCGGCTGACCGAGGCGGGCACACGGCTGGCCGAGCACGGCCGACGACTCCTCGCGGACATGGAGCAGGCGGAAGCCGACCTGCGCGAGCTCTCCGGCCAGGTCGCCGGCACACTGCGGCTGGCCTCCTTCCAGAGCGCAGCCCTGCTTCTGCTGCCGCAGGTGCTGGCGAACCAGGAGTCCCACGCGGGGCTGCGGATCGAACTCGTCCAGGCTGAGCCGGAGCGTGCAGTGCCCGCCCTGCTCGCCGGCGACTTCGACCTTGTCGTGGCCGAGGAGTACCCCGGAGTGCAGCCGTGGATCCCGGCCGAGACCCACCGGCACGAGCTCGGTCACGATCCCCTGTCCGCCGTCGTGGCCGAATCGCTCCTCGAAGGTCGCGCGCTCAGTGTCGAGGGGGGACGGATCCCGTGGGTGATGGAGGCACGGGGGAGCGCGTCGCGGGAGTGGGCGGAGCTCACCTGCCGCCGGATGGGCTTCGAGCCGGACGTGCGTTACGAGAGCGACGACCTTCTGGTCCACCTGGAGCTCATCCAACGCGGGCTCGCCGCCGGCATGCTGCCGGCCATCGTCGCCGCCCGTGCCCGCGACGACCTGCGGTGGCTGCCCACCGGTGCGGCGCGGACCCTGTTGACTCTGACTCGCATCGGAACCGAGCGGCTCCCTTCGCTACGGCTGGTCCGGGGGGAGCTGCGGTCGGCCTTCCGGGCGCTGCATTCGGCAGTTCCAGTGCTGGATTGAGTGCACTCCCTGATGCTGTTCCCAGACGCTCCCATCGGTTCATACTCGGCCTCGTAAGGCAGCGCAGTTGGCCGCAGCACAGGACCGAAATGGGAGATCACCAATGGCTCAGGTAGCGCTCACGACCGACATCGGCGAAGGCTACGGCCGATGGGAGCTGGCCGATGACGAGGCGCTGCTCGACGTCGTCACGGCCGCCAACATCGCGTGCGGTTTCCATGGCGGCGACCCCGGCACCATGCGCCGCACCTGCAAGCTGTCGGTGGCCAACGGCGTCGCCATCGGGGCCCAGGTCAGCTATCGCGACCTCCACGGCTTCGGGCGCCGGTTCATCGCCTACGGCCGGCAGGAGCTGACCGACGATCTGCTGTACCAGATAGGCGCCCTCGAGGGCTTCGCCCGCACGGCCGGCGACAAGATCAACTACGTCCGCGCCCACGGCGCCCTCTACAACGCGGCCGCCACGGTGACCGAACACGCGCAGGCCATCGTCGACGCCACGCGCGAGTACAACGCGGACCTGCCACTGCTCGCCCAGGTCGGCACCGAGACCTGGCGCCTGGGGCGGGAGGCCGGGCTCAACATGGTCGCGGAGGCGTTTGTCGACCGCGCCTACACCCCGCAGGGACTGCTGGTTCCGCGCACCGAGCCCGACGCCATGCTTTCCGACCCGGCCCAGGCATCGGCCCGCGCGGTCGAGATGGTCACACAGGGCGAGATCACCGCGATCGACGGCAGCCGGATCCCGATCCGTGCCGAGGCGATCCTGGTGCACTGCGACACTGCCGGCTCCGTCGAAATCGCCCGAGCGACCCGCAAGGCCCTCGAGGCGGCAGGCGTCGATCTGGTTCGCCTCGGCTGATGCGGGTTGCCGCAGTGCCGATGACGCCCACCCTGCGTCCCTGCGGAGACACGGGGCTTCTGCTCGAGCTGCCGGACAACCGCCTGGTGCATGCCTATGCCGCCGCCGTGCGGGCGGCGGAGGTCACGGGTGTGATCGACATCGTCCCGGCCCTCGACACCCTGCTCGTCTTGATCGACCCCCGGTCGGGCTCGATGGCGGACGTCGAGGCCCGGCTGCGTGAGATCGACGTCCCGGACGTCGCCGACGACTCGCCGCGCGTGGTCGAGCTGCCCGTCCGGTACGACGGCGAGGACCTCGCCTGGGTCGCCGAGCATTGCGGGCTGGAAGAGCGGGAAGTAGTCGTGGCCCACACCTCGACCCCCTGGCGGGTCGGGTTCTGCGGCTTCGCGCCGGGGTTCGCCTACCTCGTCGGCGGGGACCCGCGGCTGCACGTGCCGCGTCGGGCGGAGTCGCGGGTTGCCGTACCCGCCGGCGCGGTCGCGTTGGGCGGCCAGTTCTCGGCCGTCTACCCCCGGCGCTCTCCGGGCGGATGGCAGCTGCTGGGGTACACCGACGCCCAGATGTGGGACACCAGCGCCGAACAGCCGTCACTGCTGCTGCCCGGCGACCAGGTCGTCTTCCGGGAGGTCGCGCCGTGAGCAGCCACGCGCAGCTCCGCCCGCCCGGCCGGCTGACGGTGGTCGAGCCCGGCATGCTGTCGCTCGTCCAGGACCGCGGCCGCCCTGGCTACGCCCACCTCGGCGTCGGGCGCGCCGGCGCCGCGGACCTCGCGGCGATGGTCCTGGCAAACCGGGTCCTCGGCAACGACGAGTCGGCTCCCGTCGTCGAGGTGACCAATGGCGGGCTGGCCTTCACCTGCGATGTCCCGTCCTTCGTGGCTGTCACCGGTGCCCCGTTGCCGGTCAAGGTCGGCGCCCGGCGGCGGTGGACCCACGAGGTCCTCTCTGTGGCCGCCGGCGAGGTCGTCGCGCTGGGCATGCCGCATCACGGCCTGCGCAGTTATGTCGCCGTGCGTGGGGGCATCTGCGTGCCACCGGTCCTCGGGTCGTGCTCGACCGACCGCCTCTCGGGCCTGGGGCCCGAGCGGTTGCGGGTCGGCGCCACACTCGGCATCGGGCCCGGCCGGGGCCGACTGCCGGTCGCCGACCTCGTGGTCGCGCCACCGCCTCCCGACCCGGCCGAGGACGTCCGGTTGCCGGTCCGGCTGGGGCCGCGGGCGGACTGGTTCGAGCCGGAGGCACTGGGGACCCTGCTCAAGACCCGCTTCGAGGTCACGCCGGATTCAGACCGGGTCGGCGTCCGGCTCGCCGGGCCCGCACTGCCGCGGCGGATCCTCTCCGAGCTCACCAGTGAGGGCGTAGTCGAGGGGTCACTGCAGGCGCCGCCCGGTGGGCGGCTCACTCTCTTCGGACCCGACCACCCCGTGACCGGCGGTTATCCCGTGATCGCCGTCGTCCGGGAGCGGGCGATGCCCGTTGTCGCCCAGTTGCGCCCCGGCCAGGGCGTGCGGTTCGTACGCGGATGAGGACGTGCTGACGTGACCGATCCGGTCGAGCCGGCGCCCGACTCCGGCCGGTGGGCGAGGGCGAGTTCGGCAACCGCCGCGGCCGTCGTCGTCCGCTACGGCCGGAGCACGAGCGCCGGCCGGGATCGGCGAGGTGCTCTATGAGGCCTCGACACGGTTGGTGGTCCGCCGCCAGGCCGCTGCGCGGCACGGCCAGGACCGGGGGTTCGCCGAGGCCGTCGCCGCCTTCTCGCTGCCGGCGGGCCGTCGGCCGGCGTGATCCCGAGGGCGTCGTGCTCGGCAACGGCGCGACCGTCGAGGTCCTTGCCCAGTTCGCGGGCGGCTGAGGATGGCCGGCGATGGCTGCGAGGAGTGGGTGGGTCTTCCGTAAGCACGTTCCGGCCGACGCCCGGCGTTCGTATCCGGTGACAAGGATTGCGGTGATCCCATGTCACTCGATGTCATGTCCCTGGTGATCTCTGCCACATAACGTGTCGCCCGAGCGGGCCTCCCAGCCGCACCATGCCCAGCTCATGACCAGCCCAAGACAAGGGAGCACATCATGTCCGTCAGGTTCGGACTGGCGATCGAGAACTTCACCTCGGCGGAGAAGGCCCCCGACCTCCAGCACCTCGTTGAGTACAGCAAACGCGCTGAGGAGCTCGGCTACACCTCGCTGTGGGCATGGGACCATCTCTTCCTGGGCAGTAAGCAGCCCTTCCCGCAGCTCGAGGCGCTGACCACCCTCGCAGTTCTCGCCGCGAACACCACCACCGTGACGCTCGGCACGGGCATCCTGGTGTTGCCGATCCGCGACCCGGCGCTGCTGGCCAAGACCGCCGCAACCATCCAGGACTTCTCGCACGGGCGGCTGTGCCTGGGCGTCGCCGCAGGCTGGTACGAGCGGGAGTTCGACGCGACGGGCACGCAGTTCAAGGGTCGCGGCCAGATCTTCGAGCGGACGCTGGAGATCTGCAAGCAGCTGTGGACCGAGGACGAGGTCACCGGCGACTGGGACGACCTGTCCTTCCGCCGGGTGCGCATGCTGCCGAAGCCGCAGCCTCGCCCCGGTCTGCTCATCGGCGGTTACGTCGACCGGGTGCTGCGCCGGGTGGCGACTCTGGGCGACGGGTGGCTGACCTACTTCTACACGCCGGAGGCGTTCACGGCGTCCTGGGCCAAGATCCGTCAGTACGCCGAGGAGGCCGGCCGCAACCCCGACGAGCTGCGCAACGTCTCCCAACTGCCACTGTGCATCGGCGAGTCCAAGGAGGCCGCGCTGGCGCGGTCCGGTCCATGGCTGGCGTCCTACTTCGACACCCCGGCCTGGAGCGACGCCACGCCCGACAGCGCGATCGTAGGCACTCCGGAGCAGTGCGCCGAGCAGCTCCAGCAGCACATCGAAGCCGGGGTGCAGGAGATCTGCCTGATCCCGCAGGGCTACGAGCAGGAGCAGGTCGAGCGGTTCGCCGCCGAGGTCATGCCGTTGCTGGGCGCGGGAGCGCCGGTGCTCGCGGCCGCGGCACGAGGAGCGCAGTCGTGACCCTGCTGTCAGCCGCGGGCCCGGACACGGTGGGGGCCCGGGAGGAGCTCGAGCGACGCGCCCGGCCCCGGGTCGACAAGGTCGTTTCGGCGCGGGATGCCATCGGCGATCACGTCGCCGACGGCGACGTGATCGCCGTCGGGGGAACCAACCACGCCCGCACGCCGATGGCGCTGCTGATCGAGGTGCTCCGCCAGGGGCGCCGCGGGCTCTCGCTTGCCCGGCCGCTGACGTGCTTCGAGGCGGAGCTCTTCATAGCCACAGGGATGGCCGACCGTCTGATCACCAGCTGGGTGGGCATCGGCCACGGCTGGGGCCTGGCCAAGGTGCTCCGGGAGTACGCCGAGTCCGGCCGGGTCGTCTACGAGGAGTGGAGCCACCTCGGCCTCGGCCTTCGCTACAAGGCCGGCGGCATGGGCATACCGTTCCTGCCGTCGTATTCGATGATGGGATCCGACATCGGACACCGGCTCAATGTCGAAGAGGTCACCTGTCCGTACACCGGGCAGTCTCTCAACGCGGTACCGAGCCTCAACCCCGATGTCGCGCTGATCCACGTCCAGCGCTGCGACGTCTACGGCAACGCGCAGATCGACGGCTACGAGCTCATGGACGCCGACATCGCACGCGCCGCCCGACGTGTCGTCATCTCCACCGAGGAGATCGTCAGCACGGAGGTCATACAGCGGGACCCGTCGCGCACCGTCATCCCGGCGTTCGCCGTCGACGCCGTGGTGCACCAGCCCATGGGCGCCTACCCGCACGAATGCTACGGACGCTATCTCGCAGACGAGGACGCATTCCGGGACTACGCCGAACGGATCCGCGCACAGGGCGCAGCGGGCGCGCGAGAGTACGTCATGAGCCTCGTCAAGCACCCACACCACGACGGCTTCATCGGCTCGGTGCCGTCGGAGCGACTCGACAACCTCGTGCTGGGGGCGAAGGGAATGATGCCGCGATGAGCTCCACGAACGACCAGGTCGCCAACGATGCGCAGCCGCTGCTGCCGTCACCGTCCGAAGTGATGACGGTCGCCGCGAGCAGGCTTCTCGAGGACCACAAGGTGATGTTCGCGGGGATCGGGCAGCCGCTGGTCGCCGCGGCACTGGCCCGTCGGCGCCACGCGCCCAACCTGACCGTCGTTCTCGAGGGCGGCATGATCGGTATTCACCTCATGCCGGGCGAACTGCCTGACTCGACCAACGAGATGCGGGCCGCGGTCGGCGCCGAGATGGTGACCTCCGCGACCGACATCTTCCTCCTGGCTCAGCGCGGATTCTTCGACTACGGCTTCGTGGGTGTCGCCCAGGTCGACATGTACGGCAACGTCAACACCTCCGTGATCGGCGACCACGACCGACCGTCCACCCGCCTGCCCGGCCCGGGCGGTGGCAACGACATCGCGTCCCTGTGCAACCAGACAGTCATCGTGACCAACCATGAGCTACGGCGCTTCGTGGAGAAGGTCGACTTCGTCACCAGTCCCGGGCACCTGACCGGCGGGGACAGCAGGCGATCTTCCGGCCTGAGGCACGGGGGACCGAGCTGGGTCGTCACGGACCTCGCCTGCATGGACTTCGACGAGGCAAGCCGTCGGATGCGGGTGCGCCACCTGCAGCCCGGAGTGACGCTGGCTCAGGTTCGTGCAGCCACCGGTTTCGAGCTGCTCGTCGCCGATGAGGTCACCACGCTCGAGCCGGTCACCGAGGGCGAGCTCTCCGTGCTGCGCCGGCTCACCGGCGACCTGGCGGCCGACCCCCGGCTGGACGTGCCCACCAAGAACGGAGCTCTCCGGTGACCACGCAATCCAGTCTCTGGCAGGCTCACGGTGACCGCGTGCAGCCCACGTCCTTCGAGTACCAGCGCGCCGACTCCTGGGACGAGGCGGTCGAGTTGATGCAGATCTGGCAGGGCGAGGCGAAGATCATTGCCGGCGGCCAGAGCCTGGTCCCGATGATGAACCTGCGCCTGACGCTGCCGGCCGCGTTGATCGACGTCAACGGCATCGGCGACCAAGGAGGGCCGCGGATCGAGGACTCGGCCGAGGCGCCGGTGCTGGTCATCCCCGCGTTGACCCGTCACGCCACGGTCCTGACCTCTCCGGTCGTTGCGCAGCACGCGCCCCTGCTGCAGCACGCGGTACGCCTGGTCGGTAACGTGCGGGTCCGCCATCGCGGCACGATCGGCGGCAGCGTGGCCCACGCGGACCCGACCGGCGAGATCCCCTGCAGCGTGCTGGCGCTCGGGGGCGTCGTGCGGATGCAGAGCCCGCGCGGCGTGCGCGATGTCCCGATCACGGAGTTCTTCCGCACCTACCTGACGACGGCTGCCGAGGACGACGAGGTGGTCACCGAGATCCGTATCCCGAGCTCCGTGGGAGAGCCGTGGGCGTTCGACGAGGTGACGCGACGGTTCTCCGACTTCGCGACCGTCGCGGTCGCGGTGCAGGCCAGGGCCGGCCGGCCGACCGTCGTACTGGGGGGCGTCGCTGACCGGCCGCTCCGGGTCGCCGATGACCTCGTCGGCGACGTCGACGTCCGCGACGAGGCAGAGCTCGACAGCGCGGCCGGCGCCGTTGCCGACAGCGTGAACCCTGAGGGCGATGTCCACGCCAGTGCGGACTACCGTCGCCGGCTTGTACGCGTCCTCGTCCGGCGGGCCCTCACCACGGCGCTCGCGCCCCAGGACACGAAGGGAGCAGGCGCATGATGCGCACACAGGTCCGGCTTCTCGTCAACGGTGAGGAGCACGATCTCTGGATCCGCAGTGACCGCACCCTGCTCAACGCCCTGCACGATGACATCGGCCTGCCCGACGTCCGCTACGGCTGCAACGAAGGGGTCTGCGGCACCTGCACGGTGCTGGTAGACGGACAGCCCACGAGCGCTTGCCTGATGTTCGCAGTCCAGGCCGAGGGCCACGAGATCACCACACTGCACGGTCTGGCGGATCCCGCGGGCGAGCTGCACCCCCTGCAGAAGTGCTTCCTGGAGCGGGGCGGCGCCCAGTGCGGCTTCTGCACGCCCGGGATGCTGCTGACCGCGGCGGCGCTGAAGGAGCGCACACCCGACGCCTCCCGCGACGACATCCGCTACGAGCTGGTGGGCAACCTGTGCCGCTGCACCGGCTACACGGCGATCGTCGACTCGGTCGAGGCATGGATGCACGGCGAACACTGCGGCGACGCGGGGGAGCAGGAATGACCGAGACGACCAGGCGCAAGACCGCGACCCGCGAGAAGGAGAAGGCGGCCGAGGAGCCCGCCTTCAACATCGTCGGCACCTCGCCGGGTCACCACGACTTCGTGGACAAGGTGCGCGGGACGCTGCACTACGCGGCTGACTGGAAGCTTCCCGGGATGCTCCACGGGAAGCTCGTACGGTCCGAGATGGCCTCGGCCCGGATCACCGCGATCGACGTGAGCGCGGCGCGAAAGCTCGACGGCGTGGTCGCCGTGCTCACCGCTGAGGACGTGCCGCACAACGAGATCGTCGAGCACGCCAGCGGCGGCCTCGGCGAGCTGATCGTCGCCCAACCGGTGCTGGCGATCGACCGGGTGCGCTACGTCGGCGAGCCGATCGTGATCATCGCCGCAGTCGACCAGGAGACGGCCGACGAGGCGGCCGACCTCGTCCACATCGAGTACGAGCCGCTCCCCGGGGTGTTCTCGCCCCACGACGCGCTGCGCGACGACGCACCGCTCGTGCACGACGCCGGCAACGTCTTGGTCAACTGGCGTCTGGAGCGCGGCGACGTCGCCGCGGCCTTCGCCGCCGCCGACGTCGTCGTCGAGAACACCTACCAGACCCAGCGCGTCGAGCATGCGTACCTCGAGACCGAGGCCGGCGTCGGGTGGATCGAGAACGACGTCGTCACGCTCCGGGTATCCACGCAGGTCATCGAGCACGCCACCGAGATCGCCCAGATCATCGGTTTGCCGCACAATAAGGTGCGGGTCATCGCGTCGTACATGGGCGGCGGGTTCGGCGGCAAGGAGGACATGACCGTCGAGCCCTACCTCGGCCTCCTGGTATGGAAGACGCGGAAGCCGGTGCGCATGGTGTGGACCCGTCAGGAGTCACTGATGGCCAGCACGAAGCGGCACCCGTTCACGATGCACTACCGCACGGCGGCGACGCGGGAGGGCCGCATCCTGGCGATGGAGGCCGACATCGTCGGCGACGCCGGCGCTTACCCCTGCCTGAGTGCGCGCATCCTCTTCGCCGGTGCGGCGCTGTCGACCGGGCCCTACAAGGTCCCGGCGCTGCGGACGCGCTCCCGAGCTGTGTTCACCAACAACGTGCCGACGAGCGCCTTCCGCGGCTTCGGCGCGATGCAGGTCGTGCTCGGCTACGAGTCCCAGCTCGACCAGCTGGCCGACGCCGTCGGCGTGAGCCGCACGGCGATCCGGGACCTGAACTATGTCGAGAAGGGTGACGTGATCACCTCCGGCGAGCCGATCACCACGGCGGTGGCGGTGACCGAGACCCGCGAGAAGGCGCTGGCCCGACTCGGCCCGCCGAGCCCACCGTCCGGGCCCGGCAAGGTCGTTGGCCAGGGCTTCGGCAACAGCATGCAGCCTTACGGCCGCACCATCTGGTTCCGCGACCACGCCTCGGCGTGGGTGACGCTCCAGGCGGACGGAACGCTGTTGATCCGCAGCGGTGTTACCGACCTCGGGGCCGGCCAGGCCGCGAGCCTGTGCCAGATTGCGGCCGAAGTGCTGGGCGTGCCGCTGGAGGCCATCAGCGTCTACATCGGCGACACCGCGCTCAACCCGCCGGCCGGCGGCACCTTCGCGACCCGACAGCTGTACATGTCCGGCAACGCCATCCTGAGGGCCAGTGGCGCGCTGCGCGACCAGCTGGCGCCGGTGGCGGCAACCCTGCTCAGCGCGGAGCCGGACATGCTGATCTGGAAGGACGGCAAGGTCACCACGCCTACGGGCACGAGCGAAGTCACTCTCGCCGACGTGGCCCGCGCCGCTCAGGACGCCGCGGTCGACACCTCCGTGCTCTACACCTGGAGGGCGCCCGCTGGCCGGTTCGATCCCGAGGTCGGCCAAGGCGGAACTTTCCCCGACTACACCTTCGGCACCCACGCGGCCGAGGTGGAGGTCGACCTGGAGACCGGCGCGGTGCGACTCACAAAGTACGCCGCCTGCCACGACGTCGGCCGGGCGATCAATCCGGTGCGTGCGACGGGGCAGATCCAAGGAGGCGCGATGCAGGGGATCGGCTACGCACTCACCGAGGAGTGCGTGCTCGTCGACGGCAACCCGTTCTCGAACCTGTTCGCCAACTACCTGATCCCCTGCTCGATGGACGTGCCGGACGTGCAGGTCGATCTGGTCGAGAGCGGTGAGGGTCGTGGGCCGTTCAACGCCCGGGGCATCGGCGAGCCGCCCATCGGGCCGCCGGCCGCGGCCATCGCGAGCGCGATCGAGAACGCGATCGGTCGCCGGCCGACCACCCTTCCGATCACTCCCGAGCGTGTCCTCGCGCTGCTTGACGACAAGCACGCCGAGGGATCGACTTCGAACGCTGAGGAGGCGTTGGGACGATGAAACTTCACCACACCACGACGGTGCAGGCCAGCCCCACAGAGGTTTGGCAGTTCCTCCAGGACACCCGAGCGGTCGTCGCCTGCCTGCCGGGCGCGGAGCTCACCGACGAGCTCGAGAACGACCGGTACGGCGGCGTCCTCCGCATCGCCATCGGACCGCTGAAGATGAACTACAACGGTGAGGTCGACGTGCTCCGGCGCGATACCCAGACCCGCGAGCTGGAGTTCGCGGCGTCGGGACGCGACCGCCGCGGCGGAGGATCGGTCCGGGCCGACGTGCGCGTAGGGGTCGCGAACGCCGGGAACGGGACGAGCCGGCTGGAGTCGGTGACCGACCTGCAGCTGACCGGACGGATCGCCGCGCTCGGACGCGGGGTGCAGGACGTCTCCAACACGATGTTCGTCGACTTCTCCCGTCGTCTCGCGGACCGCATCGCCACCGGAACGGCCGAGGTCGGGCCGGTCCACCCCGCCACCGCGACGGCTACCTCACCAGGTTCGGGACCCGAGCTGGGTGGGACGGCGCCGGTCGCGCGGCAGGCAGACCGTCAGGCCTCGGTCTCCAGCGAGATCAAGCTCACGCAGCTGGTCGTGAGTGTGGCTCGTCAGCGACTCGCCGACATGTTCGCGCGCTGGAGCGAGAAACTGCGTCCGTAAAGGAGGCGACTCAGATCGTCGGGTGGGGGCCACAGCAGGCTGCCGCAGCGGCTCCCACCCGGCTTCGGCCTGCCCCGAAAGGTAGTTGTCGTCGATCCTCGGTTCCAACTACCTCTGATTCGTGGATGCGATCGTCGGCATCTGGCGAATCTGGAGGGCGACGAACACCTTCACCGCGGTCGCCGTACTGCTGCTGAAAGGGCCGAGGAGGCGCTCAAGTTTGGCGAGCCGATAACGCAGGGTGTTGTAGTGGTAGTGCAGGTGCCGCGCGGTCTCGGCCATGTTCATGTTGAACTCGACCAGCGTCTCAAGGGTTTTCAGGAGCTCGTTTCGCTCCTGCTCAGGAAGCTTGGTCAGAGGGCCCAGAACCTCGTCGACGAAGGTCTGCAACTCGGTCTCCTCGACCTGGGCGAGCAGCTTGAAGAGCCCCAGATCGTCGTACGCGGCGACAGCGCCCGGGCCGCCGATTTTCCGACCGACGCGTAGGGCGGAACGCGCCTCCTGGTAGGCAGCGGGAATACCCAGCGGTCCGCGGTGCACGCGGCTCACGCCGACGGCGTATTCGCCGCGGACGAACTGGGCGACCTCGGCCTGAATAGAGCGAACCGCTGTGGGAGCTCCATGCTCGGCACCGATGACAGCCACGAGTTCGGCGCCGAGGCCGGCGGCCGCCGCCTTGCGGTCCTTGCTGTGCACGGCCGAGATCCAGAACTCGAGGGCACGCTCGTTCGCGAGGCGTTTCTGGGCGGTGGTGCCGTGGTCGTCGGCGCCGTCCTTGCTGCTGACCAGGACGACGACCTCGCGATCGAGGTCCCAGCCGAATCCGAAGCCGCGCGCGGCCGAGTCCGCGATCTCGGACTCGGCGCCCGTCATCAACTCGTAGAGCGCGTTGGAGGAGAACTGCCGCTCTATCGCGCTGACGGCCAGGTCGCGGGTGAACTCGAGCGCGGCGATGACGGCAGCTTGGTCGACGGCCACCTGGTCGAACTCGCCGAAGGCGCGGCTGGTCTCGATGGCGACGACGAAGCCGTGCTGGAGGGAGCCGGCGCGGATCGGCCGTATCAGCCAGCCCTGTTCGCCCTTGTTCCCGCCGGCCGGGCCGCCGCGGAGCCGCTGGACGATCAGGCGGCCGTCGCGGACCAGGTCCAGCTCGTCGGCTCGGGAGACGTCGCCGATCTGGGCCCGAACGATGCCGTGCTGGTCGCTGATGAACACCCCCGCGTCACCGAGCAGGTGGGAGAGCTTGTGCGCGAGCTGGTTCAGACCGCCACCGGAGAGCGTCACGGAGAGGAACGACTGGTGGAGTTCGTGCGCGCGCTCCAGCGCCGCGGCCTGTCGGTTCACGATCGTTGAGAAGGCGTGGCTGAGGATGTCGTCGAACCTGATGTGCTGCGGGATCAGGACCAAGGGGAGCCCGAGTTCCTCGGCGGTGGCGACGGCCGTCGTACTGAGGTCGGGCAGGTATCGGTCGATTTTGACCCCGATGCCGGCGAGCCCGAGCCGATGCAGGCCGCGCAGCAGCTCCGCCTGACCGGCGTCGTCGCGGGGCAGGGGATACCCGGTGGCCAGCAAAAACTCATCGGACTTCACCCACGGCCCGATGTCGGGCACGGTCATGACGTTCAGTGCGCAGATGCTGCGGTCGAGGCCCTGACGGCCGGCGACCAACTCGGCCCCTGCCATCACCTCGTGGCCCAACAACTCGCCCACGGTGAGGGCCTGTCCGAAGTCACCCGATGGCGCGCTCCCGGTCATGCGCCGGAGTTTAGGGGTAAGAGCCAAAAGATGCACAAGATATTCGTAATGATGGCCATTCTCTGCGGGTGAGGGAACTCATAGGCTCCGTGGACCGGTGAGGGCTCGACGCCTGTCGCCGAGGCCCTGTCGTCGGGACTACGGAGGTAGCACGATGAGCACGATCGCGGTCGTCGGAGGCACCGGCCCACAGGGGAAAGGGCTCGCCTGTCGCTTCGCCCGCGGCGGGCACGACGTCGTCCTCGGGTCACGCGACGGAGCGCGGGCCGCCCAGGCCGCCGACGAGCTCGCCGCGCGGCTGGGGGGACGCGGCGGCACGGTCGCCGGGGCGGAGAACGCGGCGGCCGCGACGAAGGCCGAAGTCGTCCTCCTCGCCGTCCCGTACGCCGGTCACGACGCCCTGGTCACATCGCTGGCCGCTGCGCTCGCCGGCAAGGTCGTCATCAGCTGCGTCAACCCGCTCGGCTTCGACCAGCGCGGCCCCCATGGTCTCGACCTGGGTGGCACGTCGGCCGCCGAGACAGCGCAGGGCCTGCTGCCCGACAGCGTGGTGGTCGGCGCCTTCCACCACCTTTCGGCCGTCTCGCTGAATGGGGACGCCGACCTGCTCCACCACGAGGACGTGCTGGTCTGCGGGGACGACCCGGAGGCGAAGCAGACGGTGATGGGGCTCGCGGCGACCATCACAGGCAGGCCGGGTATCGACGCCGGAGCGCTGCGCCTGGCGCGGCAGCTCGAGCCGCTGACCGCCGTACTCATCTCGATCAACAAGCGGTACAAGGTCCGCTCCGGTCTGGCCATCCACGGCGTGAGCGGGTCATGACCGAGCAACTGCGGTGGTGGGTCGTGGTGCCGATGAAGGACATCCGCCATGCCAAGTCGCGGCTCGGCGGCGACCCAGGCCGGCGGCGGGCGCTCGCGGTCGCCATGGCGCGCGACACGCTCCGCGCCGCTGCCGGAGCGGTCTGTGTCGACGGCGTCGTCCTCGTCTGCGATCAGCCGGACGACGTACCTGACCTGATGGTGCCGGGCGTGCGCATCGAGGTGCGGCCCGGTCTCGACCTAAACGACGCCCTCAGTGCCGGCGCCGCCATGGTGCGGGCCGAAAACGCCCGTCGGCACCTCGCGGCGCTGCCCGCGGACCTGCCGTACCTGCGCAGCGACGAGCTGACGGTGGCCCTCGGCCGGGTCGCCCGTCACCCGCGCGCCGTGGTGGCGGACCGCGAGGGCGTCGGCACCGCGCTGCTCACCGCACGCGCCGGAGCGCAGCTGCTCCCGGCTTTCGGTCCCGACTCGCTGACCCGTCACCGCGCCTCGGGCGCCCGGGAGGTACTCCTCCCGGCGCGGTCCGGCCTGCGCCGTGACGTCGACTACCAGGAGGACCTGATGTCCGGGCCTGGACTCGGTCCGTGTACCCACGCGGCCTTGCGCGGCGGTCGCGTCCTGGCGGCTGCGGAGGAAGGAGTGCGGTGCTGATCGGCATCCCGCGCGAGTCGGAACCGGGCGGATCCCTGGTTGCGGCGACCGCCAAGACCGTAGTCCAACTGGCCGACCTCGGCCATGACTTGATCGTCGAGTCGGGCGCCGGCGACCAGCCCGACAGTGCGTTCACCGAGGGCAGTAGAGGCATCACCGTCGTCCGCGACGGCGAGTCGACCTGGCCGCCACCGACCGTGCAGGTGTCGGCAGCCCCGGCTGGTCATCCGACCGCCCCCGTCGCGGAGGCCGCGGTCGAGGAAGAGACGAAGCCTCTGAGCCCGGGTGCGAAGGCGCTGGTGCTCGCGGGTATCGCGCACGCCGCCGAACTGCTGGCCGGCGCCGTCAACCCGGCCGAGTCGCGGGACGCGTCCTCGCCGATCGCCGGCATGCCAGACCTCGAGGCCTGGAACGCCGAGGACATCATCGTGTTCAAGTGGTCCATGGCTGCTGGCCACGCCGGCGTCCAGAACCCGCTCTTCTTCCGCGAGAACAGCCGGATGCTGTTCGGTGACGCGAAGGACCGGGTCGAGGACATCATCTGCCACCTCGAGGTCGCCGCCCATGCGTGAGGTACTCAGCGAGCTGCTCACCTGGTGGCGCGCCGGCGAGTCGGTCGCCATGGGGACCGTCGTCGCGACCTTCAGGTCGGCGCCGCGGCCGCCGGGGGCATCGATGCTGGTCGGCCCCGATGGGAGTGTCGTGGGCTCGGTCTCGGGCGGCTGCGTCGAGGGCGCGGTTGTCGAGCTGGGCCATCAGGTCCTTGAGGACGGCGTACCGGTGCTGGAGCGCTACGGCGTGTCGGACGAGGACGCCTTCGCCGTCGGCCTGACCTGCGGCGGAATCCTCGACGTGTACGTCGAGAAGGTCGACCGCGTGACCTTCCCCGAGCTCGAGGACGTGGCGGGCGAGGTCGAGGCGGGGCGGCCCGTGGCCGTGGCGACTGTGGTCGCCCACCCCGATCCCGCCGTCCTCGGCCGGCGGATCCTGGTGCGGCCGGGCGCAGCGGTCTCCGGAAGCCTCGGCAACAACCGGATGGACGGCGCCGTCGCCGACGACGCGCTGGGCCTGCTCGCGCTCGGCGCCAGCGAGACGCTCGGCTACGGACCCGACGGTGAGCGCCGGGGCGAGGGGATGCGGGTGTTCGTGCGCAGCTTCGCCCCGCGCCCGCGGATGCTGGTGTTCGGCGCCATCGACTTCGCCGCTGCCGTCGCCCGGGTGGGGACCTTCCTCGGCTACCGGGTGACGGTATGCGACGCACGGCCCGTGTTCGCGACGCATGTCCGCTTCCCCGACGCCGACGAGGTCGTCGTCGACTGGCCGCACCGTTATCTCCAGGCGCAGGCCGACGCGGGGGCGATCGACGGCCGCACCGTGATGTGTGTGCTGACGCACGACCCCAAGTTCGACATCCCGCTGCTCGAGGTCGCGTTGCGGCTCCCGGAGGTCGCCTACATCGGGGCGATGGGTTCGCGGCGGACTCATGAGGGTCGCCTCCGTCGTCTGCAGGACGCCGGCCTGACTCCCGCGGAGATCGAGCGGCTGTCGAGCCCCCTCGGTCTCGACCTCGGCGCGCGGACGCCGGAGGAGACCGCGGTCAGCATCGCCGCCGAGATCGTCGCCTGCCGTTGGGGCGGCAGCGGCCGGCGGCTCGCCACGGTCGGCGGGCGGATCCATCGCGAGGACTGATCAGTCGCCGATCGGGCTCATCGGGCGGTCGGGCTGCAGGAAGGCCGGGTCGTCGCCCCCGTGGCCGGACAGCGCGGTCGCTGCGGAACTCCGGCAGCAGGGCCGGACCGGCCGGCGCGCTTGCCCCACCGGAGGACCGCCAGTGGTCGGTGATCTCGGCGTCCGATGCCCCGCACCGGAGCAGGCTGCGGAGGCCGACTCGTCCACTACGAACAGGCAGTTGAGGGCCTGGCCGTCCGCGGTCGCCCCACCCCGTCGCAGTCGCCGCAGAACGGGCGCGTCACGGAGGCGATGACGCCGACCGTCCCGGCGCCGCCGTTCACCACGAATCGCTCTGCCCGGGCGCTTCCCTGGTGTTCGCCGGCCGGCGCCAGGTCGAACTCCGCGACCAGCCGCGCGGCCTGGGCCGGCGTCTGGACGAAGGTGCGGTGGTGGCATCGGTCTCGGCGCAGCCGGGTGACTGGGATCAAGACCTTCGGCGAGAATGTGACGACGCCCGTCGACCGGGCCCGCCGTGCGCATCCGCCGCGCGGCCCCGGCGCACAGCCTGTCGAGCTGCTCACCCCGTGCTGCGATGAGCGCGCCGTGCACTCGGTTCGGTCGAACACGGCGCCACGCTCCGCTCGTACCAGCGCGTGCTGAACCTCGCGGGCCGTCGGCTGCGAGGTTGGTGGTCACGAGTCCCCTTCCCAGCGAGTGTCCTGCCCGGCCAGAGCCGGGCAGGACACTCGACTGTCGTTGGGCCTGCGGGGCGGCGCGGTCAGGCGCGGTCGCCCGCCACGCGGCGTACGTCGATCCCGGCCGGCGAGGCAACTCGAGGACGCCACACACCGAAGATCACCGCGGCGACGATGGCCGAGACGAAGTAGCTGAAGTCCGCCCCGTGCAGCGCCTCGGCAATCGGGCCCGTGTAGAACTCGGTGCCCATGAACGGAACCGCGACGGCGGTACCGACCACCAGCGCGGTGAGTCCAGGGGTTCCGTAGCGCCCGAACACGCCGTCACGCTCATAGAAGTTGCGGATCGCGGGATAGCCACGCCCCGAGCGGTGGACGATGAAGTAGTCGACCAACAAGATCGCCAGCCACGGCGTGATGTAGTACGACACGACGTGCAGGAACAGGCGGAAGTTCGCCTGGAACTCGGCACCTCCGAACACCAGGGCGAGGAAGAGACCGAAGACTCCGGCGATCACCACCGTCACCCACTGCGGGAGACGCAGGTCGCAGGTCAGCGTCGCCATCGCACCGCTGTAGAGGTTCACTGCGTTGTGCGGGATCGCCGAGATACCGAGCGTCAGCAGCACCAGGTAGCGCAGCCAGTCGGGCAGGGCGATCTCCAGAGCGCGGAGCACGTCCCCGTCCGGTGCGAGAGTGATGAGCCCGGCACCCAGCACCATCATCCAGGTCGTCGACGCGAACAGTCCCGCGGTCGCCGCCTTGACGACCGACGACGGCTTGCTGTCCTCAGGCAGGTAGCGCGAGTAGTCCGACGCGTACGGTGCCCAGCTCGCGGTGTAGCCGAACACGACCGTGAACATGACGAGCCACGCCAACCAGTAATCGCTGCCTGAGGCGCTCGGCTCGACGCCCGGGCCGCCGCCGTGCGCGATCAGCACGATCGAGACGACCGACAGCAGAACGAAGCTGAGCTTCGTGATCCAGTCGCCGAGGATGTGCAGGATGCGGTAGCCGTAGATGCCGATCACGATGTTCAGCGCTGCGACAACGACGACCGTCGGCTCATACGGCGTTTTGAACAGGTCGGCCAGAGATTGCGCGCCGAGCACGGTCCCGACGGTGTAGTACCCGACGAACACCAGGAGGGAGAGCAGTGCCGGAAGGAAGTTGCCGAAGTAGCCGAACGCCGCGCGTCCCATGGGCAGCTGTGGCATGCCCAGGCGAGGGCCCATCGCGGCGCACAGACCGGTACCGACCGAGCCCAGGAAGTTCCCGATCACGATGGCAGTCACGCTGCCCCAGAAGCCGATCCCGAGCACCGCGCCGCTGGAGCCGACGAAGATGCCTGCCAGGTAGATGACGGGTGCGAACCGCACTGTGAACTGGTTGCGGGGGCGACCGTACCGGCGACTCGCTGCGACGTAGGCGATGCCGTGGCGCTCGAGTGTCAGAGTCGCTCTGTCCGCTGGTTCGGCATGAGCCGACGTGGTGTTGTCCTTCATCACGGGTCCTCGGTTCCTCTGTCGGGCCAGCACGACAACCAAGGCGCACACAGCCTTGGGTCCGAGTGCCCCGGGGTGGCTGTTTTCGAAGCTCGGGAGGCATTGCCGGCTGCCTCGGCGGCGTGGGCCGCCTTCTCGCTCTCTCAAGCCCATCGGGTGTGACGTCGGCAACATTAGGGAGCCCTGTCGCCCGATGCCCATGTCACCAGGCGCCAAGGCGGAGCGCCCAGCCTTGGCTGCGACCGCCATCCGAGCCACGCGGGACGCCTGCAGTGCAACGCCCTGTCGGATTCTTCGGCGGCCAGTTGCTCAACCGGCAGGGCCCGTTGACCGCAGGGCGGAGTTGTCCGTGCGACAGCCTGACGTTGCTCGCGGCTCGACGACCGGCGTCCGCGGCACGCGACTGGCCGGGGCAGTCGGCCAGTCGCTCCCCGTCCTGCCCGCCTCCCTGCCGCCGCTACGCCGGATGCGCGAACTGCCGTCCTGACCGGGTTCGCCCCGCACACCACGGTCCGGGGCGGACGGATCACCCGCTACCACCTTGACGAGGTCAACTACGCCGTTGCCAGGGTCTACTTCGACGACTGATCGCCAGGCGGACTCGCTCGGCTTGTGACCTCTGGCCTCGAACGTCGCATCGCACCCACTCACGGAAGCGATGCTCTGTGAGGAGAGGCCGGACTCGCCAGTCGCTCCGGCGTTGCCGGCCGAACACCGGCGTGGGCACAGCGCGTTGTGCGACGCCTTGAACCACCTACTACTGCTGCGCCGACGTGACCGGGTTGCGCCGCGCCCCTGGCCGCGTCGGAAACCCTCCAGCGTGGCCGGTGACCAGCGGCTTCCATGTGGCAGCCAGGCTTCGACCCCGCAGTCCGTCGTGGTCAGGGTGCCTTGAAGAGGGCCGGGAAGCGCGGAGCGAGCCAGGGCTTGCGCCCCCCGACCAGGATGCGGCCCTGAGCGAGGGCGCCCCACTGGCCACGGCGCCCGAGCGCCATCAGGAGAAAGGCGACCGGCTCGATGAGGATGGTGCAGTCCGCGCGCCCCGGCAGTCGCTCGCCGACCGACACCGCGCCCGCGTCCACCCTCACGTCGAACCGGCCGCCACCCCACAGGCGGATCGCGTAGCGGACGTTCAGCCCGGCGGTGCCGGACGCGTCGGTCACCCGTGGCATCACCGTCAGCATGAAGGGCAGCGTCAGCCGCACCCGCTCTCGGTCGATCATGTGCGCACGTCCCAGCGCGCGGGCGAGATCGTATCCGTGTCCCAGCATGTGCGTGAGCAGATACGAGCCCAGCACATCCAGTCCCATCGGACCCAGCGGACTGACCACGGTCCCTTCCGTGCCCCGCTCCTCCAGCGCCCTCAGGCACGCGGCGGCCTGCTCCACGATCATCCCGGCCAGCGGCTCGGCCTCCCGCTCACCGAACATGGCGAGCGACTGTTCGTTGGCCGCGGCAAGACTCTGCGGTGTGCCGTCTCCGTAACTGCGCGCACGTCCCGCCGCGATGTCAGCCATCAGTTCGTTGGCCAGCGCCAGATGCGCGGCCGCCTCCCCGACGCTCCACTGCGACCCCGGCACCGGAAGCCCCATGTCGGCGCCCGCGCGCAAGAGCCCGGCTATCTCCTCGGCCGTATCCCGTATCGCCGCACCGAGCCCCTCGGGCACCGCGCTCCGCCTGTCCGGCCCTGCCACTGGTTCCATGCCGTCCTGTCCTCATTTGCGCGCCCGCACCGGGTGTTCCGCCCGCAGACTCTCACGGCCGCCCGGCGCGCCGCAGCCCCGTGGTGGCGGCACGGGTGCGGTATCGGAAGGAGGACATGCGAATTCTCCCCATGTGGATCCCCGTCCGGCTGCTGACAGTTGGGGCCGCGGCATACCTGCGAGGGGGCATGGGTCCTGCCTCTGCGGACGAACGCACCCCGTCGCCACACCCCGGCAATACCTTCAACGAAATTGTTGACAATTCTGTTGCCCTAGATTTAGCTTTGACAAGCACTCACCCAGGGAGGGCAAGCGATGCCGGACCAACCCCGTTCGGGCACCGGAGAGCAGGCCAAGCAGCAGGCGTTGACGCAGCTCAGGCAGGCGATTCTGCAAGGCGACATGGCACCGGCCCAACGGCTGGTGGAGAACGAGCTCGCCGAAGAGTTCGGTGTGACGCGGGCCAGTGTCAGAGCGGCACTGATCGATCTGGCGGCGGAAGGGCTGGTCGAGCGGATCCGAAACCGCGGCTCGCGGGTGCGGGTGGTGACGGTCGAGGAAGCGGTGGCCATCACTGAGTGCCGTATGGCCCTGGAAGGGCTGTGCGCGGCCAAGGCGGCCGTCGCGGCCAGCGACGAGCAACTGGCTCAGCTGGCCGACGTGGGCGCCGCGATGACGAAGGCGGTCGCCGACGGCGAGCCGGTGACGTACTCCGAACTCAACCAGCAACTTCACTTCCTGATCCGGGAGTTCTCCGGTCAGCCGGTGGCTCTGGAACTCCTGGATCGGCTCAACGGGCAGCTGGTGCGCCACCGGTTCCAGCTCGCGCTGAGACCGGGACGTCCCCAGCAGTCCCTGGGTGAACACCTGGCCATGATCGAGGCGATCGCGGCCAGGGATCCGAAGGCCGCAGAGGCGGCCGTCCGTGCCCATCTGACGGGCGTGATCGACGCGTTGCGCGAATAGCGGGCGCCGCACGACCGACGCCACGGGGGTGGGCCGACCTTCCTGTCCAGCAAGGAGATTCAGCCCATGACACACGGCAAGGCGCCCACCACCCCGCGATCCACCCTGGTCGTCACCGCACACGCCGGAGATTTCGTCTGGCGGGCCGGCGGAGCCATCGCGCTGGCCGCCTCCCGGGATGAGAAGGTCACCATCGCGTGCCTGACCTTCGGTGAGCGCGGCGAGTCCGCCAAGGCCTGGCGCGAGGGCCGGAAGCTTGCGGAGATCAAGGCGATACGCCGGGACGAGGCAGAGCGGGCCGCCGCTGTGCTCGGCGCCGAGGTGTGCTTCTTCGACGCGGGTGACTACCCGCTCCTGGCCACCCCGGAGCTGACCGACCGCCTTGTCGAGGTCTACCGTGCGACCCAGCCGGATGTCGTCCTCACACACCCGGCCGAGGACCCGTACAACGGCGATCACCCGGCCGCCCACCGCATGGCCCTCGACGCCCGCGTCCTCGCCCAGGCCATCGGCTACCCGGGCCCCGGCGAGATCATCGGTGCCCCGCCGGTCTTCTTCTTCGAGCCGCATCAGCCCGAGATGAGCGGCTTCAAACCGGAGGTCCTCCTCGACATCACAGAGGTGTGGGACACCAAGCGGCAGGCGATGGAGTGCCTGGGCGCCCAGCAGCACCTGTGGGACTACTACACGGACCTCGCCGTACGCCGAGGAGTCCAGCTCAGGCGTAACGCAGGGCCGAACCTGGGTCTGGCTCACCGGACCATGGCCGAGGCATACATGCGTCCCTACCCGCAGATCGCGAAGGAGCTCGGCTGATGGGCGGCGTGATCGTCACCAACCCCCCGAAGGCGGACCCGCAGGATGTCGAGGCACTTGCCGGGTACGGCACGGCCACCATCTCCGAGGCGATGGGGCGCACCGGGTTTCTCGGCTCGCACCTGAGCCCCGTACAGCAGGACACCCGGATCGCGGGCACCGCGGTGACCGTCCTGTCCTGGCCCGGCGACAACCTCATGATCCACGCGGCGGTCGAGCAGTGCGGCGAAGGCGACATCCTGGTCGTGACGACCACATCGCCGTCCACCGACGGCATGTTCGGCGAGCTGTTCGCGACCGCGCTGCAGCGGCGCGGGGTGCGCGGCGTCGTCACCGACGCGGGCATCCGCGACACCGTCGAGCTGCGCGAGATGGGGTTCGCGGCCTGGGCGGCCGCGCTCAGCCCGCAGGGCACCGTCAAAGCCACCGGCGGATCCGTGAACGTACCCGTCGTGATCGGCGGCCAGGTGATCCGCGCCGGTGACGTGATCGTCGCCGACGACGACGGTGTCGTGGTCGTGCCGCGTGGGAAGGCGCGGCAGACCGCCGAGGCGTCAATGGCCCGCGAGGCCAAGGAGGCCAGGTCCCGGGCCGCCTTCCAGGAAGGGCAGTTGGGACTCGACCGGTACGAGCTGCGGGAGACGCTCGAGCGGCTCGGAGTCACGTACCAGTCGTACGAGGACTACTGCACCGGGGATGCGTCGTGAGCAGGCCCGAGGAGGTGCACTGCATGCTGATGCGCGGCGGCACCTCCAAAGGCGCCTACTTCCTGGCCCGCGACCTGCCCGCAGATCCGGGGGAGCGCGACGCGCTGCTCCGGCGGATCATGGGCAGTCCCGACCCCCGCCAGATCGACGGGCTCGGCGGCGCGCACCCACTCACCAGCAAAGTGGGCGTGGTCTCCGTCTCGGAATCCCCGGACGCCGACGTCGACTATCTCTTCCTTCAAGTCGCCGTCGACAAAGCGGAGGTGAGTGACCGTCAGAACTGCGGGAACATTCTCGCCGGCGTCGGGCCGTTCGCCGTCGAGCGCGGGCTCGTGGCGGGTTCGGACGGCGAGACCTCCGTCCGGATCCGCATGCTCAACAGCGGCGACCTCGCCACCGCCACCTTCCCCACCCCGGGCGGCCGCGTCGACTACACCGGCGACGCGGCAATCTCCGGAGTGCCGGGGAGCGCGGCACCTGTCGTCATCGAGTTCCCCCGGCGCGCCCGCTCGTTGCTGCCCACTGGCCATCCCCTGGGCATTGTCGCCGGTACGCCGGTGACCTGCGTGGACAACGGGATGCCGACCGTGCTGATCGCCGCCCGCGACCTCGAGGTCACCGGTTACGAGAGCCCCGAGGAGCTGGAGGCGGACCAGGCCCTCAGGGCGCGGCTGCGTGAAATCCGTCTGGAAGCAGGCCCCTTGATGGGGCTCGGCGATGTTGCGTGGACAACCGTCCCCAAGCTCACCCTCCTCGCCCCGCCCGTGGACGGCGGCACGGTGATGACCCGCACCTTCATCCCCGTACGCGCCCACACCTCGATCGGGGTTCTGGGCGCGGCGAGCGTCGCCGCCGGGCTGCGGATTCCCGGTTCCGTCGCCGAGCCGATCGCCCGGCTTCCCTCGCGCGGCGACCGGTTGCGCATCGAGCACCCCACCGGGTTCCTCGACATCGAGGCCCGTGTCGAGCTCGGCGCCGGCTCAGCCGTGGTGCGCCACACCGCTGTGGTGCGTACCGCACGAAAGATCTTCGACGGCACGGTCTTCCCACGATCCCCAGATCCCTCCCCCCGCCCCGACTCCCAAGGAGGCAACGGATGACGCATCCGCCTCTCGGCGACATCGCCCACCTCGGCCACGTCGAACTGCTCACTCCGGACCTGGACGCCAGCGTCGGGTTCTTCACCGACTACCTGGGCCTCACCGTGAACGGCCGCTCGGGCGGCTCCGTCTGTCTGCGGACCTTCGACGACTACGAGCATCACAGCCTCGTCCTCACCGCGAACGACAAGCCCGGCATCCGTCGCACCGCCCTGCGCACCTCCAGCGAGGAGGCACTGCGGCGGCGGGTCGAGGAGCTGGAGGCGGGGGGCCACATGGGCCGGTGGGCCGAGGACGAGCCGGGCATCGGCAGGATCTACGTCGCCCAGGACCCCGACGGCCACGAGATCGCCCTCTATTGGGAGAGCGAGCACTACGAGGCGCCCGACGAGCTGAAGCCCGCGCTGAAGAACCAGCCACAGGCCAAGCCCAACAAGGGAGTCGGGGTACGCCGCCTCGACCACGTCAACTACCTGGCAGCCGACGTCGCCGCCAACGCCGACTTCCACCAGCAAGTCCTGGGCGCCCGCCCCACCGAGCAGATCCAGCTCGACAACGGCACCATCGGCGCCAAGTGGCTGACCTTCACCGACAAGTCGTACGACGTCGTCTACACCTCCGACTGGACCGGCTCGACCGGCCGCCTCCACCACATCGCCTTCGCCACCGACACCCGCGAGGACATCCTGCGAGCCGCCGATCTGGCCATCGACACCGGCGTGTTCATCGAGACCGGCCCGCACAAGCACGCCATCCAACAGACGTTCTTCCTCTACCTCTACGAGCCCGGCGGCAACCGCATCGAGCTGTGCAACCCGCTCACCCGCCTCGTCCTGGCCCCCGACTGGCCGCTCATCACCTGGACCGAGGCGGAGCGGAAGAAGGGGCAGGCCTGGGGCCTGAAGACCATCGACTCCTTCCACACCCACGGCACCCCGCCGGAGGACTGACCGACCCGCAGGACAAGCTCAGTGGTGGGCTGCACACAGCTGTGTGCAGCCCACCACTGCTCATTCCCTGATTGCTCGAAATATTGTTAACAAAACCGTTGACGCCAATTGACCGGGTCTCTAACGTCATCCGCACGCCGGGTCCGTCGCCATCGAGCCGGTCGGCTCGCCCCTCCCCGAAGCCGCCTCCAGGGACACCGCTGTCCCGAACGAGAGGAACCCCCGATGTCGCCCTCCACCTCAACCGCCGCCGGCAGCGCCGTGCGCGGCAACCGGCTGGCCCTGCTGGTCGTCGGCCTGTGCTGGCTGCTGGTCTTCTTCGACGGCCTGGACATGTTCGTCTACGGCTCCGTACTGCCGCACATGCTCGAGACCAAGGCGCTGGGCATCAGCCCCGGCAAGGCCGGCGACGTCGGCTCGTACGCCACGTTCGGCATGCTGATAGGCGCCCTGTGCTCGGGCACCCTCAGCGACCGGGTCGGCCGCAAGCAGACCATCATCACCTCCACCGCGGTCTTCTCCCTGGCCTCCGCCCTCTGCGCCACGGCGAGCAGCCTCGGCGTATTCAGCATCGGCCGCTTCGTGGCGGGCCTCGGCCTCGGCGGGCTGTTGCCGAGCGCGATCACCTTGGTCGCGGAGTACGCCCCGCGCGGCCGCCGCGCCTTGATCGTCGGCTCCCTGATGACCGCTCACCAGGCCGGCGGCATCCTGGCCGGGTTCGTGGCGCTGTGGACCGACAGCGACTGGCGGCTCTGTTTCTGGATCTGCGTGACCCCGCTCTTCATCGGCGTCCCGCTGGCCGTCAAGTACCTGCCCGAGTCGCTGAACTTCCTGCAGACCAAGGGGCGTACGGCAGAGGCCGGGGCGCTCGCCGACCGCTACGGCGTCGAGCTCGCCGCCCCGGGCATCAACCGTCCGGCGGGCGAGGGCTGGGGAGCGCTCGCCGCCCTGTTCCGCGGCAAGCTGTGGATCCAGACCCTGTTCTTCTGGCTGGCCTCCTTCGGCGGGCTCCTCCTGGTGTACGGCTTCTCGCAGTGGCTGCCGTCGATGATGCGTGCCGCCGGCTACGACCTCGGGTCCGCGATCGGTTTCGTCATCGCCATCAACGCCGGTGGCATCGTCGGCATGCTGGTCGGCGGGCGGCTCACCGACAGGTTCGGAGGCTCGCGCATCTCCGCCATCTGGTTCGCCTGCACCGCCGTCGGCATCGGGGTGCTCAGCGTCCATATGCCGCTCGCGCTGACGTACATCGTGGTCTTCCTGACCGGCCTGTTCCTCTTCAGCGGTCAGGCAATGATCTACGCCACGGTGGCGCACCGTTCGACCGACGAGAACCGTGGCACCGCCGTCGGCTGGGTCTCCGGCATGGGCCGCTTCGGCGCCGTCTTCGGACCGTGGCTCGGCGGCCGGCTGGTCGACAACGGCTCGCACACGGCGGGCTTCACCGTGTTCGCACTCGCAGGCGTCTTCGCGCTGGTCTTCGTCAGCCTGACCGGACTGCGCAGCCTGCAGCCGGCCATGGCCGACACGAGCGGCGCGGGCGCGCCGGTGTCCATGGCGAGCTGACCTGAGAACCGCATAAGGAACGGGCCGGACCTCGCAGAGGTCCGGCCCGTCGCCATCGCCGACCGTACTTCGCCGGCTGTGGGTTTGCTTAGCATCCGGCCCATAGTCAACACCCACGTCGGCGCACGCAAGAAGTCCGCCCCGGCCTTCGATGCCTTCGACCTGTCGGCCGGGGAGAACAACGAGTTCGGCACGGGCACCACCCAGTCCCGCCACTTCACGGCGTACGGTCTCAAGAACGACACAACAGGTGTCACCAACAAGCGACTTGGGAGCGACATCCCCCAGAAGCTCGACCTGATGAACCCGATGTACCACCTCGCGAAGAAGAACCCGGGCCGCGCCAAGCACTGGTGGATCCGCCTCGGCACCAAGGACAGCGACACCTCGCTCAACATCTCCGCCAACCTCGCCGCAGCGCTCGACAACCTGGGCGACAACGTCAGCCACCTGTACTACTGGGACGAGGGCCACGGCGCGAACATCGACGCCGCCGACTTCATCACGTGGATCGCCAAGGTGACGGGCCACAGGCCGAATTGACTTGTACTCCCTTCTGAACGAGCGGGACCGGCGTCAACGAGCGAACTTCTCGATCGCGGCCGGGGTGACCGGGGTGAAGAAGTTGACGAGGTTGCCGTCGGGGTCGCGGAAGAGCAGTGCGCGGTTGCCCCAGGGCATCGTGGTGGGCTCGTTGACGAAGTCGGAGACAAGGCCGGTCAGGTTCCCGTGCACGCGGTCCACGTCGTCGACGAGGAACTCGATGATCACGCTGTGGTTGTCCGCCGGGCGGGCGGAACCCGGAGCGAACAGCGGGACGGTGCGGGTGCCGGCGATCGCGAGGGTGGCGCTGGGGGTCTTGAGTTCGGCGAAGTCCTCGGTGGCCCAGGTCGCCGGCACCCCTGTGGCCTTCTCGTAGAACTCGACGAGGCGCGCGACGTTGCCGGTGATGATGCGGATCGAGACGAAGTCCATGGTGTTCTCCCAGGTTGGCGGAGCCGCTGTCCTTCGCAGGCTAGGGCTGATAGAGGACAGAATCGGCCCGGTATTCGCGCTAGGTTCTGAACCATGTCCCGACCTACCGTGCGCGTGCTGACTCTCCTGGAACTTCTGCAGTCGGGCGGCGTCCGAACGGTGGCTGAACTCGCCGACCGGCTCGGCGTCGACGGGCGGACCGTGCGGCGCTATGTGGACCAGTTGAACGACCTCGACGTGCCGGTGGAGGCGGTGCGGGGCCGCTACGGCGGGTATCGGCTCGCCCCCGGATACCGCCTGCCTCCGCTCATGCTCAGCGACGACGAGGCACTCGCCGTCCTGCTCGGACTGGTCGCCGGCCGCCGAGGCGGGCTGACGGCGGATACGGCGAGCGAGACGGCAGCGGCCAAGATCCGCAGGGTCCTGCCCGAGCGTTTGGCCCGCAGGCTCGACACGGTCCTGGAATCCCTCGCATTCACGGCTTCGCCCGGCCGGCGCGCAATCCCGGACGCCGAGGTCCTGCTCACCGTCGCCGATGCGGTACGCCACCGACGACCGCTCTCGATCAGATACACGGACCGCGACGGCCGACGCAGCGAACGCCCGCTGCACGCGTACGGGATCGTCGCTCATTCGGGCCGGTGGTACGTCACGGGCACGGACCCCGGGATCGGCGAGGACCGGACGTTCCGGCTCGATCGCATCGCGGCCGCGAGGACCCTTCCCGGCTTGTTCGAGGCCCCCGCCGGACTTGATCCGGCGCAGCGCGTGTTGTCAGGGTTCGCCACGGCTGGGTACCGGTACGCGGTGACGTTGCGGATCCACGGGACGGTCGATCAGATCCGCGCCCGCCTTCCGGCCAGCGTTGCGAACGTGGAGGAGACCGCGCCCACGGCACGCGTGGATCCGGGGACCGAGCGTTGGCTGCGAGTCGAGCTCCGGGCGGAATCGCTCGACTGGTTGCCGCCGGTACTCGCCTCACTTGACCGGCCGTTCGTCATCGAGCGCCCGGATGAACTTCGCAGCCTCGTCATCGCCCTCGCCGACCGCCTCGCGTCCTGTGCCCGTCAAGCCTGAGGCCAGGTACGAGCGCAAGTAGTTGCCGGTCAACCGACTGCGAGACGGGTTCGTTCACGACCGGTGAGCCGCCCTGGCCGCACCGCACGTCCGTTGATGGGCAAGGCAGTCGTGCAGATCTGTCTCGTGCCTATGGACGGCGGGCCGTTGCGCTCGCCCGCCTCCTGCCCCGCACACCCTCCGGCGCGCGGGCAGCCGCAGTGCGGCCCCTGTGTGGAGGGGCCGCAGCCGACAACGTCAGTTCTGGCTGATGGCGGGCGGGGCGGCGTTGACACCCCAGGTCGTGGGCTTGTCGGAAAGGTCGATCTTGATCGTGCCGGAGCGGAGCAGATCCTTGTGGGAAAGCCAGCTCTGGTGCAACGTGCCCTTGCCCGTGTTCACGGAGGACACGTACTGAAGCTTCGAAGCGTCGGCGCCCGGCGCCTCGATGCTGATCCTGCGTCCGTGTTCGGGCCGGATCTCGACCTTCTCGAACATGGGCGCGGTGACGATGTAGTTGGCGGAACCCGGCTGTGCCTCGAAGACGCCGGCCATGGCGAAGACGAGCAGCGACGAGGTGGCGCCGAGGTCGTCGTTGCCGGGCATGCCGTACACGTCGTCGGTGAAGAGCGTCCGCATCGCACGCAGCACCGCCGAGGTCTTCCACGGGGCACCGGTCCACGCGTACATCCACGGGGTGTGGAAGTCGGGCTCGTTGTTGGGGTTGAAGGCGAAGTTGTTGTGGTAGTCGTACGCGCCGGTCACCCACGACTCCGAAGCCGCCTTGGCCGGGTCACTGAGGACGGTCGGCATGTCGAAGAACTTGTCCAGCCGCTGCTCCGCAGCCGCCTGGCCGCCCATGAGACCGAAGAGGGTCTGCGGGTCCTGCTGGGCGAGCCACTGGTACTGCCACGCGGTGCCCTCGTGGAACGCCCCGGACTGGGTGGGGTCGGGGTCACCGGCGACCGTGCCGTCGGCGTTCTTCGTGACCGGGAAGCCGGAGAAGCCCTGTGAGGTGACGCCGGAGTCCCAGAGGTTCGTGAAGTTGTCGCAGCGCGAGGCGAGCGTCGCGGCCTTGTCCTTGTAGCCGAGGCCGCCCGCCATCGTGGACAGCGCGCAGTCGCCGAGTGCGTACTCGAGTGTGGCCGAGCCGGCCTGGCGGCTGTCGCCGTACGTGTAGCCGGGCAGGTTCTGATAGCCGACCCAGCCGTTCTTGACGTACGTAGGGTTGCCGTCACGGCCACGGAAGACCGACTGGTCCGAGGGGACCTCGTTGACGTTCTTCCAGAGTGCGTCGAAGAGCTGGTGCGAGGTGCGGCTGTCGAGCAGGCCGCGGTTGTAGATGTCGACGATCCACGGGGTGATGGGATCACCGCTCATCACGTTGGTCTCGCTGTTGCCGAGCCCCCAGCGCGGCAGCCAGCCACCGTCCTGGTAGATGTGCAGCACCGACTTGGCCATGTCCGCGGCCTTGTCCGGATGCAGCAGGGCCACCAGCTGGTTCTGCGAGCGGTAGGTGTCCCAGAGCGAGAACATCTGGTAGTACGTGGAATCCGCTCGGTGCACCTTGTCGTCGAAGCCCCGGTAGCGGTTGTCGACGTCGGAACCGATCGACGGGTGCAGCAGCGAGTGGTAGAGCGCGCTGTAGTACGTGCGCTGGTCGGCGGTGCTGCCGCCGGCCACGCGCATCCGGTTCAGCTCGCCGCGCCAGGCGTCGTGCGCGCCGGCTCGGGCCTTGTCGAACGACTTGGGCTGCTCGGCCGTGCGGTTGAGGCGCGCGCCGTCGATCGAGGTGTAGGACAGGCCCACCGACGTACCGACCTGGTGGCCCTGGGCCGGGTCGAACGACAGCCAGGCACCGGCGCGCTTGGTGCCGCGCGACGCCTCGCGCTGGTCCGGCGTGAGGGTGCCGTCGGTCCAGGTGCCGAACTTCGAGAACGTCCGGTCGAACTTGGCGCTGAAGTAGACCCGGTAGCGCTCCTTGCCGGTCTCGCCACAGAAGTTGCCGCCCTGGACCCAGCCTTCCACGGTGTCGTTGCCGACCACCTTGACGTCACCGGCGTAGGTGCTGCCGTTGCTCTGGCCGGCCTCGATGAGTACGTTCTCGGAGCCTGATCCGGCGGGGTAGGTGTAGCGGTGCTGGCCGGTCCGCTGCGTGGCGGAGAGCTCGGCCTTGATGCCGTTGTCGAACTTCACGCCGTAGTAGCCGGGCGCGCGGGTCTCGTTGTCATGGCTGAACTTCGCACCGTACTGCGCCGGGTCGGACGAGGTGACCGCACCAGTGGTCGGCATGAACCGGAAGTTGCCCATCGTCTGGCAGCCGACGCCCGAGAGGTGCGTGTGACTGAAGCCGAGGATGGTGTCCTGTGCGTAGTCGTAGGAGGCGTACTTGTTGAGCTGCGTGTCAGGACTCAGTTGCACCATGCCGAACGGAGCGGCCGCGCCCGGGAAGGTGGTCCCGTCGCCGTTGTTGCCGATCGACGTGTCGACCAGCGTGGTGGGGTCATCAGCGAACTTCGGCCCCCGCTCCTCGGCGTTCGCGACGCCGGAGGTGGCGGAAGCCGCGGCTATGGTGGTGCCGATCAACAAGGCGGTGAACACTCGTCTCAGCGCTCGCATCGTGATCCTCTCTTTCGACAACGTTGTCAAATCAGTGCCTGTCGATCTTTGCCTTTCCGGTGTCGTTCCGTCAATCCATCGTTCCCCGCGACTGGTTGGGTGTGAGAAGGGGCTCTTGCCGTTGCCTGCGTGGCCTCTTGCGGGCGTGCCGGTTCTGCGGGAGCGGTTCGGCTGAAACCCCCAGGGCGGCCTGATGCACCGTGCGGGAGTCTCTGCAGACCGGGGCAGGTCGAGGTGCTCCACGCCAACACCCCTCTCTTGGCCGCCAAGAGAGAGAACTCCTCCAAGAGGGAGGACTTCTCCTGCTCCCTCGCCGCGTCGCCCGAACGCGGGTCGCTCCGAGCCCATCGGCGAGGAGCGCGGCGTGCGGTCGCCCCGCGGTGCAGCGGATCGCGGCTCAGCACGCGTCGCATGGCCGCGGCCACGTGTAGCCGCGTCAGACATGAGAGCGGCCCGCCCCGGTTGGGGCGGGCCCCTGGTCGCGGTGTGGGTCAATGGTCGGCGCCTTCGGGCCGCAGCGCCCAGAACGGCCTTCCGGTCCGCTCCGCGTGCGCCATCAGATCCGCGGTCCCGCCGAACCCGCGCGCGGGCTTCCCGTCCCAGACCGCGAGCAGCTCGTCAGCGAGCCCGACAAGGATTTCGCCGCCCGCCCGGTGGGGTTCGCCGGTCGACTCGGTCGTGCCGGTCTCATGGACTTCGGCCGCGCGGGACATCGGCCGGTCGTACGCGTCGTGGTGCCACTTCTCGGGCGGGCCTGCCCGGTACGCGGTGGCCGGGATGACGACTTCCAGGCGGCCGCCGCGTTTGAGGACGTCTTCCGTGAACCAGGTGTCGGGGCAGTAGGCGATGCACGAGACGGCGACCAGCTCGGGCGCGTCGTAGCGGCTGACGGCCTCGCCGAGCAACGCCCGGACTACATGTTCCCCGTGCCGCGCCATACCCTCGCGGACCTGTATGCCTACCACTCGGTGCTCGTCCCGGACACCGAGACGGAGGCGCACCTGACGCAGATCGACGCGTGGCTCGGACAGGGCCGCCGACGCAAGAAGGGCGACGCCACCTGGTCGAAAGGCGACCTGCGCGTCACCGTCCACCACGCCGACGCGCTCCCGCAGGACGAGCGCGCCGACCGTGACATCCCGCCCGGCTTCCGCTCGGTCGACGCCGTGATCCCCAGCGACGAGATCGAGGTCTCGCGCACGGTGCGACAGCTTCCCTGGAGGTCCAACAGGGCTTGGAACTCCGTGGACCGGGCGCCGCGTGCTGGTGTCCGCTCGGTGGACGTGCCGGGCGGTCGGCTGGCTGGTGCCCTTTGTCGTTACCCGCAGGGTCCGTCAGTCCGGCGGCTCCATTGGGGGAGGCTGACCCGGCTTCGGCTCCTCAGGGCCGGGCTCATCCGGGCTGGGCGGTGCGGGCGGCTCAGGTGGCGGGACGGGTGAGCCGGGCGGTGCCGGGGGATCCGGTGTACTTGGCGGCTCGCCCGGTTTCGGCCCATCGGGCGGTTCGCCGGGGTCTGGGGGCTTCGGGCGTGGCGGGGGTTCGGGCGGCGGCACGGGGGTGACGTCGGGGTCGGTTGGTACAGGCACAGTTCCCATGATCATGGCTCCTGCCGGCCGAGGCTGGGTTCGAGTTTCCATGACGATCACTCTCGCGGCGCCGGCTCGCGCGACCTCGCGCACGCTCCGTCCAGGCCGACCCGGCCGCGGGCGATCAGCGCGAGCCGCTCGCCTCGGGCGCCGAACGCAGCAACGCACGCGCGCCCGATGCCACCGCTGGTGCCGGTGACCACCACCGTGCGGCAAGCGCCTGCGTGATGTGTCATACGGTGCGGGTTTCCCTGATCAACGCTGGCAAACGGCCGTGGGGACCGTGCCGTGGGGGTGAGCTGATCGTAGGGTCGAGAACAGGCAGGCGAGGCTCGAGCGAGGGAGGCAGCTGATGCCGGTCGTGACGCTGTTCCATGCTGATGGGCCTCCGCTCGTCATGTGCTACCGGCACCCGATCGCCTGGACCTCGGCGCTCGCCCAGCGCGGCCACCGCCGGGCGATGGCGCGCATCGACGGAGTGAGCGGCACGTGTGATGACGAGCTGCTGGATCACGTGCCCGTCCATAGTGAGGACTGTGACGGGGCCGGGGCGGTCGGAACGGCGAATCAGGCGTTGTTCTCCCCGCTCTGGTTCCACATGCGGGCCCTTGCCGGTGCGGCCGGGCTGCTGCGGACGCTGAAGAGGCGCGGCTGGACGATCATCCTCGCTTTCTCGGTCTCGGCGAGGGACCTTGCGGTGAGGTGGTGTGTCCTGGACGCGGATGACGTGATCGACGCCGGCACCAGAGCGGAGGGTGTGGACACGGGAAAGCCCGCCCCCGACCGCAGGCCTGTTGCTCCGAAGAAGGCGGGCGTGGGGCCGGCCCAAGCGCCGGCCGCCGGCTACAACCCCACAGGGCGTGCAGGCTGCGGCCCGGGCCAAGGTGCCGTTTGTAGTGGTGCCGTTCCGCGGACTCGGCGAGCGGGCCCTGCGCGCGGCCGGCGCCTGGAAGGCCACGTCGGTGTTGCCGGACACCTCGACTGTGTCTACGGCGGTGCGCTCGCGGACCCTGCCCGCCACGCACCCGAATTCGTTTGGCCGCACTGCCGTGGGTGAGATGTTCGGCGCCGGCTACACGGTCTCTGTCGAGTTCTACGATCTGCTCCAGGGTGAAACCGACCGCCGCTTGGCAAAACGGCGCTTCGCCCAGGCGGCCGGCCGCGCCCGGCACGGGATCCTTGATGTCGGTGCGGGTACCGGGATCGTCACCGAGACCTTGCTGACCGCGTCCGCCGCGCCGATCCACGCTGTCGAGCCGGCGGCCCCGATGCGCGCGGCCCTGTTGTCCCGCCTGGCTGGTCTGGGTGCTGACCAGCGTGCCCGCGTCACCCTTCATCCCGAGTCCATCGAGAGAGCGGGACTCGAGGATGTTGCAGACCTGGCCGTCGCCTCCAACATCATCGCCTGCCTCGACCCCGCCACCCGACGCTCCACCTGGGAGGCCGTCAGCCGCGCGCTCCTGCCCGACGGGCTACTGCTCTTCGACCCTCCGCCCACCGAACTGCCGACCGGGCGCGAGAAGGTGGGACGGCTCGGGCCGGTCCGGGTAGGCCCGGACATCTACGGCGCGGACATCACCCGAGAACCCGATGCGGGGTTCGTGCGGATGGTCTTCACCTATCACGTCGAACGAGACGGACGGGTGTTGCGCCAGCAGCGGGAGACATTCGAGGTGTGGCCGGCCAGCGCTGCGGAGATCGGCGCAGAACTCGAGGCACAGGGCCTTCAACTCGTGCAGGCCCCCCACGCCGATCTTCTGGCCGCGCGCCGCCCCGCACGTTGAGGGAGACGTGCGGGCCGGCGCCAGGCGCACCCGGACCTGTTGCGCGCTGTACTTGGCTCGTCGGCCGCGTCCGATGGGCGCCGCGCGCTGGCAGAGTTGCCTGATCAGGCAAGGCCGGCCCACCGAGGCCGTCGCGTCCCTCCCGTTGGCATCCGCTTGACGCGAAGCGGGGGAGGCTCGGAGCCGCCGCACCGAACCCGAAACCGACCCGTTCGGCCGATGGCCGGCTCGCAACGTGACCACGGTGAAGGCAATCCGGAGCTGAGCATCGGAGTCGGCGAACAGTGCCAACTCGGGTGCTCAGCCGCAGGAGCGCTGTAGTTGGCCCGTGAGCGTTGCATTTGGCCTGGGCAAGCACTCCAGGCGGCCAGCAGGGTAGTGATCTTGGTGCCGTCTGGCAGTGAGCTGCGGGCGGTGCCCCTCGCCCCGATTGAAAGGGAAGCGCGTGATCCGCGTTCTGATCGTTGATGACCAGAGCCTCATCCGTTCCGGCCTGCGCTCGGCGCTGGAGGCTGCGGACGGAATCGAGGTCGTTGGTGAAGCCGCTGACGGTTTTCAGGCCGTCAGTGCCACCAGGGAGTACCGTCCCGATGTCGTCATCATGGACCTGTACTTGCCCCACGGCGGAGGGGTGGAAGCCACGGTCCAGCTGGTGCGGATGGAGGAGTCTCCTCGGGTACTGGCACTGACCCGCTTCAGCATCGACGACATCGTCCTCCAGGCGCTCAACGCCGGAGCTGGGGGCTTCCTTGAGAAGGACCACATTGCCGGGGAGCTGGCTGCCGCGGTGCGGACCTTGGCGGCCGGCGGACTCGTTCTCTCGCCCGAGATCATGAAGAAGCTGGTCAGTCAGGCGCCGACGCGTGGTTCCGGCTTCCTGGGGGAGAAGATCCGCACCCTCACCGACTCCGAGCGCAATGTCCTGGCCCTCATCGGTGCAGGGCACCCCAACCAGAGCATCGCTGAGACTCTTCACCTGTCCCTGGCCAGCGTGAAGACGCATGTCTCCCGGATGCTCGCCCGGCTCGGCCTCGAAAACCGGACCCAGGCCGCAATCCTCGCCCATGAGGCCGATCTGGTCGGTGCCTGACGCGTTCGGTGCCACGCGAACTGAGCGCTGTACTTGGGCATGCGGGCCAAGTACAGCGCTCCTTACCGTGTCAGCGGGTTGATTCCGGTCCTTCGTACGATCGGGAGACCCAGGGGTCGGGGTGTGGCTTTACAGCGCGCATGCCGTGGTTGTGGCGAGCGTTGCCGCCTCACTCACGGTGATCTCACCCGGCGCCACGGGCCGCGAGTACGCGGTATCGGCTTCCAGTCGGCCGTCGGCCGTCGGCCGTCGGCCGCAGAGCAGTCGGTCACGTGCGGGGTCGGCCGGTGATGCCGTCCAAGACGGTGGTCAGGTTGTGGTGGAAGGTTTCCTCGGCATTGAGGTGGGCGCCGTCGATGACGAGCCGGGCGATGGTGGGGTACCTGCCGGTTTCCAACATGCGTGTGAGGTAGGGGCCGAGGCCGGCCTGAAAGGTGGCTTCATCGGTGCCGGTGGAACGCGCGGTGCGCCGCTCGGTGACCTCTCTGCGGACCGCTCCGATGACGAAGGCGTTGAGGGCGCCCAAAGCCCGCTGGAGCCCGTCGATGCCGCGCACGCCGGGGGCCTGGCTCAGCGCCGCCGCGGTCGCTTCGCCCACGGCGAGCGCGTGAGGTCCCAGGTGCGGCCTTCCGCCGAGCAGGTCGGAGAACCACTCATGATCAAGGGCGGCATCGCGGGTCGCGTGGGCGACGGCCAGTACCGTGGCGCGCCACGCGGATTGCTGAATGACCTCGGCGATCCGGGCATAGACGACGTCGACCATCAGATCGAGCAGTTCGGATCTGTTGATCACGTAGTCGTAGAGCCGCATCGGGCCGACGCCGAGTTCTTTGGCGATCTTGCGAACCGACAGGCCGTCGAGGCCGTGCGCGTCGGCAAGCCGGATCGCCGCGGTGGCGATCTTCTCGCGGCTCAACGGCACCGGCGCCGCCCGCGGCTGAGGTTCGGGCCGTTCCCAGATGGGCAACGCTTCGCTACCGTACGGTGTATCCATACGGACAGCGTACGGTAATGATGGAGTGAGCATGCGAATTGCGATCGCCGGAGGCGGCCTTGGCGGGCTGACACTGGCACGGATCCTGCATCAGCACGGCATCGATGCGGTGGTGTACGAGCGCGAGGCAAGCCGATCCGCGCGGCCGCAGGGCGGCTCGCTCGACCTGCACCCGGAGTCCGGGCAACAGGCCCTGGCCGAGGCGGGTCTCGCCGGCCGGTTCCGGTCGGAGGCGCGGCCCGAGGGCGAGGAACATCGCATCGTCGACCCGACCGGACGAACCCTGGTACACCATGAGCCGCAACCTGGCTCATTCTCCGGACGTCCCGAGATCGACCGGAGCGTACTGCGTGATCTTCTGCTCGATTCCCTCCCCGCCGACACGGTTGTGTGGCGGCACCGGCTTGTCGCGGCGAACCCGCGACCTGACGGGGGCTGGGAACTGACGTTCCATGGCGGCCACCGAACCGGCTGCGACGTCCTCATCGGCGCGGACGGCGCGCGCTCGATCGTCCGGTCGCTGCTGACCGACGTCCAATTGTCCTATGTGGCCACCCTCGTAGAGCTGAGCATCGAAGACGTCGACCGGCGCCATCCGGATCTCGCCGAGCTGGTCGGCCCCGGGAACCTGTGGTGCGTCGGCGTGAACCAGATCCTGGCAGCGCAGCGCCTCAGCGACGGCAGCCTACGTGTCGGGATCTCGCTGCGCGCAGACGATCGCCCCATCGACACATACCGCAGTAAGCGCGCTCTGCTGGACGTGTTCGGTGGCTGGGACCCACGCCTCACCGCTCTCATCGAGTCCGGGGACAGCGCGCCGCTGCCGCGCCTGATCGAAGCGATGCCCATCGGTACGTGCTGGTCCGGCCGGCCGGGCGTCACTCTCATCGGCGACGCCGCGCACCTCATGCCGCCGGTCGGCGAGGGCGCCAACCAGGCCATGCTCGACGCCGCCGAACTCGCCGGCCGACTCGCCGCCGACCCCGCCGACCCGGACTCGGCGATCCGGACGTACGAGGAGGTGATGTTCACCAGGATTCACCCGATCGCCGAGATGTCCGCACGAGTCCAGGCGATGATGCTGTCCCCAACCGCGGCGGAAGACATCACCCGCTTCTTCACGGCCCGGCCCGCCGAACCGGCACCCGCAGACTGAGAACGCCTGTGCAGTCCATCGAGGCCGAAACGCGCGAACCCTGGCCTCTCCGGACACCCGCAACTGTTCAGATCGCCGCCCCGGATCGGGCGGCCCCGACCCTGGATGATCAGATACCCGCTCACCGGCAAATCCGGACGCTGTCGCGGCAGCTTGCCGTCACTTCGCGTAGTCGCTGGACCCTTATGGCCGCTCCTGCGCTCCTCTAGATGTCGATCGCGTAGATATCGACAGCGACTGCGTACTTCCTGGACTACGCCGCTCTGCCCTCTTGGCCGTACGCCGGCAGCACGTTGAGAGGCTGTGCCATATCCCGTGATTGGTGACATTCTGTGAGGCCTGGGTTCGTGCAACGTGCCTCAGCAGGGTGGCGCGTCGAACAGAGGAGCGCTGCGCATGAGTTATCGCCTGAAGTCGATCACCCGCGACGAACATCTGGCTTTCGTCGCAGCCCAGCCGTCAGTGAGTCACATGCAGGTTCCGGCCTGGGCGGATGTGAAGCCGGACTGGCGGGGGGAGAGCCTGGGCTGGTTCGACGAAGGCGGCAATCTCGTTGGTGCCGGGCTGGCGCTGCTTCGTCCGTTGCCGAAGTTGAAGAAGTACTTCGCCTATCTCCCTGAGGGCCCTGTCATCGACTGGACGGCGACGGGCCTGGACCAGTGGCTTCGGCCGATGCTCGCGTACTTGAAAGCACAGGGCGTCTTCTCCGTGAAGATGGGGCCGCCCGTGGTGCAACGCCGCTGGAGCGCCGAGGCGGTCAAGGCTGCGATCGCTGACCCGCAGGCCACAAAGTTGGGGGATGCGCAGGCCACCATGCGCGAGCCGGAGGCCTTCGAGCTGGCCGACCGGCTGCGCCGCATGGGCTGGCAGCAGACGGAGTCCGGCGGTGAGGACGGCTTCGCCGCAGGCCAGCCGCGCTACGTGTTCCAAGTTCCTTTCAAGGGACGGCCGCTGGAAGAAATCCAGCGCGATCTCAACCAGCAGTGGCGACGCAACATCAAAAAGGCAGAGAAGGCCGGTGTCAAAGTGGTCCAGGGCGACTACGACGACCTGCCCGCCTTCCACGCAATCTACGTCGAGACCGCCGAACGGGACCAGTTCATCCCGCGCCCCCTGGCCTACTTCCAGCGCATGTGGACCGCGCTGCAGGCCGAGGACGACAACCGCATGCGCCTCTACCTCGCCCACCACGAGGGAGAGGTACTCGCGGCCGCCACGATGCTGACCGTCGGTGAGCACGTCTGGTACTCGTACGGGGCCTCCACCAGCCGTAAACGTGAGGTCCAGCCCAACAACGCCATCCAGTGGCGAATGATGTCCGATGCCTACGAACTCGGCGCCGGCATCTACGACTTCCGTGGCATCACCGACACGCTGGAGGAGGACAACCACCTCCTCGGCCTACTCCGGTTCAAGGTCGGCAGCGGCGGACAGGCCGTTGAATACCTTGGGGAATGGGACTTCCCACTCAACAAGGTTCTGCACAAGGCATTCAACCTCTACATGTCCCGCCGCTGACATCGGCCCGCGCCGCACGCCGCCCCCGGACCCCTGGCCCCAATTGGCTCCAGGTGGTTCCGAGTTCAACTCCGGCCCGAAGTAGCCCCGTCTCCGACCTGCAGGGCGAGGCCGGCTCGCTCTGCACCTCGAACGCGTCCGTCGGAGCCGACGCGAGCCGGACGAGCGGGGCCAGATCAGAGGGGGATCTTGCGCTTCTGGCCGTGGGTCTCGTCACGGGTCTGGTCGTGCGTGGGTCGGGTGGTGGCCTGCCGGGGCAGTGATCTGCGGGTGCCGGCCTGTGGGCGCGCTGAGGAGATACGGGTGTGGCGGCGTACTCCGACGTGGTGTCGGGGCGCGCCGCCACGAGGTGGTGTGGGCTTTGCGGGTGGTGGCCCGCGTGGTCATGCGGGCTACTTCGGGTCGTCGTTGAACTTTGCTTTGGACCAGTAGTAGCCGAGGACGGTGAGGCCGAGGCTCCAGGCGATGGTGAGCCAGCCGTTGTTGCCGATCTCGCTGCCGAGGAGGAGGCCGCGGAGGGTTTCGATGGCGGGGGTGAAGGGCTGGTATTGGGCGATGGGCTGGAACCAGCCGGGCATGGTGTCGGTGGGGATGAAGGCGCTGGACAGGAGGGGCAGCAGGATCAGGGGCATGGCGTTGTTGCTGGCAGCTTCGGCGTTGGGGCTGATCAGTCCCATACCGACCGCGATCCAGGTGAGCGCCGTCGCGAACAGCACGAGAAGCCCGAACGCGGCCAGCCATTCCAGGGCGGTGGCGTTGGTGGACCGGAACCCGATCGCCACGGCGACGGCTCCGACGAGCACCACGCTCGCGATGCACTGCAGCACGCTGCCGATGACGTGTCCGATGAGGACGGAGCCGCGGTGGATGGCCATGGTGCGGAAGCGGGCGATGATGCCTTCGGTCATGTCGTTGGAGACGGACACCGCGGTGCCGATGGTGGTGGAGCCGATCGTCATCAGGAGCAGGCCGGGGACGATGTAGGCGATGTAGACGGAGCGGTCGGCGCCGCTGCCGCCGAGGCCGGCGCTCATGACGTCGCCGAAGATGTAGACGAAGAGGAGGAGCAGCATGATCGGGGTGAGCAGCAGGTTCAGGGTGAGGGAGGGGTAGCGGCGGGCGTGCAGGAGGTTGCGGCGCAGCATGGTGGACGAGTCGCGCACGGCGAGGGACAGGGAGCTCATCGGGCTTCCTCCTTGGACTGGTTGGGCTGGTTGGGCTGGTTGGGGATGCCGGCGCCGCCCGTGAGGGCGAAGAACACGTCGTCGAGGTCGGGGGTGTGCACGGTCAGCTCGTCCGCCTCGATGCCGGCCGAGTCCAGCCGGTCGAGGATGGAGCGCAGCTCGCGCTGGCTGCCGGCGCTGGGGATCTGCAGGGCGAGGGCCTCGTCGTCGCGGTGGGCTTCGTTCAGGGAGAGGGCGGCGTTCTGGTAGGCGTCGGGGTCGGTGAAGCGGAGCCGGATGTGTCCGCCGGGGATGAGCCGCTTGAGTTCCTCGGCGCTGCCCTCGGCGGCGATCTTGCCGTCGTTGAGGACGGCGATACGGTCGGCGAGCTCGTCGGCTTCGTCGAGGTACTGGGTGGTGAGGAAGACGGTGACGCCGTCGGTGACGAGTTCGCGGATGATGCCCCACATGTTGTGGCGGGCGCGGGGGTCGAGGCCGGTGGTCGGCTCGTCGAGGAAGATGATCCGCGGGTTGCCGACCAGCGTCATGGCGATGTCGAGGCGGCGCTTCATGCCGCCCGAGTAGGTGGAGGCGGGCTTCTTCGCGGCGTCAACGAGGTCGAACCGCTCCAGCAACTCGGCGGCGACGCGCCGTCCTTCGGACTTGGGCAGGTGGTGCAGGTCCGCCATGAGGAGCATGTTCTCCTCGCCGGTGATGAGGCCGTCGACGGCGGAGAACTGCCCGGTCACCCCGATCGCGGCGCGCACGGCCTGCGCCTTGGTCGCGAGGTCGTGCCCGCCGACGCGGATCTCGCCACAGGCGGGATCGGGGGAGAGGAGAGTGGAAAGGATCTTGACCGCGGTGGTCTTGCCGGCGCCGTTCGGCCCGAGCAGGGCGAACACCGTTCCCTCGGGGACGGCGAGGTCGATGCCGTCGAGGACGGTCTTGTCGCCGTAGGACTTGCGCAGCCCGTTCGCCGCGATGGCCAAAGTACTCATGAAAGGCGCTCCTTCGAGACCTGTGGGTGGGTCAGAGGCTGCGGGCGGTGATGTCGCCGTAGGAGGTGGTGGCGTGGATGTTCAGCCCGGCGTCGGTGCCTTCGGTGTTCTTCAGGGTGTTGTGGATGCGGCCGTAAGTGGTGCCGGCGTCGAGGGTGGCGGAGGTGCCGCGGGCGGCGCCGATGGTGATGTCACCGGACTCGGTGCGCAGTTCGACCGTCCCGCTCGTGGCCTCGGCGATGTTCAGGTCGCCCTTTTGCGTGCTGATCTGCGCGGGGCCGTTCAGGCGGCCGACGAAGACGTCACCGGCCTGAAGGGTGAGGCGGGCGCTCGCGGTCTCGTCGAGCTTGACCACGCCCTGCGCGCCCTCGAAGGTGACGTCGCCGAGACGTCCCACACCCCGCAGTTCGGCGGCGGCGGCCTTCGCCTCGACGCGGGAGCCGGCGGGCAACTGAACGGTCACTTCGACGGAGCCGGAGTTGCCCAGGATCCGGTTCTTCGCGGCGGCGGCCTCGATGCGCAGAACGCCGTCGGCGTAGGTGACCGTGGTCTGCTCGGCGGCCTTGAGGTCGCGGCTCTTGGACTGGTCGGCGGGCAGGATCTCGACGCATGTGTCGGTGCGGTCGGCGGCGATGAACCGGATGCGGCCCGCGGGGATGTCCAGGACGGCGGTGACGGGGGAGGGGGTGTCGAACTTCTGCATGGTGTGCTCCTTGAATCCGTTGTTTCTGATGGGCGAAACGCTACGTTGCATTCAAGGATCGAGCAACAGTCTTGTTGCGCAAGAACCCTATAAGTGCAGGTAGTTGCAGGGATTTCATTGCAATGGTCTGGGCTCTAATGCAACAGGTCTCGCCCCCGGTCGTTGCAATGAATTGAGAGTGAACGCTATAGTCGACCCGCCGGACCTCAAAACACGGACACCTGACGCCAGACGCCGGAGACCGTGCACGGGCGCTGGACACGAGCCCGGCCGCCGGGCACGGACGCCGGCCGCCGCGCGCGGGTGCCGGGGGCCGGTGCAGGGCCGCCAAGGAGAAGGAGAACGTAATGCCGGGAGGCAGACTCACCCAGCGGGAACGCCAGCAGATCGCGTTGGGGCTGGCCGATGGCCTCGCCTATGCCGAGATCGCCAGAAACCTGGAGCGGCCGACGTCGACGATCACGCGTGAGGTGATGCGCAACGGTGGCCCGACCGCTTACCGTGCGGACCTCGCGCACCGGGCTACGGAACAGCGCTCCCGCCGCAAACAGGCCACGCCCCGGGACGCGGAGACGCCCGCGCAGGCTTACGGGCGTGACGCCCAGGCGGTGCTTGCGTATGAGGAGACGTTCACGACCGTCCTCATACAGTCGGGCACGCCGAAGATGATGGCGCGGGTGATGTCCTGCCTCACCCTCACCGACACGGGCAGTCTCACAGCCGCCGAACTCGTCCAGCGTCTGCAGGTCAGCCCCGCGTCGATCTCGAAGGCGGTCGCGTTCTTGGAGAGTCAGGGCATGGTCCGCCGGGAGCGCGACGAGCGCCGCCGTGAGCGCTATGTCGTGGACAACGACATCATGTACCAGTCGATGATGGCGTCCGCCCGTTCCACCGCCCACATGGTTGATATTGCGCGACAGGGTGTCGGTGTTCTCGGGTCAGGCACTCCGGCGGCGACCCGGCTGGAGAACATCGCCCGTTTCCTCGATTTCGTCTCCGAAAGCATGGCGCGCGCGGCGGAACAGGCCCGCGACATCCTCCATACCCAACCCGAACCGCCGAAGGACAGCACCACCTGACTTGCCCTCAGCCCTCAGCCGGACCCATGCGGCGGGCCGCTTCGGATCAGGGCTTTGGCGGGCGAACCGGCACCGTTGTCATGGATTCAGGTCTCCATCAGTGGTAGACCGGGGAGCACCTTCTCGATGGTGATGGGGAAGTCGCGTACGCGCACGCCGGTGGCGTTGAACACCGCGTTCGCGATCGACGCACCGGCCCCGCAGATGCCCAGCTCGCCGACGCCCTTCGCGCCCAGGACATTGGCCTTGTCGTCGTACCCGTCAAGGATGACCGCTTCGACATCGGGGATGTCGGCGTGGACCGGCACCAGGTATTGCGCGAAGTCCCGGTTGACGAAGGCGCCGGTTCGCAGGTCGACCACGGCCTCTTCTTCGAGGGCCGCGCCGGCTCCCCAGATCATGCCGCCGATCAGCTGCGAGCGAGCCGTCTTCGCGTTGAGCACGCGGCCCACCGAGAACACGCCGAGCATCCGCCGCAGCCGGATCTCGGCGGTGTCCGCGTCGACCCCCACTTCAGCGAAATGGGCCCCGTAGGTGTTGATCGAGTAGTCCGTGTAGTTCGGATCGTCGCCCATGAAGCGGGTACCGCCCTCCGCCTCGAACCCTTCCGGGTGGCTGCGGGCGACGATCTCGCTCAGCGCCTCGGACGCTCTGCCGACCACCACGTTGCCATCCGAGAACACGGCGTCTTCCGGGTCCAGGCCGTGCAGCGGCGAGCGGGTGTCTCCGCGCGCCGCGGCCAGGAGTTGCTCGCGCAGGGTCATACACGCACCATGCACCGCATTGCACGAGCTGGCGGCGCCCCAAGAGCCGCCGGACCCCCAGCTGGTGGGAAACTCGGAACGCCCGAGCTCGATCCGCACCCGATCGGGCGGCAGTCCGAGCCCCTCGGCCGCGACCTGGGTCAGAACGGTGTACGTGCCCGTGCCGAGGTCGGTCATGTCCGTCTGGACGACGGCGGTGCCGTCGGCCTCCAACCGCACACGCACCGCTGTCGGCCCCTGGAAGTGCCCACGGATGGCGGCCGACATGCCGTAGCCGACCAGCCAGCGCCCGTCGCGCACGCTCGCCGGGGTGCCGGGGCGGTGCTCCCAGCCGAACCGGCGCGCGCCTTCGCGCAGGCAGTCGACCAGGTGCCGGTCGCTGTACGGCACGTCTCGCTCGGGATCGACGGTGGGCTCGTTGAGGATCCGCAGTTCGACGGGGTCCATCCCGATCGCATGGGCCAGCTCGTCCATCGCCGACTCGACCGCCAGCATGCCCGGCGCCTCGCCCGGTGCGCGTACGTCCGTCCCGGGCGGCAGATCGAGCGGCGCCAGGCGGTGGCTGGTCAACCGGTGGGGCGCGGCGTAGAGGCTGCGGGTCGTGGCGGCGGTCTGCTCGGCGTACTCCACGTCGGGGTTGGTGTGCATGGTGACGTCATGGGCGATCGCGCTCAGCCGTCCGTCCTGCTCCGCGCCCAGTCGAACCCGCTGGCTGGTTGTGGGACGGTTGCCGACGAGCTGGAAGATCTGCTGCCTGGTCATCGCGACCTTGACCGGTTGGCGCAACTCGCGAGCGGCGAGCGCCGCCAGGATCGTCTCGGAATGGATGCCCAGCTTGGAGCCGAATCCCCCGCCGACGAAGGGGGTGACGATGTGGACCCGCTCCGGGTCGAGCCGAAGCGTGGCGGCAACCGAGGCCCGCGCCGCGTCGACGATCTGGCAGCTGACGTAGACGGTCAGCTCCTCGTCGCGCGGTTCCACCAGACACGCGTGCGGTTCCATCGGCATCGAGAGCTCGTACGGCGTTGTGTACAGCTGGTCGACCTTCACCGCCGCGCTGTCGAACCCGGCATCGAAGTCGCCGACCGCAGTGTCGGTGGGGAGACCGGCGTTGACCACTTTCGGGATGTACACCTCGTCTTCCTGCTCGGCGAAGTTGAAACGTCCCCGCCCGCCGGTGTACTCGACTTCGACCAGATCGGCGGCCGCTCGGGCCTGCTCGAGGGTCGTGGCGACGGCAAGTGCCACCGGCTCGCCGTAATAGTGGACGTCGGGGCCCGTCAGCACTGGCTGGGCGCGCCAGTATTCGAACGGAATGGACTCATCACGGACACCCTGCGCGGGGGCATTGTGATGGGTCATCACCATCTTTACGCCAGGTGCGCGTTCGGCGTTCTCGGTGTCGATCCTGGTGATGCGGCCTTTGCCGATCGTCGCGCCGACGATGAACCCGTAGAGAGGTTGGCCGGCCCCCCACTGCTCGTAGGCGTAGGTGGCCTGGCCGGCGACCTTCAACGGGCCGTCGACGCGGTTCAGAGCTTGCCCGATCATCTCGTCTCCTCAGCTCGCCTGAGCCGCTTGCGCCAGAGTGCGGCACAGCGTGCGCTTGGCCAGCTCGATCTTGAAGTCGTTGTGCCCCTGCCCCACGGCGTCGCGCATCGCGGCCTCGGCGGCGGCGCGATAGGTGACCATCGTGGCGGGACGGCCGGTCAGCGCGGCCTCCGCCTCACCGGACCGCCAGGGCTTGTGCGCCACACCGCCGAAAGCCACCCGGGCGTCACTGATCGTTCCCTGGTCGGTCGCGACGACAGCCGCCACGGAGACCAGCGCGAACTCGTACGAAGCCCGGTCTCGGACCTTGCGGTAGATCTGCCGGCCGGCCGGGGGCGGGGGCAGGAGGACGCTCGTGATCATCTCGCCCGGACGCAGCACGGTCTCGATGTGCGGCGTGTCGCCCGGCAGCCGGTAGAAGTCTGCGATGGCGACGCGGCGTACCGACCCGTCGGCGTCCAGCCGCTCGATCTCCGCCTCCAGCGCGGTCATCGCGACGGCCATGTCCGAGGGGTGGGTGGCGATGCAGGAGTCGCTGGCGCCGAGGAGGGCGTGAATCCGGTTGAACCCGCCGATCGCCGAGCACCCGGAACCGGGATCTCGCTTGTTGCAGCCCGCAGCCGTGTCGTAGTAGTACGGGCAGCGAGTGCGCTGCAACAGATTTCCCCCGGTGGACGCCTTGTTGCGCAGCTGGCCCGAGGCACCTGCGACCAGCGCTTCCGACAGCACCGGGTAGCGCGTACGCACTCGGGCATCGGCGGCCACATCGGAGTTCGCCGCCTGGGCGCCGATGCGCAGCCCGCCGTCCGGGAGCTCCTCGATGTCCCGCAACGGAAGCCGGCTGATGTCGACCAGATGGCTGGGCTTCTCGATGTCGAGCTTCATCAGGTCGAGCAGATTGGTGCCGCCGCTGATGAACTTCGCGCCGTTTCTGGACACCGCAGCGACGGCGGCCCGCGCGTCCGTCGCCCGCTCGTACGTGAAGGACCTCATTCCAAGCCTCCCACCGCGATGCCACGGATGGCCGCGACGATGTTCGGATAGGCGGCGCACCGACAGATGTTGCCGCTCATCCGCTCGCGGATCTCCTCATCGGTCAACGCGATCCGCGGCGAGGCCACGTCAGCGGTGGCGTGGCTGGGCCAGCCCGCCTCCACCTCGGCGAGCATGCCGACGGCCGAACAGATCTGACCAGGAGTGCAGTAGCCGCATTGGAAGCCGTCACGCTCGACGAAGGCGCGTTGCATGGGGTGCAGACCATCGGGAACGCCCAGGCCTTCGATCGTCACGATCTCGTCGTCCTCATGCATCACGGCGAGCGTCAAACAGGAGTTGACGCGTCGGCCGTTGATCAGCACCGTGCAGGCGCCGCACTGCCCGTGATCACACCCCTTCTTGGTACCGCTCAGGCGCAGGTGCTCGCGCAGCGCGTCGAGCAGCGAGGTCCGTGGATCCACCTCAAGCCGTCGCACCTGATCGTTGACGTTCAACTCGATCGCCGAGAGCTGCGCCATCTCGCCCTGGCTCCGCCCCGCGGCGCCCGTATCCGCATCGCTCACCACGGCCCGCCTTCCTTGCTGGGTGTGGGTGTCACCCTGGACATGCGTCGCCACTGTGGGGCGCGCTCCACCTCAAGGTCTCGCAAAAACCGATGCACCGCTCGCCGGAACGCGCTCATCCGCGCCCGTCTCACTCGGCCGGGCGCTTCTGCGCGGCAGCCCGGCGCGCATCCCACGCAGCCCCGAGAACCGGCGCCGGGTGACCGGCGCGGTCTGTCCCCGCTGATCGGCGGGCATTGACCTCTGCGACGTTGAACGACTTCTGCTGACCGAGGCTGCGGAGCCGCCGCTGCCGCCCCCAGACATTGAGGCCCGAGAGCGGGTGTGGGACATGGCGGTCCGGGCGGGGCTCAACTCCTCCTCGGCGGGGAGTAGTTCGGGAATGGCTGGTCCGTGCTTCAGCGGGATCTAGTGAGGATCCCCGGGCCTTCAGGCCCGGGAGGAATCACTTCTCGAAGTAGGGGTGACCTGCGCGTAAGTACGGGTCTGCATTGTTGTCAGTGCCTCCGCATAGGGTTCCGGTATGAAGATCGTGGTGCAGGTGAAGCTGATGCCGGAGGCCGAACAGGCCGCCGCGCTGCGCTCCACGCTGCGCACGGTCAACGATCTGGCGTGCTGGGTGTCCCAGGTGGCGTTCGCTCGCGGCGTGCCGCGTGAGTATGAGCTGCGTAAGCACACGTATCCGCACCTCAAGGCGCAGGGGCTCGGGGCGCAGGCCGCGCAGCATGTGATCAAGAAGGTGCGTGACGCGTACACCACGCTGCACGCCAACCTGCGCGCCGGAAATCTCGGCAAGCCGAAGTCGAGGCGCCGGGTCAGGGCGGAGTCCAAGCCGATCGCGTTCCGCGCCGAGGCCGCGCAGCCGTATGACGAGCGGTGTCTGAGCTGGCAGTACGACCAGCAGACCGTGTCCATCTGGACCACGTCCGGGCGGCTCAAGAACGTCCGCTTCGTCGGCTACTGCGACGCGCTCAAGACGCTCCAGCAGTACCGGAAGGGCGAATCTGACCTCATCGAGCGCGACGGCGTGTTCTACCTCGTCGCCACGTGCGAGGTGCCCGAGGCCGAGCGGTACGAGCCGGACGGCTTCATCGGCGTGGACCTCGGCATCGTCAACATCGCTACTACGTCCACCGGCTACCAGGCCGCCGGGCGCGGCCTGAACCGGTACCGCAAGCGCCAGCTTGACCTGCGGCGGAAGTTGCAGAAGAAGCGCACCAAGTCCGCCAAGCGGCGGCTCAAGGCGCGTGCCCGCAAGGAAGCACGGCATGCCGCGAACACCAACCACATCATCTCCAAGACGATCGTGACCGAGGCTGAACGCACCGGGCGCGGCTTGTCCCTCGAAGAACTCAAGGGCATCCGCACTCGGGTACGGCTCCGCAAGCCCCAACGGGTCGCACTCCACTCCTGGGCGTTTTCCCAGCTCGGAGACTTCATCGTCTACAAGGCCAAGCGGGCGGGCGTGCCCCTGGTCTACGTCGATCCCGCCTACACGTCGCAGATGTGCTCGCAGTGCCGGTACATCGACAAGCGCAACCGTGTGGACCAGGGGCTTTTCATCTGCCGGGGGTGCGGGGTCGTTGCCCACGCCGACCGGAATGCTTCCCACAACATCGCCGCACGTGGCGCTGCTGTGTGGACTGCGGGGCGTGAGTCACGCGTCCCTGCCACCCCATAGCGGGTGTCTGGACGGAGGAGCCAACCCAGCAGCCAGTTGGGAACTACCTCCAAGCCCGGTCCTTCAGGACTTTGTTGGCGGATTCGGTAACTGCTCTTGGCGATCTTGTTCGGTCGGGCAGTCTGGTGGTTCGGTTCCATCGTGCGGGGAGGCAAGGAGGGGCTGCGATGTCGCTGCGCCCTGTGTCTGCTCTGTCCGTCCCGGAGGCCACCACGCGGGTGGCTCGCGCCGCATTCCGTAAAGGCTGCCTGGCCATGCGGATCCGGGATGAACTCGGTCCGCTGTTCGAGGATGAGCAGTTCGCCCGGGCATTTCCGCGCCGGGGTGGTCCGGCGTGGTCGCCGGGCCAGTTAGCGATGGTCAGCGTGCTGCAGTTCGCGGAGGGCTTGACGGACCGGCAGGCTGCCGACGCGGTGCGCGGGCGGATCGACGTCAAGTACGCGCTCGGCCTGGAGCTGGACGATCCCGGGTTCGACTTCTCCGTGCTCAGCGAGTTCCGGGACCGGCTGATCGCGCACGGCCTGGAGGAACTGGTCCTTGACCGGCTGCTGGAACGAGTGAGTGAGCTGGGGCTGCTGCGGGCGGGAGGCCGCCAACGCACCGACTCCACGCACGTGCTGGCCCAGGTGCGGACGCTGAACCGGATGGAGTTCGTCGGCGAGACGCTGCGCGCCGCGCTGGAGACACTGGCCGTCGCGGCGCCCGGCTGGCTGCGGCAGACCGCCGCGGCGAAGTGGTTCGAACGCTACGGCAAGCGCATCGATTCGTTCCGCTTTCCCAAAGGAGCCGACGCCCGGCAGCAGTGGGCGCTGACCGTGGGAGAGGACGGATTCGCGCTGCTCGAGGCCCTCTACGCACCCGGCGCATCGGTCTGGTTGCGGGAGATCGAGGCGGTGCAGGTCCTGCGGATTGCGTGGGTGCAGCAATATCACCGTGATGAGAAGGGGGTGCGCTGGCGGGAGGGCAAAGATCTCCCGCCTGGCAGATTGAGGCTGTCCAGCCCCTACGACACCGACGCCCGCTACAGCGTCAAGCGCGGCGCGGGCTGGGACGGCTACAAGGTCCACTTCACCGAGACCTGCGAACCGGACGCCCCGCACCTGATCACGAACGTGGTCACCACCGACGCCACCGTCCCCGACGCTCAGATCACCGAGCCCGTCCACCACGCTCTGGCCGTACGCGGCCTGCTGCCGGCCCTCCACCTGGTCGACTCCGGCTACACCTCCGCCGCACTGCTGGTCGCCGCCGCCGGGCAGAACATCGAACTGATGGGACCGGTCTTCGCCGACACCACCGCCCAAGGCCGCGCCGGACAGGGCCTGGGACAGGACGCCTTCACCATCGACTGGCCGGCCCGCACCGTCACCTGTCCCCGCGGCCGGCGCAGTGCCAGCTGGTCTGAGCAGCGTAAACCCACCGGCACCGAGATCATCCGGGTCCACTTCGCCAAGACGGACTGCGACGCCTGCCCGGTCCGCGCCCAGTGCACCAGCGCCACCAACCCCAAGCACGGGCGCAGCCTCACCCTGCTCACCCAGCCCCAGCAGCAAGCCCTCGACCAGCGCCGACGCGAGCAGGAGACCGATGAGTGGAAGGCCGCCTACGGCACCCGCGCAGGTGTCGAAGGCACCATCTCCCAGGCCGTCCGGGTGACACGCACACGCACCACCCCCTACCGCGGGCTGGACAAGACCCACCTCGGTCACGTCCTGACCGCCGCCGCACTCAACCTCCACCGACTCAACACCTGGTGGAGCGGGATCCCCATCGGCACCACCCACATCAGCCGGTTCGCCCGCCTCGGCTTGGAACTGGCCGCCTGAACACACCGAATCCGCCAACAAAGTCCTTCAGGGCCGCGTCAAGTTGACCGCTGTGTGCCGGTGGGTGCTCGCCGCTCACCGATTTTCGCTCCGTCGGGTTTCGATGAGCGAGGCGCGGACATGGCGCCGACAGGGCGAGCGGGGGAGGAGGTACGGCTGGGGGTGGGCGGCGTCGATGGGCGGGGGCCTTGAAGGGGATTACTCAGCCGCGTCGAGCTTTACGCCCAGGTCCTGCGCCGTGTTCCAGAACTCGGGGCCCGCCTTTTGGAGCCGGGCCGCCGCGTGTTTGAGGTGGCGGCGGGCGGCCGTGCGGGCCGCCTTGGCGTCGCCCTGCTCGATGGCGGCCAGGATGGCCTGGTGTTCCTCGCGGACCGCGTCGAAGAAGTCGCCCCGGCGGGCCTCGTTGGCGCGGGTGACGCGGATGCCGCCGCGAGAGACCTCGCCGAGGTAGCGGACGGTGGAGACCATGACCGCGTTGCCGGTCGACTCCGCGATGGAGCGGTGGAAGGCCAGGTCCTCGTCGGCGCCGTCGCCGCCCGCCGCGACCGCCGCGTCGATCGCGGCCAGGGCCTGCCGCATCCGTGCGTGGTCGGCGGCGGTGGCGCGGGTGGCGGCTATTTCGGCCGCCTCGCCCTCCATGGCGCGGCGGACCTCGACGATCTGCAGCACCTTGGCCTTGGTGTCGGTGGTGCCGGTGGTGTCGGCTTCGAGGTCGAGTGGACGGGTGCGCCGGGGCAGGACGAAGACGCCCCGCCCCTGGCGCGCCTCGACCAGGCCCGCGTTGCTCAGCCGGGACACGGCCTCGCGGATCACGGTGCGGCTGACGCCGAGCTGCTTGACCAGTTCCACCTCGGTCGGCAGCTTGTCGCCCGTGGTCAGCCGTCCGGACTCGATCTCGTCCGCGAGCATCGAGGCGACGCGGTCCGCGAGCCGGACCGGCCCGTCCACCTTGGTAAACATGGTCGTCAGTCTATCGGCGTGGTCTTGGCCGCCCTGGCGGTGACCGCCTGCGCGTGGTCGGCGACGTACTGGTGCACGACGGCTGCGAAGTCCGCGTCGGGCTCAAGGCCGAGCCAGGCCGCGCGGGCGTTGTCGAAGGCGGCCGGCCAGGAGCCGACGATGGACTCGACGGCCGGGTCCGGCGCGACCTTCACCAGGTCGGCGACGGTGTCCCCGGCGACCTGGCGCAGCGTGTCGAGGATCTCGGCGACCGTGACAGTGAGGGCCGGGAGGTTGACCGGGAGGGTGCCGGACAGCTGTCCGGGCCCCTCGCCGCGCTCGGCCTGGGCCACGCGCAGGATGCCCTCGACCGTACGGCGCGGGGAGGCGAGGGCGACTCGCAGGTCCGGGCTGACCGGGCAGGTCGCCTCGAGGCCGGCCAGCGGCTCGCGGACGATGCCGGACAGGAAACCGGAGGCCGCCGCGTTCGGCTTGCCGGGGCGCACCGAGACTGTCATCAGGCGGGTGACGCGGCCGTCGAGGAAGCCGCGGCGGGTGTACTCGGCAATCAGCTGCTCGCAGATCCGCTTCTGGACGCCGTAGCTGGACTGTGGCGTGGGCAGTGTCGACTCGCTGACGACCTCCGGAAGCGGGAGCGCTGCGTCCGAGCCGTAGACGGCGACACTGCTGGCGAAGACCACCCGTACCGTCACACCGCCGGCGGCCGACTGGGCGCGTGCGGCTTCAAGGAGGGCGCGGGTGGTGTCCAGGTTGGCGCTCATGCCGAGGTCGAAGTCGGCCTCGCACTCGGCGGAGACCGCGGCCGCGAGGTGGATGACCACGTCGACGGGCTGCGCGAACAGGTCGCCGAGGTGCTCGGTCAGGTCGCCCTGGACCACGTCCACGAGCGGGTCGGCGGCCAGCGGCGAGTGCTGCGGTACGAAGAGGTCGGCGAGCACGAGGCGGGTGATGGGGGCGCCGTCGAACGTGCGCTGCTCCAGCAGGGCCTCGGCGACCTGGCGGCCGAGGAAGCCGAAGCCACCCGTGATGACGATCCTCATGCGTTCTCTCCTTGGAATTTGTGTCGCCAGCCGAGACCTTCGCTCGTGCCGGCCTTGGGGAAGTACTCGCAGCCGATCCAGCCGTCGAAGCCCAGCTCGTCGACGACGGACATGAGATGACGGAGGTTCAGTTCTCCGGCATCGGGCTCGTGACGGTCGGGCACGCCTGCGATCTGGAGGTGGGCGACGCGGCCGGTGGGCAGGTCGCGGCGGAGTGTGGCGGTGAGGTCGCCCTCGACGATCTGGCAGTGGTAGAGGTCGAGTTGGACCTTCAGATTGGGGGCGCCCACCTCCTTCACGACGGCGTGGGCGTCGGCCTGTCGGCTGAGGAAGTAGCCCGGCATGTCGCGGCCGTTGATCGGCTCGATCAGGATGTCGACGCCGACAGTCGCTGCCTGTTCTGCGGCGTAGGCGAGGTTCGACAGGTATGTCGCGTGGTACGGCGCCGGGTCGGCGTTCTGCGGTACCAGGCCCGCCATCATGTGCACGCGCGGGCAGTCGAGCGCGGCGGCGTATTCCAGGGCGCGGTCGACGCCCTCACGCACCTCCGCCTCGCGTCCGGGCAGCGCCGCGATCCCGCGCTCACCCGCGTCCCAGTCTCCGGGCGGAGCGTTGAACAGCACCTGCTGCAGGCCGTGCGCGTCGAGACGGCGCCGCAGTTCGGTCGCCTCGTACGCGTACGGGAAGAGGTACTCGACGGCCTCGAAGCCGTCCGCCGCGGCCGCGGCGAAGCGGTCGGGGAAGTCGTGTTCGGGATACAGGGTGGACAGGTTCGCGGCGAACCTCGGCATGGTGACTCCGTAGGGTGTGAGGCAGGCTCGGTCAGCGGTTGACGACGCTCTTCTTGGTGACGAGGACGGCCGCGGCGCCGATGACCAGGCCCAGCGCCAGGACGTACATCGGGATCGCCGTCGAGTCGGTGGCGTCCTTGAGTGAGCCGATCATGTACGGGCTGACGAAGCCGGCCAGGTTGCCCACCGAGTTGATGACGGCGAGCCCGGCGGCGGCCGCGGTGCCGCTGAGGAAGGCGGTCGGCAGCGACCAGAACAGGGGCGCGCAGGTCAGCACGCCCGCGGCGGCGATCGAGAGCGCGACAAGGGACAGAGCGGTCGACCCGGTCCAGCTCGCGGCCAGTGAGAAGCCGACGGCGCCCATCAGGCTCGGGATGATCAGGTGCCAGCGGCGCTCGCGCCGCCTGTCGGCGGAGCGGCCGAAGAGGTTCATCGCGACGAGCGCGGCCAGGTACGGCACGGCGCTCAGCGCGCCGATCGCGAAGCCGCCCTTGATGCCGGTGGACTCGACGAAGGTGGGCATCCAGAAGGTGAGCGCGTACTGGCCCATCACGAAGAAGAAGTAGATGAGGCACATCAGCCACACCTTGGGGTCGCGGAACGCGTCCCACGTCTTGCCGTGCTCGCTGTGGTGCTTGGTGTCCTTCGCGAGTGCGCGCTCGATCACGGTCTTCTCGTCGTCGCTCAGCCACTTTGCGTCGCGCACACTGTTGTCCAGGTAGAACAGCGTCATCACGCCGACCGCGATGGCGGGCAGCGCCTCGATGAGGAACAGCCACTGCCAGCCGTTCCAGCCGCCGGTGCCCTCGAAGACGTCCATGATCCAGCCCGAGAGCGGGTTGCCGAAGATGCCCGCCACGGGGATGGCCGACATGAACAGCGCGATCACCCGGGCCCGCCGCGCGGAGGGGAACCAGTACGTGCAGTAGAGGATCACGCCCGGGTAGAACCCGGCCTCGGCGGCGCCGAGCAGGAACCGGAGCACGTAGAACGTCGCCTCGTTGTTGACGAAGACGAACAATGCCGAGACCACGCCCCAGCTGATCATGATCCGGGCGATCCAGGTGCGGGCGCCGACCTTTTGCAGCATCAGGTTCGAGGGGACTTCGAACAGGAAGTAGCCGATGAAGAACAGGCCGGCGCCGAGGCCGTACGCCGCCTCGCTGAAGCCGAGGTCCTGGGACATCTGCAGCTTGGCGAAGCCGACGTTGACCCGGTCCAGGTAGGAGACGACGTAACAGAGGATCAGGAAGGGGACGATGTGCCGGATGACCTTGCGGTACACGGCGTTCTCGCGGGCGAGTTCAGGGGTTTCGGCCGTTGTCACGGTCGTGGACATGAGGGGCACTTCCTTGTGCGGCTCAGTGGTTCTCGAGCGGATGGGGACGGGAGCGGGGTTCTACCAGGAGGCGCCGAAGGCGGTCCTCAGTTCGGCGATGGCGTCGTCGGCCAGGGGCTCGGACCTGCGGCCGGTCGTCAGCCACAGCCGTGCGGTCTCCTCCAGTTCTTCGAGTACGGCCAGCGCGGACGCGGCGTCGGGGCCCCAGACGACGGGGCCGAGCCGGTCGAGCAGCACCGCCCGGATAGGAGTGCCGTTCGCCGCACGGGAGTTGATGCGTTCGGTGACCAGGTCGGCGACGCGCGGGTCACCGGGCCGGTGGTAGGGGACCAGCGGGACGTGGCCCACCTTCATCACGTAGTACGGGGTGAGGGGCGGGAGCACGTCGTCCTGCTGCCACACGCCGGCCAACGTCAGCGCGACCAGGTGCGTGGAGTGGGTGTGGATGACGAACCGGGCGGTGGGGTCGGCTGCGTAGATGCGCCGGTGCAGCGTGAGCGTCTTGCTGGCACGGTCGCCCGCGATCTGCTCGCCGTTGCCGTCGACCCGGGCGAGCCGGCCGGCGTCGAGGAAGCCGAGGGCCGCATCGGTCGGCGTGATCAGGTGGCCGTCGTCGAGCTTCGCGCTGATGTTGCCGGCGCTGGCGTGGACGTAGCCGCGGGCGAACAGGCTGGTGCCGATGCGGACGATCTCGGCGCGTGCGTCGTCGGCGGCCGTGGCGATGTCCCCTGTCCCGCGGTTCTGGGTCTCGCGGTCCTGTGTCACTTGGATTCCCCGGTCAGGAGGGTGAAGGCTGCGGTGAAGAAGTCCGGGCCGCCGAAGTTGCCCGACTTGAGCGTGATGTGGAGGGTGTCGCCGCCGGGCAGCGGCGCCGCGCACCACGGCACCCCGGGGTCGATCTGCCCTCCGATGCGCAGGCCCGTGAGGCCGAGCGCCTGCACGACGGCGCCGGAGGTCTCGCCGCCCGCGACCACGAGTTGCCGTACGCCGCGCTGGATGAGCCCCTGGGCGACGCGGGCGAGCGTTTGCTCCACCAGCTCACCCGCCTCGGCGGCGCCGAGCTGCCCCTGCACCGAGCGGACCGCGTCCGGCGACTCGGTCGAGTAGACGAGCACGGGCCCGTCGGCGAGGTGCTTGTCGGCGAAGGCGAGCGCCTGGGCGGCGACGTCCTCGCCGGCGGCGATCCGCAGGGGGTCGACGCTGAACGCGGGGCGGCCGGTGCTGAGGAACTCCCGTACCTGGCCGTTCGTGGCGGCGGACACCGAACCGGCGACGACGGCCTGCCGGCCGCAGGCGGGCGGCAGCTGGGCGGCGGCCGAGGACGGTTCGAAACCCCAGTTCGCGGGCAGCCCGATCGCCAGGCCCGAACCGGCGGTCACCAGCGCCAGCTCCTTGACCGCCGCACCGAGCCGTACGAGATCGTCGTTGGACACGGCGTCGACGATCGCGGCGCCGACCCCCTGCGCCCGCAGCTGCGCGATCCGGGCCCGGACCGCGTCAGCGCCTTGTGCCACCACCTCGTGGTCGATGAGGCCGGTGGGCCGCGTCGTCTGCGCGTCGAGCACGGACACCAGGTTGGAGTCGGTCATCGGCGTGAGCGGGTGGTGGCGCATGCCGGACTCGCTGAGCAGGACGTCGCCGACGAACAGGTGACCCTTGAAGACGGTGCGCCCGTTGTCGGGGAACGCGGGCGTTGCGACGGTGAAGTCGGTGCCGAGCGCGTCCATCAGGGCCTCGGTGACCTGGCCGATGTTGCCGGCCGGCGTCGAGTCGAAGGTGGAGCAGTACTTGAAGTAGATCTGCTCGGCGCCCGCGGCGCGCAGCCACTCAAGAGCGCGAAGGGACGCCTCGACGGCCTGGGCCGCGGGGACCGTACGCGACTTGAGGGCAATGACCACCGCGTCCGCGTCGGCCGCGGGATCAGCCGTGGGGTCAGTGCCCTCCGCCGGTACGTCGATCAGCTGGACCACGCGCATGCCCGCGCGCACCAGGTTGTTGGCCAGGTCGGTGGCGCCGGTGAAGTCGTCGGCGATGCACCCGAGGCGGACGCTCACGTCAGTCCTCCTTCTTGGGCTGATTGGTCGGCTGGGGCTCGTTCACGGGCTGCGGCAGGTCGATGCCGGGGAAGATCTTGATGACGGCGCTGTCGTCCTCGCCGCCGAGCCCGCCGGCGGACGCCTGCAGGAACATCTGGTGGGCGGTGGCGGACAGCGGCAGCGGGAACTTCTGCGGCCGTGCCGAATCCAGTACGAGCCCTAGGTCCTTGACGAAGATGTCGACGGCGGACAGCGGCGTGTAGTCGCCCGCCAGCACGTGTGCCATACGGTTCTCGAACATCCATGAGTTGCCGGCGCTGTGCGTGATGACCTCGTAGAGCGCCTCGGCCGGAACGCCGGCCTTGATCCCCAGAGCCATCGCCTCGGCGGCGGCGGCGATATGCACGCCCGCGAGCAGCTGATTCACGATCTTGACCTTCGAGCCAAGACCGGCGTGGTCGCCGAGACGGTACACGGTGGCGCTCATGGCTTCGAGTACCGGGTCGGCGACGTCGTACGCCGCGGCGCAGCCCGACGTCATCATCGTCAGCTCACCGGCGGCCGCGCGAACGGCGCCGCCGGAGATGGGCGCGTCCAGGTAGAGCACGCCCAACTCGCCCAGACGGTCCTCCAGCTCGGCCGACCAGTCCGGGTCGACCGTGGAGCACATCACGTAGACGGAACCGGGGCGCAGCCGCTCTGCCGCCCCGCCGTCGCCGAAGAGGACCGACTCGACCTGCGCCGCGTTGACCACGACGCCGATCAGGACGTCCACCCCGGCCGCCAGCTCGGCGGGGGAGGCGAACGCCGTCCCGCCGCCGCGGGCGAAGTCGGCGGCCACCTCCGGCCGCAGGTCGTTGACCCCCACGTCGTATCCGGCCGTGCGCAGGCTGCGGGCCATACCGAGGCCCATGGCCCCGAGCCCCACCACGCCCACACGCGCCCGCGCCGGCCGCTGCTGGTCGTTCATGTCCGCCCTCGTCATCGTTGACTCGTCGACTCGTACGTGTCGTTGTGCTGCTCCGGTCACAAGCAGCGATCGGGTCATATGATGACCTGCGGACGTCGCGAAGTACAAAGTGATGCCCGTCACACCCGATCCGCCGCCCCTGCCGGTGTCGGCTTCGATGTCCCGGCCGACATCGCGGCGGTCATCGCTTTCCTTGCGTCCCCCGGCGGCGGCTCGGCCACGGCCGGTGCCATCGATCGAAGCCGGCGGTGACATGCACCCCGGGCCGAAGCGGTTTGGCCGGCCGCGCCCCGAGCGCATCCGGCACCCCGGCAGGACGGATCTCGCCGGGGAATCGCCGCGTCGTTGTCGTGCACAAACCTTGCGCTTGCCGAGCGGCCAGCCGGCGCGGTGTCCTGCGGGCGCCGGGCCGCATGGTTGTGCCCGACCTGCGGCGGCGAGCGCGCCGCAGGGTCTGTGCGCCGGTCTCATGTGCCGCCGTACGCCGCCGTGCATCGCCTGCGGTGCAGCCCGGTCGCAGGTCGCAGCGCCACGGGCCGTCCCGGGGCCGGCCCCCCACGCGGCGAATGGGGAGGCATGCGGCAGCCCGCGCCCCGCGCCGGGGTCGAACGCTTACGACTGGCGCAGCATCCATCCAGGTCGACTAGTCTAGGTAGACCTACCTACCTAGTTTGGATTGTGATGAGTGAGACCGATACGGGCGTGACGGGGCGCGGGCGGCGGCCGGCCCGGGAACGGCTCCTGGAGGCGGCGGCCCGGCGCTTCTACGCCGATGGTGTGGCGGCGACCGGTATCGACACGATCACGGCCGAGGCCGGCGTGGCGAAGATGAGCCTGTACAACAACTTCTCCTCCAAAGCCGACCTGGTCCGGGCCTACCTGGATGCCCGGCACGAGGAGTGGCTCGGCCTGTACCGGGCACGCCTGGAGCACGCCGACGGCCCCCATGAGGGAGTACTGGCAGTCTTCGACGCGTACTGCGACCACGCCGGCTTCGCCTACGAGCACGGCTTCCGCGGCTGCGGTCTCCTCAACGCCGCCGCCGAGCTGCCTGCCGGCGACGAGGGCCGGGCCGTGGTCCGCGCCCACAAGGAGCAGGTCGAGCGGCTGATCGCCGACCACCTGGAGCAGCTGCTTCCCGGCCGGCCCGACGAGGCCCGCGCGACGGCCGAGCATCTCTCCTTCCTGCTGGAGGGCGCGATGGCCCGTGCCGGCCTGGAGGGCGACGGCGAGCGTGTCCAGCACGCCCGCTCGATGGCCGCGGCCCTGCTGGACCGGCTGTGAAGGGCCCCGGCCGCGGCCGGTCCGCAGGAACGGGGGCCCTGTGCGTGCTGGCCGCCTCCGTGCTGTGGGGGACGACCGGCACGGCCGCCACCTTCGCCCCGGACGTGGGCCCGCTCGCCATCGGGGCCGTCGCCATGGGCCTCGGGGGTCTCCTCCAGGCCCTGATGGCCGCCCCGCAGATCGCTGCCCACGCGTCCCGGTTGCGCGACCAGCGCGGCACGGTCCTGCTCGGTGCCGTCTCGGTGGCGGTCTACCCCCTGGCGTTCTACAGCTCCATGCACCTGGCCGGAGTCGCCGTCGGCACTGTCGTCTCGATCGGCACCGCCCCGCTGGCATCGTCCCTGATCGAGCGCGTCGTGGACGGCCGCCGGCTCACCCGCCGCTGGACGCTGGCCGCCGCACTCGGCCTGCTCGGCACCGCCCCCCTGTGCGTCGCCGAAGCCGCCCACGCCGCCGACGGCACAGGTCGCACCTCCATGGCCGGCACGCTGCTCGGCATCGGCCTCGGGCTGGTCGCCGCCGCCACATACGCCCTCTACTCCTGGGCCGCACACCGGCTCATCACCCGCGAGATCCCCTCCCGGGCTGCGATGGGCGCCGTCTTCGGACTCGGCGGACTGCTCCTGGTGCCCGTCCTCCTCGCCACCGGTGCCCCGCTCCTCGCCTCCTGGTCCAATGCGGCCGTCGGCACGTACATGGCGCTCGTCCCCATGCTCGCCGGGTACGTCCTCTTCGGCTGGGGCCTTGCCCACGTACCCGCCAGCACCGCCACCACCCTGTCCCTGCTCGAACCGGCCGTCGCTGCCGTCCTCGCCGTCCTGGTCGTCGGCGAACTCCTGCCCGCAGCCGGCTGGATGGGCATCGCCCTCGTCATCGCCTGCCTCGCCGTCCTCACCGCCCCCACACCCACCCGCCACACGCGCGGACAGGTGCGGAACAATCCTCTGGACCACGACAGCAGCCCTCCCAGGAAGACGGCAGGCGCTGTCCCAGGTGGTGAAGACCGAACGCGACGCAGCTGATGCGCGTGCGCCTCCCGATGCCATGAGCAGGCGCTGTCCGCTCTCCGGTTCTGGCTCAACTTCTGTGGAGCGATCAGGCTGAGTGAGTGGCTGCCATGGCGTTGGCGAGCTGGGCGATGGGATCGCTGGCGATCTGGCGTTGAGACTGCTCCGTAGGCCAGGTTGAGAACCCGTCATCTGTCCACCGAGGAACCACATGGAAGTGCAGATGAGGCACGGATTGCTCCGAGCCGGGACCGCTCGCACCGAGGATGTTCACACCTCCGGCCTTCAACGCCGTCCGCATTGCGCCAGAAACGCGCTGGACCAGCACCATGCTCTCGGCGAGGACCTGCGCAGGCGTATCGAAGATGTCCGCGTAGTGGGATGTCGGGAGCACCAGGGCATGCCCTGGTGCGAGCGGATCAAGTGGAGCGAACGCGGATACTACGGGCCCGCGGAATATCCAACGAGCGGCGTCTTCGGTGATCAAGCGGCAGAACACACAGGTCATACGGCCCCACGTTGCCAGCCTGGAGATGGCGCTCACCATCCATTTCAAGGCTCGCAGGCACGGCGCGACTGCCGTCGCCGGGTACTACGTGGCGAAGCGGCCGCGGCAGCAAGGCAGGATGCTTCCCTGGCAGGCAAGACAGCCACAGGTCTTTGCGACCCCGGTGTTGCGACGCTCTCTGATCACCGGGGAAACCCGTGCCTGTCCGCGCGTCATGACTGACCGAACCGCTGTGGCGGACCGATTTTCGAGCCCTCCTACTCTTGGCAGAGCGCCAATTCCGCTACGCCGTGGGCTGCCGCGAACGGCGCGCCACCGTCGCGGGTCACGGCGAGGAAGGTCATGCGGGTGCGCGTGTGGCTCGGAGGAAGCGGGCGCCCCACTCCTGGACGTGCGCGGCGAACTCCGGCGGCCCCAGGACCTCGAACTCGGCGCCCACGTTGCCCAGTGCCTGGGTCGGCCAGTCGAGGGAGGCCGAGGTCATGGTGAGCCGGCAACTGCCCTGATCGAGCGGTTCGACTGTGCCCCAGGAGCCGACCACCTGCCGCACGCGCGGGCAGGGTGCGTGCACAAGGACCTCGACCGTGTACGGAGCCGGGGCCCCGCCCGCTGCCTGGACGAAGGCCACGGCGTCCTCGGCGGGGAGCAGTCGAGGCCGGAAGCGCGTGCCGGTCGCCGTCGGATCGGTCAGCCGGTCAAGGCGGAAACTGCGCCAGTCGTGGCGGCCCAGGTCGTAGGCGACCAGGTACCAGCGTCCGCCGAGTGCGACGACGCGGTGCGGCTCGACCTCGCGCTCGGTGGGTGCGGAGCCCCGCGCCGTGTAGCCGAACCGCAGCCGCTCCTCGTCCCGGCAGGCCTGGGCGACCGTGGTGAGCACCCCCGCGCCGACGACCGGCCCGGACGCGACGGCGGAGAGGGTCACCGCCCGCAGGGCGTCCACCCTGGCCCTGAGCCGGGGCGGCAGAACCCGCACCACCTTGGTGAGCGCGCGCAGCGACGCTTCCTCCATCCCCACGATCCCGCTCTGCGCCGCGTCACCGACGCCCACAGCGAGCGCCACAGCCTCCTCGTCGTCCAGCAGCAGCGGCGGCAGGACCGCGCCGGGTGCGAGCTGGTAGCCGCCGTCCGTACCCCGGGCCGCGCCGACCGGGTAGCCGAGCTCACGCAGCCGTCCGACATCGCGGCGCAGCGTCCGCTCGGAGACTCCGAGCCGGTCGGCCAGTTCCGGGCCGGACCAGTGCCGGTGGGTCTGCAGCAGCGAGAGCAGTCTGAGGGTCCGTGAGCTGGTGTTCGCCATGCCGACATCCTGCCCCGGCTTCCGGTCAGAAACTGGCCGGAAGCCTCTTTAGGGTCGATCTCGACGGCCGCACCCGAGGCAAGGACAGAAAAATGATCACCCGTGAGATCCAGCTGACCGCCCAGATCACCGGCACCCCCACACCCGACCATTTCACTGTCGTCAAGACCGAGGTGGACGGCGAGGTCCTGGTACGCACTGACCAGATCGGGCTCGCCGCCACCTACCTGGAGTTGATGCGGGCCGACTGCACCATTCCGGTCCCGGCCTGGCAGCCGGGGCAGCGGGTAGGGGTGGCCGCCATCGGCACCGTGGTCCGGTCCGACAGCCCCGAGCTGGAGGCCGGCGACCTCGTCCAGTCGATGACCGGCTGGAGCGAGCACTCGGCCGGCCCGGCCGACTCGTACCTCAAGCTCAACTGCGCGCTCTTCGCCGACCCCGGCTATCACCTCGGCCAGGGCCCGACCGCCTACTACGGGATGGCCGAGGTAGCGGCCGTAGGCGAAGGCGACGTGGTCTTTGTCTCCGGCGCGGCGGGTGGCGTTGGATCGCTGGCCGGGCAGATCGCCAAGTGCCTCGGTGCGGCGAGGGTGATCGGCAGCGCGGGCAGCCCGGCGAAGGCCGACTACTTGGTGAACGAGCTCGGCTACGACGCCGCGTTCGACTACCACGACGGCCCCACGGCCGACCGGCTCGAAGAGCTCGTTCCCGAGGGCATCTCGGTCTTCTTCGATGTCGTGGGCGGCGAGCAGTATCAGGGCGCGCTCCACGCGGCCCGGCCCGGAGCGCGCTTCGCCCTGTGCGGCTCACTGTCCAGCCAGCTCGGCGGCGCGGCGCAGCGCTTTCCACAGCCCGACCGTGCGGCCGCCGAGGCCAAGGGCGTCGAGCTCCTGCCGTTCTCCTGCCACCACACGCCCGATCAGATCGCCGCCTGGCGGGAGCACTTCAGCAGTTGGCTGGACGAGGGCCGCTTCGTCTACCCGCAGACAGTGGTCGCGGGCGGGATCGAGGACGTGCCGCAGGCGTTCCTCTCCCTGCTTCAGGGTTCCTACCAGGGCAATGTCTCGGTGCGCCTGTCGTAACCACGCTCTCCCCCTTGACCCTGAACCGGGCCCTGATGGACCAGCAGCTCCTGCCGGAGCGAACCGGCCGCACACCCCACTGGAGGTGATCGGCAGGCTGGTCGCACCGCAGGCCCAGGAGCCCAACTGGGCGTACGTCGGGCTGTGGTGCAGGATCCACGCCTTCACACAGTCCCGACTCACCCCACGGCTCAAGGACCGGCAGGTGGTCCGCTCCGGTCTGCTCCGCAGTACCCAACACCTCGCCGCAGCCGACGACTTCCGTCGGCAGCGGCCACTGCCGCAGCCCACGCTGGTGTGAGGGCAAGAGATGCCGCGAAAGAGTCACCGACAGTGGTGACCCTGTCGGATCCTGTGCCGTCGTGGCTATGGCCTGTGGTCCTTGAGGTCTTCTCAGCAACGTGGCGGATGTGGTGCGTGGAGGATCGTCGGCAGACGAGGTGGCGACTGGCCAGGCGTCAGAAACACGTGAGACCTCCGGGCCCCCATTGATGATCCCTAGAGTCACTTGTTGTACGTCGTCGCCGTCATCACGGCCACGACCGCCAGCAGAACCACGGACAGGAAGCTGTAGAGCCAAACCGCCGTGAGCCGGTCAACCTTCATCTTGGTTCCTGGGTCGTGCTGTTGGGCGATGGACTGCTTGATCAGTCGGCCGCGGACCGGAGCGATGGCGATCGGGAGTGCGATGAGGACGGTGCTGTACATGAACAGGATCGGTGATGCCGGACCGTGCCGGAGCAGGCTCGCTCCCAGGAGGGCAGCGAAGAGCACGGGTCCACCGATGTAGAACGCTCGCTTCCGCTGTTTGTCCTGCTGCTCCGGCGTGCGTCGCGGATCGGCCTGGTACTTCATCCCGGTGCCCAGCGCCGGTACGGCGATCATGAAGAAGGCCGTCGCCACCACTGCAATGAGCCACCAACCACGCTCGGGTATCGAAAACAACAACGTCCCCACCCCTGCCGCCTCAGCGGCTCGATCATCTTGCCGGCCCCTCGGTGGTGCCCGGAACTGATCGTTGACCAAGTGGCCCCGGTAGCCCAGGGCCCGTGGGTCCATCTCCGCTGGACACCAAGTGCGCCGAGTACGGGCGCACCGCCAAGACCCTGCACCTGCTGCGCGTGGTCGACCCGGTCGACGACACCCACCGGCGACAGGTGAACCGTCAGCTCACGCCCAGGAGTCCGGCCACAAGCTCGCCCGCGGCGTCTGCCACGGCAAGCGCGCACACGTCATCGCCGCGTCGGTGAATTCTGCCTGCACGACGTCGATGGCCACGCGAACGGTGCTCGTTCGGAAGTCGGTCTTTACCGGTGCCTGCCTTTCGTTGTTGGGTTGCTTGTCCGATGAATCGCGCGGCCAAAGTGCCAGGGCGGTGCACGCTGGGCTCACATTTCGACCAGCTGGTTCGTCGTATGGGGGAAGGACAACTGCGAGCAGGAGATGCGGGCAGCATGGACATTCGCTCCGAGCAAGCCGAACCGGGTCGCGACGGTGCCGCCGCGCGGCGGTCGACGATCGTCAATGAGCAGGGGCCGCTGATCAATCTCGCCTACCGCCTCCTGGGTTCTCTTGCCGATGCGGAGGACGCGGTCCAGGAGGGCTACGCCCGGTGGTATGCCCTCGCGCCAGAGCAGCAAGACGCCATCAGTTCACCGGGTGCGTGGCTGAGCACCGTCGTGAGTCGCGTGTGCCTCGACCTGCTCGGCTCGGCTCGGGTCAGGCGCGAGCGCTACGTCGGCGAGTGGCTCCCCGAGCCTGTGCCCGACGCGAGGGAGTGGTCTGGCAGGCGGCCCGGCGCCGGGATCGACCCGGCGGACCGGATCACGCTCGATGAGTCCGTCGCCATGGCCTTCCTCGTCGTGCTCGACTCGATGACCCCCGCTGAGCGGGTGGCGTTCCTCCTGCACGATGTGTTCCGCTACCCGTTCACCGAGGTCGCCGAGATCGTCGGGCGCACGCCGGCGGCCTGCCGCCAGCTCGCGTCATCGGCGCGCCGCCGTGTCGGCGACGCGCGGCCGGTCGCGGCGCCGGTCGCCCGCGCACGAGTCGTCCGGGACTTCAAGCAGGCATGGGAGGCCCAGGACATCGGGGCCCTCATCGAACTTCTCGACCCGTCGGCGACCGCGACAGCCGATGGTGGCGGACGGGTCGCTGCGTCGCTGACCCCGATCGAAGGTGCCGCCGAGATCGCCCGGTTCCTCGTCGGTCTCGCGCGACAGGCGGGAGCCTTGAATCTGCTGGAGCGAACCGTCAACGGCCAGGCAGGACTTGTTGCCACCGACCAGGGAAAGACGGTCGCGGTGTACGCGTTCGAGATCGCCGGCGATCACATTCAGCGGCTCTGGGTCGTGCGCAACCCCGTGAAGCTCCGTGTGTGGATGCGGGGCTGAATGTCCTCACCGGCACTGCGCTGGGGCACCTGGCGTCGCCCCTGACATTCCCGGCGGCTGTGTCGTCGTACTCATGAGATGCCTGAGCCCGACCTGGAGGAAATGATGGATACATCAACCAAGGCCGTCCCCGGCTTCGCGTTGCACCTCATCGTCGACGACGTCGATCGCAGCATCACCTGGTACGAGGAGGCACTGGGCGCCACGGTGACCCGCATCCTGCGACTTCCGGATGCGTCCATTGCCACTGCTGATCTCGACGTTCACGGTCTGCCCCTCGCCATGGCTGCACCCGTACCCGGCACCACGCTGGCCAGCCCCTCCTCGAGCGGTACCTCGGTGGCCGCCTACCTGCTCAGGGTCCAGGACGCCGACGCGGCGATGAGGCAGGCCCTCGCCGCCGGCGCCACCGTGAGCGCTGAGGTCCACGACGCGTTCTGGGGCGTACGTACGGGAGAGGTGCTGGACCCTTCCGGCCACCGCTGGGCATTCGACCAGCATGTGCAGGACGTGCCGGTGGAGGAAATCGAAAGCCGCCTGGCTGAGCTCCTCTCGGGCCAATGACGGACCAGGTCACGTTCGGCGGACCCACAGGCGGGCGGGGAGGCCGAGGGTCTTCCTGTGTTGGCGTTGCTTGGCCGGCAGGACGCGTCGGGCGTCGTCGGCGTGGCTGATCTGCCAGTATCAGGCGGCCAGTTGCTCGTAGGGCTGCGCGGCGTAGCTGGGATGCTGCCGTATCCACGTCACAGGATGCTCCACCGACGCGTCGTGGAGATCGCCGGTCTCGTTGAGGGAGCCGTAGCGTCGCGGGCCCTTCTGGATGCCTGGTGCTTCGTCATCACCGGCTCGCTCGTGCGTCGTCCCGCGACGTGACGCATCGGCAGATCAGACACGTAGGAAGGAAGAGCGAGATACGGAGCGCCTTCGGGCATTCTCGCTGTGCCACTCGCAGGGTGGTTCGGTGCTGCCTGGACCGTCGTCCCAGTCCGACAGCATCAGCGACGCAGCAGCAACTCAGGTGACGTCGCAATGACGTCACCCAGCTCATCGGTGGCGTCCGGTCCGGCCCCGCCTGGTCCGAGGCATCAGGGTTGAACACTCGGTAGGCAGCACGCCCGGCGCGGACTTCACGACACGACGACTGTCATGTCACGAAAGTGTCCTGAGCACGATCAAGATGCAACTGGGCAACCACGCCGTCTGTCTGAGAGAGCAGAAAGCCACGCGGACGAACCCGCCCAGCTCACTCGCCGCTCCCCAGGAGCGACGGCCCCCACGCAAAGGACACCAGCATGCGCACTCGGAAGATCTCGGCACTGACCATGACCGCAGTAGCCCTCGGACTGGCGCTGACGGCATGCAACAACAACGGCGCCGACAACGCTTCCTCTTCCGCGAGCAGTTCATCGGTGGCCACGAGCACCCCGCAGTCCGACACGGCGAAGGACAAGCCGTCGGGCGCACCCGCCAAGTCCGACACGAAGTGCACGGACCAGGTCAACTACGCGGGTGACCCGCGCTCCAACGCCGAGATCAACTCCATCGGCGCGAGCACGGGCACGTGCCCTCCGGTTCAGAAGTCGCCGTCCGGCACGAAGTGCACCGACCAGCTCAACTACGCGGGCGACTCCCGCTCCAACGCCGAGATCAACTCCATTGGCGCGAGCACGGGCACGTGCCCCGAGCCTCAGAAGTCCGGTGGGGCGTCGGGTACGCCGAAGGACCCCGGCATGAAGTGCACGGATCAGCTCAATTACGCGGGTGACCCGCGTTCCAACGCAGAGATCAACTCCATCGGCGAGGACACGGGCACGTGCCCGCCGGTCAAGCAGAAGTGAATTGCTGACCGTCTCTGCAAGAAGGGGAGCCGGGGCCGACCGGCGGCTGACAGAATCAAGCCGCGGGTTCCGAGCTCAAGGGCACTGCCAGGGCGAGTAAGTCTGTGGCCCTGCAAGGGCGGCTGCTCGGACTCCGTTGATGATGCGGTGTCTTTGGCGGCATGAACACAGGCGCAGCGGCCTGCGTGCGGAGTACGTTCGGGGAGGCTGATCCGCAGGAACGGGCGGACCAGTCGAGGCAAGAGGCGCGTGCCACGGGCTGGGAGCCCTTGGCACGCGGCGGGGCTCGGGTCACGTCCACGGACGTGACCCTTGTCCGGCTGCCCTGGATATAACGGCACGTCACTAATAGGCCGGCCGACCGCAGTAGGGGACTGGAGACTGTTGATTAGGTCAGTTCGCCGGCATTACCCCCGACTCTCAGGCATCGCGTGTGCAGTCGCTCAGGTCTGGCACTGTGCCGTGCCGGCGGTGGACCAGCCGCTCCAGACGCCCCCGTCGGCGCGGGCGTGTACGCGAATCTCGACCTTCACACCGGGCGCGCACACCCGGGTCGAGCTTCCCACCTCCGTGGGTTCGACGGTCCCACCCGCCGGAACGTAGGTGCGACCGCTGCCCAACTTCACCCAGTAACCACCGTCGACGACACGAAAGAACGCCTCGTAGGAGACGTTCACCGCCCTCGGCCCCGTGTTGCGCGCCTTGATGTACGCCGTGATCTCCCGGGTGTAAGACCCTGCCTTCCTTGCCGCGCTGGGCGCTGATGCAGCCATTGACCGCCATCCGGCCGGTCGACACACCGCCGCCGCAGGCGACTGCTGCGGCGTGAGCGTTCGCCGGAATGGCCAGCACGGTGAGCACGGCAGCGCTCAAGATTGTTCCGATACGCCTCATATGCACAACCCTGCTCCTTTCGATCATGTTTGCCTCAGATGAACCATGACGCGTCGAGGCGTGGAGGGGCGGCAGCCCGTCGAGTTCTTCACTCCAACGGAAGCGGACGGTGCCGCGGTGCGTGCCGTCCTTCGCAGCTCCAGGACGTGCCGAGGGCGCTCGTCGCGCAGGCGAGGCCCCCGTCATGTCCGGGTTGCGCCGTTGTCGCTCGGCGTCCGGCTGGTACACGCCGCTGTCCACACGTCGCTGTCCGGCAGCCTCGCGTCCGATGCCGCGCGAAGGCCCCGTCAGAAATGACGGGGCCTTCATCTGCCGCCGACCGTCTCCTTGCCGTCACGGTCCAACTGGCGCCCGGCGACGACGGAGACGGGCGCGAGGCTCCCCGTGGTCGAGGCGATCCAGGCCCACTTGACCGGTGTGAGTGGCGAGTTCGCGCGCTGCGTCCGGGCCGCTCGGCAGATGCCCACGGGCGATTCCGGCCGATCGGCGATCCGGACAACTTCTGGTGCCAAGCACCATCACTCGCGGTCGGTGCCGAACCGCCCGAGAACCTGAATCGACGATCGCGTCGTCTTGTTGATCGTGAAAGGCATGGCAGACCTCAACGAGGCAGAACTTGTGTGGCGCGTTGCCGCCGGTGACCGGGCGGCGTTCGACGAGTTGTACCGGCGTACCTCGCCCTGGATGACGGTGCGGCTCCGTCGCCGCTGCGCTGACGACGACGTCGTCGCCGACGTGCTCCAGGAGACCTACCTGGCGGTCTGGCGGGCAGCCGGCAGCTACGCCGGCTCCGTGACCGGGGGCAGTGCGGTCGGCTGGCTCTGGACGATCGCCGCGAACCGTCTCGTCGACGCGCTTCGCCGGCGCGCCCGGCAGGAGCGGGTGCCGACCATTGCCCTGGTCGAGACGACCGCGCCGGCCGCCGAGGACGAGGTGATGGCGAACCGCGTCGGCCAGGACCTCGAACAGGCGCTGCTGCGGCTGCCACCGGAGTTGCGGCAGGTGCTGCAGGCGATGGTGCTCGACGGCCTGTCGGTCCGGCAGACGTCGGTGCTGCTCAGCATGCCGGAGGGCACGGTGAAGACCCGCGCGCGGCGGGCCCGGATCGCGCTGCGGGAGGCGCTCTCATGACTCATCCCACCACCATGATTCTGGCCCGCTACGCAGAGGGCGGGCACGGGCTCGATGACGCCGCGCTCTGGTCGATCGAGGTCCATCTCGACGCGTGCGCCGACTGCCGTGAGCAACTGGCCGAAAACGCCACCCCCGCCACGAAGGATTTGCTCGACCGGGTCGCCGTCTCGCTCGACCAGGCCATCGAAACGAGCCCGCTTCCTGCCCGGCCACACACACAGGCAGTGGCCGTGCACCGACGCTGGCTCGCCTGGACGCTGCTGCCCTGGCTCGCGATGGCCGTCGCGGTGCTGGGCTGCGGCGTGCTTCTCGACTCCGCCGAGCCGAGCCTGCCGTCGCTCGTGCTGCTGCTGGCCCCGGTGGCTCCGCTGCCCGGCGTCGCCGTGGCCTGGAGTCGGCGGACCGACCCAGTCTGGGAACTGATCGCCACCACACCCGCAGCCGGCCTCGCGATGGTGTTGCGGCGCACGCTCGCGGTGCTCGTGGTCATGCTTCCGGCGTTGCTGGTGGCGGGTGTGTGCACCGAAACCTCACTGGCCCTCACCCTGCTGCCGTGCCTGGCGTTTACCGCTGCCACCCTCGCGCTCGGTGCCTTCATCGGCGTGCGGCGCGCGGCGATCGGACTCGCAGCGGCCTGGTCCGCGGCCGTCCTGGTGCCGAGTGTGGCGGCCCAATCCCTGTCCCCGGTACTGCAGCCGGGCAGCACTGCCGTCTGGGGGGTGATCACCGTGGCCCTTGCCGCGATCACCCCTCTCGCCGCTACCCACTTCCGCCGCCTGACCAGCGGCAACTGAACCCCCGTAAACAGGAGACACCCATGCGAGCGGTGCACGCTGCCGAAACGGCCCCCACCCTTCATCCCTGGCCCGTCCACGCGCAAGAACTGCGGGTCCGGGCCGGCCGGCACCTGGCCGTCGACGGCCTCGACCTGTCTCTGAAAGCCGGCGTGCACGGTGTGCTCGGCCCGAACGGTGCCGGCAAGACCACGCTGATGCGCGCGCTGTCCACCGTCGTCAAGCCGGCCGGCGGCGCGTTGACGCTGCTCGGCGCGCAGGTGGGCGGCCGCGCCGATCTGCGCGCTGTGCGACGCCAACTGGGCTATCTGCCGCAGCAGTTCGGCTTCTACCCGCGGTTCACCGTGCGTGAGTTCGTCGCGTACATGGCCTGGCTGAAGGAAATGCCCAAGGCCGCGACACCCGACGCCGTACAACGCGCGATCGATCGGGTGGGTCTCACCACCAAGGCCGATGCCAGGATGAAGACGCTGTCCGGCGGCATGCTGCGTCGGGCCGGCATCGCGCAGGCCATCGTGAACGATCCCGAGCTGCTGCTGCTCGACGAGCCCACCGTCGGACTCGACCCCGAACAGCGTCTCGACTTCCGCGACCTGCTGCGTGACCTCGGTGCCGACAGCTGTGTGCTGGTTTCCACCCACCTCGTCGAGGACGTCGCCGCCGCCTGCACCGACGTCATCCTCATGAACGAAGGCCGACTCCTCTTCCAGGGCACCCCCGACGACCTGATCGCTTGCGGCGGGCAGGGGGATGCGGGCGACAGCCCGGCCGAGCGCGGATATTCCGCACTCCTGCGTCAGCACAGGAGCAACGGATGAACCGCATCATCGGCATCGAGCTCCGGCGGTCGGCCGCTCTCGGCGCCGCGCTCCTGATCGCCGTCGCCGGCACGATTGTGCTCCACGCCACCGCGGGGCGATGGTCTTCCGGGTGGATGGCACTGGTCATGACTCAGCGCGAATACCTCGCGGTTCTGTCGCCCCTTGCGATGGCCGCCGGTGCCTGGCAGTCCTTTCGTGAGCACCGGGCGAACGTCGCCGAGTTGTTCGCCAGCGCGCCCCGCCCGCGACCGCGGAAGATCGTGCCGATCCTGGTCGCAACCGGGCTGGCGGTTCTTTTCGCGTACCTGGTCACGCTCCTCGCGGCGGCACCACGGATCGCCGACACGGCGCGCTACCTGCCGCCGGCCGCGTTCGTCGTCGTGGCCGTCGGGCTGGTCGCGATGATCGCCTCGGTCTGGCTCGGGCTGGCCGTCGGACGCCTGGTGCCGGCGCTCGCCACCGCACCCGCGCTGGCCGTGATCGGCTTCGCGCTGTTGATCTTCGCGCCCCACGCCCTTCCCGACGGCGGTGTCACGGCGGCGTTCTCCCCGAGCATGGGGATGAGCATGTTCAGCGACTACGACACCGTCGGGGGCCAAGTCAGCGTCGCCCAGGCACTCTGGATGGTCGCGGTCGCCATGGCCGGTCTCGTGCTCTTCGCCGTTGAAAACCGCAAGTTCGCGTTCGCCGCGCTGTTGCCGCTGGCCATCGGGGCAACGGCCACGGCCCTGGTCGTGCCGACCGGCGATGCCTACGACCAAGGGACGCTCGACCCGGTCGCCCAGGAATTGGTGTGCACCGACGACGCTCCGCGGGTCTGCGTCAGCCGGGCGCACGAAGGGTTGCTGCCCGAGGCGGCCCCCAAGGCCCGGCACGCGTTGGAACTTCTGTCGAAGACACCGGTTGTCGAGGTGCACGAGGACACCTCCACGTTCTCTCCTCCCACCTCTCCGAGGTCGCGGGCCGACACCGCGCTGATGACGATCGCGGTCGACACGCACGGTCGCCTCGCAAACCCGGGCCGGCTCGAACCGGCGATACTCACCGGAGTGTTCACCGGCCCTCTCAGCTGCGGAGACGCCCGGAACTTCCAGGTCGCCACCGCTGCGGCCTACTGGCTGCTCGACCGGGAGCCGACCGTCGGTCCCGATGGCCTCGAACTCGACGACCCGGAGGCCGTCCAGCTCTGGAAGGGGCTGAAGGCACTGCCGCGGGCGGAGGCCGGTGCCCGGGTGACTGCCGTCTACCAGGCGGCGCAGAAGTGCAAGGACTCCACCGACCTCCTGACCCGAGGGGCCCGATGAGAGAGCTGACGCTCTACGTCCGCTCGCGCCGGGTGCCGGCGGCGCTCGGCGCGGCGCTCGCGAGCACCGCCCTCGTGTGGCTGCCGGCGACGGTCTTCGGCGACAAGGGCGAGGTGAGCAGCACCGTGCTCGTCCTGACGGTGCTGCTCCTCGTGGCCGTCGTCACCGCCACGCTCGGCGGCCCCGACGACACCCTGGACCGCACGGCGGCGAGGCCGTGGGTGTGGCTGCGGATGTTCCACCTGGCCACGGCCCTGGGATGCGTGCTCGTCCTCCTGTTGGCCACGCTGGTCACCGGCACGCGGTTCGGGCCGTTCGGATTCGTCGTCCGTGACGCTGCCGGCCTGCTGGGCTTGACCGCTCTGGGGGCGGTCACGGTCGGTACGGCTCGGTCGTGGTTCCTGCCTCTGGGGTGGACGCTCGGCGCGGCGACTTTCCCGGGCGTGGGCACCGCGGGGGAGGCGCTGACCTGGCAGACCCAGGCGCCTGACAGCCGACCGGCGGCCGTGGTCGCAGCGGTGCTCGCCGCCGTCGGAACCGCCGTCTACGCGAGCCGGGGCCCACGCCCCCGGACGTCGTCGGAGAATGTCTGAGTGGCAAGGCTTCGGCGTGGTCGGGCGGCGTCCGATCTGTGATCAAGCGAGCCAACGTCGACGAGATCACGCGCCCACCCTCCCACCGGCCCGTCCAGTCAGGCGCTCACGGGCAGTTGGGCGTCGTCGCGCAGCAGGAGTGGAATCCGGTCGAGTGGGGCGTCGACTGTGTGCCGAGAGCCTCCCTCGTACGTCGTGTCCGTCCAGGCGCACCTCCAGCGTGCGCCCGTCGGCAGATAGACCTCGCGGCGCGTTGCGCCGGCCGTCGTGCTGTGGGCGGTGATCGAGCCGCTACTTCAGCCACGCACCATCACGCATGATGCCCCTGCCGCGCAGTTCCGGATCGCCGCGCCAGGCATGGACCACCTTCGGTATGAGGCGCACATACACAAAGGGACCGTCCTCCGTGCGCGGGTCCCAGCCGAACTTGCCGGCGAATGCGTCTGCTGCGTCGGTCGGCACGTCCTGGTGCGAGAAGCACTCCGCCACCCCTTGGAGCAGCACCACATCGAAGGTGTCCGGCAAGGACAGGCGCACCCGCGGTTCCTTGCGGATGTTGCGCACCGTCGCGGACGCCGCACCGGTGCAGACCCACACTGCTTGCCCGTCCCATGAGAACCACAAGGGGACCTGGTGGGGGCCGTGATCGGGATGGGCTGTCGCCACCCAGATGTCCCGCTCCGTGGCAAGGCGGTCCAGGGTCTCGTGCCTTCGTTCCGCCACCGAGCGATGGACGATTTCCGTGTTCTGCATGGTCGCCAACCTAGCCAGCAAGATCGGTGGGCACATGGGGCTGCGGACCTAAGACCCTCGGCCGACATCCCCGTCAGCCCCAGCTTCCACCCGGCCGAGGGAGGACGGAACGACGGCATCTGACGGATGGGGAAGAAGGCGAGCATGTCTGGGGCGCTCTTGAGCATGGGGTGGGGAAAGTCAAGAATCAACGACCCCCGACAGTGCGCACGTTGCACCGTGATCAGCAGCGAGAGCCGACCCTATTTTGTACGGAGGTGTGGGCGGTGTCAGGTGCCGGGACCGCTGAGTACTCCGACGTTGAGGCGTTCCGCGTCAGGTCAGCGCTGTAGGACCAAGCAGCGCAGGCCGTCTGGTTCCAGGTCGTACCAGGTGCGTCTGTCCCGCCCCGCGAGCAGGCCGGGCGATGTCGGGTCCGGTCAGGGCGATGGACTGCCGTTCGGCCCGGGAGGAACGCGGTCAGGCATGCGTTGGTCGCGATCCGGTACGGCCAGGTTGCACGCACGCACGCACGCACGCACGCGTGCGTGCGTACCGGTCGCGGGCCTTCCAGGCGCGCAGCATCGTCTCCTTGAAGCTTCCCCGTGATCTTGGACACTTGATCTCTATGCTGCGAGGCCGTGTTGGTGCCGTTGCCGGGTCTCGGCTGGGGTGAGGTAGCCGAAGGCCTTGTGCTTGCGTAGTCGGCGGCGGTTATAGAACGTCTCGATGAAGTCGAAAACGTCGGCGCGGGCGGTGGCCCGGTCGGGCCAGACTCTGGTGCCGATCTCTTCCTTGAGTAGGGCCCAGAAACTCTCCGCGGCGGCGTTATCGAAGCATGATCCGGTGCGTCCGCAGCTTTGCCGGAGGTTCAACTCGCCTATTTCACAGCGGAATTGACTGCTGGTGTATTCGCTGCCGCGGTCCGAATGCGCTATGCAGCCGGGCCGGAGCCGCCCACGGCCGGCGGCCATCTTCAGGGCATCCACGACCAGGTCTGCGCGGTGGTGGTCGGCCATCGAGTAGCCGACGACCTCGCGGGTGGCCAGGTCCAGCCAGCAGGCGAGGTAGAGCCAGCCCTCGGCGGTCGGGAGGCAGGTGATGTCGCCGACCAGCTTCGTGCCGGGGATCTCGGCGTGGAAATCCCGGCCGATCAGGTCCGGCGCCGGCTTCGCCTTCTTATCCGGCCGGGTCAGCGACCGCCGCCTGCGGCGATGGGCTCCCTGAATACCGTGTTCGCGCATCAGGCGGGCGACCCGCTTGCGGTTCACACGCCGCCCCAGACGCCGCAGCTCGGCATGGATGCGCGGGACGCCGTAGGTCTGGCGTGAGCCGACGTGGATGACGGTGATCTCGTGTACCAGGGCCTCGTCGGCGGCCTTGCGGACTGATCGGGTCCTGGCCGCGGCGAGCCAGGCGTAGAAGGAGGAGCGGGCAACCTTCAGCAGCCGCAGAGGAAAGCGACGCCGTGGGTGGTCTTCTCCGCCTCGATGAACGCGTACGTGTCGTTCACCGATCGCTCTCCTTCGCGAAGAAGACCGCGGCTTTTCGCAGCACCTCGATCGTCTTGGCCTGCTCGACGTTCTGCCGACGCAGCCGCCTGAGCTCCTCGCGCTCGGCCGTGGTGAGCTCACCCGGGGCTCCCTCGCCCCGATCTGCCTTGGCCCGGCGATACCAGCCGCGCAGGGACTCGGAGCTGATGCCGAGATCCCGGGCGACCGCCGTGACCGTCTTGCCCGAAGAGTCGACGAGCGCGATCGCGTCCCGCTTGAACTCCTCGGTGTACCGCTTCGTGTACTTGCTTCCCACCTGGCGCTACTTCCTCTGGAACCTCAGGTCCCAGTCTCCAGGTGTCCACGATCAAGGGGAAGGTTCACCTGCACCAGGTCCTCGGCCTCGTGGAACGAGCCCAGCATCCGGTAGCAGCAGGCCACCAACTCACCCCGGTACGGCTCGAAGTCCACCGGCCATCATGGTGCGCCCGCGCTGCTCACATTCGAGGGCGCCGTGAAACCAGGGTCTTGCGGCACGAGAACCAAACGGCCAACCTCCACTCGGGAAGCTGCGATGAGACCCCAAGTGGTTCTACGTAGTGTTCCGATTTTGCCTCGCAGCGATCAGGTCACAGGCCCGAAGTCCTTGACCACACGCAGGGCTTGCGCAAGTTCCCGGGTTCGCCCAACTGGCGTGAGGATGCCGCGGGTTGGGGTGGATGACAGAGCGGACACGGAATCCGTGATCATTCAGGTGTCTAAGCCGAGTGATCAAGAGGGTTCCCGTGTCCGCTGTCTCATCTTCCCCGATCCCTGCCGTGTTGGCCAAGTTGGGTCCGCTCAACCCGGACGACGTGGCTGACCTGCGGTTCTTCCTGGAGGCGGTGCCCGATCCTCGCTCCCGGCGGGGCCGTTGGTACTCGTTGGCCTCAATCCTGCTGGTCTGCGCGGCCGCCGCGGTCTCAGGAGCCCGGACCATCGACGAGCTCGCCGAGTGGGGTGCCCGTGCCGACGCCGGGCTGCTCGCCGCGCTCGACGTGCGCCGTCACCTGCTGCACTGGCGGCATGCACCGTCCAGATCGGCGATCGGGAGGGTCCTCGAGCGCCTCGACGCCGACGCACTCGATGCGGCCGTCGGAGCCTGGCTGGCTCACCGCCATACCGCCGCAGCCCCGGGCAGACGACGGGTGATCGCCGTGGACGGCAAGGCACTGCGCGGCTCCGCCCGTCTGAGCCAGCCCCGCCGCCACCTGCTGTCCGCCGTCACCCACGGCCGCCCGGTCACCCTCGCCCAGGCCGAGGTCGGGTCCAAGACCAACGAGACACGGCACTTCCAGCCCCTGCTTGCACCGCTCGACCTGGACGCAGACGTGGTCACCTTCGACGCGCTGCACTCCGTGAAGGCCAATGTCGCCTGGCTGGTGGAGACCAAGAAGGCGCACTACGTGGCCGTGATCAAGCCCAATCAGCCCACCGCCTGGGCCCAGCTGGACGGTCTGGACTGGCACGCGGTGGCCATCCAGCACACCGCCTCGAACAAAGGACACGGCCGTCGCGAGTCCCGCTCGGTCAAGACTCTCGCCATCGCCGACAACCTCGGCGGCATCGCCTTCCCCCACGCGAAGCTCGCCCTCCGCGTCCACCGCCGCCGCAAAGCAACCGGCAGGAAGGAGACCCGCGAGACCGTCTACGCGGTCACCAGCCTCGACGCCCACCAGGCGAAACCGGCCGAACTCGCCTCCCACCTGCGCGGACACTGGATCGTGGAAGCCCAGCACCACATCCGCGACCGTACCTTCGCCGAAGACGCCTCCACCGTCCACGCCGGCAACGCACCCCGCGTCATGGCCGCCCTCCGCAACCTCGCAATCGGAGCCCTCAAAGCCCTCGGAGCGACCAACATCGCCAAGACCACTCGCGCCATCCGCGACCAACCCGAACGAGCCCTCCCCATCCTGGGCATCACCTACAAGCCCGACCTCAACGGAACTTGATCAAGCCCTGGACCACACGGCCTTGGTTATTAGGGGAGTGGCTTCGTGCCGTCCGGCCACGGAGCCTCCGCAAAAAACCGTTTGGCGGGCCACGGCGACCACTGCTACTTTTCCGGAGGCCGTGCGAGAGAACGAGGAGGTGGTACCCGTGAACGCAGTATCGACGTGGGTGCTCCCCTCCGGGGTCACGGTCGGGCGATAGGTCGTCCGGGAGCGCCGTTCAAGAGCACTCCCGAAAGGCACGACCATGCACTTCACTTCTGAACAGCGCCTCGACGACGCCGTACTCGAGCGCGAATTCACCCTCGGCGAGATCCCCGGCACCCTGTGGACGCCTGGATCCACCGCACCGGCCCCGCTGATCCTGATGGCCCACAACAACGGCCTGCCCAAGGCGGAACCCCGGCTGGTGGCCCGGGCCCGGTACACCGCGGCGCGCGGCTACGCGGTGGCCACGATCGATGCCGCCGGGTGCGGTGACCGGCCCCGTTCCGCCGCCGACGAGCAGGCCCGTGCCGACCTCCGCCGGGCGATGCAGGCGGGTGAGCCGGTCGACGAGATCTTCGAGTCCTTCATCGGCCCGCTCGTCGAAAAGGCGGTCCCGGAATGGCAGACCACTCTGGACGCCCTCCTCGAGCTGCCCGAGATCGGCGGCCCGGTCGGGTACTCCGGGGGGTGGACCGCCCTCGGCATTCGGCTCGCGGTGGTCGAGCCGCGCATCGCGGCCGCCGGTTTCTTCGCCGGGGGTTACGTGCCCCGTGCCCAGCGCGAGGAGGCCCGGCAGGTCACCATTCCGCTGCTGTTCCTGCTGCAGTGGGACGACGAAGGGAACCCCCGGCAACGGGCCCTGGACCTGTTCGACGCCTTCGGCAGCAAGGAGAAGACGCTGCACGCCAATCCGGGCGGGCACACCGGCACCCCGTGGTTCGAGCTGGAGGACGGGTGCCGCTTCTTGGACCGACACCTGAAGTGAGGCCGGGCCGTCTGGCGAGCAGCAGACGGTAGGCGGTGTCGGCCAGGATGCCGTCATCGAGGACAGCTCCCGGCCCTCCTCGATGGCGGTGGCCGGCAGATGCACAACAGCCCCGATCGCGGTGGTACCGGCCATCGGCGGTACCGGCCGGTCGGGGCGGCGCTCGGCCACGTGGAGTCGAGGGACAGCCCCGCTCAGGGCGCAGGAGCAAACCCCCGGATCAGGTCGAACCCGTACCTCATTTCCCTGTACGCAACCACGCGTGGAAGTCTTCGAAGGAAGGCTCGAACGAGGGGTTGGGCAGGCGATAAGCCACACACCGTGGCCTTTGTTCGCCCTGAGGGCCGACACCGATCGTTTCGCCGGGAAAGGCGTCGGGGATCGCCTTCCATCCCGTGTTCTGCTCGTAGTACTGCGCGGCCGTGTGCACGGACGGCCACCAGTCGTCGTCGATGACGATCAGGCCCCCGGGCCGGACGATCTTGCGCAAGAAGTAGAGATCAACGAAGACTTCGTGAAACCGGTGACTGCCGTCCACGAATGCCGCGTCAGCCACGAAGCCTTCGCTGAGGAGCTGGGGGAGCGCGGTCGACGACGGGGTGAGCATGAGCGTGGCGATCGAGTCCAGCCCTGCAGAGCACAGCAGATCCCAACCGGCGTTGGAATACTCCCGCTGTTGAAACGGGTCGATGATGACATGCCGGGGGAGCGGAGGATTGACCGTTGCCAGAGCCTCACTGATGGCGAGGGCAGAACTGGCGTACGCGAGACCGATCTCGACAACCTTCTCGACCCCCTCGGCGACCAGCAGATCGCGCAGTTGATCGCAGTGGCGTTCGGGCACCGTAACGGTTTCGAAGTCTCTCTCGTGGTCTCGCGTCCGCGGTGGCCCTTCCTGTGCGAGTCGGCGCCGTACCTCGCGAACCCGCGTCGCACGTTCGTCTGCTGTGGTCATACCAGCCGCACTTCGTTCGTCATGCCGGTTACTCCTTGCACCTACAAGTCATCTCATTTTGCGAGTCTGCGGTAGTTGAACAGTGTGCAGGCAATGGCTCACCGTTGTCCCTGCTCCGCCACAGCCTGATCCTCCCTGCCCATCGCACGTTGTTTGCGCGCTGCTGTCAGGTCCCACCGGGCCGGGACGAGCGCTGTCAGCATCAGGAACGCGGTCAGGACGAATGCCCAGGGGTAGCCGGTCAGGCCGGCCACCGTGCCGAAGCCGACCGCGCCGATGCCCATGCCCGCGTCGTAGGCGACATTCCACAGGGCGCTCACCGTCCCGTACCCGGAGGCCGGGACCCGGGAGTACATCAGCGTGATGGTTGCGCTCTGGGCGATGCCGAAGCCGACCCCGAACACGGCCGCACCCACGACGACCGCGACGGGAACGCCCGTGAGGGCGACGACGAGGATGCCGGCGGCTGAGGCGACCAGCCCCGGCACCATCAGCCCGGCGGCTCCCCGCCGGTCGGCACGCCGGTCGGCACGCCGACCGGCGAACCAGCGGGACGCGGTCGCGGCGGCCGGATGGATGAAGAGTGCCGCCGCGACCACGCCGGAATTGCCCGGTGCCACGGCCAGCGGCAGAAAGGTGACGACGATCCCCGCGCCCACAGCCGTCACCGCGAACACGGCCGTGGGGCGGCCGAGCGCGCCGGAACGGGCCCCTGCGAAAATTCCCAAGGGCGGACCCGACGCCGCTTCCCGGCCGGGCAGGCCCGGGACGGCGGCGAGGGAGACCAGTGCGATCAGTGCCGCCGCCCAGCAGACGGGCCCGTACCCCGTGTGCAACGCCAGCCAGGCCCCGAGCGGCAGGCACACCAGCGACGGCACACCGGCCATGACGCCGATCAGGGCCAGTCCTTCCCCGCGGCGTTCGGGCGGGATCAGCGACGCCGTCAGCGCCCCACCCGCCACCAAGGTGAACGCGAAGCCGAGCCCCCGGACAAGGCACACCGTCACGATGCACGCCAGACTCCGCGACACGGTCAGGGCCAGTGCCGGGGCACCCAGCAACAACAACCCAGCCCCCAACATCACGCGACAGCCACAGCGTGCGGCCAGCCATGGGGCCATCAGCTCGCCGGCCACCGTGGCCAGCATCAGCGCACCGGTGACCAGGCCCGCCTTGTCACTGCCCCCGCCCGGCGCGCTCTGCGCGTACACCGGGACGACCGACAGCAGCAGAAAGAAGCTCGCCGAGGAGCCGACGACCGTCACAAAGCGCAGCAGCAGCGGGCGGGTCATCAGACGCGGCCGCGCCTCGGCAACTCGGTCCTCAGGACCGACGGATGAGGCCATGGGGTGAAACCTAGGGGACGAAGCCGCCCGAAGGCTCCCCGTTTCCATGCCCCTTCAGGGGCCGGTTCGTGACTCTTCCGATCAGTCACCGGTGACCGATCGGAAGAGTCACGAACCGTGCAACTCCCGTACCGCGTGGGATGCTGTCGACGCCTTTGTACAGTGCGGCAGCCCGCAACACTCAGACCTCAGGAACCGCGCGCCCGCACCAATGGGGGTTGGGGACCCGGATACTTAGTCTCGTAATGTCTCGGCCACGTCGGCCGTTTCGTGGCCCTCGCGACGTATCCGCTCAGCCCCCCACGCGCCGAGAGGCCCGAGCGCTTGATTGAGCATGCGCCCGTGCTCAGTCAAGGAGTATTCCACCCGCGGGGGCACCTCGGCATAAACCCTCCGGAGCACGAGACCGTCCGCCTCCATCTCACGCAGGTGCTGCGTCAGCATCTTCTCGCTCACTCCTGGCAGACCGCGACGCAGCTCAGCAAAGCGGCGTACGCGGTGGGCATCAAGTTCCCACAGGATCAGCCCCTTCCACTTGCCGCTCACCACGTCGAGCGCAGCGTCGATTCCGCAGATGTAGGGCCCGCTCCTCGGCGCCTTGGCCATCACTGATCCCCTTACAAAAAGGTAAGTACCGCAGAAAATAGTGGGTACTTCCGAGATTAGTGACGCTCTCCGAGCATGGAGGGGTGAACGAACAACAGAACCACACCACCAGGCAGAACAGCGCTGTCACCGTGATCGGGCTCGGCCCGATGGGCCAGGCGATGACACGCACCCTCCTCACCGCCGGCCACCCGGTCACCGTCTGGAACCGCACCGCCAGTCGTGCGGACGGTGTCGTCACCGCCGGAGCAAGGCTCGCGTCGACACCCGGCGAGGCGGTCGAAGCGAGTGACCTCGTGATCCTCAGCCTCACCGACTACCAGGCGATGTACGACGTCCTCGGCAGCGCCACCGAATCGCTCGCCGGCCGGACGCTGGTCAATCTGAGCTCTGACACTCCTGACCGCACACGCGAGGCGGCCACCTGGGCGGCGGGCCACGACGCGACCTTCCTCACCGGAGGTGTCATGGTCCCTGCGCCGATGGTCGGCACGGAGGCAGCGTATGTCTACTACAGCGGCCGGGGTGAGGCGATGGAGAGCCACCTGGCGACGTTGACACCGCTCGGAACACCAAAGCATCTGGGCGAAGACCCGGGTCTCGCCCAGATGATGTACCAAGCCCAACTCGCGGTATTCCTCACCACCCTGTCCGCACTGATGCACGCCACCGCGATGCTCGGCACCGCAGGACTGAACGCCAAGGAAGCGCTGCCGGAGTTGCTGTCCGCCGCCGACTCGATCGGCGCCATGCTGAGGGCCGGCGAAGAGAACCCCGGCGCCGCACTTGATGCCGGAAAGCATCCCGGCGACCTCAGCACGGTCACCATGATGGGTGCGACGTCCGACCACATCGTCGAGACCAGCACGTCACTCGGCCTCGACCTCGCGCTCCCACTGGCCGTGCAGGCCCACTACCGGCGCGCAATCAAGGACGGACATGGCAGCGACAACTGGACTCGCATCATCGACAGCATCCGCGGACCGCGCTGACCAGACGCGAGACCGATGAACACACGCCCAACCGCGGCTCATTGCGCGGCTGCTGCTGCGCGGGCACCTGGGGGGGAGGAACAACACCATGTCCTGGCGCCACCCCGCACCCGTCACGGAATACGCCGAAGCCGTACCGGTTTTCTGCTGTGCCCGTTCCCGCGACCCGCACAGCGCTAACGTCGGCCGCATGATCGTATGGCTCAACGGCACCCACGGCGCAGGCAAGACAACGACCAGTGCACTTCTGCAGCCCCTGATCCCGGATTCACGGGTGTTCGACGCCGAGAAAGTCGGCGAGACACTCATGGACATCAAGCCAGGGCTGCCAGGGACGGACAACTTCCAGCACTGGGCGCCGTGGCGCCCGCTCGTAGTCGAGACCGCCCGCCGCGTACTCGACTACACCGGCGGCACTCTGGTGATGCCCATGACTGTCCTGGTCGAGCAGTACTGGCGCGAGATCAGCTCAGGGCTCGCCCAACATGGCATTCCCGTACGGCACTTCGTCCTCCACGCTGACCAGGACACCCTCCGCGGGCGTATCGAGGGGGACACTGTTCTCGGCCCTTCCCCCTTCCGTCTCAAATACCTTGAGCCTTACGCCGAAGCAGCCCGCACGTGGCTGCACAGCGAGGCCGAGGTCGTCGACACCACGCATCTCACGCCCGCCCAGGCCGCCCTGCAGATCGCAGAAGCCGTCAGGAGTTGAGGTCCACCGGCCACGCCAGACAGGCACGGGTGGCAACAAGAAACGCCCTTGCAATGTCGAGCAGTGCGAATAGATTCAACCAGGGGGCCAGCTCAGGCCGGCGCCACGGTGGCATCCAATCTCGCAGAGTCGCTCTGTTGCGACTCTGCGAGATTGGATGACCCTAGTACTCCAGCTGTAGCTCGTGATCTTCATGCCTGGGCGGCTTGTCGCTGATTGTGGATGGCCTGGGATCGAGTGGTGGCGGCGTCGCCAGCGGGACCAATCGAGCCGGTGGGCCGTGCCAGTGGACGGCCCAGCCTTCTCACAGGGCTGGGGCAGGGGCAGTCAGTTGTCGAGGTCGATCGTGAAGCGCCTCTTGCCCGGACCGACCGTTTCGGCGTGGACCATGCCACGAGCCCGGTCGAATACCCCGGTGCCGCCGGTGATCGCGTTGTCGAACGGAGGGGGAGGGGTCGCTGTGAGATTGCCGAAGATCATCCCCTGTACGGCGAGTTGGCCGCCTGGGAGGGTGTAGGTGACGACGCACACCTCCGCTTGGTGGTCGACGTCGGGTTGGTGGTTGACCTCGGGGACCCAGGTGGTGGTGCAGGTACCGTTGGTTTCGCCGGCGACATGGGTCTCGGCCTCGTCGTAGTAGAGGACCGAGCGGAAGGCGGTCCGATCGCCCTGGGCGGGGTCGCCGCCGGGGTTGATGGGGAAGCGCGTCTGCTTCGCGAGTTGACCGAAGAGTGTGATGACTCGGTCTCCGCCCTTGGCGTGGACGAGAGCGGTGTCCGTCGCGGCCGCTGCGACAGGGGCGCAGGCGAGAAGGGTGACCAGGGCAGTGGCCGTGCCGAGGCAGGCTGCTCTGACGGGGCGCATCGTGTGGCTCCTGAGGTTGATGCTCATGGATGGTCGGGTGACGCATTCATAACCTCGGGTCTGCCGCCGCCCGGAACGTCCCGGCGCGACCCACCGGAAGATCCGACCAGTCGGACCAACCCGGGACGAGAGACGGCCTGCCCGACAGGACGAGTCGCGGGGTGGAACAGGCGAGGTAGACGGCGACCTGGCTGTTCTCGATGCCCCCGGCGGTGCCGGTGTACTGGCGCCGCACGCCGACCGTGTGCGTGCTCTTTTTCAGGTCGCCGGTCTCGTCGACCACCAGGCTGCGCACCGATGGCGTCGAGCTGAGGTCGGACACCGCGCCGCCCAGACGCACCTCCAACTCGGCCTTTTCGCAGCATGGTTGAGGGATTGCGTCGCGCCGCTGCTCGACCGTATCCCGGTGCCGGAGGCCATGGTGACCGTTCCGGTGCAGCAGCCTGTTCAGGAGGGACTAGTGCCTGCCGTCGGCACGCTTGAGCCACACCAAGATTGTGTGCACGTGTGACCAGCCACTACGGGGACAACTCTTAGCAGGGGGCGCCGGGCTATTTCTTGCCCTTGTCGTCGTTTTCCTTGAAGCAGACGACGAACCATTCTCCGGAGCCTGACTGCGTGAGTGAGCCGGTGGTGCCCGGAACGTCGGAGCACGAGAAGGTATCGACGACGCTGTCCTTGTCCATCTTGAGGACCTTGTAGTCGGCGTGCGGGTCAGTGCAGTCGAGCTTCTTGGTCTTCGCTTCCTTGTCCGTCCCGATGTTCTGGAAGCAGTCGCCACGCTTGAGCGTCGCGGACTGGTCCTTCGTGTCGTACGGGCCGAAGGCCCAGAACGCCACCATGCTCGCGAGTACCAGGACCAGACCGAGGAAGATGAGACGGTTGCGTCGTATCTGCGCCGAGGTGTACGAGGCGTTCAGGCCGCCCGGGGGCGGTACTTGGGACACGGGTAGTTCCTCAGGCAGTGGGGAATGTGAAGGCGACCACGAACTTAGCCCACCTGTCTGTCTCATCGTTCGCCGCCCCTGTCGCTCCCGAACCCGATTGATCGGGCCGATGCCCCGACAGGCGCCACCCAACCTCAGTGGATGCCAGCATCTGGAGGCCGACCAGGGCCATCGGCTTGCGGGCCGCGATGGCAGAGGGGGCAGCCGGGGGATGTGACGTCGCCGAATGCTCCATTCGGCGGTATTGCAGTTACGGACGGCGCGCTGGGGCGTTGAAACATGCATGAGCAGAAGTCGCAGGTTGCGGGACCTGTCAGGTCCGGCGGCGTTCGACCAGCTGCAAGCGCAGTTGGCCCGTTCCGCTGCCGGAATGGCAAGGGGCAAGTCGTACCGCCGGAAGGCGATTGAGGAGGCGCTTCCCCCTCCGGCTGTGGAGCCGGACGACAGCCCCGGTGAGGTGCCGCCGCCCGGCTCGGGGTGACGTCATTCACCGGCCTTCTCCAACGGCCAGCGGCGGTCCCCGTCGCGGTACTCGGCATCGCTGGGCCTGTCGTGGGCGGGCATCAGTGGGATGAGTCCGTGCCGTCGGGCTTCGCGGACGGCGACGGTCCGGCGCCGTCCGAAGGGGGCTCCCGTCTGCGGACGCGGTCCCTCAACCGCTGCTTCGACGGCCCTTGGCGATCGTGGGATGGAGCCCTTCATCAGAGTTTTCCAGTCGCTTGGTCATGAACTGTTCCATCTGTTCGGCGGGCGGCCGGACAAACCGAGTTGAGCTGCGATCTCTTGCAGGCGCGCCGTGTTCAGGGCGGTCAGTGGGGCGATGACGTCCTCGGCGAAGCCGTGGGCCAGGGAGCGCTTGACCAGGCCGACGGGTGGCGGGGAGGTCGGGGAGGTGACCGCCGCGGTGAGGGCCAGGCAGTAAACCGCGTCGTCCTCGAGGTCGTCGATGAGGGCGAGAGCCTCGCTCGGGAGGCGCTCGCTGCAGGCGGTGAGGGGGGCTCGTTTCCTGCCGTCCCGGTGCAGGGTGGCAAGGTGCTGGACGAGGCGGTCGAGGTCGCCGAGAGTGGCGAACGCCGGCGCGAGGAGGCCGCGGAAGTCGGAGCGGTCCTCGGCATCGGCGTGTTCGACGGCCTCCTGGACGAGGCGCCGTGTCAGCGCGGGATCGATCTCGGCCAGTGCGGCTCGGCTGCGGCTGGCGACGACCTTGGTGGTGACGTGCGCGTCACGTCATTACCGGTCTTGCGCAACACGGTCCGGGTCCCCGGGGGCCCGTCGGCGGTCCTCATCAGGAGCATGTCGACTGTACAGCTGGACGCTTCAACTCCCTTGTAAGCGTGCCGGATTGGGGGTGGGGCGTGCGTGGGAGTCGTGAAGAGTGTGCGCATGATTCTCGGGATTCGGTCATGGGAGCGGAAAACTCGGAGGGCTCACTCGGCGCTTTCGAACAGGTCGGGCGCCGACCCATGCGATGGGAGACCGATCAACGATGTTCACTCTGATGCGGAGCAGAGTGCGGGCGGCCGCGCTCGCGCTCTCGGCCGTCGCGGCCCTCGCTTTCGGAACGACCGCCACCACCGGTGCGGCAGCGGCCCCAGCTCCGGCTCCCGCTCCCGCTCCCGTGAAAGAGGGGCCGACCTCGGTGGCGTACGTCGAGGTGAACAACAACAGCATGCTCAACGTCGGCAAGTACACCCTCGCCAACGGCGGCGGCAACGTCTTCGACGTCGCCGTGATCTTTGCGGCGAACATCAACTACGACCCGGGCACGAAGACGGGGTCTTTGTACTTCAACGAGAACGTGCAACGCGTCCTCGACAATGCCGCCACGGAGATACGGCCGTTGCAGCAGAAGGGCATCAAGGTGGTCCTCTCGGTGCTCGGCAACCACCAGGGCGCGGGCTTCGCCAACTTCCCGTCCCAGCAGACGGCTTCGGCGTTCGCGAAACAACTGTCGGACACCGTGGCCAAGTACGGTCTCGACGGCATCGACATCGACGACGAGTACGCCGAGTACGGCAACAACGGCACCGGCCAGCCCAACGACAGCTCGTTCGTGTACCTGGTGACGGCGCTGCGCGCGAACATGCCGGACAAGATCATTAGTCTCTACAACATCGGCCCGTCCGCGACGCGCCTCTCCTACGGCGGCGTCGACGTCTCGTCCAAGTTCGACTACGCCTGGAACCCGTACTACGGCAGCTGGCAGGTCCCCGGCATCGCCCTGCCCAAGTCGAAGCTGTCGCCGGCGGCAGTCGAGATCGGCCGGACCTCGCAGAGCACAACTGCAGACCTCGCCCGCCGCACCGTCAGCGAGGGGTACGGCGTCTATCTGACGTACAACCTCGACGGCGCTGATCGCAGTGCCGATGTTTCCGCATTCACCAGGGAGCTGTACGGCAGTGACGCCGTCTACACGCCGTAAGGCGACCGCAGGCCCCGGTGCACGGTGCTCTCCTGGGGCTTGCCGCGTCCTTTGGGGCCGCGACCTGTGCAGGCGCGCTCTGGACAACGCGGGGTGACCTGTCCAGCGAGTTGCGCCCGGAGGCGAGGAGCGGCACCTCCGGGCGGACCGCGGCCTAACGCCCAGTGCCGTCAGGTCGCTTCTTGGTGGGTTGCTCGTCAGTCATGAAGGCACGATGTCGCGTCGCGTTGGGTTACCGGGAAGTCGGCGAGCCGGCTCACCTGGGCGGGTGGAGCGAACGGGGCGCTGGACACTCTGGCCGAAATCGCCGCCCCCACCCTGGTGCTTCAAGGCGACCGGGACGAGGTCACCGTCGAACACTCCCTGGCCGTCGTTGCCGCGCTGCCCGAGGCGCGTCTGGCAGTGCAACCGGGCACGCACACCCTCCCGCTCGAGCGCCCAGAACTCGTCAGTTCGCTGATCCTCTCGTTCCTGCGCGGCGCCGATCCAGCCCCGGACTGGAACGCCGTCACCGGCTGAACACGCGCGTCGGCAGGCGGCCACCTACGGACCTGTAGTCCAGTCAGGCCGCTGCCGCGCTAGGTGCCGCCCGCCAGGACCTGGAGGACGCGCAGGATCAGTTGGTCGCCGCGCGGCGCCGGCTCGCCGATGCCCGCGCCCAACCCTCCCGCTCACGATGCGACGGGTGCCACCATGAACGACCCGCGCCGTCACCCGCCGTCATCATCCGCCGCTGGGCACGCCGTACGGGATCGGGGTCGGCCTGTCGGACGGCGGCGCGGACCGGGAACAACCCGACTGCGCGCACATGGCAGGGCCATGAAGGTGGTATTGCAGCGCGGTGACAGTCAACTCCTCACTCTTGAAGGGGGCTTGGCCGGTGGATAGCTTCGGTGACATGTGGATCTGCAGGCGGTTCCGGAAGCGACGGGCCATCGATCTGATGCGCGTCGCCACCGCGGTGTGTAGCTGACCTCCTCTCTGCGCTGAGCCGGTCGCTCGGCGCCCCGCCGCGTTGCTCCGCTCGATTCCCTTTTCACGCCTCCCCTCCTTTTCGCTGTGCGCTGAGGCGTGCCCCTCGTCCCGTGAAGGCACGAATGTCGCTACGTACCGCCATACCCGCATCCCCGCGCATCGGCGCGATGACCGCTGTCGCCGCATCCCTTCTGCTGACCGCCTGTGTGAGCACCGCGCAATCCACGGCTACCAGTGAGAATGTCGCGGCGAAGAAGATTCCGGCCAAGGTCTCCGCCGGCACCTCGCTGACCGTCGGCGCGCCTGATCTCAAGGTCGCCCTGGAACTGTCGGGTCAGATCGACAAGCTGCCCTTCAAGGTGAAGTGGGCCAATATCAGCGGCGGACCACAGTGCTCCGAAGCGTTCCGGGCCGACGCGCTCGACATCTGCTCGTCGGCGGAGATTCCGTCGATCAACGCCCACTGGACGGGCCTGGACACCAAGCTCGTGGCGGCGAAGTTCCGCAAGAATCCGATCGCGTACCCGATCTACGAGCTGGGGATCGCGCCGGGCGCTCACATCAAGACCCTCGCCGACCTGCGCGGGAAGAAGATCGCCTACAGCCCTGGGCAGGCGCAGGGGGCGCTGGTGCTGCGGATCCTCAAGAAGGCCGGTCTCACCCAGCAGGACGTCGACCTCGTCGAACTGGCCAGTACCGGTGATGTCTATCCCACCGCTCTGGGAAACCGTCAGGTGGATGCCGCGCCCATCGCCGACGTCAATATCAAGCGCTATCTGACGAAATACGGCAGGGACGGCGGCACGACCATCAAGCACGGTCTGCGCGACGACCCGGGGCACTTGTGGGCGCTCACCGATTCCGTGAGCAATGCGCAGAAGTCCGCTGCCATTAGAGAACTCATCAAGTTCTGGGCGCGAGCGCAGATCTGGATCGACGATCACCCGAAGCAATGGATCGACGGCTATTACGTCAAGAATCAGGGACTGAGCCACGAGGACGGTGAATACCTCGTCGAAAGGTCCGGTCACCCGGACTTTCCCGCCGACTGGACCGGTGCCATCGAGCGCCAGCAACAGACCGTGGACCTGCTGGCGAAGGAGCAGAAGCACAAGGCCTTCGACGCGGGGATCCTCTTCGACCGCCGATACGAACGCGTCGCCGCCGACGCCGTTGCCGGTGAAAGGAAGACGCCATGAGCACCACGGCTTTCGACCCGAGGGCGGCGGCCGCGACGGCGACGGACGACGCCGCGGTCTCCTCTCCTCGCCCGCATGCACGGGCACGGGCACGCAAGAGGTTGGGGCCGGGCCGCCCCATCCCCTACGGCTGGACGCTCGGCCCGCTGCTGCTCCTCGCGTTGTGGGCGGCCGGCTCCGGCGCCGGACTCATCGACGCCCGCAGTCTGCCCGCACCATGGACCATCGCCGGCACCGCAGGCGACCTCATCGCCGACGGCAGGCTGCAGTCCAACTTCGCGACCTCCGCCCAACGTGCCCTGCTCGGACTGCTCTTCGGCACGGCAGCGGGTCTGCTGCTCGCGCTCGTCTCCGGACTGAGCCGTCTCGGTGAGGGGATCGTCGACGGGCCGGTGCAGATCAAGCGGGCGATCCCCTCGCTGGCGCTGATCCCTCTGCTCGTCCTCTGGTTCGGCATCGGAGAGACGATGAAGGTCATCACGATCGCGCTCGGTGTCTTCGTTCCGATCTACATCCACACCCACAACGGGCTGCGCACCATCGACAACCGCTATTCCGAACTCGCCGAAACGGTGCGGCTGAGCAGGATCCAGTTCGTCCGGCATGTCGTCCTGCCGGGTGCCCTGCCCGGGTTCCTGCTGGGACTGCGGTTCGCGGTGACCGCCGCCTGGCTGGCGCTGGTCGTCGTCGAGCAGGTCAACGCCACGAGCGGCATCGGCTACATGATGGAGCTCGCGCGGACCTACGGACAGACGGACGTGATCATCGTCGGTCTCGTCGTGTACGGACTCCTCGGGCTGGTCTCCGACGCCCTGGTACGGCTCGTGGAGAGGAGGACCCTGGCATGGCGGCGGACGCTGGCGGGCTGACCGCAACCGAGGACCGCACGACGGTCCGCATCAAGAATCTGGTACGCACGCTTGGCGGGCGCCGTGTCCTCGACGACCTCCAACTGAGCATCGTCCCGGGCGAGTTCGTGGCCCTGCTCGGACGCAGCGGCTCCGGCAAGAGCACCCTGCTGAGGGCGTTGGCCGGCCTCGACCACGACGTGGCGGGCAGCGGCGAACTGGCCGCCCCAGATGACGTGTCGGTCGTCTTCCAGGACGCGCGGCTGCTGCCGTGGAAGCGGCTGCTCGAGAACGTGGTTCTGGGCCTGCCCGGCCCGGACGCCGCGCAGCAGGGCCGCACCGCCCTCGCCGAAGTCGGCCTCGAAGGCCGCGAGCGGGCCTGGCCCCTCGAACTGTCCGGCGGGGAACAGCAGCGGGTCTCGCTCGCCCGCTCCCTCGTCCGCGAACCCCAACTCCTGCTGGCGGACGAACCGTTCGGCGCACTCGACGCCCTCACCCGCATCCGGATGCACACCCTGCTGCGCCAGTTGTGCGAGCGGCACCGGCCCGCCGTGCTGCTGGTCACCCACGACGTCGACGAGGCCATTGCCCTGGCCGACCGGGTGGCCGTCCTCGACGAGGGCCGGATCGCCGTCGACATCCCGGTCGAACTGTCCGCGCGGCGCAGCCACGGAGGCCCGGAGTACGCGGCGCTGCGGGATCGTCTCCTCGCCCGCCTCGGCGTGGAAGCAACCAGCTGACCGCCCCCGGCCGGGGGAGCCCAGCACTTCTCACCCCGGCACAACCCACACCGTACAAAGAGGAGAAGAAGCCATGACCACCGTCGCCACTTTCGACATCCTCAGGGCAGGACCGCGCTTCGGCGCGGAGATCACCGGCGTCGACCTGACCGCCCCCGTCGACGAGACCACCGCCGAAGCACTGCGGCAGGCCTTCCGGGACCACAAGGTGCTGGTGTTCCGCGGTCAGCACCTGACCCCCGATCAGCACGTTGCCGCCGTACGGCTCTTCGCCGAGCCCTTCGACCATCCGACCGCCGCGAAGGACGCTGCCAATCCGCTGGTCTACCCGTACAACGTGCGGCAGACCGGCAAGGCCAGCACTTGGCACATCGGCGGTCTGTGGCGCGACCCGGTCTTCGCCATCGAGTCGCTGACGTACGAGGTGGTGCCCGAGCTGGGCGGCCACACGCTGTGGGCGGACCTGCAGGCGGCGTACGACGATCTGTCGGAGCCGTTCAAGGAGCTCCTGGAGTCCGTGAGCGCGGTGTACGACGGCAACGCGGAGAACTACGCGCAGGGCAGTACGAAGACCGCGAGCGGACCGAACGTCGAGCACCCGGTCGTCCTGGCCCATCCGGCTACCGGCCGCAAGGGCCTGTTCATCAGCACCTCGGCGATCGGCCTCACCGGCGTGACCCCCGCTGAGAGCAAGGCCCTGCTGGATCACCTGCTGCGACACGCCTCCTCGCCGAACTACACGATCCGCTTCGGCTGGCAGCCCGGCGACTTCGTCCTCTGGGACAACCGCGCCACCTGGCACTACGCCGTCGACGACTACGGCGACGGGGCGCGCGTCTACCGCAAGGTCATCGGCGTGGAGCCGGAAGCCGGCAGCGTGCCGGAGGCGCGTTCCTGAATGCTCCCGGGGGAGAAGGCCGCGCCGCCCGGCGCGTACTGCTGGTCTGCCTGGCCACGGGCGCGACGACGATGCTGGACCCGGCAGTTGTGAACATCGCCGTGCCGAGCATGCGACAGTTGCTGGGGGCGGGTGCCGGCGACGTGCTGTGGATCGTGGCCGGACAGTCGTTGGCCTTCGGTCCGGCGCTCGTGCAGGGCGGCAGCCTCGGTGACGGGTACGGGGGCAAGCGGTCTTCTTCGTCGGCGTGGCCGTCTTCCTCCTCCTCGCGGGGTGGCGGCCGCGACCGGCGGCGGGGCCGGCGCAGTGATCACCGCGCGGCTGGTGCAAGGCGCCGCTGCGGGGCTCGTCGACGCCCAGGTGATCGGCACCCTCCAGGACACTTCCCGCGGCCAGGACCGGGGTCGAGCGCTGTGCCTGTGCGCGGTGACGGCAGGCGTGGCCACTGCCCTGGGGTCACCACTCGGCGGCGCGCTCGTCGCGGGTCTCGGCCTCCAACTGGGCTGGTCCTTCGGCCTGTTGGTCAGCGCGCCGGGGGCGATGCTCACAAGCTCACTTGCTCCCGAGCGCCGCTAGTGGCGACCCCTGCCGCCACCCGCCATCACCCGAACAACGATCGGAAGCATGATGACTTCGCAATTCCTCTGGTACATCCCCAACACCGTCCAGCCGGGACACCGTGGTGACGACACCACATCTGGCTGGGGATCCATCGAGTACTCGACCGAACTCGCGCGCACGGCAGAGGCCCACGGCTGGGGCGGCGCGCTGCTCGGCACCGGATGGGGACGCCCGGACACCTTCACCGTCGCCACCGCCCTGGCCGCGCGCACCACGACGTTCAAGCCCCTGATCGCCGTCCGCCCCGGGTACTGGCAGCCCGCGAACTTCGCGAGTGCGGCCGCCACTCTCGACCAGCTCAGCCGCGGGCGCGTCCTGGTCAACAGCGTCAGCGGCCTGGACACCCCGGCCGCCTACGGCGACACCACCGTCGAACCCGCCGCGCGCTATGCCCGCACCCAGGAGTTCCTGCATCTCGTACGCCGCCTGTGGACCGAGGAGAACGTCACCTTCCACGGCGAGCACTTCCAGGTCACCGGTTCCACGGTCAGCCCGCGCCCCTACGTCACCGCCGAGCGGGCCCAGCCGACCCTCTATTTCGGCGGCGCGTCCGAAGCCGCCGAACGCGTCTCGGCGGCCGAAGCCGATGTCCAGCTCTTCTGGGGCGAACCGCTCGACGGAATCGCCGAACGCATCGCCCGACTCAAGGAGTTGAGCGAGCAGGTGGGGCGCCGCCATGTGCCGCTGGAGTACGGACTGCGGATCACCACCGTGGTACGTGACACCACGGAGGAGGCGTGGCGCACGGCGGAGGAGAAGGTCGCGAAGTTGGCGGCCGACGCGGGCGAGATCGACACCTGGATGGGCAACCGCAAGACAGCGGTCGGCCAACGGCGGCTGCTCGACCTCACCGAACGCGGCGAGGTCCTCGACACCTGCCTGTACACCGCGCCGGGCAGGTTCGGCGGTGGGGGAGCGGCGACCACGTGGCTCGTCGGCTCACCCGACGACGTGGCTGCGGCACTCAACGCCTTCCGTGCGCTCGGCATCACGCACTTCGTGCTGTCCGACACTCCTTACAAGGAGGAGACCCGCCGGATCGGTGACCAACTGCTTCGCAGGCTGCGGGAAGCGTGAGGGCAGGCAATTCGTCATCATCCTGGTCAGGGGCCTCCAGACGTCCTGCCCGACAGGGCGGTCGACGCTGCACCGCGACATCGCCAAGGAAGAGGACGGGCTCTTCCCGGCGTCGCTGACCGGGCCGTCCGGTGACGAGTGGAACGCGTAGACGGCAGCGTGGCGTGCCGCCCATTCGCAGGAGAGCGAGTCGTAAACAATGCGTTTGGAGGCCTATCGGTAGGTGGCCCACTCCTCGGCCGTCCGATGCCAGGACGTGGCTCATGCGTTGGCGGCCCCTAACCGCGCGGGGCGATGCAACGACGCCTTTGGCTTCCTGTCCATCTCACCCCACGCGGCCGAAGGTCTTTCCGGTGGGGCCGGCGGGCGGCACATTGAGTTGCACGGGCGACGTCGCGACTCACGCCTGTGCATACGCAAACGGTCATGATCTGTGGAGGCCAGTGCCTCCGTGGCCTGCTTGGAAGGCGAGCTGGTGGTGACGGCCGTCGGCCGCCAGGTGGATTTTCGTGGTCGGTTCGCCGCGGGAGCGTCCGAGGGCGTGGTCATGCGGCTTGCCGGCCAGGGTCCGTTTGGGTGGGGTCCGGTGGCGTGCTGGTCCGCCCGCATCCGCGACCATTGCCCCGTACACGCCGACAAGATCCGCCGGACAGGCCCTGAATGCGGCCCAGTTGGCCGTGCGGGACGTCACGGGCTTGCCGGTGTCGGCAGCCCGGAAAGCTCGCGTCATCACAGGTCACAGGGCCCCTCTTCGTCGTCGAGGCGCCCGCAGGCGTGACCTTTCTGTGGATCCTCCTTCAAAGCTTCAGCACAAATTGAACACATCCCTCTCTTCAGGGGGGCCTTCATGGTCTAGATTGACCGTGCTTCGCATGGTGGGACACCAGGCGACAAAAGATGATCTATAGGTCCGGCGCTACGGACGGGCAGCAGCCGCGTCCGTGGCGCCAGACGTGGGGGTGATCGATTCTTGGAGCCCGAGAGGGGCTTTGGGTGCGGGGTGCACCTGAGGTTTCGACGGGTTCGCGCGTACCTCGAGAGTCCGGCTGGACATGCGTGCCTGCTGCCGTTGGGGCGGGTTGTTCAAGTGGCGCTGAAGTAGTCGGGATGTCACGTGCGGAGGCGGGGGCCTCCCACGGAGGGGAACAGCGCGGCGCGGGCGGCGGGGGCCTCCCGAGGGGCGGAAGCGTGCGGGGGGTGGGGGCCTCCCGGGGGGAGGGGCAGTGTTGGGCGACCACGTCGAACCAATGGGGACCAGGGGGGTTCTGTGCGGCAGGGGGGATTAGTCGGCCCTTTTCCGTCGGCGCGCGAGCGTCTGGCGAACGGGGCGATCAGCCAGCCGGCGAGCGACTGGGAACAGCGGTACCGCCGTACCGTGATCACCAGCGATACCGTGGCCACCGCCTTGGTGGTAGCGGCGATCGGCAACTTCTTCGGGGCCCGGGACGCGGCCAACTGGCATGAGAAATGGGGAATTCTCGCATTCGGCACCCAGCTGCTGGTGCTGGGATCACTTGCGGTGAGCCGGGCGTGGGCTCCGGCCGTGCTCGGCCAGGGCGCCGAGGAATTCCATCGGCTCGGACGCTCACTGTTCACGGCGACGGTCGTACTGGCGCTCGGCGGGATCGCCCTCACCTCGCGCAACATCAAGCTCTGGATCTTCGTCGCGATACCCGCGATCGCGCTCGTCACCATGACCGCGCGGTATCTGCTCCGCCTCGGGCTGCACAGACAGCGGAAGGAAGGACAGTGCCTGAGACCGGTGCTCGCTGCAGGGAGTCCGGCCACCGTGCGCGACCTGATCACCCGGACCCGGAAGTTTCCGCACCTGGGCTGGCGGGTGGATGCGGTGTGCACGACGGACGGTCTCGGGCTCGACGGTGACCAACTGGACGGAGTGCCGGTGGTCGGCCGACTGGCGGACGTCGCGAGCCACGTCCGCCGCGACGGCTACCGTGTCGTAGCGGTCACCCCGGACCCGCACTGGTCACCGGACCGGCTGCAGCGGCTGGCCTGGAACCTCGAGGGCAGCGACGCCGAGATGGTCGTGGCCCCCGTGCTGATGGAGGTGGCCGGCCCGCGGCTGCACGTCGACGCGGTGCTCGGTATCCCGCTGCTGAGGGTCAGCATGCCGACCTTCACCGGGGGGCGCCGGGCGATCAAAGGGGTCGTCGACCGGATGGGCGCGGCGATCCTGCTGATGCTGTTCGCGCCGCTCATGGTGCTCGTCGGGCTGCTCGTGCTGGTGGACAGCCGGGGCGGGGCGTTCTACCGCCAGCGCAGGGTCGGCAAGGACGGCCGCGAGTTCACCATTCTCAAGTTCCGCACCATGGTCGCCGGGGCTCACAGGGCACGTGCCGAACTGGCCGACCGCAACGAGGGTGCCGGCCTGCTGTTCAAGCTCCGCCGGGATCCGCGGGTGACCCGGGTGGGAGCAGTGCTGCGCCGGTACTCGATCGACGAACTCCCGCAGCTTTTCAACGTGCTCACCGGATCGATGTCGCTCGTCGGCCCGCGGCCTCCGTTGCCGGAGGAGTCCGCTGCGTACGGCCCGGACATCCGGCGGCGGCTGCTCGTCAAGCCCGGGCTCACCGGCTTGTGGCAGATCAGCGGGCGCAGTGACCTGCCGTGGGAGGAGGCCGTCCGCCTTGACCTGCGGTACGTGGAGGACTGGTCGCTCGCCCTCGACACAGTGATCTTGTGGAAAACGCTGCGTGCGGTGCTCCAGGGGCAGGGGGCCTACTGATGCGCGGGGTGCGTCGTCCGGTCGGCGCAGGGACTGCAGGCCCAAAGGGCCTGCCTGGGGGGAGGAACGGGTCATGAGAGTCAGCGTCTTGGGGCTCGGCTACGTGGGCTGCGTGTCGGCCGCGTGCCTGGCGAGCCTTGGTCATGAGGTCATCGGGGTGGATGTGAACCAGGCGAAGGTCGACCTGGTCAATGAAGGCAAGGCCCCGGTGGTCGAGGAGCGCATCGGCGAGCTCATCGCCGAGGTCGTCGGGACCGGAGCGCTACGCGCCACTGGCGACGTCCGCGAGGCGGTCATGGGCAGTGAGGTGTCGCTGGTCTGCGTGGGCACACCGTCGGAGCCCAACGGCAGCCTGTGCACCACGTACTTGGAGCGCGTCACCGAGCAGATCGGTGCCGCGCTGGCCGAACGGGGCGGGCGGCACACCATCGTGTTCCGCAGCACCATGCTCCCCGGTACCTGCATGAACCTGCTGGTACCGATCCTGGAGAAGTACGTCGGCGGCACGGCGGGGGCGGACTTCGGGGTCGCGGTCAACCCGGAGTTCCTGCGTGAGGGCACGAGCGTGCGGGACTTCTTCGACCCGCCCAAGACCGTCATCGGCGAGCTCGACCCGGCAAGCGGCGACGCGGTTGCGGCGCTGTACGACGGGTTGCCCGGTGAGGTGTTCCGGGTGCCGGTGCCGACGGCCGAGGCGATCAAGTATGCGGACAACGCGTTCCACGGCCTCAAGATCGGCTTCGCGAACGAGCTGGGTGCGGTGTGCCAGGCGCTGGGGGTGGACTCGCACCAGGTGATGGACGTGTTCCTGGCGGACCGCAAGCTGAACATCAGTCCCGCCTATCTGCGGCCCGGCTTCGCCTTCGGCGGCTCTTGCCTGCCCAAGGACCTGCGCAGCCTGGTGTACGCGGCGCAGCGGGCAGACGTCTCGGTGCCCATCCTCACGCACGTGCTGCCCTCCAACTCCGCACATCTGCAGCGGGCGGTGGACCTGGTCGAGCGCACCGGCAAGCGCCGGGTGGGACTGTTCGGGTTGTCCTTCAAGCCCGGCACCGACGACCTCCGCGAGAGCCCGCTCGTCGAGCTGGCGGAGCGGCTCTTCGGCAAGGGCTACGACCTGAAGATCTACGACGCCAACGTGAGCCTCTCCCGGCTGATCGGCGCGAACCGCGAGTACATCGAGACCCGGCTGCCGCACCTCGCGCAGCTCCTCGCGGACTCCGTCGACGAGGTGCTCGAGCACGCCGAGGTGTGTCTGGTCGGGACCGGGGATCCGGCCGTGCTGGCGGCGCTCCCCCATGGTGACGGCCCGGTGATCGTCGATCTCATCCGCATTCCCGACGCCGAGGCGCGCCGGGCCGAATCGGGGTACGTGGGCCTTGCTTGGTGACACATCGTTCGATGACACAGCCGGCGGTGAGCGGTCGAACCGGCGCGCGCTGATCCTGGTGGAGAACCTGTCGGTGCCGTTCGACCGGCGGGTGTGGCAGGAGTGCACGACGCTGCGCGACGCGGGCTGGAAGGTGCACGTCATCTGTCCCCAGGGCAGTACACGGGACACCGAGCCGGAGGCGGAGATCGATGGGGTGCGGATCCACCGCTACCCGTTGCGCGCGGCCACCGGAGGGCCGGCCGGCTACCTGCGGGAGTACGGCTCGGCGTTGTGGCACACGGTCCGGCTGGCCCGCAAGGTCGGCCCGGTCGACGTGGTCCACGCCTGCAACCCGCCCGACCTGCTGTTCCTGCCGGCACTGTGGCTGAAGCGGCGCGGCGCGCGGTTCGTCTTCGACCAGCACGATCTGGTACCCGAGCTGTACCTCTCCCGGTTCGACCGTGGCGAGGATCTGCTCTACCGCGCCGTGTGCGCGCTGGAACGGCTGACCTATCGGGCCGCGGACGTCGTGCTCGCCACGAACGAGAGCTACCGGGACGTCGCGATGCTTCGTGGCGGTCGGCGGCCTGAGGACGTCTTCGTGGTGCGCAGTGCACCCGCGATCGAGCGGTTCCAACCGGTGCCGCCCGAGCCGGAGTTGAAGCGCGGCAAGCCTCATCTGCTGTGCTACCTCGGTGTCATGGGTCCGCAGGACGGCGTCGACTACGCCTTGCGCGCCCTCGCCAAGCTGCGCGACGAGTTCGGGCGGACCGACTGGCATGCGGTGTTCGTCGGAGCCGGGGACGCCTTCGACGCGATGGTGGAGCTGTCCCGGCGGCTCGGGCTGAGTGAGCAGGTGCAGTTCACCGGACGCATTCCGGACGCCGACCTGGTGCGCTACCTGTCCACTGCGGACGTGTGCCTTTCCCCCGACCCGCGCAATCCGCTCAACGACGTGTCGACCATGAACAAGGTCCTGGAGTACATGGCCATGAGTCGGCCGATCGTCTCGTTCGACCTTCGGGAGGCGCGCGTCTCCGCCGGCGACGCCGCGGTGTACGCGCCCGCCAACGACGAGGCTGCGTTCGCCGAGCTCATCGCGCTGCTCCTCGACGATCCGGAGAAGCGGGCCCGGATGGGCAAGATCGGCCAGGAGCGGATCAGCGGGCAGCTCTCCTGGCAGAACTCGCAAGCGTCGCTGCTCGCCGCCTACGCCGCTGCGTTCCGTGACCACACTCCGGTGTCGGCGGGCGCCCCGGTCCGGGCACGGGGGAGGCGGCGGCCTTGAACGACGACACGATACGTCTGGTCACGCTCGGGCGGATTCTCCGTCGGCGCTGGCGGCTTCTCGCCGTCCTCACCGTGGTGGGCGCGCTCGTCGGCTACGGCGCCTCGGTGCTGTTCCCGCCGCGGTACACGGCGTCGGCATCGGTACTGCTGCCTGGGCAGTGGGAAGAGCGCGAGCTCCTGACTCAGGTGGACCTCGCGACCAGTTCGTCGGTGGTCGACCGTGCGGCTGCCGACCTCGGCTGGAGAGGCGTCAGCGGCAGCGACCTGCAGGACCGAGTGAGCGCCAAGGCAGCCGACGGGAACATCATCAAGATCTCGGGTACGGCCGACACCCCCCGGCGCGCGCAGCAGTTCTCCGACCGGATGGCCCAGGAATTCGTCAGTTACGCCGCGCGGATCGCGGGGGGCGGTACCGACCCCGACCCGGCTACGGGGACCGAGGCGCTGCGGAAGAAGGTGGCGGAGACCGACCGCCGCATCACCGACCTGGCCAACGCGGCCGATCCCGGGCAGACCGTGGAGAGCGTGCAGGCCCGCACCGAACTCGAGAAGCTGCGCACCTCGCTGGAGGAGGCCATGCAGAAGCTGGAAGAGGCCGACCCGGCGACCGACAAGGCCGGCATGGTCGTCATGGGCCCGGCGGCCCGGCCGACCGGCGAGGTGCCACCGACGAGGACGCAGCTCATCGTCGCCGGGGCGTTGCTGTTCTTCCTGCTCGCGGTCATCGGCCATCTCGTCGCCGCACGGGTGAATCGCCGACTGCGCACCGAACCGGAGATCGAGGCGGCGCTGGGCTCGGTGCTGCTCGGCACCGTCGACGTACCTGGTGAACGGCTCGCGCACCGGCCGCGAGACCGTGGCCGACGGGCCCGTATCCGCAGACTCCTTGGCGCCGACACCCGGTGGGACGCACCGACCCCGCGGACGTCCGGCGACGAGGCCGGCAGGCGGATCCGCTACCGGCGGGTGTGCGCTCGCCTCCGGGACCAGCTGCCGGCCCCCGGGCGACTGCTGGTTGTCGTACCCGACGGTGACGAGATCGCCCGCCGGGCCGCCGGGCAGCTCGTCACCGAGGCCAAGAGTGATCCGGTGCTGCGGGTGGTGGAGGTCTCGGTGGACCGGCCGACCGTGCCGGACCGCGACACCGAGTCCGGTGCCCTGGTCGTCCTCAGCGCGGGCAGCTGGACGGCAGAGGAGCTCGCCGGCATCGCCGAGGCGTGCGCGGACGGCAGGCACGAGGTCGTCGGCATCGTCGTCGCCGGCATGGTCCGGGCCCGTCCGACGCGGTCTGCCGGCCATCCTCCGGATGCCGCCACTGTGGCCCTCGCGGTTCACGGCCACGCGACGGGAGGTTCAGCGTGACGACGAGCACGACTTCGGAGTCGTCGGCAGCCGCTCCGCTCTTCGACCTGCAAGCGCTGGTGGTGGCGGTGCGCAGGCGCCGCCGCATTTGGTGCTCCCTGGCGCTCGTGGGGCTGCTGGTCGGCGCCGCGGTGGCGGTCCTGCGGCCGGCGCCACCGAGCGCGGTGGCCAAGGTGCTGGTCGCGCATCAGGAGGACCAGCCGAACGACACCGGAACACTGATCCGCACCGACGTGGAGCTGTTGCGGACCACGCGGATCGCCGACCAGGCCCTGCAGTCCCTCAAGTCCCCGGAGAAGCCGGAAGACTTCATGCGGGACTACCGGGGGACCGGCTTGACCAACAATCTGCTGCAGATCGAAGTGACAGGTGACAGCGACGCGCAGGCGGTGGCCCGGGCCAAGGCGCTGGCCGATGCGTTCGTCGCGGACCACGTGAGGCGGATGCAGGAAGCCGCGAAGGCCGAGTCCAAGGCCCTGGCCGACCAGCGTGACCGCATGCGGGGCGAACTCGCCCAGGTCAACAAGGAGATCGGAGACCGATCGCCGGAGAGCGACCCGAAGGCGTCGGCGAGCATGGAGTCGCTCTTCGCCCGCCGGGCCGAGCTCAACTCACGGATCGCCGATTTCGACCAGCGCGCCGAGGAAGCGCGCACCGGCACACCCAAGGTCATCGCCGGCACGCAGATCGTCGACGCCCCGCGCGCCGTGCACCACTCACTGCCCATCGCCGTTGCCACGAGCGCCGCGATCGGGCTCGTCCTCGGGCTCGTCCTCGGGCTCGCGTTGGCCGCGGTCGGCACGGTGGTGGCGGACCGCCCCGTGCTGCGCCGGGACATCGCGGCGAACCTGGGCGCCTCGGTCATCACGGAGCTTCCCGGCAGGTCCGGCAGGCGGTGGCAGCGCCGACGGACCCGGGTGACACGCGAACGGCTCACCGCGACCCTTGCCCGTACCGTGCGCGACTGCGCAGAGCCGGTGTCGCTGCTGGAACTGGGCTGTGCGCGCAGCACGAGCGTGATCGCCGTGGACCTCGCCAGGGCACTGGCGGCGGACGGGCCAGTGGTCGTCATCGATGGTCTGCCCGGTCCCCAGCTCGCAGGCCGCCGCCCGAAGCCAGGAGACCCGGCCGTGGTCAGCGGCGAGCGTGCCGAGGCCGTGCCGCATCAGGAGCGCCGGCTCGGCGTCGGCTCGGTCGCGCCCGGCACCGCGTGGACCGACCTCCAGTACCTCGGCACCCAGACCGTGCTCGTCGTGCGGGCCGGGCACGGCAGCACCGCATGGCTGCACACCGTGGCGCGGCAACTCGCGGACCAGCGTATTGCGGTGATCGGTGTGGTGCTGATCGACCCCGATCCGCGTGACCGGACCGACGGCACCCTGTGGGACGGGCTGCACACCGCGCTGCGCGGCCGCAGCGAGCGGCCGGCCGCACAGAACGGGACGGGCCGGCGGCGCAGGGACCGGTTGCCGGTGTGGGCGGCAGGGGTCCCGGACAACGACCAGGAGGCGCGGTAAGACATGTGTGGCATCGCAGGCACGTACCGATGGCCGGACGGGAAGGTCGTGACCGACCGGCTCACCGATACCCTCGCCCACCGCGGTCCGGACGGGGCGGGCCGGTACAGCCACCCCGTCGGTGACGGCGAAGTGCACCTCGGGCACCGCCGGCTGGCCATCATCGACCTGTCCGAGACCGGCGCCCAGCCGATGGTCAAGGACGGTCTCGTCCTCACGTACAACGGCGAGCTGTACAACGCGCCCGAGTTGCGCGGCGAACTGTCAGCCGCCGGGGTGCGCTTTCGCGGTACCTCCGACACCGAGGTGCTCCTTGAGGCCTGGCGTCGCTGGGGCACGGACTGCCTGCACCGGCTGCGGGGCATGTTCGCGTTCGGGATCTTCGACGAGCGCACCGGTGAACTGGTGCTCGTCCGTGACCAGTTGGGCATCAAGCCGCTGTTCCTGCTCCGGCGCGGCGAAGGCCTGGTGTTCGCCTCCGAGCTCAAGGCGCTCGCCGTCGCGACCGGCGGGTCGCTGGAGGTGGACCATGGGGCCCTCGTGGCCTCGCTGCTGTACTACTGGGTGCCGGACTCACGGTGCGCGTTCCGCGAAGCGGAGAAGCTGCCGCCGGGGAGCTGGCTGAGGTGCCGGCCCGACGGCCGGGTGGAGCGCGGCCGGTTCTGGCACCTGAAGGACGTCGCCGCCGAGGGCCGGGAGCGGGCCCGGGCCGGTGAGCGGCCGGACCTCGCTGCCATCGTCGAGGAGTCGACCCGGCAGCACATGCTCTCCGACGTGCCCGTGGCGACGTTCCTCTCCGGCGGCCTCGACTCCAGCTACCTGACCGCGCTGGCGGCCCGCGACCAACCCGGGATCTCCGCTTACACGATCGGGTTCCGCGCCGAGGACGCCAGGTTCGAGGCGATGCCTGACGACCTGCGCTATGCCCGGCAGGTGGCCGAGCGGTTCGGCGTCGACCTGCATGAGATCGAGATCGCTCCGAATGTGCTCGACCTGCTGCCGCAGATGACGTACCACCTGGACGAGCCGATCGGCGACCCCGCCGCGATCAACACGTTCCTGATCTGCTCGGCCGCCCGCGAGGCCGGGGTCAAGGTGATGCTCTCGGGAATGGGCGCCGACGAGCTGTTCGCCGGGTACCGCAAGCACCTGGCCAACCTGCTCGCGCTGCGCTACCAGCGCGTCCCGCGACCCCTGCGGCGCGGCTTGTCCGGGGCCGTGAACCGGCTGCCGGTCGCCACGGCCCGCCGGGGGTACCGGTCGGTGCGCTTCGCGAAGCGGTTCCTCTCCTTCGCCGATCTGCCGGAGGAGACCGCCTTCCGGCGCAGCTACACCATGTACGACCAGGACGAGCTGCTCGCCCTGGTCGATCCGGACCTGGCCGGGACGGTCGAGGACGTGCTGACCGAGCACGCCGACATCTACCAGGACAACGACCTCGACGACTTCGTCAACCGCATGTGCCTGGGCGACGCCCGGATGTTCCTGCCCGGCTTGAATCTCGCCTACACGGACCGGTCGAGCATGGCCGCCTCGACCGAGGTGCGGGTGCCGTACGTGGACGTCGAGGTGGTCAAGGCGGCGTTCGCCGTGCCAGGCGACCGCAAGATCGTCGGACGGCAGGGCAAGGCCGTCCTCAAGGAGGCGGCCACCTCGGTCCTGCCCCGGGAGATCGTGTACCGGCCGAAGGGCCTGTTCAGCGCCCCGCTGCGCGCCTGGATGAGCCGGGACCTGGCACCGCTGGTGCGCGAGGTGGTGAACGACGGCGTGCTCGTGAGTTCAGGGCTCCTGCGCCGCGACGCGCTGGCGCGCATGGTCGCCGAGGACGCCGCCGGGCAGCGGGACTTCTCCAAGCATCTGTGGCATGTGCTGACGCTCGAGTACTGGTATCGCGGCGCGACCTCCGGGTCCGGCCGGAGCGCTCGCCTTTCGGCGTAGAAGACGACGTAGAAACAAGGGGACTTCGGGTGAAGCAGGTTGTGCAGAACTACAAGAGCGGCGAGCTGGCGGTGCTCGACGTGCCGGTGCCGGGCTGCAAGCCGGGCGGTGTGCTGGTCCGCACCGCCTACTCGCTGATATCCACCGGAACCGAGCTCATGAAGGTGTCCGAGGCCGGCATGTCGATGCTGGGCAAGGCCCGCTCCCGGCCGGACCAGGTGGCCAAGGTCGTGCAGAGCGTGGCCACCAACGGGGTGCCCGCCACCTACCGCAAGGTGATGGGCAAGCTGGACTCCTACACGCCGCTGGGCTACTCCCTGTGCGGGGTGGTCGAGCAGGTCGGCCACGGGATCGACGACGTGGCGGTCGGCGACGTCGTGGCCTGCGCAGGCAACGAGCACGCGTTGCACGCCGAGCTGAACTGGGTGCCGAAGAACCTCTACGCCCGGGTGCCGGACGGCCTCGCGTCGCGGCACGCGGCCTTCGGCACCGTCGGCTCGATCGCCATGCAGGGCGTCCGCCGCGGCGAGCCGCAACTCGGCGAAGTGGCACTGGTCATCGGCCTCGGGCTGATCGGGCAGCTGGTGGTGCAGCTTCTTGTCGCCTCCGGAGTCCGCGTCGTCGGGGTCGATCCCGACCCGACGCGCTGCGAACTCGCCGAGCGCCTGGGCGCCGCGGCCTGCGGCGACCCCGCGTCCGCGGCCGTGGAAGCTGCCGTCGCCGAACTCACCGACGGTCACGGCGTGGACCAGGTGTACCTGGCCGCCGGCGGCGGCAGCAACCAGCCCGTCGAGCTGGCCGCCCGGCTCTGCCGGGACCGCGGCCGGGTCGTCGACATCGGCAAGTGCCGCCTGGACCTGCCGTGGAACGCGTACTACGAGAAAGAGCTCGACGTCCGGTTCTCGCGCAGTTACGGCCCCGGGCGCTACGACCCGTCGTACGAGCTCGAGGGGCGGGACTACCCGATCGGCTACGTGCGCTGGACCGAGCGCCGCAACCTGGCCTGCTTCCTCGATCTCCTCGTCCGCGGCAGCGTCGACGTGGAGCCCCTGGTCTCCCACATCGCCGACTTCGATGACGCCGTCGAGACGTACCAGAGCCTGAAGGACGGCGGCCTGAAGGCTGTGGCCGTGCTGTTCCGGTACCCCGAACACGCAGGGGAGGCGGAGGCCCCGGCGGTGGCCGTGCCCGCGGTCAAGCCGCGCAGCAGCGGCGTGCCCACCCCCGCCTGGTCCGCCAAGGCGCCGGTACGCCTCGCGTTCGTCGGCGCGGGAAACTACGCGACGTCGATGCTGCTGCCGCACCTGGCCCAGCGCGACGGCGTCGCGTTGTCGACAGTCGTCACCACGACGGCGCTGTCCGCGGCCAACGCGCAGCGGAAGTTCGGCTTCGCCGAGGCGACCACCGATCTCGACGCCGTGCTCGGCGACAAGTCCATCGACGCGGTGTTCGTGGTCACCCGGCACAGCTCGCACGCCGAGCTGACCCGCAGGGCACTCCTTGCCGGCAAGGCCGTTTTCGTGGAGAAGCCCCTGGCCCTCACCGAGGACGACCTGGCAGGCGTGCTCGCGGCGGTGGAGGAGTCCGGCAACGACCGGCTGCAGGTGGGCTTCAATCGCCGGTTCGCGCCGTTGCTGAACGAGGCCAAGAAGCGGTTCGGCGCCCTGACCGGTCCGGCGAACCTGCGCTACCTGGTCAACGCGGGCCGGCTGCAGCACGGCAGCTGGTACCTCCAACAGGGCACCGAGGGCTCACGGTTCGCCGGCGAGGGCGGGCACTTCATCGACACCGCGAGCTGGCTGCTGGAGGCCGACCCGGTCTCGGTGTACGCGGTCGCCACGTCCGACAACGAGGACCTGCAGGTCGTGCTGCGCTACCCGGACGGGTCCACCGCCACCATCAGCTACGTCACCACCGGCGCGCCCGGCTTCCCCAAAGAGACGCTGGACCTTGTCGCGGACGGCAAGGTGCTGCGGCTCGACGACTTCGTCCGCGCCTCGGTCTACGGCCCCAAGCGGTGGGTCAGTTCGCGGTTGCCCAAAGCTCGGGACAAGGGCCAGAACGCCGAGCTGGCCGCGTTCATCAAGGCTGTGCGGACCGGCGGGCCGATGCCGGTGCCGTTGGAGTCGCTGGTCGCCACCACGGCGGCCACTCTCGCCGTGCAGGCCGGCCTCGCCGGCGGTGCGCCGGTGACATTGGCGAGGACGCGATGACCATGAGCGCGGGCTGGTACCTGCGACGCCTTTCCCGGATGGGACCGCGGGAGGTCGGCGGCCGGGCGGGCGACGCGGTGCGCAGGCGGCGGTGGCGGTCGGCACGGCCCAACTGCCCGAGCGTGACCGGCGCCCGGTTCACCGCGGTACTGCCCGCCGGGACGATCGCCTCAGTACCTCCGGACGCCGTGAAACGTCTCGTCGCCGAGGCGGACCGGCTGATGTACGGGCACGTCCAGTACTTCGGGGTGGTGCGCGACGACCTGACCGACCCGGACTGGTGGTGCGACCCGAAGACCGGGCGCCGGGCTCCGTGGGGCTACGCCTTCGACGTGCCGTACCGGAACGAGGACACGGTCGGGGACATCAAGCAGATCTGGGAGCTGTCCCGGCACCAGTACCTCACCGTGCTCGCCGCCGCCTACGCGATCACCGGGAACGAGCGGTACGCCGAGCGTGTTGCCGAGCACCTGCGGTCGTGGTGGGCGGCCAACCCACCGCTGCGCGGTGTGCACTGGATCAGCGGTATCGAGCTCGGCATCCGGCTGCTGTCCTGGGTGTGGATCCGCCGGTTGCTCGACGGCTGGCCCGGCGTGGCCGGCCTGTTCGAGGACAACTCGGTGGCCCTGAACCAGATCTGGCACCACCAGCGCTGGCTGGCCGCCTTCCCCAGCCGGGGATCCTCGGCGAACAACCACGTCATCGCCGAGGCCGCCGGGCAGTTCGCCGCGGCCTGCGCGTTCGGGTGGTTCCCCTCCTCGGAGCGTTGGCGAGCCGACGCGCTGAGGTCGCTGGAGCGGCACCTGCGCGGCAACACCTTCGCCTCCGGCCTCAACCGTGAGCTGGCCACCGAGTATCACGGACTTGTTCTGGAGCTCGGCCTGGCCGCGGTGGCCGAGGCGGATGCCGCAGGCGTGCCGGTCCCCGCGTCGATCCGGCTGGTACTGCTGCGGATGACCGACGCGCTCGCGGCGATCGTGGACAACCGGCTACGGCCGCCGCGCCAGGGGGACGCGGACGACGGTCACGGGCTGGTCGTGGACGGCGCGGGCACCGACCGCTGGGGCTCGCTCCTTGCCACCGGGGACGCCGTGTTCGGCCGGCTCGCCTGGTGGCCGGCGGTGACCGGCACCGATGTGCGCACCCGGCTGCTGGCCTCGCTCATCAAACCCACTGAACCCTCCTTGACGCGCCCGGCAAGCCGACCGGCCCACTTCGCCGATGCGGGTATGACCATCCTGCGCGGCCCGGAAGAGATCTGGTGCCGCTGCGACGGTGGTCCGCACGGCTTCCTGTCCATCGCCGCGCACGCCCACGCGGACGCCCTGTCCGTGGAGGTCCGGCACGACGGGGTCGACGTGCTCGCCGACCCGGGAACTTACTGCTACCACGGGCAACCCGAGTGGCGGCAGTACTTCCGGTCGACCCTCGGCCACAACACCCTGCAACTGGACGGCGAGGACCAGTCCGTCTCCGGCGGCCCGTTCCTGTGGACGCGGCATGCCGACAGCCGCGTCCTGACCGCAACAGCAGACACCTCCGAGGAGGGCGTGGCCCGCTGGTGCGCCGAGCACGACGGCTACCAGGGTTCCGTACACCGTCGTCGAGTGGAACTGACGCATGCGAGCCAGGAATTGAAGGTGGTCGACGAGGTGCGCGGCCCACGCCGGGATGTGCGCCTGGCGTTCCACCTCGGCCCGGCGATCGCCGCGGACCTGGCGGGGAGCCGGGCGATGCTCACGTGGATCCGGGACGGCGAGGGGCGCTCCGCGACGCTCGACCTGCCCGAGCAGCTGAGCTGGCGGGCACATCACGGCGAGAGCGACCCGCCGCTGGGCTGGTACTCCGCCGGCTTCGGGCGCAAGGAACCCACCACCACGCTGGTCGGCACCGGCTTCGCCGACGGCGCGGAGGGGTTCACCACCGTGCTCAGGTTCCGCGGCCAGGGGGCGCGGTGAAGAACAAGAGGCGGCACTGGGCGTTGGCGGCGGCACCGCTGGCGCTGGCCTTGCTGGCGACGACCGGCTGTGAGAGCACGCCGGGGGACAAGGCTGAGTCGAAGGCCGCGCCGTCCGCATCCGCCGCGTCCGCGGCCCGATCCGTGGCCCGGGTGTGCGCCAGGCCCGCGGCCGGGCCGGCGAAGGCGCCGGCGGACGCGGTGACGGTCGACCCCGCGAAGGTCGGTGACCTCGCGGCGAAGACCAAGAACAGCCCCCCGAATACCACGTTCTGGCTCCGACCGGGCAAGCACCGGCTCGACCCGGACCGCTACGCCCAGGTCATCCCCAAGGAGGGGGACCGCTACCTCGGTGCGCCGGGCGCGGTGCTCGACGGCCGGAAGAAGAACCAGTACGCGTTCGGCGGCACGGCTCGCAACGTCACCATCCGCTACCTGACCGTTCAACGCTTCGTGGCGCCGCCCGACGAGGGCGTGGTCAACCACGACTCGGCCGACGGGTGGGTGATCGAGCACGCGACGATCCAGGACAACTCCGGTGCCGGGCTCATGGCCGGTGCCCGCCAGCAGATCCGCGCCAGTTGCCTGCGCGACAACGGTCAGTACGGCATGAACGCGTACAAGGGCGGCGGCGCCCTCCGCGACCTGGTGGTCGAGGGCAACGAGATCGTGGGCAACAACACCGGCGACTGGGAGCGGCGCAAGGAGGGCTGCGGCTGCACCGGAGGCATCAAGTTCTGGGCTGTCAACGGCGCCGACGTACGCGGCAACTGGGTGCACGACAACCGCGGAACGGGATTGTGGGCGGACACCAACAACAACGACTTCCGCATCGAGAACAACGTGCTCGAGGCCAACGACGGCGCCGCGCTGATCTACGAGACCAGCTACAACGCGGTCATCCGGAACAACACCATTCGGCGGAACAACTGGGTCGAGGGCCGCAGAGAAGCCGAAAAGGGCGACACCTTCCCGTACGCGACCGTCTACCTGTCCGAGTCCGGCGGCGAACCACGGGTCAAAGCCCGCACCGACAAGATCGAGATCTACCGGAACGTGCTGGAGAACAACTGGTCGGGGATCACCCTGTGGGAGAACGCCGACCGGTTCTGCAACAGCCCGGCCAACACCTCGTCCGGTGACTGCACATTGCTGGTCCGCAAGACCGACCGCTGCGCGAAGCCGGCGATCGCCCAAGCACCGCTCTACGCCGACTGCCGGTGGAAGACCCAGCGGGTGGACATCCACGACAACCGCTTCGTGCTGGACAAGTCCGTCCTCAAGTGCAGGGTGAAGTGCGACCGCATGGCCGTCCTCGCCAACTACGGCACGTATCCGGACTGGTCGCCCTACCAGGGCAAGCGGGTGGCTGACGCGATCACCACCGAGCAGCACAACCGCTGGCACGACAACGTCTACCTCGGGCCATGGCAGTTCGTCGCCCACGACCCGAGCCAGGTGCTCGATTTCGGGCAGTGGCAAGGCACGCCGTACCAGCAGGACGCGGGCAGCACCCTCGACCCACGGGCCGGTGGTTGAGATGGGCGGAGACCTGCGGCGCGGCGCGCTGCCGGGCGGACCGGACGCGGCGGACACGCAGCCCGGCGCCGAACGACGCCCGGCCGGCCCACCGAAGCTCGTCGGGACCATCTGGGGGTTGCTGGTCCTCAACACCCTCGGCTCCGCCGGGGCCGAGACCATCGTCCCCCTGCCCCGCTCCCTCATCCAGATGGTCACCATGGGCGCGCTGGTCGCCGCGTTCGCGCTGGCTCTCGCACTCAATCTCCGGCTGCGCATCCGAGGCAGCGCCTTCGTGTTCCTGCTCACCCTGCTGCTGGTGCCGAGCGTGATCTCCAGCGTGGACCTGGAGTCCGGGTTCGGCGCGCTGTTCCGCTGTGCGCGGCTGGCTCTCTTCATCGGCACGCTGTGGCTGCTCAGCCGCTGGTGGGACGGCGGCCTGACATTCGTACGGCACCACATCCGGATGTACTTCGCGGTGCTCGGGTCGGTGGCCGCAGGCCTGGTCGTCTCACCGGGCGCCGCCCTGCCCGACCTCTACGGCGGACGCCTTGTCGGCGCGTTGTGGCCGCTCACCCCGCCGCAGATCGGCCAGTACGCCGCAGTGATCATCGGGCTCACCGTGCTGCTCGTACTCGGACGCCGCACCGACAGGGTCAGCGCGGCGGTGGTCATCGTGCCGTCACTCGTCCTGCTCGCGCTGACCCATACACGTACGGCCACGCTCGGCCTGGTCATCGGCCTGGTGCTGGCGATCGGCTCGCTCCTGCTGACCAGCGCCGCAGCCCGGCGGTTCTTCACCTGGGCCGTGCTGTGCGCCGTGGTGGCCGCGGTGGGGTTCGCCTCCGCGCTCCAGACGTGGTTCCTGCGCGGACAGAGCCAGGAGAACTTTTCCAACCTCACCGGTCGGGCCAAGGTCTGGGACGCCCTGCTGGCAGCGCCCCGGACGACCATGGAGCAACTGTTCGGCGTGGGCCTGGGCGACAAGTCGTTCGGTGGGCTGCCGATCGACAACAGCTGGCTGGCCGTTTACCAGGAGCAGGGTCTGACCGGCGTCGCGTTGGTGGCGGCGATCATCATCGTGTTGGGCGGCGTCGCGTTGCTAAGGCCACCGTCGCTGCAGAGGGCCTGCGCGATCTTCCTGATCAGCTACTGCGCGATCGCGTCGTACACCGAGGCCGGGCTCGGCGACGCCTCGCCGTACCTGCTGCATCTGGCCGTGGCTGCCTCACTGCTGGCGGCACCTGCCGCGGCAACCGCGCTCCCCACGCCCACAGCGCCTCGACGACGCATCCCACGATGGGCCCGGAGAGCGGAGGTGATCTGACCATGCACGTCCTCGTGGTGCACAACTACTACGCCTCGGCGCAGCCGAGCGGGGAGAACAAGGTCGTCGACCAGGAGGTGGAGCTGCTGCGCGCGGCCGGCCACCGGGTCGAGGTGTTCGAGCGACGCAGCGACACCATCGCTGCCCGGTCCCTGCCGGGCAAGGTCGCGGTGCCGCTCCTCGTGCCGTGGAACCCGGCGGTCCGCAAGGAACTCGCCGCCCGCCTTCACACCGATCGGCCGGACGTGGTCCACGTCCACAACGTCTTCCCGCTCCTGTCGCCCGCGGTCCTCGCCGCCTGCGCCGACGCCGGCGTGCCCGCCGTCGCCACGCTGCACAACTACACCCAGGTCTGTCCGCCCGGCACGCTGCAGCGGGACGGCCGGCCGTGCACCGAATGCGTCGGGACGGCACCGCTGCCCGCCGTCCGGCACGGCTGCTACCGGAGTTCCCGTCTGGCGACGGTGCCGCTCGCGGTCAGCCTGTCGGTCAACCGGCGGCGGTGGTGGTCCGGCCTGGAGCGGTTCCTGTGCATCTCCGCGGCACAGCGCGACGTCCTGGTGCGGGCCGGCATGCCCGCCGAGCGGCTGGCGGTGAAGCACAACTTCGTGCCCGACCCGGACGCCCGCCGCTCGGACACCGGTGAGCATCTGCTCTATCTCGGCCGGCTCGCGGAGGCCAAGGGAGTGCGGCTGCTCATGGCCGCGTGGGACGAGTTGGCTGCGGACGGCGGTGTGGGCGTGCCGCTCGTGATCGCCGGCACGGGACCGCTGGAGCAGGAGGTGACCGCCTGGGCGGCGGGCCGGGACGACGTGCGCTACGTCGGCCTGTACGACACGGCCGAGTGTCAGAAGGCCATCGCGCGGTCGGTCGCCGTGGTGGCTCCTTCGACGTGGCTCGAGGCGTTCGGTCTGGTGGTCGTGGAGGCGATGGCGGCCGGGGTGCCGACCGTCGCCGCCGGTCACGGCGCCTTCGTCGAACTCGTCGAGGACGGCGTGACCGGGCTGCTGCACCGGCCGGGCGAGCACGCCTCGCTCGCGTCCTGCATACGCCGGATCGCGGCCGAACCGGACCGCAACCGGGAGATGGGCCAGGCGGCCCGTCGCCGTTACGAGCTGGGTTTCAGTCCGGCCGTGGGCCTGGAGCGCCTGGTGGAGGAGTACCGCACCGCGATCGCGGTGCGGTCCGGCGGCGGGGACAACCCGCCGCCGACAGGAAACGGAAACGCTGACTCGCGGCGGGGGGCCCGCGCGAGCAGGGGGGATGGGGACAGTAGATGACACGATGCCGACTGTGCGGCTCGGCGACGCTGGCGAGCGTCGTCGATCTGGGGGCGACCCCGCCGTGCGAGAGCTTTCTCGCCGCGGACCAACTGGACAAGCCGGAACAGGCGTACCCGCTGCACCTGCAGGTGTGCACCGACTGCTGGCTCGCGCAGATACCGCCGCTGATCACGCCGGAGGAGACATTCAGCGAGTACGCGTACTTCTCCTCCTTCTCGACCTCCTGGGTGGAGCACGCGCGCACGTTCGTCGCCGACGCCGTACAGCGGGTGGGGCTCGGCCCTGACGCTTTCGTGGTCGAGGTCGCGAGTAACGACGGATACCTGTTGAGGCACGTCGTGGACCGGGGGATCCGCTGCCTCGGCATCGAGCCGTCGGTGAACGTCGGCGCAGCGGCGCGGGACGCGGGCGTGCCCACGCTCACGGAGTTCCTGAGCCCGGACACCGGCTCGGCCGTCCGCACCGAGCACGGCCCGGCCGACCTGGTCGTGGCCAACAACGTGTACGCGCACATCCCCGACGTGGTCGGGTTCACCGAGGGGCTGCGCGCTCTGGTGGCCGACGACGGCTGGGTCTCCATCGAGGTGCAGCACCTGCTGACCCTGATCGAGGAGAACCAGTACGACACGATCTACCACGAGCACTTCCAGTACTACACGGTCGCGTCCGCGATCCGGGCCCTCGCGAGCGGCGGACTCACGCTCGTGGACGTCGAGTTGCTGCCCACGCACGGCGGCTCCATCCGGCTGTGGGCCCGGCCGACCGAGGTGGCCGGCGAGCCGACCGAGCAGGTGGCCGACGTCCTCGACCGGGAGAAGGCCGCCGGGCTGCAGGAGCTGTCCGGGTACACCGAGTTCTCCGCCCGGGTGGCCAAGGTGCGCCGGGACCTCCTGAAGTTCCTCATCGAGGCCGCAGAGCGCGGCGAGACAGTCGTCGGCTACGGCGCCCCGGGCAAGGGCAACACCCTGCTCAACCACTGCGGCATCCGGCCCGACCTGCTCGCGTACACGGTCGACCGCAACCCGTACAAGCACGGCAGGTTCACCCCGGGCACCCGCATCCCGATCCTGCCGCCCGAGCAGATAGCCGCCGACAAGCCGGACTTCGTCCTCGTCCTCCCGTGGAACCTGCGGGCCGAGCTGGTCGAGCAGCTGTCCTTCGTGCACGACTGGGGCGGCCGCCTCGTCTTTCCCATCCCGGAACTGAGCATTGTCGAGGGCACATCATGAAGGTCGTACTGTTCTGCGGCGGTTACGGGATGCGGATGCGCAGCGGCGCCGACGACGACGTGCCCAAGCCGATGGCGATGGTCGGCCCGCGACCGCTGATCTGGCATGTCATGCGCTACTACGCGCACTTCGGGCACACCGAGTTCATCCTGTGCCTCGGGTACGGGGCGAGTCACATCAAGAACTTCTTCCTCAACTACGAGGAGACGACGTCCAACGACTTCGTGCTGCGGGGCGGGCGGACCGAGCTGCTGTCCACCGACATCGCGGACTGGACGATCACGTTCGCGCAGACCGGCATCGAGTCACCGATCGGGGAGCGGCTGCGCCGGGTGCGGCACCATCTGGACGGCGACGAGATGTTCCTCGCCAACTACGCCGACGTACTCACCGACGCCCCACTGCCTCAGATGATCGACCGGTTCGCCCGGCGTGATGCCGGTGCGTCGATGATGGTGGTCCCGCCGCAGTCCTCATTCCACTGCGTGGACCTGGGCGAGGACGGCCTGGTGGGGGGCATCACCGCGGTGAGCGACATGCCGCTGTGGGAGAACGGCGGCTACTTCGTGCTCCGCCAGGAGGTCTTCGACCACATACCGGAGAACGGGGACCTGGTCGCCGACGGTTGCGCCCAACTGGCAAAGCAGGGCCGCCTCGTGGCGCACCAGCACCGCGGCTTCTGGAAGCCGACCGACACCGTCAAGGAGCGCGCCGCGCTCGACGACGCCTACGCCCGGGGTGACCGCCCGTGGGCCGTATGGGAACGGGACGGCGCGGGGGTGAGCGCGTGATACGGCTCAGCGCCGGGCGCCTGGACCGGATCGTCACGGTGGGCGCGCACTGCGACGACATCGCCATCGGCGCCGGCGGCACGCTCCTGACGCTGTGCCTCGCGCGGCCGGGTGTCCGCGTCGACGCACTGGTGCTCTCCGGTGGCGGCAGCGAGCGGGAGCAGGAGGAACGGGCCGCGCTCGCCGCCTTCTGCCCGGGCGCCGACCTGCGCCTTACCGTGCTCAAACTGCCGGACGGCCGGATGCCCGCGCACTGGGACGAGGCCAAGGCCGCGGTCGAGGAGCTGCGCGGGCAGACCGACCCGGATCTGGTGCTGGCGCCGCGTACCGATGACGCGCACCAGGATCACCGCGCCCTGGCGCAGCTGCTGCCCACCGCATTCCGCGACCACCTCGTGCTCGGCTACGAGATCGTCAAGTGGGACGGCGACCTCGGCCGCCCTGCGGCGTACCAGCCGCTCTCGCCGGAGATCGCCGAACAGAAGGTGCGGCTGCTGCAGGAGCACTACCCCTCGCAGCGGCACCGGCCCTGGTACGACCGGGAGGCCTTCCTCGGGCTTGCGCGGATCCGCGGCATCGAATGCCACGCGCGCTACGCCGAGGCGTTCGCCGTCACCAAACTCACTCTCGACCTGGGGGATTGAACCTTGCGCGTACTGCTGACCGGACATCAGGGCTACCTGGGCACCGTGATGGCGCCCGTACTCACGGCCGCCGGGCATGAGGTCGTCGGGCTTGACGCCGGCCTGTTCGCCGACTGCGTCCTCGGCCCGCCGCCCGCGGACCCGCCGGGACCGCGGGTGGACCTGCGCGACGTCACGGCCGACCACGTGGCCGGGGTGGACGCCGTGATCCACCTGGCCGCGCTCTCCAACGACCCGCTGGGATCGCTGGCGCCGGAGCTCACCTACGACATCAACCACCACGCGTCCGTACGCCTCGCCCGGCTGGCCCGCGACGCCGGAGTGCGGCGCTTCCTGTACGCGTCGACCTGCTCCGTCTACGGTGCGTCCGGCGGCAGCGGCCTGGTGACCGAGGACGCCCCGCTGCGGCCGGTGACCCCGTACGCGGAGTCCAAGGTGCGCGTGGAGGACGACCTGCACGCCCTGGCCGACGGCGACTTCACCCCGGTGTACATGCGCAACGCCACCGCCTTCGGCTACTCACCCCGGCTGCGCGCCGACATCGTCCTGAACAACCTGGTGGGCCACGCGCTCCTGTCCGGCGAGGTCCTTGTGCTCTCCGACGGCACGCCCTGGCGCCCGCTGGTGCACGCCGCCGACATCGCACGCGCCTTCACGGCCGCGCTGACCGCACCGCGCGAAGCCGTGCACGACCGGGCGTTCAACATCGGCAGCGAGACCAACAACGTCACGGTCGCCGAGATCGCCGAGCAGGTCGCCGCGGCGGTGGCCGGCGCGAAGGTGAGGATCACCGGGGAGAACGGCGCCGACCCGCGGTCGTACCGCGTGGACTTCTCCCGCTTCCGCGCCGCGATCCCGGGCTTCGACTGCGAGTGGACGGTGAAGCAGGGCGCGCTCGAACTCGCCGACGCCTACCGGAAGTTCGGGCTGACCCGGGAGGACTTCGAGCGACGCTTCACCCGCCTCGCCGTGCTGCGCGCGGCGTCCGACGCCGGAACCGTCGACGACACCCTGCGGTGGCGCCGATGACCGCGGCCGGTGAGCAGACGGCGACCTCCGCGGGCGAAGAGATGCACGCGCTGGTGGAGCGGCTGTACCCGCTGTGCCGGAGCATCACCGGCGACGGTGTGCGCGCCACCCTGGAGATCATCGGCGAGTACGTTCCGCTGCAGGTGCACGAGGTGCCGACCGGGACCCAGGTCCTCGACTGGACGGTGCCGCAGGAGTGGAACATCCGGGACGCGTACGTCGCCGACGCCGCGGGCAACCGGGTCGTCGACTTCGCCGCGTCCAGCCTGCACGTGCTCGGCTACAGCGTGCCGGTACCGGCGACGACCATGCCGCTGGCCGAGCTGCGTGAACACCTGCACACCTTGCCGGACCACCCGAACTGGGTGCCGTACCGCACCAGTTACTACAAGCCGGAATGGGGGTTCTGCCTGGCCCAGGAGACCCTGGACGCGATGCCGGAGGGCGACTACGAGGTGTGCGTCGACTCCACACTCGCCGACGGCCACCTCACCTACGCCGAGCACGTGGTCCCCGGGCAGATCCCCGACGAGGTCATCGTCTCCTGCCACGTGTGCCACCCGTCGCTGGCCAACGACAACCTGGCCGGCATCGCGGTGGCCACGTTCCTGGCCAGGACGCTGGCGCAGCAGACGCCGTACTACACCTACCGGTTCATTTTCGCGCCCGGCACCATCGGGGCGATCACCTGGCTGGCCCGCAACGCGGAGCGGGTGGAACGGGTCAAGCACGGCCTTGTGCTGGCCTGCGCCGGCGACTCCGGCCGCCTGACGTACAAGCAGAGCAGGCGCGGCGACGCGGAGATCGACCGGGTGATGCGGCACGTCCTTGCCGCCTCCGAACGCCCGTACCACGTCGACGAGTTCACTCCGTACGGCTACGACGAGCGGCAGTTCTGCTCGCCCGGGTTCAACCTCGGCGTCGGCTCACTCAGCCGGACCCCGTACGCCGGGTACCCCGAATACCACACCTCGGCGGACAACCCGGACTTCGTCTCGCCGGAGGCGATGGCGGACACCCTCGCGGTCTGCCGTGAGGCGTTCGGCGTCCTCGACCGCAACCACCGGTACGTCAACCTCAGCCCCTACGGCGAACCCCAGCTGGGCCGACGCGGGTTGTACGACGCGCTCGGCGGCCGCAGCGACACCAAGCAGGCCCAGATGGCCATGCTCTGGGTGCTCAACCTCTCCGACGGCGAGCACAGTCTGCTGGACGTCGCCGAGCGGTCCGGGCTGCCGTTCAGCACTGTGGCCGGCGCGGCCGACGCCCTGCACGGCGCCGGGCTGATCAAGGCATGACGCCGATGACCACCGAGGGGAAGACGACGACACCGGCCGGGTCCGCCCGGCGGGCCCTCGTCGGCCGGCTGTCCTGGGGACTGGCGGACCAGGCCGCCTCCAGCCTGAGCAACTTCGTGGTGGGGATCTACGTGGCCCGCTCGCTGGGGGTGACCGCGTTCGGCGTGTTCAGCCTGGCCTGGGTGACCTACGGCGTGGTGCTCAACGTCTCCCGCGGCCTTGCCACCGACCCGCTCGTGGTGCGCTTCAGCGGCGTGTCGGACATGTCCTGGCGCGGGGCGGTGGCCCGGTCGTCGGGTACGGCGCTCGGCGTCGGCGCCGCGCTCGGCGCGGCGGCTGTGGTGGCCGGCCTTGCTCTCGGCGGCCGCGTGGGGCCCGCGTTCGCCTGCCTCGGCGTCATGCTGCCGGGGCTGCTGTTGCAGGACGCATGGAGGTTCTCGTTCTTCGCCGCCGGCACCGGGCGCAAGGCTTTCGTCAACGACCTCGTGTGGGGCGTCGCACTCGTCCCCGCCCTGGTCGTGGCGGCCCACGTGGACACCGTGGCCGCTTTCGTGCTCGCCTGGGGCGCGTCCGCCACGGTGGCCGCGGGCTACGGCTGCCTCCAGTCCGGTATCCGGCCCCAACTGACCGGAGCGCGCGGATGGCTCCGTGAGCAGCGCGATCTCGGCTACCGGTACCTCGTCGAGAACGTCAGCCTCAGTGGCGCGAGCCAGCTGCGGGCGTACGGGCTCGGCGCGATCGTCGGAGTCGGCGCGGTGGGTGCGGTCCGTGGCGCCGAGCTGCTGCTCGGCCCGTTCCTCGCCGTGCTGATGGGTCTTTCGCTGGTCACCGTCCCGGAGGCCGCACGGGTGCTCCGGCGCGCTCCGCACCGCCTCGGCCACTTCTGCCTCCTGCTGGGTGGCGGGCAGGCCGTTGCCGCGCTGCTCTGGGGCGGGGCGCTGCTGCTGATGCCGGAGCGGCTCGGCGACCTCGTGCTCGGCGGCGTCTGGCACTCCGCCGCGGAGCTCATCGCGCCGGTCACGCTCAGCGTCGCGGGCGCAGGCCTCGGCACCGGCGCGGCGGCGGGGCTGCGCGCGCTCGGCGCGGCCCGGCGCAGCCTGCGCAGCCAGTTGTTCGCCTCCGCCTGTTACGTCGGCGGCGGGCTCGGCGGGGCGGCCGTCGCCGGCACGGTCGGCTCGGCCTGGGGCGTCGCCGCAGCGACCGTCAGCGGGTCGGCCGTGTGGTGGCTGCACCTGCGGTCCGCGTTGCGCGAGCGCCACCACAACTCCCATCCCGAAGTGAGGACTTCATGACCCCCCACCCCAGGCTGAGCATCGGCCTGCCCGTGTACAACGGCGAGGAGTACCTGGCCGAGTCGCTCGACGCCCTGCTCGGCCAGACCTACGAGGACTTCGAGCTGGTCATCTCCGACAACGCCTCGACCGACGCGACGCAGGACATCTGCCGCAGGTACGCCGCGCTGGACCCGCGCATCCGGTACCTCCGGCTGCCCCGGAACATCGGCGCCACACCGAACCACAACCGCGTGTTCGCCGAGTGCCGCGGCGAGCTGTTCAAGTGGGCCTCGCACGACGACCTGTACGGCCGGGATCTGTTGCGGCGCTGTGTGGAGGCGCTGGACGAGCGGCCGGACGTGATCCTCGCCCACTCCGGCCAGGCGGTCATCGACGGCGACGGCCGGCTGAAGGTCCCCTACGAGTACGGGCTCGCCACCGACTCGCCGTGTCCGCCGGAGCGCTTCCGCAGTCTGCTGTTCGAGCCCGGTGGCGACGACTTCTACGGGGTGATGCGGGCCGACATGCTGCGCCGGGTGAAGCCGCTCGACAGCTACCACCACGCGGACCGCACGTTCGTCGCCGAGATCACCCTGCACGGGCCCTTCCACCAGGTGCCGGAACTGCTGTACTTCCGCCGCGACCACCCCACCCGCGCCGAGCGGGCGAACCCGTCCAAGCGCGCCCGGTGCGTCAACCTGGACCCGCGTCGGGCAGGGCCGCTGCACCCCACGCCCCGGCTGCTCGCCGAGTACATGTGGGGTTTCGTCGCGGCGATCCGGCGGGCGCCGTTGTCCCCGGCGGACCGGCGCGCGTGCTACAGCCACCTGGCCGCATGGATGACCAGCCGGGTCCGGCCCGGTGCCGGCGAGAGGGTCGAGGACCGTGCCCCGGTCGACCCGGCCCAGCTGACCGTCTCCGTCGACGCCCTCGTCGCCGGCCGTGAGGGGAGGCAGGCATGACCTCCGCGGACGAAACCGTGGTGCGCGTCGGAGTGTTCGGCCTGCTCGGCTCCGGCAACCTCGGCAACGACGGGTCGCTCGAGGCCGTGCTCGGGTACCTCCGCACCGAGCACCCCGAGGCGGTCGTGGACGCGCTGTGCGGCGGACCCGAGGCCGTCGCGGCCCGGTACGGGATCCCCGCGACGCGGCTGCACTGGTACCGCGGGGAGTACCGGACGGCGTCGCGTGCGGGCGCGATCGCGGCGAAGGGTCTGGGTAAACTCGTCGACGTCTTCCGCACCGCCGCCTGGGTGCGCCGGCACGACGTGGTGATCGTGCCGGGCATGGGCGTCCTGGAGGCCACGCTGCCGCTGCGGCCGTGGGGCTTCCCGTACTCACTGTTCCTGCTCTGCGCGAGTGGCCGGCTGCTCCGCACCCGGGTCGCGCTGGTCAGCGTCGGCGCCACGGCGATCGGCAACCGGCCGACCCGGGCCCTGGTGCGGTGGTCGGCGCGGCTGGCCACCTACCGGTCGTACCGGGACACCCAGTCCCGCGAAGCGATGCGCGCGATGGGCGTGAACACCACGCGCGACGAGGTCTACCCGGACCTCGCGTTCGCCCTGCCGACGCCGCTCGCGAGCACGCCCTCGGGCCCGCCGGGCCCGGTCTGCGTCGGAGTCATGGACTTCCACGGCGGCAACGACGACCGCGCCCGGGCAGGGGAGATCCACCGGCGCTACCTCGACGGGACGATCCGGTTCGTCCGCGCGCTGGTCGAGGAGGACAGGCCTGTCCGGCTGCTCACCGGCGACGACTGCGATGCCCCGGTGGTCGCCGCGATCCTCGACGCGGTGGACTCACCGCTGGTCACCGCTGCCGAGCCGTCCTCACTGGCCGACCTGATGAAGGAGATGGCGGCTGCCGACACCGTGGTGGCGACCCGCTACCACAACCTGATCTGCGCGCTGAAGACCAGCACACCGACGCTCGCCCTCAGCTATGCGCCGAAGAGCGACGCGCTCATGGCCCAGATGGGGCTCGGCGCGTACTGCCACCCGGCGCGCGCGGTGGACGCCGACCGGTTGCTCGAGCAGTTCCGGGAGCTGGAGCAGCGATCGGCGGAGCTGCGGCGGACCCTCGCCGAGCGCAACCAGGACGCCGCCCGGCAACTCGAGGGACAGTTCGGCGACTTGACCGCGACTCTGTTCCCGGTGGCTGACCACACCCATGCCCACGCCCTGCGGGAGACTCCATGAAAGCGACCGAAGTCCCGGCCGTCGACGGCGCGTACCTTTTCGAGCCGACGCCGTACGGCGACGAGCGCGGCTTCTTCTGCCGCACCTTCGACGCCGACGTGGTCCGCTCGGTGGGCCTCGACCCGGACGCCTTCGTCCAGGACAGCCTGTCCCGCTCGGTCCGGGGCGTGCTGCGCGGCCTGCACCTGCGCTCCGGCGCCGGCGAGGCCAAGCTCGTACGGTGCTCGTACGGGAGGATCTTCGACGTCGTCGTGGATCTGCGGCCCGACTCACCGACCTACCGCAACCGGGCCTTCTTCGAGCTGTCCGGCGAGACACAGGCGACCCTGTACATCCCGGCCGGGTGCGCGCACGGCTTCCAGGCGCTGACCGAAACCGCCGACACCTCGTACCGGATCGACCGCCCGCACGATCCGGCCGAGGACGTGACGATCGCCTTCGACGACCCGGAGCTCGCCATTCCCTGGCCGCTGCCGGCCACATCGATGTCCCAGCGGGACCGGGAGGCGCCGAGCCTCGCCGAGGTCCTGAAGCAGAAAGAGAGCTGAAGTCGGCGTGGACACCGAAGAGTTCACCCTGCCCCGGTCGCGGATGGCGAACGAGCGGCTGCACGCCATGATCCCCGGGGGCGCGCACACCTACGCCAAGGGCGACGACCAGTACCCCGAGAACCTTGCCCCGGTCATCAGCCACGGCCGGGGTGCCCACGTGTGGGACATCGACGACAACCGCTACATCGAGTACGGCTCGGGCCTGCGGTCGGTCAGCCTCGGCCACGCCCACCCGCGCGTGATCGAGGCGGTGCGGCGGGAACTCGACCGCGGCAGCAACTTCGTCCGGCCGTCCATCGTGGAGGTCGAGGCCGCGGAACGCTTCCTGGCCACGGTGCCGACCGCCGAGATGGTGAAGTTCGCGAAGAACGGCTCCGACGTCACCACCGCCGCGGTGCGCCTCGCCCGCGCCGTCACCGGCCGCCCGCGGGTGGCCGTATGCGGCGCCCATCCGTTCTTCTCCGTCGACGACTGGTTCATCGGCACCACGCCCATGTCTGCCGGGATTCCGGCAACGACCACCGAGCTCACCGTGGCGTTCCCATACGGGGACCTGGCCGCCACGGAGGAGTTGCTGACCCGGTTCCAGGACGAGGTCGCCTGCCTGATCCTCGAACCTGCCTCCCACACCGAGCCGCCGCCCGGGTACCTCGCCGGCCTGCGCACGTTGGCCGACCGGCACGGCTGCGTACTCATCTTCGACGAGATGATCACCGGCCTCCGCTGGTCCGAGGCGGGCGCCCAAGGCCTGTACGGCGTCGTCCCCGACCTCTCCACGTTCGGCAAGGCGCTGGGCAACGGGTTCGCCGTCTCCGCGCTAGCCGGGCGCCGCGACCTGATGGAGAGGGGCGGGCTGCGTCACTCCGGCGACCGGGTGTTCCTGCTGTCCACCACGCACGGTGCGGAAACGCACTCCCTGGCAGCGGCGATGGCCGTGCAGACCACCTATGTCGAGGAGGGGATCACCGCGCGGCTGCACGCCCTCGGCGAACGGCTGGCCGCCGGTGTCCGCGACGCCGCGGCGAGCATGGGCGTCGGCGACCACATCGTCGTCCGGGGCAGGGCCAGCAACCTGGTCTTCGCCACCCTCGACGAGAACCGGCAGCCGTCGCAGCAGTACCGCACCCTGTTCCTGCGTCATCTCCTCGCGGGTGGGGTGCTTGCCCCTTCGTTCGTGGTGAGCAGCGCGCTCAGCGACGCCGACATCGACCGCACCGTCGACGTGGTGGCCCAGGCATGCGCGGTGTACCGGAAGGCACTGGACGCCGCCGACCCCACTCCGTGGGTGGCCGGTCGGCCGGTGAAGCCCGTATTCCGCCGCTTGGCGTGACGTGACGCACCGTCAGCGCCGCTCCCGCCGGGCGGCGTCGGCCACCCGATCGACCAGCCACGCGGTCGCCGGTGTCACCGCCAGCGCGGTGCACCAGCCGCCGAGGACGTCGGTCGGGTAGTGCGCGCCCAGGGCGACCTGTGCCCAGCCCATGGCGGCGCCGGCAACCAGCCCCGCGGCGAGCACGAGTGTCGTGCCGGCCGTCCTGCCGAGGCCGAGCCGGCGGGTCGCCAGCAGCGCCACCACGAGGGCGAGCGCGGTGGCGAAAGCGGTGTGCCCGCTCGGATAGGACAGGTTGTCCTCGCCGTGGATGGTGCGCCCCACCAGGGACTTGAGCAGCCTCGCCGTCCCCACGGTGACGCCGACCCCGGCAACGACGAACACCGCTGCGCGAGGACGCCGAAGCAGCAGGCAGCCCGTCACGGCGGCCACGACCAGCGCCGCTGCTCCGGCGGGTGCCCCCAGGAAGTCCAGGGCCAGAGCGACGCGCCGCCACGGCGGCCGCACACTGTCCGCCGTCGGTTGGATGATCCACCTGTCCACCGCGCCAGGCTCGCTGTGGCCGGCGTACAAGACCCCGAGCGCGACGACGACCAGCGCGGCAAGGGTCGCGATCAGCCCGAGCCACGCGCGCAGCGACGGGGGCAGCACAGCGGGCGCCGGCCGGCCTGTAACTTCCAGGTCCGCCCCTGCCAGACGATCCAACGCGAGCCCCCCGTTGCGTAGCTGCCCTGAAGCCAGAACTACCATCTTGGCGTACGGGGGTGTACGGACCGTGTCAAAGCAACTCCCCAAGAGGGCCCACGATTTCCATGGCACGACTTCCATGGCACGGTCACTCTTGCCGCGATTCGGCTGTGGCTCCGTTACTGATCTGAGCCACGGCGGCGGCTGCCCCGGTGGTTGGCTCAGTCGTCGGCCGCGACGACGAGGGTGATCTGCCCGGCCGGGCGGTCGATGAGCACGAACTCGTGGAAGCAGTCGTGCACACGTCCCCAGTCATGGCGCGGCGCCCGACGCCACCAACCCTTTACGGTCTGCGGTACGTGACCCGGGAGCGGGCGCTCAAGGACGGCACCCCGTTCTTACTCGGGGTGGAATTCTTGGTGACGCGGGTGCGGTGGGCGTCGCGGTGGTTCCAGTGCCGGGTCAGGACGTCGGCGGTGTCGGTGTAGATGATCTCGCCGGGCTTGGGGTTCTCGACGGTGTCGGGTTCGCCGAACGGGGTTACCGTTGCGCGTCGGCTTGTGCGCGGGCGCGTTCAATGTCGGGAACGTGGCTCTCGGCCCACTCCCGGACGGCACGCAGGGGTGCCAGCAGTGACCGGCCGAGGTCGGTGAGGGCGTACTCGACATGCGGGGGATTTGCGGGAAACTCCGTGCGAGAGATCAGACCGTCGTACTCCATCGCGCGAAGCGTCTCGGTGAGCGCCTTCGGTGTGATCCCCCGGATGTGCGCCTTGAGCTCGGTGAATCGCATCGGCCTGTTGTCCAGCGCGTTGACGATGAACACCGTCCAGCGCGCCCCGATCCGGTGCAGAACGGTGCGACTGGGGCATGTCGCCGCCATGATGTTGTAGGCCTTGCCCATGCTCGACTCCCGGTAGCGTTGTAGATACCGGTATAGAATCTATACCTTCCGAGTTGTGTCCATTCCCGATTCCACGGTCCGTCCCTCGATAGCTCGGCACGGCCGTTTCGTCGCAGCGATCGTCATCGACTCGATCGGCACCGGTGTCTTCGTCCCCGTTTCGATGCTGTATTTCCTGGCCACGACGTCACTGACGCTGGTGCAGGTGGGCGCGGCACTGACGACGGCCGGGCTGCTGGCGCTCCCGGTGGGTCCTCTGGTCGGAGGACTGGTCGACCGGTACGGCGCCAAGCCGGTACTGCAGGCGGCAAACCTGGCCCAGGCGCTCGGCTTCGCCGGGTACCTCGTCGTGGGCCAGACATGGCAGATCGCCATCTGCGCCTTCTTGAACAGTGCCGGACGGGCCGTGTTCTTCAGCTGCTACGGCGCGACCGTCGCGGCGCTGGCCGCGCCCGGCCAACGCGAGCGCTGGTTCGGTCTTATGGGGTCGGTACGCAACCTCGGCTACGCACTCGGGGGCCTCCTCTCCGCCGTCGCCGTCAGTTTCGGTACGCACGGCGTCTACGCCGCGATCGTGGTCGTCAACGCCCTGTCCTATGTCACCGCCTTCGTTCTGATGCGGGCCGTGCCGAATGTCCGTCCCGCGGCGGGCCAGGACGCTGCTGGAGGCTGGGGGCGCGTGCTCCGGGACCGGCGGTACCTGTCACTGGTCGCGCATCAACTGTGCTTCGCCATCTCCTTGTTCGCCCTCAACATCGCGATTCCGGTCTACGCCGTGGACGTGCTGGGACTGCCCGGCTGGACTGCCGGCGCGGTCTTCGCGCTCAACACCCTGATGGTCGGCTTCGGCCAGGGCATCGTCGTCGGGTGGCTCAGCGGGCGGATCCGCAGCCGCGTCCTCATCGCCGGACACGTCTGCTTTGCGGCGGGCTACCTCCTGTTCCTCGCCGCCGACCGCGTGTCCGCGCTCGCCCTCGCGGTCGGCGTCGTGTTGCTCGGTGCAGGCAGCTACACCTTCGGTGAAATCCTCGGAGGCCCCATCACGTCGACTGTCGCCGCGGAGAGCGCCCCAGACGCTCTCCGCGGCCGGTACTTGGCACTCAACCAGCTCGCCGTGTCTGTCGCAGGAGCGGTCGCCCCCGCCGCGCTCTCCGGGTTGCTGGTCACCGGGGCAGCCACGATCTGGCTGACCCTGGTCGGCGTCAGCGTCCTCGGAGCCACGCTCGCCACTGCGATCGGCAGAGTGGTGCCGGCGGCGCAGAGCCGCATCGGAGGTGTCTAGCGCCGTGACCGCACAGGTTCGCCGGGTTGGCGGTCATGGCGGTTGGATGACGCTCCTATGTGCTGGCAAGCGCGAGGGGCGCCGGTGCAGGGCGAGCAGCAGGAACACGCCCTCACAGCCTGAACGGGATTCCCTTGAGAGAACCCCGCACCCAACTCGGAAGGTGTCAGGCGGCGAGGGCGACCAACAGAACAGCTGCCGACGCCACGCTCGCTTCCCGGATAAGGCCGCCCCACGGCGAAGAGAGGAGTGGCGCCTTAGCTGCGCCGCCGGAAAGTGGCGTAGTGGTGGAGGTGAGCCGTCAGCCCTCCGCTCACGGGCGCGTTCCTACCTCCGCGTGCCCCGTGCGGTCCAGATGCCAGCGGTGTTCCACCTCGAATCGGTGCAGTCCGGTGCGGCGTTCGACGATCACGTCGACGGTGGCGCGTTCGGTGTTGGTGCAGGTGGCGGTCGTTCCGTCGGGATCGGAGTAGGAGAGTGACACACAGTCGGCCGGGTCCTGGGTCACATCGATGCGTACTCTGCGCCGCGCGGTGCCGCCTGTGACCGACCAGTCGGGCAGTCCGATCCGTGCGCGCAGAAGTGGCGCGGTCAGCAGCGGGTCGCGCGGCCAGTCGGTGCCACCGATCCGCAGCTGAAGCATGGGCAGCGGTGGCAGCCACCGCATGGTGGGGCGCCGGGCGACGGCGGCCACCACTTCCAGTACGTCCCCGCCGCCGAGGCCCGCGTGGAGCCACGCCCATCGCTGGGCATTGCCGTGCCCGGCGATCCGGGCGACGCCGCCCACGGCGTCGGAGAGGGTGAACCGCCGTTCCCCGACGACGAGTTCCCCCTCGAAGAGGGCGTCGGGGGCGGGCACGATCTGGGCGGCGGGCAGCAGTTCACGCTGCCAGGACCAGCGCGGAAACGTGTAGAGAGGCTCACCGCCCCCGGTGACCTTCAGGCGCCAGGTGATCGCGCCCGCCGTGCCTTCCAGCAGCTGGGGCGATGCCCGCACCCCCGGCACCTCGAAGTACGCCTCGCCCTGGGGCGGTGGAGAGTCCGGGACCCCGAACCGTTCGGTGACCGGCGGTCCGTCGGGTGGGAAGACGGAGATCCAGCCATGAGCCCGGGCCGGGCCGTCGTGCTTGGGCGCCACCACTTCGTGGTGGATCCACACGCCGGTCCCGGTGCGGGGATCGGTCAACGTCGCGTACCAGACTTCGAGCCGCCCTGGTCGGCCGGTCATCCGCGGCGGGTAGAGGGAGTTCACGAGGGATTCCTTTCACCGGGGCGTGGGGGCCCCGTACCGTGCGCGCACGCCTGCCTCGGCGGTGCTTTCCACGATGCCGGGACAGGCCCGTTCGGCCAGTGCCGCGATCGTCAGTGAGGGGTTGACGCAGAGCGAGGTCGGCACTGCCGAGCCGTCGGTGACGAACAGGCCGGGGTGGCCTCGCAGTTCGCCGCGTTCGTCGAGTGCCGAGGTGGCGGGGTCGTCACCCATCCGGCAGGAGGCGAGGGGGTGCGCGCTCACGGATCCGGCGGCGTTCTCGCTCCAGGGCCGTATCCGCGCAAGACCGTCGCGCTCCAGCACCGCACGGGCCTCGGCATCCGCGGCGGCCCAGCCACGCAGGGTGTTCGCTGTCGGCCGGTACGAGAGCGTGGACAGGCAGAGCGATGTGGCCACGCGCGTCGAGCTGCCGGTGGGCGGCGGCGGGCCGAAGACGCCCTCGTTGTCGTCCTCGGTCATGGCGAGCACGGAGAGCCACGACGGCCAGCGTGCGCATCTCCTTCTTGCGGACGCCGAACCAGCTCGTCGCCGGCGTGTCAGTGGCCTGGGCCAGCAGGTCGGTGATGCCGGGGAAGTAGATCTGCTGAAGGGAGAAACGGGTGAACTCCGCCGTTGCCGCATCGAGCCCGTCGTACGACATGGAGCCGATGGGCTTCCCGATGGGGAAACCCTGGTACGGGATGCCCGGGGCGCGCTCGAGGCCGAGCAGGTCGCGCACCTTGCCTTCGTCGACGTCGGCGATGGACACACGGTCGCCGTTGCCCGAGAAGTAGCGCCCGACGGCTTGCGGGACACCGCCGAGCAGGGGAGCCGAGCGCTGCAGCAGCACCGGGGTGGCCAGAGCGCCCGCGGCCAGCACCACGGTCTTTGCCTCGATCGCGCCCACACCGACCGGCAGCCGGTAGTCGCCGGCGTCGAGCTGCGTGTACGAGACGCGGTAGCGGTAACCGGGGCTGGTGGCAGGCGCGATGGTCTGCACCTCGTGGAGGGGGCGGATCTCGGCGCCGTGCGCGGTCGCGGCGGGGAGGTAGTTCAGCAGCATCGAGCGCTTGGCGTCGAAGTGGCAGCCGTTGAGCATCCAGTTGCAGTTGGTGCAGCGGGCCAGGTCGACGGCGACGGGCACCGGATTGCAGGTGCGGCCCGCACGGGCGCACGCAGCAGCGAACAAGCCACCGGGGTAGGGGACTTGGTCCCAGCTCTGCTCGGCGACGGGCAGAGCCTCCTCGACCCGGTCGTACCACGGGTCGAGTGCCGCGCGCGTCAGGGTCGAAGGCCACAGACGGTGGCCCAGACTTCCGCGGCGGTCGAACACGAAGCCCGGAGCCCGCAGCGAAGCGGCGAAGTAGACCACGCTGGACCCGCCGACGCAGTTCCCGGCGACGACGGTGATGCCGTCGCCCTGCACGAGGTCGACGATCCGGGTATAGCTGCCCAGGCGCAGGTCATGGGTGAAGTCCGGAGCGGTGAGGTGCGGTCCGCGTTCCAGGATCACCACCTTGGCGCCACCCGCAGCCAGATGGTAGGCGGGAATGGCGCCCCCGAAGCCGCTGCCGATGACCAGCACGTCGGTGCGTTCGGTGATGCTCATGCGGGGTGCCCTCCGGGGGTGGTGAGCGGGTGCTCGGAGGCGAGCCTCTGGCCGTACGAATAGTCGGGGAAGCGCCACAGTCCGTCGGCGTCGGGCGCCGGGAAGCCGATCCAGGCCAGGCCCGGGTGGCGCTGCCGGATGGCTTCGGTGGTGTGCAGATGGGCTGCGGTGTCGAAGGCCGCGGCGGCGAAGAGCGCGAGCAGCACGTACAGCTGCCGGTCCGGGGCGCCGGGCGTGAGCAGCTCTCCGGCGAGCGCGGTGCGGTCGGTGAACCGGAGGGCGACGAAGGGAGGTTGAGCCGGCAGCAGGATCCGGCCGTGGGTGGTCGCATAGGCGAGGGCGCGGGTGTTGACGAGCAGCGCCAGCTCGGGCAGCAGCAGGCCAATTCCGAGATCGGGAAGGTTGAGCAGCTCGATGGCCCCCGCTTGTACGGCGCCGGGACCGGGCGCCGCCCCCGCGATCGCCGCGTCTCCGCTGTGCCGCTTTTCGCCCGGGACCATGGTGTCCGCAAATGCTTCCAGCGTGGCCGTCGTCGGGTCGGGCAGCGAGAGGGAGTCGGGCAGCAGCCCGGCCCGAGCCACCGGGACCCGCTCGGGGACAGGACGCGCCGAGGGTGCGGCATCGGCGGTCAGCTCCCCGGCCCGCAGGGCGGCGACGGCGGCAGTCAGCCCGACGAGCAGCCGACGCCGAGTGGGCCGTGCGGGCGGTTCGCTCAACACAGCCCGCTCACCGGCAGCTGCACCCTCACACCCGCGGCGTCGCTCACGAGCGCGTCGGCGAGCCGGGCGTCGTACGGCCGGATCACTTTCGCGGCCTCCTCGGCCTGGGCGGGCTGCCCGGCGACGGTGATGTTGCGTACCCTCGCCGCGGCGCTGCCCTCCGCCTTGTCGAACCAGTAACTGCCGTCCCAGCCGACCAGTTCGGTTCCGCCCGGCGTGGCCTGCACGCTCCAGTGGTCCAACTGCCAGTATCGGCAGGCCGGTACGGCGATCGCGAAGCGCGCCGGCTCGGCCAGCAGAAAGCGCGCCGCGCCGCCGTTGGCCACGGTGATGTCCCGCTTGGCGTACTCCACGCACAGCGGGTCGGCGCTGAACAAGGAGAGCGGCGGCGTCTCGCCCTCGCCGTAGCGGTGGAAGGTGCACGCGGACGCGTACGACGGGTCGGTGTAACCGCCGACGCCTGGCTCTGCTGCCGAGGCCGAGGCGGAGGCGGCGGGGAGCAGCGCGACGGCTGCCGCCACTGCGCCGAAGAGGGTGAGGCGGAAGCTTGTTGGGAGGGCGCCGAGGGCGTTCGTCGTGTGGCGAAGTACGGGCACAGCAGGACCTTCTTCGTGTCCCAGCCCTGATGGGCGACGGTTACCGGGGGTCACATGCAGGCGTCATCTTGATCGCTGCGTGCCGTCAGCACAAGACATGGGGCAGAGGTGATCCCGGTCGCTGGAGAGGCAACGGTGCCGGAGTGGCCCCCTTCAGCGGGCCGCGTCCGGGTGCAGATCACCGCCGAGGTGCGCCAGATCGCCGACATCACAGAGTTCACGGTGTGCGAGACCGATGGCCACCGTGCCCTTCCGCGCTGAACAGTAGGATTTCGATCATGAATGTAGATGGCTCTCGGCAATCCCGTGCTCTCCTGATCAACGGCACCGTAGGCGTGGGAAAGACGTCGGTGGCTGAGAGCGTGGGCAGTCTTCTCACCGATGCCGGAATACCCAATGCCGTCATCGACCTCGACTGGCTGCGTCAGGCCTGGCCCGCACCTTCCGGGGACCGTTTCAACTTCGGCATGATGCTGCGGAACCTACGCAGCGTGGCCGACAACTACCTCGCTGCCGGGGCAGCCCGACTGGTCCTCGCCGGTGTGATCGAGGACGTGGAGCAACGGCAACTGTGTGCCGAAGCGGTCGGCATTGAGCTCTCGGTGTGTCGGCTCACAGTCGACCTGCCCGTCAATCACCAGCGCCTGGTGCGGCGCCACGAGAACGAGCCCGAACTCTTGCGATGGCACTTGGACAGAGCCGGCGAACTGGCGGAGATCCTTGGCCGAGCAGCAGTTGACGACTTCACCGTCGACGCCACCACGAGCTCGGTGGGTGATGTCGCGGCCGGCGTGATCGACAAGGCCGGCTGGCTATGACTCAGTTTCTCTGTCTGCGTGAAATCTTGCCGGTCGGCAACGCCAGGCGGCGACTTCCCGAATCCCGTCCCGACCCTGCCGGTTGGGGGACGCGGCACGAGAAATTGATGCGTGCATGCGTGCATGGCAAGTAAGCCGGGAGGGAGTACGCCGGCCCTGCGCCGCTCCGTGTGGCTCCAGGCGCACGACGACGCTCTGCCCCTGCTCACGGAGCTGCTCGCCGAGCGATCCGGCGCCGTGGCGGACGACTTGCGAGTGAACATACACACAGCAACCCTCAACGGCGCGTTGCGCGCAGCGGCTGAGGAAGTCGCGGGCGGTACGCGGCCGACCCCGACGCGTCCGGCAGTGAAATCACCGCACGCCTCCTGGCCGCCATGCGCGCGGCGGCCGAAGGCCTGCCGTACCAGGTAGGTCTGACGCCGCGCTCGTCTTCGGCTGACCACGGGAGCCTGGAAGCAAGTCAGTCCTTCACCGCGCCCGCGGTCACACCCGCGGCCACGTAGCGCTGGGCAAGGATCAACAGGACCGCTGTGGGGATGGAGGCGACGACGGCGGTGGCCATGATCGCGTTCCACTCCTGGTTGTTGTTGCCGATGTATTTGTAGATCCCGAGGGTGATCGGCCTCAATTCGCCGCCGCCGTCCAGGGTGTTGGCGAAGACGAAGTCGGACCAGGCCCACAGGAAAGTGAAGAGCGAGACGGTGACCACGGCGTTGCGGCTCACCGGCAGGACGATCGACCAGAAGGTGCGCAGGGCGCCGGCGCCGTCGATGCGGGAGGCGGCGATCAGCTCGCCGGGGATGCCCGACATGAACGCGGTGAAGATCATGACGCCGAACGGCACGGCGATGGTGGAGTCCGCGATGATCAGGCCCCACCAGGAATTCAATATGCCGAGGTCGAGGAAGAAGCCGTAGAAGCCCATCGCCATGACGATGCCGGGGATCATCTGCGCGACCAGCAGGAACAGTCCGAGCACACCGCCACCGCGCCGGCGCAGCTTGGCCAGGGAGTAGCCGGCGGGGGCGGCCAGCAGGAGGGTGAGGGCGACCGTGCCGAGGCCGATGAGAAGACTGGTGCCGAGGTTCGGCATCTGGTCCTGCAGGACGGCCTCGTAGCCCTCGAAGGTGGGGTGCAGTGGAAACAGGTCGGGCGGGGACTTGCGCATGTCCTGTTGCGGGGTGAGGGAGACGTTGAGCATCCAGTACACCGGGAACAGCATCAGGGCGGTGAGAACGAGGCCGGTGAGGGTGTGACGGCGGGAGCCGGTGCGCGTCTTCACGCTTCCTGCCTCCTCTGTACGCGGATGTAGAGCAGCCCGAAGACGAGCGCGATGAGGATGAGGATGTTCCCGACGGCGGAGCCCGGACCGAACTTCGGCAGCAGGGTGCCGAATCCGAGCTGGTACGACCAGGTCGCGAGAGTTGAGGAGGCGTCCCCGGGACCGCCCTTGGTCATGATCCAGATCAGGTCGAAGACCTTGAGGGTGTAGACGAGGCCGAGGAGCAGTGTGATCGCCGAGACCGGTCGCAGTAGCGGGAACGTGATGCGCCGGAACTGCTGCCAGGCGCTCGCCCCGTCCAGCGCCGCGGCCTCGTACAGCTCGGTGGGGATGTTCTGCAGGCCGCTGTGGAGGATGACCAGGTTGAAGGGGATACCGATCCAGATGTTGGCGATGATCACCGAGGCCAGTGCCCAGTCGGGTGAGGTGAGCCAGCCGACCTGGCCCGCCCCGACCAGCTGGAGTGCGTAATTCACCACGCCCGATTCGCTGTTGAACATCCACGACCAGGTGGAAGCGGACACGATCAGCGGCAGCAGCCAGGGGACGAGGAACAGGGCGCGCAGCGTGGGTGCCAGGCGGAAGTGCCGGTTGAAGAAGACGGCGAGGGCGAGTCCGGCCACGTACTGGAAGGCGATCGACACGAACGTGAACGTCATCGTGTGACGCAGCGCCGGACCGAACTCGGGGTCGTCCAGGACCGCGCGGAAGTTGTCCCACCCGTTGAACGGGGCGTCGCCCGCGACGAAGGAGCGGACCGTGTAGTCGCGCAGGCTCAGGTCGAGGTTCCGGTACAGCGGATACAGGTAGAAGGCGACGAGGTAGGCGATCAGCGGGGCGACGAAGGCCAGTGCCGTCAGGCGGCTGCGGCGGCGGAGCGGGGCGGAGTCGTTCCGCCCGCCGCCACCGTGTGTTTTCCGTGCGGCCGGTCCCCGCTGCGGCAGGTCGACTCGGGCGATGGTCACGGTCGCCCTAGCCCTTCCGCGCGCTCGACTGAGCCGTGTCCAGCGCCTCCTTGGGGCTCTTGCCGCCCGAGAGCGCGGCCTGGACCGCTGTCCACATCGGCTGGGAGATGGTCGGGTACTTGACGCCGAGACCGCCGCTGGTGCGACCGCGTGCCGCGGCCACGGCGTCCACCCAGGGCCCCAGTTCCGGGCTCCGCTTCACCTGCTCGGCCTGGACGGCGGACGTGGGTGCCACGTAGGTCAGGGTGGTGTCGCTGGCGAGGAGGTTGGCGTCGCTGATCAGACAGGTGACGATCTTCTTGCTGACCTCGTAGCGCGCGGAGTCCTTCTGTACGGGCACGGTGACGAACTCGCCACCCGTCGGCACCGGAGCCGAACCGCCGTGCTGCCCGGGGATGTTGATGACCCCGTAGTCGAAGCCTGCCTCCTTGGCATTGGCGAGCTGCCACGTGCCGTTCTCGCCGAAGGCGTAGTCGCCCGTGGCGAACTCCTGCCAACTGGTCGTCTGGGTGTTCTGCAGCACGTCCTTGGGAGCGAGGCCGTTTTCCGTCCAGCTCTTCCACAGGGACAGCGCGGCCACACCCTTCGGCGAGTTCAGCTCGGTGAGTTCGGCGCCCGCGCCCCAGAACCACGGCAGGAACTGGAAGCTGCCCTCCTCCGTGTTGATCGCGGAGAAGGTGATGCCCTTCTTCCCGGCCGACTTGACCTTCTTGAGGGCCGCGGTGAGGGAGTCCCAGTCCTTGACCGAGGCGGGGTCGACGCCGGCGGCCGACAGGACCTTCTTGTTGTAGTAGAGGGCCAGGGTGTTCGCGCCGATCGGGATGCCGTACGCGGACTTGTCGACGGTGCCTGCGCCGATGATGTTCTTCTGGATGGACGAGGTGTCGAGGCGGAGGTCGGACGTCGTGTTGAGGATGTCCGCCTTGACGAGTGTGGAGACGACCGGGTTGTCCACCAGCATCACGTCGGGTGCGTTGCCCTGCTGGGCCGCGAGCAGCGCCTTGTTGCCGAGGTCGGTCGTGTCGTACGCGGTGCGCTTGACGGTGATTCCGGCCTTCGTTCCGCACTGGCTGACGCGTTTGCCCCAGGGGGAGGAGGCGTCGAACTGCGGGTACGGGTCCCAGAAGGTGTACGTCCCGTCGGCGGCGCCGGAGGATCCGGAGCTGCCGGAGCCGCCTGAGCAGGCGGTGAGCGACGCGAGGGTGCCGAGGGCAGCGAGCGTGGCGAGGAGGATGCGATGGGTCGGTATCACGGGGTGGCCTCGTTGTCGTAGAAGGGCTGGAAGGGGCGCGGCGCATCTGGGCGGGATGTCATGTGGTGGGCAGCCAGACGCGCATGCCGCCGTCCTCGCGGTTGGCCCAGGCGTAGTAGGGGATCGCGGTCAGCTCGACTGCTTCGCCGTCGTCCGGAGCGGGGTCGGCGTCCGCCGGGGTGTACGGCCACCAGCCCCGGTCCGCGGCGGTGCGCCGGCGGCCCGCGGTCACGACAGTGGTGACACCGCCGAGCAGGTCCGGACGGTGTTTCACGCCGAGCGGTCCTGTGGCGTCGAGGACGATGTCGTCCAGTCCGCCGGCGGGGTGGTCGACGCCTTCGAGGCAGTACACGAGCGGTCCGCGTTCGATGGCGACGCAGGCGCGTACGGAGTCGACGCGCGGGTCGGCCATGGTGAGCCGCGGCTCCAGACCGAGCTCGAGGACGACCCGGTCGCCCGGTGACCAGGTGCCTTCAAGGCGCAGCCAGCCGCCGTCGAGGGGAGCGTCCGTCTGGTCGTAGGCGCGCGAGCCGCACTTCACACGGAACTCGCGGCACCACGAAGGGATGCGCAGGGCGAGGGTCCAAACGCGGGCGGTAGGGGCTTCCTCGACGGTGAGCGCGACGGCGCCGTGCCACGGGTAGTCGGTCTCGCAGCGGACCGTGATGTCGCCTTCGCCGTAGCGGCCGGCGATGTACTGATGGATCTGCAGACCGGTGTCGTCGGCGCTGGCCAGGTAGTGCTCCATGCTGGCCAGCAGGCGCATGGCGTTGGGAGGGCAGCAGGCGCAGCGGAACCAGCGGGTGCGGCGGGCCGATTTGTCGCCTCCCTGGTCGGTGTGGCCGTCGCGGACTTGGAGCGGGTTGACGTACAGCCAGCGCTCGCCGTCGAGGGCGACCCCGGCGAGGAAGCCGTTGTAGAGGGTGCGTTCGATCAGGTCGGAGTAGCACGACTCACCGGTCAGCAGGGCCATGCGCCAGCTCCACTGGATGGAGGCGATGGCCGCGCAGGTCTCGCAGTAGGCACGCTCGTTGGGCAGTTCGTAGGGGTCACCGAAGTCTTCTTGGGCGTGGTGGGCGCCGAGACCGCCGGTGAGATGTGTCTTGGTGGTGGTCATCGCCCGCCACAACCGCGCCCCCGCGGCCCGGAGTTCGGCGTCCCCGGTCTCGGTTGCCAGATCGGCCGCGGCGGCCAGCAGGTACAACTGCCGTACGGCGTGGCCTTCCACGTTCGTCGCCCCGCGCAGCGGGACACGGTCCTGGCAGTAGACCTCGCCCCCGAGCAGGCCGTGGCCGTGCCGGTCGACGAAGTATCCGGCCAGGTCCAGGTAGCGGCGCTCACCCGTCTCCCGGTACAGCTCGACCAGGGCCGTCTCGACCTCGGGGTGGCCGTCGATCCCGTCGATGGGTTTGCCGCTGCCGGGCGGGCCGAAGACGGAGGTGAGGTGATCGGCGAACTTGACCGCGACGTCCAGGAGTTCGCAGCCGCCGGTGGCACGGTGATGCGCGACCGCGGCCTGGATGAGATGGCCCGCGCAGTACAACTCGTGGCCCCACCGCAGGTCCTCGTAGCGTCGGCCGTCCTTCACCAGCTGGAACCAGGTGTTGAGGTAGCCGTCGGGTTGCTGGGCTGCGGCGACGAGGGCGACGATCCGGCCGACCTCGCCGGCCAGCTCGACGCTGTGGGAACGGCCGAGCTGCCAGGCCGCCGCCTCCAGCCACTTGTACACGTCCGTGTCCACGAAGGGGTAGTCGCCCCGGAAAGCGCCGTCGATCGTTCCTGCCGCCAGCCGCAGATTGTGCAGGTTCCCGGCGGACTCGAGCAGTTCCGGCCCCTGGGGGATGGAGACATGCGCGTTGATCTCTTGGCGGGAGTACCAGAAGCCCGCCTCGATCGAGGCGTTGGCGGGGCGCCGTACGGCATTTGCACCCGGCCCGAGGCGGACAGGTCCCGACGCGGGCAGGGCGGAGCGTGAGCGGGGCATGGCTCTCCGGGGGTGAAGGGCGGGACAACTCGGTCGTGCGGTGGCTCTGGCGAGCGGCCTCATGCCGTGGCCCGCCGGGGTGCGTGGGGGAGACCGAAGATGGATGACGGGATCGCGACGCTGGTTTGAGCAACCCTTTTCTCGCCGAGAAGTACAGGGCAGCTCACGTGTCCGGTCAAGGCATGCAGCAAGAGTTTTCCGAGTTTCCCAGGGCTGGCGGATCCCTCTGCCCCCTGCCAGCATGTCGGGCGTACACATCCCTCGACGAAAAGGTTCACCCGTGACGTCTGCTCCAGGCTCCGCTGCGGCCGGCCGGGCCCGCCTCGCCGATGTCGCCGCCCTCGCCGGGGTCAGTGTCGGCACGGCGTCGAAGGCGCTGAACGGCGGAGGACGGATGCGCCCCGAGACGCGTCAGCGGGTGCTCCAAGCGGTGGAGGAGCTGGGATTCAGACCCAACCAGTACGCGCAGAGCCTGCACAGCGGCCGCAGTTGGACGGTCGGACTCATGACGACGGACGGCATCGGCCGGTTCAGCACGCCGGTCCTCCTGGGAGCCGAGGACGCTCTCGGCGCGGGCAAGATCTCCGTGCTGCTGTGCGACACCCGGGGCGACTCCATCCGCGAACAGCACCATCTGCGCAACCTCATGGACCGCCGCGTCGACGGCATCATCGTCACCGGACGCCGCACCGACGCCCGGCCCCCGCTGCCGGGAGTCGAATCCGTCCCCGTCGTGTACGCCCTCTCCCCTTCCACCGACCCCGCCGACACCTCCGTCGTCACCGACGACCGCGGCGGCGCCCGCCTCGCGGTAGAGCATCTGGTGGCCACCGGGCGTACGCGGATCGCTCACGTCACCGGGCCGCAACATCACGCCGCCGCCCGCGAACGGGCCCAGTACGCGGCCGAACAATTGGCGAACGCCGAACTTCAACTGTCCACCGGGCGAACCCACTTCGGGGAGTGGAGCGAGGCGTGGGGGCGCAGAGCTGCCGAAGCGGTGCTGCGCACGGCACCCGACACGGACGGCTTCTTCTGCGGAAACGACCAGATCGCTCGGGGAGTGGCGGACACGCTCCGTGAGCGCGGTGTGGGGGTCCCGACAGACGTCGCCGTCGTGGGCTACGACAACTGGCACACCATGGCACTGGCCAGCCGTCCGCCTCTCACCACCATCGACATGAACCTCGCCGAGATCGGCCGGATCGCCGCCCTGGAGCTTCTGCAAGCCATCGAGGCCGAGCCGCGACCGGGCGTGCACACGGTGCCGTGCCGCCTGATCGTGCGGGAGTCCAGTTGACCGCCTGCCAGGGGGCGGTTCCGAGCGGCCGCCTCAATGGCACCTGCGCGGCGGCGTCGCCACCCACCCAAAGGCCGGCAGGCCCGTGCGCACACATCGGGGCCCGAAGCACACGGCGCGCAACCCGGTGTCCTGAGATGAAGTGGGAACAGCCAGGTCCATACGGGGCCGCCGCCGCGTCCATCGGCTGCGGCGGCCGGGACACCGCCGCCGGGGCCAGGCGTTTGCACCGTCACGCCGAGGCGCAGTGAAGAGCAAGAAGGTCGATCAGCCGGCCGTCGTCGGCACCGCTGCCTGCTGGGCACCGCGTTGGTGCGCCGACCAAGGGAAAGGGCAATTGGCTCCATGGAGGAACAGACGCCCGCCGAGCAGGCCCTGAGCCGCTCATACGTCACCGCTGACGGACTCCGTTTCGGCGTCATCAAGTTGTCGGTCGAGCACCATCAAGACCGCCGCACGACGTTGACGTACCGGCTTACTGTGGGCCGCCGAGACCGCCCGGATGAGGGTTGGGAAGTCGCACTGCCCTGGGACGACAAGTCCTGGACGGATGTGCTCACCTCGCCCGCACCTCCTCCCGACCGACTGCAGCAGCTCGTACACCTCGTGCACACCCACCTGGAGGAGTGGTGGGACACGAAGGCGCACAACCGGCAATTGGCGAAGATGGGGCACCGACTTACCTGACCCCCACTCCCGCGAATGTCCCGCTTGGCTACCAGGGCCCTTGGGCGAGATGAACGAGGGATGGTCCGCTGCCCTCCCGGGTGGCGGACCATCGAGAGAACGCGTGGGGGCGTGGCGTGACTGCCTGGCCGTCGACCCCGACCTCGACGCCGGCGAGCTGATCCCCTGCGACACGTCCGGCCCCCGACTGCGCCTGTACCGGGTCACTGCGCTGCACACTGCTGTCATCTGGGGTCACCGCGACGTTGCTGCAGGTCAAGTCTGCGCCACGGTCTGAGGGACGTGAGGCACGTTGTGCCCACCCCAGATTCGGACGGGGCGGGTCTGAGGTGTGCCAGGGGCTGGGCCTGGCCGTCGAGGCGGATCCGTTTACGGAATCTTCCAGGAGAGCTGTCGGCCGACGTCTCAGGGGCTGGCCGCTGGATTGAAGCCGGTTCTCATGGTGAATTGCTCGGCCCTCCACGTTGCTGGTTGTGGAGAAACGCGTCTATGTGTGAATGCATAAAGGGGCCTGGCGGGGGCGATGTGTGTGCCGGTAGGTCAGGTCTGTGCCGGTCGGTGAGGGCGGGGCCCGGCGGATTGACGTACACCATTATTCATCGCATGATGAATAAGGGGACGGTCCAGCGTCACTGGACGGTCACCACAGGCAGGAAGGAACGCCATGCCGCTCGTCCTCGACCTCAGTTCCATTGACGCCACGATGCTGGAGACCGTGGGCGGCAAGGCCGCGAACCTCGGCGAACTGACCAGGGCCGGGCTGCCCGTGCCGCAGGGTTTCTGTGTGACCACAGACGCGTACCGGATGATCTCGGCCACGGACGGTCTCGCGGGCCTGCGGCCCGACAAGGCGAGGCGGCGGATTCTCGAGGCGACGGTGCCGGGGGAGTTGAGGGAGGCGATTGTTGCCGCGTACGCGGAACTCGGCGACGACGTGCCCGTCGCGGTGCGTTCCAGTGCCACCGCCGAAGACCTGCCGTTCGCGAGCTTCGCCGGGCAGCAGGACACATATCTCAACGTTGTGGGCGCGGCCGCCGTCGTCGAAGCGGTACGCCACTGCTGGGCATCGCTGTGGACCGACCGCGCGGTGAGCTACCGCGAGACCAACGGCATCGACCACGGCTCGGTCCACCTGGCCGTCGTCGTGCAGCGGATGGTGGCATCGGCGGTGTCCGGCGTGATGTTCACCGCGAACCCCGTCACCGGCAAGCGCGATCAAGTGGTCATCGACGCGAGCCCCGGCCTCGGGGAAGCCGTCGTCTCCGGGGCGGTCAACCCGGACCACTTCGTCGTAGAGGGAGCGGACGGAGCGGGCGGCCCAGACGGAGCGGTCGGCGGCGAGATCGTCGAACGGAGTTTGGGAGACAAGCGCTTCCTCATCTGCCCGCTGGCCGGTGGTGGCACGGAGAAGGTCGACATCGGCGAGAACCACGCGCCATGCCTCACGGACCGCCAGATCCTCGAACTCGCCGAACTCGGCGCCAAGGTGCAGGCCCACTACGGAAGTCCGCAGGACACCGAGTGGGCGATGGACGCGTGGGGCGAGCTGCACCTCACCCAGTCACGGCCCATCACCACGCTGTTCCCGGTGCCCGAACGCGCCGACGGCCACGACAGCTTCCACGTGTACTTCTGCTTCAGCCTCGCGCAGGGCCTGGAGCGGCCGATCACCCCGGCCGGGCTCGCCGCGCTCCGGGAGATCGCCCGGGCCGCCGGCCGGACCATTGTCGGTGACCCGAGGCCGGACGGCTACATCGAGTCGGCGGGCCGCGTCTTCATCGACCTCACCAACGTCCTGCGCAGTAGGACGGGAAGGGCCTTCTTCCCGCGCGTACTCGACGTCATGGAGGCACGCTCGGCACAGGTTCTGCGCGGCCTGTACGACGATCCGCGACTGTCCCTGACGCATACGTCACCATGGCCCGCGGTCAGGCGAGTGGCGCGCCTCGCCCGCAGGTTCCACGCCCCCTCCACCGCGCTGCGCGCCCTTGCCAACCCGGAGGCGGCGGTGCGGCGCGCACGGCGCACGGAGACGAAACTCCTGCAGACGGCCGAGAAGAAGTCCATCGAGGAAGCCCTGCGCGACTGCGTGGTCCCGGTGCTGCCCACGGTCGCCCCGACCGCCCTGGTGGGCTTCGCGATGCTGGCGCTCACCAGCAAGCTCGTCCGTGCGGAACCTGGCGAGCTGCAGACGCTTCTCCGTAGCCTGCCGAACAACGTCACCACCGAGATGGACCTCGACCTGTGGCACCTGGCGCGTGCGATCCGTGAAGACCGAGACGTGGTACGGGTGTTCCAGGACGACGACATCGAGGAGCTGGCGGCCCGCTATCGCGACGGCGAGTTGCCCGAGGCCGCGCAGCACGGCATCCGCGCCTTCCTGAACCAGTGGGGTCATCGCGCCGTCGCCGAGATCGACCTCGGTCTGCCGCGCTGGTCCGACGACCCCACATATGTCATCGGCGTCGTCCGCAACTATCTGCGCCTGGACGACGAACAGGCCCAGCCGGACGCGGTGTTCGCGCGCGGAGCGGCCGAGGCGGAGGCGATGATCGACCGGCTCGCGCGGCGCGCGAAGGGGCGCGGCCGCCTCGTCCGGTTCGCGTTGCACCGCACCCGGACGCTGGCCGGCCTGCGCGAGTACCCGAAGTACCTGGCGATCACGCTCTTCGGTGCCCTCCGAGAGCGCATCGCCGAGCGGGGGGCCGAACTACACGCACAGGGACGCATCGACGCCGCACAGGACGTCTTCTTCCTGGACTTCGAGGAGATGCGTGCGACGCATGCCGACCTGCGCCAGAGAGTCGCCGAGCGAAAAGCGGAGTACGAGCGGGAGATGCGCCGCAGGCACATCCCGCGCGTCCTCCTCTCCGACGGCACGGAACCCGAGGCGACACAGCACGCGCAGGCCACGCTCCATGCGCCCGGTGACCTGGTCGGCACCGCGGCGTCGGCGGGCGAGATCACCGGCCACGCGCGCGTAGTGACCGATCCGGTCGGAGCACACCTGGAGCCGGGCGAGATCCTGGTCACCCCGTCCACCGATCCGGGCTGGACCCCGCTGTTCCTGACGGCGGGGGGCCTCGTGATGGAGATGGGAGGGGCCAACTCCCATGGCGCCGTCGTGGCCCGCGAATACGGCATCCCGGCGGTGGTCGGCGTACGGGACGCGGTGGCACGGATCCGGACCGGCGACGTCATCACGGTGGACGGAAGCATCGGCGTGGTGAGGACGCACGACAAGGAGGCTGCGGGCTGCACCGGTCACGGGCGGTGATCGCGTCTTCCCGCGTCCCGGCGGCCGGAGGTGCTTGCCGCTTGGGGAGGCAATCGGCTGCTTCCGGTGCTCAGTATTGAGCTATAGAGGTCAGCGCGGACAGCCGTCGGTTGATGGTCCGCGGCGCCTTGCCCTGTGTTCCGTAGGAAGACAGTTCCGCTCTGCGAGCTCCACGTGGATCTGGCCCAACGGCGTCCTTTCACGGGGGAGGGCCGGGCCACGGACCGGCTTGTTCGTGCACGATGCGGTGCCGTACGAGGCGTAAGCCGTCACGCCGGAAATGACTGAGTATCTGAACCAACGCGGCTGTCGGGGGCGCCCGGTGATGCGCGTCGTTCCTTGAGGGCTGCGCACGCGTACCGGCCGTGGGCTTCGACTCCCGCCGTCCCGGCCGGAGTCGACGGCTACAAGCCTGGCCTGGTCGCACCGTCTCCTACACTCACGGGATGAACAGTCACACATGCACCCAGTGCAGCACCGTCGGTCTGGTGGAGGGTTTCGTCGAGGACGCCGGCCAGAACTCACGCGGGTACGCGCGCTGGATCGAGGGAGCGTTGGAGCGGGGGATTCTCGGGGGTGCCAAGCGGATGGGCCGACGCCGACGACAGATAGAGGCGTTCCGCTGCCCCAAGTGCGGGCACCTCGAGCTGTTCGCCACGGGCGAGGTGTAGTTGGCCCTCGCTGTCCTGAGCTCCACTACAGGTGGTCGTGCGCCGCCGCCATCCAGGCTCCGGGGGTCGCGTCCGCGGGAGTGATGTATCGACGGCCACTCGGTGATCTCTTCTTTGAGGCTATGCGGTGATTTCGGTGGGCAGGGCGGTGTCGTCGGTCTCTGACTCGATCGGATGGAAGCGGGTCTTGGCGTTGGGCGGGACGGCGTTCAGTCCGGACGGCCGCACCCTCGCCTTGGGCACCCAGGACAGGTCCAGCTCTGGGCGCCCCGTACCTGAGCCATGTGCCGGGCCGCCCGTCATCGAGGCGAACCGGAGACCCAGCCTGCATGCGCTCATTGAGCCGAGGTGACCTGGTCGGCTTCCGTCGAGTGTTCGGCACGGGACGAGGCGACCACCTCCGAGCGTCGGGTGTCCCGGTCCATGAGGCCTCCCGTGAAGGCGAGGCCCAGGCCGGCCAGGGCGAGAGCCGCGCCGACCAGGTTGGGCGAGGTCCAGCCCCAGCCCGCCGAGATGGCCAGGCCGCCGAGCCAGGCACCGCCCGCGTTGGCGAGGTTGAATGCGGAGTGGTTGGAGGCTGCCGCCATCGTCGGAGCGTTCTGCGCCTTGGCCATGAGCAGCATCTGGACGGGCGTGGTGATGAGGGAACCCATCGCACCGATGAAGGCGATCGTCACCAGGGCGGGCACGGTGCTGTGGACGGTGAAATAGAACGTCACCAGCGCCGCGGCGAGCAGAGCGAGCCCCGCGTACAGCGTCGGCCTCAGGGCGCGGTCCGTGAGCGGGCCTGCGATCACCGTGCCGAGCGTCATGCCGACGCCGTAGAGCGCGAGGACCAGTGTGGTGGAGGAGTCGGAGATGCCCGTCACGTTCGTGAGCATGGGCACCAGGTAGCTGTAGACGGCGAAGAACCCGCCGAACCCGACGACGGCCGTGGCCAGGCCGATCGCGACCTGTTTGTTGCCCATCGCCCGTAGTTCGTGCCGGATGCCGGACTGCCGGCCGCGTGGCTGGTGGGGAACGAAGAGGGCCAGCGAGGCGAGGGCGATGATGCCGATGACGGCGACCGCCCAGTAGGCGGACCGCCAGCCCAGGTGCTGCCCGAGGGCCGTACTCGCCGGCACACCGATGATGTTCGCAATGGTCAGCCCGAGGAACATCTTGGAGACGGCACGGGCGGCCCGTTCGGGGGCGACCAGCCGTGATGCGACGACGGCGCCCACACCGAACAGCGCTCCGTGCGGCAGGCCGGCCAGAAAGCGCGCGGCGAAGAGCAGTCCGAAGCTGGGAGCGAGCGCGGACGCGATGTTGCCGACCACGAACAGTCCGGACAGGAGCAGTAGCAGCCGCTTGTGGGGAACGCGCGCGCCGATGCCCGTCAGCACGGGGGCGCCGACGACGACACCGAGCGCGTAGGCCGATACGAGGTTGCCGGCATGCGGCACGGATACGCCGATGCCGTGAGCGATCTGGGGCAGCAGCCCCATCGTGGCGAACTCGGTCGTGCCGATGCCAAATGCGACAACAGCAAGGGCCAGTAGGGCCAGCGGCATGGTGCAGGAGACCTTTCGAAGACAGCGGTCCATGAGCGGATGCGTGTGGATGGGACCGGGAGAGTCTCCCACCCGGTGGTCTTACGTGGTGAGCGCCATGGGCCGGCGCCACCTTGGATCAGGGATGGGCAGGGATGAGCCCAGAAGGCTCAGCAGTGGGAAGGACCCGTGCATTCCAAGATCGACCAGAACGTGTCAGTGACCTCCGTCACCCGATATCGCCCGTCCTGTTGTGTACTGCTGCTGCCCGTCGCCCTTCGATCGGTACCGCTCCCCCGAGGAGTGCGTGTGCAGGCGGCTGCCGTTTGGGGTCGGGCCAACGGGGGCGCTCGCTGATGCCTGGGACGGTCCGCTCGGCCCGATGCCGGGTTCCACTCCGGCGCGGCGCACACCCGCGCGGGGCGGATGCGATGACGACGTCCAGGCCGACTCCGGCTGCCCGTCCTGACGGACTCACGGCGTGCGGTGGCGGCTTCACCTACGTCTCGGGTCCCCCGCCTCCATCGACGGCGCCACACCAGCCGCGGCTGCGGCCGAGTCGACGATCCACCCGGATTCTGGGCTGTCGATCCGGCCGGGGCATCCGCCCCCACGGGTGCATACGCGACCAAAGGTGTCCTGCCGCACACATCCGGCGGCTACGACCCGAACAACCTGTCAGGCACCCACGTTCACGGCTGGGACGCCTTCGAGGTGTACTCCGACACCGACCCGTCAACCGGGCAGCCATAGTGAACCGCCCGGAGCTCAGCGTTTCGGGAAGAGCGGCTGTTCACGGCTCGGAGAACACGACCATTCCGGTGGCACCGTCGTGCCCCGTGTCGGCCTCATCGGCCCGTACACCAGACTTCACACGGATCAGGGCCGCGCAGCTGTTGCTGCGCGGCCCTGATCGCGTACCGCCCAAGACGCGGCCACCGTCACCTGAAGGCCCGCTGTTGCGGTGAACAGCTGGACCTGCCCGGGGGCTGCCGTACGCTCCGGCCGCGGTCGGGAAGGTCAGGCGAGGTTGATGTTCTCGGCCTGGGGGCCCTTCTGGCCCTGGGTGACGTCGAACGTCACGGCCTGGCCTTCCTGGAGCTCACGAAAGCCCGAGGAGTTGATCGCGGAGTAGTGGGCGAACACGTCCGCGCCGCCGCCGTCCTGGGCGATGAAGCCGAACCCCTTCTCCGCGTTGAACCACTTCACAGTTCCCGTAGCCATGTCTCATGCCTTCCAGTCGATGAACGCCTCCCGCAACGTACGGAAGGCGGAGGTGATCGCCCTGGTTCCTGCGGCACAGCACAACGCCCACGCCGAAGACGTGGGCGAAGGGAACTTCCGAACCATGACAGCTGACGCAGACGCTACACGTCCGCACGCCCTGTCAGCATAGGAAACGACCCACGTGTCGCACCTGACGTGGTGTGGGGGCGCCCCTCCGGTACGCGGCGGGGCGCCTTGTCTCAGGCCGTGGGCGGGCCGGACGATTCGGCGGCGCGGCGGTATTCGGCGTTGATGCGCTGGGCCTCTTCGAGCTGGTCTTCGAGAATGACGATGCGGCAGGCGGCCTCGATGGGCGTGCCCTGGTCGACGAGCTCGCGCGCGGGCGGCGATGCGCAGTTGGTAGCGGGAGTAGCGTCGGTGGCCGCCCTCGGAGCGCAGCGAGTTGATGAGTCGGGCTTCACCGATAGCGCGGAGAAAGCCCGCAGGCCCATCCCGCCCTCGCACAGGTCCGCGACCAGGGACTTGAGCGCCATTGACCTGGCGACACACCACCGGGAAGTTGCGGGTGGTCGCCGTCCGAGTCCGGCCAGAACTGCGACCGTCAGCACGGCACCGTCGGGCAATGGGACTGTGGGAGCGGCGCCGCCAAAGCACACGCGCGAGCCTGCGGCCTGCGGTTCTTTTGCGTGTGTCAGGCGGTGGACGGGCAGACGGGCAGACGGGCATTCGCTACAGGGCCGGCGCGGTCCCCGCCGGCCCTGTAGCGGTGGCAGCAGATGGCGTGTTGGTCGTCGGGAGCGAGTGCTGTGGCACCGTCGAGAATTCCTGACGCTCGCATCACGCCCGGCGCAGAGCCGACGGTGCCTTCGGCGCCGCGACCCGGGGACCGATGTCCTGCCCTGACGAGCGCGTTGTGCACGGCGCACGCCTTTCGCCGAGGGTGGGTGTGCGCAGTGCACGCGTGTGGAAGACGGCCGATGTCTATGGTGCCGCCACCCCTGAACCCGGGGGCCGTAGCCTGAGCAGGCCGGAAGGACTACCGATGAGCACCATGAGAGATGCGGGCCGAGGCGCCATGCCCGGCGGGGTCGGGGCGGGGACGGCGGACCGCCCCGTCGGCGCGTGGTTCGAGAGCATGCCTTTCGGACGGGCCCATCTCCTTGCCGCCGCCGCCCTTTTCATGGCATTCGTGATCGAGTCGTGGGAACAGTTGGCGCTCGTGTACGTGTCGGGGGATCTCGGTGGCGCCTTCGGTATCGACGAGTCCGCGATCGGCTGGGCCCTGTCCGCGGTAGCACTGGGCATGATCCCGGGCAGCCTGGTGTGGGGTCCGGTCTCCGACCGGATCGGGCGGCGCTCGGTCTGCCTGTGGTCGCTTGCCGCGTACGGAGTCGTCGCACTGGCCAGTGCCTTCTCGCCCAACTTCACCGCGCTCATGGTGACGCGGTTCGTGTCCGGCCTGGCGCTCGCCGGCATCTACACGGTGACGTTCCCCTACTTCCTGGAGCTGCTTCCGTCCCGGCTGCGTGGCCGTGCGGCCGTCTATCTGTCCATCGGTTGGCCCATCGGTGTCCTGCTTGCCGTCGGCGTGACCCAGGCCCTGGGTGATCTCGGCTGGCACGTTGTCGCCATCGCCAGTGGGCTGGCCGGACTGTGGGTGTTCGCCATCAGGGCCTGGGTCCCGGAGTCGCCGTACTGGCTCGCGGAGCAGGGCCGGCACCGGGAGGCGGCCGACGTGCTGCGCCGGCTCGGGGCCGAGGTGCCCGAAGGCACGGTCTTCGCCTCCGCCCCCGCGGCCGAGGCCCGTGCGGGCCGACCGGTCGATCTGTTCCGTGGACCGCTGCTCCGGGTGAGCCTGCTCATGCTCGTCGTCAACTTCGCCTTCAACTGGGGCTATTGGGGGCTGCAGACCTGGCTGCCCACCTTGTTGCAGGACAAGGGGCTGAGCATGTCGGCGAGCCTCGGGTTCGTCGCGCTGAGCGCCGTGTTCATGATTCCGGGGTATGTCTCGGCGTCTTGGCTGACGGGTCGCTACGGCCGCAAGAAGGTCTTCCTGCCGTACGTCGCCCTCGCCGCGGTCTCCGGCGTGGCCTTCGCATACGCGGACACCCTCACGGCCATGTACGTGGCCAACTTCGCCCTGTCGTTCTTCTGCCTCGGTGCCTGGGGTGTGTGGAACACCTGGAACGGCGAGTTCTACCCGACCGCGCTACGGGCCACGGGCTACTCGTGGGCGACCGCGGCCCAGCTCGGAGCCACCTCGCTCGCGCCGTCCGTGGTCGGCTTCCTGCTGGCCCGTGCGACGGGCTCCTCGTCCACGATCCTGTTCATCATGGCTTTCCTCGCCGTCGCCCTGGTCTGCGCCGCTCCGCTTCCGGAGACCGAGGGCAAGGACCTGGAGTAGCCGAGCGGACTCGGCTCGCCGCCGACGGGGCGAATGGGAAGATGACCAGGTGAGACTCGGAGTCGATGTGGGACGTGCGACAACCGCGGTTGTCCTCACCGACGCCGCGGGCCAGGTCATCGGCGAGGCGCTGGCCGACAGCGCGCCGACGACGGCGGTGAGCCTGCGCCGGGCACTGGCCCGGCTCGGCCCGCCCCCCGGCCCGGTCCGGGCCGTCGTCGTGGTCTGCGACCTGGCGCGCCGCCCCTTCGTTCCCCGCCGGGTCGCGGCGCTGCGGATCTCCCCCGACTCCCACCCGGCGCTCGGTCCGTTCGTCGGGTGGCCCCGGAAGGCTCGGGCCGCCGTGGCCGGGCCGTACCAGGCCGTGGCCGGCGGCAGTTCCGTTACGGGACAGCCACTGGCCGTGCTCGACCGCCGGGCCACGGCCGACTTCGCGCACCGTGCGCGCGCGGCCGGCGTCACGGCCTTCGCTGTCTGCGCGGCGGGTGCCCCGGCCGCGCCCGGGCCGGAACTGGAAGCCGCCGGAATCATCGCCGAGAACGTCCCGGACGCGGCCCTCAGCCTCTCGCACGAGATCGGCTCCCTGGGGCTGCGTGAACGAGAGAACGCGACGGTTCTGAACGCGGCACTCGGCGGCTGGGCCGACGAACTCGTCCAGGACTGCCGACGGGCCCTGCGTTCCGCCGGGATCGACGCCCCCTTGCTGTTCGCCCGGGACAGCGGGGGACTGGTGTCCGCCGACTACTTCCGCAGGCATCCGGTCATCGCGACCTCGCCCGCCTCCCCCTGTGCCGCCCGCGGAGCTGCGCTGCGCACCGGCAGTGAGCAGGCCGTTGTGGTGGACGTGGGTGCCGGCTCCGTGCGCTGTCTCACCGTCGTCGACGGTGAGCCCGTGCGACACGAGCGACCGTATGCGGGCGCCCTGGGCGTACGGGTTCAGCTCGGCGCCCCGGACGTGACCGAGGTGGCGCAAGAGGCCGCCGACGAGATCCACGCAGTCGTCGCGCGGCTGGGGGAGCAGGTGCCGGGAGCGCCCGTGATCCATACCGGCGGCCGTGCCGAAGTCTTCGAAGCCGTGAGCGGACCGGAGGGCCAGTTCGACGCGGCGCGGCACGCCGCCCGCGCCGACTGCCGCGCCGAGATCGAGCACATCGTATCGGCGGCCGGCCGCGCCGAGCTGGACCACCTGTTGGACGCCGCCCGCGGCCACGCCCTGTCGCTTGCCATCGCGGCCGGCGCCGCCCCTGCCACCGTGCAGGTGCGGACGCTCACCCACGCACCGGTCGCCTACCTGCCCGCCGGAGTGCACCGTGTGACGGTGCAGGCTGCAGGCGAACCCTTCACGGACGTGCCCTCATGACGGCCGTGCCGGACCGGCTGATCGGACCGGACGAACTGGAACGCCTGGCCGTCGGCGCGCGCGTGCTCGCTGCCGGGACCGAGGAGTCCGCGTACCAGGTGGCCCTCGACTGGGCCGCCGCCGAACTGGCCGCTCACGGCCCGGTACCCCTGCTCGCCGCCGACCGGATCGAACCCGCGGGCCTGTGCGTCGCTGTGACCCTGGCCGGGGCGTCCGCCGCACTCGCCGAACTACTGCCCACCGGCGATGAGCCGGTGCGCGCCGTGCGCGCCGTGGAACGGATCACCGGCCGCATGGCCGAAGCTGTGGTGCCGCTCAACACCGCCGCGGAGAACGCCCTGATCGCCCTCGCCACGGCGGCCCGCTGCGGACTGCCCCTGGTCGACGGCGACGGCTGTGGACGCGTGCTGCCGCTGATCGAACAGACCGTGTTCACCCTGGCGGGCGTCAATGCGGCGCCAGTCGCCCTGGCCACGCCCGGCGGCGACGTCATCACGGTCGAGTCGGCGCGCACCAGCGTGGAGGACGTCGTCCGCCCCCTGGTGCTGGCCGCGGGAGGCTGGGCGGTCGTCGCCGGATACCCCATGGATGGCGCGGCCCTGGCGCGCTCCCTCGTGCGGGGCACGGTCAGCCGGGCCATCGAGGTCGGGTCCCTGGAGGGCCCCGCGCGCTTCGCCGCGTGGCGGCCGCGTCGTCTGTGCCGGGGCAGGCTTGTCGCCCTGGAACCGTCCCCGGGACCGTACGGCCCGCAGGGCGCCGGTGTGCCGGTCCCTCTGCCGTCACGGCCGACCAGTGTCCTGGTCGACGAGGAGGACGGGCTGCGGCGGCGGTTCCGACTGGAGGCCCACAACGAAGTGTTGCTGGTACTCGCCGACGGTGCGGTCGTCGCATCCGCACCCGATCACATCCTGCTGGTCGCCGGTGCCGACGGCCGCGTGCTCGACGTGGAACGTGCCGTGCCCGGACTCACCGTCGAGGTGGTCGTGATCGAGGCGGCGCCCGCCTGGCACACCACCCGAGGCCGCGCGCTGGCCGGAGCGATCGGAGCACTGCCATGAGCCGCCCGCTGACGTTGGTTGAGCTCCTGCGGCACGGCCCGCTGCCCGAGGTGGCGGTGCACGGTCCCACCGACCTGCCCGCGGAGATCCTTTCCGTACGGATCGTGGACCGTGTCGAGTCGCTCGAGGCGCTGCAGCCCGGTACCGCCGTGGTGCTGGTCGGGCATGCCGCCTCGGCTGCCTGGACCGTGGAGATGGCGCTGCGCAAGTCGTGGGAGCAGGCGGCGGCCTGCGTCGTGGTCCCGCCAGGACCGGTCCGTGCGGGCTCGGTGGCCGAACTGGCCGGCCGTCTGGGCGTTCCGCTCCTCGTGGTCGAGGGCGACCCGCTGGACACCGCCGTACTCCTGGCGTCGGCCGTGGCCCGGCCCGAAGCGGGCCGCACCGCGCTGACGGCCCGGGCCGCCCAGCGGATCGCCCGGGCGGGGCACCGGCCGACCCCCGTGCTCGCCGCCCTGCACGACGTGTTGCCCCGCACCTCGGTGGCGCTCACCGGCCCGTCCGGTGCCGTCCTCGCCGGCCGGGCGTCCGCCCTGCGTACCGAGGCCGACTCCGTGAGCGTCCGTGTACCGGTGTCCGATCCCGACGGCGGGCAGCTGGCCGTCCTGACGGCGCGGTCGCAGTCCCGTGCTCCCGACTGGACCACGACGATGACGGAGGTCCTCGAACTGGCCGTCGCTCCGCTGACCGCCTGGGCGGCCGGTGAACGGGTCACAGTGGAGCGCTCCGCACGTGCGGCCTCGTCCCTGCTGCGCACACTCCTCGAGCGGTACGCACCCGAGGCGGGCCTGCGGCCCACGCCCACGGATCCGTCCGAGACGGTCACGGATTCCGGGGACATCGGACCGGACCCTGTCCTGAGCTCGGCGGTGGCGCTGGGATGGGCGACGAACGGCCCCTTCGTCGCCTGTGCGCTGCGGCCCGACGCCGCCCCTGCGGCCGACGCGGGGTCACTGCTCGCACCGTGGTGGGAGCGTGACGGGATCGGTGGTCCGCTCGTGACGTACCGAGGCGTCCTGGTTTCCTGGCGCACGCTCACCGGCGAAGGACCAGCGGCCGACGCCTTCGCGGCTGCCGAACGGCGACTGGCCGCGGTAGTCTCCGGGGCCGCCGGGCCCTGGCCGGTGGCCGCGGCCGTCGCGGGCCCGATCGACTCGCTCGCCGGGCTGAGGGCCGCCCTCGACGACGCCGTCGCGGCCGCGGGTATCGCCAGGCCGGGAACGGTCGTGCGCGCGGACCGAGCGGGCCCGGCCCAGCTGCTCGCCGCACTGCCCCGGGAGTCCTTGCGCCGACCGGCCGCGGCGCTGCTCGCTCCGCTGCTGGCCGCCGACCGCGACGGCGTGCTGCTGCGGACCCTGGCCGTCCTGCTCGACTTCGGCGGCGCCCCGTCGGCGGCGGCCGCCCGTCTCGGGGTCCACCGCAACACGGTGACGGCGCGGCTGGAGCGGCTGCGCGCTCTGGGCTGCGATCTGGAGGACCCGGAGCTTCGCCTCCCGCTGCATCTGGCGTGCCAAGTACTGCTCGACGAGGACACATGACGAACGGCGGCGCCGTGCGGGAGAGCGCATACTCCCCGCCCGGCGCCGCCGTTCGTCCACCGGTCCTCGCACGGGTCAGTGCGTGTACCGCTCCCGGGCGTGGTCGACGGTGAGCACTCCCTGCCGAATGTCCTGCGCCACCGCCCCTGTGGCACGTTCGGACGCCGGACCATAGCCGCCGCCCCCGCCGCTCTCGCACCGCAGGACGTCACCGTCGCGCACCGGCAGCGCGTTCGCCTTCAACAGCGAACGGGCCTCTGGCCCGCCTGGGTTGAGAGTCACGCGAGGCGCCGCTCCGTCCTCGCCGCCGAACAGCCCCCACGCCGGCGTGACCGACCGTTCCCACCACAGGGACAGGTTCTGGTCGGCGGTGAAGCGGTACTCGCGGACCACGCCGTTGCCGCCCCGTGTACGGCCGGGACCCGCGGAGTCGGGACGTACCGCGTACTGCTCCACCCGCACAGGGAACAGCGTCTCGAGAACCTCCACGGGCATGTCCCGCAGCGACCCGTTGACGTTGTTGATCAGACAGGTCTCGCCGTCGCCGTGCTCCCAGGCGCCCCAGCCGCCGACCGTCGCCTCCTGGGAGACGAACAGCTTTCCGCTGCGCGGGTCGAGGCCGGTGAACTGCACGATCATGGAGTCGCCGTACGAAGCCGCCGCGGCCCGGTCCGGCATCGCCGGAGCCAGGGCTTTGACCACCAGGTCTATGACGAGGCCGAGGTGTGAGTAGTAGTACTGGCAGGCGGCCGGTTCGACGGCGGCCAGCATGGAGCCGGGCCGGGTCACGACCTCAAGAGGGTCGAACGAGCCGCCGTTCAGAGGTACTTCACCGCTGACCAGGAGCTTGTAGCCGACGCGGCAGGCTGCGACGGTCTGTGCCGCACCGCAGTTCACCGGGCCGGTCGCCTGATCGGCGCAGTCGGTGACGTCCATGACCATGTGCTCGCCGTCGATGGTGACGCGCACGGTGACGTGCAGGGGAGTGCCGAGGTCGATGCCGTCGTTGTCGAGCCGGCCCGTGGCCTCGTACACCCCGTCGGGGATGACGGCGATCTGCGCGCGCTCCAGTTGCCTGGTCTGCTCGAAGATGGCGTCCCGCGCGGCGGCGAGCGTTTCGATGCCCCAGCGCTCGACGATCTCCGCGAGCCGCCGGGCCCCGGTGAGCGCGCAGGCTACCTGGGCACGCATGTCACCGAGCGTGGGCTGCGGGAACCGCACCTGTCGTGCGATCAGATCCTGCGTCAGCACACACGGCTCGCCGCCCTCGTAGATCTTCAACGGGCCCATGCGCAGGCCCTCCTGATAGATCGTGGTGGAGTCCATGGAACCGCCGGGATCCTTGGATCCCATGTCGATCCAGTGGGCGCGGGAGGCCGCGAAGCCGACCAGCTCGCCGCTGACGTGGATGGGCGCGTAGACGGTGACGTCGTTCAGGTGTGTACCGCCGATGTACGAGTCGTTGAGCACCCACACGTCACCCTCGCGCCAGACGCCCCGGCCGTACATGCGCTCGGTGGCACGGGTGCATTCCTCCAGGTTGCCCAGGAAGATCGGCAGACCCGACGACTGGCCCAGAACGTGGTGGTCCCGGTCGAGCAGGGCGACGGCGCAGTCCTTGGCCTCGTAGATCGTCGGGGTGTACGCCGAGCGGATCAGCGTGGTGTTCATGTCCTCCGCCGCCTGGAGCAGGGCGCAGCGGATGATCTCCGTGGTGATGGGGTCGATGACGGTACCGGCAGGGGAGTTCACGCGGCGCCTCCGAGCTTGATGACGAGGAAACCGTTCATGTCGACGGTGACGAGCGCGTCCGGCGGGACGACGGTGGTGGAAGTGGCCTCGACGACGATCGCCGGGCCGGGGAACTGCTCGCCCACGGGCAGATGCTCACGCCGGAGCACGGGGGTCTCGTACGTCTCCCCGCCGAAGACGACGGGCTTGGTGCCCCCGGCCCGCGGGGCGTCGTCCGCCTCCGGGGCGTACGGCCGCGTCTCCTGCACGGGCGGCGCGCCGAGCGCGGTCGTGCGCAGGGTGACGAACTCGATCGGTGCCTGCGGCGTGGCATGCCCGTAGCGACGCTCGTGCTGTGCGGCGAAGCGGGCGGACACCGTCGCGAGGAAGCCGTCCGTGAGCGGCTCGGCCGCGCCCGTGAGCGGCACGGTCAGCGTGTAGTCCTGGCCCTCGTACCGCATGTCCACGGCGTGCTCGACCGCCCGGCGCTCGGCGGGGACGCCCTGCTCGTCGAGAGCGGCCAGTCCCCGTGCCTCCAGACCGGCGAGGGCCGAGGCCATGGCAGAGCTGTCGAGCGCGTGGCCCGGGGTGAAGAACTGCCGGGTCAGGTCGCGGCGCACGGCGGTGCCGAGCATCCCCCACGCGGAGAACGCCCCGGGGAACAGCGGCACCACGACCTCCTCGACGCCCAGCTCCCGTGCGATCTCCACGGCGTGCATGGGGCCCGCGCCACCGAAGGCGAGGAGGGTGAACTCCCTTGGCTCGCGCCCATGTTCCACCGTCAGCGTGCGGATCGCCTGCGCCATCTTCGCGTTGGCGACATCACAGATGCCGCCGGCGAGGGCGACCGGGTCCAGGGCCAGCTCAGCGGCCAGGTCGCCCATCGCGGCACGGGCGGCCGTGATGTCCAGGGTCATGTGACCGCCGGCGAACCAGTCCGGGTCGACACGGCCGAGCACAGCGTTGGCATCGGTCACGGTGGGACGGGTGCCGCCGCGTCCGTAACAAGCGGGTCCGGGCACGGCGCCCGCCGACTCGGGGCCCACCCGCAGGCCGCTCGCCTCCGCGTAGGCGAGCGAGCCGCCACCGGCACCGATCGTGTGCAGGTTCACCAGCGGGATCAGTACAGGGAAGCCGTCGGCGGTGCCCTCGTTGGAGATGTCCGGCCGCCCGTCGAGGACCAGCGACACGTCGAAGGACGTGCCGCCCATGTCGACGCAGATGGCGTTCTTCCGGTTCAGCAGGTTCGCCGCCGCGACGCCGCCCATGGTGCCGCCGACCGGCCCGGACAACAGTGTCTGGAGTGGGTGCGAACGGGCGAACGAGGCGTTGACGACACCGCCGGACGACTGCATCACCTGCACCGGAACGCCGAGGCCGCGCCCGCTGAACCGCTCCTCGATGTGGCCCAGGTAGCTGCGCACTACCGGGCCGGTGTAGGCATCCAGAACGGCGGACGAGGTCCGCTCGTACTCGCGCCACTCGCCTGCGACGTCGTGCGAGAGAACCACCATCACATCGTCGCCGAGCTCCTCACGCAGGATCTCGCCGGCGCGCAGCTCATGCCGGGGGTCGACGTAACTGAACAGGAAGGAGACCGCCACCGCCGTGTACTCCTCGGCCCGCACCCGCCTGGCTGCCGCGCGGACGGCGTCTTCGTCCAGCGGCCGCAGTTCGGTGCCCTGCCAGTCGAGTCGACCGCCGGCCTCCGCGGTGGAGTACCGGTCCACCAGCGGGACCGGCTTGCGGTAATGGAGGTCGAACATGCGGTCCCGGTTGCCACGGGCGATGTGGTAGACGTCCCGCATCCCTTCGGACATGAGCAGCAGCACCTTGGCACCCTTGCGCTCCAGGAGCGCGTTGAGGCCCTGCGTGGTGCCGTGCACGAAGAAGGAGATGGCGCCGGGATCGGACACGGCCCGTCCCAGTGAAGCGAAGACGCCCGCCGCCAGATCCCCCGGCGTCGTCGGGGCCTTCGCCGCGAAGTAGGTGCCGCGCGTCTCGTCGTACGCGACGACGTCAGTGAAAGTGCCACCGATGTCCATGGCCACCCGGTATGTCATGCCGCCTCCCGGCTGTTTCGGGGAATGGGCAGAAGCTAATCGGATGGATCAGGACGCCGTCTGTGCGCGGCGCATGGTCCGAGAAGCAAGGCGATGCGGCGCGCACAGATGGACGGCCTACCGCACCGGCTCGCCGCCGGCCTGCTGTACGTCCTCGTGCAGATGGACGATCCGCCAGATCTCGTCCTTGTACCGGCGCAGGGCAGCGGTGTTGCGCACGATCTCCGGCATCAGCGGCGCCCCCGAGTCAGCCGGAACGAACTCGACCCGAAGCCAGTAACGGAGCAGAGCGAGGTCACCGAAGACGTCGATCACCGGGTCGTAGGCTTCGAGCCCCGCCTCCCGCGGGCCCTCGCCCACCTCAGGGCGTTCGCCACGGATGCGGTCCAGATCCGCCTTGCCACACAGCAGCGGAGCGGCGGCGGAGTCCCAGATCGTCGCGTCCGGGTCCAAGCAGGCGTCGATCGCCGCCCGGTCCTGGCGGGTGTAAGCCGCGTACATGCTGGTGATCACCGACCAGACAGCCTGGGCCTGGGGTCCTGAGGCGCCTGGGCGCGCGGCGGCATTGGTACCGGTGGGGAGGGAGTCAGCGTGAGGGGGCGTCGGCAAGGCAGAAACTCCATGGTTGTCGCAGTGGTTCGAGTCGTCGGGCGGACGTTCCCGCCTTGGCAGGCGGCCGACCGTGGCAATCGCAACGCTCGGTTCGCCCCTCAGATGGAACCTCGTGGCCGCTCGCGCGCGGCGCTCCGGACCACGATCCGGCTGATTTTGGGGCAACGAGGGTGGCGGTCGTGTGGCGCGGCGTCAGTGAAGCCGACACCGTCCGCCACGGTCAACCGAGTCTGGGGAGCCGTGCGTTCTCGAGAGCGCTGCGTCCCAGCGGTCCAGGCGTCCACCGCACCACGTTCTCGCCTGGCTCGACTCCGCCCGCTCAGAGTGACAAAGCAGCATGACGCCAATCCAATCCGATACACGAAACGCTCGTGCAACTCACCCAGAACAGCCGCCCACGTCCTGACATCACCAAGCTCCCCACCCATAATCAGACCAACGACCACCCTGGCAACCAGCCACGCCAAAGACCGTTGCAGTACTAGAGGGAAGCGGCGCCGGGGTCACTCCCTCAACGGCGTGTTGCCATAACTTGGAGAGTCGCACTCATATAGTGTCATGCAAGCTGAATGCATCTCTCGAAAGCGGCGAATAGAAGATATTGCCCTACTGGCTTTATATTGAACTGGCGGAGTGCAATGACCCCCGGAGAGGCCCGCGACCCGAGCCTGAACAATAAGCGCCGTCTACCCGAAATCCACCCGGTTCTGCGAGCCACCGCAACCGCGGCAGCAGGTGGAACTTTGGTCATCTGGTGGCCCGCTTTCACGTTCGGTGCGTACAACGCCATCTTCTTCGACAATGTGCTGGCTTTGTGGGCGGTAGCCAGCGCCGTACTGCTCTCAGGCCTGGTGTTGCACAGAAAAGTCGCGGTGCCATGGCGCAGCTGGATCGCATTGCTACTACCATCCTTCTGGATCGTTCTGGGTATGACCGCACCGCGAAGCAAGGGTTTCCATTACCTCCACTACTTCGAGGTCGCGATCACCATCCTGAGCGCCCCATTTCTGACCTGGCTGCTCTCGAAAATTCTACTGTCCGACTACGATGAACTTCCTGCAGTAGAGCGTTTCGGAGCCGTCGGCATCACGCTGGTCATCGGGATCATCGCTTTCCTGCTCGGCAAATTCAACTATGCCTTCCTTACCTGCGCAGACTTCAACGTGAGCGGCAATAACACGCCACCCGGCTGCGCCCAAGGGCCACCTTTCCGTCTACGCTGAATGCTCTTGCAGAAGGCGACTTGGCAGGTGGTGCCGATCACCGTTCTGATTCGCGTCCAAGCCGATGCAGGCTATTTCCCGTGGAAGCGCTTCAAGCTCGACCGCCGGACTGACACCAACGGCTGACACCAACAGCAGCGGACGGAGCCGGACGAGAGCGGTCCCGAGCGGTCATGACGTCGGCCCCAAGTCAGGGTTCTCCCGCATCGCAGGGGGTCCGTGATCGACCTGGAAGGTGGGTCAGCCTCGAGTTCGTGCCGGACGCACAGTGAGGCCCGGAAGGTGTAGAGGTCCAGGACGCCGTGGGGATCGGCTAGGCCAGGGCCGCAGTCTGAGACCCATGCGGCGATATCGCCGATGTCGGCGGCGGCGCCCGGTCGTTGACTTCGCTGAGCCAGACCGGATGCCCGTCGGCCTGCCGCGCCTACAGATCTGCGGCGCCTCTTCGGTCGAGGCCGCGACGCATGCGCATCTGGCTCGGTGTTGGCGACAACAATCTGCGATACCCGGGTGAGACCGGCGGCGATTCCGTGGGCTCCGAAAGCGGTGGTGAACCCGGCCGCGTACAGCGGCCACATCCTCCGCGATGCCCCCGGAGCGGGGCATTTGGTCAGTCCGGGCTTCGGCCGTATTTCGCGGGCCATGCACGCACCCCGCCCGTACGATCACCCGATACGACTGCCGGAGGGGGCGGGAATGCGTGATATCGGCGACGGGACCGTGGCAGCGGTGCAGCTCGCGACAGGTGCGCCGCTTCGGAACACGCTTGATGTCGCAGACCCTGACGACTGGCTCGCGCTGGACGCCGGAGTACGTGAAGTGGCCTGGTACCGCTCGCAGTTCCTGCCGGAATGGGAACACACCGCGCCGCTGCCCGTCGATCTGACTCGGCTCGGCGAATCGCGGCTCGCACTTGCCCTCTGCCACCGCGATGGGCGGATCCGTCAGGAGGCGGTGAGTCAGTCGGCCCGGTACCCCGGTCTGCTGCCGTTGATCGTCATCCGCTGCACCGATTGGGCCAGTCCAGTGCGCGAGAGCGCCCGGCAGCTGCTGCGTGAGGTCCTGGATGTGGACTCTGCCCTCGACCTTGCACTGCTGATCCTGCGCGTCGGCCGCCGCGACAGAGGTGCCTTCGGCGTCGAGACACTCGGAGAGGTCCTGCGCCGGGCAACCCACAGGCAGTTCACTGCTCTCTTCACTTCCCCCGACCGCATCGTGCGGCGGTTCGGGTACCGGCTGGCCGTCGAGGGCCGGCTGCTGCGCCCGGCCGAGTTGGCCCGTGCGGCCGCCCAGGACGAGGACAACTTGGTCCAGGACCTGTGCGCCACAGCGGCGCTCACCGCTCTACGTGACGAGGGGGCGTACGACGATGTACTTCCGCCGCTACTGACCGCGGCCAACCCGCGTACCCGATCGGCCGGCGTCACCGCGCTGCGACAGGCAGGGCGGCCAGAGAAGGCGGAGGCGTTTCTCAGCGACCGATCCGCGCTGGTGCGCGCTTGTGCCCGATATGTAGTACGACAAAACGGAGGAGATCCGGCGGCCTGGTATCGGGAGCAGTGCACGGCACTGGACAACCCCGACTTGCGGCCCGACGCCGTCATCGGACTGGCCGAGTGCGGGGCGCGTGCGGATGCCGAGCTGTTGCGGCCGCTACTCGCGCATCCGGCGGCCGGGGTGCGTGCTCGGGCCGTCGCCGGGCTACGGGTATTGGACTGCGCGGACGTGGAGCAGCTACGCCCCCTTCTCGACGACCGTGCCCCCAGTGTCGCGCGCGAGACGGCCATCACCCTGCTTCCGTCGGCAAAGGAACTTCCCGCCGACTGGCTTCTGGAACGCACCGGCTCGGCGCGGGAACGGCACATCCGGCTCGCCGCATTCCGCCTGCTCGACGCGCGCGGCGGGGTCGTGGCACTGCGGGCGGCGGTCGGGCTGTTGGACGACCCGGATGTGAAGCTGCGCACCTGGGCCGGGCAGTCCGTACAGCGCTGGCATCCGTCGGCGGACATGCAGCGCGGCGACCCGGAGGTGGAGCAACTGCTCGACCGCAGCCGACACCTCTTCAGCGATCACGTGCTGCGGCGGCGCAAGTGGGAGGCCAAACGGGGCGGAGGCTGAATGCGCCAGCTTCCTTCGGCGCCGGCGCCGACCCGGCGTCGTGTCGTCACACCGAACTCGAGTGGTGGGAGTGACGATCAACCGTTACTGGCATCCCGGCCCCCGGGAGTCGCTCTCCCCGCTTGGACCGGTGAATGTCGAGGCGCCTGACCCTGCGTCTTGCCGGGGTTGACAGGGCTTTCACACTGCGGAGATCGCGGCCATGGGGGAGTAGGGGAGTGATGGCGGCACGGCATGGGCGGCGGCGCTTGAAGAAGCGGGACGCGCAGGCAGTTGCAGCGTTGGGGTGGTAGCGACGGTGGTTGCCGCCGCAGTGGCGGGTTTCGCTGACGCCGTGGGTGTACTGCAGCAGCTGGTCGCATGCAGTGAACGGGACTTCTTCGACCGTGTACGCGTCGTCGGTGGGCACGGGCAGGGAGGGGCCACCAACTGTTGCGTAATTCGTCAGTGAATCTCAGCTTTTCTCATGTATTATCTTGATTGTGTGAAGCTTTCCGAGTGGGCGGCGCGCAATGGCGTGCACTACCAGACCGCGTGGACGTGGGCGAAAGAGGGCCGTATGCCGGTCCCGGTGCGCCAGACGCCGTCCGGCACGTGGCTGGTCGACGAGCCCGCTTCGGAGGTGTCTGGCCGCGTCGTGGCGTACTGCCGAGTGTCGTCGGCGGACCAGGAGTTGGACCTTGACGGGCAGGTGGCGCGTGTGGTCCAGGGGGCGACTGGTCTTGGCCTGCGGGTTGCGGAGGTTGTGACCGAGGTCGGCTCGGGACTGGACGGGCGTCGGCGCAAGCTGCACCGGGTTCTGTCGGACCCGCAGGCGGTGGTGATCGTGGTCGAGCATCGAGACCGGCTGTCCGGGTTCGGCGTCGAGCACCTCGAAGCCGTCTTGTCCGCGTCAGGGCGTCGCCTGGTTGTCCTTGACCCCTCCGAGAGCGCCGATGACCTGGTGCGGGACGTCACCGAGGTGTTGACGTCGATGTGTGCGCGCCTGTACGGGCGGCGGGGGGCGAAGAAGCGTGCCGCCCGCGCGGTGGCCGTGGCGACCGGCGAGGCTGCCGGGTGAAGAAGTTCCGGCCGCAGCCCGGGTTCGTGGTTAAGGCGTACCGGTTCGCTCTGGAACCGAACGCTGCCCAGGAGCGGGCACTGCACTCGCATTGCGGTGCGGCACGGGCCGCCTACAACTGGGCGGTTGCCTGGATCGAGGCGTCGTGGTGGCAGCGCAAGGCCGAATCCACCTACGGCATCCCGCAGGAGCAGTTGACCCAGTGGCGGCCGTGGTCGCTGCCCGCGCTGCGCAAGGCGTTCAACGCGGTCAAGCACACCGACCCGAGGTTTGCCGCCTGGTGGCAGGACAACTCCAAGGAGGCGTACAACACCGGCCTGGCGAACGCCGCCGCTGCGTTCGACAACTATTCCAAGTCCAAGCAGGGCAAGCGCCATGGCCAAAAGATGGGTGCGCCGCGGTTCAAGTCGAAGCGGAAAGCGCGCCTGTCCTGCCGGTTCACCACCGGCACCATCCGTATTGACGCCGACGGCCGGCACGTCACGCTGCCCCGGCTCGGCACACTGCGCACCCACGAGCCCACGGTGAAACTCCTCGCGCGCGTTCAGGCCGGGACGGCCCGGATCCTCTCGGCGACCGTCCGGCACGAGCGCGGGCGCTGGTTCGTGTCGTTGCAGACCGAGGTGAAGCGTGACCTGGTGCGCGTCGCCCGGCCCGGCGTGGCGGTCGGAATCGATCTCGGTGTGAAGACCCTCGCGGTGATGGCCGACAGCGCCGGGGAGATCCACGAAGTGGCCAATCCGAGGCACCTGGACACTGCGTTGAAGCAGTTGCGCCACGCCTCTCGCACGGTCTCCCGACGCCAGGGACCCGACCGACGCACCGGACAGAAGCCCTCGAAGCGGTGGGAGAAGGCCAACGCCGCCCGCAATCGGGTTCACCACCGGGTGGCGAACCTCCGCGCCGACGCCCTGCACAAACTCACCACGAGCATTGCGGCCGAGTACGGCACCATCGTGGTCGAGGACCTCAACGTCGCCGGGATGCTCCACAACCGGCGCCTGGCCCGCCGGATCGCCGACGCCGGATTCGGCCAGATCCGACACCAGCTCGAGTACAAGACCCGCCAGCGCCACGCCACCCGCCTCGTGGTCGCCAACCGCTGGTACCCCTCCTCCAAGACCTGTTCCGGGTGCGGCGCAGCGAAAGCCAAGCTGCCGCTGCACCTGCGGACCTACCACTGCGACGCCTGTGACCTGGTCCTCGACCGGGACGAGAACGCCGCACTCAACCTCGCAGCCCTCGCGGCAGCCGCAGTAACTGGTACCGGAGTGGCCGGAGACCAGGACACCGCCCCGGCGGCGTCGAAGCCTCGTGTAGCCGACCGTAAGACCCGCGCAACCGCCCGCAGCCGCAAGGCCACGGGCGGGCGGGCAGGTGGCGCAACCCTGCCGCACCAGCGGCAGACGGAAACGAGAGACCGTACTCAAGCCGAAGCACCCACGCTTTGGTGATGTGACGGACCTTCCGGGCCGCAATGCCCGGAATGCTGAGAGCTACTGAGGCTCTGAGCAACGGTTGCGATGGGTGGCGAGCGGCGGGGGGCCCGAGGACACCTGCCGTCCGCCGGGACGGTGTGTCAGACCACGGCGAGCCGGTCCACCAGCAGCTCCACCCTCTGTGCGGCGTCCTCCGGCAGCAGCCGTCCCGCCCGGGTCAGGGTCGCAAGGCCGTGCAGGGACGCCCAGAACACCTCGGTAAACAGCCCCGGGTGGACGCCGTCCCCGGCGACCTCGCCCAGGCTCTCCAGCAGGGCGGCGAAGGCGTCCTTGAGAGGTTCCGGGGTGTCCTCCTGCGCGAAAGCCAGGCCGCCGTCGAGCTGGAACAAGGCGTCGTAGACCGCCGGGTTGCGTGCGGCGAAGTCGAGGTAGGCGCGGGCGAGGGCGGCGACCCGCTCGCGCGGGCCGTCCGCGGCGGTTGCCGCGGCGCGCACGACCGCCGCCATCTCCGCGGCGCCTTCCAGGGCGACGGCGCCGATGATCTCGCGTTTGCCGCGGAAGTGGCTGTAGAGGACGGGCTGGCTGTATTCGATGCGCTCGGCGAGCCGGCGGGTGGTGACTGCGTCCCAGCCCTGCTGCTCGGCGAGTTCGCGGGCTGTTGCCACGATGAGGCGCTCGCGCTCCGCCCGTTCGCGCTGCTTGCGTTCCTGTACCGACATGATTCGATCCTAGCATCGCTAGACAAGCGAGCGGCAGTAGTGCTAGCGTTGCACCATCGCCTAGCGACGCTAGATTCCAGGAGGGGTCATCATGCTCAACGCACTCGAGGTCGTCACCACCGTGATCGTCGGCGTGATGGTGGGGGTGGAGTTCTCCGTCGCCTTCGTCATGAACCGGATCTTCAACGCACTCCCCGAGGACAGCGGCCAACTCGGCCGCGCCCACGGGGGCCGGATGCTCGGCGCCGTGATGCCGTTCTGGTACATCGGCTCGCTCGTCCTCGTCGCGGTCTGGGCCGTCGCCGGATGGCACCACGACGGCGCCGGCCTCGTCGTCACCGCCGGCGCGCTGCTGATGCTCAGCGTGATCATGTCGATCCTGCTGCTCGTCCCGATCAACAACCGGGGCAAGACATGGACCCCCGAGAACCGGCCCGCCGACTGGAAGGAGCAGATGAACCGCTGGGACCGCTTCCACTACGTCCGCGTCGCCGTGATCATCGCCGCCTTCGCCCTGCTGGCCGCAGCCCTCGTCTGAGTCCGTGGGCCCAGACCATGTCGGCGGCGCGCACTGCCCAACTCGGCGGGAGGGAGCGGGTCACCGAAATCCCGCTCCCTGCCTGGGGCGCGCCGGGCCGTGACGAACCCGCAGTCGGTGGCGTGACGGCGAGCGTGGTTCCATGGCGGTCGACGATGGTGCTTGGAGCCGGGGCGGGCGCGGTCGACCGGCGAGGGGCCGATTGCTCCCCCTTTGAGGATCCGGACCTGTGGGCCGTCCACGGCGCAGTCGTCCAGATCCAGCTGGTCGGCGCGGCGCAGCTCACTCAACGGAGTGGCGTGCAGGCGGGGCCGGACGCCTGCCTCCTCGGTCAAGTCCCGCAGCCGGCGCCAGGCCGTCCCTCCGGAACAGCTCACTCTCTCCGCGGGAACGCCCGGCCAGGGCCACACCGGTTCGCAGCACATACATCACGTCGACCGGCGCTGCCCGGTCGGGAACGCGCAACCGTCCCGGATGGAGTCGGCGCCGCTCGGGAGCGGGTGGCACCAGCGGGGCAACCCCGCGAGGGACGCGCTCCACGGCACGAGGCCGTGGGGCGCGCCGACGCGTTCCTCAGGACGTGACGTCGGTGACCTTCCACCGTTGATTGGAACCGGAGTTGGGCTGCCAGGTCCCGACGGGCGCGCCCTCGTAGGTGGCCTGTCCGCCGACCTCGAGGAGGCGGCCCGTACCGGCGTTGACGAGCGTGTACGTGCCGTCGCCCGTCGTCGACAGGATCCACTGCGCGGCCGCGTCCCGCTCGTCCCTATCGGGTTCGACGACGGGCGCACCGTCGCGGACGGCCAGCCGCCTGCCGTCGGCGACGCTGGTGAAGACGTGCCGCCTGCGGTTCGCCGGTCCTTCCCCGCTGATCTGCGCGAGCCGCCACCGCTGACCGGCCGCACCCGTCCCCGACTTGATGACGAGTGTGCTGCCGCCGTCGGCGACGGTGAGGTCCTTGCCGCTCTGCACGCCGGTCAGCTCGTACGTTCGTCCCTTGCGCAGCGTCGCGGCGTCCTTCGTGACCCCGGACACGCCCTTGATCACGAACGTGGTCACCGACTGCGCGGGCACCGTGAACGTGGCCGTACGGCCCGTCACCGCGACCGGCGTCTGCTCGGCCAGCTTGCCGTCCGTGCTGGTCACGACCGGGGTGACGGTCGCGCCCTGGCGTACGGTCCCGAACTTCGACAGGTCGAGCGTCACCGTGCGGGAGGACGTGGTGCTGTTGACGTGGACGACGGTGGCACCGTTGCCGCCACGGGTGACGGCCGCGGTGCTGCTCGTGTCGTCGGTCTTGATGAGGTGGTCGCCGGGGCGGATGTAGTGGGTGAAGTTGCGGGCGGTGTCGAACTTCGTGTTCGTGTGGACCGGGCAGGTCTCCAAGGTGTCGTCGGGGCCGGCGCTGAAGGAGACCTGGATCTCGCCCCAGTTGCCCCCCTTGGCGGATTCCCCGCCGGGCTTCATGTTGTCCCAGTCCTCGACGGGCTGCCAGAACACCCAGGCGCTGGGCTCCAGTTCGCGCAGGTCGTCGACGATGTGCTGGGCGAGCCCGAGTCCGGGCCGCATGTCGGTGAAGGACTGGCCGTCGCCCCAGTCGCCCTCGACCTCGCTCATCCACAGCGGCTTGCCGTCGGCCTTGGCGAGGTCGCGGACGGAGGTCCGGCCGCCGGTGCCGTACGTGTGGACGTTCATCTGGGCGACGTGGCTCTTCACGTCGGCCGGGTAGCTGGTCCAGTTCGTGGTGAACGTCGTCGGGTTGGTCTCGTCCATTGCTGAGACGACTGCCGTCGTCCGCGCCTTCTTGAGCGCGGCGTGCAGCGCGGGCACGATCTTCTGCTGGAGGGCGGGGCCGATGTGACAGCCCTCCTGACGGCCACCGGTCGGATTCCCGTCGGCGCCCAACTTCGTGCCCCAGTAGCTGGTGTTGGGCTCGTTGCACGGGTCGACGGTCTTCACCTTGATGCCGTGCGCCTTCTCCAGGCGCCGCGTCGCCCCGGCCAGATAGGTGGCGAAGTCGTCGACGGACGCCTCCTTCAACTGGTCTTTCGACGCGTCGAAGCCGCCGGAGACGTAGCCGCTGACCGTCATGAAGTACGGCGGCGAGTTGGAGAACGTCTCCCAGTGGGTGATGTCCTTCTTGATCCGGTCCACCCACCAGCGTTGGGTGGCGTCGGCGTCCCCGTTCCAGTGGTCCCCGTTGTCGGGGTCCCACCAGTCGGTGTCGGTGCGGGTGGTGCCCTCGGGCGCTTTCCACCAGCCCTCGACGGCGCCGCCCGGCCTCAAGTAGGCGGGAACGTCTGGGGCGTTGCCGCCGCCTATGTTGTAGCGGGCGATGTTCAGAGCGAGGCCGTCACGGCCGAAGACGAGGTCGGCTATCCGCTCGCGGATCTCGTCCGGGTAGTGTCCGGTCGCGTTCGCGAACCAGACCAGGCTGGTGCCCCACCCCTCGAACCGCTCCTGCCGGTACGAGGGGTCGGGGGTGACCGTGACCGCCGCGCCGACGGCCGCGGCGGCGGCGAGTGGTGCGGCTGAGAGCTGGGTTCCTGCGGCCGCGGCCGTGGCCGCGGCGATGCCGATGAACCGTCTGCGGGTCAAGCGCGCCAACGTGTGCTCCTAATGTCGTGGTGTGGGTGGAGTGTCGGTGGTGCGAGAGCGGGTGGATTCAGGAGGCGGACTGCCGCAGGACGGCGACCTGGCGGGGCGCCAGGACGAGGCCGTCGCCCTCGGTGCGCGGCGCGACGAGCACATCACCGGTCAGACCCGGCAGCGCCACCTGCTCGTCGCTCCGGTTGACCAGGAACAGGTAGCGGTGCTCGGCGTCGCGCCGCACGGCGTGCTCCACCAACCCCCGTGCGTGTTCGGGGAGTTCGCTGGTCACCCCGGCGGGCGCGAGCAGCTCGGGCAGCAGCACGGTCAGCCCGTCGGCGCCGAGCCGGGTGGACACGTACGTGGCCGAGCCGCGGCCCGTGCCACGCCGGGTGACGGCAGGGCGCGACGCGTACGGGCCGGTGCGGTAGCCCGCCAGGACCTCGACGTCCGTGCCGGTGACCGAGATCCGGTCGGTCCACAGGCTGCCGGAGGTGCCGTTGTCCAGGTCGACGGTGTCGCCGTCGAGCAGCGGCCCGAACTCCTCGATGCGGATGCCGAGGACGTCGCGCAGCGCGCCAGGGTAGCCCCCGAGCCAGACGTGGTCGTTCTCGTCGACGATCGCGGAGAAGTACGTGGTGACGAGGTGGCCGCCGCCCTCGACGTACCGGGTGAGTTCCTTGGCGAGCGGCTGTGGCACCACGTGCAGGACGGGCGCGATGACGACGTCGTACGCGGACAGGTCGGTGCGGTGCGCGGGCACCACGTCGGCGCGGTGGCCGAGACGAAGCAGCGCCGAGTACCAGTCGAGGGCCTCACGGTGGTAGTCGAGGCGGGAGGTGGGGTGGGAGTCCTGCTCGCCGGCCCACCAGGAGTCCCAGTCGAAGAGGATCGCCACACGGGCGGGTTCGCGCTCGCTGCCCGCGATGGGGGCGAGCGCGTCGAGGGTGCGGCCCAGCTCGACGACGGAGCGGAAGAGTTCGCTGTCGGCTCCGGCGTGCGGGACCATCGCCGAGTGGTATTTCTCGGCTCCGGCCGCCGACTGGCGCCACTGGAAGAAGCAGACGGCGTCGGCGCCGTGCGCGACGTGCAGCAGCGAGTCGCGGGCCAGCTCTCCCGGGGCCTTCGGTGGGTTGACGGGCTGCCAGTTCACGGCGCTGGTGGAGTGCTCCATCAGGAACCAGGGGCGGTGTCCCGCGATGCCGCTGCTGAGGTTGGCGGAGAAGGAGAGTTCGTCGCGGTCCTGCGGTCCGGGGGTGACGTAGTGGTCGTTGGCTACGAAGTCGACCTCGTCCGCCCAGTCCGCGTAGTCCATGCCCTTGGTGCCCGGCATCACCATGAAGTTGGTGGTGACCGGCGTGTCCGGGCTGAGCTCGCGCAGGATCTCCCGCTCGGCGAGCAGGTGGTCCTTGAGAGCGTCCGACGAGAAGCGCTTGAAGTCGAGCTGCTGGGTCGGGTTCGGGTGCGAGGCGGCGAGCCGCGGCGGCAGTAGCTGCTCCCAGTCGCTGTAGCGCTGGGACCAGAAGGCCGTCCCCCAGGCGTTGTTGAGGGCCTCGAGCGTGGTGTAGCGGCGGCGCAGCCAGGCCCGGAAGGTGCGGGCGGCGTCGTCGGAGTAGTCGTAGACGTTGTGGCAGCCCAGCTCGTTGTTGACGTGCCAGGCGACCAGGGCCGGGTGGTCGGCGTAGCGGGACGCGAGGCGGCGGACGAGGTTCAGGGCGTGCTCGCGGAAGACGGGTGAGGTGGGCCGCCAGTGCTGCCGGGCGCCCGGCCACAGTGTCTCGCCCTGCGCGGTCACCGGCAGGATCTCCGGGTGCGCGGTGGTGAGCCACGGCGGCGGCGACGCGGTGGCGGTGGCCAGGTCGACGCCGATGCCGCCCGCGTGCAGCAGGTCCATGATTTCGTCGAGCCAGCCGAAGTCCCAGGTGTCGGCCGTGGGTTGGAGCCGCGCCCAGGAGAAGATGGCGAGGGAGACGACGTTCACCCCGGCCTCACGCATGAGCCGGATGTCGTCCGCCCACACCTCCCGTGACCACTGCTCGGGGTTGTAGTCGGCTCCGTAGCCGAGGCGCCGGGTGCCGTCCGAGCCCTTCGCGTACGGGAAACGGGAGGTGAGGGGGGCGGTCATGCGCGTCCTTTCGGGGAGCGGTCTTCCACAGGTGCGGTCGCGGGAGGCGGCGGGCTACTTCTCGACGGTGAAGCCCTGCTCGGTGCCGTACTTGACGGACGCGTCCTGCCAGGACTTCAGCCCGGCGGTGAGCTTGGTCGAGGAGACGTACGCCTTGCCGACGGTGTCGTTGAAGATCGAGTTGGAGTACACCTGGTACGGCAGGTACTTCCAGTCGGTGGGCACACTCTTCGCGGACTCGGCGAAGACCTTGTTGGCCTTCTGGCCGCCGAAGTACGGGAACTCGGTGTTCTGGAACGACGAGGAGTTCAGGTCCTTCGTCGTCGCGGGGAACGCGCCGTTCTTGATGCGGGTCTGCACGCCCGCACCGGAGTTGGCGTACTCGACGAACGCGTAGGCGAGCTCCTTGTTCTTGCCGAGCTCGGGCAGCGCGAGCGAGCTGCCGCCGTTCTCGGAGCTGCTGTGCGCGCCCTTCTCCCACTGCGGCATGGGGGCGACGCGCCAGTCGCCGGAGGCGCCCTTCACGCCGGAGGCGAAGTTGGCGGGCATCCAGGCGCCGGTGGGCAGCGTGGCGATGGTTCCGTCGCCGAGGCCCTTGTACCAGTCATCGGTCCAGCCGGTGACGGGCGCGACGAGCTTCTCGTCGATCAGCTTCTGCCAGGTGTCGGTGTACTTCTTCGCGCCCGCGTCGGTGAAGTCGATGCCGACCTTGGTGCCGTCGACCTTGTACGGGTGCGAACCGGCCTGCCACAGCAGGCTGGTGGTCAGGCCCGCGTCGCCGGCGTCACTGGTGATGTACGCCTTCGGGTCGGCCTTGTGCAGCTTGCGGGCGGCCTCGACGTACTCGTCCCAGGTCGTCGGGACGGCGATCTTGTACTTGTCGAAGACCTTCTTGTTGTAGAAGAGCGCCATCGGGCCGGAGTCCATGGGCAGGCCGTAGACGCCGGCGCCGGACTTCACCGAGTTCCACGGCCCGGGCGAGTACGAGTCCGCCAGCTTCTCGGCACCGTACGTCTTGAGGTCGGTGATCTGCTTCGTCAGGGCGTACTGGCCGAGCGCGTAGTACTCGATCTGCGCGACGTCCGGGACGCCCTTCTTCGCCGAGATCGCGTTCGACAGAGCCTTGTACTGGTCGTTGTTGGTGCCCGCGTTGACCAGCTTGATGTCGACCTTCGGATACTTCTTCTCGAAGTCGGCGGCGACCTGCTTCAGTGTGGGCTCCCACGCCCACACCGTGACGGTGCCGCCCTTCTTCAGCGCCGACTGGATGTCGGCCGAACTGACCTGCTTGTCACTCGAGCTGTCGTTGTCGGAGCCGCCGCAGGCGGTGGCCCCGAGGGCGACGGCGCAGAGGAGACCTATGCCGCGCAGCAGGCGGCGGGAGTTCTTGGGCATGGGCATGGCTTCCACTTCTTCGTGGTCCAACAGAGGGTTACGGGGCGTGAACTGCGGTGCTGTGCCTACTCCTTGACGCTTCCGGCGGAGAGCCCGGACTGCCAGTACTTCTGGAGCAGCAGGAAGGCGGCGATCAGCGGCACGATGGTGAGCAGTGAGCCGGTGAGCACCAGGTGGGGTATGGCCTCGCCGCCGGCCGTCTGCGCCTGCTTGTTCCAGGAGTCCAGGCCGAGCGTGAGCGGATACCAGTCGGGGTCCTTCAGCATGATCAACGGCAGGAAGTAGTTGTTCCAGGTCGCGACCGTGGTGAAGAGCAGGACGGTGACCGTGCCGGGCGCGAGCAGCGGCAGGGCGACCTGGAAGAAGGTGCGCAGCTCGCTCGCGCCGTCGATGCGGGCGGCCTCCATCAGCTCGGTGGGGATCGCCTCGGTGGCGAACACCCACATCAGATACAGGCCGAACGGCGAGATCAGCGACGGGATGATGACGGCCCACGGGGTGTCGGTGAGCCCCATCTTGCTGAACATCAGGAACGTGGGGACGGCAAGGGCCGTGCCCGGCACCGCGACCGCCCCGATGACGACGGCGAACACGGCGCGCTTGCCGGGGAAGGCGAACTTGGCGAGCGCGTATCCGCCGAGGACCGCGAGGAAGGTGGCGCCACCCGCGCCCACCACCACGTACAGGAGGGTGTTGAGGAGCCAGCGGCCGAAGACACCGTCCTGATAAGTGAACGTCTCGCCGATGTTGTGCCAGAGGTCGAAGTTCCCGTCGAACCACAGGCCGAACGAACGGGCCAGGCCCTGCTGGGACTTGGTGGCACTGATCAGGAGCCACACCAGCGGCAGCAGACTGTAGACGAGGACGACGCCGGTGAGCACGGTCAGCAGGACGCTGCGCCGGGGGCGGCCGGGTATCCGGCGGCGCGGTGAACGCAGGCGCGGGGCGTCGGACTTGAGCGGCGCCGTCGGCCGCACGGAGCCGGTGGTGGTGGTCATCGCGCTCACGCTCCCTTGCGCATGCCGCGCAGCTGGACCACGTAGGCGACGATCATCGTGATCACGCCCATGACGATGGCGACCGTCGCGGAGTAGTTCTGCTGCTGGCCCGAGAAGGACAGCGAGTACGTGTAGAAGTTCGGGGTGTAGTCGGTGGTGATCGCGTTCGGCGCGAGCTTCTGGAGGATGGCGGGCTCGTTGAAGAGCTGGAAGCTGCCGATGATCGAGAAGATCGTGGCGATGACGAGGGCGCCGCGGATCGCGGGAAGCTTGATGGCCGTGATGACGCGCCACTGTCCGGCGCCGTCGATCTCGGCCGCTTCGTACAGCGAGTGCGGTACGACGCGCAGCGCGGCGAAGAAGATCAGCATGTTGTAGCCGACGAACTCCCAGGTCACGATGTTGCCGATGGACGCGAGGACCAGGTCGGCGGACAGTGGGTCGGGCAGCTTCACGCCGAACGCGTCGTTGACGTCGCCGACCAAGCCGTAGCGGGTGCCGTACATGAAGCCCCACATGAGGGTCGCGACGACGGCGGGTACCGCGTAGGGCAGGAAGACGGTGATCCGGAAGAAGTCCTTGCCGTAGAGGCGGCCGCTGTCGATCGCGAGGGCGACGAGCAAGGCGATGCCGAGCATGATCGGCACCTGGATCAGCAGAAACAGTCCGACGCGGAAGACTCCGTCCCAGAACTGGCCGTCCTGCAAGGCCTGTTGGTAGTTGTCCAGGCCCACGAAGGTGGTGCCGCCGATGAGTTGTGTGCGGAACAGGCTCAGATAGACCGAGTACGCGAGCGGCGCCAGGAAGACGAGGGCGAAGACGAGCACGAAGGGGCCGATGAACCCCCACCCCGTCCAGGAGCGGCGCGCCCTGCGTACCGGTGGCCCGGCCGGTCGCGGCCTTGCGGCGGCCGGCGGCTGAAGCGTCGTCATCTCGCGTCCCTCGCTCGTACGTGTCTCGCGGATGGTGCTCGGATGTTTGCGTAAACATTCCGGCGCGCAAGCGACCGCCAGGTGTTATGTTTGCGTAAACATTCGGTGGCGGCATGTCTACACTGCCTCGCAGAGGACGGTCAAGAGTCGCCCGTGAACGATCAACTCGACTGGTGAGGCCAACGGTGGGAGCAACGGACAGCGCCCCGGAGCGCGCCAGGACCCATGCCCGGCGCCGCACACACAACGCGTCCATGGCCGACGTCGCCCAGGTCGCCGGTGTCTCGTCCCAGACGGTCTCCCGTGTCTCGAACGGCTTTCCCGGCGTCAACGAGGAAACACGCGAGCGGGTCCTCGCCGCCATGAAAGACCTCGGCTACCGCCCCAACAGCGCGGCGCGGGCGCTGAAACGAGGCGACTTCCGCACCATCGGCGTGATCACGTTCACGCTCTCCACCACAGGCAACATGCGCACGCTCGAGGCCATCGCGACCTCGGCCGCACAGGAGGGCTACGCGGTCACACTCCTCCCCGTCGCGGTGCCCACCCAGGACGAGGTGCGCGGCGCGTTCTCGCGCCTCGGCGAACTGGCGGTGGACGCGGTCATCGTCATCATGGAGGTCCACCTGCTCGACTCGGCGAGTCTCACGCTGCCGCCCCACGTGAAGGTCGTGGTCGCGGACTCGGACGCCGACGACCGTTACGCGGTGGTGGACACGGACCAGGCAGGCGGCACCCGCGACGCCGTACGCCACCTCCTCGACCACGGCCACCGCACGGTCTGGCATCTGGCGGGCCCCTCCGAGTCGTTCGCCGCACAGCGCCGAACAGACGCGTGGCGCAAGGCACTTGAGGCCGCAGGCCGCGCAGTCCCACCGTTGGTACGCGGCGACTGGTCGGCCGATTCGGGCTACCGCGCGGGCCTGCGCCTGGCCGAACAGGACGACTGCACCGCGGTGTTCGCGGCGAACGACCAGATGGCGCTCGGCCTGCTGCGAGCCCTGGAAGAGCGGGGCCGCAAGGTCCCCGACGACGTCTCGGTCATCGGCTTCGACGACATCCCCGACTCCGGCTCGTTCCAGCCGCCGCTCACCACGGTCCACCAGGATTTCGCCGAGGTCGGCCGCCGCTGCGTGGAGAGCGCACTGCGTCAGGTCCGGCAGGGCGAAGCGGAACCGGGAACCACGCTGGTGCCGACACGGCTGGTGGTGCGGGAGAGCACGGGGCGACCGCCGTCGCGAGAGGGCGGGCGGGGCTAGGCAGTTCCGTTTGGAACAGCTGGTCGTTGGTCCGGCTGCGCCGTCGACTGACATGCAGTGGGCACGGACCGAGCCGTTGCTCCCGGTTCGGTCCGGTCCGGACGCCGAAGCCGGGTGGCCGGTGGCGGGATCACCGTGAGGTGATCGATGCGATCACTTTCAATTTCCAGACCGGAACGCAGTGAATTCAGCTGCCCGAGAAATACGGCAACTGGCGGAGCGTCTACAACGAGATGGCGCCATCCGGGTGTGCTGCGGCTGTGTCGGGCCGCGATCGCCGGACCGATTTATCATGCTGAGCCCGGACCAGCACCATGCCCAGCGAAGGGTGTTTAGCATGCCGAACGACTCAGTCGCACGCTTCCTGGCGGCCCTGGCACCTGAGGACAGAGAGACCGTCGTGGCCAGGCCCGGGGAGGAACAGGAGCGGCTCGCCGCAGCCTGGGAACGGGAGCTGGAGGGGGATGACGAGCTCGATGTCCTCGACGAGGTGTCCCCGCCGGCAGCCGAGGCTGAGGCGGCTCGCCGCGTCCTTCGACAGGAGTCGGACCGACCCGTCTGATGGGCCGTCGAACGGCAGCAAGACCGTGTCCTGCACGGTGAGGTTGAGGAGCCGTTTCTAGCAGCAGAGGCGGATGCGAGTCCCGAGACCCAGGTAGTTGCCTGGATTCCGCGCAGGCGCGTCCTGGACGGAGGCGTTGGACGTGGCCGCCACCGAGGAACAGCGAGACGTGACAGGCGCTCAATCACGCCGATGACACCGGCAGGGCCCTCGGCCTGATGTGCAGCACGTCGCATGCGGAGCCACGTCCCCGTCCTCACCTGGACCTCTTCACCGGTACCACGGAGGAGCAGGTGGCAGAGGTCCAGGGGCTTGTCTCACTTGATGCACAGGCCGTCGAACGGAATCTCTACCCGCCGGATCCTGGCTTCGTTGTTCTCGCCGATCCGGACGGCAACCTCTTCTGTGTAGTCGATCTAAGCCGTGCACCCATGGGCGGCAACCAGTCGCCTTCGGGTCGAAGGTTCTGCCACAGCTTCTGACCTCTGTCGCTACCTGCCTCGACGGCCAGCCACCCTTCGGGCGGCTGGCCGTCCCCACGTTCGCATCCATGCAATGCCGTCATTTCACGTCCCAGATTCCAGATCCGGTAGATCACCAACTGCCTCCGAAACCGTCCCCTGCCATCCAATTGAGCCTCTTGACACGGATTCCGGCCCCGTGACGTTCGATGACAGCGAATCCTTGCCGTCTGGCCCGGAATTCGGGATGAGCCCGGCGAGTGCGAGCGCGGGCTTCCGCGTCGGAATCTCACGGCTGGTGCCGGATGGAAGTCGGTTCCGGCGTGGCGCTGAGAAGCCGAGGCCGTCGCGCCTGTACCTCATTCGTGTTGAAACGCCGACGTCTGGAAAACCGAGCGCCGCGCCGGGAACAGCCGGTCCTACCGGCACGGTTGCATCGAACGAGGGACCGGCGCCGCACGGGCGGGGAACACGGAGACCACAAGGTCGTCCGCCCCACCAGGATCCGGGCCCTGGGATCGCGGTACGCCGCGCACTTGGACCGAGACGTATTTCTGCAGGAGGACTGTTCCATGACTGACCGGCCTTTGACGCTGATGGCAGTGCACGCTCACCCCGACGATGAGGCCACCGGAACCGGAGGAGTCCTCGCGCGGTACGCGGCGGAGGGCATTCGCACGGTTCTCGTGACGTGTACCGACGGCGGTTGCGGTGACGGGCCGGGGGGTGTTAAGCCGGGCGGTCCCGGGCACGATCCGGCGGCTGTCGCCTTGATGCGCCGTCAGGAACTGGAGGCGAGCTGTGAGGTGCTGAAGGTCAGCGATCTGGAGATGCTGGACTATGCCGACTCCGGGATGATGGGCTGGCCGAGCAACGACGCCCCCGGATCTTTCTGGCAGACCCCTGTGGAGGAAGGCGCCGCCCGGCTTGCGGAACTCATCCGGCACTACCGGCCCGATGTGGTCGTCACTTACGACGAGAACGGTTTCTACGGCCACCCCGACCACATCCAGGCTCACCGCATCACGATGGCGGCGGTGGAGATGACCGCGCTGACACCGAAGGTGTACTGGACGACGATGCCCCGCTCGATGATGCAGCGGTTCGGGGAGACCATGCGCGAGCTTCATGAGGACATGCCGGAGCCGGATCCGGCCGAGGCCGCCGCGATGGCTGAGATTGGGCTGCCCGACGAGGAGATCACCACGTGGGTGGACACCACCGCTTTCAGCGGTCAGAAGTTCGATGCGCTGGCCGCGCACGCCAGTCAGGGCGAGAACATCTTCTTCCTCAAGATGGGCAAGGAGAGGTTCGGCGAGTTGATGGGCATGGAGACCTTCGTACGTGTCAAGGACGCCACCGGCGCGGTCGTCCCCGAGAACGATCTCTTCGCCGGATTGCGCTGATCCGCCCGTCCGACCGGGGCCCGGGAAAGCTCGTCGGCCGCATGGCGCGATCGTCCGCGTCACACACCCGGAGGCTTGTCCACTGCTGACTCGGAAGGTGTGTGACAGCCCATGGTCACAAGCCTGGCGAGGACCTTCACCGTCCGTCGCGTGCGACGAGGATGTTGCCCGGCTTGAGGTCCCCGTGGATCACCCGCACGTCGTGCGCGTACGACGTGCGGTCGCGTCCTGCGCGGCGACGGCGGTCGCCCAGCTGACCGGCAGCGGCCGGCCGGGGTCAAGGTAGGCGGACAGCGGTACGCCGACGACGAGCTCCATCAGCAGGAACAGCCGCTCGTATGACGCGTCGAGCACCGCGTCGTACACCTGCGGCACACCTGGGTGCTGGATGTGCGCGGTGATGCGGGCCTCGCGACGGATGTGCTTGGCGAACTCCTCGGCCAGCTGCGGGGAGGTGACCGACGCCTGCCGGATGGGCACGGAAGGGGCTCGGTGCTCATCAGGGCTATTCGTGGATCCGAGCTAGCCCACAGGATCTGCAAGCGGACCTCTCCGCTGAATTCGCCAAAGAGGAATCGCGAGGGTTCGCGGCTCCTGCTGGGGAGGCGGATGCCAGCACCTCTCGACGCTGCGAGCAGCCGATCCCGCCTGCAGCAGCTGCTCGACGCGATGACCGAGGCGTCTGCGTCCGAATCGCTGCTGAGAGGTGCCGCTGAGTGGGGCCCGGCCGCTGTGTGCAGCAGGGCCCCACCCTGATCCGGGCGCTGCTCAGGGGGCGTTGTCAAGTGCCTTGAGGCTCGTGGTGGCCTGTTCGGAGCGGAGGGGCAGGAACGCCTGCTGCCTGCCGACCGTCTGCTGGCCCTGCTTGCTGAGGATGAAGCGGGTGAGTTCCTCTATGACCGGGTCCAGTTGCTTGCCGGGTCGCTTGTTGACGTTCAGGTACGTGAGGCGGCTCAGCGGGTAGGCGGCCGAGGCGACGTTTTCGTAAGTGGGGGCGTAGGCCGGGCCGTTGGCGTCACGGCTGAGGGAGAGCACCTTGACCGGCTGGTCGATGTAGGCCATGCCGGTGTAGCCGATGGCGTACGGGTCTTCCTTGACGTCCTTGGCGATGTTGAAGACCGTTTTCTCCCAGTGCACGTTCGGGTCGGCCGCGGTGGAGCCGCTCGCGACGCCGGGGCGCCACTCGCCTCGCTTGCCGTCACTGTTGAGGACCCGCTGTCGTACGAACTCCTCGAACCCGTTCCATGGCTGGATGCCGACGATGTGGATCGGCTTGTCGGCCCACTCGCCCGTGGCGCCGAGGTCTCCCCAGGTCTTGGCGGCAGCGCCGCCACGGTTGCGGGTGGTGGACAGGGCGGCGTCGAGCTGTGCGAAGGAGAGCTTGTCGATCGGGTTGTCCTTGTTGACGATGAACCCGATCGAGTCCAGGAAGCCGTAGTGCCGGTAGCTGCCGCCGGAGATGGGGATGCTCAGCGGGTCGTAGCCGAAGGCGTCGTGGAACCCCTGGATGTCAGTGGGCTTCAGCTCGCGGGAGACGAAGACGCAGTCGAGGTTGCCCTTGATCAGTTCGAGGGCGCCGAGGCTGCCTGCGTAGGGCGGGTTCACTGCGATGTGGACCTTCGGGTAGTGCTCCTCGAACTCCTTGATCCACTTTTTGGAGAGGTCGGCGAGCACGTCGGAGGCGCCGCATTGGTAGTCCCCGTGCAGGGAGTTCTTCGGCTTGGCGCGGTAGTTGGCGAGCGAGGCGTCGAGGGTGGGCTGCAGGAGCTCGGGGGTGGGCAGCGGGCGGCCGTGCGCCTGGTTGTACTCGTCCTGTTGGTCGGTTTGCGGGGTCACCGGTTTTTGCGGAGCGATGGCCCAACCGGTCAGATGCTCGGCTGAGTTGTCGGAGCTGGCCACGCTGGTGAGGGTGCCCGCCGTCGCCAGCGTGGCGGCGATGGCCACTGCGGTCACTGTACGAACTGTGCGTCTCATCAATGCTCTCCCGAAGCGGATCCATCCGGGCGGCCGAGCGATGCGGGGAATGGGCCGGTGACGGCCCGCAGCACGCTCGCGACCGGATGCTGGGGATTGGTGTGCCGGGGGACAGGGATGCTGTGGTGCCGAACGGGACGCTAGGGTCGGGCCTTCGCACCGGTCCACGCCTGTGCGGGAAAATCCCCTAGATCGTCTTTTTGCTCGTTCTGCGCGCCCGTAGGGTCTCTGCCCAGGAGCCTTCACCGGCCTCGGGACTTGCTAGGGCCTGTCCAGTGAGTCGGTAGTGCCCCCTTCCTTGCCTTCTAGGCTGGCACCATGGACAACGGGCTCGTTCACGAGGAAAGCGCCTTCATCAACTTCCGACGCTACGTCCCGGATCCGAAGGAGCACGGGTATCGGTGGGTCGACATCAAGCAGCTCCGCTTCTCTGCGGAGTCCGTGGAAGTTGGTTGGCTGCTCACCTCACTGATTGGGCATGAGCAGTTCCGAGACGACTATGCAGGTGGTGGAGTGCTGCCGGACGGGCTCCGGCACGGTCCGTTTTGGCTGCGGTTGATCACTCCTGACCTGTACGAGCTCATCAACCAAGAGAAGGCCGTGCAGATCCTGCGGGAGTGGGTGGATCCGCTCTGGGGCGTGCCCACCGAGCTGGAGGTAGATCTGCAGCGGGAGGTGTTCGACCGCCTGACCGCAGCCGATGCCATCTACTACCTCAGCGAGCTGGGTGGTGAGGCGATCCACGACTGGGGACGCGTGCACGACTACTTCCACGAGTTCGTGCTCATCGACCGCTCGGCTGGGCGGATCACGCTCATCGTCGCTGCCGACGACTGAGGCGACCATCGGGCATCCATTGCGGTGGCTGAGATCAGTCGCGGAGCCACCATCGAATCGCGGCAAGAGTGACCGTGCCGTGGAAAACGTAGGCCCTGTGGTGTGCCGTTGACTGGCGGCACTGGACCACTACCGAGATCGCCCGAACGTCCGGCGTGATGGTGGTGGAGAATCTGGCGATCACCCGCGTCAACAACGCTTCAGATAATCAGGGCGATCGCGGCGGCGATTCCGCCCAGGCCGAGGGCGAAGGCAGCCTCGGGCCAGCCGCCCGTACCCCAACGGAAGAACCGGTCTACGGCCAGGCGTCCGGGGCCGATCGCGGCGACGGCCAGGGCAACGACGGCGATGCAGACGTTGTACTCGACTCCGCCGTCCGTCTCCCACAGGCCGTGGGCCCCGGTGACGGTTGCCATGGCGTTGATCATTACGCCGATGATGGCGGCGGCCGCGAGCGGTGTGAGCAGTCCGAGAGCCAGGCCGAGGCCGCCGAGGAATTCGGACAGACCGCAGATCAAGGCGAAGAGCTTTCCGGGATGGAAGCCGAGTGCAGCGAACCCCTTCCCGGTCTCCGTCAGGCCCTTGCCTCCGAAGATGCCCAACAGCTTCTGAGCGCCGTGCCCAGCCATCAGTAGCCCGAATGTCAGCCTGATCAGCAGAAGTCCCCAGTCTGAGGCGGACGATTTCGCTGTGACGGTGCCTTGCGCTGCCGATTCCGTCGTCGCCGAAGGGCGGAATATGTTGAGTTTGGTATCCATGGGAGTGCTCCGGTCTAGGAACGCCGGGCCGGTCCCCGTGATCGTCGCCCACCGTCATCTCGGCGCCGCGGCCCTGGTTCTGCCGGCCGCGCTCAGTGGTAGCGCCAGGTGGCGTCGGTGACGTCCTCGGTCGGCAGCCCGACGACGTCGCTGTGGTGAACAGAGCCGCGCATCACCCCCTTGTGGGGCCTAGTTGGACGCAACATTCCCCGGGACGCGGCGCGAGGATCGCCTCTACGCCGGTTACCTCCAGGCCCTGCAGGTAACCGGCGATGAAGGCGTGGTTCATGCCGCACACCAGCTCGGGAGCCTTGGCTGCCAGAGGGTGGAACGGGCAGTTCTGCAGTCGGAGTTGGGTGGGGGTTTCGCGGACCGGCTCGAAGCCGTGCTGGTCCAGCATACGCTCGCAGACGCTCAGTCCACGTTCTGCGCCGAGTCGGCCGGGACGCGTCTGCTCCCGCTCCCTCTCGCCCAGTTCCTTGCCGCGCCGGCCGGCTGTGCGCACGGCGGCGTGGGTCGCGGATTCGCCGTCGCCTTCGGTCACGACGGCCTCCAGCAGGAGGTCGGCCAGCAGTTCGTGACGGCGGTCGGGGATGCTGACGTGGATGTGGCTGTCTGTGGGTTCGTAGACCTTGGGCTGGCGGCCGACCTTCCGGATCCCGCCGGGTGATTCGAACCGAGCGTGCAGCAGGCCGGCGTCCACGAGCTTGTCGAGGTGAAAGGCGGCGAGCTTGCGCGAGATTCCCACGCTTGCGGCGGCCTCGTCCCGGGTGACGGGTCGGCGCTGACGCCGGATGAACGCGAACATCTGCCGCCGGGAGTCCTCGCCGAGGACGCTGACGGACTCGATCGCCGCGTCACCTGCGGGAATCTGCGGCGTTACGTCAGAGGTCACACCTCCACAGTAACGCGTATACCGATAGGTGCAACTAGTCGAATCCTCGCACGGCTCGTCGCAGGGCTGGGTATCTTGACGCCTCCGGTGAATAAGACCAAGATTTGTTGGTGAAACTGGAGGTGGTCGGAATGGTGGATCCGTCGCATGAGCAGGCCAAGCGGCCGGTGAGCGCTGCGCTGGCCGGACCGTACGGGCACCCCTTCCACCCGATCCTGGTCACCGTCCCGATCGGTGCGTGGGTGGGCAGCTTGGTCTTCGACATCGCCTCGCACCTAGTGCGTGATCCGGATTTCCTGGTCCGGGGGGCGATGTGGCTGATCGCGCTCGGGGTGATCGGCGCCCTGGCCGCGGCCCTGGTCGGCTTCCTGGACCTGTTCGCCATCCCACCGGGTACCCGGGCCTTCCGCGTCGGCCTCGTCCACATGACGCTGAACCTGCTCGTGACCGCCGCCTACGCCGGCAATTTCCTGTGGCGGCATACCGACCACCGGCTCGCTGCCGGCGTCGGAGGCGGGATGCTCACCCTGAACGCCGTGAGCCTCGTGGTCCTGGGGATCTCCGGCTATCTGGGCGGAAAGCTCGCCTACCGCTACGGCGTGCGGGTAGCCGATGAGACCACCCAGGCCGAGGGCTTCGTCCCCACGCACCGTCCGCCGGGCCCCACCGGCTGATCATTCCCCCACCAGCGTGGCCACGCGCAGATGTGGCCGCGGGTGGGTACCCACTTCGACACGAGGAGTCCTCATGGACATCGCCGCGCTGATCACTTGGTTGATCACCGCTCTCGGCGGCTTCTACATGCTCGGCACCTGGCTCTCCCGCGGAGGAGCCAAGGCCGGCAACAGCCGACTGCCCGGCCCCGTCATCTTCGGGCACTTCGCACTCGCCGCGGTCGGCCTGGTCGTCTGGATCATCTATGTGATCACGGACAAGGACGCCCTGGCCTGGACCGCCTTCGGCCTCCTGGTACCCGTCGCCCTCCTCGGCTTCGCGATGCTGGCGCGGTGACTCCCGGTCCACCGGTCCCGTTCCGCCGCAGCCGCCCCGGGTGCGGAGTCCGAGCCCGCTGAGCGGTATTTCCCCGTACCGGTGGTTGCAGGGCACGGCCTGTTCGCCGTCGTCACCGTGGTCCTGGTCCTGCTCACCGCTCTTGGTATCGGTGGCAGCTGAAAATGAACCAGCATCCCCGCACCCCCCTGCACCTGGCGCCCGGTGATCCTGAGACAGCGATACCCGGACAGGCTGCGCTGCGCGTCGTCCATGAAACCGACGGCCTCGATCTGGCTGCCGCTGAACGCGCCGCTGGACAGTTCCTGCAGGCCCTCGGCATCCACACGGAAACCGAGAGCCTGCGCGGGACCCCAGGGCGCATGGCCCGCGCCTACGCCGAACTGTTCAGCCCCCGCCCGTTCGACCTGACCACCTTCCCGAACGACGAGGGCTACGACGAACTCGTCCTGGCCCGCAGCATCCCCGTGCGCTCGGTGTGCGAACACCATCTGCTGCCGTTCGTCGGCACCGCGCACGTCGGCTACCTGCCCGGCCGGCGGATCCTCGGCCTGTCGAAACTGGCCCGCGTCGTCGAACACTTCGCCTGCCGACCGCAGGTCCAGGAACGCCTCACCAAACAGGTCGCCGACTGGCTCCAGACCCAACTGGAACCCAAGGGCGTGGGCGTCGTCATCGAAGCCGAACACAGCTGCATGACCCTGCGCGGCGTCCAGGCCACCGGTTCCAGCACCCTCACCTCCACCCTCCTTGGCACCCTGCGCAACGATGCCCGCTCACGCAGCGAATTCCTGGCCCTGGCCGGCCTCACCTGACACCACCTCGCAGGGCGGAGTGCCTCGCCCGGCAGAACCGAAAGACACCGACGCCATGGAAATCTGGATCAATCCCGCCTGTTCCAAGTGCAGCTCCGCCCATTCCCTGCTGGACGCGGAGGGCGCCGCGTACACGGTCCGGCGTTACCTGGAGGAGCCGCCGACCGCGGACGAGCTGGAGCAGGTGCTGCGACGGCTCGGCCTGGAGCCGTGGGACATCACCCGTACGGGAGAACCCATTGCCGCCGAATTGGGCATCGCCTCGTGGGGCCGGGAGGCCGGCGACCGCAGCCGCTGGATCGCGGCACTCGCCACCCACCCGATCCTCATCCAACGACCGATCATCACGGCAGACGACGGAACGACGGTCGTGGGCCGCTCGACCGACGCCGTTCGTTCGCTCCTCGCCTGACGGGTCGGCTTCCGGCACTCGCCGAACGGAACGTGGGTGCCGACAGGCGTCGGCGCCCACGGTGGCATTGACCCTCAACTCCTTCAAGACCGGCCAGGAGGCGAACCAGAGTTCTCACCCCATGAGGTGGGGGCGGCTCGCGCAGGCCACCGCAGGGGGATGGGTCGTCCCTTGTCGGGTCGGGGAGGGGTGACGGCTCCGGGCAGGCGCGGGCAAAAGGGTGTGGGCCGTGAAGAGGTGTCCTCGCGGTGGCCTGCTGAGCCGAAATGACCACTAGTGCGGGCACCTTCCGCGCCGATGCGCTGGTGAAGAAGGTATCGAAATGAGTCTGGCCGGCTTGTGACAGCTGTTTCAGGGTTCCACTCGGCAGGCTCAAGGGTAGAGGCCAGCCCGGAAGGTGAACGAGACGAGTTGCGCTCGATCACGTGCGCCGACCTTCGTCATGGCCCGCACCGCATGCGTCTTCACGGTGAACGGCGACACCGACATCTGGGCCGCGATCTCGTCGTTGCTCAGACCGCTCGCAACGAGAACGACCACGTCCCGCTCCCTGGGTGTCAGAGCGCCGAATCGTCGCAGCAGTTCCTGGTCGATCACCGGGGGCGGACTGTCGGTCATGTGACCGATGAGCGCGGCCGTGGCGGCGGCGGACAGCGCACCACCACCGCCAACGACCTCGGTGATCCCGGCGACGAGTTCAGCAGGGCTCACGGTCTTGCTCAGGAAACCGTTGGCGCCCGCGCGAAGAGCGGCGAGAACGATGTCGTCCTGATCGAAAGTGGTCAGCACGATCACGCGCATCTTCTCGGGTGGGTGTTCTTTGCGGATCCGTCGGGTGGCTTCGACACCGTCGATGCCGGGCATCCGGATGTCCATCAGGACCAGGTCGACGGGGTGGTCTCGGAGGAAGGGAACGACCTGGAGCCCATCGGAGAGATCACCCGCAACAACCAGACTCGGGTCGAGCAGAAGCATGGTTCGGATGCCGGCCCTGATGTCGTCCTGGTCGTCGACGATCAGAATCTGTGTCATCAGACGACAGCTCCCAAGGGGCTGAACTCCGCACGGACCCGGAATCGCCCACTGTCATTGTCGATCGTCAGTCGCCCACTGGAGGACTCGACGCGTTCGCGCATCCCTACGAGTCCGAGTCCACTGCCCGAGTCGGCGCCGCGGAGTGAATGACCGACGCGGTTCTCCACAGTGACGCAGATCCTGCCGTCGCGCTCGCGCACATCCACCGTTGCCGTCCCTTCTCCATGCCGGTAGGCATTCGTGAGTGCTTCTTGAACGACCCGGTAGACCGTCACGCCGACACTGGGCTCGACGAAACCGGTGGGAATGTCGATGGAGGGCTGGATGTCGAGGCCGATGCTCTCGAATGAAGCGATAAGGCCCTCCAGGCCGCTGAGCGCCGGGGTCGGCCGGAGCGCCTCGTCGTCGGAGATGTCGTCTCCGAGGCGGAGGAGCGCAAGGATCCGTTGCGTCTCGACGACGACGGTGCGGGCGCTGGACCTGGCTGAGACGAGGGCCTGCCGGGACGATTCGGCGTCTTCAGGCAGCCCGATTTCCGCAGCACCGAGATGCAAGCTCAGCATCGCGACTTGGTGGCCGATGACGTCGTGGAGGTCTCGGGCGATGCGGAGTCGTTCTTCGGTCACTCGTCGGGTGGCTTCGATCTCGCGGGTGGCGATGGCACTTTCGGCCCGTTCCTCCAGGATCCACCAATGGTCTCGATGGATGCGGAGCGCGCCCCCTGTCGCACCTCCCGCTATGGCCGAGAAGAGGGCGGCGGCTCCCACGATCGCGCCGCCACGGAATCCTCCCAGCGTCATGAAGGCCCCCAGGAAGAACGCCGCCACGATGGCGGTTCCGGCCAGCGGCTGCTTTCCCCTGAAGGTGACCGAGAACAGCACGAGCACTGCCATCATCCACACCGACAGTGGGTCGTGGCCGACCGCTGTGACGGCGAAGGATGCTGCGCTCGTCACGACCAGTCCTGCCCAAGGCTTCCACCATGAGAGGGCGACACCGCCACCGGCGAGCAGTACGGAGAGGGCTGTCGGCCAATCCGATCCCCTCAGTACGACTGCCACGATCTGACCCGTGAACACCAGCGCGGCCACTGAATAGGCGACGAGGTGCAGCACCTCGGGGCGGCGGATCCACAAGGGTGCCGCGGGCCCGTCCTGAGTGTTCTGCGCCTTGACCATGACCTGATTCTCGTTCACGCGCGCTGCGGCCGTGTACTTCGAACGATGTATACGGCGCGAATCTCCTCATCGATGGAGACGGCAGAACTCGTTCGATCGATGTGGATGGCAGAACTACTACGTTCGAAGTACACGGCCCTGCTCGAGGCCCCCGAGACTCATCGGCGAGGCAACCGCCTCACACCATCGAGATCACAAAGGGACACCCCGTGACTCAGACCATCGAACCTTCCACCACGGCAACGACGACGGCCTCCGGGCTCCGATCGCTCTACCTGATCCGAGTCATCTTCTCCCTGATCTGGGTGGCATTGGTCTTCACGACCTCCGCCACGCTCGTGTCGACGGACAGGCCCACAGCGATCGCGGCCGTGCTCCTCATCGTCTACCCCCTGTGGGACGTCGTCGCCACGCTCCTCGAGCGACGCATGGCCGGCACCGGTTCCACGAACCACGTCAGCACCATCAACGTGGCTCTCGGCCTCGTCACCACCATCGGGATGATCATCGCCGTCTTCTCCACCATCGGCACGGCCCTCCTCGTGTTCGGCATCTGGGCCCTGCTCTCCGGGGCGATCCAGCTTGTCGTAGCGATCCGACGCCGGCGCACCATCGGCGCCCAGTGGCCCATGATCATCAGTGGCGGACTGTCCGTCCTCGCCGGCCTCAACTTTGCTGCCATGTCCGCCTCGGCGACGAGCGGCCTGTCCACCGTCGCCGGATACTCGGCCTTCGGCGCCTTCTGGTTCCTTGTCTCCGTCATCGTCCTGAGCATCCGCAGCCGACGCGCAAAGCGCTGACCGCTGCCGTCGGGGCCACCGCCTTTCCCGGAGGCGCGGCGCCTTCACCGGGTTCCTCCGAGGATGCCCCGTCCTTTAGGGCGGGGAGGAATCGGACTCCTGCGGAGCAGGGCAGGGAATGCCGGATCGCCGCCGGGGCGATCCGGCGTGTTCCCCGAACGGTGGTGAGGCAGTCCACAACGGTCAAGAGCTCTCAACTGTCAGTCCTCCCAGATAGGTTGATGTGCATGACGACAGCAGCAGCGGTGCAGGACGCCGGGCACGCCCGGTGGACGTTCCGCCTGCGCGTGTCGTCCACAGCCCGCGCCGCCCTTGGGGCGGAGTGGGACCGGTGCCGCTGGGTGTGGAACGAGTGCTGCGCGAAGTCGAAGCAAACGCACTTGTGGAACAAGAACCGGCCCGAGAGCACGGACAAGCGGACGTGCGGTCCGGCGCAGCTCGACAAGATGCTGACCGAGGCCCGCAGGTCGAACGGATGGCTTGGTGAGGGCAGTTCGGTCCCGCAGCAACAGTTGATACGCGACTTCGGCAGGTCCCGCGCCAAGGCACAGAAGGGCATCAAAGAACGCCTGCCGATGCGGCAGCGCGCAGGGATGCCGAAGTACAAGAAGAAGCGCGAGGCGCTGCCGAGCCTGAACTACACCAAGCGCGGTTTCCGTCTCAAGGGCAAGCGTCTGCACCTGGCAGGCGGCATTGTGCTGACCGTCGTGTGGTCGCGGGACCTGCCCGCCGGCCCGTCCAGCGTGCGTGTCTATCAAGACAGCGTCGGACATTGGTACTGCTCGTTCGTCGTCCCCGCAGAAGTCCAGCCGCTGCCCGAAACCGGGGCCGTGATCGGCGTCGACTGGGGCGTGAAGGAGACCGCGACCACCACATCCGACACCCACGACCTTCCCCACGCCGAGCACGGCAAGAAGTCGGCGGCGAAGCTGGCCCGGTACCAGCGGATGATGTCCCGGCGTAAGCCGCAGCGTGGACACGCCGGATCGAAGGGCTACCGCGAGGCGAAGTGGCAGACGGCGAAGGTGCACAAGAAGGTCGCACGCCAGCGTCAGGACACCGCCCGCAAGTGGGCCAAGAAGGTCGTCCGCGACCATGACGCCCTGGCCGTGGAGGACTTCCGACCGAAGTTCCTCGCGAAGTCCACCATGGCCAAGAAGGCCGCCGACGCGGCTATCAGCGCGACGAAGCAGGCTCTGGTCGAGATGGGCCGCAAGCACGGACGTGCCGTGCACCTGGTACACCCCGCGTACACCACGATGGACTGTGCGCAGTGCGGAGCGAGAACCAAGCACGCACTACCTCTTTCGATGCGAACGTATGCCTGCACCGCATGCGGAGCCGTATCCTCCAGGGATAAGAACTCCGCACGCGTGATGCTGGTCCGGGCTGGTCTTCCACCCGGCTAGTGGTGATCGTGGAAGACCAGACCAGGCGCTGCCTGGTCTGGCAGCGTGAGCTAGAAATCCCCACATCAGCCCTGGAGGGTGAGGAATCCCCCTCCCTTCGGCGCATTCCCACCGTCGTAGCAACACCACAGGTAGATAGGTGTGTTGCATGTTCGAGTACCACCGTGGCAGCAAGCCAGGGGGGACAGCCCGTGTACAAGCGCGACGAAAGTTCGTCGAGCTCGTTCGAGAGGGCATGGGAATCAAAGAAGCTAGTCACACTGTCGGGGTCAGCTACAGAACGGGGAAGGTCTGGGTCAATGGCAGGGCAGCCAGCAGCAGTAATGGGGCCCGGCTCCCGCTGCCCGAGTTCAGGGAACCCGTCACATGTGACCTTGCGTCCGGGAATTCTCGCTATCTGAACGAGGAGGAACGTGGCCACATCAGTGATTTGCTGCGAGAGGGCCGTTCCGTCCGTGCCATCGCTGCTGCGCTCGGTCGGAGCCCATCGACCGTCAGCCGGGAGATCCGACGTAACAGGAATGCGAATGGCACCTACCGGCCCCACTCGGCACAAAGGCGTGCGGCTGCGCGTCGACCACGCCCCAAAGCTCGGAAGATTGAGAGCTATGGGGAACTGAGGACTGTCATCCAGTCCCTCCTGGACAAGAAGTGGAGCCCTCGACAGATCGTGCAGTGGCTGCGCCTCAAGTATCCAGACAGAGAAGATATGTGCATCGGCGTGGAGACCATCTATCGGTCCCTCTATGCCCGCGGGAACCTGCTCGAGCGCGAAGCGAAGAGGGTGCTGCGGACGCGTCGACACCGCCGCCGGCCTCGCTCGATGGCACGCCACCATCGGGCCTCCGTCTCCATCACCGGGATGGTCATGATCAAGCAGCGTCCGACGGAAGCTGATGACCGCCTTGTTGCGGGACATTGGGAAGGCGACCTGATCACCGGGCCGAACCTTGGGGGCTCTGCCATCGGCACGCTGGTGGAACGAACGACTCGCTACACAAAACTCCTGCATCTGCCCGGCAAGGGTGCGGTCGCCGTGAGGGAGGCTCTGACGTCCGCCATGATGGAATTTCCCGCGCAATTGCGGCGATCGGTCACATGGGACCAAGGTGGGGAGATGGCGCATCATCAGCAGTTCACCAAGGCCACTGGAGTTCCGGTCTTCTTCTGCGACCCTGCCAGCCCTTGGCAGCGAGGCACCAATGAGAACACCAACGGCCTTCTGAGGCAGTACTTTCCGAAGAGCACCGACCTATCCGTCTTCACTCGCATCGACCTCGATTCCGTTTCTGCTGAACTCAACGAACGACCCCGCGAAGTGCTGGATTGGGCGACGCCGGCTGACCGGATGGCCGCTCTTCTAGCCGCGAGCTGACACGCGGTGGCGCGGTAGCATGCTCCACCGTCATGTCTCGATGAGAAGCCAAGACTGAACGTCTAAGTCCACCGCCGTTCGAATAGAAGAGCGGCACGGAAAGCATCACGTGTTGCAACGATCTATGGAATGCGCCTTCAGGGAGGGGAGGATTCAACAGAAGTACGACCCCCTGAGGAGAGATCCTCCGACCTGCGGTCACCGTCTTCGCGGCCCTGGCGCCCCTGAACCGCAGCGGCTCTCGTGCAGCGAGGTGAAGCCGACGCCGCGCTCGCGGAGTTCGGCGAACATTCGGTGGCTACCCGCAGGTATTTTGAAGACCTCGCAGGCCCTCTGGCCAACGGATGGCTTCGCTCGGGTGTGTTGCGGTCGGTCTAGCCGTGGTTCGCTGCGCCGTAGCGCAAGCCGTCATACAGGAGCGTGGCGATGTGCAGCGCATCGTCCTTCCAGCCTTTGGCGCGCATCCCGCAGATGCCGCCGAGGGCGCGCAGGACGATGCGTCCCTTGACGTCACTGCGGATGCGGCCGGCTGCGACGCCTGCGGCGAGCAGTTCGTCGAGCGCGCGGGCCATCTCGTCACGTGCTTCGTCGAAGACCGGTGAATCGGTCGTCATGATGTTCTCCAGCACCTCACCCATCCCTTTGCCGACCGCCGCGTGCTCCACGAGCAGCAGCAGGAAGACGCGCAGCGCTTCGTCCGGGGCGTGTTGTGCGAGCAGCCGGGCGGGGGTGGCGCAGAGCTCGGCGGCTTCCTGGCGGTACACCTCCGCGACGAGCACTTCGCGTGTTTCGAAATGCCGGTAGAGGGTGCCGACAGACACGCCGGCTCGGCGTGCGATCTCCTCCACGCCGGCGTCGTCGCCGGCGAGGAACGCTTCTCGTGCTGCGGCCAGGAGGGCTTCGCGGTTGCGGCGGGCGTCGGCACGCAACGGACGTGATGGCGGCAAGGGTCCTCCATAAGGTGAGTCGGACTCCGTTTGTGTGTAGAGTTTCCGGAGTCCGGTTCACCTTACTGAAGGGGCACGCCCATGACGATCGAGCACGGAGAGTTCGCCGGTCTGCGCGTACTGGTGACAGGCGGTTCCCGGGGGCTCGGGGAGGCCACGGCCCGTCGTTTCGCCGCAGCCGGTGCCACCGTGCTGACGGCCTCACGAACCGCGCCCCCGGAAGACCTGCCCGCCACCTTCATTCCCGCCGACCTGCGCTCCGAGGAGGGGGCCGCGGAACTCGGCCGACGGGTAGTGGACAGCGTCGGAGGCATCGACGTCCTGGTCAACAACGCCGGAGCCGCGACCGGACCGATGCCGACCCTGAAGCGGTCGGACGCGTCCTGGCTCGCCGACCTGGAGATGAACCTGCTCAGCGCGGTCCGCCTCGACCGGGCCCTGGTTCCCGGGATGCTCGAGCGCGGTTCCGGCGTCGTGGTGCACGTCTCCTCCATCGCCAGTCACCTCCCCCAGCCGGCCGAGGCGTCGTACGCCGCATCGAAGGCGGCACTGAACGCCTACAGCCGCGAGTTGGCAATGTCGGTGGGCGAGCACGGCGTACGCGTGGTGTGCGTTCTGCCGGGCTTCGTCGTCACCGAGGGAGCGGCCAAACACCTCCAGCAGATGGCCGACAGCCAGGGCATCGGAATCGACGACGTCAAACAGCAGATCGTGGACCACCTGAAGTTGCCGATGGGCCGCCCCGGCGAACCCGAGGACGTCGCCGAGATGATCGCGTTCCTCGCCTCCGCCCGCGCCAGATGGCTCACCGGCGCCCAGTTCCGGGTCGACGGCGGCATCATCCCCACCATCTGAACCACGCCCCGACACGCAATTCGAGGAGACACCATGACCTTCAGCCTGACCTCACTGATCGTGGACGCAGCAGACCTGGAGAGCGAGAGCTCGTTCTGGCACCGGCTGCTCGGCGGCTCGATCACAAGGACGATCACGCACCACTTTCTGCAGCTCGACGGCTTCCCCGTGATCGTGATCCAGCACGCTCCGGGGCATGTACCGCCGCAGTGGCCCGACGGCGCCACCCAACAGATGCACTTCGACCTAGCCACGGACGACGCGGCGACCGCCGACACGCGGGTGCTCGACGCCGGCGGTCGACGGCTGCGACCGACTGACGATGTCGTCGCCTCCACCCAGCAGGGCTCCCGGGTGTACGCCAGCCCGGCCGGACATCCCTTCTGTCTCCGATCGGCCTGACCCGGCAACCCAGCACGAACAACCGCGCCAGCGTTGGTTCGACGGACGCACCACGGCTCCTGGCAGTGATCCTGTTGAGGCCGAGGATGCCCACCCTTTCCTCAACGAGGGCCTGCTCGCAACAAGCGGTCCAGCAACACCCCGTGTGGATCACCGGCTGTGTAGAGAGCCCCGACGGCTCGGCCTTGTGGAAGCACCTTGTGACAGCCGCGCTCGTGCACACCGGCATCTGGGATCCGTACGACTACCCGCCCACCTTGGATGACGCGGCCCTCACCCTGGCGCACGGTCTGCCCGGGAAGCCGCTCACCCAGGACAAGATCCGTGCCGGATTGCTATCGAAAGCAACCGAGTTGGATGCCCGGTGCGTTTCCCCTTGAACGTGGGGATGGGCTGTAGAGGCCAGGGGCCGGCGGCCGGCGAGGATGCCCGTCATGGCCACCGACAACGACTTTGTGCCCGTACATTCGACGCACTCGACGCCCGTGGTGTGCGGCCCGGGAGCGGCCATCGGCGCCGGGTTCGGCATCGGGGTGGTCGCGGCGATCATGGGTGTGGCGGCCGGGAGCGAGCTGCTGATCCCGACGATCGTGCTGCTGTTCGCGGTCGACATCAAGACCGCGGAAAGCCTGTCCCTGCTGGTGTCACTGCCGACCATGCTGGTGGCCTTCGCCCGCTACAGCCGCGACGGCAGTTTCGCGGTCCTCGGCGCAAACCTCCGCTTCACCATGATCATGGCCGCGGGCTCGATCGCCGGTGCCGTGCTGGGCGGACTGCTGCTGGGCGTGCTCTCGGAACTGGTACTCATCCCTGCGCTGGCCGTGATCCTGCTCGTTTCCGCGGTCAAGCTCGCCCGGCACGACTGAGCGGCGGGGCCGACTTGGCCAGGCTTATGGGGAGGTCAGCAGCTGCGGGGCGCGTACATGATCACGGCCATCCCGGCGAGGCAGACCAGGGCGCCGATGACGTCGTAGCGGTCGGGGCGGTAGCCGTCGGCGATCATGCCCCAGGCGATCGAACCAGCCACAAAAATCCCGCCGTAGGCAGCGAGGACGCGCCCGAAGTTGTCGTCGGACTGCAAGGTGGCCACCACCCCGTAGATGCCGAGGGCGATGACGCCGGCTCCGATCCATGCCCAGCCCTTGTGCTCGCGGATGCCCTGCCAGACCAGCCAGGCGCCGCCGATCTCGAAGAGGGCGGCGACGACGAACAGAGCGATGGAGTGAGCGACGGTCATACCGCCCGACCTTATGGTTCGGTGGCCGACGGGACACAACTACAGGGACCCCCACTCGGATTCACGAAGCGGGGGCTGCGCCTGGTGGTGTGGTCAGACCGCGATGCTGGGCTGACCGTCCCGGGCCCGATCGGCTGTGCGCGCGGAAAGGTGGCGTTCCGCGTCGAGGGCGGCGGCTGCGCCGGTGCCGGCGGCGGTGATGGCCTGGCGGTAGGTGTGGTCGACGACGTCCCCCGCGGCGAAGACACCGGCGAGGCTGGTGCGGGTTGAGGGTGCCGCGACCTGAATGTAACCCTCGTCGTCGAGGTCGAGCTGGCTGGTGAACAGCGCGGTACGCGGGTTGTGGCCGATCGCGATGAACAGGCCCGTCGCGTCCAGCTCGCGGGTCTTGCCGGTGAAGGTGTCGCGCAAGGTCAGGCCGGCGAGCATGCCGTTCTCCTCGCGGAGTTCGGCGATCTCGCTGTCGAAGGAGATCTTGTCGTCGGCGAAAGCGCGGTTCTGCATGACCTGGGAGGCGCGCAGTGTGCTGGGCCGGTGCACGATGGTCACGGACCTGGCGAAGCGGGTGAGGAAGGTGGCCTCTTCCATTGCCGTGTCGCCGCCGCCGACGACCACGATGTCGCGGTCGCGGAAGAAGAACCCGTCGCAGGTCGGGCACCAGGAGACGCCGCGCCCGGAGAGCGCGTCCGCCGTGTCCAGGCCGAGCTTGCGGTAGCCGGATCCGGTCGCGACGATCACGGTCTTCGCCCGGTGCACGGTGCCGGACGAGTCGGTGAGCAGCGTCGACCATCTCGGCGCTGAACTTCTCGGCCTGGGCCCGCATGTTCTCCATGTGGGCCGGGCCGTCGGGGAAGCCGGGGAAGTTCTCCACCTCGGTGGTCGTGGTCAGTGAGCCGCCCACGAATATGGAGCTGCCGAACAGCAGGGGCTTGAGCTGGGCGCGGGCGGTGTAGAGGGCGGCGGTGTATCCGGCGGGCCGGAGCCGATGATGACGACCTCGCGTATGCCGGAGCCGGTCACGCCGCTCATGCCTCCTGCTTCGCGTCGATCTCGGCGATCAGAGCCTCGATGCGGGTCTTGATCTCGTCGCGGATCGGGCGCACGGAGTCGACGCCCTTGCCCGCCGGGTCCTCGAGGGCCCAGTCGAGGTACTTCTTGCCGGGGAAGATCGGGCAGGCGTCGCCGCAGCCCATGGTGATGACGTAGTCGGATGCCTGGACGGCCTCGGTGGTGAGGATCTTCGGCTTCTGGTCGGAGATGTCGACGCCGACCTCCTTCATGGCCTCGACCGCGGCGGGGTTGACCTGGTCGCCCGGGATCGAGCCGGCGGAGCGGACTTCGATCCGGTCGCCCGCGAGGTGGGTGAGGAATCCGGCGGCCATCTGCGAGCGCCCGGCGTTGTGGACGCAGACAAAGAGCACGGAGGCGATCGGGGAGGAGGACATCGGTTCTTCCTTCGTAACGTGAAGCGAGTAGTTCAACAGGCGGTGATGAAAGGGGATTTCAGGCGGCGCTCGGCAGCGAGTCGAGCAGTTCGGTGACGTGTGCGTCGATCGCGTCGCGAATGCCGCGCACGACGGCGATCGGGGCGCCTTCGGGGTCGGCGACGGGCCAGTCCAGGTAGCGGCGGCCGGCCACGACGGGGCAGGCGTCGCCGCAGCCCATCGTGATCACGATGTCGGCGGCCTGGACCACCTCGTCGGTCAGCGGCTTGGGGAAGGCACTCTCCGCGGACGGGACGCCTGCCTCGGTGAGGACCTGGGCCACCACCGGCTCGACGGCCGCGGCGGGATGGGTGCCGGCGGACGACACCGTCACATGTCCCGGGGCCCGGTGGGCGAGCAGGGCCGCGGCGAGCTGCGAGCGCCCTGCGTTGTGGCTGCAGACGAACAGCACCCGGGGCAGTCCGCTGTCCGGTGCCCCCTCGATGTGTGCCAGGGCGTCGAGGCGTTCGGCCGCCAGGCGCTCGGTCAGGACGACCAGGTGCGTGGTGACGCGGGCGGTCGCGGCCAGGCGCTCGTAGGAGTCGGTGATGACCCGCTGCACGGTCTCCGCGCAGAAGCGGCCGCGGTGCGCGGTGGCCAGGCGGGCGGCGCCTGCGGCGAGACGTTCGTCGGGCAGGACGGGGGACGGGGACACGAGAACCCCCTTCGGCGGGTTCCAGGAGATCAGCGCCGACTGGTATCAGTGCCGAGTGATGTGAGAGTATCAGCCCATGCTGACTTCAGTCGACACTGATGTGATCCGGGTTCTGGGCGACCCGCTCCGCCTGAAAATCGTCACTCTCCTCGCCCAGGAGACCCTCTGTACGACGCACCTGGTGGAGGAGACGGGAGCCAAGCAGACCAATCTCTCCAACCATCTGAAGGTGTTGCGCGAAGCGGGCCTGGTGGAGACGGAGCCGTGCGGCCGCTTCACCTACTACAAGCTGTGCCCCGAGGTCCTGGCCGGCCTGTCCGAACAGTTCGCCGAGCTCGCCGCATCGGCCCGTACCGCCGCCGAGAACAAGAGGGCCTGCTGATGAGCCGCACCGACACGACCCCGCAGACCGACCAGGGTGCGGCGGCCGGCGCCGGCATCGTCGCCAAGCTCTCCACTCTCGACCGCTATCTCGCGGTGTGGATCCTCATCGCGATGGGTGTCGGGCTGGGTCTGGGGCGTCTGATCCCGGGGCTGAACGACGCCCTGGCGAAGGTCGAGATCGGCGGCGTCTCGCTGCCGATCGCGCTCGGCCTGCTCGTGATGATGTACCCCGTCCTGGCGAAGGTCCGCTACGACAAGCTCGACACGGTCACCGGCGACAAGAAGCTGATGGTGTCGTCGCTCGTCATCAACTGGATCGTCGGCCCCGCGGTGATGTTCGCCCTGGCGTGGATCTTCCTGCCGGACCTGCCCGAGTACCGCACCGGCCTGATCATCGTCGGCCTCGCCCGCTGCATCGCCATGGTCATCATCTGGAACGACCTCGCCTGCGGGGACCGCGAGGCGGCGGCCGTCCTGGTCGCCCTCAACTCCGTTTTCCAGGTCATCGCGTTCGGCCTGCTGGGCTGGTTCTACCTCGACCTGCTGCCGAAGTGGCTGGGCCTGGGCGACGGTCAGAGCCTGGACATCTCCATGTGGAAGATCGCGCTGAACGTGGTCATCTTCCTCGGCATCCCGCTGGTCGCCGGGTTCCTGACCCGCCGCGTCGGCGAGAAGAAGCTCGGCCGCCAGAAGTACGAGTCCGACTTCCTTCCGAAGATCGGCCCTTGGGCGCTGTACGGCCTGCTCTTCACGATCGTCATCCTCTTCGCCCTGCAGGGGAAGACGATCACTTCGCAGCCGGTGGACGTGGTGCGGATCGCGCTGCCGCTGCTGGTCTACTTCGCCGTGATGTTCTTCGGCACGTTCCTCCTGGGCAAGGGCCTCGGCCTCGCCTACGACCGCACCGCGACCCTCGCGTTCACCGCGGCCGGCAACAACTTCGAGCTGGCCATCGCGGTCGCCATCGCCACGTTCGGCGTCACCTCCGGGCAGGCCCTGTCGGGCGTCGTCGGCCCGCTGATCGAGGTGCCGGTGCTGATCGGCCTGGTCTACGTCGCGCTGGCCTGGCGCAAGAAGTTCGACGCCCGCGCGGTGACGACGTCCTCGTGACGCGCACCGTGGACGTGGTGGTGATCGGCGGCGGCCAGTCCGGGCTCGCCACCGGTTACCACCTACGCCGCCAGGGAGTGGACTTCGTCATCCTCGACGCCCAGTCCACGCCCGGCGGTGCCTGGCAGCACATGTGGGACTCGCTCCACCTGTTCTCCCCGGCCGCGTTCTCCTCGCTGCCCGGATGGCTCATGCCCGCCCAGGGCGGCGAGGAGTACCCGGACGCCGGCCACGTCGTGGAGTACCTCAGCCAGTACGAACAGCGCTACCAGCTGCCCGTGCAACGACCGGTCCGCGTGCAGGCGGTGCGCAGGGACGGCGGGCGGCTGCGAGTGGAGACGGGCTCGGGCACCTGGTCGGCGCGGGCAGTTGTCTCGGCTACTGGCACCTGGTGGCGCCCGTTCCTTCCGGCCGTGCCGGGGCAGGAGCTGTTCTCGGGCCGGCAGCTTCACACCGTGAAATACCGGCAGCCCGCCGACTTCACCGGCCAGCGGGTCGTCGTGGTCGGCGGGGGAAATTCCGGCGCGCAGATCGCCGCCGACCTCGCCACCCACCCCGGCATCGACCTGACCTGGGTCACCCAGCGCCCGCCGCGCTTCCTGGCTGACGACATCGACGGCCGTGCCCTGTTCGACGCCGCCACCGCCCGGCGCCGCGCGCTGGATGCGGGCACGAGCGACACCGGCGGGGTCGCGTCCCTCGGCGACATCGTCGCCGTTACGCCCGTGCGCGAGGCCCGGGACGCGGGATCGCTCAAGGCGTCACCGATGTTTTCCCGCCTCACGGCCGACGGTGTGGAATGGGCCGACGGCTCGCGCGTGGAGGCGGACGCGGTCATCTGGTGCACCGGCTTTCGCCCCGCGCTCTCCCACCTGGCCCCACTCGGGCTCCGAGCTGCACTCGGCCACATCCCAACGGTCGGGACACGCGCCGTGGACGAGCCCCGCCTGCATCTGCTCGGCTACGGCGACTGGACCGGACCCGCATCCGCCACCCTCATCGGCGCCGGGCGCCCCGCCCGCGACGCGGCCCGCGAGATCTGCGCGCTCCTGGCCAACGGGACACCGTAACCGCGGGATTGAAGCATTCTTCGGTCAACGGTCCTTTGCGGTCAGGGTGAGCTGTGCGCGATGGAAATCGAAGTGCCGGGTCGGATAGCAGTAGAGATCCGCGACGGTCATGACGTCATGGAAGAACGGATCCCAGCGCGTCGGATAGGGCATGGCGAGCGCGAAGTCGGCCTCCCGCTCGGCGTCGAGCCGCTGATGCAGGAAGGCGATCACGCGGTCGAACACGGTCCCCATGCGGCGGCGCCCCAAGATCCTCGCCCCGCCCACCGGGCCCAGATAATTCACGACATCGAAGGGCTTGGTCCCTGCGTCGAGGAGCCGGGCAAAAACCCGCCCAACCCCGCGCGGAAACCGTCCGAAGATCCGGATCAGGAGCAGCAGCGGCCGCATCAGGATGTAGCCGAACAGCATGTGGAACAGTAGCTGCTCGTTGGTCCACCGGGTGCCCTTTGTGGGCCGGCGCAAGTCGGCCTCGCTCGCGCCGTCGAGGAGCCGGTGGAACGTCGCACGGACCCGCTCCAGCTCCTCGTGGACCGCCTGACGATCCAGCGACGACGACGTGTCCATCACCCTCACCCGCCCTCCGTGCAGGATGTCCGGTCGGCTCAGCCCCGGGTGCCGAGCATCTGCCCCATCGCGGCGACCACCGACGGCTCCACCCGGTAGTAGACCCAGGTGCCGCGCCGCTCGGACGTGAGCAGCCCGGCGTCCTTGAGCTTCTTCAGGTGGTGGGAGACCGTCGGCTGGGAGACGCCGACATCGGAGATGTCGCACACGCAGGCCTCGCCGCCTTCGTGCGAGGCGACCAGCGAGAACAGCCGCAGCCGGACCGGGTCGCCGAGCGCCTTGAACATCGTGGCCGTCCGAACCGCCTCCTCGGCAGTGAGGGGGCGCTCGGCCAGCGGCGGGCAGCACGGCACCACAGTCTCGGCGTCCAGTACCGCCAGCTCGACAACTTCTGAATTCGACATACGTCTATGTTGACACTCGTCGATACCAGTGGCAAGCTCCAGACATAGACAGGCATCGAAGCAAGGGCTTGTCGTGACCGCACTGATCCGCACCGCTCTCACCGCCGCCCGGGCCCGCCGCACGGCTCGTCACCTGGCCGGCGTCAGCTTCCGCGACAGACGTGCTCAGGTCTGCGACAGCTCCTGCCGGACCACGGCCCATCAGCGGCGCAACCAGATGCCCGCGCTTTCCCTCGCCCGCTGATTCGCCCCACCAACCTTGAGGAGACCGACCGTCATGAGCGAGCAGCAGCTCCCCGTCGTCGTCATCGGAGCCGGACCCGCCGGGCTTGCCGCCGCGGCCCACCTCAACGAGCGCGGTATCGGGCACCTGGTGCTGGAATCCGGCCCTGCCGCCGCGTCCGCTGTGCGCGAGTGGTCGCACGTGCGGCTGTTCTCCACCTGGGGCGAACTCGTCGACCCAGCGGCCGAGAAGCTCCTCGCGCCGACCGGCTGGACCACGCCCCACGGCGCCACCTATCCCACGGGAGGCGACTGGGCCGACAAATACCTCCAGCCGCTGGCCGACGGCTTGGGCGAGCAGGTCCGCTACCAGGCCACGGTCACTGGAATCTCCCGTGCAGGCCGTGACCGTATCGTCGACGCCGACCGTGAGAGCCAGCCGTTCGTCGTCCACTTCACCACCCCCGCAGGCGAGGAGCGCGTCTTCGCCCGCGCCGTCATCGACGCCTCCGGAACCTGGACCACACCGAGCCCTGCCGGCGCGAGCGGCCTGCCCGCCCTCGGCGAGAAGACCGCCGCCGAGCGCATCAGTTACCGCATTCCCGATCTCAAGGACCCGGCCGTGCACGCCCGCTATGCGGGCAAGCGCACCGCCGTGATCGGCTCCGGCGCGTCCGCGTTCACCGCCCTGGCCTCCCTCGCCGAGCTTGCCAAGGACGAGGCCGGCACGCATGCGGTGTGGATTCTGCGGCGCGGCATCAGCGGCTCCACGTTCGGGGGCGGTAGCGCCGACCAGCTCCCCGCCCGCGGCGCACTCGGCCTGGCGGCGAAGGCAGCCGTGGACAACGGCTATGCGGACGCGGTCACCGGCTTCCGGACGGACTCGGTGGAGCGCGATGCGGACGGACGACTGATCCTCATCGGGCAGGACAGCCGGCGCCTCGAGCCGGTCGACGAGGTCATCGTCCTGACCGGCCTGCGCCCGGACCTCTCGTTCCTGTCCGAGCTGCGCCTGGGCCTGGACGAGCGCCTGCAGGCCCCATTCGGGCTGGCCCCGCTGATCGACCCCAACCAGCACTCCTGCGGCACCGTCTACCCCCACGGGCACCGCGAGCTCTCCCACCCCGAGCAGGGCATCTACCTGGTCGGCATGAAGTCCTACGGCCGCGCGCCCACGTTCCTGGCCATGACCGGCTACGAGCAGGTCCGCTCCGTCGTCGCCGCCATCGCCGGGGACATCGAGTCCGCCGACCGCGTCGAACTCACCCTGCCCGAGACCGGTGTGTGCGGCGGCGCAGGCCTGTTCGACGATCCCGCCAGTGAACAGGGGGAGGGCGGCGGCTGCTGCGCTCCGGCGCCTGCCGTTGTGCAGATCGGCGTCGGAGCCGCCGCTGCCCTCACCGTTGAGGAGTCGTCCCCAGGCGGCTGCTGCTGATTCGCTCTGCCGCCCCGGCCATCCGGCCGGTGCGCCATCCCAGCGTCAGGAGGATTCTCATGTCCCGGGTACAGCTAGCCCTGCGCGTCCCTGACCTGAACGCCTCGATCGCCTTCTACAGCAAGCTGTTCGGCACCGAGCCGGCCAAACTCCGCGACGGATACGCCAACTTCGCCATCACCGAGCCCCCGCTCAAACTAGTCCTCATCCAGGGCGCCCCGAGCGAAGAGACCCGCATGGACCACCTCGGCGTCGAAGTCGAAACCACCGAAGCCGTTCACGCCGCCACCACCAGCCTCGCCGACGCGGGTCTGGCCACCCACGTCGAGAACGACACCACCTGCTGCTACGCCCTGCAGGACAAGGTGTGGGTCCACGGCCCCGGTCACGAGCCCTGGGAGGTCTACGTCGTCAAGGCAGACGCCGAAGCAATGACCGAGCAGAACGCTGACGCGTGCTGCACGGACCCGGCCGAGAGCGAGACAGCCCCGGCCCAGGCCCCAGGCTGCTGCCCGTGACCAACCTGGACGCCCGCTCGGCAGCGACCGGAACTGGGGACCGGTCGCGGCCGCGCGCCGTGCTGCCCGCGCTGTGCGCCACCCAGATCACCAGCTGGGGCATCGTCTACTACGCCTTCCCGGTCCTCAATCCGCAGATCACGACGACGACCGGCTGGCCCGTCGGGGCGACCACAGCCGCGTTCTCCGCCGCCCTGCTGATCTCCGCCATCGCCGGGATACGCGTCGGCCGGATCATCGACCACCGTGGCCCCCGCACCGTCATGACCGCCGGATCCGCCCTCGGTGTCCTCGCCCTGCTCATCATCGCCGTCGCCCCCAACCTGCCTGTCTTCGTTGCCGGTTGGATCGTGGCCGGGATCGCAATGGCGGGGACCTTCTATCAGCCCGCATTCGCCGCCCTCACCAGGTGGTGGGCCCCCGACCACGTCCGCGCCCTCACCATCGTCACCCTGGCCGGCGGCCTCGCCTCGACCGTCTTCGCACCCCTGACCGCCGTACTCGCCGACCACCTCTCCTGGCGAAATACCTACCTGGTTCTGGCCCTGATCCTTGCCGCCGTCACGATCCCCGCTCACGCCCTCGCCCTCAAGGCGCCGTGGCCGAAAGCTGCCTCAGCGCCACTCCATGCCAGAGGCGGGGCAGGTGAAGTGGCCAGGAGCCGGCCGTTCTGGATGCTGGCCGCAGCTCTCACTCTGTCGGCGTTCGCCGTGTTCGCCGTCGTCGTCGCCCTCGTCCCGCTCCTCCTGGAGCGCGGTCTCACCACCGCTCAAGCCGCCTGGGCCCTTGGCCTGGGCGGCGTCGGACAGACCCTCGGCCGCACCCTCTACGCCGGCCTCGCCCGCCGCACCGCAGTAACCGCCCGCACCGTGGCACTCATCGCACTGGGCGGTGCCACCACCGCCGCACTCGCGATCGTCCCCGGTCCGTACACCCTCTTGTTCATGCTGTCCGTTGCCGCCGGGATGGTCCGCGGCAACCTCACCCTGCTGCAAGCCACCGCCATCGCCGACCGCTGGGGCACCACCCATTACGGACGCCTCTCCGGCCTCCTCGCCGCCCCCGCCACGGCTGCCTCCGCCCTTGCACCCTTCGCTGGCGCGGCACTCTCCTCACCTCTGGGCGGCTACCCAGCCCTGTTCGCGGTGCTGGCCCTCTTCTCCGGAATCGCAGCCTTGGTCGCCGTCAGGGCAGCACCGACGAACACGCATATTGCCGACCACTGACCGGTACCCGCTGCAGGCTGCCCGGGATAACTCCAGTCCCAACTGCGCCAGTACACCGCCGACATCGAACGCGTACGCCTCCTGTACTGGGTCACCGCACTGCGCATGTCCATCATCTCGGGTCGTCGCGACGTTTGTGCGGCTCAGGATCATGCGGCGGCATGAGGGACGAAAAGCACGTTGTGCCGACCCGGGATTTAGGACGGGGCGGACGTCAGGCGGTGGGGCCGGAGGCTGGGGCCTGGCCGACGCGGCAGATCCGGTTACGGAGTTCCGTCTCGGCCCAGTCCAGATCGGCCCGTAGGCCGAGTCAGACCTGGTCCTTGCGGTTGCCGGGCTGGTCGAGTCTGACGGCGACCCAGGAGAATGCGCCCTGGAGGATCTTCAGCTTGCGTCCGGGGCTGATCACGGAGAGCGTGAACGGCAGAGCGATGCCGGCCCGCGTGATGATCACGTGACCCTCGTCGTCCGGCTGCGGACGGCCTCGGGTGAGGTAGCGCGGAACGTCGGCTACCTTGATCCATTCCAGGGTTGCGCCAGGAACCTGCTGGTCCAGGATTTCCGCGATGGAGTCGCGCACTGCGACAGCGGGTTGTTGGCCGAGCCGGTCCAGCCAGTGCTTGGACTCCGTGAACTTGGCGAAGTCGTCCATGGGCGGGCCGTAGTTGGCATACTCCACGAACTCCCGGTCAGCTTCCCGTCCTAGCCGACCCGCCAGACGCCCCCGACAGCCTCGCCCGGGACGTAGCAGATGAGGTCGGGGTCGATCACCGCCACCGACCCGCCCAGGTTCGCAGCCACCGCGCTACGCTGCTGCGATGACTGAGGAACCGGGGCGGGTACAGCCGTCGGGAGTGTGGGCCACGGCGGTCGGGGTGGCCCGGGTACGGGCCCTGGAGACCGCGCGGGAGAACGCCTTGTTCCATGACCCGCTGGCGCTGGCCTTCGCCACCGCCGGCGGGCTCGGGCCGGACTCGGCCCTGCCGCCGCGCGGGGACGAGGCCTCCCAGCGGCGCAAGCTGGGCGTGGCGTTCTCCATCATCATCAGGACGAAGTTCCTCGACGACCTACTGGAGCAGGCCTCCGCGGCCGGCGTCCGGCAGGTCGTGCTGCTCGGCGCGGGCATGGACAGCCGGGCCTTCCGGATGGACTGGCCCGAGGGCACCCGATTGTTCGAGGTCGACACCGTCGAGCCGCTGGACTTCAAGGCCTCGGTGCTGCGCCAGGAGCGGGCCGTCCCGCGCTGCACCCGGATCACCGTCCCGGTGGATCTGCGCGAGGACTGGCCCGCTGCGTTGGCCGCCGCCGGGCACGACCCCACGCTGCCGACGGTGTGGATCGCCGAAGGGCTGCTGATCTACCTGCCCGAGGACGCGGTGGAGCTACTGCTGACCCGGATCGGCGCCGGCTCCGCACCCGGCAGCCGGATGGGGCTGACCCTGGGCTCGCGCGGGGTGATCGACCGCTTCGGCGCGGACGCCGGACCCGGATCGGCCGCGTCCATGTGGGTCTCGGAAATGCCCGAGGACCCGGTCGGCTGGCTGGCCGGGCACGGGTGGGAGGCCGAGAGCCACACCCTGCGCGAGCGCGGCGCCGCCTACGGCCGCCCGATCAGCACCCCGCCCCAGCGGGAGGAACGGCCCGGCGGCCTGATCTCGGCCGTACGCCGACCGAATTGCTAGTGCGGTGGCGACTGCAGAATGCGGCGCCGCTCGGTCGCTATGTCCCCCATGTGAGCAACCCTTCGTGTGGTCGGTTCGAGGAGGTCGGCACCGCCTCGCTGGAGGCACATTTCCATGATCACTGGAAGCAGACGTCTCACGGACTGGGTTCAAGCCGGTTCTCGTTGCGGATCATGCGCCGGAGGCTGGTCCGTGCGGCGGCGAGGTCGTCTTTCAAGGCTCGGACACGGTCTGCGAGCCGCCGGTTCTCCGGCTGAGCTTCGCGGGCTTTGCTGGCCAGGCGGGGGCTTCTTGGCATGTCGGTCCTGCTGGAACGGTGACCGATGGGTACTCAGGAGCGCGAACGCAAGGTGTACCGGTCGCTGTGGCGGGCCGGCCTCGAGTTGATTCCGAACACCGTGCCGCACGGCACGATGCCATTCGTCGGCGGATACGCCGTCGAGGACGTCGTCGGAGGCTTCCCTCACCCGTATGACACTCCGCGGCTCGTCGAGCGGCTCAACGCGGACTGGTACGACCTTGCCGTCTCCTCTGGCCTCTTCGACCACCGGCGCGAGTTCCTTGTCAAGCTTCCACAGGGCACCCGAACACACCGGAACGTGCTGCAACATATGCACAGCGGCAGCGACGCGCCGCCGGTCTGGACCCGGGTCCGACTCCTGCGGCGCTGGGACATCATGGGCCGGGGCGCGGCATCAGCGTTCCTCGGCGTGCACGCGGGCCATCCGGGCTTCGGCATGATGGCTCTCGACAGCAGCGTGTACATCGTTGCCTCGACGGGCGAGGTGGTGTCGATGTGCTCGCGGTCGGCCACTCGGACCGGCTGCCGCGGTTTTTGGCCCGGGCAGTCTCGCCGTGCCGAGAGCGGCTGGCATCGCTCGTGATTACGCAGACCGCCCACTGCCCAGCGTTGGACATCGGACATCCGCACGGTCTGGATGCGCGACAAACGCATCACGCCGCAGCAATCGCCGGGGGCAGCCGGGTACCTCTCATCATGGGCTTTGACCTGCGATGATTGATGGAATGGTACCTGGACGGTACCCTCCAGGCATGCCTGCCTTGAATGTGGAGTTCAGCGAAGAGGAGCTCGACGAGCTCCGCGAACTGGCGCGAGAGCAGGGGGTCACCCTCAAGGCCCTGGTACGCGCCTCGACCGCCGACCAGATCGCCCGCCACCGTGCGCTGAAGGAAGGCGCCGAGGTCTTCGCCCGCGTCTTCCACGATCCGGCCCTCGCCGAGGCCATCGCGGCCGCGGGCCTGGATGACGGCCCGGCGGCCGGGGCAACAGAGCGGGCCGCCTGACAGATGCCGCCTGTCATCCATGTCGACATGAGATGGCTCCTGCAGCAACAGGAGACCGCCATGCCCGAACACCCGACTGTCAGCGACTTCTCGGCGCTGATGGCCGGCGTAGCCCGCCACCGCGTCGACCCGCCCCGGGCCGGCACCGACTCCGACGCTTCCTGGCGCACGGCAGCCCTGCTGCACACCTTCCTGCTCCTCAAGCCGTTGCCCGCGTACAACATCCGCTTCGCCTGCGCCGTGACGATCGCCTACATGCACGCCAGCGGCGAAGGCATCGACGTCCCCTACGGCGAACTCGTCGACCTCGCAGGCGAACTGCTCTCCGGGAAGGCCGACGTCTTTACGGCGGCCGACCGCATCCGCGCCTGGCGCCTGTGACAGGGCGTCAACTTGACCTGGCCCCAAAGGACCGGGATTTGAGGTAGTGCTCAGCTGGCTGCTGGGGTGGACTCCTCCGTCCAGACACCCCAAGGGGTGGCAGGGGCGCGTGACTCACGCTCCGCATTCCACACGCTCTCGCCATGGGTGGCGGTGTTGTGAGAAGCATTCCGGTCGGCGTGGGCAACGACCCCGCACCCCCGGCAGATGAAAAGCCCCTGGTCCACACGGTTCTTCTCCCTACCGAGGCCAGAGCAAAACCCACCTCGCGAACGTCCTTTCCGCCACCGCCCTCAACATCACCCGCGTCGACGCCTGGCTGAACGAGACCCCACTCGGCACCACTCACGTCTCCCACCTCGCACGACTCACCCTTGCGGCATGACGCGCCCCCGAGAGCCGTTATGTGGATTTCCCAACGGAGTCGTGAACGCCCGGGGTTTCGCGCCAGATCATGGCTGAAGCTGCTGTGGCAAGCCGTGGACGAGCTGGGCCAGACGGTGGTGGTGGTCACGCACGACCCCGCTGCGGCCGCTTAGGCGCACCAAGTCCTTCTTCCTTGCCGACGGTGAGGTTCACCCCGCACTCGAAGACGCTTCGGCTGCGCAGGTCGCGACTGTGATGACGCAGCTGTGCCCGATGTTCCGCCTCGTTCTTGCCGCCGCGCGCCATCCCTGCGACGTATCGATTTCGGACAACGGTACTGCCGTCACCTCATCGATCACGGTCAGCGGCCGTACCGGCGACGCCCCTGGTGGCCCCGGACGGCTCCATGTACCGCCTGGAGAGCTTCAGTTCGTTGGATCGGCGGACAACGCGAATGCGACCTGCACGGTCAATGCATGCTCCGAAGTCGCCAATGGGACGTGAAAACTGAAGGTCCAGGACCAGGCGGCCCAGGACGCCGGCTGCTCAGCAGCTGGAAACTGCCCTTCCCGTAGACCGCTGCCGAGTGCGGCGCGAGGGGCTCCGTCCCGGAGGCTCAACTCCCGGGGCAGAGGCCTCTTTTGCCCGGGTGTGAGTTTGCGTTGACCCGCCCTTGGCGGGGGTGGGCACGGCGCGAGACCACCCCGCTGTTCACCTGATCGTCAATTTTCGGCCAAGATCCTTATGGGCTCCTGACATGTACGCGTCCTGGGTGGCACTCTTCCACCGCACGGCTCACCCGCACCGCAACTTCGCAATCGCCCGTCCGGTCACCCATGCCGTTCGGACGCCCCCCAAGAAGGAGCTTGCGTGACCCCCATCTACGCGCGTCGCAACCGAACCACTCTGGCCATCGCCACCACCGTTGCCGCCGGAGCCCTGCTCGCCACCGGTCTGACCACCGGTGCCGCCGCGCTCCCCGCCGGTAAGCCCGCCCCCCTCGCTGGTTCCCCCCTCCAACTGTCCACCTCGGCGCGCACCGCGCTCATCCAGAAGGCCGACGCCGCCACGGTGGAGACCGCCCAGCGCATAGGCCTCGGCTCCAGGGAGAAGCTGATAGTCAGAGACGTCATCAAGGACGTCGACGGCACCGTGCACACCCGCTACGAGCGCACGTACAACGGACTTCCGGTCCTCGGCGGCGACCTCGTCGTACACGAGAACAAGACCGGCACGACCGAGACCGTGACCAAGGCGATCAAGACCGCCATCAAGGTCGCCTCACTCAAGCCCGTGGTCACCACCGCGAAGGCCGAGAAGCAGGCGCTCACCGCCGCCAAGACAGCCGGCTCGGCGAAGACCTCGGCCGACCAGGCTCCCCGCAAGGTGATCTGGGCCGCCACCGGCAAGCCGACCCTCGCCTACGAGACCGTCGTCGGCGGCCTCCAGGACGACGGCACCCCCAACGAGCTGCACGTCATCACCGACGCCGCCACCGGCAAGAAGCTCTACGAGTACCAGGGCATAGAGACCGGCACCGGCAAGACCCTCTACTCGGGTACGGTCAGCCTCTCCACGACCCTGTCGGGCTCGACGTACCAGCTCACCGACGGCACGCGCGGCGGCCACAAGACGTACAACCTCAAGCACGGGACGTCGGGCACCGGCACGCTGTTCACCGACGCCGACGACGTGTGGGGCACCGGCACCGCCTCCAGCTCCACCACGGACCAGACGGCCGCCGCGGACGCCGCCTACGGAGCCCAGAAGACCTGGGACTTCTACAAGAGCACGTTCGGCCGCAGCGGAATCAAGAACAACGGTGTCGGCGCCTACTCCCGCGTGCACTACGGCAATTCGTATGTGAACGCGTTCTGGGACGACAGCTGCTTCTGCATGACCTACGGCGACGGTTCGGGCAACACACACCCGCTGACCTCGCTGGACGTCGCAGGCCACGAGATGAGCCACGGTGTCACCTCCAGCACTGCGGGCCTCAACTACTCAGGTGAATCCGGCGGCCTGAACGAGGCGACCTCCGACATCTTCGGCACCGGCGTCGAGTTCTATGCGGCGAACTCTGCCGACGTGGGCGACTACCTCATCGGCGAGAAGATCAACATCAACGGTGACGGCACCCCGCTGCGCTACATGGACCAGCCCAGCAAGGACGGCGGCTCCGCCAACTACTGGTCCTCCAGCGTCGGCAACCTGGACGTCCACTACTCGTCCGGTGTCGCGAACCACTTCTTCTACCTCCTCTCGGAGGGCAGTGGCGCGAAGACGATCAACGGAGTCAGCTACAACTCCCCGACCTACAGCGGCACCGCGGTCACCGGCATCGGTCGGGCCAAGGCCCTGCAGATCTGGTACAAGGCGCTGACGACATACATGACGTCGACGACCAAGTACGCGGGCGCCCGTACGGCCACGCTCTCCGCGGCATCGGCCCTGTACGGCTCCACGAGCACCGAGTACAAGACGGTCGCGGCTGCCTGGACGGCGGTCAACGTCAACTAGGGTCCGCCTTCAAACGGATCCTGCCCAGAGCAGGAGCGACGCCAGACTGACCGCTGCCTCGTAGGAGGTGGCGGTCTTGTCGTGCGGTCTTGAGGGATGAGGTATCCCGATGGCGGAGGGCTGACGGCTTGGGAGCGGGTTCGGCGTGAGCGGGTCCGGTTGGCGGCTGCTGATCTGATCGAGGCGAGGGCCGGTGACCGGGAGGTGGCCCGGCAGTTCAGGGTGACCCGTATGTCGGCGAACCGCTGGCGGCGGGCGTTGACTGTGGGTGGTCGGCAGGCCCTGGTCTCCAAGGGCCCCGGCGGTGCCCGCTGCAAGCTCGATGCGAGTCAACTACGTTCACTGGAAGCGGTGTTGGATGCCGGTCCGGCCGCCGCCGGCTGGAGCGACCAGTGCTGGACCCTGGCAAGGATTGCCGAGGCCGTCCGACACCGCTTCGGCGTCGATTACACCCTGGCCGGGATGGACCTGCTGCTGCACCGCATCGGCTGGAGCGGGCAGGTCCCCTCCCGCAAGGCCACCGAGCGCGACGAGGCGAAGATCGCCGCCTGGAAGGACGAGCAGTGGCCCATCATAAGAAGACGGCGGCGGACCTGGGCGCCTGACTGTGCCTCGAGGACGAAGCCGGCCAGGGGCTGAGGCCGCCCAAAGACCGCACCTGCAGACGATGCGGGCGCACGTCCGTCGTGCGGGTCAGCGCCGCGGGCACCAAACGCGTTTCCATGGCGGCACTGATCTGCACCAAGCCCGGCCACCGGCCCCGGCTCATCTATCGCATCCACCTCGACCACGGCCCCGCCAAGGGCCGGCGGAAGGGCTTCACCGAGACCGACTACACACCACGCCTGCTGGATGCCGCACACCAGCAACTCGGCGGCCCGATCGTCCTGGTCTGGGACTGTGAGAATGGGGGCATCTCGTTCGGGACCGTGGTCTTACCCGGTCTGACGTTGACCATATCCGTGATGCTCACGAAACAGGCATCCCGTGCCTGTTGTCTGGGTTCTGTCGGAACTGCAACGTCTGTTCAGTTTCGTCTAGTTGGCAAAACCATCATGCAACGCAGCGTCAAATTGACATTGCTGTAGGTGAGTTGTGCGCAAAGAATGCAGGGTATGAGCGAGATTTTTCACGTCAGGCTTTGAAATGGTCACAGGAAGGTCACTAAGGTCGGGTCTCGAGCCTCCGCTCGGGTGATCACTCACATGAGGTGAGTGACGGTGGAGGGGCACCGCCCGCTGGGCTCTTGTGGGCGGCTGGAAGAAGAAGGAGATCGCCTTCGTGGCGTCCCACCGTCGATCCAAGCAGTCGAGCCGTACCCGTGTGACCGTGCTCACGGCGACCGCCGCCGCTGCCGTGGCCCTTACTTCACAGGCCGCCAACGCGGCCCCCAAGCCCACGAAGAGCGAGGTCAAGGCGAAGGTCGACAAGCTCTACGAAGAGGCGGAGCGGGCCACCAACCAGTACGACGGGGCCAAGGAGAAGCAGAAGAAGCTGGAGAAGGAGATCGGCCAGCTCCAGGACAAGGTCGCCCGCGAGCAGGGCGAGCTCAATGAATTGCGTACGGGTCTCGGTGCGATGGCCAGCGAGCAGTACCGCTCCGGTGGCATCGACCCCTCGGTCCAGCTCTTCCTCTCCGCCGACCCGGGCGACTACCTCGACAAGGCGTCCACGCTCGACTCGCTCTCCGCGCGGCAGCTGGAGTCGCTCAAGAAGGTTCAGGCGAAGCAGCGCGAGCTGGCCCAGGAGCGCGCAGAGGCCGCAGAGAAGCTCCAGGACCTCGCCGGCACCCGCACCGAGCTCGGCAAGAAGAAGAAGGAAATCCAGGGCAAGCTCAGCAAGGCGCAGAAGCTGCTGAACTCCCTGACCGCCGCCGAGCGCACCAAGATGGCCGCCGACGAGGCGCGGGCCAGCCGATCCTCCACGGGCCGCGTCAACCTCGGCAACGAGGTGGCCGCCTCCAAGTTTGGTGCCGCCGCCCTGAACGCGGCCGCCTCCCAGATAGGCAAGCCGTACGTCCGTGGCACCACGGGGCCCAACTCCTACGACTGCTCGGGCCTCACGCAGTGGGCGTACGCACAGGCCGGTATCCAGATCTCCCGGGTGACGTACACGCAGGTCAACGACGGAATCCGGGTGGGCATGAGCGCGCTCAAGCCCGGTGACCTGGTCTTCTTCAACAACACCGAACATGTCGGCCTCTACGCGGGCAACGGCCAGGTGCTGCACGCGCCGCACCCGGGGGCCTCGGTGCGCTACGAGTCGATGAGCACGATCGGCAGCTTCCAGTTCGGCGTCCGCGTCGCAGGCTGATCGCGCCCGTATCTGATCCTCGCACGGTGGGTCCACCGTGGTGGGGCGGTGCCCCTTCTTCCGTGTCCAGGTAGACACGCTTCGGCCCGGGGCATCTGGCACGTCTCTCTGAGGCTTGGAAGCTGGCCCCGGTGGCGGTGTTTGGCCATGGCGGAAAGCCGTCCGGCCGCACACCCTTGTTCGCGCGAACATTCTGCGAAGGTGAGCCCTGCCGGGTCTCCGGCGGGCCAGTTGTACTACTGGCTCACGCCATCGGGGCCGTGTCGCCGGTCGGCGAGCGATACGACTCCGATGGCGGATCGGCACGTCACACCCTTCAACGACCCGTCACACCAGGCCACTTACCGCCACCGCGGGGGCGACGCCGACCGCCGCGCCCCGCCCTGCGGGAATCTGGCATCGCCAATGCGCTGCCACTGCGACGTCGTCGCCGCCCGCCACCGCGACGTCGTCGCCATCCGTCGCCGCGAAGGCGCCCGCATCTGCAGGGAAAAAGGCATCCGCTGGGGCGGACGCCCCCTCACCTCCGCGGTCTGAAGAACCCGGCGGACCTGATCCGGCCGCAGCGTTAGCCGGCATAGGGGTTGCCGCCGAGCCAGGTGGTGTTGTCGATCAGTTCGCGGACCGCGTCCAAGTGGCCGCAGTGGCAGGCGACTTCCGCGAGCACGTGGATCAGGATGTGCCGCACGTCAGGCAGCCGCCAGGTCGGCCAGATCTCCACGGGCCATGCGGCAGGCTCCTGTTCGGGCGTGGCGGCGGCGAGCACAGCGTCCGCGCGCGCGATGGCCGCTCGGTACTCGGCGAAGACTTCCTCGGCGCTCATCGCCTCGGGTATGTACCAGTGTGCCTCCGCGCCCGTCGTGAGCTGTCCGGCCACATCCGGCTCGCCCGCGATCACCCCGGGGAACCAGAAGCGTTCGACATCCAGGGTGAGATGGCGCACCAATGCCAGGCAGCTCCAGCCACTGGGCAGCACCGGCCGCCGCAGGTCGTCCTCCGAGAGCCCTGTGAGGATCCCGACGATGTGCTCGCGCTGGTGGTCCAGGGCGCTCTTGAGGGCGTCGAGTTCGGCGTTCACCGGACGGCGCACAGTTCGGCGAGGCGTTCCAGGGTGCTCGCCATCTGCGTCTGCCACCAGGCGCGCCCACTGTCGACTTCCGCACGTTTGTCCTCCGGCATGCGCGAGCCGTCGAAGATCTCGGTCACCACCGTCGCCCCGGCCCCGTTGGGCAGCAGGTCGAAGATCCACCGATGGCCCCACGCGGCCCCGGGCTCGGTGGCGTCCGGGTGCCCACGACCGGGCCTGGGTTCCCAGCCGATGCGGCGGTCCGGCGCGTACTCGACGACGTGGTTCTTCATCTCGTAGTCGCCGTAGGGCTCATAGTGCATCCGCATCACGAAGACGTCCCCGACGCCCGAGACCACGAAGTCAAAGACGCCACCGCGCAGCATCCCGGAGCCGTCGAGGTCCAGGTGCCGTCCGGGGTCGGCCAGGATCCTGAAGATGGCCTGTGCCGGGGCCTTGATGTGCCGGGACACCGCTACTACGGCCTCGCCTGTCGTACTCGTCATCCGCGCGCCTCCGTCAACCGCAGAGCATGACCCTGACTTTGGCCTGGACGCTACAGCGGAGGTACGACAACGCCTGGCCGGGCACGTACGATCCCCACCCTGCGCGCCCTCCCGCCGAACCGGGTCTGCCGTCGGCACCACATGCCGTCGGGTGCCGCGGCGATCTCCTTTGAGCCTCGCGCAGGCGTGCGGTCCATCTCCGCTGCCGCACGCTGGTCAGCGGTCGGTTGGTGCCGCGCGATCGGCGAGTCATCGAAGCCGATCAACGCCGCGTCGTCCGGCACTCACCGACCCGGCAGACCTTCCCGGTCAAGCACTAGACAGCGTCATCCTCCGCCCGCACCCAGGCCAGCTGCGCGTCGTTCAGCGGGGGGTCGAACCCTTCGGGGAACATCAGCATGAGTGGTTGCGGCCACATGCTCTCCGGCCCGTGCTCTTGGCAGTGCAGGGCGATGAAGTGCGGCCCTTCCCCGCAGGACTCGTGCCAGTAGTGGCGGTCATGCGCCTGGCAGAAGTACCCGTACCTTGAGCAGTCGTCCTCATCGCTCGGCTCGTAGAAGCTGGGATCACGGACGATCTGGGTCACCGGCTCCTGCCGATTGAACCGGGGGATGGGCCGGGGATCACGCCACAGGAGTCGGGGAGGGAGCACGCGCCCATCTTGCACCGAGGCCGCCCCCCTTCGGATCACCGGGTCGTTGGTTAGCCGGCCGAGGCATTCGGCATCGCATTGTCCGCAGAGGAGTTGAGCCTTCGCAGCGACTGGGGCGTCACCGTTGGACGATCGAGGGCACCATGTCCTGGCTCGCCTGCTGGCGCCGGCTGTCGCCGTCTCCGTCGTCGCTATGAGCGCAAGGGTGATCGCTTCCAGCCCACCCACCGGGGTACGCCGTACACGCGGCATCTATCCACGAGACCGAGACACTCGACTGGTGCTCCCGGTCGCGCGCCCGGCCCCGGCAGGCGTCGGCCGGGCACTGCCGCCGGCCCGAAGGGGCTGCGCGTTCGACCTCGACGACCACAAGCCGCCGCACGCACACACCGCCGGGCACGCCCAGACCGCGCCCCACGGCGCGGAGCTCCCGTCACCGGCGCGCCCGCCCGCTTCTCCCACCCGATCCACAACAACGCCGCCCAGGCTCTCACCGACGGCGCAAAGCCCCCGGCCGCCAGTAGCCCCCGAGAGCTACCGCATCCGCACGCGGCCCGTCGGCCGGCGACAAGCCCGGCCTGACCCGCGCCCACGCCCTGCACGGCCCGACGTGACCACCTGGCACGTCCTCCTGCCGGACAGACGCGGCCAGTTCCCCAGCGACCGCGAGCGCGCCGACCACGGCCGCCGCCCCACCCCGTAGACCAAGGGGCGTGCACCGGTCGCCGGGCAACGGACGCCGCCATACCGTGGCGACATGAGACGCATCGACAGCGAACAGGCGCGGCAAATCGTCGAAGCCGGCCAGGTCATGCCGCGCGACGAACTCGAGCGGATCGCCGCCGCACGGCACCCGGCAAGGAAGGACGTCCTCGGGTTCGAGTACGGCGAGGACGAGACCGTGCCCGGTCGCTACCGATTCGCCGTCGAGGTCGAAGACGCCGCCGGGGGCGTGTGGTGGATCGAGCTCGACGCCCATACAGGTGAGATCCTCGAGGAGGACAACTCCGCGAACCGGTGAAGCCTACTGTTTGCCCGGGTGTCCTGCCGTTCGGCCGGTCGGGGCGGGGAGCCCGGAGCGATTCGGGCGGGTTGGGCGCGTGTGCGAGGTCGGATGCGGTCCGTGAGTCGCTTAACCGTGTGGTGAGTGCACCTTGTCTGTGCTGATGGTCAGCATGACGCGCTCCTGGTCGCGCCCACCGAACCAGGGATAGGGTCCGCCGAGGTACTTGTGCGCCACTTTGTCGATGTGCGTCTCGGCGCCCTCCGTCGTGGAGGAAATGACGCGGCCGCGGATTGCCCAGTAGCGGGAGGGCTCCGCCGGATCTGCGATTGCGACGGCGACGCGCGGATCACGGTGGATGTTCTTTACCTTCTGATGGGTCGTCACCGTGTTGATGACTACATGGTCCCCGTCGGTGTCGACCCAGGTCTGGGTGATCTGCGGCGAACCGTCCGGCATGAGCGTCGTCAGGAAACAGATGGCTGGGCCGCCCAAGACCTCGGTCAGCTCACTAGGCAATGTCATGTCGGGCAACTTTCTCGTGTGGCGCCGGAGCACCCACCCAATCAGAACCTCCAGCCCCATTGCCACCACGGATCTCGTGTACCCCGGGCGTCGAGCATGCTCCACGCTTGTGCAAGCGCGATGGCTTAGGCGAGGGCTTCGCCCGCCTCGTACGCCATGTAGCGGGTACCAGGTCCGAGTGCCGCACGCGCGGGGTCTGGTTGAACGTCCGGTGGAGGCCGTCGGGCGACCAACCTCAGCGGATGTCACGGTGGTTGGCTTGGTCGTCCCCCGGGAAGCGGGAGCTGCACCCGCTGATGGCCTAGTGGGCGGTGTTGTACGCGCTGTCCATGCTTTCCCGCTACCGGGATTCATTCGCTTCACCACCTGGCTGAAGCCCGATGCACTGCGAATGAATCCCGTAGGTCACCGATGTCGGTATCAAGTCAACTCCTGTGAAGGGGTGCAGCGCTCGGGACCCGGCAGGACGTGCCGGTCAGGCGCGCCGGATGTCCGGGCAGATGGCGGCGCGGGACACCTGCTGATCAAGCCGATTCGAGGAGCGGGCGGATTTCGAGCGCCTCCGGGGTGGGGAAGCCGCGGGTCAGCTCGATGGCCTCAGCGTGGTCGGACACCTCCAGCACGAACCAGTCGTCGGAGCGGTGCTGCGCGAGGAACCGCTCCACTTGATGGTGGCCTCGGACCACCCGCTCGCCGGGCAGGAGTCGGTGAGCATGGAAGTGCTCGGCGACCACATCGTGCCGCGCCTGAACGGCCCTCTTCCCGCCTACTGGGAGAGCGCGGTCTTGCCGACCCGCACACCGGCCGGACGTCCTGTCCGCCGCGGCCTTGCCGCCTCCACCTTCTACGAGATCCTTGCCCTCGTCGACGCAGGCGACGCGGTGTGCACAGTCCCCGACGAGGGGCAGCGCTACAACGCGTAGCCTGATGTCGTCTTCCTTTCCCTCTACGATGCCCCGCCCGTCCAGTGGGCCCTCATCTGGCCCACGGACCGCGCGACCCTCCCTGGTACGCGCACTCGCCGAGGCGGCGACGGACTGCGGGGACCCAACGGGGTGGTAGAGACGGGATCTAACGGCGTTGGTGCCGTCCTCCGTGCCACCAGCCCGCCACCATCCACAAGCCAGGGCAAGCGCGGCCAGCGATTCCTGCTGCGGCTCACCGCCTGCTGCACGCCCACCAAGTAGGCAGACGGCCCGAACGGCACCGTCTCCAAGTCAAAAACGCCTCCCGCTGAAACTGCAGCTGATGGCAGCCGAGGGCTTTTGCCCAACTCGGAGAGTTCATCGCGTACAAGGCCCGCAAGGCGGGGGTACCGGTGGTGCACGTCGATGCGGCGTACACCTCCCGCACCTGCGCCGAATGTGGGCACATCGACAAGGCGAACCGCGTCAGTCCGGCCCGTTTCGTATGCCGGTCCTGTGGTGTCGTTGCACACGCGGACTGGAACGGCTCCCGCAACATCCGTCACCGTGCGGAAGAGTTGTGGCGACGCGGGGCGCGGTCAACCGCCCCAGACCCACCCCCGAACACCGGAACTTTCAGCGGGATCTAGTGAGGATCCCCGGGCCTTCAGGCCCGGGAGGGATCACTTCTCGAGATAGGGGTGACCTGCGCGTACGCACGGGTCTGCATTGTTGTCAGTGCCCCCGCATAGGGTTCCGGTATGAAGATCGTGGTGCAGGTGAAGCTGATGCCGGAGGCCGAACAGGCTGCCGCGCTGCGCTCCACGCTGCGCACGGTCAATGATCTGGCGTGCTGGGTGTCCCAGGTGGCGTTCGCTCGCGGCGTGCCGCGTGAGTATGAGTTGCGTAAGCACACGTATCCGCGCCTCAAGGCGCAGGGGCTCGGGGCGCAGGCCGCGCAGCATGTGATCAAGAAGGTGCGTGACGCGTACACCACGCTGCACGCCAACCTGCGCGCCGGAAATCTCGGCAAGCCGAAGTCGAGGCGCCGGGTCAGGGCGGAGTCCAAGCCGATCGCGTTCCGCCCCGAGGCCGCGCAGCCGTATGACGACCGGTGTTTGAGCTGGCAGTACGACCAGCAGACGGTGTCCATCTGGACGATGGCCGGGCGCATCAAGAACGTCTCGTTCGTGTGCTTGGCCGACGCGTTCAAGGTGCTCCAGCAGTATCGCAAGGGCGAGTCCGACCTGGTCGAGCGCGACGGCGTGTTCTACCTGATCGCCACCTGTGATGTGCCCGAGGCTGAGGCGTACGAGCCGGACGGCTTCATCGGCGTGGACCTTGGCATCGTCAACATCGCTACTACGTCCACCGGTTACCAGGCCGCCGGGCGCGGACTGGGCCGGTACCGCAAACGTCAGCTTGCCCTGCGCGCCAAGCTCCAGAAGAAGCGCACCAAGTCTGCCAAGCGTCGGTTGAAAGAACGCTCCCGCCGCGAGCAGCGGCACGTCAAGAACACCAACCACATCATCGCGAAGACGATCGTGACCGAGGCTGAACGCACCGCACACGGCATAGCCCTGGAAGAACTCAGGGGCATCCGCCGGCGGGTACGGCTTCGCAAGCCCCAACGGGTCACATTCCACTCCTGGGCGTTTTCCCAGCTCGGAGACTTCATCGTCTACAAGGCCAAGCGGGCAGGCGTGCCCCTGGTCTTCGTCGATCCCGCGTACACGTCGCAGATGTGCTCGCAGTGCCGGCACATCGACAAGCGCAACCGTGTGGACCAGGGGCTTTTCATCTGCCGGGGGTGCGGGGTCGTTGCCCACGCCGACCGGAATGCTTCCCACAACATCGCCGCACGTGGCGCTGCTGTGTGGACTGCGGGGCGTGAGTCACGCGTCCCTGCCACCCCATAGCGGGTGTCTGGACGGAGGAGCCAACCCAGCAGCCAGTTGGGAACTACCTCCAAGCCCGGTTCCTTTAGGGCCGGGTCAAGTTGACTCCTGGGTGGTTGACGCAGGGACGAAGACGGCCTCGTCGGCCCCGTCGAGGATGAACCCGTTGTCGAAGCGGACCCGTACGCTCACGTGAGGCGCCCGTTCCTGGAAGGCGGTCCACGCGGGTTCCAGAGAGGCCACCTTCTCTTCGAGCTGCCTCCGGCTCTCCGTGGGCATGTCGAGTCCGAAGGCGTCGAGCAGCGACTTGAGCCGCTCGTACTCGCGCACGTCCTCGCTCTCGTCCTGGTGGTCGGTCACCCGCTCGATGGTCCCGCTGGTGCCCGCCGCCAGGGACAGGAACCCGATGACGAGCCCCGACACCTCAACCGAATCGGTCAGCCTGGTGTCGGCTGCCAGCTCCACCCGCTGGCCTTCCTTGAGAGCCATCGACTTCCCATCTCAGTTACGCACTGTTCGCGGGCCGCAGACCCGCTGCGAAACGGGTATCCGCTGAGGCTATATCGACAGCAGGCTCGCACGTCCGTTCGGCAGGAGCGGGCCACCGCGAAGGCCGTGCTCTCCGCGCCCGCGGGGATGGTCCCGCCGTGGTCGGCGGCAGGCCGCGCTGCCAGCGCCGGTGCTCCCTGCGCCTGCGGTGGTGATCCCATCATGCCGATTCGCCCTGAGCGACTGCAAGTGTCGCCCAGCGCCTGGGGGATGGTCCCGGAGACCTCATGGATGTCAGTGCCCGCAATGACGGTTTCGACGTCGGGGTGAGGGGCGGCTTCACGGAGACCGAGGCCGCTCACCTACCAGGAGGCCGGAGGATGCCTGCGGGTGACCGCGGCAGGAAGGCGCTCGCTCGCGATCGTCTGATGTGGCAGTGACAGCCCGAAATACTCACCGACGACCTTCAGCACCCGGCGGTGCTGTTCACTCTTTGGCACTTCCTCGTCCGCGCCGAGCATGTCGTCGATGGAGTCTTCCGGCGGGATGACTGCGGCCGCTTCCAGCGCTGGGTGCAGCACGTCGGGCTGGGTGTCGGCAGGGTCGTAGCCGAACCCCAACGCGAAGTGCAGTTGTTACTCGCCGTCGGCGAGGGGGCCCAGCCTGCGCTGCCTCCGCTCTCCACGTTGAACGACCAGGTGCCACTTTGGCCGCTGCGGCCGGCACAGTAGATCTGCGCGAGGTCGACCATGCTGGACGCCTCCTGGATGGTGAGGGCGGGTCCGGCCTCGACAGTCTCATGTCCGGCGATGCGCTCGGCTAGCCGTTGAGGGTTGAGGGTTGAGGGTTGAGGGTTAAGGCGCCGGGCGCGGGTGATGTTGTACGGGGCCACCTTCGCATCGAGCCACTGCGTCTCGCACAGTCCGAGCCGCGAGGCCAGCTCATGGGCGTCCAGTACGGTCAGCGCGCTCTTCTGATCCTTCGGCCCCCGGCAGCATCCATCGGTGCCTCGGCCCTCTGCCTGCGCGTTTCACAGATTCAACGGCGGTAACCAACCCAGCCCATACGCAACCGACACCCCACCGCACGCGTCGCACTCCACATGGAACGCGAATGGCTCTTCTCGCTCATCCCGCTGACGATTGGCGTGGCCAACCTCTGCTTCGGCGTGTACGGCCTCCGCCGCGCCAGTGCTATCCGGCGCACGGGCGTCGAGGCACAGGGCCGCATCGTCCGCCACGACGTCACACGAAGCGACGAAGGCGCCAAATTCGTTCACCCGGTCGCAGCGTGGACGACCCAGGACGGCCGAGCGTGTGAGTACTCATCCAGGTTCGGCCGCGGGTCCCTCGGAAAGCGCTTGGGCGTGGGGACCACTGTCACCGTCCAATACGACCCCGAAGACCCGCGCCGGTTTGCCATTCAAGGCTGGGACTCAACCACCGTCGACAAGCTCTTCACCGTGGTGGGGTCGGTGCTCACCGTGGGGACTCTGGTAGTGCTGCTCGTCCGACTCCTCACTCTCTAGCCCGGGCCGACTGCCATTTGCTCCGGCGGCAGCAAGCCCGCGTTGTCGGTGGCGTCGGCGGTGACATCACGGCGGATCAGGTCGTCGCGCACCGACGGGCCGGCCTTCTTGGATCTACCGGGTTTCTTCCCGAACACGCTCCACCACCGGTTGTCCCGGCAGATCCGCCCGGCGGTCCGGTCAGCCATGCCGGCCTCCGCGCTGCGGGCTTCATCGGCCAGGAAGCGGTAGCCGAACTCTGAGTCGTCACGGTGGGCGTCGGACAACACGTTCGTGCGAGAGGCCTCCTCAAGCACGGCGTCAGTCACTGGCTGGCTGAGCCAGCGGTGGTAGGGCTGTCTCGCGAGCTGGAGAACCCGGCACGTGACCGTGACGGGAATCCCGCCTGCGGCCAGCTCCTTCACGAGCGGGTAGATCCTTTTCCCGGCAGATGCGCCTGGGAGAGGTAGGCGGCAGTCCGGCGCAGGACCTCGTTCTCCTGCTCCAGCAGCCGGATCCGCCGACGCACGTCCCGCAGTTCCGCGTTCTCCTGCGTGGTCGCCCCGGGTTTCACTCCGTCGTCGATGTCCGCGCGGCGCATCCACTTCGACAGCGTCATCACATGGACACCGAAGTCGGCGGCCACCTGCTCAAGTCTCACGCCGGGACCGCGGTTCCTCGCGACCTGCACTACATCCTCGCGGAACTCTTCCGGATAGGGATGGGCACAGCGACATACTTCCCACCTGCCCGCCAGGGCGAGCCAGTTCAGACGTCACCCGATCGTGCAGCAGCCCCGTTCACCGCGTCGTGGCGATGGCTCAGAGTTCAGCGCCCTCGACATGCCACGCCGCACGTCAGCGAGAAACCTAAATGCCCGTCAGTTGCAAGGCCTCGCGACCTGAACCATAGAGGTCGAGGTCGCGACGGCTTGGGCGTGCGTTCCTCACTCGTTGGCGTCAGGTGACTGTCACGTGGACGATGGGCGACAGGGTGTTGTGGTGTGCGACGCGCAGTTGCTGGGCGCCCTTGGAGCTGAGCTTGACGTGCACGCCGTAGACTCCGCCCTTCTTGACCGTGGTGCTCGCGTGCAGGGCGGTCCACTTGCCGCTGCTGTTGAGGTGGCGGACGGTGAGTTTGCTGCCGGTCTTGATGTGGGTCACCTTGCCGGTGATGGCGACGCTCGAGCCGGTCTTGACCGAGGTGTGGTTGGCGTGAGCGGTGATGGACGCGGACGGTGTTGCTGCTGCGACCGTTGCCGCGTGTACGGCGGGTGCGGTAGCCGGGCCGGCGATCGCGACCCCGGCCCCGCCTGCGAGCATGGCCGCGCACACCGCTCCGATGGCCGCTGTGCGTATCCGCGGACCTTTCCCGGTCTTCTTTGTGAGTGTCGTGTTCATGAATGCTCACCTCGCACTGGGTGCGCTGCTGATGTGCCGATGCCCCCATGGTGCGAAACCGTTGGTGAGGCGACCGTGTACGCCCGATGTGAGCACTGACATGTGCGGCCGGTGCGCCCGGTTCTGGGGGCTTCCAGCCTGTTGCGGGCTCTGAGGTTGTGCGGCCTGCGGGTTGGGATCGCTCGGTCGTGCGTACCCGTCAGGGCTCGTCAGAGCCTGGTGCGAGGGGGAGCTCCATGCGTACGCGGGCGCCGCCGCCCGGTGCGTTGTCGGCGGCGGCGGTGCCGCCGTGCGCCTGCGCGATAGAACGCACGATGGCCAGGCCCAGTCCCGCGCCGCCCCCGGGCCGGCTCCGAGCGGCGTCGGCTCGGCGAAACCGTTCGAAGGCGTGTGGCAGGAAGGCGGGCGGGAAGCCGGGGCCGTGGTCGCGGACCTCGATCACGGCGTGTGCGTCCGCCTGCGAGCCATGGACCGTGAGGCTGACGTCGACGTCGCTGCCTTGGGGGGCGTAGCGCAGCGCGTTGTCGAGCAGGTTGTCGACGGCCTGCCGCAGCCGGTCCGGATCGGCCAGCAGCCGTACGCCGTCGTCGGTCCGCAGGCGCACCCGCACACTCCGGGTTGCCGCGCGCGACGCGGCTGACCGCGCGGCGGCGGCGAGCAGTTCGGCGGGTGCCAGCGGCTCCGGCCGCACGAGGGGCCGCCCCTGGTCGGTCCTGCTCAGCAGCAGCAGATCCTCGGACAGCCGGATCAGCCGGTCGGTGTCCTGGGCGGTGGCGGCGACCGCGGCGATGAGTTCCTCCTTGGTGCGTCCGGGCTGCCCGGCCAGTTCCAGCTCGGCTTTGAGGGCCGTCAGCGGGGTGCGCAGTTCGTGGCCCGCGTCGGCGGCGAATCCGCGCTGCTGGGCCAGGGCTTCTGCGAGCCGGTCGAGTACGTCGTTCATGGTGGCCGCGAGCGTGGCGATCTCGTCGTGCGTGGCGGGTGCCTCGAGCCGTGCTCCGGTGTCCTGCTCGGTGATCTCCGCAAGCCGTCTGCGCATGCGGTCCACCGGGCGCAGCGCTGACCCCGCCAGCCAGTACGCGCCGAGACCGGCGGCGAGGACGGCGGGCGGGCCGCCGAGCAGCAGGGCGTCGCGCGTGTGCGCGGTCGCGGCGTCTGCGACCCGGGTGCTGGCGCCCACCACGACGACGACCTTGTTGTCGTCGTTCGTGGCCGGTACGGCGAGCATCCGGTAGTGCTGGTCCTGCACCGAGGCGGTGAACTCGATGTCCTTGCGGGTTGCCGCCCGGGTCTGCGCCGCGTCGGCCAAGGGGCTTCTGCCGGCGCCGTCGGTGAAGGCGAGCAGTCGGCCGTCGGGCGCGAGCACCTGGGCCACCCTCTCGGCTCCGGCGCCGGTGCCGAGACCCCCGTCCGGGTCCCGCGCGGACGGGGGTCGCAAAGGAGGGAGCGGGCCAGTGACGGCAAGCCGGACCACCTCCGCGTCGGCCTGTGCCCGCAGGATCGCCCCCAGGGAGTCGTCGAGTCCGGCCGTCAGCCGTTGCAGGAAGACGAGCCCCGCGGCCGCGATCACCAGGGCCGTGCCGAGGGCGAAGATCAGGGCCAGGCGCCACCGCAGGGGCATCCCGGTTCAGCCTCCCGGCTCGGACCCGGGGCCCGGTGACGTGGGCCTGACGGGTGGCTGCGCTGGGCGTGGCGGGGGCGTCGCCCCGTCGGGGGCGCGCAGCCGGTAGCCCGCGCCGCGGACCGTTTCCAGGTGGGAGGGCTCGTTGGGGCCGTCGACCTTGCGCCGCAGATAGGCCACGTACTGGTCGACGACGTTGGACACCCCGTCGCAGGGGAAGTCCCACACGTGTTCCAGGATCCTGGTCCGGGTCAGCACATCGCCGGGGTGCCGAAGGAACAGCTCCAGGAGCGCGAACTCCTTGGGCGACAGCTGGAGTTCGGCCTCGTCGCGCCACACCCGTCGGCTCGCTGGGTCCATCCGTAGATCACCCACAGTGATGAGCGCCGGTCTGGGGTGGGCGCCGCGGCGGATCAGCGCTCGTAGCCGGGCGAACAGCTCGGCGAAGCTGAACGGTTTCGCGAGGTAGTCGTCGGCGCCGGCGTCCAGGCCCTGCACCCGCTCGCCGACCGAGCCCAGCGCGGTGAGGACGAGAACAGGGGCCCAGCAGTCGTCGGCACGCAGCCGCCGGCAGACCTCGAAACCGTCGAAGCCCGGCAGCATCACGTCCAGGACGATCAGGTCGTAGGGCACCTCGGCGGCTTGCCAGACTGCCTCCGGACCGTCCACGGCCACGTCGACGGCGTAGCCCTCCTCCGTCAGACCGCGCCGCAGCAGCTCGGCCGTGCGGATTTCGTCCTCCACCACCAGCACCCGCATGCCTCCACCGTAGGAGCATCACGGGCGCATCACATGTCGTAGGACACCGCCCTGGCCTGGAGAATCAAGCTGAGGATGTGCCCACCGGCCGCAGAGCGGAACTGCGGTGGACCTCGGCAGCCCCGCACATGCTGCAAAGGCCCGGACGCAGTCGAATTTCCGCGGAGCTTCAGCCGTCGCCCTCCGTGCCCCCGTTGTGCGTGGTCTCAGCCTGACGGGCCGGGACGAGGAGGGTGAAGGTGGCCGGGTGGCTGCTGGACAGGGAGAGCCTCCCGCCGAGGGAGACGGCCAGGTCGCGGGCGAGTGCGAGGCCGATTCCCGTTCCTGTGCCGCTGCCGCTGTGACCGCGGTCGAACAGCCTGGCCGCCTCGTCGTGCACGGTGCCTTCGTCACTGACGTCGAAGGCGAGCGCGTTGTCGAGATCGCGCACCCCGAGGCGGACAGTGCCGCGCCCGTGGACGCTCGCGTTGTCCAGCAGGATGCCGAGGATCTCGGCGACGGGGGTGCCGGGGACATGGACGTCGCCCGGCGCGTCACGGAAATCGCACTCCAGGCGTCGACCGTCGCGGGCGAGCGGCCCGTGCCAGCGTTCCTCGGCCTCGTGCAGGACCCGCGGTACGGGCGTGTCCGGGACGGCGGAGCGGGGCAGACCATGGGAGCGGGACAGCCGCAGCACCTCCTCGACGGTGGTGTGCAGGCGGCGTGTGGTGGCCAGAGCCGCCTCCAGGACGCCCCGCAGGCGGCCCTCGTCCGACTGCTCCAGGCCCGCCTCCAGGGTGAGCTGCAGTCCGGTCAGCGGGGTGCGCAACTGGTGGGAGGCGTTGGCAGTGAAGTCGCGCTCGTGGCGAAGGAGTTCCGTCAGGCTCTGCAGCATCTCATTGTGGGCGTGAGCGACCTGGTCGATCTCAGCGATGCTGCTGGGGGCGGCCCGGGCTCCGAGGTCGCCGGCGGTGACCGCCCGGCTGTGGCGGGAGAGGTCCTCCAGCGGGGCAGCCAGACGTCGTGCCTGGCGGCGCGCGATCAGGACCGCCACGGTCAGCGCGAGGACGCACGCGCCCGCCAGGACCGCCCACATGGCGAGGACACGGTCACGTACGGCGGCGGAGGGCGAGGAGGCACGCACGACCCCGATCACCTGCTCGGCGTGGGAGACCGGCACGGTGACTACCAGGTCACCGCCGGAGCGGCCGCGCACCACCTCGGCCCCGAGCGCCCTCCGGACAGCCACATCACCGGTCAGGGGGCCGCTGCCCGCCCGGAGCCGCAACTGCGGGTCATACAGGCCGAGGCGTCCGCCGGCCGGGGGTGCCGGCAGCTCTACCGGGTCGCCGGTCATGTAGTCGGGGTTGACCCGGATGGCACCGGACAGTGCCGCCCGTTCCAGGGTGTCGCGCTGGTCGGCGTACAGGGAGGACCTGATGGCCAGGGCCAGGGGCACGGCGAGGAGGACCACGGCGACCAGGGCGGCGGTGAGGGCGACTCGCACCACGCGCTGTCTCATGCCGTCATCCTGCGTGCACCCGGCCCGTGTGGGCCGGATACGCCACGCGTTTTTGCCGTCGTCTAACCGTCGGCGTGCGGGGCGTTAACCGGCCGCCTCCTAGCGTCGGTGTCATGACCGGCCCCCAGTCGGTTTCAGGCCTCCGAGGAGGGCAGTGGCCATGGCACATGCACGCGCGGCGGCAGCAGCCGGTCTGGCGCTGGTCGCGGCGGTGACCGTCGGCGGATGTTCCGGCGGCGGTTCGCGCGCCGGCTCGGCCTCGACAGGGTCCTCCGTCACGTCCGGCAGTGGTGGTGGTGCGCAGCCGAACCCGGCGCCCACGGAGTCCAATCCGCCCGGCGACATTCCCGATAACCAGGTGTACGTGCTGTTCCGCCCGGCCAGCGGGTTCAGCAGTTTCACGGTGAAGGTGCCTGAGGGCTGGGCGCGTACTGAGAAGGGGCCTGCGACCGTGTTCACGGACAAACTGAACACCGTCCGCGTCACCACGACCAGTACCCCGGCCGCGCCCACGACCGGTTCGGTCACCAGCACGGTTGTACCGCAGCTCAGGTCCCAGGTGCCGAAGTTCGCCCACCCGAAGGTCTCGGAGGTGCAGCGGCACAGCGGTCGCGTCGTCCGGCTCACCTACCAGGGCGACTCCGCCAAAGACCCAGTCACCGGAAAGGTGGTGCGCGACGCCTTCGAGCGCTATGCGTTCTACCGCCAGGGCCATGAGGTGGATCTGACGCTGTCCGGCCCGGCGGGCGCCGACAACGTCGACCCGTGGCGCATCGTCAGCGACTCCTTCATGTGGAGGTGAGCGTGATGCCGGCCGTGCCGTCGCACGACGAGGACGTCCTCACCGCCCGTGAGCTGTACCGCTTCTACCGGGCGGGTGAGGAGGAGACCCTGGCCCTGCGCGGTGTGTCGTTGCGCGTGGGGCGGGGCGAGACGGTGGCTGTCGTCGGGCCTTCCGGGGCGGGCAAGTCCACGTTGCTGGCGTGCCTGGCCGGGCTGGACGAGCCGTCCGGCGGTGAGGTCCGGGTGGACGGGGTGCGGATCAGCCACCGGCCGGAGACCGAGCGGGCCCGGCTGCGCGCCCGGCACGTCGGCGTCCTTTTGCAGACCCGCAACCTGCTGCCGCACCTGAGCGTGCGCGACAACATCCTCCTTGCCCAGCGTGCCGTGCGTGGCCGTCCCGCCCTGACCGCCGAGGCCCTCTTGGAGCAGGTGGGGATCGGGCAGCGAGGGCGCGCGCTGCCGCGACAGCTGTCCGGCGGCGAGCTGGCGCGCGCCGGGCTCGCCGTGGCGCTCGCCAACTCTCCCGCCGTCTTGTTGGCCGACGAACCGACCGGTGAACTCGACGGAGAATCCGAGCAGTTGGTGTTGCGCATGCTGCGGGACCTTGCCGCGGACGGCAGTGCGGTGCTCATCGTGACGCATAGCGCGGAGGCCGTCCGTATCGCCGACCGGGTGGTCGCGCTGGACGATGGTCGGGCCCAGGAGCGGGGCGGGAAGGAGTCCAGCCATGCCTTCCGGTGAAGTGCTCGTCGCCTGCCAGGATGCCGCGCTGACCTTCGGTCGGGGCGCGCTGGCCGTGGTCGCGGTCCACGGCGCCAACTTGACTGTCCGGCCGGGGGACCGGCTGGCCATTGTCGGCCCCTCCGGGTCGGGAAAGTCGTCGCTGCTGCACCTGATGGCCGGGCTCGAGCGCCCCACCAGCGGGACCGTCAGCCGACCTGGCCTCGACGGGCCGTCCGCCATCGGTCTGGTCTTCCAGGCCGACAGCCTCATCCCCGCGCTCGACGTCGCCGAGAACACCGCTCTGCCGCTGGTGCTCGCCGGCCGCACGCCGGCGGAGACCCGCCTACCGGTCAGCGAGGCTCTCGGCCTGGTCGACGCGGCCGACCTGGCCGACCGGCTGCCCGAGGAGATCTCTGGCGGTCAGGCCCAGCGCGTCGCGGTGGCCCGTGTCCTGGCGCAGGCACCGTGCCTGATCCTCGCCGACGAGCCCACCGGCCGCCTGGACCACGCCACCGGCGCTCGCGTCCTGGACGCCCTGCTGACGGCCGCCGACCGCACGGGAGCGGCTCTCGTCGTCACCACCCATGATCCGGCCATCGCCGCCCGGCTCACCATCCGGAGGTCCATGCGCGATGGGCGGCTGCTCGCACCGGAGGAGGCGTCATGATCACCTCGTGGACGGGTGGCCTGGCCCGTCACCGCACCGGACGGCTCGTGGCCGCCGTGGCTGGGATTGCTCTCGCCGTAGCTCTCGTCGCCGCGCTCGGATCTTTCCTCACCGCCTCCAAGGCGACGATGACGCAGCGCGCCGTGCGCTCGGTCGCCGTCGCCTGGCAGGTCGAGGTGCAGCCCGGCGCCGACCCGAACGCTGTCCTGTCTCTTGTGCGCAAGGCGCCCGGCACCGGGGCCGCCCTCCCGGTCGGATTCGATCGCACCACCGGCTTCACCGCGCGCGTGCAAGGCAGCACGCAGACCACCGGCCCCGGCATGGTGTTGGGCCTGCCCGCCGGTTACCGCGCCCAGTTCCCCGACGAGATCCGTCCTCTGTCCGGGGCCTCCACCGGCGTCCTGCTGGCCCAGCAGACCGCGTCCAACCTGCATGCGGCTCCCGGTGACACCGTCGGCATCCAACTACCGGGTGTCGGGGTGCGCCAGGTGCGGGTGGACGGCGTGGTCGACCTGCCCCAGGCGGACTCCCTGTTCCAGAAGGTCGGCGCCCCTGCCCAGTCACAGCCGACCGCGCCTCCCGACAACGTCGTCCTGCTGCCGGCCGCCCGCTTCGACTCCCTCACCCACGGTGCCCCGAACGTCATCACCCAGATCCACGTCGCCCGCGACGCCAACCTGCCCTCCGACCCGGCCGCCGCCTTCACCAGCGCAACAGGCGCGGCCCACAACCTGGAGGCCAAGTCGGCGGGCGCCGCCCTGGTCGGCAACAACCTCGGCGCCGCCCTCGACTCCGCCCGCCAGGACGCCCTCTACGCCCAGATCCTCTTCCTTTTCCTCGGTGTTCCCGGCGCCCTCCTGGCCGCTGCCCTGACCGCCGCCGTCGCCTCGGCCGGCGGACAGCGCCGCCGCCAGGAACAGGGCCTGCTGCGGCTGCGCGGCCTGAGCCCTCGTCAGATCACCGGCCTCGCCGGGCTGGAGGCAGCCATAGTCGCCGTCGGGGGCGGGCTCGCCGGTCTCGCAATTGCCGCACTGACCGGACGGCTCGCCTTCGGCGCCGTGTCCTTCGGCGCGAGTACCGGGGCCTGGGCCCTCTGGTATGTCCTCGCCTTCGTCCTCGGCGCGGCCGTGGCCGCCGGCGCGGTCCTCGTCCCCGCCCTGCGCGACCTGCGCTCGGTCACCGTCGCCGACACGCGCAAGGAGGCCGGCGTGCTGCGCAGCCGCTCGCCCTGGTGGATGCGCTACGGCGTCGACTTCGCGCTGCTGATCGGCTCCTGGCTGGTCTTCCGGGCGTCCTCCGGCAACCAGTACGCCCTTGTGCTCGCGCCCGAGGGTGTACCCACCCTCTCCGTGTCGTACTGGGCCTTCCTCGGCCCGGCCCTGCTGTGGATCGGCGCCGCGCTGCTGGTGTGGCGTGTGACTCTGCTGGCCCTGGCGCACGGCCGCCCGGCGCTGGCCCGCCTCGCCCGCCCGTTCACGGCGACCCTCGCGGGGACCACGGCGGCCGTGATGTCCCGCCGACGGCGCCCGCTGGCCCGCTCCGTGGTCCTGCTCGCGCTCGCGGTGTCCTTCGCCATCTCCACCGCCGTCTTCAACTCCACCTACCGCCAGCAGGCCGAGGTCGACGCCCGGCTGACCAATGGAGCTGACGTCACCGTCACCGAACCCCCTGGCGCCCACGTTCCCCCGGGCGCGGGAAGCACGCTGCGGGTCCCCGGCGTATCCCACGTCGAGCCCGTCCAGCACCGCTTCGCCTACGTCGGCTCCGATCTGCAGGACCTCTACGGTGTCCGCCCCGACACCATCGCACGGGCCACCTCGCTCCAGGACGCCTACTTCGCCGGCGGCACCGCCAGTCAGCTCATGCAGCGGCTCGCCCAACGTCCCGACAATCTGCTCGTCAGCGCGGAAACCGTCAAGGACTTCCAGCTCTCTCCCGGCGACACCGTCAACCTCCGCGTCCAGGACGCCCGTACCAAGGCACTGCGCACGGTGCCGTTCCACTACGCCGGCATCGTCAAGGAATTCCCGACCGCGCCGAAGGACAGCTTCTTCGTCACCAACGCCGCCTACGTGGCCAAGGCGACCGGCAGCGACGCGGTTGGCGCGTTTCTCCTCGACACCGGCGGCACCCACCAGAAGCAGATCGCCGCACAACTGCGTACCCGGATTGGCACCAGCGCCACCGTCACCGACCTGACCCAGACCCGCGGCACCGTCGGTACCAGCCTCACCTCCGTCGACCTGGCCGGACTCACCCGGATCGAGCTGGCCTTCGCGGTACTCCTCGCGGCCGGAGCGGGCGGACTCGTCCTCGCGCTCGGGCTCGCGGAACGACGGCGCACCTTCGCCATCGCCAGCGTGCTGGGCGCCGCACCACGTCAGCTGCGCGGCATGGTCCTCACGGAGGCCCTCCTGCTGACCGTGGGCGGCCTCGCCGGTGGCGCGCTCATCGGCTGGGCGCTGTCGGAGATGCTGGTCAAGGTCCTGACCGGGGTGTTTGATCCGCCACCTGCAGCCCTGTCGGTGCCCGGCGGCTATCTGGTGCTGACTGCGCTCGCGGCGACGGTCGCCATCTTGGCCGCGGCCCTGAACGGTGTACGCCGGGCCGCCCGACCCGCCGTCGAGGAACTCCGGGATCTGTGAACACCCGCTCCCGCTCTACGCTGCCCCTCATGCGCACGCACGCCGCACCCGCCCCGTTCCGGATCCTTGTCGTCGAAGACGACGACACCATCGGCCGTCACCTGGAATCCGGTCTGCGCGGCAACGGCTACGCGCCGGCGTGGAGCCGGACCGGAGCGGGCGCGCTCACCGAGGCCACGCAGTCCCGGTACGACGTGCTGCTCTTGGATCTCGGTCTGCCCGACATGGACGGACTCGACGTTGCCCGCCAGTTGCGAGCCCGCTTTCCCGACCTGCTGATCCTCATCCTCACCGCACGCACCGACGACATCGACGTCATTGCGGGGCTCGACGCCGGAGCCGACGACTACCTGGTCAAACCCTTCAGCCTGACCGTGCTGCTGGCCAGGCTGCGAGCCCATCTGCGACGCCGGACCATCGCCTCACCTCCCCAGGAGCCGGTCCGGGCAGGCGATGTCGTCATCGACGTGATCGCGCGCCGGTGCACAGTGCAGGACCAGGAAATTGAGCTGCGTCCCAAGGAGTTCGAGCTGCTTGCCGTGCTCGCCCGGAACGCCGGCGAGGCCGTGTCCCGCGAGACGCTGATGGCCGAGGTGTGGGACGAGAACTGGTTCGGCTCGACGAAGACACTCGACGTCACCATGGCGGGGCTCCGCCGACGTCTGACCGACGTGATGGTGCGGCCGAACGGGGTGTCACCCCCGTACCGGATGCCGCGCATCACCACCTTGCGTGGGCACGGGTACCGGCTCGAACTCGAATGATCCCCACGCGTGTTTTCCGGCTCCTTTCACCGGCCCTGTCGAGGTGCGGAAGGGAGCGTGAAGGCCGGCGCAGGCGAGGTGATAGGTGGCCGCTGGCGGTAGTGCGCTCTCAGCGGTTCCTGACCGCGAGGTGTGAGAGCGCAGGCACTGCTGGCCGCTCAGGTCGACACGTGAGCTGTGGTGGGTCCGTACGCGATGAGTTGTCCGTCTTCCGGGATGTGCACGGTGTCGGTGTAGGCGGCGACCAGGTAGGTCTTATGGCCGGCCAGAGTGCTGGCCATGTTGGGGTCAGGGCACCGGCGTTGCAGGAGTTCCACGATGGCGATGTCGGGATGAGCACCCGCGGCGGGGGGCTGAGTCCGTGCTGCGGGAACTGCACATCCACTCCTCCACCAACTATCTCTGGCGCCACGCGGTCACCGGGCCGTGCGAACGGCGCCGACGGGGCACGGAACTGGCCGAGCAGATCCGGCGGATCCACACCGACTCCGGCGGCACCTATGGCTCACCGCGCGTGCACGCCGCCCTGAAGGCGAGGACGTCCACGTCGGCCGCGAGCGGGTCGAACGGCTGACGCGTGAGTCGGTCTTCGTCACGCATGCCGAGGCGAACCTTGCACTCTTCACTGACATCGACGGCTTCTACAACAGCCGGCGCGTCCGGCAACGACTCGGCTGCCTGAGCCACATCGAGTTCGGGGAGAAGTACTACGCCGGCAGGCGACGACCGAACCAGCTGGGCTCCGCTCTGGTCTGCGTCGACAGTTCGTCCAGTCGGCGGAGCAGGGCGATGTTCGTCCGTGGTGAGGTGAGAGGGGTGCGCAGCTCGTGCCCGGTGTGCCGGCCGGCAGCCGCGGCCCGTCCCCGGCGCGGGCCGGCCTGCCCAGTATGTCTTCGGAAGCGCGCCCGCACCGTCTCACCTCGTCCGGGCCGCAGACCGGCACGGCCAGTCCGAGCCGCCGATGATACGTCTTGCGAGCCACCAGCTGTCCGGGGCCGTGGCCGGCAAGGCCGTGAGCACGGTCGTGCAGCGTTGCCGACAACGGGACCGACGCTTCTCACTGAGCTCTCACTGTCACCACGGCGTCGGCTTACCTCCGTTCGTCAGCGTAGTGACGGCCGCCGCCTTGCCGTTTCCGGCGCGCGGTGCGCTGGTTTCGTTGGCAGCCCTCAGGGACCGGCTGCCGCGGCCGCGTGGCCCCGAGTAATACGTCTGGGTGAGCGGCATGTCAGAGACGCTGCCCCGAAGGGAGAGATGATCAGGCTTGACGTCCATCACACGTGACGGTGACGAGTCCGACGACGCTCTGAGTGACCTGACGGATGCACTGCCAGGGAATGAGGATGAGGGTCCGGACGGGGACGCGGACGACGACGCTGAGGCGTCCCTCGTCGAGACGGTGCGAGCCTACTTCGAGTAGGCGTGGCGAAGAGTGCGGTCGTAACGAGCACGTTGCAGTCGAGGAGAAGAGCACAGCTCGCGTATGAGTACAGCGGACTACGGCCACGCACCGCCCGCCCGCATCGCCCGGCGCCTCCACCACTATCTCGACCCACCGGACTATGTCTCTCCGGTCGCCCGCCGCCTGCGTGCGGTGGACGGTCTTCGACTGGTCGCTGCTTTGCTGGTGGTCGCATACCACTTTGTCGCCTCCGGCGCCGGGAGCACACGGGGCGCCTGGGAGATGCCCACCACCAAGGTGTTCCCGGCAGCGCACCACCTTGCGCAGTACGGGTACCTCGGCGTCGAGATCTTCTTCGCCGTCAGCGGGTTCGCGATCTGCTTGTCGGGGTGGGGGCGTTCCATACGCCAGTTCACTGCCTCTCGCGTCTCGCGCCTTTATCCGGCGTACTGGCTGGGCGTGCTGGTCACCACGGCCGTGCTTACGCTGTCCCCCACCGTCAACAGGCCGAAGTCGCACCGGGCTGTTCTGGTCAACCTGACCATGTTCGAAAGACCTCTGGGAGTTTCCGAGGTCAGCGGCGTGTATTGGACGCTGTGGTCGGAGATGCGGTTCTACCTGCTGTTCGCAGTGGTGCTCTTCTTCGGGGCGACGTACCGGCGGGTGCTGTTGTTCTGCCTGGTGTGGACGCTGGTGTCGATCCCGGCAGAGCTCTCCGGCTCCGCGTTGTGGGACGCGGTCTTCGAGCCGTCGTACAGCCAGCCGTTCATCATGGGCGTCTGCCTGTATCTCATCCATCGCTTCGGTTCGCGTGTCGAGACGTGGGCAGTCTTCGGCTTCTCCTGGCTGGTCGAGGTCCACGAGCTGGCCCGCCGCTCCACGTGGACGTCCAACGCCCTGGGCTGGCACGTCTCCTGGCTCGGCTCGGTCGCGGTCTTCACCGTGCTGCTGACGTTGCTCGTGCTCTCCGTCATCGGCCCGCTCGCCCGCCTCGATGTGCGCTGGCTCAGCACGGCGGGCGCCATGACGTACCCGCTGTACGTGCTCCACGACGAGATCGGGTACACCGCGATCCGGGCGTTCCGCCACGACGTTCCGCGGTGGCCGCTGCTGATCGCGCTGCTGATCGCCCTGCTGGTGCTGTCCCACGCGGTGGCCCGATGGGTGGAGCAGCCGGCGGGCAGGTGGCTGCGCCGCTTTCTGGAGACGGCCCGCCGCCGCTGACCGCTCGCGCCCGCAACTGAGCCAGGAACCGGCGGCATTCAACTGGGCCCGCCCCACGGACAGCACGCCAGCAGCTCGTTGCGCGGGCTGGTTCCGGTGCCGGCACGCCACACGGTCGCGTTCCCACCGCGCTCTAGTTTGTTTCGCGTCCTCCTCTTACATCGCGAGGCAAAGCTGGGCGAGTCCTGGCGAGTACCTGCGGACCGTTGGCGTATGACGTCGCCCTCTCCGGCCACGAGGTCTCGCATTCACCCGACCCCGGGGTCCGCATGAAGCTCGATTTCCAGCCGCGCCACGCCCTCGGCGCCAGTGGCGCGATCAGCACCGACATCAGCCTCGCAGCTTTCTCGGCGGTTTCATCGTGATGCGCGACGGCACAGCGCGTGGCGCTGAGGTCCCCGTACGGAACCGTTCCGGCCGAGCAGGCACGACCACCGGGCACGTCAGTGTCGTGGTGATCGTTTACAACGACGCGGAGCACGTATCCGACGCGGTGCGTTCGGCGCTCGCTCAGGGAGAGACGGTGGCCGAGGTCATCGTCGTGGACGACGCGTCGGTCGACGGGACACGGGACGCATTGCTCGTCTTCGCCGACGACGACCGGGTGCGGGTGCTGTCAAGGGAGCGCAACAGTGGAGGCTGTGGAACCCCGCGCAACGACGGCATGGCTACCGCACGTTCCGAGTACGTGATGTTCCTCGACAGCGACGACACATTCCTGCCCGGCGCCGTCGACGCGCTGCTGGCGGCCGCGGACGCTCATGACGCCGATGTCGTGGCGGGCCAGTGCCTGCGCCGTGAACTCCCCGACGGTGGGACCACGGGATGGCAGCCCCAGCTCTTCGACCGGTCCGCCGGCGCCGAACTGCCGGGGCAGGTACTCGAAGGAATAGGACAGCAGCCTGGGCTCCTGTGGGACACCCTGTCGGTGAACAAGCTCTACCGCCGGGATTTTCTCGCCGAACACAACGTCAGGTTTCCGAGTGGTGCCTTCCACTACGAGGACTTCGTCTTCACCGCCCGGCTCTACGCCGCGCAGCCGCGGCTCGCGATCGTGGACACCCCGGTCTACGTCTGGCACGTCCGCAGGCAGGCGCCGAGTCTGTCCATCTCTTTGCGCCGCGCGGTGATCTCCAACTGGGAGCACCGGGTGGCTGCCCACCGGCAGGCCGTGGAGGTTTTGCGGACAGCCGGACACCCGGATCTGGTGGCCGCCGCGCAAGGCAAGTTCCTCGACTACGACGTGGCCATGTACACAAGAGAACTGCCCCTGCGCACCAGGGAGTATCAGGAGAACTGGTGGAGGGTGACCGGCGGATACCTCAGGACCTTCGACGCCGCCGGCTACGCCGCCGCACACGTGCCCTCCCAGTGGCTCGGCCGTGTCCTGGAGGCACTGCCCGAGCCCGCGGAGATCGGCCGCCTGGTGGAGCTGGCGGCCCGGCCGCCGCGCCTGGCGCCGCCGTACAGCACCGACGGCGCCACGCCTGTGTTCGGACCGGGCCCGGCGTCCGTTCCCCTGGAAGGACTTGACCAACTGGCCCCCCGCGAACTGCCGATAGCGATCGACGGGCAGGTGACGACAGGTCGGGACACCCGGCTCACCCTGCGGGTGCATGACCTGTACGGCAGGCTTGCCCCTCTCGCCCCGCAGACCGTACGCGTCGTCTTTCGGGAACGGTCCGGGACACGTGCCGATCACATCACCGAGGTTCCCCTGGTCCCGGGCGAAGAGGGCTGGGCCGCGGAGGCACGGCTGCGCACCAGTGAACTGACCGGTCCGGCGGACCTGATGGCCTGGGGCATTACGGCCGAAGTACGGTGTGCCGGAGGCGAGGCCGTGCAGGCCGAGGTGCGCGCGTCGGGGGCCGAGCAGGCATGGCGCCGGACCGTCCTACGTCTGGGACGACCACTGTTTGTGCAGGCACATGTGACGCCGGGATCGGCCCTCAGGCTACGCGTGGCGGACAGTGCCCGTGGGCTGGGCCGCATCGCCGGCGGGCGAGCCCGCAGGCTGATCCGGCGGTTCCAGTAGCTCACGCGGTACGCGTCGCCGGCGCACGGCCACGTAGGACGAAGCTCCCGCTGCGGCAGAGCCTGCTTCCTCTGCGCCATGGGGCCCACCGGCCCACCAGCACCCCTTACGCGGCCGTCTCCGCGCTGATCAGTCATGGCGCGCATCACCGCACCTTCCGTCAACCTCCGTAGCACTCCAAAGTCTTCGCAAGACAGGTGATAATCAGTGGAAGCCATCCTCTTGGTCGGTGGGAAGGGGTCGCGCCTGTACCCCGTCACGGAACACACCCCGAAGCCGATGGTCCCGACCGCCGGAGTGCCCTTCCTCGCACACCAACTCGGCCGGGCGCGGGCCGCGGGCGTCGGCCACGTGGTGCTCGCCACCTCCTATCTGGCAGAGGTCTTCGAGCCGTACTTCGGTGACGGCGCGGACTTCGGCCTTCGCATCACGTACGTGCACGAGACTGAACCGCTTGGCACCGGCGGTGCGATCCGCAACGCCGCCACGGCGCTGAGCTGCGGCCCCGACGAGCCGGTGCTGGTCTTCAACGGTGACATCCTCACCGGGCTCGACATCGCTGCTCTGGTGGAGCACCACCGCGTCGCGCGCGCCGATGTCTCGCTCCACCTCACCCGGGTCGAGGACCCCAGTGCGTTCGGCCTGGTCCCGACCGACGCGGCCGGGCGTGTGCTGGCCTTCACCGAGAAGCCCGATCGCCCCGAGGAGATCGTCACCGACCAGGTCAACGCCGGGTGCTACGTCTTCCGTCGCTCGGTCATCGCCACCATCCCGGCCGGCCGGCCGGTCTCGGTGGAGCGGGAGACCTTTCCCGGGCTGCTCGCCTCCGGGGCGCTGCTGCACGGGGTGGTCGACCAGACGTACTGGCTCGACCTGGGCCGGCCTGCGGCGCTGATCCAGGCCTCCGCCGACCTGGTGCGCGGAGTTGTCCCCTCCCCGGCGCTGCCCGGCCGGGTGGGCGAGTACCTGATTCTGCCTGGAGCGCACGTCGACGACGGTGCCAAGCTCTTGGGCGGCACGGTGGTCGGCGAGGGGGTGCACATCGCCGCCGATGCGGTGGTCGATGGTTCGATCGTGCTCGACGGCGCACGGATCGAGGCCGGTGCGTACGTACGCTCCAGCCTGGTCGGTGCGGGAGCGCGCGTCGGTTCGCGCACCGTGCTGGAGAACGCCGTGATCGGAGACCAGGCCGAGATCGGTGGGGACAACGAACTGCTCGCCGGAGTGCGTGTGAGGGGCCGCGCGTCGATTCCGGACGGCACTATCCGCTTCTCGTCGAAGTCCTGATGGCAGCGGTCCAACCGACCGAGAGGAGAGATGGCACTGATGAGGGCGTTGGCGAGACCAGATTCCGACGATGGGGCCGCAGCCTTGCGCCGTCCTCGTCCGCTCCCCACGCTGTGGACCGCATCGCCCTCACCGTGGTGATGCCGAAGTACAACGCGGCCGAGAACCTGACGAAGAGGGCAGGGCGCTGATGGCGCTGGAGCTGCCGGGGCCGCGGCCACTGGTGGCGGACGACAACAGCCCGGACGGGACCGGAGACGTCGCCGAGGGCCGGCCGAGCGGTTCAACGAGCCGGGCCGCCCGCGGATATCGGTGCTCCTCCGCACCGCCGAGAATGGGCTCGGCCGGGCCTGGGTGATGCCGCACTCGCGGTGCGGATCCGGCGTGACCGGCGCGATCCGCTGGTGATCTTCTGCGCCCTCGGCGCGGTGGTCCACGTGGCGGGCGGTGTCACGGACCACTGGTCATGGGGCCGAGCACTGCCCGCGGTCTTCGTCCTTGTACAGATCGCGCTCGCGGTGGCGCCGCGTACGGCTCGTACCCCGTCGCCGCGGGCCACCCCGAATACTTCCTGCCGAACGAAGTGCGGCGCGCGGACCTCGCGGTCCGGCAGGTCGCAACCAGCCCCAGTGGCGAGGTCCTGCTCCGGGTCAGCGGCTCCTGAGACGTCGTACGCCCCAGCCTCTCGCATATTGCGGAGCTCGGGGGTGTTGCCGAGGGGCACGGGAGGCCGCTGTGTCCCAGCGGCGCCGACCGCTTCACACGGGTTCGACGGCGCGAAGCGGCAGGTCTTCACCGTGCCTGGGGCTGCTGCGGGTGATCACACTCGGAAGGAGACCGGCTTCTTATTTCGCCAGACCGCGGATCACACCGCGCGCTTGGCGCAGGCCGGGACCCGCGACTTTGCGCAGCGTTGGCAGGTGCGGTTCCGCCTTCGCCAGCAGTCCCGCGCGCTCCCATGTGATCTTGAGGCGGCCGCCGCCGTGGCCCTCGGGCTCGATGGTGACGTGGTGCTCGGCCATGCCGCGGCGGTGGGTGACCTTCTTGCTCAGCCGGAGAAAGTTCAGCGGGGCGAGCAGCACGCCGGTGTTCTGCTGGCGGTGCCGGGAGATGGTGAGCACCGGATGGCGCACCCCGGAGAAGCCTTGCAGCGGAAACGGGACTGCACCGAGATCGAGGGTGACGGTGCCCTCGAAGAGCCCCGGGTGGACCGGGTCGAGGCGGAAGGAGGTGCTGAGTCGTTTCCTTGCGGGCGCGAGGTGGACCGTCGCCACGACCGGGCCCATCGGCAACTGGTTTCCCGGGTCGTAGGTGCGCACGTCCAAGGTGATGCGGGATCCGGAGGCCGGCGTGACCCGGGTGATCTCGTGTCGCAGCAGGGCGTTGCGGAACGGCCGGCTACGCAGCGCCAGATCGGTGATCTCCAGCTCGCGGGCGGAATCCGGGTCGGCGGGGATAACCGAACCCCAGTAGACGCGCCCTGCGGCGTCCTCCGTGACGTCACGCGGTCCGGCCGCCCGGTCCATGCCGCGGGCCGCCAGCTGAGCCTCCTCGTACCGTCCTTCGCGCACCAGCTGGATGACGACCCGCTGATCTCGCGGCAGGCGTTGGAACGCCTCGGGGGCGAGGGTATCGAGGTACGGGGAGACCTCGTCGCTGAACTGCTTGATCCAGTCCTGCGTGCGGTACGGCAGGTCGCCGGTGTACATCCGCAGGTCGTGCCTGAGGAACTTGAAGTCCTTGTCGGCTTTGATCTCCTGGTGACCGCTGTCGACCAGGAAGTCGTCGATGAGCTTGGCGACATCGACCCGGTCGCGGACATTCTCGATGCGGTGGCGCTGGTTCGAGATGGACAGCGCGTCAGCGGCGTCGAACGGTGATATGTACCAGCGGTAGACCGGGTCCGGGACGATGGTGAAGGCGCGGGCGAGGCAGTACGCCTGCGCCGAGAACAGCTGGTCCTCGTAATGGATGCCGAGCGGGAAGCGCAGTGTGTGCTGGTCGATGAACTCCCGGCGGTACATCTTGTTGGTCGACAGGTGCTCAAACAGCACGCTGGGCTCGCGCCGGATGCCACGCACCGTGCGCTTGCGCTCGAACAGGTGCGGGTGCCAGTAGGAAAGGGCCCCGGTGTCGGTGCGGACCCGCTCGACGGCACCCATCGCGAAGTCAACCTCACTGTCGGCGCGCAGCGCCTCCAGCAGGGTCTCGCAGGCCCGCTCGGGGAGTGTGTCGTCGCTGTCGAGGAACATCAGGTACGGCGCCCTGGCGATCTCCATCGCCGCGTTGCGCGGGGCACTGCACCCACCGCTGTTCTCCGGCAGGCGGTGGTAGGTGATGCGGTCGTCCTGAGCCGCCAATGCCCGTGCCACTTCGGGGGTGTTGTCAGTGGAATGGTCGTCACTGATGATGATCTCGATGTTGCGCAGGCTCTGGCGGCGCAATGACTCCACCGCGCGCGGCAGTCGCTCGGCGTCGTTGTACCCGATCACTGTGACGGTGACGTCGGGGGCCGCCTTGGCCATGGATCCTCCGGTGGGAACTGCTCGGTGAGTGGAGTCGTGGGCGAAGTTGGTCACGGGCGTCACCTATGTGGACGGTACGGGGCGGCGGCCGCCTCGGGGGTCGGGGCAGGCACGCGCTGGTCGAGCGGAATGACCGGAGGGACGGCCTCCTGCCCGAGGAAGACGTGGCGCGCGACCCGCTCGGCGGCATTCCCGTCGTCGAACTCGCAGAACCTGCGGCGGAATTCGGCCCGCTTGGCCGCTGCGGCAGCGTCCCGCCAGCCGCCGTCCAGGAAGAACCGCTCGATATCGGCCTGGCTCAGGGCGACCGCGCCGGGGGCTTGCTCGGTGAGGTCGAAGTAGACGCCACGGGTGACGGAATAGGTCACCCAGTCGTCGGCGAACACCACGATCGGTCGGTCCAGGTTGGCGTAGTCGAACATCACCGAGGAGTAGTCGGTGATCAGCGCGTCGGACGCCAGGCACAACTCCTCGACGGAGTCGTACCCGGAGACGTCAATGATCAGTTCGCGCCGGTGCAGCTCCTGCAGCGGGGAGAGGCCGCGGTCGTAGAAGTAGTGGCCGCGCACCAGCAGGACGAAATCGTCGCCGAGGGTCTTCGCCAGCCGCTCCAGGTCGAGCCGCGGAGTCCAGGCGGCCTCGTAGTCCCGGTGCGTCGGCGCGTACAGCAGTGCCTTCTTGCCGGGCGCGATGCCGAGCCGTTCGCGGATGCCCAGCACGTCCTCGGCGGTCGCGGTGTAGTAGAGGTCGTTGCGCGGGTAGCCGTAGTCGAGCGAGGCGAACGGTACCGGGTAGGCACGCGACCAGGTCTCGGTGGAATGCCGGTTGGCGGAGACGCTGTAGTCCCAGCGGGCGCACCGCTCCAGCAACGCCTCGTAGTCCACGCCACGGGAGGTGGCCCGGTACGGGATCTGGTCGGTGCCCATCCTCTTCAGTGGCGTGCCGTGGTGGGTCTGCACATGGATCTGGCCCGGTCGCTTGATCACCGAGTCAGGGAAGTTGACGTTGTTGACCAGGTACTTGGCGCGCGCCAGCACGCTCCAGTACCTGTGCGAGCCGGGCACCACGTAGTCGAGCCCGGCCGGAACCAGCGGCACGTCGTCGCGCCGGACCACCCACACCTGGCGGATTTGCGGGGCGAGTTCGGCGAGCTTGGCGGAGATCGCGCCAGGGTTGCAGGTGACGCCGCGGTCCCAGTAGGCAGAGAAGACGGCGAGGTCTTCCTCGATCGGGTGGCGCAACTGCTCGCGGTACGCGCCCTCCTTCGCCACCTCGGCGGCCTTCTTCCTCGCCTTGGCTGCGAGGGTGCGCACACTACGGCGCTTGCGGTTGGCGAGCTGCAATGCCCGGTAGCCGGAGTAGGAGTCGCGCTCCAGCATGGCGTGGCGCACGCCGTTGAGGTTGGCGGGCCGCTGGTAGTCGGCGGGCTTGTAGCGCAGGAAGTGCGCGGAGGCGCAGTGGAAGAACTTCGCCTGGTGCCGGTCGGATGCCCCCGGCAGGGTGAGCACCTTCAGGTAGCGGCGGACCATGCCGCTGAAGACGATCCGAGCGGCCTCGGCCATCGCGGGCCCGGAGCCGAGCAGCTTCCACAGCGCCTCGTACTGCGGGAAGAGGTTGAAGTGTCCTTCCTCGCCCAGTGGTACCTCGCGCGCATTGCGGCGGACCAGCACCGCATCGGTGATCGCGATCCGTTCGGCGGCGAGCAGCGAGCCGATCGCCGGGAGCACCTCGGTGTATTCGTCCTGGCCGAACAACTCCTGGTGCGCGGCGTAGAAGTCGGCGCGCAGCACGCGATTGGCGAGCGTCGGCGTCAGGTTCAGCGTCTTCTGCTGCGTCTCGATAGTGAAGACCTCGCTGCCGGGGGCGATGAACAACCGCCCGTCGCCGCTGCCGATCGCGGAGTCGGACCAGGTCGAACGCACGTGGTCGAAGACGATCACGTCGGGCCGTCCGGTCTCGTCGGCGCGGCGGGCCAGCGCCACGAGCGCATCCGGCATGAGGGAGTCGTGTCCCTCCAGGAACAACACGTAGTCGCCGCTGACCTGCTGGGCTCCGGCGACCCGCGCGGCACCGGCCGGCAGGCGACGTGGCAGGCACACGGCCCGCACCCGCTCGTCCCGTTCGGCGTACTCGTCGATGATGGCTCTGCTGGCGTCTGTCGAGGCGTTGTCGACGACGACGACCTCGACCTCGGTGTCAGCAGCCGCCCCGTTCAGGGCGCTTTCGAGACACTCCCGGAGGTAGCCCTGCGCATCGAGGGCGGTGACGACGACGCTGAACATGGTCATGAAGTGACTTTCCCTGATGAAGACGGGACCAATACGGGTGATGTTGCGACAAACAATGAGATCTTGAATGTTCAAGTGCTGAAATCCTGCAGCCGCGTATGCCCATGGACACACCTGTGTGCCGCGCGGCGCACACCGTCCTGAACACGCTACGCAACACCCCACAAAGACCAGGTGAGAGAGAGGAAAGAAAAGGGGAAGCGAAAGGCAGGAGATCAACGAGATACGTCACGCGGCCCCGGACCACGTCGCTCCCCGTCGTTAGGGTGGCGCTCATGACGACGTGGTTGATCACAGGCGGAGCGGGCTACATCGGGGCGCACGTCGCGCGTGCCATGGCGGAAGCCGGAGAGCGGGTGGTCGTCTTCGACGACCTCTCCACCGGCATCCCCGAGCGGCTGCCGCGGGAGATACCGCTGGTGAAGGGCTCCACGCTGGACCGCGCGGCGCTTGATGCAGCGATCACGGAGCACGGCGTGACCGGTATGGTCCACCTCGCCGCGAAGAAGCAGGTGCCCGAGTCGGTCGCGCAGCCACTCTTCTACTACCGGGAGAACGTGCAGGGCCTGGAGGTCCTGCTGGGCGCCTGCGCGGCGGCGGGCGTCCAGCACTTCGTCTTCTCCTCCTCCGCGGCGGTGTACGGCATGCCGGATGTGGACCTCATCACGGAGGACACTCCCTGCGTGCCGATCAATCCGTACGGCGAGACCAAGCTCGCCGGCGAGTGGCTGGTCCGCGCGGCCGGTGCGGCGTACGGCATCAACACGGTCTGCCTGCGCTACTTCAACGTGGCCGGGGCGGCCGCGCCCGAGCTCGCCGACGTCGGCGTCTTCAACCTGGTTCCGATGGTCTTCGAAAAGTTGGACGCGGGCGAGTCACCGCGGATCTTCGGTGACGACTACGCCACCCCCGACGGCACGTGCGTACGCGACTTCATCCACGTCCAGGACATCGCCTCCGCCCACCTCGCCGCCGCGCGCCGTCTCGCCACGGACTGCACGAGCGGCTTCGCGGGGGACCTGACAGTGAACATCGGCCGCGGTGAAGGGGTCTCCGTCGCCGAAATGGTCGACCGCATCCGCGCCCACACCGGCCGCGCCGGCCTTCTCCCGAAGACGGAGCCCCGCCGCCCCGGCGACCCCGCGCGGGTCGTCGCCTCTGCCGACCTGATCGTCAAGGAACTGGGGTGGTCCGCGCGGCACGATGTCGACGAGATGATCTCCTCGGCGTGGGCGGGCTGGCGCCTCCGCCACGGTGACGCTTGACGGCCGGGCGCGTGTCGTCCGGGTCGCAACGGTGTTCTCTGTCGGTGCGGTGGGAGGGCGCACCGGGGTGCGCACCACCGGATGGGAGGGCCCGACATCGCGCGCATCGACGGCAGAGATAACGACATCTGATGCACACCCTGGGGGAGTTCGCCGCATCGTGCACAACTCATCGCACCGTGCGCGCCTGATGCGCACCTGTGCGACGCCGACTGTGGTGGTGCCACTGCCGCGCGGAGCGCTGCGGGCCGCGTACCCAGACACCTGCCCGGCCTGCTGCAAGGGCTACGGCAAGGGCGAGGTCATCACGAAGGTGAGCTTCCGTTCCCAACGGGCTGCGCGGCGACGTGTTGTGCGTGTTCGGGGTGCTCAAGGTCGCGACCGCAGAGCAGATACAGGAACACGTTGAAGATGACCTGGGGTGCGTTGCTTGTGCATGGACCAAATCCCGCAGCCAGTGCGAATCGTCCCGTCCGCAGAACAAGAAACCTCACCGTCGGCGTGCGCTTTCCTCAGGGCCTGTCAGGGTGCGGTGTCGGCGTAGAAAAGTGAGTACGCGCCGTACGCGGCAGAGACCACGGCGATAGCGGGAAGAAGCACTGCTGTGGTGCGCGGCCGCGCTCTGGCCAAAGCGATAGCGGCAGGGAGCATCAAGGGGAACGCGGGGAGAAGGAAGCGCGGTTTGCAGGCGTAGAACTTGGATCCGCCGATGGCGATGGCTACCAGCACGATCGAGTACACGAGCACGGGCAGCGGCGGGCGGTCGAGGACGAGTAGAACGAGCGCGGCCAGGCCGGCGAAAATGACGGCGGCTCCCATGTAGTAGGCGAGATGCGGGGGAGTATCCCGGTCCGTGAAGACACCTTTGAGGAACCGGAGTTCGCTCACTCCGAAATCGAAGTGGGAGCCCCAACCCTGCTGGATCTTGAAGTAACCGAGCGGGCCGCCGGAGCGACTGCCCACCCATGACAGGTACCCGAGCCAGCCAAGCGGTGCAAGGGCCGCACTCGCCCAGATACGCCAGTCGCGGCGGTCGCGTCGACTCCGCCGCAATGCAAGCCCCGCAGCGCACAGGACTGCCATGGCGACTGCGACGGCGTTGGGGCGTGTGAGCCCGGTGAGCAGAGCCAGGGCCCCTGCCCAGAGCCAACGACGGGTGAGCACAGCGTAGAGCGACCATGCGGACAGAGCAGTCATCAGTGACTCGCTGTAGGCCATGGTCTCCACAACGGCATGCGGGAGTATCCCCCACAGGAGGGCGAGGACGATGCCGGTCCTGCGACCGTGGAGGCTCTCTCCGACGGCGTAGATGCCCCAGGCGGCAGCGAATGCCGAGAGCCAGGCCGCGACGAGACCGGCAACAGTCATGTGGAGGGGAATGAGCGTGGCAAGGGTGCGCTGCAGAGCGGGATAGAGCGGGAAGAACGCCATGTCGTTATAGGTGAAACCGGGGGTCCGTCCGGCGATCGTCGTCCCGTAGCCATGCTGCGCGATGCCCGCGTACCACTTGCTGTCCCAGGAATCGCCCAGCGTGATCCACAGGGGCCTGTGCGCCCTTGAGGCAACGGCAGCCGCCACGGCGAGGCCCACCAGGCGCGCCGTCGCATAGAGCACCAGGGCCGGAGCCGCTCTGCGCAGCGCTCCGCGCACCCTGTGGGGCAGGCGCGTGACGCGTTCTTCGCCGGATAGGGGCTTGGCTACTGCGGGACCGGTAGGCACAGCTCGCTTCACCTTCGCGCCGGGACGACTAGGTGCTGGGAGAAGCGGGCCGTTCCGGCTCGGTGACCTCCCGCGCCTTGATCGTGCAGGCCTGACGCCGTCACTGCGAGCGGGGCAGGCCGACCGAGTGCCCCGCAGGCCGGGAGGAGTAATGGTTGCCCGTCGTACGCGGACAGTTGGCGAACTCGCCTCCGGCCGAGCGACCTGTCGGGGATGGTGGGCATGGGGGATTGTGGAGTCGACCGCGTCGGCACGCGTGGGCCTGGTCGAGCAGGGCGGTGAACGCTCTCTTCCTGGTGCCGTCAGCTGGCCACTCGCGCAGCCGGTTGTGAACGCCTTCCCTGCCGTGCACCGCTTTGGTCCGTTCGCGACACGGCGGGGCATCGTGACAGCCGCACAGCCGGCACATTTCTTCCCGCTGTGGGGGGAAGCTCAAACGGCTGGGAGAACGTCTCACCCGTCCGCACCACCGCGAGAGGCCGTATCAGAGGACAGGTGGTGCGATGGAAAACGGGGGTGTCGTCTACCAGGGAGCTGGTCATGCACGAGATGTGGGTCGGAGCGGACACCGCGGGCGGTGGGCTGGTGTGGCACGTAGTGGCGGCCGACACGGCCACCACGCTGTGCGGACAGCGCAGGCAGCGTGAGGGTGACGCCGGATACGACTCGACCGACCGGCACTGCCTGGAGTGCATGACAGCGCTCCAGGACATCGTGCAAGCGCCGGCGAAGGCTTGATGAGTGCTGTCGGCTTGCGTCTTGCGGAATAGCTCGGCCCGTTCGGTGTCCTTCCCCGGGTCTGCGCCCTGGATGTAGGTCCCCGGCCGGAGGCTGCGCCGCGGTCCGCGATCAAACCCTGGACTCTGCCGCGTAAGGCACGCATGTTCCGTCGGAATCTTCAGTGCCGGCCGCGTGCGCTGTCTGGCGGCCTCGCCGAAGAGGCGGGCAACGGTTCGGAAGGACAGAGTGACGACGGTGGCGATGGCGCCGCCGATGGCACGAAGGACGTCGGCGATGGCTGTGAACTGGAAGGCGCCGCGGGCCACGGCGCCTTCCAGTTCGGCGTCGTCAAGGCTGGTGTCGTTGGGACGACCAAGGCCCGCCGCCACAGCGTCACCGCACGCTCCCGTGCGCCAGCACTGGGAAGGAGAGCCGGCCTGACCCCCTTTCTCCGGGCCGAGTTGCCGCTCCACGACGGTGACCTGATGGCTCAGGGACAGGATCTCGGCGTCCTTGGCGCCGTCACTCGCCGGTAGCAGCCGCGACCCGGTCGAGGTCGCTCTCGGCAAGCACATGCTCGCCCTCCTGGTCCACCTGGGAGCCGCCTGCACCGCCGCCGACGACTTCGCCGAGGTGGTGGAAGAGGCGTTCCCTCATCAGCATCCGGACGCCGAAGTGCTGCTGAGTTTCCCCGGGCTCTGCGTCCAACTCGCCGCCTGGATCCTGGCTGAGATCGGGAACGACCACACACCCTTCGCCGACGCCCGTTGCCTGAAGGCCTCCGCCAGCTCCTCGCCTATACCTCGCGTGTCCGGAAAGAAGACCAGCATCACCGACGCTGGGTTCAATTCGGCGCCACCGAGCTGTTACCGGCCGGCTGGGGTGGTGGGCCGTGCCTCTGCGATCAGGAGGGCGACGTCGTCGTGGTCGTCGGGGTGTCTCAGTGCGTTCAGGAGCCATTGCCCGGTGGATTCAAGCGGGTGTTGCTCTTCGAGGATCTCTAGGAGCGTCTGGAGACGCTCGTCGATGGGGTGGTGGCGGGTTTCGACGAGGCCGTCGGTGTAGAGAACGAGGCGGTCGCCCGGGGCCAGGGCGAATGACGTCGTGCGGAAGTGGTCTTCGCCGACGCCGAGGGGTACGCCGGTGGGGAGGCTCAGCAGTTGCGGATGGTGCCCGCCGGGAATGAGGACGGGCGGCATGTGCCCGGCGTTGGCGATGCGGCACTCATGCCGGTGGGGGTCGTAGACGAGGTACAGGCACGTGGCGATGTAGTGCTCGAGCCCGCGTGTGATCTTGTCGAGGTGTCGGAGCACCTCGTCGGGGGCGAGGTCGAGGTCGGCGTAGGCGCACGTGGCGGTGCGCAGGCGTCCCATGGTTGCGGCCGCGTCGATGCCGTTGCCCATCACATCGCCGACCACGAGAGCGGTCCGGTCGCCGGCCAGGGGTATGACGTCGTACCAGTCGCCTCCGACCTCGCTGGACGCTTGAGCGGGCTGGTAGCACGCGTCGACCTCCAGGCCGGTCAGTTGGGGAGGGAGGCCTGGCAGCAGGCTGCGCTGGAGGCTTTCGGCGGAGTTGCGCACGCTTTCGTGCCAGCGGGCGTTGTCGATGGCGATCGCTGCCCGGGCGGCGAGTTCCCCGGCAAGGATCACGTCGGCCTCGTCGAAGGGGAGCGGGTTGCGTGCGCGCAGCAGATCGAAGGCGCCCAGGACCTCGTTGCGGGCTATCAAAGGCACTGCAAGGTAGGAGTGGACACCTGCCCGGGCGAGGGCGACTGCGGCTGCGCGGTCGCGCGCGATCCGCAGAAGATCAGCTCTGCTGGTGTGGGCCACAACGATGGGCTGTCCGGAGTGGACGCACTGAGTGACCAGTCTGTTCGCGCCGTAGGCGGCGATGTGCCCGACCTCGTCCGCGGCCGAGGTGGCCTCGGTGGGGTAGGCGGAGGCCACGGCGAGAGCGCGGAACAGCTCAGCGCCTTCATGAGTGCCTGCTGTCCGGCGGAAGGCCAGGACGGCGTCGAGGAGGTCCACTGCCGCGACATCGGCGAGATCGGAGACCGCGACCTTTGCCAGCTCCTGCGCGGTCCGCTCCACGTCCAGGCTGGTTCCCACACGTGCGGAGGCGTCGGCGATGGTGGCCAGACGGCGTCGTGCCCGGTCGGCCTCGGCGGCGGCTCGATGGCGTTCGCTGACATCGATGACCGAGATCGCCACCCCGATCACCCGCCTGCCGGGCCCGTCGATGCGGTAGTACGACACAGACCACGCATGATCGTTGTCGGGATCGATCACGGTACGGCCGACGTGGTATTGGTCGATCAACGCAGTGCCAGTAATCAATACCTGCTGCAATGCGGACTCGACGGTGTCGACGTCCAGCAGCGTGAGAACTTCCCGCGGCCGGCGGCCGATGTGGTCCGCTGCCGCGACACCATCGATACGTTCCAGCGCAGGATTGACGAAAAGGTAGCGCAGATCGGCGTCCAGGAGCGCGATGCCGACGGGGGACTGCGACACCAGATGGTCCGACAGCGCCAGCTGAGTCTCGACCTGCTGCAGCATGGACTGATCGGCGGCGATAGCCAGTGCGTACACGTCACCGCGATCGTCCAGCAGCCGCATATTCCGGAACTCCACCAGGCGGACGCTGCCGTCCTTGTGCCGGATGGGGAAGGCCCCGGCCCAGCTCGCCCCCGTGCCCATCACCTCGGCGAACAGCTTGATCACCAGTTCACGGTGCTCATCTTGGACCAGTAGGTCGGCTGCGTACCGGCCCAGAGCCTCGGCGGCGGAGTATCCGAACACCTCGCTTGCCTGAGGGCTCCAGAACACGATTCGTCCGCCATCGTCCAGGACGACCGCAGACACACTGAGTAGATCGAGGAGCTCTCCCGGAGGCACACGCCATGCATCGCGCGCCGGCATCTCGTCCCGAGGTGATTCGCCTGAGCTCATCTCGCCAGCTCCCTCTCCGATGGTCCGAGAGCTGTCATACCCATCGTGCCGCTGGGCCGACTGGTTGACGACCCAGGGGCGCGCGTGCCGGCGCCTCCGACGTAGCCGAGGCAGGCTGGGAGGGCTCAGCCCACCGGGGTTACCTGAGACCTACGAGGGCCAGGGCGGCGATGATGGCGGCTGAAGCGAGTCCTAGCAGCGCGTAACGGACTACCGGGCCGGGGTGGGGCCGCGGGGGCTGGGAGTCGAGGCTGCAGGCACACAATGCGGAGCAGCGGTCCGGGGAGTCGAGCCAGTACGCGCTGGTGAGCTGGACGTACTGGGGATGCGGCGCACCGTGCGGGTTCATGTCCACCTAACGCCGGAGGCGCCTCATGGGCCACGCCTCGGTCAACCTTGTAGTAGGCCATCCACTCATTGGGCTGATGATCGGCATACCCGCGGCGTCTCCTGGCGGGGGACGACCAAGGCATCGAGGCAAGGTCGGGGAGGACCGCTGCGCAGGGGGTCCAACAAGAACCGGCCGGACATCTTGGGATCCAGCCGTGCTGCCGTGGCCTTCCTTGAAGTGTCGATCCGTGTCTCCTGCTCGGCGAGGCCCTGGAGGTTCATCCAGCGGACCGGCAGCCGTTCCGTCTCGCGGTATACGGCGATCCCGACCACACGCTGTCGTACGGCGACGTCGAGCACCGCGCACTGCGGGCCGGGGCGGCGGTGAACGATGTCGTCGTCCAGGTTCATGTGGCGGGATTCACCCCGGGCGAGCTGTCGTGGCCCGGAACCTGGACCGATCGCCTCGGCCGGGACCGGGCGCCGTCGATCCCCGGCCACGAGCTGGCCGGAGTGGTCAGCGCGCTCGGCTACGGCACGAGGGGGCTGTCGGTAGGGCAACGAGTATTCGGACTTGCGGACTGGACCCGCGACGGCACCCTGGCGGAGTACGTGGCTGTCGAGGCGCGTATCCTCGCGCCGCTGCCGGGCGACGTCGACTTCACAGTGGGTGCCAGCCTGCCGATCTCGGGCCTGACCGCGTGGCAGGAACTGTTCGTGCACGGCCGCTTCCAGGTGGGACAGAGCGTCCTCGTGCATGGTGCGGCTGGTGGAGTCGGATCGATGGTGACGCAGCTCGCCCGTGAGGTGGGCGCCTATGTCATCGGTACCGGTCGTGCTGCCGATCGGCAGACGCCGCTCGACTTCGGCGCGCAGGAGTTCGTCGACCTCGACAACGACGCCCTGTCAGACGCCAACGGAGTCGATCTGGTTTTCGACGTTATCGGTGGAGACATCGGGAAGCGGTCCGCAGGCCTGGTCCGGGCCGGAGGAATGCTGGTGACCATCGCTGGGCCTCCCGAGGCCCAGTCGGCCGACGGCCTGGCGGTCGATTTCGTCGTCGAGGCCGATCGCGCTCAATTGAGTGAGGTCGTCCAGAGGGTACGGGACGGACGGCTGCGGACGAACATCGGCAACGTCTCGCCCCTCGACGATGCCGTCTCCGCTTTCAATCCGACCGAGCGGACCAAGGGGAAGACCATCATCCGCGTTCGTCGGTGAGGGCTCTGGGACAGGGACTGGCTGTGCCCTCCCCGCGGAGCAGTGTCAGCCACGTCGCGAGGTCAGGCGACCTGCTCGACGCCGACACGGCCGTCGGCGGCCGGCATTCGTCCCACACCCCGGGCGACTCTCACAGCCCCCTCATGCGCTGCGCCGTTGTCTGCCCTTCGGGTGGTCCGCCGCGCCCGATGTATCCCTTGAACGTTGGTACGCGTTGAAGAGAGCATGGATGCAAACGAGCACACCGCTGTCGCCGGCCTCATCCCGCCCCAGGACGACGCAGCGCGGCGTCTGGCGATTCTTACTCTCGACGAAGCCCACGACCTGCTGCGCCTGCTCCAACTCATCGCACGCGAAGGGGCGGACGAGTTGTCGCAGGAGGCGGACTGGTTCGCCCGCGAGATCGCCTCACGCATCCCGTCGGACAACTAGCGCGTAGAGGGTGCTTCACGCTTGGGGAACCTTCGGCGCTGCCATGGTTCGCTTCTCGCCGGCCCCCGCAACCCGGCCCATCGAGAGGCCGAGGGGTGGGGGAGTAGGTGCGGGCGGCTCTGGAGGGGATCTAGTGATGGGCGCCGACAACCTCGGTGGTGCCGTCGAGACCGGCGGACGCAACTATCTCGCCGCCGATCTCGACGGCGACGGGGTCACCGACCCGGTCTTGCTCAACTTCGACGACACCAGCGTCGACCGAACGGCGAGCTGATCGGCGGTGGCAGCTTGGCCACGACACGGGTATCCACCAGATGGCCACCTACACCCTGTCCTGACGTATTAGTCAGAACCCAGGGCCCCCCTGGGCCTCGCCCAGGGGGGCCCTCAGCGTGCTCGGTGACGGTGTTGAACGGGCGACCACGCGCGCCAGGCCCCCGTGGAGGGCCGGCTGATCGACCACGAGCGGAACGCGGCCTCGGCATCGCCGCGCATCGCTCACGCTGTTGGGAACCCCCTGAGGCTTGACGTCGCGGAGATGTGCCGTCCGAGTCGTCGACCCAGGCATCAAGCCACCGGGTCGGGTGGTCGAGGCAGGTAGCATGCCGCACGTCGGATTTGCCCCGCATTGTCTGAATGGAGCAATGTGGAGGCATGGGTGGCAAAGAGGGCCCCACGCTCATTGCGTCGGTGCAGCGAGCCTTCCGGTTGATGGAAGCTGTGGGCGCGCACGAAGGCGGCGTGCCGGCCAAGCAGCTCGCGCGCGAGACTGGGCTGGCTTTGGCCACGACCTACCACTTGCTGCGCACGATGGTGCACGAGGGCTACGTGCGCAAACTCGACGACAGCACGTACGTCCTGGGGGAGAAGCTGGGCGCGCTGCATGGAGGAAGCCGCGATCAGGTAGCGCTCAGCAGAGTCCGTCCGACGCTCACGGAGCTGCGGGACGGCCTGTCGGCCGCGGCTTATCTGACCTTCTACGAGGACGGCGAGATCCGGGTCGCGGAAATCGTGGACGGGCCGAAGGCGCCCCGTGTCGATCTGTGGGTCGGCTTCGAAGACGCAGGGCACGCCACGGCGCTCGGCAAGTGCGTTCTGCGTGAGCTGGACGGCGATGCCCGCGCCGACTACCTCTCCCGTCACGCGCTGAATGATCTCACCCCTCGCACCATCACTCACCGTGCCGAACTGCTACGGCGTCTCGACGCCACGCCCCATGGGTCTGCCGTCACCGATATCGAGGAGTACTCCCTGGGCACCGCGTGCGTCGCAGTGCCCATCCGCCAAGGCGACACCCTGGGAGCGCTTGGTGTCTCCCTGCGTGCCAACCGCACCGACCGTCTCGAAGGTGCTGTGTCGACGCTGGTCGCCGCAGCGGAGCGGGTGTCGTGCAGACTCTCGCTCACCATCTGAAAACCGAGTCCTTGCGACTCCGCAGCTATGGCCCGTTTCATGGATTAGTGGGATAAACCGGGCAAGGGTGCAGAGGAGCAGGGACGTGTGTGATCAGGGCGTCGTAGGACCGAATGAGTCAGTCGATTGCCACCTGACGAACGGCTGGACGGTCGTCGCAGCCAACGAAGAGATCGACATTGTCTTCGCTCCCCTCGTGCAAGCCGCAGTGATCCGGAGCCTCGCCGAGGGCCACCGCCACTTTGTTCTCGATTTGTGCAGTACCCCCTTCCTGGACTCCATGGGGCTCGGCATGATCGTCGCTGTCACCAAACGCATCAAGACCCATCACGGGTCGCTGCGGATTGCCTGCTCCAACAAGTGGCTACTGCGTGTCTTCTTTCTCGGCGGCCTGCGTCACATCTACTCGTTCCACGACTCCGTCGAGCAAGCCGTCGCGCAGCCCCCCGGTGCAGAGGGGCTTGCCGGCTGGCCCGGCAGGCGCAACTGACGGACCGCTATTTCCATGAGGCCGGCGCATGCTCGTGCCCGTCGGCCAGGCGCATCCACCCCGACGGGCCCGGGCACCGCACGCCCGGGAATTCCATAGATCTTGTGGGCACAGCAGCTCCGTTACCAGACGTCATCGGCACGGCACAGCGGGTCCGTGAGAGCAACGGGCACCTGATCGACCGCAAGGACCATCCCGTGGACCGGATCATCGTCTCCGGGGAGACCGCCGTGGTGGTCGGTGAGATGCATGCCGACATCACCGCCGGCGGAGCTCGCAAGGCCCTGGCGAACCGCTCCGTGGCCGTACGGGCGCACGACCGTGACCGCTGGCTGTTGCCGGCCTACCAGCCCACCGTCCTGTCCGAGGAGGATGTCCGATGAGCACCATCGGCCCTGCGACCGCTGTCCACCAGGAGATCACTCGGGCAGCCATCGCTTCCGGCTCTGACGGCAGAGGGGTGCATTTCCAGATCTGCAGGTGCCTGACACCGCCTCGGACGATCAGGGCGAGCGGGGAGACGATGGGCTGCCAGGGAACATCGTCGACGCGGGCACAGGGAGCACGGTTTATCAGGGCGGAGGGCGCGTCCGCGGTGACCCACAGAGGTGCGATGTTGCGAGCGCGGGCCTTGGCCGAGCAGCGGCGTACGGTGCTGGCGCTGATGGGGGAGTACCGGGCTTCCCACTCGATGCCGGCGCTGGCCACGAGCACATCAGTGGTCACCCGCCCGTCCTCGGACCGTGCTTCGGTCTCCACGTCCAGTCCGTACCGTGCTGCGGGCGATCCGCTCCTTCACCGCCTGTGCTTGCCGCACTCCTGGGGCGTGGCGACATGGGTGAGCGGCAGGTGCGCAGCGGCCCATGTCACCAGCCTGCCCCCAACACTCCACTCACGTAAGGAGATCCGAGAATCAGTCGGTAGGGAGGGCCCGTTACGTCAGGGACAGGCCCTCCCTGGCAGCAGTAGTAGGTCAGACTCGGTCGGCGGCGATGAGGAGGTACTGGAAGGAGCCGTCCTTGTAGGAGTTGATGAACGCGTCCTCAATTCCCGTGACCAGCGAAGACGTTGCCCGCAGCTCCCAGTAGGGCAGAGTGGCGGGGGTGAGGTCGACGACGGCCTGGGGCACCAGGCGATTGTCGGCCATGGCACGCAGGTACTCCCGGCGCGAGTGGATGTTGCACTCGAAGTGCGCGTTGATCTGGGAGACCCACTTCGAGGGCTGGCCGTACCGGGGGTTCCAGCAGCCGGTGATGGTCACGTAGCGACCGCCGACCTCGAGGATGCGGGAGTGTTCCGCGAAGAGGTCCTGCAGGTCGACGTACATGCTGGACTCGTTGTTCCATGAGGCCGCGGCCTGCCCGGTCTCGAAGGGCGTGGAGAGCATGTTGCAGACGCGGGCGCGTACGTGGTCCTGGATGCGGAGTTCGTGGGCGCGCCGGTTGGCGAAGTCGGCCTGCTTGGCCGACAGCGTGACACCTTCGACCTTGCATCCGAAGCGTTGGTGCGCCATCACCATCGACCCCCCGCGCCCGCAGCCGGCGTCCACCAGAGTGTCGTCACGCCCGATGTCGCCGAGGTGCCCCAGGAGGACATCGGCCTGCGCCGACTCCAGCCGGTGGAGCTCGGCGATCAACTTCTTCTCGCTCTCGCTGTCTTCGGTGTCGCCGAGTGAAGAGTGGTCGACTTCACCGATGCCGTAGTGGTGGTGGTAGAGACCGTCGACATCGCCGAGACGCAGGTTCACGGGCCTGGCCTCGCCGTCCCAGTAGCGGGCGATGTCCCCCTGGTACGGAGTCGCCGGGCCGGGGATGAGCGGAGCGGCGTCGGTGGCGGTGAGCTCGGTGCTGGTCGTGCTGGTCACAGATGAGTCCATTCTTCCTACCAGAAGTCGGGCAGGCTGTAGCGAAAGGTGTTGGTCTGGTGCCAGTGGTGGTTTCCGTCGACCCAGGCGGCCACGCCTCGCAGGAAGCGCAGCACGGTTGGGACGGGGCAATCGGCGGCCAAGGCCGCGGTGTTGCTCTCGAAGTCGTGCATGAGGTCGTTGTGGACGTCGACCGACTTCAGATAGGCGTCCCGGTCGGAGAGGCCCTCACGCGCGGCGATCACGACGGGCAGGTTCAGGTGCCGGCCGGGAGCGTCGAGTTCCTTGGTGTACGAGTACAGGTCGTTCACGATGGTCGTCGCGTTTCCCGCGAGCGCGATGACCTTCTGCATAGCGCTCTGGGCATGCAGGTCCGCCGGCAGTTCGTAGCCGCCGACGGTGTCGGTGATGGTCGGGCAGGGGCGGAAGTTGTTGAACTGGCGCATCGCCAGGTACTCCCACACCTCGGGTACGTGGTCCATCTGGGCCCAGGCGGCTTCGGCGAGGTACCCCAGGTGAAGCCGGGCCATGTCATGCCGGTATCGATCGGTCTGGGAGGCGCTGGCGGCCTGGTCGAAGTAGCTCATGGCGGAGCGGTAGGCGCGCCGAGGCGCGTCCGCATGGAGCGACTTCTCCCATGGCGCCTGGTACTCCTGCGTCGTGTACACGGGGTCGAGTGCGGTGTGTGCCAGCAGAAGACGTTCGCCGAGGCCGACGGGCGAGCCTCCGTGGTCCTCGCAGTAGCAGTCGTCCACCGCGTTCTCGGCCACCATCAGGCGTGTGGCGATCATCAGGTGGTCGATGGTGGGTGCGTCCGGATGGCAGCCGACCATGTAGCGGCCCACGGAGAAGCCGTCGAACTGCTCCTCCCAGTCCTCGGGATAGAGGGAGACCTCGTCCAGCGCCCAGGACTTGACTCTTCGGCTCACCTCTTCGACCCGCACCGGGTCGGGCTCAGCCACCTGGTGGTGGTAGAGGCCCGGGATCGGCCTGCCTCCCGCTGTAGCTGCCGACGGTTTGGAAGGCGTCGGCAGCTGCTCCCGCGGGATCAGGCGCAGGCCCGCCGTGCCCAGGCCGTTGGGGCGCAGGATCCGTTCCAGGTCGGGGATCGGTGTCGTCACCACCGCTGTCGGGGCGTCGGGCGGAGGTGATGCCGGCGCGGAAACCGCCGGCGGAGCGGGCACGGACGGCAGACAGGGTGGGCCGCCGGTGGCAGCCTTGATATCGCAGGCACGGGCTTGGGCTTCAGTGAGGACGTGCGCCCCGAAGTGGGCAGCGGTCGCCGGCAGGCTCGACTGCGGAGGTGTCGGCTCAGGCGCGGGCATCGATGGCTCCTTCGTGGGGTGGGCGGTTGTCCCGGGGCCTTTCGGGGATGGGTGACCGACTCGGACGGTCCGAGGTGTCGCACCGGGCCTTGCAGGCCGGGCCCGCTACCTGGGCCAGCGGGCGATCTGCACGTTCTCCAGCACGCCGACCGCGTCCGGCACGAGGATGGCGGCGGAGTAGTAGGTGCTGACGAGATAGGAGGTGATGGCCTGCTCGTTGACGCCCATGAACCGGACCGACAGACCCGGTTCGTACTCGTCCGGCAGACCCGTCTGATGAAGACCGATGACGCCCTGGTTGTCCTCGCCGGTCCGCATGCAGAGGATCGAGCTGGTCTTCTCCTTCGTGATGGGGATCTTGTTGCAGGGAAGGATCGGAACCCCCCGCCAGGCCGGGACCTGCTGACCACCCAGGTCGACGTGGTCCGGATAGAGCCCGCGGGCGTTGAACTCACGCCCGATCGCCGCGATGGTCTTCGGGTGGGCGAGGAAGAACTTCGACCCGCGGCGGCGGCAGAGGAGCTCGTCCAGGTCGTCCGGGGTTGGCGGGCCGCAGTGCGTCTGGATGCGCTGCTTGAAGTCGGCGTTGTTGAGCAGGCCGAACTCCTTGTTGTTGACCAGCTCGTGCTCCTGACGCTCGCGCAACGCCTCGATGGTCAGCCTCAGTTGCTCCTTGGTCTGGTTCATCGGCTCGTTGTAGAGGTCGGCGACCCTCGTGTGGATCCGCAGAATGGTCTGGGCGACCGAGAGTTCGTACTCGCGCGGATTCAGTTCGTAGTCGACGAACGCGCCGGGCAGCTCATGCTCGCCGGTGTGGCCGGCCGACATCGCGATCTCCGCCTCGCCGCGGTGGTTCTGCCGTTGGCGGGGAAGTGACGTGAACTGTTCGATGTGGCCCCGCAGACCCGGCGCCGTGGACAGTACGGCCTCGAAGTCGGCGCGAGACAGGGTGAGCAGGGTGCCCGAGGTCGAGGCGGTGGCGGTGTGCTCCCAAGGGGCGTTCCCGTCCAGCAGGGCGTTGTCCCCGAACCGGTCGCCATCGGCCAGTACGTCCAGGGCGACCTCGTCGCCGTACTCGCCGACGGAGGTCCGGCTGATGCGGCCGTGGGCGATGAGGTGGAGGTGCTCCGCGGGAGTACCGCGTTCCACCAGCGTCTCGCCGGCGCGGAAGTCGCGTTGGACGCACCGATCGGCGAGGGCAGTGAGCACCTCCACGTCGTCGAAGCCGCGCAGCAGGGCCAGTTCACCGAGCTCACGGGGGATCACCCGGACGTCGGCGCCGTCCTGGACGAACTCCACGCGCCCGTCGCCGACGGTGTAGGTCAGGCGACGGTTCACCCGGTAGACCCCGCCTTTGGTCTCTACCCAGGGGAGCATTCGCAGCAGCCAGCGGGAGGTGATCTCCTGCATCTGCGGGGCGGACTTGGTGGTGGTGGCGAGGTTGCGGGCGGCTGCCGTGCCGAGGCTGGATTGCTGGGGCGACTCCGGTCGCGCTTCCTGACTCGAGTCAACAGTCATCGGGCGAGCTCTCCTTGTTCAGGGCGGTGATGGCACGTATGCGGGCGTCATCGGGCAACAGGAGGAAAGGGGGGCATTGGCGGGGAATCCGTCTGGAACCAGGTGAACGCTAATGGCCGCTCCGCCCCGTGGACCATGGGAAGTCGGCGACATTAACTCGATCCGATGATCACGCCCACGCGATGTTTGCCCGGGTACCAGCGGGTTTCAGCCCCACGTGGGCGGCGCGTTCCGGCAAGCGGCCGGTCGGATGCCAGAGTGCGGGACCGGCGAGTCGAGGGGCAAAGGGAAGTGCCGTATACCCAGGCCGTCTTGGGCGATCAGGCGAGTCGGGGTGCCCGCCCGCAGTCGCCACCGTCCGCAGGTGTCTCGGCCGGGCACCTCGCATCACGGCATCGGATGCGCGACAGGAGTCAGCCGGGGCCATCGTACGGCTGGGTCGAGGTTTCGAAATGCGCAGCCGTACGCTTCTGCCTGCTCCCCTGACGTTCTTGAGGACTCACTGAGGTGCTCGCCATGGAGCACCCCTGTGTGCAGCTGCACACAGGGGTGCACCCCCACATCTGTGGTGCGCCGACGTCGCCTCCGGCTCTCGCGGCCGACGACCGGGCAGAGCACCGCGAAGGCCGGACCGACCAGGGCGGCCCCTGCGCCTCGGTGGCCGCGGCGGCGCCGGTCACACACGTGAGCCAGGAACTCGCCGTCGCGTCCGCCGTCGAAGGCCGCGGACACCAAGTCGTACACCTCCCCGCATCGGGGTGAGGGCTCTCGGCTCTGGCACCCGCGCTCAGCGGGTACACGATGAGGCATGGACACCAAAACCTGGCTCGTCCTCGACGCGGCCGTTGTGCTGTTCACGGCGGCAGGTGCGGGAGATCAGGAGGCGACTCGAGTTGCGAGCAGGGGAGCGAGCGGGCCTGCGGGCAGTACAAATCGGCCTTGCGCTGCCGCTGTGAACACAGCGTCGAGAGGTCACCAGTCGAGTTTGAAGTCCTGTTCGCTGTCGGTCAGTTCCTGAGGTCCGAGCGTAAGCTCCAGGGCCAGGAACAGGTCGATGCGCGCTGTTGAAGTGAACGTCATGGCCTAGCTGCCGAGGTGTTTCCAGAAGGAGGCGGTGACGTCAGCCCCCTCCTTGAGTTCACGGTGGACGCACACGAGGTGGAGGCAATCCCCGACTACACGTTTGCCAGGCGTGTGGCGCAGGCGCGCTCGGGCCGTCGGGGCTGAGCAGGGGGGCGGTGCCGGGTCAGCTGGTGCGCAGGGGGTCGATGACTACGCCGGGGTTGAGGATTCCGGACGGGTCGAGGACGGTCTTGCCGGCCTGGAGGGCTGCGGCGAAGAGGTCGGGGCGCTGGCGGTCGTACCAGGGGCGGTGGTCGCGGCCCACCGCGTGATGGTGGGTGATGGTGGCCCCGTTGCTGATCAGCGCATCGGACACTGCGGCCTTGATCTCGTCCCACTGCTCCACGGTCCTGCCCCATGTTCCCGCGGCATAGATACCGAAGTAAGGGGCCGGGCCGTCGGGGTATACGTGGGTGAAGCGGCAGGTCACGACGCCTGGGGTGCCGAGCTGGCGCATGGCGTCCTGAGCCGCGGCGTTGACAGCGGCTCGCAGGGCGTCGAACCGGTCCCACGTGCAGGCCGTCTCGAACGTCTCCACGATCATGCCCTGGGAGGCGAGGGCGTCACGCTGGTAGGGCATGCGCACGAAGGAGTTGCGCCAGGTGTCGGCAGCCCCGGTCCGAGCGGCCCGGCCGGCGGTGTCGGTGTAGCGCGGCTCCTCGGTCAGGGTGCCGCCGTGGTCTCGGCACAGTTCCAGTGCCCGTTCCGTCGGCGCGTTGACGGGGTGGTCGGCGGACTCGAAGCCCAGCACCAGCACAGCCGTCGGCGCACCGGCGTTGATGAATGCCTCCGTGGGGTCCAGGAGACGGCAGTTCGCCGGGTTCAGCCCGGACTGGGACAGGGCGCGCACCGCGCGCACGCCGGCGTCGTAGTCGGCGAAGGCCACCGAGGCCCCCGCGCGCCACCGCGGCCGGTCCTGGAGGCGGACCCACGCTTGGGTGATGACGCCGAGGGAACCCTCCGAGCCGAGGAACATCCGGTCGGGGGAGGGCCCGGCGCCCGAGCCCGGGAGTCGGCGGGACTCGATGACCCCGCTGGGAGCGATGACGCGCATCGATTCAGTGAGGTCGTCGATGTGGGTGAGGTTGGTGGCGAAATGGCCTCCCGCCCGGGTGGCCAGCCAGCCGCCGAGGGTGGAGAACTCGAAGGACTGGGGGAAGAACCGCAAGCTGTACCCCTGAGGCCGCAGTTGGTCCTCCAGCTGTGGGCCGAAGACTCCGGCCTGCACGAGCGCGGCCCGGCTGGTGCGGTCGATCTCCAGAACCTGGTCCATCGAGCCCATGTCCAGGCTGACCACACCGGCGTAGTTGTCGCCCACCCTCGGTTCGACGCCGCCCACCACAGAGGAGCCGCCGCCGAAGGGGACGACCGCGATACCGGCATCACTGCACCAGTCCAGGACGCGGACGACCTGGTCCTCCGAGGTGGGGCGCATCACGAGGTCGGGCACGTGGGGCAGTTGTCCCAGTAGCGCTCGCACGATGTCGCGGAATGCCTGCCCGTGACTGTGCGCAAGCCGGTCAGGCACATCGGCGGACGCGAGCGACACCAGGCCCTGCGGCGGCCGGACGCGGCTCGGGCCCACCTCGAACGACTCGACCGGCGGGGCCTGGTGCACCGTCAGGTCGGCGCCCGGCAGCATTTCAGCGGTACGTCGGGTGATCTCCGCCCGCTCCGCACCCGTCACCGCGTCTTCGACGTTTCCCCATCCCCACCACGAACGCGTCTTGCTGCTCATTGCCGCCGCCCACCGATCTGAACACTGGGTAAGTTACCTTGCAGTCACATTGGCATAGGATGCGGACCATGAGCAAGCAGAAGAAGGCCGCCCGCGCGGTCGGGACGAAGGGGATGCCCCGAGCGGAAAGGGAGAAGCTCATCCTGGACGCGGCGGCACAGGAGTTCGGTGCCAAAGGGTATGCGCGCGGGTCGACCGCTGTGGTGGCGGCGCAGGCGGGGATCAGCAAGCCCATGATCTACGAGTACTTCGGGTCCAAGGACGGCCTCTACCTGACCTGCCTGGAGCACGCCGGCTCCCGCCTTGTCGAGGCAGTGGCCAAGGCACAGAAGGGCCCGTCGGATCTCACGCGTGCCGCTCGTACCCTGGAGGCCATCTTCCGCGCGCTGGAGTCACGCGTGCACGACTGGGCGCTTGTTTACGACACGACACTGCCGGCCGACGGGCCCCTTCATGCGGCCGCTGCCGTCTACCGGCAGGAGCTCAACCGTCTCGGAGCGGTCGGTGTGGCTGAGTTCCTCGACTCGTCGCAGGCGGGCGAGCCCCTCGACACCGACTTTGCCACCCACCTGTGGTACGGGACCGTCAGCGCTGCGGTCGCCTGGTGGAGGCACCACCCCGAACAGAGCGCAGACGATATGACGGCCCGCTTCGAGCGAATCTTCGCGGTGCTGTATCCGCAGACGGCAGCGGCGGAGCAGCGCTGATCGAGGCATCCGCCCGGTTGAGCCGGGGTTGAGCGCCCTAACTGACCCCTGAGCGCGATAGTTGGCCTTACGTTCCTGGGATGGGACGGCCGAGCCCTTTGTATGGCTGGGCCGCCCGGGGGCGCCGGGTGTGGCTTCTAGCGGGCTGCCATCTGTGGCTGCGTGGGCTTGGCCGCCTGGCGTCCCGCGACGACCCGGCCGCCAGATTGGGCGGCCACTACGGCGAACATCCGCGCGCAAGGAAAGTCATGGCCGGCCACCTCGACCAAGTGCACAAGGGGGCCCGGGAGCGGTGCCCTATACCCGCGATTGGCCCTCTTGCGGTCGCCTGTCAACGGACGCCGCATCAGGATCGTCCTGGCAGCACGGCGGGCAGCACGGGAGGGACTTGATGGATGACGGCGTGGAGGGCCGTGACCGCGCTGGAAGCGGCGTTGCTCTGGGCGGCTTCGACCGCCGGGGGTTCCTCGGGGTTGCGGCGGCAGGGGCTTTCTCTCTCGCCGCCTGCGGGATGACCGGCTGTGACTCCACTGCGAACGTGAGTCCTGGCGCCGGGCAGGGCCGCACTGAATCCGAGCGGTCGGCCGCCGAGGAGGGGCGCCGATCCGGGAGCCCTGACTGGCGTATCCGGTCCTTGGGACCTCCCGATGCGATCGAAGGTTATGCCGACAAGGTGAGCGTTCTGCCGGGCGAGGCATTCGGGCTGCACGTCTCGACCATCGCGCCCGGCTTCCGTGTCTCGGCGTATCGGATCGGCTGGTACGGCGGTGCTCAGGCCCGGCTCGTCTGGAGATCCGGCCAGGTGGCGGGCCGACACCAGCACCCGCCGCGACTGGAAAGCGGCACCCGGACCGTACAGGCCGACTGGGAACGAACAACGGTGGTGCGCACTGACGGCTGGCCGGAAGGCGCGTATCTCCTGCGGTTGGACGCGGAGAGCGGACACCAGCGGTACGTGCCGATGATCGTCCGCTCCGCGAGCGCCTCGGGCGCAACCCTCCTGATGCACGCCGCCGCGACCTGGCAGGCGTACAACCAGTGGGGCGGCTACAGCCTCTACGAGGGCAAGGACGGAGCGTACGGGAATCGCTCGCTGGCAGTCTCTTTCGACCGGCCGTATGACAAGAACGGCGCCGAGAAGTTCCTGGCCTACGAGCGGGCTGCGGTGGTTCTTGCGGAGCGACTGCGCATCCCCCTGGCGTACACCACGGGCGTGGACATCCACCTCGCCCCGTCGGTGCTGAGGGATGCCACCACAGTGGTCTCGCTCGGCCACGACGAGTACTGGACTCCGGAGCAGCGGTGGTACGTCACCCGGGCGCGCGACGCGGGGACCAATCTGGTTTTTCTGGGATCCAACAGCTGCTTCCGGCGGGTCAGGCTGGAGCCGATGGAGACCGGCGCCGCCCGCAGGGTTGTCTGCTACAAAACCGACTACCAGGACGATCCGTACCTCGTGGACCATCCCTCCATGCCGACCAACGACTTCAGGTCGCCGCCCGCGGCCCAGCCGGAATCCTCCATGACCGGACTTCTGTACGAGGGCTATCCCACGGACGCTCCGTATGTCGTCCACGGTGCGGACCACTGGATCTTCGCGGGGACAGGGGTGAAGAGGGGGGACTCCTTCAACCACCTCGTCGGGGTGGAATACGACCGCGTCATGCCGGAGGCGCCTTCCCCCGGGCCGATGGAGATCGTCGCCCACTCCCCGCTGGTCTGCAAGGGCCGGAGCAGCTACTCCGACTCCGCGTACTACACCGTGCCGAGCGGCGCGGGCGTCTTCGCCGCGGGGACGATGCGGTGGGTAGAGGCTCTCATGGCTGGAACGAGGGAGAACGGCCGTAACCACGGCATGAACGCACGCACCGGAGCCTTCGTCACCCGTACGACCGAGAACGTGCTCCGCGCCTTCGCGGTCGGTCCTGCCACGAAAAGCATGGCGACAGCGCACGACAACGTGCGGAACGTCTACGGACACACAGCAGACGGAACCGGTACGTAGACACATATGCACACGGACACAGCGCACCGCGCGGTTCCGCCGTCCAATGTGAGAACAGCGGCCGCGTGGGGAGCAGCCTCCGGAGCGCAGGGCGCCTTGCGTTGAAGCGGAGCGCGTCCCTGTGAGCTGGGGAGTGGAGATGATGTCAATCCCCTCGAATCGAACTGTGGAGATCTGCTGAGCGGCCAATCCCAGAGGGGAGGATGGTCTCGTTCGTAGTTGATCGGGCTCCTGTACCCACACACGCTGTGTAGTCGATGAGCGTTGTAGAACCCGGTGATCCAGGTGGCGATCCTCAGTCGGCACGGCGTCCGCGTCCAGGTGTACGGACACCTCGAGCCGGGCGAGCCCGACCCGCCCGTTTGAGGTCGAGCGGGTAAATTTCAAGCTGTATTCCCTGCCGTGCTCCTCTTTTTGTAACCTTCCGAAAATGCCGCCGCAGGTGCCACTGGCGACACCCTCCGAAAGGGAGAAAGGGCGTGGAACGCCTACCGAAAAGAGCCGTCCGGGGACAGCAGACCGAAGATGCCCTGCATACGGACATGCTGGTGGAACGGGCCCGCTGGTGGCCGGTACTGCTCTGTGTCATGTCACTGGCTCTGCTCGCCTACGCGGCCTGGGCCGCCCGTTGGGTGCGGCCCGGCGGGGACGACTGGTGCTTCCTGCCCGTGGTCCGTGACGGCGGGCTGACCGCCATGGTGGACAAGTTCTATTTCAGGGACAACGGGCGCGTCGTTAACGCCGTGCTCGTTTGGTCTTACGCGCGCTTCGGCGTCGCCGGGCAGCAGTGGTTCGGGCCGGCCAGCGGAGTGCTGATTCTTCTGTTGCTGTGGGCGTTCTGTGCCGCCGCACTGCCTGCCGCGGAAAGAAGGCCGCCGCGCGGAACAGCGCTGTTCATGGCGGCCACGGTGACCGCCGTCTTCCTCTTCGGCTCCCTAAATACGTACAAGACGTTCTACTGGCCGGCGGCATCCGTCTCGCACACGCTGCCCCCGGTTTTCGCCTGCGCAGCCATCGTCCCGGTCCTGAGGGCCACCTCACTGCGGGGCCGTGCCTTCGCCTTGTGCACAGCGGCCGCGACGGGAGCAGCGCTGGGGCTGCTGTCGGAGGAAACCACCGTGGTTGCACTGGTCGCCTTGGGATGCACAGTGGTGATCAGCGGCCGTGTCATCCCCGCCGCGCGGCGACGCTTCGTCCACTTGTGGTGCGCGGCGGCAACTACTGGCCTCGTGACCGGAATGCTCATCCTGTACACGTCGCCCGGTGCACTACACCGGCGCCAATCGAAGAACTCATCAATCATGCTCGCCCCTAAGTCCCTGTGGGAGTCCCTTTACGGATTCGCGTATATCGCTTTGAGGTGTCTCACGGCCTGGCCGTACCTAGGAGCGTTCGCTGGCGGCGTCATCCTGGGCTGTCTCCTCGTGCGTGCCTCTCCGGAACGTGTCGTCCGCGCGAAGAACGCGGCGCTGCTGATCGGGACATGCATCGTGGTCCTCGTGGTCGCCGGCTACGCGTGCACCGTCATCACTTACCCCGCCTTCCGTACCGGCGTGATGACATCGACACGGCTGTGGAACGACTACCTGCTGCTGTACATCTTGTTCCTCGTCTATGCAGGTGCACTCGCCGCCTGCGCATGGCACCGCCGTGGCCGACAGGTCGCAACGGCCCTCGCCGCAGGAGCGGCTGTGTACTCCGTCGTCTGTCTCGGCCTGGCGGCATCGCTCGCGGTCCTGGACTCCGACATGGCCGCACGCGCCAGCGCATGGGACCAGCAGGACACGCGGATGCGGTCCCAGGCCGCGGCGGGAGCCCGAGTTCTTCCGTACAGGCGGCTCCCGATCAGAAAGATGACCGAGCCGTTCGGCCACGGTGCTAACAAGACGTGGCCGGCGCTCTGCGTTGCCCGCTACTACAGGGTCCAGGACATCACCAACGCGACCGGCAAGCCTTGAGCGGCTGGGGAGCGCCTGAACGGGAGGGCCTCACGACCGAGTGTCAGTGCGGGTGCCAGAGAGGGCGGGGGCGCCCATGCCCAGGAGAGGATGAGCACGTGAGTAAAAGCCCCGGAAGGAAAAGTGCGATGTCCGCGCCAACAGCACTTTCCGCGGCCGTCCTTTGCCTCTTTTTCGTCGCAGCGCCAGCCCTTCTCGGAGCGCCGTCCTTCCAGCCGCCTCGACAAACCGGTCACTCCGCAGATGCCGCCCGGCGCGATGCGCACAGAAAGCCATCGGGCTCCTGCCTGCGGGAAATGATCGGCGTGGCCCACGAGGACGATGACCTCCTCTTCATCAACCCCCAGATCCAGGAGCTCATCACTGCCCGATGCCCCCTCGACGTGGTCTACCTGACCTCAGGGGACGCTGGCCAGTCATACAACCGCAGTCCCTACGCAAAGAGCCGCGAATCCGGCGTGATCGCCGCCTATGCGGCCATGGCGGGAGTCGGGCGGCATACCGTCACCGAGACCCTCACAGTCAACAACCACAACATCACCTCCTTCTCCTTGCGTGAACGACCTGAAATTCGACTGTCCTTCTTCCGGCTGCCCGACGGACTTCCGACAGGGAAAGGAAGCTCTGTCTACCGGCACGAGAGCCTCCTGAGGCTTTTCCGTGGCGAAATCTCCAGCATCACCACGGTCGACTCCCCGGCGCGGTACACAGAGCAATCTCTCATCGCAACAATCACCGATCTGGCCAGGCGATGGAAAATCGAGCGCATTCGTACCCTGGACTTCGACAACGCTTCCTTCGGCCCCTCGCACACAAGAAGTGAGGACCACAGCGACCACGGAGTGGCAGCGCGCTATTTCCGGATGGCGGGTTTCCCTCTGCATCCTCGCGGTGGCATCATCGCCTACCGCGGATACCCTATGTCGCTCCTGCCGGACAACCTCGCACCGGAGCAGGCCAGGGACAAGCAGCGGATCTTTGCGACGTACCTACACACGGTGCGCTGTGATCCGCCACGCTGCCACGAGCCCCACTCGATTACCCCCAATTACCAGAACTGGATGCACCGGCAGTACCCCCGCCCCCAGCAGCATGCCCGCCCCGGCGCAATCATCTCCCAGACGGGCGGCGCGGAGCTCTGCCTCGAGGTTACGAACAAGCTGCCGGGGACAGCAGAAGACGCCGTGCGGACATCACGCTGCAACGGCAGTTCCGCACAGTCATGGCGCCATGTCCCCCCAGGCCAGTGGCAGTCCAGAACGGCTCACGGTGGCTGCCTGACCGCCGCGCCATCCCCGCGTGTCTCGCCATGCGACAGCAAGGCCCCTGACCAGCGGTGGCGAATGAATCCCGGCGGACAGCTCCTCTCGGGCGACCATTGTCTGATTCAGGACGACGCGGCACGGAGCGCCCCCCGTCTCCACCTCGGGTTGTGCCTGCCTGTAGGACCGGAGAACACCTGGCTCTGGCGGCCGTGACCCGGCGGCGACACAAGCAGCGCGGCGTCCGGTCTGGCTAGATCCACAGCTTCGCCGGTTCACCGCAGTGGAGGGGCGGTCGGATGCGTCGGTCCGGCACACGAACCTCTCCGCAGATGTCCACACGGCTACAGGCACACAGCCACCGAGTCACTGCCCCGATGAACAGGGCTTCGGCGTAGTCGCGTGATCACGTGAGCCACAGGAGGACGTCTTCGGCGCCGCGGGCGTTGTGCCGGAGGCCAGCCGCGATGTTGGCCTTCCTTGCGCGGCGGAAGGCGCCGATGGCGAGGTTGTGGCAGGCGGCAGTGCGCGGGGTGCGGGGCTGGTCCGCAGCTGGGGGCGTCCTCGGCGAGCGTCACGTCTCGTACGTGGTGCCGGGCCTCGATCTTCCAGTGCCCATGATCAGCCGGGCGAGCTCGGCAAGTGTGGTCTGTTCGGCGGTGAGGCTGATGATCGGACTCGCGGTCTACTCGGCGACGCCTTGAGCTGGACGGCCTGGCGATCACACGGGAAGAGCGGGTTGTTCACGGTGTACACCTTGATCCTGCGGATCTCGCCCGGCCGTGCCCGCGCCGTGGGTACGGTTCTGCAGCGGAAACTGCTTCCACGGAAGGGACTTGAGCTCCTTGCGGTGCGTCATTTGGTTGCTTTCACGATCACGATGTAGTGCGCGCCCCGGCCAGCGCCACGCTCGGGTTCGGGCATCTCGGCCAGCCGCTCCAGCAGCCCCGACATCTCCTTGGGTACGACCTCAGGATGCTTGCAGAGTTGGCCAAGGACAGGCGGGCTCGGCGATGATGCATCGGCAGGCACGCTCCGCTCCTGCGCGCAGGTCACGGTGCGTAGGGAAATCCATGATTGTGCAAGCCCATGCCCGTCACGTTCCCGGAACACCACCGAACTGACACTTCATCACAGGCCCGTACGTCAGGTGACTGCGCCGAATCCCAGGGACCACCCGCAGGGGTCCGGAGCCCAGCTCTTCGCTGCTCGCGCCAGCCACGCGTATGCGCGTTGCACGCCGCCTCGCGGCGGGCGGTGAAACTGCCGGCACCGGCGCGACGCCCGTCGTTACCGGAGGGCAGGTAGACCACCTGCACGGGGTTCCACCACCTGGTTGACACGCGGGCTGCTGCATCGCGAAGACCACGCTGATGCGTTGTCGGGCCGGGCGGAGGAGAGCTGCGTGTGGGGCTCTCCTCTGGCTCGGCATCGGTCGTAGGAGGTGCGGGAGGCGGGATCGTGCAGGGGAGCATCGCGTTTGAGTTGCCGGTTGCCGCCTCGTGGTGCGTGTTCGCGGTGGGTCGAGGTATCCGACGAATTCGTCGTGGAGGCGAGGCCTACTTGGGAGGTCAGGTGGGCGGCGCTGAGGGGCGGAGGGCGCCATCAACGACTTCGCTCAGGGGCACGGTGGCATACGCCGCGCTGCTACCGCCCACCTGCACCACGTATTCACGGATATCGCCGTGAATATCGAGTGCCTCTGCAGCCGGTCAGTGGCCGAGGCTCCCTATCCCACCGAGACCGCCGACCGCCCCCCAGAGCTTCCTGGATCAGAACGAGATTCCCCAGCCAAGGTCCTGGCGAACCCTCGGGAGCTGCGGCCGCCCATCCAAGATCTCCGACAGAGCCAGGTTGAGGCCAAACGGGGTATCCACAGGCGCGTAGGCATGTGATTCCTTCACTCCGCCGGTAAATACGGATCGAATGCCCGTGGGGTTCGCCCCCTTGCTACGGCCGGGGACAGCGACGCCGCCTCCGCGTGTGGGTCAGGAGACAGATGTGACGACTTCTCAGCTCTCCGTAGTTGTTCCGTGCTTCAACGAGGCTGCAGTCATTGAGAGGTTCCACTCGGCTGTCGGGGATGCTCTCGGCCCGTCCGGTCTCGACTACGAGATTTGCTACGTGGACGACGGCAGCACCGACCACACGCGGGACATTATCTGCGGGCTCGGGGCCGCGGACCGGCGCGTCAGATACGCGGTGCTCAGCAGGAACTTCGGCAAGGAGGCCGCAATGCTCGCCGGCCTGCGTATGTCCCGGGGGCGGGCGGTGGTCCTCATGGACGCGGACCTGCAGCACCCCCCGGATCTCATTCCCCGGATGCTTGAACTCCACAGGCTGGGGTACGACCAGGTGATCCCCCGGAGGGACCGTGAGGGTGAGGGTGCGGCGCGCACCGTGCTGAGCCGCAGCTACTACGCCCTGGTGCGCCACCTGATGGATGTGGAGGTACTCGATGGCGCCGGGGACTTCAGACTGCTGTCCCGCCAGGCAGTGGACACGGTGCTGTCACTGCCGGAGACCAACCGATTTTCTAAGGGCATCTTCTCCTGGATCGGTTTTACGACGGCCACCTTCACCTACCAAAACGCGCAGCGGCTGGCCGGCGACTCGAAGTGGGGAAGCCGCCGTCTGCTCAACTACGGCATCGACGGGCTGCTGTCCTTCAATAACCGGCCGCTGCGAATGGCCATCTACACGGGCTTCTGGTGCTTTCTGGCCGCAGTCGTCTATGCGGCGTGGGTGGGCTTCGACGTGGCACTTCACGGGGCCACTGTCCCCGGCTACGCGACACTTCTGATGGTGGCGGTAGGGCTGGGTGGAATCCAGCTGATCACCCTGGGCATCATCGGTGAGTACGTAGGGCGCATCTACCACGAGGTCAAACGCCGTCCATCCTTCGTAATCCGGGAAACGGACGAAAGTCCCGCCCCGAGGCCCCGCCCTCAACGGCACGGATCGATCACTGATCCGACAGGCCGTCCGACAACGAAACGGCAGTTCGCGACCTTCGTGGCGATCGGATTCGTCAACACCGCCGTATATCTGACCACTTATGCCGTCCTGAACCCGTGGATCCCGTATCTCATCGCGCATACCCTGGGATACGCGGTCAGTACCGTCTGCTCCTTCTTGCTCAATTCCCACTTCACCTGCCGGACTCGTCCGACCTGGCGCGCGTTTCTGCGGTATCCGCTGTCCAGCGGCTTCAACCTCGTGGCCTCCGGCGCGCTTCTCTATGTAGCTGTCAGCCGACTCGAGATGGAAAAGAATGTCGCCGCACTCGTCGCCGGAGTCCTCGTCACCCCGGTCTCCTTCCTCCTCGCCCGCTGGGCCATCAACTCCGGTCGGCGGCCGGCTGGCACCGCGGGAATGGATCCCAACAGTCCTGCCGAGACGAAACAGGACGACCCCAGCATCGGCTAGAGATCTTCAATGGCTGAAGTTGCGGCAGTTGGGAGTCGAGGCCGGTCTTGGCGATGAGGCCGTCGATGAGGCTGGGCCGGTACTGCATCCGTTTGAGCCGGGTCTTCACCAGCACGGTGAGCTGGTCGAGGCTGTGCTTGGCCGGTCGGCTCGTCGCACACCACCCAGTAGAGCGCGTGGTGTGCCACGAATGTGGAAAGGAATTCGAAATGTAGGCGGAATTCTGGAAGCAATGCTTCACGGGAGATGAAGGATCTGGCCCTTCGGAGCCGCCCTACGGGGGGGAGGCTTCAAACCGCCACATGCTGCGGGAGTGGTAACGCAACCGTGGTGAGCGATGTGGAAAAGGCGCCTCAAGGCGTCAGGTAGGGATTAGGAAGACGAACGCAAGTGAACCGCCGACGAAGTGTCGTTATCTACTAAAGTGGCATCAAAACCGGGGGGAACACGTGTCCTCCGGGATGAGCCTGGTGGAAACCCGTTTACTGGCCAGGTGGTGTCCGGCATGAAGGCGGCGTGAGCCTAATCTGCTGCTCTTGTGAGGAACGTGGGAAGGCGCGTCTCGATACTGCCCCCGGTCGGGGGCGAGAGGGAGAGCCTCAAGCGGAGGTCCCGTGAGGGGTGGAGTACCGATGCGGGAAGGCGCTGGCGGACCGGCTCGTAGTAGTGACGAAGCCCCTGTAATGGGGGTGGAGCGAAGGGGCCGGGTCATTCGTAGCTGTGTATGTCTGGTCAACCGGATATTTTCCGGGAGGAGCCGATGAACAAGCTGAAGTCACCGAACAAGCCGTTTGATATTTCCAAATGGGAAGTCATGGAGGCGTATCGGGACGTCAAAAAGAATAAGGGTGCGCCGGGAGTGGACGGGCAGTCCATCGACGAGTTCGAGAAAGACTTGCGGGGAAACCTGTACAAGCTCTGGAATCGGATGTCGTCGGGGACTTACTTCCCTCCTCCGGTGCGTGCGGTTGAGATTCCGAAGCAGCATGGCGGCGGGACGAGAATGCTCGGCATTCCTACCGTGGCCGACAGGGTCGCGCAGACTGTAGTGGCGAGGCATCTGGGAATCCGAGTGGATCCGATTTTCCATGAGGACTCGTACGGGTACCGGCCGCGAAGGTCAGCCCTGCACGCGATCGAGACGTGCCGGCAGCGTTGTTGGAAGCATGCCTGGGTTATCGATCTGGATATCCAGAAGTTCTTCGACAGCGTGCGTTGGGACCTGGTTGTCAAGGCTGTGCAGGCTCATACCGACGCCGTTTGGGTGAAGTTGTATGTAGAACGGTGGCTGCGTGCACCGCTCCAACTGCCCGACGGCTCCTTGCAGGTGCGGGATCGGGGGACCCCTCAGGGTTCGGCGGTCTCGCCCGTGCTCGCGAACCTGTTCATGCACTACGCGTTCGACACCTGGCTCACTCGGGAGTACCCGGGGCTCGAGTTCGAACGCTATGCGGATGACGCAGTCGTGCACTGCGTCACCCTCCGCCAGGCCCGCGAGGTCCTGGCGGCGCTGGAGAACAGGATGGAAGAGGTCGGGCTGCGATTGCATCCCGACAAGACCCGAATCGTGTACTGCAAGGACTGGAAACGGCGCGGCTCGTATGAGCACACGTCGTTCACGTTCCTCGGGTACACCTTTCAGGCCCGCGAAGCGTGGTCGCAACGCAGGAAGACGAGGTACACCAGCTTCCTGCCTGCGATCAGCAAGGACGCCCTGAACAAGATCAGCAGTGAAGTTCGCTCCTGGCGGCTCCACAAGCAGGTCAAAGCGACGTTCCACGAGCTCGCGCGACAGGTCAACCCCGTCGTGCGGGGCTGGATCCAGTACTACGGAGCCTTCTACGGCTCCAAGCTGATTCCCCTCCTCCTGCGCATCAATGCCTACCTGCTGCGCTGGATCAGGAAGAAGTACAGACGGTTCAGTTCGTTCAAGAAGGCTCACGCGTGCTGGCAGCGCATCACCCGCCAGCACCCGAGGCTCTTCGCCCACTGGGCGTTGAACCCGAGAGCCTGGTGATCAGGATGACAAGAGCCGTGTGAACCGAGAGGTTCACGCACGGTTCTGTGGGAGCCCGGAGGTGAGATCCCTCCGGGCGACCCGACTTCGATTTTCTGGGTGAGCCCACAGACCGGGGCCCAGCACGCGTGGTGCGTGCTCTTCTGTGCCATCGAACGTTGATCCGTGTCACCGAAATTTGACGGCCATCGGAATCGTGCCAGTGAGGTTTGAAGTGGCACGGGTTCCTGGTCGTCAGGGCCGGCGGCAGGCGACCGAACTGCCGGTCTCCGTCGGTGCGAGCCGAGCAAGGGCGGTGTAGACAGGAGTCATGCCGCAGCGCCCCGAAGGACTTCGACGGCCGGTGCGAGCGGGCCGGGCGTTGCTCGCCATCCCGATCGCGTGGATTGTTGCGGTGTCCGTGATCGACGACCTTGCTCCGCCCAACATTCATCTGGGTGCGCTGCTCGTCGCGGCCCCGGCGATCACGCCGTTGTTCGGCGGGCCCTGGTCGGTGGGCCTGATCGCTGCACTGGCGGTGATCGCGCAGACGGCCATCGGGGTGCTGCGCGATCCTGAGCAGTTGCTCTCGTCCAACGACCAGGCACAGATCATCGCCCTGGTGCTGGTCGGCACGGCCCTGGTGATCTTCTGCGTAGTGCGGGAGCGTCGCGCAAAAGTGCTGGCGCAAGTGCGGTACGTGTCCGAGGCCGCTCAGCGTGTGGTCCTGCCGCCGCTGCCCAAGGAGATCGGGCCGCTGCGTGTGGCCTCCCTCTACCTTGCCGCGGAGGCCGAGGCCCAGATCGGCGGGGATCTGTACGCGGCGACGCGCACCACCTCCGGCACCCGGCTGATCGTCGGCGACGTCCAAGGCAAGGGGATGACCGCGGTCAATGACGCAGCCCTGCTGCTCGGAGCGTTCCGCATCGCTGCCCACCGCCCGGCGAGCCTGGGCGAGCTGGTGACCTACCTCGACCAAAGCGTGTGCTGGGACCTGACGGAGCCGGGCGAGACGGGCCGCTACGGCGAAACCTTCATCACCGCCACCATCCTGGACATCCCCGACCACGGCGGCCTAGTCCAGATGGTCGCCTGCGGACACCCCCCGCCCATCGTCCAGCGCAACGGCCGACCGACGACGATGGACACCCTTCATCCCGCACCTCCGCTGGGCCTGGGCGAACTGGCGCATCCGCGCTACCACGTGGACAGCTTCCAGTTCGAGCCGGGAGACCTTCTGCTGCTGTACACAGACGGTGTCACCGAGGCCCGCGACTCCACCGGCACCTTCTACCCGCTCGCCGAGCGCATCACAGGCTGGACCGAGAACGACCCCGACGCCTTCCTCGACCGCCTCCGCCGTGACCTGCTGCACCACGTCGGCGGGCACCTGAACGACGACGCCGCCATGATCGTCATAGAGCGCACCGCTACGCCCCGGGCCTGATCGCCAGGCCCCTCTCGTACCGCTCAATCGTCGGTGGCACGCGCTCAACGTTCCCTACGTTGCCTTGCGGGACCGGGCCAGCCCTGGTCGTCGTTCTGAGCCGTTGTTCCGAGCGGCCGTGCGCCGGCCGGAATCTATTCGGCGTGGGGGGAGATGCCCTGAGCCCGCGCGAGCGCCCGCAACAGCTGCTTCACGTTGCCCAGTTCACCTCGATGGAGTCGAGCCGCTGTGTGATGGACCGGTCCCGGGGCGCCCCGATCGCATCGGCCAGGGAGTCGATGTTCGAGAAGGCCGTGCGTTGTCGACCAAGCCCTACGCGCTGTCTTCGACCTCTGACCGGCCGCCGTGGGCGACGGGCGACGCGGAACCCGCCGACCGGCCACGTCGGTCTCGCCGACGATCAGCCGGGTTGCAGCCGTCAAGAGATCTTCGGGGGCGGCGGAGATGTAGGAAGCCGTGGCTTCGACTTCCGTCTGGTGGCCGCTGACGGTGCAGTCGGCCCAACCGCGTCCGGACTGCTGATCAGCTGGGCAGAGTCGTTTGACGGGTGTTGAGGTTCGGTGGTTCGGTCGTCGCTCTTCTCCTCCTGGGGCGAGGTTGAGGAGTACGCCGAACGGGACTCCGCCGCCGACCTGCCATCGTGGAACTGGTGGACGCCTACGGCCCCCAGCAGATCATCCGCACAGTCCAGCGTATGAGCGACGAAGCACGGGCCCGCGTCGCCGTCTCCGCGGTGCACATGGCCAAGGGCCGTGAGTGGAAGCGCGTACGGATCGGAGCTGGCTTCACTCCGCCCGACGAAGGCTCCCCGTGCACCGTGCACCGTGCGCCCAGTCGCCGCACGCCTCATCTACGTCGCCGTCAGCTCCGAAGCCATGCTCCATGTCGCGTCGATCGGCAACCTCGCCATGCGCACAACGGATGAGACCACACCAACCTGGCTAGGGACCTACTAGGACGTAAAGGGCAATATGTCTAGATTCAACGCCCTCTGAGGATGCGCTTCTCACTCCGGGCAGCGATGTCCGGGCGCCGACGTCCGGTGGTTGCTGCCAAGCAGGCTGAACATACTGGCTGCGACCGGCGATGGTGACCTGATCGGCTGCCGACGGGGTGTGGGGATCTTGAGCGTCCGGGCCCCTGTCCCGTAACCAGTGAGGGTCAAGGGGCACGCATGGCATCGCCGGCCTCGATGTGGCACGAGGTGGGGATCATCCGTGGTCGTGCAGCCGGCCGACCTCGTAGCCGCGTTGCTCGCAAGTGTCGAGGATGAGGGGAAGAGCGCCCAGAGCCGAGCGCCACGCACCCGGAGCCGAGGTGCAGTCGGAGTCGTGGAGCAGGATGGTGCCGCCGCCGTCCAGGTCGGACGTGACGGTGCGGTGGACGGACTCCGGTGTGGCGCGGGCGGTCCAGTCCTCGCCCCAGCAGGTCCAGAGCACCGGGGTGAGACCGAGGCGGTGGGTGGCCAGATGCGCGGCGGTCGACATGACGCCGTAAGGGGGCCGGAAGAGCGTGGGTCGGAGCCCGGTGATGTCGGCGACGGTGTCGCGGGCACGGGCGAGGTCGGCGTACGTGGCGCGCGGGCCGCGCAGGACCAGCGGGCGATGCAGCCAGCCATGGACGCCGATCTCGTGTCCCGCCGCGGCGATCTCGCGGACCAGGCCAGGCGAGCGTTGCGCCTCGCGGCCCAGCAGGAAGAAGGTCGCCCGGATGTGGCGCTCGGCGAGGAGGCGCAGGAAGAGCGGGGTGGACAGCGGATCGGGGCCGTCGTCGAAGGTGAGGGCGATGTGATCGGGGCGGCCCCGGCCCGAGAGGCGGGGCATGGCGCGGTTGCGCAACGGCCCAAAGGTGGAGACGGCAGGCGCGGCATGGGCCGTCAGGAGGGTGGGCAGGGCGGCGAGGGCTGCTTTGAGGATCAGCCGGGCGGCGGTCACGAGTGGTGGCGTTCCGGGCGGGGCGCGTGGCCTGAAGAGGGGTCGTCCAGGTCGAGGCCGTGTCCGATGGCGTGGATCACGCCTGGGCGGTCGTACTCGGTGGCGACCCCCGTGCCGACCGCGCACGCCCATACGGCGCACGCCGCCGCAGTGGTGACGGCGAGCCGCCGCATCGCGGGGCGCCGCCGCCCCGCCGCGCGCCGCGGAGGCGGCCCCGCGCGGTGGACGCGTGCTGTCTCTGCGACGGGTCCGCCGTTGGGCTCGGTGGCGAACAGGGCGAGGCCGGACTCGCGTTGGCGTAGTCCGAGCGGGCCGTCGATCAGGTCGCACAGGACGGCCTTGAGGCGGGCCGGGTCACGTATCCATACCGCCGCGCCGGCCTCCTCCAGTGCGGCGGCGTTGGTCAGCCCGTGACCCGGTATGCACCGGTAGCTCGCGACGGGCAGGCCGGTGGCGAACGCCTCCAGGGAGCTCAGCCCGCCCGCGTTCTGGACCAGGACATCGGCGGCGTGCATCAGGGCGGGCATGTCGTCGACCCAGCCGTAGGTGTGCTCGATGCCGTCCGCCCGCAACTGCCCGGCCAGCGCCTCGTTGCGGCCGCAGACGACCACGGGGACGGCGGCACCGCAGTCGCGCAGCTCCAGGGCGACCTGCCGGACCGGTCCGACGCCCCAGGAGCCGGCGACCAGGAGCGCCAGCGGTGCCTGCTCCGGCAACCCGAAGCGGGTACGGGCCGCGACGCGCTCCCTCGCGCTGCCGGGGCGGAATCGCGAATCCACTACCGGACCGCACACCCGGACGTCCCGCGCCCCGGCGGCGCGCGCCTGTCTGGCGGGCACGGAGTGTGCGGCGAGATGGACGTCGACACCGTCCGCCACCCACAGCGGGTGCACGGAGAAGTCGGTGAGATATGTGAGGACGGGCACGGCCAGCCTCCCGCGGAGCCGCAGCCCGCCCAGGACACGGCTGGCTCCCGGATAGGTGGAGACGATCGCACCTGTGCCGGGGTGCAGCGTCTGCAGCATGCGGTCCTCGGCGGTGCGCAGCAGCGCCCTCGCCAACGGTCCGCCACCACCCGCGCGTTCGGTGCTGCGGTAGACCCACTGGTAGGCCCAGGGGGCCAGGACCAGCATCCGGTGGTATCCGTCCCGGACGAGCGGTCCCATCCGGGCGGGCAACAGATCCAGCAGGTCGAACCGGTCGACGGTGAGGCCGTGGGCGGTGAGCCGACGGGCTAGTTCGGCGGCGGCACCGTCGTGGCCAGCGCCGATGCTCGCCGAGACGATCGCGATGCGCTCGGCTTGTGCCGTGGCCGACGCCGGTTCGGGGCGCAGGGTGGCGGCCGCCAGGGCACGCAGATGCGCCGAACTTCCGAGGTGGGGCATGGGGCTCGTTTCTCCGCAGGTGGAGTGGGGCGGACGAACTCTACAACATGTAGTAGGTTGGCTCGTACGAGATGTAGTAGTTCCAGTGGCAGAGGTCCCGCCCCGCTTTCTACAAGCCGTAGTAGCTCCCGGTAGGCTGGTGTGCCGAGCGGGAAGGCGGTGGACGGTGCACGACCGGAAGAGCGAGGAAAGCGGCGGGATGACCGGCAGAAGGGCACGCGGGGAGCTGGAGAGTGGCGTGCTCGCCGCCCTGTGGGCCGTCGACCGGCCGCTGACCGCACGGCAGGTCCTAGAACGGCTCCCTGGGGACCTCGCCTACACGACGGTGCTGACGATCCTGTCGCGCCTGCACGACAAGGGCATGCTCGTACGGCACCCCGCGGGCCGTGGATATGCCTACGCGCCCGTCCGGGACGAGGCATCCGAGACCGCTGTGCGGATGCACAGCCTTCTGGAGCGCGGCTCGGACCGGGAGGCGGTACTCACCCGCTTCGTGTCCGAACTGTCCCAGGAGGACGAGCAGTTGCTGCACCGCCTGCTGGGCGAGCAGGACGCCGAGCGCGGCGCAGACGGGCGGTAGACCGGTGACGATCAGCGTCTACATTCCCCTCCTGGTGACCGTGGTCCTCGCGGTGCTCGCGCCCCGGGCGGCACGGCGACCGGCACCGAGGCACGCGGCCTGGTCCCTGGCGTGTGCGGCGCTCGTGACGGCGGCCGGCTGGCTCGGTTCACTGGCCCTGCTGGCGTTCACCGGGTTCGCGCAGATCCCCGAGGTCGCGGAGGAGGGCCACTGGTCGGTGACTGCCCTGCGTGCCGAGGACCCGGTCTCCTTGGCTGTCGCGGCCATCAGTGCCCTGGCTCTGGCGGCGGGAGTCGTGTCGCTGCCAGTCGCGGCCGTACGACAGATCCGCCATGTCCTGTGGGCCCGGCGGGAATGCGGCCGGATGCCCGGAGACTCCGAGCTGGCCGTGCTCGACGACGAGACTCCGCAGGCGTTCGCGCTGCCCGGCGTCCCCGGACGGATCGTGGTCTCCCGCGGAATGCTGCGCTGCCTCGGCGACGGAGAACGCGAGGCCCTCCTGGCGCACGAGCGAGCCCATCTCCGTCGCCGCCACCACCTCTTCCAGGCTGTCTGGCGACTCACGGCTGCCGTCAATCCGCTGTTGCAACCGCTGGCCGAGGCAGGCGGGTTCGTACTGGAGCGATGGGCTGACGAGGAGGCCGCGACCCACGTCGGCAGCCGTACGGTCGTCGCCCGCGCCGTTGGACGGGCGGCTCTCGCCTCCGCCGGCGCATCCCGCCCCGCTGCCCTGGCCGCGACCGGCGGGGAGGTGCCCCAGCGGGTGCGGGCCCTGCTGACCCCACCGCCCCCGCGCCGCACCCTGCCGTTCGTGGCGGGCGCCCTCCTGCTCACCCTGTGCTGCGCCAGCCTGGCCAACGCCGCCTCGGACAGCGAGAGCCTGGTCGAGAGCGCGGAGCGGGCCCAGTGCGCCGTCGACGCAGGGACGCAGGGCGCAGCGCGGACGAGCCACTCCCCGCAGCGGCCGGACGCCTGCTGCGACCACCGCGGAGCCGGCGAACACGGAAGACACCGCAGGTAGACGCGTAGTACCGCGGTACCACGTGCCCCTCGGGTTCCAGCCTCCTGGTACCACAGGATCGGGGTGATTCGGTGCCTAGCGTTGCCGGTGAGGCGTCGCAGGCGACGGACGCCACAGGCCGAAAGGAAGAGTGCGAATGATCGACGCACGGCAGTTGACCAAGCGGTACGGCGAGAAGACGGCTGTGGACGGACTGGACTTCGTCGTGAAGCCGGGCACGGTGACGGGCTTTCTGGGACCCAACGGCGCGGGCAAGTCCACGACCATGCGCATGATCGTCGGCCTCGACGCTCCGACGAGCGGCTCCGTCACCGTGAACGGCCACCACTACGCCCGCCACCGGGCACCGCTCCAGGAGGTCGGCGCCCTCCTGGAGGCGAAGTCGATCCACCCGGGCCGCTCCGCCTACAACCACCTCAGGTCCCTCGCGCTGACTCACGGCATTCCGGGCCGCCGGGTCGACGAGGTCATCGACCTCGCCGGCCTTGGCAGCGTGGCGAAGAAGCGGGCCGGCGCCTTCTCCCTCGGGATGGGCCAGCGGCTGGGCATCGCGGCGGCGCTGCTGGGCGATCCGCAGACGGTGATGCTCGACGAGCCGGTCAACGGGCTGGACCCGGAGGGTGTGCTCTGGATCCGCAACCTGCTGAAGGGGCTCGCCGACGAGGGCCGGACGGTGTTCGTGTCCTCGCACCTGATGAGCGAGATGGCCCTGGTGGCGGACCACCTGATCATCGTGGGACGCGGCCGGCTGCTGGCCGACACGACCGTGGCGGACCTGATCCGCGAGGCGGGCGGCGACACGGTGAACGTCGCGACACAGGACCCGGCGCGGCTGCGGGACGTTCTGGCCGGCCCGGGCGTCGACGTCACCGGACGGATCGGCTCCGAGGAGCTGCAGGTGACCGGGCTGACAGCCCGGGAGATCGGACTGAAGGCCGCCGAGCACGGGATCGCGCTGTTCGAGTTGAGCACGCGAACCGTGTCACTGGAGGAGGCGTTCATGGACCTGACCAGGGATGCCGTGGAGTACCACGGCTCCACGACCGGGATCGAGACCCTCGAGGCAGCCGGGAGGCCCGCATGAGCACCCTCACCGCAACCACCGAGGAACCCCGGACCACCCCCGCCCGCCCCTTCTACCGGGTGACCGGACGGCGCGTGCTCTCCTCCGAATGGGCCAAGCTGTGGTCCCTGCGCTCGACCTGGATCACCCTGGGCCTCGGCCTGCTGTTCCTGGTGGCCTTCGGCCTGATCTCCGCGAGCCGCTACAAGTCGGGGATCAACTCCGGTCACATGGACCGGGATTTCGCCGATTCGACGGCCGTCAGTCTGTCCCTCTTCGGTACGAACTTCGCCCAGCTGGCCCTGGGCGTGCTCGGCGTGCTGGTCACGGCGGGGGAGTACTCGACCGGCATGATCCGCTCGACGCTCGCGGCGGTCCCCCGACGGCTGCCCGTGCTGTGGTCCAAGGCGGCCGTGTTCGGGTTGGTCGCGCTGGTGGTGGGGACGATCGGCGCGTTCGTCGCCTTCGGCTTCGGCAGCGGCATCGTCTCCGGCACGCCCGCCGCGATGAGCCTGACGCACGCCGGAGTCGTACGAAGCCTGCTGGGCGCCGGGCTCTACCTCGGTCTGGTCGGCGTGATCGGCGCCGCCCTGGGCGCGCTGCTGCGGTCGGTAGCCGGCGGAATCTCGGTGCTGGTGGCCGCCCTGATGCTGATCCCGGGACTGATCTCCCTGCTGCCGAGCTCCTGGCAGGACAACATCAGCCCCTACCTGCCGTCCAATGCGGGAGAGTCGATGTTCGCTCTGACGCACGACTCCACGACCCTGTCACCGGGCGCCGGACTGCTGGTCTTCCTCGGCTGGACGGCACTGGCGCTGGCGGGCGCGGCGTGCCGGCTCGCACGCACCGACGCCTGACACCCGCACCATGGACAGGTGACGTCCGTGACCACCGACGACATCAGCGGGATGGGACCGCTGGTCGCCCGTCTGTCCCAGGGCGGCCAGCGGCTTCGGCAGCCGACCGGGCCTGTCCGTGGGTGCTGGACACCGCGGTCGTGGTCCTCGTCTTCCTGATGTGATGGCGTTGTTCGAGCGCTCCCGGGTCGGTGGCCGTTACGCGCACTCCAACTTCCCGCCCTTCGAATGGACGGTCCAGCAGACATCCTTGACGCGCTGCTACTTCGGCCATGCTCCGGATACGAGTCGGTACGCTTCGAATGTCTCGCGTTCCAGTCCGACCTCGTCGGCGTATGTCGCCAGCAGCTTGAATGCCTTCATCGGCGGCCGTTTGCCCTTGGGGGCAGAGGAACCATCTCCAGGCCGATGTCACCCAACGCGACGAGTGGAGCTTTCGGCGCCGGTCTGGATCCCGAGGACGACGCCTCAGGCGACGCCCGCGCTTGCGGATCTCGGCGTCCTGGCCATGGGGACACGAACTGGCCATGGCCTTCCACCGCCTTGCCGAACTGCCTCGTCCCGGCACCTGACCGGTGAACCCCTGCCCGCCCACGACCCGAAGGACCCCGGAGAACCCGATCATCGCGCCGGGACCTCACCATGCCCGAACTGAGAAAACACCTCGGCCAGCCGACAGTTGACGATTTCCGATGCCTCAACACCTCAACCGAAACAGCGAGGCCAGTCCGAATTACTGATCGATCGGCCTGTCCCGGCTCGGCCGTCGGAGCCCCGGGTGCGTCCCGCAGGGATCCGTCAGGAGGTGGTTGCCGGGTGCGGGTTGCCGAGGTACGGGAACCGGTCCAGGGTGTCGGTGTGCGGTGTCAGACCGGTAGACGGCGCCTCGTTCTTGGTGAGGAACGCGACGCGGATGTCAATGACGTCTTCCGTGAATGTCCGGCCATTCGGGTACGCGGCAGGCTTGGACGGGTCGAAGTGCAGCACGTCCGGCAGGAGGCCGTGCTCGTCGAGCGCGGTGATCGCCTCCTCACGCGAGTAGCCGCCGGTGTGGCCCAACAGGTGGACGAACTGGTCTGTCCACCTGGCTCGGTCGTTGACCGGCTCGCTGGCGTTGTACTCCTCCTTCGTGTCGTCGGTATTGAAGAAGCTGCTCATTGACGGGTGCCCGGCCCGGTCCGCGTGGACGAGTTCGCCGTCGCGTTGGACACTGCACCGGCCCCAGATGTGCAGCTCGGGCTTGGGGGCCAGCTCAGCGGTCGGCAGTTCGATGGCCATGGAGAAGACGTTGGCCGTGCTGTTGGAGTCAACGCCGGTCCACGGGGACTTTCCGCCCAGATGCGGCGCGGTGAAATTCCGGTTGCCGCTGGTGTCGAACAGATTCTTGATTCCGTCGAAGTCGAAGAAAAAGGCATCGCTGCGGCTACCTGCGGCCACCTTGTAGTCGCCGCTGCTGACCACGTTGGCCTGCGGGCTGAAGGAGACGGCGGCGTCTGAAACGATCTTGGTGCCGACAGCCTCGGGCCTGCGGGACTCCGCACCGGTTGCCATGAAGACGCTGTAGGTCTGCGAGCCGTCGGATGCCGGCGGACTGAAGACCCAGCTGAAGGCGCCGTCGGTCAGGTAATCGCCGTCGGTGTCAATGTTCAGGCGGTATACGGCGTCGGGGTGCATGGCATCTGCGTTGGGATTGGCATTGAGGATGAGAACGGTCCTGCTCGGATCGCCGGGTACCTCGAAGGCATAGAGGTCGCACAGATCTAGACGCTGGTCGCCGAGTGGTGGCCCAAGGCTGAGGCCGGTGAAGTGGTTGGACATGTCAGGCCCTTCCAATTGCTCGCCCGCCGGAAAACCGCTAGAACGCTCGAACGGTCGTTCTCGGGCGCGTGAGGTACACCCACACCTGGGCGGTGCATCCACGCTAGCCGCCACAGCAGTCCGACCATCGAGGGCGAAGGCACGGCCGTCAAACAACGCTCGAATGGGTCACCGACAGGCGAGAGGCGATCGTCTCTCGGTCCGCCTTCGTCCTCACCCACCCGCTGGGCGCCACCGCCGGTCTTACGACCAGCGGGCTAACCGCCTCGACATCGCAGGTGACACGTCGCCGTTCATCAAGGAACGCCTGTCCACCATCGCCGACGAATTCGGTGGCCAGACGGATGTCACCTACTCCACCGCGGCCAACTTGCCCACCCCGGAGACTAATACCACCCGCTGTTACCCGGTGTACTTCATCAAGGAGGGCGACGCCGACCCGAGTCGGCAGTGGTTCAACAAGTACGTCGTCGACCAGGTCATCCAGACAGACCGCACCAGGTCCTCCCTGGACATGGTCACCCGCTACTCCTAACTCGGGGGAGCGGCCTGGCACTACGACGACGATGGACTGACCAAGCAGAAGTACAAGACCTGGTCCTCCTACCGGAGGTACGGTCACGTCCGTGTGCAGACCGGTGGCCAGGACCCGGTCGGTATGAGGACCCAGACCGACTACTACCTCCTGCGCGGCATGGACGGCGACAAGTCTGATGGCAGCGGCGGCACCGGACCCGGAGGCCACTGCCAAGCTACTCGATTCCCTGCTGCTCGACTGTACTTCCGTCGCCTGACGACGTGACTCAGGCGGAAGCCGGGCGGGCGGGTTCAGCGCAGCATCGTCCGGGCCCGTGCTCAGAAGGAACAGGAAGCCGGTGTGGCGGTCAGAAGAAGACGGCGGTGGCCGCGAGAGGAAGTGCGGTGTGCGGCCTTGCCGTTTCAGATGAGGGCTATGGCGAGTACGGCCTGGTCGTCTCCCTCGGAGGTGGCCGACCAGTTCCTGGTGTCAGTCTCCAGGAACGCCACGACCGCCTCCGGATCCGTCCTCTGTGTGCCGCGGAAGTGTTCGGTGAGCCGTTCCAGGACGGGGTAGAAGTCGCCGTCGGAGTTGCGGGCCTCGCTGATGCCGTCCGTGTAGAGGACGAGGACTTCGCTGGACTGCAGTCTGTGCAAGGTCGTCAGCCCCGGGACGGGAGAGAGCTCTTTGAGTCCGAGGGGGAGTGCGGGGGCTGTCGCCAGGATGCGGGCGCCGTGGGGGCCGACGGCGATCGGCGGCGGGTGGCCGCGGTCCATGATGCGTACGGTGTCCTGGTCGAGTTCCAGGATCAGTGCGGTCACGAACAGCTCGGGGTCGCCGACCGTTCTGCGTGTCACGTTGCGGTCGATGCTCAGCTCCAGCCGGTCCGTCAGGAGGGGGAGATCTTTCCATTCGTGCGCGGACACCCGGAAACCCCCCAGGACCGCGGCCACCGCCTGCACCGCGTCCAGTCCCTTGCCTCGCACGTCGCCGATGATCGCCCGCACTCCGAACGGCGTCTCACACACGTCGTAGAGATCACCGCCGACCAGCGTGCCTCCCTCCCCGGCTGTGTAGTAGGCGGCGGCGCGCACATGCCCGATCCGGGGCGGCACGGGCCGCAGCAGGGTTCGCTGCAAGGCCTCGGCCACCGAATTCGCCCGGATCAGATGCCTCTGCGCGCGCTCCCGCTGCACAGAGAGCAGGACGCTGACGACGCCGATGAGGAATGTCGCCACATACAGCGCCACATGGTGCTGCTCGTCGAAGTGGCCTGGACGTCGCCACGCCATCAGCATCTGCAGTCCTAGACACATCACCACCGAAGCGGCGGTGCCTCTGGGCCCGCGCGTCGCGGCGACCAGCGGGGGAACGCCCGTGAGCAGGAAACTGACCGGCTCCCGCCCGCCCAGGGCGGCCTCCGAGATCAAGTCCAAGCCCACTGCCGCGAACGGGAGCCACCACACCCACCCGCGGCTCCACACAGACGGCCGCCCACCCGGCGAAGAGGATTCCAAGGACACCTGCGCACTGTAGAACCACACCACCCGCCCCACCGCCTCGGCACGCGTGGCTGTATCAGCCAGCTGAGGCCTGTTGTCCGCGCAGGGAGCCGACGCTCATCGGCCGGAGCCGGTGGTGCCGGGCGGCGGAGGGCCGTTGGTAGACCCAGAGTTCCGCGCCGCTGCCGCCGGAGTCGACCGTCACCGGCCCGGGCAGCAGGTCCCACGCCTCCTCGACGGGCTTCAGGCGCAAGGGGTTCCCTCCGGCGCAACGCCCTCCGGGCTCAGGGGGTGCTCCTGGGACGGCTCAGCCCACGGACGTGGCTCGGCCGAAGCTGTGAGAAGTCGATGACGCGCTGTGGGCGGTGATCGAGCTGTTGCTGCCGAAGGTGGAACGGCGGTCGCGGCATCCGGGACGAAAGCGCCATCCGGGCCGGCTGGTGTTCCAGGGCATCCTGTTCGTGCTGCATAGCGGGGTTGCCTGGGAACACCTGCCGCAGGAGCTCGGCTTCGGCTCGGGCATGACCTGCTGGCGGCGCTTGGCCGAGTAGGCCGAGGCCGGCGTATGGACCCGGCTGCACCAGCTCCGCAAGCTCATCCAGATCCAGGTATCGACGCAGTCGACCGAGCGTGCCCTCCCTCAGGAGCTGCAACAACGCCGCAGCCGAGTCCTCCGGGGCGATAGGCCCTCCCAAGGCCCACAATCCGCGCTGTGTGGCCGAGTCAGGCTGACGGGCCACCGCACGAGGCGGCGTCAACTCCCATGTGAGGGCTGCACCGTGAGCCGGGCAGACGCTCCCGCGCAACGTCCCAGGAGGCCCGGTACCCCCAGGCCCGGCAGCCCTCGGGCACGGCTGAGGTCCTGACGAAGAACGTCTCCGATCTGCTGCCCAGTCGGGGTGCTGCTCGTCGTAGGCCGGGTCACCGGCTGTGGAAACGGACCAGCTTGACGCCGTCCGCCACCGCGACGCCCGTGCCGGACTGGTCGAGCTTGAGCTTGGAACCCTGCTTGAGGCTGTAGCTGCCCAGCGGCACCCACATCCCCGTGCTCGCCGTCTGGTCCTTGGTGACCGCCGGCTCCGTCGTGCCGCCGTGCGTCAGTCCTCGCTCCGGTGGGTGACCGGAGCGTCGGTGCGATCGCCGGGGAACTCGTACCAGCGACGCTGCAGGCACACGAACTCCACGTCGGCGCGTACCAGCCGCATGAACCCGCAGATGGTGTCGGCGAGCCGCTCGTGGGAGCCGGGGTGGGCGAGGCGGCCATCTTCGGTGAAAGCCTCGTACGCGCGCGGCAGGCTGAACATATCGGGGTAGACCCGTGTCCCCAGGTGTTCCAGCGGGACCCGCAGCGCCCACAGGCCGCGGTTGCCGCCGATCATCGACGGGGAAGACGAGACCAGCAGCGCGTGCTTGGTCTTGAACGGCTGCGGCCGGACTCGGGAGACCCAGTCGATGGCGTTCTTCAGCAGTCCTGGAACGGAGGCGTTGTACTCGGGCGACGAGATCACGAACGCATCGCAGCGCTTGATCCTTTCGCACAGGGCCAGGGCACCGGCGGGCAGCCCTTCGGAATCCTCCACATCCCCGTCGTACAGCGGCATGTCGAAATCCCGCATCCTGGCCAGGTCGACCTCGGCACCGGTCTCGGCGATCAGGTTCGACGCCAGCGAGGCGAGCTGTGCGTTGGTGGACCCGGCGCGCCGTGCAGCGCCGAATACCAGGACCCGAACGGGAGCCGACTGAGCGTCCATGGTCATCCTGCGGTCTCTTTCGCCCGGTGGTTGTCCCCGGCAGCCAGTTTTCCCCACCCCGGCCTGCCGCACCAGACGACACTCTGCGGCTCTTGAACGGTGCCACAAGTGGCCGCGCCAGGCACGCTCTGCCACCGGCGCGCGACGGTGGTGTCGTCGACTTGCACCTCGGGCTGAAGGCCTAGGATCCTGGCCTTCTCGACCGAACCCTGAGCCGCTAAGCGGCACGGGGTTCGGTCGAGTATCCCTGGCTTCCTGTTTCTCCCGGTCCCGCCCAGGTGGCCCGGATGTGCGTGGGCTGTACCGGGCATCGCGCATCGCGCTGTGGCTACTCAGCCCGACGCGCTGGTCTCCGGCTCGATCAGGCCCTCGCGGTATGCGATGCCGACGGCCTCGGTACGGCTCGCGGCACCCAGCTTGGCGAGGATGTTGGAGACGTGGACGCTTGCCGTCTTGCCGCTGATGTACAACTCTTCGCCGATCTGGCGGTTGGTGCGCCCCTGGCCGAGCAGCCGCAGCACCTCGCTCTCCCGGGCGGTCAGGTCGGCGATCCGCTCCCCGGCGGCCGGTGTTTTGGCGAGACGGCCGCGTCGTACCAAGGTGTCGAGCGCCTCGCGCAGCGGGACGGCGCCGAGCCGCACGGCCGTGTCCCGGGCCGCATGCGCCTGCTCGGCCGCCTCTTCGCGGCGGCCGGCGGTGAGCAGGGCCTCCGCGAGCCGCCGTCGGCACCGGGCGAGTTCGTATGGTTCGCCGTAGCCGAACGCGGTCACGGCCCGCTCCCAGGCGGCGACGTCCGGGCCGGTGGCGGCGCGTACTCCCTCGGCTTGGGCGCGGGCCAGCCAGGCCAGGCCCTCGGGTCCCTGCTCAGTGCCGTCTTCGCCGTGGGCCGCCGTGGTCCGGGCCAGCTCCACGAGCTCGGCCGCGGTGTCCGTCCAGCGACTGGTGCTCGGCGCGTCGCCAGCCAGTCGGGACTCCTCCGCCGCGTCCGCGACGGCCGACAAGGTGAGCGCGGCCAGCCGGACCACGGCGTCGGGCCTGTCGGAGCCCGAGCCCTCCGTGAGTGCGTCGACCGCGGTGCCCATCTGCCGTACACAGTCCTCGGCGTCACCACGCAGCGCCGCGGCGTCGGTCAGCACGATGCTCGCGACGAGCGAGGCCATCCAGTCCGGGGGGCCGTCGAGCAGTGCACGGGAGCCACCGACCGCCACGTCGAACTCGCCGCGCGCCAGGGCGACGTACAGCGCGGGTGCGGTCGCGAACCCGGACGTGGCCGTGAGGAGGGTGACGTCGTCGGCGGCCGTTCGCGTGCACTCGTCCCAGCGGCCCAGCGTGTAGAGCAGCAGGGATTGCAGATAGCGCAACTCCACGGCGTACGGCGAGGAGAGGAGGCCGGCACGGCGGGCGCGGTCGAGTCCGTCGCTGATCCAGGTCAGGCACGGGTCCATTTCGCCGCACTCGTAGCAACCGATCGCCAGGTTGTACAGCGCCCGCATCTCCACCTGGAGATTCCCGGCGGTGCGGGCCAGCTCACGGGCTCTGAGGAGCTGCTCCCGACCCTGCGGAGTACGCCGGTTGTGCGCCTCGAGACCGACCAGCGATATCACCAAATCGGCCTGGGCGTCAGCAAGCCGGAGCCTCTCGGCGATGTCCAGGGCCTGGCGGGCGACACGTTCGGCGTCCTCGTCACAGCCCACGTAACGGGCCGCCATGACGTGCGTCGCGGCCGCCCACACCCAGGTGCGCGAGGGCGGCTCGGCCGGGATCAGCCCGAGCGCCTCGCTGCTGTACGCGAACGCAGCCTGAAGATTGTCGATCCGCATCAGGTTGCCCGCGAGGGTGTAGCGCACCCGGGCGGCAAGTTCGGAGTCTGCCTCCGAGCCCGCCCGCGCGAGCGCGGAGCGGGTGAGCTGGACCGCGCGATGGGGTTCGCCGGCGTGTGCGGCGGCGGCCGAGGCACGCAGGGTGAGAGTGACCGGGTCGCTGTGCTCGGGGTGCGCGGAGGCGTCCACCACTGCCCACAGTTCGAGCGCGGTCTCCAGGTGCCGCAGTTCTTCGGCGGGTGCGCGGAGGCGCTGGGCGTGGTCGGCGGCTTCGAGGGAGGCTGCCAGCGCGTCGGGCAGGTCGTGGCTCGCGCGTGAGTGATGGGCCCGCTCTGCCGCGCTGTTCGTCGAACGGCCTTCGCCAGCGAGGAGCGCCGCGAACACCCCATGCAGCCTGACCCGTTCGCCGGGCAACAGATCCGCGTACACGGCCTCGCGGGTGAGGGCGTGCCGGAAAGAGTACGTCGCGTCGTCGTCGGTCACCAGCAGCTGGTGCCCGGCCGCCTCGCGCAGCGCCGACTCCAGCTCCTCCTGCGGCAGTTGCACGGCGTCACGCAGAAGGTCGTGCCCGACCCGGCGCCCCGCCACAGCCGCCGTGCGCAGCACCTGCTGGGCAGTCTCGGTCAGCTGCTCGATCCGGATGAGCAGGACGTCGGCCAGGCCGCTGGGCAGCGCGGCTGAGTCCGCGCCCTCGTCGTCCTCGGGCAGCGCGGCGAGCAACTCCTCGGCGTAGAAGGCGTTTCCCTCGGCGCGCTCGACGATGCGGCGAACCGTGCTGTCGGAGACAGGGCCGGAACGTTGCGCGTACACGAGCCGGGCCACGTCCGCGTCAGCCAGCGGGTGCAGTTCCATCCGGTCGACGGCGGGCAGCCTGACCAACTCGGCGAGCAGAGGCCGCAGCGGGTGACGGCGGTGCAGATCGTCCGCGCGGTACGAGGCGAAGACCGCGAGCCGGTGGCGCGGGCCGCCAGGCGTGGGCCGCTGCAGGACACCCCGGCTGAGCAGAAAGCGGAGCAGGTCGCGAGAAGACTGATCCGCCCAGTGGAGGTCCTCGATGACCAGGAGAAGCGGGGTCAGGGCCGTTAGGTCGGCGAGGAGTCCAGCGATGCCCTCAAAGAGCTGGAGGCGGCTGCCTGCGTCGGCCGCGGGGCCGGCAGCCGCATCTGTGCCGATCAGGCGCTCCACCGCCGGGTACGCGGCGAAGGCCGGGGCAAACCGTTCGTCGGCGGCCGCAGCGCCGAGGATCTCCGTGAACGGGAGGTATGGCAGGCCGACGTCCCCGAGGTCCACGCAGCGGCCGGTCAAGACGGTCATGCCGGTGGCTGCGGCGTGCGCCGCAGCCACCGTCAGCGTGCGGGTCTTACCGACGCCAGCGTCCCCGGCCACGAGGACGGCGCGCGGGTCGCCGGCCGCGGCCCGCTCCAGCACGCCGGTGAGCCGGGCGAGTTCGTCTGCCCGGCCGACGAACGGTGTATCGATTGTCTGGGCCACGGGTCCATCCAAGCACGCCCGGTCGGTACCGCTCGTGTGTCCAGGCTCCCCGGCGTGCGAGGACGCGGTTCGGGTACTGCGAGGGGAGACATCCAGCTGAGGTTCCCCTCGCAGCGTGGAGTCCGTGACAGCAGGGGATGTTGGTTGTCATGGCGCAGGAGCGTCGAGTGTTCACGGCGGAGTCTCGTGAGGGGGCGGTACGCATCGTGACGGAGGCCGGGAAGCCGGTCCCCGAGGCCGCGGAGGACCTGGGGATCAACGAGACGACGCTGGCGAGCTGGGAATCTGCCAGCTCGGGCGAAGTGCGGAATCTGGTGGACGGGCAGGGGAGTTGAGACTTCCTGCGCTCGGTTGCTTGGCCGGCCTCCCAAGGGCGCGCCGACAAGTCGGCGGGGAGAACACCGGGAGTGCGCTGCGGTCAGTGCGGGTGGTCGTGGTGGCCGGTGTGGTCACGGTGGTCGTGGCCAGGGAGGCGTTGGGCCAGGGATTGGGCACGTGTGATGACCTCGTCCGTGGACACTGCGCACAAGCCCGTGAGCACATCCTCCAGGGCGGCCAGCCAGAGCCCGTAGTAGTTGTACGGTTCGTCCCGCTCCGCCGAGGCTTCCCAGGCGGCGATCCGGGCGATCAGTGCGGCCTGGAATTCCGGCCAGCTGAACGCTCCCGCGTCGTACAGGGTGACGGCCATCCCGAAGGCACGGCTCTCCCACGGCTCGGCGAACACCAGCTCGCCGTTGGAGCGGGGCGGTGCGGCGGGGCCCTCGATGTCCAGAGGTGCGGTCATGGTGCCGCCACCTTGGCCACGCCAACCATTGCGTCCCTCGTCACCAGAGGCACGAGTTCTTCCTCGGCCAGATGCTCGGTGCCGGACGGCTGCTCGGGCAGTACCAGCCAGCGCACCTCGCTGGTGGAGTCGCGGACGGTGATCCGTACATCGTCGGCCAGCTCGAGTCCCAACTCAGACAGCACCGCGCGCGGTTCCTTCACCACCCGGGCGCGGTAGGCGGGATCCTTGTACCAGCTCGGCGGCAGGCCGAGCACCGGCCAGGGGTAGCACGAGCACAGCGTGCAGACCACCACGTTGTGCGTGGTCGCGGTGTTCTCCACCACGACGATGTGCTCGCCCTGGAACCCTCCGAAGCCCAGTTCCTTGATGGCGGCCGTGCCGTCCTCGAGCAGTCGGCGACGGTACTCGGGGTCCGTCCAGGCCCTGGCGACGACCTTTGCGCCGTTGAGCGGTCCGATGTTGGTCTCATAGGTGGTGACGAGCCCGTTCATCACCTTCGGGTCGATCAGGCCCCGCTCGGTGAGCAATTGCTCGAGCGCCTCGGTGCGCAGGGCCGGGGGAAGATGCTCGGCCGATCCGGCGGTGGTGGTCATGACGTGGTCTCCAGGTAGCTCTCGAACATTTCTACGGTGAGCTCGAACGGCTCGGCGTCGGCGCCCCACAAGTCATGTGAGTCGAAGCGCACCGAGTAGACGTACTGCGGGTTCTCACCCAGGAAGTGCGCGTTGGTGTCCGGCAGCACGCCGGCGGGCTGAATGATGTCGACAACGCCGACATGCCCTCGCACATAGCGCGGCAGTCTGGTGTGTCCGGACGGCGCCATGTCCTTGGCGCGCACGCGCTCGCCGACGGCGAAGGCGGGCGCGGTGCCGAGGAAGCGCAGTGTGCCTTCGGCGGTCGGCGCGTAGTCGGGCTTGGCCGGCTCCGGGATCGGGGGCTCCTCCACGTGCTCGCCGCGGAGGTTGCGGGCGCGGGCGTCGACCGCACCAGGAGCCAGGATGGCGCTGTCGAGGAGTCTCAGCTCTCCGGCGTTGAGCCAGCGCCCGTAGTAGCCGTCGTCGATGTAGTGCGCTCGGTCCAGGCGCTCCAGCGCGTGCCGGAAGGAGTCCAGGTTTCCCCCGGACACCCTGTTCGAGAGGATCGCGAGCGCGAATGCCCGGCTCTCCCAGGGTTCTGCGAAAACAGGTTCATCCTGTCTCGGCGGATGCATGGTGCCCCAGCCTGGGGCTCCTCCCATGTCGGCAATACCATCCATGGTCAGACCTCTCTTTTGCCAACAATAGCGGGCATAGTTAGATGAATTGTATTTGGGTGATACCTCTGGCGTCACGGTATGAGCTGCGCTCCAAGCCGCTGATTGCGGCGCTGCCGCGCATGCGTCGGGCTCATTGCCCCGCGTGCCCGGGAGTGGCGGCGGGCGAGAGGATGGGCCAGCGGGTCAGGCCTTGGACGCATGCCGATCTCTTCGCCAGGGCTGGACGTCACCCCGGTTGCGCCCTGGTCATGCGGGCCGCAGGCTGCCCCTTATGGACTACAGCCCGGAAGCAGGCATGCAGCCCATTCTGGTGACCGGTGCTGCGGGCAGCGTCGGGGCCGTCGGCAGGACCGTGGTCCAAGGTCTACGGCGCCGGGGCCTCCAGGTCCGTGCTCTGGTGCACCGGGATGACGACCGTGCCCAGGCGCTGCGCGCGACGGGTGCCGAAGTCGTGGTCGGAGATCTGACGCGTGCCCGTGATGTCGCCGACGCCCTCGACGGCTGCGGTCGGATGTATTTCGGCATGGCCGTGTCGGCGCAGTATCTGCTGGCCGCCGTGACCACGGCGGCGGTCGCGCGCGCCCACGGAAGGCTGGAGGCGTTCGTGAACATGTCGCAGCTGACCGTCTCCGAGATGGACGCCACCAGCGGCTCCGAGTCGCATCAGCATCGTCAGCAGTGGCTGGTCGAGCAGGTTCTCGACTGGTCAGGCCTGCCCGTGGTCCAGGTCAGGCCCACCGTCTTCATGGAGAACCCGCTCTTCCAGACCGTGTTTTCCTCGATCACCAAGGACGGCACCATCAGGTGGCCCTTCGGCAAGGCGAAAACCTCCCCGATCGCGGCCGGTGACGTTGCCGCGGTCGTCGAGGAGATTCTGGCCAATCCGGCCGGGCGCATCGGCCGGACCTATGAGCTGACGGGTCCCCGATCGCAGGACATCGCCGCTTTGGCCACGGAGATTTCCGATGCTTTGCACCGCACGGTCGGCTACACCGACGTCCCGTTGCAGGAATGGCTCGACAACGATCTCGGCGCGCTGGGACTGCCGGACCATATCCTCCAGCACATCTCCACCATGGCTCGCCTGCACGTGGCCGGCCGCTATGACCGCCAGGCAGACGGCATGGCAGAGGTAACCGGGCGGTCCGCTGCAGGAGTAGCCGATTTCGTCCGCAAGAACCCCGAGCTGTTCACTCGGTCAACGACCCGGGACTGAAAGGTCCCGGGCCTTGCGCAACGGGCACCACGGGCTGTGGTGCTGCGTTTGCGTCCTGTCCCACGCCCGGTGTTCGGGGGTGGGTCTGGGGCAGTTGACTGCACCCCGCGTCGCCACAACTCTTCCGCACGGTGACGGATGTTGCGGGAGCCGTTCCAGTCCGCGTGTGCAACGACACCGCAGGACCGGCATGCAAAGCGGGCCTGGGAGGCCCGGTTCGCTTTGTCGATGTGCCCGCATTCGGCGCAGGTGCGGGAGGTGTACGCCGGATCGACGTGTACCACCGGTACCCCTGCCTTGCGGGCCTTGTACGTAATGAACGCTCCGAGCTGGGCAAAGGCCCAGGAGTGGAGGGTGGCCCGTTGGGGCTTGCGAAGCCGTACCCGTGCGCGGATGCCCGTGAGGTCTTCCAGGGCGATTCCGCGACCGGTGCGTTCTGCCTCGGCCACCACATGCTTCGCGATCTTGTGGTTGATGTCCCGCCCCCGCCGCGTCTCCTTACGACGCCGCTTCTTCAGGCGCCGTTTGGCGGACGGGGTGTTCTTCTTCTGGAGTTTCTGCCGCAAGGTGCGTTCGCGCAGACGCCCGCGGTTGAGCCGGCGCCCGGCCATGATCTGACCGTCCGAGGTGGTCGCGATGTTCACGATCCCCAGATCGACCCCCAGGAACTGAGTGACGCTGGTGTTGAGTTCGGCCTCGGGGACCTCGCAGGTCGCGATCAGGAACCACATGCCGTCGCGGTACAGCAGGTCGGACTCGCCCTTGCGGTACAGGGCCAGGCGCGCCAAATGTTCGGGGGCGGCGGTGAACGCCACCTCTTTCATGCGGCCCGACAGGGTCCAGATGGACACCGTGCTCTGCGTGTACTGCCAGGACAGCATCCGGTCGTCATACGGCTGGGCACCCTCCGGCCGGAAAGCGATCGGTTTCTCGACGGCGCGCCGGTAGCGCTTGGAGGAGGGCTTGCCGAGGTTTCCTGCCTTCAGGTTCGCCTTGAGCGTCGTGTACGCGTCGCAGGTCTTCTTGATGACGTGCTGGGCCGCTTGAGCTCCGAGCCCCCACCGGTCCTTGACCGCCGTATAGGTGTGCTCACGCAGGGCGAAGTTGCGCTTGATGTCCTTCTCGAACGCCACCTGGGACACCCAGGTCGCGGCCTGATTGCAGGCGTGCAGGGTTTCCTCAAGTGCCGCCGCCTGCACGGGCGTCGGCAGGAGCTTCACCTGCACGGTTAACTTCACGACCGTGACGCTACCTGCCGCCTGACGCACCGGCATTCGAACAGCGCACATTCCTCCTGGTACCCCTCCTACCTCACCGCCTCCGCGGGCGGCGCGCCGCTCGCCCTCATCAAGCAGTACATCGAGCAGCGCAAACGCCCTGACCAGCCGGCCTCCGGCCGGCTCCGCCGGGCAGCCCCACGGCCGAAACCACAGATACTGCGATGCTGCGCATCGCCACCACAGGATGCGATTCCTCCCGGGGCCGAAGCCCCTGGGTTCCTCGCAAGAGCCCGCTGAAATCGCCCAGGGCTGCTCCTCGCCCGCCGGCATTCAACGGGGTGGGGACTCCAACGAGCACCGCGCCTACGTCCGCCGGTGTTACCCGCTCGTGGAGTGTGGGGAGCATGTCGGCTTGCCAATGGGGCCAGCTGCGCGTCCGTCTGAAGCAGCCGTCTACGCTCTCGGCATGCAACGCAGCGATGCCACGCGGGACGACGGCACGTGGGTGGGCGTGTCCCTGGACGTACAAGACCGCCACCGGCCGGGGCTGTGTGTGTTCAGTGCCGGGCCGCAGTTGCTGGTCTCCCAGCTGTCGCGGCCTGTGCTGCTCGCTGTTGTCGACGAGCACGTCCACGGCGTGGACTTCTGGCGCACCGATGAGTACCGCACCTTCGTCCCGCCGCTGCGTGCTGATGTGGCGCGCGCTCTGGCGGGCAGCCCGGAACGGTGGGCTCACCGCTTCGCGCAGTACCTCATCGACGCACCGGACAGCCCGCTGCACGAGGGCCGCTGGCTGCTCTCGTGCGAGAGTCCGCTTCGACGCTGGCGCCACACCGACACCTCGCATGCCGAGTACTGGAGGTCGATGCTCGTCGGCGGTCACCCGGACGGATACCTCGACTGGTTCGACCATTCCATCTCTTGGGAGATCCTCCCGCTGCGGCCGATGCCCGCTGCCGACGACAGCCGGGTCAAGGCGTACCGCAAGCAAGCCCGTGACGGAACGCTCCCACCCGTTCTGTTGTGGTGGGTCAGTGGCCTGGACTGCCACCTCATCCTGGATGGTCACGCGCGGCTCGCCGCAGCGATCGCCGAGTCCGTCGATCCTCCGTTGCTGCAATTGCACCGCACGATGCTGCGCGCTGACCTGGCTGCGCGCACTGATGAGGCCGTGGGCTTCTACGAGTACGAACTGGCACGCTTCGCGCAGCTCCGCGTCGTCCACGGCCCCACCGTCCCGGACGGTGCCGCCACCGCCGGCCCTCAGCTCGTCAGCCGCCTCCACGACCTGAACACCGTGCAGCAGCCCACCTGGGCCTGGCCCCTGCCCGGCGGGGAAAGGCAGTGGCGTCGCATCGCACGCGAGGTGACAGCCAGGCAGGACTGGCCCCACTAGTAGGGTCGGGGACTGGAAACGGAGCATCAGCCACCGCGCCAGTCCCTGACCCTACTAGTCATCGGGGACCTGGACGAGCTCATCAGCCGGTGGGCCGACTGGCTTGCCCAGGCGGCGGCCGGCCGACTCGCCCACCCCGGTCGCATGCCCGAACGCGAGCCCCAGGGCTCCTGGAGGCGGTGGCCACACCGGGCCGCGTAGGACGTGTTTGAGATGTGGATCGATGTCTCGTGTCGCTTACGCTCGGGCCATGGTGCAAAGCCAGGCGGAAGATGTCGACGGCTACCTCGCCGAGCTGCCCGAGGAACGCAAAGAGGCTCTGACTCGACTGCGTGAGCTGTGCCGTGCCGAGCTGCAGGGATTTACCGAGGTGATGGCGTACGGGATGCCTGCCTATGAGCGGGACGGGAACGGGGAGATCGCCTTCGCGAGCCAGAAGCAGTACATCTCCATCTATCTGCTGCGGAGCGATGTCCGCGAGGCATTCGCTGAGCAGTTGGCGAGCCAGGACATGGGCAAGGGCTGCCTGCGCTTCCGTAGGCCGGAGAAGATCGACTTCGCGCTCCTCCGGGATCTGCTGCGGGCCACGGCGGCCAGGGCGGGCAAGATCTGCTGACTGTTGCGACTCAAGGCTGCCACCCGGACACGGGCATCGATCAAGCCCGTGAATCGATCTTCAGATGTCTCGTGGCGATCTGACGGATGCGCAGTGCACGGAGGCACCGCCGCGCCTCAGGCTGTTGCCTGCCGACACCGCGAGGGCGTTCCAGCTGCGTAGATAGCAGTGGGTGACCGCACGGGATGCAGGGGGTGACGAGGCCTGTTTCTCTGGTGTGGCCAGCTCTTCCCCATCACCCAAGGAGTGATCATGAGCGCTGCAGGTGAGTCCGGTCGTATCCAGCAGATGCGTGCCCAGGCTAAGGACCTCGAGCAGGCCGCGGAACGCGCCACTGACCCGCAGGAGCGTCAGCGTCTGAAGGACAAGGCCCGCCAGCTCAAGGAGCAGAGCGAGCACGCAGGCGGTACGGGCAAGCCGGGCATCGACCCGATGTAGTCCCGGTAGTTCCGAGCGCAGACGCCGGCCGGTGGCCGGCCTCCGTGGCCTTTTTGGCACGCGAGAGGCCCCCGGCCGGCGTCTGCTGTCTGTGCTCAGTCGCCCGCGGCCCGGCCAGTGCGTACCGGCCCAACTCCGCAGGCCTGTTGCCTGGACCGTAGGAGCGCCACGTACCCATCGCGCTCGTCGTCCGTCACCGCGCGCAGGGCGACGTCCAGGAACTCGCGGGACGCCGAGGGCGGCCAGCGGCGCTCGCTCATAGCCGCGTCATGCTGCCCAGTGGAGTCCGAGTTCGGCGAGTTGCCGGAGTTTGCCGGTGGTGAGCTTCGCCCGTCTGTTCTTGGTGTTCGACAGCCATACTCCGAGTTCGATCTCCGTCCCGTCCTGCAGCTGTTCTACGTGGCTCCTGGGGACGGTCACTTGCCGCGGACCATCCCGGCGGCAACAGACAGCACGGCCAGAAGGGCGTACGGACCGAGGACTGCTGCGAGTGCGGCGGTGGTGGCACCGCCCAGTGCGATGAGGCCGTGGTGCGGGCGGTTACTGCGGTGCGGCGGGCGAGAGCGGCGTAGAGGGTGCGGCCGAGGGTCTGGCCGGCGCCGCCGAGGCCAAGGTCCCAGGCGGCTTGGGTGACGCTGGTCTTCTTCGCCGGCTGGATGGTGGCCGGGTTCGCGATGGCGGGATGCCGTCGGCCAGGAGCCTGGATGAAACAAGGCGGCGGCATGGCCCTCGCCGCGGTACCCGCCAACACCCCCCCGCATCCTGGGCATCGTCGGTCTGGATCAGGTCTTCACCATCCACCCGGACGCCGCGACGGCCACCGCCTAGCAGTTCCGTCACTCACTGATCCTGCCCTGAGCAGCAGTCACGTGCTTTCGGCCAGATGATGGTCAGATGCCAGCGGCGGGTGTTTGGCCCCTCGTTGCGGACGCATCGACTGCGCGGAGTTGCTGCAGTCCCTCGTGTGCGGTGTCGGCGAGGGGCAGGATGGTGTCGGTGCCGGTGATTTCCAGCAGTCGTCGCACTGCCGACTGCAGGGGCCCGGTGAGGACGAGCGGCCTGGCAATCGAGGTGTGGTCGGAGAGCGTCTGGAGGAGCTGGTTGAGGAAGGTGCTGTCGGCGAAGGTCACTTCCGACAGATCGAGGAGCGTTGCGTCCGTCGACGTGTCGGACAGTACCTGTGCGAGGACTTCCTCGACCTCGGCGAGATTGTGCAGGTCCACGTCACCGAACGGCGTGATCACCGTCACACGTTCCCGCCGGTCAAGACGCACTTTCGCTCTGCCTGATGTCATGCGCAGCACCCTGACACACAGCGTGCCCCGAACGCACCCCGCCTCCGGCACTTGTGGTGCCGGAGGCGGGGTGCGTTCACGAGGAGCCAGGCTGGACTAGTTGGTGGTCATCAGGCCGGTGCGGAGCTTCGCCACCACGCGGGCGATCAGGCGGGAGACGTGCATCTGCGAGACACCGAGTGCTTCGCCGATCTGCGACTGGGTCTGCTCCTCGACGAAGCGGAGATGGATCAGCGTGCGTTCACGCTCGTCGAGGCCGGCGATGAGCGGGGCCAGGGAGTGGAAGTTCTCGATGAGCTCGTAGGAGTCCTCTTCGAAGCCGATGAAATCGGCCAGCGCGGCGTCGGACTCCTCACCTGCGCTCATCACCGAGGCATCCAGGGACGAGGCGTTGTAGCCGTTGGACGCCATCTGCGCCTGAGCGACCTCGGACGGCTCCAACTGCATCAGCTCCGCCAGCTCAGCCGTGGAGGGATTGCGGCCCAGACGGGTGCGCAGCTCCTCGGTGGCCTTGGACAGCTCGATGCGGGCTTCCTGGAGGCGGCGCGGCACGTGCACGGCCCAGCTGGTGTCGCGGAAGAACCGCTTGATCTCACCGGTGATGTAGGGGACGGCGAACGTCGCGAACTCGACCTCACGGGTCAGTTCGAACCGGTCGATCGCCTTGATCAGGCCGATCGTGCCGACCTGAACGATGTCTTCCATCTCTTCCTGGCCACGGTGACGGAACCGGGAAGCCGCGTACCGCACCAGGGAGAGGTTCATCTCGATCAGGCAGTTGCGCACGTACTGATATTCGTGCGTGCCTTCCTCCAGCTGCCCGAGCCGGCCGAAGAACCGCTTGCCGATCTCGCGCGCATCCTTCGGCGCGATGGAAGAGGGGTCGGCGTAAGCCTGCTCGACGAGGTCCTCCTGAGCCTGAGCGACCTGGATTTTCTCCTGCGTCGTTACGGTGATCATGCGCCCGCCCCTTCTGCTTGTTCCGAGCTTGCCTGCTGCTCCCCGTTCCGGCGCCACTACCCGGCATGGAGGCGAACATGCATGCAGAAGCCGGAAGATCCTTCCGAGGGTCCGGTGATCAGCGACCTGTGCTCTACGGCAGGGCGAGGATGGCTGTGATGGTCTTGCCGTCGGGCTGGATGTCAACAGAGACGTGTGAGGCGAGGCGCTGGGTGATCATCCAGCCGAAGCCGCCGGGCAGTCCGGGGTTGTGGCGTACGAGGTGAGGCGCCGTCATGCTCCGGTCGCTCACCTGCACCAGTAGGGATCCGTCTTCTATGCGGGCGTTGAACCGGGTGAGCCCGCCGCCGTGCAGGATCGCGTTGGAGGTCAACTCGCTGGTCACCAGCAGGGCATCCTCACGAAAGCGTCTGGTCTGGTCCGAGCGCAGCCGGCAGGCGGTTTCCACAACTGCCCTGACCTCGGTGCGCGCGTCGTGACAACCCATCTCCTTGATCTCGGGCGCCGTGTGAGTGGTCATGAAGACCTCAGCCCCTCTCTGCGTCGTTCTGCGAACTCGTCAATCGGAAGGTGCGCCGCCCCGTTATCCCACCTGCCCGACCCGTCGCACAACACTCCCCCCTACCCACCCAAAGGCAGAGCGTCAACGCTATCCAGTACAAGGACGGCACCTCGGACACTCTGCCAATGCTGGTCCCCATGGGCTGTGTTCCGCCTTCCGTGCACGGCACTTCTGCACGCGATCGATCCAACGCGCTTGCCGCGGAATTTCGATTTGCTGCTTGAGCACGTCGGCCTGGCGGGCGGGTAATCCTTCGCAGGTGCGCAGAAGAGGGGTGGACCTGACCGTCCCAGGTCGGGTCCACCCCTCAGCCCATCGCCCTGGCGGCAGTGCTGCATCCGCCGTGGGCCGTCTTCAGTCGGCGGTGATCACCATCGGTACCAGCGGCCCTTGCGGCCGCCGCTCGCCGCCGGGCGGATCACGAAGCCGAGCAGCCACAGCACCAAGACGATGACCGCGATCCACCACAGGGCCTTCAACGCGAAGCCCGCGCCGAAGAGGATCAGAGCCAGAAGAAGAACAAGAATCAGGGGAACCATCGTTATCAACCTCCTGACCGCCATGTGTCCTCGTCTCACTCACGCAAACGCGTGAAAGATGCGTTTGGTTTTTAGCGGCAAGGGTATTTGATCGCGCCATGGCAGCTCACTGAACGCCCGTGCCCGCACTGGTCATGCATCGGATACCGTGGTTATTCATCCGGGAATTCGCTGCCACTCATGTTTGCGCTGTTGATCCGTGGCCACACGAACTGACAGCACATGATGTCCAAGCCAAGGGAGTGTGAGCGGACTTGACTGCCAACGAGAAGGCCAAGGCGAAGACCGAGCAGGTCACGGGCGCCGCCAAGCAGACCGCGGGACGTGCTGTCGGCAACGAACGTCTGACCGTCGAAGGCCGCGCCGAGCGCAAGAAGGGCGACGCCCGGGAGGCGAAGGAGAAGATCAAGGATGTCGGCAAACATTAGCCGGCCGAATGACGCGACAGCGGTGGGGCGGACTCTCCCAAGGAGTCCGCCCCACCGCTGTCGCGTCATTCGGTCCCCGCGACTCTCTGCGGGGTGACCATTGAGAACGAGGAATTCCTCTCGGCCAGGAGGAAAAGGTCCTCGCACGTTTCAGTTCAGACGCTGCTGATGCGACCCTCGGTGTCGGGGACCAATGGGCTGTGGCGCCGAGGGACCTCGGCGCCCTTGTGGGCGAAGTCTGCAAGGCTTTGACCGGCTCCCGAGTCGGGAGAATGCTGTGTGGTCCCTTCCGGATTTTCGCTCGTGGCGTCAACAGCCCCGCGGCCGGGGCTGACCACGCTGAGGCCCATGTGCCGGGAAAAGGGGCTTCAGCGCTCACGGGTGGTGCAGTTGGCCGCCGTGGGACTGCCGCGGTGACGGGTCTGGCGGGTCAGAGGAAGCGCCGGATGGGTACGACGGCTGCTTCCTTGGCGCGTTGGAGGGCCGAACGGCGCTTCCAGCGTCCGGGCCTGATGAGCTCGCTGCGCTCGAGATCCTCGGTGAAATGGCCATCGAGCGTGGCGGTGAACGTCTGGTCCAGGACGGCGAGCATGACCTCTTCGTCGTGGTCGAGGGAGCGGCGGTTGAAGTTCGTCGAACCGGTCAGTGCCATGGTTCTGTCGATGGTGATGACCTTGGTGTGCAGCATCGTGGGCTGATATTGGAAGACCTTTACGCCGCAGGCGGTGAGGTCTTCGTAGTAGCGCTGGCCGGCCAGTTGGCAGACCCTCTTGTCGGTGTGCGGGCCTGGGAGAAGGATCTCGATCTCGACGCCGCGGCGTGCGGCGGCGCACAGCAGCTCGATGAAGTAGGCATCAGGTGCGAAGTAGGCGGTGGCCAGCCGAATCCGTTCCTCCGCAGACTCGATCACCACGCGCAGCAGTGTCTGCATGTCTTGCCAGCCGAAACTGGCCGAGCCGCGCACCACTTGCACGACGGCTTTGCCCTGCGGGGCGTGGTTGATGAACCGGTCGCGGTCATCGAAGAGTTCGTCGTGGCACTCGGCCCAGTTCTGAGCGAAAGCTGCGGCCAGCCCGTCCACGGCGGGACCGCGCACCTGTACGTGGGTGTCGCGCCACTCGTCCGGGGTGCGGGCGTCGCCGCACCACTCCTCGGCGATCCCTACCCCGCCGGTGAACGCGGTCTCCTCATCGACGACCAGGACCTTGCGGTGACAGCGGTGGTTCTGCTTCAGCGGTGACAGATAGAGCGGCTTGCGGAACCAGGCCACCTGAACACCGGCCCGCTCCATCACCTCCAGCTGATCCTTCTCGATGAGCCGGCTGCCAAAACCGTCCAGCAGGAGGCGCACGCGCACCCCCTCCCGCGCCCGGTCCGCCAGTGCGCAGGCGAACCGCTGGGCGATCTCGCCCTTCCAGTACACGAACGTCATCATGTCTACGGTGTGCCGCGCGGAGCGGATGCCGTCCAGCATCGCCGTGAAGATCTCGTCGCCGTTGCGCAGCGGGACGAGCGCGTTACCTTCGGTCGCCGCTACCCCTATGAGCCTCTCCAACCGACGTCTGGCGCGCCGGGCCCGCTCATCGAGGATGGCGTTGATCTCCTCCTCTTCCGCGCTGCCAGAGGAAGATGATCCGACGATTTCGGCCGTTCCGGTGGGGCCTGCGGGAGCGTTCTGCATGTGTGTCATGGATGTACCTTCCTTGACGATGAGCGGGACGATAAAAGCAAAGGGCCTGATCCAGGGATCGCATACCCCGCGATGGACAGAAGGCGGCATGGCAACTGGATCAGTAACGGCACGCGGGCGCAGGCAGGCCCGGCGCACGGCGAACAGCACGGCAGTTTCGGGCGCAGCTCGTGCGGGCTTCGTGGCCCCTGGGGTCATCTACCTTTGATCTTGGCCAGTGCTCCGCCGTTTACGGCGGGGGTGAAGGCCATCTCAGGGCTGCTCTGAGCCGCACGTTCGCACGGGTCCGCAGTGTTGTCCTCAGCCGGTGGGGCGCTGCTGGTTTTCGATGTACTGCTTGACGACGGTCAGCGGTGCGCCGCCGCAGGATCCGGCGAAGTAGGAGCCGGACCAGAAGTGTCCGCCCCACAGGTAGCGGCGGACGTGGCTGTCGTATTCCTGGCGAAGCCTGCGGGAGCTGACGCCCTTGAGGGAGTTGACCAGTTTGGAGAGCTGGACCTTGGGCGGATAGTGCACGAGCAGATGCACATGGTCCTGCTCGCCGTTGAACTGCTTGAGTTCGGCCTCGAAGTCGGTGCAGACGTCGCGCATGATCTCCTCGGTGCGCGTCAGCATGGCGTCGGTGAATGCCTTGCGCCGATACTTGGTGACGAATACCAAGTGGACGTGAAGGTTATAGACGACGTGACGGCCGGTGCGTACGTCAGGATTTGGGTTCCATCGTGGTGACATAAGCCAACTGTAGTAGGGTGATGGTCATGGGTGAACTCGTGTGGGAGAAGCGGCAGTTCGGGCACCGCGCCCGGCTGGCGCTGACGCCCGCACAGGTCCGGCTCATGGATGACCAGGCGCACGCGGCACGCGCGATGTGGAATCAGCTCCACGACCTGTGGCAGATGACGCCGAAGTGTCAGCGCGCTCTGACGCGCATGGATCAGGCGTTGCGGCAGGCCCGCAAGGAGATCGACTGGTACGCGGTGCTGCCCGCGCAGGCCGCGCAGGCGGTACTCAAGACGTACTTCCAGGCGTGGCGGAACTGCTGGGACGGGCGTGCGGACGAGCCGAACTTCAAGGCCCGCTTCCGCACGGCATTGTCGGTGGACATCCCGCAGGGCCGGGACTTGCAGATCAAGCGAGTACACCGACGGTGGGGCATGGTCAACATCCCCAAGGTGGGCCGTGTCCGGTTCCGCTGGACCAAGGATCTCCCCGTCGGCAAGCTCGCCGACAGGGAGAATCGGATCACCGGGGCACGGCTGGTCAAAGACGGGCTCGGCTGGCACATCGCCTTCCGTATCCAGACCCTTGAGCTCAAGCCGGAGCCCCACCAGGGTCCCGAGGTCGGTATCGACGCCGGGGTGAAACTGCCGCTTGCGCTGTCCGACGGCAACCACCAGGACCACGGACGACCTGCCCGGCTCCCGGACGGCACCGCCGACCGGGACAAGTGGCTGAACCCGCAGGAGAAGGCCAAGCTGCTCCGCCTGGAACAGCGCGCCGCGCACCGCAAGAGCTTCCGCAAGCCGAAAGAGCGCAGCTCCAACCGGCTGCACGTCACCTACGACCAGATCAGGCAGCTCCGCGCAAGAGCCACGCGCCGAGCAATCGACTGGCAGCACAAGTCCACCACCGCCATCGCCCAGCAGTACGGCACGGTCGTGGTGGAGCAGTTGCAGATCACGAACATGGTCAAGTCCGCCAAGGGAACCATCGAGAACCCGGGGAGGAACGTCGCGCAGAAGTCCGGCCTGAACCGTTCCATCAGCCAGGAGGCGTGGGGCCGCACCGTGACACTGCTGACGTACAAAACCGCCCGAAACGGCGGAACCCTGGTCAAGGTACCCGCCCCGAACACCTCCCTGCGCTGCTCCGCGTGCGGATTCGTCACGCCCGGCAGCCGCGAAGACCAGGCCACGTTCGTATGCAAGAACCCGGACTGCGGATGGTCGGCGAATGCCGACTGGAACGCGGCCCGGAACGTCTTGCACCTGTACCGGATCGGCCTCGTGGCGATCCCGGCTGCCGGGAGGGCAGTCGTCAGGCGCACCCGTGGCGTCAAGCCCGCTGCTGCAAGGTAAGCAGGAATCTCCTTCCTGAGCCTGCGAAGGGAGGAGAGCACTTCAACTACTCATTGGCGTGCTCTCGCCCCGGGTCGCCTTCTCGGACGGAGGTGGTGAGCAGGCAGACAGGGGTGGTGCCATCGCCGAGATCGCTGAGAAGCCTTTTGGCGCGGTTCTGCTGTGGCTGCCCGGCATATCGCTGGTGGGGATGACTCTGTGGCGGCTGACTGAAGCGGCGTTCGGGCAAGCGGGGCCCGACAGAGTCTGGTCGGCCACCAAGCCCGGGATCGGGTGGTGGCGGGTTGATGTCGGTGCGAATCGTCACGGCTTCCTGAGTCTGCTCTGCGAGCGCGTCTCGCTTTCGCATTCTGTGCCGAGTCGGTCACGAGGAGGTAGCTGGTTGCCAGAGAGTGACGACGTGAGGGATCGTTGCCTTCGAGCAACGTTTCCGTCGAGTCGATGAGGTGAGGGATCCGCACGGCGGATCCTACATATTTGGATCACACCCGAGCGCAAATCGCCGCAGAGCCGGGATCTGACTTCCCGTGGGGCACGGCTCCCTACCCGGTCCTGGTCGCTGACATCGATGGCACCCTCCTACAGCGCAACGACGCGGCTGCCGGACTCCTGCCGGAAGCGACGCCCGGGACACCTCTCGCTGAGGTAGCCCCGGCCTGGCTCGCCGCGAAGCACCGCACCCTGCAGCTCACTGGCCGTAACTCCGCGACGGAGACGGATACACCGCTTTCCGGCATGATCGGCGGGCGCCGTTTCGAGGCGCACCCCAGTGTGCGGGATGACGGCACGGTGGCCTGGTGGCTTGTCGATGACACCGATCACCAACTCGTCCGGGACGCCCTGCACATGGAACGGGAGCGGACCGCGTTCCTCGCCAAGGCGTCCAGCGCCCTGCTCTCCACTCTCAATCTGGGGCGCTGCATGGATGTGACCTCGCAGATGGCTGCGGAGAGCCTCGCGGATGCGGCGCTCGCGATCGCGCCGTCCCGTGCGCACCGGCTGCCGGTGGTCACTTGCGTGCGGGGCGGCGTGCCCGAGCTTTCGCACCAGTCGGTGGATCCGGACGAGGTGCCAGGTCTCGGTGAGGCGTTGCGTGGATTTCCGCCGGTGCCCTCCCGGTGGATCGATCCATTGACGGCGCCGCAGTGGTTGGTGCCCGAGAGCTTCGGGCCGGTCGGCTCGATAGTGATCACCCCGTTGCCCGGGCACGGTGTCCCTGCCGGGGCTCTGGTCCTGCTGCGCAAGGAGAAGAGTGACTCCTTCAGCGACGAGGAGGAGGTCTTCGCCCGGCTGTTCGCCACCCGCGCAGGTGCCGCGATGTCGGCCGCCCGCCTCTACGCGGAGCAGACCGCCATCACCGACGTGCTGATGCGGGAGCTGATGCCCCCGACCCTGCACCAGATCTCCGGGGTGGACTTCGCCGGAGGCTACCGGCCGTCCGCGGACCACGAGCGTATCGGCGGGGATTTCTACGACGTACACCCCGCCACCGAGGGCGACGCCTCCTTCGTCTCTCTCGGGGATGTCTGCGGAAAGGGTCTGGAAGCCGCCGTCCTCACGGGCAAGATCCGCAGCACGCTGCACGCCCTGCTGCCCCTGGCGGACGACCACCAGCGCATGCTCTCCCTGCTGAACACCTCACTCCTCAACTCCCATCACACACGGTTCGCGACCCTGGTCCTGGCCTCCGCCGCGCGCCGGGGCAACGAGGTGGACCTCAAGCTGACCAGCGCCGGCCACCCGACGCCACTGATCATCCGCGCGGACGGCACCGTCGAAGAAGCCGACACCCGCGGCACCCTGGTCGGAGCCATCCCCGACGTCTCCGCCCGCACCACCGCCGTCACCCTCGAGCCAGGGGAGTGCTGCGTCTTGTACACCGACGGAATCACCGAAGCCAAGGGCGGGCCGATGGGCAACGTCCTGTTCGGCGACGAGCGCCTCAAGCGCGCCCTTTCCGCATGTGCGGGCATGCCCGCCGAAGGCATCGTCGAGCATGTGCAGATGCTGGCCGCCCAGTGGCTCAGCAACCGGTATCACGACGACATGGCCATCGTCGTGATCGCGGCGCCCCGCACCCATCATCTGAGTGCGGTGAACGGGCACACCCGGGGAAGGTTCACCGGATGAGCACGAGCACGCCGCCCCGCCTCCCGCGCAGCGACCGCCTGGAGCAGCTGGCCGACCAACTGTGGAACACCGTCTCGGCAGGAGACGAGTACTCCGCCACCGGGCTGGTGGTGCGCGCCCTCGACGAAGGGGAGGACCCGGAGAGCGTCCTGCTCGATGTGATCGCAGTGGTCCAGGGCAAGGTCGGCGAGGAATGGGTGGCGAACCGGCTCAGCGTCGCCCAAGAGCACGCCGCGACCGCCATCAACGAAAGGGCCATCACCGCCCTCAGCGCCCACCCCTCCGTTCGTACGACGGTCACCCGAGGCCGCATCACAGTGGCCTGCGTCGACGGTGAATGGCATGCGCTGCCACCCCGTCTGCTGGCCGAGGTCCTGAAACTGCGCGGCTGGCAGATCGACTTCCTCGGCGCCCAGCTCCCCACCCCGCACCTCATCACCCACCTCCACACCACCGGCGCCGACGCGGTCGCCCTCTCCAGCTCGATCGCCACGAGGCTGCCCACCGCACACGCGGCCGTCACCGCATGCCAGGCCATCGGCGTCCCCGTCCTCGTCGGCGGCGCCGCATTCGGACCCGCGGGCCAGTACGCGAAACTTCTCGGGGCCGACGCCTGGGCCCCCGACGCCCGCGCCGCCGCCGACCACCTCGCCCGCGGTCCCCTGCCCCGCCCCCATCTCGACCACCAGCAGATCGACGACCTGCCCCACCTGACCGACCAGGAGTACACCCTGGTCACCCGCAACAGTGACTCCCTGGTACGCACGGTCTTCACCGCTCTGCAAGATGCGCTCCCGTCCATGCGCACCTACAGCGAACTGCAACGCGAGCGCACAGCGGAAGACCTCGCGTCCATCGTCGAGTTCCTTGCCACCGCCCTCTACCTCGATGACGAGGAACTCTTCACCAGGTTCATCGCCTGGACCGTGCAGGTCCTCACGTCGCGGGGCGTACCCGCGCAAAGTCTGCCGCCGGCCCTGGACCTACTTGCCCTGGAGCTCAAGGACTTCCCGAGGGCCACCCGGATCCTCCACGTCGCGACGCGCGCTGTCACCACCCACCACTCCTTTGAAGCCGGGAACACCGCATGACCACTCCGCCCCCTGACCACCTGCGCCTGACCAGGGTCGACACCGAGGACCGAGTCCGCATAGAACTCGACGGCGATCTCGACCACTACACCGCAGACCACCTCGTGAACGAGGCCACCGCACAGCTCTCCACCCGGCCCGGACTGAGAAACCTGCACCTGCACTGTGGAGGGCTCGGAGTGATCGACTCCACGGGCCTGTCCGCGCTGCTGATGATCAACCGCCGCACCGCCGCCGTCGGGGTACGTTTGCACCTGGAGGACCGGCCCGCGAACCTGGACCGACTCCTGCACCTCACCGGTACCCTCGACCACCTCACGGCACCTCCCACTGTCGGCGCCGCAAAGCGCTCGACGCACGAAGAAGAGGACACGGCGCTCCGCCCCACCCGGCCGGGCGCCGGCACCTGAGCCACTGCCCGGCCGTTCACCGGGCAGAACCACACACTGACGGGGCAATGATGACCGCACCAGACGCCGCCCCCAGCGGGATCGTTCACGAGGCGACCCAGTCAGCCAGTTCAATCGCCGAACTCCTTGACGTGATGTGGGAGCACGCCAGAAACTCCACCGCCGATGCCACCGCGCCCGGCTCGGCATCCCAACTGCGCCTGATGTACGTCGTCGACCGCGAGGACAGCATCCGGATGCGCACGTTGTGCCACCAGCTCGCCGCCGCACCGCCGACCGTCACCCGCATGTGCGACCGGCTGCAAGCCATCGGCTTCCTCGAACGGATGCCATCCCCCGACAGCGGCCGCGAGATCGTCCTGCGACTGACCGCCGCAGGGAAACGGCATCTGCAGCGCATCCGAGAGCAGCGCGACAGCATGCTGCACCAGGCCATCAACAACATGCCCTCCACCGAACGCCGTGCATTGGCCAAAGGACTCGCAGGGCTCACCGCCCAGCTCAGCGCCACCGACGCGGAAGACAACAGACCCGGCGCCCACTCCGCGGCATGAACTGCTCCTACGCGTCGCCAATGCCGAGACCATGCGAATCCTGAGCAGGGCCATCACTGACCAGAGCCTTGAAATCAAGCCCTGGCCCCGACTCTGTCGGGGGTTCTCCGCGTTTCCCGGTCGCCAGCACGATCAGCGAACATGCCCGTGATCGCCTCAGGGGTCGATAGGCCTCTACGCGGTGCGCAGGTCCGGGTTCGCGTCGGCTACCGTCAGTGCGACTGTGCTGAGCTGCGGCCGAACCAGTCAAGGCAGACAACCAGGGCGTCATCGTCGGGGTCCGCGTCGCGGTACGCCCTCAGCTCCTCCAGTACCGCCCGGGGGACTGCGGCGGCGGGCAGGAAGCTGACGGCTTGGATGGCTCGTGCGAGCGCCCGCTCCTCATAGACTTCCCCCGCTCCGGATGTGGCGCCATAGACTCCATCGCTGACGAAGATCAGACGGTCTCCGGGCAGAGCTTGGAACTCCTGTGCCTCGTAGAGGGTCTCGTCGAACATCCCCAGCGGCTGCTGTGCCTCGAAAACGACGCGTTCCACAATTTTGTCGCGTTGACGCCACAGCTGAGGCGATCCGGCGTCCACCACCTGCCCACGTCCTGTGGCGATTTCGAAGAACAGAAGCAAGGTCGATACGTATTGCGTGCCCTGGTACTGGGCGTAGATGGCCTGATCGGCGAGTGCAGCCTGATCGGCGATGCCAATCCCGGCTCTGCGGGCATTACGGAGAGCGTTGACAGCCAGATTCGTCAGCAGAGAGGCATGGATTCCCTCACCCATTCCGTTGGTGACGGTGAGAGTGAGAGTGTCGGCCGTAGTGGCCCAGTCGAAATTGTCCCCATGGATGTCGTAGGCGGGCTCCAACTGCCCCCCGATAGCGTATTCCTGGCGTGCACAGGAACGAGCGGGCAGGAGCTGCCACTGCATCTCCGCGGCGAGGGTAAGTCGCTGGCGGCGGCGGGCCTGGAGATAGAGATCGGTGTCACGCTCAGCCACAAGGATCTCGTGACCCAGGAGTTCGGCGAGCCCCGTCATTTCGTCAACTGCCTGGGGGGTGCATCTGTGTTCAGGAAGGCGTACGGTCAGAATCCCGATCCTGTCGCCGCGAACGGTCACCGGCAGATGCAGCTCCACCGTCCCGTCCTCAGCGATGTACTTGCCGTAAGGCTCCTGGCTGATGAAAGCGCGGCCCTCCGGACTGGCCTTTATTGCCAAGGGCTGAGCAGTGTGCGGAAGAGCGGTCACCGGCTGGAGGACGGTGGAACCGTAGTCCGCCACGAGCAGATCGACTTCGGTGGCCTCGAAGTGCTCAATCAGCGCGTCACGCACCGTGCTGAGGAGTTCATGAGGAGCGCCCGTGCGTACAGCGCGCTCAACGGCCTGAAAGTGTGTCACGGTGAGCGCCATTCGTCTTAAGCGGTCAGGGAGAGACGGCACGCGAGGCAGTCAATGGTGCGGCAATCTCGCGGTGTGGCCACAGAGAGCCTTGAGAGGAATTCTAGCGCCCACATGCAGAACATTATCCTGCGGCGGATTCCTATCGTATCCCGCGCCGCAATGACCGTACGATACGTCGGCTAGAGATCTTCGACAGTTGGGGTTACCGCGGTTGGAAGTCGAGGCCGACCTTGGCGGCGAGGCCGTCGATGAGGCCAGGGCGGTACTGCATCCGTTTGAGTCGGTCTTCACCAGCGCAGTGAGCTGGTTCGGGGCCGGTGCGGCCCTGCGGTCGGCACGGGTCAGGGTGCGATGCCCGGCGCGGCGGCTGTGCCCGGCGATGCCGTGTTCACGCATCAGCCACTCGACGCGCTTGCGGTTCACCAGGCGGCCCTGGCGGCGCAGTTGGGCGTGGATGCGAGGGACGCCGTACGTACTCTTCGACGCGACGTGGATGATGACTGTGATCTCGTGGACCAGGGCGAGGTCTTCCCGCTCGCGCACGGAACGGGCCTGCTCTCTCGCCTCCCGTGCGTAGTACGAGGAGCGGGCCACGCCGAGGACGGCGCACAGCAGCAGGATGGTGAAGTGAGCCTTCTCCGTACGGATGAACCGGTATATTTCGCTCACCGGTCGCTCTCCTTCGCGAAGAAGGCCGTCGCCTCTTTCAGGATCTCGATCGTCTTGGCCTGGTCGGCGGTGATCTTGTGCAGCCGCTTGAGTTCCTCCCGCTCGGCCGCCCCTAGCCCCCTACCGGCGGTCACCAATGCCCCCGTGCCGGCCTGTCCGGTGCCGTTCGCCCTCTTCGCTCAGCCCCGCAGACTCTGTGAGCTGATGCCGAGTTTCCGCGCCACGCAGGTCACCGTTCCGCCCGAGGAGGCCACGAACGCAATCGCATCCCGCTTCAACTCGTCCGAGTACCGCTTCGTGTAATTGCTTCCCACCTGGCGCCGCTTCCGGGCTCACACCTCCCAGCCTCCAGGTCTCCGCAATCAAGAGAAGCTTCACCAGTGCCTCAGGAAGGATGCTCCTATCGCGGCAGGCAGCGTAGAAAATCAGGGGCGCTTGGCCCGCAGCAACGCGGGAATCCTCTTGCGGAGAGACTTCGGAGTAGTTTTTTTCCTGGCCGTTGTCTTGGTCTTTGTCTTGGCGTTTGTTTTGGCGGCCGAAGTGGGGCGAGCATCGCTTTTACGCCAGGCCCACATCCAGCGTTCCCGGCTCTTCTTGACGGCAGCGACCCGAGCTGGCTCGTCGGCTGACTCGGTGCGCGGGCGCCACCAGTGGACACGGCGCGGATGCAACGCTCGGCCGAGCCTGCGGCCAAGGACGAGATACCCGAGGAAGGCGCCCGCCGCATTGAGGATCACATCGTCGATGTCGAAGGCCCGGCCGGCGACCAGCAGTCCTTGAGCGATCTCTACGGTGAGCATCACGAACGCCGTCATGAGCACCACTCGAACGAAGCCCCGTGTGCGTGGGAAGATCACCGGCAACAGAAATCCGAACGGCACTCCCAGAACGACATTTCCTCCGACCTGCTTGATCGTGTCTCGCCAGTCAGGCTGGTCGAAGTACAGCCGAATCGAGCTGCCGGGGTGCAGGTTTGTGTGGGTCAGCGGTACTGACGCTGGTGACGGGACGAGTGTGACCTTCGCCAGCGCGACGGCGAACGCCACCATGCAGACGAAACCAACTGCCATGACAAGGGCGCGTACCAGATTCCAGCCCAATGAGTGCTGCCGCAGACGAGGTTCGGGTTCCATGCGGCGCCAAGTACCCGGACACTGGCGCCGCACACGTCGTACGGCCAGATGTGTCCGCTGCCCCGTGCGCCTCAACGCGTTTTCTGGGGGCGTCGGTTCCCCCTCGCCGGCGCCGACTCCCTCGAAGCATGACGCCGATATCAACTTCAGCTCTCCTGACGACGCCTGGTGGACGAGCGACCGGTGGTCGATCAGCGACGTGATGGCACGCGCCCGCGAGATCGAGGACCTCGGCTACGTATCGCTGTTCCACGGCGATGCGTAGCCGGAGGCAAGGAGCCCTTCACCCAGACCGCTGCCCTGCTTGGTGGCACCGAGCGGCTGGTGGTCGGCACCGGCATCTCCTCGGCGAGGGGGCGGGTGGGTGGCCAAGGGCCGCCCGGGTGCGTGCGCTTGCCGACCCGGGATGCGACGACGCCGGCCCCCGAGCCGGGCCGCCGCACCATGCCAGGAACGAGGCCGACTGGAGACCGATGGCGCACGGCCACACCTGACCGGCTGCACCCAGACCCTCGCGGTGGCGCACGCGGGGCCGCGGCAGCGCAGGCGACTCGGACACTGGGAGCGGCCCGTTCCCGAAGCGCGACATCGTCATCGCTCAGCGACGCCGCAGTCGGTCGAGCCACGCGCGAGCCTGAGCCTGCTTGCGGGGGTCCGCGGACGTCCGGCGCGCCGTCGCGATGGCCCGCCGGCCCTGCGGACTGCGGCTGTACTGCTTGATCCGGTCGAGAATGCCGGGCATGACGCCTCCAAGGTGTCGTTCGCCAAGAGCCGCCACATCGAGTCACCGCTCACGTTGCGACTACCCGGGGAGCAGTACGGGACACGAAAGCGGGCACACGGGCGACAACGACAAGGAACAGGAGTTCCCGTGTTTGCCATCGCCTCTGCCGTGCTGTTCTTCCTGGCATTCCTGATCAATGCCGCCGACATCTCGACGAACGACGTCTTCTCGTCCGTGAACGTCATGCTCCTCGGCTTCACCGCTCTGGCTCTCCATCTGGCGGGAGCCGGTGGCTGGGCGCGTACCAGAACGTCGCGTCGACGCTGAACAAGTGTTCACGCCCCGGTCTTACGCGGGGAAGTGCACTCGCTAGTAGTCGATCATGGTTGGGGCTTCCTGGAGCACCTGTCTTCCCACGACGTCTACTTGCGGACGAGGAGATTCGCTGGTGATACGCGAGCCCGACAGCGTGACAGGTGTGCCTCCCATGGCCGATTGCGCGCCACCGCCCGTGGCGGGAGCGAACGTCTGAGCGTGCTGGTGGTCGCCCGCGCACTGATCGGGTCTGTGTTCTGCGCTGGCCTGTTGCTCTTCGTGCGCTTCGACCACTGGGCCGGGGCGCATCCGTTCGCGGGAACCCTCCTCATCGTGCTTGCTGTTCCGGTGCCATACGTGGCGCTGCGGGCAATGCCCCGGGCCCGGCCGCCCGAACCTATCGACAACTCGCCTGCTGGACCGAGAGAGGAATGATCAAGAGGGTCCGCACCGGCCGCTACTCGGCATCACACAGTGACGGATCCCTTGCATGACCTGCAAGTTCGCTACTGACTTCGGCTCGTCAGGGTGATCTTTCGCGAAGTCCCCGCTGGGGGTGGTGTGTTGGTTGTATTCCGTGGTGTGTGAGGTATGCGGATGGGGGCGGGCTGACCGCGATGGGGCGTCAGCGCCGGGAGTCGGTGCGGTTGCAGGCGGCCGAGTTGTTCGAGCAGGGCATCAAGCCGCCGGAGGTCTCGCGGCGGCTTCGTGTGAGCCGGAAGTCGGCCTACCAGTGGCATGAGGTGTGGCGCGAGGGCGGGACGGCGGCCCTGGCCTCACGTGGTGCGGGCGGGAGTCGTTGTCGCCTGTCGCCGCGCTGCCTGGAGAAACTTGGCCGCGTATCTGGAGCAGGGACCGGCTGCGCATGGCTGGGTGGAGGACCAGGTGTGGACCGCGGCCCGGGTGGCCACGCTGATCGGGAGGAAGTTCCACGTCTCCTACAGGGGTTGATGCACCGTTCGACGGTGTTGCGCCGCTTGTAGGCGTCGCGGTCAAAGCTGGGTGGTCGGCCACTGTTGCGTCCCTTGCGTTTGCGGTTGGCGATCTGGTCAGCAGGTTCGGGGATGACGGCGCGGATTCGGCGTCGGCGAAGGTGGTCGCGGATGGCCCGGGACGAATGGGCCTTGTCCGCCAGCACGACGTTGGGCCGGGTCCTGGGTTGGCCGACTCGGCGTGGCACCCGATTGCTGGCCATGACCTGGTCGAACGCGGGCGCGTCTCCTGCCTGGCCGGGCGTGAGGTGAAAGCGCAGGGGCCGGCGCCGGCTGTCTGCGGCCAGGCGGATCCCTGGGGTGGTGGAGCAGTCACGATGTGCCTGCGGATGGATTGAGTTCTGCGGGGCTGGGGGAGCGCCCCGATGTGGTGGTCTGCCCGATGCCTGTACGGCTGGTAGTCGGCCGAAGTCGATGGCGACGGGTGATTTGCCGTGGGGTGCGTGAGCGGTGCGGTGCCGCTGGACCGCTGGGTGGCGGTTGTCCTGTCCGCACCGAGGTGCACGGTTCGAGAAGCCGGCCGCTGGTGGAGTTGGTGCGGGGGTAAACCCGCCGGCTGTGAACGTGGTGCTTGCATCGCTCTGCCTACGTCCTGGTCGGACACGCTGATCGATCCAAGCGCTGGACGGGAACTCTAGAGATGGATAGATTGTCTGTATAGAGGTAGACGAAAAATCAACGCGTTTCTGGATTCCCGCCCTCACGCACGACGGCACCCCGGCGAAGGCGAGCCCTCGCCAGGCGTGGGTGCCGAGCAGAGCGTTGAACGGACGCAGGAAGCAAGGAATGAGCCGCAGTGACGACACCACGCAACGGAGGCGGGCGATGACCTCGGACGACACGAGCCACGCGAGCGGCCGGAATGACACGCAGGACCGGGACGCGCAGCTTCTCGGGCTGGCGGCGTCCGGGGTGCAGGAGGACGAGCACCTCTTGGCCGAGGCCGAGAAGATCGCTCAGGCGCTGGGCCGCATGTTCCCCGGAATCTGTGAGGTCGTGCTCCACGATCTGCGAGATCCGGACCACGCCATCCGCTTCATCGAGAACAACCTGTCGGGACGTCAGGTGGGCGAGTCCGCCACGGAGCTGGGCCTGGCCCGTATCCGGGACCCGCAGTACCCCAGCGTCATCCAGAACTACGCCAACCAGTTCCCCGACGGACGCCCCGCGAAGAGCACCTCGATCGGGATCAAGAACGCCGCCGGGCAGTACATCGCTGCGCTGTGCCTGAACCTGGACATCTCCACGCTCTCGCCCATCACGCTGACCCTGTCGAACTTGGTCGCGACCGATCCCGAGAACCGGGATGCCCAGCTCGAGAAGCTGAGCGACCGAAGCCGCCGGGAACTGCGCGAAGTCATCGAGACCACGGCCGCCGAGCGCTCCACCACCCCGCGGGCCCTGCCCCGGGACGCGAAGAAGGACCTCGTGCGCCGCCTGCACGACGACGGCTACTTCGACACCCGCAACGCCGCCCAGACCATCGGCGACCTCCTGGGCATCTCCCGTGCCAGTGTCTACACTTACGCAAGGCGAGACGATGACCGCAGTTGAGAACACCTCGATCACCACACTCGACAGCGCACAGCTGGCCCCGCCGGCGGGCCACTACTCGCACATCACCACCCACCGCGGCGTGGCCTACATCTCCGGCCAGCTGCCTGTGGCGCCCGACGGGTCCCACCTGGCCGACGAGCCGTTCGACATCCAGGCACGGCAGGTACTCAGCAACCTCGACGCCTGCCTGGCCACGGCCGGCACCAGCCGCGAGCGGCTGCTCTCGGTCACCGTCTACGTGACCGACATAGGCGACTGGCCGGCCTTCGACCAGCTGTACACGCACTGGCTCGGCGCGAGCAGGCCCGCACGAGCCGTCGCCGGCGCCAAGGAGCTGCACTACGGGTCCGCGGTGGAGGTGCACGCCATTGCCGCCCTCGACTGAACACCCTGTGCAGCCCGCAGACCGCAAGCCGGGACCCCCCGGTCTGCTGTACATCACCGAGGAGCAGACCGCCGCGCTGGTGGACGAGTCTCTCGCCTGTGAGGCGGCCCGCGCCGCGTTTGTCGCGACGGTGGACGGCGCCGTGTTCCCCAGCCTGGTGGTGCATGGATCCGACCCGCGGAATCGCTTCACCCTCAAGCCGTCCGCCTCCGCGACCCACGCGGGCGTGAAGATCGGCACCTACTGGCCGGACAACCCCGAGCAGGGTCTGCCCCGCCACCACTTCACCCTGCTGCTCTTCGACCAGACCATCGGCCGGATCGCTGCCCTCCTGGAGCTCGGCGCCGCCAACGCCTACCGGACGCCGATGCCCTGGCCGTGGACCTCCTCGCCCGCAAAGACGCCGCCACTCTGGCCGTCTTCGGTACCGGACACCAGGCCGCCTATGAAGTACGCGCGGTCAGCCGTGTCCGGCCCATCGACCAAGTGATGGTCGTAGGGCGGGACAAGGCCCGCGCCGGGCAGCTGGCCGACCTGCTGACCGCACAAGGGCACGACGCACGGGCCGCGGACGCCGAGGAAGCCTGCGCACAGGCCGATGTCACCGTCACCGCCACCACCACCGCCCAAGCCGAGACGCCGCCCTTGCTCCAAGCCCCATGGGTCCGTCCCGGCACCCACATCTCCTGCATGGGCGCTGACGCACCCGGCAAGCGGGAACTACTGCCCGAACTCCTCACGAGCGCCAGCCTCTTCTGCGACCTCCCGGAGCAGGCCCGCCGCATGGGCGAGAGCCAGCACGCCCCGGCAGACGCCGTACTCACCGCGCTCGGCGACATCCTCACCGCTCGCACCCCAGGGCGGGACGGCGGCGACGACGTCACGGTCTTCGACAGCTCCGGGATCGGACTGCAGAACCTCTACCTGGGCCTGGCCCTCCTCAAGAAAATGGACGTAGCCCTGTGAACACCAACCCGCCCCCTACCGCCGCGAAGACCCTGGCCGACCCCGACACCCCGTTCGCCGTCGTCGACGTGCACAAGTCCCTGCACAACATCGAACGACTGGCGAGCCGGGCCGACCGGCTTGGCGTCACCCTGCGGCCGCACGTAAAGACGGCCAAGAGCCTCGACATCGCCGCCCTGATGCACGGCGGCGCCCCCTGTCCCGTCACCACCTCCACGCTGGCCGAGGCCGAGGCGTTCGCCGACGGCGGCTACACCGACATCACCTATGCCGTCGGCATCGACCCGCACAAGCTGCCCCGAGTCATCGCCCTGCTGCGCCGCGGCGTCACCCTGCGCATCCTGCTCGACAGTCGCGAACAGGCCGCCCTCGTCGCCGAGGCCGCACGCGAAGCCGGTGTCGCCATCCCCACGCAGATCGAGATCGACTGCGACGGCCACCGCGGCGGCCTCAAGGCCGACGCCCCCGGACTCACCGACATCGGCCGCATCCTGCACGAGGCCGGATGCCTCGACGGCGTGCTGACCCACGCGGGCGAGTCCTACTTCGCCTACACCCCGCAAGACCAGCGCCTGGCAGCCAAAAACGAACGCGACACCGCGGTCACCGCGGCGGAGCGACTGCGCGCCGCCGGGCTGCCCGTCCACACGGTCAGCGTCGGCTCCACACCGACCGCACACGCGGCACACGATCTCACCGGCGTCACCGAACTCCGCGCCGGCAACTACGTCTTCTTCGACCTCGTCATGGCCGGCCTGGGCGTCTGTCAGCTGGAAGACCTGGCCCTGTCGGTCGTCGTCACCGTCATCGGTCACCGCCCCGAATACGGCTGGATCGTCACCGACGGCGGCTGGATGGCCATGTCCCGCGACCGCGGAACCGCCGGCCAGGCCCACGACCAGGGCTACGGCCTCGTCCTCGACCTGGCCGGAAACCCGATCCCGAACCTGGTCATGAGCGCGGCGAGCCAGGAGCACGGCACCCTCACCGCCCGTGACGGAGCCGACCTGCCCGACCTCCCCGTCGGCACCCGGCTGCGCATCCTGCCCAACCACGCCTGCGCCACCGCGGCCCAGCACCGCGGCTACCACGTCATCGACAGCACCCAGCCCACGGACTCCGCACCCGCAATCCAGGCCAACTGGCAACGCATCACCGGCTGGTGACCCAACAGCAGGACCACTCTCCACCCCGCCACCTGACCTGCCCCCTGAGCCCCAACCCACTCGAGGACACACCATGACCACCGCCTTGCCCGTGACCTTCGACGACATCCGCGACGCCGCTGCACGCCTCAACGGCATCGCCCACCACACCCCCGTGCTGACCTCCCGCACCCTCAACGCCCTCGTCGGCGCGCAGGTGTTCATCAAGTGCGAGAACTTCCAGCGCATCGGAGCGTTCAAGTTCCGCGGTGCCTACAACGCCGCCGCGCAATTGCCCCCCGAACAGCTGACCAAGGGCATCGCCGCCTACTCCTCCGGCAATCATGCCCAGGCCACCGCACTGGCCGCCCGGGAACTGGGCACCAGCGCCGTCATCCTGATGCCCGAGGACGCCCCCCAGTCAAAGAAGGAGGCGACCATCGGCTACGGCGCGGAAGTCGTCACCTACGACCGCTACACCCAGGACCGCACCGCGCTCGGCGAGGCACTCGCCGCCGAACGCGGCCTGGCACTCATCCCTCCCTACGACCACCCGCACGTCATCGCGGGCCAGGGCACCGCAGCCCTCGAACTCCTCGAGGAAGCCGGAGAACTGGACACTCTCATCGCACCAGTCGGAGGCGGGGGCCTCATGGCCGGAAGCGCCATCACCGCCAAGACCCTGCACCCCGGCATCCACGTCATCGGTGTCGAACCCGACACCGGCGACGACACCAAACGCTCCCTGGAAGCCGGTGAGCGCATCACCATCCCCGTCCCGCGGACCCTCGCCGACGGACAGGCCCTGCCCACCCCCGGCGAGATCACCTTCGCCATCAACCAGCAGCTCGTGGACGGCATCGCCCTCGTCAGCGATGACGAGATCCGCAGCGCCATGCGCTTCGCCTTCGAACGGCTCAAGATCGTCCTCGAACCCAGCGGCGCCACCGCACTAGCCGCCCTCCTCGCTGGACACATCGACAACCGCCCCCGGCGGATCGGCATCATCGCCTCCGGAGGAAACATCGACACCCAGCGGTTCACCGACATCATCAACGGCTGACGCCCCGGGCGCCGTACCGCCTGGACCCCGACGAACGCCGGCTAGCCGCGCCACCAGCAAGAGCACCAGTTCCTGGCCCACCAACGCTGCTGGCTGGCTCCCCTCCAGGCTGGTACGCAAGCCACGGCCATGAGTTGCCGGCCGACGGCGACTGGACATTCATGGCGCGGGCTTTGAGCGCCGCGCGCCTCTACGAGTGACCCTCTGCTGCCTGCGCACCCCACGTCAGGATGCCCACAGTTCTCTGAGACGAAGTGCACGACCGACGTCTCACTCAACTCTGGGCATCTCAGCCACCGCTCTGGTCTCCTCGCCTGCCCCGAGCGCCGGGCCGCAGAGAGCGCGGCCCAGGGATCGCGTCCGGGGCGAGGCGGGGAGGGTGGACGGGGCACGCGCCCTACGTCGCGTCAGCACCCGTCGGGGAAGTGATCAACTGATCCGGTTGACGTTCTCGGCCTGCGGTCCCCTTTGGCCCTGAGTGACTTCGAACTCGACCGCCTCGCCCTCGGCCAGCTCCTTGTAGCCGGTGCCTTGGATTGCGGAGTAGTGCACGAATACGTCACTTCCGCCGCCGTCCTGCTCGATGAAGCCGAATCCCTTTTCGGCGTTGAACCACTTCACGCGGCCAGTTGCCATCGTTGTTGATCCTTCGTGATGTCCCACGGCACCGACTCGCGGCACCGGCCGCAGCGGCATACGGCTCCGGCGGGACAAGTCTCCCTCAATCGTGAGGAATCGTCAGGATTGCCATGCCGTGCACAAACGTCGACAGCGACCGGTCAGCGCCGGCATCCAGCGCCGCAGCCCTTTGGCGTTCGAGTGCGGTGCGGATGCCCGTCGCGTACGCCGCGCGCCAGATGTCCCCCTCGGTGACGATCGTGGCCGACAGGCGCTGATGCTCCTCCAGCGCCTCAGCGCCGCAGTTCGATCGCGCCCTCACCCGCTGGCTACGGCCTCCCGCCCGCGACCACACGGTGGCCGAACAATCGCCGCGGCCCAGGCCGTCGTGGACGCACCGGCGGGATTGGCTCCATCGCCTCGTACGCGACCGAGGTCGCGCTCCCGGCAACGGGGACGTGGAAGAAACCGGGCGTGGGTAGCGCCCGGGCTCATGCCGCTGTGGTGGCCCCAGAGAACGGGGTGCCGCTGTTGTTCATCGAGGCCCGACAACTGCCACGAGGACGCGGCGACGATCGCCGCGAAATTTGACAAGTAGATGCGGTTCTACCAGCGCACCGTGAAGGACACCGACGGCCGGGAGCGGCCGATGTGGCGCACCCGCTGGAGCGCCCCCAAGCCCAGCGGAAGTTCTCGCTGGCCATGCCGCCGGTGCTGCTCGTCTTCCACCAGATCGGCGCCCGTCCGGCGCGCACGCAGATGCAGAAAGTCGCCGAAGGTCTCCCTGTCCCGGCTGGTCGGCTCCCTCAAGGGCGTCTGTGCCCGCAGGCTCCGTCAGGAGTTTCCCGGACATAACCACAAGTACCTGTGGGGTGACCGCTTCTGGTCGCCCTCGTACTTTGCCGCCTCGTGCGGGGGCGCCCCGCTGTCGATCATCAAGGAGTACATCGAGAACCAGAAGCGTCCTGGGACCGCTCTCCACGGCGATGAGGGAGCTGGGCATAACGCTTCCACTCTGATCGATTCCTGAGGAGGAAGTGCAGCAGTGCGTCCGCGGCGGTAGGCGCAGTTCCCGTCCTCGACAACGAGCGGAAGGTTCGGCGGCCTCGGCGCGGAAGGCCTCGAGTCGGTTCGGCATCGGACGGTCGATGAGCACCGCGCCCGCAGCGGCACGCGGTTGGCATGTCTCGCCTTCGCGGAGGGGGGCCTTGGACACGGTGTGCTGGTGGGGTGAGGTCATGGCCAGTCGTTCGTGCATATGCGGAACGAGTGTGCGGCAGGCACGACCCGAAACCTCTCTCCAGGGCATCGCCGTTAGGCGGACCATGCATCCCGAATTTGCCATCAGCCACCGTGACGAGAAGGGCTGGACCGTCGTCGAGGTCCACGGCGAGGTCGATGTCTCCACCGTGCCCCGGATCAGGGAGTACATCAGCGCCTGTATCGAAGCGGGCCGGTATCACCTCATCGTGGACCTGGTGGGGGTTTCGTTCATGGACTCGACGGGCCTGGGGCTCTTCGTCCACATCGGCAAGCGGATTCGTACTCACGCCGGTGATCTGAGGCTGGTGATCACGAACCCGAATGTCCTCCAGATCTTCCACATCACGAACCTGCACCAGTCCTTACAGATCCATGACTCGGCAAGAGTCGCGATGGAGTGACATGGGAGGCGACGAAACGGTTTCACCGCCGCATGGTGAGCCGATTGGTGTGCGAGCTCTTCCGAATGCGTTGCGAAGGGTTGACGCCCAACCCGGGCGGTGTCGGGTACATGCCCGGCGGCATGGCTATGTTCGGTCTTCGAGACGTACGTGCGATGGCCCACGGATTGTCGGCGTGCGGCTGCATCGGGGGAGAGGATGGGCAGGGTGAGTCCTGACGGCGACAGTCAACTCGAAGGCGTCGCGCGGGGGTTGGTCGCCCTGTCCGGCGGAGAACGCGAGCGGTGCGACATCATGCTCAGGTACTCCACCGATGACCCGCTCGTCGTGGGCCTGATTGTGTCCCGGCCCGGCCGCGGCAGTGCCTGCTGGGTCATCTCGCGGGACCTGTTGTCCGCCGGCCTCACCGGTACAGCGGGCATAGGAGACGTCACGGTGGAGCCCGTGGCCGAGCAGGGCAAGCCGCTCGCGGTCCTGCTGCGAGTCCGCAATGAGGAGGGCGAGGCCCGCATCCACATCGACCACCAGGCGCTGCTGCTCTACCTGGAGTACAGCCACGCCATGATGCCGTTCGGTAGCGAGGCGCAGTCGAGACAGGCCGACGCGGAACTCGACCAACTGCTCAACGGGGATCAGGACCCGCCCACCGTCTGGTAGACGGACAGGACGACACGGATGCCCCGTGCTTCGACGCCGTTGCATGGCCCGTTGCCGTGCGAGGAAGACGCTTCTGCGTCACGGGACCGGGCCGCACCGGAAACATCAACGGGAACCGCAAGTAGGACAGTGCACCCGTCGCGACCAGTGTGAAATCTCCTCTGACCTGAGGTGGGGGCTGTGTCGGCGACGGCTGAAAAATGGACCGGCAGCCTCACCTGCGACGATGGTTATGGGGCAAGCGCTTTTGGGAGGTCAGGTGCGGCGGGTGCGAGGGCTCAGGCCGTGGCCGGATCGGGTCCCTGAGAACCACAACTCCCCACAGTTCCGGATGTGTTGTCAGTGGCGGGTGCGTCCCTAGTGGGTCCCGGGCGCGCAGGGGCGTACCGGGTCTGGACGGGGAGCGGCCAGTGGTGCACGTGAAGGGATATGTCCGCGCGGACGGCACGAAGGTCCGGGCGCACTCGCGATGGGCGGCTGGCGCGCGGCGGGGGATGAGTGTCCTGGTCGCCATCGCCCTGGTGGCCGTCGGCTTCGCCGGCACCTCTGGTTCCGGCAGCGTAGGCGGCGTGGGGAAGCGGGCGCCCAGGCCCGGGTCGACGGCCATGTATCCGGTGAAGTTCCCGGACCTGGGGCAGGCTGCGACCCCGGCCGACCGTCTCGTATCCGATCCCGTGGGACCGGAGCCACTGAGCGAGAGAACCCTCGGGCTCGCTCCCCTTCTTTCTTGTTGGTGCGTCTTATGTTTTGAAGGTTTTGTGGGTTGGGTTCCGGGATGGAGTTCCGCAGGTTGCTGGCCATCGGCAGAATGCGGCTGCTGGCAGCGGCATCGCCAAGACCATCCGAGCGATCCGAGACGCACCCGAACGCGCCATCTCGATCTGGGGCATCACCGACGGTCCGCTCCTACCGGGAACTTGAGGCCGCCCTGGCTGCGGTCAGGGCGACGGACATTTGCGGCAAGTCACTCGAATGCCTCGTTTCTGGCACGGAGGAAGATCGTTGTGAGGGCGTGACAGCAGATACGTCGTTTCCTTTCGCCGAGACCAGCGCCCATCGAAGCTGTGCCTGCGCTACCAGCCCGACCGTGCCCCCAGCGCACCCCAGCGCACCCACTTCAACGCGTACCCACCTGAACGCTCCCCAGGAGAGCAGCTTGCAACAAGAAAGAGTGCATCAGGAATTGCCTTATCTGAAGGACTTTCTCAATACATTGGACCGACTGCAGACCGACTTTCAGCAACGGCTCGGGGGTATCGAGCCGACTGTCCTACGTAGGCGGACAGAGCAGACTTCTTCCGTGCAAGAAGTTGAGGACTTCACACAGCTCTGGGAAGGTGCCGGATGTGAGCACCAGTTGGGAGTGAAGGCTGTCTGGAACATCCGTGATGAATCACTGTCTGTCTAGCCTCGTCGTTTCGGTTGGGAGGGGATGAGGCCGAGAGTGGCGGGGCGGGGGTGGGATTCCCCGGTCCCGCCGCCGGTTTGGCAGAAGGGTCCGGTACGCAATCCGCGTGCTGGGCCTTTTTCAGTTTCTGCCGCCCGGCGTTCGTGATCACCGGCCCCGCGACGTCTCAGGTTCTCGCCTGTGAGTGGCACCTGCCCGAACTGCTGCGCGACGCGATGGCTGGATTTGGCTGCGTCACCTCGAAGGGATCACGCCCCGTGTGAGCTCGGCCGGGGAGATCGGAGAGCCGAGGATCCGCTCGGCCGCGCGATGCCCTGATTGGAGCGCGCCGTGGACAGTAGCTGGTTCGCGCCCGCAGGTTGCTTCTCCCGCGAAGTGGAGAACGCCGTCGATGGGTCCTGCCATCGCATCGTGATCGTCGTGCGAGGAGCCGACGGCGACGTAGGAGTATGAGCCGAGGGCAAGAGGGTCGACGCCCCAGCGTGTGATCCAGTGCGCCACGGGCTCGGGGACGGAGTCGCCGTAGATCTCGCGGAGGGACCTGAGCACCGACGAGACCACCTCTTCATCGGTCTTCTGCTCGATCTCCCGCCCCCAAGCGCCGCCGGCGAAGGTCAGCAGCATCGGCTTGCTGCTTACGGCGGAGACGTCGTACCAGGAATGCCAGGGGACGCCGGCCCGGCCGTGCTGCCGGATCGCGTAGACGTCGTCCTGCCAGAACCGGTCTGGAAACTGAAGGAAGACCTTGTTGAACACGCCCATTCCGAGTCGAGCGATCGGTCCCGCAACGGCTTCGGGCAGAGCGGGCGCGAACTCGATCGCCCCTGCTTTGAGTATGCCCAACGGCACTGTGACGATCACGTGGGTGGCCTCGAAAGACTCGTCCTGCGTGTCGACTCGTACCCCTGCAGCCGACCTGGTGATGGCGGTCACGGTCATGCCCAAACGCACGTCGAGGCCTTCCGCGAGTGCCTGGGGAAGCGCGTCGTAGCCACCCGGGAAGATCACTTCGTCGCCTTCGATGGTGTCCTCGTCGAGGGCGTGAGCGGCGACCTGTTCGATGTCTGCGCCGCATTGTTCCTCCGTGCGATGCCGATAGAACGCGCGGACCCGTTCGGCGCGTTCGGGTTCCCAGCCGGTTGCGGCGAGGGCGCGTTCGGCTGCGGTGGCGTAGCTCTCGTCGGGGCCGGACGCCGCGACGGTCCGCTGGAAAAGGTCATCTGCCGTGTCGACGTCGATGGTCCACTGCCGCGTTGCATCGTCGTCCAGCAGGCGCCGCGATTCGTCGTAGTCGGCGATGGGCCGCCCGCCGGCCTGGAAGCTTCCGACCGTGAACTCGTGTGTCTCCATCTCGAGCGCGGTGACAAGTTCCGTGAGCGGGTTGCCGGTGAGGCCGTGGATCCATGAGGCGCCGCGGTCGACGGAGAACCCTGCTGTGCGGTCGGTCCAGATCCGCCCACCGACACGGTCCCGCGCCTCAAGCACGACCACACGTTGTCCTGCGGCGTGAAGCAGTCGAGCTGCGGTGATGCCGGCGATTCCCGCGCCGACGACGATCGTGTCCATCATCTTCTCTCTTCTCCAGGGATCTCGAGGTCGGATCTGTATGTCGGGCGTCGGAGGCAGGCGTGCCGTCGACGGTGCGGTTGGCTTGGGCCAAAAAGGGCGGCGGTTTGCGGCGTACGGGGTCGAGGGCGGTGCGGTGGCCGGCCGGCAGATCGAGCTTCACCTCGGCGCCGAATCGCGAAGCGCCGACGCCGAGCCCGGTGTCAGTGGGTTTGGCCGTGGTCGAGTTGGGTGAGGGCCTGGTCGAGCATGTCGGCGAAGAAGTCGGCGGCGGTGGTGTCGATGCACAGCGGCGGCTTGATCTTGAGGATGTTGAGGTGGTCTCCGGTGGGCTGGACGATGACGCCGAGGTCGAGCATGCGGTTGCAGAGCTCGGCGGTCTCTTCGGTGGCCGGTTCCAGGGTGGTGCGGCCCCTGACGAGTTCGAGGCCGAGGTAGAGGCCCGAGCCGTGGACGGCACCGATGATGCCGTAGCGGTCGGCCAGTGCCTCCATGCGGCGCTTCAGATGGCCGCCGACGCGGACGGCGTTGCCCTGGAGGTCCTCGTCGCGCAGGGTGTCCAGGACGGTGAGGCCGACGATGCTGGAGACGGGACTGCCGCCGGTGGAGGAGAAGAAGTAGCCCTGCTCGCGGTAGCGTTCGGCGACCGTCTTGGAGGTGATGACGGCACCGAGGGGGTGCCCGTTGCCCATTGCCTTGGCCACACACACGATGTCGGGGATGACCCCCTGCTGTTCGAAGCCCCAGAACCAGTTCCCCAGGCGGCCGTAACCGACTTGGACCTCGTCGGCGACGGCGAGGCCGCCGTGACGGCGCACCGCCGCGTACACCTGGGCGAGGTAGCCGTCGGGAAGGGCGACTCCTCCGGCGTTGCCGTAGAACGTCTCGCCGATGAACGCTCCTGCCGGTCGGCCCGCGGCGGCCAGCTCGTCGATGACGGCGGCGGCTTCGGGCCCGTAGCGCATGGCGTCGGCGCCGCGGTGCCGACCGCGGTAGGAGTTGGGCGAGTCCACGGTGTGGACCCAGCTGGGGCGGGTGGCCAGGGCGTTGGGGTTGTCCTGGAGCGAGGTGGAGACCGCGTCGGAGGCGTATGTCCAGCCGTGGTATGCCTCGCGCAGTGCGACGACATCGTGCTGTCCGGAGGCGCCGATGGCCAGCCGGAGGCCCAGATCCACCGCCTCGGAACCGGAGTTGACCAGGAACACCGTGTCCAGAGGTTCGGGAAGGAGGCCGGCGAGACGTTCGGTGAACTTCACCACTGAGGCGTAGTGGAAACGGGAGTTGGTGTTGAGCCGTCGCAGCTGCCGGGAGACCGCTCGCTCGACGCGGGGATGGGCGTGGCCCAAGGGGGTGACGTTGTTGACGATGTCGAGGTACGCGCGGCCGTCGGTGGACAAGAGGTGATGGCGCCAACCACGCTCGATGCGGGGAGGGTTGGCGTAGTAGTGCTCCTGCACGGTCGCGAACACGGCGTCGCGCCGGTCGAGCAGGTCCGTCCCCTCAGTCAGGCCGGTGGCCGCGAGGCCGAGGAGCGGTGCGGGGTCGGTGGTGAGGGCCAGCCAGCCTGAGGCGTACTCGGGACGTACCAGCGCAGGGACCGCGGGATGGGCAGCGGCACGCAGCGCGACGTGGATCGAGGCCCCAGAGGGGAGGTGCGCGATGTCCTCACGGGCCTGGACCGATGCGCCGACAGAGAGGAGAGGTCGCACCGTAGACGGGAAGGACAGGGTCAGCACCCGTGAGCCGTGGGCGATCTCGACCTGGCCCCAGTCCGCCACGAGGACCTCCCCCGCAGCGGGAGCCTGTGCCACGGTGGCCCGACCGAGCCACAGGTCGATGCCGGTGGGCACTGTGGCCGCGGAAACGGCTGACAGTGCCGGGGCCTGGGTGATTCGCGCCTGGGCATACCGTGTGGCGACTGCGGCCGCGCCGTCCGCGAGCGCGGTGGTCACCAGCCGGGCTTCGGTGCCGGAGTCGATCCAGGCTCCGTCGTCCATGGCATCGGCGTCGGTGGACAGGTCGACGAGGACGATGTCGGCGGCGGCGAGGTCCCGGAGAAGCGGCTGCGGCGGTGAATCGGCCCGAGCGGGTACGCCGGCCAGACCGGTCGCGTCCTTGACGAGGTGGATCATCACCGGAAGGGGCAGGCAGGTGGCCTGCTCGAATATGCGCCACTCGCGGTCGAGCGCCGCTTTGGCATAGGCGTTGTCCCCGTCGATGGCGGCCTGGTGACGCCCGCTGGCGACCAGGCCGGCGGCGCGCAGGACCACGAGTGGCCACAACGCCTCCGCCTCCTGCGGGGAGAGCGGCCGGACGGTGTGGAAGGCGCGGATGGCCGGCAGTACGTGGTGGGGTTCGACCCCGTCGTGGTGGAGCATCGAGGAGAGCGACACGGCGAGTTCGCCGACCGCCCAGCTGGTGGTCACGTCACCGAAGTCGATGACACCGTCCGGCATGGGGGGCCGACTGCCGGGCGTACGGATCAGATTGTCGTCGGTGAGGTCCAGGTGCACGGCCTGGGACGGCAGTACATCGGCAACCTGCTGCACCCGTGCCCACGCTTCGGCGGTCGCGGCGCGGACGGCGGCGCGCCGCTCGGGCTCGCCGATGTGCCCGGCGAGCTTGGTGACGACGCGGTCGGCGTACTGCAGGTCCCATTGGAGTACACGATCGAGGCCCGGGTGCCGGAAGTCCCGCAGCGCGGTGCTGACTTTTGCGGCGATCGTGCCCATGGCCGCCACGGTGCTGGGGGAGAGGTGCCGGGGTCCCGAGAGCGTCCCGCCGGGCAGATGCCGCAGCAGTCTTGCGACGGCCGGCCCGCTCTCGGTGTCCACCGCCGTACGATGCGGGGAGCCGTCAGGACGCCGCAGGACGGTGGCGACGCGCAGTTCCGGGTGCGCCGAGGAGACCAGGTCGGCGGCAGCGTCCTGGGCTTCGATCTCCACAGCGCCGAAGGCGGGGTTGGCGATCTTCAGAACGGCCAGGTCCGCCCCGTTCTCGTCGCGCAGCAGGAAGTTGGCGTCCTGCTGGCTTCCCAGCGCTTCCGCGTGTGCGTCGAACCCAAGGTGCTGAGCAGCGATGCGCTCGGCGTCGGCCCGCGTCACCCGCGGTGCGGGAAGGGCGTCCTCGGTGAAGAAGTCGATGGTGCGGTGCTCGTCGTGCGACATGCGGAGTTCCTCGGCTCGTACGGGCGGGCTGGGCTGCAACGCTCCGGTGCCCTCAGTCGACGTGCCACAGGAAACGGTGGGTGTGGATCGCGAAGTAGGGGAAGTTCTCCACGGATGCGACCCCCTCGACGGGCCGCACGACATCGTTGATGAAGTCCAGAAGATCCCGAGGCTGAGCGCACACAACCTCCGCGAACAGATCGAAGCCGCCGGACGTCAGGACCGTGTACACGACCTCCTCATGCCGGGACAGCTCATCGGCCACAGCCCGGGGATCGCCGTCGACACGCAGCCCCAGGAGCGCCATCGCCTGCTGGCCCATCGTCATCGGATCGGTCACCCCGACGACCTGGACGGCCTTGGCGTCGATCATTCGCTGCAGCCGGAGCCTCGCAGCCGAGGGCGACAATCCCACCTTCGGTCCCAGATCTGCATAGGGAATCCGGCCGTCGACCTGTAGCTCCCGCAGGATGGCCCGATCGATGTCGTCCATGAAGCACCTCTCACTCTTCCCCAAACAGCAGGCGCTGCGCTTGTTTCAAGCACAATGTCCGATCGTCACGCTCGAATCAAGTTTGTGAACAATCGAATCGCGAGTGTCGAGGGCGCTGGGCGCGCGAGAGCGCCGGGGAACACCTGCCGCAGGAACTCGGCTTCGGCTCGGGTATGACCTGCTGGCGCCGCGTGGCCGCGTGGACCGAGGCCGGCATGTGGCCCCGGCTTGACGAGGTTCTCCTTGCCGGGCTCCGCGGCGCGAACGAAGCACTGTCGACCGAGGCAAGACGGGCAGCAAACACCACCTGGTCACCGACGCCACATTGACGCGAGCAGCACTCTGGAGGGGGACCGTGGCGCGCATCGTGCGCGAGACCGGGCTGGACCAGGTTCAGCCGATCGACCGCTGCCCCTCGCCGTCAGGGCCCAGCCCGGCAGGTGCACGGATATGGATAGGTCCGTGCGGGTGCTCGGACAGCTCTTCCAGATGCTCCTGGTCCTGGCGGTCGTTACCCAGGACATGAACTCGGATGCCACCAGCCTGGTCCCGGTGCAGGACACCACGGCGCACCGTCTGGAAATGCTCACCCTCGACGAAGCTCACGACCTGCTGCGACTTCTTCAACTGATTGCTGCGGAGGGCCTGGACGAGCTGAGTGAAGAAGCCGAGTGGTTCGCCCGGGAGATTGCCGCGCGTATCCCCTCGGAGAACTGACAGCGATGATTCAAGCCGTCCGGGCGGGGACGTCCTTGACGTCACATCAGGGATCGGAGGGCAGGCAGGAAGCACACCGCCGGTGGGTACTTGGACATGGGCGGTGTGCTTCGTGCCTGGTTCGGGGGGCAGCCGCTCGGGCGGCGCGGTCAGGCGGTCACCTCGACGGGCGCCGACGTGCGCGCACGCACCGTGCCGTCCGCCGCGACGGACACCGTCAGCTCGTGCCCGGCCACGTTCAGACCGGAGACGGTGAGCGGCAGCAGGCGGCTTTCGACCGGGCGGATGGTCAGGGCTCCTTCCGGTGCGTTCGCCTGGAGGCCGAGGAGCGCCTGGAGCAGGGCGACGGATGACGCGGCGGCCCAGGCCTGGGGGCGGCACGACGCCGGATATGGCGCCGGGCGGGCGGACGCGGAACGGGCCGTGCCCGCGAAGAGTTCGGGAAGGCGGGAGTCGAAGGCGGGCCCGGCCGCGATCAGGTTCTCGGCGAGGCGCCGGGCGTGGTCCGGGAATCCGGCGCGAGCGAGTCCCTGCACGGCGATGGCGGTGTCGTGCGGCCAGACGCTGCCGATGTGGTAACCGAGCGGGTTGTAGCCGCCGTTGCTCGTCGCGTAGGTGCGCAGACCGAACGCGTCGGCCAGAGCGGGGGAGAGGAGCCGTTCTGCGAGGGTGGCTTCCTCTTCGGGGTTGAGCAGGCCGGTGCCGAGCAGATGCCCCATGCCGGAGGTGACGGCGTCGACCGGCCGCTTGTCGGCGTCGAGCGCGATGGCCACGTAGGGGCCGTGTTCGTCAGAGACCCAGAAGGTGCGCCGGAAGGCCTCCTGGAGGCGTGTGGCCCAGGCCCGGTAGCGGTCTGCGCCAGGCCGGGCGAAGGCGTCGAGGAGCTCGGCACCGGCGACGGCTGCCTCGTACGCGTAGGCCTGCACCTCGCACAGCGCGATGGGCGCGGTCGCGAGGGAGCCGTCCCTGAAGCGCACCGAGTCGCCGGAGTCCTTCCAGCCCTGGTTGGCGAGGCCGGTGCCGGTGGAGTCGATGTACTCCAGCAGGCCGTCGCCGTCCGGATCGCCGTACTCCACGAGCCAGTTGAGGGCGGCTTCGAGGTGTGGCAGCAGGGCGGCGACCTCCGTGGACGGCATGCCCCAGCGCCAGGCGTCGTGCAGCAGGCAGATCCACAGCGGGGTGGCGTCGATGGTGCCGTAGTACTGCGCGGGCAGGCGGGTGCCGTCGCCGATTTCCTGCGTCTCGGCGCGTACCTCATGGAGGATCTTGCCGGGCTGTTCCTCCGTGGAGGGAACGACGTTACGGCCCTGTCGGCGCGCGAGCGTGCGCAGTGTGCCGGCCGCGAGTTTTGTCCCCAGCGGCAGAAGCATGCGCGCCGTCCACAGGGAGTCACGGCCGAACAAGGTCAGGTACCAGGGCGCGCCCGCGCCGGTGAACAGGTCACCGGGAGCCTCGGGGTCGCAGAGCAGGAGCCGGGAGAGGTCCTGCTCGGCCCGGCCGACGAGGCGGGTGAAGTCGCCGTCCGCGCTGTCGAGTCGCAGCTCCGCCCAGGGGCGGTCCTGGTGCGCCGCCGGGCCGAAGGGGGTCGGGGTGTCGGTGGCGGCGCGGCCTTCGAGGGCGCAGGTCCAGTTCTCGCCCGGAGTGAGGCAGACCTCGAAGGTGAAGGCGCCGCGGGGGCCGAGGGCCGAGACGCCGGTCCGTGCGGCGGTGTCGTCGGTGCGGGCGGTGAGCGTCATCCGCGCGTCGTGCGCGGACCACGTCAGACGGTCGTCCTCGCCTCGCGGTGCGCACGGGTCAGTGGTGGCCCCGCTCTTGACGGCGTCCATGGCGGCGAAGTCGCTCTCGGCGGTGACGGTAACGGTCAGCCGGGCGTGCAGAGAGCCGTGGTTGGTGAGGGACAGCGTCTCGGTGAACTGGCCGGGTGCGACGGTGCGTTCCCTCAGCAAGGTCACTGCCGGGTCGGCGGTCTGCTGCGCTGTTCCGCGCAGAACCGCGTCGAACGTGGCCCGGTCGGCGCTCTGCAGAACGGAGTTGGTGGGGGCCAGGCGGCCGCCGTCGACGGTGATGTGCAAGGAGCGCAGAAAGCGGCGGTCGCCGTGGTAGAAGCCGTCGACCGGCGCCGCGAGGTCGCCGTCGGGGCGTGAGGCCACGAAAGAAGGCGCCGACAGGACGAGCACCGCATCGTGGACGAACGGCTGGCCGCCGGACGCGGAGACGGGCGCGGGAAGGTCGGGCGACTGCGCCGGGGACTGCGTTTGCTGAGGGATCTGCTGCGTCATCGAGACGGGACCTTTGGCCTTCGTTGCTGCCGTGTGCGGCATGTACAGTGACGGAAATTCGTGCTTGGATCGATCCAATCAGGCATTGGATCGATCCAAGCCGGTTCGTGTCCACACCGTACCCGACGTTCTGTATGGATTGAAATGAACAAAGATGTTCCCGGCGGGAGTTCAGGACCGGCGGCGCGGCCGCCGACGATGGCCGATGTCGCCCGCCGTGCCGAGGTGGGCAAGCAGACGGTGTCCAATGCGCTCAACAAGCCGGAACTGCTGCGGCCCGAGACGCTGGCCCGGGTGAAGGCCGCCATCGAGGAGCTCGGATACCGGCCCCACACCGCGGCCCGCTCGCTGCGCCGCCGTGAGTCGCGGACGATCGGCTTCGCCCTCGAACGCAGCGTCGCCGGGCGCTCCAACGCGGTGAACGACCGCTTCCTGCACGCGCTGGCGGCCGCGGCCGGGTACCGGCTCCTCGTGTTCTCGGTCGACTCCCGCGAGCAGGAGATCGAGCGCTACGACGAACTGCTGGGGGAGCAGGCCGTCGACGCGTTCGTCCTCGACCGCACCGCCACCGACGACCCACGCCACCGCTGGCTCCACGACCGGTCCGTGCCCTTCGCCGCGTTCGGCCGCTCCTGGAGCGACGAGGACTTCGGCGACTGGGTGGACGTCGACGGCGCGGCGGGCATCGAGGCCGCGACCGAGCACCTGGTCGCCGCCGGGCACCGGAAGATCGGCCTGCTGAGCTGGCCCGCCGGCAGTGGGACCGGTGACGACCGTACACAGGGCTGGCGGCGCACCATGAAGCGGCACGCCCTGCCCGCGCGCGGGCTCACCGCGGCGACCGCCAACCGGCCCGACGCCGCCCGCCGGGCCGCGGGCACGCTGCTGGACAAGGGCGTGACCGCGATCGTGGCCGTGAGCGACGCGCTGGCGCTGGGTTGCTACGACGCGCTGCGCGAGCGCGGGCAACGGCCGGGCACGGACGTCGCGGTGACCGGTTTCGACGACTCGCCCTTCGCGGAGCTCCTCGACCCGCCCCTGACCTCCGTGGAGCAGCCGCTCGAAGAGGCCGCCACGGAATGCGTGCGGATGCTCGTCGAGCGAATCGCGGACCCCCGACGCCCCTATGAGCAGCGGCTGTTGACGCCCCGGCTCGTGGTCAGGGACAGCTCCGGACCCGCTGCCGCGGGCGCCTGACCCCGCAGCCCCTTCCATCCCCGCAACACGGCATTCGCCTTCATCAAAGGAACGATCATGAGCCGCACCCAACTGCCTCTCGTCGCCTGCTTTCTGTCGGTCTCGCTGCTGTCCACGGCCTGCTCATCGGGGTTCGACAAGGACGCCGGGCAGGAGAACTCGGGTAAGCAGGACATCAGGGTCCTGATAGCCACCTCCGGCCCCGCCGAGACCAGTGCCGTGAAGGAGGTGGCCGCTGCCTGGGCGAAGGACTCGGGCAACTCCGTCACGGTGGACGTCGCGCAGAACATCGACCAGCAGCTCGGCCAGGCCTTCGCGGGCAGCAACCCGCCGGACGTGTTCTACACATCGGGCGACCAGTTCTCCACATACGCCCAGCGCGGCGCGCTGTACGCCTACGGGGACAAGCTCGACGACCGCGACGACTTCAGTCCCGTCCTCACCCGGGCCTTCACCTACGACGACAAGCTGTACTGCGCGCCGAAGGACCAGTCGACCCTCGGGCTCGCCGTGAACACCACCTTGTGGAAGAAGGCCGGGCTCACCGAGGCCGACTACCCCAAGACGTGGGAAGAGCTCGAAGCCGTCGCCAAGAAGCTCACCGGCAAGGGTGTCACCGGTCTCTCCTTCAACCCCGACTATGCCGAGATCGGCCCCTTCTTCAAGCAGTCCGGGTCATGGCTGACGAACCCCGGGCAGACCAGGATGACCGCGACCGACGCTGCCAACGTCAAGGCACTGACGTTCGTCAAGAAGCTGCTTAACGAAGGCGTCCTGAAGTACCCGAAGGACCTGGGGTCCGGGTGGGGCGGCGAGGCCTTCGGCAAGGGCAAGGCCGCGATGACCGTCGAGGGCAACTGGCTGGCCGGGGCGATGAAGAAGGACTATCCCGACACCGCGTACAAGGTGCTCTCCCTGCCAAAAGGCCCCGGGGGCAAGGGCACGATGGCCTTCACCAACTGCTGGGGCGTCGCCGCCAAGAGTAAGCACCACGACGCTGCCGTCGACCTGATCAAGCAACTCACCGCCGACTCCGCCCAGTTGAAGTTCGCCAAAACACTCGGAGTCATGCCGTCGAAGACGACCCTGTTCGACACCTACAAGCAGCAGAACCCCGGGTCGACCGCATGGGCCGACGGCGCCGCCTACGCCCAACTGCCCGTGACCGCACCCGGAATGCGGCAGGTCATGGCCGAGTTCAACACCTCCTTGGCCCAACTGGCGGACAGCGACCCGAAGAAGCTGCTGAGCGACCTGCAGAAGAACGGCGCGAGCGTCCTGGACGGTAACGCTCGATGAGCACCGTCACCGCCACCAGCACGTCAGGTACCGGCTCCGGGTCTCAGACCCCCGCGGCCGTGCGCCGCAGGCCGCGCCGTGAGGGCCGCCAGGGGCTGTGGGGCTGGGCCTTCGTCAGCCCCATGGTCGTGGTGCTCGGGCTGTTCCTGGCGCTCCCCGTCGTCATGGCCCTGTGGGTGAGCCTGCTGGACTGGGACGGCCAGTCGAACCCGTTCTCGGGAGCGGCCGACTTCGTCGGACTCGCCAACTACAAGGGTCTGTTCGCCGACCAGGGGCTGACGCGGACGCTGTTCATGACGTCCCTGCGCAACAACCTCTACTACGTCCTGCTGGTCGTCCCGCTGCAGACGGCGCTCGCGCTGGGCCTGGCTCTCGCCGTCAACCAGCGGCGCCTCAAAGGCAAGGGCGCCTTCCGCACGGCGTTCTATTTCCCGTCCGTCACCAGCTCCATCGCCGTGTCCACGGTGTTCCTCTTCCTGTTCCAGAGCAGCGGAGCCGTCAACAACCTGCTGAAGTGGGTCGGCATCCAGGGACCGAACTGGTTCACCGACGCACGGGGTCTCGTGTGGGTGGCGCTCGGCGGGGTCGGTCTCGTCGACCCGGACCGCCCGCCCGCCGCACTCGCCGACCACGGTGTGCTCGGCCTGTCATGGTGGGACTGGCTCTCCGGACCGTCCGTCGCGATGTGCACCATCATCCTGCTGGTGATCTGGACAACGTCCGGCACCTTCATGCTGATGTTCCTCGCCGCCCTGCAGGACATCCCCGAGGCCCAGCTGGAGTCCGCCCGCCTCGACGGCGCCAACCGCTGGCAGACGCTGCGCCACGTCATCCTGCCGGCGCTGCGCCCCGTCCTCTTCCTGGTGATCACGCTCGGTCTGATCGGCACCTGGCAGGTATTCGACCAGGTGTACGTGATGAGCCAGGGCCAGCCCGCGAACACCACCCTGACCCCCGCCTTCCTCTCGTACAGCCTGAGTTTCAAGGACGCGCAGTACGGGACCGGCGCCGCGATCTCCTTCGTTCTGCTGGCGATCATCCTCGTCATGACGGGGATCCAGCGCTTCGCGCTGCGCGAGCGCGACGGCCGTGGATGGCGTCGCACGAGGAGGACCACCCGATGACCACTGCGACGGTGACAAAGCACGCATCGGCCACGGCGCGGAGCCGGCCGCGTGAGCGGCGGCGCAACGCGCAACTCGTGGGCACACTGGTGATGTCGGCGGTGGCACTGGTCTACCTCATGCCGTTCGTCATCCAGGTGGCCACGACGTTCAAGACCGATCCCCAGGCCGCCGCCTCGCCCCTCGGCCTCGTACCGGACCCGCTCTCACTGGCGTCCTACCGGCAGCTGTTCAGCGGCTCCGAGGGCGTGGCGTTCCCGACCTGGCTGGGCAACTCCGTGTTCATCGCGGTGGTCGTCACGGCGGGACGGGTCTTCTTCGACTCGCTGGCCGGCTACGCGCTCGCCCGCCTGCGCTTTCGCGGCCGCGGACTGCTGACCGTGCTGCTCATCTCGGTGATGGCCGTGCCCGGCGTCGTCCTGATGATCCCCAAGTTCCTGGTGGTGCAGTACCTGGGCATCTACGACACCTACACGGCGATGATCGTGCCGCTGCTGGTGGACGCCGTCGGTGTCTTCGTCATGAAGCAGTTCTTCGAGTCCGTTCCACGGGAGATCGAGGAGGCGGCCCGCGTCGACGGCGCCGGCATCCTGCGCACCTACTGGTCGGTGGTCCTGCCGATGGCCAGGCCCGCGCTGATCACCCTCACGATCCTGTCCTTCCAGGGCTCGTGGAACGAGTTCACCCACTTCGTGGTCACCGCCCAGTCCGCCGACCACGCCACGCTGACCACCGGTCTCGCCCAGTTCGTCTCGGGCGGCCTCGGATCCGGCACCCAGTACCCACTGAAGCTCACCGCCGCCCTGCTCGCCACGATTCCGGTCGCGATCGTCTTCTTCGTCTTCCAACGTCACTTCGTACGCGGCGGAAACGCGGGAGCGCTCAAGGAGTGAGCGCACGACACGGTGGCGGACAGCGACCCGCCGCCATCGTGCCCAACCACCCCCCGGTACTGCCGCCCCTTTTTTCCAGAGAGCCACGCGAAACCCACATGAGTACCACCGCACCTGCTCCCGCCACCCCGGAACTCGCCGGACTCGCGCCGTCCGCCCCGCGCGACGACCCCTGGTGGCGCACAGCGGTCGTCTACCAGATCTACATCCGCAGCTTCCGTGACTCCACCGGCACAGGAACCGGCGACCTTGGCGGCGTCCTCGAGCGCCTGCCGTACCTGCGCCGCCTCGGCGTGGACGCGATCTGGCTCAGCCCGTTCTATCCCTCGCCCCAGCACGACCACGGGTACGACGTCGCCGACTACGAGGGCGTGGACCCCCGCTTCGGCGATCTGGACCTGATGCGTCAAGTCATCGACCACGCACATGCGTTGGGCCTGCGCGTCATGATCGACATTGTTCCCAACCATTGCTCCACCGACCATCCCTGGTTCCGGGCGGCACTGGCAGCCGCTCCCGAAAGCCCCGAGCGCGCCCTGTTCCACTTCGCCGACGGCCGTGGCCCGGACGGTGCCGAACCTCCCAACAACTGGCGCTCCATCTTCGGAGGCTCCTCGTGGGCCCGCACGACGACGGCCGACGGTACGCCCGGCCAGTACTACCTGCACTCCTTCGCCCCCGAACAGGCTGACTTCAACTGGGCCGACCCACGCGTCGGCGACTACTTCGAGTCGATCCTGCGGTTCTGGCTCGACCTGGGCGTGGACGGCTTCCGGATCGACGTCGCCCACGGCCTGCACAAGCAGCCCGGTCTGCCGGACGACCCGCAGGCAGCGCTCGACGAGACCACCGGCGACCCCGTCAACTCCGCGGCCTGGAACCGCCCCGAGGTCCACGACGTCTGGCGTCGCTGGCGCGCGCTCACCGACGCGTACGAGGAGCGGGACGGCCGTGCCCGCGTCCTGGTCGGGGAGATAGGCGTGCTCGACCCCCGCCAAGTGGCGCTCTACCAACGCCCCGACGAGCTCCACCAGAGCTTCCTCTTCGAGTTCCTGCGCACCGACTGGGACGCAACGGCCTTCCACGACGTCATCCGCCGCGGCATGAACGCCGTCACGGCCTCCGGCTCCGCGGTGAGCTGGGTCCTCAACAACCACGACATGCCGCGCGTCGTGACGCGCTACGCGGGCGGTGAGCCCGGCGGCGGTCCCGGGGATGTGGCTCTGGGCGAGCGCCGGGCGCGCGCCGCGCTGCTCATGATGCTGGCCCTGCCCGGCTCTGTGTACCTGTACCAGGGCGAGGAGTTGGGCCTGGCCGAGGTGGTCGACCTCCCGGTGTCAGCACTGCAGGACCCGATGTACCACCGCTCGGCCGGTGCACGCCGGGGCCGCGACGGCTGCCGGGTCCCACTGCCCTGGCAGACGGATACACCGTCGTACGGATTCACCTCGGCATCAGCTGCATGGCTTCCCCAACCGCGGTGGTTCTCGTCCTACGGAGCCGATGAACAGCAACGCAGGGGCGAATCCACCCTGCACCTGTACCGGGCCGCGCTAGCTCTGCGCTCGGCAGTCCCGGACTTCCGCCACGGTGAACTGGTCTGGCACCGGCCACCGGACAGCCCGGACGGCGTCGTCTCCTTCCGACGGGGACGACTGCTGTGCACAGTCAACTGCGGTCCCGCGCCTGTCCCGGCACCAGAGGCAGCGGCGCTGTTGCTGTCCTCCGCAGAGGATCTCGAGGAAGGCAAACAGCCACCACATTCGGCTGCCTGGTGGCTCGTATAGGTGTCCCGCAACGCCGCCCGCGATACCGGCGCCACCCCTTGGCGGCGTCGGTGGGGTCGAGCCCGGCACCGGTCTGCTGGGTGAAGTACTTGTGGAAGTTGCTGGGGGCCGGCCGCCGAGCGGCGCCGGGCAGAGGGAGGTCGGAGAAAGTTGGACGAGCAGAAGCTCGCCGACATGGCGGGCCAGTTCGCGGTCTTCCCGGAAGAGCGGATGAGTGCGACCGCTTCCCGTTGGAACTCCTCCGTGTACCGCCTGCTGCGGTTGCCTTTGCCTCCCACCTGGCACTGCTTCCTCTGGAACCTCATGTCCCAGTTTCCAGGTGTCCACGATCAAGGGGGAGGTTCAGTCGTGGCGGTTGTCCCACCATCTCCAGGGGCGCAACCTGCGGTTCACCGGGTCCGGGGCGATGCGCGACTGTGTCAGTCGGGAGACCTCGCCGGAAGCCACGGTTCGTGCCATCGCGGATATCCGGCGACGAGCTTGCTCGCGCCCGCCGGTCCCCAGGTCCCCTGCGGGTAGCGCTCGGGGTCGCCGGGCGCCTCCAGCAGGGGCTGGACGATTCGCCACGTCTCCTCCACCGAGTCCTCCCGGGTGAACAGGCTCGCGTTGCCTTGCATTGCATCACTGAGCAGACGCTCGTACGGCTCGGGTGCCTCACCGAGCTCGGCCGCGAAGAGGAGGTCGAGATCCACCAGCTGCGTGTCCTGCTTGCCCGGCTGCTTGGCCTGGATGCGGAAGTTCACGCCAGGGCTCGGATCGATCCGTAGGATCCACTGGTCGGGCTCGGGCGCGAACCGCTCCGCGAACGCAAGCCGCGGCGGGCGCTTGAACACGATCCGGATCTCGGTCACTCGCTCGGGGAGCGACTTGCCGGCGCGGATGAAGAAGGGCACCCCGGACCAGCGCCAGTTCTCGACCTCCAGCCGCAACCCGACGAAGGTCTCGGTGCGCGAGCGCGGCCGCACGCCGGGAACCTGCAGGTACCCCTGGTACTGCCCGCGGACGTAGTGGGCCGGGTCGGCGTCGGGGATCGCCCGGAACACATCAACCCGGCGGTCCCGGAGCGCGTCCGCATCGGCGGCTGATGGCGGCTCGGACGCCATCAGGGCGAGCAGCTGCAGCAGGTGGTTCTGCACGACGTCTCGGAGCGCGCCGACCGGGTCGTAGAAGTGGCCGCGGTCCTCGACCCCGAAGTCCTCGGCCATGGTGATCTGCACGCAGGAGATGTGGTCGCGGTTCCACACCGGCTCGAACACGGAGTTGGCGAACCGCAGGAACTGGATGTCCATCGCCGGCTCTTTGCCGAGGAAGTGGTCGATCCTCAGCAGCTGATCCTCATCTAGGAGCTGACGCAGCTCGGCGTTGAGGGCGCGCGCCGACGCGAGGTCATGCCCGAACGGTTTCTCCACGACAACCCGGGCGCCCTTGGTCAGCCCTGCGCCTGCCAGGCCACCGACCACCCGGGCAAACAGCGACGGCGGGATCTCCAGGTAGAAGACCGGGCGCCGCCTGCCGTTGACCGCCCGGGCGAGGCGATGGAACGTCTCCTCGTCGGCGTAATCGCCCTGCACATAGCTGAGTCGGGCGGCGAACCGGGCAAAGACGCTGTCGTCGAGCGGCTCGCCCGCTGCCTTGATCGCCGCGCGGGCGTGGTCACGCAGCGCGTCGTCGGACCAGCCGTCGCGCGCCACTCCGACGATCGGGCAGGTCAGCAGCTTGCGCCGCTCAAGCCGATAGAGCGAGCGAAACGTCATCTTTCGCGCGAGGTCGCCGGTGATCCCGAAAATGACCAGCACGTCTGCGGGAAGGTTCGACGAGTTCAGAGCCATCTGATCCCCCTTACGGGGTCGGCACGGCAATAGGGTCGGGCATCAAGGTCATGCTGGTGACTGGGCGTCGACGCGAGCCGGGCCCTGGCCGGCCGCCGCGTCCGCGAGGACGAGCGACGCCGCCGCCTCGACCCGGCCGGCGGGAATCGACCGGTCTCCTGCAACGAGCCTTGAGAGCGGTTCGCGCTTGTCCGCTCCGGTGATGAGCCAGAGCACTTGCTGGGCGCGGGCGAGCGCAGGATAGGTGAGTGTCATGCGCTGGTGGCCCATGTAGGGCGTCGTCAGGGCCACCAGCCGGTCCGAGACTTCGAGTACCGGGTCCCGTGGCACCAGCGAGGCGGTGTGCCCGTCCGGGCCGAGGCCCAGGTGAACGAGGTCGAAACGCCCGGGCAGCGACCGCCCGTACGCGGCGGCCGCCGCGTCAAGGTCGGCGTCGTTCACGGGCATCGCGATGACCTCGGCCGGGGCCGCCCCGAGGCTCTCCCTCAGGTGGGTGAGGTTGCGGTCCTGGTCGCCGTCGGGCGCGACACGCTCGTCGACCTGGAACACCGCCACGTGCTCCCAGGGGACGTGCTCATGTGCGAGCTGAGCGAACATCGCCCATGGCGTGTGCCCCCCGCTGACGGCGAACGTGAATCGGCCGTGGGCTTGCGCGCAGGAGCGGGCCAGCCGCGCCACGAACGCCGCCGCGGTGCCGGCGACCGCATCGGGGTCGGCGACGACTTGGAGTTCGTGATGCACAGCCCTCAGCCCTTCTTTTCGGCGTGTCCGCCGAACTCCGAGCGCATTGCCGAGAGGATCTTGTCGGTGAACTCCCCGGCCTGCCTGGACTCGAAGCGCTCGTAGAGCGAGGTGGTGATGACCGGTGCCGGAACGCCTTCGTCTACCGCGGCGAGGACGGTCCAGCGGCCTTCCCCGGAGTCGGAGACCCGCCCGGCGAAGCCGTCGAGGGAGGGCGAGCCGGCGAAGGCGTCGGCGATCAGGTCGACCAGCCACGAGCCGACGACCGAGCCGCGCCGCCAGACCTCGGCCACCTCTGCGACGTCGATGTCGTACTGGTAGGCCCACGCATCGCGCAGGGGCGTCGTCTCCGCGTCGACTTCTTGCCGGCTTTTGCCGGCGTTCGCGCGCTTGATGATGCTGAGACCCTCGGCGATCGCGGCCATCATCCCGTACTCGACCCCGTTGTGGACCATCTTCACGAAGTGCCCGGCGCCGTTCGGCCCGCAGTGCAGGTACCCGAGCGGGGCGGTGCCGTCGGTCCGGGTCCGGCTCGGCGTCGGCTCGGCGCAGCCCTCGCCGGGAGCGATCGTCTTGAAGATCGGGTCCAGATGGGCCACGACCTCGTCCTCGCCGCCGATCATCAAACAGTAGCCGCGCTCCAGGCCCCAGACACCACCACTGGTCCCGCAGTCAACGTAGTGCAGCGACTTTTCGGCAAGACGCTTGGCGCGTGTGATGTCGTCGCGGTAGTAGGAATTGCCGCCGTCGATCAGGATGTCGCCGGGCTCCAGCAGCGGCTCGAGCTGGTCGAGGATGGAGTCGACGATCGCAGCCGGAAGCATGAGCCATAGGGCCCGTGGCTTGTCCAGTTTGGCAACGAGATCCAGGGGTGAGTCCGCGCCCGTCGCGCCCTCGCCGGCCAGTTCCGCGACGGCGGCCGCGTTGACGTCGGACACGACGCATTGGTGGCCGTCTCGCATCAGCCGACGCACCAGGTTCGCCCCCATCCGGCCGAGCCCGATCATCCCGAGCTGCATGGGCTTGTCTGTCGCCATGTGGTGCCTCCTAGTCCTTGAGCGTGCGGTTGTGCCGGATCAGCGCGTTCGTCGACGAGTCGTGGTCGAGCTCAGGTTCGGTCACGTTCTCGAGCTCGGGATGATCGCGACAGCAAGCACCTTGCCGAGCTCGACGCCCCACTGGTCACGTTCACCGGAACGCCCGAGGCGATGACCTCCTCGATCGCCGGCAGCCCCTCGGGCGTGCCGGGGATCTTGAGGAAGAGGTTGCGCCGGTCGACCCTGGCGTACAGCGCCTTGGCGGCCGCCACCGTTCGCTGCGTGTCGTAGGCGAGCAGCGGCGAGACCTCCAGCGAGACCCAGCCGTCGACGCCGTCGGTGCGTTCGTGGATGGGCAGGAACAGGTCGGCGGCCCGCTGCAGGTCCTCGATGGCCAGCTCGAAGAACAGCTCCTCGCCCTTGGGTCCGCGCGCCGCCTTCGCGCGGATCGCGTCGTCGTAGTCACCGGAGCCGATCACCTTGTCGAAGATCGAGGGGTTGGAGGTGAGTCCTGTCACCGAGTACTGGTCGATGTAGTGCTGGATCTGGCCCGTATCGAGCATCGAATAGGTGATGTTGTCCAGCCAGTTGCTCTGGCCCTGCTCATGAAGCGCCTGGGTTACGTTCACGCCTGCTCCCTACTGGCGGCCACGCACTCGCGGACAACCTGGGTGACCTTCTCGGGAGTGAAGCCGAATTTGGGCAGCAGCATCTTGAGCGGCGCCGATGCCCCGAACGTGTACATGCCCACGACCGCGCCACCGTCGCCGACGTAACGGTCCCAGCCGAGGGTCGCAGCCTGCTCGATGGCGACCCGGGCCCTGACCCTGGGCGGGATGACCGAGTCGCGGTATTCCTTGGGCTGGCGGTCGAACAATTCCCAGCAGGGCATGCTAACCACGCGGGCCGCGAGGCCCTCGGCGGCGAGCTCGTCACGGGCCGCGAGCGCGAGTTGCACCTCCGACCCGGTGGCGAGCAGGATGACGTCGGGCTTGCCGTCCGCCGCGTCGACCAGAACATAGGCTCCCCTGGCCACCCCGGTTGCGGCCCCCATCTCGGAGCGGTCGAGGGTCGGCAGTGCCTGACGGGAAAGGACCAGCACCGCCGGCTCGTGTCTGAGCGCGGCGACGATCCGCCAAGTCTCGACGACCTCGTTCGCGTCGGCAGGGCGGAACACCAGCAGCCCCGGCATCGCGCGCAGCGACGCGAGCTGCTCGACTGGCTGGTGGGTGGGACCGTCCTCGCCGACCCCGATCGAGTCGTGGGTGAAGATGTGCACGACCGGGATCTCCATCAGCGCTGAAAGCCGGATCGCGCCGCGCGCGTAGTCCGAGAAGATCAGGAACCCCGACCAGTACGGGCGCAGCTTGGTCAGTGCCATCCCGTTCGTGATCGCGGTGGCGGCATGCTCGCGGATCCCGAAGTGGAGGTTGCGCCCCGAGCGGTCATCGGCCTGGAAGTCGCCGGCGCCGGGGAACGCGAGGTTGGTCTTGGTCGACGGCGAAAGGTCCGCCGACCCGCCAAGCACCCACGGCACGGCTTGGGCAAGCGCATTGAGCACCTGGCCGCTGGAGTCACGGCTTGCGATGCCCTTGGAGTCGGCGGGGAAGGTCGGCAGCGCCGACTCCCAGTCCTCCGGCAGGTCACGCCGCTGGATGCGCCCCAGCTCGTCGGCGAGCTCGGGATGGGTGGTTGAGTAAGCCTCGATTCGAGCCTCCCAGCTCGTCCGGGCTTCGCGACCGCGGGCGCCGACGCCTGCGGCGAAGTGCTCGTAGATGCCGTCGGGAACGAAGAAGTCCTTGTCTTCCGGCATCCCGAGGAATCGCTTGGTTGACTTGACGCCCTCCATGCCGAACGGCGCGCCGTGCGCCTTCGGGGTGTCCTCGACCGGTGACCCGTAGCCGATGTGGCTGTGCACCACGATGAGCGTCGGGCGCTCATTCTCGGACTTGAAGGTGTGCAGTGCGCGGGCCACGGAGTCGAGGTCGTTGGCGTCGGCCACGGTGGTGACGTTCCAGCCGTAGCCGATGAACCGGGCCGCCACATCCTCGGTGAACGCGATGTCGGTGTGGCCCTCGATCGTCACCCGGTTGGAGTCGTAGATCCAGCAAACGTTCGACAGCCTCTGGTGAGCCGCGAGCGAGGCAGCCTCCGAGGAGATCCCCTCCATCATGCAGCCGTCGCCGGCCATCGCGTACACGTCGAAGTCGAAGACGGTGAAGTCGTCGCGGTTGTACCGGGCGGCGAGCCACTGCCCGGCGATCGCCATCCCGACCGAGGTCGCAACGCCCTGGCCGAGCGGGCCGGTCGTGGTCTCCACGCCGCTGGTCCACCGGTACTCCGGGTGCCCGGGGCAGCGCGAGCCGAGCTGGCGGAACGTCCTGAGGTCGTCGAGGGTCACGGCGTGTCGGCCGAGGATCTCGTAGTCGGGGTCGACAGCCTGCACGCCGGCGAGGTGGAGCAGCGACCAGAGCAACGCGGAGGCGTGTCCTTCCGACAGCACGAAGCGGTCGCGGTTGGGCCAGATCGGGTCGGTCGGGTCGAAGCGCAGGAAGCGTTGCCAGAGTGTGTACGCGACCGGGGCGATTCCCATCGGTGTCCCCGGATGGCCGGAGTTGGCCGCCTGGATGGCGTCCATGCACAGAGTGCGGATCGTGTTGACGGAAAGTGTTTCCAGGTCGTTGTTGCTCAATGCGAGCCTCCCTGAAGGTGCTGCACCTGCGCCATATCGAGCGCGGCAGACTAGGTTTGAGCTTTCCCGGCAGGGGCGAAGAGCGCCGCGCCGACAATGCCCGCATCGTTCAACAGCTGCGCCGGCACGATCTCGGTCCTGAGCTCGATGTACGGCAGGAACTTGGCGGCCTTCTTGCTGACGCCACCGCCGATGACAATCAGGTCGGGCCACAACAGCCGCTGGACGAGCTCGAGGTACCTCTCCAGACGGTGCGCCCATTTCTTCCAGGACAGGTCGTCGTGCTCGCGCACCGACTCCGCGGCCCAGTCCTCGGCATCCCCGTGGTGCAGCGGCAGGTGCCCCAGCTCGCTGTTGGGCACCAGGAACCCGTCGGAGAAGACGGCGCTGCCGATACCGGTGCCGAGCGTCACCATCACGACGACGCCCTTGCGTCCCTTGCCGGCGCCGAAGCGCATCTCGGCGATCCCGGCCGCGTCGGCGTCGTTCACCACCCTCACGTCGCGGCCGGTCGCTCGTGCGAAGAGCTGGGCCGCGTCCGTCTCCATCCAGGCCGGGTCGATATTGGACGTTGTCTGGACTTTGCCGCCCCGGATGACTGCCGGGAGCGTCAGCCCGACCGGTCCTGGGACGCTGATCTGGGAGAGCACCTGCACGACCACGTCCGCGACTGCCCCCGGGGTCGCCGGATGCGGGGTCGGGATCCGGACCCGCTCACCAATGAGGCTGCCGAGCTCCAGGTCGACCGGCGCTCCCTTGATACCGGTCCCGCCGATGTCGACCCCCAGCACGTGGGCCGTCTTGTCCGGACTTGCCTGCGCCACTGCCCGCTCCCCTCAGGGGGCTGGCCCAAAATGTGTTGTGAATTCTGGACGTCAGGCCCCGCATGAGCTTCGCCATATAATTCTCAACGCTCGCACATGTCCCTTATGTTCGCCACATCACTCTTATAGGGTTATGCCGAAGCTCGAGGGGTACATCTAAACATTGCGCCCCCTCAATGGCATTGACCTTCCCCTTTCTGTTCGAGAGGAACGCGACTGGGACTCGTGCCGGCCGCGACGGTATCTTTCAGCAACTTTCGGAAATCAAGCCGACCGGGAACCCGTCCCACAGGTCCCCCGCATCCATGAGCCGTTGCCTCTCCCCACCCGGACCGGCCACGACCAGAGCTTACGGAGGCGTGATGCCAACCCGCTCGATCCGCCTGCTTCTTGCCGACGTCGACGGCACTCTGGTCACGAGCGACAAGGCCCTCACCGACCGCGCCGTCCGTGCGGTCCACAAGCTCTACGACGCCGGCGTCCTCTTCGCGGTGACGAGCGGGAGACCGCCCCGTGGCATGTCCATGCTCATCGAGCCCCTGGCACTGGCCACTGAACTCGCCGCCTTCAATGGCGGTCTCATCGTCAACCCGGATTTGACCGTGGTCGAGCAGCAGGTCATTCCCGCGGAGGTGGTGGCCCCGGTCGTCGCGCTGATGGAGTCGTTCGGCCTCAGCGTCTGGATCTACCGGGGTGCCGACTGGTACGTCCGCGACGTGAAGGGGCCGCACGTGGATCGCGAGAGCTGGACGGTGCAGTTCGCGCCCACGCTCGTTCCCGGCTTCGACGGGCTCGAGCAGGACACCGCCAAGGTCGTCGGGGTCAGCGATGACCACCAGGTCGTCGAGGCGGCCGCGGTCGCAGCTCGCGCGCAGTTCGGCGAGCATGTCTCGGCCGCGCGCTCGCAGCCCTACTACCTCGATGTGACCCATCCGCAGGCCAACAAAGGGGGTGTCGTCAAGTACTGGTCCGCCAAGCTCCAGATTCCCCCCGAACAGATCGCCACGATCGGCGACATGCCCAACGACGTACTGATGTTCGCCCACTCGGGACTGTCCATCGCGATGGGCAACGCCAGTCACGAGGTCCAGCGCGCGGCGAGGCGGGTTACAACGAGCAACGAGGAGGAGGGCTTCGCGAACGCGGTCGAGCAGTTCATCCTGTGACCCGCGTCACCGCATGCCCGGGCCTGACGCCCTGAGTCTGAGACCTGGCCTGGTCAAGGATGGCGGGCCATGAGGACGTCGCCACGGTACTTGGCGGGCAGCCGCAGCTGCTGCTCCCCGGCGAGCCGGGCATCCGGGTCCGGGTGGCTGTAGCGAGCATTGTCTGCGACAGGCCAGTACCGAGGTGGTATCGGCGGCGGGGTGTACCAGGTGCGTTCGAAGTTCTCTCCCAATCCCGGCGTATGCCAGTACGTGCTCGGCGCTGACCCGCCACGGTGTGAACGACAGAGCGTCCCGCCGCACGGCCTCGCGCGAATCATGTCGGATACGTCAGAGGCCGCCGGGAGTGCTTACCGAAGCGCGGTGGACAGCCCGTTCGGCACCCTATTACCCCAGTTCAGAGGCACATTTCTCCTATTCGGTTCAGCCCCCAGACGCCGGAGTTGCCGCCGCCCGCACGTCCCTTTCCCGGGGTGCAGCCGGCGTGTGTGCGGGATACACTTTTGACTGCAAGGTCAGGTTCTCCGAGCGGTTTTGTAGACGCCCGTTCTTTCTGCGGAGACCTTGACGTGCGTGGTGGTCCCCCTTTCGTATGCGCAGGGGTGAGCAACAGCCGAATCCCCTCTTCGAAGGTGTGCCTCACGCTTCGGGCGCCGTACGGTGCTGCCTCAGGGCCCGCAGTTTTGCAGTCCTGAAACGGAGTTCGGGATGAAAGTTGTCGTTGATCTTTCCCGATGTCAGGGATATGCGCAGTGTGCGTTCCTTGCTCCGGACGCTTTCCGGATGCACGGCGAGGAAGCGCTGATGTACAACCCGAAGCCCGACGACGTCCAGCGCGAACAGGTTCTGCGCGCGGCGGCGGCCTGCCCGCTCCAGGCCATTCTGGTCGACCAACTGGAGGGGCAGGATGCACCGGTGGAGGCGTCGCCGTGATGAGCAGCTCCGACACCTTGCAAGCGTTCAGGCGCGACGGCCGCATCGTGATCGTCGGGGCGTCACTGGCGGGACTGCGGGCCGCGGAGGCTCTGCGCGAGGAGGGTTTCACCGGAACGCTGACCATGATCGGTGACGAGCTGGGCGAACCCTACGACCGGCCCCCGCTGTCCAAGCAGGTACTGACCGGGTGGGTGCCGGCCGGGAACACCACGCTGCCTCGACGCCGTGACATCGATGCGCAGTGGCTGCTGGGCGTACCCGCCGACGGGCTGGACCTGGCCACCAACCACGTACACCTCGCCGACGGACGCGAGGTCCCCTTCGACCGGGTACTGATCTCCACCGGGGTGCGGGCCCGTCCTTGGTTCGTGGAGAGCGAGGCAGCGCTCGATGGAGTGTTCGTCGTACGTACTCGCGAGCATGCCGAAGGTCTGCAGCGAGCCCTCGCCGCCGGGCCCTCCCGTGTACTGGTCATCGGTGCGGGATTCACCGGCTCCGAGATCGCCTCCATTTGCCGCGAGCGGGACATCCCGGTGACCGTCGCCGAACTCGCGCCGGCCCCGCTGGTCGGGGCGCTCGGCGCCATGATCGGCGAGGTGGCGGCGGACATGCAGCGCGCCCATGGTGTCGACCTGCGGTGCGGTGTCAAGGTCACCCGGCTGGAGGGCGACGCGCAGGGGCGGCTTCGCCGTGCCCACTTTGACGACGGCAGCACGCTCGACGCCGACGTGGCGGTGGTGGCACTCGGCGGTATCCGCAACACCGAGTGGCTGCGTGGCTCGGGACTGGCGGCAGGCCCATGGGGCATCGCCTGCGACACCGGCTGCCGCGCCCTCGACCTCAACGGCCTGATCACCGACGACATCTTCGTCGCCGGAGACGTGGCACGCTGCCCGAACCCGATCTATGAATACCGGCTCATCTCACTGGAACACTGGGCCAACGCCGTGGAGCAAGCCAAAGTCGCGGCGCACAACATGCTCAGCGCCCAGGCGGACCGCTGGCCCCATCTGTCCATCCCGACGTTCTGGTCGATCCAGTTCGGCGTCAACATCAAGACCGTCGGTGTACCGACCTACGCCGACGAGGTCGTCGTCACCCAGGGATCCGTGCCCGACCACCGCTTCGTCGCCACATACGGCTACCAGGGCCGCGTCACCGCGGCCGTCAGCTTCAACAACGCCAAGTGGCTCGACCACTACCGGCAGCTGATCGAGACGGCCGCGCCCTTCCCGCCCCCCTGCCCCACGCCCGACCAGCCCGCCGACGCGAAACCGGTGCCCGTCGACTTCCCCGGCCCCACCCTGCTCGCCCAGGGCGCCACCGTGGTTGTCACCGGCCACGACCCAGGAGAGCGGCGCGTCACCGCTGCGTGGCAGCACCACCGGTAGGAAGGAAGCAGGAGGAAAAGCGACATGACCGCGACCCAGACGCCCGACACCCTGCACCGGATCCTCGATTACTCCTCCCGCGCCGACCCCTACCCGCTCTACGCAGAGCTGCGCAAGACACCGGTGGCCCTGCAGGAGGACGGCAGCTACGTCATCAGTACCTACCGCGAACTCAGCGGCATCCTGCACGACCCGCACCTGAGCTCCGACGTCCGCAATCTGACGCATCCGATGCCCGCGATGCAGGAACGCGCCACGCCGTCGTTCATCAACCTCGACCCGCCCGAGCACGACCGTCTGCGGCGCCTGGCGATGCGTCACTTCGGCCCCCCGCACACCCCGGGCCTCGTGACCGGCATGGAACCCGACCTGACGGCCATCGTCTCAGGTCTGATCGACGACTTCGCGGGCAAGGAGCGGATCGACATCGTCGACGACTTCGCCTACCCGTTCCCCGTCACCGTGATCTGCCACCTGCTCGGCGTGCCACGCGAGGACGAACCACGGTTCCACCTGTGGGTGAACGCCATCGTCGACTCGCTCGACTACAACCCCAAGACCGACCCGAAGGAGAAACTCGACAACGGCGTACAGGCCACCAAAGACCTTCGCGAGTACCTCGGCGGACTGCTGGAACAACGCCACGGCCGGCCCGGCGACGACCTCCTGACACGGATGGCCAACGACGACGGACCCGACGGACGCATGACCGACGACGAGATCATCAGCACAGCCAACCTGCTGCTCATCGCCGGCCACGAGACCACCGTCAACCTCATCACCAACGGCATGCTCACCCTGCTGCGCCACCCGCAGATACTGCAGCGGCTGCGCGACGAACCGGGCCTGATCGTGCCGCTCGTCGAGGAACTGCTGCGCTACGAGCCCCCCGTGCACATCATTCCCTGGCGAGCGGCATACAGCGACATCACCGTCGCCGACACCGTCATCCCCAAGGGCTCGCAGATCATGCTCATGCTCGCCTCAGGCAGCCGCGACCCGGACCGCTTCCACGACCCCGACCACTTCAATCCCGACCGACAGGACAACCAGCACCTGGGCTTCGGCAGCGGCATCCACCTGTGCTTCGGCGGCCCGATGGCTCGACTGGAGACCCAAACCGCACTGACCGCGCTCGTACGCCGCCTGGAACGACCGACACTGGTCACCGACCCACCGCCCTACCGGCCCAGCCCCATCCTGCGAGGCCCCATCCACCTGCACATAGAACAAAGCTAGCCTCGCCATTTCGGTTGGGGCGATGACGCGTGGTTGAGGGGTAACTGTCGGGTGGTCGACGCGATTTCGGTGTTCAGACATGGCGAAGACCCGGCGCGAGGCCGGGTTCTCCGGGGTCTTTCGGGTCGTGGGCGGTCAGGGGTTTGCGGGTCAGCCGGCGGGACGGGGCAGTGCGGCGAGGCGGTGGAAGGCCGTGGCCAGTTCGTTTCTCCAGGGCCAGGTCGCCGATATCCGCAAGCGCAGGCGTCGGCCGCCGTGAGTGAGGCGTGCGGCGACGTGCAGCAGCCGGTAGCGGAGCTTCATCGGCTCGGCCGTGGCCGGCTCCACGTCCAGCAGTAGGACGCGCTTCCAGGCCAGCAGGTCGATCGCCGTGAGGCTGAGTTCGAGCCAGACGGCGTTGACGGCGAAGTGGCGGGAGGGAAAGCGGCCGAAGCCGGTGGTCTTGCCGCACCTGGTGTGGTCGTCGACGGTGGCATGCCCGCGGTGGCGGACCTCCAGGAACTGGGCGGATCCGCCCCTGGAGTAAGAGGTGTCGGTGACGAATACCTGGTGTCGCAGGCCCTCGTCCTGGTCGAACAGGGACAGTTGGGCTCCGGGGAGCGGCCGCTCGCGGCGCACGATGATGCGAGTGGGCCGGGTAGCCGGCTAGATCGACCATGCCGGTCAGCTCGGCGACCTCGGCGCTATCACGCGGCGTCCCGTCCTGGTCGGGGGTCCGGTACCAGGCCCCGGGAGACGGTTGGCCGGTGCGTGTCATTGGCGTCCGTTGCGATCGGCGCCGCTTGGGCGGCCGGAGTGCCGAGAAACAGAGAGCCCAGCAGGGCAGCCGCGCCGGCAATCCCGGCACACCGCCGTGGTGATGTCACTACAACGCCTGGTGATCGTCTCTGGGACGCCGTCACCGTGTGGGGTGGCACGGGAAGAGGGGCCGTGCGGACCAGCCCCGGAAGGACGGATGACGACGTGCGGAAGATGACTCAAACCACTTGGGAGAGCGAGAGGGAGTGACGACGCGGGCGATGTGCCCGAATGGGTGTGCGCCGCGCCCCAATGGGCGATGACCGCCGCGCGTGTGTACGGATGGGACCAGGCCGCCGCGGCAGGACTCATCGCAATGTGCTCGATCACCGAGCTGGAGTTCTTCCACAGCGCCCGCCGTAGGAGACCACTGGCGCACGGACGCGGCGCTCGGGGTGCCGGAGTGACGGAGTGCCGGAGTGACGCAAACGGCCACCGCCCGATCCCGGGATCTGGGACCAGACGGTGACCGTGCCGCACTCACTCCATGCTGAGGGGGCAACATGCTGTGGGTTGCCTTACCGCTCTTCCTTCGGCGGCTTACCGCGCCCAATCGTCATGGACCAGTGCACCGCTGAGGGCGCGGTGACGGTAACCGTGCCATCCTTGTCCGCCACTACGGCCCGCCAGGAAGGCGTCTGTGAAGACAGCGGGGTTCTCGGAGGTTTCCACCTTGAAGCCGTGCTCCTCGCCCAGCTCGCGCAGAGCGGCCCTCCCAGCCAGGATGGAGTCGTGGCGGTAGCCCGTGGTGCGGGTGTAGACGAGAACGTCCGATAGGTGGCCGGTTTAGGGCATGCTGGCACTCCGGGTATCTGGCACGCATGACGGTTGCGGTGATCGGCACCGCCCTGTGTCGGGGGCGATTTCCCGCCGGTGACAGGCACATGTGGAGAGTCGCCGACTCAAAGAGCTTGGGGCAGCTCGGCAGCTGCCCGGGTGCTCAGGCCGAAGTGGTCAGGTCCGCGCGGGTCACGGGATGGTTGAACTCCCGCCCGGCGCAGTAGCGTTCGATCTCGTTCAGGGCGCTGTGGGTGATGCGCTCGAGCTCGCCGCCGAGCGAGCCGGCGATGTGCGGGGTGAGGAGCACGTTGGGCAGCGAGTACAGCGGTGATGTCTCCGGCAGCACCTCGGGATCGGTGACGTCGAGGACGGCGTGGATGCGTCCTGACGAGGTCTCGGCGGTCAGGGCATGGGTGTCGATGAGCGAGCCCCGCCCGGTGTTGATGAGTGTGGCGCCGTCCCGCAGGAGCGACAGTCTGCGGGCATCCATCAGGTGGTAGGTCTCGGGCAGAGCGGGGGCGTGCAGCGAGACGACGTCGCAGACAGCGAGCATCTCCTCGAGGTCGACGAGTCGGGCCCCCAATGACAGGGCCGTCGCCTCGTCGATGTGGGGATCCGTCACCAGGACGTCGAAGTCGTAGGGACGCAGCAACTCCAGCACCCTGCGCCCCACCAGGGATGCGCCCACGACGCCTACCGTCCTGCGGTAATTGCCGAGGCCGGGAAAGTGCACCGCCCAGTCCAGGGCGGCTCGATGTTCGCGGTAGAGACCACCGATCTCCAGCACTCGCTTGTTTGCGAAGAGGACGGCGGCGATCGTGTACTCGGCGACAGGTACGGCGTTGGCAGCGGCCGCGGTGGAGACGAGCAGTCCGCGGTCCCAACACGCCTGCGTCACATGGTGTTTGACGCTGCCCGCAGAGTGCACGACCGCTCTCAGGTGCGGCATGCGGGCCAGCACGACGTCGTCGAGCGGGGGGCATCCCCAGGACGTGATCAGGAGTTCGACGGTCGCTAGGTCCGGAACTTGGTCGAAGTCTTCGGCAACGAGCCGCGGATCGATGTCGACGTGATGGGTCAGCCTCTGCATGGCGGGTGGCGGGAACAGGGCATCGCGATGTGGGCGGCCCATGGCGAACAAGGCGCGTGGGCGGGACTGAGTGCGTGGCATGGGGATCCTCATGACGGGCGTCCTACTTGACCGCGCCGGCTGTCATGCCGGACTTCCAGTGCCGCTGGAGCATCAGGAAGAGGACGACCAGTGGAACGACGGACACCAGCGATCCGACGACGGCCAGGAGGTAGTCCTGCGGGTGTCCTTGCGAGAGTGCGGATGAGTACCAGACGTACAACCCGAGGTTGACCGGGTAGAGGTTCTTGTCGGAGAGCATCACCAAAGGCAGGAAGAAGCTGTTCCAGATCTGCGTGAACTGGAAGAGGAAGATGGTCACGAAGGCGGGTGCCAACATGGGGAAGGCGATGCGGCAGAAGGCCTTGAACTCGCCGGCGCCGTCCATCCGGGCAGCCTCCAGGACCTCGTCGGGTACATAGGCCGCGCTGAACACCCGGGCCAGGTAGACCCCGAACGGGAACACTAGGCCGGGGACGAACACGGCCCAGAAGGTGTTCACCAGACCGGCCTTGGCAGCTATCAGGTACAGCGGAATCGCCATGGCCGTGCCGGGGACCATGACGCCCAGCAGAACGAAGGAGAAGAGCTTCTCCTTGACAGGGAAGGCGAGTTTGTCGAACGCGTACCCGGCGGCCACGCTGAACACCGTGGCCAGCAGCGCGCCGACACCCGCATACAGGACCGTATTGGCCATCCAGCGCAGGTAGATGCCGTTGTCTACCTTGAACAGGTAGCCGAGGTTGTCGAAGAGTGCGAAGTCTTTGCCCGGTGCGAAACCGTTCGTGGCGAAGAGGTCCCTGCGGCTCTTGGTGGATGACAGGACCAGCCAGAGCATCGGCAGGAGTGTGTAGAGCGTGGCCAGGCCCAGCATCGCGGTCACGCCGGTCTTGGACAGCAGGGCGGAGGAACTATTTCGTGGGCTCCGCGGACTGGGCCTGGTCGGCCTGCTTCCCCTTTGCCGGTCCGGGGCCACCGCGGTGGGCGCCGGGACACTGAGTGTCGGTGTTTTGGTCACGACTGGCTCCTGCTGCGCGAAATGCGGGTGACGACGAATGACAGCACCGCAGCGAACAGCGCGATGAGCAGCGAGGCCGCTGCTGCCAGACCGAAGTCGTTGTGGGTGAAGGCGGCGGCCTGGACGTACATGTTGGGCGTCCAGCTGCTGCCGATCGAGCTGGAGGCGCTGTAGATGACCTTCGGCTCCGTGAAGAGCTGGACCGACCCGATGACGGTGAACAGTACAGACAGTGCGATGGCCGGACGGATCATCGGCACCTTGATCGACAGAGCGGTACGGATGCCGCCCGCCCCGTCGATCTTCGCCGCGTCGAGGGTCTCTCCCGGCACCGCCTGAAGCGCGGCGTAGAAGATGACCATGTTGTAACCGATCCACTCCCAGACGGCGATGTTCGCGGCAGAGAACACCGCGTTGTCCGCCGAAAGGAAACTGATGTCGAGGCCGCCGGAGCTGAGGAAGTCGATCACCGGGCTCAGCCCCGGCGTGTACAGGTAGACCCAGATGAGCGCCGCGATCAGGCCGGGCACCGCGTGCGGGAGGAACAGGGCCAGCTGGAAGAAGGCCCGTGCCTTGACCAGCGCCGAGTCGAGCAGCAGGGCCAGGACGAGCGCGCCGCCGATCATCACCGGGATATAGACCGCGACGTACGCGGCGATGGTGATGAAGCCGTCGCGGAACGCCGGATCCGACAACGCGCGCACGTAGTTGTCCAGGCCGGCGAAGACCTCTTCGGTACCGCCGAAGCCAAGGCCGGAAGTGCGGGTGGTGAACAGGCTCATCCAGCCCGCGTAGATCAACGGAGCGAGGGTGACAGCGCTGAAAAGGACGAAGAACGGTGCCAGGAGCAGCGCGGCGGCGCGGCGCTGGGCACGGGCTGACAGGCTTGCCATACCGGCCTTCCTCAATGAGAACGGGAAAGGGCGTGGGTGAGCCGGATTCCGGCCCCACACGGCGGGGCGGGAATCTTGCTCAGGAAGAGGGGTTCGCGCCCTACGGGGCGAGCTTCATACCGCGGTGCTCGATGTCTCTGACTGTGGCCTTCTGTGCACCTGTGAGGACGTCGACGAGCTTCACGTTGCCCTCGGCGACCTTCGGAAGCTGGTCGACGATGGCCGTGTTCGTGGTTCCCATGACGGGGCCCCACGTCCAGCCCGGCACGACCGCGTCATAGGACTTGCTGCCCACGGCGTACACGTCCTGGTCACCGAAGTAGTCAGTGGGGAAGGCGGCCTTGGTGACCGGCACCAGCCCAGGGTCGGCCGGGAACATGCTGCTCGTGCCGGAGGAGACCCACGCCTTCATTCCCGCGGGGTCGGTGGTGATCCACTTGATGAACTCCGCGGCGGCTCCGCTGTTCTTGGCGCCCTTCGGGACGACGAAGGACGAACCGCCGTACATCGCGGAGGCCGGCTTGCCGTCCCAGGTCGGGACCGGAGCCACCGACCACTTGCCTTTCTGGTCGGCGACGGTCGCCTGCTGCGCTCCCGCACACCAACTCGCACAGACGTAGGCGACGGTCCGGTTCTGCTGGACGCTCGTCCAGAACGGGTCGAGCGAGCTCAGCGAGCTGACGAGGTCCTTCCGGGCGAGGTCGCCCCAGAAGTCGGCCACCTTCCGGGAGGGATCGTCATCGAGCGATACCTTCCAGGCGTCCTTCTGCGTGGAGAACCACTGCGCTCCGGCCTGCCAGGTGAGGGCGCTCAGGAGTCCCGGGTTGTCTGTGTACAGGACACCGCCGCGGGCTTTCGGGTCGGCCTTCTTCACCTGCTCGGTCATGTTCCGGTACTCGTCCCACGTCTTGGGGACGTCGATCTTGTTCGTCTTGAAGACGTCGTTGCGGTAGTACAGCATCAGCGGTGCGGCGTCGCGGGGAACACCCCACGTCCGGCCCCCCAGCTGGACCAACTTCCTTACCGACTCCGGAAAGTGCTTGTTCACCAGCGGACCGAGCGTTTCGTCAAGACTCTCCAGCTTGCCCTGAGTGGCGAACTCCGGAAGCTGCGGGTATTCGACCACCGCGACGTCGGGGACGGTACCGGCTTTCACGGCGTTCGCGAGCTTGGAGTAGTACTCCTGGCCCGACGGAACCGACTCGAAGTTCACCTTTATGCCGGGATGGGTCCGGTTGAAGGCCTCGGCCACAGTGTCGGAGCCCTTGACGAAGGACCAGAAGGTGACCTCACCGGTCTTCTTCTCCGCCGCGGACCCCCCGTTGTCTGTGTCCGAGCCGCCACATCCCGTGGCTACCAGGCCGAGTGCCGCGACGGCAAAGACCATCGCTGTCAGACGTCTACGAAGCATGATGTGCCACCGATCGTTCGCTTGGGTGTCACCGCAATCATTCGTTACATACGACAGCGAGTCAATGGGATTTGCTTTCGTTCGTTAGAAACGAAGCAACATGGCATCACATGATCAAGCGTCGTCCCGACGACCGGCGCCACAGGACGCGCGCACCCGCAGTTCAGGGCGCAGCAGGATCTCTGCCAGCGGCATGGAGGGATCTGACAGCCGGCGTACCGCCAGGTCCAGGGCCCACGCCCCCACCGCCTGCTTGGGGGGTGCCACCGCGGTGAGGGGGACCTCGCTCAGCTCGGCGACCTCGTCGTCGTAGGTGACGAGGGCCATATCCTCCGGCACACGCAGTCCCCGTGCGCGCAGGATGCCGACGAGGGCGATGGCGTCGATGTCGTTGTGCACCAGCGCCGCCTGGACCTCACCGGCTTCCACGGCTTGGACCACCTCTTCGAAACGCGTGTCGGCCGGAGCCGCATCATCTGAGGTGTTGATGCGGTACTCCGGCCCCGGCGTAAGGCCCAGGGCCTCCACGGCTTCGGCATATCCGGCGCTGAGGAGAGCGGTGTTCGGGCTCTCGACCCTGGCGACCAGGGCCACCTTTTCGTGCCCCAGCCCAGCGAGGTGACGCACCGCCAGCGCCGCACCGTAGGCATGGTCGGAAGCCACCTGCTCCAGCGGGCCGGCCCGTAGCCCCGCCCGGCGCTCCACCAGGACGGCGGGTACCTCGAGGCTGCTCAACCACTGCTCGGCCTTCTCCAGAGGGCGCAGGCCCGGGTGCAGCATCAACAGCAGGCTGTCGATGCCGCCGGCCATGAGGTGGCGGACCTGCTCCTGGTTCTCCGCCAGGGACTCCCCGGACACGGCCAGCACGACGCGGACGCCGAGGGAGCGGGCCGCGTCCTGAACGCCGCGGATCACCTCAGCGTAGTAGTAGCCGCCAGGAGGAACCACCAACCCGACGACGTACCGCTCCCTCACGACCGGCGGGGCGGGCAGAGGGGTCTCGACTGCGGCGACGTCGGCCGCTGGGGGCAGGGCCCTCGCACCGCCGTGTACTCGAGTGAGCAGTCCTTGGCTGGCCAACTCCCGTACGTCCTGGCGCAAGGTGACGGCGGAGACGCCCACCTCCGCCGCCAGTTCCTTCACTGTGATCGAGCCCTCGCGCTCCACCGCATGCAGGATCGCTTGCCGCCGCTCGTCAGCCAACACCTTCGGTCCCCTCTCAGTAACGAGTGAGTCATCCTCCTTCACTCGATAACCGAAAGATATCAATCAAAGGTCAACCTCGGCTTGGATCACGGGTTTCATGAGGGGACAGCGGCAGGTGGTTCAGTGCGACGGCCTGTCGTCGACTTCGACGAGATTGTGGGCGCGGAGCGTGTACAGCCGCCCTCCGTGGACGTTGACGTGCGGGCCGCTGTACCAAGCACCGTTGATACCGGCAACGACGGCACTGACGGCGAACGTCTTCGGGTGGAAGCGGAAGAGCGTGGTGTCCGAGACGCCGTAGACCACGCCACGGTTGACGACCATGGCGGCGAAGCCCCTGGAGACGCTGCTCACATCGGCGGTGTGCACCACCTTCCGCGTCTTCACATCGATGACGAACAACTTGCCCGCCGTAGTGAGTCCATAGAGGTTCCGGCCTTGCACCGCCAAGGCCGCCACCCCCGCGGTCTGCTGCGGATCGACGCGCCACTTCTCCATGCCGGTGACCGGATCGAGAGCGACGATCGTGGCACGGGGCCCCTCCTTGGAGGCGTTGTCCCCGCCCAGGTAGGCAACGCCGGACCGGTTGACCACGGCCCGGACAAGCTGGACGCCGTCGATCGGATTGGCGTAGGAAGCCGACTTCCCGGTCTTCGGGGAGTACGTCCACAAGGCGCCGCCGCCCTCGGTGTCGGACTGCACACCGACGAGGAGCAGCTTGTTGTCCGGGTCCCACGACGTGTCCAGCGGCCGGTTCTGTTCATGGGGGAAGTGCGCGACCTGCTTCGGTTGCTGTCGCTGGGCAGGGTCGTACTTCCAGATGCCCTGCGCGTTGTACTGGCCGGTGTACAGGATGCCTTCTATCACTTCGGCGTCCTTGGCCTCGCCGGGTGCCTGGAGGTTGACGACCTCGCCGGTCTTCAGATTGTGCCGGGCGATGGCGCCGTTGCCGCCGAGGTAGACGTACCCGCGGCCGGCGGCGATCCCCATGCCCGCCTGCGCCCCGGCGACCGCACCCGCGTCGTGCAGGTCGGTGACCACCGACGTACGGGCCGACACATCGATCTCAGCGACGAAACCGTAGCCCGAAACGACCGCCAGCTTCCCGTCGACATGGTCCACACCCCAGATCTCGCCGAGGTCGGGCCCGTCGAACTCCACCGCGGAGATCGTCTTGTCGGCCTTCGAGTAGGCCTTCACACCCGTGTCCGAGGCGAAATAGATGCGGTCTTCGTCCGCGGCGAAGGACTTGACCGTCGTGCCGTCCGTGGGCACCACGGTGTACGAGGAGAGGTCCTTCAGGTCCATCACGGCGAACTTCGCGGGATCGACCGAGCCCGAAGTCCCGACGACCAAGTTCCCGTCCATGACGGCGAGTTCGCGCAGACTGGGGTCCTTCTCCATCTCCTTGGGCACGACCGAGGCGAACGCGTGTGTCTCTCGGTCGAAGGCGAACAGAGACGCCTTGCTCGCGCCACCTCCGCCGGCGAGGACGCTGCCCGCCCCGAAGAAGACGGTGGTGTCGGAGGCTGCGACTGCCCTGGCCAGGGTCGCCTTCGGGTCGGGGGTGCCCCGGTCGGTGACGGTACCGGTGGCGGGGTCGTACTCCCACAGAACGGGCGCCTTCCCAGGCGCGCCGCCCACGGCGTAGACCATGCCGTCGGGGGCGACCGCCAGATCGCGGATGTCGCGGTCCTCGGTCCTGCCTATGGCCACGGCAGGCTTGTCCGGGGTCTTCAGATCCCATCGGAAGAGGTTCGGCTTGCCCTGATCGGATTTGACCAGGAAGCCGATGTAGAGATACCTGCCGGTGGGGTCCGCGGCGAGCGCCTGGATGGAGGGCTCGGGCCCCGCGTCGAAGTTGGTGTGCGACACCACCTTCCGGCTCGGGAGATGGAACCCGATCACGCTGGGCGGGTTCAGGTTGCGTGACCCTATGTAGACGGTGTCACCGACCAAGAGCCCGCTCATCAGCGAGAACTGGACCAGACCTGGTCCCAGATCGGTCACCACCGTCGTGGGCTTCGCAGCGTCCGCGGCATGAGCCTGGGAGGCAAGCAGGGGTTCGGTGACCGCTGCCAGTCCCAGCGCGCCACCGGCCTGGAGCAGCCTGCGCCTGCTCAGGGAAGAATGGTTGGTCATCATTACTCCTTGAAGTAGCGTCTGCGGGTTCGCGTCAGGACAGGTCGAAGATGCGGATGTCGTCGTGCTGAACGATCCGCGTGGATACGTCACCGTTCGCGATCGACTCCGAGGGGCGGTAGAGCCCCCACTTGATGTAGCCGTGCTCGGCAGGGTTCTCCGGCTGATAGGTGCGCACGTTGTTGTACGAGATAATCTGCGTGTAGTCCGCCTGCCCCGGGAGCTGCGCGGACACCTTGAAGTAGCCCGTCTCGTCGGTGGTCCAGCGCGCGTCCACGCGGAAGTTCATCCACTTGTTGATGTAGGGACGGAGATCCGGCACGACCGTCGTCTGCTTGTTCAGGTGCGGCGACCGGAACGCCACCTCATTGCGCTTCGTCATGAGGTAGAACGCCGGGACATTGCCGCCCGCGTACTTGCCCTGGAAGATGATGTCGCCCGACTCGCTGTCTCCCGGCTCGTACGGCTTCCAGTCCTTGAGGAGCACACTGAACTCGTAGCGCTGAACGTCGCCCACGTTGAACTGCCCTGCTTCAAGCAGGTCCGTCGCACTCTCGCTGCGCGGCGCGCCGTTGGACTCGTACGCCGGATCGCCCAGCGTCACCTTGTGCTGGACCGCGTACGAGCCCCCGTGCCCGGGCCTCACGACGGCGGAAGCGTCTGGCGCTGTGGCGTGGGTGGTGCTTAGGCCTTCCACTCCCGAGTTCAGGTTTCCGCTCTCGTAATCCACTCGGAGAGCTTCTTCGGCAGCCTGCGCGGTGCCCGACCTGACCTGCGAGGTCATTTCCGCGTCAGCCTCAGGGGCCTGTGACAGCAGGAAAGGAACCGCCAGCGCTCCAGCGCAGAGCGTCGTTGTAACCATGCGAAGCTTGATCATTTCAACCCTTCGACATCATCGAACTACAGGTGAAGTCGGTCGAGCAGGCTTTCTCCACGTCCGACTTGGGCTCCGCTGGGCACACGATTTCGGGCCGCGTCGGGCCAATGACGCGGGTAGCCCGCAGCACACGGCGAGAGAGGTGCCGACCGCCCCGCCACGAACAGAGTGCCCAGACGGCAGACGCCCAGCACAGCCACACGATGCAGATGTAACCCGCAAGGTTGAACGACATCACTTGAGCCGATGTGGGGGCGTCGTCGTCAGCTGCATGGTGACATAGCTTCGAACGATATCGAAAGACCTCTGCGGGAAGTTGGCGAGCCTAAGGTGTATGGGCACTACGTCCGCATTTCGTTGTATTTGGGTGTCCTAGACTCGTCGAATCCGAGTGTCGAGTGATCCTTTCGACACGACTGTTCGATGGGACGCGGTGTTGAATGATGCGATGCGACGCACAGTAGGTAGACGAGCGGGAGCCGTCGGCGAGAAGAAGGTGAACGCCTGGTGTCCCTTGGGCGCAGGCCTTCGCCCTGCTCCACTGGTTCCGCCGCCTAGGCATCCGCTGGGAGGTCCGCGCCGACATCCATCAGGCGTTCCTCGCACTCGGCTGCGCGATCATCTACTGGCGACGCCTCAAAGCGTCATTTTGATTGCAGTCCTAGGCGCCCGGCTCGAGGCCGCCTGCGCGAAAGCCGTCGCGGTCGGTGATCCGTCCTATCGCACTGTCGAGGGAATCTTGTCGCCGACACCGAGACGGAACCCGCTCCAGAGGCCAGTGGAGATGTCGGCGCCTCCGCGTTCCTGCACGGACCGCAGTCGCTGTTCGCTCTGACCGCTGCGGACCTCCTGTAGGGCGCCGACCACGACGAAAATCGCAGGCCCCGAGCGCCATATCGGGGTGGACGCCCTCGGCCTGCTCCTGGCCGTCTGAGTCACGGCAGTGAGCGTCTCCGACAACGTCGGCGGCATACACCTGATGTCTCACATCGCCACCACCAACCCCCGGGTGACCAAGGCGTGGGCAGACTCCGGCTACCGCACCAAAGCCATCGACCACGGCGCCACTCTCGGCATCGACATCGAGGTCGTCCAACGCAACCCCGGCGTCAAAGGGTTCAAAGTCGCCGGCCCGGACGAAGGGCTTTCGTTCAGCAACCCCCGCGGGTGAGCGATCCGCCGGGGAACGTGATGCGGTGGAAAAATGAATGAATCGCTAGAAAATCGCATAAATAGTACACATGACGTGGTCGTCCTGGGCGCAGGCCCGGTCGGACAGAACGTCGCCGACCGCGCCCGTGCCGCCGGCCTCAGCGTCGCCGTCGTGGAGCGTGAACTCGTTGGCGGTGAATGCTCCTACTGGGCATGTGTCCCCAGCAAAGCACTGCTGCGACCGGTAGTCGCCGTCGCCGACACTCAGCGGGTGGACGGCGCCCGGCAGGCCGTCACCGGCCGACTCGACACCGCCCAGGTCTTCGCCCGCCGCAACCGCTACGTCACCGATTGGGACGACACCGGACAGGCCGAGTGGGTCGAGTCCATCGGCGCCGACCTCTTCCGCGGCCACGGCCGGATCGACGGCCCCTGCCGGGTCACCGTCACCCGGGACGACGGCACATGCCACACCCTCATCGCCCGGCACGCCGTGGCCATCGCCACCGGCAGTCGCCCGGTGCTGCCCGACATCCCGGGCATCAACGAGGCCAGCCCCTGGACGAACCGGCACGGCACCGATTCCAGCACCGTCCCCGCCCGGCTCGTCATCGTCGGCGGCGGGGTCGGCGTCGAGATGGCAACCCTCTGGCAGGGCCTCGGCTCCCAGACCACCCTGCTCGCCCGCCGCTCCCTGCTGACCCGGATGGAACCCTTCGCGGGCGAGCTCATCGCACGCGGCCTGACCCAGGCGGGCGCGGACGTACGGATCGGAGTGCAGGTGACTGCCCTGCGCCGCCCCGACCCCGCCGGACCGGTCAGCCTCACCCTCGACGACGGCAGCGAGCTGGAGGCCGACGAAGTCATCTTCGCCACCGGCCGCGCACCCCACACCGACGACATCGGCCTGGACACAGTCGGCCTCACTCCGGGTTCCTGGCTGGACGTGGACACGACCTGCGTCGTCCGCGGCGTCGAAGGTGACTGGCTCTACGCCCTCGGCGACGTCAACCACCGAGCTCTCCTCACCCACCAGGGCAAGTACCAGGCCCGGACAGCCGGCGACGCGATCGGCGCACGTGCCGCGGGCCTCCCGCTGGATGACGCCCCCTGGGGCGACCACGCCACGACCGCCGACCAGCACGCCGTGCCGCAGGCCTTCTTCACCGACCCCGAGGCGGGCGCGGTGGGTCTGTCTGCCGAGGAAGCCGCCCGGGCAGGGCACCGTACCAAGGTCGTCGATCTCGATTTCAACGCCGCCCAGGGCGCCAACCTCTACGCCGACGGCTACCAGGGCCACGCCCGGATGGTGGTCGACCTCGACCGGGAGGTCCTTCTCGGGGTGACCTTCGTCGGCTACGGAATCACCGAGCTGCTGCACTCCGCGACGATCGCCATCGCCGGCGAGGTCCCGCTCAAGCGGCTGCGGCACGCGGTCGCCTGCTTCCCGACCTCAGTGAGATCTGGCTCTTCCTCCTCGCCGCCTACCACCGGAACTGAGCCGCCCCCGGGAAGGGCCGCTCCGAGCGGTCAGCCCACCGCATCGCCTCCGAGCGCCGGCAACCGCAGTGTGTCAATCCCCCGGGAACGTGGAGACTTCCTCTATGCGGCCAGCCCCACGGTGAGGCCGGTCCGGTGCTCGCGTTCGTAGTCGATCGGGCTCTTGAAGCCACAAATGCTGTGGAGCCGCCGGGCGTTGTAGAAGTCGGCGATCCAGGTGGCGATCTTGATGCGGGCCTCGGCCCGGGTTGCGAAGGTGTGCCGGTGGACGTACTCGACCTTGGGCGGCGTTTCTGACGCCTTCATTCCAGCGCAGATGCAGGTAGCCGGCATACGGGTCGAGGATGTGCACCCGCTGCAGGCTCCTGGCGACGATGTCGTCCGCGGAAGGGGCATTGACCAGTTTGCGGGCGGTGGCCTGGTGCAGTCCGAGTTTCCGACCGATCCCCGCCTTCGACATCCCCTGCTGCCACAGCTCGTGGGCAGCGGCATGCTGTTCACGGAGCCGAGTCACAATCTTCAGCTCCGTCTGCGGCTGGACTACCTGCGGTTCGTCGGGAGTGTCTCATGGATCATGACCCACCCCGAACACCTGCGGGACGAGGACGCCTGCAAGCTCCGCCGGCTGCGTGAACGCGATCCCGAACTGGACCGGCTCACCGGGCACGTCAGGAAGTTCGCCGTCATGATGACCGCACGCCACGGCGACCGCCTCGAGGACTGGATCACCGAGGTCGAACGAGACTCCTTGGCCCCACTCGCGCGCTTCGCCCACAACCTCCGCCGTGACTTCGACGCCGTCCGCAACGGCCTGTCCATGCCCCACAGTTCCGGCGCAGTCGAAGGCAACATCAACCGGCTGAAGATGCTGAAACGCCAAATGTTCGGCCGGGCCAGCCTCGATCTCCTTCGCAAACGCGTCCTGCTCGCGCGATGAGTCCAGCCCACCCGGATCACAAGATCGTCGACAGAACCCGGATTGACGTTGATGGCGTCAATGAAGACGACCGGGTAGACGCGGTCGAGCGGCCTTGACTCGGCCATCCCGCCATGCCGTCCATCACCTTGCCGGTGATCGCGGTGATGGTCGTCTTGGACACGTTCGCGCCGTAGACCTCGGCCAGATGCGCGGAGATCTCGCCGTGCGTGAGGCCCTTCGCGGACAGCGGGAGATCATCTCGTCTACGCCGGTCAGGTGCTGCCGCGATCATCAATTACACCGGAGACCGTACGGACCCGTAACCCGCACCCGCCCAGGGCTCACTCCTCCGGCAGGATCCCCAGCATCCGCCCGACCAGGGCCGCCCGCTCCGCCATGCAGCTCACGTCGACCCACTCGTGCTCAGCGTGCGGTCCGCCGCCCACGGCGCCGAGGCCGTCCAGGGTGGGGGTGCCCGCCGCCGCGCACAGGTTGCCGTCGGAGATGCCGCCCACCGCCGCCGAGCCGGGCCAGTCCAGGCCCAGGTCGTCGGCGCAGATACGGGCCGTCTCCAGCAGGTCCGTGGCTGAGGCCTCCTCCAGGGGCGGGCGGTTGGGGCCGCCCGTGATCTCGTACGGGAGCTGCGCCGTTGCGGCCACGAGACGGCGCAGCTCGGCGTCGATCTCTTTCTGGGCCACGACATCGGGGACGCGGACGTCGACGGTGACGTACGCGCGGTCGGGAACGGTGTTCTGTGTCGTGCCCGCGTGGGCCATCGTCGGTGTGACGGTGATCCGGTCGTCGTCCGCGGCGAGGGACTCCAGCGCGACGACGATCCGGGCGAGGTCGGTCAGGGCGTTGCGGCCCTTCCCGGGCTCCAGGCCCGCGTGCGCGGCGACACCCTCAACGCGGATGTCGTAGAACGACCAGCCCTTGCGGGCGTGCTTCAGCGCGCCGTCGTCCGCCGCGCCCTCCAGCACCAGCGCCGCACGGGACTTGCGCGCCCACTCGGTCACGACGCGGCCGCCGGCCGGGGAGCCGATCTCCTCGTCGGCGGTCACCAGGAACGCGACGGGGGAGTCCTCGCCGGACATCTCGCGCAGCCGCGCCACCCCGTACAGGCCCTGGATCAGGCCGGCCTTCATGTCGAAGACGCCGGGGCCCGTCGCCCGGGCGCCGTCCACCCGGAACGGGCGGCGCTGCAGTGTATTGAGCGGCCACACCGTGTCGAAGTGCCCCACCAGCAGTACGGGTCGCGCGTCGGCCGGGCCCAAGCGCCACAGCAGCCCGCCGGGGCGCCCGTCGGTGGGGTCGTCCGGCAGGACCGAGGGGGCGGTGCCGAGGAGACGGGTGCCGATCTCGGCCAGGACGTCACGGCACGCACGCAGGGCATCCCCGTCCGAGGACGGCGACTCGGCGGCCACCAGCCGTTCCAGATCCGCGATCATGGACGGGGTCTCGGCGGTGAGCCGGTGGAGCAGATCACGCGGATCGAGAGCATGGGGTGCGGGCACGGCGGGACTCCTTTGGCGCGGCTTCCGTGGGGATACGCCTCTGCATGATTGCCCCGCCGCGGCATGCGATGGTTTGTGCGACCCCCCAAGTTTTGGAGCTGATCGGCCGTGTCTGACCACAACCCGGAGAACTCCGGCGCTGCCGGGCAGACGGGTGCCGACGCCCCTGTGACCCTGGCCACCGTGGTGGACTGCCTGGGCCCCGGAACCGTCGCCATGTGGGCCGCCCCGCACGGTCTGGGAGTACCCGTCCGCACCCTGGCCGTGCACGAGAGCCCGGCTGGTCCGGGCCACAGCGGACCGGACAGGCCCGGGGGACTGCTGCTGGGCATCGGGACCGGCGGCGACGCGCGGGAACTGATCCGCGCGGCGGCCGGGAGCGGCGCGAGCGCGGTGATCGTCAAAAACGGCGGGGACGGTACGGGGCTCCGCGACGCGGGCGCTCTCGGTAGGGAGCACGGGGTGGCAGTCCTGGCCCTGGCGGCCGACCAGGACTGGACCGACCTGATCGGACGGCTGCGCGCCCTGCTGGCCGTACGCATGGGCCCCGGGACCGGGCGGGCCGCGATGTTCGGCCGCCGGCACGACCTGGTGAGCCTCGCCAACTCCCTCTCCCGGCTCGTCAACGGCTCGGTGATGATCTTCACGCCCGGTCAGGAACTGCTCGCCGCCTCCCGCCTGGGCCCCGGGGACGACGAGATGCGCCGGGCCGCCGTGCTCGACCAGCACGGCCCGGTCGGGTACCGGGCCCGGCTGGTCGAACTCGGTGTGTACCGGCGTCTCTGGTCCGGCTCCGAGGTGGTCGACGTGGCGGCCGTGCCCGAGATGGGCGCGGGACGCAGGATCGCGGCGGCGGTGCGCGCAGGGACGGAGAACCTCGGCTCGATCTGGGTGGCCGAGGGTGCCGAACCGTTGGCCGGGAACGCCACTGTGCTGCTCGCGGAAGCCGCGACGGTCGCTGTCGGTGTGCTGCTCGGCCTCGACCAGGAAGAGGTGGCCCGGCGCCGGCTGGACGAGGAACTGTTCGGCCGGGCCCTGCTCGGGGACGTCGACCCGCGCCTGGCCGCGTCCCATCTGGCCGTCGAACCCGGCACGCCGGTCTCCGTGATGATCGCGGACCTGTCCTCGCATGACGCCCGTCTCGGTGCCGCCGACCTGTACCGGGCCCGCGAGGAGGCGCTGCGCCATCTCGCCGGCTACCGGTGGCGCGCGCTGGCCACCACCGGGCCCTCCCGGGTCGTCCTCGCCCTGGTGGGTCCGGCCGACCGGGATGGGATGCGGCGGGCAGCGGACGGGGTCGGCGCCGCCGTCGCGGAGGCCGTCGGGGCCCCGCCGCGTATCGGGATCGGCCCCTGCGTGCCCCACCTGGGGGAGCTGCCCGCCAGCCGGATGGAGGCGGAGCTGGTGGTACGGGCCCTGGCCAGGCGGGGCGAGGTCCGCAGCGCCTGCCTGGAGGACGTACGCGGCACGGCCAACCTGCTGCTGCTGGGCGAGGCCGTCACCGCCGACCGGCGGCTCCAGGATGGTCCCGTGCACCGGCTGCGCGCGCACGATCAGCGGCGCGGCACCGCGTACACCGAGACCCTGGCGGCGTACCTGGACGCCTTCGGGGACACCGCGGCGGCCTCGCGGGAGCTGAACGTCCACACCAACACCTTGCGTTACCGGTTGGGTCGTATCCGTGAGCTGACCGGGCTCGATCTGGGCGATCCTTACGAGCGGTTGAACGCCGCCGTACAGCTCTTCGCCCTCGGACCGGACGTACTTGTTGTCGAGCACGAGAAAATCCCGAAAACCTCTTCGCCTCCCACAAACCGTGGGGGTACGCCGGGTTTGCACACTACTGACCACCACCCGGTGACCGGTACCGGGTTGTGAACGACCGGAATCTGCGTGGAGGTGGAAGATGACAGAGGGCAAGAGCTCCAGGGCACGCTCAGCCAAGCGAGTGGCCGTGGCCGCCGTCGCCGTGCTTTTCATGACCTGGCTGATCGATTACATCGACCGGCTGGTGATTACGCTTGCCCTGCCTGACATCGGTGACGAGTTCGGCCTCGGCACCACGATGCAGGGCCTGATCCTCACCGCCTTCTTCATCACCTACGCGCTGATGCAGATCCCCGGAGGCATCCTCGCCGACACCAAGGGGGCCCGCCGCACCATGCTGCTGGCCGCCGGCGGCTGGACGATCTTTACCGCCACCAGCGGACTGGCCGTGGGCCTGACGTCGATGATCGCGATCCGGGCCGTCTTCGGCATCTTCCAGGGCATGTACCCGGCGGCATCCATCAAGGCGCTGAGCGAGCGAACCACCCCAAAGCAGCGGCTGACCGCCAACGGCATCATGTCCGCGTCCAACCCTCTGGGCTCCGCGATCGCCCCCATCGTCGCCGCGCCGCTCATCGTCGCCTTCGGCTGGCGCGGGGCGTTCTGGGCGGTGTCCATCCTCGGCCTGATGATCGTGTTCGTGCTGTGGAAGGGGATGCCCAAGCCGCTGACGACCGAGGAGCTGGCCGCCGCGTCCGGGAAGAAGACCGTCCCGGAGCCGGTCGCCCAGGTGTCGCTGCGGCAGGCGATGGGACTGCTCAAGTCCTCGATGATGTGGCGCTTCACCCTGATGTTCTGCGGATTCAACATCATCGGCTGGGGCCTGGTCTCCTGGGTGCCGTCCTACCTGCGCGAGAACAAGCACGTCTCGCTCACCGGCGTCGGCCTGATGTCCGGTGTCCCGTGGGTCGCCGCGGCGATCAGCATGATGGTCGGCGGCTACCTCTTCGACCGCTTCTTCCAGGGCAACCACCGTCGCGTGGTCATCCCCGTCATGCTGGTCACGGCCGGTCTGCTCGTGATGATGGTGCGCGCCGGGTCGGCCACCGAATTCATCGCGTGGGAGACCTGCGGGACCCTCGTGATGTACCTCGCCTACATGCAGATCTTCGGTCTGCCGCTGCGCATGCTGCCGCCCGAGTACGCGGGTGTCGGCGGCGGCATGGTGAACTTCGGCGGCCAACTGGCCGGGGCCATCTCCCCGTTCGTGATGGGCTTCCTCGCCGAGCACTTCTCCTACGGTGTGGCCTTCTCCTTCCTCGGTGTCGGCTGCGTCCTGGCAATCGTCGGCGCGCTGGTCACCCCGCAGACCCCGGAGGCGTTCCGGGCCGGCCTCGGCCGCCACCTGGACCTGTCGGAGAAGAAGTCCGCCCCGGCCGTCGCGGTGAGTGCTGCGTGACTGCCTCCGTACCCGGCCCCGTACCGGCCGCGCAGCTCAAGGAGCGGGCGCGCGCGGCGATCGAGGCCTGCCGGGAGCGACTGCTGGACCTCAGCGAGGACCTGCAGCGCCACCCGGAGACCGGTTTCCGTGAGCACCGGGCCGCCGCGACGGTGGCCGGGTGGTTCACGGAGCTGGGGCTCCCCTTCGAGAGCGGCCTCTCCCTCACCGGGGTGAAGGCGCGCATGCCGGGGCGCACACCGGGGCCCACCGTCGCCGTGCTCGGCGAACTGGACGCCCTGGTACTGCCCCGGCACCCGCTCGCCGACCCGGAAACCGGTGCCGCCCACGCCTGCGGCCACCACGCCCAGGTGGCGTCGATGATCGGCGCGGCGGTCGGCCTGGCCGCCGTCCGGCAGCACCTGGACGGGGACGTGGCATTCCTCGCCGTACCGGCCGAGGAGAGCGTGGAGCTGGAATGGCGACGCGAGCAGGTACGGGCCGGTGAGCTGAAGCACCTGGTCGGCAAAGCCGACCTGCTCGCCCGGGGCGCCTTCGACGATGTGGACATGGCGATGCTCTGCCACACGTCGGGGCAGCCCGCCCGCCTCAGCGTCGGGGACAGCCACAACGGCTCGGTGGTGAAGCGGATCGCCTTCACCGGCCGGGCCAGCCACGCCGGTTCATCCCCCTGGCACGGAGTGAACGCCCTGAAGGCGGCGACGCTGGCGATCAGCGCCATCGACGCCCAGCGCGACACCTTCCGCGACGAGGACGCGGTACGCGTCAACGCCGTACTGCCGCACGGGGGTGACGCGCCCACCGCAGTACCGGACCGCGCCGAACTCGAAGTCGTGATCCGGGCGCGCACGCTGGACGCCCTGCGCGGCGCCTGTGCGGCTGTCGACCGTGCCGCATGGGCGGGTGCGATGGCACTGGGCGCCAGGGCAACCACCGAAACCACCCTGAACTACCTTCCGCACCACCAGGACCCGGCCCTGGTGGAGGTGGCCCGGACCAACGGGACCGCGCTCTTCGGCCCGGGCGCCGTGGCCCCCGGCAGGCACCTGGGCGCCTCCACCGACATGGGCGACCTCGGCGCGGTGATGCCGGTGCTGCACCCCTTCACCGCGGGCGCCACCGGAGACGCGCACAGCGTCGACTACGCGGTCACCGACCACGTCCTCGCCGCACTGGAACCGGCCGTGCTGATGGCCTGGTGCGTCATCGACCTGCTGGCCGACGGCGCCGCCCAGGCGCACGACGTCCTCGCACGGCGCGCACGGCGTATGGCACCACCGGACGAGCGGCCCGCCGCCGACCGGTACAGCGACTTGCGGGCCGGATTCGACGGCCTGACCCATTACGACGGAACCCACGACACGGTGCGTGGGACAGAAGGAGAACTGTGAGCACCCCCGAGCGGAAACAGCCGAGGATCGCGCTCGTCACCGGAGCGGCCGGAGGCATCGGGGCGGCCATCGCGAGGCGGCTGAGCAAGGAAGGCGTCAAGGTGGTCCTCGCGGATCTCCGCGCCGACCACCTCACCGCCCTCGTCGCCGAGAACTCCGGGCCGTTCGCCGCGCTGGAGGTCGACCTCACCGACCGCGCCTCGCTGCCCGACTTCGTCGACCGCGCCTGGGAGGTGTTCGGCGGCCTGGACACCCTGATCAACGCCGCAGGCCTCTACCCGAGCGCCCCGCTCCTGGAGATGCGCGACGACCAGTGGGACCAGGTCATGGACGTCAACCTGTCCGCAGTCTTCTCCCTGTCGCGGGCCTTCGCGCGGCGTGTGGTCGACGCCGGTACGGGCGGCCACATCGTCAACATCAGCTCGGGCGCCTCCGCCCGGGCCCGCCGGGGCGCCGCCCACTACTGCACGTCCAAGGCTGGTCTGGACATGCTCACCAAGGCGTTCGCCCTGGAACTGGCGGAGCACCGTATCCACGTCAACGCGGTCTCGCCGGGTTTCATCGAGGTCGACAGCGAGGTGAACCCGCTCGGCGTGGACTACGTCCGCTCGATCCGCGGCGGACAGCCCTGGCCCCGCGCGGGTGTCCCCGAGGACATCGCGGGCGCGGTCGCCTACCTGTGCGGTCCGGACGCCGAGTGGATCACCGGAGCGTCGCTGTCCGTGGACGGCGGCGCGGGCACCGGCAACGCCGCGCTGCCACTGAGCTGAACGGAGGAGAGCAACGATGACGACTCCGACTACTCCGCCGAGCCGTAACGCCGTTACCGATCAGGTGGATTCGTCGACGTCGCGGCGCGGATACGTCTGCGTCACCTTCGACTTCGACGCCCTCTCCTCCTGGATGGCCCGGGGCATGCTGACCGCGACCCCGCGCTCCCGAGGGGAGTTCGCGGCCGTCGCCGTACCCCGGCTGCTGCACATCCTGGAGACCCGGGGCATCACCGCGACCTGGTTCGTTCCGGGGCACACCGCCCTCACGTACCCCGAGCTCACGCGCGAACTCATCGAGCGGGGCCACGAGGTGGCGGTGCACGGGCACGCCCACGAGAACGTCGCCGCACTGGAGCCGGCCGAGGAACGCGCCGTGCTCCAGCGGTCATTGGACGCCCTGAAGGAGGTTACCGGCACCCTCCCGCGCGGCTTCCGGGCCCCGGCCTGGGACCTGTCCGACGCCTCGGCCGACCTGCTCGTCGAGCACGGGCTGGCCTACGACAGCAGCCTGATGGGCCACGACTACGCCCCCTACCCCTGCCGCACGCCGGACTCCCTGGACGATTCAGGGGTCCGCTGGGGCGAACCCGCCGGTCTGCTGGAGATCCCGGTCGCCTGGAGCCTGGACGACTTCCCGTACCTGGAGTTCCTGCGGACCCCGTCCGGCCTCATGCCCGGGCTGCGCGACCCGGCCGAGATGTTCGCCAACTGGACGGCGGACCTGGACTACATGGTGCGGGACTTCGAGGATGGTGTCCTGACCGTCACCATGCACCCCGAGGTGATCGGCCGTGGCCACCGCCTCCTCGCCCTAGAGCACTGGCTCGACGAAGTCGCCTCGCGGGGCGTCGAGTTCGTCACCTGCGAGCAGATCGCGGACCTGGTCTCCTCGGGAGCGGAGCTGGGACAGTACCGGCCCGTCTGACCCGTCGAGCGGACAGGCAGAGCGGTACGGAAGACACGACAGGCTCCCGGGCACACGCCCGGGAGCCTGTCGTGTCGTTGGCGCGGTGGTTACCTGCGGCGCCCGGTCACCCGACCGACCCCCGTGATGAAGTCGGCAGCGTCGGTGTTGGAGCCGTGGCCCTGGTCCCAGTACACCAGCGAGTTCACGTCGTCACCGAGACCGTGGAGGCTCCCGGCGACGTTGCCGACGACGGTCAGCGCGTTGTCGGAGTCCTTGGTACCCACGCGTATCCACCAGTGCTTCGCGCGGCCGGGGTTGTGGCGCGCGACGTAGTACATCAGGTTCAGCAGCGCGTGGATGTCACTGTTCACGCGCGTGCCGGTGAGTCCGGTGCTGTCGTTGCGCTGCCCGTACTCGGTGAAGTGGCGGGCCTCTGTCGTACCGGTGCAGAACTCGTTGTTCTCACCGGCGGACAGGTCGAACGGGTCGAAGGTCGCAGCGGTCTTCTTCCGCGCGCCCACCTTGGTGAGGTGGTCCGCCCAGGTGAAGGTCGCCCGGTCGTTCTTCCACGTGAGGAAGGCGTTGGCAGCCAGGTACACCGAACGGTCCGTTTCCGAGAGGTCCTTGAGATGGGGGTGGTGGTCGCGGCCGGCCGGATATAGGTCTCCAGCAGGTACTGGTCGCAGTTACGCGCGTTGAGCGGGGCGAAGCAATATCCCGGTGCAGGACTGCGGCGAACCTCTCGTAGAGATCGCCTCGGTCCCGATGATTGTGCTGGACCCCCGGGCGCGGGACGAGGCAGAGGCATACGGCCGGGCCCGGATCGGCGTGCTTGAGTGTTTGTGCTCGGCATCGGAGATGCTTCCCGACGGCGTCAGGTCTCGCGCCGCTGTTCGGCTGCTCGCCGGCGACGGCGTGCCGGGGCATCCAGGGGCTGCGCCCGCTCTTGGCCATCGACCGGCTCGCAGGTCCCGCACGGTCAACACCGTGCGAGCCCCACGAACACGAGGCCCATGTCAGGTACCACCAGGATCCGCATACCGACGTCGACGTCGTACGAGGCGAGCGGCAGTGTCAGCGTCAGCCCCCAGGACAAGGACGAAAGCGACGAGATGCCGGGCTAGGATCCAGCCGGACCGCCCCTGCAGCCGCGCTGTAGAGGCCTGCGGAGTGCCGGATTATGCCGGGCCTGCGAGGGTCTGGAGCAGCGTGCCGGCGGCGATGCGCACCTCGGCCGCTCCGGGCACAGCCCCGGCACCTTCTCCATGGCCAGAACGTTGACCGCAGGCTGAAGAACTCACGGCGCCGACGGTGGACACTCCCAACATGTCGGCGACACTGACCAGTCCGACCCCGATGGTGCCGGCCGTCGGCCAGGAGCTTCCGATGTTCATCCCGATCAGGCCGCAGATGACGGCTGTTGCCGCGTAGTACCAGTTCGGGGTGAGCACCTGGATGCCGTAGTAGACCAGCTTCGGGATTGTGCCTGACAGATTCCACACGCCGATAAGCGTCCCGACGGCGGGCAGGATGAACATCGCCACTCGTGATGGAGGACAGGGCCGCCCTGTCCGGCCTTCTGTACCGCCGTCCAGCTGTGCCCGTTCTTCATCGCCACCAGGGCCGCCGTCATCGCGCAGAGGATCAGCGCGACCTGGATGGGGCCGTCCAGCGCGTCGAGGTCGAACAGTGCCAGGGGGGCCCGCGATCAGGATGGCGAGCCCGGCCAGGGGGAGGATCGTGTCCGTCAGGGACGGCTCGCGCACGGGACGTTGTTGTTGATCGGTCCGGTCCTCGGCCATGACTGTTCACCCCCCCACGCCGAGAAGTAATACGACGAAAGTCAATGCACAATACGAACATATTGGTACTTCTTGCCTGGCGGTGCGCTCGCGTTGGCATCGTCGCCTCGGTCGAGCCGGGTGTCGGTCGCGGCAGTCCATGTGCCACGGCGCTGCTTGCGCCCTTGCTCCTGCGGGCTCGCCCTGGCGAGCCCGCACTCCTCCGTGCGTTGACGCCGATGCGCCTGTCGCTCTAAGGTCCCGCTATTCATATAAGCGATCTCAATTCGTATATACGAACGGAGTGTTGTGGCGAGTACATCGGTCACCCGAGCCCTGCGGATTCTGACCCTGGTCGCGCATGCAGATAGACCGGTCACGCTGAAACAGATCGCCGAAGACCTCGAGATCCCCAAGAGCACGGCCCACGGCATCCTGCGCGACCTCACACAGGAGCGATTCATCGACGCGTGCGAACCCGTGGGTTACACCGTCGGCCTGAAGGCATTCGAGGTCGGAGCCGCGCACCTGCGCATCGCCGGAGTCAGCGGAGTCATCTCCTCCGAACTGGTCGACCTGAGCCGCACGTTGGACCTCACAGCGCACTACGCGGTCCTGGACGGCACCGAGGCCGTGTACCTCTACAAACAGGACCCGGTTAACGCAGGTATACAACTGGCCAGTTCCGTGGGTGCGCGCCTGCCCTCCCACCTGACCGCGGTGGGCAAGTGCTGTCTTGCCTGGCTCCGTTCCGAAGACGTGCCGGAGCACGTGCACACCACGAGGGCCGAAGACCTGGGCCGCCTGCGAGAAGAGTTGCTACGGGTCAGGGAACACGGTCACGCCACTGACGACGGACAGGTCGCCTCCGGCGTGCAGTGCATCGCTGCTCCGGTCTTCGATCCGGCGGGCCTCAGGGGCGCTGTCGGAATCAGTTTTCTCAAGGGAGGCTTCCCCGACTTGAACACCGCAACAGAGGCCGTGCGGGAATCCGCGGCTCGCCTGACCGCCAAACTGGGCGGAGTGCAGCGGTGATCCGCCCCAGGCCCTGGCTGGACCGGATCACCCCCTACCGGCCCGGCCGCCAGGCACTGACCGCAGCAGGATCGATGGCCTCCAATGAGTCGCCTATCGGGGCCAGCCCCAGGGTGGCCGCGGCGGTGGCGAAGGCGATGACCGGAGCCCATCACTATCCGGACCCGCTGGCGACGGACCTGCGGCAGCGGCTGGCCGAGTTGCACGAAGTCAGCGTCGAGCACATTCTCGTCGGCAATGGATCCGACGAGTTGATCTTCCTATTGGCCTGGGCCTACCTGGCTCACGGGGGACAGGTCGTGTGCGCCGACCCGGCCTACCGCGTGGACGAGATCAGCAGCCAGGTCGTCGACGCGCGTCTCACCAAGATCCCCCTGCGGAACTGGACCCACGACCTGCAGGCCATGGCCGATGTGGCGGCTGACATCGCCTACGTGGTCAACCCGCACAATCCCACCGGAACAACGCTGGGACGGCAAGAGATCGAATCGTTCGTCGCGCGCGCGCAGAGCCGCCTCGTCGTGATAGACGAGGCATATATCGACTTCACCGACGACCCGGCCGCCACAAGCGCCATCCCGCTCGCCCGCCAGGGCAAGGCGGCTGTGCTGCGCACCTTCTCCAAGGTCTACGGTCTGGCCGGCCTGCGTATCGGCTACCTCGTGGCGGACCCCGCGATCATCCACACGCTGCGCACGGTCCGCGCCCCGTTCTCCGTTGGCGGCCTGGCCCAGGCCGCTGCTCTCGCTGCCCTGGAGGACCACACGCATTACCAGGCCGTCCGACGGCACACGGTGCAGCACCGTGCTGCGCTGACAGGCCTGTTCACATCCGCCGGCTACGACGTCGTACCCTCTCAGGCCAATTTCGTCCTCGTCCGGACCGAGGACGAGGACCACCTCGTCGCACGACTCGCCGAGCACGGCGTCTCGGTCCGGCCGGGCAGCGCCCTCGGCGCCCCCGGCACCGTCCGGATCAGTGTGCCCTCACGCCCCGGCATGGCCCTGGTTGAGCAAGCTCTCGCCACAGCCTGACGGCTGGGGACCAAAGGCATAACTCGTCGCACGTCTCCCGCCCAAGATCCCCGTCGCGCAGCGCCCCCTGGCCGCGCACGACGAGGTCAAGCATGCCCCGGTCCGGAAATTACTCTCTCCTGCTAGGAGTCCCGTGGAACACCTCGATCCACCTGCCAGACCCACCACGCGTCTGGAGACCCGCACCATCGAAGTCGTACCCGACGAGGAACGGCACGGCACGCCACGTAGCCAGTTCACCCTGTGGTTCGGCGCCAACATGCAGATCACGGCCATCGTCAACGGCTCGCTGGCCGTCGTGTTCGGAGCCGATCCCCTGTGGGCGGTCATCGGGCTGCTCGCCGGCAACCTTCTCGGCGGTGCCGTCATGGCACTGCATTCGGCGCAGGGGCCGCGGCTGGGGCTGCCTCAGATGATCTCCAGCCGAGCTCAGTTCGGCGTGCTCGGCGCTGTCCTGCCGCTGTGCCTGGTCATCGTGATGTACCTCGGGTTCGCGGCCACCGGCACCGTGTTGGCCGGGCAGGCCGTGGACGGGATCCTGCACACCGGCACGCCATGGGTCGGTGTCGTTGTCTTCGGTGTGCTCACCACGGTCGTCGCCCTGCTGGGCTACCGCCACATCCACGTCCTCGGCCGTGCCGCAACCGTGCTGGGAATCATCGGCTTCCTGTATCTGGCGGTGCGCCTCATCGCCACACAGGACGTCGCCACCCTGTTCGGCGCCAAACCGTTCGACGGCGCCACTTTCCTGCTGGCCATCTCGCTGGGAGCGGGCTGGCAGCTCACCTACGGCCCTTACGTGGCCGACTACTCCCGCTACCTGCCCCGCACGACATCGGCCCGCACCACGTTCCACTGCACCCTGTGGGGCAGTGTGCTCGGTTCCCAGTGGTCCATGACGCTGGGCGTCGTCGTCGCAGCTCTTCCCGCGGCAACAGGGCAGGGTTTCCTCGACAACCAGGTCGGCTACCTCGGAGACCTCAGCGGCGGCGGGGTGATCGCTCTGCTGATCTACCTGGTGATCGTCGTTGGGAAACTCACCGTCAACTGCCTGAACGCCTACGGCGGTTTCATGTCGGCGCTCACCACCGTGTCCGCCTTCACCCGGGAACGGCAAGTCTCCCAGCGGGCCCGCATCACCTACATCGTCGCGTTCATCACCGTTTCACTCCTGGTCGCCCTACTGGCCAGTGACGACTTCCTCACCAACTTCAAGAACTTCGTCCTGACCATCCTGATGGTGTTCACGCCCTGGAGCGCCATCAACCTCGTCGACTACTACCTGGTCTCACGCGAACGCGTCGACATCCCGGCACTGTACGACCCCTCGGGCCGGTACGGGCGCTGGAACGTCATCGCCCTCGGCTGCTACCTCGCCGGCGTGGCGGCCCAGATACCTTTCCTCGCCCAGACGCTCTACACCGGGCCGGTCACCAAAGCACTGGGCGGGGCCGACATCTCCTGGATCATCGGCCTGCTGTTCACAGGCGCCGCCTACTACGCCCTGACCCGTCACCGCTCCAACGCCCCCGAGCACATGCTCGACGCGAGTGAAGCGATCAGCGACCACCAGGGGGAAGAGAAGCACACCAGCCCCTCCTGAACATCACTGCTGCGCCGCGGCACCGTAGGACGCGCCGCGGCGCAGCACCTCACGAGACACGACCTCCCTCGTGGCGAGCCCTGAGGGAAGGGCAACTCTGCACCGGTGTTCCTCAGCCGGCCGCGGAACCCGGGTAGCTGTTTGGTCGACCTGGCGCAGCGGCCGGTCCGGCCGCCGGGGGTGGAGGTCCCTGCCTTCGGTCAGTCCGTGTCCACCGGCCGACTGCTCCGCCGTGCATGACGGCGCGGCATCGGACTGATGCCCCTCATCAAGAGGTGGCTGTTGGCCCACCCCAGATTCCACTTGCACTTCACATCAACCGGTTCATCCTGAGTCAACCTCGTCGAGCAGTGGTCCGCCGAACTGACCGACAAGCAGATATGGCAGGGTTCGACGAAACCAAGGCCATCGGGGCCGCCGGTGTCTTGCCAAACCCCCAGAGGCCACCCCGCAGATCGGGTCTGTCGCTGGACCTGACGCGCGGCAAGCCGTCCGCCGAACGCCTACGCCGTCCACCACCTCACCGAGGAGGAGGTCGTCGTCTGCGACGTGCTGGCGGCCTGCGCCGGGCACGGTACAGCAACCCGGACGGCACGGTCTACGCCGAAGAGACCGTCGAGCGGCTGGCCCGGATGACGACCGCCGCATCCGACTTCCGGATTTTCTGGGACGACACTGAGGTCCTGGCACACCACCGCGAGCGGTACCCCGGCGTAACCGTGAGGCCCCGCCTGGTCCGCGGGCGCACCCGCCCGGCACTGATCGAAGCGAGCGCGGTGCCCAGCTGATGGTGGTCGGGGCACGGGGACACGGCGGGTATACCAGCCTGCTGCTGGGATCGGTCAGCCAGGCTGCCCTCCATCACGCCCACTGTCCGGTCACCGTGGTGCGCTCCGGCCCCTGACCAGGAACACACCGGCGTCCTGGGCGGCAGGCCGCGGCCAGACCGACCGAGACATCCAGGACCAGCACCGCCAGCACGTGGTTCCCTGCGATCCGGCGGGACCGCCGTGGGCATCGTCAGCTAATGCGGGCGGGTATCGCTTCGCCAGATCGCGGACTTGGCGCCCTCACACCTTCTCGAAGACCATGCGGAAGACGGTGAAGCGGCCCTCAACCAGGAACCTGAGAGCGCTGTTCTCTGCTCCCTGATGATGTCGGACACCGCTTCTTCGCCGATGAGTTCCGCTCCGCGTGCACGATTGGCCTCTGCCCTTTCCAACCAGCTGCGGACTGTGGCGACGCCGTCGCCAGGGTCCCTGCGCGCCTCCACGATGCCGAACAACCCGCGGCTGGCTTCGTTCAGTTCGTCCTGGGTCGGAAGGCAACACTCGGGGTACACCTTTCGCGACGCGTGAAGGCCCTCGCGTACAGACCATTCAGCGAGCTCTCAGCGGGGCTATGGAAGAGTTGTTTCGCGTCACTCGAGGTCGGCGAGATGAATCGTCGGACACTAGCCAGTCCCGTTTCATGCCCCTTCGACATCAGCGTTCTCAGGCTGTGCGCATCGGTGCGTGAGCCGGATCAGATCCGTGCGTGCGGAAACGGAACATTTGGAGACAGGTGAAATCATGACTGTCACCGCATCCCGGCCCCCTAAAGTGGCAGGCTCGGCCAAGTATGTGCTGCGGAAGCTCCCACTGGTTACAGCGTTGTTCTGGGCGCTGAAGATCGTCGCTGTGACTCTCGGAGAGACCGGCAGTGATGAATTTGCGATCGAACTCAAATTTGGATACGTCGCCTGCGCGATCGTGTTCTTCGCCTTCTTCGTGATCATCGTGGGTGTCCAGTTGCGGGCCAAGCGTTTCTATCCGGGAATTTTCTGGACGGTAATCTTCAGCACCAGCATCGTTGGTACCGCAATCTCGGACCTCATGGACCGCGGGGTCGGCCATTCCGGGACTGTGACCAGAAACGGGATCGGCTACGGAGCTGGCGCCGTCATCCTGACCAGCCTCCTGGCCATCATCTTCCTGGTGTGGTGGCGTACCGGGCAGACCTACGACGTGGAGAAGATCGCCACGCGTAAGGGCGAGGTTCTGTACTGGGCTGCGATTCTCGTGTCCAACACCCTCGGCACCGCCAGCGGCGACTGGCTGTCCCACGGCACTGGCCTGGGATTCCGCAATGCCTTCTTCGCCATCGCCGGAGTCATGCTGCTCTTGCTCGCCGCTCACTACTTGACCAGCATCAACACGATGGTGCTGTTCTGGCTGGCGTTCATCCTGACCCGCCCACTGAGCGCGGCCGCTGGTGATTCGATCACCAAGCCTGTCAGTGAGGGGGGACTCGGACTGGGCACGCTGTGGGGTTCGGTGGTGCTGGTGGGCGTGCTGGCTGCATTGGTTGCCTATCAGACGTGGCACATCCGCCGTCACCCGCTCGACATGCTGCCGGCTCCGACCCACAGGATCACTGGGCAACCACAGCAGCCCAACGGGCTGGTGGTCCTGGCCCACGGCCCGCATCCCGACCAGATCGTCGAAGTTGAAAGGAGGCACCTCGTTGATGCTGCTCCGTCGGACGGCGCCGATTCAGAGGCGTGTGAGGGGGAGGCGGACGACGAGGCGGGCGCCGGGGGCGTTGTCCTCGACGTGGACGGTGCCGCGGTGGACGGTGATGATGTCGCGGACGATAGCCAGTCCCAGTCCGCTGCCGCCGGTGTCTCTGGCGCGTGCGTCGTCCAGGCGTGTGAAGCGGTCGAAAACCCGCTGTCGGTCGGGTCCGGGGATGCCGAGTCCGTCGTCGGAGACGACAAGCTGCGCGGTGCCGTCGCAGGCGCCGAGGTTCACGTCGATCCGTAGGGTGGCGTACCGGATGGCGTTGTCCAACAGGTTCCTCACCACGCGGGTGAGGGCGTCAACATCGCCGTCCACACGTGCGGCACTGACTGTGTGCTGATCAATGGTGAGATTCGTGCGCTGACGGGCACGTTGGACTTCAGCGAAGACGATCTCGTCCAAATCCACGGGCCGTCTGCGGAATCGTGGGTGGGCGTCGAGGCGGGCCAGGCGCACCAGGTCGTCGACGAGGCGGGAGAGCCGTTCACTGTCCTCCACGAGTACCGGGCCCAGGCAACGCCAGTCCGCGGAGTCGGGGTGCCGGGCAGCGACCTCCAGTTGTGTGCGCAGGCTGCTCAGGGGGCTGCGCAGCTCATGGCTCGCGTCCGCGATGAACTGGCGCTGCTTTTGCGTGGAGGCCTCCAATCGGGCGAGCAAATCGTTGAGCGTGGTGGCGAGCCGGCCCAGCGCGTCGGCTGATGGGGGCACATCGAGACGACGGCTGAGGTCGGAGACGGTAATCTCGGCGGTTTGGGCGCGCAGCATCTCCACGGGCCGCAAAGCGCGCCCTGTGAGCAGCCATGCGACGCTGGTGAGCGCGGTAACGGCCATCGGCACGCCAATGGCCAGACCCCTGGTGAGCTTGGCGAGGCTGTTGTCGACGTCCTCGGTGAGCACAGCGGCGTACACGGTCATCGGGGCACTTGGGGTACCGGCGCGGATGGCCACAGCACGCCAGATTCCGTTCTCACTATGGGGAGGGTGCTGCACGCTGCGGGCATGCGGTTCATCCGAGGCGGATGGGGCGAAGGTGAAGACTCTCCGATTGCCTTCGAGATTCGGTGAGCTGGACCGTACCGTGCCTTTGCTGTCGACGACTTGGGCGGCGATGTCACGATCGCCGGGTGAGGGCAGTCTGGCATGGAGGTTTCCGGAGTTGACGATCTCCGCGACGGCTTGGGCCCGCTGCCAGGCGGTCTGGTCGAGTCCGCTGATGAGGCTGGTGCGGAGCCAGGCGACCAGCACCACGGCGGCACCCGCCAGTGCCACCGTGGTCACGAATGCTGCCGCCGCGGTGAGCCGCAGTCGCAGTGATCGGCGGCCCCACCAGGCCCAGGAACGGGCGGGCCATCGTGTCACTGGCCCGTGCCGCGCAGCCGGTAGCCGGCCCCGCGGATGGTGTCGATCGACTGGCGGTCGAAGGGCACGTCGATCTTGCGCCGCAAATAGCCGACGTAGACCTCGACGATGTTGGTGTCGCCGTCATAGTTCTCGTCCCAAACGTGGGTGAGGATGTCGGTCTTGCTGACCGCCTCGTCGCGGTGACGGAGCAGGAATTCCAGCAGTGCGAACTCCCGAGCTGTCAGAGCGATCTCCCGTCCCGCGCGGTGACACCGTCGGGATGCAGGGTCCAAGGTGAGGTCGTCGGCTGTGAGCACAGCGGGCCTGGCCGGTGCCCCCCGGCGCAGCAGGGCCCGGAGATGGGCGACGAGCACCACATAGGAGAACGGCTTCGCCAGGTAGTCGTCGGCTCCTAGGTCGAGGGCGTCCGCCTCGTCGTACTCGCCGTCCTTGGCTGTGAGCATCAGTACCGGGGTCCACACGCCGGCTTTCCGCAGCCGCTTGAGGACCTCGTATCCAGACAGTCCTGGCAGCATGATGTCCAGCACGATGACGTCGTGCGGCTCGTTGACAGCACGCCAGAGCCCGTCTACACCGTCGTAGGCGATGTTGGTGACGAAGCCCTCGGTGGCAAGGCCGTGTGCGAGTCCTGCGGCAAGCCCGCGTTCGTCCTCGACCACTAGCACCCGCATGATTGCCTTTCCGACCCTCTTTGCCCCACTCATTACAGCAGGAACTGGCCGGTCAGCCGGGCATTGTTTTGCCTGAAAAATGGACACAACGGGCCTTGATCCGGTCAATGCCCGCTCCTACGAATCGACGCACGCACCGCTCTGGTACTTCACTATCGGCTACGTCGTCCTCGGGGCCGGATCCGGACTGGTGACCGGCCCCGTCACCACACCGCAATGTGAGGCATGCCGACCGACCAAGCAGGCATGGCCGGGGCACTGGCCTCAACCAGCCGCCAGTTCGGTGCGGCCGTCGGCGTCGCCGTGACCGGGTCGATCATTACCGCCGGATCCGGGGCTGGGTTCGTCACCTCAGCCCACTCCGCCTGGGTCGTCATCGCCAGCTGCGGTGCCCTCGTAGTACTGGCCGGACGCGCTTCGACAAGCCGGTGGGCAGTGCAGGCGCGCAACTCAATGGCGACAGACTCACCGGGCCCGTGCCGCAGCAGGCAGAGCTTGCCGACGTCTGAATGCCAGGTCGCAACCCCGATTGTTGGCTGCGCGTCTTCGGGAGGCGCTCGAGGTCGCCCGATTATGAGCCGTGGGCTCTCGGTGTGGGGATGTGGCCGGGCTCGGATGGGGACCATCGTGCGGTTCGTGGGGGCGCGCAAGAATTGCAGCGACATGCTGATGGGGTGACGCTGAGAATCCACAGCTTGAAGTGGAGCAACCGGCTATGGGCAGTCTGGTCGTTGTCGGGGTGGATGGCTCGTCAATGAGTTTCACCGCCGTGGAAGCAGCCGCCACAGCAGCAGCACGGCGCGGTGCGGCGTTGCGTGTGGTGCATGCTGAGGTTCCGATCAAGCCGAGGCTCATGGTGCCGGACCCGGCTTCCAGGACGCTGGTCCACGAAGCGGCGGCCCATGCCCTCGTTGTGGCGCCTGAGGTCGTGGTGACCAGGGCCGTGGTGACGGGTGATGTGGTGCATGTGCTGGAGGCCGAGTCGCAGGCTGCGGACCTGATCGTTGTCGGCTCCAGAGGTATGGGGCGCATCACGGGCCTGCTGCTGGGATCCACACCGGTGTCCTTGGCCGCCCGCAGCCATTGCCCGGTGATGACGGTCCGCGAAAAACACCGGACATCCGCTGACGCAGGGCCTGTGGTACTGGGAGTCGACGGCTCGCCAGACAGCGATGAGGCCGTCAACGTCGCCTTCGCCGAAGCCGCGCAGCGCCGGGCTGACCTCCTGGCTGTTCACGCATGGCAGCCGGACAAGGCCTCGCCCGGTACAGCCCCTGAGTCTGCAGAGCTATTGCTGGCTCAGGCGATTGCCGGCCGCACGGAGGCTTATCCGGACATCACCGTTAGACGCGACCTGGTGGGTGGCAAAGCGCATGAGGTCCTGCTCGAGGCGAGCAAGGCGGCTCAGCTGCTGATTGTCGGCGCCCGTGGGCGCAGCGGCATTGCCGGTCTGCTCTTGGGGTCGGTGAGCCAGGCCGTGATGGCCCACGCACACTGCCCCGTCGTCACCGTTCGCAGGACGACGTGAGCAGCCCAAAATCTGACTCTCTGCAGTGAACGGTTCCGGATTCGGTAGAGACTCCGAACTGTCCCGAGTTAGGTGGAGTCGACTCGGCCTCCAATTCGGCGATGCGCTTGCGGGCCGCAGCGAGTCGGACAGGTCGGTGCTGTTCGTGCCGGTCAACTGTCCCGTATCGATGAGGTGTTGGCGACGCCAGACATAGATCGTCTGGTCGCTGCTGCCGAGGAGCTGGGCAACCTCGGCGATCTTCCTTCCGGATGCGCCGAGATCGAGGACCTTGCGGCGGAACTCGGGCGGATAGCTGCGGGGGCATGACGGCCTCCGAAGGCTGCTGGATCGTCAATTGTCCATCAACCCGACTCCGTTAGAACCGGGGCATATCACTCGATCGGTTGAGAGGATCGAGTCATGGCACGTCCCTAAGAATGTGAGGTGGTCCGGGAGGACCGGGTATGGCTGATGGCACGTTGCCCTCGAGGGCTCGGAAGGAATGGCCGCCCGGTCCTCTGGGACGCTCCGACCTCTGATTGGCGGAAGCCCTGGCAGCTGGTGCTGCTGTCCGGGGTGCTGGAGCTGCGGGCGGCCACCCGGTAACGGCGGCAACAGGAGGCGTGACACAGGTACGAGCCGCCGCGAATCATCCGGGTGGTGCCGAGCGAGGGGCCGGTGGGGTTCTCGAAGGCGTAATAGTTCGGGGCGTACGAGTCGGCGCACTACTCCCAGACTTTGCCGCAGGCGTTGTACAGGCCGTGGCGGCCCATTCGGCGAGCCCGGGTAGGCCGAGGTCCAGCAGGGCGGGACGTTCACCGCGTCCGGGCTTCGAGATGCGGTCACCGGCACCCGCCGGATATGCTCGCGGGGTGGCTGGGTGATAGCCCGGGTGATTATGGCCCAAGGCCGTGAGGCAGCAGCTGCCCCACCCCGCCCGCGGAAACGAAGACTTCCGCAGTCCAAACCTCTGCAGTGCTCACGCCTCCACGGGAGGAAGGTTGCGATGAGGTTTATCCGCATGCGTACAGCAAAGGCCACCGAGGCAGCTCTGGTCGCCATCCCGCTCGCGCTTGGAGGTCTGGCGTCGCCGAGCCACGCACAGGATGCGCCGCCCAGCCCGTCTGGGACGTTCGGTCCCGGCTGTTCGGCGCTCTCCCAGACGGCCAACACGGCCAGGGACAAGGTCGTAGAGGCTGCGGCCGCATATCCACAGCTCAGCCAGCTGGTCTCAGCCACGGTCAGAGCAAAGCTGGGCGTCACCCTCGACGGAAAACCCGACGTCACTATCTTCGCTCCCAACGACCAGGCCTTCCAAAAGGTGACCGTGTCGCAGGTTGGCGCGCTCCTCAGCAATCAGGGGCAGCTGAAGAAGGTGCTGACCTACCACGTCGTGGACAAGCAGATCACCCCGAACGAACTCTCCAAGGGCTCCTTCACGACGGTGGAAGGCAGCAAACTGACCACGTCGGGCTCAGGTACCGACTTCAAGGTCAACGGCAAGGCGAACATCGTCTGCGGCAACATCAAGGCCGCGAACGCCACCATCTACGTCATTGACTCAGTTCTCCAGCCCCCGTCCTGACTCGTGACAGCCTGATGCAGGCCGAAGCCGACGAGGAACACATGCACCGCCGCGTCCTGGCGTTCTCCTCCGTCGTCGTCGACCCGCTCGACACCATGGCCGCCGCCACCGTCGGAACGATGATCCGCGACGGCTACGGCAGCCCCGACACCTGCCACGCCCTGTACTGCGCCCTGCCCCGCGCGGAGTTCACCGGCATGTCGATCCTGCTCACCGAGGACGAACACCGATATCCGCCCGGCGTCGTCACCGTCGACATCAACTCGCCTGGCATGCTCGGCTTCCACTGACCGTAGAGCCCAGTGGTGTCGTCGTGGCCTCTCGTAGTCGAGCGGAGGAGAGACCCTCGCTGGCGTACCTCGTCGGTGAGGATCACGCCGAAGGTCCCCCGAGTCGGATTCCCGGCCCGGCGCTCGCCGCACTCAACGACACCCGACCCGCCTTCGACCACACCTCGGCCGCCGCACGCCGACCTCTCCGACCCGGAGGCGGCCGCGGAAGAGTACGCCTACGGCTACCGCAGCCGGGCCCCCATTGACGTACTGGCCGACCTGGTCGCCGACCTCGATGAACTGCAGCCCATGTTCGCCCGGCCCCAGTCCGCTGCCACTCACACCCGGATGTGCCACATCGCCGGGCAGATGGCCGGTGTCACGGTCCTCGACCTCGATCTGCGTGCAGCCACCTGGTTGTAGGCCGGGCGACACTGCGTGAGACCAGGGCACTCCCGTGGCCACGAAGAACTTCGCACCAACCCCACCGAGGACCGGTTCACCGGCGAGCGCTTCGACAAGGCGCTGAACGCCACCCTCAACTCAGTGGTGTTCCGCTCCTCCGGCCAGGAATTGACCACGACCGGCGCCTACATCGAGATGGCGTCCCGTGTGACCGAGCCCGTCCTTCTGGGCCTGGCGCTCCTGGCCGTCCGCAACCGGGTCAAACACTGACGCGCTGGAGGCCGCTCCTGTTTGGCCTCGATGGCGCCGAGGGTGACGGCCACGTCGTCGGACTGTGGCCATCACTGCCTACGGGCGTACGCGGATGACTGTCTTCCCTCTGCGTCGCGTGGTCGGGTTAAGGGCACCAACGGCATCATCCAAGCTCGCGATGTCACCGATGTTGGTCCGCAACCGTCCGTCCCGCACCCGCTGCACGATCTCACCCAGTTCGGCACGATCGGCCTCGACAACGAAGTCCACCGCCAGACCGTCAGCGGGTCGCGCCTCGACCGGGCCGACGATGGACACCAGCGTTCCTCCAGCCTTGATCAGGGCAGCGGACCGCTTCTGAACGTCGCCACCGATGACATCGAAGACCAGATCGACGGCGCCGACATCTTTCAGCGCGTCATTCTCGAGGTCGACGAACTCATACACGCCGAAGTCGAGTGCCTTCTCACGGTCGGCGGCGCGTCCGGTGCCGATGACGTAAGCGCCGGCCTCACGTGCGAGCTGGGTCACCATCGTCCCGACTGCCCCGGCCGCGCCATGGACGAGGACGGTCTGGCCAGACTGAAGGCGGCCGTGCTGGAACAGCCCCTGCCACGCGGTCAGACCTGAGATAGGCAGGGACGCGCCTACCGTGAAGTCGACGTCGCCGGGCAGCGGTGCGAGGTTGCGTGCTTCGATCGCCACGTACTCCGCCAGCGTGCCGTCACGGTGCCAGTCGGCGAGGCCGAACACCCGCTGCCCGACCGACAGTCCCGTCGTGCCGTAGCCGAGGGCGGTGACCACTCCGGCCAGCTCGTGGCCGGGGATCGACGGTGTCTTGTCACGGCCGGCACGATCGGTCCAGGTCGATGGCCACTCCATCTCAGTCGGGACGAAGCCCGATGCATGAATCTGAACGATGACGTCGTTGATCGATGCGCGCGGCTCAGGCCGCTCCGTCAGCGTCATCCCGGCCGTTCCCGCGGCCTGGTCGGTTACCACAATGGCTTTCATTGAGATGGTCCTCTTCCTCGTATGTGTTGTGGGTTTTGGTTTCCGGGTGGGTGTTTAGACGAAGGTGAACAGCTGGTCGGCGTCGAGTCCAGCTCCGACACCCCGCGCCCCCGGCAGCACGGTCAACAGGGAATCGAGCACCGCCCGCTCTCCGGTACTCAGCAGCACGTAGAGGCTGTCCCACAGTCGATGGTTCGCCGCCTCCCGCACCGACGCGACCAGCCGGGCCGAAGGCGGTCTTCGAGGCGTCGGTGGGGTGACTGCGCGAGGGTCGGGTGCCCCCCAGTGGCACGAAAGCCCCCTCACGTCGAACGACCGTACGGGGAGGGCGAACCCGTCAATTCTTGCAAGTCAGTGCCGGGGACGGTGGTCCGCCGATCGGGGTGAGCCGGGCGGCCGCCAGCGAGTTCGAGCACCATGCGGGTGCTCAGACCCTCTGCGCGTCCAGCCAGGTGATCCCCGCTCTGACCAGCTGATCAGCAACTCCCGAGCAACGGGGGGAACCTCAGACCTTGGGCAGACCGGGTTACGCGTCCTGGATCTCGGTGGCCTCACTGAGGAGTTCAGCGAGATGGTCCTCGTCAGGCCAGACCTGAACGATTCCCCGAACCGGCCACGCTGAGGCCGCGGGCGTGCAAGGCTGCAGAGTATTCCCGGCGTGACGGCGTTCACGGCCCCTGCAGCCGTGCGCGAACAGCCGGCCATGGCCCGGTCCTCCCGTGAGGCCGGGCCATGCGTACGTCAGGGGACTACATGCTGGCGTGCTCGCATGCCGCCCGGCCTCATTCGCCATGGCCTGGTTGTAGGGTGTCGCGCTTTGCTGCATACGCCGAGGCTGTGACCTGCGACTTCTCGCGGTGTCTCACGCTGCTTCATCTGCTGGTTGTCTCGGCTCTCGGTGCATTCCCGCCAGGTTTACTGAGGCCGCTCCGGGTGGACAGATCGCTGACCTGCGAGGTCTCACGGCCCAATATCATCTGGGACGGCGGTGCGGTCGGCTGTGTGGCGGTGCCGTATGGCGGGAAACGCGGGGGCCTGCCGCCGGATGTTCGACCGCTACATCGCACTGCGCGGGGGCACTGCCCCGGTCCGCGCCTGCATTCCCAAACTCCTGCTGGATGTGATCTCCCGGGCTCTCGGTCCGGGGCCCGTCTTCGATCGTGCCCCAGGTGATGTCAGGCGGCGCGCTTCACGTGGCGGACCAGCCACATCAGCAGGGCGTCCAGGTCGGCGGCAGCCGAGAGGACCCGGTCGACTGCCTCGGGGGTGTGCAGCCACTCCTCGCAGCCGAGGGGGCGGGCAGCGATCAGCGAACGGTGGCGCAGCAGGTTGGTACGGGAGTGGTCCGTCGGATAGCCGCGCGGGGGGCGTTTCATCACGTCCCCGGAGATGTCGTAGCCCTTCTTCCGCACGTCCTCGACGATGGCGAACAGTTCACGGCCGCTCCCCTCAGAGGCCACGGCTTTGCGGAACATGTCCACCTGGCCGGGATCGGGGTACCACCAGGCGCCCTGGATCCGCAAGCCGTCCAGGGCGAATCGGAGACTGATCTCGATCTTGCGGCCGAGTCGGATCACCGCGCCCTGGTGTTGCCACCACCAGGAGTCGGTGCGGTAGTGCCAGACGGAGAAGTCCTCGTACCGGGGATCGGTGTCCGCGATCTCGTTGAGCAGGGCGATCATCGGCTGCCGGACCAGGCGTTCGCGGTCCGCGCGGTAGCGCTCGCGGGTCGCGTGGGTAGGTTCGCCCTGGAGCTGCCACAACACGTCCATGGCCTGCTCCGGCCAGCCGGTGAACTGTCCGCGCATGCGCGGAGGATAGCTCACCAATGATCCGCGCGCGGAGAGTGGGACGGGCAAGGGGACGTAACCCCAGCCAAGGTGGGAGGTGCTGCGGCGGGGCTCGCCGGCCAGTTGCGTGTGCCGACCTGCTTCTTGAGTGCCATCTCGACGTCGTACCGCGACTGGCCGGACGCCTCCGCGTGGGCAGTGACCGCAGCATGCAGACCCGGCAGTAGGTGGCGGGGACCGAGGTCTCGGCGCCTTCCGGGCGCGTGAATCGTTCCTGCAGTTCGAGGAGCTTCACATGCTCTTCGTTCGCCGCCCGCTGCTGCTCAATCAAATCGTCAGGAAGTTCGATAGCCACGTCCCGGCATCTTGAGCCGCTTCGATGATGCCAGTGCGCACTGCCGCTTTCCCGACGCGTCGAGCGTGGTGACCGGGTGGCCGAAGTGCACCGAGGTATAGGTGACCCGCGGCGCGTGGATGCGTGCGGGCTGAAGCCAGGCTCGAGGTCCGTGGTCATGGTGATGCAGCGAGGCGCGTTGATTCGGCCAGCCACTGTGACGGACTGTGCGGAGGTGTCGGACGTTCCCTTCTCGGTGCTCGTGGCAAGACGACTGGCGGAACGGTGTCTGCCTTGGGCCGATGGAGCTCCACATCGACGTTCCGTGGATCCTGCAGGTCGCCGAGGCCGCCGGAGTGAACGATCCGGCCCCCGATGACTATGGCGTTCCCGTTTCGGCGGTGGCCCGTCACCGGGCCGAGCTGTTCGAGCAGGCCGTCTACGAAGGCCCCTACGCCAAAGCCGCCGCCCTGGTCCACAGCCTGGGCCGGTGCCGCTGGCTGGAGCGCTCCAACCTGGCTGTCGCCGCAGCTACGGGAGTCATGTACCTCGACGCCGTCGGAATTCCCGTCAAGCCCGCGCGCGAGGACGCCATCGCCCTCAAAGACCTGCTCCTCGAGCCCGCCTGCACTGCCGGGAAGATCGCCGAGTTGCTACGGACCTGGCCCACCGCCACCTGACGCCCGCATCCCCGGCGCCACTTCGCCCAGAGCAGCACCGCTCGCGCGGGGTGGCCCCGGGGCCTGTCACTGACGTGCCCGGTCGCAAACCGAGGTGCCCTCCAGAGGATCCGTGTAGTTCATTTGGCTCCTGCCGTCTCTGCGATGAGGCGGGCCCGCTTCTCGGCACGCGGTTCGGCCTTCCAGTCGGGTTTTGGATCACGCTGGTTCGCAAGGGCCGGCGCGCCGCGGTGAACACCATCGCGAAGATCATGGCCGAGCTCGGCCTGGCGGGCCGCACGGTCCGCAGACGGCGTGGGCTGACCAGGCCGGGCAGGCGCCCGGCCAGCCCGGACTTCGTGCGCCGCGACTTCACCGTGGAGGCGCCCGACCTCGTGTGGTCCGGGGACATGACCGAGATCGAGACCGGCGAGGGCAAGCTGTATATGGCCACGGTCATCGACCTGTTCTCCCGCCGCCTGGTCGGCTATGCGATGGGAGAGCGACACGACGCCGGCCTGGTCGTCGCCGCCCTGAACATGGCCGCGGCCACCCGCGGCGGGGAGCACGGGCCGGTAACGGGCTTTCGTGGTCGTCGACTTGGGGTTGGAGGGATGGCGCGCGTGCGACGGAACGGGGCCGCAGCCATTGAGCGCGATGGGACGGTCGTGCAGGATGCTGCTCTTCGCGCGCTCGCTATTGCGCGTCGCGCAGCAGGTTTTTGCGGCCTGACGACGAGGTCCCGCCACTGGGTGCGCGTGGCCTGCTCGTTGTCGAGCCAGCGGTGGTGCCCCTATGTCTTTGGTCAAGGGAAACGGGACTGCGCTGAACCCTGGGGACAGGCAGCATGGCGGTGTGGCTGATCTGCTGTGGGATGACGTGAGCTGCTTCTTCGACCCGGACTTGATGGGGTCGCTGCCGGACGTGCGTGTCCCAGATGCGTCGGTGAAGGACTGGCAGGCAGTCCTCGATCTTGTCTCTGAGAGAGGGTGGACGTGCCAGTACTCCGAAGGCGAGATGGTGCTTCCGGTGCCCCGAGCGGAGGCCGTGCTGTCCCGCCCGGCGGATGCCGAGCGCCCGGACCTGCGAGTCTGGCCGATTGCCGATGTGCTGGCGATCTTTCGCTTCCATGCTGACGATGAGGTCGACTTCGACATCGACCTGCGGGAGTTGCAGGGTCAGGAGCGACTTGATGTGTTCTGTGGCTTCCTTCGGGAGATCGGGCGGCGGTTGGGTAAGCCGGTGCTGATGGATCCGGAGGGTGACTATGGCCATCCAGTGCTCGGCTTTGATGTCGAGGCTGATCGAGTCGTTCTTCTCGCGGAGCCGCAGGTTAGGTGACTGCGGCCAACGGCTGGGGTTCGTAGAAGGTGTAGGGCACGACCACTGCTGCAGGGTCGCCGCCCTCATGGACGGTCTAGACGCCACCACCGCTGACGAGACCGACACTCGGTTCGGAGGCCGCCCCCTCATGAGCACCCCGCCTCCGGTGGCCCCGTCCGTACCTGCTGCTGAATGGTGGTGGCACGGCTGCCGATCAGACCGCCTGCGGTGCTGCGGCGTGGCGCCTTTGATGGATCGGGGCCGTGCTCAGTGGGGCGGTGCGCATCGCTGGGGGAGCGTGACGATTCCGGGGCGGTGCTCGAACGTGTCCATGACCAGCCATTCGTCCAGCTCGGGGTCGTAGAGGTTCTGGACGCCGAACTGCAGTACCTGCCAGAAGGTGCCCCGGTTGTTCTCGTCGCACCGCTGGAGATTCGGGGCGGGGGTCCTCCTGGGAGCCCTGGCGACTTTGCTGCAAGCCGCGGCGCCGGCCTCGGCGGCGGTCACGCCAGGGCACATGATCAACGCGTACCACAGCATCGCGGGTGCTCCGTCCGCAGGACTGTCCGACATCAGCTACCACATCACCGTGAACAGCCAGCCCGACACGAAGTCCGTCTTCTTCGCCCAGGCCTTCTACCTGAAGAACGGCCAGGTCGGCTACATGGGTCTGCAGCCGCGCCCCGGCGCCGCCGACCTCGCGCTGTTCAGCATCTTCGGAGCCGGCATGTCCACGACCGACCCCAACCGCACTCCGGGAGCCGACGGCGGAGAGGGCGTCAGCTGCGCCATCACCTACCCGTACCAGGCGGGGCGGCAGTACCGGCTCAAGGTCCAGAACATCGGGGGCAGTACGTGGGAGGGCATCGTCTACGACACGGTGACGGGCACAGTCACGCACATCGGCAGCTGGACGGTCTCCTCGTCCGCGGGCCTGCTGAAGCCCACCGGCACCCTGTTCGTCGAGTACTTCCTGCGCGTCGCCGACTGCAACTCGATCCCGCGCACCCAAGCCTATTTCCCTAACCCACAGGGCAACGGCAGTACGCATAGCGGGAGTTACAGCAGCGCGGTCCTGCTCGGCCCGTGCAAGGGCAAGGCGAGTTACTCCATCAGCGGCACGGGAATCACGACGGTGACCGGCGGGTAGCAGCCACGAAGCGCATGGGCCGGGCGGGGTGGACCACTCGCTCCCCCCGCGGGTCCATGTGCTGCGGTGCGGCGGTCACTGCGGTGGCGTCGTCGGCCAGCCCCAGCCGGATCGTGTCCAGCACGGCGGTCCACGGCGTGCGCCCAGTCTCCAGGACGGCGACGAGGAGTGGGGCCGCCAGCCTGAATTGGTCGGCGCTGCAGCCTCGCCCGTAGACGTGCCAGAACAGCAGGTCCGGGCTGGTCGGGGCATCGGGACGAACCCGGCCCCCGGTGGGTCACCGAACCCACCGTGCGCCTCCTGCTGCGCCTGTCCGGCCCAAAATACTCTGTTCAGCGCCTCGTCTCGTACCGGGTCAGGACCACGCCGCCGGGAAACGTCCGCGTCTCCACCAGGTTCAGGTTCACCCAGCTGTCCAGCGCGGTGAAGAACGGCGTGCCGCCGCCCACCAGGACCGGATGGGCGGCGATCGCGTACTCGTCGATTAGCCCGGCGCGCATGACCGCCCCGGCGAGCGTTGCGCCGCCGATGTTCATTGGGCCGCCGTCCTCGGCCTTGAGCCGGGTGATCTCGGCGATCGAGTCGCCGGTGACCAGGCGGGTGTTCCAGTCGACCTTGTCGATCGTCGAGGAGAACACCACCTTCGGCGTGTCCCGCCAGTTCCGCGCGAACTCGATCTCCGCCGGGGTGGCGCCCGGCTGCTGGTCGCCGGTCGGCCAGTAGGAGCTCATCGTCTCCCACAGCTTGCGCCCATACAGCGACAGGCCACTCGCCTGCTCGTGTTCGAGCCACCACTGGAACAGCTCGTCGCTCGGCGGTCCGCTCCAGCCGATGTCGTCGCCGGCCGCGGCGATGTAGCCGTCCAGGGTCAGGTTCATCCCGTAGATCAGTTTCCGCATGGCCCAGCCTTCCGTCCGTGGGGTACGGCGTATAGACCAGCGCGGCGCGGGAAAATCATCGGTGCGCAACCTGGGCTCGCCGGTAGCCCTCATACTCAGGGCTCAGCGTGGTGTACTCGGACAAGCCGCCTGATCTCGACCTCGCCCTCGCGAGGAAATGCCACGGATTCGAGAGGGCATTCTGAACCGGTATGCCCGATTTTGGCGTTGGCTCGGAGGTGAGGCGCTTTCCATGTGATCGCTTGGTCCTTCGGCAGCTTCTACCATGTCCGGTGGTGAAGGGGGCGGGTGAGGATCGGTAGATCAGAAGGGTCGGCTCAAGGACGTGGTGCAGATCGAGCGGTTGGTGGACCTCAAGCCCGCCTACCAGCGTCAGGCTGCCGTCCTGGCCCTGTGGCGGTGGCGTGCGCCAGTACTCGCGTTCGAGCTCGATGCAGAGTGGGGCGTCGACCAGGCTGCGCTGGAGTCGCTGTTCCGACTGGCAGCATCACCTGCTGGTGAACAGTCGGATCACGCATACCGGCGAGCAATCGCCGAGCTGTGCACCGCCCCGCTCTTCATGTCTGAAGTGGACCCGGACACGGTCCAGCTCTTCCAACTGGAGACCATCAGCAGCCTGCTGGCTTTCGGAGAGTTGCTGGACAGGCCTGGCGTGGACGAAGCAGAGCGAGTGGTCGAATCCTCGGCCGGCCTGGCGAACTACCTGGACGACCTCGTCGAGGGCTCGTTTTACTCCCACCCCTCGCAGGAGGCCCACCGCCAGTACCTCGCCGACCTGGCGAGCGAGGGCTATTTCGGGTCACGAAATTTCGCTGTCGAGTCCGCCTGCCACGGTGTTCTCCGGGCTCTCCCCGATTCCGCAGGGCTGCTGGACTCGTCCACCGGTCGGGAGTTGCTCGCGCTTTGCGAGGACTTCGGCGAAGAGCTTGTCACAACGATGCTGTGGCTCCGCAGGACGGGTCACTAGCGATCGCGTCGTGAGCCGGAGGACGAATGCGGGGGCCGTGATGGACGGGTGGTCCGGAGCGGAGGGCAGCTACGGGCGGCGCTGGGCGAACAGGCCCGGTCGTCCCATCTGCACGGGCTGCGAGACCGGTATGGCACCCGCGCCTCGGGCGAGCTCGGCCTGCAGGGCAGCCAGCCGGCGCCGAGCGACTGCAAGCAAGATCTGCATCACGGTGCGTCAGAAGAAGTGGGTGCTTCGCTACCAGCGAGGAGGCAGGATCTCGGCATGGCTACCGAGATCGAGGGGATGATCGAGTGCCGTCCGGGCGCTCTCCTGTGGGGCCCTGACGACGAGGACTCCGTCTGGCACGCCGCCATTGGGCTGTGGCTGCTGAACACCGGCAACGCCTACGACGCGCTGGCCTGCCTCTTCGGTATTCGCAACACCTACGGCTTTCAGCCCCTTGCAGCGGACCGTGGGATCCCGGTGGATGCCTCCGAGGCCCTGGCCGGCGACCACGCTTCCTGGGGGCTCATCAACGTGCACGGCCGTACGTGGATCACCCGGGCAGAGCTGCTTGCTGCCGACTGGCAGGAGACCGACGTCTGCGGCCAACGGAGCCGGGCGCAGGTGGCCGGCGACGCCTCGCACTGGGGGCCCGCGTGGAGCGTGATGCGCACGCTGAGCGAGCTGCACGGCGCGTCCAACGTGAGGCTCATCGTCTGGTTCTCCTGACCTTGGCCCGCCCGGGGCTGCGCACAGTGACGTGCCCACAGTCTTTCGAGACATCGCTCCACCTGGTGTCTCACGCAACTGTGGGCATTGCAGGCCACAGGCTTGGCCGATCGCTGAGGAAGACGCCGAAGCTGAACCAGGTTGAGCGAGGTCTTCGGATTCGGTTCCACATACGCGGCACGAACCGAATAGCGTCCTGCCCCCAGTTCGACCCGCAGATGGTTCTCTGACTCCAACTCGTCACCAGGCCAAGCCGAGTCGAACAAGACCACTGGCCCCGGCACGTCCCGCCTCTGTGACTGGGCGCTCTGGTTGCCCGACTGGTCAACCAGGGCGCCCAAAGGAAGTGCTGGTCGGCGCGGTCGCCGGAGGCGGGGTACCACCCCGGTGTCCGGTCAGCGGGTGGCGAGGAACTCGAGCGTGTCGATCACGCGGTTCGAGAAGCCCCACTCGTTGTCGTACCACGCGGCCACCTTGACGTGGCGGCCGTCGACGCGGGTGAGGGCCGAGTCAAAGATCGCCGAGGCGGGATTGCCCGTGATGTCGGACGACACGAGCGGGTCGTCCGAGTACTCGAGAATTCCGGCCAGCGGCCCCTCCGCTGCGGCGCGGTACGCCGCCAGCACCTCGTCGCGCGTCACGTCGCGGGTGACGGTCGTGTTGAGTTCGACGATCGAACCCACCGGCACCGGTACGCGGATCGAGTCGCCCGACAACTTGCCGTCGAGGTTCGGCAGCACCAGGCCGATCGCCTTGGCGGCGCCGGTCGTGGTCGGCACGATGTTCACGCCGGCGGCTCGGGCGCGACGGGCGTCGCGATGCGGACCGTCCTGCAGGTTCTGCTCCTGCGTGTAGGCGTGCACGGTAGTCATGAACCCGTGCTCGATACCAGCGAGTTCGTCGAGGACTGCGGCCAGCGGCGCGAGCGCGTTGGTGGTGCATGAGGCGTTCGAGACGATCGTGTGCACGGCCGGGTCGTAGGCGTCGGTGTTGACCCCGAACGCGAGCGTGACGTCGGCGCCGTCCGACGGCGCGCTGACGAGTACCTTCTTCGCGCCCGCGTCGAGGTGGGCGCGGGCGGCCTTCGCCGAGGTGAAGCGGCCGGTGGCTTCCAGGACGATGTCGACGCCGAGTTCGGCCCACGGCAGCAGCGCCGGTTCGCGCTCTGCCAGCACCGTGATCCGACGGCCGTCGACGACGAGGGCGTCCCCGTCGACGGTCACCGGGCGCCCGAGCCGGCCGGCCGTGCTGTCGTAGGCGAGCAGCCGGGCGAGAGTGGCGGGCTCCGTCAGGTCGTTGACGGCGACGATCTCGAGGGCGCTGTCGCGTTCCAGCAGTGCGCGCAGCACATTGCGTCCGATGCGGCCGAATCCGTTGATGGCGATGCGAGTCATGAGTGATGTCCCTTCCCTTCGCCACCAGGCTCGCCCGCGGCCGGCGTCGCTGACAGTGGCGGGATCGCCATGGTTCAAAAGGATCCCGCCACGCGGTGCTGAACGGGTTACTCGCCCTGGGTGAAGGTGCGCCGGTACTCGCTCGGTGTGGTGCCGAGGATGCGGTGGAAGTGCAGGCGCAGGTTCGCGCCGGTGCCGAGCCCGATGTCGGCGGCGACCTGTTCGACGCTGCGCTGCGAGCGCTCGAGCAGTTCGCGGGCCAGATCGATGCGGGCGCGCATCACCCACTGCATCGGCGTGTAGCCGGTCTCCTCGACGAAGCGCCGGGACAACGTGCGGGGCGAGACCCCCGCCTGCCGCGCCAGTATGTCGAGCGTGAGCGGCTCGCCGAGCCGGTGCAGTGCCCACTCGCGGGTGGCGGCGAACCGCTCGCCGAGCGGCTCGGGGACGCTGCGCGGCACGTACTGGGCCTGGCCGCCGCTGCGGTAGGGGGCCGCAACCAGACGCCGGGCCGCGTGGTTGGACGCGGCCACTCCGAGGTCGCCGCGCAGGATGTGCAGGCACAGGTCGATGCCGGAGGCGGCGCCGGCCGAGGTGAGCACGCTGCCCTCGTCGACGAACAGCACGTTCTCGTCGACCTGAACGAGCGGATGCCTGGCCACGAGTGCCCGCGTGTAGTGCCAGTGCGTTGTGGCGCGCCTGCCGTCGAGCAGGCCCGTAGCGGCGAGCGCGAAGGCGCCCGTCGAGATGGCGGCGAGCCGCGCGCCCCGGTCGTGGGCGGCGATCAGTGCGTCGACGACGGTCTGCGGCGGGTCGTCGCGGTCCGGGAACCGATAGCCGGGGATGAAGACGATGTCGGCCCACGCAAGGGCGTCGAGGCCGTGGGCGACGTAGTACGCGAGGCCATCGCCGCCGGTCACGAGACCGGGTGTCGCCCCGCACACCCGCACCTCATACGGCATGCTCGCGCGGGTCGTGAAAACCTGCGCAGGAATTCCGACATCGAGCGGCTTCGCACCCTCGAGCACGAGGACGGCGACGCGATGCAGGCGGGGTGCAGGCACAGGAACAGGCTACGTTGGGCGTGACTTCGATACGCCCACTGCGCGGACCGGGCAGTGGGCGTATCGGCCGGGCTGTCTTCCACGTTGCAGTCCACCGCTCATCCCATCCTTCGCCCGCCTTCAGCCGACCTGAGACCAAATCCGCACTCAAGTCACCCCAGGACGGTGAACCGAAGCCCGACCGCGACCTGGTCGTGGGGGAGTCGGCCGAAGCGGTCGCTGCCGCGCAGGCCGCCGTCGATGCACCCAAGGGGATCGGCACCTCACCTCGTACGCCACCGAGGTCGCGCTCCCGGTGAAGGGCACCTGGAAGAACCCCGCGATCGGTAGCGCCCGTGCCGATGTCGTCGTGATTGCTCCGGACGACGGTGTGCCGCTGCTGTTCATCGAGGTGGACAACTGCACCGAGGAAGCCGTCCTTATCGCCGCGAAGTTCGACAAGTGCGCCCGGTTCTTTAGGCGGAAGGAGAAGGTCACTGACGGCATCGAGAAACCGGTGTGGCGCACCCGCCTGGGAGGGGTACGAGCGTGTGCACCCGCCGGTCCTGCTCGTCTTCCACCAGGTCGGCAAGCGTTCCGCGAAGAGCCAGATGGAGAAGGTCGCCGACCTCACCCGCCACCACTGGCAGGGCCGGTGGCATCGCGAGGGCGGCTTCCACTCCTACGACGGCTGCATCCCCGTCGTGGCAACCACGTTGGAGCTGCTGCATGAGCACGGGCCGGCCGGGCCCGCGTTCTGGTCTTTCGGCCGTAAGGAACGACAGTCGCTGCTGGACGCGATCGGCACCCCCGCCGGGACGCTGCCCTCGCCCGCAGCCGTCAAGCCGCCCGGGAAGAGCAACAGCGCCGCGCGGAGTCGTGCGAGACTTCCCTCACGACGGGCAGGCGTATGCCCCGTGTCCGTGGGGGACGCCCCCGGCCTGTCCCGTCCGGTTGCGGCTCGTGAACCACTTGGGCTGTAGGTCCGGGGAAGTTCCCGGACAGGGCGTCAGGGGATCAGGGCAGATGTGCTGGTGCGTCGCGGGGGTGCCGGATTTTCGTGGTCTCGGCGTGCGTGTTGGTAGTGCGGGATGCGGTCTGTGGCCTGTGGCGTCCTGGCGGCGAAGGTGCGTTCAAAGGCGTGGAAGGCGTCTTCCTGTTTCCACTGAACTGTGGCCTTGGCGCTGGAGGCGAGGAAGTGGGCGCACCGCTTGCCGGGGGTCGGGTCGCCGAGGCGGTCTCCGGCGCATTCGGGGACGGTCTGGTGGCCGTTGCGGTCGCGCCACAGGCTGTGGCCCTTCAGGAAGGCGTACTCCAGGGAGGTGCGGGCCAGGTCCTTCAGCACCGGGTAGTCCAGCTGGTAGGTGAGTGCGGCTCGTTGGTATTCGCGGCTGATGTCGGTTCGCTCGACGCCTTGGTCGTCGGTGGCCAGGGCGACCGGAACGTCGTATGCCCGGTACAGCGGGAAGGGGTGAGCCGGGCCTGTGACGCCCAGGACCTGCGCGTTGCTGGTGAGCGGGACCTCCACAAGCACATGCCGCCGGGCCATCAGGCGCAGCAGTTCCCGGTAGTCGTCCTCGCGGCGGATATCGACGCCGTGGCCGATGCGGTCGGAGCGGGCGGTGAGCACGGCGTCGCGGACGTGGAAGCGCAGGTCCTCGGGCTTGACCAGGCCGGGTACGAGCTCTCCCGCGTGCAGGGTGAGGGGAACATCGGGGTACACACCGCGCAGGTACTTCAGCATGCGCATGTGCAGGCGGTAGTTGGCGACCGCCACCGGATTCTCCTCGGGGCCCACGAGGTTCAGCGAGACGAAGCGGGGGTCGCGCCGGGCCAGTTCCACGCCGAGCAGCATCTGGGCGAAAACCAGCTCGGGCGGTCCGCCCCGGTCGACCTGGGCGATGAACCGTACCGGCAGCGCGCACCCGGCGTCGGGGTGGTCGGTATCGCAGTGCGCGTCGGTACGGAACTCCGCGATCATCGAGTCCGTCTCGCTCATCGCCTCTTGGACGACGGCGTCCATGCCGCCGTCGGCCAGCATCTTGTCGCGCATCAGGGCCAGGTCACTGTGGTACCCGACCTTGGTGGCAAGGGCGTCAGCGGCGTACCAGGCGGGCGTCCACATGGTCTCGAGGTAGAACTGGTGTTGCTTCGCGGCCGAGGTGGCCACCTGGGCCAGCAGCCGGCCGGGATGGAGTCCGCTGACGGCGCCGAACTTTCCGAAGGTGGCGAAGAAGTGGTCGTGGCTGCTCTCGCCCTGGTTGGGCGTGAAGTCCTGCATGGACCAGGCGCGGATGACCTGACGCCGGAACGCGAGGTCGGTGAGGGTGTCGGCTGCGGGGCGGGTGTTTCCCGTGCAGGGCGGCGCGCTCGCGGTGAGGGTGGTCGTGTCGATGCAGTAGTCGGCCTCGACGGCGATGCGCAGCAGCAGTTCGGTGGTCGCCGCGCCCGAGAGGTGGTTGTGGAGGTCTGCGCCCTTGGGAAGGGCCCTGAAGAAGGCGGTCAGCTTTTCGGGGCGGTCGCGTACGCCTCGCAGGTATGCCGAGACGCTCGCCTCGGCGCGAGTGGGTCCGCTGGTGTCTTCCTCCGCGGCGGCCTGAGCCGGCTGAGTGGATGTCAGGGCGAGTGCCAGTACGGCACCCAGGGCCGACGCGAGCCGGGCGCTGCGGCGCGGCACGAAGGACGGGACGGAGGGAATCATGCCGTGCATCTTGTAGTAACCGGGGGAGAGGCAAATGCCCGACATGCCGCATGTCACCCGGGCGACGCACGTCATGTTCGATGCAGGTTTGGCGCAACTCGCGTGTGGGGGCATCGTCGGCAAGTCCGGCCAGGGTCCCGCACCGGCGGGTGCCGGGCAGGGAGCATGGAGGGCATGACCACTGAGCATCCCGCCGAGCGGGGCGGCACCGGGCGCGACGTGTTCGCCTCCTTCTCCGAGCGGGCATCGAACGTCACCAGCTCGCCGCTGTTCTCCGCCCTGTGCGTGCTCCTGGTCCTCGGCATGGCCGCCATACACCTTGCGCACCTGCCGCTGCCCTGGCTGATCTTCGCGGGGGACGTCGTGGCGGCCGTCAACCTGCTCTTGCTCGCTCTGCTGACGAACACCGAACGGCGTGATGCGCACGCGGTTCAGCGCAAGCTGGACGCCATCGCGGCGGCGATGCTGGAGCAGCGCGAGGGCGCGAGCCACACAGCGGCCGACGAGCTACGGCGTGTCATCCGCATGGAGGAGAAGCAGTAACGGGGCTGCGTCACGGACATCCGTCATCGAGGAACGTGACCTGCTCCGGAGGGCCTGGTCGATGGCGTCGGCAATGGGGCGTGCATGCGGGAGGTTGCGCTGAGGGCGTCGCGAGGTCGGTGGCGCGCAGGCGCGATGCCGCCGACGCGCGGGCGGTCGCGGCGCTCGCCGCGCAGATCGCCCCGATCCAACGTCTGATCATAACCCTCACCGGCAACGGCGGGGCGGGCCCGTTCAGGGAGTTGCCCATAGACGGCCTGCGGCAGGCGTTCGAGGAGAAGTACTGGCCCACGGTCACCGCACTCCAGGCCGGCCTCGCTCACCTCAGCAAGGACGCCTCGGTCACCCTCGTCGGGGCGGTCACCGCCCGGGCCGCCATGCCCGGCATCGGCTCGCTCAACGCCGCCGTCGAAGGGCTCGTCCAGCCGCTGGCCGCCGAACTCGCGCCCATCCGGATAAACGCCGTCTCCCCGGGCTACGTCGACACGCCGTGGTGGGACGGGCTCGCCGCCGAGGAGCGAGAGGGCGTCTTCGCGTCGGCAGCCGCTTCCCTGCCCGCCAAGCGCATCGCGGACGCCCCCGACATCGCCGAGGCCGTCGTGCTGCTGGCCACCAACCCCAACATCACCGGCACCATCCTCGAAACAGACGGCGGCGCCCACCTCACCGCCTGACGCGCCTTTCACCGCAGCCGGCACACTGGCCAACCGCCCCCGGCCTACGCTTGGAGTACCGCAGCCAAGCACAGCAACTTGCACACAGGTACTGGCCGCGGGACCTGGTGGACACGCTGCGCTCCTGCCTGCGTATCGTCGAAGAACTCGGCGAGATCCTGGACGAAGAAGAACTGTCCGTCCAAGTTCATGCCGCGGTAGGGCAGTTGAACGGACATTTCACCGAGGCCCTGTGCCTCCCGGACCCGCGCCGCCGTTCAACACCCCCGGAAGGCCCCCGGTCGTCGTGGGGCGGCATCAGGCGGGGCATGGAGGCATGGGAGGCGTTGACGCCCCAGAGCGCCAGGCCGCCCCGACATGTCGGGGCGGCCGGACCTGCGCTGTGAGCTACTGGACCGTGACGAAGAAGTCGTTGGGGGCGGCCTGGACGCCGCTGAAGATGGCAACGGCGATCGTGCGATTGTCGTTGTCGCACCATGACGACGGCTGGACGGTGGCGCGAATGGTGGCGTCTTTGGCTTGCTGCCAGTCGAGGGTGGCCGTGATGACGCTCTCGGCGAGGCTGATGTTGGGGTCGGAGATGTGGACGCAGTAGACACTGGGGAGAGGCTGCGTCACTGTGTCGACGTTCTTGGACCGGAGGAGCTCCCCGGAGGCGGACACGCTTGCCGCGGCCTGCGCGTACGGGGCGTAGATCGGGGTCGGGTCGGCCACCGCAGGTGAGGCCAGCGCCACGGTCGCCGCGGCTGCCATCAGAAGGGTGAGGGGCATTCGGCGCATGCTGATCTTCCTTGTCCGGAGGTCATCGGTGCGGGGTGTCGGGTGAGGCGACCGGGAGCCGGGCCTGACTGCTCTGTAGCAGGTGTCGGGACCGGAGGCGGTCGGCGGGAGTCCTCCGGTGCATGGATGGGCGTTGGCCGTGACGGCAGCGGAGGTGGCGGTTGGACGATGACAGAACAGGACACGACCGAGTTTGAGTAGAAACGTTTCATTGCCACCAAGAGGTGATCAGAAATGCGCCAGTTGGCCGCCTGTCGAGAACCGCCGCGCATGGAACCCGTCCGGATGACGGCTCGCAGGGACATCCGGGGCACATGGGAGCCAAAAGTGCCGCCGACCAGCGCGAACTACTGAAGGTGGTTTTGCCTGGTCGGCGGCACTCTTCCGGTCGAGCCTGCAGGTCGCGGGCTTGTTGTTGGGGTCGAGGTGGTTGCGGCCGTTGTAGAGGACGGGAGCTGTGCCGTTCATGGCCTGGCGTGCGGCAGTCCAGTCGGTGGTGGTCAGTTCGGGCCACTCGGTGACGAGGATGGTGGCCTCGGCGTCGGTGAGGGTTTCTTCGATGGTGGGGCGGCAGTGGGCCTGGTCCCAGGAGTGCGTGCTGGGCTGGGGGCGGGCCATGGCGTCCCAGCACGTCACGGTGGCGCCCTCGGCCAGGAGGCGTGAGGCGGATCCTGGTCGAACGAGTTCAGGCCGGACGGCCAATTGCGCATGTCGCAAAGGAAATGGGCATTTCCCGCCCCACCGCCTGCAAGTGGGTGCGACGCTGGCGAGCGGAGGGAGAGGCCGGGCTTTACGACCGCTCCAGTCGCCCCTACGCAACACCGCTGCGGACGACCCCGCCGGCACGCGAGGAAGAGGTCTGTGAACTGCGCCGCAGCCGCAAGCTCGGTCCCACCCGGATCGGCCCGATCCAGGGCATGCCGGCCTCGACGGTGCACCGTGTCCTGGTGCGGCACGGCCTGAACCGCCTGGCGTTCATGGACCGGCCTACCGGACAGGTCATCCGCCGCTACGAACGCGACCAGCCCGCTGAGCTCGTCCACGTCGACGTGAAGAAACTCGGCCGGATCCCGGACGGCGGCGGCCACCGGGTCCTGGGCCGCCGGGCCGGCCGGACTACCCGCAAGAGCATGGGTTTCGACTACCCCGACACCCGGCAGCAGAACGTCCGCGACGCGAACCCCACCCGTCACACAGAACCGATGCCCAACTGTCCCCAAATTGGCGACAGAGCCCGGAAATTGAGCCAGAACCCGAACTCGTGAACAAGAGGCTGTCCCTGGTGTGCAGGGACCAACCCTGTTCCGATGTCCGGGGCGACGCGCCGCGATCGTGTGGAAGCGGTCCTGATGTCCGCAGGACCCTTGTGCGGGTGGATCGTCGGGCCGGTTGTCCGAAGTCGGGCGGGGCAGTTGCGCAGTTCACTTCGAGGGTGGATACGGTGCCAGGTGCTGTGCTCCTGCGAGGCAACCACTCTGCCATTCGTCCAGGTACGGGGCTTGGTAAAAGAGTTCACGGCAGTTTTCCCGGGCGGCATCGGCTGTGATCTCCTCCCCGGCGCCCGGAATCTTCTGCCCCGCCAAATATCCGTCCCGGTAGACGTCGGCCCGGCTCTCGCGCTGGGTGCCCTTGCTGTTCCCGCTGGTCGCTGTGGCTGTGCCGACGCCGTAGCCAGCCGCGAAGACTACGACCACAGCTGTGACCGAGCCGATCGCGACCCGCGCCTTGGGTATCAACAACGGACGGCTTGGCGCGTCGTCCTTCGCGGTCATCCGGTCTCCTGAGGTGAGGACGCTGAACCGGTCAACAGTGTGGCCGCAGGTCCCGCGCGTGTCAGCTGCTTGTGCACTCTTGTCGTCCTGAGATGGCGTTCAGCGGGATCTGGTGAGGATCCCTGGGCCTTCAGAGGCCCGGGAGGAATCACTTCTCAAAATAGGGGTGACCTGCGCGTACGCACGGGTCTGCATTGTTGTCAGTGCCCCCGCATAGGGTTCCGGTATGAAGATTGTGGTGCAGGTGAAGCTGATGCCGGGGGCCGAACAGGCTGCCGCGCTGCGCTCCACGCTGCGCACGGTCAATGATCTGGCGTGCTGGGTGTCCCAGGTGGCGTTCGCTCGCGGCGTGCCGCGTGAGTATGAGCTGCGTAAGCACACGTATCCGCACCTCAAGGCGCAGGGGCTTGGGGCGCAGGCCGCGCAGCATGTGATCAAGAAGGTGCGTGACGCGTACACGACGCTGCACGCCAACCTGCGCGCCGGAAATCTCGGCAAGCCGAAGTCGAGGCGCCGGGTCAAGGCGGAGTCCAAGCCGATCGCGTTCCGCGCCGAGGCCGCGCAGCCGTATGACGACCGGTGTCTGAGCTGGCAGTACGACCAGCAGACGGTGTCCATCTGGACGATGGCCGGGCGCATCAAGAACGTCTCGTTCGTGTGCTTGGCCGACGCGCTCGAGGTGCTCCAGCAGTATCGCAAGGGCGAGTCCGACCTGATCGAGCGCGACGGCGTGTTCTACCTGATCGCCACCTGTGATGTGCCCGAGGCTGAGGCGTACGAGCCGGACGGCTTCATCGGCGTGGACCTTGGCATCGTCAACATCGCTACTACGTCCACCGGCTACCAGGCCGCCGGGCGCGGACTGGGCCGGTACCGCAAACGCCAGCTTGCCCTGCGGCGGAAGTTGCAGAAGAAGCGCACCAAGTCCGCCAAGCGTCGGTTGAAAGAACGCTCCCGCCGTGAACAGCGGCACGTCAAGAACACCAACCACATCATCGCGAAGACGATCGTGACCGAGGCTGAACGCACCGCACACGGCATAGCCCTGGAAGAACTCAGGGGCATCCGCCGGCGGGTACGGCTTCGCAAGCCCCAACGGGTCACACTCCACTCCTGGGCCTTCGCCCAGCTCGGAGACTTCATCGTCTACAAGGCCAAGCGGGCAGGCGTGCCCCTGGTCTTCGTCGATCCCGCGTACACGTCGCAGATGTGCTCGCAGTGCCAGCACATCGACAAGCGCAACCGTGTGGACCAGGGGCTTTTCATCTGCCGGGGGTGCGGGGTCGTTGCCCACGCCGACCGGAATGCTTCCCACAACATCGCCGCACGTGGCGCTGCTATGTGGACTGCGGGGCGTGAGTCACGCGTCCCTGCCACCCCATAACGGGGTGTCTGGACGGAGGAGCCAACCCAGCAGCCAGTTGGGAACTACCTCCAAGCCCGGTCCTTAGGGCCGGGTCAAGTTGACGCCTCGGTGACCCGGCCGGCGTGCCGTTCGATGCTGGTCGTTGGGCGACCCTGCGGTCAACGTTCTGGCCATGGAGACGGCTCCACGGGCTCAGCGTGCGAAGTTGGCTCCGAATCGGGAACCCTTTTCCGGCTCGTTCAGTGTGCTGGGGCTGAAGGAGGCGATGTTGGTGGTGGTCAGGCCGGTCTTCGAGCCGCGCAGAAGCCAGGCCGCGCCCGAGTTCTGGTAGGTGCCGTCCTCCTGGGGCGTGCCCACGGCGAGGTCCGCGCGATTGTTTGCGTTGACGTCCGCGAGCAGTACCGAGGCGCCGAAGTTGTCGCCCTTCTCGGATGCTCCCGGCACGCCGGACGTGGACTGGTTGAAGGCCTGTGACCCGGTTCCGGTGAGGCCTGACGCGCCGCCCTTGAGCAGAACCACTGCGCCTGCCTCGCGGATGGAGCCGATGTCCTCTCCCGGTACACCCACCGCGATGTCCGGGTAGCCGTCGCCGGTCACGTCACCGGCGGCGAGCGAGTAGCCGAACTGGTCGCCGTAGTCCGCGTCGTTGTCGCCTGCCTCGCCGACGCCCGGGACGCCCGCAGTGTCCTGGTTGATCTTCGTCGTACGGGTGGAGAAGCCGGATGCCGAGCCGTAGATGACGCGGATGTCACCGGCGTCGTACTCCATCATCTCGGAGACGTGGTCGACCTGACGGGCGATGAAGTCGCCGTAGCCGTCATTGTTCACGTCGGCGATGACTCCGCCGACCGTGTAGTAGCCGGAGGACTGGAAGGTTCTGCTCAGTCCTGTGGACGTGCCTTTCCACAGGCGGGACATGCCTTGCATCTCCTCGAAACCGTGCTGGGTGACGACATCGTCCTTGCCGTCCCCGGTGACGTCGCCGACCGTGAAGCCCTGCGGGCCGTCCTCGTCGCCGAAGGCGAGCGTGTCGGTCGACGTGGGCGCCCCGGCGCGGGTGAAGGGACCGAAGCGCACCTCCAGCGAGCCACCGGTGTTGGCCACGAGGTCGGCGTGACCGTCGCCGTTGATGTCACCGGCACCCACCTGGTACGTCGTACCGGCGATTGCGGCGCCGCCGCGGAGTCCCTGTGCGGAGCCCCACAGCACCACGGGCGTGTGGTAACCGCCGACCACGAGGTCGGTGTAGCCGTCCTCGTCGAGGTCGCGGGCCGCCGTCCAGGTGCCGAAGTAGTCGTACTCCATGACGTCCCCGGGTACACCCTCGGTGGCGCGCGTGATGAGCTCGGGGTGCGCGGTGTCGGCGCCGGCGGAGGAGCCGTACACGACCGACAAGTAGCCTGCGTCGCCGACGCCCGACACTGTGGCGTTGGGCGCGCTGATCGCCAGGTCGGCGAACCCGTCGCCGTTGAAGTCGATCACCGGCGGCGTCGTCGTCGTTGCGGAGGCCGGTGCGGCCAGAACCACCGGGGCGGTCAGCAGCGCGACGAGCGCGGCACAGCTCACGGCGGAACGACGGCGGATGCGGTTGGGCACGGAGACTCCCGGTATCGGTTCCTGGTACATCGAACGTTCATGTTGACCACCACCGCTGCGTAATGGTTGTAGTGCGCGTGACTTCGGCTGGAGAACGTGGGCCTCCGGCCTTCTGGACAGGCTGGATGGTCGGCTTCCCACACGTCGGTTCGCGCCAGCTGGGGCAGACGCCATGCACGCGAGTCCAGACCGGCTCCGAGGATCAGGAGTTGGCGGGGTGGGCAGGCGCACAGGGCCTCATCGATCGCGCCGGTCCGCGCCACCATGACCTCGGCGCACGCTCGTACGCTCTCGTACCTCGTGCGCGCTGGCCGGCCTTGCGGCGGCACTCCCGCCCGCACCGCGTCTATGGGTGTGCGTTCCTCGGCGCGCAGCAGCTGCATCGCCACCGGATCCGAGAACCGGCCGGCAGCGACGCTTGCGTCGGCTGCTGCCCGCCCCTGGCGGATTAGCACCGCTGTCCGGCTCGGCGCACGCTCATTCTCGTTCACGGGTCCATGTTCAACACGGCCCGCTGGGTCGGGGTATAGGCATGTTTTTGGTGGCGCGTCTCCTGCTGTGCGGCCGGGGGAGGTGCATGGGGAGGCCCGCGCGCTCAGCGGCTTGATGGTGCGCAGCATCGAAGTGGTCCTGGTGGTGGCGCACCGGCGGGGTATCGCTGCCCGCGGCCTCGTCAACGCACGCGCCGTGTCCGGGCATGCAGTGACGGGGTGCTGGTTCGCGTGGCCTGGTCAGCGCGCGCGGTGTCCGGGCGTGCTGTGTGTATCCGGTCGCGCTTGCGGCGGTGAAGGGTGCCGGGTTCTCCCGTGTGCTTGGCGGGTGTTGTGTTTGAGCGTCTTCGTGCCGTGAGCGGCGGGAGTGGGGCGTTCGTGGCGGTCCTGGGAAACACTCGATGCGCAGGTCCGCTCCCGTCATGGCCTTGCCCTTTACACTTTCGCCGTCACATAGCGTGAGGAATGATGTGAGAAGAGTGATTGAAGTGCTGCGTAGTCCGCGGCGCCCCCTCGTGCTCGGCGCGGTGCTGACCGTCGCGCTTGCCGCACAGTCAGCTCTGATCGTCGCCCAGCAGGTGCAGATCGACGACCTGCGGATGCAGCCTGTGGATGTCCAGGCGAGCGTTGAGCCTGGTCCTTCGGGGCCGTCCGGTCCCCCTGGTCCCGCTGGTCCCGGTGGTCCTATCGGCCCGGCGGGCCAGGACGGCACGAACGGGAAGGACGGCAAGGACGGTACGAACGGGAAGGACGGCACGAGCGGGAAGGACGGCAAGGATGCTGTCGCTCCGCCGGCGCCGGCTTCGAGTTAGGCCCCCGGCCGCACCGATGGCACGGTGCGGGATCGTCAACTGGCCGTCAGGTGCCGTTTTCGGAACGTCGTATTCATAGCGGTTGTGGCCTGAAGGCAGACGCTGAAGCTCGTGACACCTCTTGGGCTTGTGTGCGCGCCGAAGGGGGCCCGAAGTTGGTGAACATGGTGGTGCACGCCCGCCTGCGCCGCGGCCGTGACGTGCTTCGGACCCTTCCCGCAGTGATCGGCACAAGCGGGTGTCCGGTCGCCCGGGAGGGACGCTCGGCGTAGGGATCGGCCTCTGTCGCGCCCTTGCTCTTTGCTCCTTGTCATCGCATAACGTGAGGAATGATGTGGGAAGTATGAAAGAGGCGTGGCGTAGCCCCCAGCGCCGCCTTGCACTCGGCGCGGCGCTGACCGTCATCCTCGTCGCGCAGGCAGCTGTCCTCGTCGCCCACCAGCAGCAGATCGGCGAACTCCAGGCACGGCGCATCGCCCTCCAGGGGAACAGCATCCGGCAGGGTCTGCCCGGCCCGCCTGGCCCCTCCGGCCCTTCCGGCCCGGCCGGCCCTACCGGCCCGACGGGCGTGCCGGGCCGGCACGGACACGACGGCTATCGCGGCGTACCGGGGCGCGACGGAAGGCCAGGCAGGCATGGCAGGAACGGGGTGGTGATCTACATCGGGCCGTGCCGTCATACGGCCGCCTGTACCCGCTGCTTTTCAAAGCTGTCACCGGTCAAGACGCGTCCCTTCCATCAACCGCCCAGGTCGGCCCGAGGCCTGCGAGCTGCTGGAGTTTGCCGGCGGTGAGTCTGGCGCGCCGGGTTTTGGTGTTGGGCAGCCACACTCCGAGCCTGACCTCGGTCCCGCCTTCCAGCTGGTCTATGTGCCCCCTGTGTGGAGTGCCGTTGTGATTCCAGCAGGGGGCTGATGCAAGTTGGGGTGACAGGTTCGTTCGCGCGGCTTCGAGGGCTGGTGTGGTTATGACGGTTGAATTCGACGTGGGTCAGCCGGCCGAGCGAGGCTTGTCGGCGGCGTCGGTGGTAGGTCCGTTCGATCCAGGTCACGATCGCGTTCCGCCGTTCCTGACGGGTGGCCCAGGAACGGCGGTTGAGGACGTTCTTGTGCAGCAGGCTGATGAAGGACTCCATAGCCGCGTTGTCGCCTGCCGCCCCAACCCTCCATATGGATCCGGCGACCCGGTGGCGGTCGAGCGCCCGGACAAAATCCGCGACCGGAACGGCGATCCGCGATCGCTGTGCAGAATGCACCCAGCGCACCGAACAGGCCGCCCTCGCCGCCGAGAGCCAGGGCTTCGACAGCCTGACACTCGTCCAGCAGGCCCCTGTGCGTTCGTCAGCGACTCGGACGGCAACAACATCGAAGCCGTCCACAAGGAGACCTCCTAGCGCTCCGGTTCTGGTCAGGCGGCTGCAGCGACGGGGCGACCTCCCCAGCAGATGCCCTTCTGGCTGCGGACGCGGGCGCGTTCGCGACATTGCGCGGCCAGGACGTCGGCGCGCCGGGCGTTCTGGTTGCGCTAGCGCAGGTATGCGTGCAGGGCTCGGATCTGGACGGTGTGGTGGGGGTGGTGGGAGTCGGTCCGCGTAGACCCGCCAGTTGACCCCCGGGCGAAGCTGGTCCGTCCCTAAAGACCCTCACTGACAACGCCGCCAGTCGACCAGCACCGCAAGCTGCACCAGACGCCTGCAGAAAGGCATGACACCGGCTCGAGGGACGCCCCGAGAGGGTCGCGGCAGGTTATGCGGGCCGGCGCCCCCTGGCATCGTGACGCCGGCCGCTGCCCCTGCCTATGCGACGTGGTGGCCGCGTGGCTGAATGCCCCCGCACCGGGCCGGCGCCACCGGCACAGGCCGCGGCCGCATGGCCGGACACTTCGTTTGGCTGCTCGCCGGGAATTTTCTTCGGATGTCCTGGGCGGCTACGAGCTGACCGCGCCGGCCTTCTCGCGCTTGTTGCTGTCCTGCTCGGTTTTGGGCAGCGCGGGAGCCGGGGCCTTGTGGGTTGTGGCCTGCACGGCACCTGAGGTGTAGAGGACCGAGGCGCCCTGCTTCGAGCGGTGAGCCTGGCTCTTGGCGACAAGGTTCTCGAGGGTGGTACGTACGACGGTCGACTTGATGGTGCGCTGGGGGTGGGCCTTTGCCAGCGCCGAGGTGACCTCGGCTGCGGAGCGGGGTTCTTTCTGCTGGTCGAGGTGGGTGCGGATGAGCGCGATCAGCGTGGGCTGCGCCGATGCCGTAGCCGCCTTGGGCTCCGCGGCCTGGGTCTTGTCCTTCTTGGCCTGCGCAGTGGTCTTCTTCGCGCTCGGGGTCTTGGCCGCAGTCTTGGACGGGGCAGGGGTCTTGGCTGCGGTCTTGGACGGGGCACGCCGGGCAGTGGTGTTCTTGCCGGATGCCTGCTGCGGGAGGGACGTCGAGGGCTCCGGGGTGCTCGGCGCGGATGCCGGCCGGCTGCCGAGCGTCTTGTGGATGCGGTGCAGCACACTCTGGTCGTCCTGCAGGACAACCAACTGCGCCTGCAGGGCGGAGAGCTCCGCGCCGATACGTTCCTGCTCTTTGGCATTGAGCTCGAGGTCCTGTGCGACCTGAGTGGCGTACTGAGATGTCACGCTGGTGACGGTGACGGCGTGGTCAGTCATGGTGTTGGCCTTCAATTCGGGAGTAATAGCGCACCGCCGTGAGTGCATAACCGGAGTAGGTGCGCCCGCCTGTTCGTGTACTTTCGCGGCGAACGGTGGTGTGGCGGCGTAGTGATAGTACGCATGAGTGATGGCTCATGTTCCCATCGAGTGATGGTTCCACGCTGCATTGAGGGTTGAGCCTTTGCGCAGGGCGGCCCTTTGGGGCTGGGGCCGATGCGGGTGGACCCGGCGGGTTGGTGGTTGTTGGCAGGTGCCGGCAGACGGCGCTGCGGGACTTCCCCACCCCCGTAAAGGTGGGCACGCGGTTATTGATCACGCGGCGAGCGCGAGTTTCGCGGTGTGGTGTCGGTGTTGGTATTCGTTGGGGCTGAGGTGGCCGTTGGCGGATTGCCGGCAGCGGGTGTTGTAGCGGGTCAGCCAGGCGAAGACGGGCCTGCGGCAGGTGTCGGAGTCGCCGACATTTCTCTGCACTCCGTGCGTCAGCGGACGGCGGAGCATGAGCCTTCACCGGATTCCTCCGAGGACGCCCCGGCCTTCAGGTCGGGGAGGAATCGGACTCCTGCGGAGCGGGGCAGGGGAAGCCGATTCGCCGCCAGGGCGGATCGGCGTGCACCTGCCGTGGTGGTGAGCCAGCCCCCGTTGGATCAGAATCCTCAACTGTCAGTCCTCCCGGGTAGGTTGCTGTTCATGACGACCGCGGCGCAGGAAACGAAAGGTGTCGGGCATGCCCGTTACACGTTCCGTCTTCGTGTGTCGTCCACCGCAACTGGCGCCCTTGAAGCGGAATGGGCGCGGTGCCGGTGGCTGTGGAATGAGTGCTGCGCCCGCTCGAAGAGGGCGCACGCGGAGAATGAGGAGTGCGGTCCGGCCCGGCTGGACAGGATGCTGACCGAGGCGCGTGCCTGCATGGGGTGGCTGCGCGAGGGCTCCAGCGTTCCTCAGCAGCAGGTGATTCGCGATTTCGCGAAGTTGCGGGCGAAGGCGCTGAAGGACATCAAGGCCGCTGTGCCGATGCGGCAGCGGGCCGGGATGCCCAAGTACAAGAAGAAGCATCAGGACGATCCGTCGCTGAACTACACCCAGCGGGGTTTTCGGCTCAAGGACGGCCGCCTGCACCTGGCGGGCGGCATCGTCGTGACGGTCGTGTGGTCGCGTGCCCTTCCCGAGCCACCTTCCAGCGTCCGCGTCTACCGCGACAGCACCGGGGCTTGGTATGCGTCTTTCGTCGTGGCGAGTGTGACTGAGACGCTGCCGGGAACTGGCCGGGTGATTGGGATCGACTGGGGTGTGAAGGAGATTGCGACCACTACCAGCGACGACCATGACCTTGCCCACCCGGAGCACGGGAAGAGTGCTGCCCAGCGCTTGGCGCACTATCAGCGGATGATGTCCCGGCGTAAGCCGAAGCGTGGATGCGCCGGGTCGAAGGGCTATCGCGAGGCGAAGCGGCAGGCGGCGAAGCTGCACAAGAAGGTGGCCCGGCAGCGTCAGGACACCGCCCGCAAGTGGGCCAAGAAGGTCGTCCGCGACCATGACGCCCTGGCCGTGGAGGACCTCCGGCCGAAGTTCCTCGCGAAGTCCACCATGGCCAAGAAGGCCGCTGACGCGGCGATCGGCGCGACGAAGACAGCACTGGTCGATATGGGCCGTAAGCACGGCCGGTCCGTGCACCTGGTGCACCCGGCGCACACCACGATGGACTGCGCAGACTGCGGAGCGAGAACCAAGCACGCGCTGCCTCTCTCAGAACGAACGTATACGTGCACCACGTGCGGGGTGTCCCGACCTCGGGACAAGAACTCAGCCCGTGTGATGCTCGTCCGGGCTGGTCTCTGTCCCGGCTAGTGCTGATCGTGTAAGACCTGCATCCCCGCCGGGGATCAGGCGACGTGAGCTAGGAATCCCCCTGCTTTAGGACTCCGTTGGGAAATCCGTGAAACGGCCGCATGGGCGGTGTTTATGCGGCGAGGCCGAGCCGGGCCAGGTGTGAGGTCCGGGTTGGGCCGAGGGGTGTTTCGGTGAGCCAGGCGTCGAGCCGGATGATGTTGATCGCGGTGGCGGCGAAGATGTGTCCGAGGTGGGTCTTGGGCAGGCCGGTGAAGCGGGTGCGGCGGATCTGGGTGCGGCGGACGGCCTGGGAGATCGTGCCCTCCACGCCGGCGCGGATGTTGTAACGCTGCTGCCATTGGTCGGTCAGCTGCTCACGGCGCCGGGTTTCCAGCGCCTCCTGCTGGTCTTGGGGGAGCAGGGTCAGGCTGCGGCCCCACTTGCCGTTCGCCGCCTTGGTGCACTTCTCATGCACGGGGCAACTGCCGCAGTCCTGGGCTGTGAAGTGCACCCGTGCGAGGGGAGTTCCGCTGCTCTTGCGCTGGGAAGACCAGCTGGCGCTGGTCTTCCCCTGGGGACAGGTGACTGTGCGGGCCTGCCAGTCGACGGTGAACGTGCTCTGCGCAAAATGTTCGCCCTGATGGTTCTCGTGGTGTGTGTCCAGCCCGACCGGCCCCAGCAGCTCGATTCCGTACCGGTCCTGGGCTGCGACTATGTGTGCGGCGGTCACGTAGCCGGCATCGACGTCGTGCTCGGCAGGCAGTAACTCCCGTGCGGCCAGGCCCTGATGGAGGGTCTCGGTGACCTCGGTGTCGGCGACCGTCGCGTCCGTGGTGATCACCTGGGTGATCAGGTGCGGGGCGTCCGGCTCGCAGGTCTCGGACAGGTGGGTCTTGTAGCCGCACCAGCCCGAGCCCCGCTCGACGCTGTAGCGGGCGTCGGGGTCGTAGGGCGAACAGAGCCGGCGTCTGCCTGGCGGGAGGTCCTTGCCCTCCCGCCAGCGCACCCCCTCGCCATCGCGGTGGTACTGCTCAACCCAAGCCCGGCGCAGGACCTGGACGGCGGGGATCTCCCGCAGCCAGCCCGGAGAGCCGGGAGCGAAGGCAGCCTCAAGGATCGTGAAGCCGTCACGGCCTACCTGTTCGGCCCACTCCTGGCGCACGTTCTCCCCCCTGGGGAAGCGGTAGGAGTCGATCCGGGCGCCGTATCGTCTGACCCAGTCTGCGGTGACCAGCGCGGACAGCCACTGCGGGGCCGCCACTGACAGGGCTTCCAGGGCAGCCCGCAGGCTCTCGCCCACGAACTCCATCCGGTTCAACGTCCGCACCGCCGCGAGCACATGGGTGGAGTCGGTCCGCTGACGGCCCCCCGCACGCAGCAGCCCGAGTCCGGAGATTCGCTCAAGGACCAGGTCCAGGACCTTCTCCTCCAGACCGTGCTCGATCAGCCGGGCACGGAAGTTGCAAAGGACGGAGAAGTCGAACCCCGGGTCGTCCAGCTCAAGACCGAGGAGGAACTTCCAGTCCATCCGGGCGCGGACCTGGTCAGCGGCCTGCCGGTCGGTGAGCCCCTCGGCATACTGCAGCACCGACACCAGCGCCAATGCCCCGGGCGAGACCGCCGGTCGCCCCCGTCCGGGGAACGCCTCGGCGAACGACTCGTCCTCGAACAGCAGACCGAGCGCCTCACGAACACGGACCGCAAGCGTCCCCTTCGGGAACGAAGCCCGCACCACCCGCGCAGTCAGCTCCGGCACTCCGCGATCGGCCCGCGGCTCCAGCGACATCCAGCCCCACCCTCGATCGGCGAACAGGCCGATCATGGCAGCCCGGCACACTCGTCATCACCGGTTTACGGATTCCCCAACGGAGTCCTTTAGCTGGGGGAGGTTTCAAAAGCAGGACCGGCTATCAAGCAGGATGGTGCTGACCGGAGAGGACAGCATGAACCAGCACCCGCGATCGGGTGATCCTGGGCATCAGGTCAAAATCCAGCAGGTCGGCCAGGGCGTGCCACGTTGCACGGCGTGGACGGAGGAGCCGAGCGGCGTACCCCTTCCTCAGGGGCAAGTCCACCGCCGATCGAGCGGGCTGCAGACCGCGGCCGGTGTGTAGCCGAAGGTTCTGCCCTCGGACCCAGTTATCTGGAGCGATGGTCGCTGGCCGAGTGACCTTCGTCGCCGAAATGAACTGGTGGGCACTGTGGGACACGAATCGAAGAAGGGATCGTCCTACAAGGGGACATCGTCGAAGGCGATTCTTCATCAATACGATTTCTTGGGTGACTTCTACCGGCTGACGCTGGGCCCCGAGCTCGTCTTTTCCTACGGCATGTGGGAGGAGGGCGACACACTCGACTCGGCTCAGATCCGAAAGCTCGACTACCACGCCGAGGCAGCGCACGCCGTGGGCGCGGACCGTGTGCTCGACATCGGCTGCGGATACGGCAGTCTCCTGCACCGGCTGGTGAAAAAACATCATGTCAAGCACGCCGTAGGGATCACCATGAGCCCCGGCCAGGCCGCCTGGGCCCGAGACCAGCACTGGCCAGGCTGCGAGGTCCGGGCCGAGAACTGGTTCGATCACGAACCGGACAGACCTTACGACGCCATCATCGCGATCGAGGTAATCGAGCACTGCGCGGGAACCACCATGTGGCGAGCGAAGCGCGTCGCCCGATACCGGGAGTTCTTCCAGCACTGCCATTCCTGGCTGCGGCTGGGCGGACACCTTTCCGTACAGGTCAACGCCTGGAATGAGCGCGGATGGCTCGCCTCCCTGCTCCTACCACCCCAGCAACTGGACCCGCATCGCAGTGGCCGCGCCCGCGAACGCCTCGGCCTCAAGGACATCCTCGGCGGCATCAAGAACGTACGCGAGGGCCTTCACGCGTCGCGAAAGGTGTACCCCGAGTGCTTTCTTCCGACCTGGGACGAACTAATCGAAGCCAGCCGCGGCTTGTTCAACATCGTGGAGGCGCGCACCGACCCTGACGACGGCGTCGCCACAGTCCGCAGCTGGTTGGAAAAGGCAGAGGCCAACCACGTACGCGGAGCGGAACTCATCGGCGAAAGCGCGGTGTCAGACATCATCAGGGAGCAGAAGACCGCGCTCAGGTTCCTGCGCGAGGGCCGCTTCACCGTCGTTCGCATGGTCTTCGAGAAGGTGTGAGGGCACCAGAGGGCGATCCTGCCCAGCGTTACCCGTCCGCATCAGACGAGCACCCGATCCATACCGAAGGGGCTCACTGGAGAGGAGCTGCACCCACACGGCATCGTGCCCTTGCGGCGGGCACTTACCGCCCGCGCTCCGGTCAGCGCCCAGCATGCGAAGCGTCTTCCGTACAACCAACCTGCCCTGGTGCGTGTCTTCTCCACGCCCGGACCAAGATCCGGCTCATCATGCCTGGAGAACCATGCGAATCCGAACGGCCGCCACCGCCGCGGGCGGCACCCTGGCGCTGCTCACCGTCCTCGCCCCCGCCGCGCAGGCGGACAGCCACAAGGGCGACACCACTTTCACGTCGGTGACGTTCAGCAAGACCACCGTGAACGTCGGCGTCAGCGCCGCCCAGTCCCTGACCGTCGTCGCGACCGCCAAGGACGGCTCCGGAATCAGCGGCATCTACGGAGGCAAGCTGGTCAGCCCCGACGCCCGCATCGCCTTCCCCGACTCCGCCTCGTGCACCCGGCCCTCGTCCACGACGATGAAGTGCACTTGGAAGTACACCCTGGACGCGAACGACACCGACGACTACGCCGACCTCAACAACAGCAACGCCGGCACCTGGCACCTCGACGCCGAGGCCGCGGCCAACGACCACGACTTCTACACGCTCGACACCAGCAAGTCGGTCAAGGTGAAGCGCTACGCCAAGCTGACCGCCACCCAGGCGAGCCCAGAACCCGTGGTCAAGGGGCGCACCCTGACCGTGACCGGCACCCTGACCCGGGCCAACTGGAACACGAACGTCTACGCCGGCTACAGCGCCCAGCGCGTCGCCCTGCAGTTCAAGAAGTCAGGCGCCTCGACGTACTCCACCGTCAAGACCGTGACCACCGACAGCACGGGCAAGCTGAAGACGACGGTCACTGCGAATTCCGCAGGTACCTGGCGCTGGAAATTCGCTGGTACGAGCACCACCAGCGCAGTGACCGCCACTGGGGATAGCGCCGCCTTGAAGTAGCCCAACAGCCGGTCGGCACCGGCTCGGACGGACACAGGGCACGCAGCGCGCATGCGAATGCCCGTGACGGCCCGGCTGGCTCTCCTCCTCCAGATGGGCCGCCGACTGTGACTTTGTAGAGGCGCGATGCCGTACCGAGCAGTCCCGACTTCCGGCAGTCGGGACCCCCTGCCGGACGCCCCTGTGCTCAACTCGACGCATCTGTCGTCACGTTGACAGGAAAGCCATGAACGGGGAACACCCGGCTGTTCCATCGGCTGGGTTCCGGGTGGTCAGGAGAGTTGGTCTCCGCTGGTCTCTCCGGTTGAGCTGCAGGGCCGGGTCGGCGTCTTCGGCAAGTCAAGGCCTGCCGAAGACGCCGCAAGCCACGAATTGTTGCTCGCGCCACAGCTCGGTGCGACCGGACACCTCGGCGTCGGAGCGATTCGCTGTGCCTCGGGCAGCCGGTCCAGGCGATGTTCATCTCAGCACTGCTCCACCCGCAGCATTGCCCCTGCCCGTGAGCCCGGCCGAGGACGTTGATGCCGATCCCGAATTCAGGCTCTGCTCGGAGTTCCTGACATGAAACGACTCGGTGCCGGCTGGGGCGACCACGATCGAATGTCATACGGACCGGCTCAGGAACCGTTCCCCCAGATCTCGCGTGTCCTCCTTTGCTGCCGACTGTTGCTGAGGGGGACTGGATGCGAGTTCGGACACTAATAAGCGTGGCGGTATCGACTTGCGTGGCGCTGGCGGCGTGCGCGTGTGGTCCGGAGAAGTCGGAAGAAGACACCTCCACGGCCGCGAAGCCTTCGCAGTCGTCCGAATCGGCACGGCCCGAAGAACCGTCGGCCACACCGTCCTCGTCCCCTCGGACCGAGAAGCCGTCAGCCGAGCCGACCGGGGACCAACCCGCACCCAGGACGAAGGAGGGCGCGATCCAGCGGTACGAGCAGTACCTCCATGCTGTGGGCCGTGAGGACATCAACACTGTCTGCGAAGTGGCCGGGCCCGCCGCGAAGCAAGCAGAGGACCAGGGGTTCGGCCCGTGCACGTCGACGTTCGTCGTCACGTTCCAGATGATCTCGCCAGCGCAGAAGAAGGCCCTGCGAACCGCGACGGTCGACCCGCAGCGCGTCGCTGTGCTGGCCCCCGACAAGGTCGAGATCCCAACCGAAGCGATCAGGGCCTCCGTCACCTTCTCCGAGAGCGAGCTCGGCAGCAGCACCCTGGAGTACCTCAAGAGCAATTGGTACATCACCGACTAAACCCGATCCGCCGTCCGCAGGGCCCGATCCAGACTGACGGCCGCTGGGTGGTAGAGCGCACGAACTCGTGGATGAACAACTTCGGCAGACTCCGCCGCAACACCGAACGCCGCCGCGCATGCGTGGAGCTCTGCCTAGCCCTGGCCGCCGCGATCATCACCGTCCGTAGCCTCATTCGCCGGGCCTGGTGCACCCAGCGCTGGGACACTCGACCCGCCAGCCCCCGTATCCGGTAACCCCCAACCACCTACTGGGGGACGCTGCGGCGGCATCCCCAACCTCCTCACCGCCGCCGAGCTCGTCCAATCCACCGTGCTGGCGCTGTGCGTCCAGCTGTGCATCCTGCCCTGGAACGCGCTGGACGCCCGGGAATGGGACCGCAAGGACGACCCGCAGCTGCCGATGATGCACCCGGCCGATCTCGCCTGGTATCTCGGCTTGTACGCGGAGCGGGTCATGACAAGCATCCTCCCAGGAGACAGACGCAGGCGCCGCGTGGCCCCGGAGCGTGTCGTCCGCGGGGCGGGCCGGGCGTTGAGATGGTGCGCGACAACGGCCCCGGTTCCCCTTCCCCGGACCGCGTGACCGACAGCCCTGGCCGCGTCCCTTTGGGTGCGCGGCCAGGGCTTCATGCTGGGGGCGGGGTTCTGGCGAACCGGCCGAGGTGACGGGCTGGTGGGGCTGCCAGAGCGGCGGGGCCCCAACCTCGGTGCCACCAACGGGCAGCCTGGAGCGCGGCGCCGACGGGGGTGGCGCCTGCGGCCTCCTGGGGGTGCGGTGCGGGCGCGGTGGGGGCCCGCACACCGCGCGGACCAGTACATCGCCGCACACGCGACCGAACAGCCGCCCTCTCGGCGCCCCGATCACCGGCCCCAGCGTGGCCTGGAAGTGCGACGTGACCGGCCCGGGACCGGCCGTGAGCTGCGGTAACGCCGCCCGACTGTCCTCCTGGAAGGCCGTTCTCCATCCCTCCTGCCCGCCGGACGGAGTACGGCCCAAGGACACGGCGAGCGGAGGCCATCATGCTGATCAGCCACAGCCACAGCCACAGCCACAGCGTCGATGGCGACGCCCTGCACGTGACGCTGCACCACAACGTCGACGTCAACACCCGGGTCGCGGCCGCCGTGGAGATCGAGGCACTCGTCCACACCCACCGGCCCAGTCGCGTCACCGTCCAGGTCCCCGCCGGGGAACCGACGCCCGCCACACTCAGCGTCCTCGTCCGGGGGGACTTCACCGCTTCGCGTCCCGGGACGCGGCTGGTCGGCGACATGACCGAGCCCCCCGCCCGTACCACGTCGCCCGCCCCAGGTCGGTCTGTCCTACATGCCGGGCGACGCCCTCGTGCTCTGCACCGACGGGCTCATCGAACGCTGTGACGAGGACATCGATGCCGGCCTGGCCCGCCTGATCTCAGCCCTCGCCCAGGACACCGCCCTCCCCTCGACGAGTTGGCGGACGCATTGCCGGCCCGGCTGCCAGTCACCAGCCAGGCCCGCGACGACATCGCCCTGGTCGTCGTCCGCCTGTGACGCTGAGAGACCCGAGGTGCGACGCCGGTGCAGCTCAGAGCCATCGGCGGCTTTCTCTGCGAGCGGCACACAACGGCCGCATCGCCGTCGTGCACGGTGGCAGCCACTCTGGCTGTCCCTGCGCTGTTGCGAAGGGAAGCGGCCCTGCGTTGGAATCAAGTGTGAGGCTCTTCGGCGGTGCCGTGTCGGCTGGTCTCCCCGCTCCGGGCACAGGGTCCGGCCACAAGGGGCTCAAGAACGATGCCCTGGGCATGTTCTCCTCGGTCGTCATGGGCCTGGCCTCCACCGGCCCGGCGTACAGCCTCGCCGCCACGCTGGGCATCATCGTGGCCGGAGTCGGCTTGCAGGCTCCGATCGTCACCATGCTGGCTTTCGTCCCGATGCTGCTGGTCGCGTACGCCTTCCGGGAGCTCAACGCGAGCAACGCCGACTGCGGGACCACCTTCACCTGGGCCACCCGCGCCTTCGGACCGCGCACCGGCTGGATGGGCGGCTGGGGTCTCATCGTCGCCAACATCATCGTCATGGCCAGCCTCGCGCAGATCGCCGCTGCCTACGGCTTCCGGTTGATGGGCCTTGACGCACTGGCGGAAAACCGGCTGTGGACCACCGCGGCAGGCGTCGGCTGGATCGCCGTGCTGACAGTGATCTGCTATGTCGGCATCTCGCTCTCGGTGGTTGTACAGCGCTGGCTGCTGTGCCTGGAAGTGGTGATGCTGATCCTGCTCGCCGTCGCCGCGCTGGTCAGGGTGTACACCAGCCCTCCGCCGACGGCGATCCATGTGTCCGCGTCCTGGTTCAACCCCTTCGCGGTGCCCTCGGTGACGGCCATGACCTCGGGCATCCTCGCGGGGGTCTTCATCTACTGGGGCTGGGACACCGCGTTCTCGGTCAACGAGGAAACCGTCGACAGCACGCGCATCCCGGGCCGTGCCGCGGTCTTGTCCACCGTGCTGCTCCTGGTCATGTACGGGCTGGTGTCCACGTCGGCGCAGGCGTTCGCGGGAGTCGGCACCTCGGGCATCGGACTCGGCAACGCGGACAACGCGGACGATGTGTTCTCCGGGCTGGGTGAGGCCGTGTTCGGAAGTCACGGTACGGGGCTGTTCCTGTCGAGACTGCTGATCCTGATGGTGCTGACCTCCGCGTTGGCCTCCGCGCAGACCACCATCCTGCCCCTGGCCAGGACTGTCTTCTCCATGGCGGTCCACAAGGCCGTCCCTTCTCGCTTCGCCCGGGTCCACCGCAGGTTTCTCACCCCCACCTGGGGGACCATCGGCATGGGAGTGGCCTCGATCGCCCTGTTCGTCCTGCTGACCTCGCTCAGCCAGAACGTCCTGGCCGACTCGATCGACTCGGTCGGTCTCGCGATCGCGTTCCAGTACGGACTGACCGGCTTCGCCTGCGTCTGGTACCACCGCAAGATCCTCACCCGCAGCGTCAAGGATCTGGTCTTCAAGGGCGTGCTACCCGGGCTCGGCGCGCTGTTCATGCTCTTGCTGTTCCTCTACGCCACCTTCGTCGTCTACGCGGATCCCCGGTACGGCACGACCGCCGTCGACCTGCCGCTGATCGGCAGGACGGGCGGGGTCACCGTCCTGGGCCTGGGCGCCCTGCTGATCGGTTTCCTGCTGATGCCGGTGGTCACCCGTGGCCACAGCGTGGCCCTCAAGCTCCAGCGGAGTCTGCTTCCACGCCGCCTGCCGCCGCACGCCGCCGTCGACTCGGCGAGCCGCTACCTGCCCGCCGACAGCGGCTCCGGGGTGGGCGGCGACTGGTACGACATCATCCCTCTCTCCGGTACCCGGGTCGGCCTGGTCGTCGGGGATGTGCTCGGTCACGGCATACGCGCCGCGGCCACCGCGGGACGCCTGCGCACGGGGGTGCGCGTCCTGGCCCGGCTGGACCTTAGCCCGGACGAGCTGCTGTCCCGCCTGGCCGACCTGGTCGAGCAGACCACGCATGAGGACGAAACCGGCCGCGGCCCGGGCCACCTGAAAGCGCACGCCGACGCGGCTCTGGGCGTGAGCTGCCTGTACGCGGTGTACGACCCCGTCTCGGGGCAGTGCAGCATGGCGCGAGCCGGGGAGCCGGTGCTGGCACTCGTCGAACCGCACACGGGCGTCGTCGACTATCCACAGCTGCCGCCAGGACCACCGCTGGGAATCGGCGGCCTGCCCTACCAGAGCACGGAACTGGAACTCGCGCCGGGCACTGTTGTCGCCCTCTTCACAAACGGCCTCCTCCAGACGGCCGACGACCGCGAAGCCGGGCTCGCGCAGCTCTCACAGGTCCTCTGCGACGACCGAAGATCCCTGGAAGAGCTGTGCGACCGGGCGGTGGCCACCATGCTGCCCGGGGCGGTGGACGTGGACGCGACGATGCTCCTGGTCCGCACGCGCCTGCTCGCCCAAAACCGGTTCGCCCAATGGGCACTGGCCCCGGACCCGGCGGCCGTGGCCACCATCCGCTCCGCCGTCGGGAAACAGCTCGGCGACTGGGGACTGGACGACGCGGCGTTCACCACGGAGCTCATCGTCAGCGAACTGGTCACCAACGCCATCCGCTACGCAGGTGGCGGCCCGATCCAGGTGCGCCTGATCCGCGACCGGACCCTGACCTGCGAGGTGTCCGACACCGGCCACACCGCGCCCAATCTGCGGCACGCCGCGAGCGACGACGAGGGAGGCCGGGGCCTGTTCATCATCGCCCAGATGACCCACCACTGGGGCACGCGCTACACGTCCACCGGCAAGACCATCTGGACCGAGCAGGAGCTGCCGCAGCCGGACCGGCAGTAGCACCCAGGGGGTCCATGGGACGGCCGCGGCGCCTGTCGTCGCGGGTCAGGTGCTGACGAATTTCCGTGTCTTGGCTCCCGCGGCCGGCGCAGCTCCCATAGACGAGACGAGACGAGACGAGACGAGACGAGACGAGACGAGACGAGACGGGCGTCGCGGCCACGTGCCGCAGCGGCCGCTCAGAGGTGGCCGTCCAGGAAGTTCCGTACCTCGGCGATGGTCATAGGCCCCGTGCCGTGCGCCACCACCTCTCCCTCCTTCAGCAGGACGTAGGACGGGGCTCCGGTGATCCCGTATCGCTCGGTTGCGGCCGGACAACGCGTGATGTCGGCGCGGACGGCCGTCAGGCGGCCCGTGTAGTCGTCGGCGATGCCACCCACGACGAGGTCCATCACCCGGCAGGGCTCGATTGCCTTGGGCCATGTCCCGGTGAAGTATGCGAGGACCGGAACTCCGCTCATCCCGAGGATGAAATTAAACTCCGCGTCCTCACGGGGTCGGTGAACCCGCTTCGCCATGGAAGCTCCTGACCTTACGTTCCGTCATTCCATCCCCATCATCCCTCGCGCGGTGTGCCAGGCCGGCCCGGTCGGTCGTCCGGTTGACCTGTCGGAAGGGAGGCACGGAGCCGTCGCAGAACCACGGTGGTCCCCGGCGCGAGCGGCCTGGCCCCCCGCCCCTGGTGACCCCGGCCTGCCCGCCGCGCGCCCGTGGGTCAGCTCGTGCCAGGACAGCGCCCTCCACGACCACATGAAAGACGTTTTCCATGGCATAGCTGCCCAGATCACCGACCAGATGCTCGATGAGCGCGTCGACGAGCGAGGGCCGGTGTGCATCGTCCACCGAGTCCAGCCGTCCACCGAGTCCAGTCGAGTCGTATTCGCCACCCCGCTTCTCAGAGACAGCGCCCCCGACGGGCTTGCCGAGGCCTTGTTTGGTTCACCGGATTCCTGCGGAGCGGGGCAGGGGAAGCTGATTCGCTGGCAGGGCGGATCGGCTTCCCCTGCCGTGGTGGTGAGCCAGCCCCCGTTGGATCAGAATTCTCAACTGTCAGTCCTCCCGGGTAGGTTGCTGTTCATGACGACCGCGGCGCAGGAAACGAAAGGTGTCGGGCATGCCCGCTACACCTTCCGCCTTCGCGTGTCGTCCACCGCAACTGGCGCTCTCGAAGCGGAATGGGCGCGGTGCCGGTGGCTGTGGAATGAGTGCTGCGCCCGCTCGAAGAAGGCGCACGCCGAGAACGAGAAGTGCGGTCCGGCCCGGCTGGACAGGATGCTGACCGAGGCGCGTGCCTGCATGGGCTGGCTGCGCGAAGGCTCCAGCGTTCCTCAGCAGCAGTTGATACGCGATTTCGCGAAGTCGCGGGCGAAGGCGCTGAAGGACATCAAGGCCGCTTTGCCGATGCGGCAGCGGGCCGGGATGCCCAAGTACAAGAAGAAGCATCAGGACGATCCGTCGCTGAACTACACCCAGCGGGGTTTTCGGCTCAAGGACGGCCGCCTGCACCTGGCAGGCGGCATCGTCGTGACGGTCGTGTGGTCGCGTGCCCTTTCCAAGCCACCCTCCAGCGTCCGCGTCTACCGCGACAGCACCGGGGCTTGGTACGCGTCTTTCGTCGTGGCGAGTGTGACCGAGACGCTGCCGGGAACTGGCCGGGTGATCGGGATCGACTGGGGTGTGAAGGAGATTGCGACCACTACCAGCGACGACCATGACCTTGCCCACCCGCAGCACGGGAAGAGTGCTGCCCAGCGCTTGGCGCGCTATCAGCGGATGATGTCCCGGCGTAAGCCGAAGCGTGGACAGGCCGGGTCGAAGGGCTATCGCGAGGCGAAGCGGCAGGCGGCGAAGCTGCACAAGAAGGTGGCCCGGCAGCGTCAGGACACCGCCCGCAAGTGGGCCAAGAAGGTCGTCCGCGACCATGACGCCCTGGCCGTGGAGGACTTCCGGCCGAAGTTCCTTGCGAAGTCCACCATGGCGAAGAAGGCCGCTGACGCGGCGATCGGCGCGACGAAGTCAGCCCTGGTCGAGATGGGCCGTAAGCACGGCCGGTCCGTGCACCTGGTGCACCCGGCGTACACCACGATGGACTGCGCAGACTGCGGAGCGAGAACCAAGCACGCGCTGCCTCTCTCAGAACGAACGTATACGTGCACCACGTGCGGGGTGTCCCGACCTCGGGACAAGAACTCAGCCCGTGTGATGCTCGTCCGGGCTGGTCTCTGTCCCGGCTAGTGCTGATCGTGTAAGACCTGCATCCCCGCCAGGGATCAGGCGACGTGAGCTAGGAATCCCCCTGCTCTAGGCGCATTCCATAGATCGTTGCAACACGTGATGCTTTCCGTGCCGCTCTTCTATTCGAACGGCGGTGGACTTAGACGTTCAGTCTTGGCTTCTCATCGAGACATGACGGTGGAGCATGCTACCGCGCCACCGCGTGTCAGCTCGCGGCTAGAAGAGCGGCCATCCGGTCAGCCGGCGTCGCCCAATCCAGCACTTCGCGGGGTCGTTCGTTGAGTTCAGCAGAAACGGAATCGAGGTCGATGCGAGTGAAGACGGATAGGTCGGTGCTCTTCGGAAAGTACTGCCTCAGAAGGCCGTTGGTGTTCTCATTGGTGCCTCGCTGCCAAGGGCTGGCAGGGTCGCAGAAGAAGACCGGAACTCCAGTGGCCTTGGTGAACTGCTGATGATGCGCCATCTCCCCACCTTGGTCCCATGTGACCGATCGCCGCAATTGCGCGGGAAATTCCATCATGGCGGACGTCAGAGCCTCCCTCACGGCGACCGCACCCTTGCCGGGCAGATGCAGGAGTTTTGTGTAGCGAGTCGTTCGTTCCACCAGCGTGCCGATGGCAGAGCCCCCAAGGTTCGGCCCGGTGATCAGGTCGCCTTCCCAATGTCCCGCAACAAGGCGGTCATCAGCTTCCGTCGGACGCTGCTTGATCATGACCATCCCGGTGATGGAGACGGAGGCCCGATGGTGGCGTGCCATCGAGCGAGGCCGGCGGCGGTGTCGACGCGTCCGCAGCACCCTCTTCGCTTCGCGCTCGAGCAGGTTCCCGCGGGCATAGAGGGACCGATAGATGGTCTCCACGCCGATGCACATATCTTCTCTGTCTGGATACTTGAGGCGCAGCCACTGCACGATCTGTCGAGGGCTCCACTTCTTGTCCAGGAGGGACTGGATGACAGTCCTCAGTTCCCCATAGCTCTCAATCTTCCGAGCTTTGGGGCGTGGTCGACGCGCAGCCGCACGCCTTTGTGCCGAGTGGGGCCGGTAGGTGCCATTCGCATTCCTGTTACGTCGGATCTCCCGGCTGACGGTCGATGGGCTCCGACCGAGCGCAGCAGCGATGGCACGGACGGAACGGCCCTCTCGCAGCAAATCACTGATGTGGCCACGTTCCTCCTCGTTCAGATAGCGAGAATTCCCGGACGCAAGGTCACATGTGACGGGTTCCCTGAACTCGGGCAGCGGGAGCCGGGCCCCATTACTGCTGCTGGCTGCCCTGCCATTGACCCAGACCTTCCCCGTTCTGTAGCTGACCCCGACAGTGTGACTAGCTTCTTTGATTCCCATGCCCTCTCGAACGAGCTCGACGAACTTTCGTCGCGCTTGTACACGGGCTGTCCCCCCTGGCTTGCTGCCACGGTGGTACTCGAACATGCAACACACCTATCTACCTGTGGTGTTGCTACGACGGTGGGAATGCGCCCTAGGCTGGGGGAGGTTTCAAATCAACCCCCGGTCTCAGCTGGCTAATATCGCTCTTCCCCGGGTCGCATGAGCCAGCTGATGGCACCGAGAACGAGGCACGATTCCTGGACCGCTCGCGGACGCGGTCGTGGACGGTCGAAGTGCGCGTCAGCTGACCCGAAGACCGACCGCCAGCGTCAGTTCAAGGACCCGGTGTGGCGATGCGAGATCCGGAAACAGCTCCCGCAACTGCGACATCCGGTACCGAACCGTCTGGGGATGGACGAACAATTCCGCCGCCACCTCGTCCCGTCTGCCCTGGTGCAGCAGCCACGCCCGCAGCGTCCCCTCCAGCCTCTGTGCGGTCGCGGCAGGCAGGGTCCGCAACGGTGCGAGGGCTCGGGCGCGCAGGTCTGCGAACGCGTCCGCGTCGGCGCTCAGCACCAGCTCGGGCAGGTGGTCCTCGGTGTCGCGGATTTCAGAGGAGAGGGAGCGCGCGCGTACCGCTCGTGCGTACGAGGCGGACGCACGAGTCCATGGCCGGGCCGGGCCGACGACGGCGGTGCGGTCGGTCAGCTGCCGCAAGAGGTGTGATCGGTCGGCATCGGGGACGAGCAGCACACCGGTGGCGTCGGGCAGATCGTCGAGGACGAGGGTGTTCGGGTCGAGCGTGCGGTAGGCGGGCCGGGCCTGGGCAGCGGGCAGCAGGACCGCGGTCAGCGAAACCGGAGGCTGCCACCCGGCCCGTTGAACGGAGGCCAGCAGCACGTCCGGGCTCGCGCCGGCGAGGAGGTCGCGGGCCAGGTGTTCCAGATGGCGCTCGTGGGCCCTGCCCTGGGCGGCCAGTTCGTCGGCGTGGCCCGCGGCGCTCGCGGCGGAGAGCTCGTCGATGTAGGCGAAGGTCAGCTCGGCGAACTTGGCGACCTCGGCGGCGGGCAGACCTGCGGGTACGGCACCTGCTGCCAGGCATCGCCAGGCCACACGGGCGCCGACGCGGTAGGCGCCGAGTAGGGCATCCATCGAACGGCCGTCGCGGACCTCGCCGCGGCCCAGCTCGTAGGCTGCGTCGCCGCCGTCGCCGCCTGTGGCGTTCCCGCTCGCGAGGTCCAGGTAGTGCCCCAGGGCGGTGCGGACGGCTCGGCGGATGGTGCCGCCCATACGGCCCGAAAGGGCGTTGGCGTAGGGAGGGACCTCGTCGATGATCGCCTGGACGATCTCGTCGGCGGTGCTCTTCAGCGCGGCCCGAAGTGCGGTGACCGTCGTCTCGTCCAGGGCCAGTTCGCTGGCCCTCCGGATTGCATGGTTCACGTTTTTGTTCCCTGCGAACAATTCAGCCGACCAGATTTACGTCCTGCGGTCAGGACTTTACGCCTTGAGGCGCATCAAGCTGGAGTCATGACGAGTGCAGCCCTCCGCAGCAGGGCGTGGAAACTGCTGGAGATGGTCACGACGCCGCTGCTGCCGTCGGACTACCTCGACCTGGTCAGTCCGCTGCGTGCGAGCGCTGACCTGCGTGGGCGCATCGAGGCCGTGCACCCCGAGACGGGTGACGCCGCGACCATCGTGATCAGGCCGGGACGGGGCTGGCGCGGCCACACAGCCGGTCAGTACGTGCGGATCGGGGTCGACGTCGACGGGGTGCGCCTGTGGCGTGCCTACTCCATTACCTCGCCGACAAACTGCCAGGACGGCCGCGTCACGATCACCGTGAAGGCGATCCCGGACGGCAAGGTCAGCAACCACCTGGTCCGCAGGGCCAAACCGGGCACGCTGATCCAGCTCGACCAGCCGACCGGTGACTTCGTGCTGCCGCAGGCCAAGCCCGCCAAGGTGCTCTACCTGACGGCCGGCAGCGGCATCACGCCCGTGATGGGCATGCTGCGCGACACCGAGTTCGACGACGTCGTCATGGTCCACTGCGCGCCACAGCCGCAAGACGTGATCTTCCGCAACGAACTGCACGACCTGGTCGCGGACAAGAAGCTGCGGCTCGCCGAGGTGCACACCGACACAGACGGCATGCTCGACATCGCCCGTCTCGACGAACTCGTGCCCGACTGGGCCGAGCGCGAGACCTGGGCCTGCGGGCCCGCGGGCCTGCTCGACGCCGCCGAAGAGCGCTGGACCGAGCACGGCGTACAAGAGCGCCTGCACACCGAACGCTTCCGCCCCAGCATCGTCGTCGCCGGCGACGGCGGCGAGGTCACGTTCAGCGCCACCGGCAAGACCGTCGACGCGGACGGGGCCACGCCGTTGCTGGACATCGGCGAGGAGGCCGGCGTGCTCATGCCCTCCGGGTGCCGCATGGGCATCTGCTTCGGCTGCATCACGCCGCTCAAGGCGGGCGCCGTCCGCGACCTGCGCACCGGCGAGATCACCGAGGCCGAGCCGGGCGTCCTCATCCAGACCTGCGTGTCCGCCGCGGCGGGCCCCTGCGACATCGAACGGTAGGAGCACCTTGACCGCCATCGACCCCACCGCCCACCTGACCGCGGAGCAGATCGAGGAGCTTGGCCGCGAGCTGGACGCGATCCGCGACGAGGTGATCGCCGGCCGCGGCGAGAAAGACGCCGCCTACATCCGCAAGGTCATCTCGGCGCAGCGCAAGCTCGAGCTGGTCAGCAGGGGCGTGCTGCTGTTCTCGTTCTTCCCGCCCGCGTGGCTGCTCGGCACCGCCGGTCTGTCCGTGGCGAAGATCATGGACAACATGGAGATCGGCCACAACATCCTGCACGGCCAGTGGGACTGGATGCGAGACCCGAAGATTCACTCCACCACCTGGGAGTGGGATCACGTCTCGCCGTCCGAGCAGTGGAAGCACTCGCACAACGAGCTGCACCACACGTACACCAACGTGATCGGCAAGGACAACGACCTCGGCTACGGCATCATGCGCGTCGACGAGGACCAGAAGTGGCACCCGTTCCACCTCGGCCAGCCGCTGTGGAACTTCATCAACGCCTGCTTCTTCGAGTACGGCATCGCAGCGTACGACCTGGAACTCGGCAAGAACCTGCACAAGCGCCGCCGCAAGAACCCGGAGTTCCGCGCGCGGGCCAGGGCCGTGGGCCGCAAGATCCGCAAGCAGGTGCTCAAGGACTACGTGATCCACCCGCTGCTGTCGGGCCCGTCGTTCCTCACCACGCTTGCCGCCACGTTCACCGCGAACCTGGTCCGCAACATCTGGACCCACTCGGTGATCATGTGCGGGCACTTCCCCGAGGGCGTGCAGGTCTTCGAGCGCCGGTCGATCAAGGGCGAGACGCGCGGCCAGTGGTACCTGCGCCAGATGATGGGCTCGGCGAACATCAGCGGCAGCAAGGCTATGCACTTCATGACCGGCAACCTGTCGCACCAGATCGAGCACCACCTGTTCCCGGACCTGCCGAGCAACCGGTACGCCGAGGTCGCGGTGAAGGTGCGCGCGCTGTTCGAAAAGTACGAGCTGGAGTACGTCACCGGGCCGCTGCCCAAGCAGGTGTTCTCCGCGTGGCACAAGGTCTTCCGGCTCTCGCTGCCGAACAAGAAGTCCAAGGTCAAGACGCCGGACCGCGAGCAGGAGCTCATCGCGGCCTGATTCCCGGTATTGGTTCAGCAGGATCTAGCGCGGAACCCCGGGCGTTCACAACTTTCCCAACGGAGTCCTTCAGGGCCGGGTCAAGTTGACCGAAGATCCGACCGGACCTCGGTCAGTCGATGCCTTCGACGATGCGGAAGTCGCGCTCGACGCCGTCGGAGAGGGCGACCAGCGCCTCCTGGTAGGCCGCACTCTCGTGCGCCGCGACGGCCTGCTCGAAGCTGTCGAACTCGATCAGGACGGTGCGCTCGGCGATTCCGGCGTCATGCGCCACGACCCGACCGCCACGGGCGAGGATCCGACCGCCTCCGGCCTCGACGGCCGGAGGGGCCAGCTTGTTGTAAGCATCCAGCTTCTCAGGGTTTGAAATGGTGCGGTAGGCGCTGACCCAGTAGCCCTTGGGCATGGAACCTCCAGTGTGGGGATGAGTGCATCTCACTTACGGGTTGGTCTCGGACGAGCGTCGGCGGGCGAGAGCGAGGCTTGTCAGCGTCGTGATCGCCATGGCGCCGATGCCGACCAGCGCCGCGGTGGTGTAGGCGCTGTCGTCGGGGAAGAGGTGGCCGGGGCCGGTGCCCGCGGCGAGGATCAGGCCGCCGATGGCGCTGCCCAGGGAGTACCCGACGCTGCGGACGACGTAGTTGACGCTCATGGCGCTCGACGTCTCGCTCTTGGGGGTGACGGCCAGGATGACGCCGGGCATCGCGGCCGAGAAGCCGCCGACGCCGAAGCCGAGCACGCCCATCGCCGCGAACAGTTCGGCCAGGTCCGACCGGGCCGCAGCGAACAGGGCGAACCCGCCGCCGACCACGACGGCGCCGCCGGCCAGGAGCAGGGGGTCGGCGATCCGCGTCCGGACCCGCGGCGTGAGCTTGCCGGCGACGAACCCCAGCACCGAGAACGGGATGAGGACCAGCCCGGCGACGAAGGTCGTCAGCCCGAAGCCGTAGCCGGCGCCGTGCGGCGTCTGCGCGTACCGGGTGATGAGCGTGAGCAGGAGGTACATGCCGATCCCGCCGACGAACATGGCGAGGTTCGCCCCGGCGACCGCCGGGTGCCGCACCGCCCGCAAATCGACCAGGGGCGTCGTGCTGCGCAGCTCGATGACGGCCCAGACGCAGAGCAGCACCACCGCGACGACGGCGAGGCCCGCCGCCACGGCGAGGTGCCGGCTCCACAGATTCCGTTCGCCGGCGAGGAACAGCACCAGGAGCAGCGCAGCGGCCAGGACGACCGCGCCTGCCACGTCCACGTGGGCGGAGCGGCCTTCGGGGGCTTCGGGCATGGAGCGCCACGCGGTCAGGAGGGCGGCGGCGGTGACGACCAGGCCGAGGCCGTAGGCGGCCCGTACCCCGCCGAGCTCGGCGAGCAGTGCGGTCAGCGGGTAGCCGACGCCGGCCCCGATGATCGAGACCACCGAGATCAGGGCGATCACGGCCGTGCTGCGCTCCTCGGGGAGGTGGTCCCGGGCCACGCCCATCATCAGCGCCGTCAGCCCGAGCCCGACGCCTTGGGCCGCCCTGCCGGCCAGCAGCCACGCGAACGGCAGCGGCAGCACGGTGAGCGCGCTGCCGGCGACGACGACCGCCAGCGTGGCGAGGATCGTGGCCCGCCGGTGCGGGCCGGCTCCGAGCCGGCCGAGGACGGGTGTGGCGACGGCGCCGCTGAGCAGTGCGACGGTCAGCGTCCACTGCGCGCTGCCGAGCGAGACGTGGAACGAGGTCGCCACGCTGGTGATGAGCGGTGTCCCGAGGCTGGCGACCGCCGCCACGACCAGAGCGATGAACATCAGGGCGGGGGCCAGCAGGCGCGCCTCGGAACGCGCCACCGCGGACGCCTTCACCACGATCCCGCCGACTGGCTGCCCGGTCACTGCTTCGGCCCTTCGCGGTCCTGGCTTTCGAGCTCTGCCAGATGCTTCAGTGCCGGAAGGGCCGCCACCAGCGCCTCGACCTCGTCGCCGGTGAGCTCGCCGATCAACCGCTCGAACGCGTGGACACCCGCCTGGCGCCGCGTGCGGACATAGGAGGCGCCGGCCTCGGTCAGGCACACCAGCGTGACCCGCTTGTCGGACGCGTCGCCCCGCCGCTCGACCAGGCCGGACTCCTCTATCACCCGGACCAGGGTGGTCATCGCGGGCTGGGTGACGCCCTCGACCGCGGCCAGATCGGTGATGCGCCGCGGGCCGGTCCGGTCCAGGGTGGCCAGGGTGGCGGCGGACGTCAGGCTCATGTCCCGGGGCAAGCGTCTCGCGGCCCTGGTGGCCAGGCCGTAGAGGGCTGCCCCGATGGCGGCGGACGCGCCAGGAGCGGTGTCTTGACGACTCATGCTCGGAGCATAGCATTTTTATATTCATAGTTTATGGAAATCCCAACTGGCGTGGGCGGAACCGCCTGTTGGGGTGTGACCGAGATGCGCGCCAAAGGGGCAACGAGATGATCTTGCAGCTCCTGAGCGCCCCTCGGCTGTCACCTATTCGGCACGGTGCCGCCAGCGCTGCCGTGGGGACGGGGTTTGTGACGGCTCTTGTGAGCCCTCGCCGTATTTGAGAGGGACACCCGCGCTGTTCTGCCCGCGGCAGAACACCGGCCGGACCGGGCTCGACGATCACTACAGTCCAGTCTCATGACGACGATTACGACGCGTACGGTCGAGTACCCGGCCGACGGTTTGACGATGATCGGGCACCTCGCGCTCCCGGCCGGTGTCGACCGCCGGCCCGCGGTGCTGCTCGGACCGGAGGGCATGGGGCTCAGCGACGTCGAGCGCCGCCGGGCCGATGCTCTCGCCGAACTGGGATATGTAGCGCTGGCCTTCGACCTTCACGGCGGGCGCTATTTGGGCGACCCCGAGGAGATGCTGGCCCGTTGCCTGCCGCTGCTCGCTGATCCCGAGCGGATGCGAGGCATCGGCCATGCGGCGCTCGATGTGTTGCGCACCGAACCGCGGACCGACCCCGACCGGATCGCCGCCGTCGGCTACGGCACCGGGGGTGCCATCGGGCTGGAACTCGGGCGCGACGGCGTCAGCCTGCGCGCGATCGGGACAGTCAACGCACTGACCACGGGCCGACCGGGCGAGGCGGCGCGCATTCGCTGCCCGGTGTGGGCCGGGGTCGGGTCGGAAGACCCGATCATGCCGCCCGCGCAACGGAAAGCGTTCACCGCTGAGATGCAGGCCGCGGGCGTCGACTGGCGCCTCACGGTCTACGGCGGCGCCTTGCACGCCTTCCACCACCCGCCGGTCGACCACCCCGTGGTCTCCGGCGTCGGCTACCACCCACGGCACGCGCAGCGAGCCTGGCGCGACGTCGTCGACCTGCTCGCCGAGTGCCTGCCCGTGACGGAGGATCTGGGGGCATGACCTCGGTAAGCATGCTGGCGCCGGGCCTGGTCGGCGTCGGGCACTGACAGTCCCCTCCCTCAAGTGATCGCACGCCGTACACGTGGCACGCTGTTCCTCACCGACCGCAAGGCCTCGGCCGGAACGCCGACGCTTGACGTGTGCCCGGAGACCGGCCGGGCCCGGCTCTCCTACCGCCGGGCTGAGGAAATCTTCGAGGAGAACACCCGGCTGCTGGCCAACCCGCTCGCCTCACCCGGGGACATCGAGGACCTGGACGGCTTCACACTCCACCGGCTCCGCCACACTGCCCTCACACGACGCCGAGGACGGCACCTCCACCCCAATGCTGCTGGCCCGCTCCCGCCACGCCTCCGTCCGTTCCCTGGAGCGCTACGCCCGCCCCGGCGTCGACGCGGTCGCCCGGCATGTCGCCGAACGCGACCCTGCCACCCGCGTCGCAGGTGAGTCCGAGCGCATCAGGGCTTCAAGATCATGTCGTTGCCCCTTTGGCGCGTATCTCTCACACCCCCTGTTGCGGACCGATCGAGATCGACGACAACTTCGGCTCCACCCTGTACGCCGAAGACGAGCGCGACACCCTGCCCGCTGAGGCCCTCGCCGCCTCCCTCGGCTGCGGCAACCCGACCGCGGTGGCCGACCTCCACGAGGGCGAACGCGTCCTGGACCTCGGCTCCGGCGGCGGCATCGACGTACTGCTTTCCGCTCGCCGCGTCGGCCCCACCGGCAAGGCGTACTACCGGACGGAAGCCGCGTGCTGTCGCAGGCGCTGACGGCTCCCGTCGCTGCGGAGGTGCCCCGGCACGTCCTCGACGCGTGACCGGGGCGCAGGGCGCGAACGTCAGCCGGTGAGGCTTACGTGACGACCAGCCAGGGTCTCGTAGTGGAGGTCCTCGCAGGTTCTCTGGGGGCCAGAGCTGTCGTAGTAGTGCGAACTAAGAGTTGATGCAGCTCAGCGCCAGTGGTGGGAACTCTGTCGATCGCAACATGTGTCGTGCCGTCGCTGAATCGAGTGGTGTCTGTGCTCAGCTTGTTCTTCAACCTTTGGCGGAGCTTCAGCGAGATCGGTAAGTTCTCCGTGGTGACTTTGATGGAGACACAAGGCCGCACATCGATGACCGACGGGGCCCAGTTGCGCTGGATAGCGCTGGGAGACACGTCCCGGAAGCTGCCCGTAGTCATGGTCCATGGTGGTCCGGGGCTGCCGGATTATCTGGGCGATGTCGCAGCTATGGTCGAGGACCTTGCGCCCGTGTACCGGTACGACCAGCGTGGCACAGGCCGGTCCTCGTGGAGGGGGCGCCATTCCCTGGCGCGGCATGTCGACGACCTCGCCGAGCTGCTCGACGCGTGGGACGTTGCCAAGGCCGTGCTGATTGGGCACTCCTACGGCACTGACCTGGGGCCGCCCACCCCACACCCTCCGCAGGCATCCCTTGGAATTGATCCTCTAGGCACCGGCCGCGCGTTGCACGAACCGCCGAAGGTGCGCCCGCACGGCGTCGGGCTCCTCCAACCAGGGTTCGTGGCCAGCGCCTTCGATCCGCGTCAGTCGCAGATCGAGTCGGCGCGCGAGTGATGGCCGAAGCCACTGCGAGACGGTCAGGCGGCGGGCTGCCGGCCCTGGTTGTCGAGGTGGCAGCGGGCGGTCAGGCGTCAGGGTCGACTTCGGGGTGCGTGAACCGCACGGGCTTGCCCAGCGACCGGGCGTAGGCGATTTCGGCTCGGGTGCTGTCTCCGATGTAGTCGCCGACTACGAACACCTCATCAGCGAGCCGGATCTTCGCCCGGTGCAGATCGTCGAGTCGAACCTTCAGCGCCTCGGCCTCGACAGGATCGGACCAAAGTTCGTGCGGCGACTTCATGTCACAGCCCGGTTTGACGACAATCTTTCCGACTTTGGTCTCCCGCAGATCGGCCTCGTTCATCTCGGTCATGAAGCGGGTGGAGCCGCAGATCACGACGATACGCGGGAGGCTCAACAGCTTCTTCGCGTCGGCGAGCTTCTCCTCGGGGGTGAGCAGTTGCGGGTATGACACTGATTCCTCCTGGTGGTGTGCTCCAAGGGGTGCCTGCGGAGACGAGAACGAGGGAATCCAAGATCGTTTTGTGACGAACGACGTGGACACCCTCGCGACAGCACCCTATGCGACGACCGACGACATGCTGAAGGAGCATCCCGACCTGGCGCCGTGGCGCCCGCCGGTCGGCATGACGCCCCGCGTGCGCAGCCTGATCCGATGTGCATGGACGACGCATCGCTGGGACGAACGCCCCAACCGCCGACCATAACCACACGCCTACCCAAGGATCTCTTAACCGAGATTGTCATCCACTGGCCTGTCCCGGACTCGGACTTCGCCATGGACGAGGGCGTTTTTCCGCGCATTGCCACGGAGGCCGTCACGCGGCTTGGCTGATGGATCTCCCGGAAACTACTCGTCCGGGGCCGGCCACAGCCTCTGGAGCAGTTCGGCCGCGGCGGAACAGGTGTGGGACAAGCGCGCCAACCCGAAACAGTGATAGTGCCCGAAGATCTCACGGGATGTCCCTAGGAACGGGGGCAACCGACCCGGGGCGGGCCTATGCAGCGTGCCGTGGAAGCAGTGTCAGTCGGCAGTCAGGCCGTCGGGGGTGATCAGGCCTGTCTCGTAGGCGAGGACGACGGCCTGGGCGCGGTCGCGGAGGGCGAGCTTGGCGAAGATCCGGGCGACGTGGGTCTTCACGGTGGACTCGCTGAGGGTGAAGGCCGCGGCGAGCTCGGTGTTCGACAAGCCCCGGCCCATCAGGGCCAGCACTTCGAGTTCACGGGGGGTCAACGGAGCCAGGTCGCGGTGGATCGCGGAGGTGCGGGCCGCGGCCGCCGCAGCGGCGGGGACGTGGGCCGGCTCGGTCCGGCCCGCGCCGTGGGTCGTCGCGTAGCGCTCGATGAGGCGGCGGGTGATCGAGGGGGCGAGCAGTGCGTCTCCGGTGTTCACCAGTCGTACGGCTGCCGCGAGGTGTGCGGCGGTGACGTCCTTGAGCAGAAAGCCGCTGGCTCCGGCGGCGAGCGCCGCGTAGACGTAGTCGTCGAGGTCGAAGGTGGTGAGCATGAGTACCCGGCAGTGCGGGAGCAGCCCAAGGACGCGCTTGGCGGCTTGAAGGCCGTCAAGGTGGGGCATTCGGATGTCCATCAGCAGGACGTCCGGGCGCAGTCGTTCGGCTTCCGTGACGGCCTGCATGCCGTCGGCGGCCTCGCCGACGACGTCGATGCCGCGCGAGGTGAGGATGAGGCGGAAGCCGGTTCGGATGAGTTCCTCGTCGTCGGCTATGAGGACGCGCGGGGCGCCGGTGTCTCCGCTCTGGTTCGATTCCGGGGCGTGGTGGGCGCGGCGGTCGGCGGTGGACTCAGTCACGGGCGCTCCAGGGGGATGCGGGCGCGGACGCGGTAGCCGCCGCCTATGCGGCGCCGGGCGTCGAAGCGGCCGTCATAGACGGCGACGCGCTCGCGCAGACCGATCAGGCCGCGCCCGGCACCGTCGTCCCGGCGCTTGCGGGCACCCGGTCCGGCATCCGTGCTCGCGCGGTCGGCGGTCAGCACGCTCGGTCCGCTGTTGAGCACTTCGACCCGCAGACTGTGGTCGGCATAACGCACGGTCACCGCCGCCTTGCCGCCGTCGCCGTACTTGAGCGCGTTGGTCAGCGCCTCCTGGACGATCCGGTAGGCGGTGACGTCGATGCCGGGCGGCAGCGGGCGCGGTTCACCGGAGATCCGCACCTCGACCGGGAGGCCGGTGAAAGCGATCCGGTCGACGAGGGTGCCCAGGTGACTCAGGCTCGGCTGCGGTGTGAGCCCGGAGAGTTCTCCTTCGCCGTAGCGCTCGGCCTGGTCATCGTCGTCGCCGTTGGGTGACGGCGCCAACAGGCCCAGCAGGTGGCGCAGTTCGGTCATCGCGTCGCGTCCGGCACCCTCGACGGCCCGCAGTGCGGTCTCCGCCTCGTCCGGCAGGGTGGCCAGCACCTCGCGCGCGGCGCTCGCCGATACGACCATCAGGCTGACCTTGTGGCTGACGATGTCGTGCAGCTCGCGGGCGATGCGAGCCCGTTCAGCCGCGACCGCCGTGCGGGCGGCGGCCTCCCGTTCGCGCTCCAGCAGCCAGCCCCGGTCCTCCAGGACCCTGCGGTAGCGGCGGCGCGCGCGCGTCAGCAGCACGGCAGAGCTCCCGGCCACCGCCAGGCCCACCGTCGCGAGGGCGATGAGTAGCCGGCCCGTCCCCGATGTCCACACGTCGTACATCGTGCCAGGCAGCCGGCGAGCGGACGTCCATCTGTGGGTCCACCCCGTACATCCCAAGGATGATTACCGCCGCGGGTTACTTCCGAGGGCTGACGCCCGGACGGTCCACGCCGCCTAGCGTCCCTGTCATGACCACCGAAGACATCAGCGACACGGCCCCGGGGGCCGGCCCCGCCGCCGTGCGCGACCCGGAAGTCGTGCGGGTGAGCGGCCTGCGCAAGGAATACGGCGACACCGTCGCCCTGAACGGGGTGTCGCTGGAGATCGGCGCCGGGGAGGCGGTGGCGGTGATGGGGCCGTCCGGCTGTGGCAAGTCCACCCTGCTCAACATGATCGCCGGCCTCGACCGGCCGACTGCGGGCTCGGTCCGCGTGCACGGCGAGGACCTGGGCCGGGTCAGCGAGACCGGGCTTGCGCTCTTCCGGCGCCGCCGGATCGGCATGATCTTCCAGTTCTTCAACCTCATCGACGACCTGCCCGCGATCGACAACGTCGCCCTGTCCGCCCAGCTCACCGGAACGACCGCCCGTCAGGCCCGGCGCCGGGCACTGGAGTTGCTGGACGAGCTCGGCATCGCCGACCGCAGGAACGTCTACCCCGCCGCGCTCAGCGGCGGCGAGCGCCAGCGTGTCGCGGTGGCCCGCGCTCTGATGAACCGCCCCGCGCTGCTGCTGGCGGACGAGCCGACCGGCGCGCTGGACAGCCACGCGGGCGAGCAGGTGATGGACCTGCTCATCGACCTCAACGAACTGGGCCAGACCCTCCTGCTGGTGACGCACGACCAGCGGCTGGCCACGCGCTGTGCCAGCCGCCTGGTGACGATGGCGGACGGCCGGATCACCGGCGAGCGGACCCTGGAGCGGTCGGCATGAGCGCGGTGTGGCGAGCCTCGCGCGCGGCCGTGCGCCGCCGCCGGCTGCAGACCTCCGTGATCGGGGTGGTGGTCCTCGTCTCCAGCATGGCCCTCGTGGTCGCCCTGGGCCTGCTGGACGTCGCGTCCGGACCGTTCGACCGGCTCTTCGGCCAGGCGCACGGCGCGCACGTCGTCGCCACCTTCGACGCGGCGAAGGTCTCCGGCGCGGAGCTGGCGCGGACCGCGCACCGTTCGGGCTCGGGCGTGCGGGCCTCGGCCGGGCCGTTCCCGCAGGCCGTGGTCGACATACCGCAGAACGCGGCGTCCGAGATGCCCGGGATGGGGCCCGGCCCCCTGACCGTGGTGGGGCGGGCGAAGCCCGGTGGTCCAGTCGACCGCCTTGACCTCTTCGCCGGGCACTGGGCCACCGGCCCCGGACAGATCGTCCTGGCATTGCCGGACGCACCCGGGATGGGCAAGGGCCCGCACTCGCCGATCGGCAAGCGGATCCAGCTGCCCGGACTGCAGCCGCTGACCGTCGTCGGTCTCGCGTCCAGCGTGAGTGGAACAGCGCAGGCATGGGTCTCCCCGCAGCAGATCACGGCCCTGCACCCCACGACGTACCAGATGCTGTACCGGTTCGACCAAGCTGCGACAGCCCGGCAGATCACCGCGGACACCGCCGCGGTGACCGCCGGCCTGCCGTCCGGATCGCTACTCGCCGAACAGTCCTATCTGACGCTGAAGGCACAACTCGCAGCCAATCCCGATGCCTTCGTGCCGTTCCTTATGGCCTTCGGCATCCTCGGCCTGCTGGTGGCGGTCCTCATCGTGGCCAATGTGGTGAGCGGTGCCGTGGTGTCCGGCTTCCGGCACATCGGGGTGCTCAAGTCCCTTGGATTCACGCCCAACCAGGTGGTCGCGGTCTACCTGGTGATGGTCTGCGTCCCGGCGACGGCGGGCGCGCTGGCCGGCACCGCCCTGGGCGCAGTGGCGGCGCGGCCACTGCTCCACCAGGTCTTTCAAGGCGCGGACCTCGCCACGGTGAACGTCACGCCGACGATCAGCTCCTGGGTGTACGCGACCACGGCCCTCGGCATGCCGACCGTGGTACTGCTGGCCGCGTTGGTCCCGGCGCTGCGCGCGCACCGCCTGTCCGCGGCACAGGCGATCAGCGCCGGCAGCGCGCCCAGTGGCGGACGGGGGCTCGCCGTACAGCGGTGGCTGACCGGGGTGCGGCTGCCGCGCCCGGTGACCCTGGGCCTGGGCCTGCCCTTCGCCCGGCCCGGACGGGCCCTGCTCACCGTCTGCGCAGTACTGCTCGGGGTGGCGACGGTGACCTTCGCCACCGGCCTGTCGACCACCATGATCTCCTACGGCAACGCGGTCGAGGGCGCCGGCAAGGTTCAGGTGATCGTCGGGCGAGGGGAAACCAGGTTCGGGCAGACCGCCCCCAAGCACGGCGACACCGCGACCCAGGCGCTGTTGCGCGGACTGCCGCACGCAGCGGACGTATCCGCCGTGGGCTACGCCAACGTACGGCTGATCGGCCAAAGCCAGGACGTGTCACTCGAGGGCGATCGCGGGGGCCGGTCGGCTCTCCAGGACGACCTGGCCAGGGGCCGCTGGATGCGCGGACCCGGCGAGGTGGTGGCCTCCGGCAGGTTCCTGTCCAAGCACGGTCTGCGGCTCGGTGACTCCTTCGTGCTGAGCGCGGCGAACAGCCGGCAGGAGCGCGTCACCCTGGTCGGGGAGGTCATGTCCGGGCCGGCGGACTGGATGCGCGCGGACTGGACGACGGTGACCGCCCTGGCACCGCGCGCGCAGGCAAACCAGTACTGGGTGCGGCTCACCCCCGGAGCCGATGTCAGCGCCTATATGAAGGCCGCTCGGGCCGCCGACCCCGGGCTCTACCCGAACGCGAAGACATCGGTGAACGCCGGGGCCCTGACGGTGATCAGTTCCGCGTCCGTGCTGACCCTGATGCTGACCGTGGTCGCTGCGATGGGGGTGTTCAACACGGTCGTGCTGAGCAGTCGGGAGCGGCGGCGCGACCTGGGGATGCTGAAATCGATCGGCATGACGCCGCGGCAGGTCACCGCGATGATGGTGGTGTCCATGGCCGCGCTGGGTCTGGTCGGCGGGCTCCTCGGGCTGCCGCTGGGAGTCGCGGCCTACCGCGTGGTGATCCCGATGACCGAGCACAGCGCCCATCTCGCCTTCCCCGCACGGATGCTGGACGTGTGGCACCCCGGGTCGATGACGCTGCTGGCGCTGGCCGGGGTGGCGATCGCTGCACTGGGCGCGGTGATACCGGCGCGTACGGCGGCACGGCAGACCATCGCCCGAGTTCTGCACACCGAGTGACGGCCGTGCCGCATCGGAGGACGGCCTCTGCCAGAGCCCCGGCGGCCCGGACGGCGCCCGCGGTGGCGCCCACCCCGTCTCTGGTCGCCCCGAGCAGGTCGTGTCGGCGATCGCCTCGTAAGAACAGCCGAAGCGCAGCAGTTGCAGCATCTTGTCGAAGACGACCCGGTCGTTGACACGCCGACGGTGGCAGCCGAGCGGATGCTCCGGGTGGAACTCCGGCCTCGCGGGCAGCAGCGCCGTGAAGTGCTCCCACAGTGGTTCAGTGAGCCATGATGGCAGGGCGGGCACAGGTCCCCTCAATGATCACAGAGCGTTGCAACTTCATGATCGCCATGGCCTGCGCCCGTTCTGCAGCCGAGGCCCTCCACCACCCCTATCCGTGCGACCTCTTTAGTGGCGGAATTGGTTGTTCGGCTTGGGCCTCGGGGCGAATCGGGCACGGGGACAGTGGTGGACTTTGCTCAGCTACAGGGTCCCGGGCTCTGGCTGCCTGTGGCGGTGTTGTCGGCGCCGGTCTCGGTCGGCGGCGCTTCGACGGGGAAGAGGATCGGGCTGATCAGGTACTGCGTGCGGTCGGGTGATGGCTTGTTGGCCAGGTGGGGGGCGATGGCCTCCCGCATCCCGTTGATCATCCCGCGCAGTTCCCCAGGGCTGAGCCAGACGGCATGCTGCCGGTAGCCGACCAGGTCGGCTACCGGGTCGGCGGTGTCGCGGTCGAGGTACGCGGTGAATTCGGCAGCCAGGACCGCCAGAGCGGCGGCGAATGCGCTGCGATGGTCGTCGAGCGAGAGCGAATTGACCGTGTCCGTATTGATCCCCGCGCGGTCGCGGCGCAGCCGGTAGCGGCGCTCGACCGCGCCGCGCACGCGTCGCTCCAGGGCGACTTCCAGGACCCCGCCGGCTGCGAGCAGGTCGACGTGCCGGTAGACCGTGGCCTTCGAGACGTCCCGAATGCGGTCGCACAGCTCGGCGGTGGTCAGCTCCCTACCGCCGCACATCGCATGAACCACTCGCAACCGCACCGGGTGGGCCAAGAGTTCGAAAGCATCCATCCCTCAATGATCTCACGCCATGCTACCGTTCGCATTCATTGAGAAAGGTTGTGATGGGATGCCTGACGCCGCTGCGACAGAGTCCATGACCGGCTCAGAACTCGCTTGGATGCCACCGCCCTATGCCGAGCCCGGCCGCTTCAGCGAGCACGAGGTCACCGTCGGCACCGGTCCACTCGCGGTGTCAGGCACGCTGAGCGTCCCCCGCGGGCAGGCTCCCGGCCCCGGCGTGGTGCTGCTCGCCGGTGGTGGGCCGTTCGACCGCGACGAGACCAGCGGGCCGAACAAACCGCTCAAGGACCTTGCCTGGGGGCTCGCCAGCCGCGGGACGACAGTGCTGCGCTTCGACAAGGCGACCTACGCCCACCGTGATGTGGCCGCGGCATCAGACCTGACGATGACGCAGGAATACGTGCCGCATGCCGTCGACGCGGTAGACCTGCTCGGTCGCCACCGCTCGGTGGACCCCAAGCGGGTCTTCGTCCTCGGCCACAGCATGGGCGGCAAGGTCGCCCCCGCCGTCGCCGTCGCCGCACCTACGGTGGCGGGCCTGGTGATCATGGCCGGTGACACGCAGCCGATGCACCACGCCGCCGTCCGCGTCGTCAGCTACCTCGCCACCGTGCTTCCCGACCAGGTCCCACCCGCGGTCATCGAGACCTTCCAGCGGCAGGCCGCCCTGGTCGACAGCGCGGAGCTCACGCCCTCGACCCCCGCAGCGGATCTGCCGTTCGGCCTGTCCGCGCCGTACTGGCTCGAACTGCGTGACTACGACCCGGTCGCGATCGCGGCCGGACTTAACAAGCCGATGCTCATCCTCCAAGGAGGACGCGACTACCAGGTCACCGTCGCTAACGACCTCGTGCGATGGCGGACGGGCCTGGCCGGCAGGCCGGAAGCCGATATCCGAGTCTACGAAGCCGACAACCACCTGTTCTTCCCCGGCGCAGGACCATCCACCCCCGCCGAATATGGAACTCCGCAGCATGTCGACCCCGCCGTCATCGCCGACATCGCCCACTGGCTGAGCCACGGCCAGGGATGAGCGTTCGCGCCGCCGCCTCGACCTTGTCCCGGCCCAGCCGCTGCGCCTGCACCCACGCGCCGAGGCCCTCGCCCCTCGTGACCCCGAACAGCCCGTCGCCAAGCTGGCCGCGGTCGGAGCCCGCATCACCACCCAGTCCGTCTGACGCACTCCCGCGTCGTCCTCCTGCTCCACGGACATGGCGGACGACGCGGCCCTTCCCGAAGGGATTCACAGTGCCAACCCTGTGACGGGTCAGCCTGCCATGTCGGGAACTGTGGTGGGGCGTCCGACGCTGAGGTCCAAGAAGCCCTCACCGGCGCCGACGCCGCCATCCTCGTCACCGACCCCGACACCATGGATGCACCACCGCGCTCATCGAGTCCGCACTCGGGAGCGACCCGGCGGACGTTCCGAGCACGCCCCCCCGCGCGCGCCACCGGCCGCCGCATCCTGCTGATCGCGTCCGGAGGCGCCGCCGACCTGCGCCAAGTCGACCCGGCTCTCCTGCACCCCGCCGACCGCCTGGTCCTCAACGACGTCAACCCCAACGCCCTCCAGTACGCCCTCACACACCTGCCGCCCGCGACCCGCGCCGACCGCCACGGCCCCCTGGCAACGTCCTGCGCACCGCCGCCCATCTGGCCGCCGACCACGGCCCCTTCGATCTGGTCCTGGCCGGAGGACTCTTCGACTACCTCGAAGAACGCTTCACGCGAGCCCTGATCCGCACCACCCTGTCCCGCCTGTGCCGCCCCGGAGAGACGTTCTACTTCTCCAACATCGCGACCCCGAACCCGTACGCCGCCCTGATGACCCACATCGGCCGCTGGAACCTCGTCGAACGCACCCCCGCCGACATCGAGGCCGACGTCCGAGCCGCCGCGCCGCCGGGAAGGAACCGTCGCCGGACCGGACATCACCGCCGATGCCACCGGCCTGACGCTTTTCGCGACGGTGCGGCGCGCTGACGAGCCGGGGTGATCCCCTCAGCCGGCATCGTGTTCCTCCCTGACGCGGCATCGGTCGTCAGTCGAGGCCTTCGATGATGCGGAAGTCGCGCTCGACGCCGTCAGCAAGTACGGCCAGCGCCTCCTGGTAGGCCGCACTCGCGCGTGCGGCGACCGCCTGTTCGAAGCTGTCGAACTCGATCAGGACGGTGCGCTCGGCGATTCCGGCGTCGTGTGCGACGACCCGGCTGCCGCGGGAGAGCAGCCGCCCGCCCGCGGCCTTGACGGCTGGACCGGCCAGCTTGTCGTAGGCAGCAACCCTCTCAGGGTCTGCGATGGTGCGGTAGACACTGACCCAGTAGCCCTTGGCCACGGTACCTCCTGTGTTCGGAATTGATGATCAGAAGCATGCTCAGATCCATGGCCGGCGCGCTGTGGGCCAGCGAGCCGACAGAGACGGCGTCGAAGTCGGACGGCTTCGATCAACCGACTGGGGCTGCGATCGGATTGGTCTCGGGTGAGCGTCGGCGGGCGAGGACGAGCCAGCGCCGGTCGAGTCGACGACCGGCCTCGCCGGAAGGGCGGCGACCCGAACTAGAACGAAGAGGAGCCGACAAGTAGGTACGAGTCGCACCAGTACGACGTGATCGGCCATCAACCCTGAGCCCCTGCCACAGATGCCGCCAGAACTGGCCGGGCTCTCACAGGAGCAGTTGGACCTGCTGCGCACCGGCACCCTCGCCTTGAGCGCGCAGGCCTCAGCGCATGACCGTGCGCACGATCGCTGCCTGGCCGCCGACTCGGATCCGGTGTCCCGTGCGGTCGCGGTGGACGGTCGCTGTGATGGTGGACGGGCTGCCAAGGTGGTCACCCATGTCGACAGCGAGGCGGTATGTGCCGAACCCGGCAGCATGCGCCGCCAGGCAGGCCGTGCTGTTGGCGTTGGCGATGTCCTCGGGGACGCCGATCGACGGGGCGAACATCCGGGCTGCTGCTCGGCCGTGTCGGTCCGGGGGCGAGTAGGCGTAGCAGCCCAGCAGACCATAGCGGTCACAGGCTGCGCGTAACAGGGTTAAATCCGGCGTGAGTTCGGCCAGCGCGGCGCGGGATCGGATAGGCAGCAGAAGCCTCGGCCGCCCGTTCGACGCCACGCAGGCGTCGCCGGCGACCGCGTCCTCCGTCAGTCCGAGGCCGCCTACGACTGCCCTCAGTTCGGGTCCACCGGCGCTACGCAGGCTGACCGGGCCCAGGTCGAACGACGCCGTGAGGCCGTCACCGTTTCGGCTTGCCCGACCGTCGAAGCTGCGGTGGGCCGTACGCAGGACGGCGCGGTAGTCGTGGTCGCCGCCTTCCCGTACGGCGAGCACGGCGAGGGCGGCGACGGTGCCGTGGCCGCAGGCGGGCAGTTCGTCCTGGGCGGTGAAGAACCGCAGTGTGTACGCGGGCCGACGACGCTCGATTCCGGTCGCGCGGAGGAAGACGGCGTGCGATGTTCCCAACTTCATGGGAATGCGGCATCGCTCCTCGTCGGTGAACGGCACATCATCCAGAACGGCGGTCGGGCTGCCACCCGCGCCGTCTCGCTGACACGCGTCGACGACCGCTACCTCGGACATGGCACCGGGCCGGTGGTCAGCAGCATGGTCAGGTCCAGTGCGGGCGCGCTGTGCGTCAACGCCCCGACCGAGATGAGGTCGACGCCCGTCCCGGCGATGGCGAGAACTGTGTCCAGGCTGATGACGCCCGAGGCCTCCAGCAGGATCCGGGAAGCGTCGGCCCGCCCGGCCCGGACCTTCACGACCTGCTCGATGTCGGCCACCGGCATGTTGTCGAGCATGATCCAGCGGGCTCCGGCGTCGAGGGCCTCGACGGCCTGGGTGACGGTCTGCACCTCGACATCGCTCTCCACGGTCTGCCCGGTGCGCGCCATCCCGCGCCTGACCGCCTCAATCGCGGCGGTCACCCCGTCCGCCGCGGCGATGTGGTTCTCCTTGAGCAGGACCATCGCCGCGAGATCGAGGCGGTGGTTGTGGCCGCCGCCGGCGGTGACCGCGTACTTGTCCAGGGCGCGCAGGCCCGGCGCCGTCTTGCGCGTGTCCAGGATGCGCGCCCTGGTCCCTGCCACAGCTTGGACGTAGCGGTCGGTCAGCGTCGCGATGCCGCACATGCGCTGCAGGAAGTTCAGCGCCGTACGCTCCCCGGTGATCAGGCTGCGTGCCGAACCGGACAGGTGCACCAGGACCTGGCCGTCGGCCAGTCGGGCGCCGTCGGCGACGGCCGGCTCGACCTTGACCTCGGGGTCGACCTGCGCGAAGACCTCGGCGACCACGGGGAGGCCTGCGGCGATGCCGCTTTGCCGGGTGCGGATCTCGGCCGTGGCCGCCAGGTCCTCGGGAACGCTCCACACGGTGGTGATGTCCTTCCCTGACGCGTCCTCGACCAGGGCGGCAGCGGCGGCGGCCCGTGCTGCCGCCGAGGGAAACTCGGTCGTGGTCATCTGGACTCCATCTCTGAGTGGACTTCGGCTTGGTGGCGGCAACCGCTGACGAGGCAGCACTGAAGTTCCGCTGGGCCGGTTTGCAGGACCTGGTGGATCCTGTACTCGATCTCCCATATGCCGGTCACCCGTCCCCCGCCACGAACAGGTTCCGGGTGAGCCGTCCGTGCGACTCGGCGCCAGCGTCGAACTCGGGGGACCATGCGCATGTACCAGTCCTCCCGGCCGGTCTCGCTCGACCCGGGCCTTCAAGAACGCCTCTCACCCAGGTCGGCAGGGCAGGTGCCACAACAGCCGCCTCCGATTCGATTTCCGAATCGGTCACCGATGCTAGCGTGTCGGAATTCGAAGCATCAACCCTGGAGAGCTGGACATCCCAACATGGCAACACCCAGACCTGGCAACCCTGTTCGCGGCTCGACCACCGGCCGCCCCCTCATGGCCGCACTCGATCTGTTCGGCCGGCGGTGGAGTCTGCGCATCCTGTGGGAGCTTCGCGCGGGTCCGCTTGGATTCCGCCCCTTGCAGAAGCGGTGCGACGACATGTCCTCCAGTGTGATGCGGCAGCGCCTGACCGAACTGCTGGATGCCCAGGTGATTCACCAACTACCGGACAGCCGCTACGAGCTCACCCCGCTGGGACAGGAGGCGCGCCACGCCCTGAACCCCCTCGCCCGCTGGGCGGAACGCTGGGCGGCCACGATCGACCCGCAAGGGGCGGACCCCACCGACGACCAGTCCGCCAGTCGCGTCTCACATCCGGACACCGTGGACGACGGGACGCCGGAGAGGGACTCCGCGGACTGACGCCCCGCCTCGGATCCTCGGAGGCGGGGCGGGACCGCCGGGTCACGAGGTCGCCGTGGCTCGGTCGAGCGCCGGGGACAGGCGCGAACCTCCGCCAATCCTCGTGGAAGCAACCGCCAGGTCAACGCCGAAGATCGGGCGCACTCCATGCGCTGCGCACGACTTCGCTTACCGAACGGCCCCGGTGACGTTGTCGCGATCCGTCAGAGCGAGCCACTCCATGCCCCGCTCGGCGGCTCTCCGCACCAAGGCCTCGGGATGGGATGCGCCGTAGCGCATGGAATAGCCGGACGCTACGTGGAGATGCATGAGCCGCTCCACGTACGCCTGGATCTGGTGACGGTGTCCCTTCCGGCATGGCCGCGGAGATCCAGGTCTGAGACCCTCGAAGGGACGGTGGCCCACGTCCCAAATCGGTTGTGTCCTCCGTCACATGAACGCGACCGGAAAGCGACTCTCCGACCCTTGACCACGATCTCGCGCGCAGTGCTTCCAGCCCGCTTGTAATGCGACAGATCGGCGGGGGACACGGCCAATGCCGCGACTCTCGCGGGCATGCCGCCCTTGACTGGACCGGACCGGGCCGGAACAGGCTGATATCGGCGATGACGTCCTGCATGTGGCGCTCTCAGCCTGGATAGTGGCTATCCGTTCCACGTCCATGGTCTGCCCGGTCGCCCGCCAGTCGATCAGCACGATCACCAGGAGGGTAGTCGGCACGGCCGCGGCCCGTGTGGCCGAGTCCGGCGGTGCCTGCAAGCTTCCTGAATGCCGACCGTTCGGCAGGTCAGGCCGTGTGTCGGGCGGCACTCTCCGGATCGGCGACGTCCTTGCGCGTCACGCCCAGGTACACGACCAGGCCGAGGATGACCGCCAGGAACAGCGCGCTCGTGATCACGGTGCCCAGGCCCAGGCCGCCGTCTCCGGTCGGCTGGGAGAGGTAGTCGCCGATCGAGGCGCCGAGCGGACGGGTGAGGATGTAGGCAATCCAGAAGCTCCACACCGCGTCCAGGCCCAGCGCGAAATGGGCGATGGCCACCGCGGCGATGGTGGCGGCGAACAGGACAGCGGACAGCCAGTAGCCGAGGTCCATGCGCTCGGAGACAAGGTCACCAGCGGCTGTGCCGAGGGCGAAGGTGAACAGCACCGCGAGCCAGTAGTACGACTCACGGCTCGTGGTGTCGATGTGGTGGATGGACAGTGTCCGCTCCCGGCGGTACCAGACCACGAAGACGACCGCGAGAACGATCGCGAACACCGTCGTACTCGTCTCCAACGGCACGCCCATGTTGTCGGTGAGGTTGTCGCTGATCAGGGTGCCGACGACGCTGATCAGGGCCACGGCGAGCCAGTACACGCCCGGCCGGTACGTGCTGGTGCGGAACTGCACGACCAGCACCATGGCCAGCAGCGCGCTCATCAGCACCGACACACCGGTCAGGCCGAGGCCCGCCTTCTCGTTCAGTAGATCGGCCGCGGTTTCCCCGACCGTCGTGCACAGCACCTTGATGACCCAGAAGTAGACGGTGATCTCGGGCACCTTGTTCCAGCGCATCCGGTGGCGCGCCGGAGCAGCAGGCCCGCCCGCCTCGGGGCTCGCGGATGTCTCAGACGTTTCATAGGTCATGAACAGCGACTGTGCCACCGGACACCTGAATGCATCCTGAGTGCCGCGCGGCACAGGGTGCACCGCTCGTCGCGCACCCGCAGCATGAGCCCATGAACAACTTCCTGCGCCTCCGCATACCGGGGTTCCTTTCCCGCCCTGCCCCTGTGACGGAGGAAGGCCGCCTTGAGTACCCGAACTGCCGTCCAACCGCCGACTGAGCGGACAATGAGCTGGCTGCGAGACCGGCTCGGCCGCGCGGTCGTCCTGGCCTACGCCGCCGCCCTGCTCCTGCCCGGACCCGGGCTGTGGCTGCGCCAGGCCCACTCGCTGCCGCTCGGCGAGGCTGGCAACCTGCCCGTGGTCACCGCACCGCTCCTGCTCTCCCTGGTGCTCTTCTCGGCCGGACTACAGGTGCCCATACGCGCCCTGGGTACCCTGCTGCGACGCCCGATCGCCCTGTTGGCCGGGCTCGTCCTGCACCTGGCGATCCCTTTGCTAGCCATCCCCGCCGTCGCGTTTCTGCTGCGCCAAACCCCCGACACCGACGGCGGCAGCGGCCTGGTCACCGCGATGATCCTCATCGTGGCCATGCCCGTAGCCGCCGGAGCCACCGTATGGACCGGCAAGGGCGACGGTGACCAACCGACCATGGTGGGACTCGTTCTCGCCTCCACCCTCCTCAGCCCGCTCACCATCCCGCTGATCATCAGCGTCCTGCTGCCGCTGCTCAGCGGAGGCTACGCGGGCACGCTCGCCCAGGTCGCGCACACCACCCACAGCGGATTCGCCCTGGTAGGCGTGGTCCTGCCATGTGCGGCTGGCATTCTGTGCCGCCTGGCAGTGCCCGCGCCGTGGCTAGGTCGCGTACTCGGCGTCGTCGCACCGGTCGCCCTGGCCGGCTCGCTCGTCCTGACCTACATCAACGCCAGCGGCGCCCTGGGGTCCTTCCTGTCCCACCCCCGTCCGCTGCTGCTCGCCGCCGCGATGGCCGTGGCGACACTGGTCTGCGTGCTGTCGTTCGCGGTCGGCCGCGGCGCCGCGCGCCTGCTGAGGCTGGATGCCTCCGCGGCGTCATCACTCACTCTCGCCTGTGGCATGAACAACAGCAGTGCGAGCGCCGTCCTGATCACCACCACGCTGCCCGACAGACCGCACTTGCTCCTGCCGGTCCTCGCATACGGGCTGCTGCAAAAGACGGCGGCGAACCGAGTCGTGCGCCGGGAGCCCGGACGTTCCGTCGGTCCGCTCCCGCCGCTCTGCGCGCGCTGACGAGCCGTCATGCGGTGATTCCGCAGAAGAGCAGCCAGAATCCCCATGTTTCGACACCCGACCGCGATGAGGCACGTCGCCTTCGGCAGCACAGGCCAACTCAAAACGGGTGAGCCATGAGGGCCACTCGCACCGCAGTCAACTTGACCCGGCCCTAAATCCCCGGGCCTTCAGGCCCGGGAGGATCCCGCTGAAACACCGCCCTCAGCCCCTGGCCGCGCGAGTCGGCCATCGCAGCTTAGTCCACCGCACCTGCACCGAACTCGTGACGGCTGGGCGGGGCGGTGCCGGTGCTGTATACCGCTCGTCGGGCGCCGGAGGCAGACTGTCAGGTCAGGGCATCGCGCTAATCAGACCTTCCCCTCGTAGCGCCTTGCCGAAGAGCATGACGGACCGCGAGCAGAGCCCTCAACTTGTTGTCCACGTCGGGGCGGTGTCCTACGACGTGTGGTGCGTCCGTGATGCTCCTACCGTGGCGACATGCGGGTGCTGGTGGTCGAGGACGAGGTCCGCACGGCGGAGCTGCTGCGGCGCGGACTGACGGAGGAGGGATACGCCGTCGACGTGGCCGCGGATGGGCCGGACGCCGTCTGGCAGGCCAGAGAGGTGGTCTACGACCTGATCGTTCTGGACGTAATGCTGCCGGGGTTCCACGGATTCGAGGTCTGCCGGCGCCTCCGGGCCGACGGCCGTTGGACCCCTGTTCTCGTCGTTCACCGCGCTGGGCTCGGTCGGTGAACGAGTACAGGGCTTGGACGCCGGTGCCGACGACTATCTGGCGAAACCGTTCAGCTTCTCCGAACTGTTCGCCCGGCTTCGGGCGCTCGTCCGCCGCGGCGCCCCCCCGAGGCCTGCGCTTGTCACCGTGGGCGATCTGCGCATGGACCCGGCGGGTGTGGCGCGGGGAGACCGAGGTCCAGCTGTCGCCGAAGGAGTTCGCGTTGCTGGAGCTGTTCATGCGGCACCCGGGTGACGTGCCGACCCGGACCCGGATCTTGGAACACGTGTGGGACTTTCCCTGCGACGGGGTGTCCAACGTCGTCGACCAATACGTGGCCTATCTGCGGCGCAAGGTCGACGGGCCGGACGAGCACTCGCATCTGGAGACGGTCCGTGGCGCGGGCTACCGGCTGCGCGCCCCCGCAGGGGTGGTGCCCCCCACCGGGCCCTGCGCAGATGCTGCAGCCTGACCGAACTCCTCCGCCACGTCGGGGTGGCGGGCCTCGGTGTTGCGCCAGCGCAGTCAGGCGTGCAGGGCCCGGTTCTGAGTGGTCACCGGCTTCAGGCGCATTCGCCGCCATTACGACTGACGGTGAGTATGGGCCATGGCTCCGCTCTGGGGTCTGCGGACATGCCCGGGCTGCCACAGGCGGGCCCGGCCCGCGCGGTCCGGGGCTCGACGGGGTGTGCCGAGACGGCGCGGGTTTCGGCGCAGCCCGGCACACTGAGCCCGTCGGCCGGTTGGGCCGACGGGGCGCTGGGTGGTCTGTCAGCCCATGTCCGTCAGGAGAGCGTTCAGTTCCTTTTCCTGCTGCGCAGGAGACATCGGCGGGTTCGAGTGGTCGATGCCGAAGGTCTTGAGCACTTTGTCCATCTGGGCGTCGATGGATGTCCAGCCGGTCTGATCCAGCGGCTGCAGCGAGGCCTGGTCGGCGTCCCACAGGTCACGCAGCGACTGTGCCTCCGCGTGCGCGCCGGTCGCGTTCCCCGAGCGGGCGTCCTTGAGTGAGGTGGAGGCGAGGGCCTTCAGTGCGGCGACCTTGGCGGGCGGGAACTGCTTCACTGCCTCGCCGGGAGCCATCTGGACGGCGGAGGTGTTGTCTTCTTCCGGCGCCGGGCCGACGTGTGGCTGGGCGTGGGCCCAGACCAGCAGGCCCGCGGTGGCGACGGCGAGCAGTCCGAAGCCGGCCAGCGCGACGCGCTCCTTGCGCGGGTCGCCGGTGGCGTGGGCGGCGTGGGCCGCCTCGTAGGTCTCGGCCACGTCCGAGCGCGTCACAGTCAGGTAGACGACCGTCGCCAGGATGAGGCCGAGGAAGATCAGGCTGGTGGTGAACGTGCCCAGCGCGAGACCGGTCGGTTCGCCCGGGCTCTGGGCGACCTTGGGGGAGGCGAGCCAGTCACCGATGTTCGCGCCCAGCGGGCGGGTCAGGATGTAGGCGAACCAGAAGGACAGCACCGGGTTCGCACCGAACCGCCACAGGGCCGTGATCGCCGCGATGAGACCGAGCGGCAGCAGCACCGATGCGCCCGGGCTCCAGCCGGTCAGTTCCAGCGTCCAGTCGCCGGTCGCGGTGCCGAGCGCGAAGGTGACGAGAACGGCGAGCCAGTAGAACGACTCCCGTGGCAGCGTGGTGACGGAGTGGATCGACAGCGTGCGCTCGCGCAGCCACCAGGTGCCGAAGACCACGGCGAGCAGGACCGAGAACACGGCGGAGCTGATCCACAGCGGCACGTTGAGCTGGTCGGTGAGGATGTCGGTGTACAGGGTGCCCGTGACACTGACGACGACCACGGTCAGCCAGTAGGGAAACGGGACGTACCGCTTCAGCCGCAACTGCACGACCAGGACGACCACGAACACCGCGGTGAAGATCCAGGCCGTGTTCACCAGGCCGACGCCCAGCTTCATGTTGATCCAGTCGGCGAAGCTCTCGCCCACGGTGGTGCACAGGATCTTGATCACCCAGAACCAGATGGTGACCTCGGGGACCTTGTTGAGCATGAGGCGCCCGCTGCGCGTGCGTGCTTCCGTTGTCGTTGTCATGCAGGGAGGTTTACGCGGGGAACCTGCAAGCAACCTGACTACGTGACCGCACGCGCGGCTGGGAGCGTCACCTCGACGTGACCGAGGCCGTCCGCGATCGCGCGGACCTCCACACCGGCCGAGGCGGCGATGCGCCGGACCACCGGCAGCCCGAGCCCGTATCCGTCGCCGCCGGTCACACCCGCCTCGAAGACCCGGTCGACGTCCGCGGGATCGAATCCGGGGCCGTCGTCCAGGACATCGACCACGATCGCCTCGCCCTGGTTGCGCGCGGTGATCCACACACGCGACCGCGCATGCCGCAGGCCGTTCTCCAGCAGGGGCGACAGCAGTGACACCGCGACGTCGGGCGCCACGGCCACCTCGATCTTCGAGAAGTAGGCGACCTCGACCGCGCGGCCGGCGATTGCCTGCCGCGCGGCGGAGCGCAGATCACACCGGGTCCCCTCGTCCGTCCGTGCGCGCGCGGCACGCAGAAGCGTCGTGATCGCCGTATCGAGGCGCTCGACCTCGCTCAAGACCGCCTCAGGCGCCACCGGCTCGCCGGCCAGCTGCGCCAGCTGCGCCTCGCCCCGCAGCACCGTGAGCGGTGTCCGCAGCTCGTGGGCGATCTCATCGGTGAGCCGGCGCTCGTCCGCCAGCGCGTTGTCGACGCGCTCCAGGAGGCGGTCCAGGGTCTGTCCCAGTTCCCCGAACTCGTCGCGGGGCACTCCGAGGTTGAAGCGGCGCCCGGGTTCGTGATGGCCCCAGTCGTCGGCGAGGGCGGCCATCTCGTGCACGACCCGCAGCGCGCGGTGCACCACGAGGTGTGCGACGCCGCCGGCGAGGAGGATCGTGAGGCCGCCCAGTATCAGGGACAAGGTCAGGCTGCGCTGTTCGGATGTCTCGTAGGGCGTGAGGTCCACCCGGACGATCACCACGACGTGGTGGCCGTCGACGGGGACCTCTCGCGCGTACAGGAGGTAATCGCCGACCGACGCGGTCTGCGATCGTCCCGAGGCCGCCAGCTCCTCGACGCGATCGACCAGGCTCGGCGGCACGTTCCCGTCGAGCAGGCGGCCGTCGGCGTACACCCAGGCGACCTCGTCCTGTGCCTCGCTGCCGTTCTCCATGAGCACGACCCGGCCGCCCTTGGCGGTGACGTTTGCCGCGACCGCCTCGGCACGGGCATGTGCCAGGTCGTGCGCGTCGGCGTCCGTCACCCGGCTCAGCAGCACGTGCGAGACCACGACCAGGATCGCGACCACGGCGGTGGCGATCAGCACGGTGAGTGCGACGACCCGCTTACGGAATCCCGTCACTGCCATCGGTAGCCCACGCCGCGGACGGTCGCCAGACGCTCGGCCACACCCAGCGGACCGAGCTTGGTCCGCAGCCGGCGCACATAGGAGTCGAGGGTGTTGTCGCTGACCTGCGCCCCGTGCGGCCAGCCGGCAGCGATGAGGGCGTGGCGGCGTACCGCGTCGCCCTGCGAGGCGATCAGGCGGCCCAAGAGCCGGAACTCGGTCGGGGTCAGGCTCATGTTCACCGAATCGTAGGTCACCACGTGCTTCGCAGGATCGAGGACGACCTCGCATGGTGCGGGCGCCACGGTGGCCCGGCGCAGCAGCGCCCGGACGCGGACCAGCAGTTCCGGGACGTCGAAGGGTTTGGTCATGTAGTCGTCGGCGCCGGCCTCGAAACCGCCCACCTTGTGATGGAGGCCGTCCAAGGCGGTGAGCATCAACACCGGCACGTCGACGCCGCGAGCCCGCAGGGCCAGGCAGACGTCGCGGCCGTCGGCGTCCGGCAGCCCGAGATCCAGTACGACCAGCTGGGGCGCCGGTACGAGCTGCCGCAGCAGGCTCTCGGCCGTGGCGGCGACGGTAACGGTGTGGCCGTCGTACTCCAGGGCACGCTTGAGGACGCCGCGGACCGCCGCGTCGTCTTCGCACACCATGATGAAAGCCACGTGCTGACCCTAGATACTCTCGTTCCAGTTCTCCATCTGCCCTGGTCAGCCGCCTGACGATCGGGAGCAGTCCGATGGTGTCGCACGCCCCTGCCCTGCCATGAAGCCGCGACTGTCCGGCGCGACCGGCCGAGCACCGCAGCAACGGGGGGCTCCGTCCCGATAGCCACCGCGGCATCTGTCCAGCCGCGACCCGCCGCGGACTCGCCGACCCCGCTACCCGCAGATCCGGTTCCTCCGATGAGGCACCCGCCCTTTCTCCACACCTACAACCACCACCGATGCCACACCGCGCTCGCAGGCAAGCCCCCCATCAGCCGCGCAAACAACGCTTCAGGGCAATACACCCCTGTATTAGCCACGAGCGTTGTTAACAGTGGGCGGCGGAGACGTGATCAAGGTTGGCGGCGTGTCATGGACAAGGAGAAGCCCAGCTGAAGCCGTGCGGTTGCCCACTGTCCTATCTCGGTGAACGTCGCTCACCGCACGATCCCCGCGCGGGAGCGCAACCCGTACGAGGGTGCCTGACGCGCAATCAGTCATGTTGTGCGCCACCGTCCTCCGCCAAGCGGGTGAGCCACTCGCGCAGCAGGTGCTGCTCGGCGTCGCTCAGGACGTCGGCGTCGTCGGGCAGGGCGGCGCGCAGCGCGCGGGCTGCCGCAGCGGCGCCGGTCTCCTCGGCGGGCAGTGTTGGTTCGACGCGGGTGGTGGCGGAGACCATGGCCTCGCGGAGGGCGGTCAGCAGCGCCGGATTGCGGCGTTCTGCCGGGGTGGAGTGCCAGGTGGTGACCGCGCCGCGGCCGGTGGCCTGGATGATCTGGGCTGCCAGTTCCTCGTCGACCCGCAGCCATCCCCCGGCCGCCAGACGGCGCACCCGGCCGTGGAGGATTTCCAGGCCCGCGCGGTGCGCCATGTCCGCGCCCCGGCCGGTGGCCCGGTTCATCACCGCGAACAGCTCGGGGCGGGAGATACCGAACTCGACCACCGTGTCCCAGCCGCGGCGCAGGTCCTCCACCGCACCCTGCGGCTCGGGGTCGAGCTGCGCGCGCTTGCTCTCCAGGAACTGCGCGTAGCCGTGCTCGGCGACGGCTTCCAGGAGCCCCTCCTTGTCGCCGAAGAGTCGGTAGATCGCCGGCGGCTGCATTCCGGCCGCGGCGGCGACCGCGCGGGTGCTCACCGCGTCCGGGCCGCCGTTCTCCAGCAGCTCGACGGCCGCCTCGACGATGCGGTGACGAGGGCTGTCGGTGGTGTCGCGCGCAGTCATGAATCGATGATATCAAAAATTTGATTCCACCGATATTACGGTGTTACCGTCGAAGTGATTCCACTGGAAACAAGTGTCGGGAGAATCCAATGATCATCGTGACCGGAGCCACCGGAAAGCTCGGCCGCCGCACTGTCGAGCGCCTCCTCGAGCGCGTCCCCGCCGACTGCGTCGGCGTCAGCGTCCGCGATCCCCGCAAGGCCCAGGACCTCGCCGACCGAGGCGTCCGTGTCCGGCAGGGCAGCTTCGACGACCCCGACTCGCTCGTGCATGCCTTCGAAGGTGCCGAGCAACTGCTTCTCGTCTCCCTCGACCGCACGGGCGAGGAGTGCGTCAGCGGCCATCGCACCGCCATCGACGCCGCTGTGCGGGCCGGCGTCGGCCGCATCCTCTACACCAGCCAGATGGGCGCCGCCCACGACGCCCGCTTCCAGGCATGCCGCGACCATGCCCAGACCGAGGACCTGCTGCGCGCCACCGGCCTGCCCTGGACCGCACTGCGCAACGGCTTCTACACCTTCAGCGCCCTGCAGTTCCTGGAGTCCGCCCGCCACACCGGCGACATCGCCCTCCCCACCGACGGCCCCGTCGCCTGGACCGGCCATGACGACCTCGCCGACGCCACCGCGGTGATCCTCACCGAGGAGGGCCGCTTCGAGGGGCCCACCCCGCCGCTCACCGGCCCGGCAGCCCTCGACTTCGACACCATCGCCGAGATCGCGTCCCAGACCACCGGACGGCCATTCACTCGCACGGTCGTCACCGACGACGCCTTCCGCGAGCAGGCCCTGGCGCACGGCACCCCGGCCCCGATCGCCGACCTGATACTGAGCATCTTCACCGCGGCGCGCAATGGCGAGTTCACCGCCGTCGACTCGACGCTGGCCGAGCTGATCGGGCGAGAGCCCATCACCTTCCGCACCCAGCTGGAGCACGCCTGGGCCGCATAGATCCAGTGGGGCCCGCAAACGGCCCCGGCCAGTCTCGCCGCCCAGGTGGACCGCGACCTGGTGGTGTTCCATCCGCTCGACCAGGCTCTGCGGTCCCTGCTGCGACACCCTGACTGCTCCCTCGTTCTCCTGCTGGCCGCCCGCGGCAGCCGCTCACTCATCCATCCTCACAGGTCACGCCACCAGCTCGGACACCGTAAGAGCCTGTACCTCAGCGCGAGGCGCGCGGTCCTTCGACTCGGCTCCGAGGGTGGGCATGCCCAGATGGGTGTGGGACGGGGCCGTGGGTCAAGGCCCCTTCCCACCCGCCCCACAGGGCAAGCCAGTTCAAGATGTCAGCCGATCGTGCAGCAGACCCCCCGTACCCACGGCCAGTCGTGCCTCATGTCTCAGCAGATGACGCAACTGCCCAGCCTCGGAAGGAGTTCACCGAGCCGTCAGGACGTGTTTGTGGCAATTGATAGATCGACTGCATAACGTGCGTTGGCCACGCCACCCGTCGAAGGACACCGCACATGAGACGCGCCACCAAGATCTCCGCCGCAGCTGCCGGCCTGGCCGTCCTCGCGGCCACCGGCACCGCCGTCGCCGCCGCGAACCACAGCGACAACCACTGGCCCTACGCCCAGCACAGCGCGGCGTCGTACACCCTGGCGGCTGTGGGAGACATCGCCTGTGAGCCCGACGACGACGAGAACGCCACCACCCCGACGTCGCTCAAGTGCGGCAGCCCCACTCTGGGCGGCATGAGCGCCGAGTTCGCCACCGCGAAGCAGGCCACGGACATGCACCCCGATGCTGTGGCGCTGCTGGGCGACGAGCAGTACCAGGTCGGCAAGCTGACCGACTTCGAGAAGTCCTTCGAGCAGGCCTGGGGCGGACTGAAGATGCTCGAGCGTCCGGCGCCGGGCAACCACGAGTACTACCCGTACGCCAAGAAGGGCGACAACGAGGCCGGGCAGAACGGTGTTGGATACTTCGGCTACTTCAACGGCCACGACCAGGCCGGCACGCCGGTCACCCAGGGCCAGGCCGGCGACGACACCGACGACAACCAGGGGTGGTACTCCTACAACCTCGGCAACTGGCACATCATCTCGCTCAATGCTGAATGCGACTCCGACGCGTTCAAGCACGACTGCTCCACGACGGACAACGGCCTCCTCGGCCGAGAGACCCAGTGGCTCTCGCAGGACCTGGCCGCCAACAAGCGTCCGTGCACGATCGCGTACTGGCACCAGGCGACCTTCAGCGCCACGACCGCCTCGACCGCTACGGTGGCCGCGTCCGCGCCGGGTGCCGGCGGCACCGAGGGTGCAGCGACCGATGCGTGGTGGAAACTCCTATACCAGCGCCACGCCACGCTCATCCTCAACGGTCACGAGCACGCGTACGCCCGGCTGCGCTCGATGAACCCGGCCGGCCAGTACGACCCGAGCCGCGGCATCCCGGAGTTCATCGTCGGTTCTGGCGGCGAGGCCATCGACACCCTCGCCGGCACGCCGGGCAACTACGACAACCCCAACGTGGTCACAGCCCAGGCCAGCGCCTTCGGCGTCATGAAGCTCACCCTCAAGTCCCACAGCTACAGCTGGGACTACAAGCCCGTCCTGCCCGGCCCAGGCTTCGACTCCACGGCACTGCAGTACAAAGACTCCGGCAGCGGCACCTGCCACTAAGCTTGACTCTGTCGGGGATCTTGGAGTTTCGCGGTGCGACAGCATGGTCAATGGTCCCGGCCGTAGCCACACCCTGGGGGCCTCGGGGGCTAACGCTGGCTCAAGCCCACTCCGTCTGCAGCCCGAACCGCTGCACGTGCTCCGCGCCCAGGAACGAGGTGAGGCCTTCGACGAGCTCGCCGCGCAGGGTCAGCACCGTGATCGACCACGCGAGGTGCGGGGCCGACCGGCTCGCGCCCACGTAGAAGGCCACTGCCGGTTGGCCGTTCGCCGAAGTGAGGTGGTAGCGCCAGCTCGGGCAGCGGGTGAGCGGGACCTCAACGGCGAAGTCCATGACGGCGGCCCGGCCCCGGTACCACTGGGCCAGCGGCGGCATCGACCAGGCGACGTCCTCGGTGAGCAGGGCGACCAGGGCGTCGGCGTCGCCGCTTTCCAGGGCGGTGGCGAAGGCGGTGACGGTCTCGCGGACCCGGGCGTCGCCGAGCTTGCGCAGGGTCTGCTGCTGCGAGCGCGCCGGGACCCGCTCGGCGAGCAGCCGACGGGCGCGGGCCAGGGCGGAGTTCACCGAGGTGGTGGACGTGTCCATCATGGTGGCGATCTCGGCGGCGGAGAAGCCGAGCACGTCGAACAGGAGCAGCGCGGCCCGCTGGTTGCCTGACAGGTGCTGCATCGCCGCGACGAAGGCGAGTTCGACGGCCTCACGCTGCTCGTACCGCGCGGCCGGTCCGGCCGGTCCGGCGGGCAGGCCCGCGTCGGGGTAGGGGCCCAGCCAGGCGACCTCGGTCAGCGGGGTGGCGTCGACCACCGCGTGGTCGCTGGCCGGGCCGAGGTCGATGGGCATCGCCCGCCTGCCGCGCCGGTCGACGGCGTCCAGGCAGGTGCGGGTGGCCACGGTGTACAGCCAGGCGCGCAGTGAACTACGCCCCTCGAAGCGGTCCAGGCCCCGCCAGGCCCGCAGCAGCGCCTCCTGCAGTGCATCGTCCGCGTCGTGGGTCGACCCGAGCATCCGGTAGCAGTGCGCGTGCAGCTCCCGGCGCAGCGGCGCCACCAGGCGGGTGAACGCGGCGTCGTCCCCCTTGCGCGCCCTGGCCAGGTCGCCCGTCGCGGATCCCGCCGAAATTTCCTCGCCCACGAGGGACGATTCTGCCCCACTCCGGGAGTCACCTCTTCGACCGATCGTTTCCGACACCCCGAGGAGACCCCGATGAGCAGTGCCGCCTGGTTCGACATCTCCACTCCCGACGCGCTGCGCGCCCGCCGCTTCTACCAGGAGCTGTTCGGCTGGCCGGTCCACGTGATGGACGACACCTACGCCCTGGTCGGCGACGAGGACGGCCGACCGACCGGCGGGGTCGGGCAGGCGGGCCCGGACAGCCCGTACACCGGGCTCGTCGCTTACTTCCCGGTCGACGACGTCGCTGCCGCGCTCGCCCGCGCCGAGCGGCTCGGCGCCACCCGAATCCTCTCGCCGACCGACACGCCCGCCAGCCGCATAGCCGTCTTCACCGATCTCGACGGCAACCACGTCGGCCTAATCAGCCGCTGACCGGTCCCCTGCCCGCCCGACCACCGCACAGGAGCATCACCCCCATGACGACATCCGCCACCGGAACCTGGCCACTGATCCACACCGAGCGGACCGCCCTGGCCGCCGACCTCGCGCAGCTGACCGACCATCAGTGGGCCACCCCGTCGCTGTGCGAGGGGCTCACCACTCGTGAGGTGCTCGCGCACCTGACCTCGGCGGCCGGCCTCAACCCGGTGCGGTGGATGGCGGGCGTGATCCGCTGCCGCTTCGACTTCGACAAGCAGGTCGCCATGCGGCTGGCCGAACAGCTGGGCGCCACCCCGGCCGAGACGCTCGACCGGTTTAGCCGAGTGGCCACCCGCACGACGAAGCCGATCCCCTCGACCGTGGCCATGCTCGGCGAGACCATCGTGCACGGCGAGGACATCCGCCGGCCGCTCGGCATCGAACGCGACTACCCCGTCCGCACATTGACCACCCTGGCCGACTACTACCAGCGCACCGATCTGCCCGTCTTCACCAAGACCCGCATCCGCGAACTGCGCCTGACCGCCACCGACAGCCCCTTCACCACCGGCGAGGGGCCACGCGTGTCCGGCACGACCCTGGCCCTGATCATGGCGATGGCCGGTCGCGCGTCCTACCTCGATGCGCTCGATGGAGACGGCGTTGCCATCCTTCGCGAGCGCCAGGCACAACCACGGGCATGACACCCTGTAACAAGGTGTGAAGCTCAATGCCGCCGCCCCGTCCGGGGCGGCGGCATCCTGATCCGACGACCCCACCCGGCAACACCGCCGGGACGAGGGCTTCGCCCGGGGCGACTTCCACATCGACTACGACCGCCAGCAGGTCACCTGTCCCCAGGGCCAGGTCAGCCAGGGCTGGCACGGCCCCTACCCGACATCCTCACCCACTGCGGCCCCGCTGATCGTGGCCAGGTTCACCAAAAGCCAGGGCCAGCCCTGCCCGGCCCGCACCCAGTGCACCACCTCCCGCGAAAGCACCCGCACCGTGGGCTTTCCCCCACGAGAACTCCGCGACCTGCAACTTCGCGTCCGCACCGAGCAACAGACACCCGAGTGGAAGACCCGCTTCGCGGTCCGCTCCGGAGTGGATGGCACGGTCAACGAGTTCGCCCACGGATACGGCATGCGACGCTGCCGCTACCGCGGACAGGGAAAAGCCCACATTCAGCACGTCCTGACGGCCATCGCCGTCAACATCGAACGCCTTAGCGGACTGCCAGCAACCGAAGAAGCCCTCACACCCCGCCGACCGACTGCCTTCCAGAACTACCTCGACCAGCGCGAGATACCCCGGCCGAAGTCCTGGCGAACCCTGGGCAGTTGACCTCGGCGGTTCCAAGATCCCCGACAGAGTCAAGCTAAGCCCTCACGGCCCCCAATGGCGCTTTGACCTGCTGATCGTGCGGCGCAGCCTTCGTGGGTCACTGTTTTCGATCTTCGGAGGACCTGGTGGCGGTCGAGTTTCTGTCGGATCAACAGGCAGCCCAGTACGCGGCGTTCAATGGAGCGCCGTCACGTGCGGAGCTGGAGCGGTACTTTTCCTGGATGACTCGGATCTGGAGAAAGTGCACGCCAAGCGGCGTTCGCACAACCGGCTCCTGGTTCGAGTCAGTCAGCCCGGAGCAGGGTGTGCAGCTCAGCGGTGTCGATGATGTGGGCCCGTGAGGGAAAGACATGGTGGAGCAGGACGTTGTGGACTTCCGTGTCTGGGTCGGCGACGCCGTCGGACAGGACGTAGAGCTGGTAGTCGCGGTCGGCCGCGTCGGTGACGGTGGACAGGACGGCGCCGCTGGTGCTGAAGCCGGAGACGACCAGAGTGGTGATGCCACGCTCGCGGAGCTGCTGGTCGAGGTCGGTGGTGGACATGCCGCCGTAGCGGATCTTGCGCACGATGATGTCGCCATCCTGGGGAGCCAGGCGCTCGTGGATGGCAGCGGCAGAGTCCTCGTGGTGCATGAGGCGGTGTTGGGCCAGCGGGGCGAAGGACTTGTTGGAGGCCGGGATCGCATCCCAGTCGGCATCCGTGAAGCCGACGCGTACGTAGGCGATGGTGCCGCCGTTTGCGCGTACGTCGGCGATGGCCCCTTCCATGCGACCGAGCAGGGCGTTGCGGTCCTCACCTTCGGGCACAGAGGCCAGGATTGCAGGCTGGTAGTCCATGACGAGAAGCGCGGTGTGGGTGGGGTCAAGCGTGGGGGCGGTGCTCACGCGAGTGTTCTCCTTAACTGGTGGTGTGCCAGGTCGACGCGGACGCGCATCGGCGGACTGGCCGCGGCCTGCGGGTGGGAAGTTGTGGTGCTTCATGAGTGGCTGCGGGACAGTTCCGGCTCGTGCTGCGACGTCTGGTCCTGTATGGGAAGCAGGAGTGGTGTGGTCAGGATGAGCAGTCCTGCGACCGTGAGAGCGGTGCGTGGGCTGGTGACGTCGGCGAGCAGCCCCGCGAGCGCGGTGAGGATGGCGATGGATGCCTGTTGGCCGATCGACCAGGCCGACAGGGTGCGGGATACGAGATGCTTGGGGGTGTGTTCGAGCCGGTAGGTGGCGAGCACCGGGCTGTACAGGCTCATGTTGATGATGATTGCCAGCTCGACGGCCATCACGGTGACGAGGCCGACGACGCCGGGACGGACAAAGGCCAGGCCGATCAGCCAGATGGCGCGCAGGGTGCCGACGGTCCGGAAGACCCAGTGCCGGCCGAACCGGGCCACGACACGACGGGCCAGCCGGGAGCCGATGAGTCCGCCGAGACAGGGGGCGGCGAAGGCGAGGGCGTACTGCCAGGGTGGGAACCCGAGCTGACGAAGGAGCAGCACGGCCAGCAGCGGTTCGGTGGCCATGATCAGACCGGCGACGAGCATTTGGTTGAGGTAGAGCGCCCGCAGACCGGGGTGGCCCATGATGTGTCGCCAGCCGTCGAGCAGTGCGCCCGCCCGGACCGGGCTCTTGTCGGCCGCCTGCGAGGCTTCTTCCTGGCCGCGGATCGCGGTGATGCCCAGCGCGGAGAGCAGGTAGCTGAGCGCGTCGGCCACCACGGTGGTGACCGGCCCGAACAGGCCGATCGCCGCCCCGCCCAGCGGTGGCCCCACCGCGATGGAGCTCCAGTTCGTGGACTCGAACCGCGCGTTGGCGACGAGCAGGTCCTCCGGCCGCACGAGGGTCTTGAGGTAGGCGCCGCTGGCCGCGTTGAAGGCGATCTTGGCTGCGGAGGCCACGGCCGAGACCACGAGCAGTTGGACGAAACTGAGCCATCCGAAGGCGTAGGCGACGGGGACCGTCGCCATGGCCGCAAACCGGGCCAGGTCCATCATGATCATGACCGGGCGCTTGCGCCGGAACTCCACCCACGGCGCGAGCGGCAGCGCGATCAGCGCACCCGCCGCGGGCCCCATCGCGGACAGCGCGGACACCTCAGCGGGACCGGCATGCAACACCAGCACGGCGATCAGCGGCAACGCCCCGAACCCCAGCCCGGACCCGTACGCGCTCACCGCATATGACGCCCACAGCCAGCCGAACTGCCGGCCCAGCCGTCTCCTGCCCACCATGCTCAGCGCACTCCCCTTGAAATCCCATCTGAACAAACTGACGTTGACCAATGAGAAGTAAGCGGGAAGGACAACAGCAGGTCAAACAACTGACCCGTCGACAATCCACAACCAGTAGTTGTTCACTAAGGTGAGTCGTGTGGACCTCGAAGCAGTACGTACCTTTGTCGCCGTCGCGGAAGCGGGCCAGTTCCAGAAAGCCGCCGCCGACCTGTCGATCACCCAGCAGGCCGTCTCCAAACGCATCGCCGCACTGGAGCGCACCCTCGGCGTGCGGCTGTTCACCCGTGCCCCACGCGGCGCTGAGCTCACCATCGATGGTCAGGCGTTTCTGCCTCACGCACGCGAGCTGCTGCGCGTCGCAGAGCGTGCGGGCGCGTCCGTGCGCCCCGGCCGCCGTCCGCTGCGTGTCGACGTGATCGCTTCGCGCGTCGCGCCGTCGGCCCTGATGCGCGGCTTCCACCAGGCGCACCCGGAGATCGACCTCGACGTGGTGATGCTGTTCGACGTCGAGACGGCCGTCGGCGCCATCCGGTCCGGTGCGATCGACGCGTCCTTCCGCGCCGTCGCCATGCCAGGCCACCCCCTGCCCGAGGACGTCGAGTCCGTCCGGGTGCTCGACGAGCCGCACCAGCTCCTCACCGGTCCCGCCCACGCGCTGGCGGGCGCCCGGTCGGTGACCGTCGCCCAGCTCACCGGGCACCGGATCTGGATGCCCGGCATCGCCCCCGGAACCGAGTGGGCCGCCTACTACGACGACCTCGTCGCCGAGTTCGGCCTCACCATCGAGGCAACCGGCCCCAACTTCGGCTCCGACGCACTCCTCGATACCGTCGCCGACACCCCGGCCCTGGCCACCCTCACGACCGCGCGGACCCGCCTCGTCTGGCCCGCCGGCCACGGCCTGCGCCGCATCCCGGTGACCGACCCGACGCCCGTGTACCCGCACTCGCTCCTGTGGCACCGAGACAACCCCCACCCGGCGCTGGCCGCCCTCCGCGCCCACCTCGCCGCCACGACGGCCGGCCAAGACGCTGCCGGGACCTGGGCACCAGGCTGGGTGACTCCGCGCTGAACGGCTCCCCGCCCTTGCGGCCAGCCCTGCCCGGCGCGCAGGCGGTCAACGGCGGGCGTCGCCGGGGGCGGGCAGGCTGGTCAGCTCGGCGATCGCCTCCGGGAAGGGCTTGAAGTAGCGGCGGACGTTCTCCGGCTTCTTGTGCCGGGACAGCACCCGCCCCACGTAGCCCTCGGCGACCAGGTCCCGCAGGTACCGGAGCGGCGGAGCCGACCGGGCCTGCAGGCCGACGGCCGTGAGCACACCCCTGCCGTGCGCGAGGTCGGCCAGCTCTTCGGCCTGCGCGAGGTCGGCACCGAGCGGCCATTCGCTGAATACCATCTTTCCCGCTTCCAGCGCGGGTCGGATGAGTTCCAGGTGATGAGGAACCTTCACCGTCACCACCACGAGATCGACTTCCTCACTGCGGGCCAACTCCTCCACGCTGCCGTAGGCCAGCGGCACTGCATACTTCTCGCCGGCCGCACGCGCGGATTCGGCGCTGCTGGCGCTCAGCGCCCGCAACTCGTATCCATCGAGCTCGGCCAGTGCCGGCACATGGGCGGTGGCCGCCCACCCGCCGCTCGCGCTCAGACCTACGACGCCGATGCGGATCGGCTCCCGATGAGGGGAAGTGGACGTCGTGTACACCCCAGCGTTCGCGGTCACCTGTTCTCTCATCTCAAAACGGCCCATAGCCAGGGAGGACACGGTCTGAGCAACACGGTCAGCACCGGGGCCTCTCCCGTCGGGCGCGCCGACCAGTCCATGGACATCATGGGCATGGGTGTCAGGTTTGGCATGTCCACCGTGGTCCAGCCCAGAGTCAGCCGATCGCGAGCTGTCCGCCGCGTGCCTCGAGAATCGCGCCGGTGATGTAGCTGGCGCGGGAGGAGGCAAGGAACAGAACCGCTTCCGCGATTTCTTCAGGGTCTGCGACCCGCCCCAGTACGGTGGTTCGCCCGATCGCCTGGAGGGATTCACCTCCCATCTCCTCCGTCCCGGGGGTATAGACGGGGCCCGGGGCCACGGCGTTCACGCGGACGCCCTGGGCGCCGAACTCGTCAGCCCATACTCGTGTGAGAAGTTCGAGTGCAGCCTTGGAGGCCCCGTAAGCGCCCGACTCCCGCACCGGCGTGGTAGCCGCCCCTGTACTCACACTCACGATGGCGCCACGCCCCCGCGCAGCCATTCCCGGGGCGAGGGCACCGACCAGGAGCATCGGCGCGCGTGAGTTGACGGCCATGTGAGCGTCGAACATCTCGGCGGTAGTGTCCGGCGTACTGGCGAACCGGTAGATACCGGCATTGTTGATCAGAATGTCCACTTCGCCTGCTTCAGCGGCAAGACGCAGGACATCTTCAGAGCTACTCAGATCCGCAGCAACGAACCGGGCCTTCCCGCCTGCGGCAGCGATCTCTTTGACGGTCTCAGCACCTCGCTGCTCGTCCCGCCCGTGGACGATAACCGAGGCCCCCAACGCTGCCAGGCGAAGGGCAATGGCCCGGCCGATGCCAGCGGTGGCGCCGGTGACAAGAGCGGTGGATCCGTCCAGTTCTGCAGTCATGGAAAGCTCCTCCAAGCCGAGAGGAACGACATGCTGTCGGTTGTTCCTCGTGTAATTGATGATCCTGATGGATCCATGGGTGGCGAGAACGGACCCACGCCGGGCCGATCGTTGGTCATGGTCCAGCCCGGGGCCGTGGCCCCCGTGGTCTTGGGAGGCCGGTGAGCTCGCCTTCGCTGATCACGTCCACAGGCGACTGGAGCCCGCCGCACTGCTCGTGGAGATCGACGGGTGCGCTGCGTCCAGATCGGTGACGGCGAATGACTGGTCGAGCACATCAGTGAAGTCACTGTGGCGCCGTTCAGCAGCCGGCTGGACCGCGGCACCCGTCTCACCCTTTTCCCGGCTCAGCCGTAGGGTGCGTCAGTCCTCGCGGCCATCGCCGTCCTCGTCCTGCCCGGGCGCGTACGTGAGTGGCCTTAGGCATGGGAAAACCCCCTCCGCAGAGGGGGCCGCCCATGGGTTTTCCCTGGTCTTGTGTCCTGAACATGAAAGGGAGTTGGTTGTAGGGCAACTTCTGGACGTGGTGCTGTGCGGAAGATGAAGGTTTTGGCCCTTCGGAGCCGCCCTGCGGGGGGAGGCTTCAAACCGCCTCATGCTGCGTTGGCTGAAGACCGTCGTGGTGAGCGATGAGGAAAAGGCGTCGTAAGAGGCGTCAGGTGGGGACCGGGAAGACGAACGCAAGTGAATCGCTGCTGACGTGTCGCAAGGAAAACAGACGACATCGAAACCGGGGTGTGACCAGAACTTCGGGATGAGCCTGGCGGGTGCCCGCTTATTGGCCAGGTGGTGTCCGGCATGTAGGCGACGTGAGTCCGGTCTGCGGCTTCCGCATGGAACAGGAGAAGGCAGGACCCGATACCGCCCGCCGCGTAGCGGCGGGCGAGAGGGAGTGCCCCAAGCAGCAGACACTGCAAGGGGTCGAGTACCGACGCGGGTCCTGCTGGCGGACCGGCTCGTAGTAGTGATGAAGCCCCTGTAACAGGCGTGGAGCGAAGGAGCCGGGCCGTTCGTGACTGAGTTGATCGCATCAACCGGACAATGTCCGGGAGGAGTCCGATGGGCCAGTTGAAGTCATCGACCAAGCCGTTTGAGATTTCGAAGTGGGAAGTCAAGGAGGCATGGGAGGAAGTCAGGGGTAACAAGGGTGCACCCGGTGTGGACGGACAGAGTATCGCCGACTTCGAGAAAGACCTGAGGAACAATCTCTACAAGGTCTGGAACCGGATGTCGTCGGGCTCGTACTTTCCGCCTCCGGTGCGCGCGGTGGCGATTCCCAAGCCACATGGCGGGGGTGAGAGAATGCTCGGCATTCCCGCTGTCGCTGACCGTGTGGCTCAGACCGTGGTGGCCCGGCATCTGATGCGAAGGGTGGAGCCTGTTTTCCATCCGGACAGTTTTGGATACCGGCCTGGGAGGTCCGCTTTGGACGCGGTAGGAAAATGCCGGGAGCGTTGTTGGAAGCGGGACTGGGTGGTGGAGTTCGACATCGCCAAGTTCTTCGACAGCGTGCCCTGGGACCTGCTGGTCAACGCGGTGGAGGCGCACACCGACGCCGTCTGGGTGAAGTTGTACGTGCGGCGGTGGCTTGCCGCCCCGCTCGTCATGCCCGACGGCTCCCTGCTGGAACGGGAACGCGGGACCCCGCAAGGGGCCCCGGTGTCTCCCGTCCTGGCGAACCTGTTCCTGCATTACGCGTTCGACGTCTGGATGTCACGGGAGTTCCCGTCGATCTGGTTCGAACGCTATGCGGACGATGCGGTGCTGCACTGCGTCACCGAGCGCCAGGCCCGCCAGGTCCTGGCCGCGCTCACGGACAGGATGGTTGAAGTCGGGTTGCAGCTACACCCGGACAAGACCCGGATCGTCTACTGCAAGGACGGCAGCCGCCGCGGCTCCTACGAGCACACGGCGTTCACCTTCCTCGGGTACACGTTCCGCGCCAGGAAGAACCGGGCTCGACACGGGAACCTGTTCCTGTCCTTCGAGCCGGCGATCAGCAGGGACGCTCTGACGAAGATGGGGCGGGAGCTGCGGTCCTGGCACCTGCACACCCGCTCGGAACTCTCCTTCCATGAGCTCGCCCGCAGGATCAACCCTGTGGTGGCGGGCTGGCTCAACTACTACAGCCGCTTCAGGCCGTGGGAGCTGATCCCCTTCGTGATGCGCATCAACGCCTACCTGGTGCGCTGGATCCGCCAGAAGTACAAACGGCTCGCGGCCAAGCGGAAGGCCCTCGCGAAGATGCAGGAGATCGCCCGGCGATACCCCCGCATGTTCGCGCACTGGCGCCTGACCACGGGTGCCGTATCGGCTTGATGATCAGAACGGCAAGAGCCGTGTAACGGGCGACTGTTACGCACGGTTCTGTGAGAGCCGAGGGGCGAGATCCCCCTCGGCTACTCGGCAGAGCACCTTATGCGTGTGCCGCTACTTTCTTAGGTCACCTCTGGCGCGTAGTACGCGCGGATCGACTCCGCGGAAACTCCCCGCGTTTTCCGGGGAGGTCAGGCGTGGCGGGTGCGCGGGATCAGGCCGTGACCGGATCTGGTGCCTGAGAATCACAACTCCCCACAATTGCCGGATGTGTTGTCACTGGTGGCTGCTTTCCTGGTGGGTCCCGTGCGTGAGGGGCGCACCGGTCTGGATGGGGGAGCAGCTAGCGGTGCACGTGAGGGAGTACGTTCGTGCGGACGGTACGAAGGTTCGGGCGCACTCGCGGTGGGCGGCCGGTGCGCGGCGGGAGATGAGTGTCCTGGCCGCCATTGCCCCGGTGGTTGTCGGCTTCGCCGGCACCACAGGGAGCGGCAGCGCAGACGGCTCCACAAAGAAGGTGCCCCGGCCCCGGTCGACCGCCGTGTATCCGGTGAAGTTTCCAGGCTGGACAGGCCGCGGCCCCGGCCGACGCCGACGGGCTCGTATCTGATCCCGTGGGACCGGAGCCACTGAGCGAGAGCACCTCACCACGTGAGCAGGATCCGGCACGCAAGTCGTTCCGCGAGAGCGTTCCCAACTGCGCAGATAACAGTGGGTGATTGATCGAGATGCAAGGGGTGGCGGGGCCTGTTTCGCTGATGTGGCCCGCTCTTCCTCATCCCCCAAGGAGTGATCATGAGCGCTGCAGGCGAGTCCGGTCGTGCCCAGCAGATCCGTGCCAAGGCCCAGGACCTGGAACAGGCCGCGGAGCGCGCCACTGACCCGCAGGAGCGTCAGCGCCTGAAGGACAAGGCACGCCACCTCAAGGAGCAGAGCGAGCAGGCAGGCAGTGCGGGCAAGCCGGACATCCACCCGATGTAGTCCCGGCAGTTCCGAGCACAGACCACCGGCCGGGGGCCGACCTCCGTGGCCTTTTTGGCACGCGAGAGGCCCCCGGCCGGTCACTGCTGTCTCCACTCAAGAACAACGCTTCCGCCGCCAACGACACCGGCTACGGTGTCGGTGTGAGGTCTCAGGACATGCTTGACCGTTCGTGCTGTGGACATGGTTGACACGTTCGGCTGAACTCCGTCATTTCGCAGCCACCGGTGAGGCAGGGGTGCTTCCGTTCGGTGGTTGTGGATGTGTACCAGTTGGCCGAGTACCGCTACCGGGCCGTCCGTGAGGTGCTTGGCGGGTCTCCGATCGGTGAGGGCGCGGCTCGGCACGGCACCTCGCTTCAGACTCTGCCCACTTGGCGGCTGCGGTTCGAGCAGGAGGGCATGCCCGGCCTGTCGGACCGCTCCCGGCGGCCGCGGAACAGCTCCACGCGTCTGTCCGCCGAGGTGGAAGCTGACCGGCCGAGTGCCGTGCCTTGGGTGTCAACCCGAGGCCTGTGGGAACTGTTCGACGAGGGCGCGTTGTCGAAGCCGTGGTTGCGGAGCTTGGATGTTCGCGGTCGGATCAGGTCTGCTGCCCGCGCAGGGGCCGATAGAGGCCGTGCTGCAGTTGCTGAACGAGCGGGCGCCGACGGGTGGAGGGCGTTCCCTTGCGGGTACAGGGCCTCCGTGAGGAGGCCCGTGGCTGACTTACGCGTCCGAGGTGGATGAGGAGTAGGCGCGCTCGGTGAATTTCTCGGGGGTGATTATGTTGTCGCGCTCGTAGTTGGCGAGCGCGAGACCGAGGGCGAAGAACGTGGGTGCCCATTCGCCCACGAAGATGCCCCAGCGGTCGGCCCGCTCGATGCCGCGGGCTTCGGCCTTGACGGAGACGAACCACGAGGCGGCGGACAGGCCGATCGAGGCGAACGCCGCCGTGTAGGCATGCTCGCTCCTCAGGCCGGCATCGAAGAGCTTCTTGACGATCATGGCTGCTCCTAGGTCTTGCGATCCGTTGGGTGGAGGCTGTCGCTCCGGCCGCTGCAGCGGCCCAGTGGTGCAGGTGCCGGTTGGAGTCCGGACTGCCATGCGGCAGGACTGCTGGAATGGCAGTAGCGACGCGAGTTCTACCGAAGGACAGCGTCACCGTGTTCTCTTTTCACCGGCGTCCCTGTCAGGGCTCGGGCAGCAGCACGGAGTCGATTGAGCCGGACGATTGCGCTCTTGTGGCGAGCAGACCACCGACGTCGTTCATCTGGAAGGAATCCCCTGCCCCAGGGAGGTGACCTGCCAACTTGTCCGTGAAAGTGCCGTCGGGGGCTGGCTGACGGTCACATTCATGAGTTTCACCTCTGCAGTGCGGACGGGACGGGGCTGGTCCTGCTGCTTCCCACACGCCTACTTCGCCCGAGACGGGCCCCTTGGATGCATGGATGACTGCATCTTGCGTGAGTGGTTCGAGTTCCTGATTCGGCCAGAGCCCCCACATCCCGGACCCCGGCGCCCTTGCCCTTCCGTGGGTCTGTGATCCCCTGGACGGCTCGGTGCCGGGCCGGGCGGGAGGAGTCATGACGCGGGTCCGGTGGTCCTGGGAGGTCACGGTCCCGGAGCGGCAGCGGTCGGTTGTCGCGGCAATGCGCGCCCACATCGCCGATCGCGCTGAGGCGCCTACGGTCCAGGAGATCGCTGCGGCGGTGGGCCTGTCCAGCCCATCATCGGTCCTGTATCAACTGCGTCGTCTGGAAGAGGCGGGCGTCCTTCGGCGTGCTGGTGCTGGCTCGCGGGAGTACCGGCTCAGCTGATGTCGGATGATGTCCTGTCTCATCGAAGTCAGTCGCCTGCGTGGCGCTGACCTGCGCGGACTGGATTGTGTGAGACGCGTGGACTGGTTCGTTGAGACAGACTGCATCTGTGCGTGTCACGTGATCTCTGTCCCGTCCCTGGCGAGGTGGTCCCGGTCTCAAGTGATCTGAGCCGACTCGGCCCAGATGGTTCGGTCCGTCAGGACTCGTGCGTCCGCTCTCGCTTGGCTGGGCGGCGTCTCACGCATCTGAGGTGATACTCGGGCGTTTTGGGGTCCGTGTCCGTCCTGGATCCTTGGTCCTGGCCGCCGTCGGGCTCTGGCCCGGCTTGCGGTGGTGAGTGGTCCGGGCGGTTTCGCCCGGACCACTCACGCCATCAGAGCGGCAGCTGACTTACCTGGCGAGTTCAGCCGGTTCGTCCAGTCTCGTCAGTTTCCGCGGGTTTCTCACCAGGTAGACCCGGGTGACCTGCCCGTTCTCCACCACGAGGCTCACCGCCGTGGCCAGCTCGCCGTCGATCTCGATCCGGCCCGCAGGTGCGCCGTTGAGCCACACGGCCGTTGTCGCGAACGCGACCCTTTCCGCCTGGTTCGTGCGTGCGAGTACCTTCGCTACGAGCTCGACCCCGTGGATCGGAGCCAGAGCGGCGGCCGCGAGCCCGCCACCATCGGCGATCAACACCACGTCCGGCGCCATGACGTCCACCAGCTCCTGCAACTGCCCGGTGCGCAAAGCGAGTAGGAACCGGTCCACCACGGCCTGCTGCTCCGAGCGGCTCACCTGCACCCGCGGTCGCCGGGCCGCCACGTGCTCGCGTGCTCGCCGCGCGATCTGCCGCACTGCGGCCGCGGACTTCCCGATGGCCTCGGCAATCTCGCCATAGGGCAGCTCGAAGACTTCGCGGAGCACGAACACTGCCCGCTCCGTCGGCCCGAGTGTTTCAAGGACGGTCAGCATCGCGATCGAGACGCTCTCCGCGAGCTCTACGTCCTCGGCGACATCAGGGCTGGTCAGCAACGGTTCCGGCAGCCACTCGCCGACATAGTCCTCCCGGCTGCGCGCCAGCGTCCGCAGCCGGTTGAGCGCCTGCCGCGTGACGGTCCTGACGAGGTACGCCCGCGCGTCGATCACCCGCGACTGGTCGACCTCGGCCCACCGCAGCCAGGACTCCTGCAGCACGTCCTCCGCGTCGGCCGCGGAGCCGAGCATCTCGTAGGCGACCGTGAACAGCAGGCTGCGATGGGCGACGAACGGGTCCTGAGTCATGCCGTCGAGGCTACGTCGGACGTCTCACCACGCGCAGCCAGCGGGATCTCGCAGGCATCGGAGTAGCCCTGCGAGGTGATCCCATGCGCCGTGTTGCACCTGGCTGCCAGGTTGGCGAAGCCGATGAACACGGTGAGCTCGACCAGCGCCGCCGGGCCGAGCCGGCCGAGCAGAGTTGCCGACAGCTCATCGGTGACGGTCGTCGGCGTGTTCGTCATGGCCTCGGCGTACTCCATCACCTCCCGCTCCAACGGCGTGAACACCTGCGACTCCCGCCAGCGCGGCACCTGGCTCGCCTTGGCCAGGTCCAGGTTCTGGTTCAGTGCCGCGAAGTAGTTGATGTCGAGGCACCAGCTGCAGCCGACCTGCGCCGCGACAGCCATGTGCGCGAACGTCTTGAGGCCCGCGTCGGCCGCGTCCCAGGTGCCCACTTTCGCAGCGAACTCCTGATTGGCCTCGGCGAGCTTGGGGTTGTTCCACAGCACCTCGTTGGGCTCGGGCACGGAGCCGAGCTGCTTGATCAGGTTTTCGCGGAGCTCGGCGGGGAGCTCGGCCTTCGGGACGCGTAGCGCCATCGTGTTCTCCTTAGACGTTTGCCTGTTCGGCATGAAGACACCGCCGGGCCCGCGAATGTGACAACCACCATCGCCACTGCGCAGAGATCGTCAGTGCGCACAGACCGACCCTCGGCCGCTCTCACACGACAGTGACCGCAAGGTCATTCCTCCTCGCCGGCGCGTTCGGGTCTACGGCCACGACCACGACGACCCCAACCCGGGCCCGCTCCCGCACCGGACCTACGCCACGCTCATCGGCGGGCCGCTGGACGGGGCTGCTCCCGTTCTGTGCACCAGAGCCCGAACGAGTGGAGTTCGCACCGACCGACCCGGTGTCCGCTGTCGCGGCCACGGCGTATCCCTTGGTGAATTGGTGATCCTCCAGGCGGGTCTGCCGCCGTGGTGGCCGCCGGGCAAGGTGCGATCGCCAGATCGCACCTGCGCCGGCTCCAAACTCCCCGGAGTAAGCGCGCGTTGACCGCAGCTACCGTTTCCTCATAAGAAGCGGAACGCCGACGCTCGTTGTGAACGAGCTGCCGCAGTCCTCCACTCGCCCCAGGCCGGTCAAGCCGGCGAGATTGTGCAGCTTCTGCGGTGGGGGAGAGGATCTGGTCGCCGATGTCGCCGATGTCGCCGATGTCGCCGATGTCGCCGATGTCGCCTAGGCGGATGGTCGGCTTCTGGGAGGACGCGCCCGGGGCCACGATCCTGAACTCGACGAAGAACCGGATGAGTTGCGTATCTGCGCCGGGGGCTGGGCGGCCGGACCTGCCCCGCTGGCGTGGCGGCACCCGTCGGCGCAGCCGGAACGGTTCGTACATGCGCTGATACTGATCAGCGTGGCGGACTCGGTCTTTAGTTGAGCTCTCCAGGCCGTCGGGTCAGGGGCTGGTCGTGGTCCGGCCGAGGTAGGTGACAGGCCCCGGGTCCGGGACGGCGATCTCGTGGAAGCCGACGCGGTCGTAGAAGGCGCGGGCGGGGGTGTTGTTGGTGACCATGGAGAGGTGGACCGCCGCGACACCCTTGGCGTGCAGGGCGGCGAGGAAAGCATTCATGAGCTGCCGCCCGTACCCGTTGCGCTGGTGGGAGGGCAGCAGGTCGATGTGGAGATGGGCCGGGTATGCCTCCAGCTCCGGGAGCACCATCCGTTCCGGGCGGTGCATCAAGTCGGTCATCACCTCGGCCGGGGTGGACGGGGGCTGTATGGGGGCCGGGTAGCGGTCCGTCAGGCCGGGGAGCCACTGGGAACGGTAGCGGGCGACGAAGGATGCGGTGTCGGCCGTACCGACGATGTAGCCGACGGCCCGTCCGCCGTCCTCCACGACGAAGGCCAGGTCCGGTTCGAGGACCACGTAGGGAGCGGCGAAGATGTTCGGCAGGAGCGCCGGGTCCGGGTAGAGGTGGCGTGCATCGCCGCCCTCGTGCCCGGTCCGTACACAGATGTCGAAGAGGGCATCGCGGTCCTCGGGGCGGTACGGGCGCAGGGTGGTCTGGGAAGCCGGCGAGGCAGTCATGACGCCGATCTTTGGGGGTGCGGGAGCGATTCCGCAACTGTGTTTCACGCCGGAGACGGGCTTCTCACGCCAACGGCTGTCAGCTGGGACCGGGTGGGGGCTGGATGAGGGAGCAGCATCCGTGCGCGGGCAGACCTAGGAGGGCGCGGACCGGGTGAGGGCCGGCATGCAGCCAAGCATGATCCTGGCGTGCTGATGGCGATCGTGAAAATGCCCAGGCTCGATCTTCGTTCCCCACTTCATTGATAGTTCAACCGTGGAGTGGAGCGGACCGCCCGGGGACGGTGGGGGCACACCTTCGTCAATGGCCGTCTGCTGGTCCGCCCTGATGCCAGGCGTAGACACGGACGCGGTCGAGGTGGAGTTCATTGGGGCCCATGCAGTCGGCGGCCCAGGTGGCCAGGCGAGAGCCGCAGAAGCAGGCCAGGTTGGGGCCGTGCGCGCCGGTAGGGCCGCAGCACCCGAGCCAGTTGTCCCCGAGTGTGAAGGGTTCGAGGTGTGGCAGGGCATCGTCTGGGTGGACAACGAAGCTGTCACGCCATCCGGCGGACACGGTGACCCCAGTGCCGGCTCGCAGCAACTCGCGCCCGCTGCTGCGGGCGCGGCGGCGGGATGCAGCGGCGACGACGAACGGGGCGCCCCACGGGTCGGGGTCGATGGCGTAGCGCCCGAGGGGGACGGTGGAGCGAGCCCGACCGGTCTTCTTGTCCCGGCCCTGATCTGGGTCATCGACGTCCGGAACGACCGGGAGCGCCACCAGGTCCCCGGTGAGCGCGGTCCCGCACTTGGCGCAATAGAACAAGGTCACACGTCGGGTTCTACCGTCTGCGAGGCCGGACCGTCACGCGGAGTTCGGCTGGTTGACAGGGACGACTCTTGCCCGACAGCCCGCCACAGGCCGCATCCGCAGGTGGGGCCAGCAGACCTTGGCACCCGACTGGCCAGCCGTGGTCCAGGGCTCCCGGATGTCGGGGCGGGCATCGCGCAGATGGAGGAGGCACGCCCCGGCCCCGTTGTGGATCAACGCGGAGGCGTTCACCGGCTCCGGACCGCCGTCGAGGCCGCTGTCCAGAAGTATGGCGCGCAAGGTCGGCGAGGTGGCGTCAGACAATGCCAACCAGCGGGCACCAGACACCTCCTGCTCCTGCAAAGTCACATCCGGCGTCCCCTCGTCGACGAGAAAGAACAGGTAGCGGACGTCGAAATGCCGGTGCCTGGCTCGCCGTTGGCCTGCGAGGCCTCGATGTCGTGAACGTCGCTGCCGATCGGGGCGCCCAGGTACCGAGGCGTCAGGCACAACGCGCCCGGCGGGATGCCAGCCTCCTCGGCCAGTTTACAAAGCGCTGCCGCCGGCAGGGTCCGATCCTCTGACTCGACATGTCCTCCAGGGGCGAATAAACGGATGCCGGATGCGTAGGACGCGCCGGTCGTGGTCGATGACCACGCGCTGCACGTGACGTGGCCGGGCAGGGTCGTCCGGCTGGAAGCATTTTCGGGGGCGGTCTTGAGACATCCAGAAGGGCAGAAAGAGAGCCCCGTTCGTCAGGGTGACGGGCGAGGTACGCGTCGACGGTCTTGCGGATGTGAGTGTGGCCCAGCGGCACGTCGTTCTCGCCTTCGGTGGGGGAGGTGTTGGTGGCGCGCCGAGCCTGGCACCTGGGTCCGGGCTACTGAGGCTGCTCGTGAGAGGAGGGCGCGGTCCCGCGCGGGCCGGGTACGCAGTCATCGTTCGGGGCGTTTGTGTACTCGGCGGCTTGGGCTAAGAACATCGCCCGGTAGCGCCCGTCAGGGCGATCCATCAGGGTCGTGTGGCTGCCGGACTCCACCAGGCGCCCCTGGTGCAGGACATGGATCACATCGGCGTGCCGCACTCCGGACATGCGGTGGGTGACCAGGACCACCACCCGGTGGGGCGAGGCCAGGGCCCGTACGCGCCGGAATGCCTCGATCTCGGTCTCCGGATCGAGGGCAGAGGTCGGCTCGTCGACGATCAGAATGCTGTCCGCGTCCTGCGTGACGGTTCGCCGGTGGGTGCGAGCCAGGCCGATGCGCTGCCACTCGCCTCCCGACAGGTCTGCGGCGCCCCGGAACATCCGTCCGAGCAAGGACTGCCAACCGGAGGGAAATTTCTCCCACAGCCTGTCGGCGTCCGCGTGCCGCAGCGACTGCATCAGCCCGTCTTCGGTGTGCCGGTGCTCGGGCCGCCCGATGCGCAGGTTCATCGCCGCAGTCAATGGCCACCGTTGGAAGTCCTGGGTGAGCACGGCGACCCGCGCGAAGATATCGCGCCGATGGACGTCGCTCAGATCCTGCAGACCGAATCGGACCGTCCCGGCCTCGGGACTCACCAGCCCCGAAAGGACCTTCATCAAGGTGGACTTGCCCGAGCCGTTCTCGCCGACCACCGCGATCACCCGGCCCATCTCCAGGCGCAGCGACACCTCGTGGAGCGCCGAGTGGTCACGGTCGGGATACCGGTAGCTGACCTTCTCCAGCTCTACCGCGCCGAGCCGATGGGCCAGTGGCTCACCGCCGGAGGGAAGCGCGCGCAGGGCGGCACCGGTCACGAAAGTCTCGTGATCGCGGACGTACAGGGCCTCCTCGTTCAATTGGTTCAGATTCATGACCAGGGAGCCCAGGGACGCCGATCCGGACCGAATGGCCACAACCGCGGTGCCCGCCACCGCGAGGCTCATCCACCCGGCCGTGATCATGCCGTACACCGCTGCATAGGTCAGGGCCGTCGCCAGCCCGGACAAGCCGGCCGCCACCAGCTCGATCATGGCCTTGCGGGTCGCCAGACGCCGCTGCTCCGACTCGGCGGTCGCGGCCATCTCCTCGTACTTGGCCAGCAGGTATGGGCCGACCTGGTGCACCCGGACCTCCTGCGCCGCCGTCCGCTCGGTCAGCAGGTTGCCGATCAGCCGGGATGCGCGGACATGCTCGACCCATGTCAGCCGGGAGACGTAGCGCTCCTGCGCGACACGCATCGCCCCCCATCCACGCGGAGCGGCGATCAACAGCAGCATCGGCAAGAGCCGCACGTCCAAGATGCTCAGCACACCCGCCGCCGACACCAGGGAGATCACCCCGTTCAGGGCCGCGACGCACGCCGAGATCATCCTCCGGGAGGCATCCACCCCGAACTGGGCCACATCCATGAGCCGTTTGAACTGCGGATCTTCGATCGCCTCCAGCTCTACCTCGGCCGCAGCCATCAGATACTGGACCGTCGCGATCCGCTCCACCAGCGGCTCCAGCCGCCCCGCCCGCGATGTGGACAACCCTGCGAGCAGCGACCGCACCACCGCGGCGCAGGCCCCCGCCACGATCGCCGGCAGTGCCTGATGCAGCCGCTCGGACGCGTTCCCGCTGCCCAGCAGTGCGTGCATCACTGCGTTCACGATCAGCAGCCCGGCCGCCGCTGCGATGCCCTGGCCGATCTCCGCGATCCCCAGCACCACCAGACCCGACCGGTCCGCCCGCCACGCCCGCCTCACCGTCGCCCCGACCAGTCGCGGCATCGACCGCAACGCCGACAGCAGCGTCACCTCGACACGAGACCGCTCGTGCTCCGACCACGCCGTGTCGTACCGCAGCGCGCCGCCGAACAGCTCCTCCTCGGCCGCCGACACGGTCGGCTCCGTCATCCGCGCACGCCACAGACTCATCGGCCACTGCCTGATCGCTCTGAGGCGCGGCCGAATCTCATCGAGCTGCACGTCGAACGGACGGCGTGAGCAGGGCAACGTTCGAGGAGAGCGGTCCGTACGGGGGCAGGGCAAAGTACCGGCATGGAGGCCTCCAGCGGGGTGTGGGTGAGGGACACAGAGCGACAGCTAACCGCACCTGGGCCGCGCCGAAGCAGGTTTCGAAGGGCGCACCAGTAAAAGCAAGTTCGAATCTGGACAGCGGCCCAAGTCCCGTACGTGAAAGGGTTGCTGGAACTGCCTCATCCGAGTGACTGGCCACCTGGCCGCTCACCCTTGCGGACGACTTTCGGCCATCTGTGCGCTGCGGGCGGACCTCACCGGCTTCGAGATGGTGGTCGCATCCGTCAACAACGGGGCGGTGGAGAAGATCTCCACCGAGATCCCGGCCCGCACCGCCGCAGAAGGAGGCAGCATCGTGCTGTCCATGACGCGGTGGCGTGTTCACGAGTAGTGCTGACGTGCTGCGTTGCGAAGATCGGGAAGGTCGCTGCCCGTTGAGGAGGTGATCGTTGCGCGCGCCGTTCCCTGCGGGTTGAGTCCCGCCCAAATTCCCAGCAGTTGAGGTCGATGAGGTCCTGTGCATAGGAGGCCAGGTCCGGGTGTGAGCCCTGCCAGATGTTGTCGGGGCAGAAGGCGAAGTGCTCGGCGGCGACGGGCAAGGCGTCTTCGATTCGGCTTGGGGGTGTGACGACGCTGAGGTGAAGGCTGCTGAATCCGCGCCGCAACACGGGAGGCCGGCCGCCGCGGCGACCCACCGACCGTCTGCCTGGGATGCTGGCGCAACAGTAAGGAGCGGCATCTGTGCGGGAAGTGATCTTCCCATGGGTTTATCTCGCCCGCAGGCGGGCGATGTCAGCGGTCTGCGGCTAGAGTTGATTAGATTTCATCTGTCGTCCGGGCACCCTCGGAGCACGGGTGGAACGCGACGGAGCGCGCACGATGACTGCCGAGGACCAGACTGCGGCGCACAAGACGACAACGGCTGCCGACCAGGCCGGGGGCGGTTCGACCGGGTCGGCACCGCCGGGCAGGGCGGCGAGCGCCGGACGGTGGCCGGCGACAGCCGTTTTCTTTCTCAACGGGCTCGCGCTGTCGACGTACGTCGTCCGGCTCGGATCACTGAAGGACAAGCATCATCTGAGCGACGGTCAACTCGGGCTCATCGGCATGGTTTTTGCCGTGGCGGCCCTCGCCTGCATGCAGGGTGTGGGACTGCTGACGGCACGGGTCGGGACGCGGCCGGTGCTGCGCACCTCACTCCTCGTCATGCCCGTACTGCTGGCGCTCGTCGGCGTGGTCGGAGGAGCCGTGGAACTCGTGGTGGTGGTCGCGGCCCTCGGTGCCGTGCACGGCACCACCGACACAGTCATGAACACCCATGCTGTCGCGATCGAGCGGCGCCTGGGACGTCCCATCCTCAACGGCTGCCACGCCGCATGGAGCGTCAGCGCTGTCGTAGCCTCACTCGCCACGGCTGTCCTGGAACGTGCAGGTATCTCGTTCGCCACGCACCTTGTGGCAGCCGCCGCCGTGCTCATGGCCGGGGGCCTGCTGCTGGGGCCGCTTCTGGTGGAGACCGGCACAGGGGACCGCGCCCGCGCGTCCTCGCCCGAGCCGCGCTGCCTGGGCCTGCGCGGCGGCTGGAGCCGCGAGGTCGTGGCACTCGGCCTGACCGGCACGGCCCTCATGGTCTGCGAGGGCGCCGCCCTCGGCTGGAGCGCGATCTTCCTGCACGACTCCCGGGGCGCGTCGCTCGGTCTTGCGGCCACGGCGGTGACCGCGTACACCGGCGCTCAGGCGGTCGGTCGGGTGGTCGGCGACCGCCTGACCTTGCGCTACGGCGCCCCGGTCCTGTTCCGTGCCGGCGGTCTCGTCGCGGCGTGCGGCCTGGCGATGGCGCTTCTTTCGCCGAACCCGATCGCGGCCATCGGAGGGTTCGCCGTCGCGGGCGCGGGCGCGTCGGTCCTGATCCCGCTGGCCTACAGCGCGGTCGGGCAGGCGAAGGCGGACAGCCCGGAAGCCGCGACGCTGATCTCCCGGTTCACTACCTTCACCTACGCGGGGACCCTGCTCGGTCCCGCCGCGATCGGCTGGGCCGCCGAGCTCGCCGGCCTGACCTGGACGCTGGCCGCACTCATCCCCGTGCTGTGCGCTGTGGCACTCCTGAGCCGACTGCCCGGCCGCCCGCAGCACTGAGGTCGCCACCGGAGTCCGCCCCCGCCTGCCTCGCGGCTGCTCGGATTCGAACTTGCTTTCACTGGTGCGCTCTTCGAAACCTGCCTCGGCGCGGCCCCGGTGCGGTTAGCCGTCGCTTTGTGTCCCTCACCGATGTCATGCTGCGGCCCATGTCAGTCCGAGTGCCGCCAGCTGCGTGAGTGACCGGGCTGATGTTGAGGTCCTGGCGAGGTGCCAGATGTTCATCGACAACGGGGAGTCGGGGCGGAAGGATTCGGAGGTGACGAATCTGATCGACATGAGCGAACGCGAGTACTTCTCCCAGTTCGCGAAGCGGACCGGCATGTTCATCGGCCGCATGTCCCTCATCGGTGCGACGGCCTTCATGGTGGGCTATGACCAGGCAGCCCAACGGTATGGCGGGCCGGGCCTGGATGGTTGGCGCGAATGGCTGATCGCGAACTACCAGGTCAGCGGCAACCTCGTCTGGGAAGCCCAGATTCGGCAGGTCGCCTCGCCGGGGTGGGAGGGCGGCTGGGACCTTACACCGGAGCAGGAAGCACACGTCCTCAAGGTGTTCTTCGAGCTGTTCGACAAGTTCCTCGCCCGGCGATGAAGCATCTGCCGGCGACGTCGCCGCCGGCCATGCGCCCAGCGGCGATGACGCACCGGCAGGTCAGGATGCGTCCGCCACCCACGGAGAGAGGCCGGGAAGGATGAACCAGCAGGCGCAGGCCGCTTTGGCGGAGGCACTTGCCAGGACGGTGCAGGGGGTGCCCGGTGTTGCCTTCCTCAAGCCCGACGTGGCGCAGCGGCTGCGGTCGGCGCTGTCAGTACCCCGGCTCGGCCATGCCTCGCCGCCCGGCGGGCTGCGGGTCAGCCGGACCGGCGGCAGTGAACCCTGGAGTATCGAGGTCCAGATCGTCACACGCGCCGAAGCGCGGGCCGTTGAGGTCACCCGAGCCACCCGCACCGCCATCGAGACCTTCCTGGAAGCCAGGGATCCGGCCGCGACATCACAGATCACCATCACGGTGACCGGCATCGTGTGACGGGACGTGCGACCGGGCCAGGTGACCGGCGCGCCGGTCCGGGGCGTCAACGCGCCGTCCGTATCGACCGGTTTTCCCTGAGCCGGCTGTAGATGCGCTCCGGCGTCAGGGGCAGCGCGCGGAAGCGGATGCCGGTGGCGACGTGGAGCGCGTTGCCAGAGCGAAGCCGCCGCACACGTCGGGAGAACGGCCGTAGGTGCTCCACGCGGTTCTGCCGGCCTGATTGCCCAGTCGGCTGGGCAGATGCAGCCGAGACGGAACCGCACCCTCACCTCATGGTCCTTACGGCGCGAGGCCGCCGTCACTGGTCGGCCGAGATGACCTGCGTCCGATGATCGTGTACGGGGAAGGAAGACTGTCGTGCCCAGCCGGGCACGGAACACGATGTGCCCCCAGGAGTCGTAGTGATCAAGGTCGAACGTGTCATGTACTCGGGTCGTCCGCGCGACGAGATCGTGGCTTACATGGCCGACTTCTCCCACGCCGAACAGTGGGACCCCGGCACCATCAGCTGTCGGCCCCTCAGCGCCGGCGCTCCGGTGGGGGTGGGCACAAAGTGGCTGAATGTTTCCTCGTTCCGTGGACGCCGCACCGAGCTTCGCTACGAACTGACGCGGATGAGCGACGACCGGCTCACTTTCGTCGGGCGCAACAAGACGGCTACCTCGACGGACGATCTGCGCTTCGAGCCGCATTCAGGCGGCACCCGGATCACCTACCGCGCGCATGTCGAGTTCCACGGAATCGCGCGACTGGCAACGCCCCTCCTGAAAGGGGAGTTCGAGCGGTTGGGGGATGAGGTGTCCGAACAGCTTCCGGCCGCACTCCAACAGGCCCTGGGCCCCTCCGCGCCCGGACCACAACAGCTCTGACCTGGCACCCGCAACCCTGCCCACAGCTTTTGGCATGAGAGTGGGAAGCGGGAACCCTCCGTCAAGTCCAGGCGAGCCGCCTCGATCTCTCCGCGTGACCGTTGCGACGACGTTCCACAAGCAGGAGGATCAAGAACAGCCTCCCAGTAGTGCGGGACGGTGTGACCTGGCACCAGACGGGCACTCTCTCTGGCCGCAGGGTCGGCGTTACGGTGGCTGCGTGGCAAACGACGATCTGGGGCGAACTCTGCGTCGGCTGTGGCGCCTGGCGTCCTTGACCCAGGAGGAGTTGGCCGAGCGTTCCGATGTGTCGGTGGACGTGATCCGGCAGCTTGAGCAGGGGCGTAAGCACTCGGCACGTCTGCCCACGCTCCACGCGCGCGCTGGCGAACGGTCTCGGCGTGGAGCTGACGACCCTGTTGGGGGATCCTCCTGCCGTTTCGACGGGGGAGAACGACGGGCCACGGTTCGTGGCCGTGCGGCGCGCCATCATGCCGGTGCTCTGGGTGGCCGAGCCGGAGGCGCCCGGACCCGGCTTCTCACTGTCCGACTTGCGCGAGCAGATCGCGGACGGCTGGACGCAGTACCACGCGGCCGAGTTCGACACCGTGATGAAGACGCTTCCCGACATGATTTCGGACGCGCGCACCGCCACGGCGTCGCCCGACCGTGCGGAGAGGTGAGCCGGTTTCGCGGTGCTGGCCAAGGCCCTACAGTTGGCCGGGCACGTCGCCGTACGGATGGGGAAGACCGATCTCGCCCTGATCGGCCTGGAGCGCGCCATAGATGCCGCGGGGCACTCGTCCGACCCGCTGCTACGCCCCATGATGATCAACTCCGTTGCGTGGACCTACCAGCGGCAGGGGCGCCTCGGTGACGCCCTGAGCATCGCCTGCATGCCGCGGACGACACGAAAGAGAGCGGACTGACGGGCACCGCTGACGGCCTGAAAGTCTGGGGCGCGCTGACGATGTCGGCCGCCACATCGGCCGCGCGCAGCAACGACTACACGTCGGCCGCTGCGTTGATGGAGCACGCAGAGAGGACGCCGCTCGTGTGGCCAAGCTGCCGCAGGGCAGCGACAGCCGAATGGTCAGTGTCTTTAGCCTGTCGTCGGTGCGCATCGAGCGCGTTCGGCTGGCCGTGCAGTACGGGCACCCCGATCAGGCCCTGACGCTGGCGAAGGGGATGCGGCTGAGCAAGGACATCCCGCCGTCGTGGCGGACGTGGCTGCTGCTGGACGTGGCCCGAGCCCATACAGATCTGGGCGACGCGCAGGGGGCGGTGCAGGCCCTGGAGTCACTGCGCCGGGTGGCGCCGACCTGGATGCAGCATCACACCCTGGCGGTAGCCATCGTGCGCGACCTGTGGGCGCTGCCCAACCACCCTGCAGGGCTTCGGCCGTTGGCCGAGTTCCTGGGGGTCGACGCATAGCGTCGAGAAACTAGCGCGCCCCGTCACTGTCACCCTGAGTAGCGCGCCGATTCCATGAGTCGTACAGTGCCCCGGCAACCGCGTGAACGGTTCCGGGGCCGGCCGACCAACAGGAGCCGACGGGCCAGACCTCTCGGATCCTCGGGCCCCGACACCGGACCAGCAGTAAATCCGTACGCTGCCCCAATGACAGACGACACCCCCATTGTGGCCGAGGCCCTGCGGATCACCGGCCGCAATCGGCGCCCCGTGTTCGGCTCCGCTGTCCTGGCCAGCGCGGCGGCGCTGCTTGTCGGAGGGGGGATTGTGGCAGGCGCGTTCGCCGCGTCGTGGGGCCTCTTCCTGGAAGCCGGAAGAGCCGCCGAGCTCGCCATCGAAGACGAGGACTCCTACGTTGCGTACGCCGACCAGTGGGACGGCCTCGTCAAGGTCGCGTTCTGCGTGTATCCGCTGCTGCTCCTCGTCGCCATGGTCTCGATCGCCTGGCTGCTCACGGCCCAGGCCGTCACCGTCGCGTACGCGCGGGAACGCGCGGCGGCGGGCACGGGCGCTGCCACGGCCCCCGGTGCTCTCACCCTCCGTGCGCTGTGGCGCCGCTCCCGTCCGCACCTCGGGGTCGCCCTCCGCGTCCAGTTGCTGACCCTGGTGTGCGCGCTCGTCCCGGGACTAGCGGGCCTGCTCGTCCTGGTTGCCGTCGAGTTGGAGATGGTGCCCGGGGTCGTGTGGCCCACGTATCACGATTCCGCGACCGTGCAGTTCATCCTGGTGGGCCGGATCCTGCCTGTCGTGATCTGGGCGCTCGGGTTCGTCCTCTTGGCCCGCTTCTCACTGGCCACCACAGTGCGGGTGGCGGACAGTTTCTCGGCGACGGCAGCGATGCGCCGTTCCTGGACGCTGACCCGTACGGCACGTCTGCGCACTACCGGGATCTGCCTGCTGAGTACGGTCGCGGTCGCCGTCGCCTTCATGGTGCTGAAGTGGCTCGGGACGTACGTGGCGCACTGGGCGGGGCTGTTCATGCTGGCCACCACCGGGGACAACCAGTGGGTTACCGGCGTCCTCGTCATCATCACCCCGGTTGCGGTAGCGCTTGTGCTCCTGCCCTTGGCGCTGGCGCCGATGGGCGTCCTGCTCGCGTGCCTGCGTGAGCGGCTCGATGGCGGCGCGGGAGAGGCCCGGGTGCCGTCCGGTGCCCCGATCGGGTAAAGCCTCGGCGAGGGGTGCGGGAACCGAGCCAGCCGCTTGCCTGGCCCCACGCGTCCGCGCCCCCCGGGGTTTCCGGAGGGGTGGGAAGCCGGCCCGGCCTGCCATTTGGTGCTTGATCGCCTTGATGTCCGTGACTCTGCCCTCGACGACACGGCCCCGGACTCCTGTCTCGGATATCAGGCGCAAAGGTAGGTGCGTCTTCGCTTCGCTGGTCGTCGGTTCAGCCGACGGTGAGGGAGGAGCGCCGGCATCAGCCGCAATGGGCAAGTACCGGGAAACAGGGGTCTGTCGACACTCAGCCGGCCAGAGAGTTTCCGCAGGCCGGCAGTGTCGGCAAGCGGCGGGCGTCGACAGTCCTACTCGCGGGTTACCTGTCCCCTGTCCGAGGTGGGAGTCCGGGGCGAAGACCGCTGCTGTCTTCCGCTCTCGTGCCGTATCCGCGGCGTGGTGGGCGGGCCGGGTGTTGATTTGCAGGGTCGGTCGGGCGCGCGTCACCCTGGTGGTTGAGGGCAGGTGCTGACGTGCGTACCAGTGACGAGATCTATCACCGGGTGCTGTGGGATCCGCGCTTGGACCCGGAGCGGTTCGTGATGGGGGTCGCCGAGCGCGGGGCCCCGCCGAAGCGGGTCCTGCTCGGCGACTTCGTGCCGGGCGGGGAGATCCCGTGGCACCGGGTGGTGTTCTTCGAAGCGGACGGCCAGGTCGTCTGGGACCGCGCCTCGGGCGTCGACCGGCTCGAGGAGACCCTCGTCGGGCCGGTCGGTCCCGTGCCGGCCCCGTGTCCCGTGCCGGCCCCGGCCCCCGGCGACGTCCTTGCCGTCCCGTCGACGAACCGCACCGCCGTCGCCTGGCTGCCACCAGCGGAGTTGTGGCCGCCGATCCAGCACATTCGCCGCGAACACGACCGGCAGATCCGCCGCTGGCCGCCGCACGTCAACGTGCTCTTCGGTTTCGTCCCCGAGGCCGAGTTCGCCCGGGCCCTGCCGCTGGTCGCCGTAGCGCTTGCCGAGACGCCGCCGTTCCCTGCCCGTCTGGCGGGTGTCCACTGGTTCGAACACCGCGAGGACGCCACCGTCTGGCTCGACCCGGCCGCCGCCGACCAGGAGCCCTGGGCGCGGCTGCGGGAGTGCCTGGCGCTCCGCTTCCCGCTGTGCGGATCGCACGCGCACGGTTTCACCCCGCACCTGTCCCTCGGCCGTACCCCGAACCCGCGCCTCCTGGCACGCAAGGTGGAGGCCCTCCTGGGCTCCATGACGGCCGGGGTCGACGAGCTGGTCGTGCTCTCCCGGCGCGGGGACGAGCCGATGCGGGTCCGGGCCCGCGTCCTGCTCGGCAGTGGCGACGTACGTCACCCGGAGAATCCGGCCCCTTCCGGACAACCCTCCGCCTCACCGCCCGTTTAGTCAGATGCGCACGGGCTTGGGCCGGCCCGGCCGGCATGCAACGAAGTCATGAGTACGCACCCGCGCCGTCTGCAGTGACGTGGCCGAGAAGGCGCTCGCCGGTCTTGACCGGGACAGCGGGCCGCCGTCGAGGCGGTGCGCTGGATCACCGATGCTGGTGACGGTGTTCTTCCCTCACCGTCGGCCGAACCGCTGACCAACGAAGCGAAGACGCACTTACTGTGCGCCTGGTGCGAGGGAGGAGTCCGGGGCCGTCTGAAGCGCGGACTTGCCTCTGTAGGACGTGCGCAGCCCGTTCGCATCGATGGCCACAGCACTCATGAAAGGCGCTCCGTCAAGGCCTGTGGGTGGGTCAGAGGCTGCGGGCGGTGATGTCGCCGTAGGAGGTGGTCGCCTGGATGTTCAGGCCGGTGTCGGCTCCGTCGGTGTTCTTGAGGGTGTTGTGGATGCGGCCGTAGGTGGTGCCGGCGTCGAGGGTGGCGGAGACTCCGTGGGCGGCGCCGATGGTGATGTCGCCGGACTCGGTGCGCAGTTCGACGGTGCCGCTGGTGGCTTCGGTGATGTTGAGGTCGCCCTTTTGGGTGCTGATGTGTGCGGGGCCGTTCAGGCGGCCGATGAGGATGTCTCCGGCCTGGAGGGTGAGGCGGGCGCTGGTGGTTTCGTCGAGCTTGACCGAGGCTTTTGCGCTGTCGAAGGTGATGTCGCCGAGGCGTCCGACGCCGCGGAGTTCGGCGGCGGTCTTCGCTTCGACTTGGGAGCCGGCGGGCAGTTGGACGGTCACTTCGACGGAGCCGGAGTTGCCCAGGATCCGGTTCTTCGCGGTGGCCGCCTCGATGCGCAGAACACCGTCACTGCAGGAGACCGTGACCTGTTTTGCGGCCTTCACGTCACGGCCCTTGGAGGTGTCGGCGGGCCGGATCTCGACGGTGGTGCCGGCCCGGTCGGCGGCGATGAACTGGATACGTCCCGCGGGTATGTCCAGGACGGCGGTGACGGGGGAGGGGGTGGCGAACTTCTGCATGGTGCACTCTGGTGGACGTCAGGCCGTATCGACGCCTGACGCTGTCCGAGGTTGCCGCGACCTTTGCATGGACCCGACGGGCAGTGGAGGCACGCTGGTGGCGCTACGAGGTATGGAGCGGGCCGTCAGCACAGCTCCTTGAGAACATCCGATTCCTCGCAGGGTTACGTAGCGGGTTGAACACCAACACCCGCCCACGTCATGTACCTGTTGTCCGGACACCCGAAGCCCTCCGCGGTTCCGCCGCACCCAGCACACCGCCACCCGTATCCGGCAGTGGTGCACCTGTTACGAACAAGGCCATCTCTCACTCCAGGACATCGCCGACCGCGAAGGCACCAGCCTCGCCACTGTGCGCCTGGCCTTCCTCAAGAACGACGTCCCGCTCCGCCCCGCCGGGTCCTATCCGGGCCGGCCAAGGAGGAGATGACCCGCTCCTGTCGTGCACCCGAATCATGCCTCAGGCACAGGGCTCAGGCCGCAGGGATCTCGATGATGGCGGCGAGGGCGCTAAGCACGTGAACGAGCTGCGCGAGGGTTTCAGCGTGCTCTTGCGAGGAACCCCGGGGGTCACCCCCGGGAGGAATCGCATCCGGTGATGGCGATGCGCAGCATCGCCGCGGCAACGGGCGCGGCGCGCCCGCAAGAAACCGGGCCGCAGCGCCCGGCGAGGAATGTGCCTGTTCGAATGCCGGTCCGTCGGGCGGCGGGTAGCGTCACGGTCGTGAAGTTGACCGTGTAGGTGAAGCTCCTGCCGACGCCCGTGCAGGCGGCGGCACTTGAGGAAACTCTGCATGCCTGCAATCAGGCCGCGACCTGGGTCTCTCAGGTGGCGTTCGAGAAGGACATCAAGCGCAACTTCGCCCTGCGTGAGCACACCTACGGCCAGGCCAAGGACCGGTGGGGGCTCGGCGCTCAAGCGGCCCAGCACGTCATCAAGAAGACCTGCGACGCCTACACCACGCTCAAGGCCAACTTGAAGGCCGGAAATCTCGGCAAGCCCTCCTCCAAGCGCTACCGGCGGGCCGTCGAGAAACCGATCGCCTTTCGGCGGGAGGGTGCGCAGCCGTATGACGACCGGATGCTGTCCTGGCAGTACACGCAGAGCACGGTGTCCATCTGGACCCTGTCGGGCCGGATGAAGCAAGTGGCGTTCACCGCCGCCCCCGAGCATTTGGCGCGCTTGGCCCTGTGCCGCAGGGGCGAGTCCGATCTGTTGTTCCGCGACGGCATGTGGTTCTTGATCGCCACCTGCGAGGTCCCCGAGGCCGAACTCAACACCAGCGTCACTCAGTTCCTGGGGGTCGATCTGGGGATCGTGAACATCGCGACCACCTCGGACGGTCAGATCATGGCCGGACGCCGCCTGAACCGTGGGCGTCTGCGCGAGCGCACCCTGCGTCAGAAACTCCAGCGCAAGAACACCCCGTCCGCCAAACGGCGCCTGAAGAAGCGGCGCGGTAAGGAGGCGCGGCGGGCGCGGGACATCAACCACAAGATCGCGAAGCATGTGGTGGCCGAGGCAGAACGCACCGGTCGCGGAATCGCCCTGGAAGACCTCACGGGCATCCGCGCACGGGTACGGCTTCGCAAGCCCCAACGGGCCACCCACTCCTCCTGGGCGTTCGCCCAGCTCGGAGATTTCATCGCGTACAAGGCCCGCAAGGCAGGGGTACCGGTGGTACACGTCGATCCGGCGTACACCTCCCGCACCTGCGCCGAATGCGGTCACATCGGCAAGGCGAACCGGGCCAGTCAGGCCCGATTTGCATGCCGGTCCTGCGGATTCGTTGATCACGCAGACCGCAACGGCTCCCGCAACATCCGCCACCGTGCGGAAGAGTTGTGGCGACGCGGGGCGCAGTCAACCGTCCCAGACCCACCCCCGAACACCGGGCGTGGGACAGGACGCAAACGCAGCACCACAGCCAGTGGCGCCCGTTGCGCAAGCCCGGGACCTTTTAGTCCCGGGTGATTGACCACCATCAGATGGATCAGTCTCGACGAGTCGGGGCACCGAGGAGCGCGGGCTGCCTGGGCCGCCGCATTCGGTCCTGCGCTTCGCCGAGAGCCAGTCGTCCTCGAAGCCGAGATTCTCCAACTACCGGCGGCCGGTGGGGTGGTCGGCGCCGTTGCCGACGAGGTCGCCGAGGGCTTGGGCGCCGCCTTGGAGCCGGCGGTCGCGTTGACTGGTGCCGAACGCGCCGTAGGGGTAGCCGCCTGGGGTGGAGGTGCTGACCTTGTCGAGGGCAGCGGTGGCGCTGCCGTCCAGGGTGAGGGCGACAGCGCCGAGGCCGTCGTGGAGCTGCTTCAGGGTGCGGGCGCCGAAGATCGGGGCGACCACGCCCGGGCGGTCGGCGATCCAGCTCAGGGCGACCTGGGCGGGGGTGGCGCCGGTTTCCTTGGCGATGCGGACGACCTCGTCGATGGTGGCCCAGTTTCGGTCCGAGGCCGCGTACTCGGCGGACACCCACTGGTACAGCTCGTTCGCGGAACCGGCGCGGGTGTCCGAGGCCGGGGTGGCGCCTCGTTGGTACTTCCCGGTGAGGAAACCGCCGGCCAGCGGCGACCAGGGCAGCAGGCCGATGTTGTTGTGCAGGGCCGCGGGGACCATCTCGAATTCGCTCTCGCGGGACAGCAGGCTGTACTGCTGCTGGAGGGTGAGCGGGGCGTGGACGCCCATCGCCTTGGCGGTGGAGACGGTCAGCTGGAGCTGCCAGCCTGTGAAGTTGGACAGGCCCGCGTAGTGGATCTTTCCGGCGCGGACGGCGTCGTCGAGGAAGGACAGGGTCTCCTCGACGGGGGTGTGGGCGTCCCAGCCGTGCATCTGGTAGAGGTCGATGGTCTCCACGCCGAGTCGGCTCAGGGAGGCGTCCAGGGCGCGGTGGAGGTGGCGGCGGGACAGGCCGAGGTCGTTGACGTCGGGGCCGGTGGTGAAACGGCCCTTGGTCGTGAGCACGACGCGGTCGGTGATCTCGCGGGGGCGGGCGGCGAGCCAGCGGCCGATGGTCTGCTCGGAGAGGCCGCCGCCGTAGACGTCGGAGGTGTCGATCATGTTGCCGCCGGCCTCGATGAAGGCATCGAGCAGGGCGAAGGACTCTTCCTCCGTGTTCTCGGTACCGAAGTTCATCGTGCCGAACGCCAGCTTGGAGACGGCGAGGCCGGAGTTGCCGAGGGTGCGGTACTGCATGGCTTTCTGAGCCTTTCTGTTGCGGGTGGTAGCAGAGCCGGGCGACTGGCTGAGGAGTTCGGAGTTCGGCCGTGGTCAGTACCAGGAGGGCCCGATGTTGGTGTAGGGCGCCTGCAGCGCTGTCACTTCCTCGTCCGATAGGTGAACGGCGAGCGCGTCCACGGCCTGCTGGAGGTGGTGGGGCTTGGTGGCTCCGACGATGGGCGCCGAGACCAGCGGGTTGCGCAGCACCCAGGCGAGGGCGATCTGGGCCATGGGGACGCCGCGGGCTTCGGCGAGCCGCTGTACGGCGTTGATGACCGGCCCGTCGTACTCACTGTCGAAAGCCTGCACGACGGGGTCGGTGCTGGAGCGGGTGCTCTGTTCGCCGACGGGGCGGGCGAGGCGGCCCTTGCCGTTCGGGGAGTACGGGACCAAGCCCACGCCCATGTCGCCGCACATGGCCATGAGTTCGGGCTCGTCCTGGCGGCGCAGGAGGTTGTACTGGTTCTGCATGGACACGAAGCGGGTCCAGCCGCCGAGGTCGGCGGCGTGCTGGAGCTTGGCGAACTGCCAGCCGTACATCGACGAGGCACCGATGTAGCGGACCTTTCCGGCTTTGACGACGTCTTGCAGTGCCTCCATCGTCTCCTCGACCGGGACATCGTCGTCGAAGCGGTGGATCTGGTAGAGGTCGATGTAGTCCGTGCCCAGCCGGGTCAGGGACGCGTCGACCTGTTCGAGGATCGCTTTGCGAGACAACCCCTCGCCGCCGGGACCGTCGTGCATCGGGCCGCGGACCTTGGTGGCGAGGACGATGTCCTCGCGCCGGGAGTACTCGCGGATCGCACGGCCGACGATCTCCTCGCAGGTGCCGGCCTGGTAGACGTTGGCGGTGTCCCAGAAGGTGATGCCCAGCTCGACGGCCTGGCGGAAGAACGGCGCGGCCTTGTCCTCGGTCAGTGCCCACGGGTGGGCACGGGGGACGGTCGGGTCGCCGTAGCTCATGCAGCCGAGAGCGAGCCGGCTCACCTTCAGACCGGTGGTGCCGAGACGGGTGTACTCCATGGTGACGCTCCTTTGCGAGTGCGTGAGGTCCGTGCCGTTCTGGTGTCGGCTGCACGGAACGTCGGCTGATCAGCTCGTGGTGTAGCCGCCGTCGACTGGCAGGGCGACACCGACGACGAGGCTCGCGGCGGGGCTGCACAGCCACAGCACGGCCGCGGCAATTTCCTCGGCCCGGCCGAGCCGCCCGATCGGCTGCTGCTTCATGATCTCGGCCATGGCCTCGGCCTGCCCTTCCAGCATGTCCGCGACCATCGGGGTGTCGATCACCCCGGGGCATACCGCGTTGATGCGGATGCCCTTGGGGGCGTACTCGACTGCGGCGCTCTTGGTCAGGCCGATGACGCCGTGCTTGGACGCGTGGTAGGCGGCACGTTCCGGCAGGCCCACCAGACCGCCCAGCGAGGAGCAGTTGACGATGGCGCCGCTGCCCTGCTGCCGCATCTGGCGCAGTTCGTGCTTCTGTGCGGCCCAGACGCCACGCAGGTTGACGGTGTTGACGCGGTCGAAGTTCTCGGCCGTCTCGTCGGCCGCGTCACTGGGCGGGACCTGGATGCCGGCGTTGTTGAACGCCATGTCGAGACGGCCGTATGTCGTAACCGCACGGTCGACCATCGCGGCCGCCTGCTCCTCGTCCGTAACGTCGCAGACGACACCGGTCGCCCGGTGACCGGCCGCCGTCAGCTCCTCGGCCGCACGCTGGACGGCCTTCTCGTCGATGTCGGCCAGGACGACTGCGGCACCGGCCTTCGCGAAGGCGCGGGCGGTAGCCAGGCCCATGCCGGAGGCCGCGCCGGTGACGAGGGCCACCTGCTGCTCGAAGTTGTACGTCGGGTTCATGGGGTGTGGTTCCAATCGTGTACGTGGACGGTGACCGGCCGGCGTGTCAGGGGCGCAACAGCGTCTTGATGGCGCGGCGCTCGTCCATGGCCCGGTAGCCCTCGGCGGCCTCGTCCAACGGCAGCGTCAGGTCGAAGACCTTGCCGGGCTCGATACGGCCGTCGAGAACGCGGTCGACCAGATCGGTCAGGAAGCGCCGGACCGGCGCCGGACCGCCGCGCAGGGCAACGTGGGAGAAGAACAGCTCCTGGCCGTCGATGGCCACATCATGTGGGACGCCGACGAAGCCGACGTTGCCGCCGGGACGGGTGGCCTGGATGGCCTGACGCATCGACTCCTGCGTGCCGACGCACTCCAGAACGGAGTCGGCGCCGATGCCGCCAATGAGTTCCTTGATATGGGCCACGCCGTCCTCGCCGCGCTCGGCGACGATGTCGGTGGCACCGAACTCGGTCGCGAGCTGCTGCCGGGAGGCGTGCCGGCTCATCGCGATGATCCGCTCGGCGCCGAGTTCCCGGGCGGCGATGACGGCGGAAAGGCCGACTGCACCGTCGCCGACCACGACAGCCGTGGAGCCGGGCTTCACCTCTGCGGCGACGGCTGCGTACCAGCCGGTGCCCATGACGTCGGAGAGGGTGAGCAGGCTCGGGACGAACTTCTCGTCGGGCTGCCCGTCGAGGGCGACCAGGGTGCCGTCGGCAAGCGGGATACGGATGTACTCCGCCTGGCAGCCACCGACGAACTCCCGGTGCGGGCAGGAGGTCTGGTATCCGGCACGACAGATCGGACAGGTGTTGTCGGAGGCGAAGAAGGAGCCGATGACGAACTGCCCCGGCTTGATGTCCTTCACCTCGGCGCCGGTCTCCTCGACCACGCCGACGTACTCGTGGCCGATCGGTGTGGGCCGGGCGACTTCGTTGATGCCGCGGTAGTCCCACAGGTCGGAGCCGCACACACAGGCGGCGACGGTGCGGATGATCGCGTCGGTGGGGGCGAGGATCTTCGGTTCGGGCAGGTTCTCCACCCGGATGTCACCGGGGGCGTGGATCACGGTTGCGCGCATGGCTCATTCCAGAGTGAGGGGACGGTTGAACGGGGTGGGCGTCGGCTGCCGGAGCTCGACGAGGGGAACGAGTCGGCGTTCCGTCAGCTCGCCGGGCGGCGTGAGCGGCGCATCGAGGTCATCGGTCGGCGGCGCTCATCGTCGAATCGGCCGTCACGGCGTTGTCGAGGAGGCGGGTGGCGGTTCCGCTTGGCGATCTCCCGCGTGCGTGATCACCGCCGTCGTGTGGGGCTGTCGTCCCCGTTCGCAGCTGGCGCCGAAGCTCACGCTCCTGTCAGCTGTGATCAGTGCGAGTCACGAGTGCTGGTCCGCGGGCCGCCGTACTCAGCGTCGGTGACGTGCTCCAGCCAGTTGACCTCGTCGCCCTCCCACAGGGCGATGTGCTCCATGAACTGATCCGGCGTCGCGCCGTGCCAGTGCTCCTCGCCGGGCGGGCAGCCGATGGCGTCCCCAGGGTGGGCCTCGATGATCACACCGTCCCGGGTGCCGACCAGGGCGAGGCCGGACACGACGTGCAGGGTCTGGCCCAGACCGTGGCTGTGCCAGGCGGTGCGGGCACCGGGGGCGAAGCGGACCATGTTGGCCCGCGCCCGGGAGGGCTCCTCGCCCCGGTAGATCACATCCGCCCAGACATCGCCGGCGAACATGTGGGGAGGCAGCTTCATGGTGGCGGGCTGCTTGAGGATCTCCATGGTGGTACGTGCTCCTTGCGTCGGCCGCCGCGGGGCGGCCGTAGTGGGTGAACCTGCGAGTGAGGAGGGGGTCATGCCTTGCGGAACAGTTCCCGGGCCACGTTCAGGGCGGACATCGCCCTGGGCCATCCGGCGTAGAACGCCATGTGGGTGATCGTCCCGATGAGTTCCTCTTCGGTGACGCCGTTCTGTTTGGCCAAGGGGATGTGGAAGGTGAGCTGCTCGCTGCTGCCGCTGGTGATCAGGCTGGCCACGGTCACCAGGCTGCGGTCCCTCGGGGACAGCTCCTGGCTCTTCCACTCCTGCCCGAACAGCACGTCCTCGCTGTAGCCGGCCAGTGCGGGAGCGACGTCTCCGAACAGGTCGCGCGGGCCCGGCTGGGTCTTCTCCGTCATCGTTCATGTCCTTTCACGTGCCGCGGCGGCGCTCGGCGGTCGCCCGTCACAGGGGCGGCAGCGCGGTGCCAGGGGTTTCGTTCGGCCCGCAAGCAGCGGCCGCCGGCAACCAGACGCCGCTCTGGCCCACCGGGCCAGCCAGTTTGCTGCCGCTTGCGTCACTACCGATGAAACTGCAGGTCACACGCGCATGGAAGGACTCGTTGATACGTGTACTGCCAGTACACCCCACGGCCGGAGACACGGCCGGACAAGCCGACGTAGCCTCGAAGCCATGGACAACCGAAGCGAGGTACGCGAGTTTCTGACCAGCCGCCGCGCCAAGATCACACCGCAGCAGGCGGGGCTGCCCGCCTATACGGGCAACCGGCGCGTCAAGGGGCTGCGCAGGGAAGAAGTCGCGCTACTCGCCGGCGTCAGCGCCGAGTACTACGCCCGCCTGGAGCGCGGCAACCTCTCCGGCGTCTCCGAAACCGTCATCGACTCGCTCGCCCGCGCCCTCCAGCTCGACGAGGCCGAGCGCGCCCACCTCGACGACCTCGCGCGCACCGCGAACACCACCCGACGCCCGCCCCGCCGACGTGCGCCGCAGCCGATCCGTGCGAGCCTGCAGCACCTGCTCGACGCGATGACCGAGGCCCCGGCCTTCATCCGCAACGGCCGCCTCGACATCCTCGCCACCAACCGGCTCGGCCGCGCTCTGTACGACCCAGTCTTCGCCGACCCGGCTCGGCCCGTGAACCTTGCAAGGTACGAGTTCCTCAACCCGACCGCGGCCGACTTCCTGCCCCAGCTGGAGTCCCAGGCGGCCGGCGCGGTGGCGCTCCTGCGCACCGAGGCAGGACGCGACCCGTACAACCGGGACCTGACCGACCTCGTCGGCGAACTCTCCACCCGCAGCGAGAAGTTCCGCACCCTCTGGGCCGCCCACGACGTACGCCTGCACCAGACCGGCGTCAAGCACTTCCGCCACCCCGCGGTTGGTGAACTCGTCCTCCCCTTCGAGGCCATGCCCATCCCCACGGACCCCGGCCTCACCCTCACCGCCCTCAGCGCCGAACCCGGAACCCCCGCCCACGACAGCCTCAGACTCCTGGCCAGTTGGGCCGCCACCCTCGACCAGGACGGCCAACCGGACCATGCGGTCGCCAGCGGCGAACAGGACGCGTAGCAGCCCCTCACTTCACCCCTCAGGAGCTCGCGCGTACCGCGTGGCTCACATGATCCTCCTCATGGTCCACGGCCCCTCAGACCCTTCAACCCCGCCAGCGCGAGTACCGGCTGGACCCGGCTGATCAACGCATGAGCAAACACCCATCCAGTGAGATGACGCGGCGCCCAGACAGGCTCATCTGGCCGAGGAGCGAGACACCCTGTGACGCCGCAGGCAACGGCACCGCGTCAGGAAAGGGCACGACCGCTGTCCTTCCGCCGGTCAGCCGCTTGACCCCAGCGACCCGAGAATTCGGACACGACCGTGTGACAGACCCGCTGGGACATGGCGTGCGACACCGGATGTAGCCGCAGGCCACAGCGCCGCCGTAGGGCGCCAACTTTAAGAACCTAGAGCACACGGCAGGAGCCAGGAGCGGTGGGCGCTGGGCGCTGGGCCCAGGCGCAGTGTGGCGGCTGCGGACGGCGCGGCGACGCCCCGTGCGAGGACGGCGCTGTGGCCACATCTGACCACGACTGCGAGAACGACGACGGACACTTCGGCCCGCCTCACTGACACCGAACCGCGTCGCCCGCAAGAAGGCTGAAGGTGTAACAGGGGAGGCGGGCCATCAGACGCCCTCTCAGGCCGGCGCCCCGTAAAGGATCACCTCCGCGATCCCCGCGACGGTCTGCGCGCCCCCGCCGCTGACTTGGGTGACGGTGATACGGATCTGGCGCACGTTCGGTGCCTTGAAGACCTCGGGGAGGGTGTACTGGCCGCTCCGTGTCAGGCCGGAGAGCGCTGTGTCCCAGGTGTTGCCGTCCGTTGAGGTCTGCAGGTCGAAGGTGTACCAGCTGCTGTCCTTGCCCCAGTGGATACGCACTCCGGCGAGGTCGTGGGCGTCGGTCAGTTCCGTGGTGAGCGTCTGGGGGACTGCCGGGGAGGCGGCGCTCCATCCGGTGCCGAAGGTGATGGTCCCGTCGAAGACCTTGTCGGGTTCGAAGCCGGTGGCGGTGCTGGACGCCGTGACCGTCTTGATCCGGTCGCGGGCGACCCTGGGCCCCGGGTCGGCCGGAGGGACGCCGCCGCTGCCGCCTGGTGGGACCGCGCGGAACTCACGGATGGACGGCCACCAGTCACCGGCGCCGAGGATGTCGACGCGTATGTACCGCGTCGTGACCTGCACTTGATGGACGGCGGTCGTGACCGCCGTGGTGTTGTCGTGCGCGTCGACCGACGTCGTCCAGGTGGCGCCGTCGTCGGACGTCAGGATCCGGTACTGGTACGCGGTCTCATCGGTCTCCCAGAGGATCTGGAACTGCTCGAGCTCGGCCGGCGCCCCGAGGTCGACCTGCCACCAGGCCGGGTCGGGGCCGTCCGCCACCCACTTGGACTGCGAAGCGTCGTCCACCGCGTCGGCCGGCGCGTGTCCCGACTGGGCGGTGGCGGCGGTCGCCTCCTTGAACAGGGCCAGGTTCTGGGCGCCCTGGCTCTCCAGGGTGGCGATGTTCTTCCAGGTGGCGTGCGTGCCGTCGGTGACGTACGCACCCTTGTAGGGCTTGGTCCGTACGGTGTAGTGGCCGCTGTGCAGGCCGGTCGAGGTGGCGGTGAGCGTGACGGCGCCGCTCGCGGTGCCGGTGGCGATCAGGGCGTAGCCGATGCCGCCCCGCGCCTTCTGCGTCTGAACCGCGATCCGCGGGATGTTCGCGCCGATCAGCGTGCCGGCCCCGGTCACCTCGATGTCGAGGGTGGCGGAGGAGCCGGCGACGAGGGTGCCGTCGGCGTCGACGACTTTGATGTACACAGGGATCACGTCGGAGCCGTCGGCTACGGGCCGGATGCGGTCAAGCAGCCCGGCGACCATGCGCAGGCTCGCGGCCTCCTTCGCTGACAGGGCGCGGCGGCGCTGCGCACCGGCCAGGTCGACGAGCGCCTCCGCCTGCCCGGGCTCGACCTTGTCCAGCAGCTTGCGGGCGGCCTTCTTCCCGTCCTGCGAACTGTCGCCCAGGGCGAGGGCCAGCAGGTCGGTGAGTGCGGCCCGACCGCCCGCGTCGTCGGCGACGACCTCCAAGTGGTGTGCTTCGCCGGGGGTGTTGACACGATGGGTTGCGACGAGCTTGTCGCCCAGGTAGCCCTCGGCGCTGAGTTCGCCGGCGGCGAACTGCGGCAGAGTGAACGTGTAGTACGGGCTGCCGCCCTTGGCTGCCACGTTCGGCGCGGTCTCGGCGTTGTCGGCACGGGTCTGCTCGCCGACGAGCCGGCCGTTCCGGTACAGCAGGACGCGGTCGGTGTTACTGAAGACCCGCACCTTCTTCTCGGAGTCGGCGGTGTGGGCGCTGGCGACGAAGACCATCGGGCCACCGTGGTTCGAATTGTGTGCCGACTGCATGGACTTGAGCCAGTGGTAGCAGTACTTGGGGTAGCGGTCGATGTCGACGGCGCCGGACTTCTGGTACACGTCGTTGGTGCCGTAGTCCTCGAAGACCCACAGGAAGTAGCCGCCGATGCGTTGGTTGGCGTCGAGGCCGCCCCAGTCCCAGTAGCCGTCGCCGTTCAAGTAACGCTGGCGGGTGACGACCTGGTCCACCATCGCGCTCTCGCCGGCCGCCCGGTCGGTGCGGCTGGGATCTTCCCAGTCCCCCCATTCGCGGGTGAGGAAAGGCACGTTCGGTGCGGGATCCGAGCCGTCGGTGTTGACGACCTTGTAGTCGACGTCGTACTCGCCGCCCCAGATGCCGTAGTCCGCCGAGGTGAACATCTGGTCGCCCGGCATCTCGGCATGCGCGACAAAGTCGGCCTCCTTGGCCCACCACTGGGGGTAGTGGGTCTCGTTGAGCGAGGTCTCCCACAGGATCATCGAGGGCCGGTTGCGGTCCCGCCGGATCATCGTGGTGATGTCGCGATACGTACGGGAGACGAAGGTCTGGTCACCGTTCCAGTACTGCCAGCCAGGCTCGCAGGCCACGACGAGGAGACCGAGTTCGTCGCAGGCGTCGAGGAAAGACACATCGTGCGGGTAGTGCGCGGCCCGTACGGCGTTGAACCCGCCGAGCTTGAGGCGCAGCGCCTCGCGGTACTTCATCGAGGCCGGGGCGGCGTCGCCGATGTAGGCGTAGTTCTGGTGGCAGTTGGCGCCACGCAGGTACAGGCGCTCGCCGTTGAGGTAGAACCCGTCCGCCTTGTAGTCGATACGCCGGATTCCGGTCCGCGTGGTGACCGTGTCGACCAGGTGGTCGTCGACGAAGACTTGACTGACAAGCCGGTACAGATAGGGGGAGTCGGGATGCCACAGGTGCGGCCTGGCCACGCTCAGGGTCTGGGTGAACGCGCGGCCGTCCTTCTCTGAGACCGTCCCGGTGTCTGTGGCGTGTGCGACGGTGGTGCCTTGGGCGTCGTACAGGACCGTGGTGAGTCTGATCCGGGCGGCATCGGCCGTCTTGTTGACCACGTGCGTCTTGACCTGGGCGGTCGCCCGGAGCGTGGTCGCCATCGGGTACGAGACGAAGACGCCGCCCCCGGCGACCAGGTCCTCCTGCAGCGGGTCGGAGATGTGCACCGGTTCCGTCATCCGGAGCGTGACGCCTCGGTAGATGCCGCCGAAGGTGAGGAAGCCCAGCTGGGTGCGGGGTTTGCCGGGCGGGGTGAGCAGATCGTCCACGTTCGACACCCGGACCGCCAGAACGTTGTCACCGTCGAAGCGGGCCTTGCCGGTGATGTCCACGACGAAGCCCATGTAGCCGCCTTGATGCTCGGCAACCTTCTCACCGTTCAGATAGACCACGCAGTCCGTCTGAACGCCGTCGAAGACCACGGTCAGCCGTCGTCCCTCGTCCTGCGGATCGAGGCGGAAGTACCGCCGGTACCAACCGACCCCCGCGAAGGCGTCGTACACCGACGGGTTTTTGCGCTCCAGACGCATCGTGTGCGGCAGCGACACCGCGGCCCACTGCGCGTCGTCGAAGCCGGGCTTGTGGGCGCCGGTGACGTCCTCCCGCCAGAAGGCCCAGCCAGTGTTGAAGTTCAGCACCCGGCGCCCGCCCCGGCCGGCACCGTCGGGCTCGGACGACGCCCCTGCGCCCGGCTCGGCAGAGGCCCACCCGGCCGGCGCCAGCGCGGCGCCCACACCGGCCAGGCCGGCGGCGAGCACACCCCGGCGTCCCACACCATCCAAGTTGTCGATCACGGGTCTGCTCCTCTGCTGCGCGGTCCGGAGAAGGTGAGGTGCGGTGCGACGACGACCGGACCGTCTTACCGCCGTCGCACCACGCCGATCGGGTCAGGCGCAGAGGAGCGCCCCGTGCCCCGCTACGGCAGGGTCCAGCGCTGGTCGGCCGCCGCGCCGTCGCAGTCCTGGATCACCAGCTGCTGCGCTGTCTCGGCTCCGGGCGCCGTAAGGCAGCGCCCCGACTGCTGGCCTTGCAGCGTGCCGTCGGCCTGGGGCACCCACTGCTGGTTGCCGCCGCCGTTGCACTCCCACAGTTCGACCGGGGAGCCGGCCTCGGTGCCCGCGCCGGTGACGTCCAGGCACTTGCCGGTCGAACTGCCCAGGCGCAGCTGGCCGTTGCCCCACCACCACGTCTGCCCGGCGCTGCCGTTGCAGTCGCCCGCCAGGACCCGGGTGCCGTCGGCGCCGTTGTCCGCTTCGAGACAGGTGTCGGTCAGACCCGAGGTGACGGGGCCGAGGTGCTGCGGCGACGGCGCGCCCGGGGTGAGGTCGAAGTTGTCGAACTGCTGGGTCTGATAGCCCGTCACTCCGAGCCCGGCCTGGCCGCTGCTGAACGAGTAGTCGGTCACGCTGCCGAGCTTCTTGCCGTCCACGGAGGCGGTCAGCTTCGTGTCCTGCAGGGTGAAAGCGACGGTGTGCCATGTGTTCAGGCCGAGGGTGCTGGTCCGTCCCCCGGTGAGCCGGGTGAACTTCCACGTGGTGTCGCTCTTGTCGATCGACCAGGTGCCGTTGTTGCTCACGCGGAGGTGGTACGCGTTCAGGCCGTTGTTGTTGCGGCCCTGCTGACCGACCCGGCCGAGGAGTTCCACCGTGCCCTTCTCACTGAACAGGGCGTCCGCGGTGACGGTGTAGTTGGACCAGGACCCATCGCCCATGATCGAGTACGGGGCATTGTACGGCTCGTCGGTCCACCGAATCGGGCTGGTCGGCGCCATCTGCCGCAGACAGGTGCCGGAGCGGCGGCCGGCACACGCCGTGGTCTCGAAGGCGCCGTTCATGTCGGTGAAGTACCGGGGGCTCTTCGAGGCGGCTCGCTTGTCGAAGTTGTCGGAGTAGGGCAGCTGCAGCGCGGCCTTGGCCGGCGACGTCGCCGTGCCCTTGCCCTGGCCGCTGGTCGTCGTGAGGGTGTAGACGTGCCCGGGCTCCAGGGACAGCGAGTACGAGCCGTCCACGGGCGTGATGTCCGCGCCCCGGACGAAGTCGTCATCGGTACCGGACGACTTCACATCGGTGGACCAGACATGGACCCTTCCGGTCGACAGTCCGCCCCGGACGGTGAGGTTTACCGTCTGCTCCGCAGTGGCGTCCATCGTCTCGATGACGGTGGAGTAGTCGGAGCCGTCGTGCGACTTCAGCGACACGTAGCTGCCGTTGGAGCGGTCACCGCCCAGATAGCCGCTCGCCGAGTCGATGTAGCTCCAGCCGGGCCGGGTGAACTGGGCGGTGTGCGCACTCACCCAGGTCGTCGCGCCGATGTGGTAGGCGCCGGACCAGGGCTGGTTGGCGATCGACATGCCGTCCGTGGAGAAAGAGAGGTTCGGGTAGAGCGACGCGATCACCGGCCAGTTGACGAACGCCGTCATCCTGCCGTCGATGTAGTCGCGGTTGATCGCGCGGGCCACGGCCTCGGCGCCGCCGTCGGTGTCGAGGGACCCGTTCTCGCTGGCCCACAACGGCTTGCCCATGGACTGGGCCACGTCGCTGGAGGGGCACGAGGTAAAGGCGCTCTGGTAGCCGCAGGGGTAGTGCGACCCGATGACGTCGACGGCGTCCTTCAACTCACTGTCCTTGGCCATCGCGTCGGCGACGTCCCAGCCGAAGCTCTCGGCCGCGACGACCTTGGTGCGGTAACCCTTCGCCACGAGCGTCGACTTGAGCTGCTTGAACCAGTCGGCGTCCCAGCCCCGCTCGTTCCAGCCGCCCACGTAGTCGATCGTCAGCCCGTGCTTCTTCGCGCAGCCGAACCACGACATCAGATAGTCGATCATGTCCTGGGACCAGAATTCGCCGTTACCGATCCACCCCGGCGCCCCCCAGGACAGGGCCTGCAGCTTGATGTGGGGGTTGCGGGCCTTGGCCTGTTCGGCGAGCCACCACTCGTAGCCGCTGTTGCAGTCCACCTTGCCGCGGGTGTGCATATGGCTGGGTTCAGCGCCGTCGGTGGAGTTGGTGTCGCCGCCCACTTCCAGCTTCAGGAACTGCAAGGACGCGCCGTAACCGGGCTTGAAGAGATAGTCGAGGATCCGGCTGCGCTGCGGCTCGGGATAGTCGATCAGCAGCCGCGAGTTCCCCCCGCCGCCGCTGATCGCGCCGATGCCGTCGAAGGTGCGGCCGGGCTGGGTGCCGTCGACAGTGACGGCCGTACTGGTGGCCGCTTGGGCGCGCGGTGCGCCCCAGCCCGTCACGGCACCGAGGAGCAGTGCCAGGAGTGCGGCGAACAGCGCCGGCCTCCATTTGCTTGTCCAGGTCATGTCGACTCCGAGATGGAAGGGAGTACGTGATCGTTAAGTCAGACACCGACTGCGATGTTCGGTTGTGGTGGATTACGAGGCTGTGGACAACGCCATCCAAGCCCGCGTCAAGCTACGAACCGACAGAGCTTGACCCCGCTGAGTTCTATCCCTGCGACTCAGGTGACGCCATGGACGAATCTCGAACAGCCTTGGACTTCCGTCCACCACGGCGCCAACTCGCCGCAAACCAAGGCTGTTTGAGGAAAGCGCTTTCCGAGAGGAGGGTCGATCAGGTTGGGTGGCCGTAGGGCGAAGCGGGGTCGATTCTTCCGATCTCCCGCGCTGCCCATTCGCCAAGGGAGGAGCGCCAAAACCCTTGACGTTCGACCAGTCGAACGGCTCTCATGGGGCGCCATTGTTCGTTCACGTTCTGTTTTGAGTGCTCATGTGGAGCCCTCGTCAGGATCACCACCAGGTGCCTGGGAGCGGTCGCCTGCCGCTTCCACGGACGGGACTTCCAGCACACCGCCAAGATCGGCGGCCCTCGACGCCTACGCGGCGCCGACCTCGTCATCCCTGACCTTCGGGCCGGCTTCGGCTACGTCCTCGCCGCACTCGTCGCCGAAGGCACGAGCACCATCGCCGAAACCCGCTATCTGGAGCGTGGCTACGAACAGCTCGTCGCCAAGCTGGCCGCGGTCGGAGCCGCATCGTTTGCGCAGGTGCGGGCCTTGTGATCCCGGTGCGTCGATGGTGTTCGTGATACGCGTGTGACAGAACAGGCGATGCAGAACCCCCGCTGGCTCGCTCCGGCCGGGGGTACTGTCGCCTACTGATTCGAGGCTGCGCGCAGGATCGCCCACGGCGATTCGAAGGCGCGTCATGGGGGTGCCAACCCTGGTGGGTGGTCAGCCCGTATCTCGGACTGGCGCAAGACTTGATTCGATCAGTCCGCAGTCGGCTCTTCTCGGCATACCCCTTCCTTGCTCGACACCCTCGGCGCGGGCGGCGCCCCGCATCGGACCGCGCATATGTCGAAATCCGCATGTACGGTGAGGGTATGACCGAGACGGATATTTACCGGCACCTGCGTGACTACCGCGACGTGCTCGGGGCCCAGGCCGAGCAGCACGGTGCGCGATGGCCTGAGATCTCCGACGGCCGGCTCATCATGATGATGAGCCCCCGTGCCCGGCATCAGTTCGTCGGTCACCGCCTGCGCAAGCAGCTCGAGCCGCAGCTTCCGGACGGCGTCATCCTCATGGTCGAGACCGATGTCGAAGACGCATCGCTGGGCATCTTGCGTACTCCCGACCTGGTCGTCGTCGACGAGACGGCCGACCTCGCTCACCGTGAGGCACTCGACCCGCGGAGCGTTCACCTGATCATCGAGATCGTCTCGCGCTGGAATGCCTCGAACGACTACCGCGAGAAGGTCGCCGACTACCCCCGCATGGGCGTGCCCCATTACGTGATCGTGGACCCGCGCGATCAGGGCAGCGCCGTGCGCCACTGGGGCATCAGCACCCAGAGCGGACAGCCTGCGTACGAGAACGAGGAGCACTACCGCTACGGCGACACGATCACCGTGGGCGAATGGAAGATCGACACGACGGACCTTCCGCGCTACGACGCCGGGAGTGAGCGGTGACGCCGGGCGAGCAGGTCCGCGTATGGCGGCGCCGGCGCGGCCTCACGCAGGCCGAGTTGGCAGCCGCCGCGGGCACGCAGCAAGCCTCCGTCTCCCGCATCGAGAAGGGAACCGACGTGCCCACGCTGCCCTTGCTGGAACGCATCGCGGAGGCGATGCGCTGCAACGTGACGATCACGCTCACCGACCGCGATGAGCACCCCGGGCGCGTCGAGGGCATCCCCGACGAACTCCTGGTTTCCGACCGCGACATCCGCTACCGCCTCAGGTCGAACGGCGGTTGACCTCCGCCCCGTTCACCTGCTCCCTCCCTGCGGTCCGGAGGGAGGGCCCGCCCAGCTCGTCGGTTCGTGCTCGTCGCCACCGTGCGCCCAGCGTTTACGGGGGCTTTGGCGCCCGGTCACCGGATCTCGCCGTCGCCCTTCTTCCAGCAGGCGAGGCCGCACGGAGCACCGCGGCGTACGAGAAATTAATGGGGAACGCCACGTTCGCCCTGCGGCAAACGTGCCGCGCAGTGCCTCGGCCGCGTCGTGTGCGGGTGGACCGGCAGCCCACCACTGGCCGCGGTCCTTGCGGTAGGGGTACCAGCGTTCGTCGGGACCCCAGCGCAGTTCGATGCCCTCGCCGGTGAGCTGCAGGCGGCCGCGGGTCCGGCGGATGCGCGGCGGGGCGGAGCGTTCCGATAGCCGTACCGTGCGGAGCTGGTGGCATGCGGCTGCTTCGGCCTCGGGGCTCGGCATGTGGGCGCCGTCCAGGGTGGCGAGTGCTGCCTCGCCGCCGTGGCGCCAGGCGACGGCGGCGCGGGCCAGCCTCGTGCGCCGCCGGGCACGGACGGCCATTGCGCGACGTGCGATGCCGACCCCTGCCACGGCCTGGCACCGCAACGACAGGCACAACCCCGGCCTCAACAAGCCGCCGGACCTGGCAGACGGAATCGAGGATCCCTGGATGAGGACTGTCTCCATGAAAGGTGATCAGCGCGACCTGCTCGCGCTGCCGGCAGGCGCGGCCAGGCCCTGCCTCCCTACCGCTCCGCCACGTTCCCGCTATGTGATGTGTTTCACGGGAACCCGTAGAAGCGGTCCGGCAGGTAATGCATGTGAGCACTGACATCCGTACCCGGGTGCGGGCCGGGGATCCGAGCGCGTTCGCCGAGCTGTACGACAGATACGCCCGCACGGTCTACAACCATGCCTTCCGCCTGGCTCCCGACTGGCATGCGGCCGAGGACGTGATGGCCGAGACCTTCACGCAAGCCTGGCGACTGCGTGAGCAGATCGAGGCCGAGGGCGGCTCCCTGCGGCCCTGGCTGCTGGGTGTGGCGACCAACGTAGCCCGCTCCCATTACCGCAGCAACAGGCGCTACCGGGCCGCTGCACAGGCTGCTGCGCAGGCCGAAATGACCCTGCCCGACCACGCAAACACGGTCGCAGGGCGGCTCGATGACCAGCGGCGCATCGCTGCTGCCCTGCGCGCCCTTGCCGCACTGCGCCGGCCGGAGCGCGAGGTTCTGGCTCTATGCCTGTGGGAGGGGCTGGAGTACACAGCTGCGGCCCAGGCGCTCGGCATCGCTGTCGGGACGGTCCGCTCACGTCTCGCGCGCGCCCGCGCCAAGCTGCGCAAACACACCGAAGCCGAACTCCGCGCGACACACGCAGCGACGTCGGCGCCATGTGCCGCAGAGCAGGCGGAAGAACTCGTACGAGAAATGCGGGAACTCGGCCGGGCAGGGCGACAGACAAGAGATGAGCGTATCCACGCGATCCGGCCCGTATCGGAGGGAAACCGATGAAAGCGACTCGGCAGAATCCGGCTGAGTGGGAGGAGAGTGCCTCGCTCCTCCCACAGCCCGAGCGTGATCTCCCTGCGGGCCGTCACCAGTTCCACAAGGAGCGTCTGATGGCCCACATTCAGCAGGACGAAAGCACCACCGTGGTTTCCCCCGCCCGTCCGAAGATCCGTAGGGCTCGGTTGCTGCGCCCGGCGTTCACGCTGCCCGCGATGGCACTGACCTTGGCTGGAGCGGTGGCTGTCGGGTCGGTGCTGATCGATGGTGACGGGGGATCGGCCGACGTTGCCACCGGGCCGGCGCTGACCACTTCACTTGGTTCGTCGACCACCGAGGGGGTACCGCAGCTGCTCGACCAGATCTCGCTGGCGGCCGCGGAGAGCACCCACCCGGTCGTCAAGCCGGGCCAGTACGTCTACATCGCCTCCAAGACGGCCAACACCTTCGTGAAGACCGTGGACGGCAAGAGTGGCCTTGCCAGCCACGTACTGCACCAGCGTCAGATCTGGGAGTCCCCGGACGGTACCAAGGGATGGCTCGTCGACCCGGCCGTCAACAGTAGCCCCGAGGGCGAGACGCTGAGCCTGCCCGACGAACAAGGCAACACCCCGAAGGCTCACCTGGGAAGCCCGTCCTACGACTACCTGTCCAAGCTCACCACGGACCCCGACGCGCTGCTGGCCAAGATCTACAAGGAGACCAAGGGGCAGGGGAACTCCCCTGACCAGCAGGCGTTCGCCACGATCGGGGACCTGGTCGTGGAGAGCTATGCGCCCGCGGAGCTCAACTCGGCTCTGTTCAAGGCGGCGGCGAAGATCCCTGGCGTGGTCGTGGTCAACGATGCTCGGGATGCAATCGGCCGGCGCGGGGTTGCGGTGGCACGGCTGGATGAGACCAGCGGTGCACGCGAGGAATGGATCTTCGACAAGAAGAGCCATGCATTCCTCGGTGTGCGCACCGTGCAGGTGAAGAAGGTCACCGAGTACGGCGTTGTGATGAAGCCCGGTACCGTCCGCTTCACCAGCGCCATCACCCAGCGCGCGATCGTTGACGGCATGAAGCAGACCCCGGCGCGCAACGGCTGACCCTCCGCACGGCTGAGGCTCGTTGCTGTGCACGCCCTTCGTTGCTGCCTCGAGGCAGCAACGAAGGGCGTGTTCGGGCGAAGATGACGGCGGCGTCCGCGTCCGCGCAAGCGGACAGGCAGACAGTGGCCGCCAGGGCCGTCGCAGGACACAGCCGCGAATGTCTCGTCGGTCTGTCCATCAGGGCGCATGGTCTGGATCGGCCTGTAGCTGCACGGGCAGGTGCAGGCTCGGTCGATGCGCCGCCGGGGTCCGGGACCGCCCCGCACCCCGCCGGGAGCATGCTCAGCCGCGGTAGGTCTCCAGCAGCCGCAGCCAGACTTCGCCGAGGGTGGGGAAGGCGGGGACGGCGTGCCAGAGCCGGTCGATGGGCACCTCGCCGGCCACTGCGATGGTGGCCGAGTGCACCAGTTCCCCGACGCCGGGGCCGGCGAAGGTGACGCCCACGACGGTGTTGCGGTCGGTGTCGATGAGCATGCGGGCCCGGCCGCGGTAGTCCTCGCCGTACTGGTGGGCGCCGGCGACGTGGGCGAGGTTGTAGTCGACGATTTCGATGCTGCGCCCGCTGTGCTCGGCCTCGCGGCTGGTCAGGCCGACGGAGGCGACCTCGGGGGTGGTGAAGACGACCTGGGGGACGGCCGAGTGGTCGGCGGTGGCGGCATGCGCGCCCCAGGGGGCGTCGTCGATGGGCTCTCCCTTGGCGCGGGCGCCGATGACCGCGCCCGCGATCCGGGCCTGGTACTTGCCCTGATGCGTCATCAGGGCGCGGCGGTTGACGTCGCCGACGGCGTAGAGCCAGCCGCCGTCGACGTCGGTGACCCGGAAGGTGTCGTCGACGGTCAGCCAGTCGCCGGGGGTGAGACCGACGCTCTCCAGCCCGACATCGCGGGTCTGCGGGGCGCGGCCGGTCGCCAGCAGGATCTCGTCCGCGGCCAGTTGTCCGCCGTCAGACAGCGTGATCCGTACCTCGCCGTCCTCGCGGGCCATGGAGGTGACGCTGGTGTTGAAGCGGATGTCGACGCCTGCTTCGCGCAGTCCGTCAGTGACCAGTTCGCCGGCGAACGGTTCCATTCGCTCGAGGAGTCCGTTCTCGAGGACGAGCATGGTGACCTGGGAGCCGAGGGCTTGCCAGGCGGTGGCCATCTCGACGGCGACCACACCGCCGCCGACGACGGCGAGGCGTCCGGGAACCTTGTCGGCACTGGTGGCCTCCCGGCTGGTCCAGGGGCGCACGGTGTCGAATCCGGGGATGGGGGGCAGGGCGGCGCGGGTGCCGGTGGAGACGGCGACGGCGTGCCGGGCGGTCAGGGCGATGGTGTCGCCCTCAGGAGTCTGCACGGCCACCTGCTTGGGGCCGGTGAGGCGGCCGTGGCCGCGGATGAGGTCGACGCAGACCGAGTCCAGCCAGTCGACCTGGTCCTCGTCCTTCCAGTACGAGGACATCTTGTCGCGGTGTGCGAGGACCGCCTCGACGTCCAGCGGGCCGGCCACCGCCGGGTTGAGTCCGGGTATGCGGCTCGCGTCGGCACGTGCCACCACCGGCCGCAGCAGCGCCTTGCTCGGGTCGCAGGCCCAGAACGAGCACTCGCCGCCGAGGAGGTCGCGCTCGATGATCACGGTGCTGAGCCCTGCGGCGCGGGCGCGTTCGGCCACGTTCTCGCCGACCGGCCCTGCGCCGATGACGATGACGTCGTAGGTGCGGGTGGTCTCGTTCATCACTGCTGCGTTCATCACTGTTTCGTTCCTCATTGCTTTTGTGACTCGGTCGGACACGGGATGGGACGGCCCCGGCGGCAAAGCCGTCTCTCGGCGCCTGCGGCGGCCGCTCGGCCCGTGGCAGCCGGACCGTCGGGCGGCGGAGGGCACCCTTGCGCTCGCCCGGCGGCACGGTGCCCGCGTTTCGGCCCGGCCCGCGAGAACCGCTGGGCCGGACGGGCTGCCATCCGGGCCGGACACGGCCCGTTGCAGCCCTTGGACGGCGGCTTGGGGGGTGTCAGCGGCCGGGGAGGCGCTGTGTGACCTCCTGGAGCACCCAGCCGTTGCCGTCGGGGTCGCTGAAGGTGAGGAAGGAGCCGTAGGAGGCGCGCTCGGGGTGCAGGCCGGCCAGCCGCTCCTGGCCGGGGCTGTGGTGGGTGACGTCCCCGCCCTCGTGGCCGTGGAAGAGGCCGCCTGCGTCGTGGAAGATCTCGCTGACCTCGATGCCGCGGCCGACGAGCTCCGCGTGGCCCTCCTCGATGTCGGAGACGATGAGGTACAGGCCCTGGAACGAGCCGGGTGCGATGGGGGTCATCCCCTCGCCGAAGGTGATCGAGCACTCGGAACCGGGCGGCGTGAAGTGCACAACCCGGACGTTCTCGTTGGCCGTGTAGTCGACGTCCAGGCGGAATCCGACCTTCTCGTAGAAGGCCTTGGCCCGGTCGATGTCGGAGACGGGCAGCACGATCATTTCAAGCTTCAGATTCATGGGGATTGTCCTTGTCTTGACGTCGGTGAATCCGCATCCAATGCGTTACCGGTTCAACAGGCAGTGATCGCGGCCGGGGCGCCTCGTTGCCCTCAGCCGCTGCGGCGGCCGGCGATGACGGCCGGAGGAGGGAGGCCCATCCACCGCGGTCCGATCTGAACCAATGATCCGTTTTGCCGGACCACTGATCCGAATATATGGACCACTGATCCGAATAGTCAAGAGGGGCAGATGCGGGCCGCCAGGAAGAACCGCGACCACCTGCTCGCCGTAGCGGGCACCGCCATGAGCGAGCAGGGCGTCGACGTGTCACTGCGCGACATCGCGCGCCGGGCCGATGTCGGACTCGCGACACTGCTGCGTCACTTCCCGACGCGCGAGGCGCTGCTCGATGCCCTGCTCCGCACGAACTGGCGGCAAAGGCAGGTGGGTTCGAGACGTCGAGCTCGCCCGAAGGTGCTCTCGTCTCGTGGCTACGCGACTGCGCCGTGTGGACAACCGGACAACCGAGTGCCGGGGCGTGGCCGTGCTGATGGCAGCCGCCATCGATGACACCGAATCCGCACTCCGCGCGTCGTACGTCACCCTGTGCGCGGCGCCGTCGCCCGGCCCCGTGCCGAGGCTGCGGCGCCCGTTCGATCGTCTGGGCCTGGCTCGGCTGCCCGTACTGTGCCGGCGTGTTCAGCCGGTTCACCGGCACCCGCGACAGATTCACCCGCCCCGGTCCGAACGCGGAGATCTCCTCCACCCGCTCCATCGCACGGGCATCGCCGTGTCCGTCGACTTGTTCGGGTGCCGGGATTACGGCGACCGGAAGTGGTCGCGGGAGTTCCCGGCCATCTCCGGTACGGGCGGGCGTGGGCGTGGACGCACATCGAGGGGCCGGCAGTCCGTTTCGACTCAGGCTGCGCGGGCCTCATGATGTCCTGCCGATGCTCGCGCTGCGGGACGGGAGGCGAGCTTGACCGCGCACGGCTCGGCACTCGATGCACCAGCGCCGAACCGGCTCGACGAACTGGTGGATGACGGGATTGTCCGCATCCGTCCCGGACAAGATGCCCTGGGCCTCGAACTGTTCGTGCGCGCCGCCTTCGTCGGCCGCTTCGCGCCGGTCGCGGTCCGCTCCCCGGGGAGCGCGCGGTTCGATGTCGGTGACCTTGACCGCCTTGGCGAACTCGGCGTCGATCCGCTCTTGCCGAGCGCGCGGCCGAGTTCGCTGGTTCGCGTGCGCGACGGTTTCAGCTAGTGGGCGCGAGGGCGGCGTTCCCCGTCGGCATCGCTGCTCGCTGTGCTGGTCAGGATCGCGCTTGCGACAACATCGAAGAGGTGATCGGCGCGTGGCGCGAGCGAGCGTTGATCGCCGAGCCAAGCGAGCGCCATTACCAGCGCGAACATGTCGGCGCCGTCTATGTCGGTCCGCGCCATGCCCGCGGCCTGGGCGCGGGTGAGGAGCCGCGTACCGGCGGCGCGCAGAGTGACGCACGAAGCGTGGAGTGCGGACTCGGTGTCATCGATGGCGGCTGCCATCAGCACGATCGCGCCCCGATACTCCGTCGTCCACGCGACGCAGTCGCGTAGCCACGAAACGAGAGCATCGCCGGCCGAGCTGGACGTTTCGAGAGCGCCCGCCTTGGCGGTCAGCTCGTCGAAGCTCGTGTGGAGCAGGGCATCGAGCAGCGCCTCGCGCGTCGGGAAGTGACGCAGCAGCGTCGCGAGTCCGACATCGGCCCTGCGCGCGATGTCGCGCAGTGACACGTCGACGCCTTGCTCGGCGATGGCGGTGCCCGCTACTGCGAGCAGGTGATCGCGGTTCTTCTTGGCGTCGGCCCGCATCTGTCCCCCTTGACTAACCGGATCAGTGGTCCATATATTCGGATCAGTGGTCCGGTAAAACGGACCATTGGTTCACTTACTTTACCCCCGCGAGAGACGAAGGAGAGAGCGCTGTGCCAAAACAGACCATGAAGGCGATCCGGCTGCACGAGTTCGGCGGCCCTGAGGTGCTGCGTCATGAGGAGGTGCCGGTTCCCGTGCCGGGGCCGGGTGAGGTGCTCGTGCGCGTGCACGCGGTCGGCGTCAACCCTCCTGACCGGTACGCGCGCGAGGGGATGCCCGACATACCCCCCGAGATCAGGCCTCAGTTCCATCTCCCCCTGATTCCGGGGACCGACGTCTCAGGCGTCGTGGAAGCCGTCGCCGCTGGCGTCAAGGGCTTCGCGGTCGGAGATGAGGTGATCGGCCTTCTGCGCTTCCCCACCGTTCTCCAGAGCAGCGCTTACGCCGAGTACGTCACCGCGCCGGCATCCGACCTCGCCCGCAAGCTGGCTGGCATCGACCACGTGCACGCCGCCGCCCTGGTCATGTCGGGGTTGACGGCGTGGCAGTTCTTGATCGAGCTCGGGCACGATCATCCCTCGCCGTTCCAAGAGGCCCAGCACCGCCCGAGGGAACTCGACAGCGAGAGCACGGTGCTCATCAACGGCGCTGCCGGTGGCGTGGGGCACCTCGCTCTCCAGCTGGCCAAGTGGAAGGGGGCCCGCGTCATCGCCGTGGCCTCCGGCGCCCACGAGACGTTCCTGCGCGAGCTCGGCGCCGACGAGTTCATCGACTACACCAAGGAGCGGCCCGAGGAGGTCGTCCGTGACGTCGACCTGGTCCTGGACACCGTCGGGGGTCCAGGCAGCAGGCGCTTCCTGCGCACCCTCAAGCGCGGCGGGTCCCTCTACCCGGTGTACTTCGGCCAGTTCGACGACGAGGAGAACGCGGAGCTGGGTGTCACGGTCACGGCCGTGTCGGTCCGCTCGAGCGGCGCGCAGCTCGCAGAACTGGAGAGCTTGGTTGACGCGGGGAAGATTCGCGTCGCGATCGACAGCACGTTCCCGCTCGCGGATGCCCGGGCGGCGCACGAGCGCATCGCCCGGGGGCACATCCAGGGCAAGATTGTGCTTACGGTCGCTTAGGGAAGAGCCGTCTCACCGACGCGTCCGGCTGTGGCGTTGCCAAGTCGCGTGGGTGTCAGGGAACTCGGCAGTGCCGCCGCGGCGCATCGCCGCCGAAGACCTGATCGAGTCCGATCTGCAGCGCCGTATACGGCGCTGTGGTCGTCGTCCACGACGCCCAGGCACTGCGGACAGGAAGCGTTGGGGTGGCTACCACCAACCCCAGCATGCCCTGACACACCCTTACCCGCAGGCCTCACGGCTAACTTGGCAGCCCTCGGCTGGCTCGGCGTCAGCCCTCCGCGCCCTTCCGAGGGCTTGCGCCTCTTCCGTAAGCGCGGTGCGGACCAGGTTCCCGGTCGGTGCGCGGGAGTGCGGCGGTCCGCAGGACGATGCGTCGCGGAACCTTGTAGGCGGCGATCCGGTCCCGGCAGAAGGCGAGCAGCGTCGCCTCGTCGGTGTCGTGCGGCGAGGCTGTCCTGACGAACGCGATCGGCACCTGGTCGGCCTTCGGGTCCGCGACGCCGACCACCACCGCTTCCTCCACCGCACTGTGCGTGAGGAGGAAGTCCTCGACCTCGAGGGGTGAGACGTTGATCCCGCCGGTCCGGATCATCTCCGACGCCCGTCCGGCGAAGTGCAGCTCACCGTCCGCGTCGAGGTGCCCCAGATCGCCCGTGCAGAACGTGCCGTCCGGATCGAAGGACGCCGCGGTCTCGTCCGGCTGGCCGAGGTAGCCCGGCGACGCGCACCCGGAGACGACGATCTCCCAGAGTTCACCGGGCGGCTGCACTCGACCGGTCTGCGGATCGATGATCGCGACCCGGTTACCCGGCAGGGCGGTGCCCTGCCGGGCGCACCGGCGGTCGAGCGGCCAGTCGTACGGGTTACCGTCGCTCCGCCGTACGGTTCTCACCGAGGACACATCAGCGCTGCGCGTGACGGTGACGCAGAAGAACGGCACGCTGACGGTGGCGTACGGGGACCTGCCCTGGAAGGCTTCCGTACGCTGCCGGAATGACAGTCGACACCCCCGTTGTGGCCGAGGCCCTGCGGATCACCGGCCGCAATCGGCGCCCCTTGTTCGGCTCCGCCGTCCTGGCCGGCGCAGCGGCGCTGCTTGTCGGAGGGGGAATCGGGGCGGCTCGTCGCCGACGTCGAGGCCCAGCCCGCCTAGCATTTTCTCCCGGGACTCGTCACGCCGGGTTCTGTCGGCGAAGCGGTGGCCCGTCGGCCACGGCGAGCCAGATCCATCCGGCTCAGCGCCAGCCACCGTGGCGCGGTTCCGAGTGCTCGCCAAACGGCGGGTCGTAGACGTCCCCATCGTCGGTGGTCACGACGTAGTCCGGTTCGGTTCTTGAGGCGGCTTCGTGTAGTCGGATGACGAGTTCGGGGAGTGGAAGAACACGTAGCGACAGGGCTGCGGCCACACGGGCACCTTCCTTGAAGATCTCCGGATTGTGCTTGTCACGGGACCGTTCGAAGTGTTGGGCGGAGACCTGCATGACCTCCACGTCGCCGCCGCCGGAAAACCCAAGGCAGTCCTGCCATTCCAGGCCGATGATGATCTCCAGCGCGTCCGCCAGGTCATCGGCGATCAGCCCGCCCTCCCCTTCGGAACTCGCGAACACTACCGGCCGGCGACCGTCCTGCTCGGCACACAGGAAGTACGCCCCACCGGCGGACTCCCCGGCGATTGGCTCGAGCGGCGAACCCGAGGCAAGCCTCAAGCCATCGCCGTAGTGCGTCCGCCAGATGTCGAAGCCGAACGATGACCGCAGCAGCAGGTCGATCTCCGGGATGTTCTTGATCAGGCCCAGCAGATGATCACTTGAGGTCATGGCAGGGACGATAGCGAGTGCGGCTGACACGCAAGGCCCCGGGCGAACAGCGCGTCCGCCATGGATGGCGCACCCCACATCCGTTACGAATGTCGGGCCACCCTCCATACGGAACAAGCCCGTCTGCGCCCGAGACACCACAAGTCATTCTGAAACCATCAGTTGGGAGCGGACTGCGGCGAGTGCCGTTCCCGCATGTCCACGTCGGTGACCGCGAGGGGCTGCCAAACGGCGCCCGGGTGCAAGGCGATCGGCCGGTCCGCGGCCCTTTTGGGTTCCATGCCGCGGCCCGGCAACCCGTACTCCAGGATTGGCATGTCGACAGTCACCACCTGTGAAGCGTGGGTCCGCTCGTACCGTGTTCCCCTTTCGCAGCGCTCCGCTGGATGATCTCCAGCGGGGCGGAACCTGCTGCGCAACCTCTGCGGTCCGCTCGAGTGGGTCGCTGCCCGCTCTGGAGGGAACCCTCTTGCGCGGCACGAGTGATCCTTCGATGTGACGTCGAGAGTCTGGAGCGCTGTAATTTCACAGGCTTGCGCGGTGTGGGGCTCGTCCGCGGCCTGGAAGTTGTCACAGGATTTCCCTTTTCTGGGGCCAGGAGGCCGGCAGGTGTGAACCTGCCGGTTGATCGGGCAGGCAGGTCAGTTGCTGGGGAGTCTGTCCGCACCGGTGCATGAGGGGGGCCAGGTCGGTGCTGGCGGTGCTGTCAGGGGCGGGTGTGTGGGGCGACGGTGAGCGCGGCGAGCTGAGCGGCGCCGGGCAGCATCGCAGGGGCGGACCGGGGGAGCGGTTGCAAGGCCCGGTGCGCGGCCCCGTGGGGGCGGCGGGGTGGGCCAAGTTGGGGTCAGTGGGCTTGGGCGGAGTCGAGGTGAAGGGTGTCACCGAGGCTGACGACGTGGCGGTTGTGGAAGAAGTCGTCCTCGTGCAGCGTGGTGATGCTGCCCGAGGGCGCCCGGAAACTGGCGTAGCCGGCCGACTCGATCGGCATCTTGATCCAGGACGCCACGACGAACGTCAGGGACCCGCCGTGCGTCACGATGATCTGGTGTGCGCAAGGGCTCTGCAGGATCTCGTCCATGGCCGCGTAGACGCGCTGCGCCCACGCGGCCTTGGTCTCGGAACCCTCCACGCCCTCGTCGTGGTCCATCCGCTCCCCGACAGCCGGCGGAGGGACGAAGCGCCGGTCCAGCCACTCCTGCGGCTTTCCCTCTGCCTCACCGTAAGACTTCTCCCGCAGTCTGCGATCCAGGATCGGCTTCACGCCGAACAGTTCGGCTACTTCCTCGGCAGTCCGCGAGGTGCGCTGCAGATCCGAGGAGAACACTTCCACCCCGGCGCCGTCCGGGATCCGAGCCCGCAGCGCCTGGGCGATGGAGAGCGCCGCACGGACGCCGGCGGGCGTCAGCTGCGCGTCGTGCCATCCGCCGACGACGCCCTCGACGTGGTGCGTCGCCTCGGGATGGGTGACGACGTAAAGAGTGCGCATGAGCGCGTGCCCTCCCATTGTCAGGTACGCAGGTGGGACGCGCCGTTGAGGTCCACGATGGTCCCCGATGCCCACATCGCCGCGGGCGAGGCCAAAAAGTGCACGGTGGCGGCGACTTCGTCCGGTGTGCCGACCCTGCCGAACGGACTCTCCGCACGCAGGCGTCCGCCCTCCGGCCCCGCCAGTTTGGCCGCCTGACGCTCGGTCGCCACGAACCCGGGCGCGACCGAGGCGACCGCGATACGGTGCGGTGCCAGTGCAACAGCCAGTGACTGGCCGAGTGCGTGCAGGGCGGCCTTGGTCGTCCCGTAAGCCGGAAAGTCCGGCTCCCCCCGAAACGCGCCACGCGAGCCGACGTTGACGATGGCGCCCCCTGCCCCACGGCCGATCAGGTGCCGGGCAACAGACCAGCACAGATCAGCCGGAGCGAGCAGGTTCACGTCGACCATGCGCCGCCACACGCGCTGCCAGTCAGCGATCGGAGTGTCGGCGACCGGGTGGCGGTTGGCTTGTGTCGGCGCCACACCGGCATTGTTGACCAGGACGTCAACCGAACCCATAGCGGCAACCGCCCGAGAGACGAGCTGCTCGGCGGCGTCCGGCTCGCCGAGGTCGGCCTGCAGCAGCACGTGTCCCTCGCCGGGCAGTTGCCGCAGCGTCTCCTCGGCGCCCGCCCGGTTGCCCGCGTACTGCACCGCAACCCGGTCACCACCATGAGCGAACGCCAGCGCGACGGCCCGGCCGATACCCCGCGAGCCGCCGGTCACCAGGACGGCCCTCATCGGGCGACCGCCGTGCACGCGCCACGCAGGAGCAGCACGGGCCCGTCGGCTTTGACGCCGGACAGCGCACTCGCGGTGCGCGGCCGGCGTGCGAGGCCGTGGCAGCGCTGCTCGTGAGGCGGCATACGGCGGCAGATCAGCGCGGCCGGCGGGGCAACGGGACGGTGCGGCATGGGGAATCTCCTGGTCGGCGAACCTGAATCCTGGCCCGCGGAACATCGGCTACGTCACATTAGACCCGTGCGGCTCGGGGAACACACATGGCAGTGGGCCTACCTGCCAACCCCGCTGTCAGGTTGGCAGGCGGCGGGTGTTTGCGATCAATCCGATGGCCGCCGCCACCCCACGTAACCCACCCGTACGACCACGAGGACGACGCCCGTCATCGACGGACCGCGAGACGATGGCGAAACGGTCCCCTGCCCTGGTCCGGAGCCGATCGTCACCGAGATCGCCCAACGGTGGCAGAGCGGGGGCGCCTCGTCCCCGGCGGGCATGACGAGGAGAGGATCACTCTCGCCGCGTATCGACAGGCTCACCGGCGGGAGTTGATGCCTGGGAAGGGGACGATGCTGACCGCCGACGATCTGACGGCGCGGAGCAGCAGGTGTTAGGTGCGGCAGCCCGCAGCCAGGCAGTCGACCTGCAAGTTGGCGACGCCGCCGCGGACGACCCGCGCTGCGCAGGAGACCACCGGCGCACGGACGTCGCGCTCGGGGCTCGCGGAGCCTGCGCCGAGCGGGGCTCTGCCGTGGGTCTACCGTGCGTCAGATCTGGTCCGCGAGGCGCACGTAGTCGTAGTAGAGAGGGTCCCCGTCCTCGTCCACCGGGTACTCGTAGCTGCTCTGGTTGGCGAGGACGATCTTCAGCTCCGGCAATTCGTCGAAACCGAGGCCGTTCTCGGTGATCTCGTGGCCCCGCTCCGCGAACAGCTCGAAGAGGTCCACACTCGGGGTGCGGAAGACGTCGAGACCGTCGAGGAGCACCCGTACGTCGGCGTCCTCGTCGAAGAACCGGAACAGCTCCACGCCGCTCAGCGCGCCCTTGGTGAAGCCGAGCATCACGTTCAGGCCGGACGCGTCGTGCTTGAGCAGGATCTGCCCGGGCTCCAGATCACTGGAGGCGACCCGCAGCAGCCCCCACGCCTGGACCGCGTCGCGCGCCTCCTGCGCCGACATGCCGAGCCGCAGCGGCCCGACACCGACCAGCGGCAGTAGTTCCAGTGCCATGTTCCGTCCTTCGCCTTCCTCGATGCCCTAGTGACGTGCCGCGGACCTCATGCGAGAAGAGCGGCCTTGTCGATGTTCCATCCTCGCGTCTTGAGCATGTCCTGAAGGGGCTTGTTGTCATCCAGGCTGGCGACCATGTCCTTGATGTGCTGATCGTAGGTGCCAGGGAAGCGCCGCTTGATGTCGTCGATGTCCATGCGCATGGCGTCGGTGATCCGCCCCGAGTTGATCAGCTCGCGCTGGTACTGCTGCCATGCCTGCGACTGCAGTGAGTACCCGGTGCTGCCGCCTATCAGCGCATGCCGAGTTGGTTCAGGTCGGTGCGGCGGGCGTCGGTGAGTCTGTCGGCTCTGCGGAGGGTGTTGGCGAGCCACATGCCGAGCTACACCGGGACACTGTCAGTGCCATTCTCCCGTCCTGCCGCTGGTGTTCGGCAGAAGACCGGGACTGTCCCTACGTGATTCCTGGACACCTGCAGATGCCCATCACGGGCGTGGAACTGGCGGGCTGCGGCGAGGTCAAATGCCCACTTGTCGTTCTGCGTGCGCCGTACCGGCCGCTCCTCTTCGCCGGCCTATTCGATACCGAGCTTGCTTTCCAGTAGCCACTGCTGCACAGGCCCGAGCTTGTCCCACCCCAATCGCTGCGCCCGAACCCACGCCCCGAGACAGGGGGACCGACGAAATGGCCCACCCGGGGTGACGGAATGAATGGGGCGACGGGCGGCGCGACCAACGACCCTTCTCGGCGCCGGTGCCAGAAACGCTCAACCTTCGCTGCGAGAGGTCAACTGGCGCGCAGTTACCGAACGGCGTCGTGGTGTGTCGGCCGGGTCGGCTGCCGGTCAGAATCCCATCGGGCGGGGGTGGGGCTCGGCGGTGGGGTCGGCCGACCAGACGAGGCGGAGTTCGACGTTGTCCGGGCCGGCGAGGGACTGGATCAGGCGCGCCGCCCAGCCGTTCCAGTAGACGAACGTCTTGTTGTCCGTCAGACGGAAGCACGGAGCGTCGGAGGGGATCCGGTCAGGGACGAACACGGCGTGCCAGATCTCACCGGCCTCGTCCGGCGCCGACGACGCCTCGTGGTCGAGGCAGTCGGCCACGACCTCGGGGATGTAGGCACAGAAGTCGTCAGGCCCGCCATCCGGCACATGGACAGGGATGTACGTACCGAACGGCTGGAAGGCGGCGCGGGTCTCGTCGGCCAGTTTCCGGCTGAACACCGGCGCGACGACGTGCCCGCTGGGGTAGTCCGACACCGAGGCGCTGGCATTTCCGTGCCAATCGGCGACGAGCGAGCCGGGCAGCGGATGGGAGCTGCTGTCGATCTCCCATCGGATGAGGGGGAGTGCGTCGACGAGGAGTCCCTTGTAGCGGTCGCCGAAGTCCGGCATGACGCGGAAGACGTCGAGTGTGCCGTTGGTGGGGAGGTTCATGGTGCCGTCCATGTTGCGGTGGGGCCGGGGGACCCGGTCTTCAGTTCCTTCAGAATCGTGCTGCCGATGTTGCCGAGCTCGGTTTTCAGCGGGATCTAGCGAGGAGCCCCGGCCCTTTAGGGCAAGGCCATGAAGTTAAGGGTGTTTGCGCTGGTGGGAAGGTGTTCTGCGTGATGGCCTAACGCAGGAAGCGGAGCCCCGGTAGAACTGACTGGTCCGCCAAGACAAGCCGTTCACAGCACCGGAGGCTCCGCTGTCAGGCCAGTGTGTCATCACTCGTGAAATCGTGGTATCCGAGGGCGTGTTCGCGCCTGGACATGTGGGGGAACTAACCCGGATCGTGCCGTTCGAGATGGTCGATGCCGTCCTCGCCGAGACCAGCGCCGGCCAGCGCCGGCTGCGAAAACTGCCTGCCCGCGTCGTGGTCTACCTGCTGATGGCCGCCACCTTGTTCGAGGACTGTGGCTATCTTTGCCGTCTGGCGCAAACTCACGGCCGGCCTGGAGGCTGCGTCGATTCCCACCGTCACAGCGACAGCGCTATGGGATGCCCGAACCCGCCTCGGACCTGGGCCGGTGCGGCACCTGTTCGATCTGCTTCGTGGACCAGCGTCCGCGATCCGGACAGGTGGCGCCCGCTGGAGGGGAATGCTGACCGTCGCGATCGACGGCACCTACCTCGATGTTCCCGACAGCCCAACCCACCGGGCCCATTTGGGGAAGGTCTCCAACCAGTACGCCGCGGCTTCCGGCTATCCGCAGATCTGCCTGACTGCGCTGGTCGCCTGCGGCACCCGGGCCATCATCGACGCGGCTTTCGGCCCCCGCAGCAGCGGTGAGACCGTCTACGGCCAACAACTCACGCGTTCTCTTCACCACCGCATGATCGTGCTCTTGGACCGCGGCTTCGCCACCAACGCGTTCCTGGCCTCCGTCGCCGCCACCGGGGCCGACTTCCTGGCCCGCCTCAGCGCCATCCGCAAGCCGCCCTGCCTGCGTCGGCTCGAAGACGGATCCTTCCTGTCCCGGTTCGGCCCGCTCGAAGTCCGGATCATCGAGTGCGAGATCACCATCGCCACATCCGGCGGACGCAACACCGGTGTCTACCGGTTGGCCACCACCCTGCTCGACGCCCGCCGCTACCCGGCATTCGACCTGGTCAAGCTGTATCACGAGCGGTGGGAGGTCGAGTCGGCCTACTTCGAGATCAAGAAGTCGATGCTGGGGCGGCGGGTCCTTCGTGCAAGGACCTGGGCCGGGATCACTCAGGAGATCTACGCTCTCCTGACTACCTATCAGGCCATCCGAATTGCCATCACCGACGCGGCCGACAGCGCAGGTGCCGACCCGGACAGAGCCAGTTTCAGCATCGCTCTACAGACCGCCCGCGACCAGCTCATCCAGGCCGCCGGCATCATCGAGGACAGCACCATCGACCTCGTCGGCGCCATCGGCCGAGCGGTTCTGGCCCGCCCGATGCCCGGCCGACGTCTCCGCATCAGTCCCCGAGCAGTGCGCCGTCGAAGACGCCGAGCTTCACCGGTACGGAGCGGACCTTCCCGGCCGCGTCGACGACGTTCACCGAGTAGTCGCCGTCGGCGGAGGCTAGCAGCGCATTGACCGGCACGGTCAGCACGTTCTTGAGTTCGTTGCCGGTGAATCCGACGGTGACCGGGGCGCCCGTGAGGCTGCCCACGTCGGCGGACTTGTCGAGCGTGATGGCGACCTGGAACCTGGCGTTCTCGGCCCCCGAGCCGGTCTGCGACTGGGACTTGGCGGACGAGGTGGCCACCGTGGAGACGGAGCTGACGTACCCCGACACGGTCTTCCCGCCGGGCACGGTGACCCTCACCACGGCATTCTTCTTGGCGATGTTCTGCTGACCGACCGGCAGGCTGACCGTGACCCGCCGCTGGGTGCCGGTCGCCTCGTACGCGGCGCCGCCCGCGCCGTCGCCCAGAGCCGCCTGGAGCGTCTTCACCTGGATCGCGCCCGGCTGGACCACCACGCTGCCGGGCGACAGCGTCCCGGTCCGGGTCACGTCCTGTGCCTCCTGAAGGCCCCCGACGGCCTCGGCGGTCGCCCAGGTGAACGTCCGGTCGACGGCCAGGTTGTCGCCGTAGCCGAGCGCCTTCAGATTGCGCTCCAGCTCCAGTACGTCGTACCCGTCCGACATGCCCTGCTGCAACTCACGCCAGAACGGCATCGAACCGTAGAACAGGGGGACTCGGTGACCGTCGACGCCGTAGGCCTGGTGGCCGCGCCGGATCACGTCGCCGGCCTGCGGGAGCCAGGTGACCCGGCCGCCGCCGCCCGCCAGCACGGTGTAACTCCCGGCGTAGCCGAGTGTGCCGTCCGCCTCCGTCGTGCTGGCCAGAGCGCCGCGGATCACGGCCACGGTCGGCAGCGTCGTGTCGGTCTCGTGGTTGGCCTCTTTGCCGTCCCGCAGCGCCTACACCGCCACGCCTGCGCCGCCGATCGCCAGCACGGCGGTCCCGGCCAGCAGCGTCCGCCGTCTGCCACCGCGGCGGCGCTGCGGCGGTGGGCTCTCCTCACTTGTGAGGGGTGCAATCGCGGAATCCAGCACCGTCAGCCTCCAGGTAGTCCTATGTGGACGACAACTTGATGGTGGTCAGCCTGGCCGGAGGCCGGTTTCAGGGCGGTGACCGTATGCGTTAACCGCGGCCTTAGCGTGCCGGGGAGAACCTTTTCCCACGTGCGCCGGAGCGCGGCGCACGCCTGTGTCCGGCCTGCCGGCGAGGTATCTCCGGGCACGCCGACCGTCTTGATGATCAGTCCGTGGCCGGATCCGCGAAAACCTTCCTCACCCACATCCGGACTTGCGCGAGCACGGGTTGAACGGATACGCGGTCAGCAAGCCGGTCCGTCGTGCAATCCGCTCACTGCCCGAAACTCTCTGGCATCCCGCCTTGGACCAGAACGGGACACTGCGAGACGGCGCCGAAGTCGCCGAACTGACCGGCATGGTCGACCTCGCCGGTCACCCGGCCAGCACCCGCATCACCGTGCGGCGCGAACGACCGCACCCCGGCGCCCAACTGTCCCTGTTCGACCACGACGCGGGCCTGCACCATCAGGCATTCCTGACCGATACCCCCTACGCCGGCAGCGGCTCCGCACGGTTCCTTGAGGTCCGCCAGCGCGGACACGCCACCGTCGGGGACCACATCCGGTGCGGTAAGACCACTGGCTTCGGACGCATCCCCTCCCGCCATTTCGACGTCAACGCCACCTGGCTCGAACTCAGCCTCGCAGCGATCGATCTCCTCGCCTGGGCCCGAGTCCTTCTGTTGGATGGCGAACTGGCCGCTGCCGAACCCAAGAAACATCACTACCGACTGCTGCACGTTGCCGCCCGCCTCACCCGCGGTGGACGCCGCCTCCGCCTGCGGATCTCGGCGACCTGGCCCTGGAGACACGAACTGGCCACGGCTTTCCACCGCCTTGCCGCACTGGCCACGCCGTACGGTGATGCCCTGGTCGAGCGTGGCACGCTCGGCGGGCTCCAGGTCGGCCGCGCGGAGGAAGTCGGCGACCTTGCCGGGCATGTCGAGGGCGTCCGGAGCAGCGGCCGTGTACTGGGGCAGGAGGTCGGCGACGGCGGTTCGGATGGCGCCGCGGCTGACGTCGTGGTCGCGGGCGAGGGCGGCGATGGAGCGGCCTTCCAGATATGCGGCGCGCACGGCGTCCACCTTCCATACCGCTACGGCCGGGCGGCGGCCGCCCTTGTTGCCCTTGGCCTCGGCCGCCCTCAGCCCGTCGTAAGTCAGCTCGCGCTGGAGGTCACGCTGGAGCTCCCCGGCGGCGCTGAGGGTCTGCACCATGAACTTCACGGTGGACAGCAGCTCCCCGGTGCCGCGGACACCGATGTTGGCGATTCCCCGAGTCAACACAGAGGTGCGGCTCGTCCGGTGCGGCACGCGTCAACGCAGGTTCGAGTCAGCCGATGGAGGAGATGCCGCCCTCGCGGGCGTCGAGTAGCTCGTCCCAGTGCTCGGCCGCCCATTGGCACGCGGCGGCCAGCGGCTCCAGCGTGCTGCGGCCTAGCGGTGTCAGCGCGTACTCCACCCGCAGTCTCGGGTCGGCGTGCACGGTGCGTGACACGAACCCGTTCCGCTCCAAGCCGCGGAGCGACTGGGTGAGCGCCTTCGGGGTGACGCGACTCAGTGGTACGCGGAGTTCGGAGTATCTGCGCGGGCCGTCCTCCAGGCAGCGGAGGACCATGGATGCCCATTTGTCACCGAAGCGGAAAGGCAGCAGCGAGGACGGGCACAGCTCGTCGAACAAGTCGGGTGGCAGCGGTGGCCGTTGCGTCATTGAGGGTCTCCCGTCTCAGGTCTTGGTATCCAGCTGGTAACCGACCTTCTGGATATCTTCCGGAGCATCGACTCAACGGGAGGTATTCCGACGATGGGCAGGATCGTGGTTGTCGGGGCGGGTGGCTGCCCGACTGCTCGACAACCTCACCGATCCGTCCTCCTCTGGCCGGAAGGCAGTCGGCTTGCCGCACCTCAAGGCAACGTCAGATGTGCAGTAACAGGCGTCGAATGAACACCATTATTTCGACCTATAAAGGTAAGGCAGGACATTATGCGTGCAGCCCGCTTCCATGAATACGGCGGAGCGGAGAGCCTGGTGATCGAGCAGGCCCCCGACCCCCACCCCGGACTTGGTGAGATCCGTGTCCGCGTCGCGGCGGCCAGCGTCAATCCCATCGACTGGAAGCTGCGCGCCGGCGCCCTGCACCAGCTGATTCCCCTGGAGCTACCCGCCATCCCCGGGCGCGACGCCGCCGGCGTGGTCGACGAAATCGGTGACGGAGTGCAGGGGGTGAGCATCGGCGACCGCGTCTTCGGGCTGGGCGGTGTCACCGGCGCAACCGCAGAGCTGGTCATCCTCTCAGCCTGGGCCCACGCCCCCGACACGTGGAACGACGAGCAGGCCGCGGGCGCCGGCCTCGCATCCGTGACCGCGATGCGTGGCCTGAACGCGCTCGGCTCCCTGGCGGGGCGCACCCTTCTCGTCGAGGGCGCCGCCGGAGGCGTGGGCGGCGCGGCAGTCGAGATCGCTGTGGCACAAGGTGCCACCGTGATCGGGACAGCCAGCGAACGCAACCACGAGTTCCTCACCTCTCTAGGCGCCGTTCCCACCACCTACGGCCCCGGCCTCGCGCAGCGCCTCTCCGCTCTCGCTCCGCACGGCGTCGACATCGCGCTCGACACCGCGGCCTCCGGATCCCTGGACGACCTCGTCGCGATCACGGGCGACCCGACACACGTCGCGACGGTCGCCGACCACGCAGGCGGGCAGCGCCTGGGCACGCATGTGGTCAACGCGGAGAACGACTCCACCCTCCTGTCCGCGGCCGCGGAACTGGGCCAGCAAGGCCGCTACACACCCCGTATCGAACAGACCTACCCCCTGGAGCGGATCGCCGACGCCCACGCGCATGCTGAGCGCGGACGCACACGCGGAAAGATCGTGATCTGCATCTGAAGCGAGGGCACGGCGCAGATGCGCCAGTCCGCCAAGCGGCTTAAGTGATCTCCGGGCGGGCGAGCAGGTCGCGTACGTGACGTACCTGTTCGTCAGCGGCCGTGGGGACCAACGGAACAGTGGTTGTCGGTAGGGACGGTTCCGCTTGTGGGTCTCGCAGATACGACCGGTTGTGAGAACCGTTCCTGCTGGCCAGCGCCAAGCACGTTTGCCCAGGCCGGTTCTCGCAGAACCCCTCTCACAACCGCCGAGTTCTGCGAAGCCGTTCTGAGAGACGCGGTCGGCGTGCCGCGACCTGCGGAAACCGGCTTAGCGTTACTGGCTGTTCCGTTGGTCCCGACGCCGGTTTACGGCCCTGGTCTCGTATAGCTTGGCGGCGACGTCGGGAACCCGAAGCGCACCCGCAGTCCGCGCTGACATGATCGGCGCAGTGTCGGATCCGCCTCACGCGGCCGTGATCGCCCCCGCGTTGCTCATGACCTGCACGCTCTCGTCGAGGACGTCCGTGGCCGGGGTGCGGTCCGGGCTGTAGCCCGCCAGGTCCGGGACGCTGGAGCCGCTGATGAGTTCCTGCGCGGCGAGGAGGCCGAGCGCCGGCGCCAGCGTCACCCCGCTGTGCGTGACGACCGTGTAGAGACCGGGCGTTGCCGCCGAACAGCCCACCAGCGGCAGCCCGTCCGCCGGGACCGGACGCATTCCCAGCCGGACGCCGGCCATCTCGGCTGCGCGCAAGGGGGCGTACACCTCGCGGCCCAGGCGGTGCAGCTCCTGTTCCAGTGCCGGGTCGGCCTGCCGTGCCGTGTCCGACGCTCCCTCGACATCCGGCGGCAGTACGGCGTCCACCGGCCAGGAGATGGACACCACGCGGCCGTCGGGTGCGGGCCTCAGATCGACACCAGGAGTCGCCAGGATCGCGCCTAGGCGGTCCTGATCCGGCAGCCGCGTGCTCTCGCCCACGAGCCCGGGCACCCGGTTGAGCGGCAGCGACCCGCCGGCCAGCGCGGCAATACGCCCTGCTTGCGGACCAGCGCAGTTGACCACCCAGTCCGCCTCGAAACGGCGACCCTCGGCCACCACTCCGGTGACGCGGTCAGCGGTGCGCAGCACCCCGGTGACCCGCAGCCCGTAACGGATGTCCGCGCCGTTGAGCGCCGCCCGGTCCAAGAGGCGCCGGGCGAACAGGGGCGCGTCGTACCAGGACGCGTGCTCGTGGACGACGAGCTCGTCCGCCCGGCATGCGTCAGGGTTCACGCCCGGGGCCAGCTCGGCCAGTTCGGACGGATCGGCGGCCTGGCAGGCGTGACCCCAGCCGCGCAGGCGCTCGGCGCGCTCGCGGATGACGAGCTGCTCCCGCTCGGTGTGGCCCCACTGTACGAGCGGCACGGGGTGACGCCAGTCGGCTCCGCCCAGCTCGTCGCCGAGCCGCACATGCAGTTCGGCGCTGCGCCGGTTCAACGCGTAGTAGGTGTGCGGGGTCTTGAGGTGGGTGACGTCGATGGAGAAGGTGGCGCTGGATGTGCCGGCGGCCGGACCGCCTGCCTCGATCACTGTGACGTGGGCGCCGGCGGCCGCCAGATGGTGCGCGACGGAGGCGCCGAGCACGCCGGCTCCGATGACGAGGACACGGGGCATGGGTCTTCCTTTGCGGTGCGTGGATGAAGAGTGGGGGAGGCGTGGCGTGGGACCGGTCAGCGGACCTTGCCGAGGAACGCCCGAGTGCGCCCGTGGCGGGGGGAGCCGAGCACGTCCGACGGCGTGCCGGACTCGACGACGACACCGCCGTCCATGAACACGAGGGAGTCGCCGACCTCCCGCGCGAAGCCCATCTCGTGCGTGACGACGATCATCGTCATGCCCTCGTCGGCGAGGGCGCGCATCACGTCGAGGACCTCGCCCACGAGCTCGGGGTCGAGGGCGGAGGTGGGCTCGTCGAACAGCATCAGCTCGGGCCGCATCGCCAGAGCCCGGGCGATCGCCACGCGCTGTTGCTGACCGCCCGACAACTGCGAGGGGTAGGAGTGCGCGCGGTCGGCGAGTCCGACCCTGGCGAGGAGCGCCTGGGCCCGCTCCCTGGCCTCAACCTTGGACGCCTTCCTGACCTGCACCGGCGCCTCCATCACGTTCTGCAGCGCCGTCATGTGCGGGAACAGGTTGAACCGCTGGAAGACCATGCCGATGCCGCGCCTCTGGCGGGCCACCGCCGCGTCGTTCAGTTCGTGCACACGACCGTCGCGCTCCTCGTAACCGATCAGTTCGTCGCGTACGTACAGACGCCCCGCGTCGATGGTCTCCAAGCGATTGATGCAGCGCAGGAACGTGGACTTGCCGGAGCCGGACGGGCCGACCAGGCACATCACCTCGCCCGCCATGACGCTCAGGTCGATCCCCTTGAGCACCTCGGTCCTGCCGAAACTCTTGTGCACGCCCTTGGCGCGCACCATCGTCGCGGTGCTTGTCTTCATCGCTCCTCCAGAGGTGCGGGCCGGCGCGCGGCGAAGGTGGCGCGCATGCGCTGGAGCGGGGTGGGCGGCAGGTCACGGCTCGCCCCGCGCCCGTATCGGCGCTCCAGGTAGTACTGGCCGACGCTCAGGACCGACACGGCCAGCAGATACCAGGCGCAGGCAACGGTCAGCAGAGGGATCTGCTGGAAGTTGCGCGAGTAGATGGCCTGGATGGAGGTCAGCAGCTCGGGCACGGCGATCACCGAGACCAGTGACGTGGTCTTGAGCATGGAGATCACTTGGTTGCCGGTGGGCGGAATGATGATGCGCAGGGCCTGCGGCAGCACGATCCGGCGCAGGGTCTGACGATGCGTCATGCCAAGGGCGTTCGCCGCCTCCGACTGCCCGTCGTCCACGGAGGCGATGCCGGAGCGGACGATCTCCGCCATGTAGGCGGCCTCGTGCAGTCCGAGACCGAGCAGGGCCGCCGACGTCTGGGTCACCAGCTGGTTCGTGTCGAACTCCACGAACGTCGGCCCCCACGGCACGCCGAGCCCGACCTGGGGCACGACCGCGGCGAGGAAGTACCAGAACAGCAGCTGGACCAGGAGGGGTGTGCCGCGGAAGACCCAGATGTAGAGCCAGCTCAGGCGGGACAGGAGAGGGTTGTCCGACCTGCGCATCACAGCCAGGACGACACCGCCGACGATGCCGATCGCCATCGAGGCCGCCGTCAGCCAGAGCGTGGTGCCCAGACCCTCGAGGACGACGGGCGCGAAAAGGTGGTCGCCGACGGTCGCCCACTGCATGCGCGGGTTGGCGGCCCACCCTTGGAGCAGGAACACGAGGACGAAGGCCAGGGCGGCCGACGCGACCCAGCGGCCCGGACGGCGCAGCGGCACCGCGTCGATCTCCTTGCGGACCGCGGGCATCTTCGCGATGCCGGTGCCGCGGAGAGTGGACTCGCTCATGCGGTGGCGCCGCCGTTCACCGTGGCGCGGTCCAGGGCGCCGGACTCGACGTCCCAGCGCTTGAGGATCTTCCCGTAGGTACCGTTGTCCATCACCTTCTGGAGGGCCTGCCGCACCGCCTCGACCAGCTTCTTGTCCTGCTTGTTCACCAGGATTCCGTACGGTAGGAAGCGGTAGGGCTTGCCGACCTGCTTCATCTGGCCGTGGGACTGCTCGGCCTGGTAGGCGACGGTGGGCGTTCCGCCGACGAAGGCGTCTGCGCGACCGGTGGACAGGGCCTGGAAGCAGCCGACGGAGTCGGGGAAGACGAGCGGCTTCGCGGCCGGCTTGCCCGCGGCCTTGCACTTCTTGGCCTGCGCGTCCACGTCGTCGACCTGGGCGGTGCCGTTCTCCACGGCGGCCGTCCGCCCGCACAGGTCGCCGAGCGAGCCGATGGACTCGGCGTTCTTCTGCTGGACGAGGATGGCACTGCTGGTCTTGAAGTAGTCGACGAACGTGACGTGCTGCTGCCGTTCGGGCTTGTCCAGCATGGCCTGGATGGCGAGGTCGTAGCGGCGCGACTGTACACCGCCGATGATGCTGTCGAAGCTGGCCTTGGAAAACTTCACCTTGACACCGAGGATCTGGCCGACCGCCGTCATCAGCTCCGGTTCCATGCCGATCAGCGTCTTGTTGTCGGAGCCGAGGGACACCAGGGGCGGATAGTCGTCGCCCTCCGCCACAACCAGCTCACCGGAGTCGCGCACCTTCTGCGGCAGGAGCGCCGCGAGCTTCGCGTCCTTGCGCTGCGCGGCCGGGCCGGAGTCGGCAGCGGGCCCTTTGCCTCCCGCGTCGGCCGAGGGCGATCCACCACACGCCGCGAGCAGTGGAAGAAGTCCGGCCAGCGCCACACCGGCGGATGCGGCGCGCTTCGACCGGCGGGCTCGGAGCCCCGGGAGCCGTATTTCCATGGCAGTGCCCTTCCCTGGGTCGGCCGGCCATGTCCTGGCCGGTCAATGCCGCTCAATCTGCGGCAGCGGGGACGGCAATACAAGATGAAGCAGAATGAACGTTGCCGCACACGTCGTTCAGCTGAACTGTTGCTCGTAGGGGAGACGATCTCCGTTCCGACCTGCGGAGAATCAGTGGAAGCGTGGCCTCCACCTGCCCACAGGGAACCTTCCTGGATCGAACTCTGGCGGCGGCACCAGGCCGGTTGTTAAGTTCACCTGATGCTGACCCCGACGCAGTTGCAGGCGATCCGAGACGTGGTCGCCACCGGCTCGCTGCGCACCGCCGCCCGCCGCCTCGGCTACTCACCGTCCGCGATCTCGCAGCAGATCGCCTCGGTCGAACGGGCCCTCGGTGTGCCCCTCTTCGAGCGGTCGCCGCGCAGTGTCCGGCCGACCGCCGCGGGTGCCCAACTCGCCCGCAGAGCCGTCAGATTGCTCGCCGATCTGGAGGCAGCCGAGGACGAGATGCGGTCCTTCGCGGCGGCCGAGCGCGGACGACTGCACCTCGGGAGCTTCTGGTCGGCAGGCTTCCGTCTGATGCCCGCGGTCCTCACCGACTTCCTGCGCGACCGCCCGCACGTCGACGTCCGCTACGAGGAGGGCGACCCACCCGTCACCCTGCCCGCCGTCGCCGAGGGCCGACTCGACCTGGCGGTGATCTTCGAATACGGCACGGTGCCCCGCAACGACCCACCCGACCTGGAGCGCACCCTCATCCTCGAGGAGCCGCTGTACGTCCTCATCCCCAAGAAACACCGCCTCGCCCGCCGCAAACGCATCCGGGTCGGAGACCTCTCGGCCGAGCGCTGGATCTGTTACCGCGAAGACACCGACGCGGCCCGCTCCTTGTTCCACATCTGCGCCGAGGGAGGCTTCCGCCCCGAAGTCATCTTCCGCACGAACGACTACAACCTGCCCTTCGAACTCGTACGGAACGGGCTCGGCGTTGCCATCGTGCCCGAACTCGCCCTGAGCAAGTCGGACGACGTACACCTCATCCGCCTCGCCAACCCCACCCACGTGCGCCGGGTGTTCGCCGTGCGCCGCGCGGGAGACCCGAACCCGTTCCTCGACCAGGCGGTCGCGGTCCTGCGCACGGCGGCGGCCACGATCGACCGCGAGCTGTCGCAGACGATCGACCCGCCGACGGCGGTGTAGTCGACGGGGGTGACAGCTTCTCCGGCCCCCTTGTGGCGGGGGAGTGGCCCCCCCGCCGCGCCCAAAACGTACCCCGAGAAGGCCCCGTGATGAGCGCGCCCACCGCCAACACCCGCAGCCAGTTGGTCAGCGTCCTGACCCCGTCGGCCTGTATCGCCGAGTCCGGCGGCATCACGCACTTGTCCGAGAGCGTCCGCCCGTGGGCTGGGCGACGCACTATGCCGGGGCCGAACAGTCCTGGGAGCGGGTAGCAGAGGCCCGCGTGAACGAGGAAGTCGCCCCGCTGCTCGCTGAGATCGCGACGGCTGCGCCCCCGACGGACGTCGCGTACCTGTATTCGTCGGTGGAGTGTTGGCGGCGCGCGTCGGTTGAGGCGACACGCCCCGCACACGCATCGGCCCCCGCCGGGCCGTCACCGTCGTCGTCCTGTTCGTCAGCGCGAGCCTCGGCGTCATCTCACTCGGATACGCCCTCTCAGCATCCCTGCTGGTGGCCGGGCTGTTCCTGCTCGGCGCGGCTACGGGTTTCTGGGACGTCGCGATGACCGTGCACGCCGCAGCGGTCGAACGACAGCTCGGCCGTCCCGTCATGCCGCGCTTCTTTGCCGCGTTCAGCCTCGGTACGGTCGCCGGTGCCGCGGTCGGTGTGCTGATGACCGCACTGCGGGTCCCGGTAAGCATCCATGTGGCCGTGATCGCAACGATCATCGCCGGGGCGGTACCCGCGGCGGCACGGCACTTCCTTCCTGAGCACGCCGCGCGCCCCATCGCAGTGCCACCGCCGGTGAGAATGTCCCGCCCGGGTCTGGGCGCGTGGCGAGAACCGCGCACCGTGGCGGTCGGGCTCGTCGCACTGGCCTTCGCGGTCGCGGAAGGGGCGGGCAGTAACTGGGTCAGCGTCTCGGTCATCGACCGTCACCACGTCACCGCCACGATCGGCACGCTGGCCTACGCCTCCTTCCTCACCGCGCTCACCGCCGGCCGCTGGCTCGGGCCAGCGGTCCTCCACCGGTTCGGACGAGTCACTGTCCTTCGGACAGCCGCCGCCGTCACCACCACCGGCGTCGCCCTTTTCGCGCTTGGGCCGTCCACTGGACTGGCGTTCGCGGGAAGTCTGCTCTGGGGGATGGGCGCGGCGCTTGGCTTCTCGGTCAGCATGAGCGCCGGGGCCGACGAGCCCGCTCGTGCCGCCGGCCGCGTCAGCGTCATCACCTCGATCGGATACTGCGGCTTCGTCGGCGGACCGCCTCTCATCGGCTTCCTCGGAAACCAGACCACTGTCGGGCATGCCCTGCTCGTCATCGCGATCCTCATGACCCTGTCCGCTGTGATCGCCGGGACCACCCGCCGGTCCCCCGACAACCGCACACAGAGCGGCTCCGACACCCAGGCACGCACCGCTGTCACGTGAGAACGAACCCCTTGGAGACCCCCATGACCCGCCACGCGCCCGCGATCGCAGTCCCCGAGGCCGAACTGAACGAGCTGCGCTCACGGCTGCTCAACACACGCTGGCCGACCCCCTGGCCCGCCACCGGCTGGGAGGCCGGCACCGACTCCGGCGAACTGCGACGCCTCGTCACCTACTGGGCCTCCGAATACGACTGGCGTGCCCACGAAGCCACCATCAACGCCCTGCCGTCCCATCTCGCAGATATCGACGGAACCCCCGTCCACTACCTCCGCTTCGACGGCGAACACCCCGGCGCCCTGCCGATCGTCCTGACCAACGGGTGGCCCAGTTCCTTCCTCGAACTGACCACCCTCGCCCGCCGGCTAGCCACGCCGTCGCGGTACGGGGGTGACGCCGCCGACGCGTTCACCGTCATTGTCCCCTCGCTGCCCGGATTCGCCTTCTCACCTCAGCGGCCCTCGCTCGCTCAGCCACCGCAGACACATGAGATCTGGCACCGGCTCATGCACGACGAACTCGGCTTCGAGCGCTACGCCGCGCACGGGGGCGACCTGGGCGCCGGCATCACCTCCAGGCTCGGCGAAGCTCACCCCGAGGCCGTGGTGGGCATCCATCTGATGGCGATCGCCAGCCCAGTCGCCTATGACGCGGCCGGTGTCACCCCCGAGGAGCAGGAGTACCTCGATTCCGTCGCGGTGTGGTCCGCGGAAGAGGGCGGGTACCAGCACCAACAGAGCACCCGCCCTTTCACGCTGAGCTATGGTCTGGCCGACTCGCCGACCGGGTTGCTTGCCTGGATCGTCGAGAAATACCGTGCGTGGAGCGACTGCGGTGGTGACCTGTCGTCTCGGTTCAGCGACGACTTCCTCCTCACGCAGGCGTCGCTCTACTGGTTCACGGGCACCATCTCGACCTCCTTCCGGCCCTACTACGAATACGCCCAGCGGCTGACGAGGCGGGTGGAGCGGGTCAACGTGCCCACGGCCCTCGCTCTGTTCCCGGCCGACCTCACCCAGCCGCCCCGCAGCTGGGCCGAGCGCACGTACAACATCACGAGGTACACCCTCATGCCCCGTGGCGGACACTTCGCCGCCCACGAAGAACCCGAACTCCTCGCGCACGACCTCACCGAGTTCTTCCGCGCACACCGGTGAACGCCGAAACCCGCGAGAGTTCTTGCGCCTCAGCACCAACGCGCCCGTAGCCGGATCGACTTACCGGTCGTCGTCGGCGCCCGGATCCCGCAGGGGCCGCAGGCCCCCGGGCAGTTCCGGCAGCTGGAAGGAGTACCGGCCGAGCATGTTGATGTTGTGCCGCACGAACGGCGAGAGCCGGGCCACGTCCGCCTCCCGGACGCCGAAGCGGTCGGCGCGGAGCTGGGTGCCCGCGGCGTCCATGTAGCGGGTGTTGAATGGGACCAGGGCGTTGAGGACCAGGTCGAGCGCGCCGATCTGCTCCTCCATGCCGTCCTGGGAAGATCTTCCGGGCGAGCGCGTGGCGGCCCTCCTGGAGGTTGGCCTGCACTTTGATCTTCCGCCGGTAGGCCGGTTCGTCGGCCAGGCGCAGGATGTGCAGGGTCTTGGCGATCCGCCCGTAGTGGGCGATCGCGTCACCGAGCGGGGTCGGCCGGTCGTCGCGCGACAGCATGCGGATCACGTCGTAGGCCCGCACGGCCCCGCTGTGGATGGAGTCGATGATCCGCAGAATGTCCTCCCAGTGGCGCTCGATGCGGGCCAGGCCGACCCGGCCGCGGGCCGCGTCCTGGAACGCGCCGTAGTCCGCCGTCCGGTCGATGCGCCACATCTTCTGATCCGGCAGGTCCGCCAACTGCGGCGCGTAGGTGAACCCTGCCAAGGTCAGGAGCCCGAAGACAATGTCGGAGTACGAGGCGGTATCGGTCACTATCATGTCGGGACGCTTGCCGCCGTCCCGGTCGTACAGCACATACCGTGAGTCGCGCGGGGTGCCCGCCACGACCTTCCCGCCGAGCCCGGCCGCCTGGTCATTGATCATGTTCAACCAGGTGGCACCGCCCCGCCGCCCGAAGAATTTTGGATTCGGCCGTGCGTAGACCGAGGGATGCCTCGGCAGAACAGCCCGCGCAAACAGCCCAGATCGGCAGCTGCGCCCCGGTGCGTACCTGCGAAACCTGGTAGAGGCTGTGTTGGAGAGCCGGGCGCTACGCCCAGTCGTCCTCGGAGTCCTGCCGGCCCACGAGCATGTCGTTGAGGCCCTCCTCGGTGATGGCCTCGGTGCCGTCCTCGATGGACTGCTGGGCCGTCTGACAGATCAGCTGGTCGAGGGTGTCCATGTAGCCGCCGGGTCGCTCATGGAGCAACTGCTCGAGGGCCAGCAGGGATCCGGGTTCGTGGTTGTACAGCACGAGGTTGTCGTCGTAGGCCTTGAGTACGCTGCGCCAGCCCTCCTCTGCTCCTTCCCTAAAGCTTTAAGCGGCGGCTGCCAGACGACGGGTCGCTGCTTCAGCGAGCTGACGGGTGTCGGTGGTGAAGGTTTGTGCCGGTGCTCCGATGATGAGAAACACGTGCGGGCTCGTGATCCGATGCCGCACCTCGATCACCAGCTCGACTGCGACGCACGCGTCGAACCGGGGCTGCTGCAGCAGCGGGTCGGCGGACAGTGCGGCCTCGGTCAGCCCGTGAAGGGCGCCCGGGCCGGTGACGGCCAGAGATCGGGCCACCCAGCGTGCGGCGTCGAACTCCGCCGGTCCACACACGCCTGCGGGGTCGATGAGCGCCAACTCGTCCCCGGATCTCAGAAGATTGAATCCGACCGCGTCACCGTGAAGCAGAACGGGCTCGATGTCCGGATCCGTGAGAACCCGCAAGGCGTCATCGGGTGAGGGCAGTCCGCTCTCGCGCCAGATCTGTACGGCCTCATGGAGCCGGGGACTGAGGAAGCCGTGCAAGGTCTCCACTTCGGCCGGCGGTTTCAGATGCGCCCGCCGGAACAACCCGACAACCTGTGCCGTGGCCGCGGCCATCTCGGCATGCGGCAACGCGGCGCCCGGCACCTTCCCCAGCAACAGGTGTGTGACGTCAGGGGCGTGGGTACCGACGCCGTGGTCGAGGAGCGGCGCGCACGGCACCCGGTGCACGGTCCAGGCCGCCAACGTCGCCGCCTCTGCGGACCGCGGTTCGCCGATCAGCTTCAGAACGGCGAGAGATCCGTCGCGCAGCCGGACCTCCCAGAGCACGTTGGCAGACAACGGGCTGCCGGCCATCGCGACTGATCGTCCGCAGGGAACGGCCGCATCCCGGGGCCCAGTTGAGGTTCACGGATGCCGACAGCATGCGGCTTACCTGCTTCGCGACCAACACCGCCGGCCAGCCGATCGCCGAACTCGAGCTTCGTCACCGGCTGCGGGCCCGCGCGGAAGACCGCATCCGGGCCGCCCGGGCCACCGGCCTGCGCAACCTTCCCCTCCACGACACAGCCCAGAACAAGGTCTGGCTGGAGATCGTCCCAGATCGCTCTCGACCTGCTGGCCTGGATGCCCATGCTCGCCCTGACCGGCAAGGCCCGGCTCTGGGAGCCCCGCCGCCTGCGGTTCCGCCTGTTCACCGCGGCCGTCCAACTCCTCACCACGACCCGCGTGCGATCGCCGGCGTTCTCGCCTCACCACTGCGGCGCTGCGCGAGGTGGCCCTGCAGCGGCCAGCGGAGGCGTGGGTCGGGCAGTGACAGTGGGCATAGGGTCCGGACGCCACGCCGCGGGAGGTCCTGCCCGACGAGGAGCGACCGACCGCGACACACTGACAGCAGGTGTGCCGACGAGACGAGGTGGTCGCGGATGAAGTTCGGAGTATCGACATTTGTCACCGATGAGGGCATTGGCCCCAAGGCGTTGGGACCCGCCCTGGAGGAGCGTGGGTTCGACTCCCTGCTGCTGGCCGAGCACTCGCATATTCCGGTCAAGCGGGAGTCCCCGTACCCGGGGGGCGGTGAGCTGCCGCGGATCTACTACCGGACGCTCGACCCGTTCGTGGCGCTCGCCGCGGCCGCCTCGGTGACCCGTGACCTGCTCCTGGGCACCGGCATCGCTCTGGTGATCCAGCGCGATCCGATCCACACCGCGAAGGAGGTCGCCTCCCTCGATCTGATCTCCGGCGGCCGGGCCGTGTTCGGGGTCGGCGCGGGCTGGAACCGCGAGGAGATGCGCAACCACGGGACGGATCCAGCCGTCCGTGGGCGGCTCATGGACGAACGCATCCGCGCGATGATCGAGCTGTGGACCAAGGAGGAGGCCGAGTTCCATGGCGACTTCGTCGACTTCGATCCCGTCTACGCCTGGCCCAAGCCGGTCCAGAAGCCCCATCCGCCCATCTGGGTCGGGGGCGACAGCGAGCGCGCTTTCGAACGCGTCGCCGCGTACGGTGCGGCGTGGATGCCGAGCGCTCTGCCGCTCGAGAAGCTGGGTGAACGCATCGCGCGTATGCGGCGGACCGCCGGTGACCGCCCGTCCGTCGTGGTGTACGCGGGCCGGCACGACCGGAAGGCGCTCGACACCTACGCCGAACTCGGCGTCGAACGCGTCCTGCTGTATCTGCCGACCCTGCCGGAGAACGAGACACTGCGCACCCTGGACGAACTGGCCGAGGCCACGTCCGGCCACCGGTGACAGCTCGCGGCTGCCGCTGAATAGGAGCTGACCGTGCCGGATATGGCCGGGGACGAGGCGCGCCGCCGGTTCATGACCGCGCGGGTGGCGCGCCTGGCGACGGTGGATGCGGGCCTGCGCCCGCATCTGGTGCCGGTCGTCTTCGCGGCCCACGGCGAGGAGATCGTCACCGCCGTCGACTGGAAGCCGAAGAGGTCGCAGCAGCTGAAACGGTTGGACAACATCGCGGCCCACCCGGCTGTCTGCCTGCTCGTCGACGCGTACGACGAGGACTGGGAGCGGCTGTGGTGGGTCCGCGCGGACGGTGACGCCCGCGTGCTGCCGCCCGGCACCCAGGGCGAATACCCGGCGGCCGTCGCCCTGTTGCGGGAGAAGTACGCGCCGTACCGGCAGCGACCGCCGACCGGTCCGGCGCTCGTGATCGCCGTCCGCCGGTGGCACGGCTGGCGTGCCGCGTCGGGGGGGTGACCGTAGGGCAGGAGAGACGCCGCCCCCGGCATCACCAGTACCGTGTGCCGCTCGAAAATACGATTCGGTGCTGTGAGCTGCGGCGAGGCCGTTCGGTCAGGCGGTTCTCTCGTACTGGTTGATCAGGCCTCCGAGGAACGGGTGTACTTGGTGTCCCGGTCCCGGAGGAGGAAGCGCAGCGACTCCAACCGGCGCCCCTGCGCTATGGCAAGGTTCCTGGCCTGCTGAACGGTCCACGAGGCGGCGGGGGGCGGTGACGCCAGCGAGGTGGACGCGGCGGGTGCCGTGTTCGATGAAGATCAGGGCGTACAGGCGCTTGAGCGAGATGGTGTCCAGGTGCAGGAAGTCGGCGGCGATGATGCCGTGGGCCTGGGCGGTCAGGAACTGCCGCCAGGTGGGGCCGGAGTGCTGCGGGGCGGGGTCGATGCCGGCTGCGTGGAGGATCTCCCAGACTGTGGACGGGGCGATCGGGTAGCCGAGGCGGGCGAGTTCGCCCTGTATCCGGCGGTGGCCCCAGCTGCTGTTCTTCCGGGTCAGGCGCAGGATGAGCTGTTTAACCTCGAGCTTTCACCACGAGTGGTGTCCGGTAGGCGACCAGGAAAGCAGAAAGTGCTCCTGACCTGCAACGATAGGACTTGCTGAGGGCCCCCGCCCCTTGGGGGGCGAATTCCAAGGGTCGTCGCAACACGTGATCACTGACGTGTGGTGACGAGAAGTCTAGAGAGACGCTCGGCTGGGGTTTCCCAGCCGAGCGTCTTGCGTGGGCGGCTGTTGAGTTCGGCGGCGGCTGCGTCCAGGTCCTCGTGGCTGTAGTGGGACAGGTCGGTGCCTTTGGGTGCCTCTGTGTTTGTCAAGCTGCATGGGGTGGTGGCGTAGGCTCGCTTCTGACGGGTCCGGGAAGTGACTTGTCCGAAGAGCTGGCCGTCGGGGTTGGGCTGGCCGCGCTGGATGCTGTAGTCGCCCCCGCTTGTCCTCCTGGGCCCGTCGTCCAGGTGCGACGGCGCTCGTCGGCCATCATGGTGCGCCAGACGTGGTCAGCGAGTCGGCGTTTGAGACAGCGTTGGGCTTCACGCGACGTCTTTCCTTCTGTGAGTTTGGCCTGGTAGTAGGCGTGGCCCCGTGTGCCGGGCATGCGTATCTGCGTGATCGCCACAGTGTGGAGCGCCGCGTTGATCTGGCGGTCGCCCCGCCGGGACAGGCGGTGACGTGCACGTTCCGCACTGGCGATCTCAATGGGAGCGGTGCCGCTGTACTGGGCGAAAACGCTGGCGGTAGGGAAGCGGGTGGGGTTCCCGGTCCGGCCCAGGAGGCGGGCGGCAGTCACGGCCCCGATTCCCGGCGTGTCAGTCAGCCGGCTGTCGGACTCTGAGACCAGCGAGGCCATGGCCTTGGCGTTGTCCTTCAGCTTCACGTCCCAGGTCCGGACCTCGGCGATCAGGTCGGCGGCGAGGGCGTGGCGGGTGAGCTCGGCCGGACCGGCAGCGACAACAGACTCCAGCAACTGCTCGGCTTTGGCCGCGGACAGGTCGCGCGGTGCGCCGCCAGGCAGGAGAGCCCGCAGCAGCGCGTGGAGCTGGTTCACCGCGCGGACTCTGGCCCGGGCGAGATTGCTGCGCCGCTCGTCCAACAGTGCCAGTGCAACCGTTGAGCCCTCAGGCTGGACGGCCCTCGCGTCGCCTTGGAGAGCGGCGACGCATGCCGCCGCAGCCGCGTCGATGCGGTCGTTCTTGCGGCCTGCGCCCCGCGAAAGCTGGCGTCCTGCGGCACGTTACGGGCGGCCAACCCGATCACAACACCGCTAAGGGCCTGCCGATCATTAACCTGCCGTCTTGATCTTGCAGTTGGGGCTGCTGATTTGGCTGACCACTCTGGCTCGAAGGGCTGCCAGGACGGCCGGTGGGGTGGCGGCCGGCGAGATGGTGATGCTCTGTTCTTCAAGCAGTTGCCTGATCTTCAGCAGGGTGCGGTGCATGGCGGTGCGGCTGCTGTTGAACAGCACGGCAAGAGGTTCTGCGGCTAGGTTGACGCGCAGGTGGAGCACGGTGGCCAGGACCTGGTCGGCGAAGGTGAGCCGGGGTGGGCGACCGCGCCGGGTGTCTCCTGCCGGTGCCAGGGTGTGGATGAGGTGCTGCAGCTGGTGCGGGGCCAGGCCAGTCAGGGCGGGATCGGATAACAGCGCCGGATCCCACTGCGATGTCGATGTTCGGCCGCTGCGGGCTGCCGGGATGGCCGGGCTCGGCTGGGGATGCAGGGCATAGTTCCACTCGCCGTGGAAGGTGTGCCGGGTCAGTGGCAGGGCCGCCATTTCCGCGTCGCCGACACCGGTGCCGGTGGGATAGGTGTTGGTGTCCAACTCGGCCTTCACCCGCAGTCCGGTGCGAGTGGTGGTCGCGGTGATCGATTCGAGGATGACCTCGTGGCTGGTCAGAGGGCGACCGCGCCAGTTGATCGTGATGTGGGAGAAGAGCCGGTGTTCGATCTTGTTCCACTTCGACGTGCCCGGCGGCAGGTGGCAGACCGTGATGACCAGCCCCGTTTCTGCGGCCAGGCGAGCGAGGTGGAGTTTCCAGGCCCGCGTGCGATAGCCGTTGGAGCCTCCCGCATCCGCGGTGATCAGCAGCCGGGAAGCTTGCGGGTAGTCGCCCCGGCCCTGACCGTGCCACCAGCGGCGGATCGACTCCACTGCGAAAGCAGCGGTGTCGTGGTCGGTGCCGACATTGACCCAGCCGGTGTTGGCCGCCAAGTCGTAGACGCCATAAGGAATGGCCTTGCCCAGCTGCGGATCGACGAAGTCGTGGACGCGGACCGGCACCGGATCGCCCGTGGGCCGCCAGGAACGGCCATGGTTGTGGAAGTCGCCGACCAGCTCCTTCTTCTTGGTATCCACGCTGATCACCGGCTGGCTGGCGTCCCGGTGATCGCGTGCTTGCTCGTTGAGGTAGCAGAACTGGGCGTCTCGGTCGGCATGCTGACTGCCCTCAAGCGTCTTGGCGTTGGCCTGCAGCCGGAACCCCTCCTGCCGCAGCAGACCGGCGACGGTGTCCGCACCGACCCGGTGCCCCTGACGGGTCAGCTCGGCCGCCAGCGTGCGAGTCGACTTCGTCGTCCACCGCAACGGCGACATCGGATCACCGCGTTCGCCCGGCTCGACCAGACTCAGCAGTGCCGTCCGTAATCCAGGGTCGAGGTCCACGACGCGTTTGCGTCCGCCGCCCGGCTGCCGCACTCGCCCCACCAGAGGATCGCCTGCCTCCAGGTCGGACGTGCCTTTGCGAACCGTTGTCCCGCTCACCCCGGCCGCCCGAGCCACGGCCCGAATGCCGCCATGTCCCAGCGCTCGGGCCTCCGCGGCCATCAGTAGCCGCCGCTGTCGTTCGTCCAGGTGCGGGAACAACACCGCAAACTTCACGGCAAGTTGATCACAAGTCTCGTCCGGGATGCGCATACGACACCAACGAGCCCCAGCGCTGAAAGCAACACCTTGATGATCGGCAGGCCCTAAGGGTTGTCCCGTTTATACGCGTGAGCTGGGACGTTGAGTGACGGTACGGTCGTTGCGTGGAGTTCGAGAAGGTGACTCAGTGTCCGTTGCACGGGTCCGGCGCACGTCCTGAGATCCTGGTCGGGTGCCGGCTGGAGGAGGTCGTCGCCGCGTGGCATCGGAGCGGAGATGAGGAAGGGGAAGAAGAACCGCTGGACGTGTGGCTGATCGACAGCCAAGGCAGTTCCGTGCACATCACAACCGGCTCGGACTGGTGCCTGATTGTGGAGTCCTCGAGCCCGCATGAGGGATACGACATGGACAGCTGGGGGCGCGTAGAGGTGGCTCCAGTCGGGGTCCGGACGCCGTTTGCCGCCCACTTGGGGGAGGACGTCCTGGCGGTGCGGGAACAGTTCGAGCCGAAGACCGGGCGCATCGCACTCGAGGTCACCTTCGCCTCCGGCCGGGTTCGTTGCGGCAGTTGGGCCGGGGCCCTCCGTCTTTCTGAGTGAGGCTTCGCGTGCAGTCTCACCTGGCCACAATGTGATGATCTTGGTGTGGCTGGTGTGATCACGGCGTCCGAGCCGTCCTGGATAACCCCCTTCACCGGGCTGAGCCCGCGCTGCTTCGGCAGGTTGGTGACCGCGCTGCGGCGCGAGGGTGCGGAAACGGTACGACGGGGCCGGCCGTGGGGCCTGACACTGGAGAATCGAGTGCTGCTCGTGACGGCGTACTGGCGCACGAACTTGACGATGCGTCAACTCGCCCCGCTATTCGGCGTCTCGAAGTCCTCGGCCGACCGGATCATTGGCCATCTCGGCCCGCTTCTCGCGCTTCAGCCCAGACAGCGTTTCGCCAAGGACACCGTCCTCATCGTGGACGGCACTCTGGTGCCCACCCGAGACCACGCGATCGCCGAGCAATCCAAGAATTACCGGTACTCCACCAATCACCAAGTTGTCATCGACGCCGACACCCGTCGCGTCGTCGTGGTCGGCCGGCCTCTGCCGGGCAACCGCAACGGCTGCAGAGCCTGGGAGGAATCGGGAGCGAAGGCCGCCGTCGGCAACACCATGACGATCGCCGACGGCGGCTATCCAGGAACCGGACTCCTGATGCCGCACCGCCGCCGGGCCGGCGAGGAACTGCCCGACTGGAAACAGGACCACAACCGCTCCCACAAGCAGGTACGCGCCCGCGTCGAGCATACCTTCGCCCGAATGAAGACCTGGAAGATCCTCCGCGACTGCCGTCTCAAGGGCAATGGCGTTCACCACGCCATGCTCGGCGTCGCCCGCCTGCACAACCTCAACCTCTCCAGATAGGTCGGTCGTCACAACCGGCTCACACTCATCCGAAGATCATTGCGGGACAAGCCTTAGCCCCAATACAAGTCGGGAAGTACTGCCGAAGCAGGCCCTTCGTGTTCTCGTTGGAGCCGCGTTGCCAGGGGCTGCCGGGATTGCAGAAGTAGACCGGCATATCCGTAGCGGTGGAGAAGAGGTGGTGGCCTGCAATCTCGTTGCCCTGGTCCCAGGTCAGTGACCGCCGCAGGTGAGGCGGAAGTTCACTGATCGTGACGGTGAGAGCCTGGTGGAAGTGCTCTGCCCGGTGACCGTGGGGCAGGTGCACCAGCACGGTGAAGCGGGTCGTCCGTTCGACCAGTGTGCCGATGGCGGAGCCGTGGTTGGTCCCGACGATGCAGTCGCCTTCCCAGTGGCCGGGAACGGCGCGGTCGCTGATCATCACCATGGGTGTGGTGAAGCGGGGCTGACGCTTGTATGCCTGACGCTGGGGCCGCCGGCGGGCCCGTCCGGTCCGCAGGGCCTTGGTGAATCAGGTCGAACACGACGCGTTTGCCGTTGGGCGGCAGCGGTGCGCGTCGACAATCGCGGAGTCTTGCGCCAGCGTGACGATGCACATGGAAATCACCGCGGCGGTGGAGAACTGCGGGGCTCCGAAGTGGAAGGGGGTGGGGAGCCCGATCAGGTCGGCGTCGGTGACGCCGCTGAAGTCGGCCGCGCCCAGGGGCAGGGAGATCAGGGTGCCGGCGAGCAGGCCGAGGAGTATCGAGAGCTGCTTCAGCAAGCCCCGCACTCGGCGGAGGACGACCGTGATCAGGAGGCTGGCGGCGGCCAGGCCGATGTTGGTGAGGCTTCCGTAGTCGTCGGCCTTGTGGTTGCCGCCCTGGGCCCAGTTGAAGGCGATGGGCAGCGGCGAGACACCGATGAGGGTGATGATCGTACCGGTGACGATCGGGGGGAAGAAGCGGACCAGCTTGCAGAACCAGGGCGCCAGGAGGAATCCCAGGACCCCGGCAACGATGACAGCTCCGTAGATGATCGGTAGCGCATCCTCGGGACTCTGTGTCTTGGCGATCGCGAGCATGGGTGCGATGCCCGCGAAGGAGACGCCGTTGACGAAGGGGAGGCGGGAGCCCACCTTCCAGAACCCGAGGGTCTGTAGCAGCGTGGCGATGCCGGCGGCGAACAGGCTCGCACTCATGAGGAAGGCGATGTCGGCGGTGGACAGGCCGACTCCGATGCCGACGACGAGGGGCGGCGCGACGACGCCCGCGTACATCGCGGCCACGTGCTGCAGTCCGGCGCCGATCAACTTGACCGGGGGCAGGGTCTGGTCGACGGGGTGCTTGGCCGCCCCGTCCTCGGGTGTCTGGGGTTCGTTCATGGTCAGGTCGCTCCTGGAGTGGGCATGTTCGGTGGCGTGATCGGCACCGCACACGCAGCCAGGGGCGTGCGTGAGGGGCCGGCCGTGCGGTGTGCGGTCGGATGCGAAGTGGCAGGGGCACGGCTGCGGGCGTGCCGAAGGTGCCGGGTGTACCGGTGGGGGTTCGGGCTTCGGTGGCGCGCGGCTGCGCGGGGCGTCGACAGGACTCCCTGACCGGAGCCCCCGGCGGGGCCTGATGCAGCGGGAATCCGGCGTACGCCCGGAAAGTGGATCGGCGGCCGGAACGGTGATGGTGTACCGGGCTGTGCCGATCGACCGGAGAAGCCGCACGGCCGTGGTATCCACGGGATCGGCGCGGCTCCGCTCTCACCGAGCCGAGTCAGTCCCTCACGCTTTCAACGTTCAGTCAAGGACCGGAAATCTCAAGCCAGTTCGACGAATGACGGCCGCCCCTTGGGGGTGTGCGCCTATCCGTTCCGGCATAGGTTCCGACCACAAATGCGGGCGGAAATTCACGGTCTTTTTTATTGGATCGTACGTAGCCCGGAGGCGGCCACTTTTGCGATCTTGAGGGGGCACAGCCGACGAGTACGGTGCCGCGCGGTCACTCCGGTCCAGCGCCCAGCGGCCCCTTGCCCGGCGGGCCGCCGCACGACCGGACCGCCACCTTCACCACCGGAGATCACTCGATCGAGACATCGCCGGCGGCACGGGCCGGATCGGTAACGACCGGCACAGCACTTTGCCAATCGGCAGTCGTACTGCCGAAGTGCGTCACCAACTCTTGTTCGTCAGGCCCTGAGGAGGGGCCTCGCCCATGTACAGATCACCACGTCGGCACCTCACGCCGGACGGCCGCTCAGTTGCGTTCACGCGCGGTCGGTCACGCCGAGTCCTGACGCTCATCTTCGCGGTAGCGACCGTCGTGACGGCCGGCAGCCCGGCCTCGGCGGCCGTCGCCCACACGACCAGGTTCGGTACCGCGGTGAACCTCAACGACAACGGCCGCGGCAGCTCCGCCGTCGCGATCGGCGATCTCAACAACGACGGGACGCCGGACCTCGTGACGGCGATCCGCACCGAGGGCCTCGGCGTGTTCCTCGGCTCGGGCGGCGGCAGCTACGGCGCCGTAACGAAGTACGCGGCGCCGCGCACCTCCTGGTCGAGCCTCTTTATCAACTCGGCAGTGATCCGCGACGTCAACGGCGACGGCCACAAGGACGTCATCAGCCAGGACGCGCGCGGCAACGTCGCTCTGGTCTGGCTCGGCGACGGCTCCGGCGCTCTCGGCGCGGGAGCGGCGGTGCAACTCAACCCGAGGCCCGGGTGCGACACCACGGGCGACAACCCGTGTGTCGTGCGCTGGCCGAACGACGTCGCCGTCGGTGACTTCGACGAGGACGGCAAGCCGGATCTCGCGACGTCCAACACGAACACGAACAACGTCGCGGTAGTGCTCGGCAACGGGGACGGCACGTTCGGCGCGGCGACGCGGTTCGCACTGGGCGGCGGCACCGGCCCGCAGGGCACCGCGGCCGCCGATCTCGACGGCGACGGCCATCTGGATCTCGTCACGTCGAACTCATCGGCCGGGACTCTCTCCGTGCTGCTGGGCGACGGAGACGGGGGCTTCGGCGCGGCGTCGAGCGTCTCGGCCGGCATGACACTGCCGTCCAAGCTCAAGCTCGCCGACGTCAACGAGGACGGCAAGCTGGACGCCGTCATCGTGGCGCCCGGCACGCCGGGGCGCGTCGCCGTCCTGCTCGGCGATGGCGCGGGCGGGTTCGGCACCGCGAGCCTCCTGTCGGCGGGGTCGAACCTCACCTCCGCGTCGGTGTCCGACCTGAATGGCGATGGCCACGTCGACCTGGTCGTCTCCAGCTCCGGCTCGAACGAAGTCGTGGTGCTCGAGGGCGACGGCACGGGTGCGTTCGGCAGCCCGCTCGCATTCGGGCTCAACGGCGGCAGCAACCCGTATGCCGCAGCGCTGGCCGACCTCGACGGTGACGGGCGTCCCGATGTCGTCACGGCCAACAGCAACAGCTCGGCGACGTTCGTCAAGGACGCGTCGGTGCTGCTCAACACGACGAAACGGCCGCGGACGGCAACACACCAACGGCGGTCCGACGCTCCCGTGCACGGATTCGATCACGACCGGCGGCTCCCGCGAGACCATCGTTGAGGTGTCGTAGCCGACGAGCCGTTTCCGGCGGCTGCCCATGAGACGCTGACGTGCGTCGCGGGCTCGACGATTGCGATGATGCGATCGCCGAGCCCGTCTCGCCGGCACATGCACATCGTTGAGCACGGTCCACGGCTACCGGGTGTGGTGCTGGGCGCGTATGTGAAGGCTGCTGCGGCGGCGCCGGCGGGGTGTCATCCGTCGTGGTCGTTGCTGATCGGTACCGGCCGGATCGAGTCGTGGTACGCGCGCGCCGCTTGCCTCGGCGGAAGGCCGGCTGCCGGCGGCCGTTGTGCGCGGCGGCGGGGCGCGAGGAGTTCGTGCAGGGCTGTGACGACGGCGAGGCTGAGGGCCAGTACCGCGGAGAACAGGCCGACAGTGACCGCGGTGCCCCATCCGTGAGGGGAAAGGGGTACACGCGATCGTGCGCGGCCTTGGCGGCGGTGCAGGCGGTCGAAGTGATCGCTCGGGTGACGGTCGTGATCGCCGGGGCGGATTGGCCGGGGAGGCGTGCCACGAGCACCCTGCGGATCTCGGGGGGTGCGCCGTCGACGCGCAGCAGGCTCACCCCGGGCGGCAGCACCGGTGAGAGCCCGGACGGCACCGTCGTCACGTCGAAGCCGCCGGCGACCAGCTGGAGCTTCGTCAGCCAGTCGCGCGTGGAGTGGATGATGCGCGGCCGGCCGGGCAGGCCGGGCCAGACGCCGAGCAGCGGCTCGGAGCTCGATGACGGGGTGGCGATCCACGCGGCGTCGACCAGCTCGTCGACGTGCACCGTGGTGCGTCCTGCGAACTCTCCGGTCGAGGGCACTGCCACGACCAGTTCGGTGTCCGCGACGGTCTCGACGTGCAGGCGCGGCGAGTCGCCGTCGAAGGGGCGGTGGGGTGGGCGGGACGTCAGCACGGCGAGGTCGAGCGAGCCCGCGCGCAGCGCCCGGATCAGAGTGGGCGTGGTGCCCTCGCTGGTGGTGACCGTGATCTGCGGGTCGGCCGCCGCGAGGTGTGTGAGTGCGGCCGGCAGGATCGCCGCGCCCGCGCCCAGGACTACAACGCGGCCGATCGGCGAGGTGATGGAGCATCAATGCGCACACGACCCCTTCGAACGACGCGTCGTCGATGAAGTCCAGCGGCTTCTCCGCGTCGTGCATGCGCGGTTCGGCCCGGTCACCCAATCGCTCCCGCGCGTGACTCAGCAGAGTTGCGCTGCCGCCTCGGCCCCGGCTCTCAGACGGTGTTGTCGCTCGTCCAAGTGCGGGAACAGAACCTCGAACTTCGCAGCACCTCGAGCTTCGCCGTCAACGACGCCTCGGCCTCCACAGATGTGCCCACACCACAACAGCGATGCCCAGAACGGGAAGCAAGGCTTTGATCCGCGGCAGGCCCTGACTACGCGGCATTGAGGCTAGCCCGGCTCGGCCGGCTGCGCCGCTACCGCAGATCCCGGCGCATCAGGTCGGCGTAGGTCTCGCAGCGCACCACCGGCAGGCGGCGCGCGCCGTTGTAGGCCCCGCCCGGCTGCTGGTTCGGGCCGGATGGGCGCTTCACACGATCGGGGCGTGCTGGGTCAGTCGGCGCCGCCGATCGTGCCGCCGCGGATGATGGCGGAATCACTCGCTTCCGGACTTCGGCGTGCGCGCGCCGGATCGCAGCAGCGCGCACGGGGACCGGCCCCGGCCAGGGCGTAGGCCAGGCGGGAGACGGTCGGGCGCTTGTGGCTGTCCTTTATGCACCCTCATGGCCTGCCTGTAGCGGGCCATGAGCGTGCGGTGGTGGTGTGCTTTCGGGGCAGCTCCGTGACCGCAGTGAGGCCAGGCAAGTCGTGGCTGGTCAGCGGGCGGCCTCGCCGGTTCATGGAGGTGTGGGAGAACAGCCGGTGCTCGATGTGGTTCCGCTTCGAGGTGCCCGGCGGCATGTGGCAGACCGTGATGTCCGAGCCTGTCTCGGAGGCCGGGGCTGTGGGTTCGGTTTTCCGGGCGCGGGTGCGGTGGCCGTTGGAGCCGCTTGCATCGGCGGTGATCAGCAGACGTGTGGCCTGCGGGTAGTCGTGTCTGCCACCATAGCGGTCGCGCTGCGCGCACCTGGTCCGCGATCTCACGGACCGTGCCGACGAGCAGCAGCGGCAGGTCCAGCGCCTCGCAACGGCGAAGGTAGCGGTGTCGTGGTCGGTGCTGATGCTGGCCCTTCCGCTGTTCGTGGCGATGTCGTACATCCCGTACGGGATCGCCTTGCCTGGTCGCTGCCGGTCCAAGAGGTCGTGCGTCTTGACCGGTACCGGCTCGCCCTCGGGCCGCCACTGACGCCCGGCGTTCTTGTAGCTTTTTCGTTGTGGCTGCTCGCGCCGTTTTCCGCGCCCCTTTGGGGAGTGGAAACGTGGCCGATACAACAGTTGCTGCCGTGCCGTAACACGGCGTTGCCACCATCCCCGGGTCAGTTGAGATCGCGCATGATCTGAGGGGAGCCGGGCACATGGCAGCACAGCAGCAGATGGCAGGTACGGGGACCAGTCGGCGGGGCTTCCTGCGCAATGTGGGGCTCACCGGTGGCGCGGGCGCCATGTTCGCCACCATGGGCGCCCTCGGGCTCGCCCCCACGGCGCAGGCCGCGCAGCGTGAACTCCCCTACCGTGCACCGCAGTCGGGGGACTTCACGCTCAGCGGGCGGGCCGCCGCGAAGGTGGTGATCGTGGGCGGTGGCATCGCCGGGCTCGCCACCGCGTACGAGCTGGGCAAGGCGGGTTACGACTGTACGGTCCTTGAGGCCAGAGACCGCACCGGTGGACGCAACTTCACCGTACGGGGCGGGGATTCGACCGTCGACCTGTACGGCAACGCGCAGACCGCGCGCTTCAGCGACGGCCAGTACATGAACGCGGGCCCGGCCCGGCTTCCGCAGTGGATGGTGACGCTCGAATACTGCCGTGAACTCGGCGTCCCCATCGAGGTGTTCACCAACACGAACGCCGACGCCTACCTCTTCAACGAGTCGGCCGGCATGACGAAGCCGATGCGGTACCGCACCGCCAAGGCCGATGTGTACGGGTACCTGTCCGAGCTGCTCGCCAAGGCCTCCGGCAAGGGAGCGCTGGACAAGGAGTTGACCGCCGCCGACCAGGACCGGCTCGTCGAGTTCCTGAAGGACTTCGGCGACCTGGGAGACAAGCTGACATACGCAGGCGGGGAGCGGCGCGGGTACACCACCGTGCCGGCCGCCACCGGCACCCCGGGTGTGCTGCTCGGTGACGTGCCGTCCGCGTCCGAGGTGTTCGCCAGCGGCGTCGGGCGCTACTTCTCCTTCGAATTCGGCTTCGACCAGGCCATGTTGATGTTCCAGCCGGTCGGCGGCATGGATCAGATACCGAAGGCGCTGACCAAGGCGATAGGGGCGCGCAGCATACAGACGGGCGCCGTCGTCAGCAAGATCACGGACAAGGGCGACGGGGTCGTCGTCACCTACCAGCAGGGCGGGCGCACCAAGGTCGCCGAGGCGGACTTCTGCGTCGGCGCGCTGCCGCCCAACATCCTCGCCAAGATCCCGAACAACCTCGGCTCCGGCGTGCAGGGCGCACTGGAGGCCATCACCCCGCAGTCCGCGGGGAAGATCGGTCTGGAGTACAAGTCCCGCTGGTGGGAGCTGGATCACCGGATCTACGGCGGCATCACCGAAACCGACATGGACCTCAGCCACATCTGGCACCCGTCGCACGGATTCCACGACGAGCGCGGCGTCATGATCGGCTATTACAACTACGACGGTGACGCCGACGCGTACGCGAAGCTCGGCCCCGCCGCGCGCGAGGCACGAGCGGTCTCCCAGGGAGTGAAGATCTACGGCGAGAAGTACCGCACGGAGCTGGCGTCGTCGTTCTCGCACCACTGGCGCCAGACCCCGCACCTGGAAGCCGCCTGGCACGACACCCCGGGCGGCCCCGACGACCCGCGCTACAAGTCCCTCAACGAGCCCGGCGGGCGCGTCTACTTCGCCGGTGACTGGCTCAGCTACACAGACGCGTGGCAGCACGGCGCGTTCACGTCCGCGCGGCGGGCAGTGAGCAAGCTGCACGCGCGCGTGATGGCCGCCTGAGCGCCGCCGGCTACGTAGGAGGCTGCTGAGAAAAGGCGCGGGCGGGAACGCCCGCGCCCTCTTCAATATGCCCGGCATGGGAGATTGCTTGGGGTGGAAGTCCCCTGGAGGGAAGAGGACTGACGGCCAGGACAGCGGCATTGGGTACGCCGTCATCCACTGGTAGTACCGAACCGCCCCCGGCCGCCAGGGCCGGGGGCGAACGAGGCCGGGTCCGGCAGAGTCGTCCTGTTCCGGGGCGCCAGTGCCTCCCTTGTCGCCGAGGCGAAGAGTTGAAGAAACCCCAGCGCCGCCAGCCACATCTCCGACGCAAAAAAGCGCAAGGCCATCGAACTGCACGCCGAAGACCACACGGTCGCCCACTACGAGAAGGCCGGCTGGATGGTCAAGAAACTGGGTAAGCCCTACGACCTGCGCTGCACCCGTGGCACCGAGGAACGCCACGTCGAGGTCAAGGGCACCACCGGGGCCGCGACCAGCGTCGAACTGACCATCAACGAGGTACTCCACGCCCGGGACCAGGGGCATGGGGCCACTGTGGGACGGGCCGGTGATCGGCCGGTTCCCAGTCGGTGAAGTGGGTGACCTTGTCGCCCCTGGGGTGTAGGGATCGGTCCTGTCACCTGGTCAATGGGCCTGTGAGGCACTCTCGCAGCACGATGATCATGATGGGGCCGCTGATGAACTCGGCCGCGGTGAACTGCCGGCCCATCAACAGGGCGAGGATTACGCCGAGCTCGACGACGAGGTTGGTGGAGGCGATCTCGAAGGCCATGGCGGCGGTGAAGTTCGCGCCTTTGCGGAAGAGGGAGCGGGCCAGGGCGACGGCGGCGTAGGAACACGAGGAGGAGGCCGCGCCGAGGCCTGCGGCGATGGTGAGGGTGTGGGGGCGGTCGTCGCCGAGCAGGGAGACGACGGTCGTTTTGCGGATGACGGCCTGGACGAGGGCGGACAGGGTGAAGCCGAGGATCAGGGCCCAGGTGATCTCCCAGGTCATGGAACCGGTGATGGACAGTGCGTGCAGTACGGCGTGCCTAGCGGAAGCCTTCCGGCAGCCTGGGGCGCCGACAGGGCCAGCCCGGCTGGTGTCGTGGTGGCCGGAGATGCGGGGCTCCGCCCGGATGGGGGTGCCCCGCCAGGGTCAGCCGACGTTCAGGGTGAGGGCTGCGGTGTGGAGTGTTCCGCCGGTCTGGAACTGCAGGAACAGCCGCCAGTTCCCCGAGGTGGGCAGTTCGGCGTGGAAGGACAGTTCCTGGCCGCCGTGGTCGCCGTTGACCTTCGTGGTGGGGTGCAGGTGCGCGAATGCCTGGTCGCCCTCGTGGAAGGCGGTCAGGTGGGCGTAGGTGTCCAGGTAGGGCTGGAGGGCGGTGACGGGCTTGCCGTCCTTGGTGATGGTGATGGTCAGCGGGTGGGCCATGCCGGCCATCGGCTTGCCCTTTACGGTGACGTCGTACCCGTCGACCTCGGTGGAGTCCGCTGTCGCCGGCAGCGGGGTCTTGGCCGCCGTGCCGGGGACGGTGACGGTGCGGCTGAGGACGAAGTCCTTGCCGCTGCCGTTGCCGCTGTCGGGGGTGAAGGAGGCGAACATGCGCCACGAGCCGGGTGCGGGGGAGGCGAGGTCGGCGGTCCAGGTGCCGTCGGCGGCCATGGTCGGGTGGATGTGCTGGAAGCCGGTCAGGTCCGAGCGGATGGCGTAGAAGTGCATCCGCTTGGTCTGGTCGAGCGCGAAGTCGGTCACCGGCTTGCCGTCGGGACCGGTGACCGTGAAACGGTAGGCACTCTGCTTGCCCGTCGGCAGGCTGGCGTCCCGGCTGGTGAGGCGGTAGCCGTCCTGGGTGTCGGACAGACCGTTGCCGGCGGCCTTGTGATCCATGCCGGGCATGTCGCTCATCGAGGACGACGCGCTCGCCGAGGCGGACGCGGAGGACTTGGCGCCGTGGTCCATGCCAGGCATCGAGGAGTCGCCGGAGGAGCCCCACGCAGCCAGCGTCAGCGCGAGAGCGGCGGCGGTGCCGGTCGCCGCGAGGGCCCGACGGCGCACGGTGGAACGAGAAGAAGCGAACATGGAGGTGGTCTTTCCGGGTGGGCGCGCCACACCGGGGCGGCGCGCGGGGTGAGCAGGACGAGATTGGCCGGGCCCGGTCCTCACAACCGGGTTCCAGCGCGTCCTGTCACGTCCGCGCGATGCACACCTGGAGCAGCAGACTTCGCCCGCCGGACGGCGGTGGTCCGCGCCGCCCCTGCGTTCACTGCTGCCAGCCGGGCCATTCGGTCACTGCTCGATCTATCGGGGTGAACCGCCCATCACGTCGCCTGAGAGCGCATCCGCCCTGGCTGCTCACGCCGCGGTGAACCGTTCAGCGGCATCCCAGAGTTCGCCTTCACGCCGCGGGTTGTAGGACTCCTCCGACGAGCGGTCCGCACGGCTGCGGTCGACGTAGGAGCCGGTCGGCGCGTGGGTCGTGCCAAGGACGACGTCGGCGAGGTAGCGGCCCGCCGCGTTGCGGCTGGTGGCGAACGGGGTGAGGGTCATCGCCGGCAGGATGCGGCGCATCGCGAACCGGGAGACGGGGTCTGCGTTGCGGGCGAGGCCGGTGCCGGGTACGAAGCCCGGGTTGTAGGCGATGGCGTCGATTCCAGCCGGCAGGCGGCGCGCGTACTCGTGCACGAGGTAGATGGCGGCCAGCTTGCTCGTCGAGTACGCGGTGCGCCCGCCTGCTGCGGTGTCCGGCTTGGGGAAGGCGCCCGTGCGGGCGAGGACGTCCGGGGACTTCCAGGCCGGGCCGGGCACCATGCCCATGTTGTGCTTGAAGTCGCCGAAGTGGGTGTCGCTGGCGGTGATCACGATCCGGGCGGGAGCGGCGAAGCGGTCCTGGAGCAGGCGGACGAACAGGTGATTGGCGAGCACGTTGACCGTGAAGGTGGACTCGAACCCGTCGGGTCCCTCGGTGAGCGCGTTCGTGTACTGCATGCCCGCGTTGCCCACGAAGCCGCGCAGCGGCGGCAGGTCACCGCGATCGAGCCGGTCACGGATCTCGGTGCCGGCCGAGCGGACGCTCTCCAGCGAGCCGAGGTCCGCCGAGATGTGCGAGACCGTGTGCCCGCCCGTGGCGAGGTCCGCAGCGAGCTGCGCGCCGGAGGATCCGCGGGCAACGACCAGGAGGTGCACGTCCGGCGACTGGCGCAGGATGTGCTCCGCGGCGACGCGGCCGATCCCGCGGCTCGCGCCCGTCATCACGATGGTGTGCTTCATGGAAGGCTCCTTCACTGGTCAGCCGATGGCGCCCGGCTTGGGCGCCCCTCCACGTTCGCCGCTTGCGCCACCGCCAACCAGTGCCGTCCCCGTCACTAGGACCGGCAGTACCCAGGCTGATGCGGCGCCGCACTGCGAGAATGAACCCATGGCTGCCTCCCGCTCCGATTTCGCCGCACTCCTGCGCGCCTGGCGCGACCGCCTCTCCCCGGCCGACGCCGGCTTCACCGTGACGGACGGCCGTCGGGCCCCGGGACTGCGCCGCGAGGAGCTGGCGCAGCTGGCCGGGCTTTCCGTCGACTACGTCCTGCGCCTGGAACAGGGACGCGCGAAGAACCCCTCGGCCCAGGTTGTCAGCGCCCTCGCCCGGGCCCTTCAGCTCTCCCGCGCCGAGCGCGACCAGCTGTACCGAAGCGTCGGGCTCCTGCCGCCACGGGACGGGACGGTCAGCACCCACGTGCCCCCGGGCATCCAACGGCTTGCCGCGCGCCTGGGCGACGTCCCGATCGGCGTGTTCACCGCCGACTGGACCCTGGTGTGGTGGAACACCACGTGGAGCGCCCTGCACGGCGACCCCGCCGTCCTCCCGACCGCCGAACGCAACCTTGCCCGCGCACTCTTCGGCAACGGCGCCGCCCACGCCTCGATGCTTCCCGTCCAGTCCGAGCGCGGGCCGGATGCTTTCGAGGCGTCGATCGTCGCCGACCTCAAGGACGCCGTGTCCCGCTATCCTGCGGACGCCCAGCTCGATCGTCTCGTGCAGGAACTGCGAGAAATATCCGACGCCTTCGCTCATCACTGGGCCATGCGGACGGCCGCCGCCCAGCACACGACTGACCGTAAGACGATCCGGCATCCGGAGATCGGCGACATCCTGCTCGACTGCGACGTCCTCATTGTCCCCGGCGCCGACTTGCGCATGGTTACCTACACGGCAGCGACCGGAAGCAGCGACGCGGGGAAACTGGACCTTCTTCGCGTCACAGGTGGCCGCCGTACCGCCACCGCGCTCCGCTGACCGGCGGCTGCTGGGCGGTTTCACCAAGCCGACTGGGCGAACCTCATCGCTGCCGCCGACCACTATCGGTCACGGACCGAGCACGCGCTCGACCAGCTTCATCTCACAGCCTGAGAACGCATCAGCCCTGCCATGCCAGCCACCTCACCCACACTCGCGATCAGGCGCCCTCGTCTTGCACACGCCGAGGCATGTCTGGCCTGCGCCGGAGGCGCGCTGGTATCTGGAACAACCGGTGTGCAGTGGGGCAGTTGTTGATTCCCTGTGTCGTGACCTGACCGAGTGCGCAAAAGTGAAGCGTGATGGGTGAGTTGACCAAGTGATGGCGGGGGACTGCGGGGCGTGCGGGGGCGGGGAGACGATGCGGCAGGGCGGGAGGATGGTGTGGCCGCGCCACAGCTGACGCGGACGCACCTCATACTCATCGGTGTGGTCGTCGCCGGCATCGGTTTCGCGGGTTCGTACGCGGCCGTTCGCTCACTCGCGCTCCAGAAGGGGTTCGGGAACTTCAGCTACGTGTTCCCGATCGGCATCGACGCGGGTATCTGCGTGCTCCTCGCCCTGGACCTGCTGCTGACCTGGATCCGCATACCGTTCCCGCTGCTGCGCCAGACGGCGTGGCTGCTGACCGCGGCGACGATCGCGTTCAACGGCGCGGCCGCCTGGCCGGACCCCCTCGGCGTCGGCATGCACGCCGTCATCCCGATCCTGTTCGTCGTCTCGGTCGAGGCGGCGCGGCACGCGGTGGGCCGGATCGCGGACATCACGGCCGACAAGCACATGGAGGGCGTGCGCCTCACGCGCTGGCTGCTCTCCCCGCTGCCCACGTTCCTGCTGTGGCGCCGCACGAAGCTGTGGGAGCTGCGCTCCTACGAGGCCGTCATCAAGCTGGAGCAGGAGCGCCTGGTCTACCAGGCGCGGCTGCGGTCCCGTTTCGGCCGCGCCTGGCGCCGCAAAGCCCCCGTCGAGTCCCTGATGCCGCTGCGCCTCGCGTGCTACGGCGTCCCCCTCGCACAGACGGCTCCGGCCGGGCTCGTCGCCGCGGGCATCGACCCGCAGTTGCTGCTCCCTCGTTCGCAGCCGCCGCAACTGGATCAGCAGGCCGTTGAGCCCGCTGCTGGGGAGCTCACGCAGATGCCTCCGAGCCATTGGTTCGCTGTGCTTCGCCAGACGCAGGATCCGGGTGACTATGTCGCCGACGTGGAGCCGCCCACGGTCGCGCTGGAGCAGGAGCACCAGGGCTGGAGTCAGGCCCCCAACCCGCGAGCCCGCTCCTGCAACCATGCCGCGGACACGACCTCGGCGTTTCCGTCGAGAGCGGTGGCCGCGCGCCGCAGGGCGCCGGCCGCGGCCAGGGGAGAGGCGCTCACGGTGCGGGCTGCTTCGGCCAGGGCCTGGGCCGCTGCCGCCTGTGTGGCACCGGCGATCTCCAGAGCGGTCACAGCGCGTCCGGCGGTGGCTGCGCAATCGTCCATCCGGTCGTCGCACCAGTACGCCCAGGCGAGATTGAGCAGGCATACGCCCTCGGCCCTGGGGTTCTGCATCTGTGACGCCTCCCTGCGTGCCTCCTCCAGTGCGCTGATCGCGCGTGCCGGTTCGTCGAGGGCGAGGTGGGCGATGCCCTGGGCATTGAGGGCGTACGCGATCGCCTCCTGACTGCCCGCGGCGCGGTAGGCGAGGACCGTATCGGCGCCCGTGGAGATGGTCTCGCTCCAGCGCCCCAGGGTGAGAAGGGCGATTGTGCGCGCGTTGCCGGCGCGGGCGAGGGTGAGCGGGTCACGCGTCGTACCGGCGAGGGCGGCGAGCCGGTCGGCGACGTCCAAGGCCTGCTCGCCGTCGCGCAGGTAGCTGTGGGTGAGGCTGACCGAGAGCCAGGCGTGGACCTCGTTCTCGGTGTCGCCGAGGTCGTGAGCCAACTCGGCGGCGCGGGTGAGGGTTTCCACGGTGGCCGGAAGGTCGCCGCGCTGCCGGTGGGCATCGCCCAGACCGAAGAGCGCGTTCTGCAGCGCTGCCCGTTCTCCGAGGCGTTCGGCGAGCGCGGCCGCTGTGGTGAACAGCGTGACCGCCTGTTCCATGGGGCCCGCGCTCAACCGTGCGTGGCCGAACGCGACGGTGTGGGCGAGGCGTACGCGCTCGTCGGTGATGTGCGGCTCCACGGTGAGGTGCATGGACAGGGCCGTCAGTACCGACCCGTGCCAGACCAGCCAGTTGCTGATCCCGGTCAGGACCCGCGCCGCGGCGTCGTGGTCCCCGGCACGTACGAGATGGTCGAACTGCCGCCGGTGCGGTTCGAGGTCATCCGGGGTACGCCAGGTGCCGTCGGGCGTCGTCTGGTCCCCGTACCAGTCGGCGATGCGTCGTTCCATGGTCTGCCTCCCGAGCGGGCCGTCCCAGGGCATCTGATCGCGGGCGATGTCCGCGTCCAGCGGATGGAGAGCGAGGGTGCGGGTGGCCCGGTCCGCGGCGACCAGCCGGGCGCGCACGAGAGTGCCGAGCACGGCGGGCACGGGCAGGCGGGGGTCGATGACGTGCACGATCTCTTCGACCGCGTGCGGCTCCACGGGCCTGCGGAGCACCGCGAGGACGTCGAGGACGGTGCGCGCCTGCTCGTCCAACTGATCGTAGCGGTCCTGGGCGAGGGCGGCCACCACGTCCTTACGGCGGGTGAAGTCCTGCAGGACGTCGTGCAAGGAGGGCAGGGGCACCGCGTCGTCGGCGAGCGCGCCGACGAGGAGTTCGAGGGCGCGGGGAACACCGTGGACGTGGACGGCGGCGTCGAGCAGCTCGCGGTCGGACAGGTCGGATATGCCGAGACTGCCGTCCCGGTCCAGCTCACGCAGCAGCGTCGCGGCCTCCGGTGGACTGAGACCTTTGGAGAGGGTCACCTGAGCAGCGAAGCGCCGCAGTTCGGGTGCGAGGCGAACCGGGATCTGGCTGGTGACGAGCAGCCGTGGACCGCTGCCCGCGCGAAACAGCCAGTCGAGCAGGACCGCCAGGTCCGGGTCGGCGATGCCACCGTCGTCGAGGAGCAGATCCTCCACGTTGTCCATCAGGATGACGACGGGCCGCTCGCCGAGGGCCTGCAACAGCTCCGCCAGCCGGTGCTGGGTGGATCCGCCCGCGGACCAGACCCTCCGCAGGTGCTCCTCCCCGTCGGTGTCGAGCAGCCGTGCGCAGTCGAAGTAGAGCCGCTCCAGGGAGATCCCGGAGGTCCGGGTCGAGAGATTGACCAGTCCGACCGGGGCCCGCCCCTCGGCGCCCATGGGCCACTCCCCGCGGTGGAGGAGGTCCATGACCTTCGCCGCGAGGGCACTCTTGCCGATGCCACGGCGCCCGAGGATCGTCACCATGCGGATAGTGGGATCGCTCAAGTAGCCGACGACGGCGTCGCGTTCGGCGGTCCGGTTCTTGAACAGCTCGATGCCGTACGAGACGGGGACTCCCACGACCCGTGTGCCCGGGGCCTGTGCGGGGTCGGGGGCACCGGGGACGGCCAGAGGCAGGGGCCCGGTGCCGGGCGTGCCCAGCAGCCGGGTGAGGCGGGTCCGCTCGTCGGCGTCGACCTCGCGCAGTGCATGGTCGAGGCGGACCGCGGTGAGCCGGCCCGCGCCTTCCCACCGGTGGTGCTCGGCAACCACGCCGATGATGCGGTGTCCAGCCCAGACCGCTGCACCGGACATCCCCGACCACGGCGACGCGGCCGGGTCGGGATCGGACCCGGCCGGGGCCACGGTCAGTTCCAGCGTCCCCGTACGAAGGTTGGAGAGCGCCGCGACGGTCCCCACCGCATGGTGCAGTTCACGGAAGGGGACACCGTTGCGACTGCGCCGCTTGAACAACGGGAAGCCGGTCGTGTGCACATCGACGACGACGGCCTCGTCGTCGGTGATCCGCCCGAACCCCACCGGTGCCCACTGCTGTGCGGCGGGTGTCGCGACGGTCAGCACGGCGAGGTCGATGCCCGCGTTCGACCATGCCACGGTCGCCTGCGCCGACCACTGGGTGGGCCGGTCGGCATCGCAACGTACGGCCAAGTCGATCGCATCCGCCACGACGTGAGCCGCCGTCAGCACGGTGCCGTCGGCGATCAGGTACCCGGAACCCCGCCGCCGCCCGCCGCGGCCCTCCACGATGATCTCGGCTATGCGGTGTGGATCGAGTCCGGCCCCGGCGGGCCCGGGCTCAGAGCTCATCGGGCAGCTCATCGCCCGAGATCAGCGCGGAGCGCTCGGGGTCGGCGCCGTCCACCGGCTGGAGGGTCAGCGTGAGCCGTTGCAGGGACGTGTGCGCCGAACGTGCGGCGTGCTGGGCGTCGAGCACCCAGAACCGCACTTTCGCCCCGGTCTCACGGCTGCGCTCCACCCCCACGGTGAGCTCGAGTTCGACACGCTCCGCCCGGAACCGCAAATCGTCGCCGTCGCCGTCCGACATGGCCCGGCTCAGCTCGCCCCGCAACTGGGCGATCATGTCTGCCAGTTCCACCGCGTCGTCCACCACCGGCACCCCGATTCTTGCGTCAACCCGCCCTCCACATACGCATCGAGCATATCGGTGAAGGCAACTCGCCACGGCACGGCCTGATTTGTGTCAGTCCTCAGGATGGCTCAAAGGGCCCGTCGGTAGTCGGCCCAGGCGATGTGAGACTCCTTGAGGCATACGGGCGCGTTCTCGACCACATCACGCGTGGGTCATGCCTAGCCGGGCGCGGTCAGCCGGCGAACCGAGCCCACGGGTCGTCCGGGGCCTAGTGGCGCTCTCCGGTGAGGAAGTCGAACTCCCGCGGGTGCTCTTTTGTCGGTTCGCCGCAGACGGTGCAGACGAGACGCTGTTCGCCGCGATCATCTACGCTCTGGTGAGTGGATGTGCCTGGCGGGCATTGCCGCCGTGCTTCGGGATATCGAAGTCGACGGCACACCGACGGATCCTGATCTGGTCGCGGGCCGGCGTGTGGGGCCGGCTGCACGAGGAGATCCTGCACCGCCTGGCGACGCCGACCTCCTCGACCTGTCACGCGCCGTCCTCGACTCCGCCCACGTACGCGCTAAAGGGGCGAACTCACAGGTCCGAGCCCCATGGACCGGGGAGAACCGGGTTCCAAGATGCACGTCCTGTCGGACGCGCACGGACTGACCCTCATCGTCGGCATCTCGGCCGCCAACACACACGACAGCCTCGCGCTGAAGCCCATGGTCGGGGGGCACCAAACGATTCCCAATGTGGTTGTCAAGCCTGGCTGGTGACCTGCCGTGAGTGTTCAGCCCAGTGCGGTAGGGGGCGGGGGTGCGGTGATTTCGAATCTGCGGCGCTTCTGCGCGGGCGCCGGATCGGCGAGCACCGACAGAATCTGCTGGTACTCCGCCGCGAGGACCTGCGCCCCCATGCCCTCAATCCGCTCGGGCACCATGGAACCGGCCACGGCACCGGGCGCAGGGCCCGCCCCCGCGGAGCCGTCCCGGGACAGCACCTCCGCAACCGTGGCCCGGGCGTCGGCCAACCGCGACAACTCCGCCTGAGTCGCCCCGAGCGCGGCCTGCACCCGCTCGGCCTCCTCCCGCAGCCAGGCCACCTCCTCCCGGACGTTCCGCTCCCGGGTCTCCAGCAATCCGGGCACCGACGGCATAGCCACCTCCGCGAACGACACGAGCAGACGAACCACCCGAACCAACGTGCCAGAGAAGGAAGTTCACGCGCCATCAGCCAGAATCAAAAGATCACGTTCGGAAAGCGGATGGAGTCTCAGCGGGTGGTGCGGGTGGTGCGGGTGGTGCGGGTGGGGAACCGGCGGGCGGCCCAATGCCGCAGCTGGTCGAAGCGGGTGGGGTGGGTGTGCCGCCAGGCGGTGGGGAACACGCCGTGCGTCGTGGGGAGGGACTGGGCCGCGCCGCAGGTGCACGTCCAGTCGTACGGCTCGGGGGGCGTCACGGGTGGAACGGGAAGGCCAACGCCAACGACCGGGGAATACCCGCTCCTTGATCGCGATGTCGGCGAAGACCAAGGTCCAAGGCGGACCCAGCTGTCCTGGACGGTCCGATGCCCGCACTCATCGCTCCGGTGGGTGCCGGCATCCCGAGGGGTTGGGGGCGGATCCTGCACTCTTCCCTTTGGTTTCCATGTCCATGACACTGACATCCATCAGCACGCATCAACACTGCTGCGACAGGTCCGTGAAAGGACGACGATGGCTTCCGCGTTCCTCTCTTCTTCCGCTCCGCGCCCGTTCGACCGCCGTACGGCACTGCGCGGGACGCTGGCCGCCGGCATCGGCGTCGTACTGGGCCCCGTTCTGGTGACGGGTGCCGCGCAGGCCTACTCCTGGTCGCGAACCCTGAGCCAGGGGGCCACCGGTGCCGACGTGACCGAGCTGCAGATCAGAGTTGCTGGGTGGGCTGCGGACAGCGCGAGCCAGAGCCGTGTGGCCGTGGACGGCGACTTCGGCTCCGGCACCGCAGCGGCGGTGCGCCGCTTCCAGGCCGCCTACGGACTCGCCGCCGACGGCAGCGCCGGGCCCGCGACCCAGGTGCAGCTCAACGCACTTGAGCAGTCGGACAGTTCGACCGCGCATTTCGACTTCGGCGAGTTCACCGACCGGATCAGCGGCACCTTCTCGGGCGGCAAACTGAGCGCGGCCGACGTCAAGGAGAACGTCCGCCGTGCGATGTACAAGCTGGAGGCGCTGCGCAAGAAGCTCGGCAACGTTCCGATCACGGTCAATTCCGGTTTCCGCAGCATCGCGCACAACGCCGACGTCGGCGGGGCCAGCGACAGCATGCATCTCTACGGCACGGCAGCCGACCTCGCCGTCTCTGGGGTGTCCAACAAGACCGTCTACCAGAGAGCGGAGACCTGCGGTTTCTCGGGCCTGGAGACGTACACCGCGGACCACCAGCACGTCGACAGTCGGGCGGACCTAGGCCGGGCGTGGTGGTGGGAGAACGGCACCGTTTAGCCTTACTGTCGACCCCACCGGGAAATGATCTTGCTGGGGTCGACAGCCAAGCCGAGTCGGCCCTCCCCGCCACCTGGGGTCGCGTCCCGCCAACTGCGCGGCCCCATCTCGTATCGGGCCGGACCCGGCAGGAGTCCGACCGCCGGTAGGGCTGGTCGGGAGGCGTGGCGTGCTAGGGAAGGGTGTGGCCGGCTGCGCGGAAGAGGCGGTACCACTCTTCTCGGGTGAGTGGTAGGGCCGAGCCCGCCGCCGACTCGGTGACCCGGCCCGGGTTGGTGGTGCCGAGTACCACCTGCATGTTCGCTGGGTGACGAGTGATCCACGCGACCGCGATCCCGGTCGGCGTCACCTCGTACTTGGCGGCCAGCTCCTCCAGCACGGAGTTCAGTTCCGAGTAATTCTCGATGTCCCCGATGAAGACCCCGTCGAAGAACCCCTTCTGGAACGGCGACCACGCCTGCAAGATCATCCCGTGGAGCCGCGAATATTCGAGCAGTCCGTTGTCACGGCTGACCGACTGGTCGAGACCCGCCATGTTCGCGGCGATCCCCGAGGCGATCATCGGGCAGTGGGTGATGCTGAGCTGCACCTGGTTGGCCACCAGCGGCTGGCGAACCGCGGTCTTCAGCAGTTCGATCTGGCCCGGCGTGTGGTTGGAGACGCCGAAGTTCACGACCTTTCCCGCCGAGTGGAGCTCATCGAACGCCGCAGCCACCTCCTCCGGCTCGACGAGGGTGTCGGGCCGGTGCAGCAGCAGTGTGTCGAGGTAGTCGGTGCGCAGGGCTGCCAGCGACTCGTCGACGGTGCGCACGATGTGCTCTTTGGAGAAGTCGAAGAAGCCGGGCCGGATGCCGACCTTGCTCTGGATGACGATCGATTCGCGCTCCGTGGCGGTGAGCTTGACGGCCTGTCCGAAGCGCTCCTCGCATGCGTGGCGGGTGGGGCCGTAGATGTCGGCATGGTCGAACGCATTGATCCCGGCGTCCCGGGCACTGTCGTACAAGGTGCGGATGTCCTCGTCACCGAGTCCGGCGATGCGCATCAGCCCCAGGACGACGTTCGAAGCCCGAAGTTCGGTTTGGGGGAAGGAGATCGTTTTCACGGGGTCATCCTGTCCGAGCGTGCCGCCGAAATGCCAATCGGTGCGGCTCCGTCCATGAGCTTAGCTCTGTCGGGGATCTTGGATTTCCCGGTGCGCCAGCGTGATCACCGGGCATGCTCGGGGCTGTTCCGAAGGCCGATGCAGTTGTCGAGGTGTTCGTTGTCGCTCCGTCCGCTTTCCGGTGAGCAAGTCCCGTCTCTGACCGCGCAGATCGCGCGGGTGAGCGTGACCGACCACGCGTCCTGTGACTGGCGGGCGGCGCGCACCGTGGCCAGCCGTTCGACGGCCGGTCGTCGACCGCTTCTGCAATGGCCTGCAGGTGCCGGGGTCCGAGGTGCCGCTCGCCGACCAACTCAGCACGCTCCTCACCCTTCAGGAGACGGGGTCGTACCAGTCGTGGATGCTGAGGGACCGCTGTCTCTTTCTGTGCCAGAGCAAGGTTGGGGAAGCGGTCGGGCCAGATGCTCCAGAGCCGGGCGTGTGGCAGCAGCGTTGAGGATGGTCCTGCTCGCCTACGGCCGCGAAGCCCCCACGGTCACCGAGCTGCTCAAGCTCGGGGTCAAGCACGAGGCCCTGAGGGAGAAGGGCTGGCTCCACTGTCTCCACGGGTCGCCCAGTGGATGCAGAGCAGGAACGCGCCCTCGTCGGAGGCGAAGTCGTCGCCCAGGTAGCGGCGTACCTGGCCTCGTGCGTTAGTCAGCCGGTTCGCGATCGCTGTCACGGTGGACCGGATGCGAGGGTCGATGGCGCGGTCGAGCGCGACTCAGCACATGAGCTTGGAGTGAGGAAGTGGCGGCTGGGGCCCCGTACTTCCCAGATGCCCTGGTCAGGTTCGTTCCAGCGGCGGGCGGCGGTTTCGGCCTCCTGGAGGAGGAAGGTGCGGACGGGCTGTTCGAACCATCTGTCGCGTGGGTGGGTCCGGTGGGCGGCGTCGAGGAGCTCGCCGTAGACGTCGAGCTGGCGTTGGCGCCACGCGTCGTTGCCGGTGCGGACCGGGGTGCTGCCGCGCCAGCCTGAGAGGTGGGTGAGGGTGCGTTCGCTGAGGTCCCTTTCACTGCCGATACCGAACATGATCAGGAGGTCGACGCCGCGGTCGAGCTGGGTCGCCGCGGCCTGGGCGAGGAATCCGAAGTAGGCGGCCTTCTCCTTCTCGCAGGCTGAAGTGGACAGTGCCTGGAGGGTGAAGCTGGCATCACGGACCCAGGTGTAGCGGTAGTCCCAGTTGCGGTCGGCTCCGATGCACTCGGGCAGGGATGTGGTGGCCGCTGCGACGATGGCCCCGGTGGGGGTGAAGGTCAGTGCCTGCAGGACACGTCCGCTGTGGCTGACCTCCTTCTGCCACGGGCCGCGGTAGCCCTGGTGGATCTGTGTCCACGAGCGCCATCCATTCATGGTGTCTTTCAGCCGGCGACGGATGCGCCTGCCTGGCCAGGGTTCCGGTGCTGCCTCGCCTCCTATGACAGTGGAGGACAGGGCGAAGTCGAGCCGCTGGCCGGCTTGTCGCTCGGTCCCGTCGTGTGCGGTCGAGCCATCGATGCGCAGGGGCAGCGGTGCGGACAGGGTGAGGCGTTGACTGCCGCCGTTCGCGCTGAGCCCGCCCCGCACGGCGGACATCGCCGGGCGGATGAGGCCGTACTCGGGCCGCGGCGCCAAGGTGGTCTCCACGGCCATCGAGCCGCTGGTGCAGGTGATCTGACGCAATACGACACCGGGTGAGGACTTTCCCAGTGCGTGGCCGCGTTCGCGGCGCCCCATCACCAGGGGGTCGAGGAGCACGGCCGTGCCGGAGGGGGTCCGGAAGGTGGTCTCCAGCACCAGCGTTCCCCGATCAGCGGCGGACCGCCTCACTCGGTGCGCTGGGGCGGATCGACCAGTGCCCGGCCTGCTCGTCGAGCAGGCGGCCGAAGACGGCAGGACTGTCGAATCAGGGAAGGCAGAGCCAGTCGAGTGAGCCGTCGGTGGAGACCAGGCCCGCCGAACGGCAGTCCGACAGCAGGGCGTAGTCGCCGATCGGTCGTGTACTCACAGCCGCCCCATCCGCCTGCCCCGCCGGGTGGGGGCCGAAGTCCCCCGTACGGCCGCGGGCATCTCGCCGCCCCTTACGGCGATGGCTCTGGGTCCGGCCCGCTCTTGTCCGGCTTACGCAGATTTATGCGCGGGCGGGGCGCGGGCGGGGGTTGCTTGCGAGAGCGGGACCGCCGCATGCGGATCAGCAGGGCCACGGCGGAAAGGGCGAAGAAGACGGCGGTGATGAGCAGCCAGCGGCCGAGGAACACGTCGGCGGAGAGCGTGGTGTACAGGGTGAAGCGGTGGCTGACCCGCCCCAGGATCAGCGGAAAGTACGTGAGGAGCAGGACGCCGGAGAGGAAGACCGGAACTCGGATGTAGTTGATCCACCCCTGGCTCGGGTGGGTGGTTGCGGCTCCGCCGGAGTCGACAGGTTCACGACGCTCGCCGAGGACGGTCTGGGCGGCACGATCGGTCACCGTGTACAGGGGGAGCAGCACGAGGTCGTGCAGGAGCGCGGCGCCGACGAACCAGATGACGATCCTCCAGGGCTCGCCGTCGCTCAGCAGCCGGACGCCGGCGTAGCCGGTCAGGGCGAACGAGCAGAGCACCAGCAGCAGATGCAGCGGCGAGGCCCCGTAGACTGTGCGGAAGCGGTTCACGCGTTCTCCCCGAAGGTCAGCTGTGTGACCCACTTGGTGTTGTGGACACCTGGGTTGGCCGGGACGATGATCCGCGCGGGGTAGCCGTGGTCCGGAGACAGATCGGCCCCGTTGACCCGCAGCGCCAGCAACGAGCGCGGGTCCCTGACCTGGTTGTCACGCAACGTCGTCGAACGGAATGACCCCGCCCGCTGGGCGGACTGGACGAACACGCCCGGCGCTTCTCCCGTGAATCCGACAAGGGCCGCCAGGTCCGCGAGGCGTACTCCGCCCCACTCCTGGTCCTCGGTGGACCACCCCTCCACACAGGCGATCGGTAGCGCGGCCCGGTGCTGCGGCAGCGCCAGAACCTGGTCCCGGGTCAAGATCCTCTTCCGGCCTGGTCCCCGGACGATGAGACGCCAGGCCGGCCCCACATCGCGCGCCCTGATGCCCACCCCGGCAGCGGTCTTGTTGATCTGGAATCCGTTGGGGCCCGGCCCGGGATCCTGCCCGCGCGGCGCGAGCAGTGCGGTGGGCCGCAGCCATCCCCCGATGCTCTGTCCCGCTGTCACGCCGAGCAGGACGAGGGAGCCTGCCCCCACCATGCCCAGCGCGCCTCGGCGCGAGATGGTCGGGGCGGCAGGGCGCGGGGTGACCAAGTCCGTGAGACTGGCCATGTCCTTCTGCGCGGCTCTGGCCGGGCTGCGCAGTTCGTCGCGAAGATCGCCGCTGCGCAGCATCCGGACCATGAGTGGGATGCGGAAGCAGATGTGGACGACGAAGGCACCGATGAAGATCCAGGCACCGTAGAAGTGCAGGGGGTAGAACGAGCCCGGGAAGATGTAGTCCAACTGGATGTTGAGCACGCCGGTCGCGAACTCGAAGAGCACGCCTCCCACGAGCAGCAGCACCGAGATTCGTTCGAGTGCATGACTGGCCGACTTGATGGGGGGCCATGAGAACAGCTTGGGAATCACCGACCACAGCTTCGCCAGCAGCACCGGGATCAGGACGATGCCGAGCGTGACGTGGACGCCCTGGGTGACCCGGTACAGCCAATAGGGGTGTGTGGGCCAGGAGAACAGATAGAAGCCGAGCCAGCCCCGGTCCGGGGTCTTGTCGTTGGCCCCGAGATCCGGGTTGTAGGCGGCGTACGAGAGCAGCCCCGTCACAAACATCACGACGATGCCTACCAGCAGTACCGCCCCGAGCACCGACGTCAGCCAGGGCCCGCGCAGCGGACTGCGCCAAAATCCCCGGCGGGTCGGACCTACAGGCGGCCCATCGCGCAGAAAGTCCGAAAGCGCCGGATTACGCTCTGGCGGCCGCTTCACCCGAGGACCGCTTTGGCCGGAAGCCGGCTGGGAGCCGACCGGGCGAGTGTCTTGTGATCGCGCCGGACGGGCTGTGCCGGGTTGGTCCGAGGCGTCGAGCGGTTCGGCCCTACGGTGCGGTTCGGATGCTCCGTCGTCACGGGGTTCCCCCTCGCCGGCCTGCCTGGCGTCCATGACGCCTCCCTCGAATCGTCTCTTTAGGAATATAACGACGCGAATGGGCAGATAACGTTCATCCTTCGAGAGCGCGGAAGTATTTGGGTGAGTCCCCGTCCGGCACGTTCTTCTGGTCTTGCGGCCGCTTTGTGAGCCGGAATCCATGATCATGATGTGCCCCGGCGGCCTCACCGTGCCGCACAGCAGCCGGCACCGCTCGCGACGACGCAGACCGCTCAGTGCCCAGCGCTGGACCTCTTGTGGTTCTCCTGGCCGATGGCCGAGCGGATCTGTCGTGCCGCCAGCCGGTCCGTTGATCAGGGAGCGGTTGAGGGGTGCGCAGCGGGAGTGGCCTTCCAAGGCTGGCGCAACGACGACTGTCCCCCGGCCGCGCAGGGCGAGCAGTTACGAAGCGACGGGCGTGCTCGATTGGGCTCCGGGCGCCGTCCCAGACACGCATCGCGCGGGTTAATTTGTCCATCAGTTCCTATGAACCGGCGGAGGCGGCGAAGGCAGAGACAGTCTGTAGCCAGAGCACTGCTTTATGGATCTTGTCATGCCGGGCATGAAGCTGCCGGTCCGCGGCGTGAGCACTCAGCTACTCGGGGAGTTGCTGGACCGTATTAGGAATCGATGGAAATGATGCCGAGTGGTTTGGTGGTGGGCTGCAGAGATCCACCAGCCGGCTCGACAGTGATACCGAGGGCGACCGCCTTACCCAAAGGACCGGCAAGCAAGCAGGCGTGCGGAGCGGTCTTCGGCGGGAGGCAGCAGGCCCGCTGGCCGCAGGTCGTCCGACTTCTCCGCGTACCACAATTCGTAGTCTTTGCCCTTGGGCGGTGCAGGGAGGCTGTCGGCGATGAACGCTGCCTCGTTCTGCGACTCGGACACGACTACGCCCACTGCGGATCCGTCGGAAAGCCGCCCGGTGCGCACGGTCTGCCCGCGTGGGGTCGGGCGGGAACCCAACATGTGGCTGCGGCCCGGCCGGGACGGGTACCGCCCGAGGCAACGGTGATCGGGGCGGACGACAGCTGCATGCGGCGGTGGCCTGTGCACACCATCCTCGCAGGACTGCTTGCACCCTTCTGTGCCACTGACCGGTGCGGCCCAGGCCGCCTCCCCGCAGCACACGACCGTGCCGTCCAGAATCTGCCGTCCGACCAGGACAGGGCCGGCACCACGACGGCCACTCGGGACATGACCACTACGGCGGCGGGGACCGGCCTTGGCCACGGTGTGATCCTCTTGCCGGCCAACCGGGTGCATCTGGATGCGGCCGGGGAGCGCGAAGCCCTGGCACCGTTCGCTGGGGTGCCAGGACTCCATTGAGCGCAGAGCATCACGCGATGCTCAGCGGGGGAGGGAGGGCTGCTTTCACATGCCCATGTCGTCGCCGTAACCCATGTCGGCATCGTGGTTGATGGAGCCGTGCCGGCCCATGTGGCCACGGTGGTTCATGGAGCCGTGCTGGCCCATGCGGCGTTCGTCCCAGGAGCGGGCTACCCGGCTGCCGAAGCCGTTGGAACAGCTGTTGCCGAAGGCCGGGTTGAGCAGGCCGATGGCGTTGATGGTGTTGCCGCAGGCGTTTACAGGGATGTGCACCGGGACCTGGACGACGTCGCCGGACAGGACGCCCGGCGAGCCCCACGCGACGCCCTGAGCGCTGGCGTCCGCGGACGCGGCACCCGCGCCGGCCAGCATCGCGCCGCCGACCGCTGCCACAACCGCCGCACTCTTCAGCAGGATCTAGCGCGGAACCCTGGGCGTTCACGCCCGGGAGGAAGCGCTTCTCTGGACTGCACTGACAGTGAGGTTCCCACGGGTCCGCACGGTGGACCTCAGCCTGGACGTTTCTAGTTGTCGACGTACTCCTTGATGATCGATAGCGGTGCCCTCGCCTGTGATGACGAGGACAAGGAACTGCTCGCTCCTGCCGATGAGGCGGTTCTTGGTGACCACAACCCCCGTGTTGGCCAGGATGCCGGCCTCGTTGACCGTGCGCAGCGTCACCGACAGCGCGCCAGCCTGCTCGGAAGAAGCGCAACCGGCGTGAACAGCGCCACGCGAAACGTCCCGAGTGCGGGGCAAAGGGTCGTACTCCAGCTGCGGGTCCGCCGGTTCGCCTGTCGGACCGCAGAGTGCCCGCGCCGCACGTTCGTCGAACAGATACCCGGCCTGACCCGAAGGCACGGCCAGCGGACCGAGCGGCTCCGCTCGACCCTGGAGGCGATCGGTCTCGCCCTGGCGGGCCGACCTGGCGGCGCGTACGACCGGAGCGCAAGGGGAAACGCGCTGGCGTACTCGTCGACGCCGACCACCCTCGGAGCGGGAGGCGACCGGCAGGGCCGAGCAGAACACGGGATTGACACGCTCGAGGATCCCCCGTCCCACGTCCGGATTCTCCCGCCGCGTCGGAGCCGGCGGGTGCGTCGGGCGGGTCGGATACGTCGATCGCCCGAGACCCGCAGCACGTCTTCGGCAGGGGTGCGCCGCTCAGGTCTGCGCGGTCGGCCGGACGACGATCTCGTTGACGTCCACGTCGGCGGGCTGCTCGATCGCGAATGCGATGGCCCGGGCGATCGCCGAGGGCGGGATCGCGACCCGGTCCCGCATCCCGGCGATCTCGGCGCGGACCCGCTCGTTCGTCGACGCCTCGGGGAAGTCCGTGTCGATCACCCCGGGCGAGACGGTGCTCACCCGTACCGTGGGACCCGCCTCCTGGCGCAGGCCCTCGCAGATGGCCCGCACCGCGATCTTCGTTCCTGCGTAGACGGCCATCGCCGGTGCGACGCGGAACGCGGCCGTGGACGCCGTCGTGACGAAGTGGCCGCCGCCCTGGGCCCGGAAGACGGGCAGTGCGGCGCCGATGCCGTGCAGGACGCCCTTGATGTTGACGTCGACCATGTGGTCCCACTCGGCGGTGCGCAAATCGTCCAGGGGCGAAATGGTGCCCACCCCGGCATTGCTGATGAGCACGTCGAGCCGGCCGAACCGCTCGCCCGCGAGCCCGACCAGGGCGCGTACGTCGTCGAGGCGGGTCACGTCCGTACGGATCTGCACGGCCTCGCCGCCGGCCTTCTCGATGCGTGCGACCAGTTCCTCCAGCCGCTCCGAGCGGCGCGCTCCGAGGACGAGGCGCGCTCCGCGCTCGGCGAGCAGCAGTGCGGTCGCCTCGCCGATGCCGCTGCTCGCCCCCGTGATGGCCACGACCTTGCCCGTGATGCCTGACATCGCCTTCTCCTCACTTCTCGCCGGTTCTCCTCCGGCTTCTCTGTCAGTGTGGTCCGGCTTTAGCCTGGTATCCAGAGCCCATTTATTCTGGAACCAGAGGTGGTAGGACCATGTCCGAGACGGCGGAGCGACGGCGTGAACTCGGTGCGTTCCTGCGCAGCCGCCGGGCGCGGATCACGCCGGTCGAGGCGGGACTGCCGTCGACCGGCCGGCGCCGGACCCCGGGGCTGCGGCGGGAGGAGCTGGCCCTGCTCGCAGGGATGAGCGCCACTTGGTACACGTACCTGGAACAGGGCCGCGAGATCCGCGCCTCCGACCAGGTCCTGGACGCGCTCGCCACGGCCCTGCGGCTCGCACCGCACGAGCGCGCCCACCTGTTCCAGCTCGCCGGGCGCGCGCCGGCGGCCGACATCCCCGACGTGGAGCCGCTCGCCCCGGAGGTCGCAGCCGTCCCGCTGCTGCTCCAGCCGCATCCCGCGTACGTCATCGACGGCACGTACGACGTGCTCAGCCACAACGGAGCGACGGAAGAGGTGTTCCCGCGCCTGGTCACCGAGGACGGCAGGCGGCCCAACTTCGTGCGCTGGGTCTTTCTGGAGCCCCTGGCGCGGGAGGTGCTGGTCGACTGGGAGCCCGAGGCGCGGGGCCTGCTCGCCCGGGTGCGCACGCTGGCCGGCGGGCATCCGGGCGATCCCCGCTACGCGCGACTCGTCGACGAACTCCACGAGGGCAGCCCCGAAGTACGGGACTGGTGGCCCCGGTTCGAGGTCGAGGCGCGCCGGGGCGGGCGCAAGCGGCTGCGGAGTCCGGGGCGCGGCGTGGTCACGTACGACTACACCGCGTTCCACGTGGCCGGACAGCCGGAGCGGACGCTGGTGATCTACGCGGAGACGGGCGGGTCGGGGGAGTAGGGCCACGCGGTCGCCGGGAGCAGGGCCCCGGTCGGATGGTTGCCGGCGACATGTATATATTTTCAGTATGCATCTATCCTCGGGGGCGCCCGACGCCGTCGAGGCCCAGCGCATCGAAGGCGTCGCCCGCGGCCTGTTGCGGGGGCTCGGGCACCTGACTCAAGCCCTCTTCCGGGCAGGGGAGTTCGGGATCACGCGCAGCCAGGCAGCCCTGCTCGACGCGCTCGAACCGGGGCCGCGCCGGGTCACCGAGCTCGCTGCCGCGACAGGCATGGTGCAGCCTCGGGTCACAGTGATGCTGCAGAAGCTCGAAGAGGCCGGACTCGTCGAGCGGCAGCGCTGCGCCGCCGACCGGCGCGCGGTGGAGACGACCCTGACGCCCGCCGGGCGCGATCTGCTCGAGGGCGGGCGCCGACGCATGGCCGCCGTGCTGCTCGCCGCTCTCGACGGCGGCGTCGAGGACTCAGAGCGTGCGGTAGGTGCCGCGCGGGACGCCATCGCCGTACTTGCGAACGCCATGGAATCGGAGACCAGTTGACCACCCCGGACACTCTGCCGGACACCTCCACCGCATTCGAGACCGCCGCCGCGGATCTCGCGCCCCACCGGGTCGCCGGACCGCGCAGATGGTGGGACTGGGTGCTCGCGGCCGACCCCGGACTCGGTCAACTCCAGGCGGGCTGGCGGTCGTTGGTCGCCATGGTCACCTCCCTCGCCGTCGGCTACGGGATGGCCCAGGCCCTGTCGATCCCGGTCATGATCGGCATGATGGTCGCCGGGATGATGGGCCTGATGAGCGCCTTCGCGGTCGCCGAGAACAGCTGGGACCGGCTCGCCCGGGCCATTTTGTGGATGCCGTTCCCCTACACAGCCGTGCTGTGGCTCTGCGCGACCCTGAACGGCGAGCACGTGCCGCAGATGGTGCTGATGATCGCGGCGCTCGCGCTGACGTTCTTCCTCGCCAGGTTCGGGCCGATGGCCCTGCTCACCGGCATGATGCTGTTCAACGGCCTGATGGTCGGCATGCTCGCGGGCATCCCGGCGGCACTCGTCGGCAAGGCGTTCGCCGTCGCCCTGGTCTCCGCCGCAGCCGTTCTCGTGACCCGGCTGCTGCTCTGCTACCCGATGCCCCGCGAGGACTTTCTGCGCACGCAGCGCGCCTTCGTCGTGGAGGCCCGGCGGGTGGCCGACGCCGCCGTCGACGCGCTCGACCCCGACGCCGACCGAAAGCGCGCGGTGCGCCGCACGAACCGCGCCCTGCGCCGCCTCAACATCACCACCGTCACCATCGACGGGCGCCTCGCCCAGCCCGAGGTCGCCGCCGACCCGGCCGCCGCCGAACTGCTGCACCGGCACCTGTTCGACGCCGAACTCGCCCTGCGCGGCATCGGCCAGGCCGCCGCCGACCTGACCCGGCTGCCCGTCCCCGAGCCGCTGCGCGAGGCCCTCGCCGTCGGCCTCGTGCTGGCCCGCGACACCCCCCTCGGCCAGGCGGAGGGACTCCGTCCGGCCGAGGCCCACATCCAGGAGCGCGCCGAGACGATCCTGCGCGACGCGACCGCCCCGGCCGACTACGTCGAGGCCGCCGTCCTCGCCCGCCGCGTCGGGCACCTCCTCGACTCGCTCGCCGCGTCCCTGGGCAGCTGGCTCACCCTCGGCCACACCACGGCGACCGGCCCGGGCGACGTCCCGTTCCAGCCGACCGTCGTCCTGGAGAACAACCGGCTGCCCGGCTCGGCCGGCCCCGCGCGGCGCGTCCTCGCCGCGGGCTCGGAGTCCGGCTGGCGCCGCGTGATCCCGTTCGTCCGCATCCCCGTGCACGCCGCCGTGGCCGCCGCCATCGTCTGCCCGATCGCCGACGCCATCGACCCGGGCCGCTTCTACTGGGGCCTGGTCGGCGTCATGATCACACTGTTCGGCACCAACACCACGCATGAACGCCTGCGCAAGTTCGGGCACCGCATGGTGGGCACGGCCGTCGGCGCGGTCCTCGGCCTCGTCATCCTGCACCTCATCGGTCGCGACCACGTGTACGCGACGCTCGCCGTCATCATCGCTGGACTCACCCTCGGCGCCTGGGGCATGCAACGCGCCTACGCCTGCTGGGTGGTCGGCCTGGTCGTCGCCCTCGTCCAGCTCTACGCCCTGTCCACGCCCGACAACGGCATGAACCATCTGCTGGGGGAGCGGATCATCGACAACGGCCTCGGCATCTTCGTCGCCACCGCCTGCGCCGCGCTGATCTTCCCGCTGTCCCGTCGCACCGTCGTCAAGGAGGCCGAACGCGGCTACGTCGACGCGCTCGCCCAGGTCGTCATGCAGGTCGAACAGCGCTGGTCCAGCCCGGACGAGCCCGTGCGGCTGCGTGGCGCGGCCCGCGCCGTGGACGCCGCGCTGAGCCAGGTGCAGAGCGTCGTACGGCCGCTGGTGCGGATGCCGGTCGGCGTCCGCGGGCCCGCCGCCGACCACCGGGTCGCGCTCCTCGCCACGGCGACGGGGCACGCCCGCGCGCTGGCCGTGGCCGCCGACATCGACGTCGACCTGTCGCCGCGCCTGGCGGAACGGACCCGCCTGGTCACCGCCACCCTGACCGCGTCCCTCAGGGAACTCGACCAGTTCTTCGCGAGCGGCGAGGCGGAGGGCACCGGCGCCTGGCGGCGGGTGAGCCCGCTCATCCGCGAGCTGGAGGCAGAGCTCGCCCCGGCCCCGCAGGGACCGCGCGCCCGCAGCCTGGGGACCGCACTGCGCGAACTCGACGCCCTCGACGAGACCCTCGCCGCCTACGCCGAACAGGCCGGCCTCCCGGTCGCCGCAGAGGGTCGCACCGCGCAGACACCCGCCTCGCCCATGCAGCGGCGCACCCGCGCCCTGATGGCGGCCTGGAACGAACCGCAGCAGCGCCGCGCCACCGCGCCCACCGGGACGGCCCGCGTCGAAGGCCGCGTGCACTGCGCCGCACACCCCGAAGGCTGCCCCGCCTGGGTGACGGTGATCAGCGCCCGCGGCAAGCGGCTCGCCAAGTCACAGGTGACAGCGGGCAGTTACGCCGTGGAAGCCCTCCCGCCGGGCACGCACACGCTGGTGATCTCCGCCTCCCGGCACACACCGCGCGCCGAACTGGTCAGCGTGGACGGGCCGTCGGGGACGGTGCGGCACGACGTCGAGCTGCGTTCCTAGAACGCGGCAGGAGCTGCAGGGCCTGCCGCGCCCTGCGGCTCCTGTCCCACAGTGAGGGGCGCGCTGTAGCCCTGCTCGCCGCCGTCGCGGGCGACGATCTCGATCGTGTAGCCCGCGCCCTCGGGCACGTCCGGCAGGACGTTGGCCGTCTCGCCCGACGGGGCGTCGGTGAGCTTCGCGGCGAGCTGGACCACGCGGGCCGCCTCGCCCCGGACGAGCCACATGTCCACCTCCCGCCCGGTGCTGTTGTCCCAGCCCACGAACAGGCTGCCGCCTGCCAGGTGCACGGAGTTCGCAGCTGGAGTGGTCACGGTGACGGCCGCGTCGGGCTCGGCCGCGGCGACGGGGCCGAGGGCGAACAGCAGCGCCTTCACGTGGCTGTCCTTACTTACGTGGTGCGACTTCGTGTCGCACACTGAGCGCTTCAGTTGGCTGCTGAGCGTTCCAGTTGGCCGGCCTGGTGCTCAAAGCTGGCGTTGCTGTGTCGGTTCCGCCGCCACGGCACAAGCTGGACAATGCCCCACGCGACCTCGACGGTGAAGAACAGCCACAGTATCCGCGAGGCACCCTGGGCCAGTGCGTACGCCATCCACGCTGAGAACAGGATGCGCGCGATGCCGTCGAACAGTCCATGCACCGGCAGCGGCCGGACGATGCGCAGGGTGGCCCAGACGACCACGACCGAACCCATCAGATTCGCGTACAGGGTCTGCCACGGGTCGAGTTCGGGCAGGACGCCCCACCCGAGTGCGTCGCCCAATGAGGACAGCACGTCGTGCACCAGCGCGTACGTCCACGGTGTCACGAACCCCGCGGTGACCGCGAGGTCGTACCATGCGCTCGCGCGTACGACATGAAGATAGGCGGGACGTGCGGGGGCGGAGAGACGGATCATGATGAGGCTCCGGCTGGTCTGGTGTCAGTGACGCCTCACGCTAAACAGTGGAGTACGGTCCAAGGTCAAGTTCATCATCCGAAGGGGGTGGCGCTGGGGTATGCGCATCGGAGAGCTGGCCGCGCAGACGGGGATGACCAGGGACACGATTCGGTTCTACGAGAAGGTCGGCCTCATCGCAGGTCGGCGCCTGGCCAACGGCTATCGCGACTTCCCACCCGAGGCAGTGGCCTGGCTGCACTATGTCCGCACGGCACAGACACTCGGATTCTCTCTGGCGGAGATCGCGCGGACCGGCGAGGAACTGCGTGGGGCGCCGGACGCCGCGGAAGCGCTGTCCACGCTGTTCGAGGAAAAGATCCAGCTCGTCGACGCAAGCATGGCCGAACTCGCCACCCTGCGCGCCGAACTTACCGAGCGCGTCGGCACCGGATGCCCGTTGCGGGTAGCTGGCCCACCCGGATGAGGACGGAGTCGGGAGCGTAACGGGCCCGACCGCTGACCAAGGCAGTCGACGAGGCAGTCGCCCACCGACCCGAGGCTGACATCGCGCTCAGGCCGGCCAAGTCAATCACCCGGGACTGGAAAGTCCCGGGCTTGCGCAATGGGCGCCACTGGCTGTGGTGCTGCGTTTGCGTCCTGTCCCGCGCCCGGTGTTCGGGGGTGGGTCTGGGGCGGTTGACTGCGCCCCGCGTCGCCACAACTCTTCCGCACGGTGGCGGATGTTGCGGGAGCCGTTGCGGTCTGCGTGATCAACGAATCCGCAGGACCGGCATACGAAGCGGGCCTGACTGGCCCGGTTCGCTTTGTCGATGTGCCCGCATTCGGCGCAGGTGCGGGAGGTGTACGCCGGATTGACGTGTACCACCGGTACCCCGGCCTTGCGGGCCTTGTACGTAATGAAATCTCCGAGCTGGGCAAAGGCCCAGGAGGAGTGGGTGGCCCGTTGGGGCTTGCGAAGCCGTACCCGTGCGCGGATGCCGGTGAGGTCTTCCAGGGCGATTCCGCGACCGGTGCGTTCTGCCTCGGCCACCACATGTTTCGCGATCTTGTGGTTGATGTCCTTAACCCGCCGCGCCTCCTTGCGGCGCCGCTTCTTCAGGCGTCGTTTGGCGGAGGGGGTGTTCTTGCGCTGGAGTTTCTGACGCAGGGTGCGTTCGCGCAGGCGTCCGCGGTTCAGTCGGTGTCCGGCCATGATCTGACCGTCCGAGGTGGTCGCGATGTTCACGATTCCCAGATCGATCCCGAGGAACTCCACCAGGTTGGTGTTGAGTTCGGCCTCGGGGACCTCGCAGGTGGCGGTCAGGAACCACATGCCGTCGCGGTACAGCAGGTCTGACTCGCCCTTGCGGTACAGGGCCAGGCGGGCCAAATGTTCGGGGGCGGCGGTGAACGCCACTTGCTTCATGCGGCCCGACAGGGTCCAGATGGACACCGTGCTCTGCGTGTACTGCCAGGACAGCATCCGGTCGTCATACGGCTGCGCGCCCTCCCGCCGAAAGGCGATCGGTTTCTCGACGGCCCGCCGGTAGCGCTTGGAGGAGGGCTTGCCTAGGTTTCCTGCCTTTAGGTTCGCCTTGAGGGTGCGGTAGGCGTCGCAGGTCTTCTTGATGACGTGCTGGGCCGCTTGAGCGCCGAGCCCCCACCGGTCCTTGACCGCCGTGTAGGTGTGCTCGCGCAGGGGGAAGTTGCGCTTGATGTCCTTCTCGAACGCCACCTGGGACACCCAGGTGGCGGCCTGATTGCAGGCGTGCAGGGTTTCCTCAAGTGCCGCCGCCTGCACGGGCGTCGGCAGCAGTTTCACCTGCACGGTCAACTTCACGACCGTGACGCTACCTGCCGCCTGACGTACCGGCATTCGAACAGTGCACATTTTTCGCCGGGCGCTGCGGCCCGGTTTCTTGCGTGCGCTCCGCGCCCGTTGCCGCGGCGATGCTGCGCATCGCCACCACAGGATGCGATTCCTCCCGGGGGTGAACCCCCGGGGTTCCCCGCAAGAGCACGCTGAAGCGCCGGTCCAGCAGCCTCGGTGGCCGGGCAGGCGGTCGATACTGCTGGCCGGTACAGCGGGTGCGGGCACGGGATGGACGGGCACGCACCGCGCTGGTCTATGAGCTGGGCCACGGGCAGCTGCCTGCCAGCTTGGCCCATTCCCGGTCCACCTGTCCGGGCACGACACGCCCCTGGGCGCTCCAGCGGGCGGCCGGCGCCGCGAAGTCGGCTCACCAGGCGCAGGTTGAGCCTCCTGGAGCCGGGCTATGTCCGGGCGGCGCGTACGAGCCGGTCGTACTCCAGGTCGGGGCGGCTCATGGCCTCGATGGAAAGGTCGATGCCGTCCAGCTGATTTCTGAGAGCGACGTACACCGCTGCGTGCGCTGCCATCTGCTCGGGACTGGTGCCTTGGGGCGACCAGGAGATCAGGACGATAACCGCTCTGCGACTGCCGTCCCGGTCGGCGAAGTGCAGTTCATAGACCACGAGGCGTGGATCGGAGGGCAGGGCTTTGAGGAGTTCGTCGTGGGTCAGGTTCCCCTCGAAGTCCAGGATGAGGGTGTCCAGGTTGTCGTTGAGCCGATAGAGCACGGTGGTGATGTGCCGGCTGGTTTTGAGCTCGTTGAAGGCGTCGATGCAGCGGTCTTCCACTGAGATGGCACTGGTCACGACGACACCTTCCGCTCATGGGCTGGACGTTCGGAGAGCTCAACGAACCTTTGACCGGGAGGTTGTGGACGGGCCCGCACGGCAGTACCTGATTCCAGGGCCGGGGGGCAGCGCTGTCCAATCAGCGAGGCTGGCCACCCCTCGGCGTCGGCCTCGGGCGGGCGCGGACGACCATGCGTGGTATCCCGCCTGCTTCCGGATCCTCTGCTTGGTGTTCGCGCAGGTTGATCAGCGCCCATCTCCCGTTTGGCCGATGGACTCTGGGCTGCACTGCGTTGTCGGAATCTTGGCCGGCGGTTGCTGGAGCGGGACCAGCCCCAACCGCACCAGCAGCAGCACCAACTACTGGACCGGTCCTTGATCTCCCGCCAGGTAGCCAGCAACAAGATCGAGGAGCCGCTGCGCCGGTTCTACGCCGCTACGCCTCCCGCGGATCTGCCCGCCGACGTGTGCTGAGGTGAGCCGCGCGGGTCGGATGGGCTCCAGGGAAAGTACTGAGCTGGGTCGCAGTGATCGGATCACGCCCGTGGGGTCTGCCGGCTGCAGTCGTTTCCAGACCGGTGCATCTGAGCGGTGAAGCCGACCTCGCCCCTGGACCCGGACTCCGCCGCCCGCCCTGCTGCGCCACCACGCTCACGGTGAAGGCCCGCCGGGCGGCGCCCGCCGGGCCCGTGCGGCCGGGCCGTCGGTCCGGTGGTGTCCTGGCCTGGGTGCCACCGTCGTGGAGCGGGCAGCCAAAAGATCTGGGCGTGGTGCCGGTGCAGGGTGCTGGCAGGCTGCCCCATTCCTCGAGCACCTGGTGTGCGGGGTGGTGGCCGGGCAGGCTAGTTTGCTCGGATGAGTCTCCTTGATGATGTGGCCGAGCGTGACGGCTGGCGGTGCTGGGTGTGTGACGAACCGGTCGACCCCGACGAGTCGGTGAACGACCCGCGGGGGCCCAGCGTTGACAGCCGGACCGCCGACCGGAAGACCAAGGTCGCCGAGCGGCTCGCGCACCGTGGGTGCAACACCCGCAAGGGCGCGGTCAAGGTGGTCATCGCCTGGCCGGACCGCCCGTACGTGGCCGAACCCGCGCCGCTGATCACCGTTGCCGCGCGGCTGGAGCGCAAGGGAGGCCGCGAGGTGGTGGGCCGTTGTCCGACCAGGCAGGACGCCCAAGAAGCGGCCAATTGGCTGGTGGACCGGTTCTCCCGACTGGTACCGGGGCTGCCGGTGACCGCCGACATCGAGGCGGGCGGCGGGCAGTTCCTCGTCATCCTGGCCACCGGCCGCCGCTGACCGGGATCATCAGCGCACACTCGCGTCGAGCTGAACCGTCGGCACGCACCCGAACTCGACTCTCCGCGGGGAGAGGCGGTGTCGGCACTGATCTCCGCGACGAGGTCGGGGCGGACCAGGGTTGTGTCGAGGACGTCGCGAGTGCCCCATGCCGAGGCGAACTTCGCGCCGGTCCATGGATGGCCGGGGCTGGCGGCGGTGTGCTCGGCGAGCTGGCGGGCCGCGTCGGGGAACAGGGGTACGGCGCGGCCGACGGTACGGAGGCGGCCAGCCCTTCACCTCGTCGTACTGCTCCACTGGGAGGTGTGAAAACGACCCCGTAGAGGGCCTTTCTGGCAGCCTCGGCGACTGCCTTCACCCGCTCTTGTTGGTGGCGATCGCGTCGTGGACAGGCGGGCCGTACGGGGGAACGGGGTTGCTCTGGGGTTCGTCTTCGCTACGGGCCATGTCGGTCACCTCAGGCGCGTGGGGCCGCAGCACTTGGGACAGAGCAGGGGGTCGCACGGGCAGACGAGGTCCGGCCCGCAGGTCTGGGGGCAGCGCTCCTTGTCGGCGGTAGCGGGCAGCCACACCGTCTCGTGGATCTCGCGGCGGATCCGGGCGAGTTCGCCACCGTGCAGAATCTCGCCGAGCGATTGGCTGGGGACGTCTCCGACCGGCCAGTCCCGCGCCATGACGCACGTGAAGACCTTTCCGTCCGGAGCGACGGCGAGCTTTCCGCTCCAGCAGTATCCGCACAGGCCGGACAGACTCGATTCCTGCCCGAGGAGTTCCTTCGCGCGACCGAACTCCCGCACCTCGGACGACCGGGTGGATCCGCTGACGCCGAGGTCGGTCAGGAATTTCACGGTGCGTTCCGCGGACTCCGCGTCCTGGTTCACGTCGATGACGGCGGCCCTGGTGCGGACCCCACGCTGGACGAGGCGACGCAGGTTCTCGATGGTGCGCCGGTGACTGCCCCGTACGGTGGTGACGGCATCGTGTGCGGCCGGTTCGTCGGCGTAGACCGAGGTGGCGAAATGCACTCCGTTCTCGGACGAAAACGTGATGGTGTCCTCGTCGAGCATCGTGAGGTTGCTGAACACTTCGACGAACTCGAATCCGAGTTCCACGCTGCGGCGCAGCAGACGCCGGAATTCCGGGTTGAGCTGGGGTTCGCCGCCGATGAGCTGCACCTTGCGGCAGCCGAGGTCGTAGGCCTGGGCCATGACCGCCTCGTAGTCGTCGGCGGTCAGGATGTCGCGGTCGCCACTGTGCGGATGTGACTCCGTGTAGCAATGGACACACTTGAGATTGCAGCGGTTCGTCAGTTCGAGCCAGAGGAATTCCAGGACTCCGTCGACATCATCGGGTGTTCTGGTTTCCGTGAGGTGAGTGGTCTCGCTGGCGTGCACGTGATTCCTTCCGGCCTTCAAGAAGTGGGCAGGTCAGTCATGTGAATGCGACCTGAGGTCTTCCGCGATGGGAATCAAGAGCAGGTTCCCGTCCCAGTTCACCGGTGTCATCGTCATGCTGATCGCGTAGGCCGGACCGTCCTCGGAGTCGTATTCCCATGCTTGTCCGCACGTGAACCACACCTCCCCGCCGGGCAGTGTCCGCGACCGAACGGCGAACTGCGCGGGTCCTGAGATGAGGGGGAGAGCACCCCCTTTTGCGCCTGGAGCCACAGCCGTCCTCCTCCTGTGCGTCGGATTGCCATTGGCAAGTGCACAGGAAAATCGCACCGTTTCCCTGCCGCGAAACGTGAATGACATCCGAACGGAGCAGGGGGTGCCGGTGATCGTTGCCGCAGCGATCCGACAATCCGACCGTCGGCCCGGCGCGGACCCCGAAATTGCTCGACAGCAAGAACGTTCGTACTGGTCAGCCCGCCGCGGGAGGGGCCGAGACCGTGGTCGGCCGGCTCGACAGCGGTGCCGCCTGGCGGCCCCTACTGCAAATCAGTTTCCTTACAAATGCGCTCGGTACACGGGAATTAGGACGTTGACGCGTCGGCGTGCGAGGGCGAGTACGGCTTGCTTGTGCCCTTTGCCTTCTTCCTGTTCTGGTCGTAGTACGCCTTCGAGACCGGGCAGAAGAAGCAAGCTGACATGAGCGGAGAGGTAGAGGCTGCGGGGGTATCAGCGGGGCATTGCGCAGGTTCCTGCTGACATTCCCGGACTCCCAAGGGGCCGGGGCAAGGCCGGCGAACTCGGCCAGGCGCGTGGGCGGTTGCGCGCCTGAGTGCGCAGCACAATGAGGCGACGTCCGAACACGGGGAGGCAACGCGGATGTGTGGGTGGCTCCTACCGCCCGCGCGGTACCGCGTGTCGGCCCTCGCCGGAACACCATGGCGCAGCACTGCCCCGCACGGCACCCGCTCTTATGGTTTCCAGGTGAGTATGAACAGGCTCAGGTGCCGCGCTTGCGCAGCCCCGCGGCCGCCAGTACCCCCGTCGGCACCGACACCAACACAGCCCATCCCAGGCGTCGTGTCTGGAAAGAGGCGCACGTCGTCTCCGCCCCCTTCTCCATCGACCCGTAATTGGGGGTCCATTCGGTGCCGAGGACGGAGTGGCACTTGGAGAGGGGGTAGCCCGAGCTGATGTCGGGTGCGCTGGTCAGCAGCCAAAGGGTCTCACTGAACCCGGCGCACGCGAGAAACCATATGAATGTTCTGGTCATGCCGTGACCCTAGACGCTCGATCTTGAGTTGCGCCCGTCACATGCTTAGGCCGTTTCTTTTGGACCGTCCCCCTTGGTGTCCGCGAACCAGTCGCGGCCCTGGGCCCATTTGGTCGCCCAACCCGTGAAACCGGGGACGCCGGGCATCAGAGCGTTGGCCGACTGGGTACCGAAGGGCATCGCGCCCTCGCCGGCGATCTGCCAGACGTGACCACGCTGCGGGCCGGTGACGATCAGGTGCCAGTACATGCCGCAGCCATCGGTGCCCAGCAGCAGTGAGCCGTGGTCGAACACGGGGTCCGTCCGGGCCTCGAACTCCTGCTGGGGCAGCGCTTCCTCGTCTCCCTCCGCCTCCCACAGCCATGCCTCCGTGAGCGGAAAAGGCTTGGCAAGCAGGCGTTCGGGGCGATCCGAGCCCCAGTCCGGAGGCGTTTGCGCGAGGGGCAGCAGACCGTAGTAGGGCGGTCCGGCGCGCAGTCCGTCGCAGATCTCCGCCACGAACGTGCGGTACGGCTCCGGAAGCACGATGCCGTGCTCCGCCTCGAAGGACCGCACCGCCTCCCAGCCTGCGGGCGGCGCCGCCTCGGGACGGGACGCGAAGATCTCGCGGAGGGCGGCCAGCTCGACCGGGTCGCATCTTTCTGTGTTCATGCCAGCCATCATGCAAGATCCGAAAGACGCCCTGGTGCTACAGGACCGTGATCGCACGGCGGCGGCACCGGGGCCGGTAGTGCTGTGAGGCTGGCGGCAAGCGCCGGCTGGCGGCCAGCCGTGTGCTGGTCAGCAGTGCTGCCCGAACCGGCGCCGGTCTGCCTGCGTGCCTGAGTGGTCGGGTCAGTCGAAGAGGGCGTCCTGGACGGGGTGTTGCGGCCGGGGGAGCGGGGCCCGCGGTGGTGGTGGCGGGCAAGGTTCGGCAGGTGTGGTGTCCAGGGCATCACCTGCACCCCGGTACGCGGCCTCCTGGTCGACTTCCTCACCCAACGCGCGGTGGACGTCGACTACACCACGCTGGAGGACCTGGCCCGCTCGCTGGCCGGACTGTTCTGGCGTGACCTGGAGAAACACCACCCGGGCAACGACTCGTTGCGGCTGGACGCCGACACCGTCACCGCCTGGCGGAAGCGGGTCCGCATGGTCCGTGACCGGCACGGCATCCCCACCCGGACGCGGGTCAACGCGCACACCGTGTTCAGCTGGGTCCGGACGTTCTGGCAGGACCTCGCCCGCTGGGCCGCCGACGAGCCAGCCCGCTGGGGCCCATGGGTGGCGCCATGCCCAATCCGCGACAGCGACACCGACCACAGCAAGAACCGCGCCCGCCGCAAAGCGGCTATGGACCAGCGCACCCGCACCCTGCTTCCCGCACTCCCAGCCCTGGTCAAAGCCATCAAGCGCCAACTCAAGGATGCCCAGGCGTGTCTCACCACGGGACGCGAAGCCCCAGCCGGGGCCCCGTTCACCACCCCGGCGGGCGAGGCCCTCCTCCGCCGAGCGGGAGTATCGGCCCGCGTCTACGCAGACGATCCGGCCACCGGCCGGCGCCAAGACCTGACCGTGGAAGACAGTTCGGCCAGCGACCTCACCGGCCCGTCGCCCCACAGAACAGCATCAGCCAGCTCGAACAACACGTCCGAACGGGAGGTCAGGCAGGCATAGAACTCGCCCCGGAAGCATGACAGTTGTGCGAGCGACTCTCGCCGGGCGTCGTGATGCGGCAGACTCATCCTCACGGCCTTCGTGCTGAATGTGTGTGTTCCTTAGTCGGAGCACATGTTCAGACGAAGGCCGCCTTCATGTCCGGCAGATACCAAACCGAGTGATCAAGTTCGACGGACCATTCGACGCCGCACGTTAAAGATCAAGCTAGTCCACTCGCCTCGATGGCGCTCCGGAGCGCGGCCTCACTCTGCGGTGATCGCCTCATCGCCTCAAGCCGTCGGCGCGCTTCCGGGTGGCGATCACGGTGGCGGCCGTGCCCGCCGTTCCGTACAGCGTGTACAGCAGGCCCTGGCCCAGGAGGTCGCCGCGCTTCACCTCCTGGGCGTACTTGAGCTGGTCGTATGTGGCCGTGCCGGTCGAATCGCCGCCGCGGACGCTGTAGTCGAGCGCGCAGGTGTAGCCCTGACGCATGGGGCCGGGGTGGTCCTCGCCGTCCTCGCCCAGCTGGAGCCCCGGGCAGTCCGGGACGCCGTGGGCCGCCCCGGCCCTCAGCAGGGTGATCACCCCCCACGCCAGCGGGACCAGGAAAAATGCGATGAACACTCCGCGTAGCCTCATTGCGGCACCTTAGTGCCGCGACGGGATGGGTTGATGGCCACGGCGCAGGTGTTGCCGTCAAGCCTCCGCGCCCTTGGGTGAGTTGAAACCCCGAGGGGCACCTACTGTCAGTGCGGTGCGTCAGATTGGTTCAGCGGTCGCAGGGCCTTCCCGGAAACGGAGACGGCCCCCTGGGCCGCGTCTGCTCGGCTCTGCCTGGGTCGATGGCAGATGGGATGGGAAGCTCCCCGCACACGCCACCAATCGGCCGGCACTCGCGAATGGCGCCCCCGCCATCCTGGAGCCTGAGCGCCCCCGCCGGAACTCGGCGGTGATCACAGGGGGCTGTCGCTCGGGATCGGAGGGTAGCGCGTGCTGGCCCTGGCCTCGCGTCACGCGGGAGTACCGCTTTAGGAGCGTGGTGGGGCGAGTTGAGGTCTGACCTGCGGGATGCCGACTTCGGCATCTGCTGGCTTCGACTACTGTCAGCAGCCGCGGTTCCCCGTGAGTCCCCGCCCGATCTGGCGCGGTTGTGGCACGGGGCACTTCTGATCCGTAGCTCAAGCCGGATCGGTCAGCGCCGGCGAGGCATCCTGCGGTAGATCACCCAGAGGCTGACCAGAACAAGCACCGCTCCGCCGATTGGCCAGCCCACGGACTCTCCATCGCGATAGTCCCTGATGCCGATCGCAAGAAAAAGGGCGGACAGAGGCAGCCCTGCCCAGTCGAGGGCCCTGTTCAATCTCGCGGGAATCGAAGGCTTGTTCACTGCTTGATCCTGGCAGACGCTTGCGTCCTCCACCAGATGCGCGTGCACTTCAGGCGCGGCCCAATGGCGAGGAGCGCAGGACTTGAACGTGTGGCCTCATCTTTATCAGGTCGATCCTGCCGGACCCGCGACGTCGACCAACTGGCTGTGCGCCTCGGCTGATAGTTCGCTGAGGCTCGGCGTCAACTGCCGTTGTTCGTGCGTGTTGGTGTCAGCCGCTGATGTCAGCCGCCGTATGCGGACTTGCCAGAGCAACTCGCTGGCTGCCATGGGGGGCGAGACGACAGAATCACCGGGAGGCACGCCCGGTCAGCCGTCGTCGGTTTGATTGCTATCGAGCGTCGCAGCCCGCGACTTCCTGCGTTGGCGAGCCATTCGGAAGAGCGTGGTGAGGGCTCCGACGAATCCAATACCCAGCGACAGCCCAAAAATGATGCGTCCTGCAGCGCGGGTGACCGAGTCCACGATCACCGCGAGCACCCATACACCGAAGGCTGCGAGGCACCACGCGCTGGCAGCGCGGTTGCCCTCGCTGCGCCACTGGACGAAGAGAAAGATGACACTGCACGAGCCGAGAAGGAACGCAGCCGCGAATCCCCGGTCCTGCGAGTTGTCCAAGCGCCGAGCGAGAGAGCCGATCAATATGCTCCCGCCGACCACGGCGGGGATGTATTGTAACGCCCGCCCACGGCTCATCTCCATGCCCCCACTCTGACCACCGCTTCGACCTCCGGAGCGTAATGGTCACGTCACCAGTTTGGAAGATCGCCGACACCGCCCCACTGCCTCAACCCACCACTGTACGAACGACCTTGACGCCCTGGGCCACGACTGCTCGGCTCTGCCTGGGTCGAAGGTGGTCGGGATGGGAGCCCACAACGCTCACTACAAAACCGCCGGCACCGCGAACGGCGCCCTGACCATGTGACGATCGCCGCCAAGTTCGACCGGTACGCGCGCTTCTACCAGCGCACCGCCAAGGACATTGTCGGCGGAGCCCGGCTGTGGTCCATACGCTGGAACTACGACACGGCCCTTACAGAGATCCGCTGCCGCCCATTCTGCTGGTGTTCAACGAGATCGGCGCCCGCTCCGCGCACACAGATCCGCAATATCGCGGCCCTGACCCGCCATCACTGGGAGGGCCGGCCCGACCGTGAGGGCGCCTTCCACTCCTACCGCGGGAAGATCCCGATCGTGGAGACCCGGCTGGACCTGCTGCGTGAGCACGAGCCCCACGGGCCGGTGTTCTGGCGATTCGGCAGGAAGCACCGTGAGGACCTGTGGAGTGCGGTCGGCAATCCCCGCGAGGAGGCCACGCTTCGACAGCGCGCTCAGGCACACAGGGAGCGGCAGGCGCAGGAAAAGCGGCAGCAGGCGCGGCAGGCGGCGCAGCGCGAGGCGCGGCGCCCGTCCTGCACGCGGTGCGGACAGAAGCTGACGGACGACCGGTGGCGTATGACGGAGACGTTCCCGGAGCCTCACATCGGCCTCGCATGATGCGCACACACCGGGACGCCAGTTGTGGTCACTACGGGGCCGGTTCGCTTCCGCCGCCTGGCGCTGCCTCTCCTCAGCCTCCGCGCGCTCCTTCTCCTGGAGTTCCGCCGCCGGTAGATACGCGGGTCCTGGGCCGGTCCGTCGTCGAGTCCGGCCACGACTGCGAGGAGGACGACTAACACGTCGGCTCGCAGTGCTCGCCCGAGCACCGCGCCCAGTAGCGCATCCGCGGTTGGCATGTCGGGCCTTCGCGGAGGAGGGGCCTTGGGCACGGGTGTGCTGCTGGGTGAGGTCATGGCCAGTCGTTCGTGCATGTGCGGAACGAGCGTGCGGCAGGCACGGCCCGAAACTTCTCCCCAGGGCATCGCCGTTAGGCGGTCCATGCATCCCGAATTTGCCATCAGCCACCATGACGAGAAGGGCTGGACCGTCGTGGAGGTCCGTGGCGAGGTCGACGCCTCCATCGGCCCGCGAATCAGGGAGTACGTGAGCGCCTGTATCGAAGCGGGCCGGCATCACCTCATCGTGGACCTCGTGGGGGTGCCGTTCATGGACTCAACGGGCCTGGGGCTCTTCGTCCACATCGGCAAGCTGATCCGTACACAAGCCGGTGACCTGCGGCTGGCGATCACGAACCCCAATGTCCTCAAGATCTTCCACATCACCAACCTGCACCGGTCCTTGCAGATCTATGACTCGGTGGAAACCGCGATGGAGTGACATGAGAGGCGACGACGACAGACGCCCGGCGCCCCACCCGCAACTACTGCGGGGCGCCTACTGGCTGGGCAGTCCCGAGAACGACTGCCCATGGTGCCGACAGCTCCTACTTCCAGGCACCGAGCGCCCTCAACGTGACGGGAGGATCCGACCACCGGGAAGGAACAATCCTCCGTGCCGGCGACACTCGACAGCCCGTCTCGCTGAGCGCATGCGGACGGTGATGGTATCGCTCGCGGCCATCACCACGGTGGTGTCCGCAGCGGTAACCGTGTGGCGGACCTGACTGCGTACCTGACCGCGGCCTTGCAGCGCGACACACAAGTCCGGGTCGTGGACACCGTCCCCACCAAACTCGTCATCGCCGACGGAGCCCGTGCGCTGCTTTTCGTGCACTCCGGCCCCGCGCCGGAGCCGGCCGCCGTGGTGGCCCACTCCAGCGGTCTGCTGGTGTCCCTCGTGGCCCTCTTCGAGTCGCTGTGGCGCCAAGGGCTGCCCCTCCGGCTCGGTGAGGGCGACCGTGTGAAGCAGGAACCGGACCCCTGCCCGGCCGCCATGGACCTGCAGATCCTCTCGCTGATCCTGATCGGGCTCACTGATGTGAGCATCGCGCGTGAACTGGGCCTCGGCGCCAGGACCGTACAGCGGCGCCTCAAGCACCTGATGGAACTGAGCCCGCGGGCGCCCCCCGTGCCTGCGGGGATGGTCCCCGCCCGGTCTGGGTCTTCAACGCGGGCGTGAGGTCGCCCCCGTGCCTGCGGGGATGGTCCGACAGCCGGATTCACCGCAGGCGGCATCGTCCTGTTGTCCCCGCGCCCGAAGGGACCCCCGGTACCGGATCCTCCTGGAGTCGCCCCGTGCCCGCGGGGATGGTCCGAACGTCACCGTTGGGGCTGGCGCCGGCCGCCAGTCGCCCCCGCGCCCGCGGGGTCGATCCCCGGGACATGATCTGGCGCGGCCTGAGGTCGCCGGTCGCCCCTGCGCCTGCGGGGATGGTCCGAGCGTGACCATGAAGGCACTGACCAAGACGGCGTCGCCCCCGTGCCTGCGGGGATGGTCCGCACGGCTTCGCCTCGGCAGAGGCCATGGCGCTGCCGCCCCCGCGCCCGCGCTCTCTTCCGAGGCTTGGGCACAGCGACATCCTTCCCACCCGCCCTACAGGGCAAGCCAGTTCAGATGTCACCCGATCGTGCAGCAGACCCAACTTCCCTGCACCGGTGGTGACTTCGTGCGAGCAGGCCACCGCGAGGACGTAGCCGGTGCCGCGTTCCTCCAGTGCGGTTCGCAGCTTCGGGTTGCCGCCGTAGACCTCGTCGCCGGCAACCCAGGCAGCTTGATGGCCGGCGTCCAGGAACCGGGCGACCATACGAGTGGCCAGCTCCGGCTTGGTAGCGAAGGTGGTTTCCTCGGCAAGGCCTGCGGCGCGGCAGCGGTCGGAGTCGGAGGTCCAGGAGCGCGGCACGTAGAGTTCCCGGTCCACTGCGGCGTGCCCGCGCTGACCTGCGTAGACCAGGTAGACGGCGACTTGGGAGTTCGCGATCCGGCCGGCGGTGCCGGTGTACTGGCGCTGGACGCCGACCGTGCCGGTGCCCTTCTTCACGTCGCCGGTCTCGTCGACGACCAGGACCGCCCGGTCGTCCTGCAGGTGTTCCACCACGTAGCCGCACACGTCGTCGCGGACCTGATCGGCATCCCACTTGGCCTGCCCAGCAGGTGCTGCATGCCGTCCGGAGTGGTCTCGCCGGCCCACTCCGCGATGGTCCAGCAGTTCTTGCGCGGCAGGTCGGCCAAGAGACCGAGCACCAACCGCGCCGCCCTGCCCCGGGGTTCGACCCGGGCGAAGCGCCCCGCGATCCGGCCCATCAGGCCCTCGAACGCGTCCCGCCACCAAGCGGGTTCTATGCTGTTACCTGCGGCCACCGTCTCTTCGTCAGTCCACACAACTCACGATGATCACCGGTGGCCGCAGCCATTCCCGCACCAGCCCCCACCACCGAGATCACGACCTACCGGCGTTCGGTGAGCAACTCCGGCAGGCGGGCAGCGAATTCGGTGAGCCAGTTTAATCGTGGTCCACTGCGGGCGATGCGGAATTCGGTGCTTGCGGCAGCCCGCGTCGGCCGCGTCAGACCGTGACAGCAGGTCGCCATCCGAGGTCGTGACCTATGAGGCGAAGCCGGTCTCCCGGTCTGCGGCAGCGATCTGGTCGTGGAAGCGTTTGTGGACCCAATGACGCTCGCCGAGGAGGATCACCTGCCCCCATCGGCCGGATACCGGACCAAGTCGGGTATGGCGTGGCATCGTTCCCGCCAGACGCTGTGGACTGGCGCCGCCGGACAACTTGCTGCTGTCCAACACGTAGATGGCGTCCTGGGCGACCGCCAAGCACCGGTACTTGTTCCAGAACATCGTCAGACCGGTGAGATAAGTGATGACGAAGAACCAGAAGTTCGGCGCGCTCTGGCAGATGAACACCTGGCGAATCTCGCTGCCGGCGGGCAGGAACGGTGCCGAGCGCTGCACCAGGTCCTGCCGCGGCTCGAGGTTGCGCCGGCCGGTCTCATCAGTGGTCATATCGTCTACCTCCCCTGTCGCGCGTATCCGCATTCACGAGGCTGTCACGTCGCCGGGGTGTGTCGCTCGCGTGTGGGCCTGCGCGGCACTGCCGCGTGACAGGATGCCAGGTCACGAAGTCCGACTGGAGTACTACGCGGCATAGCCCTTTCGGCTGGGAGCCATGAACAGCAGTCTCACACGCGGCTGGGTTGATGCGAAGGTCGGTGGAGTCTCAACAGGGGGTCAAGGCAGAGGCTCTCTTCCGTCGGGTTGAGGGACCCTGGCCAGCCGCAGGATTTGAAGCTGTGGCCTCATCCTTATCAGGTCGATCACAGGGGACCGTCGACGTCGGTCAACCGGGCCTGTGCCTCGGCCGATCGGCCACTGAGGTCCGGCGCCGACCGCTGCTGTTCGTGCTTGTTGGTGTCAGCCACTGGTGTCAGCCGCCGCACGCAGCCTTGACAAGCGCGGCCATTCTTTCAAGCCTGGAGCACCAGTTTGGAAGAGGTCACGTCCGCTGGAGTGGTGTACTGACGGCCACTCGGTGATCTCGTTTTGAGGCTACGCGGTGAGTTCGGTGGGCAGGGCGGTGTCGTCATTTTCTGACTCGATCGGGTGGAGGCGGGCCTTGGCCAGCAGATCGAGGCCCATGTATCGGCGGGCTTCGGTCCATTCGTCGTTCTGCTCGGCCAGCACCGCGCCGACCAGCCGGATCAGGGCCGTGCGGTCGGGGAAGATCCCGACCACGTCGGTGCGACGGCGGATCTCCTTGTTCAGCCTCTCCTGCGGATTGTTCGACCAGATCTGCCGCCAGATCTCACGTGGAAACGCGGCGAACGCCAGCAGGTCGTGTTGGGCAGCGTCCAAGTGGGCGGCAGCTTTGGGGAACTTGGCCTCCAGTGCATCCAGGACGTGCCGCATCTGGGCCTGGACCGCCTCCGTGTCGGGCTGTTCGAAGACAGTCCTCAGCAGCGTCGCCACCCAGGGCTGGGCCGATTTCGGAACCTGGCTCAGCAAATTTCGGGCGTAATGGGTGCGGCACCTTTGCCATGACGAGCCGGGCAGGACCGCGCCGATCGCGGCGACGAGGCCGGTGTGGGCGTCGGAGATGACGAGCTGGACGCCGGACAGTCCGCGGGCGATCAGTGAGCGCAGGAAGGCGAGCCAGTCGGCGCCGTCCTCGCAGGTGGCGACGTCGATGCCGAGGATTTCGCGGTGCCCGTCGGCATTCACGCCGACCGCGATCAGTGCGTGGACGTTGATGATGCGGCCGCCCTCGCGGACCTTCTGGGTCAGTGCGTCGACCCAGACGAACGCGTAGGGCCCGGCGTCGAGCGGCCGGTTGCGGAACGCGGCGACCTGCTCGTCCAGGTGCTTGGCCATCGCGCTGACCTGGGACTTGGACAGCTGGGTGACGCCGAGGGAGCCGGCGAGTTTCTCGACCCTGCGGGTGGAGACGCCGAGCAGGTAGGCGGTGGCGACCACCGAGATGAGGGCCTGTTCGGCCCGCCGGCGCCGTTCGAGGAGCCAGTGCGGGAAGTAACTGCCTTGGCGCAGCTTGGGAATGGCCAGTTCGACGGTGCCGGCGCGGGTGTCCCACTCGCGCGGGCGGTAGCCGTTGCGGTGGTTGACGCGCTCGTCGCTGACCTGCCCGTATTCGGCGTTGCACAGGGCGTCGGCCTCTGCGGACATGAGTGCGTCGGCGAACGTCTTGACCATCGCGCGCAGCAGATCGGGACTCGCCGCGGCGAGGTTGTCTTCCGCGAGGGCGTGCAGGGGCACACTGTCAGGTGCGGTCATCGTGCTGATCTCCTTCGAGGCTTCGACACTTCGAAGATCAGCCGGTGGCCGTTCATCTATGCGGGCACCATCCCGATGCCGGAGCAAACCCCCGGATCAGGTCGAACCCATACACCACTTCCCTGGACGCAACCTTGGAAGACCCCGTATGCGGGCGGCGGCTGACCTGCGAGTCCCTGACCTGGGCCGGAGCGTGGTCGGTACCGCTGCCCCCCCGTGTGTCCCCGCTGCCTCTCCCGCCGGAACGGGCACGGTCCCGGCCGGGTAAGAGCATGCATGGGCATGGGCACGGCACGCGTGTTGACGGGCGGGCCACTTCCACCACTAGCCCAAGAAGTGACACGCCGGGTTCCCGACCTGCGGTCACGTCATCGATCAACGCTGTGACCTGCTGTGGATCGGTCATCTGCCTCACCCTTGTTTCTCCGGCAGAGGGGCGGGAAGATCGCTGCGCCTCCGGATCGCGAGGATCAGGGGGTTGGCTGGTGGGGAAGTGTTGTGACACAAATACCGCGTCTGCTGACGGAACCGGACCCGGCGGCGATGCGCAAGCGCATGGTGTTTTGGGTGGCCGCTCTGGTCGTTCTGATGTCGAGCTTGCTGGTCGAGTGGTACATGGAGCGGGACGTGATCACCGGCAACCAGGGACCTTTCCCTGCGGCGTTGGGGAGTGAGGCTCCAGTCGCGCCGTCCCACGTCTCACGCCAGTCCTATCGCCCTGAAGCGCTCGTCCACGGTCTGTCCATCGTCCCCACTGACTCCGGGGTGCGGGCCCTGAACTTGCGCACGGGCAAGGAGTACTGGCGCTACGAGCGGCGCGATGCGGGCGCCGACATGCCCTCAGACGAGGTGTCGGCCGCCACGGTGGTGGCCTGGTTCGATGACGGCAAGCTGGTGGGCATCGACCTGCGCACGGGCAACGTGCGATGGCGTACGGAATTCCCACGCGGCGGCTTCCAGCACATTCACATGGGCGCGGGGCAGGTCGTCGCGCGCACCCCGGGTGGTGTTGCCGCCTTCTCGGAGCGCAGCGGGAAGAAGCTGTGGACGCTCCGACTTCCCCGTTCCTGCAAGTACCCCTGGGCTGTGCACGATCTGCCGGAGCATCTGACCGCGGTCGAACTGGGCTGCGAGTCTTCGGACGACCAGAACGGCGTGGCGATCGGCGTCGACAACCGTACGGGCGCCGAGCTATGGAAGCGCGCTGTCCGGCGAGAGCTTGACAAGACCGACAATCACACCCTGGTCACAGTCTCCCCGATCACCACCAGCCAGCTGCGCGAAAGGGCCCGCGTCCAAGTACTGGACGTCGATAGGAAGGGCGCCAGACTGCGGGCCGAATTCTCCAGCGACTCCTGGGCCCCGGACGACGCAGGAGATGGCATCATCATCTCCGGCGGGAACCCCGAATCGCCGGGAAGCGCCGGCGCCTCCGTCCTGACCGGCTACGACACGCAGGTCGGCAAGCGTGCCTGGGAGCGCCGGGCTCCGGCAGGCCATTCGTTCGGCTTCGCCAAGTTCGCCGACGGCCGGGTCTACGTCGTCCAGAACTCGACGATCTGCGAAGGGGACGAGAGCCGGGTCCTCCATGCCGATCTGCTCGTCCTGGACGCCCACAGCGGAGACCTGCTCCACAGGCTGCGGTTGCCGGACATGACAGTGCCGCGCGGCTTCGTTGGGACTGGCCTCACGGTCCGGGCTGCCGGTGACGGCGTGATCAGAGTCGGGTGGCCCGAGGCGCTGCACGACGAATTGTTCGTGACCTGAACAGCCCGAGCCGCGGTGCCGACGTCGCTGAAGGGCCTGCCGAGCCCTTGCCCTTCTCGATGTGAACTGGTGATCGGCCTCGTTGCAGCAATGGTCTTGACGAAATGCCAGCTCAGGCCAACGGATCTTCGGTCGCACCAGTCAGGCGCCCTGGGGGCACTCGCAGTGTACGTCCGACTTCCGCCAGCGAACCCGAGCAGGTAGACGAGCAACATCAACGCGAAGATCGCTACCTCCTGCATGGTCAGCGGCCGTGACTGGGAGATCGCCGATCGGCTCGGATCGATGATCCGCAAGGCGCGAGGTGACGCGGACTCGTAGCGCACGTTGTGGCACGGCTGCGATCATGACGAAGGGCCAGTTCGAGAGGATCAAGCCTCCGAACTGGCCCTTCTGTCGGTGCCCCCGGCAGGATTCGAACCTGCGACACCCGCTTTAGGAGCGAGGTGGGGCGATCACTGGCGTGACCTGCGGAGTCCTACCTGGGCCAAGTCCGCTGACCAACACCGGGGTTGCTCCTGAGTTCCCGTGAGTCCCCGCTCGTTCTGGCACGGGAGTGGCACAGTCACCAGCCACGCCGGATCATCGCTATTACGTGCTTCACCTGCACGGACATGACCCACAGCCACACGGGTCCATCAGACGATTCGCACTCGATCACCAAGGCGCCGTCCGGGAGCCACAGCATCTCGCGGACGGTCATTTCACGTGTGCGGACACACTGCAGGTCTGCCGGGAGTTCACGCAGCCGCGTCCACGGCCAGCGAGGTTCCCATCGGAACTCTTCAGCACTGGCTTGCACTCGGCCCAAGTTCCATCGGTGACCCACGTCCGGCCGCTTGGCCCCGATCGGGAAGTGGACTGCCTGCCCAGCATTGGCCCGAGCCATAGCCTGCTTCGCTCGCCTACGGACGAGCACAGTCCCGAGTAGCGCGCCGAGGCCTGCGCAGATCGCCGAAAACATGCGCGAAGTAAAGCAGGGCGTTGCCTCTCGGCCAATAGGTCCAGGCCAGCTTTTGACACAACCTCACCCATCACTCTCCCCAGCTCCCATCCCGTCCGCCGTCGACCCACACACCGTGGAGCGGGCGCGGTGTCGGGCGTCCAGGTGGAGCGCGCCACTGTACGAACGACTGTGAGGATCGGTCATGGCACCGTTCGGCGGCCTGACCCACCGAACGATTGACGCTTCGGGCTGTCTTTTCCAGGAATCGTCGGCGGTCTGGGCGGTGCCGCTCTGCACGCGGCCGGTCGAGCGCCTGTGACCTCATAGCCCGGCCAAAGGTCCCATCACAGTGTTGTCCTGACGCCCTACCGGCCCGTGCGATTCCTCGCGTATTGCACGGAAAGACAGCAGTTCCCAGCGTGGCAGATCAGATCGCGGTGGGATCAGACGAAGGCCGCCCCCATGTCCCCTGAACTGTGAAAACTCGCCTCCTGTTCGAGGTCGGTTCGAAGCCGAGAGGCTGAACTCAGGATTCGCACGGTGGGAGATCTTGCGCGGTCAGCAGGCCTCGAACGGTGCCGAGAGCGTTCTTCGGCACATCGGTGAGCTGATCCACGATGACGCTGCAACCCATCCAGGTGGACCCGCACTCCTCGACCATGCTCCGGACAGCTGCAGCCTGGCTTCCGGTCTCAATCCAGTCGTCCACCAACAACACGCGGTCTCCCGACCCCAGCGAGGAACGCTGGAGCCGCAGCGTGTGACGAAGGCGCCTGTAATCGGGAGGCGACTGACGGGCGACCTTGTCTCCTGGGAAGACGCCCTCGCCCTTCCGGACAGGAACAAACCCGACGCCGAGCTCAACGGCCACGGCACCACCCAGCAGGAACCCCCGCGACTCAATCCCGCAGACGGCTGTGATCCGCTCGTCCCGGAACGGTTCAACGAGAGCAGCGACGATCGCGGCCAGTGTCTTGGCATCCCGAAAGATCGCCCACACATCCGCGTGACCACCGATCCATCGGAAGTGTTCCAGCGTCAGGTCCCGTGCAGTCGTGGGCATGAGCGGAAGTCTTTCGATTGCGGAGCAACGCAGCAAACCATTATCGATCACTCAGGCGTCCTGAGCCTCCCGGCGCTCGACCTGAGCCCGAAGATAGGGCCCCATCTGCAGCAATGGCGACCGTCAAGTCGGCGCTGTCTGCCGGAGCGCTCTAGGGCGCGTTGCGAAAGTGGATCAAAGGCTGTGGATGACCACCGGATGCCGCCAGGAACTAGGATCATTGCCTTGATGTCGACCTGAGGGGTGGGCGAAGTGGCAGTTGTACTGCTCGTTCACGGCCTGTATCACCGCCCCGAGCACTTCGCTGTGGTGGCCGAAGGCTTGCGAGCCACAGGAACCAGCGTGGTCGTTCCCGAGTTGCACCGGGGATCATTGACCGCTGACACCGCCGCGGTTCAGGCGGTCGTCGACGGGCTGCAGGAACCTCCGATTGTGCTCGGTCATTCCTACGGCGGGTCAGTGATCACCGGGTTGCGAGGAGCGGGACACTTGGTCTATCTGGCGGCTTTCGTGCCGGATGTCGGCGAGAGCGCCGCCAGTCTGGGTGGGGCGTCCCGGCAGCTCCAGGAAGCGATCTGCCCCGGGCCCGGCGGATCGACGCGTCTGCACCCCGACCGGGCTGCCGACGTTCTCTACGGCGACAGCTCCGAACCCCTCACAGCCCAGGCGGTTGGCCTGTTGCGTGCGCAGGCTCCCGGCTGCGGGCGAGGCATCCCGGAGCAACAGAGTTGGAAGCAGACTCCCTCGACCTACGTCGTCTGCGCTCAGGACCGAGCGATCGACCCGGGCCTGCAGCGGACGTTGGCCACGCGCTGCACCTACGTGCGTGAGTGGCAGACGGGGCACTCCCCGTTCGTCGGACGGCCCCAACTCATCGTGGAACTCGTGCGGGAACTGCTCGCTTCCTCGATGTCTGTGCAGGGGGCTGAAGCGATCACAGCCACTCGTTGATCACGCTGAACCGGATGGAGTTCGTTGGCGAGACTCTGCGGGCGGCGCTGGAGGTGCTGGCCGCGGCCGCCCCAACTGGCTGACGCCGTTGATCAGCCCAGCGTGGGTGGAGCGGTATGGAGCCAAGGTCGACAACTACCGCTTCCCGAAAGGGGAAGACGTCCGTCGGGAATGGGCCGAGCAGGTCGGGCGGGATGGGTTCGATTTCCTGATGGACAGCGGCTGGGCGCCGGAGCCGACACCGTCGACCCTTTAGTCTGTCCAGTCGCACTCAAGGTCTGGGGTCGCCGAGGCGGGCCTCGGGTCGGTGAAGAAGTCCGCGTTGCGGAATCGCGTCCGGATGGCGCACGGACCGGAAGCCTCGCGGTTCCCGCCCGGGACTGTCGAAGCGTCAGTCAGGCGCAGAGTCTGGCTTCCGGGCGATGCGGCGGTCGATCCTTGCTGTCAGGCGGACGCGGGTTTGGGATCGGCTGCCGAGTCTGCCGCCCTGCCTCCTGCGCTGTCGTTCCGGCCGCCCCCTCGTACGAGAAGGACGCTGAGTGCGGCCAGAATTCCGACCACTGTCAGGCCGACCAAGCCCCCCTTGGTGGAACCCGTCGTGGTCTCCAGGATGCCGAAGGCGGTCGGAGCGACGAAGCCGCCCAGGTTGCCGATGGAGTTGATGAGCGCGATGCCCGGGGCAGCGGCGCGGGCGTCCAGGTAGTTCTGCGGAATGGTCCAGAAGATGGGGGAAGCCGGCTTGAATCCGACCGCGGCGATGCAGAGAGCGCCGAGGCCGAGCCATGGCGAGACGTAGACGGCGAGGAGTGTGCCGAGGCTGCCGATGAGCAGCAGCGTGATCAGCAGGGGGCGACGCTTGCCCATGCGGTCGGAGATCCGGCCGGAGACCCAGACGGCGGCGATCGCGAACAGCCAGGGGATGGAGGTGAGGAGGCCGACCTGGAACTCGGAGAGGTCGCCGATGTCCTCGACGATCGAGGGGAGCCAGAACGTCACCGCGTACAAGGCGACGTTGATCGCGAAGTAGATCCAGAGGAAGAGCAGCATCTGGGGGTCGGCGAGCAGCTTCCAGCGGGAGACCTTCGCGGTGCCGCGCTTGCTTTCGCGGGCGGCCTGTTCGGCGTCGATCGTGGCTACAAGGCCCTGCTTCTCCTCGTCGGTGAGCCAGTCGGCGCTCTCGACGCTGTTGTCCAGGAAGCGATAGACGACGAAGCCGAGGACGACCGAGAAGAGGCCCTCGATGAAGAACATCCACTGCCAGCCGGCGTGACCGAGGAGGCCATGCATTTCCATGAGGGCGCCGGAGATCGGGCCGACGATGACGGTCGCCGTGCCGGAGCCCATCAGGAAGATGGAGGTGGCGCGGCCTCGGTGGGAGTCGGGGAGCCAGCGGGAGAAGTAGTAGATGACCGCGGGGAAGAAGCCCGCTTCCGCGACGCCGAGGAGGAAGCGCAGCACGTAGAACATCTCGGCGCTGTTCACGAAGGCCATGGCGGTGGCCACGACCCCCCAGCTGACCATGATCCGGGTGAGCCAGATACGTGCGCCGAATCGCTCCATGAGGATGTTGGAGGGCACTTCGAAGATCGCGTAGGCGATGAAGAAGATGCCGGCGCCGACGCCGAACGCGGCGGCCGACAGACCGGTGTCGGCGCTCAGTTCGTCCTTGGCGAAGCCGATGTTGACCCGGTCCATGTAGTTCACGACGAACATGATGAAGAACAGCGGTATGACGCGCTTGAAGATCTTCTTGATGGCGGACTCGACTGCCGGGGGGTGCTGCACTGCGCCGTTGACGGCGCTCTGGGGTACTGCGGACACGAGCGGCTCCGATCGTGAATGCGGGGTACGGCAGGAGCGGGAGTCACCGGGGGCGGGGGGCCGCCGGCAGGGGGAACTCCCGCAACCAGAGCCGGGGGCCGGGACGTTCGAACGCCCGGCTTCCGTCGAGCAGTTGGTGTCACCAGCGGGGCACGGCCGGGGTTTCCCAGGCCGGGTCGGCGACGCGCATCGCGGCCGCGTCGTCGCGCTCGCGCATCGTGCCGTCGTCGTCCAGCCAGCGCTGGTGCAGGACGGCGAGCCTGTCACGGTCGAGGGTGACGCCGAGGCCCGGGGCGTCGGAGACGGTCATCTTGCCGTCCGCGAAGGTGATCCGCTCGTCCAGCACGTCCTCGGACTGCCAGGGGTAGTGCGAGTCGCAGGCGTGGTGGAGGTTCGGGACCGTGGATGCCACGTGTGTCATCGCGGCGAGTGAGATGCCCAGGTGGGTATTGGAGTGCATCGACACTCCGACGCCGAACGTACGGCAAATGGCAGCGAGTTCGCGGGTGTTTCGCAGGCCGCCCCAGTAGTGGTGGTCGGACAGGACGACCTGGACGGCGTCGCGAAGGAACGCCTCCTTGACCTCGTCGAAGGTCGTCACACACATGTTGGTGGCGAGCGGCACGTCGGTACGGGCGGCGACGGCGGCCATGTTGGGCGTACCGAGAGTGGGGTCCTCCATGTACTCGAGGACGTCCTGCAGCGCCTCGATGACCCTGACGGAGGTCTCGACGGACCAGGCGCCATTGGGATCGAGTCGCAGCGGGCTTCCGGGGAACGCCTCGGCGAGGGCGCGTATTGCCGCGATCTCCTGATCGGGCTCGAAGACGCCGCCCTTGAGCTTGAACGAGCGGAAGCCGTAGCGCTCGGTGAACTTGCGTGCCTGGTCGACGATGCCGGCCGGGTCGACAGCCTCGCCCCAGTCGTCCACCTCGGACTCGACGCCCTTCGGGTGCTCGCCCCACTTGTAGAAGAGGTAGCCGCTGTACTCGACGGCGTCGCGCACCTTGCCGCCGAGCAGGGCGTGAACCGGCAGGCCCTGTGCCTTGCCGAGCGCGTCCAGGCAGGCGACCTCGAAGCCGCAGACCACGGACAGCCGCAGCTTGTCGGCGGTCTGGACGCCTCGCAGGCCGCCCACGTCCACCTGGTTCGTCACCCGCTCCTCGGCCACCACGACCTCGTTGGCGAGGGTGAACAGGCCGTTGAGGTCTGCGACGGACCGGCCGACCAGCTTCTCGGCATACGGGCGGGCCAGCTCCAGGTACTTGGTGTCGCCGTAGGTCTCGCCGAGGCCGGTGATCCCGTCCGCCGTGGTGACTTCGATGATCAGGCGGGGGGTGTACGGCTGGTGCACGCCCTGGGCGTTGAGGAGCGGCGGGTCGGCGACGAGGATCGGGGTCAGCCGGACGTCGGTGATCGTCAGGTCGTTCATCGGGGGGCTCCAACGAGGTTCAGGCCGGTGGTGAGCAACGCTTCGAGGTCTGCGAGATCTGCGGGGGTCGGGTCGGTGAGGGGTGCGCGGACCGGTCCGACCGGGCGGCCGCGCAGCCGGGCTGCCGCCTTGACCAGGGACACCGCATAGCCCGGGCGCCGGTCGCGCAGTTCCACGAAGGGGACGTAGAAGTCGGCGAGCAGCTTGTCGACGCGACTGTCGTCGCCTGCCGACAGGGCCTGGAAGAAGGCGTTGGCGATCTCCGGTGCGAAGGCGTGGACGGCTGAGGAATAGGCCGGGATGCCGACTGTGGCATAGGCGCGGGCCTGGAGCTCGGCTGTCGGGGCGCCGTTGAAGAAGAGGAAGTCGTCGGGGGCGGCGAGGGTGCTGCGCTGAAGCCGGTCGAGGTCGCTGTGGCCGTCCTTGAGGCCGATGACGCCGGGGATCGCGGCGATCCGGCGCACGGTCTCCGCGTCGTACGTCACGTGGTCGCGCTGATAGGCGATGAGAGGCAGCGGGGTGCGGTCGGCGATCCTGCGGAGCTGCTCGACCAGGCCGTCCTGCGGGGCCTTGTTGAGGTAGTGCGGCAGGACGAGGAGTGCGTCGGCTCCGGCCTTTTCAGCGATACGGGCGAAGCGCAGAGCCTGGGCGTAGCCGTAGCCGGTACCGGCCACGACCGGGACGCGGCCCGCTGTCACCTCCACGGCGGCGGCGACGACTTGACCGTACTCGTCCTCGTCGAGAGCGCTGAACTCCCCCGTGCCGCAGGCCGGAAAGAGCGCGCCGGGGTTTGTCTTCAGTTGCCCGGCCAGATAGCTGCGGAAGCCGTCGAGGTCGAGCGCCCCGTCGGCGTGAAAGCTGGTGAGCGGGAACGACAGCACGCCCTGGGCCATGCCGTCGCGCAGCCGCGCCACAGTGTCGGTGAGGGGGGTCCGAGTCACGATGCTGTCTCCGTATGTAGATGGCGTTCGCGCATGGGGATGGACACTAGGCTCGGGAAACCACCCCGTCAATGGGTTCGCGGAAGCGATTCGGCATGGAGTGGGGACGCGGACGCGCAGGTCGTGACAGTACGTACGATCAACCCATGTCCGAATCTGTTGAGCCCGTCCGGCCGTCTGAAACCGGAGTGCGCGAGGTGAAATCGTCCGCTCGCACGGTCGAACTGCTCGAACTCCTCGCCGCCCGTGGTGACCGGCCCGCCCGACTGCAGGAACTCGCCGACGAGTTGGGCGTGCCGCGCAGCTCCATGTACGCGCTGCTGCAGACCCTGATCGCACGCGGCTGGGTGCGCACCGACGCCACCGCCTCGCTGTACGGAATCGGCCTGCGCACACTGCTCACCGGCACCACCTATCTGGACACCGACCCCGTGGTCCGCGTGGTGCGCCCATACCTGGACGATGCCTCGGAGCAACTCGGCGAGACGATCCATCTGGCCCGCCTCGACGGCATGGACATCGCCTACCTCGCGACCCGCGAGTCGCACGAGTATCTGCGCACCATCAGCCGAGTGGGGCGCTGGCTGCCCGCCCACGCGGGCGCACTCGGCAAGGCGCTGCTGGCCGAACACCCGGACGCGGCACTGCCGGACGCACCGTACGAGGCACTGACCCCACGCACCCACACCACCAAGGCCGCGCTCGTTGCCGACCTCGCGCAGGTGCGGGCGCGCGGCTACTCGATCGACCGCGAGGAGGGGGTCACCGGCATCGTCGGATTCGGCTTCGCGCTGCGCGTGAACGACGAAGCGCCGGCAGGGGACGCGATCAGCTGCTCAGTCCCGGTGGCACGGCTCACCGAGGAGCGCGAGCGGCGGATTGTGACCGTGATGCAGAAGGTGCGCGAGGAGATCGAGGCAAGACTGACCCAGGGCACGGGCGCGGGCGGAGTCGACTGGCGCTGAGCCCCCGGTCTCGAGGAGCACTTCGGTGGCTCGCGGAAGCCAGCCCCGCCGAGGACGATGTCCGGACAAGGCCGCGTTCGCGCGACGGCCCCGCCACACCCAGGGAAGGGGGCCGAGGCAGCCTCGGACCCCTTCCTCACTGCCCCTGTCCGGATATCGTCCTCGGCGGATGTCCGTGGGGGGCGACGCTCCCACCTGTAAGGAGACAGAGACACTCAGTTCTCCGACACCAGGGCGCCCGAAGTAAGTGCCGGTCGGCGCGGTCGCCGGAGGCGGCGTACCACCCCGGCGCCAGGAGCGGCGTTGCCTGGCGTGGCCGGTGGCGAGAGCCTCGACGTTCTCGCACTGTACCCACGACGCGATCCCACCTGATTGGCGGGCGGAAACTACGATCCCGGACGCAGCCCAAGGCGCTGTGCTGCACAATCCCAGCGGGAACGTCTGCGGCACCCGCCGCCTTTCGGGTCAACTCCACAAGCTTCGAACGGAGTTCCTGCGCTGGCTGGCCAAGCACGATCGCGCTGAGCACCAGCTCCAGCATCAGGCAGTCGTACTCGTCGTCCTTGCCCCGACAGCGGTCCTGATCACGTTCCACCAGGGCCTGGGCAACCCGCCAGCCACCGTCATCGACGGAACCAAAGATGGCCTCGACGAACCCATTGCCCGTCCAGCTCCGGTGCAAGAAGACGACGTTTCCTCGGCGAAGACGTCCCACTTCTCGTCCATGTCCCGGGAGCAGCAGCCCAGCTGAATGCGCTCCCATTCCTCGTCTGACCAGATCCGGGTCGGCAGGAGTGACAGCGGCCGTGGAGCAGAGATCCGCTGGAGGCGGTCAGAAAAGGAGGACCGGGTCACGCGTTCGTCGTTGGTACAGCAGAGGGCTTTGCCGGAGAAGGGGGTCAGCGTCGCGCGTTCGAGAGCGATGGCATGTCCGGCGTCGCGGATGCCGATCTCACCCCCGGCCGTGACCTCTGCACCGGCAACCGCTGAGCCTCATCCACCACCAGCACCCGAGCCCGGCGGGGAGGTGGCTTGGATCGACCATTCCTGCACGCACGGCGTCTTCCGATTTCCTCGAAGGGGCCGTCCGACCGGCCCTAGGCAGCGCTTTTCATCCATGCGATGAGCCGGGCCCACCGGCCATCCTTCGGCCTGCCCGGATTCGGCCCCGACGGAGTCATCAACTCCCGTGCGCGTACCGGTTTGCGCTTCCCTGGCTCACACATGCACCGCTGCGGTGTCGGCACACCGGCGAGCACTTGCTCCACATGCCCTCCGCAGCCCTCGTAGGTCACCTTCCGGCATGACTGGCAGACAGCACGTTGGCACATGGGTCTCCTTCCTTCGCGCCCTCGTTAACGACCAGTAATATCAACAGTTTCGTCACAGCCCAATTCATGCTTTCGTCATAAGTGGAGCCCATGTGTGCACAGGCTCCACGGGAGCATTACTTCTGTACGCAGAAAGGCCGACCATGTGGGCGCGGTACACCCGATATTGCATGATATTTCGCGCTCGGCGGTGTCAAGTGAGTCCGGCCGTGTCCGGAATTGCTTGCGATACCGAAACAGTGGTTGCATCACGCCCGGTCGAGGCAGGAAGGCACTGCTCCGCACCGTGACAGGCCATCAACGCGCTTTCGGCATCGTCGACGTGGGCGCGTCGGGGCAAGAGACCGAGAACGGCAGCCGCCCCTCATAAAACGGGTGGTGCGCGCCGGTCAGAAGGGAGCGACGTGGGTTGCTCGCACACCGCAGGATGCCCCCTTTTCCCCTTGCTTAAGGCGAGTTTGCAGGGGTGGCGCGACTATTACTGCGACAGCGAGGATCAATGGCTCGGCTGTGCGCGCTACCAGATGTCACTCACCGGCGAGCGCGTGCCGATCAGCCTCCTGCCCAATGGAGCCCGCGCACGCCACCTTGAAGACACGGCCGAGGGCGCGGACCGGTCCAGCGCCGCCGGACCTGAGCAGGGGTCCCAGCAGGCTCGTCCCCCCCAGCCCAATCCTTGGCAGCAGGAGAACCCGTCCCGGTCGCAGCCGGCACCGGCTTGGCCGGCAGAGCCGTCAGAACCTGTGACCACGGCATCGGATGCTGCGGCTCAGTTCGGGCCGGCGTCCCCGACGATCTCGGCGTCGCATTACACGCCGTCATCGTCCGCATGGGCTCCGCAGCCCGCAGACCGTCCGTCCAGACGCGCTGGGCAGAGCTCCAGATCGAAACGCGGCCTCTGGGCTCGATTCACCGAATGGATGGGAGGCCCCGCATGAGTGGCTACTGGCCCTGGTGGGCCGGCGCTGCCGGGCTCGCTCTGATCACCATCAACTACGCCCTCACCACGGATCGGTCGTTCGGGGTGTCGTCCGCGTGGGATCGCGTCCTGCACTGGCGCAGGGAGCGTCGGCTCGAGCGCATGGACGAGGAGTTCACCGACGAGCGAGCGCTCGCCGAGGCTCTCGCCGTAGCGACGGCGGAGCACTTCGGCACCGACTACGCCGCGCCCACCGTGCCACCGGTTCCGTACGGCACGTCACAGCCGGTCCAGACGGACGTCGAACCAACGGTGAATGAGGACACCTCGGCCCTAGCCCCGGCCCCGCTGGTCACCCAGGCCGCCCTGCTGGTGTCGATCTTCCTCGGCGGGTTGATCGCTGCGCTCACCTCCGGCCAGTTTCACCTCCGCTTCGACATGGGCCCGGGATTCCGGGACGTGGTCACCGCGAATCCGACCACCATGATCGTCCTGCTGTTCATCGGAGGCGTGCTGGTCGGCTTCGGAACTCGGCTGGCCGGTGGCTGCAGTTCCGGCCACGGACTCAACGGCTGCGGCCGTCTGCGCCCGGTCAGCCTGGTCGCGACCGCCGTGTTCTTCGGCACCGCCGTCGCGGTCTCGTTCCTTCTGTGGAAGGTGATCTGATGCGTACCCGAGGCGCGATTTTGCTGGCCAACATCATCACGGGACTGGCTCTCGGTTACACCGTCTCCCGTATCGGCTTCGGCGACTACACCGAGCTGAACCGCATGTTCACCTTCCAGGACCTGCGGATGTTCTTCTCCTTCGCGGGTGCCGTCGGGATCATCGTGTGCGCGTTCGCTCTGCTGCGGATCCGCCGTACTCCGGGACGCATCCACGCGGGCGTAATCCCCGGCGCCGTGCTGTTCGGAACCGGCTGGGCGATCTCGGGCGGGTGCCCGGCGATCCCGATCATCCAGGTCGCCAGCGGTTACGTGCCCGCGCTTGTCACCATCGTCGGCGTCATCGTCGGTATCCGACTGTGCCGCTGGGCCAATGCCCGCTACTTCCACCTGGACCGCGGCTCCTGCGGCCTGTAGCCGAAGCCGCCCACCGAGTCGTGCTCGCCCTTTGCATGGTCACATCAGCGCTGGCCCCTCGGTGATCATCCGAGGGGCCAGCGCTGTTATGCCACGGGTGCCGCGGCTAGACCGAATTGCCCGCGGGGGTGGTCACGGCGACGATGCCAGAACGGATATCAGCGTGATCAGGATCGTCTGAAGGTCCTGAGGGCTGTAGCTGGCCTGCACGCACAGGACGACGATGAGCACGACGACGGACAAGGGTGCCAGCTTCAGAGGCGTGCGATCACCTTGGGGGCGGCGTGCTGTGTCAGGAACAACCCCCGACGTGGGCTCAGAAGCCGAAGCCGTTGCGCACCACCAGACGGCGGCCGCTCTCTGTGGTCATCGCGGCCATGCAGGAGCGTTTCGTCATGTCCGTATCTACCCGAGGTATGGCGTCGGCCGCTTCTCCAGGAAGTGCTGCAGCCGCAGGCGTTGGGTGTGGTGCATTGGTAGTGACTCCAGTTCGTCGGGGGCCACGAACCGCAGCTCTGTCGACTCGTCGGAGATGGCCAGGTGCCCGCCGGTGACGCGGGCCGTGAAGCAGATGTTGAACTGGCGGCGCACTTCGCCGTCCGTGTAGGCGATCACGTGCCGCGGGTCGGTGTACGTGCCGACGAGTCCTGTGATCTCGACGTCGAGGCCGGTCTCCTCCTTCACTTCCCGCACGGCGGTGCCTGGCAGGGAGTCGCTCATGTCCATGCCGCCGCCCGGCAGCGCCCACAGATCGTTGTCGCGGCGCCGCTGCAGCAGGATGCGTCCCTGCGCATCGGTCACTACAGCAGAGGCCGCAACGACAAGGCTGTTGGGCTTGGGAGCTTCCGGATCGTCGTAGTACTCAGTGCGTGCCATCGCTTACTCCTCCACCGGGCGGGCCGTGTCCCACACGGCGTTGAAGCTGTCCGCGTAGGTGTCGAACATGCCGCCGTTCTCGGTACGCCGAAGATGCCACACCGGGGCGCCGTAGGCGTTCATGCCCCAGACGTGCGCGTTCACAAGGAGCTGGTCATCCGCCCGGTAAAGCGAGTTGTACAACGTCGTGCCATGAGTGCGGAGCTCAACGCCCGGCGACTTCACCAAACTGCGGTAGTGCAGGAGGGCGAGGCGGCAGCGTGACTCGATGCCGTGGCCGAACCTCTCCTCGCGGCCACGCGCCTGAACGTTCGCACTGTCGGCGTCGCCAAGCGCGATCCGGACTCGGCAGCCGTCCGCCACTCGTTCCTCCAGCAGCTCGTTGAACCGGGGATACGCCTCATGGAGGAAGACCGCGGCGTACACGAGGACGTCGATACGCTCGCGTGCCTGCCGCAGCAGGTCCACGAACGCGGACACGGGGAGGTCGGCGCGCTGAGGATAGAGAGCCACGAGTTCGGGGCTCATGCTGCGCGCCTTACGGGGCTGCCGAAGCGCCGGCCACAGGGCGTAGACGTCTTCCCCCACGGCCTCCGCCGCGCGCAGGGCGGTTGCCTGGCGAGGAACACGCCCCAAGTTGACCCACCGCTCAACGGACTTGGGGTCGACCTCGACCTTCTCCGCGAGCGTCTCGTGGGTCCAGCCTCTAGCCGTCATGGCTGCTCGTAGTCTCTCGTTCGCCGTACCGCCCCCAACTCGACTGCGCTTGGGGACGTTCTACCCCTCTTGGGACGTCCCTAAGTGCCCGTTGCGTGAGGTTCCTACGTCCTGGGACCGGCGTGACGATCGCGTAGCCACGCGAAGAAAGCACCCCGGCAGCCGCGCGAACGGCCCCGGGGTCGGCCGACACCCTGGGAGCGTCGACATGGACGAGAGTACGGGCCACACTCTTTCGGCAAAAGGCGGAACAGTCCTCGTCGAGGATCCGCTTTCGCCTCTGCTGCCCGACACCGAAGGGCTCACCGAACCCCAGATCCGGGGGCGGGACTGCGTATGGTGTGCCGTCACCCTCGGCGCCGGCTCGGCCATCGACCTCGGTGAACGCGTGGCCTCCTTTCGCGGCACGGTGGCCCGCTGGTTCCCCCGCGGCTGCCGTCCCTGCGCTCTCCGGCACGTCTATCCCGCACAGTTCGACCACACACAGAACTGCGAACAGTGCACCGACGACCCGATGGTCTGCGCGCACGGCACGTGGGTGCGACTCGTGATGCGGCAGGCACGGCGATGAGCGCCAGGCGGAAGACGTTGCAGGAGCACGTGGAGATTCCTGGCATCTGCTTCATCCGTCAGCCCGAGAGCGTACTGCGCTGCACCCTGTCCGCCGGGCACTACAGCGATCACCAGCACTTCTACAGCGGCGAACTCCGCAACGGCTTCCGCGTCGGCACGACGTGGCCGCGCAGAGAGGGCGAGACTCAAGCCGACTGAGACCCCCGCCGCCGGGTGCTTGAAGCTGACCGGCGGCGGGACAGGGCGGGCCGCCCGATGGCGAGCAGTGGGGGCGGCCCGCCCTACACGCTCGCCGAGCTGTCCGGCCCAACGTGCTGCATCGATCGGTAGGTTTAGTCGTCCAGGTCTACGCAGTGCGCTTCCGCAGGGTCGGCGGCCGACCGGTGGCAATGGTGAGTATCCAGCGAGCCGTCTCCGGATGCCACCGCTCGCCTCGCTCTTCGCGTTCCGGGATCACCGGCGTCCTGCGAGTGACCTGACCACCCGGCGGCTCCGTGCCTGGCTTCAGGCCCACCCTCCGTCGACCACGTCCGCGGCCGACGCCGTCCGAAAGGTGCTCGATCTCGTGGACAGCGCGGCCCTGCGCCGCTACGTAAAGGCCTCGGCACCCGGTGAGGAGTTCGATCTCGTCACCGACGCATTCGAGGCGCGCCTTGAGACGGTGCTCGACGGGGCAGACGACTGGGGTGTGGTGCTCGACGAGTTTGAGTCCGCCGATGCCGTCGTCTTGCTCACCACCCACCGCAGCAAGGCCTGGAATACCACACCGTGTTCTTCCTCGGAATTCACGGCAGGCAGTGGTGGGCGCTCGGAAGCGACCCGCGGGCCGGGCGCGAGGGGCAGGGGCACCGGGGCGCGGTCACCGAGTGGGCCCAGCAAGGGAGTTGACGGCAGGGGCCACGGACGGCGACCGCCGCCGTCCGTGGCCGAAGAGAGCATTGGCACTCCTCGGCCACGGGATTCTCTTGAGTCGCTTTCCGCGCGGAGCTCACTCTGATCACTGGCTTCCGGTCACCAGGCCGGATGCGTCGTCACAGTTCAGGGGAGGACGCCACCCATGCGAAGACACCACGCCTTCTGGGCCCTGGCAGGAGCGGCCGGACTGCTCACGAGTGCGATCACACCCGCCGCGGCCGGTGCCGGGGCGCAGGTCACCGTACAGGAATCCACGCCCGTGCACAGCGGCGCTCAGGCCGGTGCGACGCGTACGCAGACCGTCACCCTCATCACCGGTGACACCGTGACCCTCAGCGCCGGGCCGGACGGCAAGTACGCCGTCGACGTGCAGCGCGGCAAGGGCCGCGAGGCCGCTACCTTCGTGTCCAGTGAGAAGGACGGTGAGGTCAGTGTCCTGCCGTCGGACGCGATCCCGCTCGTGAACGCGGGTCGCCTCGATCCGTCCCTCTTCAATGTCACCCAGTTGGTGAAGCAGGGGTACGCCGACGCGAGGACCGGTGACATCCCGGTGATCGCGACGTACACGAAGGGCAGCGCGACTCCCGACGGCGCTCGCCGGATGCTCAAGCTGCCCACGATCGACGGCGCCTCGCTCAGTGCGGCGAAGTCGACTGCCTTCTGGAAGGACATCGCCCCCGCGCTCGGCACGGGACCGACCACGAAGGCCGCACGGCAGCTCGGCGAGGGGATCGACAAGATCTGGCTCGACGGCAAGGTCGAGGCGTCCCTCGATGTCAGCGTTCCGCAGATCGGCGCGCCCGAGGTGTGGAAGTCGGGCTACGACGGGAAGGGCGTCAAGGTGGCCGTCCTGGACACGGGCGTGGACGCCGGTCATCCGGATCTCGCCGGGAAGATCGCCGAGTCGAAGAGCTTCGTGCCGGACCAGGCGGTGCAGGACGGCCACGGTCACGGCACCCATGTGGCGTCCACGATCGTCGGCTCGGGCGCGGCCTCGGACGGCAAGCGCAAGGGTGTGGCGCCGGGCGCGGAGCTGCTGGTCGGCAAGGTCCTCGGCAATGACGGCCGCGGCCAGGACTCCTGGATCATCGCGGGCATGGAGTGGGCGGCCCACTCCGGCGCGAAGATCGTGTCGATGTCGTTGGGCGGTGACGCGTCCGGGCCCTCGGACGTCCTGAGCGAGACCGTCGACGAGCTGTCCGCGTCCACCGGCACCCTCTTCGTGATCGCGGCGGGCAACTCAGGACCGTCCGAGCAGACCGTCGGCACTCCGGGCATCGCCGACTCGGCGCTGACGGTCGGCGCGGTCGACAAGTCCGACACGCTGGCCTCGTTCTCCAGCCGGGGCCCCCGCATCGGCGACTACGCGGTCAAGCCGGAGATCACCGCACCGGGCGCGGCCATCACCGCGGCCCGCGCGGCCGGCACCACCATGGGCACGCCGGTCGACGAGTACTACACGACGTCGAGCGGTACGTCGATGGCGACCCCGCACGTCGCGGGCGCCGCCGCGCTGGTCGCGCAGGCCCATCCGGACTGGACGGGACGGCAGATCAAGCAGGCGCTGGCGGCCACCGCGAAGACGAACAGCGTCAACTCCGTGTTCGAGCAGGGAGACGGCCGGGTCGACGCCGTACGGGCCGTCAACCAGGGCGTCTTCGCGACACCGACCCTGAGCTTCGGCAAGTACGAGGAGACCGACGCCGACATCGACACCAAGGACGTCACCTACACCAACACCACCGACAAAGCGGTGGAGTTGAAGGTCGCCTCGTCCCTCCCCGATGCCGCCCTGAACGCGGACACCGTGACCGTCCCGGCGCAGGGCACCGCCACCGTCGAGGCGGCGGTCGACCCTGCCGACCTGGCGACGGGCCGGTACACGGGCCACATCACCGCGAGCGCCGACGGCGTCCAGGTCACCACAGCCATCGGCTTCGAGAAGCTGGCGAAGACCTACGATCTCAAGGTGTCGCTGGTGGGCCGGGACGGCAAGCCGTCCACCTCGGCGTCGCTCTTCATGCTCTCGGAACTGAACGGAGCGTATCCGGAGACGCACGGGTTCCTCGGCAGCGGCTACACGTTCAAGGTGCCGGCCGGTACGTACAACATGGCGTCGTGGATTTCGCAGCGGGACGCGGCCGGCCTTGAGGTCGCCACCTCGATCGTCGGCGATCCGGAGGTCAAGGTCGACAAGAACACCGAGGTCGTCCTCGACGCCCGCAAGGCGGTCGAGATCAAGCCAAAGACCAAGGAGGACTCCGAGTTCCAGGGATTCACCACTAACTGGCACCGGGAGGGCCCGGGCAGCTCGTGGGGGCTGACCTACAGCCAGGGCTGGTGGACCGACCACGTCTACGTGGCGCCCACCGAGAAGGTCACCCAGGGCACGTTCGAGTTCTCCTCGAAGTTCCGTCTGTACGCCAAGGAGCTGACGGCGAGCGTCACCAGCCCCGAGAAGTACGCGCTGCCCCTCGACTACGCGCAGACCGACACCGGTTTCCCGGTGAAGATCAGCGGCAACCGCACGGTCGTGGCAGTGGACGCGGGCGGCGGCACCACGGCCGACTTCGACGGCCTCGACGTCAAGGGCAAGGTAGCGGTCGTCCGGGTGGGCGCCGGTGAGACGGCGGACGAGGCGCTGGCCAACGCGACGGAGGCCGGGGCCGGCTACGTCCTCGCCTACCACGAGACGCCTGGCTACTGGATCTCCTGGGTGAACAGCGCGTCCATCCCGCTGATGACCGCGACCGGCGAGGACGGCGCGAAGCTCGGCGCCCTGTTCAAGAGCGGGAAGCAGGTCAGGCTGAAGCTGACGGGCACCGCGGTCAGCCCGTACGTGTACAGCGTGATGTTCCCGCAGACGGGCGCCGTATCGGCCGACCAGACGTACAACCTGAACCGCTCCAACACGGTGAAGCAGACGGTTCGCTACCACGGGGGCCGAGCCGGCCAGGTCGGCAAGGACTCCGTGTACCAGTACCGTCCCTGGCAGAACGTCGACATCGCGACCAGCAACAACGTTCAACTCGGCACGGAGCGCACCGAGTACTACAACGTCACCGCCAACCGGATCTGGCACGCCGTCTATCCCGACTCGAACGCGACCAAGCCCCAGTGGGATTCCGTGCAGACCTTCGACACGGCGGGCACGGTGCCCTCCGAGGACTGGCTGCGCCAGGTCGTGCGCCCGGCGGCCAATGAGGGCTACGGCCTCTCCCAGCGCACCGGAGACAAACTCACCTTCGCGATACCGGAGTTGAGCGACTCCACGCCGGGGCACTACGGGTCGGTGGACAACGTCCAGGACACCGCGAAGGGCAAGCTGTACGCGGACGGACAGCTGGTCGGCGAGACCAAACTCGGTGGACTCGGCACCTTCGACGTCCCCGCGGCGAAGGCCTCGTACCGTCTCGTGCTCGACACGCGGCGTACCGCCGACTGGGCCGCGTACTCCACCAGCACCCACACCGAATGGTCCTTCGCCTCGGCCCACACGGACCAGCGGACGGCGCTGCCGGTGCTCTCCGTCGACTACGGCGTGCACGGGCTCGACCTCCTCAACCGCGCCGACCGCAAGCACACATCGCAGCTCGCACTCTCCGTACGGGACCAGTCGGGCGGCGTTGTGGCCGGGGACCTGAAGGCATGGGTCTCCTACGACGACGGCACGTCCTGGAAGGTGGTGAAGGTGGATCACGGCGAGGTGGAACTCAAGCACCCCAAGGGCGCCGAGTCCGTGTCGCTGCGCGTGCGCGCCGCCGACCAGGACGGCAACGCGGTCGAACAGACCGCGCTGCGGGCGTTCGGTCTGAAGTAGTGGCCCAGCCTTAACAAAGATCGTCTACCGTGCCGGGTCATGGAGACCACGGCGTACGACAAGGACGGGCAGACCCTCGCCGCGAGCCCCTGGGCCGCGGTGGGGGTCTCCGCATTCGACGAGCGGCTGTACCAGGCCATCCTCAACCAGCCCGACGCCGGCGTGACCGGCTGGGCCCTGCTGACGGGTTCCTCCCCGGCCCGGGTCCGTGAGGTGTGCGACCGGCTGCTCGCGCTCGGGCTGCTGCAACCACCGGACTCCATGGGCGGGATACGGGCCGTCGACCCCAGGGTGGCGATCCGGGGGCTGATCAGGCGGCGTGAGACGGAGTCCGAGCTGCTGGCCGCGACCGCCGAGGAGATGGCGAGCGTGTTCGAGGCGGGGCTGCTGCGCGAGGAACCGTCCCGGCTGGTCGAGGTGGCCTCCGGCGAGGGCGCCATCGCGGCACGCCTGGAGGAGATGTATGCGCGCGCGGAGCACGAGGTGTGCCTGTTCGACACACCGCCGTATCTAGCCCCGGCCGGTCCGCAGGTAGACCTCCAGGCCGATCTGCTCAGTCGCGGAATCGTCTCCCGAGGGATCTACTCGGCGACCGGCCTGGAGGATCCGAAGGTCTTGTCCCGCGCCTTCAGGATGGTCGAACTCGGCGAGCAGGCACGCGTGTTGCCGTCCGTGCCCCTCAAACTCCTTGTGGTCGACGGATGCCGGGCGCTGCTGCCGCTGACCGCCTCCGCGGCCGGCGGCTACTGCGCCGTCGTGGTGTGGCACTCGGCGGTGACCGAGGCCCTGCAGAAGCTCTTCGACATGGCCTGGCAGCAGGCCGCTCCGCTGGGTCAGGCGGTCGACGGCGGTGGGCTCACCGAGAGCGAGCGGACGCTGACCCGGCTGCTGGCGGCCGGAATGAAGGAGGAGGCGGTGGCTCGCCACCTGGGCGTGAGCCTGCGGACCCTGCGGCGGCGCGTAAGTGAGCTGCAGGAGCGGCTGGGTGCGGCGAGCAGGTTCCAGCTGGGGATGCGGGCTTCCCAACGGGGCTGGGTATAGCAGCGACCCCTCCGTGACAACCAAGGGATGTATTTCGGTACGAAGGAGTACGCGATGTCCCTCTCCCATCAGCGACAACGGCAGGGCCGCGGCGACGCGGGGTGACAGTGCGAACCAGGCGCGGCTGGCCCGGGTCTTCGGCGGGCCGAGGTGGAGGAGGCTGTTGCCGATGGCGGTGAGGGACCAGCGCACATGGAGACGGCGGTCGGCGAGGGGGACGTCGTGCCAGTGCAGGCGACGGCGTCGTCGGCGTGGTCCTCAACACCATTGACGACGCGCTCGACCATGGCCAGGAGAGCTCCAAGGGCGACTGGACGGTAGGCAGCGTCCGCTACCTGTCCGAGCTACTGGACGCGACCCGCGGCCAAGGCCGCCCCGTCGTGCTGGTCGCCGACCAAGGCCACGTCTTGGACCGCACCACCGAAGGGCCGCTGCCCGCACAGGGCGTGGAGTCGGCACGCTGGCGCATCGGCCCTCCACAAGATCAGCCCAGCGACGACGAGGTCCACCTGGCCGGCCCACGCGTACTCGAGGGCGGCGGCAGCATCACCGCGCTGTGGCGCGAAGACCAGCGCTACACCCCCCCCGCAAGGCCGGCTACCACGGCGGCGCGGCCCTGGCGGAAATGACCGTGCCGGTGCTGGCGCTGCTGCCCTCAGCCGAAACCCTGCCGCTCGGCTGGTCGGTGCTCTCCCCGGAAGCCGTCACCCCGCCGTGGTGGCACGACGCGAACCGCGCAGGTGCCACCGCTGCACCGCAGCCCTGCCCTTGCCGAAAACTCATCCATCCTGATGGGAGCCGTGTGCGGGGTCGGGGGCATGCCAGCTGTGGCTGATGGCACCGGAGCCCTCGCGAGGTTGGCGATCAGCGCGGCATGATGATTCGCTACGCTGCTGCGACTGGTCTACTTCGGTGTGACGAACGCGTTCGCGATGCTGCGCTTGCGTTCGATGAGCGACCGGGGCAGGTCGTCGAGATCCTGGCGCTGCGCCACCAGATCACAGTACTTGAGCGCCAACTGGACGGGGAGCGGGTCCGGCTCACGCCGCCGACCGGGCGTTCCTCGCTGCGCTGCTGCACCGGCTGCCGCGAGATGCGCTGCGCAGGCTGCGGCTGCTGGTGTGCGCGCCGTCGGTGGTCTCGGGTGGGCTCTGGCCGTGGTGGGTGTGCAGCAGCCGTGGCCCTTCGCCGGGCGGCTGGACTCTGCCGTGGGGTGCGCAGTCGGCGATGTGGCGGGGCAGTGGCGGCCTCGGCATGGGGCTAGCCGCGGCCTGTGCCTGTGCGTGAAGGCTCGAAGGAGTGGGTCGCGGCGCCGTCCTGGTCGCGGCGCGGGCCCCGCAGGGTCCTGCCCGGAGGCGGTGCCGCGCCGGCCGTGTTGACGCGGGGGAGTGCGTAGGGGTGGTCCTCGGTCAGCCAGCGCATCATCCGCTCACGGACCGTGACCCGCACCGTCCATATGTCGTCCGCGTCCTTGGCCGTGACCAGGGCGCGCACCTGGATGGTGTTGGGAGTGGAGTCCGTGACGGCGAGCTTGTAGTCGCGTCCGTCCCAGGCCGGGCACTCGCGCAGGATGTCGCGCAGCTTCTCGCGCATGGCCTCCACCGGCGCGGAGTGGTCGACGTGGAAGAAGACGATGCCGGTCATCTGGGCGCTGCCACGCGACCAGTTCTCGAACGGCTTCGAGGTGAAGTACGAGACGGGCATCGTGATTCGCCGCTCGTCCCAGGTCCGTACCGTCAGAAAGGTCAGGGTGATCTCGTCGACGGTGCCCCACTCGCCGTCCACCACGACCGTGTCGCCGAGGCGCACCATGTCGCCGAAGGCGATCTGCAGCCCGGCGAAGAGGTTCGACAGGGTGGACTGTGCGGCGACACCGGCGACGATGCCGAGGACGCCGGCCGAGGCGAGCAGCGAGGCGCCGGCCGCCCGCATCGCCGGGAAGGTGAGCAGCATCGCGGCGGCCGCGACCACACCGACGATCGCGGACACCACCCGCTGGATCAGCGACACCTGGGTGCGGACCCGGCGGACCCGGGCGGGGTCGCGGTGCGCGGTCGCGTAGCGGGTGTACGAGGTCTCCACGGCGGCGGCGGCGATGCGCACCACCAGCCAGGCCGTGGAGCCGATGAGGGTCAGCGTCAGGATCCGGCCGATGCCGATGGAGTGCTCCTCCAGCAGCTTGGCCTGCGCGTAGGACCCTCTGAGCATGGCGGTGCACAGAACGAGTTGGAAGGGGATACGGCCGCGACGGAGCAGCCCCCACAGCGGGGTCTCGTGGTGCCGGCCGTCCGCGCGTCGCAGCAGCCGGTCCACGGCCCACCCGACGAGCAGCGTGAGCATGACCGAGCCGCCGACGACGATCACCGGGCGCAGTACGTTCTCCATGCACCCGACCGTTACCGGCCCGCCGCAGTCCAAACCTGGAGCCGGAAGCCGTCCGTACGCGGGCCCGTGCGGCGTCGTCGGTCCAGGCTGGCACCATGGAGCCCACGAACGTCATGCTCTTCACTCCACCTACGGGCTGCGGCCGGCGGTGCGCGCCGCGGCGGACCGGCTGCGTGCCGCGGGGCACGAGGTGTGAACGCCCGACCTCTTCGAGGGCCGCACCTTCGACACCGTGGAGGAGGCAATGGCCTTCAACGAGGAGATCGGCAAGGACGAGCTCCTCAAGCGCGCCGTCCTCGCCGCTGCGCCCTACTCCGAGCGAGGCCTGGTGTACGTGGGCTTCTCCCTCGGCGCGTCGATCGCGCAGACCCTCGCTCTGGGCGACGACAGGCCCGGGGACTGCTGCTCCTGCACGGCACTTCGGACATCGCGGAGAGCGCCTCGGTGGACGAGCTGCCGGTCCAGCTGCACGTCGCCGAGCCGGACCAGTTCGAGACGGACGACTGGCTGAGCGCCTGATACGAGGTAGAGGTAGCACCCCCGACACCCGAAAGATCACGTCCTCGCGCCTGCTGCCCGCGCCCGCTCGCTGCCCCGCGGGGTTCCGGCATCCCGAACCCGGCCGCCATCTACCGGGCCGCGCACGCCTGAAGGAACGCAGCGTCACGGACACGGGCCGCGATCTCACCCACCCAGCCAGCCGCCGCACACGCCACCACCCCGGCCGCCCCCGTGGCCGATGCGCCCGGCGCGTGGCGTGGGGGAGGGGACGGTGAGGCTGTCGGGCTCGGATGGTCGCCGTCTGGTCGGACACGCTCTTTCCCCGGGTTTCCACGCCCCCACAGCCACCTGTACCGCACGCCTGCCAGGCCCGGCCTGGTTCCTGACCTGCTTGAGGTTGTGGACCTGCCGGTTTGTCAGCGGCCGTCCCTAGTCTGCGAGTTGACGGCATCTGCTGGATCCTGACCCAGAGCACACTACCAAATCGCAAACTCTATCGACCCCTCGATAAGGGCATGCTTATGATGCCCTGCATGAAGAGTTCGACGTTCGTCATGGTCCACGTGGGCCAGAGCACCGAGGCGCAGCGCAATCTCATCCACGGCATCGAGACACTGTCCTGGGGCTTTCCCGAGGAGAAGCCCGAATACAGGGACGCCCACCCGCAGTTCGCGCTCCTGGCCACTGGAGCTTCGCCGCGCGTCCAGCTCGAGAGCTGGCTTCAGGACACCGCAACGCTCTACCTCTTCCAGGTCCGCGGCGGCTTCTATGAGGGCCGGTCCTGGCACTGGCCCGACGAAGAGGCCGAGCGGCGCTTGAAGTACCCCCAGCGCTTCGGCATCGAACCCCTTGCCCGGCTCGAGAACATCCCCCTGGGTCCCAAGGGACCGCTCACCGAAGCCGGCAGCGATGCCATCCGCCGCTCAGGGACCGACCGGGGCATGGGCAAGCTCGTCCAGATGCCCGCCCAACGTCTCCTGGAGCTCGCCGGGATCCCCTTCGACCCCGACAAGCCCGAAGACGTTCCCCTGGACAAGTCGCCGGGCTTCACGGCGGAACAGGTTGAGGGCCAGAAGAAGCCCCAGCGGCGCCGCCGCGGCGCCGGCTACATCTCCGACCCCAAGAAGCGCAAAGCCATCGAACTGCACGCCGAGAACCACGCAGTTGCCCACTACGAGGAGAAGGGCTGGACGGTCGAGAGGCTGGGCAAGCCCTACGACCTGCGCTGCACCCGCGGCGCGGAGGAACTCCATGTCGAGGTCAAAGGGACCACGGGGGCCGCGACGAGCGTGGAGCTGACGATCAACGAGGTCCTGCACGCCAGGGACAAGGACAACACCGTCGACCTCTATGTCGTCAGCGACATCAAGGTCGACACCTGCACCGACCCCTACACCGCCAGCGGCAACAAGGTCACCCTCTTCACCGACTGGGAGCCGGCTGAGGAGGACCTGAGGCCCCGCAAGTACGAATACCGGCTCCCCGACACCACCAACTGAGCCCCCGCGGCACCGGGCACTGTCAGAGCCGCCTGCGACCTTGTGCCGTGCGCGAGGACAATCGGGCGGCCTGATGACGGCTTCGAAGTCCACCTCGCCCTCACTGACATCCGCGATGCCCAGCAAGGTACGCACCGCGCGTATTGCCTCGGCCAGATCTGCAGTCGTGAGGATGGCAGCAGCAGGTGAGTTGCTCATCCCGGAACCATAGGACGGCAGGCGGGCATGACAGGCCGCCAGTTCAGACGCGGCAGCGCATGCCATTGGTGACTTCGCGGTAGTCGGCGATTACGGGCTTCGCCATCGACTCCCGGTAGACCACGGCCACTCGCCCGTAAGGCCAGCTGGGGTCAGGTGCGCAGCTTCTCGTTGCCGTCCAGACAGTCGCGCTTACGGCCTGGTGTGTGGTTGGCGTGAGGCTGTGTTGAGTCGGGTCGGTGTTGTGATCCGGTCTGTGCAGGCAGCGCGAGTGCCTTGCTGTGTTGGGGCTCGCTGCTGCACGGATGGTGTCGAGAGGTTGTCCGAGGCGTGATCGAGAACGAGAGGGGGTGCTCTCATCTGCAATCCTCGCGAACAGACCGGAGGGCCGGTGGTGGGGCAGGATCGCCCCGCCACCGGCCCTCTACGGCACGCGCAGGTTCCTGTGGTGCCGTAGTTCTGTCATAGCCTGGTCTTTGCTCTGTCACCTCACGAGTGCGGCACTACACCTCCGGCCGGTGGCGGTCGTCGCCGCCGTCCCATGAGGTGTAGGTGTAGGGGTTGGAGATTCGCTCGCTGTCCGGGAGTTCAGGCTCGCGGGCTGCCTGCCACTCCTTCTCGCCCATGGCGGTGCGGAAGTGTTCGACGGTCTCCGCTGTGGCCGCGCGGGCGGTTGTGAGGGTGTCCTGGAGCAGCGCATGGTCGTACTTGACGATCTTTCCGTTGACCATGACGGTGTGGACGTCCCCGCGGCCGGCTTGGAAGACGACGTGTCCATAGGGGTGGATGATCGGGTGCATGGCGGGTGACCGGTCGTTCTTGATCAGGACGAGGTCAGCCTTTTTTCCCGGCGTGATGCTGCCGATCACCGAGTCGAGGCCAAGGGCCTGCGCACCGCCCAGCGTTGCCCACCGTACGACGTCTTCAGCGCGCAGATGGTTGTGGACGATCGTTTCGTCGCGGTTGTGGGCTGCCAGGTGCTCCCGTGCCCGGTCGGAGCTCAGAGTGGAGCGCATCGCGGAGAACAGGTCGGCGCTCCACCACATGCTGGAGTCCATGGACAGGGACACCGGTATGCCGTGCTTGCGCAGCTGCCAGGTGGGCGGGTAGCCCTGGCCCGCGTTGAGCTCGCTTTCGGAGGAGACGGAGACACTCCCGCCGGTGGCCGCGATCCGGTGATAGGAGTCCTGGGAGAGCGATGTGGCGTGGACGTAGGTCACGTCGGGGGTCATGAAGCCGTTTTCCCACATCAGCCGAATGCTGTCGTCAGTGGTGGCGCCCCACACGCCCGCGTGCGTGGTCACGCGTAGTTCCAGCTCGCGTGCCACTTCAAATGCCTTCCGCTCGGGGAAGGACGGGTCGGCGGTGACGTCGAAGGCCAGCTGCAGGCCGAGCATGTCGTCGCCCGGAGTGAATCGGCGACTTGCGAATGCTTTGAAGTCGGCGCTGGTGGCCCATTCCCAAGGGGCTCCAAGCAGGTTCCCATAAGCCAACACGAAGCGGCCGGGCGTTGCTTGGAGGGCGTCCACTGCTGCGTCGGCATGGTCCAGGGTCTGCAACCCGTGCGACCAGTCCAGCGTGGTGGTCACACCGGCGTCGAGTGCCTCGACGGCGCCGAGGAGGTTGCCCGCGTAGACGTCCTGAGGCCGGAAGAGCCGACCCCAGTTGAGATAGCAGAAGACGAAGTACTGGCTGAGAGTCCAGTCTGCACCGATGCCGCGCAGTGCTGTCTGGTACATGTGACGGTGGGAGTCGATCATGCCGGGCATCAGGATGCCGCCGGTGGCGTCGACTTCGACCGTCCCCTCGGGAACGGCCAGGTCGCGGCCGATCGCCTCGATGCGGTCTCCCATGACCAGTACGTCCCCGTTCTCGATGACACCATGGGAATCCACGGTCAGCACCGTAGCGTGACGGAAGACGACGGGGCGGCCGGGACTGAAGCCCTGCGCGCGTGCGGCGTTTCGGTGCGCGGAGTCGGCGGCAGGCGAGGTGTCTGTGGTCATGATCAGTTGTTCTTCCTTACGGCAGAGATGATGTGTGACTGGAATGCACCGCCGCGGCCGGGCGGTGTGGGGACGCGGATTACGCCGTCATAGCTCGGTGTCTTCCGCCCGTGCGTGCCTCGAGCCGGCGCGAGATGATGACCGAGGTCAGAGCACCCAAGGAGAGGGCGACGGCAAAGCCGATCATCGACGGACGTAGTCCTAGCTGGTGGGAGACGAGGCTGAATCCGATCGAGGGCAGCCCCATGCCGGCGTAGGCGATGGCGAAGAACACCGCGAGCACGCCTGCCCGGGACGAGGGCAGGGCTGCCGCCACGCTCTGGCCCACAGATGCCTTGAACAGCAGTCCTGCTCCGGCGCCGGTGATCGCCGCGGCGGTGAGGAAGAGCGCCAGTGCCGGGTGGAAGAGCGCGAGAGCTGTCAGGGCCAGGCCGACCGGGAAGAGCACTGTGCCGGTCATCAGCATCCGGGAAGCGGACAGCCGGGCCAGCGCCAACTGGGCCACAGCAGAAGCCGCGAACACTGCGAAGGGGGCGAGGCCCGCAATGAACGGTGAGGAGATTCCCAGCACGCCGCGGACCATCACCGCGCCGAGCGAGGAGAAGAAACCCATTACAGCGAACGAGAAGAAGCCGATACCGGCTGCGGCGGCGAAGGCAGTGCCGCCTCCCGGGCGCAGCCCGAAGCGGGCGGGCGCCGCCCCCGCAGCCTGCCGGTTCACGGTCTCCGGGCCGGTCAGCACCAGCACCGACAGCACGACCAGCACGACGCCGAACAGTACAAATGGGGTCGTCAGCGGTGCGGGCGCCCACTGAGCCAGTGCCCCGGCGGCCAGCGGTCCCAGAGCCAGTCCGCCAAGGTTGGCAACGGCGGCCACCAGCCCGGGCACAGGCGAGCCCGCCCGCTCCGGGTGGGACCGGACGTAGAGGTCGCTCAGGTAGGCCGTGGCGGTCGAGGCCATCAGCCCCGTCCCGAGCCCCGTCACCATGCGGGCGACCAGCAGGCCGGCCGTGCCGTGCCACACCATCAGCAGCAGAGCCGCGGTGGCCGAGGTGAGCAGCGCCGGGACGATGATGTGCCGGCGCCCGAGACGGTCAGAGAGGTGTCCCAGCAACAGGAAGCTTGCGGCGGCGCCGACAACCATCGCTGCGAAGGCCACAGTGACCATCGTGGAGCCGAAATCATCGCGGGCGGCGAACAACGGCCACAGAGGCGTCGGCAGCGTGCCGAAGGCCATAAGTATGGCGAAGGCGAAGGCCACGATCCAGAAGCTGCGCGTCGGCGCGGCTGGACCTGGTGCCGTGGTCCCCAGACCAGGATCGCGGGCCGAAAGGAGGGAGGGCATCGGAAACTACTTTCCGCTGGTACGGGAAACAGAAACAACGAGCTGTGCCGACCGAGACTGGTCGGTACACCTGCTCTCAACCTCTTCTGGCGCCACTGCCATTTCCACTCTGAGGCAGCAGGTAGAGATACAGTTCATCTCTCCGGGAGATGATGTCTCCATGGAACTCCGTCATCTGCGGCACTTCGTCGCTCTCGCCGAGGAGGGCAGCTTCACGCAGGCAGCCGCCCGGGAGCTGATCGTCCAGTCAGGCCTCTCCTCATCCGTGCGCGCTCTGGAGAAGGAAGTGGGAGCCGAGCTGTTCGTACGCGGGAGCCGCCCTGTGCGGCTGACCGCCGAGGGCCAAGCCCTGCTGCCCGTCGCCCGCCACACCCTGGAGTCCGCCGCTGCGGCCCGCCAAGCCGTCCAGGACGTACGTGGCCTGCTGTCCGGTCACCTGCGCATCGGAACCTACCCGGTCAACCCCAACTTCCTGCCGCTCCCGACATGGTTGGCCGGGTTCGCCCGTGCCCATCCAGCGCTGGAGATCACGGTGCGGCAGACCGGCGGACCGGCCATGACACAGATGGTGGCCGACGGCCGCCTCGACTGTGCTCTGCTCGACCCACTGGACACTTCCCTGTCCGGGTTGCAGGTTCTGCCCATGGTTTCCGAGCGTCTCATGGCGGCAGTCCCGGCCGGGCATCCCTTGGCTGGGACGAAGTCAGTCACCCTGCGCCGACTGGCACGTGAGCCCTTTGTCGAGACCGACCCCACCTGGACAACCCGCCACCGCACCGACAGAGCCTTCGCCGCAGCTGGCTTGACCAGGCGCATCGCCTGCGAAGTCGCCGATTGGCGGCTTCTGCTCGACCTGGTCCGTGCCGGACTCGGCATCGCCTTGGCCCCCCCGAGTCAGGTCGGCGCCACCGACGAGGAACCGGGGCAGAAACTTCGTCTGGTTCCGCTGGCGGGCGCGGAGATCGAGCGGGAACTGGCCCTGGTGCTCCCTGCCGGTCTGGCGGCCTCGCCTGCGGCCCGCCGCATTGCCTCGTATCTGTGCGCACGGACCCGCGAGAGTGTTGCGGAAGCGTGAGTGAGCGTTTGGCGTCTTTGGTGACAAACTCCGGGAGCGAGAGTTCGTTTGCCACGCCGTGCGAGGGCCGCGAGTCCAATGCGAGCGTCGACATCGTGCTCTGCTACGTGGTTCTTGACCACCACTTCGGACATGCCCTGCGACAGCCGACTTCGAGATGCCGAAAAGCGGGCTCTGTCGCCACGTAAGGTTCGTGCGCCAGCATGTGGCCACGGGCAGCATCTGGTCCGCAAGCCGCAAGCCCCACGGCCGGCCCCGCTGCAATCACCGTCCCGACGGCGAACCAGCGCCACCAGTACCTCGCTGCGACACACTCACCGGCCCGATCCACTTCGTATCAGCCGCTGAGAACACCCCGCCGAAAGCTGGCCGACGCATCAGCAGCCGCACCAGTTGCGGACAACCTTTTTAGGCAGTGGGCGGCGTCGCTACAGTGGCTCACCGCCGCTGCCAGGGCAGCCCGGCCCCGCCGCTGGCCGACTCAAGCCCTTGCGCGATGATCCGGCACAACTCGCCGAACTGCGCGGCCTGCTCAGGCGTGAGGCGATCGAAGATTCCGTGCTGCAGGGCTGCAACATGCCCGGGAGTGGCTCGCTGCAACACCTCGTATCCCGTGTCGGTCAGGACCGCGATCCGGCCGCGCTTGTCGGTGGGGTACACGTCGCGGCGCACCCAGCCGAGCTTCTCCAGTCGCTTGATGGCATGTGTGAGCCGAGGCCGGGTGATTTTGGTGTCGGCTGCCAGGTCCAGCATGCGCAGCTGGCGAACAGGGGCCTGCGACAGTCGCGCGAGTATCCGGTAGTACAGGTGCGGCACCCCTGCCGAGCGCTGCATCTGGTGATCCAGGGTGTCCTCAATCAGCGCCGTGGCATCGCGGTACGCATGCCAGATCTCCTGCTCCGGCACATCGAGCCCACTGGGCTCAACGGGCAGGAAGTCAGTGGTATCCCAAGTGCTCGGCGGCGCAGGGGTGGTCATGGTCGGTCCTCTCGTGCGTCAACGGCAACTTTCCCGTAGTCCCCGTGGTTCGCCCTCGTCCGACGGGAGCGTGCCATTGGCGCGGATGCACCTCGAGGTATGACGGGTGAGCGCCATAGCGGCTGCACACGCCGGCTCCGGGTTCCGCCACCGGCCGTCGGAAGCCAACCGAATAGGTGCGCTCAACGCTCAGAAACGTAACACTGGGCGCGAGCATTATCGATGCCGCTGGCGTTCCGTGCGCGCTGCCGCACCTCGTCCCAGCAGGCCCCACCGTCGCTGACACTCTCCCTGAAAAGGCCTTGTGAGCAGCTCTTTTTCCTCCGCTCATGCCGAGTGACACACAACACTCCGACTGCCAGAAATAGATCGCTTCAGATGTTGTTACAACAACTATTAAGGTCTCAGATATTGACAGAGAGGTAATCCCGTGGACCGCTTCCGCGACAGCACTGGATCAGACACCGCCATCGAGCCCACGAGCAGCACCGACCGTCGCTGCTCCCCGCAGCGGATCGGAGGTGTCCTGCACAAGGGGGCGGGAGAACAGGTCGATGACTCGGCGTTCGTACTCGCTCCAGACGACCTCAAAGAGTCCGATCCCTTCGTCCTGCTCGACCAGGCATGGTTCTCCAAAGTCGGCTTTGACTGGCACCCGCACCGTGGCTTCGAGACCGTCACTCTGGTTGTCGAAGGTCAGCTCGAACACCACGACAACGCGGGCGGTCACGGCGTGCTAGACCCCGGCGACCTGCAGTGGGTGACGGCAGGCAGCGGTGTCATCCACGCCGAACTCGCCTACCGGCGCCGGCCCGTGCAGACCCTCCAGCTTTGGGTCAACTTGCCCCGGAGGAAGAAGATGTCCCAGCCGCGTTACCAGAACCTGCGAGCGGCCAGCGCCCCTTTGGTGGAGGGCCCCGGCTCGCGAGTGCGCATCTTCGCTGGGGACATCAATGGAGTGCACGGCCCAGCGGAACTGCACCACCCCGTCACGGTGGCACACGCCCACTACGAGGAGGGTGGGAGCTTCACCCACGAGATCCCCGGAGACCACAACGGCTTCTTGTACGTGGTCTCAGGTTCGGTACTCGTCGGTCCGGATCGCATGCCGGTGGAGAACGGCCATACCGCTTGGTTCCCGCCCGGCGAGCCGGGGCTGACCGGCATCGAGGTGCATGCGACGCAGGTCACGCAGCTGGTCTTCTACTCCGGCTTGCCCATCCGCGAGCCGGCATTCGCCTACGGACCGTTCGTCATGAACGACCGTTCAGGCGTGGCAAAGGCCATCGAGGACTACCAGAGCGGCAAGTTCGGGCCGATCCCCACCACGCACCGTTGACACCAGAGCGGCCGCCGCGGCGCTGAATAGCACGAGGAGAGCCCGGGGCCGGAACAAGAGGGAGGGCCAGGGCATCCGAGGAAGAGCCTATGCTGCCCGTGTGACGAAGCGTTCCCGATCCACCAGGTCACCCGGCCTGCGGCCCGACGAGCGGCGACTGGCGGTGTGGACCGATTTTCTGGTAGGGCACAGCCGGATCATGGCAGCACTGGAACAAGAGCTGCGTGAGGCGCACGCCATGTCGCTGGCCGAGTACGACGTGCTGCACCATCTGGCCCAGGCGCGTGGCCGCCGCCTACGCATGCGAGAACTGTCACAGGCCGTCCTGTACACGACCAGCGGCATTACCCGGCTGCTCGACCGCATGGTGGAGGCCGGGCTGGTGGAGCGTGAGCCGTCCCCGTCGGATCGACGGGTCATGTATGCCGTACTCACCCGCCAGGGTCTCGCGCTGCTGAGGAAGGCATCGGCCACCCATCTCGCCGGAGTACAGCGACACTTCGGCTCCCACGTCATGGACGAAGAGCTCGACGACGTGGAACGCTTCATGGCGCGGCTGACAAGCTCCGGGCCGGACGGGGCTGCGGACAGCTGACCGTGCCGAGTTTGGCTTCGTCTGTCTTTAAGAGTTGTCCCGTAAGTGGGTTCCGTGCTCGGTCCGCGTCAAAGGAAGGCCAGCGGGACGTCCTTGTCGATGCAGAGCCGCAGGACGTCCGCCAGCTGACGGGCGTCCTCGATATGTTGCTGAAGGAGCTCATCGCCGCCGTCTCGTGCCCACTGGTCAGTGATCGCCTCCAGACGAAGCAGAATCGACGCGCACTCGGCGGGCGAGAGATCGTCACCGCTGTCATCTGGATGATCGAGGAGTGGCTCCAAAGCGGTGGACACGTCGCTCCACGGGCGCTCGCCTCCGAAGCCCCACATCTCGGAGAGGGCGAACCCCTCGGTCTCAGCCAGACGCCGCCGGAACGCGGCAAAGCCGCTGTAGGACCAGGAGACATCCGGACTGCTGTTGTCTCCGTCGCCCGGGAAAAGAACCAGCCCCATGCGCCCTCCCTGTTTACGTGCACACAGGATCGATGGCATGGGGCAGCGTGGGCAACTGGGATGATCTTGATGTGGCTGGTGTGATCACGGCGTCAGAGCCGTCTTGGATAGGCCCGTTCACCGGACTGAGCCCGCGCTGCTTCGGCAAGTTGGTGACCGCAGTGCGGCGCGAGCTGTCTGTCGAGATCCAGCGTGGACGGCCCCTGTAGCCCTGGTGGGTGGCGTCGAGCGGGGCCAGGGGATGCCCGTGTTCGGCGGCCCATCCGCGTGCGGCTGTGAGGCCTTCTTCCCAGGCGACGTCGAAGTGGGACCAGATCATGCCGGGGTTCTCCAGCTGCATGGCGCGGTCTTGGTCCATGGTGCCGCGGGCGTGGAACCGACGGGTGTCGGCGGTCCGCTGGCCCCGTGGGAAGTTCGTGAGCGAGGCCGGCCATTCTTGTGCCGCCGCGTCCTGCCCGGCCCGGGACGCGGTACGTGAACGGCACGCGCAGGTCGCCGTGTTCCCCGGCGATAGATGACAGCCGCTTCGATGCCGCGGCGCCAGTGCTCGTGTTCGGGATTGAGGGCGCGCAGGTTGATGAACGCGGTAAGCGCGGTTTTTGGGGCGGGTTCAGCGGGTGGCCTGCTCCTGGCTGCGCGCGGCGGAAGGTCCCGGCCGGTATCGGGCGGGACCTTCGTCGTTGTGTGGCTGCGGTGACTGCCGTCAGCGTTCGAGGACCAGTCTCGAGCAGCCGGGGGCGGCCCGGGAGACGCAGACGAACATCACATCGTTGGCCGCTCGCTCGTCGGGTGTCAGCAGGACGTCGCGGTGATCGATCGTGCCCGAGCGGACGCCGGTCTCGCAGGTGCCGCAGGTGCCTTCCCGGCAGGAGGAGAGGACCTCGATGTCGGCCTCCTCCATCACGTCGAGGATCGTTTTGTCGGCAGGCACCTGTAGAACCTGTCCGGAGTCGGTCAGCTCGACCTCGAAACCCTCGAAGACGGCGTCCGGGTCGGCCTCGAGTGCCGTGAACCGTTCGGTGCGCAGCGTGCCGGACGGCAGGGGCGTGCACACGGACTCCAGGGCGTTGAGGAGCGGCGCCGGCCCGCAGCAGTAGATCGGCGCGCCGTCCGGACGGCCTGCGACGATCCCGGCCAGGTCGAGGAGTCCGGTCTCGTCCTGCGGGCGGACGACGACGCGGTCGCCGTGGCGCGCCACAAGGTCGTCCACGAAGGCCATCGAGCCCCGGGTGCGGCCACCGTAGTAGAGCCGCCAGTCGGCACCGGCTGCGTCGGCCGAGGCGAGCATCGGGAGGATCGGCGTGATGCCGATGCCGCCCGCCACGAAGACGTATGCCGCCGCCGGCTCCAGCTCGAAGTTGTTGCGCGGACCGCGTGTCTTGATCGGATCGCCCACGCCGAGCTTGTCGTGGACGTGCGCCGAACCGCCGCGGCTTTCCGGTTCGCGCAGCACGGCGACCTGCCAGCTGCTGCGGTCGTCCGGATCGCCGCACAGCGAGTACTGCCGCACCAGCCCGTCGTCGAGCAGCAGGTCGATGTGGGCCCCGGCACACCAGGCAGGCAGCTCGGCCCCGTCGGGGCTGCGCAGTTCGAGTAGCCGGACGTCCGCGGCGGGCTCCGTGGCGGCTGCGACGACCAGTTCCAGCTCGATCTCAGTGTTCACGCGTCCACCAGCTCCGGCTCGGGGTCGGGTACGGCGGAGTCGGTCCGGCCGCCGCCGTGCGTGTCGGGGTGCGCCAGGAGCCACTCCCACAGGGCGATGGGGTCGGTGTCCTCGTGGGTGGTGCCGCACCAGCAGTAGCCGACGAGCACGTCGGTGTTGAGCTTCCACACCACCCGGTAGACGGTCCGCCCCTTGAGCATCTTGGTCGGCGCCGGCAGGTCCGCGCGCACGGGGGCGGCGGGAGCGGCCTGGTCGGGGCTGCTCATGGCGCGGTCACCGCCTTCGCCGCGGCCGTCCTCTCCTCGCCCTGGGCGAGGAGCTTGGTGAGGATCCGGCGGGCGGCCAGGGCGCCGGTGTCGATGTTGATCGACAGCTCCTGGTAGTTCTCCTTCTCGCCCTCGACGACCTTTTCGAGCAGGTCGAGCGCGACGACGTCCTGCATGACCACCGTGTGGTTGTTGGTCGCGAGGAACTCGGTGACCTCCTCGTCGTCGAGCGCGAAGTCACGCGAGACCATCCAGAAGTCCAGGGTCTCGTGCTCGGTCGACGGGGTGATCCCGTAGGTCACCTCGACGTGGAAGGCCTTGTCGTCCGGGCCCTCCTGCGGCGGCAGGACGCCGGCCGGGGCGATCCGACTGTGCAGCAGGTAGAGGCACGGCGCGTGGTACTCGACGTCCTGCCAGCGGGTGATCCGGCCATCGATGCCCGTGGACTTGGAGTAGAACGGCGGGCACTCGGCGTCGTCCATGTGGCGGCTCACGTAGACGACGTTGGCGTCCTCGTCGACCTCGGTCGTGATCGGCGTCTGGGCGACCTCCGGCGTGCCGATGTAGCCGCCGTGGAGGTAGGTCTCGTGGGAGAGGTCCATCAGGTTGTCGACCAGCAGGCTGTAGCGCGCCTTGAGCGGCTCCATGCCGCGGACGACCGTGTAGTTGGGCGAGTCCAGCCACGGCGCCCGCGGGATCAGCGCCTCGTCGGCCAGCTCCTGGTCACCGATCCAGACCCACACCAGCGAGTCCTGCTCGCGGACCGTCCAGGCGGGGACGCGGGCCGTGCGCGGGATCCGCTTCTGGGCCGGTGCGGCGACGCAGGCGCCGGTCTTGTCGTAGGTGAAGCCGTGGTAGCCGCAGACGATCTGGTCGTCCTTGAGGTGGCTGAGCGACAGCGGGTACCGGCGGTGCACGCACCGGTCGGCCAGCGCGACGACCTCGCCCTCGCCGGTCCGGTAGAAGACGAGCGGCTCTGCGCAGATCGTGCGTCCGAGCAGGCCGTCGCCGATCTCTTCACTGTAGGCGGCGACGTACCACTGGTTCACAGGCCAACTGGGCATCGGTGTCTCCTTGTCGGTCTCTCGCCCGGCTGAACCCCGTCCGGGGTCCGGTGCGACGACCGGGTTGCCTCACGTTGACCGACGCGGCCCTCTGCGGCCCAGGGCACTTCCGATGTACGGAAGGAAAGGAATTTGAGCGTGCTCTTGTGAGGAACCCCGGGGTTCACCCCCGGGAGGAATCGCATCCTGTGGTAGCGAAGCGGAGCATCGCCACGGGAACGGGCGCGGAGCGCACGCAAGAAACCGGGCCGCAGCGCCCGGCGAGGAATGTGACCTCGCGCCCGACGGGCTCTCAGCTCGCGTCGCGCGGGCCCTCAGCCCACGCCCACGGACCTCAGCCCGCGTCCAGCAGACGCCGGCCACGGGTCGGCCGGGTCGGTTCCCAGCCCAGGGCGCGGGAGATGCTGCGGCTCGCCGCCTGTACCGCGGGGGTCAGCGCCGTCGGGGTGAGGGGGCCGTCGGAGCGGACCACGACGGAGAGGGCCGCCACCACCTCGCCGCCCGCGCCACGCACGGGGCAGGCGACCGACAACGCGTCCTCGGTCACCTGACGGTCGCTGAGGGCCGACCCGGCGCCACGCACTTCGGCGAGCATCTTGCGCAGCACCGCGGGGTCGGTGACGGTGTACGGCGTCCAGCGCCGCAACGGCTCGGCCAGCACCCGCTCCTGGACCTCCCGAGGAGCGTGTGCCAGCAGGACGAGTCCGACGCCGGTGGCCGGCAGGGCGAAGCGCCCGCCGACCTTGGTGAGGACCCGGATCGCGCCACGGCCGGTGATGCGCTCCACGTAGACGACCTCGAGCCCCTCGCGCACGGCCAGCTGCACGTTCTCGTGGGTCGCCTCGTAGAGGTCCTCCAGCGCGGGCAGCGCGGTCTCCCGCAGGGCGAGCCCGCGGGGCGCCGCGCACGCCGCCTCCCAGAGCCGGAGTCCGATCTGGTAGCCACCGTCGGCCTCTTCCAGCGCGCCCCACTCGATGAGGTCGGTGGCGATGCGGTGGGTGGTCGTGAGGGAGAGGCCGCTCGCCCGGGACAGCTCGGAGAGGGTGAGCCGCGGGCGGGCGGCGCCGAAAGCGCCCAGCACGTCGAGTGTGCGGACGCTGAGGGAACGGGCGTCGCGCCCGCCCGTCGCTGCGCTTTTACCAGGCACCTTGCGGCTCCGGGATGCTCGGGCTCCTGGCGGGAGAGGGCCGGGAGCAAGGCGCGCCCGATCGTGTACCGGCGGGCGCGGGGCGATATGAGGGCTACCGTACGGCCCCGCCCAGGTCGCCGGGCGGCCTGGGCCGAGGGTGTCCGACCGGTCACCCGCGCCTCGGGGGCCGTCACCGGTGAAGTCGGTGACGACCCCGAGCCGCGGGCGGGGCGCGGACTCGTCACCGCGGATGATCTGCCCGCGGCCACGGGCCGTGCACCACCACCAGCCCGTTGTCGGCGTCGACCTCGACGCGGTCGCCAGTCGCGATCCTGGCGACCGGGTCGTCGTCGAGCTCGGTCACCGTGGGGACGCGGGTCACGATCGCGCCCAGGGCGGCCTTGGTGGTCAGGTGGGTGAAGACCATCGCCAGCGGCGCGGTGCCCATGAGGCGGGTCGACTGGAAGAAGCCGGACCAGCCCGAGGAGCCCTTCGCCCCCGGGAAGACCAGCACCTTGCCGGTGAAGCAGACGCCGTAGAGCTCGTGCCTGCGCTCGACGATGGTGCCGGTGGCCGGATCGATCCCGCCCCAGCCGGAGATGGTCTCGTGGGAGACCAGGGCCTCGCCCTCGACGCGCCCCGGCACGATGCCGCGGCCGCGGAGCACAAGCCGCCCAGGTTCTGCGACGCTGGTCATCGGACCACCGCCGCGGGGGCCAGCGAGCCGCGCCAGCGGCCGGTCACGGCGGCGTCGACGCACTCCTCGGTGGTGCCGAACCAGGCCTCGATGCCGAGGATCGCCGGCAGGTAGTGGGCCTGCTTGGCCGAGTCCGTGGCGAACACCTTGGTGCCCGCCGGCGCCACCCGCGACATGGCCGGGCAGGAGTCGGTCAGGACCCGTCCCCCGGCGCCCTCGATGGTGGCCGTCCACCCGTTGCGGTCCGCGACGGAACGCAGCGCGCGCGGCGTCATGACCCACAGTTCGGTCCCGGCCGACAGGGTGCGGCCCTCGAGCGCCCGCGCGACCCGGCCGATCTGCTCGAGCGAGGCGTGCGGGCAGCCGATCAGCACGAAGTCGACGTCCTCGCTGTTCCCGATGGAGTTGAGCGAGTCGTACATCGCGCGGCGCTCCGCCTCGCCGTAGTGCAGCGGCTCGGGCTCGGCGGCGCCGCCGAAGGCGGCCTCCAGGGTCGGCGCGTCGGGGGTGCGTCCAGGGATGTGGTACATCTCGACGCCGCCCGAGGAGGCGGCGGCCGCACCGAAGTGCTTCAGGTCCGCCAGGTCGGGCTGGCCGAGGTCGCCGACCATGACCGGCCGCGCCTCCATGACCGCGTCGCCGACGAAGTAGCCGAACATGCCCCAGTCCTGGAAGCCGGTCATCCGCAGCCCGGACTCGATCAGATGGGTGCCGTACCGGTTCTCCACCAGGTGGTTGCCCCAGCAGGGGATCCGGCCGGTGATGCTCGCCGACCCGGTCGAGGCGCCCCCTTCGCAGTTGGTGCGCGCGCCGAGGACCGAGTTGGCGTACACCACCGCCGAGGACTCCATCCAGGCGACGTGCTCGCCGTAGGTCGGCAGGTTGCCCACCTGGTACGGAGTGCACGTGGCCAGGACGTTGACGCCCTTGGAGCTGTAGAACGACTCGGCGTCGGCCTGCAGCTCGATGTTGCGCTCGGAGTACGGCATGATCCCCAGCGCGTCGTTGCCGAAGCCGTGCTGGAGCTGGCAGGTCGGCACCTTCATCTGCGGCACCGTGATGTCGTCGTCGCAGTCGAGGCTGATCACCGCGAACGCCTTCGACCAGCCGCCCTCCTCGAACAGCTTCGTCTTGGCGGGCGAGGGCTGGGTGTTGGTCCCCGCCACATTGCGTGTCTCGCACAGGTGCTCGGCGCCCAGGGCGCCGGCGTACCTGATGAGCAGGTCCATCGCCGCCGCGACGGCGTCGCCGTCACGGCCGTCGCGCATGGCCTTTTCTTCGTCGGTCAGAGCGACCATCGGCTCCTCCTCAGTCCTGGACGTTCACACGGACGCGGTCGCGCAGCGCCCCGAGGTCGACCTGGTGGACGTCCTCGCCCAGGGTCAGGTCGAGGGCGTGCGCGGCGGCGAGGCCCATCGCCGAGCAAGGGCCCATCACCCGGACGCTGGAGAGGGCGGCGGCGTCCCCGTCGACACAGCGGCCCGCGGCCACGAGGTTGTGCGCCTGCGGCGAGAGCATGCTGCGCAGCGGGACGTAGTGGACGTGGTCGGGGCCGAAGGTCTCCCATACGTAGCCCTCGACCCGGTCGTGCAGCTCGACCGGCCAGGCCGTCCGGGCGATGGCGTCGTCGAACTTCGTCTCCTGCCGTACCTCGTCGAGGGTCAGCTGGTGGGAGGCGGCGAGCCAGCGGGCTTGGCGCCGCCCCGGGAATCCGTAGGCCTGGACCTTGGCGTTCTTGAACGCCTTCGGGAACTCCTGCCGGAGGAACTTCACGACCCGGTCCGCCTGGGCGCGGCCCCGCAGCTGCGCGTCGGCGGCCTCGACGGCGGTCAGGGGAGCCTCGACGTGGGTCATGTTCATCACCGCGGTGTTGCGGCCTGGGAAGAAGAACGCGAGCCCGTCGCGGCGGACGAGGCCGTACTCGCCGGCCTTCTCGTCGACCCGGGCCACCAGCTCGGCGGGCTCCGGATTGCCGGACTCGTCGAGTGCCTCCAGGCGGATCTGCTGGGAGCCCCAGACGGTACGGTCGGGGACCTGGCAGGGCAGCCCCGCCTCCCAGGCGAGCGCAGCGTCGCCGGTCGCGTCGACGACACCGCGGGCGGTGACGCTCACGGGGCCGAAGCGGGTGGCGAAGTCGACCCGCTCGATGACGCCGCCCTCGATCCCCACGCCGCTGACGCAGGCGCCGAGGACCACCCGGATGCCGAGCTCCTGGACGATGTTCTCGAACCAGCGGCCGAGGGCCACCTCGTCGTAGACCACCGTCTGGGTGTGGGTACGGCGGTAGTAGATGTCGTTGGTCTTCTCCATCGCCTCGAAGAGCTCGCCGAAGATCCCGTAGGTCAGCTGGCGGTAGTCGGGCGCGTTGCCGTAGATCCCGCAGAAGAGCCCGATCATCGAGTTGACGCACTGGCCGCCGAGGACCGGGAGCGCGTCGACGAGGACGACGTCGCGGCCGAGGCGGCGCGCCTGGATGGCCGCCGAGAGCCCGGCGATGCCGGCACCGACGACGAGGATGTCGGCGTCGAGCCGTTCGGCCGGATGGTCGGCCGGCTTGGTGACCGTGTGGACGACGAGATCGGAAAGGGCGTGGGGCATGGTGTCGTTCGTCTTTCTTGAGAGCGTTGGTCAGTTGGCGGCGGTCCGGCGCAGCGTGGCGCCCCGGTCGAGCGGCTGAACGGCGTCGGCGTACACGCCGAGCCAGGAGCCGGGCCGCGCCGGCCAGGTTTGCGGCGCGCGTGTTTCGGCGTACGCCTCGATCCGGCGGTTCAGCTCTTCGTCGTCGATCAGCAGGTCGACGGTCCGGTTCGGGACGTCGATCGCGATCTCGTCACCGGTGCGGACGACGCCCAGCGGGCCGGGCACGCCTGCCTCGGGCGAGATCTCGCCGACGACGATGCCCTTGTTGACGAGCCCCGAGAGCTGCCCGTCGGTCACGAACGCCACCTGCTCGCTCAGGCCGGCGCCGTTCAGCGCGAAGACCACGTTGGAGGCCATCCCCATCCCCGGTGTTCCGGTGACGCCAAGCCCCCGCAGCACGAGGACCTCGCCCGGCAGCACCTCGCCGCGCTCGATCGCCTCGGTGGCCTCGGGCGCTGCCTCGAAGACACGCGCTGCGCCGCGGAAGGTGCGGGCCCGGTTCTCCGTCACCGACAGTTTCACGATGCCGGAGTCGGGGCACAGGTTGCCGCGCATCAAGACGATGGTGGACTCGGCGCGCATCGGCTCGGCGTGGATCACCTCCGCGTCGACGGGGGCGCCGGCGACGGCCTCGGCCATCGGCTTGCCCGTGACCGTCATGGCCGAGCCGTCGATCCTGTCGCCGAGCTGGAGGAGCACGCCGCGAGCGCCGCCCGCGGCGTCGAACTCGTCGATCGTCGTGGGCCCGTTGGGCTGGACCGCCGCGATCGGCCCGACCTCCCGCCCGATCTCCTCGAAGAGCCGGTGGACATCGATGTCGTACGGCGACTCCGCGGCGATCGCCTCCAGATGCTTGACCGCGTTGATCGAGCCGCTGACCGCGATGACCGCCGTCACCGCGTTGCGGAACGCGGCGGGGGTCATCACCGTGCTGGGGCGCCGGTCCGCCTCGATCGCCGCCATGACGACCGGGCCGGCGGCCTTCGCGGCCGCCCACATCGTCTCGCTGTTGGCCTGGGTCGGGGCGGAGCCGGGCAGCGCCATCCCGAGCGCCTCGGCGACGATGTGCATGGTGTTGGCGGTGCCCATCCCCTGGCAGACGCCGGGGCCGGTGATGGCGCGGTCGGACATCTGGCAGAGGTCGTCGAAGCTGATGGCGCCCGCGGCGAGCTTGCCGGCGTCGACGAAGACCTCCTCGATGTCGACACGGCGACCGTTGTCGAGGACACCGCAGCTCTGGTATCCGCAGGCGACGATCACAGTGGGGACGTCGGTCCGTGCGGCCGCCATCAGCTGGCCGGGCGTCGTCTTGTCGCACGACGCCAGGCAGATCATTGCGTCGAGCTGCGCGCCCTCGACCACCGACTCGATGTCGTAGGACACCAGGTCGCGGCCCGAGAGCACATATCCGCCGCCCCGGCCGGCGGCCATGCTGAAGTCCGTCGGCGCGACGGTGCGGATCTCGAAGCCCAGCCCGCCGGCGTCGTACACCGACTGGCGGACGGCCTCCGCGACCTTGTCGAGGTGGGCGAAGCACGGCGCCAGCCCGGAGGAGGAGTTGACGATGGCGATCTTGGGCCGACGGATCTCCTCGTCGTTGTAACCCAGCGCCTTCCACTGCGTGCGGGTCGTCGCCCAGCGGGAGGACCCGATCGGATGGTTGCTCCGCAGCTTGGTGGACACCGCTCGACTCTTTCCTGGTTGTTGCTGGTGCTTTTGTGCGAAGTGGCTGAGGCGGGCGTCCGTCATCAGGAGGCGGCCGCCGTCTTCACCGGCGCCACGCCGGTCGTGGGTGTCTCCACCAAGATCGCTCCCTCGGCCTCGGCCGGCAGCCGACGCTGGACCCGGCCGAACACGAACAGCACCACCACCATCACGGCCGGGCAGACCGCGAACACGGTGAACGCGCCTTGTGCCCCGAGACCGGCGTCGAGGATGACACCGCCGAGCCAGGGACCGACCATCGCGCCGATCTTGGCGACCGAGGACGCCCAGGCGGCGCCGTTGGCACGGATCGCCGTCGGGTAGAAGGTGCCGGCGATGCTGGTGATACCGCCATGACCGCCGTTGACGAACATCTTGGCGCCGATGACGAAGGCGACGTAGACGGCCGGGGCGAGAGCTCCGCTGCCCAGCGTCACCATGCAGACAACGGCTGCGAGCGGCATCCACAGGATGATGCCCGCGCCCTTGCGGTCGACGAACCGGCTGATGAACAGCTGCGCGACGGCGCCCGCGACGCTCGCCAGGGCGGCGATGGTGGCGGCCGCGCTCACGCTGAAGCCCATCCGCTCGTTGATCATCGGGGCCCAGAAGACCAGGAAGTAGATCAGCGCCGAGGAAAGGAGGTAGACGACCCACAGCAGAGGAGTGATGGCGGCGAGGTGGCCGCGGAAGAGCTGGACGGGGGTGAACCGCTTGCCCGAGTGCGCCTGCTCCTGGGCCTCGGTGGTGAAGCGGGTCCCGGGCTCGATGGACAGGCCCGGCTGGAAGCGGCTCAGGATGCGGGAGATGCGCTCGTCGCTGTCGGGGCGGGCCTTCAGCGCCAGGAACTTCACCGACTCGGGCAGCAGCGGCAGCACCGCGAGGACGGTGAGCAGGGAGCAGACACCACCGACGACGAACACCGATCGCCAGCCGTAGTCGGGGATCAGCCAGTTGGAGACGGGACCGCCGGCAGCGCCGCCGAGCGTGTAGCCGCACATGATGATGGAGACGGCGGTCACCCGGAACCGCTTCGGCGCGTACTCGGCCGCCAGCGCCCAGGTCAGCGGGAGTACGCCGCCGAGGAAGAGCCCGGATATGAAGCGCAGGGCGAACAGGTGTGCATAGGTGTCCGCCTGGGCGAAACCGAGCATGAAGACGCCGAATCCGGCGACCGACACGATGATGGTGGGACGGCGTCCCATCCGGTCCGCCAGATAACCCATGATCAGCGCACCGATCATGGTGCCGAAGAGGCCGACCGTGCCCAGGGTGCCGAGCTGGGTCTCGGTGAGCCCGAAGTCCTTCTTGAGGTAGGTGGCGGCGAACGACAGGATCTGGAAGTCGAAGCCGTCGAGGAAAGTGATCAGACAGCAGACCGCGTACATCAACAGCCAGCGGCGGTTCGCTCGCTGACGCTCGATGATCGGGGCCAGTTCCACGAGGTGTGGTGTGGCGCTCATGGACGTCTCCTCATCGTTGAGGGGAGGGCGGGGCGGGGTGCGGGGTCAATGCGGGCCGTGGCGATGCCCTGGCCGGCGTCGACGCTGCCCCGGTCCCCGGTTCGGATGACGGTCAGCGGGTCCCGGTCCGGACCGGTCACGGTGGGGACACGGGTGACGACCGCGCCGAGCGCGGCTGTTCCGGTCATGGCCGCGAAGAGCCATGCCGAGGGGTGCGGCGCCGGCGAGCCGGGTCGCCTGGAAGAAGCCCGCCGCTCCGGAAGAACGGGCCGATCAGGGAGCTCCCCACATGCTCGCCGAGCATGGGCAGGCCGTCGATCAGATGTGACCTGCGCCACGGTCAGGGCATGGGGCATCGAGGGCTCCTGTGGAAGGGGGTTGTGCCGCGAACGCGGCTCTCACTGCATGCCCCGCACCGTAGGCGGACCGTCTCGCCGGAGGGAATGCCCAGGTCAATAGAGCGTTCGACTGGGAGGTATCAATTCCGTTTATGGTCCGAGGCAGGCCGCCGCCCGGGCCACCAGGTCACGCAGCCAGCTGTGCGCCGGGTCCTCGTCGTGGCTCGCGTCCCACCAGAGATGCTCTTCCAGCGGATCGAGCGGTACCGGGCAGGCGAGCGTGCGCAGCCCGTGCGCGGACCTCAGCGGCGCGGCGAGCCGCTCCGGAACGAGCGCCACCCGCCGCGTTCCGGAGATGAAGTCGGGCACGGCCCGGTAGCTCTCCACGCGTACGGCGATCCGTGGCCGGATGCCCAGGGTGCTCAGCTGCCGGGTCGCCGGAGCGGCCGACGGGTAGCCCTCGTCCCGGTGGTAGGGCACCACCCACGGCAGCCGTGCCAGGTCCTCGATGCCGAACGACTCGGTCCCACACAGCGGGTGGTCGGCGGACACCAGACAGACCCACCGGTCCTGGAAGAGCGGAGCCGAGTGGACACCTGGGGTGCGGAAGTGGCCCAGCGGCGGGGAGACCATGGCGTCGACGAGCCGGATCGCGTCGCCCGCGCCACTGCCCAGGGTCTCCCTGATGAGCTGAACATGGAGCGCCGCATGCGGCGCCTCACGGTCGAACAGCCGTGACAGCGCAGGGCCGAGGACCGTCGCCTGGTAGTCGGCCATCAGCAGCGTGAACTCCCGCTCGGTGGTGTCGGGGTCGAACGCCCTGCCTGTCGCGAAGAGCCTCTCGGCGGCCGCGCACACGGTCTCGACCTGCCCAGCCAGCTGCGCGGCGAGCGGCGTCAGGACGTAGGCACCCTGCACCCGGGCGAGCAGCTCGTCCCCGAAATGCCGGCGCAGCCGGGACAGCGCGGCGCTGACGGCGGGCTGGGTGACGCCGAGGTTCCGGGCGGCCCGGGTGACGTTCCGCTCGCGCAGCAGCGCTCGCAGCGCCACCAGGAGGTTGAGATCGAGGTTCGCGAGGTGCGTGGGACGGGACTGCCGTGGGCTCATATGCCCGGGATTCTGCCCCACGCACGCCGGCCTTTTCCATCCTTCACCTCCGGGCCGCCTCCGCGGTCGGGGAGGCGGTCACCGCCGCCACCGTCGTCATGGTGTGGTCCGGCACGCCCGGGGAAGCCCGCCAGGTCGCAGCTGGCCTCGCCACAATCGCGTGGGGGCTCGCGACGATCCTGGCCATGCGGGGCCTCAAACTGCGACCGATGGCCTCGCAAAGTGTGTTCGTCTCGAAGGACTCCTAAGCTGCGGTTCCCCTGCGATCTGCGCCGCCAGAGCTCCCAAGCGCGTCACAGGCGGCCGAGTTGACTCCGCCTGACGCCCGGCGGCAATGAGGCCTTTCCAACCTGGCTGCGCAGCAAGGCGGTTGGCCCAGGGCGGCGTTGAGGGAAGGCGAAGTTCCTGGTAGATGAGTTGTCGACCAAGATCAGCCTGTCCGCCCGGAGCTTCACGTGCTTGTCTACCCATCGGGGATCGATCTGTCCGGCTCGACCCTGCGCTACCTGTCCGACCTGCTGACAGCTCGGCGCCGTGAGCGCGGCACGCGCTGGCGCCGACTGACTGCTGACCGACAGGCCCTGCTCGCGCTGGCCCGCCTGTGCTGCGGGCACACGTACGCCCAGCTCGCGGCCGGCTTCGGGATCGGGCCGGCCACCGTCTACCGATACATCGCCGAGGCGGTTGAGGTCCTGGCCGCCCTCGCCCCCACCCTTAAGCAGGCCATGACCGTCGCCGCCAACAAGGCGTTCGTGATCCTGGACGGCACCCTGCTGCACATCGACCGCATTGCCGCCGACCGCCCCTACTACTCTGGCAAGCACAAGCGCCACGGCATGAATGTCCAGGTCATCGCCGATGCGTTCGGACGCCTGCTGTGGGTCTCACCTGCCCTGCCGGGTGCCGTCCACGACATCAAGGCCGCACGCACCCGCGGCATCATCGAAGCACTCACCCAAGCCGGCATCGGGGCGTGGGCAGACAGGGGATATCAGGGAGCTCGGGGGACGATCCGGGTGCCTTACCGGGGCCGCTGGAGCACGCTCCCAGCCGGGAAGCGGGCGGTGAACTCCTCCCACGCCAAGATCCGAGCCGTCGGAGAACAGGCCAACGCCACCCTGAAGAGTTGGCGCCTCCGGCGCAAATTGCGTTGCAGCACCGTCCGTATCACCGACATCGTCAAGGCCGTGCTGGTCTTGCGCCTCGCCACGGCAGCCTGAGGTCGCTGCGGCCGGAGGCAGGACAAGGAAAGTGCCGCCATCAACGACAGCAAGGGAGCTCGCTCACCGTGGCAGACGTCAGAGTCACCTACGACAGGACCGTGGACGCGGCGTACATATACCTCACCGAACCGCAGGCCCGCGTGAAGTCGGCGCGCGTGTATCCCTGCGATCCAGTGGACGTCGACGGCATGATCAACCTCGACTTTGACGAGCGGGGCCGCCTCATCGGCATCGAGGTGTTGGCTGCCAGTTCAAAACTGCCCGAGTACCTGCTCCAGTCCGCGGAGCGACTGGATACCGAAGGTGCATGAAACAGTCGAGCACCGCGCTCGCGACGACCGCGGTGCGCCTTGCAGCAGGTTGGAAAAGTCTCACCGACCGGAATGATGTCTAATGGGCAGCCTCGTACTGCGTGCGAATGGTGGCCGGCACGCGTCCGCGGTCATTGACCTCAATGCCCTTCGACCTGGCCCACCTGCGGATCTCTTCGGCGCTCGCTCCATCCTGGGTGGTCCTGCCGTGAGACTTCCCGCCCCCGCTCTTGGTGGTGCGGCCGGTCTTGTGGCCGGCCTGAATGAATGGGCCCAATGCGTCGGCGAGCTTGTCGTAGCTCTCCGGGGAGAGGTCGATCTCGTAATTCACTCCGTTCAGTGAGAACGTATGAGTCGATACCTCCTCAGATTCCTGGTTGGTGAGGTCGTCCGTGTAAATGATGATTGTCTTTTGAGCCATGGTCGGATCGTACCGCATGGTTTCCTGTGGTGGGTATGGGTATTCCGTAGTATGTCTGTATGGTAAGGGGGATAATTGCGGCATGGTTGTCGGTTGGGGTTCGGACTTGACTCTGCTCGCATAAATTATCGCCAGCGGTGTCGGCTCGAGAAGGCGTTCGAAGCATCCAGTCATGAGGGGCGTCGGGCGCGGTGAGAACCTTTCCGGGGGATGTATGGCAAGGGTTGGGAGCGTGATAGCCCAGTAGCGGTGGAGCCGCCTGTGTGTCTTCCTGACTGGGCGTTAGCCTCGGGCTTTCACGAAGTGTCCGAAGCGTGATCGAAAACGCAGTCGCTTATTTACGACAGCGAAACAGTGAGCGTTTTCCAATCTCACGCTGATGCGTGGTGAAGGACGAGGACGGCCTTCACCACGTCGGTGATTCGGTTGATGCTGCAGCGGAGATTTCGCAGGAGGCGCCAGCGCTTGAGTGTGGTCATGGCCTGCTCGCCGATGCAGCGGATCTTGGCGTGAGTGGTGTCGTGACGGCGCTTCCATCGCTTGAGGCGGCGGCCTCGAAACGGTACGCGGACGGGTCCGCCGGCGCCTTGATACGGCTCATAGGCGTCGTGGGTTGGCCATTGGGTCAGTCCTGGCAGGTGCCGGGTGAGACGTCTGGTCTGTATGCAGCGCATACCGCTTCATGCGGAGCCCACGCTCACTACAAGCGCAGACGAGACGCAGGGGATCGCCACTACGCCGCCCTCCGCCGCCTGTTCAACCGCATGCTCGGCCGGCTCCACCACTGCTTGACGACCCGCCAGAAGTTCGACGAGGCGATCGGCGGCTCTATTCACGAGTAGTGGTTCTGGCTCACTTCCAGTGGATGGCTGACTGAGCGTGACGTCAGTGGCGTGTGGTGAGATGGCCGGACTATGTGGTCTGTCGTGAACGACTCCGATCGAGTGCAGTGGCACTACACCCCCTTCGACAGCGTAGGCCCGCTCCGATTCGGCATGAGTCACGAGGAAGCCAGCGCCGCGATGGAGCTGCAGGGGTTCATTGGAACCGTCTCCTCCACGCACCAGCGACACGGCGCCCTCGATTTCCTGGCCGTCTTTCGCGAGAGGACCGCTCCGGCGTACGTAAGGGCTGTCACCGTCTACTACAGGGAATCCGGCGGCCTGGCCTGGGGATGCCTGTGCGGGGGAGGGTGATGGTGTGAGCTGATATCGCATGTCGGTGAGACCTTGTGGGCTTTGAGGGTTCCGCTGTCGGGGCGGGTTCCTTCGTAAGGGGTGCGGGTTCCTTCGTAAGGGGTGCGGGTGCCGGCTCTTCCTCCTCCCCGTGCTACGGGTGTGCGCGTGGCCAGGGACACCTGCCCGTGGCTTTTCGTGTGGGAGGGGTGCATCCAGGCATACAAGGACTCGATGGAGGGTGTCCCCGCAGCAGCGGTGGCGATCGGTGTCGAGGTCACCGCGGCCGGCGGCGTGGACGATGTCGTCTACTACCGCGCGGATGGGGACCGACCCGCTACGCGCAGGTCAAGTACGCGGTGGACGCGTCGGTCGCGGTGGGGGAGGAGTACCTGTTCGAACTGAGCGGCGATGGCGGTCCGTCGATCCTGCAGAAGATCACCCGTTCCTGGCAGGCATTGACCCACGACGGGGCGCGGGTCCAATTGGCCCTGCTGACCATTCGGTTGCCGGATCCGGCGGACGACCTGCTCAAGGACCGGGACTCGGGAACCGGTCTCCTGCTTCCCCGGGCAGCCCGGCAGGGCCCGCTGTCCAAGCGTGGTATGGCGCGTGCTCTCTGGGCCACTCATGCCGGGCTCGGCGTGGCTCAACTCTTGCTGGGAGGATCCGTTTTGCTTTTCCGGCATCGAGTGAGTGGTCCGGCAGGGCGATAGGGCAGGCGTGGGCCGTCATGGCGAGGGTGAGGTGGCGGTGCCAGCCGGGGTAGCGGCGGACCTGGTAGTCGTCCAGGCCGCAGCCCTGTTTCGTGGTCCGGAAGCGTTTGTCGGTGGCCCAGCGGCTGTCGGCGACGTGGATCAGGCCGTCGAGCGTGGTGGCTGCCGGGTAGCAGGCGGCGTAGTAGGAGATCTGTTGGGGCTGGCTGACGCTGCTGCGGGCGATCGCTGCATGGCGGCGGTCTTCGCGGCGCCAGGGACGGATCTGCGCCCTCTCCCGGTTGTGGACACGCGGCCCATGGGCGCCGTTGCCGCAGGAACGGCGTTTCTGCTTCTGCCGGGGCAGCCCGGGAAACAGGTCGTGCGGGAGGGGCGATGGCCCGGAGTGACGGCGGTGTCGTGGCAGGTGTGGCCATGAGGTGGAAGGTATCGGCCCGTTCGAGCTCGGTCCGCCGGCCTGTGGGGAAGCCCATGGGCGGCGTCGTCCACGGTCACCCGCCTGAACGGGGCGTTGTGTGCGATTGCCCGGCGGACCGTCGTCTTGGCGGTGACCGCTTTCGTCTCGAAGGCGACCGTGTCCTTGATGCCGGCGGCCCGAGCGGACCGGCCGCGCCGAAGCCCGTTGCAGTGCTTGCGGCGTCTGCGGCCATGTGTGATCGAAGTCTGCGTCCGTGGTGTTCCGGGGAAGCGGAGGTAGCCGCCTCAGCGGTATGAGGGCCCCTCGTACTGCGGTGTCCAGTGGTGAGGTCCGTCGTGGTGCAGGGTCCATGCGATCTGGTCGCTGACCCAGCGGCGGAGGCTGTCGTCGTTGTTCATCGGGTGATTGGCCTGGTCGTGGTGCAGGGTCCATGCGATCTGGTCGCTGACCCAGCGGCGGCGGTCGTCGTCGTTGCTGTTTCGTACCGCGTCCTGGCTGCGGCCGTCGTCATGGGTGTCCAGGAGCTGAACGTGGTGGGAAACGATGGCTGTCCGGTCGTTGGCCGGGTGGGTCGCTGCCGACGCGGGACCGGCCGACGCGAGGAGTCCCGCGGCTGCGAACGTGACGGAAGCGGCCCCGAGAGCAGCACGCTGCGCAATGGTGAAAACCATGATCTTTTCCTCCTTGCTTATCCCGTGACCTGCATAACAGGCCGCGAGGGCTTGCCTTTGATCAGGCACTGACGACAGTACCCCGAAGTGGTTGAACGATGAACTACTTGGGGGGTGAGGTGCGTCATGTCCCGGAAGTCGTTACGTCGGATGTTCCGGTGGCCCGTATCGGTTGCCTGGGGCTGGGGAGTTGGCGCAGCGGCTCCCTCTTCTTGTCGGTGCGGACAGCGGTGCTCGCCCCAGTGGCGCGGGCAACGGTTCGTACACCGCCGCGCCCCGGCCGCCCTACTCCGGTCGCCGGCTCCGGCCGGCACTGTCGTTCGCTCAAGGGAGGCAGCAACGCAACGCCATCGAACGCGCGGCCGGTTGACCGCGGATTACGTCGCACGCGCCATGCCGGATCAACTGACGGCCGCGGCCGGAGGCAACGCCGTGATTCCTCACGGCTCCCAAGGGCGATGCAGGTCTGCGTGACGGTCTGCGGCTGGATGGCGTTCACGGCCCCGCCCGCCTGCTCGGGCACGTCACGGTGCGCACCGGTGGCCTCGGCCGCCGGTGTGTGTCGCCAGCCCCCGGTTCATGATTCCTGGGGCCACTGTGCGGTGGTCAAGGGCGCACGAGGGTGCGGCCGTGTGCAGGGCCGGCCAAACGATTGACAAGGCAGGCGCCAGTGGCCGGGCTCTGGAGGGGGCGTGTGCCGGCAAGGCCGCGCACCACTGCCCGGTGACCGGCACGGGCGGGGTGATGGTGCTCACGCGCCGCGCACCACACCACGTGGCCGCCTGCGTCGTGGGTCAGTGCGTATCCGTGCGGTCGAGGTCGGCGAGCAGCCTTTCCGCGTCGGTCATGAGTGAGCCGTAGACGTGCCAGGCGCCGGGCTTGGTGAGGGTGCCGCGGGCGATGGTGTCGGTCATGGTGTCGTGCCAGGCCAGCGTGCCGTCGATCGCTGCGCGCAAGCGTTCGCGGGGGGATGTGTCCGGTGAGCCGGTTGCCCGGCCGGGTTCGGCGAATGCCTGGACGGCTGCTCCCGCCAGTTGGAGGGTTTCGGCGTACTGGTCGAGGAACTGGTGTCCCAGGTGGTGGTCGGAGTGGTTGTCGTGCGCGTTGTCGGCGAGGGTCCGTGCGATTCCGCGCACCTGGATCGACACCCCGCGCAAGACCCTGAATGTGTCGTCGAAGGTCGTCTCCTTGCGTCGCGTGTGCGCGACGCAGCGTGTGTTCCACCGCAGGCTCTCGCCGGCCTGCTGTACCTGTTCCTCTGCACGAGTGAGGCGTTTGTCCAGGCTGCGCGCCTGGTGGAGCCAGGTGTGGGCCTTGGGGGCGAGCTGTCGCCCGGAGAGGCCGGTACCCATGTCGTGCAGCAGTGTTCCTATCGAGCGGGCGAGGTCGCGTACGGCGGAATCGGACTCGTTCAGGTAGAGCGGTGGCAGGACCAGGGCGTTGACCGCGATGCCCACCGCCGCGCCCGTGAGTGTCTGCAGTGCGGGGGATATGAGACTGCCCATGGGGTCGGTTGCGGTGGCGGCCAGAGCGATGACTGCGGTGGAGGCGACCTGGAGACGGTCGTCAGCGGTGCGGCGCGGGCCCACGATGACCGCGAGGACCGCGATGACCGCGACGGCGCCCGCGGTCGGTCCCAGCAGCCGGGCCGTCGCGAGGGCGAGGATCAGCCCGGCGACCCTGGCCACCACATTTTGTGCCGCCTTGGTCACGGACTGGTACACCGTGGACGCGTTGACCATGAGCAGAGCCGTGGCGACCGCCAGGTAGGGCCGGCCCTCGGGGGACCAGGGGGCCACGATGCTCCAGGTGAGCATTGCCGCGATGAGGGTTTTGGCGCCGTGCACCACATGGCCGGCCCGCTTGGTGCTCAGCCGGCCGGCGAGGCGGCGTAGCGGCCCCGCTGCCGGCACCGGAGTGCGCCCCAGCCGAATGGTTGAATCTTGCATGACTTTGATGATGGCATCAAATGTCCGTTTTGATCTCGTGACATCGGCCACGGTCACCCGTGGCCCGTTACTGCCGACCGACGGCTGGCGTTGGGATCAGGTGCCGTAGCGGAGCACCGCGAAAGGCACGGGGCGCGCCGAGAGGATGGGTCCGCAGCGGGGCCATGCAACCCAGATCCGAAGCCCCTTTGCGCGACGGGCCGACGCGGCCCGCCCTCGCATCAGCGGCCTGCCTCATTCGGCCTGAAGCCTCCTCCACGTATTCACCAGCTGATGGTCTGCGGGAGAGCCGGTTGGGCATCGTCATGTGGACGGCGTCCTACATGGTGAGCTTCGAGAGTCGTTTGCAGCAGAGCGCGGTTGCAAGTCCGAAAAAGGCCAGGTAGTTGGCGGGTTGGTGTTCGAAGCGGGGGCTGAGTCTGCGGTAGTCGGTCAGCACGGAGCCACGCCCAGCAGGTCGCCGGTTGGGAGGGGGACCTGTCGGGGAGCGGACTGTCATGGCGCGAGCTGGTGCGCCTCGCTGACAGCCCCTCCCCTTCGGCCGGAGGTGTCGAAGACCCGGCCGCCCGCCTCCTGCTGGCCTTGCCCCTTCTTGACGATCTCGACGTGCCCGAGGTGGCGACGGTCAGGCTGGGCGCCGCCCTGACCTCGACGGGGGAGAGCGGCAAGGTCTACGCCTGGGGCCGCGGCATTCACGGCCAGCTCGGCAATGGCAATCGCGCCACCAGCTCAGTGCCACGCCAGAAGTTGGTGACCGTGCTGCGCCGGGAGGGCGCGGATCGGGTGCGGCGCGGCCGGCCGTGGGGACTATCGCTGGAAGACCGGGTACTGCTGGTCGCCGCGTACTGGCGAACCAACCTGACCATGCGCCAACTCGCGCCGCTCTTCGGGGTATCGAAGTCAGCGGCCGACCGGATCATCGACGAGCTCGGCCCACTCCTCGCGTTCCCGCCCCGGCACCGGTTCGCGAGAGACGCTGTGCTGATCGTGGACGGCGCCCTGGTCCCCACCCGCGACCACAGGATCGCCGAGCAATCCAAGAACTACCGCTACTCCACCAACCACCAGATCGTCATCGACGCCGACACCCGCCTGGTCGTCGTGGTCGGCGACCCCCTGCCCGGCAACCGCAACGACTGCAAGGCATGGTCGGAATACGGCGCGAAGGCCGCCGTGGGCAGAGCTCTGGTCATGGCCGACGGCGGCTATCCCGGCACCGGTCTTCTCATGCTCCACCGCCGCACTCCTGGAGAGGAGTTGCCCGACTGGAAGCGGGAACACAACCGCTCACACAAACAGGTCCGGGCCCGAGTCGAGCACGTCTTCGCCCGCATGAAGACCTGGAAAATCCTCCGCGACTGCCGCCTCGAAGGCGACGGCGTCCACCACGCCATGCTCGGCATCGCCCGCCTGCACAACCTCAACCTCGCCGGATAGCCGACAGGTTTCAACAGGAGCCAACCACACTCCGACCACGTCGAAGATCATTTACGGGACAAGCCTTAACCGTCCTGGCGATGGCTACGACCGAGGACGCTGTGAGCTGAGTGTTGGTCAGCGGCTTTCGCCTCTTGCGGGGCGGACGGTGATCCTTATGGTCGTGATGAGAGCGGGTGCAGCGATGAGGAGGGCGAGTGTGGCGTAGCCGCTGGTGAGGGAAGCGGCGGTGGCGATGGTGGCGACGAGCAGGGGGCCGCCGGCGTCTCCGAGTTCGCGGCCGAGTTCGGCTGCGCCCATGGTCTGCCCGAGGCGTTCGGGCGGGGTTGCCGCGGCCAGGGAAGCGAAGCCGAGCGGGGTGATCAGTCCGGTGCCGGTTCCGATCAGGGCGGCGGCCAGCAGGACGCCGGTCAGGCCCGGGAGCATCGCGGCGGCCAGTCCGGCGGCGGTGATGAGCAGGCCCAGGGGCAGGCCCGTGCGGGAGGTTAGTCGTCCTGCGTCCAGTGCCCGGCCGGCGCGGGGCTGGACGAGTGCGGCGCAGGCTGCGAGGACGGATACGGCGGCGCCGGTGGCGAGTGGGCCCAGACCGGCGGCGGCTCCGGAGACGGGCAGGAAGCCCACGCCGATGGACAGGGCGGCGGTGGCGGCGGCCAGCGCCATGGTGGGCCGCAGGAAGGCGAGATCGGCCAGGCGTCGGGCCAGGTCGAGGACGGTCTGGCGGGCGCGAGGCAGGGGCGGTAGGGAAGGGACCGCGAGGGCCGCCCACCCTGCAACTGTGGCCGCGAGCACCGCCAGGACAGCGAACAGCAGCGTCAGGCCGCCGGCCCAGACCAGGAGGCCGCCCAGCAGGGGGCCTGCGGTGTAGCCGAGGCTCTTGTAGAAGCCGTAGGTGCCGAACGCGCGGCCGTGCTTGGCCTGCGGGTTGAGCCTGGCGACCAGGGCGGAGGCGGCCGGGGAGAACGCGGAGGCGGCCGCTCCCTGTCCCAGTCGGGCAGCCCACAGCCAGCTCGGATCCCGCACGATCACGAAGACCACGGAGGCGGCGGCGAATGCGGCCAGCCCGCCGAGCAGGACGAGCCGGGCGCCGATACGGTCGGCCAGCGTGCCGAACACTGGCTTGAGGATCACCTCCGCCCCGTCGTACAGGGCCAGCAGCAGTCCTAGGTACAGCAGTGAGCGGGTCAGGTCGGCGTCCGCCTGACCGAGGCTGGCGGCGATCCCGTGGGCTCCGAAGGCAGTGGTGAACCCGGCCGCGTACAGCGGCCACATCCTCCGCGATGCCCCGGGTGCGGGTATCTCTCCGCTGTCCCTGCTCATTGAGGGCGTGGTCATGGCCGGCCGCCGTCCGTGCCCGGCCCGAAGGCGTGCAGGGCCGTGAAGACCCGCTCGGTGTAGTCCTCGCACCGCCGCGTGCACTCGGCAAGCCGCTGCTCGGCGGCGGCGGCGCCAGGGGCCCCGAACACGTCGCGGGCTTTGAGGTCGCGGTGCCAGCGCCGCAGCCGCTCCAGGCTCTGCTCCTCCTCTTCGAGTTCGGCGAGGGTGAACTTGGCGGTGCGGATCTCCTTGTCGATCTCCGCCTCGTACTTGCCGCAGTCCGCCACGAACTCCGCCCAGTCCTCCTCGCGGGCGGCGGTGAACAGGGCCTGGAAACGGGCCGCATCATCTGCCTCGCGTCCGCTGGCCCGCAGCACGAGGGCCTCGCCGTTCGCGCGTTCGGTCAGTTCCAGCGCCCGCTGCACTCCGTCGGCGAATACGGGCACCTCGGGCACCGCCCACACGCCCTGGCCCAGCGAGAGTGCGCCGACCCGGCGCAGTTCCCGCCACACCGCGACCCGGTGTCTCGAAGGCTGCGAGGGAAGCCGCAGCACCAGCACCACCCACTGCGTCAGCGATTCGCCAGTCACCAGACAAAAGTAACATCCGTTACATCACGTGAAGGTATGGCTGTCACTAGGGGGAGAGGGCGGGGCCGTACAGGGCTTGTGTGCAGCTGCGGCTGCCCTGGGGTCAACAGGGGATGTCGAGGGTGACGGCGGCACCGTTCGGGGTGTTCTCGGCGTGGGCTGTGCCGGCGTGGGAGGAGGCGACTGCGGCGACGAAGGCGAGGCCGAGGCCGGATCCGGGGCTGGTGCGGCTGGCCTCGGCACGGGTGAAGCGTTCGAAGGCTTTGGGCAGGAAGTCGGCCGGGAATCCTGGGCCTTCATCGGTGACGGTGACACGCAGGTGTCCGTCGTGGGCGGTCGCGGTGATGTGGACGTCGCCGCGGCTGTGGCGCAGGGCGTTGTCGACAAGGTTGCCGATGGCCGGACGGATCCATGAGGCGTCCACGGCGACGGTCGCGGGGGCGGCGTTGACGGTGATGGTGCGGCGGTCGCGTGCGGCGGCCGGTCGGTGGGGGTTGACGGCGGAGGCGATGAGTTCGTCCAGGTCCACGGGGGCGCGGGTGACGTCGTCGGTGGCGCCGAGCTGTTCGAGGTCGAGCAGGGCGTTGGTGAGGTCGATGAGGCGCTGGACCTCGGTGTCCACCGAGCGGAGGGTCCCGGTCAGTTCGGTGGCGGAGCGGGGGCGGTGCAGGGCGACGTCGAGTTCGGCACGCAGCAGGGAGAGCGGGGTGCGCAGTTCGTGGCTGGCGTCGGCGAGGAAGCGGCGTTCGCGTTCGGCGGCGGCTTCGAGGCTTGCGAGCATGTGGTTCAGGGTGTGCCCGAGCCGGGTGAGTTCGTCGTCGCGGTCCTCGGGAACGGGCAGCCGTAGGCCGGAGGTGCCGTCGGCCAGGCTCGCGGCGTGCCGACGGTAGCGCTCCACGGGGTCCAGGGCCGCGCGGGCCGTGCGGTAGCCGACGTAGGAGGCAGCGATCAGGGTGAGGCCCGCGGCGATGGCCAGCTGGGCGAGCAGTTCGCGCAGAGCTTCGTCGCGGTGCCCGCGGCGCAACGCGGCGACGGCGATCACCCTGCGGTGGTCGGGCAGCTGCACCTGCTGGGCTTTGATCCGCAGCGTGTGCGGGTCGAGTGGCAGCAGCCCTCCGATGTCACGGCGAATGGTGGCGCCGTCCGTGACGGAGGTGATGTCGGCGGGGGAGAGCAGTTGCTTCGTACGGACGAGGCTGCTGGCCTCGACGATCCGCCCGTGGCTGTCCAGGATCTGGTAGGCGCTGCCGTCCGGGCCGCCAAGTTTCCGCCCGGCATGGAGGTCGTTGAGGAGGTCGTGGTTGTAGGTGGCCAGGTCCGCGTCAAGCTGTTCGTCCAGGGCGTGCTGGACTCGCCAGTACACCAGGCCGGTCGCTCCGCCCAGGACGACGGACATGGTGACGGCGACAGCCAGGACCAGGCGCTGCACGATCGGCAGCCGCTGCCAGCGCCGCAGGCCTCGTGGTCGGCCGGCCGGGGCGGCCACCACGTGCGGTGTCGCAGGCGGCGGCGCGCTCACGTCCGGGTCTCCAGGCGGTAGCCGGTGCCGCGCAGGGTGGTGATGGTGTCCCGGCCGAACGGCTTGTCGATCTTCGCGCGGAGTTTGGAGATGTGGACGTCGACGGAGTTGCTGGTGAGGTCGGCCTCGCCGTCCCATGCCTCTTCCAGCAGCCGTGTCCGGCTCACCACCCAGCCGGCGTTCTCCATGAGGATTTCCAGGACGGCGAACTCGCGCCGGGACAGATCCAGCTCGATGCCGGCCCGCCACGCGCGCCGTTCATCGGGATCGAGGACCAGGTCGCCGACCTCGAGCCGGGCGCCGAGGGCGGGCCGGCGGCGGGAGATCGCGCGCAGCCGCGCGCTCAGTTCCTCCAGAGCGAAGGGTTTGACGAGATAGTCGTCGGCGCCGGCATCCAGTCCTGCGACGCGTTCGGTGATCGCGCTGCGGGCCGTCAAAAGCACCAGGGGGACGTCGTTGGCCTCTCGGCGCAGCGTGCGGCACACCTCGACGCCGTCCATGCCGGGCAGCATCACGTCCATGACGACGGCGTCCACCCGCGGATCGCGGGCCGCGTCGAGCCCGCTGGGCCCGTCATAACACCCCTCGGCGGTATGTCCGGATTCACGCAGGTATTGGACGATCAGGTCGGCCAGCCGAACCTCGTCCTCGACAACCAGAAAGTGCACGCCGAAGGGTAACCCGGTCGGCGTCAGCCGCCGCGCGCTCGTCGGCACTCCAGGGCACCGCCAAGGCTTCATGGTCTGTTAATGCAACTTCTCTAGCGTGCGTCGCCTTACGGCAGCAGCCGGCTTCGACCGCCATCAGGGCGGCCACTGCCAGGAACGGAGACCATAATCATGCACGCCGCGACCCTTCTGCTCGCCGACAAGTCCCTCGCCTCGGCACTCACGCCGGCAGACCTGATGGCCCGCGCCGGCCTGGATGTCCTGGTGCTGCTGGTGCTGGTCGGTTGGCTCTACCGGCGCCGCCGGTCTGTGCCGGAGATGCCGCTGGCCCTGGCTGCGCTCAACCTCGGTCTGTTCGCCGCGATGACCGCAATCAGCGCCGGCAAGTTCCCCTCCGGTGTCGGGTTCGGTCTGTTCGGCATTCTCTCCCTGGTCCGGCTGCGCAGCGCCGCCTTCACGGTCCGCGACGTCGCCTACGCCTTCATTGCGCTGGTGATCGCGCTGAGCAACGGACTGCCGCAGCGCGAAACCTGGATGATCATCGGCATCGACGCTGTCCTGCTCCTCGCGGTCCTGGTGATCGACTCCCCTGCCTCGCACCAGCCCACCCGCGTCACGAAGGTCACCCTCGACCGGGTCTACCGCAACGCCGAGGACATCCGCGCCGACCTGACGGCACGGCTCGGCACCACACCACTCGCCGTCGAGGTCGACGAGATCGACTACGTACGGGAGACGACCCGCGTCTCCGCCCGCTACGTCGTGGAGGACAGCGAGCGGGTCTTCGTCCCCGGGCAGCGGGACGGGCAGGATTTCTCGCCGGCTCCGGTCGATCCGGCGGCCGGTGGAGGGAAGTCGCTGTGACCATGACGCCCACCGTGGCATCGGATACCGGGGTGGCGGTCCTGCCCCGCGCACGGATCACCGAGCTGCTGCACCTGGAAGGGCTGCGACCGGCCTCACTCGCCGAGATCGATGGCGCGGCCGCCCTCCAGCACCGGGTGGACCGCAAGTACCTGATACCGGCCTACTCGGCGGAGCAGCTGATGTCCCAACTGGCCGAGACCCACCATGTCCTGGACATCCACGGACGCCGTACCACTGCCTACCGCACCACCTATTTCGACACCGAGCACCTGGCCGCGTGGCGCGCCCACATGCAGGGGCGCCGCCGGCGGTGGAAGGTGCGCACCCGGCTGTATGCCGAGGACCGGCTGTGCCGCACGGAGGTCAAGACCAAGGACGGCCGCGGCGCCACCGTCAAGCACGCCCATACCGTCGACGCGGGCGCCTACGGGCGCCTGGAGGCCGGCACCGAGGCCGCCGCCTTCGTCGACCGCGTGCTCTGCGACAGCGGGATAGAGGTCACCGCCGCCGAACTCACCCCGGCCGGCGAGATCCGCTACCTGAGGGCCGCCCTCGCCGACCTCGAAGCCGGCACCCGCCTCACGCTGGACGGCGCCCTCTCCTGCCACCGCGACGACCGCACCGCCGAGCTGGACCCCGGCTACTTCCTGGTCGAGACCAAGGGCACAGCCCGTCCCGCCCGCGCCGACCGGCTCCTGCTCGGCCTGGGCGCCAGGCCGGTGTCCATCAGCAAGTACATCGTCGGCCTGTCTCTGCTCGTACCGGGACTGCCCGACAACGACGTCCGCCGCCTCGCCCGCACCCGCTTCCACACCCTCCCGCACACCGAAGCGTCCCGCGCCGGAAGGAACTCCCCCGCATGAACAGCCCCCGCCGACTGAAGTGGCAGTACCCCCTGATCGCCGTCGTCGCCGCCGGCGCCGCCGCCTTCGGCCTGGTCCACGCCACCGACGCAGCCCCGGCCGCCTCCTCCGCCTCGGCGAAGAAGAAGCCCGGCGCGACCGACCTGATCAAGGCCGACCCGCCGCCCGTGCTCTTCACCGACGCCCAGGTCGCCGATGTCGCCAAGCAGCAGGCGGCGCAGAAGCACACCGCGGACGCGCTGTTCGCCAAGTGGAAGGCCGCGCACGGCTCCACCCGCGACGACAAAGCGTTCCTGACCTGGGCCACGCAGCAGGTCCCGGCCCCTCCGGGCAAGGCGGAGCGCACCGCCGAACTGCACCAGGTGCAAGCTCTCGCCAAGACCCGTACCGCCGCCGGCAAGAAGGCAGCGACCTGGCTCGAAACCCACGGCAAGAGCGACATCTGGAAGCTCTACGGCCACGACCAGCGTGAGCTGCTGCCCAAGGAGCAAGGGGCCGCTAACAAGACCGAGCTGAAGACCGCCCTCAAGCTGGCCAAGGCAATCACCGAGAAGGTGGCCGCCCGCGACAAGCAGCCCGCTCCTTACGTCCTCGACCCGTCCCTGCGCCCCGACAAGCACGTGACGGCCGGGCAAAAGGGCCCCTACTCCTACCCCTCGCGGCACGCCGCCAAGTCCGCCGCCGCCGTCACCCTCCTCGGCGACTGGGCCCCGCACCGCGCCGAGGACTACAAGGCGATGGCCGCCCAGGTCCTCTACTCCCGCCTCTACATGGCCGGTCACGTGAACAGTGACATCACTGCCGGCACGCTGGTCGGCGACCTCGTCGGCGACTACTTCCAAAACGCCGCCGCCACGTCGGGCGCCGGGAAGTAGCCTCCGCCGTGCTCTCGGACGTGCCGCTGCGGCCGCGGCCCCGCCCCACCCGGGAAGGGATCGCGGCCGGCAGCGCTCTGCCGCTGGCGGCGGTCGCACTCGCCTTCCTGCTGTCCCAACTACTGTTCGTGGCCCCGGATTGCATCTGGCCTGGGACGAGTCGGTGTACACCAGCCAGGTCGCCCCGCACGTCCCCTCCGCGTACTTCAGCGCGCCGCGCGCCCGCGGCTTGCCCGTGCTGATCGCACCTCTCACCCTCCTTACCTCGTCCACACTCGCGCTGCGGGTCTATCTCGCCGTGCTGTCCGGCACCGGGCTCTTCGTCGCCCTATGGGTGTGGCGGCGGCCGCGTCCCATGCCAGTGCTCGCGCTGGCCGGAACACTCTTCGCCGGCCTGTGGGTGACCCAGCTCTACGGACCGCAGGCCATGCCGAACCTATGGACGGCCCTCAGCGCACTCACCGCGGTCGGCTGCTTCCTGCGTGCTGCCGCGAACCACAGCGATCGGCGGGCACTCATCGGGCTCTGTCTCGCCCTCGCAGCCGCGGCGCTCTTTCGCCCCACGGATGCACTGCGGCTGTCCCTGCCGATGGCGGCCGCCGGGCTGGGGGTACGCAGCTGGCGGCGCCCGGCACTGCTTGCCGCCCTCGTCGCCGGACTCGCGCTGGGCGGCGCGCAGTGGGTCGGCGAGGCGTACCTGTCCTACGGCGGCGTGGCCGCACGGCTGCACCGCGCCAGCACCATCGAGGGCGGCATCGGCTGGCATGTCGCGGTCGGCCACCAACTGCGCACACTGGCAGGCGGCCCCGAACTGTGCCGCCCCTGCACAGTGCCCTGGAGACGCCACACCAGCGCGATCTGGTGGTTTGTTACCCCGGTCCTCACACTCGGGGCGGCATCCTGGCGGCTGCCCGCGCCCGGCGCCTCGCCACTGCCCTGTTGCCACCCCTCTGCGCGATGTTGGCGCTCCGGAAAGACGTTCGCCGCTTGCCCTCTAACCTTTCCTCTTGGGGGTGGGATTATGGAAAATTCGATCTTGGTCGACTCCATCAGGTACTCCGCTGTGTGCCAGGGATGCGGCGCCGAAGCAGAGTGGTGCGGTGTCCAGGCGCTGGTGGGTGAGGAACTGCGGTGGGATGTTGAGTCGACGTGTCCGGCCTGCGGGTTTGCCCTGGCTGTTTGTGGTGGTGATCTGCCGGAGGAACTGCGGGGCCGACTGCTCTCCGAGCACGGGCGGGCAAGGTTGCAGGTAGCCCCGCCGACGAGGAACGCCGCCATCATGCGGGTGCTGCGGGCGGAACTCGGCATCGGCCTGGACGGCGTCCGGGCCGTGCTGGAGCAGGTCCTGGCCGGGCAGTACTCAGGGACTATGCCCGAGATGGAGCTCCTGGCCCGGAAGCTGCGGGCATCAGGCATCGAAGCGGCCGCTTCACGGGCGGTGGATTAAGTGAGCCTGCCGGGTGGAGCGACTGGGGCCCGCGAGGACGGCCGGCCCACGCGGCAGGCCGTCGGGTAGTGGGAGGGATCAGCCAGCCTTGGCTGCCTGCTCGGCGCGGGCTCGGGTGCCGGCGAGGCGCGTCCAGATCCGCCCGGAGCATCCCGTCGATCACCGGCTTGTACGGATCCAGCGCGCTCTGCCTCGGCGGAAGCTGCTTCCTCGGCGCGGGCCAGACCGAGTCCACGGCATTGCGGACCGTCCGCCACGACACGTTGTACTTGCGCTCGATCTCCCGGATCTTCATGCCGCTGCGGTGATCACGCCGGATCGCCGCGTACAACTCGACCTTCGACATCTGCGGCATGACCAGGACCTTTCACCAGGAGCATCCCGATGCTGCCCTGGCAAGCACCCCAGTGACTTCGAAACTCGTGAACATCACCCGACCGAGAATCTGGTGCCTTCCAAACCCATGAACAACCGGCTTCACAACACGTGAATAGAGCCAGTCCGGTCGCTGCGCGTTCTCGCATGAGGAAGGGGGACCACTGTGTAGATGGTCCCTTCGCCTGTGCCTGTGCCTGGGACCGGGCAGAGCGTCCTGCTGCTCACCCTGTTGGTCTCGACAGTGCGTACTGGGTCCGCCGCCGCGAGAACCTGATCCGCTCCGGCTGGCTCAAGCGCCACCTCGACAACGACGGCCAGGGTCGCCGCATGGAGATCTACCCCGTCGACCAGTCTGCCGTCACCCCCAGCCGCGCCCGGACGAACATCACCGCACGCTCGATCACGGTCCGATACGTGTGGGCCGACATGGTCGATGCCTGGGCCGACCAGGACGCCAGCCTGATGGATGAGATCTGGGACGACATCATCACCGACCTCGACAGCGACTACGCCGCCTACGCATAGGTGTCCTCCGTCGGCATCGGCGCCTGACACCATTGTGGCGTCTCACGAACCGTGTCCTAATCTCACGGCGGATGTCCTAATCGGTGTCCGCTCGTGAGACTCCGCAGGTCAGCGGCTCGCGCCCGGCGACCATGCCTGTCCCGTCGCACTCCGGCTGGCAGATTCTCAATGCTCTGCAGACCGACCTTGCGGATTCTCATTCGCCGCGGAGGCAGACCAGACGCCGAGGTCGCCTCCCGGCAGGGACACGAACCGCCATCCTCCAGGTCCTGTGATCTGCCATGCCTCGAACGCCTCATCGGTTGGACACGTCAGATGCGTGCCATCCTCGAACACCATCCGAAGCGTGCCGGACTTGAAGGCGACCGCAGAGACGACCTTCGTCCCGAAGAGCGGGAGGGCTGCGGCCACGTCCTGAGTCTCCGGCACCAGAAGCACACCGGGATTGGTGTGGGCCGCCCCGGATGAGAGCCGAGCAGGCGTTTCGAGTACGACTTCCCAACCTTCGTCGAGGGCCAGCGTGAGGCGGTAGTCGACAGTGATCCCAGCAACGCCCCACCCTCGGAGATTCAAGATCCACCGGTCATGGTGTTCAACCGGCTCAGCTTCGGTACTCATCACCCCACCATGGTGCCCGGCCCAGCCGAGGGCGAGTGACGGTCATCAGGGATTCCCCCGAAGCCAAGTCTGTTGAGAATCCGGCGAGGTGTGTTCTCGATCGTGCCGAGGAGGCGGCCAAGGCCGGCTGATGCCTGCTCTCCCACGCCGAGAAATGGAGTCACCTACTGGCAGGCGCGGGCCACGAGCAGCGGCTGGAAGAAGCCAGTCTCCTGCGGCGTCCGCCACTCGGGGTCGACAAGCCCGGCCTCCACCGCGAGGCCGGCCAACCGGTCGTGGCTGAGCGCCCAATAGGTGGTCCGGCGGACCTGGACGCGCCATTTTCTGCCTGCCGGAAGGAGCTGGAAGTGCTCCAAGTCGTAGTGCTCGCCGTCGTCGTGCCAGTGCCAGAGCTGGAAGGTGACGGTTCGTTCCTTGCTGTCCGCGCTCTGGTGAACTTGTGGAGAGGTCGAAGCCGGGCGGTCGCGCAGCAGGTTGTCGTAGTCGCGTGTGCTGACCAGCAGCAGTCCGTCGGGACGCAGCACGCGGCGCATCTCGGCCAGGGCGGCGAGCACATCCTGCTCGGTCAGCAGGTGAGGCAGCGAGTTGTCGGCGCAGACGACGGTGTCGAACCGGCCGTCAGGAAACGGGAGGTGTCGCATGTCGGCGGCGGCCGTGCGTATACGCAGGCTTCGGCGGGTGGCCTCGCGGGCAGCGCGGGCGGTGGCGCGGGGGCTGAGGTCGGTCCCGGTGACTCGGTGCCCGCGCAGCGCCAGGCCGATGGCCTGCGTGCCGATGCCGCAGGAGCAGTCGAGTACCGCCGCACGATCCTGGCCGATCAGGGTGTCCAGGGCGTCCCCCTGCCGACGAATGCTCGCGTCCCAGTCTGAATAGATCAGGTGGTAGTTGTCAGCCAGTTCGTCGTAGAAGTGCGCCACCGATATCTCGGGCATGGCCCGACGTTACTGCGCCTGATCCCCTGGAGGCGCCGAATATTTCCGTGATCGAAGCGAACGCCCTCACTGACGACAGTGCCGTCATTTCCCGTGAACATCTGCGAGCGTGTTGATCGTCGGCTGCCGTTGAAACTCATCGGCAAACGCTGCTGCTGAACGTGAACGAAGCCATCGGCTTCGCCGGCACCACAGGCAGCCCCAGCGCAGACGGCTTCATCAAGCAGAGGCCCCGGCCACGGTCGACGGCCGTGCATCCAGTGAGGTTCCCGGGTTGGGACAGGCCGCGGCCGACGCCGACCATCTCGTATCCGATCTTGTGGGACAAGGGCCACTGAGCGAGGCACCCCACGACGTGAGCAGGGTCCGGCACACAAGTCGTTCCGCGAGAGCGTTCCCAACTGCGCAGATAACAGTGGGTGATTGATCGAGATGCCAGGGGTGGCGAGGCCTGTTTCGCTGATGTGGCCCGCTCTTCCTCATCACCCAAGGAGTGATCATGAGCGTTGCAGGCGAGTCCGGTCGTGCCCAGCAGATGCGTGCCCGGGCTAAGGACCTCGAGCAGGCCGCGGAACGCGCCACTGACCCGCAGGAGCGTCAGCGCCTGAAGGACCAGGCCCGCCACCTCAAGGCGCAGAGCGAGCACGCAGGCGGTACGCGCACGCCGGACACCGACCCGACGGTGTCGTCCCACCGGTAGCCGAGCATAGACACCGGCCGGGGGTCGACCCGCGTGGCTCTCCGGGCACGCGAGAGGCCCCCGGCCGGTCACTGCTGTCTCCGCTCAAGAAGAACGCCCCCGCCGCCAACAACACCGGCAAGACCACCGCACCCCACCGGCAGTACCGCCGAACGTTCCGCGAGCGCGAGCACCACCAGGGCGCCGGCCGTGATCGACGGCAGTCGCGGGGCCATCATGGGGGAGGGCTTTTCGGTGGCGGAGCCGGTCGGGTCAGGACGACAGTGTGACCAGCCGGGTGTGGTCCTGTGTGTCGACGCAGGCCTGGTAGGGGTTGGGGTCGCCCGGCCGCTCCTGGCACTGCCACGTGGTGCCCGCCCTGCGGACCTGGACGGGTTTGGCCGCTGTGCCGTGCCAGGCTTTGGTGTAGGCGGCCGCCGCCTGCAGTGCGGCCCGGCAGGGCACGTTCCCGGTCGCTGACACCGCGAGCCCGGTGGCCTTATCCGTCCCGCAGTAGGCGGCCTTGGGGGCCGTGCCGGAATCGGCGAACGACTGGGCCGCAGCGGCGAGGCAGAAGACGGCGGCGCCCAAGAGGACCGCAATCCTTCTCATCCTGATCGAGTGCACGTCGATACCTCCTCATTCCGGGTTCTCCGGGTTGCCTGGGCTGTGCGCTGTCTGGAACCGAGTACCTGGATGTGCTCCGCGTAACCGTCTCACTGCGTACCGGCATCCTGGGTGACCACGGTGACCGCGTCGCCGGTGGGGGCGGGGATCGGGTCGGTGGCGGGCTGGTCGTCCGGGGTCGGGTTCGGAGTCGGGTTGACCGTGGGCTGGGCGTCGTGCACGTCCTGGCGTCCGCCCCCGTGAAGGCATGTCCGGCCACGGCCACAGCCACTGCCCCGGCGGCTGCCCCGGCCCCGCGAGCGACCGCGCCCAGTGTGTGCCCCGCCCCATCGGACGGCTGCCGCCGAGCCCTCGAAGCGCATCGCCGGGCCGCGCCGCCGTCCCGGGTGGACCCGGCCATCGCGCAGGCAGTCGAGCGGCAGACCACCGCGATGCGCGAGCTCAGCCGTCGAGCGTTCCCCGAACCCGAGACCGTGCCAGACGATGCGCCGGCCGCGCCCTGGCGGCCCGCGTCCAGCGCCGCCGCCAGGGCGCGGCGACCGAGGTCGCCGCCCTTCGCCGGGCCCGTGCCGAACGGTCCGGAACGCCGTCTCCCGTGACCGTTCCCCGGTCGTTGAGGAGGACGGCGTAAGCGACGCGGAGACGACCTGGCGGCCGAGGGCCTGTCGCACCGTCAGGTTGTGGTACTTCCGCAGCCGGTACAGCTCCCAGCACGACAACACCGTCACCGACACCGGGGCGCCGAGCAGGCACGAGGTCGGCGATCCCTTCCGTTCTCACGGTGCTCTGGTCGTGCATCCGGCCGCGACACGGATCGCGCCGGTCCACAGGGTCCGGCCCGCCTCGTCGCTGACCACGGTGGCCTTCTTGGTGTTCTGCCGCAGTTTCCCCGAGACGAAGGCGCGCCGTCCCGGCTTGTTGGCCTTGGGGCGGCGCACCTTCACCTCGGTGCCGTCCAGCCGCAGTTCGACGACCTTGGCGCGGGCGTAGGCGAAGACGTCGGCCAGGGTGTGCAGGCGCACGTGGGGCTCGCCGGGGACGGCGAAGCCGCGGGCGGCCAGCAGCGGGCGCACCTCGTGGACCGCGCGGGTGATCGTGGAGCGGTCCGCACCGTAGAAGACGGCCAGGGCCGCGTGGGGCAGTTGGAAACGCAGGATGACCAGTGTCGCGATCACTCGATCGGTGAACACCAGCTGGTGGTCCGGGCCCGCTCCCGCGGCGCGGAGCCGGCTGTGACCTCGCCGGTTGTGCAACCGGCCCTCCTCGGCTGCCGTCCACGGAGCGGTCAGCTCGGCGAGCAGCTTGCCCAGGTGCTTGCGGGAGATGCCGGTGCAGATCCGATGCGACAAGGCCGTGGGGGAGTTGTCTCACAAGAGCCCCAACTCGCACGGCTGTTGTCATCTTCCCGGGCCGACTCCGCGACCATCGCGCACAACGTCGTACGCGGGACGAGGGCCGCGGCGGCACCGTCGTCCCTCCGCGCCGGCGGTTGCAGGGCCCGCCCCCCCGTACAGCCGCTACTCGTCCAGCGCGTCCCGTACCGCCCGCTGCACCGTCTCCCTGTCCGCGCCCAGGCCCCGGGCCTCGGTCACGAAGCGGAGGGCCAGTTCCGCCAGTTTGGCCGGGTCTGGTGTCCGGGTCAGTGCCGGAAGCGGGGCCACCCGTGTCCCCGCCCCACGGCGGGTGCGGATCAGGGACGCCGCCTCCAGTTCGCGGTAGGCCCTCGCCACCGTGCCCGCCGCCAGGCCCAGGTCGGCCGCCAGCTGGCGCACCGTCGGTAGGCGTTCCCCCTCCGGCATGCGGCCCGTGGTGATGAGTGCGGCCAGCTGGGCGCGGATCTGTTCGTAGGGCGGGACGGGGCTCGCGGTGTCGACGTGGACGGCGGGACCGTTCACCGGCGCACCCCGGCCTTGGGCGCGATCACCGTGAACAGACACCACGGCACGGTGACGAGGGCGACCAGGGCCGTGGGCCACAGTGCCCAGTTCGCGAGGCGCCCCACCGTGCCGTCGCAGCCGATGTCCATCAGCGCGCCCGACGCCGTCGAGGCGGCGCCGAGAAGGGGCGCGGAGACCAGCAGCCCCCATGCGGCGACGATCGCCAGCGACCGGTCGCGGCGGGTCTGCTCGTCGCCGGGGCGGCGGGCGATCCGGGTCAGGGACCAGACGCACGCGGTGGTGGAGACGGCGAGGGCGGCGAGGATGGGCAGGCCGTAGAAGAGGCCCGGCCAGGGGCTCGTGCTCGCCGTGCTTCCGTCCGGGCAGGTCACGGTCAGGGAGCGCCCGGCGCGGCCCATGTCGTCGGGCGAGGCGGCCACGGCGGCCACCGCCAGCAGGACGACGAGGACGGCGGCCTCGGCGAGGAGCAGCAGGGTCATGCGCGGTGGCGCGTAGTCGCGAATGCGGCGCGGCGCGAGACCGGCCGTGCGGACGGTTCCCCGCGGCGGCGGTGTCAGCGCGTCGCCCACCAGGACGCCGGCGACCGCGCAGAGCCCGAACACCAGGATGGCGTACAGGATGCCGACGCCGAGGCCGTCGTTCGAGCCGACCAGGCGGGCGGCGACGAGTCCGACGAGCAGCCCGGCCCAGCGCGCATAGCGGTCGGTGGCGGTCGGGCGTGGGACGGTGCCGAGTTCGTGCATGAGAAACCCCCGTGTGCTCGCACTTGTACTCACCGCTTGTATCAAGCGGTGAGTACAAGATGCGGCCCAGTGGGAGCTTGTGTCAAACGGTTGGTACAACTCGCGTGTCCGGCACCACCCAGCCGGTCACCTCTCCGAGCCCGACCCGTGTCGCGGCCGGATGCACGACCAGAGCGCCGTGAGAACGGAAGGGATCGCCGACCTGTTGGAACAGTTCCCCGACGTCAAGGCAAAGGTCGACTCCGGCTACCGAGGCCTGGCCAAGCAGTTCCCCGACCAGGTCAGCGCCCCGCCGCTGAAGCCGAAGAAGAACGCCCCGGCCCAGGAATGGGCAGCGTACGAGAAGGAACGCCACCGGCAGTCCTGCGAGCGTATCTGCGTGGAGCACGCGAACGCCGAGCACAAGCAGTGGCGCCCCCTCCAGCGCTACCTCGGCCGCCGCGACTACTACGACCAGACCCACCTCGCCATCGCCGGCCTGGTCTCCGACCGCAGGGCCTAGAGGTGACCACCCCAAGCCGAACCGCCAGGCCAGCACACCCCACCCTCAACCGCGCAATCGCGCACCACGTCGTTAGTAGTACCGGCACGCGCCAACACTGTCCCCGGGGAGTGAGCCCACTCGGCTCGCTCCCCGCCAGTGCCGGTCCTCCAGCCCCACCCGCAGCCCGCAACCTGCCGGCTTTCTGCGGCCGGCCGCTTTGGGACTCTGGTCAGCCCGCCGGCGCAGAGACAAGGGCGCGCCTTTGGGCCGAGGACGGGGCGCCCGCTGCGACGCCCTGTGGGGGATCAGCTGACAGTCCAGTCGCGGAGCCAGCGAGCGATGCCGGCCACACTCAGCTGTGTGGAAGCGGCGTCGCGGACGAGATCGACTGCAGCCTTGACGGGGTAGTCGAGGCGGTTTCCGTTGAGGATCAGATACGCCTCAGTGGCGTGCCAGGCGAAAGCAGCATTCGAGTGCTCGAGGCAGGGGAGCCGTGCCAGGGTCTGAAGGAGTGCGCCCGCCTTCAGGTTCAGCGTTGCGTAGATGTCGTGCTCCAGGGCGCGCGCATTGACGCGTGCGACGGCCGCGTACAGCGGCCCGTAGTCGTCGACCTGGGGGTCGCCATCGAGGAGCTCGGCGGCGTGGAGCAGGAAGGTCACGTCGAGCGGATGCACGGGGACGGGCTGGGTCACGCGGCGTGCTCCTGCCCGTGCCCATCGAGATCACGCCGCGCGCGCTGTTCGGCCGCCCGGTGCTCCGGGCTCGGATCCAAGCTGTCGGACGCGGCGCGAAAAGCGTCACCGCTGCGGGCCATGGACTCCTCGAATGCCGCCAGGAACTTCCGCTCGACTGCAGTCGCCTTATCAACGGCGGCGGAGAGGATGTACTCCTGCAGGCTCATCCCTTCCTGCCGGGCCGCCGCTTCGATTGCTGCGCGCTGCGCCGGGTCGGGGAACCGCAGGTTCAGGGCCTTCGGATTCTTCGCCATGGTACCGATGGTACTACTGGCCCCAATATGGGGCTGGGTGCGACGCCGGCGACCGGGTCGACGCCGCGGCGAGAGGTCTCGGTGCTTGCCGACCGAAGTGGGTCAGGTGGGGTCGGCCGGCGGGTACGGGGACGGCCTTGACGTGGCGGGTCCGCTTGGTGATGGGCTTGGCCGGGGTCCGCGGTGCGGGCTCGGAGCCAGTTGCGCAGGGCGGGGGCGGTCCAGGTGATACCCGTGGCCGCCGAGGCGTCCAGCAGGTCGGCCGGCTCGGCGCGGTCCTCGGGGCCCGGGATCCGGGCGGGCCGACCTGCTCGGGGAGCATCCGGCAGCCCGTCCAGCCCGCCCTTCTCGAAGCGGTGAACGAAGGCGCGGACTGTGACTGTGACTGCGGGTGCGGGTGCTGTTTCGCGATGACTTCGCCAGTCGCTGAGCTCCGATGTTCTTGATCAACGTCGTGGAGAAGTGGTGTCAGTGGGTGCGGAGGCGGCAACGCCGTAGCTCGGGGGCCGGCCTGCCGGTCACGAGTTCGTCTGCGATGAGCCGTCCGACGGTGGGTGCCAGGGTGATGGCGGAGTGCATGACGGCGACGTAGACGGATCGATCGTTTGTCGCGTATCCGATGACGGGTCCGTGCGCGGGCATGGGGCGTTGGCCGGTGTGGTAGCCCAGCAGGCGGCACTGGTCGCTTCCTTGGAAGGCCGCCTTCATGCGCTGGAACGCGTCTTGAACGGACCGTTCAAGTGCTGCTGTGCCTTCGACATGCGGCACGACCAGCAAGAAGTCGCCTTCCCGAACTTCTCGGACCTCGAAATCAGGGCCGGCCACGATCGTCTTGACCAGGCCAGGCGGTGCAGTGACCCGCGCGAGGGTGGCGGGGGAGGCGGCAATGGCCAGGTCGGCCGAGAGCGGCTCGCAGAGCTTGGGGACCCGTGTTCCGGCAGCGAGTACGACGGTTGCGGCGGCGTGGAAGCCGGTCGAGGTCAGCACTCCCTCGACGCGTCCGCCTGCCACCTGCAAGGAAGTGACCGCGGTGTTGTGGAGCACGGTTGCTCCGTGAGCGACGGCGGCTGCCACGAGTGCGTGGGTCAGTGCCGCTGGGTCGACGCCTGCGTCGCTCGGGATGTGAATGGCCTGGTCGGGTGGGTGTCGGAGGTGGGGCTCCAGGGCTGCGATGTCACTTCGTCCGATGCGGAACTGGCCCGGCCCCGGCCGTGAGTCCTCAGCCTGTGTGCTGGCCCAGGACAGCGAGCCGGTCCGGCGGACGGTGATATGCGGCAGTTCGTTCTGCAGGCGTTGGTAGTCGGCCAGGACGTACTCGCGAAGGTCCTGCGCTCCGCCGGGCCAGTCGCCTCCCGCACCGCCGATCCAGGCGAAGGAGTCTCCTGTGACCCCGGTGGCCGGTGAAGGTCCTTGTTCCAGCAGCGTCACCGGGACACCCCGACGGGCCAGGTGGTAGGCCACTGAGGAGCCGACGATTCCCGCACCGACAACAACAACGGCTGACATGAGGTCCCTCTTCGATAGGCCAACGACCGTTCAGGCTGTGGCGGCAGCCGTAGAACCACAGTCAGGCCGCTGCCGGGAAGGCGCAACGGGATTTGCTGCGACTCGTCTTGCTCAAGGAGAACCGAACGTGCCGCCTGGAGAGCTCAGATCGCATGCTGGAACCTCATCCCCTGCACGAGGAACACGCCTACTGCCAGTCGATGACGGGGTACCAGGGCGAAAAGCGGCCAGGACGCTGCAAGTTCTGCGAAGCCCAGTGCATCTGTGCCTGCCACAACGCGCCGGCCCGGTGAACTGCCTGGTGCGTCGGGCGCAACGACCCAGAGCCGTCACTGCCCGCAGTGCGGGCACCGGCCGCTGAGCCGGCCCCGCGTCTGTACCACCAGGCCTCGCTCCCTGAGCCGTCGCAGGTGATACGCGACGCTGGACGTGCTGGTTGAGGTTCCCCCGTTGCTGGGGAGTTGCTGATCAGCTGGTCAGAGCGGGTTGACGGGTGTTCAGGTTCGTTGGTTCGGCCGTCGCCTGAGGGCGAGTGGCTTCGTTCACTGTCAGCGACAGCGTTTGTCGATGAGTTTCAGCAGCAGTCGAGCGTTCGCCTGTCGGGGTATGGTCACGAGAAGTGACGACAGTGCTGTGTCGCCCAGACGGGCGGGTGATCGACGTCCGTGACTGGACCCTGCCGCTCGGGTGTAGTTGCTCATGACCCGGACGAGAGTGCGAAGATGCGTTCGTGGTGACAGATGCCGAGTGGGCTGGGATTCGCCGGGGGTTGTGCTTCGGGCAGGTCTTCGAGGGCACCGTGGTGAAGGTTCCCCGGCCCGGTGCGATTGGGATCTTCGTGGACATCGGCCTGAGCGTCGGAGGCTTCGTCGACGTCCTGTGGCTTCCGGAACAGAGCGATGACTGGCCGGCGGAAGGCACGGTTGCGGATTTCGAGATCTGGTGGGCAGACAGCCGTCAACAGATCCGGCTGCGGCCGTTGGACTCTCGGTATCAGCGGAATGACTTCGCAGATTCCGAGACACGTTTCCGTCCCAATTGGCCATCTGAGGTCGGTCAGCCCGTTCTTGATCCCGGCCCCCCGACCCTCGATGAGGTGCGGTCCGCGCTGCGATCTGACGGACCGGCGGCCAGCTCCCCGTGAGTTCTGGTGAGGTGGCTGACTGTCGTGGCGAGAGCTAGCCGGCCCCGGCCTCGGCTCGAGCACGACTTTCGACATCTGCGGGCATGAACAGCACCTTTCACCATGAGCATCCCACTGCTGCCCTGGCAAGAACCGCAGTGCTGTCAAAGCTCGGGTTCTGGCTCATTTTCCGTGGAGCATGCACGCTGAGTGACGGGTCTCGGGCGAGTCGGCCTTGGGTAAGTTGCCTGGAATTGGCCCGTACCGGGCGCAGTGTGGCCGACAGTGCGGCCCGTGGAAGAAGTGGTGCTCCGGCTGGACGAGTTGCTGTTCCCGTCGATCGCCGACGTGGCGGTGCTCTCGGTCGCCGTGAACGACGAGGCGGTACGCATAGAGGCCCGAAGCACAGCGGCTGGGGCCCTCTGTCCCGGATGCGGGAGCTGGTCACGGCGGATTCACAGCTCCTACCTGCGGTTTCCCGCTGATGTGCCCAGCGGAGGCAGACGGGTCGCTCTCTGCTTGCGCGTCCGCAGGTTCCTCTGCCCGGTCAGCTCGTGCGGAAGGCGGACCCTCGCCGAACAGCTGCCAGGGTTGACCCGTCGGTACGGCCGACGGACCGAACGCCTGCGGTCGACACTGGCTGCGGTCGGCCTCGCGCTCGCCGGTCGGGCAGGTGCCCGCCTGGCGCGCGTCTTCGGCGTGTCCGTGAGCCGCAGCACGGTGCTGCGGCTGGTCGAAGCGTTACCCGACCCCGAAGTTCCAGCCCCGAGGGTGGTCGGCGTCGATGAGTACGCGACCCGCAAAGGGCGTCACTACGGGACTGTCCTGGTCGACGTCGAAAGCCGGCGTCCACTGGACCTGCTGCCCGACCGGGAGGCATCCAGCCTCGCAGCTTGGCTCGCGAAACGGCCCGGGGTGGAGGTGGTCTGCCGCGATCGGGCACCGTTCTTCGCCGAAGGTGCCACGGCCGGGGCCCCGCAGGCAGTGCAGGTCGCGGACAGGTGGCATCTTTGGCACAACCTGAGCGAGGCCGCCGAGCGGTGCGTCGCAGACCACCGCGGATGTCTGCAGGTCCTGGTGCCAGATCCAGCGCAGCCTGCCCCCGAACCGGAGAAGTCGGAGGACCTCTCCGGCTCGCCCTGGCCAAGGGGACACCGCTTCGCTGACCGCACCCGTGCCCACCACGCGACGGTCCACGAATTACTAGCAGCCGGGCTCAGCCGGAGAGCGATCGGCCGCCAACTTCGTATGACCTCCCGGACCCGTCAAGCTCTTCGCCGACGCAGCCACCCCGGAGGACCTGTTCCACGGACAGTGGCAGGGCCGGCCATCCAAACTCGACGCCTTCAAGCCCTACCTGGATGACCGCTGGAACCAAGGCTGCACGAACGCCTGGAGGGTGTGGGAGGAGATCGCGCCGCTCGGCTATCAGGGCAGCTACCAGCGGGTTCGTGCCTACTTCCGGGAGAAGCGGCTCTCGCCGGGCCCCGTCACAGCTCGGCCACCGTCACCCCGCGTCGTCGCCGGATGGATCCTCCGCCGGCCCGAGACCCTCACCGAGACCGAGCGCCTTCGGCTCAAAGCCGTTCTGGTCCACTGCCCTGAACTGGACGCCCTCACCGGCCACGTTCGCTCATTCGGCCAGATGCTCACCGAGCGCCAGGGCGAACGGCTGCCGCAGTGGCTCGACGCCGTCCGGCGGGACGACCTCCCCAGCCTCCACACGCTCGCCGCAGGCATCGACCGTGACCGCGATGCAGTCATCGCCGGCCTCACCCTGCCCTGGAGCTCCGGCGTCGTTGAAGGCCACGTCAACCGGATCAAGATGCTCAAACGCCAGATGTTCGGCCGGGCCGGCTTTCATCTCCTCCGCAAGCGCGTCCTGCTCTACTCGTGAAGCGCAGGTCAGACCGCGTCGTCATGGAGCCCGAAGCCTTCCGGGAACCCTTCCAGGAACTCCCGCCGAGCGGGGTCGGACTCGGCCTCGGCCATCGCCCCGAGCAGGTCGATCAATTCGCTCCGCTGGCCTTTCGACAGCTTGCTGACCAGGTGAGCGACACCCTCCAGGACCTTGACGGCGTCGTCCGGATCCATCTGCTCGTCTTCACTGCCCTCGATGAACCACAGGACGTCGACTAGGGCCTCGGCCAGGGCATGGGTCAGAGACGAGTACACGGACATCAAGGCGGACTCCCAGCAGGTCACGGCAGCAGAGTCGGGCCATCCCACCACAACCCACTGACATCACACTCAGTCAGCCCTCCACGGAAAGTGAGCCAGAGCCCGAACCCGTGAACAACTGCTGTCGCTACCCGTGAGCAAAGCCAGGCGAGGACTACGGACCGGTGACCGAGCCCGGAAGTGCCGCGTGAGCCCAAAGCGCCAAGACCGCGCCGCCTCGCCGCCGGGCCCCGACGAGTGGGGCATCCGCTTCGCAGGCGGCGAGGCCGCCAAGGGATGGGAGCAGTTGGGTGCCCAGGCCGTGGGCAACACCCGCGCCGCCTGGCACTTGATGCGGACCGCCCCGGCCCCGGCTGCCCGCACCGAGCGCCATCATCATCGGCTCAAGGGTGAGCTGGCCCGCGGCGAGCACCGCGGCGAGACGATGGACCGCCGGCAGATCGAGGTCACCGCCGGCGGTCGCGTCTGGTACCTGCTCGACGTCGAGCGCCGCACGGTCTGGATCGACCGCGCCTGCACCGGCCACCCCAAGGCCACCGACCGCTGACCTCACGCCGGATGCGTGCGTATGCCCTGGCCTGGTCTGCCGGTGCGCAGGACGATGGGGGCATGGGTGAGCACGACCAGGACCAGGGCGACGTCGTCGAACCGGCGCGGCCGCCGCTCCTTCATCCGCAGAGGGTGTCTCGCGGCTCACGGTCGGATCTGGGCTCAGGACACGCGCGTGTGTGTGTGGCTTCGGCCGTGGCAGCTGCCCGGGGTAACTCCAGCCTGCCGTCGGGCCGATGACGAACACGGCGGGCGGCACGACGCGGTGAGTAGCGCAGTCCTGGGCGAGGTCGGTCAGGGTGGACCGCAGTACGCGTTGGAATCGGGTGGCCGTGTCCTGGACGGCGAGTACCGGTGTTGCCGCGTCCCGGCCCGCTCGTATCAGCAACTCGCTGCTCTTGGCCACGTGCGTGACGTCCATGAGGATCACCAGCGTGCCCTTGAGCCGGCCGAGAGCGGACCGGTCGACGAGGCCGCCGGCGTGATCGGGGGGTACGTGCCCGGACACGATGGTCACTTCCTGGGCCATGCCCTTTTGGGCTACCGGAATTCCGGCGAGCGCCGGTGCAGCCGGCGCACTGCTCACTCCCGGCACGACGGTCACCGGCACGCCCGCCTTGGCGCAGGCGGACACTTCCTCGAAGCCACAACCGAACAGGTACGGGTCATCGCCCTTGAGTCGGACCACGAACCGTCCTGTCACGGCGCGGTCCTCCATGACCTCGTTGATGTGTTCCTGGGCTCTGGTCGGGCACGCCCTGCGGCGCGGGTCCTGAGCCGGGGGTTCAGTGGATCCGGTAGCCCGCCTCCGTCAGGATGTTGGTGACGGCGCGGTCGGTGCTGGCGGCGTAGGATCCGGCGACGTCCAGGTCGTACCTGGCGGTCGCGAGACCGAGAAAGGCGTCGACGTCGAAGGGCCGCCGGTCCACGGCTGCCAGGCACTTGCGGCTGCCGTCACGGGCACCGGTGCCGAACTCGTGCCAGTCGGACTGGGCCTGGGGGTCGGGGACGCGGAAGTAGTAGCCGTCCTCCCACGAGCCGAGTGACGCAATGTCCGTGCAGAGCGTGCGGATTTGGGCCAGCACAGCGGCACGCGCCACCGGATCGTCGTCCGGCGAGACGTTGAGGGCATGCAGTTGGCCGGTGGAGCGGACAGCGTTGGTCAGGAGGTACTGGCCGCCATGGCGGTACCAGGCGCGGACCTGCTTGGCTCTCGTGGCTGCGGATGCCGTCGGCGGGTCGGCGAGAAGGTGCTGGAAGTTGCGCTGACCAGCCGCGTAGTTTGGGACGGCGGCCTGGTAGGTGGCCAGGGCCAGGGGCTCCGCGACGGCCAGGACGAGCACCAGCGCCGCGGGCAGGGCCACTGCGGACCAGCGGGCGGCCGGCCGCGCGGCGGACGGCTGCCCGTCCCCGGCCCCATTGCTGCGGCGGGCCTTCCTCGCCACCTGCTGCAGGAGTACAGCCGCCGCCGCGGCGAGGAATGCGAACATGAGGACGGCGTTGACGAAGGCGAACACGTCGAAGGCGGAGAAGGCTTGCCACACGGGGTGCCAGCCGCAGGTGCTGGTGCGGACGCTCAGCGGTGTGATGCAGCCGTCGACGGAAGTGAGCAGGCTTGTGCCGGCGAGGCCGACCGTGGCCGCGGTCTGGGCCGCGACGAGGGGGACGAGAGGGTGCCGGCCGCCGATCGCCGCCAGCGCCGCGACGGCCACCGCCCCGGCCGACGCCAGGAACACCCAGACCTCGAGGCGCAGTCCTCCACTCCCGCCGGCGCCCGCCTGCCATCCCCGCCCGGTGTGCAGGTACGCGAGAGCACCGGCGACTGCGAGCCAGCTCACTGCACCGCCGAGCAACCCGGGCGCCAGGGCCCGGCGTAGCGCAGGAGGAGCCTCCCGGCCGCAGGGCCGGTCAGTGCCGGCGAGTCGGGCGCGGACCACCCAGCGGGGAGCATGACCGCCGGGCGGCCCGAGGGCGAGGGCCAGGGCCGGAACGATCCAGGCGGCGGCGGCCGCAGCGGTGAACAGGGGCCACCTCATCGAGCCCAGGAGCGCGGGGAGCACCGCCGCAACGGCCGAGACGGTGGACTGCCCCACGCCGGTGCCGCTCGCCTGCTGGATCAGCCGGCGCGAACCGGGCGTGACCATCTGCCAGAACACCCCGTAGAGCCCTTGGGTCGTCAGCCAGGCGAACCAGACTGTCGAGACGACCAGGGCGGCGGCCAGGCACAGGGTGAGAGCGGGCCGCAGGGATCTTCCGCGCCACGTGCCGGCCCACAGGCGGGCACACAGGGTGAGCCACACGGTGAAGGCGACACCGGAGGCCACGACCAGCAGTAGCCCGACCAGTCCGCCGATCCACCACTGCGACACTCCGGAGCCGAAACCGGCCACGAGAGCTCCCGCTCCGAGCCCCGCCCCCAGCCACAGGCCGGTGCGCACTCCGGTCGGGGCCGGCCTGCCCGTCACCACCGCGTAGGCCACCGACCGCCACAGCGCCGTTCCGATCACCCCGCACACCAGCACAGCGGGGAGCAGCGCCGTGCCCTGGAAAATCCAGGGGCTGAGCCGGCGGTACGTGCCGAGGTAGCCCAGAAGATGGCCGTGGATCAGCACCGCACTCGCGCCCGTGAGCAGGGCCGGCAACGCGTGCAGCCCGAAGACCGGTGCCGGATCGGTCAGGGCGGAACGGCGGACCTGCGCCGCAGGATGTGTACTCCACAGCACCTTCAGCGAGTTGGCGGCGCCACGAAGGCCCCTGGGTGCCGAAGCCGCGGCGACGGCACGGTGCACGTCCGCGCAGCTGCGGGCGGCCGTGAGGTCGGCATGGATCTCCCGGACCCGCAGCACGTCGGACCGCGCCAGGTGGACGAGGGCCGCCAGGACCAGGGGCAGCACGAGCGTGCGGATCTGAAACGGCGACAGCTCGAGCCAGGCCGGTGCTCCGAAGCCGCCGACCTGAAACACCGCCCACACCTGGTAGGGGAGCAGGACGAGGGTTGCGAAGGCCCGCCACAGGGCGACGGTGGCGTAGGTGACGGTGACGTCACGGTTGGAGATGTGGGCGAACTCGTGCAGCAGCACGGTGCGAAGGTGTCCGGGATCGGTGCTTCGGCAGGCGATCAGACCGCCGTGCAGGCTGACGACCGGTCGGCTGGTACGGCCGAAGACCACGGCTCCGGCCGTCGGCGTGGCCCGGTCGACGACGACTCGCGGGACACCGGCCAACCCTGATGCCGCGGCCGCTTCCTCGACCAGCCGAAGGACGGTGCCGTCGGAATCGACGGTGCGCAGGTCGACCAGGCGGTGGCGTCGCACCTTCCATACGGGAAGGAGCAGGAAGATCAGCGCAGCCGTGACCGCGAGCAACCCCGGCACGAGGGCGATCTGCCACCAGGGCGGGATGGGCACGGACCGGTCCATGCAAGCCCAGAAGGGGATCCACTGGGCGAACAGGCGCAGTGTCTCGCCTGCCGTGCCGGCCCGGTCCGGGTCCATCCCGGCGGCGAGCAGACAGCCGGTTCCGTCGGCGGCGTGCAGGGCCGACACGACCGTCAGGGCCATCGCACCGGTGGCGACCAGCATCACAACGACCAGCACGGCGAAGCGCGCACCCGTACCGGGCCCCAACGCCCTTTCGTCGATGCCGGGTTGGGGAACGGCGGTTTTCACGGCAGGGAGCCGACGGTCGGATCGTCCTCCTCCGGCGCGTCGGGCGGGGACGGGTCCGGCTCCGCCAGCACCAGCGCGGCAACAACGGCGTCCGCGAGCTCTTGCGCGCGTTCGACGGCAGCACCTCGCTGGACGGCCGCATCGAGGACATGCCGATGGATCTCCGCCAGCTGGTCCCGGTCCAGTGGCGGCAGGACGGCCGGAGGCAGAGGCCGGCCTACCACCCGCTTGAGCCAGCGGCCCGACCGCCGTACGGCGCCCTCTGCGGCCGCACCGGCGAGCGTCGACGCGACCTGGTTCAGCACCAGCCACACCACGGGCGTGACCAGCGCGGCCGCCTCGGCCAGACCGAACCCCAGCGGCTCCTGCCTGTCGCGCCCCGACAGTCGTCGTACGACCGATGCGTCGTCGAGCAGCAGCAATCCCTCCACAAGGACGATCTCGTCCGGCGCCACCTGCACGACAACATCACGGACGACGTCTCGCACGTGACGTCCCCCCGACGGCACTTCCAACGAACCCATCCACCACCCCTATGACGGACCGTCAAGAACAGGCATTCAAGATGGCACAGCTGCGGCCGGTCGCACCATGCCGCCCGCTCGTCGTCGGAACCACGTCCGGGGCTGATGCCCCGGCAGCGGGGAATACAGCACGGTTGGAACATCGACTCTCCGTCAGCTGCCCAGGGCTGCGTCGTTTTCGCGTTGTGGCCGGTTTGATCACGTGATGCCGAGGGTGGTTGGCGGCCGGGTGGTGTCGGGGGAGTGTCTGCGCAGTCCGCCGACGGGTTGCGCCGGGAGGGAACCACGGCCCTGGGTGGGCTCGTGTCCTGGTATGGGTGGAAGGTAAGCCGGGCGAGGTTCGCGGGGGAATCATGCAGATCATCGAGGTGACCGGGTATGCCGTCCGATCTGCTGTGATCACCATGAGACGGACAGGGACGCCACTTGAATTCGTGATCTTCCCGATGCTGCATGTGGCTTCGCCGACGTTCTACTCCCAGGTCCGCATCAGGCTCAGGGAATGCGACCTCATAGTCATCGAGGGAATCCGAGGGAATTCGGTCGGAGTGAGTGCACTCACGCTTGCTTACCGGTTCGCCCCACGTTGGCGGCGCAACGGCCTGCAGGAGCAGCGCGAAGAGTTGCTGCTTCCCGAGGCCGTGCAGGTTATCAACCCGGATGTGACCGCGGCGGAGGCGATCGCGGACCTGAAGTCACTGCCGCGGTGGATGTACTTGCTGCTCATGATCGCGGCTCCTGTTATGGGCCTGGTGTTCGCGCTGCGCGGTCCGCGCGCCTTCCTCGATGAAGACCTGGTGGTCGAGGATCTGCCGTCGACGCTGCGGGCGGAGATGATGGCCGACGGTCCTGTGGAGCACGCGATGACTGGTCGGCGCGACCAGCGGTTGCTCGACGCGCTCGGCGAGATCCACGCGGAGCGCAGCGACGAGCCGATCCGGGTGGCCATCGTCTACGGAGCCGGCCACGTCCCGGCGATCGTGTCGGGGCTGTGGGATCGTTACGGATATCGGCCACGTGAAGCGGAATGGCTTACCGTCCTTATCCCGACGTAGATCGCCGGACGGACCCGGTTCTGTGCGGCCCTGTTGCCCGACATGCTGCATGAGTACGACGGCGTCACCGTCGTTGATGCCGTGCGGGAGTGAGAACACCCCTGCCGCCGTAGGGCCTGACGCGCTCAGGTGCTGGGTGCCGTAGAAGACATACGGCTTGACCTCAGCTCATGAAGAGGTAGTCATCTAGGTAGGTGTAGACACCACCTTTGACCTTGTACACCTTCACTGTGTACCAGTGCCCCTCGGGCAGGTCGCCGGACTTCCACGGGCTGCAGTAGGGGGAGTTGTGGCCAGCGGTAGTGGCGACACGATCGACCGCACCGTTGACGATCAGGCGTGCTTCGAGACCAAAGCCGTCTTTGTAGGTGTCGCACATCTGCATTGAGTCGCCCGGAGTGGAGTTCCACGGGTCACGGTTCCAGTAAACCGTCCCGATGTAGTTTCCACCGTCCAAAACCTTGCCGTAGTTGTAGTCGGCAGCTGCGGGGGTCGCCACGGCACCGACCACACCCAGCGTGGCAGCAGCCAGGGCGCCGAGACGGAGAAATGAGCGTGCGGACATGAAATCTCCTAGCTTTAAAGGCTGAATTGATCAACATCTGCCGACGGACGGATTCTTGCATCGATCGGCATGTCAAGGCAGAGCATTTTCGGCCTCGGGCAGCGTGCGAAATACGCCGCCGCACGCGCCTGGCGCCGCGGTGCCAGGTTCCGCGTGGTCGAACTGGGCCGCTTCCGCGGAAGTTTGGCCACCGAGACCCACCTCGCGACAGACCGCCAGTGCCGACCGCTGTCGCACGTCCGCAGGGAGCAGTTTTTCAACTCCTGCCTCCGCGCGCCCATTCGGAGTGAATGACTCCGCCGCTTCCTATAATGGCGCCGGGGAATGCGGAGATCCGGATCATGCCGAAAGTGCATCCTAAGAGGTAGGCCATTGCCGGGCCTTTTCTGTTTCCGTATCGGGGTGTTGTTGAGGATTTCGCATCGACTTCGATCGGCGCCCTTCCTTGTTGGTGCGCCGCCTACATCGTGCGGGCCGCCCGCCGCGCCGCAACCCTGGACGCCGGCCACCAGCTCGCAGCCCTCGGCCTCGCCCAGGACCTGGCGGGCGAGGGCGACAGTCTGTGACCCGAGAGATCAAGCGCGGGGACCTCTGGACCCTGCCCGATGACCGTCACGTCCTGGTGGTCTCCCTGTCCGGCCTCGACGAGGCGTACGGGGCGGTCCTCGGACTCGTTCTGGACCCCGCCGGCCGCTACCCCGACACCGCGATGTCCGTCGTCATCGACACCCCGATCCCCTGTACCGCCGTCGCCGTGAACCTCCAGCAACTGCGCACCGTCCACCTCGCCGAGGCGACCCACCGCGGCACCGTCGAGGCCGCCACCATGGCCCGCGTCGACCAGGCCCTACGCGCCGTCCTCGACCTCTGACCGACAGCCGTTCTGCACGCCCTGCAAGACGGCGTAGCTCCACCTGCAGGAGAGGACGGGCGAAGCGTCCTTCCCAGGCCGCCTCGACGACGTCGGGCAGCCCCGCGGGCACCTTCGCAACGCTGATCAGCCACTGCGCCGCCTCGACCAGGAAAGATGCAGCCACAGCCGCAACGATCGCTTCCCTGCCGAAAAGACCTCATGCCAGCCGCCGTTGCTGTCGCGGGCAGGAATCGTCAGTTCCTCAGTGGCCTACCACCTGGCACGTCGGGGCGTCCCGGTCACCCTGCTCGAGCAAGAACCTGCACCGCCCACCGGTGTCACAGGAGACTCCTTCGCCTGGATCAGCAGCTCGGCAAGTGATCGGCCCGGAGGGTTCGTTCACGAGAATCGGCAACAGATGTCCACCACTTCGGGAGACGCCACAGCACCCCGGGAATTCGAACACCGAGTGAGCCGCTCGCCGCAGTCAGAGGCAGCGGCTGGCACTTGCCCGCACTGCGTTGATACTCCACGCCGGTGGCAGGCGCCGTTCCCGCAGCGGATGAGAAATCCTGTTGGCCGGGCCGCCGGCGAGCTGAGACGATGCGCCTGTTTCCCAGGCGGAGGACATTTGTTCGTTTTCGTGTGTGCGGGTTGCGGTGCCGAGTTGACCACCCCGCTGTCCCAGGTCGCACTGCCAGTCCATGCCCGTCAGGTGTACGGGAACGGGATCCAGCTTCCGGTGCTCATGCAGTCAGGGACGTTTGCCGTGGACCCGGACCCCTGGGGAGGACCGTGGCGGATGTGGGACGAGATCGATCCGGGCGAGGCAGAAGCACGCGGCATCTACGCATCCGTCTACGCCCTGTCCGACAGCACGCCCGGGGCGAGTGTCATCGCGCCCGGCGACATCCGCGGAACCCGGCTGATTCCGGAGAAGCGCGGCGGTGCCTGCTGTGGTCTCGACGGAGCCGACGGGCCCAACATGGCCTGCCAGGCATGTGACCTCCCCGTGGCGACCAGGGTCGACGACTGCTCGCTCTGGCAGGCGGTGCGGCTCAGCCCAAACGCCGTGCACCGTGTCCCCATCGACGGCATCCACGCTGCGCCCCTCTCCTGGGCGGAGCTGACAGAGGAGGGGGAGAAAACGCCCCTGCTCGAGCCGATCGCCAGGTGGGGACAGCTGGAGTCGAACCACCGCTGGTCGTGGAGCCCGCAGTGGGAGGCGGCAGCCGGCCATGCCCTCGCCCACCTGCTTGCGGCCTCCCAAGGGCAGCCGCTGAGGGTCCCGGGCGCTCTGACCGCCGACATGTTCCAACGCCCGCTCGACGCCCTGCTGCCCGCAGGTCCCCCAAAGCGGCGCGCCGTCCTGGCGGGACCGGGACTGCCCTCCCCTGACGCGGGCGTCGACATTCTCCTCGTGCCGGTCCATCCCCAGACGGGTCGGACCTGGACCCCTGCCGACCCGACTGCGTCGGCATACCTGGTGCCTCTGCCGCTGGGGGTGTGGCTGTGGCTGGTCTCGCCCCAGCCGTACTTGCCAGTTCCCGCGTCGGGCCGCATACCCCAAGACGTCCTTCGCGACGACCCGCTCCCGCTGCTCCCCAACTCCCTGTTCCAGGCCGACCGGGGAACGTTTCAGCACACCCTGGTCCGGCTACCAGCCGTGCGCAGCCCGTGGCTGCGCACGATCCTCGAGAACCTCACGCAGGGCACCTCGGCCAACCTCTTCTAGTGCCGCATCAGGCAGCGTTCGCCCTGGTGAGGAACCAAGCCAACACAGCCACGCCGATGGGCAACGCAACAAGGTAGCCGACGAGGATACCGAGGCCCGGATCAGCCAGCGCAGGAAAGGCCCAGTTCACTGCTGCAGTCACGAGCAGTCTCACCGCTGCCAGCGCAAGGAGAGCGGCGACAACAGCAAGCCGACGCGGCGGGCCCGCCCCGCTGTACAACTCAGCCGCAGGCCCGATCGCGATGAAGCCCGTCACGAAGAGGACGACATCAGTGTCGGGCAGCCACCCGAACGGCCATCCCACCAGAGCGATCAACCCGGAGACGGCAAGGCCGCCCAGTTCCAGCGCGACGGTGGCCACTACCGGGTGGTCCCACGAGGGGCGTCGGATCGAGCCGCTCCCACTGTCCTTTTCATCGGCCACGTCGTCAGAGTAGCCATCGGCAGGGCGAACGTTGCCTGATGCGGCACTGATGGTCTGCAGGAGGTCGGAGATCGTCATTTAGGTGTCAGTGGCACAAGCCAGGTGACCTGGTGGTTGGCACTGACGTGCGGTGCCGATCCGGTACTGACATGAGTGACGAAGGCGCATGTCGTTCTCGTGCAGACCGTTATGGCGGGTGCAGGGTCTGCGCTGGTCGGAGGCCTCGTCTACCTGGAGCGTCGCAGTGCGGCCAGAGCGCTGCGAGGCGTTCCTCCGGCGGCTACCGGGTCACGGCCCTCGACGTCGAGACGCCCGGGGGCCAGGGGCGAGGACAGCGCGCCGTCGGGACCTACCGTCTCCACTACGCGGCCCGCGGCGTCGTAGCTGCCGGGCGTCCTGCCCCTGGTGCTGGAGCGCACCCACATATCCGGCTACCACTACGGCCCTGCCCGAGGGCGATGGCCTTGTCGCGGGCCCTGTCCCAGGCGTCCTTCGTGGAGTAGGGCAGGCGCTTGACGAAGTCGTTGATCCGGGTCCCCTCTCGGAGCACTGTTGGGGTGTGACGGGAGAGGCCCGCGATGAGGGGAAGGCCGCAATCCTGCCCATGGCAGACTCCCACCGGACCTCGAGAATGCCCACGAGGCGTATCAACGTGCGACCAGACGGGATGCGGTCAGTTCAGTTGCAGGCGCATCAGCGTGAGATCGAGCCAGCGGCCGAACTTCGTGCCCACCTCGCGCACCGTGCCGGCGTGCTTGAAACCGTGGCGCTCGTGGAGGCGGACGGACGGCGTGTTCCCCGCCTCGATACCCGCGATCATGACGTGCAGGCCCGCTGTCGTGGCGGAGGTGACCAGTGTGCCCAGGAGCGCGGAGCCGATGCCGTGGCCGTGGTGGCCCTCGGTGACGTACACCGAGTTCTCGATGGTGTGCCGGAAGCCGGAGTAGTCCTTCCAGGGGCCGTAGACGCCGAATCCCACGACTGCTCCGCCCCGCTCGGCCACGTACGCCGAACTGCGCTCCAGGTGCGCGCCGAGCCAGGCCGCTCCTTCGTCGCGGGACTGCGGCGTGTCTGTCCACAGTGCCGTGCCGTGCTCGATGGCGTGGTTGCGGATAGCCAGGACGGTGTCCAGGTCGCTGGGCAGTGCAGGGCGGACCGTCACCGCCCGCACGTCATTCTCGTATAGTGGATGCATGTCTAATATCGTAGACCCCCTGGTGGAGCGCATCGGCGCACGCATCCGCGCGGAGCGGGACCGGCGCCGCTGGACGCTCGTCGAGCTGGCGCAGGAATCGGGGGTCTCGCGGGCGATGATCAACCGGATCGAGCGCGGCGAGAGCAACCCGACCGCAGTGGTCCTGGGCAAGCTGTCAGCGGCGTTCCAGCTGAGCGTCGCCACCCTGCTCGACCCGGAGACGGGAGCGGGGAGGGTGCGGCGCGCCGACGAGGCGCCCCAATGGCTCGACCCGGGCACCGGCTACGCGCGACGGCAGATCTCGGGGCCCGGATTCCCGGCCGAGATGGCGGAGATCCTGCTGCCCGCAGGGGCCGAAGTCCCCTACCCCGCAGCCGCGTTCGCGTTCCACCGGCAGCTCATCTGGGTGCTCGAAGGTCATCTCACCTTCCGTGAGGGCGAGTCGGTGCACGAGCTGGACGCCGGCGACACCGTCGAGCTGGGCCCTCCCTCACCCTGCGTCTTCATCAACTCCACCAGCGACAAATGCCGTTACGCGGTCGTCCTGGTGCGTGGGGATGCGCCGTGAGCGGCCCGCCCCGTGGCCCCGTCCCCCTGCTCGCCTGCACGGCGGGCATCGCTCTGGCCAACAACTACGCGATTCAGCCCGCGCTCGGTGACGTCGCCCGTGACACCGGCACGTCGGCGGCCGCCATCGGCCTCGTCACGACGGCTGCGCTGGTGGGATGCATCGCGGGCTTCGCGTTTCTGCTTCCGCTCGCCGACCGCGCGGCGCCCCGACGCCTCGTCACGGGCCAGCTCGCGATGCTCGCGAGCGGCCTGCTCCTGGCCGCGGCCGCTCGGGGGCTGTGGCTGCTGCTCGCCGCGTACGTGATCATCGGGGCGGGCGCGAGCGTCAGCGCACAGTCCTCGACGATCGCCGGGCGAACAGTGCCGCAGGAGCGGCGCGGGACAGCCGTCGCGCTGGTCGCCGCAGGGATGTCCGCCGGGATCCTGCTGAGCCGACTCGTCGGCGGGGCGCTCGCGCATGCGCTCGGCTGGCGCGGCATGCTGCTCGCCTTCGCCGGGCTCGTGCTCGTGTGCGCCGCCGGCGCGTGGCTGCGCCTGCCGGACCACCGGCCCGCCCCCACGCACAGCTATCTCGCCACTCTCACCGCACTACCCGGCCTCCTGCGCCGCTACCGTGCCCTGCGCCACGCCGTGGCGGCCGGCAGCCTCTGGTACTTCGCCTTCAGCCTCGTCTGGGTCGCCCTCACCGTGCGGCTCGCCCAGCCGCCATACGGTCTCGACGCCGCCGCCATCGGCCTCTACAGCCTGGCCGGCGCCCTGGGCTTCGCCGCGCTACCGGTCGCCGGACGCCTCGGCGACCGCTTCGGGGCACGTGCCGTGATCTGCACCAGCATGAGCACGGCCGCCGCCGGCGCCGCCCTGCTCTGCACCGGCCTTGACCACCCTGCCGTCACCGCGGCGGGCCTGGCCCTCGTCGACGCAGGCTGCTTCACCGCACAGGCCGCCAACCAGGCCCGCATCCTCGCCATCGACCCACACCGAGGCGGCAGCCTCAGCGGCGTCTACCTGCTTCTCTACTTCCTTGCAGGTGTGGCCGGCTCCGCGCTCGCAGCACCCCTGATCACGGTGGGCGGCTGGCCCGCCGCGTCCGGCGCGGTACTCGGGGCGCTGCTGCTCTCCGGATTTCTCGCGCTGCGCCGCGACATGGGTGAGACACGCGGGCGGGACGAGGCAACGTACAGAACGGGCCGGGATACACACGTCCCGGTCCCTTCTGTGCCGCTGCGCACCCGTTCACGGTAGGCGCGGGGCCGGGCCGGCCAGGCCCGCGTGGCGCACCTGGTGTGTACCTCCTTCTGCGGTGCTGCCACCGAAGCAGCGCATCCGCGTCCGCGGATCCTGCTGAGTGTTTTGGTGTGCGGCCCCGCGGTTCATCGTCTGACCGTCTGCCGGGCCAGGTCGTCCATCGTGGTGTCGAGTGTCCAGGCAGTGAGTACGCCGACCGTGGCGAGTTGCGTGAGTGCTGTGATCAGCTGGTGGCCCGTCAGCCCGCAGCTGCGGGCTACCTGCCCGGCGTCCGCAGCAGCGCGGGCTGCGCCGGGGGAGGCGTGCGCGGCCAGCACTATCACAGTCAGCTGCAGGTCGAAGTCCCGGTTGTGTAGGGCGGGTGCGCTTGCCGTGCGCAGGGCCCAGTCAGCGGCGCGGGCGCGGCTTCGGCGTCCCTGTCTGGCACTGAGCAGGGTTGCATCCAGCAGTTGCGCTGTGGCCCCGTGCACTGATGTGGGGGCCGGGCGGTACAACCAGTGGGCCTCTTCCAGCTCGCGCCACCACATGCCCTCGCCGAGCAGACACATGCCTCGCAGGAAGCCGGACGAGAGTTCGGCGCGGCCGAGGTCGTCGGCGCGCAGTGCGCACTGCAAGGCGAGCAGTCTCGCTTGCGAGCTGGTGGGGGAGGGGAGGGCTGCGGCGAGATAGGAAAGCATGTTGCGCACGAGGATCCGTACGCCGGGTCCTCGGCCCCGTCCCGGGCTAGCGCATCGGGTTCGTCTCCGCGCTGCCCTGGGTGAAGCGTGCGCAGGTCGGCTGCCGGCAGTCGCAGCAGGTCGGCCTCGTCAACAGCCCCACCAGCTTCTACGCGCTGCGCTTCCTGCTCAGCGCCGCCGAGGCCGGCTTCTTCCCCGGCGTGATCCTCTCCATCACGTACTGGTTCCCGGCCGCCGACCGCGGCAAGGCGACCGGCATGTTCCAGTCCGCCGTCGCCAGGTCGGTGACCTCGACGACTGCCACGGCGCTCCGCTCGTTCCACGAGGACCAAGGCGTGCGGTTCCATGTCAACGCCCGTATAGCCGACGTCGATGCACCGGTCAGCAATCCCGCCTCGGTGGAACTGGACGACGGCACGGTGGTAAATGCGGATCCCCTCGTCATCTGCGCGGGAGCCGAACCCATGTACAACTCGCGCAGGAGTGCGGGCTGCCGGGCGTACGGAGTGCCCAGCCAGCGTGCCAGCCGGTAGACGTCCGATGCCGCCGCCCACCGACGCGTCCACGTACAGGCCCAGCAGGCCGCCCAGATTCTGGCCCACGACTTCCACCCCGGCCTGCCGCAGCGAGGCGAACACATCGATGTAGTCGTCGACGGCCACGCCAAGGGCCTCGTGCGCCGTCGCCATGGGCACGGTCGCCCAGCCGGACACTCCGAAATCCTCTGGAAGAGGTATCACTCGCAATGGCATCCGAAGCTTCCACGACGCCCACCGCCTGCCTCAGTCCCGCTCGGAGAGGTACCACTCCCCGATGCTGCTGGACTGAAGGCGGCGGACCTCTGCCCAACTCCGGTCAACTCGAGTAAAGGACCGATCCCGAAACTCGGTCATGCTGCGCGCGCGCCGGGCTGCCTGCTTCCTGGCATGTTCGCCATCAGCGGCCTGGGAAATGAGGTAGTAGTGCCGGACGAGTGCGCCTGTGGCCGCCCGGAAGCGGAAGCCCACCAGCCACGCCTCGTCGGCGTGGGGACCGGCCCGCAGAAGTCGTACACCGTCCAGCAGCAGCCGCCTGCGGGCAGCTGCCACTACCGGTACGAGAAGGGCGAGCCGCTGGAAGATCCGGAATGCACGCCCGGCGCAATCTCCCTGGCCGTCCTCCAGGCGAACCTGAGGTCCACGATTTGCCGCAAGGGCGGTTACACCTCCGACATCCGGCCGTCCACCTCCGTCACCGGCAAGGAGAAGGTGCTCAACGCCGCCTCCTACGGCTACAAGGGCCGAGTACGACCACCTGATCAGCCTGCAGCTCGGGGGCGATCCGAACGGCGCCCGCAATCTGTGGGTGGAGCCGCCGGACCCTGGCCACAAGTCGGGTAGCGGGGTCAACAACCGCAAGGACCCGGTGGAGACGAAGCTGCGCACCGCGGTCTGCGCCGGGAAGGTCTCGCTCGAGGCCGCGCAGAAGGCCATAGTCACCGACTGGACCACGGCACTCAGCGCCCTCGGCCTCGACTGAACCGCACACCGGCAACAGTCCTTGTACACCCAGGCGGCAGTTGACGGCGCAGAGCTGCGCCGCCTCACAGCGAACTCGTGGGCGCCGCACGGGAGTTTCGTCGCTGCCCCGATCCGGGGCAGAGTGCCGGCGAGGTGCTCGGAAAGCCCTTCGCCCGCTACACATTCCTCGACGCAACTCCCAAGCGAAACTTGGTATTTGGGCAAGGCTCGCCCATGGCCTGGTATGGAAAAGGTGCAGGTCACGAGAAGTTCACCGTCCACGTCTACCCGCATAGACCCGGGCGGTGCTGTCATTCCGTCAGCCGCCCGGAACCTCGCCTCCGGGCCAAATTCGGGAGACCCCATATGCGACCTCTGCGCCGCTTCACCGCGACCACCACTGCTCTCGGCATGGCCGCCGCCGGCCTCATCATCGCGGTGAGCGGCACCGCGCACGCATCCACCTGTTCCCAGTCGTACCTGCCGCTGCCCGACTCGTCCTGTACGCCCGGCTCGTACAACCCCGACGTCACCCAGTCGAACATCCACAGCACCATCTGCGTGTCCGGCTGGACTGCCACCGTCCGGCCGTCCACGTCCTACACCAACCCCCTCAAGGCGCAGGGCATCATCGACTACGGGTACTCCGACACCAACATGTCGGACTACGAGGAAGACCACCTCGTGCCGCTGGAGCTCGGCGGTGCGCCCCGCGACCCCGGCAACCTGTGGCCCGAGCCGCACTACGGCACGAAGACCGCCTACACCAAGGACGGCACCGAGACCAAGCTGAAGAACGCCGTCTGCAACGGCACCATCACCCTCTCCGCTGCCCGCAGCGCCATCAAAAACAACTGGACCACCGCACTCCAGGTCACCGGCATCGGCTGATCTCCAGTGAGGTCGTAGACCCCGCCCGGTGACCGACCCCAAGGGATCGGCTGCGCGCATCCGACGAGGGAGCCCAACATCGTTGTCTCAAGACAGAGATGGGCTCCCTCGCCACCGCACTTAGGTCGGTGGCCGCCGTTCGGAACGGCGCCCATCGACGCCCAACCGAACGGCAAGCGGGATCACTACCACCCTTCACGCCCCCGTGACCTGCGAAAAGAGGATCTGACGCAGCTTCTGATGCGCACCGGTGCGTCGCCCGACTGTGGCGTGGTGCGCGTGGTGCGCGGCCATCGCCGTCCAGCACCCGCCCCGCCCGCTGAACAGGCCCTGGGCGGTGTGGCATCGGCCACGGACGAACCCTGCGTTCAAGGGGTGGTCAAGGGGCAAAAATGGGCACCACGGGCCGGGTTGAGCAGACCGCGGTCAAGGGGTGATCGCGCAGGGTGGCGCCCGTCCCGCGCGCGTTAGGTGCGCGCGGGACGGACGAACAGCCGCCCTATCCCGGCCCGGCCGGGAGGAACGAGGACCCCGTGCCCGCACCCGCACCGACCCCGCCGCCCGGCCCGTGTCGCTCGCGTACTGCGCGCAGCGGTGGGCAAGCCTCGGTGAGCTCCTGCCGCTGGCGCTTCCGTTCTCACTGGCGAAGCCACTTCCCTGCCCGACGCCCGTGGACAGTGCGTTTCCGCTGGTCACCACTGCTTTCCAGGGGCCGTACCGGATTGTCGCAACCCTCTTCTCTCCCCTTGTACTTGAGTTGGTTGTCGGTGGTGGAGGAGATCATCGGGTTCGGTGGGCCGGATCCCTCCGCGGCCGGGGGCCGGACGCGATCGATGGGAGGGCGGGTCTGATGGCGGGCAAGCGCAAGGCGAACGAGGCGGGATCGTCGAACGGCCTGCGCGGCGACGTGCTGGGGGTGCTCAAGGTCGCGACCGCCGACCAGATACAGGGGCTGGCCTCTCCACACCTTTCTACCGGCACACCCTGAAGAAGGCGGCGGCCCTGCGGAAGGAAGCACGCACCGCCTCCCACCGTGGTGCGGCGAACGACCTGCGCAGGCATGGCCTGGCCGTCGACGGCGGCCGGACCCGGGGCGGTGAAGAGGTCCGGCTGTTCACCAAGGACGGACTGGCCGCCGCCGCGATCGACCTGGACCGCGAGCCGGAGGAAATGGGCGGCATGCCCAAGAGCGCGGGCCCGCTCCGGTGCCTCTCACCCCATGACGGTGAACGAGACGGTCATCGCGCTGATCCGCCCGAAGCCCGACCTCGACCTGGTTGCGGGGGAGCCGGCCGCAGCGGTCGCCGCCGCGCAGGCCGCCGCCGAGGTATCCAAGGGGATCGGCAGCATCACCTCCTACGCCACCGAGATCGTGGGCTGTGCTCTCCGGTCTGAGGGATGCCATGCTGCGACATTTCCCTCTCTGCTGGTGAACGGCGGCCATGGTAGGTCGACTTGGTAGCAGCCGACCCCATTCGAAGATCACGATCAGCCGGGATACTTGAGGACCGGGGAGGAGGTCCTCGGCGCATCACCACGTCGGCGGGGGCCTGTTCGAAGAGCGAAATGGCCAGGGGTAAGGCACCCTAGCGCGTCTGAGGTTGTCCGGGGATGGTGACGAGGTCGATGCCGGTCAGGTCACGGCTGGCTTCCCACAACCGCGCCGCTATGGAGGTGTCGGTGAGGTGGTTCCACGCTCGTTGACGTTGAGGCTTGCCGCGCAGGCTGAAGGCACGCGGTCCCCACAACTGCCCTCCGCGCACAGTGGGGTCCAGCACCGCTCGGACCGCGGGCCATGCGCCGGCGTGCTTGCCCTGGACAAGAAGGGCCGCTGGTGCACCGCAGAGCCGCGCACCAGCGGTCCGCACATGGACGGGCGGCCGTGACGGGGTCAGGGAGTCCAGCGCGCCACCGGGATGGACCACCACGCTTGCCACCGTGCTGTTGACGGCGCGCAGGCGGCGGTCGAGTTCGAGGCCGAAGTACATCTGTGCCAGCTTGGAGCGTCCGTAGGTGCGTTTGGGGCGGTAGTTCTTCCGGGACTGCAGGTCGCCGAGGTCGAGCCGCTCGGACTTCGCCGCGATGCTGCCCATGGTCACGATGCGGGCCGCCGGTGCGGCCGAGAGGAGCGGCATCAGCCAGTGGGTCAGCGCGAAGTGCCCGAGGTGGTTCGTGCCGAACATGAGCTCGTGACCGTCCCCAGTCACCCGGCGTGGCGGGGCGTCGAGCGCGACGCCGGCGTTGTGGACCACCGCGTCGAGGTATTGCGTATCCAGTGATTCCACCGCTGTGCTGAGCGATGAGAGGTCGGCGAGGTCCAGCCGTACGGCCCGCACTCGCGCGTCAGGGACACGCGAGCGGATCGAGGCCGTGGCGACTTCAGCCTTTGCGGGATTCCGGCTGCCCAGTACGACAGTGGCTCCGGTTGCGGACAACTGCTCCGCGACGAAGTACCCGATGCCGGCGTTGCCTCCGGTGACCAGGAAGACGCTGTCATGGGCACGCGGCAGTTGTTGAACATCCCAGGGCGGGGTGGAGGAGGTGGACGACATGGCGGCGAGGCTCCCTTTCTGTTGAGGGCGACTGCGACTGCCCTGCAGGACAGCTCGACACCCACGGTTCCAGCTGCCCTCGACACATCGCCTACGGATCACCGACGGCCTCGCCGGACGGCCGACATCCTGCCGACGTGGTGCTGGCGTAATCAGGTGTGGGAGACCGACCACGTCCAAGCGGCGGTGCTGGTCGACGTTGACGGCCAGGCTCGCAGGCCGTGGATCACCTGGTTCACCGGACACACCGAATGCGCGACGAACGCGATCACCGGTGTGGCGCTCACGCCGGGGGATCCGTCGCGGGAGTCGGTGCTCGCGGCGCTGCGCTCCGCGGTCCTGCGCGAGGACCCCTGCGGCCCAATCGGCGGCCTGTTGCGGGTCGACCGAGGTAAGGACTTCCTGTCCCGGACGGTGACCTCAGCGTTCGATCTCCTGGACATGACGGTGGAGGACCTGCCCGCCTGCAACCCCCATCTCAAGGGCACGGTGGAGGGCCTGAACCGGGTGCTGGAGAGCATGTTCCTGGCCGCGTTGCCCGGCTATGCCCGCCAACCGCGTCCTGCCCGTCACCAAGCAGTTGCGCGACGGCTCGTGGCTCTCACACATCTGGGCAAGCAGCGGCCCGGCCCGCGATGGGCCGGTTGTGGTTCGTGTCCTGGCCTACCGACTCGAAGGCCGGAGTGCTGGCGGTGAGATCGACGACTATCGCCTGGTCACCACCCTGCTGGATGCCCGACGGTATCCGGCCCGGCAACTGGCCGCGCCTGACGGGCTTGGTCCGCACGGGGAGCGTCCCAGCGTCGTTGGGGGCCTGTACCGGATCAGCATGGCTCTGGAAGAGCTCGACCTCGGCAGCGGTAACGGCGGAGCGGACGATTGATGACGGAAGGCATCCGACGACCTGACACGGTGCTGGGGGCGGTTCCAGGCTCAGCTCGCCTACATCAACGACGTGGCCTTCGAGATGAGCCCAGATACGCCGGGGACGGTGGTGGAGGTGCAGAGCGCGTTGCGGGCGGCGGCGGAGACGCTGACGCCCCTGACGGGTATGGAGCACGCATCGAGCACTGGGTGCAGCACGCATCCCGAAGGGGCGGCCGCTCAGGTGGGGGCGGTGTCTGCTGTGCAACCTGCGCGGGCGCCGTGGACTGGACGTGCAGCCCCGGTGGTCTCAGGGCTAGCCCGCACCTGGCTCTGCCCACTGGAAGGAGCAGCACTTTGGCACCGGTTCGGGAGGGACTGGGCTGCAGGGTCCGGGGCGGAATGTGCACGAGTTTCGACAGCGTGCCTGCGCCTGCCAGCCTGCCCTGGCCCTTCCGGGGCAGAGGCGGGCAAGCCGGCCCTGGCCGCCCTTTCAGCTCGGGATGGTAGCCCCTCCACCACGCTGGTGGAGGGGCTACAGGGATCCGTCGAGCCTGCCCTATCGGGCGTCCGCTCCCCGCGGGGCCTGGGCCGTGGGCCGGTCAGACCTGCAGCGCTGCTGCTCGCCAGCGGTCATCGGGCCGGTGCGCTGGAACAGGCGGTCGGACAGTCCGGTTGCGGGACCGTCGAAGGTTCCGGCGAGGGTCTGCTCGTGGCCCTTCTCGTCGCGGACGGTGAACTTGGCGTTGCCCGACTCGGTGGCACGCTGCGCCTCGACCCAGGACACCTCCCCTGGCTCGATGCGCTCGGGGAAGTCCTCGTACGTGTCTTTGGTCCAAGTGAAGGACGCAGGCCGGCGCACGGCGCCGCCACCGTCACCGGTGGCGAAGTCGGCTCGGCCAGGGGTCGCGATGTGCACCGGTCGGTTGTGGTCGAGGCGGTTGCGCGTGCAGTTGAGGTACGCCTCGCCTTCCATCGTGGCGCGCCCGTACTGCTTCTTGCTCGTCTGGATGTCGATGTCGACGGTGCAGGGCCAGCTGCCCTGCGCGTCGTGGCAGGTGCCCTCAACACTGATGACCGCCGGGGCGGCGAGCGCGGTGGCGGGAACGGGCGAGACGGAGGCCAGGGCGAGGACGGCCCCTGCGGCGGCCAGGGCCGCTGTCGTGAAGGTTCGCATGATCGTTTCAACGAGGTGTCAGGGGTTGTCCGTCACGGGGCGGGGATGTTGATCACCCCAACGAGCGCCGCCAAGGCAGATGCCGGGGCCTCCCGTTCTCGTGAACACCGCCTATTCGCGAGAGCATGCGACTCCCAACGCCGTGTCAAAACGACGTCGCTACTCGGTTCTGGCACAGATCTTGGGGAGCCGTCGCGGAGCGTTACCTCGACGTTCGATTGCGAGGAGACGGGTTCGTGTGAGGCGGCGTACGCCTTGTCATCCCACGGAAGGAATTGACGCTCCATCAGGTGTCTGCCGATTGCTTCTGCGGTCGGTTGCGGACGGTGATGGTGCTGGTCATGCAGACCGACGTATCGTTCTGGGGCTCGCTGGTGTTCGAGGGGATCGATGATGTGGATGTCGAGGCGGTTACGGCTGCGTTCGGCACCGTCGAGGTGGTGGCGATAGGCCGCGCGGCCAGGGCTGCGTGTCCGGACTGTGGCCGGTTCTCGGGACGGGTCCACGACCGATACGAGCGCAGGCTGAGGGACCTTCCACTCGCTGAGCAGGGCTTCGTGATCCGACTGACGGTCCGGCGCTTCATCTGCGGAGCGGCGGACTGCCCGCGCCGGACGTTCGCCGAGCCGTTCTCCCGGCTGGCCGCCCCGCACGCACGGTTCACCAGACGGCTCAACCGTGCCCTGGAACGGGTGGGGCTCGCGCTGGCCGGACGGGCCGGCGCCCGGCTGGCTGCCCAGCTGGGCTTCGGAGCTGGCCGGATGACCTTATTGCGCAGGGTCATTGCATTGCCCGATCCCGCGTTCAGCACGCCGCGTGTGCTGGGCGTGGACGACTTCGCGATCCGTCGCGGCCAGGCGTACTCCACGGTCTTGACCAGCGTCGAAGACCATCGCGTGGTCGATGTGCTCCCGACGCGTGAAGCCGGACCGCTGGCCGCGTGGCTGGTCCGTCACCCCGGCGTGGAGATCATCTGCCGGGACCGGGCGGGCGCCTATGCCGAGGGTGCCCGCCGCGGTGCCCCTGATGCTCTGCAGGTTGCTGACCGGTTCCATCTATGGCAGGGCCTCGGCCGCGCCGTGGAGACCTGCGTCGCCGCCCATCGCGACTGCCTGAGCACTCCTTCGCCCAGTGGCACCCTGCCGGAGGCCACCCCGCTGGCTTCCGCTCTGCCGCAGGACGACTCGGTGCCCGTCGGCCGGCGGGCCGAGCGGAAGAAGGCAGCACATGGCCTGGTCCACGAGCTCCTTGCTCAAGGTCACTCACGCCGGGCGATTGCACGGCACCTGGGCTGGGGCCTCAACACCGTACTCAGATACGCGAACGCCGCGAACTGGCAGGACACCATCCGCGAAAACCGGCCCCGCCCCAGCAGACTGGACCCCTATAAGCTCTACCTGGAGCGACGCTTCGCCGCGGGATGCACCAGCGTCACCCAACTCCACAGCGAACTCGTCGCCGACAACGCGCCCGTCACCTACCAGATGGTCCGCGCCCATATCGCCACCCTCCGCGGGACTCCCGTCGGCGCGCCACCCCGAACTCCGACGGTGCGTCAGGTGACCGGCTGGCTCACCCGACACCCCACTGCGCTGAGCGAGGAAGACCGGGCCAGCCTGAAGGATGTCCTTGCACGCTGCCCTGAACTCGACAACACGTCCGCGACTTCGGCGAGATACTCACCGACCGCCTCGGCTCCACACTCCCCACCTGGATCGACGCAGTCGATGACAGCCAGCTCCCCGGTCTCACCGGCTTCGCGCTCCACCTTCTGCGGGACCTTGACGCCGTGATAGCTGGGCTCACTCTCGACTGGAGTTCCGGCAGCATCGAGGGCGCCGTTAACCGAATCAAGAAGATCAAAAGGCAGCTATACGGCCGAGCCGGATTTGAACTCCTGCGCAAGGTGATCCTGCTCCAGTAACACTGCGCGAGCAGCCGCCCACCCGTGGCAGGATGGCCTCATGTTGATCCGAAAGGGCGATGCCGCGTAGGCGTCCCAAGGCCGTCCGCACAGAGCGGTGGCGGCCACGATGGCAGTTTTCGGTCCTGAGAGTCCGCAGTGTCTCTGCTCGGACTCGTGCAGCGATCCGCCGGGTCGAAGACCAGGAGATGTGGCCCAACGCGGTCGCCAATGCTCTCTCGTGTTTCGAGCGAGCTTTTAACCAGCCGGGACGCTACCTGGACGCCTCCGAGTTCGAATCGCCCGGGGTGGGAGATGCCCGTGATGACCTCGAGTGGGCGATGCGGCACCTTCCTCCCGGAGCGCAACGGGACTTGGGCCGACTGATCACACGCATTGATGAGGAACTCGAGCGCCGCACCCTGCCCGACCCCAACAATATTGAGTTGGCGGTGTTCGGCTGGTGGTGGACCAGAATGCGAGAACGCTAACGGGCCCCCGGACCCGCGCCCTCAATCGAACGACACCGTCACCTTCCGCAACGGCTCCCCAAGATCTGTGCCAGAACCCGCTACTCGCGTACAAAGCCACGCTGTCGTCCCCGCGCATGTGGAGATGGTCCGTTCGGGCAGTACGAGTTCGCCGGGATCACGCTGTCGTCCCTGTGCCTGCGGGGGCGGTCCGGACGCGACGCGGATGTAGCCCCTCGAGGCGGTGTTTGCCCTCGTGTCTGCGGGGATGGTCCCCCGTAGTACGCCTCCGCGAGGAGGAGCACGAGATTGCCCCTGCGCCTGCGGGGATAGTCCGGGCGAACTGGCGATGCACCACCAGCAGCAGAGGTCGCCCCCGTGCCTGCGGGGATGGTCCGGTGTCCCAGTCCCGGGCCCGGTCGTCCCTGCGCCCGCAGGGAAGGACTGCCGGTTGTTGTCGACGGTCGTGGCCGTGTCGCCCCTGTGCCTGCGGGGATGGTCCGCGGCTGGGGCAGTTCACCGCCCAGCTCGGCGCGTCGTCTCCGCGTCTGCGGGGGTGGTCCGAACGGGAAGCGCTACGCACCCGGTGAGACCTCGTCGTCCCTGCGCCTGTGGGGATGGTCCGCTGCGCCGCGTCGGCTGCACCCTCCACAAGAAGTCGCCCTGCGGCTGCGGGGATGGTCTGGAGTAGCGGTGCTCGTGGCTGGGGGTGCGGCCAGCCGAGGGTCAGCTTGACCGCCTGGCCCCGCGGTAGCCGCGACAGCGGGCGTTTTCACGAAGGCGGTGTGATGCTCGCGTTGGGCGTTGGGCGTTGGGCGTTGGGCGTTGGGTGTGGTGTGGGGGCGTGACCCGGTGGCAGGTGGAGTAGTTGGGCTGTCTAGGTTGGGTTCGGCAGTGGCCCTGTGCCTTGTCTTGTCCCGAGTGTCTGGGGCTCGGTACGGGAAGAAGGTGCAGGGCTTCTGTATGGCCTGGTCGGGTGCTCGTGCGGGTGCGGGGTCTGGCAGTCATGGCGTCGAAGTCACGGTGAGTTGCGGCGGTTTGTGCTGGCACTGCCTCGTGGCGATCCAGTCGCTGAAGCAGATCGTGTAGTCGCCGGACAGTAACGGTGGTGGCGGTGTTGTCTCCGGGCGTCAGAGCGGATGAAGGCGCGCCCACATGCTGCATGGCCCCGCGCACTGCGTCGGAGCGCGGGGCTGTGCAAGGAGCGCTGTTCCTGTCAGGAGCGTTCATGGCGACCGTATGGTCAACACCCCGCTGGCCGCCACCCTGACCGGCGGCAACCGCAACGACGTCACCCAGCTGGTCCGACTGCTGGAAGAGATCCCGCCGGTGCGGGACAAGCGCGGCCGGCCCCGGCGCCGCCCGGACGTGGTGCTGGGCGACCACGGCTACGACCACGACAGGTACCGCCGTCTGGTCTGGGATCTCGGTGTGAAGCCGTTGATCGCCCGCCGGGGCACCGAGCACGGCTCCGGACTTGCACACAACGCTGGGTAGCGGAGCGTGTGTTCGCGCCGCTGGGAGATTCGCGATGACATCCACGAAGCGTTCCTCACTCTCGGATGCGCAGTGCTCTGCTGGCGCCGCCTGAACTCAGCTGTCGTCCGCTAGTTTTTTTGCAGGGTGCGGGTGACACCCGCGATGACCGCGGTCGTCAGCACCCAGCCAAAGGCGATCAGCAGGTAGGCCAACCACTGGAGGCTGTCGTTCGGCCAGTACCAGGCTGTGCGCTGGCCCAGACCACCGATGGGGATCAAGAGGTCGAGCGTATAGACGAGGGGCTGGAACGCGGCCCCTTCGCCTCGTTGGACCGGAGTGGGGGCGTGCGTGCTGAAGGACAGCGTGCCCAGCAAGGCCAGCGCGAGGAGCCAGACACCGGCCAGCCAGGGGCGGTAACCATAGCCGACGGTCACGTCGAGCAAGTGCCCCCACACACGCGCGACCGGGGGCAGAGTTTGACGCCGATGGCGCTGTCTGGCCAGGAGTACGCGGCGGGCGTCGTCGTCGTGGCCGACCTTCCGGTACCAGCTCGCCAACTGCTCATAGGGCTGGGGGCTGTAGCCCGGGCTGCGTCGTATCCACGCCACGCGGCGGGCCACGGAGTCCCGCCGCCCCACAGCCTCCCGCCGCTCGCCTGCCTCGTCCACCTTGATGGAGCCGTAGACGAAGCCGTCCAACTCCACGACATCCGGCCAGCTGTGCCCGCTGTCGTGGAGGTAGGACACCTGCGCGCCCCGCAGGTCCACGGCGCCGGACGCTGGCCGGGCGAGGGTGAAGTCGAAGTCGACAGCCTGCATCAACAGGGCGACCAGTGACGGGCCGTGGCCGACGGGCGGCCCGTTCAGGACGGCTCCTTCAAAGGTCAGGTTGTCCGAGATCCGGGCACCCCGCAGCCGTACGGTCCCGTTCGCGGTGAACCCGTCGGAGAAGTCGAGCGTCGAGGCCACGGCATTGTCCAGGGCGAGCGCCACCCCGCGCCGGCTGGGGCGTTCCAGCAGTGCGCCCCGCATGTGCAGTCCGCCTGGCAGCTGTGCCCCCATGAGACGGACTTCACCGTCCGCGACGAATCCGTCCCCGCAGTAGACGCCACCCTCCGTGACCAGTCCGCCAGCGGACACTGCCCATGCCGCGGGTGCGGTGATCTCGGCGCCGTTGAGGTTCACGGCGCCGCTCACGTGGGCGTTGATGAGCGACAAGGCGGTGACCTGGCGGTGGAAGGGAGAGGCAGAGCCGCTTTCCAGGCGTGAGCGCCGCAGGTCGAGGCGCCCCTCGACGCGGATCACGCCGGCTTCCACGCCCGGCACTCGGCTGCCCACGATCACAATCGACTGGGTCGACGCTCCGGAGAGGTCCACACCTTCCTCGAACCAGCAGTCCTCAAGCCAGAAGACGTGAGCGATGTGCGCGCCGGCCAGGTTAAGGTGCCCGGATATCCGCGCCCCCGCGAGCCTTAGGCACGGGACCGCGCCCGACAGCGCGGTGTTCGCTCCCTGGAGGAGCGCCACGATCACGGCGGCCCGAACCGTCCGCCCCGGGCCCCACTGCCCACCCTCGGCGACACGGTCGTTCTCAAGCACACCCGTGCGCAGATCCACGCGGCGTCCCTCAGGGAACGCATCCCACAACTCACGCTCTGGTGAAGTCAACTCGTCGTATGAGAGCACTCATGCAGAGTAGTGATCTTCCTTCGCGCTCGCCTCGCCCTGCCGCGCGAGGACCGGCGACGGCCCATTTTGTTATGGGCTTTAGGGGCCTTGGACAGCGTCTCCGGCTCCGGAGCCGGTGCCAGTGGGGTGATGCCGAGTTGTTCCAGGCGTTCGCGCTGCTCGTCCGTCAGGTCATCCCAGACCTTCGGCTTTCGTTGCCCTCGGCTCCGGGGAGCCGGTAGAAGTCGCCTCCGCGTCTGCGGGGAGGGTCCTTTCAGCCGGCAGGTCAGCAGGGCCAGTTGGTGTCGTCCCCGTGCCCGCGGGGATGGTCAAGGGCGTGCCGCTCACGTCGCCTCCGCGCCCGCGGGGATGGTCCTTCACCCTCGACAACAACGACGGCCGGTACACCGTCGTCCCCGCGTCTGCGGGGATGGTCCCAGGGAGTCGACCATCCGGTCATGGATCTTGGCGTTGCCCCCGCGCCTGCGGGGATGGTCCGAAGGACTGCCAGACCCTCTTCACCGTCAAGTGGTCGCCCTCCGCGTTCGCGGGGACGTGCTGCGCGTCTACGCGGCGCGCCTTTGTCTGTCTGCTGGGGGGATGTTTGTCATGGTGCCGCTGCCGACGCCCTGTCCCGCGGACCGGATTCCTGGCGCGACGGGTCTGGGGGCGTTCGAGGCTGCGGGCAAGGCGGCCAAGGAGCAGCGTGTCGTGTTCATCGCGGTGGAGCGCCAGGGCCCTTTGTGGACGGTGAAGGCCGAGGCGCTCACCGCCTTGGAGCTCACCGTCGACAGCGCGGTGTACGACGCGGTGCGCGCGGCCGTCGCCCGCCTGATCCGCGTCCGGGAGACGCCGCCGCAGTGCGCCGGCCGCGAGCACATCGGGCACAAGCAGTGATGGAGGGCCGCACCCGGTACTCGGGTGTGGCCCTCGACCTATGTGCTTACGAGGCCCAGCCGCCGTACGGCACCGTGATGAGTTCCATCGCGTGGCCCGCCGGGTCCATGAAGTACACGCCGCGGCCGCCGTCGTTGTGGTTGATCGTGCTGGGCTGTTGCTGGCGCGGGTCGGCGTAGTGCTCGATGCCGCGCTGTGTGATCCGCGCGTACGCCGCGTCGAACTCCTCTTCAGAGATCAAGAAAGCGTAGTGCTGGGGAGTGATCTTGTCCGCGGGGATCGTGGCGAAGTCCAGCGTGACGCCGTTACTCAGGGCGACCGCGACGAACGGGCCCCACTCGGCGGTGATCTCAAGGCCCAGCAGGGACGCGAAGAACTCTGCGGACTCCCGGTTGTCCCGGGCGTGGACGATCGTGTGGTTCAACTCAACTGACAAGGAATGCCTCCGAGGGCATCTCCTGACACCTCCATGCCTCACCCAGCCGGTGACCGACACGCGATGTCGCCATCGATCTTAGTCGCTGTTGTCTACGAAGTGAGTCAGCCTTGCGTTCGCAGTGGCGGTGCAGGCGTCGGCATGCTGACCTTGAAGGCCAACGCAGAGCTGCTCGCCGGTGTGCTCCTGGGTAGCCGGGAGACCGGCGACGATCCGGTGCTCTCCGCGCTCGCTGCCTACCGTGGCCTCATCGTTGTCGTCGACGACATCCAGCGCGCCCTGGTGCGGCAGGCCCGCAGTCGCGGCCCGGTTCGGCGAAAGCCGGGCCGGGCCCTCCGCCGTCGGGGGACGCAACCTGACGACGTCGCGCGGGCGCAACGCAAGATTCGGGGCACAGCGTTCAGGCGGGCCTGTGCGTCCTCGCCCGGCTGCTCACTGCGGGTGGCTTCGTCGCGTACGCGCTGGCAGCTGGTGTGGATGAGGCGGGAGACGTGTATCTGCGAGAGCCCGACGCGCTTTGCTGGCACGAGGTCGCAGGGATGGGGTTGCCCGATCGAGGCATCCTGGCGGGAGCGAGCTGCGCGCCGAATCGCTCCGCAGCAGGGCCTCGATCGTCCGAGGTGAACTGCTGCTGAATGTGCGCGGCGAAGGCGGCACCGCGCGCCACCACCCAGAAGCGGCCGACGGGGGGACCGCAGGGCCCCTGGCCGGCGGTGACGCCGGCCAGGGGCCCTGCCGCGATCAGGCTATGTCAGCCGTCGTTCTCCGCGGACGGAAGGTTGGCGCCGGGGACGTCCTGCGGCGCGTATACCCTCTTGTCCCCCGGGTAGGGCTTGTTGAAGTTGTGGGTGTCGTACCAGGTGAAGCGGTCCATCTGCTCGTTGTTGGCGTAGTCCGGCACGGCCTTGTCGCCGGTCATACGCTGCTTGGAGAGCCAGCTCTTCCACTCGGTGGCCAGCGGCTGCTGCGACGCCGGGATCGCCACCGAGGTGGGCGCGGCGGCCGCCGCCGGGTTCTGCGGGGCGGGGGTGTCCACACCACAGGACGGGGCCGGGTTCACGCCGAGGGTCAGCGAGGTCCGGTTGGCCACGGAGTTGAACGGCGTGAAGTCGGGCTTGTTCGTGAACGCGTCGGCCATCGGGGTGGCCGCGGTGTCGAGCTGGTTCATCGGGTGGATGCCGAGGATCTGCTCGATGGTGCGGACCATCGTGACCTGCGAGTAGTAGTGGCTGTCGACCGTGCCGTGGTTGGCGTACGGGCTGATGATCTGGACCGGTGCGCGGTGGCCGTCGACGTGGTCCTTGCCCGCCTGGGAGTCGTCCTCGACGATGAAGATCGCCGAATCCTTCCAGTACTTGCTGTGCGTGATCGTGTCGACCATGCGGCCGACCGCGAGGTCGTTGTCCGCGACCTGGGCGGCGGAGTTCGCCGGGCCACCGGTGTGGTCGTTGGAGTACCAGAACATGTTCAGGTCAGCAGGACCGTTCTTCTTGAAGTCCTGCTCCCAGATCTGCTCCTTGTAGATGTCCGGCACGCTGGTGTCGAACTTCGGGAAGCCCTGCACCGTCGCGTCGTTCAGCGAGGGGATCGCCGAACCCGTCTGGATCGGGTACTTGGTCGCCGCGCCGGTCGCGGCCATGTCCTTGGTGTCGCAGTACAGGTTCTGCCAGTTCGCACCCGCCGGCTTCTTCTCCAGCGTCTGGAACTCGCCGAAGTCCTTGACGGACTTGCCGGCTGCCTTGGCACCGGTCCAGATGAAGCCGGTCTTCTGGTGGCCGAGAACGTCGTCCTCGGTGTCGTAGGAGCGGGTGTACTCACCGGCGGAGGACTCGGTGTACTCCGGGTTGTCCGCCTGGTTCAGCCAGTTGTGGCCTTCGGCGGAGTTCGTGCCCATGTCGTAGAAGTTGTCGTACAGGCCGAACTGCTTGGCCAGCGCGTGCTGGTTGGGCGTCACGTTCTCGCCGAAGGTGGTGAGCGACTTGTCGCCGTTGCCCTCCGGGATGTCGCCGTAGACCTGGTCGTAGGTGCGGTTCTCCTTGACCAGGTAGAAGACGTGCTTGATCGTCGACGGGTCGCCGAGGCGCGCCGGGACCGGCACCGCGGGCACGTTGCCGTTGTTCTCGGACAGCTTGAGCGAGTCGCCGCTCCAGCCGTTCATCTGGAACACCTTGGGCGTGTACGACTTGATCTCGTCGTCGCTCGGCAGGCTGAACGTGGTCAGGCTGGACGTGGTGTCGTGGGTGCCGTGATTGGAGGGGTTACGGCGGGCGTCTATACCACGGGTGTTGGAGACGACGATCTTCCCACCGACCTGGGCGATCTCCGAGGGGAAGTAGTCCGTCGGGAGCAGGCCGACGTAGCGGGCAGGCATCGCCGCACCCGAGTAGCGGTACACCGCGACGGCGTTGGCGCGGCCCAGGGTCACCAGCAGATGGCCGTCTTCGGTGAGGGTGACAGCGTTGGGCTCGTAGCCGACCGAGGCCTCCGCCCACGGCTTAGTGGAGATGGTCTGGACGACCTTGTCGCTCTTGGAGTCGATGACGGAGACGCTGTTGTCGAAGGTGTTGGTGACGAACAGCACGCCGTTCTTCGCGTACACCGCGGTCGGGTGCAGACCGACGTCGATGGTGCCCACGGCGGCGGACGCGTCGGCGGTGTTGATGACGCTGACGGTGCCGGTGGTGGAGGCGCCGGTCTCCCGGTCGGCCGGGACCTGGGTGCCGTAGGAGTTGATGGTGGTCTCGCCGTCCTTCGCGGGACGGCCGCCCTCGTTGGAGACGTACAGCTTGCCGCCGACCAGGGCCAGGCCGCGCGAGGCGGTGCCAGTGGTCCAGGTCGTCTTGACGGTGCCGGTGGCGGCGTCGATGGCGACGACCTTGTTCTGGCCGTTGACCGCGCCGTACACGGTGGAGCCGTCGGCGGAGAACACCGCGGCACCCACCAGGGCCTGGTGGCCGCTCACGGTCGGGATGTTCACGGCGACCGGGTTGGCCAGGGTGCCGTCGGCATTGACGGTGAACTTGGTGTAACCGGTGGCCTGGCCCAGCCACAGCGACTTGCCGTCGGGCGAGTACGTCGGGCCTTCCTGGCCCACGGCGCTGCTGCTGATGCGCAGGCTGTCGGCCGCGTTGGTGCCGATCTTCTGCGCGATCTTGCCGGTGGACAGGTCCATGATCACCAGGGCGGCGTCGCCGTCGGTGACCGAGGCGGCCAGGTGCTTGCCGTCCGGGCTGGCCACCGACGACATGATCTTGCCGGAGTTGATGACCGTGCGGTCACCGTAGGGGTTGATGTACTGGTCGTCGGAGACGACCTGGCCGTGGTCGGTGACCTGACCAACCTGCTGGGTGCCGAACTGGTGCGTCGAGGCGACTGCCGTGCCGGTGACACCGAGGGCGACCGCGATACCGGCGGTCACCATCATGGTCCGACGGCCGACGAGCCTGCCGAAGAGGTTGACCTGCTCCCTCTGCTGAACCCGGCGCTGTCGTGCAACCTGCATGAAACTTTATCCCTTCGAGGAGGTGTCGAGCAGCTCGACGTTGCCGTCGAACTGCCAGAGCGGATTCGGGGCGTCTCCGGTCGAAGTCCGCAGCAGGAAGTAGCCGTTCACTTCCTTGGGACCGTCGCCGTCGGCCACGAACCGCCCGTCTGAGGTGATGTCGATCTGGTAGATCGCCGTCCCCGTGACTGCGACGCCGGGCAGATGCCAACTGACGGTGCACCGCCAGTCGTTGCCCGCGCCTTCCTGGGCTCCCTTGCCTGCGCTTTTGGCGCATGTCGCGGTGGCGCGCAGTTGCGCCTCCGTGACGCCGGGGCGATGCAGTTGGTCGGTCTGCATGCGATAGAGGTGGGCGAAGGCCGTGGCGACGGAGCGCTGTACCTGGCCCTGCTCGATACCGGAACCCATGGAAGATGTGGATGCGGCTACTGCCGCGACGCTGAGGGCGGTCAGCCCCACCAGCGGCAGCAGCCCGACGGTGAGCGCGCGGCGCCCGGAACCGTCGTAGGCGAGATTGGTGAAGTCCCGCCGCTGGAACAGCACATACGCCAGCACGGTCGCGAGCACCGCCCACGCCAGGCTGACCGCGACGGCGATCAGCAGCGAGGTGAGCTGGGTCGGGCTGGTGAACAGGCCGTTCCAGGAGATGAAGGCGTAACCCGGCAGGGCGAGCCGGACCGCCACCGGCAGTGGCAGCATCTGCGCGACCTGCATGACGATGGCGACCAGCGCCGGCAGGAGCAGCCCCATCGGGGAGCGGCCCAGCGCGATCGAGCCGAGCAGACCGATCGCGGCGAGGGCCAGGGTCGGGGCGAGGGCCGCAACCCAGGCGAGCAGGACCCGCCAGGCCGCGTCGCCCGGCGACAGCAAGTGCCCGTCGAGGCCGACGAGGGGATGGTTGCCGACGGCCAGGAGCCCACCGACCGTGCTGGAGACGGCGAGGCCGGCAACCAGCAGCACAATGACGGTGAGGCCGGCGAGTGCCTTGGCCACGAAGATCCGGCGGGGCGAGCGCACCGCCACCAGCAGAAGCCGCCAGGTCCCGAGCCGGTCCTCGGAGGCGAAGATGTCACCGGCGACCACGGAGGTCAGCAGCGGCAGAGCCCAGGTGCCCGCGAACCCGAGCATCACCAGCGGCGCGGCCCACCCGGTGGCGTGCATCCATCGGCCGAAGAGGGTGTCGACGGGCAGGGTGGACTGCTGGGAGACCCCGGCGACGAAGACCGCGGGGACGATCCAGCAGCCGAGGACGAGCAGTCGTATCCGCCATTGCGAGACGAGCTTGACCAACTCGAAGCGGTAGCCGCGGGCAACCGTGACACGTGCGGGGGCCGAGGTGGGCGCGGGTTCGGGCTTGGGGGCGACGACGATCGGGGCGGGGGATGCGGTCATCGGCCGGCCTTCTGCTGCGCGGTGGTGCCCTGTTGCTGGGCGGTGGTCTCCTGCTGCTCGGCACCGGCCGACGCAGGCCGCTCGACGTGGGCCGACGGCGACTCACTGTCGGCCGACTGCGGCTCGGGACCTGCCTTCTGCCGCTCGGCATGGGCCGATTGCCCCTCGCCGTCGGATGCCGACTGGTCCTTGCCGGGCTCGTCCTGCCCGGCGCCGGACGTCAACCCTTCGATGTCCGGCCCCTGTTGCTCGGCGAGGGCCAGGAACGCCGCCTCGAGCGGGGACACCACGGGAGTGAGTTCCCGCACTGCGATACCCGACCGCACCAGCCGCACCACCAGTTCGTCGAGGGCGGGTACCAATGCCCGTACGACAAGCGCCTCGGCGCCGTGACGTCCTGCCTCGTCGTCGGCCACACCGACCCCTGGCGTGCCGGCGGCCAGCCGACGGGCTGACTGTGGGTCGGAGGTGACCAGCCGGTAGTCGAGTTCACGGTTGTCGGCGGCCAGCTTGCTCAGTGGACCGGAGAAGACGACCCGTCCGATGGCGAGGATGGTGACCTCGGAACACAGCGCCTCGAGGTCGTCCATGCGATGGCTCGACAGCACGACTGCGGTCCCCTCCGCCGCGAGCCGGGTGAGGACGCCGTGCACCTGCTTCTTTCCCGCCGGGTCGAGGCCGTTGGACGGTTCGTCGAGCACCAGCAGTCGGGGCTTGGTGAGCAGGGCGGCGGCGAGCCCGAGCCGTTGACGCATGCCGAGGGAGAAGCCGCGGGCGCGGTCGTCGGCGACATCGGTGAGCCCGACCTGGTCGAGCACGTCGTCGACGCCCGCCGTCCGCGCGTCCTGGCCGCGCAGCGCGGCCAGCGCGGCCAGATTCTGCCTGGCGGTGAGCGAGGGGTAGAGACCGGGCCCGTCCACGAAGCCGGCGACACCGTCGGGGACGGCGAACGCCCGCCCGACCGGCTCACCCTGGATCTCCAGACGGCCACTGTCGGCAACGGCCAGACCGAGCAGAAGCCCGAGGAGTGTCGTTTTGCCGGCGCCGTTCGGTCCGACCAAGCCATGAATCTGACCATGCGTCACATCCAGGTCGACGCCGTCGAGTGCGACGACGTCACCGAAGCACTTGGTGATCCCGCGAGCCCGAACTGCGAGGAGTGTGTCCATGAGCCCCTTCTTCCGAAAGCCACGAGAAACTTAGGTGTGACACGCATCGTTCTCCACGACTGCCTGTTGAACGTTTGCGAAATGGGAGAGGGTCGGCGTTCGCCGCACCGAAGCCCCGCCGACATCTTGCCGTGAACACGACAATGCGTAGCCAGTTCGTATGCACGAAGCAGGCGGCATCGAGCCAGACTTGGGCAACGCTCGGACGCGCCGTGCGGGCGCTGCAACGGCAGCCCCGAAGGCGGCAGGTTGGGCAACACTCCTGACGTTCAGCCGCGCTTGTGTGCCTACTGCGAAATATTGCCCGCGGACGAAACGCAGACCGTGCCGGTTCCCTCGCCTTCGCCGAGCCGGGCCGCGGCGGCCGTCGACGACCGCGACACCGCATGCCGACACGCCGCCGCCGAGACCGCCGCAGGCCACTGGAGTGACGGCGCTGCTTGAAGTGCTCTCCTCCCTTCGCAAGCTCAGGAAGGAGATTCCCGTCTACCTTGCGGTGGCGGGCTTGACGCGCACCAGAGGCCCGCACGAGGCGTATCGCTACGCCATCACGCCGAGCAATAGACGACGGGCCCAGGCCTTGTGGACTCGGGACCAGCGTTGCCGAAGGACATAACCCAGCTGTTGGGGGTAGTGGTCTCCCGAAAGGACTCAGTCACGAAAGTCCCGCTGCCGCCCCCGAAGAAGCCGCTGGCGATCGCCTTCGGGTGATCGGCCGGACAGACGGCCCTGCTCGTAACGAACGCGCCCGGAGACACTGAGACGGTTGGTCCCCCTCCTTGGACGATGTCCGCGGTACCGGAGGGACCGGTAGCGCCCGTGTCGCCCTTCGGGCCCTCAATGCCCTGCAGCCCCTGCGGACCGGTGTCGCCCTTCGGACCGGTGGGGCCAGTGGGTCCGGTTTGGTTCCACCGCACCGTGAGCTCACCGGACCGGCACCGCTGTCCGGCCTCGAAATCGATGACCCGTAGTGCTCCGGTGCTCCGGTTGTAGCAACCGGTGTAGACCCCGCCAGCGCCGGGAATGTCGGCGTGCGCGACGCCGCCGATCTTCGGGCCGATGTCACCGGGGTCACCCTTGGGTCCGGCCGCGCCTTTTCCGGCCTGGTTGCAACCGGCGGAAGGGGCGGCGGGTCGTCTGTGGTCAGGTGTCGTGGGCTGACACCCGGCCTCGCTTGCGTGGCCCGCATGCACGCCGGAAGGTCCCTGGGCGCCCGGCGCTGCCGCGATGGTGGGGCTCGCGATGCCTGCCAGTACCAGGGTCAGCGAGGCAATCGTGCCGCCGGTCAGCCACGTGCCTCGCCGGGGCAGCGATCCCAGCCGGGACGCACTGAACTCAGTCTTCATGTACAGGCTCCTCGTTTCGGTGGTTCGTGATCTCAGGTCCGAATCCGAGGGGAGCTTGACGCATTGGTGAGCAAGTGACCGGCAAGGGTGATTGGGACGCGCTGATTCGTCATCGAGTCGGTCCAACCGGAGCCGCGATCTCCGGAACGGGACGCGAGTACATCCGCGACAAGTCCCTGGAAGGTCACGAGACCGCCCGCGCCCGCAGGAAGTCGTCGGCGGGGCCGCCGACACGGACGACGGCCATGCAGTGGTTCGTCTCCGGAGCGGTGTCCCGGAAGTCCTGATGGATCCGCTCAGGCGGGGTGTGCGTGACCCTGGCTCAGCCGGTGGCCGGCCACCGCTGGTTCGGTGCCGAGCGCGATCAGAAGGTGGGACTTGCCGGTGCTGGAGTCTCCGGTCAGGCAGAGAGGCAGGCCTTCCCTCCCGCTGAGCCCTTGATGATCAGGCGGCTGGAGTACTCCGGGTGTCGTCGGGGCGTTCCCGGCCGTAGCGTGGCTGCCAGACTCGATTCCACACGCCTGGTCAGGAGGCACCCGCCATGGTGGAGCAAGTCGTCGGCAAATCCGTTGACGGTGCCGGCGTATACGGCGAATCACAACTCGGCGTCGGTGTCTCCGGGATGGGAAGTGGTTGGGAGCGGGACGTGAGCGGCGCGGTCGTCGGAGCCGTCGGCGTCAGCGGGTTCAGCTACTACGGGCCGGGGGTCCATGGCGACAGCGGTGAATGGAGTGAAGAGGCGACGGGCAAAGGCCCGGGCGGTGATTTCCGGTCCGCGCGCGGACCGGGCGTTGCGGCTCTGTCTGGCAGCGGTGTCGGCGGCTCGTTCACTGCCGAGAAGGCAGGACAGATCCGTCTCGTGCCGACGCTCGCCGAATTCGACGGGGGTGATGCAGGAGAGCCAGTTCCCCGGCTGCCGACGTTTGCCAAAGCCGGCGAACTCAAGGTCGTCAGGGGCGAACAGGGCCCCTGCTCCCTGTGGCTCTGCATCGAAGGGTCGGGATTCGGTGCGGGTCCCCTCGGTGCTGGGCTCGTCTTTGCTACGTGGGCCGAGGTCACCCTGGGCGAGCCGGTCACGGGTACGGCCTGACGCGCTGTGCACCGCGCCGGTGGCGACCGGCTGAAAACAGGAGGTTCCGGCAGTGGGACTCGACGAACTGGAGCTCAAGCAGGATACGTTCCTCGGCATGCTGCAGATCAGTTGAACGGCGTACCGCTGCCGGTCTCTGAGATGACGAACTTTCCGGGCCGCTGGCTGGACCGGCTGGTTCTTACCGCTGCCGAGATCAGGAGCAGCAAGTCACTGCGCCGCAGGGGCCCTTGGCTGTCGGAGCGTGCCGGTGGCCCTTGGTTCATGACTCCTAGGGCGTGTATCGAAAGTGGATCTTGAGGTGAGATGATCTTGCTTCGTGGCACGTGGAGATCTGACGGATGCACAGTGGGCCCGCCTGGAACCGCTGTTGCCCCGGGGCAAGAAGCCGGGGCGTCCGCCGATATGGACCAGGCGGCAGCTGATCGACGGCATACGGTTTCGCACCCGCACTGGTGTGCCGTGGCGGGACGTTGCGGAGCGGTACGGGCCCTGGGCCAGGTCGTACGACCTGTTCCGCCGCTGGCAGCGGGACGGTACCTGGCAGCGGATCTTCGCGGAACTACAGGCCGAGGCCGACGCGAAGGAGCTCATCACCTGGGACCTCAACGTCGACTCCACCGTCAGCCGGGCCCACCAGCACGCCGCCGGGGCGCGGAAAAGGGGGACCTCCAGAAGGAGCCGCCCGGCGGGATCGGCGTCGAGCCGGACGATCACGGCCTCGGCCGGTCGCGCGGTGGCCTGACCACCAAGCTGCACTTGGCTGTTGAGCAGGGCCAGAAGCCGATGTCCATCGTGATCACCGCCGGGCAGCGCGGCGACTCCCCGCAGTTCGAGCCGGTCCTGAACAAGGTCCGTGTCGCCCGCCGGGGAGTTGGACGGCCGCGAACCCGACCGGACCGCGTCCGCGCCGACAAGGCGTACGCCTCCCGCAAGAACCGCGCCTATCTGCGGCGACGCGGAATCCGCTGCACGATTCCGGACAAGGCCGACCAGGCGGCCCACCGCAAGAAGCGCGGCTCTCGCGGCGGCCGGCCGCCCAAGTTCGACGCCGAGGACTACAAGGCGCGGCACGCGGTCGAGTGCGGGATCAATCGCCTCAAGAGGCACCGCGCCGTGGCGACGCGCTACGACAAACTCGCGGTCCGCTACGAAGCGACCGTCCTCGTCGCGGCCATCAACGAGTGGCTGTGACCAGCACATTCGATACACGCCCTAGGGGCCCGGCCCCAGTGCGGGTCAAGCGGGCGGGGTGAGCGCGCCGGCGGGCGGGCGCCAAAATGATGTTCTGAGGCTTGATGTCCCGGTGGGCGACGCCTGCTTCGTGGATGGCCGAGAGCGCGGCAGCGGTGCCAGCTGTCAGAGCGTACAAGCGGGCTCCTGCCACGGGGCCTGAGTCGGCCACGTGCTGATCGAGGGTGGGGCCGGGAATGAAGGCAGTCGCGAACCACGGTGCGGGCGCGTCGACTTCGGCGTCGTGCACCGCTGCCAGACAGGGGCCCGCAACCCGCCGTGAGAGCTGGACCTCCCGCCGAAACCGAGCCCGGAATTCCGTGTTCTCGGCGTATGCGGGATGCACGACCTTGATGGCCAGCCGCTCACCGCTCGGGCCCAGTGCGGCGTACACGGTTCCCATCCTGCCGGACCCGAGCCGCCCTAGAACACGGTAACGCCCCAGAGAGCGCGGATCGCCTTGCTGTAGCGGTTGGACACGGCTGGACACGACGGAGGCCCCCTCGTCTTGGACGATTACCATCGGCTGCTCGGAGCGGCCGATGGATCGTATCGGGGTCAACAGTAGATACCCGCCCACGTACGTGAGGGAGAAAGCCACCCGCCCGGAATCCGGCCAGTGTGAAGCGCGGGCCAACAGTGCACGAGCCCTGGGGCCGTCGACCAAGCTGTGTAGACCGACGCGCCGACGTGAGCTTGTCGTTGCGTGGCGTTGCAGCACGGCAGGAGGTATCAGCGTGTGCGGAGTCGACGCGACGGTTTCCTCCGCGACATCAAGCAAACAATGAATCGTTGTTTCATTGCCTGGGCGCGGTACGGTGACCGTATGCCACGTGATTCCCGTCAGCAGGCCCGTGACCGCCTGTCCGTACTGGCCCCCACATCCGGGGACGGCGCCACGGCCGCGCGTCGCGTGGAACAGGATGCCTCGCTCGTGGGGCGGCTGCTGGCGGCCGCCGGCGAGCAGAACCATCACGGGCGGGAGCCGGGAGTGATCCCGGACGACGTGGGCGCCGCTCTGGGCCTGTTCGAAGACATACGCGAGCAGCTGGACCGGCTGGAGACCCAGGTGGTCATCGAGGCGAGGCGCCGGGGCATGGAGTGGCGGGAGATCGCCGCCCATCAGGGCCTGAATTCCTCGCAGGCGGCCTCTCAGCGTTATCAGCGGCTGATGACCCGGCTCGAAGAGATCCGTCAGGGTGTCAGGTAGGAGAAGGGGACATACAGATGACGGATCAGTCCGCTGAACTGCTCGCCGCCGTCGACTCGCTGCTCGCTGCCGTCGATGACGGCACCGTGCTGCCCGTGCCCGCCGAACGGGTTCGGTTGCGCGAGGCTGCGGGGCTGACCGAGGCTGCTGTTGCCCAGGCACTGGGGGTCCGGGTGCCGAGCATCCAGGCCTGGGAGGCGGGCCGTGCCGAGCCGAAGGGGGAGCGCCTGGATGCCTACCGCAGGCTGCTCGAGGGCCTCGCTCACCGCTATCCCGCGCCACTGTCCACGGGTTCTGTTGCCGCGGTGGAGGAGCCGGTCCTGCCACAAGCAGGCCCGGCACCCGCGGTTGAGGCCCTGACTGCGTCCGAGAACACCCCGGCCGCCCCTGCTCTCGTTGCTGCTGCTGCGGTGGCCGCGTCGCGTCCGGCGCGTACCGCCAGGCCGGCGTTGATGGCGCGTCGCCCGGGTGTGAAGAAGGCCGCTGCGGCTGGCACCTCGGCGGGCGGTACCGATTCGCGGTTCGAGAACGGGCCGCTCGCGGTCGTCGATGTCGAGGACGGGCAGGTTTTCGCGTACTGCGTCGGTGGCCTGGTCCTGGACGTGCCCGCGAAGTCCTTTGCGTCCCTGGTCGAGTGGACGCTGAAGGAGGCGAGGCTCGGTCAGCCGAAGCTGTCCGGGCCGGGCAAGGACGCCGACCCGCTGATCGTGCTCACCGAGGCCGCGTGCGAGCGCTACGGCCTCCCGGCCCGCCTCGCCGAGGAGGAGCGCCTGGCCGGGCGGCTGCCCGAGGGGCACAAGGTTGTCAAGCAGCTGGCGCGTCAGGAATGGAAGTTGACGAAGCGCGGGTTCGGGCCGTGGGCTCGGATCTATCGCCCCGCTCAGGGTTCGGAGCGGGCCTGCGTGCAGTTGTGCATCTTGTCGTGGGATGCGCTCGATACCCGGCACTGGGCCCATGCCGCCCAGCTTCCGCCCGCCGAACTTGCACGGCTCCTGGGTACGTACGCGTCCCGGGTGATGACGCCGCGCGGTTCCACCGCGGTCACTGGCCTGGAGCTGATGACCGCGCTGCACCCGCCGACCCGCGCCAGCGCGCCGGACAACAACGGCAAGCGCACCTCGGAGCACAACCCCGGCTCGCTGGGGAAGGACCCCGTCGACTTGATGGACTGGCCGCCGTGCGAGGTTCCCGACGGTCACCCGGTGCTGGGGGCCCTGCCGCGCTTCCATGTCCGGGGCCCCGGCGAGAGGCTGTTTGAGGAGGCGTATGACTGGGCGCGGCCGCTCACCGACGACGAATGCATGCGCCGCAACCTGGTCGGCATCGACGTCAACATGGCCTTCGCCGCCGGCGCGAACGGCCTGCTGGTCGGCCTCGCCCAAGCACCAACACACGTCAAAGCGCCGGTGTTCGACCCGAAGCTGCCCGGCTCCTGGCTGGTCGACCTGTCCCACGTCGACCTGTCGCGGGTGAAGTCGGGCAAGGAGTGGATGAAGCTCGACGGGGAACTGCTGCCCAGCCCGTTCACGCCGAACGGCGAGCGGCCCAAAGGCCCGGCCTGGTATGCGACGCCGACCGTCGCCTACGCCCAGGAACTGGGCTACGACGTGACGCCGACCGAGGCATGGGTGCGCTACGACAACGGCCGCTACCTGGACGGCTGGTACAACCGGCTGCGCGACGCCTACATCGCGACGATGGCCGACCTCGGCGTGAGCGCCGACCTGCCGCCCCAACAGTTCCTGGCCGCGATGGACGGATACCGGCAGCACGACCCCGAGCTGGCGATCGTTGTGTCCGCGATCAAGGCAACCGTCAAGGGCGGGCTCGGCAAGCTGCGTGAACGCCCGCGCGGCGAGGGCTGGAAGCCCGGCGAGCCGTGGCGCGCCCTGGCCCGGCCCACCTGGCGCCCGGACATCCGCGCCGCGATCATCTCCCGCACACGCATCAACATGCACCGCAAGATCGTCAAGCACGCCGCCTTCACCGGGCAGTACCCGGTCGCGATCCTCTCCGACTGCGCCGTGTACGCGGCCGACGGCGCCAGCCCGCTGGACTTCCTGCCCTACCGAGAGGGCAAGCCCCTGCCGGGCGGCTTCAAGCTCGGGGTGAACCCCGGCCTGGTCAAGCACGAGGGCACCCAGTCCGTGTTGTGGGGCGAGGGCGTACGGGAGCAGTTCAACGCCCCGGAGCTCAACTTGGCCCGGTACATCAAGGACGGCACCGTCACCGACGCCGACAACGGCGAATAGGGGAGTGGGCAGGCGATGAGCATGTTCGGGGACGGCCTGGACGCTGCGGTGCACAAGGCGTTCACTCGCCCGGCGCCCAAGAGCGCGCCCGCGCAGATGCGCTACCTGGTCAAGCAGTTGGGGGGCACCATGGCGGTCGCCCGGATGCTGCGGATCTCTCAGCGCACCGTGGAGCGGTATGTGAAGGACCAGATCAAAAAGCCCCGCCCTCACCTCGCCGCACGCTTGGAACGCGAGGTGAACAAGCGGTGGCAGCCGCAGATCCGGGCCAGGGCCAAGGCCAAGGCGGTAGCCACGGACGGTATCGTCATCGACACCCGCGCCCGCCTCGGCTACACCGCTCCGATCGGGTCCACCGACCAGGACCGCATCCGGCACCTGACCGTCGCCCTGCCACCCGTCTACGCAGCCCGCCTCTTCGAGGCCCAAGAGGCCGGTGCCGGCGACGCCCGGCTCCAGGAGATCGCGGCCGAAGCGCTCAAGGAGGTCTACTTCCAGGACGGCGGTCGCCGCGCCGGGTCCCTGGAAGAGGTCCGGTTCACGGACATCGAGCACCTCGAGTTCGACCTCTAGACGAGTTGTTCCGATGTACCTGGGTGAGTGGGCGGCGATCTTCGCGGGCATCATGGAGGCTGGCTTTGAAGGAGCGACGCCTGTGAGACTTTTGTCCGATCCCGTTTATGGCGAGGTAGATCTCACCGCGACGGCGAGAGAACTGGTCTGCTTGGCAAGCGCGGTCGCCGAGGGTGCTGGGTTCATCAGTGCTGCGTCCGCGTCTTCGCACGACAGCAATACGCTGGCGGGAATCAAGGTCGGGAAGGCACTCGGTTCCGGTCTCCGCATCGACCTCGATGCCCAGCGGCAAACTCTTGTGATCAGCGGCGATGCCGACGCCAGGGCCATCCTGGCCGAAAATCTGCATGCTATGGCCACGGCCGAAGACGGAAGCCACCTCCACATCGACTACTACCCCGAGCACCCCTACCTGGTGGAGGGATCACTGCCCTTGGTAGTCAATAGTCCGCATGGAGGCATGCCCACGCGATGAACCAGGTCTGCGGCCGAAGATCAGTGGTCGTAGGCGATCAGCGAGCGGGTGACTGGTGCGCCTGTGTTGTTGTTGTGCCAGATCGCAGCGGCCATCGCCAGAATGCGTTGAGCGACGCGTATGGCGACCCCCTCGATGGTCCGGCCGCCGTGTTGTTCCAGGTCAAGCTGGCCTTTGAGGGTGTCGTTGACCGACTCGATGAGCTGGCGGACCTTCTTGAGGATCGGCTCCCTGTATCGCTGCTTCTCCCGCTTGCGAGAGGGCCGCAGTAGCTCTATGCCTTGCTCGGCGAGGGCCTTCTCGAACGGTTTGGACGCGAAGCCCTTGTCCGAGATCAGCACGATGCCCTCGCGCCGGGCGACCAGGTTGGCGTCGACCTCCAGCATCGCGGCGAGGACTTCGCGCTCGCCGATCTTCGGGTCGGCCAGCGCCCACATAATCGGCATTCCGATCGGAGTGCAGACCAGGTACAACCGCAGCCCCCAGAAGAACCGGGAGTGTGAGGCGCAGTAACCGTAGCCGGCCCAGCCGGCCAGGTTGGACCGCTGCACGGTCGGGCGCGACATGCCGCACGGCACCGGGGTGGAGTCGGTGATCCAGTGGTTGTCGAACCAGAAGTCGCTGTCCATTGCCAGCTCCCGGATCATGCGTTTGACCAGGCCGAGGGCCGAGCGGAGCCGCTTGTTGTAGCCCGCGCGTTGTGGCAGATACGGGAACATGCCGGACAGGTGCTTGTTCGCGTAGCGCAACCAGCGGGACTCGGAGTGGAAGCCCAACAGGGCCTGGGCCACGGCCAGGCAGACGAGCTCGGAGTCGCTGAGCAACGGCGGCCTGCCGAGGCATCGAGTTCCTTCGATCTCGTCGTCAACCTTTACGTACAGTGCAGTCAAGAGGGTGTTCAGGTCTGTCGTCACACACGGATCTTGGACACCCTCGCCCCTTCGACGGGCCCGAACTTTGGATCTACTCGTCTAGGGCGTGTTTCAGATGTGCTGGTCACAGCCACTCGTTGATGGCCGCGATGGTCAGGGTCGCTTCGTAGCGAACGGCGAGTTTGTCGTATCTCGTCGCGACCGCGCGGTGGCGTTTCAACCGACCGATCCCGCACTCGACCGCGTGCCGCTCGCGGTAGTCGGCCTTGTCAAACTTCGGCGGCCGACCGCCGTGGATCCCGCGTTTGAGGCGGTTGGCGACCTGGTCACGTTTCTCCGGGATCGTGCAGCCGATCCCGCGTCGTCGCAGGTAGGCCCGGTTCGCCCGCGAGCCATACGCCTTATCGGCGCGGACCTTGTCCGGGCGGTTACGAGGCCGCCCGGGCCCGAGCCGGGGGACCCGGATCTGCTTCAACACCGCCTGGAACTGCGGGGAATCGCCCCGCTGCCCGGCCGTGATGATCAGCGACAGAGGTTTCTGCCCCTGCTCGACTGCGAGGTGGACCTTGGTGGTCAGGCCGCCGCGCGACCGGCCGAGCCCGTGGTCTTCGGGCTCGATTCCGACGCCGCCCGGGGGCTCCTTTTGCAGACCCCCTTTTCCGCGCGCCCGCAGCGTGCTGGTGGGCACGGGCGATCGTGGAGTCGACCGACACATCCCAGGCGATCAGCCCGTCGGCGTCCGCCCGGGCCTGGAGCTGCTCCAGGATGTGCTTCCAGGTTCCGTCGCGCTGCCAGCGCCGGAACAGCCCGTATACGGTCTGCCAAGACCCGTACCGTTCCGGAACATCGCGCCACGGCGTACCGGCCCGGGTCCGCCACCGTATGCCGTCGATCAACTGCCGTTTGGGATGCACCGGCGGCCGCCCCGGCTTCACGCCCACCGGCAACAACGGCTCCAGCCGAGCCCACTGTGCATCCGTCATGTCTCCACGTGCCACAGAACAAGATCATCTCACCTCAAGATCCACATCTGAAACACGCCCTAGGGCTGTGGACGCGTTTCCGGACTCCGGCGCGGTGCCGAGGTGCGAGGCGAATCGCCAACGATGCCCTCCAGGCGGTCTTCGATGATCTCACTCATCCTGCCGCGCTCATGGCTAGCCCGAGCCTTCAGCTCGTTGAGCTGCTCTTTCTCTTCAACCGATGCCGGGCGACCGGCCAGCCCGAGCGTTCTGATGCGCGCCCCGTACGCCTTCAATATCTCTGTTAGAAGACCGTGCGCAGAGGAACTGTGCGTCGGCGGAGGCTCATAGGCATCTCCGTAGTGCGAGAGTGACACATACCAGCTGTCATGCATGACCTCGTCTAGGGCACGCATGCTTTTCGCTGTCGCCTCCCGCTCTTCCTCCCGGAAGCGATCTACGTCGAAGATGCCCAGCTGGATTTCCGCAGATGCCCCATCGAGGACGAACTGCCACGCGCGCAGCGTCGAACGGACGTCAACCAGCCGCCCTATCTCTGCCTGAATCGCCGCGTGCCGACGCGCCTCCTCCGCCTGGGCGCGGGCGGCCTCGATCTCCGTCTCCGCGCGCCTCATATCCGCGCTTCGCTGCAACTCTGCCTGCCTGGCCACTTCGCGTTGCTGATGAAGCGGGCCCCAGTATGCGACCGCAGCGGTGAACAGGGACCCGCCAAGCGCCCCGACCAGTCCGTACACGGCATCTGACATGTGGACCAATGTCGCATAGCCATCTGCGGGCCCGTACCTGCGGTGGCCAACTACGGATTTCAGATTGGCCGACTGAGATGCTCAGTTACACATAGCTGGCGAACGGAGCACGCTGGTTGGCGGATGTCCTGTCTCGGCGAAGAGTGGGCAGTCGCGGAGTTCTCTGGGCAACAGGGCTCGCGTCTCGCGAAAGTCTGGGCAAGGTGGTGGTGTCTCTGTCTTCTCTGGGCAGCCCGGCGCAGTACTTCCTACGCACCCCGAGATCGCCGGCCTCGTCGACCAGGACAGCGCCATGGCGGCCGACGGAGAGCGCTGCCTGATTTCGCTTGCCGGCCACCGTACTTGAGTAGCTGTACTCAGTCGTGCGGTCCGCCCGTTGCTCAACATGGAAGGCATGGCTAAGTGGGTTTTCGATGTCGGCCTGGCCGTCCTGCTGGCAGGGCTCGAAGTGGCGGCGCTGCTTGCTGTCTGGTTCGTCGGAGCCATGGAGAGGTGGGCTGCCAGGGGAGCACCGCTTCCCGATCGGACGGGCCGGGACGTGCTGGTGCTGAGTGTGGCGGCGGCTTCCTCGGCCTCCATCGGGTACGGCTGCTCTCTGGCCGCCTTGCCGGTGGCCTGTGTGTCCCAGGTGGTCATGGCCCTTCTTCTCGTGCTGCTGCTGATCCTGGGTGTGGGAGCCGAGTGCAGCAAGCGGATCAGGAGTGAGCGACAACGGCGCAGTCTTCGGCGGGAGCGACTTCGCTGGCACGAGTCCCAGCGAGACGGCAGCAGCCAGGCCTCGGCGCAGGGCCGTCAGCCTCAGCGGCCGCGCTGATGCGCGGACACTCTCAAATCCGCACCGTGACCGGTGTGTCGAAGACGCCGTCACCGCGCTGATCGCGGGCCCTCACCGCTATCGGCTCGCCGGATTCCGCAACGCGACCTCACTCGGTAGCCAGCCTCCCTGCGCCACGGGCCAGCAACGGCTGGGAGGCGGGCGCCGAGATTGCGTCACCTGCCCACATTTATCTGAGACACCGGTTGGTCCGGTGTCCCGCAGAAGTGTGGGTGCAGCAGGTCACAGGCTCGACATGACCACACCCATCTGAGACAGGACAGCGGATCTTGATGCCCGGGCGACGTGCAACGCGCTCACCTGCCACGACAGCGTCTCCGCAGAGGCCGAAGAGGGCATGATCCGCCAACTAACCCTCTCAAGATTCGCCAACAAAACTTCTCCACACGCGTCTGACCTGCGCATCTCGGACCATGATTCGCCAACTATGAGTCTCGGTCGCAGCTCAACATCGGCAACGCTCGCGACTGTCCGGTCTCCGCGAAGTCCGGGCACCGCCCCGGCGTCTCACGCAAGTGCGGGTACGTGTCGTGTCTCAGCTATGTGTAGGCGGTCTCAGGGTTCTCTGGGCGACAGGGCGTCCGTCTCGCGAAGGTCTGGGCAAGGGCCGTGGTGTCCCGGCTACCTGTGGGCATCCCGGCGGGCCGCGACTCAGACGAGTTCGGCCTGCGGGGCAACCAATGACGCCAAGTGATTTCAGGCAGGTTCTTGGATCACGGCGCGTCGGAAAAGGCGGATGCTTCACGGCCAGCGAGGAGTCAGGATCTCGGCATGGCTACCGAGATCGACGGAGTGATCGAGTGCCGTCCGGGCGCTCGTTTGTGGGGGCCTGACGACGAGGACTCCGTCTGGCACGCCGCCATGGAGCTGTGGCTGCTGAACATCGGCAACGCCTACGACGCGCTGGCCTGCCTCTTCGGCATTCGCAACACCTACGGCTTTCAGCCCCTCGCCGCGGACCGTGGGCTCCCTATGGATGCCTCCGAGACCGTGGCTGGCGAGCACGCTGCCTGGGGGCTCGACAGTGTCCACGGCACTACGTGGATCACCTGGGCCGAGTTGCTTGCCGCCGACTGGCAGGAGACCGATGTCTCCGGCAAGCGGAGCCGGGAGCAGGCGGCCGGCGATGCCTCGCACTGGGGGCCCGTGTGGAGCGTGATGCGCGCGCTGAGTGACCTGCACGGCGCATCCAACGTACGGCTCATCGTCTGGTTCTCCTGACCCTGGGCCCGCCCGGCCTGTGCACAGTGACTTGCCCACAGTTCTTCGAGGCGTCGCTCCGCCCGACGTCCCGCGGAACTGTGGGCACTGCAGGTCGCAGGCTTGATGCGCCCACAGTTTTCTGGAACAGGACAGTGCCGGTCACGAGCCGTGCGGCCGTCATGGCTCCCGCCCGTTACGCCGGCGCATGCCCGGGCTTCTTCGAGACGCAGGACGCGCTGCGCGTCTCACCCAGGTCCGGGTACCGCAGGTCGGAGCGACGCCATACCCGGAGATGTCTGAGACCGGACACCGTAGGTGGCGCCACCGGCCATGTGCGCGCACATCGGACACCCGGCAGACGCAGCCCTCGGCATGCCGAGGGCTGCGCCAAGGCGAGCGGGTACCTGTGCCGGGCTCCGTTGCGGATCTTCGCCTGGCCTTCCGACTCACCCACGAGTACTGGGCTGGTGTCCCGGTAGCGCCCCTTTCATGATCGCCCTCGATGCGCTCGTCCGCCGTGGCCCTCCGCCCGTCAATCCGCCACCCGCGGGGGACTGGGCGCAAGCCGAGCGCGCTCTCGGTGCGGCTCTGCCCGCCGACGACGCCCAGGCTGTCGGGTGACCTCACGGCCTTCCTAACCCACGCCGCGGACGCGGGAGGGAGTCCGGTATGAGTCACGGTAGAGAGATTCCAGTGGATCCCTTGAATCCCGTACCCGTGCTGTACGGCCTGCTGTACGTTCGGAACATGGCATCGAAACCTGTGACAATCCGGGTCCCCGAGGAACTCCACGCCCAGCTTCAGGAGCGTGCCGAGACCGAGGGCACCACGGTGACCGCGCTGATCACCGAGGCCGCGACCAACGCGGTCCGCGACCCCCGCCTCGAAGGCGCCGCGGAGGTCTTCCGGCAGTTCATCGCTGACAACGTCGACGCGTTCGACGCGGCCTTCCCGGACGACGCCCCCAGCCAGCTGGATGCTCCCGGACGCGCTGCCTGACCATGGAGCTCTACATCGACATCCGCTGGCTCCTGGAGCGCCAGGCGGAGGTACTGCCCAAGCACCCCACGGTCCACGACTTCTCCAACCTTGTGGCAGCCGTCGGCCGGCACCGCGTGAACACGCCGAAGGTCGGCGCCACCGTCGACAACGCCTGGCGCGCGGCTGCCCTGATGCACGCCATCATCCGGCTACGCCCGCTCCCGGCCCGCAACGCACTGTTCGGCGCGGGCATCGCCGTGGCGTACATGAACGCCGCCGGCGAAGGCCTCGATGCGCCGTACGGCGCGCTGATCGACCTCGCCCGCGACATCGACGCCGGGCGCAGTGACGGGTACGACGCGGCTGACCGCATCCGCTCCTGGCGCATCTGACCGACCTGGCCTAGGGCCTACCGGGCCCACCGCCACCTGACGCCCCCGGCGCCACTTCGCCCAGAGCAGCACCGTTCGCGCAGGGTGGCCCCGGACCTGTCACTGACGTGCCCGGTCGCACACCGAGGCGCTCTCCGGAGGATCCGTGCAGTTCACCGTCCTGCCCGTCGGCACGCGGCCGGCTTCCCCGCGCCCGGGACAAGCGTTCCTGGTCCGGGACGACTGGGACGACCACCACTTCAAGACGACCTTCAGATTGGTGTATGCCGAGGCAGGCGGTTACCTCGTGGAGATCGGACTGGTCAAGATCGGCCGGTTCGGTATGGCCGCGCCTGCCAGGACGTCGCCGCCAGAGGACTTCGAGGCCCTCGACGGGGCCTTCTTCTCGCTCGGACAGAGCGACGCCTACTACGTGAGACTTTGCGAGCTCGGCGCCGGCGTGCAGCACGCAGTCCTGCGGGCCTTGAACGACGTCGCCTTCAACTTGGACCTCCTCTCCCGCGCACGCACCGAGAGCGTGATGGGTACGTCCCTGCTCCGGTCCGTTGACGCCGATTCCGTCGTTGCCCGGTTCAGGGGCAGCGAAATATCCGCTGGGTCCTCGGCGGAGATCACTGACGTCACCCGGCGACACCTGTTCGACGCGCTCTGCAGCGCCCACTCGCCGCGGCGGCCTGATCAAGCTGCGAGACTCGTGCGCCAGGGGGACTTTGGTATGGCCCAGGAGCTGACGCTTCATGTCCCCGGCCGAGTACACGCCCGGTGGACGTCCCGGTCACGGCGCCAGCTGCGCGTCCATGAGGGCCTGGCCGGCTGACGTGCGGTAGTAGAGGACGGACCGGCCCGCTCGGCGGCGTTCCGCAAGGCGGGCCTCGCGCAGGATGCGCAGGTGGCGGCCGACCGAGCCCAGGGGTAGCCCGGTGAGGGCGACCAGCTGCGTGGTGCTCTTCGGGCTCTCCAGCAGCGCGAGCAGCTCGGCCCTGGCTGAGCCGAGCAGCGCCGAGAGTGCCTGCGGTGCGCGCTTCCTGTCTGCCTCGGCGGCCAGGACGCCCGCGCACGGGTACACCACCGCGAATCGGCGCGCGGTCCAGCCTGCGTCGCCTTCGGGCGGCAGGTCCCAGCAGACCCAGGTCCGGGCGAAGGTCACCGGGACGAACAGCAGCCGAACGTCGGCAAGTTCCAGCGGGGGGCTCTCGTACGCGGTGATCTGCAGGCGGTTGCAGCCCAGCCAGCGCATCCCCGGGCGCATATCGTCCAGCGCGGCGGCCCAGCCGCCGGCCGCGAGGCGCGCGGTGCGGGCGACGACATCCGCATCGACGATCCGTCGGCGACGCGGCCACGTCGGCCGGACGGTCTCCCACCACACCCACTCCAGCAGGTCTGCGGCACGCCTCGCCAGGTCCTCGCGGTCCAGCAGCGGGGCGGGCAGTGAGCCGTTCGACGACTCCGCCAGGTCGGCGAGGGCGGTATCCGAAGGTGTATGCCGGATCCGGGCCAGCTCCTCATCGAAGGCGGCCTCCTCTCCCGTGGGCGTCGGCGTGAGGAAGGTCGCGTTCCAGCGCGGTCCCAGCGCGGCGGGGACGAGCGCCGCGGTGACCGGATCGGCGGCCAACCGCGCGCGATAGTCCGGCTGATGGGCATCCAGCCAGCGGCGCTCGCCGGGGTGGGCCGGAGCGCCGTCGTGCAGCGTCTTCAGTGCCGCGACCGTCTCGGCCAGAGGCGAGGCGACGAAGCAGCTCGCGGCGAGCGTGTCCGCGGTCACCTGCCACCAGCTCATCGGTTTCGCCTCCCTGCGAAAGTCTCCCACCCCGCCGATCACGCCGGACAGACTCCCCGGCCATGCGCACCTACCGCGACCTCTTCCGCACCCCGGAGTTCACCCCGCTGCTGCTCGCCTCGGCGGGGCTGACCGCCGCACAGACGGTCGCCGGCCTGGCCCTCGGCCTCCTTGTTTTCGAATCGACCGGCTCCGCGCTGCTCTCGTCCCTCGCCATGTTCGGCCCCGCACTCGCCCAATTGGTCGGTGCGGCGACGGTGCTGTCCGGCGCGGACCGGCTGCCGCCGCGCGCCGCGCTGACCGGCCTCGCGCTATTCTCCGGCCTGGGCACCGCCCTCCAAGCACTCCCCGGGCTCCCGGTCTGGGCGCTCTTCGCGGTGCTGCTCGGGCTCGGCCTGGCCGGATCGGTCGGCGGCGGGGTCCGCTACGGCCTGCTCCACGAGATCCTTCCCCGGGACGGCTACCTGCTCGGACGGTCGGTCGTCAGCATGTCCGCCGGGATCGTCCAGATCTGCGGCTTCGCGGTCGGCGGCATACTCGTGGCCACGCTCTCTGCGCGCGGCGCCCTGCTCGCCGCTGCCGCACTGCACCTGCCCACAGCCGCGGCGACACGCTTCGGGCTGCGCCCGCGCCTGTCGCGAGCCGAAGGCCGCCCATCGGTCACCGAGACCTGGCGCACCAACGCCCGCCTCTGGTCCTCGGCACCCCGCCGCGCGGTCTTCCTCGCACTCTGGGTCCCCAATGGGCTGGTGGTCGGAGTGGAATCGCTCTACGTCCCCTACGCGCCCGGCAGTGCGGGACTGCTCTTCGCCGTCGGCGCGCTCGGCATGCTGGCCGGGGACCTGCTGGTCGGACGGGTGCTGCCCACCCGCTGGCAGCCCCCGCTCGCCGTCCCTTTGTGCGCACTGCTCGCCGCGCCCTACCTGCTGTTCGCGCTGCACCCGGGACCAACTCTGGCAGCAGGCCTAGTCGCGCTCGCCACGGTCGGCTACGCGTCCGGCCTGCTGCTCCAGGACCACCTGCTGGCTCTCACTCCGGAGGAGTTGAGCGGCCAGGCGCTCGGCCTGCACAGCTCCGGCATGCTGGCGGTGCAGGGCCTGGGCGCAGCAGCGGCCGGAGCCGTCGCCCAACTCACCTCGCCCGCCATCGGGATGGTAATGACTGCGGCGGCATCGCTGACGGTGACGCTGATGTTGGCGCGAAGGCTCGGCTGATGCCATACCAGGCGTCACAACACGGTGAACCTATCCGGCCACGGCACTAGTGTGATGCGCCAGAAATCCTGAGGGTTAGTTACTACCCTGTTGCTATGTCGCATCCGGGTCCTTCTGCTGTGGAGATCACGCTGTCCGAGGCCGAGCGCGCCGAGTTGGTGCGCCGGACGAGAATGCCGGACCGGCGCTCGGCTGAGAAGGCCCGCATCATCCTGGCGTGCGCTGACGGCATGTCGAACGCCGGTGTCGCACGGATCGTCGGCGTCCAGGCCAGGACAGTTGGCAAGTGGCGTCGGGCTTTCGCCGCGGAGCGGATGGCTGGGCTTGAGGACGCCGGCTGGATTGGGCGGCCGAAGGCCGATCTGGTCCTGGACGAGGCTGAGCGGGAGCAGCTGACGCAGTGGGCGCGGCGGGCGAAGACCGCTCAGTTCCTCGCGTTGCGGGCCAAGATCGTGCTGCGTTGCGCGGAGGGCGGGACGAATCAGCAGGCTGCGGCCGACCTCGGCATCGATAGATCGACCGTGGACCGCTGGCGGGCCCGGTTCATCGCCAAACGTCTCGACGGTCTGCATGACGAGCCCCGCTCGGGCCGGCCGCCCTCGATCCTCCTCGACCAGGTCGAGGAGGTCATCGTGGCCACCCTGGAGTCGCCCGCAGGCAGGGACACACACTGGTCACGAGCCTCGATGGCTCAGCACACCGGTCTGTCGAAGTCGACGATCGGCCGGATCTGGAAGAAGTTCGACCTCAAGCCCCACCTGCAGGACTCCTTCAAGCTGTCCACTGATCCGCAGTTCGTCGACAAGGTCGTCGACGTCGTCGGTCTGTACCACCACCCGCCCGAGAAGGCGGTCGTGCTCTGCGTGGACGAGTCGGGTCGGACCGGGGCGCGGTGACACCGTTTCTGGTGTTCCGTTTCCCCGACCCGCCCGCCGAACCGGACGTGCCCGTCTCCGAGCATCCGGCTCTCCACGTGTTCTTGCCTCTGGTCAGCCGACGGCTGGCGGTATTGGCGTCCATGGTGTGGGTATGTTCCGGCCCCGGTATCGGTAGCGGACCACCGGAACCTTCTGGGGTTGGAACAGCGATATCCTGTCCTCGGTCGGTCGTTTCCCGGGGAGGAAACGCCGGAACAAGGATGCCCACGGGACACGAGGATGTCGTTTACGCAGCCAGCGGGTCACCCGATGCCAGGAATACTCATCGAGATAGCCGAAGGTGGCCGCCGACACGCCATGTCGGAAGTAGGCACACCAGCCCCGCAGCACGGCATTCAACTGACGCAGCAGGTCGGACAGATGCCGGTGCTTCGATCTGCCGGTAATCGCCCGGACCTTGTCCACGATGGAGGCCAGGGCCTTCTTCGAGGGGTAGGTATAAACGACGTTCCGGTCGGTGCCCCGTTTCCGCCGGCGCTGGATGTGCCAGCCCAGAAAATCGAAGCCCTCGTCGATGTGAACCACCTGTGTCTTGGCCTCCGACAGGCGCAAGCCCATCGGCGCCAGGACTGCTGCGGCCTCGGCCCGCAGCGCTTCGGCGTGTTGACGCGTCCCTGAAACCATGACCACCCAGTCATCCGCATAGCGGATGAGGCGGCACATGGGCAGGCCGCGTCTGCGACGCGCGGTGCGCTGATAGTCCGATCCATAGCTCTGCCACGTCTCGGCGAAGTGCTCGTCGAGCTCGGACAGAGCGATGTTGGCCAGCAGTGGGGACAGGATTCCTCCCTGGGGAGTGCCGGTGATCGAAGCGCCCTCAGTGCCGTCCGTATGCATGATTCCGGCTTTGAGAAACGCCTTGACCAGGGCCAGGACCCGTTTGTCTCCGATTCGCGCGCGCACTCGGTCCATCAGGGCCGGGTGCGCGATCTCGTCAAAACACGCCTGGATGTCCGCTTCCAGGACCCATTCGTAAGAGCGGGAGCCGAAGAAGTGGATCTCGGCGATCGCATCCTGAGCCCGCCGTTTGGGACGGAACCCGTAGCTGCACGGGAGGAAATCCGCCTCAAAGATCGGTTCCAGCACCAGTTTCAGAGCCGCTTGCACAACTCTGTCGCCCACAGGAGGGATGCCCAGCCGACGGAGCTTTCCACTTCCGCCCTTGGGAATCATCACCTCCCGCACCGGGAGAGGGATGAACGTCTGCGTCTTGAGATCTCGACGGAGACGGTCCAGGAAGAGATCTTCCCGTCCCGACAGCCGCACGGCATGGGCGGAAATTCCATCCACACCTGCGGTTCGGGCACCCCGATTGGTCCGCACCCGCTCCCATGCAACCAGAAGGAATGCGGGGTCACATACGAGGTTGAACAGATCGTTGAACCGGCGACCGGTGTCATCGGTCGCCCATTGGTGCAGCTTGGTCTGGATCCCCAGTACCCGCCGCTCGGCCCAGAACAGGGCGTCCGACGGATCGTCAATATTCATCAACGGACTCCTGGCCTTCCAGAACCGTCACTGCGAACACGCTGCCGCTCTTCGCCATGCGGACGGCTTTCCCGTCCTCGGACTACTACAGCGGCTCCGCCCCGACCGGATGCTGCCGGTGGACGATGCACCTGCCCGCCATCGGCCTGGACGACCGACGGAAAGGGAGGCACCCGGACGGTTCCCACGTTCACTGCCGGATCGATCGACGAATGAGGTGCCCGACTTTGCCCCTGCGGCCTCGCCACGCCTACGCCGCAGGCATTCAACGTGGCCTCCCGACCGACGACTTTAACCGGCCCAGGAGTCACCCCACTCCCCACCTCGGGGAGCGAAATGTGCACCGCAATCCAGCCCACATCCGCCAGATTCGAGCTGGTGGATCTCTTAAGGGGCTTTACACGCCGGTTCCTCACGTGCACCTTTCCGTCTCGCTTGCCGGACCCGCGCCGTCTGGCAGTGCCAGCGCGTCCCGTCGTTGTCGGGGCTGCTTTCCGCCCTTACCGGCACCTCCCGGTTCGAACTGCCCCCAGCTTCGTCGTGCTGCTGCGACAGCACGGCGGCGGAGTCCTTTCACCTCCGCTCGATCCCACAGCGCCTCGTGGCGCACGAAGTCCCAGATCCAGGCACTGGACCGCTCGCAGCCAGTCTTGCCGATGATGCCGGGCATGCCCGAACGCCGGACCCACGACTACTACCGGCACGGCATCACCAGCCTGTTCGCCGCCTTCAACATCACTGACGGCACCGTGATATCTCAACTCCACCGTCGCCACCGGGCGATTGAGTTCAAGAAGTTCCTGGTCCGGATCGACAAGGCGGTGCCCGCCGGGCTCGACGTCCACCTCGTCTGTGACAACTACGCCACCCACAACACCGCCGAGATCAAGTCGTGGCTGGGCAAACACCCGCGCTTCCACGTCCACTTCACCCCGACAGGCTCCTCCTGGATGAACCAGGTCGAGCGATGGTTCGGCCTGCTGACCGACAAGCTCATCCGCCGCGGCGTCCACAGGTCCGTGAAGGCCCTGGAGGACGACATCACCGAGTGGATCGACACGTGGAACGAGAGCCCACGGCCCTTCACTTGGACCAAGACCGCCGACGAGATCCTCAACTCCCTCGCCGACTACCTCACCAAGGTCGGAACGGTCGGCGAGAAAACAGAGCAGAAATAACCCTCAGGATTTCTGGCGCATCACACTAGCGATACGGCGAGGCGTCGGCGCAGCGGCTGTTCACCCGGTCCTTCGTCGGACAGGTGCAGCGTATGGCGCGCCTTGAGCACCTGGCCGCACGTGAAGAAGGTACGCATAGCCATGGGTACGGCAGTCGCTGCGCTGCTGATCGGCGCCGCTGCTGCGACCGCCTCCGGGGCGCAGTCCGAGACGCCTCCGCCGCCGCCCACCCCTGCGTGGGTCAATGCCGACGGCACGGTCGACGAGAGCAAGATGCCGGAGTCCATGCCGCTCATCGGCGCTGACGGCAAGGTGGTCAAGGACGCCAACGGCAAGACGCTTGAGGTCAAGACGCGTGGGCTGCTCAAGCCGTCCGGAGCTCCCGTCGCACCCAAGTCCGCCCCCGCACCGAAGGCAGGGGAGACTCGCACCACGGAAACGGACGCGGACGGACGGGTGACGGAGAACGTTCAGGCTCAGCCGTCGGTGCCGCCAGCCAACTGAGGGCCCTGCGGTCGGCGGAGGAGAGGAGTTCGACATGAACAGAGGTCGACGTGTGTTGCGCCTGCTGGAAGGCGTGTGCGCGGTCGTTATGGTGCTCTTCGCGGCGCTCTTGGTGTTGTCCACCAACTACGACGCCCTGCTGGTCACCTACAGGAACGGCGACCTCTCCTCGACGATCGCGGTCTTCGCCGTGGCGTGCGCCGGCTGGCTGGGGCTGCGCCTGGCTCGCTCCCCTCGGCGTCCTGCGGTCGGGCTGCTCGTTGCTGGTGCGTGCGGCGTTGGGCTGCTGGCCGTGCTGTGGTGGGCGTTCCGTCCCGCAGCGGAGGAGCGGCACGATACGACGCCCACTCCGGGCCCGACGGCTCCTCCGGCACTGCCGACCTCCGGACCGTAATCACCCCGGACAACAAAGCCCTCGGCCATCGTTTTGGTGGTCGAGGGCTCCGTCGATTGGGGCCAGGGCGGCAACCGGCGGGTGACGGGCCCACGTTGGGGTGAATGCGTTGGGCCGTCTGCGGGTGGGATGCAGGGTGTTGGGCGTCGATCACGGTCACGTTGGGCCCGGCCGGGGTCCCAGCGCCGGCCAGACCATCGCCCGATCCCGTCCAGTCACCGCGACACTGGGCGGTCAGCGATCTGAGAGAGGCCGGGTCGGCCAAAGCCACACACCTGTCGGGGGCGCGTTCCCGGCATCGTGCAGTGAGGGAGGCGCGGCGATGAGCCAGCAGCGCACGACAGCAGAGCGGCATGTGGAGATTCCCGGTATCTGCTTCATCCGGCAGCCCGAAGGCGTACGGCGCTGCACCCTCTCAGCCGGCCACCACGGGGACCATCGGCACTTCTACAGCGGCGAACTCCGCAACGGCTTCCGCATCGGCACGACCTGGCCGCGTCGGCCCGGCGAGACGCAGGCCGACTGAGACCTCCGCCGGATGCTTGGGCGGGTCGGCCGCTCGATGGCGAGCAGTGGGGGCGGCCGACCACGGCAGAGACGCCAGGATTCGGGCGTTGTTCTTCGCCGCGCGGATCCCGGGAACAGTCTTCAACCAGGAGAGGAGCCCGTGCCTGCTGTGCTGGGTGGTGGTCACAGACCGTCCTTCCGTTCTGCCACGCTGCTCCCGGTCCTCTCCGCCCAGTGTCGAGGCGTCAGGCACCTCTCGACCGGCGGGCCAGGAGCTTGCCCAGTTCCCACAGGAGAAGGAACGCGAGGGCGGCCAGCAGCGCCCAGCCGAACTGCCGCGCGTTGATCTGGGTCGTCCCCAGGATGTGGCGGAAGCCGTCCATCTGGGTCACCAGCACCGCGAGTACGAATTGGGCCAGTGCCACCCAGTTCATCTGCCTGCTGTCGAAGGTGGACGTCGTCAGCACCGAATCCGTCTCGCTGCGGCATTCGAACGCGGCCACGATCAGACAGAGGGCGAAGGCGGTGAACGCGATCGACTGACCGGTCCCGACACTGTTGAAGTAGGCCTGGCCGAGCTTGATCAGCGCGAGCAGGATGACGGTGATCGCCAGCCCGCCGATTCCGACCGTGACCAGTACGGGCCGGGTGAGTACCGATTCCCCTCGCGGACGCGGCCTGCGTCGCATGAGTCCGGGGCTCTCCTGGTCGAAGCCGAGCGCGAAGCCAAAGGAGGCGTTGACCACGAAGTGGATCCACAGGACCTGCGGCGGGGTGAAGGGCTCACCGGCGGCGATGTTGAAGACGGTGGCTCCGAGGAAGGTCAGCACGAAGGTGACCAGCAGGAGTAGTACGAATCGGATGTACTTGGTGAGGTTGTCGTAGATTCGCCGGCCCTGTTCCACGGCGTAGACGATGGTGGCGAAGTTGTCGTCGGAGAGGACCATGCGTCCGGCGTTCTTCGCCACGTCCGTGCCGCTGCCCATGGCGATGCCGATGTCGGCGGCCTTGATGGCTGGTGCGTCGTTGACGCCGTCCCCGGTCATCGCGACGACATCGCCCTTCTTTTTGAGCGTGTTCGCGAGCAGCACCTTGTGCTCGGGTGAGACCCGGCCCACCACGCCGATGCCGTCGATACGGGCGAGTTGTTCGTCCTCGCTCATGGCGGCGAAATCGGCGCCGAGGATTGCCTCGCCGGGGATGCCGAGCTGCCGTGCGATGGCCGCACCGGTGGTGACGTCGTCACCGGTCACCATGCGGACCCGGATGTGTCCCGCCTGGGCTTCAGCCACGGCGGCCTTGGCCTCCTCGCGGGGCGGATCGACCATGCCGACGAGACTGGTCATCCGCAGATCGGCGACGTAGGCGAGCAGGTCGCCGTCCGGATCGAAGCCAGCCGGGTCCAGATCACGGGTGGCCGCGGCCATCACCCGGCGCCCCTCGCCGCCCATCCGCTCGGTCTGCGCCTCGGCACGCGCGACCAAGACGGCGTCCCACGGGATGGTCTCGCCTGCCGCGAGCGCAGTGGCGGCGCGCGCCACTACCGCCGGTACCGCGCCTTTGACGAAGCACCGCACGACCTGCCGCCCGGAGGCGTCGACCGCTGAATTGAAGGTGGCCATCAGCTTGTAGCCCGGGTCGAACGGCAGCGTGGCGAGCCGGGGCAGGCCCTCCCTGGTGGCATCGATGTCCAGCCCGGCCTTGTGCGCCAGCACCAGCAGCGCGCCCTCGGTAGGATCGCCCACCACCTCGCCGTCCACCAGCTTCGCGTCGCCGGCCACCACGTACGGCAGGATCGCGTCCTCGACGCCCGCGGAGGAACCTGCGGCATGGTGGATCTTCCCGTCGAGCCCGTAGCCCGTGCCCGAGACGGTGTACCGGTCGGTGGGACTCACCACTTCGACGGCGGTCATCTGGTTCATCGTCAGGGTGCCGGTCTTGTCCGAGTTGATCGCCGACGTGAACGCCAGGGTCTCGACCGACGGCAGTTCTTTGACGATGGCGTTCCGCTTCGCCAGGTTGAGGCTGCCGACGGACAGGATCGCCTGGGTCACGGTCGGCAGGGCCTCGGGAATGGCGGCGATGGCCAGCGAGACAGCACTGACGAACAGGACGTCCCAAGCCTGGTCCCGTTGCCGCCCCATGATGAACATCACGATCATGGTCAGGCCCGCCGCCCCGTGATCCACAGGGTCAGGGTGTCGAGCTCTTTGGTGAGCGGCGGTACCTCCTTCTCGGTGGCCGACAGCAGTCCGGAGATCTTGCCGACTTCGGTTCCGACGCCGGTCGCGGTGACGACGAGTACGCCGCTGCCGTGGGTGACCGGGGTGTTCATGAAGGCCATATTCGTACGGTCGCCGGGTGCCGGTCGGGGGCCCGGCAGCGTGCCGGTGTCCTTCGCGGCGGGCACACTCTCGCCGGTGAGCGCCGACTCGTCGATCTGCAGGGCACTGGCCTCGATGATGCGTCCGTCGGCCGCCACCTGGTCCCCGGCGGCGATGAGCACGATGTCGCCGACGACAAGCTGTTCGGCGGGGATCTCGGCTTCCGTCCCATCCCTGCGCACTCGCGCCGTCGCCTTCATCATCGACTGCAGCGCGTTCATCGCGCTCTCGGCCTTGCCCTCCTGGCGCAGGCCCACGACCGCGTTCAGCAGGGTCAGGACGATCAGCAGGATCGCGGTGGTCCATTCCTTGATGAGAATTGAGACGACCGCAGCGGCCACGAGGACGATCTGCATGTAACTGCGGTACTGCTTGAGGAACCGGCGCCAGGCCGGAGTTCGCTTCTCCTCGGGCAGCGAGTTCGGGCCCTGCGCGGCCAGGAGTCCTGCAGCTCGTGCCGCGGAGAGACCCACCGCCGGATCGACGCCGAACGCCGCTACGACCTCCTCGGGAGCTTGCGCGTACCAGTCGTCCCCCGAAGCCTGAGGCTGTCCTCCCGCGGAATCCGACCGTGCCGTCATCGTTCTGCCTCCGATCCCTGGCGGCGGATGTGTCCGGGCCAGTCGCGCGCCGCTGCGGCAGGTCCTAGCCGCGCTTCTTCTTCGGCTGCTCTCTCCGCCCGGTGGCCCGCGCGGCCGACGGATGCCGGTCGGCGTACGGATCGGCCGGCGCCCCGGCAGGGGCCTCCCGCTCCAGGTCCCGTTTGGTGGCGAGCAGGCCCTTCCGCGCCTCTTCCCCCACGTCGGGGTACTGAGGATCGATGTCCATCAGGGTGTGTGCGAGGACCGCCCCGGCGCAGAGCCGCGCGAACCACTTCCGGTCCGCCGGCACCACGTACCACGGCGCCCATTTCGTACTCGTGGCCGACAGCATTTCGGAGAACGCGTGCTGGTAGTCGTCCCACCGCCGTCGCTCCCGGACGTCGGCCGCAGAGAACTTCCAGTTCTTCTCCGGCCGGTCGATCCGCTTCAGGAAGCGGGTGCGCTGCTCCTCCTTGGAAAGGTTCAGGAAGATCTTCACCACCTTGAACCCGTTGTCCGTGAGGTAGCGCTCCCAGTGGTTGATCTCCCGGTAGCGCCGGGAGCACCTTTCGGGACCGGCGTTCGACCAGGATCGGGACGTACGCTCTGACCCTGGCTTCGCCTCAAGTCGGCGCATGCCATCCCGTCGAGGGTTTGAGTCGCTGCCCCGGGCCGGTGGAGCACGCCGATCCCGCACGGCCGCCGAACCTCCCGGCATCCGGCTCGCACGACGAACTGGTGTCCATCGGGAACATGGTGGCGCGGCTGAGGGCTGCCTTCCCCTCGGTCGACGCGGTCACCGTCGAGGCGACGGTCAGGACCGCGTACGACTTGTTCTTGCCGGCATCGAGTGCCTGGAGACAGAGCAGTACCCCGTACGTGTCCTGGGCCGCCAGCCGCTCCTGGTACTTCTTCAATCGCTCGCACTACGAGGAGGTTCTTGTCGTGCGAGTTCACCCCGAGATGGCGATCTCGCCGCGCCTGGGCAGCCGCTGGACGTAGCGCCACAGGTAGTCGTGGACCTTGTCCGGCAGAAGCTGCCGGAGAATGCAGGTGGGCAGGGCCTGTGGGAGGCCAGCAACGACACCCCGGTCCGCAACAGCTCGATCCCGTCCCGCTTCTTCAGACCGGCCTTGTAGCGAGGATCGAACTCCCGCTCCAGGCGCACCTTAGCCCCCGGTTTCACCCGTAGTGGCCCGATGAAATCCGCGATGCGGGCAAGGACGGGACGATCCGTCACGTGATGAGCGGCGTCAATCCCCAGGGCGTACGGGTCAGCAGCTTCAAGGTGCCCTCCACCGAGGAACTCGACGTCACGGCTCGCTCGGCACCGCTTCCAGAGCCGCCGGAGCGTCCAGGGGCCTCCACCACCCGCGCGGACGGCTGCGTCCAGCGCTGGGGCGGCCGCAGCGCTGGACCGTCGGTAGGCCTGACCGGGAGCGATGCCGCAGGCGGCACCCAGTGCCGCCATGACGATCGAAGAGCAGACTCCGTCCTGGCCGCGAGACGCGCCGTGCTACGCCGGAACAGCGAAGGACTGATAGGTGATGTCGGACGAGAGAGCCGAAGATCCCATGTCCCACGACCTCCAGACCGCAGAGCCGCACATCTCGCGGCAGCCGCGAGAGGGTTCCCCGCACTCATTGTCTGCTCGCCTGGACAAGATCGCCCCCCTGAGGCCCGGGCGGAAGCCGTGGAGGGAGGGCCTGGCCGCGTCGTCCGGCCTGCTGTCCGATCTCCCGCCCCGCTGGAGCGGGCGACCCCAAGGCAGCCATCTGGTGCACATGTCCGAATACAGGTGAAGAATTCTCTTTGTTGAGATGAGTGCTGTTCGGAATCCTGTGCGTGCGAAGTGACGCGTTCCTGTCCCGGGCGTCCGATGGGAAGGAAAACCGGCATGCAGCCGACACCTCCGTTTGAGAGCTGGGCGCTGCGCTGGGCGATATGTGCTCGGGGCGTGCCTCAGGGGAGCCTGCTCGCCGGGTTTCTGGTGGATCTCGTGGTCGACGCCCGCCAGGTATATCTGGCCGACACCGTCTGCTTCCCGCTGAACCCTGCAGCCCGCGCGCTGGGTGTGGGACCGGCACGCCTCCGCTCGGCCCTGCAGCGCCTCTCCGAAGTGGGCTTGCTTACCTGGCACGCCGACGGCGCCCCTGGCGCGCCAGACGTCACCGTGACGCTCCTGTTCTCTTCCATGAACGCGGCCACGACCGGCTGGGAAGACGGGGGTGTGTGCCTGACATCGGCGTAGCCTGAGCGTCTCGTTTCGCCTGTCCGGCTCAATGCGCACCGTCAACTGAAGGTGCCTATGCTTGAGGGGCAAACCGTCGGCACGCAGGGGGATTCCCGCGTACAGCGGGTGGCGCGTTCGGCTCCCCACAGCACCGGAAGGACTTCCGGATATGGCCACTGCATCTGACACTCCCGTGCTCGACACCCTCGCCGCCATGACCATCGACTCCGTCGAGCGCTGCCACATGGATGAGCGGACGCTCATCCTCACGCGCATAGCCGCGCTCGTGGCCATGGACGCACCAGCGATCTCCTACATGGCCCACATCGACCCCGCGATGAAGGCCGACTTCACGGTCGAGCAGCTGCAGGATCTTCTCGTTGCGATTGCCCCTGTCGTGGGCACTGCGCGCGTCATGGCGGCGGCAACTCATATCACCCAAGCATTCGGTGTCGCGATCGCGCTGGCCGAGAGCGAAGCCGAAGCCATAGCCCAGGCAGGAACCCGGAGCCGCGGCGCTTCCTGAGAGATAGTCGTGCGCACACGCCGGCTCACGCCAGAAGCGCGAGGGGAAAGAAGAGTTGCCCAGGCTGAGTATGTGCCCCAGCCAGGGCGCGTCAACAGCCCCTGGGGCCGGTGTGATCCCCGGCCGGCTCCTGCACCACTGCAACATCGTCCCGACCAACGGCAACAGCTGCCGCCTCAAGAACCACATCATCGCGCTGAGGGCTATGGCCATGTCCGCCTCCTGACCGCCCCTCACTAATCGCCGCGGGGCCGTCTGGCGGCTTCGGCTCCGCCAGGCGAAGCCGTCTGGCGGCCCCGCGCTCGCGTCAAGCTGCTGCCCAGTGGAGTCCGAGGTCGGCGAGTGCGGTGAGTTGGTCGCGACTCAAGTTGGCGCGGCGGCTCTTGCCGTTGCTCAGGAAGACTCCGCGGCCGGAGCAGGCAGCCGGGTCGCCCTGTCCACCGAGCCCGGGCGGTGGCCCGGCAGGTGATAGCCCCGCGTTGCGCACGGGACGCGGGGCCACCGACGGCACGCCGTCCGCGCCGACCGTATGGCCGCCCGATCACAAGTGCCGCCGGGCTACTCCAGTTGCCGGTCCCTTTGGGCTCAGGACTCCGCGGGCAGCTGATGAGTGAGTGCCGCCGGCTCAGGTGGTCGTTGGGGGAGGTCGCCCCGGGGAATGCGGTCCGTGGTGGGGGATGGGCTGGCTGCTGTCGAAGCGTGCCCGGAATCGTGGGCGCCGGCGAGTAGGAGACCCACGGCCATGAGCGCCGCAGACATCAGTGGATCGATACAGACCAACACGGGCATGAGGCCCTGGCAGTTCGTCCTGTGGTTCGGGACGGTCAGCCTGCTGGCCGACTTCGTCTACGAGGGAGCCCGCTCGGTACCGTCCTCTGCTGGCGTCCTTGGGGGCGTCCTCGCTCATTGTCGGCGTGGTAACCGGGGCCCGCCGCTTCGCCAACTGCTGCAGCCCCTACTGCGCAAGGTCCGACAGCGACACGTCGTCGGGCGGAATCTCTTCATCGATGGTGATGTTGGCAGCGAAGCAGCGGCGCTGGGACTGCGGCTCGTGTCAGGGCCGCTCACCAGCTCTCCGCTTGTCGGGCTGATGATCTGACACATCGGACGATCATGCGGGGCTCCATACCCGTCCGGGCGGCGAGCGCCCCTTCGTCGGGTGACCCGGTCTCAGTGAACAGGGCACTTCAGCAACAGCACGTCACCGGGCCTGTAGGCATGACTCACGAACGCAGTGTGCATCCCGCCACGGACGGTGGCCGATCGCCTTGGCTGGCAGCTCTGGGTGGCCTTCACGCAGTGGTTTGAGGGTCTGGACTCTTGTTTCACGAGCTGCCGCAGGTCCTCATCGACCGCAATACAGCCTGGAGTTCGGGTCCTGCCCATGGCTTGGCTCGCCGTGAGAGCTACGAGCCTTCCACTGCCTGCCAGTCGGGCAAGGCATCCCCCCACGGGTGCCCCGGTGGCAAGCCGACGCGCGGGTCGTCCACCCACGCTCTCCAGGCTTGCGGCAGCCGAACCGGGCACTGCGACGTCGGCTGTTCCAGCAGGTCCCACGCGTCGCGGTAGCCCTCCCATGTCGGCGCGTACACGCGGGCCTGGTCGAAGCCGGTGTTCCTCTTGCCGGGCGGGACACCCGGCTCGGTCAGCCATGCCTGGTGCTCCATCCACGCCGCAGCCCACACATGGTCGCGCGGGACAACGTACGACGTCGGGGCCTGCCCAGGCGTCGGGTCCAGAGCGACGAACACGAACCACTCGCGGTCGCTCAGGGACGGCAGCTGCGTCTTGGTCCCGCAGCGCCAGTTCGGCCGCGGCATAGGGCTTGCCGCCTTGACCTGTACCTCGATCATGCGCCGGGTGCCATCGGCGCGGACGGCGAGGATATCGGTGCGCTCCAGCCCGTCGCGGGTGAGCGCAGCACCCCATCCGGCGCTTGCGAGCACAGAGCAGACCCAGTGCTCGCCGGCGCTCTTGGTCATTTTCGTGTCCACGACAGATAGTGTGCGCGATGGCCACGATGCTCCGCGAGCGACGTCCGCTCGGGTCAGACCAGCCCGGCGGCAGCTGACCAGTCACGTGACCGCGGGGAGGGTAAATTCTCCGATTGAGGTTGCTCCGACGGAGACTTGCGTCCCACCTGGACATCCCTCCCTGGACCATCAAGATCCATTGCCAGGGTGTCCACTCCAAAGGATCAGCCTCACTGGTCGATGAACCCACGAAGGTGGACTGCCAAACGGCCACTCAACCAAGATCGAGAACAAGTTCGAAGAGGCAGACATCAAACGCCCTTCAGAACACGATCAAGTGCCGCCCGGCCTGCAGGTCCCCAGTTCGGTTTGCCGCCGGGAAGGCCCCGGTCTCCGTTCTGCCCCATGAGCAGCAAAAAGAGGCTCTTCATCGTGGCCAGTCCACGGGCGCGCCGGATCGCCGCGTCGTCTGCATGCGCGTACGTGTCGAAGAACCGCGAGGCTGTGCCCGCGGGCAGCAGCACCCAGGCCGCGGCGAGGTCCCACGCCGGATCGCCAGCAAACAGGCCGCCGAAATCGACGATGCCCGAGAGCGTTCCGTCCGAGACGACGACGTTCGCGGGATGGAGGTCGCCATGCCCCCACGCCGGCGGGCCCTCCCACTCGGGCGCCGCGACGGCGTCGTCCCACACGGCCCGGACATCGTCGGCGAGGTTGTCGGGGACCACGGCATGGAAGAAGTGGTCGAAGCCGTCCGTGCACTTCTTGGGGTGGTCGCTGCAGCCCTCTTTGATCGGCGCGTCAGCGGGCGCCTGATCCCCGCCGGCTACAGCGTGAAGGTGGCCGCGGGCTCCAAGCTTAAGGAAGCCGCCAAGGGAAAGTAGATCCAGAGCACTACAGGGGCGGTTACCCGGACACCGGGTAGCCGCCCCTGACGCTATAGAACGCGCCGGCACCGGCTACGACGACGGCCTCCTGTGCCTCCCCTACGGCAAGGTCGACCCCGGCGAAGGCGTTCTCGACGCCGCCATCCGCGAAACCCGGGAAGAGGTCGGACTCCACATCACCCCCGCCTCCCTGCGCCCAGTTCAGGTGATGCACTTCCGAAATCGCGAGGGGCACAGCCGCGTGGGCTGGTTCTTCGCCACAACTGGCTGGGAGGGAGAACCGTTCAACGCGGAGCCCCACAAGTGTGCGGGCATCTCGTGGCACGGCGCCGACCAGCTTCCAGCGAACACGGTCCCGTACAACGCATACAGGATCTCGCACTACCGAAAGGGCGAACCCTTTGCGCGGCAGAGCTGTATCGCTCCAGATCGTCCGCGAGCGCGTCAGCCACTCTAGTCATGGCGTGGTTGACCAGCCGGGGATCCGCAGGACCCGGACGCGCCGTCGGCGCCCCGGAGTGCGGTGAAGCCGAAGTCGCAGGTGCCGGTGTGGCGTGAGGGGCAGGACTGGTCGGTGCTGTCGGTGGACTACCAGCGCATCCTGCAGACCCTCCCGGACCGCCTCCGGCTCCATCAAGGGCCGCTGACCTGCCAGGAGATGGCCGCAGGGTTCGGCATGGACGTGGTGCCGGCGCGGGTGGAGGCACTGCGGTCGAAGGCGAAACGACTGGTCGCGCGTGGCTGGCTGGCCGAGCCCGCGCCGGGCCGGTTCACGCTCGCGCAGGGTGTGCCCGGGCCAGGCGGCGCGTCATGAACAGCGTCATCGACCAGCAGACCGGTGGTGCGCCGCTCATAGTCGCGTGCCAGGCGGCGTGCCTGAGCCGACTCCTGCGCCCTGCTGTCACGGCGAACCGCAGGTGTGCGCGGCTGGGTACGGTGCCCAGTCCGGCTGGCGCCCGTTCTCAACGCGGCGCAGCCGGCCCTGCGGCGCGTCGGCCAGCGCAGTGATCGAGGCCATGATTCTGCTGGCCGGCTGGGCTATGCGTCGAGCGTGTCAGTTGACGGTGCGGTCATGTCGCAGAGTGGATTTCCTTGCCGGGTGCGGCGTTATGGCACCGCACGAAGCTGTGCGGCCTCGTGGCGGAGCGCCTTCACGGTGGCCGTCACCTCGGGAGAGCGGTTGCGGACCGTGACGGCGACAGTGGCTCGGCCGAGCCAGGCGGGGTCGTCGACGTGGACGGTGCGGACGCCGCTGGGGACCGCCGCGGCGGCGAGTTCGGGCAGTACGGCAATGCCGAGACCGGCGGCGACAAGACCCAGGCGAGTGGGCCATTCGCGGGCGGCGTAGGCGATCTGCGGGTGGTCGAGGGTTGGCCAGGCGCCGAACTGGGGGTCATCGCGGAGGCCCTTGCCGACGATCCAGGCTTCGTCCCGCAGCTCGGTCACCGGGATGGTTCCGCGGCCGGCGAACCGGTGGTTCGCGGGCACGGCGAGCAGGAGGCTGCCGTCCAGAAGCAGGTCGCGGGGCAGTCCCTCGAAATCGTAGGCGGGCAGGTCCGGCCCCACACCGATCACTGCGACGTCGATGCGGTGAGCGCGGAGTTGGCGAAGCTGCGTGGGCGAGGATGCCTCGCTGAACTCGACGATCAGACCCGGGTGGTCGTTTCGGAGGCGGGCCAATGCTCTGGGGACGAGCACGGCGGCGGCCGAGGGGAACGCGGCGATGACGACTCGTCCGGTGAGGTGGTCCTGCAGCCCGGCGAGGTCTGTGCTGACGGCATCGATCTCGTTGAGGGCTGTCGCAGCTCGGCGGGCGAGCATCATGCCCGCGGGGGAGGGAGCAACCCCGCGGGCGCCCCGGACGAACAGCGGTGCGCCCGCGGCGGCTTCCATCGCCGCCACCTGACGGGACACCGCTGACTGCGTGTATCCGAGCGCGTCGGCCGCGGCGGTAAACGATCCGGTGTCGACTACGGCCTGAATGACGCGCAGGCCGGTGAGGGTGAAGTCGGCCATGCCGTCATCCTGACACATTCCGGGACCGCATGTCTCCTATGCAAGACCCTCGCTGGTGGAATGTCTCGGTCGGCAACACGATGGAGTAGCAACAGCAAGCGATCCACCCATAGGGAGCACCAACCATGGCGAAGACGTGGTTCATCACGGGCAGTTCGAGGGGGTTCGGCCGCGAGTGGGCGGACGCCGCGCTCGAACGCGGCGATCACGTCGTGGCGACGGCTCGGGACGTCGGCCAGCTAACCCCTTTGGTCGAGCGATACGGGGATGCGGTATTGCCGGTCCGGCTCGACGTCACCGACCGTGCCGCGGTGCATGCGGCCGTACAGCGCGCCCACTCGCATTTCGGTTCGCTGGACATCGCAGTCAACAATGCCGGCTACGGGCATTTCGGCATGGTCGAGGAGATTGACGAGGACGAACTCCGGGCTCAGATGGAGACCAACTTCTTCGGCGCGGTATGGGTCACGCAGGCCGTCCTGCCCCTCATGCGGGCCCAACGATCCGGAAGGATCCTGCAGGTGACCAGCGAGGGCGGCGTACGTGCCTTCCCCGGCATCGGTGCGTACCACGCCTCCAAATGGGCTCTCGAGGGGTTGTCGGAGTCCCTGGCGCAAGAAGTGGCAGCCTTCGGCATCCACATCACCAACATCGAGCCCGGCCCCTACGCGACCGACTGGCTGGCCCGCGGGGCACGGCACAGTAAGCGGCATCCGGACTACACCGAAGTCCACGCGGCCACTGCACAGGATTTCGAGGTCGGCGACCCGCGCGCCACCCGCGACGCGATCCTTCGGATCGTCGACGCGGACCAGCCCCCGCTGCGGATCTTCCTCGGCAAGTCCCTCACCGACGTCGCCGGTCTCTACGAGGAGCGTCTGCACACCTGGCGCCAGTGGCAGCCGGTCTCCCTGGCCGCCTTCGGTTGAGGGGCAACACCGCCGGCATGGAGGTCACCCCGGGTCCGCGGGATGTGGACGCCCAGTCGGCTCCCCGGGATGCGGCGAAGCCGAAGTCGCAGGTGCTGGCATGAGGGGCTGGCCTGGCTCGCGGGTGGAGGCATTGCCGTCGAAGGCGAAACGACTGGTCGCGCGTGGCTGGCTGGCCGAGCCCGCGCCGGGCCGGTTCACGCTGGCTTCGGTCATGAGCGGGCAAGGCGGCGGGTCATGAGCAGGGTCATCGACCAGTAGATCATCGCCTCGGCGCTGGTGGTGCGGCGTTCGTAGTCGCGTGCCAGGCGGCGGGTGCGCATCAGGTGGGCGAAGAGGCGCTCGACGATCCACCGCCGGGGCAGCACCACGAAGCCGCGAAGGTCGTCGCTGCGTTTGACGATGGCCAGGACGAGCGCGAACGCGGCCAGGCAGTGCTCGACGAGGCTGCCGGTGTAGCCGCCGTCGGCCCAGACCAGGGCGAGGCGGTGATGCGCGTCGGCCACCCGTCCAAGCAGCACCCGGGCGGCGGCGCGGTCGCCGACATCCGCGGCGGTGACCATCACCCCGAGCAGCAGGCCGAGAGTGTCGACCACGACGTGCCGCTTGCGCCCGTTGACCAGCTTGCCGCCGTCGAACCCGCGACTGTCCGCACCGACAACAGCGTCCGCCTTCACCGACTGCGAGTCGATCACCCCGGCCGTCGGCTCCGCGTCGCGGCCCGCCTTCTCGCGGGCCTGCGCACGTAGCCGGTCGTGGAACTCCGTGACCAGGCCATGGTCGCGCCAGCGGCGGAAGAACGCGTATACCCGGTCCCACGACGGGAAGTCGGCCGGCATCGCCCGCCACTTGATGCCGTTGTCCACGAGGTAGCGGATCGCATCGAGTACAGCCCGGTGGCAGTACGCCTCCGGCCGGCCGCCGCGACCGCGCATCCAGCCCGGCAGCGGCAGCAACGGCAGGACGGCCGCCCACTCCACGTCCGTCATGTCCGTCGAGTAGCGCGGCTGCCGCAACCCGTTATCGGCGGCGTTTCCGAACCGGTGAGCCAGGCAGTCACACTCCCAGGCGACCGAGCTGGACTGCCCGGCCGTCGGTACGGAAGACTGCTGCATCAGGGCCTCCTGCTGCTCAGTGATTCGACACCAACGAGCTGTTCAGGAGGCCCTGTCCGTATGCGCCAAGCGCCCCACGATCACCCAATCGGGACTCCCGTTCGATGCGCATCTCTCAAGATCGGAAAGACAGCAGCTACTCAGGCGGCGGCCTAGCTGACAGGCTGGTTTACACCAGTCTGGCTTGATGTGAGTCTTACCGGAGTTGGCGTTTCTCATCAATGTCTGCCGTGACCGATGAGTTTTGTGCGGATCCGTGGTCGATACGGCTGGATACACCGACAGCGATGGGCCTGTGCTGGGAACGTTCCAGCGCGGGAGGAAGCACATGGAGACAGTGATGAGCGTCGACGACTCCGACCAGGGGCACGCGATCCGGACGGGCGGGCAGGGGATGCGAGTGAGCGGTCCCAGGGTGTTGGTGGCGGGGGCGAGCATCGCAGGACCCGCGCTGGCCCACTGGCTGCGCCGGCGGGGGGCTGAGGTGACCGTGGTGGAGCGGGCTCCCGAGCTGCGTTCCGGCGGGCAGGCGGTGGACGCGCGCGGGGTCGCCAAGGAGGCCATCGGGCGCATGGGGTTGGACGCGGCGGTGCGCGCGGCGTGCACCGACACCGCCGGCGCGCACACCGTGGACGCGGACGGGCAGGTGCTGGAGACCTTCCGTGCCGACGACGACGGTGGCGACGGGTTCATCGCGGACATCGAGATCCTACGCGGGGACCTGTCCCAGGTGCTCTACGACGACACCAGCGACGGCGTCGAGTACGTCTTCGGCGACCGAATCGCCGAGCTCGCCCAGGACGCGGACGGGGTCGACGTGGTCTTCGCGGGCGGCAACCGGCGGCGCTTCGACTTGGTGGTCGGGGCAGACGGGCTGCACTCGGAGCTGCGAGCGATGGTCTTCGGGCCGCATGAGCGGTTCCTCCGCCACCTCGGGCACGTGCTGGCCTTCTACAGTGTGCCCAACGAGTTCGGGCTGGACCGCTGGCTGCTCGAGTGCCAGGATCAGGAGTCCGGGCGCTCCGCCCTCCTGCGGCCCATCCAGGACGCCACCCGGGCGATGGCCATGTTCTACTTCGCCTCGGCCGACTTCGACGTCGACCACCGTGACGTCGCGGCCCAGAAGGTCCTGTTGCGGGAGCGGATGGCGGGCCTGGGCTGGTTGACTCCGGACATCCTCGCGTACCTGGACGACACCCCGGACTTCTACCTCGACCAGGTCGCCCAGGTGGTGATGGACCGCTGGTCGAGTGGACGGGTGGGGTTGCTCGGGGACGCGGCGTTCAGCTCGTCGCCGATGTCCGGGCAGGGCACCGGGCTGGCCCTGGTCGGTGCCTACCTGCTGGCCGGAGAGCTAGCCGCTGCCGGATGGGACCCCGACGCCGGGTTCGCCCGCTACGAGGCGCGGATGCGCTCGTTCGTCGAGGCCAACCAGGAGATCGGCCGGTTGAACGCCCGCAGCCGCGACGTCCCCGGGCCAGACGCCGAGCCGGGCCCCGATTTCGCCAGCGAATGGTTCACGGAGCTGGTCGGGCGCGCGATCAACGGCGTCGAGCTGCCCGACTACGCGGGGGTGCCGGACTCCGCAGCCCCGGCCGGATCGCCGATCACCTCGTCGGCCAAGCCGTAGGTGTCACCGGATTCCTCCGAGGATGCCCCGGCCTTTAGGCCAAGGCCATGAAGTTAAGGGTGTTTGCGCTGGTGGGAAGGTGTTCTGCGTGATGGCCTGACGCAGGAAGCGGAGCCCCGGTAGAACTGACTGGTCCGCCAAGACAAGCCGTTCACAGCACCGGAGGCTCCGCTGTCAGGCCAGTGTGTCATCACTCGTGAAATCGTGGTATCCGAGGGCGTGTTCGCGCCTGGACATGTGGGGGAACTGACCCGGATCGTGCCGTTCGAGATGGTCGATGCCGTCCTCGCCGAGACCAGCGCCGGCCAGCGCCGGCTGCGGAAACTGCCTGCCCGTGTCGTGGTCTACCTGCTGATGGCCGCCACCTTGTTCGAGGACTGTGGCTATCTGGCCGTCTGGCGCAAACTCACGGCCGGCCTGGAGGCTGCGTCGATTCCCACCGTCACGGCGACAGCGTTATGGGATGCCCGGACCCGCCTCGGAGCTGGGCCGGTGCGGCACCTGTTCGATCTGCTTCGTGGACCAGCGTCCGCGATCCGGACGGGCGGCGCCCGCTGGAGGGGAATGCTGACCGTCGCGATCGACGGCACCTACCTCGATGTTCCCGACAGCCCAACCCACCGGGCCCATTTGGGGAAGGTCTCCAACCAGTACGCCGCGGCTTCCGGTTATCCGCAGATCTGCCTGACTGCGCTGGTCGCCTGCGGCACCCGGGCCATCATCGACGCGGCTTTCGGCCCCCGCAGCAGCGGTGAGACCGTCTACGGCCAACGACTCATGCGTTCTCTTCACCACCGCATGATCGTGCTCTTGGACCGCGGCTTCGCCACCAACGCGTTCCTGGCCTCCGTCGCCGCCACCGGGGCCGACTTCCTGGCCCGCCTCAGCGCCATCCGCAAGCCGCCCTGCCTGCGCCGGCTCGAAGACGGATCCTTCCTGTCCCGGTTCGGCCCGCTCGAAGTCCGGATCATCGAGTGCGAGATCACCATCGCCACATCCGGCGGACGCAACACCGGTGTCTACCGGTTGGCCACCACCCTGCTCGATGCCCGCCGCTACCCGGCATTCGACCTGGTCAAGCTGTATCACGAGCGATGGGAGGTCGAGTCGGCCTACTTCGAGATCAAGAAAACGATGCTGGGGCGGCGGGTCCTTCGTGCAAGAACCTGGGCCGGGATCACTCAGGAGATCTACGCTCTCCTGAGTACCTATCAGGCCATCCGAATTGTCATCACCGACGCGGCCGACAGCGCAGGTGCCGACCCGGACAGAGCCAGTTTCAGCATCGCTCTACAGACCGCCCGCGACCAGCTCATCCAGGCCGCCGGCATCATCGAGGACAGCACCATCGACCTCGTCGGTGCCATCGGCCGAGCGGTTCTGGCCCGCCCGATGCCCGGCCGACGTCTCCGCATCAGTCCCCGCGCAGTGAAACGCCCACTGTCTCGATACGCCTACAAAAGCCTGCGAGTCGACCGACGCACCTACCAAGCCACCCTCAGCATCAACATCCTCTTGACAACACCGATCAGCCCCTAACTTCATGGCCTTGGCCTTTAGCCCCTCGCCGCGGACCGTGGGCTCCCTGTGGATGTCTCCGAGACCGTGGCTGGCGAGCACGCTGCCTGGGGGCTCGACAGCGTCCACGGCACGACGTGGATCACCTGGGCCGAGTTGCTTGCCGCCGACTGGCAGGAGACCGATGTCTCCGGCAAGCGGAGCCGGGAGCAGGCGGCCGGCGATGCCTCGCACTGGGGGCCCGCGTGGAGCGTGATGCGCGCGCTGAGCGACGGCGCATCCAACGTACGGCTCATCGTCTGGTTCTCCTGACCCTAGGCCTGCCCGGCCTGTGCACAGTGACTTGCCCACAGTTCTTCGAGACGTCGCTCCGCCCGACGTCCCTCGGAACCGTGGGCACTGCAGGTCACAGGTTTGATGTACCCACAGTTTTCTGGGGCAGGACACGTCGGCAGCGGAGACCGGCACGTCTCCGCGGCCGGATGGGGCGTGGACGACGGCCAGTGGGTCGGCTGAGCCTGGGTCCGGCTGGGCCAGGTTTGACGGGCACGGGCTCGTGTTCTGGGCCGAGACTGGAGAGGCGTTGTCCGGGAGTGCCTGTTCCCGGCATGCACCTCGTGCCGGGGCCACTCCTCGGCACCGGGCGTCGGCCGTGCCTGCCACGTCGAGATCATCGGCGCCCGCCAGGGATGGTCCGCGCCCGTGTACGCGTATGACTCGTCGACGAGACCGGAGCGGGCACCGGTCCCGGACCTTCCTCGTGAACCGCCGCATCCCCGTTCGTCCGAACGAGGATGCGGCGGACGGTGCCGGTCGAGTCCACGCCCTCATCGATGACCAATGGTCTACGTTCGGCCCGTGAATGCCTTGGACCGTCCCGCTGATCGGAGCGCCGCCCGGTTCTTGTTGCCGTGCCCGGCAACGGACGTGCGCGGCCTGCCCGACGGTCTGCCCGTCGAGGTGTGGGACGGCATCGGCAGCCCACCGGACGCCGAGACCCTCGCCAGTGTGGAGTTCTTCGTCATCCCGTACGGCCGCACGGCTGCGGGTCGTCCGGTCCATCTCGGCCGGCGTCGACGACCTGGTGGAGCACGTTCCCCGGGGCGTCGCTCTCTGCAACGCCAGGGGGGTCCACGACACCAGCACCGCCGAACTGGCCGTGACGCTGACTCTCGCGTCCCTGCGCGGCATCCCCGACTTCGTTCGCGCCCAGGGCGTCCAGGAGTGGCGCGGAGGCTTCCGTCCCGCGCTCGCGGACCGCACGTTCCTGCTCGTCGGCTACGGCCCGATTGCCGCCGCGATCGAGGACCGGATCGCCCCCTTCGAGTGCGCGTTCTTGCGCGTCGCCCGCACAGTCGGCACCGTCCCGCGCGGCCGCGTCCACGCGATCGACGAGCTGCCCGAGCTCCTGCCCCGGGCCGACATGGTGATCCTCACCGTCCCGCTCACCGACCGGACGCGCGGCTTGGTGGACGCCCGCTTCCTCGCCTCGATGCCGGACCGCTCCCTGCTGGTGAACGTCTCCAGAGGCGCCGTGGTGGACACCGGCGCACTGCTCACCGAAGTCTCGGCCGGCAGACTGCACGCCGCCCTCGACGTCACGGACCCCGAGCCGCTCCCGGCCGGTCACCCTCTGTGGAACGCGCCCCACACACTCATCAGTCCTCACGTCGGAGGCAACAGCTCGGCGTTCCGCCCACGCGCTCTCCGGCTTATCCGCACCCAGGTCCTGCACCACCTCGCGGGGGAGCCGCTGGAGAACGTCGTACTGCCCCGCGAACCCTGACTCGCCGAGTCCGACGTCGCATTCGACCGCAAAGGCCTGCCATCGTGACCGGACACCCACCCGAGCCGACCGAGTGCCCGGAACCGCACCAATCTTTCGGCGAGCACCGGTGGCCAATGGCGGGGGCCGTCGTCGCGGCCATGGTGCTGACCATCCTGCTCCCCGACGACCTCCGACTGGCGCCACGCTGGGTCCTCCCCACCGTGGAGGGCCTCCTCCTGCTGGCACTGATCGCCGGTGACCCGGGCAGGATCAGCCGCCGCTCGGCGGTCCTGCGTACCGCGTCGATCGCCTTGGTGTGCGTGCTCGCGCTGAGTGCCGTCTGGTCGACCGTCCAACTGGTCGACGACCTGATCCACGGAGGGAAGGAGACGGGCTCCGCCGACAGCCTGCTGCAGACCGGCGGCACGGTGTGGGTCTGTACCGTCCTCGCTTTCTCCGTGCTGTACTTCGAACTCGACAGCGGCGGAGCGGCCGTCCGCGCCCACCACATGCCCCCGATGCCCGCGCTCGCATTCCCGCAGCAGCTCAACCCCGGATTGAACAGCTCCGGCTGGCGGCCCCGCTACATCGACTACCTCTACCTCGCACTCACCAACGCCACCGCCTTCAGCCCCACCGACGTCATGCCCCTGGCCCCCTGGGCCAAGATCGCCATGGGCGTGCAGTCCCTGGTCTCCCTGCTGATCCTCGGCCTGGTGGTCGCCCGCGCCGTCAACGTCCTCGCCTGAGTCACCGGGAAGGCCTGTCTCTCGTGGTGCGTACCTGCCCGAGGTGTAGTGGACATGAGGCCTGCGACATGGCTGGGGCGGAAGTCCTTGCGGGGATGGTTCGTTCGGGCAGTACGAATTCGCCTGGATCACGCTGTCGTCCCCGCGTCTGCGGGGATGATCCGACGTCCGGGGTGGCGACGATCGCCCGCACTACGTCGTCCCTGCGCCTGCGGGGATGGTCCGCGTGGGCTTACCCGTGGACCGGCTCCGGCTCCGTCGTCCCCGCGCTTGCGGGGATGGTCCGGTCTTTGACACGACGTCCGGGTGTAGCCAGGTGTTGCCCCGCGGCTGCGGGGATGGTCGGCGGCTGGCTCCCGCTTCCGCACCTGACGCCGGCAAGGCGTGGTGACCGCCCCTGGACTCTGGCCGTGGGGCTGCTGCGGCAGTTCGAGCGGAGTCGAACGGCTTGGAAACAATTGTTTCCAAGGCCCGGCCGCCCCGGGTGCAGGGGCCCGGCCGTCCGTGGCGTTGTCGGTGGTGGCTGGAAGGCTTGGCCGGATGAACGGTGACGAGTAACTGCTGAACGGCCGGGTCTACGGCGCAGAGCACGACGACCCCCGCCCTGGCCCGCTGGCACACCACTCGTACGCGGTGCTCATCGGCGGCCAGCTGGACGGCTTGCTCCTGGACGTCGACGGGAGGCAGGGATTGCGTGCGGTCAGGGTCGCAGGAGCCTGACCGCAAGGAAGCACGGAGCCTGGTGGAGCTTGTTGTAGGCCGTTTCGTCGAGTTCTCGCAGGCCAGGAGTAGGGCGAGGCTCGATGAGTTTCTCAAGCATGAATCCGGTGACGAGCAGCTCGTTCAGGAACGTTTCCAGCGGCATGCGCTGGTAGTGGGCTGCCAACGGTCCCCCGGCGAGCGGGAGGTCTACCCAGTCGTCGGCGTAGTACGAGCCACCGAATTTTCTCCAGTCAGCCGTCGGGTGGGTCGTGGAGACCAGCAGCCACCCGCCGGGACGCAGGACGCGTCGCAGCTCGCCCAGGAGACGCGGCCGGTCGGCGATGTGGTGGAGCATCAATGCGCACACGACGCCGTCGAACGAGTCGTCGTCGATGAAGTCCAGAGGCTTCTCCGCGTCGTGCATGCGCAATTCGGCCCGGTCGCCCAATCGCTCCCGCGCGTGACTCAGCAGAGTTGCGCTGCCGTCGATTCCGACTACCTCGGCACCGCCCGCCAGGAGTTCGGCCGCGTAATGCCCGGCCCCGCAGCCGACATCGAGAATCTTCAGCCCGGCAACGTCCCCCGCAAGGGCGAGCATCGCGGGCCGGTCGGTGTGCGCGTTATAGGGGCTGGTGTCGGCGTTCTTCGCGAAGTGGTCGCCGAGTTCGTCGTGGTAAGCGTGCTCTGCAGGCATCGTGACAGCATCGCGCCGGTGGCTGCCAACAGCGAGCGGATTTGTGCAAACCAGGGCCCGTCCCGTCAACGGTTGCCTCGGCTTTGGGTCTCCAACTCCTGGCAGCGGAGGGGTACGACCCGGACGACTGGGAAGGTTCACCGGGCCAGCATGGAGATCGTAGTCTCCCGCCCATGGGCGGAGGAGAGGTTCGGGTCGTTGTCCGTAAGTTCGACGGCAGTCTGCACTGGCACTACACCATGGTGTGGCTGGGTGAGGACGAGTACGGAGTTTGGCTTGGTTCGCCGATCGGGACGATCTACAGCAAGGGGGAGGAGAGCGAGGTCTACGCCACTCAAGAGCGACGAGTCATGCTCTTTCCCCGTGATGGCTGGTGGACCGCTCTGTTCCAGGAGGATCCCGCCAGGCTGGATGTGTACTGCGACGTCACCACGCCGTCTGAGTGGCCACACCCGGGTGAAGTGACCATGGTCGACCTGGATCTGGACGTCTGTCGGACGCGCGGAGACCGATCCGTCTCCATCGTGGATGAGGATGAGTTCGCCAGCCATCAGGAGGCCTATGGTTATCCGTCACACGTCATCAGCCACGCACAGAGTGCGGCTGAGTCGCTGTCAGCCGCACTCCGCGAAGGCGTTGAGCCCTTCAACGCCCGCTTCCGTGTGTGGCTTGCCCAGGTCAGTTGAGCTGTCCTTGGTCGTGGTCAGGATGGCGTGGCGAGAGAACAATCAACCAGATGCGTGGATTGCCGGTCGTTTCGTTGACGGGCCGTGCGGGCTGATCATATTGATCGTTGATTGGGTATGGAGATCACCGACCGCACCCCCGTTCGCGCCGAGCTCCTCGGCGCCTACTGGCTCGACTCACCCGTCCTCAACAGCGAAGCTTGCTGTTGTGCGGCCCAGGCTGCCGGGCCCGAGACCGGCCGGACGAGCATGCTGCGGCCGGTGATGCTGACTACAGCGGTAGCCCTCGTTGCGCTCGTATGTGTGGTCGGCTTCACGTCTCTCTAGGCTCTGCGCTGTGGCTTCTTCGCCGGCGACTTCCTGTTGGGCTTCTTCGCCGTGGTCTTCTTGGCGGCCGTCTTCTTCGCGGCGGCATTCTTGGCCGCAGTCTTCTTCTTCGGCAGCTCGTGCACGGTCGCGTGCTCGCCGCTCTCGCCGCGGGATGCCTTCGCCTTCTGCACGGACTCTTGGAGGGCGGCCATGAGGTCGACGACCGCCCCGTCGGCGCCTCCGCCCCGTCGGCGCCTCCGCCTCGGCGGCGTGCGGAGGCTCCGTGCCCTTCTCTTTGGCGGTGATCAGGTTGGAGATCGCCTCGGTGTACCGGTCGACGGCGACGTCTTCGGGGATGTCGTCGGTGGCCAGCGCGTCCATGAGAGCAAGGGCTTTGACGATCTCTTCCTCGGACAGCTCAACCGAGGCCGGGGCCAGAGTCTCCGGGGAGCGGATCTCATCGGGCCAGCGCATCGCGTGCAAGTTATGGGCAGTGTTTGAAAGTGTCCGTTGTCCACGTCCTGGGTTGCGTCATCAGCGGGGGTTCGAAGAGCGCGAGTGGCTTCGAGTGAGCACCTATTTCTGAGCTGTCCGCGCTGGTCAGACGGTGAGTTAGGGTCGTGACAACATGCCGATCTTGGCTGCAGTCGGGGAGGGTGCCGGTGTCGATGACGACGTTCGACGAGAGTGAGCGGCTCATATGGGCGGGTCAGGGTGCCGCTTATGCCGGAAGCTTCGCCAAGCTGTGCGCCTATCCGGTGCCGCAGTTGCTCGATGCCGCCGAGGTAGGGCCAGGCTCGCGTGTGCTGGATGTAGGGACTGGGCCGGGGACGGTCGCTGCTGCCGCGTGTGCCCGGGCGGCGACGGTGACGGCCGTGGATGCGGAGCCGACCATGGTCGAGTTGGCCAAGCAGGCCGCACCCGCGGCTGACGTGCGCGTGGCCGCTCTTCGTTGGCTCCCCTTCACCGACGGAGAGTTCGACGCCGTCGTGGCCAACTTCGTGCTGAACCACGTGGGCCAGCCCAAGATGGCCCTGGCCGAACTGCGCCGTGTCGTGAGGCCGGATGGTTGGATCGCGTTGACGATATGGGCGATGCCGCCGGCCGCAGGACAGACTGTGATCGGCCGCGCGATCCAAGCCGCGGGTGCGGTGCGTCCACCACACCTGCCCGCAGGGCTGGCCTCTGACGATGATTTTCCCCGTGACGAGAGCGGCCTGACGGGGCTGATGGATGCGGCAGGGCTGCGCGAGGCGGTGTGCGAGATCTTGCGCTGGGATCACCGCGCGAGCGCCGACGAGTGGTGGAGCGGACCTGCGAGTGGAGTGGCCTTCGGCGGGCAGCTGGTGCAGAGCCAGACGCCTCGGATCCGGGCCGAGATCAAGCGTCACTTCGATCTATTCAGCTCCGAGTTTGCTGGCGAGGAAGGTCTACTGACGTTGCCGCATGCGGCCTTGCTCGCGCGTGCGCGTCGCTGACCCAGGTCGGCTGCTGTCACGCAGCGGTCAGACAGGAGTCCGAGCCGGCGGGGCGCACACCTGAAGTTCGGCCGCTCCTCATCTGTGTAGGGACCAATGTCCCGAGCTGTCAGGGTGAACTCATCATCGTCATCCGCCCAGTTGGTGTAGCGGGTGCGGACAAGGGCGAGGGCCAGGTTCCGGGCGGATGCGGCGCCGACCGTGCGGGGCAGAACTCAGTGGGTTGTCGGATTGCAGGCGCTGGCTGGTGCTGCTGTCGGGGCACGGCTCGGCGCACGCCTGGCGGTAGTTGACGGGAGAAGCAGAGGCGTGCGCCAGTTGGGCATGGTCTCGTTTCAGATGCCGAACTGGGCCAGGAGGTCGCGGTGGAGGAGGTCTGCGGCGCCGCTTGCTTCGGTGTCTGATCCGGGGGGAGAGTACGGCGTGCACGGGCTGGGTGTGGCGGGGACGCATTGAGCGTTCGGGCACGCCTTCCAGCCCGAGATCCCAGTAGGGCGTGCTTGCTTCCAAGGGGCGCGGCCCGTGCGGGGCGAAAGAGGTTGACGGTGAGTTGTTGTGTGCAGGCGAGGCGCAGCTCGCGTTGATGCTCTTGTACGAGAGCTATGACGTCGTAGCAACAGGATCGCAGGAGCCGATCCGAGACGGTGAACGGCTGCGTGGCGTCGTCTGGTTCGGTGTCTCTCCCGCGGAGCCACCTGAGCGGGATCAGCCGGTGGCAGCCGCCGTAGCAGGCGCGGCGTCCTCGGCTGATGCGGCCTGTTCGGGAATCTCGGCCGTGTTGGGCAGTGGCAGCGCCGACCGGAAGAAGGTTTCGAAGACCAGGTCGAACTCGCATGCAGCGGCTTCGCGGAAGGCCGGCAGGGAACGGATCGAGTCTGCTGTGGTGTAGTGCTCGCAGAATCCCCGGGCCCGGTCGTTCTTGTTGTTCGACTCGTTCGCCTCCAGGGGCGGGTAGTAGGCCTCGATCGCTCCCCGCTCCCACACATAGATGTCCTCGAGGCGGAGCATCCGCAGCAGCTGCGACTTCATCTCCTTCAGCTTCGGATCTTCGGCCTCTGCCAAGATCTGTAGTGCCGTCCCCGAGGTGGAGCGGGCGAAGAACGCATCGGGCGATGCGTTTCCGTTATCGGGCGAGGGTGACCTTCACTGGGGCGTTGGGGCAGTGGGTCAGGTCTTCGGAGAGTGCGGTCTGTTCGGCTGGGTCGATGGCGAGCTGCCAGCGGACCTTCACGACGATCCAGTCCCTCGCGTAGTCGCAGTGGTCGCTTTCGGCGGGCGGCATCCAGGTTGCCGGGTCTTGGTCGGCTTTGCTGCGGTTCGATTTTGCGGACACGGCGATCAGTGCGCGGTCGTTGGCGTAGGCCTGGCGTTCAGCCGCTGTCCAGTTGGAGGCTCCGGAGTCCCAGGCTTCAGCGAGTGGCACGCGGTGGTCTACGTCGAGGCCGCTTGCTCCGTCGATGAGCAGGCGGCACTGGTCGCTTTCCTGGAAGGTCGCCTGCAGGTGCTGGAACGCGTCTTGAGCGGCCTGCTCACGCGCTGCTGCTGTGCCTTCAACGTGCGGCACGACCAGCAAGAGGTCGCCGTCCCGTACCTCTCGGACCTCGAAGCCAGGGCCGGCCATGATGGTCTTGACCAGGCCGGGCGGTGCTGTGACCCGCGCGAGGGTGGCCGGGGAGGCGGCAATGGCCAGGTCGGCCGATAGCGGCTCGCAGAGTTTGGGTACGCCTGCAGTGAGAACGATGGTGGTGGCGGCGTGGAGCCCCGTCGAAGTCAGCACTCCGTCAACGTGTCCGCCTGCCACCTGCAAGGAGGTGACCGCGGTGTTGTGGAGCACGGTTGCTCCGTGGGCGCCGGCGGCTGCCGCGAGTGCGTGGGTCATGGCCGTTGGGTCGACGCCTGCGTCGCTCGGGGTGTGGATGGCCTGGTCGGGTGGGTGTCGGAGGTTGGGCTCCAGGGCTGCGATGTCACTTCGTCCGATGCGGAATTGGCTTGGGCCCGGCCGTGTGTCCTGCGCTGGTGTGTCGGCCCAGGTCAGCGAGCCGGTCCGGCGGAGGGTGAGATGGGGCAGTTCGTTCTCCAGGCGTCGGTAGTCGGCCATGGCGTACTCGCGGAGGTCTTGGGCTCCGCCGGGCCAGTGGCCTCCCGCGCCGCGGATCCAGGCGAAGGAGTCTTTGGTGACCCCGGTGACTCTGTTGCTCAATTCGTCTGGGCTCGGGGACCACTGATGCGCGAGGGTGACTTGCCCGGTTCTTGACGTTCTGGTGGTGAGGCTACGCGCATGGGAGGTGCTGACGAACCAGATGCTCAGGAATATGGAGTTGCGGGCGGCGGCCCGGCTGACCGAGGCGCTTGGGACCCGTTGCCGCGTTGCAGGCCGTTAGCCTGTCGGTATGTCAGAGCGTGTCATGCCCGGTCGCACGGACGGCCTGATCACCCTGGGTGCCGCGGACGCTCTGTGGGTCGATTTGACGGCCGACAGTGCTGTGCCGACGGCTTCTGGGGCATTCACCTGCTCTCCTGCCCGTGCCCGGGTGGGGTACGTCCTGCTCGGCGGCCGTGTGGTGGCGACGGTGAGGGCGAGCGGCGGTCAGTGGAGTGTTCCGGAGGTTGAGGTGCGCCGGGCGGCCGCGGAACTGAACGCGGTGGGGATGGATCGGCAGGACCTGGTCCGCATCGGTCCGTTTCGTGGGGCGCCGAGGCAGGAGTGCAACGAGGAAACGCCGCTGCGTTGGCGCCGGCGCATCACGGGGGAACTGCAGGAGCTGGGCGGCCCCGCGCGGGCAGCACGACGTGAAGTCGGCCGGCCGTACCATCTGGCGGGGATCGACTGGCGACAGATACTCGTGGAGCAGACCCGCGACGGGACGCGGCGGACGTGGTGGCTGCCGCGCGCTGTGGTCAGGCTGCTGGATGCGGCCGAGCACGCCGAAACGCAGTGGGTGCAAGCCGCGCGGACCCGCCAGGCAAGCGCAGCCGTCACGGAGCCGCCCTCCTACCCCCGGCAGGCCCGAGAGGCCGGCGGTCGGCAGACGACGAGCCCCGAGGGCCCCACCGCCTCACTGCGCCCGTACAACAAAGAGCTGGAAGGCCAGCTGTACTCGGTGCTCAGCAGGAAGCCCGGTACCTCCCGCAGGGTGGCTGGGTGGGCGTGCGCTGTCTGCCGCACTGCGCCCGCCACAGTCCTCGACCACTGCCACGAACACGGCTACGTCCGCGCCCCCCTCTGCCAGTCCTGCAACACACTGGAACGCCCCGACCACCTGTACAGCAACGACATCCGCGTGGCGAACCGCTACACACGCCTCTTCCACACCGACACCGACGACTGGCTCCGCCACTGGCACCGCTGCCCCGGCTGCCGCGCACGCACCACCCTGCCCCTGCCCCACCTCGCCGCATGGACCGCCCACACAGCCTGCCGATCGCTGCGCCCGACCCACCCCGCTCCCCGCGGGCGCACACCCTGCGGTGTCCTGCACGTGTCCTGGACGGGCAGTCACCAGGCGCCCCGTTCCTGCCTGCTCACGGTCGCCGTCGACTTCTGCCCCTTTGGCGAGCACCGTGTCCTGGCGCGAGTCCCCTACCGCGAAGCCGCCGAGCGGTTTCGCACCTGGCTGGCCGAGACGGCCCCTGCCGTGGCCGCCGCGGCCGGTCCTGACCGCCTGGACGGCCTCCCTGCCCAGTTCCGGCCAGTCATCGTGGACACCAGCGGCGAGGGCCCAGCACTGTTCTGAGCGAGCAAAGGGATCGTCAGCAAGCTGACGATCCCTCATGCAAGATCGAGGCTAACGACACCCCTTCGACTGCGTCGGGCCCTTCTGCGTGAAAGGCCGAGCCTGACCGGGGCGGGGCCCCGACGGCGAACTGTCGATCAGCGTGACGCGGGCGGGATGCTCTGCTCGTACTGGAAGACGTTGTAGGGGTCGTACTTCGCCTTGATCTCGCGCAGCCGCTCGAAGTGGCGTCTCCCCCAGTAGGCGGTCTCCCACTCCTGCATGCCGACGTTCGGCACGTTGACGTAGGCGCCGTCCACGAAGCTGCGCATCGCCTGGCTGAATTCGGCGGTCCAGGCTTGGCACGTCGAGGTGAGCGGGTCGCAGACGCCTGGTGTCGTTGAAGGAGTCCCCCAGGCTGCGCCGATCTCGCCGTAGAAGATCGCGTCGCGGTGCACGAACGCGGTGCCGCCGCGGGGCTCCTTCTTGATCGCCCCGCCGAAGGCATCGACGAAGTAGTTGCTGTCCTCCGTGGGAGCGTTTCGCATGTAGTAGCCGATGACGTCGATCGCCTTCTTCGGGAACAGCTTCTTGGCGAACTGTGAGAAGAACTTCACGTTGGCGGGCTCCTGCGAGCGCGGGACCTGGGCTCCGGCAAAGATGGGGCCCCAGTTACCGACCTGCACCTTCACATCGGGCGTGCCGATCGACAGGATCGGGGCCAGCAACTTTCTGGCCTCTGCCTCCGTGCCCTCCGCGAGCCACGCGAACAGCAGGATCTGGGACTTGTGGATCTCGACTTCGGATCCGAGGCGGTTGTCGGCGAACGGAACCGTACGCTGCCATGCATCGAAGATCCCATGCAGGTCCGTAAGGCCGTCCCAGGTCGCCTGCACATAGGCGATGCGCTTGAGCGGCTGCACCTTGTAGGTGAGTTGCGTGACGATTCCGAAGTTGCCGTTTCCCGCCCCACGGAGCGCCCAGAGCAGGTCGGAGTGGTCCTTCATGTCGGCACGGATCACCTTGGCGCATTCGCGACCCGACGGGACGACGACCTCGGTCCCGATCAGGCTGTCGCAGGCCATGCCGAGGTAGCGGTTGAGGGGGCCGAGGCCGCCGCCGACCGTCGCACCGACCAGGCCGACGCTGCCCTCGCTTCCGGTCGTGACCGCGAGGTCCTGCTTGGCGAGCGCCGTCACCGCTTCCTGCTGGGTCAGGCCGGCGCCGACCGTCGCGATACGAGCGTCGGCGTCGATGTGGACCGACTTGAGCTGGCTGACGTCGATCACGATGCCGTTGTCGATGTTCGACCAGCCCTCCAGGGCGTGGCGGCCGCTGCGTACCCGCAGTGCGACGTTGTGCTGCCGCGCCCAGGTGAGGGCGTTCACCACGTCCTGGGTCTTCTGGGCAAAGACGATGACCAGCGGGTAGTGGGAGAACAGCTGGTCGTAGTCGATGCGATCATCCGTGTACGAAGCGTCACCGGGGCGGACGATGTGACCGGTCAGCTTCGCCGGCCGACATCCCGACGACCCTTTAGTCGGGTCGCTCGCGGCCAGAAGGCCCGAGGTGCTCGCGGCCGCAATGTCCGGCGCGCCTGCGGCCATAAGGCCCGGGACGACGACCGCCCCGGCGCCGGCGGCCGCTGACGCCCTGAGCAGGTAGCGGCGGGAAAAATCGCTCAAGGTCCAGATCCTCTCGATCGGGCTACGCCGGTACGCGGCTGAGGGAGCCCTTACCCGCCAGCCGCCGGGCAGTCCTTTGTGGTCGACCCCCGCACGGTAACGGGGCGACCATGCGGTGTTTCCCGACACGCCAATTGAGGACGATGACGACAGCCTGAAGGAGTAACTCAGCGGGATCCCGTCACATAACCGGTTTGGGATGCACCGCGCCCTGCTCGAAGCTATCCCTTGGCCCAAGCGGTCAGAATACGCGGGTTCTCTCAAAGATGATGGGCTCGCCGATGTCGCTAGTCAGGTCAGCATCTCGCAATGGCCCGACGAACCGCCTTTCTGATAAGAATTTGTGGGCGTGCCCCCGTAATCACCACTCTCCGCCTGGAGAACCCGGCTGGTCACTCGCGGGACTGAACCGTTCCGGGTTCGATCGAGACACTAGATCTTGACTGTGACCTGGGGTTTTGTGGTCTCGCTGTAGTAGTTGGTCTCGTATTCGACGGGTGGGATGTGCCCGATTTCACCGTGCAGTCGGCGGTGGCAGTACCAGTCGACCCACTCGGCGGTGGCCAGCTCGACCTCGGATAGTGTCTTCCAGGGGCGGCGGGGCTTGATCAGCTCGGTTTTGAACAGGCCGATCGTGGACTCCATCAGGGCGTTGACGTAGGCGTCGCCGACTGAGCCGATCGACGCGGCGATGCCTGCTCGGTCGAGGTGCTCGGCGAGTGCGAACGATGTGTACTGCGACCCGGCATCGCTGTGATGTATCAGCTCGCCTTTTTGTAGGGGTGTTGGTCGCGGTCGCGCTGCCACAGGGCCATCTCGAGAGCGTCCAGGACGAGCCGGGTTTCCTTCGATGTGGCCGCGGACCAGCCGACGATGCGGCGGGAGAAGGTGTCCACGACGAAGGCGACGTAGACGACGCCGGCGAACGTGGCGACGTGGGTGAAGTCGGCGACCCAGCAACGGTTCGGCGCTGGGGCGACGACATCACGGTCCACCAGGTCCGGTGCTCGCTCCGCACTCGCGTCGGGGATCGTGGTGATCACCTTCTTGCCGCGGACCGCGCCGGAGATCCCGAGGTCGCGCATGAGGCGCTCGACGGTGCAGCGGCCCACCGCGACATCCTGCCGGTTCAGGTGCCGCCAGATCTTCCGGGCCCCGTAGACACGGCAGTTGGCGTCGTACGCCTGCGTGATGAGGGTCTTGAGCTCGGTGTCGCGCAGAGTCCGGGCCGCAGGCTTGGCCTGGCGTTTGTGGTGGGCGTAGTAGGTGGAGGGGGCGATCTTGCAGTCGTGGTCGGTGAGGACCCGGCAGATCGGCTCGACGCCGCCGAAGCGGTCCTTGTGCTCGTCGATGAACGCTACGAGCGTGTGTGTGGCCGGTCGAGCTTGACGCGAAGAAAGAAGCCGCGGCTTTGAGGATGTCGTTGGCTCGCTTGAGCTCGGCGTTCTCTTTCTTCAGCCGCTTCAGCTCGGCCGACTCCTCGCTTGTCGTGCCCGGCCGGGCACCGGCGTCGATCTGGTCCTGCCGTACCCACTTGCGCAGCGTCTCGGTCGTGCCGATGCCCAGTTTCTGGGCCACCGCTTTCATCGCGGCCCACTCGGTGTCGTACTCCGGCCGCACCTCGGCGACCATCCGCACCGCACGACGGCGCAGCTCAAGCGGGTACTGGGAAGGAATCTCAATGACCGAGTCAAGCCGTCTGCGTGACCGACGGGGCGGAGGTGAACAGCCTCTTGTCACGCAGCATCGCCCACAGAACATCGACCCGTCGCCTGGCCAGCGCGAGCAGGGCCTGGGTGTGCAACAGCCCTTCGCCTCGTTTCTTGAGGTAGTAGTCCCGGGAGGGGCCAGGCCGCATCATCGCGGTCTGCGCGGCCAGGTAGAAGATGTGACGCCGGTTGTAGCGCTTGGGGCGGTGGTAGTTGCCGCTCGGAAGATTTCAAGTCCAGTGAGACGGTCGTGACGCTATGAGGTTTGTGGTGCGGGTTCCTGGCGTTTGGCCGGGTCGTTGATCCAGGCGGTCTGGGGTATCTCGGGTGGTCGGGGGCGGCGGCCGAAGCGTTCGGGGTGGCGGGCGTATGCCTCGGCGAGGGTGACCGCGCGCTGGTCGCGGACCTCTTCGGCGGTTCCGAAGTGGACGGAGGCGGGGGTGTGCCAGCCGATGCCCGAGTGCCGGTGCTCGTGGTTGTAGTACGCGATGAACGCGTCGAACCACTCGCGGGCGTGGGCCAGCGAATCGAACCGTTCGGGGTAGTCCGCCATGTACTTCGTGGTCTTGAACTGGGCTTCGCTGTAAGGGTTGTCGTTGGAGACCTTCGGCCGCGAGTGCGACCGCGTCACGCCCAGATCGATCAGCAGCTGGGAGACCTTCTTGCTCGTCATCGAGGTGCCGCGGTCCGCGTGCACGGTCTGGGGCACGATGCCGTTGCGGGCGATGGTCTCGCGGATCAACTCCTCGGCCCGCACGGCCGATTCGGCCCGCTCGACGGTGTGGCCGACGATGTACCGGCTGAAGATGTCGATGATCACGTAGGCGTGATACCAGATGCCCTTGACCGGTCCGGACGCCTTGGTGATGTCCCAGGTGAACACCTGCGAGGGCCCGGTGGCGACCAGCTCGGGCACTGCCTTGGCGGGATGGGTGGCCTGTCTTCGGCGCTCGCCGGACTGATCCTGCTCGCGCAGGATCCGGTACATCGTCGAGACGGAGCAGTGATAGCGCCCGGCATCCAGCTCGCGGGCCCAGATCTGCGCGGGCGCCAGCTCGGCGTACTCGTCGCCGTTCATCAACTCCAGTACCGCGGCCCGCTCTTGGGCCGTCAGGGCCGACGGCTGCACCTGCGGGGCGCGTGCTCTGCGTGGTGGCGGGGGCCGGAGCCGGCGGTAGTGCGTGGCGCGGGAGCGGCCGGTCAGCCGACAGGTGGCCGTGATGCCCAGCTGAGCCTCGACGCCGGTGAACGCCTCGTCCACGACAGGGTCGGCGGCGGGCTTCAGTCCGCGCTCTCGGAGAGCATGTCCAAGAGCGCGGAAGCTTTTCCCATGACTTCCAGCGCGGCCTTGTTCCGGGCCAGTTCCTTCTCCAGCCGTTCCACCTGGCGGCGCAGCTTCTCGTTGTCTGCCTCGGCGGCCGACTTCTTCGGACGGGCCGGGCTGGTGCGCTTGTCGACCAGCTTTTCCAGGGCCCCGGCGTCCCGCGCAGCCCGCCATTCCTTGACATGCGAGTGGTACAGGCGCTCGCGGCGCAGGACCGCGCCCTTCTCGTTCCTGGGTGCGGCGTCGTACTCGGCCACGATCCGCAGCTTGTACTCCGGGCTGAAGGAACGGCGCTTTGGCCTGGGAGCCGGGTCGGATCCGGCGGGCTTGGTGCTGGTCATGAGGGGGTGGTTCTCCTGTCGTGCCCTCTCAGGCTAACCCGCCGAAGCGGAACGTCTCACCCAAGGCTGACAGAGAGGGCTGCGGCGGCCGGAGTCCCGCGGGACCGGGGCCAGGCCCGCGTGCGAGGCGAGGCGGCCGGCGTCCTTGTAGCCGGACAGGTCGCCGACGATGGCGACGAACTCCGCGCCCAGGATGGGGCCCATGCCGGGCATCGACTCGATGATCTGGGCGCGTTCGTCGGCGCGGAAGGTCTCGCGGATCTCCCGGTCGTTGTCCTTGATCCGCTCATCCAGAGTCAGAAGCTGGTGGGCGAGATCGCAGACCAGCTTCGCGGCACGCTTCTCGCCCGGCAGCGCGGTCATCTGCGACTGGGCGGCCTCCACTGCCTTCGCCGCTACGGCCTCAGCGCCGCGGACCTTGCGGCGCTCCAGAGCCCGTCGCTCCGTATCCCTCGTGACCAGCACTACATGGTCCGAAGTACACCCCGCCGACAGGTCCCTAACCAGCGATGACCGCAGTTCTCAATCAGAGGTCGGAGCGTCCCAGAGGACCGGGCGGCCATTCCTTCCGAGCCCTCGAGGGCAACGCGCCATCAGCCATACCCGGTCCTCCCGGACCACCTCACATTCTTAGGGACGTGCCATGACTCGATCCTCTCAAACGATCGAGTCTCTACCGAATCCGGAACGGTTCAGGGGACGTTCTCGTGTACGCCGACATTAGGGACCGCAACGTCCTACCAGGGCCGGGTCGATGCCGCCGTAGGGTGCGCGGCTCTCGACTCCGCCTTCGGCCACGTCTTGGAGCAGCGCCTCGCCTGCTCATCGGTCTCAACTCGGTGCACCACAGCGACCGCGAGCGCATCTGACCCGGTGCACCACTGGCTGGAGGCCGTCTTGTCCGCCGTCACTGGAGGGCGGAAGGATCGACACGGACCATCGATGTCACCATGAGGGGGAAGAACACGGTGAGCAACGCGTTGCAGTATCCGCAGGGGTGGCTGGTGCTGGGGCTGCCCTGGCCGGAGCGGACCCAGGACGGGTGGGGCGAGTGCGCGCTCGCCATCGCCCCGCGCACGATCCCGCGCGGCCTCGTCAGCGAGGAGGCCGGCACCGCCCTCGACCTCGCGGGCGGCCTGGCCCGGGATCCGGCCGAGGGGCCGGGCAAGGCTGTCTTCTTCTCCGATGTCACCCTCTGGCTCGACAAGCAGGGCAAGGAGTGGGGCGACCTGGGGATCGACTACGAGGCCGTCATCGACGAACTCACCAAGGCCCCGGTCCCGCAGCTCTACATGACGCTCATGCAGAAGGCCCACGCCATTTTGTGCGACGCCAGCCGCGAGGGCCTGCGCCTGCACTACCGCGACGGCGAAGTCGAGCACGTCACCCCGCAGGTCCGTGCCGAGGTCCACGCGGCGATCACTGCGAGCCTGGAGCGGGACTGGCCGCCCTACATCCAGGGCCTCATCGACCGCGGAGCCATCCGCACTCAGTAGTCCCGCTGCGTCCGTCACGGGCCCGGCCTCATGGAGGCCGGGCCTGTCGTGCCGGCAGCTCTTCAGGCTCGGTGGCTGGACCTTGGGGCTGGATCAGTCGAAGTCCGTGGTGCGCTCGGCGCCGGGGACGGCGATGTGGCCGTCCGCATAGGAGCCCTGAACGGACGCCTGGGCCCGCCCCGAACCTGGGGGCCCGTACGGCCTCCGCCGTTGCGGCACCCCACCATTTCACCCATAGCCCGCGCCGAGGGCCTCATCGGCCAGCAGATGAACGGGTGGGTGTGGCGTTGACCCTCCTTGTGTGGTCCCCCTGGCCTTGGGATCGCCATGCCCGCTCCTTTGACCGCTGCACAGGCCCCGGCTGCCACCCGCCGACCCTCGCAGTGACAGGCGCTGACCTCCGTCCACGTTTGAGGTCGATTACCTCACCGTCGAACACGCGGAAATCTATGTTGACCGGAGTAGACATTGGGTGGCGGCGTGGCTATGGTTTCTCTCGTAGCCGAGATCGAGCAGGGCCTGGCAGAGACGAACTGCCGGTCAGTAGTACATGCAGTTGCAGTTGGCAGGACGGTGCGGTGGTGGAGTTCCGAAGCCAGGGTTGTTGCAGGACGGCGACGGGACTGGCGACCGGACCGGGTGGCTCGCAGTAATCAGGGGCCGCCGTGGCAGTACCCGTAAGTGCAGTTCGCAGTACCCAGCAGTGAAGTCAGTGAGCAGTACCTCGGTGAAGGCGTCGGCTGCGGGCGCGCGTGCCGGGAGGTTCGGCAGTGGGGTTCTAAGCCAGAGCAGACGCAGGACGGGCGACGGGGCTGGCTGCCGAAGAGTGGCGCTGTTCGAGGCCACGAGCAGTTCGTAGTAACCAGCAGTACGCAGTTCCGCAGTTCCCGTTTGGTAAGTGTTGGTCAAGAGGGAAGAACGGAGGAGTTGAGCGCCATCAGGATCGCCCGGGCGGAGTGTTGAGCCCGGGTACCGCAGGACATCGATAGTGAGGTGGTCTCCGGTCAAGCAACCGCGATCCCCGCATTCCCCGTCCTCTCCCGGGTGGGCGTGCGGACACAGAAGGCCGGCGCAGTACCAGGGCCGGCAGATGGTGTAGCAGTTCCTTCGGGGCCCTGGTGCCATACGGCACCAGGGCCCCTCCCCGCGTTCCACAGAGAGGTGCAATGACAGCAGACGATTCATTCGGCCGTCTCGATGACGACGACTACCCCGCCTACACGATGGGCCGAGCCGCCGCCATGCTCGGCACCACCCAGGGCTTCCTGCGTGCCATCGGTGAAGCCCGCCTGATCACCCCGCTGCGCTCCGAGGGCGGCCACCGCCGCTACTCCCGCTACCAGCTGCGCATCGCGGCCCGCGCGCGTGAGCTCGTCGATCAGGGCACCCCGATCGAGGCCGCCTGCCGCATCGTCATCCTCGAAGACCAGCTCGAAGAGGCCCAGCGCATCAACGCCGAATACCGCCGCGCCGCCGAATCAGCGAACCCGACGACCGCGGCCTGAGACAGCTGAGAACTGCAACTCCCCCAGGGGCTTGGCTGCGTCCCACGCATGCTGACCGGGACGCACAACGTTCCGGGAATCTTCACTTTCTACAATCACGCCTACCCGGACGCAGTAGCGCGACGTCACGCTGCCCAGTCGAGTCCGAGGTTGGCGAGGGCGGCGAGCCGTTCGGGGGTGAGTTTGGCGCGCCTGGTCTTGGTGTTGGACAGGAACACCCCAAGCCGGACTTCGGCGCTGTCCTCGAGTCGTTCTACGTGACCCCTGGGGACCGTCAGGGAGCCCGTGCGGGCCTTGTACTGCAGGGCTGCAACGCCCCGCTCGAAGGCGCTCACGGGTGCCGTGGACGGCTTGGCGGGCGCTTCCGGCCTCGGTGCCTGCGGGACGACGCCGACGGCCTCCAGACGCTCGCGCTGCCCGTCGGATAGGGCGGCCCACGCCTCGGGCTTGCGCTGCTTGGCGAGCCATTTCCCGATGTTCATCCCGTGCACGGTGACGCCCGGCTCGACATAGGCGAGGATGGTTTCCTCGGCGAGCGTCTCCCGCACCACGGCGTAGTGCCGCTGCCACTCCGCCGGCCACGACGGGTATGTCGTCTCAGTTGAACTGTCAGGCCCAGGGCTTGCTGACGACGCTCTGACCTGTAGTGCTTCCCGCCAAGGCAGTGCCCGAGCTGGTCGCCACCGGGCCCTCGCAGGTGTTCACCTGGGACATCACCAAGGCGTCCGGACCGGTCAAGGGCATCTGGTATCACGCCTACGTGATCATCGACATCTTCAGCCGGTACATCGTCGGCCACACCGTCGAGCGGGCCGAATCGGCCGTGCGGGCCGAGGAGTTGATCCGCGAGACCATCGCCCGCAACGGCATCGTGCCCCAGACCGTGCACGCGGACCGCGGCACCTCGATGACGAGCAAGAAGGTCTCCCAGCTGCTGATCGATCTGGGCGTGACGCGGTCGCACTCGCGGCCGAAGGTCTCCAACGACAACCCTTACAGCGAGGCCCAGTTCAAGACCACGAAGTACATGGCGGACTACCCCGAACGGTTCGATTCGTTGGCCCACGCCCGCGAGTGGTTCGACGCGTTCATCGCGTACTACAACCACGAGCACCGGCACTCGGGCATCGGCTGGCACACCCCCGCCTCCGTCCACTTCGGAACCGCCGAAGAGGTCCGCGACCAGCGTGCGGTCACCCTCGCCGAGGCATACGCCCGCCACCCCGAACGCTTCGGCCGCCGCCCCCGACCACCCGAGATACCCCAGACCGCCTGGATCAACGACCCGGCCAAACGCCAGGAACCCGCACCACAAACCTCATAGCGTCACGACCGTCTCACTGGACTTGAAATCTTCCGAGGGCGCATGCACCTTCGACACGGTCCCGCCCGCAATGCACTGGCGAGGCTGGCGTCCGATCCGGTTCACCCAACGCCGCACCCTCGCCGAAGAACACCACTGGCGCGCGAGCCAACCAGGGGCCGTCCCGGGCTGGAACGTGGCCGTGTACGGCGCCGGGCGCGTCGGGCCGTTGCAACTGGCGCCGGTGTACCGCGCGCTTCGCAAAGCGTTCGAGGATGGCAAGCACGAGCCTGGGGCCGCTGACTTCTATTACGGGGAGATGGAGATGCGCCGCCACGCCGACGACATACCCCGAAGCGAGCGGGGTCTTCTGACCGCCTACTGGGCGCTGTCTGGCTACGGCATGCGCGCTTCCCGGGCACTGGCGTGGCTCGGCGCCGCCATGCTCGTCACCATCGTGCTGCTGATGGGCCTCGGGCTCCCGAAGGACGCCCCGAAGCAGGCAGCGACCGGCACCGTCCCGGCCGGCGGAGGCAAAGTCACTTTCGAGATCGACAAGGCAGATCCCCAGAACCCCACCGGGGACAGGTTCACCGGCGAGCGCTTCGAACAGGCCCTGAACGTCACCCTCAACTCAGTGGTGTTCCGCTCCGCCGACCAAGACCTGACCACTTCCGGCACCTACATCGAGATGGCGTCCCGTGTGACCGAGCCCGTCCTTCTGGGCCTGGCGCTCCTGGCCGTCCGCAACCGTGTCAAACGCTGACTCGACGGAACAGAGAAGTCCTACCCGCGTGCTCGGGCACTGGCGAGTCGCGCCGCGAGCGCCGCCCGCGCAGCCTAGGCCAACGCGCACCCGCGGCTCGGCCGCCGCAGGCTGGCCAGGTGGAGTACCCCGTTGCTGTCGCCCTTGCCGAGGCCGTGCCAACGCTGCCCCGCGGCAGGGGCTGGTGGTACGAGATCGAGTTCGACGGTTCTCCAGACACCTGAAGTTGTCTCATCTGGGGGATAGCTCGGCATCTCGCCGCAGCGGGCGGGACGTGACGACGGTGTGGCCCAACCTCGCGGCGGCCTCCATGCTTATGCGCCCGGGCACGGTCCTCGACGTGAGTGCGTCATCGACCTCGGGATAGCAGTGGGGCCGACCTGCCGACAGCACGCTGAGATGAAGCCGAGGGTGAAGACTCTGTAGAAGCTCCCGCCGGCGCTCTGGATGCCTGCAAGGGTCTCCCGACTCGCCCAGCAACTGTGAGTAACGGAGACAGCAGTGACTCAGGTCCAAGGCGCAAAACCGCCTGTTCCAGCGCAGTCCGGTGGGAACGTCGGGACGCCGCCGCAGCCGCCAGACGGAACCTCAGCAACGCCGGAACGAACATGCACTTCGTGCGCCGGCGCCGGCGGCGAAGCGGCCGTGATCCAGCAAGGCGACCTGGTCGGCGACTGGGGCAATGCGGCCGGCGCCACAGTGCACATGTCGGCCGATCACAGTTTGACAGCGAGTGGGATCAACCATGCCGTGCCCGATTACAAGTGCTCCACGAGCATGGCGGCCGGCAGCTGGCAGTTCTGGGTGCAGGACGGCTCACCGCAGAGTTTCACAGCCTCGGACTCGGTGACCGAAGGCGAGTCGTTCACGGTGTCGGCGAACAACGGCGATCCGAACAGCTGGTGCGACCTCGAAGCCCAGGTTCAGCACGATGACCAAGGCTTCAACATCTGTCTCGTCCTGGACCCCGACCAGACCTGTACCACTGAAGAGCTCCTCCGTAAGGTCTCAACACAGCCCCGGTGAACGGTGCCTTGACGCAACTTTGATCCGAGATCACCCATCGATGGTTGCTTGTGGCCATTTCGAAACGATCGGTGAGAGCAACGGGGCGTCGGCCGAGGCCACCGTGCACAGCACCGACGTGACGGCGACGAACACCAACGTCGTGACGATCCAGGGCTCGCGCGGCGCAGAGCGATCGCGGACCACGACAAAGCCCCACCACGTCCAGCCGGCCGCCCCACAGATGGCCCCGGGGGGAGCGGAGAAGTGCGGGAACGACGGTGCCCGTCGGCGTGTGGCCGCCGGGCAGCGACCGTGGGGGCGGGGTGTCACTGCCAGGCGACGAGGACCCGGTTCAGGGGGGTGTCGATGACGAACCGGCCGGGCCGCTCCTCGACGGCGGGGGCATCGAGAGACTGCAGCTCGAAGGTGGCTTCCCGGCCGCGGTAGTCACGATCCCAGGTGCGGATGGCGTCGGCGACCTTCGCGGCCAGCTCATCACTGCCGGGTCCGTGGCCGATCACGCCGAACTCCCACAACGTGCCGCCCTCGGACGTCTTGTGGTCGGACAGGCGGCGGGCGAGATAGGTGACGGCGCCCTCATCAACGGCCGCGGTGGACGAGGGGTAGGGGTCCTGTGTCAGCAGCGTGCCCTTGGCGGCCTGCGGGAAGTGCATGCGGACCAGGCCGGACGGCACGCTGCAGGACACGAACAGCTCCATCCACTCCGGCGACTCCATGGCGTGGACGCTCATGCCGGTCCACTCCATGGTGCGCGGCTGCTCCAGCACCCCGGCCAGGGCGTCGGCATCGATGTTCTGGGCCGCAGGCGCGTGGAGCCGTACCGTGCCGTCCGCGGCGAGCGGGATGTCACGCCGGTCATCGTCGGCGATGCCCCGGCGCAGCGGAACGAAAGAGTTCATCGCGCTGCCGCGGGACACCCAACGGCCCTCGTGCTGCTCGTAGACGATGGAACGCGAGACGCTGCCCTTGAGCCGTTGCGGGGTGACGATCCGGCCGCCGGCGGCGAGTTGCTCGAGCCAGGCATCAGGGACGCCGTGCGCGCCGACGGTGGCGATGATCCGGTCATACGGTGCCCCTTCGGCGTGGCCGAGGGCTCCGTCGCCGGTCAGCACGTCGACGTTGGTGAAGCCGGTGGCGGCGAGGCGGGCTCGGGCGCCCTCGGCCAGGTCGTCATCGACGTCGATGGTCGTGACGTGTCCGTCGGGGCCGACGAGGTGGCCGATGAGGGCGGCGTTGTATCCGGTGCCGGCACCGAGTTCGAGGATGCGCTCACCGGGCTGGGCCTGGAGCTGGTCCAGCATGAGGGCGACAATGCCGGGCTGGGAGGCGCAGGAGACCGGGACCCCGTCGGTGTCGTACTTGATGTCGACCGTCGCGTTCGCGTAGGCGTCGGCCAGCGGCGCTTCGGGGACGAACCGGTGCCGGGGCACGGCGCGCAGGGCGGCCTCGACCGCCGGGGTGCGGGCGTGGCCATCGGCCTGGATCTTGTCGACAAGGGCGTTGCGGAGCCGTTCGGCCTCGGACGCGGCCTCGGCCTCGGACGCGGCCTCGGCTTCGGACGCGGCCTCGGCTTCGGACGCGGCCTCGGCTTCGGACGCGGCCTCGGCTTCGGACGCGGCCTCGGCTTCGGACTCGGTGAGCGTGTCGGTGTTCACCGCGATGACGCTATCGCCGGCACAGCCGTTCGCCGCCGTGGACGCGGTGTTGTCACTCGATCCCATGACGCCCTCGCGTGCGGCGTGCCGGTGCGAGGGCGTGTCCGAGGAGTCACCAGTGGCTGCGGACGGCGGTATCCCCGACTTCGCCGGGCTCCGGTCGGGAGAATGGGGAACCGGTTTTGACTACGAGATCGGAGCCTTTGTGAGTCTGTTGGGGCAGATACTTCCGTTGGTGGGTGTTGCGCTGGGCGCCGTCACGTCGTTCCTGGCGAGCAGTTTGAATGACCGGGCACGATGGCGGCGTGAGCAGTCCGTTCGCTGGGACGAGCGGCGTCTGGATGCCTATGGCGAGTACATCCACGCGGTCAAAGAGCTCGCGGGGCGCTATCAGCGCATCGCTGCGGGTCGCGGGCTGGTAATTGGTCCGGCGCCGCTGGAGCTCACCGCGGAAGTGCTTGCCGAGCTCGGCGCGGCTGAGTCCCGCCGTTCTGCGCTGGGGGAGACCTGTGAATTGTTGGGAGACACTGACACGAACACGGCGTCCAAGACGCTGAATCACTGCCTGTGGCGGCTGGAGCACCTGGCGCGGGGCGTGCCCACGGAATCCGAACAGAGCTGGGAACAGGCGTACTTGGAGTTCAGAGACGCACAGCGGAAGTACCTCGAGTACGCACGGGTCAGTCTGGGGGTGACCGGTCCGGTCAACCGGGTTGTCGCCTGGCCCTCGGCTTGGCGGCCCGTGGGCCGGCCGTCACGCACCGAGTGATGAGTGGGCTCTGTTCGCGGGAGGCGCCAGAGCCGGCTCCGGCGACGGTGATGGTGCCGTGGAAAATGTAGGCCCTCTTGTCAAAGCGCGTTGCCTGAACGGCCCGCAGAATCCTGTCCCACGTCCCATCGGCTGACCACCTGCGATGAGATCGAAGGACTGAACCTCACCCGCGCCCTCCTGCGCTCCAAGCGCGACGAGTCCCAGCCCATGGCACGCCGACCCGCTGTCGACCTCGGCATCCCTGCACGCCGCTGTCCGAACGAGTCGGAATGACTCTGCCCATGCCAGCGCCTGGAACCGAGGAACCGACCATCGATCATCGAAGGATGACGCTCACGCCCCGTTCCTCCAAGATCTCCAGGAGCAGGTCGAACAGCGAAACCTCGCCATCGCCGGTGGGCACACGCTCTGCCAACCGCGCCCTGGCCTCGGCCGAGGAATCCCAGTGCAAGGCGAACGGAGCGGTGGCGCCCCAGCCGCCGCTCAAACAGTCGTCCAGAGCGTCAAGGTTCCAGCCGAAGTATCCGCCCGGCCCATTGATGGCCTCACCGATCGCGCAGTAGAAGCTGTCCCTGTCAACGATGTGCCGGCCGTCCAAGGTGAACACCTGGCCCGCAGGAGTGTCGGGCCGTCCCTGACGTTGGTACTCGCCAGACCACAGTGCCACCGACAGCCACGCGTGTCGGTCTTCGGGCGCCAGATCGTGCCACAGGCCGGTGCGGTTCAGGTTCCCCGCGCGGATCAAGTCCCACACCGGTTCCGCTCCAGCCACCGCGTTCTCGCACCACAGCGTCACTGTGAGGTCGACGAGGCCCACTCCATGGGCGGATGGCTGGATGCCGACGACCGTGACCTCGTTGACGAAGTAGGACCCCATGGTGGTGCCGTCGCCGTCGAGGAGGTCGAGCCAGGCGTTGCCCGCCACAGCACGACGACCGCCGACGTGATTAACGCTCTTCAGCAGGCCGCCCTGCGGCAGGCAACCCGCAAGGCGCACTCGGCGTGCTCCCTCTTCATCCGCCAGCGGCGTGAACAACCCCTCGGCCTCGTGAGCACAACCCCAGAAGTCGTCGTCGTCCTCGTCCGAGTTCAGGGCGTACTTCTGCCCCTCGTCACCCCGCCCTGACGTTCGCATCGCACTCCCCATGAGGGCGTCGATCTTACGGGCAAGATCCGCCGCTCGCCGAACCCACTGAAGATGCTGGGCCCGGCGAACGTGAAGGACATGGCGCGCGTACCGCTCGGCGTCGCGCAGGCCCGCTCCCGGATCGCCGAATTCGCCCCGGACGTCGTCCTTGCCACGGGCGGATACGTCGCCGTCCCCGCCGGCCTCGCCGCCCGCCTGTGCCGGCGCCCCCTGGTCCTGCACGAGCAGACCGTGCGTCTGGGCCTGGCCAACCGGAAGCCCGCCGGGTCCGCCACCCGCATCGCGGTGTCCTCGGAGTCCTCCCTCTCCCTGCCGCCGCAGGACGTTGCGTGCAGCAGCCGTCGTCACGGGCAACCCGGTCCGGCCGGAGGTGCTCACCGGCAACGCCGACAAGGCCGTCACCGCGCTGGAGCTGACCGGCTTCGACCGGCGCTTGCCCACCCTCTACGTGACGGGCGGCGCCCAGGGCGCCCAGCAGATCAACCAGGTGATCGCCCAGTCACTGCCCTGGCTGCTGGAGCGCGCGAACGTGGTCCACCAGTGCGGCCCGGCGAACGTCGACGAGCTGCGCACCGTTGCCGCGTCCCTGCCCGCAGCACTGTCCGGCCGCTATCACCTGACGGGTTTCGTCGGCCCGGAGCTGCCGGACGTACTCGCCCTGGCCGACGTCGTCGTGTCCCGCAGCGGCGCGGGCACCCTCGCGGAACTCACCGCGCTCGGCAAGCCCGCCGTGTTCATTCCCCTCGCCTCCTCGGCGGGCAACGAGCAGGCGCACAACGCACGCCACCTGCAGGAATCCGGTGCCGCCGTCGCGCTGGAGGGCGAGACGAGCCCGCAGCGGCTGCAGGCGGCGCTCGGACCGCTTCTGACCGACCCGGCCCGGCGTGCGGGCATGGCTCAGGCCGCCCGCGAACACGGGCGGCCTGACGCGGCGGAGCGGCTCGTCGACGTGCTCCTCGAAGCCGCCCGCACCACAACACGCGGCCTCGCCGAAATCTGACGGCCTGGACATATGACGGGCCTGTGATCACTGAGGAACGGCGCAGAGTGGTCAGTCTTCCCGCGGCCTGGTGCGCAGTGCGACCGGTGCCCGGGTTACGGCCTGCGGCTGCGCAGCGCCTCGTGGGAACCCGTACTCGTTGCGCAGCGCCAGTGCGCAGCGCCAGTGCGCAGTGCCAGTGCGCAGTGCGCAGGTGTTCGGGTTCGCTGCGCAACGGGGCTTCGGGTGTTGCGCAGCAGGCCTGTCAGGCCCGGACTCCGACTGCGTAGTGCCGACTGGGGCGGGTTGCGCACCAGGTACTTGTGCAGCCCGTACCGGTCGACGGTGAGCGGGTGGTACGCATTTTGCGGTGCCCGCCAAAACGCGTGCCGGGCATCTGAAGCGGTACGGCGAAAGGCGTACCCGTACCTGAGCGAACCGGTTGCGTTCTGCTGGCCGTGGGGACGTCTGGCAGGTCTGTGACCTGTGCTTTCTGCAGACCGGTACGCGTTTCGGTACGCGTTTTTTCGCCCCTTGTAGAACGCGTACCGGTCACCGGAGCGCGGCGGGCGCGGCCCGTCGCCGTGCCGTCCTCGAAGCCGGGTGACGCGGAATGGGCCGAGGCGGCCGGTACGCGTTGGGAAACCCAACGCGTACCGGTGCGGGGGAGTGCGCAGTGACCGCGACTGCGCACCCACGATGCTGCGCACCCACGATGCTGCGCACCCACGATGCGCAGTCGCAGTGCACTCTGACTGCGCACTCCGGGATCCCCGCTGCGCAGCGTCCCCGCCCACCGCTGCGCAGCGTCCGCGCTCACCGTTGCGCAGTGGACGATCGGATCGTGCTGCGCAACCATCCGCGAGCCCTCGCGCGGGCGGTGACTGGCTGCTGCGCAACCGGTGCGCTGTCGCGGCCCGGCGGCCCGGCGGCGTGCTGCAGCGAGACGCGTACCGGTGTGCGTACCGGCCGGCGGTAGTGGAGGGTGATGTGGCGTCGTTCGCCCTTGCCGCACTCGCTGTGCCGGCCATCGCCAGCTGGGTTGCGCACTTTGGGATCCCCGCTGCGCAGCGTCCCTGCCCACCGCTGCGTAGTCCGGGCGCAGATCGTTCACGGCCGCCCTGTGGGGTGCCGGCGTGCTGAGCGTCGTGTTGTGGCTGGTGATCGCCACCAGGCCCGCGTGATCGGCTTCGGCGACGTGTAGCTCGCCCTCAGCGTCGTCGCGATGCCTGGCTGGTGGGGATGGAGTGTGCTGTTCCTCGGTCTTTGCCGGCTGCCTCGCCGTTGCTCTTTGCCGTTCCCGGTCATCGGCGCCGCCTTGAGCCCGCCTGCACGAGCGCGGACCGTGCAACAGGACGTGGTGGAACACAGCCGGTGGTGGCAGTTGCCAGCCTCTGGACCAGGCACTTGTGTTGACCTTCACCGCTGGCCGTGTGACGGCCTGCGAATCAGATGAATAGCCCCAACTGTCCGTCATGGGCTGGGCAGTTGGGCGGAAGCCGACGGCGATCAGGCGGTCAGGCGGTCAGACGGCCAGGAACCGGTGAGGGTCAGGATCGAGCCGATCACCACGGAGCCGTAGTGCCCGGGCAGGGGAGGCCCAGTGCCTGTGGCGCCCCGCTCGAGCACCGCGGCCGCCATCAGCATCGCCGACAAACTACCCCTCAAAACCCCCAGCAAAGTCACCCGCAAAGGGGGCCTCAAACTCCCTAGTGCACCCTCCATCGCTGGAGAGAGGAAAACGGCAGGTCAGACCCGCCGGTACGGGCGTACCGGTCGTGCCGACAACCCCTCTCACGCACACTCCGACCCGGCCACAGGTGGGGAAGGAAGAAGAAGGGAAAGAGCAGACGGCAGGGCGAGGCCGGCGCGTGCGTGCTCGGGGTCGGAGCCGCGTCGTGTCGTGTTGCGCGTCGGCCGGGGGCCTCCGCGCTCGCGGCCCGATGAGACGGACCGCAGCGGGGAAGAGGGGACGGATGCGGGTGCACACCGCCTCCGGCTGCCGCACCACGGCCGGCTCTGCTGCGATGGACGCAGTTGCGCCGCCAGGCGTGACACTTCACCCGGCAGTTGGCTCCGGTCCCGTAACTACAGGCGGACCGGAGCCGACCTCTCGTGCGGTGTGCCGGCGCTAGACCCAGCCGTGTTCTGTCAGGCCACCGTCATCGTTGAGGTAGCCGAGGAGGCCTTCCTTCGGATACTCGATGAGGTCCTCGGGTAGTTCGTGAACCGTGAACCACTCCAGCCCCATGCACTTGTCGGGTTCCTGGTTGACGGGCGTGCCGTTCCACTCGGTGGCCTCGAAGAAGAACCCGATCCGCTGCACGGTGTCGTCCTGGTGGTGGTGGACGACGTGCACCAGGCGCAGGTGGTCCGGGTCGACGGTGACGCCGGTTTCTTCGCGCAGCTCCCGTGCGGCGCCCAGACGCAGGGGCTCGCCCTGATCGAGCTTGCCCGACGGCAGGTGCCAACGGCCGTGGCCGTAGGGGCCGCCGCGCTGGGAGAAGAGCAGCTGGTCGCCGTCGCGGAGGATGACATGGGTGTCGATCACGGGTTGTGCGACTTCCGGGTTCATGGTCCCTGGGGGGTGTTGGGGTCGGAGACAGTGCCGACGCTACTGACGGGTCGGGGGTGCGCGTCGGCGATTGCGGATTCGACGTCCGATGGGGTGGCATCGCCGGCGCCGAGGGTCAGCCGAGGCCACAGTAGGAGGCCGGTCTACGGGGCCGGAACGGATTCGAGGTGCTCGATCGCCCCGTTGTGGTTGTAGACCATCGCGTTGATGGCGAGGGCTTGGAGGCCGAGAAGGGCGCGTGCTCTCGCGGGTTCCGTCAGTAGTGAGACGGCCTCTGTGGTGCGCAGGACGTCCGTGTCTGCGCGCGGATCGCGGTAGACGAGGCATTGGGCTTCCTCGACGGTGAGAGGAGCGGTCACAACGAGGTGCGAGATGATCTTACGGCGCCTGGTGTGCTCTTCGTCTACGGCGACTCGGCGCTGGATGGGCAGGTCGCCAGGCATGCCGGACAGGACCAACTGTGCGGCGTGCTGCGGGCTTTGGCCGTCCTCGACGGCGCCTGTGGGCAGCACAAGGCCGCCCATCAGGCAGGGAAGGACGAGGTTGTCCACGCCGACGAGTGCCAGGACGGTGACTCCGGTGATCGCTGGGCGCCAGTTCGCGTAGCCGGAATGCTTTCGCAGCGCGGTGGCGTCTGGCTTGGTGGCCAGCATCATGTCCAGCCGCCTTCGTCGACCGCTTCCACGATGGCCTGGAGGTGCCGGGGGTTCCCTGTCCCTGGAATCGGAGCGATGTGCGGGCCGCGGGCGAGGAGCCAGGCAAGGGCGGTGGCCACATTCCCGCCGTGTGCCGCAGCGCCGGCGTCGAGGGGCCGGTAGGGCACGTACGGGATGTCCTGCGCGCGGCACAGGTCGACGACGGGGTCGTACCGGTCGTGGATGCTGAGGGTGTTCTGCACGGCCGCTACCGCTGTCTCTTTCTGTGCCAGAGCAAGGTCTTCCGGCGTGACCTTGGACAGGCCGATGTGCCCGATCTTCCCCTCGTCCTGAAGGGCGAGGAGCGTGCCGAGCTGGTCGGCGAGCGGTACTTCGGGGTCGATGCGGTGCAGGTAGCACAGCTCCAGCCGTTCGGCCTTCAGACGGCGCAGACTCGCCTCGACACACGCCCGCAGATAGGCCGGATGCCCGTGCGGGGCCCACACGTTGGGCGCCGGCCGCAGGAGGCCGACCTTGGTCGCGACGAGGAGTTCGTCCGGGTAGGGGTGCAGTGCGTCCGCGATCAGCTCTTCAACGGTGTGCGGGCCGTAGGCGTCCGCGGTGTCGATGTGGGTGATGCCGTAGGTGTGGACGGCCTGGCGGAGCACGCCGAGTCCCTGGCCGCGGTCGTCGGGGTCGCCCCAGGTTCCTGCTCCGGTCAGGCGCATGGTGCCCAGGCCGAGGCGGGAGACGGTCTTCCCGGCGATCCGGATGCTTCCGCCGGGCAGGGAGCTGGTCATACCGGTGCCTGCGTCAGGCAGAGCGTGAGCGCGTGCTCGATGGCGAGGTCGTAGCCGGCCTCGCTGTTGGTGACGCGCACATGCGGCAGGTTCTCCTCGCGCAGCAGGTCGTGGGTGTGGCGGTCGACCAGCGTGCGGTAGCGGGCGTCGTCGTCGTGTTTGCGCTTCACGGGGGCCTCGGGGTCCAGGACGGTCGCCAGGAGCAGGTCGTAGTGCCCGCGGGCGGAGGCGAGCCGGTACAGCGATTCGCGGTCCGCTCGCAAGATGGGCTGCCGGCGCCACTCACAGGCGGCGCGGAAGTAGGCGAGCGCGTCCCAGGACGCCCGGTCCGCCAAAACGACCTTCACCGGTTCGTCTTCCAGGCGGGCGCCGGCGGCGATCTCGTCGGCGATGCCCATCGCGGCGACCCAGGCGGTTGATTCCGCCGTGTGGTGCTGCATCTTGGGCAGGGGGACCAGGGCCGCGCGGCGGCCGACGTTGCCGGTGCGGGCCACCGGTACCCCGTTCGCGCGCAGCTCCATCTCGATGCGGCGCAGCAGCAGGGTCTTGCCGGTCGAATGGGCTCCCATGACGCCGATGCGCAGGGGAGTCGGGTCGTTCACCACAAGGTGGGCTCCTGTTCTGGTTCGGGGGTGCCGGGCAGGCCGGGCGGGACGGCGGCCGCGACGATGTGGTCCCAGCGGTCGTAGTGCTGGGCCATGGCGATGAGGAGCTGCGCGGTCGCGTATGCGTCGAACGTGGCGCGGTGACGCTGCGCGGGGGCCTGGCTCAGGTCTGGCTTCACGTGCTTGATCAGGGCGTCAAGGCCGTACTTGGGCAGGTCGGGGTAGGTGGCCTTGGCCAGCCGGACCGTGTCGATGACTCCGGCCGGCCGCCACTGCGGCAGGTGCGCGCACAGCACGCGGTATTCCACGTGCGCGCTGTGCGCGGCAATCCATGCAGTGCCCAGGCGCGCATGCACCTCTTCGCTGATCTCCTCCCAGCGCGGCTGCTGTTCGAGCATCTGGTTCGTCAGGCCGTGCAACTGAGCGGCAACGAACGACGTGACGGGCCTGCGCGGTCGGGTCAGCCAGGCGCCGGCGGTGCTCTGGTCGGGCTGTCCGTCGCGTACGGGCAGAGCGGCGACCTCCACCAGATCGGGCGGGTGGTGCCCGTTGCCTTCGACGTCGACGACCAGCAGCTCGGGCCAGGAGGAGAAGTTCATGGGGTGGTGGGTCCGTTCTCCGTCGTCCAGCCGATGTCTGCGCGGCCGTGCTGGCGGTGGTGGTGGGGCTTGGCGCGGTCGTGGCACTGGTAGCCGAAGCCGTGCTGGAGGTAGTAGCGCGGGGCTTCGTCCAGTCCCTCCACGACGATGGCACGATCCGTGATGGCGATCGGGCCGCTCGCGCCGAGCTCTCGCGCCTGTTGGGTGACGGCCGTCAGCTCGGGGGTGACCCATGCGGCCTCGCACCTGGCGAGTTGCTCGGGCGGGCAGATCTCGCACAGTTCATGGATGCCGAAGTGCCCGTTGTAGTCGGCCTCCCCGTGGGCGTAGGCCACGCCGCATGAGGTCTTGCGGAACAGGGCGCCCCATCCGCTGTCGCGCTCGAAGGCGGCGAGAATCCGCTGCTCGGCGACCTCCGGCATGATCTTGCGGCGAGCGGTCTCCTCGTACGGCATGGGCATGTCGTGGGCCTCGTAGTACGCGGCGATCTCCTTGCGGAAGAACAGGCCGGTGAAGACCGTCGCGTGCGCGGATTGGGACAGCTCGCGGGCGCGGGCGATGTCGGCGTCGCAGTCGTTCAGGCCGGGCACGATCGGCCGCCAGTACAGGACGGTGCGGTACCGCTCGGCGTGCTCGTACAGGGTCCGCAGACTTTTCGCCGCGATGTTGCTGTTCACCGGCTCGATCTTGGGTTCCTGGATGTTGGAGTGCGTGACCAGGACCGTCAGGCGCAGGTGCGTGAAACTGTTGAGGACGGCGCAGTCCTCGGGCGTCACCCGCCACCGGGTGATGACCAGGACGTGGTTGGTCAGGCCGCGCTCGTCGAGCTGCCGCAGCACGTTGAACAGGTGCGGTTTGACGACGGTCAGCATGGGGTCGGTGGCGCGGTTGAGGAGCTGGATCGGCGTCGTGTGCGGCCGGAAGTACGGGTGGCGGACGAGGCGGTTCACGGCGTCCTCGTCGCTCATCAGCCGCCGCGGGACCTTCATCGAGTAGTTCTCGAACAAGTGCCGCACGCAATAACCGCAGTTGAGCGGGCAGCCGATGATCCAGTTCAACGACAGTCCGGACTTGCGGTACTCGACCACGTCCGCGAGTTCTGGCTTCAAGCTGGTGATCTGCTCGACGGGAAGGATAGGCAGGGGGCGGCGATTGCCGATGATGGGAGTGCTCATCACGGTCTCCTGAGGTCAGGCGTCAGCAGATGTGCTCTGCGCCGGGAAAGCTGGGGTGAGAAGGTCGCGACGGCCGGCACCGAACCAGGTGCCAAAATCGCGGCGGGCCGCATCCGCGTCGTCGGAGGTGTGCACGAGGTTGCGCACGAGCCGCTTCTCGGCGAGCGCCGCCTCCAGGCTGTCCTGGCCAAGGTCCGCGCGGATCGTCCCTGCGGCAGCGTGCGCGGGATCGAAATCGCCCAACAGGTCGCGCAGCCGTGCGTGCATGTCCGACTCCCCGTGGGCGAGCGCAACGGTGACGCGCTGCCCCACGTACGCCTCGTCCAAGCACGCAGCGATGTCCCGGTCCAAAAACCAATCGCGGTCCACCAGCAGGTCCCAGTAGTGCACGTGCGCCTGCCACGCCGTTGCGACCAGCTCCAAGCGCCCGACAATGGACACGCCCGCGCTCTCGATCCGGTCCAGGACAGCGTCGACCAGGCCGCGTTCCACAGCGTCCGGCTTACACAGCACGACGGCCCACCGCTCGAAGTCGATACCCCTGACCACACCGCCCGCCGGCGGCCTGCCGCTCACCGCGCTCCCTCCGCCCTCGCGCAGGCCTCCCACTTGTTCTCGCACAGCCACCGCAGACCCGGATGCAGACAGTCCAGGACGTCACGGCCGACGGCGTCGCTCTCGTCATGCCTGATCTGCCGGTACACCTCGAACAACAGCACCGCTTGCTGCCAATAGGCATCGAGATTCAGGCGGGCGACCTCGTCCACGCTGTACTTCACCGTGTTGGTACGCAGCAGCGCCTCGTGTTCCAGCAGCCGCATGATCGTGTCAGGGCCAGTCGTCACCGACATCGCAGGGAACGGAAACGCGTGCGGAGCCCGGCGCAACTCCGCCTCGTTCAGCACACGCCGGACTCGCTCCACGTTGCACTCGTTCACGTGCGCCGAGCCGATGATGTGGGTGTAGTGGCCCAGCTCCAGGCCGAGTTGAATGGCCGCGTACTCCTGGATCATCGTGAACGAGAACACATCGGACAGCAGGCCGCAGTCCAGATCGTTGGCCCGCATGGTGCACACCATGTGCAAACGGCCATCGCGGACAAACAGGTGAAGACCGGCCAGGCACGCCATGTCCGGGTTGCCGGCAACAGCCAGTTCAGCGGCCGAGAACACGGGCAGGTACCCGCGTTTACTGTCGGCCTCGGTGCGCAGCAACTCCAGCACCCGCTCGAACGGGGACCATGTGTCCCCGACAGCGGGCGGATTGAACAAAGTGTGGCCGTAGGCGGATCCGCCCAGGGTGACGCCGTCCTTGGAACTGGAGCGCATCGACGGCGCGTAGTAGCCGATCATCTCCAGGTCCCGGCGGCCGGCCAGATACCAGAGCGCTTCGGCGAACTGGAAGACCGGGTTGGCCTTCCGCGCGGCGATGTAGGGCAGGCGCTGGCGCGGGTTGGGCAGTCGGAAGCTGACGCCGATGACCTCTCGTGCGTCGTTGCCGCGGGCCACGATGTTGAACTCGGGACTCTCGCAGGCCAGCCGTAACAGATCAAGGTAGGCGCCCTCGACGGTGCGGTAGGTGGGTGCGGTGAGCATCATTTCTCCAGGTCAGCGGGCAGCCGAAAGCGGCTGTTAGGCAGGGGGTGTGCTCGGGGAGGTGGTGCCGCTCGGCGTTCCGCCATCAGCACAAGAACGCCGAGCGGGGCCTAGGTGGCGGGCGTGAGCTCCGCCAGGTCCACGACTTCAAAGTCGGACAGCTCGCGCACGAGTTGGGAGGCGAGGAACCAGCGCAGCCGCGGATCGCCGTAGGGAATCGGGGTGTCGTCGCCCGCCAGGACGCGCACCCCGTCGCAGGCCAACGCGTGCGGAGTTCCGATCACTCCGTAGAGGCGAAAGCGGCGGGCCAGGAGCGCGACGTGCCCCTCGCGGCCCAGGCGAGGGCACCGGGCGGCGGCCAACTTCGCATGCTCGACACAGACGGGCGGCTGCCAGGTACGAACAGGCTGCCCCAGGCCGCTCTGGGCGGTGTGCAGGAACAGGACACCGGACCGCTCAGGCGCCTGACGGCGCACGGCTTTAGTGCTCGCAAAGCACACCTGGCAGCGCAGGCGAAGCATGGTCTCCCGCTGCCGGGACGGGTGGACCAGCTTCCAACGGGGATCTCCCGTCGGCAGCCTGTCAGTGCCGAGAGACTGCGAGACACGGGACCAGAGCACACCGTGCAGGTCACGGTCCTCGCGTCCCTCGTCCATGTAGGCGAGCCGCATTTGTCGGTCGTCTTCCATGCGGGCGCAGAGCATCAGGAAGCTCTCGGCTTCCTCGTCCCGACGGAGGGTGATGTACGGAATAGCGATGTCGGCAGAGGCGCTCATGCGGCACCCCGCTCGCAGGCGAGAGGGCGGTGCGGGGCGATGACCGTCCCGTTGGGCAGCAACTCGCCGGTGTCGTCGAAGAGCAGGACACCGTTGCACAGCAGCGTCCAGCCCGAGATGTCGTCACGTGCCATTCTCTTGGCCGCATCGCGGTCGGACTCGTCGGCCTTGGGGCAGGCGGGCATGTGCTGACACATGTGGGTTGCTCTTCCTCTCGGTCGTGTGTGGAGGCTGGGGAAGCTGCCCTCGTCGGCAGGCGCCGGTCGTCGATGGAGACACGGGATGTCGCTCCGTAGACCGATCCAAGTCCCGTCGCGGAGCTGCGCGCCGCCCCACGGGCCGGACTGCACTGCGCCTGCACTGGAACGTTCAGCCTCCTCCTGGGCGCCTGGGCCAGGGCTGGACGACTGGGAAGCGGGTTTGCGTGGCACCGCCGAACGTTGACGGGGTGCTGGAGGGATTGGCATACCTCCGGGCGACCGGTCTATTGGTCCATCGCGAGGACCATGCCGATCACCAGGCCGCACGATCCGCTGATGCAGATGATGAATAGGAGCCCGGCGTACCGGCCGATGGCGCGCATCACAACCCAACCCGCCTGTTGCCGTTCTTCACGGCCAGACGCGCGCTCAGTTCCTTCCGCACACTGAGCGGTACCACGTTGTCCGGCACGGCATCCCACTCGACGCCGCCACGGATCGGCCTCATCTGCACACGGCCGCCGATCTCACCCATGACGACGCCCATACGGTCCCTGGCGTTGTCCATGGCCAGCTCACCGATGCCTGGTCTGGTCTGCTGGTTGCTCTCCATGAATAAGAGGATCGCGATTTGGGTTCCGGCGCCAAAAGGTCCAGCTGATTACCCAACTTGGGTAACATTGCGGCAAGTAGAGAATCCGCGACGTTGCGTAGCCCTCGCAGTGTGGGAGCTTGCCCAGTGCCCGACGCCGACCGGCCCCAGGAACTTCCTGCAAAGCTGCTCACCGACCCCGAGATGATCAACGCATGTCGGGCGCGAGACTTCGCCAGAGTCTTCCGGCTGGTGAAGACCAAGGCGGGCATCTACCCGTCGATGATCGCCAGACGCTGCGACCTGACGCCCAGCCGAGTTGGCGAAGTCATCGCAGGCCAACGTCGGTTGTCGCACATGGACGTCATCGAACGCATCGCAGACGGATTACGAATCCCGGGGCACATGCTTGGGCTTGCCCGGCGGACGTGGGAAACGCCTCAGGCCCTCGTGGTCACAGAGCGCGAGGCGCCTCAAGAGCCAGAGTCAGGACAGCGGACACCCGCTTCTCTGCCAGGGCCCGATGTGGATAGCATCCTGGCATTGGCCACCCGAACAAGCCTCAGTGCAGCCACACTTGAAGCGTTCCGATCGTCCATCGAAGACTACTGGCGACGAGACGACCAGCATGGCGGCGAAGCGCTGAGGCCAGCAATCGTCGGCCAACTCCGATACGTGGTTGGACTACTCAAGGAGAGCCGACCACCGTCCATCAAGAACGGCCTGTACCAAATCGCAGCCGAGCTCGCGTGCCTCGTCGGCTGGACCTACTTCGATGCCCGCCAGTACAACCAGGCCCGCGCCTACTTCACTGAAGCACTGCAACTGGCCACGGAAGTCGACGACCGCCAGTTCATCGCTAACGTCCTTGCCTGCATGAGCCTGCAGGCCACGTATCAGGACAGGCCCGCGGACTCTCTGGCACTCGTCGCCGCCGCTCAGGACCAAGCGCGGTCATCTCTCGGCAGTACCCCACGCGTTTTGTCCATGCTGTCCATGCGCGAAGCCTTCGCTCATGCCACTTTGGGCAACCGCGATTCCACTCACCGGGCGATCGGGGAAGCCCACCATCAGTTCGGGCAGATCCAGACGAGTGACCTGGACCCGTCTTGGGTGACCTACTTCAACGAGCCGAAGCTCATAGTGGACACGGGCATCGCTCACGGCCGACTGGGTGAAGCAGAGACTGCTGAACCCTTGATCGCAGACGCATTACGAAGGGAGGACCGTACCAACCAGCGCGGGCGGGCATTTCACGCGTTCTGGCTGGCACGTACACAGCTCGACCAGGGAAAGCTCGACCAGGCGTGCCGCACCGCCACGCAAGCTCTGGAGCCGGCATCGGCCGTAGCCTCCGAGCGAGTGTCAGGCCATCTCCGCGAGTTCTACGACCAATTAGCCCCGCACCGGCAGGAACCCGTAGCCCTGGCCTTTGAGGCGCGACTACGGGAGTTCCTCCCACCGGTGTTAGCGGATTGATTCGTCCATAAGCAGGTACAGCAGGCCGACCAGCGACCCACTGCTCACGATCTCCCGACGGTCGATCATCCCCCGTACCTCTGAGAGCGGAATCCACTCGATGCGGTCAGACTCGTTCTCTTCCGTGGGCGGCCCGTCGTAGGTCGCGCCGTCCGCCCGGAAGACGTGGTGCTGCGAGTCGGTGATCCCGTTGGCAGGCTCGGCGTAGATCAGGGGCTTGATGGGCCCAGGACGCCAGCCCGTCTCCTCCAACACTTCGCGGGCCGCGGCGTCTTCTGGAGACTCGCCCTCCTCAACCAGGCCCATGGGCAACTCCCAGGCCCATGAGTCCGTGATGAAGCGATGCCGCCACATCATCAGGACCTCTTGTTGATCATTGACGACGGCGGCCACGGCCAAGTGCCGGAGGCGAACGACGTGGTACTCCCATCTGCGTCCGTCAGGCTGTTGGACATCGACCAGACACAGATTCACCCACTTGTTGGTGTAGATCTCTCGCTCACCGTGAGTCTTCCACTCCATACCTTCGGCCCCTCTCGATCGGTCTCTAGGATCTCAGACCAATCGGGGGGCGGACGTAAGTTCGCCGCTTTTCGCGTCAGCTTGACGAGATGGCGGAGTGGGGCCCGCGAAGACCCCCTCATCTTCACCATTCCCCAGTCGTCATGATGCCGTCAGTCAGCATGGGGCACAGGAAACGATCGCGTGCTACAGCACCGACCCGCAGCCGGCCGGATGCACATCCACATGCCCCGCTCGTTTGACCGGCGCGCGCCGTCCCGCATAGTCCCGTTCGGCGATGCCGATGTTCCGGTCGTCGAACTCGATGACGGCAAGTTGGGTAGGCAGTACGCCTCCGTTGGTGTTCCGGCTGCGCCTTCGCCGGTCGTCTGGGTCGTCGCCCGAGCGACCGACGGACAGGCGGTCCCGTACAGGGGAGGGGATGTCGCGGGCGAAGTCGGTTGCGTCGAAGTTCGAGCATCCCAGTATCAGTTCGTGCAGCGGTGCCGAGGGATCGAGTGTCGGTGTGACGAACTCACCGAGGCCCTCACGTACAACTACCTTGCCGCCGGTACCATCACCGCCTACCTGCAGCAACGAGGTGTCGACAAGGACCTGTTGCGGCGCCACCTCCAAAGCCCCTGCCCGGACCGGTATGTCACTCAGGAGGCGCTCATCTCGCGGGTCTGGTCGGACCGCTACCGACCTCCAGTGCCGTCCCCAATTCCGTAGAACCGGCGTGGACGAGCATCGGACGCCAGATCGCCCAACGCGCGATGGAGAAGTGGCGGCCCACTTGTCTGCAGACACGCCGCCTCGAAAGCGGCGCGTCCGGGCGGTGGCTTGGCCGGCGAACCGGGCCTCGTAGTCGCTGCGGAGTAGACGCCCAGCAGCGTGCTACTCCAGGGACCTCAGCGTGAGTACGGCTCCGTTGTAGTGGATGTTCCAGCCGTTGCGGGTGCGGTGTCGGTGGGCACCGACGAGGCCAGCGGTTGGGTGGGTGAGTGCGATGGCCAGGTCGTCGGGGAAGGGGTAGCCCGTCCAGGCCAGTTCCCATCGGTCTCCGTGTCCCTCAAGCCGGCGCAGGCCCTGTGTCACCGAGCGTCCTGGGGCGCGATCGAGGGGGTCTTGCCACCACCCGCCGATCGCCCACGTTCTGCCGCGGTCGCGTAGGGAGATGCGGACGGTGACGGCAGCCAGGAGCGTGGTGCTGGCCGGGGTCATCGCTGGGACGGCTTGGAGGGCATCGTGCTCGGCGTCGGTGAGGGCAATGCTTGCTGGTCGAATCCAATCAGCGTCTACTGCAGGGGCTACGAGCTGACGGGCAGGGCGGTGCTTCTCGGCGATGGTGAGGGTGGCATCGGTGGGCAGGTGCCGCAGACGCCACGTGTAGCCGTCGCTTGACTCGAGCCGCATCCCTGGAATACGGCCGGGCCAGTCGCGGCCTCCGGGGACGAGCCAACGCACCACTCCCTCAGCCCAGTTCGTCTCGATCTCAAACCCATCATTCCGAGGTGAGGGAGTCAAGGTGTAGGAAAACAGTCCGTATGCGCACCAGTGGCCGTGTGCCGTGTCCAGGTCGGAGTTGAACCAGCCCAGCGCCAGGAGCGCCCGTAGCCTTTGCTGCTGCGCCGTGCACTCGTCCAGTCCGAGCCCAATCCGGCCCGCCCGCACTGCGCGCCCCGCAGCGGAGGAGTTCTCTCCTGTGTACATACGCCGCACCGCAGCGGTGCGGCGACGAAGCGAATTCGGCATAGCGTGACCCTCCAGGCCTCCCGGGTCAGCCCAGCCACGCGTCAGCATCCAGCTGAAACAGCGAAGCGAAGAGAAGTGCGCAGTGGGTGCCCCACACCCTCTGGCGCTCAGCCCATCCCCGGGAGATGACCCGCACGCACACAGCCGGAGCTACGCGCGCCGGAGGCCTCAGCAGAGCATTCTTGGGCCAGCGGTGAGCACGGACGCGCCGCGCTCCTGCCTGTTCGTATCCGAAGAGGTGAATCCGGCCCGGTCTGGGTCAGGCGAGCCGAACGGGCAGTTGCCTGGTGTCGCCGGATGCGCCGGCATCCGGCGACACCAAGTTCAGGGTGGGGAACGCAGTCGTGCATGCGCCGCGAGCGTCGGCGTGCTCTTGGCCCGGTGGCTGCGAACGACCAGTGCACCCGCCGACCATCGGGTGCGCTGTGGCGTCGCCAGGTTCTACCGGGTGACCTCTTCCGGTGCTGCGCTTGTCTCGTCCTCGATCAGCCCGTAGGGAGGATGGTCCTCGTTGCGGCTGTAGCGGGCCACCACGTCGCCTTCCGTGAGGAGCGGCGGGCTGTTGTCGGCGATGATGAGCTGTGCTTTGGTACCTCGGTCCGCGAGCCAGACAGAGAGGTGATGGTAGAAGTCGTCGATCGCGACGGCATCGGCGATCAACGCATCAAGGGTGCCGCCGCCGCCGTGGCCAAGGTTCTTCTGCGGGCTGTCGATCATGAGGAAGCCAGGGTGCGCGGCGCCGGTCTCGACGGCGATTTCGAAGACGGCCAGCTGCCAGGCCAGGGTCAGCAGCGTGCGGGCGCCAGAAGACGCCTCCTGGTACGGTCCCCCGCGGACGAACGGTGTGAGGTCAGGCTTAATGAAGGGCTGGCTGAGCTTGGGGTAGCGCCACTCACGCAGGAGGTCGCCGAAGCGGCTGCTGACCTGGGCGATGATCCGGTCTCGGTCGTACGTGGCGTCACCGAGCTGTGCGCGTTCCTCCTTCAAGCGGGCGATCTGCGCCTCGTGCCGCTCCACCGCGGCGGCGCGCTTGGCGAGTCCCTCCTGGAGTTTTGCGGTGCTTTCGACCTGGTCGATGAGGCGGAGGACCTGCTCTCGCCGGCGGTGGAGGTCGTCGCGGGCGGCGAGGAATGGCGATACCGAGGGCGAAGTTGCCTCGTCCAGCGCGGCGGCAGCCTGCTCCTCAAGAATTGCCGCCTCTTCGGCCTGCAGCTTGAGCGAGACCAGTGATTCGTCCAGGTCCTCGATGTAGTTGGTGATCTCTTTGAGGCGGGCTTTGGTTGACCGGATCTCGGCCGCGACATCCATGCGGTTGCCCTCGGCTTGGCTGCCGGCGTCCGCGGCCCCCAGTGTCTGTGCCCCGTCAGCATCGGTCAGTTCGCGGCTGCACATGCTGCACTGCCCGCTCGCGGCGGTCGGGGGTGCCGGCAGGCTCTTCAGACAGGCCGGGCAGGTGGTGACGCTCAAGGGGTCGAAGAGCTGCTGTGCCTCGCCCAGCATGCCGAGTTTCAGCAGATCGTCCGCGTACTGCGCTCGCAGCGGCATCAGGCGCGCGAGCTGTGTCTCGCAGTCCCGAAGCACCGATGCCGTCCGGCGGGAACTGCGTGCGGCTTGCTGGTGTTCACGACGTAGTTGGGCGGCAAAGGCTGTCCCCGCCTGAGCTGCTTGGTCCAGTGCCTGGAGCTGGGAGGTGATGTCGGCCAGCTCCCGCTCGAACGTGAGGGGCGATGGGATGGTCTCGTCGTGGGCGACGGCGGTGGGGGCTTGTTCCTGGACGAAGGAACGCGCTGCCGCGAGTTCGACATTGGCCTGGTTGAGCCGGTCGCCGAGTTTCCTGATCCGCTGGCCGAGCTCGACGGCACGGTCGTCGTGGACGCCGAAGACGACGTCAACCACCTGCCGCAACTTGTGCTTGCGCATGTAGTGGTTCTCGAAGAGGAAGTTCTTGTCCGCGACGCGTTCGTTGGGCAGGAATGCCAACCACATCAAGTCACGGAAGCTAAGTGGATCCGTGCGGGATGTACGGCTGTTCGGGGCTTCCCGTAGCTGGACACCTTCAAGCTTGCAGTGGCTCAGTAGGAGGGCCGACAGACTGTCCGGTGCCCCCGGCGGATCGATCGGCCTACTCTCGCCCTTAGCGGGTTTACTGTCCAGCGTTCCACGACGTACGAAGGCGAACTTCGAGGGCTCACCCACCGACCGCTCGATTACGTGTGGTTCTCCGGAAAGCTCAATCTCTAAGAGGCAGGAGCGGACTCTTCGAAGCACCTCCTGATGACGAGGATGCCGCTTGGCGCCAAGCCCGTACGCAATGAACTCCAGCACCGCGGTCTTGCCCGAGCTGAACGCCCCGGCGATCACGGACAGGTTCCGCACCCGTTGTTCGATCGTGAAGTCGACCTCGTAGGACCGGTCGATCCCGGCCAGCCGCAGGCGGCGGATCCGAATGCCGGGAAGCGGCTCCATAGTGATCATCCCTCCCAAGACGTTGCCGACGCATGAGGACTCGGGCCCAGGACACTCATGAGGGCGGCTGCAGGACCGCCGTGCCCGTCCGGCCGAAGCCACCGTGCGGTCTGCTCCCGCAACCCCTTGTCGCTCAGCCTGCGGAGCCGACGCACGACGATCCTGGCCGCTGTACGAAACGAGGTGGCGTAGGTGGCTGTGAACTGTCCTCCGAGCTCCTGCCCAGCCAGCGTGATGGAGTAGACGAGAGAACCATTGCGGTTGTGGACCTGGCAGCACCCATATGCGATCAGAAGCGCGAGGTCGTGCTGGATGCGCTGCCTACGACTGGTGAACCGCTGCGAGGAAGAGGCGTACGCCAAGACTTGAGGGTCGAACCCGGCCAGCCGAAGGAGGCTGGCCTCTCGGCCCTCGGAGGGGACCACTAGGAAAGGGTTCGCGGATAGGAAGTCGTAGTAGCCAATGCGCTCCAAGCTCGCGCCGCTCGCGTCCTGCTCGGTAACAGCGGTAAGGAGCAGCAGCAGCTGAGCCAGCCGGAAGGGCACCTCGTCCTCTGGCATCACTACCGGCCGGTGTGCTTCCACAACGTGCTCCTCATCAGTTGTCTAGCGGGGGCAGGCTGTCGTGAGACTTCAGACGTCGGGATGACTGCTCGCGATCTGCCGCCAGTGCTTGACCCAGCCAGCCCGACGGCTGTCGACCAGCCGGTGCACCAACCCCCAGCTGTGCACCAACTCGAGACGCAGTACTTTCGGCAGCTTGTCGTGCTCGCTGCGCACCTCGCGCCAGACCCGTCCATGGAGAGCCTTGATGGCATCCTCGGCAGAGCACTCGTTGAACTGCATCTCCCACACGCCGTGCAGAGTGGCATCAGCGGAGCGCAGCGCAGCCACCTCTGCAGGTACAGCCTTATGCGCGATCTCCCGCGCGACCAGATCGGCATTGAAGAACTGCTGTTTGGCGGAGCCCAGCTCGATGTGGCCAGCCTCCGTCATCTGCCGCACGAAAAGAGCCGAGTCGAGCGCCGCCGCCTTGTCATCTTCCACGTCCAGAACCAGCCGAAGCTGTTCCTGGATGGGTGCGGCAGGCGCCGGTGTGAAGGGTTCGTAGTAGGCGCGGCGCACCTGGTCGCCTTCGGGGCTTTGGAGCTTCTTCACGAGCGAGGTCTCGTCCCACAGCTCGATGACGATGTTGTGCTCCCTCTCCTGCTCCTTCTTCCAGCGGTCCCACCAATTCGCCGCAGGGCCGTCCATGCTGGAGGGAATACACAAGATCCAGATCTCGATGGTGTGACCGTTTGCCGCTGCTGCCTTCAGCGCGTTTGCGAGCGACTCGCGGATCTGTCGCGACTGCTTGGTCGTGGTGACAGGCATGAAGTACTTGGACTGCCAGACGGTGATGGCGCCCCCGAGGTCGCCAGCAAAGGCGTCGATTCCCCAGTCACCTGGGTTAGCCGCGATCATGCGAACGTTCGGAGTGGTGGCGCTGGCGAGCTGAGCGAGCATCTTCTCGAAGTCTGCTCGTGCCCCGTCCGCGCTTCCGGTACGGAGCTCGTGCACTCCGAAGTGGATGGGGGGAACGCCCGCTGCCACGGCTATGGAGCTATTCAATCCGGCCACCCCCACGTCCGGCAGACAGTCCGGCCAGCGGCGTTCGGCCGACTGTTCTCGTTGCACGACGCACAGTAACGGTCGTCAGCGTACTCGTCCTGGAATCAACCGATCAAGGCGTTGCCCACCGGCTCCTGGCTGCCGGTCTGGGCGATTGACCTCCGTGACCGTGATGCCTTCAGTGTGCAGGTAGCGGGTCAGAGGCCGTAGGGGCCCGTGCATTCCACTCATGCACGTTGCAGATTCCCGAAGGTCGCCAGCATCAGCAAGATCTCCTCGTGCTTGACCATCACCGGCAAGGATTGGGACGGCGCTTGGTACGCCGCGCGTTGGCTGATGGCCCCGGCTACCGGTGGCAGACCACCTTCCAGTCGCCCGAGGTGAGGAAGTTCTTCCCTGCGCTCCACAACGAGCTGGGCGTGGAATTTCCCGGGCATGGTGGGGTTTGTGAGCACTTGGAATCTGGCCGTCGCCCGTGGATCGCAGGCGACCGGCCGCGCGTGGCCTTGGACCGCACCGTGTGACGGCTACGGCACGGCCGTCAGCAGCGAGGAGGCGTCGATCATAGCTTCCAGGTGTGGGCGGGCAATTGGTCGGCGAGGGGGGTGAAGTAGCGCTGTTCTTGCCAGGTTTCGCGGTTGCCGATGACGAAGAGGCGGCGTTTGGCGCGGCTGACGCCGACGTTGAGGAGATTGGGGCGTGAGGCGGCCCAGGCGCGGGCGCCGGGGCGGCGTGGGCCGCTGCCCAGGATGAGGATGACGACGTCGGCTTCCTTGCCCTGGGTGGTGTGGATGGTGCCCACGCGCTTCTCGGGCAGCAGGCCGCGGCTGGCGCGCTGGGCGCCGTGGACCACGGCTTTGAACGGGCTGATGACATACACGTTGCCTGCGAGGTCGACGCCGCCCTGGTCGCGGAGCTTTTCCAGGATGCGGCGCACGGCCCGGCCTTCTTCGGGGATCCAGTGGCCGTCTGTCGGCCCGTTCACCGCGAACACCCCGCCCGCACGCTGAAGCTGGGCCCACATGGTGTTCACCGCGAACTGCTGGCACAACGCCAGCGGATGCCCGGGCTCAGCCGGCCACCGCCCCGCCGGCGTGCACGACGGGCCGACGCCACCCAACGCGGCCTGCGGATCACGCCGCAGATCCACCCGCCGCGCAGTGTCCACCTCAGCCGCCGACGCGAGCCCCGCCCCCGGCGCACCCGCGCCGAGTGCATCGGCCACCAGCCCTTGACTCGCCTGCGCTGAGGGCCGGTGACGGATAAGGCCCGCCGATCCTCAGGGCCTGCTCGTCACGGCACCTCTTGAGTGTGCTTAGTGCATGGACGATGCGGGTTTTGGGGGAGTGCTTCTGCGGCCTGCCCGGCAATGTCAGTGCTCTGGGCTAGCGTCGTGGAGTCCCGCTCTCGCCTGGCCTCCATCAGCGGCCAGGCGAGAGCGGTGATTGCTCGCTCCCAACTTCTCGGCACGGGAGCGGGCCCTTCCGGATGGAAGGCCGACACCAATGGCGTCCGCTTCCATTGACGGGGGTGCGCGCCGCGATTGCAAGGAAAATCGGGAACTTCCACTCGGGCGCGCCGACTGGCCCCTGGATCCGGTCATCGGCGATCGATTGTCGGTCGTGACGCGATACTCATTGTTCCGTGATTCCATGATCACGTGGCGTAACAACTCCCCATCGTTCCATGCTGGTTGCCCTCTCCGGGAGACGGCCGGCACCCGCCCTCCGGAGAGTCCCCGCGGCGTCCGGATGGGCCGCGGGGCCACAGACGGCCGACACAACGGAGTGATCGGAATGGAACGCAAACAGATGGGGCTCATCGTGGCCACCACAGGGGTTCTCACATGGAGCATCGCCTTGGTGGCCCTCGGGGAGGCCGCGGCGATCGCAACCCTCGCCCCCGCCCTCGGCCTGACGGTGCAGCAGATCATGCATGCCTCGCGCACAGACAGCGCCTCAGGCCCGGGGCATCGCGCCGCGTCCCTGCCGGACAAGGAGGGCAAGGCCCCGTGACCTCCATGGACTCGCCCGGTTTTGGGAGACCACGCCCGGGACGCAAGCTCGGACCCATCGCAGACAGCGTGGGCAGCGCCCACCGCGCCTGGCTCGAGCCCGTACGTGAGACCTACCTGCGCAGCGGACTGACCTTGAACGACCTCAGCGGCCGTGCTCGGGTGGCCAAGTCCAAAATCTCCGAACTCCTGCGCGGCACAGGTCTATACCCGCGCTGGGAGATCGTCCTGAGCCTGGGCGCCGAGCTCAAGCTCCCGGACTGGCCGCTGCACTCCTTGTGGCGCCAGGCCGCCCTGGAGGCCCACAAGAGCAGGGAGTGGGTCGAGGGCTGCAGCGAGAAGACGCTCACCACCTCGGCCGCCCCGCCGCTGGAACACTGCGCATTCCGCGAGCTGGTCGAAGACCGCTACAGGCGTTACGCCCAGTGCTTCCTCGAGGATATTCCGCGCGACATCGCCGTGTCGAACTCCTTCGACATTCTGTGGCTTCGCTGGAACGACGCGCTCGCCAGCCCCGACCATCGGCGGTTCGCCTGGGAGGTCCTGCGGGCCACCGTCATGTCCCGCACCCCCCACCTGGACGGCCGGCCCGAACTCGGCTCAGTTGCCTTCGACACCGTCGCCCTGCGCTCCGTGTCCACCCTGACCGACCGCATGGACCAGTTCACCGAAAGCTTGGAGTTGTTCAAGGCCATCAGCCGCCTGCCTGACCACCAGCTCGACGTCACAGTGCTTCGCTCCCTGTGCGGGTTCACGCAACGGGGTGCGTCCGCCCTCCTGGGCGTCTCGATGGCGTCGGTGCGCTCCGACGAACGCCACGCCCGCCGGTTCCTGGAGAGCCTCATCTGCCCGCCGTCCAAAACCGAAGGGAACACCGCATGACCCGCATCGACGAAATCCTCTCCAGGGCCCTGCTCGTCCCCGAGCGCACCGTGCCCCGCGACATCGTCCCGCCCTGGCACCCAGACCCCCACTCAGGCGACACCAGCACCGAGCCCAACGCCGCCGCCGAAGACCTCCGTGCCCTGTGCGAAACCGTCGTCACCCACACCCCCGCTGCCGACGTCGCTGACTTCGTCACCGAACAAGTTCCCCAACCCCGCAGCGCCCTCGTCCTGGCTTGTGTCCTGCAGCTCACCGACACCAGCGAAGGCGCCCGCTTCTGGTGGGAGTACGCCGCAGGAGCCGGCCAACCCGCCGCCGCCTACTGCCTCTACCTCCACCACCTCGCCCTGGGCGAGAGCGAAACAGCCAACTGGTGGCACAGCCAGACCAACGACGTCCAGCCCCCACCACAAGACGCCGAGCAGAAGGAATCGCTCCCCACGCCCGGGACGGAATGGCACCCGGCAACCCACCCAGTCACCCAGATGCCCACCACCACAATCCTGCGCCTGCTGCGCCACCTCGCCCGCGACAGCGAACGCACCCACTCCACTGCAGTCAACGAACTCATGGACTACATCCCCACCGCCGTCGCCGTCGGCTACCTACGCGAGCCCGACCTCGACCTCCCCATGCCCGGCCCTCACTTCGCCGACGACATCAGCGCCTTGCTCGACACCGCCGCGAAGCCGTCCGATGCCCCCAGCACCCTGCCGGCACGCACGGATCCCGACGCACGACCGGTAGCTCGCAAGTCTCGCCGCGCCCGGATTCCAGAAGTCCCCGACCGTCCCTTCATCCCGAGCGGGGAGAATCCGCCAGTCGGTGAATGCCATTGAAGGGGCGCACAGCCCCGTGGTTTCACGGAGGTCTGGAGATGGACCTGAGTAACGGCCGCCAGGTTGTGTCGAAGCGCCGCGGTTGACGCCCACCTTGGTCGGCCGGACCAGCAGCCTCGCCGGCCGGGGTAGGTCGTCGAGGATGCCGCCGGTTCAGAGGGTGCGGGGACGGGGGGCCGCCGCACCACGCTGGCCTACGTGAGAGGACCTCGAGTAGCTGCCTGCCAGCTTGGCCAATCCCGGTCTACCTTGTCCCGTCCACGACACGCATCTCCTCGCTCCAGAGGGAGCCCAGCGCCGTGTCCGTGGTCGCGGTTGTACTCGGGGTACTCGTGGCCGCCATCCGCTGACCGATCTGCTGTTCGCTCCTGGAGCCGTCGGAGCGAGCGACAGCGTCGAACTGCCTGTCAAATATGGCCCATTGGACTCCCGGGATGTGACATCCCCCACGGGCAAAATGCTCAATTGCGGAATGACCTACAGAATGCGGGCGCAGCTTTGTCCCTTTTGCTCTCAAAGGGTGAAGGCCTCGGGCTACTTCTCTCCGTCGCTTAGTTCGACGCGCGCCCCGCGGCGCGCCTGAGGCGAAGGAAACGCTCATGCCCCTGTCCCAGTCCGTGACCGCTCTGCTGTTGGTCGTGATGGTTCTGGCTTTCGCGGTGGGGAGCGCCGTAGCGGTCCATCTGCGGCCGTCTTTGCAGGCTCCGCTGACCGTGGCGTTCGGTGCCGTGACCGTGGCCGCGGCCGTGCTCGGGACGCTTGTGGCCGCCTCCCGCTGACGCGCTCCCTCTGCTCGTCGTGGTGGCCGGCGGCGGGCCGGCGGACGCCTCCTCCGGCCCGCCTGGAGGCCTCGGCCTGTCGGCCGTCCAGGCGCGGTGAGATGCGACGCCGTCATTCCGGGGTACGACGCGTGGCGCTGTGCGCTCGTTCGCGGGACTGATGTAGCGGCGACGCCAGTTGGGTACGTTCAGTGGCAAGTAAGCCAGTCTCGGGCGCAGCGAGGCTCTCCCACACTCCGGTGATGCGGCCGTGGGTGCTGTTCGCAGGGCCGATCCCTTCGGGGGTCGGTTCTGCGTTCAGCACCCGCCCTGTGGAGGAGTTGGAAATGATCTTTCATGCCGTCGCTGCGCGGATTTCGAGATGGAAGCAGCCCTCGTCCGAGGGCTCGGCCCGAAGGAGTGATACGTGTGAACGGAACGGGTTAGATTCGCCGCCTTGGAGGCGACTTAAGAAGATCGTCGTTTGTCTGAGCCTGACGGGAGCCCTGATCGGCCTTGGCGCCAACGCCGGGGACTTCCTCCTGATGACCGAACGAGTTCACGATGCCGGTGGACTCTGCGCCCTAGAAGTGGTCCGCGACGTGGACCTGGTCCATCGCCTCTGCCTGTGCCCCGAGAGAGAACCTGCGGTGCCAGAGCGGGAGGACACGGAGCTTGATCCACTTTGTCTGATTGCCCAATACGTAGGTCTGATGCACCCGGCCGTGGCGGAGAAGGAGGTCGAAGCCAGCCGCCCTATCGCAGCATCAATGTTTCACTAGCGAACAATATTTAGCTTTGGTGAGTTGCTGAACGCAGGCCCCGGTCTACGCGACCGGGGCCTTTTCGCTGCCGGACCCGGGCACACACTCCTCCCATTCCGGGCCAGGACACGAGTTGATGTGCTTGGGGGGTCCGAGCACCACACCCCCTTTCGCCCGCCGGCTCAAGTCCTGCCGGGTCATGGGCCTTGGCGAGCTGGTGCAGGCACTGGCCGCGCGGCCGCACCAGCGGCTCAACTCCCATCAGGAGGCACTCTGTGGTCCCCCACGCCGTTATTACCTGGCTCTCCACCGCTCGCGGCGGAGCGGAGAACTCGGTCATCGAGCTTGCCACGCACCTTGCCCGCCTGGTGCCGAACGTCGAGGTCGTGTGGTGGCGCCATGGCGGCCGCGCCGCCGAAAACCCGGGCCCCGTACGGGTGTACGAGGTCACCGACTGGAGCGGGCATCCCGTCCATCGTCCCCGACACAGGGGCCAGCCCGGAACTCGTCGTGGACGGCCTGACGGGTATGGCCTACGACCCGCACGACCCCGTTGACCTCAGTTCTGCGCGCTGCTCGAACTGCCCGTCACCGCCATCACCCCCGGCAGCCTGACCGCGTTCGTCGAGTGGCTGTGGTTCCAGCCCGGCTGGAAGAAGGGCACCCGCACCGCGCCCTCGGCCATCGACCGCCGCCTGTCCGGCGTGGTCGTCACCGGCCGCACCGACCACCACCTGGTCCAGCTCAAGGCCAAGGTGAAGGCGATGGAGAAGACCGAAGAGACCCGGGGCCGGGGACCGGCGCCCGCGCTGCTCGCCGAGCACCTGCGCGCCACCGTGGTGGCCGCGCCCGACAGCCAGCTCGGCATCCGCGACCGCTCCATCGGGCTGACCGCTTTCGCCATCGCCGGCCGCGAGCACGAGGTCGCCTGCCTGCGCGTACCGACTTCACCGAGACCGAGCACGGCATGGAGGTCGACGTTGCGGGTCTCGAAGATCAAGCCGAGGAAGGTGCGACGCAGGCCGGCCGCGTCTCGGTGATCCGGCAGAGTCGCGCCGCGCGGTCCCCGGTCGGCAGGAGCCCATCTCGCGCACACCGCCGCAGATCGGGAGCCGTGAACAGTCACGTCCGTCTCCTTCTCGCCGCCCGCCAGGTCCGGGGCGTGTAGGCGTTCTTCGTGCGGGGTTTCTCGCCCGGATCTCGGAACACGGCTTCCCCCGGGATCTTGCCGCGGCCGCACAGCGACGGACGGACGTACGTCTCGTGGACCTGGTCCAGCCCTACGGCCGTTGACGAACCATGGCGTCCGTGCGAACGCGTCCCTGGAGCCCTGACCGGCCTCAAGCCGTCCTTCCGCAAGACCTGCGGCACGGCGACCGGTTCGAGACCGAGGTCGAAGGAGAAGCGGAGACGACGCCAGGACCGGCCCTGCACCCGCACCGCGGGGGTGCATCCACGCTGGCCCCTGGTGCGGACGCGTGGGGCGGCGTCATCGAGGACCTGGCCTCGTCCGGTTCACGGACATCGAGCACCTCGAGTTCGACCTGTAGATCTCCCAGCAGCAAGGGCCCGAACCGCCTTCTTGCGACTGAGCACTTCAGATGGCGGATGAGCGTGTGAGTCGGCGGACTGAGCGCCCGAGCGTCGGGACACCGGGCGAGCCGAAGCGCTCAGTCACACCGTTGTCGAGGAGGGTTCCTACTTTCCAAACCCTCGGCGGATCTCCTCGGCGAGGACGCCATCCTCTTCGCTCAGGCCGAGGTAGGCCCACGAGATCCCGGCGTCGGCGAGCGCCTCAGCGATGGTGGCCCTCCCGGGGTACCGGGCTTCGACAGCGTCCAGTTCGGCCGAGCGTTCTGCGATCCGTTGCATGGACGCGAGGCGAGCTTTGGCGGAAGCCGCCTCATCGACCCGCGCACGTGCCTCCTCCATGGCAAGGCGGGCGTCGACCTTCTCCCCCTCGAGGACGTCGAAGGCCATGTTCACAACCTCCTGCCCCTCCAAGTCGGGCCGTTCGGCGTGGATCTGACGGAGCTTTGCCTCCAGGCGGAGCACGGAACTCTCCGGCAGCATGTCGCGCACATTGTCCAGGGCTTTGTCGAGCTGGGCGTCGAACTGGTCAGTCATAACCAGGAAGCTAGACCTGTCCGCTTTCCGACACCAGGACCGCTCTCGAAGCCGATCTCCCCGGGCACGCCTCAAGCCGCCAACTCAAATACTCAGTCTCACTTCTGGGTGAGTCAAAGCACGATAGGTGTGACAAAGACAGCCTTGTTGTCCCCAAGATCCGAAGGAGCGCCCTGTGCCTGCCCGGAAGCGAGAAGCCCTGCCGACCGGTACCCAACTCGGCATCTATACCGTCACCGGCCCGCCGGTCGCCAAGCAAGTACTGGGCCGCAGCGGGCAGTCAGCGATGCGCAACCGGTACTTCGTTCCTCTGCGCTGCCGCAACTGCGGCCGGGAAACCGATGCACGAGAGGACGACCTGGAGCGCCGCATCGCCACGCCGTGCGGCCACTGCTACGCCGGTGTCAACGTTGACCCGGAGGAGCGCATCGCGGTCACACGGGTGTGGAACGGCCGACTGCAGTACTACGAGCGCTACCGCTTCCACGGGCAGTCCCGCACTCGTCTCCACTCCGTGTGGACGAACATGCGCGAGCGGTGCTCGAACCCGGATTCCGAGAAGTACTCCCGCTATGGCGGCCGCGGCATCACCGTCTGCGACGAGTGGAACAACTTTCGTTCCTTCGCCACCTGGGCACACACGCACGGCTACGCCGAGGGCCTCAGCATCGACCGGATCAACAACGACCGCGGGTACAGTCCGGACAACTGCCGTTGGGTGACCGACCTGGAGAACCTGATGAACCGAAGCCGCTACTTGCCCGAGCCCTTACACACGGCCCTCGAGGACCGCGCGGCAGCGGAGGGCGCAGACACCTACACCGTCATCCGCCGCGCCCTGGAAGCGGCCCGCACCAGCCCTCGACCGGCCGCTGGCGGCGCCCGGTGAGCACGACCTCCGCCCTGCCGCCGACGCAGGTGGGCGACGTGTACGAGCGCCTGACAGTCATCGAGCTGCGGGGCGTACGCACCACTTCGACCGGCGCTCGCGTCAACTTCGCCCTCGTGCAATGCTCATGCACCGACAAGACCGTCCGGGAAGTACGCCTGTCCAACCTGCGTAGCGGGCGCACCCGCAGCTGCGGCTGCCTGGGGCGCGAGAAGACGACCACGCACGGCCAGCACGCATCACGGCTGTACGGAATCTGGGCCGGCATGCGTCATCGCTGCTCCAGCCCCAACATCCGTGCCGCACACCGCTATACGGGCCGCGGGATCACCGTCTGTGACGCCTGGAACGACTTCGCCACGTTTCGTGCCTGGGCCCTGGCCCACGGCTACGCCGACGGCAAAGAAATCGACCGCAGGGACAATAACCTCGGCTACAGCCCGGACAACTGCCGCTGGGTGACCAGGCTGGAGAACCTGGCCAACCGCGCCAAGCATCTCCCTGAAGACCTTGAGCAGTGGCTGCGCGCCGAGGCAGACCGGCAGAACTGCTCACCGTACGAAGTGATCAAGCAGGCCCTGGAGCAGTACCTCGGCGTTTCCCGCACCGGCTGCCCAGCGCCACCCGCGTAGGGACGGGCGACTGGCAGGACACCCCGTGCTGCGTACCTCGTCGACCACGCGGCCCGTCTCGGTATCGATCTCGAAACGTCCGCCACGCCCCCGGCACGCGCGGGCTCCACGGTGCTCCCGTGCAGGTGGGCGCTGGAGAGAACGCTCGGCTGGCTGATGTTCCACAAGCCGCCCGGCCCGCTACTACGAAGCCCTCCCGACCCGCTCCACCGCCATGATCTACCTCGCGAGGATCGCTCTCATGGCACGCCGACTCACCAGAGAATCAACCCCAACCCGGCGAGGAATCTGGTACCTCGTCAAAGCCGTGTATCAGGACGAAGCATCGGGAAACTCCCTCTGACGCCGAGACCGGTGTAGAGCAGCAGCTACGGGTGCAGGTGCGAAGGTCAGGCGGCGACGCGGTGCTGGGCGAGTTTTGCCAGCATGACGTGGTTGGCTTCCCAGCCGTCGGGGAATTTGGCCGGCACGGACAGGTGTACTGGGTCGGTGGAGGGGTGGTTGTCGAGGAGATCGGCGATTCCTTCACGGGCGACGACGATGCAGGCCTGTCGGTGGCGGGAGGCCAGCACGCACAGTCTTCCGGCCTCGAGGTGGAATGCTGTGGCGTCGCGGCGGCCGGACAACGGGTGGACGACGATGACGACTTCGAACTCGCGGCCCTGCAGTCGGTTCGCGGTGTCGACCGCCACTTCTGGCGCGTTGGGGTGGCCGGTCCGGGCGAGGGCGGCGCGGACCAGGTCGGCCTGGTCGCGGTGGGCGACTCCGATGGCGATGTCGGCGGCCTCCAGGGCGCGGCCGTTGGGGTTGCGTTCGCAGGTGGCGACCGCGCCTCGGGCTAGCAGCCGTTCGGCGAGGTGCGCGGCTGTCTGGATGGTTTCGGTGTCGGTGCGCGGGACGTGGCGGCGGGGCAGTTCGTGCAGGGCCCAGCCGGTGCTGAAGGCTGTCGCGAGGGTCTCGTCGAGGCGGGTGTTGCCGAATCTTGTGGTGCGGAAGTCCAGGGCGCGGGTGCCGGCACCGGTTCCGGCGGTGAAGTCGGTGAAGGGGTAGAAGGCCTGGGAGATGGTGGGGGCGGCGGAGGCCGGCAGGCGCCAGGACACTGGCAGTCGGTGCACGGGGATGTGGGGGTTGTGTTCCAGCATGACGGTGACGCCGTTTTGTGTCGGGTCGTGCGGCAGCCCGATCCAGCGTTCGGTGCCGACGATCGTGAACGGGTCCAGCTGGCCGGGGTCGCCGACGAACAGGCCGTGGTCGAAGCGCTCGACGATCTGCAGCAGCATGTCCGAGCGCATCTGGTAGGCCTCGTCCAGGACTGCCCAGCCGAAAGTGGTGTCGCGGACGGTGGCCCACTTGGCGGCGGTGCCGACGATGATCTGGCAGCCGGTCAGGTCGGTCAGGGTGCGTCCGATGGTGGTGTTCGTCAGTGTGCTCAGGGCCGGTGGTGGGCTGTAGTCGCTGGCGCTCAGGCGGCCGAGGGGGATGTCGGGGTGGGTGTTGGCGAGGCGTTCGATCAGGTCGTCGACCTGGTTGTTGGTCTGGGCGACGATGATCGGGCGTTCGCCGCCTGCGGTGAGTTCCTGGGCGGCGCGGACCACGAGGGTGCTCTTGCCGGCGCCGGGCGGGGAGTCGACGACGACGGCTCTGTGGTGGGTGTCGGCCAGGTCGGACAGGATCGCGGCGGTGGCGGCGCTCGCGGCGGCGCCTGGGGTGTCGTTGTCAGTTGTCATGGCCCCACTCCTCGGCGGCGGCGTTCTCGGGTACGGCTTGATCGTCCGGTCCGTCGGGGTCGGCGCTGTGCGTCCACGGGGTGTGGTCGGAGTCCGGGAAGTTCGGTTTCGGGCGCCAGCCCGGGTCGGGAAGGTAGGCGATGTCCTTGTCCAGGTCCGGTACGGAGCCCGCCTTGGGGGTGCGGGCACGTCCCATGCCGGCGCTGACCTCCACCGTGACAAGGGTCGTGTCGCCGTCGGGGAGGACGGAGACGATGACGGCCTTGTGGCCTTTCGGCATGGACGGGCTGATCAACGTGGTGCCGGCGGCCAGGCGCAGAGGGTCGCTGGTGCGGACAGTGACGTGCGGACGTGGCACCGGCCTGTTCTTGACCACGACCCGGTCGGGCTCGCTCGCCACGACCGTTCCGGCGAATGCCTCTCCGCCGCTGCGCCGGTCGGCGAGCACAAACGGGTCGTCGAACGCTACGGCGGCCTCGAAGTCGGCCAGCGCACTCTCCAGTTGACTCAGGCGCCGTGCCGCGCCGATCGCGGTGTCCCGCTTGCGTTGCGGCAGGCCGCCGACGTCCCGGTAGTCGGAGTAGTTGGTGAAGAGCCGGCAGTCGCGATCGACGCGCCCGGCGTTCTGAGGCGCTTCGGGGACGGACCGCAGTATCGAGACGGCCCTCCATATCAGGCGCCAGGTGGGCTTGGTCTGTTCGGCGATCAGCTCGGTCAGCTCGGTCTGGGCGGTGGCCAGCGCGTGCGGATCGCCGAGTGTATGGGCGGTGTCGAATCGCTTGATCGCGGGCGCCAGGTCGCGGTTGTCGAACTCCGGGGAGGTCGTCGGCCCTGCCGGCGGGCAGACGTCCGGGTTCTCCGCATCTTCCAGAGCCTGGGCGACGCTCACCCCGGGCGGGGGGTCGATCCAGGCCATGAGTGAGGCCAGGTTCTGGTCCTCCAGTGAGCTTTGACCGGTTGCCCAGTGTTCGGTGAGCATCTTGGTGAGGGGCAGCAGCATGGAGGTGCCGGCGATCTCGGCTGTGTCGACCAGAAAGGTCAGCCACATGCCGAACTCGGGGACGACGTCCGGGACGGCGTAGGTGCCGGACGTCGAGCGGAAGCGGCACATGCGCCCGAGGTCTGCCAAGGCTTTGATGCCGCCGTGGTTGGGGACGAGGATCTGCGGCACGTCGGTGTACCAGGACCGCTCGCCTTCGCCGCGGCGGTCCTGACGATAGGAGTCGATGTAGTCCATCACGGCCCGGCCCAGCTCGGCGGCGAACGCGAACCTCTGGTCCCGGTTGCGGGGTTGGGGCACGACCAGCAGGGTCATGTCCCTCTTGGCAGTGCCGACCATGGCCGCCAGCGGGGCCCCGGCTTCTCCGGCCATCGTCAGCGGAATGATGACCAGCGGGCGGTCCGACAGGCGGTGGTGGCGGAACGCGGTCCGGGGGACCGCCGCCATGGTTTCCATCGCCTCCACGTGCGCCAGCGCCGACAGCATGTTCACGCGGCACCCCCGTACATTGCGGTCAACTCGGCACGCAGCCGGGCGGCGTGCCGCAGCGCGGCGGCCGTGTCGCTCTGGTCCGCCGTCGGCGTCAGCTGCCCGCGGGCCAGCCCCAGGGCCATCGTCGTAGTGTCGATCCCGCCGAGCTGCTCGCGTACCGCGGGGCCGAGTACGTCCAGGGAGGCCTCCGCCCGGGCGCGGGCGCGGCAGAAGAAGGCCATCTCGCAGTGGTTCAGGCAGTCCGGTCGGTACGTCGCGGGCACCTGTTCCACGGCCGCGACCAGTTCTTCGGCCGGGCGGCGGGGCCGTTGGTCCTTGTCAAGATCGAGGTCGAAGGTCAGCCCCTCGGGCAGCAGGTCCACGAGGTCGCTGATGCGCCCGATGCGGGCCAGCTGGCGGGTCAGGGCGGCGACCTGCTTGCGGGCGTCCACGAAGTCCGCGGTCGGGCGGTTGGTGAAGTCCTTCGGCGCGACCAGCACGATGGTGTCGGACACGGTCTCCGGGTCGATCCCCTCCTTCGTGAGGAGAGCCCGCAACGCGAGGACGTACGCGCACGCCTGCGTCGTCGCCGACCGCACCTGCATCGGGGCGGCCTGCCCGTCGATGATTGGGAAGCTCTTGATCTCGACGACGTAGAAGCGGCCGTCGATGCGGAAGGCGACCAGGTCCGGCTCGAGGAACGCATCCTCGCCGCCGACCTGGAGGTGCAGCATCGGGTGGTCGAACAGGGTGCCGTCACCGGTTCCCCGGGCCGCCTGCAGGAGGACCCGGGCGGTGTGATCCCTGCGGTTGCGGTTGCGGTCGCCCTTGCTGTTGTCGCCGGCGACGCCGACGTCGTTCAGGTCCAGGTACGCCACCTCGGGCAGGGTCAGTCCCAGGGTCTCGCGCAGGACACGCAGGAGTTCCGCACAGCCGTTGTCCTTCACCATTGCCTCGAAGGCATTGCCGCGAGCGAAGGCGAAGGCGGACTGACCGAAAGGGGACGGGTGGCCGGTGCGCGCGGCGATCGCGGCCTTGTCGGATCCGGAGGCGTCCAGCAGGGCGCGCAGCGTGCAGCGCGGGTTGTTCTCCAGGGCGGCCAGCGACCGGGCGTTGTAGGGCCGCCGTGATGCGGATCCGCGCAGCGCGTTCAGACGGTCGTCGACGTGTGATTTCACGGTGGTAGAGATCCTTGCGGGGGAGGGGACGGGGTGTCAGGCCCGGGCCCGCAGCGGTGTGACGTTCTGCGGGGGCGCGCCGAACAGCTGCTGGGCGTCGCCCAGCGATGTGCGGGCCCGCCGTGAGGCCTCGGCCCGGGTTGCGCGGTCGGCATGGAGGTGCACGTCCAGCTCGGTCTGGGCGGCATCGATCACCTGCTGCGGGTCCAGTGCGCTCTCGTGCCCGGGAGCGCCCCTCGGCATCGCGTCGGGGATGTTCGCTGCGAAGCGCCACAACAGCCGCAGCGCCGCCGGGCGGGGCTCTCCCTTCGTGGACGTCGTGGGAGCGTGGACCGCCTCGGCGACACGGATGGCGCTGGTGAGGAAGTCGACGCGCGGGGACAGTGGGCCGATGATGCGCTGTTCCAGCGTCCAGGTACTGATGGTGACGAGCGCCCGTACCGGCGTCAGCAGGTCGTGTGACAGCGCCGGGCAGAGGTAGTACGGCCGGGCTCCGGGGCTGGACTTGTAGGAACGCTCTTCGTCCCGGCGCAGGCTGGACAGCTTGGACGCGGACAGCTCGCCGAGGAAGAACGCCTCGTGCACCCCCACGATCAGCTTGGGGGCGGCCGGCGTCCCGAGCAGCATCAGGGCTCGGTGGACGTGCTCGCGTGCTGGAAGCTGCGATCCGAGCGCAACCGGCGGTACTCCCGCCACGGTGCGCGGCGGTGGCGCGGGTACCGGGTCTCCGGTATCGATCAGGGTGTCCCAGGCCCGCTCGGCGCGGCGGAGCTGCGCCCGCAGCTCACCGGCACGCTCGCTGTCGCCTGCGGCGGAAGCGGCGCGGATCGCACGGCGCAGGCTGCTGATGCTCTTCTCCAGGGCATCCAGAGGATCGCTCATGCCGTAGACGTTACCAGAGTTCCAGAGTTTCCAGACTTTTTCCCGTGTTTCCGTGTACAGTCGGCGCCATCGAACCTCACCCGGCCCTCCTGGAGGCACCCGTGACGGGACGCATCTTCCACACCTCCGACTGGCACCTGGGCAAACCGCTCGGCCGCCATCGACGCGACGCCGAAGTCGACGCCGTCCTGGATGAAATCGTCGACATCGCCGACGACTTCGCCCCCGACCTGATCGTGCACAGCGGTGACCTGTTCGATGCCTCCCGGCCGGGACTGGACGACCTTCGCCGCGCCGCGCAGGCGCTGCGCCGCCTCGGCGAGATCGCCCCCGTGGTCGTCGTCGCCGGTAACCACGACACCCGCAACGTCCTGGCCTTCCTGGAATTCATCTTGAACGGCACGGGCATCGGCGAAGACGAACAAGCCCGGGTCCGCTTCGCTACCGACGCCCGCCCCGACGGCCTGCTGGTGGCCGACTACCCCGCCCAGAACGGTGAGTTGACGCTGCGCATCGGCGCGCTGCCGTACCTGCACCCCAACCGGTTCGCCTACGACTTCACCGACCCCGCCCTGACGACCGCGACCTACGCCGAGCGACTGCGCACCGTTCAGGCCGACGTCTACCGCCGCCTCGCCGCAGGACGCGACGCCCGGGACATTTTGGTCTTCGCCGCCCATCTGTTCGTGGAAGGTGCCCTCCCCTCCTACTCGGAACGGAAGATCTCCATCGCCGACGAGTACGCGACGGCCGCCGCCGACCTGCCCGACGTCGCCTACGGCGCCCTCGGCCACATCCACAAACCCCAGCATGTCCAGCGCGCCGGATACCCGGCCCACTACGCCGGCAGCCCCCTGCAGATGGACTTCGGCGAGAGCGGCGACACCAAGAGCGTGGTGCTGGCCGAGGTCGGCCCCGACGCCACGCCCCGCATCGACCCCGTTCCCCTGACCTCCGGCCGCCGCCTGGTCCGCCTGGAGGGCACCCTGGAAGAAATCGCGCAACGCGCCGCGAGGGTCAACGACGCCTGGGTGAAGGCGGTAGTGGACGTCGAGGTTCCCGACCCATACCTTCCCGACACCCTGGCCAAGATGCTGCCGCGGGCAACCCTCGTCGACGTCGACGAACGCCGCGCCGGGGCCGCCGAGAGCGTGCCGGGCCAGCGGAAGGCCCCCACCGAACTGCCCGGCATCGAAGAACTGCTGCGCGACTACCTGCGCGGCCACGGAACCACCGGACTGGCCCTGGACCGTGCCATGAACGCCCTCGCACATCTGCAAGCCGAACCCGACCTCGACGACCCGGCACCGTGCTGCGAGGAGACCCTGCTGACCGCAGCCATCGACGGTCGGCCCCTCAACAGCATCGACCGCTCAGGCCTGCTGTCCGGCACCGACACCACCGCAGCGGAGACGACGCGATGAAGCCCCTGACGCTCACCCTCACCGGATTCCGCAGCTACCCCGGACAGGTCACCGTCGACTTCACCGGCACAAGCCTGGTCGGCGTCGTCGGTGACACCGGAGCCGGCAAAAGCAGTCTCCTCGACGGCATCAGCTACGCCTTGTTCCGCAAGAGCTCCTGGAGCGCCACCAAGCCCGGACAGCTCATCGCCGACGGTGCCCAGGCCATGAGCGTGGACCTCACCTTCCTGCACGAGGGGCAACGCTGGCACGTCCACCGCACCATGCATGCCACCAACCCGAACGCCGGCCGGCACCATCTGAAGAACCTCGACACCGGCGAGGAAACCGACAACGCCAATCACGTCGACGACCGCCTCGAAGCGGTGCTGCAGATGAGCTACGAGACGTTCCTGCGCGTGGGACTGCTGCCGCAGGGCAAGTTCGATCAGCTCCTCATCGCGGCCCCCAAAGAACGCGGCAAACTGCTGCGGGAACTGTTCGGCGCCGAGTCACTGGAAACCATCCAGCGAACCGCCGCCCGCCAACGCGAGACGCTCAACAGCCTCCTGGCGGTCGCCAAGACCAAGCGCGAGGCCATGCCGGACGACCCCGCACAGGCCGCCGATGAAGCCGGGGCGGCCGCCGCACAGGCCGAAACCCGCGCCGAGCACCTCAACGCGGCCGTCGGCCGCATCACCCAGCTGCAGAAGGAATCCTCCACGGCACAGGCCGCCACCGCAGGGGCCACCGCCGCTGCCCACATGCTCTTCGCGCGCTCCGTGTCCGACGCGGGCACCACCCTCGAGGCCCTCGAACCGGTCGCCGCCGACATCGCCGCGCGACGCGAGGCCCTGAACATCCAGGCCACCCGTGCCGCAGAGCAGGAAAGCGGCCTGACGGATGCGATCGCTGCCGCAGACGCGGAAGGCGAAGGACAAGACGCCCTCAGCAAGGCCGCGGTGATCCTTGAAGCCCTCGCGGCGGACGCCGAAGAGCACCGCGGCGAACGCGACCGGCTCGCCCAGCAGAACGAACAACTCACCGACGAAGACGAGGCCATCACCCGCACCGAAGAAGAACTCGTCGAACGCGCCGCACAGATAGAACCCTCGGCGCACAAGGCGCGTGCCGCCGCCCAAACGGCCAAGCATGTGCGCCAGCAGGCCGCCGCGGCCCGCACCCATCTGGCTGCGGCCCTCACGGCAGCCGGCCGCCTCGCCGATGCCGTACGCGGCCAGAGCGCCGCGGCGAGCCAGCATCAAGCCGCCCGCGGGCGGTGCGGCGAGATGCAAGAGGCACACGCCTCAGCCGAAGGAAACCGTGACGCCGCCCGGACAAGCGTGGAAACGCTGCAACAACGCGACCAGGCCGCCGCAATCGGCGCTGACCTGCACGACGGCGACGACTGCCCCATCTGCCTCAGGCAACTCCCGGACGGCTTCGAACCGGCGCCCGGGAGCGATGCCGCCGAACTGGCCGAGGCAAGAACCCAACTCACCCACGCGAACCGTGCACAGGAAAACGCCGCCGACCAGCTCGCCCGGGCCCGCGCCGCCGTGACGGCGGCCGAAACAGCCATCCGCGAACGGGACACGGACCACGACACGGCGCAGCAGACCGCGCGCGAGACCGAGGCCAAGGCCAAGAGCGCCTTCAGCGATCTCGCGACCACCGCCGCCGCCGGCCACTTCGACGACGCGGCGGCGATGGCGGCACTAACCGCCGTCACCACCGCCCGGGCCACTCCTGCCGCCGACGGCTCCGCACACCACGAGGAGCTCCTCGAGCAGGACATCGCACCGATCACCGACGCGCTCACCGCATGCGAACACGCAGCCGAAACCGAAGCCGAGCAGCTGCAGGCCGACGTGCACCACCGCACCGCCCGGATCGACACGGACCGCGCGACGCTCAACGAGCGCAAGAAATCCCACCAACGCGCCGTCGAAGGCCACCAGACCGCTCTTTCGGCACACACCCGCGCCGTGGCCAAGACCACCCGCGCCCTGGCCGCGCTGCCCCCGCGGATCCGGGCCACACTGCCCGGCGATGCGATCGAGGTGACCGCCGATGCGGCGTCCACCGCACTCGATGCCGTGGCCGCCCGGCAGACCGCACTCCAAGAGTTGTTCGACCAGCGGGAATCAGCACGACAGGAGAAGAACGCCGTGCTCAGCCGGCAGCGTGCCCTGGACGAGGAGACCCGCACCGATGTGGACCGCCCGCTGAGCGAGTTGCGCGGCAACCTGGACGCCTGGGCCCAAGCCGTCACCGACGCCGTCACCTACCTCGACGCAGCCGAGGCATGCCCCGCGCCGCAGACCCCCGCCGCGCCAGGGATCCCCGCCACCTGCCAGTTCGCCGCCGAACTGGCCACGGCCACCGCGACGTTGAACGACAAGCTCGCCGAGCACGCCGACGCCGCCGCCCAGCGCGCAGCGGCCGCGACGGCGAGCCTGCGTGAACAGACGTCCGCACTCGCCGAGGTCGACGGGTTCGACCCCACCACCGACCTGACGGCAGCAGACGCCCTGCACCCCCTGGTCACGGCCGCCGCACAGGCGGGTATGGAGGCCACGGACCAGCGGCACAAGCAACAGACCGCACAGGACATGATCAAACCGGCCGCCGACCTGGACTTCGCCGTCACCGCCGGCACCGCCCGGGCCAAGGCGCTGGACGTACTGCGCCGGGAACTGGTCGACGCCAAGTTCCTGGCTCACCTCACGATGCTGCGCACCCGCGCGCTGCGCGACGTCGCCAGTGACCTGCTCGGCCAGATGTCCGACGACCGGTTCGGCTTCGCCGACAACTTCGACATCATCAGCCGCACCTCCGGGGTCAACCACCACCCGAACCGGCTGTCCGGCGGGGAGAAGTTCCAGGCCTCACTCGCCCTGGCCCTGGCCCTGGCCGAACTGCACTCCCGCAGCGGATCGAGCCTGGGCTCCCTGTTCCTCGACGAAGGTTTCGCAGCGCTTGATTCGGCTGCACTGGACTCGGCCCTGGACGTGCTGCGCGCCCGGGCCGGCGGCGACCGCCTCGTCATGGTGATCAGCCATCTGCACGCCGTCGCCGAGGCCGTCGACGCGGTGCTGTGGGTGGAGCGGGGGGCCACCGGGTCCAGCACGCGCTGGCTGACCCCGGCAGAGCGCGACGACCTCGTACAAGCCGACCTGGCCAGCGGCCTGCAGACACTAACGCAATAGCGGTGCCGACGGGCCGGGGCGCGTCCGGAATCCACGCAAGGCCCCCTGGCCCTCAGGCCCCCGACAGGCCACCCTCATTTTGATCGTCGTGACGGCAGTTCATGGGGCGGGAAGGGAACTGGATGTCTGAAGCGGGACTTCGCGGCCGCGACACGCTGGGACTTGCAACCCGAGTGAAGGCACTCGCCGTAGCCGACCCGGTCCTCGACCTGGAACGCCGCAAGCCACTGCTCACCTCACGCGAGTGGACCGGCTACCAGATGGAGGAGCTGGCACTCACCGCCATCGACACCGTCACCCTGAAGATGGACTTCGACGACGGCGCACGACACGAAGACATCGTGACCGCCGTGGCCCGTGTCGCCGGCCTGCAGATACCGCAGCGCGACCGCGACGAACACACCGACGTGGCCCGCTGGGTCCTCGACAGCCTGCTGAACGTCGGCACCGTCGACCGCGACTTCAGCCACGTCTACGGAATCACCTCCAACGGCACCTACACCTCGCACCGCTTCTCCTTCAAGCTGCTGCGCGAAGTCCCGGGACCCGATGGGCGGCCACGGCTGCGCGCCTCCAACGAGGCGATCGCCGTACTCGTCGGAGCGGTGGACCTCGACATCGCCTCCGAACAGGTTGCCGCCGACGCCAAGTTGGAAGCCCTGGTCCGACGAGGGCGGCTCACCGACGCCCACCGCGCCGCGGAGATGGCGCTGCGCCGCACCGTGCAATACACCGAGCACATCCGCACCCGCCTGGAGGGGATGCGCCGCGACATCCGCTCCGTGGACTGGGTCCGTGACGTGCAGCGCATGCAGACCGAAGCGCTTGAGCACATCGAGGACCGCATCAACGCCGAAAACACCATCAAGGACAACCTCGTCCGGATGATGGAGAACAGCACCGAGGACACCACCCCGGCCCAGGCCGCCGAGCTGATCGCGATCCTCGAGGAATGCCTGCGCCGGCACGCCTCACTTCAGGCGAATCTGCAGGAGATCGGAGAACGGTTCCGCGCCGAACAAGAACGCCAGAGCTTCGTGCCGCCCCCGAGCCGGTCCCACATCAACCTCGAGCGCCAACTACTCCAGCCGGCCCTGCAACTGCCGGTGCGGCAGGCGTATCCGCTACTGGACCAGTTCGCGACGGCGGCGACACCGCCGCACCGCCCCGCAACCATCTACCTTCCGGACCTGATCGCCAGCCTCATGACGCCGCCGGCCGAACCTGACGGCGACGATGGCCTGATCATCGAGCCGGAATTCGGCGACACGCACGACACCAGCGTCTTCTCCGACGATCAGTACACAGCCGTCGAAGGATTGCTGGAACAGGCCGACACCGACGGGGTGCGCCTGTCCGAGCTCCTGAACACGGCACGCCGCAGCGCTACGACGGCCGGGCAGCCAGACCTCGACCACCTGCTCGCCCTGCACGTGCTGGGCCTGTTCGGCGCCCCGCGCTACGCCCCCGACCGCGGCACGGTACTGGCGGCGCTGGCCGACGACAGCGAACTGGACGACGCCTTGTTCGCCGGCCACGACCTGCTGGTGGTCCGGGGCCCCGCCGCCACCGTCCTGACCATCGGCACCGACTTCGAGGAGGGCGCGGCGTGAACAACATTGACGACACGGCCGCCGTCACCAGACTGCTCGCCTTCGGCTTCCAACCCGGCCTGACACCCCGGCGCAACGCCGAGTACGCCACGCTGATCGGCCGCTGCCGCACCGATCCGCAGTTCGTGCAGCAACTGCACGCCGCCGCACGCGGATTCGACCTGACCGTGATCGCCGCCGACCCACGGGCCGGACTGGTGCTCGGGGCGACCGCTGAAACACAGTTCGCGGTCAGCGTCACCGACCACATCAGCAAGCCCGCCGACCGGCCGATCGCGGCACTGGCCCACCTGGCCATCGCCGCGCTCGCCTACTACCGCCCCGAGGACCTGGACGACGAATCCCACGTCGGCCGCGTCACCGTCCGTCACATCGACGCGATGGTCGAGCAAGCCACCAAGGAACTGGAACGCCAAGCCGCTGACACCGACGCCGACGACGGAGTCCCGGTCGACCACCCGGACCTCATCCACCTGTGGCGCTACTACCAGCGACGCAACCCCGTGGCCTCCACCGGGGATGACCGTGCCCACTCCAAGAGCAGGCACGCGATCATCAAGCGGGTGGCCGAGTACCTCGCGGACAACGGGATGCTGAGGCGCGCAGGCAAAGAGAACGCCGGCACCTACACCACCACCGCCCGCTACCAGATCCAGGTACGGGAGCTGGCCGGCCAGCAGATGCTCGGCCAGCTGGCCGAGCTCGGGATCACCGTCGGGCTCGACGGCGAGCCCTCGTTCCACAGCCCGCACGCCGAATCCACGGACACGGCCGATGCCGCAGCACCCGCCTCCCTGCCCGCAGCCGAGCCAGGAGCCTGATCCCAGCGATGTACGAACTCAACCGCGTCCGCCTGTACAACATCGGCCCGATGGGAGCCCGGTACGACGACGTCCCGCTCGATCTGTCCGACGGCGGCTTGCCGATCCCGGCCCACGCCCTGATCCCCACGGCCGGGCAGCTGTTCCGCCGTCCCGCACCCGCGACACTGCTGGTCCTGGAGAACGGCGGCGGGAAGTCCGTGTTCATCCGGATGCTCCTGTCCACGGTGCTGCCCGAACGGCAGTCCCGCAAAGGACGTGAGGCACTGCGCGCCTACGTGGTGTCCGCGGCGGCCCCCTCCCATGTGGCCCTGGAATGGGTCAATGTCCGCACTGGCGAAACCCTGGTGACTGGGCAGGTGCTGGCCCCGACCACGGACGACAAGATCGACCGGATGTTCTACTCGCTGCATCCCAACGCAGCAACGACCTTGGCCACGCTCCCGTTTGCCGAGGGTCGGCGGCGGCTGCGGATGAATGCATTCCACGACGCGCTCAAGCGGCTGGACGCCGATGACAAAACACTGCACGTAGAGATCGAGAAACGCCAGGGGGAGTGGGAGAAGCACCTGCGCCGGCTCGGCCTGGAGCCGGACCTGTTCGCCGTCCAGCAAGCGATGAACGTGGACGAGGGAGACGCGGCCGAGGCGTTCAAGACCACCACCGGCCGGCAGTTCGCGGAATGGATGCTGAGCAAGGCGCTGGACGCCGATGACTTCACCGAGCTGGGTGACGCCTTCGGCGCCTACGCCAAGAACATCGGTCGGCGCGAGCAGCTGCTGCTGGACCGCGACTTCTCCACGGCCACCGGGGCAGCCGCCGAGCAGTTGGCCCGACGCAAGGACGCGCACACGGCAGCGGCCGCCGCGGCCCGCACCGCTGCGACCACCTTGGGGCAACTCGCTGCGGAAATCCGCGAATTCGTCCACCGCTCGGAAGGAGCCGTGCAGAAACACCGCGCGGGCCATGAGACCGCCCGGGCGCACACCGAAGAACGACAACAGGCTCGTGACCACGCCGACCTGCTCCACAAGGAAGTACGACGCAGCACCCTGTTCCTGCGTCGCCATGCCGCACGCGCCCAAGCCGCACAGGTTCAAGAACAGCTCGACGCCGAACGCGACGAGCTCACCGCATGGATGCTGGTCCCCACGGTGCTGAAAGCCGCTGCCGCACACGAGAAGTACCGTGTGGCCAGCGAGCTGCTGGACGCTGCGGAACTGGCCGCAGGCGCCGCCCGGCTCCGCCGCGACCAGGCCGGGGCCCAGTTCGCCGGCAGCCTGCGCGGCAGGGCGCAGCAGTGTGCGACGCAGGCCGACGACCTCGACCACACAAGCGCCACGAAAACGGCGCAAGGGGGCGAGGCCGAGGACCGTGCTGTCAAGGACGAACGACTGGCCGCCTCGCACACAGCCCGGGCCGAGCTGCTCGCCCAACAGATCAAGAAGGTGGACCTCCGCCTCGAGCAGGCACGGCAGACCGGGCTCCTCGAGGAGAACGAGTCCGTTGCGGAAGCCGATGCCCGCCTGGGTACCGAGGCAGCCCGCCTCGACACCAGGGCGACGGAGGAACGCGCCGCTCACCAGCAGCTCGAGCGGGACGCCCGCCGACTCGAGGAGCGGGCGAACCAGCTGATCGAACCCGAGGTGACCGCCCGCGCTGCAGCCGAGGCTGCAGCGCGGGCGGTCACGGACACCCACAGTGCCGCAGCAGAACTCACCTCCCACACGCTGCTGCGGGAACTCGCCGAACTCGATGACGGCGAGGACGTGCCCGGCGGCGACCCCGTCCTGTGGTTGGAGCACAACGCCTCCCCGCTGCGTCACCTGGCAGCCTCGGTCCAGGCGTCGGCAGGGGAGCAGCTGGACGCGTTGAAAGCCGACGACCGGGCGGACCAGCGACTGATCGCCGCCCTCACCGTCGAGGACGATGCCCTCATGCCGCCGCGCCAGGCCGTCGAGGACCTCCTCGAACTGCTGGCCGGCCACGGCATCGACGCAATGGCCGGCTGGAGGGCTCTGGAACAGCTGGTGAACCCGCGCCTGCATGCCGCAGCCATCCAGGCCCACCCCGCAGTGGTCGACGGCATCGTGGTGACCGACCAGGAAACCCTGCGCAAAGCGCAGGCCGTATTGACGCAGAACCCGCTGCTGCCGGCAGCAGCTGTACTTGTCTCCACCCCCGAACCGTTGCACACAGAGCCGGCCCCACCGAACAGCGGCTTCGTCGTCGAGCCGACCCCCGCCCTGCACGACTGCGACGCCGCCGCCGCGCTGCGGGAACAGGCCGAAACCCGCATCGCCGGTCGCCGCCGGCCCCTGGAAGACCTTTCCGCACGCCAGACGGCGGCCTTCCAGCTGGAAGGCTGGCTCGACACCTGGCTGTGCCACCACCCGCCGGGGAACGCCGAGCAGACCCGCTCGGCGGCGCAGGCCCTGGCCACCACAGCACGCGAGGCCGAGTCCGCGCTGAATGCCGCACGCAACGCATACACCCAGGCCCTGGAGACCCTCGACGAGCATGGCACCGCCGTGTCGGACGCCGAACGTGCCGCACTCAACGCTGCCCGGACCTGCGAAGCCCTCGGCCGGCTCGCACAGGAGGTCGCCGAAGCCGACACCCACCGTGCCGAGAGCGGCGAACTCCACACCCAGGCCGAAGAGCGTCGAGCAACAGCCCAGGACCACCGCGACACCGCCGCCCGCCTGCGGCGCCAGGTCACCGAATGCGCCGTGCAGGCCGAGTCGCTGCGCCGCGATGCCGCCTCGTACACCGCCCGGATGGACAAGGTCGTCTACGGAAACCAGCCCCTGAACCCTCCCGCAGGCGAACCGGACCTGGCCGCTCTTGAGATCGCCTACGAGGAAGCAGCGGCAGGCCTGGGCGCCGTGGAGGTCGGCGAGGACCTGCTGCGGCGCGTCGAGGAAGCGCAACAGGAAGCATCCAACCGTGACGGCGAACTCCGTGGCCAACCGGCCGACATCGTGGCCCGCGCCGAAGTGCTGGCCGCCTCCGCCCAAGCCGGCAGCACCGAAACCCTCGAGGCCACGAAACGGCGCCTGGCCCGCACGGTCAAGACGCTGGAAGGTGAACACCACTCGCTCAGTGAGCGCAGCGGCCAACTCCATGCAGAAGCACAGGCCGCCGGCCAGCCCAGCGGCCTGCCCTGGACCAGTCTCGACACCGAATGGACCCCGTCGAACCCCGCCGAAGGCACCCACCTCACCGAACGGGCCGGTGCCGGGCTGAAGGACACCGAGACCCAGCTCCAGGAAGCCCTCGATGCCGAACGCTCCAACGAGCGCAAACTCCGCAAGACCGAAGCCGGGGCACGCGAGATGACCGTCGTCCACCGCGGCCTGGCGTCCGCCATCCGCAGACTGGACCTCCCCTCCCACGCCGCACCGTTCGCCAAAACCGCCGACGAGGCGCAACACGCTGCCGATGAGGCGACCAAGGCGCACAGCGATGCGATGGACCAGCTGCGCGACGCGAACCAGGACCTGGACGAGGCGATCCTGGAATTCCGTGACACGGCCAACCAGAACCGCTTCGGCGCCCTCAAGGCGCCGATCTACCACCAGCTCACCGACATCGACAAAACGTCGCTGGTCGAGCGCGCCGCACAGTGGGCGGCCCAACTGACCGACCGGGCCGCCAGCCTGACCACCGACCTGGAGAGCTCCGAACGCCACCGCAGCCTGCTCATCGACCAGCTCAAGCACCGCACCAGCCACGCGCTGAGTCTGCTAGAGAAGGCCGAACGGCTTTCCTGCCTACCCGAAGGCGCCGGAGTTTGGGCCAGACAGAAGATCCTCAAGATCGGCTTCAGCAAGCCCGAAGCACAGGTCCTAGCCGTACGCATCGCCGAGACCCTGGACGAGACCGCCCGCACTCAGCCCAGCCTGCCCGGCCGTGACCTCGTACTGCGCTGTGTCGGGGCCGCGGTCCCACGCGACTTCAAGGTCGAAATCCTCAAGCCTGACGCCGCCGGCCGCGCCGACTACGCCTCCATCAGCGACATGAGCAAAGTGTTCTCAGGAGGCCAGGAACTCACCGGCGCGATCATGCTGTACTGCACTCTCGCAGCACTCCGCAGCAGCACCCAGACCGGGACCCGCAGCACCACCCGCCTCGGCGGCATGCTGATCCTGGACAACCCGATCGGCAAGGCGAACGCCGACTACCTACTGACCCTGCAGATGAACATGGCCGCCGCCCTCGGCGTCCAACTGATCTACACCACCGGAAACATGGAGGACCGCGTGCTGGCCACGTTCCCCCTGTGCATCCGACTGCGCAACGACGCCGATCAGCGCACTGGGACACGGCACCTGCACGTCACCGACCGCGTCACCCGCCCCACGCCACCGGACGAGGACGGCGTCACCGGACGGCTCTCCGCAGCACGGCTGCTGGTGAAACCACGCGATGCCCACACCCCGCCCGACCCCGTCGAGGTGACCCCGGCAGACAGCCCCTCCAGCGAGACGGCCTCGGGCCGATGAACGATAGCCAAGGCGGCAACGACACCGAGCGGCAACCGCTGTCCTCGTCGGCGGCCTGCCTGGCCGCGACCCTCACCGCGACCACCCACCACCGGGTCGAACAGGCCACGATCCTCACGGCCTTCGGCCAGGCCTGCCCCGGCACAGCCGGCACCACACAGGGCCGCCCCGTTCTGTCCGCCCTGCTTGACGAACTCGCCGACCACCAGCTCATACAACTGCCGCGCAGCCGTGACGGATGGGACACCACACAGCCACCGCTGCCACGCTGGTTGCGTCTGCCCAAGACGACCGAGAGCAGACCTCCGCGCACGACAGCACCTGTGCTATGGCGCCGCGAGCTCTCCTGGGCGAACACCGCCACACTGACCACCTCACAAACCGAAACCCTCAAGACCATCAACCGGTGGCTGCGCGACACGCATGGGGACGACCGACAACGGACCGTCGTCCCCATGCGCGAGCGCTCACTGGAGATCTTCGGTGACGAAAAGCGCCTAGACGCACTGACATCCAGCACGCTCTTCGCACCCCGCCGCCTCACCCTGGCCACACTGTCCGCCAAGCGGATCCCGCCACCCCTGGCCCACAACCGCGTCGGTGACGGCGGCACCGTCCTGGTGATCGAAAACAGCGACACCTTCGAAACCGTCAGCTCACTCCTGGCCGACAACTGCGGTCGAGTGGGCCATGTTGCGTTCGGCGGCGGTCACGCCTTCGAAGCCTCGATCACCCGCATCGCACAACTCGAAGGCGTGACGGACATCGCCTACTACGGCGACCTCGACGACGACGGCCTCACCATTCCCCAAAGAGCCAACGTGTCAGCAACCGCATCACAGCTTCCGCCAATCCGACCCGCCCGTGGCCTCTACCGGCTCCTGCTGAGCGAAAACCTCCAAGGGCCGGCCCCGAAACGAGTAGAACCGCTGACCGCCGAACGACGCGTTTCCTGGCTGCCGGCCCCTCTGCGGTGCCAGGTAGCCGAAATCCTCACCGCCGGGAACAGGCTCGCCCAGGAAGCCACCGGAACGCTGACGCTACGACGCGACAACTCATGGCGTGACGACCTGTGAACGTTCTCCCCGCCGATCCATGACCTGCACGGCATAGACGGCCTCCAACGGCCAACTCCGCGAGCCGGACCGCCCGTCTCCGCCCTCAGCTGAGCGAAGCCGCGGAATAGCCGCCGGGGCGGATGCCACAATGCCCCCAATTTGCGCCGCCACAACCGAAAGCCACCACCCCATGGCCACCGCCAAGCTCCTGCTGCGCCAGGCTTCGCGTCGCCGGATCGAACTGCGGACGCGGACGGCCCTGCCCGACCGTGTCGGGGAAGCCGGTCTCCACCTCCCGCAAATGCGTGCTGCCACGCCAGCGCCCGCACCTCTGCCGGCAGCGCCTCCAGCAGCCCGAATGGTGGGACTCTCCCCGGCGTCGGCCCGCCTTCTACGTCGAAGGACGGATCGGAGAACAGGTAGGACAGCAGCATTACCGCCGCTGTACGCCGGGCCCGGATCAACACGACATACAACAGTCGCGACCCGTCGGTGAATGGCTCCTGCTCGTAGCCGTAGAACTCGTCTGGCCCCAGGAGGAGGATCGTCGTGTCCGCCTCGCGGCCCTTGGTCTGATGAAGGTTCATCAGGGGGATGAGCGGGCTGTCTCCGAATGCCCTACGCCCTGGCCCACTCCACCCCCAGCTCGGCGAGGGTGGTGCGTTGTTCGGGGGTGAGTTTGTCGCGGCGGGTTTTGGTGTTGGTGATCCACACGCCCAGCTTCACGACCACCGGAGCGGCCTCGCCCTTGACTGCGATCTCCTCTGCGTGGGCCCTGGGAACACGGTGGTGGCCCTCACGGGCGACGTACTGAGCGAGAGCCTGGATTCCCCGCTGGAAGGCTGCTGACGTCTTCCCCGGTGTTTTCCCGGCGCCCTTGGCCGCTGGGGCGGGCCGTTCAGCGGGCGTGATGCCCAGTTCGGACAGGCGTCGCTGCTGTTCGTCGGACAGTTCCGTCCAGGAATTCGCCTGCCGTTGGAGCCATTTGCCGAGGTCGTCGCCTTCGAACAGCACGCCGGGTTCGATCCTGGGCAGCACGCCGCTGGCCTCGGTGTCGATCAGGTCGGCGAGGACCCGGTGGTGGCGCTGCCAGTCCAGTGGCCAGGGGCAGTTCCAGTCCGGGTCGATGGCGGTGAGCTGGGCGGCCCGTGCTGCCGCGCGCTCGGGGTCCTTGCCGAGGCCGCCTTTCCTGCGGAGGTTGGCCATGTGCTGACCGACGGGCACGAGCTCGTTCTCAGCGCCGCCCCACGTGGTGTCCTGCCTCGGGGCGAGGTGGCCGTGAGCGTGGTGGTATGAGCGCAGCATGGCCAGCTTTGTCTCCCACGCTTCATCGCCCGGTTCCCACACCATGCCTTCGTCGTCCAGCTGCTCCTTGCGGTGCTGGTCCAGTTCGCCGGCTCGGTACGCCCGCCTCTGTTGGTGCACCCACCTGCCCAGCGGAAAAGCGTTCGTGACCCCGACTTCGGCCTCAACGTCGTACGGCACGGCGTACAGCCCGGTGACGCTGTTCTCGGTCCGCCAGCGGCGCAGGGCCTGGAACCCTTCGAGCCAGACGAGGGACTCCGGCCGGTAGACCCGGGTGCGCAGGAAGGCGGCGATCGTCGCCGGGTCGCGCGGGCTGGAGAAGTGCAGCAGGGCGGACTCCACCGCGCCCTGTGTCCCGTCTTGGTTCTGGCCCTCGCCGCTGGCCCCGACGATCCGCCCTTCGTCGTCACGCTTCACGTGCACCTTGCGCTCGTGCTTGCTGCGCGAGAGTGCGTGGGATGCCAGCTGCTCGACCAGCTTTTCGGAGTGACTACGCAGCCCTTGGAGCACGGCTACAAGGGGGCGGAACGAGGCTGAGGCGACCATGTCGTCCGGGTCCTCGCCGGGCTCCAGGAAGATGGGCACGATGATCCTGGCGACCTTCGTACTGCCGTCCGGGTTCGGCCTCAGCGCCCGGCCGATGTTCTGCACGATCTCCACCTGGGAGCCGCGGGTGTCAGCGAAGCACACGGCCTCCACTCCCCGCTCGCCCACGATGTCCACGCCCTCACCGAGGACCCGAACGGACGCGAGGAACGCGCGGTGGACCCGCCTGTTCTCCGCGTTGATGCCGCCTGCGAACTGGCGCAGGACCTCGCGCCGTTCGGACACGAGGTGGTCGCCGCACAGCCAGCTCGCCCACACTCGGTCTGCAGGGACGTGCCGGAACGGCTCCAGCTCGTACGGCTCGGCCCCGATCGAGGACGGCGGCAATACGGCCGCATCTTCGAGGAACTTGTCGGACGCCTCGGTCGCGTACAGCTGTGCGGCGGTCTGCGGCAGCTTCTCCGCGAACGCCGCAGCCTCCTCAACCCGCTGATGGAAGGTCATGACGGTGTGCAGGCTGTATGCGGCCGCGTGCTCCAGGAGCGCGGTCTGCAGCAGCGCCAGACGCCGCCCGCGCAACGCCTCCTCCGACAGTCCACTGACCGGCTCTGGGTCCCGAATTTCTAGGACATCAATCTCGAAGCCTGCCAGAATTCCTCGTTCGATGGCCTCTGAGAGCCCGAGCTCGAAAATCCACTCGCCGTAGGGTCCTGCCGGGTCGCTGAGCATCGAAGCGATCTCCAGCTCCTGGCCGTCCTTGCCCTTCTGCGGGCGGGGAGCGGCGAGGATCCGCGGAGTCGCGGTCAGGTAGAGCCGGCAGTCCGCGGGGATCCGCTGGTTGTCGTGGATCGCGGCCCAGGGCCGGCCGAGGTCCCCGGCGGTCCCGTGGGCTTCGTCTACGACCGCGAGGTCGAACGGGGCCATGGTCTGTCCGTACAGCCGCTCCCCGCCCGCCAGGGCGGCCTCCAGCGGCCCGCGCACCTTCCGCTGACCCAACGGGGCATCGATGTCCTCCCGGTCCACGAGAGAGGCGTACGTAGCGAACACGATCACGGCCCCCTGCCCGGCCCACAGGGCGAGCTGGATCGGGTTCGTGGTCGTCCGCACCCCGAGCTGCTCCAGGACGTCGTCCTTCTCCAGCGAGCACACGGCAACCATCGGGGAGCGGTGGCCGACTCGGCGCCACGCCTGGGCGGTCTGCACGAGGAGGTCCAACGTGGGGACCGTGACGAGGATCCGGCCGCCGGAGAAGCATTCCAGCGCAGCCGAAGCGGCCGTGATCGTCTTCCCGGAACCGGTCGCGGAGACGACCGTGCCACGGAGCCCCTCAGCGGGCACAGATGATCTTGCAGAGAATCCGACCCATTTACGGATTCTTGAATTTGCTTCTACCTGGTGTTCTCGAAGCTGGATCACAGCAATTCTCCGGGTTCGGGAAGGACCTGCTCGACCGAGGTAATCCGGTATCCGCCCTGCCGGTAAGAGCCGTCTGGGCGTCCGTAGACGGCCCAGGGCCGGTGGGCGGCTTCACTGAGGGAGGAGGCCATCAGGTGGACGGTGAGGCGCGGTTCACCCAAGGAGCCGGCCCGCTGGGCAACGATCCGGCAGACCCGATGGCGCAGCATCTCGACCGGTACCCCGCCATGTTGCTCTGCCGCGGCTACGTCAGCGGCCACACGCTGCATCCGCTGCTCCTCACGGCGACCTACACGCCGATCCTGCCCCGGTGCATAGACAGGCATCTGCTGCTCCGTCATCACGTGGGCGACACGCTTCCATTCAAGGTGCTCCCACACGGCGATCGCCAGCTCACTCAGGCTGAGGAGCTCTGCCGGTCCTTTGCGTGCGCGTTCCTCGCGTTCCCGGGAGAGCCGCACATGCGTCTGCACCTGGCCGAGGGCGAGCCCGGTGGCCTTTCTCGTCACACCGAGCCGCGCAATTTCTTCCGGAAGATATTCGTAGACTGACATGAGCCTCGTCCGCGGCCAGAGGGTATCCCTTATTTCTACCAACTCTACATGCTGCATCAAATTGATGATGCGTGGCATCGAAACCAGGACACGAACGAGCGACCCCTCGTAGCCAGTCACCCTTCCGCCCCCCTCCCGGGAGACAGGGGGCCGGAAGGGCATGGAGGTCTGGGGCGAAGCGGAGGGCACCAGTCCCTTAGGGTGCTGCCAGACCAGGGCTGCTCATGACGCCTGGCGGTTCATCACAGGGGGATGCGTGAGTAGGCAGGC